>CAWHVI010000022.1:0-10896 GCA_963832765.1 uncultured Acidobacteriaceae bacterium | reverse complement strand
TCTGTCTGAGGTGGGCCGGCTTATTCGAAGCAACAAACTGGCAAAATCGGTGGGGAAGTCATGAGAACACCTGCCCCTGCAAGGTATCCAATGCGAGAGGGAAGCCATGGCTGAAGACGCGGTAAATCTTCCCGCAGCGGAAGACTATCGCCGGTTATTTCACGCATCGCCAACTCCATTTCTGGTTCTCACGCCAGGATTAACCATCGTGGCAGTGTCGGATTCCTATTTGCGGGCGACCATGACGCGCCGTGAAGACATCATTGGCAAGGGTCTGTTCGAAGTGTTTCCGGACAATCCCGATGATCCCAACGCGACCGGTGCTCACAATCTGCGCGTTTCACTCGACACAGTTCTTTCCACGCGCCAGCCCCACCAGATGGCGATCCAGAAATACGATATTCGCCAGCCCGCCGCAGAAGGAGGGGCCTGGGAGGAGCGGCATTGGAGTCCGCTCAACACCCCGGTGTTGAACGGCGACGGAGAACTGGGCTATATCATCCACCGGGTTGAGGACGTCACCAATCTGGTGAAGATGAGCCAGGTGCAGGAGCGTCAGCGGCTTCACTCCCAGGCTCTGGAAGAAAAGAGCGAGCAACTGGAAGCGGAGCTCAGCCGGCGCGCGGAAGAGATTAAGCGCGCCAATTCCGAAATCGAATTGATTGGTCAGCTGCTGAAATCGGAGCGGCTCAGCCGGGCAGAGGCGGCCGAATCTGACCACGCCAACCGCCTCAAGAGCAAATTCCTCGCCAGCATGAGCCACGAACTGCGAACTCCGCTAAATGCGATCGTGGGCTTTTCCGATCTCCTGGCGGATGGAACGTCGGGCCCGCTCAACGACAAGCAGACGCGCTTCGTCAACCACATCAAGCAGGGATCCGCCCACTTGTTGCAGCTGATCAACGACATTCTGGATCTGTCAAAAATCGAGGCGGGACAACTCGAATTGCGCTGCCAGAACTTCAGCATCAAAGATGCTCTGCCAGAAGTGCTCTCGATCATTCGTCCCCTTGCCATGGCGAAGAACATGCAGGTGGAGCAAAAGCTGAAAACCAATCGCATGGTGTATGCCGACCGCGTGCGCTTCAAACAGATTCTTTACAACCTGTTGAGTAATGCGGTGAAGTTTACCCCGCCGGGTGGACATATCAGTATTGATTGTGTTGATGAGGGAGACTTCGTCAGGATTTCCGTGACTGACACAGGAATCGGCATTCGCCGGGAGGACCAGTCCCTGGTATTCGAGGAATTTCGGCAGGTAGAGGGCGGCAAGGGAGATCTCACGGAAGGTACCGGCCTTGGACTTGCCATCACGCGACGCCTGGTTGAGCAGCAAGGCGGCAAAATTTCGTTAGCCAGTGAAGCCGGGAAAGGCAGTTGCTTCACCTTTACTTTGCCGGTGGCCAACACTGCCGCTAATCCAGTGATCAAAGAGCAGTTTGCTCCTGCGGTTGCTGAAATTTCAGTCCCGGGAAAGCCGCTCATCTTGATCGTGGATGACGAGGCTTCCGCGCGCGAATTACTCGCCAGCTACCTGGAGCCGAACTACAGGGTTGCCATGGCGACTTCTCTCGCCGAAGCGGTGAAAAAAGCGCGGGAACTCACTCCGGACGCGATTACTTTGGATGTGCTTATGCCTGGCGGAAGTGGCTTTGAAACGCTGGTCGCCTTGCGCAATGCAAGAGAATGCGCCAACATCCCGGTCATTGTTGTCTCGGTGGTGGATCAGAAGCGTGTGGGGTTCGCCCTCGGTGCGGCAGATTACCTTATCAAGCCGATTCACCGTCCCGTACTGCTGCAGGCTATCGGCAAGCACGTCAAGCCGGCCCAGGACGACGATGCCGCAATCCTTGCAGTGGACGACGATCCGGCAACCCTGGAGCTGGTTAGTCTGGCCCTGCGTTCGGCTGGATACGAGGTGCAGTGCGTGCAGAGCGGGAAAAGAGCCCTGGAAGTGCTGTCTTCCAAAGTTGTTGGCGCGGTACTGCTGGATCTGCTGATGCCTGGAATGGATGGGTTCAGCGTGATCAGCCACATTCGGCAGGAACCCACCTTACGACATTTACCAATCTTTGTGATGACGGGAAAGACGCTTTCCACCGAAGAACTCCGATTCCTTAACCGAGAAACTCAATCATTCATTCAAAAGAACGGTTCCTGGCAGGCGCAGCTGGTGGCGGAAATCGACCGTCTGGTCCAGGATCGAAAGATGGCAAAATCTGCGGGGAGGTCATGAAAAAGGTTCTGCTTGCTGAAGACAATGCCGTGAACCGCGAACTGCTTCGCGAGTTGCTGGAAGCCCGGGGATATGAAGTAATCGAAGCTTGCAACGGGCAGGAAGCTTTGGCGGCGCTGGAGCAGTCTGTGCCGGATATCTTGCTGCTCGACATTGGTATGCCAGTGCTGGATGGCTATGCGGTGGCGAGCCGAATCCGGCAGGACCCTCGTTTTGCCAAGCTGCCTGTCCTGGGCGTAACCGCCTATGCCATGCAGGGCGACCGGGAAAAGATCTTGGATTCCGGCTTTGACGGTTATCTCTCGAAGCCGGTGCATGCGAAGGCCCTGAAGGAAGAACTGGACCGCTTGTTGAAGTAATGAGGCTGTCGGACATCCGCATTCTTAGCTTGCCGGCGCACCGTCGGCATCCGGGGCTGCCGGAGAATAGTGCAGGGCCAGAAAAAATAAATCAGCCTCACAACCTAATTGTTCGTTTGGTCATCTTTACCGGTCAACTCGGGGAGTGCTGTGCCCGAATGAGAGACGCGAGTCGCGGGCGGTAAAACCGGATTTCCGATAAGTTTATACGAATGATTTGAAGACGCTGAATTCCTTTGTGGAGTGGAGCGCTGCGGTGCCGAGACCTGTTCTTCCAACGCTTATCGCCGAGGTCCCCCGTTGGTGAATGCCTGCTTCCGTGCTCTTCGTCAGGCTAGGAATGGCGAACCACTGTGCTTGCTGCTCATTTTTTTCCTCCTGCACGCCCTGTATGGAAGTGAGCTGTGCGCTGCTCAGCGGGAGCCGGCCGGTGCGAAAGCTCTCAATCAATTGAGCCTCGAACAACTTGGCAATGTGAAAGTGACTACGGCTTCGAAGGAGCCAGAAGAAGTCTGGAACACTGCGGCGGCCATCTTTGTAATCACCCAGGAAGACATCCGCCGCTCCGGGGCCACCAATCTCCCGGACGTTCTGCGTCTTGCCCCCGGGGTGGAAGTGGCGCAGCTGGACTCCGATAAATGGGCCATCGGCATACGCGGGTTCCAGGGAAGGCTATCCAAATCCGTCCTCGTGCTCATTGATGGCCGGTCGGTGTACACACCGTTGTTCGCCGGCGTCTACTGGGAAGTTCAGGATGTTCCGCTCGAAGACATCGAACGCATCGAGGTAATCCGTGGTCCGGGCGGCACCATCTGGGGAGCTAACGCCGTCAACGGCGTGATTAACATCATCACCAAGAGCGCCAAAGACACTCACGGCCTGATGCTCTCCGGCGGCGGTGGGACCGTAGAGCGCGGATTTCTAACTGCGAGATATGGAAGCGGCGACGACAATTTCAGTTACCGAGTCTACGGATCCGGCTTCTCCCGGGGCTCCCAGTTCCATCCGGACCACATGGAATTTGACGGCTGGGAAATGGGGCAAGGCGGGTTTCGCACGGACTGGAATCCCACTCCGCGAGATACGGTGACGATTGAGGGTGATGCCTACGGGACTGTGGCCGGGCAATCGCAAGGTATTAGCACTTATTCTCCTCCGGCGTTAGTCGTTACTGACGGCAACGGCTACTTCTTCGGCCAAAACATACTCGGGAGGTGGCGGCGTACCCTCAGTTCGTCATCCGATATTCAAGTGCAGGCCTACTTCGACCGCACCGACCGGCACGATATTAACTACCGGGAGATCCGCAATACCTTCGATCTGGATGTTATTCACCACATCATTCTTCCGCGCAACGAGTTCATTTGGGGTGGTGGCATTCGGGTAAGTCCCAGCCATTTCATCCAGACGGTTCCCAGCGTCATTTTCACTCCGGAATATCAGACCTACAATATCTTCAGCGGATTCGTGCAGGATCAGATCAGCATTGTGCCCCGGCATTTATCTTTCATCGTTGGCACAAAGCTTGAGCACAACACCTTCAGTGGGTTTGAGGTGCAGCCGAGCGGGCGGCTTTTATGGACGCCCAACGATCACCATACGGTGTGGGCTGCCATCACCCGCGCCGTGCGCACCCCTTCCCGTATTGAAGAAGGATTTCAATTTACGAATCTGGCAACCACTGACCCGGTGCCCATTTATGTGCGCCTGATCGGCGACGGAGACTTCTCTGCCGAGCAGCTCAATGGTTATGAATTGGGTTACCGGGCCTTGTTCACACCCAGCGCTTACCTGGATGTGGCGACTTTCTACAACCAGTATGACGACCTGTTGAGCGTCGAATTGCAAACTCCTTTTGTCGAACCTTCGCCTTCGGTCCATGTCATTCTGCCGCTCTCTTTCCGCAACGGGATCTTGGGGAACACCCGAGGCATCGAGATCTCGCCGGTCTGGAACATGACGAAATGGTGGCGGTTCAAGGGATCGTATTCTTATGTGCATCTGAGCATGCGGAATAAGTCGACGAGCATAGACCTTTCGACCGTCGGCCAGCTGGAAGGGGACAGTCCGCAGCATAAGGCGGTGATCCAATCTTATTTCGAGTTGCCTAAGAATTTTCAACTCGATCTTGCTTATCGCTATGTGAGTTCGCTGCCTGATTTCCGGGTTTCAGCGTACTCCACCGCAGACGCAAGGTTAGGATGGCGAATCAACCGGCAATTTGAATTGTCATTGGTCGGCCAGAACCTCTTCCAACCCGAACATGCGGAATACGGTGGCGATCCCGGACCGCTGGTTGGAATCCGGCGGGGCGTCTATGCGAAGCTGACGTGGACGAGGTAGGAACAGGGCTCTGCGTTAGCGCTCCCGTGCTTTTTCTGCAGAAGCGACAAAATCCCGAATCTTTTGTTGCGCTTCCTCCCCGATTTTCGTGAACCCGATTCCCAATACATTGTCCTGGCCCCAAACCAGCGATCCGCTGGCCTCGACTACGCCACTGGAACCAGGCAGCACAAACTCGAGGTGCACGGTATCGCCTAGCTGCAGCCCCCTGGCTTCGATCTGCATACCACCCTGGCTAAGGTTGCGCGAGGTGCCATGAATGGTTCGCGAACCGGCAGTACACGTCACCTCAGTGTGCAGCGGCACCCGCAAATGGCGGCGTCGAAATTCGAACAGGCCTCCGCGTACGCTGCGGAACAGCCCGCTCAGCTTCTGGCGGTCGACCGGTTTTTGCAAAAAGAACGTGGCGCCCAGGGAAAACGCCTGCTGCATGGTCTGCCGTTCTTCCCGTCCGGTCACAATGATGATAGGAGTGGACTTATTCCAGGTCGACTTGCGGATGTGGCGCGCCAGGTCGAAGCCATGCATTTGAGGCATTTCGAGGTCAAGGAAGATTCCATCGAATCTTTCTCGATTGACGAGGCTGCTGGCCTCGGTGCTATCGCTGAGGGGAACCACCTCCGCCTGCAAAGAGGTAAAAACCTCGGCCATCAGTTCCAGGCTGACCAGGTTATCTTCGACCACCAGAAGTTTTAGCGGAGGCATCTAGCGTTCCCAATTCTGCAACGGGTTTCCTCACCCTTTTCGCGCCTTCTAACAACACGATACGCCAGAACGGGACAAAGCAGATGCTACGAAAGTAACCTCCAGCTCGCCTTTCTTCTTGGCTTGGAAAGACTGTCGGTGACGGTCCAAGTTGTTTACTGTAAATTACTTAGAGTAAAGCTCGACGATCTTTCCATGGAAGATCTTTGCGGCGTCGGGAGGACCGGTTCGAATACCGGGCTGTCGGCCTAGCAGGGGCTACTGGCACTATGCCGTTTTGGAAAAATCTCTCCAATGCGGCGAATCTCGGCCCCGATTCCCTTGAGTTTTTCTTCAATGCGCTCGTAGCCGCGGTCAATGTGATAGACGCGGTCGATGATGGTCTCGCCATCGGCCACCAGCGCCGCCAGCACCAGCGAAGCCGAGGCGCGCAGATCCGAGGCCAGCACGGCCGCTCCGCTTAGCGGAGCCTTACCCGTAACCACCGCGCGGCGTCCTTCAATCTTGATATTCGCTCCCATCCGGACCATCTCGAGGGCGTGCATGAAGCGGTTCTCGAAAATGTTTTCGGTGATGACGGAGGCGCCCTCCGCCTGGGTCGCCAATGCCATATATTGCGCCTGCATGTCGGTCGGAAAGCCCGGATACTCCTGGGTGATAACATCGGCGGCTTTGGTGGGAGCGTCGCCCATCACGCGGACTGAGTCGGCGGTCTGCTTGGTTTTGACTCCGGCTTCGTGCAGTTTTTGCAGCAGGGCGTCTAAATGGCGGGGATCGCAGTCCGCTACCTTAACGTCTCCTCCGGTGATCGCACCCGCAATGATGAAGGTCGCTGCTTCAATGCGATCTGGAATAATGGCGTGCCTGGCGCCATGCAATTTGCTCACGCCCTTGATGAGGATGGTGGCGCTGCCCGACCCTTCAATCCGCGCACCCATTTTGTTGAGCAGGGCAGCGAGGTCAGCGACCTCGGGTTCGCGGGCGCAATTCTGCATAACGGTCTCGCCTTCCGCCAATACAGCGGCCATGAGCAGATCTTCGGTGCCGGTGACGGTGATCTTGTCGAAAACAATCTCGGCGCCTTTCAGGCGGTCAGCCCGCGCTTCCACGTAGCCGTGGTCCTGAGTGATTTTTGCGCCGAGGCATTCCAGTCCCTTGATGTGAAGATCGATGGGCCGTGCGCCGATGGCGCACCCGCCGGGCAGGGAAACACGCGCCCGGCCGCAGCGCGCAACCAGAGGTCCGAGCACGAGAGTCGAGGCCCGCATGGTCTTAACCAATTCGTAGGAGGCTTCGGGCGAGGCAAGATTCTTGCAGCACAACGTCGTGCGGTGGTGCGCGCGGCCGTAGCCGAGTTCGACTTCCGCGCCCATCGCCGCCAGCAGTTTGCGGGTGGTCTCGATATCGCGCACCTGGGGAATGTTCTCCAGGATGACCGGGTCTTCGGTGAGAAGCGCAGCCGCCATGGCAGGCAGAGCTGCGTTCTTGGCGCCGCTGACACGCACCGTACCGAGCAACGGGTTCCCACCGCGGATGACAAATTTGTCCATGCAACACGCCTTCCAGCGAAGGCCAGCCCGTCTATTCTACTGGGCCCCGCGCGATTGTCACTCGGAATGGCTGTTAATCGGAAGGGCACGGTCTTCAGAAAACGAACTGGCCGCTACGAGTTTCTCGCTTCGGCAATGGCCCGACGGACATGGCCGCCGGCTGATCTCAACGCGCTCTCGGCGGAGGCGCGGTCCACCTTTGCCTTCAGCATCACCAGCGCAACCGGTACTTTGTTCCCGGCGGCTTTTAGCGCCCTTTCCGCCATGACTCGGGTGATGCCGCTTGCGCTTTGCAAAATATTTGCGCCACGCTCGTTCAGCTTCTGGTTCTTTAGGTGAACGTTCACCATCAGGTTGCCGTAGACGTAGCCCAGGCGGGTCATAACGCCGGTGGAAAGCATGTTCAGGATCATCTTCTGCGCGGTGCCGGCTTTCATCCGCGTCGAGCCGGAAATAACCTCGGGACCGACTTCTACGACGATTGCCAGATGGGCAGCTTTCTCCAGAGGAGAATCGCGGTTGCAGGCGATAGCAATAGTCTTGGCCCCATGCCGGCGGGCGTATTGAACGGCAGCGACGGTGAAAGGCGTGCGGCCGCTGGCGGCGACGCCGACCACCACATCCTTCTTTCCCGGTTTCTTTTTGGCAATCTCCCCCTGGCTGAGTTCGCGGGAGTCTTCATCCGCTTCGGAAGCGGAAGCCAGCGCTTTCGTGCCGCCGGCAATTACAAATTGCACCATGCGCGACGGGATGTTGAAGGTGGGCGGGCATTCGGCAGCGTCGAGCGCGGCGATGCGTCCACTGGTGCCGGCGCCAACGTAAATCAAACGCCCACCTTGGCGGAGAGCCTCGGCGGTCAGATCAATCGCGCGGGCAATCTGCGGCAGGGCACGCTTCACCGCGGCGGCGACTTTAGCGTCTTCGGCGTTAATCGTCCGGGCGATGGCGAGTGCGGATTTCATGTCAAGATTGGACGAGCGCGGGTTCCGTTGTTCGGTGATGAGGCGGTCGAGTCGTCTTTTGGCGCGCATTTGTTTCGACGGAATTGCGTTAAAAGCGATTTCCAATTGCTGCGGCTCGGAGCAACGCCGGTGGTTGGGTGGCTATCCTTTTTGCTGGCCACTAATCACCAGTCACTAGCCACTGATTTCACACCGCTTCTACGACCGCGTCGTAAAACGCCGGCCGGACTTGCTTAATTGCTTGATTGCTGCAATCCGGCCAGGTGCGGTTCGTAAGCAAGATTACCGAAAGCTGGCGTTCGGGGTCGAGCCACAATGAGGTTCCGGTGTAACCAAGGTGACCGAAGGATCGGGCAGAAAAATATTTGCCGGACTGTGAGGGAGGGGAAGGAGTATCCCAGCCGAGGGCGCGAGAGGTGCCCGGCGGGGCCGATTCGCGGCGCGTGAATAGGGCCAGGGTCTCGGGTCGAATGATCGGAAGCCCGCCCGCCAGCATGACGTGAGCGAACGTCGCCAGATCCTGCGCGTTCGCGAAAAGTCCGGCGTGGCCGGCGACACCACCGAGCACGCTGGAGTTTTCATCCTGAACCTCGCCTTGAATGACGCGATGGCGGAATGTTTGGTCATCCGCCGTAGGCGGAATGGAAGCACGCCATGGAGCCGGAGGATTGAAAAGTGTGTGGACCATGCCGAGCGGACCAAAAATCTCGCGCTGGCAAAAACGGTCGAGCGCTTCGTCAGCCATGCGCTCCAGCGCCACACCGAGAATGATGAAACCGATGTCGCTGTACTCAGCACGAGTACCGGGCTCGGCAGTGAGCGGGGTCGTAAAAGCTGCGGCGAGGAGATCGTCGCGAGTTTGGGCGCGGAGAAAGAGCTTTTCGTAGGCTGGCAGGCCGGATGAGTGCGCCAGCAACATGCGCAGCGTGACCTCGCGCCGATGTTGGTCATCCTTTGCGAATTCAGGGACGATCGCAGCCACGGGCGCTTCCAAATCGAGCAGGCCGCGCTCGTAAAGAATCATGGCCATGGAAGTTGTTGCCACAACTTTGGAGACGGAGGCGAGGTCGAAGATCGTCTCTGGCGTTATCTCCGGCGAATTGGGCTCGTAGGTGAAGTGGCCGAAGGCTTGTAAAGCAACTAGGCTGCCCTGATGGGTGACGGCTACGGAAGCGGCCGGGAAGGCGTGTTCGGCGATCGCGTTGCGCAAAAGGTCGTAGGCGCGGGAGAAGCGTACGTCCTGCTGGTCGTACGCAGAGACGGGCGCGAAGGAATGGGAATTGTGTGTGATGAACGGGTTATAGCAAAGTTCTACGGAAGGGTAAAGGACCGGTGTCTTTTCAGCGCGATACGGAATCGTGTGGAGACGTAAGCACAAAGGTGAATTCGGGCTTTGCTCGGCCCATCGCGGGCGAGGACGCCCGCGCCACACTTCTCGCAAGCTAAAAGAACCTTGTGACACCCTCTTCCAGCACCACCACCCGGTCCTCAATCCCCGCAGCTCGCGCTTCTTTTTCCAGAAGCTGCAACGGCTCTTCCATGGGCTCGTGCGAGAGGCGAAACGTTCCGTAGTGCATGGGGACCATCCATTGCGCTTTCAGATCGAGAAATCCGCGGGTGGCGTCGGCGGGGCTGGCGTGCACGTTGCGGAAGGTGGGAGGGTTGTAGGCGCCAATCGGCAACAGCGCCAGCTCCGGCGAGAGCCGCCGGCCGATCTCGCGGAAGCCAGAAAAATATGCCGTGTCTCCCGCGTGGTAGAGGGAATGCTTTGCATCCCGAAGCACGTAGCCGCCGTACCCCCGGTGCGAATCCTTGATGATCCGCGCCCCCCAATGCCGCGACGGCACGTGCACGACCGTCAGCTCGCGATGGCGGTAGCTGGTCCACCAATCCATTTCGACGACATCTTCGAACCCCAGATCGGAGACCAGATCGAAAACCTGGCGCGGGACCACAACGATCGGCCGTCGCCCTTGACGTCGCCGCGTCTGCTGGGCAATCGCCCGCAGGGAAGGGCGATGCAGGTGATCGAAATGCGCGTGCGTGACCAGCACCAGATCAATCGGCGGAAGATCGCGCAGATGAACCCCGGGCTGGCGCAGCCGCTTGAGCACGAACAGCCAGCGGGCGAAATTGGGATCGATCACAATATTCTGTCCGCCCATCTGCAGGAAGAAGCTGGCATGTCCAATGAACGTCAGGCCCAGTTGCCCGTTGCTAACGAGCTTAGGTTTGTGAGCCTGCCCGATGCGCGGCATGACCGCCGAGTGGCGCACCAGGCGGCCAAAATTCTGCGCACGCTTACGCATGGCGGGTTCCGCAACGTGTCCCGGAGTGTCGAATCTCCATCTTCGTGTTTCATGCGCAACCCGGGCCGCTGCCGCTATTTTCACGCCGGCAGCTTTTGCCCCATCGAGTTAAATTTTAGAACACTGTCCGCGAGATTGCTTGACCGTTCTTGGCGCCGTCATTTCTAATCATTCTTATCTCGACAGGAGTGAGATCAATGCGCGTAGCTTTTCTCGGCTTGGGAATTATGGGGCGTCCTATGGCCATCAATTTGGTTAAAGCCGGTCACGAAGTGACCACCTGGAACCGCAGCCCGGGCAAAGACGTCGAAGGCGCCCGCAGCGCAGCTCGCCGGCCGAAGCTGCGCAGGGCGCAGAAGTGGTGTGGATGTGCGTTTCCGACACGCAAGCTGTTGAAAGCATTCTGTTTGGACCTCAAGGTGTGGCTGAGTC
>CAWHVI010000021.1:0-18730 GCA_963832765.1 uncultured Acidobacteriaceae bacterium | reverse complement strand
TTTGCCACTGTGGCGCGCTGTTTTTCTCGAAGATCCGGATGATGGTCATCTTCGGTGCGGCCAACCTGGCGATCTTGCTGGTGGTCATGGTGGTCAAACGCTACGCGTTTACCTCCGTGTGGTGCGCGTACGCCGCGGTTGCCAGTGTGATCATCCTTGGCTATTTCTGGAAGAGCCACAAACACCGGCCCTTCGCCTACGCGTAGCGAGGGCGAAAAGCGCGCCTTTCGCCCTGGGCTGTATTCTTGCGCCGCGGCTGGAACCTATTCGTCGGCGTCCTTCTGCAAAACGGGGTTGGTGACAGGCAGGAAAAAGCGGCAATCCGATTCTAGCGGGCGGCGCGCGCGGCTTGCGCCGGTGCGGCCTTCATTGTGGGCCGCAGCCACCAGATCAGGCCGCCGCCGAGGACCAGAAAGATGGAGATGAGCTGCGTCCCGCTCATGATTCCGCCGAACACCGAACCTCTGCCCGGGTCGTCGCGGATGAATTCCAGGAAGTACCGGGCAATGCCGTAGAGGATGAGATACAAGCCGAAAATCTGGCCATCGAATTTCTTGCGGCGGAACATCCAGGCCAGGATAAAGAAAATTCCCAGCTCGGCCGCACCCTCAAACAACTGCGTCGGCTGCAGAGGCACGTTCAGAGGAGTGTCTGAAATGGAGTTGGCGAGCGGGTTGGTGAATACGACGCCCCAGAAGTGGGTCGTCGGTTTTCCGAAACAGCAGCCGGCGGAGAAACAGCCCATGCGGCCGAAAACATGTCCCAGAGCGAGGCCGGGAGCGAACGCGTCGCAGGTCGCCAGCGCCGGCATGCGCCGCTTGTGGATGTACCACGCCGCGCCGATAAACGCCGCCAGCAATCCTCCGGAAAAAACCCCGCCTGCCTGCAGCGTATCCAGGGTAAAAATCTGGCGAGGATTCGCCGCGTAGGTACTCCAGTCATTGACGATGTAGAGGATTTTCGCGCCGAGAATGCCGCAGAGCACGACTACAATGCCGAAATTCCAGGCGTCATCCGGGTCGATGCCCTGCTTTTGCGCGTAGCGGACGCTCACCCACATTCCGACCAACACGCCCAGCGCGACCAGAAAGCCGTAGGTCGGCAGGCTGAAACTGCCAATGTGAAAAAGTCGCGGAAACACTAGTTCATTAGATGCAAGCTTGTCAGGATTTGCAACAGGACAGTTTAGCAGGTAACAGCCGTTAGCTCTTAGCCATTGGCCTTTAGCTAAAGGCCAAAAGCCAGCGGCTAATAGCTGTTTTTATACAAGCCGACCCACTGTGCCGTGTGGCGGGGCCGAGAATGAACCCGTCGGTAGACGTTGGGCGCCCGCCGAGACCCTTTAGGCATCTCCGCATGGCGGAGCACTGCACACCGGATCCTAGTTCGAGTCGAGCTCCCGTTCATTCTGCATTGGTTCAAAAATCGGTTACCCGCCATCACCAACCCGGCAGGTCGGCCTTCAACTCGGATGCTAGGGGAGAAATGCCGTCCTTGGCAAGGGGAACCGGCAAAAAAGATGGTACTTTGGTTGCCTGCGCGGACCACTGCGGGATGCCCCTCCCGCTACGGCTGTTTGGATAGAAGTTCTTGCACCACCACCGTCCCCGAATTTCCCTGCAGCTTCGCCTGGTTGCCGCTCTTTTCCAGTGTCGCGTGCCAAGAAAATTTTGCGCCGTTGTCAAATGCCGTATCAAACCTGAGCATGCGCCCGCTCAGCTCCGGATTCAGAATGGCGGACGTCATCTTCGCTCCGTCCTGATTCACCACCACCATGGTTCCCCCTGCGATACCCTCGGTTACGGAAAGGTTAAGAGTGATGTCCGGCTTCGCGGTAGCGGGGTTGATCCGACTCTGCCACGTGCCGGCAAATTGCGCACGCACATCTTGCCGGCTGGAATTTTCCTCTCCGGAGCCGACAGGCCAATAACTCTCTCTAGCCAGAACCGTGTTCCCTTGCGGATTGGCCAGCCGCACCACAATCCGGTGCAGCCCGGGTTCCGGATTTTTCGGCTGAAAACTCAACAGGTAGCGGCTGTGCAAATGATTGGTGAAGTCCAGCATGTGATTCTCGAATCCGTTGAGCGTCTTGAAGGTTTCATACTCGCCACCTGTCTGCTGGGCGATGGCTCTCGGCGTGTTCCGCTTCATGGCCGCCAAAGCCTGAAGCAGCGCACCGATGTACTCGGGGCCTTGATGGGAACTGTCACCACGATAGGGATCGATCACATCTCCCAGCCCGGGAGAAAACGCCAAGGCGTAGACGGCAATGTTGCTATTGCCAATCAGGCTGACCACATCCTCAACCGCAATTCCGCGGCTGCCATGATCGCGTGTCTCACTCACCAGCAGGATCACCTTTTGCTGCTGCCCGGGCAGGTGGTTGAGGAGCTCCGCCGAGTAGCGCAGAACGGCGAGAATCGCAGCTCCGCCATCGCCGCCTTCGAGGCTCTCGAGCGCGCGCTGAACTCGATTGCTGTCCTGGGTGAAGTTCTGCATCAGCCGCACCTGGCTGTCGAACCCGACAATGGCGATCTGGGTTTGCGGCTCCTCCAGGATGGGCCCGAGCATCGAATTCAGCCCGCGAATTCTGGGGAACTCGCGAGGCCCTTTGCGGCCAGTCTGGATGGCCACCACGATCGCCAGCGGCTCCCCTTCGATCTCTTCGTCGAGGCGGACTTTCTGCGGAACCCCGTTGTCCTCGACGACAAAGTCCTTCGCCTGCAGCCCATACACCGCGTGCCCGGTGGGGTCGCGCACCAGGGCGGGAACCAGAACGATGTTCGATTGACTGCGGAAGGTGGGCTCTTGCGCGATAAGAACTGCGGTCGCACAGGTAAACGATAGGAAGAAAAGAATCGGCTTGATGGCGCTATCCCGCGCGGCGCGGCTCGTCCAGGACTTCGTCCAGCGCGTCCGCCAGATGATGCGCCCGCTTCAGATAATCCACCGTGCCGCCGTCGCGGGTGCGCTGCAGCAGGTGGTACTCGTCGGCAATGTTGAGCGCCGCCAGCACCGCCAGGCGTGCCGTATCCACGGTCTTGGTCTGTTCCGCCACGGCGCGCATCTTGCTGTCTACGTACTCGGCAAGTTTGAGGATGTATTCCGGGTCCGAACCGCGCAGATTGTAGGCCTGATCGAAGATTTCAACGCGCACGGCGCTGTTGCTGGCATCCTTCACCGGGGTTTGTCTTGTAGCTGTAGCCATGGCTGTTTGCGCTCCTCTGGCAGGGGGAGTGGCTCGTCCTTGCGTGGCAAGGGTAGAGAACAATTCCTAGCTCGCCGCCTGCTCCTCGGCCAGAGTTTCGATCTGCGCCAGCATCTTTTCCACCCGCCCGCGAATTTCTTCGCGCTCTTTGCGCAGGCGGATCATCTCCCGGCGCATGGTTTCCACTTCTTCTTCGCGCTCTTCCAGTTGCTCGCGCAGGCGCTTCACGTCGCGTTCCGCCGCTACCCGCGCCTCGCGCGCCGACTTGTATAGCTCAATGGTGCGATAAACTTTCTCTTCCAGCGCCTTAAAATCGTCGGCGGGAACCTCAGTGGATACCTCTTCATCCAGTCTCACGGACATGTTGGCACTTCCTGGAAAGATTTCAAAACTTCTGCGCAGTATACCGCACAATCCTGTGGATCAAGGAAATAGATGGTCCACTTTCCTTGTATGTTTTGCCCCTACTGTCATCCTGAAGCGGAGCGGGTCAGCCATTTTTGGCGGCCTGCCGCGGTCGAAGCATCCCTATGCTCTCCGTTGTCGTTCATCCAGGGGGACCCGTCGTTCGCCGACAGTGCGGGTTCTGCGACTCGATTTTCCTATCCCTCAATTGCTAGTGGGAATCCTACGGTGGTGCAAGGCGATCGGCCGCGAAAAATCAGTTCTGTGGAACGGGGAGGGATTCTTCGACTGCGTTGGCCTGCGCTCCGCGCACGCCAACTCCGCTCAGAATGACAAAATCTTAGGAAGCTTGCTGCATTCATGCCCCTCGCCGCAGCCTCTCCGCAGCCGCGTCCAGCGTCGCATCTTTCTTGCAGAAAACAAAGCGCACCTGCTGCGCGCCATCCCGCGGGTCGCGATAAAAACTGGACCCCGGTACCACTGCCACCCCCACATCCCGCACCAGATGCCTGGTGAACTCCACGTCATTCGGATAGCCGAAGCCGCTGATGTCGGTCATGATGTAATAAGCGCCGCGCGGACGAAAACAGCGGAACCCAGCCTCCCGCAACACCGGCAGCAGGCGGTCGCGCCTCTTCGCATATTCCTCGGCCAGGTGGCCGTAGTAACTGCGTGGCAAAGCCAGCGCCATGGCGCCCGCCTGCTGCAAAGGCGCGGGCGCTCCCACCGTAAGGAAATCGTGCACCTTGCGGATGGAATCCGCGACGGCCGGCGGCGCAATGGTCCAGCCCACGCGCCAGCCGGTCACGCTGTAGGTTTTCGACATGCTGTTGATGGTCACGGTCCGGTCCTGCATACCGTCGAGGGCGGCCAGCGAGATGTGCTGCGCTCCGTCGTAAACGATGTGTTCGTAGATTTCATCGGTGATGGCGAGCACATCGAACTTCACGCACAAATCGCGGATCATTTCCAGTTCGGCTCGCGTGAAAACTTTGCCGGTAGGATTGTTGGGCGTGTTTACGATGATGGCTTTGGTGTGATTGTCGAAGGCAGCGCGCAACTCAGCCTCATCGAAACTCCACTCGCCGTTTGCTTCGGCCGGCGGGCGCAGCTTGACGAATTTCGGCTTTGCGCCGGAAAGAACCGCGTCCGGCCCGTAGTTCTCATAGAACGGCTCAAAAATGATGACCTCGTCGCCAGGATCGCAGATGGCCAGCAAGGTGGAGATCATGCATTCGGTAGCGCCGCAGCAAACCGTGATCTGGGTGTCGGGGTCGGCTGAAATGCCCTGCCACTCGTGGACTTTGCGCGCAATCGCCTGGCGGAAATTGGGCGCGCCCCAGGTAATCGCGTATTGATTGATATTCCGATCGATAGCTTCCTGCGCGGCGCGCTTCACTTCTTGCGGCGCGGGGAAATCCGGGAATCCCTGCGACAGGTTGACCGCGCCGTGCAGCAGCGCCTGGCGCGTCATGTCGCGAATGACCGATTCGGTAAAGCAGGATACACGGCCGCTGCGAAAGGACTTCGTCTGGGCCCCCACATCCACCATGCTCGCAGCCTAGCACAAACCTAATCGGGTCGGCAGGACGCCCGCGCTACACAGTCCTATACAGCGTAGTAGGTGCATGGTAGGATATTGGTAGTATGAAAAATAAGACTTCCATCACACTCTCCCCGGATGTCTTGGCGGGCATTGACCGCCTGGCAGGCTCCAGGCAATCGCGCTCGGCGGTGATCGAGCGTGTGCTACGCCGCTATCTACGAGAACAGGCGCGTGCGGCGATTCAGGCCCGCGATCTTGAACTTATCAACGCAGGGCTGGACAGCCTGAACTCCGAAGCTGCCGACGTGCTGGAGTATCAGGCCTCGGAAGATTGAAAGAACGGAAAATGGCTTGAGGCGGGGAGAGCTATATCGAGTTCACAAACCGGGTGGCGATCCGAAGCAGTACCGGGTTTTTCTGATCGTCAGCCGCCAGGTGCTGATTGACTCCGGATTCTCGACGGTGATTTGCGCTCCTGTGTTCAGCAGCGGCCAGGGCTTGTCCACGCAAGTCCGTGTGGGGCCGGACGAGGGTCTGAAGCATGCCAGCTGGATTATGTGCGACAACCTGGTGAGCCTGCGCAAAGCCGAGCTTAGCAACTTCGTCGGCTCGTTGCCGCAATCGCGTGTCAAGGAATTGGATCGCGCTTTGAAGATGGCGCTGGACCTGGATTAACTTTGCAGAGTGCCCTGGCCTTACGCCCGCAGCTTTCCACCCAACTCTTCCAGCGCCTTGATAATCTGCCCCGACCACTGCCCCACTTCTTCTTCGCGCAGGGTGCGCTCGCCGGACTGGAACGTCGCCCTTAACAGAAGAGAATACTTTCCTGCGGGCACGGAGCCGCCACGGAAAATCTCGACCGGCTGAAACTCGTGCAGGGTGCCTACACGCAACTCCGTTACCGTCTGGCGGATTTTTTCAAACGCCAGCGAGTCATCGAAGATAAACGAAAAGTCTCGTTCCACCGCCGGATAACGTGGCAGGGGCTGATAGCGGACCTCGCGCAACCCGTGCTTATAGAGTTGGTCGAGGTAAAGCTCCGCGATCCAGACGTCCTGACGCAATTTCCGCGCCGCCCCGATCTCCGGATCGATCTGCCCGAACTGGGCTACCATCACCCCGTCCATGACCGCTCGCGCGGCCCGGCCGGGATGGTAGTGGTGGGCCGCCTGGCCATCGTAAGCCAGCGCTTTGCATTGAAATGGACGCAGCAGATTCTCGATGTCACCCTTCAGCTCAAAAAACAATCCGGATTGGGTGCCCCACCCTGCCGCGCTTTTTGCGGAAGGGGAAGTAAGGCCCAGACAAACGCGCTTCAACTCGACGCTTCTCTTGCCCACCCGCTCGAACACGTTGCCCGCCTCAAACAGCCGGACTTCATTGCTCCCCCGGTTCAGGTTGTAAGCCAGCATGTTCAACATGCCCGGAACCAGCGAGGTCCGCATCACCGAAGCTTCCTCGCTCAGCGGGTTTTCCAGTTCGACGACCGGCGACTCGCCGAAGCGCTCCGCGTCTTCGTGCGAAATGAATGTCAGCGAGATGCTTTCGTTGTAGCCCAGCGCCAGCAATGACGATCGCAGCTTTTGATCTTTCTTCGTATCGGGCCGGTCCACCACCGCCCCCGTGTAGGCCGGCAGCGTGTTGGCAAATTTGTCGTAGCCATGCAACCGTGCGATTTCCTCGATCAGGTCAATTTCGCGTTCGATGTCCAGGCGCCAGCTGGGAATGTGCGCCGTGAACTCGACTTCCTCGCCGGGTTCGGGGATCAGCTCAAATCCCAGTCGCCGCAGAATGCGTACAATTTCTTCCACGCTGAGCGCCTCACCGAGAATCCGTCGCACTTGCGACGGACGCAGCGCCACCGGCGCCTGGTCGAGTTGCCGCCCGATGACGTCCATTTCGCTGCCGTGCAATTGGCCGCCGGCCGACTCCAGAATTCTTTGGGCTACTCGGGCGCAAGCCAGGGAAGTCGCGCCAAAATCCGCGCCGCGCTCAAAACGGTGGGAAGCGTCCGTATGCAGGCCGTGGCGGCGGGAACTCTTGCGAATGGCCACCAGGTCGAACCATGCCGACTCGATGAGCACGTTCTTCGTCTTCTCCGTGATCATGGTGTCGAATCCGCCCATCACGCCGGCCAGCGCCACCGGCTTGTTGGCATCCGCAATCACCAGGTCTTCCGGAGAAAGCGTGCGCTCCACGCCGTCCAGAGTCTTCAGCTTTTCGCCGGTAAAGGCACGCCGGATGATGATCTTTCCGCCTTCGAGCAGGTCGAGGTCGAAGGCGTGCGTGGGGTGCCCCATCTCCCACAGCGTGTAGTTGGACGCGTCCGCTGCATTGTTGATCGGCCGCTGATCTACGGAAAGCAGCCGTTTGGCAATCGGCTCCGGCGAAGCCTGGATCGTGACCCCGCGAATGATGCGCGCCGTGTACCGGGCGCAATCGCCCTTGTTGCCGATTTCAATGGGGAACGGTTCAGCTGGAACGACTTGGGGGAGAACCGGCGCAATCGGCCTGAGCGGCACGTCATAGAGTGCCGAAGCCTCCCGCGCAACGCCGTAATGATTCATGGCATCGGGGCGGTTGGTGGTGATCTCCATTTCGAAGGCCGTGTTCTCGCCTTCGCCCGAGACAGACTCCACCGCGATGCCCGCCAGCGTAAGATCGTCGGCCAGTTGCCGGTCATCTACGGGCAGGTCCACAAACTCGCGCAGCCATGAGGGAGATAATTTCATTGAAGATTGGCCGTTAGCCGTTGGTTCTTGGCCCTCGCTCGAACCGGTTTGGCGAACGGCTAAGAGCGAACGGCTAAGAGCTAATATCCAAACTGCTGCAAAAACCTCACGTCCCCATTGAAGAACAACTGAATGTCATCCACACCATACTTCAGAATCGCGATGCGTTCCACGCCCATGCCAAAAGCGAAGCCGCTGTACTTCTTGGGATCGTAGTCCACGAACCCAAACACATTCGGATCCACCATGCCGCAGCCCAGCAACTCGATCCATCCACTGGCCTTGCAGTTGGGGCAACGCGCGCCGTCGCGATAACCTTTGCCGCCACAGAAAATGCAGCTGATCTGCACATCGGCGCTCGGCTCGGTGAACGGAAAGAACGACGGATAGAAGCGCGTTTTTACACTCGATCCAAACAGCGCCTTCATGGCGTGGTCGAGGGTGCCCTTCAAATCGCAGAAAGTAATGTTCGTATCGACGGCCAGCCCTTCGACCTGATGAAAAATCGGCGAGTGCGTGGCGTCCGGCGCGTCATTACGATGCACTTTGCCCGGACACACCACCCGCACCGGCGGCTTCATCTTTTCCATGGTGCGAATCTGCACGGGCGAAGTATGAGTGCGCAGCAGCAAACGCTCGCGCGGCGGCTTCGATTCCTGCCCGGCGATGAATAAGGTGTCTTGCGTGTCGCGCGCCGGATGGTTCGGAGGAAAGTTCAGCGCTTCGAAATTGTAGTAGTCGGTCTCGATCTCCGGACCTTCTTCGACCGAATACCCGAGATTGCGGAATACCCCGACAATCTCGTTCATCGTCTTGATGACGGGATGCTCAGCGCCCAGGGGGCGGCGATTGCCGGGAAGGGTAATGTCGAGCTTGTCGGTGACAATTTGCGGCTGGGCCGCAACCGACTCGCGAACCTTCGCCGATTCTTTGGGCGCTGCTCTTACGTCTTTCCTTTCGCATCCCTCAACAATCTCGGTGACCTTGGCCTTTAGCGCATTGACCTTCTGTCCCGCGTCGCGCTTGGCTTCCTTTGGCGCGGCCTTCAACCACTGATCATTGATCTGCGTGAGAATGCCATTGCTTCGCGCCATCCAGCGGTCGCGGAAAACTTTCCACTCCGCTTCATCCTTGATGCGCTGGACTTCCGCTTCCAGTGCAGCCAGCAACCCCGCGCCAGCCTTCTCCAGCGCCGCCGCCGAAAAATCCTTCGGCTTCGGCACCGCATATTCGGATTTTTTCTTAGGAGGCATACGCCCGAAATTGTCATCCTGAGCGAAGCCGAGACAAGCGAAGCGCAGTCTCGCGCAGTCGAAGGATCCCTACCGGTCCACGGAACTCGTCATTCCGAAGGGCCTCAGCCCTGAGGAATCTGCCGTTACATCCCAAGCACATTCCTCGTCACTACGCTCATCGGAATGACAAACGAAAAGGTGACGGCTGGCGCGGAAGCTCTACGCGGCCCCGCCAAGCGCGCCCTTCGCCTGCGCGGCGAGGCTGGTAAACGCGCCCGGATCCTTCACCGCCAAATCAGCCAGAATCTTGCGGTCCAGTTCCACCCCGGCGGCTTTCAGCCCGTGGATGAACTGGCTGTAGCTCATGCCGTTCAGCTTGGCGGCCGCGCCAATGCGCACGATCCACAGCGAGCGGTACTGCCGCTTTTTCTGTTTGCGGCCCGAATAGGCGAACTTCAGCCCACGCTCGACCGACTCTTTGGCGGAGCGGTAAAGTTTTGATTTTGTGAGGAAATAACCGCTCGCGCGGTCTAATATCTTTTTGCGCTTGGCACGGCGTTTCGTACCACGCTTTACACGAGGCATGGGTTTCTCCTTTTTACTTACGTTTTAACGGCGGCTGGAGGCAGGAGACTCGCAGGTCTGGTCGCCTCTTCACTCACCGGGCGCAGAAGTAAAACTCCGCGCCTTTCTCTGTGAACCCCTGTGGTCCTCTGTGGTTAAGGGTTTTTCCGGACACCAAATCAAAACCCCAACCCTTCACCACAGAGGACACGGAGTTTCACAGGGGAAATTCTAATACGGAATCATCCGCTTGACTTTCGGCGCATCGGCTTCGCTGACCAGAACATTCCCGCCCAGCTTGCGCTTCCGCTTCTTGGCCTTCGAGGTCAGAATGTGGCGCAGATGCGAATGCCCACGCTTCACCTTCCCTGTCGCCGTCTTCTTAAAGCGCTTGGCCGCGCCCTTATGCGTCTTCATCTTCGGCATGTAGCTGTTTATCTCCCGGCTTCCGGCTCGAACGAGCCAGAAGCGATCTTATGCCTGGTTCGCCCGGCTCTGCGGAGGCGGGGCGCTATGCGGCTTCTGCCCTGGTACTTCCTTCTTAGGAGCCAAAATCGCATGCAACGTATTGCCTTCCTGCCGGGGGCGGAACTCCACCGTTCCCTTGTCCTGGATGTCTTTGATCAGGCGCTCCAGGATGCCGCGACCCAAGCTGGTGCGCGTCATTTCGCGTCCGCGGAAGAAGATGGTGGCCTTGACCTTATCGCCTTCTTCCAGGAAACGCAGGACGTGGTTCTTCTTGGTTTCGTAGTCGTGGTCATCCACGTTGATGCGGAACTTCACTTCCTTGACCACGATGGTTTTCTGGTGCTTCTTCGCTTCGCGCTCCTTTTTCTCCTGCTGATACAGGAATTTGCCGAAATCCATGATGCGGCAGACAGGAGGGTTCGCGGTGGGCGAGATCTCTACCAGATCCATGTTGCGTTCGCGGGCCATCTTCAGCGCTTCGTAGGGCGGGATAATGCCGATTTGCTTGCCTTCGTCGTCAATTACCCGGATTTCCCGCGCCCGAATGCGATCATTGGTGCGGATAAAACGTTTCTCGATACAATCCTCCGTTCGTAGACAGCCCCGCTAAGATGCAAAATTATAGCATGCGGGTTTTCGGGGAGACACAATTGCCCGGTTTGCCGTCCTAGCGGCGACTCCGGACCGGAACCCTAGCTGCACGAAGGCTTGAAAATACTTTAGCGGGGAGACAGGCCTGTTCGTGCAGCAACCGGGGATGTCGCCGGTGGCTCCGCATTCATGACCAAAACTGCTACTTTGGTGGCGCAAACTCGCTGTGGTGGCGGCTGAAGAAGTAGTAGATCAGCAGTCCGATCACCAGCCACGCGATAAACCGTATCCAGGTAATGACGGTCAAGCCCAGGGTCAACCCGCCGCACAGGACTACCGAGATCAGCGGAAACCAGGGCACGAAAGGTACCCGGAAGGCGCGCGGCCGGTCGGGCTGTCTACGGCGCAGGAAAATCACTCCCAGGGAAACCAGAACGAAGGCAAAAAGGGTGCCGATGTTGGTCAAATCGGCCGCATCCCCGATGTCAACGAACCCCGCCGGAATGCCGACGGCGAAGCAGGCAATCCAGGTGGACCAGTGGGGCGTCTTGAACCTGGGATGCACGGCCGAAAATAATTTCGGCAAAAGACCGTCGCGGGACATGGCGTACCAGATGCGCGCCTGACCATACTGAAAGACGAGCAGCGACGAAATCATTCCGGTCAGGGCGCCGATCACGATCGCCGAGCGAAAGACGGGGTGCGCTCCTAATTCCTTCAGGGCATAAGCGACCGGCGCCTCGGCAGCGGGGCCGGAAATAAAGGTGGTGTATTTCATCATACCGAGCAGCACGATGGCGACGCCGATGTAGAGGACTGTGCAGATGACCAGCGACGCAATGATGCCGAAGGGCAAATCGCGCTGCGGATTCTTGCACTCCTCGGCGGCGGTGGAAACCGAATCGAAGCCGATATAAGTGAAGAAGACGATGGCCGCGCCGGTAACAACGCCGCTGAAGCCGGACGGCGCAAAGGGCTCCCAGTTGGCAGGTTTTACCAGCATACCGCCCACCACCAAAAACGTGAGAATGGCGCCAAGCTTGACGGCGACCATGAGGTTATTGGCCTCGGCGGACTCGCGCACGCCGCGGACCAGCAACAGCGTAAGAAGAAAGACGATGAGAAATCCGGGAACGTTGAAATATGCGCCGGTCCACTGCCCGGAGGCCCAGACCGGGCTAGCCCATTTATCGGGCAGGTGGATGCCAAAAGCCGCCAGCTGTGCCTTGGTGTATCCGCTGAAACCTACGGCCACGGCTACATTGCCGACTACGTATTCGAGGATGAGGTCCCAGCCGATAATCCAGGCAAAGATCTCCCCCAGGGTCGCATAGGAATATGTGTAGGCGCTGCCGGCGATGGGGATCATCGAGGCCAGCTCGGCGTAGCAGAGCCCGGCAAAGCTGCACGCCACGGCGACCAAAAGAAATGAAATAGCGATGGAAGGCCCGGCGGGCGGACGCCCATGCATGAGCGCTCCCGCGGTGGTGCCGGTGCGCAGGAAGTTGACGACCAGGTCGAGCACCTGGGCGTGCAGGATGGAGGGAGCCTCGAAATGCTCCCCCGCGGCCGCGGTGCCAGTGAGGATGAAGATGCCCGCACCGATGATGGCGCCGATGCCCAGCGCAGTAAGCGACCACGGACCGAGAGTTTTCTTTAGGCGGTGCTCCGGCTCATCGGCTTCCGCAATCAGCTTGTCAATGGATTTCAGGCAGAAGAGCTGGCGGCCCGAGGTGCGGAGCGCGCCATTCTGCGAGTTGGCCGGCGTCGGTGACTGAGCCAAGCTGTCTCCAGGGAACGAAAACTGCAGGAGGCGCGGCGGGTTCCCTCCGCGCCTCCTGTTTTCGGTCTCAGCTACCTCTTCGATTGGCCGCGGGCCAGCTTCTTCACTTTGCGTTTCTGCGAACCGCGAGCGTATTCGCGCGGCTTGAGCGGCTTTTCCAGGCTGCGCTTCTTGCGCGCAGTGCGCTTGGCTTTCTTGCGATCTGCCTTGCTGAGGGTTGATGTATTAGCCATGAATCCTTTCCGATTTGGTAATTGGGTGATTGCGTAATTTGGTAATTGCCAGCGCTCTGTAGAGATGGCGCAGAAAATTACTAAATTACCCGATTACGAAATTACCAAACTCATACTGACTCTAATTGGGCGTATTTCTCCACCAGCTTTTTCAAACCGAAGCGAGAGAATTGTACCGTAATCTTGGAATCTTCACCTTCGCCTTCGCGGCGGAAGACGGTTCCCTCGCCGTATTTCGGATGGCGGACACGCTGGCCGGGGCGGAAACCTTTCTTCCCTTTGGGCTCTTCTACCGGCACTCGGGGAATGCGGAATTTTTTGCCGCGGGAGGCGAAGAACTCGGCGATGTTGTCAATGGAGTTGTACTTTGGGGCAGAGGCGCGGGGCCTCGGCTCGGTGGGTGCTGTCCATGCCGCAGATTGATCTTCGTCTTCGTAAGCGTAATGGGAAACGGCCGTGGAGCTTCGCTCCGCCGGGCCGGAGCGAGACCCCGGCCCTACAACGTTGCGGCGGGAACCGCCCAACTCTTCGAGCAGCTGCGCCGGCACTTCTTCCAGAAAGCGGGAGGGCACGCTGGCCTCGGGCATGTCGGTTCCATAGCGGCGGCGATAGACGGCACGCGTGAGGACCAGAGTATTCATCGCGCGCGTCATGCCGACATAGCACAGGCGGCGCTCCTCTTCGATGTCATCGGGGTGGAGAAAAGTGCGCGAGTGCGGGAACAGACCCTCTTCCAGCCCGCAGAGAAAAACCAGAGGAAACTCCAGCCCTTTGGCGGCGTGTAAGGTCATGAGCGTAATCTGGGCGCGCTCGTCGTAAGCGTCGGCGTCGCTGACCAGGGCGGCGTGATCGAGGAACTGGTCCAGAGTTTCGCCGCGATCGCGGGAATCCATAGCGGCGTTCACCAGTTCGCGCAGGTTCTCTACGCGGGAGAAGGCTTCGGGGGTGTCTTCTTGCTCGAGTTGTTTGATGTAGCCGGTGCGGTCAATGAGAAATTTTAGGAGGTCGGCGGTGGTGGAAGGCGAGTCGGGAATGCGGAAAGGCTCCGGTGCAGACTGGCTGACTTCAGGTGTGGGGCTGGCGTCCTCGCCCGCCGCCTTGGGTCCTGCTTCGTCCTCAGTTTCCGTATCTTCAAAGTTGAAGGAGATATTGCCGAACTCCTCCGGGTCAAAGGAGGATGCGTCATCTTCAACCGGTTCAGCCGCTGCACCAACATTCGCGGGCGAGGGCGCCCGCGTCACATCTTGCTGCAATTTTTCAGCATAGGAGCCGGCCAGCATGGCGCGCGCATCCTCAATGAGATCTCTGAAGTTCTTCAGCGCACTTAAAGCCCTTTGCGGGAGCAGTTGCCGCTGGACTGCTTCTGCGATCGCGCCCCAGAGGGAAAGGCCAGTTTCCAGCGCGAGCTGTTCGAGAACTTCGATGGTCGCCTTGCCAATGCCGCGCACCGGTGTGTTGATGACGCGCAGCAGCGAGATGGTGTCATCCGGGTTCTGGACGACTTTCAAATAGGAGATCAGGTCTTTAATCTCAGCGCGCTCGTAAAAGGAAAACCCGCCAACCACGTGATACTTCAACTGATAGCGCCGCATGGCCTCTTCAAATAATCGCGACTGAGAGTTGGTGCGGTAGAGCACGGCGGCGCGCGGCGTTTCTTCTTCCTCGGAAGCTTCGCGTAAATATCTGGCGATGTAATCGGCGGCAAACAGAGCTTCATTTTCACCATCCGGCGCTTCGTAGTAGCCGATCTGCGCGCCGCCCTGGCGAGACGTCCAAAGATTTTTGCCCTTGCGGCGGACGTTGTTGGACACAACCGCTGAGGCGGCCTGCAGAATGTTCTGAGTCGAGCGATAGTTCTGTTCCAGGCGGATGATCTTGGCCTCGGGGAAGTCCTGCTCGAATTCCAGAATGTTGCGAATGTCCGCTCCGCGCCAGGAGTAAATGGATTGATCCTCATCCCCGACGGCGCAGACGTTGTGGCGCGTGCCGGCCAGCATTCGCATCAGCTCGTATTGCGGGCGATTGGTGTCCTGATATTCATCCACCAGGATGTATTGGAAGCGGCGATTGTAGTAGTCACGTACCTCGGCGGACGACTTCAGCAGGCGCACGGCTTCGAGCAGCAGATCGTCGAAATCCATGGCGTTGGCTTTGGCAAGCTCTTTTTTGTACTCGGCGTAAATCTGGGCTACGCGTTCGGTCTGGGGATCGGAAGACTGCAGGTAGACCTCTTGCGGATCGAGCATGTGATTCTTAGCCCAGGAAATGTGCGAGAGGATGGCGCGCGGCTTGGTTTGTTTGTCGTCAATGCCCAAGCGGCGCATGATGGACTTGACCACCGACTGCTGGTCGGCCTCGTCGTAAATGACGAAATTCTTGGTCAGGCCGATGGCAGGCTTGCCGGGCACGGTCGAGGGAATGCGCAGAGCCTCGATGTCTCGCCGCAGGACACGCACGCAAAAAGAATGGAAGGTGGAGATGACGGGCTTGGCGATGGAAAGACCACCCACCAGTTTATCCACGCGTTCGCCCATCTCTGCCGCAGCTTTGTTGGTGAAGGTCATCGCCAGAATGGACTCGGGCATTACGGCCAGCTGCTCAACCAGATGAGCAATGCGGTAGGTGATGACCCGTGTTTTGCCGCTGCCTGCGCCAGCCAGAATGAGCACCGGCCCCTCGCTGGTTTCGACGGCTTCGCGTTGCTGCGGGTTGAGTTGGGAGAGAAAGGACAATACGGAAATGACTCCAAAGCGCTCTTCTAATTCTACTGTGATTTCGCTTTTTGCCGCGCTTCCGAGCATTCTTCGCACGGGCAAACCTCGCGCAGAAAATCCCAGGAGTAAATGCCCAAATCGTGGCCGTCGTTCCAGTGGAACTTGATGGCGTACTTGCCGACGCCTTCCGCCGACGTTGGTTTCACCGCGGGCTTGAAAATCGGCAAGGGGCCTGTGCCAGCAGGATCTGCCGACTGGCCGGGTTCTCTTCCCGCCTTCTCACGCTCTTCGTTGCACAATGCGCAGGGGCAGGCATCCCGCAGGAAAGTAAAGGGGTAATGGGACTGGTGGCCGTCCTTCCACTCGATGTCCATGCCAGCGCCGCCAGTCAGGTTCACCTTGACGCTTTTTGGGTCTGCGCAGCTCACAGGTTCAGTATCGCAGTTCCGACTGATGAATGCAGCGCGCTTTGAAACCAGGGACGAAACACCCTCTATCCCTTGTCTAAGAGTAGCATTGCACAGCCGCGTTTGATCGGTACATCGAATACAGCCGACTGAACCGTGCCGCTGGCGTGTAAGGCTGCACTCTCCTTTTCACCGGGATGCAACACTTTGGCCTCCGTGCCCAGCCCTCGCACCGTCACGCGCGCGCTCTGGAGTTTCGAGGCCAGCCCCAGAAACACGACATACGTCCACGGAGTCTCGAAAACGTTTACTTTTGCGCTGTTTCCTTCCACCGCGACAGCCCCTGACGCCAAATACCACCGTCTTTCCTTTATGGCGTTGAACAGCGGGCCATAGTCCAGGAAATATGGCTGATTCCATTCGGAGGGAACGATGGTGTGATCATTGCCTGGCACCGGGATGGTGGGGAAAGCGCCTAGATAAAGAAGACGCTGAAAATAGACGTCGGGGTCGGGTTTCAATGTGTTGTCATCGCGCGTCCACAGGGCAAGAGGCTTGCGTAAAGCCAAAAAGGCGCTGGTATTCAGCTTATAGTTGCGATCACCGATTTCGTCGTAAATGCCGTCCACGTGACGCATTAGTTCCAGACGCGCCTCAATGTCGTTGGAGAAGATCACTTTCCCGGCGCCATGAAATAACGTTCCTAATTCTTCCAGCATTGAAAGCCAGGAAAGACGCAAATGGCGGGCCGGACCGTCTATCCAGCTGATGCCGTCGTCGGCTGAGTAGTTGAAACGAGAAAGCCAATCCATGCGATCGATGCAGATACCGGAAGAATCGGGAATCTCGTCGATGTGCCGCTTGGCCTGCTGCAGGAGAAACTCACGATAGGCCGGGTCGCCGCAGTCCATGGCCACCCCGCCGCCCCAAGTCCAGTTCGGCCCCGGAGTTTTCAGGATTGCGTCCGGAAAGTATGCGTACAAGAAGTCAGTCGCGTCTTTCCAGGTGTCAGCGCCGGTGTACTTAGGTTTTTCGGGCGCTGGATAGAAAATGTGGCTTCCAAATTCTGTGACGTTGAAATAGTTCAGAACGTGGAAGCCCATAGCCCGCATAGCGGTGGAATATTTCCGCATCTGGCGGATGGAAGTTTGGCCAAACCTGCCCTCGTCGCTATCTTTGAATCCGCCCGGCCCACCGCCGGCGAACCGGTCCCACTTCTCGTCGTCGGGGACGGGCGGTAGAAACTGCCCCATGTACGGAAAATCGATGCTGGCTTTCCAGTTCATGGTGAATCCCATGGCGCGCAACTTTTCGGCGTCGAGCGGGCCTTCATATCCGGAATAGGCGCCGCCACCGCCCACCTGTTGGCCCAGCTTGCCAGTCTCAAAGTACTTTGGATAACGCTCCACAATGGACCGCAGTCCCGCCCGAAAATCGGGCTCATGGACAATGATGTCCATATGAAACGAGACTTTGCCCGATGAGCCTCCAAAGCGGTTGAATGCCCGAGAGAAACGGACCTCGCCCTTGTCGGTTGTCGAGATCTGCATATTGATCAACACGTCTTCAGGAGACTGGATGAATGTGACCCCAACGCCCCGGCTTTCATCGATGATTGTGGCCATTGGCAATGGCACACCGCCCGGCCGAAGGCCGAAAGACCCGTATTCATAGGTCTCGTTTTTAAAAGGTTGCGGAATAAGAGGGTCTTGCCATTCATCGCCATATCCCCAGGGCAACCAAATTTTTGCGTGTGCTGGGTCCGGCCATCTGAAGACGGTGTCAACCGGCACGGTCCACGGCTTAGTGGATGACGACTCGCATTCCCAATCCCACGCCAATCCGCCTGGTTCACTGCGAAAATCGACTGAAGTGCGGGTTGCGGCGTCTGCACAAGGCTTTGCATAGGGAGCTATTGCGATGGAACCTTGCAGGTTGATGCGTTTTCCGTTGGCTAGTTCGACGCCGGCCAACATGCTGCCCCCGGCCGTGAACTGCACGTCGCCGCTCTGAATTTTCCGCAAGACCTTTTTCGGAACCGGCGGCTCGACCGAAGCGGGGGAAGGGCTCGTAATAAACTCCGCCTCCGCCCAATCAACGTTGAGTCCCGGAAGCTCGTCATCGGGGGGGAAATCCACCCACTTGCCGCGGGCCGGGGAGTGGTCCGGGTCAATATAGTTGGCGGACAAGCGCAGCACATTCGCGCCGCTGATATCAACGTCCACGCGCTGCGCAGGAGTGGCTGCCAGCATCGGGCCACTGTCATAAATTTTCTTGCCATCAGACATCACGGTGAAGAAGGTGGGCGCACCTTTGCATCCTGTGGGAGCTGTATCGATTCCCACCCATGCCTGAAACCTGGAATAAAGCCCGCCGGGAAAGAAGACGAGATCGCTCGGAGGGTAGCAGCTCACCCCGTGTTCAAAAGTGCGATCGCCAATTTGCAGCGGTTTGTCCGCCGCACTTTTATCCAGCAGATATCCAAACCATCCCTGATTGGCGTAACGTGGAGCATAGGCGCTCAAGCGCACGCGGGCGGGTTCTTTGGAAGCTGCCTCCAGCCTTAATGCTTTAGCGACGGCTGCGAGCGCAGTGGAAACGATAAACGCGCGTCTGTTCATAGAAGGAACCCATGTTTTATTTGACAGGTTTACAAATTCTGATGGGGATATAACCCGCATTGACATTAAGCGTCAGATGGCTTCAAAATGCTGGACTGTATTCCTACTGGGAAGCTGATGTCAATATCAGTATTGCCCGCGCGCCAGGAGGTTGGCGGGAACGGAGAAAATCCGGTAAACTTGAGGTTCGCCTTTGAAATTCTAGACCAATCTGGAGTAGTGA
>CAWHVI010000020.1:0-132955 GCA_963832765.1 uncultured Acidobacteriaceae bacterium | reverse complement strand
GCATATCCCGGCTGGATGCTCGCCGGCCTGGAAGCGATTGAAGCCGGCAAATTCGGAGAAACCGACCGCCGGGAACTATTCGACGATGCGGTCAACATTGCCATCATGGACCAGGAGTCGGCGGGCATTGACATCATTACTGACGGCGAGATGCGGCGCTGGTACTTCGTGCAGAGCTTTTATCGCCGCATGGCCGGGCTGGAAAAGCTGGAGCCGCTGCGCAAGATGGGTGTGTACGGGTACGACAGCGTTCCACGGTATCGTCCGGTGGCTCCGCTCACATTTCCCAAAGGCCTGGGGATTGTCGAGGAGTTCAAATATCTGAAGCAACATACGAAAAGCAAAACCAAGGCCACCTGCCCAGGCCCGGTGACGCTCTCCATCCACATTCGCCTCAAGGATGACCCCATCTATCCCAGCCGCACCAAGCTGTACTGGGAGTTTGTGCCGGTCCTCAATGCCGAACTCAAAGCGCTGGTCGAGGCGGGGGCGGATTTCATCCAGATTGACGAGCCCTCCGCCGCAATCGTGACCGGCGAACTGCCGGAGTACACCAAGCTGCTGAATGCTGCCATTGAAGGCGTGAAAGCCAAAATCGGCTACCACGTATGTTTCGGAAACCTGGCGAGCCGGCCGCGGGGGAAACGGGATTACGGGTGGATGCTGGATGAACTGCTCAAGGTCAACTGCGATCAACTGGTTCTGGAGTTCGCCAATCGCGAGATGAAGGAGATCGGCCTGCTGAAAGAAATCTCTGCGCACCGTGAGGTCGGGGTGGGCGTGGTGGACATCAAGTCCTTTCACGTGGAGAGTGCCGAAGATGTCGCCCAGCGCATCCGCGAAGCTTTGAAATACGCTCCCGCCGAGAAGATGACCCTGGTCCCCGATTGCGGATTGTTCCAGCTTCCGCGGTGGCTGGCAGTTTTGAAGTTGAAGTCGTTGGTCGAAGGAACGAAAGTTGTGCGCAAGGAGCTTACGGGAATGGCATAGCTCCAAAAACCTTATGTTACGTAGACTTGTGCGGACGCTGAAAAAGCTGCCGTTCGACTTTGGACAATACGAGCTGCGCTATACCACCAAAGGCAAGTCCATCGCTTTCGGCTTGGTGGGTTTTGGATATGGAAAAAAGGCGCTCGATGTAGGATGCCGGGATGGTTATTGGTCGGAAAAGCTCAAAAACAGCGGCTATGACGTTGTGGCAATTGATATTGAGCCCCACTACCCCAGCGCCCTCACCCTGGATGCAAATGCGGTACTTCCTTTCGCCGACGACGAGTTTGATTTGATTTGGTGCTCGGAAGTAATCGAGCATTTACGCAACCCGGCATTTACGATTGGGGAGTTCAAACGGGTTCTCAAGCCCGGCGGATCGCTGGTCATGACCACGCCCAACCACGATCTTTGGATCTTCCGCCTGATCGAAGCTATCGGGATTCCGATGTCGCAGCTGGAGAACGAGACGCACACCTGCTTCTTCACCTATTCGGATATCCGGAACCTGGTAGGCACGAGTGACTTCTACGGGTACTTCCCTTACGTGCTGATGAAATTCCGTGTCGCTCGCACCGCACCGTGGTTATCCCCAACGATTGTGTGGCGGCATCTTAATGACAAAAAGGTTGCCCCTGCCAAATCGTCGGAGAGCGCAGTTACTTTCTAGGCTGCCTTTGTCATCGGCCCCGGGTAGTCAAGCTCGTCCGTTGCGCAATCGCCTTCCTCCAATACCTTGGCCAGCTCAGTCGTAAGCATGGCGACCCTTCCGGGATCAGGCTCATTTATGAGCTCAGCAGCGATGTCCCGCCAAGTTCGACGTATATTTCCGATTGTCATGGCAATATTGAAACACCAGCCCGGGACGTTTCGAAGCGCCAAGGCGCGTCACTTAGATTCCGCTTTTTTCGGGTAAACCGGCTCTGAATCTCCCGGCATCCAACAACCGTCCCGTGGAACCATGGCGAAGATCCACAAGAACGTGGAGAAGGCGCGAGAAAGCGGCATGGGGTTTCTTCGCTCGGAAGTCGACACCGGCCATACTCTGGCAAACATCGCCCTGGCTTCTGAAGATGAGAAAAGATCGCGCAATGCCAGAAATGCACGTGCTGCCTATGACGCGGTTCTACGTTTCGTCGGTCGCGTGTCCCTGTCGAAAGACGAAAACCGGGAATTGGACGAGAATCTGGGAACCTTGAAATCCAAGCTAGTCGAGCTGGGCGAGAAAATAGACTAGCCCATCTTCCCCGATCCTAGGCTAGCCGAAGATTTGGTGCCGGGAACAGGACTTGAACCTGCACGCCTTTTGGGCACATGGTCCTAAGCCATGCGCGTCTGCCAATTCCGCCATCCCGGCCTGCATACAGGCACCCTGTTCATTGTAATTGAACTGCTAACCTCCGTACTCCCTATCGACAGCGCCGCAGTTAGTGCTTTTCGCCATTCCCAAAGCCCTTGCGGCGCTGCTCGCTGTAGCGGTGCAGCGCGTCGATAATAACCGGATAGGCCTCGGCTGCCGAGCGGATCTCATCCACCTCGACCGCTTTCCCCTCCAGTTGCTTGTAGTCCTGGAAGAAGCGGCGCAGCATGAGCAGACGATGCGAGGGCATCTCCTTGGCTTCCTGATAGGAATTGAATTCCGGGTCCTGGGTGGCTACGGCAATTATCTTGTGATCTTTTTTGCCGGCGTCAATCATGGTCATCAGGCCGATAGTGCGGGCGTGAATGATAGTGAGCGGCACCACCGTTTCCTGGCAGAGCACGAGCACGTCGAGCGGGTCGTCATCCTCCGCTAGAGTTTGCGGGATGAATCCGTAGTTCGCCGGATAGTAAACAGCGGAATAAAGCACGCGGTCGAGTTTGATCAGGCCGCTGGTCTTGTCGAGCTCATATTTCACGCTGGAACCGAACGGGATTTCGATCACCGAGTAGAACTCGCGCGGCAATTCGTGCCCGGGAGTAACGTCGTGCCAGGGATGAATCATAAGGGCCCTTGGAATGGATTGGACAACTCACGATTGTAAATGGAAAAGCGGGAAAGTTCGGCCAAGAAGAGCGTGGTGTGGTTACCAAAGAAAACGGCCGGTCGCGGACTGGAGCTGAGACCGGCCACTTTTCAACTTGAACTACTCTCTAGAACGTGTACTGCAAACCTAGCTGCAATTGACGGTTGTCATGCGCCAGGTTCGTCAGAACCCCGTACTGGGATGGATTGCTGATGCTGTTACTGCTGAAATTGTAAGAACCATACAAACCCGGATCCGAAGTCGGATCGTTAAAGTTTGAATGATTGAAGACATTAAAGGCCTCTGCGCGGAATTGCAATATGTGATTGTCGGACCAAGGCATCTTAAAGTTCTTCAAGACCGCCATGTCCACGTTGATGTAACGCGGCCCGCGAAGAACGTTCCTGTCGCCAGTGTTGCCTCCGAATGGATAGTTGAAAGCATTCAGCGCCGAGTTTTGGTCAGCAAAGAATTGCACCTGGCCATTCTCGACGTGAATTTTTCGCTTGACGTCAGAAGAGCTTCCCACGAAAACTGCCGGGGCCTCTTGAGTGAAGTCGATGGGAAACGACGACGCGGTAGTATTCCACGGATATCCGGTATGGAAGGAAACAATACCCGAAGTTTCCCATCCACCAATCAGGGCGTCTGCCCAACGGGGGCTGTCGCCGAGAACGCTCTGGCCACGACCGATTGGTAGTTGATAGATGTAGTTGGCGCTGATCGTATGCGTCGCATCGAAATTCGAACTGGCACGGCAAAGCCGCAAATTGCTCAAGTCACAGATCAAGCCCTGCCCGTTATAGCTCCACCCTATTGCATCGTTCGTGATGTCGGAAACGTTGTCAATGGAGTGTGCATAGGCATAGTTAATGTCAAATTGCAGGTTGCGAGAAAACCGCTTCCTGAGGGTGACAATCAGGCTGTTATAGCTTGAGATTCCAAAATTTCCCACATTGGCCACCGTGCCAGCCTGCGAATCCAGGCCGGTATTCGGCAGAATCAAACCTGCAGTGGCTAGCTCCAAGTCAACGGTAGAGAGATCGCCGACGATGAACGGATCGGGAATGACCGAAGCCAGGAAGGTCGTGCAGCTGGCACCAAAGACGTCTTCGCAGGATGCGCCGAGCGCTTGACCCATTTGATTTTCAAACCACGGCTGGTCGTCCGGGAACCCACCGGACTGCAGAGCGCGCTGGATGTTTCCAAAGGCATCCTTGAGAAACTGTCCAGACGCCGGATCTTTGAAATTGGTCTGTTGGGCGGGATCTCCGACTGCAATCAGGCGATGGGCAAATTTGCCAAAGTAATCCACCTCAAACATGAGATTGCCGGGTAGTTCCCTCTGCACGCCAAAGGAAACCGTAAGGGCATAGGGAGTTTTCAAAGGGTTATTCAGCTGAAAGAGGGTACCGAAATCCTCCAGTCCCGTTGCACAAAGACCGCCGGCAGTTGGGAAAAAGCAACCGACGTTAGCCTCTGTATCGACATAGGGAGTAACTGCGGGGCGAGGAATCGTACCTGCCGGCGGCAGTGGCGGCGGGGAAGTTATGCTGGTAAAACGCGGGTCTGTCTGTAAAGAAGCCCGTGGGTCGTTCGAAACTCCATATTGCTGCGTAAAGGAACTAGCAAACAGCTGGCTCACTTCGTCAATTTCAAAGCTTAAAGTACTGAGAACGCGATCATAGCTCAAGCCAGCTCCGGCTCGGATACTGGTCTTACGATCACCGAAAACTTTCCCCAAGAAGCCTTGGGTGAAGGAAGGCGAATAAGCGATGCCCAGGCGTGGAGAGAAGTCTTTCCAATCGGAACCGTAGTAATTTGGCCCCTTGTTGGCTGGGCCGCCCAGTACGTAGTTCACAAAGGGCACCGCGTCCGGGCCATTGATGCCGTTGAGGGCGTTTTGCTGACGGATATCGAATAGTTGTTGTGCGAAAACAGTCGGAACGGATTGAAAGCCGTTTGCCTCGAAGGGAACCCCGTGATAGTTCCACCGCAACCCGTAGGTAAAAGTCAGATCAGAACGGGCGTGCCAGGTGTCCTGCGCATAGAATTCGTATTCGTTGTAATGGAAGTCCCGTACTGCAGGCGAGTTTTGCGGTACCGGGTTTCCATCTACATCGTAATTGTATTGCGACGTCATGCTGGCATACCGACCGAGGAGAGTGGTGAAATTATTGTCCCACTGGGCTCTGGCGCTCGGGTCGTTCAGAATGTCACCAGGCCGCAGTGTTGAATTCAGGTTCGTGATCAACGACGACAAACCCACGGTCGGAAAATTAATATCATTCACATTCGTAGAATGCACCCGAATTGGCTTAATGTCTGCGCCGAATTGAAAGGTGTGCTTACCCCTACTCCAGCTGAAAGTGTCGCGAAATTCAGGAACGGGCACGTTGCGGCTTTGCCCGCGAAAATCTCCATAAGGCGAGGACAGAGCGCTCGTAAAGCCGAACAGGTTCGGCGCGGAAGGGGCGAAGCTAGTCGGAAAGTCATATACCTGACGTGACATCCCGAACGACGACTGATTCGTCATGTTGGGATTAATCAGCCAGGTATCTCCGGCTACCCAGGTGACGCTCTGGTTAATGATCGAGGTGAGCGTGGCAGGGTCTTGCGGAAATGCTCGCGGCGTTTGAGTGCTGTTGTCCCGGTCGACGGTGCCGCGCGCGAAGAGATTGTGGTTTGACGAAGGCTTGAAGTCCAGGCGGGTGACGTACGTGTTCTGATGAACATACGATGGCGACGTAAAGGCAAAGCCGCCGGTATTGACACCGTCGCCAACGCTGTTGTTGTTGGGCTGCGCTTCCGGGTAGCGGCTGTCGATGAAATCAAGCAGGGCCTGATTGGCGCCTGGGGTAGGGCAAACGCTGGGATCGCTACAGGGATCAAGCGCTGCCACCTGACCACTCGTCAATGTGGTGATACAACCGGGTTGACTCGCTATGGTGGCTGCGGCGGTGCAACCGGGGCCGTTGTTGATGTAGGAAAGGCCGCCATTGCGAAAGGGATCGAGGGGAACGGCGATGTTTTGTGTTCCTCCAATCGCATCTCGCCGGCCCAAGTAGTCAAAGAAGAAGAACAGCTTGTTCTTGATAATCGGACCGCCAATGCTTCCGCCGAACTGATTTCGTGTCAGTTGACCTTTAGGAATTCCGTAGAGATTATTGAAGAAGTCATTTGCTGCCATTACCGAGACACGATTGAACTCGGAAGCACTTCCATGCCATTGGTTGGTTCCGCTCTTGGTTACCAGGTCCACCTGGGCCCCGCCGCTGCGCCCATAACTGGCATCCGCCTGTCCTACGATAGTCCGAACTTCCGCGATCGAATCAATAGGAGCTCGACCGACGGTAGTAAATGCCTGCCCGATGGTTTCATCGTTCACATCCAAGCCATCCAGAGTAATGTTGCCGGCGTCAGCACGAGAGCCGGTTACGGAACCATACTGCGCATCCGATCCCCCCGGCGGGGCCTGGACGCCAGGTTGCAATTGCAAGAGATTGGAGGCGTCTGCACGGAAGAGGCTGGGCAGGTCCGCAACTTGCTTGGCCGTAATTACATTCCCAATACTGGCATCAATGGTGTTTACCGTACCTTCGCCAGCAGCTGTTACTTCCACGACCTCACTCACATTACCAACTTCCATCTTTACGTTTCTGGTTTCGGTGACTCCGACGCCGAGAGATAGATTGGAATAGCTCGCAGTGCGAAACTGCGCTCTAGTAACCGAAAGGACGTATCCGGTAGCCGGCGGCACATTAGAAAATTGATATACTCCAACGTCGTTTGTCTTGGTCGCACTGGAGAACGCCGTGTGCGCGTTAGTAAGTTTCACGTCTGCCCCAGGCAGGATAGCTCCGGAAGCGTCGACGACGACTCCTGTAATTCCAGATGTGGCTTGGGCAGCGGCTTGTTGTCCTAGCATTCCTCCAATCAATGAGAACAGAAAGAGGCTGGCGAAGATATGGGGCAGATGAATACTGCCTTTAACGGCACCTTTGAGGGACATGACGAGGCGCTTCATGTGGCGAAGATTCCTTTCTTTGCAGCGGGGTCGAACCCGATCACGGAGTACCATTGGTTGTTCTTCTTACGGCAGTTTTTCGCCCACTCAAGCAAAGATGGGCCCAGAATGACGATCTCTAATAATTTCAATGGCTTACAGTGCCAGCGACTAGCTCTTTCTGCACGTTGTCAGCAGATACCCTACGAATTATCATTCTGGTATATGAATTTCTGTATCCTTTACCGCCGCGCAGTATGATCCTTGACCCGTTCCAGCCCCGGAGATAAAGTTTGAGGACAGAGGTGCTTTCGATGGCAGGCGGCAACAAGAATTTCCTCAAGTTTGGCGCAGCAATTGTGGTCGTTCTACTCGCGTTGGGATATCTGGCCTATACCGGCGTGCAGGAGAGCAAGAGCTACTACGTCACCATCAAAGAGCTACGCGGGATGGGCAATGCCGCCTACGCCAAGCGGCTGCGTGTCGCGGGCAATGTCCAGCCCGGCTCCATCAAACGTAGCGGTACAAAACTGGATTTTGATCTGGTAGAAAACGACCAGATCCTGCATGTCGCTTACCGCGGGACAGAGCCGCCGCCGGATACCTTCAAGGACAACTCACAAGCCATGGCATCGGGCCGTTTCGATCAGGATGGCGTTTTCCACGCGACGGAGATCCAGGCCAAATGCGCTTCCAAGTATGCGCCGGCACAACCGGGCACCCCGGCCAACGGCACGCCGACCAGTCAGCCTACCAAGAGCATGTCTCAGGTTCAGGGCGCGCCTGCGGCAGCGAACTAGAGAGTTTCGATTCGCGAACAGCGAGGAGCGTTCGAGACGTTTCCTCAAAGTAAGCTTTCATTCCGCCTGCAGGCCCGTGCATAGATCCTCTTCCTTAGGTACACTCAGGGGCAGAATGACGAATCTTTTCGCGTTCTCGTGCCGCCTGTGACCAGCGACCACCCGGAAACTTCTGCGGGGAATGCCGCTATTGCGGTGAGCAACCTCGTCAAGCAATTCGGACGCTTTGCGGCGCTGCGCGGCGTGACTGCCGAGTTTGCGCCGGGCCGTCTGTATGCCATTCTCGGAGATAACGGCGCCGGGAAGACGACGCTTCTGCGCACCGTCGCCGGGCTGGCGCGGCCCACAAGGGGCACGGTCACCTTGCTGGGATCGAATGATATTCGTGCCGTAGGCCACAGAATTGGCTACATGGCGCATCCTTCCCTGCTCTATGACGAAATGACCGGCATGGAAAATCTGCGCTATTTCGCGAGTTTGTACGGAGTCGACGACGATCAGCGCTGCGCAGCGGCCATTCGCGCGGTTAAGCTGGACCCGGCGTTGGAGCGGCCGGTGGGGCAGTATTCGCAGGGAATGCGGCAGAGAATGTCGCTGGCGCGCGCCCTGCTGAATGATCCGGAGATCTTGCTGCTCGACGAACCTTTCTCGAACGTGGATATTCATTCGGCGCAGGAGATGGTCGGCTTGTTGGCTGAAATGCGCAATTCGGGCAAGACTGTTTTTGTGGTGACTCATCAGGCCGCATTATTGGAAAAAGTTGCGGATGAGTTTGTTTGGATGGATGCAGGACTGATTTTGAGAAGAACCCAGCAATTGGCCGTTAGCACTTAGCTGTTAGCCATTAGCATTTGGCTCTTTTACCAGGCGGACGGAGCGCTAAATGCCAATTGCTAGTTGCCAATTGCTAAATGCCAAGTCTCGAACGAATGAATAGAGCTCCCAACGTCACCGCCGCTACGCTGGTCAAAGACATCCGCCTGGAATGGCGTTCCAAGGATGCCATCAACGCCATGCTGTTTTTCTCTTTGCTGGTGGTGGTCATCTTCAGCTTTGCTTTCGATCCCCGGGCGGAAGAATCGCGGCAGATTGTCGGTGGCCTGGTCTGGGTGGCGTTCTTGTTTGCCGCGGTGGTGGCGCTGAATCAGACCTGGGCGCGGGAGCTGCGTAATCAGGTGCTGGATGCTTACCGCGTTTCTCCGGCGCCGCCGAACTCGCTCTTCCTGGCGAAGGCTCTGGGAAACTTTCTTTTTGTCGTCATCCTGGAAGGGCTGATGACCCCGCTTTTTGTGGTTTTCTACAATTTACGAGCCCTCGGCCCGGTGTGGCAGATGGTTCCCGTGGCAGCCCTGGGAACATGGGCGCTGGTGGTGAATGGGACATTTTTTTCCGCCATGTCGCTGCGCACACGCAGCCGGGAAATCATGCTGCCGCTGCTGTTGTTCCCGATTTCCATCCCGGCTTTGCTGGCCATGGTGCGGGCGACTTCCGCTGTCCTGACGGGCGAGGAATCAACGAGTTTCTGGATAGCGTTGCTTGTGGCCTATGATGTGGTGTTTACTATTGTCAGCTTATTTCTCTTCGAAACGGTGTTACAAGCGGAATGAAACGCGCTTTCCCTATCCTGGCCGTGCTAACGGCTGCCTTCCTGGGCTACGCGGGCTATCAAGCTCTGTTCGTCGCGCCCACCGATCAAATGCAGGGCGATGTCTATCGCATCATCTACTACCACGTGCCTTCGGCGTGGACGTCGTTTGTGTTTTTCTTCGCCAATTTCGTGGCGTCGATTGTCTATCTGGTTCGCCGTAATCCAAAGGCGGATGCGGTGGCCGTTTCCGCGGCGGAACTTGGCGTCGTCTTCTGCACGATTGTATTGGTGACCGGGCCTATCTGGGCGCGGCCGGTTTGGGGAATCTGGTGGACCTGGGACTGGCGGCTCACCTCGACGCTGGTCATGTGGCTGATCTACGTCAGCTACCTGGTTCTGCGCCGCTTCTCAACTGGCGGGCAGGCGCCGGTGCTCGCGGCGGTACTGGCGGTAATTGGCGCGCTGGACATTCCGCTGGTCTACTTCTCCATCTGGTTTTTCCGCACGCAACATCCGCAGCCGGTGGTTGGCGGCGGAGGCTCGATTGATCCCGGCATGCTTCATGTGTGGATCATCAACTGGGCTGCTTTCCTCTGCCTGGGCGGGCTGGTGTTCTGGGCGCGCTATCGCGTGGAAACCATGCAGCAGGAAGTGGATGAAACCGAAGCCCTGGAATCCCTGCTGCAGCCCGGAGGATCGCGATGAATACGCATTATCTCTATGCCGCCTACATCGCTACCTGGGCCATTCATTCGGGCTATATTTTCACCGTGGTCCGGCGCTACCAGCGCGTACGCCGTAAAATGCGCGAATTGAACAAGCAGGCCTAGCAGGCTTCCCCTCATTGCCCGAGGACATTGTATCCGGTTGTATTCTTGTTCATTCACCATCAATCTTCGCCGGCAAAACAGGCGAGTCATGAAACTAGAGGAGACAGAATGGGATTGTTCCCACTCTCTGAGGAATGGGCCGACCGCTTCGCTCGGGACTGGATTGCGGCCTGGAACAGCCACGATCTCGACCGCATTTGCTCGCATTATGCTGCCGACATTGAATTTACTTCGCCCTTCGTGATGAGCCTGGCGGGAAACCCGGATGGAACCATTCTGTCGATTCCGGCATTGCGAAAATACTTCGGGCGGGCGCTGGAGCGGTTTCCAGATCTCCAATTTGAGCACTTGTTCACCTGCGCAGGAATTCGGACGGTGACGGTTGTATATCGTTCAGTCAACACCCTGGTGGCCGCGGAAACGATGGAACTGTGTACCGAAGGCAAAGTGATGCGTACCTTCGCCCAGTACAGCAGGACTCCACGCTCGGTTTGAAACTGGAAAGGAAGCTAATTGCTTTTTGAAATCACTCAGCGGGTCGGCAGTATTGGAACGTACGAACTCATATTCCTCGATAAATGCGGCCACCCCGATACCGGCAAGGGGGCCTCGTTCGATCCGCAAGACTCGCGCCAGAAAACGAACACGAACCGAGTCCGTCTGAGTGATGTGCGGAGGGAAGGTCAAGGTGACCTCCAGGCGAGTACCCGGTTCGACCGCGCGGTCCAGGTAGAGAAAGACGCCGCGCGCGCTGACGTTTTGAGTTTCGGTGGGCAGTTCGTGCGGATCGCCGCCGGTGGTTTTCACCGTCGCCGGCAGCCGCATATCGAAGCGGCGCGTGGCCCGGCGCTCCTGAGGAGCAGCCAACGGCGCACTTTCATTTCCCGGGGCCATTTCCATTGCGTCTTCCTGCCTGCGCGAAGCCACGCCAACGAGAAGCGATCAACAGCGCTGAATTGCCTGTGGCTTGCACCCAAGACTCCCTGAATCAGCGAACATTTGCAACAACTTAACCACGGGAGGAATTGCTTCGGTTAACCCTGCCGAAACTAAAAGCGCGCGCCGGTCGCCTAGCCTGCATCGGAGGTAGCAAAGACTTTTTGAACTCCGGCATCTTGGCGCGAAGTTAGCCGCATCTGAGCAAGACAAGGCCCTGAGGCGGGGCCGCAGCTTGACAGGCTATCCGTCAGATGTTTAAGTAGTTATTTATTTTTTCACTCAGTTTCTGATGATCATCACGCATGCCGCTTTATGGGCGCCAGCCGGAGTTCTGCGGGTGCGCCGTTCGTTTTCCCTCGCCATGACACCGGATAATCGGAGGAGCTTGTGACATTGAATTGCCGTGGGGTGAGTAGGGGCAGAGTATCGGCCCGGGTTTTGTCAGCCGTTGCGCTGCTGGTTGGAGCTGGCGCCGCGCTTTTGGGATTTGCCCCCCTGCATCCGACGACGTCCGCAACAGCGGGCGGAGCCTCCAAACCGGCGATTTCTAGGCAAACTCCACCCCTAAATGGTCTTCCGCCGGTTCATCTGGCATATAGCCGATTTCCGCTGGTTTTTGAGCAAAACCAGGGTCAGAGCGATGCCCACATAAAATTCCTCGCCCGGGGCAGTGGCTATGGCTTGTTTTTGACAGAAAGCAAAGCGGTCCTGGCACTGCAGTCGTCGCCGAAAACCGCCGCCGTTGTCGAAATGGCGCTCGTTGGAGCAAACGATGATCCGCACGTCTTCGGCGCAGAACTACTTCCCGGCAAGAGCAATTATTTCGTCGGAAGCAATCCAGCACACTGGCACCGCAATGTACCGCAGTACGCGGGCGTGCGCTACGAGCAGGTTTACCCGGGAATTAATTTGATTTACCACGGCAATCAGGGAAAACTGGAGTACGACTTTGAAGTTGCTCCCGAAGCCGATCCCCATCGGATCGGGTTGATCTTCGGCGGCGTCCACAAGATCGCAGTCAACCCTAAAGGAGAGCTTGTACTTGCGGTTGGAAATGGCGAAGTCCATTTCGATTCGCCCCAGATTTATCAGGAATTGGACGGAGCGAAGCATCGCGTTAACGGCCGTTTCGTGCAGCGCGCCGATGGCAGCGTTGGCTTTGAAGTGGGCGCCTATGATCGCCGCCGGACGCTGGTAATCGATCCGGTGCTTAGCTACTCGACCTATCTCGGCGGAAGTGGGGCGGAGAGCTGTTCCGCGACTACGGGTTCCGCTTTCACCCCAGGCTGCCCGGCAATCGCTGTCGATTCCGCGCTGGACATGTACGTGGCCGGGGCGACAACTTCCACGGTGAACTTCCCCAGCCCCGGCACGCCGCCCACCAGCAACACGGTCAGCGGCCCGGCTGACGTGTTTGTCACCAAGCTGAACAACTTGGGGTCGTCGGTCGCCTTTACCACTTACGTGGGCGGAAGCGCAACCGATACACCTGCCGGCGTGGCGGTGGACACAGGTTTCAACGTCGTCGTCGCCGGGACGACGAATTCAACGGATTTCCCAACGGTTAAAGGCTATCAGTCATCTCCGGAATCCAACGGGAACAAGCACGTTTTCGTCACCGAACTGGATGCCGGCGGAACGGTCACCTATTCGACCTATCTTTCCGGCAGCGGCACCGATGTCGCGACGGGGATCGCGCTGGATGTCAAGGGTAAAGCCTACGTAACCGGAACCACGACTTCCACGGACACGCCGTCCGGGAGTGTGGTGTTTCCGGCCACCATCGGCGCCATTCAGACCAAATCCCTGGCCACGAATCAGTTCTTTTTGACCAAGGTGGACCCGGCCAGTTCAGGAACCGGCAGCGTTCCATATTCGACCTATTTTGGCGGCGGGAACCCGGCTAACGGCGTGGCGATCGGCGGGGCAGTTGCCGTGGACACGAACGCAACGCCCAACGTGTACATCACCGGAGGCACAAACTTCCTCGATACCCAGGCCAGCCCGCAAAGCGCGGACGGAAATGATTTCCCCATTCTGAATGCAGCACAGGCGTGTCTGGATGTGCCCAGTGCAACCACCAGCAACACCTCGACCAGTTGTCCCTCGACTCCGCCAACGGCTACCGATGCCTTCATCGCCAAGATCAATCCTGCGGCTTCTACCGGAGCCCAACTTCTTTACTCGACGTACGTGGGTGGCACGGGCAGTGATGTAGGTTACGGCATCGCGGTGGATAGCGGAGGGATTGCTTACATCACCGGCTCCACGACCTCGACCGATTTCCCGGTTGCGATAGGGACGGTAGGCTTCCAGCCTTGCCCGAACGACTCGAATCTGAATCCGACCAGCTGTCCAACTTCTTCCGGAGCCACGGACGCCTTCGTAGCGAAGGTCAGCAATTTCACGCCGCCGGTGGCGGGGGCAAGCCCGGTTGCAGTGTCATTGATCTATTTCTCCTACTTGGGCGGCGCAGGCAATGATGCCGGCACGGCAATCGCCGTTGACAGCGTGGCTGGGGCGCGGGTAACCGGTTGGACCGACTCCAACGACTTCCCTGCACAAAATTCCGTACAAGGATCTTCGGGGGGAGGCAGAGACGCCTTCGTTGCCAGTCTTAATACGACCGCAACCACTGTATGTGTACCTGACTCGACAGCGACTCCGCCGGTGACTTGCCCCAGTTACTCTAGTTACCTGGGCGGCAGCGGGGCCGATATGGGAACAGCCATCGCATTGGACACCCAGGGGGCCGCGTACGTTGCAGGCGAAACCACGTCCGGCAATTTTCCCTTGAAGAATCCATTTCAAGGTTCGCGAGCTGGCTCCAGTGACGCATTCGTCAGCAAACTTGGGCCTTCGCTCAGCTTGACCATGACCGCTACCGCAAGCCCGAGCCCGGTGGGAGTAGGCAGCGCAGTCACCTACAAGTACACAATTACGAACCCCGGGGATACGGCGAATGGAGTAACGTTCACCGACAATCTTCCGTCAGCCAGCACGGCCACATTTAGCTCGGCAACGGCAAGTCCGGGAACGTGCGGAGCAGTGACCGGGTCTTCTGTGCAGTGCAACCTGGGCAGCGTGGCGACGACTCCGACCGGCAGCACAGGACCAGTGGTAACGGTGGTGCTGACGCCGGTAGCGCCCGCTCCGCCTTCCACAACTCCACTGCCGAACCTGGGAAATAGCGCAAATGTGAGCGTATTGGGATCGAGTTTCCAGGCTTCTGCCAGTGCGAGCGCTGCGGTAAATGATTTCAATATCGGCGTGGCGCCAGCCAGCCAGACTGTCGCCCCCGGTTCTGTGGCCAGCTATCAGGTGACTGTTACTCCCACCGGGGCTATTCCCAACACCGTTTCCTTCTCGGTTGGATCGGGGCTTCCCAGCGGGGCTAGTGCGGCGTTTACCACCAGCTCGCTTTCCAATCTCAACAATGGCCCGCAACAGACAACCCTGAACATCAACACGACGCAACGGGTGACTACGACCGCCGAACTGCGCCGTCCGAACCGCCCCTTCTATGCCTTGCTCTTGCCGGTCTCGGGATTGGCGCTGCTGGGGATTGTCGGCGGCCCAACGTCGCGCCGGCGCCGCTGGTTGTTGAGCATTCTCGCGGGAATGTTTTTGGTTTCCCTTGCCCTGTCGGCGAGTTGCGGGACTAGTCCTCCAAGCAGCACTACGACCGGTACTCCTGCCGGAACCTATACGCTGACCGTCAGCGCTACCTCGGGGTCGGCTGTGCGCAGTACGACTGTGCAGCTTGTGGTGCAGTAGGGCGAACCAGCTGATGTGATCTGGCCGGCTATGCCGACAATGCCTGCCGAACGTGAGGTTTGCTGCACAAGCGTGAAATCGCCGCCACCACCATGCTGGACAGCAACTGCATCGTAGCCACATCGCGGTTGTTGAATGCGTGAGGCACCGAGGATAGAACTTCCAGAACTCCCAGCGTCTGCCGGTAGTGGCGTAGCGGAGCCGCCAGAATCGAGCGTACTCCCAGCCGTCGGGAAATCGCGACATCCACCTGCGGATTGCTCTCGGCATCGTTGCACAGCACGATCTCTCCGGTGCGGACGCACTCCGCCGAAATTCCGGAGTTGGTCTGCAGGCGCATGCCAAGGTCCGGAGCGGTTCGTCCGGCCCGGGCACGGCAGACGATCTCCTCGCCGCAGCGCAATGCGATGGCCGCGCCGGTCGCGCCGGTAAGCGCCTGAGCGCGTTCGGTCATGACGCTGATCGCCGGCTCAAAGTCAAATTCGCGGATGGAAATCTCGGGATGAATGCTGGCAGGAGCAGGCGCCGCCACCATCGCCCGCACGTGATTACGGCGGGGCGCAAGGGTCGCAAAGGAAGCGCTTGGCTGGGTTTTGCCAACCGGCGAGGACGCCGGCACGGTTTGCAGCAGGTCGCGCACCAAGCGGTCTAGTTCGACGTCGGCGATCAGGCTTGCAGTCGGTTGCCCGCGCAGCGAGCCACCCAGCAGGCGCGAGAGGCTCATTACCGCGTGGCTCCCGCATGCCAAACAGACCGGCGTATTGTTCTCGCAGAGTAGTTCGCATTGAACACAAAAAATGGCTCTCTGTAATGACACAAAATTCACATCTTCCAGCCTGACCCAGCCCATCTTGCGCGATCCCCCTGGCCCGTGGCTCCCTAAAGCGAAACACAATGTGTAAATGCGTGAGTGGGCAGACAGAAGTAGCTTGAGAGGTTCGGGGTGTGGATAACTGCTGTTCAGCTTTACGAACGCCGCGCTACGGGTTCACAGGCTTCAGCACCGCCGTGTTGCGCTCGTCACCCGCAATGATTCTATAGAACTCTTTCAGTTCCGGAGCCTTATTTACGGGGACGCTGAGCTGTTTCACTTCAAACGTACGCGTGTAGTGAATGACATTTCCCTTCACTTCCGACTTGGAATGGTAGCTGGCGAAGCTAAAGTCTGCGTCCACCGGCGGCGGTAAATCATCCACAGAATAGCCCGCCGGCACTGTGATATCGAAAGTGTCGGTATCCCGGGCTGGGCCCGGAAATTCAACAGGAAACAATCGCGGCTCTTTGGTTTCCAGCAGACCACTGGACTTGGTTCCGAGCACCCGCGGCCGCACAATCAGCAAATCTCCCGCGTGTTTGGCGTAGTTCGGAGACTGGAAAGAGTATTCGAACCCAAAGGGCAGATCGGTTTGAACGCGATTGATGAACTTGGCGCTGGTGATGCGAAACTCCGAGAGCGAATCAGCCAAGAGACTCTCAATTGGCTTGATTCGGTCTATGTCTTTGGTGACGGTACGTAACCTTTCGCGCTCGATCCACGCGCGGTCTCCGACCCGCATCTCACTCACGGTGCCATTCAGCGTCCCAGTTGGATCCAGGGTTAGCTGGGCAGTGCGTTGAATACTGTTCATCGGCGCCGGTTCCTCAGGCAATTGCATCAGTTCTCCACCTACGGGCGTAACCAGCAAGCCGTAGTTCGCTTGCAAATATCCACCGATTTGGCCGAAAGGGGTGGTCTCATTGGTGGGATCGAAGAACAGAAGATTCCCGAGCCGGGGATGCTGCAGGGTTGCAACCAGGGCCTTATCGCTTAGGCCAGACGGCAACCTGATCGCCAGTATTACGTGGTCGAACGCATTGTATGCTGGGGTGTCACGAGTCACCGTGCCGCGCTCGGAGTTGATGACGAGATAGTAGGAGTCCACTCCAATTTCGCGCAGCATCGAACTCATGAGTGTGGCTTTGTCCTTGCAGTCTCCGTAGCGATGCGCGAAGATCTCCGGCGCCGCGTGTGGCTGAAAACCTCCGATACCCAACTCGATGGCGACATAACGAATGTCGTGCTGCACGAATTGGGCAATGGCCCGCATTTTGCCCAGCGGATCGCTAATTGCGGAGGTCAACGCAGCTACCTCTTGTTTGATCTCCGGGGAAGCATCCCGTCGACCATTGGCCAGGTTCCAATACCACGTACCCATTTGCTGCCAGTTTGAAAACCCCTTACCCTCAACTCCGCCCGGTGGCAGAAAAGAGACAATCATCTGCCCAACGACTCCCTGCATGGGTGGCATCTCTTCTTCTTCGCGCACGCCCTTCACGTCGCTGACCGCCCATTGCCAGGCGGCTGATCCAGATGCGGGTTTAACTTCGGGATAGTTCAGCCAAAAAGCTTTGTACTCCCAACCAGCCGGTAGCTGGAGTGAGTAGTGGCTCTCGCGCACGGGACTTTCTTCCTGAAGATCCCATTGATCCTGCAATACCAGAGGCTGCTTTTCAATTTCATACTCGTAGCCGACAATATTGCCCGGTTCAGACGCGGGAATGCGGATAGCCTTCGCTCTGACGTCACTGACCAGTTCCGCTCCTTCAATCTTTGGGACAGCGAGTTCGACCGCCTCCTTGTCCTTGACCTCATAGTCCTTGCCGGTGGCAGGAATGCACCAACCGTGCAGGCTCGTCACTTTCTCATCCCGGGCGCTGAAGCGAACAAATACCTGGCCGTATTGCCGGCCGCTGGGCCGCAAAATCTTGTAAGCTTTGCGGACTTGTGTCCTGATCTTGTCCACGGAGAGGACCGTTACATTCCTTTCCGCATATAGCAGCACGGCATCTGTCTTCTCGTCGTGGGCTGGCAGCGGCGCGTTCATGAGCACGTGCATCCATTGCGGGGCATCGCTGCCCGCCAGGGCACGCGGCACGGAGACCGACACGAACAGCGCGGCCAAAATGAACCGTCGAAGCGCTTGCAGTTTAATTGCTTGCCGTGGCTGTTCCCGGTTGCACAACAACTTGCTCTTCGTCTCCGGTTCGCACTTCCTGATAAAAATTCCGTAACGCGGCATAATATTTCTTGTCCAGTAAAAGAAAATCGACGTTCAAACTCCGCGCCAGGTGCAATTTCCCGTTCTGATTCTCGACTTTCATGGCGTACGCAATCACATGCCCGTCCTGATTTTGCGGCTGTGGCAGGCTTGAGATTTGCCAACCTGGGGGAAGCGCAATACTGACGTCATCTACCCTTTGGCTGGGAAATTCGAAATAAATTGCGTGTTCACGGTTGGCATGATCGAATACGTGCTTCTCTTCTGCACTGAAGATGCCTACCGGAACCAGGGCGCGTCTTCCTGCCCCGGAGGCCCAGCCCGGAATTTTGAGATTGAATTCAGCCACCAGCGAAGCCGCGGAACTCTTCCAATCGGGCTGACTGGTGAGTTCGACTTCGACGGCCGCGGGGATAAACCCTCTGACTTCGTCTTCGAGGAACTTCTTCCGCTCCGTGTCGTCTGCATTCCGTTTCTCAATCCGCCGGCGCATTCCTTCCAGGCCGGTGTAGGTGACGGTGAGCTTTCCTTCCAGAGAACCTGTCTCCTTCATTAAACTGAGGTCAGCCTTCCGCTCGATCCGCGATGCGGAACTCTCCGGCAGCATCGTCTGCACCCAGCTACCGCCATCTTTATCCAGTCGTAAACCCTGCACGCCGGTCTCTGACCAGGGCAGGAGCCCAAATGGAGTAAATACGTACCCTGGGTCGAAGTAGGCATCTTTGCCGTCGAGCTTCACCAATATGACATTCTCGTCGAGCTTTGTATCTTCCATGAGAGCGGGAGTGAAAAAGTAGTTGCTGCGGTCCGCCACCCATACTTCGTAAGCCTCGAACCCCGCCGCTCGTGCCAATGCCAGGAAAAGGCGGGTGACCTGGACGCCATTACCATAGCCTCGTTTCCACATATCTTCTACGTTGGCGGCGTCTTTTTCTTTTTCTCGCTTCTGTTCCTGCTCGGTCTTTTGCACCTCGAAAGAAGTATTCCGAATTTGCTGCACTCGGGCATAAATCTTTTGCAGCTTGACCTCGGGCGTATCGCCGGGGGCCACAATCTGTGCCACGGCCTGCTCCATGGCCTTGTGTTTGCCAACAAAACCTTCCAACTCTCCGTTCAGTCTCTTGCCTGTTTTCTTCCAGAATTCGTTAGCGTCCCTGCCGGGTTCGTCGCGGCTGTAGATAAAGTCCACCCGTGACTTCAACTCATTTTCCGGGGGCATGAAGTCTTCCGCTTGGAAAGCAGGAATGTCATGGGCTTCCATGCGGACAAGTCTGTCCGCTTCTTGTGCCGGCGCCGCCGTACCTTTGGGCAAATAATTCCAGCTCCACCGCAGATGAAAGGGAAAGTAGTCGGTGCGGTAGGGTTTCAGGGAGAACTTGGCAGATTTGGTGAACAGTTCATTACTTAGAATCCAGCTCGAATCATAGATAATGTCCTCGCTGAAGTCGCTGGTGTAAAAGTATTCGATGATCCCGCCGACTTCGACATCCGGCAGTGTAAAAGTCTTGGCCAGATACTTTAGTCCTCGCGCCTTGACAATGCTCTTGTCGAATGCCTTGCCCTCGAAATTCGCAATCGAGCCGTCCGGTCGAATTGTGCGCGCATGTATGTTGACTACATTCTCCCTGCTCTTAAGGAAAGGAATCTCCACGTCGGCATACTTGCGGCCTTCCTCCGTCAGAATTTTGATCCGGAAGTAGTCATATTCGTGCGAAGTATGGCCGTTATCGTCGCGGTCCACCTGCCGATACAGAATAATTGCGGGCGCACCCGGGGCTTGTGGTTCGCTGGTCATCTTTAATTCGTCCGGCGAGACCGGCTGAAACCCCTGATTCTCCGCCTGGAGCATCGGTACAGAAAAGGCCAGGAAAGACATTATGGCGAAGCTAAGAATCAAACGGCGAGAAGGCATGACGCGCTCCTTGGATTCAAGACACACGTAACCTTTGGTCGAATGGGGACGGCGGGTGGGAGAAGCGCAGCCGATGACCGGCCGACGGGAGAAGCCAGAATCCCCATTTTGCGCAGGTCTCGTTCGGACTTGCAGCACCGGCACTATAGAAGCAGGCTCAGAAGGTGTCAAGATGTTGTACTCACCTTCGCTTGTGACCGGGGTCACTCAATACAGACGATCAGTCAATACGAACCAGTCGCCTTCCCTAGGAAAGTCTGGGATTACGCGCCCGCCGAAAGCTTGTGATGACTCTTCATCTCGGCAATGCCATATTGACGAATCTTGTACAACAATGCTTTATAGCTGATTTTTAGCAGGACCGCCGCCCGTTTGCGATTCCAGTTGGTTTCCTCGAGAGCTTTGGCAATGGCCTCGGCTTCAGCTTCGTCTTTCGCGCTGCGGGCCAGCGACTTCAAACCGCCGATCGTCTCGCCTGAATGCCGTTGAGCCGCATCCCAAGCGGCCCCGGCGCCGTCGCCTTTCGGAGCGAGCTCGCGGATCGCCAGGTCTTCATCTCCAAGCACCAGATAGCGCTTCACGAAATTATTCAGTTCGCGCAGATTGCCTGGCCAGGAGTAGTCCTGGCAACCCTGCAGCAGCTTGGGAGAAAGCGGCAGCGGCGGTCGTGCATAGCGCTCCGCCATGTGTCCCATGAAATGCTTGAGCAGGATGGGAATTTCTTCCTTGCGCTCGCGCAACGGAGGAATCTGAAGCGTGAAGGCATTCAGCCGGTAGTAGAGGTCTTCCCGCAGACGCTTGTTGGCAAGAGCTTCAGGAATGTCAATATTGGTCGCCGCCAGGATGCGGACATCCACTTTGATCACCGACCGGCCGCCGAGGCGCGAGAACTGCTGGTCCTGCAGGACGTGCAACAATTTGGCTTGCAAGAGAGGCGGCATTTCACCGATCTCATCCAGCAGGATGGTGCCTTTATTGCACAGTTCGAACTTTCCGGGTTTGGCATGGTTCGCGCCGGTAAATGCGCCCGCCTCATAGCCGAACAGTTCACTTTCCAGCAGGTCCGCCGGAACCGCTGCGCAGTTTACCTTGAGAAACGTGCGATGGGCTCGCGGCGAAAGCTTATGAATCAGACGCGCCATCACTTCTTTGCCGGTGCCGCTCTCCCCCAGCATGAGGACGGGAATGTCCACATTTGCCACCAGAGCCGCCTGCGAGCGTAACTTGCGCATGGCCGGGCTGGCGGCTACAAAAAATACCTCGTCTGCCAGTTCCTCGACTTCCCCGGGATAATTCTGTTGATTTGTGCCCAGGCACTGATCAATGACGGCATCGAGTTCGGCTTTCTGAAACGGCTTGGTCAGGTAGTCATGTGCGCCCAGACGAATGGCCTGCACGACCTTGCGGGTGTCGCTGACGCACGAGAGCATCACCACTTTAACGTTGGGTTGGAGTTTTCGCAGTTGCTCCAGGGTTTGCAAGCCGTCTATGCCGGGCATCAGCAGATCGAGCAATATCAGGGCGGGCTGTAATCCCTTTTGCACCCGCTCCACCGCTTCCTCGCCGGTGCTGGCAGTCTCGACCTTGTGGTTGTCCACCTCCAGCAAAGTCCGGATGTAGCGCAGCATTCCCGGTTCGTCGTCCACCAGCAGAATTTTGGCCGTTTCACTCATTCACTTTCCTTATTGTTTTGGGCTACCTGCGGGCTTGAGCGGGAGGAGGAAGCAAAATTTGCAACCGGCTCCAGGTTCGCTCTCCACCCAGATTTTGCCGCCCATGGCTTGCACAAACCGCCGGGCAATGGATAATCCAAGTCCCATTCCCTCAGTTTGACTTTCTGTCTGGGGCAAACGGAAAAAATCGTCGAATACTTCAATGTGATATTCGGCAGGTATTCCCGGACCGGTATCTGCGACGCTGATTTTGACCGCATTGGGAACCAATACGCTGCGCCGCCTCCGCTCTCCGGCCACTGCAGTCTTGGTGACGCTACGGCGTTCCCACATGTAAGGCTCAGCGTGAAGCCAAACTGTCCCGCCCGTCGGGGTGAACTTGGAGGCGTTCTCCAGAAGGTTGGAAATCACCCGCTCCACTTTCGCCGAATCGAAGTCAAAGGGAGCCAACTTCTCATGTGGCAGGAAATAGAGCGCAACCCCGTTCTCCTGGAACCGGGGCGACCATAAACGGCATACTTCCCCCAAACACCGGTTCAAATCACCGGTTTCATAGCGCATCCGCAGTTCGCCGGTTTCGAGCACGCTAAACGTAAGAAAATCCTGAATAAAGTTCTGCAAGCGACGCCCATTCGAGCGCATATCGCGTAGAACTTCCCGTTGCCGGGGGTTGAGCGAACCGAGCTTTTCGCTCTCCAGAACCTCAACATATCCATTAAGAATCGCCAGAGGGGTCTTCAGATCATGGGCGGCCGAGGCGAGGGCATTGGTGGTACGCAGAAATCGCTCCCGGAGCTTGCCGTATTCCTCGATCAACTCCGGACGGTCGAGGGCCCCGGGCACAGAATCCAACGCATCGGCAGAGTTGACAATCACTCGACTGACAGGCTTGCTGGACCTCGACGCCGCCGCCGGCGTCGGGGAAACATAACTATCCTTGGAAGTTACGCTCATAATGATTCAGGAACTAGACTCGGAGCGAGCTTGGGGAGGGAACGAAGTCCGAAAATTCTGGCGAACAACGTTGGTCAAAGTATGGCATAGTTTTGCGCTTTGTCAATTGGAAAGCCGGGCCATGCGGGGCACGAAAGGGAAACTGCCGCCTTTCGCAAATGGTTAAGAATGAGGGTTTAACCGAAGCCGCCAACGCTTTCTCGTGGGGCTATTTGCTTTTAGGCCAGGGTTTGGCGGGTAATTAGAGTAACGGATTACTGGATTCCCGGCTTTTGGCCGAGATCTTCGGGAGCGTCCGGCATTTGGCCCATAAGATGCGACAAACTCTTTCTGAATTTCAGGTGCGAGGCAGAGATTGAACCATTTGAGACAGAAACCGGAGCGGAGAAAATGGCCACGTCTGCCCCTTGCCATCCCGCTCTTCGTGCGCAGCCATGACGAACGCGGGAAGGATTACATTGAGCTGGCAACCGCGGTAAACATCTCGGCGGGCGGAGCGTTGGTGGCTATTCGGCGGCCACTCCCGCTCTCCGCGCGGGTTTTCTTGGAGGTCCCTACCCCCCCCTCCCCCACCATAGAAAATTTGCCGAAGGGCTCGCGTTTGTTTCCCGCCCGGGCCGTGCGGGTGACTCATGCAGAAGGCTGTCAACTCACTGGCTTCAAGTTCTCTCGCCCGCTGGTCAACGGCAATGAGGGCAAGAATTCCGCGCGACGGAAAGTTGCTTCTTCAGTGTGAAAAAGTTTTCCTCTTTTCGCAGGTTCTCCGACCCTTTCTGTAAGGGGTTCCCAAGAGTTCGTCCGGTCCCGCAAGTTTTTTTGTAACTGGCTGAATTATCTCCATTTACGGACAGTTACCGAGGTGTAGGTGGGGGCTGGCAGAATTTGGCTCTCCGGGTGCAGACTAGAAGATTGCACACTGGGAGTACAAGAGCCACGATGCCTACACTACCTACAAACTCGGGCAGCCTGCTAGTTCAATCGCTGGGAGAATTCCCTCCGGAAGCCACCGTTTTCGGAAAATCCGACACGATGCGCCTGCTGCGCGAACGGCTGGCCAAAGTCGCCACTGCGAATGTTCCCGTTCTCATCCAGGGCGAAAGCGGCACCGGCAAAGACATTATTGCCCGCATGATTCACGGGCTTTCTCCGTGGCGTACCGGCCCGTACGTGAAAGTGAATTGCCCGGCGATTCCGGGCACGCTGCTGGAGAGCGAACTGTTCGGCTATGAAAAGGGCGCTTTCACCGGCGCGTATGGCTCCAAGCCTGGGCGGGTAGAAATGGCCCATCGCGGCACACTCTTCCTTGACGAAATTTCTGAGCTGGATCCGGCGTTGCAGTCCAAATTGCTGCAATTGCTGCAGGACGGGCAGTTCTGCCGCATTGGAGCACAGGAAGACAAGAAAGTGGAAGTGCGAGTAGTTTGCGCGACCAACCGCCAACTCGAGACGGAGATTGAAAACGGAACCTTCCGGCAGGATTTGTTTTACCGCATCAATGTGGTGAACTTACAGATGCCTCCGTTGCGCGAACGGCGCGCCGACATAGAGGATCTGGTCCACTACTTCCTGGAATATTACAACCGCAAATACAACTGCCGGGCGCGGGCGCTTTCCAGCGAAATGTTATCGGTTCTGCAGAAATATCATTGGCCGGGCAATATTCGGGAACTGGAAAATCTGATCAAGCGCTATGTCATTCTGGGCAATGAGGAAGGAATTGCCAACGATCTGGTAGCACGGCCTCCCGAGTATTCCGTCCCGGAACTGAACTTCGACGGACCGATTTCGCTAAAGAAGATCACGCGGCAGGCGACGCGGGAACTGGAGCGCAAGGTCATCCTCAAGGTTCTGCAAGTGAATCACTGGAACCGCAAGAAGGCGGCTCGGGCACTCGGCATCAGCTATCGGGCCCTGCTCTACAAGATACGAGAGGCAGGACTGCCACCCAACCGCGCGCCGCGAAGGCCTCCGGAGGAAGCGGTCGGCCCGACCGCAGCCGCAGACTGAAACCAAACCGCCCCCGAAAAGTAGCCGACGACGACCCTAATATCGGAGCCAATGGTGCAAGCTCTTGTAAACTAAAGTTTCAGTAAAGATACGTAAAACCCGTCCTCGCAATTCCCCTCTCGGGTTAACCTACTTAGCTCAATCTCAGTTAGTTGCGTAGGGTCCCAGGGGACCTAAGTAAGAGAGTGACCGTGTCCGAATCGTCAGGGGTTGTCGCACGAGAGTCTTCCAGTAAAGCACGTTTCCGTTTTGTTTCGGGTCCCTCTGCAAACTGGCTTCATCCGAGTGAAGACGCACGTTGGGATGCTTTTGCCGCCGAACATCGTTACGGGTTGATCTACCATCTTTCCGCATGGAAGCGCGTTTTGGAAACCGCGTTTCCTCACATCCGCGGACGGTTCCTCGCTTTACGGGATAGCGACGGACGCATTCAGGCTGGAATGCCCGTATATACGGTGAAAAGCTGGCTGCTGGGAAATCGGATCAGCAGTCTTCCTTTTTCATCCTTTTGCGACCCTTTGATTGCCTCCACGGCGCAGTTCAATTTGTTGTTGCCGGAACTCGAAAGGGAACGCCGGCGCACCCGGGGTGGAGCAGTTGAAGTACGCGCCACCAAGACAGTGCCCTACCTCGAGGGAACGGCAGCTGAGCCCAGCTCGACCTACAAGCACCACTATCTTCCACTGGGCCGGGATTTGGACGAGATTTTCCAGAGCTTTGCCAATAGCTCGATTCGGCAGAAGATCCGTCAGGCAGAGCGCGCCGGTGTGGTTGTGGAGGAACGTAACGACGAAGAAGGATTGCGGATCTGTCATTCCATTCTCACGCTGACCCGAACCCGGCGCTCTTTGCCGGTTCTTCCCTATCCCTTCTTTCAGGCGATGGGGCAATGGTTGCGCCCACAGCACTTGAAGGTCTTCCTCGCATACCAGGGCGGAAAGCCGGTCGCATTCCATTTGATTCTGCGATTCCGGGATATGTGGATTTCCGAGTATTCGGGAAACACGGATGACGCTTTGAACGGAGTCAACCAGATTCTTTATTGGGACAGCATCAAACGCGCCCACGCAGACGGCGCCACGACCTTCAGCTTCGGCCGCACCTCTTCCAGCAATGAAGGGTTACTTTCCTATAAGCGGCGCTGGGCGCCGGAAGAAGAGGACCTGATGGAATTCACGCTGGCGGGGCGAACCGGGCGGGGCGAGAAATGGGCTCGAAAAAAGCCCCGCGAACACTCTTTCGGCTACACCCTGATGCGCAAGGTTCTCGCGAACGCGCCTCCGCCCGTGTCACGCCTCATCGGCAATTATTGCTACCGTCACCTTGGCTGATTGAAGCAATCGGCGAAGTCTGCTTTGCCTGCCACTAACTTCCATCTCCGTCGCTCGACGCAACAAGTTCCGTTGGCGAAGAACGAAGCAAGGAGAAAGATTTCTTCACCAGCGCGGCAGCAATCATGGGAGCGGTTCGTCGCAGAAGACCGGCCGCAATTCCAAATTGCCCAGCTTTGAACGCTTGCATCGTCCAAAGCTGGGCGATTCCGCCGATACAGGCGTAGCGGGCGAAACGGCGGGATTTGCCGCCGGGATATTGGCTGGCGCATTCGGCCGAAACCAAAGATAAAATACCGCGGGCCATAGCCTCCGCGCTGCGAATGCTATTCGATTCGTGCAGCCGGTAAGCGACAGTCGCCGGCGTCTTCACGATGGCACAGGGCCCATACGTTCCCGTCTTCAGAATCAAATTGAAATCATCTAGATGGAAGGTCGTGGGCGTGCTGTTGCGAACGCCACCGACTTCCTCGAAAACCGACCTGCGCAGGACGATGCGGCTGTTGGAGAGCCCCACCGAGATCTTCTTGGCCAGATAGTCCCGGAATCGCCATACTTCTATTCCGCTTGCCGGATCGGACTCGGTTGGAATCGGATCCCCCTCCCTGAAATACCTCATGGATCCGATGATCAGCGGCGGCGAGTTCAAGGCCTGGATCACCCGGTCATATGTTGCAAGAGCCCATGGCATGAGGCGGTCATCGCTGTCGAGCAGGACAAGATACTCCCCCTGTGCCAACGCAGCCGCTTGGTTACGCGCCACTTCCGGACCTTGATTGGCTTGGTGCAGTGCACGGATACGGCTGCCATAGGACGCCAATAGTTGCGGAGTTGCATCGCAAGAGCCATCGTCAATAACGAATAACTCATAGTCCGAATAAGTCTGGGCCAAAATCGACTCTATCGCCTGGCGGACGTATTCCGCCCGGTTGTAAGTTGGCACCAGGATGCTGAAACGCACCGCCATTGCGATTGGCTCCGCGCTAGATTCCGACACAAACTGCTTTTTTAAGTATGATTGTGCCTTTCGCCGCCGCCAAGAGCACGAGGGGTTCCGCTGGTTACGGAGGTTCGGGAGTGGAAGTTTTCTCTTCTGGACCAAATTCGCTTGGAACGCGACCTTACCTTTACCGACAAGAGAAATGATAATCTAATCGGACGGTTTCTATCCCATTCCCCGCTTAGGGAGGTTCTGTGCGCCGTTTGCTTGCAGTCGTCACTTTGAGTGTGTGCTTGGGGGCCTGGCTTACACCCCGCGTTCTGGCCCGATCCAAGGCGTTGCAGATCTACTTCATCGATGTTGAGGGTGGACAATCTACCCTAATCGTCAGTCCGGCCGGGCAATCGTTGTTGATTGACGCCGGCTTTGGCGGGTTCAATGGCGCGCACCCTGCCCGCATCGTGGCCGCAGCGAAGAAGGCGGGCATCAAGCGGATTGATTACATGCTGGTGACGCACTACCACCGCGATCACGTAGGAGGAGTCCCCGAACTCGCGAAGCTTATCCCTATCGAGACCTTCGTCGATCATGGACCGAATCGCGAGGATTCTGACATCACCCGGATGGACTACGCGGCCTATGAAAAGACCATTGGCCACGCCAAGCACATCGTGCTCAAACCCGGCCAAGGCATTCCCATGAAGGGTTTGACGGTTGAGGCCCTCGCCGCAGACGGGGAACATCTTAGTTCTCCCCTGCCGGGAGCGGGTGAGGCCAACCAATACTGCGGCCAGGACGGCCAGCCCGAGACCGATGACACGGAAAATGCACGCTCCCTTGGGACTCTGCTCACCTACGGCAAATTCCGCTTCATCGACCTCGGAGACCTTACCAAGAAAAAGGAGCTGGCATTGATGTGCCCCAACAATCCGATCGGGACCGTGGACCTGTTCCTGGTATCTCATCACGGGCTGGCGCTATCCAACTCCAAAGCCCTGGTGTGGGCGCTGCATCCGCGAGTAGCCATCATGAACAACGGCGCCCGCAAAGGCGGCGCTCCGGAGGCCTGGCAGACCGTGAAGGACTCGCCCGATTTACAGGAATTATGGCAATTGCACTATGCCGTAAACTCCGACCAGGCCCACAACGTGGATGAAAAGTTCATCGCTAATCCAAAGGCCGATGCCGACGATGAAGGCTACGACATCAAGGTTTCCGCCGAACCGGACGGTACTTTTACCGTTACCAACGAAAGAAATCATTTCAGCAAGACTTACACGAAATAATCCGAAGTTGTCGTTGGGAGTCCGGAAGCAGCTGGGCCTGACGTAGATTCGGGTACCCGCATCCTGGGAAGTTGCTTCCGAGACTTCGTTGCGCTGCAATTTTGCGAAGCGTAAACCAACCCGCTGCCGCCTCTGACGCCGCCATCCACGGTGCAGTCGTCGCCAAACTCACCCGCCGGGTGGTTCCGTTTCTGTTCTTGCTCTACATCGTCGGGTATCTCGACCGCATCAATGTCGGTTTTGCCGCACTGGAAATGCAGCCGCAACTCGGCTTCAGCCAGGCCACGTTCGGTTTGGGGATGGGGATGTTTTTCGCCGGCTACTGTATCTTCCAGGTGCCCAGCAACCTGGTGCTGCAGCGCGTGGGAGCCCGGCGTTGGCTGGGAATCCTCATGGTGGTTTGGGGACTGATCTCCGCCTCCATGGCGCTGGTGCACACCGTACGGGAGTTCTACATATTGCGCTTCCTGCTGGGCATCGCGGAGTGCGGGTTCTTCCCCGGCGTAATCTTCTACCTGAAGAACTGGTTTCCCGCATCCGCCTACGCGCGAACCGTAGCCTGGTTCTCGGCTGCGGGTCCGATCTCCGCTGTCGTCGGTTCCCCCATCTCCGGAGCGATTCTCAAACTGCATTTGCCCGGCGGGCTGGCGGGCTGGCAGTGGCTGTTCATTCTCGAAGGCATCCCCGCGATTATCCTGGGGTTCGTAGTTCCCTTCTACCTGGTGAACCATCCGCATGAGGCGGAGTGGCTGCCCGAGGACTGGCGCTCTTGGCTGGCGGAAACTTTGGCCCGCGAGCAGACCGCATCTACGACCGTCACCGGAGCCGAAGTCTGGCATACTCTCCGCTCGGGACGGGTCTGGCTACTGGCCATGGTCTATCTGACCATCAACACCGCCGGTTACGGAATCATGCTTTGGCTGCCCACGCTGATTCGCAGCCTGGCAGTGACCAATACGCTGGTCATCGGAGTACTGGCGGCAATTCCCTACGTAGCGGCGGCCGTCGCCATGGTGCTGGTCGGCATTCACTCGGACAAAACCGGCGAACGCCGCTGGCACTTAATCGTGCCCGCGTTTATCGGAGCGGTGGCCGTTATGGGCGCGGCTTACTCGACCTCAGCCGGCCCGATGATCGCCATCATCAGCGTGGCTGTCCTGGCGGAATTCTCCATGATGGGTCCCTTCTGGGCCTTTTCGACGATGGCGATTGCCGGGGCTTCTGCGGCAGCTGGGATCGCGGTGATCAATTCGATCGGAAGTCTCGGCGGACTGATCGGGCCGTGGATTATCGGCCTGGTGAGCTCCGCGACCGGTGGATTCCGAGGAGGGTTGCTCTGCGCCGCCGTCGCTTTAGCCTTGAGCGGCGGGATCGCACTGCTGGTGAGGATTCCGCGAGTTACGACCATAGAATCCGTTGGCCGCCATTAGAAGTTCTCTTTCCATTCATATCCCAGAAAAATTGCATTCTTCCAGGCACTTACCAGCGTATAGGTAAGTGAACGCGTATGGACCCGGCGATAGCCTTAGCGAAAGCGGTATCCGCCACGACGGAGGCCTCGGACTTTACCGCACTGGTGCGCGTGCACCAGGCGATGGTCTTCAGCATTGCCTTTCATTTTTTGGGTGACCGCGCGGCTGCCGAGGAGACCGCGCAGGAGGTATTCCTGGAACTCTTCCAACGTATGGAAAAGCTCCAAACCGCCGAGCACATATTGTTCTGGCTGCGGCGGGTCACCGTAAACCGTTGCATCAACGAACTAAGGAAGCGGCAACGCAGCCCCGAGGTTCCACTGGAGAAACCGCTCGCCTCAGCGGCGCCGGTCATGGCTTCCGATCCGATCCGGGGAGAGCGATTGCGAAAGCTGGTTACGTCGTTGCCCGACAAGATGCGGATGATGATTGTCCTGCGGTACCAGGAAGATCTCGATCCGGCAGACATTGCAGCCTTGACGAAAATGCCCTTGAACACAGTGAAGAGTCAGCTACAGCGGGCTTTGAGCATGCTGCGGAAGAAAGCCGGAGAGCTACAGGAGGAGAAGTAGCGATGGATGGTTTCGAAGAAGAACTCCAGGATGCGTTGCGGCGGGAAGAACCAGCCCCTGCTTTTGGGGCTCGGGTGGCAGCACGAGTTATAAAAACGAACCGCCGCAGGTCAGGGTGGCGTTCCTGGTTACATCCCGGAGTGCGGTGGGCGACCGCCGTGGTGCTGCCCCTGGCGATTGCGGGCGGCGTAATGCGCTTCCGTCAGGAACGAAGGGAGCGCGCTGAGGGAGAGGCTGCGAGGCAGCAAGTGATGTTTGCACTCCGAATTGCGGGAACGAAAATCAGGCTGGCTCAAACGAAAATTCAGAATCTGGCAGAGCCCGAACCGGAGGGAGTCCAATGAAAACAGGATTGTTATGTTCCATCATCCTCATTACAAGCGCTCTTGTCAGCGCCCAGCAGACGATCAAAGTTCCGGAGAGCTGGGATAAGCTGGCGGCAAAGGCTGACGAGGTGGCGAACATCAATCTCGACCGCAAGATGCTGGCCTTTGCCGCGAAGTTCATGGACAGGGACGAGGGCGACAATGATGCCGAGGCCAAACAGCTGATCTCAAAGCTGAACGGCATCTACGTGCGCACGCTCGAATTCAAGCAGCCGATGAAATTCAGCGATGCCGATGTCGAACCCATACGCGCCCAACTCCGAGGATCGGAATGGTCGAACATCGTAAATGTAAACAGCAAGGCCGAACAGGAGAGAGTGGATATCTACGTCAAGACTGTGGATGGCAAGACGATGGGACTAGTCATTCTGGCGCAGGAGCCGACCAGCCTAGCGTTCATTGATCTGGACGGACCTATCAATCCTGACGACGTCGGCAAGCTGGCGGGAAATTTCGGCATCCCGAAAGATATTCAAGCAAAACAGAAGGCTTCGACCAACTCGTCGGCTCCGAAGCCGGATGAAGAAAAAAAATGAAACGCACATGGCAAACAGCGGTGGTCCTTTTGCTGGTTTGTGGTTTGGCCAGCGCAGAAACGGGCATCAAGAACGTTGTCCATGTCATCGAAACGCGCTACTCCATTCATCACCATGGCGTTCCGGCATTGTGGCTGGTAAATCCTTTACTGTGGGCCGGCGGGATGGGGGGCCTCAAGATGGTGGCCTTTGGAAAATTTCATGTACCCGGCACTGATGCATACCTTTTGAAGGAAGACGTTCGGCACGCGCTCGGGGCGGAGTGGTCTCCGTTCGTCGAGACTTGGTCGAAAACAGATGGTTGGACGATGATTTATGCCAGGACCGCAGGTGGCGGAATGAAGATGTTGATCGTCGCCAGCGATAACGAGGATGGGTTAACGGTGATTCAGATCGGCCTGAGCGGGAGGGCGATGCGCCACTGGATTGACGAACCTGTCCAATGTGCCAAGGATGATCCTTTCCTTGTCAAGGGAACCGGCAAGCCAAATGGGCAGATCTCGTTGGCGTCATCCCGTCCCGCCATTGTCCGCCCATAAGATCTTGGATTTTTCATTGTCCTGAGCAAGGGCAGCCTCCATCCGCCCACCCCCTGCCACCACTTTGCCTCTTCGCCCTTTTACTTCTATTGTTTACAATAGGATGCTTTGTTCCCTGCCTGGAAGGAGTTAATCGCCCCATATCCAGGGATAAGAAATTGGACCAGTCCAATCACAAACCCGGCCCCGCGTCGCGAGTCTACTGGCGGGTGGAAGGCAGCCTGCTGGAACTGACCACAGTGCGGCCCATGACGTTCTTCACCTGGAACGCCCAGACTTTTTCTGAACGTTGGATGCGCCGGGGATCGGTATTGCTGATTGCCTTGTTGCGGCCATTCTTATATCTGACAAACCGGGCGTTTGCCACGCGTGCAGCCCATACCGTGTTGCGCGGCGTCAGCCGTGACCGCCTCGACCTTTTAGGAGAAGAATATTTCAAGTACGAGTTGCAGCCCCAGCTGCGTCCGGCTGGAGTTCGCAAACTTAAAGAGCTGGTGGATTCCGGAGCCAACGTGGTTCTGGTCAGCCAGGGTCTGGCGCAGGTGATGCGGCCTTTGGCGCGGCACCTGGGCGTTAAGTGGGTGATCGCCAACCGCATGGAGTTTCGCGACGGCTTTGCCACCGGGCGGTTGCTGGAGCCCGTCATTCGTCCGCGGAGCATCTGGGGACGGCTCACGGGCGGCGGGGCCGACGGCGCGCGGGATGCTGCCTGGCTGGCTCTCGACCTTGGCCTGCACAGTACGGGCGCGCTGCATGCCGCGGTCATTCCTGCCGCCAGGCAAATGCAAGTGCTGGAGCGGCCCATTGTGCATTTTGACGCTTCGCGGCGGACCGGACCGCTATCGGTTCACAAAGCGCTGGCCGGAAAGAACATTCTGCTGATCGGCGTAACTGGATTCATCGGCAAAGTGTGGCTGGCCAATACCTTGATGGATTTGCCGGAGATTGGGAAGATTTATTTGCTGATCCGGCGGCAGAAATCCAATCCGGCGCGGCAGCGTTTTGAGAAGCTGGTCGAAGAGTCGCCGGTGTTCGACCCCCTGTTCGAACGCTACGGAGCAGGTTTTGCAGAATTCATAAACGCCCGCGTGGAAGTGGTTGCCGGAGATGTCTCTCAGCCCGGCTTGGGACTTGACGCGGAGCTTTCCGTTCTTTTGCGGCAGAACCTGGACCTGGTCATCAACAGCTCCGGGCTCACCGACTTTAATCCTGACTTACGCGATGCCCTCTCTACGAATGTGGACGCGGCCGTGAACATCCTCGACTTTGTACGCAAATCGGACCACGCCGCCCTGTTGCATCTTTCCACCTGCTACGTTGCCGGGGCTCGCGATGGTCGCGTGAGCGAAAGGGTGCGCCCCAACTACACTCCGGCCGGCATTCTGAATTTCGATGCCGAACAGGAGTGGCACGCCCTGCACGAAATGATTAGCGCGGTGGAGCAGAAGGCTGAAAGCCCGGAGGTCACGGAAGAACTCCGGCAGCAGGCTTTAAGCAAAGAACATGCCGCCAGGGACCTCCAGGGAGCGGCGCTGGAGAATCAGATCCGCAAGAATCGCGTGCGCTGGCTGAAGACTTACCTAACGGAAGCCGGGATAAGACGGGCGCATGAATTGGGCTGGCCGAATACCTACACCCTCACCAAAAGTCTGGCGGAGTCTCTGATTCACAAACACGGCGCTGGTCTGCCGATTGCGGTGGTTCGACCGGCCATTGTCGAAACATCCGTCGAAAAGCCATTCCTGGGCTGGAATGAGGGCATCAACACCTCGGCCTCGCTCTCATATCTACTGGGGACAAGTTTTCGCCAGCTACCCTCGAACGAGCGCAAACGATTGGACATCATCCCGGTAGATTCTGTGTGCGCGGGAATGACTCTGGTCGCCGCGGCGCTGATTGAAAGAAGAAATGACGCCATTTACCAGCTGGCCACTTCGGTGACGAATCCCTGCGATATGGGCCGCTCCATCGAACTAACCTCACTCGGTCACCGCAAGCATTACCGGGCGCAGGAAGGCCTGGAGTTCTGGCTGCGGCTGCGGCTGGACGCGATCCCGGTCTCCAAGCAGCGCTACCGGCGCATGTCCGCCCCGGCGCAGAAAGCCATCATCAAGTCCATTCAGCGGATTATGTCGCCTTTCCCGCTGCGCAAGCCGCCTTTGGCGAGAGCCGAACGCAATCTGGAAAGAGTGGAAAAGCTGATTCAGTTATTCGAACCCTTCATCCTGCTGAACGAGCATGACTTCGCCGCTGACAATATCGAAAAGCTGGAGCACGCGCTGGTGCCGGAAGAAAAGGCCACTTTCGGCTATCGTACTTGCGCGATTGACTGGTGGGAGTATTGGATCAACATTCATATTCCCGCTCTGCGCAAGTGGACTTATCCACTGATCGAGGGAAGACCGCTCGAAACCCGGCCGGCGCGGAAATTCCAGTTCGCCCCAGCGCCCTCCCGGAGCGAGACCGTCAACACCGGCAACCAACGGAGCAACGTGGCGATATTCCTGACCGGCTCGACCGGATACATCGGCGCGCATGTCGCCGCCAATCTCTTGCGCGATCATGGCGCCGCGGTGAATCTGCTGATTCGGGCGCGCGACCCGCGCGAGGCGGAAGTCCGCCTGTGGCAATCGCTGCAGCTGCACATGGACTTCCCCCGCTTTTACGAGTTCCTGCAAACCAGCATCCGGATCTATCGCGGCGACCTGACTGCACCCAAGTTCGGCTTATCGGAAGACGACTATGATCGGCTCATTCATACGTACCGACTCGATCATTCATTGCGCGGCTTCGCTGAACCGCAAATCGGAAAAGAGCTGCCTCAACGTAAATCTGCGCGGCACCCTGGAAGTCATCCAACTGGGCTCGCGCGTTGAGTACTACCATGGCCTGCGCCGCTTCAGTCACGTGAGCACGGTGGCGGTGGCCGGTATGCGGCGCAACGAAGTGGTCACGGAAGACAAGTCCATTGACTGGGAGCGCTCGGACTACGACCCCTACGCGCGAACCAAGAAATTCTGCGAGCACATGATCCACCAGCTCCTGCCCCGGGTGCCGAGGACCATTTTTCGGCCAAGCATCGTGCTGGGTGACAGCCGCTATGGGCAGACCACGCAATTCGATATGGTTCGATCGTTTGTCTTCCTGGCCGGTCTGCCGCTTCTGCCCTTCCGGCCGAACGACAAGATCGACATTGTGAACGTGGACTTCGTGGCCGATGCCATCGCCACCTTGCACCAGAAGGCGAACCCGCAGTTCGACACCTATCATCTTTCTTCGGGCGGGAATCGCAGACGTTCCGGGAATTGACCACGGCCCTGGCCGCTGCGCGGCACAAACGCGGGCCCGGTGTTCTTGCCTTTCCTGGAGAAGCCCTTCACGGGCGTAGTGAACACGCTCGCGAACTATAGAAACTCGGTTGGACGTAGTGCGGCACTCTTGAAGGTCTTCATGCCGTACCTGGTGTGGAACACGGTCTTCGACAACACGCGCGTCACCCTGGAACTGGGTCGCAAACCAGTTCCCTTCTCCCAGTACAGCTATCCTTTGCTGAAGTTTAGCCAGGAGAGGAACTTTTCATATCCTTATCAGGGTTGGCCCGCTCCGACTCGCGCCGGAGGTTCGGCCGCATGATGGATTTTCTGCTGGAAGGGTGGGTCAGCAGCAGCATTGAGGCGAAGAAGCTTAGTTGGATACTGGGCCGCGGCAAGCCTTGGCAACCTGGAGAAAAACTGAAACTGCTATTTGCCGGATATAACGGCACGCGCAACATGGGATCGGATGTACGCGTTGAGGAGATGTTGCGGCAAATACGGCACATCCTGGGCGTGGAAAACACCGACTTCACGTGATGACGTTCGATTTCGAGCGTTCACGCGGGTATTTTGAAGGCACAAGACAGGTTTACCTTCCCGAACGTCTTCCCACCATTTCTCTACCGGGAGGTTCCCCGGCACCACGGCGTCGTCGCCTGCGAAGGCTCCATGTTCAAGAGCAAATTCGCCAATGCGCTCACGACCATGATGATCGGCTCGCTCGGCCTGGCCGCCGCCCAGAACAAGCTTTCCGTCGGCTATGGCGCGGAGGCTGGCCACATGGATCCATCCATCCGCAAGATGTGCGCCCGCTACTGCCAGAACTCGCTGGTCATCACCCGCAACGAGGAGTCGCGCACCATTCTGCGCGAACTGGGCGTGCCGACCGAGTCGGGCACTGACACTGCCTGGACGTTTGAACCTCTCCCCGCGGAATATGGTCAGAAGGCTTTGCGCGACGCGGGCTGGGATGGCACTACGCCAGTGCTGGTCGTGTGCCCCATCAATCCTTTTGAATGGCCGGTGAAAGCGTCTGTAGCGAAGTTTGCCGCGCGAACTTTGACCGGGGCCTATAAAAACAGCCACTATCGCTCGGTCTATTTTCACCATGCCGGACCGGCTGCCGACCGGGCCTTGCAACACTATCTGACTTCGATTGCCAATGCGGTAGACGCCTTCCGCAAACAGCGGAAGGTTTTTGTGATTCTGGTCGCCACCGAGCGTCTGGATGCCCGTCCGGCTCGGCGCATCTCCGAAAAGCTGGGCGGCGTGCCCGTGCTTTCCTCGGACGATCACAACATGTATGAACTGGTGAGCATTCTGCGCGCCTGTAACATGATGGTTTCGTCCCGCTACCACGGGATTGTCACCTCCATGCCGGGGCTGGTACCCTCGGCAGGCATTACGATGGATGAGCGCATTCGCAATCTGATGAACGAGCGCGGCCACCAGGATTTGCTGATGAACGTGGACGATCCTGACCTGGAACAAAAGTTATTGCTCGCGCTCGATAAGCTGGCCCGGGAAGGCGAATCCATTGCGCAGGGCATTGGCCGCACGGTGGTGCGTAATCTCAAAGTCATGGCGCGCATGGGAGTCTATTTTGAAGAAGAAGTGCAGCGCCGCTATCCTGACTTTCCCACGCGCAAAGGTGAGTGGAGTTGGGAAGACTACTTGCCGCCGCTCAGTCCGGGATTGCACAGCTTGATCGAAGCCTACAACTAGTCGTCACCATGAACTTTCTGGAAAACATCTTCGAGCAACTACAGGCGGCGCAGGACACTCCGCTCATCGTGAGGAATGGCACGCGTGGCACGGTGCAGGTGACCGGCGGAGAGTTGCTGAAGCTGGTCAGCCGGGCTCGTAACTTCCTGGCCGGCAAAGGCCTCCACCAGGGCGACCGCTGTGCCCTGCTGGCGCAGAATTCCATTCGCTGGGTGGCCATGGATTTGGCCATCATGGCGGAAGGCCTGATCGCCGTGCCCCTCTACGCGCGGCAAGCCGCAGATGAATTGGTGGCCATGATGAAAGACTGCGCTCCGTCGCTGATCTGCTGCGGCACGCCGGAATTGCAGGAGAGTATTCAGCAAAACTGGCCGCAAGCTCCGGAATTGGTTCTTTTTGAAACCATCTTCAGCGCACAGCAGAACGATAATTCGAAGCCCGCGCTGGCTCCTTCCGACCCGGTCACCATCATTTACACGTCCGGCACGTCGGGAGAGGCAAAAGGCGTGGTTCTGACCGCAGGGAATGTGGAGCACATGCTCGGCTGCACCTCTGACCGCCTTAGCCTCCTGATGGAAAACAAGCCGGGGCAGGATCGCGTCTTCCACTATCTGCCTTTCTGCTTTGCCGGCTCGTGGATCATGCTGCTGACGTGCCTACTGCGGGGCAGCCTGTTGACACTCAATTCGGACTTGAACAAGCTCTCCGGCGAAATGCGCTCTGCATCCGCCGACTACTTCCTGAATGTGCCTGCGTTGCTCGAACGGATGCGCAAAGCCGTAGATGAGCAACTGTGGCAAACAGGCGGCGTCGCCCAGAGCATTTACAGCCATGCCAAAAACGCCTGGATGCACCGCCAGGAAGGTCAAAAGAAGTTTTCCGATTCTGTGTGGCTGGCGCTGGCCAATGGATTGATTTTTCCCGCCATCCGAAAAAAGATGATCGGCAAGAGCCTCAAGGCCTTGATCTGCGGCTCCGCCCCGCTCAACGTTGAAACTCAGCTCTACTTCCACATGCTCGGGATTCCCGTGCTCCAGGTATACGGACTGACGGAGACGACCGCAATTTGCACGCTCGATCATCCTCAACACGTCGAACCGGGGCGCGTCGGCCCGGCGATCAGCGCAGTTGAGATGAAGCTGGGTGAGAACGGTGAAGTCATCGTCCGCGGCCCCAATGTTTTTCCCGGATACTGGAATCGCCCGCAGGAGACCGCCAAAGTCCTGCGCAACGGCTGGTTCCACACCGGCGATCAGGGCGAAGTGAACGCGGCGGGCAATTGGCGTATCATCGGGCGCATCAAGAACCTGATCATTCTGGGCTCCGGCCACAACATCGCCCCCGAGCCCATCGAAGACGCCATTTTGCAGCAACTCCCCAAGGCGCAGCAGGTCGTTCTGGTCGGCAACGGACGCGGTTATCTTTCCGCGATTGTCACCGGCGACGTGCGTTCCAGCAAAGTGCAGGCAGCGCTCGATGCCGTGAATCCCGGCCTGCCTCATTACAAGCAGATTCGCGCATTCCACATACGCCAGGAACCGTTTTCGATCGATAACGGCCTGTTGACCGCCAACGGCAAGCTGAAGCGTGATGCGATTGCCGCCGGCTTGAAGCCGGAAATCGAAGAGATGTACAAAGTGAAGCAGGCTGTATGATTTTCTCTGTGGCCTCTGTGGTTTGTTCTTAAAAGCTAATGACCAACTATCAAGGCCAAGCCCTTTCCTGGGACTTCAAAGACGGCGTCATCGAACTGGCGCTGCACCGTGAACCCTGCAACGAAATCGGCTCGCTGGTTCTCGAAGAACTCGAGCAATTCGTTTCCGCACTCGAGCAGATGCGTTACCAGGCGCACGCTCTTATTCTGTACAGCGACCTGAAATGTGGATTTTGCGCGGGCGCCGATTTGCGAGAACTCTTTCGCCGCTCCGAGCGGATGGAAAGGCAAGCGGCGGTCGGGGGTGTCCGCGATTTTCTGCAACGCATTCACCGGGTGCTGAATACCATTGATGCTGCGCCGCTGACCACGATTGCCGCCGTGCATGGCGTGGTTTTCGGCGGAGGCTTCGAACTGGCGCTGGTGTGCGATCTGATCGTCGCCGACAAGATGGCGCGCTTCTGCTTCCCCGAGTTGCGCCTGGGATTGATTCCCGGCTTTGGGGGAGTTCCCCGCCTCAAGCGCGACCTGGGCAATGGTGTGGTCCGCGATCTGCTGCTCACCGGCCGCAGTTTCAACGCTACCAAAGCGCAACAGATCGGTTTGGTGAGCCAGGTTGTCGGCGAAGGCGAGGCGCTGCGCGCCGCCCGGTCAACCGCGGCTCAGCTGGGCAAGTTTGACCGGCAAACCGCCATCGCCGCCAAACGATTCATTAAGCCCATTCCTTATGAGGAACTGCAGCAGGAAATTGACATTTTCTGCGAACTGTTCGCGCAGCCCGCGGTGGAGGCGGGCCTGCGGAAGTTCGTGGAGAGCACCGACGCTCTTCCCTATTTGCCCTGAACCCTGAACCGGAGATTAGCAATCCAATGAGTCACACCATGCGAACGCCCGACCAGACGCTTGACGAAATCCTGAATCTCGCCGCCGCGCACTTCAAAGTGCCGCGCGAAAAACTTGCGCCGGACGACGATTTCTTCAAAACGCTAGGTATCGATAGCCTGCAAGCGCTCGATCTGCTCACCCGGTTGGAGCATCACTTTGGGGTGGAATTGCCGGACTACGAACTGCAGGGTGTATCTGACTTCCGTACTTTGGCCGGCAGGATTCAAGCGCGGTTGTAAGTTCATTGGCCCCTGGTTATTGATTGCAGAGTGACATCGCCATAAATTCGGACTAATTCTTGAGCTCTCCATCTAAAATCAACAGTCAAGAAGCCGCTTTTTCTATGTTGGACCTTGACCAATCCACGTGCCTGGGTGCGGCGCTGCGGGACGCTCTCGACCGCTGGCCGAACGAAGTCTGCCTGATCGAGGCCGACCGGGAACTGGAAAAGACCCGGCTCACCTACTCGGATTTCAAAGAAATGGCGCTGCCCGTGGCGCGCTCGCTGGAAGACGTCGAATTCGGCGCCGGCAACCGCGCCGCCATCATCATGACCAACCAGTCGAAATGGCTGATCTCCGCCTATGCCATTTTCTATTGCGGCGGAGTGGTGGTGCCGCTCGACTACAAGCTGACCGCCGCCGAGCATCTGCAGTTGCTGGCGCATTCGCAGGCCAAGGTTCTCTTCGTCGAATACTACTTGTGGCGGGCGATCATCCAGTCCCCCGAGTTCAAGAGCCTACAGGTTCCCACGATTCTCGTAACCGAAGCTCCACCGGGCGCCGAACTGGGACAGGCCATTCGCTGGGAGGATTTTCGCCGCAAAGGTGATCCCACATTCGTGCCGCGCCAGCGCGAAGACACAGCCTGTATCGTGTATTCCTCCGGCACCGGTGGACGGCCCAAAGGCTGCGTTCTCACCCACGAGAATTATCTCGAGCAGTGCAAATCGCTCACCGCGCTCTATCCTTTTTGGCCGGGCGTGCGCTATCTGAGCATTCTGCCCACGAACCACGCGATCGATTTCATGGTCGGATTCATCGGCCCCTTCGTGTGCGGCGCTTGCGTGGTGCACCTGCGCACGCTGCGCCCGGAATTCGTTCGCGACGCTTTTGTCCGTTACAAAATCACATACATCAGTCTGGTGCCGTTGGTGCTCAAGAATCTGGAGCGCGGACTGAAGGCCAAGCTGGGCAAGCTTCCGCCCGCCAAACGCTTCTTGCTGGACCGCTTCATCGGGGCCAATCGTTCGCTCACCAAGAACAAGCCCAAGCTGGGGCTGAGCCGGACTTTGCTCAAAGATATCCATGAGGCTTTCGGTGGTGAACTGCGCGCCATGTTCACCGGCGGCGCGTTCATCGAACCTTCCACCTTACAGTTTTTCTACGGTCTCGGCATTCCCGTCGCCAACGGATACGGCCTGACCGAGGCCTGCACCGCCCTAACATTAAACGACTTCAAACCCTTCCGCGCGGACACGGTCGGCAAGCCGCTCCCCGGTGTTGAGTTACGTGTTCTCAATCCGGACGCGGACGGCATTGGTGAAATAGCGGTGCGCAGCAAGACGGTCATGTCGCACTACCTCGATGACCCGGAATTGACCACCGAGACCATCGTGGACGGCTGGCTGCTCACTGGCGACCTCGGCCGCCTCGACGACGACGGCCACCTGCAGCTTTTCGGCCGCAAGAAAAACATGATTGTCACCGCCGGCGGGAAAAATATTTACCCCGAAGATATTGAAAACGCCTTCGATGAGCTGACGGTGAAAGAGTACTGCATCTTCGCCGCGAATTATTTGTGGCCGGCGCAAGGCCTGGGAAAAGAAACGCTGGTCTTGATCCTGCGGCTCGAGTCGAACCAGGAATTCACCCCCGCGCTGCAAGATCAAATGACCATCGCCAACCGCAGCCTGCCGGATTTCAAGCGTGTGGGTGGCTACCTGATCTGGAATCGCGACTTCCCCCGCACCGCCTCGATGAAAATCAAACGGAATGTGCTCGCCGAAGAAATCGGCAAGGATATCGAGCGCTCGGCGGTGGTTGAGCTGTGAACGAGATCTATCTCGCCGTGGTAAATCCGGCCGCCGGCGGCGGCCGTTGCCGCAAACTGGTTGGCCCTGCGATTGAGCGCTTACGCGCCGGCGGTCTGCAACTGGAAATCGCCGAAACCACGGCCCCCGGCATAGCCACTGGGATGGCCCGCGCCGCCTACGCTCGTGGCATCCGCCGCTTCATCGCGGTCGGCGGCGATGGCACCTCCTACGAGATCGTGAATGGCCTCTTTCCCGAGGCGCTTGGCAATGATCCCCCGGCGCTGGCATTTCTTCCGCTCGGCACCGGCAATTCCTTCTTGCGCGAGTTCACCGATCGCGGCGTGGATCACGCTATGGAGGCCCTGCTGGCCAAACGCTCTGCGCCGTGCGACGTTTTACGCCTCAAGCACAAAGACGGCGTGATCCATTACATCAATTTGCTGAGCGTTGGCTTTACCGCCGATGTCGCCACCATGCGCACCCGGCGTTTCAGCGGATGGGGAGAAGTCGGCTACCAATCTTCCATCTTCATTTGCCTCGCCCGCTTCCGCCGCCGCCCATTCCCTTTGCAGGTGGATGGCGAAGAGAAGATTGATCGCCGTCCCTGCCTTTTCCTGACCTTCAACAACAGCAAGTTCACCGGCGGCACCATGATGATCGCTCCCAAGGCAGAGGTCAGCGACGGATTGATCGAATACGTCCGCTGGGGACCCATCGGGCGCATCGGCCTCCTCCGCAATTTACCGACACTCTATGACGGCACCCACATCAACCATCCCCTGGCGGAGCGGCGCCCGGCAAAGAAAATTGATTTCCACCTCGACGCGCCGGTGGACGTGATGGTGGATGGCGAGGTCCTCACCTTGCACTGCCAGACCCTCGATGTTCTGCCGCGTGCGCTGAATGTCGTGGTATAAACCACTCATGCCGGATGAAATAACCAAGCCGGAGTCCACGACGACCAAATCGTCCGGCTACACCCGTCGCGATGCCAGGCGGGATGCTCTTCTCGGCTTGCTGATTCTCGTGGCAATTGTCTCCGCCTACTTCACCGCGCGCCATCGCCGGGTCAGCCACTTGAACGCCTTCGCACAATGTTTATCGTCCAAACAGGCCAAAATGTACGGCGCGTATTGGTGTCCGCACTGCGCCGATCAGGAAGAGCTCTTCGGCTCTTCCTTTCAGTATGTGAATTACGTGGAGTGCGGTATTCCGGGATCGCATGCATTTAGCGACGACTGTAAGCAGGCCGGCATCAAGCGGATTCCCACCTGGCAATTTTCAACCGGCGAACGCCACGAAGGCATGTTGCAACTGAACGTCCTGGGCGAAAAGACCGGGTGCGCTCTGCCGTGAGTGCCCGCGCTCCACGGCTCTTGCTCATCATCGCTTTGCTGGCAGTTGCCGGGGCTGCCGTTTCCGCTGTGTCGCTCCACCACCACTATCGCACCGACCAGTCGTCCTTCTGCGATTTTAGCCAGGCGTTCAACTGCGACATCGTAAATCGCAGCACCTACTCGGAAGTGATGGGCATTCCCGTGGCTTTTATTGGGATTGTGGGTTATCTAACGCTGCTGGCGCTGGCGACTTTGCGCCGCTCGCGGCCCGAAACTCCGCTGCTTTTGCTGATCGCGTCGTTGGCGGGTCTGGGCTTTGCGCTCTATCTCGCGTACGTGGAAAAATTCATTCTGGCGGCGTGGTGCGTGTTGTGTCTGTCGTCACTGGCGATGATTGCGGCGATTGCTGCAGCATCTTTGCTGCTGCTACTCAAACACCCGAGAACTTAAACAGCTTCCGTATCTTCGACCTCATCGTCCCAATGGTACCCGCATGACTTGCACTGCCAGCCCTCCTGATGCACAGGAATGGGCACTCCAATCCAGGCGCTGGTGTACGCAATCGGTTTGTTCAATGCCTCAAACACCGTATCCAGCGACCCGCACTTGGGACACTCTGGCTGCTGATACTCGCCGAGATCATCCAGCTCAAACTGCTCGGGAATCGGTTGTTCGAGAATCGCGTTGGCGGCCTCCCCGTCTTCTGGCTTCACTTGCAGCTTGACGCCTCCCACGAAATTCGAGATAAACCAGTCCATGCGGACCATGTTGTCGTCGGCCAAATAGCATTCAAGGCCTGACGACTCAAGCAGTCCTTTGGCTAGGATAGCTTCCGGCAAATCTCGAAACTTCCGGATTTTGATGAGCTCCCGCCGTTCTACTACGTCGCTTCCCGGCGAAAGGGTCACAGTGGGTATATTCAATCCTCTGCGCCCGATTTCCACTTTCAGCGCTTGCAGCGCTTCGTCTGTAAGGGAGTTCGCGTCTTCAGCGACTTCGCGCAGTTCTCCCTCGGCCATGCTGGCATACACGGCCTGAAGGCGCTGAATTTCCTGGTCAGAAGAGGCCATTTTTGCCGGAGAACGAGGTCGCTTGGCGCTCCGGCTAGTGTAGCAGCCCAAACACCCCCACCCCATTCGTGGTTCCGACGTACACTTTGCCGCCCGCGATCATGGGCGTAATGAACTTGTTCCCACTGCCAAAATGGTCCCGCCCGTTCGCCGCCTGATTGCTGTTGTACAACTCGTGCGAAAGGTCGCCCGCATCGTAAGCGTGTAAGACAGCAGGGCTGCTGTTTTCCGCCGCCCACACAATGCCATTACTTGTGCCGTTCGCGGAAACACTGGGGATCGCACCCGGATACTGAAAAGAACTCGCGCTCTGCGACGCAGGACTCGTGGAAAGCTGTGCGTTGCTCACCGCAAAGGCTTTAAGACGATTTCCTACCGAGCCATAGTAGACCACGCTGTTGAAGTATGCAGGCATGGCCCAAACACCGCCCGGCAACGCTCCATCCAACTCCTGGTGTATGTTGTTCGTGCTCGGGCTAAATTTCCCCATGTTGTCGCGGTCCACAACGTAGATATTGCCGTCCTTGCCGGCCCCTACCGCTAAACGCCACGTCTTGCCGGAGTTATCGGTCACGTCGGGCAGAAGCAATGCGCCCCCGGAACCTAAATCTTTATCTGATCCGTTCTCTGCCGCCTGGTTAGACATCTCGAAATAATCTGCCACGGCCAGTTGATTGTTGGTCGTGGAAAGTTTCAGGAATGCATTGCCATAGTCGCCCTGGCTGGGAAAACCGTTGGCATCGAGCGCTGTGTCGAACTGCCCGTTAGCGTCGAGCAGGAAAATGTTTCCGCTGCTGTCCGCGGCCAGCCCCGCCCCGCTCATCCATACCGCGCCTTCGTTCCCGTTGGGAGTAAGATTCAAAACGCTCTTCTGCGTCAGCGTGTTCTGGTCGTAGCTGATGACCCAACCGGTATAAGGGCGTCCATCGCAATGCGACGTCCACGCGGTGTAAATAGCTCCATTGAGCAGTAGCAGGCCAGCCCGCTCCGCGTATTTGGCGGGGTCGAAGACCACCATTCCTCCCGAGCTGTTGTCCCCGCTGCCCGGATATGTGGCTTGAACCTCTTTCGGCCCCCCAAACTCCTCCGCACCCGTCGTCAAATCCAGAGCATGCAGTCGTTGGTGATAATTTCCCGACCCATCCTTCGACATGGCGACGACGTAAATCGTGCCATGGGAACCGGCGCTTCGATCAATCACCGGCGTGGCGGTGATCCCAATCTCCGGGCTGATCTGGCTGCAGCCATGGTTATCGCTTGGTGTTTCGCCGGACTGCAGCGTGGAAATCTGCCAAAGCACATTACCGCTATCGGCATCCAGCGCGTACACCGTGCCATGTTCCGTTTCGACGAACAACACATTGTGCGAAGCCTGGTTCACCATCAGGTTCGCCACATAGAGAGGCTCCGCGTCCACCTTGCCATCGGCAGGAACGGGGAAAAGCAAACCGAAACTGCTGGAGTTCACGTTGCTTGCGGTCAGCGCCGTCTCTTTCAGATTCTGCCCCGTGCGCGCGTTGTCATTGTGATAGGTGAGCACATCGGAACCCTGCGACGATGGCGGCGGATTACCCGCGGGTGGAGTCGTTGTACCGGATGACGAAGAGCCGCCACCACAACTCACAACCTGCATCCCCCAAAACAGCAAAAAAAACGCGGGAACGCCGGCAAGTAGACGGAGTCGAAAGCCACTCTTTGAGTTCTTATTCATAGCTTGCGGGACCATCCATTCGGCAGGGCTTGCGCCTCGCGGTTTCCGACATGCTACAACGAATCTGCCCCAAACAACATTCCTGCATTTGTCAGGGCTCACAGCCGCGCAGTGTGAGAGGGTGGAAGCAAGTCGTTACAAAGGAGTTGCCGCAGGGGTGGAACACGACAGGAAACTGCCGCTAGCTAAGAAGCAATCCAGTTGCTTCGCTCGGGGCGCATGAAAGACTCTACTCCCGGCTTGCGGAGCCGCTACAGAAATAATTTTGAAGTAGCTGCGAGATCGAAGCAACGGCTCCTCCCTCAAAACTCGGAAGCAGCCGCTGCGGTCGTTCCCAGAAAGCTTTCGCCTACCAGACTCTGCAGGCGTCCGGGCTCACCATAGCGTCTCCCGCTTTGCAACTCCACGTCTTCTCGAATTCCGGCATGTTCTGCACCACGCCATCCACACGGAATTTTGGCGGAGAGTGCGGGTCCACGGTAACCAGCATGCGGGCGAATTCCGGACGAATCTTGGCGCACCAGGCGCGGCCAAACCCCAGGAAGAAGCGCTGCTGCGGGGTGTAGCCGTCGATCTTTTCGCTGGCTTTGCCGGTTTTGTCTTCGGTGATCACGTGATTCAAAGCCATCAGCGCGACGCGAGCCCCGCCGTTGTCCGCCGTGTTTTCACCCAGCGTAAGCCGGCCGTTCAGTTTCAGGTCGTCCACCGAAACAAAGTTGCTGTATTCGTTGGCAATGCAACTGGCCCGCTTCTCAAATTCTTCGCCATCCTGCTTGGTCCACCAATCGCGCAGATTTCCCTGCGGATCGAATTGGCGTCCTTCATCGTCAAAGCCGTGGGTAAGCTCATGGCCGATGACGATGCCAATGGCCCCGAAGTTGACGGCATCATCCATCTTCTTGTCGAAAAATGGCGGCTGCAAAATACCCGCAGGAAAGACGATTTCATTCTTGGACGGTTCGTAATAAGCGTTGACGGTGGGCGGCGTCATCACCCATTCGCCCTTATCCACCGGCTTGCTGATCTTGTTAACCTCCCGCTTGGACTCGAATTCATTCCCACGCATAACATTGCCCAGCAGGTCGCCCTTTACGATGTGAAGCGAACTGTAGTCCCGCCACTTGTCGGGGTAACCAATTTTGTTGGTGATGGCCGCCAGCTTGACTTCAGCTTGCTTTTTGGTCGTCTCGGACATCCAGGGCAAGCTCTGAATGTCCTCGCCCAGGGATTTCTCCAGTGCATCCACCATCTTCAGCATGCGCGCCTTGCCCTCGGCGCCAAATGTCTTCTCCACGTACCTTTGTCCTAAAGCTTCCCCCAGTTCGCGATCCGTCAATTCCACACAGCGCTTCCAACGCGGGGCATCCTCTTTTTGACCCGTCAGATATTGCCGGAAGTGAAAGCTGGCATCCACGTAAGGCTTCGAAAGCCAACGGGCCGCCGGGCTGAGTACGTGCCAGGTCGCATAGGTCTTCAGCGCATCCAGGGACTCCGTATTCAGCAAGTCGTTCACCTGCTTGAAAAATTCCGGATTGCGCACGTTCATTTCCGTGAAGCTGGGCGAGCCTACCGCGGTGAAATAGCGGGCAAGCAGTAGATTCGGCGCCAAAGCCTCGGCCTCGCCTTTCGCCATCTTGTGATCAAGCTTCTTCGGGTCGCGCCGCTCGGTGCGGTCCATGGCGGCTTTCGCCAGCGCCGTTTCAATTCGGAGAACCGTCAGCGCCGACTCGGCCGCCTGTTCCGGGCTTTGCCCCGCGAGCGTAAACAACTGGGTCGCATACTCTCCCAGATGCTTGCGCATCTCCGCCATCTTGGGATTGTCCTTGAGGTAGTAATCGCGATCCGGAAGCGAGAGCCCACCCTGATCGAGGTTGGCAATTTCCATATTCGCGTCGTGCAAATCCGCATCCGCGTCGAAATCGAACAACGTGTTGGCCCCGAGCAAGTGATCGTGGGCGATCACGCCAATCAAAGCCTTCTTGTCTTTTACCGCCGCAACCCGTGCCAACTCGGGCTTCAGGGGATCCAGGCCCTTGGCATCCACGGCTTTCTCATCCATGCAGGCGCCATAGAAGTCCCCGATCTTCTGGTCGATAGCATTGCGCTCCGGCCCACCCGCGGCCGCTTTTTCCAGAATGCCCCGCAGAATAGCGAGGTTCCGCTCCTCCAGTTCGACAAAGCTCACCCACTCGGTCTGGTCCGGGGGGATCACCGCATTTTTCAGCCAGTTGCCACAGGCGTATTGATAGAAATTCGTGCAGGGGTTAACGGCCTTATCAATATTGTCAATGCTGAACTCGGAGCTTGGCTCCGCGGAAGAAGACCCAGCGGTGGAAGCAGAAGTTTCGTTCTGCGCAAAAAGCGAAGCGGCAAACAGGCAGCAAAGGACGACCATCAGCGAGGAACGCATTCTTATGACCTCATTCGTGGTGGAAAAGCCCGATTTTAAGCCTGAAACCTTAGACGAACAAGCCGCGCAAAGGTTAGTTAGCGGTGCACTTTGCCTTAATTGCTCTTCCTCGGCGTGCTCAGCGCAACCCTCGGCGTACTCTGCGGTCACAAGCTCTTGATTTCCCGAATAGCACGGGGACGCAAGAGAAGAAATGCTAAAACCGCGACGTTTAGCGCGTTCGTTTGCCGCAGGTGAGTCAAAACGAGCGCACCGCCCAAATCTGCGGCGTATAATCTACGTTTATAACTTCCAGTGAGGATAAGCGTTACGTATGGCTCCCAAGAATGGCACGTCTGTCAGCGGTAATGGCCACAATAACGGGCACAGCGTTCCCCGCCCGCGCGCCGAGTGGATTGCCCGGCGCAAGGCTGAGAACCCGAACGGCAATTTCTCCCAGATGCACTATGCCCGCAACGGCGTGGTGACCGAAGAAATGGAATACATCGCCCACCGGGAAAAGCTGACGCCCGAACTGGTGCGCGAGGAAGTCGCCCGCGGCCGCATGATTATTCCCGCCAATATCAACCATCCCGAACTGGAGCCGATGTGTATCGGCGTAGCTTCCCTCTGCAAAATCAATTCCAACATCGGCAATTCGGCAGTCACTTCCAACATTGACGAAGAACTGAAAAAGCTGCACACCTCGGTTCACTACGGCGCTGACACGGTCATGGACCTGTCCACCGGAGGCGATATCCACGAAATTCGTGAGGCCATTCTTCGCCATTCGCCTGTGCCTATCGGCACCGTGCCCATTTACGAGGCCATCTCACGGGTGAAGCGGGTGGAAGATTTGAATGCCGAAGTAATGCTCGAGGTCATTGAAGAACAGGCCGAGCAGGGCGTGGACTACATGACCATTCACGCCGGCGTCCTCATTCAGTACCTCCCCATGGTTTCGAAACGCATCACCGGCATCGTGAGCCGCGGTGGCGCCATCCTGGCGCAATGGATGGCCCATAACCACAAACAGAATTTTCTCTACGACCGCTTCGACGACATCTGCAAGATCTTCGCCAAGCATGACGTGAGCTTCTCTTTGGGAGACGGCCTGCGCCCCGGCTGCATCGCCGACGCCAGCGATGAGGCGCAGTTCGCCGAACTAAAAACCCTCGGCGAACTGACCAAAAAAGCCTGGGAGCACGATGTGCAGGTAATGATCGAAGGCCCGGGTCACGTCCCGCTGGACAAGATTAAAGAGCAGGTGGATAAGGAAAAGGAACTCTGCTTCGAGGCTCCCTTCTATACGCTCGGCCCGCTGGTTACCGATATAGCTCCCGGCTATGATCACATCACGTCGGCGATTGGCGCAGCCATGATCGGGTGGCACGGCGCCGCCATGCTCTGCTACGTCACGCCGAAGGAGCACCTCGGGCTGCCCAACGAAAAAGACGTGAAGGACGGCATCATCGCCTACAAGATTGCCGCCCATGCCGCCGACCTGGCACGCCACCGCCCTGGCGCTCAGGATCGCGACGACGCCCTCAGCTATGCCCGCTACAAGTTCGATTGGAACAAGCAATTTGAGCTGTCACTCGACCCGGAAACCGCGCGCTCCATGCACGATGAAACACTTCCGGACGAGTCCTATAAAGAGGCGGCTTTCTGCTCGATGTGCGGCCCCAAGTTCTGCTCCATGAACTATTCCAGCAAGGTGGACGACTACAACCGGGAAGTGCACGGACTAGAAAAGAAGGACTATTCGGGCCTGGTCGAGAAGTTGGTTACACTATCGACCACAAAGTAATCCGGCCTGACGGCGAGAGAATCCCGACAGGGCGAAAATCGTGACACCTGCCCTTTTCCTACACCCATGTGTGCGCCCGGCGCACACCCTCTAATTTCGACGATCAGGCTCCGGATGATCCTGGGGGCCTCCCCGCCCCCAGACACTGGCAAATCGGCCCGGGCGCTATAGGGCATTTTGGCGACGATTCCGTTCAAATTCCCATTTTGGGAATTTTCGCCCGGAAGGATGAGATGGAAAGTGCTTCTCTAGGATGCGCGACGGCCTGCCACAGCCCCATTCAAGCCAAAATCGGGCTTGAACGGGCCACCGCATCGCCTAAGTCCCCCGGCAGCGACGCGCGAGTCCAGAATCGGCGTCCTATCGCAATGTCGTGCTACCGCTGAAGGCGCTCGGGTCGCCAAGACGCTTCACTGCGGCGAGAACTTCAATTCCGGCCAAATGCCCATCGGAATCGAAGTCTGCGGCAATACCCATCGCGCAGATGTTTGGTCGTCACCGGGGCTTCGTTAAATCGGATGTAGAGCGCATCGACATTCTGATCGTAGGTGATCCACATACCATGCACCTCTAGAAGTAGCATACGTAAACCGTCACGACAATGATCTGGTCCGTTTCTTCGACAAAGATGGGACGAATCTGTTTCGTGGCGTAGTGCCGGCCATTCCATGCCGACGCAAAGGCATAGTTCCTTGCGGCACTCCATGCGACCATGCTCCGCGGGATGCCACGGTGCGGTGCGTATGGCATCAATTACTTCGACCTCTGTCGTTCCGCGAAATTTCAATTGCTGAAGAGCGTGGCCCGAGAGCGCGATTGGCTTGATGTGGTCGGGCATTCACCCTCAGCCTGTACAAGCAGGATTATTAAGGAGCCCGCGGGAAAGTAAAACAGCGATCGTAATAGGCCCAGCGCAACAACGTCGCCCCAGTGGTGAATCCCGCTCCTACGGACGCCAGCAGCACCAGATCGCCTTTCTTGAGCTTGCCTTGTTGGTGGGCAGTTTCCATGGCCAGGGGAATCGTCGCCGCCGTGGTATTGCCGTAGCGGTCAATATTGATAATCACGCTCTCCGGATTCATCTTGAGCCGGTCGGCAGTCGCAGTGATGATCCGCTTGTTGGCCTGATGGGGAATAAACGCCTTCACATCGCTGCCTTTGAACCCGTTCCGCGTCAGGATCTTCTCGCAGATCTCCGACATCTTGCGCACGGCGTACTTGAAGACCGCCTGGCCATCCTGATGCACGAAGTGCATCTTCTGGTTGACGGTCTCGTGCGTGGACGGATGCAAACTGCCGCCGCCGGGCATGTAAAGCGCACAGCCGCCAGAGCCATCGATCTCATGTAAATAGTCGATCAACCCCACAGAATCGTCTTCCGCGGGTTCAAGAATCACCGCCCCGGCGCCATCGCCAAAAATGACGCATGTGGCGCGATCCGTGTAGTCGATGATGGAAGACATCACGTCCGCGCCGATCACCAGCACTTTCTTATGTGCACCGCTGGCGACGAACTGCGCTCCTGTTTGCAAAGCATAGACGAAGGCCGAACACGCAGCGGAGAGATCGAAACCCCACGCGCCTTTGGCCCCGAGTTTGTGCTGCACCAGACAGGCAGTTGAGGGAAAGAACATGTCGGGCGTCACCGTCGCCACCACGATGGTTTCGATGTCCGTAGGTGTGAGCCCGCGCTGCGCCAGCGCCTTTCTCGCCGCCTCCACGCCCAGGTCGCTGCTGGCCACGCCCTGATCCACAATATGCCGCTCGCGGATGCCGGTGCGCTCCATGATCCAGTCGTCGGTTGTTTCGACCAATTTTTCCAGATCTTGATTGGTAAGGAGGCGAGGAGGAACGTAGGTTCCGAGGGCGCTGATTTTCACTCTCACGGACGCAGGCTGGCTCACTCGATTGGGCTCTCCGGGGGCAAAATTTGCAGCGCTATTGTGACGCACGCGGGAAGCATTGTCCAACCCTGCCAGTTAACAGTTATGGACGTGCACAATAGCCAGGCACCGGCGACCCACTGCACACGCAAGAGCCCGTTACCGTTGCTTCCTTCCGGACCTGGCGGGATTGGCGGGAATGCGTTGCGCGGGACCGATGCCTGACGTTTTTCATTCTAGCATTGGTCGAGCATGGGCTCTTCCGGTTGCGCTGTCGCTTTCGCCGCCCAGCAGCGTTTCCGCTGGTGTGGCACACTAGTCTGTCGGGTATCCATGAACATTCTTGAATTCACCGGGCTGGTTTGGCTGGGATCGTTTGTCGCCGGCCTGCTGGGCTCGCTGACCGGACTCGGTGGCGGCGTCATTCTGGTTCCCTTGCTGGCGATTTTTTTTCACGTGGATATCCGCTATGCCATCGGCGCATCGCTGGTTTCGGTGATTGCGACCTCTTCGGGCGCCGCAGCAGCCTATGTAAAGGAAGGCTTCTCCAACATCCGCATCGGCATGTTCCTGGAAATCGCAACCACGCTGGGCGCGCTTCTGGGAGCTTTCCTGGCCACGATCGTGCCTACCACGGCGCTCGCCATAATTTTTGGAGTGGTTCTGCTCTACTCCGCTTACATATCCCGCAGACCCCGCCCGGCGCACGAACGCAATCTGCCACCGGACCGGCTCGCGACTTTCTTGCGGTTAAACGGCAGTCTTCCGGAAGGGGACGGCATACGCCACTACAACCCGCAGCATGTGCCCACAGGCTTCAGCCTCATGTTTGGCGCGGGAACGCTCTCCGGTCTGTTGGGAATGGGTGGAGGCTCGATGAAGGTGCTGGCCATGGATCAGGCGATGAAGTTGCCTTTCAAAGTCTCCACCACCACCAGCAACTTCATGATCGGGGTGACGGCTGCCGCCAGCGCAGGCATCTATCTAAACCGCGGGTACATCGATCCGGGACTGGCCATGCCGGTAATGCTGGGCGTGCTTGCGGGTTCCCTGCTTGGCACCCGCATTCTGGTCCGCACCGAAACCAAACAGCTGCGCCTGATCTTCAGCCTGGTAATTGCTCTGCTTGGCCTTGAAATGCTTTACAAGGGCTTTATCGGAAAAATCTAACATGACGTCAACCGGACGCTGGACAGATCAAAAGATAGAGGGAATCGTCGGCAATCTCTTGCGGGCGGGCGTTCTTCTTTCCGCATTGGTAGTGCTCGTGGGCGCGTTCGTGTACCTGATCCGCCACGGCCGCTCTCCGGCGGACTATCACATTTTCCACGGCGAGCCTGCGAATTTCCGCAGTTTAAGCGGAATCCTGCATGAGGCTTTCCATGGACGCGGACGCGGCATTATTCAGCTTGGGCTGGTGATGCTGATTGCCACTCCGGTGGCCCGGGTAGCGTTCGCGGTATGGGGATTCGCCGAGGAGCATGACCGGATGTACGTGGCGTTTACGCTCATTGTGCTGGCAGTCCTGCTTTACAGCCTGCTGGGCTCTGGAATGGCTTTTTGATCCATTTCGTGCGTGTCTCCACCCGAACGTACTCTTTTCTGATCCGCGAAACTCAACCACAATGGCACTTATGTCTCAAGGCGGCCCGGTTCAGACAACTTCGACACCTGAAGGCCCGCTCGCGGCGGCTCTGCATCGCTATTTCGAAATTGCTTTGTATTTCATGCTGCTGACCGGCTTCGGCGCTCTGGCCGCCACCGGCGGGCTGTCTCTCCCTGTGGTTTTTCTGGTGACGGCGGCTCTTCTCCTGCGTGGCTATCTTCTCCTCAGGCAGCATAGTTTTTTGATTCGCGAGCGCTGGACAACCTATTTCACCCTGGCCTACACCGCTTTCTATCTGGCCGACTACGCGCTGATCTCGCGTTCCTTCCTCACCTCGACCGTCCATCTGGTGTTGTTCGTTATGGTTGTCCGGCTCTTTTCGGCCCAGCGGGAACGTGATTACTATTTCCTGGCAACCCTGGCCTTTTTGATGATCCTGGCCGCTTCCCTGCTGACCGTGGACAGCCTTTTTCTGCTGGCCTTCTGTCTGTTTCTGGTGGCGGCGGTAGCAACTTTCATTCTCATGGAAATGCGGCACTCCTCGGCCAGGGCGGCGATCCAGGCCAGGGGAGCGGTAACGGGTCAGGTTCGGCGCATGGCAATTTCCATTTCAGGGGCGGCGCCGCTGATCGTGTTGCTGATTCTCATTGGGGCAGCGGCGATTTTTTTCCTGCTGCCCCGCGTCTCTGCCGGCTATCTGAGCGCTTACTCCTTTCGCAATGAGCTGGCTACCGGATTCAGCGACCGCGTCGAACTGGGGCAAATCGGCCAGATTCAACAGTCCACCGCCGTGGTGATGCATATTCAGATCGATGGGGACAAGGATGGGGCATACAACCTGAAATGGCGCGGCGTGACCCTGAATCATTTCGACGGCCACATCTGGTCCAACTCGCATGAGGCGCATTTGGCGCCGCGGCTCCCCGACGGCCGCTTCGCTTTGTGGGCGGGACAATCCCCGCCCGGCAGCAGCATTCACGCTCTCCATTACCACGTACTCATGGAGCCCACCGGCACAAATGTATTCTTTCTCCTCCCCAAACCCATGACGCTGGCCGGGCGCTACCGCCTGGTCTCTGTGGACAACTCCGGAGCGGTTTTGGACCTGGACGCCGAACATCCTGTGGCCAGTTATGAAGGGTGGTCGGACACGTCGCGGCCCACTCCAACCGAACTTCGGGGAGCGGCTGACACCTATCCGCAGGAAGTGGAACTGGAAGACCTGCAATTGCCTCTCGTGGATGCGCGAGTTCGGGAGCTGGCCGAGACCATCACCCTGGGTGAGAAAAACAACTACGACAAAGCTGCGGCTATTCAGAGTTATCTGCTAACTCACTTCGGGTACACATTGCAGCTTTCCCGCACGCGTCCCAGCGATCCGATTGCCGAGTTCCTGTTCACCCGCAAACAGGGCCATTGCGAGTATTTCGCCGCCTCCATGGCGGTTATGCTGCGCACACTGGGCATTCCGTCTCGGGTAGTCAACGGTTTTCGGGCCGACGAGTTCAACGACGTGACTTCGCAGTACGTGGTCCGCGAGAGCGATGCGCACTCCTGGGTAGAAACTTACTTCCCGGGCTATGGCTGGGTGAGCTTTGACCCAACACCAGCCGGCCCAAGCCAGCCGCACACCGCCTGGGATCGAATGCTGCTCTATGCGGATGCCATGCAGACCTTCTGGCGGGAGTGGGTCATTGAATACAACGTTGGACAACAGGTGGAGCTCGGCGCGCATGCCATCGGTTCGAGCCGGAAATCATTCTTCCGCATGCGCCGTTGGGCGCGACGCCGCTATGAGGCGCTGCTGGCCGGTGCGCGCCATCTGCAGACGCAGGCCACTTCTTCTCTGGCGCGTTGGGCAATTGCCGGTACGGGAGGGATTTTGCTGCTGCTCCTGCTAATGAATGGCCCCCGCCTCTGGCACATTCTGCTTCGACACCAGCTGGCGGCCCATCCGGAAAAGGCGCCGAGCACAGCCGCCGAGCTATGGTACGAGCGCATGGCCCGCATCCTGGCGCGAAAAGGCTGGCGCAAGCTGCCAACACAAACGCCGGGCGAATTCGCCCGGCGGATTGAGAGTGAAATGGTGCGGGAGGAAGTGACACGGTTTACGTTTCACTACCACTGGGCCCGGTTCGGCGGTTCCACAGAAGATGCCCGGATGCTCCCGTCCCTATATCAGAACGTGGTGGCATCAACCCGCCGCTAACGATCTTGCCCTACCCCGCAATCAGAAACTGAATACAACACCAGCGCCCGCGTACAGATTGCTATAGCGGCTCTTGGAGTTGATGTTGATTGGCGGCTCGCCCGAGTAGAAATCGCGAACTTCTCCGCGAATCTTGAAATTGCCGATTACCCGCACGTCCAGCCCGCCGCCGATCTGAAAAACACCGACGGTCGACGATTTGCCAGGGTTGGGAGTGCCGTTAAACTCCAGCGTCGAACTCGGAGTGAAATGTCCCCATCCCCCACCGACGCTCACCCACGGGGAAAATGCCGTTGAGGGAAAGAGGTTAGCCCTGACCGCCGGCGTTACGAAATACGACTTGAAGGAGTAGGGCACCACGTTCACGTTGTACTGCAGCCTGTTGAGCCGGTCCACTACAAAGGGAACTTCCACCGATAACCCGAAAAGACCGACGTCCATAAACCGGTGTGAATAGTTCGCCTCAAAAGTAAGCCCATGACCGAAGTGAATGGTATTGCCCGCACTCACCGTTTGGTCTGGAATAAAGGTGCGACCGATTGTTCCGGCAACCTGATTGCTTTGGGCTACGGCACTCGCCGCAAGGATCGCCACCATCAATAGCAACACGATCCCAAAATATTTCCGCGCCATCTTTCCTCCGTAGAAGATTAACTTTGACTAAGAGTTCCCATAGATTAGCACGTCCCTATGCAAGAAAATTCACATGGTAAACCTATCGCTAATTACTTTAGTGTTACTGCCGGGCAGGGCTGCCCAGGCCGTCGCCGACCCAAATAGAACGGTACTAAGCGCTCTAAATGCTAGAATCGAAGGATCGGATGCCCTCTAACTTGCCAATTGTTGACTCCCAGGACAGACGGAGCGGTGACAAATTACCCCCGAAACCCACAAAAGTGGGCTTCGTCAGCTTGGGGTGCCCGAAGAACCTGGTAGATACCGAGGTCATGATGGGCATGGTAGCGGGAGCGGGCGCCGAGCTCACTCGTGACCCGCAAGATGCTGACGTCATTGTGGTTAACACTTGTTCGTTCATCGCCAACGCACAGCAGGAGTCGGTTGACACGATCCTGGAAATGGCACGGCTGAAGAACTCAGGCCAGGCGCGCAGGTTGGTGGTAACCGGCTGCCTGGTAGAGCGCTTCCGCGAGCAAATTAAAAAGGATATTCCAGAAGTTGACGCTGTTGTAGGGACCGGCGAGCTTGACAAGATTGTAGGGGCGGCTGGGATGACCTCTTCCGCAAAAGAAAGCTCACCTTTCAAGATCCTAGGCTCACGCCCTGAAGGAGATGCCAGGGCCGCGAAGGGCCGTTTCTCCCGTGAGAACTGGGATGGCGCCATCGCTGACCTACCCAACTATCTCTACGACGAGTCGACGCCCCGAGTACTGGCGACTCCCCGGCACATGGCCTACATCAAGGTTGCAGAAGGCTGCGACCACCCGTGCAGCTTCTGCATTATTCCGCAATTGCGGGGGCAGTTCCGCTCCCGCCGCTTCGACTCTGTGGTTGCCGAGGCGGAACGACTGGCCCGATCGGGGGTGCGGGAGATCACGCTCATTGGCCAGGACACGACCTGTTATGGCGAAGATCTTGGATTAAAGGATGGGTTGGCACTTTTACTGGAAAGGCTTGCAGCGATTGAAGATCTGCGCTGGATCCGCTTTCTTTATGCCTACCCCAACAAGATTACCGGGCGGCTACTGGAGGCCATCGCCTCTCACGACAAAATTTGCTCTTATATGGATGTCCCTCTGCAACATGCTTCGCCGACGGTGCTCAAGCGCATGAAGCGAGGCGGAGGCTCCGAGGTGTTTACTCGATCCATAGAAAAGATGCGCCGGACCATTCCGGGTCTGATCTTGCGGACTTCGTTTATTGTCGGCTTCCCCGGAGAGACGGAGAAGGAATTCGAGGAATTGTGCGAATTCGTGCGGAGGGCAGAATTTGACTGGATGGGCGCCTTCAGCTACTCCGACCAGGAGGGAGCGGGAGCATTCGCTCAGGATGGCAAGCTTCCTGAGCGTGAAATTGAACGACGCCGCAAACATCTGATGCAAATCCAGCGTCGCATCAGCAAAGCCAGGAAAAAGTCGCTGATCGGGAAGGAATTTGATCTGTTACTGGAAGGAACGTCGGCGGAAAGCGAACTGCTGCTCGAAGGCCGTACCGCCATGCACGCCCCCGAGATCGACGGGAAGGTGTTCGTCAACGATGTGCCGGAGGGGCTGGCGCCGCAAGCCGGCGAGTTCTACCGCTGCCGGATTACCGAAGCCCACGATTACGACCTGGTGGCGCGGATTGTGTAGAGATCCATGGCTCGCAAGCGTCGCATCAGTTTGAAATGTCCGACCTGCAAGAAACCGGTCAAGAGCAGCGACCCTGAGTTCCCGTTCTGCAGCGAGCGCTGCCGCCTGATTGATCTGGGAAAGTGGGCCAGCGGCGGGTATGTGATCCGTTCACCTCTTCGGGATACCGACGAGGGAATGGACGACAAAGCCGAACCGGACGAATCGTAGAGTCCGAACATTCTGTACCATCAAAACTGCGGGTGGGTGAAAACTTCTGAAAGAGATCGCAAAACCTTCTTCCAAAGCAGCTTTCGACCGTAGCGCCGTGTCCTCATGAGCAATTGCCCCTTACGACGGCACGCTCCCCGGTGGGCCACGCTCACCGCCACATTTTTCGGCATCGGCTTGCTCAAGCCGGGGCCGGGCAGCTGGACCTCGGCGGTCACCGTGCTGCTTTGGTGGCTGCTGACCCGCGGCCTTCCAATATGGATGCAGCCTAGCACGGCAATTGTTCTGGCAGTGATCGCCGTGGCCATCGGCATTCCCGCTGCGACTCAGCTCTCCCGCTCCACCAGCCTTGAAGATCCCCAGTTTGTGGTAATTGACGAGGTAGCCGGCCAATTGATCGCGCTGGTCTTTGTGCCGGTCTCGTGGAAATCTCTGCTGGCGGCATTTATACTTTTTCGTAGCTTCGATATGTTGAAGCCGCCGCCCCTGCGCAGTCTGGAAAAGCTGCCCGAGGGAACGGGTATCGTGATGGACGACGTGGGTGCGGGGCTCTATGCGCTTGCCGTGATGCACGTCCTTTTGCATTTTCGCCTGTTGCCGCGATAGTTGGCATCCAACTGCGCTGGAAGATGAAGTTGAGTCTGTATGGGAATCTCGGAGCGTCTGCTGGGCAAGAAGAACGTTAACGGAAATCCGCACATCGAGTCGGTCGCGCCGGATGCGGCCCTGCCCGGGGGCGAAGTGCGCATCATTGGCAGCAGTCTGCGTCCCCACGATTTCCGCCAGCCCTCGGTGCGCTTCGGCGATATCGAAGGCGCAGTCGTGGTGAGCGCAGAAGACTTTCTGGTGGCGCGAGTGCCTTATGGGGCAACTTCCGGCGCGGTCACCGTTTCCGCGAACAGCCAGGCCAGCAACCCTCAACCGATTCGGGTGGCCGCGCAGATTGCGGACAATCTGCACCCCGTCGCCAACCCTGCGGTGGACGCCGAGGGGAATGTCTACGCCACATTTTCCGGTTCGCGGGGACAAAAAGTTCCGGTCGCCATCTTCAAGATCGATACCGCATACGACGTCAAGCCGTTTCTGGTAGAGATGATGAACGCGACGGCCATCGCCTTCGATCGCGCCGGCCAGATGTACGTTTCCTCCCGTTTTGACGGCACGGTGTACCGGGTGGCGCCCAATGGCACGATGGCCACCTATGCCGAGGGCATGGGAGTCGCGACGGGAATTGCCTTCGACCGCGACGGAAATCTGTATGTGGGAGACCGCAGCGGCACGATCTTCAAGATCGCCCCCGACCGCCAGATTTTCGTCTTTGCCACACTCGAGCCCAGCGTCTCCGCCTACCATCTTGCTTTCAGCCCGCAGGGAGACTTGTTCGTGACCGGGCCGACCACTTCAAGTTTCGACAGCGTGTGCAAGATTGACTCGCACGGCACGGTCTCAACTTTTTACCGCGGATTAGGGCGGCCGCAGGGCTTGGCCTTTGATTTGGATGGCAACTTGTACGTCGCCGCATCGCTCAGCGGCAAGCGCGGCATCGTAAGAATTACCCCCAAGGCCGAAGCGTCATTGCAGGTAGCGGGACACGGCCTCGTCGGACTCGCCTTCGCCCCGGGACGCTCGGCGATCCTCGCCACCACCAGCGGCGTGTATCGCCTCCTGTGGGATATTCAGGGTCTTCCCCTGCCCCCGCTGTAGATTTCCCTTCGTATACCTTCGTGCCCTTCGTGGTTGACGGCGAGAATTTGAGCGCGCCCGTCTGCATTCCCGGAACTCATTTACACTGCTAGCGTGAACGCCGAGATCATCGCGATTGGCTCGGAGCTGCTGACTCCCTTCCGCCAGGACACGAACTCTCTCTATCTCACCGAAAAGCTGAACGAGATGGGCGTGGAGGTAATCGCCAAGCTGATTGTAGGCGACCACCTCAATCGCCTCACCGAGGCCGCGCACGTTGCGTTGTCACGGGCCGAGATTGTCATCTTCATGGGCGGACTAGGCCCCACCGAGGACGACCTGACGCGCGAAGCGGTGGCCGCGGCGCTCGGCGTGGAACTTCATCGCGATCCGCAGATCGTGACCAGCCTCGAACGGCGATTTGCTGCCCGCGGCTGGAAGATGACTGCCAACAATGCCAAGCAAGCGGATGTCCTCGCCGGAGCCACGGTCCTGCCGAACCCCAACGGCACCGCGCCGGGGCAATGGATCGGCGGAAAGTTTGAAGGGCAAGAGAGAATCATCATTCTGTTACCCGGCCCGCCGCACGAGATGAAAGGCGTCTTCGACGAGCAGTGCTGGGACCGCCTGCGCGCCCGAACCCCGCCCATACACATCGCCACCCGGGTACTGAAAATCGCCATGATGGGCGAATCGCAATGTGATTCTCGGGTCGCCCCCATCTACAAGCGTTACACGGACATAGACACCACCATTCTCGCCGGCCGCGGGGAGGTTCAGCTTCACCTGAAGACTCATGCCGAGTCGCTCGAGAGGGCGCAGTCACGCGTGGATCAACTGGCCGACGAAATCGAAGCCGAGCTGGGCGATTTTGTCTTTTCCGACAACGGTGATTCGTTGGAGCAGATTGTCGGCTACTTCCTGCAGATGCGTGGGGCAACTTTGGCCGTGGCGGAATCCTGCACCGGGGGATTAGTCGCGGAGCGCGTCACCTCGGTAAGCGGGAGTTCGCGCTATTTCGTAGGTGGGGCGGTGGTTTATTCCAACGAATTGAAGACTGCGTTTGCCGATGTTCCGGCGGAATTGATCGCATCCCATGGCGCGGTGAGCCGCGAAGTTGCCGCCGCCCTCGCCGAGGGCATCCGCGCGCGCTGCGGCACGACTCTGGGTGTGGGTGTGACCGGCGTGGCCGGTCCCACCGGAGGAACTCCGGAAAAGCCCGTTGGACTTGTCTTCCACGCCCTGGCCTCGGAACAAGGAACGGAGATTGTGGAACGCAACTTCCCCAGTGATCGCGAGCGGGTACGCTGGTTCGCCTCCCAGCAGGCGCTGGACATGGTGAGAAGGAAGTTGATGTGAGGGTTTGAGTACCGAGTACCGAGTACCCAGTACCGACCGTAGCTGGATGAAAAGGCAAACCTCAGTTACTAGGTACTCGCTACTCGTACCAGGTAGGGTAAGGCAATGGCGCAGCACTACAAAGACCTGATTGCCTGGCAAAAAGCGATGGATCTTGTTGCGGATGTGTATTCCACAACTGAATGTTTTCCAGCCAAAGAGCGATTTGGGTTAATCGACCAGATGCGGCGGGCTGCGGTTTCCGTCCCAAGCAACATTGCCGAAGGGCAGGCTCATTTCAGCCGGCGCGAGTTTCGCCATTTCCTGCGGCACACGCGCGGTTCGTTAGCCGAACTCGAAACTCAGACGCTGATAGCCCAAAGAGTAAAGTATCTCGATGAAACGCGAACTGGCACCTTGTTGAAGAGAGTTGATGAACTCGGACGTATCCTCAGCGGATTAATTCGTTCGCTGGAAGAATAACTGTGCTTTTTCTGGCTACTCGGTACTGGTTACACGCTACTAGGGTTCCGGCTCTTGTTTAGACTAGAATAGTACTCGCAACTCCATGCGCCTTTTCCTCGCCCTCGACATCGACGACGCAATTCGTCGGCGCCTCGCGCGCTTCATGGACGGCGTGCGCGAATTTGCCCCGGACGCTCGCTGGGTGAACGCTGAGTCTCTGCACGTGACCTTGAAATTTATCGGCGAGAAGCCGGCGACGGCGGTCGAAGAAATCAAGCGGGCTCTCTTCAGCATCCGCGCCGAACCGATCGAGATCAGTTTCCGCGGCTATGGCTTCTTCCCTACGGTCAACGCTGCGCGCGTGTTCTGGATAGGCATCGAAAGCGGACCGCAGCTTGCCGCGCTGGCTGAGGCGGTGGATAAAGCGGTCAAGGCCGTGGGAATCCCGCCCGAGGAGCGCCCGTTCAGCCCGCACCTCACTCTGGCCCGCCGCGCTGGAGGCTCCGGCGCGCCGCGCTGGCGCAAGGGAGACTCGCCCAATCGGGATTTTCGTCTGCTCCAGGAAAAGCTGGCCGCGCTGCCTTCGCCCGAGTTTGGTACCATGACCGGCCACGAGTTCTTCTTATACGAAAGTCGGCTTCGCCGGGAAGGAGCCGAGTACACCAGAATCGCGAACTTCGCTTTGGTCAACACCCTCTCGTCATGAGCGCCTGGATCGCTACCATCACGTTGAGCTATCTGCTCGGATCGATTCCGTTCGGCTACATCCTGCTGCGCGCCTTTCGCGGGCAGGATGTACGCCAGAGCGGCAGCGGAAACATCGGCGCGACGAACGTCGCCCGCTCTTCCCCAGCTTTAGGCGTTCTGACCTTGCTGCTGGACGCCTCGAAGGGTCTGGCCGCAGTGGCGCTCGCTCAAGCCTTGTTTCCAGGGCAGAGGATTCTGGCCGGCGCGGCGGCGCTCGCGGCGATCATCGGCCATATTTTTCCCGTGTGGCTGCGTTTTCGCGGAGGCAAAGGCGTCGCCACCGGATTCGGTTCTTTCCTTATGCTTGCGCCTAAGGCTGTCTTGCTGACAATCTGCGTATTTGTGGCGGTGGTTCTGTTGTTTCGTTATGTTTCGTTGGGTTCGATTGTTGCAGTCTCCGTCTTCCCATTCCTGGCGATTCTTCTTGACGTCCATCACAATATACCCGCCTGGTTCGGCTTCGCAGCCGCCGCCGCGATACTCATCGTTTTCAGGCATCGCCAGAATATTCAACGCCTGCTGGCGGGAAGCGAATCCCGTTTCCACTGGAGCCGCGAATGAGCCGCATCGCCGTCATTGGCGCCGGCGCCTGGGGAACGGGACTGGCCATCATTCTCGGGCGCAATGGAACGCATACGTATCCGCCTCTGGGCGCGCGAACCGGAAGTATGCGAAGCTATTTCCGCCCATCGCGTGAACCAGCACTTCCTGCCCGGACGCTGCATTCCGCCTTCGGTTTACGCCACCGGCGATTTGCAGGAGGCATTGCACGAAGCGGAGATCGTCGTCAGCGTCATGCCCTCGCAGCACTGCCGCGAACTGTTTCGGACCGCGGCCCCGTTTCTGCGTCCTGACATGCTGTTCGTCAGCGCCACCAAGGGCCTGGAAGAAAACACCCTCCTCCGCATGACGGAAGTGATTCTCCAGACGGTGAGCGCGGAGGCAAACTTTGCGCCGCGAGTGGGCGCGCTCAGCGGCCCATCCTTCGCCACGGAGGCGGCACGCGGCGACCCCACCGCCTTGACTATCGCATCGACGGATGGCGAGCTGGCGAGGACGGTCCAGCGCGAGTTCGGCGATCCGCGCTTCCGCCTCTACACCAATGATGACGTGATTGGCGTCGAATTGGGCGGCGCGCTGAAGAACGTCATCGCCATCGCGGCGGGAATCTGCCACGGTCTTGGTCTGGGGCACAATTCCATCGCCGCTCTGATTACCCGCGGCCTGACCGAAATCACCCGCCTGGTGGTGGCCTGCGGAGGCCGGGTGGAAACCATGTCCGGCCTGGCCGGGCTCGGCGACCTTGTCCTCACCTGCACCGGAGGACTCTCCCGCAACCGCAGCGTCGGAGTTGAACTCGGCCGCGGCCGCAAGCTGCCGGAAATCATTGCCGGCATGCACGGCAGCGTGGCCGAGGGAGTCTTCACCACCTATGCCGCGCTTGGACTTGCCCAGGCGCGCGGCATCGAAATGCCCATCACCGAGCAGATGCACGCCATTCTGCATGATCACAAGCCGCCCAGTTCCGCCATTGATGACCTGATGACTCGCAGCGCCAAGGGCGAAAGATAGCCCGATTGCCGGAAACCCGCGCCTGCCGGGGATTACGAAGGTACCTTCGTAACCGGCGTTAAGCCCGATCTCCCAAGTAGAATTTTGAGAGCATCTCTAACTCTGGGCAGCGCGCCACGGGCCCGAAGGATGACCTTGTCATTTAAGTTCTCCATCCCATCACGGGTCCCGGTTCTCTACGCGATCCTCGGCGTCCTCGTCATGGTCAGCGTCGTGCCCATGTACTTTTACTCCGCCAAGGTGGAGTCCATCAACCGCGACCGCCTGATCACCAGCGAGCGCCTGCTGCAGAACACAGTTACGCGGTCGCTGGCCGATGAAATTTCGCAGCGCCAGGACTCGCTGCGCACCATGCTGACCAACCTGTCCTCGGCGGTTCAGGTGACCAGCGGCAACGATATTACCGGCGACAACGTCGAAGTGCCCGAGTTGCGCGCCTTACTCGAAACCTTTGTTTCCTCTTCCAGCGACCTGGCCTATGTCACGCTGCTGAACTCGGATGCCAAGGGCATCTCCGCCGGACGAATCGCTCCCGACGCATTTTTGCAGCGCGAACTGCAACGCGCCTTTGCCGCTGCCAGCGAAGGCCGCGCCTACAACGGACCGGCACTCGTCGTAGGGAACGGCAAGAAAGCTCGCACCGTCATCCTGGTGAGCACGCCGGTTATGTACAGCGGGCGATTTCTGGGCATGATCGGCACCGTCGTGGATTTGCAATTCCTGGTCCGCCGTTTGCAGGATTTGCAGCGCAGCGGCCTCACCCCCTACGTGGTCGATAGCGAGGGGCGGTTGATTGCGGGCGTTACCTCGGATTTCGTGACCGGACAGGATATGACCAGCCTCGAAATCGTAAAGACATTTGTGGACCAGGGCGCGAAGACCCAGTTGATTGCCGCCACCCGCGAATTCACCATGCATACCGGCAAGAAGGATGTAGCCATGCTGGGAACTTACTGCCCGGTGCTGAACCTGGACTGGGCCGTCGTGGTGCAAAAGCCTCGCGCTGAAGCTTACAGCGGCGTCTTTGAGATGCAGCACACGGCCCGCTTGCTGGCCCTGGTTGCCGTGCTGCTCAGCATCGGCATCAGCATTTATGCCGCCGAGCGCATTACTCATCCCCTCAAGGTTCTGACCGAATCCAGCCGCGCTCTGGCCCGCGGAGATTTTTCCCAGCGCGTGCAACTGGAAAGCCGTACCGAAATTGGCGAATTGGCCGACACCTTCAACCACATGTCGGAAGAACTCGAGCACTTCGTGCTCGACCTCAAAAACGCCGCCGAGCAGAACCGCGAGCTGTTTATGGGATCCATTCAAATGCTGGCCGGCGCGGTTGATGAAAAGGACCCCTACACACGCGGCCACTCCGATCGTGTAACCCGCTATTCGATGCTCATTGCCAAAGAACTCGGCTTATCCGAAGAGGCCATCGAAGTAGTCCGCGTCTCCGCGCAATTGCACGACGTGGGCAAAATCGGCATTGAGGACCGCATCCTGCAAAAGCCGGGCGCGCTCACCAACGAAGAATTCGCCGTCATGAAAACCCACACCACCAAAGGCGCGAATATTCTGCGCCCGGTGGCGCAGCTGAAGGAAATGATTCCCGGCATCGAACTGCACCACGAGTCCTTGGACGGGCGTGGCTATCCGCACGGCCTGAAGGCCGACGAAATTCCCCTGCTGCCGCGCATCATCGCCGTGGCCGACACTTTCGACGCCCTGACCACCAATCGCCCTTACCAGCATGCTCACGATCCGCAGCAAGCCTTCGACATTATTCGCCGGCTCTCCGGCAAGCGGCTCGATCCGGCAGCGGCCGCCGCCATGATCGACATTTATCAGCGCGGAGAAATTCAAGTGCAGCCCGGCCCCGCCCCGGTCGCCATGATCCCCGCGCCCTCCAAAGTCTGCAGAGACCGTCAACCGAAACCGCCGATGTTGCCCCGGAAGTTGTCGCCGCCGGCAGCGCTCACGCGTAGTAATCGCCAGCGCCCTTCCTCTGCGATCTCTGCGTCCTCTGTGGTAAAAAGATTTCTTTCATTGCCCATCTCATCCCAGCTTGCCCCCAATCCGCGCAGCGCCGCCCGCTATAATTGAACTGATCCTCCAAACCCAGCGATTCGTCATGATCCAGACCCTTTTCGGCAGCACCGAACCGGAACCCGGCTTATTTGACCGCATGAAGCAGGCGGTCACGCGCACCCGCGAAAACCTCGCCGAACGCATCGAAGACGTAGTCTCCATCGGCAAAGAAATTGACCGGGCCACGCTCGACGATCTTGAAGCCACGCTGATCGGCGCCGACCTGGGCACGACCACTACCCACGAGGTCCTGGAAAAGCTCCGCGACAAAGCCGACCGCAAGCAGATCAAGAACGTGGAAGAACTCAAGCGGCTGCTGAAAGAAGAACTGCTGGCCATCCTGCAAAACGCCAATGTTCAGCCCAGCGCCGTGGACGGCACTCCCGAAGTTATTCTGGTGGTCGGCGTCAACGGCACGGGCAAAACGACGACCATCGGCAAACTGGCGCAAGTACTGCGGTCCAGCGGCAAAACGGTCTCTGCTGTGCGCCGCCGACACTTTCCGTGCCGCCGCCATCGACCAGTTGGAAATCTGGGGAAACCGCACCGGAACCGAGGTCATCCGCACCAAACCTGGAGGCGATCCCGCCGCCGTGCTCTTCGACGCGCTGCAAGCAGCGACCGCTCGCAAAACCGATTACGTTATCGTCGATACCGCCGGCCGCCTGCACACCAAGACGAACTTGATGGCGGAGCTGGAAAAAATGCGCCGCACCGCGCAGCGCATCATTCCCGGTTCGCCGCACGAAACCTTGCTGGTGATGGACGCCACCACCGGCCAGAACGGATTGCAGCAGGCACGCCTGTTCACGCAATCGGCAGGTGTGACCGGAATCGTCCTCACCAAGCTCGATGGCACGGCAAAAGGCGGCGTAGTCGTCGCCATCTCCCGCGAACTGGGCTTGCCGGTGCGCTACGTCGGTGTCGGAGAGAAAGCTGGAGACCTGCTGCCCTTCGATCCGAAGGAGTTTGTCGAATCGCTGTTCGCATAGCTCTGCCTGTCATGCTGAGCGGAGCCCTGACTTCGCAACGCGAAGTCAGGCGCAGTCGAAGCATCCCTACCCTACCAATCCATGCCGGGATAGGGATTCCTCGCTACGCTCGGAATGACATTGACTGTTGAAGTGGCGAAATGCGTCTGTCCCTCCGTGCCTCTGCGTCTCTGTGGTGAAATAATCATTAGGTGAGCATCACGCACGAATCCGACGATCACTTCCTCCGCCGCGCGCTCGAACTGGCGCGGCAGGGCATCGCCCTCGCATCCCCGAATCCCCGCGTCGGCGCGGTGATCGTCAACGAACAAGGCGAAGTCCTCGGCGAAGGCTTCCATACCTACGACGGCCTCAAACACGCCGAAGTTCTTGCCCTCGAACAAGCCGGAGTCAAAGCCCGCGGCGCGACCCTGTACATCAATCTGGAACCCTGCTCGCATCAGGGCCGCACCGGCCCGTGCGCCGATGCCGTAATTGCCGCCGGCGTCCGCCGGGTCGTTGCCTGCATGCAGGATCCCAATCCCCAGGTCAGCGGCCAGGGCTTCGCCCGCCTGCGCCAGGCTGGCGTCGAAGTTCTCAGCGGCATCCTCGAAGAAGAAGCCAAAGCGCTCAACGAGCCCTTCGCCAAATACATCCGCACGCACACGCCGCTGATCACGTTGAAAGCGGCTATGACACTTGACGGCAAAATCGCGCCGCCGCCCAGCCAGTCGCACAATCCCACTGCGCTTGGCGCGGGCGGCACCACCAGCGGTTGGATTACCAGCGAACCCGCCCGCGCCCACGTGCAGGAGCTTCGCCACCAGCACGATGCCATCCTGGTGGGCATCGGCACCATCGTCGCCGACGATCCCCTGCTTACCGACCGCACCGCCAAGCCGCGGCGTCGGCGCCTGCTACGCGTCATTGTGGACTCCAAGCTGCGCCTGCCTCTGAATTCACGCGTCGTCCACACCGCGCAGGACGACGTCGTCGTGCTCTGCTCCTTCGCCGAAGAGAAGAGAAAGAAAGAATTGCAGGACCACGGCATCCGCGTGGAGCAGATTCCCTCCGTCACCGTGGATGGACGCCCCGACATGGCCGGCATCGCCCGCCGCCTGGGAGAAATGGAAATCACCAGCGTCCTGATCGAAGGCGGCGCTATGATCAACTGGACGGCTTTAGCCTCGGGCCTGGTGGACAAAGTTTTTCTGTACTATGCGCCGAAAATTCTGGCGGGTACCGGCTCCGTGCCTTTCGCCGCCGGAGAAGGCTTCCCCCGCATAAGCGACGCAGCTTACGTGAAGTCCATCCGCCTGCATCGCTTCGGCGAAGACTTTGCGGTCGAGGGATATTTAAGAGATCCGTACCAGCACTGAACGCTTTTTCACCACGGAGGCACGGAGACAGAAAACAATTCTTAGTCTTTCTCTGTGCCTCTGTGACTCCGTGGTGAATTGGCAATTTCCCGGGAGGGCCCATGTTCACCGGCATCATCGAAGAAGTCGGCCGCGTCGCCAGCATCGCGCACAAGCATGGCAATCGGCGGCTCACCATTTCATCGTCCAACCTGGTCAAAGAACTGAAGAATGGCGCCAGCATTGCCGTCAGCGGGGTCTGCCTCACCGCCGTCGAAATTACGCCGAAATCATTTGCGGCGGACCTCGCCGAAGAAACCTGGAACATCACGTCTTTTTCGCGGATCAAAAAAGGCGCGCAGGTCAACCTCGAGCTGCCCATGCCCGCCAACGGCCGCTTCGGCGGCCACGTCGTCCAGGGCCACGTGGACGGCACCGGCAAATTCCTCGCCCTCGACCCGATCCAAGGCACAGACAACTTCTGGTTGCGAATCGAAATTCCACTCAACCTGGCTCGCTACGTCATCTTCAAAGGCTCGCTCTCGATTGAAGGCATCAGCCTGACCGTGGCGCGCATTGAAGGAACCGCGGTGACCGTGGCCATCATCCCGCACACTGTCGAGATGACGAATCTCGGCTCCCTCAAGCGCGGCGACCCGGTAAATCTCGAAGTGGACGTGATTGCCAAGTACATCGAGAAGATGCTGCGGGGCGACTCGGAGAATAGCGGGATTTCCATCGACCGCCTGGTCAGCCAAGGATTCTAGGAACTTTCGTCCTCCTTGTGTCCTCTGTGGTTAGCTATTCCAGCAGTCTCTTGTGCAGCCGAATCCACTCAAGGATTCGCCCAAACCGGAATTCTCCCCGATCCATCGAGCCGTAGATGAAATCGAATCCTTCTTCCGCGCCCACTTCAAGATAAAACCCGTTGCGCCGTAAAAACACATCCGCCGCCGTGAACGCGATTCGCTTATTGCCATCCACGAAGCCGTGATTGTTGCCGAGTGACTCCATCAGTGCAGCCGCTTCCTCTTCGATAGAGCTGTAATAGCCGATCTGCGGACGAAACACGGCGGATTCGACAGCGCCCTTGTCTCGCACCCCATGCATTCCGCCAAACAACTCGATCAGCCGATGCTGCATGCGGTAGACCTCGGCCACCGTCAGGTATTCCGTCATAGTTATTTCGCGAGGCGTTCCAGCAATTCGCGGTTGCGGGCTACCGACTGCTCGAAGGTCTCCATCACCTCGCGGCGCACCAGGTGCTGCGAGGGAACGACGTTGCGCAGATAGAACTTCAGCGCCTGTTCGAGCACATAGCGTTTCGTCTGACCGTTCTGCTCGGCCACGGCCACGAACTCGTCATAGAGCTGGGCATCAATTTCCGGAGTGAACTTTTTGGTCGAGGATGACATGGCTCTCGTCCTTTATCTGCTCATAGTTTCTAAGACCATACCTTGATAGATCAAGGCAAATCTTGGCATGCTCGATAAGCCAAACTGCTTGTCAAGCCCCCAAAAACGCAAAATTCCGCGTAACCCATTGATTCGACGTGAGAAATAAAATCTCGCATTTTGACCATTCCCCCCTCACGATTTGCTAGTCTGGATATATAGAGACCGAAGCAGGCGCAGCCCTCAAAGCTGCGCCTTTTTTTATTCCCCCCAACTTCATGGAAGGAGAGCACTTATGGCTGGGATTAGTCGATTTTGTGTGAAATGCAGAAAAGAGGTGCCGAGCGGCGCGGGTAGCCCGCGGCTCCTGTTTCTGTTCAGACGCCTGCCGCCGTCAGGATAAGATCGAGCGGCGCCGGGTGCGGGCCGAGAAATACTGCCGGTTATGCCACCGGCCAGTGGCAAAAAAGTCGAAGGGGAGCTGAAGCTCCCATTCTGGCGCCGGAAGGCGGTTCTGGCACCTAGGGGTCACCTGAGAACCCCGAATCGAAATTAGGAGGGTGTGCGCCAGGCGCACACCCCATTCCCTGAAACGGGCAGGACACCCTCTTCGGGTTGGTTTAGCCCTGGGCCAGCAACCCGCCTTCGACCATCAGGCAGGAGCCGGTAATGTACCCCGCATCTTCCGAGGCCAGAATCCGCACCCCGCGGGCAATATCTTCCCCGGTCGCGAACCGTCCCAGGGGGATTTTGGATTTTATCTTTTGCTCGTCTTCCGGATGAATCGAAAGGTGATAAGTCAGCAGCGGCGTCTCCGTCGCGCCCGGAATGATGCAATTCACCCGGATTCCGTAAGGCGCCAGGTCAATCGCCGCCGCGTGCATGAACGCCACCTGCCCGCCTTTTGTGGCCGCGTAGCCCGTGTACCCCGGATAAGAGAGAAATGCGTGGCCCGAGGAGGCAATAATGATGCTTCCCGACTTCTGCTGCTTCATGTACTTGGCGGCCGCCTTCGTCGCCAGGTAGGTGCCGGTAAGGTTGGCGGCGAGCATCGAGTCCCATTCTTTTTTCGTAAGCTCCAGTATCGGCTTGCAGATCTGCACCGCCGCGTTGGCGTAAAGAATGTCGATCTTCCCAAATTTTTCGTGGATCTTGGCGAAGCTGGCTTCCACCTGCTCTTCGACGCCGATATCGGTTTTCAGGTAGAGAATGCTGCCGCCGAAAGCCTGGATCTCCGCTACCGTCTCGGCCCCGGCTTTTTCACTGCGGCTCAAAACCACCACGTGTTCCCCATCCCGCGCAAAAAGCACCGCCGTATCCTTGCCGATTCCCGACGTTCCCCCCGTAATCACCACTACGCGCTTACTCAATTTTGCCTCCCTTTTCGATGGCGGTTTGCGCCGTTATTAAGACAGAGGATTATATCTTCTTCGCAGATTCTTTATGTTGGTCCTTCTCGGCGTGCTCAGCGCCGACCTCAGCGTCCTCTGCGGTCACTAGCTGTTGATTTACGGAACAAAAAGCTCTTAACCGCCGAGACCGCGAAGAAATGCCGCAGGGAACGCAGAGAAAAACTCAAACTGCGGAAACATCAGGAATTCATGATCGGGGAAAGTTCCCGGCTACGTATGCAGCACCCACTCGCCTTTCTTGTCTTCCAGATGAAAGGCGTAGCGCGGGCATGTCGCATCCGACTCCTTGCGAATCACACGGGCGCGGCCCACATACCATTCCTTGCCGCCGACGAAAAAGACCTCGACGTCCCCACCGACGGCAAGAGGCGTCTTGCAAGGGCAAAGAAAACCGCTGGCGCTCACGTTCTCGGTCGTCGCGACTTCCTCGAACAGCCTGCCATTCCGGTCTCTGCCCCGTAGTCTCAAGCTGACCCGCATGCGCACGCGAGACTGACCGCGGCGCTCGGGGCGCTGCGCTCCCAGCGCCTCGGCCAGCCGCCGCTTGAGCGTGTTGAAATCCACCGGCTTGCGAAAGAAGCCGGCGGCGCCGAGCGTTCTGCAATATTCCTGGGCGGCGACTCCTCCCTTGCCGGTGATGATGAAGATCTTCGCGCGCGAGGTGGAACTGAGCGATTGCAGACTCTGGCACAGGTCAAACCCGGAGAGATTGGGCATCACCAGGTCGAGCAGAATGGCGTCTGGCTTATGCTCCATCACCATCCCCAGAACCTGGTCAGGACTTCCGGTATCAAAAATTTCATAGCTGCCTTCCAATCGCGTGCGCAGCAGGCCCCGCATCGCGTCGTTGTCATCTACAACTAATATCTTCGACATCGCACTCCCTATTGCGGCGAGAGGCAGATCGGCACAGAACCAAAGACGCGGCAGCCCATCCCCAGGTAGGTTCCCGCGCCCTTCAGCATGGAACGTCAGGCTGGACTTCCGGTGTGACGGATCACGCGGACATTACCAAGGTTTGGGAGTGGCCAGGCAAAATGCTCTGGTTTTTAAGGATAAAGACTGCCCCGCCTACGAGGGAGGCCGACGAAGTTGTGCATTAAAGACTTGTCATTTTGCGACAGCAACACCCTTCACTTGTGCATCCACAAACGTAAACGTCACCATCGCGCCTTCCCTCTTTTGGTTGATCCGATTATGGTGATATCACTATACTTACCCTATGCCTTTTGCATCCTGATGCTTGCCGCCGGGTTGCGCAAGGTATAGCGCATACCCCACACGGACATTCCGCGCCGTGAATACCCTGAAATATGCCGGAAGGATTTATGTTCTCCACGTCTTTCAGAAGAAATCGAAGACCGGACGCCAAACTCCTCGCCGGGACATGGAATTGATCAAACAACGATTGCGCGAAACCGAACAGATTGCAAGAGGGGGTAAGCGATGAGCAACAGGAAGCGATACGAGGTCGGTAGCGGCAACGTGTTCAAGGACATCGGCGTTCCCAATGCCGAAGAGCATTTGGTGAAAGCGCAGCTGGTATTCAAGATCGAAACAATCATGAAGAAGCGCAGCCTGAAACAGGTGGAAGCGGCCGAGTTGTTGGGGGTGCGCCAGCCCGATGTATCGAAGATGCTGCGTGGCGAGTTCCGCCAGTTCTCCGTCGAACGCCTGCTGCGCTTCCTGGTGGCGTTGGATCAGGACGTGGAGATTGTGGTGAAACCGCACCGCGACCGGAGCAATGCTGCGGCGCCACAGGTGTTTTGAGAAAAAGGTACGATTGAACGTTCTCTCGATCTTATTTGCGCTGGATGAACATGAGGCGCTCCGTACGTTGCCGGTCTTCCATGCGGAAAGGAGTAAAGATGAAAGACGCATCATCTCAGCGTGGCTCTCGGAAGCCCACGAGAGGCGCTATTACTGGCAGAACATCGAAAGCTAAGAACGTCAGGGGCACCGACTGGGAACGGGTCCGGCGCATGAGCGAGCGCGAGATTCACAAAGGAATCGCGGCTGATCCTGACGCGCACGCGACCGACGAGGAGTTCTGGAAGAACGCCAAGGTCGTGTGGCCCACGCGAAAGGAAATCGTAACCATGCGCCTCGATGCGGACCTGCTCCGCTGGTTCCGTCAGCAGCGGGGATATCAGACTCGCATTAACGCCATTCTGCGAGCTTATATGTCGGCCCATGCTTCGTGAAGGTAAACTTCCCTATTCAAGAAAAGCCCTACCCTAAATTTCGCAAACCCCGCGAAATTTAGAATGGGCACTCCGGGGAAATTCAAAACATGGCGAGACAGGAGCGGTGTTTACCTTTTACAAATGATCGGTCGGTTTGATCTTCCCGTTTCCCGCGCCTCGACAACATCCCCCAGTCGTTGGATTGCAATCGGTTCCTGATCCGGAAACTGAGCCACCAGCGTCAGGCTCCCGCCGACCGCCTCTACGTAATTCCGCAAAGTGGAAAGCAGCAAGTCACTGCGCTTCTCCAGACGTGAGACTCCTTCCTGCCCCATATTGAGTGTGCGGGCCACGGTCTTTTGGGTTTTCTTCACAGCATGTCTGAGCTCTCGTAGCGACATCTCCCGTGCCACCAATTGACGAGTACGAGCCTTGATCCTGGCCTGCCTCTTTCGACTAATCTCCTTAAGTTTTTGTTCTAAAGTTTTCATTGCTGCCTGGGGCCCCTTCCTGGACGACTTTGCCTCGAGAGACGCGAGGTGCCGGTCAAACCTCGCGTCCGCCACTCTGATAAGTTGCCGGTAGAACCGCTTCTCGCCGCCGCCCGATTTGTCCCCGCCAATGAGCAATATAGCCTTCTGCTCCGGGTCAAAGGCAAATGCCACGCGCCATACTCCGCCAGCTGCTTTGAAACGCAGCTCCTTCATGTTGCTGTGCTTCGACCCATAAAGAGTATCGGCAGTCGGGCGCTTGAGTTGCGGCCCGAGCGCTCTCAGTAAGTTTGCGTGCGCCAGCAGTTCGTTCTGGATTTCTTCCGCGAACGCATCGAACTCCGGTTCGAATTCCCCGTGGAAATAAACCTGCCATGGCACATCGTTTATTATGTCTTAGACGACATATGTTTTACAATACATTTTAGCTGGAGGCGTCGGGATGACTGCTGGCGTGAACCAGTAGGCCAGCTGTGCCCACTCAAGCCAAAATCGGGCTTGAAAGGGGCACCGGCCGTCAACGTAAGACCTTCCCTACTCAAGCAAAATCCCCACCCCTTCGACAAGCTCAGGGCAGGCTCTAAATTTCGCAAACCCCGCGAAATTTAGAATGGGGCACCCAAAAACATTTAGGATGGGCCGCCCGCGCTGGGATCACACTCCCAGCGTCAGCTCATCCAACTGCAGGAACTCCTGCACGATCGGCTCCTGGCATTTTTCCATCTCCGGATAGGTTCCGAAGAAAAGCACTTTGGCTTCGTGCAGGAAGACCACCCGGTCGGCCAGTTTTTTGGCGAGGCGCATGTCATGCGTCACGACGATGCTCGTCAAGTGCAGCTGGCCCTTCAGCCGCTTGATCAAATCGCCGAGCAGTTGCGCCATGAGGGGATCGACCATGGTGGTGGGCTCATCGTAAAGAATGCACTCCGGGCGCGCCGCCAGCGCCCGCGCAATGGCCACCGAACGCTTCATGCCGGTGGACAAATCCGAGGGCAGCAAATCGCGCATCGGCTTGACCCCGACCATTTCGAGCAAACCGTCCACCACCTGAAAGATTTGCTCTTCCTCATCTCGCCGTGTTCGCGCAGCGGAAAAGCAACGTTTTCGCCCACGGTCAGCGAATCGAACAGCGCTCCATTCTGAAAGACCATGGTCACTTTTTTGCGGATCTGTTCCATCTGCTCTTCGGTGTAGTCGGTGATGTCTTGGTGGTCCACAATCACGCGGCCCGAATCCGGCTTGAGAAAGCCCATGATGGTCTGCAGCGAAACGGATTTGCCCACGCCGCTGCGCCCCAGGATGCAGACCGTCTCTCCCGGCATCACATCGAAGCTGACGTCGTCCAGCACGTGATTGTCTCCAAACGATTTGCAGACGTGCTGAAAGTCTATGTAGGGTCCGGATTGTGGGTTCGCGCTCATCGCTTCGATTCCGTCTCTTAATATCTTATCCCGTTATCCCGGCCCGCCCGCCTCCCGTACGGACAAACCGAGCTTCATTTTCGCCCGTTCCAGATCCCCTGGCGTATTCAGATTGCGAAACATTTCGGCGGAGAAACCCATCCGCGCCCATTCATCTTGCCCCACCGCCCGTATCTCCATGTGAGCGAAAAGCGCGTCAATTCGGTTCCTCCCTTTTCGCAACGCGCGCTCCGCCACATCCGCAAACTCCCGCCGGTACACGGCGCACAGGGGTTGCCATCCATCGGCGGAACGAGGCACCGTGGCCACCGCCGCGCATTGGCTTGCGCTGGAAATCAAATACGCCAGAAACCTGCTCTCTACGAAAGGCACGTCCACCGCCAGCATCAGATTCAGCTCCATGGTGCTTTGCCGCAACGCGGCATGAATTCCTCCCAAGGGACCGTGGCCGGGAAACACATCCTCCACCACTCGCCCAAAGGGCAGGAACCGCTGCATGTCTCCGACGATACGAACTTCGCCACTAACGCTCGCCGCCAGGGCCAGCGCCCGCGCCAGCAGAGTCCCCTCGCCTAGTTGCAGGAAGGCTTTGTCCTGCCCCATGCGGGAGCTTTTGCCGCCCGCCAGCACAAATGCCGCTACGCCTTCCATGCGCCTGATAATACACGCGTTCTCATGATTTCCTCAGCGACTACGACGAACGTAACCTAGGCAAGTCGATCCGCTTGCCCCATGATCAATGACGTCCGGTCGTCCCTGCCGGGAAAGCAAAACCCATGTCGCAGAAGTTGCTGGAAGTCATTACTCTGGGGCACTGTTCACATGAGTTCTCCTGGCCACGGCGGGCGCCCGACGGCGACTACTACCAGGTTTGTCTCCTGTGCGCCACCCAATACAAGTATGATTGGAAGACCATGCGCCGCACTGGCCGGGTGGACAGCCCGGTTGCCGATTCGCAGCTTCCCAGCCTGACCCGCCGCCAGCACAAACCCACTTGGGTTCCGCGGGCGCGGCGCTTAAGGCTGGACGTGCCGGTTCGTTACCGGGCCAAAGGGCAAGCCTTCTGGCGCGAAGGGGTGATGGAAAACCTCAGCCAATCCGGCGTGCTCTTCAAGTGCGAGGAGGGCCTGCCGCAAAACAGCCTTGTCGAAATGATCTTCGAGATGCCGGAAGAAATCTCCGGGCAGAAGAACAGCAGCGTGCTTTGCCAGGGGAAAATTACCCGCGGTCATCCTGATCCCAAAAACAATGAAAGCACGGTACTGGCTGCCTCCGTGCTAGATTACAAATTTCTCCGCCAGGACTGATCGGCGGATCGCGCAGTTCATCCTAGCCGTTCGTTGGTGATGCAAATCACTTCTCTGGCCACCGGGAAAGTTGCGGAGTACCGAGCTGGCTTCCCAGCCACAATTTTCGTCGGATGGGGCTCGCTTGTGCATCTAATTTATTTAGAATCCTGACAGGAGCATTATTATGAAGGCGAGAAAATTTCCTCTCGTTGCCGCGCTTGCGTTGTCCGCCGTGCTGGGGATGACCCTTGGCTGCGCGCAAAAGCCAAACGACGCGAAGATTACCGGCACGATTCAATCCAGCTTCAACGCCGATTCCGGGCTGCAGGGAAAACAGCTTGGCGTGCAAGCGGACAACGGCGTGGTGACGCTCTCGGGTGTCGTAGACGATGATGCCCAGCGTACTGCCGCTTCCCGTTACGCCGCCGCCGCACCCGGCGTCAAGCAGGTGGTAAACAACCTGCAGATCACCGGATCGCCTGCAGAAACTGCGCAGGCGCAGCCCGAGCCCGCTGTTCAGCCTGTGGCCCAGGTCGCTCCGGCGGAAAAGCCGCGACCCAGCCAGCGCCGGCATAGTGCCCGGTCCGAGTCATCGGCCAACAGCGCCGCCGACTCGTCGCAAATGGCGCAAAACGATCCAGCGACAGCTTCAATGCCCGCCGCCGAACCGGCTGCTGCGCCAGCGTCGCCACAACCTCCGCCGCCTCCGCAGAAGGTCACCATCCCTTCGGGCACAACCGTCTCGGTACGCCTGGTTGACCCCGTGGGCTCCGACATCAGCCAGCAGGGGCAGGTGTTCCATGCCACCCTCAACTCGCCGCTCGCGGTGGAAGGAGAAGTCGCCATTCCGGCCGGTTACGATGTTGAAGGTCACGTTGTGGAAGTGGAGAACGGCGGCAAGTTCACCGGCAAGGCCCAGCTGACACTGCAGCTGGATCGCATCATCGTGAACGGCAGGCACTACAACATTCAGACCGACTCTTATCACAAGGAAACCAAGTCCCGTACCACCAACACGGCAGAAAAAGTCGGGGCGGGTGGTGTTATTGGCGCGATCATCGGCGGAATCGCCGGCGGCGGCAAGGGCGCGGCCATCGGTGCTGCGGCAGGTGGCGGCGTCGGAGGCGGCGCACAGGCGGCCTCGAAGGCTCCGCAGGTCAAGCTGCCGTCCGAATCGGTAGTGACCTTTACGTTGCAAGCGCCGGTAACCGTTACTCCGACGAGCAGCGGCCCGAACAATGGGCGTCCGCAGCTGGAAGAAAACCAGTAAGCCGACGTAACTGCGCCAGGCAAAGGGTTTCAGCCCAGCCTGGCGCAATCGCTAAGTCGGCTCGGCATGCGACTCACTCTAGCACTTTGGTACCTTCGGCCTCTCACTCCCAGCGCCGTATAATCTGCATAGAAATTCCGCCAAGAACTTGTGTTTCTGGGGACTAAAAGGGCACGGTGGATCCTCTCTGGGCATTGCTGATCTTCGCGCTGGGGCTGGCCTTTGGCAGCTTCCTGAACGTGTGTATCTACCGCATGCCGCGTGATTTGTCGGTCGTGTCTCCGGGCTCGGCCTGCCCGAACTGCAAGCAAGCCATCCGTTTCTATGACAATATTCCGGTGCTGAGCTGGCTGATTTTACGCGGCCGTTGCCGCCACTGTCAGGCGCGCATCACGCCGCGCTACATGGTTGTCGAGTTGCTCACGGGAGCGCTTTTTCTCGCCTGCTATGCGCATTTCGGTTTGACCCTGGCCACACTAAAATATTGCACTTTCGGATTTCTGTTGCTCGGCCTGATCTTCACCGACGCCGAAACGTACTTGCTTCCCGACAAACTGACTTTGTCCGGTTTGGCTCTGGGACTGGCATTCAGCCTGGTCGTGCCGGTGAACGATCTCGCCTCGCAATGGCTGCCCGGCCTGGTGGCCATGCCCGTGAGTTCGGATTTCTCCTGGCATTTTCTCTCGCTGGCGGACGCTCTTCTAGGGATGGCCGCGGGAGCGGGGTTTATTTACGGGGCAGGCGCCATCTACCTGCGGGCGCGCGGCGTGGAAGGCATGGGCTTCGGAGATGTCAAGCTGATGGCCATGGTGGGAGCCTTCCTCGGCCTTAAGCTGACGATCTTTACACTATTCACCGCTTCGATTGCAGGTTCACTCTTCGGATTGTGGACTGTCCTCGCCGTCTGGGCTAAGCGCACGCGCCGCCGGATGGCGTTGCGGCATGAATCGGCGCGGGAAGCGCGGCGGCGCGGGTGGGAGTCGGCCGTCATTGCGCTCCGCCGCCATCAAATGCCGTTCGGCGTTTTCCTCGGCGGCATGGCGATGTTCGCCTTCTTTTTCGGCAATCACCTCCTGAACTGGTACTGGAGGATGCTATGAGCCTGCTGGGCAATCCTCTGGTGCTGCGGCTGGGGCTGATCTTTCTGGGGATTGCGTTGGGGTTCGCAGTCACCGTCGTCTTTATGCGGCGAATGCGCCGCAGCTTGAGCGCCGAAATTTCGTTTTCGCCGGAGGCGGCGGCCGCCGAGGGTTCGCCGCTTTATGCGGTCATCCAGCAGCTCAAACAGCAGAAGTACGAATTGCAAACGGAGCGGCAGGCGGAGCGCCGCCGCGCGAAAACTTCGGAGAACATCAGCGCTGCCATACTCTCGCATCTGTCGAGCGGAGTGATGTTCCTCACCCCGGACGGGCTGGTTCGCCAGGCCAATGCAGCCGCCCGGCAGATTCTCGGCTTTGCCTCTCCTGTGGGAGTCACCGCGGCCCAGATTTTTCGCGCGTCGACCGAGATTTTGGCCTCCGGCGAAGCTGGCGCCAGAATTTCTGACATCGTTCAACATGGTCTGCGCCAGAAAACGCCTTTCCAGCAGTTTGAAACGGTATATGTAACTCCTGCCGGCGAGGAGCGCACCCTGGAAATCACTCTGACCGCGGTGCATTCGCCTGCCGGCGAGGTGCTGGGCTCGGCTTGCCTGGTCGACGATCAGACCGAAGTGGTAAAGATTCGCCGGGAGGAGTTTCTACGCGGCGAAGTCTCTTCGGAGATGGGACTCGAGCTGCACAAATCGGTGCGTGCGATCTCGGGTTATGCGCAGCGCCTGCAACTGGGAAGCGATCTGGAATCGGCGCGGCAGTTGGGCGGGGATATCGCCGCCGAGGCGGCGCATTTGGAGCATTCGATTGGTGGATTTCTCAGCGGCGCAAGCAAGGGACGCGCCGTTTCAGTTTCGTAACGATTTCGGCCTGAAACCGCTCCGCAACGAGCGGCGGCATGAAGAAATGGAGTAGAGAAACAATGAAGCATGTCACTCACGTTAGCCTGGCAGTTATCCTTCTGGCAGGAACTCTGGCCATCCCGGCCCACGCGCAAGACCAGCCGCTGGGAGACTACGCGCGGAAGGTTCGCAAAGAAAAAGAAAAAGAACCGCCCGCAAAGAAGAAGTTTGACAACGACAACCTGCCCGTGGACGACAAACTCAGTGTGGTGGGACCGGCTCCAGCCGGCGATACGACGGCGGAGAACGCCAGCGCGAAGCCTGCGGAAGAGAGCAAAGAAAAAGACGCAAACTCGCCGCAGGAACAGCAGAAGGCGTTCGAGCAATGGAAGCAGAAGATCGCCTCCGAGAAGAATCAGATCGATCTGCTTTCGCGGGAACTGGACGTCACCCAGCGCGAGTATCGCGTGCGCGCCGCCGCGTTTTATGCCGATGCCGGCGAGCGTTTGCGCAACTCCGCCGCCTGGGACAAGCAGGACCGGCAGTACAAGCAACAAATTGCCGATAAGCAGAAGGCTCTCGACTCGGCCAAGAAGCAACTTGACGACCTGCAGGAGCAGGCCCGCAAAGCGGGAGTTCCCGCCAGAATGCGGGAGTAGCGGCATTTCATTCGCCGTAACAGAAAGCCCCCGCAACCGGGGGCTTTTACTTTGCAAGCTTTCCCTGCGTGGGTAGTGGATCGCATTGCCTCCTGTTGGTTTTCCCGGCGTGCTCTGCGCAGACCTCAGCGCCCTCTGCGGTTACAAGCTCTCGATTTCCAAACCTCTTAACCGCGGAGATCGCAAAGAAATGCCGCCGGGAACACAGAGTAAAACCGAAACTGCACCACGTGATTGAAAACATTCCACTGCACACGAAATAGGATTTAAGATAGAAAGTTGGCAAATTTGCAGTTCACACAAGACAGGTGGTGTGATGAAGAGTTTGCTTTTGTTCTTGGCCCTCTGTGGTCTGGCAATCCTGCCGGGCTGCTCCTCGCAATCGTCAACGCCCGAAAAGCCCGAGCCTAAGCCTCCCGAGTTCATCACCGGGCGCAGCGCTTTTCAAAAGCTCTACGGAGCTGCTCACGGCTGGGCGCGCGACGCGCAACCCTACCGGCTGTTGTCTCAACCCACCGAGGATTGGAAAGGATTGGACGGGAAATCCGGCGTCTGGCGGGCGTCTTTCGCTTCTCCCGCCCAGCACAGTACCCGGCCTTATGTCTGGTCCGGGAGCAACGGCAAAGATGCCCCCGAGCGCGGCGTCAATCCCGGATCGGAAGACAATTACTCGCCTACGAATTCCTCCACCCAGGTCTTTGACATGGCCTTCCTGAAGGTGGATTCCGACCAGGCTTTCAAAATAGCCCAGGCGCACGAGGGGGAAAAACTTCTGCAGAAATTGCCCGACAGTCTGGTCTTCTACGAACTCGAATGGAGCGGGCCGACGTCAGAACTGGTCTGGCACGTCTACTACGGCACCAGCCGCAATGACGCCAAGCTGAAGGTAGATGTCAACGCCAGCACCGGAGCTTTCATCCGCGCGGTCAAGTAGGAAAATCGTCGTTGGTCGTTGGCTTTGCCGTGGTGAAGGTTGGGACCGTGCTTCACTGCTCGGATTGCGAGGAGCTTACCAGGCGAATCAATTGCACGAAGCCTGCAACAATTCCCAGAATCAATCCCACCAGATACAGCCAGCGGGTGTGCAGCCAATGGTCCATCCCCAGGCCGACGAGCCACCCCGCCACCGTCGCCGCCGGAAAGATAAACGCGATCTCGCTATAGCGCGCCAGTTCCACGAGGAGGCCGGTTTTTTTTGGTGGATCGTTGGGCATGGGGGAAACCCGTCGTTGGTCGTCCGTCGTCGCCCCCTAGGTGGTTGAGCTAAAGGCCAAGGGCCACCCACTACCCACTACCTTACCAAACTCGCCACCGACGTGCTCTGCACGATGCCCAACGACCAGTTCACCAGGCGAATGAACTGCTCCGGAAGAATCCCGATATAGACCGTCGCGAACGCCGTGACCCCAAGCGCCACCCGCATTCCGGGGGAGAGGGGCAGCGGAGTTTTGTCTGTGGCCTCGCGCATGAACATGGCGTTGGCAATCCGCATGTAATAGTAAAGGCCGAAAACTGCGTACAGCACCGCCAGCGAGGCCAGCACATAGTGCTTGGTCTCGATCAGGCTCAGGAAAATAAAATACTTTCCGTAAAAGCCGGCCAGCGGCGGAATCCCCGAGAGCGACAGCAGGAAAATCAGCATCAGCACGGCTTCGGTGGGTGCGCGCGAGAAGAGTCCGGCGATATCGTCAATTTCGTCGCCGATTACGTTGCGCTGCCGCAGCGAGGTGATCACCGCAAACGCGCCCAGGTTCATGAAGGTGTACACCAGCAGGTAAAGCAGGATGCCTTTGATGCCGTCTTCATTGCCGGAAATCAGGCCCAGCATCATGTAGCCGACGTGCGCGATCGACGAGTAGGCCAGCAGCCGCTTCAGATTGCTTTGCGTCAGCGCCGCCAGGTTGGCGCCGGTCATGGTCGCGATGGCCACGAAAACCACAATCGGGACGTACACCGACCGCACCGCGGGAAAGCCCCACAGGAAAATGCGCAGCAGCATGGCCCAACCCGCCGCCTTCACCGCCACCGACATGAATGCGGTCACGTTGGTGGGCGCGCCTTCGTAGGCATCGGGCGCCCACTGGTGGAAAGGGATGGCCGCAACCTTGAAGAACAAGCCGACGCTGGTGGTCAACACAGCCAGAACCGCAATCGGATTGATGCGTCCCGCCAGGAATTGCCCGAGCCGCGGCGCGATCACCAGCAGGTTGGTGCTCCCCGTAAGCCCGTAGAGCAGTGACAGGCCGTAGGCGAATATGCCGGAAGAAAATGCCCCGAGCAGCAGATACTTCAACGCGCCTTCGTTCGACCGGCGATCGCGGCGGAGAAAACCGACCAGCACGTAGGTGGAGATCGCCATCAGCTCCAGGCCGATGAAAATGAGCACGATGTCGAAGCCCGAGGCCATGCACATCATGCCGATCACCGAAAACAAGATCAGGGCATAAAACTCGCCGTGGTTTTCCTTCTCAATTTCCAGATAGCGAACCGAAATGAGGATGGACACAGCAGCGCCGGCCAGGAACAGATAGAAAAAATAGACAGCGAAATGGTCCACGAACATGGACTGCATGAAGGCCCACTGCAGTTTCTGGCCCGCGCGTTCCGCTGCCGCTTGCGCCAGTTGAATTTTCCCTACCGCGAGAGCGGCGAACACCAGTCCCAGAAATGCGGTAACTGCGTTAAGGGTTTTCCACTCCGGCGGCACCAGCAGGTCAATCAGCAGAATGCCCAGCGCAAACAGAGCAAGCAGAATAATGGGCAGCGACAGCAGATAATCCGTGGCCGTGAAATATTGGGTAACGCTGCCCAGCACCTACTTAACTCCCTTCGTGTCGGAGGCCACGATCGTTTTGTCGGCCATGGCTGCCGAAGGCGATTGAACCGCCGGAACCATTGCGTTCACATTGCCGCTGCTTTTCAGCGGATATCCCGGACGAACGGTCGCCACAATCTGATTCACTGGCTGTTCGAGAATCTCGAAGAACGGTTTCGGGTAAAGTCCAATCCAGAATGCCATGACCAGCAGCGGCGCAAAGGTCAGCACCTCGCGCGGCGTCAGGTCATGCAGTTTTTCATTCTTGGGATTCGTCACCGTCCCGAAAAACACCCGCTGGTACAGCCACAGCAGGTAAGCCGCGGCCAGAATCACGCCCGGTATAGCCCACGCCGCCCACTGCCAGTGCTCCATAAACGTGCCCTGCAGGATGGTGAACTCGCCGACGAACCCGTTCAGCAGCGGCAACCCCATCGAGGAAAGAAACATGATCATGGTGATGGTGGCGTACAGCGGCATGACATTCGAAATCCCGCCGTACTCGGAAATCTCGCGGGTGTGCCGCCGCTCGTACAAAATGCCGACGATCAAGAACAGCGCGCCGGTAGAGATGCCGTGATTGATCTGCTGCAGCACCGACCCGCTCAGGCCGAGGGGCGTCAGCGCGAAAATTCCCAGCGTGCAGAAACCCAGGTGGCTGACGGACGAGTACGCCACCAGCTTCTTCATATCTTTCTGCATCAGCGACACCAGCGCGCCGTAGATGATGCCGATGATGGAAAGCGCAATCATCCACCCGCGAACTTTCGAATGCATGACCACATCGGGGAAGAACGGCAGCGCGAAGCGGATGAACCCGTACGTTCCCATCTTCAGCAGAACGCCGGCCAGGATGACGGAGCCGGCGGTGGGGGCTTCGACGTGCGCATCCGGCAACCAGGTGTGGAAGGGGAACATCGGCACTTTAATCGCGAAGGCCGCGAAGAAGGCCAGGAACAGGAAGATGGCAAAGGTCGAGCCGTAGGCCGGGTCGTGGAAGATTCGCGGCGCGGTGATGTAGAACGCCGGAATGCTGAAAGTGTACTGGCCCGTCTGGTGATAGTTGTAGAAGTACAGGAACAACACGGACAGCAGCATCAGCACCGAGCCGAGCAGGGTGTAGAGGAAGAACTTGATGGCCGCATAAAGCTTGCGCGGCCCGCCCCAGATGCCGATCAGCAGGTACATCGGCACCAGCATCGCTTCCCAGAACACGAAGAAGAGGAAGAAATCCAGCGCCATGAAGACGCCCAGCATGCCCGTCTGCAGCACCAGAAACCAGATGTAGTATTCCTTCACCCGGTTCTCGATCGCGCTCCACGAAGAGAGAATCGAAATCCATCCCAGTAGCGTGGTGAGCATGATGAGCAGAAACGAAATGCCATCAATGCCCAGCACATAGCCCGCGCCGATGGAGGGAATCCAGTTGTTGGGTGTGCCCTCGATAAACTTGAAGCCGGGCTGAAAGCGCTGCGCCCAGAACCAGGGCACCAGCGGGATGGAGACCAGAAGTCCGGCCAGCGCGAACATATTGGCGATCCAGCGGATGGCGTTCTTCTTCTCCGCTGGAACGAACATGAGAAGCACCGCGCCCACCAGCGGCGTGAAAAGAATGATCGAGAGAATGTGAGTTTGCATAGAAACCCGTCGTTCGTCGTTGGCCGTTCGTCGTCGGCTTTTTGCCGCGACTTACAACCCTGTTGCAAGCGCTAATGCCACGCGTAGTACGCCATAAAGCCTAATAATCCGGCCACCATCACCAGCGCATACCACTGCACCAATCCCCACTGCAGCAAACGGGTGGGATAGGAGAGGATTCGCGCCAACGTGGCTGGCCCGTTCACGCCAATGCCGTCAATGATCCACTTATCCCACCAACTCGAAAACGAGCCCGCAAAGCGCGTCATCCACCCTGCGCCATTCACCGTGCCGTCAATCACCCGCGAATCGAACCACGAGGACGCCTCACCCAACCCCATCGTGCCGAGCCGCACGTCGCCGATCTTGCGGCGGCCGGTGAAGGCGTAGTCGTAGCCTTCATCCACGTAGTATTTGTTCAGCAGCAGTTGGTAGACCGGAGGCGCGGTGGCGGCGATCGGCTCTTTGTAGTCCTTGTCGGCATTGTTGTAGGAACGCCGCGCCATGCCCCAGCCCGCCAGCGCTGCGCCTACGGAAAGAAACATCAGCACATACTCGACCGGGTCCGTGTGCTCTTTTTCCGCCTTGGCGGCAGCCAGTTGCGCGGCTTCGCCCTCGGTGCGCAGAACATGCGCCTCTTTGGCGAAGACGGGTTGCAGAAAAGCCTCGAAGCGGTCGCTACCGCCCAGACTATGCGGCCAGCCGAGGAATCCGGCAAACAGCGAGAAGAATGCGAGAATCACCAGCGGCACCGTCATGGATTTCGGCGACTCGTGAATGTGGTGCTCGATCTCGTGGCCCATGCGCGGATGGCCGTTGAAGGTCAAATACACCAGGCGGAACATGTAGAACGCGGTCATCAAAGCCGTGGCGTATCCAATGAACCACAGCAGCCGGTAGGCGCCGCCTTCCGACGCCCAACTCTGCCACAGAATTTCATCCTTCGAGAAAAACCCCGCGAACGGCGGAATGCCGGAGATGGCCAGAGTCGCAATGAGCATGGTCCAGTACGTAACCGGCACGCGCCGCCCCAGGTCCCCCATGTTGCGCATGTTCTGTTCGCCGCTCATGGCGTGAATCACCGAACCAGCCCCGAGGAAGAGCAGAGCTTTGAAGAATGCATGGGTGAACACGTGGAACACGCCCGCGGCAAACGCGCCCACACCCAACGCCAAAAACATATACCCCAGTTGGGAAATGGTGGAGTAGGCCAGCACCCGCTTGATGTCGTTTTGCACCAGCGCGATGGAAGCCGCGAAAAGCGCGGTCAGCGTGCCCACAATGGCCACCGTCTTCATCGAAGTCGGAGCCAGCACAAACAGCGCATTCGACCGCGCGACCATATATACGCCGGCCGTGACCATGGTGGCGGCGTGGATGAGGGCGGAGACCGGGGTGGGGCCTTCCATGGCGTCGGGAAGCCAGACATACAGCGGCAACTGGGCGGATTTGCCGCAGGCGCCGACGAACAGAAGGAGCGTGGCGGCGGTGATGACGGGGTCGCCAATGGCGAAGTGGCCGGTGCGCGCCAGGTGGGTGACGGTCGTGAACTGGAACGAACCGAAATACCAGGCGATGGTGAACATGCCGAGCAGGAAGCCGGCGTCGCCGATGCGGTTGACGATGAATGCTTTGTTGGCGGCGTCACTCGCCGACTTGCGCTGAAAATAGAAACCGATCAGCAGGTACGAGCACAGGCCCACGCCCTCCCAGCCCACGAACATCAAAGCGTAGTTGTTCCCCAAAATCAGCGTCAGCATGGAGAACATGAACAGATTCAGATAGCCGAAAAACCGGTAGTAGCCGCCTTCGTGCGCCATGTAGCCGATCGAATAAATGTGGATCAGCATGCCCACGCCGGTGACGAAGAGCAGCCAGATGCTGGAAAGGGGATCGAGCAGGAAACCGACGTCGGCGTGGAAGGGAGCGGTATTCTTTCCGTCCTGCAGAACGTAGTTGAGATGTCCGGTGTCGGTCCCCAGCCAGGTGTAAATGATCTTTTCGTAGGGCTGATGGCTCACGCCGAAGGAAGAATGGGTGTATTGCCAAACCGCCCCGCAGGCGAAGACGAAGGTCAGGACGATGGAACCCACGCACACCGCGCTGACAGCAGTCTTGGTCAGCCTGCGTCCGAGAAAGAACATCGCCGCCGCGCCGAAGGCCGGCAGCAGCGGGATCAGATAAATATGATCCAAGAAGAACATGTTCATCGCGTTGTCATGCTGAGCGGAACAGCAGTTTCGCAATAGCGAAGCTGCTGCGGAGTCGAAGCATCCCTACCTTTGTTTACTGCCGCAGGTAGGGATTCTTCGCTTCGCTCAGAATGACAAATCTTCCAAACCTGTTTTGGCATGTCCTTACCACTTCATCAAATCCACTTCGTCCACATTGACCGTCTCCTTATTACGGAAGAAGGCGATCAGGATACCCAGGCCGACGGCCGCTTCCGCGGCAGCGTCGGTGATCACGAAAATTGCGAACACCTGGCCATGCAAACCCCACATGCGCGAGAACGCCACCAGGTTCAGGTTCACCGCATTCAGAATCAGCTCAATGGACATCAGCACGATCACCACATTGCGCCGGGTGAGCACGCCGATCACGCCCAGAATGAAGAGCGCGGCCGCGACCACGAGATAGTGCAGCGTGCCTATTGGAGCCATAAAAATCCTAATTTCCGCTACTGAATGTCGTCATGTTGAGCGCAGGGCGCTCTTCGCTCAGCGAAGAGCGCTCAAGTCGAAACATCCCTACCCCAGAATGATTGCCGCGTGCAGGAATTCGTCGCGGGCTAAAGCCCACTCGGAATGACAAACTTGCCGACCTCGCATTATCCGTTGCCAAACGTTGTGTCAAATTCTCCTCTTTGCCATCACCACCGCTCCGATAATCGCCACCAGCAGCAACAGCGACGCGATCTCGAAGGTGAACATGTAGCTTCCGTATAACAAGGTAGCGATTTCCTGGGTATTGGAGCCTTCCGCCAATTTCACCGCGTGCGCGGGAAGCAGCGACCTGCCCTTCACGTAAACTGCGATGAACAACCCGCCCAGCGCCAGCGCGGCCACGACCCCGGCGATCCACTGCTGGTTGAACTGTTCTTCCTTTTGCGAGCGCTCGAGGTTCACCAGCATGATGACGAACAGGAACAGCACCATGATGCCGCCGGCATAAAGAATGATCTGCACGCCGGCGACGAACGGAGCGTAGAGCATCAGGTAAAGCCCCGCCAAAGACAAAAGCGTAAGGATCAGCGCCAGCGCCGAGTGCACCGCGTTCTTGCGCGTAATCGTAAGAATCCCGCCAAGAATGGCGAAGCCCGACAACATATAGAAGAAGAAGGTTGTGGCTACAGGCTGCATAGCTTCTTTAAAAAACTCCCACGATTGCCGTCAGAACCAGCACTCCAATTCCGGTGGGCAACAGCACCTTCCATCCCACCTTCATCAACTGATCGAAGCGGTAGCGCGGGAACGTGCCACGATACCAGATATACAGGTACATGAAGGCGGCAACTTTGGCCGAGAACCAGAAAATATCCTGCACCCAAAGCCGCACCGGAGGAATAAACAGGACGATGCCGATCAGCGCCAGCAATCCTCCGAAGGCGGCCAACCCCATCGTCTGCACGCGAAAGTACGGATGCTTGGGCATGCGCGAGGTGCTGTAGAAACACATTCCGGCAAGAAACAAGAAGGTGAGCCCGGGAATCAGCGAGAACACCAGATCCCAGGCATCGCCGCCCAGCCAGTTCGGAAACGGCCGTAGCCAACCGCCCAGCCAGAGCGTGACCGCGATGGAAGACACCGCGATCATCGCCGAATATTCCGCCAGAAAGAACATCGACCAGCGGAAGCCGCTGTACTCGGTATGGAAGCCGGCAGTCAGTTCGGATTCGGCTTCCGGCAAATCAAATGGCGCGCGGTTGGTCTCCGCGACCATGGCCACCGCGAAAACAAAGAAAGCAATCAATCCCAGCGGGAAGAACTTGAACACAAACCAGGTGTGCTGGGCCAGTTGCGCCTGCACAATGCCGATCATGCTCAGCGTGCCGGTTCCCTGCGAGTTCAGGCTGGTCATCAAAACCGCCGAGATCACCGCCAGGCCCATAGCGATTTCGTAGGAGACCATCTGCGCGCTGGAGCGCAACGCGCCCATCAGAGGATAATGCGAGTTCGACGCCCAGCCCGCCATGACGATGCCCAGCACACTCAGCGAAGACACTCCCAGCATGAACAGAATTCCGATGTTCATGTCGGTGACGGCGTGGGTCGGGCCGAACGGCACCACAATAAAGACCGTGAACGCCGTAATCACCACAAAAAGAGGCGCCAACCAGAAAACCCAGCGGTCAGCCTGGGTAGGAGTGATGTCTTCCTTGAGCAGAAGTTTCAGCGCATCGGCGATCGGCTGCAACAGGCCGTGCGGACCCACACGCATGGGACCAAGCCGAACCTGCATGTGCGCCAGAATCTTGCGCTCCAGCCAGTTCATGGCGATGACCGCGATGGAGAGGCCGGCAAAAATCAGCAAAATGTAGATCAACGCCCACAGCACGCTGCCATACTGGCCCGGCGTGGTCCCGCTCTTGAGATAGCCCGTGATCGAGTCGAGCATCAGCGGTCCACCTCGCCCAACACAATATCCAGGGTGCCGATCACGGCGATCACGTCGGCGACCAGCGCTCCGCGCACCATCAAGTCCAGGGCCTGCAGATTCACGAAAGACGGCGGGCGCACACGGATGCGGTAAGGCTGCGTCGAACCGTCACTGACGATGAAATATCCCAGCTCGCCTTTGGGCGCTTCAATCGAGTGGTAAATTTCCCCGACCGCCGGCTTGATCACCTTCGGCACCTTGGCCATGATGGGCCCTTCGGGAATTCTGCTCCACCGCCTGCTCGATGATGCGCAGCGACTGCCGCATCTCCTGCATGCGCACCAGGTACCGGTCGTAGGTGTCGCCGTTCTGCCCGGTGGGAATTTCAAACTCGAATTCCGAGTAATTGGCATAGGGCTGCGCCTTGCGCAGATCCCATTTCACCCCGCTGGCGCGCAGCACCGGTCCTGTTACTCCAAGCGCGATGCAATCCTTGGCAGAAATCTTCCCCGACGCCCTTCGTCCGCTCCACCCAAATGCGGTTGGTGGTCAGCAGTTCCTCGTACTCGTCAATCTTGGGCGCGACAAAGGTAAGGAATTTCTTGACGTCATCTTCAAAGCCTTCGTAGGTCTCATACAAACATCCGCCAATGCGAAAGGCATGCGTCGTCAGGCGAGCGCCGCAATATTTCTCGAAGATCTTGAGAATCTCTTCCCGGTCGCGGAAGGTGTAAAACAGCGGCGTGATGGCGCCGATATCCAGCGCATGCGTGCCCAGCCATAGCATGTGGCTGGCCAGCCGGTTCAGTTCGGTGAGAATTACGCGGATGAAATTGGCCCGCGGCGGAGCCTGGACGTTCAGCAGCTTCTCAACCGCCTCACAGTAGCCCAATCCGTTCGAGACCGCAGCCACATAATCCATGCGGTCCACATACGGATTGAACATCGTATAGGTGCGGTTCTCGGCGATCTTCTCGACCCCACGATGCAGATAGCCGATGACGCACTCGGTCCCGAGAACTTTCTCGCCATCCAGCTTCAGAATCACCCGCAGCACGCCGTGAGTCGCCGGGTGCTGCGGTCCCATGTTGATGATGAGTTCGTTGGAATCGAGATAGGTCTGGTCGGGCTCGCCCAGTTCGAGGTGCGAAAGATACTTGCTGGCTTCGGTCTTCTTCGCGTCCGTCTTGGTCACGTCGATCTTCGTCGCGTCCGTCTTGGTCAGGTCAGTCTTTTTCAGGTCAATCATGGCCAGTTACTGCCCGCTTTCGATCCCCAGATTGATCTGCACCCACTCGTTGTCCTGCTGAATGATGCCGTAATCCTTGCGTAGCGGATGCCCCTTCCAGCCGTCGGGCAGCAGAATGCGCTTCAGATCGGGATGGCCTTCGAACCGAATGCCGAACATGTCGTAGACTTCGCGCTCCAGCCAATTTGCGGTCGGCCAGATGGAAACCGAACTGCGAACGCTCCCGCCGTCGGCAATCGAAGTCTTAACCCGAATGCGTTCGTTCACCGCGAAAGAATAGAGGATCCAGATCACCTCAAACTGCTTCTCGCGCTCGGGATAATGCAGCGCGGTCACATCCACGCAGTAATCGAATTGCTCTTCGTCGCGCAGAATCTGCAACAACTCGGAGAGAATGGAAGCATCCGCCACCAGATAGTTCTGGCCGAGATAGCTCAGCGCTTCAACTCCCGAGCCGTAACGCCGCTTGATGCGGGAAACCATTTCGGAATCCCAGGGCGTGGTTGCCGGCCCGGCCGGTTTCGGCGGCGCCGCGTGGACAGTTTTCTGCGCTCCAGCCCCGGGATTGGCGGGGGCCGCCGGCTCGTTCGGCTTCTTGGCTGGAACGGGTTCGACTGTAGGAGGGACGGGAGTGCCCTCTGGCCCTTTGGGTTCGCCAGTGGGTGGCGGCGGGGGCGATTTGGTTTCGTCTGGCATAGCGGCCTTACCCTGTGGCGCCGCAGGACTCGCAAGAAGAACGTTAACTTCTAGCAGCTTGCACTTACGCTGTCAACGGCCATTGGCAACCGGCGGCGCTCCGCCCGCATGACTTGCCGCCTGGTATCCCTCGATCAAATCCCGAATCCGCTGCGCATCCTTCTTGCGGTGCCCGTGACTGGCCAGCGGATCGGTTCCCGCCGACGATTCGATCACAATGTCCGACCAGATCATCCCGGTGGAGATGTGCACCGACGCCACCTGGCCAATGGCGATGCTCTCTTCGTTACTGCCAAACAGCCGCGGCTTGATGCGGCTCACCCGCAGCCGGTTCACGGAAATGCGCGTGGGGAAAAACAGATTCCCTTTCGTCCAGCGGCTGGCAATGAAAGTTTCAACAGGTGAGCTTGCTTGCGCCGTGGCCGGGCTCATACCCACTCAAGTGCGCCCTTCTTCCAGATCCAGATGTAGCCGACGACCAGGATGCCGAGAAAGATTCCCATCTCCAGCAGTCCGAACTTGCCCAGCGCCTTGAACTTCACCGCCCAGGGGAAAAGAAAAATGGTCTCCACATCGAAGACCACAAACAGGATGGCCACAATGTAATAGCGCACCGTGTAGCGGCCGCGCGACCCGCCCACCGGATCGATGCCGCACTCGTAAGGCATCAACTTTTCTTTGCCCGGGTTTTCCGGCCGGACCAGCTTGGCCAAAAACAATGGCAAGGGGATGGCGACAGCGACCACCACGATGAACAAAAATATCGGTATGTAATTCTGCGGCATGACGCGAGCCTGCGTTCGCAACCGAAATTACAAGCGGCTAATAGTACCGCCGATGGCAGCCGGGTTCAAGCCGTAACCCGGCGTCGCGTCCCCCAAATACAAAAGCGCGTGTCCCTTGTGGACACGCGCCCGTAAGAGAACCCTGGTTCCGTCAGCGTCCGTACCACTGCGAGTTGCGCTCGGTGAAAGCCTTCCATTTTTCCGGCAGGTCATCGAGCACGAAGATGGCCGACACCGGGCACACCGGCACGCAGGCGCCGCAGTCAATGCACTCCACCGGATCGATGTAGAGCATCTCTTCGGCGGCGAAGGCCTCTTCGTCTTTTTTGGGGTGAATGCAATCGACCGGGCATGCATCCACGCACGCGGTGTCTTTGGTGTTAATGCATGGTTCTGCGATCACGTATGCCATAAAAGCGTTTTCTCCTGAGCTGGGCGGGGCTTACAAAGCGCACATTGTAACAAGATTGCTCTTTGCCGTATAGGATAACGCCAATCCCCAGCCGATGCCACCGGCAATTGCAGCGAACTGCGGCTTTGGCTGTGCCAGCAGTAACTTCCGGCCTTGTTTGGCGGCCCTCAGCCTGGCGAACTATACTCTCGCGGGTCTGCGATTGGCTCCAGCCCCCGGCCCGCAAAAATCTCCCGGAACTGGTGGATCAACTCCTCGTGGATCAGGCCGTTGGAGGCCAGGGTCTGGCGGCTGTCAATATTAAACGGCTCGCCCGCATAGTTGGTCACCCTGCCGCCCGCCTCCTCCGCGATCAGCACACCCGCGGCCGTATCCCATGGATTGAGATTGAACTCCCAGAAGGCTTCCAGCCGCCCGCTGGCCACGTAACAAAGATCGAGCGCCGCCGAACCCGCGCGCCGCACCCCGTGCGAGCGCAGCGTGATCTGATGGTAAAAGTAAATGTTTGGATTCTTGTGCCGCTTGTGGCTGGGAAAGCCGGTGGCCACCAGCGACTGGGCGAGCTTGGCGATCGCAGAAACGTGCATCGGCTTTTGATTGAGGTAAGCGCCGCTTCCCTGCTCGGCGGCAAATATTTCGTCACGGGTCGGATCGTAAACCACGCCCGCGATCCGGCGTCCCTTGTGCTCCAGCCCCAGGGAAACGCAGAACATCGGAAAACCGTGAGCGAAGTTGGTGGTGCCGTCCAGCGGGTCCACGTACCAGCGATACTCACTGCCGGTGTCGTTCAACCCCTGCTCTTCGCCGAGAATGTCGTGCGACGGCCACTGCTGGCGAATGCGCTCGCGGATGAGCGCCTCCGAAGAGCGGTCGGCCACGGTGACCAGGTCGGCCTCGCCCTTATATTCAATTTTCACATTCTTGTTGAAGTGCTGCATGAGCAGCGCGCCGGCCTCCCGCGCAATCTGCTCCATGGCGGGGACAAAGTGCTTGGGTTCGCGGACGAAGTCATTGCGGGCGAGTGGCCTTGAAATATTGAGCGGGTCCGCTCATTTGCGCTTGCCCTCATTTTCGGCGATGTACAGGATGTCGTGTTTGAAAATGAACAGATTGGGCGCGTCCTCCCGCGTCAGCCGGACCATGTCGCGGTCGTAGTATTCGATCCAGCCCTGCACCTCTTCTCCGTCGCAAAGCTTGATAGCGACCGGCCGCTGCTTCTCGCATAACAATTTCAGATAAAGCGCTTCCTGGGAAGTTTCCGCCGCCGGCGCAGCCTTCCCCTGGCGTGCTGCTGGAGGGCGGCCTTGGCCACGAAAGGGCATGTCGGCATTCTACACGCAGGCGTTTAGGATTAGTTTTTGCGGCCGGAGAGGGTAAACGGTGCACTTTGCCTTATGTTGGTTTTCTCCGCGTGTTAGCGCAGACTTCAGCGTCCTCGGCGGTTACAAGCTCTCGATTTCCACACCTCTTAAACCACCGAGATCGCAAAGAATTGCCGCCGGAAACGCAGAGTAAAACCAAGCGCCTTGCCTCACGTTGGTTTTCTCGGCGTGCTCTGCGCAGACCTCAGCGCCCTCTGCGGTTACAAGCTCTCGATTTCCAAACCTCTTAACCGCCGAGATCGCAAAGAAATGCCGCCGGGAACGCAGGGAAAAACCAAGCGCCTTGCCTCACCTTGGTTTTCCCGGCGTGCTCTGCGCAGACCTCAGCGCCCTCTGCGGTTACAAGCTCTCGATTTCCAAACCTCTTAACCGCCGAGATCGCAAAGAAATGCCGCCGGGAACGCAGAGAAAAAACAAGCGCCTTGCCTCACCTTGGTTTTCTCGGCGTGCTCTGCGCAGACCTCAGCGCCCTCTGCGGTTACAAGCTCTCGATTTCCAAACCTCTTAACCGCCGAGATCGCAAAGAAATGCCGCCGGGAACGCCAGAGAAAAAATAAAGCTGCACCTACCCGGAAAGGCCTCGATTTGAGCGCAAAAAAGGGGGTGAGGCCGAAGCCTCACCCTTGCAAGCACCGCGAAGAAGCAGTTAGAAACTGACGCGGATGCCGAACTGGAAGGAGCGCGGCGTTCCGCTGGAGAAGGAACCCGAACCGGCGCCCACCCGTTCCGGTATTGACGTCGTGCCGTTGATACTGCCTCCAGCACCGGACAAGGTGCCATCGAGGGCCGTATTGCCGCCGCGCCCGTCGCTTCCCGTGCCTACACCGTTCATGCGGTTGAGGACGTTGAAAATGTCTACCATCGGCTCGATGATCAGCCGATCCGCATAGGTGTAGCGCCAGGACAGCCGGATGTCAGTGGTGTAGAAGTTGGGATTGTTGATTTGCCCTGTAGGAGCAAGCTGAATGCAGTTTACCGGAGCTGACGGATTTTCGGTGGGGTCGCACTGTGCGTCCACTAGCGGTGTGGTAGCGTTCAAGGCGACCAACTGGTCCTGTGTGAACAGGCCCGCATTTACAAGCGCCTGGCCGGCAGGAGTTAAAGTTCCGCCATACTGCGAGTTGTATTTTTCAAGCACTTGATTGAGCTCACGGCCGTTGTGGATTTTGCGGCCATAATCTCCTCGATTCGTGCCCGGAATCGGATCCCCCACGGTGGTCCCGTCGCCGTTGAAATCTGATATGAAGATCTCAGTGGCGTCATCGGAAGCCGGCGAGGCGAAAATGCCGATGGAAGCCTCGTTGCTGCGGTATTGGGTTGTGGTCGAAATGCGGAAGTGTGCTGGCAGGTCGGCGATAAACGATACCCCTAGCTGGTGCAAGCGGTCCAGATTCGAAGGACCGTAGAAACCAGTCAGGTTGTCATTATCGACCGCCGCAAAGAGAAAGTCCTGATCGGTGCTGCTGGCATTGAATCGCGATAGCGCATACGTTACGTTCGTGCTCACATTCCGGAAAGGTCCCCAGGTCCCTACTCTTCCCGAAAGCAGCACTTGCAGCGCCTGGTAGCGCGAGATCCCTGCGTATTCGATCGTGTCCATGGTGCGGAAGCCCTTGTTCATGCCGCTGAAGGCAAAACCGTCGAGCGCGCTCCCCTTGCCCAGGCCGAATCCGGAGAACTCCGAGATGTCTGCGCCACCAGCGATTACGCAATCCACATTGGCGGAGTTGCTCCCCAGGTTGCAGCCCATGTCACCAAAGGCCGCATTCATGGCAGCTTGCGCGGCATTCACGTCCAGAGTGTTCGCCGCTCCAATGCGATTGCGATCCTGTGTCTCATAGAAATGCACACCGCGGTTCATGATGTAATCCACGTTGAGCACAAGGCCGGGCCTTAGCTGGCGCTGGACGCCGATGTTGATCTGCGCGCCATAAGGCGATTTGTAGTGCGGGTCGAGAATGGCACCTCCCGCAACGCCCAACTGAGCATTGATAAGCGGCTGGGCTCCGGGTTGAGGCCAACCGTTCGAGAGCTGTGCGCTGGCCTGCTGAAAAAGGTCCTGCGCCTGGAGTGCAAAGGGAATGGCGGTGCCCACCGCTGCCCCCCAGCAACTGTTGGGCGTAGCCGTCCCGGGTTGCGCTCCCGTGCACTGGGTAGAAAAATCAAAGAGCTCCGAGCCGTCAATCGGACTGATCAACGGTGAGGAAGAGTTCACCAGCTGGTAAGCATTGCCAAATCCAGCCGGCAAGTTGATCTGTCGATCGAACGAGAGATTATTGAAGATATTGGTATCGTAGTAAATGCCGCCTCCGCCCCGAATAACAGTTTTGCCAGCCCCGTCAATATTCCAAGCGAATCCCGCCTGCGGCGCCAGACGCAACTTGTCGTTTTTCACGTATCCGCCCAGCCGGGGATCAAAGACGTTGATCAACGGAGCACGCATCAGGTCGGAGTTGGAAAGCCCCGTGTCCAGGTCGTAGCGCAAACCACCATTCAGCGTGAAACTGTTGGTTGCCTTCCAGGTGTCGTGAACGTAGACGCCAAAGCGGTTGTTGTCAAAACCGCCGTGCGGATCCCCAAATGCATCCGGTTTCTCGCTTAGAGCGCCCAAGCCGTTCCCGATGTAGATGGAATTAAGCTGGTAGTTGAGCGGATCGTCGGCGCCATCAGCGTTGAATGGTACAGTCGCTACGCCTTTGAATAAAAAGACCGCATCCGTGGCCCGAGGCCAAAGAAGTTAGCGAATCCCCCCTGATCAATGCGGTTAAACTCTGCACCATATTGGAGCGTATGGTGGCCGTGAACGAAGCTGCCGTCATACTTGACTTGCCGGTCCTGTTGAATCGTGGCTTGGGGAGCGTTGGCATTCGGGCCGTAGATGAAGCCACCGAGGCCCAGCAAATTCACGGCCGCGGGCTGTACCGGAGTTCCGGCTAAGTCATTCCCATCCACGATGCCGTTGATGAATTTCAAGAAGCTGAAGCGGATGGAATGCACGAAATGCGTGGTGCTGTAATCCCATCCCACGGCATGGGCATTCGTGCTGTTGGAATTGGCGAAAGCGGAAAGGCCTACTCCACCGAAGCCGGTGACAGCGATATTGTCATCGTGGGTGAAGCGATAGAACAACTTCATTCCGTTGTTGATGATGAAATCCGAACGCGCTCCGCCCATGTGCTCGAAGAGCGGAACCCCAAAATTTCCGGTGAATTGGGGAAATTGGCCACATTTGTTGTGTTCTGCCCCTGCTGTTGTAACTTCTCGTACTCCGCCTCTCCAAACCACCGGTTGTTGATGATCGGCCCGCCGAAGCGGCCGCCATAATTGTCGCGGCTGAAAGGCGGCTTCGGTGTGGTCGGCTGCCCTAAGGGAGCGATGCTGGCGGCGAGTTCGGAGCGCCGGAAGAATCCAAAACCCGAGCCATGCGGCGTGTTCTCTCCGCTGCGCGTAATGATATTGACTGCGCCCGAAGAGGTAAGGTCGGTGCTCAGGTCCAGCGAAGACTGCTGCACGCTGAACTCCTGAATGGATTCGTTGGTCAGGTTCATGGTGGTCGTGCCGACAGTCTCATCGGTGATGTCCACGCCGTCCATCTGAATGCGGGTCACACGCCCGCCGCGCCCGCCGATCGACACTCCCACCATCTGGTTCTTGGTGGGGTCGAATTGGCCACCGTCCACAATTTGCACGCCCGGCGACAACTGCGCCAAATCCAAGAAGTTGCGCCCATTGAGCGGCAAGGACTCGATCTCTTTTGCCGCGACCACGCCCTGCACCGTCGACTGCGCCGTATCTACCGTTTCCGTCACCCCCTGTACCGTCACCTCCGTGGTCACCGAGCCCACTTCCAACTTGACCGGAACGTCACTGTTCGCGTTCACCCGGATCGTGACTGGAATTTGAGCGGTCTTGAAGCCTGTATGGGTCACCGAAATCACGTAATCTCCAGGACTCAGATCAGGAAACTGTAGTGTGCCGTTCGGCCCGGTTTGCTTTTCCAACTTCGTGCCCTGTTGCCGGTTGGTAACGGTGACTTGAGCGTCGCCAACGGCGGCACCGCTAGAATCCTGGACCAGCACACTCGCCGAGCCCGTAAGTCGTTGGGCGAGTGCATTTGAGCCCAAAAGGCCCAATTAAGAGTGCTAGGAGAGAAAAGTAAAAAAAATATCGGCGAGAGAGGACGGTGAGGTTCATACTTGCCCCTTTCCAATTGTGAGTACAACACCTACCAAAGATATGACCACGACCCAGGAACAACTCGACCACTTACCTTGGTTATGGGGAGACAGTGTGCAACTGCGCAGCCATGCGCGATCGGCTGCTGAACGGTTAGGAGGAAGATGCGGTCGATTTTGCGGTTAATGCCGGTTTGTCAACAATTTGTAAACAAGTGGGAAGACGCCGAAAGAGCAACCTCCCTAAGCGGATAGTTCGCCTGGGTCCGAACGGCATATACCAAATATGGTATTTTGTGTCCCAAAATCGGTATGCGCAGGCCAAGCCGAGGCAGGTGTTCTCGCTTTGGGAACAGGGTCCCGCAGTCCAGACCCGATCAATTTGGGATTGCGAAGGCTAGAACCTGACTTTCAGCCCTATTTCCAGTACTCGTGGCGAACCTAAGGCGAAAACTCCGGACCCGGCACCCACACGAAGATTTTCCGGCTGAGTTAAGGCCGTGCCGTTCACCGACCCGGGTTAGCCCGCTCAGCACTCCGCTTAGCAGATTGTTGGGGCTGTCGAAGTTGGAAAGATTCATTACGTTATAGAACGACACCCCGGGCTCAATCTGCAACCCTTCTCTGATCTTGTGAACCCAGGTCAGATTAAGGTCGAAGCTCCGCAGCCATGGCATTTGTACCTGATTCACGGGCGCCGGGGTTACCACCGGCATAACCGCCCCCAAACGCGCTAGTTGCACCTGTGTAAACAAACTGGCATTGAGCAGTGCAGAACCGGCAGGAGTAACTTTCCCGGAATAATTCGTGTTGTAGTTATTGATCACGGTGTTGAGATTACCCGGCTTCACCACACGTCCGTAGGAGCCGATGTTGGAGCCGGGAAGAATATCGCCGGCGCCGATCCCGTTCGAAACCAGCGTGCCGTCTCCTGATCCATCGCCGGTAAGGTCAGTAACAAAAATGCCTGCCGGCGTCCCGGTGGCGGGAAGCGTCAGGGTCAGCGGTAAGGGGCTGGCAAAATGCGCGATCATGCCAAGCCGGAACGAAAGCGGCAGGTCCATGGTGCCGCCGAAAGAAATCTGGTGCTTGCGATCCAGCCCGTTCAGGCCGTAGTAGAAAGTTGGGCTGTTGTTATCCCCGGCGCTGTTGATCAAGCCGGAGGTCTGTTCCATGGATTTGTACCGCGACAGCGTGTACGAAAACTGCATGTGCAGACCGTGGACATCTCTAAACGGATTGCGCACATCCTGCCGGAAACCGAACTCCAGCGCTTCGTACACCGAGCGGCCAATCGGGCTGAGCATCTGGTTGGTGCCCACGTTCGGATTGATTCCGGGGAACGCTGCCGCCGCGTGAGCACTGCCCGGAGTAGACAGGCTGGCGCAAGGCCGTCCGCCACAGAATGAATTCGCCGAATCCAGTCCATTCACCGCGAAATCCGCGATGCTGGCGTTGGGCACGGCAGCCAGATAGCAATTGACCGCCGATTCCGAACTGGCCCCGGCGCTCACCACTGGGCCACACCGGCCGAACTGACGGTCGCGTTGATGGCGGCGAGCGCGGCGTCGGCATCCATGTGGCTGGCGTCGCCGACGTGATTCGTATCCACCGCAAGCAGGTTATGGGTGGTGACGCTATGCAGATAGTCCAGGGAAATACCACGCCATGGCGGAACTGGTGCTCGATGCCGAAGTTTGCCTGCACTGAACGCGGCGTCTTGTAGTTGGGATTCAGCAGGCTGGTGCCCGTGGCTCCCATTCCAGCCGCCAGCATGTTGCCTATGTAGGCGGGATTGGCTGTGGCTCCGGCAGCCGACCATGCCGCTTGAAAGTCTTGTTGCAGCTGGATGATCTGGGACGCCACATTGCCAATCGGCTGCCCGCAAATGCCGCTTGGATCAACCGTCGTGGTGGTGCCGGGCAACAGGAAGCTGACCGGCGCGCCGTTGGCGCACAACGGCTGTGTGGCATGAAACAGTCCTGTCGCCAGCCGGGCGGGCCGGTCGAACATGAGGTTGCTCCACAGTGCGTCGTCATAGAACAATCCGCCGCCTATGCGGATGACCGTCTTGCCGCTGTTGTTGGGATCCCAGGCCAGCCCGATCTGCGGCGCGAAATTCAGGCTGGGATTCCTCACCCGTTCCCCCAGCCCTGCGCCGAACTGATTCAGAGCGGTGATCACCCCCAGGTCGCTATCCAGTTTCCCGGTCTCGTGCGCGTAGCTCGTGCCCAGGGTCAGGGTGAGATTCTCCCTCAACTTGATGGCGTCCCCGACATAAAAGAACAAGCGGTTATCCGGCCCCAGGCCGCCGCCGGCCAGCCCGAACGCCGATTTCTCCGAGAAAAACCTTGCCCGCTGGAAAGAGCACATTGGTGGCCGGATAGAGGGAAGGATCGCTAAAACCACTGGAATCGAGCGGCGCCCCGACCAGCGGACCAAGACTCAGGAAATTGCCGAAACCTCCGCCCTGAATGCGATTGAACGCAGCGCCATAGCGGAAGGTATGCTTGCCCAGAATTCGGCTGCCGTCATACTTCACCTGCATATTCGACTGATAGGAGGCTTGCGGCGCCGCATAGGGCTGGCCCGAGCAGAACGCATCCGCCTTGGTTCCGAGACAATAGGGGTCCGCGCCAATCGCCAGCTCAATCCCCGGAACTGGATCGAATACTTTCCCCTAACGGCGCTGCTCAAATCATCGTGGAACCGCAAATAGCTGAACCGCACACTGTGGGTGTACTTACCGGTTTCAAAATCGAGCCCGGCTGCATGATCGGGAGTATGAACATCATTGACGAAGGGTCAAACGAACTCGGAGCGACGGTTGAGACCGTGCTGTTCTGGTCATACGAAATGCGGTAAAAGAACCGGGTGTGGTCACGAATCTGCCAATCCAGCCCGCCGACTCCCTGCAGCTCTCGGGTCGGCGCATTGAAGCTGCCGATAAGATTTTGGAACGGATAGCCCGGGATGACCGGATTCTGAAGGTCCTGCTTGATGCGACTGGCGTCCAGGAAAAAGAATGCTTTGTCTTTGATCAGCGCGCCGCCGAAAGCGCCGCCGAACTGGCTGCGCTGGAAGTGATTATGCGTGGCCGCCGGCAGGTTCGCGTCGAGTTGCCGATCGCGGAAATAGTAATAGCCTTCTCCGTGGTACGCATTGGCTCCCGACTTGGTAACGATGTTGATTGCGCCCGAGGACGTCAACTCCTTCGACAAGTCCAGCATGGACTGCTGGAGCTGAAACTCCTGCACCGACTCCTGGGGAAGATTTTGCGTGCTCGAGCCCGATATCTCGTTCGTAATGTCAACGTCGTCCAGGTCAATCCTGCCGCTGCGGCCGGAGGGCCCTGGAAGGAAACGGCCGGAATTCCGCTTCTCTGCGGGACAAGGGCAGACGCCATCTTCAATCTGGATGCCGGCTCCATTTGCCCAATCTCCAGGAACTTGCGGCCGTTGATCGGCAGGTTGTCGATGGCCGGTGCTTTCAATCCGCTCTGGACGTGACAGTCTTGACGTTGACCACCGGCGCCGTGCTTTCCAACGCCACGTCCGTTCTCGTGGCCACCCCGGCCTGCACCGTAACGGTGGTTTGCCAGGGCTTAAAACTGTCCTTCTCCACGTGCAGAACGTAATCGCCGGGAGCCAGGTCAGCAAGGAAAATGCCCCATCTGCGCCAGTCGTGGCACTCAGGGATTGGCCATCGCGTTGGAGGTGAGGGCGACCTTGGCGCCTTTGATGGCCTCGCCATTGGGATCCACCGCGGTGCCGAGGGCGCTGCCGGTCGTGGGCGGCGCCTGCTCCTGTGCCTGCAAGCGCACCGCAGCCATATTGAAAGTTGCTATCAGGGTACAAGCCATTACAAGTCGAGCCACCGTGGGACGCAAAGCAAGATTCAGGTTCATCAACCTTCTCTCCAGATTTCCCTATGCAATCGCAACTCAATTAAGGATTCCGCCGGGGGCGGGCAAAGCTAATAGTGTATCTAGGATCGGCGCTGTCTGCTCAATGGGAAGCTGAGGTGTAATATCCCGTCCGGTGCCGCGCAATCAACGAAGCCGCCCCCGGAGTTCCGCGAATGGCCACTTGAATCCGGCGGAAGTCCGAATCCGACAGGCGATTCGAAGGATAATACGCCAGCAAATATTGCGTGCGCAGCTCATCGCTGATCTGGCGGAACGCGCTATCAGTCGGCACCGAAGTCGCGTAAAAATACTCTCCGCCGGTGTCGTTCGACAGCTGAATGAGCGCGTGCCCCCGCCGAGATCGCGCCCGGCGCTGGCTTCAATCGGCACAATGATGATGCTGTACACAATCGCCTCGGCCTCCTGGGCTTGACGCAGCGCTTCCTGATAATTCGCCTGGCTGACCGTGTCGCCGCCATCGGTCACCACCACCAGAACCTTCCTTCCCTGCCGTGCCTCGAGCGCCTGAGCACTGAGGTAGAGCGCGTCATAGAGTGCCGTCGCCCACCCCAGCCGCAGCCCGTCGATCCCCCGGTCAATGCGCTTGAGGTCGGAGGTGAAGGCACGACCTGATCCACCACTTCGCTGAAACCGAAAAGCGAAAGCCCATCCACCGGACGCAGGATGGCCTGGGCAAAGCGGCGCGCGGATGCCAGCTCCAGGGGCAAATCCTTGCGCGTGCTCAGGCTGGTGTCGATGTCCAGCGCAATGGAGAGCGGCAGAGCCGATTCCTTGTCGAACACGGCGATCTTCTGATCTTTGCCATCCTCCTGCAGGTCGAAATTGTCTTTCGTGAGGCCCGCCACCGGCGCGCCGTGCTCGTCGGTGACAGTGACAAATACGTTGACCAGCTTGACATCGACTTTGAACTGGTCGGGTTATCCGAGCCGGAATCGGTATGGCCCGAGGGAGCCGGCTGCGCCCCGCCCGCCCACGGCGGTTTGGGAACCTGAGCCAGACAGGCCGGCACGGCAAGCATAAGCAGCAAGGCTAGGAAGCGCTCAGGTTTCATTAAATTAGGAGGTCGTTATTTAGGCAATCGTTCACTTAGATGCGCGCTCCCCCGCCCGGCTGCCTGCCTTTATCCCCAGTTCGCCAGGAAAAGGTTCGCCGTCCGCCCAGACCGCGCCATCCTCGAAATATTCCTTCTTCCAGATAGGCACGGTGCGCTTGAGGGTATCGATCAGCCAGCGGCAAGCCTCGAATGCCGGGCCGCGATGGGCCGAGGCAACGATAACCAAGACGCTGGTTTCGCCGATCTCCAGCCGGCCCAGGCGGTGGTGATGGCGACCTCGCGGACTTTGAACTGGCCAAGCGCCTGCGCGGCCAGCGCCTCCATCTCCTTGAGGGCCATGGGTTCATAGCCCTCGTAGTCGAGGTAGAGCGTGTGGCGGCCACGGGAGTGGTTGCGTACGTTGCCTTCGAAGACTACGGCGGCGCCATCTTCCGGATGTTTGATGCGGGCGAGGATTGCATCGGTATCGATCTTCTCGCGGATGATGCGAACGTGCGGAGCTTGTTGGCATCTGGGAGTCTCGTCGAACCTCCGCTGACCGGCGGCAACAGAGCAACCTCATCGCCGAGTGCAGCGGGACCTCGGGCCCCGCATATTCCTGGTTCACCGAAAGCGCCAGCGAATCGAGCATCTCTTTGAGGCGCGGGACGCGGGATTCGTAATGACGCAGCACATCGGCAAGCGTAGCGTCGTCAGGCAGATTGACCGACTCGCTCGCGCGCCCCACGAGGTCCTTGAGCACCCCAAAAATAAAACACGAACTTGCATAGGATCAGATGTCGATGTTAGCAGGCCTTGGGATTCGGGAGTGGGACACTGGATGGACGGGGGGCTGGCACCCCTTTCGCCACGATTACGCTTTCACCCTCCTCAACTGAGGGTTGCCGCACCCTCCGCGGTGTTGGGAGGATGGTGGACAGGGGTTGCCGGGCCAGTCCCTTTTGTCAACTCTACTCTCGAGGGTGCCCCGTCCAAGCTTCGCTTGGGCGGGGGTTTTCTCCCGGCAGTTCCCGTTAAGTAGTGGGCGAAATCTTGGCAACCACCACGGCATCGGGGGAAAAGTCGAGGTGGAGACGCGCCATTGCCCGCGACAACGAACGTCAAAATCCCCGCCCAAGCGGAGCTTGAGCGGGGCACCCTTAAAAGTGGAATCGCACGCGGAGTGCCTGTGCCACCTGCCACTCTTTTGGGTGCGCCAAGAGTCCAAATTTCCCAAAATGGGAAAAATTCCGCCTGACTCCCCTTCAGCACCCTTGCCGCCCTTTCGGGAAGCGGGGTGTGCGCCTGGCGCACACCCTCTAATTTCGATTGTTGTGCCTCGGATGGCCTCCCGCCCCACCCAGCCCGCCGAACCGCTTAAAAGGCGAGTTTTTATAGCACGAAAGTGGGGGGTGAGTCTTCGCAGTCACTCCAAAGGGAGGGCGGCCGCGCTCTCGCCGCATTCGCCAGACGTCGGGGCCACGGGTCAATGCGATTTGCACCCCGTAAGGTACGTTCCCCTGGCACGAATCGCAGAGCCCCAGTCAAAATCCGCACGGGATGATGTCCGTGGAATCCCACCTTGCGAAACTGCGGGCGCCCGTATCCACCCTACGCCACCAGCTCACACGTCCATTCGACTGCGCGGTAGAATCTCGCTATGCGCCTTGCCGGCCGCCGCAAAGTCATCATCTTTCTCTCGCTGGGAGTGTGTCTGGCGGCAGTCGCGGTCGCGGTCGGCTTCGGATGGATCATTCTGAATTGGCAGGAAGGCATTAAAGTCTTCCTCGGCGTGATCTTTTTCGGCGCCATCGCGGCCGGGCTCATTCTGAACACCACCTTCCTGGTGCGCGAGATACGCCGCAACGAGCAGCACGACGCCTTCATCAATGCGGTCACGCACGAATTGAAGACGCCGCTTGCCTCCATCCGGCTTTACCTGCAGACGCTGCAGCGCCGCGATGTGGATGAGGCCCAGCGCCGCGCCTTCTACGGCATCATGCTCGACGATACCGACCGCCTGCTGGGAACGGTCGAGCAGGTGCTGAAGGCGGGGCAGGCCGGGCATAAAGTCAGCCAGCGCGTGCCCCTGCATTTTGATGCCCTGGTTCGCGACTGCATTGAAGTGGCGCGCGTCAGCCACCATCTTTCCCCCGAGGCGGTGCGCTATGAGACCACCATGAACGGAGCCGGAGCCATGGTGGCCGGCGACGCGGAAGAATTGCGCACCGCGGTTTCCAATCTGCTGGAAAATGCCATCAAGTATTCCGGCGAACGGGTGTTGGTGCGGGTGCGTATGGAAACTCCGGATCAAAAGCGCATCTCCCTGGTGGTGCAGGATGAGGGAGTGGGTATCCCGTCCTCCGAACTGAAGCGAATTTTCCGGCGCTTCTACCGCGTACAGAACCGGACCATCGGCAGAGTCAAAGGCACGGGACTGGGACTCTTCATCGTTCGCGCCATCGCCCGCAAACACGGCGGCCGCGTCTTTGCCGAGAGCGAAGGCGAAGGCCGCGGCACCACCGTCGTCATGGAATTGCCCCGGAGCGTGGCATGAGCCGGGTGCTGATTGTGGAAGATGAAACTCATCTGGCGGAAGGCTTGCAGTTCAACCTCGAGGCCGAAGGCCACTCCGTGAAAGTGGTCGGCGACGGCGAGAGCGCGCTGGAGTTATTGCTCGGCCGGAACCGAAGGACCGCGGAAAACGGCAAGCGGGAAAATTTTGACGCCGTGGTGCTGGACGTCATGCTTCCCGGCAAGGATGGTTTCGCCGTAGCCTCCGAACTGCGCGCCGCCAAACAATATGTGCCCGTGCTGATGCTCACGGCTCGCGGACGTCCCGAAGATGTGCTCAAGGGCTTCGCCTCCGGCGCCGACGATTATCTGCCCAAGCCGTTCGAGCTGGCCATTCTGCTGGCGCGCCTGCAAGGCCTGCTGCGCCGCAAGCAGTGGCTGCAGGCACCGCTGCCGCGGCAGTGCAACTGCTCCGGCTGCCTCAAATGCAACCGCGACAAGCGAATACGACGAGATCTCCTTTTGCGGCCGCACCATTGATTTCGGCAAACTCGAATTGCGGAGTCAACGACACGACCATCCATCTCACCGTGATGGAAGCCGATTTGCTTCGCCACCTCATCCGCAATGCAGGCCGCGCTGTTTCGCGCAAATCCATTCTGGAGGAAGTCTGGGGCCTGCGCGAAGACACCGACACCCGCGCCATTGACAACTTCATCGTCCGCCTGCGGCGCTATATAGAAGATGATCCGTCGAACCCCCGCCATTTGCTGACGGTGCGCAGCGTGGGCTACCGCTTCGTGGCGGAACCGGAAGAGGAAGAGTAAAGCACTTTCCCTAAGCTTTACGCATCGTCGTAGTCTTCCGTCAGCGACGCCAGAAACGCCGACAAGGCATCCACGTCGCTGTCATCGAGCGACATGTTCTGGAATTCCGGCGGCGGATTGCGCAGCAGGCCCAGGCGCGCCAGTTGCGAGTTGTTGATGTAGAACCTCACCACATCGGTGAACTTCGGCGTGCTGCCGTTGTGGAAATAGGGCGCGGAGTCTTCCAGGTCGCGCAAAGTCGGCGTGCGGAACTCCGCGATGGTGCGGCCCAGGCCCTGGTCCACCGTGCAATCCTGCCCGTTGCCGCACACTATGGTTTTCAGGCTGGCCTGCGGGTTGGGGATATCCGGATTCAGATATATGTTCCACAGGCCAAGGTCCGAGTAGCCCGCATGGCTCGCAGCGGCGGCGCGGCGGAAGGTCTCGCTGGCATTGGGATGATTCGCCGTTACCGGAAGATAGAGATCGTAGTTCTGGTTGCGGGCGCTCAGCGAGGGAATGCTCAGGCTCATGAACGCTCCCGCGCCATGCACCGAATCGTATTCCGCCTGCGCGACGCCGGTGTTATGAAACAGGAAATCGGTGAAATCCGGCGGCTGATGGCAGGCGGCGCAGTTGCCCGCGTGTTGCGAGCCATCGGTCGCTCCGGTCGCAGCCTTCAGAAAGATCTTGAGGCCGGCAAATTCCGTGGGCCCAAACTGAAAGGGTTGCGCATGGTACTGAAACGATCCGTAGGTCCCATCCACCCAGATAGGATTGGTTCAGGCCGAGCACAATCTGGTATAGCCTCTGGCTATATTGTGCCGGAGTCTCTCCCGCATTCGGCTGCACCGGCAGGTGATTGATGCGGAGGAAAACGTCGTAAGGCGATCCGATGTAGCGGCCAAATTCGTCCTGCTGAAACAGCAGGTCGCGCATATAAGTGCTGATGCACTTGGCCACCAGGTTCAGAATCTGGTCGCCGGACGCGGTTTTCACATCAATGCGATCGGCGGCGGGAATCAACAAGTCAGGTGTGATGCGCGAGTCTGTTCCCAGAAAGAGCGTCCCGTAGGAAAGCCCGTTGGTGCGTTCCTCCGCCAACTGGCTGGAGCCGTCATCCTGCTTGATGACCAGCGCGACCTGGGCGAGCGCCTGCTGGTACTGGTCGGCGGCCCAGCCAAAGTTGCGGCCGGTCAGCGTCCCTTTCACCAAATCTTCCGGGGTGGCGAATTCTCCATCGAAATGCAGAACGCTCGGACCGGCGTGCGGCTGCAGAGAGCCGACCATGTGCATGGCATTGCGCGGAGTCTCGGTAAACCCGTCCATCGGGCGCGGGATCGGACTGCGGGTCGTAAAGTCGGAGTAGGTTCGATTCCCTGCCCCGGAGACGTCTTGAAACTCAGTTACAAAATGGCAGGAGCGGCAGTTGATGGACTGGCCCGCAAACGGACCGGGCAACGGCCCGTTCGCCGTGTCCACCTGCTGAAGCACCGGATCGCCCGTCGCCAGCGGCTGGTTGACGTCAGTCATGTGGGTGGCAAAATACTGCGCGAAGCGCGTATCCAGAAAGAGCCGCTCGCCGATCGAGTCTTCGGCCGGCGTGGACTCCGCCTCGCTGCGGAAGTTGGGGGCGTCTCCGGCTCCGCAGCTGACCAGAAGCAGTACGCAGGCCATAGATAGGATCTGTGCCGAAAGCCGGAATGCTGCTAGGTTCTTCATCATCATTTTTTCTGGTCTGCCGTCGATTCGCCGAGGCTCTTGATGTAGGCGATGATTTGCCAGCGCGAGGGCTCGGGGAGTGAACTCCACGAAGGCATACCCTTGCGCAAGGCTCCGTTCTTGAGCAGCCAGAAGAGTTCTCCGTCGGCGGCGTGCTGCACTTCCGCGGTCCGCAGACTTGGACGCTTCTTCCGGCCCAGCGCATCCGCGCCATGGCATTGGGCGCAGTGGTCGGCAAAAAGCCGCCCGCCGGCCGCAATGGCATCCGGCTGGTTGGCATAGGGATTCACCTTCGCCCGGTCCGCCTCAGAGACGTGGCCCATCCACGGGGCTTGCCCGTTCGCGGTTGACAGCAGCGCTAACGAGATAACTACGGTCCACAGTGCCGGGCGCAGGTTCATCGCTTTCCCCAAAGGCGGCCAAAGATTTGCTGCACTTCATAGGAAACCGTGAAGCGGTAGAGCACGTGAGCGCTGTTTCGGTTCAACCCAAAGCTTGGCGAGAAGCTTATGCTTGGCCCGCTGGGGATATCGAAGCTGACGGCAGGCCCAAAGTAGTGCGAAGTTTGCTTGAGCCCGAAGCCCTCCAGGTCGCCCAGCCCGCCATACAGTTCCGCTCCTGCGGCCAGGTTCTCGCGGCAGAAGAAACAGGCGTGGGAGCTTCCGGTCAATGACAGCGGCCGGCTCACCCCCAGGGCATAACCGAACTCCCAGGGCTCCGGTTCCGCGAGATTCTTTTCGGCGATGAAATTCTCGGCGATGTTCCAACCGTGCGTGTTGCTGGAAAGGATCAGCTTCAGTTCGAGTTCCCGCTCTGTGACGGAACGACCGGCAGCGTTGCCGATTCGCATGTCCGAGACGCTGTCGTGCCCGACGACTTCAAGCAGCGACCGGTCGGCTTCGTTCAGATTTTCGTATTCGATGTACAGAACAGGATTGATGAAATGCTCGCTGAACAGCGGGCGAAAGCGGTTCTCCCAGCGGAAGCCGTTGAAAATGGTGCTGTCGTTCCAGGTGTGTTGCCCATCGAGATAAAGCTCGGTGGTCCACCAGGCTTTCGCGCCATACTCAAGCTCCATGGTCTCGCTGACAAAGGGGTTGCCATACTTGGGCGAGCCCTGCACGCCCTTGAAGGAGATCTCCAGATTGCCGGGCTCCTCCATAGCGTGAGAGTAGGTGACGAAATATACCGGCTCCTGAGCCGCCATGCTCAGAGAACCCAGCAGGAGAAGAAAGCCAACCAGACTTACGCGTCGTACCATAGATTTCATGTGGGGCAGATTTATGCAATTCAGTTGCAATATAAGCCAGCTCTCCAGTTGCAACTAGGTTGCACTAGGGAAGGATCAATCCTATCTGCGGGGCCGTTGCCGGTCAAGACAGGTCGAACATTTTTTGTTTCAGAGTTGATGCAACGATGTGCAACAAAAATGCGGCTTCAGGCGCCAGGAGTGGTGCGACACTGGTTGCAGTAGCCGCCAACTTCCAGGCGGGTGACCACGATGTGAAACTGGCAGTCGCGCTGAATCTGCCCTTTGAGGCGGTCGAATAGGTCGCTTTCAAACTCCATGATCTTGCCGCAACGCAGGCATGCCATGTGGATATGGTCTCTCTGAGGGCGGCGTTCGTAGTAATGCTTTTCACCTTGCATGTGCATCAGGTCAAGCTCGTCAATCAGGCCGTGGCGCTTGAGCAGATTGATGGTGCGGTACACCGTTACGCGGTCAATCCGCGGGTCAAGGCGCCGCGCCTTACGCAGAATCTGGCTGGCATCGAGATGTTGTTTGGCGGTTTCCACCACGCTGAGAATGGTGCGCCGCTGATGGGTCATGCGCAGCCCACGCGACATCAGTTCCGCCTGCAATCGTCCGGGGGCTTCCGTCTGCGGTAAGGGCATAATGGGAGCATTCTAATCTTGTTGATACCGAGTTGCAACAATGAAGGATGGGCGGCGGAGCCTTGCAAATCTCAGAATGTCCCGGATGCAATTAATGAGTTGACGATGCAAAGCATGGGGTTGTGCGGGCTGCAAGCCTCCCCGCTCCGAACCCGCCGGCTAAACCGCCGCGATTGGATTCTCCTCCGCCAAAACTCCATTTCCGGTATTCTTGTGTGGCAGCAAATCCATCTGGCCGCGGAAACCATCGTCCCGCAGCGCCAGCACTCCACCTCAGGCGGGTCCTTCAAATGAAACTAGTGGTTCTGGATGGTTACACGTTAAATCCGGGCGATCTTTCCTGGAAGGCTTTCGAACAGCTGGCGCAGACGACGGTTCACGATCGAACCGATGCCGGACGAATTCTCGAACGCGCCGCCGGCGCAGAGTTCGTACTCACCAACAAAACTCCGCTCAGCGCCGAAACCATCGGTCAATTGCCGCAGCTCAAATACATTGGAGTGTTGGCTACCGGCTACAACATCGTGGACGTGCAAACCGCCCGGCAGCGCAACATCACCGTCACCAATATCCCAACCTACGGAACTTCTTCGGTGGCGCAGATGGTCTTTGCCCTCTTGCTGGAACTGTGCCATAACGTCGGCGTCCACAATGCCGCGGTCCGGGCCGGCGATTGGACCCGCAATCCCGACTGGTGCTTCTGGCGCACGCCTTTGATGGAGCTTTCCGGAAAAGTCATGGGGGTCGTCGGTTTCGGCCGCATCGGCCGGCAAGTGGCGCGGATCGCCGAGGCCATGGGAATGGAAGTGATCTTTTTCGACAGCTTCCCTCCCGCTTCCCTAGAGGGTCTTAACGCGAAGCTGGTGGACCTGCAGGATCTGTTCCGCCGCGCCGATGTCGTCAGTTTGCACTGCCCGCTGACGCCCGAGACGCAAGGCTTGATCTCCAAAAAGCAGATCGCCGAGATGAAGCCCACCGCATTTCTGATCAACACTTCCCGCGGCCCGCTGGTCGTGGACAAGGACCTGGCGGAGGCTCTCAACGCCGGGCGTTTGGCGGGCGCGGGGTTGGACGTCCTCTCCGTGGAACCGCCGCCCGCTGACAATCCTTTGCTATCGGCCAAGAACTGCATCCTCACGCCCCACATTGCGTGGGCGACGAAAGAAGCCCGGTCTCGCCTCATGGACCTGGGGGTGCAGAATCTAAAAGCATTCCTGGATGGCAAGGAACTCAACGTAATTCGCTGAGCGACTCTTCGCGCTCAGAAGAAAACCGCTGGGGTGCCCCATTCTAAATCGTGCCTTTTGCGATTTAGGGTAGGGACTTTGACTTTGGTCCAGTCTCAATCCGGAGCGGCGTCATTGAGGATTCCACGAACCCTCACGCCGTACAAGCTCGGCATCCGGCGGCCGCGCCGGTGAGGCGCACCCCTCTCAAGCAAACGGGGGCATGTCCCCGAAATTATGCATTCCTTTTGCAGAGAAAGCGGACGCTCGCCGCGCCTTTCTCATTTTCGCTCGCACACAATCTTCTCCAGCGCCACTTCAAAGGCGCCTGCGTCTTTCGTCTCGCTCCCCAGCCGGAAGAACAGGTGATTCTCTCCCTTGGCCAGCGGCAATACTCCTAAATGAATCTCGCTAAGCCGCTGTTCCGCAGAGGCAAAGTGAGCCACGTTGCCGGCCGGCTCATCGCTCACCAGCAACTGCATGGTTCCGCGCTGAGGGCCAGTGACGCCTTCCACGCTGATGTCATACTGCGCCGCCTCTGGTATGTTCAGCGTGAATGCAATGTAATGCTGTCCAAAACTTTCCTCTCCATGCGCCTGAATCGCCAAATAGCGCACCGGAGTTTGGTCCGGCAGTTTCTCCTCGATCTTGCTCAGCGTCATATTGTCCAGCGAGAAAGCATAAATCGGCTGGTTCCATCCCGGGATGAACGCCAGTCGCTTTATGCTGGGCGCCCGGCTACCGGCAGGCTGCAGAATATTGGGTGCGCTCGTCGGCGCTTGCTGCAGATACAGAAAAGAGACAGCGGTATAGTCCGCTGGAACCAGGTTGCCCTCCGGGCCATGCTCGATCGTGAACTTGAGGCTGTTGCGAAAACTGTAAGCATCGGGCAGCAAAATGCGATAAGCGCCCGTCCGCCCCGCTGGTTTCTGATACAGCAATGCCCCGCTGAAGGGCATGGATGTTCTTTCGTACCAGCGTCCGGCAACGTCGTACCATCCGCCGTTGAAAAAATCCTCCGAGCCGGTGCCATGAACCGTAAGCTCGCCATCGAGCGTAGCCTCGTCGTCTCCTTCAAAGAACGAAGTTTGCCCCGGCTCCCGCCCTTGCGCTTGCAGAATCACGCCGATTAGGTGACCGCGTCCTTGGGTCTCCACGAAGGTGAACGGCTCGCCTTGAGGCACCGGCCGCTCGCTTTGCCAGTGGGCATAGAACCTGCCTTCATCCTCATGCCGGCCCTCCCGCGTCCACGAAACTTCGGACTGAAACGGAATAGGCCCGCTCAACCGCTTGTCCGCAATCACCTCGATCCGCACGGCATGATCGAAGGGCATCGGAAAGTAAACGTAGTCGGTATCGTTGTGCGTTCCAAAGAATAAGGACTCCGCCGCGGGCTGCCCAAAAGCGGCTCCAAAGAAATCGCCGACCGGGCATAGGATGGCGGGTGTCTTCTCATCGTCCCAACTGGCGCGCAGCATCACCGAACCTTCTTCCGCCCCGGCAAGCCGCGCAGCGGAGGAGATCTTCAGTCCCACGATCCTGCCCGCCTCGTGCCGATCGAACAGCGTGACCGTCTCTCCCGCGTGCAACACATGCTCCTGCCGCTCGACTTGCGCACCTGCGGGATGTCCAACTTCATCAGGCTGCAGGTTGTGGCTGATCTCGCGCAAGTCATTCTGAAGTTGCGGGCTCGCGGGATCGAAGCTGGCAATGTCCGTTCCCGGCGGATAAAGCGCGTAGTTGATCTGGTAAAACTGCATCTTGGGCGCCCGCACCCGGATCTGAATGGATTTCTTGAACTGCAGCGGCACATAACTGTAATAACCGCCAACCGCGTGCCCCACCAGCGGCCCCGTGAAGGGCGCATGCTTCCCGGAAAACAGTTCGCGGAATGGCAACACCAGCCGGGGCTTGGACTCGCCATCGAAAACGAATTCGATCGGGTCGTCGGTCGGGGAGGGAGTGTGAATCCGCGTGATCACGCCCGGCCCGTTGATTTCCGCGATCACCAGCGCGCCATCCACCTTGCGCAGATAAGAATATTTCCCGCTGAATCCGTCATCGTTTCCCCCGGTGCGGTCGTAACTGGAGAACGATCCCACCTTGATGAAATCCCGAAATCGCGCCAGCTTCTGAAGGTTGTAAAGATCGACCAGCCCCGCCGATGCCTGTGCGCCGGAAACTGATGCCAGACAAAGAATGCAGGCTCCCACTGCCACGATGGCACGCATGTTTCGAAACATCGGTGTTTGTTCCTCCCAACCTGGCTCGTTTCGCCGCTAAAGCTTACACCATGGCCGGCCGGGTAAATGTGCTGCGATTGATCCGGCCCGCGCGTTTTCTCGAAGCGCTCGAAAGCGGAATGCTTACTCAACCTTCATTTTGCTGAAACCCTTTCTCAGCCACAGCATCGTAAAGGCTACAACCCAAAATTATGAGGAGGTCCTATGCACGTCATCATCGGCGCATCCGGTCACACCGGCGGCGCAGCCGCTAACAAACTTCTGGCTCAGGGGAAAAAGGTACGGGTGGTCGGCAGAAATGCAGATCATCTGGCCCCATTCAGCTCCAAAGGGGCTGAGCCCTTTGCCGGCGATGTCACCGACAAAAACGCCATCGGCAAAGCTTTCGCTGGGGCCGAGGCCGTTTACCTCATGCTCCCGCCCGATCCCACCGTTCAGGATTACCACGCCTACGCAACCCAGGCCATCGAAGCCTTTGCTTCCGCCATCGAGAAGAACGGCGTGAAGTACGCCGTCTCGCTCAGCAGTATCGGCGCCGACAAACCCGACAAGACCGGGCCCATCGTCGGCCTGCATCGCTTAGAAGAGCGCCTCAATCGCATCTCCGGTCTCAACACTCTGCACCTGCGCGCCGCCTACTTTATGGAAAACACTCTTGGCCAGGCGGACGCTATCGCCCAGATGGGATCCGTCGCAGGCCCTCTGCGTCCGGACTTAAAGTTTCCCTGCATTGCCGCCCGTGATATCGGCAGTTTCGCCGGTGACGCTCTCTCCCGTCTCGAGTTTGCCGGCCACCAGGTGCAGGAACTGCACGGACAACGCGACCTGAGCTATGGCGAAATTACCGCCATCCTCGGACCAGCCGTGGGCAAGCCCGATCTCAAATATCTGAAGCTCACTCCAGAGCAGTTTCAGGAGGTTCTGGTTCGGACGGGAATGTCCAAAAATACCGCCAGTCTATTGGTCGAAATGAGCCAGTCGATGGATTCCGGCTATATCAAATCATTGGAGCCAAGATCGCCGCGCACCACCACACCCACATCGTACGAAACGTTTGTAGCCGAATCTTTCTTGCCGATCTATCAAAGGAAGCGCCCCGCGGCCTGATTCCCAAAAATCCCCGTTCAAGCCCGCTTGGACGGGGATTTTCACACCGTGGACAATATTCTCCGCATCACCACTCCACCAGTTCCACCCGGCGGTTTTTGGCTCGCCCCTCCTCCGATCCATTGGACGCTACCGGCGAATAGACCCCGCAGCCGAACGCGTCCAGGCGATTCGCCGCGATACCATACTTGCCGGTGAGTTCCGCCACGACACTTGCGGCGCGCCGGCGGCTCAAATCGAGGTTGTAGTCCGGCTTTCCCTGGTTGTCGGTGTGCCCGACCACGTGCAGGCGAAGGGTGGGCTCGCCCTTCAGCAGCTTCGCAATCTCCGCCAACGTGGGTTGCGATTCGGACTTCACCATATCCTTGTCGGTATCGAAATACAGACCGTAGAGCGCCACCTTGCCGGAATCGTGTATCGCCTGTTTCATGTCGTCGGCATTTACGAATACCATTTTCTTTTCCATGACGTCCGGCGACACTACTACGAGTTGTGCCAGCGCTCTGCCTTTCGCGACTCTCCCCGCCAGGCGTGGCGGGATCACGCCGTCCTTGTAAGCGGTCACGAAGACCACGTAGTAAGTGGGACTGGCATCCCGGCTCTTCCCCACTATGAGGCGTTCGTCGGCTTCGTTATAGGCGAGGATCTGCGAGACCTCCGAGGCCTCCGCAATCTGATTGAAGGTAGGCCCAAACCAGCCCGGTTGTCCGGCAGCCTTCTCGTAGAGCGTCGCAATGCCAAGGCGCAGGAATTCCTGCTTGTAATTGCGAAACAGTTCCGCGGGCGACCGCCCGGCCGGGGCAAGGTAGGTGTAATAACTCACCTGCCCCTCAATCGGCTTGCTCTTTCGATAAGCCGGCGGACTCAAAGTCGTGGGCGGTCCCAGGGGCAACAGATATTCATCGAACTTGGGGGCGCGATACCCAACCAACTCGCTGCCTTCGTACCGCTTCATACCGGCAGGATCTTTGGCGCCGGCCACGTCCTGCGCCAAACCAGGGAAGACCGCAAGCCAGCAGAAAGCGCACACAGTCAGGAGGAAGTGGAGAACTCGGCCCGGCATATGCTTAAGTCTTGGTCTTAACGAAGAGAAACCCTCTGAGAGCGAAAATGCAAATCTCTTATTCATGCTTTAAACAGCTCCTTTCGACCACTGGGTGGGGATCCTTCGACTCTGCGGAGCGAATTTCCGCTGCCCCTCAGGGCGACCGCACGGAGTGTCAGTTCTGTACCGGCTTGCCCTTGCTCGCCAATTTCTCGGCGGCAAGCTTTTCCGCGGTCGTCAACGCATCGGCGGCGCTCACCTTCACATCGGGCTCGACCCCTGTTCCTTCCCAATCCCCTTTGGTTACCGGGTTGATCGGCCGGCCGAACGGCACGCCGATACTGAAGTGGTCTCCGGCAGGCATCCCTCGTACGGGATGCGCTCCCCCGCCCGTGGTCTCCCCTACGATGGTCGCCCGCTTCTGGGTCTTCAGATCGAAGGTAAACTCCTCACCCCCGGAAAAAGTCGAGTGCGAGGTGAGCACGTACACCGGCTGATCGACGAAACGGTCGCCCGGAACCCAGGGCAAGGTCCAGAATTGGTGCGTGTCGTTGTCGTGCCGGTCGGTGAGATCGTTGATATGGGTAGAGTGGCGAAAGAGGTAGGAAACCATGAAATCCACCATTTCAGGGCTGCCGCCGTGGTTGTCGCGCAGGTCAAAAATCAGGGCATCGGTGTGCGCCAGAAAGTTCATGGCAGCCACCACCGTAGGTCCGCAAATCTCCGGAGGAGGAAAGGCGCCGAATTTAACGTAACCGATGTTGTGATCCAGAATTTCCAGTTTGGAGAAAGTGCAGTTTTGTTTCTCGAGCATTCCGCGAAAACGTTCCTGGTCGGCGGCGCTCGGCTCATGCGGCCCCGAGGCAGAACTGGGTTGCGCGGGCAGGATAAAGGGGTCGTATCCCACAAAGAGATGCTGATCGTGACTGACGGCTCGAAGATCCCGGCTCAGGGCTTCCGCGAAGTCATTGCCGTCGGTAATGGAGTTGTAGTCCCCCTGCTTTTGATGCGCCGCGAGACCCTCGATCATCTTCACGGCCACATCGGGGTACACATAGTATTCGGTTAGCCTGGTGCCGATGGCGTCAATGGCTTTCTGCCGGGTAGCGGCGTCAAGCTGAATATCATCGAGCGTTGCTCCCGGCGGGATGGCCCGGATGCTGACGCGTTTGACTCGCGGCGGCTCGCTCTTCGCCAGCAACAGAACTCCGTAGGCGTCGACATTGTCTCCGCGGCCGTGCACCATAAACGTGAGCCTCTCGGGAGTGCTTTCCTTAATGGAGACGAGCGTGAAGCCGCCCGTCTGGTTGCTGAACGATGTCAACCCATCGGCATTATTTTCCGGGTCATATTCCTTCACGTAGGCGGCGATGCGGTCATGGTCGCCGCTATTGAACGCTTCGAAAAATGCCTTCAAGGTCCGGCCAGCCGGAGTATCCGGGATACTGACCTCGGCGCGGGCAGAACACGCCAGTGCAAGAACAACGCCAATCACTGCCGCCTTGACGGCGGCATGAATTCGTTTTTCCCAGAGTAGATGTTGGCGACGCATGAAGGCCTCCCTGCAAACGGACCCACGCAGTATGCCAATGAATTGTTTTCAAAGCAATGAATAGCGGCCAGATGCCGGGGGCCCACCTTTCGCGTTTCTTGCCCACGCACCTGCCCTGGGCTTGCCGAAGAATGGACTCCACGAACCCCACCCTCTTGATGTTGAAAGTGGCGACTCTTACCAAGCCCCTCTATCCCTGTGCTATCTGGGTGTCCCCAAGGAATAAACGAGCTCGTTGTTCGGCTCGCACTATTGTACTGGTGGAAAGAAATGAAAAAATCCGAACAAAACGCTAACCTAGTCCAATTGGAAGGACAAGGACGACGAGATGCGGAAAGGGTTTACGAGAAAACCACAAGCGGACGCGCCCGCGACGCCTGGTCAAGAACTACATCACGCCGAGCGGGCTGAGCGCCTCAAAGATGAGCACCAGTTTCTGCTCACCAAGGAACGCCCGGCGGTGACGGAGGTGGTGGCGTGGGCTGCCGGCAACGGCGATCGCAGTGAAAACGCCGACTATCAGTACGGCAAGCGGCGGCTGCGGCAGATCGATGGGCGGATTCGCTTTCTCACCAAGCGAATCGAAGCCGCGGAAGTGGTGGACCCGGAAGCTCCGAGAACGGGGCAGGCGGCGGCGAGGGCATTCTTCGGAGCGACCGTGCGCTATGCCAATGCCGCGGGGACGGAGCGAGTCGGTGAGCATCGTAGGCACCGACGAGGTCGATCTCAACCGCAACCATATTAGTTGGGTGTCGCCTCTGGGGCGCGCGTTGATGAAGTCGGCAGAGGGCGACAGATATCTCCTTCTAGCTGCCGGGCGGGACAGAAGCACTGACCGTGCTGGAGGTGCGTTATGAGCGCATTTTTGTGGAACCGTTCCGAGTGAACCGAGGCCTCGGCAAAGCCGACGCCCGCTCGGCTATGGGAACGGCCCGTGCAGCCGGAAATGCGGCTAACCCGGCTCACGGAAAATAGTGGGCGGGGCGCGTTTATCCGCGATTTGCTCTCCGGGCGTAAAATATCCTCATGAGTCCAGATGTTTCCGACCTCTTAAAAAAAGCCCTCGCACTTCCGCCGGAAGCCCGTGCTGCTTTGGCCGGATCGTTGCTGGAAAGCCTCGACGAGACCGTTGACCCATCAGTCGAGGAAGCATGGAAACACGAAATTGCGAGACGCATCGAGGAACTGGATTCCGGCAAAGTAAAACCAATTCCATGGGCAGAGGCGCGGCGTCAGATTACCGCCCTCCTCAATGACCGCTAAGTCTCTGGACATTCACCCGTCCGCACTCGCGGAACTCAAGTCTTCCATCAGTTGCTACCTGGAACAAAACGAAGCCGCCACCGATAAGTTTGTCGAAGAGGTAGATCGAGCAATTGACCTCGTACTAGCGTCACCCCGACGTTGGCCGAAGAGTGACCTCGACACCAGGAAGTTTGTTCTCCGCCGTTTTCCTTTATGCGCTGATTTACCACGAAAGGAAATCAGTGGTTAGAATCCTGGCCATCGCCCATGAGCACCGGCAGCCTGGATATTGGAAGGACCGGGTCTGACAATTTTACTAAAGGTTGGGGAACGTTCCGTCAGCCCCCAAGTTGTTCGCTATTTCTACACTGCTAGCGATGGTTGAAGAAATACAAGCGGCGATTTGTTCGACGGCCTTGTCCACCGGTCGCTGTGTTTATCCCACGCTGCTGCAAATGCAGCGCGCGAACTGCGAGACGGCATTGCATTAGGCCTAAATTTCGGCATTTCGTCGTACGTGCGCCCACGAAGTCGCCGGCCCTTGAGTTTCTTGTGAACGCCGCCCCACTGCTTGAAAAAGAAGGGCACATGATTTTCCCGGCAGATTCGAAGAATGCTTTCCACCCATTCTCTTCGCACTGGCCTGGCGCCGCGACCGCTTTCACCGCCAACAATGGCCCAATCGACATCTGAGATATCGAAAGAGCCGAGATCCTCAAGCAGGGGTTCGATCGAAAGGAATTTCATGGTCGCTTGGGTTTGACGAAGATGTTCTAAACGCGGAAGCCCGTAACGCTTGTCCTCGACACTCACGCCCCACCAAATGTGCTGATAATTTGCCGCGAAGCGCAGAGGACCGTTAAGCATTTCCATGAGCCTTTCGGAGCGCTTTGTTAGCACCTGATACGTGTGCCAGTTGGCCTCCACCATGACCCTGACCACATCCTCGATATAGGCGTCTGGGACTTGGGGCTGAAACAAATCACTCATGCTGTTCACGAAAACGGTTCGGGGACCGCTCCATGAAAAAGGCTCTGAGAGCTTCTCGGGTATGAGACGCAAATCGAATCCCTGCTCGTATGGATGACCTGGCACGCCGCGAAACCGCTCGGCAAAAGTCTCTGCGTAGCAATGCTTGCAGCCGGGGCTGATTTTTGTACAACCCCTGAGAGGATTCCACGTGGTGTCCGTCCACTCAATTTTTGAGTTCTCACTCATGATGATTCCCGGCAGATCCCATTTGCTTCATATTAGCAATTGGGCAAACGATAGCAAGTGCTGCGCTGCGCTCAGCGCTTTCCTAGTAACTCCCCAAGTTTTCGCCGTTTGAGGACGCCCGGCCGGCCCATCACATTTTCGTTCCGCCCATTTTTGCGACCTGAGCCAATCGAATTCTGTGCTCCTACGGATTGCCGTGGAATCGAAACGGTGAACTCGGTGGCAGCAGGCGTTTCAGATAGCGCATCCCTACGGAATTCGATGACCGCAAGTGCAACCGCCTCACATAGCGATCTGACGTCAACTGTGACTGCATGTACCACTCCCTCCGCGTCCGTAGATGAGACACGGCAACGCGCCACGCTGACAAGTTTACGATGTTCGTCTTTTGTTCGCCATATATTTTGAGCACTATGATATTCCGAGATAGTTGCTTGACTGCCGCTCAACATCTGGGAAAATTGTGGTTTGACACAGCAAATGATGTTCGGAGGCCAGTGGACCCAGCAAAAGCTCAGTGTTCTGAGCGAGTATCTGCACGCCTACCTCCAAATTTTTCACAAGAACGCACGAGCCAAGTTTTTCGAAACAAGCTATGTTGACGCCTTCGCCGGTACCGGCGAAATTCCCAGACCAGCTTTGAAAGGCTTCTTTAAGGATGATCCCGACCTGCTGAAGTCAGAGGAGGAATTCCGGAAGGGCAGCGTTAAACGGGCTTTGGAACTTGATCCGCCCTTCGACCACTACGTATTTATCGAGAAGGATTCTGGTAAATGCGAAGAATTGGAAGCAATAAAGCAGTCGCATCCCAATCGCAACATCAGGATTGTCAATGAGGACGCGAACACGGCACTGCTGAAGTGGTGCGCTGCGCTGAATACAAAAAAGGAACGCGCTGTCATATTTTTGGATCCGTTCGGTGCTAGCGTTGAATGGAGCGTGATAGCAGCGCTTGCCGATACTAAGGCCGTCGACCTGTGGATTTTGTTTCCGTATGCTGCCATCAACAGAATGCTCAAAAGTCAGGGTATGCCGCCCAAAGCCTGGGCGGACAGACTAACGCGTATTTTCGGTACTGATCAATGGTCAAAGGACTTTTATTCGACGAGTTCATGGAAGTCGCTGATCGACCCGAATAGTCGTGTCGAGCGGACATACAAGACCGCGGACCAACAGAAAATTACAGAATTCTTCATGAAGCGTCTTGGAGAAAAGTTCGCTGCCGTCGCTGAGCCAGGCTATCTTTACAATTCAAAGGGGTTGCTTTTTGTCCTGATGTTTGCCGCAGGGAATCAAAAAGGCGCTGACGCAGGCGTCAGGATTGCGAATCATCTTATTAAGCGAATGGGGCAGTAGGCCGTCCGTCCCCGAGTTCTCCTGATTTGATTCTCACCGGAGTTCACTGATGCAACGAGAATCCGGCCGGCAGAGCTGCCTCAAGATTAATGTATTCGCCGGTGACGGGATGATGGAATGTTAGAAATTGGGCGTGCAGGAAATATCCTCCATCGCCGGGGAGGCCGGGGAGATTTTCAAGAGGCTGGCCGGATGAACCGTACAGAGGATCGCCTACCAGCGGATGGCCGATGGATGCCAGATGGATCCTGATTTGATGAGGGCGGCCTGAATTTAGAGTTACCTCAAATGTTGTGGTGCTTGCTGTGCGTGAGATCACCTTCGCCAATGACTTTGACGGCTTCCCACTCGGGTTGGCGGCCCACACCATGCCGAGGCGCGGGTGCGGTACGAGTCCGATGGGCGTGAGGATTTCGTAGGCGTCGTGCTGGGCATCGTTCGGACTGAGGTTTTGCGCCAGCGCACGATAGATTTTTTGAACTCTGGGTGTGTTCCAGTCCGCACCTAGTTTAGAGGCGGCCTGCGCTGTTTTGGCGAAGAGCACGATGCCGCTAGTGCCCCGTCCTAAACGGTGGACAGGGTTTGCGTTGGGCGTTTGCTTTTGCACCAGCCGCAGGAGAGTGTTTTCCATGAAGCCTGCGCCGGGGAGGGTCGGCAGCCCGCTCGGTTTGTTGACGGCCAACAGATGCGGGTCATCAAATAGTACTTCGAAGTGCTGAGGGGTGTCCGGCTCGATCCAGGGTGGACGGTTCCACACAAGGGTTTGGCCTGAAGCGAGCGATTCGCTTCCGGTCGCGGTGATGCCGTTGATGGTGACTTCGCCGTTGTTCAGTTTTTGTTGCCAGGCTTGTGGGGGTGAGTGTGGGTAAAGGCTTGCCAGGTGCGAAAGCAGGGTACGCCCGTGATGATTGCTGGTGATGGTGGTGGTGTAGGCATGGCCCCGGTTGAGCATTGGTTTCAGTGTAAGGTATGGCGGATGCGAGGGGATTGGGGGGTTGAGATTCGGTGACCGACGAGACGTTCTTCTAATTAAATCGGCAAATGCGGGGCGACGAGGCTGACAAACTCTCGCGATGTGATGACCTTGGTATTTTTCCAGAATCTTGGGAAGTGTCGCTGGTTGCCGGTAATAAGGTAGTCGGCGCGGGCTGCGTCCGCGCACTCCAGAAACTTGTTATCTTCTGGATCGCTTGTGACCTCCAGCTTGTCTCGCGGGTGAACAACCTGTGCCCGGTTTCTCGCTAACTGAAGCAACTGCTGTTGCCGCCCTTTTGCGATCTTCAGGGCTGGTCGTGCCAGAACCTTGCGGTACTCCGCCAGGATTTCCTGCGAGACATACATCCGCGCGGGCCTCGTCAAAGCCAGCACGAATACGGTACGTTGCAGCCCGTAAGGACGCAAAGCCGCTGACACCAGAATATTCGTATCGAGGACGACACGAAGTGGAAGCATTATCGCTTTGTGGCGCGGCGAGCTGCTGCGATTTCGCGGTCAATCTGCCGGGAGGTAAATTTGTCGGTGCCCTTGCGGACCGACTCCTCCCCGATCAAGCGCAGGACTTCAGGCTCTGGAGCGGCCAGGCGGACATAGTCACGAATACTCAAAAGCACCGCCTGCGGAGTGCCGCGCTTCTCGATGACCAGCGACTTTCGCTCCTCGGACACCCTGCGTAACAATTTCCCGAAATTGTTGCGGGCGTGGAGGACGGAAACTACATTGTGGCCGTTTTTAGTGATTTGCAGCATATGTGTGTACAGTTCGATTGAAGTAACTGTACAGTTTATTTTACCGCATTAAGTCAAGATGCGACTGTTACAACGAGAATCCCTCCGGCAAAGCGCGGCGTCTGATAGCCCGACAGGTGGCCCACGCAAGCCCGGTTTTGGCTTGAGGTCGTTAATTTGCACGATCGAGCAAAGGCTATACTCTCAACGGCCCGGAAGCGAGGCCATACCCGGTCCCTGCCGAATGACATAACGCGTCGCAACCTGGCGAGGTACGTGGTATATAAAGTCCGTAAATACGCAGCTGAGAGTCGAGGGTTTCCAATAATGAACCGACGAAAGTTTCTGCAAGCCGGCATGGCAACCGTTGCCGTGGTAGCAGCCGAGCGCTCATCATCCGCGAGTTCCCCCCTGGCCGCGTCTGCGCCAGTGCCTCCTCCTGTGGAGGAAGTAAATTTCGGCTACGCTTTTGCGCCGCCTCATCGCATGACGGTGGCGCGGCCGGAAGCAAGTGAAAAAACGCTCTTGGATCTGGACCCCGGCGTTCTGGCCATGTCGTGGTCTTATGACGATTTACGAAAAACTCCTCGGGCGATATTTAAGCCGCCGAAGACGGAATGGCGCATAAAGCTGCAGCCACTTTTGGACGGCAAACCCTTTGCCGATAGCCGATGGAAACGAACAGAAGACATTTTGCCCGTCCTCGACAATAAATACAGGGAGCCGCGAGGAAGCGTGCAACTGGAAATTCTGGGCGGCGCCACGGCAGCTTTGACCTGCGTGAAGGTACAGAATACCGATTCCAGTGCTCACCGCTTCTCGGTGCTTTGCGAAGTGATAAACGGCTGGGTGGCGCACAATCCGGCATGGATGGAGCCGGGGAAAAATCCGGACGCGCTGGTCGCTTGTCAGGCAGATCGTCCGGACCGGATTTTGCTGTTTGGCCTGGGGGCAGATGGGTTTCCGGTGGGCGCAAAGACGATGACCCTGGAGTGGACTCTGCAGCCCGGTGAAGTCAAAACCGGATGGCTTGTGCGGCCCTACGCCGCTTACGAGCAGGAACTGGAGCAGTTGCGCACGCGCGATTGGAAAAAAGAGTTTGAATCGTCGAAAGAAGAATGGCGGGTGTTGCTGAGCCGCGCGGTTGCGATTCAGATTCCAGATGCCGCGGTGCTCAACGCATTCTATGCCTGCCTCGGCGATCTGTTCATCATGCGCGAACCGCTTGCCGACGGCTACATGGGTACGCTATGCGGTACCGAGGGATACCGTTCCACGAATCCGTTTGAGCCCTGCTTGGTCGGAATCGCCCTGGACCAGACCGGTTTTCACAGTGAAGCTCTAAACGGGTTGCGAGTCCACCTCGACATGCAAGAGCCGGATGGTTGCTGGGCAGACCCCAAGGGATGGGCGCACCACATGTGGGGGGCCTCCGGGATGAAAGCCTGGGCCGGCTTCGAGCATTACAGGCTAACCGGAGATCGCTCGTTTCTGCAGTCGCTGTTCCCGCGGCTCGCTGCCAGTTCGCGCTGGCAGGAGTCGCAACGGCAAAAAACCCGAACCTCGAAGGGAAGCGTTCCGGCCACCTACGGTCTGATGCCTCGTGGAATGGGAGACGGCGGACTGATGAACGGCAACGATTTCTTTGGGGTCTTCTATCCGCACAATAATCTGGCCGTCTATGCGGACCGCTTGTCGGTTGAAGCAGGGGAGAGATTGAACGCAGTCGATGAACTGCCAGCCCTGCGCCGGATTCATGAATCGGCCTTGCAGGATTTGCGCGCATCCTTGAGGGCGGGCGCCATTCGAGAGGATGATTTCCAGTGGATACCAGATTCACCGGGCGATCCGAGCGGCAGCCGCTGGGGAGCGCTTTATACCCTCTATCCCAGCGAAACGCTGGCTGCGGACGACCCGCTGATCACCGGCACGTTGAAGAAAATAGAAGAACACATCAGCCCTGGAGGACAACCGGTCCATACCGGATGGATGGAAGATGGGGCATGGGCGGCCATTACCCTGGACAATGTTGCGGAGACCCATCTGGTGCTGGGCAATGGCGACGTAGCCATTGCCTATCTGTACTCGACCCTGAACCACGGGACGCCACTCTATACCTGGTGTGAGGAGCGGGGACTGGAGCCGCAAACAAAGAAAACCAGCGGGGATCGGCAGCACCTCTGGACACCGGTCGCGGTCGTACGTTTCCTGCGAGATTCTCTGGTAATGGAACAGTCCGACAGCCTGCATCTGGGGCTGGCGACGGCGCGCAGTTGGCTGCGTCAGGGCGGAACCGTGGGCGTCCGCAATGCTCCTACACACTTTGGAAATGTGACCTACCAGATCAAATCGGAGGTTGACAACGGAGTCATTCGAACGGAGATCGCCCCTCCCACACGCGAAAAGCCGAAGCAGATCGTTTTGCACCTGCGGCATCCGCAATCCAAAAAAATGCGGGAGGTAAAGGTCAACGGGGTTTCGACTCACGACTTCGACGCCAACAAAGAAGTTGTGCGACTCATTTCCGCCGCGGAGACCTTGCAGGTGGAAGCGCTCTACTAAGACATGGGGGATTCCGGGGACTGGAGTGCACCCCAAAACTGAGACCGAGAAAATGGTGACAGTTCTCAATGAGGAGAACGCCTGTCACGAGAAGAGCCGAAGCAGTATTCGTTGAAGTCGGCGGCGGTGAAACGGATGCTGGCGGGCGAGAGCGTCTGCGCGGTCGCCCAGGAGTTGGGGATTCAGGGGGACCGGACGGAAACGGATCGATCAAGAATCTTGACCTCGGCCGCCTCGATTCCATTCGTCACGCCACACCAACCGTATCCTGGCGATTGACACCGCCGAGGAGCCAATTCTCGTGCGTCGTGGCTAGCGTCTCGGCCGGGTGCCCCACACAACGCGGTTTGAGGCTGTTACAAAACTCGAAGCGCACTTTCGAAAGTGGACCGAAATGCGTGGGTCTTAGCCGCGAAGCGGCGCAAGATTGCAGCCCAGGGCGTAAGCCCTGGGTCTAAGTGGGGAATGAGTCAGCCCCGCAGGGGCGAAAGAAGAGTTTCGTAACAGCCTCGGTTTTCGTTGTGTGGGATTCCACCAACCCCACCCTCTTGGGCTTTTGATTTTCCTCAGCCCACCCCAAAAATATGAAGTCGGAGGCTAGTTTTGCCAACGACCAGCGACGCCCTTGTCCCATCCCCGCAACTCAAGCCTCGTATCAGGGCGTGGCTTCAGCCGCGCCGAACGCCCGCCATCCGACCTCCGCGCCGACGAGGCGCGACTGATCAAGGGCTGTGCGAGCTGTCGAGCTTCGCTCGACCGGGACGGGGCAAGCCCCGTCCCCACACAGCTTTTGCCGACGACGATCGACTTTACCTCCAGGGCCCCTGCCACTGAAAAAAAAGCCCCGCTCGAAAGCGGGGCTAAGGTCTTGCCAACGACCAACGACCAACGACGTTCTTAGTACATTCCTTCCATGCCGCCGCCGTGTCCGCCCGGCATCGGAGCACCCTTCTTCTCTTCCGGGATCTCCGCCACCAAAGCTTCGGTGGTGAGCATCAGCGACGCGATCGAACCGGCGTTGGTCAGTGCAGTGCGCACCACCTTCGTCGGATCGAGCACGCCCGCTTTGACCAGGTCTTCGTACTCGCCGGTCAGGGCGTTGTACCCGAAGTTGTTCTCCTTCGAGTCGTTGATTTTGCCCAGCACGATGGCGCCTTCTTCGCCGGCGTTCTCGGCGATCATGCGCAAGGGCTCGGCAATGGCGCGCTTCACGATGTTCACGCCAATCTGCTCGTCGCCTTCCAGCTTCAGCTTGTCGAGAGCCGCAGCGCTGCGGGCCAGAGCCACGCCGCCGCCCGGGACAATGCCTTCCTCGACTGCCGCGCGCGTCGCGTGCATGGCGTCTTCGACCCGAGCTTTCTTCTCTTTCATCTCGGTCTCGGTCGCCGCGCCCACTTTGATGACCGCCACGCCGCCGACCAGCTTCGCCAGCCGCTCCTGCAGCTTCTCGCGGTCGTAGTCGCTGGTGGTTTTGTCGATCTGGCTGCGTATCTCTTTCACGCGGCCTTCGATCTCCGCGTGCTTGCCCTTGCCCTCGACGATGGTGGTGTTGTCCTTGTCGATGGTGATCTTCTTGGCTTGGCCGAGATCGCTGACCTGCACGTTCTCCAGCTTGATGCCGAGATCTTCGGTGATGGCCTTGCCGCCGGTCAGGATAGCGATGTCCTGCAGCATCGCCTTGCGACGGTCGCCGAAGCCGGGAGCCTTGACGGCCGCGACTTGCAGCGTGCCACGCAGCTTGTTGACCACCAGGGTGGCCAGCGCTTCGCCTTCCACGTCCTCGGCAATGATGATGAGCGGCTTGCCGCCCTTGGCGATCTGCTCCAGCAGCGGCAGCAGGTCTTTCATCGAGCTGATTTTCTTTTCGTGGATCAGGATGTAGGCGTTCTCCAGAGCCGCTTCCATGCGCTCCGGATCGGTCACAAAATAAGGAGAGAGATAGCCGCGGTCGAACTGCATGCCTTCCACGACATCCAACTGCGTCTCCAGCGTCTTGGCTTCTTCGACGGTGATGACGCCATCCTTGCCAACCTTCTTCATCGCCTCGGCAATGATCTTGCCGATGGTTTGGTCGTTGTTGGCGCTGATGGTGCCGACCTGGGCGATCATCTCGCCGGAAACGGGCTTGGAGAACTTGTCGAGTTCGCCGCGCTCGCGGTTGCCTTCCTTGTCGAATTTGCCGCAGATCACTTCGACGGCCTTCTCGATGCCGCGCTTCATGGCCATCGGGTTGGCGCCGGCGGCTACCGTCTTTACGCCTTCGCGGTAGATGGCCTGGGCCAGAACCGTGGCGGTGGTGGTGCCGTCGCCCGCGACATCCGAGGTTTTGGACGCCACTTCGCGCACCATCTGCGCGCCCATGTTCTCGAGCGAGTCTTTCAATTCAATTTCTTTTGCCACGGTGACGCCGTCCTTGGTGATGGTCGGCGAACCGAATTTCTTTTCGATGACTACGTTGCGGCCCTTGGGGCCGAGTGTGACCTTCACGGCATCGGCCAGAAGGTTCACGCCGCGGAGGATCGCCTGCCGCGACTCTTCTCCATGTACGATTTGCTTTGCCATAGTTTCAATCTCCTATTTCGTTCAAATTCTTTGCAGGGCTGGCCTGCGGAAAATGTGCCATCACTGATAGTGATTTGTGATTAGTGTCTAGCCACTGGTCACTAGCAACTAGCCACTATCTGCGCGAGCCGGCCGTTTCCTTCGCCTTCGCCGCGCCGGTGATGATTCCGAGAACTTCTTCTTCGCGCATGATGATGAAATCTTCACCATCCAGCTTGATTTCGGTACCGGAATATTTGCCAAACAGGATGCGGTCGCCTTCTTTCACATCGAGAGGACGAACCTTGCCTTCTTCGCTGATTTTGCCTTTGCCGGCGGAGACGACTTCTCCCTCCTGCGGCTTGTCTTTGGCTGAGTCGGGGATGATAATTCCGCCGCGGGTCGTGCCCTCTTCTTCCACGCGACGTACTAGAATGCGGTCATGCAGGGGAGTAAACTTTGTTGCCATTTGCAGACTCCTTTCGTTCATGTTCGGTTAAGGTTTTGGGTTAAATTGCAGACAGTTCTCTCGCCATGAATAACGAAATGTTAGCACTCATTATTGGCGAGTGCTAATTGTAGAAAGGTGAGCCTGGGATTGTCAATGGTCTGGGTCGAGTTTGTTGTAAGATTATTATTTGCTATTACTTAAGCTACCACAAAATAACGTGGCGTAGAAGTTTTCCAGTTTTTGTGGATAGAAAATTCTGATTTTGATTTGCAGCGGCTCCGGAAGCGGCACAAAATCATGAGTGGGGAGGCGCCATGAAGAAGACCCTGGTTGCAATGCTGGTCACGGCGGTGGTGGTGGCCTGGTTCGGTTTGGCAAGGGCGCAGGACGACGATGAGACGGCAGCCATCCATTTTCTCGTCCTCAAGGATGACAACGGCAAACCGGTGCGGAACGCGGCGGTGGTGATGCATCCTGTAAATAAGAAGGGGAAGCAGGAATCGGGGGGCACGGAACTGAAGACGGATGCGGAGGGCAAGTGCTACTTCGACGGCGTGCCCTACGGGACGCTGCGCATCCAGGTGCTGGCGCACGGCTTTCAGACCTTTGGTCAGGACTACGACATTGATCAGCCCAAGCTGAAGGTCACCGTGAAACTGAAGCGCCCGCAGGGGCAGTACTCGATTTACACGGACAAGCAGGGCGATGAAAAGCAAGCGCCGCCGCCGGATGGTGCAAAGAAATAATTTTCAATTGCCCATTGAAAATTGCCAATTTGTGAGCGCACATGCCGTGTGACGCAGCTTAACGTAAATATCTAAATTGAAAATCACTCAATTGTTATGGACTACCTTCTCAAGACTGAACCTTCCGCATACTCCTTCGCGGATTTGCAGCGCGACAAGACGACCATCTGGGATGGCGTGTCGAATCCGGTGGCGCTGAAGAATCTGCGCGCCATGAAAGCCGGCGACCGGCTGGTGATTTACGAGACCGGAGATCGCAAGAGCGCCGTCGGGACGGCCGTCGTGGTTTCGGTGGAGATCGCCGACCCGAAGAATCCGCAGGTGAAGATCAAAGTTGGCCAAGCGTTAGGCAAGCCAGTGACGCTGGCCGAAGTCAAAGCGCAGAAGCTGTTCGCGGATTCGCCGTTGGTGCGCCAGGGGAGACTGAGCGTCGTGCCGCTGAGCGCAGCGCAGTACAAGTTTTTGGCGAGAGAGTAGGGGACAGCGGTGGGCCCGCCGGAGCAAACGGAACCTGGTCCGCCCTGGTGCGCGACGCCCTGCGGGAACATCTCCGGCAGCTAGAGTTGCCAGGCCGGGAAGAACGCGACCGCCAGGGCTACGCGCAAAATCCACCGGCCGACGCCGAAGCTCAGGCTTGGGAATCGGAGGCCACGTGGCCGCAAGAGTAGCCGGAGGAAGAATAGCTCGAGGCGAGATCCGTCTTTATCGGTTCGCCGCACCGGGCAAAAAAAGGCCGGCGGTCGTGCTTACCCGCAATAGCTCCATCGCCTATTTATCCACGGTCACGGTCGCGCCCGTCACTTCCACCATTCGCGGTGTGCCGTCGGAAGTGGTTTTGAATGAGGAAAACGGTATGAAGGCCCCTGCGCGGTAAACCTGCACAATGCGGTCACCGTGTCGCAACAACGGTTGGGGAAACGCGTGGCCCAACTCAGTGCCGCACGCCTGAATGAAGTCTGCGCGGCCTTGCGGTTCTCGTTGGGCTGCGATTCGAGCCGGTAGGTCGGGGAACGTTCTGCCCTGAATATTTGTCATTCCGAGCCGCTCGTAGCCGAAGGCGAGAGCGTGTCGAGGAGCCTGCCTGCCCTCTTTCATTGGAAATTTCTAATCTAAGAATCCCGAAGGCAAGAGTTTCAGAAGAAAACCAGGCCGCCCTTCCCGAAATGGGAAAACGGGAGTGTGGAGCGGACACTCCTGTCCGCGGCGTTTGACTCGGACTGCCCCACTCAGGTCAAAACCGGTGTTCAGTCTCATGACATCCTTTACAAAATGTCTCCAGACATCCTTTACACTCCCGCGCGAGCGCAGCGAGCGCGGGAGCATACCGATCGATGCCATGGAAGACGATGGATGTCCAAGAACAGCGAGTGAGCTTTGTGGTAACCGCGAGTCGGGGCGAGAAGTCCTTGACGAGGTTGTGCCAGGAGTTTGGCATCTCGCGTCCCACGGGATATTTGTGGCTGTCGCGCTATCGGCATGAGGGCCTGAGCGGGATTGCCGAACGCAGCCGGCGGCCGGCGAACAGTCCGGATCGAAGCGCGGCGGAAGTGGAAGAGGCGGTGGCGGCGCTGCGGCGGAGGTATCCCGATTGGGGTGCGCGCAAACTGAAGGTGCTGTTGCGGCAGCGGGGCATCGAGTTGGCGCGGAGCACGATTCATCGCATTCTGCTGCGCCATGGCTTGATCCAGGAGCCGGAGCATGCGGGTCGGGCGCTGCAACGGTTTGAGCGCCAGGCACCCAACGAACTCTGGCAGATGGACTTCAAAGGTCCGCTGTGTCCGGCCGAGCGGGTGGGGCCGCTCTCGGTGCTGGACGATCACAGCCGCTATCTGCTGGTGCTGCAAACCGTGGCCAACACCAGTGCCGGGCTAGTGCGGGAGCACTTGCAGGCCGCCTTTGGCGAGTGCGGTGTACCGGAGGGGATGCTGATGGATCACGGGACTCCGTGGTGGAGTGCGCAGTCGCCGCAGGGTTTTACCCAGTTATCGTTGTGGCTGATGAAGCAAGGGATCGGGCTGCACTGGGGGCGGATACGGCACCCGCAAACGCAAGGCAAAGTGGAGCGCTTTCATGGCGAATTGCAGCGGGCATTGCAATATCGGCCGCCGCGAGCGGGCCTGCAGGAGTGGCTGGATGAGTTTCGTTGGGAACACAACCATGTACGCCCGCACGAAGCCCTGGGCATGCAAACCCCGGTCAGCCATTGGCGGCGGAGTGAACGCCGTTACGATCCCAACCCGCGGGCCTGGGAATATCCGGCCGATTCCTGGGTGCTCAAGGTGGACAGTGACGGGAAAATCAAACTGCAGGGGACACACTGGTTGATCAGCCGGGCTTTGACGGGCGAGCGCATCCGGCTGGTGACCATGGAGCACCGGGTTCTGGTGTATTACTGCCGGAGCCTGGTGCGGGAACTTGATCTCGGCAGCCAGCGATCGACGATCGTCGATCGCTGGCTGCCGGACCAATCCTCGCCCACGAAACTGTAAAGGATGTCCCGGGACACTTTGTAAACCATCTCGTGGGACTAGACACAAAACCAGGCTTGAATGGGCCACGGGCCCCACGGTGTCGGCTCTATTGCTTCGCGACCATAGGAAGGAACTGCTCAAACGGCAAAGACTTCTTGCTTGCGTACAAAATCGCGCCGACGTCTCAGCGACCTCTTCAACCAGACTCTCTTCTCCGGATCGCTCTACAAGGACAGAGAGGCTTACCCTCGTCGTAACAAATGACAATACTGTCTCGACGATGGGTGACCACGCTGCAATCAGAGCATAGAAGCTTTGCTTAGCGACCTCGCTCGTGAATGCTACGTTTTCAAGGTCAACGGTTCGCCCCGATATAGGTTCCAAGCACTTTGCCGTCACTGCGATGAAAAAACTCTTGAATCGCAGGCTCCGAAAGAGCTGGAGCTGTCCTTCTTCTATCGCGATGATAGTTCCTTCAGTAGACTTCTTTGAGGTCAATCCGTCGCTCATCAACAGCTCGAGAGAGGGAATACACAAACAGGATATGCACTGCCTTCTTGCCCTCAAACGCGTTCTTGTAAAGGGGCTTCCGGTCAAATATCAGGTTCTTGCCTCTGTTTGCATCCTGTACTTTGCCGTGGAAAGCAAGCAGAGGCTGCGCGACTTCTTCGATTCCGATTTCTGTCGCCTGCACTCTAAAACCCCGCTTCCGAGAATACGTTTGATCTATCTGGCTGAACTCCTGGGCGATTCGAGCCTGCTCAGGATCATTGCTGTACTGATCCCACGTCATGATTTCATTTTGGGTATTGTTGTATTTGACTATCTCACCGATTGTCTCGGGATCAGTGCACTTGATGATCCTGCACAAAACCCGCACGTTCTTAAGATCGTACTTGGCTGTGTCGACTGAACCTATGGAACCTGTTGTCTGAGCACCGTTGATGACGGAGACGCCGGTCAGCAGAGTCCCGTCCCGCGTGTCCTTGGTTCCAAGAGTCAGCAAGGTAATCCCATTGTTGAAAACCCAAAAGTCCTGAGGCTTCCCTTCCGCAGATTCACGAATCCCTGTGTTGATCCTGCGTTGTTTGGTGATGCCTAGGAAACCGCGATAGTCCGCGGAAAAGAGCGCATCGCCGTATTGGCGGAAAAGACCGTGCAGCCACGTTCCAGGGACAGAAAGGATCGATGCTTCCCATTTGGGGCCGGTTTCGCGGGTCCAAGGCTTCATCGGGCACAGAACTTCACCCTTAACCTCGATGTGCGAATCCTGTGTCGCGAACAAGTGATCAATGGTTGAGCTGCCTATCTCGCGTGAAATCACTCGGATCGCTGAGCCGTCTCCAAGAGCCTTCTGCATAAAATTCGCTGCGGTTTGAAGCTCACGGTTCACGTTGACCGATTCTGGCAGGTTGTGGGTATAAATCAATTCGATCGCCTCAACCTCGCCCTCTTCGATGGCCTCCCTGCATTCCGCCATGATCGGCCGAAGCGGTTCGGGCACCAAAGTGAGTTCACCCGACAGCAGCCACGCGGCTGCGGTGTTCAGATCAGAGGCTTTGTTTGCCGGAGCAGAGTTCTTACCAAGGTTTTGACTGTAGTACCCCTGAGCAACAAGATTCGCTTGCCGTCGCGGTCCAGATAGATGAAATCGATCTTCTTGTCATTACTCCCGTCGGTTAGTGCCTCAGACGCTAAATTTTCGAGGTCGGGTTCCTCCAGATAAAGCCCCAAAACCCAAACTAGGTGCGCATTACCTTCGCCCAGGGCTTTGACCAAAGCGGAATTCGAGCGAAACGCATTTTCGTAGGCCATAGCTTT
>CAWHVI010000019.1:0-274207 GCA_963832765.1 uncultured Acidobacteriaceae bacterium | reverse complement strand
CGTACAGAATTCAGAAATCGCTTATGTAAGCAGAGTAAACAGACCGGTGGCTACGAGCGCGGCTCCCCAGACCAAGTTGAAGTTGAACCAAGTCTTACGAAGGACCGCAAGGCCGAGCTTACGATAGAACGCCCACGCGACCAGCCCTGTAACGGCAAGATAGCCGACCGTGTGGATCCCTGTGGCGAGCAGCCCTGCTAACGGCGACGCGGTCGAAGACATGTGGCAGTGGCTGGCCATATGGGATTGCGCTTCGACCGTGCTGCTGCCCAGCAACACCGGCACTACCATCAAACCCGCCCCGTGCGCCGAGGCCATCAGAAACGACCAGACTGTCAGGTCTCGGAAGCCCACGCGCATCCGGACCCACCGCGGGTGCCAGTGCCGTACGAGGCTAAAGGTTCCGAGACCCACCAAAAGGGCGGCGACGGAGTAGCGAATGCTCAGGAGCGGAAGTGCCGTGCCGAGAAATGTAGCAAGAATCACTACGCTGCCAATGGCCAGCGCGTGGCCAAGCGCCATTGGGACAAGCGATTTTGCTACGGCACTCCCTCTCTGCTCCTGCATCCCAAGGGCCACCGCGAAGAGCCACCCCATCCCGGGGTTAATTCCGTGGTAGGCACCGAGGAGCAGCATCAGCCACAGCGCCGTCGAGCTTATCTCGGCGTGCATCATTTCTCCTCCGAATAGCAGTAGGAATCCGATGAGGCGTCGCCACCATCCAGCCGCACCTGGTGGGCTCGAAGCCCGTCGAATTCCACGAAGAATTTTTCGTCGAGCTCCATTCCGCCGTTCGGGCCTACATCGAGCTTTACCATCCAGCTCTTCAACCCGTCGGGATAGACCTGCTCATCCCATGGGGAGTACAGCGAGTTGGTGAAATAGACACGCTTGCCATCGCGGCTGATCTCTACCATCTGCGGACCGCCGTTCAGTGCCTGCTTGGGCTTGTTCGGGTGAGCCGCACGGCGCACAATCCCGCCGAGATGGACCGAGCCTGTCTTCCTCGGGTTGTAGGGATCGGATACGTCGTACTGGATGAACTCCCCACTCCCCCAGCATGAAACGTAAAGGAAGCGATCGTCGAGCGACAGGTTGATGTCCGTTACCAGAGGCGGCACCGCCTTGAAACCCTTCAACAACGGCGGTAGCTGCTCCGGATCGGCTGGTTCGGCGGGGATTTCGATTATCTTACGAACTGCCCACTTGCCGTTCTTACCACCTTCCTCCCGATACCACATCCAGATCGACGAGGAAAGGTCTTTGAGTGATACGCCTACGCTGACGAAACCATAAGTCTTATTGGGATCGTGCGAGGGACGCAGCTCGAGTACCCATTGTTGCTCTGCACCCAGGTCAATTTCCTGTAGATGGCGGCGCTTGTCCAAGTCCCAGATATGAAGCTTGTGGCCGTACTTGCCGGCCAGCAGCAACTCCGGGTTCACGCCATCTTTCACCATGTTCGGAGTGCCCCATTCGGAGGTAATCATCGTGTCGTGTCCCAGGTGCCACCAGAAATCGTAGGCCAGGTGCTGTGGACCACGGTCCCGTTCCCAAGGCCCTTTCAGCTCAAACGTGTTCGGGTCCATCAGGAAAATGCCCCCGGGCCCGTCTCCGGTAGCTGACCCGAGTGCGCTCCCGTAGATCGCGTCCGGTCCACAATGAAATGTGTGAGGCGCCATGTAGCCGGTCTTCTTTATGAACTCTTCCGGCTCGATCACCTTCACAATCTTCGGTTGCCTGGGGTTCGGCTTCGTATCCAGGATGTAGATCCGGGATGACCCAATACCTGGGACGATCAGATAACGGCGCTCCATGTGCGGATGAGGGGCCTGCGGGCAGAGACACGCGCTGCACGCATTCCAGCCGAAGTGATGCAGTTCATTATCGCCGCGGCCAAAATCGACCTGGCCAACCATTCGACCATACTCGGACGAAGTCGGATCCAGATCGATGACGCCCATACTGTCGTGCTTCCCATTCTTGCCATCGTTGAGCAGGGCTACGTACGCAAGGCATTCTGGCGGAGCTTGCATCGCCATCTTGGGTGAAGGATAGAAAGTGGCATCGGGATGCAACATTGACATTGTAGAAGTCTCCTTTTCATTTAGACGTTGACAGTGACCCGCATGAAGGTGGCAGGGATGAACGTGCCGGGGGTACTCTTGCTCTGAGCGTTTGCTAGTTCCACGAGTTGCTGGTGCAGTTCCTCTTCTTTCCCGTTATCTCGAGCTGCGTCGACGGCATTCATGGTCGGCCCATAGAACGTTTCGAACAGCTCGATAAACTCCGTCGGGTTTTTCTCGGAATGCGCGAAGTAGTACGTGTCCGTCACCATGGAGATGTTCTCCTTGGGGACTCCGGCCCGGCCAAAGCGCTCCACGACATGACTCTCCACACCCCAAGTCATCGGGCTGACGAACCCCTCCGGAGGCGGAGGCGTGAACGCCGAACTTATTTTGAGCAACTGCGACACGAAGGTCGGATCGTTGGGTATCCAGTTGCCCATTACGATTTGGCCTCCCGGTTTCGTGACCCGCACCATCTCTTTGGCCACGTTGAAGGGCTTGGGTGCGAACATAGCGCCGAAGATGGAAAGAGTCAATTCGAACGAATCGTCGTCGATCGCTTCCAGATTGCAAGCATCGCCCTCATGAAACTTCAGTCGGTTGAGCCCTGCCTCCGCTGCGCGCTTGTTGCCCGCGCTCACAAGGTTCCTGGCGATATCGACTCCGGTTACATCGGCGCCCAGAAGCGCTAGCGGCAGCGCTGTCGTGCCGTCTCCGCAGCCGAGGTCTAACGCGCGCAGCGGCGCCGTAACGCCAAGGGACTCGACAACCGCTTCGCCGGACTGCCGCATGAAAGCGGCGATCTTGGTGAAGTCGCCTTTTTCCCATAACCCTTGATTCGGATTCTTGGCGGCTCCGTTGGGGGCTGTGTTCGTTCCCATCATTTTAAGGTTCATCTGGTGATCTCCCGATTGGCATTGCTCCGCATCACGGCTACAATTGTGCAGCGACTCTGGGGAAACGACCATGCCCGAGCGTCGCTTTGATTTGCTCGAACGGCTTGCGGGCGCAGATTCCTTTGCGCAGATACCAGACAACTTTGCAGAGAGTCCGGTTGCTGAATGGACGCATTCTCCGAAATCTTGAGCGGGGTCAAGCTGAACGGCGCCGTGTTCTTCAACGCGGAATTCTCGGCGCCATGGGGATTCTCGGTTCCTGCCTCGAAACAAATGTCGGTGGCAGATACGCTCGCTCCCGGAGCGGCACATTTCTTGCTTTACCATCTGGTGGTGGAGGGCGGTGCGGTTGTCGAAATGGCGGATGGAAAGACCCTAGACCTCAACTCCGGAGACATCGTCATCTTGCCGAATGGGGATGCGCATCATATGAGCAGTAAGGGAGCGAAGCGGCCGTTCCCCAACTACGGGATCAACGACAAGATCGTGGCGCGCGATTTGAGCCCTTTGCACGCCGGGGGCGGCGGTGAGACTTCGCGTTTCGTTTGTGGATACATGACTTGTGACCCCCACATCAGCCGGCCCATACTGAACGGCCTGCCACCTGTCTTTAAGGTCAACATCCGGACGGATCGATCCGGGCAGTGGTTGGAGAGTTCCATTCTGCACCTGGTCGAAGAAGCAATTTCCGGACGCGTAGGCAGCGAAGCCATGCTTGCGAAGCTCTCGGAAACCTTGTTCGTTGATACCCTACGGCGTTATGTTGCCGAATTGCCCGAAGGGCAAAGGGGTTGGCTGACAGGGGCGCGCGATCCGATCGTAGGGAAAAGCTTGGGCTTGATGCATCGCCGCACTGCCCACCCGTGGACGATCGCGAGTCTCGCCAATGAAGTGGGCATTTCACGATCGGCGCTGGTGGAGCGGTTCACCCGATATCTTTCGGAACCACCGATGGCGTACTTGACGCGCTGGAGGCTTCAATTGGCCGCGCGATCGCTTGAAAGGACATCGCGAGGTGTCGCAGAAATTGCCAGCGACGTCGGGTATGAGTCGGAGGCAGCTTTCAACCGGGCATTCAAACGCGAGTTCGGACGGCCCCCAGGTCGATACCGCAGCGATCATAAAGAGAAGCTCGTCATGTGTCCGGGAAATGGCCCAGGGGGACGAGAGCGCTCCTCTGCCCCCGATGTGATCCGTTCCCCTGCCATCAGAAGAAAGAACAGAGTTCGTCTCCAGGAAGCGCTCTAAGCAGTGAAGGCTCGGGGGTTCGCCTACCTTAGGTTTTTGCCAACGCTTCATAAATTGAGGGTTGCCCCACGCTTCGCGATTTCGAAGCGTGGGCAGCACGGACCTCGAACCCCCCGTTCATGGGTCACATCCCGCGGCATGGATTTCCTGTTACAAGTTGCCGGCGCCCAACCGACTCCCCGCTATTATGGGATGCTGGACTGGTGCTGGAACCGCAACCATGGGCCCTGGAGCAGTTTTCGCCATTACGCCGAAGAAGAGCGGGGAGGGGTGCTGGTCAACGAGGTGCAGGCGGCCGGCCTTCGTGTGCGAAATGTTTAACCGCGGCGTCCGTGGCGCCCACGCTTCGAAATCGCGAAGCGTGCGGCAACCCCCAGGTATGATGGCGGCGAGTTAAAAACGAGCATGGGCCAGGGCCCCTTTTCCCGACGGAACCCAGGCCAAAATGGATTTGAATAGCGTGTTCGGGAAAGTCACAGCCGGCATCGAGTTCCTGCAGACCGGAGCGGACGGGATACCGCTGGCCCAGGCGTTCCGCTTCCTCGATATGGACGGCGTAAGTTCCCGGCGATTCGCCGCTGCCATTGAGTAAATGCAGAGTGCCGGTTTCAGCGACGTGCAGAAGGGAAAATCTTTCAACGACGTGACCTCTCAGATTCTGAGCAAGCTCTGGAGCAGCCTCCACCGCCCGTCCCGGTGATCTTTGCCGGCCTGGCATCGCGATTCTCTCGACCCCCCACTGAAGCTGGCCCTCTCGACTGTTAGCGAAAAATCGCCACGGTACTCATGGACCCGCAGGCAGGGGTTTTGAGTGTAGTCGCCTGATTGCAGCAATTCACCCAAACGCTCTCTACTTCGGTTACGATGTCAGCGCATGAGTACGGGCCGATACACCTCTAAGAAATTGAGTGAGAGAGCCTGCGAAGGCGAGAGGTTTAGTGCTGAGGGTTTCCCGATCAAATGTGAGGACACGCCAGTCTTTGAGTTGATGCACTCAAACGGACACAGCCTGCATATCTGCGAATACCACATCCAGTTCTATTGGAATGCGTGGACATCATTTCGCGATGCCGTTCGGGACCTTTGGCCTGTCCAGAAGGGTGCGGGCAGGTGAACTTGAGTGTAATCGCCTGCTTTCGACGACCCTGGAAGTCTACTGCATTCCCGGATGAGGTTTCTATTTGTTGAAGAATATTTGCTTGTTGCTGAGTATGATCCAAAGAATAATGAAACCCACGATTACAAGACCCGCTGCAAGAAGTTTCAATTGATCCCAACGAGGCCGCAGGTCGGCCAACCTTATCAGAACTGAGATGTAATGATCTTCTCGTCCCAGGCACCGAACTGCACCCCACCACTTATCATATTCGTCACGGGACTCGTGAAGAATGCGCCTGTAGGCCTTGGCGATGATTTTTGCTACTTTCCTTTCATACTGACCTTGGTCGTACTCACGGTCGAACTGCTCGTTGACCTGCATGATGTCTGGGAGCGTCCATCCGCTTTCGGTGAAGTAAAGCATCTTGCGTTCGGTTTCTGAGAGCGGAGCATTCTCACGCTGCGCTTCGGCCACGATCCTGGAAATCAGGAACTCCTTAGCCTCACGAGCATTGCAGACTACATCCATGCGGCGAATTTTACTCTTTGAGCTGCCGATGGTTGACGAAAAATCCCCATATCACGTGCGCCGTGAAAAGGCACTGGTCGACTGCGGGTGAAAGTCCCGCCCGGGAACTGGGTTCGCTCCACCCGGAAGCAATCGGAGCGGCGGTGGAGGAAACGAAACTGTCGGAGCCTCCGGTGTAGAGGGTCACGTAGGTGACTTGGCGAGCATGCAGGCCGTAACGTGAGTGAACGCTGAGCAGGCCTTGAAACGATTAATGCAGGAGCCAACCCGCCGTGTAATCGGGGGGGCCGCCGCTGATGGGACAGTACGAGCGAACGAGTTCCATCAGACCTGCCGGGGTAATGGCGACGGCAAGCAGGCAAAGTTAACCAGTAGCAACACGGGAAGCCCCAGCGGTGATCGCAAGTAGGATCAACTGACAACTCGCGAGAGACAGGTCAGGCCGTGTGGGGTGGCGGAGAGGTCCGGAGTACTGATGAAGCCGGGTAATGCCGGTGGAGGGAAGGGACCTCAGTTAAAGACTAACGCCAGAAGCAACAAAGGACACGGGGATTGACGACGAGTCTAGCCACCCCGCAGTTGTGTTCAGACGTTGCAGACGGCGTTACATACCGAATTTCGGTTCGGTGTGCGTCTTTTCCGAGAGCCGGATGCGGGAAATCCGCCTGTCCGGTTCGATGAGCGGGAAGAGGAAACAGAACTATGTCAAACCGGACTGAGGCGGCGTGGCGAAAGCCCCGCCAGTCGCCACCGGGAGGCTACCGTCACTGCGCCTCTTCTCGACTCTACTCGTTGAGAAGTAGCCAGCGCGTCTCAACGACCCAAGATGGCCCTGTGCCGGTAAGTGGCGAAACATTCCCATAGCACTCAAAATGCCCCCCTTTCCCGAACTCCCCCACCCGGGTTTGACATCTCTTCCTCTCCGACCCTAACCTTAGTGTTTCTCTGGCTATGAAGATACTGGTCATCGGCGGTGGTGGGCGCGAGCATGCGCTGGTCTGGAAGCTGCGCCAGTCGCCGCGCGTGGAAAAGATCTACTGCGCTCCCGGCAACGGCGGCATTGCCGAGGAAGCCGAATGTCTGCCGGTGGATGTGAAGAGCGTAGAGTCCATGCTGGCGCTGGCGCGGCAGACCAAGGCCGATTTAACCGTGATCGGTCCGGAACTGCCGCTGCAGCTCGGCGTGGTGGATGAATTCACGCGCCACGGATTACCCGTCTTCGGTCCGACCAAGGCCGCGGCGCGGCTGGAATCCAGCAAGAGCTTTGCCAAGGAATTCATGCAGCGCCACCACATTCCGACGGCGCTCTATGCCATCTGCAACTCGATGAATGAGGTGCGCGATGCCCTGCCGCATTTCCACACCCCGCTGGTGGTAAAGGCAGACGGGCTGGCGGCCGGCAAGGGCGTGGTGATTTGCAAGACTAAAGACGAGGCCGCCACCGTGGCCGGCGATATGCTCAGCGGCAAAATGCTGGGCGAGGCCGGGGCGCGGGTGGTGCTCGAAGAATTTTTGCAGGGCGACGAGCTTTCGTTCCTGGTGGTGAGCGATGGCGAGCGCGTGGCGCCTCTGGTGGGCGCGCAGGATCACAAGCGTGTGAACGATGGCGACAGCGGCCCTAATACCGGCGGTATGGGCGCTTACTCCACCCAGACGATTGTGGACGACCAGATGCGCGACTGGCTGCTGAACCACATCGCGCGGCCCGTAGTCGCAGGCATGAAAGAAGAGGGCGCGGAATTCAAAGGCGTGCTCTATTGCGGCCTGATGATGACGGCGCGCGGTCCCATGGTGCTGGAGTTCAACTGCCGCTTTGGCGATCCCGAGACCCAGCCCATCCTCATGCGGATGGAGAGCGGCCTGGTGGAAGCGCTCGAGGCTTCGGTCCAGGGCCGGGTCAGCGAAGGTGATTTCAAGTGGTCCAGCGATGCCTCGGTGTGTGTGGTGATGGCCTCAGGCGGCTATCCGGGGACATTTGAAGTGGGCAAGAAAATCATCGGGATCGAAGAGGCGGACAAGATCGAGGGCGTGAAGGTATTTCATGCCGGAACCACGAAGCACGACGGCGCCTACTACACGGCCGGTGGACGCGTGCTGGGGGTGACGGCGCGGGCGGCGGATTTGCCATCGGCAGTGGCGCGTGCCTATGAGGCCTGTGGCCGGATCGGATTTGAAAGCGCGCACTACCGCAGGGATATTGCGGCGCGGGCGATGAAGAAGCAGTAACAGATGCACTGCCGGGCTTCGCCCGGCGGGCTGTCCCCATATCGACACTGGAGAGCGAAAAGGATAATGAGCAAACCACAGGTTTCAATAGTCATGGGCAGTGATTCCGATCTCGAGATCATGCGCGAGGCAGGCAAAGCTCTCGACGGGTTCGGCATCGGGTATGAGATGGACGTCACTTCGGCACATCGTTCGCCGGACCGCACTGCCGAATACGCCCGCAAAGCCGCCGATCGCGGCATTCGCGTGATCATCGCGGGCGCAGGCGGCGCAGCCCATCTTGCCGGCGTGATTGCGGCACACACCACGCTGCCCGTCATCGGCGTCCCCATTCCTTCGACTTCATTAAATGGAATGGACTCTCTCCTCGCCACGGTGCAGATGCCGGCGGGCATTCCGGTGGCGACTGTCGCTATCGGCAAGCCAGGCGCGACCAATGCCGGAATTCTTGCAGTGCAAATACTGGCGCTGGCCGATGCCGAAGTCGCAAAAAAGATGACCGCCCACAAAGAGAAGCTGGCCAAAGGCGTGGAAGAGAAGTCGAAGAAGTTGCAGGCGACGTTGCAAAGCTAAGAGCGGGCTCTCGATCTTACAGCTTCAGCTCTTTCAAATACTTCCGCAGCGGCCCGCCCAAATCCGGCCGCTGCAGCGCGAATTCAATCGTCGCCTTCAGGAAGCCCAGCTTATCGCCCGTATCGTGGCGCTTGCCATCGAACACGTAGCCATACATCTTCTCTTTCTTCAAAAGCAGGCGCATGCCGTCGGTAAGCTGCAGCTCGCCGCCGACGCCGGCTTTGATCTCAGAGAGCGTTTCAAAGACAGTTGGCGTCAGAATGTAGCGCCCAATCACCGCCAGATTCGACGGCGCGTCCTTGAGCTTGGGCTTTTCGACCATATCGACAATCTCGAACAGCTTGCCCCCGAAGCGCCCATCGGCCTCCTTGGTCTTGAGCACGCCATAGGCGGAGATCGCCTCGCCCTCGACAACCTGTGTCGCCAGCACCGAACTTTGCGTGTACTCGAACACGTCCATCATCTGCTTCAAGCAGGGGACGGGAGCGTCAATCACATCATCGGCCAGCAGAACGGCGAAAGCTTCATTGCCGACCAGTTCGCGGGCGGTCAGCACTGCGTGGCCCAGGCCGAGCGCTTCCTTCTGGCGGACGTAAGAGACATGAATCATGTCCGAAATGTGGCGCACGATTTGCAGCAGAGTCGGTCTTGCCGCGCTCCTCGAGCATCTTCTCCAGTTCGTAGCTGACGTCGAAGTGGTCCTCGATGGCCTGCTTGCCGCGCCCGGTCACGATGATGATCTGGTCGCAGCCCGCCGCCAGCGCTTCTTCCACGCCGTACTGAATGATGGGCTTGTCCACCACCGGCAACATTTCTTTCGGCTGCGCTTTAGTGGCGGGCAGGAAGCGCGTTCCCAACCCGGCTGCTGGAAATACGGCTTTACGGACTTTCATCCTCATGTCTGATTCGCCTTGGCTAACGACTACCGCAGATTGTTTTATTGCAAGAGACGCAATTCAAGCAAGTTACTGTCAGACGGCCAATTTTGCGTCACCGGATGAAACCGAGAGTTCTTCCAGCAGATCCCGCAACAGGCTGAGCACGCTTTCTGTCGCCGCAGCCTTCAGCGAAAACTTCAGCGTCCCATCGGGCATGAACTGCGCGCCCGCGCTGCGACGAAACAAACCGCGCCAGCTTTTCCGCATCGATGGCGGCGTTCTGCCGGAACTTGATGCTCACCTGATCGCGCTTGCGGTCCACCGCAGTCGCCCCCACGCGCAAGCACAACAACTTCAGCGAAGCATACTGTAACAGGTTACGAACGGCGCCGGGCGGCTCGCCATAACGGTCGCGAAGCTCGGCAGCGCACATCCTTGAGCTGCGATTCGGTTTCGATGCCCGCCACCCTTTTGTACATTCGCAGGCGCTGATTCTCCTCCGGAATGTACTCCACTGGGATGCGGATACTCAGGCCGAGGTTGAGTTGCGTCTCGGCTACTTCGGGCGCGCCTTCGCCCTTCATCTCGCGCACCGCCTGGTCGAGCATCTGCGTGTACAGCTCGAATCCCACCGCTTCGATATGCCCGCTCTGTTCGCCGCCCAGCAGATTGCCCGCGCCGCGCAGCTCGAGATCGAGCGCGGCGATCTTGAAACCGGCGCCCAGGTCGGAGAACTCCTTCAGCGCAGCCAGCCGCCGCCGCGCAATCGGCGTGAGCTCCGCTTCGGCCGGAACCAGCAAGTAGGCATAAGCCCGGCGGTTCGACCGCCCCACCCGCCCGCGGAGCTGATACAAGCTCGGAAAGCCCCAGCCGGTCGGCGCGGTTAATGAGAATCGTATTGCACAGCGGAATGTCGAGGCCGTTCTCGATGATGGTGGTCGCCACCAGAATATCGGCTTCGTGATGCATGAATTTCAGCATCACTTTTTCCAGTTCGCCCTCCGACATCTGCCCATGGCCGACCATAATCCGCGCACGCGGCGCCAGTTCCTGCAACTTGGCGGCGATTTCCCAAATGGTCTCCACGCGGTTGTAAACGAAATAAACCTGCCCGCCGCGCTCCAGTTCCTGCTCCATGGCCGACTGGATCAGCTTGTCATCCCAGCGCGGCTACCACCGTCTGAATCGCCATGCGGTCTTTGGGCGGCGTCTCAATCACGCTCATGTCGCGCAACCCAACCATGGACATGTGCAGGGTGCGCGGAATCGGCGTCGCCGACATGGTAAGCACATCCACCTGCTTGCGCATCTGCTTGATGCGCTCCTTGTGGCGCACCCCGAAGCGCTGCTCTTCGTCCACCACCAGCAGGCCGAGGTCGGTAAACTTTATGTCTTTCGACAAGAGGCGGTGAGTCCCAATAAGAATGTCTACTTTGCCCGCTTCCGTCTTTTGCAGAATTTCTTTCTGCTGCTTGGGGCTGCGGAACCGGCTGATCATCTCGATGGTCACCGGAAACGGCGCAAAACGCTGCTTGAAGGTCTCAAAGTGCTGGAAAGCCAAAACCGTAGTCGGCGCGAGCACTGCGACCTGCTTGTTGTCGCCGATGCGCCTTGAACGCCGCGCGCATCGCCACTTCCGTCTTGCCGTAACCCACGTCGCCGCATAGCAGCCGGTCCATCGGCTGGCGCGATTCCATGTCGTGCTTCACGTCGGCGATGGCCAGTTCCTGATCTTCGGTTTCGCTGTACTCGAAGGCGTCTTCGAACTCCTTCATCCACTCGTTGTCCGCCGGAAAAGCATGGCCCTGGGCGGTCTTGCGCTCGGCATAGAGCTTGAGCAGTTCGTCGGTCATGTCTTTCATGGCCTTGCGAACGCGAGCTTTGGTCTTGGCCCAGGCCGCCGTGCCCAGATGATTCAGCGCGGGCCGCGCACCCTCGGCGGAGCGGTATTTCTGGATAAGGTCGAGCCGCGTGAGCGGCACGTACAGCCGCGCGCCCTCGGCGTACTCCAGCAACATGAACTCGGCGTTGCCGTTGCCCTGATTGATTTCCTTCAGCCCCTGATACTGTCCAATGCCGTGCTCCACGTGCACGACGTAGTCGCCGACTTGCAGGTCGCGGAAGTCGGAAAGAAAGGCCGAAGTCTTCGATTTCGAACGCTGCGGACGCGAGACCACCGATTCCGACTCGTCGAACAGATCGCGCGCGCCGAAGATGGCAAGCGAGGCTTCGGGCAGCGTAACGCCGTCCGGCACGTAAGCCTTGACCAGAGTCGCGGTGAGCACTTCGCCGGCAAAGTAGGCAGTTTCGTCGGCGTAGCTTTCGCCTCCCCGGGTGCGGGACCCGAGCCGAAACGAAACGCCGTATTCGCTGAACAGATCGGCCAACCGCTCGACCTCGCCGGTATTGGGCACAGCGATCAGCACCCGGCGGCCTTCCGCCAATCTGCTTCTTCACTTCTTCCACCATCGCGGGCACAGCGCCGTGGAAGCGCGGCGCAGGTTGCGTGTGGAATGCCACGCCGCCCGCGCCATTGCCGCGCTCGATTTCCAAATGTTCGAGGTCCGCGCCTGCGCAAGGCTCAATCCGTTGCCACCATTCGTCAGGAGGCAAATACAGATCGGCGGGCCGTACCAGGTTGCCGACTTCGCTGCGCTCATGCGCCTCTTCAATGCGCGTCCAGGTGCGGTCGAACTCGCCGCGCACATTTTCCGGCTCGTCAATCACCACCACGGAGTTCTGCAGCAAGTCAAAAACGCTGCGGTCCGCGCCCGCCACGGGCGCATAAAACTCCCAGCCGGGAAACACGCTCACGCCCCCGGCCCGCACCGCCTCCTCAATTACTTCCTCCGCTCCGGTAATGCGTTTCCCGGAAAGCCGGGCATGAATCGCGCCCAGAATATCTTCGCGCACCGGCGTGTCGGTCAGCGGCAGCAGCACAGCTTCATCCACCGGATCGGACGATCGCTGCGTGCCGGGATCGAACTTGCGGATCGACTCCACTTCGTCGCCGAACAACTCGATGCGCACCGGGCGGTCGGCCTCGGGCGAATAAACATCCAGAATGCCGCCGCGCAGCGCATATTCGCCGGGCATCTCGACCACATCCACGGCGACATAACCCACCGTGTTGAGGTGGGCCACGAGCGATTCGGTATCGATGGTCTCCGCCTTGCGCAGGGTTCGCGCCAGTTCCGCGTAATACTCCGGCGAGCGCAGGCGGATGGCCGTCGCCGAAACCGGCGAGACCACGATGGAGGCCGCGCCCGTGGCAATCTTCCACAGCGCGGCGGCGCGTTCTTCCTGAAGTTCCGGATGGGGCGAGAGATTCTGAAACGGCAGCACGTCGCGCGCAGGAAGCCGGACGATGGAGTCGGGCTCGGCGCCTCCGCTCAGCTCGCTGAACGCGGCCAGCACAGGAACCAGCTCTTCGGCAGCGCGATTGTCGGTAACAATGACGATCAGCGGCCGGGCAGCGGCCTTCTGCAGCAGAACCAGCAGCAACGCCTTGGCGGTGGGGGCCAGTCCAGACACACGTATCCGCCCCGTGCCCTCTTTCAGATGGGAGGCTACACGCGAGAAGGCGGGCAGGTTTTCCACGTCCGCGAATAAATCGCGGACGAACGGCAGGGCCATTGCAGTTTTATTTTAGCAGGGTGCAGAGTTGGCCACGGCGTGGGACGATTCGCCAAGAACTGTGTTGGGACGGAGCTTGCTCCGTCCAGGTCGAGCGAAGCTCGACGCGAAGCCGCACCTCTGGCCCCTTGGACGGGGGCACGCACCGTCCATTTAGACCTTTAGATATCCCACCCTTCTACTCCTCGACAGTCTAGGAGAATAAGAGTATATTCCTAGATCATCTAGGTGACAGCATGGGCAAACCCAAGGATCTGCTTCAAGGCACGCTCGATCTGCTGATCCTCAAGGCCGTGTCTCTCGGTCCCTTGCATGGCTATGGCATCCTTCTGCGCATCCAGCAAATTTCGCAGGATCGGCTGGAAATCCTGCAAGGCTCGCTCTATCCGGCTTTGTACCGGCTCGAGCATCAGGGCTGGATTAGCAGCGAGTGGGGCGAATCGGAAAACAAACGCAAAGCCAAGTACTACCACCTGACCGCCAGCGGCAAGCGGCAATTGGCCGCCGAAACCAGAAAATGGAGCCAGACCGCCGAAATTATGGCGAGTATTCTGCGCACCTCACCCGGAGAAATCTAGCCTATGTTTCCCAAGTCTCGCTCGTGGCTGCGTGCAATTTTCCGGCGCTCCCGTCTGGAAGACGAGATGGAGACTGAACTCCGCTGGCATTTCGATCAATATGTGGAGCACCTGGTGCAGTCCGGCTCTTCGGAGGAAGAAGCCCGGCGGCGCGCCAAGCTGGAGCTTGGCGATATTGAAGTGCAGAAAGACCGCTGCCGCAATTCGCGGGGGCTGCGCTTATGGGATGAACTCTGGAGCGACGTCCGCTTCGCCTTGCGGAGTCTCAATAAGCAGCGCCTGCTATCTGTCAGCGTGATCCTCACACTTGCGCTCGGCATCGGTGTCAGCTCTGGAATCTTTAACCTCCTGAATACGATGACATTGCGGGCGCAAGTAAAGGACCCGGATTCGTACGTTCAGATTTTTTCGTTTTTCACCATGGACGCTACGCGGGCTCCAAACCAATCCGGGGCAACGCTGGAAGATTACCTGGCTTATCGCGACCGTGGCCGATCGCTGCGGGATGTGGCCGCGTGGAGCGGCTTTTAGCGCAACTCTTGAGTCGGACCATTTGAATCCAGCAGGTGCTCTGCTTGTCTCGGACAATTTTTTCGCGCTCTACGAATTGCAAAAGGTGCGGCTCGGCCGGTTGCTGCAGCTGAAGGATTATGGTTCGTCGAATCCAGTGATCGTTCTGAGCGAGGGATTGTGGCGGACTCGGTTCGCAGCTGATCCACAGATTGTCGGCAAAACCATCCATGTCAACGATCAACCTGTGACCGTGGTTGGTGTTGCACCGGATTTTGAAGAAGGTGGGCCTCGGGCAGATGCATGGCTGCCGTACACGCTGACGAGCTATCTCGGGCTGGGAACGCAGTGGACTCATCCCGGCGAGACGCGCTGGCTCGTAGTCGGGGGCCGGCTCGCCCCGGGATTTTCGCGGGCGGACGTCGCGGCTGAGCTTACCTTGATCGCCCGCCAGGAAGACAAGCTTCACACGGGTCGCGTGAGCACCGCCCTTGTCACGAATGGGTCAGAAATACAGGACCCGGATAGCTCCAAAATCGTTGTCATCTTTTCTCTGATTATGATCATGCTGGTGATGGTTTTGCTCGTCGCCTGTGCCAATGTGACGACGCTCCTTTTGTCTCGGGCCGATGCCAGGCAACAGGAGATGGGAGTACGCCTGGCTCTTGGAGCAAAGCGTGTTCGCCTGATCCGCATGTTGCTGACGGAGACCTTCTTGCTGGCTTGCGTCGCCGGCGCAGCCAGTCTGTACCTGACATATCGGGTTCCGTTTGTGATCTCCCGATGGTTTGGAAACGACAGCGCCGGAATACACTTTCGTCCCGACTGGCGCGTGTTTTTCTACTTCGCGGCCAGCATTTTGCTGGCGGGCACACTGTCTGGCCTGGCGCCAGGGCTCGAATCGCTGAAGGTTGACCTGCTCAGTTCTCTCAAAGGGCATCGGCGGCCGAATGCGCCGCGAACGGTGCATTGGAATTTGAGGGCGTTACTCATCGCGGTGCAAATTGCATTCAGCCTGGTGCTTCTTGTGGGCCCCGGCATCTTCATGCGTGCAAGGCACACCATCCTGTATGCCGATCCGGGGTTTGAAACACGGCAAGTGGTGCTCACGATGGTGTTCATGCCAACCGCCAAGACCCCGGAATCTCAGGCCATTTTTCGAGACGCCGTGATCCGCCGGATCGAGGCAATTCCCGGTGTCCAGTCTGTCGCGATCGGTAGCCGCTTTCCATTTGCGGCTGTTCAACAACAGATGGAGATTCAGTTTGCCGGGAAGTCGACCTTCAGCGTGGCCTCGAACCAGGTCTCTGCCGACTACTTCTCCACTCTCGGCATTCCCATCGTACGGGGACGCGCCATTGAGCGCACCGATGCGGCTTGTGGACCACATAGCGTCTGCCCGGTGGTGGTTTCTGAGAAATTCGCCAGCGAATATTTGAATGGAAGCGACGTGCTTGGAAAAGCCCTGAAAACGCCAGAGGATGGTACTTTGGAGGTTGTCGGAGTTGCCGGCGATGTGGCTTCCGCGCCTTTTTCTACTACATCCGATCCAATCATTTACCGCGCATGGCCGACTCAAGGGCCGCCTATGCAATCTCCGCTTTCCGTGCGAGTAAACCGCGATGCGAATGCGATGGCCGCAACAGTCGCCGCCGTATTGCGACAGGAGTTCCCGAGCGCCGAAGTAGAAGTCTCGACCGTCCGATCATTCATCGATCGATTGGCTGAAATATTGGGTCGGTTCGATACCTTAATAGTAATTCCCGGAGTCCTCGCCGTTCTACTGGCGATAATCGGAATCTATGGCGTGGTCTCTTTTGCCGTCAGCAAGCGCACCAAAGAGATCGGAATTCGTCTTGCCATGGGGGCGATGAAGAAGGACATCTATACAGCCATCATCAAACCCGGCTTGCGGCCCGTTTGGATCGGCCTGCTCGTAGGACTAGCAATGGCCTTGGCGGGAGCTCGCCTGATGCAGCATGGACTAGCGAAGTTCCTTCCACTGGATTATTACAATCCGGCGGCCTTCGTCGTCCCGGCTTCTATTCTGTTTGTGGTCTCCGTGCTAGCCATGCTGCTGCCGGCACACCGCGCGGCGCAATGCGATCCCGCAAGGACGCTTCGGGACGAGTAGGGGCGCTAACCTGAAGTCAAACCTTCTACTCTTCGAGGGTTTTCCCACATCATTGAGGAAAAATCCGGAACATTGCCTCGCCGCGCGTCAGTCAACTAACCCTTCATCGCAATCGGAGAGGTGACACGAGCAAGCGCAAGGTTCAGCAACCGATCGTCGAAAAGGTGAAGCTTGCGTTCTGCCGCGGCTTGTCCGGCCGGCCAGCTGAGCAACCCCAATTTTATGCCCGAAAGAGTTGGCTCGGCATGTTCGCGTTCAACCAGCCAGTCAACCGTCGCCAACAGCTCCATACCGAGAGGAGATTCAAAGCCGTCAATCCGCTTTGTTGTCAGGTCCAACACGCGGTTGAGAGGTTTCGATGAATCTTGCTGAAGAAACAAGTCCACGTGTTTGCGACGCTCCTCATCGAACCAGATCGTGTCGGTCAGGCTCGCGTCGCTCAAACGTTTGTCACAATGCAGATATGTTCCGTCGAGCGCATCCAGAAGGTGGCGAAGCCGGTCTGAATAAGGCCCGTATCGATCCGCTTTAAACTGGAGTTTCAGAGGGTCTTCGAATCCCAAAGAATGAATTGTACGTTCGAGGAACCACCCTAACTTTTGCACTTCGAGATACGTGCATTCGATGCCAAGCACCCAATAGCGACGAATCATTTCCGCGATGAGCACGCGAGCTGGGGTAAGCTTTTCGACTCCGGTTCGCTTTGCGACGTTTTGGTATTTCGCAATCGGTTCGAAGACCTGAATCTCCACGTCCCCTAGATCGCCAAGAACCCTCCGTATTTCGGTCTGGACATTGCTCCAGTCGAGCCCTCCATTGCCGGAGCCAAGGGGAGGAAGAGCTATCGATCGAATGTCGTTTTCCTGAATCACGCGTCTAAGGTCCTTCAAGCCTTCGACAATCCACTCAAGTTTTGAAGGGTAACGCCAATGCTTCTTCGTTGGAAAGTTAATGATCCAACGCGGCCCCTCGAAGGTTCGGTTCTCAGTGACGAACATTCGGCCGATTGTCACTTCTTTGGCCTTACACGCCTCCTCATAGGCGCGAAAATTTGCAGGGAATGCGTCCTTGAACATAAGGGCGATGCCTTTGCCCATCACCCCCACGGTGTTTACCGTGTTGACAAGGGCCTCCGCCTTGGCGTCCAGTAGGTTCCCTTTAACAAAATGCATCATTTCAGAAATACCAACCCCTTTGCACACGAGTCTGCATGTCGATTCTACGCTTGGCAAGTTCCGCCCTGATTTCGGCTTCAATGTCCTCAGTGTATGAGCACATACCAAGTAGTGCTTCCGTTGGCAGATGCTTCCAAATCAGGGCCTCCGCTTGGTACCGCTCTTTCTTCCCAGGATCCTCTGGGTCATGCTTGAAATCCCTTCGATTAAGGAGTTCCCATGGTACGTGCCGAAGATCGTTTAGACTTGTGAAATAGTTCGCCGTTACCGGATATGCATGCTGGTCGGTGAACACAAACCGAATTCCCTGTTCGGCAACCCTACGCAGCGAAGATACAAGGATCACAATTTCTTCATTCGGCACTTGTTTCACATTGTAACCAGTGTGAATGTTCAACATCATGATCGAAAATGGCGTGAAATAAAATGGGATATAGTCGCTCAGCGTTCCACCGGGACCGACTTCGACCACACGCTGGGCACGTTTCGAGATTAGGTCCTGATTGCCGATATTCCTAAAATTCGGGTCAAGCAGTTTGCTGCTTGGGGCATGCAGTCCATGATCCAATATCCAGGGCACGTTGTCCCGGTGGGTGATTCGAAAAATGCGTGCACGTTCGGGATTGAGAACCGTTGTCATCGCTATATTGGTGAGAAATGGGATCCGCCTGTTAGAGACCGTTATTTTACCCTGAGGGGTTTCAGGATCAGCGCTCTGCTTGAGGACCGCTGGCCCACGTTCGGGCCACGCACTTGGGCGCAAACCTGGGACCAAACCCAGCCCCGCCCCGCAAACTATTTCCTCCACCTTCGTGCCCTACTTTCCTCTCAGTACATACGTTATTGTTAACTTGGATTTATAGGTTCATTTAGCAAGATGAACGCGCAATCCCTCGGGCGCACTTGGTACTAAGTCCTACGCTCTCAGGATTTTGCGTGTAAGTCCTTTGAACCGAAAGATTTTGGCGGTGTTCTCGGGGCAAATTGATGATTTCAATAGATCGGAGGGGGGTAGGGGTATCCCCTCCGTATCGCAGTTGCAATCCTATGCGCAAGCGGAATTCAAAATTGCGGACTACCGCCGTGCCGAGCATGACCAGCAGTTTCTGGCTCTCTGAGGCTATATCCCTCCCGCCTAGCGTAGCGGCAGCAGATTCAGAATCTGCCCCAGGACATTCGCCACTACACCATACGAGCCGTCGGAATAGTATCCGTACTGGTATTGGTCGTTGTAGCCGTCTTGGTATCCATACCGGAATCCCTGGCGAAAGTAGTAGCGGTATTCGTCGGGATTTATGTAGCCGGTGTAACCGTAAGTCGCGTCCTGGTAAGCATAGTTGTTGTCAAAATCCGGACGCCAGCCGTCTTCGTGGTCAGCCGTCCCGGCCTGAAAGCCTTCGGCGTAGCCGTTGTTCACAGCCTGCCGCAATAGATCGGCTCCGTATTGATTGGTCTCGTAGTACGCGCCGCCCCAGTTATAGCGATAGATGGGAGCGGTATAGAAGTAGGGATTGTTGCCAAAATCGCGGTCTTCTTCACGCAGGCGGCGGTCCTGGTCGCGCAGATGATCCAGATATTGTTGCTGAAAGCGGTACTCGGCGGCGCGATGCTGTTGGCGGAGGGCTTCGTCTTGCCGCTGCAGCCGTTGCTGTTCCTCCTGCAGATGCTGCCGGTATTGTCCCAGGCGCTGTTGCTGTTGTTGAACCAGTTGTTGCTGGCGCTGCTGCGATAAGCGCTCCTGTCTTTGGTGCTGCCTTTGCTGTTCCTGCCACTGGTTTTGGGCCAGTTCCTGCTGCTGGCGGTTGCGCTCCTGCTGCGCGGCGCTGCTTTGCCGAGCCTGCGCCTGCTGACGTTCTGCTGCGCGGCGCTGCTTTGCCGAGCCTGCGCCTGCTGACTTGCTGTTGTGCGCGCGCCTGTTCTTGTTGCTGAGTTTGCTGGCGTTGCCGTTCCTGCGCCGCGCGTTGTTGATCCTGCTCTGCCCGCTGGCGCTGCTGGTTCGCTTGTTGTTGTCGCTGCTGCTCTGCCCGCTGGCGTTCTTGCTGCTGTTGCTGGCTCTGCTGGCGCTGTTGTGCGTCGCGTTGCTGTTGTTCGGTTCGCTGTTGCTGCTGCTCGCGAGCCTGGCGCTGTTGCTCCTGTTGCTGAGTTTGCTGGCGTTGGCGTTCCTGCGCAGCACGTTGCTGTTGCTCGGCTTGCTGCTGGTTTCGTTGTTGCTGCTGCTGGGCGCGCTCTCGCTCTTGCTGCTGTTCCTGCTGCTTGGCGTGTTGCTGCTCCTGCTGTGCCTGCTGTCGCTGGCGTTCCTGCGCAGCGCGTTGCTCTTGCTGACTCTGCTCGTGGCTTCGGGCTTGCGCCGGCGGAGCGGGCTTCGACTGGTTCTCGGGCTTTTCGTGCTTCTGGTGGTCGTTATCCTGATGGTCTTGAGCGCGAACTCCAGTGCCAAGGGTCAAGAACAGCGCAAAGACTAGCGCAGCAGCCAGCGGTTTCATAAGCTTTGCCTCCACGAAAGTCTAAGATGCGCCATGAAGGTTTCGCCGTATAGCTGCTGGGAGTTAATAACCCGCCGAACTCCGGAAATTCCGGCGCCGATTACAGGCTTTCCTTTATGTGATTGGGGTCCAGTCGTACGGTGTTCACACAACAGGCAGACAATAGAATCAACTCACCATGCCGGAACTGCCGGATATTTCCGCCTACCTCGAGGCGCTCGAAGCGCGCATCGTGGGACAGCCCATGGTGAAAGTGCGCGTCGCCGGACCATTCCTGCTGCGGACGGCGCAGCCGCCCGTCACCGCGCTGGAAGGCCGCGTCGTGCGCGAGCTGCGGAGAATCGGCAAGCGCATCGCCATCGGCGTGGAGGGCGATCTGTGGCTGGTGCTGCACCTGATGATTGCCGGTCGGCTGCACTGGAAGTCGGCGGGCGCAAAGCTTGAGTGGCCGCAAAGACCTGGCAGCCTTCGATTTCCCTAACGGGTCTTTGGTGCTGACCGAAGCGGGGACGAAACACCGGGCATCACTTTACGTGCTTGCGGGCGAGGATTCACTGCGGTCGGTTGATCCCGGAGGGATCGATGTTTTCGACAGCGATCTCGATGCGTTTCGCGCCGCGTTGACGGCGGAGAATCGGACGCTGAAGCGGGCGCTGACCGATCCACGCATCGTCAGCGGCATCGGGAACGCGTACTCGGATGAGATTCTGTGGGCGGCGCAGCTCTCTCCGATAACGCTGACCAGCAAACTGAAGCCGGAAGAGTGGGAGCGGCTGTTTGCGGCAACGCGGGATACGCTGCGCCTGTGGATGGATCGGCTGGGCAAAGAAGCCGAAGCCAGTTTCCCGCAGAAGGTCACGGCATTTCGCAAGGAGATGGCCGTGCACGGAAAATATGGGCAGCCATGCTCACGGTGCGGCGAGAAGATTCAGCGCATTCGTTATGCCGACAATGAGACGAACTACTGCGCGAAGTGTCAGACGGGCGGAAAGGTGCTGGCGGACCGCAGCTTGTCGCGTCTGCTGCGCTCCGATTGGCCGAGGACGCTGGAGGAGTTGGAGGCGCTGAAGAAGCGCTAGAGCGTTGTCAGCCAGGATCTAAGTATGTCACCCCCTCAGCATCGGCCGCGTCAGGCACGTTGGCCCGCCCGAACCGTTGACGCAAAGCTCCGAACCGAGGAATGTCTGCACCTCGAAGCCTGCATCGCGTAATTTCTGGTTGGTCTTCCGATTTTCTGCGATGGCCAGCAGGCGCCCGCTGCCCAGCGCCAGCACATTGCAGGCGAGCGTCTCTCGTTCCGAATAATCAATTTCAATCAACCGGAAGCCGCTCTTCTGCAGCAGTTCCACAGTTTCGACAGCCAACCACGGCAAATCCACGAGCGCAGTCCTCTCCTCGAGCAGACTCAGCAGCGACATCAAATGCAAGCAGGCTGAAGGGCCCGGACCATAGGGCAAAGGCGCGGCAATAACTTCCACTGCTTCGGGCGCAAGCGCAGCGCGAATCTGCTCGATGCCGGCTGCGTTGGTGCGGTGGCCGCGGCCGACCAGCAGTGTTTTTGCGTCCAGCCAGACGATGTCACCACCCTCCGCCGTTCCGGGTGCCGTCATTTGGGCAAGGATGGGCATCCCGTGCGCTGCGCAGAACGCCGCCTGCGCTTCACCCTCCGGCTCGCGATTCGCCTTTCCGGGCCGAAGCTGGATCAGGCCAAAATCGGTGGGCAGGCAAGCGTCGTGTGTGTACACTGCATCCAGAGTGAGATCGCCATGCGAGGGCAGTTCGATGACTTCCGCCCCTTTGTGCCGCAGCTCCTCGCAAAGCGCTTCGTGCTGTGCCTGCGCCTTCCTGAAATCCGGCGGATGTAGAAACCCCAGCTCCCGCCACCGCGCCGCCCTAACTGGTTGGTTCCACCCCGCGTTGCGCGGTGAACACACCAGCACGCGGCGGAGATTGCCGACCATCGATTGTCCGTTGAACAGTTTTGCGGTTTGCAGCATGGGGAAGAGTGTACCGTTTCCGAGCTCACTCGAGTGGGCGACGCAAGCCTAAACATAACGTATTTCGACTTCATTCCCCAAGGCTCCCTATCCTGGTAACTCATTGGAGGGCCGGGACCTAAAATCACGCGGATCGTGGCTCCCTATTGCCAAAGCCGCCGGGCGATGCGGGCGCTGACCGATTCGCGCATCATAAGCGGAATCGGCAAAGTTTATTCGGATGAAATTCTGTGGGCGGCGCAGCTCTCTCCGATCATGCTGACCAGCAAAAGAAATGGCCAAGGCGAAGGCTTCGCATGGGTATAATTCTCATGCCTGCATGGCAGCTTGATAGTCGGTTTCCAAATGGGGTTACCAGCCCGGAAGCTACGGTCGCCGCGGAGGCGAAGTTCTAACCCGTCACTAGCCTTTGCAGTGCACACACGTGCCGCTCCTGGCAAATCCAAGGGTAGTGCTCCCAAAGGCAACGCGAACTTTTGGATTTTCCTATGATTCGAACTGCGGCCTATAGCTGATAAAACCGTTCGGCATTTCCGCCAAAAAGTCCCGCCTCTCGATGCGGATTCAGGGAGGAAGAGAGGGCTTGCCACAATGCGTCGTATACTTGTCCATAGTCTCCAGCGAGCAAGCAAACGGGCCAGTCACTTCCGTACATAATACGATCCCAACCAAAGCTGTTGACAACGTGCTCGACGTAGGGCTGCAGGTCGTGGGACGTCCAGGACTTGTGGTCCGCTTCGGTAATCATTCCTGAAAGTTTGCAGAACAATTGACTGTATTGTGCTGCCTCGGATAGGAGTGTCTTCCACGGTTCCATTTTCCTGTCTTTGATCTCAGGCTTGGATAGATGATCAATTACCGCATGTAACCCCGGGGTCTTGTCGAGAGCGCGTAACACATACGGAAGATGACGAGTGTAGGTGAGAAATTCAAAGGGAAACCGCGCTTCTGCAATAAGCTTGAGATTCTCGAGAACTTGCGGGCGACAGATCCAGGCGTCATCCTGCAGATCCTGAAGCATTGGACGGATTCCGACAAATTTCCTGTTCTTCCGGCACTCCTCAAACTCTTGCGGAAAGTGGTTACTTTCCAGGTCCAGCCAGCCCACTACTCCTGCGATGAAGTCATGCTGGTCCGCCAATTGAAGCAGAAAACCCGTTTCGGCCACCGTTTGTGCTGCTTGTACGGCGATGGTTTTGTCGAAGCGGTATTTCCGCAGGATGGGGTGTAAATCTTCTGGAAGAAGATCGCGGCAAAGGATGGAAAGCGTCGGCGCCATCCAATGATAGTCACCACGGCTAACTTTCCAAAAATGTTGATGACTATCGATTCGCATAGCTTTAGGTCCGAAAGGCTTGTTGAACCGTTCCAATTTTTTTCTCTCCCGTCGCCTTACATCACTTTGCCGGGAGAGCCGTTTGGAAGAATCCACCTAGATTTAGAATTGCGATGGATACCAGAACACAAGAGATACCAATCGCCAGTTTGCGCTTAGTCGCAGGGGACACCGCTTTCCATTCACCGGTCAGGACCCCAAGGATATTCGACGACAGGATACTCACCGCCAAAAAGAGTGCGAACCCAAGGGAGGTCCCATACTTGCCGGCCAACGTGGCGCCAATTCCATAGCCATCGATTCCGCCCAGCCACAGCAGACCCATCGCGACCCCAATAGCCGCCTCTTTGGGCATACCGGGCCGAAAAAATAAGGACCAGGTGCGATTGCGAAAGAACAGGTACCCGCAATAGATCAGGTTAGGGAAAAATCCGGCCCCCAGGACCAAAGCCCAGATTGGATAGGTTGATGTAACTGCATTGGCTCCCAATGCCTGGCTTTGAGCGCCAAGAGCGCCGCTGAAGGCAAAACCTAAGTTGAGGTTCGAACCGAAGATCCCGGTGAATACGCAAACCGCAATGCCGGTCAGGAAGCTCATGCCAAGTCCATCTTTCGGAGACTCGAGACCACCGGTTTCCTTTTCCCGCCGCTTTCCTGCGATGCCGCAGTACGCCAAGCCGACAAAAAGAACGGGCATGCTGCTCAGTAAGAGAAGGCCACGCGGAAGGAGCAATTCCTCAGGACTCAATACGAGCAACGGAACCAGCGCGCCGAACACGCACAATAGCCCCATTACCAGCGAGAATGCCAGAGCCATTCCGACCGCTTCAATTCCGAGGCCAAAAGCCACCTGAGCGATTCCCCATAAGAAACCAAAGATCAGGGGAGAAGCCCAGACATGGGATGGGACTGAGCGATAAAGGCTGCTCAGGTGCGGAGTAAAGACGGCCGCCAGCAACCAGGGCAGAATAAGCAATGCCACCAGGGAAAATACGAGCCAGGTATTCTCCCATTTCCAAAATCGGCTGTATTTTCGAGGCAGGGGGAAGCTGCCGTTAAGAATTCCGCTGCCGAAAATGATCGCCATCCCCAGCCAAAAATGATTGTTCATGGCTTGCCTTATTCAGATCCGTGTTGTCTTCACGCGAGCTATAAAAGTATTTGTGGCACTGGACCGCAGCATCACTCAACCGGTCACGACCTAACCGTGGTCGCTTTGGCGGATTCATGGAACTCGTGCAAGACGGTTCTGTGGCGGGCGATAAAATCCCAGTCGTAAACTACCCCAAGCCCTGGCCCTTCAGGTACGGGCAAACAACCGTCGCTGCCAACGTCATGGAGATTGTCACCGTAATCACAGGCGTAAACGGGAGGGAGAGGATTTTCGGCTTTCGGGCCGACCAGTGCCAACTCGTAAAAGCTCGTATTCCGAATGGCCGACATCAGATGACGATGGGCAGGGCCACAGGCATGAATCTCGACGTCCAAACCCAAGGCTTCCGCGAGATGTGCAATCTTCAAGGCGCCGGTAATGCCGAGATCGTATTCCGGATCAACCCGAAGCAAATCGGTTCCTCCCTGGATAACAAAATCAGCTTTGGGCTCAATGCCCCTGATATGTTCGGTCATGAGAAGGGGAGTACTAATCAATTCGCGAAGCTTTTTGTGGGCAAAGGCTGAGACGCCGGTATCACGAAAAGGGTCTTCATACCAGCGAAAGCCAGCTTCGTCACAAGCCCGGCCAATGGCTACTGCGTCCACGAACGTACGAATCTGACAGGCGGGATCCAGCATCAGAGCCATGCGATTGCCCAGGCGGCGTCCCAAGAGCAGAATCGCCGCAGTTTCTTCGGCGACATTGCCTTCGTACCAACCATGCATTTTGAAAGCGCGATAGCCGAGCGAGTAGCACTCTTCTGCGAAATCCGCATAGGCCTCGGGCGACGACAACGCTCCATTGCGGTCGCCATGCATGGTGGAAGCATAAGTGGGAAGCCGCTTTCTCCATCCCCCGAGAAGCTGTGAAATCGATAAGCCGACCTGTTTCCCAAAGAGGTCCCATAAAGCAATGTCAATGTAGCCAAATCCCATATGGTCATATTGCCGGAGTGCGCGCTTGAATTCTCCGTAGATGAATTCCCGCTCCAGAGGGTCGCGGCCCAGCAGATGAGGAGCCAACATGAGTGTCTGGCCCAGCGACATGGGTGTTGCACCCCACTGCCCGACGTACTCGCCACGTGCGCCGTCATCGGCCTCGATAACCACCGCGAACTTGCTGATCGCTTGCTTATGTCCCGGATTCTGTACGATGTCGAAGCCGCCGGCATCAAGGCCGATGTTGTCTGCCTCATAGCTGAATTCATGAATTTCTACGCGAGAAACACTGGCCACTGGTCCCGTCCTTTCAAAAGCCGATCTGCTAAATTTTCGTATTCTAGGCAAAACAGCGCTGCATCACGTCAAAGGCGAGGGTTTACTTACTCAGAATCCTCGGATCCACCGCTCTCCGACTGCGGACGGACTTTTCCGCTGCTTCAATAATTCGCAGTGTGTCCGCGGCGTCTGCCAAGGTTGAAAGCGGCGGTTCCCCGGCAAGAATGCAGCGATTCACAAAATGATCAATTTCGTTGGCAAAACCCTCTTCATAGCAAGGGAAGCCCCAGCCCGGCCCCCGCTCGTCCTCGAACTGGGCTTCGTTCCATGAGTACGACATTGCTCCGGCGGTACCCAGCACCTTGTACATTACGGTCCAGGGATCGTTGCTCAAATCTTTGGCTGCGAAACTGCACCAAAGGTTTGCGATCGCCCCGCTGGGCATTTCGCACACCATCATCACTTGATCTTCGCAAGTGAGCTGCTTGTAGTGGACGCGCGAGACCGTCGCCATGACCCTTCGGGGCCGCCCAAGAAGATGAAGCAAGGAATAGGCGTGATGGGTGCAAACTGCGCGCATGACTCCACCGTAGCGGGCGGCAATGTTTTCTGGAGTAAATACGTTGTAAATAATCCAGAGGGCAGCAATCTTTCCCAGCTTGCCGTTCTCAATCAGTTGTTTTGCCCGTCGAATAGAAGGCATGTAAATGTAGTTGTGGGCCGGCATGCAAACGCATCCCGATTTTCGAGCGGCAGCGTCCAGCCTTGTTATTTCAGCGACGGTTAAGGCAACAGGCTTCTCGACCAGCACATGTTTACCAGCTTTCAGACACGCCAGCGCAACCCGGGTATGCTGTTCAGGGGGAGTCAAGACGTGGACGGCATTCACACGACTGTCCGCTAAAAGTTGCTCCAAGCTGCGAAAAACGACTCCGCCAAACTTCTTCGCGATTGCGTTGGCGTTGCGAGGATTAGAATCATAGACACCTACAAGCCTAGCCTGGGAGTTTGAAGAGACCCCGCGGCCGTGCATTTCCGAAACCAGGCCAGCTCCAACAAAGGCGATGCCTATCATTCCTCTTTCCCTCCCGTGCTTAGTCAATGGCCATGGTTCTGCTATTGCCGGAACACCCACGGTTAATTTGCTTTTCGAAAGATTCGCCGCCTCAATTGTTTTTAGCCTTTGCGCTTCTTGGTCTAAGTGCGTCTGTTAACTCGGCGATTCGGTCTTCATCCATGGTCACCAGAGTCTCCAGCCGGAGCATCAATTTATCGAACCTGGCCTGAATATGGCTGCGCATGGCGTTTTCCGCATCTTCGGCCGGTTTATCCGCCAATACGATGGCCAGTTCCTCATGCATCGCTGGCGGAACACCGAAAAGCTGGTGATCATAAAACCAGTTGAAGAATAAAAGCTGCTGGCGTTCGATCGTGCGGGCGAGGAACGGTATTCGCGTGCACTTTGCGATTTGCATATGGAAATTCATGTGAGCGCAGCGAAACTGGTAAAGCTCCTGCGAGTCTGGAACATCGGGCTGCATCACTTCATTGAACAAGGCATCCAGTTGCCGCCCGGAGTTAATCAGTTCGCGGCGCTCGTTTGACGTCGCTGCTTTGGTGAACAGCCGTGCACACTGGACCTCGAGAGCCTCACGAACCAGCCAGAAGCCACGGATATCGAGAGGAGTTGGAATTCGGACTCGCGTTTGTACTCGCGCGGTGTTTTCAATGAGATATTCGTCTTCCAACCGGGCGAGCGCCTCGTTGATGGGCACTTGACTCATTCCCAATTCTGCGGCCAGTTCACGGCGGGAGATGACAAACCCGAAAGAATACACACCCCGGAGAATTCGTTCGCGAATGACGCTGTAAGCCTGGTCGGCCAAAAGCCGGATCGGTTGCTTCGATTTCGGAACTGGTTGTTCGTTCAGCGTCAACGCTTGTGCAGCCAGTTTCCGATTGTTTTTTTCCAGCCTTTTCATGATCCGCTGCGCATGGTTAACGTTGTAACGAACCTGGCACTCCTCTTCAATCAGGTGGGCAACACGGGCGGGAGTCCACGAGTCGGTTTCATAGCCTAGAGCTTCCGGGCCTCGCTTAAGCCCGCGTTCGATACGGCGAAGGTCTTCCCCGCTAAGCCGCGCCTTGCGCCCGGCGCGTCCTGCCCCCTTCAGTGCCCCCGGCCCTCCTTCATCCAATTGGTGTGCCCAACGGCTTACCGACTGACGGTGCACACCGAGCCGGCGGGCTACTTCCGCCTGAGAAATGCCCTGGCGTAATAGTTCCGCTGCTTCGTGCCGACGCCGCTCGAGGCCGACAAAGTCACGACGTCCCCCCGCTGGTTTTCCCATGGCGACACTGTAGCACGGGAACAACTGGTATGTCACTCTATTATGTTTCATTGTGTCACTTGCCGTGCGTGCCGTTCCGCGGCTTTTCTGCTGCGGCCGACGTAGTCTACCCCATATTTACTGGGAAATAAATAAATTTTGTCTTGACAGTAAAGAAGCGTCTTTGCTAATGTCTGCGGCTGTTGCTGAGATATCAGCAATGGTCCGTGGGATGACAGGAAAAAGGAATTGGGCTTTTGTAGCCCATGGAGAATGCGATGAGTCTTTTTCCGGCAACGGTTCCCGCGGTGATATGGATGTGGAGTATTCGCGGCGATTGTGCAAAGTCCTGTTGCTGGTGTGTGGGCCCAGCGAACTCCGCGAAAAGAAGATCGTAACTTTGAGGGTTCGAATAAAAGAATTCAACTGAAGAAGGAGAACCGATGATTTGTGACAAATGCCACATTCGGAAGCTTCTAAGCGTACTGGTGTTTCTAGTCGCTGCTGCATCCATTGCCTTAGCGCAGAGCGGGCCCACCGGCACCTTTATCGGAACGGTCACCGACAGCTCGGGAGCAAACGTTGCCGGAGCGAAGGTGACAGTCACCAACGTAGAGACCAATGTGAGTCGTGAGACGGTTACCTCATCGACGGGCACCTATTCAGTTCCGTTTCTAATACCGGGCACTTACAAGGTTACCGTCTCCAGTTCCGGCTTCTCGAATCAGGTAGTTGACGGGTTGACGCTCGCGGTTGGCAAGGTCGTCGCCGTGAATGCTCAGCTTAAGCCGGGATCGGTCAATGAATCGGTAAGCGTCACCAGTAGCGCCGTCGTGCTGGACACGGCAACCGCCGCGACCGGGAATGTAATCACGGAAACCCAAGTCAGGGACCTGCCGCTCAATGGGCGGAATTTCACCCAATTACTGCTGTTAGGAGCGGGTGCCGTACAAAGCTCAGGGGAGCAAGGCAGTTTCCGGTTAAACGAGGGCGGGGCTATCAATATTCAGGGAGCACACCCTGGTTCCAATCATTTCATGTTGGATGGAATTGCCATCAATGACGTCTACTACCAGACGCCGGCGATCATCCCATCGATCGATGCGCTGGAGGAATTTCAGGAGCAGAATAAGGGTTACTCAGCAGCCTATGGCTTTGGCGCCAATCAGATTAATTTGTCGACAAAATCAGGTACCAATACCATTCATGGCACGGCCTATGATTTTCTGCGCAACGACGCTCTGGATGCAAAATCCTATTTTGACGATCCCAATGCTTCCATTCCCCCGCTTCACCAGAACCAGTTTGGGTTCACCCTGGGCGGGCCGGTCTGGATTCCCGGAGTTTACGACGGCAGGAACAAGACCTTCTTCTTTGCCAACTACGAAGGCCTGCGGGCCAATACCAGTACGACGGGGTTTGGAATCGTTCCTACCGCTGCAGAATTGGGTGGCGTGTTTACAAACACCATCATTAATCCCAACACAGGCATGCCATACCCCAACAACACAATCCCGCAAAGTGATTGGTCAGCATTTGGGATGAGTGCGATCAGCCATTTCCCGGCTCCCAATGGCGACTTCGGAGGGACCAACTATCGGTTCACCGCTGCAACCATAACCAAAGCCAATCAACAGAACTACCGCATTGACCAGACGCTCAGTCCTAAGGACACCATCTTCGGACGTTATACGCAGAGCACCTACCAGGTTTCTTCGCCGGCGATTACTGCAGAAGGGAACACTTATCAGAATCAGCCCTCCCGACAAATTGCGATCAGCTACACGCGCACGTTCACTCCGACAATCCTTAACCAATTCCGGTACGGATGGACGCGGGAAAAAGTGGACATTCTGGGCACGCCCACGTCCGAGGCTGAGTGGAACTCAGCCGGCATCGGTGGCACGTTCCCCTACAACAGTACTTACACGATGTATCCAAACATCAGTCTTCGGGGATTCAGCACGGTTGGAGGGCCAACCTATACTCCAAATCTATTTCACCAGCCTTCCTGGCAGGTCTCGGATACTTTGTCCTTTGTCAAGGGATCACACAGCATCAGTACAGGAATCGATATTCTCCACCAGGAAAACTACGTCAACACTAGCATTCAGCCGACCTTTGGCTTTGACGGCTTTTGGACCGGTTATGGAGTAGTATCTGGCGCCGGAAGCCCCGTTGCTGACATGCTTCTCGGCTTGGCATCCTCGGCTCAGGCGAGCGTTCCGACGGCTTACTCTACTTCCATCACCGATGCAAACAGTAACGACTTCTTCCACCTGCAGGTCGGGCCCTGGGTGCAGGACGATTGGAAGGTCAATAAACGGCTCACGGTGAACCTCGGGTTGCGCTGGGATTTTTCGCCACGGCCGACCGATATCCGAGGCAACCAGTCCTGGCTGGATACAACCAGGCCGGGAGGCGGACTATGCATCGCAAGCAAGAAGATTATCGACCAGGGTTTGGGCGACGATCTGTTACGGTACTGCGGAAATTCGCCGGGCGAGACACCGTGGAAGGTGTTCGCGCCTAGACTGGGCATCGCTTTCCGGCCGACCAGGAGCGAGAACACTGTGGTCCGCGCCAGCTGGGGCATGTTCTACGACAGCTATGAAGGGAAGGAAGGCTACACAGGCAGCGCCTGGCCTTTTTCCTCGCAGCCCACGTTCCAATATTCTGTCGTCAGCGATCTTTTCCCGGTAACGCCCCCTGCGCAGCCGGTCACTTCGGCAGACCTGGGTTTTTCCTTCATTCAGAATCCTCTGCACCCTCCTTACATGGAGATGTGGAGTCTGTCTGTCGAACATATGCTGCCTCGCGGAATCAAATTGGAGGCAGCTTATTTGGGATCCGAGGGACATCATTTGGTAGGGCGGACTTGGGCTAATGCGCCTACCAAGTACGATCCAGCCAATCCGACACCGGTTGAGGATAGAATTCCGTACCCGAATCTCGGGCTTATTCTGGACCACCCGTTCGGCTTTAACTCAAACTACCATGCGCTGAATTTGCAGGTCGAGCATCAGGGCAGGTCGCTAACCCTCTTGGCCGCTTATACCTGGTCACACTCTCTGGATACGAAATCAGGGGCCACGGGAATCAATAACGAACTCTCGGGAAACGGTCCGATGAACCAGTACGATTGGCAGGCCGACTATGGCAATTCAGCTTTCGATGCGACTCACCATTTTGTGGGCAGCTTCGTCTTCAACCTGCCTTTCGGCAAAGGTCAGAAGTTTGCAGGAAATGCCGGTGTAGCCGAGGACCTTCTGATCGGGGGATGGCAGATCAATGGCATCTACACCTACCAGACTGGGTTCCCGTTCTCCATTGCGGCGGATGATCTCCAGTTCATCAACGAAGGGTTCGCGCAACGAGCCGATAGGGTGGGAAACCCCATGCCTTCCGGGTTCCATCAAACTATCCACCAGTGGTTCGATACTTCAGCCTTTAGCAACCCGGTGCTTGGGGCTTATGGCAACTCTGCGCGTAACAGTCTTCGCGCACCGGGACTATCCAATCTAGACTTTTCTCTTTTCAAGAATATCCGTTTGGGGGAGCAAGTGCGGTTGCAACCTCGCTTCGAAGCGTTCAATTTCTTCAACCACCCTCACTTCGGCACCCCAGGCAGCTATGTGAATGGATCCGATTTCGGGATCATCAACTCCGCTGGACCCGGGCGTATCATTCAGGTCGCGCTGAAGTTGATCTGGTAGAAGCTGAGAAGGGGCAGTGAGCGTCAGCGAACTGCCCCTTGTTTTTGCTATGGCATCGCTGTACAACGTGCGATATGTTGATTTCTCTTCACGGATCTTGCCGTTGCCTCAGTCGAGCCGCCAGAGCCCTCCCCTTGCTCTTTACTATTGCGGCGGCTGGCGTTAGCGGAATTGCTTTTGCTCAAAGTCCTTCGAACACGAGTCTTGAAGCCTTGTACGCCGAGGCGCGCGCAGCGAAGCAGAAAGGTGACGTGCCGACAGCGATAGCCAAGCTTCAGGCGATCCTAAAGATCAATCCGCAGCTTGCCCCCGTTTACAACAATCTGGGCATCCTTTATTTCGAGCAAGGACAATTCCACGAGGCAATTAAGGCTTTTGAGGAGGGCCTACGCTATGACAACACCATGTCTTCCTCGCTTGTGCCTTTGGGCGTGTCCTACTATCAACTGGCTCAGCTGGAAAAGGCCCGAGAGGTCCTGGAAAAAGCCAACAGGCTCAAACCGGATGACCCGACCGCACAGCTCTACCTGGGCCGCACTTTATTCGATTTAGGGCAACAGGAAGCCGGAGCGGAAGTATTGGAGAAACTAACTCGCCAAACGCCGAACGATTTGCGAGCTCTGTATGAACTCGGGCAAATGCACCTCAAAATGGGGCAAGGAATCGTCAAGAAGCTGGAAACGCTCGCCCCCGATTCCTACCTGGTCCATCTCATGCATGCACAGATGATGGAAGGGATGCAGAATTACGAAGGAGCGCTCGTGCAGTATAAGAAAGCTGCTGCCCAGGAGCCCGATCTCCCTTATGCTCACTACAACATAGGGAACGTCTACTGGCTGATGCAGAAGTGGGAAGAAGCAAAGACGGAATTCAAGCAGGAAATCGCCCTCAATCCTTATGACTGCCTGGCATATGGTCAACTGGGGAACATCCTGGTGAAAACGCACGGTAGCCCGGCCGAGGCCCGGTCCTACCTGGAAAAATCTCTGAAGCTTTGCCCCGATGTATCCCAGGCACACATGGATTATGGCCTGCTATTGGCCGAAAGTGGCCAATACGATAACGCAATTCAGCACTACAAGCGCGCCGCCGAGCTCAGCCCACAAGAGGACAGTGTTCACATGTTGCTCGGAAGCGCATATCAGAAATTAGGGCGCACCAATGAGGCGAAGTCTGAGTACGCAATCGCTCAGGATTTGCATAACAAAGCCAGCGAACAGGAACGCATCCGTCGAGAGGATGTCGGGAGCGTGCAGTAGCAGTCTCGTACTGTTCGTTCTGTGGTAGGGATGAAAGTTCACTGTATTGCTCTTGTCGAGTTCAGGGACCAGGTTGACTAGATTCCATCCAATCGGGGCATGTCGCGCTGTTGAGATCCTGGTCCTTGGCTTATCTGCGGCAGGGGTTTACGCGTTAGCTGGACGCTGTGTCGTGAGTGCTCAGTCGAAAAGCTCGGCATCATCCGCGGCTGGAATACAAGTCACCTACAAGGACGTGACGAAGTCTTCAGGGATCACATTCAAGCAGGACTCGACGCAGACGGAAGAAAAGTACTACCTGGAAACCGTGGGCACCGGCGTCGCGTGGCTGGACTATGACCAGGACGGGTTGATGGACATCTTTTTTGTGCAATCCGCGGCTACCGATATTTACAAGCCGCCGCATCCATTGCGGTGTGCGCTTTACCACAACAACGGCGATGGCACGTTCACCGATGTTACAGAAAAAGCGAGGGTTGGGAGCGAAGGACTTTACGGCCAGGGCGTGGCCGTTGGCGACAGCGACAATGATGGATACCCCGACCTTTATGTGACCGGCTACGGAAGAGCCATTTTCTACCACAACAATGGCAACGGAACCTTCACGGATGAGACTGCCAAAGCAGGCGTGGCCGACGCAGGTGGATGGTCCACCAGCGCCGGTTGGTTTGACTATGACAGGGACGGCTGGCTTGATCTCGTCGTCGCAAACTACATCGAATGGAGCCCGACAAACAACATCTGGTGCGGCCAACATCGTCCCGGCTATCGCTCGTATTGCCATCCGGGCAATTACAAAGGACAGAAGACGAAGCTCTACCACAACAACCGTGACGGTACGTTCTCTGATGTGAGTGACTCGTCAGGAGTCAGCAAGCCCGAGGCCAAGGGCATGGGAGTTGTGCTAGCAGATTTTAATAACGATGGCTGGCCGGATATTGCGATTGCCAACGACTCCTGGCCCAACTTCCTCTTCCTTAATAAGCATGACGGTAAGTTTGAGGACGTTTCCTTGATGTCGGGCATGGCCGCCAGTGAAGACGGCCGTTATGAGGCGGGTATGGGCATTGACGCCGCCGACGTTGACGGAGACGGCTGGCAGGATGTTTACATCACCCATCTTGATTACGAACTGAACCGCCTCTACCACAACAATCACGATGGAACCTTCACGGACAACACGTTCGGCTCCGGAATCGGAGACAAGGCAAAGCTGCTAAGCGGGGTTTCCATGAAGTTCGTGGACTACGACAACGACGGCTGGGATGACATCCTTCAGCTGAACGGGGCGATGCTGGACAACATTGAGCTCTACCACAGCGGTGTGTCTTACGCAGAACCTCTGCTCATGTTTCGCAACGTGGGAAGAGGACATTTTGAAAAAGTTTCCGAATCGCTGGGTTCTGATTTCGTTCATCCCATTATCGGCCGGGGAATGGCGGCCGCCGACTACGACAATGACGGCGATTGGGATATTGTCACCAATAACCGTGGCAGTTACCCATCGCTCCTTCGTAACGATGGCGGCAACAGCAATCACTGGCTAACGGTTCTCCTGATCGGGACAAAATCAAATCGCGATGGAATCGGCGCCTCGCTGAAGTTGACATCGGAAGGAATCTCCCAGGTGGAGCAGGCCAAGGGAGGCATGGGCTATCTTTCGGCAAGCGATCCCGAGAATTCACTTCGGGTTGGGCAAGCGAACGAAGATCGATTCTCTGGAAATCACATGGCCCAGTGGGCACATAGACCGATTGTCCGATGTGCCCGTCGATCAGATGATCTCAGTTAAGGAAGCTAGCGGAATCATCCCACGAAATTTTCCAAGGATTGCAATTACAAAATGATGCGAAATGAAAAAATGGTCAGCCAGAATACAAGTTCTTCGCGAGTGAAATCTCAGGACCCGATGGATTCCAACCTCATAAGGCGACGTCGTTTTCTCCAATTGCTCGCAGCTGCGGGTGTGGTGGCGGGTTCGCCTCTCGCCCATGGAACAGGGTTCACATCTCCGGCAGATACGAGGACAAAGCGCAAGCCGCTTATTCGTGACATCGCAGTTGGTTACCTTCTCGATTGCAACTTCTGGGCTCTGAGTCCTTATATCAATCCTGCTGACATTCGTCTTTCGGGCTGGGATACCGAAATGAACGGCGGCAGTATGGATTACTCACCGAAGAATGAAATGTCCCTGGACTGGTTCAAACTCGTGGATACGAGTGAGAAGAAACCAGTAGTCATCCGCCATCAGGTTGCCCGGCAGGCGGAAGGCCCAGTGACATTGGAATATCGCTTCAAACTTCCCTCGCGCATGGATGGAGCGGCCTGGGAACTACGTGACCTCGAACAGGCGGGAGTGCGGCTTGTTACATCAGGCGCCAACCTGTGTTTTGAAGACCATGCCGGCAAGCTCGAAGTCATTCAGTCCTACGAGCCTGGACGTGAGTATGGCGTCAAGGTAGTGGCTGATATTACCCGGCATACTTTCAGTGCGTATGTTGACGGTGACTTACGGGTGAAAGAGGCAGAGTTTCGTTATCCCGTCAAAACCATTGATGAAGTTTTGGTCAAGACGGGTGACGCCGCGCGCGGTGAATTATTTTTGGCTCCCGTCAATCTGTACAAAGGTTATAGAGTTTGCGAAACGTTTGTCACGGCCGGAGTGGGCAAGGTCCCGGCGGACTGGAGCGCTGATCTCTCCGGGGGAACCGTGGCAGTGGAGGAATTTGCCTGCAGCTCAAAACCGGACATCTTCAGTATGAGGCTGGAGAACACAAAATCGGAGTCGAATGCCTCCCTGCAAAAACAGTTCATTCCGATTGGTGACAAAACCGTACTGGAATTTCGCTTCCTGCTACCGGAAAAGGTAGATGGAGCGCGGATGGATCTATGTGAAGGAGAAAAGGCTGCCCTGCGGTTGTGCACCCATCACGGCGACCTCTGCTCTCTGGATAGTCAGCAATCCCCACAGAAAGTAGCGGCGAATCTCCGGGCAAATCTCTGGTATATGGTTAAGATCGTAGCCGACCCGAGCACTAGTACGGCGGACGTCTTTGTCAATGGAAAGCTTGCCGCGCACGACGCTTCCTTCATGCAGTCTGCAACTTCGTTTGACCGGATAGAGTTTGCCACGGGTTCGTCTGGCCAAGGTGTGATGTGGCTGGACGATGTGCTGGTCTATCCTTTTCAGGAATATCCTGCCGATTACGTTCCCAAGCCGGAGCCGTGCCCGGCCGAATCGCCCTACATTCTTGGAGTGCAGAGCGCTCCCATACACCGTGAGGGCGTGTGCTACACGGGATGGGATTGGGTGCAACGCAATCGCGAGCCGTTCCTCGGCTGGTATGACGAAGGTAGTCCCGAAGTCTCCGACTGGGAAATCAAATGGCAGGTCGAACACGGCATCGAATATGAACTCTACTGCTGGTACAGACCGAACAGCGGATTCGGTAATCCCATCAAGGAAGGACCATGTGACGGTGCAATTATTAAAGGTCTCTTCAATGCCCGGTATAGCCATCTGAAGAAGTTCGCCATCATGTACGAGGACCAACAGGGAGACATTGCGACCTGGGGTAAGACTGATCCCGAAGATTTCAAAAACAACATCATTCCATACTGGATCGAATACTTCTTTAAGGATCCACGGTATTTCCTGATCGACGGCAAACCATTGCTGTCCATCTACTCGGTGGCCAGCTTCATCAAGAATTTCGGAGGTGTGGAAGGCGCCCGCAAAGGCCTGGCGACGCTGCGGGAGCAGTGCATTCAGGCAGGGTTCCCTGGCGTCGTCATTCTTACGGAGGAACGGGACGCTGAGGTGGATCTCCTCACCACAATGAAAAGTATTGGTGCGGACTATTGTTACGCCTACACCTGGACGGCAAAAGACAGGAGTACACAACGAAAGAGGAATCAGGCTGAGAGCGCTGCTGCGGCTTCGGCTGGACTGGGAATGCTCCCCATGCTCTCAGTGGGATGGGAGACTTCCAACTGGGACGGTCCTAAGGGCCCGGGTTGGCTCAGCGCATCCGAGTACCGGAAGCAAGCGCTCTGGCTGAAAAACGAATTCATGCCTAGCCTTCCCGCAGACTCTCTCGGCCGACGCATGCTGATGCTCGACAACTGGAATGAGTTTGGCGAGGGGCATTGGATTATGCCTTCGCGTCTGGTGGGCTTCGGGTATCTGGACGCGCTGCGGGATGTGTTTACGGCAGGCGGAGCACATAAAGACGTGGTTCCCACAGAACAGCAGAAACGGCGATTCACCGTTCTCTATCCGAAGGATTAAAAAACAAAATGGGCATGGGCAAGGTATCTCGGCGCACTTTTCTCACAAGGTCTTGTTTGACCGCGGCAGCCATGGCAAGTTCGCCGGCGCTGACTCCGCTTGCGTTCGGCAACAAGAAGCCGGACCGATTCAATGGCACTGTAGCCATCTTCTATATCAGCCATTTTCAGCGCGTGAGCCGCGATTGGGACAGCATTGCAGAATATAAAGGCCCTTATCATCCCCTAATGGGATACTACCGCTACAAAGAAAAGACCGATTTGCTGAAGCACCTGAAGTGGCTCCGCAGAGCCGGGGTGGACACCATTGTTTACGACGTGTACGGGTTCGCTGAATGGGGGCCATTGGATATCGAGAAAGACCGCGTCCTGCAATGGTTGATGGAAGCTCTTGCGGATCAGGATAACGAGCCTCGCAAACTGCAGTTGCTCATTTGGATTGAAAAGTACGATTCCAATCCCAATCTTGAAGAATATCGGTTCGCTCTGAACTACATCCGCAAGCACCTGGCGCAGAAGCCTTATTACTTCCGCTGGAAAAACAAGCCGATGGTGTTGACGTACGTGAATCACACCAATCCAGTTCTGGATGAGCTTGAAAAAGAGAGCGACGACTTCACGTTGCACCGGATCCGCGCTTACGACGGGAAAGAGTACTGGTCGTATTGCAACGACTCGCCGCAACCGGCAAATCACGAATGGATGCCCGTGTCGCCGGGCATCGATCCGTTTCTGGAAAATGCCTATCTCGCGAGAAAGAAGGGCAAGCCGCTTGATGTTTCAGAGTGGAAGCGGTTTGACCGTCAAAATGGTGGCTATTTTCGCAAACAACTCCTGAGGGCCCGGGATGTGAACCCCGAATTCATTTTTATTTCTGGATGGAACGATTGGCAGTATGGTCTGGAGATTGAACCGGCGGTGGAATACAGGTTCAAGTACGTGGACATGGCCGCACGAATGCTGGGCCGCGAAGAAGAGACAAAGCCTTACCGGGACGAGCAGTAATTCGCTTGTGCGCACAGAATGCCCGAATCGTGAAGATGATCCTATGGAAAGCGGGGACTTTACACCAAAAATGAAAACTAAGACGATACGTACTCTCTTATTGCTGACCGCTGGTTTTCTTGTGGCCGCAACCTGTGTCGCTCAGGACAATCCTGCCGAGTTGAAGATCGATTGGCAGAAGGTTGTGCGTGCGTCAAAAACAACAGCCACGCTGCAAGTGGTGGTCAATCCGCCGCTGGAGCGTGGCACGCCCGTGCATGACAACGCGTTTAAGGCGCTGCACGATTTGGGAGCAGATTATGTGCGCTACGTGCCTTGGCTGCCTTACCCTAAGCTGGGAGTCGCCGAATTGGAACCGCCGGCCAATGGAAAGACCTCATGGGATTTTTCTCTAATTGATCCCATGACGATCGACTTCCTTGAAGCGACTAAAGGCCATCCCGTCACGCTCAACTTCAGCACCATTCCACAATGGATGGTTAAAGGACAACCCAACAAATACCCCGACGACCCCAACCAGGTGACTTGGGACTACGAACAAGGCAATGATTTTCGCGATCCTTCATTCAAAGAAGCAGCCGACTACTACGCTCGTTTGCTTGCATGGTACACCCAGGGTGGCTTTACGGATGAGTTTGGCAAGCGGCATGAGTCCGGGCATCACTATAAGGTTTCTCATTGGGAAATATTGAACGAAGTGGAATCGGAGCGGAATTTTACTCCGGAAACCTACACTCGATTCTATGACGCGGTTGCGAACGCCATGCGCAAAGTGTCTCCGGATACGCAATTTGTAGGGCCGGGCCTCGGCGGGCCATCGAAGGATGCGGAGTTCGTCGAATACTTCCTGAATCCCAAGAATCACAAGTCGGGAATGAAAGTGGATTGGCTCTCCTATCATTTCTATGCCGTTCCAACTCATGATGAGTCCCCCGAAGTTCAGCAATTCACTTTCTTTGCACAAGCGGACGGTTTCCTGAACACGGTGCGCTACATCGAGGAGATTCGTAAACGCCTTTCCCCGGCAACGCGGACCATGGTGAATGAAATCGGGGCCATCTCTGCCGACGATACTGTGCAGGATGAGCCGGGACATGTCACCCAACCGATCCCCAATTCTTACTGGAGCTTGACCGGCGCTGTTTACGCTTATCTGTTTGGCGAGTTCACGCGCATGGGCGTGGATGTGGCAGGGGAGTCTCAGTTGGTGGGCTATCCCACTCAGTATCCCTCGGTTTCCATGGTGGATTGGAACACCGGCAAGCCGAACCCTCGTTACTGGGTATTGTGGCTCTTGAAGAACAACTTCGGCCCGGGAGACAAAGTGGTGGAAATGCAGGGTGGAAACCGCTTTGTTTACACTTTGCCCGTGATTACAAAAGATGGCAAGAAGCGTGTGTTGTTCGTGAACAAGCGCAACCGCACAATGAAAGTCACGATTCCCGGTGCTCGTGGAGGAGAACTGCTATACGCCGATCAAACTACAGGGTTCCAGCCTCCGGCGAGTGAAAAATTGAATAGCGATGAGGTGACACTCCGCGGGTATTGCGTAGCGGCGGTCACCCTTCCATAACGCGCGTATGATTCGGCTCATTCAATACCTCGATGAATCTGGCCAGCGGCGGGTGGGACTCGCCTCACAGGATCCCACCCATGTAGAAGTAGTTGCTGGCTTTGAGCGGGTGTCCGACCTGGCTCGGGATGCCATTCGCACTTCTTGTGGTATCGAGTCCGTGGTGCAATCGCATCTGGCCGGCCAGTCCATTGACTACGAAACGCTGGTTCGGGAACAACGGCTGCTCCCTCCTCTGGATCACCCCGACCCGGCTCGTTGCACGGTGTCGCTGACCGGCTTATCGCACCTGGGTAGCGCGAAATCGCGGGATGCAATGCACGCGGCTGCCGTCTCCGGACAACTCACGGACTCGATTCGCATGTTTCAGATTGGAGTCGCGGGTGGTCAGCCCGCCGCCGGACAAATTGGCGCCCAGCCCGAATGGGCTTACAAGGGCGACGGGCGCTGCATCGTCGCACCGGAACAACCCCTCACGCAACCGGCCTATGCGGAGGATGGCGGGGAAGAGGCAGAAATAGCAGGACTCTACATCATTGACGATGATGGAAATCCACGTCGTTTAGGCTTCGCCCTTGGGAATGAATTCTCCGATCACGTGGTGGAAAAGAAAAACTATTTGTACCTCGCCCACTCCAAGCTGAGGCCCTGCTCATTTGGTCCAGAACTGTACGTTGGGGACTTGCCTGCGAGCGTGAGTGGCACTGTACGCATTCTTAGACAGAACGAGACAGTGTGGAGCAGCCCTTTTGAAAGCGGGGAGGCGAATATGTGTCATTCCATCGCCAATCTTGAGCACCATCATTTTAAGTACAGCCTCTTCCGGCGGTCCGGGGATGTGCATGTCCACTTCCTGGGCGCGAACGGTGTCAGTTTTGGACATAACTTTCGAACACAGGATGGCGATGTGTTTGAGCTTGATGTGCCGGCCTTCGGGCGTCCGCTGCGCAATCCGCTCAAAGTCGAGCACGACGACCAACTGGTTCAAGTTAAGCCCATATGAACAATAGCGAAGAGAGGCGGTGCGAAATGAGTGTGTTCGGAAAGGCACTATGTTCACGTCCCATGACTCGATGGGCGGCACTCAGGATGCACATTCTCGTTTACGGTTTGCTTGCGCCCCTCGCAGTATGCTGCCTCGCACAGACTCGGACTGTCGAAACATCAAATGCGATCCTTCGATTGGACCAGAAGACTGGCGACCTCGTCGGCTTGACCTGGAAGCACCCCTCTTTGGAGATCATCGCAGAACCTCGGCTCGGCGAAAATTTCCGACTTCTTCTGCCGCAACCAGGCCATGAAGCTTCGTACTTCAACAGCCGTGATCAAACGGTCAGCCGTATTGACGTAGCGGGCGACGAAGTTACCTGCGTTTACGATTCCCTCCGCAATGCTCGGGAAACGTTGCCAGTGGAAGTGGAGTATCACATCCGGTCTGTGGATGCCCAAATTCTATTTTCCATCGAGGTTAACAACCGTACCGGCCGCAAGCTCGCGGAAGTGTTGTTCGCAATGATCGGTGGGCAGCAAGGTATCGTCAACCGCGCGGATACGGAATCTCTCATCCCTGGCGGTTACGGTAATGCCATGCCCAGAATGTTCACTCACTACGAACTGGGCCTGAACTTCGGCATCAACTACGACAATGCAGGATTTACCTATCCCTCCGCGATGGATATGGGATGGGTCGATATCTACAACCGGAAAGCCGGTCTCGGTTACTACTATGCGAATCAGGACCCGGAGATTCGTCTTACTACTTTCTACACCGAGATGCGTCCCTATACGAAAAGGTCGGTGCCTGGAGACAACTGGCCGGCCGCTTCCGAACTACCAAAGGATGAGCCGCTCGGCATTGTGATGGGTTGGTTGTACTTCCCTTATATCTCGAACGGGACCTTTTCGGCGGGCCCGGTTGCTCTTCAGGTCCATCAGCGCGACTGGCATGAGGGGAGCCACATTTATCGAGCCTGGTTCGATCAGCACTTTAATGTCAGGCGGTCGCCCACCTGGCTGAGGCAGCAGATGGCCTGGCAATCCATCATTCTTTCCAACTCGGAAGACATCATCCATTGGCGCTTCACGGATCTGCCGAAACTCGCAGCGGATGCCAAGAAGTACGGCATCACGACATTCGAAATTCTGGGCTGGGATATAGGCGGAATTGACCGTGGCTATCCCCAGTACGAGCCGGATCCGCGTCTGGGGACGGCGGACGAGTTCAAGAAGGCGCTGGCGGATATCAAGGCAATGGGAGTTCATCCGCTGATTTTCAGCAACATCAACGTGGCCGATACCGCAACCCAGCTGTTTCGCACTCGTCTCTCGAAGCTGGCGATCCAGGGGAGGTGGGGCCCGGACCGGCCGCTATTTGGATGGGGCGAAGGAACGATCAGCGGGCGCCTGGGACTGACACAATCGGAAATGACGTTAATCAGTCCGGAGCATCCTGAGTTTCATCAACTGTTGATGAATCACTACCTAGAACTCGTAAGAGATGGCGCCGATGGTTTTCAGTTTGATAAAGCGGTACTACAGGATAATTTGGACTTCAGCCCCGGCCTGCCGGTAGGGCCTGACCGCGCCTACACTCAGGGAAATATCGGGATCTATCAGGATGTTCTCAAACAAGGCAGAAAAATCAATCCCGATCTCGCCATTGCCTCGGAGAACTGGTACGACCGCGCTTTGCCCCATGTGGATGTTTCCTACATACGCCTGTACGGGTTGGATATGAGTTCCACTGCGATGCGTTATACCTTCCCCGAGTGGACGGGCACCGTATTTGCCGAAGGGCCCGGGGACTTCGACTCCATGAACAATGGAATGCGCTACGGGTTGGTCTGGGATATGGCACCCCGCCACTACACGACGTCAGTGGATGACCCCTTGACGCGTCCCCTTAGCCGCTATGTGCAGGAGTTGATTCGCATACGAGACAAATATAAGGATCTGCTGTTTCTCGGGAAATTCAATGACACAATGGGCGCAAATGTGACGTCCGGCCCTGATGTTCGCTATTCAGTCTTCAGTTCCCGGAGTGCAGCCGACAGGCGCCGCGCTGTTGTGATTGTTAATTTCGGCGATCGAGAAGAAGCTGCCAGCGTCCAATTCACAGGATTGGAAGGTCGCGAATTGGAAATTGCATTGCCTTTTGAGAAAGAGCGCAAGCTCTTTCAGCCAGCACAGTTGAATATTCCTCCTCATCGCTGTGTCGTGGTTGTGACCGAGTAAAGTAGGACAACGACTTTGCCTGCGCCGCTGCAAAGCGTCAGCGCAATGCGAGAGTCTGGAGCAATCCGCAAAGGGTTGCACTCTGCCCGAATACTGCCTGAATTCAATCTCCAGCGGGATCGTCGAGTTGGGGAAGTTTTATCACCCCCAATGCAAGGCAAAGGCGTGCCGCTCATGAACTTGCCCAGCCGGGGCTGATCGATGTTGCGGCACGGGAAATTGCAGCAGAACCGCGCCCAGCTTGCCTTCGTTGGCTATTGAGTCCAGTCCCTCGCGAGCCTGCTTTTCGTCCTCCGGGCTGACGGTCAGGTTAAAGGGCGAAGGCGGGCGCCCTTGGGGTAAATGAGTGAAGCCCTGGAAGAGCTTCGCGGTAAAGCAGAATTCCGGATTGACCTCCACGACGTTTTTGCACCAGGCCTTGCCTGTATTGGGACGGATGTGGCCATAAAAAGAAGAGTTGATCTCGCAGCAGTCAAAGTATTGAGCCAGAAAGGTTAGTTCGTGGCCGTAGCGCTTCTTGACGTCGGCGGGGTAGACCACGTTTCGCCAATCCGGGTAGGAGAATCCAGCGGTCCCGATAAGAATCATTCTGTCCTACTTGACAACTTTTGTTCCCGCGGTAGAATGATACCCTTATAGCGAACAAAAAGCGAATATAATGTCCTCCGCTGTACTCCTCCGATCGGCCATTGAAGAGCGTTTTCCCGCCGCTTTTGCTGTCCGCGCCTGCCGGGAGCGGAGCTGCCTTCCCACGGGAATTGCAGCCATTGACGGGCTGACCGGAGGCCTGCCCCTCCATTGTCTGACGGAAATTTGTGGTTCTCAAGCGGGATCCTCCGGGAAAACGTCAGTGCTCTTCTCGTTGCTGGCGAAAGCCACCCAGCATGGACAGTTTTGCGCCCTGGTGGATGCCAAGGACTCATTCGATCCGGTGACGGCGGCGGCCGCAGGGGTGAGTTTGCCGCATCTGCTCTGGGTGAGATGCGGCAAGACCCGGCAAAAGCTGCGCCCGCTGGAGCAGGCCTTCAAAGCTGCGGACATGCTGCTGCAAAGCAGCGGCTTCAGCGTTATTGCGGTAGACCTGAGTGGAATTGCCGAGAAGTTCGTCCGCAACGTGCCACTCGGCACCTGGTTCCGCTTCGCGCGCGTGGTGGAGCAGCAACCGGCGGCGCTGGTCTTTCTCGAACAGGAACCGCACGCTCCCAGCTGCGCGGGGCTGGTGCTAAGGATTGTGGCGGAACCGGCCAGACTGTCGGGAAAGCTGCTCACCCAATTCCATCTTAAGGCAGAAGTGGTGCGCACCCGCGAGAGAAAACCGGTGCAATCGGCGAATTTCGCCGTCAAAGCTCATTGGGCCTGATGATGTTTGCGTGTCTTTACGTTCCCGACTTTCCCGTGCAGGCGGCTGTATTGTCTGAACCGGAGCAGAGTTGGGAATATTTGCGCAACTCGCCCATGGTTGTGCTGGATGGGCCGGCGAATCTTCCCAGAGTGGTGGCCCTGAATGATGCCGCGCGGAAACTTGGAATCGAACCGGGCGTGACCAAACTGCAAGTGGAAACCGGTGGCGGCGTGCTGTTGCGAAAACGGTCTTGGGAAGAAGAGAACTCCGCGCAAGAATGCCTGCTGGAGTGCGCGAATGATTTTTCGCCGAAGATTGAGTCTGGCAGCCCAGATACGGTTCTGTTGGACGTCGCCGGAACAAAAAAGCTATTTGGCACGGTAGAAAATACAGCACGCAAAATTTATGCGCGCGCGGAAGAGCGCGGCTTCCGCTTGCGGGTTGCGGTTGCTTCGAATCCAGAGACAGCCCTGTACGCGGCGCGAGGGTTTTCCGGCATCACGATGATTCCGCGCGGGCAGGAAGCGAGGCGCCTGGCGCCGTTGCCGGTGGACCTTCTGCCCATCACGCCGGAGATGCTGGAAACTCTGGACAGCTGGGGAATTCATACCTTCCAATCGCTGGCTGCCTTGCCTGAGATTCCTCTCACGGAAAGATTGGGCCAGGCTGGATTGCATTTACAGAGGCTGGCGCGAGGGCAGGTCAACAGAACTCTGACGCCGCCCGAGCCCGCGCCGGATTTCCGGGACAGCTACGAGTTGGACGATCCGGTGGAAACGCTGGAGTCGCTGGCGTTTGTGCTGAACCGGTTGCTGCAGCAGCTTTGCGCGCAGCTGGTGGCGCATGCTCTGGCTACCAACGAATTGCGGCTGACGCTCGATTTGGAAGTGCGGCAGCAGGATGGGAACAACGGCGAACAGTACCAGCATGTATGGAAGCTACCGGTGGCGACGCAGGACAGAAAAGTGCTGCTGACTCTGATCCGGCTGGATTTGGAGAGGAGTACTTTTTCTGCGCCCATTAAAAAAGTAAGCATCGAAGCGGTCTCAGTGAAACCACGCATGGCGCAGGGCAATCTTTTCGCGCCGCCTTCGCCGGAAGCCGAGAGGCTGGAAATTACTCTGGCGCGTATTCGTGGCGTGGTGGGCAGTGCGGATGAGCAGGGAATCGGTTGCGTGGGTTCTCCCCGGCTCGTAGATAGCCACATGCCGGATGCTTTCACGGTGCAGGCGTTCTCGAGCATAGGCGAGTCCAAGAGTTCGGGCGCGACTTCTTCCGCAGAGATTATTCCCGTTATTGCGCTGCGAATTTTTCGTCCGGCGATGGAAACAACTGTGGAGCTTACCGGAGAAGCTCCGCACTTCGTCCGCTTATGGAAAAAGTACCGCCGGGTGCTGGCGGCTTCGGGACCGTGGTGCAGTTCCGGCAACTGGTGGAATGCCACTGCCTGGGCCCGCGAGGAGTGGGATGTGGCGCTGAAGACCGCCGCAGGAATCGGCTTCTATCGCATATACCGCGATCGCATCCGCAAGCAATGGTTTGTGGAGGGTGTTTTTGATTAATCAATTTGATCCCCGGTTCGCCGCCAAAACCGGGCGGCGAACCTGGGGCACAATTTCCAACTATGCAGTATGCCGAACTTCACGCCCGTTCCGCTTTCAGTTTTCTGGAAGGCGCTTCTTTGCCGGAAAATCTGGCGCACATTGCCGCCGAGCTGAACCTGCCCGCCATGGCTTTGCTGGACAGGGATGGTGTGTACGGTGCGCCGCGTTTTTATCTGGCCGCGCAGCAATACAAGATCAAAGCGCATATCGGGGCTGAGGTTAATCTTGCGGACAACAGCTACTGCCCTCTGCTGGCCGAGTCGCGCACGGGATATCAGAATCTTTGCCGCCTGATTACGACGGCGAAGTTACGGGTAGGGAAGAAAGCTGCCGCGACGGTTGAGCTGGCAGAGCTGCAAAATCATGCGGAGGGCCTGATCTGCCTGACCGGAGACGAGCGCGGCCCGCTGGCGCATGCACTGACGAGAGATGGAGAAGCAGGCGGCCGGAAATTACTGGATCAACTCACGTCTATTTTCGGCCGCAACAATGTCTATGTGGAACTGCAAAGGCATGCAGACCGTTTTCAGGAAGCGCGAAACCAGGCGGCAATCAGCCTGGCGCGTGAATTCCATCTTCCTCTGCTCGCGACCAATGGGGTTCGTTACGCCACGCCTGCCGAGCGCCAGATTGCCGACGTATTTACCTGCCTGAAGAACAAGCGCCGCCTCGATACTGCGGGCCGCTTGTTGGCGCAAAACAGCCAGCGCTATATCCGCAGCGCCGGAGAGATGACGCAACTCTTCGCCGATATCCCGGAAGCCATTGCCAATACCGGTGAACTGTCTTCGCGGCTGGAGTTCACATTGGAGAAGCTGGGATATGAATTTCCCCGCTACCCGGTCCCCGAAGGCGAAACTCTCGACTCCTTTCTTCGCAAGCGTACCTGGGAGGGCGCACGCTGCCGCTATCGCCCGGTGAGCGCGCGAGTGCGCACACAGTTGGAGAAAGAGCTGGCGGTCATCGAAAAGCTCAAGCTGGCGGGTTATTTCCTGATTGTGTGGGACCTAGTTTGCTTCTGCGAGCGCAACGGCATTCTGGTGCAGGGAAGAGGCTCGGCGGCCAACAGCGCAGTTTGCTATTCGCTGGGAATCACGGCGGTGGACCCCATCGGCATGGAATTGCTGTTCGAAAGATTTCTCTCCGAAGAACGCGGCGAATGGCCCGATATCGATCTCGACCTGCCCAGCGGCGATGAGCGCGAAAAAGTCATTCAATACGTTTACGAACGCTACGGCAAGCGCGGCGCAGCCATGACCGCGAATGTCTGCACTTACCGCGGGCGTTCGGCGGCGCGCGAAATGGGTAAGGTGCTGGGGTTCGATGAAGACACGCTGTCCCGCTTGTCAAAAATTGCCGGCACCTGGGAATGGCGCGATCCCAATGACACCATGGACAAGCAATTCACCAACTCCGGACTGGATGTTCGCCATCCGCAAATTGCGGTTTATCTGGACCTTTGCCAGAGAGTGCAGGACCTGCCACGTCACCTGAGCCAGCATTCCGGCGGCATGGTCATTTGCCAGGGGCAACTGGATTCTGTGGTTCCGCTTGAGCCGGCCACCATGCCCGGACGGGTGGTGGTGCAGTGGGATAAAGACGATTGCGCCGATCTCGGCCTCATCAAAGTGGATCTGCTTGGCCTGGGAATGATGGCTGTGCTGAAGGACGGCATCGGCCTCATCCGCGATCACTACAACGAAGAAGTGGACCTGGCTTATTTGCCGCAGGATTGTCCCGATGTGTATGAGACGATCCGCCGCGCCGATACGATTGGCATGTTCCAGATTGAAAGCTGTGCGCAGATGGCATCGTTGCCGAGGAATCATCCGGAAAAGTTTTACGATCTGGTCACGCAGGTGGCGCTGATTCGTCCCGGCCCGATCGTGGGCAACATGACCAGCCCGTATTTGAAGCGGCGGCAGGGAAAAGAAAAGGTCCGCTATGCGCATCCTTTGCTGGAGCCGGTTCTCAAGCGCACGCTGGGAGTGCCGCTGTTCCAGGAGCAGCTTTTGAAGATGGCCATGATCTGCGCCAATTTCAGCGGCGGCGAAGCGGAAGAGTTGCGCCGCGCCGTGGGCAGCAAACGCTCGAAGCAGCGTATGAAAGAAATCGAAGTCAAGCTGCGGGCCGGGATGACGAAAAACGGCATCGCCAGCCAGATACAGGATGAAATTGTGCAGTCCATCACATCGTTCGCCCTGTACGGATTTCCGGAGTCGCACGCCGCCAGCTTTGCGTTGATCGCTTATGCCAGTGCTTTTCTAAAAGTGCGCTATCTGGCGGCGTTCACCGCGGCGCTGCTGAACAACTGGCCGATGGGCTTCTACCATCCCGCCACCATTGTGAAAGACGCGCAGCGCCACGGATTGCGGGTCAAGCCGATTGACGCGGCTTGTTCCATTTGGAATTGTTCGCTTGAGCAGGGGGATGGCGCGATCTCGTTGCGCATGGGCTTGCGCTATGTTCGCGGGCTACAGCAAGCCGGGGCGGAAGCTCTGATCCAAGCCCGTTCACACGCGCCATTCGCCAACGTGGACGATTTAGCCCGCCGGGTGCCGCAACTCAGCCGCGCCAATCTGGCCATGCTGGCGCGAATTGGCGCGCTGAACAATATCGGCGATGGTGCGCTCCACCGCCGCGATGCGCTTTGGCAAGTGGAGCAGGCGGTGCGCAGAAGTGGACCGTTGCTCGAAGGTGTTGCGGAACTCGGTGCACTGTCCCCGCTGTCCCGCATGACTACTGAGGAACGACTTGTCTCGGATTTTCACGGCACCGGGTTGACCACCGGCCCGCATCCCATGGCTTATCGCCGGGACGTTCTACGCCGGCGCGGGGTGAAATCCGCTGAGGAACTAAAGCACATGGCACATGGAAGGGAAGCCGCTGTCGCCGGTTGCGTCATCACCCGCCAGCGGCCGGGAACCGCAAAAGGGATCATCTTCTTAACGCTGGAGGACGAAACCGGGACAGCGCGGGTGATCATTAGTCCAGATTTCTACGAAAAAAACCGAATGGTTGTTTTGCGGGAGCGGTTTGTCTGGGTGTCAGGGATCGTGCAAAACCAGGACAGTGTGATTCATCTCAAGGCGCAGGCTATCCGGCCTTTGGCGGTCAGCGCCGCCGAGACTTCATCGCACGATTTTCGCTGAGAAAACTGAAGCTATCCCCGAACCCTGACCTTCGAGAAAGACAAGATGACCCGGCCGGAAGTTGGGCGACCCATGGAAGTCGCGGGCCGGAACGTAGTAAAAATCAACGCATTCTTTACTTCCGACGACAACTCACTGGGCTCTCTGTCGTTCGACAAAACGCGATAATCCTGCACCCGGCCATGGGAATCCACCACCGTTTCAATAACCAGGGAATCGTCACGCATGGACTCCAACACCGGCGGGGCAAAGGCGGACTGTTGCAACTGCGGCGCGGTGTAGAAGGTCAGCGGCACATCGGCGCTGCCGGCTTGCGCCGGTTGCGCAAGGAAGCCCATCATTACGCCGAAAATAATGACTGCCGTTGTCAGCCCTGCCATGGCAGGAACCATAAAGGCATTCAACGTGTTCTCCAGACGAACCCGCGCTCCTGCCCAATACGGCTCGCGAACCCTGGCCGCCTCTTGGGAAATGACCACCCGCAGCCGCAGAGCCAAATCCGAGGGCGCCTTTCGCGGCCCCATGTTCGATAGCAACTGCTGTACCTTGCGCAACGACATATATTTCCGATGACAATCCGAGCAGGTTTCCAGATGCCCACTCAACTCGCGCATCTGTCTGCCTGTTACTGCACCGTCCAAGTACGGAGAAAACAACGACTTGGCCTGGATGCACTTCATGACGCCACCTCAACTTCCGTGCTATGCGGCGAACGCCTGGCCCTTTCGCCGCGACCCGGTTTGCTTTCGACAGGAGCTTCGATCCCCAGCTGCCCCCCTACTTCACGGACAAAAGGCATCAAACGTTGCCGCAAGGCCTCACGCCCGCGGGTGATCCGCGATTTCACCGTCCCCAAGGAAACATTCGTGATTTCGGCAATTTCTTCGTAGGACATCTCTTCCAAATCCCGCAGAATGAGGGTGGTGCGGTAAGGCTCCGAGACCTTTCGCAGTTCTGCTTCGACCCGGGCTCTAATTTCTTCGTGCAGCACGTTCTGGAAGGGAGAGTCGCCTTGATCCACCAGCACGTCTTTCAGTCCCAGTGCCGGGCCCAGTTCCGTGCTGGCGCCCGCCGGTTCCATGGAGGTTTCTTTCCCCTTGTGCCGGAACCACCATCTGCGCCGGTTGGAAGCTTCGTGAATGGCTATGCGATAGATCCAGGTCTTCAGGCTGGCTTCGCCATGAAAGTGCTTCATCCCGCGAAACACTTTCAGGAACACGTCTTGTGTAGTGTCGGCCGCATCGGCCGGATCGCTCAGGACCCGGTGGACCAGGCTGTAAACCGGCTGATGGAACTCTCCAATCAGCCAGGCATAGGCTTCTTCGGAGCCAGCCTTCAGTTCACCAACGATGGCGGCTTCCTGCGTTCGGACCCCAATTGCGGATGCGAAATCTCCCAAGGTGCTCACTCCCGCCAGCGTCGTCATGGCGTGGCTCTTATTATAGATTCATTCACCCTGTTCGCTGCTCCAAAAGATGGCCCTGGCCGGCGGAGCTCCACTTCGCCCGCCCTCTGTCATAGACCCCGTGCAAGGCAGACAAGTTCCCGAATCCTAAGAACTTTGGTTCCAAAAGGTTACAGGCAGGAGGGATTTCTAGTCGCCATGATGACGAAATCCGCGTAAGCCATTGAAAAGAAGCGCAAACTGACAGGACGGCGATGCCGTGGATTGGAAACTTATTGCCTGGCTGGAGCTGTGGATTTTTTGGCCGCGGGCTTGACGGGGGTTTTCTTCTTCGCTGGCTTCTTGGGTGCCGGCTCATTGTCATCCACAATGATCTTTTTGGGTGGCGCGGCCGCCGCTGCCGCCAGTGCGGCCTGCATCTGGGAGCGCAGGCGCGCCAACTCGGTCTCTTTCGCTCCCGACAGAGCCTCCATACGGTCGGCGAACGCGTGACGGGATCTCTCGACAGCATTCAAATCGTTTTCCAGCGATTGGAAGTCATCCTTCGAACCGAAGGCGCCGGACGACTCGACCACCGAACCGAAAACATCGTAGAGCGCATCCAGGTTCCGATAGAGCTTGAATGTGGAAGGCAAGCTCTCTGGGGAGGCGCGCAACTCGGCGATCATGGCTGGGAGAGCCTCTTTTAAGTTGCGCTCCACCGACTCGGCATTGGCCGCAGTTTGCTGCTTGGTTTTGGAATCGACCTTCCACTTGGGAATGCGCACGTCCGCCAGATCCTTCTGGATTGCCTGGGAGGTCTGCTCCAGCTGGGCAAGCATGGTGTTGAGTTGGCTCACCGAAGCGTAGGAGACAGGGCCGGAGGCAGTCTGCTGCGCAACTTGGGCCTGTCCGACAGCGGAGCTAATCGACAATAGCAGGACCGCTGGACAGCTCAGGGCAAGATTGAATTTCCAGGTCATGGGGGCTTGGTTTTGCGCTGAACACAGAATACTCATTTTCCCAATTTTCGCAAAGTGGAATGGCCCTGTGCCAGAGCGGCGCAGACTGCCTTCACCGGTGGGATGCTTTTCTGCGGGGGAGGGTTGAGGCGGTATTCTCTCGTCCGTGGAAGCCGTTATCCGTGCCAGCCAGACAAAGTAGCCGGCTACTGCCGCTTCGCCCGCTGGTCCACGCCGTTCTGGTGAAGGACCAGTCCCGTCGCCTTTCCCGTACTGTCCATCTCGAACGTGATCTGCGCATCCACGACCTTATAGAAGAAGTCCCGATCGCTCTCCGGAAATACTTCGAACTTCCCCTGGCCGGTGGCCTGCACGAAAAGCTGGTTCCCCTCTCGCGTTACGGTCAGGATGAAGGTCGGCGCCAGTTCATAGCGGCCCACGTATGCATCGAACAGCTTGGGGTCTACCGCGATGACTTTGTGTTCCTTGACCGGCGGCGGCGATCCCTCAATCCGTTTTGCCGGCATGTCTCGACCATTCTGGTGAAGCACTAATCCGGTCGCCTTGCCTTGAGCGTCCGTTTGGAACGTGATCTGCGCGTCAACCACCTTGTAAAAGAAATCCTTCGCACCTTCCGCGAACACCTGGGCTTTGGGCTGGCCTGTGGCCTGCACAAAAAACTGGTTGCCCTCCCGCGTAACCGTCAAAATGAAATTCGGCGCAAGTTGGTAAAGCCCTACGTAGCCGTCGAATAGCTTGGGATCAACCGCAACTTCTGTGCGTGGTTTTGGAGGTGTCCACAGAGGCGAACTGGTGTTGAGCAAATGCCTGCCAATGTCATCCACTCCGGCCGCCGTGGACGTATTCGACAATGCGACCACGCCGATTCGACTTTTTGGGTCGAACCCAATGAAGGATCGGTATCCCCCGGTGCCACCGTTGTGCCAAATTACTTCCTGTCCGTCCCGCGTCGTGACATGCCATCCGAGAGCAATCTCGGTGCCCGGCATACCTGTGGGACGGCGTACCGCCAACATGGCGGCCATGGCGGGCGCCAGCGGCGATTTCGTGTATCCCAAATTCGCCGCCAGGAAGTTCAGCAGATCGTTGGCGGTGGACCGCAAAGCTCCCGCACCGGCAAACGTAGGCAGATCCCAATTGGCAACTTGCTCCAGGTCCTGATTGTGTCCGGCCGCCAGCCGTGCTTTCATGTCGGGCGAAAGCGTGATCCCGGTGCTCTTCATCTGGAGCGGCTCGCAAATACGCGACCGCACCAATTCTTCGTAGCTCATTCCCGCCCGCCGTGCCAGCACATGCCCCAGTAATCCGCCTCCCAGGTTGGAGTATTCATACTGCGAGCCGATGTCCCGCGGCAGCTGATAATGGGAGAGAAATTGATACATCTGCTCGACCGAGTAGTCGGCATAGGGATTCGCGGGATCTTTTGGAGTGAAATTCGAGGGCATTCGCGGCAGGCCCGAAGTATGCGTCGCCAGGTCTTCCAGCGTGATCTGCCGCCCGCCCCGCTCCGGCATTTTGACTTCCGGCGGAAGATATTTCGCCACCGGATCCGTCAAGGCCACCTCGCGGCGCTGCACCATGTCGGCGAGTAGAAGCGAAGTGAAGACCTTGGTGACCGAACCAATTTCGAATACCGTGTCGCCATTGAGGGGACGCTTGTCGTCCTTCGTCAGACTTCCATAAGCAACCACCCGGCGGCCGGTTGGTTCAAGGATGCCGACCACGATGCCGACACTCTGATGGTCTTTGTCAATGCGCTCGACTAGAATCTTGCGGATTTCGCCATCCGATGGAACAGGGGGAATCGTCGAAGACTGGGCCATGGCGCCTTGCGTCGTTAGAAGGAGTCCGAGAGCGGGGCAAAGAAGAGTCCAATTCATGGGCATTCCTTGAAAATCGTGATTAGATCCTGAATTCCGGCCCGTCCTCGCTGGCAGAATATCGCAAATACTCCCCAAGCGAGATTCTCATTTCGCCGATGGCGATTCTTGGCAGGCCGTCGGTTTGGTTTCCCGGCCCCGGCCTTGCTATCTCCCCTAAATTCTGTAAAAATAAGCGTTTGTCGTACTCCCGCCGGAAGCGTTAGCAGCCGGAAACCAAGAAAGGAACAAACCATTCTGTGTTGATGATTCGTCTTTCGCGCCGGGGTGCGCGTAAACAACCCCATTATCGGGTAGTGGTGATTGAGAAGGAACGCGCGCGCAATGGCCGTCCGGTGGAGGTGGTAGGCACCTACAACCCCCGCACCAGCCCGGCCAGCATCGAGTTGAAGCGTGAGCGCATTGACTACTGGGTTTCCAAGGGCGCGAAGCTTTCGGATCGGGTGGGCAAGATCGTATCCCAGGCCGCCCCCGCCCCCGCTGCTCCGGTCGCCTGATCCGCTGACGACACGGCAATATCTCATCCCACTGATCTGGAGTTGCTATGAGCGAACCTACGGCCGATGTTCGCACCCCGGATGTGCGCGCCATGGTCGAGCAGATTGCCAAGACTCTGGTAGACAAACCTGAAGAGGTGCTGGTCTATCAGGTCGAAGAAGACGGGGAAACCGTTCTGGAGCTGGAGGTTTCTCCCGACGATATGGGCAAAGTGATTGGCCGGCACGGCCGCACGGCGAAGGCTTTGCGCTGCCTGGTCAGCGCCACCGGAGTAAGGTCGCAGAAACGTTACGTTCTGGAGATTCTGGAATAAGCGGCGAGTTTATTACGCTGGCCCGGGTGCTAAAAACGCAGGGGCGCCGGGGAGAAGTGGCGGCAGAGCTGCATACGGCGGTTGCGGAACGATTCCACCCCGGCATGAAGCTATCGGCTCTCGCGGAAGATGGCTCCCGGCGCGAGTTGGAAATTGAAGAGCTTTGGCCGCATAAGGGCTGCTGGTTCTGAAGTTCGCGGGCATTGATTCGATCTCCGATGCCGAAGCGCTGCGGCGTTGCGAATTGCAAGTTCCGGGCGAGCAGCGGGCGCAACTGGAGCCGGGCTGGACTTACGTCAGCGATCTGATCGGATGCGTGGTGTTCGATGGCGAGCGCGAGATCGGTCGGGTGCAGGACGTGGAATTTGGGGCCGGGGAAGCGCCCTTGCTGGTGGTGAAAGCGGGAGCAAAGCAATTCGAGATTCCTTATGCGAACGCGTTCCTGCAGGGCGTGGATCTTCCGCAAAGGCAAATTCGCATGCGGCTGCCGGAGGGCATGCTGGAAGTGAATGCTCCGCTGACCGAAGAAGAGAAGCAGAGTCAGAGAAATAGCAAGAAGCTGTCATCCTGAGGAAGTCGCGAGGTTGCAAAGCAAACCTCGCGGCGCGTCGAAGGATCCCTGTAACCGACACGGATTTTAGGTAGGGATGCTTCGACTGCGAATGAAATCCGCTTCGCGAATTTCATTCTTCGCTCAGCATGACAAATTATTCAGGTTCCGCGATGAAGTTCGACGTCATCACGATTTTTCCCGACTTCTTTCGCGGGCCTTTGGACTACGGAATTATCCGCCGGGCGCGCGAATCGGGCCTGGTGGGGATTGAAGTTCAGGACCTGCGGGCGTTTGCCCATGACCGGCACCGCACCGTAGATGACCGCCCTTTCGGCGGCGGCGAGGGCATGGTGCTCAAGCCGGAACCGCTCTTTGAATGTATTGAAGCGCTGGGCATGGCGCCCCGCGACCGGCGTGCGACTGAGAAGCAAAGCGTGATTCTGCTTTCTGCGCAGGGTAGGCGGTTTGACCAGGCGGTTGCGGAGGAACTCTCCGCGCTGCAGCGAATCGTTCTCATCTGCGGCCGTTATGAAGGCGTGGATGAGCGCGTGGGCCAGTACCTTGCCGACCGCGAGTTGTCCGTCGGTGACTATGTGTTGAGCGGCGGAGAACTGGGGGCGGCGGTGATTATGGATGCAGTCACCCGCTTGCTTCCCGGCGTGGTTGGCAACGAAGCCTCGACGCGGCAGGAATCGTTCAGCACGAAAACTGTGCTGGCGCAGGGAAGCGTTCCAAGTTCCACGTGCGCTGCGGGCGGATTGCTCGATTACCCGCATTACACGCGTCCGGCGGAGTTCCGCGGCATGGCGGTTCCGGAGGTGTTGGTCTCTGGCAACCATGAAGATATCCGCCAGTGGCGCCGCCGAACCGCGCTGGAGAAGACGCTGCGCAATCGTCCGGACTTGCTGGAGGAGTCGGCGCTGAACCAAGAAGACAAGAAGCTGCTGGCCCAGATTACGAGCAGTTAGTCGCGAGATTGAGAACCAAGGAGCCTCCTATGACGAACCTGATTATTGAGAAGTTACTGGCCAAAACCAAGCGGAACGACCTTCCCGATTTTGTGCCCGGCGATACCATCCGTGTGCACGTAAAGATCAAAGAAGGCGAAAAAGAGCGCTTGCAGGCCTTTGAAGGCGTTGTCATTGCCCGTAACCGCGGGCCGCAGGCCAGCTTCACCGTGCGCAAGATAAGCTTCGGCCAGGGCGTCGAGCGCATTTTCCCCGTGAATTCGCGGGTGATCGACAAGATAGATATTGTGCGCTCGTCCAAGGTGCGCCGTGCCAAGCTCTACTATCTGCGCAATCTGCGCGGCAAAGCGGCTCGCTTGAAAGATGTGGACCGGGAGCACACGAAGGCGGGAACCGCAGCGAAGTAAGAGCGGGATTTTTGCCGGGCGAAACGGCCTGGCAGCCTATGGCTGGGCGTCCACGTCAATGACCTCTTCCAGATTGTCGTCTTCGATCTTTTGGAGCAGGTACTTGAGCATGTTCTGGTCGCCTTTGCGCATTTCAGTGAACTCGATGCCAATTCCCAGGTCCAGGGCAGAGTGCCGCACTTTTCCTTTGACATTCAGTTTGTAATTGGAAACGTGAAGCACCAGTTTCAGGTCAGTCCCCGGAAGCAGCACCTCCCGGGTGGTGACCAGGCAGCCCAGCTCCGAGACATTTTTCAGCTTTACCTTTTCACCGTTGCGCCCGGGCTTCAGCAATTCCGCGACGCCCTCAAACTCGATTCGGTCCTGCTGCCTGCGGTTTTTTCCACCCGCCAGGCGAGTGGAGTTGGGCGCTGTAGCCTCACGGGTAACAGGCTCAAAAACATTCTCCAGTTCCCGCAGTTCGACTTCAAACATTGGCCGGTCGCTTTCCACACACTGCAGCCCAATCTGTCCGCTTAGCTCAGAATTGGGATCGCCAACCCAAACTACCCGGCAGAAGGATTTGTTGCGGCCGCGTTCAATGGCGACGATCTCTCCCGTCTCCTTGACGCAGCGCAGCCGGCTGATCCTTGCGCCACGCGGCGAAATATCGTATGTGCAGGCCATTTCAAGCCCCGGTTTCTTCTCTTTGTCCCAGAACGTGATGCGCAGCGGCAGCGCAACGTGAACGCGTTTGTCATTGCGCTCGGCGCGACCGTCCTCGTGCTTTTTCTTCGCGGGTGCTTTCTGGCTGCTGGTCTTGGGTTTGGTCGCTTCTTTCACAAATGGGAGGCCTTTCCCGGTGCGGCGTTGAATGTGGCGAAAGTAACAAGCACGCTCCTGAGGGTCAATTTACGTTCGTAACGGTGACTGTTCGAAGCAGGCTTGCCACCCAGCCAATTACCGGTAGATGAAAGAACCTCGCTCCCAGCTTCCATACGTATTCTCATTCACCGCCGCATACGGGAAAACCGCGCTTCTCGGATCCATTACCATGTTGTACGGAGATCCAAGATTGGTACCCGCACCGATAGCCGGAGAATGGGAACTAAGTTTGAAATCGTTGCTGCTTTTTGGGTAGCTGACGACGAATACGGGGTCCTGAATTTTTGTATGCGATCCGGCAGAGATGTGAACGGAACGTAGCGCCGCAACCTTATAGAAAAGGTTGTAGTCTTCCGAGACCTTTACGCTCGAGTCGGACGAAATGCCGGTGGCGCTGCCCTGAATGATGTTGTTCTTTACCTGCGCTGAGCCGCGTGTGTACAGAGAGATCCCGGCCAATGGATTGTTATAGAGCGTGTTATTCGCGAACGAGTTATTGTTCGAATTCGTAAACTGCATTCCGTATCTGGCAGAGCCCATCACGATGTTCCCGTAAATCTCACTATTGACCGCATACCATCCTCCGATTCCATCCCACGTGTAGGGCCCTCCTTTGACATAGTTACGATAAATCTTTGCTGTGACCGTGTAGTGAGAGGTTCCGCGAAGTTTTATGCTCTCACCATCTACCAGCCGGTGATCGCTGTTAAAGACGGCGTTATTGTAAATCTGCGCGCCGGTGACGCTGCGCGTCGTAGCGGCCACTTCAATTCCACTCCCGCTGCCCGTAATCGTATTGCCGTACGCCTGCGCGAAATTCACGTCGTTGAACATGATGGCTACGAATCCATGCAAATCGCCCACCACATTGTTGGCAACCACCGGGCCATCTGCGCTGGAGGAACTGATGAGAACGAAATTGCGTGCCGAGTAGCCGGAATCCACCGTCATGGTGCACCGGCTTACTATCAGGTCCGGGCTTTTGGCGGTTACGTAGACGCCGATCCAGGCATTCTTCAGCGTGCAGTTTTGCACCCGGATATGCGGGGCGTTCCAGCCTGCCACCAGGCTGGAAGTGCTGTTCTTCATCGCGATGCCGTCAATAGTGATATAGGAACGGCTGTTAATATCAATGGCCCGCGAGCGGTGGTCGGCTTCGACCGCATGGCCGTTCGGATTGGCACTCCCTGGCGCCCACACATACAGGGTGCCAGAGGAATAAAACCATTCCTTAGCGGCCGTCAGAGCGCCATAGCTGGAAACTTTGATCAAAAGCGCGCCGTTGTACCAGACATGCGACGGCGACCAGGAAATGGAAGCCCGGTAAATGTGCCCTCCCGCAGACGACCAGTGTCCGACGAGGTCCGAGGCGTTAATCAAAGGCGCGTTCCCGCTGCCGTAAGCACCGAACACGACCGGTTTGCTTGAACTGCCGGAGGAACGCACATTCAGTTGCTCTCTCCATGTGCTTCCCCGCTTGAGCAGGATCTGGTCTCCGGCCGCAAACGAATGCGAGTTGACTTTAGCCAGCGTTTTCCACGGGGCTGAAGACGAGGTTCCGCTGTGGCTGTCGCTGCCGGCAGCGGAGTCCACGTAATACACGGTAGCCGATGAACAGGTTGTTATTGCCATGAGGATGCCGATGGAAACAAGAACCGAGAGAAATCTACCACCAGACATTAATTCCCTCCGATGCGCGTGATTTGGTGAAGCAGGCAGGAATGCGCACACGCGACTCAAAAAAGGGGGGAGTGGAAGGCGTCTACGAACTTCTCTGAGAGGGCTACGTGTTTTCCTGTATTGTTCCGGCAGTATGAAATGGATTAGCCGCTTACGGTAGATCACAGAAGTGCAGGTGCTTTTCGCATCAGGGGATCGTAATGGTTACTCGCTGGCACGGAAGTACAAGATTGCGTTTGAAGTGGTGAAACTTCAGGGAGCGTCTCTCGTGTCATCGATCTGTGTGGCATCATAGGTAAGAACCCCAATCAGGACATCCGCAACGCAGTTCCTAATGTAAGGAGGAACTTCCTTGGCCCTTCCTCAAAAATCGTCTTCCCGCCATGAGGCGGACCACCTTGGGGCTTTACCACTCGAATCATTGAAGGCGAGACTGAATGTTTCAGGCGGGGGGCTCATCAGCGAAGATGCTCAATCGCGGCTGAGGCAGTATGGCCCCAACGAACTGCCGGAAGAAAAGGTCAATCCCCTCCTGAAGTTCCTCTCCTATTTCTGGGGGCCGATTCCGTGGATGATCGAAGTAGCGGCAATTCTCTCTCTGCTCGTAAGGCATTGGGAAGACTTTGCCATTATTCTCGCCCTGCTTCTCATGAACGCAGGGGTGGGATTTTGGGAAGAGTTTCAGGCAGGCAATGCCATCGCAGCGCTGAAGGCCACCCTGGCTCTGCAGGCGAGAGTGAAACGAGATGGCGCCTGGACGAATATCCCGGCGCGTGAACTGGTCCCGGGCGACCTCATGCATATCCGGCTCGGAGACATTGTCCCCGCGGATGCTCAATTGCTCGAAGGCGATCCCGTGCAGGTGGATCAGTCGGCCCTGACCGGAGAATCTTTGCCGGTCACGCGCAAGTCCGGTGAGTCCGTTTACTCCGGTTCGGTGCTCAAGCAAGGAGAAATTGACGCCCTGGTTTATGCCACCGGCCAGAACACTTACTTCGGCAAGACAGCGCATCTGGTGCAGACAGCGCACAACGTCAGCCATTTCCAGCGGGCTGTGCTAAAAATCGGCGACTACCTCATATTTATTGCTCTGGGTCTGGTCATTCTGATTCTGGTCGCCGCTTTGTTCCGCGGCAATCCCATGCTTACCACTCTGCAGTTTGCCCTGGTGCTGACCATCGCTGCGGTGCCGGTCGCAATGCCCGCCGTTTTGTCCGTTACGATGGCGGTCGGCGCCCGTACCCTCGCCCGGAAACACGCAATTGTCACACGGCTCGCCGCTATGGAAGAGCTCGCGGGCATTGATGTCCTCTGTTCCGACAAAACCGGTACTCTCACGCAAAACAAGCTGACCCTGGGAGATCCATTTTGTGTGAGTGGTATTTCTCCCCAGGAGGTCATCCTCGCGGGGTCGCTCGCTTCCCACGCAGAAAGCCAGGATCCCATCGACCTTGCGGTGTTGGCCGGGCTGAAGGACGCACATGATTTAGATAGATACCGAGTCTTGCACTTTCTTCCTTTTGATCCGGTTCACAAACGCACCGAGGCGACCATCCAGGAATCGCCCCAGTCTCAGTTTCGTGTGACCAAAGGCGCACCGCAGGTCATTCTCGACCTCGCCAGCGATGCCGCACAGGTGCACGGAGCCGCCGAAAAAGCGGTCAATGATTTTGCCGCGCGTGGCTTCCGCTCCTTAGGTGTGGCGCGCAGTGATGAAGACGCGCATTGGAAATTTCTTGGCGTTCTGCCGCTGTTCGACCCGCCGCGCGAAGATTCAAAACAAACCGTCGCCACCGCTTCCCAAATGGGCATAAAGGTGAAGATGGTCACAGGCGACCAGCTTGCCATAGCCAAAGAAATGGCTCGCCAGCTCGGCCTGGGGCAGAACATCCTGGATGCGAGTGTTCTCGCCGAAACCAGGCACTTTGAGAGCGGCCAGATGGTGCAAGCCATCGAGCAAGCGGATGGCTTCGCGCAAGTGTTCCCCGAACATAAATTCCATCTGGTGGAAACGCTGCAAAAGCAGAATCACATCGTTGGCATGACCGGCGATGGTGTGAACGATGCGCCTGCACTCAAACTCGCGGACGCGGGCGTTGCCGTTTCCGGCGCCACCGATGCGGCCCGTGCCGCCGCCGATATCGCGCTGCTGAACCCGGGACTCTCAGTCATCGTGGACGCCATCAAAGAAAGCCGCAAGATGTTTCAGCGGATGAATAGCTACGCCATTTATCGCATCGCGGAAACCATTCGCCTCCTGCTGTTCATGACGCTTTCCATTCTGGTTTTCAATTTCTATCCCGTCACCGCGGTGATGATCGTCTTGCTGGCTTTGCTGAACGATGGTCCCATTCTGGCCATTGCCTACGATCGCGTGCGCTACTCCAATCGGCCGGAAGCCTGGAACATGCCGTTAGTGCTCGGCATCTCCACAGTTCTGGGCATTGCCGGTGTGGTCGCCAGCTTTCTTCTTTTCTATCTTGCCGAGCGCATCTTTCATCTGAACCGGCAGGTCATTCAGACATTCATGTTTCTCAAGCTGGCAGTTGCCGGGCACCTGACGATTTTCGTCACCCGCACTCGCCGGCCGTTTTGGTCTATTGCCCCTTCGCCCATCCTCCTCTGGGCCGCCATCGTCACCAAGGTTTTGGCTACGCTGGCCGCAGTCTACGGTTTTTTTATGGCGCCCGTGAGTTGGCATTGGGCTTTGCTGATCTGGGGTTACGCTCTAGTCTGGTTTGTGATCAACGACTTCATTAAGCTCGCAGCTTATCGGGTGTTCGATCCTCAAGGGGGTAGTATGCTGGGAACGTTAACTCAGTCGGATCGCAGGTCCGGCCCGCTTCTTAAAGAGAAGCATGTTCCCGCCGGCAATCTTTAAATCTTAACGAGGAGGAAAACAAATGCGGCTCTCCACGAAAGCAATGGCCATCTCCGGCGGACTGCTATGGGGTGGTGCGCTCCTGCTGCTTGGCCTGGTGAATATTGGCATTCCCACATATGGGGCAGCATTCCTTGGCGTAATCAGCTCTGTGTATCCGGGTTTTCACGCTTCGCGAACCTTCGGCGACGTCATGATTGGCGCTCTTTATGGAACGGTAGATGGAGCTGCCGCCGGGTTGGTGTTTGCCTGGCTGTACAACCTCGTGAACAAGCAGCCGGTCTCAGGGAAATAACCCGAAGGCGATTTGGTCTCAGCGTTGTGCGGGGCGGTAGAACCAACGGCCTGCGGGCTAGGAAGGGAAAGCACTCGTGGGAGATCCAATACTTTTGCCCAAAGTGGCGGTCGGACGCCACAACAGTTCCGAGTCCATTGACCTGGAAAACTACCGCAAGTGGGTTGGCGACGAACTGATTGACGAGATTCGCGAACTGAGCCAGCATCTGCGAGGCCTGCGCGTTTGTCAGGTCAACGCCACCGCTGCCGGGGGCGGAGTGGCAGAGTTGCTAAGCCGCCTGATCCCGGTGTACCTGGCTCTTGGGATCGAGACCGATTGGCGTTTGATCTACGGTGACAAAGACTTCTTCACCGTAACCAAGAGCTTCCACAATGGTTTGCAGGGAGGGAAAGTCCCCCTGACCGCCGCGATGAAAGAGGCGTATCTCGAACACAATCGCCTGAGCGCGGAAATGCTGCCCGATCACTACGACGTGTTCGTCGTCCATGATCCGCAGCCTGCAGCGCTTCGGCACTTCAAGAACTCCGGGCACAAGCATAAATGGATCTGGCGCTGCCACATTGACAGCTCACAGCCGAACCAGGCGATCTGGGAGTTTCTGCGGCCGTACATTCAGGACTACGATGCCGCCGTTTTCACCATGAAGGCCTTCCAGCCCGCCGATCTCGCCATGAGCCGTGTGGCATTTATTCCGCCGGCGATCGATCCGGTTTCCACCAAAAATATGAACCTGCCGGCTGAAGTCTTTCGTCGCGCCATCGGTGAAATGGGAATTGATCTTCACCGGCCATTGCTGCTGCAGGTTTCACGATTCGATCCCTGGAAGGATCCGCTCGGGGTGATTCGCGCGTATCGGTTGGTGAAGGAGCACGTCAGCGGAGTTCAACTGGCGATGGTGGGCGCCATGGCAGGGGATGATCCGCAGGGCTGGGACATTCTCGAGATGATCAACGCGCAGGCGTTGAACGACCCCGACCTGCATGTTTTTACCAACTTGACCGGCGTCGGCAATATGGAGGTCAATGCCTTCCAACGCACTGCCGATGTGGTTCTCCAGAAATCGATTCGCGAGGGCTTTGGGTTGGTGATCGCGGAAGCATTCTGGAAATGCAAGCCGATTGTAGCAGGGAATGCAGGCGGAATCCCTATGCAGTTTCCCGTAGGATATGAGGAATACCTGGTGGAAACTGTGGAGGACTGTGCGGCAAAGACTCTGTCCCTTCTGGAAAATCGAGACATTGCCGAAGGCTTCGGCCGCGCCGGACATGCCAAGGTCCGCACCGAATTCCTTCTGCCGCGGCTCATCCGCGATGAACTGCACTTGATCAAGCAGGTCATGGGCTGAACCCCTTCCAGAAACCCCTTCCAGTACCCCAGACTATGTGAGGACGGAGACTGTGTGGGGATGGGGCTTGCTCCGTCCCGCTCGCAAAAGGTTCAGCGCGGGCTATGGAGCGACCGCGAGGAACCATCCTGCCGCCTGTGCCAATTGGTTGCCTCTTCATAGCGATGTGCTAAGCGCAAAATGTCGGTTTCTCCCCAATGCGGACCGGCAATTTGCAGGCCAATTGGCAGGCCGGACCGGGTGAATCCACAGGGAAGCGAGATCGCGGGCAATCCCCACACATTGAACGGCTGCGTGTTGCGTAAGAGAAGGAGTTCGCGGGGGCGTTGCGCTTCGGGGCGTTCCCGGAATGCTGAGATGGGTGGCGCGGGAACGGGAACTGTTGGAGTGACGAGTAAGTCCACGTCTGCGAAGAGCGATGCGATTCTCCTACGGCTTTCTCTCAGTTCCAGAATGCTGCTGGTATAACCTGCCCACTCCGTTGTCCGTCCGGCCAGAATCCGGCGCAGGGTTTCCGGCTGGTAAAGATCGGACCAGTCGCCGAGAAACTGCGAGTGGTAGAGGTAAGCTTCGTAGCTTTGCAGTTCCCGCTTGCTCTCGGCAGCAAGGCTGATTTCCCTGAGGCTGGCGACCAGGGATTGGATGACTTCCAACGCCTGTGCGACGGCGGCGGCAACTTCGGGATCGAGATCTTCATAGAAGTGCGAGCGCGGAACTCCCACGCGAAGACCGCGCGCTTCGCGCTCCAGCGCTGCCAGATAATCGGGGACGGAGACGGCCGAGCCGCTGCTGTCCCGAGCCGTCGGATCGGCGACGGCCTGCAGGATGGCTGTCGCATCGGCAACCCATGCGGGCGATCGGTCCCACATGATCGAGCGAAGTGGAAAGAGGGATCACGCCTCGCGCGCTTACCCGGCCGTAGGTCGGTTTAAGCCCGACGACGCCACACAGCGCCGACGGCTCGCGAATCGAACCTGCGGTGTCGGTGCCGATGGACCCGCAGCAAAGTTCGGCAGCCACGGCCACGGCGGAACCGCCGGAAGAGCCGCCGGCGATGTGGTCCAGGTTCCAGGGATTGTGCACCTCGCCGAAGTAGCTGATGAGCGAACTGCCGCCGTAGGCGAACTCGTGGAGATTCTGCTTACCAATCAGCACCGCGCCTGCGGCTTTCAGGCGGCGAGACTACGTCGGCATCCTGCTCGGGGATTCGGTCCTTGAATACGGCGCTGGCAGCGGTGGTGCGAATGCCGGCGGTATCGATGATGTCCTTCAGCCCGAGCGGAATTCCATGCAAAGGCCCGCGCCATTGTCCGCCTAGAATTTCAGCCTCGGCTTGCCGGGCCTGGGCAAGGGCAGAATCGGCAGTGACGGTGATGAAGGCATGGAGCGTTGGATTAAGCTTTTCAATACGGGCAAGGCAATCCCGAGTGAGTTCGACGGGAGAAATGGCCCGGTTCCGCAGCAACCCGGCAAGCTCAAGAATGGAGTCTGGGAATGAGTCCATGAAAAGAACAGCTATTATCGTTCAGAATCGGGCTTGGCAATAGGTCATTGTGAGTCGCCTTAGTTGGTCTTCACTCGGCGTTCTTAGCGCTGCCTCGGCGTCCTCTGCGGTGAAAAGCTCTTGATTTACTTGAACCGAAAAGCTCTTAACCGCCGCGGCCGCAAAGAAATGCCGCCGAGAACGCAAGAGAAAAACTGAAAACTGTACCACTACCGATCCTCGCAACCAACTGCGCGCGACAGTTCTATAATCAAACGATCCACTCCCAGGGAGGCAGCGACGGCAATGGCCCAGATGACCGCAACTCCCGTCAGCACACAAAATTTCCTGTTGGATGGCAAGTGGCTCGGCGAAGGCGAGACCCTCGATGTCCACTCTCCCTATGACGGCGCGGTCGTAGGGCGGGTCTTTCAAGGCCGCCGTGAGCACGCCGAAGCGGCCATTGCGGCTGCGGTGAAGGCCTTCGGCACCACCCGCAGGCTGCCGGCTTTCGAGCGGCAGCGCGTGCTGCGGCATGTGGCGCACAGCATTGCCGAGCGCAAAGAACAGTTCGCCCACACCATCGCGCAAGAGGCAGGAAAGCCGATCAAGGCGGCGCGCAGCGAAGTGGATCGCGCGATTTTTACTTTCACGGTGGCGGCCGAGGAGAGTACGCGCATTTCTGGAGAGTATCTTCCCCTCGACTGGCAGGAATTCACCGTGGGACGCTGGGGCATTGTGCGGCGGTTTCCGGTGGGGCCGGTGGCGGGGATCACGCCGTTCAATTTTCCCCTGAACCTGGTGGCGCACAAGATAGCGCCCAGCATTGCCACGGGCTGTCCCATGGTGCTGAAGCCGGGTTCCAAGACTCCATTAACTGCGCTTTTGCTGGCGGAAGCGGTGCAGCAGGCGGGCTGGCCGGATGGTGCGCTGAATGTTCTGCCGCTTTCCAATGAAGACGCGGGACTTCTGGTGAGCGACGACCGGCTTAAGCTCATCAGCTTCACGGGAAGCGCGGCCGTGGGTTGGGGAATCAAGCAGCGCTCGGGGAAAAAGAAAGTTTTGCTCGAACTGGGAGGCAACGCCGGAGTGATCGTTCATGGCGATGCCGACCTGGAGTTCGCGGCCAGCCGCTGCGTGGCCGGCGGGTTTACCTATGCCGGCCAAAGCTGCATTTCCGTGCAGCGCATCCTGGTGGAGAGTTCGGCGTTCGGCAAGTTCACCGAACTTTTGTTGGCGGGCGTGGCCAGGCTGCGAACCGGCGATCCGCTGGATGAGTCCACCGATCTGGGGCCCATGATCCGCGAGAGCGATGCGGCTCGCGCGGCGCAGTGGGTGGAGGAGGCGGTGCGCGGCGGCGCGCGCCTGCTGTGCGGAGGACACCGCAACGGTTCCCTGATGGAACCGACGGTCCTTACCGGAACCGAGCCGGAGATGAAGGTGAATTGTCAGGAGATTTTCGCGCCGGTGGTTACGCTGGAAGCCTACGATAGTTTCGATGATGCCTTGCGGCGGGTGAACAATTCCCCCTACGGATTGCAGGCGGGAGTTTTCACCCGCGATGTGAAGCGGTTGTTCACGGCGTTCGAAGAACTGGAAGTGGGCGGGCTGATTGCCGGAGATGTGCCGACTTTTCGCATCGACAATATGCCTTACGGGGGAGTGAAGGACTCGGGCCTGGGCCGTGAAGGCTTGCGCTACGCCATTGAGGAGATGACTGAGCCGCGATTGCTGGTCATGAATGTCCGCTAACCGGCGGCCGGGATTGCCGGCTGGCGCAAAATGCGAAGAAGGCCAAGGATTTTTCTTGCCCGGAACAAATTTAATTACCCTGCGATAGTTAAGACGCGACACAAAACGACGATGATGTTATAATCGCGAGTTTTCCCAAAGTAGCTCACTGCAGTGTGGCCGCACGATGGAGTAGTGCGGCACGGAGCCGGGGCCAAGAGGATGGCCCTGCTGGACGGAAACGCACTTAATCCATGCAGATTTTCCATCGCAGCACTAATACGATCGCGCGGGCCACGATTTATGGTGCAGTTTTTGTGCTGGCCGCCCTGGGCTGGGCACTGAATGAGTTCCAGCGTTCTCCCTACGTCACTTACGCCGAGGTAGCGCGGCCCCAGCCGGTGCCCTTCAGCCATCAGCACCACGTAGAGGCGCTGGGCATTGATTGCCGTTACTGCCACACCTCGGTCGAAGTTTCCGATTTCGCCGGCATTCCTCCCACCAAAACCTGCATGAATTGCCACTCCCAGATTTGGACCAACGCCAAACTGCTGGAGCCGGTGCGCGAGAGTTACCGCACGGGCATGCCGCTGATGTGGACGCGAGCCAACGACTTGCCGGACTTCGTGTACTTCGATCACAGCATTCACATTAATAAGGGGGTTGGTTGCAACACGTGTCATGGCCCTGTGAACCACATGCCATTGATGTACAACTACGCCTCGCTGCAGATGGAGTGGTGCCTCAACTGCCATCGCAATACGGAGCAATATTTGCGGCCGCGCAGCCAGGTATTCAACATGCGCTACGAGCCGCCGTCGGGCAGCCAGCCGGTGGTGGTGGATGGCAAAGCCTATGCGGACCAGGCTTCCCTGGGGTTGGATCTGAAGCAGAAGTATCACCTGAGGACGGTAAGGGATATTACCAGTTGTTCCACCTGCCATCGGTGAGGCTGTAGTGAGAGAACTCGTTGAGGCAAATGCGCGTCAGTGGCGGCGTTAGAGGTCCTTCGACTGCGCGACAATTCGCTTCGCGAATCGCCGCTCCGGTCAGGATGACAGATTGGAAGGTTCGGATGAGCATTCAGCAATGAATACAGAAGAACAAAACGGCAAGCCGCAGCGCGAAGAGATTTGCCCCGGCAAAAAGGACAAGCTGGATTTGGACTCCGCCCGCGCCCGCGTAGCTGAGACCAAAGGGCCGGAGTTCTGGCGCAGCCTGCAGGAACTGGCGGGCAGCGAAGAATTTCGCGAGATGATGCACCGGGAGTTCCCCAAGGGCGCTTCGGAATGGCTGGATTCGGCTTCGCGGCGCGGCTTTCTCAAGCTGATGGGCGCATCGCTGGCCATGGCGGGCATGACTGCCTGCACCAAGCAGCCGATGGAAGCGATTGTCCCCTACGTCAAGCAGCCGGAAGAAACGATTCCCGGGCGTCCGTTATTTTATGCCACCGCATTTACCTTGAGCGGATATGCCAATCCGGTGCTGGTGGAGAGCCATCTTTACCGTCCCACCAAGATCGAGGGAAACGACCAGCATCCGGCAAGCCAGGGTGGCACCGATATTTTTGCCCAGGCATCGATTCTGGGGATGTACGACCCGGACCGCTCGCAAACCATTACTTATCTTGGAGACGTGCGCAGCTGGGGCGATTTTGTGACCGCCATGCGCGGGTCGCTGGCGGCCCACAAGGCGGTGCAGGGTTCGGGCATTCGCATTCTGACGCGGCCGTTTTCGTCGCCTACGTTAGCCGATCAGATGCGGGCGTTGTTGCAGCAATATCCGCAGGCGAAGCTGCACGTATATGAGCCGGCGAATCGCGACAACGTGCTGGAAGGCGCGAAGCTGGCTTTTGGTCAGCCGGTGGAAACTCGCTACGACTTTTCGAAAGCAGATGTAATTCTCTCGCTCGACGCGGATTTTCTTTACGCCGGATTTCCCGGCAACGTGCGCTACATTCGCGATTTCGCCGGCCGGCGCAATCCAGAGACCGGTAATCTGAGCCGGTTGTATGTGGTCGAGAGCGCGATGAGTTCGACCGGCGCCAAGGCGGATCACCGGATTCCAGTGACCGCGGCGCAGATCGAAGCTTTTGCTCGCGCGCTCGCGGCCTCCGTGGGAGCCGGCGGGAGCGCCGGGCAGCTGAGTGGAGAAGCGCAGACCTTTGCCAGCCTGGTCGCCAAGGATCTTCAGGGCAATCGCGGCTCGTGCGTGGTCATTGCCGGCGATCATCAGCCGCCGGCGGTGCATGCCCTGGCTCATGCCATGAATCAGGCGCTGGGCAATGTCGGCCGAACGGTCCTCTATACCGACCCGGTGCTGGCCAATCCGGTAAATCAGACCGACTCGCTCAAAGACTTAGTGGCCGATATGCGCGGCGGCAAGGTGGACCTGCTGTTCATCATGGGAGGAAACCCGGTGTATGACGCGCCGGCGGATTTCGGATTTGCCGATGCTCTGAAGAACACCAACATTCCGTTGCGAGTACATTTTGGGCTCTACCAGAACGAGACTGCCGAGCTGTGCCACTGGCATGTTAACGAGGCCGACTATCTCGAAGCCTGGAGCGACACCCGCGCCTATGACGGCACGGTAAGCATCGTGCAGCCGTTGATTGCCCCCTTGTATGGCGGCAAGAGCGCCCATGAGTTCGTCGCCGCCCTTGCCGGAGCCGCGGAAAGCTCGGGCCACGAGGTGGTGCAGGCGTATTGGAAGAAGCAGAGCCCGGTATCCGACTTCGACATGTTCTGGCGAAAATCGCTGAACGATGGCTGGATTGCGGGCACAGCGTTTGCGGCTAAGCAGGTCAGCGCCAAGGCGGCAAATATTCCCGCGGCGAGTGATGGTGCCGGGGGCGGTATCGAAATCAATTTCCGCCGCGATCCTTCGATTTACGACGGGGAATTTTCCAACAACGGCTGGCTGCAGGAACTGCCCAAGCCCATGACCAAGATGACCTGGGATAATCCGGTCATGGTCAGCCCGGCAATGGCGGACCGGATGGGGCTGGCGACAGAAGACCTCATTCACATCAGCCTCAATGGGAAAACCGTGACCGCGCCGGTTTGGATACAGGCCGGCCATCCGGACAATTCCATCACCGTATTTCTGGGCTATGGCCGGAAGCGGGCCGGCCGTGTCGGAACGGGCACGGGTTTTGATATGTATCCGCTGCGCACCAGCGCGACGCCGTGGTTCGCCAGCGGCGCGACGATTGCCAAGGCGGGCGGGACGTACAAACTGGCAACGACGCAGGGCTACCAGACCATGGACACGGGCGACGGCGGCCACCGTCCGTCGGTGCGTACCGCGAGTCTTGAGGAGTACCGCAAAGAACCAAATTTCGCCCAGGAAGAAGAGGTTCCCAAGTCGCTCACCCTCTACAAGCCTTATGACTATAAAGATGAGGCTTACGCCTGGGGCATGACGATTGATTTGAATGCCTGCGTCGGCTGCAACAATTGCATTATTGCCTGCCAGTCGGAGAACAATATTCCGGTGGTCGGAAAAGAGCAGGTGATCATCGGGCGGCACATGCACTGGCTGCGGGTGGATGCCTACTACCAGGGCGACCGCGACAATCCCAAGGCTTACTTCCAGCCCGTGCCGTGCCAGCAATGCGAAGACGCCCCCTGCGAAGTGGTCTGTCCGGTGGGAGCGACGACGCACAGCAGCGAAGGCCTGAATGACATGATCTACAACCGCTGCGTGGGCACGCGCTATTGCTCCAACAACTGCCCCTACAAGGTGCGGCGCTTCAATTTCCTGTTGTTCCAGGACTGGAATACCCCGCAATACAAGATGATGCGCAATCCCGATGTGACCGTGCGCAGCCGCGGCGTCATGGAAAAGTGCACCTACTGCGTGCAGCGCATCAATCATCACCGCATTGATGCGGAGCGGGAAGATCGCAAGATTGCCGACGGCGAACTGGAGACTGCTTGTCAGCAATCCTGCCCGGCGGACGCCATCATTTTTGGCAACATCAACGATCCCGACAGCCGCGTTTCCAAACTCAAGAAAGAGACGCGCAACTATGGTCTGCTGGCCGATCTGAATACCCGGCCGCGCACCAGCTATCTGGCGGAAATCACCAATCCGAATTCGGAAATGGAAAGCAAGGCGAGCGGCTAGAGCATGGACGAAGACAGACAGCAAACGACGAGGAAGGCTCCGGTCATCGAGCCCGGGCATACGTTTGCCACCATTACGGACAAGATCAGCTCCATCGTGCTGACCCGGCCGACTTCCAACGGTTGGTACGTCGGTTTCGGCATCGCCTTCCTGATTGTGATGGTATTGCTGTACGCCATCGGCTATCTGTTCCTGCGGGGTGTGGGCATTTGGGGCATCACCGTGCCCATTGCCTGGGGCTTTGCCATCGTTAATTTCGTGTGGTGGATTGGTATTGGCCACGCGGGCACGCTGATCTCCGCCATTCTGCTGCTGTTGCGGCAATCCTGGCGCAACTCGATTAACCGGTTTGCGGAGGCCATGACGCTGTTTGCGGTGGCTTGCGCCGGCATGTTCCCGCTGCTGCACATGGGCCGGCCGTGGCTTTTCTATTGGATGTTTCCCTATCCCAACACCATGCAGTATTGGCCGCAGTTCCGCAGCCCGCTGGTGTGGGATGTGTTTGCGGTTTCGACCTACTTTACGGTCTCGCTGATGTTCTGGTATATCGGCCTGGTGCCGGACTTGGCGACCCTGCGGGATCGCTCGGAGAAGCGGGCCGCCCGAATGATTTACGGAATCCTTTCCCTGGGCTGGCGGGGTTCGGCGCGGCACTGGCACCGTTACGAAACGGCTTACCTGCTGCTGGCGGGGCTGGCCACGCCGCTGGTGCTTTCGGTCCACACCGTGGTGAGCTTCGATTTCGCCATCGCCATCGTTCCCGGATGGCATACCACAATCTTCCCCCCGTACTTTGTGGCGGGCGCGATTTACTCCGGGTTTGCCATGGTGCTGATGCTGGCCATTCCCATCCGCAAGATTTACGGCCTGGAGGATTTCATCACCCAGCGGCATCTGGAGAACTCGGCCAAGGTGATGCTGGCGACCGGGCTGATTGTGGCGTACGGCTACGGGATTGAAGCTTTCATGGGCTGGTACAGCGGCAACCGCTATGACCTGTTCACCCTTTGGAATCGGCTGCACGGGCCTTATCGCTTCTGGTATTTATCGTTGCTCACCTGCAACATCTTTATTCCGCAATTGTTGTGGATTCGCAAAATGCGAACCAAGCCCATCTACTTATTCCTGATTTCTACCGTGGTATTGACCGGCATGTGGCTGGAGCGCTTCATCATTGTCGTGGTCAGTTTGCAACGAGACTTCCTCACTTCGTCCTGGGGTATGTACTACCCGACGCGCTGGGACTGGGCCGTGTTCATCGGAACGCTCGGTTTCTTCGTGGCTTGTATGTTCCTGTTCCTGCGTATTCTGCCGATGATCTCGATCTTTGAAATGCGCACCTTGCTGCCGGAGGCCGAGGTAAAGGCGGAGGGCACAGCGGAATGAAGCATACCTCGAATTATGGGCTGATGGCGGAATTCGATAGCCCCACTGATCTGGTGGCGGCGGCGGATCGCACCCGCGAAGCCGGGTACAAGAAAATTGACGCCTACAGCCCGTTTCCGGTGGAAGGTCTGGCGGAGGCGATCGGCTTCCATCATGATCTGGTGCCTTTGGTCACACTGATCGGCGGGATTATCGGTGGAACGACAGGATTTCTCATGCAGTACTGGATGGCGGCGGTGAGCTATCCCACGAATATTGGCGGCCGGCCGCTGAATTCCTGGCCGGCGTTCATTGTGATCACGTTTGAAATGACGATTCTGTTCGGCGCGATTTTTGCGGTTCTGGGAATGCTGGCGCTCAACGGCTTGCCCATGCCCTATCACCCGGTTTTCAATGTGCCGCGCTTTGCCTTTGCCACCAAGGACCGGTTCTTCCTGATCGTGTTTGCTTCCGACAAGAAATTCGAGGCCGCGGCGACGCGCAAATTTCTGGAGGGGCTGAACCCTCGGTCCATCTCGGAGGTGCCCAGTTAAGCTCGCGGCCAAAATTAAACCTGCAGCGCCGGGTAACGCACGCGCGTGTCACCCCGGTTTTCGTTTCGTATTCACGGCGTTGTTGTGTATGGCGATCGTTGGCCTGGCCGGTTGCCGCCAGGATATGCACGATCAGCCGCGCTACAAGCCCTTCGCAAAAAGCGACTTCTTCAGCGATATGCGTTCGGCGCGCGATCCCGTGGAAGGTACGGTGGCGCGCGGACAGCTGCATGAAGATACCTATTTCTATACCGGGAAAATTGGCAGCAACCCCGGGGACTCCCTGCCTTTTCCGGCGACAGACGAAGTGCTGGCGCGGGGACGGGAGCGCTACAACATCTATTGTGCCCCTTGTCATTCGCGGGTGGGCGATGGCAACGGACTCGTGCCCGCGCGCGGCTTTCCGCGCAAGCCGCCCTCGTTTCACATCGAGCGCTTGCGCCAGGCGCCGCTCGGTTACATGTTCGACGTGATTACCAATGGTTTTGGAATTATGCCCGACTACGCCTCGCAGATTCCGGCGCGCGACCGCTGGTGCATCGTGGCCTACATCAAGGCGCTGCAGTTGAGCCAGGATGCGACCGTGGCCGACGTGCCCAAGGGGCAAGCGGTGCCCTCGGTTCCACCGGAATTGGAACTGCCGGGGAACGGGGCGACCTTGCCCGTCCCGCTTCCGCAGCCGGCAAACGCGTCCCCGGAGGAGTCGAAATGAGCACAGCCCAGCTGACTCCCATGGATTTCGCCGCCCCGCCCATTGTCAAGACGATAGGTCAGCGCTCGTTGCTGGTGGGATTGATCTTCTCGGCCATCTCTCTGGCCGTCGCCATCGAACGGCCCAATGAGTTCTTCCCCGCATACTTGCTGGCTCTGATGGCATGGCTGGGGGTGACGCTCGGCTGCATGGCCATCCTGATGATCCGCCATCTAACCGGCGGCGGCTGGGGAGTGGTGGTGCGGCGTCTGATGGGCGCAGCCATGCGCTGCATTCCCCTGATGAGCATTTTGTTTATCCCTCTTTTGTTTGGACTGCCCCGCCTGTATATCTGGGCACGGCCACTGAACACCGTGACCAACGAACACCTGCGCGCCCATTTGCAGGACATCACGCACACCTATCTGTCGAAGAATGGGTTCCTGGTGCGCGCCATAATCTACTTCGCGATTTGGAACGTGTTGTCGTTCGTTTTGTCGAGGTGGTCCGCCGAAGGCGACCACCCCGGGGCGCGCGACAATTCGCATCGCTTTAAGGCAGTCAGCGGGCCGGGGCTGATTCTGTACGCCTTTACCATTTCTTTCGCCGCCATTGACTGGGTCATGTCCATCGATCCTTCCTGGATTTCCACCATCTATGGCTTGATCATTCTTATCGGCCAAGTGCTGTCGGCGATGTGTTTCGCGGTCGTGATCGAGAGGATTCTGGTGCGCTACCGGCCCATGTCGCAGATGCTGCGCCCCAGCTTTGTCCATGATCACGGCAAGTGGATGCTGGCCTTCGTCATGGTATGGGCTTATTTTTCCTTTTCCCAGTGGCTGATTATCTGGGCGGGAAATTTGCCCGAAGAGATTAGCTGGTACATGACCCGCCTCAGCGGGGGCTGGGCCTGGGTTGGCCTGTTCCTGGCCGTATTCCACTTTGCGGTTCCGTTTGCGCTGTTGCTTTCCCGGCCCTTCAAGCGTGACATCACCAAACTGGTGTGGCTGGCCGTGTGGGTTTTGCTGATGCACTACGTGGATCTGTTCTGGATCATCGAGCCGAACTTCTCCGCGCATTTTCATCTTTCCCTGGCCGATGTGGTGGTCCCCATCGGGATGGGTGGTTTATGGCTGGCCTATTTCTTCCGGAACCTGGCCTCCATGCCGCTATTGCCGCTTTACGATCCATCCGCCCGGGAAGTTCTGGAGCCTGTCCATGAATGATGAACATCGGCACAACCACAATGGCGGTTTCGAACACGAAGACCTACCGGCAAAGCCGGTTTTCGGTTTCCTTATCGGTCTGGCGGCGTTTGGGGTTCTGGTGTATTTCGGACTGACCGGAATGTACCGTGTTTTGGACCATTATTTTGAAACTCACCAGGCAGCGCAAAGCCCGTTGAAGCCGGTTTCCGAGACCGGCACGAGGGACACAGACACCGCCAAAGTGCGGCAGGATATCGAAAAGACTTTTCCGGAGCCACGGTTGGAATCGGACGAACGGACCGAAATCAATAGTTTCCGGATGCACGAGGAAGAACATCTGGGCAGCTACGGCTGGATAGATCAGAAAGCGGGAACTGCATACATCCCGATCGAGAGGGCGATGCAACTGGTGGCGCAGCGTGGGTTGCCGGTGGCGTCCGGCGGGAGTGCTGCGACTCCGGGGAGTAAGGGGAAGGCGATGGCGGAGAATAGCAAGCCATAGCCCTGGCTCTTCCGGGAACCTGAAACACGCAACCACAGCCGCCGGAACGGCGGCGCCACAAAGGAAAAGAGTAGTGAGCGGTTTACAAAACAATTCGAGGTTCGATTGCAGGGGGCTCCTGGCGCTGGCCAGTTTGCTTTTGTCGCTTCCCGCGTGGGGGCAGGGGATGAACCGGGCGGTAACGCAGGGTGTGATGTCCCCTCCGTCGAATGTGCGCCCTCCCGGTCTGGAGCATGTCGGGATTGAGCAGCGCCTGAATCAGCAGGTTCCGCTGGATCTGGCCTTTGCTGACGAAACGGGCAAGCCTGTTCGTCTCAGGGACTACTTTGGGAAGAAGCCGGTAATTCTGAACCTGGTCTATTACAAATGCCCGATGTTATGCAGCCAGGTGCTGACCGGGTTGACGGGCGCGCTGAAGGTTTTGAAGTTCGACGCCGGCAAAGAGTTCAACGTGCTGACGGTGAGTTTCAATCCGCGCGAAACGCCGGAGATGGCAGCTTCGACCAAAGCGGAATACATCCACCGTTACAACCGGCCCGGCGCTTCGGAGGGATGGCATTTCCTCACCGGACCGGAGGAGTCCATCGCGGCGCTCACCCAGGCAGTGGGATTTCAGTATCAGTACGACCCCAAGACCGACCAGTACGCGCACGCCACCGCCATCATGGTGCTTACCCCGGAAGGCCGGGTGGCTCAGTACTACTACGGCGTCGAATATCCACCAAAGGACTTGCGCCTGGGCTTGATTCAGGCCTCCAACCACAAAATCGGGACGCTGGTCGACGAAGTCTTCCTGTATTGCTATCACTACGATCCGGCCACGGGAAGATATGGCGCGATCATCAGCCGGGTGCTGAAGCTTTCGGGCCTGGCGACTATCCTCCTCATCGGCGGGATCGTGCTGGTCTTATTCCGTCGGGGACCGGCACGGGCCGGTGCGGCACACCAAAACAAGGAGCAATCCGGGTCTCACCGCTATGTTTGATAATTTCCCACTCTGGCCCGCGCGGGCCTCGGCCGGCGCCGCCAATGTAGACGCGCTCTACATCTTCCTGGTAGTGCTCTCCGTCTTCATGTGCGTCGCCATCTTTGCCGTGATCATTGTCTTCGGGATCAAGTTCCGGCGGCGGCCCGGAGTGCGGGCGGAACAGATTGAAGGCTCCAATGTTCTGGAAATTGGCTGGTCCATCATCCCTTTCTTTGTCTTCCTGTTCATCTTCGGCTGGGGTTCGTTCATTTATTTTCAGGAGCGTACGCCTCCCCGCGATTCCAGGGAAATTTACGTCGTGGCCAAGCAGTGGATGTGGAAGCTCCAACATGAGGAAGGACCGCGCGAGATCAACGAACTGCACATCCCCACGGGGCAGGATGTCAAGCTGATCCTTACCTCGCAGGACGTGATTCACAGCTTCTACGTGCCGGCTTTTCGCATCAAGCAGGACGTGCTGCCGGGGCGCTACACCACGGTGTGGTTCCGTGCCACCAAGCCGGGCACCTACCATCTATTCTGCGCCGAGTACTGCGGCACCATGCACTCCGGCATGGTGGGATCCATCGTCGTGATGGACCCGGCGAATTATGAGGCCTGGCTGGGCGGCGCGCCGGCGGTACCTTTGGCCGACAGCGGACAGAAGCTCTTTACCCAGATGGGTTGCTCCACCTGCCACCGTTCCGACACCCAGGGGCGTGGGCCCAATCTTGTGGGCTTGTTTGGCAAACCGGTGGCGCTGGAAGATGGGCGCACGGTGACCGCGGATGAAAACTATATTCGCCAGTGCATTTTGAATTCACGCGGACAAACCGTTAAAGGCTTCCCGCCCATTATGCCGGTCTTCCAGGGATTGTTGAGTGAAGAGCAGGTAAACGAACTGGTTGCCTACATCAAAGCGCTGGGCGCGTTGCAACCGGCGAAAACTACTACCGCCTCGGCGGCGGATTCACCAGAAGCAAAGGTGCAATAACCATGGCTACCACAGCAGTTACTCCCGAACGCGAGCACTATTTGAACCAGCAGTACGGCATCCGCTCGTGGCTGCTGACTACGGACCATAAACGAATCGCGCTTCTCTATCTGATTTCGATCACGTTTTTCTTTTTTATCGGCGGCTTCTTCGCCTTGCTCATCCGTTTAGAGTTGCTCACTCCCGCGGGCGATCTGGTGCTGGCTGAAACCTACAATAAGCTGTTCACCATGCACGGGCAGATCATGATCTTCTTTTTCCTGATCCCCTCCATCCCGGCCGTGCTGGGCAATTTTCTCGTTCCCCTGATGATCGGAGCCAAGGATCTGGCTTTCCCGCGAATCAATCTGTTGAGCTGGTATCTGTACATCATCGCGGGCGGATTGTACCTGCACTGCCTGCTGACCGGCGGCGTGGATACCGGCTGGACTTTCTACACCCCGTTCAGCACCGCCTTCAGCAATACCAAGGTGATTGAGGCCGGACTCGCAATTTTCATCGTTGGGTTTTCCTCCATCCTCACCGGCCTGAACTTTGTTGTAACCATTCACCGCATGCGCGCCCCGGGCCTCACCTGGTCACGATTGCCGCTCTTCATCTGGTCGCATTACGCCACCAGCATCATCATGTTGCTGGGAACGCCGGTCCTGGCCATCACTCTGGTCCTGGTGGTTCTGGAGCGCGCCTTTCATTTGGGGATCTTCGATCCCAAGCTGGGCGGCGATCCGCTGCTGTTTCAGCATCTGTTCTGGTTTTATTCCCATCCCGCCGTTTACATCATGATTCTGCCCTCGATGGGTGTGGTCAGCGAGATCGTCACCTGCTTCTCGCGCAAGCGCGTGTTCGGCTATGCCTTTGTAGCCATGGCCAGCATCATGATCGCGGTCATCGGCTTTCTGGTTTGGGCGCACCACATGTTTGTGGCCGGCATTTCGCTGTACTCGGCGCTGGTCTTTTCATTTCTGAGCTATCTGGTCGCGGTGCCTTCCGCCATCAAAGTGTTCAACTGGACCGCGACTATGTACAAGGGCTCGCTGCGCTTCACCACTCCCATGCTTTACGCTCTCGGCTTCATCGGGTTGTTCACCATGGGAGGGTTGACCGGGCTTTTCCTGGCGGCTCTGGGGATTGACGTTCACGTCACCGACACCTACTTTGTGGTCGCCCACTTCCACTACATCATGGTGGGAGGGGCCGTGATGGGTTATCTGGGTGGAATGCACTACTGGTGGCCCAAGATTTCCGGCCGCATGTATCCGGAGTTCCTGGGAAAGATCGCCGCGGTCACCGTTTTCGTCGGCTTTAATCTGACTTTCTTCCCGCAGTTCATTCTGGGGTATCTGGGAATGCCGCGCCGCTATTGGCAGTATCCGCCGGAATACCAGGTCCTGAATGTGTTCTCCACCGCTGGCGCTACGGTTCTGGCCGTCGGCTATGTGCTTCCCATGGTGTACTTCCTCTGGTCCATGCGCTACGGCGCAGTGGCCAGCGACAATCCCTGGGCAGCCTCCGGCCTGGAATGGAAGACAACTTCGCCGCCCCCTACATTCAACTTCGATGAAACCCCCGAAGTGACGTGGGAAGCTTACGATTACGCCAATATCCCCGCTCCCGAGGAGGTGCCGGTTGGCCGATAGTACCGTTGCAGTCGAATCGCACGACCCAGCATTGCGGCATCACTTCGCCACCAGGGAGCAGCAGCGCGAGGCCGCTTCCCTCGGCATGTGGCTCTTCCTGGGCACTGAAATCATGTTCTTTGGCGGCATGTTTTGCGCCTACCTCGTGTATCGCTACTGGTACTACGACGAATTTGCTGCCGGCAGCCGCAGCCTGGACATCAAATGGGGCACCATCAATACCATCGTTCTGATCTGCAGCAGTCTTACGGTCGCGCTGAGCATCAAGGCGGCGCAAAGCGGCAAACGGAAGCTCCTGGTTGGACTGCTCCTGGCAACCATGCTCTTTGGCGTCGTGTTTCTCGGGATCAAAGGCGTGGAATGGTATGCCAAGTACACCGAGCACCACATTCCGGGGCAATCCTTCGATGCCAGCGACCTGACTCGCGAGTATCCCCAACTGCCCATCAATCAAGCGCACGAGCAGATTTATTTCTCTTTATACTTCGCCATGACGGGGTTACACGCTCTGCACATGATTGTCGGGCTGGGAATTTTCGGGTTTCTCACATTCTATGCGTGGAGAGGGAAGTACACGGCGGGTTACCACACTCCCCTGGAAATTGGCGGACTGTATTGGCACTTTGTGGACATTGTCTGGATTTATCTGTACCCGCTCTTATATCTGATAGATCGAAAGTCGCTAGGGTAGGCGCCTATGTCTGAGCATGTCGTTTCGACCAAAAGCTATGTAGGGGTATGGATCGCGTTATTGATCCTCACCGTGCTGACCGCCGGGGTTTCCTTTATTGACCTTGGCCCGCTTAATACAGTGGTGGCTCTCTGCATTGCGACCTTTAAGGCGCTGCTGGTCGTTCTCATCTTTATGCACGTGAAATATACCAGCGAGAAGATGACCAAGGTGGTCATTCTCTCGGCAGTTTTCTGGCTTTTCATTCTTCTGGCCCTGAGCCTCTCCGATTACGGAACCCGCATGTGGCGCTGAGCCGGCAATGTGCCGGATAGCTTCCAGCGATCCTACCGAACATTTTGTGTCAATTTGCGGTATACTCCCGCCCCGGTGATACAAACTCGTTTCTGAGGTGATCTATGGCATTCTGCAATTCTTGCGGCACCGTCCTGGAAGCGGGGGCCAAGTTCTGTCCGAAGTGCGGCGCGCCGTCTGCGGCGAGCGGCGCGAGTTCGCCGGGTGGGACCATGACTCCGGCAACTCCCGGTGGCGCACCATCGGCCGCGCCCGCCCAGGGGAGTAGCGCACTCAAGATTATTCTGATCGTGGTGGCGGTAATTGTCGGCATCGGCATTCTGGCCATGGGAACCTGCGCGTTCGTGGTGCATCGCGTGGTGAGCCGCTCGCATATTGAGAACCACGATGGCAACGTGAAAGTGGAGACGCCCTTCGGCTCGGTAAATACCACGCAGGATCCCGCCGAAGCTGCCCGCAGTGTGGGTGTGGATTTGTATCCCGGAGCCAAGGTTTCCAAAGAAGGCAACGCCAATTTGAGTTTCGGCAGCATGCATACCGCGACGGTTCAGCTGGAGACCGATGACCCGCCCAGCGCCGTGAATGACTTTTACAAGTCCAAGTTCCCTAACGCCAACGTGATGTCTTCCCAGGGCGACCACTACACCATCATGTCCGGCGACAAAAACAATATGACCACCATCACCATTGAGCCGCAAGATGGCAAGACGAAAATTTCCATTGTCAAAGTCGTGAAAGGCGGCTCCAGCAACTGATCTTGCAGAACCCGGAACGCAGCGGGATGTCCATTCCGCTGCGTCTCCTGTTGTTCCGGCACCTCATGTCTCAGCACATCGGCATTGCCGCTTGCAGCGCCGAAGACGCCGCTCTCTGCTATCGCACCATCTGCCTGGAAGGCGTGGAAATACTGGGTTCGCACCACCATCCGGAAGTCTCCTTGCACAATCACTCGCTGGCACAGTACATGAAACACATCGATCGCGCCGACTGGGTAGGAGTCGCGGAGTTGCTCATGTCCTCGGCGGAGAAGCTGGCTCGCACGGGTGCCGATTTTCTCATCTGCCCCGACAACACCATCTACCAGGCCTTCGATCTGGTGGAGCATCGGCTGGCTGGGCCGGGTTCATCTTGAATGAGACTGGACCGACGGCTGCATCGCGGTTGCAGACGAAGAAATGGACGAAATCTGGCAGGCGGTATCGGACGGAACTCCGATTGAGATTAAGCCTTAATCATCAATCATCACTGCCGGACCACATAGACGACGTCCTGCTTCGTGGCCCAGATCAGAGCTACAATCCAGCCGATTAACGTCCAGCCCAGGAAGAAATTCAGGAGAAAGATTCCCAGGAGGTCGCGTTTTCCCCGTGCCACGCCGATGATAAAGGGCAGGAAATAGAGAAATGACCCTAGCCCAAAAAACGGGAAAAAACCAAAGAACGGCAGGAAAACGGCAGCGGAAGGAGCCATGGGGTTCACCTCCTTTGTAGATTGAGGTTACTTACCATGATACGGTCCTTTCAAGCCGGAAGTTCCTTTGTTTTGAAACCTGGCTGGGGGTTTCCCATGGCTGCAAAGTAGCGATTTGAGGACCTCATCCCGATTTTCGTCCGCCACCATGAAAATTTTTCCCGGTTGCCCTCGGCGGCCTTTGTGGATGAACCCCTTCTCAAGCTTTCAAGGGCCGCGTAGTTCTGCAAACCAGCTTCCAACTAAGGTGAACACCTTAAAGGAGCTACGAGGAAAATCACTGCGCAGGCGCCTTGCTTTTGTGAAATTCTTTTATAGCTTAGCTAACGCGCCGGATATGGTACGAAAAGTGAAGTAGCAAGACCGGGATGGTGTCGACATTAATCGATTTTTGTTCGAAAGTGCGGCGGCTTCGGTAACTCATTGAAAACTCTTGGAAGTCTTTAAGCATCTTTAGAGCGGCCTTTGCCGCAAACATCCGGAATCTAAATGGCTGAGCGGGAAAACTTTTGGGGTGGGTGGAAGGAGCGGCTTGCGGCTCTGCGCAATGTACCGCCCGTTCTCAAAATCGTCTGGCAGGCTGGTCCTGCGGTGGTATCCTTCGGGCTCGCCTTCCGCTTGGTAGCCTCCCTGCTTCCCATCGGCATTCTTTGGATCGGGAAGCTGATCATTGACAGCATCGTTCACCTGCGATCCGCACATTTGCCGGCACCGGCATCGCTATGGTGGCTGGTAGCTGCTGAATTTGGGCTGGCAATCCTGGGCAGTGTAATTACCCGGGGTGTGGATTATCTGGATGCTCTGCTTGCCGACAAATACACCCGGCACGTGAGCATCGAGGTCATGAAGCACGCGGCCGCCCTTGACCTTACGGCTTACGAAGATCCCGGTTTTCTATGACCGGCTGGAAAGGGCTCGGGTACAGGCAACCGATCGTTTGGGCATGATTCAGTCCCTGGGGCGGTTGGTTCAGCAGGTCAGCACAGCGACCACGTTGTCCATCTCCATCCTGGTGTTTTCGCCATGGTTGTTGCTGTTGCTGATTGCCGGAATTTTGCCGGCGTTTCTGGGCGAAAGTCATTTTGCCTTTCTGGGATATGCTCTGAACTTTCGCCAGACGCCGGTGCGGAGAGAGCTTGATTATCTGCGGGTGTTAGGAGGAAGCAAAGAAGCTGCTAAAGAACTGAAACTGTTTGGCTTGAAAGACTTCCTGGTTGGCAGATTTACGAAGCTTTCCGACCAGATTTACCATGAGAACGTCAGCTTAGCTCGCCGTAGACTGGTCGCTGGTTCGCTGTTGTCGACTCTTGGAACCATAGGGTATTACTCGGCCTATGCATACGTTATTTGGCGCACGGTGGCTGGGGCACTGACGATTGGCACACTGACGTTCTTGACTGGCGCAATATTGCAGGCCAGCAGCAATATCCAGCAGATTTTCTCCAGCCTGTCCAGCATCGCCGACCAAGCGCTGTTTCTCACTGACTTGCTGGCATTCTTCCGGATGGAACCGACCATCCGCTCCAAGCCCGGTGCGCTGCCCGCTCCCAGGCCAATTCTCCGCGGATTTGAGTTTCGTAATGTTTCCTTCCACTATCCGGGGGCATCACGATTGGTGCTTAACGGCCTCAATTTCCAGCTTCCGGTCGGTGAGCGGGTGGCGCTGGTCGGTGAAAACGGTGAAGGCAAGACCACCATCGTCAAACTCATGACCCGCCTGTATGATCCGTCGGAAGGGCAGGTTCTGCTGGATGGAGTGGATCTTCGGGAATACGACCTGGATGATCTCTACCGCGAAATCGGCGTTATTTTTCAGGATTTTGTGCGCTATGAGATGACGGCCGCCGAAAACATTGCGGTGGGAGAGATCAAAGCCCGGGACAATGTAGAGCTCTTGCGTATGGCGGCCGATAAGAGCATGGCCAGCGACGTCATCAAGAAGCTTCCCCTCAACTATAAGCAGATGTTGGGGCGTCGATTTGAGGGGGGCGTGGATCTCTCCGGAGGAGAATGGCAGAAAGTGGCGTTGGCGCGAGCCTATCTGCGCGACGCCCAGGTGCTCATTCTCGATGAGCCGACGGCTGCTCTGGATGCCCGCAGCGAATTTGAAGTCTTCCAGCGCTTCGCGGAACTTACGGCTGGCAAGACCGCTCTGTTTATCTCGCACCGGTTTTCGACCGTGCGCATGGCGGACCGCATCGTAGTTCTAGACAAAGGCAGGATCGCCGAGGACGGCAGCCACGAAGTCCTGGCGAACCTCGGCGGCCTGTACGCAGAAATGTTTGAAATGCAAGCTGCCAGCTATCGCTGAGAAAAAAGCCACTTTTATGCCGCAGAATGCACATTTAGAGTCTCTCACGACAGATGCCCAGCTGCCGGAGCTTCCCAAGGAGCCGCCAAATTTCAAGCTCCTCGATGCCAAGGCTGAACAACTGGCACGCCGGTTGAATTGGGTGCCAAACGTCACCACGTCGCGAACTTTTGTGAAGCGCTGCCGTCAGCTCAAAACAGCTTTCCGGCCGGTGTTCGCCAAGTTGGATTCACGCCTGCCCAAGGCGCAAGTTTCAGACGATTTCCGGTGGCTGTACGACAGTAGCCGCCTTCTCTACGCCGAAGTACGAGGCACCAGCGCGGCCTTCAAATCGCGCCAAAAACTTCCTCACGTGCGTACTCCGGACGGCGAAATTGTCCCCCGCGTGCTGGCTTTAGCCGAGGGGATTCTCGACTCCATTTCCTACGAGTTCACGCAAGAGGAGTTCTCCGCATTCGTGGAGGCTTTCCAGCGGCACTCGGTTCTGGATTTCTCCGAGATACGGACGATTGTCTCGGCTCTGAAGCTGGTCTGCCTGGAACAGATCGCCGCTCGCAGTCTTCCCTTGCTTAAGAATCCTGCTAACGAGTCATGCGGAGTGGGGCCGTGTGTGCGCAGTATGCGAACCATGGGAGAGACAGTATGGAAGGATGTGCTCGAGCCGCTCATTGGCTTCGATCGCATACTCCGGCAAGATCCCGCGGGGGCCTATGCGCAGATGGACTTCGATGGCCGTGATTGGTACCGCAATAAATTGTCAGAAATTGCCGCGCACTCCGACTGCAGCGAATCCGAGGTCGCCCGTGAAGTGCTGAGCCTGTCGATACTGGCTAGTCAGCAGAAGTACTCGCATCCCCGCGAACGCACTCGAAAGTCGCATGTTGGCTATTACCTTGTGGACGAGGGCGCAGGTCTTCTCCAGCAGCAGGCGGGGTTCCGGTCTCCGTGGAAAGCGAGAATGCAGAGCTTTGTACGGCGCCATCCGGACGAGTTCTTTCTCTCCGGAATTGAAATTCTCACGTTCGTGATTCTGCTGACCGTGATTTTTCTGCTGGATGATTCCTACCGGACGCCGGGACTTCTCCTGCTTTCGGCGCTGCTTTGGCTTTTGCCAAGCTCGCAGAGCGCGGTTCAGATCGTTAATTACCTGACAACCCTGCTGCTGCCGGCGGAGATCCTCCCGAAGTTGGATTTCTCGGAGGAGATTCCGAACAATTGTGCGGCCATGATTGCAGTGCCGAGCTTATTGCTGAATGAAAAGCAGGTTCGCGGGTTGGTTCAGGATCTGGAGGTCCGTTTCTTAGGGAATCACGATCCTAATATTCATTTTGCCCTGCTGACCGACTTGCCGGATGCGCACGAGCCTGCGCGGGAAGACAGCCCACTGGTGGATCTATGCGCAAGCCTTATCCGTGAACTCAACGACAAATATGCAAGCCAGGGTGCGGGGTCTTTCTTCTTCTTCCATCGGCATCGGGTTTACAACCCGCGGGAAAGATCGTGGATGGGATGGGAGCGCAAACGCGGCAAGCTGCTCGATCTGAATAAGTTGTTGCGCGGGCAATTCGATAGCTTCCCGGTCAAGGTCGGAAACCTTTCTGTGCTGCCGCAGATTCGATTTGTCATCACGCTGGACTCGGATACAGAGCTGCCCCGAGGAACCGCGCATCGTTTGGTTGGGGCCATGGCCCATCCCCTGAACCAGGCCATCATTGACCCCGAGAAGAACATCGTTGTGGCCGGTTACGGCATTCTTCAGCCGCGGGTCGGAGTGAGTGTGCAGAGCACCGCCCGCTCGCGATTGGCTGCTATCTACGCGGGTGAGACTGGCTTCGATATCTATACCAAGGCGGTTTCGGATGCCTACCAGGATCTCTACAAAGAGGGCATCTTCACAGGCAAAGGGATCTACGAGGTGGACACCGTTATTCGGGTGCTTGACCGCCGCTTCCCACGGAATGCCTTATTGAGTCATGACCTGATCGAAGGCGCGTACGCGCGGGCGGGGCTGGCGAGTGACATTGAGATCATTGAAGATTATCCCTCGCACTACAGTGCCTACAATCGCCGCAAACATCGCTGGTTGCGCGGCGACTGGCAGATTACGACGTGGCTTTTCCCCCGGGTTCCCTCGGAGTCAGGGGCACGGGTGGCGAATCCGATTTCCCTGATTTCACGCTGGAAGATATTCGACAATCTGCGGCGCAGCTTGCTGGAACCGGCCACCTTTTTGCTATTTGTGCTGGGATGGCTGGTTTTGGGAAGAATTCCGTGGCACTGGACCCTGGCCGCGATTGGCGTCTTGTTCCTGCCTGCCTGTTTTCAGTTGGCCGTCGATGTTGCGCGGGCGCTGTCCGTCCGAAAGTTAATGGGCGCTCGCGAAGCCCTCAGCGGATTCTTCGCCGCCGGCGTCAATCTGTTTTTCACGCTGACGTTTCTGGCTCACCAGATGTTGCTTTCTCTGGATGCCGTTTTCCGCGCGATGATCCGGCGCACCATCACCCGCCGGAGGTTGCTGGAATGGGAGACCGCCGCCGAAGCAGAATTAGGCGAAAAGCGCACACCTGTAGATGTTTACCTGAACTGGATGCCGTTGCTGGCGTTGGGATTGACTTTGCTGGTAGGCGCGGTCCGGCCGTTTGCCCTATCCGCCGCTCTGCCGATCCTGTTGCTCTGGGGCGGCAGTAAGCTGGTGTCGGAGTGGCTGAACCGTGGCCCAGTCGAGCCGCGAACGCGTGCTTCCGCCAAGGACGTAGTGTTCTTGCGCAAGTCGGCTCTCCATACCTGGCGATATTTTGCGGAATTTAGCACGGCCGAACACCACTGGCTTATCCCTGACAATGTGCAGCAGCAACCGCCTGCGATCGCCGCCCGTATATCGCCCACCAACATAGGATTGCTGCTGAATGCCCGGCAAGTGGCGTGCGAATTTGGATATCTCGGGGTGCCGGAGTTTGCGGAACAGACTCTCCGTTCTCTCTCAGCTATCACCGGGTTGCGCAAATGCGGTGGACATCTGCTGAATTGGTACGACACGCGCACGCTCGAGCCTTTGGCGCCATTTTTCGTTTCTTCGGTCGATAGCGGCAACTTGCTTGCCTCGCTGTGGACCTTGCGGCAAGGGTCTCTGGACCGGTTGCACCGGCCTATCCTGCAATCATGTCTGGCGGAAGGAATCTTAGACAATCTGCGGGTGTTGGCAGCCGTACGTGCTTTCCCGCGGAGCCAACTGTCGCGTTTTGCCAGGCGCATTCGAACCGACGACTGGCTGCGGGCGGTCCTGGAGTTGCCGGAAGCGCTGTTCCAGCGCGCGGACGCCATTTTTGCCAAGTCCGAACGCAACGCCCAAGCGAAGTGGTTTCTGGAGGAGACGCGCTTGCGGCTAAGCAGTCTCGAGCGAACGGTTCGCGACTACGCGCCGTGGCGCCTGCCGGAATTTCGAGAGTTGCGCGAGAATCCTGCCATTAACCTGAAATTGCTGGACACTATCGCTCTGGAGCAATTGCCGGAATTCATTGGCCGGCTCGGCGCCCAGTTGGATTCGCTGCCTTCCGGCCGCCCCCCAGAAAGCCCGGAAACGGCTGCTGCCGCGCTGCGGGAATTGTTACCCGCCGCGCGCACGAATACGTTGCGGTTGATTACTGAACTGCAGGCGATTGCGGGGCAGTCGGGCGATTTGGCCGATGCAATGGATTTCAGTTTCCTGTTGAACTCTCGCCGTAAATTGGTTTCGGTGGGATTTGACGTGGAGAGCAAGCATCTGCAACCGGCCTGCTATGACCTGCTGGCGACGGAATCGCGAACCGCAATCTTCCTTTCGATTGCGAAAGAAGACATTCCCCAGGAAAGCTGGTTCCTGTTGGGCCGCGCCCATACGCTGGAAAAAGGGAGTCCGGTGCTGCTTTCCTGGACCGGCACGATGTTCGAATACCTGATGCCTGCGCTCTGGATGCGTTCATACTCCAACACGCTTCTGGATCGTTCGCGAGTTGCGGCAGTGCGCGCGCAACAAGCCTATGCCACTCACCAGGGGGTGCCCTGGGGGATCTCGGAGTCGGCGTTCTTTAAACTGGATGAATCGGGAAACTACCAATACCACGCATTTGGCCTTCCTCAGTTGGCCTTGCACAAAACCGAAATTCAGGGTCTCGTGATCTCCCCGTATTCGTCGTTCCTGGCGTTGGACATTGATCCCCCTGGGGTCTTGCGGAATCTCAACAGAATGTGCGAGATGGGCTGGTTTGGAAGTCACGGCTTCTATGAATCTGCCGACTACAGTTCCCCCCGCCGGTTCTGGCAAGAACGATACCGTCTGGTGCATTGCTGGATGGCCCACCACCAGGGCATGAGCTTGCTTGCTACGGCCAACTTCCTCTTGGGAAACGTCGTGCAACGATGGTTTCACAGTGACCCCAGGGTACAGGCTACTGAGCTGTTGCTTCATGAAAAGCCCGTCCTGCATGTACGGCGCGCGGATATGCCCCGCAGAGTGGCAGCGGCATAGAAGCAAATTTTTCTAGTGGAGAAGGCTGCTTGCCGCTCGGTGAGACCTCTTAGGATCGTCGGCTCGTATCCCCCGAAGGCTCAAGTTTTCCGGTTGCAGCGCCTTGCACGTCTAAGCTGGCTGCCTGTTCTGCAATCCCAGTGATAGAGGGGTCAAAGTAGGGCTCGTGGGCATTCGCCGTCTCGAGCGCCTTTAGCAGATTTTTACTGACGGAGGCTTTCACCACATACCCCCGGGCGCCGGCTTTGAATGCCTGACGCGCCATTTCCACGGACTCATGCTGACTCAAGATAACAATTTCAGTGGTGGGTACAATACCGCGAATCTGCCGGGTCGCCTCTAGCCCGTTAAGGTTCGGCATGCTGATGTCCATGATGATTACGTCGGGAACAGATTCCCGCGCTTTCTCAACCGCGTCCAGCCCGTCCACTGCTTCTCCGCAAATCTCAAAGCTCGCTTTAGTCTGGAGAAGGGAACGTATCCCCCGGCGCACAACCTCGTGATCATCAACGATCAGCACCCGCATCGTAAGGAAATCCAGACCTTGCGCCTTGAGCGGCCAATAAAGGCGGAACGCCGCAGAAAGTAGCAATAAACTCAGGCTCGACACCGCATGATGAAGGGGAGGGCCAATTCGAAGGCTACGCTCCGACCAGCCGAGTGGGAATACAGTAATCACCGTACGAATCAATTTTCCCGGTCTTGCCTACACGAAATGCTGTAGAGCCAAGCACCTCAGTTTTGTGTTACCAATCAGTTTTCCTCTGGCTCATTAAGGGAGCATCCCCCAATAAGTTGCCGAGTTACAGCCAGTGCCGCATGGCTAGGGTTTGTAACGGCGCTCTTTCATCGCAGACGAGCGCAGGTGAGAACTGGTAAAGGCTATGGATACACAAGATCAAGAAAGAAGTGATGCTGCTGTAATGGAGCGCGGTAAAAAGGAAAAAAATTCCGAATACAACGGCAATGGGGATGTCGCGGCGAACGAACTTACCATTGTGTTGGCTGGCCTGCAGAGCATGCGCGATGGCGACTTTTCGGTGCGCTTGCCTGTCGGCTGGACGGGACTTTCGGGAAAGATTGCGGACACCTTCAACGAAATTGTTGCTGCCAATCAGCAGATGGCCCAGGAACTCAGGCGAGTTGGGCAAGTGGTTGGTAAAGAAGGAAGGACTCGTGAGCGAACGCGTTTCCATCAGTCCCGAGGCGCCTGGGGGGAGATGGAAACTTCCGTCAACCGGCTGGTAGAAGACCTGCTGCGGCCGACGACAGAAGTTACGCGCGCCATCGCGGCCGTGGCCCAAGGCAACTTGACGCAAACCGTACAGATGGATGTCGAAGGGCGTCCGCTGGAAGGCGAGTTCATGCGTTCTGCCAGCATCGTGAATACGATGATTCAGCAGCTAAGCGTGTTCACTGCCGAAGTGACTCGCGTTGCTCGCGAAGTAGGCACCGATGGCAAGCTGGGCGGACAGGCGCAGGTGCCTGGAGTGGCGGGAACCTGGAAAGATTTGACCGATTCGGTGAATTCGATGGCCAGCAACCTGACCGGCCAGGTTCGCAACATTGCCGAAGTGGCCACCGCCGTCGCCAGCGGTGACCTTTCCCGCAAAATTACCGTGGATGTGCGTGGCGAAATTCTGCAGCTGAAAGAAGCCATCAACACCATGGTGGACCAGTTGCGCTCGTTTGCCTCGGAAGTCACTCGCGTCGCTCGTGAAGTGGGTACCGACGGAAAGCTGGGTGGCCAGGCAGTTGTGCCGGGCGTAGCCGGAACCTGGAAGGATCTTACCGATTCGGTCAATGCCATGGCAGGCAACCTCACGGCGCAAGTGAGAAATATTGCCGAAGTTACCACTGCCGTGGCTCGCGGAGATTTGTCCCGCAAGATCACAGTGGATGTGAAGGGCGAGATTCTGGAACTCAAGAACACCATCAACACGATGGTGGATCAGCTGAATGCATTCGCCGGTGAAGTGACCCGCGTGGCTCGTGAAGTGGGAACCGATGGGAAGTTGGGAGGCCAAGCTGAAGTCCCCGATGTCGCCGGAACCTGGAAGGACCTCACCGACAATGTGAATTTCATGGCCAGCAACCTGACCGGACAGGTCCGCAACATCGCCGAAGTTGCGACCGCCATCGCCAACGGGGACCTTTCACGCAAAATTACGGTGGACGTGCGTGGCGAGATTCTGCAGCTCAAAGAAACCCTGAACACCATGGTGGACCAGCTCAACCGGTTTGCCGGCGAAGTGACGCGCGTGGCGCGAGAAGTGGGAACCGAAGGAAGGCTGGGCGGGCAGGCCAATGTGCCCGGCGTGGCCGGAACCTGGAAGGACCTTACCGATTCGGTCAATTCGATGGCCGGAAACCTGACCGGCCAGGTGCGCAACATCGCTGAAGTTACCACGGCCGTGGCCGGCGGTGATTTGTCGCGCAAAATCACGGTGGATGTGAAGGGAGAAATTCTCGAGCTAAAAAACACCATCAATACCATGGTGGACCAGCTCAACGCCTTCGCCGGGGAAGTAACGCGCGTGGCGCGCGAGGTGGGAACCGAGGGCAAGCTGGGCGGCCAGGCTCAGGTGCCCGGCGTCGCCGGGACGTGGAAGGATCTCACCGACAACGTGAATTTCATGGCCAGCAACCTGACCGGCCAGGTGCGCAATATCGCGGAAGTGGCCACGGCGGTTGCCCGCGGCGACTTATCGCGCAAAATCACGGTGGACGTGAAGGGTGAAATTCTCGAACTCAAAGATACCCTTAACACCATGGTGGATCAGTTGCGCGCGTTCGCCTCCGAAGTGACCCGCGTGGCGCGCGAGGTCGGCACTGACGGAAAACTGGGCGGGCAGGCGCAAGTGCTGGGAATCGCCGGAACCTGGAAGGACCTTACCGACTCGGTCAACTCCATGGCCAGCAACCTGACGGGCCAGGTGCGCAATATCGCCGAAGTATCCACCGCAATTGCCAGCGGCGATTTATCTAAAAAGATTACTGTCAACGTGAGCGGCGAAATTTTGCTGCTCAAAGAAACCATCAACACCATGGTGGATCAGCTGAACGCGTTCGCCGGCGAAGTAACTCGCGTGGCCCGCGAAGTGGGAACCGAAGGCCGCCTGGGCGGTCAGGCGAACGTGCCGGGCGTCGCTGGAACGTGGAAGGACCTTACGGATTCGGTGAACTCGATGGCCGGCAATCTGACCGGCCAGGTGCGCAATATTGCAGAGGTCACGACCGCCGTTGCCCGCGGCGATTTGTCCCGAAAAATTACCGTGGACGTAAAAGGCGAAATTCTGGAACTCAAGAACACCATCAACACGATGGTGGACCAACTCAACGCCTTCGCCGGGGAGGTGACTCGCGTGGCGCGCGAGGTGGGAACTGACGGCAAACTCGGCGGCCAAGCCGAGGTACCCGGCGTCGCGGGCACATGGAAGGACCTGACCGACAACGTGAACTTCATGGCCAGCAACTTGACGGGCCAGGTGCGAAACATCGCCGAGGTTGCAACCGCTATCGCGAACGGCGATTTGTCCAAGAAGATCACCGTGGATGTGCGCGGCGAAATCCTGCAACTTAAAGAAACCCTCAACACCATGGTCGAGCAACTGCGCTCGTTCGCGGCGGAAGTCACGCGCGTCGCCCGCGAAGTCGGGACCGAAGGCCGTCTGGGCGGGCAAGCCAACGTTTCTGGCGTGGCCGGGACGTGGAAGGACCTCACGGACTCGGTAAACGCGATGGCCCGCAATCTCACAGGCCAGGTGCGCAACATTGCCGAAGTGACCACCGCGGTGGCCCGCGGCGACTTGTCCCGCAAAATTACGGTGGACGTGAAGGGCGAGATTCTCGAACTCAAGGACACCATCAACACCATGGTGGACCAGCTCAACGCGTTTGCCGCCGAAGTTACCCGCGTGGCGCGCGAGGTTGGCACGGAAGGCAAGCTGGGCGGTCAGGCGCAGGTGCCCGGCGTGGCGGGAACCTGGAAGGACCTTACCGACAACGTCAACGTGATGGCCGCAAACCTGACTGAGCAGGTTCGTGGCATCGTGAAAGTGGTGACCGCAGTTGCGAACGGAGAGCTGACTCAAAAACTTACGGTGAAAGCTAAGGGGGAAGTCGCCGCCTTGGCCGAAACCATCAACAACATGACAGACACGCTCGCCACGTTTGCCGACCAGGTGACCTCGGTGGCGCGCGAAGTCGGCGTGGATGGACGTCTGGGAGCGCAAGCCAACGTGCCCGGGGCCTCCGGAACCTGGAAAGATCTCACGGGAAATGTGAACCTGCTCGCCGATAATCTGACTCGCCAGGTGCGGGCCATTGCGGAGGTGGCAACGGCTGTGACCAAGGGCGATCTCACACGCTCCATTCAGGTCAAAGCCAGCGGCGAAGTGGCGGAACTCAAAGACAACATCAACACGATGATTGACAACCTGCGGCTCACCACCGACCGCAACACAGAGGAAGATTGGCTTAAGACCAATCTTGCCCGTTTCACCGGCATGTTGCAGGGCCAGCGGGATCTGACGACGGTTGGCCGCATGCTGCTTTCCGAGCTTGCGCCGCTGGTGAATGCGCAACAGGGCGTGATCTACCAGATGGAAACCGAGGAATCCGCCGGGATGGTGTTGCTCTCCGCGTTCGCGGGCGACGGCGCAGACGGCCATTTGCGGCGGCTGAGAGTTGGCGAAGGACTGGTCGGCCAGTGCGCCGCGGACAAGCGTCGCATGCTGATAACCCGCCTTCCCGAAAAGACCGTTTCCATCCGCTCCGGTTTATTTGAGGCGGTTCCGCAAAGTGTGATCGTTCTTCCGGTGCTGTTCGAAGACCGGGTAAAAGCGGTTATTGAACTGGCATCCCTGAGCAATTTTACCGAGTTGCAACTCGCATTTCTTGAACAGCTGACCGCCAGCATTGGCATCGTACTCAACAGTATCGAAGCCACCATGCAAACGGAAGGACTGCTGAAGCAGTCGCAGCAGTTGGCGGCCGAACTCCAGACGCAACAGAAGGAATTGCAGCAAACCAACGAGCAGCTGGCGCAAAAAGCTCAACAGCTGGCCGAGCAGAATGTTGAAGTGGAGCGCAAGAATCAGGAAATCGAACAGGCGCGCCGGGCCCTGGAGGAAAAAGCGAAAGAGCTGGCCTTGACCTCGAAGTACAAATCAGAATTCCTGGCCAACATGTCCCACGAGCTGCGGACTCCGCTTAACAGTATTCTCGTCCTCGGACAGCAGCTGAGCGACAATCCAGACGGAAATTTGACCGCCAAACAGGTTGAATTCTCTCGTACGATTCACGGAGCGGGCACGGACCTTCTCAATCTCATCACCGACATCCTCGATCTTTCCAAGATCGAATCAGGCACGGTTTCGGTCGAGGCGCAGGAGCTCTTTTTCAGCGGGCTCCTGGATGCGGTCGCACGCCCGTTCCGTCATGAAGCCGAGAATCATAAATTGGCATTCGATGTTCATGTGGACCAGCATCTGCCACGCAGCATCGTTACGGACTCCAAGCGCCTGCAGCAGGTTCTTAAGAACCTCCTGTCGAATGCTTTCAAATTTACCGAGCAGGGTGGAGTGCGCCTGGCAGTTTCCGTGGCGGCCAGCGGCTGGGGCGGGGACCGCCCCATCCTGAGTCGTGCGGGGGCGGTAATCGCTTTTGAAGTGAGCGACACGGGAATCGGCATACCTTTCGATAAACAAAGGATCATTTTTGAAGCTTTCCAGCAGGCGGATGCGGGCACCAGCCGCAAGTACGGCGGCACCGGCCTGGGCCTGGCCATCAGCCGGGAGCTAGCCAACCTGCTGGGCGGCGAGATTCAATTGCGCAGCACTCCCGGCAAAGGAAGTACGTTTACTCTGTACCTCCCTCAGACCTATGTTGGGCCGGCAGGCGTGCAGGTTTCGGATGTGAAAACTGCTTCAGCAATGCCCTTGCAGCTTTCCGCGGTGAATGTCTCCGAGCCGGTGCAACAGATTGCCGACGATCGCGAGAACCTGCAGCCCGACGATGCTGTGCTGTTGATTGTGGAAGACGATCCGCACTACGCGGGCATGCTCTGTGACGTGGCGCGAGAGAAGGGGTTCAAGGTGCTGGTGGCGATGACCGGCGCCGCAGCCTTGTCGCTTGCCCGCGAATTCCATCCCACGGCAGTGTCTTTGGACGTGTTTCTGCCGGACATGCTGGGTTGGACTGTACTCAACCACCTGAAGCAGGACTCTGCTACCCGCCATATGCCCGTCCAGATGTTGACGCTGGACGAAGACCGGCATCATGGCTTGGCGCGTGGCGCATTTTCTTTTGTGACCAAGCCCACAACACCCGAAGAAATTGATGCTGCGCTACTAAGGCTGAAGGAGTATGCTGCACCGCGTCGCAAGCGGCTGCTCGTTGTGGAAGACAATCTTTCGGAGCAGCTGAGCATCAGGGAACTCCTGGGTTATGACGATGTGGATATCACGGTGGTGCCGAGTGGAGCTGAGGCGCTTGCTCTCGTCAGCAACGAAGCAATGGATTGCATCGTGCTCGATCTCCGCCTTCCGGATATGTCCGGTTTCGAAGTGCTGGAGCGTCTGCGAGATACCCCGGCGCTAAGCGATCTGCCTGTCGTGGTCTTCACCGGTAAAGACCTCTCGCCGGATGAAGATGCCCGTCTGCATACGCTGGCGCGCAGCGTGGTGGTAAAAGATGTCGAATCGCCGGAGCGCCTGCTCGACGAGACCGCGCTTTTCCTGCATCGCGTGGTTACTGACTTGCCCGTGGAAAAGCAGCGGATGCTGGACCGCCTCCATCGTTCGGATGAAGCTCTGCTCGGCAAGAAGGTCCTGGTGGTAGACGACGATGTGCGTAATATTTTTGCGCTCAGCAGCGTGCTGGAACGCCGCGGCATGAAGGTGCTGACTGCCGGCACCGGGCGCGAAGCCATCACCACGCTGGAATCCACTCCCGATGTAGCCATCGTCCTGATGGACATTATGATGCCCGAGATGGACGGCTATGAGACTATGCAGGTGATCCGGCAAAATCCTTCCTTTCGGCGCCTGCCCATTGTTGCCTTGACCGCTAAGGCAATGAAGGGCGACCGCGAAAAGTGCCTGGAAGCTGGCGCTTCGGAGTATTTGGCCAAGCCGGTTAACACCGAACAGTTGTTGTCAGCCTTGCGGATGTGGCTTCACCGGTAAACGGATTACAAAAAATGGCTGTGACTGAAAAAGTAAACATTCTCATGGTGGACGACCAGCCGGCCAAGCTGCTCAGCTACGAGGCCATCCTCGGTGAGCTGGGCGAGAACCTGATCAAAGCTACGTCGGCCAGGGAGGCGCTCGAGTACTTATTGAAGCAAGATGTGGCTGTCGTCCTGATGGACGTGAGCATGCCCATCATGAACGGCTTCGAGCTCGCCGAGATGATTCGACAGCATCCCCGCTTCCAGTCGACCGCCATTATTTTCATCTCGGCGGTTCATCTCACCGATGTTGACCGGCTAAAGGGCTATGCGCGCGGCGCGGTAGATTACATTTCGGTTCCGGTCATTCCCGAGCTTTTGCGGGCAAAGGTGAGTGTCTTTTCCGAACTGCACCGCAAGACGCAACAGCTGGCTGTGCTCAACCGCGATCTGGAAAAGCGGGTGGCCGAACGGACCGATGAATTAGCCATGAAAGCGGCTGCATTGGAACGGCTGAACCAGGAACTCAGCGATAAACATCAGGAACTGGACGCGATCGTCAAGACTGCTCCGGACATCATTTTCAGCAGCCGGGGTGATGGGCACCGCGATTTCCTCAGCGATCGGTTCTACGAATATACCGGGGCTGCTGCAGGTTCGGCGCATGGCCTGGGATGGCTTACCTATATTCATCCGGAAGATCTGGGAGAGGTGGAAGCCGATTGGATCCGTTCTCTACAGTCCGGGACGAACTACGAAGCCGAATATCGGCTGCGCGGGAGAAGCGGCGAGTATCGCTGGTTTCGCGCCCGGGCGGTTCCCATTCGAGATCAGGATGAGAATATTCTTCGCTGGTATGGCACCTGCTCCGACGTTCACGACAGCAAGCAGCTCGAGCAATCTATTCGCGAAGCTGCTGACCGGCTGGAAAAACTTGTGGATGATAGGACCGCGGCGCTACGGCATCTTTCGAGCCGTCTTATAGCGTTGCAGGATGAAGAGCGCCGGCGAATCGCTCGCGAGTTGCACGATGGGCTGGGCCAGGAACTGATTGCAGCCAAGATGATGCTGGACGGACTTCTGCTGGATGCGATCAATGACTCCACGAAAATTGCCGCGACAGACGCTGTCACCTTGGTGGATCGGGCGATTCAACAGACGCGCAGCATCTCTCACCTTTTGCATCCGCCGTTGCTGGACGAGGTTGGCTTACATTCGGCGGTTCAGTGGTACCTGGATGGCTTTAGCAAGCGCAGCGGAATTGAGACTTCCCTGCAGGTAGAGCCAGAGGAATTTCCGCGGCTTGCTTTGGACCTCGAAACGGCTGCTTTTCGCATTATTCAGGAAGCACTGTCGAACGTCTTCCGGCATTCCGGAGCGCACAAAGGATGGATCACACTGGCCCATTGCGACAATCAAGTGGTGGTCACGGTGCGCGACGATGGCAAGGGCATCGGAGATCAAGTCGTACAGCTTCGGCCCGGCAGCATCGGCATGGGCATCGGCGGCATGAGACAGCGAGTCAAGGAGTTCGGAGGCGAATTGCGCCTGGGAAAAGCCAATCCGGGCACCATTCTCGAAGCGGTAATCCCGGTCAGCAGCTCCCGGATACATGAAGCGCGGGTACCGGTTTAACGGCATCCGCGTGCTATTGCTATTAGATCGAGCCGGCTGCGTCGGCTGGAGCGCAATCTTCACAATTCTATAGATCCGGACGAATGTAGCTGATTCGTTCTCTAGTGTTAGGACTCCTGCTTTCAATAGTCCCTGATTTGCATTTGTCGCGACGTCCGGTCCAATACAGGAAAGACTGCATACGTCTACGGGGTTGATTCGAGCCACAGCGAGGCCAAATTCGAGGTCCGCTTGTTTAAGTTTCTCTTCCGCAATCATTTGCCCGCGAAAATTGAACAGGACACAACCGCAGGGGGGCCATTCGCGTCGAAACTGCGGCAAAGTAAAAGTACATACGCAGTCACCGTTGTCGGAATCGAGCATCGGGCCGTGGATGCGGGCCTTGGTGGCAGCCCAGATTCCTTCTACGGAAGAGGGCTTATGAAGCCATTTCGAATCCTGATCGCGGATGACCACGAAGTTGTCCGGCACGGCCTACGTGTGCTACTGCAGGAACACGAAGGCTGGGAAATTTGTGGAGAGGCGGTCGATGGGCGCGACGCGCTGGACAAGGTGGCGGAACTTAAGCCTGATTTGGCCATCCTGGACATCGGAATGCCGCGGCTCAATGGGCTGGATGCCACCCGCAGCATCCTGAAGGACGACCCGCAAACTCTGGTGCTTGTTCTCACGATTGATGAATCCGAGCACTTGTTCCGCGAAGTCCTCAAAGCGGGCGCGAAGGGGTTTCTCGTTAAGTCTGACGCAGGGCGTGATCTTATTACAGCGGTGGAGACCTTAAAGCGCGGCCAACGGTTCTATTCGTCAAAGATTTGGGAAGCTCCCTTAGAAAGGCGCATAGATACCCGCTACCCTTTGCTTTCGCCGGAACTGGGGCGCAGCCGGTTGACTCCCCGCGAGCAAGAGATTGTGCAACACCTGGCGGAAGGCAAGACCAGCAAGGAAATCTCAGCCTTGCTCGGGATTAGCGTAAAAACAACGGAAACCCATCGTTCCAATATTATGCGCAAGCTGAATTTCCATTCTGTCAGTCAGCTTGTGATGTACGCCATCCGCAACAATCTACTGCGCGTCTCGCGCGAGCAATAGTCAATAGATTTCGAACCGTTGGGGCTAGCCTTGCGGGAACGAGGGGAAAAAGGGCTGGTGATTGGAAACCGTATTCAATGCCAATATCAGGTGCTTGCCGGCATGGCATTTGGGCAGGTAGCCGCGGGCTCCAGCCTCTTGCGCCGCCCGAATCGCCTGGGGCGATTCATATTGGCTGATAATCAGCACCTCGGCCTGCGGGAGCGCTTTGACAATGCGCCGGGTTGCCTCCAACCCATTCAGGCCCGGCATGCTGATGTCCATCAGAATTACTTGGGGGTTTAGGTCCAGCGCCATTTGCAAGGCCTGTAAGCCATCGGACGCTTCACCGCATAGTTGGAAGGCCGTTTGATTGACAATCATTGTACGCAATACGTTGCGTACCGATTCCTGGTCGTCAACCACCAGAACGCGACTCATTTCAGCCTCACACTCCATCGTGGTGCACCACCTGAAAGAGTCTAGCGCTGCCAGAGCGTAAAACCACTCCGGGCATTCATGTAAAATCGCTTTTAGTAGGGCGTAGCGGGCCTACAGGGTTCAACGACTTACTGTCCGTCCGAGCGCCTCTTGAACCACCAAGAAGAGGGCTTTCCATCCCGTTAGGGCAAGGCTTCGAGCAAACGTAGATTTAGGAATTGGGCCGGACACCGCAAAACCTAGGACGGATATGCCGTCGGAACGTTCACAATATTGTTCCGCACCGCATACAGCACCAATTCGCTCACGGAGTGAAGTTCCAGTTTCCGCATGATGTTCGAACGGTGAGTTTCTGCCGTCTTAACGCTGATGCCGAGGGCCACCGCGACTTCTTTCGCGGTCTTGCCTTCCGAAAGAAGTTGAACAATCTCGCGCTCGCGTGCTGTTAAAGGACTCGCGGGATCGCTTACTACCGCCCCAGGACCGTTCTTCAGGAAACCGTTCAAGACCATGGAGGCTACTTTGGAAGTGAAATAAGTCTTGTTCTGGCGCAATGCTTCTACCGCCGATACCAGATCACGAGCCGCGTCCGATTTGAGCACGAAGCCGCAAGCGCCGGCCATGAGCACCTCGTGAATCAACCGGTCAGAATCGTGCAGAGTGAGGATCAGAACTTTCACGCGAGGATTCGTCTTGAGAATCTGGCGTGTGGCCTCCAGTCCGTTCAGATTGGGCATGGCAACATCCAGCACAACAATGTCAGGCCGGTTTTCGCTGACTTTTTTGAGGACATCCCGGCCATCGGAAGCTTCTCCGCAGACCTGCCAACCCGGTTGAGATTCCAGCAGTGCGCACAGACCGCGCCTTACTACTTCATGATCATCGGCTACTAAGATGCGTAACGCGTTCATAGATCCATCCTCCCGTATCGGGCCGTGAACGAGCTTGCGAGCAAGAAACCTTTGCGAAAACTCTGAGTGTTATCCTGCAGCATTGATGCCAAAAAGACCATTCTTTAGAAATCAGCGACAAAACATTAGAAAATAAGGCCAAGCGACCACTTCGGCTAGCGTAGGTATCAAGGCTTCCATGTAATTCTTACGACTGCATTAAGGCCCTTCGGGAAAAACCATCATTACGGTAACTCGGTCCGGGGCGGCATTCCATACACGTTTCGCTGTATTCGACAACGATTGTTTCTTCAGTAACCGGAAGACCGGAACGGCCGGTTCTAACCCAAAACGGCCATGAATCGCCACACCGCCTATCGGTCGGAACATCCCCGTGTGCGATGGTCTTTAAGATACAGTACCCCACCAGTTCAGCCCAACCGAAAAAACAGGCATTTGACGTAATGTGCAGGGGGAAAGTGGATTCCTTAAACGTGGAGAGGGGGAGTTTTCCACAGGCCCCCCAGAAATCGATTGGCTGCAAAGAGGTGGTTCTGAGGGGCTCCCTTGTTCACTGCACCGAAACTGTCGCCACAACGCTTATCTTAGAGATGGGACAAATCACCGTTCCTGGAAACGCGGATCAAGAGCGCGCTCACTAAAGGCGAGAGGCAGAGGCCGTCATTGAACTTGATCACTGACCGCCTCTGCCCGAAAGGTAAGTATGTTGAAAGGCAACTGCGGATAGCTTAGGCCAAGCTTTGCAGAGGCACCATCCGACCAAATCTGTACTTCGACAGGAAAGGTTCTGTATCGCTTCTGGCGATTCTCTTTATCAAGATCTACGTGAGACAGCCAAATTGCAACTGAAATGAACGCCTGAGTGGCTGCAGGCAGCAAAAGATTCACTGGCTCTGGGCGGTTTGCTCTGGGCTGGACGCCACCCGGTCCACTCGTATCAGATCGAAGCAAGGCACTCCCTGGATGAGTTGATGGGGGAGGCGCTTGTATGTGACGACCAGTGGGCCGGAAAAACTCCTGAATGTCTCCGATTTGTTTCCGCAGAAGAGCAGGTTCTGGATGAACAAAGCGGAAGCGTAACGTGGCTGGAAGCTAATGTTGGTTGCATACTGACCCTTGCGGTCTCGAATCAGGTTGGTTTCTGCAACGGAACCGTACAGGTAGTTATACGGATTTTCATCAGTTTTGGGACTAATCACTTTTTCCGCATCGGGATTCTCCAGGTTTCGCTTGGCGGAGATGTTGGATGGAAGTATCAGGACCAAAAAGCACCCAAAAATATAAAGAGCCATAGCCTTCATTCCCTGGTGAGCCTTCCCTTTGAGAAACGGCTTCACGGAGGGTGAGGCAAGCGCGACCACGGAAAGTAAAATGCCGAAATTCAACTTAAATACCTACCAGACGCCCTTGTCGTCTCCTGTTAAGCGGTACGCAACCAGAGCGGAAATCGCGAGCGGCGGCAACAGTGGAAGTCGGCATACGGCACGCAGGTCCAGTTTTTTGCCAGCCTCCAGCAATTGCAAGCTGTAGAGCTTCGCGGCCAGAGCCTTGGGAATTCGGAGAAATTGATTTTCCAGCTGAACATTCATTTGAGAGCTGGACGCACCGGCAATCTCTGGCGGAAGTTGCAGGTCTACGTGGTGCGCTGCGGCGTAGTTCGCAACCGTCCATAGATAGGCGGCTGCCCCCCGCCAGATTCCACTTGCCTCTGCGGTCTGCTTCAATTCCGCGAAGTTCACCGCTTGCCTGCGTATAAGAGAAGCCACATCCGCCATATCACACAGGCGAAAATAAAAATGCCGGTACATGCGCTGTAGGGTGGAGATCAGAATCTGTTCCTCGACGGCAGGAACATTGAATTTGTATTTACCCACACCCTTCGGGATTCGCCTTTGCATAATGCGTTTAGCCAGAAACTGGTGCTCTCCGATTTGGCCAAGGTAGCGCACGTGGATCTCAATGAGTTCCGGAAGCCCTGGAACGCGGAAGTTCCATTTGTTGGCCAGCGTGTCTCCCCAACTGCGCGGCATGGCTTCCGCCCGAAACTCACTTTGCATAGCCCGCTGGATGTCTTCTTCGCTGGCAGTTGTGTAGAGATCGAGGTCGGATCCCAGATCGGGCCAGTGGTCGAGCGATTTCATCACCACGCAAGGGCATCCGCGAAGCTCCAGGGTTTCGCAAATGAGAGTAAGAATGGCGAGTGCGTTGTCTATTCGCGCCCGTTCCCCCGCCAATGTTGTCGCGCACCAATTTTGAACTTCCTTTTCCCCATCTTGAACGGCAATGCTTTGCAACATCTCAAGCGCCCGCACAAGTACGTGGTGCTTGTTAGCCAAATCCAGGAAGTTCGCCAATTCAGTCGGCTGCAACGAGCGCAGTTCGTCCAACTCTGTCCGGAGTGATTCGAGCCGAACGGGAGCTTGAGTGGGAGCCGTAGGGCTCCAAGCAAAGACCAGGGTCGCCAGTGATTCTAAATTGCGATGAGCACGATTTTCGTCTGGGGTCACGGTGGCTTTTGATGAGAATTCCGCAGCAGAATGTTGTGTAGCTTGCAAGCGAATCAGAGGCAACGACACGCGGTGAATGCTTTATTCACATTTGTACAACTTCCATGCACCTTTAGGCGCGCCGGGCGCGGGATGACATGCAGGAAAGGCCCGCACCGGTGCGGGAACCAACTCGCCGGGATAGCACATCATCCAAGGTCTGCAATGGGGGGCCACGAGTGTCGACAACTGCAATTCTGGTTATCGAAAATCCTGTATCTGCAACCACGAATTCTCAGGAGTTCTGCGGTGGCGTAAGTGAATTGCTTATGACTCCCCTAGCCTGTCAGGAAATCATAGGGCAATCTGTGCTCGAACGTATGATCGGGCGGCTCCAGAATGCCGGAATCAGGGATATATCTGTTATCACGGACGGTCATCCTGCCGGCCCATTATCGAGCATGTTGCGGAAAGACCGGAAGGTCGAAGTTGTGGAGAGCAGAGCTGATCGCTGGTTTGCCAAGCACAGCAAACAGCAGAGCTGGGCAGGAGAGACTATCCTGGTCCTGAAGCTTGGCGGATATGTCGAATTCAACGCAGCGGACTTGCTGAGACTTCATCAGGAAAATCATCACAATGTAACCCGGGCGCACCATAACGCCGGTCCATTGGATATATGGGCGGTGAGCATACCAACAGATGGCCAGCCGGAACTAAATCTCTCCTGGCTTACGCACAGCGCCCGCAGCACCGCCTATCCAGTGCCGGGTTATGTACGCCAACTGCACAGGCACTGCGACCTCCGTCAGCTCGCGGTGGACATGCTGCTGGGACGTTGCGCAGCCAAACCAGAAGGTCGAGAGATACGGCCGGGCGTATGGATTGCGAGTGGGGCCCGAGTGCACTCGCGCGCCCGCATTGTGGCGCCAGCCTATGTGGGCGGCGAAACCACTGTAGGGGCATATGCCGTGATTACCCGATGCAGCAATCTGGAACGGTGCTGTGACATTGGTTCAGGCACCCATATTGCCGGATCGAGCATCTGTTCCGGAACCCGAGTTGGTCGCGGGCTTTTCGTTTCCGAAAGCATTGTGGACGGAGGCGGCTTATTACATTTGCGCAAGAATGCGCTGGTGAAAGTAACCGACGGAAGGCTTCTCGGTCGGACCATACCGTCACGCGAGGTTGGACTCTCGACGCAGCAAGGGAATACACCGCCACTGCGGGCTGTTCAGATGAAACCCCAGCCCCGCCCGGTGGTTGCAGAATCATGCCCCATGGGCCTTTTGGAGGATGAAGGATGAGCAACGATAGAGTGGTCGTAAGACAACTACCTGAAAGTCTCACCCAGAAACCAGCCAGTGCGTTCTTTCAGGAGATTGCCGGGCTGCTGCAGACAAATCGGGCCTACGTCGTCTTGGACTTTTCCGATGTTTCCGAGATTGACGCCGCAGGAGTCGAAATGCTCCTTAAATGCGTGGAGGAAGCGATGAAGGGAAATGGCGATGTAAAGCTCGCCTCCATTCCACCCGGTCCGGCCGCCGTGCTCGAATTGACGGGAGTGGATCATCTGTTCGAAATCTTTGACAGCGCATCGGAGGCGGTGGAGAGCTTTTCCGCGTTTCCGGTGGCAGGTTTTGCGGAACAAACTGCTGGGATACCGGTTGGAAGCGAGGAGCGGGTGGCATTGCAATAAGGTTTTTTATACTTTCTCTACCAACTCAGGAGGGTAACATGGGAACGGTGGCCCACCCGATTGCGCGCAGGCTCAATATTTGGTTCCTATCGCTGGTTCTTACTTCATCTTTCAATTTGGCGTTGGCGCAGCCGCCAACAGCTCCGGCTTCGCCACAGACGCGGAATCAATCTCGCGTTGAGGGAAAAGACCTGCCGGATAGCCCGGGCGCGTTGTTAGCGCAGGCGAACACGCCACAATCGCCAGCAGCGGATCCAGAGCAGCCGGCAAAAAAGAAAACCACACCGGTCGGCACAGCTGCGGCCGAGGAAATCGGTCCCTCTGGCGTGGCTGCTTCCCGCCCCGCGGGTATGGCCCTTGCGCCCATGAAGCAAAAGCGGGTACGTCTTCTATTGATTAAAGTCGGTCTGCTCGCCGCGGCTGGCATAGCGATTGGCACAACTGTGGCTTTAAGCAAGGCCAGTCCGAGCAGCCCTCCCGGGAGTCATTGAGCTCGCATTGGGTGGCGCCCCTTCGCGACCATGAAAACTCGACCAGCCGGAAAAAACGAGGTAATTTTTGTAAGCTTTTCCGGCATGGACGGAGCCGGAAAGAGCACCCAGATCGAAGCTCTGCATCGCTACCTGACCGGAGTAGGATTGAGCATCCGCGTCCAGGCTTTCTGGGACAATGTCGCGTGGCTGGGCAAGCTGCGCGAATTCTCCAGCCACAAGTTGTTCAAAAGCGAGAGGGGAATCGGTTCGCCCGAGAAGCCAGTAGAGCGGAGGGACAAGAACGTTAAGGCATGGTACCTCAGCTTGGCGCGATTCTTCTTATATACACTCGACGCCCTTTCTCTCAGCGGGGTGGCTAGGAAATTACGGAACGGCAGCGCCGAAGTGATCATTTTCGATCGATACCTCTATGACGAATTGGCAAACCTCCCGTTGGAGGGCAAGTTCGCGCGAGCCTATGTTCGCCTGATTCTGAGGTGCATTCCCAGGCCGGACGTAGCTTTCCTGCTTGATGCGGATCCCGTGCAGGCTCGGGCACGAAAACCCGAGTACCCGGTCGAGTTCCTTCAGAAAACCAGAGAGGCTTATTTACTGGTCTGCCGACTGGCCTCAGAGATCACCATCGTCGAGCCGCTGCCTCAATCTGAGGTGCAAAAGCTTGTACTGGAAAAGCTGCAAGAGAGACTGAAGTGCGGTCCTCGCTTGAACACCCCGCTTGCCAAGAATACGGCGGACTGTTTTTCCGAATCGCCGCGAGCTATTGAACCGTAACGTTCGCGACCGCCGAAGCCGTGGTCGATCCCGAATTCCCGGAAATCGTAATCGTGTAGCCTGCAGAAGAATCCATCCGATTCGAAGACAAAGAAGCTCCCCCGCAGGAAGCAATCGTTAATACCAGCGCGACCAACACAGCGAAAGCGATAGCCCGGATGATGGCTTTCATCTCGCGGGCGGTTGCTAACCCAGCGAGCGGAAAGCCGAGCAGCCATATCGCCAGGAGAAACTTATTCCGCTGGTCGGAGTGTGGCGGACGATTCAAGGCGGAATCCTGACTTGTGGAGAGGGTGAGAGAAGAGGTTGCGTTTTTCGAGCCCGGCGTTACGGTAGCCGGCGAGAAAGCGCAAGTCATTCCGCTGGGCAGGTCGGGACAGGAAAGTGAAACTGAGTGGTTGAATGTGCCTGACTGCGGTGCGACAACCACTTTGAAGCGTCCTGCTTTGCCGCGAGTTACGGTCAGAGCTGAAGGGTTCACGGTGAGCGAAATGCCGTCAGCCTTGGCGCTGCAATGAGGTGCATACTCCTGGGCTGAAGAAAGATGGTTGATGACGCTGGGCTTGCCGACCGCCTGCACAAAGACCCGATAGTTCCCCGGGGCAAGAGAATAGTTACAAAGATCCAGCGAATGGCTGGAGACAGGCTGCGCAGCCAGTGGCATTAGATTCTTGCCATCCGTACTGATGTACGACAGATAATGGTCAATCGTATTTTCGTTCCCTGATAAGCTCCACTGAAGTTTGCTGCCGGAAACCTCCGCCGAGACGTTCAGGCAATTGTCGATTCCAGTCTCAATCTCCGTGCCTTCCTCGTAGTCGTTCCATGTCACCAGCTGCATAGCGGTCAGCTGGTTCGATTTGCTGTAAAGATGGTTGATCTGTGAAAAAGTCTGCAGCCAGGTCTGGCCGCACTGCTGGTCCATGACGCGGTTGGCACTCCACGAAGCTACGGTGTCATTAAATCCTTTGTAGGCAGCCCCCCAAGTCTGGACCGAGGGGAACTGTTTTCCGGTTTTATAGAAGCTGGTCAGATAATCCAAGCCGTAATCCGAACTTGTCGGGATCACCCAGGAGTAGGCGCCGTCGCTTAGCGCGTGCGTGAACCCGGCGTTGTTTTGAAAGAGAAACGCAGGCTTGGTTGACAACGCCGCGCTCAGCGAATTCCAATTGATCGAAAAGCTTCGATCAATATCGAAATTCGTGACCACCGGCTGGCCATGCCACTTTAGATAGGCGGGAGAAGAGAAATAGGTCTTCTCAATGTACTGAAGCTGCTGGGCCAGCGCTTGCTGGGGGTCGCACCCGTCACAGGAATTCCATTTGATTGCACCCTGGTCCACCATAAGAGCGAAAGTGAAGCCGGGATGCTTCTCCGCTTCGCGCATGATGGCCTGGGCCGCGATATCGGTTCTGTCCGTTGGCCCATACCAAACCATCATGACGCCGTCAATGCCGCGGCTGATCATGTCGTTGATCTGGCGCTTGACTTGGGCAGGGTCGGTGGAGCTGTAGCCGATATCTATGTGCTGCGGTTTGCCAAACCAGAGCACCAGGTGGGCATAGATTTTGGTCCGGGCGCCCGGATACAACAGCGAGTGAACATTGGCCTTGCTCACATTGGTGGCGCCGAGATTACCGTTGGATTGGACGGCGAAATCATCCGCTGCGCTGGTATTGTTCGAGGTTTGCGCCGAAACCGTTGTGGTCGGCTGTACCTTGAGCGTATCCGCACGGCAAACGTATGAAGCAAGCATGAGGAGCGCGAGAACGCTTCGTCGTAAATCTCTGCCTCGCCGTTGAGTTAGCTTTCCTGAGCCAGTGGAACCCGCTTGCAGGTATGCGAGTTGTCCATCGGTTCGCGAAGCCCTGGCGGCAAAAAGGGATGCCACTGCGCTTCGCGAACCGATTTCTCGGCTGGCTGACTGACAACCACCACCACGCAGCTGTCTCATCAGTTTTTCGCTTTTAAGTTTTAGTTTTTAGATCCGACGCACCTTTATCTTTTAGATCCGACGTAGCTGTTCATGCTCACTGATACTTGAATGTGAAATTGTCCAAGTACACGGCATAAGGAGTTTGCTTTATGTCCCCATCGGTTTGGAAGTTAACCGTTATTCCATACCAACTGGAGGAAACTTTGCCAGGCTTGTTGTAACGGTTCAGGGTGTGGGTCTCGCCGTTAAGCGTGATTGATTTGAACAGTAGCTGATTGTCCGAGGTTCGCTGCGACACAATCGTCAGATGATTCCAGGCATTGCTCTTGGGCTTGCAGGAAATGCCGGTGTGAACCCATTTCGAGGTAACATTGTCCCAGACATCCCACTCATGACCACCCTGAATCCGGCACTGCTGGCCCCAGATGAGGCTGAGTCCGTTGAAGTATTGGCTGGTGTCGAATTCCAGGGCATACGCTTTTTCCAAATCGGTGCCATAGAAGTCGACATCATAGGTGAAAGTGTGCAGATTGGGTAGCAGAGTGCGACTGGTGTCCTTGAGCCCTTGCGTGGACATGGTGCCGATGAGTGCATTGGTCCACAAAACATCGGAGTACGGAGTGGATCCTCCCATATTAAACTGAGCAGCCTTGCCGCTCTTAGAGGGTGAAGCAATGCCCTGTTTCATCGAATAAGTGACGCCCGAACCACAGGAAGTGCAGATGTCATACTTTGGCGGGAATTCGCCGTATCCCACCCACCCTGCCTTGGCCTGGAGATTCGTGATTGCCGTTCCGCCTGAAGATGCCGCAGCATCTGCAGTTGCGCCTGGGACTGTGATCTTGAGTACCTTGTAGGCAGCTCCGCCGCAGCGATCCCATTCCTCCACCGTGGCCTTGTATGTGCCTGAGCCCAGGGACAAACTTGTATTTAGGCTGGTCCCTTTGGAGACGTACTTCAGGCTGTCGTTGATGTAAACCCCCATCGTAGCAATGCCGGCGGAGCACGAGGTAGTATTCGACGTCGCTACAAACTTCACCGGCGAGCCCACGGTAGCGTTATCGGATGGTGACGCAACCCAGACGCCCGTTTGATCCGTCACAGTGATCGGCATGATGGCGTACGTGGCTCCGCCGCAGTAGTCCCATTCCTCAATAACGGTTTTGTGGGACCCGGAACTGAGGGGCAACTGGGTGTCTAGGCTGGTTCCGTTCACGACGTAGGTGAGCTTATCGTCAATATAGACTCCCATGGAGGCCACACCGCGGGAGCAGGTTGAACTGCTGGCTGTCCCAGCGAACCTTACCGGAGACCCGAGTTGAGCGCCGCTGGTGGGACTGCTAACGTTTACGGTTCCGAATGCCAGGGTTACCAAAGGAAGGAAAAAAGACAGGATAAAAAAGCAACGCGACAACCTCATGCAGCTTCTCCAAATGCCACAACTAGGGGCATGTAGTTTCTTTGCGAAATGCCCAAATGGAGTTACTGAGTGAGCCAACCGACTTAACTTGGAGTCTCAAGCCAAACCTGGCTACGTCAACTTCAACTGGGCGTGTGATTCGCCGTGTCGGAACAGTAATACAGGTTTTCGGGGACGTCAAAACTCGGAAGTACCTGAGACGACGGGGCTTTGGTCGTAAGGGGGTTCTTGACCGATCGGGGAAATTCTCCTGAATTCCTTCAGCGTCCTGGGTTTGAGCGCACGTATCAAACGTCTTGGTTCAAAGAAATTTTAGGCGCGCGAAGCGGTAGACGGTCAGGGGTGGTAATCGAGCGATGGGGGCCTGCAAAGGGCAGATGGCGGTTATCTGCAGCTGAGGTTTCCGCGCTCAATTGCCAGCTGTGAGACTGCGGGTTACGCCTGTGGCGCTATATTGAGACCCGTCAAAGGTTGCGGTCACTGTGACGTTCATTCCTTCGTGAAGATCTTGCGGAATAAGCGCCGGACTACATGCGATCTCATACGTCCGGTTGTTCCGTGAATCCGCCAGAACCAAAAGCCGCGTATGCAAGTCAATGTGCAAGACTTCTCCGGAGAACGTAAAGACAGCACCGGGTTCGGCAATGACGTCGAGTTCATGGGCAACCGCCCGCCCATCTCCGGAAGGAAAGAACTCGGTACTGACTAACATTCCCGGGAGAAGTTCTGCCGGAGAAAGCGACCGCCCGTTGCGCAGAATCGTTGCGTTAGCATCTAAATGCAACTTGATGGGATTGGGGAACAAGGCGTCCTTTAAGACCAGATCCCTCTGGCTAGGATCGTAACTGACGATTTGGCCGCTGCCGCGCGCCGCACTCTCGGTTGCGATCCGGATGGTTTGAGCAAAGACATCAGAATTATCGGGGACGGTCTCTGCGTACACGCGTTGCCCTTCTTCGAGGTCCCGCACAGACGCGCTTTGTCCATTCTCATAAACCTTGGTGCGCTCATCGAAAAGAATCCGCATGTCTTTTCCGCCAAAAGCTTGAATAGTGACTTCGTCGCGTACCGGATCGAGATCCCGAATTGTCCCGCCAATCAAGGAGGCCTTTCCCGTTGGCACAGGTGGAATTCCAGGGAATCCCTGGACGTCAGCCACGGCCTTCGTGTTCTGAGCGCGTGGGATCTCCTTTTCGATGGATGGCGGTGAAGCCAATTGCGACTGCGCATATCCCAGACCAACCAGAGCGAGCACTGCAAGCAGCTGTCTCATATATATAAGGTCCTCATTGGGGCAATTGGAACGATGATTGGATGCAGTTGCCCTCGTTTCAGTTCATGTGGCATCCGATGGGGGGCAGCAACATTCCGCTCGCGATTGCCATCAAAAATCCATCTGTTGGTGTGAGATCCGCGTACAAGAGGGGTGATGAGGTGAAGAAAATCTGGAGCCGGCTGCTATTGATTACCCTGGCCACGACTTTTTTCGGATTTGAGGCAACAATCGCACGTGCGGGCGACCTGCGAATTCCCCTGCCCCGCCGAAGCTCGGCGACCCCAGTGCAAAACCTGAACCGAAGGGGAGTCGAGGAAGTCCAAAAGCAACACTACGATAAAGCCAGGGATCTGTTTTACCAGGCTTATCTTCTGGATCCTGATGATCCGTTTACTCTGAACAATCTAGGATATATCTCTGAATTGCAAGGCGATGTTGATCGAGCGACTCACTTTTACGCTCTTTCCATCCGGCAGGATAGCAACGCTGTGGTTGCACTGGCCAGTTCGCCCCACGTGGAAGGGCATACATTCAGAAATGTAACCGGCGGCATCAGCAATCCAGCCATGCAGGTTAATCGTGGGAACGTGGAAGCCATTCGCATGTTTTCGCAACGTCGGGCCGTAGAAGCGGAAACAGTCTTGCAACGAACGCTCCAACTGGATCAAAACAACCCATTTACCTTGAACAATATGGGTGTTGCCAAAGAGGCTGAAGGGGACTTCGAAGGCGCGCTGAAATACTATTCCGCGGCGGCCAATTCGCCTTCGGCGGCGTCTGCCGCGGTTACCTCCGAAAGCGACTCCCGCGGAAGGCCCGTGACCCAAATTGCTGCGGACAATGTCAAAAGGGTAAAAGCCAGAATGCACAAGTCTGAAACTCCCGAGACGAGGGTGGCCCTGCTCAACCTCCGGGGGGTAGCGGCGATTAACCGCAACGACCCGCGCCAGGGGGCGTTGGATTTCCTGCAGGCTTACAAGGTTGATCCCGGCAATGCATTTACCCTGAACAACCTTGGATATGTGGCAGAAATGGGCGGAGACCTGGAGACGGCACAGTCCTTCTACCAGAGTGCCCGCGAGGCAGAGAAGGCAAACGCGCGGGTTGGGCTGGCGACACGGCGTTCAGCCGAGGGCATGAAGTTGCTCAGGGTAGCGGAGGACAGCGACCGCCAAGTGGATACTCAAATCGAACGACGGCAACAAGAGCGGCGGCGCGAGTCACGGCCCATCATCTTGAAGCGGCGTGACGGACAACCTGTGGAACCTGGACCTCAATCGGTGCCGCGGCCGCCAGCTTCTCAGTAGAAAAGGATTACAGAGAGAGATCTGGGGACGCCCTACCCGGGCGTGGATGTCTACCGGAAGTCTCGCCGTACTGGTAAGCCTGCTGGTGAAGTCGCCACAGGGAAGGAGAGTCGCGAGGCACTCGAAATTTCCGGGGTCTCCAGGACCAGGCCTGCCAGCGCGAGAAGGGTGTGGGCTGCAGAGACGCAAGATTTCGGCGGCACTGTTCCAACTCAAACCACCGCACATAGTGCCGGATAACATTGGGCATGGTCATGCGCACCGCGGCGGAAAAATTCTGCTGCGCCATGCGCCGCTGCTCCTCGGGCGATTGCAGCACGAAAATAATCTTTTCCGCCAAGTCCGCTGCATCCCCGATCTTGTGAAAGCTGATTGCCATTTCTTCTTCCGCCGCCATCGAGCGAAAGTCAGGAAGATCGGCACTGACAATCGGAATGCCAAATTCACAGGCTTGGTGGGCTGGTCCACTCGATCCCGTGGCTGAATCGTACGGCATCACCACAATGCTGCTGGTGCGGAAAAGCTCGGGAATCTCTTCTTCTGGCACATAGCCGCGAAACTCGATGTTGGGAATAGACGCATGCGCCTCTCGTACGGACTCCCAATATCCTGCCTTGGTGTGGTGATTGGCTCCGGCGATGACGAGCCGGGCATTCGGAACTGTTTTCAGCACCCTTGGAAACGCGGCCATCAAAGTTTCCAGCCGCTTATAGGTTCCCCAGTGTCCGATGGCCAAAATCCGGTGGTCCGGATTGCCCCTCTTCGCAAAATCGGGAGGAGTCGGGCAGCTTGCAAAGATGCCATGGGTCCCCAGCAACACATTGTCGGCCGCATACTTTTCTTTCAGTGTGTCACGATAACCTGAGAGCAATACACTGACGGAATTAGCGGCCAGCAGCGCGCGGGTCGCAAGAGTGCTGCCCAGCCGAAAAAGTCGCTCCTGACTTACGCCGGCGCTGCCGAAGTCCACGTGCTCAATGATATGGTGCAGCGTGATGTGGGTATAAAAGCCGAGCGCCCGGCTGAGGGCGGGCGTGCACAGTCCGGCAAAGGCAGCCAGAGGGTGGTCTTGGGTGGCGAATGTGGAAAAAACCAGATTGAACCAAACAACATCAGGTTGAATGCGCCGAATGGAATTTAACAGACTTAAGGGTGCTGACAAACTGTTAAATTGCCAGCAACGGATGACTTCGAATTGGGAAAGTTCAGCTACCCGATCGGCTTTCAACGGTTTGCCATCGGCATCGGTGGCGAAACTATATTCTGCAAGCTGGTCGGCCAGCACCGTCAGGTTGATCATGGGATTGAGCCGCAGTTCGTTGGCAATGTGAAAGGCGTACTCATTCAACTGACGACCGCTGGGAGGAAAGGCTGTGACTAAACAAATTTTCATGGGCCCCTGTGCTCAAAATAAACTGATGCTTATGTATGGACGAAGCTGGTGATTGTTGCCACCGGTGAAATTGAAGAAATCTTCCTGTTGCATGCCAAAGGAGAACCGAATCGGGTACCGCAGTTCCATGTCCTGGCCGTCTTCGTGGTAGGTCCTTCCAATGGACCGGACATAGGAAACGGAAAACCCGCTTTGAACCGCATCATAGGCATGGAACCCCATATTGCGGGAGTAGGCAAATGAACCCTGCACGGTCCAGTTGCGCGCGGGAATGAATTCGACGCTGCCTGCGGGGCGCAGCGCCTGGGCGATAGCATATCGATCGGACTCGACACGCCAGGACCGCAAGTCTTCGGCGACAGCTCTGAATCGGAAGCGGTCCGAAACCTGCCGTTCAATCCCTATGTACGATGACGTGTAGAAGAATTCCCGGATCAGTGGCGAGAACTGTTCATCCCGCGACCCTATTCCTGTAACCAGGGCCGTCTTCCCCCACGGCCTACCAACACGGAACTCTAGCGCCCCAACCAGATCCCGTGAGCTCAACCCGCTGAGCGTAAAGGGTCCGGATTCATGGATTGCATAACCACTTACGGACAGAAAGTTGAAAAACGAGCTCGTCGAAACGTAGAGAAACTGACGGAAGAGGTTCTGGTTCATGTCAATGGGATCTTTGGCGTCGCGGCGAATTGTTTGCTGAATGCCTCCGCTGAAAGTGAGAATATTCGTGCCCAGATGAATGCTTGGATTCACAGCAAAGTTGAAGGAATAATCCGTGGTATCCCGGTTCACAATGGCATTGGCGTTGGGCAAAGAAATCTGGCCACGGGCATTGCGAGTCTGGAAGAAGCCGGTAAAGTCGGGCAATCCGTTGAAGTGGAGGTGGTACGCGCCCGTCCACTGACTTTCCAGAGAGGAGCGCGGCAAGGGAAGCAGTCCTTGTGGGGCTGTTGTGGAACTGGTGGTGTCCAGTTTGGCATCCAGCGGATAGACGGTTGTGTCCTCAAAAACGGGGGCAAGGGAAAATGTCGAGAGAAAGCTGAGGTGGGAATTGATTCGCATTCCTTCATCCCGTCCGGCGGCAAGCAGTTCACGATCGGCGACTTCGTCCTGGCCGGCGGCTTGTGCCGCCTGAGCGAAAGCTGTCAAGGCCCGGGCGTTCCGGTGTTCTTGGCGAAGCATGCTGGCTTTTGCAAGTAAATATTGATATGACGGATCCGAATTGGCATCGCGGTTCGAGGCGAGCAGCGAGAGCTGTCCCTGGGCCCGTGGCGTATCGCCCTCCGCTAGATAGGTATTGGCCAATCCGATGCGTACCGATGCCTCATTCGCGCCCGCAGCAAGGGCGCGTTGAAAATACTTTTCTGCAAGTTCAAAATCGTGAATTGCCAGGAACAAATTAGCGGCCTCCATCAGCTCCGAACCCGTAGGCGGCGGGGCATCGCTGGTTTGTGCCTCCATTAATGCCAGGGCAATTTGGCGCCGCACGTCATTCGCCTGGCCTCGACCGGACATGAGCCGGGCGATTGCCAGCCGGGTACCGACTCGATCGCCGTTAGGCGCGGATAGCGCTTTCTCAAATCGCTGCATAGCGTCGTTCTCGTCGCCCAGGATTTCCAGAACTTCACCATTGGAAACGTAGATGGCCGTCTGCTTTTTCGGGGGAAGCACCTGTAGGTGCTGCTCGGCAGCCTGGATGTAGCGGACGGCCTGATCGTGCTCGCGAAGCTGCGCATAGGACATCGCGAATTGGGCATAGACATTGCTATCGCCAGGAGAAAGCTTGTCCGCCTTCTGCAGTTCTGCAATGGCCTCCGGATAGCGGCGGAGTCCGTAAAAGCTTCCCGCCAAGGCAGTGTGGAGGGTGGCGTCATTGGGGGCATACTTCAGCGCCGCCTGATATTCGGGGACAGCTTTGGTCCAGTCTCCCAGATCGTTGTACGCGGTTCCGCGAATCAGGTGCAGCGACATGGAATCGCCCAGCCCAGCTTCGGCGAGTTCAGCCTGGCGTAGAGCTACCTGTGGGCGATGCAAAGCCAGGCTGGCTGACGCCAGCCCTAAATGCGCCTCGCCGTCCTTGGAATCGAGGTGCAACGCCGCCTCGAAATCCGCGGCCGCACCTTCGGACTTGTGGAGATCGTTACGAACAAATCCCCGGTTCACATAAGCCGTGACCACGTTCGGATCCCGCTCCAGCACCCGCGTGAAGTCCTGTTCCGCTTCCTGCAGCTGGCGGTTGTGTTTATGAACATAGCCAGCCAGCAGTGGAATGTCCGGTTCTTTGGGCAGGACGGAATCGTACTTCTGGGTGAGCTGCAGCAGTTCGTCGTAGCGTTCGAGATGCAGCAGATCGTAGCCGAGGTAGACGATCACGTCCCGGTCCGTCGGCAATTTGTGGATGACCTGCCTGCCCACGTCAGCGGAGCGCTGATATTGTTGCGTCCAGGTTAAATAACGCTGCTCTTCTCGCATGAGGTGGGGTTCCTGCCTCATGGTGTCGGTGGCGCGAGCCAGCCATTCCCCGGCTAAAGGGAAATGATGACTCTCAATTGCGGCGTTCATGCCGCCGGCCACGATCAGGCTGTTGTGCGGAGCCAGTTCGTAGCCTTTGCGATAGAACGACTCCGCCTTGGCGAATTCGCGATGGGCGGTGTACATGTCGCCCAGAGAGAGATATGGCTCGTAAGACTGAGGATAGGCAGCGGCCAGCCGCTGGAAGTATTTCTCCGCATCTTTGTCGTGGCCGGTTTCTCGAGAAACATAACCCAGAGCGGTGAGTGCCGCCCGGTTATTCGGATCAACTGCGAGCACCTTGCGATACGCGGCAGCCGCATCCAGGGGATGCCCGGACTTCTCGAGTATGTCGCCCCGTAGCTGAAGCGTATTGGGATCTTTTCCGTTCAGTGAAAGGGCTTCCTGCACATCTTTTTCAGCGGCGGTCAGGTCGCCCAGGTTCAAGTTAATCAGAGCCCGAAGGCGGAGGAATTCTTCGCGGCCAGCTCCCTGTTCGTTCAACGCATCGATTTTCGACTTGGCGGTTTCCAGTTGCTGGTGGGCGGCGGCTTGATCCAGAAGATTGCGGTCAATTTCAGCCAAATTCATATGCAACTGGATACCGTAAAGCGGGCCTTCAGGAGGAGCCTCCGGCAGGTGATCTGCGGCCGCAGAATACTCGCGCAGAGCGTCCTGATAGCGGTCTTGCAGTAAGGCAATTTGTCCGCGGATAGCGTGCAGTCGGTAGTTTTCAGGGTCCACCTCCGCCGCCCGCTTCAGGAACGGCTCCGCCGCGCCGGCGTCCCCCACCGTCACCTGGGACTGAGCAGCAGACAGTTGCAGCGCTGCATCTCGTGGTGCCTGGCTGGCGGCCTGCGAATAGAGCTTGGCCGATTCCTCACGCTTGCCGTCAAGCTGGTAGGTGTAGGCCAGTTCCGCCATGATGTCGGGTGTTTTGTTGGGCAGCGATTTAAGAGCAGCGATGGAAGCCGGGTAATTTCCCGTCTCGCGGTAAAAGCCTGCCAGAGCCCGTTGCACATCGGGGTTATAGGGACTGCGTCGCTTCGCAGCATCCAGGTAGTGGTTCGCCCGGTCCATCTGGTTCATGTGCTCATAGGCGAGAGCCAGCAGCAATTCGGTGCGGGCGTCGGGTTGGGCCTGCTCTGCCCGCCCTAACGTACTTGCCGCCTGGTCGTACTGGCCGGATTGCAAGAGTATTTCGCCCAGCACGCGTGCGTCTTCGCTGCGTCTCGGATCGGCGGAGAGCGTGCGAGTTAAAAGCTTTTCCGCCTCATCCCGGCGACCCATCTTGCTGTAGGTTTGCGCGAGACCAGACATCCCCTCCAGTGAGGAAGGAGCAATCCGCAGCCCGCGATTGAACGCATCCGCCGACAGTTGCAATCTCCCGGCGAGGCGGGCGGAGTAGCCAAGCAGAAACCAAAGCTGCGCATCGTTGGGCGCGGCCTGTGTAGCGCGCTGGGCGTAGTCGGCGGCGGCGGCGTAGTTATGGTTGCGCAGTGCTTCCTCGGCTGCATGCGCAAGCCGGGCGTTTTGAATATTGGATCCCCACCCCAGCGACTTCTGAGAGTTGGGTTGTGAACTCTGCGGTTGGTTGGAATCTTGCCCAACTTTGTAGGTCTGACTGCAAACCGGCAGAGCGAACATCACAAGAAACCACGCGCACGTTTTTGGGCCAACATAGCGGCAGCTCAAGGATTCATTAGCTCCTATGGATGTCCACGATTTGATTCGGACTTTGATTCCTATGTTGTTTTAGGGAATTAACGGTACTTGGATACCGAAAAACCCTTAGTGAGCAACCCACACGAAACCAACTGCAATCGAAAGGTCGCCACGGAGGAAACCCTTGTACAAAGGTGAGTCCACGGGACCGGCGTCGCGGTCGATTCCGATGTCCATAATCTTGCTGGTGGCTTTCGCAATTCACGCACCGCTGCTCCTGATGGAGCTGCCGTTGAAGTCCTATGATGCGAACTTCCATATCTTTTTCGCATCGCACTACGCCAGACATTGGTTCGATCCCTGGAATGCCAAGTGGTATGCGGGCTTCTCCCAGACAACCTATCCGCCTTTGCCGCAACAATGGCTGGCGCTGGTTTCGCGGGTTACTGGGCTGGATCTTGCCTACACGCTGGTGCAGCTTGCCGCCATCTTGCTTTTGGCGGTTGGGGTGTACCGGTTTGCGCGGCTCTGGGTCGACCGGCGGGCAGCCTCCTATGCGGCGCTCGCCAGCGTGTTCGTGGGCGCCGAGAGTTTTCTCGTCTATTCCGCCGGCCAGCTATCCACGACCTTTGCTGCGCCGCTCTACCTCAACGCGCTGCCATTTATCTACGAGTGGCTTTTACGCAGGAAATGGAGATCGTTGCTCAAGGGATCGGCGCTGGCCGTCGCCGCCGCTGCGGCGCACCATGCCACATTGCTATTCGGATCTTTTCTATTTGCCTTGCCGGTGTTGGCGCTCGCATTTCTGGAACGGCGGGAAGAGAGTTCCGCTTCCACCTCCGGCGTTATCACCCGCACGGTTGGCGTTGTGGCATTGGTGGGAGCAGCCATCGGCGTCGTCCTGCTGCCTTTCTGGATTGCGCTCTACAACTATCCGGTGACCCAGACCCCGATTCCTCATCCCAGTCGCGCCAACTATCTGCTAAGCCCGCAGTGGGGACTTAACTATTTTGTGATTCCCTACGGCGCTTTGATTCTGGCGCTGCCGTATATCGCTCTCAGGGGATTCTCCGTTCGCCGTTTGCGGCCTCTGCTGTTTGGTTTCTGGCTGGCTTTCCTGTTAGGGCTGGGAGGGACAACACCGGTTGCCAGCACTCTTCTGGGCCGCGCCTTCGAAGTCCTGACCATGGAGCGCTTCAGCTATTGGGCGACTCTGCTGGCTTTGCCCTTCATCGGGCTGCTGGCGGCGGAATTGATTGATCGCTTCCGCATGCGGGCTGTGGTTGCGCTTGCGGCGGCAGGAGCGCTGACCTGCGCTCTGGCAGTCTCCTGGTCCACATACCATCCAGCGGACGCAGCGAATTTCAGTGTGAACTCTGTTGCCGCGTGGCTGAATCGTGACGGACACGACCGGTATCGCTACGTGACCCTGGGCTTTGGCAACAAGATCTCGCGACTCGCTGTATTGACGGACGCCGGCAGCGTAGATGGAGAGTGGAATTCCGGCCGCATGCTGCCCGAGTTGACTCAGAACGGCGCCGGCGCTCTCACCAGTTCGAAGTACTTCGGCGAATCTGGACTCAGTGCTTTGCGGGCAATCCTCGAACACGCCGATCGCTACGGGTTGAAGTGGGTGCTCGTCCGCGACCCATATTACGAGCCCCTGCTGGTCTTTGCGGGGTGGCGCAGAGTAGACGATCTGGAAGACCGAACGATTACCATCTGGAGCAAGGATGCCGTCCCTCCCGCCACGCCGATCAATGCGCCGCAAATGCCCCCGGCATGGCAAGGACTGATGTGGGGATTGCTGCCCATCGGCAGCAGCATTCTCGCGATTTTCCTTCTGTTCATTCCCGAACCGCGGACCGTCGAACGACTGTCCGCGCAGCCGGCAACCACGGATGATCGGTTAGTCGTCGGGAGGTTAACCTAATGAGCGCAAAGTCCTCGGGACGTGCGGTCCTCCTTGCAATCTCGCTCGGCATTGTTACGGTTGGCTTGATTGCCATAGGAACCATCTGGCCGGGCAAATCTGTGCTGGCGACTGCGGGCGTGAGCCAGCGCAGGCTGATCTATCCATCCACGCCTCAGGCCTCAGTCGAAAATCTTATTGGGGAGATCGGAAGGCATGATTGGCAGGATGCCTACTCGAATCTTGCCAACAAATCCGAGTTCACCGAGCCGGAATTCGTTCAGGACTTAACAGGCAGTCATGGCGGCTTACGCACCTATGCAACGCTCGCGGGCTATAACTTGAGCACGCAGCACGCTTCCGCCGAGGAAGCGCAGGTGCGGGCTACTTTGCGCTGGTCGACGGTGGTGGACACATTCCAGGATGTCCGTGATCTCAAAGTCGTGCGTTCCGGCGACAGATGGCGGGTTGCCTGGCCAATCGCCAGGCAGCCGCGAGTTGCTCCCCAGGTGATTCCGGTGAACTACCTGCGCTGGGACGTGATTTTTCGCGGAGCCGGGGACGATTGGGGGGCGCAAGACGTGGAATCGCCGCATGTTCGCATCGTCGATATGCATCCCGTGGATCGCGCCAGCCAGGGAACTGTGATCCTGGGGGAACTGCTGAATGAAGATGTAGTTCCTGCCTATGTGACGGTGAAAGCGACACTCCTGGCAAAAAACGGGTCCAGCCTGGACAGCGAGAATGCCTTCGACAAGATGGCGCACACCTTGCTCCCGAAGCAAGTAACTCCTTTTCGCATCGATTTCCCCAAGGTGCGCCTGTCGCAGGTGGATAGCGTGCGCATGGAGCCGAGTTCCAGTCTGGTCAGCGCATCGGCCGATCCGGTTGTAGAGATCGAGAATCAAAAACTCCATCCCGTGCCCGACTTCTCGTTAACCGGAGACCTCGTGAATCAGAGCGGACAGGCGGTAGGCATTGCCCATGTTCTGGCGACCTTTTACGGTAACAATGGAAACCTTCTATGGGTAGCGGACGGCTACGCGGACCGGGCGTTGCTGCCTCAGATTCCAGTTCCGTTCACGGTTTCTGTTCCCCCGGACATGGGGAGCAAGATCGTCAACTATCGCGTAATCACCAGCACTTACAGTGAGAACCGTCTTCAATGAATAAGAAACTGGGATTGCCAGGATTGGCTACTTTTCTGCTCATCGCACTGCATTGTGCGAGCGCGCAGAACGGAGATCTGCGGATTCCCAAAACCGTGGCTGCCGGCAGCAGTCTTACGATCCCTTCGAGCGGCAATGTTGATGGCGTCTTGTACATTGTCGGCCCGGGAAACGTTCTGCGTCGGGCCGTGCGCCAGGGAGAGACCGTTACGCTCGAAGCCACCGACACCTCCAATGCCGGACACTATCTGGCGCTGCTGGTAAGCGGATCTTCCACGCAGAAGACGGAGTTCGATATTGTGGCAGCGCGGCAGCCCGCCTCGTTGAGTTTTCTGGCAAAGCCTTCGCGCTTGCCGATTGATCAGAGGGACGGAATCAGTGGCGTAGTTTACGTTTTCGACGCATTCCGCAACCTGATACTCGATCCCTCCCAGGTGTCTTTCCACCTGAATGCACCGGACGGCGCAAGAGCTCAAACAGCCACGACTCAGAATGGGGTCGCGTGGACCAAGATGGATTCTTCGGCCAAGCCAGGCGCGGTCGATTTTCAGGCCGAAGTGGGCGGCGTGCATGCAACCAGAGTTGTCCAGCAGGTCCCCGGAGATCCTTGCACGCTGCGCGTGAATGCCAGGCAGGCAGGATCGCGGTTGACGCTGGAAACCGACCCCGTGCGTGATTGTCACGGAAACCCGCTGCCCGACGGAACTGTAGTGACCTTTACCCAAACCAAGGATGGCACGCCGGCGGCCACCGTCGACGCGCCGCTGAAGCATGACGTCGCGCGCACAGAAATGCCGGCCTATGCGGGAGCGGTAGTTTCGGTGGCCCTCGGAGTGGTGATGGGCAATGAAGTTCGCGTGGGAAGTGCAAGATGAGGAGGAGACTGACCCACGCTGCCAGGCGGTTCTCGAATCATATCCCCGTCTTATTGTTGCTCTTTGTCGCGGCCTCCGCTTCCGAGCCGGCCTCCGTACAAGTGCAGCCAAGCGCTTCGGTAGGCCCCCGTCAGCTCGAGAAGGCAACCGAGAAATCCGTCGTTCGGGATTACCTGAAATCCTGGCAAACCCTCGCCGCCGCCATGGAGAGTAATAACCCCGATCTGCTCGACGCCTACTTCGTCGGCGTGGCCAGGGAGAAGCTGGCGAACACGGTTCGTGAGCAACGAAAGCTGGGAATCGACACTCGTTATCATGACCATGCCCACGACATCCAAATAACTTTCTATTCCCCGGAGGGGTTGTCTCTTCAACTGGTCGATACGGTGGATTACGACGTACAGGTCATAGACCACGGAAACACGCAGCCGGCTCAACAGCTACGGGCGCGGTACGTCGCGGTTTTGACGCCCACCGAAATGAAATGGAAGGTGCGGATTTTTCAAGCGGAGCCCCTCAGGTGATTTTGTAATGAGTGTGGCTTATTGCAGTAAGGAATCTAAGGCATACCCCGATTGCATGGGAGGGGCAAGTCGGGTTCAATGGGAGGCTACAAGGAGCATTCAATGATCTCGGTTGTGGCGCCGATTTACAACGAAGAGGAAATCATAACGCTGCTGCATGACTCCATTGCCGACGCCATGGAGAACGTTGACGAAAAGTGGGAAGTTGTTTACGTCAACGATGGATCGAAAGATTCATCTCTGGAGTTGTTGCGGAATTTGCAGGCAACGGACCCTCGGATTGTAGTGGTGGAACTCTCGCGAAATTGGGGTCACATGGGCGCCCTCTGGGCCGGTATGCAAACCGCCCGGGGAGACGCCGTCATTTTGATGGATGGCGACCTGCAGGATCCGCCTGAAGTTTTGCCCGAATTGGTGCAGGCCTGGCGTAATGGGGCGCAGGTGGTAAGCGCAGTGCGGCGAAGCCGCAAGGAAAGCCGCAAGCTGCTGGCCTTCCTGTTTCCGTTATTCCACCACCTACTCGGAAAGCTGTCGGATTATCCGATCCCTCTCAACTCTGGAATTTTCGGTCTCCTGGACCGCCAGGCTCTTGATTCCATTAATTCACTACAGGAATGCAATCGCTATCTGCCGGGGTTGCGCGCCTGGGTGGGCTACCGGACAGCCATCGTTCCCTATGATCGCAATGACCGCGCAGGCGGCGAAGGGAAACTCACTTTCCTCTCACGAATCAAGTATGCGATGGATGCGATCACCAGTTTCAGTTACAAGCCGCTCCGGGTAAGCTTCGTTCTTTCGTCCCTGGCGGTTATCTTCTCCATCGTCTTGGCATTCCTTGCAGCAGTCTCGAAAGGTTCATCCGTTGGCTTGTTCGGCGTGATGGCTTCGGTGTTCTTCGTGGGGGGACTCCTGTTGCTGTGTGTCGGAATTATCGGCGAATACCTGGGGCGAGTATACGATGAGGTGCGGCACCGCCCGCTTTCACTTATCAACCACGTATATCGGGCTGAGACTGCGCAATACGCACAACCGATCACGAGGCTGCAAACCACGCGAGGTGGTGTCAATGGCAACGCGGAGAAGGTTTATCCCGCAGCCTAAGCGTTATTGACCACTGTTTTCGGAAGTTCGCGCTGGGCACTTGGCGAGTCCGCGCTCGATGGCTGTCCCCTCTTCGTAGTCGTTCCAGGTGGCGATGAGAAGAAAGGGAAGAGGACGATTCCCCGTATAGTACTGGCGGGAAATATTCATAGTGTCGTTCAGCGTTTGTCCGCAACGTTGAGACATGTGGCGGTTCAGACTCCAGGATGCTTTGCTATCGTCGAAACCGGGCCAGGCGCCGCCAACCGTAATCTTGTCCGGATATTTTGACTTCATTTCGAGATAGAAATTGCGCAGGTAGTCTTCTCCCCAGTTGCTGCCGTCGGGCACCCATCCTCTGTGCCCGGGATTAACCCAGGCATAGAAGCCATCAAATGCGCTCGCGTACTGCGTGCTGCGAAACTCGTAGATGAGGAGAGGGGCTGGATCCCAGTTGCTGATTGCGCTACGGACGCGCCTCCAATCAGTTTGCCCGCTTTTGGGGAAAATAAAAATCATTGGCCGGCCCTGGTATTCAAGGTAGGCGGAGCGGCCAGGGGAAGTCTGTGCAAGATAACTCTGATGGAATTTGTCGAAATCAGCGAGCGTGTCATCGGTCACATGGCCGTTATCTTTTTCCGTCTCGTCGTACATCATGGCGACCTGGAAGTTTTTTTGCGCTGCTGTGGACTGGATCAAAGCATAACTACGGTCTTCAAACGGCTGACGATAGCCGTACCAGTCGATGACGAACCCTGAGATACCCATCCGTTTGGCTTCATCAATTTGTTTGTTGATGACCACGGGATCCTGGGTGGAATAGCCGACTGAAATATGCTGCGGACTGCCAAACCAGGGTTCGTAGACAGCGAGAGTTTTGGTTTCGCCGGCTCCCTGGGGGACATTCTCGCGGAGGGCGCGCCGCAAATTCGTATGTGTGCAGCCCTGCAGCAGAAGCACAAACACTACTGCCAATGCAGGTTTTAGGCGGCCTAGCATGATTTGTGCTCAGGTTAGAGTCGCTGGAGCGGTTCCAGGTTGTTTGTCATCCAAGTAGTCTTCAGCGCCATTTCCAGCATCTGAGCAACTGCCGCAGCGGATGTGCGGCAGGGTTTTGGAGTGCTGCGCCGGCTTAGATGCAGAGCGATGTAACAATCCATTTGTGATCCACCCGCCCAAACCCGTCAAGCATGTTTAACTCTGAGCCAAAGACCGCCCATGCGCGCGTTATTTCCGGGAGTGTAGTCCTGCTCACCGGTTCGGGCCTCGTAACCGGGATTAATTTCGCGTACAACGTCGCAGTTGCTCAATTTCTAGGCCCGGAAGGATTTGGCCATGCCACCGCCGTTTACACGATTCTTATTCTCCTCTCTGCCGTCACACTGTCTTTCCAAATAGTCTCGGCGAAACTGGTCGCCCAGCAGGAATCGGCGGAGGCCAAAAGCGCAGCCTACCGTTCACTGCACCGGCCCGCCTGGGTTTGCGGTATTGCGCTTGCCCTTCTCTTGCTCCTGTTTCGCAATGTGATTTCGCAATACCTCAACTTGCCCAGTCCCATTCTGGTCAGCTTGTTGGCGGCCGGAGTGGCCTTCTATGTTCCACTGGGCACTCGCCGAGGATACATCCAGGGCGCGTGCAGCTTTCGAGGCCTGGCCGTCAACCTCATTCTGGAGGGATTTGTCCGTCTTATCGGGTCGCTCATCCTGATCTTTCTGGGTCTGGGGGTTCCCGGTGTCATTGCGGCCAATGCTGCCGCCATCATGGTTGCCTATGTCTTCGCCATCCACAAGCTTCCTGTGGGATTGTCCTCCGACCTGCACGTAGCTTTTGCATTTCGCGAAGGCCTTCAGGCCATTGTCTTTTTTGTTGGGCAGGTGGCTATCAACAATTGCGACATCATTGTCGTTAAGCACTTCTTTTCCCCCGCCTATGCCGGTTTATACGCTGCCATCGCTCTGGTGGGGCGGGTTGTGTACGCTTTTTCGTGGGCGGTCATCTCAACGATGTTCCCTATCTCCGCGGGGAACCGCAGTACAGAACGGCGCAGCCACGGCATTCTGGCAACGTCCGCCATTTTGGTTTTTGTGATTGGCTCCCTACTGACGTTAAGCTTAAGGCTCGCACCGCCCAACTTGTGGACCCTGATTTTCGGCTCCCGGTTCGTGGAAGCCCACGGCCATAGCATTGCCTCTCTGCTCGTTCTGTATGCCGCGACAACGACCGTGTACTCCTTGAGCGTGGTGATCATTGCTTATCAGATGTCTTACAAGATCGCCAATACCGGCTGGGTGCAACTGGCATTTAGCGTTGCCCTCGTGGCTGGCATGTATCGTTTTCATCAATCTTTGGAACAAGTGATTCAGGTGCAATTGGTAATGATGATTGTTCTGCTGGCGGTTGTAGCTGCGCCTTTCCTGGTCGACCGGGTTAGGCCGAAAACCGCAAGGGGGAGAAGTAAGATGTCTGTATCGGGGGAGTTGAGGAGGATTCGGCCAGTCGCCGAGAGCGAGGTGATTGCAGAGTTCTTGAAAAACGACTTCCAGAATCCGGAATTCGAGCACTATCAGGACAACCTTGGAGAAATCGTCGAGACGCCCAATTTCGACGACGAAAGCGCCAACGCCCTGCGAAAGGCGCTTTTATTCATCCGGCACGGCGCTCTGTGGCGCGAACTACCCGCGCCTACGGCATGGTATGAGGTGCAAGTCACCCAGGCAGATTTGGGGAGGATACGGGTTTTTCCCCGGGCTCAGTGGAGAAAGCTGGCACGCGGAGACTACGCGCTGCCGAAAATCACCGAACGTTTGGCGACCGCCGACTATCGGGATATCGCTGAAGACGCATTTCTCTCGAAGATCCAGAATCTGCGGTCTCAAGTACAGCAAGGGGCCGCCGGCGGCGCAGTGTTGCTGATTGGCCTCAGCGAAAAGGGGCCGTTTACCGTACTCGATGGGAATCACCGGCTGGTGGCCGCCACGCTGGTGTCGCCGGAGGCTCTGGGGCAGTTCCGTTTCTTCTGTGGAGTGTCCGCGAGAATGGATAACTGCTGTTGGTACGAAACGAATACCGCCACTCTCATGCGCTACGGCTTCAATTTGCTCAGGAATCTCATTCGTGATCCGGAAGCGGAACTTGAGCGTTTGTTGCAGAGCTCATGACGGATGAGAAGGACGCGTTGGACTCTGGCTATCGAGTTTTCTTCCAGCCAACTCACCACGAGCATAAACAAGGCGGTAGATTACGCTGCCCCGGTGCGAACTCGTGAATCCGCGTGGATGCAAAACGTGGCTGCCTCCCGGTTGGAGAAACTGCTTCAAATCAGGGGGCTTTACTATGCCGCGCGCGCCGATGGTTGCTGGGGGTCCGAATATGTCGAGATTTGCAACGGGCTTCGGCAATTAGGATAGTTTGGGCAGGCATAGTACGTCGTCAGAAGCGACTTCTTGAGTACGAGCTTCGCTGAGCAGCGGGGGCAACATGGTGTCTGACTCATTCTCCCATTGAAGTATTTCTGTCGGAGCTAATCAATACGGGAATTAGGGTAGAAATACCCTGGTATTCCGTTAAGGGACCCTTGCCCCTTGCAGACAGGCAAATCCCAGCTTGGAGTAGAAAAACGGATGCGACATCCAGCAGGCAGTTGAAGCGGTCAGCGCCGATCGGTGGACCGAAGTTATGACACAGTCCCTGACACAAAATGGCTAGGCTGGCCAGATTGCCACGGCTAGCGTCCCTTCCAGAATTTATTGGCTGGTGTAGTCAATTTCCAGGCGGCGCACGGTCGATCACACTGCCCCTCTCTTTTTTATATGTTTATATGCGACGACGAGGGGCCAACTGCGTTGGCCGTGACGACGACCTCCCCGACAACTGCGAGCCGTTGGCTCCTGCAAGCCCGATTTTGTCTTGAGTAGTGCGGTCTCCTAGCGTAGTCTGAGAGCAAGCCTTGCAAAGAACAAGTCAAATCTCACGTGGTGCAATGCCGCGGGTCCCCCTTTCTCGAAAATCGTGAAAGGCGGCCACCCACTGGTTGCAGCGACTCGGCCGAGCTTACACCCATGCATATGAATCGTCGTGATTTCATGCTCGGCGCGGAGGCAATTGCGCTAGCTTCCGTCCTGAACCGCGCCTACGCGGATGTCGCCCCGGAGACGCTATCTGGAGACGAGAGCTTTTGGAAGAAAGTCCGCCATGCTTATGTTCGCGATTCGAAGATCGTGAACCTCAACAACGGTGGAGTCGCGCCGGCTCCGCAGAGCGTCCTTAATGCCGAGATAGAAGCGATTCGTTACAGCAATCTGCTGCCGGCTTACCGCATGTGGCACGACCTGGAGCCGCGCATTGAAGACGTGCGCAAGAATCTTGCCCGGATCTGGAACGCCGATCCCGAGTGCGTGGCCATTACGCGGAACGCCAGCGAATCGCTGCAGATTGCTCAATTCGGCATCGATCTCGAACCCGGCGACGAAGTCCTGACCACCAGCCAGGATTATCCACGGATGATTACCACCTGGCAACAGCGGGTGCGGCGCGAAAAGATCGTGCTCAAGCAATTGGATTTCGCCGTCCCGGTAAATGACCCGGCCGACCTGGTTCGTCTATACGAACAAGCCATTACGCCGCGTACTCGAGTCATGCACATGTCGCACGTAATATTTATGACGGGCCAGATATTTCCTGTCACTGAGATCTGTGCGCTGGCGCGTCAGCACGGCATCATCAGCATCGTGGACGGCGCGCACGCTTTTGCCCACGTACCATTTCAGTTTTCCAATTTGGACTGCGATTTTTACGGCACCAGCCTGCACAAGTGGCTCTCCGCGCCCATCGGCACCGGGATGTTGTATGTCCGCAAGGACCGCATCGCGAAACACTGGGCGCTCATGGCGGCTCCGGAATCCATGGATCAGGACATCCACAAGTTCGAAGAAATTGGAACCCACCCCGCAGCCTTGCACAATGCAATTCTGCAGGCTCTGCAGTTCTACGAGCAACTGGGCGCGGAGAGAAAGTTTGCCCGGCTCCGCTATTTGAAACAACGCTGGGTTGACCGCCTAAGCAAGCTCCCGGGCGCCCGAATGCTTGTCGCTTCGGGTCCGAACCAGTCGGGAGCGATTGGCACCATTCACTTCGAGAGCATAGACCCCGGAAAACTAAGCGATGCGCTTCTAACCAGGCACAACATTCTGGTGACTCCTATCTCAGGCCCAAAATTCAATGGCCTGCGCGTGAGCCCCAATGTTTATACTTCCGTGGCGGAAATCGATCGGTTCTGCGATGCCGTGGAAACCATCGTCCCTCGCGGTTGAAGCTCTCGCCTAGAGGAAGGGATTAGTGGGGGATTCAAGGAGTTCTCCGTCACTCCCGCACAGCAACCACGGCTGACGTTAACATGCAGGAGATTCCCGAAAGCGTGAAAGCGACGGTGGAGGCCATCAACAAAGAACTGAGGCTCAAGCCGCGGGCGGCCGAGGCTTCCTGAAATTTCCGGCCAATTTTCGGCAACGTGCCCCGAGGTGGGTCTGCTAAGTTATTGAAAGGATGGTGGACCTGGTCGGGTTCGAACCGACGACCTCTTCCATGCCATGGAAGCGCGCTCCCAACTGCGCCACAGGCCCTTCCTGAAGGGAACTATCGTATCTATGTAATTTTCACTCAGGGACAACCGTTAGTCAAACGTCCCAGGCCTGTGGATAATCGCGGAGTGCTATTTTGTTCGCCCAGTCCTATTGCGCGATGGCTCGCGGCCCGCGTCTAATAGACACGAATTGGGGAAAGCACTGCGTTATGGGCGAATCCAGTCTATATCACGCCGGGGAACTCGAAGTTCAAGAACGGGCCCAGGTGCGCAGGCAAGCCGACGAGCTCGGCGAAATGATGATTCTGCCGTTCATTCCACCGTCCGCGAACGGCTTTGTTTCGCGGCAAAGACTGGCGGTGATTGGTACGGTGGCGAGCGAGGGCAGTGTTTGGGCCTCGGCCTTGATCGGGAACCCCGGATTTCTTAGTTTGCCCGATGAGCAGACTCTTCACATTGCCGCTCCGGCGCAGGAATACGACCCTGTTTGGAAGAACCTTTCCAGCAACTCGCGAGCTGGAGTACTGATTCTGGATCCCGGGGCGAGAAAACGTATGCGGGTGAACGGCCCAGCCGGGCTGACGTCGACCGGCATTTCCGTGACCGCGGAACAGGTCTTTACGAATTGCACAAAGTACATCCAGCGCAGGGTGCCGATCAGTTCCGAGGCCAATCAGAGCGACCGCCACAGCTATCGATCCCAAGACCTCAGTATGGAGCAACAAAACTGGATCAACCGGGCCGACACATTCTTTCTCGCAACTTTCCATCCCGAGGCCGGAGCCGACGCTTCCCACCGCGGCGGAATGCCGGGGTTCATTATGGCCAACAGCCCGAATGATCTCGCATGGCCCGATTACTCCGGGAACAACATGTTCCTGAGCCTGGGAAACCTTCTTACCTATCCCAAGGCGGGATTGTTGTTTGTGGATTTCGAGAGGGGCCGCACCTTGCAGCTCACTGGAAAGGCTGAAACGATTTGGGAACCGGAACAATTCCGGCAGTTTCCGGGCGCAAAGCGGCTGTTGAAATTCCACGTGAACGCGGTAATTGAGACCGATTCAGCCTTCGTCCAACGTTGGCAGATGGTGGAATTTTCGCCTGTAAACCCGCAAATCAAGCATGGGTAGCTCATTCGATGGTTTGATGGAAGGTTAGGCTATTCGAAACTGACGGCGAACTCGGCGTCGATCAACTCAGCTCGGTGTTGTCCTAACGGGTTGTGGAACACAAGATAGTATCTCTGTGCTTCCAGGGGTCTGACAGGAAGGGTCCAATTCACGCTGCCTTCTATTCCCCCGGTCACGAATGCGACTGTTCCCGGTTCGTGTTGCTGCAACTGACTGAACTCCTGCTGCGTCATCAGCATGACCTCCACAGACCCGGCGTTGTCAGCCTGTGCGTTGGCATCGGAGGGCAGTGAATGAAAATATCCTTGTATTCGGGGGTGAATGGCATGAGGCGGTACATCAAACCCGAAGCTCCGGTACGAACGGAGCGAAATCCTTTGGCTCACGAGATGTAGCTGTGCCCGGTTCGGTGACCGGTGAACGCGGTCCAGGGGAGACAGACTTTTTGGCCTGGCAAGGGGAACATCGTCACCATCTTGCGATCCGGGGTCGCCTTGCCCCGCAAGAAACCCATAAGTGGTCAGCCGCGCAGCATCGGCAGGATCGTTGGTTTTGCTTTTCGACTTCTTTGTTGAACCCGAGACTCGCTCGCTTACGGCGTGCTCCTTTTGCCACACGTCGCGAACGCCAATGGCTATTCTCTGAATAAAGTAAGCGCCGAGGAAGAGTAAAAGAACCCCGAGTAAAGTACGGCTAAGTCTTCTTCCCAGCCCCGCCAGTTGCCCAACCAAGTCTTCCGGATCTTCCGGCATACCTGGGCGAAGTTTCGCCCGTGGATAGAGGTCCGTCAAGAGTACGCGGGTAATTCGGGTGAGGATTTTCTAATCGTACTTTTCGTAGAGGATGGACTTCCGGTCCCAGCCGAGGCCTTTGAGCAATTCCCGGTTCTCATTCACCATTTTTTCCAGGCCGCAGATGTAGGCTTGCATGTCAGTCCGTCCCGCAGCAATGGTTGGAAGGTGTTCCTGCACATACCCACGCAGACCCCGCCACTCCGAACTACCCCGGCTGAGAGTCGGCTTGTAGTGAAAATTCGGGTGTTGCGCCGCTAAGTCGAGAAACTCGCCATGGTAGTAAATGTCGGCCTCGTAGCGGCAACCGAAGAGTAGCCAGAACTGCTTGTTTTGATGGCGGGATTCTTGTGCCAGCAGCCAATAGATCATGGAGCGAAAGGGGGCAATGCCGGTGCCCGTGGCAATGAAGATGGTGTCGCGTAGCGGGGGCCGCAAGATGAAATCTCCAAAAGGCCCCTGGCACGCGACTTCATCGCCCTCTTTCATGTCACAAAGAAAGTTGGACATGTAACCATCCTGCACGCGGTTCAGGCAGAGGGCAAAGCGGCCGTCTTCCCCCGGGTGAGAAGCAATCGAGTAGGCGCGAGTGATCTCTTCGCCGTCAGACTTGACCGTCTTGAAAGACAACCACTGTCCGGCAACAAAACCAAAGCGGGACGCACCGCGCGTTTCAAATTCGAGGTGTTTGGTTTGGGCCGAGAGTGCGATCGAGCCGGTAAGATGCGCGCTGAAAGTTTGCAAGGGAGTCATGTAATAGATTAGATGATAGACCCGGCGAAGAAGGACGAAGGAATCAAAGCAGTCCCGTGTCACCCCTCTGCCCGGTTTGTTGTGCCGTGGGGCGACCTAACCTGCGCTACTCCACGGTGACGGACTTCGCCAGATTTCTGGGCTGGTCTACATCACAGCCGCGGCGGACGGCGATGTGATACGCCAAAAGCTGCAGCGGCACGATTTCCAGAATTGGGGAAAGCTCCTCCGGGGCGGCGGGAACATACAGCACATGATCCGCCGATTCCTTGATTTCCTCGTCACCTTCGGTGGCGATCGCGATCACTCGTCCCGACCGGGCTTTTACTTCCTTCAGATTGGAGCAGGTCTTTTCGTAGCGGGTTTTCGAAAGCACGCTATTGGCGTCGCAGGTTGCAATGATGACCACCGGCAGGTTTTCATCGATTAGCGCGTTGGGGCCGTGCTTCATTTCGCCGGCGGGGTAGCCTTCCGCGTGGATGTAAGAGACTTCTTTCAGCTTGAGGGCGCCTTCCAGTGCGATGGGATAGTGGATGCCGCGTCCGAGAAAGAGAAAATCCTGCGCGCGCGCATATTCTTTGGCCAGGTCTTCGCAATCCTCCTCCTGGGTGAGTAGATGCTCGAGCTTGCCCGGAATGCGGGTTAGTTCCTGTACCGCTGCCACTGCTCGTTCCTCAGTCATCACACCGCGCACCTGCGCCAGATACAGTGCGAAAAGATAAAGGGCGGTCAGTTGCGAAGTGAAAGCTTTGGTAGAAGCCACTCCAATTTCCGGCCCGGCATGAGTGTAGATGGTGCCCGCAGCCTCGCGCGTGATCATCGAGCCGACCACGTTGCAAATGGCCAGTGTTTTCGAGCCTTTGGCCTTGGCTTCCCTTTGAGCGGCAATCGTGTCGGCGGTTTCTCCGGACTGGGAAATCAGAATCGTGATCGTGTCCGAAGGAATGATCGGGTCGCGATAACGCCATTCGCTGGCATAGTCCACTTCGACGGGTACCCGGGCCAGTTCCTCGATCATGAATTTGCCAGCCTGGGCGGCATGCCAACTGGTGCCACAGGCAGCGATGTTGATTTTCTTGGCTGCCTTGAATTCCGCCTCGGTGATTTCCATCTCATCGAGGAATACGTGACCGGTATCCTGCGAAACCCGCCCCAGGGTTGTATCGCGCACGGCGCGCGGCTGCTCGTAAATCTCCTTGAGCATGAAATGCTTGAAGCCGCCTTTTTCCGCCATGACCGGATCCCAGGTGACGTGCTGCACCTGGCGCACAATCGGTTGTCCCTGAAAGTCGGTTAGCCGCACCCCTTCCGGTGTAATCACGGCCAGATCGCCATCCGCTAGGAAGAAGAGATCGCGGGTGTGGTAGAGAATTGCCGGCACGTCGGAGGCGACGAAATATTCGTCTTTGCCCAGGCCGATTACGGCCGGCGGCCCATTGCGAGCGGCGACGATTTTGTTCGGCTCATCTACGGTAATCACCGCCAAAGCGAACACCCCGGTGAGCAGGCCCACCGTCTTGCGAACCGCGTCTTCCAGAGACGGGCGGCTGCCATTCGACTTCATGAGGTATTTTTCGACCAGATGCGCGATGACTTCCGTGTCGGTTTCAGTGGTGAACCGGTGACCCTCTTCGATGAGTTTCTTTTTGAGGACTACGTAATTTTCGATGATGCCGTTATGGACCACCACGATCTTGCCGCTGCAGTCGCGGTGCGGATGGGCGTTTTCTTCAGTGGGGCGGCCGTGTGTGGCCCAACGCGTGTGGCCGATGCCGTAGGTGCCATCGAGCGGCTTCAGTCGGATCGCTTCTTCGAGGTTGCGCAGCTTTCCCTCGGCCCTGCGGATCTGCAACCCATCGCCATTGCCGGCAACGGCGATGCCTGCGGAATCGTATCCGCGATATTCAAGCCGCTTAAGGCCGTCCAAAATCACTGGCACTACTCTCTTTTTTCCGACGTATCCGACGATGCCACACATGGAGAACTCCTCAGTTTTCGGCTGGGGGAGCCGAATGTTGTCAATCTCTAGGCCTTCGTGCAGGCCTGGCCTGGGCGACTACCAAATTGGGAGGAAGTCAGCTACTCCTCAAGGGAGAAGCGAAACTCTTCAATCACAGGGTTGGTCAGCACTTCCCGCGCCATGCGCGCCACCTCCGCTTCCGCTTCTGGCTTAGTCAGGCCGCCGTCCAAGGTAAGCTCGAAATACTTGCCCTGCCGGACCGCTTCGATCCTCTTGTAACCCATCTTTTTCAAGGCGCCCTGGATAGTCTTTCCCTGCGGGTCCAGCACGCTCTTCTTTAGAGAAACGTACACGTAAGCCTTCATAGGCGCAACACCATTATACGTCAGGATGTTACAAGAGGAACTTGCAATGCAGTCAGCCCAGGCTCTCCATTTGAGAGTCCAAAGCGGCAATGGCGGCTTCCAGAACCTTGCGGTGGTTGGGATTGTGGGCCGTTTCGAGTTGCCGGGCGATGTTCTTGCGAGCCAAGCGAAGCCCGTCCTTACGTTTCTGCAAGACCAAGTCTTCGGGAGACAACAATCGTGTCACTTTGGGCCGCGGCGCGGTTGACTCGGCCTGCTGTTCTTCCACCGATTTGCTTTCCCATCCTCTTGCCACAAGGTTAATTGTATCCCTCAGTGGGCACAGTTGGGCGACATGCAATCCGGCATTTATCCGGAAAATGGAACAAGTGAGCTTTTTTGGTTGACAAAACAAAACGCGGTTTATGATCTGTAGTAGTGATGGTGGTGTGGTGGGGGGCATTGCTCGAGGGGGATGTTGCCATTGGCTCGTGCAAATGGGGCCCGATATTAACTTCGGTTCTGGTAGTGAACTTCGCGGCTACGAAGCTCTGCTACAAGTGGCGGATCTTATCGTCCGCCATCATCACGTTGGCGAACTGTTCCCCGATCTCATCCAGCATCTGCATGACATCGCCGTATTCGAACTGGCCGGCATTTGTCTGCATGATCCCCTGAAGAACACATTCGACCTTCGCATTTGGGAAGGGGGACAGTTGGGCGATGCCCCCAGCGAATTGCCATTCGAGAACACCACCGCCGGCTGGGTTTGGGAGCACCAGCAACCTCTTGCCTTTCCGGATCTGCAGTCTGAGCCGCGGTTCTCCGCTGGCCTCGACGTTGTAAGAAGAATGGGAATTCGCTCCTTCTGTGAACTGCCCCTTACTACAAAACAACGCCGTCTCGGAACATTGTCGCTCGGCAGTCCGGAGCGGAATCTGTACGGTGAAAATGAATTGCGCTTGCTAATGGCGGCCGCGCAGATGGCCGCCCTCTGCCTGGAAAATGTCATGGCCCGTGGCGCCCTTCAGCAGGAGAAGGATCGCCTGCAAACCTTGCTCGAAATCAACGCCACCCTCGTTTCTAACCAGGCGGTGAAGGATGTGTTCCCGGCTATCTCCGCATCAATCGGCCGAATCGTCCATCACGACGTTGCCGGCATCTTCCTCTATGACAGTTCCAGCCAATCGCTGAATGCCTATGCTTTGACATCGCCGGTTGGCGACGAACTGCAATCGTTGCCCTTGAAGCATTCCGCAGCCGGAGAGGCATTTCTTGCAAAAGAGCTGAAGGTTTTCGAGCATGAGCAATTGGTCAGCATGAATCATGGGACGGTGGAGAAGTTGCTTTCCAGAGGCATCCGTTCGCTCTGTTGTGTGCCGATGCTCACGGGCAAGGGACCATTGGGGACGCTCAATCTGGCCAGCCGGGAGGATCGATCGTTCCACTCCAAAGACGTCGGCTTGCTGAAGCAGATCGCGGGCCAGATTGCCATAGCGCTGGAAAATGCTCAGGTCCACCATGAGGTTTCCGAGCTCAAAAATCGCCTTGCGGAAGAGAAGCAATATCTCGAGGGCGAAATTTCCTCGACCCTCAACTTCGAGGAAATCATTGGAGAGAGCGCGGTTCTGCAATCGGCTCTGCATGATGCCCAGGTGGTCGCTCCCAGCGATTCCACGGTGCTGGTTCTCGGAGAGACTGGTACTGGAAAAGAGCTTCTGGCTCGCGCCATCCATCGAATGAGCCGACGCAAGGACAACAATTTTATCAAGCTGAACTGCGCCGCGATTCCGACGGGTCTTCTGGAGAGCGAACTTTTTGGCCACGAAAAGGGCGCATTTACTGGCGCCGTCACCCAAAAGATCGGTCGGCTGGAGTTGGCCCACGAAGGCACACTATTTTTGGATGAGGTGGGTGATATCCCCCTGGAATTGCAGCCCAAACTCTTGCGGGTATTGCAAGACCGCGAATTTGAGCGCCTCGGGGGCACCCGCACCATACGGGTTAACATTCGACTGATTGCAGCCACGAACCGTGACTTGGCCGCCCGGGTCGAAGAGCGCGAGTTCCGAAGCGACCTCTACTATCGGCTGCATGTTTTTCCCGTCCGTCTGCCGGCTCTGCGCGAGCGCAGAACCGACATTCCACTCCTGGTCCGCTATTTCGTGGAGAAGTTTTCCCAAAAGATGAACAAGGAGATTGAGAGGATCACTACAGAAACGATGCAGGCCTTGCAGAACTGCGACTGGCAGGGGAATATCCGGGAACTGGAGAACTTTTTGGAAAGGTCGGTAATTCTAACCGATGGACCTGTTCTCAAAGCCCCGCTGGCTGAGTTAGCGGATACTTCGATTGCTTCGCCTGGAAGCACGTTGATTGAACTGGAACGAGATCACATTGTCCGCGTCCTGCGGGAAACCGGCGGCGTTATCGCAGGTGTTCATGGTGCAGCTATTCGGTTAGGATTAAAACGAACCACGCTGCAGTCCATGATTTCCCGCTTTCATATTACTCGCCAAGAGTATGCCGACTAAGTGGCAACGATGCCGAGATGTCGGCGCATTTCTCTCCCTTGCGATATTTTCCAGGTATAAGCCTTTAGCGCCTAATCCTTTTATTTTTTGCAACTTAGATTTCGCATCGTGATTTGGAACACAACCTGCCAAGTACTCCAACAACGGTCCAGGTGGTGGCACTTTCAGGACATTCTGGGTGGGATTTATGCGGCCGTTTTATGGCCAAATTCGGAGCGTGTTGGGGCGTAGCTCGCAAGCGTCCCTACAACCCCTCGCTTCGTTGAATCCGCCGGTTTTGCCCAGGTATCGTCTGAGACAGAGGGTTGCGACCTCATCGCTGGAGAGCGTCTCGCGCATTGATCCACTGTACTTGCTTCATTGCGGCTTTCTCTGGCATTGCGAGGCCGACACTAGTGCGGGGTGGGAGTTGATCCACGGGCTCCGCTTTGGAGACCAGGATGCACGCACAGTTTCCGCGGCGCTGTTGGCCAAAACAGAGAACGCGAGAGTACCGGTCAGGGACTTGCGGCGCGCCCGGGGGGGCGCCCGGCAAAACCACAATACAGCCTGTTTGCCAGCGTGGCGAGGCTACGAAGAGGTGGTGGCGATGAACACGCCCTACGGTCTGGAAATCGTAGACAACTGTGTTACTTGCAAATTTCGGAAGGCCAAGTGGTTTTGCGGCTTGTCTCCCGATGTGTTGAGTGCCTTCAGCGCCGCCAGCCACCCGGGAACGTATCCAGGGGGAGCTTTACTTTTTGTGGAGGGCCAGGTACCACGGGGAGCTCTGGTGCTGTGCTCCGGCAAAGTCAAACTTTCGACTACGTCTCGTGACGGGAAAGTATTGATACTGAGAGTCGCAGAAGCCGGTGATGTGCTGGGGCTGAGCGCTGCTATCTCCGGCAGCCCCTACGAAGTGACCGCCGAAACTGCGGGGCCCTGCCACGTGAATTTCATCGAGCGGGACGCGCTGCTCCGGCTGATGGAAAAGACCGGCGAAATGGCCTTCCATGCCGCACAAGCTTTGAGCGCTGAATTCCAGTCCACCTATCGTGACATCCACGAACTGGTGTTGGCGCGTTCCTCGGCAGGGAAGCTGGCGCGGCTTTTACTCTCGTGGACCCCGGACCGACAGAAAGAAATCTCAGGCGGGGAAGTTCGGATTCGTTCTATGACCCACGAGGAAATGGCGCAGATGATCGGAGCATCACGCGAGACTGTGACTCGCCTGCTCAGCGAACTGAAGAAGAAGGAGCTCATTCGTCTGGAGGGCGCCACGCTGGTAATCCGTAATCGTGTGGCATTGGAAGCCATGGCGGCTTAATGGAATTGATTGTTGTCGCCCGATGGGCGGCCGGGAAAAGCCCCCCTCAACCGGCAGCCCTCCCCCAGCAATGGAAGAGGCAGCTTCACGGCTGCCTCTCTGTTGCTTCCACCATCCAACCGCTAAAAATGAAACCCGAGCTGGGCGGTTACCGTTCTCGGTGTTACATAATGCGTTCCACTAAAAGTGGAAAGAAAGTTGTATAGCGCATACTGGTTGGCGACATTGATCACCGTTACCTGGGCGCTGATTTTGTAACGATCCCCGTGAAAGTGGAAGAGGTTGTCGTCGCCAATGGCAATGTCAAACAGATGACGAGGGGCGATGCGGGGAGGATTCTTATCGTCATCTTCAGTTCCGGCTGCAGGTATCTGAACGAGGTTGGAACTGAACTGGGAGGCGAGGCAACTGCCGGGCAGGCCGACGGTCGGAGTTGCGCGCACGCCATTGCAGACTAGGCCGGCCTGAAACTCCTGGTCCGGCGTCAGGCCGCTGCCTGCCAGGTCCACGATTCCACTCTCATCTGCGAAAGGTACCGCGCCTGCCACAAGGCCGCTGTCATAGCGCCAGTTGAAGCCGGCCCAGGGGCCGTTCTTCCAAGGTTGATATTGCAGGTGGGTGGTCTGATTGAACTTTTCGTCATGGTCAATGCGGAAGACGCCACCTGGAGCTGACGGGGTAGCTCCGGCGCCACCCAGTTGCGGTTCGAAGAACCGCGCGGCTACGCTGGAAAAGACCATGAGCGCCGAAAAGCCGTGAACGTTCGGCACGCTCACGCGGCAGGCAAACCCGGGGATTTTCGAATGGTCCCATACGATGGGGAAGGTGATCGGTGTCGCTCCCAGGATGCTAAAGTCATAGGCGTTGTGCGTGTATTTCCAGATATATTCGCCGGAGAAGACAAGGTATTTGCCGAAGGCCTGCTCGATCCCGGCATGGAATTCATTACGCCAGCCAGGACTTAAGGGTGTGAGTGTTGAGGATGCACACGCCAGTAGAGGTTTCAAAACGGCGTCGGCGCACCCCAGGCTGGAAAGTATGAGGTTTTCATTGAAAGGAGTCTCCAGAGTTCTTGCATAGGAGACACGCAGCACCGTGTTGCTGGGCTTGATGTTGTAGGCAATGCCGACCCGAGGTTCCGCCTCATCGTGACTGGTCAGGCCGTTGTAGAAATCCCCTCGCATACCCAGGTCGAAAGACCAGTTACCCTTTTTAGTCGTGTCCTGGAGATAGACCGACAGTTCTTTGACGTCAGTCTGCCCGTTAAGCGAGAACAGAGACCCGCCTTGCGTGAGGTCATACGGGGCGAGATCGGTGCAAGGAGATTCGAACGGGTTGCCGTTGACATCCAGGCAAGTCTCGCCATTTGCATCCGTGAGGGACGCGAGATAGGTGGGATCCACGATTCCCAGCCGGTCATCCTCATTGAGAAAGGTTTGCTGGTAGGTCACGCCGGCCTTCAGGTTGTGCACACCCCTGACATAGGAAATGCTGGCGTGGGCTCCTGCGTTGGTAAGAGTGCGGTGTTGTCCCACGGTTTCCGACTGGAGATCGGGAGCGAAATCGGCGAACGGATTTCCGCTGGGATAGTAGTGGTAGTCGTCCCGCCGGACGAAGGCCCCCAACGTGAAAACCGCGGAAGAACCAATAGTACGCAGCCACGATGGCGCAACGTTGAAGGTATTAATTTGCGAGCGCTGATCCGCCGGGCCAACAGGCACTCCGTTAGGACCGATGCCGCCTTTGTCCACGACCAGCCCATTCCAGGGAGTTGCATTCTGAGAGTCAAACGAATTGGGTGTTTGAAACCACGAGCGCGTGTAGCCGAGATTCAGATGAACGGAATCGGAATTGGTCAACTGGTAATCCACGCGGTCAAACGCGTTTTCTTCATTTCCTTTATCGTGCATGACTGTAAATTCAGGCGGATCGAGAAAGCGGCTGGTGTTCAGGCCGTTGAGTGAAATGTAATTGCCCCACTTCGCGCCGCCGTAGGCGAGGTCGAAACCAAGATTCGAGCTGCCGAAGGTGCCGTAAGAACCGGTGAGACTGCCATGTGGAGTGGTGACCCCTTGCCCGGAGCGGGTTGTAACGTTAATCACAACACTGGTCTTATCCCCAAATTCCGCGGGGGGTGCGCCAGCGATCACCTCCATGGACTCAATCGCGTCCAGGGGGATCTGATTGGAAAATACCTTGCTCTGCTGATCCGTAATGGGCTGGCCGTCCACGGAAAATGAATTTTCCGCATGGTCGCCGAGGCCATGAAAAAGGCCATTGGAGTCGGCGGCGATTCCCGGCGTCGACAACGTCACTAGAGAACTCACCGAGGAAGACACACTTTCTAAAGGAAGTTTTTCGAAGAGACTCTTATCCACGTCGGTATGAAAAGTAGATTCGTTCTCCAGCAAATCCTCTGCATTGCTATGCACGATTACTACTTCCGATGAGCGACTGATTTGCAGCGGGATTCTAAGAGAGACGGGAACGGCGGAGCGAACATCAATGTCCCGCACATAGGGAGCAAATCCCTTTTCCGTGACCGTCAGGTGGTAGGGGTTGAATGGAACATTAGGGATGGCGAACATTCCCGCCGCGTCTGTGCTCACGGTCCGAGCAAACTGGCTGACTGGGTTTTGAATTTCGACCGTGGCATCAGGGAGCACGGCTCCAGTGGGATCTACTACCGTGCCCTCCACGGAAGTGGAACTGCCCGACTGCGCTGCAATGAATCGTAGAGCCAACATCAGGTGAAAAACCAATAGAAAAGCTGCCATAAGCAGCTTCTTGTAAGAAGCCTGCATGATTCCTCCTGAAGAATTTGGGTTGAGGAGCGGGGCCCGGTTTCCGGTGCCCACGATAGGTTCTTGCTGAACTTATGCTTCAGGAGGCGGACGAATGCGGAGGGAAAAAACTAAAGTGGAAGAGCAGGTCTCTACATCAAGCAGCGTCGCAAAGAAGGTGCGGGCAAAGACCGGAGCAGGACGATATGGGGCAGTGCTAACGACCCCCGAATGTGCTACCAGACAAAGAGAGCATTCGTGGCTCGCGAGTCTGGAGTTGGCCGGGTGGACGTGGACAGCCTGGACAAAGCTGCTGAAAGCCAGCAAAAGAACGCACAAAACCGACAGCGTTGCAAAACGACCCGCCCCGCGCGGCTTGGGGGATTTCATAAACAAGTCAAACAACTCCGGGATTAGAGAAGCTTACCACTCCTGCCCTGGGGCGCCACATGTTACTTTGGCTGACTGCATGAGATGCCAAATGTATTGCACACGATGCAAAAACAGCTCGACCTACAGTCCAAACAACTCGCGCAGGCGCTTGGTTTGCGCGCGGCTTACGGGAATTTCCGTCTGCTTCTTGTCATCCATCCGCAGCTGATAGGAACTCTTGAACCACGGGACAACTTCCTTGATTCGGTTGATGTTCACGAGATAAGAGCGGTGCGTGCGCCAGAAAACAGCGGGATCAAGGTTGTCCATCAATTCTTCCAGCGTGCGGCAGTTGGATTGGCCCTCCATCCCGGCAGCCCCTGCTGTCACGACGCTGATCAGGCCGTCCTCGATGGAAGCGAAACAAATATCTTTCTGATTCACCAGGAACAGCCGCCCGGCGGCTTTGAGCAGAACCTTTGAAGTCTGCGGCTTCTGCGATTCCAGCATCCGCATTAAGGTTTCCAGCTTGTCGGAAGAAGCTCCAGCCACCTGTAGTTTGGCTCGTGCTCTTTCTACCGACTGCGCCACCCGCTTGCGGTCAAAGGGCTTGAGCAGGTAATCCACGGCATTCACTTCGAACGCCTTAACCGCATATTGGTCGAAGGCGGTGGCGAAGACAATTTTGGGCAGGTGGATCTTCTTGTCGAGGAGTCTTTTTACGACGCCGAACCCATCCAGTCCCGGCATCTGCACGTCCAGGAACAGGAGATCGGGATTGTGCTCGCGGATCAAGTTTACTGCCTCCACGCCGTTCTTGCCCTGAGCCACAACATCGACATCGCCGATATTCTTGAGCAGGTACGTCAGTTCGTCGCGAGCGAGTTGCTCATCATCCACGATTACGGCGGAGATGGACATTAGGAACCTATTGGTGATTCAACTGTGAAATACGGTCATTTTTGCTACTGCCGAAGAGCCCGCGGCAGGACTATCTGCCCGGCGGAGCCATGGGATGGCCCATCATGCTGCCCATATCCATCTTCTGGTAGTCCGATGGAATGACGAAGAGGCCGGCGGGCTGGGAGCCTTCCCGGATGTTGCGCATTTCCATGCCGCTGCCATCGTTCTCTATAAGCTTAATGAGACAGTGGAGTTTCGTATCCAGCCATGCCTGAGTTTTTTCTCCGTCGGTTGAAGTGCCCTCGTACTTAACAGCACTGCGGCCATTCACGGTATCGTTGCCTACCTTACGGCAACTCCCCCATTTCTTTTCCGTGTTCATCTGCTCCGCCAAAGTCTTCCATCCGGGGCAGGCATCGTTGATATCCGTGGGACGCCAGAAGGCGAGACCGTGCTGCGGCATTCCTTCCCCGAATTCCATATACATGTGCCGGGCGGGCATCAGCATGTATCGTTTGTGCTGGGCCATATCCCAAATGACGGTGCGGCTTCCCATCTCCCCGCCCTGCATCTCGATGCGCAACTTGTTGCCGCTCACGAAGATTTTGGAGATGCCCATTGGGCTGTCAGTCTTCAGCTTCACGACGTCAGCCGAGAAATTCTGGGCGAAGCACAGCGCGCCCATCGAGCCAAGAACAATCACCAGAACTATGCAGATTCGTAGTCCACGGAGCATTTCCCTTCCTCCGGATAGCAGAGGAGCGATTTCCAATCAACCTCTACCATGATACAGAGAAGAATACCAGAACAGTGGAGTCAACCGGGAACCTCGTTGTGTGCAATTCTCGTTCGTGCCCCACTGGCGGTAAACTGAAATGTCCATGAACTACATTTACGGAATCCATGCTGTTGCCGAGGCGCTCAAAGCGCGGGGCCGCGCCTTTCAGTGGGTGGGTGTAGCCAGGGAGCGGCATGACCTGCGGCTTGCAGCGAGTGGTGGAAGATTGCCGGCGGCAAAATGTTCCCATACGGTTTGTGGGTCGGGAGGAACTGGACCGCATGGCCGGAAACAACGGCCATCAAGGGGTTGTCGCGGTCACGTCGGCTAAGCAATATTCCACTCTCGATGGCGTGGTGGCTAACAAACGCGCCGAATATTCCCTGGTCATTGTGCTCGATGGAGTGGAAGATCCCCACAATCTGGGAGCCATCCTCCGCACTGCGGATGCCGCCGGCGCGGATGGAGTTGTCATTCCTGAACGCCGGGCCGCGGGCGTGACAGAAATCGTGGCCAAAGCTTCTGCCGGAGCCAGCGAACACTTGCCGATCGCAAAGGTCACCAACGTTTCGCGCACTGTAGAAGAATTAAAATCAAAAAATTTGTGGAGCGTCGGACTGGACGAACGCGGCTCGCAGCCGTACGACTCGATTGACTACAACATGGATTGCGCTCTGGTGCTCGGAGGCGAGGGCAAAGGATTGCACGATCTGGTACGGCGCAAGTGCGATTTCGTTGTCTCCATCCCCATGCTGGGGAAAGTGCCCTCGCTGAACGTGTCCGTGGCGGCGGGAGTCGTATTGTACGAAGTAGTGCGGCAACGGCGGAATCGCAGCTAATGAAGCTCCTCAGCGTCCTCTGTGTCCTCTGTGGTTTCTCGGTTTCTTCCGTTGCCCTCGACCGGACTGCGTTCACTTTCACCAAGTATGACTTAAACGCGCGTGTTGAGCCCGATCAGATGCGGCTTGCCGTGAGAGGTAGGATCACCCTGCGCAACGACTCGGGTGCGGCGCAAAAAAACCTGTCGCTGCAGATCTCTTCCTCTTTGGACTGGCGCTCGGTTTCGGTGGAAGGCAAGCCGGTCGAGTTCGTCACTCAACCCTATGTATCAGATATCGATCATACGGGACGTTTGTCGGAAGCAATCGTCAGCTTGCCACAAGCCGTTCCGCCGAAAGCGTCAGTCGAGCTGGAGGTCGGCTATGAAGGGGTGATTCCGCCGGACACCACGCGCCTCACGCGCATCGGGGTTCCGGCGGGCGCGGCCAAACACACCGACTGGGACCAGATCACTGGAGCCTTCACTGCAATTAGAGGAATTGGCTATGTGGTCTGGTATCCGGTGGCAACGGAGGCCGCGAGTCTGTCGCAAGTCAACATCGTGCCGGAGACAATCGCCCGCTGGCAGGCGCGTGAGGCGCCAGCGGAGATGCGCGTACAACTTTGTGTGTGGAACAAGCCGGGCAGTCCGCCGACTGCCCTGATGAACGATGGGAAAGGCAGGGAGACATCCGGAAAAGAGTCCGGCGACACGGCAGACTGTCGAGAGCATGTTTTTGCTCCTCTGGGCCAAACCGTGCCGCTCTTCGTCATGGGAAGTTACGAGACGCTTGCGCGCGCTTCAGTCAATGTTTCCTTTTTGCCGGAGCACAAAGATGCCGCAGAGACCTACGCGGACGCCAATGACCGGGCCGTTCCTTTCATTACCAGTTGGTTTGGTCCGCCGCATAAGGCGGCGAGCGTCGCAGATTTGCCGGACGCGGCTGCCGCTCCCTACGAAAACGCCGGCGTCTTGCTCACTCCATTGGCGAACATCGATCCCAAGCTGGCGGAGATTACTGCCGTCCACCAATTGACTCACGCAGCCTTCCCATCTTCGAGATTGTGGATTTACGAAGGCCTGGCCCACTTTGCCCAGGTGGTCTATCGAGAGCAGCAGAGTAATCGCGAGACCGCTTTGCATTTCATGGACGAGCACTTAAACGATTTGGCCGAAACCGAAAAGAGCCTTGCCGGTGAACAGGGCACTACCTCCTCGGAACAATCTTTGACGAACACTTCTGTCGAGGAGTTGTACCGTAGCAAAGCGATGTATGTTTGGTGGATGCTGCGCGACATGCTGGGTGGACCAGCGCTAAAGAAGGCTTTGGCCGTATACCGTCCTGATCGGGATACGCAGCCCGAATACATGCCATGCTTGTTGGAAACACAAACTCACCGCGATCTGCAATGGTTCTTTGACGATTGGGTCTACCATGATCGTGGGTTGCCCGATTTCCGAATTATCTCCGTCTTCCCCAGCCTGACGACCGCCAAGAGTTATATGGTGACGGTGAGCGTCGAGAATCTGGGCGCGGCTGGAGCGGAAGTGCCGGTCACGGTTGCGAGCGAAGGGGGCGAGATCACCAGGCGCTTAGAGGTGCGGGGGAAATCCCGGAACTCGATTCGCATCATCGTTCCGTCGTTTCCTGACCAGGTGATTGTGAATGACGGCAGCGTGCCGGAGAGTGACATGAGCAACAACAAGTTCGCGGTTCCCCAAAGCAATGATGGAGGGTGAGAACCAATCTGTTCTCGCGGATTCCACACAGCGTTTTTCTTCGCGGGTCGATAACTACGTACGGCACCGTCCCGGCTATCCCGCGAAGATTATGGATCTTTTGCGGGACGAATGCAGGCTCTCGCCCGAATCGGTCGTGGCCGATATTGCCTCGGGAACCGGCATATTTACGCGAATGCTTCTGGAGAATGCTAACCGCGTCTATGGCGTGGAGCCGAACGCAAGGATGCGCGAGGCGGGTGAACAATATCTGGCGGGGTACTCGCAATTCACCAGCGTGAACGGAACTGCCGAAGCGACCACTTTGGTAGATCACAGCGTAGACATCGTGACGGCGGCGCAGGCGGCACACTGGTTTGACTTCGGGAAGGCACGGCGCGAGATCGTGCGCATTCTCAAGCCAGGCGGATGGTGCGTGCTGATATGGAATGAGAGGCAACTCGACTCGACAGCGTTCCTGCGAGCCTACGAGCGTCTGATTCAGGAGTATGGCACCGACTATCATGAGGTGCGCCATGAGATCACTACGGCGAAAATTGGCAACTTCTTCGCGCCGTCGGCGTTCCGGGAAAGGGTTTTCCCTTCACGGCAGGAATTTGATTACCCGGCGCTGGAGGGGCGACTGCTGTCCTCTTCCTATGCGCCGCAAACGGGCGACGGCCGGTATCGGCCAATGCTGCGTGAACTACGGAAAATGTTTGAGGCTCACCAGGGAGACGGAAAGGTGGCCTTTGAATACGACACGCGGGTCTTCTACGGACGGCTGGATTGACGCCTCTGTGTCCTCTGTGGCTATCTTGAACCCCAACAGTTGTCCATAGGCAGACACCCATGACTGAAAAAAGCTTTCACATGACTCCCGAGGATTTTCGCCGACACGGGCACGAAGCGGTCGACTGGATTGCGGATTACTTTGCACGCGTCGAATCTCTTTCCGTGCGTGCGCAGGTTAAGCCCGGGCAGATTCGGGCATCACTTCCGGCGAAGGCGCCGGCGCAGGGCGAAACATTCGAGGCGATTCTGGGCGATGTCGAAAAGCTGATTCTTCCGGGAATTATGCACTGGCAATCGCCGAACTTCTATGCATATTTTCCGTGCAACGCCTCCGGGCCTGCCATCCTGGGCGATTTGTTGTCATCCGGCTTCGGGGTGCAGGGAATGCTTTGGGCGACCAGTCCGGCTTGCACGGAACTGGAAACTCATGTGCTCGATTGGCTCGCCGAGATGCTGGATCTGCCGCGCAAGTTCCTGTCGTCGCATACGGGCGGGGGCGTCATTCAGGATAGCGCTTCCAGCGCGTCATTATGTGCTCTCCTTGTGGCACGGGAGCGTGCGACAGAATTCGCCAGCAATCAGCGCGGGTGTGATGGAAAACTGGTGGCGTATACGTCATCACAAGCGCACTCTTCCATTGAAAAGGCGGTGAAGATCGCTGGAATCGGCACCGACCATCTGCGCGTCATCGAAGTGGACGACGCATTTGCAATGGTGCCGGAGGCTTTGGCCAGGCAAATTGAAAAGGACCAGTCCGCCGGACTGATCCCATTTTTCGTTTGCGCCACTGTGGGAACGACGTCGTCGAACGCCATGGATCCCCTGCCGGAAATCGGCCGCATTTGCCGCGACCGGAATCTCTGGCTGCATGTGGATGCCGCTATGTGCGGAACCGCAGCTCTATGCCCGGAGTTTCGCCACATTCACCACGGCCTCGAGTTCGCGGATAGTTACTGCTTCAATCCGCACAAATGGATGTTTACCAACTTCGATTGCGACTGCTTCTATGTCGCCGACCGCGCGGCGCTGATCAAGACGCTGAGCGTTCTGCCGGAATACCTGCGCAATCAGGCGACCGAATCCGGAGCCGTGATTGACTACCGCGACTGGCAGATTCCTTTGGGCAGGCGTTTCCGGGCACTGAAGCTGTGGTTTGTAATCCGTCATTACGGAGTGGAGGGTTTGCAATATCACATTCGCCGGCATGTGGCTCTGGCACAACAATTCGCACAGTGGGTGCAGAGCGATGACCGCTTCGAGTTGGGCGCACCCGTGCCGCTGAATCTAATCTGCTTCCGGCTGAAACATGGTGACGATCTGAACCAGAGGTTGATGGACTGTCTGAACCGAAGCGGCGACCTCTACCTCACGCACACGAAATTGGACGGCAAATTGACCCTGCGCCTTTGCGTCGGCCAGACGAACACCGAGGCGCGGCATGTCGAGAAAGCCTGGAAGAGAATTCGGGAGGAAGCAAACGCCGTCTTTTCGAGCGCTAAGACTGCGCCATAGCTTGCGCGCGGGCTTTACGGACAATGTGGCGTCCTGGTCCGGTTAAAAAGAGAGCCACAAGCTGGGCGGCGTTCTCTACCAGCACACGGTCCTTTGGACCAAAGGCATTTTCGCGGTCGCTCTCAACGTCGAGAACTCCCAGTTCATGGCCTGCCAGTTTTATGGAGACAAGAATTTTGGATTTAGTCTCCGGGCTTGCCATCTGCGCGGGATGCGGTTCGCCGCCCGCTCCGAGCAGGTGCTGGTTGCTGCGTCCGGCGGCAAGATAGATTCCCATCCAGGTGTAATGCCTACCGCGAACCAGTAGATCGATTACTTCTTCCAGCGGCGAATGGAGCGACGAATGATTCTCCACGAGCAGTTTTTCAGTTTTAGCCAGCAGCTCTTCAGTAGAACGATAGGTTTTCAATTTTGAGTCCTGCGAAATATGAGTTCGCACGTAGTTTAGCTGCGGCCAGAGAGGGGGTCAATGAGAACCCTGATCCATTCCCGGTACCGAGTTCTCAACTTACCTGCAGTTCCGGTTGAGGCAGAAATTCAGGGCTGCGGCTCTTCGCTTTGCTTCGTCTCACTCGGTGATGCCGAAGGCGGCCTGGCGGGCTTGACCGCCATGGCATTCGCCGGGGCAGATGGGTCCACACCAAAATCCCATAGATTGTCGGGAAGAACGGTTTGCATATTGCGGTTGATTTCACCTTCTCCGGGGGTTAGTTCGACCAACGCGTATTCTCCCGGGCGAAGTGTCTCGGAGGGAGTGATCTTCCACCAGCCCTCGGCAAGCGCTTCGACCTTGGCGGGAATCATCTTTTCCTCCTCCCGCGCCTTGCCTCGGATCGCCACTCGGATGGCGCTAACAATTCGCCGGTCTTTTTTGGATTGCGCGCGCACAATTTGAAAGCGCTGCGCAATAGATCCGAAGCGGCGCCGGCCATCTCCTTGTCCAGTTTGACAAAAAGCGCCGGGATACCCACGTGCGCCTGCACATCGGAATGAGGCCCGCCGATCTCGACATTGTTTTTTTTAGCGGGCGCCTGATTGCCGCGAACTACTTTCTGGTCCAGCGGAACCAACTCAGGCTGGTCCTGAAATGTATCCAGCAAAAAAACGCCACCACCCTGTGGCAGCCGCAAGCCGGGCGCTATCAGGGGCCGCTTGGCTTCCTCGGCGGCACGCTGGTCCGCCAGTTCCTTGTCCAGCTTTAAACCTTCGGGAGTGGGCAATCCTTCGGCCCGCTCTTTTTCGTATTTGTTCGTCGCAGCCCAATCCACCATCGAGTTGGGAACTTCCTCCCACTCGGCGCGTTCGGCGCTGAAATAGCGGACGCGGTCGCCCTGGACCACCCATTTGGTCGCAAGCTGATAACTGCCATCCTTTAAGATGAGACGTTTAGCGAGTTGCTGCCCTAAGCCGGGGCAGACCAACATAGACATAACCAGAGATATGCTCAGCACGATTCGCACTGTGCCTGCCCATTTCATACCAGTAACAATTATCCGCCTCTTGAGTAACGGATTTCCACATTCCTTCACCGGCGCTTTTCTGCCATAATTGATCGTGCACCCCACCTGCACAAAATTTTCAATCCAATTCAGAGCGAGGAACAGATGTCGGCCAAGTACATCTTTGTGACGGGCGGAGTTGTATCTTCTCTGGGCAAGGGACTGGCGGCGGCTTCCATCGGCTGCCTGCTGGAGAGCCGCGGCCTGAAAGTGAACCTCATGAAGTTCGACCCTTACCTGAACGTGGACCCGGGCACCATGTCCCCGTTTCAGCATGGCGAGGTCTTCGTCACCGACGATGGCGCGGAAACCGATCTGGATCTGGGCCACTACGAGCGCTTCACCCATGCCAAACTTTCTCGCGACAACAACTGGACGACCGGCCGGCTTTATGAGCAGATCATCGCCAAAGAAAGGCGCGGCGACTATTTGGGCAAGACGGTCCAGGTTATCCCACACGTGACCAACGAAATAAAGGCTGCGATGAAGAAGGTTGCCCAGGACGTGGACGTAGCCATCGTCGAGGTTGGCGGCACTGTGGGTGATATCGAATCCCTGCCCTTTATGGAAGCCATCCGCCAGATGCGGCAGGAACTCGGCCGCGAGAACACCCTGTTCATGCACGTAACCCTGGTGCCATTCATCGCCGCCGCGCAAGAGCTCAAGACCAAACCGACCCAGCACTCGGTGAAAGAACTGCTCAGCATTGGAATTCAGCCCGATATCCTGCTCTGCCGCACCGATCGCTATCTCTCCAAGGAGATCAAGTCGAAGATTGCGCTCTTCTGCAACGTCGAGGAAGAGGCGGTGATCACGGCCAAGGATGTTGCCTCTATTTATGAAGTCCCCATGGTGTTTGCCAGTGAGGGTGTGGATACGCTGGTGCTGAAATACCTCCACATGCAGGCTCGGGATCGCGATCTTTCGCGCTGGGAAGATATTGTGCACCGCGTCTATAACCCCAAGGCGGATGTCACGATTGCCATTGTGGGCAAGTACGTCGAGTATGAGGACTCCTACAAATCATTGAAGGAGGCCCTGGTTCACGGCGCTCTGGCGCACAATTTGAAGCTTCAATTGAATTGGGTGGAGGCGGAAGGACTGGAGGCGGGCCAGCGCGCCTGCCAGGATCAACTGAGCAGCTATGACGGTATCCTGGTGCCGGGAGGATTTGGCAAGCGCGGCATCGAAGGTATGTTGCAGGCGATTCGCTACGCTCGCGAGAACAACGTTCCCTACTTCGGCATTTGCCTGGGCATGCAGACGGCTTGCATCGAGTTCGCGCGCAACGTTTGCGGTCTGGCGGACGCCAATTCCAGCGAATTCAATCCTGCGACCCCGCACCGTGTCATCTACAAACTGCGCGAGTTGCGCGGAGTCGAAGAGTTGGGCGGCACCATGCGGCTGGGCGCCTGGGCATGCAAAATCGAGCCGGGAACTCTGGCCCATCGCGTCTATGGCCAGACGGAGATCAGCGAACGCCACCGCCATCGTTATGAATTCAACCGCGAGTATGAAGGTACGCTGACCGCAGGGGGGTTACGCATCTCAGGTTCGACCCCGGACGGAACCTACGTGGAGATGGTGGAACTTCCGGAGCATCCCCATTTCATCGGCTGCCAGTTCCATCCTGAATTCAAGTCCAAGCCGCTGGAGCCGCATCCCTTGTTCAGGTCGTTTGTGGGCGCGGCCTATGAGTACGGCCTGAAGCGTCAAGCCGACAAAGTTGCGGCGGAGGTGGAAATGTTCCATCGGCCACAGAAAGCGGCCAGCCGATAGCCCAGGCCGGCAAATCGGTCTGAGTGGCAAAAAGTAGCGCCAGTGTAACTGTCTTCACATGCCAATGAGCACCTCATTCCAACTCGATAACGTCCGTATCGGAGCGGGAGATCTATTCCTCATCGCAGGTCCGTGTGTGATCGAGAGCGAAAAACACGCGCTGTTCATGGCCGAGGTCATCAAAGGGATCACCCGTGCTCTCAACGTTCCCTTCATCTTCAAAGCCTCCTACGACAAAGCGAACCGCACCTCGATTCGCAGCTTCCGCGGACCGGGACTGGCCGAAGGGCTCCGCATTTTGAAGAAAGTGAAGGACGAAGTGCACGTACCGGTGCTCACCGACGTGCACGAAAGCTCGGACGTGGCCAAGGTGGCCGAGGTGGCGGACGTGCTGCAGATTCCCGCATTTCTCTGCCGGCAGACGGATCTCATTGTCGCTGCGGCCATGAGCGAGCGCGTAGTGAACATAAAAAAAGGCCAATTTGTTTCTCCCTGGGACATGAAACACGCGGTGGAAAAGTGCCGTACCGCCGGGAATGACCGGGTGTTTGTGACCGAGCGCGGCTCCAGCTTCGGCTACAACAACCTGGTCGTGGATATGCGCTCGCTGGCGATCATGCGAAAGTTCGCGCCCGTGGTTTTCGACGCCACGCACTCGGTGCAATTGCCCTCGGCTTCTCACGGGGATGAAGACCGCCCAACCGCCAGCGGTGGCCAGCCCGAATTCATTCCGGTACTGGCGCGGGCGGCGGTGGCGGCCGGAGTGGATGGCGTGTTTATGGAAGTCCATGACAATCCCAGCGAAGCGAAGTCCGACGGCGCGAATTCCCTGGAGTCCACCCGGTTGCGCGAGGTGCTGAAAGAATTATTGGCCGTGCGGAATTCTCTGGTCAGCGCTCACACGGGACCGTAGGCCAATTGTTTTCTGTTTCCCCTAATCCCTTCCGAGGCTCAAATGAAATCCCTCCTATGGCTCACCGTGACGGCTTTTTGCCTGAACGCTTCCACTCTCTGCCTCGCCCAAACGCCCTCCGGCGCTCCGCCGTTTCGGGTTGCGGTCGCAGGCCTGGTTCACGGCCACGTTGAAGGCTTTCTGCAGCACGCATTACACCGTTCCGACATTCAGCTCGTCGGCATCGCCGAGCCGGACCGGAAGCTGGCATTGCGCTACCAAGACCGGTTTGGGTTGGACCGTTCCATTCTTTTTGCCGATCTCGGAGCAATGCTGCGAAAGACCCATCCCCAGGCCGTTTTGGCATACACCAACACGTTCGAGCACCGCCGTGTGGTCGAGATCTGCGCCCGCTACAAAATCCCCGTGATGATGGAAAAGCCGCTGGCCGTCAGCGCTGCCGATGCGCACGCCATCGAGCGTGCCGCTCACAATGCCAAAATTCCGGTGCTGGTGAACTATGTGACCAGCTGGTACGCGAGTAATCATGCCGCCTACAGTCTGGCCCACAAGAAGGCAATTGGCGACGTTCGGAAAATCGTCGCGGCCAATGGCCATCGCGGCCCGAAAGAGATCGGCGTGCCCCCGGAGTTTCTCGCTTGGCTTATCGATCCGAAGTTGGCTGGAGGCGGTGCTCTTTACGATTTCGGCTGCTATGGCGCAGACCTGGCGACCTGGCTGATGAACGATCAGCGTCCCCTTACCGTGACTGCCGTTACCCAGCACATCAAACCGGATGTCTATCCCCATGTGGACGACGAGGCGACCATCATTCTGACTTACCCCGGAGCCCAGGCCGTCATTCAGGCATCCTGGAATTGGCCGTTTGACCGCACCGACCTTCGAGTCTTCGGCCAGACTGGTTACGTCAAGACCGCCGGCCAGAATGACGTTCGAATGCGCCTGCCGGGTGGCGACGAGCAGCAGATTCCGGCGAACGCGATTCCTGCTCCCGAGAACGATCCGCTGTCCTATTTGCGCGCGGTGGTTTTGAGTGGGAAGAAGCCCAGCGGGCCATCATCCCTGGAGACGAACGTAATCGTAGCCGAGATTCTCGATGCTGCCCGGCGCTCGGCGGCCACCGGTCGCGCCATCCACCTGGCGGGCAGTACTCGAATGGCCATCAGCCATCACTAATCTGCTACCATCCTTTCTCATTACCCAACGTGCAACATGAAGATCGTCTCGTTGATCGCCGGCGTTCTCGTAATTCTCAGCGTTCTGCTGGATGCTTTCGAGACCGTGGTGCTTCCTCGGCGTGTGCAACATCAGTTTCGTTTGAGCTCATGGTTCTACCGAAAAACCTGGAGGCTCTGGCGGAAATTTTGCAGCAATATCGGATCCCACAGCCGCAGAGAAAATGTTTTGGGTTACTTTGGGCCGCTGTCCCTGCTTTTTCTGCTGGCTCTTTGGGCAGCGGGTTTGATTTTTGGCTTTGCCTTTCTGCAGTATGGAGCGGGCGACCACCTTCAGTTCAACAACGAGCCCATTACCTTCGGACGGCTGATTTATCACAGCGGCGAAACTTTCTTTACCTTAGGCTATGGCGATATTGTTCCAGTCTCGGGGATCGCCCGCGCTTTTGCCGTGCTCGAAGCTGGAATGGGCTTTGGTTTTCTAGGCACCATCATCGGTTATTTGCCGACCATCTACTCTTCATTTTCCCGGCGGGAGATCGAGATTTCGCTGCTCGATGCACGCGCCGGGTCGCCGCCCAGCGCCGCGGAATTGCTGGGTAGATTTGGCAGCCCTCCGCAACAGGCCGCCCTGGATCAGATTTTTCGCAATTGGGAGCGTTGGGCGGCGGAAGTTTTGGAAAGCCATCTCTCCTATCCCGCGCTGAGCTTTTTTCGTTCGCAACACAATAATCAATCCTGGCTGGGCGCCCTGACCACCGTTCTCGACACCAGCGCGCTGGTTCTTGCCGGGGTCGATGGGCTGCGCAAGGAGCAGGCCATGGTCACCTTCGCTATGGCACGCCATGCGATGGTGGATCTGGCGCAGGTGATTAACGCACGCTACGACCCGGCAGTTCCTGACCGTCTACCGCCGGCGGAACTGGCGCGGCTGCGGCAGACTCTGGCCGAGCGAGGCGTAACCCTGATCGAAGGATCCGAGCACGAGGAGAAGCTCACGCGCCTGCGGGCCATGTACGAACCGTATGCCCAGGGTATCGCGCGCAATCTGTTGATCAGCCTGCCGCCATGGGTTCATCCCGAGAAGAAGAAGGACAACTGGCAGAGCGGGCCATGGGACCGTGCGATCCAGGCGCGCAGCCTCGGTGAGCTGAGCGTGCGGCAAGAACGCCGCCGGGCGGATGAGCATTTTTAGCCGCCTTGAAGGACCGTGCTAACATCCTTTTCCGATGAAGAACGCTGGTGAAAATGTCGTGCGCATCGAGGCGGAAGCGCTGCGCGCTTTGGCGGACCGCATTGCCGGTTCCATGGCGGCGAGTTTCAGCCGCGCTGTCGATTTGTTGTATGGAAGCCAGGGTCGGGTCGTCGTCACCGGCATTGGCAAGAGCGGCCTGATCGCGCGGAAGATTGCCGCGACTCTGAGTTCCATAGGAACTCCCGCGTTATTCATGCACCCGGTGGAAGCCCTGCACGGCGACCTGGGCATGGTGGTGCGCGGCGATGTGGTCTTGGCGCTCTCCGCCAGCGGCGAGACGGAGGAAATCCTGCGCCTGCTGGCGACCCTGAAACGACTGCAGGTCCCGCTGATTGCGATGACCTGCGATGAGATCGGACGAACCAAGCTTTCTACCCTGGCCGCGGCCGCGGATGTCGCGCTCGATTGCTCCGTCGCCAAGGAGGCTTGCTCGCTTGGGCTGGCGCCAACGGCTTCCACGACGACCATGCTGGCGCTGGGTGACGCGTTGGCCGTGGTGCTGTCGGAAAAACGCGGTTTCAAAGAAGAAGATTTCGCCAATCTGCATCCCGGGGGCAAGCTGGGGAAACAGTTGGCGCGGGTCGAGTCCCTGATGCACACGGGAGACGCTCTGCCGCGCGTGACGCCGCAAACCAAAATGCCGGATGTGATCTATGAAATGTCGCGGAAAAAGCTGGGCGTGGCCGCCGTCGTCGAAGGGGAGAAGTTGGCCGGCATCATCAGCGACGGCGACTTGCGCCGCCTGCTGGAAAAGCGCGGCAAGCACGTACTGGACCTGACCGCCGGCGAATGCATGACCGCGAACCCAAAGACCATCTCTCCCAACGAATTTGCCACCGCCGCGCTGGCGCGGATGGAAGAAAAGAAAATCACCTCTTTGGCGGTAGTGGATGGCGAGGGCCGGTTAATGGGCATCGTCCACCTGCATGATTTGTGGGGAACGGAAATGTTGTGAGGTCTGCCCGAGCAATCTAGGATTTTGCCGGCTGCAGGAGCGCGAGAATCGCCTCCGCCGCGCGTTGCGCCGGCGGTAAAGATTCAGTGTCAGTGCCGCGAAGCTTTGCCTTGACCGTGGCGAGACCCTCCAGCATCTTCTCGCGGGCTGGACCGTCGGTCAGGATTTCCATCAGCCTGGCCACAACGTTGGCCGCAGTGAAATCGTTTTGCACCAACTCAGGAACAACTTCCTCTCCGGCAATCAAATTCACCATCGCAAAATGGGAGACCTTCACTCGCGGCTTGCCCAGCAGATAAGTGAGCGCCGTCACCCGGTAAACCATCACGAAGGGCGTGGACATCATGGCGGCTTCGACCGTGGCCGTGCCGCTGGCAATGATTCCCGCGCGGGAGTGGTAAAGCGCAGGCAGGGATTCGGAAACCAGGTGGATGGGGGCGGGCTTGGGAATGAGCCCGGCCATCCAGTTTCGATCGAGCGTCGGCGCGACAGGAAGCAGGAATTCGTAAGCCGTACCAAACTGCGAAGCGGCTTCCAGCATTGTGGGCAAGTTCATGCTGACTTCTTTCACGCGGCTGCCGGGCATAAGCGTGATCCACTGCTTTCTCGGCATCCAGACTATGCTGGGCAGCGTAGTCGCCGCGTTCGATAGCGGGCCGGGGAAGATCGGCCAGCGGATGGCCAACGAAGCTCGCGTCCACGCCGCGCTCGCGGTAAAACTGCTCTTCAAACGGAAAGATCACCAGCGCCTTGGTGACATACTTGCGTAAGAGACGGACTCGCCCCTGCCGCCAGGCCCAGAATTGCGGCGCAACGTAGTATACGACCGGGATGCCCCGCTTGCGCATCTGGCGGGCCACTCGCCAATTGAAGGCGGGCGAGTCAATCACAATGGCCAGACCGGGCTTGCGCTTGTCGGCTTCGGCGATCAATTTGTGGAACAGCCGCCAGATTTCTCGGCAGGTGGCCGAGAATTTCGGTGATGCCGACGACCGCCAGGTCCCGTGCGTCCACCACCGTGTCGCAGCCCGCGGCCCGCATTTTGTCTCCGCCAACCCCAAAGAATTCGAGCGTCGGATCTTTGCCGCGCAGGGCTGCGATCAGCTGCGCGCCATACATTTCGCCCGAGGCCTCCCCGGCGGAGATGAGAATTTGCACGGAGATATTGTAACGGGCGCGCCTTTAACCCCGGCAAACTGAAACTCGGAACCAACCGGGGGCGCAATTGATATACACTTTCCCATTCAAAAGCAGACTGTGAGAGTCCAGTCCCAAGAGGCGCTCAAGGAGGCTCATGCGTTTATCTTTCATCATTGTCGTTCTGCTCGCACCTCTGGCGTTCCTCGGCCAAACGCCACCGCCTGCCCCCAAGCCGCTCTTCAACTTTCAGGAAGTCATGGTCCCCGTGCGTGACGGAGTGCGCTTGCAGACCGTAATCCTGACGCCGGTCGGCCAAACGGAGCCGCTACCCATTCTTTTCCGGAGGACCCCCTACGGTGTTCCCGACAAAGCCATTACCGAGATGCCCGATAACTGGAAAGAGCTGGCGCAGGACGGCTATATCTTCGTGGTTCAGAATTTGCGTGGACGCTTCAAATCCGAGGGCGTGTTCAAGTTGTCGTCCTACGTTGACTTGAGCGATCCCAAAGCAACCAATGAGACCACCGATGCATACGACAGCATCGAATGGCTGGTGAAGAACGTGCCGAACAACAACGGCAAGGTCGGCATGTATGGTGTTTCCTACGACGGACTGACCACAGGGATGACGTTGCTCCACCCGCATCCAGCGCTGAAGGCGATCAGCGAGCAGGCTTCCCCGGTGGACCAGTGGATGAACGACGATTTTCATCGCTATGGCGCATTGCGCGAGAGCTACGCCTTTGAATACAGCGTGCTGGAGCAGGCGAGCAAAAACGAGAACACGCACTTTCAGTTCGAAACCTATGACACTTACCAGTGGTATTTGAACCTGGGTCCTCTCTCCAACATTAACGAGCGGTATCTGCACGGCTCAATTCCGGCCTGGAACTCCATCGTAGGACACTCGAACTACGACGAGTTCTGGAAGAAAGAGGCATGGGTCAACCAGTTGCATTCTTCAACGGTGCCCAATTTGAACGTGGCGGGTTTCTGGGATCAGGAGGACCCATGGGGCCCCTGGCAGATATTTCGGCACGCTAAGGAGCACGACCCGGACCACACCGATTTCATCGTGGCCGGACCCTGGTATCACGGAGAATGGCAAGCCGCGAAAGCTGAAACTATCGGCATCGTTCCCTATGGAGGTCACGATACCGCGCGCGAATTCCGGGAAAACATTCAGGCTCCTTTCTTTCGTTACTACCTCCATGGCGAAGGTGAGAAGCCGGCGTGGCAGGCCACGACCTTTCAGAGCGGATCGAATACCTGGCATACGTATTCCGTCTGGCCGCCTGCAACCGCCCAGGCAACCAACCTCTACTTGCACAGTGATGGCACGCTGTCTTTCAGCCCGCCTGCGGCTGGAAAAGACTCAACTTACCGGCACTATGTTTCCGATCCGGCGAATCCCGTACCCTACCGCCAGACGGCCGATGTCGCCGACGTATCCCGCAGGCGACTGGCGCACCTGGGAAGTGGCGGACCAGCGTTTTGTCGATGACCGCCCCGATGTGCTGACGTTCGTCAGCGCACCGCTCGACCATGACTTGACGATTACCGGCGAAGTTGCGGCTGATCTCTTCGCCTCAACTTCTGGAACCGATAGTGACTTCGTCGTAAAGCTGATTGACGTTTATCCGGAGAACGCGCAGAAAAATGCCTGGGATGCGAAGGCTGGGCCCAAGCCCGGGGAGTATGCCCAATCACTAAATGGTTACGAACTACCCATTGCGATGGAGGTGCGGCGCGGACGCTATCTCAAGAGCTACGAACATCCTTCTGCCCTGGTGGCGGGCAAGCCGGTTGAGTGGAAAATTCCACTGCGCGATCGCGATCATGTCTTTCTTAAAGGACACCGCTTGATGGTGCAGGTTCAGTCCACCTGGTTTCCGGTGATTGACCGCAACCCGCAAAAATTTGTGCCCGAGTATTTACCAGGCGCAAGCGAGCGACTATGTTCCAGCGACGCAACGAGTTTATTGCTCGCCGAAACTGGCTTCCCACATTGTGCTGCCGCTGGTGAAATAAGGGTTTTCACCCAGGTGATTTCATTTGTGGAGTTCGACCGCCACGATGCGATTCTTGATCGACTTATCCGTAGGCTCGATGAATTCGACTTTGGCGTTCCTTCCCTCGATCTGCACACAAGGCTGAAGGTCGCCCGCGGGCGCAAAGCCAACGGCGGAGAACGGAATCTTGTAATAATTCTCGGAGTGCACCGCCACCTCGTGTCCGCCGAAAACGACAACGAAGTCCATCGCGCTCAGGCCCGAACATTGGACTTTCTTGATCGTACCGGTCACGAAGCGGTGCGGACCATGCGCTTCTTTTTCGGGGAGAGGAGCTGCGGGCGTCGCCGAATCGGGCGAGTTTGCGCCGGCAACAGTTGTTCTCGTAAGCCTGGGCGGAGATGAGTCGGCCCCATCCTCAGCGGAAGGCTGCGCCAGTTGAGTCTGCTGTTTGACGCTGCGGTTGTATTGCTCCATCTGCTCCTGGTATTGCTCGGCGTTCTGAAGAAAAATCTGTAACCTGGCTTGCTCGGCAGGGTCTTTCGCCAGGCTGACGGCGCTTCGTATCAGGGCGACTGCGTCTTTGGTGCGCCCCATTTCCATGAGAAGGTTTGCACGGTTAAGTTCAAAGCTAAGATTTGCCGGGTCTAATTGAGTGGCCTTAACTGCAGCAGCGTAGCCCTCATCGAGCTTTTGATGCCGCATCCCGTAGAAGGCGCCCAGCCGGTCGTAGGAAGGGGCAAATCCCGGGTTGAGCTTGATGGCGGCGCGCAAGCTGTTTTCCACTTGCACTTCGTCGTCTGGGGTGAGCGGTCCGCTGCTCATGGCAATAGCCGCGAAATAGTAATTTGCCAGATAACTCTGGGAATTCAGCTTGACCGCCTCTCCGTACCATTTGCGGGCTTCGTCCATCTGATGCTGCTGAAAAGCCAGGAAACCCATGGTTTCATGGGCTGGGGCATTGTTTGGATCCTCTTTGAGCACGCCTTCCAGCAAAGCGCGGGAATCGGCAGTCCGGCGATTGTAGGCGAGGAAGTCGGCTCGAACCGCATCGGCCTGCACTTGGGGAATGGCTTGTACTTTGAAGGCGGACTCATCTACCTGGGTTTCGGCGTGCAGTTTGAAATAAGTGTAACTGCTTTGCGAGACGTAACTCTGCAGGGCTTGCTGAAGTTTTTGCAGGCCCCCAAAAGCCCGCGTCGCGGCAGTTACGGAGTCTACCCCTTTGCTTAATAGAGTGACGTAATCCAAAAGGAAATGCCTATGTTCAGTGACATCCTTTACGGTCAGATAATCTGTAAGCGCCCACGACTCGGCATAGAAGATAGAGCCTTTGTTTTCCTCATGGTAATAAGGGGAAGCGCGGTCCACGGTAAACAGAACCGGTAAGGGCAGCATGTGGTTTTCCCGAAGCAGCATAATGTTCTCCGGGCTCGTCTGGCCCAGTAGAGCCTCCTTATCGCGCAGTTCGGTAGTCTGGTAGAACTCGGCCCAGCCTTCGTTGAGCCACAAGGGCAGCCATTCTTCACTTTTGCTGGTGATCAGGTGGGTGTATTCGTGGTACACAGTCGCATAGGGATGGTCGCCTTCCGCGTCAAGGCGCAGCAGAATATAGTTCTTGTCGGCTGCTCGCAGAAAAAGCCCGGCCAGCTGTAACTTACCCTTACCCAAATAGTCTTGCGGCTCAAGCGCGCGGAAGTCCTTTTCGTTTTTGGTGGCGATCACCACAATGGGTACATCGGGATCGACAGGCATTTCCGGAAACTGAGTATGAAATACCAGGCGCATGCGCTCGAACTGGCCGGCGGCATGGCGCGCCTGCTTGTCACTGCCGTCGGTCATAATCAAGAAATGAGGACTCTGTAGCTTGAGCCAGCTCTGCTGCTTGTCGTAGGCAAAGGCCAGAGAAGTAGCGAGCAGCCAGCAAGAGAGAACAACGCGTTTGCTCATATTTGTTGCGATTAGAGATACAACAGCCCAGAGCGGGAGTCAAAACAATGTTTTTGAGCGAAGCAGCGGAAGTAACCCTGCAAGATAGCCACTGGCGCAAACGAATCGGAGGCGAAGGCCGCCAAACGGTCAGTCGTCCGCGCTGGTGGTGACTTCGGGCATTGGGGAACCGGATGCGCCGTCCCCGGGGGGCCGCCCCTCACTGAATTCCTGCTCTTTGTATTGCAACTGGTAGAGCTTGTAGTAAACGCCGTGTTGCCCGAGCAATTGCTGATGAGTGCCCATTTCGCGCACCTGGCCTTTGTGCATCACGATGATCTTGTCGGCGCGCTGCACCGTGGAAAGACGGTGGGCAATGATAATGGAAGTGCGGCCTTCGACCATGCGCGCCAGGGCCTCGCGCACCCGGAATTCGGTTTCCGTATCTACGCTGGAAGTGGCTTCATCGAGAATCAGAATTTTGGGGTTGTGCGCCAGGGCGCGGGCGAAGGAAATCAACTGCTTCTGCCCGGTGGACAATGTTGAGCCGCGCTCCCGGACTTCTTCGTGGAAACCTCCCGGCAGAGCGCGGATAAAGTCGGAGAGATTCACGTCTTCAGCCGCTTTCGCCACGTCCTCGTCTTCGATCCACTCCGTGCCTAGCCGAATATTGCCGCCTACTGTGCCGGTGAATAGGAATGGGTCCTGCAGGACCACGCCAAAGCGGCGCCGCAGCTCCGGCAGATCCATGTCCTTAATATCCACGTCATCGATCATGATGGCGCCTCTCTGCACGTCATAGAGTCGCATCAGCAGCGAAATGATCGTAGTTTTTCCAGCTCCGGTATGACCGACGATGGCCACGGTCTCGCCCGGCTCGATGGTGAACGTTACGTCGCGCAGAATCCAATCGGGCTCGGCTTGTCCCGGCAAGGTTTGTGTGGGGACGGGGTCTTGCCCCGTCCCGGCGGGGCGGAGCCCCGCAAGGCCAGTGCTCCCGTACGCAAACCATACGTGGTCGAACCGGATGCGGCCCGGTCCATCGGGTGTTTTCGTCTGGGCGGGCGAGATTATGTCTACCGGCGTGTCCAGCAACTTGAACACGCGCTCGCTCGCCGCCATGGCGGACTGCAGAATGTTGTACTTTTCGCTGAGATCCTGGATCGGCCGGAAGAACCGCTGCGCGTACTGGATGAAGGCGACCAGCACGCCGATGGTGGTGATTCCGCGCATCACGTCATTGCCGCCATACCAGATCACGCAAGCGATGGCGATGGAAGACAAAACCTCCACCACCGGGTAGTAAACGGCGTGCGCCATGATGGCGTCCATGAACGCCTCCATGTGGACGGCGTTCACCTCGGAGAACTTGCGGTAAGCACGCTTTTCGCGGTTAAAGAGCTGCAGCACGACCATGCCGCTGACGTGCTCCTGCAGGTACGCGTTAATGCGGGCAATGGCTACCCGAATCCGCCGATACGAGTCGCGCACCTTGTTGCGGAAAATGTTTGTCCCCACGGCGATAAATGGCAGCACGGCGAAGGTGATCAGCGCCAGCTTCCAGTTCATCTTGAGCATGATGACCAGAATGCCGGCCAGCACGAAGATGTCTTCGAAGATGGCCACCACGCCCGAGGTGAACATGTCGTTCAGCGCGTCCACGTCGGTGGTTACGCGCGTCACCAGGCGGCCCACGGGATTCTTGTCGTAGAAACCGATGTGCATGCGCTGCAGGTGCCGGAATATCTGGCTGCGCAGGTCGAACATCACTTTCTGCCCCGTCCACTGCATGAAATAGGTCTGCACGAAATCCAGCAGAAACCCAAAAACCAGCATGCCCACATAAATCGAGGCGATTTGGGCAATGCCGGTGAGGGGCGTGGGACTCAGCCAGCTCCAAAATGCTGAAGTCGCCCCTGGCGTGCGCGCCAGGTAACGGTCAATCGCTACTTTCGTGAGATAGGGGCCGACGACATCGGTTGCCGCCTTGAGCACGATGGCCAATAAAGCCAGGGCCACCTGCCACTTGTAGGGGCGCAGGTACCGTAGCAACCGCTTCATCAGGCGGCTGTCGTAGGCTTTGCCGAGTACGTCTTCTTCTTGCAGCGAGGCCATAGGATAACTAAGGTTACCTCAATAGATGGTAATGGCAACCGGCGGGATGGAAAAGGTTTGGGCAGACCCTCGCACAAGTCTCGCGCCGGCGGGAACTTGCAGGACGGTGACACTTCGAGAACCTGAAGCACGTTAGTAACTTGGCCCATTTCGGAGCCGAGCGGCATAATTCTCAAACTAGGAATGCTTCGCGGGAAATTTCCGCATTCACCATGAAACTGCAGGTTGTCCGTCGCATCACGGGAGGATTCTTGCTGGCCGTAGTTATCTCCGCGGCGGCGGGGATATTAATTTATCGGCGGGCTATGGAGTTCCGCGACAATCGCCAGGCTTTGCAGCATAGCCATCAGACGTTACAGGCTTTACAGGATATCTCCAGCGAGATGGAGAGCGCGGAATCCGCCACCCGCGTCTACGTGCTTACCGGCGAGGCGAGCTATCTCGAGCCCTATGAGCACGCCGTTTCCCACTACCGCGAGAGCTTACAAGCGCTGCAGTCCCTAACTGCGAACAGCCCTGCGCAACGAGACCACCTGCTGGATCTGCAGCGTCATGTGGAAACGGGAGTGGGAATCCTGCAGCACCTGGTGGAAACCCGGAGAACTCAGGGAATGGCCGCCGTTCTGATGCAACTCGATCCGGAAGCCAACCGCCGGGAACTGGAGGCGATCAGCGGCGCCATCTCGGCCATGCGGGGCGAAGAGAATCGTATCTTGGAGCAACGCCAGCACAAATACGATGCCAGCGTGCGCCGGACCAGTGAGATTTTCGCGGCCGGCGTGATTATCCAGTGTCTGCTGCTGTTGCTGGTATGCGTGATATTCCTGCGCGATGCCAATTACCGGGCACAGGCGGCCCATGAGCTGGCGAGCACGAACGCTCGTCTGGCTGCCATTCTGGGCACAACCGGGGACGGCATTTATCAGCTGGATGAGGCCGGCCGGGTACTGTACTTGAACCGCGCCGGCGAGCGCTTGCTGGGATACAAACTGGATGAAGTGCGCGGGAAGGTGATGCACGATCTGATTCATTGTCGAACTCCTGCGGGGGAGCTGCGGTCGGCGGAAGATTGTCCCTTCCTGGTTGCCATGCGCAACGGAGAGTCCTATACGAGCGCCGAAGACTGGTGTCAGCGTAAGGATGGAACCTTCCTCACGATTCAGTGCACCAGCGTGCCTTTATGTACAGAAGGCGTGGTCAGTGGCGCGGTTTTCTCCTTTCATGACATTACCGAGCAAAAGCAGGCGGAGGCGATATTACGTGACAGCGAAGCCAGACTTCGTGGCGCGCTGGAAAGGGAAAAGAATGTGGCTCGCATCGATTTTCTGACCGGAGTGCTCAACCGCCGCGGGTTTTATGAAATGGCTGGGACGGAGTCGCAGCGGTCGCGGCGATATAAACGGCCCTTGTCGCTGGTGTATGTGGATATAGACAACTTCAAGGGGGTCAACGACTCTCTGGGACACGAATCTGGCGATGAGTTGCTGACTCACGTCGCCGCCGCCATTCAGGGGGCGGTCCGCGGCACTGACGTTGTGGGGAGGTTGGGAGGCGATGAGTTTGCAGTGTTACTGCCCGAAACCGACCACGAAAACGGCATGGTCGTGGTAGAGAAGGTGCGCCGGCAACTGCGGGAATGGATGCGGAAAAGAAACTGGCCGGTTACCTTCAGCGTCGGTGTAACCAGCTTCCGCATCGCGCCGGAGTCGGTCGACGAGATGATCCGCGAGACGGACCGGGTCATGTATTCGGTCAAACTCAAAGGGAAGAATGCCGTCGCTGCCCAGGCGGTGGGCTAGGTTTTCGCCGGCAAGCATCCATGCTGTATGTATCAGGCTATCTTCCGTAGCACCAGGGCGGAATTCTTTGAGCCAAACCCCACGCAATTGCAGAGGGCGTTTTCAATTTCGGCCACCCGGCCGGCCTCGGGCACGTAATCCAGATCGCATTCGGGGTCGGGAACGTCGAGATTGATGGTCGGTGGAATCTTGCTGTGCTGCATGGCGATGATGGTCGCCGCCACGCTGGCGGAGCCGCAAGCGCCCTGGGCATGGCCAATCTGCGATTTCAGTCCCGACATGGGTATTTTGTAGGCCTGTTCGCCGAAAGCTAGTTTGATGGCACGCGTTTCCACCCGGTCGTTCATCTCGGTGGAAGTGCCATGCAGGTTGACGTACTGAATATCCTGCGGGCTCAGGTGTGCTTCCGCAAGAGCCAGCGTAATCGCGCGGGCGGGTTCGTCGGGCGAATCGCTCATGCGCACGCGGTGATACGCTTCGCAGGTTGAGCCATAGCCGACGATTTCGGCGTAGATGCGAGCGCCACGGGCACGGGCGTGTTCGAATTCTTCAAGAATGAACATCCACGAGCCTTCCGCCAGCACAAAACCGTCACGGTCGGCGGAAAACGGTCGCGAGGCCCGCTCCGGAGCCTCATTCCAGGATTGCGTCAGCGCCCGCAATAGAGTGTAGCCCTTGATGATGCCGGGAGTGATGGGACAGTCCACCCCGCCAACCAGAAAAGTCGGTAAGACACCTGCCTGGATGTGTTGGTAGGCGTAACCTAGCGCATCCGTCGAAGAAGTGCAGCCCGCTGTCACCGCGTGGCTGTAGCCGCGGAAACCGAAGCGCATATTGATTTCGCTGGGAATAGTCCCCATTGTGCCGCTGGGGATACAGAATACGCTCACCTGCTTGGTCAGTCCGGCGTGCCACAGCCGGTATTGCTCTTCGGAAAACTCCTGCGCACCGCCGCCTGTACCCAGCACCACACCGATTTCGCGCTTCTGCTCCATCGTCATGGAGGAAGGATCGAGCCCGGAGTCGCGCAGAGCCTCCGTCGAGGCCGCGATCGCCAGCGGCACGACGCGGGAGACGTGCTTGCGTTCGCGGGCATCTACCCACGCCAGTTCGTCGAACTCGGGGATTTCCCCGGCGACATGGACCAGCAGAGAAGAAGGATCGAAGCGGGAGATGCGCTTCACCCCGGACTTGCCGTCGAGAACGGCGCGGCAAAAAGCCTCTTTGCCAATGCCATTCGGGCTGACCACGCCCATGCCGGTGATGACGACGCGAGGGAGCATGATTTGCAAAAACGACCGTAAACGAGCAGCTGTGCTCCGGTCAACACTTGAACTGCGAATCCCTCGCTGCGCTCGGGATGATAGGCGACTAAAGTTTCTCTATTTTGCCCGGACATTGCAAGCGATATCTGGCAAATTCACCTGTCCGTCAGATGCGATAATCACTGTGCATGCCACTGGGAATTTACGTTTCCGTTCCATTCTGCCGTACCAAGTGCAGCTACTGCAATTTCGCCTCGGATGTATTTTCGCGGGTGCTTTTCGATCGCTATGTGGATCGGGTTTGCGCCGACATGCAACGCGCCTCTGAAATTGCCCAACAGATGGGCGGCCATTTCGATCACAGCGTGGATTCCGTTTACCTGGGCGGCGGCACACCCACGGTATTGAATCTAGATCAGCTGCAAAGGTTGTTTGTCACCCTTTCGCAAAATTTTGAACTCCTGCCCGGCGCAGAAGTCACCGTGGAATGCGCGCCCGGCACGCTGAATGACAGCATGCTGGAGGCTTTGCAGCGCTGCGGCGTGAACCGGGTCAGCCTGGGCGTCCAGTCGTTCGTGGACAAGGAAGCCGCATCCGTCGGGCGATTGCACAAGCGGCAGACGGTTGTCGACGATCTAGCCCGCCTGCGCGCGGCCGGAATTGTGAACATCAATGTGGACTTGATTGCCGGCCTGCCGCATCAGACGGCGGAAAGTTGGGACGCGAGTTTATCGGAACTGATTGCCTCCGGCGTGCCCCACGCGAGCGTTTACATGCTGGAAGTGGATGAGGACTCGCGGCTGGGCAGGGAACTGATCGCGGGCGGTACGAAATATCATGCCCATTTTGTCCCCGATGAAGACCTGACGGCGGATTTCTATATCGCGGGCTGTGAACGGTTGGAATCGGCGGGAATCCGGCAATATGAGATTTCCAACTTCGCGCGCGCGGGGCAGCAATCGCGGCACAACTTGAAATATTGGACGCGGCAACCCTACCTGGGTTTCGGCGTGGATGCGCACTCCATGCTGCAGGCCGATACCGAAGTGGAAGCCGTGAGGTTTGCGACACCGGATTCGCTGGAAGATTACATCGCGGCCAAGCCTTGGACGCGGACTCCGGTGTCACCGCAGGCGGCGCTGGAAGAGACGTTCTTCCTCGGTCTGCGGCTGAACGAAGGCGTGGATTTGCACGAAGTCGCCCGGCAGTTTGGAACTGAGATGGCGCTCAGCTGTTCCAATGCCATTATTGAACTTGTGAGGGACGGTTTGCTGCACCGCGAAGCCGACATGGTCCGGCTGACGCCCCGTGGCCGTCTCCTATCCAATGAAGTGTTTTCGAAATTTATCGCCACCCCAGCGCTGGCCACCCCAGGGTTGGTCACCCCAACGATGGGTGCCCCATCCTAGCGCGGTGTGTGCGCTAGGGTGGGATTCCACGAACGCTTGCGCTATGAGATTGTGACTCCTGAACGATGGGGATCCAACGTGAGGTAGGGCCCTCGAAACCTCACAAAGAACCCAGGCACGTCCCTTCCGCCGGTAACTTTTCCTTGTCACCCTGCTATGTTCTAATCGAAGGATCGAAGGGTGGCCGTCTTGGATTTCCAACTCACCGACGAGCAACTCCAGCTCAAGAAGAGCGTGCGCGAGTTTGCCGAACGGGAAATCGCTCCCCATGTGATGGAGTGGGATGAAGCCAGCGAATTCCCTCTCGCCACCATAAAAGAGCTGGGCAAACTTGGGCTGCTGGGCGTGATTTTCCCGCCGGAGTTCGGCGGCGCCGGCATGGGCTACGTCGAATACGTCACTGCCATCGAAGAACTTTCGCGCATTGACGGTTCCGTGGGCATCATCGTGGCGGCGCATACCTCGCTGTGCTCGAACCACATTTTTCTTGCCGGGAACGAAGCGCAAAAAAGCAAGTACGTCAGCAAACTGGCCACGGGCGAATATATCGGCGCATGGGGATTGACCGAGCCGTCCTCCGGTTCCGATGCCGGCAGCGCCCGCATGACCGCCTCTCGCCGCGGCAACAGCTGGGTGCTGAATGGCACCAAGACCTTCTGCACCAACGGACATTATGCGGACGTTCTCGTCGTCATCGCCGTCACCGACCGCGCTGCCCACACCCATGGGCTCTCCGCCTTCATTGTGGAGAAGGGCACCAAAGGCTTTCGTCCGGGGAAAAAGGAAAACAAACTGGGCCTGCGCGCCAGCGATACCGCGGAACTTATCTTCGAAGACTGTGTGATTCCCGCTGAAAGTCTGCTGGGAATCGAAGGTCATGGTTTCGTGGATGCGATGCGCGTGCTCGACGGCGGCCGCATCTCGATTGCCGCGCTTTCTTTGGGCATGGCCGAGGGAGCCTACGAAGCCGCGCTCAAATATTCCAAGCAGCGGCGGCAGTTCGGCAAATCCATCAGCAGTTTTCAGGCGATTCAGTGGAAGCTTGCCGACATGGCCACCGAGATCGAGGCGGCGAAGCTGCTCACCCTGCGCGCGGCCGCCATGAAAGACGCCGGGTTGAAGACCACGATGGAATCCTCCATGGCGAAGCTTTTCGCCAGCGAAGTGGCGGTCAAGTGCGCCAACGAGGGCGTGCAAATCCACGGCGGCTACGGCTTCGTCAAAGATTATCCCGCAGAGAAGTTCTATCGCGACGTGAAGCTGTGCACCATCGGTGAGGGCACCAGCGAAATTCAGCGGCTGGTAATCGCACGGCAGTTGCTGGAAGAATAAGCGCGCCGCAGGTTCTGGAAACTCCATCTATTTTGCGTTCTTGGTGAAGACGTTGATGGGATCCCTGTGGGCCCCATCCTAGTCGCGCCTTTGCGACTAGGGTGGGATTCCACGAACGTCTGCAGTGTAGGATTTGAGTCAAAATGCCTACACTGCCGCATCGGCGGCGCACGGCCTGAATTCTAACGAATAGTACCGCTGATCCAGCAGCGCGGTAGACTCAACGAGATATTGCAAAAGAAGTGATTTTCCGGAATTACAAATCCAAACTGCGAGACGACCAATGGTCCAAACGCATTTGATTCGATGGGTTTCTCTTACACTCCTGGCCTGCTCGGTAATTTCGCCGGCCGTTTTTGCCGAAGATCCTCAAACGCCCATTGGGCCTAAATGGTGGCCTTCGGAATGGGGCGCTACGGACCAGCGGGGCGCCGCCAACCGCATGACTCCCGAGAAAGTCTTACAGGCGGTAAAGTTGGTGCGGGCGGGAAAGGTCTATCAACTCGGGAGAGTGTACGAACAAGGTATGCCTTTGCCCGATGGGCGGCAGCTTACTGTGACTATACCTACGACACCGGGCGGCCCCTATGGAGACAATCAACTGATCGAAGTCGTTGATTCCGTCAGCGGAGAGCTCGGCCATGTCGGAACGCAACTGGATGGATTGGGCCATGTCGGGGTCCGTCTTGCCGACGATGATTATTTCTACAATGGTTTCAAAAGGTCGGAGTTCAGCAAGTCCGACGGGCTTACCAAGCTGGGGGTAGAAAACATAGGCGCTTTCTTCACCCGAGGTGTGCTCATCGATGTTGCAAAATATAAACATGTTGACCGGCTGGAACCGGGATACGTCATTACCCCACACGACATTCAGGAAGCGCTCAAGGCAGAGGAGGTGCAGGTTACTCCCGGAGACGTAGTTGTCTTTCGCACCGGGCACGGCAAACTCTGGATGAAAAACAACCAGCTCTACAATTCGGGCGAGCCGGGTATTGGCCTGGAAGCTGCGCAATGGCTGGTGCAAAACAAGATTGTGATGGTGGGGAGCGATACCTGGGCCAATGAGGCCCTGCCTTCTCCGTATAAGAACAAAGTTGTTCCAGCGCATCAGTTATTGATCACCAGGAACGGCATCTACAGCCTGGAGAATTTGGATTTGGAACAACTGGCGGCCGATGAAGCTTATGAGTTTGCATTTATTTTTACCCCACTCAAACTGAAGGGCGCCGCGGGTTCCCCGGGGAATCCCATCGCGGTTCGGTAGGAGTGAGCGGCCAGCGTGAAAGCATGCGCCCGTCTTTGGGAATCAACGCCTTATCTCTAAGCTATTGAAAAGACGGGAAGCCGTCTTTGCGGTCCGGGCGGGGCCCGTTTGGCTGCGGCGAGAGCGCTTCCTGGAATGCCTCGCAGTTGCGCCAGGATCGTTTATAGGCGCGTTTCGGGACCTAGGCCAGCCTCGGCTCCATCTGGGCCATGCGAGGGCTAGGATTCGATTTCGCTATAACTATTAGATATATTTGTGATAATTGTTTTCCTATCGGCATTCCGGCTCGGCGATTCGCCCTGCGCCCGTACCCCGGTCAAAAGCCGCCTCGGGAACGACGGGAACGGTCTAAAATTGACCCCAAATCCTGCACTGCGGCCATTTGTGGAATCTCATCCTAGTCGCAAAGTGCGCGGCTAGGATGGGCACCCAGTGATCGAGATGGGCCCCCAGTAGTGAACCGCTTCGTGCTACATTTTCCTCAGCATCCCATGCCGCAAAGCCTCATCCTCGTCAATTTGCTCATCAAACTGGGTGTGGCTGCGTCCGCCGCAAGCATCCTGGGGCGCTCGATCGAGTTCAAGTCGTTGCTCTTTCGCGAGCAGCGAAGCTGGAAGCAGCAGATTTATCTCGTCCTCTGGCTCGGTATTCCGATGGCGCTCGGAGTCTGGGTGCGTTTCGTGCAACCCAGCTTTGTGGCCGGCGACCTGTCGTTCGAGACCGTGATTTTGCTGGGCGTTATCGGCGGGCGCTTTACCGGGCTGATGGGCGGCGCGCTCCTGGGCCTTCCTGCGTTGTTGCACGGGGAGTGGGTGACCCTGCCATTCCTGGAGCTTTGTGGCTTTCTGGCGGGCCAGCTTCGCACCCAGGCGCCGCGGTATGACGACGTTTGGTCATTCTCTCCCTTTGTGGACCTGAGCATCTACCGCTGGTTTCGCCGCAACTTACCCAAGCCGCGTCCTTTTGAATGGCAGAATGTCTTCTTTGTAAGCATCATCGTGCTGCGGTTCCTGCATAGCCAGTTGCACCGTCTTACGCCGCGCGCTACGTTTAGCCTAGAGAGCCCGACGTTGTGGGTCGAAGCGCTGATTTATGCCGCCTCGGTGATGGTCATCGGCACCGAGCTGAAGATTTGGAACAGCGTGCGCATGCAGATCAAGCTGGAAGAACAGGAGCGCCTGCTGCTGCACGCGCGCATGGAGGCGCTGAAGAACCAGATCAACCCGCATTTTCTTTTCAATACGCTCAACTCGGTTTCCTCGCTGGTGCGCTTCGATCCCGACACCGCGCGGGAGATGATCATCAAGCTGGCCAACATTCTGCGCCGCCTGCTCAGCAGCAGCGAAGCTTTTGTTCCGCTGCGCGATGAAATCGAGTTCATCGATAATTATCTTTCTATCGAAGTCGTCCGCTTCGGTCAGGACAAACTACGGGTGCTGAAGGACCTGGATTCTGCCTCTCTGGATCTCCTGGTCCCGAGCATGCTGTTGCAGCCGCTGGTGGAAAATTGCCTCAAGCACGGTTTGGCCTCGAAGATCGAAGGGGGAAGTGTTTGCCTTCGTAGCCGCTTGGTAGATTCGCAGTTGACGGTTGAGATTGAGGATGACGGTGTGGGCATGGGCTCGGCGAATCTACTGGAAAAGCCCACTGGCCTGGGCGGTACCGGCATTGGGCTGGCGAATGTGGCGGAGCGCCTCAAGGTGCTTTACGGCGAAAGCGCCCGCATGACCATCGACAGCCGCCAGGGGAAGGGAACTCTTATCCGGCTGCGCATGCCGGTCTTACATGGAGAAGAAACCGGTCCGGTGACCCTTCACGAAGAGCGCTCCAGCACGCGGCGATAGAACTCCTCGTATTGCGGAATAATTTTGCTCGAGCAAAAGCGCGTCTGCGCCACTTGCCGCGCCGCCTTGCCCATTTCCGCCAGATGATCTGGATCGCTCAATAGCTGAATGGCGTAGCCCGCCATGGTTTCCACGTCGCCAACTTCGGCCAGATAGCCGCTCTTGCCGTGCTCAATCACTTCCGGAACGCCGCCTACCCGGGTGGCAATGGGCACGACTTCGCAGGCCATCCCTTCCAGGGCAGCTAACCCAAAAGATTCGAGCTCGCTCGGCAGCAATAAAATGTCGGCCAGAGCCAGCTTTTCGTGCACTTGATCCTGCTTGCCGAGAAACACAACGTCGTCATGGATGCCTTTCTGCAGCGCCAGCCATTCGGCGCGCGAGCGGTCGGGGCCGTCGCCAATCAGAAGCAACTTGGCGCGCACTTTCTTGCGCACCCGCTCGAAAATTTCAATGGTGTCGGTAACCCGCTTCACCGGACGGAAATTGGACAGATGCACCAGAATGCGCTCGCCTTCCGGCGCATATTCCGCCCGGCGTTTGGCCAATTCCGAGCCTCGGCAATACAGGTCGCAGTTCACGAAGTTGTAAATCACTTCAATATGGTTCTTGATGGCGAAATCATTTTTAGTCTGCTCGCATAAATAATTCGAGATCGCCGTCACTCCGTTGCTTTGTTCGATGGAGAAGCGGGTGATCGGCAGATAGGACGGGTCCTGGCCGACCAGCGTGATATCGGTGCCGTGGAGGGTGGTGACAAACGGCAGGCAGCGGGGCTGCGATCCATTGGCCAGCATTTGTCGCGCCAGTAGTGCGCTCACCGAGTGGGGAATGGCGTAATGCACATGCAGAATGTGGAGTTCGTAAATTTCGGCAACCTCGGCCATTTTGGTGGCCAGGGCCAGATCGTAAGGCGGATAGTCGAACAGCGGGTAACGGCTGACCTCGACTTCGTGGTAGTGAATGTTGGGCTGTGGGCCGGTTAGGCGAATGGGCTGCGCATAAGAAATAAAATGAATTTCATGTCCGCGCTGCGCCAGCTCCAACCCCAGTTCTGTCGCTACAACTCCGCTGCCGCCATATGTGGGGTAGCAAGTGATCCCGATCCGCATTCAGGCCTCCGCCAGGGTTCTTCCAGATTCGATGGTAACCCGGGAGGTCAGATTCAGGGATTTTGAATTGTGCGGGAAAATTTAAGCTGGGCGCCTCTTCCGTAGAGCATCTGCAAATCCAGGCCCAGGGGAAGCGGTCAGCCATTCACGATTTCGACGGTGCCTTGCCCTTTGTCGTACTCGATGCGCACGGTATCTCCTATGCCAGGTGTCGCATTCAGCAGATTCTTCGGGTGGGCGATGGCCGCGGCGGCGGAGATGCGCTGCACCACGAATTCCGGCCCAATCCAGATGGTTTTGCCGGTGTAAACTCCGCCCTGGGTTGACGGCAAACGGGTTTTGGCGTCTTTGGCCAGAAGAGTCCGCACCTGCTCGGCGGCTTCTTCCAATGGCCGGTTGGTAGCCTTTTCCAGGAGCGGCGGTCCACTCTTGACTGCGGCCTTGTAGTACTGGTCTTTCAGGTTGAGAACGCGGTACTGCGCCAGCGCGGCCTGCAGAGTGCCGATGAGCGTTTCCTTCTCGCAGGGCTTGGTCAGGAAACGAAAAATATTTCCCTCGTTCACCGCGCGGATTGCGGTTTGGATGTCCAGATTGCCAGTCAGCATAATGCGGATGGTCCCCGGGAAGTCCACCATCACTTTGGCCAGCAGTTGCGCTCCGTCCATTCCGGGCATGCGCATGTCGGCGACCAGCACGGCGTAGGGGCCGTGGGCGGTCAGCTTGGCCAGAGCCTCGCCGGCTCCGGCGGCGGTTTCCACCTGAAACTCCTGGTGCAACAGGCGTTGGTAACTTTGCAGTACAGACGGCTCGTCATCCACCAGGAGAATTTTTTCGCTCATGGTTTGCTTCGGATTCGGTTTTTGCCGCATCTTCCGGCGGGATGAAAGCTACTATCAGCAGCCGGAGGACACACGCAGGCGAATCATGCGCAACCTATCGGCAAAATGCGGATCTGCTTTAGGCGGGAAATCAAGACCCGACGGGGAAAGTGGGCCTACGGGACGGCCGGAGCTAATCCGCTTCAGGCGTTGGCCAGCTTCTCCAGATGGTCCTGAAGCCGTTCCTTTGTTTGCTCGTGCAGGCCGGTGAATTCGATGCCCATGCCGACTCCGGGATCGCTGGAGCGGACAATGCCTGTCGTAACGATCTTGTCGGAGTCAATCCAGAAGACCAAAGCCAAAGGCGTGCCCAGAGGAAGCGGAACGAGCGTTTCCACGTAGCACCCCCGGCCGCTAATATCGGCCGCATGAGTTTTTAATGCGGTCCCCCCACCGCGTTCGTCCCGCAGTTCCAGCGGAAAGCGCGCCCGGACGCGGGGAAAACGCCGTTTGTTACGCTCGGACGCAGCGGCCCGTTCCTCTTTCTGCGGCTTTGCGTCCGCAGCGAGCCTCAAGCTGTCTTCCCAGGGGCACGGCTGGCCGCCAACAATCTCGATCTGAGCCTGCATTTTGCCGGGCAGGCTCGCCTCGCCGACCTGGCCGACGCGTACACGGGTCTTCTTGCCATCGTATTGGAGGCCAATTACTTCCCCGGCTTTCAAGGGATGCTCCATACCGGTGAGTTGAGCGCCAGCGAATGTAAGGTGGCTGGCCATGACGTTCTGGAAGAAGGCATGCCCGTCTGCATCCATGCCCCAAACCCGAACCATGATCTCCCTGGGAACTTCACTTTCGGGCGTCGTCATAGGGCAGGCGTTCTCCTCGGTCCGGAACGGGTGCAGACTATGATAACGCGGCAGAGGGCTTTCGCGATTACGAAGTAGATGCCGCTTCCGTGGCGGCAGAGGCGAGGATGGCTGGGTTTACGTCCGAGGGTGGTGCCAGGGTTCAGGGTTGAATGCCGCGATAGGAGATCAGTTCGATACTATTGCGGGCCAGCAACTCGCGGACCTCGGACGAAAGCAAGAGCTGTAGTTCCTCCTCCCGGGATGCCAACAGCCGCGTCGGCATGCTGCGCAGTTGAGGGTCGTTGTAGCCGGGATGGCACACCAGTTCCCAGGTTCCTTCGGGAATGTGTTCGACCATGTAGCGCATGAGGGCGGCGTCCCAGGCGCCGGTTGCCACAACGCCGAAAGTTCCGTCGGTCGTCACCATTCCTGCCTCGCTCACCATGCGCCGGAAAGCAGCCGCGAATGTCCGTAAAATCGCCGTTCCCAGCCATCGCTGCCATAGGGAAGCTTTCCTGACAAGTAATGCCGTCTGAATGGGCTCAAAGGGATTTCGTATGGCGTGCACTCCGCACGCTTTGGCGGCGAGCAGAACTGGCCCGAGCACCTGCGGAAAGATATGTACATGTTTGTGCGTATCTACATGCGAGATTTCGATTCCAGCGGATTGCAGCTTGCGAAGCTGTGCGGTGGCTTCGGCTTCAATCTCGCTGGCATCCAGTTGGCCGCGAAGGGCTGCAGCCGCAAAGCGGAGCCATCCGCAACGGAAATTCTCGCCCTCCCGAACGAGGCTGGGAATTTCTGGAGCCGGAAGCACGGGAGATCCGGCAATGAAAACGAGGTGGCATCCGATCGCCAAACCTGGCGCGGATCGCGCCAGAGTCGCGGCCGCAGCAAAAGCCGTGCCGGCCGCCATCAAGGTGGTGGAGGTAACTACTTTGGACTGATAGGCCTCGAGGATTGCACGATTGACGCCCTCGGTGAATCCAAAATCGTCAGCATTGACAATCAAGCGGCGCACGCCTTGCAGTCTAGCAGGTGGAGCTAAGGGGCCCGGTGGTGGGCGCAGGTGATTCTCAGAATGAGAAGGGCTCGCCAAACGCGCTTCCGGTCCGGGGTCGGCCGGATTACTCCACGTTTGACCCTTGTTTCTACGCTCCGGTATAGTCCAGAAAGCTCTTCGATTTCGCTCGTGATCAGATGTGGCGTAAGGAGAAGGGCGGTTAGCTCAGCTGGTTAGAGCGCCTGCCTTACAAGCAGGAGGTCGCAGGTTCGAGTCCTGCACTGCCCACCAATCAACAACATACGCGGATTTAACCGGCAATTTGACCCGCTGCCCGGAGCGCGTATGCTTCCCCTCTGTGATCGTTTTCTTCGTGAGCGCCAATGGATTCACAACGTCAGTCCAAAGTCGGTTGAGTGGCACCAGCAATCGCTTAGCTGGCTTACCACGGATGCCCCCACTAAAGATGACCTAACCGCACTTATACTGCGAATGCGCCAAGCCGGGCTGGCCGCGTCCTCCGTGAACTGTCGTAGCCGCTCTATCAATGCCTTCCTCCATTGGAGCGGGTCACCGGCCCGTATGCCCAAGTTGAAAGAGGAAAGCTCGGTCCCTAGCATCTACACCCGGAAGCAAGTGGCCGCCATTGTCCATTGGAAGGCCCGTACAAAGGCGGAGCGCCGTCTCCACGTCCTTTTGCTCACCTTGTTTGACACGGGCACTCGATTGGATGAGGCGCTGTCTTTGCGGGTGGCCGATGTGAACATGGATGACTTACTACTTACCGTGACCGGCAAGGGGCGTAAACAGCGGGTCATCCCGTTCTCTACCGAGCTACGGAGAGCGCTCGCGCGGTACATCACAAATTGTGCGGACGATTATGTATTTGCAACGAAGGACGGCCGGAAATTGAGCCCGCGGAATGTGCTCCGGGACACGAAGGCGCTGTGTCAACGGCTCGGCTTTACCGCCCCACGGCGGACCATGCACGCTACCCGGCACACCTTTGCCACGGAGTATTTGCGGAGGGGCGGGAGTCTCTTTCATCTACAGAAGATGTTGGGCCACACTTCGCTTGACATGGTCCGCAGATATGCCAGCTTATCCACGGAGGATCTTAGCGCCGTGCATGAGCGGGTGAGTCTTCTTTCGCGGTGAATCCCATTTATACCTTTGCTACTTACTAGCGAAAGCACAATGGACTAAAACGGGACTAAGTGGTAGGTTCCGTCACCTAAACGGATAAGGTGCCAGAGTAACTAGCGGATTGGCTTGGTTTCCTTCCTAAGGGGTGTCCACGCCGTTCGCGCTCCGGAAATGAAGGTTCGATTCCTTCCGGGACCTCACCACCCTAATTTATCTCGGCATGAGGCACAACGTCTAACAAAAATCGGCCCTCTACAATGCCTCTGGATGCGTCTAGGCTTGACGGAGAGCGCAAAACGAGGTTTCCGTGTGGGGTAGGGTCACACATTTAAGAGCCCTCATCCCACGGCAACGGGCCGTTAGTTAGCACGGCGTAAGCGTTTCGATTCCCCTCTTTGTTGGTATTCAGGATAGTTTTCCGGAAGCGCTTAATCCACTTCGTTTCTAGGCAAGAGGAAAGCCACAATGTAGTTGCCGCATTGCGTCCGCGAGTGTATAGCCGTTGATTGGGCTTGACCTTCACTAGCCGGTTGATTCCACGCTCCAGGATGACACAGTTAGGCCGCAGATAGCCGAGGCTCTTGAGCCATTGCGTGAAGGCCGTTCCATCGGAGGTCCGCCCCGCGCTCCTATGCAGGCGCACCCGCTGTTCAATGTCCATGGTCTGACCGACGTACTTGGGATCCAAGGTCATTGGGCAGACAAGGGCATAAATCAAAAAGGGCTTGCCGTCCCGAAGTTTGAAGTTCTTAGCGTCTACTGGCGTGTATGGCACCTCGAAGGTCCTCCTATTTGAACTAAATTCACTAAAAAGTGTCAAAATCGAAAATTCTTTGTGTGCAGTTATTTATCAGCGGCAGAGCCTGTCGGGCACCCGGCTGTAGAGATTTTAACCCCTTATTCCTCAGTCATTTACGGGCATATGCCGATTATCTATCTTCGCTATCCATTCGCCTACTCACCAAGCACCGCCCGCCACTTTCGCTTTCCTTGCGGTGTGAGCCGTTCTGACCATACCGCGGCATACTTGCGCCGTGCCTCAGGTGCGCTAGCTGCTACACAGATGAGCCGGTCACCGCTGTAGGCACCATAGAGCCACCGGCCATCCCGGCTTATGTCCTTGCCGTACCGATGGGCCGAGACCGGTATCCGCTTAATAATGGGGTGCCCTTCCATGGTTTTCAGGGACGCCCGTCCCTTTTTGGACGCCGTTTTGCTATGTTTTCGTCGTAAGACATAGATACATAAATACTTATAGAGTTAAACCAAAACAATAGAAAAAGGCGTCCCTAGGCGTCCCTGTGTCCCTACGACGTGGGCTTGATGACTATCCCCACGATGCCACGGTGGCCGTTGCGCTTAGCGATTGTGTATCGGGCACGGACCCCCGCGAGCATCTGCTCCACTTTCTTCCCGTCATACCCTAGATACTCCACGATGGCCTTCCGTAAGTCGGCGTTTGGCGTGAACCCGTCGGCCTGTTCTATAAGCCTTTCTTCAACGAACGGCGCTACCGCGTCATTCTCGGTCAATACATCGGCGCTTTCGGATAGCACGCTAGCCGGTGGGCGGATTCCATGCCTCAGCACATCGGGTGCTAGCTGTATCAGTTTCCAAAGTATGCCGGGCGCTTCCCGCTGGAGCACCGCGTCCAGCGATAGGTCCTCACGCCCGAGAAAGCTAGCCTTAAACGGGACAAAGACCAACCGGCCTTGGAGGGCCGCGGTGTTTGAAAGTTTAGGCTCCTCATTTGTAGCTAAAACCAGAGTATGAGACGGCGTGAAACTGGTTTCATCGCAGTAGAGCTTTGCCCCGGTGAGCTTATCCCCGCCGGTCAACGTCTTGAGTAGGGTTTCATCGAGGTCCCCGCCCACGGTCTCCGCCGTGTACGCGAGCCGCATCCCGCAGAGCCTCCCGGCCAACCGCTTATCCTCGCTGTTCTTGCCGTTCTCGATTTCCGAGGGCCGAATAGTCACCGCGAATAGCTCCCCGAGTATGTGAACGAGTAGCCGCAACCATGCGCCTTTGCCGTTTCGCCCGCTGCCATAAAAGAAAATGAGCTTCTGGACGGCCACCCCGGTGAGCGCGGATGCTGCGATGCGGTCCAGGAACTCGGCCAGCTCATCATCGCCGCAAGTGATTTCCTCCTTGAACAAGTCCCATCTCGGCGTCTCCATTTTTACGGGCATAATCCTTAGCCGTTTGGTTTGACAGTCCTCGCGCGCCATCTCGCGGATAGTTCCGAGCCGCAAATCCGCCACCTTGCCATCCGGCAGTGGCAATAGTGCTTCCTCGGCATCAAAATCATAGGCGGACTTGGGCGGGAGAAACGGTTTGACCTCCGTCAAAATCCCATTCAAAAAGGCCGCTTGAGTCAGAATATGGCGCGGGTCTTTCTTGCCCGGCTCCGGGGGCGCATAGCGGTCGTGTAGGTCATCAAGGTAACGGCGAATAGCCTTCCGTAAGAGTGCATCGCCTTTATCGCCTAGTGCCCACCGTTTGCCGGGAATCCATACCCCGGTGGCATTGTCCATGTCGTAGATGCGGACAAAATCGTCATGCGTTTCTATCAAGTGCTGCGCAATCTTGTTTTGCTGAAGCGGTGGCAGCTTACCGAAATATGGTGCCAGAGCCGAATTCCGGCCCTCCATTTCTACTCGAAGGGTGCGCCAATTCCGGTCTACACAATGACTGTGCAAGCACCGGAAACCAAACCCGCGCCCGGCAATAAAACTAACCACGGTGTCCCGCCGGTTTTCGCTGCTATGCTCCGATTCCCATGGGCATGCAATTTCTATCTGCCATCCCCCGGACACCTCCCGCGGTTCCGCGCGAAGAACGATGCCGTAGTAGTCGCAAAATCCGAGCAAGTTTGCCGAGCTTGACATCATCGGTTTTCTTAACCGAGACTCCGACAGGCACTAGGGCACGGATTTGTTGCTCGGTTACCGCGGTGTCTCCCCCTAGTTTCACGATGCCGGACCGCCGGTGCGGGCGCTCTTCTGAATGCTCGCCCTTCCGCGCCCACGAGCCATACAGTTTTGTGATGCGCGCGGCATCAAAATTCCCACCGTCCACCATGGGAAATAGCGTATGCAGCCGGTTTAGAAAGCTCTTAACCAGCGCGGTGCTGTCTTCATTGTTCGGCAATGCGATGCGGTACAACAGATGCCAACCATTCCCCGAATCACAGAATATCGGTTCCGGCCAACCGCGAGAGCCCAACCATTCCCGCACGCCCTCAGCTTGTACCCGTGCCGCCTCCTTCTCGCTATCCGTCGCGTTTGTCCCGGCGGGCCGTGGCGGGTCCAGGTCAATCAGCAACCAGATACGCCGTGCAATATCGGACGTAGCGGCCGCCCCGCGAGCGGGATTCAACGATGCCGGGTTAACCGGAATACCGGCGGGCAGCTTAATCGGATTCAGCGAGAAATAAGCGGCCTTGTACTGAGGCTCATTCTCCACCGCACGGAGCGCGGCGTCCCAATCGTCGAAATAGCCGACGGCAACCCCATTCGCGCGGAGTAACCGGACCTCGTGGACGCCGTCAAAGAAGCTCATAACTTACCCCTTTCGACTAGCTGCTCCGGAGTCGTGAAACATCGGCCAGGCGTCTTATATTTCTGCTCCCTCCATTCGGCCTTCCGTTTGGTTTCGTTCTCTGCAAGCCGCGGCAACTCAAAATTCCGAATCAACACTCCGGCACATTCGATGCCCACATGGATTTGGTGCCCGTCCTTATGTTCTAGCACGTGGATGAACCGAAGATTTTTGGTCTGACACCGCGCGCATTGCCGGTTAAACGCAACCCGCAATCCACTGCTCCCACGGATGTAGGTTTCACAGCAGAGGTAGGTCCATTCCCCCGCCTTCAGATCCTCGGTCATGTCATGTCCTCCAAGCTCATCAAACGCACGGCCACCGGCAGACGTGGCGCGGTGTTCGTTGACGTGACCGAGAAATGGTCCGCGAGCGTTATCTCCACCGCTTGTTGAACAAACTCACGGGGAGAGATACCCCGCTCTTGGGCCGCTTTTTCGAGGCGCTCCATCTGTGCGTAACCTAAATTCAGTTCCACCCGGTTGCCCCGTTTCATTTTTTTCCCTCTTACGCTTGGTAGCTAGGCGCTGCCCGGAGAGCGAGCGCCGCCATGAATTCCACTTTTGCCTTTGCGAGGGCTGTTTCTGCACCCTCCACGGCATCCACAACCGCAAGCTGTCCGGCCGCATTGATGAGAAGGCCACCGGCCGGGCGATAACCCGCCCGGATTAGCTCGGCCATTTGCTGCTCCGAGGTCGGCGGATAGAGCAGTTCAACATCGGCACCGCGCGCCATAACAAAACACGCGAGCATTAGAAACCCCCTCCACTTCGCGCGTGCCGGATAGCGGCCTCGCGGTACGCTTGTGCCATTAGCTGCGATTGAGACCGGCCAAAGGAGTTAGCGTCCGGCGTGGAAATGTTCTGAGTTACGTTGACCGTAGTTTGCTTAACTCCGCCCCAGCCTCCGCCATTTGGAATAATGGTCCCCGCTACTTTGGGCACAAATATTTCCGGGCCATTTTCGCCCGTCAAGTACCAACTACCCGGCCGGACATCGCCGCCCCCGGCCCGGCCGCCACCGCCGGTCAACCCCGAGGCGATACTGGCGAACAATCCGGAAATACCCCCGCCCTTCGCCTCTTGGCTGATGTTTTTCAATAAGGTAAATTGGAGGATAGTCTCCACGAGTTGAATCCCGATGGCCTTCAGTGCGTCGGACCATGAGGACCCAAAGACCGCGGCTTGGTTAATCGTTTGCCCGATGTTCTCCCCGAGCTTGGCCCACTGCTTATTGTTAATGTCATCTAGGGTCTTCGCAGACTGCTCCACGGCCTTCCCAAATTCCTCTTGGCTAATCCGGCCGGAGGCGAGCAAGTAGCTGAGCCGGTCCACCTCATCCGCATACACCTCCGCGGGCGTGCGGATACTTTGCAGAACTTGCTGTGTCTCCTTCAGCGCTTCGTTGCTGTCATTCTGTAGCTTCACAAGCTCCGGGTTGACCCCGCCATAGACCGGTGTAGTGCCGTTCCCGATTGGCAGATTCGGCTTAGCCGGAGGGATGATCGTCAGAGGTGGCGGCCCCTTCTTAAGGAAATTCTCTTGATCTTGCGTAAGGGCTTGACGGCTAAAATCGGGGAGCGAGGACTGTTTAGCTATCTTCAACATGTGCTGATAGCTCTCCCAAGCCGCGTCAATTGCCTTCCGGGTGGCGTCCGCTTGCTCTTGCTCGGTCTTTAGAAACTCATCTTCTGTGGACTTCTCCGCTTGGGCTCTCCAGGTCCCAAGTAAGTTAATCATCGTGGTAAGCGCCTGATTAGTGGGGTCCAGGTTGGTCGAAACCTTCACCAATTCATCATTGATAAGCTGGAGCGCGGCCCCCGGTCCTTTGGTCTGCTCAATCTCCGTCAGCCTGTCTCGGAAGTCCTTGAAGTTTTGGACCGCCTTCTGCGCCTCGGGGTCACCCTTCGCCATGGCGTCAAAAGCGTTTTGTATCTCCGGATGCAGGTATAGAAACCCCTCCTTTAGTTCGCCCACGACCTCGGTTACCGCGCGCCAAATAGTTGATTGGTTGGCTTGCTTCTGTGCGAGTTCGGTAAACTGAGCGGCCGAGTCCGAGATACTCTTATTAAGCGAGTCGAAGTCCGACGCGGCTAATTGGTCATTGAACTTAGCCCACTCCTCCGCGGCCTTGCTACTCGCGTCCGATAGCTCCTTCACCTTGTCAATCACCTTTACGATGATGTCCAGGAGCGCGAGCACGGCCACAGAGCTAAAGGCCGCTGAGAGGGCCGCGCCAACTCCCGGCAATTTCACAATGACACTTTGGAGACCGCGGGGCAGACCTATCCCGATGTCCTCTGATAAGAGCTTCAGAGACTCGCGGGCCTTCTTGCTCTGCTCGCTCATATCGTGGGCAAGTTGCTTAGAGGACCGGCTAGCCTCTTGTGTGCCGGACTTCACATCATCCTTAAACTGAGTTAAGGAGAGCCGCAGATTGATATTGACATCGCCTATCGAAGTGCTCATTTTGAATGCCTCCACAGAAAGTAAAAAAGTGGGGACGGCGGACGCGCCGCCCCCGGCGAAATGCCGGAACCCCCACCGTAGGTAATGAGCCCTTGCGTTAGGGTGCGGGGCCTACGGTGGGACCTCTCCGGCTGAGGAGAAAGGACTTCCCCGCAAAGTTTGTTATGAGCCGAAGTCATCCGTGAGCATGTAAATGGGCTGCTCCGCGGTTGCTGCATCGGCCGCCTCTGCAAAGAAGGACCAATCGGCACGCAACATAAACCGCAAACCGATTTTTCCGCTTGTCAGATAGACTTGGTCCAGTTTTTGGAAATAGAGGCCACTGCGGCGGAGGTAAGCCCCGCTGCGGAAGTCCCCAAACACAATGCGCCCGGCTTCCAGATAATCATTCACGACCGTCCGGTAACCGAGAATAGTCCGCGTGGTCGGATCAAACGCGGGCAGATTGTCCGCGCCTACCCTTGTGCCACGGATAAGTGCCAGCGTAGTCCGGCTCAACATGAAGACATTGGACGTGTCCGACGCAAACACTTGCGGAATTGCGGCAATGAGGTCTAGCAGGGATGCGAGATTATCCGATCCAGGGGTCACAGTCGCACCGGCAGAAGTTAACCGGCTGACCATGTCCACAGTTACCGCCTTCGCAACCTTGTTGTAAACCCGGCGCACTCCTTCACTTCCCAAAGCAGCCGCGAGGCCCGAAATATCGAGCAGCGCTTCCTCCGTGGGAAGTGTCAAAAATGCGTATTTCTGCGGGTCATCAATCGGAATGACTACGACGGATGCGGGTTGGTCTGAGCTAGGCCCGGAGCCTTCCGCATAGACGACAGGGTCTTCGCCCGCCAGCACCCAAGGATACTTGACGCCAGTCCATCCACCTTCCAGGTCATCAATCTGCGCCCCGGCTTGCTGGAACGGATCAACGCTCGGATAGGCCGCGCGGAAGGCCGCCACCTCGAATTGCGGTAGCACGTATTGGAGGTCACCGCCTTCGGATAGCGAAGCCTGCACCCCGCCTTCCTTCGTGCGCATAAATTCTGCCAAACCCGGCCATTTGAACTTTGTATCTGACCGAACCAAGCCGTCCCCGTCCCCATTGAAGACGTCGCCCCGCCCGTCCAGGATAGGCATCCGGCCATTTAATTTGGTCATAAAGCTGTTTTGTGATTCGATTACTTTGAGTTCCGCGCTGGCAGTCTTCGCGGTGCCCATAAGCGAGTCAAACGCGAGCCGTTCAACATCCGTAAGGGCTCGGTTGTTTTCTTTTTCTGCTCCGGTAACGATGGCTTCCGCTTTCTGGATGGCCTCCTCGCGCTGCTTTCGCAATGTTGCAATTTTCATCGACATAAATTTTTCCTCGTAGTTTGAAATTGCCGACGCACCCCCGCGGCCGCAAGGGTGCCCGGTAATGACGCGACCTCTTCTTACGGGACTTATGCCGCTAAGCTAGTCGCGTTGACCCGCGGCAGTATCCGCGGGCAGCTTATAAACTTGGGGGTGAGCTAGAGGGAGTCCGGCGGGGCTGGAGTAAAATGGACACAGCATCGCGTGATTCTTCGCTAGGGTCACCTTGCTACCGGATGGGCGGGGGCCTGAATCCCCTCCCATCCATTAACTACCTAATTTTTCGGCCCGCCCGACAATGTTAAGTAATCGGGCGCTGGTTTCCAATTCTCGGGCGCGTATCTGCCGGGCCTCGGCCTCCGCCTCAACCAACCGGCGGAATTCACCTTGCTTAGCCTTCACTACTTGGGCCACGTCTTCAGAAAGCGGGCTAGAGTGTAAGTGCCACGTGTCCCCCTCACGCGCGAAATAGAGCAGTCCGGCAGCATACGAGCCCTCGGGGATTCGCCACTCGGGGGCCTGCCAATCGAGGTGCACAACCGCGGGATTGATACCGTCAAAGGTCACAAGCCCGGAGACGGGGGACTCTGCCGCCTTCTCCTTCCAGGTGATATTCACCTTCGCCGCTACCTCGCCAAGGAATTTTTGCCCATAACCGCTGAGGCACTCGGCCGCGTCCGCCCCCACCAGAAAGGGCTTGGTAAATACGGTCCACTCTTTATTAAAGAAGGCAAGACCGACTAGCCCGTAAAACTTCTCGCAATCCCTCGCGGCCGTGAGTAACTCCCCCCGCGGTGCCTGAGGATTCAGCAATCGCACATCGTGTACGCGGCCTTCCTCTTTTACGACGCCGACTAGCGCGAGCCGGACCCACGGAAAGCGCTCATGTAATTCCGTTGCCTCATTCACTGCGGATAGATAATTCATGCCCGCCCTCTGGTCTTTCGTGATAGGCCGCCCCGCGCCCCCGAGCATCCCCATAAATTGGCGCTGCCACTGCGGTTGATTCGCGGCCCTTGCCTTCCCACCGGCCCGCCGTATTTCTTCCGTTAATGCTGCCATGAATGCGAGTGTAGAGCGGACTGCATCCAACTGTCAAGCGTATTGACGCTGCTGCTAAGATTTATTTTCGACTAACCATCATGACCGTGCGCGCTGTTCATTGAAAAGCGAACGATAGGAGAATGTAATCCACTTAAAAAGTCCACTTAAAACGGCCACTTTATCCCGTGTTTTCATGCACTTAAGTGCCATTGACGGGTCCCGGATTACCGGGCAGGATGGTGGCTGGAGGTAGTCAAAAAATGTCGATTCTTAGCTTTAGTCGGGGGGTTGTGCAGCGAATAACGCGAGGCCGCCGGGTAACACTTGGGTGGATTGAGGGCGGGTCCTTCAGCCCGGCCGGGCCGCGGATGACCCGCACGGAACTGTATTTGGTGTACCGGCGGGCTAAAGAGGCCGCCTAATTCCAAGGACCTCCCCCGGTTTTTCCACAACCCTCTGTGTGGTACATTCGCGCGGTCGGAAATTCGCTGTATGTTGTTGGTTTTAGGCGGTTAGCTCAGCTGGTTAGAGCGCCTGCCTTACAAGCAGGAGGTCGCAGGTTCGAGTCCTGCACTGCCCACCATTTTGTCACCTGGTGTTTGGATTCATGTCGAGTGGAATTCGCTCAGGGTTGCTGATTCTACATCTGCGGACCACCGCTCGCTCCGAAAAAGGATTCACGCAAAATCGTCCGGCCCACCAGAAACGATTGCGAACTGGAGCTAACGACAGCGGTTGTGGGGCGTCTCACTACTCAGACCGCGACCGGCTTTGTGGAGAAAACTGATAAGAAGATGAGGACAACTGTTTTTTTCTTTGTGCTGCTGGTAGGGCTTTCCCCTTGCGCCGTGGCGCAGCGCCTGCCAAAGATCGCCATCCCGGAAAATTACAAGCTAAGCTTCACCCCGGATTTCAGCAAGGACAACTTTTCCGGCCAGGAAGAGATTCAAGCCAATGTGCTGAAGGCAGGCACAGAGATTGTGCTGAACGCTGCTGAGATTGCCTTTGAGTCGGCGACCATTCGGAACGGCAATAAAACCCAGACAGCCGCAGTCGCATTGGATGCTCAGCGCGAGATGGCGACTCTGACGGTTTCTCAGGCGCTGCAGCCGGGACCCTGCACAATCAGGATTCGCTATACCGGAATCCTGAACAACCAGCTGCACGGTTTCTATCTTGGCAAAGACGACCGGGGACGCAAATATGCCGCCACCCAGTTTGAGTCCACGGACGCGCGGCGCGCCTTTCCGTCGTTCGACGAGCCTGCGTACAAGGCAACATTCGATATCGAAGTGACCGCTCCCAAAGAGATGACGGTCATCTCGAACACGAAGCCGATCTCCGATGTACCTTCCGGCGACCTCCACACCGTGAAGTTTGCAACCACGCCCAAGATGTCTTCCTACCTGGTGGCCATGATTGTCGGTCAGTTTGACTACGTCGAGGGCTCCGCGGACGGCATCCCCATCCGGGTGTACAGTACGAGCGGCAAAAAGCAGCTCGGAACCTATGCGCTGCAAGCGGCAGGGGACATCCTTCGCTATTACGATCAATATTTCGCCATTAAATATCCCTACGAAAAACTCGACCTTGTCGGCCTGCCCGATTTCTCGCCCGGCGCGATGGAGAATACCGCCTGCATCACGTTTCGGGAAAACGATCTTTTGGTGGACGATCAGCGGGCCTCCGTCAATCGGCGCAGAGGCGTGGCTTCGGTAATTGCTCATGAGATGGCGCACCAATGGTTCGGCGATCTGGTCACGATGCAATGGTGGGATGACGTCTGGCTGAATGAAGGCTTCGCCACCTGGATGTCCAGTAAACCACTCGAAGCCATGAAGCCGGAATGGAACGTTAAGCTCGACGACGTGCTCGGTACCGTTGAGGCGCTGAATATCGACTCGCTTAGCAACACACGGCCCATTCACCAGAACGCGGAGACTCCCGTAGAAATTGAGGGTCTATTCGATGGAATTGCGTATGACAAGGCGGCGGCTGTGTTGCGAATGGTCGAATCCTATATTGGGCCGGATACTTTTCGCGCAGGCATAAACCAATATCTGAAAGACCACGCTTATGGAAATGCCACTGCCGGGGATTTCTGGAACACGATTGCGCGGGGCTCGCACAAGCCGGTCGACGCCATCATGTCTTCTTTCGTAATGCAGCCGGGCGCGCCGGTCATCGGCGTCAGCTCGCGCTGCATCGACAAATCGACCAATGTGACGTTGACTCAGCAGCGGTACTTCTACGACGAGTCGCGGATGTTTGAAAGCAACGACGAATTGTGGACTGTCCCAATTTGCCTGCGCGAGGGGCCAGCCGGGAAGGGAACCGAGGCCTGTGAACTGCTCACGAAAAAACAGCAGCAGTTCGTCCTGCCAGGCTGCGGTCCCTGGGTGCTGTCCAACGCCGGGGCGGAGGGCGAGTACCGTTCCAGTTATCAGCCGCAGGCCATGACAGGGCTTTCCCGTGATGCAGAAAGTGCGTTAACCCCCGGGGAACGCATCATGCTGCTGGCCGATACCTGGGCTTCCATACAGGCGGCCCGCACGGATATCGGCGACTATTTTTCCCTGGCTGAGAACATGCGTTCGGAGCGGAATCGCCAGGTCATGCAGTATCTGCTCGGGAAGATTGACTACGCCGGCATATATCTTGTGCATGATTCTGATCGTCCATCATTTCAGCTCTGGGTGCGCCAGCTTTTGCAACCTTTGCAACAGGAGCTGGGTTTCGAGCCGAAACCGGACGACAGCGATAACCAGAAGAACTTACGCGCCAAGGTCCTGTACACCCTCGGATTTACCGGCGCGGACCCAGGCGGGTTGGCGGAGGCCCACAGAAAAACCCTTGAGGCATTGCAGGATTCGGCGGCGGTTTCACCCGAACTGGTGCCGGTATTTTTCAGCCTTGCCGCTAAGGACGGCAATGCCGAACTTTTTGACAAACTGCAGGCCAAGATTAAAAGCGCGGTGGCTCCCGAAAACTACTATCTTTACCTGCACACGCTTTGCGAATTCAGCGATCCGAAATTACTCATGCGCACATTGGACGACACGATTTCTGGCGAGGTGCGCTCGCAGGACGTGAAGGGAGTGATTGGCCGGGTGATGCAGAATCCTGCGGGGAGCGATCTGGCCTGGAATTTTGTCCGCTCCCACTGGGCCGACATTGCGCATGTCGGCGGCCCCTTCCGCAACGGGGACATTATTGGAGCAGCCGCCAATTTCTGCAGCGAAGAGAAGCAGTCGCAGGTGCGGGAGTTCTTCTCCACCCGCCCCACCCAGACCTCGCCCAGGCTGCTGAAACAAACCCTGGAACGAATCGGCTACTGCGCCGATCTGAAATCGCGGCAGGAAGACGCGCTTTCCGCATGGATCGGCGAGCACGAGGATGCGCCCGAAGAGTAGTTTTTCAGACAGGCCTCGGCTGCTTTCTCCAAAACAGGGGTGGAGGCGATTGAGCGAATGGGGAGCGGTTGCTATAATCAGTGCTGTTCGCGCGTTGCAGCGATTCGATCGCCTCTTCAGTCAGCCAGGCTTCGCATTGTCCCGCGCACCTCGCGACTCGCATGTTTCGGTACGAGCTGCGAGTTCACCCGTGGCCAGGTAGCTCAGGTGGTAGAGCGCAGCCCTGAAAAGGCTGGCGTCGGCGGTTCAACTCCGTCCCTGGCCACCATATTTTAAAGCACTTAACTCACTTCTGCGATTTTCCTTCAGTCCGCTTTCCCGAGTTCCTCACCCAAAATCGTCTGCAACATCGCGCCCTGTGCGGTCATACGATCTTCGCTTGCGCTGTGCGCGTAGAGCTGAAGCATCCTTTTGACATCACTGTGCCGTAGCAGAGCCTGCACCGTCTTGGGATCGGTTTTGCTGCGGATCAGGAACGAGGCCAGGCTGTGGCGCAGGTTGTGAAATCCGAAACGACGCGGGTCGTCTTCTAACAACCCGCCCTTTTCGTTCGAGTGCGATGAGAGAATGCCCGCCTTCGCTGCCGCTTGCCGTAGGTGGGTCTTCACCAACATGTTGGCCACCCGCGGCTGCCTCCCCTTCAACTTGAAGGAAGGGAAAACCCAGTCCCCGACTGCGAGTATGGCGTGCGCTGTTGCCAGCGGAGCATATGGCAAGATGTGAGTTTTGCCGACGCAGTCATCTATGTGCGGCGGACATGGACCTGTGGCGCCGTGGGCTTGCCGAAAAGCAAGGCCTCCAGAGCTCCGGTTCCCATGCATCCGTTGCTGGCGGAGTTTATGCAAACGGGGGCGAACACACCTGGCATATCTGCCTGAATGAAGGCATTTCTCGGAATGATCGCGAAGATGCGAAAGTGGGTTTCGCTGCGAAGTACGGCGGGAAAATGTCCCACATTGTTTCGCCGGCGCCTGTAAAGTGCAACTCCCCATCACCCACTCCGTAAGCCTCAAGGCGTTCCACAGTTCTTGCTCTGCTTCGCCGAGCGGCAAAATCTGGTTAACGCCCGGCGATGCAATTCGTGTGCTTCATTCCAGGGCCCGAGGGCGAGGTGACGGAAGATAGGGGCTGTCCGGGCGCAGAGTAGCCGCGACAAAGGCGCGCGCTTATATTGTTATCGGCTATTAGGAGTTGCCTTGATAGGAGGCGCGTGCGCGTTCAGAGAAGCGGTGCGGTCGAATTCACTTTTGGCCTTCTCTGACAAACCCTCTCTTCGATAGATCTGGCCCAGCATGAAGTGCAAAGGTGCGCTTTGAGGGTCGAGTTGGACTGCTTTCTCCAGTTCTGCTTGTGCTTCAGGAAGCCGATCTAAAGCGGAACAAGCCTTACCTAATTGTTGATGCGCTTTCGGATCCGCGGGCGAGATCTCGACGGCTTTTTGCAGGTGGGGTAGGGCTTCCGCCGCCCGGTTTTGGGCCAACAGAAGAGTGCCAAGATTCAGGAATGGGCCAGGCTTCCTGTCTAAAGACTCGGACTGCCACGCAATCGCTTTTTGATAGGCAGCAATTGCAGCTTCCCAGCGGCCCAGTCCCGCATATGACAAGCCCAGATTGTCTTCAGCATTGACGTTGGCAGGGTCGAGTTCCAGGCATTTCTTGAACGCTCCGACCGCCTCCTCGAAGCTGTTTTCGTTGTATTTTATGCGACCCTGGTAGTACCAAGACTGAGGGTCCATGGGATCCCATTCCAGTGACTTGGTGAGCCATTTGTCGGCATCAGTGTAAGAGCCGAATAACAAATAATCGAGCGCAACAATCTTCAGATCAAAGGCGCTCGGGTCGTGATATTTTGCGCCCTCGGTGAATTGGGCCAGCGACTCACTAGCCTTTTCGTTTCTGAATTTCAGATCAGGTTCGTGGAAACCCAGATACTGGTCGGCAAACGGTTCTACTCCAGCCTTTATTTCTCGGAAGAGGATGTAACCGAGCAGAAAGTGAGCATCCGCAGACCGAGGCTGAGTCTGCAACCTTTGGCGCACCCGGCGCTCTGCTTCGTCCAGTTTGCCTTGTTGCAGAAGGGATTTCGCTTCTGCGAGTGCCGCATCACTTGGGACGATTGGTTCTTCAGAATCTCCCTGTGCGCCTTCGCAATGCGCAATGTTCACATGAAACAGCATCGCGGCAAGAAGAACTGCCAGGTACCCAGGTCGTGCGGCGGCAAAGCTTCTGATCAACGACACTGGACGGTCCTTTAGTTGGCAATCGCAGGAATTATTAAGGATTGCAGAATATTGTCCCAATCTTCAACCCATTGTCACAATATTCTGCGATCCTCTGTATGTTACCTCTCAGACACACCCTTGCCTTCTACCACGGTAAAGATCCGGTCAATCCATGGTACGACAATCTCCTGCCTGGACCCGCCCGGCCATTGGATTTCAATTTTGTCGGTCTTTTCCGCAGAACCTAAACCGAAGTGCACACGCGGATCCGAGCTGGACCCATAGCTGCCGCCACTGACGACGTCGGCGCGCTGGCGTACAGCTCCTGCTGTCACGAACACTTTTGCGCCGATTGCATCGCGGGGGCCACCAGGGCCGCCGATCAGTTTTAGCCCGATCCAGTGATTGTTGTTCTTCAGTACGTTACGCAGCAAGGCCGGCGAGGCGTCAATATTATTTAGAACAACATCAATGTGTCCGTCATTGAAAAGATCCCCGAAAGCTGCTCCTCGAGCCGTAATCACGTCGGCCAGCCCACTGCCGGTCGCAGGTGGAACTTCCTGGAATCTCCCATTCTGGTTACGGAAGAGCTGTGGTCGCTGCGCCCAGGTTGTACCCCAGTCCTGTTGGTCCACGCCGGGGTAAACGTGCCCATTGGCAACAAAGATATCCAGCCATCCGTCATTATCAAAATCAAGGAATCCGGTCCCCCAGCCGAGAAACGGGATGGTTGGCTCTGCCAGACCGCTGCGGACAGTGGCATCGCTGAAGAAGCCCTCGCTTTCGTTTCTGTAGAGCGTGTTGTAGTCGTCAGAAAAGGAGGTCACGCAAAAATCTACTTTGCCGTCGCGATCATAATCGCCCACTGCGATTCCCATTGAGGCCTGCTCATGCCCGTCCTCGCTTAACGCGAAGCCTGACATGTAGCTCACATCTTCGAACGTGCCGTCGTGGCGATTGTGGTAGAGGTAGTTGGGGACTGAATCGTTAGCGACCGCGAGGTCCAGCCAGCCATCGTCATCCACGTCTACAAACACCGAAGCGAAACCGTAGTATCCGGTGCGGTCGGCGACGCCAGCTTTCACGCTGACATCCGTAAATGTGCCATCTCCATTGTTGTGGAAAAGATGGTCGCCTTCCCCCTGAAGGCCGCGTGGGCCACACATTACGTTGACTCCGCGGAATTGACAGAACCCAGCCGGAATATTGCCTTCTCCGGCAACCGGCGGATGATCCTGATTAAATTTCACATAGCCGGGAACAAACAGATCAAGCCGGCCATCGTGGTCATAGTCACCCCAGGTCGGCCCGGTAGACCAATCGCCGAGCGCGACGCCGGCCTTTTCCGCGACATCGGTGAATGTCCCGTCGTGATTGTTGTGATAAAGCCGATTCTTGCCATAGTTGGCGACGTAGATGTCGGGCCAGCCATCGTTGTCATAATCACCGACTGCAACGCCGAAACCCCAGCGCTCATCCGATACACCGCTCTTCTGAGTAACGTCGGTGAATGTACCGTCATGGTTGTTACGCAGAAGCATGGCTTGCGGAGCAGACTCTTTGCCCTTGAGAGCCGCCAGCGTTGCGCCGTTCAGCAGATAGATGTCGAGCCAGCCGTCATTGTCATAATCGATGAGGGCTACGCCCGAACCTGGAGTTTCGATGATTGTCTTCTTCTCCGGCATTCCAGAGCGATGGCGGAATTTGTCCAGCCCGGATTTTTTCGTGATATCAGTGAACACCACGGGGGCGCCGTCGACGAATCCTCCCGCTGTAATTGGACGGGATTGGGCATCCTTCACAGGGGCATGCGCCGCCCCAGTGGAGACACCCATCTGCGGCGCCGCATGTGGAGAGTTTTGAGCCACGCGCTCCTGGCCCTGAGCCAAGGCCAGGGCCAGGCAGAGCGAAAGGGGAAGCAATGCCTTGAAGCGAATCACCTTCCCTGTACAGTTCCGAAATCGTACCAGTCGCACTGCGTGGCGCTTTGATTCAGTCATGATTGTTAGCAGGGACAGGCTGATCTGCGGCATTTTGCTCCTGTGTCTTTTCTAAGAGTTGATCCTGGCTTTTGTCCGCTCTTTCTTTGAGCCCATGACCTGAGCAAGGCTCGCTGTGGATCCTGGGTCGAGGCATTCTGCGATAGAGCTGTGCTAACTCCTATAATAGGTTTGCCGAGTGATCTCTGGGTTGCTATCCCCCGTAATCGTTTGCCTGAGATTGTTTATCGCAACCTCATTATCGCCAAGCGGTATTTTGACCTTACCCAGAGAATAGTGTGCCCCAAAACCAGAACTGTGACGGAGGGCGGCACTAACGCGATGCTCGAAGCGCGAAGTAATGGATTGCATCTCAACTAAGGGGGGAGTGCGGAAGTCCGTGCCCCAGTCTTTCGCCGGTGTGCTGGTCACAAACAAACCTCCAATTGCAGTTTCAGAAATCCTTTTCAAAATCTGACCGGCAGCTTTCGCAACATGCGAGAGGTACGCTTGCTGAGATCCCAATCAGGTTTGTCATCGACAAGAGTGAGATTCGGGAAGCGCCACAGGGCCGTGCCTATAGCGATATAAGCCTCGATACGTGCCAGCGGTGCCCCCACGCAAAAATGGGCGCCGAGTCCGAACGCAATGTGCCGCAAGACCTCTGGATGCAAAGCCATGGTTCGCGTCTCGTCCTCATCAGCATTCCAAGCCGATCGCAAAGGTGTCGGGCGAGATTAGGCGCGGTCCGATTAGCCATTTGCGCCCATTTACTTGAGTCTCTCGATTCGGTAGGCGGGGGCAATGCCGACAGCCCTGTCGTCCTGGTGATTACAAAAGCTGCCTTCGATCGTTGATACTCCTCGTGGATGTAGAGGCCGCTGCACAGCTCGAGCTGGAAAGGCCGATGGTATGAGGGCCAGTTTGGCTTGTCAAGCAAAATGGCGGAATATGATCCGCCATGTCATCTAATTTCTATGTCTTCAAATGTATACGCTGCACGTAAAATCTCAGCCTCAAGACTAGCTGGATTGGAATATGAGCTGCGATGAGAGACAAGGAACTTAGGGTTGTTTGTCTCTGGACTAGCCGACGGTCGCAGCTGCAAGCTCGGGAGATGACTGTGCCGGCACATACCGCAGGTTGTAGCGCAATGTCATGGGCGGTGTGTTTCCTGATTCGTGACGCCTCGTCCTTCCGCTTGAACAGAGCGGGACGAGTTCCACTTCATCAATATCTGAGGCCTCTGGCTCCCAGGAGAGGAGAACCGGAGAACCGCAATGAAAGGCACATGACATAGCAAAGGGCAAATCATCGCGATTCTGAAGTAACGCGAGGCAGGATTGACGACGGCAGAGTTATGCCGACAACGCGGATTGGCCCAGTCGAGTACCAGAGAGGCGAACGGCGCATCACATTGGCATTGTCAAACAAGCGCGGGCACTCAACTGGCCATGTCGGGCTGCTCAGTTTCATGGATTTCAGGAAAAAGGGCCAGATTGGATCGCAAGGCGACGTGGGGATTCAAGTAAAAGGCCGGGGGAATTGGATGGCCTGTCACCAGATGATCGATGACCAGTCGAAGTGCAGCTTGCCCCTGGGCGTAGCGCCGCTGACAGATTGACGCTGTGATCGTCCCCTTCTCGAAGTAAGGCACAATTTCGGGGAATATGTCGGTGGTGATGAGTTTGATTTTTCCTGCTAACCCGCCTCTGTTCAAGGCTCGGCATACGGGTAAACAGTTCACCGTGCTCACGTAGAGGCCCGCCAGTTTTCTGAATCTACGAAGTAACGCCATACACTGGGCAAGCGTTTCGTCTTCGTCCTCATACCCTTCAAGTACATTCGCTACTTCTGCCCCTGGACAAGTCTGCGGTAAAAGTTGGGAGAACCCTCGAACCTTCTTGTAGTGATCCTCGGTCTGCAGCATCCCAGTAACGATTGCGACTTGCGAGTTGGCGGGCAGGACCCTTCCCATTAACTCGCCCGCCAATCTCCCAACAGCTTCCGGATCAACGCGAACAATTGACGAGCGATTGCTATTAGGAGCGTCAACGGCAATGCAAACTACCTGGATCCCTCGTTCCTCCGCCCCATTGATCAAATGATTCAGTCCTTCTGGATCTGCAGGAGCTAAGATCAGAGTTTTGATACCGCTGGCAAACAATTCTTTCGCTTTATTGGGTCCTTGTCCCGGACGGTTGACCGGAGCGTAGATCAACTCGATCCCGAGGCGCTCGCAATCGCGAGCCTCCGCAAGGATACCCTTGCGTATCTGATCGTGAAGAAATTGCCTTCCCGAGGGATGTACACGCCGATGCGGAACGCCTTTCCCACTGCCAAGGCACGTGCCGCAAGATTTGGTTTGTATCCTAGCTCCGTAGCTACCTGCAATACCCGTCGGCGAGTAATCTCTCCTATCCGCCCATGACCATTGAGTGCACGTCCTACAGTCCCTATCGAAACGTTAGACAATTTCGCGATTTCATACATCCCAATTCGACTCATAGGTTTTAATGGCAATTAGGATTGGCCATTCTTAGATGAGAGGTTTTCATGAAAATAGGGAACACCGCGTATGCACCGGAGTATCGTAGCCACGCTCACGCTAAGCTCTCCTAACCACGGTAGAGCGCACCTCTCAATCTCCCAACGGGTGCGGTATCGGCATCCGGAAAGTTAAATAATGTTTCCGCTGTTGGAAGTGAGGTCCGCCACTTGACTTGAGCCAACATTGAACCACTAAAATATTGAGCGCGGCGCAAAAACCACGGGATCAAGCATTCCGCGAGGGCGTTTTTTCACGCATAAATATTCTCCCTCTAACACATAACGGCGGCTTGGCCCAAAGTGCTTCGAGCTTGAGCGTCAGCGTTACGCTCGTCCTATTTGGCAGAATTGAATCCGCCAATTAAGTACATTGCTCTCGCGAGCTTTCTTCTTTGACGTTCTATTCGCCAACCACGAATAGTTCGCATGCCATTAATCACCGCAATTCATTGTGCTTGGCGCTCCATCCCGAGTCCCGATCAAATGCGTTTACGATAATGTTTTTGAGGTAACTTTTCCACTCCTAAGAAGTTAAGCGGATCACATTCCGCCCGGCTAATATCAAATTTTTGTCTTGACAGATCAGATCGGGGAGTGATATTTCATTGGGGCATCGCAGGATGCGTTATCGGTAACGCTTCTTTGGATGTGGCAAGTGTTTCAACCGATTGTAAGCATGAGAGTGAACCCTATCAATGGAGCCAGCGAGAGGATGAGGATGGCGCGCCCCAAGCTTTCATCATGACCATTTTTGTTTTTTAACAGCGCGATTTTCCCCGGTGATATTTGAAACGGCGTTGGCAGTAACGCACTTGAAGTGCGTGAGCAAGAAGTGGCGGTGTGATGGGAGTACCGCGTCTCCGAGAGTAAATCTCTGGCGCAGAAGGAGTACTTAGGATGGCATCACCAGAAAACAACCATGCAGTGAACTCTATCGCGAACGGTTTGAGTGGGCTGCTTGTCTTTGCCGCTCTGTTCGCCGTACTCAGCATGCAGCCACTATTTGCTCAAACGGGTCGAGCCAACGTTAGTGGCGTAGTTACGGACTCTCAAGGAGCTTTAGTGGCTGGCGCCACGGTTACAGCGACCGATAATGCGACCGGCGTTGTGACCCCGGCGACCACCAATGGAGCGGGTGCGTACATCATCCTCCAGATCATTCCTGGCGTTTATACCGTCAAGGTGGAAAAGGAAGGGTTCAGCGCGCAGGAGCAGGAAAACTACAACCTGGTAGCCGAGCAGAATGCCGGCATCAATTTCACCCTGCAGCCCGGCAAGGTGAGCGAGAAGGTCACCGTACAAGCTGGCGCGGAGTTGGTGCACACCGAAACTGCAGAGCTAGGCCAAACGATCAATGAACAGTCCATTAATGAGCTTCCGCTCAACGGACGCAACCCCGCGACCTTGGTATTCTTGACTCCCGGGGCGTTTGACGTGAGCCAAACGAACTCCAGTTTCTTCCAGAGCTATACCACGTTTCCTACCGAGACGGGAGCCTCCGTCAACGGCGGCCGGCAAGGCAGTGTGTACTACCTGCTGGATGGCGTCTACAACATGGACAACTATGAGCTCACCGCATCGCCATTTCCCAATCCCGATGCCGTGCAAGAATTTAGTGTAATTGGGAACAACTTTGATCCGCGGTTTGGTTTCGCTACCAGCGGCGTAGTGAGTATCGTCACCAAGTCGGGAACGAACAACTGGCACGGAGATGTATACGAGTACTTCAGGAATGGCGGGCTGAACTCGAAAGATTACTTCAGCCGGCTAACCGACCAGATTCACCGCAACCAGTTTGGCGGCTCCCTGGGCGGGCCCATTGTGAAGGACAAGCTGTTTGTCTTTGGAAACTATCAGGGAACCAGGCAAAATATCTTCAACAGCTCGAGCGATATCTATGTGCCCTCGGACGCCATGCGGGCTGGCGATTTTTCGGCGCTTTGTACCAGTGGTTTCACCAATGGGTTGTGTAACGATCGGGACCCGAGTGATCCCACCCAGGTGACCAATCAGATCTGGAAGCCGCTGCTGGTTCCGGACCATACCGCTGCGGATGCGATCGCTGACCCGAATTTGTATTTCACAAACAACTTCGTGGATCCAGCCACCTACTTCAATCCAGGCTCGGTCGGACTTACAAATCTGCTGCCCCACTCAACGGATCGCTTGGGCCATTTAGTGGCGTCGGGCTTTCCCACCATCAGTGATTACAACGAAGAAACCGGGCGCGTGGACTACAACCTCAACGACCACAACCGTATCAGCGGCCGGCGCATTTTTGAACTTCTACAATCAGCCAGCCGTCAGCCTCACGCTCCTGAACTCTGCCCAGTCCTGGAACGTGAGCTGGCAGAACTACGGGGGCACTTGGACATGGACAATCAACCCGCACGTCGTCAACACTGTCACCGGCGCTTACACTCGTTTGTACAACACCAGTAACAGTGGACTGAAAGTGAATGGACAAAATGTCTGCTTTTCACAATTCGTCAACGTCCAAGACGAAACCGGTAGTTTGCCCTGCTCCATTGAGGACCTGGATATGGGCGGCGGTCCTGGCCCGGGGCTTGGAATCGGGCAGAATTACAATTTTCTCAACCGCTGGACCTGGGGAGTCTCCGATTCGCTCAGCATTTCCAAGGGCAAGCATCTGCTGGCGATAGGCATCGACACCATGCGGCAGTATTGGAATGAGACCACCAACTGGCTGGCCTTGCCTCTTATGTCGTTTCAAGGCGGCCCCAACGGCAATTTCACTGGATATGGTTTCTCTGACTTCCTTATGGGGCAGGAATCGTCCTTTACCCAAGGTGGCGGTGAATCGAGCGCCCTGTATGCGTGGATGGTCCAGCCTTATGTCGCTGATCAGTACAAGGTGAAACCTAACTTGACCATCTCGGCAGGCGTACGCTGGGAACCATTCCTATTCCCGGTGTCGGTTGGCGGGCGCATCCCTATCTACTGGCCAGGCCACCAGAGCACGCGCTACCCCGACTCTCCTGCCGATCTGGTTTACCCAGGTGATGCCGGGGTTCCAGATGGCGGCGTAGCCAACCGCTACAATTTCTTCAATCCTAAAATCGGCATCGCATGGCAGCCCAAGGCCATGCCGAATACTTCCATCCGTGCGGCGTTTGGGATCTATTCCAGCCCGATTGCCTACAACGACTGGAACCCGATCAGTGACACGGCGCCTTTTGCCCCCATCTACACGTTCTCAGCCGGAGGAATCATCAATGGCCAACAGGTCCCGATCATTCCTTTCAGCGATCCCTACTCGGTTTATCAACCCACCGGAGGCCAGAGCCCTTTCCCACCATTTTCCAGCCCCGGGTATGTCCCGGGCCCCGATGTCACGTTTCCGGCGCCTCCGGCCAACGTCTACTACACTTTTGACCGCAGCTTTACCTCCGGTCAGAACCAGACTTGGAACCTGAGTCTCGAACATCAATTCGGGACGAATTGGCTGGCACGGGCCGCCTACGTGGGCTCCGAGACCTATCACCTCGCCAATCGCAATTCCATTAATCCGGGCCAGTTCTTCTGCGGTCCAGTGGGCCCCAACTGCTCCCAGGCAGATTTCGACAAGAACGGAACCTTGATCCTCCCCCAATTCAATACCGCAGTACTCAATTTTTCGCACACCAACGCCAACTACCAGTCTGGCCAATTTACCCTGGAGAAGCGGATGTCGCATGGTTTGCAATTCACCGCAAACTACACATATTCGAAAACCATTGACAACGCCCCCGCAATTCAAAGCAGTGCTTTCTACAACCCTTACTGCGAAGCGTGCCGCCGTGGGAATTCCGATTTGAATTTCCCGCAAATCTTTGTTGCCAATTTCATCTACCAGACCCCAAGTCCGTCCGGGTGGAATAGCGCAACCCGTGGAATCTTGGGCGGCTGGCAAATCAGTGGAATTTACCGGGCGCAATCGGGTATTCCATTCAGCATTCGCAGCGGTCTCAACAAATCCTATACCGTGGTTGGCAGAGACTTGGCGGATTATGCTAACTCCGATCATACGGTTCATGTGAATCATGGCTCACTTGACCACTACTTGCAAGCCAGTGACTTCAACCAGCCGGACTATGGATTTCAGGGGGATACCGGACGTAACATTGTCACTGGTCCCGGTCAGAACTCGTGGGATATGGGACTGTCTAAGAACTTCCGGTTTGGGGAGCGTTATCGCTTGCAGTTCCGTTGGGAGATGTTCAACGCCTTCAACCATCCGAACTTCTACTATCCCAATCCCACCCTCTCGAGCGGTACCTTTGGGCAGATCACGGGTACGGGTTACATTCCGGCGCGTACCCAACAGGCAGCTTTGAAGTTCTACTTCTAAAGGCGGTGCTGCAACTCGGGTGGGTGGTCTCCGGACCGCCTGCCCGTTCAACATCGCCGGATCCCCGTTGCCGCTCCAAAGTAACGAATTTCCTGAACGGATTCATGAAAAGGATTTCTATTTGTAACTCGATGACAAGGCCGCGGCTCGATTTCACCAGTCCGGTTTCGTGATTGTCCCGAAAGTATTTACTCCAGAAGAAGTTGCCCGGATGAGCGAGGCGGTCGGCGGGGAACGGGTGGCGAAGCATACAACTTCCATGCTGGACACCACTGGCCTCGCCACGAAGCTGGCGATCTGGTTTGAACTTGGTGAAGATTTATGGTCGGCGGTTACTACCTGTCCGCGCCTAGTTAATCCGCTGCGTATCCTCATGGGAGAAGAGATTGCGTTTTTTCATGGCAAAGTAATTTTCAAGGAAGCCAAAAAAGGCGGGGCTTGGGAGTGGCATCAGGACTACGGTTATTGGTACGACCAGGGATTCGCCTTCCCGCGTATGGTTAGTGCATCGTTCGCGATCGATCCCGCGACAAAAAAGAACGGGTGCCTGGAGGTATTGCGTGGATCTCATCATCTTGGAAGAGTGACGCATGGCCAATTTGGCACGCAGACTGGCATCGATCCGACACGCATCAAAGCTCTGGAGCCTCTATTTGAGCGGGTACAGTGCGAAATGGAGCCGGGTTCTGTCCTCTTCTTCCATTGCAATCTGCTGCATTGTTCTGCTGCCAACCTTTCGGATTATCCTCGCCGTTCCGTGATCATGTGTTATAACGCGTTGGCCAACCCACTGTTGGAAATCGGATATCAGGACAGTCTGGGCCTAAACGTCATGGCAGAGAATCGTGCGTGTCCGGTTGGACCAGATGACGGAATTCTTCGCGCGGCATCTCCGATCGGTGCCAGTTAATTGTGGACTACAAGGCAAGAAGTCGAGCAAGATTTATTCAATTTCGCAAAAAATGGAACTTATTTTAGGGGGCTACATTGAAAGTACGGAACAAGCAAAACTGGCTACGCGTCATCGCTTTCTTCATCCTTCCTCTTACCTTTCTTTCTACTGTCGTTTTTGCCCATGACGCCGCCAAACAAAATACCGCCCAGTATGACAGTGTAGAAATCGGCGCGCTGGATGCTGATGCCTGGAATGGCATCGTATTCATCCCGAATGCTTTCAAGCAGCAAGCACCTTTTGCCATTCGCTTCGGATCGCAACTCGGCGGCAATTTTACCGATGGCAGGGTCATCTTTCATAAAGTGCGCGAAGTGGGGCCGAGTGCGCCTGATGGCTCCTACTCCCGCATGGCGTGGACGCATTCCGGCCAAAATTCACTCATCACCTTAGAGTGGTCGCGTGTGGACCAAACGACTGTCGTCGGCCGAATTACAACTCCGCCAAAATTTCGTTTGGTCGTTGAAAGTTACTTCCCGACGTATTTCGACCTGCATGGTGGCACAGCCTCCTGGGACATTGACCACTACGCTCAGGGATTTTATTCCATCGATGATTCGCATCAGGCAATTCTCGGAGAGCGGTACTTCGATGGCGTGTTCGACCGCACCTCACGATTCCTGGTGACAGTAGATCGGCCGACAATGGGATCGGGTACTTATCGGGATCGGCCCAATTGCACGGCAATATGGATAGCACCGGAACGCTTGTCTCCTCAAATGCCCCTCCCCCTAACGTGAGCGCCGCCGGACTTGAGTTTAAGACCGTAGACGGTACAGCACATTTTGTGGTGAATCTTGGGTGGGAAAAAGAAGCGCTTACCCAGCAAGCAAAAGATTTGCTCATGGCGGGCAAGATTGACGCCATCCTCACCGAGAAAGCGAAAGCGTACACAGAGAAGCGCCCTACAGTACAGGGATTATTTGAGGGCGCACCGGAGGCCATTGGAAACTCAATGTTCTGGAACACTGTGTACGCGCCTTCGCTGGATTCCTCTTTTCCCAGCATCAGCCGGGAGTGGGCGCTTGGTTTCGGTGGTTGGGCGGTAGGGGAGTGGGATTGCTTCTTTGGTGCACTTCTCACCAGCCTCGAAGAGAGCAAACAAACCGCAGCGGGCATTCGAGCTATCTTGATGGCGCAAACAGAAAATGGTCTGGTGCCCAACATGGCTTCCGCATCCGGAATTACTCCCGGACGTTCTCAGCCTCCGGTTGGCTCGTACATGACATGGAAAGTTTATCAACGAACACAGGACAGATCGTTGCTGGAGTGGGCGTACCCTCGTCTAAAAAAGTGGCACGAGTGGTGGTTGCGCGACCGGGGCGATGGCCAGTCGTGGAGGGATGGGAATCATGATGGGCTGTTGGAATGGGGCAGCGATCGTGGTTCGGCCCCGGGCCGGGCGGACGCGGTTACCTGATGGCTTCACGCTGGGAGACGGGAATCGATGACAATCCCATGTACGACGACGTTAAGTACAATCCCAAAACTTACACGGTGGATCTGGACGACGTCGGACTGAATTCGCTGTACGTCCTAGACGGCGAGTGTCTGGCGCAAATCGCAACCATTCTGGGCAAAGATGAAGATGCCAAGATTCTGACCGCCGATTATGAACGCCAGAAGCAACTGTTCGCGAAAAACTATGGAACGAACAAGATGGAATCTTCGAAAATCGCTTCTGGAGCGGAGATTTCTCAAAACACTTATCGCCGACTAATTTCTATCCGCTGTTAGCGGGAATTCCTACGCCTGAACAAGCAAAGAGAATGGTAAATGAGCACCTGCTGAACCCGAAAGAGTTCTGGGGAACCTACATTCTGCCCTCAATCTCGCGCAACGACCCGGCATTTGTGGACCAGTATTATGTGAGAGGTACGATTTGGGGACCATTCAACTATCTGGTCTATCAGGGAATCAACCGCTACCGCTTTGATGCTACAGCCCTGCAGTTTGCGCAGAAGAGCTATGACCTCTATATGGAGGATTGGCGAGTAGCTCAGCACGATAACGAACAATATGGTGCAGCTGGCGGGAACGGCGGAGGGGATCCGCACTACACATGGGGAGCCTTGCTTCCTCAGATTGCTCTCGACCAATACGCTGACGTCAATCCTTGGGAAGGCTTGCGCTTCGGAGCGCTGAGTCCGGCTAGCAGCGGCGAGTTCCGGGGTGTTGCTGGAGAGGCCACACTTACGATGTAACCATCGGGCCTAGCAAGACGTCGCTGAAACGCGATGGTACGGTTCGCTTCGAGGCTGATGCTGGTGTTGTGGTTCGAGAATATGCAGCGGATGGCGTACACCTCGCGTTCAAAGTGAATAGCGAGAAGCCAGCCTACCTGATAACACGAGAATTCGAATCGGGTACTTTCAGCCTGAAGATTGACGGCAAGCCAGCAGGAAGCGTATCGGTGAACAGCGACGGTGGAAAGCTGAGCGTGCCGATGGGGGCGCACGCAGTAGAGCTTGTGAAAGAGAAAATGCAATGACTACTGAGCAAAGAAATCTCAAAGCGACTCGTTTTCTCAATTGATCTCGGCTTAGCTGCCCGTCTCCTTCCCGAAAAGCATTTGCGCCTGACATTACAGGGAATGAGCCTTTTACCTTAATTAGGAGTTCCTTCATGAGAAAGTCTTCTCTCCGAGCGATTGCATATTGTGGACTCGTATTGGTATTTGCCGGGGCATCCGCAGCGGCAGCTATTTCCGATTCCATGACAGACAAAACAGATATGGCGGATCATCGCTATTACTACCTGGACTCGTGGACCGGCGCGATCGGATTCCCGGACGACCCTTTTAAATCTTTGGTTGATGCTGACGGAACATTCTGGACGGAACAAGGCAAGAGTGCATCGCGCCAAGGCATCTATCCACTGGCTGTGTACGAGTCTGCGCTGAAGATTCATAGCGATTTAGTTGGTGGGACCCAGCGCGTCGATCAGCATATGTTCAGCCCCCGGGTACCCGTTTCTATTGCACACAAGCGACAAGGCGATGTAGTTGTGGAGGAAACGCTGTTTCAGGCAACGCCGCTTGACTGGAGCCCTGCAGTAACGGGCGCTGCATTGAAGGGAAAGAACTCCCTTCCGCGACCCAGTCAGTTTCTCCTGATGACCGAATACACCAACACGGGAGACAAACCAGTTGAGATCACCCCTGTTCTTGACCTGATCGGTTCGACTCCCGGCCCGGATCTTTACGATGACAAGATGTTCGATCTGTCTCCCAACACCTTTTGCCGGACAACCCTGGCAATCGATGGTTTTCAGCAATGGGAATCAAGCAAAAAGATGCTTAAGCCCCGGATAGCGCTCAAGAAGCTCAAGCTTGCTCCAGGACAAAAAGTTCATTGGGTACTTACGATCAACCGTACCGGCTTCTCCAACTCCCAACCAGTCGAGTGGGATGCCGCGGACAAGCTGCGGAAGGAAACGATTGCTTATTGGCAGAATGTAGTCACCCTTCCCTATGATGTCATCCAGGTTCCCGATCCCGGGATACAAAATATCATTGAGACGGCTATCCGCGAGACTTACCAGATGCGCCATATCATTAATGATCTGCCAGCCTTTTATCTGGGCGCGCGCGGATACAAAGAGTACTGGGTGCTGGATGGTTCAGTCGTAGACGAAGCCCTCGACATGTTATGCCGTAATACCGATGCAGGAGGCTTTATGGACTACATGCTTCTGCATCAGCACCCCGACGGACGAGTCCAGGCCCTGACTTTGCACTGGAAGGAAACTGGAATCGCGTTGGTTGCACTGTATCGTCACGCACGAATGACGCAAGACAAGGAGTGGCTGCGTGCACGTTGGCCGCAATTCGGTCGGGCGGTGGCAGCCATCGACAAATTCCGGCATACTGGCAGTTCCGCAGACTCGTCCGCACCCAACTATCATTTGAGTCCCGTTGGATTTGGGGATGGTGGAATCATGGTTGAGGCGGAGTACACCAACGATCATTGGTTACTTGCCGGAGTGAAGGCCGCTGTAGAAGCAGCGCAATGGCTAGGGGAAAGTGCGGATGCAGAGGCGTGGGGAAAGCAGTACTCTGATTTCAATAGCACTTTCCAGAAGGCAATTGCGCGCGATGCGAAAACTGACGCACATGGCAATCGTTACATCCCGGCGATCATGGCATCGAGCATGCCCAAACAGACCACGGCGGACAATACGTATGTGCCCGCAACTCGGGGTGATGATGAGCCGACCGATCCCGTAACCGGGCAATGGGCGTTTTTTTCTGGGTGTTTCTCCCGGGCACATTTTTGAAAAGAATGATCCGTATATGCTCGGTACTCTAAAAATGATGGAGACGCATGAAGCTCCGGAACAAGGAGGAATTTTGGAAAATTGCGGCTGGAGCAGTTTCTGGACTGCCTGCAGTTCATTCTATGCCCGCGACCTGCTCTGGCTGGGGCAAGGGCGCAAAGCCGCCCAACTGCAGTACGCCATCGCTCGTCATTCCTCTCCCGGCTGGAATTTCTGCGAAGAGACCCCCAAACAAAAGGAGCCTGGAGAAATCGTTGAATTTGACAAGGGATGTGGTGGAGACATGCCGGACATTTTTAATGTAGCCGAATTCATTCGTCTCACTAGTCAGTTGCTGGCTCTTGATCGCGGACAAGAACTTCATCTTTTCGAAGGCTTGCCCCCGCAATGGCTGAAGCCGAGGATGGTTACCAAACTCAACGGCATGGGAACCGTGTTTGGGAAGTTGACCATGGAACTCAAGGTTGCTGCGGATGGCAAGAAGGCCAGCCTGAAGATCGCTCCGCTCAGCGATCCCACGTGCCAAAAGGTTGTGGTTCATCTCGGCGGCTGGGCATCGACAGATGCGAATGCCGTGCGCGAACTTTCCCCGGATAAGAACAATGCATTGGAACTTAGTCTGGTCAATTAGCAATCTCGACCTTCGAAGAATTGGAGAAAGAGCCTATATGTCGATGACCACGATGGTTAGTAAACTCCGAAGGGCAGTCCTTGCCTCCGCCCTCCTCTTCCTCGTTGCGATTCCTCTGGGAGCGCAAAAAACGGCCGATAAAAAGATTGATCTGATTAACTGGGCGGGCGGCAAGTTCCTGTATGGGACATACTATTTCCCGGATCACTGGCCTGAAGAGATGTGGGAAAAAGATGCTGAGATGATGCAGGCGGCAGGGATCAACCTCATCAAAACCGGCGAGGGTGCTTGGGCCACCTTCGAACCGTCTGAAGGGCACTTCGATTTCAGTTGGATGGATCGTGCGATTAAAGTCTTCTCCGCGCATGGGATCAGATTCATCCTCGGTACCCCCAGTTACTCGCCCCCGGCTTGGCTATTCGCAAAATATCCCGACGTCGGCGCGATGGACACGCATGGTGTTCGTTACAAGTTTGGTGTGAGGCAAATTCAGAATCTGTCGAGTCCTCATTACATCGCGGCGGTGAAGCGGATTGTGGCGGCTATGGGAGAACACTACGCGGACAACCCAAACGTTCTGGCATTTTCCATTGATAACGAGATTGGAGACGAGATTTCCTATGACGACTTGGCTCGGGCAGACTTTCGCAGGTGGCTCGAAAAGAAATACGGCACCATCGAGAACGTAAGCAAGGCCTGGGGCGGAGCGTTTTGGGGAATGGAGTTGTCGGCCTGGGATCAGGTGCCGATACCCTGGAATGACGAAACTCCTAACCCGAGCATGGCGCTGGACTTCCGCAGATTTCACGGAGATCAGACTAATGAGTTCATGGCCATGCAAGCAGCGATACTGAGCAAAACAGCTCCGTCCAAAGCCACGACTCATAACGGGATGGGAATGTGGGACCGTTTGGACTATTCCAAGATGTTTGCACCACTTACCTTTGCCGCCTGGGATCACTATCCTCCCTATGATTCACAAACATTCGCAGACTATTTCTCTGGCGACATAGGAAATGACGTCACGCGTGGAGAAAAACAGCAGAACTTCATGGTGATGGAGGAGATGATGGGCATCGGCGCGACAGATAGATATTTTTCCATGAACCCAGACCCGTCACTCTTTCGCACCTGGAGTTACCAGGCGATCGCCCATGGCGCCGATGCGATCAACTACTACCGCTGGCGGCAGTGCTGGTTTGGCACCGAGCAGTTGAGCATCTTTATTCTAAACTGGGACAGTTACGCCGGTGAGCGCTACAAAGTGGTCGCCCAGATGGGGAAGGAATTGCCGACGATTACGAATTTGCTCCAGGGATCGACGGTGGTTTCGGACGCTGCGATATTGCTCTCCCCAGACTCCCGATGGGCATTTCGAGTTCAACCTCATACCGATAAGTTTAAGTACAATGCCTTGGTTCTCGACTACTACAAAGCTTTAAGTCAGTTACGCACCAACGTGGATGTGGTATTCCCGCAGCAAGATTTCTCCCGCTACAAAGTTATTGTGGCGCCGGCGTTGCTGATTGTGGACCGCGAGCTTGGGACGAAGCTTACTGACTTCGTGAAGAACGGAGGAACGTTAGTCCTTACATTTCTTTCTGGATTTAAGGATGAGAACAATTGGGACACGCAGACGACCTTGCCAGGACTTCTCAGGAGTGCGGCCGGGACGGCAATCCACGACTTTGATCCGCAGATTGAACAGAAGCAAGAGATTGTCATGACTGATGGCACTCGCTATCCAGCCGAAGTTTGGTACGACATTCTCACGCCGGAAACCGCCGAATCTTTAGCCACTTACACGAACCGCTATTACAAAGGACAAGCAGCGATCACAAAAAATCACTTCGGAAAGGGCACGACCTACTATGTAGGAACGAAAACCTCGAGCGAAGAGTTCTACCGGCGAATCATGACTTCGGCTCTCACGGATGCGGGGATCAAACCGGCCGAAGTCTTGCCTTATGGAGTCCAGGTCGCGACGCGTGAGAAGGCGGGCCACAAGATCTATTTCGTTCTTAATTATGAAGACAAGACAAAGACTGTGCCCATGGGAGAGAGGTTAGTGAACGCATTTACCGGTCAACCGGAGCCTGAAAATGTTGAGATCGCGCCTTATGACGTCAAAGTTCTTACAACGCATGTAAGACTTGGCAGCAACTGAAGATAGAATGTAAAAACATATGAAGACGATGAGTCCAGCTAGGTGTGCCAGACTTGCTGACCGAGAGATGCCCCCTCGGCTGACTGTCGGCCTCCGATCCGGCATCCGGATTGCCGCAAAATTCTCATCTCCGTGTGCGCAATGTGTGCGGAGACCTGCTCTGTCTGGCTCTTCCTTGACTCGGCAACTTGAATCCACTTGTCGGCACGGCGACGCCGGCTGGAAAATATCGCTCAATTTCCAGGTGGACTGGCTCAATTTCAGTCCGCATTTCCAGTCCGCAATTGTGTGGTCTTACGTGACTTTGCAAGAACTTGGCAGTCCCACGTGACCGTGCAAGTTGTTAGAAGTACTTGTTGTACATGCTCTGAAAAGGCTGGCGTCGGCGGTTCAACTCCGTCCCTGGCCACCACGTTTCAAAGCACTTAACTCACTTCTGCGATTTTCCTTCAGGCCGCTCCCGGTCCGCTTTCCGAGTTCCTGCACCCAAAATCGCCTGCAAGATCGCGCCCTGTGCCGTCATGCGATCTTCGCCAACGCTATGCGCGTAAAGCTGAAGCGTTGTCTTGACATCGCTGTGGCGCAGCAGAGCCTGAACCGTTTTAGGATCAGTTTTGCTGCGGATCAGGAACGATGCCAGGCTGTGACGCAGGTTGTGGAAGCCGAAACGACGCAGGTCGTCTTCTAACAACTCCCTTTTCGTTCGAGTGCGATGAGAGAATGACCCGCCTTCGATGCCGCTTGCCGTAGGTGGGTCTTCACCAGCATGTTGGCCACCCACGGCTGCCTCCCCTTCAACTTGAGGAAGCGAAGACCCAATCCTTCGGTTCTGAATAGGCGTCCGCCGTTGCCAGAGGTCATAAATTCCGCCAGTAAGGGATGCATGGGAGCCGGGGCTTTCGAGGCCTCGCTTTTCGGCAAGCCCACGGCGCCACAGGTCCATGTCCGCCGCACGTAGATGACGGCGTCGGCAAAACTCACATCTTGCCAGCTGGAGTCTGCTTCCATTCCTAACCGGACCGAGCGCAGGCCGATCAGCAGCGTTGTTACCCGTCCTAATTCCGAGACCGCGAGGCTGGGTCGGAATTAGGCAGGGCGCCGCCGTCAGTCTAATTTCCTTCGAAAACTCGTATCGAAGCGAACAATACAGTGGTACGGGCTACCTTGGAACCGATGCGGAGCGAATCGCGGCGCAGGCCCGAGTGCTGCCGCCCCCGACAGCAGCAGGCGCTTGTGCTTGCACGGTATCAGTTGCAGGCAGCCGTTCTCCAGATTGGCATCGAAGATAGTGGCTGGTCAGAGGCATGAGACGCTCCAGGTAGGCAGTAGGCAGCCGGATTTCTTTGATTACTTCCCGGACTTTCGGCAATCTTGCAATCCTTGGCTTGCCCGTGTATTCCCGGATCGTAATCCTGATGTAACGTGCTTCGGCATTTATTGGAACTGTGAATTCGGAGGTACCCCCGGTCCGCCACTCGGTTGCGAATGCATTGTCCGGCATCCAGTCACCCGCGTCGTTCTTGCCCTGGTCCCAGGTCTGCAAAATAAGCGTCTGAATGTTCGACATGCCCTTGAGGACGAGCGCGCCGACGAGACCGGTCGCCCCCCGGTCGTAGACGAGCGATGGGCTCTCGATCCGTTTGGGATTTGCTGTTACCGGCGGAGCTTCCCAATATGTCTGCGTTCCCGTCCACAGTATTTTGGCCATTGTGCCCGACGGTTGAACTAATAGCGAATGCGGATTTTCTTCCCTTCCGGATCAACGAAATGTTCGCCAGGTTTCAAGAAAGTGATGTAGTGGTTGGAGTGCAGGTCAGCCGTTTCCCGTTGTAATACCCCACCGTGTAGAAGCGCGCCTTGCGACCGAGGTGACCGTTCCAAAATCCGACTGCCCGGCCGATGGGATGCGCGACCGGATAGTAGGGGTGCTCGCCATTATTGTAGTAATTCAACGATGCAATTTTTCTGGGAAGCTCCCATGTGAGGGGATCTAGGGTAGAGTTGAAGGCTACGTAGTCATAGTGGATCCAGGGCGGAGTCGCTTCGCTCATGTACCAGAAAAATACCGAATAGGCGTGCAGGTATTCGTTGTAGCTGATGGAGGGCGCATAGCAAAGTCTTCCATTGACCTGGCTCATCGGGCCGTATTGCAAACCTTCCTTAAACCCAGGAATGGGGATATTTTCAATTCGTGGATCGCTGGCAGTGTCGATAGCCTTCCCCACATATCCGCGGGCCCCGTCCCATCTTTTCAGGCTCTGCTGAATGCGCACAATGTCATCAGAAAGCAGATCGGCAATCCGTATTCGTGCGGTGCTGATCCCTTGACTTGCCGCCTCCAACTCCGGACGGTAGGTCGCGGGATCGAACTTCGTCGGGTAGCTTTCCTCGCTATAGAAGATGTAAAGATAAGTACCGTCGGAAACAGCGCTCGGATCACCCACGCCTCCCGGGAACCATGAACTTTTGCGCGCGGGTTGCGCTCCGTTTACCGGGACCGAGTCCAAGTAAAACCTGGTAGGATCGTCCTCGATCAGGTTGCCGAAATGCGCCAGGTGCTTCCGCCGTCGGTCGATTTCATCAGGACAATGCGGCAGGCCGTCGCCTTCTCTTCCCCGGCCAGACGGTGCCGGCTGGCAAAGTCGGGCGACTTGTAATATTTCCAGGTGTTCTCGTTGTGGGTGATCATATAGAGCACGTCAGGCATGGCGGGATTCGGCTGAAACACCGACTCGCCCCATAGCAGGTTCGGGTTCCAGCCCCGGCTGCGGTCGGCATTGACGATGACGCTCTCGACCGTGGGGGCTTCGATGGCCTCTTCGGGGGTCTCGCCCTCTTGATAGCCTAGTCTGGGCTCGCCCTCATTCACAAACACACGGTACTTGCCCCGTATCCAGACGCCTGAGGTATTGGCATCCTGCTGGGTGGCGACGTGTGAACTCACATTCGGAGCAGGCGTCAGCTTCGCCCGGTAACCGGAATCAATTGCCGATGCAAGCACTGTGAATAGCACAAGGGTGGCAGTGATACGGCTTGCATAATCCGCAACGCTGCCAAAGTTATTTCTGATTGTGAGCATGGTTATCCACCCGAGGGACCCAGAGCCAATACTAACATATTGAAAGTGCTTTCTATTACTCGATAGGGTGGGAGTCTCGACTTTTTTGGCTCAGCTCAGGCGCCCGCAGACCCTGTTTTTGAGGTGATTCGTTACAGGAGAGGTGGGTCTTTTTCTGCGACGGTTGCACCAAGAACCAGCGAAGACAAAATCACGCTCCGATGCGCGCAGACATTTGATCAGCAAAACTCTTTGCCGTTGTTCCTAGTACTTGAAACTCTCTCTTCGCTAATCTGATAGGTCGTGCCGCTTACGCTTACCGCGGCGACGACGCCATCTGGCCCTCTAATTGGAGCTGCCACACATGCCACGCCTTCTTCCCCTTCGCTAATCTCCCATGCATAGCCATATTCCTGGAACCGATGAAGTTGCTTCTCCAGCTGTGATCGAGAAGTGATCGTGAAAGATGTCATTTTGGTGAGGGGAAGGTGCTTTAACACCTCAGTCAGGTGCTCTTCCGGAAGGAATGCGAGCAGCGCTTTTCCTACTCCGGAAGCATGCAGTGCCCACCGCATTCCAATGTATGAGGAAAATTGAATGAGTCCTGTTCCAGCAACGCGATCCACATAAATGGCCTCGCCTTCCCGCATGATTGCGATATGACTGGTAAGTCCGGTTTGCGCGGCTAGTTGTTCGAGTAAATCATGGCATCGGGCAGCGATTCCGAGTTGTTCTCCAAGCCGGCGCGAGAACGATAGCAGCTTGAATCCCAAAGAATAACGCGATGACTCAGGATCTTTCTCAATGTATCCCAGTGCCTGTAGCGTCGAATCGCTGCCGCTGAACTCAGCGGCAAGCGCAATGCGCGGTGAATCTCCGAAACCGTCAATCCTGTCTCTTTTTGCGCGAGCAGATCAATCACATCGAACGAGCGCTTGATCGCGGGGACAAGATATTGTTTGCGCACAGGGTTGGATATAAATTTTATTGGTATACGCCTAGCTTTATCCACCCTTTGCTCCTAAACGGTTTCGGACGTTCTAGCGACAGTTGCCTCCCGCAAGGCTCTAGTCTCCTCGTGGTTTACGGACCAGCAGCATCTGGCGGGCGACTTCTTCGCCGGGCGGGTGGCGCCAATGGCTTCATGTAATGAATCATACTCCATTTAGTAAGCATCCCCCGGCAGAGCCGGAAGCTCAAGGGTCGCGGCCCCTCAAAAGGGGCATGCCGCGAACCAAAGTCAAAATCACAAGCTCCAATCCGCAAGAGCGATAGGCTGGAAAAAGTGAATCGAAAGATATACTGCAGTCGCTGTCTAACTCTTGCTGCCTGCCCGGTAGAGTTGAGGGATCTCCCACAGTGGCTAGAGGCAAACAGATTGTGGAGCGTTCAGAGACTCGATGGGGGACGTGAAGCTCGCGATTTATCGTGGAAGAGGTGAGCCGTGCAGTAGCAGGAGGCAACGGGTTGAGCTACTTGACACCCTTCAAACATACGGCTAGAGTAAAAGTTTCATTATGTAGTATTGTATTTCGATATACTGAACTTTCCGCATTTTCCCAAGGATTCGGAAAGGAGACGACACTTGTCCATTCATGGCTCCCTCCCGGTGATCCCTACACCATTTATTGACGGGCACATCGACTACTCGAGCCTGGAGCGGCTATTTGACCATATCTTCCCCGAGCTTGAGGGATATACATTATGCGGGAGCACCGGGGAGAGCGCGTCCCTTTGCTTGCAGGAACGCATTGAACTAGCAGAATTCGCTGCTCGCCACACCCCCGCGGGGAAGCAGGTCATCGTGGGATTGGCCCATACCAGTCTCGCGGAGATGGGCACGTTAGCGAAGAAGTTGGCGGATATCGGGATTGCAGCCGCATTGGTTCCAGCGCCTTACTACTTCCCCAACGATTTCTCCATGGTGGTTGAGTTCTTTCATGAGTTGCAAAAGCGCACTGACGTGCCGTTGATCTTCTACGACAATCCTGTATATACGAAGACCTGGCTCCGGGCTGAGGAATTGATCAACCTGATCGCGGCCTGTCCCCAAATTAAGGGGGTAAAACTGACCGATCACGACTTGAGCAAAATTACGATCTTGCAGAAGAATGGGATTCCTGTCTTTTCCGGCGATGACGTTGTCGCCTTTCGCAGCTTGCTGTTAGGGGTCGTAGGCAGCATGATCATCGCTCCCTCGGTCTTCCCCGCGACTTACCAGCAGGTGATAAAGCGTCTCAAAGCCGGACAACCTTCCGATGCGCTCCAGCTTTTTTCACGGCAGATCCTGCCGTTTATCCATCTCTTTCGGCCAGGAGACGAAGTTGCCGTGACAAAGGCAGTGTTCAAGACGCTTGGCATTTTTCGGTCGGACGAGCTTAAAGCTCCGCTCTTACCTTGTTCGCCGGAGCGCTTGCGTGAGGTCATGCTCGCCTACGACATTTGCACCGAGGCAGCCTCCGGCGCTCTAAAGTCTTAGAGTGCCGATCCTTCATCCCGGCAGGGGCCCGGGCTTCTCAAAAAGAGGAGGGAAGAGGCTTATTTGGGCGGAAGACCTGCGCTGAACCCGCCATCAACAACTACCGGCGCACCCGTCATGAAAGATGCGTCTTCGCTGGCCAGGAATACCGCCACGCGAGCGATTTCTTCTGCTCTGCCGATTCGTCCCAGTGCATGTAAACCGCCGGCTTGAGCCCGAGCTTGCGCTGGATCCGGTTGAGCGTCGAAGTAGCCCTGAGCAAGGCCTGTGTCAATGTATCCCGGACAAATCGCGTGCACACGCACTCCTTCTCTGCCGTGATCGATCGCCATGGCCTTGGTTAAGCCCAGGATGGCGGCCTTGGTTGCGCAGTACCCGGCACACGCGGGTTCGACAAAAAATCCGTTGACGGATGACAAATTGATGATCACGCCACGAGTCTGCCGCAACATCGGAAGGAATTTCCGCGAGCATAGGAAGACTCCGCCTAGGTTGACGGCCATCATCCGATTCCATTCCTCGGGGGTTGTATCGGCGACAGTTTTGCTGACCTGGATGGCGGCGTCATTCACAAGAATGTTGATTTGCCCAAACGCCCCGATCGCCTGAACCGCCAGCCGCTCCACTGATGCTGGATCGGCAACATCCGCGGTAATCGCGATCGCTTCACCGCCAAGTTCGCGTATCTGCTCCGCGGTTTGCCGGCCGGCTTCCTTCTGAATATCGGCCACCGCGATTTTCGCTCCCGCTTTCGCCAAGGCAATCGCGATTGCCTTGCCAATGCCGTTTCCTGCGCCGGTCACGACCGCCGCCTGCTGGTGAAGTTTCACGTGCCTCCTCCTTCACTACCGTGCAACCAAAACATTGCGCTACTGGTCTTATGCGCACACGTACTCCAGAATTTGCGATTTCTCACGACTGGCGCACGGTGACGAGTTTATGTTCAAGCAGATGGCACACGGCCATGCACGGCAGATCTATGCACGCGCGCAGCGGCAAAGACAAGTTCGATATCGGTTTCTCGTGGCCAATCGCCCAAGACCGGCCCGGCTGCCGTGCAGATTTCCTGCGGGGGGTCATCTCCTTCTTCGCGCAACCATGCCATGCATCCCCGTCGTAAAAAATGCCGTGATCCTCGCGGTAAACATCGTAACGGCAGCACATTAACGCCTCAAATCCCTGGAGCGGCCGCCCTCCAATCTCACCTTCGAGCGAATAGACTCCTGGGAAAAGTTGCTGCATTGGTGTTCTCCTCTTTCGACTTGCGCTTCTATGCTGAAATGACCTGCAGCCGTGCCCACAACAAGCTTCGGGTTATAAAGAACTTCTTAACCGGGAAAGTGCGGTATCGTAAGTTTCCGGCGTCCCGTAGGTAGCGCAACGCACCGTGACCGCAAATCTCTCTCCGGGTTGAAACTGGCGATGACGTCGTTGCCGGACAGCTTCCGCAAGATTTACGGGATAGCCGGTCCAGGGCTCGATAATTGCATGGTAATACCCGCGCCAGCCGCCATAAACCAACCAAAGCCACAGACACGGACATTCCTTCAGCGGGAAGTCAAAGACAATGCCACTACCTTGCGTATCGACCGCAAACCATCCGTCTTCCAGATCAGTCACATAGTGTCCGCAATGCACTCCGGCCTCGAACCTCTGCACGCGACTCATGTCCACTTCGCCCAACTTCGGCCAGGGATAACTTTGCCCGGAAATTCCGAGTGAAGGATGAGACGCAATCGATACGACCCCAGTTTTGCCCGGTATGATTAACTTGGTTTCCGGCGTTATTGGAAATGACGGGTGGGTTCCCCACAGAAATTCGAGCGGCAGCGGGCCAAGACACTCCAACTCAAAGCGTGTCGCCACGCGATCTCCGTATACTGCTATCGTCTTGATCGCTTTGACGGGACTGATGGGTGCGAAAACGCTAAGCTTGACCCAGGCCTGGTCCGCGGATGCACCGCAATCGTCGATCTCCCAGTGAACAGAACGCAATTCCCCGAGGTTGGGGTACGACTCACCTTTGTACTCGCATGCGTCTGCTGTAGGAAATGCGTCGTCCCACCCTCCGCACCAGTAGTTGTCGAAATTGACATCAATGGGAAATTTCTGGGGCCAGATTCGTGGATTACCCCAAAGCAGATTCTTGCCGGTTCGTTTGTCGATCAACGTCAGAATTTTCGCGCCGACTTCCGGTAGAACAGTCAGGGCCAGTTGCTCGCTTTCCAGTTCAAGCCGCGCTAACGAGTGAAGGGTAGATTTTGTGAATGTGTGCAAAGGATGAGCCTAGCGCTTTCAGGCAAATTTGTGTATTTCAGGAGTACCTCATACTTCTTCTCTCGCCTGCTTCCTTGAAAGGTGCTCCTCGTAGACCGTAATCAATAGCGTGCTGGCCAGCACTAATAAGCCCCCCGTGATCATGAACCCCGTTAGCTTTTCATGCAAAATGATCGCTGCTACCACTAGACCGAAGAAGGGAATCATGTAGTTTGAAAGGCTGGCTTGGGTAGCGTCGAGATGGGTGAGCACCGTCAAGAAAATAACCATCGCAATGAAATAGACAAACAATGCGAGCCCCGCAACCCCGACCCAAACCACTGGTGTAAGTTGCGGCAGAATCCGAAAAGACTTCGGTTCAAGCCTAAGTGTGATCGGCAACAAAAGCACAATTACCGCATAGTAGCTATAAAGAAGCACTTCCAACGCTGTGTAGCGCGTCAATAATTTCTTGCTGTAGACGTTATAAAATGCGCTTCCGCATACGCTACAAAGAATCAGCAGGTTGCCCGCCAAATAGGTCTTGTCCGCCAGGTTAAGGGATCGCCAGTCGATGCCAGAGCTTTCCAAGGCGCCCAGAATGGCCAACCCGAAACTGATCCACCGCACGATTGACATGGTCTCTCCCAACAAAAATAGGCCATGACTGCGGTGACCACCGGGAGGGTCAGCATCAGGAGGGCTGCGTTCGACGCCAGGGTGTACCGTACACCCCAGGTAATGAATAGCTGCGCCAGTATCTGTCCCAGAATTCCGATTAGAATGAATTGACCGGCGTCCGGAAGAGTTATCTTAGAGCGATCAGGATTTGTTCGCCGGTCCCACCAAACTACAGGTATAAGACATGCGGTGGCGATCGCCATGGGAAAGAAAGTAGCAGCTACCGGCCCCATCTGGACCTGGACGATTTTAAGCAGAACAAATTGCGTCGCCCATATGAGATTGCAGATGACGAGCAGTATCCAATCCCTGAGCCGGCTGCTTCTCAATCTACCTGCCCTTAAAGTTTCTCCGCAGCTCAAACGAAAGAGAAAAATCCGCCTTCACGCGGGATAACCAATCCTACTATAGTTTGTGGTTACTTTCTATATGCTGAAACGACTATCGAAAAGCCTGACTCCTGGTAAATCCGGCACGAGACTATTGCGGATAGCCGAAGCATGACCTTGCGCCGGCGTGTCCGGATTGTTCTGCGCGTTTCCTAGGTTCTTCCGATCTGCGGTTCGTAAGGCTCGTCTTGGGGCGTCGCGCGGAGAAAATCAAAATCACATCCCTCATGCGCCTGCAGAACATGTTTCAAATACATCGTGTAGTAACCTCGATGAAAACGTTGCGGAGCCGGACGCCACCCCGCCGATCGTTCTTTCATCTCCTCCTCGGGTACAAGCAACTGTAGTTTTCTACTTGGAATGTCCAAGCTTACCGGGTCGCCATCGCGAACCAGGGCGAGCGGACCTCCAACGGCTGATTCGGGCGAAATGTGCAGCACAACGGTGCCGAAGCTTGTTCCACTCATGCGGGCGTCGCTGATCCTTACCATGTCGCGCACATCTTGCTTGAGAAGTTTCCTTGGGATAGGAATCATGCCCCATTCTGGCATACCCGGCGCTCCTACCGGCCCGGCGTTTCTGAGAACTAACACGCTCGATTTGTCCACTTCCAAAGCAGGGTCATCGATTCTGCGCAGCATTTCTTCGTAGCTGTCAAACACTACAGCCCGGCCAGTGTGTTGAAATAGCTCGGGTGAAGCCGCCGAGGTCTTGACGACAGCACCACGGGGAGCAAGATTTCCCGAAACGATGGCAAGCGAACCTTCCTTGTACAAGGCTTGTTCCGTGGACCGGATTACGTCGCGGTTGTAGCAATTTGCATGTTTGAGATTTTGACCGAGAGTTTCGCCGGTGATCGTCATTAGCGTGTCATCCAGCAGGGGCAGAATCTCTTTCATGACAGCCGGCACGCCGCCTGCCTGATGGAAATCCTCCATGAGATATTGTCCAGAAGGCTGGAGGTTAGCGACGACTGGGGTTGAACGTGACAACTCATCAAACAAAGTTAGTGGTAGCGAAATCCCCCGGCGTCCCGCAATCGCGATCAGGTGCAAGACCGCATTGGTCGAGCCGCCAAGGGCCACAAGTACGCGAATTGCGTTTTTGAATGCGGGGAGAGTCAATATTCTGGAAGGGCGCAGGTCTGTGTTAACCATCTCAACGATCCTGCGCCCACTTGCTTCTCCGCAGGCAAGCCGTTGCGAATCAGGGGAGGGAATGCTGGCGGCTCCTGGCAACATCATTCCCAAGGCTTCGCCCAGGCTAGTCATGGTGGAAGCCGTACCCATGCTGTTGCATGTGCCAAAACTGCGGGAATACCGTCCCTCCAATTCTTGCCAATCACGGTCCCCCAGTTGGCCCGCGCGCCGCTGTTCCCACAGCTTCCAAAGATCGGTTCCTGTCCCCAGGTCCTGATTCCGCCAACGGCTGGTCAGCATTGGGCCAACCGGCACCATGATGGCAGGAATGTCCATGCTGGCCGCGCCCATGAGCTGGGCCGGCATCGTCTTATCACATCCGCAAAGCAGCACCGTTCCGTCGAGCGGGTTGGAACGGATCATCTCCTCGACGTCCATGGCCATCAGGTTGCGATACAGCATCGTTGTGGGCATGGTAAGTTCTTCGCCGAGTGAAATAGTCATAAACTCGAGCGGAACGCCTCCTGCCGCCCACACACCCCGCTTGACCGCCTCGGCGACCAAACGCAGCTGCAGATTACATTTGTTCAGCTCGCTCCACGAATTACATATGCCAATGACCGGACGTCCAATGAAGGCTTCGCGGGTAAAGCCCTGCGCACGCATGCCGGCTCGGTTCTGAAAACCAGTCTCATTGTCGATGTCGAACCATTTGGAGCTACGGTATGTTCTCTTCATGGATGGGGTAGGCCTTGGGTTGGGGATAGAAAAATGCCGCACTTCAAGAACGCTCTTTCATTATAATGAAGCATACTACGTTTAGATGAAAATATTCTTGACAGCGAAAACAAGTCAGTGTTTATTGATGCGTGACGAAGACCATTTCGAGCCGAGGGCAATTGTGCATATGAGAGCCAGCACTCTTCGCAGGAATACCTTGGTGGCTGCCTTTTTTGTGTTAAGCATTGTGGGAGTCTGTACTTCTCAGGACTATGTCAATGCGATGCTGCCCTGGCATGCTCCCGTTTTTGATTCCCAGCACAAGTTGATTTCCTGGCCCCAGCCGGAAACGATTGGATTTGACCATGTTCTGCATCTTGGCTGGGATTTCATGGAACACAATATCCCTGACGACCCAAGCAAGGGTACTGGCATGAAATCATATTTGATTAATTCTGTTTTCAACCCAGACACCAAATTGGGCACTTACTGGCAACACAATCCCGCTAGCACTTATGGGCAGTTTGTGGATTCAGTGGTTGCTTGGTATCCATACTCAGGTGATCGCGAAGCCATCACTCTAGTTCGTACGATGCTCGATTACCAGTTGGCGCACGGCACCACCCCCTCCGATTGGGATTGGGCGGGGGTTCCGTTTGCCACCGGCTGCGGAAACGATACGGAATACGGACGCTGCCTACAGGGCATGCCAAAGGATTTCTATGGCGGAATCGAAACGGACAAGGTTGGCGAACTTGGGATCGGCTATGTGCTGTTCTATGAACTGACAGGGGACAGGAAGTATCTGGATGCGGGTATTCGTTGCGCGGACGCATTGGCAAAGCATGTTCAGGCGGGCGATGACGATCATACCCCGTGGCCTTTTCGGGTATATGCGAAGACCGGCGATGTTTTAAACAGAGAAGTCTATGGCGGCATGATCGTTGCCCCAGTGCGCTTGTTCGCAGAATTGATTGCTTTGAAGGAGGGGCAAGTCGGAGAATATGCCCGCGCACAAAAGATGGCCTGGGACTGGATCCTAAAATACCCGATAAAAAACAATCGTTGGGTCGGCTATTTCGAAGACATCCGGCCGATGACCGACATTGTCAACCAAGCGTTACCTACGATGACCGCCTATTACATCCTGTCTTCGGAATCACCCGAATCGCTTGATGCCTCATGGGCGGAACACACCGGCAACCTCCTCGATTGGGTAAAGCGGCGGTTCGGACGAGGCCCATTTTTTGGTGCCTGGGCCATCGACGAACAAGGACCTCCTCCTGACTTTCACTACTGTTGCTCTCGTGCGGGATTGGGGAGCGATACTTCCCGCTGGGCAGCGCTCAACGCAATGTATTACGAGAAGACCAGGGATGCGCAGGCACGGGAGGACGCCTATCGATCGCTCAGCTATGCCACCTACTTCTCCGACGCCGAAGGCAGAGTCTCTTGCTGTGGCGTGTACTTCGATAAGGCCTACTGGTTCGATGATGGATATGGTGACTACATCCGCAATTTTCTTTGGGCGATGGGCGCAATACCCGAATTTGCGCCGTACGGTCAGGACCACTTGTTGAGATCCACCTCGGTTGTGACGGATGTCCAATATGGTCAGCGGAGCCTCAACTACAAGACCTTTCGTCCTGCGGCCACCGAAGTATTGCGGCTCAGTTACCTGCCGAAACAGATTCGCGTTGGTGACAAAACCATTGCGGTGAGAAACGATTTAAAGGGTGAAGGCTATACCGTGACGCCTTTGCATGACGGAGATTACATCATCCGCATTTGTCATGTGGGTTCTGAAACCGTTCATATTGCTGGTTGATATCCTGGTCACAAGTGGAGAAGAACTCCGGAACAACGCAGGTTGTTACTAGTCGAAGGGAGTTTCTGTTGCTCGCGGGGAGCAGTGTCATCGTGGGGACAGTGCCCGCCGCAATGGAACAAATGTTCTTGCCGCCCGGACAAGAGGCTCTAAATCCCCATGATTCGACCTCGGTTGCGGTGGTCTGGAAAGACGACGTTGCCCGAGGGGAAGTCGAGTTAACCTACGCCCAACCCCAATCTCCGGTTCACTTTGTCCTCCACCCGGGCGTGAAGCGCCTGACCATTCAGATCGGGAATATACATGTCGGGCCGGGAGCGTTTGCCACGCGGGTAACCATCCGCTACCTCCCTGCAGGGAAGAAGAGCATACCCACCGGCTTTACGTTCTTCTTAAGGGACTTTCAGCCCGATACGACCATACTCATACGAGGGTTGCAGGTGGCTGTTGTTTCAGCCACGGATGCGCGCACGTATGAACAGGTTGAGACCGCCGTCAATGCCAAGAAACTGGCATCAGACCGTACGAAGATCGATATGGCCCAGGCAGATGACTATGAAAGCGCCTGCCGGGAAACAAAGTCGATGCGCTGCCAGACCTGGCTTGGCTTAGGCCGCGATATGCGCATCTTCCGGGTGATGCCGTGGGACTCTGCCGGCTATTGGGGCTACATCGAGCCCTGCGATCTCCGGAAATCGTCTCTTCCGCAGGAAGGTCCAGACTCGGGACAATACTCCTTCATTCTGGGCCGAGGGGCCGGATGTAAGGTGGACCTCGAACGTCGGCTGGAGGACGGCATTTTGCCCATCCTTCGATCTGTGCAGCACGATGACGAGGTCGAATATCGATTGACGATTTTATCCACCTTGGAAAAGGAACCATTAACTCTAGACCGCGTTCGGGGTACCCACTGGCTGGCAGCATTTGCCAACTTGGCCGGAGCCATGCTCACCGAGCAAGAAACGAAAGAATACGAGGCCATGAAGGCAGCGGAGGTGATACAACGCGAACAGGAGTTGATCTGCTGGGTACACATTGAAGCGGTCAATCGCGGAACGGTCCCACGCGATGCCTATGCCAAAGCTGGCTACATTAAGGCCGATGTGCTCGAGGGTGTCGGCAAGGCGCGATTCGTCGATGGCCTCAGGATTCAGGAAGATGGCAGCGTCATCTCGATTAGCCGCCTTGGTGGCCAGCCCATGCCGCAGGAAGAGATGTCCATGTTTTTGAAACCAGGGGCAACAGCCGTTTTAAGATATGCACTTCCTCACCCGCCGCTGACGCGTGAGCGTGCCGCGATTAGTCGGGCAACAAAACTTCGCGGAGCATCACCAGGCTTGCCGATCCTATTGGCAGCAGAAACTGGCTCGCGGGGCAACAATCTTTTTCCCGAACCGGCAATCCAAGAGCGGATGCGAGCAGGTTTGCTGCACCTCGATATCCTGACTTTCGGCCTTTCGAAGGAAGGACCGCTGGCAACTGCTGTAGGTTGGTATGCCTGATTGGGTCGAACTGTCCCCCATTATCCAGTTCTACGATTCATTGGGTTTCCACGATATCGCTGAGCGGGCAATTCAGTTCTTTTTGAATCGTCAGCGCGAGGATGGATTCATCCAGAGCTTTGCCGGCTATCAACTCGAAACCGGCCCTTTGCTGTGGACGATTGGGAAACATTTTGACACGCAAGACGCAGAGATGCCCCCGGCGCATTCAGATGAAGGTGCTGAAGGCCTGCAATTTTCTTGTCGCGTGGCGCCGCCGTAACTTGCGCGAAGAGTTACGTGGAAGAGGCTACGGCCTGCTGGAAGGGAAGGTCGCCGATCCACAGGATTTCTACCACTCCTACATGCTGAATGGCCTGACGTATCTTGGCTTGAAGCGTGCCGTCGAGATGTATAACACTATCGATGCGCCGCTTTTGTTGAAGTGAAGAACGAACTCGCACCCTACCTCTCCGACATCCGGAACTCTTATGCAGATAACGTCACTCGCAGTCCGGTCGTTCCGCTGGGAGACGGCAGTTGGGTTCCATCGTTTTCACCCTGGGCCGAGTACGCCGGGCCGGTATCTCTTCACGCGGAGAGGGGAGCTGGCTGAGCCACTATATGTTTGCCTCGCGTGACTCCCTAATTGGTGCGCTTTTCCTGGGTATCGGCGAAGTGCTGGATCCCAACGAACAACTGGCTGATTGGCTGCTCTACGCGCACCAGGAGCTGATGACAATTCGCAATGCGGGTTTCAGCCAGCCTTACTATTGCCGCCACGACTGGCTACACCTGAAACGCGGTGAGGTCAAACAGTTTTTAAAAATGTATTACAGCCAATTTGCCTCATTGCAAGACCGCGAAACCTATACCTTCTGGGAACACTATGTGGGCGCCGGGGAAAGTCCACACAAGACACACGAAGAGGCCTGGTTCCTGATGCAGACCCGGTGGATGCTGTGGAACGAGGATTACGACACTCGCACGCTCCGTCTCTTGTCGATGGTTCCTCGTACCTGGCTCGAGGCTGGGAAAAAGATCAAGCTAGAAAAATGCGCCAGCTACTTCGGCCCTTTCAGCCTCAATGTTCAAACGATTGGCTTCCCGGACATGGTTGAGGCTACCGTGGAATTTCACGGACTTCCTGAAAAGCGCCCCGAGCTGGTGACTCTCCGTGTGCCACATCCCAAGGGCAAGCAGCCACGCACAGTTCAGGGTGGAACGTTCAATCAGAAATCTGAGACCGTGGAATTCAGCCCGATTCCGCAATGAGCCGAATCTCCTTACGGTACTAACGGATATCGATTCTTCCTGCACGTGTCTCCTCAATAAGCCAGATGGACTACAAGAGTATTTTCGCCACCGTGCGCACCTGTGCCGTTCAGATCAGCATAATGGCACGCCAAGTCGTGATTCAGGGGATATATATAACGCTGGATGTTCAGGGCAGCGCCATTGATCCATCCATTCAGAGTCTTTATTTGTTTCTGGCGCAATAAGGGAAATACAAGGATCGTGTGTTCGTCGAACGATGCATCGAACCCTAAGGAATGCAGGAATGGGATCTTCAAGTTGGTTTCGAACCACCACTCTCTCTCGGAGCGTTTCGCCAATGCAGGCAGCGGTTTGCGCTCTTGCAATGTCTCAGTGCTTGTGAACCGGATTGGAGATTGACTAGATAAGCCGCTCTGATGAAGCTCGATCCAGGTTTCCTGCCTTTCGCTGAATGCGTTGTCTACATAGGCCCCGCAAAAATTGGCTACAGGACCAAGGGCTAAGCGGGAAGAGTCGTCATCTGTGATCGGCAGTTGTATCTCCGTATCGCTAAATAGGGGAAACCGAACTTCCTCTCCGCTGGCTAACGCAACATGCCATGCAGCGGCCAGTCCTTCTTCAAGGCTTCCCGGATTCATTCGCCAGGATCGCAGATTCGGTAGGGGCCCGACCGCGCCGAAAAACGACTTCTAGTAATGCACCGTCTGTATTGCTCGAGAGTAGGTCAATCTGAGTGGGCGCGGACAAGCGTGGATCAATTTCTTTGGGATAGTCTAGGACTTTGGCTGCGATGATCGGCTGACTGGTTTTCGGTAACATCACTGCGAAACGCGCAGTCTGTCCCTGAGAGCCTGCTGTCTTGAGCAGGCCGGAATTAGCCTTAAATTCAATTTCTCCTGGCAGGCCGTAAATTCTGGGTTCCGTAATCTCCTTGGGTGCGGGATGCACTTCCAGCACAATGACCTGTTGTGCGGGAACATCCATAGCTAGATGGGTACCAAACGCTGGCCACGGACCCTGACTCGTCAACCGCAAACATTCACGCGGGTAGATTTCAGCGATTTCGCAGCTTCCTTCACTGGTGAACCCCAGCCTATGATCGAGAGGAACATCAACCGTCCTGTCCCAATAATTCGGATTGATCAGGAAAATATATCCGTGATCGCCTTGGGCATGGCCGTCGTTCTGGATGGCGCCCATACCCGGGTTATCCCCGGCGCTGCGGGTTCTAGTCCAAAGACCGTAGTTGTCCCGCACCAGCTTTGTCCAACGCTGGTAGAACGCTTCGACCCTGTTCTGCGCCGCCGGAGACAGCCGCTCGGTCCATGGCCTGATCTCTCCAAGTCCAAGATTCGGAGTTACAGCCAGCGTGGACAAGGCGCCATATTCGAAATTGCGAATGTCGGGCACAACCGAGCTCTGGCTCAGAAAATATTGAAAATTAGTGAAGAACCGATATGGAAGAAACCGAGAATGATGCAGTGTAACCATCTGCTCCCGGCGGCTATCGTCGAGCAGGCGAGTCATGCTCAGGCCTTGCCACGGCCTTTCAAGAGAAGGATCGGTCAAATAGAGGTTCGGGCTATACCAGGCAAGTTTTGGCAAGAGCTGAATGAAATCACCCGAATTAGGCCACGTCATCATCTGCGGCGAAACCGTATTGATCGCTTCGAGGATATGCATGAGGCCCCGGACCTGATGGTAATAACTCTCTTCGCCCGGTGGATGCCCATGGCCGCTGGCGTAGCATAGAGCAAACTTCAGTAAATCCAGGCAGTGCAGATCGAATTGATACCGCTGACAGTTCTCAACGACTGTTTTCGACATAGAAGTCTGCGAACTCCGGGTTGCCGAAACAGTAGAGATCGCTTTGCTTTCCGTTCTTGTCCTGAATAAGCCAGTCGGGCCGTTCCAGCTTGTTGCGATAAAAGTTGAAATGCGGGGAAAAGACGTGGCTGGTCGCGGAGTAATCGCCAATTCGCAGGCCACGGCTGTGAGCGAACGTCACCAGCGAGTCAACCGCCGATTTTGGGTCGTTGGGTCGCCACTCAAATACTCCGGGAAATACCTGGTAGTATTCCATTCCCAGCCGGCTTATTAAATCCAAATCCCGTTCCACCACACCCACTATTTGCAGACAACAGCGGCTGATCTCGCATGCTGTAGAACACGAGGACATCGTCGTGAACCTGCGTGTATCGGTTGACGATCGATGCCCGAAGAGGTACATCGGCCTCTCAAAACGAGGCTTGTGATGCTGCTGGATGTATCTATCCATCGCGTCAACTTCGCCTTCGTCGAAGCCAAAGTACTGTTTCTTTCCAGTGACGCGCACAGCACCCAAGTGTTAACGAATGGGTGCTGTATTCTCACCGCCACTCTTCAGAAGGTCATACGGGGGATACGAGATGGTAGTCTTTCGAGTGGCCGTCGAAATATTGGAGTAAGGAAAGTCCAGCGACGCAAACAGGCCGCGTTCGCCTTGCCGGTAAAGGGCCGCAATGTCTTGGATGCTGGTGCGAGCAGTTCGCGGCTCGCTTGTACATTCGGCATCCCAGAGCGACACGCGAGAAAGCTGCCCATCTCGCTTGGGAAAGAGAGTAAACGCCTTAGTGATGCGTCCCGTGCCGCTTAGTTCATATCTAAGTTCCCAACCAGTTGCGTTTGTTTCGCCCCGAAAGGCGGCGCTACGTACCAAGATCCCGCCCTCTTCCTTGTGAACTAGAGAGACAATTCCCTCTGGCCGAAGAATCGCGCCATCAATCTCAACCGTCCACGCACTACCGCGCAAGCCAAGAAGAGGATGCTTTTCCACCAGGAACTGTGTTTCGAATAAGCCTTCAGTTCCGTATTCCAATACAACCTGAACTTGATCGTCGCCCAGTGCAATGGTGCGCCCTCGCCGGAGTGGGCTGGATATGCCCAGCTTGGTGTCACCAGCCAAAACCGCAGCAGTCACTAGGAACGTTCGCCGGTCCATTATTTTCCAAACTAAGATAGTTTCACGGTCCACACGACAGCGCGCTCCAATATCACTTGATGCGGACCCCAGGTTGCGATTGCTTTGACCTTCAGCGTATGGGGACCGGGAGCAGGCGGCCACGGGGGAACTACAGGAGAAAGTCGCGGCTCCATCGGCCTGCACGTCACGACTCATTTCGATCCAGCCCGGGGGACCATCGTCCGGGAACGCGAGCTCATAGGCAACCTGTGGTGGATCAATGATTGTCGTGTCATAGAGGAACCGCGCATTCACCAGGACCCCTACCAATGATCCTGTGGACTGCTTCGGGGCGTCTTTCGCGCTTACCGCCAGGTCGCAGGCCAGTAACTCGGCCGTCATCTTGCGCAGTTCTTCTGGATTGAAGGCCACATTCGCGATCGCCAGGGTCTCTTTGGCTGCGAGTGGATCCAGTTCCGGCAAAGCGCGTGTCGAGTCAAACGGTTGCGTGATCAATGCGTTAAGAATCGACGCCGTCATCCCCTTAAAGTCAACGGGATGTGCCTCCAGATCCGCTCCGTGATCGACCAGATCGTTCAATATCTGTTCCACTCGATCCGTTTCCCGCAATACGTGTGGCTCCTTTTTGAATGTCATTCAAACTGATGAGCACTCCCCAAAACAACTTTTCGGAGATTTTCACCCGGCGGATTCGCTCGCGGTAGGTCCGCACAGCTTGCACCGCAACCGCATCCGGGAACGTTCCTGCTCCTTCCACAGTCACCGTAATAGCTTTGCCGATGGTGGAAGGCGCGCTGAGATCAATGGTGGTGATTCGCTCGCCCGGGTGCCACACCCAACCTTCGGCCCGCGACTCCCCCGTTGCCGTTTTTCAGCAAATCAGTCGGCCGTGCACCAGCACGCGCGCAGGCCGGAAGAGGCCATGCACATGAATGCGATAGGAACGCGCCGGCGATTGTCCTTGATACTGACCCTCGGTCGGGCCAATAGTGATGCCGTGCTCACCCCGAGTCGAAGCCGGGGCGTAGTAGATAGGCGTCCAGGCATAGGCATTCTTGCGATAGTCCAGCGATGTTCCGTCATCTTCATACAGCCGGAAGGTCGCCGGTTTTCCGGCATAAATGTTCAAAATCAAGTAGTCCAGAGGATAGTCATCGGTGGATTGCATCTCCGGCGCCATCGGCAGAATCGATCCCGCCTTCACGAAGAGCGGCATTCGGTCTAACGGGCACTCATACGTCAGAACCTGGCCGCCCTTATATATCTGCCCTCGGAAGTGGTCGTACCAATGTTCTCCATCAGGAAGGTAAATGTCTTTGCGCACGGGTTGGCCTGCCTCCGGCTGAGTGATGGGCGAGACTAGAAGCGACTCACCGAAGAGATACTGCTGTGTTGAACGTGTAGGCGGGTCCTGCTCGGGATATTCCAGGTAGGTTCCGCGAACCAGAGGTGCTCCCGTCTCATGAGCCAGACGCGAGTAGGTATAGATGTAGGGTAGAAGTTGGTAGCGCAGGGTGAGGAATTTCTTGACGTTAGCCTGACACTCTTCTCCGTACTCCCAGGGCAGGCGCATTCCGAACAGCCCATGCCACCAGAAGGCGGGAGCAAATGAACTGAACTGTGCCCAGCGTTGGTACAACTCATGATCCAACGCGACTGACTCGATCGGAACCAGTCAGTGTATTGATGTACGGCACTAGCACGTTACCTGACTGCACGTTGAGCGGGACCAGATCTTCCAGTTGCGACCAATACGGCGGGAAGTCTCCCGTGAAGAATCCTCCATAGCGGTGCACTCCCCACTGCGGCGGTTTCGCTGGGTTGGAGGTGTCTTCGTGCAGACGACTGAAGGCAAAGGCGCGTTTGCCGGTGAGACGTTCCTGTCCCTCATATTCGACGTGCCGCAGCCATAATTGCGAATCCAATCCGGGCATGTCCGATTCCATCTTTGTGTCCTGCCACCAAAAAGCCATTCCCTGATCCAGTGCGGGCTTGTGCAGTACGTCCATGTAGAGTCGCGCGTATTTCTTGTCCGCCAGGTTGTTATGAATCTTTGTGGTCGACTCCGACAGACCCATGGCCTGCCGAACCTGATCAAAGTGCGGATCGCTCAGTCGCGTAATCGGGCCGCCATGCTCGTTGACAGCTACCTTCACGCCGTTCTTCTTCATCCAGTCGAAAAACCCTTTCGGGTCAGGAAACTGCTCGGGGTCCCAGCCGAAGCCAGCTCCAAATGATAGCCGCGGTGGAATAGGAGTCGAGCGTAAGAGAGATCGAGTAGGGATCTCTTCTTCCTGAAAACGTCTTACGATGCGGACCCATTCTGTCTGCGGGATAGGCTGCCCGCGAGCCAAACCAAGTTCCGAAAATGTAGCGCGGAATCATGGGAACTGGTCCCAATAGCTGAGCTAGCTCGCGCAGGCATCCTTTGTAATCACGGCCATATATAAAGAAGTACCAATCCTGCGCCTCTTCTCGATTGGGGCGCGGTTCCGGCCATTGCGTGGCAGGGTTCCAGATGGCAGTGTCGCTGTCATCCAATTGGAAATAGCCCAGTTACGACTTCAACGGGCCAGGCGGTTTCGGAGATAGGGACGCTGGGATCAAAGAGTCCGGGTACACCTCCCAGGTTCTTGTCGTCCTTGTCGCCCGGCTTCCACTGATGCTGTTTGTCCGCTTCCGCCCAACTCACCCGGAGGCTTTCGGGGGTGAACTTGCCCGAATCCAACTTGTACCTCACGCGCATCTGGCTCGTCGCAATTTCAACCCAACCCTCCACATCATGAACCTCGAAGGAGCACACGTTCTGCGATTGAGCACGGAGACACTTGGCACATCGATAAACTGACATACTCCATTCGCACTAGCATTGTAGTACTTGAAACCGTACGTTGTGCTTCTAGTGTTGCTTGCCGCGGGCCCAGCACTGACGGAAGGGATCGTGTTAAGTTCAGTTAGTGTGGGTGGCGGCGAGAAACTGGTGAGGTTTGATGAAACATTGTCCCCCCCTCCACCAACAGGCACCTTGAAAGCGGTTGCAATGGAAGGCGCGGTGCTCCTACGGGAATTCCCCGCTCAACCAGCCAGTGCGGGTCGCCTGTGTCAGAGGAAAAGGCCTGATACTCAAAGCGAATGAGAGGCAGTAGACGGGCCCACAGCGCCTGCCCGGCCACTAGATTCCGTCGTTTGTACATATTTTCAAAAAGCTCGCAAGCCAGTCGCGGCGCCATCATGGGCATTCCGCGAATGTAGCCGTCCGCACCGCATGCAAGCCCGGTCATCGCGGCTAAATCGACTCCTACGAAAACGGAGAATTCCGGGCCGCAAAGCAATCGTGTGTCCTGAATTTTCGTTACGTCGCTATGCGACCACTTCACGGAATGGATGACGTCTTCCTCGGCGAGCGCTGCAATATCCTGCGGGGATATTTTACCCCAGAAAGAGCGGGCACGTTGTAAATCATGATGGGGAGTGGGACGGCTTCGCGAATCCTACGAAAATGGTCGAGGACGTCCTGCTTGGGGGGTCTTAAAAGATAGGGCGGCATGACCATCAGTCCCGTGGCTCCGTGTTCCATGGCATGACGGCTGAGTTCGATCGTCCGCACCCGTACTGTAGTGACCGGTGCCTGCATAAACCGGCACGCTACCTTTGACTTCATCGAGAATCCACTCCATGGTTCGCTTTCGCTCTTCCAGAGTGAGAGCACAAAATTCGCCGGCGCTGCCCATAAGCACCAACCCATGGACTTGCGAGTCCAGTAAATAACGAATGAAAGCACGAGTGCCGTGCTCATTGATCGATTCATCAGGGCCGAAGGCGGTAACTGTAGGAGCATAGACTCCTACAATGTTTGGAGATTTTTCCATGACATTCCCGCCAATATTCGTTTCACTCGAGTTGTCGCGCGAGCCTTGCAAGATCGTCGCTACGCAACAGTTGAATCAAAACCGGTTGCTCAGGAACCTGGCCTCTGCCAGGGACAAATGGTCCTACAAAGTACCGGCGATTGCTCCCGGCCATAATGCACTCCCATTACATCGAGGCGTCAAAGAAAAATGCACAAGCCGGTTGGAACAATCGGGAAACTCTTTTCTTCCGGCATCGTCCAACCGATTTTTGCAATGGTGGAGAGCTGCGGAAACGAATATTGATCCCTGGCATCCCTGCTAGTGGACATCACAATTCCCCTTCTGGAGTTGAATTGAGCGTGTATCCTTCGCGCCCAAGTCGCTTCGCGATTTATCTAATCGCAAAACAATAGCTTTCGATTTAGAGGGGCGAGAAGATTTGACCGCTAACTTAAAGCCTGTGGCTGGCATCAACTGGTCTGATAGGAATTGCCCAATGTCTTTCAATTGAGCCGAATTGATAGCCGCGAGGGTTTCGGGGCTAGCATGAAGGAACCCGCCCCGGCAGCACCTTGTGGGGCTTCGGAATGACAGCTATCAGAGACGTCTCTGCAACAACCCGGGCGCAGGAGATTAGTAACCCCAATCCGAGAACTGCCTGGAAAACCCAGATGCTGATGGTGAGCCGAGGATGGTAGACCATCTTTATTCCGTGCGGTTCTGGCTGGGCAGCTAAGTTTCACGCTGCCAACCAGAACCACGGATTTGGAGTTGTTTATTTCATTCCTGGCAAATCCTACAAAGAGCTAAGCTGCATTGGCCGTCAGAAATTGTACTTCAGCCCCAACTGAATAATACGCGCGGGGCGGGCTGATGAGATTACGCCAAAGCTTCCAAATCCGAGAGTCCTGCCGGGCCGCTCAAACTGAGGATGATTAAAGGCATTAAAGAACTCTCCTCGGAACTGGAACACGTGGTTCTCTCGGACGCGGAATTGTTTGGCAAAAATTAAATCCCAATTCTGGAGTGCCGGGCCTATAACCGAATTTCGGCGTACATTTCCAATCGTGTACAGAGCGGGTTCCACGAAAGCGGAGGTGTTGAACCATTCTTGGATCGTGGGGTTCGGCAGTTTCGGGTTTCCTACCATATCGGGCCGATTTTGGATGCCCCAATTGGCCGGATCGTCGGCGAGTTGGATGGTAAACGGCATTCCACTTTCCGCCAGCACAATACCGCCAACAGACCAGCCTCCGACAATTTGATTCGCCACACCAGAGGTTTGCAAGAAGGGTTTTCCGTGACCGAAAGGCAATTCGTAAGTCCATCCTGCGGAGAACTTGTGCCTGGCATCCTGATCGGACAAGCCTCTATCCTGGTTGATGTCGAATGGATTGAATTGCCTGACCCCAAGAAACGAGTTGTTGTCAATGGTTTTGCTCCAGGTGTAAGACCCCAGTAGAGATAGCCCGTTGCTGTAGCGTTTCTCTACCTTTGTTTGCCACCCGTGATAGATCGAACGGCCAGACTGTTCGTTGCGTTCGGAATACCCAAAATCAGGATAGGGAGTGCGCGGTTGGATCGGGCCAGGCCCCGGCATAGGCACGTTGAAGGGGCGAATGATGCCGAGCTTAGTCCCCTGATTTCCGGTGTAGCCTGTTTGTACAACAAAATTCCCCTTTAGTTTCTGTTGAATGTTGAGAGTCCATTGCTGCACATAGGGCGTTCGGATGTGGACGTCGTTGGCGGACACGGCTGGCAGACCGCCGGCGGCGCTGCCGAGAGGAGCAGGGTTATCCAGACTGAGACCAGTGGGATGGAGACATCTCCATTAAAAGTCAGGAAAGGATCGTCCTTCGGGCCATAGATCAGATCGAACTGGCCCTCAGAGGGCACATAGAACACGCCGTATCCCATGCGAAAGACAGTGTTGGGTAGCCGCGAAGGATTCCAAGACACTCCAACGCGTGGAGCAAAATTGTTCAGATCTCGGAACCCTCGGTTACTGTTGCCCGTGGGATAGTCTGGTGTGCCTACTAATAGAAGCTTCCCGGTCGCCAAGTCAAAGCTTTCCAGGTTGTTGTCAGCATCCGCTAAAGGCCCAATATAGTCCCAACGGAATCCAAGATTCATGGTCAACGTTTGGCTAATCCGCCAGTCGTCCTGTACGAAAACGGCGTGGTCCCAGCGTCTCAGGTTTTGCCGGAAGTGGCCGCCGAAAGAGGAGGCGCTCGCACCATAGCCAAAAAGCATGTCGGCGACCGAGTTTCCAGTGAAGCGCCCGTCGAAGGCCATACTGTAAGGGGCGCTCTCGGCGAGGTTGTTATGCCAACGCTGAATATCAACGCCCATTTTGAATGCGTGTTTGCCATGCACCCAACTCAAGGTGTCTACGAGGTTGTAGGTGTTATCTGGCTCTTTGAGCCAAATGTTTCCAAAGCCGATGCCGTCGTAACCCGCCAGACTGAAGCCAAAGAAATTGAGCCTCGGATCTTCAATCGCGGGCGCGTGGAAGATCGGGTCATACTGTTTCTCAAAGCCTTCGGGCACTATGCGCAAGTCAAAATAACTGTAGCCCAGGCGCAAAGTATTCAGGATATTGGGAGTGAAGGTGTGCGTGTAGGACAGTCCAATGCTTTTGCCGGGAGTTCCCACACTTTGGCTCCCAATGCCGATAGGAAAGAGCCCATTGGTTGAATCAACCCCACTCTTCACGCTGGCACGAACGAAGACCCGATCATTTTCGCTAAGAGTATGATCAACGCGGAGTGACCACTGGTAGGGATCGTTCGAGTCTCTGATTGCAGTGGCGTAGTTGAACACTGGGTCGTTAGTCAAATTCGGCTGCGGGTATAAGGCCAATAACGCGGCCGCTTTCGGGTGAATCGAATCACTGGGTACCTGATTACCCGGAAGCGGGTTGCCGAAGCCGTCCGTGAGTTGCTCAGGAAACGCAGAGAAATCACCCTGCATGAAGGCGGCAGGGGGAATAATTGCAAATGCGGGATACGAAATCCGGGCGCGCGTGGCATCGTAAGAAAAAGAAGAAAAAGCTCTTGTCTTTGAAAATTGGCCCCCCAATAGTTCCCCCGAACGTATTTTGACGAAGCGGCAGCTTGTCTCCGGTATCAAAATAGTTCTTAGCATCGAGTTTGTCGTTGCGGAAGAACTCATAAAGACCACCGTGCCACGCGTTCGTCCCGGATTTTGTGGCCACATTGATTTGTGCTGCGGCACGGCCATATTCTGCCGGGGTAATGGTGGATTCGATGCTGAATTCCTGAATCGAATCGATGGTTGGATTTAAAGCCTGGTTGGAAGCGAGTGGCGCGTTGTTCTCAATACCGTCAATTGTGAAGGAGTTCATATCGGCATTGTTTCCGTTCACCGATATCGCGCTACCTACGTTGTAGAACGGGCCGGTGCCAGCCCGGGGGGTAACTGCACCAGCTGATAACGCAGCGAGGTCCAACCAGTTTCGCCCGTTGAGTGGAAGATCTTTGACTTCCTTTGAGGAGATGACCTGGTTGACCGTGGCAGTCTGGGTAGACAAGAGTGGTGCATCGCCCTTTACTTCGACCCTTTCACTGACCGCACCCACTTCCAACGCGGCATCGACCTTGATACGCTGGCCAATTTCCAGCGTCAGGTCTGGGCGATCCAGCTTCTTGAATCCGGCCTTCTCAATGGTGACATCATAGCGGCCATAGAGAAGGTCAAGAACAGTGTATTCGCCGAGAACGCTGGTGGTGGTGGTTTTCGTCTCGCGGGTTTGGGTGTTTGTCACGGTGACAGTGGCGCCTGCGATCACCCCACCGGAGGAGTCCGTAACAGTTCCCACAATAGCGGCCGTTCGCGATTGCGCTGGTAGCTGAACGGTACTCATCAGCAGCAAAGCCAGAGCCGCAAGGAAAGCGGCTAAGGGTGAAAACTTGTAGTGTTCCAATCGGCGCGAAGGGGAGATTTGCATAGTGGGCCTCTGTTTTGAATTCGACATCAGTCGATTATCGATTTTCGATGACGCAGGTTTGATAACATGGGTTGGCGGCGACTGTCAACTCAAAAAACAGACTGGGCCAAACCATAAAGGTAGGGGCAGTTCCAATGCAACTGATGATTGCTTCGGCTTTACATAACCATATAAATCGATTATCGTTTCATGTAAAGAGACCCGTCGCTGGCACCGTTTGTTCCTCTTTTCACACGGACCAGCTTTGGGATTAGTTTCGTGATCGTTGGCTAGCCGTGAGTATTATTTGGCGGAAGGATCTGAATCATGGAAATTGTCGACGTGGAAGCTATTTACGTTCGCTCCAAGTACGTCAAGGAACAATGCGACAGCGGCCAGGACGCTCTGATCGTGCGTATACACACGGACGAAGGCATTACCGGAATCGGCGAGGTTGACTCCGCTCCTCTGGCGGCGCAAGGCATGATCCTGGGCCCCTACTCTCATTCAATTTCCTCCGGATTGAAGCATCTATTGATCGGCGAGGATCCCTTCGAAACCGAATATTTGTGGGACAAGATGTTCCGTCAGAACAGTTATGCGGGCCGTTTCGGCATCGGCATTCATGCCATGAGCGGCATCGACATAGCGCTATGGGACATTAAGGGCAAGAAGTTGGGGATGCCTATATGGAAACTGCTTGGCGGCGGGTTCCGCGACAGTATTCGCTGCTATGCGAGCCTGCTCTTCGAAGAAACTCCGCGAGAAACTGGTGAGGCAGCGCGACGGCTTAGCGACCAGGGCTTTGATGCGGTCAAATTTGGATGGGGACCGATGGGACGCAACGAACGAACTGACATCCAATTGGTTGCGGAGGCCCGGGAAGGACTGGGTAACCAGGGAGACTTGATGGTCGATGCAGGATTAGTGTGGGACGCAAAAACCGCCATCCATCGCGCCCGCGCTTTTTCTGATTACAACATCTTCTGGCTAGAAGAACCCCTGGCGGCAGACGACTATGCGGGCTATAGGAAGTTAGCTGCTGCTACCGATATTCGCATTGCCGCCGGTGAACAAGAGAGCGGCCGCCACAGTTTTCGGCGGCTGATTCTGGAGGGCGATGTCGATGTAGTGCAGCTCGACCTTACGCGCTGCGGCGGCTTCACCGAGGCGATGAAGATTGCCTATATGGCCGCAGACCATGGGAAGTCAGTAGCAAATCACGGCTTCACAACATATATCAATGTTGCAGCGGCTTTGCATCTGCTCGCCGCCGTACCGAACGCGTTGATTGCAGAATATGTGGTCCAGGACGGCACTGCATTGAGAGAATGCATCACCAAACAGAAGATTCGCGCCAGGAACGGACAATTGCTAATCCCCCAGGAACCGGGTTTAGGAGTGGACCTGAACGAAGATGCAATCGCCTCTCTGCAAATGGTGTAGTTGAAGGCCTGGAGGATGATCTCGCATTACGAACCTTGCCCAACCATATGAAGCTGAAGGACAAAATTGCCATTGTTACCGGGGCGGGCACTGGGATCGGAAAGGCGATCGCCAAGCTTTTCTGCAGTCACGGGGCAAGTGTCGCGCTGGTTGGCCGCTCCCGAACACCTCTCGAAACCGTGGTCACAGAAATCACAGCACAGGGAGGCAGTGCTGTTGCTGTCCCTGGCGATGTTGGTGATCCACAGCAAGTAACAGAAATGGTCTTGCAGACCAGTACCCACTTTGGCGGATTGGATATTGTGGTCAACAATGCGGCGATCTCGGTAGCAAGGAAACTCGAGGATTTGAGCTATCAGGAATGGAATGAGGTCCTGCAGGCAAATCTAACCGGACAATTTCTGCTGGCCAAAGCGGCTGTACCCGCAATGCGCAAGCGTGGCGGAGGAAGCGTTATTAACATCAGCTCGATCCACCAAAAGATTTCCGAGCCTGGGGCGTCTGCCTATGCTGCCTCCAAGGGAGGCATAGCACAACTCACACGCAGCCTGGCAATCGAACTTGCGCCTTTTAATGTTCTGGTTAATTCGATTTCCCCGGGCTTCGTCGGTAACACCAAGCTGTCCATGGTGGATGGAGTGGACGAAACAACCACTAGTCATTTTCAGAACTATTACCTGGATTCAGGACGAATTCCTTTGAGGCGCGCGGGTACCGCTTCGGATATCGCGGCTGCGACGCTCTTCCTGGCTGCTCGTGAATGTACATACATGACAGGGACCGATCTCGTGGTTGATGGCGGTCTCAGTTTGACCCTGTAATTTGACAATGACAATTGGAATTTTACTGGCTCTTGCAGCCGCATCTATTTACGGACTTCTGGGAATTTCGCTCGAAATTGCCGGCAAACGCGGGTATCCAGTATGGACCTTCAACCTGTTCAAGATGCTCACAGGTTTTCTGCTGGGCCTCGCTGCATCGCTGCTCTTGAAGTTGCCTCTCTATGCACCGAAGTTCTTTTGGCTCGGGCTGGTTGGGGCTTTGACATTTCCTCTCACTACGGCGGCATACCTTAAGGCATCACGAGACCGTAACATTGCGACCAACTGGACCATTCTGAACCTTTCCGTCATGCTACCGATCTTGTTTTCTATCTTGTGGTTCGGAGACAAGTTCAGTTGGACAAAGGCAACGGGGATTCTACTGACACTACTAGCCATCGTTCTGATCGGAGGAGGATTCCGGAGCTTGGAGCCACGATCTCTAAAGGGCGGCTGGCTGGGCTGGATCAGCCTTGCGTTCTTGTTGAACGGGTGGCTAGCTGTTATGTTCCGCTTTGTACCGCCGGCTCTTGCGCCACTATTCACACTGTATTTCTACGGGCTGAGTGGCCTGCTGGTTGCGCCCATCGCATGGAAAACCGACCGTTTCTATAGACCGAGTCGGGCCCTGATAGGCGTAGCCGCCTTCTCCGCCCTCACGCATTGGTGCGGAATCGTTCTGACGATTCTCGCCCTGGGTGCGGTTGCGAAGACCAGCAGCCAAGCGGGGCTGATTGTCTACCCCATTACCAATGGCCTGGTAATTCCGGCAGGAGTAATTTTAGGAATGATCCTCTTGAAACAGAAAATCAGCCTGCGTTCCGGTGTAGGAGTGTTGTGCGGGATGATTGCGCTGGCGATTTTGTCACTGTCTTAACTGGAGGAGCGCATTCGACGACGTGAAAGACGTTTGGCAACACTGCGTGGCTTGGCAGTAGAACCTCGTTCGCTCGATTTCGTGCCAAGTGCGTGCAGGTTGCCAATGTCCTGGGTTCTGAACACATCGAGCATTTCTTCAAAGAATCTAGCCGCATCCTGTCCGGTGCCGGTGTTTAGAGCTGCAAGCAGGGATTCGTGCTGGCAATAGGCTCTCTCAAAATCATACGTGGGAGCCCCGTATAGAGCGACGTAGTCAAAAGCCAATAACGGAGGGCCAACCAGCTTCAAGGCCCGTTCCAGCCAACGGTTACCGGAAAGGTGCCAGACTTTCTGATGAAACTCCAGATCGGCCAATGCAAGCGCCATCAAATCATGATTCTTTCCTGCACTATGCATTTGGTTCAGGAGGTCGGTCAGTTCGGCAAAAGCGGCGGATGTCATGCGCATGCGCGCCAATGAAGCAGCGAATGGCTCCAGTTGCTTGCGTACAGCATAAAGCTGGTCAATCTCTTCCAAAGAGATATCGGTAACAAAGGTGCCACGATTGTCATATTTCGTGACCAACCCCTGGTGCTCGAGGTCTTGTAATGCCTCGCGCAGAGTGCTCTGGGCAACTCCTAGCTGGCGGGCTAGGCGGCCTTCCAGCAAGCGATCACCGGGTTTGAATTCGCCCTTGATGATCGCTTGGAATAAGTTTCTGACCAAGCGATTGCGTAGATTGGTGCGTTTGACGGGGAGAACCATGTATAAATTTGCTTATCGATTAGAGATTCTAAACAAAAGTCAGGAATTAGGGGAGTACGAAAGAAGAACTGCTTGAAAGTGGGAGGCTCAATGCGAATTCTTGCGGTGGGTGCACACCCCGATGATCTGGAGATTCTCTGCGCAGGCACGCTTGCCAAGTACGCGCGCGGCGGCCATCACGTCAGCATGGCAGTCGCCACCAACGGCGAAGTAGGCTCTGCCACGCTTCCCCGGGAAGAGATTGCCGAAATTCGTCACCAGGAAGCCGCCGCCGCCGCGAGAGTGATCGGAGCTGACTTCTATTGGATGAATTACCCGGACGAATTTTTGTTTTCGACAGAACAAACCCGACTTGCATTTCTGGATCTTGTGCGGCAGGTTCGCCCCGACGTGGTCATTACACACGCACCGACCGACTACCATCCTGATCACCGGATAACCGGCAGCATCCTTTGGGATATTCGCGTTATGACAACAGTCCCGAATATAAAGACCTCGTACCCCCCTGCGAAAGGATTCCCGAGATTTTCTACATGGAAACTTTGGCTGGCATCGATTTTGTGCCACAACACTATGTGGATATCAATGAGACGTTTTCATTGAAACGCGAGATGCTTGCCTGCCACAAGAGTCAGTCGTCGTGGCTCGAGAATCAGTACGGCATCAGCTATTTGGAGATGATTGAGATTACAGGGCGCTACCGCGGATTTCAGTGCGGAGCGAAATACGCCGAAGGACTTCAATCCTCGGCGACCTGGCCGAAATGGAGCAAGACAGGACTGCTTCCCTGACGGCATTTCAATGAGCTCATTGGGATGAGTCCGGTTTGTCTTCCAAACGTTGAGCGTCGAAGCGCAGGGGGCCTTCGGCAATTTCCGCAAAGCAGAGTTCAAGCCAGAACATCTCCGTACGCCTTAGCAAGCACATCCCAATTCGCTCTCGGGTTCAGGAGCCGACAAACCCGTTTGGGCCAGTTCCTGGAGGTATCCAGCCATGGCGGCTTCGACGAGTTGATCGGGAGCACGGCCTGTCTTAGTAGCCAGCTCTTGGGGCGGGATTCGGTTTCGGACCGGAGATTGACTTCCGTGCGTTAAGTGCAGGAAAGGGGGCAGGGCATGTCAAAACAAATAACCAGCAGGCGAATCGCCCGCCTCCATATAGCCACCAATCAAAATCAATTCTTCCCCAGCAACTGCCTTAGCACATACTGCAAAATTCCCCCGTTGGCGTAGTACAGCGCCTCCTGCGGCGTATCGATCCGCACCAGCGCCTTGAACTCCTTGCCATCCGCGCTGACGGTTAGCTGGCTGCCGGACGCGAATTTCTCGATCAGCGGGCGAATGCCGCCGATTTCGAACACTTCTTCCCCGGTCAAGCCGAGCGATTGCGCACACTCTCCGGCAACAAACTGTAGCGGGAGAATGCCCATGCCGACCAGATTCGAGCGGTGGATGCGTTCGTAGCTCTCGGCGATCACGGCGCGCACGCCCAGCAGCAGGGGGCCCTTGGCGGCCCAGTCGCGCGAGGAGCCGGAGCCATATTCCTTGCCGGCAAGAATCACCAGCGGAACTTTTTCGGCCAGGTATTTTTCCGAGGCGTCGAAAATGCTCATCTCCGCGCCATCGGGCAGGTGTTTGGTGAATCCGCCTTCGAGGCTGGGAACCATTTTGTTGCGCAGGCGCACGTTGGCGAAGGTGCCGCGCACCATGACTTCGTGATTGCCGCGCCGCGAGCCGTAGGAGTTGAAGTCGGCGGGCTTGACGCCATGCTCCTGCAGATATTTTCCCGCCGGGCTGTCTTTCTTAATGGAGCCGGCGGGAGAAATGTGGTCGGTGGTGACGCTGTCCCCGAGCAGCGCCAGCACGCGGGCTTTGGCGATGTCCTCGACTGGCGTGGGCTGGAGCGCCATATCGTCAAAGTAGGGCGCGCAGCGGATGTAGGTGGAAGCGTTCTCCCAGGTGTAGGTCTGGCCCTTGGGCACCGGCAACCCGCGCCAGCGCTCGTCGCCGTGGTAGACCTCGCCGTAGCTGCGCCGGAACATGTCGGAGGAAATGCTCTGCTGAATCAGCGAATCGACTTCCTGCCGCGAGGGCCAGACGTCGGCAAGATACACCGGCTTGCCGTCCTTACCTTTGCCCAGCGGGTCTTTGCGCAGGTCGACGTCGATGCGTCCGGCAAGCGCAAAGGCCACCACCAGCGGCGGCGACATCAGATAATTGGCGCGGACTTCCGAGTTGATGCGTCCCTCGAAGTTGCGATTGCCGGAAAGCACCGAGGCGACGACCAGATCTTTTTCGTCCACCGCCTGGGAAACCTCGGCAGGCAGCGGTCCGGAGTTGCCGATGCACGTGGTGCAGCCATAGCCGACCAAATGAAATTTCAGCTTCTCCAAATACGGCAGCAGACCGGCCTTCTCCAGATAATCGCGCACCACCTTGGAGCCGGGAGCCAGCGACGTTTTCACCCACGCGGGAACCGAAAGGCCTTTCTCTACAGCCTTCTTCGCCACCAGACCCGCGGCAATCAGCACCGAGGGATTGGAAGTGTTGGTGCAGGAAGTGATGGCGGCAATGACAACCGAGCCATGCTGCAACGCAGACTTCACACCCTCAGGCACATGCTCATGCACGTTCGGATCTTCGGTGCCGACCGCCGTGGGATTGCCGCCTTCGGTCTCCCATCGCTTCTGGTTGCCGTTCGCGGGACCAGCCGAAGTCTTCGCCTTGGGTTTGATGAGCGAGGGCAGGGAAGTGCGAAACGACTCGCCCGCCTGCGAGAGCAGGACGCGATCCTGCGGGCGCTTCGGCCCGGCCAGGCTGGGCTCGACGGACGCCAAATCCAGGGACAGAAGTTCGGAATATTCCGCCTCCGGAGTCTTCTCATCATGAAACAGACCCTGCTCGCGGCAATAAGCTTCCACCAGAGCGATCTGTTCTTCGGATCGCCCGGTGAGCCGCAGATACTTCAAACTTTCTTTATCCACGGGGAAAATGCCGCACGTGGCCCCGTATTCCGGGGACATATTGGCGATGGTGGCGCGATCCGCCAGCGGCAGTTCATGCAGTCCCGGCCCGAAATATTCGACGAACTTGCCGACCACGCCATGCTTACGCAACATCTCCGTGATGGTCAAAACCAAATCGGTAGCCGTCGCTCCTTCGTGCAACTTGCCCGTGAGCTTGACGCCAACCACCAGCGGAATCAGCATCGACACGGGCTGCCCCAGCATGGCGGCCTCGGCCTCAATGCCGCCCACGCCCCACCCCAGCACCCCCAACCCATTTATCATTGTCGAGTGACTGTCGGTGCCTACCAATGTGTCGGGGTAGGCGGTGCGTTTGCCGTTCGATTCCTGCACGAAGACCACGCGCGCCAGATATTCGAGATTCACCTGGTGAACGATGCCGGTGTCGGGCGGAACGATGGCGAGGTTGTGGAAAGCGGTCTGGCCCCAGCGCAGGAAGGCGTAGCGCTCTTTGTTGCGAATGAATTCAAGCTCGGCGTTGAGCTGAAAAGCTTGCGGGGTGCCGAATTCGTCCACCTGCACGGAGTGGTCAATGACTAACTCGACGGGCTGAAGGGGATTGATTTTTTTCGGATCGCCGCCAAGTTTTTTCATGGCGTCGCGCATGGCTCCGAGGTCGACGACGCAGGGGACACCGGTGAAATCCTGCAAGAGCACCCGGCTGGGGGTGAAGGCGATTTCTTTTTCCGGCTTGGACTTCTTGTTCCAGGAGGCAAGGGCGCGAATATCTTCGGCTTTTACATTGCGGCCATCTTCGGTGCGCAGCAGGTTCTCCAGCAGAATGCGAAGCGAATAGGGCAGATGTTTGGTGGAGATGCCCTGACGGTCGAGCGCGTCCAGCCGGTAAATTTCGTATTCCTTGCTGCCGACTTTGAGGGTAGAGCGGCTGTTGAAACTGTTCATGGATGGTTCGCCTTCCTGAAGATTAGTTTAGCTGGTTGGGGGGAGATTGTGGGAGGCGGAGACCGCGCGGCTCACTGTCGAGCTTCGCTCGACCGGGACGGGGCAGGCCCCGTCCCCACACAGGCTCGGACAGGTTGCCACTTTCCAATACCTATTTAGCTCTGAGCAGCAAAACCGGCGCGCTAATTTTGTGTTGCACGCGGCTCGCCGTCGTACCGAGAAATATATCGGCCAGGAATCGGTGGCCGTGAGTGCTCATGGCGACCAGATCGCAGCCTTTCTGCTGGACCCACTTGATGATTTCGCTCGCCGGGTCGCCGTAGGCCAGTTCGGCTTCGGTGAGAATGCCTTCGGCCTGAAACTCGGCGCGGACTTTTTCCAAATAGGCGGTGTCTTCGGTGATTTCGCGGCTCACGGCGTCGGGGCCGTAGGTGCGGGCGGCCCATCCGTCGGCGACGTGCAGTAACACCAGGCGGCTGTGGGCCAGCTTGGCGAGCTGCTTTACGTGCTCGATGATGACGCGATCGGTCGGGGTGCCGTCGAGGGTTAGGAGAATGGTGTCGTACATAGGTTTGGTTTAATCAGCCTGAAAGTTCGTAGGCTGCGATTGGGCAGCGCCATCCCAGGTTAACGCCCAAAAGCAGGGCGTGAACCTGGGGCACAATTTTCCTGGGGCACGATTTTCGTTTACCAGAAACTGCAGATTCCAAACTATCCCCCGACGATTACCTGCCAGGCAGCTCGCAGGGAGTCCGGCAGGCCGTATATATCCATAAGAGTGATCAGAATAGCACTGGCCCAGCCCGCGATCATCAGCAGCCAACCGTTCTTCCAGGCTCCCATGCGCGCCCGCGAGCTGGTGAAATGCAACAGGGGAAACATGGCGAACGGGAGTTGCAGCGCCAGTACTACCTGGCTCAGGGTGAGCAGATCGGTAACGCTACCGTCGCCGCGCAGGCCAATGATGAACACCGCGGGCAGAATAGCCAGGCCGCGGGTAATCAGACGCCGCACCCACGGCTTGATCCGCCAGTGCATAAAGCCTTCCATCACCACCTGGCCGGCGAGCGTTCCGGTAATGGTGCTGCTCTGGCCGCTGGCCAGCAGCGCCACGGCAAACAATGTGCTGGCCGCGGCGGTGCCCAGCAAAGGCGCCAAAGTCAGGTAAGCCACGCGAATCCAGTCACTATCCGCACTGAATGTGACCACTTGCCCACCCGGCACGGTAACGCTCTGCTTGCCGAAGAACACAATCGCCGCCAATACCAGAATGGCCGCGTTGACAAAGAAGGCGACGGTAAGGGCCGCGACCGAATCAATGGTATTGAAGCGCAGCGCGCTGCGAATGGAAGGCTCGTCTTTTTGGAGCTTGCGGCTTTGAACCAGCGCGGAATGCAGATAAAGATTGTGAGGCATCACCGTGGCGCCGATGATGCCGATGGCTACGTACAGCATTCCTGCCTGGCGGAAGTGCGGCGTGATAAGAGCGCGGCCCATCTCCAGAAAACTGGGCTGGGTCTCGGGAAGAACAAAAATCTCGATGAAGTAGCACACCGAAATGGTGGCAACTAATACCAGGACCACGGCTTCGATGGTGCGCATGCCAAAGCCCTGCAAGGCCAACAGCAGGAGCACATCGAGACCGGTGATGATCACAGCCCATAGCAGCGGAATGTGAAACAGCAAATTGAGAGCGACGGCGCTGCCCAGGACTTCCGCCAAATCGCAGGCGCCGATGGCGACTTCGCTCAGCATCCAATTGGGCCAGCGCGTCCATCGCGGATACCAATCGCGGCAGCATTGCGCCAGATCTTTTCCGGTCACGACACCCAGGCGGGCGGCGATGACCTGCATAAAAACGGCCATCAGGCTGGCCAGGCCCACCACCCACAGCAATCCGTACTTGAACTGAGCGCCGCCCTGCAGGTCGGTGCCCCAGTTGCCGGGGTCCATGTACCCGACGCTGACGAGAATCGCCGGGCCGACGAAGGCGCGCCACTGCTCCCAAAATCCTGCCTGGTGGTGGGGCACCTCGATGGAGCCGTGCACGCCCTCCAGGGACAGATGAGCCGGCGAGGAGTGGGGCGGAGCGCTGGCCGCCGTGTTGCCGTCCTTCTGCCCGCGCGCTTCATTCATGTTTACTTGGGGTCTCCACGGCGTACGTGCTCAACTGCCATATATGCTATTTAGTTAACTATAGTTAATCACTATACCAGACGGGAAGGCAGGCGGGAAACCCAAATCTTTTCGGCGGCAGGGCGGCCCAGGACCACCGGGCCGGCCGTAGTTCGAATGGAAAGCGTCTTGTCGTAATTACTCTGGTCCAAGCCCAGTTCGGCTGCGGGGCGGATGCCTCGGGCTTCCAGAAATTCCAGCAGGTGGCGATCACGTTCATAGATGCCGCTTACCCGGTAGCGCTTGCCGGCCTCGGCCTCCGAAAGCAGCAGCAGGCCGCGCCGCCGCCGGCTCTGCGGGCTTTCCAGTTCGCTGAGATTGCCGTGCGGGCAAACGCCGCCGCGACCCAGTCTGGCCAGCAGTTTCGTCTCAAAATCCGGCGAGACCGCGTGCTCCAGGCGTTCGGCTTCGTCGTGAACCTTGTACCATTCCATGCCGAACATCTCGGACAACATGCGCTCGATCAGATGATGGCGCAGGGTCAGCTTGCGGGCGATTTTCCGCCCGGCGGCGGTCAGGGCGACGTGCCCATCCGTATGCACGCGCACCAGGCCATCTTTCTTGAGCCGGCGCAGCGCCATGGTCACGGCGGGAGGCGAGACCGAAAGCCAGTGGGCGAGCGTGGCCGAAATGACAGCTTCTCCCTCGCTCTCCGCTTCGAGAATGGCTTTAAGGTAGTCTTCTTTGGAGACGGTGATCATTAGTCAGCATTATAGAGTAGGAGTTAAGTGGGGTTAATCGAAAATAGTATTGCCGGCCTGAACGTCGCTGGCCTCCTGGCGGCTGACGAAAGCAAATTATTCTATTGCGCGTCAGCGTCCGGGGACGCAACGAGCCTATATAATCCCACCACTCCAATTTTGAAAGGCTGCTCGTGACTACAAAATTTCGACTGTTTCCTTACGTCGCCTCTATTGTTCTGCTGTGTGCCCACCTGGCCGGGGCGCAACAGACGAAGTACGATTTTGTCATCACCGGAGCGCACATTGTGGATGGCACGGGCGCTGCCTGGTTCAGCGGCGATATTGGAATTGTCGGCGACCATATCGCGGCCATGGGAGATTTGCACGACGCCACGGCGAAAAATCGCATCGATGCCCGGGGGTTGGTGGCTTCGCCCGGGTTTATCGATGTGCAGGGCCAGTCGGAATTCAACTTGCTTGTGGACAATCGCGCTGCCAGCAAAATCACCCAAGGCGTGACCACCGAGATTACCGGCGAAGGGACTTCCATTGCGCCGGTGAACGAGCGGCTGCTGGCGGATTTGCAGGACATCGCCAAGAGATATGACGTGGAGCTGGATTGGCGGTCGCTGGACGATTACCTGCGGCGATTGGACCGTGCCCACCCGGCGATCAACCTGGGCACGTTTGTGGGTGCCGGGGGTTTACGCGCGTACGTTATCGGCAAGGAGAACCGCCCCGCAACCGCCGCCGAACTCGAGCAAATGCGCCAATTAGTGGCGCAGGCTATGCAGCAGGGAGCGTTCGGCCTGAGTTCCGCGCTGCAGTATGTGCCCGACTCGTTCGCCTCCACCGACGAGATTGTGGATTTGGCTAAAGTGGCCCGGCAATACGGCGGCGTTTACTTTACCCACCAGCGTTCGGAGGGCGACCGCATCTTTCAATCGCTGGACGAAGTGTTCGAGATTGCGCAACGCGCGGATATTTCCAGCACGATCTGGCACCTGAAAGCCGCGTACAGCGAGAACTGGGGCAAGATGCCGGAGGTTCTGAAAAGAATTGGAGCGGCCCGGGCCCGCGGCATTGATGTGGCCGCCAGCGTCTACTCTTACACCCGCGCCTCCAACGGCTTGGTCGCGTGTTTCCCGAGTTGGGTGTCGGAAGGCGGCACCGACAAAATGATCCAGCGGCTGAAAGATCCCGCGCAGCGTGCGCGTGCGAAGAAAGAGATGGACGAGCCGGGCACTACCTGGGAGAACCAGTGGCGGGGATCGGGCGGCGCCAAGGGAGTGATGATCGTGCAGGCGCTCAAACCCGAGCTGCGCAAATATGAAGGCATGAATCTGGAAGAGATCGGACGCCAGATGGGCAAGGATCCCAGAGACGCAGCTATGGACATCGCGATTGCCGACGATGGCCAGACGCAAGTGGTCATTTCCATTGCGCAAGAGGCCGATCTTCGGGCGGCGGTTTCGAGTCCGCTGGTGAGCTTTGGTTCGGATTCTCCGGCGCAGGCGGAAGACGGGCCCTTGAGCACCAGCAAAGCCCATCCGCGAGCATTCGGCACCTTTCCCCGGGTGATTGCCAAGTACGTTCGCGAAGAGCACACCATGAGCCTGGAAGAAGCCGTGCGCAAGATGACGTCGCTGGCGGCCAGCCGAGTCGGAATCATGGACCGCGGAATTTTGCGGCCGGGCATGATGGCGGACGTGGTGCTGTTCGATCCGGCGACGATTCAGGACGTTGCCACGTACAACGATCCGCTGCACTATTCGCGGGGAGTGAAGGATGTTTTCGTGAATGGCCGGCCGGTGGTGCTCGATGGCAAGATCACCGAGGAGCGCCCGGGGAGAGGGTTGCACGGGCCGGGGTATAGGCAATAACCACATCGGCCAGGTTCGCCCCTGCCCTCTGCAGCGTCCCTCCAGCCCTGTCTCCTTTCGGCTAGAATCCCCTAGCCAAAGGAACGTGGAGGGAAAAACATCATGACTCCGACTATAAGACAGTTGAAATGGCTGTTGCGCGGCAGCCTTGCGCTTGTATTACTTTCGGCAGCGAACGGACAGTCCCCGCCTAAAGTACCGGTAAAGGAATCACCGCCAGTACCTCAGGCGGAAGTCACGGTTGATCGCAAGACACTGTTCTCCGTGAGAGGAGTGCTCTCCTTCCCGGCCGAAGCTCGCGCGGCTGCGATCAGCAAGCGCATCCAGGACTTATCCAAAGACGTAAGATTCAAACCCACTTCTCTCGCCACGGCGGACACGGAAGGCGCGACTGACATCCTGGCGAATGACTTGGTGGTCATGAGCGTGACCGATCAGGATGCCAAAGCGGCGGGCCAGTCCCGGCAGGCACTAGCGACCGACTATGCCGGCCGCATTCGCACCGCCCTTCTGGCGCTGCAGAAGCAATACAGCCTCAAAAGCCTCCTGCTTGGCCTGCTTTACGGCGTCATTGCCACGTCGATTCTGCTGCTGCTGCTTCGCATCCTGAAAGCGGTGTTTCCCAAGCTCTACCGGACTCTTTCCGGCTGGCAAGGCACGCGGATTCGTTCCCTCAGGATTCAGAGGTTCGAACTGCTGCCGGCTTACCGGATCACCCAGTTTGCCATCGGAACGGCCAAGCTGCTGCGTTTCGCAATCCTGGTAGTTGCTCTCTACTTCTACGCTTCCACGGTGCTGAGTTTCTTCCCCTGGACGCGGGGATACGCACAGATTCTGGTTGCCTATGTGCTCTCTCCTTTGCGGATCGTGGGTAACGCGATCGTTTCCTATCTTCCCAACGTGTTCTTCATCGCGGTGATCGGCCTGGTATCGTTTTATCTGGTCAAGTTCATCAAGGTGATCTTCACAGAACTGGGCCGCGGAACGATTACGGTTTCCGGCTTTTACTCCGAATGGGCGGAGCCCACTTACAAAATCGTTCGCTTTCTGGCGATTGCCCTCACCCTGATCGTGGTTTTCCCTTATTTGCCCGGGTCGCATTCCCCGGCTTTTCGTGGCGTGTCTATTTTCTTGGGCGTCCTTTTTTCTCTGGGATCCACATCCGCAGTCGCCAACATCGTTGCCGGAGTCATTCTCACCTACATGCGGCCGTTCAAAATCGGCGACCGGGTAAAGATCGCCGATACCGTGGGGGATGTCACGGAACGAACCCTTTTGATCACTCGCGTCCGCACCATCAAGAACGTGGAAGTCACGATTGCCAATGCCATGGTGCTGGGAAGCCACATCGTCAATTTCAGTGCTTCGGTGCAGCAGAAAGGTGGACTGGTTCTCCACACGACAGTCACGATTGGCTACGATGCGCCCTGGCGAGCGGTCCACAAACTCCTGTTGGAGGCAGCGACCTCGACGGAGCATATCCTGCGTGAGCCCCAGCCCTTCATCTTTCAGACCGCCCTTGACGATTTCTATGTGCATTACGAGTTGAATGCCTATACCGATCAGCCGAACCATATGGCCAAAATTTACTCGGACCTTCATCAGAATATTCAGGACACGTTCAACACGGCGGGAGTTGAAATCATGTCGCCCCACTATTCCTCGGTTCGAGACGGAAACCGGATCGCCATTCCCGAAGAATACCGGCCAGACGGCTACTCTGCCCCTGCCTTCCGGGTGGGCATCCTGGAGGGATTGTTTAACCATCCCAAGCACGAGCCCCCGCGCAACGGAGACGTCGGGATGTGATGGCTGGTTTCCGGGGAAATATCTTGTCCAATGAGTAGCGCGCCATCCAATATTGCTTTCTGCGCTGCAGCCCTTTTGCTGGCGCTTAGCTCATTTGCTTTCGCGCAGCAGCCACCTGCGGCCAAGCCAGCCGTAACCGAAGCGAACGCCAGCGCGACTCTTTCTCCCGAGCAGATTCGCGATCTTATCCGCCGGGCTGCCGACCGCGATATGGAGAACGACAAGCAGCAGCGTAACTACACCTACACCGAGCGGATGGAAGAGCACCGGCTGGATGGCAGCGGCCGGGTAAAATCCACCGAAATAAAGACCTATGACGTCATGGAGCTTTATGGCGAGCAGGTGCAGCGGCTCATTGCCAGGGATGACAAGCCCCTGCCCCCGAAAGATGCGTCCAAAGAAGAAGACAAAATCCAGAAGCTGATGAAAAAGCGCAAGAATGAATCGGACCGTGACCGGCGGAAGCGCCTGGAAGAAGAAGACAAGCAGCGCGAGGAAGACCGGGCCTTCGTCAAAGAGATTGCCGACGCTTACAACTTTCACCAGGTGGGCACTGAGATCCTCGACGGCCATCCCGCATACGTGATCGATGCCGAGCCGCGGCCGGGGTATGAGCCACATCAGAGGAACGCGAGGTTCCTGCCCAAGTTCCGCTTTCGTGCCTGGGTGGATGAGGTCGAACAGGAATGGATCAAGCTGGATATTCAGTGCATCGATACGGTTTCGGTCGGCTTATTCCTGGTGCGGGTGCACAAGGGGTCCACCATTCAGATTGAGCAGACGGAAGTGAACCACGAAGTCTGGCTGCCCAAGCACGTCGCACTGAAGCTAGATGCGCGGGTTCTGTTCAAGGGAGTGAATGTGGAATCGGACGTGACCTACCGTGACTACAAGAAGTTCCGGGCGGATGTGAAGATCCTGCCAGGGCGGGAGACGCCGCCTCCATAGAGGCTATTTCTTGGCGGCTACTTCCAGCCTGGTCTCGGCGCGCTGTAGCGCATCTTTAGCGCGGTCATAATCCACATCCGTGCTCCCACTCTTCAGGCGCTGTTCGGCGCGCTGTTTGGCCTCCTGCGCGCGCTTTGGATCAATTTCATCGGGGTGTTCGCAGGTTTCCGCAAGAATGGTGACTTTGTCGGGCAGCACTTCGGCAAATCCCCAGGCTACGGCGAGATGATGAATTTCTCCGCTGCCGCGATAAGTGATTTCGCCAACCGCCAGCTCGGTAATCAGCGGCGCATGGCCAGGCAGAATGCCGAGATATCCCTTCTTGCCGGGAATCTGCATCTCCTCGGCGGCATCGCGTACCACCATCTTTTCCGGGGTCACGATTTCGAGTTGGAAAGTGTCGGGCATAATCGTCGTTGGCCGTTCGTCGTTGGTCGTGCGCAAAAACTAAAAGTGCTAGAGCCATTGGCCGACGACGAACGACCAACGACGGATTTCTACGCTGCCGCCTTCAGCTTCTCTGCCGCTTCCATTACTTCGTCAATCGTACCTTTCATGTAAAAGGCCTGCTCGGGAATGTCGTCGTGCTTGCCTTCTACGATTTCCTTGAAGCCTTTAACCGTGTCGGCGACCTTGACATAGCGTCCCGCAGCGCCGGTAAACTGCTCGGCCACGTGGAAAGGCTGCGACAGGAAGCGCTGAATCTTGCGGGCGCGGGCGACGGTCAGCTTCTGATCTTCGCTGAGTTCGTCAATGCCCAGAATCGCAATGATGTCCTGCAAGTCTTTGTAGGTTTGCAGCGTCTTCTTGACTGCCTGCGCTACGTCATAGTGCTCCTGGCCAACGATGCGCGGATCGAGAATGCGCGAGGTCGAAGCCAGCGGGTCCACCGCCGGATAAATTCCAATTTCGGTCAGCGCGCGCGAGAGCACGGTGGTGGCGTCCAGGTGAGCGAAGGTCGTGGCCGGCGCGGGGTCGGTCAAGTCGTCGGCGGGCACATAAATGGCCTGCACGGAAGTGACCGAGCCTTTCTTGGTGGAAGTGATGCGCTCCTGCAGTTCGCCCATTTCGGTCGCCAGGTTTGGCTGGTAACCGACGGCGCTGGGCATGCGGCCGAGCAGCGCGGAGACTTCCGAGCCGGCCTGGGTGAAGCGGAAAATGTTGTCGATGAAGAGCAGGGTATCGGCGCCCTCTTCGTCGCGGAAGTATTCGGCGACGGTCAGGGCAGACAGCGCCACGCGCAAGCGCGCTCCGGGCGGCTCGGTCATCTGGCCATAAATCAGCGCAGCTTTCGAATTGGCCGGATCGCCCGGCTTGATGACGCCGGACTCCGTCATCTCCAGCCAGAGATCGTTGCCTTCGCGGGTGCGTTCGCCCACGCCTGCGAACACCGAAAAGCCGCCGTGCTGTTTGGCGACGTTGTTGATCAGCTCCATGATGACGACGGTCTTGCCCACGCCCGCGCCGCCAAACAATCCGATCTTGCCACCCTTGAGGAAGGGCTGGATCAGATCGACCACCTTGACGCCGGTTTCGAACATTTCGGCAGTCGTCGCCTGCTCCTCAAACAGCGGGGCGGGGCGATGGATGGGCAATTCCTTGGTGTGTTCGATGGGACCAAGCCGGTCCACGGGCTCGCCGATTACGTTCATTACCCGGCCGAGCGTGCCCCGGCCCACGGGGACAGAAATGGGCCCGCCCTGGTCGATGGCCTTCATGCCGCGCACCATGCCGTCGGTCGGTTCCATGGCGACGCAGCGCACGCGGCCTTCGCCCAGGTGCTGCTGCACTTCCAGGATGACGTTAATAGGAAATGGCACGGTGAAGCCGTCGTCGACGACCTTCAGCGCCTCGTAGATCGGTGGCATGGCGCCTTCCACAAACTGCACGTCCACCGCAGGACCGGCTATCTGGATTACGTGTCCGATGTTCTCTGGCATTTAAAAATCAGCTCCTAGCTCTTAGCTTCTGGCTCTCAGCTTCTGGCTACCATGGCCTTCACGCCGTGCACAGCGAGAAGCTAGCCGCTAGAAGCTTTTTCAAGACGCCGCTGCTGCTCCGCTCACAATCTCGATAATTTCTTTCGTAATCTTCGCCTGGCGGGCGCGGTTCATGGCCAGGGTCAGCGAATCAATCATGTCCGTCGCATTGTTCGTGGCCGATTCCATGGCGGTCATGCGAGCCGCATGCTCGGCGGCGACGGATTCGAGCAAGGCATGAAAAATCTGGATGTTGACATACTTCGGCAGCAGCGAACGGAACAGCTCATCCGGCGGCTGCTCATAAATGTAGTCCACTTGCGCGGTGGCGAATTTTTCGGCGGCTGCATCGACGGCGTGCGTATCCGGCCCGCGCACGCTCACGCCCGAATCACGGGCCGCTTCGACCGCCCGCTTTTTTTCCTGGAAGCCCATTTCTTCGGCCTGGGCGATTCCCACTTCACCGACCTTATCAATGGGCAAAACTTTCTCCACCACCAGGCGCTGCGCGATCACCGACTTGAATTCGTTGTAGAGGAGGTAAACAGAGTCAATCTCTTCGTTGCAGTAACGCTCAATAATGCGGTCAGCCAGCCTCGCAGCCGTGGCATATTCGACTTTGTTCAGGACTCCAATATGCTCGCCGGTAAGTGTAGTGCGGAATGCATCTTGGGAATCCGCTTTACGTGCTTCCGCTGCCGGGTAGCGCCGTTTCAGAAAGTCGCGGCCTTTACGGCCGATCGCTTCCACCTCGATATTTTTGCCGGCCTTCGATTCCAAAAAGCGGGCGGCGGCTTTCAGGATGTTGGTGTTGAACGCTCCCGCCAGGCCTTTGTCGCCGGTGACCACGATCAGGAGAACCCTATTTTCTTGGCGCTGCGCCAATAGAGGGTGCTTCGGCTCGCCGGTTTCGGGATCGTAAACTTCCGCGCGCGCGACCAGAGACTTCAGCACATTGGTCAGCATCTGCGCGTAGGGGCGCGCGGAGAGTGCGCGGTCCTGCGTACGGCGCAACTTCGCCGCCGAGACCATCTTCATGGCCTTGGTGATCTGCCGCGTGTTGACCACGCTGCGGATACGCCGCCGAATGTCGAGTATGTTGGCCATTCGAGTTGTGAGTACCGAGTACCTGGTAGCCGAGCGAAGCTGCGGTCTAGGTACTAGATACTCGGTACCAGGTACTCACTCCTACTTCGCTACCGCTTGCCTCTGCGCCACGAACGCTTCCTTACATTCCTTGATCACTTTCGCCATCTCGCCCTTCAGCGCATCGTCGAGAACTTTCTTTTCCATGATGGTGCGCAGCAGGGCGGGATTGGTGGCGTCTACGAACTTATAAAGCTCAGCCTCAAATTCGCGCACCTGGTCGACGGGAAGATCGTCAAAGTACCCGCCGGTTCCGGCAAAAATGATGAGAATCTGTTTGGAGAACGGCAGCGGCGAAAATTGTTTCTGTTTGAGCAGTTCCACCAGTCGCTGCCCGCGATTGAGTTGGGCCTGCGTGGCCTTGTCGAGATCGCTGCCGAACTGCGCAAAGGCCGCCAGTTCGCGATACTGCGCCAGTTCCAGCTTGAGCGATCCGGCCACCTGCCGCATGGCTTTGATCTGCGCGCTACCGCCGACGCGGCTCACGGAAAGTCCGACGTTTACCGCTGGCCGTATGCCCTGGTTGAACAGATCGGTCTCCAGGTAAATCTGCCCGTCGGTAATGGAGATGACGTTGGTCGGAATGTAAGCGGAGACGTCGCCAGCCTGGGTTTCAATGATGGGAAGCGCCGTAAGCGACCCGCCACCGTTCTTATCGCTGACCTTGGCGGCACGCTCCAGCAGGCGGGAGTGCAAATAAAATACGTCTCCCGGGTAAGCCTCGCGTCCCGGAGGGCGCCGCAGGAGCAGCGAAATCTCGCGGTAAGAAGCCGCGTGCTTGGAGAGATCGTCGTAGATCACCAGCGCGTGCCGCTTGGTGTCCCGGAAATATTCGCCCATAGCGCAAGCCGCGTAGGGCGCGATGTACTGCATGGGGGCGGGCTCCGACGCCGAAGCGGCGACCACGATGGTGTAATCCATGGCGCCGGCGTCTTCCAGAATCTTCACCACCTGGGCAATCGAGGAGCGCTTCTGCCCGACCGCGTTGTAAATACAAATAAGGTCGCCCCCCTTATTGTTGATGATGGTGTCGAGCGCGACGGCGGTCTTGCCGGTCTGGCGGTCGCCAATGATCAACTCGCGCTGACCCCGGCCAATGGGGATCATGCTGTCAATCGCCTTGAGTCCAGTCGCCATGGGCTCGCGCACCGGCTGGCGGTCGATGACGCCGGGAGCCAGCCGCTCCAGCGGAATAAATTCGCTGGTCGCAATCGGCCCCTTATCGTCGATTGGCTGCCCCAGAGAGTTCACCACCCGCCCAATCAGCGCCTCACCTACCGGAACACTGATGATGCGCCCGGTACGCTTGACCTCGTCGCCCTCTTTGATCTCGGTGTATTCCCCCAACAGCACGGCGCCTACCTGGTCTTCTTCCAGGTTCATGGCGATACCGGCCACATCGTGCGGGAACGACAGCAACTCGCCGGCCATGACCTTGTCGAGCCCATGGACACGGGCAATGCCGTCGCCCAGGGTGATGACCGTCCCCACTTCGTCCACCGCAATCTTGGACTCGTAGTTCTCGATCTGTTGCCGGATCAGCTGCGTGATCTCGTCTGCTTTGATTTGTGCCATAGGAAACTCAGTTGCCAGTTTTAAATTTGAAGCACTCGGCGATCAGCAATTGGCGTTCAGCACTTAGCATTTGGCAATTGGCGTTTAGCCCTTGCGGTTTCTTGCCAATTCCCTTATCGGTTCCCCTCGGCCAAGCGCTAACTGCCAAGTGCTAATTGCTACGTGCTGAATGCCAACTACGCGCCGCTCAACTGCTCTCGAATTCTCTCCAGCCTGCCCTTCACCGAACCATCGTAAATTGTGCTGCCCACGCGGACCATAACACCGCCCAGGATTGCCGGATCACGCGAGTAGTTTGCCCGCACTTTCTTGCCGGTCAACTGCTCCAGTTCGGCTTCCAAAGACCGGCGCTGGTCCCCATTCAAGTCGCGGGCGCTGACGATTTCCGCTTCGGCGAATCCCAGGCGCCGATTCAGTTCCTGTTCAAATTGCTTTACGATGGCCCCGAGGAATTCTACCCGGCGGTGGTCAATCAGCACAGCCATGAAATTGCGCAGGGGACGGGAAAACTGTTCCCGCTCCACGATCGCATCCAACACCGCGCGCTTCTGTCCGCCCGGGATGGAAGGCGCCTCCCAAACTTCCCGCAGATCTTTGCTTTCCGCAACCAGGCCGGCCAGCGCCTGCGCCTCCTGCAAGGCCTTGCCGGCATCCAGACGCCGGTCGAAGACCACATCGGCAAGAGCGCGCGCGTAGGTGTTGGTGACGCTCGGCACTTAGTCTCCATCCTTCTGCGATTTACCGTTACTCGCGAGTTGGGCCGCAAAGTCGCGGATCAGTGCTTCATCGGAGGCCGAGTCTACGCGAATCTGCCGAGCGGCCTGCGAGACCGCCAGCGACGCCGCATAGGCAGTCAGTTCGCGCCGCGCCGCCTTGGCTGCGGCCGCAATTTCCTGCTCGGCTGCATCCACAATCTTCCGTGCATCTTCTTGTGCCGCAGCTTTAATGCGAGCTTCTTCGGCGGCCGCCTCAGTCTCGGCCGAGGCGCGCATTTCGGCAATTTCGCCATCCAACCGCGAGAGACGCTGGTTGATCTCCGCCAGCTTTTGATTGGCTTCCTCGCTCGCCCTTCGCGCTTCGTCCAGCGACAGGCGAATTTGCGTAGTCCGGCCGCGGAAAATGCCGGGAAGGTTTTTCTTGGAAACCCAGGCGATGAAGCCGGCGACGATCGCAAAGTTGATCGCCAGGCTGAGCCAGTAGGCATGCTCCAGGCTCAGGCCGGTGATGGCCGCCAGTTTCTTGATCGAAAAGGACTGTTTGAACTGGGCGTTCTCATCTTCTCCCGCCGCCTCCCGCGCATCTCGCGCCAGCTCGCGGCTAAAGCTCGGTCCATTGTTGGATTGATCCTGATCGCTGGTGGAACTCGGCGCCTCGCTGCCCGGCTGCCCCTGTGCAAGGCTGAGGCTCCGACTTCCGAGGCAAAGCACGATGCCCAGGAGCAGGGCCAGCACCCACCGGTTGTGTGACCTGAGCATCATCAATTTGCCGCCACCGCCGGCCGCAACACCGTCCGGATGATTTCCGCCGCCAACTGCCCGCTCGCGGCTTGCAAGCCGACCTGCGCCGCCTGTTTGTCCTTCTCGATAGCCGCCCGCGCCTCTTCTATTTGAGCTTGTGCTCTGGCACGAGCCTCGGCAGCTACGCTCGCCCGCGCCTGCGCCGCCTGCTGCTGCCGCGCCTCCTGCGCCCGGAAGGTCGCCGTTCGTGCCTCCCGCAAGCGCTGCTCATACTCCGCGGTACGCGCCTCCGCGGCCGCGATATCTGCCCGGGCCTTCTCCATGGCGCCTTCGGTCCGGCTGCGGCGCTCGGCTAAGACTCTTACCAGGGGCTTATGCAGCACGATCAAATAGATCCAATACAGCAGGATCAGAAAAATAATGGTCGGAATCGATCCGAGCAGTAATCCGCCTAGTTGTTGCAGCGTCCTGTCCATGTTGGGCTGATAAAATCCTAGCGAAAAGAGGGCCAAAAAACCATTAAACCTAGCATCTTGCGCGTGTAAGTGTCAACGACGGAAAGCACACTGGTAATGTCCTATTAAAAGGACCAATAAGGGCGCGAAATTCTACCGACGACCCTTGAAAACCAAAGCCCTCGCGACACTTAGTGACCTCCGGAGTTTTCTGGCTTTTTTATGCCCCGGCAACCTACGAATGCCGAAAGCGGATAAGCATTGCGTTTCGCCCCGCTTCCAGTGCACAATATCTCCTACGGATACTCGGCCCTGGCCTGCCGAACCTGGCAAGAAAGGTGACTCGTTTCCCAGGCGCTGAGCATCCAATGTATTAGGTAAAAGAACCACTGGTGGCTTCAACATCCCCGTTGATTGGGCGTTCCCAGGAACGCAGTGAACCAACTGGAGCCGCTGAGAGGCTTTCAACATCCCCGTTCCAGTTCGAGCGGAGTGCGTGCTAAGCGCGCCTGCCCGTGCCTGGAGCTGAAAGCGTGACAAAACGATGGCGACGGCAACGGAAGTTTGCAGTCTGGAAAATTATCTTGTTCTGCCCGACCACACCATGGACGAGCGGATCGGCGCGGCCCGGCAGGCTTTGGGCCGTGACGCGGTTGTTCTGGGACACCACTACCAGCGCGATGAGGTAATCCGCTTCGCCGACTTTCGCGGCGATTCCTACAAACTGGCGCAAGAGGCCGCCAAGGCCGGGGGGAAGTACATCGTCTTTTGCGGCGTGCACTTCATGGCCGAAAGCGCCGACATTCTCAGTCATCCCGGCCAGGCGACCATTCTGCCCGATCTCAACGCCGGCTGCTCCATGGCCGATATGGCGGAGATCACCCAGGTCGAAGACTGTTGGGAGCAACTGGTCCGCGCCGGGCTCACCAGCGATGATGGCGAAGGCATCACTCCGATCACTTACATGAACTCAACGGCCGCGATTAAGGCATTTTGTGGCGAGCGCGGCGGAGTGGTTTGCACATCGTCCAACGCGGCGGGAGCATTCCGCTGGGGATATGCGAAGAATCCCAGGCTCCTGTTCCTGCCCGATCAGCATCTCGGGCCGCAACACGGGCTACGCCATGGGCATCCCGCTGAATGAGATGGTGGTTTGGGACCCATACGTGATCGGCGGCGGAGTGACCCCGGAGCGGCTGCGGGCGGCGAAAGTCATTTTGTGGAAGGGCCACTGCTCGGTGCATCAGCGCTTCCTGCCTGAGCACGTAGACAATGTTCGCGCCAAGTATCCCGGCATTCAGGTGATTGTGCACCCGAGTGCCGCTGGGAAGTCTGCCAGAAAGCCGACGGCATCGGCTCCACGGAAGGCTTGCTGCAGATGATCCGGCAGGCTCCGCCGGGCACGATGTTCGCGGTTGGGACCGAAATCCACCTGGTCAACCGCATGGGCAAGGAGTTTGCGGCGGAAGGGAAGAAGGTCATCACCCTGAACGACTCCGGCTGCCTCTGCACGACGATGTTTCGCATCTCCCCGCAGCACTTGTGCTGGGCGCTGGAGAACCTGGCCGAAGGCAACATCGTCAACCAGATCAAAGTGAAAGAAGACGTAAAACGGTGGGCCCGGGTCGCCCTGGACCGCATGTTGGAGATTCAATAAATGTGGCGCGGACATTCCTGTCCGCGCCCGGACTTCGGCGAGCTGATCAAACTTGTAAGTTCTGAGCTTGCACCCATAACCATGGATATTCCTCCGGTGTCTTTACCAATCCCTTCCGCACCGGATTCTGCCGAATGTACTCCGATTCCTCGCGCACACTGTCCGCCGATCTAGGCACGTGATCAAACGATTCTTCCTGCCAGACTGGCCCTTCGGTTCCGCCGGCGATGTTGACCCCTCGAGCAGACGCTCCCTTGATGGCTTGGAGGATTTTCAGCAGCTCAAAAGGCCAGCCCTCCTCATCCCGCAAGACGGTCATCAGAAGATGGACATAACCTGGCATGACAATGGCGGCGTGCAGCTGGAACTTTTTCATGTGGCCACGAAGGCAATGCTCAAGAACAACCTCGCGCTCCAAAGGCGAGAAAGGCGGCGGTGTCAGCTTACAAAACGTGACGAACACCGGCCAGTCTGCCTTCTGATAGTGAGGCAACCTGCGCCGATATGCGTACTTTCTTATGGGGATCTCCATTACCGATAATTGAAATCATTTGCAAGGATTTGTCGGTGACGGCTGAACATCGCCCGCAGTAGTGTGGTGCGGACATTCCTGTCCGCGCTTTATGGGGCTAATGTTTAGCCATCATAGGTGGGTTGAACCTCAGAACTTACGGTCCTGATCAGCTCGCCAGGTTCGGGCGCGGACAGGAATGTCCGCGCCACGTAGGAAATGCAGTAAAATGAATGCATCCTCATGTCTGACCGTACCTTCACCCTCGACGAAGCCCAATCGCTCCTGCCCGTGCTGGAGTCTCTTCTGCGCGCCGCCATCGACAGCAAAAGCCTGATCGAAGCCGTAGACAGCGAGTTTCAGGAAGTCGCCCACCGCGTATTCCTGAACGGCGGCACGCACCTGGACATCCTCAATCTGGCGCGGCGCAAGGCGGAGCGCGAAAAGGCCGTGCAGCGCATCAAGGATTCCCTCGCCGAAATCGATTCCACTGGCGTGCAGGTCAAAGACCTCGACATCGGCCTGCTCGACTTCCCCTGCGAAGTGGAAGGACGCACTGTCCTACTCTGCTGGAAGCTGGGAGAAAAGGGCATCACCCACTGGCACGGCGTGAGCGAGGGCTTCGCAGGCCGTAAGCCGATTGATGAGCGCATCAGCAAGGCGAAAAGGTCGAATTAGGCCTGCCCCCCCGGCGCGCCGCTTACGCCCTTTTCTCAGTTCGGTTACCTAAGTCACAGTACGATCGGTCGCCGTGTGTGATCTAAATCACATCGGCCCTCTCCGTCCGCCACTAGCCTGAACAGATCGGGGGAAACTGACAGAGATCAAGGGAAGTCAAGATGGCTGAAACAAAAATTGTCCGCGCGACCACCAGCAGCCCCAATCCATTGGCTGATTCCGGGCAACGTCAGCAGGAATTCCGGAATCTGATCGAGTCGCTGCCGGACCGCAGTTCTTGTCCATAGCAATGAGCGCATCGTTTTTGTCAATCCCTTCTGTGTACGGTTGCTGGCTGCGACGGGATCGGGGCAACTCCTCGGAAAGCATATTTCTGAAATTGTCAAACCGGAGTACATGCCCGCCGTAGAAACTCGAATCCAAGAGTGCTATTCAACCGGAAGCACATCGTCTCCAATGGAGCAAACGCTCATTGACTGCAATGGGTTGCCGGTTCGCATCGAAGCAGTGGCCATTCCCATTTCCTGGAATGGCTCGCCCGCCATCGAGGTTGTCCTTCGCGACATTTCCAAACGGAAGGAGGCGGAACAGTCAGCGTTCGAATGGCAGCAACGTTTGGAGTTGGCGCAAAAGGCCGGCCTGCGCATTGCATTATGGGACTGGAATGTGACCGCCAACACCGTAAGTTGGTCGAACGAGAGCTACCGACAATTCGGATACACGCCAGACACATTTTCTGGCGAGGTGGTACAGGCTCTTACCAGGATTCACCCGGAGGATCGCGCGCGAGTGAAGCGTGCAATCCAAACGGTGTTGGACGGCAAAGCCAAAAATTATGCGGAGCAATATCGTGTCGTGCGTCCGGATGGGACTACGTGCTGGATCGATGCTCATGGCGTAATGGTTCGTAATGGATCATCCCACATGATCGGCATCCGGGTGGACGTTTCCGATCTCAAGAATGCCGAGCAGGCGCTTCGTGAGAATGCCGCAGACAGATCCCTGCTTCTGAACTCCACCGCGGCAGCCATTTATGGCCTCGATCTGAATGGAAAGTGCACGTTTTGCAATCCCGCATGTGCGCGCCTGCTTGGCTACTACAGCGCCCAAAGCTTGCTCGGGAAGAACATGCATGCACTCATACACCATACCCGAGCAGATGGGGATCCCTATCCCGAAAGACATGAAATGTACATAGCTGTGCGTGAAGGCAGGCCCAGCCAAATTCGCAATGACGTCTTGGCTGCGGTCTCGAACCGCTTCCCAGCCGAATATTGGTCTTATCCCATGTACAAAGGAGACCGGCTAGTGGGGGCGGTGGTCACGTTTTTTGATATATCCGACCGCAAACGGGCAGAACAAGCGCTAGGACGATCAGAACAGAAGTATCGGAACCTGTTTGAGAATGCCACCTACGGAATCTTTCTGTCCAAAGCGGACGGAACTTTGCTGGATGTGAACCCGGCCCTGGTCACCATTCTGGGTTACAGCTCCAAGCAGGAATTGCTGACCCGCAATTTGAGCCGGGATGTTTACCAGGACGCTGCGGTGCGCGAGGCGATTCTCGATAAGTATGGGCCGATTGAGCGGGTAAGGGGTGTGGAAGCCAATTGGAAATGCAAAGACGGCAAGATAATCACAGTTCGCATCGATGGCGGGGTAGCCCGTGGAGAGAACGGCGAGATCAGCCATTACGAAGTGATCGTGTAATACATTACCCAGCACAGGTATTGGAAGCGCAGTTCCATCAGGCGCAGAAGATGGAGGCCGTGCGGTTGCTGGCCGGCGGCATTTCTCATGACTTCAATAATCTTCTGAGCGTGATCCTTGGGAATTCCAAGCTATTTCTCGAACCGCACATTCCGGGGTTCCGCGACTTTATGCGGAGAAATCGAGAAGCCAACATCCTCGCCGCTCAATTGACGCGCCAGCTTCTGGCCTTTAGTCCTAAGCAGCTGCTTTACCCAACCATCCTGAACTTGAATACCGTCGTCAGCGATTCGGCAAGATCCTGCGGCGCTTGATCGCAGACTCAATTGTGACCGAAGACAAAGCCGCCTTATCGCGCGGGCCGAATTGCGCAAATCAGCAGATTTTGATGAACTCGGCCACCAATGCCCGCGACGCCATCCCAATGGCGGCATGTTCATCTCCGAACAGGGAACGCCGAACTGGGGCGGGAGCACGTACACGCTACCCCTACGTTAAGCCTGGGCGGTACGTCCACCTCTCCGTGAGTGACACGGGAGTGGGCATGAGCGAAGCCGTACGCGCCCGCGTCTTTGAGCCTTTCTTTACCACCAATCCTCTAGGGCGTGGCACCGGACTGGGTCTGGCCACCGTCTATGAACTCGTAAACAGAGCGGCGGATATCTCTCGATATCAATGAACTCGGAGCGGGTACAACTTTCTGAAATCTATTTGCCGCGCGTGGATGAAAAGCCGCCACTCCCAATGCCGGAACTGAGAAGAATAGATGGATGTCCTAAGGGAAGCGAGACCGTCCTTGTGTTGGAGGACGATGATTCTTTGCGGGAATTGAACCGCGAGTTCCTCATCGGCAGCGGCTACAACGTTCTGCAAGCCGGCCGTGGCGACATTGCCATTGACATAGCCGCACAGTACAAAGGAGCTATCCCCTTGATCGTCAGTGATGTCGTTCTGCCCGACATGAGTGGACCTTCCGTCGTGGAGAAGCTTCGCAGAATGCACCCGGAAATCAAAGCTCTCAATACGTCTCGGGATACGCAAACGCCCCCGTGACCCAAGCTCTCTTCGCGCAAAGAGCTGTCTATGAACTGCAGAAGCCAGTCTCGCGTAACGATCTTCTGGCAATGCTGGACCAACCCGCAGTAACCATGCCACTAGCCACCTAATCACTAGCCACTGCTTCTAAGGTTCTCCACCCGCATTCCATCGCGGCGTAAATCTCGAGTTGACCAGCCACTCGATCGGCCGCAGTAACGATCCAATCGCCGCATCCATGTGGCGGAAGTCGAGGTGCTGCACATCGTCGCTGGGCTGGTGATAGTCGGTGTGCAAGCCGTAGCTGGAAACGGTCTGCGCCACCACGCCCTTTTTGGCCAGCGTATAATTGTCGGAGCGGGTAAAGAATTTTTGCTCGGGATGCGGATCGGGCACCAGACGCGCTCCATGGGCCGCCAGCGCCGGGCCCAGGTTCGAGCGCTCCCATCCGGTGAGCCACAGCGTGTCCGCCTTCTCCATAGGGTCGGGCCTGCCGATCATTTCGAACTCCAGATTGGCGGCGATGTCCTGCAGCGGGATCGGTGGATGCTCGCGAAAATACTTGGCGCCGAAGCCGCCGATTTCTTCGCTGCCGAAAAGAGCAAAGATGACCGTACGCCGGGGCCTGCGTCCGCGGCCCAGCACGCGCGCCAATTCCAAAACCGCGGTCACGCCGGAAGCGTCGTCATCGGCGCCGTTGTATATGTCGTCTCCGTTCACAGGCTTGCCGATGCCCAAATGATCGAGATGCGCGGTGAGCAGCACCGCCGAGCTGCGCAGCGCAGGGTCACGTCCGCGCAGGATGCCGACCGCATTCCATGTGTAAGTGTTCTTTTGCTGTTCGCCCGCTTTCCCCAATACGACGGGCGCCTTCTGCATATAGCCGTCGTCTCCCGCCGGCTCAATGCCGTATTGCCGAAGTTCGGAGGCGGCGTAAGTGGCCGCGACCCATTCGTCGTGGGTCGCGCTACCCCGGCCCTGCATCACGTCGGAGGCCAGAAACTCCTCATGAGTGCGGATGCAGGCCTTGCAAACCCGGTAGGGCGCACGTAACGCTCGGTGCTCAGGGCGTGCGGGCGGTCGGGCAGCCGCAGGCGATTGGGCAAAAACCGGCGGCCCCAAAACAAAAACCAAATTCAGGAGCCAGAGTGAAGGCTTTCTCATTCGACGGTAAGATGAGACACTCAACACTACCATGCATCCGGGTCTTTGCCGGAGCACGCCAACACCTTAATAGATGCCGGGTAACCGGGTACTTTCAGAAAAAAACGAAGGTGCATGCTGAAGTTTGGTAGATTCGTTCTCTGCTACAATTCAGCCAGCGTCAACCCCTCGTGGCACTCCCGAAGTTAGTGCGCACAGAGTTCGTCCTGATGGCGAAAATGAAACGAAAAGTTCAGATTCTGGGTGCATTTACCGTTCTTTTGTTGAGTGCGATGGGCCTCGGCTGCAAGGGGTTCTTTGTCAATCCCACGCTGACGACCATCACGGTCGATCCTCCCACGCCAACCGTGCAAGTTGCCAAAACACTACAGATGACGGCCACCGGCACTTTTGACGACGGTAGCATCAGCACACTGTCCAAGAATCTTTTCTGGGCGAGTGACGATACGACCATTGCCACCATCAGCGACACCGGCAATGTCACAGCCGTTTCCGTGGGGACCGCAACCATCACGGCCAGCTCAGCGAACGTGACCGGCACCACCACCCTCACTGTGGCGCTGCCCAACGTTACCTCGATTCAAGTTTCGCCTAGCAACACCAGCATTACGCAAAGCGATTCCAAAAGTTACACCGCCAGTGCGACCGTTTCGGGCCAGATGTCGCCCGTGGACATCACCGGGACTGCGACTTGGACCATCACGGTCGGCGGATCTCCCGGTGGCTCGGCCGTTCCCAGCGGATTGTTTACCCTCTCCAACACCGGCAGCGCGGAAATAGTCACCCCACAATCCGGCGCATTCCCGTCACTGCCTTATGTGGTCACCATCAACGCCACGTATCCCGGCAACGGAAACACGACCATTACGGGAACGGCACAATTGACCATTAGCCAGTAATCGTGTCGCGTCGTCTCTCCGGGCAGCTGCCATTTCTGCGCTATAGTATTTTGTGATGTTCATGCGTTTCGTGTGGCGCCGCACACCGCTGCTGTTGCCTCTGGTCCTCCTGCTTTTAGGTTGTGGGCGAGGCCGCAGCCGCGTTCTCGAAGTTGATTACGTCTCTGCCCCGCAAGCGGTTCTCCGCGATCGGGTCGCCGCCGTCTACAACAAGACGGGAACTGTCAAAAATGGTGACCGAGTCGAGATCTTGGACCATGACCGGCGCTTCGCCCGGGTTCGCACTGCCGACGGCGCCGAAGGCTGGATGGAACAGCGCTATCTCGTCTCCCAGCAGGTGTTCGACGGCTTTCAGAAACTTGCCCAGCAGTCCAAAGGTGACCCGGGGCAAGCTGCCGGTGTGACTCGCAACGATACCAACCTTCATCTCTCTCCCGGCCGCGATACCGAGCATCTCTATCAGCTGAACCGGGGCGCAAAGGTGGCGCTTCTGCAGCGCGCCACTGCGGAGAAGATTCTTCCCGGTGCTCCCGCTCCCGCTGCGGTTAAGGGGACGTCTGGGACTCAGCCGGCCGTTCCTTTGGAGGACTGGTGGCTGATCCGCGACAGCAGTGGACGCGTGGGCTGGGTTCTAGGCCGCATGCTGGATGTGGATATACCTCTGGATGTCGCGCAGTATGCCGAGGGGCAACGCATCGTGGCCGCGCTGGTTCTGGATCAGGTGCAGGATGCCGATAAGCAGGTTCCGGAATATCTCATGCTGCTCACCGAACCGAAAGACGGCATGCCTTTCGACTACAACCAGATTCGCGTGTTTACCTGGAACATGAAGCGCCATCGCTACGAGACGGCCTATCGCGAGCGCAATCTGAACGGCTTCCTGCCGGTTACGGTTTCCCGGGAAGACTTCGGCAGAGAAGGCACCCTGCCCGTATTTGTGCTGCACGAAAAAGATGACAATAGCAACGTGACTGAGCGCAAATACAAACTGAACACTCCCATTGTCCGCCGCGTCCTCGCTCCCGGAGAGCAAGCGGCCAAGCCTGCGGCGCCATCGCATAAATCCCGCAAAAGACGCCGCTAAGCTTGGCTGGCGCTAGAGACGAGGCAAAGCCGGCGCCCGTTCGGATTCCGCCAGCGCATTCTGCCATCTCGCCAGGGAGCGCAATAGCCCGCGAATGTCGATCCCACGGAAATCGTCCGGACAATCCTGCAGATTTCTGCACGCCCGTGGCAGCAACGATTTCGCGCCCACCACATTGCCCGTGGAATAGTGGTGCAAAGCCACTGCCACCTGGATCAATCCCTGCAGAAATCGTTTCTCCGGCTGGGAGGCTTCTCTCCAAATGTCTTCCCACGCCTCATGCGCTTCGAAGAATTCGGCATGATTAAAATAGTGCACTGCGCGGAGAAACAGGTCTGGGTCCGTGGCGACGCGGCCATAACTTCCCAAGGCTAGCTTCCAAAGATGGGAAAATGGCTTGCCGCTCCCATAAAGAACAGCAAGGGGAAGGATAGATAAAAATTAGTCCACAAAGCCAGAAAGGCTTCGCGGGCCAGTTTTGCCGCGTTTTCTGGCGGAGTGCCTGCCAGCATGCCGGTAATGATCTTCTTATTATTGCGCCACACAATACCCCAGACGTTAAAGACCATCATCATGCCCATGCCGCCGCCGACTCCAATGCATAGGACGCGATTGTCATCGCCGCCGACAGGCGTGTAGTTCACAAAAACCCAGGAAGCCGCACTGACCAGCAGAATGACAATTGCCGCCAGCAACCACGGATTGGGGCTGCGGCGAATGATGGCGAAATAGATGTGCCAGGCCACCACCCAGATCAACAAAAACAACCCCACCGTCGGCCAGGGATTTTTGCCGGCGGCATGGGCATCGGCTGCGACAAAGATTTGTGCCCAATACCAAAGACCCACAAACACCGTTAGCAGCGCACTCCAGCGGACCAACTGCAAGGCCGGCAAAGTGAGGTCCTTGAAAACTTTAGGCTTATCGGCCGCTTCCACCTGCTTCATGAAGCGACCGTTCACCAGGGTGAAGAAATAGATCAATCCCACCCAGGCGATGCCCGCCACAAAATGCACCGAACGCAAGGAAATAGCCAGTATCTCCTTGCCGGTGTGGGACGGCAAAGACCAACAAAACGCCCAACTTGCCATGGTATGCAACGGCACTGTTTCCCGACTCCCTTGTGCGAATGCGCCCCGACGAAATGGCGGCTGGAACGCGCAAACTTCCGGGGGCAGAATATTGGCACTTGGCCGGGAGGTATGTCAAATGCCGGTACCGGAATTCCTCCCCTGTTTTGCCTCCGGCTGACCTTCATGCAGCTCCCCCGTGTGGTACAAATGGGGTAGGCGCAGTTCCCGAGCCCACACAGGAAACGCTGCCTTTTGTGGCCGAATTTATGGATTTCATCAGCTTGCCTCAGAACGCTGCTTTCGTCAGAGCGGAGCAAATCGGCATTTCAATTCAGGAGATCGGCGATGGACAACAAGCCGGCGCAAAACATACAGGATTCCTTTCTCAATACTGCCCGCAAAGAGCGGAGCAATATCACCATTTACCTGCTGAGCGGGGTCAAATTGACCGGGCGCATCCGCTCATTCGATAAATATTCGGTCGTGCTCGAGAGCAACAATCAGGAACAGCTGATCTTCAAGCACGCGATTTCGACCGTCACCATGGGAAGATCGATGCACGCTCCGGCGGAAAGGCAGTCACCGGGACCGGTAAGCGCCGATGCGCTTCCCGCCCCAACCGCCTCCGGCACGAACGGGTAGTTGCATTTCCAACCCTGGAGAATATGTCCGCGGTTGAGCCTCGCAGAGAACGCGCATTCCTGGTGGGCCTGGATCTCCCTGTGCGATCTCGGGAAGCGGGCAGCGCTCGGGATTTCCTGCTTCCCGAAGCCCGGGCTGCGCGCGACAGTGCATCCCGTGCGGCTTCCGGCTCCGAAGGCGCCTCCCATTCCAACTTTCAGCGCCGAAGAATCGCTGGACGAGTTGCATTCCCTCGCCACCAGCGCCGGCGCCGAAATTGCCGGTCAGTTTCTACAGCGCCGCAGCCGTCCCGATCCGGCAACATTGATCGGACGCGGAAAGCTAGAGGAGATCGCGGGCGCAGCCGCTTCCGTTTCGGCCGATCTGCTGCTTTTTGACCACGACCTCACCGCTTCACAGCAGCGCAACATCGAGAAGGTCGTCCACGCGCGCATCATTGATCGCACCCAGCTGATTCTGGATATTTTCGCCCGGCATGCCCGCACGCGTGAGGGCCAGCTGCAAGTCGAACTCGCGCAGTTGGAGTATTTGTTACCGCGATTGGCCGGGCGCGGAATCGAGATGTCTCAGCTGGGGGGAGGCATCGGCACCCGCGGCCCCGGCGAAACGCAGCTGGAAACCGATCGCCGCAAAATTTACCGCCGCATCCGCCACGTGAAGCAACAATTGGAGAACGTGCGCCGCATCCGTGCCCAGCAGCGCCAGCGGCGGGAATCGGTCCCGGTTTCGACAGTCGTGCTGGTCGGCTATACCAATGCCGGCAAGTCCACCTTGTTCAATGCGCTCACTCAGGCGGGCGTGCTGGCGTCGCCGAAAATGTTTGCCACGCTGGACCCGACGATTCGCGGCGTGACTCTGCCTTCGCGGCGCCAGGTCTTGTTCTCTGACACGGTGGGCTTCATCCGTAATTTGCCCCACACGCTGGTCTCCGCTTTTCGCGCCACGCTGGAAGAAGTGCAGCGCGCCGCGCTGATTCTGCACGTCTCCGATGCCAGCAGTCCTTTATCCGCCGAGCAGGATGCGCAGGTCGAGCGCGTGCTCAAGGAACTGGAAGCCGAAAAGAAACCGCGCCTGCGGGTGATGAACAAGATTGATTTGCTTCCGCCACTGCAGCGGGAGTCCCTGGTAGACGTCCCGCGCACCGTTCATGTTTCCGCCGCCCGCGGCCTCGGCATGGACACGCTGCTGCAGCGGATTGACCAAATGCTCGAGGAAGATCCCATCAGCCACGTGCACTTGCGTCTGCCGCAGAGCGAAGGCAAAGTGCTGTCGCTGCTCGAAGCCCGCGCCCGCATCTCGTCGCGCACTTATCAAGATGGTTTGGTAGACCTGGAAGCAGAAGCCCCGGAATCGGTGGTGAGAAAAGTAAGGGAGTGGATTACCGGCTAAGGCCTCCGGCAGACGGCGGCTCAAGCATCCGCTTCCATCGCCCAGCTTCTTAAGCTGTCGAAACAGCCGCCCGCTCCAGTTTAGCCCGGGTGGACGTTCGTTCCGTGACGGGTAACAACGCAACCCGAAATTTGGTGCAGCCGTAAGGCACCAAGGCGAGGCTCTCAGGAGCCCGGCCGTTATCGGCAGCGGGCTTGCCGGGCAAGCTTTTGCCATCCCACTCCAGAGTCTGCACCGGAACGCGCAATTGCAAGGGCGAAGCTAGTGGCCAGTTCCAGCGGGCTGGCATCGCCGAACGCTCAACGGTGATGCCTGTGCCCAGGTCTTCCCCGGGTGTGTCCAGGGCGTATTTCCAATTGGCCGCAGGGTCGGGCGTGTTCTCATCTTTCATGTCCGCAATTGGCAACACGAAGAGGAGCGGCCCATAGTGGACCGTGGCGTAAGGCGCGCCGCCGGCGTTGGCGTCGTGCCCGGTCGTCACGTGGGGCGACATGGGAAACTGCAAACTGATTTTATCGCCCGGTTGCCAGGATCGTTCGATGCGCACGAAACCGTTGGCATCGGGAGTCGCATCAATGGCGCTGCCATTCACGGCCAGGGCAGGATTCTTGCACCAACCCGGAATGCGGAAGGAAAGAGGGAAGCTCGCGCGGCGCGACGGTTTGACGGTAATCTCGATGGTCTCGCCGAAGGGGTAATCGGTCTGGGTGGTCAACACCACAGGCACGTGATCGGCTGCCAGCGCAGAGACTCTGCTGGGTCCGTAGAACATGGCGGCCAATCCGTTGTCATACGTTGCCATCCACATGTGCATGACGTAGTTGGGTAGGAAGCGGCTCAGTGAAGCCGTGCAGCACAGGGGCCAGTGGGTGCGCTTGTAGTCGCGGCCCCCGCCGGCCGCGGTTATGCGATTCGCCGTCTGCGTATAGACATGCCTGGTGAAGTCGCGCGACACGGTGGCCGGCGCCGCATTAAAAAAAGCGCGTTCCACCCGGTCTCCCATCACGGCTTGCCCGCTGATCCGCAGCAACTCAATTTGGCTCCACATATACGCGGAGACGTTGCAGGTTTCCGTACCCCGGTTAGCGCCCGTCGGTCCGCAGAACTCGTCGGCGACCATCACTCCATAGGGCTGCATGCCGTCCCGCTCCATCATGTCGTAATAGCGGCAGACGGCGTCGAGAAACTCCCGCTGGCCGGTCCACAAATAGCCCAGCGCCCATGGGCTGGAAAGCTCATTGAACATGACCCCGTGTACCTTGTCGGCGGTAATCCAACCGCCGTCGTTGTACGTGTAATGTCCGGCCTGTTCATACCAGGGACTGTTGTCATTGGGCATGACGATGGAAAAGGGCATGCCGATTTCCACCGGCTTCCCCGGCATGTTCTTGTTCACTCCCTTGGCGAACAACTCAGTCAGCGAGGTTTGGATCTTCTTGTTCCCGGTCCAGGTATAGGTCTCGAGCGCGGGATAGATGTTGGTCTGAGCGAACCGTCGCCGCAGCCAGTTGTAGTCGGAGTCATAAGCCCATTCGAGCGCTCGCCGAACCCGGGGGTTGCCGCCGGCCGCGTAATCCGCAACCAGCGATCGCCCCATGAATCCGGTGGACCACTGCGGCCACCATTCCGAATACCCGGCTTCTTCCTGCGACATATCCGCGGGCTTGTTCCGGTTGAGCCACCAGATGAATAGAATGCTGTTTGCGTTCATGTGATCAACGACCACATCCAGCCGCGCTTTCGCCTGGTCGATCAGAGAATCATCGTGCAAGGCATAACCCAGTTTCACCAGGCCATCGAACCAGTACCCACCACCCTCCAGCGGCCACGATCCTTTGTCCCAGAAGCGCAGATGTTCCCCGGTCGGAGTGAAGTTCGCCGCCCATGCCTGTTTGAAAGCAACATCGAAGTCATCCATGTGGCCGGTGTATCCGTCGCGCGCGGTCAGGCACCAGTCGCGCAACCAGCCTTGTGGTTCCACCGCCCCGGGCGGCAAGGGAATGAACGCCGGCCGGGTCGGAGTTTCGAAGGGCCGACCGTAATTCACCTGGCCCGTCTCCGCCGCGGAACTCTCCGTTATAAGAAAACCCATTTCCCGCAGGAACGGCGTCATGGAAAACGCGGCGGTTGAGGCCATCGCGGTGGCGAGAAATTTCCGTCTCTTCATATTCAGATCTCGACTACTGGAGGTTAATGTTTCAGGCTCTGACGCACAAGAAGGAAGACGCGAAATCTTCGGCAGGATCTAATCCGAGGGGTATTCTGCAATAGGGGTTGAGCGAGAGGATGGCCGGGGCGGGCGGAGCCGTAAGGGTGTCGCTCGCCGCGAGACCTGGGGCCGTGGATCCATCCCTCAGGCTGCTCGCTCGCAGCTTCCATCGACAGGCTGCGACTATTCCGGAACCTTCAACGGCTTAGCACGACAAACCAATACAGGCAGACAGCTGCGATAGTGGTCTGCACAAATAATCTGACAGCTACTCCCGTCCGGCTATTCATATCTTCCTCAAACTCACCCTCGTTCCATGGCCATAGCCATCTGCCGCATGCCCGTCAGCTTCGCGTTTTGATGGGTTTCTGTGTGGTCATTCATCGCCTGCGCGGCTTGTGTGCGTTGGCTGCCCAGCCTGGCATCGAAGTTCCTCACGCGCTCAACGTGATCGCAATCCTCGCAGGCAAAAAACACGCCTTGGTGGTCTCGATGAATCGTGTACATGAGTCAAGTCTCGCCCACGGGAGCCGGGCGCGGTGTGATCATGGTCACCTGCAGATTACTTTGGTTTGTTTACTTATTCCGCAAGGCATGAAGCCACTCATGGCCTGGTTCGCTTTCGGGTCAGTAAAGCAATTTTGGATGTGCCAACCGCTCCGAGCGCCCACACTGAAGTTTCCCCTGAACTTCCGGGATCGCAAACGCGGTTCCGGCGAACCCAAAGAATTGATTCGATCCGCTGGACGGGAGACTTTCAATCCACGCATTTTCGGCTATTCTGATGCAACTTTTAGGGCTTCCTGCGATGGCTGCTTGGCTAGGGCATGCGCCCAAAGGGCGGACCGGACCCGGCTTTAGGATCGGTCAGGGAACCTGGTTGCAGGAAAACGGAGTGCGGGTGCGGGTTTGTCTGGAAGCCACCGGCCGCTACAGCGTGCGGCATTCCTTATTTAGAAGCCGGGAGCAGTTTGGGGAGCAGAACCCAGCCACCCTCCGGGATATGCCCGCGGAGGGCTAACCGCACCTTCCTTCACTATTGAACCCTTGTCCCGGCACATCTTTTGGGTAACAATCTTCATCTAACAGCATTCCAGGAGAGTATTGCTACATGTATTTCTCGCGTCGGCGTCCGTCGATCGGTTTCGCCGCTTTCGTCGCTTGTTGTATGGTTCTGTTTTCGTTTCCCACAGGGGCCGCCGAGAACATGCGCCTCCGTGTGGACGACTATCAGATCGATGCCGAGCTTGCGCCTCATGCCCATCAGCTGAAAGCCCACGCCAAGGTAAAATTCACTGCGCTGCAGGACCTCAACATCGTCTCATTCGAGTTGCACAACGACCTGCGTGTCACCAAGGTGACTGACGAAGCCGGGAAACCGCTGATGGCCGAGCGCTCCCTGCAGGATTCTTCCGTACGTGTTCAGCTCCCGGCCGAGATGGCCAAGGACACCTCAACCACCCTGACTTTCGATTATGAGGGTGAACTTAGTTCCGGCGACAATGGCCCCGTGCAGGGCCTCAAGCTGGCCTCGATCAACGATGACACCAGCTATCTGCTCTACGCCTCGCGCTGGTTCCCAGTGAATGCCTATGGCATCAACCGGTTTACTGCCACTATCAACGTCACGGTTCCGGCTCACATGACCGTGATCGGCAGCGGTAAAGAGACTGTCACCGATACGCCGGCTCCCAAGAAAGCCGCCACCGGAACTCTACCAGCCAAGACCTATACTTTCGTCTGGGACAAGCCCAGCTTTCCCGGCACCATCGTCGCCGGCCTCTTCCAGGAGTTCAAAAGCAACGACGGCGGCCTCGATCTGCACGTCTTCTTCAAACCCATTCACCAGAGTCTCGGCGCCCTGTACGCGGAAACCGCCGTCAAAGAGTTCACGTATTTTGTAACGCTGTACAGTCCGCTGCCCAACACTACGCTGCGCGTAGTCGAATTGCCTGACGACACGGTACCCACCGCCTGGGCTCCGGAGATTGCTGCTATCGCAAGTCGCGGAATTACGCCGAAAGTCAATTACCGTTTGCTGGCCAATACCATCGCTCACCAATGGTGGGGAGTTTCGGTCAGCCCCGCGTCGCGCGACGACTGGTGGCTGAGCGACGGCTTCGCCCGCTATTCCGAGGCGCGTTATGTTGAGCAAGCGGCCGGCAAAGCCGCTCTGGAAGAAGTGGTCAAAGATATGTCCGTCGGCGCGCTGTCCTATGACACCGTGCCTCTGGCCACCGCCAGCAAGCTCGACATGTTCTCCCCCGAGTCGCAGTCGCTGGTCACCGATAAAGGCGCCATGATTCTGCACATGCTGCGCTGGGTGGAGGGCGACCAGAAGTACGACAGGACCATGCGTACTTTCTTTACGCAGTACACCGGCAAATCGGCCACCACTGCGGATTTCCAAACCATTGCCGAAAAGGACTACGGCGACCAGTTGCGCTGGTTCTTCTCCCAATGGTTCGACTCCACCGGCGCGCCCGAGTTCAAGGCCAAGTACAGTGTCTATCGTCTCGGCAACAACAAAGGTTTTCGCATCGTCGGCCAGATCCAGCAGGACCTCGATCTCTTCCGCATGCCGGTGGAACTGAAAATTGATACCGATGGCAAGACCGAAGAAAAGCGCATCGAGGTTGTTGGGACCGACTCGGCCTTCAACATAGAAACTTTCGGGCGCCCCCGCCGCATCGCCATAGACCCGGACGACCGCGTGCTCAAAAACTCAGGCGAAATTCGCCTGCGCGCCGCCATCCTGCGCGGCCAGGCGCTGGTGCAGCAGGGCGATCTCGCCGCCGCGCTCAGCGAGTTCAACAAGGCGCTCGAAAGCAATAAGAACAGTTCGCTGGCGCACTACCGTATCGCCGAAGTGTTTTTCGTGCAGCACAACTACCAGGCGGCTGCCAACGCCTACCGCGAGTCGCTCAACGGCGACGGCGATCCCCGCTGGACCGAAGTCTGGAGCCACATTCAGCTGGGCAAGATTTTCGATATCACCGGCCAGCGCGAACGCGCCACTAACGAATACCGCCAGGCCCTGCAGACCAACGACAACACCCAGGGCGCCATGGAAGAAGCCCGCAAGTATTTGCAGAAGCCCTACGACCAGCCCAAGAACGTCAACGCCAGTCTCCCGGGCGGGGAATAAGGTCCTTACTGTCTTTGCGGCAACCTAAGCGGGGATGTCACTTCGAAGAGACTGGAATATCCAACACAACTTCCTGTCCGGGTTCGAGACGCATAGAGGGAAGGGTGACCTCACTGTGTTCTGATCCGCGCGAGAACACGGTGACCATTACGAGCACATCCTTGTGCGGTGGGACCAGTGCTCGATACTCCCCATCCCTCGCGGCCGAATTTACGGAGTGGCCACCGTCCGGAATCACGAAACTGATATGGCCCTTGAGGGGCGCGCCGCTGTCTTTGTCAAGGATTCGCCCCTTGATGGTCCCAGCCTTATCGCCCACGGTCAGCGTTACGTTGGACGAGGGACGGTCCTCTCTCAGTTCCACTTTCGGTGCATCGGGTTGTGAGCCGGCGTAAAAGCTGTCGAGCGGATTGGGATATCCATCCTTAGCCTTGCTCGCATACACCTTGTAGTCGCCCCAGGGCAATCCGCCGGTGAAATCGAAGGCGCCATTTCTGTCGGTTTGCACCGAGCGCGGAGATGAGCCTTCCAGTGTGAGGTCCTGCGGCACGGCATAAACCGTGGCGTCGGCGAGCGGCATGCCGTTCGATTCGGTCACCGTGCCTGCGATATTTCCGGCAGGGTGGTCTTGCCTCTGGCAGAAGGCAAGCAGGCTGCCCAGCATGAGGGCTGGAACCAGGAGATACCTCATAAACCTCCTGCGAAGCTTGATTATACCCTGCCGATGGCGCCCAGTTCCTGGCCAGAGTTTTCCACAGTGTTCCAATAGGAACGTATCGTCAGCACGGACTGAGCAGGCATTGTTGTCACGACATGCAAGTCGAAGGAATCAAAACAGTTGTCTGCGGCCTGGCTTCGCCGGTGCGATCTCTGACATGTGGGCATCTGGGCGTCGGTTTCGAGGCCATATTCACCCTCAAACCAGCGGAACTTGCAACAATTCTGTGGTTTCTGCATGATTGTGGAAACAGGAAGGAACCTGGAAGGGGGAGGCATGCCGGATTGGGCGTGGATGATCCTGTTCTTCGTTGCGTATGTCGCACTCACCCAGTGGCTGCTGCCCAAGCTCGGGGTGCCTACCTGACGAACCGCCTCCTATTCCGTCGAGTCTCGACGGAGTTCCAAGCCAGCCGATAAAGATACTGGTGCCCCAGTTTAGCCCGGCACGCCGGGTCGATCCATGCTGCATGCGGGCGAGGCGGCGAGGCATAAATATGCCGTCAGCATAGATATGTCACGACAGAACCGTGCTGTCTAGCGCAAAAAACGGCGTTTAAAAGGGGCCGGCCTATTTTGCGATTTTAGAGTTTGAGGGTACTGAGGGGCCATCCCAGATACGATCGGCGAGATTAGAGGGTGTGCGCCGGGCGCACACCTCGGTCTAGAAAGGGACGCCAACCGCCATCAGGGGCGCCCGCTCGCCTTCCCATCAGAAGTACCCGGACGCGAACCTTAGTGCGCCGGTGACAATACCTTGGCAGCGCGATTCAGAGCATCCGCCACAACGGCAATTTGCTGCTTAGCGAGCTCAAGATTGTGCTGGTCAATGGCTTCATTCACGCCGGGCAGCACCACCGCGGCGTAGCCCGTGTACATTCCTGGCGCGTAGATCGCATGGGTATACCATGGCCGTCTGGGCAGGCCACCGGGGATCAGCAGAGCGCGCTCGGCCTCGCGTAGAGCCTGGTTCAGGCGCGCGGAATCCTCAGGATGTTTCTTCTGCCGCGCCAGAGTTTTCGCCCCGGCCGACTCAAAATGTTTCGCTGCTGCAGTCATCTCGGCGAAGCTGGGCCCTTGCCCGCCAAAGGCCGACTGAGATCGCTTCTTGGTCGCGTCCACGTAATCTTCGACTTCCTTGCCATATTCTTCGTAGTCGAAGGGCAGCACGTCGGCCTCGGCCAGGCGAATCGCTTCGATCCCGAAAACGCGCGCCATCTCTTGTTCGTAGACGAACGTAGGGTCAGCGAACTTGGTAAACCAGGCGTAATCGTCGAATGTCGAGTGGTAGACGCCATAAGGCCCGTTGGAACCGATGTCGGTGGCGGGCACGCCAAGGTGCTGCAGAAAGGGAGTGTAATCGGAGCCGCTGCCCAAATCACCCACAGAGACATCCGCTGCCAGCCGGCAGGCCGGGGGGGACGCAGTCGCAGTTGTCTTGGCGTCGCTTCTCCTCTGCTTTGGATTCTTTTTTCCAGGCGTCGTACACCGTTCCACCTTGCGGGCTCGGAACGGCCTTGGTCACGTCCCGCAGAAATTGCTTGAGGCTGGGCACCGAGGCTGAGCCGAAATTCGGGCCGGCGACGCCGACATCCATGTTGAGATAGGCGATGGCGTTGACCAGTTCGTTGGCGTGCTGTTCGGCCCATTCGGTTGAGCCGACGAGGCCTTCTTCTTCCCCATCCCAACTGGCGAAGATGAGGGTGCGTTTGGGTTTCCATCCGGACTTGAGCAGTTCGCCCACGCCCCGCGCCGCTTCCAGCATTGGAGCGGTTCCGCTGTTGGGGTCCACTGCGCCGAACACCCAGGCATCGCGATGATTGCCCGCGACGACCCATTCCCCCGGCGACTGCGTGCCTGGGACGCGGCCGATGACGTCCCAGATGGTGCGGTATTGATAGTCCTGCTTGGAAACCAGGTGCACTTTCACGGGACCAGGGCCCACGTGATAGGTAAAGGGCAGCGAGCCTTGCCACTCGCGCGGCGACACCGGGCCGCCCAGGTGTTCCAGAATGGGTGATGCATCGTGGTAGGAAAGCGGCGTGGAAGGAATTTTCGGCAGCGCCAGGGATTGTTCGGGGCGGATGCGTTTGGAGTCGGGCAAATTGGGAAGGGAGGCGATGCCGGGTGTGGTCGGGTCGCCGGGAAACTCGACCAGCAGTCCGATTGAGCCCCGCTGCACGCCGGTATCGGGACGCCACGGTCCCTTGGGATACTTGTCGCCCTGCCGCCAGCCGTCATCGTAGGGGTCGGAATAAATAAGAACTCCGGCGGCACCATGTTCCTGCGCCAGCAGAACCTTCACGCCGCGGAAATTTGCGCCGTAGCGCATGATGACGATTTTCCCGCGGACATCAATCTTCATGTCCTCTAGTTTTTTGAAATCTTCGGGGGTGCCATAGTTGGCGTAGACGACATCGGCCTCCACGTCTCCGGAGGGAGACTGGCCGTTATAAGGCGTGATGACGCGCGGGTCGTCTTGAAACGGATCGCCTTCGACGTGCTCACGCGTAGGGCCGTGCATGTTGACGCCCTCGGGGGCGGTGACGTCTACGCTTATCTCGGCGGGATAATTTAGCCAGACTCTGTATTCGACGATTTCGGTTTCGAGCCCGGCTTCGCGGAATTTCTGCGCGACGAAATCGGCGGTGGCCTTGTCTTCGGGCGTACCTGCCACGTGCGGGGCTTGAGTGAGAATGCGGAGGTTCTCTCCCGCTCGTTTGGCGTCGGGCACGGCCATGAACCGGGTTTCGATCGCATGTTGCGAAGTGGAGTCGCGGAAACCGAAGATGGGCGCGGGCTGCGAGGCATCCGGAGTCGCGCCACCAACTTTAGGCGACAGGGAAGAGAAGAGGACGAGGCAGGCGAGCAGGGCGCGAGGGAGAATTTTCATGGGGTCCTGAACCATTTAGTAACTTAGCATAACCCGCCGAGCGAGAAAGGAAAGTGGTTCGGGTCGCCAAGATTGGGTAAATCGCAGGCCTAAATCACCAAGTTCACCAGATTCACCAGAAGGTACTATTTAT
>CAWHVI010000018.1:0-116007 GCA_963832765.1 uncultured Acidobacteriaceae bacterium | reverse complement strand
CTCTATGACAGATGAATTCAATAACGACGTTGTGAGCCGGCGTGCGCACCACAGCGGGGGAAAGCAACCACTAGTTGTGCGGGTCACGGACAATGATTTCCAGTGTGAAGTGCTGGAGAAGCTGGCACGCCTGGAGGCGAAAATGGAAATGCTTATGGGCAGCGGCCAGCCTGGGAGAATGAGCCTGGCCGAGGAAAGACTCAGCCGCCTGGAACGGAACGATGTGCGGCGCGGCGTCTACGAGCGGCTGGTGAATGCAGCCATCTCAGTTGTGGTCAGTATAGTAATCGCGATGCACGAAAGGCTCGGAATCAGGTAGGGGCTTAACCGCGGATTCCGGGGGCGGTCTCTTCAAGAGAAATGCGAGTATCTCAGGAGCACGCATGCTTGCTTGATGAGCGAATCCAGCCCAGCCGCTTTCGAAAGAACGACGCTCGCCCCGGCGGCGAAGGCTTCCGCTTCCAGGTATTTATCCTTGAACATGGTGAATAGAATCACGGGGGTAGCCGGACATTCCTCTTTTAGGGCGCGGAGCACTTCCAGGCCGTTGAGACCGGGCATGGAGAAATCCAGAATAATCAGATCGAGTTGAAGCTCCTTTACCTTATCTACGGCGACGAATCCATTTTCGGCTTCGCAGATGCTACAGTCCTCCTTCTCAAGCGCCGAGCGCAGAACGCGCCGAATGCTCACGTTGTCGTCGGCGATTAGGATGGCTCCCTTCATAAGGCCTCCCTTGCATAACCATTGCCATTCTTGTCCCTTTTCGGGAGCGGGGCCATCGGATGAAGGCTGTACCAAGGCATTACGAAAGCTTCGCTTACTTCAGTACCAGAGTGCAGCGAACGTCAGGCCGTCAGAGATTGAGTAACCTAAGTAACCGAAGGGAGTAGGGCATGGGCGGCACCAGGCTCCCAGGGTAATACAGGGCCTACCCGATTGTGAGATTGCATCCCTACCTGCAAGATAAGCGGCATGGCGAACTCAATGCATGCGAATACCGCAAAGATAAAGATGATGACCCCAACGAAGCAACTCGAGGCACTGAATTTGGTGAGGCTCGAAGACGCCGTTCTTTGTGCGAATTGCGAAACGATTGCAAGCGAGACACTCCAGGGCAGATGCCCGGTATGCGGCAGTTGTGCACTGCTTGGACTGTCGCGTTTGCTGGGTGGATCTTTGCAACGGCCCTATAGAGTCCCGCCCAAGTATTCCGGTACACCCGGTGAGTGCCCAATTCCGATGGCGGTCGGCCCATCCGACTGCAGCGCATAAATAGCCGGCTGGTAACGGCGAGTCCAAAGGCCGGTTGAGGATCTTTCCAAGCCGGCTCCCTACCCATGTGTCTTGCCGCTCTGCACAAGGCTGCTTATACTCCAGAGAGCTAACCCGGTCCGGGCATCAGGAGTCGCGGGCGGGGCAGCCCATCGTCTGAATCCCAGCAATCCGGAGCCAACATGAACGCGGCGCCTTCCACTAACGTTATTGTGCCTGAGCATGAGTTGAATCCCTGGGAGGAACAGGCGGCACGCTTCGATCTGGCAGCCAGGAAGCTCAACCTGGAAGAAGGGTTGTGGAAAGTGCTGCGCTACCCCAACCGCGAGATTATTCTGCATATTCCCGTGGCCATGGACAATGGCACGCTGGAGGTGTTCACGGGGTACCGCGTGCAGCATTCGATTGCGCGGGGACCGTCCAAGGGCGGCATTCGTTATGCGCCGGATGTCACTTTAGATGAGGTGCGGGCGCTGGCGAGCTGGATGACGTGGAAGTGCGCGGTGGTAAACATCCCTTTCGGTGGGGCGAAAGGCGGAATCATTTGCGACCCTCACAAGATGTCGCGCGGTGAATTGGAACGCATGACCCGGCGGTATACCGCCGAATTGGTCGAATTCATCGGGCCCGAGAAGGACGTTCCCGCCCCGGATGTGAACACCAACGAACAGATCATGGCTTGGATGATGGATACCTACTCCATGCACATGCGGCAAACGGTGACTGCCGTGGTGACGGGCAAGCCGATCAACATTGGCGGTTCGCGGGGCGGCGGGAGGCAACCGGCCGGGGAATCAAGATTGTGTGCGACCAGGCGGTGAAGAAGCTGGGCCTCTCTCCGGAATCTACGCGAGTGATCGTGCAGGGCTTTGGCAACGTGGGGTCGAATGCAGCGCGGCTGATGGCGGCGGCGGGTTACAAGATCATTGGCGTTGCCGAGTTGGGCGGAGGGCTTTCGAACAAGAATGGCATTGACGTAGAAGCACTTTGGACTTATGCGCAGGGCAACGGTTCGGTGCAGGGTTTTCCCGGAGCGGAGAAGGCGGAAGACGCAGAACTGCTGATCAGCGATTGTGAAATTCTGATACCCGCCGCTACGGAGAACGTCATTACCAGCCAGAATGCGGACAAGCTGAAGTGCAAAATCCTTGCCGAGGGTGCTAATGGCCCGACGACGGCAGTAGCCGACGATATTCTTGCGGAAAAGAAAGTGTTCGTGATTCCCGACATTCTTTGCAATGCGGGCGGAGTGACCACTTCTTATTTCGAATGGGTGCAGGACCGCCAGGGGTATTTCTGGAAAGAATCCGTAGTGAACGAACAACTGGCGGAACTGATGGTTACTGCCTTTGATGATGTGGTGCGTTATGCCGCAGACCCACAATGTGAATAACCGGATTGCAGCGTACATGCTGGCCATTGACCGTGTGGCTTATACGATTCGTCAACGCGGGTTTTACGCCTAAGGAAGCCCTCGGGAATCTCCGATCCTGCAGCAGGAGTTCTTGAGGCAGGGGCGAGAGAGGATGGCTTGATGAAGAAGCTCCGCAGTGCTGGGCTATTCCTGGGGTTGCTCATCGGCTTGAATCCGCTGTACCTGTCCAACCTCTCCGGCGCCACACCGTTCCAGACTTCAAGTCCGCAAAAGGCTAGTAAGCCATCTGCTGCCGAAATCGCTGCCGCGAAAGCAGCGCACAAAGTTTGGGTAAATCTGCAGACCGGCATTTATCACAAAGGCGGGCGCTGGTACGGCAAGACAAAGAATGGCAAATTCATGAGCGTGGATGAAGCTAAAAAGGCGGGATACAAACCAGCGAAACGGGATTGACTTCGAGTCCTGGGTAAGAAACGCCGCAGAATTGCGAGCTAGAATCGGGCACACAATGTCTAAGCTCAAGATCAATTGCGGTTCTGCTACTGCTCTTCTGCTGTGTTCCCTGCCCGCGCTCAGACCGATACGCCAGCCCGCCGAGCAGCGGCAAACCAGTACTCCATACAAAGGCGATCTGTCGATTTTTGAAACTCCGGGCAGAGATGAAGCGCTGCAGATCAATCGGGTTATGGACGTATTGGGAATTGCGCCCGGCAAACGGGTTGCCGACATTGGAGCAGGATCGGGCTGGTTCACGGTCCGGGCGGCAAGACGGGTCACCGGTACCGGAAGGGTGTATGCGGTTGATATCAATCCTCGGAGCAATTCGCTATATTCGCGCTCGCATCAAGAGAGAAAAGCTAGCGCAACGTCAAAGCGATCCTCAGCAAACCCGACGACCCTCGCCTGCCCGCGAAAGTTGACGCGGTGCTGCTGTTGAAGACGTATCACGAAGTCGCCCATCCGATCACATTGTTGCGCAATTTGCGACCGTCGCTCACGCCGGGAGCGAAGGTAGGGATCATCGATCGCAATGGAAACGGCGAGGACCACGGCATTGATGCGGAGGTCGTGATTCACGAGGCGAACGAGGCTGGTTATGAGTTGCTGGAGCAGGACGATTTCGTAAAAGACGGAATGGATTACTTCCTCGTATTCACCGCAAACTAGCGGCGAACCCCGCAATCCGACCTTGCGCCTCTACTCCCGCCGCTACGGACATTCCGTTGACACTCGGAAGCCGACAGACGTAGATTGTGAACGCCGCCCAGATGGCGCTCTGGGCGGGCCGGAGTGTGAGGATGGTATCTGACAGTGAGTTGACAGGGACCGCCAGTCGGCAACGTTTTCGAGGCAGACTTGGCCGGCTTGCCATTGCCCGCTCCTTTTACGATTTTCTGCTTTGCCTGCCATAATCGGCAGAGCGATAAGTCCGGTTCTTCCAAGCTGTCTTTCAACGAAACCATCCAACCGATTCTTTCCGAAAACTGCTACGCCTGTCATGGCCTGGATTCGGACAGCGCGCAAAGCGGGGTTGCGGCTCGACCGCGCCGACTTTGCTTATGCCCCGCACGAAAAGAGTGGGCCCGCCATTGTTCCCGGCAAACCGGATAAAAGCCCTCTCATTGAGCGCATCGAGTCCAAGGACCCGAAACAGAGGATGCCGCCCGAGGAGGCCCATCGAACGCTGAAGCCCGAGCAGATTGCGCTGCTTCGCGAATGGGTGAAGGAAGGGGCGCATTACGAGCCGCACTGGGCCTTTGTCGCTCCCAGGCAACCGGCGATTCCGGCCACCAAAGATCAGCAATGGCCGCGCAATGCGATTGACCATTTCATCTTGAGCCGTCTGGAGAAAGAAGGGCTCAAGCCGTCCCCCGAAGCCGGCAAGCGTTCGCTGATCCGCCGCGTGACCTACGATCTGATCGGATTGCCGCCAACGCCGCAAGAGGTCGCCGCATTCGTGGCGGACAATTCTCCCAACGCGTATGAAAAGGTCGTCGACCGGTTACTGGCGAGCCCGCGATATGGCGAACATCGCGCTCACTATTGGCTGGACGTGGCCCGCTACGGCGACACTCACGGATTGCACGTGGACAATTTCCGTAGTATCTGGCCATATCGCGACTACGTCATCAACGCGTACAACGAGAATAAGCCGTTCAATCAATTTGTCCGCGAGCAGATCGCAGGCGACATGCTTCCCGATAAGAATCTGGATACGATCATCGCCTCGGCCTATCTGCGAGCGGGCATCAGTTCGGGCGAAGGCGGCACCGTAATTGAAGAGTTGCGCGTGAACAACAAGCGCGAGAGGGCCGAAGCCTTTGGAGCAGCTTTCCTTGGCCTTACGACCGGGTGTGCCGTTTGCCATGACCACAAGTTCGATCCCATTTCGCAGAAAGATTTTTATCAGCTCACCGCGTTCTTCAACAATCTGACCGAGAACCCCTCCAACGACGACCGCAAAGACTGGCCGCCATTCATCCGCGTTCCGAAGCCTGAACATTTGGCGGCATATAAGAAGGTGCTGGCGAAACGCTCAGAGATTGATCGGCGAATTGGCGAGCGCAAGGCCAAGGCTCGCGAACTGATCGCGGCGTGGTTGACTCAGCCGCAAGCCAAACCGCAGCGGGTTGATTCCGCTGGATTGCAGATGCGCCTGCGCTTCGACGAGGAGAAAGGTTCGACCTTCACCAACTCCGCTCCCCTTCGCCAAAACGAAAACGGTCACCGCCACGGAAAGCCCGATTGTATGGGGCGAAGGAACCTGGTTTTGGCCGTATATGAGGATGGACGTCAGCACCAAGCTCCAGTTGCCTGATGCCGGTGATGTGGATACGAAGGACCCGTTCACGGTCGCCACCTGGGTGCGGCCTTATTTGCGCCCCCTCGAAGCGAAGGACAAGAAAAAACCGGACGGAGTCATTCTGGCGCGCGCAGACAGCACCCAAAAGCAGCGTGGCTGGCAACTTCGCGTGATCCACGGCAAGCTGGCATTTACGCTTGCCGACCGAAGCCCCGGCGAACGCCATCACCATTGAAACGATCGGAGAAGAAAGCGATCGTCGAAGGGCGCTGGAACCATATCGCGATCACTTATGACGGCAAAGGCAAGGCCGCCGGAGTCAAGCTCTACATCGACGGCCAGCTCCAGCAGGTCAAAGTAGTCAAAGACGCGCTGAATGGAAGTATCCGAACGGCTGTGCCGATGACATTTGGCGGCATGTATCCCGATGGCGACCCACTCCGCCAGTCCTCGTTTATGGATTTCCGGTTTTATGGCCGGGCGCTTTCGCCCGATGAGGCTTCGCGCCTGCCGTACGAAGATTACGTTTCTGAAGTCGTCGCCAAGCCGATGGCGACCTGGTCTGACGATGAATTCAATGTGGTGAGTGAATTCTATTTCGCGCAACGGGATGAACCTACGCGCGCATTGACAGCGCAACTTCCCGCTTTGGATGCCGAACTCGATCGGCTCTCAAAGGATGGCGCGATTACGCTGGTGAGCGAAGAAGCGCCCGGACCTGCCTATGCGGATGTGCTCACTCGTGGCATTTACACGGCCCGTACTCAACGAGTGCTGGCTGATGTTCCCCATTTTCTGCCGCCACTTCCGCCGGGCGAGCCGCACAACCGCCTCGGGTTGGCGGATTGGACGGTCAGTCCTTCCAATCCTCTGACCGCGCGTGTGACCGTCAATCGTATGTGGCAGGAATTATTTGGCGCCGGGATTGTAGAAACCACAGAAGACTTCGGCGTCATGGGTATGCGGCCGAGCCATCCCCAACTCTTGGACTGGCTGGCGGTAGACTTCGAGGAAAGCGGCTGGAATGTGAAGCGTTTCTACCGGCAGGTGGTCTTGTCCGCAACTTATCGGCAGTCGGCGCGAGTCACGCCCGAATTACTGGAGAAGGATCCGAAAAACCGCTTACTGGCGCGCGGGCCGCGCTTCCGCATGGATAGCGAGATGATCCGCGATACGGTTCTGCAGGCCAGCGGCCTTATGGTTGAAAAAATTGGCGGCCCCAGCGTCAAGCCCTATCAGCCTCCGGGTATATGGGAGAGTCTTGCCATCAATGGCAGCAACACCCGGCATTACAAGCAGGATCATGGCGACGCGCTATACCGCAGAAGCCTTTACACTTTCTGGAAGCGCATGTCCACCATGCCGGACATGGACACTTTCGATTCCCCGGCGCGCGATGCGGTCTGCACCCGGCGCCAGCGAACCGATACGCCGCTGCAAGCGCTGGTCTCCATGAACGAGACACTGCGCCTGGAGGCTTCGCGGAAATTGGCGGAGCGATTGATTCACGATTCCCCGAAAGAGGATGTGCGGCTGAAACTGCTGGGCAATCTGCTGCTGGCCCGCGATTGGGAGCCCAGGGAAAAAGCCGTTCTGGAAAGCGAACTGACTCAATTCGAAGCAACATACAAAAAGAATCCGGCGGATGCTGCCAAACTTTTGCACGTGGGCGAAAGCAAGATAGATGGTTCGATTCCCGCCCCCGAGCTTGCCGCCTGGATGTTGGTTTCGAGCACAGCCTTTAATCTCGATGCGGTGATCAACAAATGAAATTGCCAAAAATTATCGCGCCTCCAAATTATTCGGATCACGTCTGCTCCGATGATCATGGCTGCGGACCCTCGGTCTACGATCTGCCGATTCCTCTTTCCTTGCGGGAAGAATGGCGCCAACTGGAGACTCGCCGGCATTTTCTGGGCCGCATGGGCAAGACCCTGGGATGGGCAGGCCTGGCGACATTAATGGGAAATGGGCTTCTGGGCATGAAGGCCCACGCCGCGACCGGGGCGGCGGCGGCATTTCCGGTCTCCAATTACGTGCCGGACTTTGTACCGAAGGCCAAGCGCGCCATCTATTTATTTATGTCGGGCGCGCCGCCGCAAATGGATTTGTGGGATTACAAACCTGGGCTAGCTGCCCTCTATGACAAAGACTTGCCGGATTCGGTTCGCGGAAACCAAAGACTCACCGGGATGACCGCCGGCCAGGCGCGCTTTCCCGTGGCTCCGTCGCACTGGAACTTCCAGCAATACGGTCAGAGCGGACGCTGGGTCAGCGACCTTCTGCCGTACACCGGGAAATTGGCTGATGATCTTACGGTTCTCTACTCTCTCCACACCGATGCAATCAACCATGAGCCGGCGAATTTACTCATCAACACCGGCAACATGGTGCCGGGAAAACCGTGCCTGGGGTCGTGGCTGGCTTACGGTTTGGGCAGCATGAACGAAAACCTACCAACCTTTGTGGTGCTGAATTCCGCCCTCATCAAAGACACGAACCAGCAACCAATCTCTCCCAAGCTGTGGAGCAGTGGTTTTCTCTCGAATGAATATTCGGGGGTTGAGTTCCGTTCCGACGGGCAACCGGTTCTGTATCTGCAGAACCCCGACGGCATGAGCAGCCAGACGCGGCGAACCATAGTCGACGCTGTCCGCGAACTCAACCAGATGACCTATGAGGAAGTGGGGGATCCGGAAACTCATACGCGCATTAAGGAATACGAAATGGCGTTTCGCATGCAGACTTCCGTCCCTGAATTAAGTGACATGAGTAAAGAGCCCGCGAGCACATGGGAACTCTATGGCGATGATGCGAAGAAGCCCGGCACGTTCGCACACAATTGCCTGCTGGCCCGTCGCATGGCTGAGCGGGGCGTGCGCTTCACCCAGATCTATCAACGCGGGTGGGATGTGCACAACAATGCCGTCGGCAACCTCCCGAAACTTTGCGGTGTAACCGACCGCGCCTGCTACGCACTGGTAACCGATTTGAAGCGCCGGGGAATGCTGGACGACACGCTCGTGGTCTGGGGCGGAGAGTTTGGCCGCACGGTCTATAGTCAGGGCGGATTGTCGAAGACGAATTACGGAAGAGATCACCACCCGCGTTGCTTTACCGTCTGGCTGGCGGGTGGTGGAGCGAACCCGGGAATCGGCTACGGCCAAACCGACGATTACTGCTACAACATCGTGCAGGATCCGGTGCACGTGCGCGATTTCAACGCCACATTGCTGCGTTTGCTGGGAATTGATCACGAGAAGATGACGTTCAAGTTTCAAGGGCTGGATCAAAAACTGACCGGGCCGGTGCCAGCGAAAGTGGTTCCCGGGCTGATCGCGTAATGGCCTTTCGCCCGCGCTCAATTTTCCTCGGTTTCGCGACTCTGGCGGTTGTGGCACTGGCTGGAGTCGTCAAATTCCTGCCACCCAATGGGCAGCAGCACGCGGACCTGGCACAATTCTTCGGAAGGTTTCATCTTCTCGTCATACATTTCCCTATCGCGCTTCTTCTCCTCGCGCTGATCTTCGAACTCGCTTCGCTGCACACGCGTGGCAGGGTTTTGCGCCAGTCCACCGAGTTCGTCTTGACGCTCGCAACCCTCGCGGTAATCGTGACCGCGTGGTTCGGATGGTTGTTGGCCTGGAGCGGCGGCTATGAGGGCGCGCTGGTTACAAATCACATGCGTGGCGGAATGTTGCTGGCCATTGCAAGTCTCGTCTGTTTGTGGACTTTCCGTTGGAATCGCCGCTTTTCCGTGGGGGCTCTGGTTGCAACGATATGCGTGATGACATGGACAAGCCATCAGGGTGGAAAACTGACGCATGGTTCCGGTTATCTAACCGAAGAGATGCCTGCACCTCTGCGTAGTTTGCTTCATGTGAGCGCGGGCAAAGTGGATATCGGTGTCGATCCGGCCAGCTTCTATGCAACTCGGGTTCATCCCATCTTGGCCGACAAGTGCCTCTCTTGCCACAACACGGACAAGCACAAGGGCGGCTTGCGGCTGGACAGCTATCAGAACGTGATGCGCGGCGGCAAGGATGGCAAAGTGATACAGCCGGGCGATGCGCATAAGAGCGAGCTTTTCCGTCGTATCACGCTGGCGCCGGATGACAAGAAGTTCATGCCCGCGGAAGGCAAGCCCGCGCTGAGCACGGACGAGGTGAAGATTCTTGGGTTATGGATCACGGCTGGCGCGCCCGTCCAGGCGGATGCAAAGCTGCTGGCGGCATTGCCTCGGCTTCGTCCGGTGGAAGCGCCCCAACCGAAAGTTGCCGATTACCGCCCGCAAGCGAAAACTATTGCTGCCCTACAGGCGTCTTTGGGCATTCGTCTGGTGCCCCGTTCGCAGGATCCTACCGATGGATTGATCCTCCGCACGGTCGACGCGCCCGACTCATGTACCGACCAGACCCTTGCGCAACTAGCTCCGATTGCAAATCTCATCGTGGATGCAGAACTGGCGCGCACCAAGGTTACAGATCGCGGCATGCCGACATTGGCAAAGAATTTCCCGAACTTACGATTTCTGGATCTCTCCTATACAGCCGTGACGGCAGCGGGCATGAAAGAAATCGCCCGGTTGGACAAACTGCAATCGCTGAACCTGACCGAGACCAAAGTGGACCCGAAAGATATCGCCGGACTTCGCTCCAACCCGAATTTAAAGAAGCTGTACCTGTTTGAGACCCGTTGAATTCGTTCTCTCCGCCTTAGCTTTTCGCCATCAGGTCCAGTTTGATGGGGTAGCTTTGATTCGACCACCATTGCGGCACGTACAACGCCCCAGCAGAGTCGACATACACATCGTGAGGGTGATTGAAAGTGTAGTTAAAAACCTGCAGGGGTTGTAACTTTCCATCCACATACGCCGGAGGCTCGCCGCCAACCGCCGAAACCACCCGGTCCGAACCATCGAGAATCAGGATCATCCCGTTCAGGCTGGCGACCGCAAGGTGATCGTCGGAAACGCCGCCTCGATATCCGCCAAAGCGGGAGACATTGCTTGGTTGCGCACCGGGCACTGGGACGACGCGCTGCAACTCGCCGGACATGGAGAACCATTTCAACATTTCGTTGCCGCGGTCACAGATTAGCAGCGACGGTTTGCCGGAGCGGGTATCAATCCAGACGGCGTGGGGTGTTTTCAAGTTCGAAGGCGCATTGCCTGGCCCCCCGAAACTGGAAATGTAGCGCCAGTCGGGATCGAAGTGGTGCACGAAACTGGAGCCGTAACCATCGCTAACATAGAAATCCCCGTCAACGGTAACGGCGGAGTTCGTAGGATGGTACTTGCTCAGGTCGGGATATTTTGACGACACTGCATCGGGGCCGAGGCGGCGCAGTTCGTGGCCCTCAGCGGTACACACGGAAACGCACTGCACGTCGTGGTCGGTAATCCAATAACGGTCTTCGCCTTTTTCATCGGAGATGTCCAAACCGTGCGCGGCCGGAAAACGATTTTCCCACGCGGAAAGAAATTTGCCGGGCTTCTCATAGGCGATCAGATTGTTATGCGTATCGTTGGTGAGGAGCACGATGCGTCCATTGCGGTCCTCTGTGATCCCATGGCAATCCCTGACGGGGTACTGAGCGCGATCAAGCAGCCCCCAGTGACGGTTGGCGCGATAGCGAAAATCTCCCTGGCCAAGAATTTCACCATCGTTGCCACAAGTTTCGAGAGCCGGTTTCTTCTTGGCGGAGGCGAACGCGTTCGACCCCAAGCCCGTGACGCTGGCGGCCGCAAGCGCACCCGTTGTTCTGCCTAAGAAGCTACGGCGCGAAAAGCTGGAACTTGAATTCCGTCATGGAAGCCTCCGGTGAAATTGTTTACCTCTGAATCGCCATCCAAACTCCCGATCAAAAGAAAACCTTGCCTTTCATCGAATTCGGCAAGGGTGCATCGGCCACGATCTTTGTTCCGCCAGCATAAATGTGCTGCAGCCTGGGAAGGCGTTCAACTCCGGATAGAGCAGCCGCGGTCACTGGAGTACCGAAGAGGCTCAAAGACTGCAACTGACTCAGCGGGCCGAGCGCCTGCACGGTAGCATCGGTGATGTTGGTGTGCATGAGCCGCAGTACCCGTAAATGCCTCATCGCCGCAATCGTACTCGAGGAGCGATCGGTAATCGCGGTATTGGAAAAATCCGCTTCCACAATATGATCTGCCAGCGGTTTGAGCGCGATCAGATCCGCATCCCCAAACTTCGAGCCTTGTAGAGACATGTTCACCACCAGGTCAGCCGACCCACGAGACTCGTAATCCAGCGTGTTGGGAAAGCGCTTCTGCAACTGCTTTACCGTCGAACTGAGGGCAGAGCGCTCTCTTGCCACGACCGCTGGATCGATCTGCGCAAAGGTGATGTCCGCAACGGGTTCCGATGAACCCGTGGCCGGCACGTCTTTTATAGCATCAGCCGCAAGCGTCGCCGAGGCTCCGGCAGAAATCCAGAGTTCAATGACCTTTACTTCGGCTGCCGACAAGGGGCGCTTATTTTCGGCAGGCATGAAATTATCATCGGTGGGCGGCAGCGTAATGCGATGGAAAAGTTCGCTGCTCTTCGGATTCCCGGCTTTGATCACCGGGCCATCCTTGCCGCCGCGCATCAGTGCAGCGTAGCTGTTCAGCCGCAGATTGCCCTTGTGCCGGGACGAACCGTGACAACTCACACAGTGCCCGGAAAGGAGCGGCTGGATGCGGGCGCCATAAAAGGTGTGCGGATCAACCGGAGCGGCAGCGTGCGTCACTTGAGGAGATTCCCAGCAGGCTGCGCAAGCTTGTGGGCATGTGTTCAGTTAGGTCGTTTTCGCCTTCCGACAATTGGCCGCCGCGATAGCCTGTCCATCCCACCAGGCCAACAGCGAGCACTAGGGTACCCGCATACGCCGTCCTCATTCGTCTGCCGTTCGGGCGAACCCTCAACATCCAACACGCGCAGCAAACCGCCGCGAACGAGACTCCTGCCCACATGTGCTGCTTTACCAACGAACCGGAGTAGCCGCCGCTCCGTGCCAGGCACCATCCCAGGGTTGCGGCCATGATCGCCCCCAAAATTGCAAGCGCGAAGACTACGTCAATGGCAAGGCTCAAATCGGGAGCTTCACGGCTTCTCTCCATCATTTCAAGAACTGGCACGAGCAGGAGAAGCGCGATCGGAAAGTGAATGATCAGCAGATGAAAGCGCCCCATGAACTGCAGCCATTCCCCGCGCTCCACGCCATCAGGAGGGAAAAAAGCGAGAAGCGCAACCAGCAGCAAAATTGGGATCAGGGCGAGGAGCCCCAGGCGGATGCGCAGGGATGCGGAGCGAACCGAATCCATCATGCGGCCAGAGGACCCCACTCCGGAGGCTCACTGCTCAAGCCACAACCTCCGCCACTACCCGCGAAGGCTTTACACTGGTGAGTTTCTGGTCCAGCCCCTGGAAATGGTAGTTGAGTTTGCGATGATCGAAGCCCAGCAAATAGAGCATCGTGGCATGAAGGTCGCGAACCTCGACCGGGTCCTTTACGATCTCATATCCCATCTCGTCGGTTTGACCATGACTCATGCCCGGCTTCACGCCACCGCCTGCCATCCAGATGCTAAAAGCATCGGGATTGTGATCGCGGCCGATGAAACTCATGGTCTGGCCGTTTCGATTTTCGCGCATCGAAGTGCGGCCAAATTCGCCGCCCCAGACTACCAGCGTATCTTCCAGCATGCCGCGCTCCTTCAGATCGCTAAGCAGCGCCGCAACCGGCTGATCGGTTTCGTGGCAACGGTCCACGAAGCCGATGTTGAGGGAGTCTTTTGCGGTGACTCCATGCGTATCCCAGCCCCAGTGATAAAGCTGAATGAAGCGAACGCCGCGTTCGGCGAGGCGCCGCGCCACCAGACAATTATTGGCAAAACTGGATTCGCCCGGTTTCGATCCGTAAGCCGCCCGCACCGATTCTGGCTCTTTGTGGATATCCATCGCATCGGTCGCATCCATTTGCATGCGGAAGGCCATCTCGTACTGGGCAACGCGGGTAACCGTTTCCGGATTGCCGAACTCGGCGTAGGTTTGTTGGTTAATCTCGTCAATGGCATCCAGCATGTTGCGACGCAACCCGCGACTCACTTCCGGCGGATTGTCGAGATAGAGTACCGGTTCTCCATGCGAACGGCACTGGACACCCTGATATACGCTCGGCAGAAATCCGGAGCCCCAAAGTTGTTTGCCACCGTCGGGCGACTTGCCTCCCGAAATCAGCACAATGAAGCCGGGCAGATTCTGATTCTCGGTGCCTAATCCGTATAGCACCCAGGAACCGAAGGAGGCATAGCCAAGGCGCGCGTTGCCCGTCTGCACCAGCAACTGGGCCGGAGCATGGTTGAACTGGTCCGTATGCATGGACTTGATGATGCAAAGATCGTCGATGTGCTTTTCCAGATTAGGCAAACGGTCGGAGATCCATTGGCCACTCTGCCCGGATTGGTGAAAGGGGAATTGCGGCCCCAGCATTTTGGGAACACCACTAATAAAGGCGAACCGTTTGCCCACCAGGAACGAAGCGGGGCAGTCCTGACCATCCAATTTCAGCAGGTCGGGCTTGTAGTCAAAAAGCTCCAATTGGCTGGGCGCGCCGGCCATGTGGATATAAATGACTCGCTTCGCGCGGGCGCGAAATTGCGGCGGCAAAACAGAAAGGGGGGTCTTCGGGTCCCGGCTGAAGTCAAGGTGCGGCGTGCCGTCCGGATCGAGTTCCGCGGCTTGCACCGAACCGAACTGCTGCGACGCTAGCGAGCCCAGGAATATGGCGCCGACGCCGGCTGTAAACGAGCGCAAAAAGTGACGCCGGGTTTGCGCCTGCAGCCGTGCCAGCTTCTCTTCCAGAGTCATGCCGGCGTTGAGATTTTCGCCGCTGGCTTGGTTTGCGTTTTCCCGATTTTTGAATTCGGTCATAGAAATCACCTGGTAAGCGCGGCGTCAAGATTCAGCAGAACGCTGCTTACCGCTGTCAGAGCCATCAGTTCATCATGCGAATCTGCCGTGCTGGAGGACATGTGCATGCTTGCGTTCACGAGTTTTGGCGTCTTGTGCATGGTTAGAGTTTCTTCGAAGAATGCCCGCAATACCGCCAACTCCTTGGCCGTCGGGTCGCGCGACAATACCAGGCGCGCCGCATAGGTCAGCCGCTGGTCGAGAGCCCGCTCCACATTCGTACTATTAGAGGCAGTCTCTTTCAACACACGCTTCGCCAGCGCTTCGGCAGCTTCCTGATAAACGGGATCGTTCAAAGTCACAAGTGCCTGCAATGGAGTGTTGGTAGGAATGCGTCGTGGCAGGCTGGTGTCACGGTCCGAAGCGTCAAAGGTCAGGAAACTCGGGTAGCCGCTGGTTCGTTTAACAAACGTATAAATCGCCCTGCGGTAGCGGTCAGGGCCGGTCGCGTCCTTCCATTGATCGTCGTTGTAAACGGTCATCCACACCCCGGCGGGCTGCGGCGGCATGACTGGAGGCCCGCCCATCTTCCGCGACAAAAGTCCGCTGGCCACCAGCGCCTGGTCGCGCACCATTTCTGCCGTGAGCCGCTGTTGCGGGCCGCGCGCCAAAAGCCGGTTTCGCGGGTCCCGCTCCAGAAGAGCTGGCGTCGCCACTGCGCTCTGCCGGTAGGTCGCGCTGGTCACGAGTTCGCGCAAGAGCGCCTTCATGTCCCAATGGAGATCGTTCTGAAAGTGCAATGCAAGCCAGTCCAGAAGGTGGGGGTGGCTGGGCTCTTCGCCTACGCTGCCAAAATTCTCCAGTGTTTCTACGATGCCGGTGCCGAAAAGCTCTTCCCAATAACGGTTCACCGCAACCCGTGCAGTGAGCGGCTGGCCGGGAGCAAAGAACCATTTGGCGAGCGTGAGCCGGTTTCGCGGAGCGCCAGTCGGCAGCGAAGGGAAAATGGCGGGCACGTCCGGCTGAAGATCGGGACCGATCTTGTTCAGGAAGTTTCCGCGTTCAAACTCCCGGGTTGCTCGCTGCTCGAAGGGCGACTCCTCAGACCATAACGGGAAGCTGAACGCTGGGAATCTTCGCCAGCAGCTCCTCTAGCTGTTTGAGGCGGGCAATGTTTTGGGCGCGGATGGGGTCGCCGGCCAAAGCGGTCCAGCGCGGATCATCGCTGACCGCAAGGCGCACGCGCTGAATCAAGGCCGGCTTGGAATCGATGCCCCGCGTCTGCTTGAGATCGACTTCAATGCGGCTCTTTGGCGCCAGCTGCTGTGGCTTTTCGGGAACCGCGACGATCCAGCGGGTGCGGAAAAGACGTCGCATGGCGCTAAATCCATCTGCGACACCTGCTTCCCTCTCCGATGTTTTGGTGCTTCCTTCCTTCGCGGGAAGAACACTGGCCTCCATGTTCTCTTCCGAGTCCTGCAGGATGTACCGAAGCGCAATTCGATTCTTGTGGCCTCCCGGCGGAATGACGTAAGCTTCCACTCGATCCACAATGAAGCCATCCTCCGGGGTGTGCCGCGCGACATCCGCATTCAGCGGTGGCACCTCGACGCGAATCGCGGTCAGGGAGGATAGGCTGCTCTCTCCGCTCAATTCATAAAAGGATTCCGGCGGGGTATGCGGATCCGCGAAAGCCTCGCCACCCTGAAGCTTGAAAGTGTGCGCAGCCCCACCCGCCGCCCTGGCGTGGGACAATCTAGCCTCATCTATCGACAGGGAACCACGCAAATCCTTCAGATCTTCCGCTTTCTGTTTCGCAGGATTTTCTTGGCCCGCAGCTTGGCAATCTGATTCTCTAAGTCGACGATACGCGGACCAAGGGCGCGCACTTCGTTGGCATCCGCCGACTGAATCGGCAGCGCTGTCCATGGCGATTTCTGCTCCAGCTCACGATCGGACGCAACCGTGACACGAAGCAGCTTTGTGACCTCCTCCTGCTCCTGAAAGGCTTCCTGGTAGTGCGCCTTGTCTTTGGGAATCCTCAGGTTCGGAGAATCGTCGTCCAGATCGGCATCGTCCTGCGTATTAAAGAACGCCAGCGATTTGTAATACTCCACGTGGCGGATCGGGTCATAAGGATGTGAATGGCACTGCACGCAATTGATCGTGAGCCCATTCAGCACCGACCAGGTGGTAGCCACACGGTCCATAACCGCAATCAGCCGGTACTCTTCATCATCCGTCCCGCCTTCCCCATTGTTTGGTGTTTGCCGGTGAAACGAAGTGGCGATCAAGTCCTCGAAGCTGCGATTGGGCAGCAGGTCGCCAGCCAACTGCCTGATCACGAACTGGTCGTAAGGCACGTTCTGATTGAAAGCATCAATCACCCAGTCACGGTAAGGCCACACGCCGGGACGCCCGCGGTCGGCCTCGTATCCTTTCGTGTCCGCATACCGCGCGAGGTCCAGCCACATCGAAGCCCAGCGCTCTCCATATGCTGTTGAGGCCAGCAGACGGTCCACCTGTTTCTCGTAAGCGTTGGGAGACGAATCGGCCAGGTACGTTGCCTGCTCCTCGGCGGTCGGCGGCAGGCCCGTGAGATCCAGAGAAACACGCCGCAACAACTCGGCTTTGTCGGCTTCGGGAGATGGCTGCACCGACTCCTTTTCCAGGCGAGCCAGAACAAAACGGTCGAGCGGCTGGCGTACCCACTCAGCCTGCTTCACTGTCGGCAAAGTCTGTGATTTGGGAGGCACGAAGGCCCAATAATCCTCCCACTTGGCGCCCTGCTTGATCCAGCGGCGAAGCAATTCGATCTGCTGCGGTGGTAAGGGCGGCGCATGGTACGGCATCCGCTGATCCGGGTCTTTAGAAGTGACCCGCGCCATCAACTCGGACGCATCGGGATGCCCGGGAACGATGGTCGGCCGACCGGACTTGCCTTTGCCCAACGCCTCCTCCCGGTAAATGAAAGAGACGCCATTTTTCTGCCGTACTCCGCCATGGCAGGAAACACAGTTTTGATTGAAAATCGGTCGAATATCCCGGCTGAAGTCCACCTGATTCCGTGCAAATAATAGAGGGCCGATGTGCGGCCAGAATGCGACCAGGGCTGCTACCGCGACGACCGCCAAAGCAGCTATTCGAAGATTACGAGCCCGAGGTGTGGCAGCGTGAAGCACAAGAAGACCCTGAGACGTTCCGGGGAAAGCACTCCACAGGAAATACTAGCATAGCCCTCCGCCTTGGAAGCCAGGAGAAGGCCTGCCGGTCGCGGCAATGCGCATTCAACGTGCTAGCTTGGAGTGTTTCACCAGCGATTTGCGCGCAGCGTCAGGCCGCGGACTTACGGCGGCCTGATTCAGCGGGTAAGGTTTCGCCCCTAGTACCGCGTTTCTTGCTGTCTTTCGGTACAGTTAGATCTCGGTACACCGAGGCAACCTGCCTGGCAATCTCTGGCCACAGATAATTTTCTCGGATTCGCTCCAGCGCACGCCGGGCCGCAGCCTGCCGTAAAGATGGGTTGCAAAGTAGCAGCCGCAGCATGAGCTCCAGGTCATTGCGGCTGCCTGCATGGAAAGTGAAACCCGCTCCATCCACGAGTTCGCGATTCTCAGGGATATCGCTGGCCAGCACGCAGACCCCTGCGCCCATGGCGTCGAGCAGTGCGAGGGAGAGGCCTTCGATATCGGAGGGCAAAACGAAGAGTGTCGCGTGGGTGATTAGTTCTTCCAGCTCTTCTCCAGCGACCCATTCGAGAAACTGAATGTTAGGGCTGGCGTGGCTGCGGAGCTCGCGGGCATAGGCATCGGAATGGCTTGAGCCGCCAGCGAGGACGAGTTTCACGGGCGTGTTGATTCGCTTGTAGGCCTCGATGAGGAGATGGCAATTCTTTTCTGGGGAAAAACGGCCGAGAAATAGAACATAATTGCCGGGCTCAATGCCCCGCTGCACGATGTGTGCTGGTTTGGGTCGCTTGCGAATGAACGTGCCGTTGGGAATATACACAGTGTTAGCGGCGTGGGCTTCCTGAAAGTGACGGTGCAAAGTGTGCGAAACGACCATCGTGGCGTTAGGGAAGCGAACGGCGGCAAATTCTCCCCAACGGAGGACGGCGGAAGCGACCCAACCCCATTTCCTTCGCCGCCAGTCAAGGCCCTGCACCGTAACGACGGTTTTCTTTCCAAAAAGTCGCGGCAAAAAGGAGAATAGCGCGGGCCCGAGGGCATGATAATGGAAGACGTCGCAGTCCTGGTGAAGCGCGTGGATCGTGCTCAATAGCGTGTGAATGGCGGTTTCGAAATGCTTGGAGCGAACCGTTGGCAGATGGATGAGGCGCATCCCCTTGTAGTTAGTAATTCGAGGAGTGAAATAGCTCCGGCAATATACCGTGATCTCGTGTCCCATGGCGGCAAGGCGAGAACCAGCTTCTTCGAACCAGGTTTCGATGCCACTGTATTTGGAGATAACGCCACGGCCTCCGATGAATGCGATCTTGAGGCTGGGCGCCTCGACAGGCCGCGTCCGCTCTGGTCGCATTGAGGGGGATCGGGCATTGGCGCTGCTGAAACCGCGCCCAGCGGCCACCCAGCGGCGCAATCCGAACCAGGTCTTCGAGGCAGGTTCATTCCCAAATCTGCGCCCTCGCGAAGCGACCCGAAGGGCGATGAGGCGTTCGTACAACTCCGTCAAACGCACGTAGTGATTGCTGGGCGAGTATTTTGTGAGAACCAGGTTGCGGCCGGCGGTCCCCATCTTCTCGGCTTCCGCCGGTTGACCGGCCAGGAAGGAAATCTCTGCCGCTAGACGTTCCACGTTTCCGATCGGATACAGCAGGCCGTTCACGCCATGTTGGACCAGTTCTCGCCGTGAGCCAAGATCAGAGGCGATTACGGCGCGGCCATGTGCGTAAGACTCCAGAATGCTCTTGCCAAAGGTCTCGTACGCATGCGTAGGAAGCACGGTGAAGCGGGAATCGGCGATCGTCCGGTCCAAGTCCCCGCCAGAAATGTGGCCAAGAAATTCGACATTGCTCAGCTTCAGCTTTATCGCCAACTCTCGAAGCTCACGACTCTGCGGGCCGTCGCCTGCAATTTTCAGACGCAGGTTGGGCAACCGCTGCATGGCCGCGAGAAGATCGGCTAATCCTTTTTCCTGCGAGAGGCGACCAAAATAGAGAAGCGGCCCATCTGCTTTTATCGGCTGCTGTTCGGCGAGGCGCTGAAAATGGGGCAGAACCTCAATGCTTTCCTCAGGCCAGCCGTTTTCGATCAGCTTCTGCCTGACAAATTGGCTGGGCGCCAGAAAACAGTCGACGCACTTCCGATAAGTGCTCAGCCATTTGTGCAAGTAGGCTTCGGCGGCCAATAGTAAGGTGGATCCCGGCGTCCCGGCATAACAGCCTTCTGTCAAGACGTGCCAAAACCTGCCACCGCGGCAACGCTCGCAGGCTTGCCCGTGCGCCACCATGTTGTAGCTGGGGCAGAGCAGCTTGAAATCGTTCAAGTGGTAGACGACAGGGATTCCCCGCGCCTTCAGCTCCCACAGGATGGATGGAGATAGATGATGATAAATATTGCGGACGTGGGCAATATCGGGCCGGAAGTCTGCAATCAAGTTGCGCAGCCGGCGCCGTGAATCCCAGGAATATAAGGAATGGGCGGCGAGCTTGGTTTGGGCAATGGGGTTGCGGCCCGCATTCTTGAAATCGACTAGAGGAATAAAATGACGGTCGTAGGCGGTTGGCTCGCCGCGAGGGTCGGCCATGGAGAACAGGGCAGTTTTATGGCCGTGCTCCCGCACCAGGCTCATCACTTCGAACAGATAAGACTCGGTGCCGCTAAAGGGGAAGTTGTATTTGTTGCAGTAGAGGATTCGCATGGATGTGGTGTGCTGCTTTTCGGAACGACGCGGGCCAGGAACAGGTCACAAAACGCGGCCAGGTTCTTCTCTCGATTGAAATACTCCAACACGTGGCGGCGCGCGGCTCGCCGCACCGGCGCAAGTTCCGGTTCGAGACGGATGATGCTTTGTACCCGTGCGACGAAATCGTCGAGCAATCCGGCGCGGTAGAGGAAACCGGTCCTTCCGTCGATCACGAGTTCCGGGATTCCCGTAATCGCCGGGACCAGGACGAGTCGGCGGTGCGCCATGGCTTCCATCAGGACTAAAGGAATGCCTTCACTTCGGCTGGTAAGGACGACCAGGTCGCAGGCCGTATAGAAGGAATCCAACTCTGCGCGCGAGAGATGCCCAAGCAAAGTTATGTCGTCTTGAAGACTCAGGTCACGGATGAGCCGGTCGAGAGCATTCCGCTCCGGGCCTTCGCCGGCGATCCAGCATCGAAATGAAATGTTCTGGTCCTTCAGCTTTCGGCAGGCCCGTACTAGAAAGTCGTGATCTTTGACGGGATGCAGCCGCCCAACGGTCAGCATGAGCAGTGGGGATGAGCGGGGGGCCGATCTGTCCGGCTCAAGGCTGGCCAGGTCTGTCGAGGTGCCCATCCGCCGGAGCAGGATTTTGGCGGGATCGGCGTCAGGGTAATGTTCGAGTATGTATTGCCGGTTGAATTCTGAGATGGTCATACAGAATTGGCACGCGGCCAGTTTGCTATCCAAATACGCCGGATGCAGCAGCAGGTCGGAACCATGTAGCGTCATGCTGAAGGTAATGCCCGTCAGCTTAGCCGCGATCATCGCAATCCAGGACGCGAAGTAGCCATGGTGCACGTGAATGTGTTGAACTCGGCGTTCGCGTAACTGCAGTGCATAGCAAGCTCCCAGCCAGGTGTGCAGTAGAGTACGAACGCGCTTCCGGATTGGCTCAGAGCCCTGCAGCAATATGCGCCGATAAACACCCAAAAGCGGCCCCACCTTTTTCAGACAGAGCCAACCGGCGCGCAGCGCCAGACCGGGGGTGAGCGGTTGCAGAAAAAGTGTCTCCGCCGCGAAACCTTGCAGGTAAGGGTTCAGGTCGGGGACGGGTTGGCGGACACTGCAAGGGAGGACGCCAACTCCGCGTTTGCGAAGTTCCTGGATTTCTTCGACAACGTACGGTTCGACGGGTGCGGGAAACTGGTTCGTCAGATAAGCCACAGTTGTCGAAGGCGAGTCAGCCATGGAGCACCGCCGAAGGGCGATTCTGGGATGCGAGAATTCCCGCGAAGGTAAAAAGCAGGCCGTTTACGAATTGATAATTCATGACAACGAAACAGGCGTTGAGTACGTAGACGCCCACCATCAGGGGCCACATAGAGCGGAAGCCAAGATCGAGAAAATGAGAGTTCCCTGCCGGTTTGGTTCGGCGCGCGCGTCCCACGCGCAGCAGATCGAGAATAACCCACGAATAAAGGGCCAGCCCTAGCGCTCCAAACTCGACGCCTATCTCAAGGAATGTGTTGTGAAAATAAAACTCAGACTGGTGAAAGTCGCTGATGCGCTTTTCCAGGTCGGCCTGGACTTGTCCCGCGCCCCAGCCCAGCAGTGGCTTCGAGCGGAACATGTCCCAGCCGGCGCGGTACATTGCCATGCGAAATTCCACCGGGCTGCGCTCCTCCAGCCGGGCGGTCAGCGAATGATTCGCGTCTTCATAGGTGAGAGCGCAGAGAACACCGAGAATCCCGGAAAGCACCAAGGTGAGGCACGCGCGACGCACGCGTGCGCTGGAAGAGATGAAGAGCAGCGTAAGTATGGAGAGGCCAAACGATATCCAGACGGCGCGAGTTTTCGTGGCGAGAATGGCCACCGGCAGGGCTAGAAGAAAGAGCAGGGCAGCCACTCCTCGCAGCTTTTTACGGCGATAGGAATCGAGGGCGACCAGGCCCAGGAGGTTGAGCGTCATGCCGTTGGCGACGGCCTGCAGGAAAGGACCACGGGCGCGGTCGGCATGAATACCAAGACTTTCATCCACGATGAAGGGTGGGAAGATAAAAGCCTTTTCTCCGGCAAGAAACAGAATGGCCGTTACGCTGAGATAGGCCAGGACGATCAGCAAAAAAATCTCAAACGCCCGCAAGGATGCGCCGGTCTCGAACGCCATTCCTGCCACCAGATACAAGGTGAATGGCACGACCCATTTGGCCGCGACCACGCTCCAGGTTTCAGAGTTGTAAGGCTGCAGGACGGCGCTGGCAACTGCCAAAGCCGTGAGTGCAGTCATCGGCAAGGTCACCGCGCGCCCGAGTCTTAGTGGCTCGCGGACGGCCAGCGCGCGCAGTAGGACAACAAATACAAGCAGCCCGAAGGCGACGCGGTCCAGCGCGTACAGCTTTACTTCTGGCGGACGGAAAAGCATGGCGGTAAGCGTGGCCGTGAACAGCAATGCCGGGGAACAGATCAAGGCATGAAGAGGCCGCAGGAGGACCCTGAAGCCCAATGATTCTGCATCACGGGTAAATCCGCGGAAAGAGCCAATGGAAGGGGCGGAGGACACGTTAGGCACCACTTCCCTGGAGCACAGCAAATATCGTCTTGTATAAGATTCGCAGGTCGAGCCATAAATTCCAGTGTTCGATGTATTCCAAATCCAGTTCGAAATTGCGATGGAAAGAAGGATCGTTACGCGCCGTCACTTGCCACAAGCCGGTAAGGCCCGGTGTCACATCGAGCCGGCGAAGATGATCGAGGGCATAACGCTCGAAATCGTCGAGTGGATGCGGGCGTGGTCCGACCAGGCTCATCTCTCCGCGCAGAATATTCCAGAGCTGCGGGAGTTCGTCGAAGCTGTAACGGCGCAGGAAGCGGCCTAAGCGAGTGATGCGAGGATCGTGGGCGAGCTTGAAGGTTGGGCCTTGCCTCTCATTTTGTTTTCGGAGTGTTACTTTGACCCTGTCTGCACCTGCAATCATGGTGCGAAACTTCCAACATAAAAAGGCCCTGCCTTTCTTGCCCACGCGTTCCGCGCGATAAAAAATGGGACCGGGGGAGTCCAGGCGTATCGCGACGGCAATGAGTGCCAAGGCGGGCGCTAACAGAATCAGTGCCAGCGTGGAGAAAAAAATATCGGCTGAGCGTTTTAGAAGGAGTGCGAGTACTGGGCCGGGTTCTTGCCGCAAACCCAGAACCGGAAGGTCTCCTACTTTATCAATGACGACCGCTTGCGGATCTATACCCAAGAGATCAGGAACCACCTTGATCGCCAGCCGGTTTCGTTGCGCCTCATGAACTACCCGGGCCGCCAACTCGCGCTGATAGGGTGCAGTGAGAATAACTTCGTCTACAAACTCAGCACGGGCCACGCCAGCCAGATCGTCGATGCGGCCCAGTATTTCCCCGCCAACAGCTGCCGAGTCGTCCAGGAATCCGCGCACCACAAAGCCAGTGGTTGGGTGCTGCTTGAGATAAGTGGCAAGTTCCTGCCCGGCTCGGTCACGGCCAATGATGAGGACATTCCGTTTGGCGCGACCGCGCACCGCTTGCCTTTGGGGGCGCAGGACTCCAGTCAACGGGGGCGAAATCGGAACAAACGGAGGGTGGGCAGAATCCAGTCTGACGAATGTGGGCGCAGTCACTTCTAACTCCTAAACTTCGAAACAAGCAATGGCCAGATACAAAGGAAAAAACGTGATCCGTACGGTCTCAAAGTCTCCGATAAATTCGCTCCGGGATCGGAAATGTACGCTCGCTAAGGACCACGCCGAGCAGGTGCGCGTTGGCCGCGTGCAGAGCGTCTCTGCCTCTCTGTGCAGCGATCCTGTGCGTCGAGTTGGCTTCCACCACGACGACCACACCGTCGCTCAAGTGCCCCAGCAGGGCAGCCTCACTCTGTTGCCCGACAGGAGGACCATGCAGAATCGTGTAATCGAATTCGAGACGAAAATCGGATAGCCGCCGGGCTAAAGATCCGGCAGAGAGACTTTCGCGGTTCTCGCCCACAAGCAAGCGCAGCGGTGCGAGCCACATATTGCCCGCGATGCTTTGTGAAAAGCTACGCAGCGAGCCGATTGGATCCTTGCCAGCTGGGCCGTCTTTTCTCCAAAAGACCGATTCCAGCTCAGGGTTAATAACGTTGGCTTCGACGACGCAAACGCTTCCTGTGACCTGTGCGGATAAGGTCTGGGCGACTTCCATGCAAATCTCGGCAACATACGTAGTTTCATCCACCGCGCAAAACAGAATATGGCGCGGAGGTTTGGGCCTACCGGGGAAAAAGACCCGGCCCACGAGCGAGCGGATCTGCGCTTCGCCGAAATTCGCCAGTTTCCGTGGTCTTGCTTCTGCAATCCCGGGCGCTTCGGTTTGAGGCGGACAAGCCTCCGTAACCTGTACTTCCGGGAAGGGCCCAAGCAAATCAACAAGCGTGCTCATAGCAAATCCTTCGTCCTATGTGGAAACTCTAGGCATCACTGTGCGGCAATGACGCCAGCACCGGGGCCCCAAGATACGCCATCACTTCGTCCGGCGTACGAAATGCCGGGTCCAGCCGGTCGGCGGCAAATGCCAAACTGGTGCTAAGCGTCCCGGCAAAGCACACACTCAGCGCCCCAAAACTCAGGTTGGATCGCATGGGCAATGCCGGCACGGTTGGCTGTTCGGCAACCCGCACGTTCAAAATCCGTTGCTGATCCAGGACGTCCCCAATTCGAGCCTCTTCCCGTTTGCCCATGTACAGCAGGTATTGCTCTTCGGCGGCCTTTAGATTGCTAAGAAGCTCGTTTTGGCGGATCGCCCGGTCCCCTAACATCATGGCCTCTTTTTGATAGCCTGCGAGGAGCTGTTTGTCGGCTTCCGCGCGAGCTTGCAGTGAACTGAGTTGGACCTGGGTTTTGACCAGTTCGCTTTTCGCCCAGGCGTGGTTCGGGTCGAGATCTGTGCTCTGGTCCCGCAACGGGGTCAATTCTTCCTGGGCTATTAAGGCCTTAGTCTCGGCGATTTGTTGGTCCACTTCCCGCACCAGGCGGTAAGAAGGCTCGTATTTGGTGAGCAGTTCGGTGCGCTTGAGTTCCAACTCGAGCAGCTTCGCTTTAACCTTGCCCATCAGTTGCGGATTGTCCGCGTTGCGAATCACGGTGGTCACCCGCTCCGGCAGCGATTGCAGCTTGGATTGCAACATGCGCAAGCGCTGTCCCGTCTCCGCAATGGCAACTTGATTTTCGAGGTCGCCGTTTTCGGCCTCGGCGAGTTTTTGCAGGGTCAGGTCGCGTTGTTGCGCGGCGGAGACGACGCCCTCGTCACGGCTAAAATCCGTCAACTGCAGCTCGGCATTTTGCAGATTGCGGCGTGACTCGACAATCTGCTGCTCAAAGAAATTCGTTTCCCCGGTCGGGCGGTGCAAGCGCGAATGCCTCTCCAGATATGCGCCCGACAGGCATTTGAGAACGGCAAGCGCCTGGGCCGGATTTGAAGAGTCGTACGTGGCAGTGATGAGGGTTGTTTTCCTGTCCGGCGCCACGTTAAGGCGGCGTCCTAGGCGGCGCACGACGCGTTCCAATCGTTCCTGATCGCTTTCACCCAAAAGCTTGCCGACCGAGAATCCCGTTTCCGGGAACAACCCTGCCGCCTGGGCCACCGTGCGGAGAATTTCCTCATCGTGCAGAAGTTCCACCTCTGAGTTCAGATCTTCTTCGCTGACTTCTTCACGCTCAAATTCGGTCTGTGTGGGCGTGGGGGTCAGCGCGGGGTCCAGCCGGGCCCGGCTGACCAGAATCTTCATTTCGCCGCGATAAGCGGGCGTCAACAGGCGGTAAGCGAAGGACAGGAGCAGGACAATCGTGAAGGAAACTATCATTAAGCGTCGCTGGCGGAAAATCACCGCCGCCAGATCTCTCATGGTGGGGGAGGGAGTTCGAAATGATCCTGGGATGATTCGCAGCTCTTCCATTTGGGTCTTCCGGCGGCCAGTTACACGGTTTCCCTTGTCTTGTCTTCTTTCTCTAGAACTGCGTGGGCGATGAGTACAAAGCGAGATTCGAAGTTGGCAAATAGCGACGGATCTTGGAAATTGTGTTTTGCGGCACAAAAATCATGTCCCCAGGTTTCAGGTGAACGTCTTCAGAGAGATTCCGGGTGTTGAGCATGTGTTTGACATTCACCAGGCGCGACTCAACTAGACCGTCGGAAACTCGCCTAAACAGGATTACCTGAGAATGACGAGCCCGATCACTGAGGCCGCCGGCAATCGTGAGCGCTTCCATCAGCGTAATGTCGGCTCGCAATTCATACTTGCCCGGACGATTGACCTGGCCACTCGCAAGAAAGTAAGGCTTATCAAAATCCTTCAAAGTGACGCTCACTTGGGGTTCATGCAGGATGGTGCCGTATGTCTTCCGAATTGCTTCCCGTAGCTGGGGAATCGTCATGCCCTCGGCATAGAGTTCCTTCTGATCCTTGAGGGAGAGAAATCCATCGGGCTGAATAGTTAGGGTTTGGTCAAATTCCGGGGCAAACGTGAAGTCGATTTGCACCACGTCACTGTTACACAGCCGGTAAAGTGGACGGCGTTCTCCCGCCAAAGCTGGACTCGGCGCGCCGTCCGCTATTCCGGATTTGGTGGTTTCCGTCGACAGCGCTCCCCCGGTGGCTGTCAGCTGGGGTTGTTGAGCAACGGCAACCACTAAACTCAACTGCAGAGTGCATCTCGTGAACCATTGAACCGCTGATCGCAAAGTTCTCCCCCACCACCTCAGAACTTCTCCTCGCTCCACCACTGCGAGGCCCGGTGTTTTTGATGAATGAAAATGTATCCCGGCAGATTTCCTGCAACAAGACATGGGAAGTTGAGGCTACAAAAGTAGTCAGAGAGAGCAGAAGGTCGGTTTGGCAGCGCTGGGCCCGCGCCAACCATGTCTAGGTTGGTGAACACCGCGGGAGGGAAACGTAGGATTGCGCGGACGAGATGTTCTCAGGCAGCCCTATCCAGGATAGTCCTCGAAAGTAGGCTTGTCTTAAATTTGTGGAATCTCCGTCAAAAACTTGCGCAAAGCCAGAGCGCAAACATCGGACAAGTGCTGCAACAACATACGATCAGTGCAAAAATGGGAAAAACCAGTTCCGCAGCGGTAATTGCCATGTTTTCCACACAAAATCGCACAGCTACGAAGTGAACATGTCACAGAACTAGGACCTCAGGCTCTTTACATTCGACACATGAGATCGAGAGACCTTGTCGCGAAGTCTCTCTACGGCCTATGAGGTGCGCCACTGTGAATGACATCAGAGTGCTGATCGTTGACGCCAACCAAATGCGGCGGCAGCTTCTGCTGCGGGCTCTTCGCCGTCGTCCCGAACTGCAGGTTACCGCCTGCAATCCGGAAATGGAGGAGATCTTGCGGACCGTGATCAGAGAGAATGTTCAGGTCACGCTCATGAACGCAGACCGCGGTCATGATTCCGAGGAAATGGCGCTGCTCCGCCGGCTTTCATTTGGCCCACCCGGAAGTGGCCAAAATCCTGCTCATTGAAGCCAACGAGCGCTCTCTGGTAGTAAATGCTTTTCGTTCCGGCGCTAGAGGACTATTTTGTTTTCCGGACTATCCGTTTCGATTGCTTTGCAAGTGCATTCAAAGCGTGCAGCGGGGAGATGTTTGGGCCAATAACCAACAGCTACACTATCTGCTGGAGAGCATTGCGGAGGTGCCATCTCTCCCGGTTGTAGACTCGAACGGCCGTACGCTACTCACGCCGCGCGAGGAGCAAGTCGTTGCGCTGGTGGCAGATGGCCTGAGCAACCGCGACGTGGCTCTCGAACTGCGGCTGAGTGAGCACACCGTTAAGAAGTACCTGTTCCGAATCTTCGACAAGTTGGGTGTCTCCAGCCGGGTGGAACTGGTGCTCTACGCCATGAATCACGGTGGAAGGTTATCGGCAGAGTGGATGGCGGGATCCGCTCCATAGTTCGGGGGCCGCAAAACCGTATTTGAAAACCCTGAGCCAACCCCTGTATAAAGTGGGGGATAGACTTATCCGACTATGCCGCCCACCCAGCGCCGCTGGACCGTGATTGCCTCGGGATTACTCTGCGGAATTCTTGCCTTAGTGGTAATTTTCACTAACCGGGATGCGTTTTTCAGCCCCATGTCGATTGTGGTCGTGGCGGCGATCGGAGCGGCAGCAGTTTTGCTTCAACTGCGCATGCGCAATCGCGAACAGGCTAGCGCCAAGGCGATTCATCCACCCGAGTGGCTCAACATTCTGGGTATTCTATTGGCTTTGATTGCGCTATTCGGCGACCGCCTTCACCTAAGTTTAGTTGCAGAACAACTGCTTACCCTGGGAGCGGTAGGAAGTTTCGCCATCAGCAGCGTAATCATCCTGCATGCGTTTCGTAAGGACCGGCTGGCCTCGAAGTAGGCTTCAGCGGAAGACGTGAGCGCTGTGTCGGTGCAATCAGCTGCGATGTGGGTTGGGAAACCTGCCCCTCCAGTTCCTTCCAGGCTCTTTCCCAGCGCCACCACTGGATCAATCCCAACAATATAAGAATGCCAAGCGCGGCCCATATCACCCGTCGAACCTGCGCCTCCGGCAGGGACAACGGAAGGTGAAGGAAGCGGCTGATACGGTTCTTAGACGGAGATGCGGCAATTGGGCCGGACTGGCATTGGCGCGTCCATTCGCGAATAACCGCCTGTTGATGCTTAGTCAGTTCGCGAAATTCCAACCCCCAGTGCGAGGAAGCGTGATAGCGCACCACTGCCTTAGCTTGCAACCCCAAACCCAGATCAGGTAGGAGGAACTCCACTGCCACCGGGTCCGAGAACCGGATTTCAGCCGGTAGAGTAACGGCAATGCCACCCTCTCCCAAATCCACCGAACGCCCGGAGACGCTATATGCTGTTCCAGCGCGCATCGTGGTGACGCGCACGGGCACCGCGAGGGGACAGCGCGGTGCGCGGCGATGGGCAAACGCCCGTAACGGTGCTCGACCGGCAGTGCTCATAGGTTGCACTTCTGCATCAAGGACGAGTGGGCTAACGCCTGACGCGCTGACGAAGTGGAACTAGGGTGGCAAGTATAGCACCTTGGATGGTGCAAAGAGGGTAGCCTGGGGCCCTGAAGGCTAGTTTTTCAAAGTAGGGAGAGAAAATAGTGAAAGGCCTCGGCGCACACCAAACCGGTGCGACGCGTAGGCCGCATTCTTGCCGCAACACCGGATTCCAGTGGGTCGGCCGGAATCTAAAGCGCAATTTAGGGCCAACGCTTGGCTGATTCTTCCCATCCGGCAGCACGAGCAGGTTGCGCACCTGCGCCCGCCGCCGCGGTTTGAGGAATCCGAATCGGCTGCTGGGTCGTTACCGTACCAGCAAGCGTCGGCTTGTTATGCTCGATATCAGTGCTGTTGTCTTTGTCATCGGAAAGAAGAGGCGCGGCTACCCGCAATGCCTCCACTTCCTTTTCCAAACGAATGAGTTCTTGTTCCTTCTGCCGCAGAACCTCGTAAACGTTCTTCATAGTGTCGCCACCTGCGAAGCACCTCATATTAAGGTTATTCGCACTCTATGCATGCCTTAAATTTTTGTCAAGGAATTATCAGCTGCCAGCCGGGAAACTTTTCGCTGCAGCCACGTGTGAGAATGCCATTCTTGCAAAACCGGCTGTAAACTCAGTACTTTCGTAACTCCCGTCCATTCTGAGTCGGCGCTATCCTCAATTTTACTCTCCCCTGCACTCCATTGGGATCTCCGTGGCGCAAGCTGACGGAGTTATTCCGGTGATTTAACCAGCGAGGCTAGACAAAGAACATGCCGGAAAAAATCGGCCGATTTGAAATTCTCAGCGAAATCGCCCACAGCGAATCGGCTCGCGTTTACAAAGCTTTCGACCCGGAAAGCAGCCAGACGATCGCCCTGAAAGTCTTCCATGTCGCCCTGGCCCCCGATCAGGCCACCGCGCTGGAACAGCGCGTTCTGGAGGAGGCAGAAGCCACCAAAGCGCTGAGCAGCCATAATATTGCTTTGCTCTATGGAGCCGGGGAAATTGAAGGACAGTTCTGCGCCGCTGTCGAGTACATCCAGGGCAAGAGCATTGCCGGCATGCTGGCCCAACAGGACAGCTTTTCCATATGGGATCTCCTGGATATCATGCGCCAAGCCTGCCAAGCACTCGACCATGCGCATGCGCGCAAAGTCCTGCACTACACCCTGGAACCTGCCAAGGTCCTGGTGAGCTGGGATGGAGCCGTAAAGATCCTAGGCTTTGGGATTTCCACAATGGGTGTGTTCGCGGACCAGCACTCGGACAAAGTGCCGGAGACCCTGCGTTACATGTCCCCGGAACAGATTCAGGGGGATCCGCTTGACGCGCGATCCAACTTATTCAGCTTGGGGGCCATTCTCTATGAAATGGTGACCGGGCGGAAAGCTTTTGCAGGAGCCGACGCCGAGCAAGTGCGGCAGGAGATTGTCGTGGGCATGCCGGTGGCGCCCATCCATACAAACCCCAAGATCAATCCGGATCTGAGCGCACTGGTTATGAAGGCTCTCGCGAAGTCACCCGAGCAGCGCTATCAGTCTGGACAAGAGCTGGTAAGGGATCTGGAGTCATGTAAGGAAAATGCCCAGAAGCCGGCGGCCCCAAGGAAGATGCCCCAAGGGGTAGCATCACCCGGCAACAATGAAATGGTGCAAAGCGCCGCGACCGAGGAGCACTTGCGCGTACGGCTGAAAGCCTCGGCGGCTGTGGCCGGCGCTGTGGCAGGAACACAATCCGTGGCAGATTCAGCGTACCAAGCCACGATGTTTGCCCCAGTTTCTGCTCCTGATAAGGAGAAGGAAGCCGGGCCTGCACATCTGCCCCCACCTTCGCCAGACGTCAAGGGGAACGGCGGCAAGCGCCCTAGTTTTTCAGAGATTGATTCACTGCCTCCGCTCAAGGAAGTTTACGTAGAGCCGCCACCACCCGATCCGGAACCGCCCCCGCAGAATCCCGCGCAGGCACCAGGCCCCAGCACAGCCTTGTCTGGATCTACGGAATCCCCGGAAAAAACGTCAGCCAGTGAACTGGCCAAGAAAGTTGTCGCCGAGATCAGGAAGACTCCACCCAAGCTCTTCCTTTACTCCATCGGTGCAGCAGCATGTGTAATCCTTCTTGTTCTAGGCGTAATTTTCTCTCGTATTCGTTCCGGGAGTCCGGACGACACTGCGGCTCCAGTTCAAACCGCAACATCGCTCGAGGCGCAGGAACCCGCTTCCGCGCTGTCACAAGCGGACGGCGCAGGAACCTCGGTTACAAAAACGCAATCGCCAGCGCCAAGTCCTGATGTAATTTCGGTCAAGCCAAAGCGTTTGCATGCCAAAGCGGCCAGGGTCGTGCCTCCACCTGCTCCAGTGATTGTGCCAGGGCAACTCACGATCAATTCCACCCCCGAGGGCGCCCAAGTCTTGGTGGATGGGCACCATGACCCAAGCTGGATCACCCCCTTCGACCTGGGTGGCATGCCTCCGGGGCAGCACATAGTCAGCCTGAACAAGCCGGGGTATGTTTCGCAGAGCCGCACGATTGATGTGACTTCAGGAAGTAAGTCATTCCTGGTGATTCAATTAGCCGTCCTTAGCGCCACCGCACTGATTACCAGCGTTCCCCCCGGTGGACAGGTCTTTTTGGATGGCCGCGCAACCGGGCGGGTGACGCCGGCACAAATTCAGGTAGATAAACCCGGTAGCCACATCTTCACTGTGAGAAAACAAGGCTATCTGGAGGATTCCACGACCACCAATCTCCAGCCGGGGCAAAGCTTTCAGTATGCGCCGGTGCTGCGCGAATTGGGCATGACGCAAGACATCAAGATCGGTGGTGGCAGGTTCAAGAGGCTTTTCGGCGGCGGCGATACCGCCGGAATGGGGACCGTCACGGTTCGGACTCAACCCAAAGGGGCACAGGTATCCGTAAACGGCCATGTTTTGGATAAGGCATCGCCCGTGGACTTCTATTTGAATCCAGGCACATACATCATTGACATCACCCTCTCGGACCACAAGAGCGCGCGTCGTGTGATCAACGTAGATCGGAACGGCAAGATAGCCATTGACGAAATCCTGGAGCGACAGTAATTGAGGTTTTCACTTCCCACCTGGGCTGGATAATTAGGATAACCAGCCCAATCTCCAGCTACACGTTGCACTTCACACATCCGAATTCATCAGCTCTTAACCTGCCAGCAGCGCAATATTACAAGCATTGGGCCGCGATCGGGCAAGTCATGAAAGCGCAGTCCGAAGTCGCCATACCCTCTCCGGTCTTCCTTGGCTTATCGTCAGCGGCGGAATGTTGCTCCGTAGCCTGCGCGGTACCCTCTCGCGTAAGCCTCTCGGTAGGCGTATTTATCTCCCTATTCGTGATGGTAGCCATGATCTGCGTGCGCGAACTTGCCTCGTGGATACGGACGAAACGGTTTGCCGTGGCGCAAGTCACTGTAGGCCATGCGTGCGCCGTCACTGTAGCCGGTGCTGCGGGCAATGCGCATCCCCTCGCGGGTATACCTGTTGTAGTTGTCGCGATCGTAGTGGCGATCCCGATCCCGGCCAGGATAGCCATAACCATCCTGCGCCAGCGCGAAGCCGCTGCTCGTCACACTCATCGCCAATAGCAATGCCGCTGCTCTCAATCTTCTCCACATAGTTTCCTCCTGCCGGGTTCCTCCGATCCATGGTTGAAAGCGGAACTTCTGTTCCCGCGTTCACCTTTTCGGCTGCTTCGTGGGATGCTGGAGCGAGGAGGTTTTGCTGCTTGCTTTCATAAGGGCTATAGCATTGAGCTAAAACTGAAGCGAAGCTGAAGCGCTTTGCACCGAAACATTTTTGACGATGTCGTGTTGCCGGTCTCTTGCCCGCATGGTGTTAGACTTTTTGCGGCGGAGAAATTGTATGGACATTCAACGCGTGGGAGTAGTCGGCGCAGGCGCTATGGGCAATGGCATCGCGCACGTGTTTGCCCGCAGCGGATTCAACGTGCTGTTGTGCGATGTCGAGCAGAGCTTTCTCGACCGCGCGCTGGCCACGATCAGCAAGAATCTCGATCGCGAGGCCGCCAAAGGCAAGATTTCCGCGGAAGACAAAGCGGCGGCACTGCAACGCATCGTGCCCTCGGTGGACCGCACCCGGCTGGCGGATTGCGATTTCGTGGTGGAAGCGGCCACAGAAAAATTCGAAATCAAGGCCGGGCTTTTTCGGGAACTCGATAAAACCCTGCGGCCGGAAGTAATTTTGAGTTCCAATACTTCTTCCATCTCCATCACTAAACTAGCGGCTTTGACGCAGCGCCCGGCCAAAGTCATCGGCATGCACTTCTTCAATCCTGTGCCGGTGATGAAGTTGGTCGAAGTCATCCGCGGGCTGGCGACCTCGAATGAAACTTTCCAGACGGTGCGCGATTTGGCCGTCAAGCTGGAAAAGACACCGGTCGAAGTCAACGATGCTCCGGGGTTTGTGTCCAACCGCGTGCTCATGCCGCTGCTCAATGAAGCCATGTTTGCCGTCATGGAGGGAGTAGCAACGCCGCAGTCCATTGATGAAGTGTTCAAGCTGGGCATGGCGCATCCCATGGGGCCGCTTACGCTGGCCGACTTCATCGGCCTCGATGTCTGCCTCGACATCATGCGCGTCATGCACGACGGACTGGGCGATCCCAAATATCGCCCCTGCCCGCTGCTTATCAAGATGGTCGATGCCGGTTGGCTGGGAAAGAAAACCGGGCGGGGATTTTATGTCTATTGATCCGATTCCTCTGCGCCCTCTGTGTCCTCTGTGGTTAGACCCGGCCCTACCCACAGAGAGCGCAGAGGCCGCAGAGAGGTAGCGATCCACAAATGAAAAAAGCTGACACTGCGATTTATGTTCTCGGAATCGCGCTGGGCATTTGCGCCGGCGTCCTCGATCTCGAAATCGGAGACCTGCTGCTCACCGCGCTCTTCGTCCTCTGTGCAACCATGCTGCTGGGAGCCTTGCGTCCGGAGCGGCCCTGGCGCTGGACGATTCTCGTCGCCGCGTTTGTTCCCCTGCTGCAACTCTTGGCATACATTTCTGGTCACAGGAAGCCGGACCGCGCCCATATTGCCGAATCTCTGCTCGGCTTTCTGACTGGGATCGCCGGCTCCTACGGTGGTTCATTCGGATGGCGGGCAACAAAGGAATTGTTTAAATAGCTGGGATCTGGCAGTGGGCCCAAAACGGCTCAAGCCCAAATGCCAGACGCTAATTGCCGCTGCACCTTCACCTCAAAAGTCCCGGCTAACCAGCTAGTTACTCCCTTTCCACAAGCGTACCGCGTATCCTGCGCAACATGGGGGTTTGTCTCTCCGTTTTAGCCTCGGGCAGTCGTGGCAATAGCGCTATCGTTTCCAGCAGCCACACGCGCATTCTGGTGGATGCCGGCATCTCCTGCCGCGAAATTTTCAAGCGCATGAAGGCTGCCGGCGACGATCCGTATGCCCTCTCCGCTATTCTGATCACGCACGAGCATTCCGACCACGTGCTTGGCTTGGCCACTCTCGCCAAGAAGCTGAAAGTGCCTTTGTTCATGACCGGCGCCACCCATCACGCCTGGGCCCGCGCCGTGCGCGACGAAAAAGGCGAACCACCGCAGATCGCCTGTCTGGAATTGTTTTCTTCCGGACGCAGTTTTCTGATCGGCGATATCACGGTGACTCCCTTCACCATTCCTCACGATGCCGCCGACCCCGTGGGTTTCACCTTCCGCGCCGAAGGCGTGAAGCTTGGCTTCGCCACCGATCTTGGTTACGTTCCTGCCAGCGTGCGCGATCACCTCCGCGGCTGCGATGGGCTGGTCATGGAATCGAACCACGATGTCGAAATGCTGCGCGTGGGTCCCTATCCCTGGTCGGTTAAACAGCGGGTCATGAGCCGCGTCGGCCACCTCTCCAACGAAGCCCTCGCGGAATTCTTCGCCAGCGACTATGATGGAGGAGCGGCTTACGTGGTGCTGGCCCATCTCTCCGAGCAGAACAACCATCCTGAACTTGCCCGGGGAGCGGCAGAAAAGGCTCTTGGGCCCCGTCGAACTTTGCTTCACAATCAGGTGCTATTGGCGGCACAGGCAGAACCCATGCAGCCAATCCGGTTCTAAGGTCATCTGTTGATTTATGAGCCAGTGCGTAGATCCCATTGTGGGCAAGATTCTGGCCGGCTGGCGTTATGACATTTCCGGCATTACACCGGAGATGCGCCGGGACTATGAGCGGCATCTGGCGGCTTGCGATTTATGCCGCTCGCGCCAGCAACTGCACCGCATCATTGACGTTTCCCTGATCGCCCTGGCCTCGGTTTCGGCCGGGGTTTTTTTATTGGCTTTTCTGGTGATCCGCCACTTTGGGCCCCGTCATGCTTTCTGGATGGAATTGGCCGCCTTGGCGGGTTTCGCGCTTTCTGCCCTCATCTGGCTGATTGTGGCCGTTGCCACCCCGGCCCCCATGGCCGTAGTGGATGCCGCCAGGCTGGGTGCGCGGCACGTGCACGACCACCTGCCGCCGGAAATCCGCGAGCGCCTGCCGGAAGAGCTGCGGGCGAAGATCACCGGGACCTAGGCCTATTACTTGAAGGTTTCAGCTTTGGAGCAGGATCAGTGTCAATCAGCAATCCAGAAGAATTACGCAAGCTGCGCGCAGCGGGAATGGTTGTCCGGCACATGCTCGAAACCATGAGTCGTGCAGTGCAGTCTGGTATCAGCACCGGCGAGCTGGATGAAATCGGCGCTGCGGTGATGCGCGAGAACGGAGCCGCCTCCGCTCCTGCCAAGGTGTACGGCTTCCCGGAACCAACTGTATCAGCATCAACGACGAAGCTGTGCACGGCATCCCCGGAAAGCGAATTGTCCAGGATGGCGATCTGGTAAAGCTTGACGTCACGGTGGAGAAGGATGGCTTCATGGCAGATGCCGCAGTGACCGTGGCCGCGGGAGCGATGACAGAAGAGGACTGGAGGCTCACCGCCTGCGCGGAGCGAGCTTTTGCCAGAGCTATGCTGGTGGCGCGTGCCGGATTTCGCGTCTTTGAGATTGGCCGCGCAATCGAGCGTGAGGTATGCCGCAACGGCTTCTCCGTCATTCGCGATCTCAGCGGACACGGCATCGGGCGCACAATTCATGAAGACCCGCGCGTTCCTAACTTTGCTGATCCAACGGCCACTCAGATTCTAACTGAGGGGCTAGTTATTACTGTGGAGCCGATTATCGCGGCAGGGGCGGGGCGGGCTGTGGTCGCGCACGATGGCTGGACAGTCCGGACTGCCGACCGAAGACGATCTGCGCACTATGAGCACACGCTGGTGATCACCCAGGGCGAGCCGATTCTGCTGACCGCGTAATTGGGCTCTTGGGTCGACACTCTGCAAGCACATTCATGACTTCATAACTGTCTCCGGAACGCATCTCCGATCCCTTGCTCGATCCGCCACTGCGCGGTTTTCTGCATCGCCCCGCCGCGAGCAACCATTGCGGACTCGTGCTCACCCATGGCGCCGGATCGAATGGTCAGGCCCCTGTGCTTGTCGCGATTGCCGAGGCTTTTGCCGAGGCGGGTTACAACGTGCTGCGCTGCGATCTGCCCTTCCGGCAAGCACGGAACTTTGGTCCGCCACGCCCGGGCGATGCGGTGCGTGATCGCGCCGGACTGAAACATGCCGTCGAAACCATGCGTACTTTGGTGTCCGCACAAGTATTTCTGGGCGGGCATTCCTACGGCGGCCGCCAGGCCAGCATGTTGTGCGCCGAGGAACCCGGGCTGGCGGATGGCTTGCTGCTGCTCTCCTATCCGCTCCATCCGCCCCGCAAGCCAGAGCAGCCTCGCACCAGCCACTTCGCCAAGTTGCAAACCCCCGCGCTCTTCGTTCAGGGCGCGCGCGATCCGTTTGGAACCATCGCGGAAATCGAAGCCGCCATGAAATTGATTCCAGGAAAATCGGAGTTGCTGGCGATTGAGAACGTCGGCCATGATCTCGGATTCAAGGGAAAGTTAAAGCACGAAGAGCTTCCGGGCAAGGTGCTGCAGTCATTTCGGAGATTCTTTCCGCGCTGTCATTCTGAGCGAAGCGAAGAATCCCTAAGCTCCACCGAACGTACTGGTTAGGGATGATGGCTTCAGAACTTGGCCGATGCAAAACCGAGCCGTGCTCGGCTCTTGCCTAATTCACCCAGCCTGACTTCGATCCGCCATTCTTTTTGTCATCATCGGGAGGGACGTAGTTGCCGTGCTCGTCGAAAGTCACCGTGCGGTCATGCTTGCGCATATAGACTTCGAACTTGCGGGCGGCCCGTTTGCGCTTCCAGCGGTAATAGGAATTGCGCACCCCAAAGTAGCGTTCCGAGACGCCGAAGGCCGCGCCCCGCCGGGGAAGAAACTTTACATACAAAAAGCCAAACAGTAACCCGCCAAGGTGCGCGACGTAAGCGATATCCTGCCCGCGCGACGGACCGGCCGCATTGATGGCGCTGATCAATTCGATGAAGACCAGTCCCGCCACGAAATACTTGGCCCGGATAGAAAGCGGGATGGGGAAAAGCATGATCTCCTGATCGCCGTAGAGCAGGCCAAACGCCATCAGCAGGCCCAGGACGCCGCCGGAGGCGCCAACCGTGTTCGTGGCAGGCGTCACCCCACCCAGCCCGCTGTAGGAAACGGCAATGGTGGCCAGCGCCGCCCCGATCACGCAAAAGAAATAAAACTCCAGAAACTTTTTGAAACCCCAATCCATTTCCAGTTGCGCGCCGAACATCCACAGCGCCAGCATGTTGAACAAAATGTGAAAAAGCCCCACATGCAGAAACGAGTAGGTCACCACTTGCCATAAGGCGCCGTGCATCACCCAGTACGGCACCAGCGACAAGACGTAGAAAAATACGTTGCCGAAGCCATGGGTGAATGACTGCAGCAGAGTCGTCAGCAGAAACACTGCCGCATTCACGATTACCAGCCATTTCACGGCTTTGGTGAACGGCGGGAAACTCAACGAGAAGGTGCGTCCGCGAGGCATAAAAAACGGTAATTCAGCTCGGTGCGATTACTGACTGAACTGGCTCCATCTTAGCAGGGGAGGGTCATTCCCGTTCCGGCATCGGCACTACCGGAAGGCTCCTGTGCCCCTGACTATCGGCGGCGCGCACCGCAAAGATCACATTGTCTTTCGATTCAGGAATAGTGACGCTGGTTCCCTTTTCGACAGCAGCGATCTTTTCCCATTCGGCGCTGGTGGTATCCCGCTGCAGCACTTCGTAGTCCGCCGCGCGGCCATCCCCGGACGGATCCCAGGTCAGAGTGGAAGTATTTTCCAGCTGTTTGGTGTGCAGCCTTACATTCTGCGGCGGAGCGGGCGCCGCCGCCAGCGCAGCCAGCGTAGCTGCATTCAGGCGCGCCACCTTCGCCACATAATCGAAATTCACGAATTTGGGCAAATCGCCGTATTCAATTCCATTTGCCGTGCGCACATCCTGATGCTGATGGTTGTAGTCTTCCCGGTATTCGGTAAAACGCACCGCCGCGTAGCCCTGCTGATTGAATGCGCTGTGATCCCCGCCCCGCAGGTAACGGTCCGGACGGAAAATCAGCATCGGTTTGACCCCCGCATCGTATGTGCGTCCGGTTTCCGCGATGTAGCGCGCCAGCTCGCGGGAAGAGGAATCGCTTTCGCCGCCGGTAGCGAAAATCACCCGCAGTTCAGCCAACCCGGCGGCGGCCGGCACTCCTTCCGAGAAAACCCGCACTACCCTTGTATTCTGCTGCGGATTGCGGTTTCCGCCCACAATGTCATCGTCCAGCACGGCCTCAATATTCCACCCCTCGGACTTCGCCATCTGCGCAAAGTGACTGCTGCCCACCAGTCCTTGCTCTTCTCCGGCAACCGTCAGGAAGATCACTGTCGCGGGAAATTTCAGCTTGCTTAGAACCCGGGCGCACTCCAGGCTTACCACCGTTCCGCTGCCGTCGTCGTTCGCCCCCGGCGCCGGACCTTCCGCGTCGTTGGGGTTCGAGTTCCGCGAATCGTAATGCCCGGTGACCAGCACAATGCGGTTGGCGCTCTTCGGATCGCTACCTTTCAACACCGCATAAACATTGGTCATCTCGGTGGGTTTAGCGATGCGGGCCCCGGTTCCCGCAGCGAAAGTGTCTGTTTTTATTTCCAGACAGCCCCCACACTCCCGCGAGTACGCCTCGAACTGGCTCTTGATCCACTCCCGGGCCGCGCCAATGCCGCGGCCGGCGGCAATCGATGCCGGATCCTGGGCCGAAAGGCTCGCCCGCGTACCGAAGCCCACTAGTTTGTGAATGTCGGCCTCGATGCGTTGCGCAGAGATGTTGCGCAAGGCCGCGGCAATTTCGCCGTCCGGAGCGGTGGCCGCCAGAGGAGTCTGCGCATCCAACCCCCTCAGCCCGAGAAGCAGTATCGCGCAGAAAGCGCCTAACCATTTCATAACGCTATGCCATTCGTAGTACGATCTTCATTCTTGCCGCTGCCATTGCTCTGCTGCCAGGCTAAGGGCGAGTTTAGGAGAAGCCCTTGACCTCTGCCTCAGGAGAATCTAAATATTATCAGGAGGCATCTTTGTAACGGCTGTCGGAACCGGGGAGGCAATCATGGTTTACTGTCCAGAATGCGAGTCAAACCTCGACATTGACGAGGAAGAAGTAGATGAAGGCGAAATCGTGTCTTGCCCGGAATGCGGCACCGATTTCGAGGTAGTGACCACCAGCCCGCTCGAACTCAAAGCGGTTGAGGAAGAGCCCTACGATGACGCAGAGGAAGAAAGCGAAGATGGTGACTATTCGTAGAACAGGCATAAACGGTCTCAGCTCGCGTAGCGTTGCCTTCCAGAGTTTTCCGGATTTCCTCTTCAAAGTTGCCGTTGTTCTGCTCTGCTTCTGGGTCACTGCCGGGCCGGGTAACGCCGCCGCCAAGGACAAAAAGGCTGAGAAGCCTTACGCCTTGATTTATGGAACCGTGTGGGGCCCCGATGCCCGTCCGGTTTATGGAATCAAAGTGAAGATTCGGCGCGCCGACCAGAAAAGACCCAAGTGGGAGCTTTATTCGGACCACCGGGGTGAATTTGCTCAGCGCGTGCCTGCCGGCCAGGCGGATTACATCATTGTGGCCGACTTGAAGGGGGTAAAGACTGTCTTGGGTAGGCCCCTGCGCCTGGCCCAGGAAGCGAAAGTTCACGTGACTTACGACGAGCGTGAGGATGTCGGCATACATCTAACGTATTAGGCGCGCCGGGCAACATTCCGGCTAGCCACTTTGAAGGGGGACTCATGAAAAGATACCGCGCTGCGCTCGTCGTTCTGTCATTTGCTCTGGTGACCGCTGCGAATCTTTCCTTGGCAAAAGACAGCGATACCGGACGTCTCTTGACCGGAAGAGTTGTCGATAAAGCCGGCGAACCCCTAAAGGATGCAGTGATTTATCTCACCAATACCCACACCAAAGCCATCAAAACCTACATTGCCGGCCCCGATGGTGCGTTCCGTTTCCCGGGATTGTCCATGAACGTGGACTACGAAATCTTCGCCCAATATAAGGGGCACAAAAGCGATACCAAGACCGTCAGCCAGTTCGACAATCGCCAGCGCGTGTCGATGAATTTGCAAATTGCGCCCAAATGAGCCGGCAGGATCTTGCCCTGCGGCTCTCCGTTTGAGCCAGCTTGTCTCCCCTTTTCCTTGCAAGATGAAACTTCGGGCTCCGCAGTACAATTGCTCATGGCGAATTTGACCCTGGTTTATGGATTGCGTCTGCTTCCGGCAGATGAAGTCGCCGAAGTGCAGGATGCAACCCTGAAGCTGAAAAATGGACGCGATGCGCATGTGACCATGCACGTGCTCGAAGGCAGTAAAGACGAAATCGAGAAGCAGCTGCGCACCAGCCTGGAAGCGTTCTTCGATTTCTATCCTGAGATTTGACCTTCGGCCGGGCAGGTCTCGCGGGTCTTGAAATGAGGCAAAGCTTCTTCCCGCGTCTATAATCGGCTCCCATCATGGCGCTGTTTCATCGAGTGCGGCTGCAGGTGAGTCAGCTTGGCTGGCTGCCCCGCAGCCGGCTGGCGCTCATCACGTCCTATCTCCTTGCCCTCGATATTTTTCTTTTTCTGCTGCAGAAGACTTTTGGAGCTTTCCACTCCTCTTTGGCTAAGGGCCTAAGCGGATGGGTAAGCGGCCTGAGCGCGGCGGCCATTGTTCTGCTCATCGTGCTGGCTTTGCGCTGGACGAAAGCCAGGCTTCTCTGGCGTTTGCGCAACCGCCTGATCGTCACTTATGTCTTCATTGGAGTGATTCCGTTAATTCTTCTGGTGGCGCTGGCGGCCGGGTCGTTCTACCTGTTCGCAGGCCAGTTTGCCACCTTCATCGTGACTTCCGAGCTGGATGCCCAGCTCAGGAGCCTGCAAGCAACCACCTCTGCCACAGCGAACGATATTGCCGATGAACTCAAGACGACTGCACCCGGCCGGATTGCGAGTGCTTATTCGTCTGAGAAGCTCCCCGCCAACCGCCAAACTTACGCTTGGCTTGGCAAGAATGTGATACTGGGCATTGCTGCGACCGGCACGGCTCCTTCTTTGCCCAGCCGGGCGCCCTTCCGCGGTCTGGTCCGGGATGGCGGCGGGCTGTTCCTTCGCTGCGTGCAAAAGGTTCCCGCCGGCAATGCCACCCTGACGGTGTTTTCCAGCGAACCCTTCGATCAAAGCCTTCTGCAACACCTGGCTTCGAATCTCGGGGCGGTCGTTCTTTACACCTCCCGAACCACGCTGGGCAGCGATCACGGAAATGCCCTGGGTGCTTCCAACGACTTGAGTCCTGCAGCTTCTGCGGGCACATTGCCTCCCGCCGCCCATCGTTTCGACATGCAAGTAAGCTTTCCCACCGGCGTTTCTGTTTTGGATTGGAATACGGGGACCACCGGCAATCTCGCCGCTATCAGCGTACAGACCCGACTCTCCAAACTCTACGAACGTTTATTCGCTTCCCTGGGAGCTTTCGCTCCCGCGGTGGAATTCAGCTTGCTTCTGGTGGCCATAGTCTTCGCCGTTATCGAGCTGATTGCTTTGCTGATCGGGATACGCCTGAACCGCACCGTGACCGGCGCGGTGGCCGGGTTGTACGACGCCACCCTCCACATCAATCGCGGCAATTTCAGCCATCGGATTCCTGTTCGCTCCAGCGACCAGCTGGCCACGCTGGCAACCTCGTTTAATTCGATGACCGCGTCCCTGGAAAAACTGCTGGTGGAACAAAAAGAAAAGCAGCGCATGCAAAACGAGTTGGTCATTGCGCAGGAGGTGCAGGCTCAGCTTTTCCCCCGTCACATTTCACAGCTCCCCAGTCTGGAGGTATTCGGATTTTGCCGCCCGGCGCGAACCGTGAGCGGCGACTACTACGACTTCCTGACCATGGACCCGGGCAAGCTCATGCTGGCCATCGGCGACATCAGCGGCAAGGGAATTTCTGCGGCTTTGCTCATGGCCACCGTCCACTCCGCGGTGCGCGCCTATAGCCTCGAGGGCATTCCCATCTTTCGCGAGTCCACGAGTATCGGACCGGGCGCCTTAACAGGATCAAGCTTCCCTTCGACGCTGCAGGGGGTTGAGGTGTCGCCCGCGGCATTGCTCACCTTGCTCAATCGCCAGCTCTTTGAAAGCACTCCGGCCGAGAAATATGCCACCCTCTTCCTGGGCATCTACGATGAGCAGGAACGCCGCTTGACATACTGTAATGGCGGCCATTTGCCGCCCGTCATCCTGGACGATAATGGCAATGTCCGCCGGCTCGACCAGGGTGGTTCCGTCGTCGGCTTATTCGATCGGCAGGTTTATGACGAAGCCACGGTCCAACTCTATCGCGGGGAAATCCTGCTCGGGTACAGCGACGGCGTCACGGAACCCGAGAGTGATTTCGGGGAGTTTGGCGAAGAGCGGCTGATCGAGCTGGTGCAGGAGAATCGCGACCTGCCGCTGGCCAGAATCAGCGAACTGGTCACAGCTGCCGTTGATGATTGGATCGGCGCCAACGAGCAGCCCGACGACCTGACCCTGGTCCTGGCTCGCGCCCGCTAGCTTCCCTGGCCTTGTGCCCCAGAGCCTGCCTGAGCTTGTCGAAGGGTTCGACGCCCGGTTTGTGGGCGGCTAACCTGGGGCAGTTTGTGCACAGGCTCCTTACTTGATGTGGCAGCTCGCCAGCCCGCGCTTCTCCAGATATTGCTGGTGGTAATCTTCGGCCTCGAAGAACGCCGGGGCCGGGGCAATCTGCGTCACGATCGGCTTGCGGAAGCGACCCGAACTTTCCAGTGCCTGCTTGGAGGCCTTAGCCTCCGCTTCCTGCTCGGAGGAATGAAAAAAAATCGCCGAGCGATACTGTGTTCCCCAGTCCGGTCCCTGGCGGTTCAGCTGCGTGGGATCGTGGTTCTCCCAGAAAGTTTCCAGCAGCTTGCCATAGGAGAGCTTGGCCGGATCGTATTCGACTTCCACGGCTTCCGCGTGGCCCGTCTGGTCGGTGCAGACTTCTTTGTAAGTGGGATTGTCAGTCTTCCCGCCGATATACCCCACCCGGGTCGAGATCACGCCCGGAAGCTGGCGAAACGTGGCTTCCACTCCCCAGAAACAACCCGCGGCAAATGTAGCTTTAGCCATAATCCATCCTCAAAAAGATTGTAAACGCTCTTATATTCGATGTTGCCCGCTGCGGAAAGTGGCAAGTCCCATCCTCGGGAAGGACTGTGCGTGCAGCTAGCGTTTTAGGAGTCGGTCTTTCTCGGCGTGCTCAGCGCATTCCTCAGCGCACTCTGCGGTGGAAGCTTTTGAAGCGGCGCTGAACGCGTTTCTGCATTACGGCGAAGTTTGGACTTTCCTGACTGCGCCTCTCAGCACTATGCCCAAATTCGCGCGAAACTGAGAAGGCAAGGCGTCATGATCGGGGCCAACGATCTGTTCATCGCCGCCCACGCCCGCAGCCTCGGTTTGACGCTGGTTACCAACAACACGCGAGAGTTTGGGCGGGTCTCCGGGTTGGTCATCGAGAATTGGACCCTGACGCCTTGATTGAGGCTTTGTGTTTATAGATGAGTTACGCTACCGCCAAACTTGTTACTAATCATACAACTTTATCGGAGAGAAATGCCCGAAGAGCCCAGATCGGGGTACCCAGCCATTTTCTAGACCGATGTGTGCGCCTGGCGCACACCCCTTAATTTCGACGATCGGGTCCCGGGTGACCCTTAGGGCCATCCCGCCCCCAAGGCCGCCAGAATCGGCACAGACCCAAGGCGGCATTTCGCACGTGGCCAGGCCGATTCCGTCCCCGAATTCCCATTTTGGGAATTTTGGCTTGCTGGGAGTGAGATGAAGGCGGTTTCTGGCCGCGCACAGCTTTCTCCAGACTTCTCCGGTTCCTTCAAACGAAGCTGTTCTCATGCCTCCACATAGCGGTTGCCGTCCTGGGCGAGATGACGGGCAGGCGACCCGGCTTATCCCATACCGGCAAGCTTTGCAAAAAACGACCGTATTCCGGCTCCAGACGAAGAAACGCGGTGCGCGCAATCTCTGCCTCTTTACTCAAAAGGTCAATGCTTAACGGACCTGCAACCGTGCTCAAGGATTCGCATACCGCGCGATAGTGCAGCAGCCAGTAACGATAATTGTTGGCAAGCCCCGGCACCCGGTTGCGCAGATCGAGAAGCATCTTTACTCTTTCATCCGCCTGGGGATCGTCGTCCGCAGGTTCCCGGGATTGCAGAGCCAGCAATACGCCGCGAAGCTTTGCCTGATCCGCGTAGCCGGTGACGATTTCGGCCCCTAAACCGCCGATGACCTGCGCCGCGAGAGCCGCGTCGTGGCTGCTCAAACCAAGCCACTCTTCGGCATAGGCTCGGCCGACGTCCTCGACGGAACGCGCCGGGGCCTGGGCAAATTGGAATACCGCGAAACGATTCACATCATCGTGAAGACCCTCGCAGTACTGGGCAACCCCGGCGATGTGCGGCAGGTCATACTCGTATCCGCGCTTGATGTCCTGGAGCAGCGGGCATGGTCCAAACTTACCCCAGCCGCCGACCATGGTGGTTTCCGGCAGCAGGCTCTTGATCACCGGCTTGGGGCCGCGCGGAAATTCATAAACATAGTCCGCCCAGGAAGCTGCCGGCAGGAGTCCTCGCATCAAGTCCATCTCGCTGGTCGAGGCGCTCATAGCGGAGGCTACGATTTTGACTTCGGGGTGGAAGGCTTTGGCCGCAGCAGACTGCTCCTCCAGCACTTTCAAATAAGTTCTTGGATAAGGCGCGCACATGTCGCAGCCGCAACCGCCGTAATCGGTAATCTGGGTGACGATGTAATCAAGGCGCACCAGCCCGGCATAGAGCCGCTCCCGCAGGCGCAACATTTCTTTGCGAGCCTCCGGGACCGAAGGACAGACGCAGCATTCTTCGAGCGAATAGTCTCCGCTGACGGCCTGCCATTCGGGATGCGCATGCCAGGTTTCGGGGAAAACGTCGTTCAGACCCTGATAAATCCCCACCTCGAGTCCGGCGTCGACGATGGCGCGGCAGATGGCGCGCTGCAGCATCCAATGTGGCGCCATGTCGTCGAAATCGTGGATGGAGAGCTGACCGTACTGAAAGGGCAGGTACCAGATCGCTCGCGCGCCCATTTTCTTGCTGTCACTGATTTCGCGCTTCCAGCGGTCTATACCCCAAAGATGGGTTCCAGTGTCCTGATTGTGGTTGGCCAGGAATGGTCCGAAGGGGCGCAACGTCTTGCGACCTTGTGCTGCGCTTGCTTTGCCCTGTTCTCCTGCGTGATCTGCGCCCGGCACGCTACTGGCGGCGGCGAGTTTTCGACCCCACCGGCCAGCGCTGCGCTCTTTTCCGTTGAAACTGCGAAACCCGCCCCAGCGGCTACTCCTGCTCCCAAACGTAAGAATGCTCTACGACTATAAGATGGCACCTGCTTCATGGATTCTCTCTCCTTGGTTCTTCAGAGCTGGCGCTAGATACTGTTCTCCCTACAGGAATTGCGTTCGCTTGCAGCAAAATGCTTTGCAGCAAAGCTTGTTTGGCGCTGGAAGGTCGCATAGCTTTGTTTTTTCCGCCCAAAATACAAGGCTTACATGCCGCTTCCGGCAGGCTGATGGAGTTCCTGCTGGACCGTGGGCGGCAGATTGTCGAGATGGCTCAGAAATGTGGCCACCTGCCAGATCTCGCTGTCCGCCATGATGTTTCCCCAGGCAGGCATGGCGCTCCAGCGCACACCGTACTTAATGATGTAGAAATTTTCATTTTCCGGCAGCCTGGGGCGCACCTGCATGAACTGCGGCGCCGGAGGATAGAAAGACCGGCCATAGTCGCTGACCGGGTTGTCGGGGCGGCCATGACAATCTGCGCATTTGTCGCGATACAAACGGCCGCCGTCGAGCAGATTGGCCTCGGTCGGGGCAATGGGGTTTTTCTCTTGAGAAGCGTGACGCGCGGCAGAGGCCTGCACCGCCCTCATGGCAAAGCCCGCCTCGAATCCCGCGGGCGCTTTTGCCCGGAGGTCGGCATAGCCGAGTCCAAAATAAAGCCAGCCAGCCAAAACCAGCGCCAGCAGGGCGACAATGACTCCCCGGACAAAATTTTGCATAGGATTTCTCTCCGGAAAGCAGGACGCGGTTATTATGCGCTTTCAATCGGCAGAGAGAAGAGCAATTTGAGTGGCAGAGAGGAAATGACTCCATACGGATCGTGGACAGCTTATCGGCTGTACTGATTCTTTTTCCTCTCCTCATGCCGCTCCAAGCCCAGCTGGATCAGCTTTTCAATTAACTTCGAATACTCCAGCCCCGTGGCCGCCCACAGTTTGGGGTACATGCTGATGGAAGTAAAGCCCGGCATGGTATTGATCTCATTCAAGTAGATTTTCCGGGTTTTCGGATCCATCAGGAAATCCACCCGCGCCAGCCCGGCGCAGTCGACGGCTTTAAACGCGCCAATCGCCAGCTGCTGCACCTTCTTCGTTTCTGCTTTGCTCAGCTTCGCCGGGATGATGAGCTGCGAGCCTTCATCCAAATATTTCGCGTTGTAGTCATAGAATTCGGTGCTGGGCACAATTTCGCCGGGGACGGATGCCTCGGGCCGGTCATTGCCAAGTACCGAGCATTCGATCTCACGCGCTTTCTGCCTCTTCCCGCCCACTCCTTCTTCCACGACAATCTTGCGGTCGAATTTCGCCGCTTCCTGAATGGCTGGCCCCAGTTCTTTGCGGTCGTGGGCCTTTGAAATGCCCACCGACGAGCCCAGATTCGCCGGTTTCACGAACACCGGATACTTCAGCCTGCCCTCCACCAGCTTCTGCACCTTCTTGGGCGCATCCTCCCATTCGGAGCGCAGAAAAGTCACGTGCTTCACAATCGTCAGCCCAGCGGCCCGAAATAGCGACTTCATTACATCTTTGTCCATACCCGCAGCCGAGCCCAGCACCCCCGCGCCCACGTAGGGAATGTCGGCCAACTCCAGCAAACCCTGAATGGTGCCATCCTCGCCAAAGGTTCCGTGCAGCACGGGGAAAATGACATCCACATTGATGGCGCGATCCGCTGCCCGCCGTACCAAGTGGGAAGACGCATCTTCCGTCTGGAAGGGCGTCAGCGACCCTCCACGATGCGGCTCCGGGGGGACGACGACGGATTCTCCCCTGGCCAGCACCGCCGCCCCCGGAGTGGCCTCGGGATCGCCCGCCCGCAGGTGGTCGTGACGGGCGGGTTGCTCGCCGCGCAAAAGCTTCTCCGCATCCGCCGCGGTAACCCAGCGACCGTCCCTGGTGATGCCTATAGGGACAACTTCGTACTTATTTTTATCGATGGCATTAAACACCGACGCCGCCGAGAGCAACGAAACCTCATGCTCCCCGCTGCGTCCGCCAAAAAGTATTCCCACCCGCAGTTTTGCCATGCTCCTCAGTCTGGACGGCGGCGGGGCCTGGCGTCAATCCCCGGCATGGTTCGGCCCGCCGGCAGTATGAAAGTGGGATGAATTGTCGCCGGCAGAACCCGTCGCCATGACTTTCCGACTGGCGTCCCGCAACGGGCAGGGCTTAAGATGCAACGAAGGTTTAGCATTCGAGGAAAACTTATGCGCAACTTCGTTCTCGGAGTCATCATCACGCTTCTGGCCATCGTACTCGGCGGGCTTGCGTGGGCCCTGCTCGGCTATGCCCCCAGCAACGCCAACGCCACCCCGAGCCATTGGGAACGCCGCATCGCCATGAACGCGCTCGACGCCTCCATGGATCGCCACGCGCCACGGGTGAGCAATCCTCTTCCTGCCACCAGCGACAATCTGATTGACGGAATGAAGATCTACACCATGAACTGTTCGTCGTGTCATGGCACGCTCGACAACAAGCCCAGCCCGTTGCAACACTCGTTCTATCCCCCGCCGCCGCAAGTCATTCTCCATCCTGTCGACGATCCCGAGTGGCACATCTTCTACGCTGTCAGCACCGGCGTTCGCTACACCGGCATGCCAGCCTGGAACACGGTTCTCAGTGAAGAAGAGCGCTGGAAGGTCACCGGGTTCCTTTCGCATCTGCAAAAGCTTCCGCCCGCGGTCCAGGACTACTGGAAAAAGTCCTTCGGCGTGCCTCCGCAAAGCGGAGCCATGGATCTGAAACAAATGGAAGGAACAGAAAAAGGGAGGGAAGAACAGCACTGAGTTTCCGTTTTTCTCCGCGTTCCCGGCGGCATTTCTCCGCGGTCTCGGCGGTTAAGAGCTTTCTGTTCGGTAAGTCAACAGCTTGTTACCGCAGAGGACGACGAGGTGTGCGCTGAGCACGCTGAGAAAAACCAACCCAAGGCAAAGGGCAGCCATTATCCTAAGGCTAATAGGATGAGAAGGTTCGCCCGCCCATCGTTGTCAAACGCTATAATTTAGGTTTGTGTTCAGCCCGCCAGCAGTTGCGGGCAACCTGTGGAAGGAAACCATGGCAACTGACGTCATCATGCCCCAGATGGGGGAGTCTGTCTTCGAGGGCACCATCACCAAATGGCTGAAGAAGCCAGGCGACAAAGTGCAGCGCGACGAGCCGCTGTTCGAAATTTCCACGGACAAAGTGGATGCCGAGATCCCCGCGCCCGCTTCCGGCGTGTTGCAGGAGATCAAGGCCAGCGAAGGCACGACCGTGCAGGTGAATACGGTAGTCGGCACTATTGCCGCCGACGGCGAGGGTGCTGCGTCCGCTCCGACGCCGGTAAAAGCGGCGGAGCCGAGCAAATCGGCAGTTCCCGCCAAACCGCAGCCCGCAGTACAGGAGCCGGCGCCTGCCGCGCCCGAGCAGCGAGAGGACGAAGAGGACCATGCGCGCTCCTCCCCGCTGGTCCGCAAGATTGCCCGCGAGCACAACGTCAACTTGTCACAAGTTTCCGGGACAGGCCTGGGCGGCCGCATCACCAAGCAGGACATTATGGCCTTCATCGAGGGCCACGGCGCGACGGCTCCCGTATCTGCACCGCCGCCTCCCGCACCGGCACCGTCGGCCCCCGCTCCTGCGGCGAAGCCCTCCGCTCCCGCACCGGCCGCGGTGCCCGGCGACCTTGTGCCCATGACGCAAATGCGCAAGATCATTGCCCAGCGCATGGTCGAGTCGCGCCGCACCAGCGCCCACGTCCACTGCATGTTTCAGGTGGATTTTTCCCGCATCGTTCAACTGCGGAACAAGAAGAAGGCTTCCTTCGAGGAGCGCCACGGGGCACGCCTGACCTTCATGCCCTTCTTCGTTCGTGCTGCGATCATCGCCTTGCAACAGTTTCCCATCGTCAACTCTTCTCTCGAAGGCGAAAGCATTCGCTACCACCGCAACATCAATGTGGGGATCGCGGTTGCGCTCGACTGGGGCCTTATCGTCCCGGTCCTCAAGAATGCCGGCGATCTCAACTTCCTCGGCCTGCAGCGGGGCATCGCCGATCTGGGCGAACGCGCCCGCACCAAAAAGCTCAAACCCGATGACGTCGAAGGCTCAACCTTCACGGTCACCAATCCCGGCCAGTTCGGCGCAGTGTTTGGCCTGCCGATTATCAATCAGCCCAATGCCGCCATTATGGGCGTGGGGGGAATCACCAAAACCCCGCTCGTGGTCACCGATGCCGATGGCAACGACTCCATCGCCATCCGCTCCGTCGTCAACCTGACGCTCGGCTATGACCACCGCATCATTGACGGGGCCGTCGCCGATCAGTTCATGGCTTTCGTCAAGAAGACGCTGGAAAACTGGAGCGAGGACGTCGGGTAGAAATAATGCCGACGATTAGTCGGTCTCGACCGTCATGCGGACTGGGGCGGTGAGCGGTTAGCGTTCGGGAATTTCTCTAACCCCTGCCCACAAATGGCATCTTTGTAGCCATCACCGTCAGGAACAGAACGTTGGCATCCAGCGGCAGGCTCGCCATGTACACCACGGCACTGGCCACGTGCTCCGGAGCCATAGTCGGTTCGACAGCGATGGAGCCGCTCGCCTGTGGAACTCCGCGTTGCATTTTCTCCGCCATCGGCGTTTCCGCATTGCCAATGTCGATCTGCCCGCAGGCGATGTTGTACTTCCTCCCATCAAGCGCCGTGGATTTGGTAAGTCCGGTGATGGCGTGTTTCGTCGCCGTATAGGGCGCGGAGTTTGGCCTGGGGGTGTGAGCGGAGATGGATCCGTTGTTGATAATGCGTCCTCCTTGCGGCGTCTGGCTCTTCATCAGCTTGAACGCCGCCTGTGTGCAGAGGAATGCGCCTGTCAGGTTGGTGTCCAGTACCGACTTCCACTCCTCATAGCTCAGATCTTCGAGCAGCACGGGAGAAGACGCAGTCCCTGCATTGTTAAACAGCAGGTCGAGCCTGCCGAAAACTTCCCTGGCTTTAGCGAACAGCGTTGCAACGGAGGCAGGATCGCGTACATCGGCCGGAACGACCAGGGTGCGCGAAGCAGACTCATTGGCTTCGCGAACGGTCTTTTCCAAAGCATCGCGGTGGCGGCCCGCGAGAACCACGGCGTAGCCCTCTTTCAAAAGAGCGAGGGCCGCATGCCTTCCTATACCACTGCCAGCGCCGGTAACCAGCGCAACTTTTCCACTTGAGTTCATGGTTAGCCTCTGGGCTTTTCGCCGGCCCGTCCCCTGTCCTTCTCTTCCGATCTCTTGCTCGACACCTTTGCCTTTCGACTAGTACCGGATTGATGATATTAGTCGAAATAGATGAATGTACCATCCGCGATGAGCCGACGATTCAATCCCTCGGGGTTTGCCATCGCCTAAGCTATTTGTTGGCGAAGGCCTTCTGTCCCGTCCATGCCGGGGCAGGATCTTGTTAACTCGGGTAAAATGCCATCCGTTGTTGAGGACAGCAGACGGCCGCGGTTTAAGGAGTCTATTGCCAGAACTTTTCCCTCATCTCGACTACAAGCCCGGCATGCCACGAACGGCTGGACCGCGGTATCGGCATTGTCGGCGCCGGCGGCATCGTGAACTACGCGCACCTGCCTGCGTATAAGAAAGCCGGATTCAGAGTTGTGGGCATTCTCGACAAGAATCGCGCGCAAGCGGAAAAGACGGCCCGGCAGCACGGTATTCCTAACGTCTACAACAGTCTCGATGAACTCCTGCAACAGCGTGACATCGAGATTGTGGATATAGCCGTCTATCCCACCGAGCAAGCCGAAGTAGTTCGCCGGGCGGCCGCCGCCGGCAAACATCTTCTCTGCCAAAAGCCCTTCGCGGACGAATACGGCAAAGCGGTTCGCAGCGTGGAACAGGCCGAGCAAGCTAAAGTCAAAATCGCCGTGAACCAGCAGATGCGCTGGGATGCCGGCATCCGCTGCGCACGGCTCCTCATGGACGACGGCTGGCTCGGGGAGCCCACCTACGCGACGATCCAGGTGCATTGCAAGACGGACTGGAGTCTCTGGCCGTGGATTTACCGTGGCAAAAGGTTGGAGATCATGTTCCACAGCATTCACTACGTGGATTCGCTGCGCTACCTGCTGGGCGAACCCGACTTTGTTTTTACCAGCGGCAGCCGCGCTCCCGGTGAGGCCACGGAAGCAGAAACGAAAACCCTCTCCGTCTGGGAGTACGGTTCCGGCCTGCAAGTCTCAATAGACGCTTGCCACTCCACCTGGCAAGACGATGCTTATGCAATTTTCCGGCTGGAAGGCACGGAAGGCGTGATCAAGGGGACCATTGGCTTGATGTATAACTACCCATCCGGCCGCCCTGACACGCTGGAATTCATGTCCAAACGAAACTCCGGCTATTGGTTTTCTGCCCGCCTCGACAGCATGTGGATTCCCGATGCCTTTGTAGGACCCATGGCGTCTCTCATGCGCGCAATAGAAGAGGGAACGGAACCGGAAACCAGCGGCCGCGACAATCTAAAGACGCTGAAGATTGTTTTCGCCGAATATCGTTCCATGGCGGAAAAGCGCGCGATCCGCCCACAGGAGATCACTGCCTGAGGAGTTGGCGACCATGAAACGCTACGCTTCAGTCATCAAGGTCAAGCTCGACAAACTCGCGGAGTACAAGCGCTATCACGCTGCGGTGTGGCCGGAGGTGTTGGAGATGATCCGGCAATGCAACATTCGGAACTACTCCATTTTTCTGAAAGATGACCTTCTGTTCGGATATTTCGAGTATCACGGTACGGACTATTCCGCCGACATGGCCAAAATGGCTGCCGATCCCAAGACGCAGGAGTGGTGGGCAATCATGATGCCCATGCAGGCGCCGCTGGAGACACGCGCCGAAGGCGAATGGTGGGCCAACATGGAAGAAGTGTTTCACAGCGACTGAATTTCTGAAGACTCATGCGAATCATTGATACCCACCAGCACCTCTGGGACCTCGACCGTTTCCGCTACTCATGGCTGGAATCCGCACCCGCGCTCAACCGCTCTTTTCGCATGGATGATTACCTTCGCGCCACGAAAGGATTGAATGTGGTGAAGTCGGTTCACCTGGAAGCCGATGTGGACGAGCCTTTCATGCTGGACGAAACTTTTCATCTGTTGAATTTAGCGGAAGAACCGGACAACCCCCTGGCCGGAATCGTGGCGTGTGCCCGCCCGGAGAGCGAGAGCTTTCATATGTATCTGAAGAAGATTCTCGGCGAGCCGCAAGTCAAAGGCATTCGGCGGGTCCTGCACACCCAGCCTGATGAAGTTGGTCGAGACTCCCGCTTTATTGAAAATGTCGCCAGCCTTGCGGATTATGGCTTGTCGTTTGATATCTGTGTTCTGGCGCGGCAACTTCCCATCGCCATCCATCTGGTTTCGCATTGCCCGGGAGTCAATTTCATTCTCGATCACTGCGGAGTGCCGCAGGTCAAAGAGCGAGTCCTGGAGCCTTGGCGTTCGGATATCGCTCGCCTGGCGCAGTTCCACAATGTCGTTTGCAAGATCTCCGGTTTGGTCGCCTATGCCGACCCGCAGAAGTGGACGGCGGAAGACCTGCGTCCCTACATTGAGCATGTGATCGCATGTTTCGGCTGGGACCGTGTAATGTTCGGCAGTGATTGGCCGGTTTGCACCTTGTCGGCGAGTTATGCGCAGTGGGTCGCCGCATTGTCGTCTATCGTTCAAGCGGAAGGCGAAGCCGATCGGGACAAACTTTTTTACCAAAACGCAGTCCGCGTCTATCATCTTTCGTGACGTTCCTTAGATTCGCGTCTAAGACTGCAACCTTATCGGTGAATCTGAAATAAAAAGAATGCCATGAGGCTCGAGCGTGACGGAATACTTTGAAGACTACGAAGTCGGCGCCGAGCGGACGACCTCCGGGCGCACGATCACCGAAACCGATGTGGTGATTCATGCCGGCCATACCGGAGACTTTTTCCCTCATCACATGGATGCGGAGTTCGCGCGGAGCACGCCTTTTGGCCAGCGCATCGCCCACGGCACGATGATCTTCGCCATTGGCGTTGGACTTACCGCAGGCCGCATCAACCCGGCGGCCTTCACCTATGGCTACGACAAACTGCGCTTCATCAAGCCTGTCTTCATAGGCGACACGTTAAGGACTCGCGTAACGGTCAAAGAGAAGAAAGAGGATCCAAAACGCGCGGACGCAGGAAGGGTAATCGAAGCCTGCGAGATTCTGAATCAGCGCGACGAAGTGGTTATGTACTGCGAGCACATATTGCTGGTTACAAGGCGGGCATAGGCTAAAGAGTCATTCAGCTGAAGCGTCAGGATGGAAATCACTCTAAAAGGACTGACCTGGGACCATCCACGCGGCTATGCTCCGCTGGCAGGGGGCGCGCCGGAGTATGAGAAGCAAAACCCAGGATTGCGGATTCGCTGGGAGCGCAGAAGCTTGCGAGAATTCGGCGAAGCTCCGATCGAGCAATACATAAACCGCTATGACCTGATTGTAGTGGACCATCCTTTTGTTGGGTTTGCTGCCGCGCATGGCGTGCTGGTAAACCTTGCGCCACATCTCGACGCAGAAGAACAAGCTGGGATTCGAGCGAGACTCGGTGGGCGCATCGTGGTCGCTCGTACTGGTACGACGGCGGTCTTTGGGCGCTGCCCTTGGATGCGGCCACACAAGTGGCTTGTTACCGTCCGGACCTGCTCGATCAGTTCTCGCCTGCGCCGCCGGCGACTTTCGACGAAGTGCTGGAATTGGGAGAGCAGGCACGGCGCGCGGGCAAATTCATTATCGTACCTGCGTGCCCCACAGACGCCATCAGCCTGTTCTTCACAATGAGCGCGAATCTTGGCTATCCAATCGAGGAAGATGCTGAGCCGTTCGTAAAAGTCGCTGTCGGCAAGGAAGTGATTCAGCGCCTGCATGGCTTGATCGCGACCGCCCACCCCAAGTCATTAGACTGGAATCCAATTCAGGTTTATGACTTCATGAGAGATCAGCCGGTTGCGGTTTACAGTCCGTGGGGGTTCGGCTATACAAATTACTCGCGCGCCGGCAACTCGGTACCATTGAGATTCACCGATGCCCCCGCTGCGGGTAATCGTGGAAGCGCCGGCACTATGCTCGGAGGGACTGGGATTGCAGTCAGCGCGAATAGCCGACACCAACCGGAAGCCATCGGCTATGCAAAATGGCTGGCCAGCCCGGACCACCAGCGTGGCACATATTTTCGTGAAGGCGGACAGCCCGCAAGTCTCGCGGCCTGGACGGATGCCGGGTTGGACGCGGCTGCGGGCGGCTTCTTCTCGGGAACTCTGCGGACATTGCAGGAAGCTTATCTCCGCCCGCGATTTGACGGGTTTGTTCGCTTCTTCGAAGCGGCCGGAATCGAAATCAACCGTTGTTTGCGAGACGAAATTGCAGACGATGCGCTGCTGGACTGGCTGAATGCAAACTATGCCCGCAGCAAGGCAGGAAGTAAGAACTCTGACTCTCGGAGGACACAGTGAAAAATCCCAATCCCGATCCGGCCGCTCACAAAGAGATTCCTGTTTGGAATCAGGAAGACTGGCACTATGAGGATTTCCAGGTCGGCCAGCGGGCCCGCTCGATCCGGCGAACCATCTCCGAGGGCGAGAGCATGATGTTCAATGGGCTGGTGCTGGACATGCACCCCTATGTCGCGGACGAAATCTTTGCCCGGGAAGAAGGTGTGTTCGGACGCAGGCTTATCGCCGGCGCCATGGTCTTCAGCCTCGGTCTCGGGCTCATGGCGCACAATTGCGTTCACACGTTCAGCTATGGATACGACAAGCTGCGCTTCATCAAGCCGGTCTTTATCGGAGACACGATTTACACCATCCGCACCAATCTGGAGAAGTGGCCGAAGTATCCCGAGCTCGGCATGGTGCGGGTTTCGTATGAAGTCTTCAAAATGCCCGGCGATCTGGTGCTCTACTGTGAGCATTTGCAGACGGTAAAGTACCAGGATCCGGCACAATTCCAGGCGCAAACAGCGAAGAAATAGAGCGTAGCCCGCCGGGCTAGAGTCCAAACTCCTGCTGGATTGCGGCAGTATGCTCGCCCACGCCGGGAGCCATCCGGCTGCTGGTCAGCATGCTTTGATCGAGCCGGATGGGGCACCGGGTGGTCAGGAGTTCACAGCCACGCTTCCCGTCTAGGGGTTGGATCATCTGCAATTGGCGCATCGCTTCGCTGGCCAGCAGAGCGGGCCAGTCCAGAACTTCCGCGCACCAAACGTCGGCGGCATTCAGAATCTGCAGCCAATGTTCCGTCGCCTCTTCGCGCAGGCGGTCTGCGATGACGCGTTTGATCTCATCGCGCTGGGCAAACGCGTCGGTAAAGCGGCCGAGCTCCGGAAGTTGCAGTAGTTGCCCCAAGGTGGGCAGGCTGTTCATCGCCAGGGCCAGGTATCCGTCGGCCGTGTCATAAACGCCATAAGGCGCTGCCAGGTAAGCGTGCGCGTTGCGGAAGGCTGCCCGCTGGGGCGGCCGGCGTCCATCGTTCAGATGAACGGTGAGAACCTCAAATTGAAAATCGAGCAGCGATTCGAGCAGGCTGGTCTCGACGTGCGCGCCGTGCCCGCGGATGCCACGCCCGACAAGCGACGCGAGGATGCCCTCGCACAAATTGTGTCCCGCCAGCATGTCGGCGATGGCAAGCGTCATGGGAGTAGGTGGATCTCCGTCATCTCCGCTCAGCCACATGATGCCCGAGCGCGCTTGCGCAAGCAGATCCTGCCCCGGCCGGTCGCGCCATAGGTCCGCCGTCCCGTACCCGGTAACGCTCCCATACACCACGCGAGGATTGATCTCCGAAACCTGCAGGTACCCCAGGCCAAGCCGCTCAATCACTCCAGGGCGGAAGTTCTGCACCATCACATCGGCGCGGGCAATCAGCTTGCGGAGCTTCTGCAGATCGTTTGGGTTCTTAAGATCGGCGGCGTAGCTTTCTTTGTTGCGATTGATCGCCTCAAAAAGCGTGTTCTCGCCCTGCGTATCACTGCCGCTTACATACAGGTTTCTCCCCAGGTCTCCCGACCCGGGCCGCTCGATTTTGATGACCCGCGCTCCCAGATCGGCAAGCCGGAGCGTGCAGAAAGGCCCGGAAAGGAACTGGCTGAAATCCAGGACCAGGAGGTCTTTTAGCGGTAGCTCGGCGAGAAGATGTCTTGCCGGGGCCTGTGCGCTGAATTCTGCATGATCAGGTCGTTATACTCCTGAACGTTTGGGGAGATAGCGTTTCGACCTCTCGGATCGCGACCATTCCTGCGGCCAACTAGTCCGCGGATTCTAGGGCAGTCAATATGCTTCCGTGACCCGATTGCGGCTCGCGCTTTCACAACCCAATTTCGATACGGTAGCATAGAGCGTGCCCGCCCGAAGGAGTTAAATCCTACAAATCGGTCTCCCTTCGTGCATCTTCGCGACCTGTGGGGACCATGCAGATTCCTCCCGGCGAATTCTCTCGATGTCGTCAACCTCCTGGGAGGGAGCGGACGAAGTTCCGCAATCACCAAGCCCGGAAAAACTGGGCTTCAATGTAAGCTAGTTGAGCGGGAACATTCCTGCCCCTATAATGAAATTCCACGATTGTAAGATTGAGCGCAGCGCTTGCGCGCGGAGGAGAGGCATTTGCCAAGAAGGCCATCCCAAGTGGTCAGAGCGAAGAACAAAGCGTCCAGCAAGCCTGCCCGCGACCGCAACGTGGTGGACGTTGGCAAGAAAATGTTTGTGGTGCTTGAGGCGTTAACTAGAAACCCGAGGAAGCCGCCCTCGCTCGAGGAAATCACCCATTCGGTCGGATTCGCGAAGACGACAGTCTACCGCCTGTTGAATACGATGAAGGAAATCGGGTACGTGGACCAGGTTTCCCCGAGTGGCGGCTATGCACTGTCGCAAAAATTCTTCGAACTGAGCCGTCCTGCCATCCCGCACCAATATCTCATGCCGCTGGCGCGGCCGTGGCTGGAACAATTGCGATTGCGCACCGGCGGAACGGTAAGTTTGGGAGTATTGGACCAGGGGTCTTTGCTTTATCTGGCGGTAATTGAGAGCCAAGACCCGTACCGTTACGCGCAGAAACCAGGCGATTATTACTACGCCCATGCGACCGCCATGGGCAAGTGTTTATTGGCACATCTTCCAGAGGAAGAAGTGGACGAAGTGATTCGCATATGTGGCTTACCCAGGCTGACCCGCAACACGATAACAACAGGCACGGAACTCTTCCGTGAGCTAACCAAAGTGAAGCAGAGAGGGTTTTGCCGTTAATGTTGAAGAGAATGCGGAAGGTGTAATGTGCATCGGCGCGCCAATTTGGGGGCCGGATGACCGTCCCATCGCAGCGTTGAGCATTTCCAGCCCGGCGGTGCGCATGCAAGGCGTGATCGATTCCAGTGAAGAACGAAGCCCTGCGAGTGGCGCGCCAACTTTCGCTGATGCTTGGCCATCAATCTGAGGTTTCAACGAAAGAGACCATCCGAGCCAGATGCCTCTCCTGAGGCTATTGCTTTACAGGGAAGTTCCTAGATCCTTTCTGACAGTTTCCGGCATAGACTTCGTCAACGCGGCTCCTTTTCCTCGAAAAGGAGCTTAAGGATTCCCCGCGTGGCCCCAGCTCTTTTAGCGGACTATGGCGGATATAACTCCACAATATGCCAACCATTAATTACCAGCGTAATCTATCTGCAAGTAAACGCATATTATACTTCATATCATCACTACGGCGGAATATAGTCCGCCAAATTATCTTGACAACGAAAGTCTGCTCGACTTAGCATCACGGCGAATTTGAAGACGCGGTCGCAAAGACCCTGTGCTCCTCTCATGTGGGGGAGGGGGCATGAATGGCGTGGGGCTCACCAGCGGTTCAGCTGACTAAAGGAGATTTCTCATGTTTAGAGGATGGCAGTCCTGGGTGGTTTCTTGTGTAGTTTTGTGCGTTGCCCTGAGCTTGGCGCCCTCTTTGTTGTGGGCGCAAGGTACCGGCGGACGAGCTTCCATTTCTGGAACCGTTACTGACCCTTCTGGCGCGGTGGTCAGTGGAGTTTCAGTCACCGCTCTAAATACCGCAACAGGCCTTAGTACGAGCGTAACGACCACGGGTTCGGGAACCTATGTGATTCCCTTGCTTCCTACCGGAACTTACACGCTGACCTTTCGAAAAGGAGGGATTCAAAACCGAATCGCGCACGGGGATGGTGCTAAATGCCGATGAAGTTGCATCGGCCAATGTGGCCCTTGCGGTTGGCTCCGCGACAGAAAAAGTGACGGTCAGCGCGAATGCCGCCACGCTCGAAACCGAAAGCGCAGCCTTGACGAATACGGTGAGTGAAACGGCGATCAAGGAACTTCCGCTAAATGGGCGCAGCCCGGCGAGCCTGGTTCTATTGTCGCCAGGAACGACGGACGTTTTGAAATCCGGCGCAGGCGTGAATCAAGCGTATACCACCCACCCAGACGAATCGGGAGCTTCTGCCAACGGCGGCCGGCAAGGAAGTACTTACTACCTGCTCGATGGTTCCAACAACATGGACCCATATCTCCTGCTGGCAGCGCCATTTCCCAATGCCGACGCCACCCAGGAATTCAGCGTGATCGGCAATAATTTTGATGCCCAGTACGGCTTTTCACCCGGAGCTGTGGTCAGCATCGTCACCAAGTCCGGAACGAACCAGTGGCATGGAAACGTATTCGAGTTCCTTCGTAACGATGCCCTGAACGCCGGAGACTACTTCACCGGAGTCAAGGACAACCTGCACCGCAACCAGTTCGGTGGATCCCTGGGCGGAGCCCTCATCAAAGACAAATTGTTCGTCTTTGGAAACTATCAGGAAACCCGCGAGGCCACTGCTTCCAACAGCGGGGCTACCTTCACTCCCACCGACGCAATGCGAGCTGGGGATTTCAGTTCCTTGCTCTCCGGGAGCAATCCCGTTCAGCTGCATGATCCCAACGGAGTTGACTATCCGGGAAATATTATTCCCCAGGATCAGCTGAGCCAGCCGGCGCTCGATATATTGCAATTTATTCCAGCGGGACAAGAGCCTGATGGCTTGCTCCGTTTGGCGGGCCTGAAACATACCCGCAACGATTATCAATACACGATCCGGGCGGACTACAACCTCAGCGAAAAGCATCGCTTCAGCGGGCACGCGTTCCGGGATATCTTTCGGCAGCCGCTGCAAACGGGTGGCGGAAATCTACTGCTCTCCGATCGTTCCTGGAACACGAACTATGGGAACTACCAGGGGAGTTACATCTGGACAGCTACTCCAAACATCGTGAACCAAGCATCGTTTTCTTTTGGGAAGCAGTACTCCACCAGCTTAGCTGGTGAATTCGACCAGCAGGGACAGCCAATTTGCTTTTCCAGATTCATCCCTACCGTGGCTGACCCTCCGGGCGCCGGGTGTGCGATAGAAGGCCTGTTCCTTTTTGGGTTGGCACAGACGCCCAGTTGGTACCACCGCTATATATGGAATTTCACCGACTCAGTGACTATCAGCAAAGGAAAGCATCTTATTGTGGCCGGGGTGGACGTCCAGAGGATGTCCATGGCAGATCCATCGGGCTGGCTGTCACAGCCTATCATCGACTTTGATGGGGGTGCCACCGGCTATAATTTTGCAGATTTTCTGATCGGTCAGGCGTCTAACTTTCAGCAGGGCTCCGGCTCCAATTCAACGGTGACGGGAACACAACTCGGATTCTACGTTCAGGACCGGTTCAAGATAACACCAACTCTGACGTTGTCCGCGGGATTACGCTATGAACCTTTCCTCCCGCCCGTTCCGTACCGCGGGCGCTTTCCCGAGTTCAGGCCCGGACAGCAAAGCACGCGTTTCGTGAACTCGCCGGTTGGTATGGTTTATCCTGGGGACGAGGGTGTTCCTGCTGGCGGCATTCCGAAGCGGAATTATTTCAATCCGCGTGTCGGTTTGGCGTGGGCGCCGCACTTCCTGCCGCACACTTCAATCCGTTCGGCCTTCGGCTTATTCACCGCGCCGATTGATTACTCGCACTACACGCATGGCGGAGACAACCATCCGTTCAGCCCCACCTATAATTTCTCCAGGTATGACCCTGCGATCGGGGAGATTAACCTGAGCGATCCGTGGGCGAACTATGCGCCGACAGGTGGGGTAAGCCCGTTTCCGCCGTTCGCAGCCCAAGGCCCGGGATTACCTGTGTATCAACCGCCGGCGGACGTTCCTTTTCCGCTTCCGATCTACGTTGGGTTCAGCTTCGATCCCAACTTTAACCTGGCGCAGACCGCCAGTTGGAATCTCTCCATGGAGCATCAGTTGCGGTCCAATTGGCTCTTCCGGGCGGCTTACGTGGCCAGCGAGACCTGGCACCAGGATGTGGTCATGCAGCACAATCCTGGGTTCAACAACGTCCGGACGTTGTATCCGGACTTCAGCGATATTTTGCAAAGCGATTCCATCGGAACCGCCAACTACCAGTCCGGGCAGTTCACAGTGGAAAGGAAGTTCGCCAATGGCTTCCAATTCGCCGCAAACTATACGCATTCCAAGACCATTGACATGCAGTCACAATCATCCATTGCCTTCTCCGGGCCTCTGGGCAATCCATTTGACCTGCAATGGAACCGGGGCATTTCGCAGCTGAATGCCCCGAATGTTCTCTCCGTAAACTGGGTGTATCAAACACCAGCTTTGCGGAGTCTGAATCCGGTGGCCAGAGGTGTGCTGGGGAGTTGGCAGTTTACCGGGATCTGGCATGCGCAGAGCGGAACTCCGTTCTCCATCTATGGAGGGAATGGCGGAAACAGTTCGGGAGCCCTGATTGGAGGGGACCGGGCCGACATTGTCGCCGGGCAGTCGCTGGATCAGCATCAGGGCTCGAAAAGCCAGTGGTTGCAGCGCTACTTTAATACCGACGCGTTTGTACCCAATGCTCCTGGGACCTTCGGCAACTCAGGACGAAACATCTTGACCACCCCTGGAGTGAATAGCTTTGACATCGGCATCGACAAGAACATTCCCTTCAAAGAACACTATAACGTCCAACTTCGCTGGGAAATGTTCAACGCGTTCAACCATCCCATGTTCGGCGGTCCCGATACCAACCCACAATCGCCAACGTTTGGACAGATCTTCAGTACAAACGGAAGTTACCCAGCTCGAGTGATGCAGCTGGCCGCAAAATTCAGCTTCTAACTTTCGTCTAAGCTGCGTGGATGGGTTGAATCCCTTCCACGCAGCCTTTAAGGAACTTCAGATCAGAGTGAAAGCGGCAATTCATGACCTCAAAATTAAGCGGTAGGGTTTGGGGGACGGCTATTGCGGCCGTCCTTATACTTCTTGTTGTAATTCCGTTACGGGCTCAAACATCTGCAACGAAACAACCTCTCGATCTCATCGCTCTGAATGGCGGCAAGTTTCTCTACGGCACTTATTATTTCCCCGATCATTGGCCGGAGGAGATGTGGGAGAAAGATGCCCAGATGATGCAGGACGCGGGCATTAACCTTATCAAGACTGGCGAAGGGGCCTGGGCCACCTTCGAGCCTTCGGAAGGGCAATTTGATTTCGCCTGGATGGACCGGGCCATCAACGTTTTCGCTGCGCATGGCATTAAGGTCATCTTGGGCACACCCAGCTATTCACCGCCCGCATGGCTTTACGCCCAATATCCCGACGTTGGCGCCATGGATATTCACGGCGTTCGTTACCGGTTTGGTGTACGGCAAGTGCAAAATCTCTCCAGCCCGCACTACATTGCTGCAGTAAAGCGAATCGTAACCGCTATGGGAGAGCACTATGCCAATAATCCCAATGTCATCGCCTTCTCCATTGACAACGAAATTGGCGGGCAGTTTTCGTACGATGACCTGGCCCGTGCGGATTTCAATGAATGGCTGAAGAAGAAGTACGGAACCATCCAAAACGTAAGCAAAACCTGGGGCGGGGCTTTTTGGGGAATGGAACTTTCCGCCTGGGATCAAGTGCCGATCCCGTGGAATGATGAGACCCCGAATCCCAGCATGGCGCTGGATTTCCGCAGATTCCACAACGACCAAACCAATGAGTTCATGGCCATGCAGGCCGACATTCTGGGAAAAACCGCGCCCGGGAAAGCCACCACGCACAACGGCATGGGAATGTATGACGATGTGGACTATTCCCAGTTGTTCGCGCCCCTGAGTTTCGCCGCATGGGATCACTATCCGCCTTACTCCACGCAGACCTTCGCGGACTATTTCGCCGGCGATATGGGCAACGATCTGACTCGCGGCTCCAAGCAGCAGAATTTCATGGTGATGGAGCAGATGATGGGAATGGGAGCGTGGGACAAATATTTCACCATGAACGCGGACCCGCCACTCTATCGAACCTGGAGTTACCAGGCGATTGCCCATGGGGCCGACGCTATCAACTATTACCGCTGGCGGCAGAACTGGTTCGGCACGGAACAGCTGAGCATCTTCATTCTGAACTGGGATAGCTATGCCGGTGATCGTTACAAAGTAGTCGCACAGATGGGACACGAACTGCCCAAGGTCACGAAGCTGCTGCAAGGGTCCACGGTCGAATCGGACGCTGCCATTTTGATCTCGCCCGATTCCCGATGGTCGTTTCGCATTCAACAGCACACCGACAAGTTCAGCTACAACGCCCTGGTCCTGGACTACTACCGAGCCTTACGTCAGTTGCGAACGAATGTGGACATGGTTTTTCCGCAGCAGGATTTTTCCCGCTACAAGCTGATCGTGGCTCCGGCCCTCCTGGTTGTTGATCGCAAGTTAGGCGCCAAGCTCGACGCCTTTGTAAAGAATGGGGGGACGCTGGTTCTAACTTATTTGTCAGGTTACAAGGACGAAAACAACTGGGATACGCAAACCACCCTTCCGGGCCTGCTCAAGCCCGAGCCACGGGACGCGGCCATTCACGATTTCGATCCGCAGATCGAGCAAAAGCAGGAAATCGTCATGTCCGACGGCACGCGCTACCCGGCTGAGATTTGGTACGACATTCTCACACCGGAAGGCGCTGAGACTCTGGCAACTTATGCGAATCGCTACTACAAGGGCCAGGCGGCAATCACCAAAAACCATTATGGCAAAGGAACCACGTACTACGTCGGGACCAAGGTGCCGAGCCAAGAGTTCTACCAGAAGATCATGACTTCGGCGCTGAAAGAGGCCGGAATCAAGCCTGGGGAAATCGTGCCTTATGGAGTACAGGTAGCAACGCGTCAGAAAGGTAACCAGAAGATTTATTTCGTCCTGAACTACGAGGACAAGACGACAGACTGTGCCCATGGGGGCGAGGCTGATCAATGGGTTTACCGGCAAACAAGAGCCGGAACGGCTTGAGATCGGGCCTTACGACGTGAAGATTCTCACCTCTGGGCAATAAGGGCCAGGCAATTGTGATTCCTATGAAGACACTAAATGTCGATTTCGAGGAAGTTCTGGTTTCGCCAGAATTCATGATGGACCCGTATCCGACGCTGCATCAGTTGCAGGAGCAGGAGCCGGTCTATTGGAGTGAGTCCATTGGGGGCTGGCTTTTGACGCGGTACGATGACATAGTCGCATCGTTTCGCGATACCTCTGTCTATTCGAACGAAAACCGCCTGGTAAAAACCGTCGAGTATCTTCCACCCGAGAAACAGGCCGGTTTCAAGGCCGTGGTAGATCACTATGCAACCAAGGGCCTGATTCATGCTGACCCTCCGGACCACACTCGATTGCGGGCGCTCGTTACTAAAGAATTCACGCCTAAAATCGTGGAACAGATGCGTCCTCGTATTCAGGACGTGGTGAACGGCCTGCTTGACGCCGCCGAGCAACGGGGAGAAATGGATGTCGTCGCTGACCTGGCAATGCCCCTCCCAGTTGGGGTCATCGCTGAAATGTTGGGGGTGCCGCCATCCGACCGGCATCTCATGCACGAGTGGACGGATGACATTCTAAGATTCCAGGGCGTGAATAAGCCGAGCGAGGCAGATTTGAGCCGCGCGCAGCATGGTCTGCAAGAAATTCGCCCTTATATCCAGGAGATGATCGCGGAAAGGCGCCGGCAACCGAAGCAGGATCTTATGACCAAACTGGTGGAGGCAGAGGCATCCGGTGACCGGCTTTCCGAACAAGAACTAATCAGCACATGTGTGACGCTGATTATTGCTGGACATGAGACGACGCTATCCCTCATCTCGAACATGATCTATACGTTGCTCGCGAACCCGAGCCAATTGGCTTTGCTGCAAACTAATCCCGGATTGTTGGAATCGGCTATTGAGGAAGCCTTGCGCTATGAGAGCCCGGTCTCCCGGCAGGCCAGGTTAATGAAAGGCGACGCAGAGCTCAGCGGCAAGACATTGAAGAAGGGGGACATCGTCTTCCAGATGTTGAACGCGGCTAATCGAGATCCCGGGCAGTTCGAAGACCCTGACCGGTTCGATATCCGGAGAAAGCCAAATCGTCACATCGCTTTTGGACTAGGAGCGCATTTTTGCGTAGGTGCGCCTCTGGCACGTGCCGAAGCGTTCATTGCCGTCGGAACCACATTGAAGCGCTTTCCCGGACTTCATCTGGTTAACGATCAACCGGAGTGGGATACCGGCAAGCGAACATCACGCATGCTCAGGAAGTTGCCTGTACAGCTTTAATAAGATGGCTCTTCCGGCATTTTAGTGGCTTAAGGAGCCAGGTCCAGACCGCCACAGTGGAACAGGATGGCGGCAGCGAAGTTCTTCTTGTTGCGGAAGCCACGCGCCGTGTACTTGACCCATTGGATCTTGGCATTGATGGATTCGCTGGCGGCGTTCGTGACGCGGTGGCGGAGGTAGGTAATGACGTTCTCAAAGCGTCGCTTCAGGGTCCGGGCCACCTCCAGCATGGGCCGCAGCCGACTGCGTACCGCCCAGCCCTGCCACCAACGAAAATGTTTCCGCGCGGGCCGTTCGTATTGGTAGTCGAAAAATGCCATGGCGGTTTCTTTCAGAGCCCAGGCCCGCGCGGTCTTCAGCCCGCTCTGACGTAACTCGGCAAAGGCTTTGCGATCCGCCGGTTCCATCGCCGCTGGGTTCCGCAGCCAGTCATAGCGCGTCCCCGTAAGACGGTCATCGCCCGCTGCCCGTAGCGTGCGGTTCTCCTGGCGCCTCACTCTGTCCACGGCCTCGCCCAGATGCTTGGCAATGTGAAATTTGTCGTAGACGATCTTCTGCTTCCCATTCCTGAGGTGCTCGCTCACCGAGGCAACGTAGGGATCCCACATATCCATGGCCACGGCCTCGATACTCTCGCGCTGCTCCTCCGTCAGCGTCTCCCAGAATCCATCCAGACTGGCTTGGCTTCGATCCTCTGCCACGTACAGCACACGAGACCGCGCCAGATCATTCACCAGCGTGAAGTACTTATGTCCTTTCCGAAACGCCTTTTCGTCTACTCCCAGCTGCGGCAATGGCTCGGCCTGCCTTCGTGCCAAGCCTCGCTCCACCGCTCGTTCCATGATCCCGTGAATCTCGTCCCAGCTCAGCCCCAGCTGCTCGCCCACCGCCTTCTGGCTCGCTGCCCTCAGCCAGTCAAGCACCAGCCGTTCCATCAGCGCGGTGAATCGGCTTGAGGGCTCAGCCCAGCGCAATTTCACAACCCGCACCCCATGCTCGCGGCACTCGCTCCGCGCTGGCCGGGCGTGCAGAATCGTCTGATATTGGCAAGTGTCCAGATGCCGCCATTGTCGCTCCCCTTGATGGTCGTACAACTGGCAACTCGCTGCGCATTCCGGGCACGGCCAACTCGCCATCTCCCCGTGCTCCAGGTATATGTGTACTTCTCCTTCGCCCAGCTTGAGTTCCACTCGTTCCACAAACCAGGGCGCCTCGATCCCCAGAATCTGCCGGTACAGTTCACGATCTTGCATCCTCCGATTTTCGCATCCAGAGTTCGTCACCCACTACAAAGCCCGAATTCCCATTAAGATAAGGATAGGCTCGCTGTCGCCCTGACCGGATTGGACAGACAGTCAGCCTAACAACATTTATGACGTCGACTTCGGCGGCAGTTGATTTTCGCGATCTTCCCCTTTCCGAAATGGAAGCTATTCTTGCGCGCTTTGACCAGCGAGTAAGCGCCTCTTTGCAGAAACATACCCCAACCAAGGAATGGGTTCGCAAGGCACTGCGGCGGCAGGGGGCGGAGCGCTGTCCTGTCCGTCTCAAACGGATTTCGCTCGATGCCATTCTCCGCTACGGGGATGACCTGGCTGATTTGTATTGCAAGTTTCCCGACGATGTACTTTGCATTCAGGCCTACGATTACTCCATAGGGCAGCAATACCGGAGGATAAAGAACGTCTCAATGAAGTTCGCATTCTGACGCAAAGTGCGGAGTGGACGGATGAATGGGGCACTCGCTGGGGCCACGCCTATGGCGGGATCGGGGCCACCACTATCACGAACCCGATTCCAGACTGGTCCCAGCTTGACGATTATTTAGCCCACCGTATGCCCGATCCTCACGCTGCCGGACGATTGGATCGAGCCAAGGCGGTGCTCGCCGTTCACGGCGAAGACAAGTATTGCATAGCCTTAGTTCATTTGGCGCTATTCGAGCGGTTGCATTGCCTGCGCGGAATGGAAAACACATTTTGCGATCTGCGCGCAAATGAAGCGGAAGTCATCCGCCTGCTCGAAGCCCTAGCCGACTACTATATTGAACTGGTTCGCGAGTGGGGACAAACCAATATTTCGGCGATCTTCATGACCGACGACTGGGGATCACAAACCGGACTGATGATTTCGCCGGAGCTGTGGCGAAAGTATTTTCGGTCCCACTACCGGCGCATCATCGACGAAATTCATCGCTGGGACAAGGAAGTGATTTTTCATAGCTGCGGGAATGTGATCCGCGTTATTCCCGAACTGGTCGAGCTTGGCGTGGACGTCCTTGACCCGGTGCAACCCACGGCAATGAATATAGAAGAAGTTGGGCGCTCTTTCGGCGGCAAGATTGCGTTTTCCGGCGGTATCGATGATCAGCGCCTGGAGGATTATAGTCCCCAGCAAGTCAAGGATGAAGTTCGCCGAGCGATCGATGTGCTAGGAAAACCATATGGGAATGCCTATATCCTGGCTCCGGCAAACCTGATCACACCAACCGTGCCATTTGAAAATATAGAAGCCCTGTTTGAAGCTTGCCATGCGTGAGGGAGAGGCTTGCCTGTGATTTCGGATGAGCTTCTAAGATGAGCTTCTGGTATGAAAATGAATCCAGTTATCCGCAGTAAACGCCGAACAGCTTCAGGACACTATTGACTTCTCCCGTACTTAACTCCAGCTGGCTTTGCGATTGGCTTAGTGCCCGTTTGAATTTCTGTACCTCACCTAACCTCTATGGGAATTCGGGCTTTGTAGTGGGTGACGAACTCTGGATGCGAAAATCGGAGGATGCAAGATCGTGAACTGTACCGGCAGATTCTGGGGATCGAGGCGCCCTGGTTTGTGGAACGAGTGGAACTCAAGCTGGGCGAAGGAGAAGTACACATATACCTGGAGCACGGGGAGATGGCGAGTTGGCCGTGCCCGGAATGCGCAGCGAGTTGCCAGTTGTACGACCATCAAGGGGAGCGACAATGGCGGCATCTGGACACTTGCCAATATCAGACGATTCTGCACGCCCGGCCAGCGCGGAGCGAGTGCCGCGAGCATGGGGTGCGGGTTGTGAAATTGCGCTGGGCTGAGCCCTCAAGCCGATTCACCGCGCTGATGGAACGGCTGGTGCTTGACTGGCTGAGGGCAGCGAGCCAGAAGGCGGTGGGCGAGCATCTGGGGCTGAGCTGGGACGAGATTCACGGGATCATGGAACGAGCGGTGGAGCGAGGCTTGGCACGAAGGCAGGCCGAGCCATTGCCGCAGCTGGGAGTAGACGAAAAGGCGTTTCGGAAAGGACATAAGTACTTCACGCTGGTGAATGATCTGGCGCGGTCTCGTGTGCTGTACGTGGCAGAGGATCGAAGCCAAGCCAGTCTGGATGGATTCTGGGAGACGCTGACGGAGGAGCAGCGCGAGAGTATCGAGGCCGTGGCCATGGATATGTGGGATCCCTACGTTGCCTCGGTGAGCGAGCACCTCAGGAATGGGAAGCAGAAGATCGTCTACGACAAATTTCACATTGCCAAGCATCTGGGCGAGGCCGTGGACAGAGTGAGGCGCCAGGAGAACCGCACGCTACGGGCAGCGGGCGATGACCGTCTTACGGGACGCGCTATGACTGGCTGCGGAACCCAGCGGCGATGGAACCGGCGGATCGCAAAGCCTTTGCCGAGTTACGTCAGAGCGGGCTGAAGACCGCGCGGGCCTGGGCTCTGAAAGAAACCGCCATGGCATTTTTCGACTACCAATACGAACGGCCCGCGCGGAAACATTTTCGTTGGTGGCAGGGCTGGGCGGTACGCAGTCGGCTGCGGCCCATGCTGGAGGTGGCCCGGACCCTGAAGCGACGCTTTGAGAACGTCATTACCTACCTCCGCCACCGCGTCACGAACGCCGCCAGCGAATCCATCAATGCCAAGATCCAATGGGTCAAGTACACGGCGCGTGGCTTCCGCAACAAGAAGAACTTCGCTGCCGCCATCCTGTTCCACTGTGGCGGTCTGGACCTGGCTCCTTAAGCCACTAAAATGCCGGAAGAGCCACCTCTATTAATCCATAGTAAGATAGCCGCACTTTGGGCTCATGGAAGGCAATCTCGGGAATCTTGCGGTCACCGATAATGCTTGCCCCCGCATTTGTGCTTGGGACTCTGGTAACACCCGGGCTGGCCTCGAACCTGAACGCTGGAAACGGCATCAGGCCCGAGGGTTTGCGCTGTGAATGGAAGACCAATCCACTAGGGATTGAACCCCAGTCTGTGCATATGAGTTGGACGCTGGAATCAATGAACCACCGGCGAAGAGGGATAAGGCAGACCGCCTACCAAATACTAGTGGGCCTTTCGCGTGACAAACTATCCAAGCATCACTCCCTTGTTTGGGACAGTGGCAAAGTCCTATCTGCGGAAATTTTTCAAATACGATATTCCGGCAGGCCTCTCTCCCCCGCCACTCAATATTTTTGGAAGGTACGCATTTGGGACGAGAAGGACACAAAATCGCAGTGGAGTCGCCCGGCTCAGTTCACTACGGCGCGGGGAAATTCTTCAGACTGGAAAGCTCGCTGGATCGCGGCCGAGCCGGATATGCCTCCCCAGCCCCAGGCGAAAGAAGGAAGGGGCACCGAGCGGAAATCCATCCCTCCTCTTCCCATATTTCGGCACAATTTCTTGGCGCCCAAAAAGGTCAAACTAGCACTGGCTTTCGTTTCCGGTCTGGGGCAATACGAACTGCGCATAAATGGCAAGAATGCCACCGATCAGATTTTAACCCCGGGTTGGAGCAACTACCGCCGGCACGTCTTCTACAACACCTTCGACGTTACCTCGCTCGTGAAGCCCGGGCACAATGCAGTCGGCGTACTTTTAGGCAATGGCATGTATAACGTTCCGGGCATCGAAGGCCGCTATACAAAGTTCATCGGAACGTTCGGCCAGCCCAAGCTGATTTTTGAGCTGCATTTGCGCTACGTGGACGGCAGCGAAGCCATCGTTGCCAGCGATCGCTCGTGGAAAACTTCCCCTGGTCCGATTACCCTCTCCACCATCTATGGGGGCGAAGACTATGACGCGCGTCGGGAACAGGTCGGTTGGGATTCACCTGAGTTCAATGACGCGCACTGGCAGCGGGCCATCGAAGTAAAGGGTCCGGGTGGAGAATTGACCGCAGAGCCAGGGCCAGCCATTAGGGTAGTTCAGTCGTTTGCTGCTGTACGAGTTACCCATCCCAAGCCCGGAGTATCGGTGTACGACCTGGGACAAAATTTCAGCGGTTGGCCGGAAATCCGTGTACGAGGCTCGCGCGGAGACAAAGTCAAGCTTATCGGAGGTGAACTCCTGGATCCGGCGGGGTTGGTGACGCAACACAGCGCCGGAGGCCATCCAGGCTTCGAAAATGGTTTTTCCTACACTCTGCGCGGCACGGGAGAAGAGATCTGGCATCCGCGATTTACCTACTATGGGTTTCGCTATGTTCAGGTCGAAACGGCAGGCTCCGACGAGACTGAATCAGAACCTCGCCCCACCGTCATTTCGTTGGTCGGCCGTTTCATCCACGATGATGTAAGAACCGTTGGGCATTTCGAAAGCTCGAATCCACTTTTTATCCAGATCCATCGGTTGATTGACATGGCGATCTTGAGCAACATGATGAGTGTGCTCACCGATTGCCCCCATCGCGAAAAGCTGGGGTGGTTGGAAGAAACGCACTTGATGGGTCCATCCGTCTTGCTGAATTACGATGCGATCACGCTCTACAGAAAAATGGCGGGGGACATTCGCGATTCGCAGCTTGCGGATGGCATGGTCCCGACGATCGCACCGGAGTATGTTGCGTTCGTGGACAAAAATGATGTCAACACGACGTTTCGTGATTCTCCGGAATGGGGCAGCGCCGCCATTCTGAGTCCGTGGATTGCGTATCAGTCCTACGGCGACAAGGACCTGCTGGCATCGCAATACGAAACGATGCGTTCGTACGTGGCATATCTCGCCAGTAGAGCAAGTGGCCACCTCCTGTCTTATGGATTAGGAGATTGGTTCGATATTGGCCCGAACGATCCGGGTGAATCACAACTCACAAGCAAGGAGGTAACTGCCACTGCCATCTATTACCAGGATCTTACGGTCATCAGTAGGATAGCGGCTTTGCTTGACAAACCGGTAGACAGTCGGACGTACGCGGAAGAATCGGGAGCGATCAAGAAGGCCTTCAACGCCAGGTTGTTTCACCCGGACACAGGTCAGTATGACCGAGGAAGCCAGACGGCCAACGCCATGCCACTTGTGTTGGGCCTTGTGCCTTCAGGGCAAGAGAGCAGAGTTCTGGAAAATCTGGTCGCCGATATTCGTAAGCGAGGCAATCATGTCAGCGCTGGCGATGTTGGCTTTCACTATGTCGTACGAGCGCTGACGGATGCAGGACGTTCGGATGTGCTTTACGACATCTTATCCACGACAGATTCCCCAAGTTACGCGTACCAGCTGTCCCGCGGTGCGACAACGCTGACGGAGGCATGGAATGCAAATCCAAACACATCGCAGAACCATTTCATGCTCGGCCACGCGGAAGAATGGTTCTACCGCGGACTCGCCGGCATCAGCATTGATCTTGCTCGCCCCCGGGAAGAATGGATTTCGATCAGCCCAGCCCCGGTTAGGCCAGGAAGTGCTTCCGCGGCATATCAATCCGTGCTCGGCGAAATTAGCAGCAAATGGACACGAGATAAGAACATCTTTTCTCTTGCCGTGAGCATCCCCGCCGGTTTCACCGCCTTCGTGCGAATTCCTACTTCATCTGTGGATTCGGTCCGGGAGCAAGGGCAATCTCTGGACCACGTTGAGGGCCTGCTTGCACACCACGAAACCAAAGATGCCGTAATTGTCGTTCTTGGATCTGGCCAATACGGATTCACATCGAGGTTATGATGGTTATGAGGTTAGAAAATGGGCTACTTCAATTCTGAGGATTGACCGTCTACAAATTCAGTTTCCAGTCGTTCTTCGAACCTCGCAGGACGGCCCGTATCCGCTTGAAAAGATTGGTCGGGGAGAGAGGATTTGAACCTCCGACCCCCTGGTCCCGAACCAGGTGCTCTACCAGGCTGAGCCACTCCCCGACACATGTAGTGGCCTTATTCTACTACACGTTATAGGAGCCAGCCTGTTCTCGATCTTGCGCGGAAGCTGGCTTGTATTCCGAATTTCTAATGCCATGTCGGCATAGGCTTTCCCTCAATCTTTGCCGCGGCTTCTTTTGCGAGATAGTTCACTCTTACGTGCTCTATCTTTCGCAGGGCGGGAATGGCTTCCCGCGCATCCGGTCCGATCTCACCCAGCGCGCGGACAATATTGCGCATCTGCTGGATTTCGTCATTTGTCATTTTCTGCTGGTCATAAGACTGGAGTTCGAGGATCAAAGTTGGGACTGCGGCCTTGGCTGCGCTGCGCATTTGCCCCAGGGCCAAGGCGGCGGCCATGCTTACCGTAAGCGCCGGGTCTTTCAAGGCCGCGCTAAGTTGCGGGATGGCGCTGGCAGCGCCGGTTCCCATGTCTCGCAGGGCCAGGGCGGTGGTTTCGCGAACTTGCAAATTTTCATCTTTTAGAAGTTTTGCCAGTTCGGAAGCAGAGGGTTGCGCTTTTGGTCCGATTTGTCCGATTGCCCGGGCGGCTGCCGAGCGGACATTTGGGTCGGGGTCTGACAAAAATGGAACTACCGCCCCCATGGCGGAGATGGCGTCCTCTCCAAATGCGCCGATGGATCGAATTGCGTCTGCGCGAGTTTCAGGGGAACCCTGTTTGAGCTGCGTGATATAGAAAGTTAGCGGCTGTCCTCGGTAAACGATGCCTGAAACCTGTGGCCGAAGGGATGCCGTGGGTTCGGGTGTTTCGTATCGCGGAAGCCCGGCACCGTTCGCGCTGACTAATGCTTCACCGTTGGGGATTTCCGCCAACACGATGTCATCTACTCCAATGTTGTACCCCGAAGCAAGCGGATCCTTTCCCACGCAGGTGAGCGAGACGATATGTTTGCCTTTGGACAGCTGGAACCATCCGAGACGATGGTCAACGCCCACAAAAACCTCCGGTTGATAGTTATGGATAACTTCCACGGGAGGCGCTTGCGTCGCCAGCGGTCCCCAGGTCAGCGCCGTGGAATTTGTCTGTTTACCATCCAGCGTGGCTACATAATCCCCATAGTCTGGAGCTTGCGCAATTTGTGCAGTGACTTCGTAAAAGCCATCTTTAGGTACGTCAAGGGGAATGTTAATTTTGGATCCTACGCCTTGCCCCTCGAGAAAAAGCAAGTCCTTCGACCAGAAAACTTCTTTCTGCACGGAAGCCTTGCCTTTCTCCGTATTGACGTCGGGCAGATTGTTCTCCACTTCGATTTGCTGCGCATTGCCGAACGGCAAGCGGGCGCTTCCGTACGGTAGCTCCGGCAAATCCTGATTTATGCCTTTCTGATACCAGAAAGCAACACTGGAGAAGAAGTCGGAGCGTTCTTCAAATCCAGAACGCGCGGTGCCGTCGGCATTGTAGGTCCAGCCAAGATGTTCAATAGCAACCTGGAGTGACTTCTTGAACGGGACAGGGTCAGGTACGTGCCAGCGATAGCCCGTGAGACGCGCGCCAAAGCCTTCTCCTTCCGCTACGGGAATGCCCGTCCACGCTCCATCGGATACCCGCAAGGCCCAGGCGTCATTGAAATAGTCTTCCGTGCCGGTGCCTTCGATGTGGGGGGCTTTTTCGCCGTCCACGTAAAACATGTCATCGCCTTCGCCGAACCATCCCATCTGGGTCTGGACGACGTTCAGCACCGAACCGACATAATGCCCCGTGCCATTGATATTTAGAAGGGTGTAGAGTTTTCCCTCAGGCGGGGGCGCAGCTTGATGGTAGTAGGCGTGGAAATAATTTACGTCTTCTGGCAGGGAATCGTGTTTTTGCCAATCCACATGATAGTAAAGACTGGTAACCCTGCGGTTTCCTTCGTTGGTCACCGTAATTTTGGCGGACTTACGAAAAGGCATGGGCCAATAGGAATTGCGGGCGCGTCCGAATGACGCGTCGCGCACCATGATCGAGTTGAGGTTCCGCTCGTATCCGTGGCCCACGCCGAAAAAGTCTCCCAATGGAACATCCACGCTGGGTGTTTTGGAACCGTCGTAGTACACGCGCAAGCGCAAGAGCCGCGGCCAGCCATATTCATTGTCGGCGACTGTGACCCACATATGGGTGACCATGCCGGGCCCCTTAAGGTCAGCCAGCACAACTGTTTCGCCGGCCAGCGGATGTTTGCTGTCGTCATTGCTATCCTTGTACAGATTGTTGCTGGACGAACGGTAAGCGTCATAGTCCTTGCTGCGCACAAGATCCATGAGATCAAGCGGGGTTGTAGATACATTTTGTGCCAAAGTTGCGACGGGAAGCATTAAAAGAATGATTGCGACGTAACGCATTGCTACCTCCGGGAGGTTGTCACAATGGGCTGAGACCTAACCAAAGAGTCTCTATACATAGCACAACCTTGCTATGTCCTCTATGGAAATAGTTTAGCGATGACAGTTGTCAATATTGCGCCGCAGATGTTAACCAGCGGGGGCTTAATTTGGTTTGCGGGATTTACCCTCGGAAAAATACCGCAGGACCGCGGTATCCGCTGCATCGCGGCATTTCTTCAGGAAGGCCGCCTCCGCACTAATGGTGACGTCTTCGGCTGCGGGCTGGCGAATGCTTTGCCGTAGCCGATCGCCCGCCTCACTTTCGTTGGCCATGACCTGCAGATAAAACCAGAGAAAATGGCGCATCTGGTCTACCGCCGATTTCAGCGTACGGAGTGATTCGATTTCCGGCGGCCGGCTCATTGCTTCCATCAGTTCGGGATCGTTTGGCACTTCCATGGCGGCACAGTTCAACGCCCGCTGGATGGCGCGCAAGTCTTCGGTGACGCGATCAACCCGCAGATGAATAATCTCCAGATCTTCCCGGTCCATGATTCGCAGCTTTCTGTGCAACGAGAATGTCTCAACATCTCACCCAGAAAAGCTTGCGAACAGATGTCCCACGGGCAGCGGCTTTCGTAATTCTGCCGTTACTTTGGTATTCCTAATGTTTTGCAAAACGAGGCTAACCGTTGCTGGATGCGGCTTTTCGAGGCATCTGCAGGCCGGAAGCTTCCATTTCGAGAAGAAGCTCCTTTCGGGACAATCCCCAGCGATATCCAGCCAGATTGCCGTCTTCGCGAATCACACGATGGCAAGGGATCGCCACGGCCAGACGATTGGTGGCACAGGCGCGAGCGACGGCACGGGTGGCGGTTGGCCGGCCGATGGCCGTGGCAACTTCGCGATAAGAACGGGTAGTACCGCGAGGAATTGTTTGCAGGTAGTCCCAAACGCGGCGCTGAAATGCCGTAGCCTGGATATCGAGGGGGAAAGAGGAAGGCAGCTTGTGACCGCGCATCATCCGGAGCAGAGACTGCACTTTCGAAGCTAGAGCCGCATCGTCGCGGCGGCGGACGGCAAAGGGAAATTCGCGCTTCAGGCCCGCTTCGAGTTCAGCGGAGGAATCTCCAAACTGAATGGCGCATATTCCTCGTTCCGTAGCTGCAATCAGCATAGGTCCGAGGGGTGAGTGAGCAAATGTGTAGCGGATAAGAGTGGCGACCGCTCCGCGGCGATAGTCATCCGGTGTCATACCGAGTTGCGCGCCGGTTTTTTCATAGACGCGGCTGCTTGAACTGTAACCGGCATCGTACATGGCCCGAGTGACCCCGTGCCCTGCCCGCAGGTTGCGCTTGAACTGGTCCATGCGGCAGGAATCGGCATAGGCGCGCGGGGTAATGCCCAGAGCTGCTTTGAAAGTTCGCTGCAAATGAAAAGGACTCTGGCCCAGAGCCTTGCTCAAGACAGCGAGAGTTATAGGTTCGTCGAGGTGGCGCTCAATGTAACGGCACACCGCCTTCACTGTGGCGTTCTGAGGCATGTGGGCCGTCGCTCGCGGGCGGCAGCGCAGACAAGCCCGATAGCCGGCGCTCTCGGCCTCCTCGGGAGAGCGGAAGAAGCTGACGTTTTCACGGCGCGGGCGCTTGGCCGAGCAGGAAGGCCGGCAATACACCCCGGTGGAAGACACGGCAAAAACGAATTGACCGTCCTTCTTTGCGTCGCGGGCTAGGACTGCCTGCCAACAGCCGTCTTCTTCTTCGTCGCGCACCATTTCCGGAACCTCGGTCAAGTTGAGTATCGCACTGTTCATCATGGGCCCCAAGATAGGCTTTCAGAAAGATGACGGCTATCCGAATCTTGCGGTCAAACTGCTTTCGGGGCGCTGTAAGACGACGGCAAAATGCTCCCCCGCCTTTCCCTCTCGGATGCACTCACTGACCTGGTTCCAGTCGAAGAAATAGAGCAAGCTTGTGAAATCAAACCAGGCTGAATGGCACCCGCGAGAAGCGGGTTAGCGCGCAACATCGCGTATTCGGCGTTATGCGGGGCGGTGGCGGAACGCCCGCAGGCCCATCCAGACGGAGGCCACGCTCCCGACAGCGATTACCGCCCACCAGAGATATAGAGCCTTCGGAAACAGGTACCAGTTGGTGAGCAGCACTGGACCCAGCGAGAGGCTGGCGACGGGCAACATTGCGCCAAAATCCAGGGGATTGTTGCTCAGTGCCTGGGCCGCCTGCGCATACGGATACGATGCTCCCAGAAAGCCCACGCAACTCACCAGCAGGACGATGGGAGCGTAAGCGAAGATGTAGCGCACGAATCGCCAGGTTCTTCCCCCCAGGGCGAACATGGTTCCGGCAGCGGCCAGCAGCACAAAACAGGCCAGCATTAGATCTGCCAGGAAGTGTACCGTGAGGGCGGCGGCGCGCAGGAAGGGGACGTCCCAGGCATTGCGCGGCATTGAGCCAAATTGTTTCGCCAGGATCCGGGCAGCGTTACCGGCTGCCTGCGCCTCCTGCGCTTGTCCCAACGTGGCCAGCAGCGGCTGAAGGTGCGAGAACGCGATTTCCTGCACTGCTGAACTTAGAAATTCTTGCTCCCCAGTTTCTCCATGCAGACGCATCATCGCGCCCAAGTTGGCCAGCGACCACAACTGGCGGGCGGCCTGCTCCCGGACATCTTTGCTGGCCGCTTCCGCTCCCTGGCGTTGGAGGAACCCGGCATACCCATTCAAAGTTCCCACCGAAGGCAGCTGCAGCCAGTAGCCGATCAGGTTGTCGAGAGCGTGGCCCGCGTTGGGTGTCGGGCCGACTCTCCGCTCCAACTCCACGCGACGGGTAAGATAACTGTCATACGATTTCGCAGCCATGGCGTGCTGCATGGCAGTGAGCCACTGCGCGTCCTTGTAGGTATCCGGCTGGTAAGAAGTGTTGGCCGCGATGGCAAGATAGGGAACCGCATTGTCCGGATCCCACTTGCTGAGCGCAGCCAGCAACTCGAGCCGGCGCGCCCGGCTGTCTGCGGGCGCGGGGAAGACGTTGGCGTGGATGAAGCAGTATACCCAGGTCAGCGAGGAGTCCATGGCTACGGCTCGCTGGGCGAGAGGCATCGCCTCGTCAATGGGAAGCCGCATGGCCGCAAAGGCCATGGTTGCAGCATCTCCCCGGCTTTCTGCTTCGCGGCCAAGTTTTTGCCATCTGGCAATTTGCGGGTCTCTATCGGCCCGCCAGCCGTAAACGACCAGGCTCAGCCCCTGGCGGAATGTAGGTGCAATCAAGAAGAGCAGGGAAGCGGCGAGGCAAACCGCGGCGGCAATCAGAGTGCTTTTTCGCATGGGATTTTCCTTGGAGAAAAACTTTGTGCCGGAGGAGGAAATTTGCTCGGACTGTCCGGGCAGGAGGAGCGACAAAAGCGCGTGTTTTGCGAGCACGCCCGCGCTGCCCGCAGCCCAGGCGACAGCGGCCCAGTTGCTCTCAACGCAATGCAACTCACCGAGCATGGCACGTCCCCACTCTGCGGCATGCGGCGGTGCGATCTTAAGGGTGCCACGCAGAAGAGCAGCGGCCATGCTACGAAGCTGAAGGTTCGCCATCATGCGCCACCCTCACTGTGGGCCAAGCGGCGAGTGCGCAGTCGCGGTTGCATTTTGGCTGGCAGGCCGTGAAGCACTTCCACTCCCTTGGCCGTCAGGCGATACGTATGGCGCGGCGGAACCCCGTCTTCCGTAGCGACCCACCTGGTTTCCAGCATTCCGTGTTCGGCCAGACGCATGAGAATGGGGTAGAGCGTGCCGGATTTCAGGCCGGTTTCACGGCTCAGTTCGTACCCGTAATGCCATGCCGACGGGCGCGCGGCGAAGCGTTCCAAAACGCTTACGGTCTGGGGAGACATGCGGGGAGTCTTCATGGACGAACTCTACATATATTGAGAGGTCGCGTCAATCGTTACGGCAGTACCAGAGACCTTCGCGTTTCCCCTAGCGGATCGATCTGGCCAAGAAGAGCATTTGGCCGTCACCTTAGACCGCCCCGACAAACCTTTTCGTTAGAATATCGCCCATGTCGATTCCCTTGACGCCGGAAATTGTCGTCCCGCATATTCCCAGCGCCTTAGAACTTGATGCCCGGCATCCCGCTGCAGAATGGGATTGGGCGACGCCGGTTGCTTTCTCAACCGACTGGCAAGGACGCAACTCTGATCCAAGCCGTGAAACTCAGGTAAGGGCTTTGTGGACGGATGACACTCTCTATCTTCAGTTCGTCTGCCGGTATCGCGAGCTCTTTGTGTTTACCGATTCCAATGTGGATGGGCGGCGTGACCAGCTTTGGGATCGCGACGTGGCGGAGGCATTCTTACAGCCTGATCCGTCCCAGGAGGGCTGCTACAAGGAATTCGAAGTCAGTCCCAACGGAATGTGGATTGATTTGGACATTTTCCCAGGCGGCCGCCGCGATCTGGACAGCGGGCTCCGCCGGTCGGTTGTCATCGATGAGAAACGGCAGGTATGGTCCGCCGAAATAGCGATACCGATGATTGCCCTGACCACAAGCTTCGAACCCGCAGAAATCTGGCGCGCCAATTTTTACCGCGCCGAGGGGCAGCAGGAGCCACGCGCTTATCTTGCCTGGCAGCCGACTTCAACTCCGCACCCGAATTTTCACGTACCCGGGAGATTTGGCTACCTTCGATTCTCGAAATAGCTTTGTATGTGTGGGCAAGCACGTCTGCAATTGCCCCTCGACGCACCGCAGAGTAAAGTATGGCGGGATGGCAATCTCAAGCTGAGGGAGAAATCAACGATGATGAAGCCAAAGATTCGCATGTTACTAGTTGCCGTGCCGGTTTTGCTCCTCCCCTTCGTCTTGTCGGCCGAGCAGCCAAAGGCGGGCGTTCTCAGTTCCCAGGACGTCAAGCGGTTGGCCCCTTCCACGTACTTCTTTCGCGGGCAGTCGGCGCCGGTGCAGTTGCGGAACACCGGAGGATTCAGCACTGCCGACGGCAAGCTGGTGCTGGCCGGATTTGTGGATACATCCGGCTACTCGACCGATGTGCAGGCGAAGTATCAGGGCTTCTTCATTACTGAGATCAAACTCACCATCGAAGGTAGCGACCTGGCTCCCGGCGAATATGGCTTTGGCTTTTCCAAAGAGGGGAAATTCGTGGTCATGGACGTGGGCGCGAATGACCTACTTTCGGTGGATGCGCATACGGATGAGAAATTGGCTCACCCAGTGCCTTTGAAAATGGCAGCGGAAGATGGCGAGTACCGTCTGTATGCTGGAAGAAAGTGGGTGGCGATTAAGACTGAATAGCCAGTCTTAGTGCTGCAGCGGCTGTAAAGACCCGAGGACGGACGAGATGCCGGCGCGGGTGCGAAGCTCATTCATCAGGGCGTGGGCGGCGTTCTGATAGGTCTTGCCAGGATCCGAAGGGTCGGCCCAAACCGCTTCGTAAATAATTTGGGTAGCTTCTTTGACGTCGAGCAGCAGCGCGGCTTCGAGTTGGTCCGTGCGCTCCTGCAAATGCTCATAGCATCCCTGGCATACGGAAGCCGGCTCGAACGATCCGGCGTGGTTCTGTTCCCGGCTGCAGCGGAAGCTCGCAGTGGCATTGATTTGCATATCCGCGCCGAGCGAGCTGCTTTCCACATCGAGGCGCGCCCTGAATTCCTGCAGAAAACGTTCCCGCTCCTGTTCCAGCAGTTCCGGATCGGGAGAGGCCTCAAGAACAGCTGGAGTTTCAACAACCGGGAGAGCCTCAAGAGTAGGCGAAACACGCTCCGCACTCCGGCATACCGGACAACTTGTTAGATCGGCAGCGTAATAGGTCTTGCATTTGGCGCAGGGTAAGCCATATCCAGACTGCTTTGGGATAGCCTTTAGGGCTGGCACTGCAACCGCTGGCAGGGCAGCTTCGGCTGAGCTTGGTGAAGCACTCGGTGGAAGAAGCGTCTGATTGGCAATATGTGCGCCGCCTGCTGGCGTAGTTTCAATCAAGTTCATGGCTGCTCCGGGGGTAGGAGTGCTACGGCTTATTAAAGCGCCATTGTATGACCCGAAGATAAAAGAACGATGGCACGGGAGTGCATTGTCCCTACGTGCAGCAACACTGTCGGGCGTAAGATCGCTCTCACTCCCAGTTGTGATCGGGAGCACAGCGGGCGCGCCTAGGCCCGCTAAAGTAGGGGTTGGAGGGTCCTCTTCAATCCCGCTCGGCCGAGCCTCTGGTGCAGGGGTTGACTAGGGAGTGTCGCTCCGGTAACGTTTACTTAGCCCAGCTCTACAGCGGGGGAGGATGTTTATGTTTGACGGCCTTTTTCAACCGACGCATCTGCTGATAATCTTCTTTATTGCCTTACTCGTCTTCGGGCCGAAGAAGTTGCCCGAGCTTGGCAAGGGAATTGGAGAAGGACTTCGCGCCTTAAAACAAGGCATGAAGGATGTTCAGCAGGATCCGTCGAAGCCCACGAGCACCGATACGAAGGCATAGAAGCCGTTTTCGGCTTTAAGTCCTCGCATTTCGTATTCCCGGGAAGATTCTGCATCTCCCTCGTAAACCAAAGAATCGAATACGTATTCGGGACACAGCATTCCCACCGGATGTGTTCCTCCGGTGGACCTAATGCTTGTGGGGGCACAGTTCCGCTCTACTCAGCGGTGAAGAGCAGCTGCAGTTTTCGTCCGTCGCCAGAGCGCCCGAGGAAATTATGTGGATCGTTCGACTCGCCTTAAGGCGGCCTTATACCTTCGTTGTCGTTGCCCTGCTACTCCTGATTCTGGGTCCACTTGTAATCCTCAATACTCCGACCGATATCTTCCCGAATATTGATATCCCCGTAGTCAGCATTATCTGGAAGTACGACGGCCTCGACGCGCAACAAATGTCGGACCGTATCGTGTTCGTCACCGAACGCGCGTTGACCACGCTGGTCGACAATATCGAGCACATCGAGTCGCAATCCCTGGACGGCGTGGCCGTAGTCAAGGTGTTCTTCCAACCGCATGCCAACATTGACAAGGCCATTGCACAGGTGACCGCGATTTCTCAGACGCAGTTAAAGCAGCTGCCTCTGGGCACGACGCCGCCTCTGGTCATCAGTTACACCGCTTCGAGTGTGCCTATCATCCAGTTGGCTTTGTCGGGCCAGAATCTTTCCGAGCAGCAACTGTTCGATTACGGAGTGAACTTCATTCGCACCCGCCTGGTCACGATACCCGGTTGCGCTATCCCGTGGCCTTATGGCGGTAAGCAGCGCCAGATCCAGGTAGATCTGAATACCGCGGCATTGCAGTCCAAAGGCTTGTCGTCGATGGACGTGGTGAATGCCATCAGTGCGCAGAATCTGATCTTGCCCTCGGGCACGTCCAAAATTGGACAGTTTGAATACAACGTCAACATCAACGGCTCGCCGGAAAGTGTCGCCGAAATCGATCGTTTCCCGGTGAAGACCACCGGCAGCACAACGATTTACATCGGGGACGTGGCCCATGTGCGGGATGGATTTCCTCCGCAGACGAATATTGTCCGCGTGGACGGCAGGCGCGCCGCACTGCTAACGATTCTCAAGACAGGCGATGCATCGACCCTGGATGTGATTTCGGGGGTCAAGAACATGCTGCCGCAGATTGAGACCACGCTTCCGCCTGCGCTCCATGTGAGGCCGCTGGCCGATCAATCCATTTTTGTGCGCGCTTCGATTAATGGCGTGATTCGCGAGGCTACCATCGCCGCCTGCCTGACCGGGCTCATGATCCTGATCTTCCTGGGTAGCTGGCGCAGCACCCTGATCATTGCCGTCTCGATTCCGCTTTCCATTCTCACTTCTATTGTCGTACTGAGTGCGCTGGGCGAGACGATCAACATTATGACCCTCGGGGGCCTGGCGCTGGCGGTCGGCATTCTGGTGGACGACGCGACGGTAGAGATCGAGAACATCAACCGCAACATTGCCATGGGGAAGGAAATCGAGCACGGCATTTTGGATGGCGCCCAGCAGATCGCCACCCCGGCCTTCGTTTCTACCCTTGCCATTTGCATCGTGTTCGTGCCGATGTTCTTTCTCGGTGGCGTCGCCCGATATCTGTTCGTTCCGCTGGCGGAAGCCGTGGTTTTCGCGATGTTGGCTTCTTACCTGCTTTCGCGAACTCTCGTCCCCACCATGGCGAAATACCTGTTGCGTGGGCACGAGGAGGACGCCGCCCACCAGGCGGAGAGCCGGAATCCTCTGGTCCGGATGCAAGTGCGGTTCGAACAGAAGTTCGAGAATTTCCGGGAAAACTACCGTGGCTGGCTGCAGAAGTCTCTTCACCATCGCAAAGCGTTTCTTCTGATTTTCGTTGGATGTTGCGTGGGCTCTGTTCTTCTCATCGTGCCCATACTGGGCCGTGACTTCTTTCCCTCGGTGGACGCCGGCCAATTCAAGCTTCATCTGCGCGCCCCCACCGGCACGCGAATCGAGGACACAGCGCGCATTTGCGATCTGGTGGAGCGCTCGATCCGTGAGCAGATTCCCGCCGCCGACCTCGGGAACATCATTGACAATATCGGTTTGCCCTACAGTGGCATCAATCTTTCCTATACCAACTCCGCCCCGATAGGCACTTCAGATGCCGATGTAATGGTCAACCTCAAGGAAGGCCACCGTCCCACCGCGGACTATATCCATAATCTGCGGTTGAGCCTGCCGAAGGAGTTTCCCGGCGTGGAATTTGCCTTTTTGCCGGCGGATATCGTCAGCCAGATTCTGAACTTTGGCCTTCCCGCCCCCATTGACATTCAGGTCGTGGGCAACAATTTAGACGGCAACCGCCAGTTTGCGGATAGGCTGCTGGCCCGTGTGAAGCAGGTTCCGGGTACGGTGGACCTTCACATTCAGCAAGCGTTCAATCAACCCTATTTGAATATTGACGTAAACCGCACCAAGGCCGGGCAAGTCGGCGTCACGGAGCGCGACATTGCTACTAACCTGCTCATCTCGCTCAGTGGCAGCTTCCAGACCACGCCGGAGTTTTGGCTCAATCCCAAGACGGGAGTAAGCTATTCGATCGCTACGCAAACTCCGCAATATCGGGTGACCAGCCTGCAGGACCTGCAAAACATTCCGATCACCGGGGCAGGCGGGACGCAATCGCAGATTCTGGCCAACGTGGCTTCGATTCACCGCACCAGTGGCGCGGCGGTGGCTTCGCACTACGACATCCAGCCGCTCATTGACATTTACGGCTCGGTGCAGGGACGGGACCTCGGCGGGGTTTCCACCGACATCGAGAAAATTGCCGACGCAAGCCGCAAAGAACTGCCACGTGGCTCGCGCTTAATCATTCGCGGACAGATTCAAACCATGCACACCGCCTATTTTGGGCTGCTGGGCGGTCTGGCATTCTCGATCATTCTGGTTTACCTGTTGATTGTTGTGAACTTCCAATCCTGGCTCGATCCGTTCATCATTATTTCTGCGCTGCCGGCGTCTTTGGCCGGGATCGCGTGGTTTCTCTTCGTGACGCGTACCACGATTAGTGTGCCGGCGCTGATTGGCTCGATCATGTGCGTCGGCGTCGGTACGGCCAACAGCATTCTGGTGGTGAGCTTTGCCAAGGAGCAAATGGCCGAAGGAAAGAACGCTCTCGATGCGGCCCTAGAGGCGGGCTTCACCCGCTTCCGGCCGGTATTGATGACGGCGCTGGCGATGATTATCGGCATGGTTCCGATGGCGTTGGGATTGGGAGAGGGCGGCGAGCAGAATGCGCCGCTCGGGCGCGCGGTCATCGGCGGCTTGCTCTTTGCCACCGTGGCAACACTATTTTTTGTGCCCAGCTTTTTCAGTCTTTTGCATGGGCGTCGTAGTAGGTCGGCGTTGACGGCCCCCAAGCACTAGATTCGTATTCATCCATGGGCAACGGTTTCTGGAGCTTTCTTTATGAATGTGGAACAGCAAGAGGAACAAGAAAAAGCGGACTTAGTGGCCGCCGAAAAGAAACGGCCGGCATACGGGTGGTGGCCTGCGGTAATTGCAATTATTGCGGCTGCGGCCGTGGTGATCTTTACCATTCTTCCGCGCATCCAGGCTCGCAATACTCTTGCCAAAGAAACGCAGGAAATGGCCGTCCCCAGCGTCGCGGTCGTCCACCCGCAACGCACCGCTCCTGCCCAGGAAGTTGTGCTCCCCGCGAATGTTCAGGCCTACATGGACGCACCCATCTATGCCCGGACCAACGGTTATCTGCGCCGCTGGTATGCGGACATCGGCACGCACGTCAAGGCGGGGGAGCTTCTGGCGGAGATTGAGACTCCCGAAGTCAATCAGCAGTTGCGGCAGGCTCGTGCCGACCTGGCCACCGCGCAGGCCAATGTGCACCTCGCACAAATCACGGCGGAGCGTTATGCGGGCTTGCTGAAAACCGACTCGGTTTCCAAGCAGGATGCCGACAACGCGGAAAGCGATTTCGCGGCCAAGAAAGCATCCGTGCAATCGGCCGAGGCTAACGCCAAGCGGCTGGAAGATTTGCAATCGTTCCAAAAGATATACGCCCCGTTCGATGGGGTGATCACGGCGCGCAATACCGACATCGGCGCCCTGATTGATTCCGGCAGCGGCGGCGGTCCGCGCACCGAGCTGTTTCACATTGCGCAGCCGGGCCGGCTGCGAGTGTATGTAAATGTGCCGGAGGTCTATTCGCAAGCCGCTAAGCCCGGCCTGACGGCAGACCTCACACTCTCGGAATTTCCTGGCCGCCGTTTTCAGGGAAAGCTGGTTCGTACCGCGAATGCCATCGACCCTTCTTCCCGCACTTTGCTGGTAGAGATTTCGGTGAACAATCCCACGGGGGAGCTGCTGACCGGCGCTTTTGCGGAGGTGCACTTGCGATTGCCGGGGGCGACATCCTCCTACACGCTTCCCGTGAACACCCTCCTGTTTCGTAGTGAAGGACTGCGGGTGGTCGTAGTCAGTAACAATAAGGCTGAGCTGCAGCCGATCACCATCGGACGGGATTTCGGCTCTTCGGTCGAAGTCGTCGCAGGTTTGAACGGCAACGAGAATATTGTGATCAATCCGCCGGACTCGATCGAGTCTGGGGAAGAGGTCCGGGTTGTCGGTTCTTCCGCCCCAGGAAATGCACAGTGAAGGCCAGCCGAGCCCCAATCCTTCGAAGCCCAAGGCCCGCCCACGCGGCAGTTCTCTTCATAATTTGTGGGCTACTGAGCGGGTGCGCGGTTGGGCCGCACTACTCGCGCCCCACCGCCCCGACGGCGCCAGCCTACAACGAAACCCCAAAGAACTGGAAGCAGGCGCAGCCTGCCGATCAGTTTGCCCACGGCAAGTGGTGGGAGGTTTACCAGGATCCGGCGCTCAACGGGCTGGAGGAGAAGATCGAAGTTTCCAATCAGGCTCTCAAAGCCGCGGAGGCCCAGTTTCAGCAGGCCCGTGCAGCCGTAGGATATTACCGGGCGAATTACTACCCAACGGTCACAGGAGGAGTTGATGCTTCCCGCAACCGGCTTTCAAAAAATCGTCCTATCGTCGGAGCCACGACCAACTATACCGACCTCGCCCTTCCCATAGATGTCTCCTACGAACCGGACGTCTGGGGCCGGGTGCGCCGCACGATGGAGGCCGCGAGCGCCAATGCCCAGGCCAGTGCCGCCGATCTCGAGTACGTCAGGCTTAGCCTGCACGCCGAACTTGCCATCGACTATTTCGAGGCGCGTGCCCTGGACAGCGAAATTCAGTTGTTGAACTCTACGGTCGAGGCGTACGGAAAGGCGCTTCAGCTCACCAATAACCGCTATCAGGGAGGCATCGCGTCACAAGTGGATGTCGCCCAGGCGCAGACGCAACTGGAAACTACGCGCGCCCAGGCCATCGATCTCACTGCGCAGCGCGCGGCTTATGAACACGCCATGGCTGTCTTAACTGGCGAACCCCCGGCACACTATGCCCTGCCAACAACTCCGCTGAACACGGTTCCACCCGTCATTCCACCCGGTCTCCCTTCCGACTTGCTGGAGCGGCGGCCAGATATTGCCGCTGCCGAGCGGCGCATGGTGGCTGCGAACGCGCAGATCGGGTTGGCGCGGACCGCGTATTTTCCTACTATCTCGTTATCCGCTAGCGGCGGCTTTGAGGGCACCTCGATCACCAACTGGCTCAGCGGCCCCAGCGGATTCGCCGCCGCCGGTGTGAGCGCGCTGGAAACTATCTTCGACGCTGGTCAGCGGCGCGCGATTTCTCAACAGGCGCAAGCCGCATACGACGAATCCGTAGCCAACTACCGGCAGGACGTGCTCACCGCATTCCAGGAAGTGGAAGATAGCTTGGCCGCACTGCGCATTCTGGAAAACGAGGCCACGACCCAGGCAGCGGCCGTAACCGCGGCAGAACATTCTCTTGCGCTGTCCAACAACCGCTATCGCGGTGGAGTCGCCAGCTATTTGGAGGTCATCACGGCCCAGAGCCTGGCCTTAAGCGACGAGCGCACAGCGGTTGCGATTGCGGGGCGGCGGATGACAGACAGCGTGCTGCTGATCAAAGCTCTCGGCGGGGGTTGGAGTGCAGCGAACCTTCCGACTCCGCAGAGCCTGGCGCAATCGCACTCCGCGAGCCAGTCAACCGCACCCTAGGAATCGGCACCGGCTCCATCGGCAGCTGAGCAGATATAGATATCGGGCTTGATGCCTGTCGCCTGCAAATAGCGCTGGGAAATCGCGGCCGCAAAATCTTGTGCAGCGGCGGCTTCCACCATGTTCACCGTGCAGCCGCCAAAGCCGCCGCCGGTCATGCGCCCGCCCCAACATCCAGTGAGGCCTTCGGCGCTTTCGACCATAGTGTCGAGTTCGCGGCAGCTCACTTCATAGAGATCACGCAAACTGCGGTGGGACTCGGCCATCAACTGGCCGAATCCGTGTAGATCGCCTGCGTTCAGGCGTTCAGCGCCTTCCAGCGTGCGCTGATTCTCGTGGACAACGTGGGCGCAGCGCTTGTAGATAACCTGCGGCAAGTCCTGGGAGTGCTCCTCCAGTTGCTGTGGTGAGATGTCGCGCAACGCGCCGATGCCGGGATACCACTGCGACAAGATTCTTACTCCTTCTTCGCATTGCGCGCGCCGCCGGTTGTATTCCCCGCCCGAAAGCTCATGCTTTACCATGGTGTTACAAATCAGTAAACAGACATCGTCGGGAAGTGGAACCAGCTTGAAATCGAGCGAACGGCAATCCAGCAACAAAGCGTGATTGACTTTGCCCAGGCAGGAAATAAATTGATCCATGATGCCGCAACGCGCCCCCACAAACTCATTTTCGGCGCGCTGGCAAAGCCTCGCCAATTCCGGGAGCGGCACCTTTGTTCCGGTTAAGCTGAGAAATGCCAGCGCGGCGGATACTTCGATGGCGGCGGAGGAGCTAAGACCGGCGCCAATGGGAACTTCGCTGTTGATGAGCAGACTGGCTGCCGGGACGTTGATCCCCGCCTGCCGGAGCACCGCAACAGTGCCTAGCACGTAATCGCACCAGACTCCCTGCCGCTGCGAGGGAAGTTTGGCAATATCAAATTCGAATGCCTCCGGGAAATTTTCGGACTTGATCAGCAGCTTGCCGTCCGCCCGCGGCGCGATGGCTACATGCGTAGAAAAACCGATGGCGCAGGGCATAACGAAACCGTCGTTATAATCCGTGTGCTCGCCGATTAGATTGACTCGGCCGGGGGCGCGAAAGATCCTAGGCGCGGCGCGGTATAAGTCCGTGAATCGTCCGCCCAACTCTGCAGGTTTCATTTTCCGGGTTCCCTTACAATGGCAAGTCTGGCGTTTCATTGTAATTTAGGCACCGGCTCACTTGTTGAAGCTCGAACAATCTCCGCATCGCAGGTTCAATCCGCTCAGCGGCGAGTGGGTGTTGGTTTCTCCTCACCGTACACAGCGGCCATGGCAAGGGCAGATAGAGAAAGCTGTGGTCGCAAACGAGCCGAGCTACGATCCCAACTGCTATTTGTGTCCCGGCAACGAAAGGGCCGGCGGAGTGCGCAATCCTCCCTACTCGGGCACGTTCGTATTCACCAACGACTTTGCCGCGCTTAAGCCGGAGACCGAGCGTGAGCACTATGACGTACAAAACATGGGATTGCTGGTGGCGGAGGGCGAACCTGGAGCTTGCCGCGTCATCTGCTTCTCGCCGCGCCATGACCTCACGCTGGCCAGCATGGAATTGAAAGACATTGAAGAGGTGGTCCGCGTGTGGACAGCGGAATTTGCCGAACTGGCCAACATGGCGCAGATCAATCACGTGCAGATTTTCGAGAATCGCGGCGCCATGATGGGCGCCAGCAATCCGCACCCGCACTGCCAGATTTGGGCGACCCATTCGATTCCTGAAGCCCCGGCAAAAGAGCTGATTTCTCAACAGAATTATTTCAACCGGCACAAAAGCTGTTTGCTATGCGATTACGGCGAACTGGAATCCCGCCAGGCACTTCGCCTGGTTTGCGAAAACGATGGCTTTGTGGCTCTGGTGCCATTCTGGGCGGTATGGCCGTTTGAGCTGTTGATTTGCAGCCGTCGGCATCTTGGAACGCTGACGGATTTTAGCGAGAGCGAGAGCCAGCTGCTGGCTCGTACTCTGAAGCAGGTAACAGGCGCTTATAACAAAGTTTTCGATACTCCCTTTCCTTACTCGATGGGATTTCATCAATCGCCCGCCGACGGGGAAAAACATCCGGAATGGCATTTCCATGCTCACTTTTATCCGCCGCTTTTGCGTTCCGCGAGCGTCCGTAAATTCATGGTGGGGTTTGAAATGTTGGGAACTCCACAGCGCGATATCACTCCAGAAAGTGCAGCCGAACGGTTACGCCAACTGGCTGCAGGCATATAAGTATCGTGTCGCGGCATTCATCTACCATTTGACATTCGCTGCCTGCACTTCTTAGTATTATTCCTCCGCTCAAAAAAGTCCGTCACGGAGCATTTCAGGCGCCGTGCTCGAAAGGCTTTTCCAAACTTTCTTATGATCAAAGTCAATGATCTGACGAAGAGGTATGCCCGCACGACTGCGGTCGATCACATTTCATTCGAAGTGACAAAGGGCCAGATTGTAGGTTTTCTTGGGCCCAACGGCGCGGGCAAGACCACCACCATGCGCATGCTGACCTGCTTCCTCCCGCCCAGCTCAGGAACCGCCACAGTCGCCGGTTTCGATGTGCTGGAGCAACCGATGGAAGTCAAGAAGCGCATCGGTTACCTTCCCGAAACACCGCCCCTTTATCTCGAAATGGATACCGAGGAGTATTTGAATTTCGTGGGCAGGCTGAAAGGATTGAGCGGCCCCGAGCTGGCCAAGCGCGTGAGTTACGTTTCGGAACGCTGCGCGATTGTGGATGTAAAAAAGAAACTGCTGGGCAAGCTCTCCAAAGGATACCGCCAGCGCGTGGGCCTGGCGCAGGCCATTATTCATAATCCGGATGTCCTCATCCTGGACGAACCCACCGCCGGTTTGGACCCCAAGCAAATCAACGAGACTCGGGACCTGATCAAAAGCCTGGCCGGCGATCACACCATTATTTTGAGCACCCACATTCTTCCCGAGGTGGAGCAGACCTGCGAGCAAGTGCTCATCATCAATCGCGGCAAACTGGTGGCGACGGACTCTGTGCACAATCTGCAGAATCGAGTGCGCGGAGTGGAATCCCTATTGGTCGAAGTGGGCGGCCGCAATGGACAGCTTGATTCAGCCCATGTCCAACAGAAGATTGAGCAGATTGCCGGGGTCAGCAAAGTGCATCTTCGCAGACAACGCGACAATTTCAGTACCTTCGAAGTGGAGAGCCAGAAAGGGTTCCTGCGCGGCGACCTGGCGCGCGCGGTAGTTGAAGCGGGTTGGGACCTCAATGAACTCCGTCCCGCAGCCGTAAGCCTGGAAGAGATATTCCTCCAACTGACGGGAGCGGAAGCCGCCGCACAATCCGCCCCTAAAGGAGCGCTGGCATGAGAAATACCTGGATCGTCTTCCGCAAAGAGATTCGCAGTTATTTTGTCTCGCCGATTGCCTATTTGCTGCTGACTATGTTTGCCGTGATTTTCGGTTTCTTTTTCTGGAATGCACTGGGATTTTTCGTGATCCGCGGCATGGAATCGCAGATGAGCGGCCAGTCATTCCCCATGAATCTGAACGAGATGGTCATCCGGCCGTTGCTGTCCAACATGAGCGTGATCGGCTTGTTTTTCATTCCCATGATCACCATGCGCTTGTTTGCGGAAGAGAAACGCAACGGGACGATCGAGTTGCTGGCCACTTCACCGGTTCGCGATGTGGAAGTGATCCTCGGCAAATGGCTGGCCGCGCTCAGTCTCTACGCCTGCATGTTGCTGTTCACGGCGCTGAACTTCGCCTTTCTGTTCCGCTACGGCAATCCTGACTGGAAGCCTCTCGCTATCGGCTATCTTGGTTTGCTTCTGGAAGCCGGCGGATTGCTGGCCATCGGAACTTTCATTTCCACCCTGACCAAGAACCAGATCATCGCCGGTGCGACGACATTTGGCGTTTGCTTGTTGCTCTGGGTTCTTGACTGGGTCAGCGGATACGAGACGGCCACCTGGGCGCAGGTTCTTTCCTATATTTCGGTAGTTCCCCACTTTCAATCTTTTGCGCGGGGAGTGATTGACTCGAAAGACGCAATATTCTATGTCACCGTGATTTTTGTGGGGTTGTTCTTCACGGTGCGCTCCATGGAATCGCTGCGGTGGAGGTCGTAAGTGAACTCTCAATTCCTCAAGGCTCGGCAGACCAAGTACGCGGCCTTCGCGGTAGTTTATATCCTGGTGGTTCTGGCCATCGTGGTTGTCGCCAATGTGTTGGCGGACCGTTACAACAAATCGTATGACGGCACTTCCAACAAACGCTATAGCCTCTCTGACCAGACAGCGAAAATCGTAAAGGGCCTGAAGCAGAACGCGACCATCACATACTTCGATCAGCCTCACGGGTTCCAGCACGCGAAGGATCTGCTCGATGAATACTCCAACCTTTCCCCGAAGGTTCAGGTGAAATATGTGGATGTCGACAAGCAGCCCGAACTGGCGCGTTCCGCCGGCATCAAAGACTACGGCACTGCGGTAGTCGAAGTTGGCGCGCGCAAAGAAGACGCCAAGAGCATGACGGAAGAAGGCATCACCGGCGCCTTTATCCGCGATCTGAAAAATACAACCCGCACCGTGTGCTTCGTAACCGGCAGCGGCGAACACCAGATCGATAACACGGATCGCAACGGTTTTTCCGCCTTCGATAGTCTCCTCGGAAAAGACGAGTACACGTCGAAGTCGATCAATCTGCTGGAGAAGGCCGAGGTGCCCGGGGATTGCACGGCTTTAGTGGTCGGCGGGCCCACCAGCGACTACCAGCAGCCGGAAGTGGACGCCATTAAGAAGTACGTCGAAGGCGGCGGCCGGGCACTGTTCATGCTGGACCCTCCTTTGCAAATGGGGCACGAAGATATTGCCGAAAACGATGCGCTCACCAGCCTTCTCCAGAGCTGGGGCGTGACCTTGCAAAAGGACTTGATCCTCGACATGAACGGTCAACTGGTCGGTACCGGGCCGGAAGTCGCCTTGGTTTTCAGCTATGATTCCCATCCCATCGTGGATGGGCTGAAAGGGACAGCCACCGGATTCCCGTTAAGCCGGTCTCTGGAAATTAATAATACCGGCAAGACCTCCCTGACCAAGCTCTTCAGTTCTTCCAGTTCGAGCCTGGCAACCCATGACCTGAACAATCCCAGAGTCAATCCCAACGACCCGAAGAATGAGAAGGGGCCAATGGTCATCGCTGCCGCCGGCACTTACAACACAGGCAAAAGCAATTCGCAAGGACGCTTCGTGGTGATGGGCAGCTCGTCGTGGGCGGCGAATTCATTCATCCGGTTTAATGGCAACCGCGATCTGGCTTTGAACGCTATGAACTGGCTCTCATCGGATGAAGATTTGATTTCCATCCGGCCCAAAGAACCGGAAGACCGCCGTGTGACCATGACCAGCGCACAAATGCGCTGGGTGCGCACCACCAGCCAGTTCCTGCTGCCTCTGATTGTGGTGGTGGCAGGCTTCTTCGTGTGGTGGGAAAGAAGGTAAGAATCTGCTTGCAAGAAAGATGGAAAAGGTAGGATGAAATTTCGCGGATTGATCGTCGCGGCCATTCTTCTGGCCGCCCTCGCCGGGACGCTATATTGGTCCAATCACCACAAATCTACCGCTAAGTCCTCCAGCGATATTCCGCCGAAGATTCTTTCTCTGCAAGAGGCGGACATCAACAGCATTGTGATTCAAAAGAAGGACGCCGACGAGGTGCATCTCCAGAAGAACGGCAATGACTGGCAGATCACTGCGCCACAGCCGATGCCAGCCGATCAGTCGGCGGTTTCCGGACTCGCTTCGGCACTAGCCACGCTGGACTCACAGCGCGTTGTGGATGACAAAGCCAGCGATCTTCAACCCTACGGCTTGTCGGATCCGGGGCTCTCGCTCGCCGTAACGGCGAAGGACAACAAAACCCGAAGGGTGCTGGTGGGCGACGCTACCCCGACAGGAAACGGTGTGTATGCGAAGATCGCAAGTGACCCGCGTGTGTTCACGATCGCGAGTTTCACTAAGACCAGCCTGGACAAGAACCTGAACGACTTGCGCGACAAACGCCTTATTACGGCCGAACCGGACAAAATCAGCCGCCTGGATCTGATGCAGAAATCCGGGAACATCCAATTCGGCCGCGGCAAAGATCAATGGGAAATTCTGCAGCCCAACCCGATGCGCGCCGATGGCTCAAAGGTGGACGATCTGGTGCGTACCGTCACTGAGGCCAAAATGGATCTCGGTTCCAATGACGATCCCAAGCAGGATCAGGCCTCTTTCGCTTCCGGCATCCCGGTAGCGTCGGTAAAACTTACCACTGACTCCGGCACGCAGGAACTCCAACTGCGCAAAAAGAAAGACGCCTACTATGCGAAGACCAGCATTCTGAGTGGAGCTTATAAGGTGTCGAGTAGCCTCGATCAAGAACTCGACAAGAAATTGGATGATTTCCGCAACAAAAAGCTTTTCGATTTCGGCTTCAACCAGCCTAGCAAGATTGAAGTCCACGACGGCGCGAAAGCTTATTTTCTCACTAGAAACAAAGACGATTGGTGGTCAGGTGACGGGAAACAATTAGACGGTGCAACGGTCAATTCACTGGTCGGGGATTTACGCGACCTGGAGGCCAGCAAATTCGTCAGGTCCGGGTTCGGTAACGCAGTCATTTCGATCACCGTTACATCGAACGACGGGAAGAGAACCGAAAAGGTGCTGATTTCCAAGTCTGCCGGGACTAAGGATTACGTGGCAGAGCGCGCGAACGAACCCACCCTCTATGTCCTGAGCGAAAGCGCGGTGGCTGACTTGCAAAAGGCGGTGGAAGCCGTAAAGCCCGCCGCGCCCTCGAAAAAATAGCTCAGAAATTGCCGGCGATTATCAGTTTTCCCAGACCTTGGTTGCCTTCCGGACGGTAAGCTTTTCTTTCTTTAGCATTCGCGCAATATCACCCAGCGGAACAGCGGCAACAGGCCTCGGTGCGACTTCCCACAGCGGTCTTGATCCTCGTTCCATCGTCGGCGTAGAGGATTCCATGATGTCCTGGTGATCGGCCATTCCTTGCTGCAAGGCCCGAGTAGGATGACCGGTAAACTGTATGACCACAGGATCGGCACTTAGGGCTCCCGTCCCCGCGGACGCCTGAGCCAGCAATGAGGTGGATGCGAACAAGCACAATACCAGCGCTAGAGTCTTCATTAGGGTCTCCGATACGAGACCGGCTCTTTGAGTCTCAGGGGCCATCCCCTGCGGTTCGGCGGCCTCGCTAGATCAGAGGCGCAATTCGCGTACCAAATCTTCGGCTCTAATTTGCCATGTTTAGCTCTCAGGTCGTGCAGAAAGCGAAAGTTTTTGCACAGTTATGGCCGAAACGCGTTGGCAAACTGGACATAGTCAGGCAGCCCACTCCTGCTCCGGACTGGGGAGTGCAATTACTGCCAAGAGCTATTTGCCGCGCATAGATTGCGCATTCGCCACAGATAATGCACTCTCGCGCAAGGTTTCCGGGTCTATCAAGCGACCCGTTCGCTGCATGGTGGCGCAGTCAAACTCGTAAGCCGCCCCGCAAATCAGGCACACTTGGTAGTCCTGGCCGTAACCGCCGGTGTGCGGCCAGGAGAAGCGATGCCGGCAACACATCTGCAAGAGTCTCTTGAGCAGTTCCACGGCTATGCTGCCTTTCGCTCTGGGCTCGCTGGTTTTAAAAAGCGCACTGGTCGCCACATGAACTCTCCTGGCTGGAAAGATGTTTGAAATTAAGAACCCTAGGCAAGTTCAGGTTACTTCAAAAGGCTGCGACAATCAGCGCACGTAGGTACATAAGGCATCAGCGAATGGTTCATTCTGGGATTCGATTACTCCCGACCGTAACTACCAAAACTCCACCCCGCCATGGTTTTCGCCAAAATGTCCATGTCTGTTGGGCCAGCGGCATGGTGCGCCGCAGACGCGCCCTGTATTGGCCAATTGACCACGCGGGAAAGATACCACTGGGGCAAGGTTTTTCAGCCAAGTCAAGGTAACGTATCCCAATAAGGAACACATCCATTTTGGGTGTGACGCTTCCGTCGCATACGAGGGCAAACTATGCACAGCGCAATTTCTCCAGAAGCCTTACGCCGCAGTTCGCGAGTACCGTTCACCCTTCCCTTGTTAGTCACCAGTATGGCTCCAAACATTCAGTTCTCGGAAGTGTGCGAAACCATGATCGTCAATGCACACGGCTGCGCAGTACGTTCGCCGGTAAAACTCGAAACCGGCACGCCCGTGTACTTTCACAATATGGAAGGACGGCAGACGACTGCCCGTGTAGTCGATTGCCACCCGCTGGGAACGGATCATCAGCAGTGGCTGGTGGGCGCACGTCTGGATCAGCCGGACAATTTCTGGGGCGTAACCCCCTGTCCAAAGGATTGGTCGGGACTGGCGTATGTGCCGGTACTTGACGATGGCAACCCTGTTCAGAAACCAACTAAGGTCCTGAAGCCGGGGCACAAGTCAGAAACCGAGCCAACGCTCAAGGTTGTCCACAAAAGCAATGTCAGCGAGCAGCTGTCCGAAGAACGCCTGCGCAATCTGATTGAAGAAATAGTTGAGCCCCTGCACGCCGAACTGACCAGCCTGCGGGAACGGCTGGCGCGCCCTGAATCAAAGCGCAGCCAATTCGAAGTGTCGCTCTCGTATATTCCGCCTGAAGTCGAAGAGAAGTTATGGGAACGTCTGCGCCAGGATCTTGGCCAACGGGCTTTGCAGCACGCCAGTGAGCAGACCCAACAAGTGCTCGAAACAGCTACAGCGACCATCGAACAGAAGATAACCTCTTCGGAGAAGGAGTTCCGCCGGCAACTCACGCAGGAGCTGCAATCGGTCGAAACGAACGCTCGGCGTCTGTCTGACGAAATCGGGGATGGCATGCGGCAGCAACATCACGATGGGCTGGAGAAGCTTCAGCAGCACGCAGCGCAGGCGGGAACGCACCTTTCCATGCGCAGCGAGGAACTCTTCAAGAGCCTGCAGCAGCGTATGGCCGAGGAGAATGCGGCGCGTTTGGAGGAGATTGAGGAGGTTCGGGCCGCAATCGAGTCGGAGTCTTCGCGTCAGCAAGCCCTGGTCAGCGATCTGGCTGAACGGGCTGCGAAGCTGGACGTGTTCGTACGCCGCATGGAGTCCGACGCGGACATGCGCTTAACACAAATGCTGAATGACGTTGTTTCGCGGGCGCGGACGCAGCTGGAGACCAGCGTCGGTGCAACCTTAGAGGAGATGGAAGCGCGTAATGCCAAGGAACTTGACAATCAACTCGAGTCAGCTTGCGGGCGCTTGAAGCTGGTGCAGCAGGCGCTTGAGACCTCGGTTACAGAATCCTTTAAAGAGTATGGCGAGCAGACGGTGCGCTCGTTTGAGCAGGCTATGGACGAATTGGCCGGGCATGCCGTCAGCCGCTGGCGTCGCTCCCTGGCCCGCGATCTTGGATCCGTGGCCAGAATCTTGGGGGACGAAGTACGGCTGGAGGTAGTGTCCGACCGCAGTAACAACGATTAGCCAGGCCTGTTTGATCTCGCGGAGAAAGCTCACTGAGGAAGGATGTTCAAGCGTAAATCTTCCTCGGCCTGCGCAAGATCCTCGGGCCGGCCCAGATCCCGCCAGGTGTATTCATCAGCGCAGAAGCCAAGGATTTCTTCGCCTTCGCCAGCGAGCCGCAAATAGGAAGTGATAATGGAGAACACGCCGTCTTCCGTGAGTTTGGTAAGCAGGCGTGGCGAAATCACATGGATCCCGGCGAAGGCCAACGCCTGCGGCTGAGAGGAAAGCCGAACCAGTTCGAGATTCCCGTTCGTTCCGGCGCGCCGCCCACAAAGCTGCATGGCTTCGTTAAACATCAGATAGCGTGACGTCTTCCGGCTTTGGACGGCCAGAGTTGCCAGCCTGTCGCTCTCCGCATGAAATTCCAACATCCGCCGCAAATCAATCGTACTGATGACGTCTACGTTGTGCAGAATAAAAGGCTCATCTGTGCCGTCCTCCAGAAAAAACCACGCCGCCTTTTTCAAGCCGCCGCCCGTATCCAGCAAAATCTCTTCGCGTGAAATTTCGATGTGAAGGCCAAAATTCTCATTCGCCTTGAGATAGCTTTCGATTAAATCCGCGAAATGATGGACGTTAACAATTACCTGGTCGACTCCCAGGCTGCGCAAGCGCGTAAGGGTGATCTCCAGAAGGGTCCGGCCGGCGACCTCCACTAAGGCCTTGGGACGATGATCGGTAAGCGGCCGCAAACGTGTGCCCAGCCCGGCGGCCAGCACCATTGCCTTCATAGGCCCATGCTCTCCAATTCGCGATGCTGCACAATCACTTCCACCCCGGGCCGCCCCCGCAGGCGCTTTGCCAATTGCTCCGCCAAATACACAGAGCGATGTTGACCTCCGGTGCAGCCGAACGAAACCATCAAATGCTTAAAGCGCCGCCGCTGATACTCGTTCACGCTGGCTTCCACCAGCGAAAAAACGCTGGCCAGAAACTGGTGCGCGCTCTCCTGCCGGTTCAGATAGTCGATGACCGGCGCATCTTTCCCGGTAAGCGCTTTGAAACGCTCTTCCCGGCCGGGGTTGGGGAGGCTGCGCCCGTCAAAAACAAAGCCCCCGCCGTTGCCGCTCTCGTCTTTCGGCCACCCGCGATGAAAGGAAAAGCTGAAAATCCGCACTGTCAGATTCTCGGCATCCGCCGCCAGGGCAAGAAGCTTTTCGGACCCCAGCATGCTGTTAAACGCCGCCATTAAAGCCGGCAACGCGATCGGCAGGCTGACATTGTGCAGCAGCCAGCGGATGTTCTTCAGCGCGTAGGGGACGCTCTGCAAAAAATGCGGCTTGCGCTCATAAAATCCGCGAAAACCGTAAGCTCCCAGCGCTTGCATAATGCGTACATAAACGTACGCATAGTAGTAATGCAGGAATGCTTTGCGATCGAGCGGAAGGTGATTTCCCAACTGCGCAAGATAGTATTCCAGCAGCTCTTGGCGCAGTGCCGGAGGCAAATCCGCCTTGCCGTCATACAGAAGCGAGGCCACATCGTATTGCAGCGCCCCCTTCCGCCCTCCCTGGTAATCGAGGAAGAACGGCTCTCCATCGCGCAGCATGACATTCCTCGACTGGAAGTCGCGATAGAGAAAATAGTCGTGTGGGGCACTCAGCAGCAGCTTGGTCAGACGGTTGAAGTCATCCTCCAGCGCTTGTTCGTTGAAGGAAATGCCCGCCAGACGCAGAAAATAGTATTTGAAATAGTTCAAATCCCAGGCGATGGACTGCCGGTCGAAGCTGGCACGCGGATAGCAGACTTTGTAATTCAGGTCCCGGCCAGCCTCCACCTGGAAGCGCGGCAAAACGGTTAACACCTTGCGGTATAAATCCACCACCTCAGGGGCAACCTGATCGCCTTTGCGGTTTTGGGAAAGAAACTCGAAGAGCGTGGTATCGCCGAAATCTTCTTCAAGATAGGCGCCCTGCTGCAGGTCTTCGGCGTAAATTTCTGGAACCGGCAAGCCATGGCGGCGAAAGTGACGGGAAAACTCCAGGAAGGCGACATTTTCTTCGCGAACATCGTGCAGAACACCGATGGCGCGATGTCCTCCGCCGGCAACTCGAACGATCCTCCGCCCCGAGGCACCGAGCTTGCCTTGCAGCGGTTGCACTCGTTCCGCCGGAACCTGAAAATGCTTCTCGAAAAGATTCTTAAGCACATCTGCCATGAGATTGGTTTGAGTTCGCCACGACCAAGATACCATTCTGCAGCCCACACGACGGGGGGATGGCACTACCGGGCGTTCAAGCCCTTCTGCGGGCAGACGGCTGCTAATGGGTTCGTCCGCTGCGCAGACTGTTCTCGGCTTGGACCTAATAGAACTCGCGCGCCAAGTGGGTTTATTACTTAAACCGATAACCACGCTTGAGTTGGCATCGGTAGACCGTGGTGTGATCCGGATTTGTCCTCATGTCGCAGGTGGCCCAGCTCAGAAACAGAGCCGGCCCCAGGGGAAAGATAATCGTCGTTCCGCCAATGTCCGCCTCAATGCTCACGCCCTGCGCGCCTGTCGGTACGGTGAAGTTGAGGGCCCGGCCGAAGATCACCGGATAGGATTCGTAGACGGCTTCGCCCGGCATTTCATGGAAGACCTCCGCTTCAAACAGAAAAGTCGTTGTGTCGGACCAGTCTCGCGCCGTCACCGAAATTGTCCGCCCGCCAGCAGAGAAATGGTCCGTGTCTATCCTGGTGAACGGGCAGGGACCGGCGATGCAGGATACTCGGGCCGCCCGGAAGGTATTGCCGGGCCCGGCATCCAGCGAAGCCGACGCCACCCCGGCTTTCCATTTGCCGTTGGGCGAACAGGGTCCGTGTCCTTTACACGGCACATTGCCCACGTTTGTCACCTGGAAGGTTTTTACGGCGCTTCCGATGTTTACATCCCGTACCGTTTCCGTTGAATAGCGAACTCGAACATTGCCCACACTGACCGCCGGCTGGTTCCGGACAGTTTCACCTTCGCGCGCCAGCGGCTCCATGTGGACCACATAGAGCTGGTCCCCGGTGTAGTCTTTTAGATCCAGCGGCCTGTAGTTCGGGTGCCGGAACTGAAGAGTAATGGGATGCCCTCTTCTCACGCCCTGTCGCAGCTTGAGGGCGAAGAACCCGGACGCATCCGAGTTAACCGCACCTACAGCCAAACCCGCCGCGTCGCTAACCTCGACATTGGCAATCGGGATCTCCTTGTTGGGGTCGGTATCCTTGACCGTGATCGCCCCCATCAGGGTCAAGGCCTGGCGGTGGCGGACCTGGTTGATGAGCACAAGAGCAAGAATGACTCCTACAATGGCCACCCCGATGATCCAGGCCGCGGTTTTTGCTCTACTCAACCGACGCCTCCATTAGGCTCATCGCCAAGGCCGCATGCTGCTCGATTGGTTGCTCAGAAGATGACCGCATGAGAACTTGATCTTTACGGTTGCCCGCCTATCACTCTAAGATATTTATAAATCAGGAAACGCTAAGTTCTAGGATGCTTTCACGCCGTAGGTTGTTAAAACAAATACTCGGCGCCGCGGGAGGCTGCCTGTCCTGGCCCGGTATTGTTCCTCTTGCGGCCGGGCAAGAGCAGCAGCACACGGCTCCAGCCACCCTGCCTGCGCCAACCTCGCTCTCTCCCGAAGATGACGCCTTTCTCGTCGAACTGGAAAAGCTCAACTTTCAGTACTTTTGGGAACAGGCGAGCCCCAAAACCGGTCTGGTGAAAGACCGCTCCAATGTGCGTGGCGCCGACACGGGAACGGTGGCCAGCATCGCGGCTACGGGCTTCGGATTGACTGCCCTGTGCATCGGTGAGGAGCGCGGCTTTGTGGCTACGAGTGACGCTCGCGACCGCGTGCTGGCCACGCTTCGGTCCCTATGGAAGAAATTGCCGAACCATCGCGGATTCTTCTACCATTTTGCCGACATCAACACCGGCGAGCGTGTATGGGACTCGGAGATATCCTCGGTGGATACCGCGATCCTGCTTTGCGGTGTGCTGACTTGCCGCCAACACTTCCGCCAACCGGAAATTGTCGAGATGGCGGAGATGGTTTTCAACCGGGTGGATTGGACCTGGCTTTCCGAGGACACTTTGCTGCTCCCCCACGGCTGGATGCCGGATAGCGGCTTCCTGCCTTTCCGCTGGGACAATTACAGCGAACTGATGATGATGTATTTGCAAGGGCTTGGATCTTCGTCCTATCCCCTAAGCGAAGACGCCTGGTCTGCATGGAAGCGGCGCACTTTTGAATATGATGGCTTGCGCTACATCGGGGCATTCGCGCCCTTGTTTGTACATCAGTATTCGCAAGCCTGGTTCGATTTTCGGGGCAAGCGCGACAAATACGCGGATTACTTTCACAACTCAGCCATTGCAACTGACGCCCATCGCCGCTTTTGTTTGGAGTTGGCCAAGCAGTTTCCGGATTACAGCGAAGATTTGTGGGGCATCACCGCTTCGGATTCTCAAAATGGCTATGTGGTCTGGGGCGGCCCGCCACAAATGGGGCCGATTGATGGCACGGTTGTGCCCAGCGCGCCCGGAGGTTCCTTGCCCTTCCTGCCCGAGGCGACCATGCGCGTGCTGCGCTACATCAACACGCACTACAGCGGCGCCTGGAGCAAGTATGGCTTTGTAAACGCCTTCAATCCGCTCCGCAACTGGTACGACGGCGACGTCATTGGCATAGACACCGGCATCACCATGGTCATGGCGGAGAATGCCCGCACCGGGTTCGTGTGGCGTACGTTTATGAAAAATCCGGAGGCCCAGCGCGGCATGCGGCGGGCAGGGTTCCAGACGTACTGAAGGTGAACAACAGCTATTTCCCGCCAACTTCCTGTCTTAAACTAGAATCAGAGCTTTGGCATGGTAAAGCCTCATAAAGCCCACTATCTAATTCTCTGCCTGCTCGTCGCAGCGCTCAGGGGCCCAGCGGCTCGCGCCCAGTCCACAACAGCGCCCGAAGTCATCCAGGTGAATGCTACCGCCCCTTCACATCCCTTCCAGCATTTTTGGGAAGAAATGTTTGGTTCCGGACGAGCCGTCCTCTCCCTGCGCGACAGCTATCGGCGAGACCTCCGCGACGTTAAGCAGATCACGGGTTTCCGGTACGTGCGCTTTCACGCCATCTTTGATGATGAAGTTGGTGTTTACCAGCAAGGCAGCGACGGGCGGCCGCGTTACAACTTTTCATACGTAGACCAGATTTACGATGGCTTACTGGCCAATGGTGTGAAGCCGTTTGTTGAGCTGAGTTTCATGCCCACCCAACTGGCTGCCAAGCCGCTCTTCCAAGCGTTTTGGTACAAGCCCAACGTTTCGCCTCCTAAAGACTGGCAAGCCTGGGACGACTTAATCGCCGCGTTTGTCGAACATTTGGTTGCCCGCTACGGCGTTGACGAGGTGGCAAGCTGGTACTTCGAAGTCTGGAACGAACCCAACATCGACTTCTGGGCCGGTGAACCGAAGCAGCAAACATACTTCGACCTTTATGACCACACTGCGCGAACCATCAGGAAAGTGAATTCCCGGCTTCGGGTAGGCGGCCCGGCAACGGCCCAAGCCGCGTGGGTCGATGTCTTCATCCAGCATTGTGCCACCAACCATGTTCCGCTCGACTTTGTTTCGACCCACGTATACGCCAACGATCTGCCGGTGGATGTATTCGGCACAACAACCCCTATCCCGCGCGACCAGATGGTTTGCCAGTCCGTAAAAAAGGTTCACGATCAGATTCATGCCTCCAACATGCCCGGCCTGCCGTTGATCTGGAGTGAGTACAACGCCAGCTACAAGAATGAGCCGGATGTCACCGACTCGATCTACATGGGGCCATGGCTCGCCAATACCATCCGCCAGTGTGATGGTCTGGTTGACATCATGTCGTACTGGACATTCTCCGACGTTTTTGAAGAGCAAGGAGTGGTTGAAAAGCCTTTCTATGGCGGTTTTGGCTTGATTGCGGCAGACGGAATCCCAAAGCCTTCCTATCAGGCATTCAAGCTGCTGCATATGCTTGGGGATCGACGCATCGCTCTCGACTCCGACTCTGCCTTGCTGACCCGCAGGAGCGATGGTTCCTTAGTGCTCGCCTTGTGGAACTATGCGCCGCCGGGAGAGACCGATCCGTCGAAAGGCTTCAGCTTGAAGTTTCAGAATACGAACGTCCATCACGCCACCATCTGGCGCCTGGATGAAGACCATGGCAATGTTCATCGCGAATACGCAAAGCTGGGCGAGCCCCGGTATCCTACGCAGGCGCAAATCCAGGAACTTCGCGCGTCAGAAGCGACTACGCCGCAACCTGAAGATGTAAAGAATGGAAGCCTTACGCTGGAGATTCCCTCGCACGGCCTGGTCCTGATCGAACTGCAGTGATTATTCGGGAGTAGTGCAGTGCGCCCGGGGCTGGACCTTCACTCCGCCTGTTCACGCAAGAAAGCCTCCCGGTGGGTCCGGTCCCGAAAAGCTTCTGTCCCGCCCGGCCGGGTGGTAGACAGCGCCCCCGCCAAATTACCGCTCTTGAGGCAAGTATTTAGGTCCGCACCCCGCACATACTGATGCAGGAACCCTGCGTCAAAGCTATCGCCCGCGCCCACCGCGTCGATGGCATTCACCTTCAGCGAAGCACAGGTGACCCGCTCCGAACCCCGTATTGCCATGGCGCCTTGCTTGCCCAGCTTAACGACAAGCAGTGGTACACGCGCCGCCAGCTTCTGCACCGCCGTCTCCAGGTCCGCGGCGCCGGCAATCTTCTGCGCCTCACGCTCGTTGGGCAAAAAGACATCCACGTAAGGAAGTACCTCGAACAAATCGTCGGCCCACTTCGCTTCCGGATCGTCATTCGTATCCAGCGATGTGGTAAGCCCGGCAGCTTTCATCTTGCGGAATAGTTCCGGCACGCGCGACCGCAAGCCCGTTTGCAGATAGAAGGACGAAAAATGAAAGTGGCGTGAGTCTGCCAGATAGTCCAAATCGAGATCGTCCCAGTTCAGTTCTGCGATCGTTCCCGAGTAGGTGAGAATATTGCGCCAGCCATCGTGCTGCAGGATGACCGTAAGTCCCGTCTGGGTGGAACCGGCGACCTGCCGCAGGCAGGAGACGTCCACGCCGCCTTCCTGCAAACGCGCCAGCGCCATTTGCCCAAGCTGATCGTCGCCAATGCGCGACTGAAACCCGACGCGGCTGCCCAGCACCGCCAGGTTATGCACGAAAATGCCGGAAGACGCTCCCAGCGTGAGCATCATGTTGTCGGCCAGCAGTTCACGTTCGGGCGGCAACTGCTCGGGCAGTCCGTAGAGAATAAGGTCGAGATTCAGCTCTCCGGCGACAGTCACATCGAAACGTGGCATGTTTGGATCTCTTTCGGAACTTCAGGCTTCTTCCGGAGGCAATTCGAAGTCAATCAGGTTGCTGCGGAAGCCCCGCGTCTTCCAGGCACCCACAGCGATGCCGACGGCCATCCAGAGCGCGCCAAAAATCATGGCTTTCGAACTCAAGCTATACCAAAGGAAAAAGCAAATGACGAACCCGGCCAGGGGCGGGGCAATGGTCATGAGCAGGAGCAGACCCACCCCACCCACCCAATAAGCTGCCGCGCCCAAGTGGCCGGACAAAAGAAATACAACGATGACGAGACCTGCCAACGAGGGAGCAACATACTTCGCCAGCGCCCCGCCGCGCTCTCGCAGGTCATAGCGAACGAACGCCGCCAAATTTACTCCCATAAAGGCGATGAGCGCGCCGAAGTTGAGCAAGTTGACGCCGAGTTCAAAGCCCGTCACTCCTGCGCCGGAAATTCTGGGGAGAATATAACAGCCGGCCAACGCCAGGACGCCGACGAACAGCACATTGTTGCGGGGAATCCTGCGCTTCGGCTCAACCACGCCGAAGAACGATTTCGGCAGCGCCTCGCTTCTCCCCATCCCGAATAACAGGCGCGCGGCCCCGATCTGCGCGCCTAGCGCAGAACCAAAATTAGCCACCAGCAACGTGACGCCCACAATGCCCAACAGCGGCAGCCAAGCCCGTCCGGCAATGTAGGTGAAGGCCGTATCCACATTGGGGAACGGTTGGGAGGCCGGCCAGAGTAGCTGAGCGGCATAGACCTCCATAGCCGAGAGAATTCCAATCACCAGGCAGGTGAGCACGGTCGCCAGCAAAATGTTGCGCCGGGGATTCTCGGCTTCCTCGGAAAGGGTCGAAATGCCATCGAAACCGATGTAGGTGAGAACCGCAACCGAGGTCCCGCCCAGCACGTCACGAGAGTTCCACATGTGCGGGTCGTAGAAAGGGTGAGTGAAGAATCCCGCTTCCGCATGAGGGTGACCGAAGATGTAGCGCGCTGCGGTCACAAAAAAGATGACGATCACCACGCCCATGGCGGCGGCAAGCCCCGAGTTGACCCGGGCCGAAGTCTTAATGCCCTGAATGTTCAATCCGGTGAAAACCACTACAAAGAAGAGTACCCACCCCATGTACGGAATCGCCGGGGCAAACTCATGGGCCTGCTGGCTGCACCAGATGGTGCAGATCATCGGGTTGAGCAGGTAATCCATCACCATGCTCCAGCCCGTAACATAGCCCAGGGCGGGGTTGATCTCCTGCCCCACATAGGTGAAGGCGGAACCGGCGCTGGGATAGGCGCGCGCCATGCGGCCATAGCTGAAGGCCGTGAACAACATGGCCACCATGGCAATCAGGATGGTGGTCACCACATGCCCATGCCCCCGATTGCTGAGCGCGCCGAACACCGACATGGGCGCCGTCGGCTGAATCACCACCACGCCATAGAGAATGAGATCCCAAAGCGTAAGTGTGCGGCGCAGATGCGGAGCGTTCACACTGACGCCGTCAGTTGCAGCCACGGAGTACCTTCGGAGGCGCAGGATTCTTCATAGTGTAGGAGACGGCGAGCAGGTGTCATAGACGCGGCCAACTTGCACCACCCGATTGATGGCCCCGCTCGGGCTGGGCGTGTCGGGCTTGAGACCGCACTTCAGGGAAAAGAAAAGTCCCAGCAACTGTCCGAAAATTACGTCCACGGGCACTCGATAGTAGTCCGCCAGCGGCTGCGCCAGATTCAGCGGCAATACGAACTCGGCAAGGTCCGTGAGGTTATTGTCGTCCGCACTTACAGCAACCCGCGTCCTGACCAGTTTCTTGTCGCCGATCTCGCGCAGCAAATCGGATTCATATTGGCGCTTGCAGGGGTCGCTCGAAACAAAGCTTACGAAGAAAGTTTTTTCATCCAGCACCGACATGGGGCCATGCCGCAGACCCATGTCCGATTCCGTCACCGTGCGAATTCTCCCTGCCGTAAGCTCCAGAAGCTTCAGCCCGCACTCCGTGGCTGCCCCTTTCAACGGGCCCGAGCCGACAAAGCAAGCGCTGGTAAACTCTTGCGAGGTCAATTCAAAAGCACGATCCGCGGCCAGCGGAAGAAATCGTCTGCCCGCCTCAACCATCCGCGACAACACCTTTTCATATTGGTCGAGGCTGTTGATGTGGGCCAGACAATGCCCGGCAATCACCTGATTCGTGAACGAACTCGTCATTGCCAGGCCGCGGTCGTTGACGGCGTCGTCCAGAAGAACCGCCAGAGCATTCTGCCGGCCCTGGAGGTCGCGGTACATCTGTCCTTCGGCGTTGCAGGTGATGACCAGATGGCTGACGTTCGGGCAATCGGCCAGGGCTTTTTTGAGTACGACGACGCCTTCGGTACTCTCCCCCGACCGCGAAATGGAAATCCATAAATACTTACGCTCGGGCTGCACGTAGTCCGTGAAGTCGGTCAGAATGTCGGTGCTGGGGACAGCCGCTACTTCACATTTCCAGAGCCGGCGCAGCAAATGCACCAGAGAGCGTCCGATGTAGTCGGAGGTCCCCGCACCGACCAGGAAAACCACAGGAGTCAGCCGCGAATCTCCGCCCAGCCCGACAGAATGCAGAAAGGCCTGAATGTCAGAGCGGTTCTTCTGCACCCGCGCGAACGTGGAGCCCCAGGTCTCCGGCTGTTGCGCAATTTCTCGCGGCGTGTGTTGCAGGCCGCGGCTCGCCTTCTCTTCGTTGGGCAGGCTCAGAAGTTCCGATAAGCGGCTCAATCCCTGCTCCTCCTCTGTGACTGACCATTTGGCGGTATCCGGTTTAGATTGTCAAGCGCAGCTACGATTACCCTCCGCAATATCTCTTTGATGTCTGCGATGATGGCTTGCGGTTCGCCTACAATAATCTGATGCCGGACGGCTCCGCCGAACCACCTGTTACCCAGGTCAGCAAACATTACGACACCCGCCTGCCGCAATACTCGCTGTGGCGGCGGATGCAGATTCCGGTTATCGCCGCTGGTGTAACCTGTGCCCTGCGCTGCATCGGCCCGACCCTCCGTATTGAGTGCATGGGACGCCACTATTACGAATGCGTCCACACCCAGGGCGAGCCGGTGATTGTGGCCTTCTGGCATCGCTGCATTATTTCGGCCACCTGGTACTGGCGCAACCGTCAGGTTGTGGTCATGAACACCACCAACTTTGACGGCCAGTGGACCCGTCGCGTGATCGAGCATCTTGGCTACCAGACGGCGCAGGGCAGCTCCACCCGCGGTGGCTTGCGCGGCCTGGCGGTCATGGCTGACCGGCTGAAACAAGGATTCGATTGCGCATTCACCATCGATGGACCGCGGGGTCCACGCTATGTCGCCAAGCCTGGCCCGGTCATGCTGGCCCGCCGCTCCGGCAAAGCTATTTGCGTCTTTCACGTCGGCGTCGAACACGCATACACCATCGAGAAAGCCTGGGACCGGTTGCAAATCCCGCACCTTTTTTCCCGCGCCGTGATGGTTGGCCACCCGCTTATTTATGTTTCGCCGGATGCGGATGCAGAAGAACTGGAACGCAAGCACGCCGAGATGCAGAAAGCCCTGGAGCGCGTGCGGGACATTGCCGAATCATGGTTCACCTTGAGCGAAGGGGACCGGGCTAAGCTGCGCACGGAGTTGAATGCTTAAGCCAGCGGCACCGGTGATCAGCCATTCTTTAGGGCAGCAGCGAACCCCTGAGGCGTCCACCTGCCAATCTGCCCGTGGGAATCTAATTATACTTTTGGCCGCTTACGTTTCTTTAATTATACTTTTATACCAAAAAGTATAACAATGGAAATGGGTACCCAGCCTGGCTAGCGCGGCGCGTTTGGCGCGTGGTCTACCTCCACAATGCGCAAAATCTTTTGCGCGACAAATATTCTGTATCGTCGCTTCCCCGTGGTCTCGCTGAGCATCCCCGTCCGCACCAACTTACTGATATTCTTCTCCGCGGAACGCGCGGTCACCCCGAGGCGCAGGCTCGCCGCCGCCACCGTGACCACTGGCTCCGTGAACAACGTCTCCATCAGTTCCAGTGCGCGACCGGGAAATTTTTCTGTCTGGAGTTTCTTTCTGTATTGCTGACGCAGTTCCAATAGCTGGTTGGAGCGCGCCACCGCGTCCCGCGACTCTTCCGCCACGCCCCGTAAAAAAAAGCGCACCCAATCGCTCCAGCTCCCCGCCTGGCTGATGCTCAGCAACAAGCGGTAATATTCCGGCCGATTGCGCTCAAAATAGGCGCTCAGATAGAGCAGCGGCTGGGGCAGCAACCGTTCCGAACACAGCAGCAGAGTCATCAAGAGCCTGCCCACGCGGCCGTTTCCGTCCAGGAACGGATGAATTGCCTCGAACTGATAATGGATCAGCGCAAGCCGCACCAGGGGCGGCAAAGTTCTTCGCTCCTCATGCAGATATTTCTCCAGCCGGTCCAGCGCCTCATGCATGTTCGGCACCGGCGGCGGAACATAAGTGGCGCTCTCCAGCTTGCAACCAGCCGGGCCGATAAAGTTTTGCACTTTGCGGAACTCTCCCGGTGACAACGGCCCTCCCCGCACCCGCCACATCAAGCGTTGGTGCAGTTCCCGCACAAGCCGCAAGCTGAGTGGCAGCTTTCTCATGCGCTTGAGCCCGTACTCCAGAGCGTCTAGATAGTTCAGCACCTCGCGGACTTCCTCCCGCGGCCCGCCGCGTTGCGCCGAAGCCTGAGCCGTAAAGAGCTCGCTCAGCGTGGCTTCTGCGCCTTCGATTCGGCTGGAGAGAACGGCTTCCCGCCTGGTGAATGGCTCGATCAGCAACCTGGGATTGGGAATGGTTTGCGCCACGCCCGCCAGTTCCCCCAAAGCGCGGTCGGCGTCCGAGATATGTTCCGCCAGTTCCCAGCTGACCTCCAGCCTTGGCGGAAGCTGATTGGGAACAAACGCCCATTGCCCCTGCCCGATGCGTAGAAGTCGCCCCGGCGCTTGCTTTTGGAAGGTTGAAGGATCCATGGTCGTGCTCGGCTGAAGGCCTTAAAAGCTCATTCTATCTCTAATTATACTTTATGGCGATAAAGTATAATTATAATTCCCATAGCGCCAGAAAGTATCGTTAGCCTTTATAGGCCGGTAGGTGCTATCACAGTGGAGTCGCGCATCGCATCCGCGCGCGTGAACGATTCAGCCGTGAATTCGAAGAAGCTCCCCATCTCCGTGGTGGTCATCGCTTGCCTGTATATCGCGGTAGGCATTATCGGCTTTGCTCATAAACTTCGATGGGTTAGTGGCGCATCAGTCCGACGCCGTCTGGGCCGAACTCACCGAGTTGGTCGCCATTGTTTGTGGAGCATTCATGCTCCGTGCCCACAATTGGGCCCGCTGGCTGGCAATTGCCTGGATTGCATTTCACGTGGCCCTCAGCGCGTTTCACGCATTGGGTGAGTTCGCCATCCACGGTTTGCTTTGTGCCCTAATTGCCTGGGCTCTTTTCCGCTCCGAGGCCAACCGATATTTTCGCGACGGTCGAACTTAACCTCGCTGGCATCGGGAGTTCCCGCCCAACGGTCGACCGTCCGAACGATCCAGCGTGACTGATATACTGCCGGCTGTCTGAAAGGCAGAAACGCGCATGAGCGAACCGAAACCGGATCACATTCTGCAGGTGGGCCTGGGCTTCTGGGCCTCGAAGACTTTACTGAGCGCCGTCGAGATGGAGTTGTTCACCGAACTGGCCAAACATCCCGAGGACCTCGAAACGCTGCGGGGACGGCTTGGCCTTCATCCCCGTTCGGCCCGCGATTTCTTCGATGCTCTGGTGGCGCTGAAATTTCTGGAACGCCGCGACGGCCGGTATTTCAACACGCCTTCTACGGACTTTTTTCTCGACAAGCGCAAGCCGTCGTATATCGGCGGCATTCTCGAAATGGCCAACCAGCGCCTGTATCCTTTCTGGGGACGCCTCACCACGGCGCTGCGTACCGGACTCCCGCAGAATGAAAGCAAAGACGGCGGCCCGGACCCCTTCGTGGCGCTCTATGCCGACCCCGCGCGGTTAAAGCAGTTTCTTCAAGCCATGACCGGCATCAGCCATGGAGCCAACCTGGCCATTGCCCGGCAGCTCCCCTGGAGCAAATACCGGACCGCGGTCGATGTCGGCACCGCGCAGGGCGATCTGATTACGCAGGTAGCGCTGGCTAATCCGCATCTTCAGGGCATTGGCTTCGACCTGGCCGAGGTGGGTCCCATCTTTGAAGAATATGTGGAGCACAATGGTCTTTCGGGACGAGTGAAATTCCAGGCGGGCAGTTTCTTCGATCAGCCGCTGCCCAAAGCCGATGTAGTCATGATGGGGCACATCCTGCACGACTGGAACCTCGAAGTGAAGCAAATGCTGGTCCGCAAAGCCTATGAAGCGCTACCCGAGGGCGGCGCCTTTGTTGCGTATGAAAGCATCATTGACGACGATCGATCGAGCAACGCCTTCGGACTGCTCATGAGCCTCAACATGCTGGTTGAGACCCCCGGCGGATTCGACTATACCGGCGCAGACTGCGCCGCTTGGATGAAAGAAGCCGGATTCCGGGAGACCCGGGTCCAGCATTTGATCGGCCCGGACTCCATGGTCATTGGGACGAAGTAGCGAGGGGGCAACCGAAATGAAAAGCTTGTCAAATATCGTAGCTATTGTTGGCCTCGCTCTGGGTGCGGTGTTTGGCATGGCTGGAACTTTCGTCGCGCCACGAAATCTGCAAGCGGCTGCATGGGCCATTGACGGGGTAGGACTGGTCGTCGCCACCGCCCTGCTCGCCCTGAAGTTTTTCAGAAAAGGCAACGATGTGGTCGCTGGCGGGTTTGTGGTATTTGCGATTGGCGAGGGCGTAATGCTCGCGGGCACGGCCACCACCCTCGCCGCCAGCGTTCCTTCGTTTGCCGCGGGCACGGCATTGTGGTCTGCCGCCCTTCTGCTCACCAGCGTTCCGCGCGTGTTTGCTGTTTGGGCGCGTCTGGCAGGCGTGGCTGGCGCCATTCTTTTTGCCATCACCTCGGCAAGAATCTTCTGGGGAGAGCCAGTGCTGCCCACCTCCCATCCGCTGCCGTTCTTTGCCTACCCGTTCCTCGTGCTTACTTTGGTCGGCTGGATTTGGATGCTGCTGAAAGCGGATTGAAAAAGCAGCTTGGTACGCAGGCCATACGCTGTCGGGTACGAACGGTCAGAGTGCGTCGTTCCTGCAATTTCTAAACGGGCAAGAGATTTGCCAGATCGCCTTTGGCATGTATGACCTCCACCCGGCATTCCTGGGAGCGCGTCCCTGCAGACAGAAGTGAGCGGCATTCCTTCCCGCGCGCAGCTCTCGCGGCTCATCTTAGAATGAGATGTACGTGCCCAAGTCCCACGCCATTTCGATCATCCGCACCCTGCGTGAGCGCGGTCATCAGGCCTACCTCGTCGGCGGATGCGTGCGCGATCTGCTGCTGGGCCGCGAGCCTGCCGATTACGACGTCGCCACCAGCGCTACGCCTGACGAAGTCATGCGCATTTTCCCCGAAACCTACGCAGTAGGTGCGCAATTCGGAGTAGTGCTGGTTCCGGAATCCTCCGCGCCCTTCGCGCCCTCTGCGGTTATAGCTCCTGACCAAGGCCAACGAGGCAGCCCGGAAGCCAAGACGCTCGAAGTCGCTACCTTCCGTTCCGACATCGGGTACTCCGACGGCCGCCATCCCGACGAAGTCCGCTTCACCCAGGATCCCCGCGAAGACGTGCAGCGCCGCGACTTCACCATCAATGGCATGATGCTCGATCCGCTCACCGACGAAGTCCTCGACCACGTTGGCGGGCGGGCTGACCTCGAAGCCAAAATCATCCGCGCCATCGGCGAGTCCGAGCGCCGCTTCGCGGAAGACAAGCTGCGCATGCTGCGGGCCGTTCGCTTTGCTTCACGCTTCGGTTACACGATCGAATCGGCAACCTTCGCCGCCATTCAGAAGCTGGCGCCACAAATTCGCCAAGTCTCGCGCGAGCGCGTTCGTGACGAACTGACGAAGATGCTCACCGAAGGCCACGCCCGCGATGCATTTCTGCTGCTCGACCAAACCGGCTTGCTCCACGAAGTGCTGCCCGAAATCGAGAAGATGAAAGGAGTCGAGCAGCCGCCGGAATTCCATCCCGAGGGCGATGTCTTCGTTCACACGCTCTTGTTGCTGCAGAGTCTGCCGCAGCCTTGCCCAGCGAGTTTGGCCTGGGGGGCGGTGCTGCATGACGTTGGCAAGCCGCCGACTTTTCGCGTGGCTCCCGACCGCATCCGCTTTGACGATCACGTGAATGTCGGCGTAAAGCTAGCCGAAGAAATTTGCCACCGCTTCCGCCTGTCCAATGACGATACAGCGCAAATCCTCGCCCTGATCGAAAACCACATGCGCTTCGCGCAGGCCATGCAGATGAACCAATCGACCTTGAAGAGATTCCTGCGCATGCCGCGCTTCGCAGAGCACCTGGAACTGCATCGTCTGGATTGCCAGGCCAGCAACGGGATTACGACATCCTATGAGTTCACCCGGCAGAAGCTAGCCGAGATTCCAGTGGAAGTAATGCGCCCCGCCCCGCTCGTCACTGGAGATGACTTGATTGCCGCCGGCTACGAGCCCGGACCGAGGTTCAAGGAGATTCTCGCCGCGGTGGAGGACGGCCAGCTCGAAGGCCGCTTGCAGAGCCGCGACGAAGCATTGCAGTGGCTCACTGCCGAGTTCCCACTATAGCCCGTGTGGGGCGGACACCCTTACCGGGCAGCCGTCAGCTCCTTCAGAAACCGGTAATAAAACTCCACCGCCCGATAAAACGACTCCACCCGAATGCGCTCGTCTTTCCCGTGCGCACGAATGTCATCCCGGTCAATCGCCTCGCCCGACACGCCATAGCTCGGAATGCCGGCTGCGTCGGTGTAAACATCATCCGACGCTCCATCCGACATATCCGCAATGATGGGAATGCCCGGCCACATCTCCGCCGTCACCTTCTTCAGCGGCTGCATCAACTCCGGCCGCAGTGAAGGCGGGTGCAGAGCCTTCCTATCCGGCGCTTGATCGAAGACGTTGCCGGCATCATCCACATAGCGCACGGTGACCTTGGGATCGGCGAACAGCTTGATCAGCGTCTGCCGGATTTCTTCCGACGAATGTCCGGGGAGAATGCGGCAATTCACGATGGCTTGTGCCATCTGGGGCAAGGCATTATTGGCGTGCCCGGCGTTCAGCCGAGTGGCCACGCAGGTCGTGTGCAGCGTGGAGTTGTCGATCGGATCGCGCGAAAGCCGATCCGCCGCCGCCAAATCCGGAGGATCCTTGAGGATCGCCAGCATATCCGCCGACCGCTGTCCCGTCTCCACCTTGGAACTTGCCCGGTAATAAGCGCGCGTAACGTCGTTCAGCTCGAAAGGAAATTTATAGCGTTCCAGCCGCCCCAGCGCATCCGCCAGGTGATAAATGGCATTATCCGGCACCGGCAGCGAGCTGTGACCGCCGGGGTTGGTCACTGTGAGCTGATAGTCGGCATACAGCTTTTCGCTGGCGTCCACTTCCATGTCCACCGGTTTGCCATGCTCGGCATCAATTCCCCCGCCGTCGTGGTTGAGACAAAACTCCGCATCCACCAGCTCGCGGTGATGCTTGAGCAGCCAGTCCACGCCATTCGACTTGCCGCCTTCTTCATCCGCGGTCAGCGCCAGGATAATGTCCCGGTCCGGCACATAGCCTTCCTTTTTGAAACGGATAAGTGTGGTCACCATGATGGCATCGCCATCTTTCATGTCCTGCGTGCCGCGGCCGTAGAAATAGCCGTCTTTCTCCACAAACTGAAACGGATCGGTGGTCCAATCCTCGCGACGCGCCTCCACCACATCCAGATGCCCGATCAGCAAGACCGGCTTATGTTTTCCCGAACCATGGAAGCGCACCACCAGATTCTTCTTACGCTCGTTCGTCCCAAGCACCTGGATGTCACTCTCCGCAAACCCGGCATCGCGAAAACGCTGCGCCATGGCCTCTGCCGCGGTGGTGACACTGCCCATCGAGTCGGTGGTGTTGATCTCGATCAGTTGCTTAAAGATGTCGTGGGAAATCTGCTTGGTCGAGTCGTCGATCTGGGCGTGGGACGAAATCGCGAGGATAGAAACGAGAAATAGCGCACGAAGATTCACCGGCACTCCTTGGGATGAGCCCTCCAAGGTAGCAAATTGGCCTTCCCCCCCGCCATCCGAGAAATCATTTCTGCGCCGTCTGCTGAATCCCAAGTGTGACCTGCGTCACTGACAACAAACCGCATTCGTGTTCGCCTTAGTGTTCACGCCAGACGTGGCGTTTTCGCCCGAGCGCCGCAGCCCTAACAAAATGCAGATTGTGTGACATGCAGCAAAAATTCGCGCATTCGTCCCACACGCTTACAGGGAGTAGTGTCATGACGAAAACAAAAGTTGTGTTGGTAGCCTTTCTTTTGCTTGCCCTCGCTCTCCCGGCCTTCGCTGCCGGCAACAAGAGCTACAACTATACCTATCCCATTCCTTGCGGCAATCTATGGAGCGCGGTCAAACTCGCCCTTAGCAATCCTGACAACTACAAAGACGTGGTAAATGATGAAGACAAAATGACTGCGGATTACAACGTCAAACACTCCATTCATTGGTCCGTCGCCGGAGCCATCAACCAGGGCAAGAACAAAGTCAACCTGGTGCCGGTCGGTACCTCGTGCCAGATGAGTGTTATGTCCATGTATAGCGGACTTGCCCACAACGACCAGGGTGACTTCAAGAAGCGGGTGGACGGAGCGCTGGCCAAGCTGAAGGATGCGCCACCTTCCGAGCCGGCTAAACCGGAGGAACCAGCCAAGGCCCCGGCCAATTGATTACCGTCGGCCTCGGCACAGGTAGCAGCGTGGGCCCCAAGTCCTGCCGCTGAGGTTGCCGACGGCGGTTCGGGTGGGTTTCTTGGGCGCCAGCTGGGAACCTCTTCGCGCGGCAGTCTTAGTCGCTCCCGCGAAGTCTCATGCCGATTCCTGCAAAGTGAAAATCTGTTCCATGGCGCACTCGAACACGCCCGCAAAAATCAGCGCCAACAGCAAGCTCGGCACATAGCGCTCGCGCTCGATCGAATTGATGCTCTGCCGCGAAACGCCGACCGCTGCGGCCAGCTGTTGCTGCGTCCAGCCAAGGGCCTTACGCAGCTCTCGAACATGATTTTGGATCTCTTTAGACATGACAAGCTAGC
>CAWHVI010000017.1:0-104440 GCA_963832765.1 uncultured Acidobacteriaceae bacterium | reverse complement strand
TTGCGCCAGCTACTTCGTTTCGGGTTGCCGGATGGTATCTAAGAACGAGCCATCTACATACTTACGGCGCGATTCATCGAACTGAACTGAACTGACGCGACTGGAACCCTTCCGAAGAAGGTCTTAGGCAACGGCTCAATAGATTTCCAGTCGCTCACCACTGACAGACTTCCAATACCAGAAACAACGAAGACCTCGTAGTCGTCGGGATACTCGTCCAGGTTGTCCTCGAACTCAGACGTGAGGATATACACTTTCCCGCCACGCTCAAATGCAAAGGTACGACGAACATCCCAGAAGCTGAAGTACTTGATTACGTGCTCCACGCCCAATACTGTATCTCAAATTTCAACCAACGTTCGACGATGACTGGCGAGAACAGGCGCTCTCACCACTGTGCGCCTTCTGTTCGCCCTTTGTTAGAAGATGAGTGTTTGGGGAGTTATCGCCAATCAACTCGTCGGTGTGATTTGCCTCACAGCCTAACCGCTTGAGAAATTACTAAGATACGCGGCGCAGAGTCTTGCTGGGGAGGAAAGAAATGCTTGAAGGACTTTTTAATCCGCTACACCTGCTACTACTGCTTTCGATTGCTCTCCTTTCCAGCACACCGCTTTTGATCGTATTTCTTTTGGCCCGATGGTTGGATAAACGCCCTCAACGTCGACCGGGCGTAGGAGTATCGTTTATCGGTGTGGCGACCGGCGGAATCACCGATGTTGTCGCGTCAACTTTTCTCGCGATTCCTTTGATCATTTACCTCGTGGTCAGGTATCACCCTTCACCTGCACCTGGAGGTTCCCCTGCAGTCGCCGCTTTAATGCATTCAAGCGTATGGATGTATGGCCAATTGGCAATTGGCCTCGGCTGTTCTCTTCTTGGGGGATACGTCGCTGCTCGAATCGCCAAACACGACGAACTGCTTAACGGGCTACTCTCATCGTTTTTGTGCGTCGCCTTCGGGATTTATTCCGTTTTGGCAGGCAAAGACTTCCAACCGATGCTCGCGCAAGTGTTCCTCTTGGCCGCTGCTCCCGTTTTTGCTTTCCTTGGCGGTTATCTTAGGCAGATACAGAGCCGGGGGCTGGCCCATCCTTAGCTTTTGTTCTTTCTTCACCCCAGCTCCGTCGTGCACCAGGGCCACTTCACCTACTTAATCACTCCGCGCTCGGAACTCTCGATGAACTCGATCAGCATGTCCACATCTTCGCCGCGATCGGCTTCCGCTTTCAATTTTTCCAACGCCTGGCTGGTATTGAGTTTCGAGGCCAGCAGAACTTTGTAGGCGTGGTGAATCTTGCGGATGCGCTCCGCGCTGAAACCGTGCCGCTCCAGCCCAATCGCGTTAATGCCATAGGCGTGAGTGTCGCGGGCCGCGACCGTCTTGGAGAACGGGAGAACATCCCTCGTCACCGTCGTGCCTCCACCCACGAACGAATACTTGCCGATGCGCACGAAATGATGAATCGGGCAAAGCGCGCCGACCGTAGCCCAGTCTTCGACAATCACATGCCCGCCCAGGGTGGCGCTGTTGGCCATGATGACGTGGTCCCCGATGAAGCAATCATGTGCAATGTGCGTGTAGGCCATGATCAGGGTGTGACTTCCCACGCGGGTTAGGCCGCCCCCCTTTTACCGTTCCCCGGTTGATGGTGGCTCCTTTTTCTCACCTCCCTTGCTCAATGATGAAATACTATGTTTCTCCATTTAACTTTGGAACTAATTCCCGCACTTCTCAGCGATGAGCCATGAACGTTCTGGCGAGCCATTCTGGAACGAATGGCTTCAACTTGCCAAACCGACTAGCAGCAAAAAGTATAGCTCCAAACTATCGCAAGAACCGCAGCTAGAAATTCAATAGCAAAATGCTGGTAACCGATGAGAAAAAGAACAAGGACAACGATACTCGCAATTGTGACGCCCCAAAATACAACAGGAAACCATGCCTATCTCGAAGAGGAATATTTGCCATCGTCTCACCTCAGGCAACCGCCTGATTGAATTGTATTCTCGGAATAAACCGACGACCAAAAAGTCATGAGCGACGCTAAATGTCGAAAACAGCGTCATCACTCGTCGACTTGTCTTTCCTCGAATAGCTCTTTTTTGAAACGGACGAAAGCAGCTTCGGCGGCCTGGCCCTCACCCGGCAAGAAAGACCACCGAAGGTCCCCCTCCGTGGTGCACCAGGGCGATTTCACCTCACTTAATCACTCCCCGCTCCGACCTCTCGATGAACTCGATCAGCATGTCCACATCTTCGCCGCGATCGGCTTCCGCTTTCAATTTTTCCAGCGCCTGGCTGGTATTCAGTTTCGAGGCCAGCAGAACTTTGTAGGCGTGATGAATCTTGCGGATGCGCTCCGCGCTGAAGCCGTGGCGCTCCAGTCCAACCGCATTATGCCATAAGCGTGAGTGTCGCGGGCCGCGACCGTCTTGGAGAACGGAAGAACGTCTCTCGTAACCGTCGTGCCTCCACCGACAAACGAATACTTGCCGATGCGCACGAAATGATGAATCGGGCACAAGCGCGCCCACCGTAGCCCAGTCTTCGACAATCACATGCCCGCCCAGGGTGGCGCTGTTGGCCATGATGACGTGGTCCCCGATGAAGCAGTCATGCGCGATGTGCGTGTAGGCCATGATCAGGGTGTGACTTCCCACGCGGGTCAGGCCGCCCCCCTTCACCGTTCCCCGATTGATGGTGACGAATTCGCGAACCACGTTGTGGTCGCCCATTTCGAGGCGGGTCGGCTCGCCCTTGTAGGTCAAATCCTGCGGCGCCAGGCCCACCGCGCAGAAAGGATAGAAAACATTGTGCGCGCCAATTTTGCTGGGGCCCTGCAGGGCGACCTGCGAAATGAGTTCGCAATTTTCGCCGAGCTCGACCTGCGCCTCGACCGTGCAGTAGGGGCCGATCTTGCAGGAAGGATGGATTTTGGCTTTCGGATCAAGAATGGCTGTGGGATGAATGTTCATTACCGGAGAGCTGGCGCTTGCACGCGGGCGCAGGACCTACTCGGGCTCACTGATTTCCTCGAGGCTGCGGCGTCCGCGCGAACTGTCCACCAGCTGGCAGCGCACGCTGGCCTCCGCCACCAGTTGCCCCTCTACGTGGACCTTGCCTTCCATGCGGACCGCAATCATCTGCGCATTCTCCCGCCAGGCTTTGAGTTCCACCACAATCCGCAATTGATCGCCGGGAACCACCGGGCGGCGAAACTTGGCCCGCTCGATGGTGGTGAACATGATGACCTTGTTGGAGCGATCTTCGGATTCAGTCAGCAACAGCGCGCCCCCCGCCTGGGCGATGGCTTCGACAATCAATACGCCCGGCATAATCGGCATGCCGGGAAAGTGCCCGGCAAAGAACGGCTCATTGATGGTGACGTTCTTCAGAGCGACAATGCGCCGCTTGCGTGAAATCTCGGTCACGCGGTCAATCAGCAGAAAGGGGAAGCGGTGAGGCAAAATCCGCTGGATATCGATGATATCGAGCACGGTCTTTTCCGTGGCTGCAGCGTCGGCGGCGATTTGGACTGCGTCTGGCATGATCGGTCGCAATCGGAATTGTGACGAGCGAAGATTATACTGTAGAGTTTGCTTCCCAGCGTATCGAGCGGACAGAAATTTCTTCGAGTGAATGCCAATCAATGAAGCGTCCCCAAAAATCAGCGATGCAGCCAGTGTCGGCAAGTGCAGCGAAACGCCTCGACTACTTCCACCAGCGCAGCGAGGAAATTGTCACCACCATCCGGCAACTGGTGGAGATCGAATCGCCCAGCGACAACAAGCAGGCCGTGGATCGGCTTAGCGCCTTGCTGGCCGCGAAGTTTGAAGGCCTGGGCGGTCATGCGAAGTTCCACAAATCGGCTGCGTCCGGAGATCACCTGCAGGTGGATTTCGTGGGCAAGCGCGGACGGCCTATCTTGTTGCTGGGTCATTGCGATACGGTCTATCCGCTGGGGACTTTGGCCGCTATGCCGTGCCACGTGGAGCACGAACGCATTTTTGGCCCGGGTGTGCTCGACATGAAAGCGGGCATTGGGTTAATGCTGGCCGCGCTTGGGCATCTGCGCGACGAGCATGGCGAATTGCCCCGGCCGGTTACCGTCTTTCTGGTTTCGGATGAAGAAATCGGCAGCAACTCCTCTCGCCGCATTACCGAAACACTGGCCAAAAGATCGGCGGCGGTGCTGGTGTGTGAGCCTTCTTACGGGCTAAACGGCGCCGTCAAGACTGCCCGCAAAGGAGTTGGCGAGTACACGGTGAAAATTAATGGCGTTGCGGCACACTCCGGACTGGATTTTGAAAAAGGGCAAAGCGCGATTGTAGAACTGGCCCGGCAGATCACCAGTATTTCCCGGCTGGTGGATTTGAAGCACGGACTCACGCTGAACGTCGGATTAATCCAGGGAGGCACCCGGGTGAATGTTGTTCCTGCCGAAGCCACAGCGAAGCTGGATGTGCGCATCACCAACCTGAAAGATGCCAAGGGAATCGATCGCAAGCTCCGTTCGCTGAAAGCGTTCAACCGCAAGTGCAGGCTGGAGATTAGCGGCGCCATCAACCGCCCGCCGATGGAGCGGACACGAGGCGTGGCTGAGCTTTATCGCATGGCCGCCGGCACCGCAAAGCAGTTGGGTTGGAAACTGGAAGAGGCCGCGGTCGGAGGAGGATCGGACGGCAACTTCACGGCAGCACTGGGGATTCCGACGCTCGATGGTCTCGGCGGAGTCGGCGAAGGCGCGCACGCCCAGCATGAGTCCGTCCTGATTGCGGAACTTCCCCGTCGGACTGCCCTGTTGGCGGGCCTGATCGAAAGCGCAGGAAAATAAATCCAGCCGGCTGGTCTACGCAACCTGCAGGATCTCCCGGCTGCCGCTGATCCACAGGTCGGTGTAGCCTTTCATTTTGTCCCGAAAAGCGGCGTTGGTTTGATAGTCCTTCATGCGCGCTTCAAACTCGCCGATGTTCTCGGCTTCGTATTCCAGAACTACGCGATTGAAGTCGCCGGTAAGGTCCGTGAGCACACGGTGGCGGGGAATATTGGCGGTGGCGGCGGCTTCCTTGAGCTGAGCCGCGAGATTGCTGGCGTTTCCGGGTTTGGCTACGAAGCAATTGCGCACAACGATCATAGGTCCTCCTGTGAAATTGGCCGCGCCCGGCATAGTCCGGGCGCTGGGCATCATATCGCAAGTAGCATCTTCGCGCACCAGCCGCAAAATGTTGTAGCCTATTGGAGATGGCTATCGGCAAACCTCACGCTCGTCGGCCACGCTGGTTCTTTATTCCGGTGCGGGTGTTACTGGTGACGTTTCTTTTGACCCTGTTGTCGTTCGCTCTCAGCTTACTGTTCGGCATTACAGGTACGGTCATTGCAGCTCGACTGCACGGTGTCCATCCCAACATGACCCTGGCCTACCGCCAGATTGCGCTTCCGGTAGCGGAGATTGCAGCTGTTGTGTCTCTCGTTTCCATGAGCGTGCTGGAGATCCGCCGCTATTGGCGGGAACGCACGCTGATCATGATCGAACAGGTCAGCTCGGCACAGCCGCTTGTTGACCACTAAACCCGCTTGGTAGTGGTGTGCTGTGCCTCGCCTTGTTCGGCGTGCTCTGCGGTTACTAGCTCTTGAATTAACCCAACGAAAGCGCTTAACCGCCGAGAACGCAAAGAAATGCCAACGAGAGCGCAGAGAAGAACTGAAACTGCACTAAAAACCGCGAGTCGGGTAGTGAGGCGCTTTGCCTCACCTTGGCTGTTCTCGGCGTGCTCTGCGCACACCTCGGCGCGCTCTGCGGTTACAAGCTCTCGAACTAACCCAACGAAAGCGCTTAGCCGCCGGGAACGCTGGGTTCGCACGCATAGGCAGAGTCGCTAACTAACGCTAAAATTACCTGATGCGTCCACGAATCGCGATTCCGCTGCCCCATTCCTCGGATCAGAAATACGGCGAACAGGCGTACCCGCAATATGCCCACGCGGTCGAGTTGGCCGGTGGGGAGCCGGTCCGTATTCCATTGGACCAGCTTCCGGGTGAGGTGATGAAGCTTATTGAGCGCTGCGACGCCGTGTTGCTGCCAGGCAGCAAGGCCGACGTGGATCCGGCGAAGTATGACGCGCCGCGACAACCCGAGACCGCAGACGCCGATCCCAAACGCGACACTGTGGATGAGTTGCTCCTGCAAGACGCTTACAACATGCGCAAACCGGTGCTGGGCATTTGTTATGGGCTCCAGAGCCTGAATGTCTATCGCAGCGGCACCTTGCTGCAGCACGTCGAGTCGCCGGTGAACCATGAAGCTGGACGAACGGTTGCGGTGGCACACAAGGCCGAAATTGAACCTGTTTCCAGGCTGGCGGGAATTGTTGCGTCAATCGTTCCTCCGGGAAAGGTCGTGATTCCGGTGAACTCCAGCCATCATCAGGCCGCGCAAGTAGTCGGCGATGGATTGCGGCTGGTGGCTCGTTGCCCCGATGACGGCGTTGCCGAGGCGGTGGAAGGCACGGCTCCCGATCATTTTGTTCTGGGGGTGCAGTGGCATCCTGAACGGACCGTGGAGGATGACGAACGCTCGCGAGCGATTTTCCGGGCGCTGGTGGAGGCGGCCAAAACCCGACATAAAGAGTTGGCAGGAGAGTTCGAGGCCGTCTAAGTTTTCTTATCCAACAAGACCACCACGTGCGCAATGGCGGCATTGTCGGTCCCCATGCCCTCCGGCGTCTTGGCCTTGATGCCGATGCAGTCAGCCGGCAATGCCAGTAATTCCGTGAGCCGGGCGCGGATTTCCGCCGTATGAGGTCCAATTTTCGGTGCGGCGAGAATGAGCGTGGAATCTATATTCACGAGCCCATAACCGGCGCCCCGCACCCGCTTCAGAGCTTCGTTCAGAAACACAACCGAATCCGCTCCCTTCCAACGCTGGTCCGATGGGGAGAACAGCGAGCCGATGTCGGGGGCGCCGACGGCCCCAAGCAAGGCATCGGTGATGGCGTGGAGCAGAACGTCCCCATCGGAATGCCCGCCCAGCCCGTGCGTGTGGGGCAGGGTCAGGCCGCCAATTTTGAGAGGAATACCGGGCTTGAATTCGTGCGAATCCCAGCCGTAGCCGATTTTCATGCCGCTCGCTGCCGCCGTTACCAGGAGGTGACTTCGATGTCGTGCACGTGGATCGTATTGCCGGCTGAGTCCAAAGTGCCGGTCACCGCCACCTTGTAGCCGGCAAATTCGTAAGAGTTGAGCTGATCGTCGAGCTGGTAAATCTTCTTGGTGGAAGGATCCAGCAGCACGTACTTGGCGCCTTCCTTCACACACTTATCGGAGCAATCGTTGGCGTCTTTGGCGCCATTCTTTTTCATCATTTCGGTATGCGAACCAGCCTTGGCGCATACGCTGTCCATGATTTCGCCGCTCCAGGTCTGATACTTCGTTTTGGCGGAAGCGAACGCTGCGATCAACAGGATTCCCAGAAAGCCGGTTGCGATCTTCTTCATTACTCTTTGTCCTTCTCTTTGCTCTCGCCTTCGTCCGACGGGCCGGAAGCGCCGCTGGCCTGCAGTTGCGCTTCGGATTCTTCCATGGCTTTTTTGGCCTCGGCGGCGCGTTTGGCACGGGCTTCGGCACGCTTCTCGCGCTTTTCTTCCTGGAGCTTCTCGCTGCCGAGTAACTCGACGAAGGCTTTGTCGGCCCCATCGCCCTTTTGCCAGCCGCCGCGGACCATGCGGGTGTATCCGCCTTCGCGGTCACCGAACCGCGGGCCCACGGTTTCAAACAGGCGGTCCACCGCGGCGCTGGTCATGAGGTAAGCATACGCCTGGCGGCGCGCCGCCAGATCGCCGCGCTTGCCCAGCGTGATCATCTTCTCGACAATCGGCCGCATAGCCTTGGCTTTGGGCACGGTGGTTTCGATGCGCTCTTCCAGAATGAGCGAAGTCACCAGGTTCCGCAGCAGAGAACGGCGGTGGCTGGTGGTACGGCCGAGTTTCCATCCCGCAACTTTGTGACGCATGTTAAACCCCAGTGGCTAGTGATTAGTTGTTAGTGGCTAGTGAAGCAGTCTTACTAATCACTAGCCACTAACCACCGCTTTATAGATCGTTGTCCCCGTAAGCCGAGGCCGGTAGTATCTGGTTCGAAGTTGGTCCGGGCACGGCGTTGCCGTGCTCGTCAATCTTCATACCCAGGCTCAAGCCCATGGTCGACAGGATTTCCTTAATTTCGTTCAGCGACTTGCGGCCGAAATTTTTGGTCTTGAGCATTTCGGCTTCCGTCTTCTGTACCAGCTCACCGATGCTCTGAATGTTGGCGTTTTTCAGGCAGTTGTAGCTGCGTACCGAAAGCTCCAGTTCCTCGACCGAGCGATTCAGATTCTCGTTCTTGATTTCGGGCTTGCGGTCGTCGATGGTGCTGGTGGTTTCGATGTCCTCTTCGAAGTTGATGAAGATATTCATGTGATCTTTCAGCAGCTTGGCCGCGAGGCCGACGGCGTCCGCGGGAAGAACCGAGCCGTTGGTCCACACTTCGAGAGTCAGCTTGTCGTAATCGGTGATCTGGCCGAGACGAGCAGCCTCCACCGAGTAGTTGCACTTGCGCACCGGCGAGTGCACCGAATCGATGGGAATAAAACCGATTCCCAGGTCCTCGTCGAAATTCTTGTCGGCGGAAACGTAGCCCCGGCCGCGCTTGAGGCGCATCTCCATGTCGAGTTTGCCGCCTTCGCTGACGGTGGCGATATAGACGTCTTTGTCCAGAACCTCAACATCCGCATCGGCTTCGATCATGCCGGAAGTGACTACACCCGGCTGATCGGCACGCAGGTAGATGGCCTTGGGCGCGTCACCACTGAGCTTGAAGGGAATTTGTTTCAGGTTGAGGATGATGTCGGTCGCGTCCTCAACCACGCCGGTAATGGACTGGAATTCGTGCAGCACGCCTTCCATTTTGACCGCGGTGATGGCGGCGCCTTCGATGGAGCTCAGCAGTACGCGGCGAAGCGCGTTGCCAACTGTGGTGCCGAAGCCACGTTCAAAGGGCTGCGCCCAGAACATGCCGTACTTGTCGGTGAGGCTTCCGGTGTCAACTGCGAGGCGTTTGGGTTTCTGAAAACCTTTCCAAAGCATTTGTTTCTCCTTCGGCCGTTTGGCTCAATCCTGGCTCGCTGAAGCGGTCCAAGCTTCAGGTCAACGTCAGAAAAGGCTGATCTGGCTCGAAAATGGACCTACTGGCATGTGTGGCAGCGGGGGTTGCCCCGCCGCTTTCCACATAACCAAGACTTGCCGAGCTTCGCTCGGCCGGACCTGGGCAAGCCCCGGTCCCACACAAACATGCCCCGCACAAGCTTATTTACTATACAACTCGACGATCAACTGCTCGTTTACCGGCATCTGGATCTCTTCGCGCTTGGGCAGCGAAAGCACGCGGCCCTTGAAGTTATCGCGGTCAATCTCCAGCCAGGTGGGCGCGTTCTGATGGCTGGCGAATTCCTTCGCCTGCTCCAGGATGGGCAGCTTACGGCTGCCTTCGCGTACGGCGATTTCCTCGCCCACAGTCACCTCGTAGGAGGGAATGTTGACTTTGCGTCCATTCACCTGCACATGGCCGTGGCGCACGAGTTGCCGTGCCTGACGCCGCGACATGCCAAAACCGAGGCGATAGACCACATTGTCCAGGCGCCGTTCCAACTGCTGTAAAAGCATTTCGCCGGTGACACCCTTGGCGCGAGCGGCCTTCTCGAAGTAATTTCGAAACTGCCCCTCTTGCGTAAAATACATGCGCTTAGTCTTCTGTTTTTCGCGCAACTGGAGGCCGTAGCCCACGATTTTCGCTTTGCGGTCCTTGCCATGCTGGCCGGGCGCAAAATTGCGTTTTTCGATGGGGCACTTATCGCTGAAACATTTAGCGCCTTTGAGGAACAGCTTCATGCCCTCGCGGCGGCAGAGACGGCAGACGGGATCGGTATAACGCGCCAAGTTTTCTTCTCCTTTTAGATGACCGGTTTACGGGTTTGGCTTCACCCTTCTTCCCGGACCAAAATAGCCTTTAGCTCTTAGCCGTTGGCTTTTAGCTAACCGCTAAAGGCTAACGGCCAACAGCTGTCTTATACCCTTCTCCGCTTGGGCGGACGGCAGCCATTATGCGGAATCGGGGTTGCGTCTTTAATGTTGCGCACTTCAATGCCGGCGGCCGAGAGTGCGCGGATGGCAGACTCCCGCCCCGAACCCGGGCCACTGACGCGGACTTCGACGGCGCGTACGCCGTGATCGCGCGCCATATTGGCGGCATTCATAGCGGCCTGCTGGGCGGCAAACGGCGTGCCTTTACGCGATCCACGGAAACCCAGCGAACCGGAGCTTTTCCAGGAGAGCACGTTGCCGTTGGGATCGCAAATGGTCACAATCGTGTTGTTGAAGGAAGCCTGAATGTGCACGACCCCGAATGGAACGTGCTTGCGCTCCTTCTTCTTGAACGTCTTTTTCTTGCCCTTCTTGTCGGCGGCTGCGCCGCCTGCTGCTGGTTTTGCCATAGATAGTGTCCAGTGACTAGTGATTAGTGGCTAGTGTCGAGCGGCTAATGCCTAGCCACTGGTCACTAAGCAACTGGTTCTACGTCTTTGCCGCCGATTTCTTCTTTTGCGCGATGGTGCCTTTGCGTGGCCCCTTGCGGGTACGGGCATTGGTATGGGTACGCTGGCCGCGAACCGGCAGGTTGCGGCGGTGGCGATAGCCCCGATAGGAGCCGATCTCGATGAGGCGCTTGATGTTCATCTGAACATCCTTGCGGAGATCGCCTTCCACCATGCCTTCGCCTTCAATCACCTGGCGAATGCGGTTGACTTCGTCTTCGCCCAGATCCTGAACCTTCTTCATCCCGTCGACCTTCGCCTCTTCCAGAATGCGGGCGGCGCGCGGATGACCGATGCCGTAAATGTAGGTCAGCGCGATATTCGCGTGCTTGTTGCGCGGAAGATCCACGCCTGCAATACGTGCCATAAGACTCCTATCCTTGCCGCTGCTTGTGCTTGGAATTGACGCAGATCACCCGCACCACACCCTTGCGGTGGATGACCTTGCACTTGTCGCAAATTTTCTTTACCGATGCCCGTACTTTCATGAATCGTCCTTCGTCGTTCGTCCTTGGTCGTTCGCCAGGCCATTTTGGCTTTTGGCCAACGGCCAACGCCTATTTGTAGCGGTACACGATTCTCCCGCGATTCAGGTCATAGGGCGAGAGTTCCACTGCTACTTTATCGCCCGGCAGAATGCGAATGAAGTTCTTGCGCATCTTGCCCGAAACATGAGCCAGCACCTGGTGCTTGTTTTCCAGTTCGACCCGGAACATCGCATTGGGCAGCGGTTCGATGACCACAGCCATCACCTCAATCGCGTCTTCTTTACTCATTCGCTCCTTGAACCCAGCCGTCAGCCTTTGGCGAAAAGCCAACACTAACAGCTAATGGCCGCTTCTATTGCGTCAAAATCATCGGACCATCTCTGGTCACCGCCACACAGTGCTCGAAATGGGCGCTGCTGCTGCCATCGGCGGTGACAGCGGTCCATTTATCATCCAGCACTCTGGTTCCCGGCTCGCCGGAATTCACCATCGGCTCAATCGCCAGGACCATGCCTTCCCGCAAGCGTGCGCCGTGCCCGCGCGAGCCGAAGTTGGGCACCTGCGGCTCCTCGTGCAGGTGGGTGCCAATCCCGTGCCCTACGAACTCGCGCACCACGCTAAAACCATTGGCCTCGACATGTGCCTGTACTGCAGCGCCAACGTCGCCCACCGTATTGCCGATCCGCGCCTGCTCAATTCCCTTGTACAGGGAAGCCTCGGTCACTGCCAGCAGTTTGCGCCGTTCTTCCGTAAGCGAGCCATCCACAGGAACGGTAATCGCGGCGTCTCCGTAGAATCCGTCCACCACCACTCCGCAGTCAATCGAAACGATATCGCCCGGTTTCAGCACTCGTTTTTCCGAAGGGATACCATGCACAATTTCTTCGTTGAGCGAGGTGCAAAGCACACAAGGATAGTCGTAATACCCCTTGAATGCAGGCTTTGCCCCGAGTTCCTTCATCTTGTCCGCCGCCGCGCGCTCCAGATCCATGGTGGTCACGCCCGGCGCCACCAGAGTTCGCACGTAGTCCAGGACTTCGCGGACGATACGGCCGCTATGGCGCATCTTTTCAATCTCGGCCGCCGATTTGCAAACAATCGCCATACTCAGGGCCGCGGCATTTGCTATGCGCGGCTTTCGATCTCCTGAAAGATCCGTTCCGTGACCGCATCCGCCGGCAGGCCGCCGTTGACCGCAAATAGCCGACCTTGCTGCTGGTAGTACTCTGCCACCGGGCGGGTCTGGTGCTCGTAGGCATTCAGGCGTTCCCGAATCACTTCCTCGCGATCATCGTTACGGATTACCAGCTTGGAACCATCAACGTCGCAAACTTCGTCGAAGCGGGGTGGCTGGAAATGGACGTTATAAATGTGTCCATTGGCGAGACAAGTTCTTCGTCCGGTGAGCCGGAGCAACAACTCATTATAGTCGACATCAATAAGGACGACAATTGGCTTGCACCGCCCGGCCCGGTAGTTGTCAAAGAACTCATGCTCCATAAAAGCGTCCAGCCAGCCGGCCTGAGCCGGCGTGCGGGGAAAACCATCCAGGATAAAGCCCGGCCGGCAGTCGGCCTCCCGCAACCGGTCCTTGACCATATCGCAGACCAGATCGTCGGAAACCAACTCACCCCGCGCCATCACATCCCGCGCCTGCACACCCAGCATAGTGCCCCGCTGGACATTGTCCCGCAACAGATCCCCGGTAGAAATCTGCGGGATGCCATAGCGCGCGCCAATGCGCTTGGCTTGTGTACCCTTGCCAGCGCCGGGCGCCCCCAGCAGAACCACCGGACCCACACTCCGCACGGCTTCCTGTGCCATTGAACTGGCCCCCGAGCACCCCGTTTCCAGTCCTTGCCGGTCAGCGAAACAGCCCTGTCGCAGCCGTTACGGCAAACCTTTACAACCGCGTCACGACCACGAGCGCCGCCCGCGAATGCGCCCGCTGCGCGGACTGAACCCGTCGTAGTGGCGCATCACCAGCTGAGCTTCGATCTGAGTGACCGTATCCATCGCCACCCCGACGACAATCAGCAGCGAGGTTCCGCCGAAATAGAAGGTGATTCCCAAGCCGTTCGTCACCCAGTTCGGCAGCCGTTCGAAGAACGTTCCCAACGCCCCCGGCAGGTGGTTTAAGTGGATGCCAGTAATCATCCATTCCGGAAGGAATGAGATCAGGATCAGATACAGCGCGCCTACCAGGGTGATGCGCGTCAGAATTTCGTTTATATGATCGGCGGTGCGCCGGCCGGGACGAATGCCCGGAATAAAGCCGCCATACTTCCGCATGTTGTCCGCAACTTCATTGGGATTGAATACGATGGAAACATAGAAGTAGGCAAAAAAGATGATTCCAATGGCATACAGCAGGGCATAGAGGGGCTCGCCGAACATCAGCGCCCGCATCATGCCGCCGAAATAGCGATTGTTCTGCAATCCCTGACCCAGCATTTGCGGAAGGGTGAGGATGGAAGAGGCAAAGATCACCGGCATCACGCCACCCGCGTTCACCCGCAGGGGCAAGTGGGTGGACTGACCGCCCATCACTTTGCGACCAACCACGCGTTTGGCGTACTGCACCGGAATACGCCGCTCGCTGCGTTCCACGTACACGATGAAGGCTACCACGGCAATCATCATGGCGATCAGCAGGATCATGGCAGGCGCGGTAAACGCTCCCCAGGCGTCATTCTTCACTTTGTCGTAGAGGTCGGCGATACCGCGCGGCAGACCGACCACGATGCCGGCGAAGATGAGCAGCGACATGCCGTTGCCAATGCCGCGCTCGGTGATCTGCTCGCCCAGCCACATGATGAACACGCTGCCCGTGGTCAGGGTGAGCATGGCCATGAGAACAAACCCATACCCGGGATTGATCACAAAGTCGCCGCCGCCCTTTTGCAAGCTGATGGCGATGCCAAGCGACTGCACGGCGCTCAGGCCAAGGGTGAGATAGCGCGTCCATTGGGTGATCTTCTTCCGCCCAAGTTCACCCTCCTTCTGCAGTTTGGCCAGCGGCTCGTAAACCACCGTGAGCAACTGCAGAATGATGGAGGCCGTGATGTAGGGCATGATGCCCAGAGCGAAGATGGTGAGACGGCGAAGCTGGTTTCCCGAGAACAGGTCGATGAAACCCAGAAAGCTGCCCTGGTTCTGCTGGAAGTATTGCTGCAGCTTGTCGGCATTGATGCCGGGGGTAGGAATATGCCCGCCCAGGCGATATATGGCCAGCATGGCCAGGGTGAAACCGATCCGCTTACGCAGATCGGGAATACGGAAGATGTTGGAAAACTTTTCCCACATTTACTGCAAAACCTCGAACTTGCCACCGGCCTTAGTGATCTTCTCCTGGGCCGACTTGGAAAATTTATGGGCGTGGACGGTGAGCGCGCCGGTGAGCTCGCCATCGCCCAGAATCTTCACCGGATGTTTGGTCTTGATCACGCCCGCTTTGCGCAAAACGTCAGGCGTGATGGTAGTCTCGCCCAGCGCCACCAGCCGCTCCAGGCTGACGATATTAAACTCCTTGCGGAAGATGTTGGTGAAGCCGCGTTTCGGCATGCGGCGGTGCAACGGCATCTGCCCGCCTTCGAAGCCGCGCATCATGCGCGAACCGCTGCGCGAACGCTGGCCCTTGTGGCCGCGCGTGGAAGTCTTGCCCATGCCGGAGCCCATGCCGCGTCCGACGCGCTTCTTGTTCGACGATGCCTTCTTGGGCGCGCGAATGTTGGAAAGATTCATATGTCAGCCTTTAGACCCTGGCAATTGGCACTTAGCATTTAGCAGCCTGGCGTTGGTTTGCGCAGCTAATTGATTGCTATTGCTATTGCACAATCTCCACTAAATGCGGCACCTTCGCCACCATACCGCGGATTGCCGCCGTATCCGGACGTTCGACCACCTGGTTGAGCCGGGTAAAACCCAGTCCCTTGACCACCAGCTTCTGCTTGGTGGGCGCGCAAATGGCCGAGCGCACCCACTTCAGGCGGAGCTTACCGGTCGTATTTTCTGCTTTCGCTGCCATAAATCCCTCAGTCGTCTTTGCCGGCATGGGGCCGAGCTTGGCCAGACCCAGCGGGGCAAGCCCCGCCTCCACACCATCACAATTCTTGTTCGCTCTTGCCGCGCATGGCGGCTACGTCGTTCCTGTTCTTTAACCGTTTCAGTGCGTCAAAAGTCGCCTTGATCACGTTATGCGGATTGGTTGTGCCAATGGACTTGGTAAGCACGTTCTGTATTCCCGCCGAAGTCATGACCGCCCGCACGGCGCCACCGGCAATTACGCCGGTGCCTTCCGGAGCCGGCTTGAGCAGCACCCGGCCGGAACCAAACCGTCCCAGCACCAGGTGGGGAATGCTGGTTTGGGTGAGATTGACCCTGACCAGGTTTTTCTTAGCCGACTCGATTCCCTTGCGAATAGCCTGAGGGACTTCTTTCGCCTTCCCCGAGCCGTATCCGACCACCGCGGCGGAGGGATCGCCCACCACCACCAGCGCGGCGAAGGACAGATTCTTGCCGCCCTTGACGACCTTGGTTACACGGTTGATGGCCACCACCTGATCCTTCAGTTGGTAGGCACCGGCATCGAGCTTCTTAACGACTGTTGGCATTTTTTTGAACCTAGCCCTTAGCCTTTAGCTCTTGGCCTTTAGCGAGCAGCTAAGAGCCAATAGCTGACGGCTGCTTTTAGAACTTCAATCCAGCTTCCCGCGCAGCATCGGCCAAGGCTTTGACCCGGCCGTGATAAATGTAGCCGCCGCGGTCGAAAACCACTTTGGAAATTCCCTTGGCCTGGGCACGCTCGGCAACCGCTTTGCCCACGCTTTTGGCAGCCGCCAGATTGCCTCCGGTGCGGCGCTCGCCTTTTTTCCCAATGGCGGAGCTTGCCGAAACCAGCGTGACCCCTTTGAGGTCATCGATCAGCTGCACATAAATATGGTTCAACGAACGATACACATTCAGGCGCGGCCGCTCCCCCGTACCCATGACCTTCTTGCGGATCCGGTCATGCACGTGCAGGCGCTTAGCGTTCTTGGATAATTGCGTAAGCATGGTTCCAGTCCTTGGCCGTTCGCTGTGGTTCGATATTCGAAACCAAACAGCGGCGACTCAAAATTCACAATCTTAAGCTCAGAAACAGGCGCATGGTCTTGACCAACAACGAATGACCACAGATCAACGACTGCTACTTCGCTCCCGTCTTGCCCACCTTTTTCTTCAACCGCTCACCCACATAGCGCACACCCTTGTTCTTGTAGGGATCGGGCGGGCGCAGGCCGCGCATCTCGGCGGCGACCTGGCCAACTTTTTGCCGGTCAATGCCGGTCACCGTGAGCCGTGTCTGTTTGGGATCCACCGCCACATCGACCCCGGAAGGCAATGGATATTCAATGGGATGCGAATATCCCAGGGTGAACACCACGGTGCCTTTCCCCTTCATCTCGGCGCGGTATCCGATGCCCACGATTTCCAACTCTCTGGCCCAGCCCTTGGTCACACCTTCGACTGCATTATTGACCAGAGCGCGCGCCAGACCATGCACCGCCGCCTGGGAATCGTTCTCGCGGATGGCGACCAGAGTGCCGTCCTGCTGCTCCATGCGGATGCCCTGGGGCAGCGCCGTATCCAGCTTACCCTTTGGGCCCTGCACCGCGACGGTATTGCCTTCGATCTTGATCGTGACTCCCTTAGGGAGCGGGATCGGTTTTTTGCCAATTCTCGACATAGTTCAGCTCTTAGCCATTCGCTTCCAGCTAGAAGCTGGAAGCCGCATTCCTACCAAACCTCGCACAGCACTTCGCCGCCCACGCCCTGCTTACGCGCCTGCCGTCCGGTCATGACACCGCGGGGTGTGGTCAAAATGTTAATCCCCATGCCGCCCAGCACGCGGGGAATCTCCGTCCGCCGCACGTAAACCCGGCAACCCGGGCGCGAAATGCGCGCCAGGTTGGAGATGGTGGCCTCGTTGTTGCCACTGTATTTCAGGTAGACGCGCAGCATCTTGTGGCCTTCCTCTTCCACCGGCTTGAAGTTGGAGATGTACCCTTCCTCTTTCAGGATACGGGCGATCTCCGTCTTCAGCTTGGAAGCGGGAATATCCACCTTCTGGTGCCGCGCGCTTACCGCGTTGCGGATGCGCGCCAGCATGTCCGCGACCGGATCGGTCAAATTCATCGTTTTGCTTCTCCATCCCCACCGCAGCGGGTTCCCCGTCCCGAATTTTGCGTTGCTTGGCAGAATTCAGGGCCGGTTAACTTAAGCCTCTACCAGGACGACTTGGAAACTCCGGGAATCTCGCCCCGCAGTGCCAATCCGCGGAAGCACAGCCGGCAAATGCCGAACTTCCGCAGATAAGCCCGCGGCCGCCCGCAAATCTTGCAGCGGTTGTGCCGGCGCGTGGAAAACTTTAGCTTCGTTCCCTTGCCGCGCGCCTGTTCAAACTTCTTCTCGATCTTCGCGTCTTTCACTCGTTTTGCTGTAGTTGCCAAATTCGCCCCTGCAATCTGCCTCTAGTTCCTGGCTAAAATCTCGAAATCCTTATCACCCGGCGAGCAATCCCGCGACGGCTAGGCCCGGAACGGCATGCCCAGATGCTTCAACAGCGACCGCGCTTCGCCGTCGTTGCGCGCCGTGGTGACGATGGTCACGTTCATGCCTTTCAGCTTGTCCACCTTCTCGTAGGAAATTTCCGGGAAGATCAACTGGTCGTGCAGCCCGAGCGTGTAATTGCCGCGGCCGTCGAACGACTTGGCGGAAACTCCCTTAAAGTCACGCACCCGCGGCAGCACCACGCTGACCAGCCGGTCAAAGAACTCGTACATGCGGTCGCCGCGCAGCGTGGTCATGGCGCCGATGGGCTGACCTTCACGCACCTTAAAAGCGGCGATGGATTTCTTGGCGCGGGTCACCACCGGCTTCTGGCCGGTAATCTGCGCCAGCTCGGCCACCGCCGGGTCGAGCACCTTGGCGTTCTGCGTCGCCTCGCCCACTCCCATGTTCACCACAATCTTGTGCAGATGCGGTACCGCCATGGGATTTTCGCGGCCGAACTCTTTCATCAAGGCAGGAGCGACTTCCTTGCGAAAGCGCTCTTTCAGGCGCGGCGTCTCGCGGGCGCTGTGCCGCGCCGCCTCGGGAGCCTTGGCCTCCTGCTCGGCCGGCTTTGCGCCCTTTCTTTCTTTCGCTTGAACTTTGTCTTTTGCCATATGCTTTGCTCTGTCCCACGGTTTCGGGATGATTACCGGTTCGTGGAGCTGACCCTTATTTATCCAGCGTGGTTCCGCACTTCTTGCAAATCCGCACCTTGCGGCCGCCGCGCTCTTCGTGACCAATGCGCACCGGCCCACAGGAGGAGCAAACCAACTGCACATTGGAGATGGCGATGCGGCTCTCCTGGTCGGCGATCCCGCCCTTTACGTTGCGCTGCGGGTTGGGACGCACGTGCTTCTTCACCACCATCACGTGCTCCACCAAAAGCTTGGCGTCGTCGGGAAACACCCGCAGGACGCGGCCCTCTTTGCCTCGATCCCGTCCACTCATGACTTTGACGGTATCGTTGCGGCGGATATCCACTCGTTTATGTGCTGTCGTTGTTGCCGTTGCCATGCTTAACTTTCCGTTTACAGTTTCGAGTTTCAGGTTTCGAGTTCCGGGTTTTTGCTACGGGAAACCCGAAACTTGAAGCTGCCTTACAGAACTTCCGGTGCCAGACTCACAATCTTCAAGAACTTCTTTTCCCGCAGTTCACGGGCCACCGGCCCAAACACGCGTGTTCCCACCGGCTCACCGGCCTCATTGATCAGCACGGCCGCATTCTGATCGAAGCGGATGTAGGTGCCGTCGCGCCGGCGGTGCTCCTTGCGGGTGCGCACGATGACCGCCTTCACCACTTTGCCCTTCTGCACCTGCCCGTCGGGAGAGGCCTCTTTGACGCTGGCAGTGATCACGTCTCCCAAGCCGGCATTCAATCCGGTCGAGCCGCCCAGCGGCAGAATCATCTGCAGCTTGCGGGCGCCGGAGTTGTCGGCCACCTCCAGCATGCTTCGCATCATCACGGCCATAATTCGCTCTCCCTTGCCTTAGGCCTGTTTCTCTGCCACGGCAACCGGTTCGGCCGCCAGCTTGGCGCGGCGAACCACTTCCTTCAAGCGCCAGCGCTTCAATTTCGACAGCGGACGGGCCTCTTCCAGTCGCACAAAGTCGCCGGTATGAGCCTCGCCCTTCTCGTCGTGGGCGTAGAACTTCTTGTGCTTGGAAATCACCCGGCCATAGAAAGCGTGCGCCCTCTTGCGCTCCACCTCGACCACGATGGTCTTGTGCATGCGGTCGGAAACCACTTCGCCCACCACTTCCTTGCGGCGGCCCTGCACGGCTGTTGCGGCTTCTGCCATCACTTCTTCTCCGTTGCGGCGGCGGTCATTTCACGCTCGCGCGCGATGGTCTTGACCCGCGCAATGTCTTTGCGCAGGCTGCGAATCTTCTTCAGGCTCTCGGTCTGCCCCATGTTCAGCTGAAATTTCAGCTTGAAGAGCTGGTCGCTGAGCTCAGTCACCTGCTGGCGCAACTCTTCGTCGGTCAGATTTCGGACTTTTTCCGCTTCCATAAACCAGCCTTCCTCTTCCCCTTCTCAGCCTTATCCCCTAGCCGTATATCCCGGGAGCCGACAGCTATGTCAGTGCGCCGCCGCCCGCTTCACAAAAACCGTGCGCAGAGGCAACTTGTGCGACGCCAGGCGCATAGCTTCGGTAGCATCCTGGACGCTGACGCCTTCCATTTCGAACAGAATCTTTCCCGGCTTTACCACCGCCACCCAATGATCGGGAGCGCCTTTGCCTTTGCCCATACGGGTTTCGGCCGGCTTCTTGGTGACCGGCTTGTCGGGAAACAGGCGAATCCAGATCTTGCCGCCACGCTTGATGAAACGCGTCATGGCCACGCGGCTGGCCTCGATCTGGCGGTCGGTGATCCAGCCCGGTTCCGCCACTTTCAACCCGTAGTCCCCGAAAGCCAGCTGGCTGCCGCGCCAGGCCTTGCCGGTCATGCGCCCACGCTGCTGCTTGCGATACTTCACTTTTTTCGGCATCAACATAAAATCAGCCCTTAGCCCTTAGCCTTCGGCAAAATCTAAAACGCACCGGCAGTTTGCGGTTCTCGCTTCTTGGCCGGCAGAATCTCGCCACGATAAATCCAGCACTTCACCCCAATGACGCCATAAGTGGTGCGCGCTTCGCTAAAACCGTACTCGATGTCGGCCCGCAACGTGTGCAGCGGCAAACGGCCCTGCAGGTACCACTCCGAGCGCGCGATTTCGTTGCCGTTCAAGCGGCCACTCACCCGGACCTTGATCCCCTTGCAGCCAAAGCGCAGCGCCGAGTCCACGGCTTTCCGCATCGCCCGGCGGAAGCCGACACGCTTCTCCAGTTGCAGCGCGATCGATTCCGAGACCAGCTGGGCATCGAGCTCCGGCTTATGCACTTCCTGAATATCCACGTAGACTTCGCGGTTGGTGCGCTTTTGCAGCTCGCCTTTCAGTTTGTCGATTTCCGCGCCCTTGCGTCCAATGATGATTCCGGGGCGCGCTGTCTTGATGATGATGCGCAGCTTGTTCCCGGGGCGCTCGACTTCAATCGAGCTGACGCCGGCCGACTTGAGCTTGTCCTTCAGCTCGCCTTTCAGCTTAACGTCTTCGAGCAGCAGCTTGTCGTAGTCCTTCTCGACAAACCAGCGCGACTTCCACGGCTTGGTGTAGCCGAGGCGAAAACCATACGGATGAACTTTTTGTCCCATGACTTCTCCTGGATCCCGGCTGGTGTGGGGACGAAACTCGCTCCGTCCTGGCGGGGCAAGCCCCGCCTCCACACCGCCTATCTCGCTCCCACGGTCTTCTTTTTGTTCTTGCTCTTGTCCTTGTTCTTGCCGACTGCTTTCTTCTTCGCTGGGGCGCGCCGTTTCGCCTTCGGCGCCACCGCAGATTCGTCACCGATTACATTGGCCACGCCTTCGACCTGCTTGCCCCGCTCCGCCAGCACTAATTCAATGTGCGCAATGCGCCGCACGTACCGGTAAGCGCGGCCCATGGGCGCGGGACGAATGCGCTTCATGCGCGGGCCGTCATTGGCCACGGCGTTCTTGACATAGAGATTGTCCACATCCACGTCCAGACCCTTTTCCGCGCTCAGATAATTCGCGTTCTCCAGTGCCGAGCGCAGCAGCTTCTCGACCGTCAAAGCCACGCGCTTCTTGGTGAAGACCAGCGTATTTAACGCGTCCTCCACCTTACGCCCCTTGATGAGGTTCAACACCAGCCGCGCCTTTTGCGGCGAGACTCGCATGAACCGTGCTTGCGCTCGAAATTCCATAGTTAGCCTTTAGCTCTTAGCCTTTAGCTCTTAGCCGGAAGCCAGGAGCTAGCAGCCGATTTACGCCTTCGGCGCCGGAGCTGCTGCCGCCGGAACCGGCGCTCCCGGACCGCCAGGGATCCCCGCCGGCCTGGCCGCGGTTTCCGTGGCTGCCTTCATCGAGTGCGCCCTGAAGGTGCGGGTGAAGCTGAACTCACCCAGCTTGTGCCCCACCATGTTTTCCGTGATGTACACCGGAATGAACTTCTTGCCATTGTGCACCGCGATGGTGTGGCCCACGAACTCCGGAATCACCGTCGAGCGCCGCGACCAGGTGCGCAGCACCTTCTTCTCGTTGCGTGAGTTCATAGCCTCAATCCGCGTCTGCAGAAATCCGTCCACGAACGGCCCTTTTTTGGTTGAGCGTGCCATAATTCCGTCCTATTTCTTGCCGCGCCGGTTCACGATAAACGCATCCGTGCGCTTGTTATTGCGTGTCTTGTAGCCGCGTGTCGGCTGCCCCCACGGCGTCACCGGGTGGCGTCCGCCCGATGTCTTGCCTTCGCCGCCGCCGTGCGGATGATCCACCGGGTTCATGGTCACACCGCGGTTGACCGGACGCCGCCCCAGCCAGCGCGTGCGTCCCGCTTTGCCGATGGTGACGTTCTCGTGATCCAGATTCCCCACCTGGCCAATGGTGGCCATGCAGTCCTGCGCTACTTTGCGCGTTTCGCCGGAAGGCAGCTTCACCAGGGCGTACTCGCCTTCTTTGGCGACCAACTGCGCCGATCCGCCCGCCGAGCGCACCATCTGCGCCCCCTTGCCGGGCTTGAGCTCGATATTGTGGATGGTCGTGCCCGGCGGAATGTTTTTCAGCGGCAATGCATTACCCACCAGAATGTCCGCCTCGGGGCCACTCAAAATCTTTTGCCCTACCTTCAAACCGTTGGGCTGCAGAATGTAGCGCTTCTCGCCATCGGCATAGGCCAGCAGCGCAATGCGCGCCGAGCGGTTGGGATCGTATTCGATCGTCGCCACCGTGGCCGGAATACCCGTCTTGTCGCGCTTGAAGTCGATGATGCGCAGCTTCCGCTTGTGTCCCCCGCCGCGGTGCCAGAGGGTGATGTCCCCCGAATTCCGCCGCCCCCCGCTGCGCCGCTTAGGCTCGAGCAAGGGCTTGTGCGGCTGCGTCGTCGTCAGGTCGTCATTGACCAGCGTGGTGCGATACCGCAGCGTCTGGGTTGTCGGTCTGTAGGTCTTGATTGCCATAAAATCAGCTCTTAGCTTCCAGCTGTTAACTCTTAGCTTTTCTTGCCGCCGTCCAACGCCACTGCCTCCAACGGCCAAAGGCTAACGGCCAACGGCCGCCTTACAAATTCTGCGCGTACTCCGGCATTTTCTCGCCGGACTTCAGCCGTACGTAAGCCTTTTTCCAGTCCGGGCGGTAGCCGGCAAACTTGCCGCGGCGCCGCTCTTTCCCGGGATAAAGCGCGGTACGCACCGAATGCACCTTCACCTTGAAAATCGCCTGCACCGCTTCCTTGATTTCGGTCTTAGTCGCCTTGGGCGCCACCTGGAACACCAGCGTGCTCTGGTTCTCCTTGATGGCCAGGCCCTTTTCCGTAATCACCGGGCGGCGAATAATTTGATATGCCGTCTTCATCACGCCACCTCCGCCGCTTTGTCATGGCGCACGCGCCGCCGGGGCGCGCTTTTGGCCTGCTTCTGTCCTTCACCTTCCGCCGCTCCGTGCTGCCGTTTCGAGGCCGATTTCTTCAGCGATACCTGCATCTTCTCGATCGCCGGTTGCGAGAAAATCACCCGGTCGTAGCGCAGCAGATGATAGGGATGAACTTCGCTTCCGCTGACCAGTTCCAGCCCGTCAATATTGCGCGAACTGAGCTCCAGATTGCGATTGTCATGCCGTGAATCTTCCACCAGCAGGACGGTGCGATCCACCTTCAAATTGTCGAGGGCCGCGCGAAACGGTTTTGTTTTGGCGTCCTTCACGTCGAAGGCATTGACCACAGTCAATTTTCCGTCGGCAAACTTCGCCGCCAGCGCCGAGCGTAGCGCCCCCAGCAATTTCTTGCGGGGAAACGTGTAATCGTAGGAGCGCGGTTGCGGACCATGCACCGTGCCGCCATGCCGCCACAGGGGCGAACGAATAGACCCGACACGCGCCCGGCCGGTACCCTTTTGCTTCCAAAGTTTTTTGCCCGCGCCGGAAACCAGCTTCTTGTTCTTGGTGGCGTGCGTGCCCGCCCGCTGTGCGGCGCGGTAGTGCTTTACCGCTTCCCAGAGCAGGTCCTCGTTCACCGCGCCGAAAATCTCATCGGCGAGGTCGAGCGTCCCCACTTTCTCGCCAGCCAGATTATGAATGTCAATCGTTGCCATATTGTTACCTGTGTGGAAGCGGAGCTTGCTCCGCCGGACGGGGCAAGCCCCGTCCCTACACGATCCTGCTACCCCTTCTTGGCCGCCCGCTTGGCCGCCTTCAACGGATCCACCGTCGCCGCCCCGGCAAATCCGCGGCGCTCTCTGGGCGGCTTCTTGGCCTTGGTGATCACCACATATCCGCCGTTCGGGCCGGGCACTCCGCCTTCTACCACAAGTAAATTGTCTTCCTTGTCGACGCCCAGCACGCGCAGGTTGCGAACCGTGATGCGCGAGTTGCCCATGTGGCCGGACATGCGCATCCCCTTGAACACCCGCGAAGGAAATGCCGAGGAACCGATGGAGCCGGTGATCTGAAACATCGAACCGTGCGACTTAGGCCCGCCGCCGAAGTGGTGGCGTTTGACCACACCCTGAAAGCCGTGCCCCTTGCTCACTCCGACGATGTCCACAAACTTTTCGCCGTCGAAGATATCCACCAGCACCCTCTCGCCGGCCTTCAGGCCGTCGCCGTCAGCCTGGGGCTTTTCTTCGACCTCAATCGGCACTTCGCGAACGAATTTGACCGGCGGCAGGTTGTTTTTGCCGAGATGGCCGCGCATCGGCTTGGTCAGCCGCGACTCTTTCACAAACTCAACCAGGCCCAACTGCGCCGCCGCATAGCCGTCACGGGTTTCGTTCTTGCGCTGCGTGACCACGCAAGGCCCCGCCTGCAGCACGGTCGCCGGACGCACGTCGCCCTTGGAATCGAACAACTGCGTCATGCCGACTTTTTTGCCCAGAATGCCCGCGACTTTTGCCATAATCTTCAACTCCGCGATCAACCACCGGCTGTGTGGCGACGGGGCAAGCCCCGTCCCTACACGACCTACTTATGTTCTTTCCCGAACGCCTTGATCTCCACATCCACGCCCGCCGGGAGATCGAGCTTCATCAATGCATCCACCGTCTGCGGCGTGGGATCCAGAATATCCAGCAGCCGTTTGTGGGTGCGGATCTCGAACTGCTCGCGCGATTTCTTGTCCACGTGCGGCGACCGCAGCACGCAGTACTTGTTCTTCATCGTGGGCAGGGGAATCGGGCCCGCGATCTGCGCTCCGGTGCGCCGCGCCGTCTCGACGATTTCACCGGTGGACTGGTCCAGAATGCGGTAATCGTACGCCTTCAACCGAATGCGAATTTTCTCGTTGCCTATCACTTTTGGGACTCTCGCTTACCCCTTCCGGCCGTCTTCACTTCGAAGCCCGGAAGGAAAGATCATGCGGGATGCTGCAACCCGCTTCTGTTGTGTGGCGGCGGAGCTTGCTCCGCCCGGACGGGGCAAGCCCCGTCCCTACACGTTACTGAACAATCTCCGAAATCGTTCCCGCGCCTACCGTATGTCCGCCTTCGCGGATCGCAAACCGCAGGCCTTTCTCCATCGCCACCGGCGTGATCAGCTCAATCACCAGTTGCACATTGTCGCCCGGCATCACCATCTCCGTGCCGGCAGGTAGCTCGGCTACTCCCGTCACGTCCGTGGTACGAAGATAAAACTGCGGCCGGTAGCCTTTGAAAAACGGCGTGTGCCGCCCGCCTTCTTCCTTGGTCAGGATATAGACTTCGGCTTTAAACTTGGTGTGCGGCGTGATCGAGCCGCCCTTGGCCAGCACCATGCCGCGCTCGACATCCTCTTTGGCAATGCCGCGCAGCAGCAGCCCGGCATTGTCGCCCGCCATGCCTTCGTCCAGCTGCTTCTTGAACATCTCCACCCCGGTCACCACCGTCTTGCGCGTGTCCCGGAAGCCGACAATCTCCACTTCCTCGCCCACCTTCACCTTGCCGCGCTCGATTCGACCCGTCACTACCGTGCCGCGGCCTTGGATCGAGAAGATATCTTCAATCGGCATCAGGAAGGGCTTGTCCAATTCGCGCGCCGGCTGCGGCACACTCTTGTCCACCGCCTCCATCAGCGCATCGATCTGCTTCTCCCACTTCTCTTCCCCGTTTAAAGCCCCTAAAGCAGAAAGCCGGATCACCGGCACGTCATCCCCGGGGAACTGATACGACTTCAGCAGCTCTCGCACTTCGAGTTCGACCAGATCGAGCAGTTCGGGATCGTCCACCGCGTCGCACTTGTTCAGCGCCACCACGATATAGGGCACACCCACCTGCCGCGCCAGCAGCACGTGCTCGCGGGTCTGCGGCATCGGACCATCCGTGGCCGCCACGACTAAGATGGCGCCATCCATCTGCGCCGCGCCCGTGATCATGTTCTTGATGTAGTCGGCGTGGCCCGGGCAATCGACGTGCGCATAGTGACGGTTGGCCGTCTCGTACTCCACGTGCGCCGTCGCGATGGTGATGCCGCGCGCCTTCTCTTCCGGCGCGTTATCGATCGAGTCGAACGAGCGGAACACGATTTTCGGGTTATGCTTCTGCAACACCCGGGTAATGGCCGCCGTCAGCGTGGTCTTGCCATGGTCAATGTGACCAATCGTCCCTACGTTGCAGTGCGGCTTGGTGCGGTCAAATTTTTCTTTCGCCATTTCAGTTTCCTCTGCCCTAACCTAATCCTTTATTGCGTAGCGGCGGAGCCTGCTCCGCCGGATTTATTTTGCCTGGACGGGGCAATCCCCGCCCCCACACGACCTATCTCGTCGCTCCCTGCACCTTGGCGATGATTTCCTCTGCAACGGAGCGGGGAGCCTCCTCATAACGCGCAAAGTGCATCGAGTACTCGGCGCGCCCCTGCGTGCTCGAACGCATGTGTGTGGCATAGCCAAACATCTCGGCCAGCGGCACGATGGCCTTGATCACCTGCGAACCGGCGCGATGCTCCATGCCCTCGATGCGCCCGCGGCGCGAGCTCAAGTCGCCCATAATGGCGCCGGCGTAATCTTCCGGGGTAACGACTTCGACCGCCATCACCGGCTCCAGCAGGACCGGCGAGGCCTTGCGCGCAGCTTCCTTGAAGGCCATCGAACCGGCGATTTTGAACGCCATCTCGTTCGAATCGACGTCGTGATAGCTGCCGTCGTACAGCGTGGCCTTCACGTCCACCATCGGATAACCGGCGAGTATGCCGCCTTCGAGCGCTTCCCGAATGCCCTGGTCGATCGGCTTGATGAATTCCTTGGGCACCGAGCCGCCCACGATGTCGTTGACGAACTCATAGCCCAAGCCCGGCGGTTGCGGGTCGAGATAAATCTTCGCGTGTCCGTACTGGCCGCGGCCGCCGGTCTGACGAATGTACTTGCCTTCGGCCTCGGCGTGCCTGCGAATGGTCTCGCGGTAGGCCACTTGCGGCTTGCCCACGTTGGCTTCGACCTTATACTCGCGCATCATGCGGTCCACGATGATTTCCAGATGGAGCTCACCCATGCCGCTGATGATGGTCTGCCCGCTGTCCGGATCGGTGTGAACCTTGAAAGTGGGGTCTTCCTGTGCCAACTTGGCCAGCGCGAGCCCCATCTTCTCCTGATCGGCCTTGGTCTTGGGCTCGACTGCCACGGAAATCACGGGCACCGCGAAAGTGATCGACTCCAGGGTGATGGGGTGCTTCTCGTCGCAAATCGTGTCGCCGGTGCCGACGTTCTTCAGTCCAACCACGGCACAGATATCGCCCGCCCAAATTTCGCTGATGTCCTCGCGCTTGTTGGCGTGCATTTTGAGCAGACGCCCAATGCGCTCGGCCTTTCCGGTGCGGGAGTTCAGCACGGAGTGGCCGGATTGCAGCCCGCCGGAATAAACGCGAATAAAGGTCAACTGGCCTACAAACGGGTCCGCCATGATCTTGAACGCCAGCGCCGAGAAGGGCTCTTTGTCGTCGGCATGGCGGACGATATGCTCTTTGTTGTCCGGATTGATTCCCTTGGTTTCCGGCGCATCCAGCGGAGAAGGCAGATAATCGACAACCGCATCGAGCAGCGGCTGAACGCCCTTGTTCTTGAACGCCGTCCCGACCACAACCGGGAATAACTTCAATCCAATGGTGGAGCGGCGCAGGGAGGCCTTCAACTCGGCCGCCGTGATCTCCTCGCCTTCCAGAAACTTGTGCAGAATCTCGTCATCGTTCTCGGCGACGGTTTCTACCAGCTGCGCGTGAAAGGCTTCCGCCTTCTTCTTCAGATTTTCCGGGATCTCTTCGGTGACGTATTCCGCGCCCATGGTCTCATCGTTCCAGATGATCGCCTTCATGGTCAGCAGATCCACCACGCCCTTGAACTTATCTTCCTGCCCGATGGGAATCTGGATCGCAACCGGCTTGGCGTTGAGGCGCTTGCGCAGGGTGTCCACGGCATGCTCAAAATCGGCGCCCATCTTGTCGATCTTGTTGATGAAACAAATGCGCGGGACGCCGTATTTATCGGCCTGCCGCCATACCTTTTCTGACTGCGGCTGCACCCCGTGCACCGCGTCAAACACGGCTACCGCGCCGTCGAGCACGCGCAGCGACCGCTCCACCTCGGCGGTGAAGTCCACGTGGCCGGGTGTGTCAATAATGTTGATACGGATGTCGCGCCAGGTGCAGGTGGTGGCGGCGGAGGTAATCGTGATGCCGCGCTCCTGCTCCTGCTCCATCCAGTCCATGGTCGCAGTGCCTTCGTGGACCTCTCCGATGCGGTGCGTCCGGCCCGTATAGAACAGGATGCGCTCCGTCGTAGTGGTCTTACCGGCATCGATGTGGGCCATGATGCCGATGTTCCTGCAGCGATCTAATGGGACTTTTCTGGGCACTGTCTTCTCTACTACTTTCCGGGACTCACTAAAACCAGCATTTGGCCCTTAGCTCTTGGCCTTTAGCCAAACTCTCAGCCGCTCACTGTAAAGCCACAAGGTAGCGGCCAACGGCTGCCTTTCTACCACCGGTAATGCGCGAACGCCTTATTGGCCTCCGCCATGCGGTGTACATCTTCTTTCTTCTTGATCGCAGCGCCACGGCCATTGGCCGCGTCGAGCAACTCATTGGTCAGCTTGTCAATCATTCCCTTTTCACCACGCCCGCGCGAATAGGTAATTAACCAGCGGATGGCAAGCGAAGTACGCCGGTCGGGATTCACCTCCACCGGCACCTGATAGTTCGCGCCACCCACCCGGCGGGTCTTCACTTCCAGCAACGGCTTGGCATTCTCCACTGCCTTCTTAAACAACTTCAAGGGCTCATCGCCGCCCTTTTGCTGCAGACGGTTCAGGGCTTCGTAAAAGATGCCCTCGGCGGTGCTCTTCTTCCCCGCCCACATCATGGAATTGACGAACTTGGTGACCAGATCCGACCCATAGACCGGATCGGCCTCTACGGTTCGCTTGGCGATATATCCTTTTCGAGGCATTTAACTTTTAGCTCCTGCTAGAGCTGTGCTGGACTGGACTGGAACTTGCCCGCCCGGACGGAGCAAGCTCCGTCTCCACACAATCTATTTCGGTCTTTTCGCTCCGTACTTCGACCTGCCCTGCTTGCGGTTCGCCACACCCACCGAATCGAGGGTGCCGCGAATCACGTGATAGCGCACCCCGGGCAGATCCTTCACGCGGCCCCCGCGCACCAGCACAATCGAATGCTCCTGCAGGTTATGGCCAACGCCGGGGATATAGCTTGTAACCTCAATGCCATTGGTAAGCCGCACGCGAGCCACTTTGCGCAAGGCAGAGTTCGGCTTCTTGGGCGTCTGCGTATACACGCGCGTACAGACTCCGCGTTTCTGCGGACAGGCCTGCAGCGCCGGGCTGGCGGTCTTGTAGCGCGTGCGCTTCCGCCCCGTCCGCACCAACTGATTAAAAGTAGGCACCGTTATCTGCTCCTCGACCGCTCTCTCCAGCGCGCAACACGCCGCAGGGAAGCGCAAAGCCGCCGCTTCTCAAATTTCCCTGATTTCAGGGGCTGGCAGGGGTCATTACCTGCCATACTTCCCGCGACGCACTCGCGCCGGGAAACTCTCGATTCAGACTAACGCGAACGACGGTGGCATCAAGCCGGGCAAATGCCAGGAGATGCTCCGTTTCGTCCACCTCGCTTCGCATAGCTTCCCACTTGCTTTTCAGGGCGGGAGGTTGTCGCGAAGCGTTTCAGCGAGGGCGCTTCCGAATGTTTCCGGGAAACGTGTTTCTAAAAGCTAGCTGCGCTTTTTCGGGCTTTCCGCACGCTCACGCGCGCAGCCGAAAAGTCTACGCACTACAGACAAGCCAGAATGTACTCGCGGAACCCTATAAATATACCAACACCATTCACACATCGTCAACGGTACATTGGCGCATCCCATTGCCAAAGCCGATTACGGTGGCGCACACCTCAAGCAGAAAGGGTCGTCCGTATTCGCTGTAGGCGTGATCAGCGCCTCGATACGGTTGGGGTCTGATCGGCGTGCGATTTCATTCGCCCCTAAACTTGATGAATCTATTAATAGCCTCTACACTGGCAGTTTTGTTGAAGAAGGGTGCTCGCCTCCTGAGGAAACAGCGGGCGGGGAGGGTGCATGGGTAGGTTGCTTCGGTTGGGACGAGTTGCCGTTTTCCTATTACTGGTGGAATGTTTCTCTGGCTGTGGCAGCAGCAACCCGGTTTCTACGGTGACCACCTACCCCACTCCTACCAAGGTCACGCTCACGCCTACTCCTACGGGATCCCTGGAAATAGGCAAAACGGCTGCCTTCTCAGCTTCCGCTACCAATAATTCCAACAGCACGCTGTCGACGCCGATTTCCTTCCAGTCAAGTAATCCGGCGGTGTTAACCATCAGCAGTACTGGGCTGGCATGCGCCGGCTCCTGGAATTCGCTCACCGCTCCCACGGTCTGCACCCCGGGTACGGTAGGCGTAGCCACGGTAACGGCGGTGGCGCAAGGGATCAGCAGCCCCCCCACGACGATCTACGTACATCAACACATTGATTCTGTGGTAGTTATTCCACAAGCGGGGCAGCCGGGACAGATTAATCCTTGCTTCTCCAAGGGGGAAACCTTCAATTACCAGGCCACCGCTTACAGTCGCCAGGGGGGCCCTGCGCCCGGGCTGGACATTACGGACTCGGTAGGTCCGTTTACATGGCAAGCCGGCAATGCGAACGTCGCCAGCATTACTGCCGCTACCACCAGCAGTCCGGTGGATGGCCTGCTACCCGGCCAAGCAAAAATTACCGCCAATGTGCCTGGCACGACTCCAATCGTTGCGGCTGTGAGCGGTGTGTCGAGCACACCTTTTGCTTTCAACACCTGCCTGGTTCAGTCCATTACACTTGCCCCGAGCAATGGAGGAGATAACACGGTTTTCCCCGCGCGCGGGAGTAACACGTCCCTCACCGCGACGGTGACCGACACCAGAGGAAACAACATATCAGGCACGTTCTTGACGTGGTGTTCCTCCGACTTCGCTTCGGTGAATACCGGGTCCGCGAACTGTGCTACCGGATCAAGCAGCAACTTTACGGCGACCGCCACATCCTCCGGCGGGGGCGCCGCGATTATCGCTACCTGCACGCCGCCCAACTGCAACATCAATGTGTTCCCTTCCAATCCCGTCTATCCGCCGCAGCCGATCACGGTTGTCGCCGGACCTCCTGCATCCACCACGACAGGGACCGCGGCGGCAACAACGACATGGGTCACCACCACCGGCTGCAAAGGCACCGACGGATGCATTAGTGAACTGGCTCTCCTGTCAACCGCGATCACCAATAATGCTCCTGCAACGACGGTGGGCTCACTGATCTCGTTACCGGCGACGCCGAACTCAATGGTATTTAACCGGCAAGGCACAATGGCTTACCTGGGAACAGATACAGGAGAGCTGGGCACGCGAGGCATCATGGTATTAAGCGTCGCGAGCAAGGCAGTGTCGCAGTATCCTCCGGTGGCAGGTAAGGTGCTAGCGGTCTCGCCGGATGGAGGCACCGCCATCGTTTCAAACACAGTGGATAGCCCGAATAAGGTTTACGTTTTCACCTGCACGTCGGGAGCTGCGACCAGCACCGCAAGTAGCGGCTCTTGCACCACCAACAGCAACCTCGCGTTGAATATTTCCGGAGCTACCGCGGCCGCTTTCTCACCCGATGGATTAAAAGCCTACATCGCTGCAGGCAGCACATTGTATGTGTATTCCAAGCTGGACGCCCTGAAGACCATCTCCCTGAGCTCGCCAATCAAGGATGTGACGTTCCTTGCAAATGGGGCTTTTGCTTACCTCGCGGGAGGCGATCCCGCAGGTGCGATGGTACGAGGAACCTGCGATGACTCCATGGTGCAGGGCGTCGCAACCACGGGAGTTCCTCAATATCTAAGGGCACTTCCGGACGGAATTCATATACTGGGAGTGGAATCGCCCGGCATCGAACTGTTGACCGCAAGCAATATTCATACCACCTGTCCGGCTGCGGTTAGTAACTCAGCGTCTTTTGTAAATCTGGGTCAGGGCAACTTCGTCCCCACCCAGGCTATTGTCTCGAGCGATGGCTCCTCCACCTACTTACTCACGGAGAGCTCGGGGAGCGTCTTAGTCTTCAACGTGGCTGGGCGAGCAACCTCGGCTATCCAACTCACGGGAAACGTATTGCCGTTGCAGGCTTCGGCCACTCCAGACGGATCCGCACTTTACGTCGGGGCGAGCGATGGTACGGTTCACTTTCTTAGCACTCGCGCTGGCGGAGCCGATCTCCAGCAGATCTCGTTCCAGCAGAATACGTCTCAGTTGCAGGCCGGGCTGTGCGGTAACGTCGAGTTCCCGACGCAAAGTGTGGTGAGTATCACAGGCGCGACGCAAAGCGGCTCGACCACCGTCTACTCGTACACCTTGAGTTCCGGTCCGGCACTGCAGGTTGGGCGCAGGATCACCGTCACGGGGATGTCCAACAACGGCAACAACGGAGCCTTTACGATTGCGGCGCTAGGGAATGGAACGTTTACCGTTGGCAATGCCATCGGAGTGACGGCCAGCGGCCAGACGGGGAGCGGAACCGTCGCTTTTGCCTGCAACCCTGACTTGGTTGCGGTCCAGCCCTAATACATGCTCAGACGTCCTGGACCTGGGCCTTTTCCAGTTCCCGCCCTACGCTGTCCAGCACGCCGTTGATGAACTGCACCGATTCCGGCGAGGAGAATTTTCGTGCAATCTCGATGGCTTCGTTGATCACCACCGCCCGGGGCGTAGAAGGATAGCCAAGCAGTTCCGCCACCGAAGCACGCAGCAAATTACGGTCTACTGCCGCCATGCGGTCCATGCGCCAATGCTCGGCATGACGCTCAATGAGAGCATCGATGTCGCCGGAGCGGTCGCTGGCCAGGCGAAATAAATCTTCGGCAAATCCGCGCTCCTCGTGGCCAATGGAATCGCGCTCCTTCCAGAAGGTGCGGCGGACTTCGTCGGGCTGCTGCTTGCCCATATCGAGCTGAAAAAGCATCTGCAGCGCCAGTTCGCGGGATTTGCGGCGGGTGCCCATGGAGCAGTCCTTGGTCCTTGATCCTTGGTCGGTGGCTGTGAACTTGTGAACCGCAGACTCAGTTTACAGTCTTCATGAAATGGTAGCGGAGATTTTCAATGTTTCGCTTTTGAATTTGCAGAGCGAAATGGTTTGCGGCGCAGAGCCTTGGTTTTGCCAACGACCAACGACGAACGACCAACGACTGCATTCTTCAGATTCGCCATCTCCACCGCAGCCAGCGCGGCCTCGAATCCCTTGTTGCCCATCTTCAGTCCGGCACGGTCAATGGCCTGCTCCAGCGTTTCGCAGGTGAGCACGCCGAAAGCATGCGGCACCCCGGTCTCCTGGGCGGACTGGCCGATGCCGCGCGCGACTTCGTTCACGATGACGTCGTAATGCACCGTGTCTCCGCGAAGCAAACAGCCGAGGCAAATGATGGCGTCATACCTTTTCGTCTCGGCCAGAGTTCGGGCGGCGGAAGGAATTTCAAAAGCTCCGGGAACGCGAACGATGTAAATATCTGCCTCTTCGGAGCCGGCCCGCAAAAGCCCGTCCCACGTTCCCTGCAGAAGTCGTTCGGTAATGAACGAGTTAAAGCGGGATACTACGACGCCGAAGCGGGCTCCGGCGGCAGTCAGCTTCCCTTCCAATGTTCTGACAGACGACTTAGGTTTCCGCTGTGTTGCTTTCACAACACTATGTTTTTTCATGAAACTTTGGTGCGACCGATGACACGAATAATCAGGGAACATCATAGAAGAAGCCGGACCGGTCCGCACGGATAATCGGCCAATGGAATTCATTCCCCGTGGAACTGCGGCGTCCGCTTTTCCAGAAAAGCTGTCGTTCCTTCCTTCTTATCAGCCGTGGTGCAGCAGGTGGCAAACAAGTCGGCCTCTATTTGCAGGCCCTCCGCCAGAGTCATGTCCAGTCCACGATTCGCCGCTTCCAGCACACGCTGCACAGCAACGGGTCCATTGGCAAGAATTTTTTGTGCGATCGCTTCTGCCCGAGAAATCAAGTCGGCTGAAGAGGTAACTTCGTTCACCAGGCCCGATCCGCAGCGCCTCCTGCGCAGTAATAATCTCGCCGGTCAGCAATAGCTGCAATGCCATGCCCTTACCCACCAGACGCGGCAAGCGCTGCGTCCCGCCATAGCCCGGGATGATTCCCAACTTCACTTCCGGCTGGCCAAACTTCGCATTTTCGCTGGCCAGGCGCATGGTGCAAGCCATGGCCAGTTCGCAGCCACCCCCGAGTGCAAAACCGTTCACGCAGGCGATTACCGGCTTGCCCAGATTCTCGATCTGATCGAATACTGCCTGTCCGCTCCGGGCAAATTCCTTCCCGCTGGCCTCGTCCAGATCAGCCAGTTCACTGATGTCTGCCCCAGCCACGAAGGCTTTCTCCCCTGCTCCCGTGAGGATCACGGTGCGCGTGCTCTCGTCCTTCTGGATTTCAGAAAAAACCTGGCCAAGTTCGGTGACCGTGGCGACGTTGAGAGCATTCAACACTTTGGGACGGTTGACCGTCACGTAGGCGGTCGCCGCTTTCTTCTCGAGGATTAGGTTGGCGAAGTTCATGGCTTCAAATTCGTAAATGTTGCCGTCTGATGCGCCCCGTTACCTTCATGAGAATCGAAGTTGTTGCTAGGGTACACCGGAGCAGATCGTTTGCGAAACCGGTCTAGTCAAGGAAATGAATCAGGCAGTTATTCGAAAGCGGCGTTGATCGCGCTAAATCCGAAGGAGGGGTTGTACTCGAATCCTATGCCACGGCTGCAGCCGCATACAAAGCTTCCAGAGCGACCACTTCCCCCGGACCTTGCACCGCAGCCTCCTCCAGCGCCTGTTCCGCACGGTTGATGACCTCAGTGACGATATCTGCAGGATCGAATTCCGGACGGACTGCGGCTTCGGCGACACCGCAGTTGAATGGGATGGCTTCGTCACGTCCGGGAAGCCGCACCGACTCTGTCAGTTGGCGCAGATGATTCACCGCAGACAGCGCTCCCTTTTCTCCGACCTGGCCCAGCACCAGAGCGATGGTCGTGGTGTCATACCGAAATGCCAGATCATTTTGCCGGATGTTGGCGGTGCAAACGTGGGCAAGCTGCTGCAGGGCCGCTTCGACGGCGGATTCGCCAAACTCCCTGACCAGAGCTGTCGCTTTGCCAAACTGCAACAGAGCTACTGTCAAGGGCGTCTTCTGCTGGAGCGAGCGTCGCGCCTCTCCCATCAAAAGATCGAGGTAAGAGGCGCGTTTCAGCAGGCCCGAGCCCTCGTCGGTTACGGAAAGGTTTCTTACTAGTCGCCGAAGGCCGGCATTGTGCAGGGCAGTCACGATTTGCTCGCAGATCGTGCGCAGCACCATCACATCGCTGGAATGCCAGACGCGGGGAGCATTGTGCAGCAGGACGAGAACCCCCATTTGATCTTTCCCGTCACTAAGCGGAAGGGCCAGCAGGGCGTCGGTTTCCAGGCCATTCAGAGCTTCACAGATTTCCGCGAACTCGGTGGTGACCCGCAAGTCGGGCAGGATTAGCGCTCCCTTGCGAATCGCCTGGTCCTGGACCGCAGCCACGATTTGTTCTCGAACACTTGGGATTCCAGGCTGTAGTTCAGGCGCACAATATTCAGTGAGGGCAGCCGGCGCGAGTCCCGGCTTGCGTAGCGCCAGAATGCACCGGCTTACGCTCCATTGCGCACCAATTTCGCTGACCGCCGTCGTCATCACCGCGTCCGCAGTATTTTGCCGGTTGAGCTTGCGGGAGATTTCGGTGACGCGGGTCAAGCTGCTGACATCCGCCATTTCAGAAGGCGGCGCAACCGTGGGAGCAGGTTGAGGTGCAGCCACAGCCGGTTCCTTTGGAGGGGGCGCCGGCACATACTTCGGCACGAGTCCCACGGCTAAGTACAGCCGCTGCAGATCTTCATTACGCTGTTCCTCGCCGGGGAAAAGCTCCTGGATGCGCTGCACCCGCTCGAGCGCCTTGGCACGCATACCGTACTGCACCAGAATTTCCGCCTGCAGGATGAGATCCTGCAAGGCCGCCGCTCCCATTACTGGCTGCGTCCCGGCGTGTACCGGTTCGGGTGAAGATTTCCCCAAACCCGTGAACCGCGAGGCGATCACCTTGTAGCGGTTCTCATCAATCTTCCCGCGCAGCAACTCCAGGCGCTTCTGATGGCCGGGCTCATAGGCGTCTACCTCCGCCGCCCGGTCGAGGCAGTCGGCTGCCTTGTTATAGTTCCCCAGACCGCAGTAAAGGTCAAACAGCTTGAGCAAGGTCTCCGCGTAGTCCGTCTCGCGATTGGCCGCGTTGAACACTTCGCTCATGTATTCCAGGACGTCGGGCGAGGCACGGTGGCCGGCAGCCAGGTCCTGCATCATGGCAGCGAAGGATTTCCGGTCACCCCGGCGACGCTGCACCTGCTCCAGCTTGCGAGCCAAAGCCACCGCTTCGGCATCCTGCTTTGCATCAATGAACAGACCGATCAGATTGGAGACTTCCTGCAGCCGCGAAGGATTCTGCTCGAAGACCTCCCATAGATAGGGTTCGGATTCAGTCAGGCGACCAGCCATGAGCAACGCTTTGCCATAGTTCTCGCGCATTTCCTGCGAGTCAGGCGCCGCATTCAAGTGCGGCTCGAAGACGAAAATCGCCGCCCCTGCCTGGCCTTGCGCCAGCAGGCTTTTGCCGTAAGCCAACGCAATCGTTTCATCTCTGGAATTTTCGGCGTAGGCACGCTCAAAATACGGGCTTGCGTCCCGAGCCTGCGCCTCTGCCAATTGACCGAGCTGTAGAAATGCGGCTGCAGCTCCGTTGCTGTCTCCCACTTGCGAGGAAAGCTCGCCCAGCCGGATCAGATTCTTTTCTCCGGGGTCCAGACCCACGACCAGCTTCAGCACACCGAGTGCATTGGATTTGTCGCCCAGCTTGACCAGCTCTTCAATGACGGTTTCGTAGGTCTCCGCAGCCAACTTCCGGTTGGAACTTTCCAGTAGCTGACCAAAGCGCAGCCGCTGTTCCCAGGTGGGCTTGGCATAGCGGCACAATTTCTTGTAGGTCAGGCTGGCCCGGGTGGCATCACCGGCCTGAATCTGGCGTTCGAACATCTCCCCCAGCAAGTTTACCGCTTCGGGAACCCGTTGCATGGAAAGGCAGAGGTCGGCCGCCATTTGGCGGGCAGCGTCATTGGCAAGATCCACAGCCAGTACACGAAGATAGGTGTCCAGGGCTTCGGCGGTTTTGCCTTTTTGCAGCAGCTTCTCCGCCTGCTCCACGAGTTTGGCGGCTTCGGCGCGGTCGTGATGATTTGTTTCCGGCATGAAGGGTCAGGTAGACGTGCTAACTCACTAGAAATTTTAGGGTGCCCGGCTCGGACGCCGCAATGCGGTAAGGAACTAGTGGGTGACCAAAGTCACCCGTCTGGAAGCTTGCGGAGTCCCACAATGACACGAACCGGCCGCCAAGCCCTCGGTTAGAATGGCGGGATGAAAGAGGCGGTTCGCGTCGGCATCCTCGGCGATTTCAACCCCGCGTTCCGCTCTCATCATGCAACGGAGGCCTCTTTACAGCACGCCGCCAGGAAGCTGAACCTGGTTCTGCAGCCGGAATGGGTTCCTACGCCCTCCCTTCTCGGTTCGGACGTGAGGAAACGGCTGTCGACCTTTGACGGGATCTGGGCTTCTCCTGGAAGCCCCTATGCGAGTTTCGAGGGAATGTTGAAAGGCATTGAGTTCGCGCGCGAATGCGACTGGCCCTTTCTTGGAACCTGCGGCGGTTTTCAGCACGCATTCATCGAACTGGTCCGCAATGTTCTGGGCATCAAAGACGCCGATTCCGCGGAGAACCATTCCGATTCCAAGAACGTGGTGATTCGCCCGGTGGAGTGCGCGGTTCCGGACCGTGCCCCAGGTTCTCCAAAACTCTCGGGAATATTGCCTGAAATTCGTTTGCGCCCCGGATCTTATCTGCAATCGTTTTACGGTCAGGAAAAAGTGGCCGAGGAATTCTTCTGTAATTTCGAGGTGAACCCGGAGTACGAATGGGCCGCCATTGAGGCTGGCTTTCCGGTTGTCGCCCGCGGCCCGCGCGGGGAGATTCGCGCCATCGAGTCACCGACACATAAATTCTTTGTAGCTACCTTGTTCCAGCCACAGCTCTCCTCCAAACCGGATAGTCCGCATCCCCTCATTCTGGCCTTCGTGCAGGCCGCCGAAGATTGGGGAAGAAAGAAAATGGACGACAGCGTACTGGAGTAGCGAGCCTCAGATAGCCCGGTCTGGATCATTGAGGCGAACTGACCACCGTCAAGGCATGCTGCGCGGCTTCGAGTAAGGCTTCGGCCCCGACCGGCCGCCCGGTGGCGTGTTCCATCCACAAATCCGGCGTAACGCGCCCCATGACCGCCATGCGTTCGAATTCCGGGCCGATGGAGCCGGCCTTCTTCATCTGCTCCTCGATCTGAAATGCGATCAAGTGGCCAATCGGATAATCCGGCAAATAGAGAAACGAATCAATCATGTGGGAGTAAACGCCGAGCAGGACGACGTCATTCTGGTGAAACACAGGCGCGTAGTAACGGTTCCAAATGTCCTTCGCAATGTGCACGGTGGCCTGGTTAAGCTCGCCGGGCGTGGCTTGCGGGTGATCGTACATCCAGTGCCAGACCACCATATCCACCAGCGCCACGCCGGAGATTTCGTAGGTTCCCCAGAAATCGTTCAGGATTCTCTCCGCCTGGCTGCGAGCATCCGGAGCCGGCAAGCCGAGCAATTCCAGATCGTGTCCCTGGAAGACGAAGGCGAATGCCTCGGTGAAAGCCGTGTTGGGCACGCCTTGCAGCAGGGTGTGATCGACGTCGTTCAAGGAAAAAGTCTGCTCCACGGTGTGGCCCATCTCGTGGGCGGCCACGTTGAAGCCTTTGTAGTCCATGCCGCTTTTGCCGATCCGCGTTCGCAGATGCGCCCTTTCTGCGCGCATTCCCGCGCCCATGGCGTGGCCTGCGCCACGGGAAGGATCGACCGCAATATGATTCGCCAGATATCGCGCTCGCTCGGCCGAAAAGCCCAGCTTCATCAGCAGATTCGGAATGTCTTTCTGGTAGGCCTCGGCGCTGGGATACTTCTTCTCGACCAAGGCATCGAGTTCGGCTTCGCTGTACTGGCTGCCGGGACGAAAGCCGTTGTACCAGATGTCAAAAGGCTCCAGCGGACGCCCCAGCCGCGACTGAATCAGCTTGGCGGTCTGCGCCACCAGCGGCGAAGTGACCACCTGTTCGAGCATCGCCTGAACCCGCACCTCGGGAATCTCGCGATCCTCTTCGAAGCGGCGGGCAATCAATGTGGGTTCTGTGGGCGAGTAGGGATCGGCTTTCCTGGCGGCGAAGAAGGTTTTCTGCAGCATGGCATAGCGCGTATCCGGCTCGCGAAGGTCACTGGCTTTGGCGCTGCCTGCCGAATCGCCGTCTTGCACTGCGGCCGGCGTGACCTGGTTGCTGTACGGATTCCAATCCACGCCCGGATTGTCGATCACCGACCCGGGAATGGTCTGAGTAACGATGCGCTCCATCACCTGCTGGATCATGCGCTGCTTGGCCAGGCCGTTGTCTTTGTCGGGGTAGTCCGCCTTGATTTCGTCGCGCAGATTCCAATGGCTCAGCAGCCGCATCTTCGGCGGGAACAGGCGCTGCCCCTGCGGGGTGAGCAGATGGTGCATCCAGATGTTGTATTCAGCGATGTATTTATTGGACTCGGCATCGACCTGCGCAATCGCCAGACTGACCTCGGCGGGAATGCGCTTGGCGAAGCGTTGCGCCAGACGCACTTCCGCCCACTGGCGGCGGCTCCAGTTGGGGCCTTCTCTCAACCGCTCATCGAGCGTGGTTAACGGAAAATTCAGCAGGACCGTGAAGGCCAGCTTATTGGCGAAGAAATCGTCGAGCACATGGGCTGACGGATCGTATCCGCCGATGACTTCGTCGAAAGGCAGGATCGGCCCCCGATCCAGATCCAGCTGCTGGCGGAACTCCCGGTTGATCTCGTGCATGTGGCCGTCGAGTTGTTCGAACAGGCTCTCGAAGCGATTGAACATGGTATCGAGGGTGGCCTGGTCACCGGCGAAGTTGGTACGGACGAAATCCTCAAATTCCTCGGCATTGCCGTCTTCCGCCCGCCAGAATTCAGTTACCTGATGCAGGCCACGGGTAAGGCGCAGGCGCTGCGCTGCGCCGTACTTGGCAACCAGTTCCGCTTCCAGCTTGCTGGAGGAGGCTTGCGCCCAGGAGGGTTCGGTGGATGTGAGTTGCGAGGTTTCGACCGCGAGGGGGTGCATGATGAGTTTCTCCTGAGCAGCCACGCTAGCCGGCAAAGCCAAACATAACGCGGCATAGCAAAAAGGTCTGAGGAATCGCATGGCAGACGATAACGATCGGACGCCGTTCTACCGAGCCTTCGGTCGGTAGATATGTGTGCTAGTGCCGAAAAAGACCTCGGCGGCCTCCATCACCGTTTCCGAGAGTGTGGGATGCGGGTGAATGGTCAGCGCAACGTCTTTGGCCAGCGCTCCCATTTCAATAGCGAGCACGCCTTCGGCAATCATCTCGCCCGCGCTCACTCCAACGATGCCGACGCCGAGCACGCGCTCCGTCTTGGGATCAATCACCAGCTTGGTCATGCCTTCGGGGCGGTCAAGCGTGATGGCGCGTCCGGAAGCCGCCCAGGGAAACTTGGCAATTTTTACCTCGCGGTTTTCTTTTTGCGCCTGCGTTTCGGTCAGCCCGCACCAGGCTATTTCGGGATCGGTGAACACAACCGCGGGAATGGCGTTGGGCTCGAATGCCACTTTGTGCCCGGCCATGGCCTCGACCGCGGTGCGCCCTTCGTGAGAAGCCTTGTGCGCCAGCATCGGCTCGCCAACCACATCGCCGATGGCGCAGATGGCCGGATCGTCGGTTTGCAACTGCTTGTTGACCTGAATGAAACCGCGCGGGCCGACTTTCACTTTCGTCTTGTCCAGGCCAGAAATCTCCGAATTGGGTTTGCGGCCGACAGAGACCAGCACTTTGTCGAAGACTTTTTCCTTTTCCTTGACTGCGTCGCCCTTGAAAGTTACGCGAATTCCATTGGCTTCTTCTTTCACGGATTCGACAGTCGTGTTCAGCAGGATAGCTTCGAAAATCTTCTCCATCCGCTTGAGCAGCGGGAGCACCAAATCGCGGTCCGCGCCCGGAAGTAAGCCAGGCAGCATTTCCACCACGGAGACTTTCGTCCCCAGCGCGGCATACACCGTGCCCAATTCCAAACCGATGTAGCCGCCGCCAACCACTAGCAGGCTGCCGGGAACGTCACTCACATTCAACGCCCCGGTGGAATCCATCATGCGCGGGGTGTCCAGCTTGAGGCTGGGAATCACCGCCGGACGAGAACCGGTCGCCAGGATGATGCGATCAAAGCTCCGGGACTCTTCGCTTCCGTCAGATTTCTTGATATGCAGTGTGCTGGAATTCTCGAAGCCGGCGACGCCGCGCACGAGCTCCACCTTGCGCTGCTTGGCTAACAAGCCGAGTCCGCCGGTTAACTTGTTGACCACCCCTTCTTTGAACGAGCGCAAGCGGGCTACATCGATTTTCGGCTCAGCGAACTCGATTCCCCAGTTTTTGGCATGGCGCGACTCGCCGATCACCTGCGCGACGTGCAACAGGGCTTTGGAGGGAATGCATCCACGGTAAAGACACACGCCCCCGGGGTTCGCTTCCGGATCGATAAGCGTGACGTTCATGCCCAGATCCGCGGCGAGAAAAGCGGCAGCGTATCCGCCGGGTCCGCCGCCGACGACTGCAATATGCAAGTTTGAAGTTTCAGTCATGATTGGTTCTTAACCACAGAGGGCACAGAGTCGCACAGAGGAAACCCGGGCTATCCCTGTACAGAAAGCAGGAATGGCTGTTCAAAAGCTTCGGCAATCCAACGCAGGAAACGGGCCGCATCGGCTCCGTCTATTAATCGGTGATCATAGGAAAGCGAGAGCGGCAGCACCCGGCGCGGCTCAAATTTGTTTTCCATCCAGACGGGCGCGATATTCGAGCGTGACAGGCCAAGAATTGCCACCTCCGGATAATTCACGATCGGCGAGAACCCGGTGCCGCCAATCCCCCCGAGATTCGTGATCGTAAAGGTCCCGCCTTCCATATCCTGCGGGGTCAGTTTTTTATCGCGCGCTTTTTGGGAACACTGGGTCAGTTCGGCGGCAAGCTCCACGATGTTCTTCTTGTCCACGTCGCGGATCACCGGCACCAGCAGGCCGCGATCGGTATCCACCGCCACCCCAATGTGGATGTACTGTTTATAAACAATCTCTTCCTTCGCCATATCAATGCTGGCATTGAACTGGGGAAATATCTTCAGCGCCGAAGCACAGACTTTCAGAGCGATGGCGGTCACGGTCATCTTGCCGCCAGCTTCTTCAGCTTTAGGAGCAAAGCGCGCGCGTAACTGCTCTAGCTCAGTAATGTCGGCATGGTCGTTCTGGGTGACGTGCGGGATGGTAATCCAGGCTTCCCAAAGGTGCTCGGCAGTCTTGCGGCGCACGCCGCGCATGGAAACCCGCTCGATCTTGCCCCATAGGCTAAAATCCGGCAGCTCAGAGGCAACAAAGCGGGCGTCGCGGGGAGAAGGAGCCGTGGCCGCATTGCTGATGAGTGTCTTGGCGTATTCCTTGACATCATCCTTGCTGATGCGGCCGCCAGGGGCCGGCCCCTTTGACCTCATGAATATTCACCCCCAGTTCGCGCGCCAGTCGGCGGACGTGGGGCGCGGCCGGGACCGGCTCGTGAGACTCCACCCCCGCAACCTTGCTCAATTGCGTGGGCATGCTGAAGTCGGCAGGCTGGGGCACAGGTTGGTCGGGCGGCAGGGCTTGCTCTTCGGTTTTGCCCTCGGCGCGGATCGCGGCCTGAAATGCCAGCCGTGCCGCTTGCTGGCCGGAGGTATGTTCTACGGGCGCGTAGGTCGCTCCCTGGGGCTGGACCGGCGCTCCACCTTCCAGCGTGAAGACCACTTGGCCAACCTTGATTTTTTCGCCTTCTTTGACCAGAACCTCTTTCACCACACCGTTCAGCGACGACGGAACCTCGACGACCGCTTTGTCGGTCTCAAGCTCCATCACCGGCTGCCCCTCGGAAACCTTCGCGCCCGGCGAAATCATCAGTCGAACCAGATCGCCCTGCGAAATGTTCTCCCCCAACTCGGGCAATTTGAATTCACCTCGGGCCGCCCCGTCAGTGGAGCGCCGTCCCGAAAATGGCGGTGCTTGATTTTGTGTGGGCTGTGCCGGGGCGGGTTTCTCGGCCTTCGCGGGTGGGCCCGACTGCGCCGCAGCCGCAGCCTCGGCCTTCGGCGCTTTGGATTCGACGCGCTTCTCTGTTTTCGCTCCCGCGCCGTTCTCAACTGTGAAGATTACCTGGCCGACTTTGACCTTCTGGCCTTCCTTGACGCGAATCTCCTGCACGGTGCCGCTCAGGGAAGAAGGAACCTCCACGATGGCCTTGTCGGTTTCCAATTCCATCACCGGCTGTCCTTCACTGATGCTTGCGCCGGGAGCGATCATCAGGCGAACCAGATCGCCCTGCTCAATGTTTTCACCAAGTTCGGGTAACTTGAATTCGGTCACGCAGTCTGTCTCCCTGCTCTCTCGTAGAACCTCCGTGCCCTCCGTTTCTTCTGTGGTTTGACTTTGTCACTTGACCACAGGAATACCGATGGCACGGGGTACATCAACTGATCGCCGGGTTCGGCTTCTCCGGATTAATTTCCAGATCTTTGATCGCTTTTTTCACTGCATCTGGTTTGATCTGGCCCTCTTTCGCCAGGGCGTTCAGCGTGGCCAGCACGACGTGCTTCGCGTCTACCTCAAAAAAGTCGCGAAGGCTGGCACGATTCTCGCTGCGGCCAAAGCCGTCCGTTCCCAGCGAGACCAACCGGCGCGGGACCCACTGAGAAATAGACTCGGGCAGTACTTTCATGTAATCGGATGCGGCAACGAATACGCCTGGCGCATCTTTCAGCTGTTGCGTCACAAACGGCACCTGGGGTTTCGCTCCCGGATGCAGCATGTTCCAGCGCTCGCAGTCATTGCCGTCCCGGTAGAGCTGCTTGTAACTGGTAACGCTCCAGACATCGGCCGCCACGTTGTATTTCTCTTCCAGAATCTGCTGCGCCTTCAGCACCTCGTACATGATGGTTCCGCTGCCGAATAGCTGCGCCCGCAGTTTGGCGTCTTTTTTCCCGGAGGTCTTGTAACGGTACAAGCCCTTGAGGATGCCCTCCCGCACGTCCTTACCATCGGGCATAGGCGGCATCGGTAAGAACTCGTTCGTGACGGTCAGGTAGTAGAAGATGGACTCCTGATCCACATACATCCGCTTAATGCCATCCTGGATAATGATGGCGATCTCGTAGGCAAAAGCGGGATCGTACGCCATGAGATTGGGCACGGACAAGGCCAGCACATGACTGTGGCCGTCCTGGTGCTGCAGGCCCTCTCCAGCCAGGGTGGTGCGGCCAGCGGTGCCGCCGATGAGAAAGCCACGAGTGCGCTGATCGGCGGCAGCCCAGATCAGATCGCCGATGCGCTGGAAACCGAACATCGAGTAATAAATGAAAAACGGGATCGTGTTGATCCCGTGGGTGGCGTAGGCGGTTCCAGCGGCGATGAACGAACTCATGGAACCGGCTTCGGTAATGCCTTCTTCCAGAATCTGCCCGTTCTTCGCCTCTTTGTAGTAGAGCAGGGTGTCCATGTCCACCGGCTCATAAAGCTGGCCGACGTTGGAGTAAATTCCGACTTGCCGGAAGAGCGCCTCCATGCCGAAGGTGCGAGCTTCATCGGGAATGATGGGCACGATCAGCTTGCCGATTTCCGGATCGCGCAGCAACTTCGACAGCAGCCGCACGAACACCATGGTCGTGGAAACTTCGCGGCCGTCGGTGCCCTTACAGAACTCCTCGAAATGCGATTCGGATACCGGCTGGATGGGCGTGGCGCTGACTTTGCGCTCGGGCATATAACCGCCCAGTTGCTTGCGCCGCTCCTGCAGGTAGCGGACTTCCGGACTATCATCCGGCGGACGGTAGAAAGGCGCATCATGCAGTTCTTCGTCCGGAATGGGAATTCCGAAACGGGAGCGAAAAATGCGCAACTCTTCGTCGTTCAGCTTCTTCTGCTGATGGGTAATGTTCTTGCCTTCGCCCGCTTCCCCCAGGCCGTAGCCTTTGATGGTCTTCGCCAGAATGACCGTGGGCGATCCTTGATGTTCGACTGCCGCCTTGTAAGCAGCGTGAACTTTGAGGGGGTCGTGGCCACCTAGCCGGATGCGGGATAATTGTTCGTCGGAGAAGTGCTCGACCATCTTGAGCAGACGTGGGTCAGTCCCGAAGAAATTCTGGCGGAAGTAGGCGCCGCTCTCGACGAAATATTTCTGCCATTGCCCGTCGGTGACTTCGCCCATGCGCCGAACCAGTAGACCGTCACGATCGTTTTCGAGAACGGTGTCCCAGTCACTGCCCCAGATCACTTTGATGACGTTCCATCCCGCGCCGCGGAAGATGGCTTCCAGTTCCTGAATGATCTTGCCGTTGCCGCGCACCGGGCCGTCCAGACGCTGCAAGTTGCAATTAATCACGAAGATGAGATTGTCGAGTTTCTCGCGGGAGGCCAGAGTGATGGAACCCAGGGACTCGGGCTCGTCCATCTCGCCGTCACCCATGAACGCCCACACGTTGCCGGTGGCGGACTTCTTCAGCCCGCGATCTTCCAGATAGCGCATGAACCGCGCGTGGTAGATCGCCTGAATCGGCCCCAGCCCCATAGAAACTGTGGGGAATTCCCAGAAGTCAGGCATCAGCCACGGGTGGGGATACGACGTGAGCCCGCCCCCGGGCTTCAGCTCACGCCGGAAGTTCTGCAGCTTTTCTTTTGGAATGCGGCCTTCGAGGAAGGCGCGGGAATACATCCCGGGCGCAGCATGCCCCTGAAAATAAACGACATCCCGATCGCCATCCGCGGTACGCGCACGCAGAAAGTGGTTGAACGCCACTTCATAAAGCGTGGCCGCGGAGGCGTAGGTCGAAATGTGCCCGCCGATACCCTCCTGCATCTTGTTGGCCTTGACCACCATGGCGAGCGCGTTCCAGCGAACCAGGCTCTTGATACGCCGCTCCATCGCCTGGCTGCCCGGGAATGGCGGCTGCTGGCGGGGAGGAATCGTATTCACGTAGGGCGTAGTGGCGGTGAAGGGCAGGTTTACGCCGGCCGCGCGACGGGCGTGCAGCGAAAGTTGCTGCAGCAGTCTTCCGGCCCGCTCCGGGCCCCCGGCGGACAGTACGTAATCCAGGGAATCAATCCATTCCCGGGTTTCCAGCACCTCGGAGCCGTTAGAAGTAGACGGAATTTCGGCGTTTAGAGTCTCGGCCACGTCAGCTTTTTCTCCATGGGGTTGCTACGAATAATCCATCATAGACAATAATCCGGAATTTTGCTGGTCACGGGCGGTTCCCCTTGTAACTCCGGGCGGTCCATCGGTCCCTGTTTTCGCACTGCGCGATTTTGCCAGCCGACCCGCAACGGGCAGGCTCTCCGCAACATCCAAACCGTCGACGGCATTCTAAAGCCGAACAAGGGTCGCAGATCTTCCTTTAAATCGATTCAGTAAACTTCCAACCAGGAGAAATCACATCATGCCCCGGAAAACAACCTCTGGCAATCATGGCGGGGGGCTCAACTCCCAGCCTCGCCTTCACCAAAAAGCTCGCGAAATTCAGGAATACGGCACGGTGACGCACGCGTTGCCTCTGGAGCTGGAAGAACCGGTCCGCCTGGAAATGACGGAAAAGCTGAACCAGCTTCTAGCCGATACCATGACCCTGCGGGATCTCTACAAGAAGTCGCACTGGCAGGTAGCCGGCCCGACGTTCTACCAACTTCATTTGCTCTTCGATAAGCATTATGGCGAACAAGCGGAACTGGTCGACGGTGTCGCGGAACGCATTCAATTGCTCGGTGGCCTGAGCATCGCCATGGCACACGATGTGGCGGAAACCACACAAATTGAGCGTCCCCCGCGCGGCCGCGAAGAGGTTCCTGTGCAGATCTCACGCTTGCTGGATGCTCACAAACTGATCATTGGACAATGCCGCGAACTTGCGGAGCGAGCCGACGACTTGGGTGATCAAGGCACAAACGATCTAGTCGTGAGTGACGTGTTACGAACCAATGAGCTGCAGGCTTGGTTCCTTAGCGAACACTTGGTCGAGATGCCGCTGGTCGAAGCAGAAGAGTAATAGCCGATTCGTTACCAACGCTACCCTCAGACCCGCCTCCCAAGGCGGGTCTGAGGAGGATTACTCGCACTATTTCGCTTGCGAAGGTTGAGTCACAGCTTTACCATCCTGAACAAGGCATAATCCCAGGTGTTCGATGGCATTGCTAAGGCTGCCATCCGAAGTAGGCGGTTCATGCGAGGGAAGCGCTTGGGGCAACATAGCTCCGTTTGCATGAAACCGCGCAAGCTTTCTGAATTCGTTACGAATCCAGAACAGCTCCCCCTAGGATACGCCCGTCCGAATTTAGAGAAGCGGTACCGGTCGAAAAGCAATGCCGATGGACCGGCAGAGGGGGAATTGATGTTATCAGGCGGACAGAACTTTCGTGCGCTCCGCGAACGGCTCGGCCTTACGATGCGCGATGTCGAGAATGCCAGCATGCGCATCGCGGTAAAACATGGAAGCGATGAATTTGCATTACCTCCCAGCCGGCTTTCGGATATAGAGACAAAGGGAGTTGTGCCCAGCATCTATCGGCTGTATTCCCTTTCCGTTATCTATCGCCGAGATGTGAGCGAACTGCTGTCCTGGTACGGCATTGAGATGAGTTCGATCGTGGAGGATATGGATCTGGCTGCCCCTCCCCGTTCTCATTTCTCCAAGGCTTTGGCGCCTGTTTCCACGGTGCAGGTTCCGGTGAGAATGGATCCTGCCTTCGATCCGCGCTTTACCTCCAACATTGGGCGTTTGGTCGAGCAGTGGGGAGTAGTTCCCTTGGCCTACCTGGCACAGTTTGCGAATTGCGAATACACCTACGGATATGTCGGCAGTGAAGATTTGACCATGTACCCGCTCTTGCCGCCGGGCAGCTTTGTGCAGGTGGACGAGTCCAAGAACACCGTCGTTTCCAATGGCTGGCGCTCCGAATTTGAACGCCCCATCTACTTTGTCGAGACGCGCCAGGGCTACGTCTGCTCCTGGTGTACCTTGGTCAAGGATGACATCGTCCTCCAATCACACCCTCTATCGCCGGTTCCAGCGAGAATCCTGAAATATCCTCAGGAAGCTGACGTTGTAGGACAAGTGGTAGGCGTTGCTATGAGATTGGACGATTGGCGTCCGATTGATGGGTTACGAGCGCCGAAAGAGCGTGGAGCACTGAATTAAGGTGCCGTTCCGATCCTGGCGCGGGATTGGACGGCAGTAAGGCCTTCTGGCCTTCCAGTTTTGCAAGATATTGTGCCGGCGTGAGTTGTTCATCCTCGCTTGATTTCTGGACATCTTCCAATAAGACTGAAATCGGCGTGGTGAGAACTATCGTCATAATTTGGCGATGTTCTTGTTCCAGCGCTTTTTCCGCAGCTGCCCCGTGCACACGTGCCAACCCCCAATGCCCATAGTCTCCTTTGGAATTACGAAGACCAGCGATGTATTCCAGTTTTCGAAAAATTCCAGAAATCGCACTCAGGGTAGTGGAGCGCAAGTCTTCCAAGGCAGAGTGCAGAGTCATAACTGTGCCACTCTCAACGGGATAACCGGGTTACCCCAGTGACCTAGTAACTACGAACCAAAAATCAGATTATCACGGACAAATCTCCTTAGAAAGGAACTTTTGTACCGTGAAAAAAGTTATCGTTTGGGTGTTCGCCCTCATTACTTTGGTAAGCTTTTCGGCTCCCATTTCCAAGGCGGATGGCTGGCCGGATTGCTTGCCCGGGCACTGCTGCTAAGCAATTTATAACGTTATTGTGGGCTGTCGGTGAAAGCTGTATGATCAGGGCCGGTAGCCCCAATGCCTCCCAGCGGAATTGTCTACCAATACTTTCTGATAGCGCCACATGTGCTACTCCTGCCTGTGCTTGGTGCGATCTTGTACCGGCGTGTCTACCGCGAGTTTCCTATTTTCTGCGCGTATGTATTGGAGGAGATTGTCCAATCCGCAGTTATGATTGCGTTGATTGAGACTCCTTCGACATCTGTAAAATCTTATAGTTTCGCCTACCTTGGCATGTGGGCCGTGAGCACATCCTTCCGTTTTGGGGTTGTGTACGAAATATTCGTGTACATGCTGCGAAACTATGCTGCCGTGGCAAATTTCGGAAAGCCGCTATTCCGCTGGGCGATTGTGCTACTTTTCTCGATCGCGTTTGGCTTGACCGTCTATACCGGGGTTTATGTCCAGCAAGCCATGGTCATCGGATACGTGCTGGACCGTGCAACCAGTGTTTTGCAGTGTGGTTTGCTGCTCACTTTGTTTGTTTTCGCTTCCAAGCTAGCCCTGTCCTGGAGAAGTCATGCTTTTGGGATCGCACTGGGCATGGGCATCAAGGCTAGTGCGGACCTGGCCGCGTCTGCAGTTAGATCTGAAATTGGACCGGTCCACCAGATAGCGATCAATTACTTTGTGATGGCAGCCTACCATCTTTGTGTCCTGGTCTGGGTTTTCTATCTGTTTGCGCCAGAAAAGAGTTACGCCCCCAAAGCTTTGCCGCAGCATGACCTGGAAAGCTGGAATGTCGAACTTGAGCGCATGCTGAAACAACCATGACTCTGATGGCCATTCTCGTTGCTGCAGCTCTCCTTTCTGCTGCCTTCATGCTTTGGGTAGCCAGGGGACGCAGTTCGAATCTTACCCGCGTGGAGGAATTGCAAGGGCGTGTCCGGCCGGTAGAGATTCAGGCTTTCCGGGCTTTGATGGACCCGGCCGAGACGAAGTTCCTGCGGGCGCGCCTTCCGCACGGAGAGTTCCGCAAGATCCAGCGTGAGCGTCTGCTCGCTGCTGCGAAATACATTTCGTGTGCAGCGCAGAATGCTGCCGTCCTCATCCGCATCGGGGAGGCAGCCCGCCGAAGCCCGGATCGTTCGATTGCAGACGCCGGGGTAAAGCTGGTGAACAATGCCATCCACTTGCGCATGCTTTCCGCGCAGGCGCTCCTGATGCTGTACCTGGAGATGATCCTGCCCAGCCGACACAGTTCCCTCGGTGAACTTGCGGAGGTCTATGAGCGAATGACCGGTTTGGTCTTCCTCCTTGGGCGCCTGCAGCGCCGCACCGTCAGCGGTCTCCGCCGGTATAGCCTGAAATCTTGGCCCCGGTATCCAGCCTCGGTGACCGTTCGCCGTTTTCGCGCATCCAAGACATGATCTTGAGCTGTATCTTGCGACACACACAGGGCAGGAATCGTCCGGCTATCCTTGGTAGGGGCAGAAAATGGCACAAAATGAACGGGCTGTCCATGTCGTCCCCCGATGGGTGATCTTCGGCGGGATTGCTTTAGCAATCCTGATCGCGGCGGCGGCGGTAGCATTGGTTTCTGCCCGGCCTTGGCTCCATGCTCGCGCTCTCGCGATGTTGCGAAACCGCTTCCAGGGACAGGTTCAGATTCGTGATTTTCACATTTCCTTTTTCCCGATTCCCAACGTGACTGGGTCGGGAATTGTCATCCGCCACCATGGACGTACAGATGTTCCGCCTTTGATTGAAATCAGCGAGTTTTCCGCTTCCGCTACCCTCTTAGGCCTGATAGATCGGCATTTGCATAGCGTGCACGTGAAGAATCTGACCATTCACTTTCCGCCCAAAGAGCAGCGTTCTCAATCTGCGAGTTTGAAAAACAAGAAAATTCCGGTCTTGATCGATGAATTGATCTCGGACGATGCCGAACTCGATATGATGCCGGGAGATCCGGACAAGCCCACGCATCAGTTCCTCATCCATCACCTGGTCATCCATGACCTGGGAAGCGGGCATCCATCCCCTTTTGAAACGGACCTCACCAATGCGGCGCCTCCCGGGGAGATCCATGTCAAGGGCGATTTCGGCCCGTGGGAGGCGGAAGATCCGCGTACTACACCGGTTTCCGCAAACTACACTTTTACCAATGCGGACTTGTCCGTCTTTAAAGGGATCTCTGGAACTCTGTCTTCGACCGGAAAATTCGGCGGCCCGCTGGAAAACCTGCAGGTGGATGGAGAAACCGTCACCCCGGATTTTGCCGTGGATAGCGGCAATCATCCCATGATGCTAAAAACAGAGTTTAGCGCGACAGTGGATGGCACCAACGGCGACACCTTGTTGCATCCTGTCGTGGCGCGTTTGGGAGATTCGACCCTGGTCTGCAATGGCAGCATCGTGCGGCCAGCAACTGGCAAGGGAAAGGAAGTGTTACTGGAGGTGACGTCGAATGATGCCCGCATTCAGGATTTGCTCTATCTGGTCGTAAAGTCGCAAAAATCCCCGATGACCGGGCGGGTGAATTTGAAAACTAAGTTCGACCTGCCATCGGCCAGCGAAGTTGAAGGCAAAGTCATTGATCGCCTGAAGCTGCAGGGAAAGTTCGGCATTGGAGGCGTGCAGTTTACCAGCCCAGAGGTTCGGAGCAAGATTGAAAACCTCAGCGATCGTGCGCAAGGGCACCCGAAGGATACGCATGAAGACGATCCCCTTTCCCAATTGAAGGGAGACTTCGGGCTCGGCGGAGGCGTCATCACCATGCGCAATCTCGGGTTCACTGTCCCCGGGGTCAAAGTGCATTTAGATGGGACGTATGGCCTACGCAGTGAAGATCTCGACTTTCATGGTCTGGCGCAGTTGCAGGCGAAGCCTTCGCAAATGGTGACCGGCTTCAAATCGGTTTTGCTGAAACTGGTGGATCCGTTCTTCCGGAAGAACGGCGTGACCCAGGTTCCGATCAAGGTGACTGGAAAACGTGAACATCCGTCCTTTGGCTTGGATTTCCATCACAAAAAGGAAGAAAGCAAGGAAAAAGACCCCGATCAGGCACAGAAGCAACAGAAGACCGAAGCCAAGAAGTAGAACAGAACAGGTTTCAGACGACAGGCGTCTCCTGCAAGCCAAGCGTTCAAAGCTAAGCTCCACCAACCGTCTCGGCCACAAACCTTGCGAAACGCCTCACATCCTCGGGGGTGGTGTCAAAGGAGCACATCCAGCGCACGATTGATTCTTCTTCGTTCCACACATAAAAGAAAGAGTGCTTCTGCAGCTTCGCAATGGCGCGTCGGGGAATGTGCGCAAACACACCGTTGGCTTCTGTCTCATGAACGATCTTCACCTGTGGGATATGGCGCATCTCTCGTTCCAGGAGTTTGGCCATCCGATTGGAATGTTGCGCATTCTTCAGCCACAACCCGTCCTCCAATAAGGCTTCGAATTGGGCGGCGGCAAAGCGCATTTTCGAGGCAAGCTGCATATTCTGCTTGCGCAGGAATTTGAAATCGCGAGCCAGTTTTGCATCAAGAAATACAACCGCCTCCGCCCCCAGCCCGCCATTTTTTGTGCCCCCAAAAGAGAGAACGTCCACCCCAAGGTCGCGCGTGGCCTGGCGAAGATTCAGACTGAGGCTCGCGCAGGCGTTCGCCAATCGCGCGCCGTCCATGTGCAGAAACATTTCACGCGAGTGTGCGAATCGGGCAAGGCCCTTGATTTCTTCCGGCCGGTAAACCGTACCTACCTCGGTGGATTGTGTAATTGAAATGACGCGTGGCTGCACGTGGTGTTGGTCCCCAATCCCATGGCAGAGGCGGCTCACCGATTCAACCTTCAACTTGCCGTCGGAGGTCTGCACCGGGATCAGCTTGCACCCGGTGAGCTTTTCCGGAGCGCCGCACTCGTCGTTATAAATGTGCGCGTCCGAGGTGCAGATCACGGCATGGTAGGAATTCGTCAACGCTGCCAGGCTGAGTACGTTGGCCGCCGTTCCGTTGAATACGAAAAAAACCTGTGTGCCGCTTCCGAAATGGCGCTGGAAGAGGCGAACCGCCCGCTGCGTGCAAGTGTCGTCGCCATAACCCACCACGTGCCCTTGGTTTGCCCTGGAGATGGCCTGCAGGATAGCTGGGTGAATGCCGGCATTGTTATCGCTGGCGAAGGTGCGAGGGGATTTCATACCAGACAACAATTTAGCAGAGGACGCCTCCACAGGAAGCTACTTCACCTGCTTACGTGCTGCATATCCGCCCCGAGCACGCGCCCGGGTCCAGGTTCCTGCAGAAATGCAATGGCGCGGAGATTTTCCGGGTCATAGTTGCGGTCCAGTTTTATCCGAACATCCTTGGCAAAGCTCTTGCCCTTCTCTGCCGTGCCAATTCTGGTCAAGCTCAGGATCACCGCAACGTGATGCAAACGCCGGCCTTCATTTTCACCGCGCAGAACTTGAGATTCGGCATGATCCATAGCGACGGCAAAGAAGGCATCGGCGTTCGCCGGTGGTAACTCGGACAGAGAGCCCGCCTCAACATGGGCGCGAAGCGTAAAGGGACTCTCCCAGGAAACAGACGAGAGCAGAACTGGCACCTTCTGCCCTTGCCTAGCCTTTTCGATGGCTTGGTCGGCCTGCTGAACATCATTGCCCACAAACTGTGTGGTGCCGTCCACGATCATTTGCGGAGTGTAAGCGCTGGGCAAACCGAAGTGGCGGGCATAAGATTCCTGCCGGTCACTAAAGAACCTGGAAGAGTAGGGATCCCGCCACCCCAGATGGTTCCAATAATCCACATGCTCGCTGAGAACTACCACTCGCGCGCCATTCACGGGCTGCGTCTTGTCCAATTCTTGCAGCAGTGCGTCAGCCGGCGGACAACTTGAACACCCTTCCGAAGTAAATAACTCGATGAGCACCGGCCCGGCCGACCGTTGTTCAGCCCGGTCTTTGCCCGGCAGAAAGAACCAGGCGGCAGGAAACAGCAAGAGAAAAAGAACGGAGATTCTCAGCACCTCTGGCCTCCCCACAGACTTCGGGCGCAACCGCTCTCAAACTAAGATGTCAGCCACCGGCAAAAGTTACAATCGCGGCGACATAACCGCTGCGGTGAATCTTCGCCGTACCCGAGCCGGGACTTTGCGATGCCCACCTTAACCTATAGAATGCGCGAGTTAAGACCAACGACTGCTCGTCGAGAGGAAACGCGGAGTGAACGTAGTGAGCATCGGCGAAGTGCTGTGGGATCTCGTTGGGCAGGACGAGCATCTGGGCGGCGCCGCCTTCAACTTCTCTGCACATCTGGCTAAGCTTGGCCACCACGTTTCGTTCATCAGCGCCGTAGGCCAGGACGAACGAGGCGAGAGAATTCTGGAGCAAATGCCCCGCATGGGGCTGTCCACGCGCTGGGTGAAACGCACCGCGGATTATCCCACCGGGATCGTTACGGTTTCATTGGATGCGGCGGGCATCCCGCGATATGTAATCCACCGGCCGGCCGCTTACGATTTCCCTTTGCTCACGGCGGAGGAAGTCTCTGAGCTTTTCGCCTCTCCCGTGGATTGGATGTATTTCGGGACGTTGATGCAAATGAGTCCAGCGGCCAGGCGTTTGACGATGCAGTTGCTTGCTGCGGCCAGAAATGTGCGGCGGTTTTACGACATCAACCTGCGCGACGGTTGTTGGGACTCGTCTCTGCTGCGAGAGTTGCTGCCGAAGGCAACCATGATCAAATTGAACGCCGCCGAGGCAGCAGAAATCGGACCCATGCTTGGCGGAAGGATAGAATCTCTGGAAACATTCTGCCGGACCTGCGCTGCCAAGTATAACTACGACGGCGTGTGTGTCACCAATGGCGAGGACGGCTGCGCGCTGCTGCTCCACGATGAGTTCCTACTGGCGCAAGGTTACACGGTGGAAGCCAAAGATACAGTCGGAGCGGGCGATGCTTTCGCGGCAGCTTTGGTTCATGGCATGGGAAGCGGGTGGCCGCTGAGCCGGGTAGTCGACTTCGCCAACCGCGTGGGGGCATTGGTCGCCAGCCGCCCGGGTGGGGTCCCTGCATGGAACATTGCCGAAGCGGAAGCCTTGCGGCAAAACACGAATCGCCGTTTTGGCCCTCAATCTCAAACTCGGGAGACAGCATGAAGCTGAATGGAACTTTGATCAAGAGCGCGATCGTGGCGGCACTCGGTGGGCTGCTGTTCGGATTCGATACCGCGGTCATCTCGGGCACGATCAGCGCCCTTACCCAGACGTTCCAGTTATCCCCGGGAACTATCGGAGTAACTGTCGCCGGCGCTTTGTTGGGAACCGTCTTCGGCGCGATGCTGGCGGGGTTTCCCGGCGAGCGTTATGGGCGGCGGGATAGTTTGCGCATTACGGGCGTGCTCTACCTGATCTCCGCGCTGGGTTGCGCTCTGGCCTGGAATTGGGATTCGCTGGTGGTCTCCCGCTTTATCGGCGGGCTGGGCATTGGCGCTTCTTCGGTTCTGGGCCCCATGTACATTGCGGAAATCGCTCCTCCGAAACTGCGCGGCCGGCTGGTCGGGCTCTTTCAGTTCAATATCGTCTTTGGCATCCTGCTGGCATATTTTTCCAACTACGTGATTTCGCAGATGCACTTCGGCGCCGCGGAGTGGCGCTGGGAGTTTGGGGTCGCCGCCATTCCCACGGCGGCATTCCTGGTTTTGCTGTTCGCGATTCCCCGCAGCCCTCGCTGGCTGGTGAAAAAAGGGCAAGTGGAGAATGCGAGAGCTGTGCTCCAACAAATTGGAGAGCAGGACTACGAACAGGAACTGCAGGAAATTGTCGAATCCATCCGCGTAGAACAAGAGGAAACCGGCGCCAGACTGTTTTCCAGCCGGCACGCTCTGCCCATTTTCCTGGCGGTGAGCATCGGCATTTTCAATCAGCTCTCCGGCATCAACGCAATTCTCTATTATTTGCCCGACATTTTCATGCACGCCGGTTTCAGCAAGGTGTCCAGCAATTTGCAGGCGGTGGTCATTGGCGGCACCAACCTGCTGTTCACCGTGATCGCCATGTCGGTAATTGACAAAATTGGCCGCAAGATTCTGCTGCTGATTGGCGCTGCCGGGACCGCCTGCTGCCTGGCAGGGGTTGCGGCGATCTTTTTCACCAAGCAACATGAAAGCTGGCTGCTTTGGCTGCTGGTTGCCTATATCGCATTCTTCGCCTTCTCTCAGGGTGCGGTGATCTGGGTATACCTGGGCGAAGTCTTTCCCAACGCGGTGCGCGCCAAGGGACAAAGTCTGGGAAGTTTCTCCCACTGGATCATGAACTTTTTCATCTCCCTGGTCTTTCCCCTGATGGCGGCTTCCTCGGGAGCCTATCCGTTCATTTTCTTTGCCGTCATGACCGCGGTGCAGTTCTTTGTAGTGCTTTTTGTCTATCCGGAGACCAAGGGCATTTCGCTGGAGGCCATGCAGAAAAAAATGGGAATCACCTAGACTGGGGGAACTTCGGTCGACCTCTGCATGCCCAAGTGATTCGGATACGAAAGTCTAGGCCCTTTGCTGGATATCGCGATTCAGGGTAGTCATGTTAATGTTTGCGAAATGGATGGTGGAATCATGAGAAAACTGCTGGCTGCTGTTTCCTTGACGCTATTAATCGGCGTAAACCTCGCGGCGCAGGAGAACACTCCCGTTGAGCCGATGGACAAGACTCCGGTGTTCCACGTGAAAGTCATCTCGCGGACGACCAAGGCGGTGAACTATCGCCACCGCGGCGGCTCGACCCGTGTGGATTTCAAGGGCACGGACCTGTTGCCGGAGGTTAGCGGTAAGGCCAAGGTGAACAGCAAAGCCGGACGCTTGCAGATCAACGCCGATTTCAATCATTTGCCAGCCGCTACCAAGTTTGGCGCGCAGTACCTCACCTATGTGCTGTGGGCCATCACACCCGAGGGGCGCGCGGTCAACTTGGGCGAAGTTGTGCCCAAAGACGGTAAGGCCGGCTTGGAAGTCACCACCGACCTGCAGGCTTTCGGCCTGATTCTCACGGCGGAGCCTTATTTCGCGGTCACTCGCCCCAGCAATATGGAAGTAGCCGAGAATGTGATCCTCCAAAGGACCGAGGGGCTGGAACTGCCGATTGACGCTAAGTTCGATGCATTGGAAGGCGGGCAGTACACCATTGATGTTCCTGCGGACCAGCTTCCGGCGACCAACGCCGACCCCGACACACAACTTGATTTGCTGGAAGCGCGCAATGCGGTGGCTATCGCGAAAGCTGCGGGCGCAGAGCAATACGCAGCCGACAGCCTGGGCAAAGCCGAGAAACTTCTGGCGCAGGGCGAAGATTACCTCCGCCGGAAACAAGGGCGCACGCCGATTGGCAGTGTGTCCCGCGGAGCCACGCAAGCTGCCGAAGATGCGCGCATTTTGACCTTGCAGCGCAAGGAGCAGGAACGGATCGCCGCCGAGAAGCGCGCCATGGAAGAACAGCGCGCCAAGGCGGAGGCTGACGCGCAAGCATCCGCCGAGGCGGCTGCGCGAGCAAACGCCCAGGCGGAGGAAGATGCCCGCAAACGGGCGCAGGCGGAAGCCGACCGTGCCGCCGCGGAAAAGGCCCAGGCAGAAGCTGCCCAGAACGAGGCGCAAGCCGAAGCAGCCCGCGCAGCGGCTCTGGCTGAGCAGCAGAAGGCGCAAGCCGCGGCAGAGCAGGCCCAGGCCGCAGCAGAAGAAGCTATCCGTCAGAAAGAAGAAATGCGCGCTCGCCTGCTCAAGCAGCTTAATCAGGTCCTCGAGACCAAAGACACTCCTCAAGGCCTGGTGGTTAGCATGCCCGATGTGCTCTTCGCCATCAGCAAATACGACCTCGTGCCGGCAGCGCGCGAGCGCCTGGCGCGAATCTCGGGAATTGTTCTGGCTTATCCCGACCTCAAACTCGAAATTGACGGCTACACCGACAACACGGGCAGCGATGAGTTCAACCAATCGCTTTCCGAAAAGCGAGCCGCAACGGTCCGTGATTATCTCGTGGACTCCGGCGTTTCCATCAATAATGTTTATGCGCGCGGCTTCGGCGAGGCTAATCCCGTTGCTCCGAACACCACCGCCGCGGGCCGGAAGTTGAATCGCCGCGTCGAAATGATCGTCTCCGGTGATGTGATCGGAACTGCAGTTGGCGCGCAGCCCGCAGCCGCCCCCAACGACGGCGCTTCGGGAACTCAGGAGCCAATCCCTCCGGCAGATTCGCCACAACAATAACCGGCATCCGGGTATCCGCGCGATGTTGTGCCTTCCGGGGTGTCCGCATGGCGGACGCCTCTACAGAATTCCTCCGCAAAATAGCTCCGCCGTGGTAGCTTCTTTGGGGCGCTGGATGCCGCGAACTATCCACGCTGGGAGTGTCCAACCGACGTGAAGACACCGACACGCACTTCGAGACTGTACTTGATGATCACAGCCTGTGCCGGAACCTTTGCCTTCGGCACACTTGTAGCCTTTCTAGGATCAACCCTGCCCGAGCTGCGGACCAAGCTGAACTTCGGCATGGAGCAAAGCGGAACGCTCTTCAGTCTCTTATTTTTTCCGCAAGTGCCCATGTCTATCTTCGCCGGGCCCGTGATTGACCGCTTCGGCAAGAAGCCAGTGCTGGTCGCGGGCTCGCTGTTGGCCACAATCGTTCTGGCGGCAATCAGCTTTGCGTCAAGCTATGCTGCCTTGGCGGCCCTGGTTTTCGTCCTCGGGTTGGGCGCCAGTTGCATCAACAGCGGAGCGAATACGCTCGTGCCTGATTTGTATCCCGAGAATCCCTCGTCTGCATTGAACCTGGCATCGGCTTCCTTCAGCCTGGGCACCGTCGGCGTCCCGATCGTGATCACATTGCTGGCCCACCGCTTTGGGCTTGGGTCGGCTTTGCTTCTGGTGGCTGCATTGAACCTGATTCCCGGGTTGCTGGGCCTCACGCAAACTTTCCCTCCGGCGCTTTCAAAGGGTGGACTCAACTGGAAGGTCATGGGCCGGGCGCTGTTGACTCCCGCCATCCTGCTTCTTGCGCTGGTCTTTATGCTGTACTCGTCTCTGGAGGTTTCCACCGGCGGTTGGCTACGAACTTACCTGGAGCAGGGCTTTAATGTTTCGGCAGCCGAGTCGGGGACTATTCTAGCCGTCTTCTTTGCCCTGATGATGGTGGGACGCCTTATCGGCAGCGAAATCACCAAGAGAATGCGAGGCTCGTTGCTGGTTTTGTATTGCACTGCCGGAGCTGTCATAGGACTGGCGTTGCTCGCGTTAGCGTGGGACGTCAAGATAGCGATCGTGGCCGCCGTCATATGCGGGCTTTGTTACGCACCGATCTTCCCCACCGCAGCCGGTATCGCCAGCACCTACTTTCCGGAAATTTTTGGGACAATTTTTGGAGTTCTCATGGCTTGCGCCTTCGTCGGCAACATTACCCTGCCAGCAGCGATTGGCTTTGTAGCCAAGAACTCGCCGGTTCGCACCGGCATCTGGCTGATCGCGGGAAGTGCCCTTCTGTTGTTCATCGTGCAAAGCGTCTTTGTCCGCCGGGAACGCACGCATACGCCAGAGCCGGTGGCCGCCATCAAATGAGCGGCGAATCTTGAAACGGCTTTCTGTAATGTGCTACGGTGCTTGACGGAGTGAAACCCTCTTCAATTTCCGCTGGTTTCGCGTCCGCCCGGTAAGCTTGCAATCCTAGGAGAACGATGTTCTTCCGGAAACCCGTGTGGGGATTGGTGTTGGTATCAGCGCTGGCGCTGGTGGTTGCGGCCCAGCAACGACCAGCGGCGCAACAACCGGGAGAAGGTTGGGCAGAGATCGGACCTCCGAACCCGGCTGAGGTGCGCGGTCAGAAGCTGTTCATTTCCAACTGTTCGTTTTGTCACGGAGCCGACGGTTCGGGCAAGAGCGGCCCGGATTTGCTGCGTTCCACGCTGGTGGTGCACGACGTAGGCGGCAAGCAAATCGGCGAGGTAGTTCACGCCGGCAGGCCGGGCACGCCAATGCCTGCTTTCCCTTCTCTTACCGACGATCAAATCGCCGACATTGCCGCCTTTTTGCACCGGCAGACGAAGGCAGTGGTGGCCCGGTTTTCCTATCAGATCAAAGGCTTGTTGACCGGCGACGCCAAGGCAGGAGAAGCATTTTTTGACGGCGCCGGAAAGTGCAATACCTGTCATTCACCCACTGGAGACCTCGCCCACATTGCCAGCAAGCACGAACCGCCCGAACTCCAGCACTTGTTTATGGCCGGATATAACGGCCATGACGCTCCGGACAAGAAGGTCACCGTGACGCTGCCCACCGGAGAAACGGTATCAGGGACGCTCTTGTTTCTCGACGAATTCGACGTATCGATGCGGGATTCTTCCGGACAGTATCATTCCTGGGAGCGGAACGATCATCTAAAAGTCCAAGTGCGCGATCCGATCGCACCGCACCAGAAACTGATTCCGCAGTACACCGATTCCGACATGCACAACATCCTTGCCTATCTGGAAACGTTGAAATGAATTTTGGCCGCGCACTGCTTTGCTTCTTGCTGCTTTCCGCCACGTTGCTTGCGCAGAGCCTCGATCCGGCCTTGCTGCTCAAGCCCCCGACGGATGCGTGGCCAATTTACAACGGCGACTATACCGGAAGGCGTTTCAGCCCGCTTACTCAAATCAACTCCTCGAATGTGGCCGCTTTGCAGTTGCAGTGGATATTCACTTTCCAAAATACCAACATTGCGGGCTTTGGCAGCGGCATCAAATCCACTCCGCTGGAAGTGAACGGAGTGATCTATTTTTCCATGCCGGACAATGTGTTTGCGGTGGACGCCCGCTCGGGCCGCGAGATCTGGCACTATCAGTACCCGCCTAACGAAAGCATCGCCACCGGGAGCCGCGGCGTGGGCATGTATCGCGACTCCGTCTATCTGGAAGCTCGCGACTGCAATGTGGTTTCGCTCGATGCCGCCACCGGAAAACTTCGCTGGAAAACGGAAATCGCCGACGTCAAGCTGTCTTATTTTTGTACGCCGCCGCCCATGGTGGTGGGCAATCATTTGATTGTGGGCGTAGGTGGAGATTCGCTGGACGATCCCGGGTATCTCAAGTCGCTGGACCTGGAAACCGGAAAGCTGCAGTGGCAATGGGATACAACTCCCAGGCCGGGGCAGCCGGGAGCGGAAACCTGGCCCGACCTGGACGCTATGTCCCATGGCGGCGGAATGACATGGATTCCGGGCACCTACGATCCTGAATTGAATTTGATCTACTGGGGGATTGGCAATCCCAATCCGGTGCATGCCGGACAGGGTCGGGAAGGAAAAAATCTTTGGACCAGTTCCATTGTCGCGTTGAACCCCGATACCGGAAAGCTGGTCTGGTATTTCCAAACCACGCCGCACGACACTCACGACTACGACGCCACGCAGACGCCGATCATTTTCGATGGAGAATTTCACGGGAAAGAACGCAAGCTGCTCGCGCAGGCGAATCGCAACGGCTACTTCTTTTTATTGGACCGGACCAATGGAGAGAATCTGCTAACGGTACCCTTTGTAGAACCGAACTGGGCCCTGGGCATTGATTCCCATGGAACTCCGATTCCCAATCCCAGGAAGGAACCAACCCGCGACGGCGCACTGGTAAGCCCGCAATCGGGAGGCGCCAGCAATTGGTTCGCGCCGTCGTTCGACCCCGAGACAGGGCTTTTCTATGTCAACGCCACCCAGGGTTACAGCATTTTTTATCTAACGGCCGAGGGCAAGGCCGAGGGATTCGCGGGCCGCGACGAAGATGTGACGCGTGGCTCCGGCATGGTTCTAGCCATAGATTACAAGACGGGAAAAATTCTCTGGAACCACGATCTCTACGGAGCCTTTGGCCGGGGAATTCTCACGACTGCGGGTAAGCTCCTATTCACCGGCGACAATTCGCAGCACGTGCTGGCCATGGATCCCGCCACCGGACGCACCTTATGGCATGCGCCGCTGGTCGGCAATATGCATAACGGACCTGTCACCTATGAACTGGATGGGCGTCAATACGTTTTGGTCGGCGCAGGCGCTTCTTTGATGGCGTTTGCCTTACCGGAAAAGTAGAACCGGGTACCCGACCATGGGCCTGCGGCCCACCGAAAGGGATGAAAATCGATGATGGTGTGCCCCAGGTTCGCGCGCTCTCTGCGCGTTAACTTGGTACACGTCAGTGCAGAATACAGACCAGCTTGTCGGGGCGCATTTTCGACCGTTGCGAAAGCCGAAGGGCGGGAACCACGGACGTATGCAGCTTTCGCAATTTTCCCGTGACCTGTATAAAATTCTTCGCCGAAAGAGGATCAACATGAAACTTGGACTGTTCACTGTACTTTTCAATCAAATCAACCTCGACGAAGTCATCCGCCAGGTGAAACCCCTCGGCATTCAGGCGCTGGAATTTGGCGTCGGCGGCTACGCCCAATCCAAGCATGTTGATGTGGGGCTGGCTGGAAATCCCAAGGCGGCCAAAGAATTCGTTTCCAAGTTGAAAGACCAGGGAATTGAAATCAGCGCGCTGAATTGCGCCGGGAACGTGCTGCACCCCAACCGCGAAATCGCCGAAGCTCACATCAAGGGCAGTGAGGAGACGATTAAACTTGCCGAAGCCCTGGGTGTGCGCACCGTCATTAATTTTTCCGGATGCCCGGGAGACTGTGAAACCGCAAAGTATCCCAACTTCGTTTGCATCGCCTGGCCCCCGGACTTCGCCGAAATTTTAAAGTGGCAATGGGAAGAAAAAGTTCTTCCCTTCTGGACCAAGCACATCAAGTTCGCCGAAGACCATGGCGTACGCATTGCCCTCGAAATGCACCCTGGCTTCAACGTCTACAACCCCGAAACCCTGTTGCGCCTGCGTGAGCAGGTTGGCCCCAACATCGGCAGCAATTTCGATCCCAGTCATCTCTTCTGGCAGGGCAGCGATCCCATCGCGGCCATTCGCGCTCTGGGCCCGGCCATCTTCCACGTCCATGCCAAGGACACGAAAGTCTACTCCGCCAACGCCGACGTTAGCGGCACGCTCGACGCCAAGCCTTATCAAGACGAACTGCACCGTGCCTGGATTTTCCGTACCGTCGGCTATGGCCACGGCTCCGATTTCTGGAGCAACTTCATCTCCACTCTGCAGATGATCGGTTACGACCATGTCCTCTCCATCGAGCACGAGGACAGCCTCATTTCGCTCGAAGAGGGCCTCAGCAAAGCGGCGCAATTCCTGAATCAGTGGATCATCAAAGAAAAGCTGAAAGGGATGTGGTGGGCCTGACGGCTTCGCTCTGGGCCCAGGTGCTCTGTCATCCTGAGCGGCGAGACATCTTCGCGCACGCGAAGATGTCTCGCAGTCGAAGGATCCCTTAGGGTCAGAACTGCCGCGCAGACCCTGCCAGGTAGTTTCGGCATATCAAGCTTGCTATCACGCGAGCGTCTATTCCGCGCGCTGGAATCACGCGAATAAAAGAATCCGCTTCGCTACGGAACAATCTTGTTCTCCTGCGCGAGCACATTCGGGGGTCGATCATCCGGAAGATCCCTTTGGATCCGAGTCAAAATGCCTTGCAGCTTCAGTGGGGGCCGCATCGTAGCAGGGATCCTTCGACTGCGTCGCCCTTCGCTTCGCGAACGGCAACTTCGCTCACGATGACAGAGGCCGCTGGGCTTTCGGATGACGGCGCTGAAGGTCCGTTTTAATATTTCCGGCGACACTTCTCCCTCTATTTTCATCTAAACTGTTTACGCCCACCAAATAGAGCGGTCACAGAATTTGCCCGTCAGGCATTTCAATAAGGAGTTCTCATGAGCACTCTGCAATCCGATTCTCCGGCCACCATTTCCTCATCCCCTCTCTCCGCGGAAGAACTGCGCAAAATTAACGCCTATTGGCGCGCTGCGAACTATCTTTCCGTAGGGCAAATCTATCTCTACAAAAACCCTCTTCTCCGTGAGCCCTTGAAGCTGGAACACATCAAGCCGCGCCTGCTGGGCCACTGGGGCACCACTCCGGGACTGAATTTTATTTATGCTCACTTCAACCGCATCATCAAGAAATATGACCTGAACGCCATCTACATCTGTGGCCCGGGACATGGCGGTCCGGGGATGGTGGCCAATACTTATCTCGAGGGAACGTACTCCGAACTGTATCCGAATATCCCGCAGAATGAAGAAGGGATGCACCGGCTGTTTCGCCAGTTCTCCTTCCCGGGTGGAATTCCCAGCCATGCCGCGCCTGAGACGCCGGGTTCGATTCACGAAGGCGGAGAACTTGGTTACTCGCTTTCACACGCTGGCGGCGCCGCTTTCGACAATCCCGATCTGCTCGTGTGCTGCGTGGTAGGCGATGGGGAATCCGAGACGGGTCCGCTTGCGACCGGTTGGCACATCAACAAATTTCTCAATCCAGCACGCGACGGCGCTGTAATGCCCATCTTGCATTTGAATGGATACAAGATCGCCAATCCCACGATACTCGGGCGCCTCGACGACAACGAACTCACCCAACTGTTCAGCGGGTACGGGTGGAAACCCTATTTCGTCGAAGGGCACGACCCCGAAGCCGTACACCAGTTGATGGCCGCGACCCTCGACACGATTGTGGAAGAGATCCACTCCATTCAGGAAGATGCTCGGAGAAACGGCCAGGCATCGCTGCCCGTGTGGCCGATGGTGATTATGCGCACTCCCAAGGGGTGGACCGGCCCGAAGATGGTGGACGGCAAGCAAGTCGAAGGCACGTGGCGCGCCCATCAGGTGCCGGTGGCCGATCTTGCGCAGAAACCAGAGCACATAAAAATTCTTGAAGATTGGATGAAGAGCTACCACCCCGAAGAATTGTTCGATCAAAATGGCCGGCTTATCCCGGAACTGGCGGAACTCGCCCCCAAACGCGACCGCAGGATGGGAGCGAATCCGCATGCCAACGGCGGCTTGCTTCTGCGCGATCTGGTCATGCCTGATTTCCGGGACTATGCCGTCAATGTCGGGAAGCCGGGTACCCAATTCGCCGAGGCCACTCGAATTATGGGTGGCTTCCTGCGCGATGTCATGAAACAGAACCTGGAGTCGAAGAATTTCCGAGTCTTCGGCCCGGATGAGACGGCTTCCAACCGCCTGGACCACCTTTATGAAGCGACCGACAAAGACTGGATGGAGAAGTTGCTCCCGGTAGACGAACATCTGGCGCGCGACGGCCGGGTGCTGGAGATGCTCAGCGAGCATATGTGCCAGGGCTGGCTCGAAGGTTATCTGCTAACCGGCCGCCACGGCCTGTTCTCCTGCTACGAGGCTTTCATTCACATCATAGATTCCATGTTCAACCAGCATGCCAAATGGCTGAAGGTCACGCGCACCATTCCCTGGCGCCGTCCGATCGCCTCCCTCAATTACCTTCTGACCTCCCACGTCTGGCGGCAGGATCACAATGGCTTCAGCCATCAGGACCCCGGCTTCATAGATCATGTGGTGAATAAGAAGGCCGATGTGGTGCGCGTTTATCTACCTCCCGACGCAAACTGCCTGCTCTCCGTCGCCGACCATTGCCTGCGCAGCCGTCACTATGTAAACGTCATCGTGGCGGGAAAACAACCCGCATTGCAGTATCTGGACATGAATGCGGCCATTGAGCACTGCACCAACGGTATTGGCATCTGGGATTGGGCCAGTACGGATACCGACTCCGATCCGGAAGTCGTCATGGCCTGTGCCGGCGATGTCCCCACTCTCGAAACTCTCGCGGCCGTGGATCTTCTCCGCCAGCACTTTTCCGATATCAAGCTTCGTGTCGTGAATGTGGTAGATCTTATGACCATCCAGCCCTCCACAGAACATCCCCATGGCCTTTCTGACAATGATTTCGATTCGTTGTTCACCCGCGACAAACCCATCATCTTTGCCTATCACGGCTATCCATGGCTCATCCACCGCCTCACTTACCGCCGTCATAATCATGGCGATTTGCACGTACGCGGCTACAAGGAGGAGGGAACCACCACGACACCGTTTGACATGACTGTGATGAATGATCTTGACCGCTATCATCTGGCTGGAGATGTCGTGGATCGCGTGCCGCGCCTGCAGCGGATCGGCGGCCGTTTCAAACAATTCCTGCGAAATCAGCTTGTCGCCCACAAGCTATACGTGCACCAACATGGCGAGGACATGCCCGAGATTCGCAACTGGACCTGGCCCTACTAGAGCATGAAAGTCCTGGTGCTCAATTCCGGATCCAGCAGCCAAAAGAGCGCCTTGTTCGAGTTGGGGGATTCTCTGCCCCAGAATCCCCCAACTCCTGTTTGGGAAGCCAGTATCGAGTGGGGCGCCAATTCCGCCAGCCTTCGGGTGCGTACTTCACAGGGAGCCACAAACCAGGAGACCACGGCAAAAGACCGCCAGGCGGCGGTCGAGCGCATGCTCCAGGCCCTTTGGAGCGGCAGTACGCAGGTGATCGCAAATCCGTCTGAGATTGCTGTCGTCGGCCACCGCGTCGTTCATGGCGGTCACAAGCTTGAAGAGGCAGTCGTCGTCACCCCGGATGTGAAGAAAGTAATCGCCGGCTTGGCGGCCTTTGCCCCCTTGCATAATCGCGCGGAACTGGAAGGGATCGAAATCATTGAGCGGCTGGTCGGCAAAATCTGCCAGGTGGCCGTCTTCGACACGGGCTTTCACCACACTTTACCCCTCGCGGCAGCTCTTTATCCCGGTCCCTACGAATGGTTGCAACAGGGCATTCGGCGCTACGGCTTTCACGGCATCAATCATCAGTACTGCGCTCACCGCGCCGCGCAATTACTCGGACGCGATCTAAGTGCGCTGAAAATCGTGAGTTGTCATCTGGGTAATGGTTGCTCACTGGCCGCGATTGAGGACGGAAAAAGCATGGACACCACCATGGGCTTTACCCCGCTCGACGGTCTGATGATGGGAACGCGCTCCGGCTCGGTGGATCCCGGAATACTGACGTACCTCATGCGCAAGGGTCCTCTTACTGGCCAGCAATTGGACGATGTTCTCAATCAGAAATCCGGGCTGCTTGGGGTTTCTGGAATCTCCGGCGACATGCGGCAGATTCTCGCTGCCATCCAGGAAGGCAATGATAGAGCCAAGCTTGCGTTCGACACCTACGTGCACCGGCTGCAATCCGGAATCGGGGCCATGGCTTCGGTCCTGGGAGGGTTGGATGTACTGGTCTTCACCGCCGGGGTCGGTGAACATTCTTCGGAAGTCCGCGCCGCAAGTTGCGAGAAGCTGGGCTTCCTGGGTCTAAATCTTGATGCCGAGAGAAACAGGAGATCCCCGGCGGATGAAGAGATATCCACTCCAGAATCGGAAGTCAAGGTACTCATCATCCGCGCTCAGGAAGACTGGGCGATTGCGCAGGCCTGCTGGAAGCTTGCGCACAACTAAGGTCGAAAGCAGCTACTCTGCGCATGAGCTTTCGTCGCGCAGAGCAACTGCTCCTCCAGGCGTGCCCTTTTTCTACTCTCCCATAGCGGCCGCTAAGGTGATCTTCTGCTCGCCTCCCGGCATTCGAGGACCATCCCCCAGCGCTTCCTCGTCTTCATCCACGCCGATTCGAGAGCCCTGTTCGAAAAACTGACTGCACCAGCGGTGCACGTCTTCCACAGAAACTCTACGCCGCATCCGCCGCATGCGGCGCTGCATCTCTGCCGGGCTCATGTGAAATGCCTCATAGATGGCAGATGCGACTTTTTCTGTATCGTAGGGATTCACCAGCAACGCTCCCGTTCGCAACTGACTGGCTGCGCCGGCAAATTCACTGAGAACCAGCACCCCCTTCTCGTCCACTCGGGAGGCGCAGAACTCCTTGGCCACCAGGTTCATGCCGTCCTTGAGCGGGGTTATCAGCGCGATGTCGGCAGCGCCGTAGTAGGCCACCAACTCCTCCCGCGATAAGTGACGGTGCTGATAGTGCACCGGAACCCAGCTCGTCCGACCAAAGTGGCCATTGATTTCGGTGACCAGGCGTTCCACTTGCATCTTCAGTTCCTGGTATTTGGGAATATCTTCCCGGCTGGGCACCACGATTTGGATTAGGCTGATATTCCGGTGCAGCCCAGGATACCGGATGAGCAGGTTGCGGAAGGCTTTGAGCCGCTCCGGAACACCCTTGGTATAGTCCAGCCGGTCCACACCCAGAACAATCCGGCAGTTTTTCAGATTCTTGCGAACCTGCTCCCTCTGCTGAACCACTTCCGGCTTGGTTGCAAGATCGGCGAACTCGTTGAAGTCGATAGCAATCGGAAATGCCCCCACAACCGCCCGGTCGCTGTTCCGCCCGATCGACAGGTGGAAGCCCGCTCGGCTCACTTTCATTGCCGGCAGGAAACGCCGTACACAACTGACAAAATTTCTGCGGTCTCGGATCGTCTGAAAGCCCACCGTACCGAAGCTCAACAGCGATTCCAGAATTTCCTGCCTCCACGGGAGCTTCTCAAACACATCGGCCGGAGGAAACGGGATGTGGTGAAAGTACATGAGCCGCTTGCGTCCAATGCGGCCGCTGAGCAACTTGCCCTGCAGCATGAGGTGGTAGTCGTGAATCCACACCAGATCGCCGGGGCGGGCTTCCGAACACACTACGTCCGCAAAACGGGCGTTTACCTTTAAGTACCGCTGCCAGTAGGCGGGTTCGAAATTGCACCGCGATTGCAGGTCGTGAAACAACGGCCAAAGAATTTCGTTGCAGAATCCGCAGTAAAAATCCTGCTGCTCATCCTTGGACAAGAACAAGGGCACCATGCGGCAAGAATCCAGCGCAATATCGGTCCGCAGGCGCTGTTCGATGGCCGGGTCCCGGTCAGTGCCCGCCCAGCCAATCCAGCAGCCTTCCCGCTGCCGCACCACGGAACGTAGCGCGGTAACCAGACCTCCAGAACTTACCTCCACTCCACCCCCGTTGCTCGGTTTTTGCACGGTGAGTGGCAATCGGTTGGATACGATAAGAAGTCGGCTCATAGTACACCTCCACACGTCGTAAGCCATTCTCCAAGGAACTGTAAAAGCTCCTCAGGAGGCTTGATCCACAATTGAGCGGATGTTTCACGAAACTCCGGGCGGACCAGGACGGATAAGTCCTGCGGCCGAAGGGCGCGAAAAGCATCTTCATCTGTTTGGTCATCCCCCAGATAAGCGACCACACTATCTTGCCCCATTTCGTCTAGCACCTTGCGTACTGCATGGCCTTTGTTATGGTCCGAATAGCGCAATTCCAATCCGCCATCGAATTCCGCCAGGCGAAGACCGGACTTCTCGGCGATCGGCTGCCACGCCTGCAGCGCCACATCCCGGGCAGCTTCCGCTTTCGACGCGTTTAACCCGCGCCAATGCAACGCCACCGCGGCCGGCTTGTTTTCGATGCGATCCTGCAGGTCCCGTTTCGAGATCGCGCTGCGTGCCGCCGTCATGCCTCGAAGCTCTCTCTCGTCGACTTCCGCCATTTCGTAGTTCCCACTCGGCCAAAGTCTCTCCATCCCATGGCTGCCCCAAATCTCGGGGCTTGGATACAAGTGAAGCAAGGAGCGCAAATCCCATGCCGCCCGTCCTGTGATCATTACGATGCGGGTGTTGGTCTCGGCCAGAATCCGTTGCAGGAGTTCTCCCGCCCCTGGGTAAGGCACCGCTTCGTCCCGTTGGGGAGTAAAAGGGGCAATAGTGCCGTCGTAATCGAGAAGCAGTACCCGCTGCTCTGCCTCGGCAAGACGAATGAAAAGCTGTTGAGCAGCCTCTGTAATATTTATTGTATTCATTCCGCCTCCTGATGGCGCGCGTTCTAGAAAGGGGCTGAAAGCGCGACTCGGTTACGGCCGCGCGCCTGATGCCTAAAAGCGCCGAATTAGCAGAGACGAGAGCAGTGCAGGTCAATCAAATTCGATTCGGCAGGCAAAACTACGTCCCGGGACCGGTCGTGTTTACCATATTTCCGAACCGAAAAAGCCACACGAGAGCTGACAAATGAACGAGAAACAACGAAGATGGCAAGCATCAACAGCGCGGCTGCTCGCGGAGCCCTTAATGCGCTGGGTTCCAGACTTACCGAAGGGGCAAAGCACACCGCTGCCAAAGCCGTGAGAAGCAAGATAGTTAACAGTATTCGGCTTTTTCTTGACATCGGTAAAACCAATATTATCATTTACTTACCGAAAAATCAAAGAAAGATTCCTCGGCCCCTATTTGCAGAAATTCGCTAGTTAGGCTATTTTTCGGCCACGATCATGCCAACGATCGTTACAGGCTTCCCCATCTCCCGGGCCCTTCTGGAACGACTGCAAACGAAACTCGCCGCTATTCGCATGCTTTTCCGGTCTCGCGAGGAAATTTATCAGGACGCTTGCGAAGGACGCCAGTTCAATTTCGTTTATTTCGCCATGCTGGTGTTCGCCTGCCTGATTGCATTATTAGGGCTGCTCCTAAACAGCCCGGCAGTCATCATCGGGGCCATGCTGATTTCGCCCCTAATGGGACCCATCCTTTCTTGCGGACTGGCACTCACGTTGGCGGATTGGGACTTGGGAACCAAAGCGGCTAAAAACTCCCTCCTCAGCATTGGCGAGACCATCGTAATTGCCGCCCTGGCAGCCGCCATGTCACCGCTCAAGGACGCCACCCCCGAAATTCTGGCTCGCACCACCCCAAATCTGATGGATTTGTTGATCGCCTTTTTTTCCGGGCTGGCCGGGACCCTGGCCCTCTCCTCGCGAAAGGGCGGCCTTACGATTCTGCCTGGCGTCGCCATCGCAACCGCAGTCATGCCTCCCTTAGCGACGGTCGGATATGGCCTGAGCACACGGCAATGGCACGTGGCCGGCGGCGCCTTCATGCTCTTCTTCACTAACTTCACCGCCATCGTTATTAGTGCCGATTTAGTGTTCCTGCTGATCGGATTTCGTCCGAAGCAGCTGAAATTGACGGAAAAACACTCAGTATTCGTGCGCTGGAGAATCGCTATCGCCAGCGTCGTCCTTCTCGCTCTCTCCATCCCGTTGTTGCGGACTCTTCTGGGAGCCGCGCAACAGGCGCGCATCCGCAGAGAAGTTGCCATTGTCCTGCACGAACAGTTTGACCGTCCCGGCCGACGTCTGGCCAGCATGGACATCAAGGCCGAACGCAAATCCGTTTTGGTGGACAGCGCCGTGCAAACCGAACGCTTCATCGAACCCCATGAAATCAATTCGGCCGAAGCGGCGATTGCGGCCAGGCTCAGAGCTCCGGCTCGCCTGATCGTGCAACAGGTCCAACTGGCGCACGAGATAACTTCCCCACCGGTTCATCCCACCGTGAGCAGCAATGATTTCGTAGCCGGCGGTGTGGTCCGCCCGGAAGGCGCTCCTGAGTTTGCCCAGGCGCCGGCTGAGACACTGTCCAGAATGCAGGATAAAGTCCAGTCCATCCTGCATCCGCTCCTCAGCCCCGCTGGAGTCCGCCAGTTGACCGTCAACAGCCTCGGCGTCGAAACCGGAGGGAAGCTGCGCGTGGATGTCTCCGCCCAGGAAGCGACCATGACGGACGATCTGGCGTGGAAAGTTGCTTCTGCAGCACTGGGAAAGGAACTTAAGGCTGACGTTCGGATCATTGCCACCCTGGAGATGGCTGATGTTTCCGCCTTCGATATCCGCTTCGGCAAGAATTCTTCTCAGGCCAGCGCCACAGAATTGAAAAAAATGGCTCGTTTTCTCAATCCCTGGAAGGATCGCGCCAACGTTCGCAGCACACTACTTACTCCCTCACAAGGCCGCCCGGAATTGATCGCACGTCGAATTTCGTCTCTACGTCCCAGATTTCAGGTGGAGAGTGTCCGTCCCGCCGACCCGGCTGCGACCCTCAACGAAAATGCAATCCGGCTAAAGCTGGTACAGGTTGTGGACGTAGACGGAAGCGCAGCCCCAATGCAGAAAACCACTGAAAGCGAGTAAGGGAACAATCACCCATCATAGCTTCAATTTCCGTCGGCCATGGTAAGCGTGATGACCCGGTCTATCGTCTCTTCCCGGGACGGCGGGAGCTTTAGAATCAGGCCGGCGCCGCTCTGCGTGAAAGACACTGGCGCGCCTTCGATCAGCGACTGCGCCGATGACACCTTGCCCGTGATCGGTGGCAACGCAAGCAAAGGCGCTCCCCAGTTCAGCACATGTACGTAGATCCGATTTCTCTTTTGCGTGGTCACTCCCCAGTCGCCGGGCGGGATGGGCCCGCCGCGAGTCCCGTAAATCGAATCTCCGTATTTGGAAAGCCACTCGCCCACCGCATGTAGACGCGTAACGAATTCCTGCTGAATTTCGCCGTTCGGCATGGGACCGATATTCAGCAGTAGATTCGAATTGCTGCCTGCCGCCCGCACCAGTCTCCGCTCCAGCTCGGCGGGGCTTTTGTAATGGCTGTCTCCGATGTTGAATCCCCAGGATTCGTTCAGCGTGTCCGAGCTCTCGAGCGGCAATTCACTGCTCACGTAGTTGGTATTGAAGCCGGCAGTATTCCGGCCGGGCAGATCGCGCTCGAAAGTCTGCACATCTTCGCCCGGCTTCGGTTTCTCATGATGATTCGGAATGATCAGCGCCGCTGGCTGCAGTTGATGAATGAGCGCATAGGTTTTGGCAAGGTGCCAGTCTGCATCCGGCTTGTCCCACATGCCGTCGAACCAGATGCCACCAACCGGCCCGTAGTTGGTGAGCAACTCGCGGAGCTGCCCGTCCATGTAATTATCGAGATACGCATTGAAGTCGCCATGGTCGGGGCGGCCGTTGTTCCAATCCGTCCTGCCGCGAGGATAGTAGTCGGGATTGTGCCAATCGAGCTGCGAGTAATAGAAAAAGAGCTTGATCCCCTGCCGGTGACATTCATCCGCCAGCATTTTCAACGGGTCTTTCCCGTATGGGGTGCGTTGGACAATATTCCAGTCCGAGACCTTCGAATCGAACATGGCGAAACCGTCATGATGGCGCGACGTAATGGTGATGTACTTCATGCCCGCTGACTTGGCCAGCGCCACCCAGGTCTTGGCATCGAACTTTTCAGGGTCGAAAAAGGCCGGCAGCTTGTTGTATTCATCCAGCGTAAGTTTGCGCTCGTGAAATACCCATTCCCCCGCGCCCAGCACGCTGTACACGCCCCAGTGGATGAACATGCCGAACTTGGCATCCTGAAACTCTCCCCGCGCCTGCAGGTTGGCGGCGGAGGGCTGGTATGCGTTTTGGGCGGCCGCGGTGTTGGCGGATAAAACACCGACTCCCAATACCAGAGCTAGACCGTACGTTACCGCTGTGACGTGACGGGTGAACATGTTTGACTCCCCGCGTATTTTAGCGCCGCAAGGCAAGTGGGCAGGGCATACTTGCAGCCCGGACGCTAAAAAACTCTGCTTGAGTAATCCAAAGGCTTGAAAGCCGCCAATGGATTGCCAAGCCCCGCCATGCGCGGCAAGGGCTCGACAGGGTTCAGATCTTCCTCTCCGTTTCCCTGAAGCGACCGCTAACGATTCCGTTCACCGACTGTATCCTTCAGTCCTTGGGGGCTTTTAGCCGCTGCAACCACGGGACAAAGGTCGATGTAACCGGTTGCGTTTCCAGATGCAGTCCATCGTGGTCAGGCACCGTATAGGTAGCGAAGTAATCGTCGATTGCTTTGCTCATCCGGGCTACGATCTGAGACTGCTCGAGGGTGGGGCTTGAATACAAATTAATGGTCTCGCGCGGGTCCGCCCTCAGGTCGTAGAACTCGCTGGCCCATTGCATTCCGTTGTAGGGATAGCGCAGGATCAGCTTATAGCCATCTTGACGCATCATCCTGGCGTTTCCGTACTCACAAATAACGTCGTCCTTCCATTTGCTTTCAGGCTTACCGCGGATATGGGACAAGTACGAACGCCCGGGGGAGTTTATTTTTCTGGCGGTTGCCGGATCGGGCGTGGCCCCTGCCACATCCAGCAGTGTGGCAAACAGATCACAATGGTTCACCGGGAGATCGCAATCCAGTCCGCGGGGGAGTCCTCCGCCCGGCCATGAAAGCGCACACGGCACACGGATCGACTCGTCAAAGAAATTCTGTGGCGATGTTGCATTCCCCTTCTCCCACATCCCGTGCTGGCCCGCATTCAGGCCGTGATCGCTTGTATACACGATCAGTGTATCGTCCATGTATCCAAATGTCGCGAGCGCGTCCAGCACCCTACCCACCTCTCGGTCAATGGAAGACGCAGCGGCATAGTACTCTTCGCGCAATGTACGTTCCACAACTGGATCTTTTGAAACTGGAATGTACGGCGCGCCATGAGAACTGGGGAAGGTTTCCACAGGAATGTCGCGGAAGGTCGCGCCCTGATACTTCGCCACGAGGTCGGATGGCATTTGCACATGGGGAATATGCGTATCTGTATAGCTGATAAACAAGAAGAAAGGTTTCCTGGCGTCAGCTTCATTCTCGCGGTGAGACCGCAGGAAGGAGATGGCCCGATCGGTGAACAGCGAGGATTGGAATCCATCGGCCCGAAGCTGCTTCCCGTTGTCCGAGAAATTCTGTTTTCCGGCATGTGGGTATTGCGTGTCCCAGAACGTGAACCAATAATCGAATCCCGGATGAGGATACCGGTCCTGTCCGCAGTGCCACTTCCCCACCAGGCCTGTGTGGTATCCCGCTTCTTTCAACAGCTCTGAAATGAGCGTTTGGTCCTTTAGCCACGGATAGTCGTAGGACTGCTTGCTTTCGTCGAGCCAATCGTGAATGCCGTGCTGCGATGGCATGCGGCCGGTGAAGAAACTGGCACGCGATGGGGAGCAGATGGGGCAGGTGGTAAACGCATTCGACATGCGGACGCCGTTCCGGGCAAGTCGGGTTAGATTCGGTGTCTGTACTTCCGTATTGCCATATGCCTCTTGTAGCCACTGCGCATGGTCGTCTGTGAGGAACACAAGCAGGTTGGGCCGGCGTGGAGAGTCACCTTTCGGTTTGGCATCCGCCTGTGCCTTGCCAGAGCGCAACGCTATGGCTCCTGCAATAGCTGTAATTGACTTCAGTAAATGCCTTCGATTGATGCTCACCGGACCTGGCCTCCGTTTTGAAATGTAACTTGTGCACGCCCTAATCTGGCGAAACTCTTAAAAGGTTAGACCGCGCATCGAAAACCAATATTGGAAGCTGAGCTGTCTGGGGTGTTGGAAGTGCGGGCGGCCACACGATACCGGTTACAGTACGACTTGTGGCAAAGAAAAGACCCGCCTTTCATCACGCGCCCACTCCCTTGAAGGGGTCCCTGGGGATTGTGCCGGTCAGCGGTACGGTGAAATTCGGCATCGAACCAGTCTGCACACCACTCCCAGGTATTGCCGGTAACAGAGTAGAGCCCGAAACCATTGGGTGGAAATGCATCTACCGGGCAGGTCCCGGTATATCCATCTGCCCCGGTATCGCGCCGGGGAAATTCGCCCTGCCAGATGTTGCAGAGGTGTTTCCCATCCGGTTGCAGCTTGCTTCCCCATGGATAAAGCTCCTGGACCAAACCGCCACGCGCGGCATACTCCCACTCGGCTTCTGTCGGGAGGCGCTGGCCGGCCCAAGCTGCAAACTTTGCTGCGTCCGACCAGGAGAGGTGAACCACCGGATGATTCTGCCGGTCCGCGACACTGGAGCCCAGCCCTTGGGGCGCATTCCACGCCGCGCCTCTTACTTTGCACCACCACGGCGCAACCGCTACCGTATCTTCGACCAGTTCGGAGAACCTGCGCCGCGGAACATGTGCCCAGAAGACAAAAGACCATCCACACCGTTCCGCATCGGTATGATATCCCGTGGATTTGACGAATTGCCCAAAAAGCTCGTTCGTCACCGGATAACGATCGATTGCGAACGGATCGAGAAAGACCTCCCGCACCGGTCCCTCGCCATCGTCAGGGAAGCCATCGGGGAAATCGGTCCCCATGAGGAAAGCGCCGCCGGGAAGTTCAACCATACGCGAACGAATCGCCGGGCCGGGCTCCCGGCGAGGCGGCTCGTCGCCTGCGTGCGGCAGTGCGCAACGTCCGGAATGCGATGGGGGCGCACAACACCCGCGCCCGATTTTCTGCTCTCCACGGCCGGGTTCGAAGCTATCCGCCATAGCAATAGCTCGATTTTAGGACACTTCCCATGATTGAGCAGCGGCATTCTCACACCACTTGCTTGGGCTATTTTGATCGACTGGGCCCCACTTCGCTTTGGTCCCAGCCCTAACCTGGTTCCTGCCGTACCTACTTTGGAGAAGTAACTTCATGGCCGCGATAGGGAATGTAACTCAGGGCGGGGGTCACGCAGCAGCCGGCTGGCTACTCAGAAAGGACTTCAAAACTGGCGGAAGCGAGTAGGAGTCGAACCTACCGTCGCCCTCTTGCGAGAACGACCACCGGTTTTGAGGACCGGGGCGATCACCGGACCGCATGCACTTCCGCACTGCACAAGGCTAGCCGCCCTTAACCGCTCCCGTCAACATCGCGCGCCATTACTTCAGTCATGGCACTGCCTGGCTCCGCCTTATTCGGGCTGCGGCACAATCCGAATGTACGGTTTGGGCGACTTCCATCCCCCGGGATAGAGCTTCGCTGCCTCTTCGTTCGAAATCGCTCCGCCCAGAATCACATCCTCACCGCGCTTCCAATTGACCGGCGTAGAAACCCGATGCTTCGCCGTGAGCTGGATCGAATCCAGCGCGCGCAGAATTTCGTCGAAGTTGCGCCCCGTGCTCATGGGGTAGCTGAGCATCAATTTAATTTTTTTATCCGGCCCGACGATGAACACCGTGCGCACGGTGGCGTTGTCATTGGCCGTGCGGCCATCGGAACTGTTGCCGCTTTCCGCCGGCAGCATGTCGTAGAGCTTCGCAATCTTCAGTTCCGGATCGCCGATCATCGGATACGTCACTTTGTGGCCTTGCGTTTCTTCGATGTCCACTGCCCATTTTCCATGGCTGCTCACCGGGTCCACGCTGAGTCCAATGATCTTGGTGTTGCGCTTGGCAAACTCCGGCTGCAGCCCGGCCATGTAGCCAAGTTCCGTGGTGCATACGGGTGTGAAATCCTTCGGATGGGAAAACAGTACGGCCCATCCGCTGCCGATCCAATCGTAAAAGTTAATCGTTCCCTGAGTGGTTTCGGCAGTGAAGTTCGGAGCGATATCGTTAATGCGTAAGGACATGGTTCATCTCCTGGTTTGGCTTTGATTTTTTACTTTATTGAATGGCGCCGGTGGGATGAAAAACTCTTGCGCTAACCACAAACCGGCGCCCGGCTACAACAACACAGGCTGCCCGGAAGAGGGTATTTGCGCATCCCCGGTAGAATACGCGGCACGGTGGACTCAGTCAACATTGTCCGGTTTCTAGTAATGCTCCACTTTGCTTTAGCTCGGTCTTTCTCAGCGTGCTCAGCACACACCTCTGGGTACTCCGCGGTCACCAACTCTTGATCTCCCGAACCGAGAAGCTTTTAACCGCCGAGCCCGCAAAGAAATGCCCACGGGAACGCAAGAGAAAACTGACAACTGCACCGCTGCCCGGCTCCCTTGGCTCCGCCGACATGCTTTTCTTCCACGTCCTTGAACTACTTCCCCACGTAGCTGACCCTCCAGAGGGAGTTCGAGCCATCGTCACTCACCATCAGCGATCCATCGGGTGCAACGGCTACGCCCACCGGCCTTCCCCAGACGTGCCCATTGTCTACAACGAATCCGGTTAGAAAATCTTCATACTCGCCGCTGGCATGACCGGTCTGGTGCAACGGTATGCGGATGACTTCATATCCCGCGCGCACGCCCTTGTTCCATGAGCCGTGTTCCGCAGCAAAAATATCCCCGTGATACTCCGCCGGAAACTGCTTGCCTTCGTAGAACGTCAGCTGCAACGAAGCGTTGTGCGGCTGCAGCAGCACATCGGGTGTAATCACTTTGTTCTTTAGCTCGGGGTGCGTGCCCTCCAGCCGCGGATCCTGATGTCCGCCCATGTACCACCATGGCCAACCGTAGAAGCCGCCGTCCTGCACATGCGTGATGTAATCCGGCACCAGGTAATCTCCCAGCGCATCTCGTTCATTCACCGAGCACCACAGCTCGCCCGTCTTCGGGCTGATCGCCAGCCCGCCACCGGCATTTCGAATTCCGTAGGCATAAATTCGCCTATCCGAACCGTCGGGATTGAACTCCAGAATATCGGCGCGGTCTTTCTCCGCGGGATGGGTATCCGGATCGTCCACATTCGAGAGCGAGCCCACTCCCACGAACATATGCTTGCCGTCGGGGGAGAATACGAGATCGCGTGTCCAGTGGCCGCCGCCCGCGGGAACATCGGCGATGTGCTGCGATGCACCGCGTGCTTTCATATCTCCGTTTTGATAAGGAAAACGCAAGACGGCATCGGTATCGCCAACGTACACCCATTGCGGGTTGGGACCGGGCGGATAAAAGGCAATGCCATATGGCATTTTTAGTCCGGTTGCGAAAACCTGCGTCTGCTCAGGGGTACCGGCGCTCGAAATTCCGCGAAAAACCTTGATGTCCCCAGCTTCACTCTCTGCCACAAAAAGATCGCCATTTGGCGCGGTAAGAATCAGGCGCGGACCGTTAAGGCCGCTGGCATAAAGTCCCACTTTGAATCCAGATGGCGCTTGCGGCCACGCGTTTGCTGGCCGCGGCGCAAGTTGTGGTCCATTGCCCGCCGACTTGGTGGCAAACGGCGCCGGCAAATCCTGCAGCGTAATGTGGCGAACCTTCCCGGGTTTCTCATAGCGAAAATCGGTAAACGGAGCTGGCGGAGGCGGCCCGGCACTGGCATCGGCAACCGCAGGCTCTTCGGCGGCAGCACTTTCCCCGCTGCTTCCACTATCCGGGAGCGATTTAACGTAGCTCACAATTTGCCAGCGGCTCTGCGCCGGCAGCTGCTTCCACGAGGGCATGCCGTTGTTCACGTCGCCCTTGGTGATGAACCAGAAAATTTCGCCATCACTCGCCGACTGTGCCGCTCCGCGCGCCAGTGGAGGAATGTTGCCGGTGCCTCGCCCACTGACACCGTGGCAGGAACTGCAATTTGCCGAGTAGAGCTTCGCGCCGGCCGCAATCGCCGCCTTTTTCCCCGCGTAACGGTTTTTCTGACTCTTGGCTGAAGAGGGTGCGCCATGAAACGTCCGGTCAGCTCCGTTTACAGGAGAAACAGCGAGCACACCTGCCATTGCCAGCAAGATGACCCCGGTATATCCCATCTTTCTTTTCAAAACCACCCTCCCAGAGCTGCAGATTCGTGACGGCCTTGTCCCCGCTCTTAGATGATCTTTGTAGGATTCGCGGCGCAATTCTGCCGAGGTTTTCGCCTTCCACCGCCTCCCGGTTCCGGAACGCGGCGATACAATGCTGCATCATGCCTGGCTTGCGGCGCTTCCCCTTCGTGCAACTCGACGTGTTTGCTTCCCGGCCCTTCGCGGGAAATCCTCTGGCCGTCTTTCTTGATGGTCGTGGCCTTTCGGATGACGAGATGCAGAACCTGGCCCGTGAAATGAATTTGTCCGAAACCACTTTCATTCTGCCACGCGACCCAGCCCTTGAGCGCGAGCGCGGCATCCGTGTGCGCATCTTTACCGTACAAGAGGAACTGCCCTTCGCCGGCCATCCCACGCTGGGAACAGCCTTCGCCTTGCGTGGCACAACCGGCACGCCCGAGATTGTACTTGACTTGAACGCCGGAAGAATTCCCGTTCGTTTCGAAGAAACTCCCGGCCAGCCGGCTTTTGCCGAGATGAAGCAGCTTGATCCCGAGTTTGTCATGCAGCACGATCATGGGGCGGTTGCTCGCGCTGCTGGACTGCTCGACGGCGACATTGATCCGTCCCTCCCCATCGAGACCGTTTCGACGGGCGTTCCGTTCACCATCGTCCCGTTACGGGGATTGGAAGCCATGCGCCGCCTGCATGTGAATTCGGCGATCTCCGCCGAATATCTCGACCGCACCGGCGGCAAGTTTTTTTATTTTGTCTCCCGCGAGACGTCCCATCCTGCTGCGCGTCTGCAAGCGCGAATGATGTTTTACAACGGCGAAGATCCCGCCACAGGTTCGGCGGCAGGTTGTGCCGCTGCCTGGATGGTGACGCACGCCGTTGCCAAGACGGATGAGCGCGTGCTCATCGAGCAAGGCGTCGAAATGCGGCGCCCCAGCCGGATTTTTGTGCGCGCCTCGCGTCACGATGATCGAGTGGTAAACGTGCGGGTGGGAGGAAATGCTGTGGAGATTCTCCGCGGAGAAGTTTCTTTGTGAAAGCGATCGGCGCTACTTGATAGAAAAAACGCACACCCCACACTCGCGGGAAATTTTCAATAGCGCCGATTTGCCATTGGCTTTCGCGGCACTTTACATTGCGCGCAGACGCCATTAGGATGCAAGTCGCTCTCAAAACAAAAAAATTGTTTTCGGATCATCCCCCGGCAGCCCGGTGCAATGGCCCGCGCGCCTTTCGGAAACGGAATGAAACCCAAAAGAACGATTCTGTGCGTTGACGACAACGAACAATCTCTTTCCATTCGCAAGGTCCTGCTCGAAACTCGCGGCTACCGCGTAGCCGCATTTACGCGGGGCGAGGAAGCCCTGGAGCACTTCAAAAAAGGCGGCGTGGATCTGGTGGTCAGCAACCTGGCTGCTCCCGGCATGGAAGGCGGGGCTTTCGTCAATCGCGTCAAGGAACTCTCCCCCGGAACCCCTGCCATTCTCCTTTCCAGCAAGTCCCGAGGCTTTGACGGAACCATGCGGGCGGATGTTTTTCTGGCCAAGGGCATGGATGCACCCGCCGATCTACTGGAACGCATCCGCCTTCTCTTGGTACGCAAGCGAGGTCCGAAACGGGCCACGGTGCGTTCTCAACCAGCTTCTCCTCATGTCGGCGCGGCTTAGCTCAGGCTAAAGACTGCAGGCATCGTGTAAGATCGAAGCGTGCCTGCCTTCATCGAAGCCGTGGATGTGCACAAGACCTACCATGTAGGTAAGGTCGAAGTGCCTGCGCTGCGGGGCATTTCTTTTGCCGTGCAAAAAGGAGAGTTTGTCAGCGTGGTCGGGCCTTCGGGCAGTGGAAAGTCCACACTTTTTTACTTATTGGGCGGCCTGGCACGAGCCGACAGCGGCCACATCCTAATGGATGGCGACGATTTCGCCCAGCTTTCCGACGCCGAACTCACCCGCATGCGCAAGCGCAAAATTGGCTTCGTCTTCCAGAAATTTAATCTCCTGCCTACACTCGACGGGCGCGCCAACATTGAGATTGCGCTGGATATCGCCGGCAAGAATGGCAACCGCGACCAGGCTCATTTCGACAAAATCGTAGGCCTGTTAGGCATCGCAGACCGCTTGCGTCATCGGCCTGCCGAGCTTTCCGGCGGCCAGCAGCAGCGGGTTGCCCTGGCGCGCGCCTTGATCAACAAACCTGCCATCGTCCTCGCCGACGAGCCCACAGGGAATCTGGATTCGCATAGTTCCGACGTCGTACTCGGCATGTTGCGCCAGTCCAACCGCGAACTGAACCAGACCGTGCTCATGATTACTCACAATCCGGCTGCAGCCAGTTACGGCGACCGCATCATCCACATGCGGGACGGCGAAATCGTGGTTCCCGAGCAGGATCCGCAATGGGCAACCGGTCATTGAGCGACGCGCACCAATTGTCATCGTGAGCGGAGTTTGCTCGCGCCCAGCACGGGCAAACGCAGTCGAACGATCCCTACCTTCTCGTTGGACTTAATAAGCACCCACGAGCGAACTCCGATTCAGTCGCCGCCCTAACAACTTGCCTTCTCCGACGTTACGAAGTCAGGAGACCGGAATCCAGTCTGTTCTTCCCTCGACGGTCTCCCGTTTCTCCGCGCGAACAGCGATTCCCTGCGGCACCCAAAAGCAGTATGTGCGCGGTCCCTCACGACATCCCGTGTCTGGGTGATCTTCCACATCGTTGGTCAAGTCCGCTAACGATTTGGGATCGTCCGCTCCGAGAATGGCCATATTGTGGTCAGCCTGGCTTACCCGCAAAAGACGCATCAAGCGGATGTAGTGTATATTCTGCGGGAGATCAAAGAGCGCCGCGCGAGGATGCGCCTGCCGTTCGCCTTTGCCGTCTTTCATGAGTTCTGCTGAGCGAAACTCGATGCGAACCCTATCGTCGTGCCCCCTCACCGTATAGTAATCATTCTCGTATCCGAGGAAGTCCGTGCCCGCCTTCAGATTCCCATTGGTGCCGCTAAACTGATGCGGCGGAAGCTCGTATCCGCCGGATTTCAGGATAGGCGTGACGACCAACACTCGCCAGCCCGCTCGTAAGTCCACAAAATCCGGAATAAAGCCTTGAGGCGACGCTTTGGTTGGCGCACGAGTGTGTTTCCCAGCGCAGGCGGCGAGCAGAACCAAGCCGAGAACACACAGGGTTTGAGCTTTCACAGAACGTCAATCTTAAGCCATTTCCACCTGTCTCGCCCCATCGTTGCTGGCAAACCGCACGTCATTTATAATCAGGCTTTTGGGCAGGAGTAACTTGAGGCGTTTAGCGGGCGTCTGAGCCCGCTGCCGAAATCCCGAGCGTAGTCGAGGAATCCGGTAGCCGGTTGTTGAAGATGGGCGGGAGTAACTCAGTGGTAGAGTGCGACCTTGCCAAGGTCGAAGTCGCGGGTTCAAATCCCGTCTCCCGCTCCAGATTTCGAAAAAGCCCCACCGGGGCTTTGTGCTTTTAGCAGTAAGTTGGCCTCCAGTGGACTTTTTCCCCGCATCTAGCTAATTTACTGACGGGGCGCGGTACCCAAGTGGTAAGGGAGAGGTCTGCAAAACCTTTATACGTGAGTTCGATTCTCACCCGCGCCTCCAACTTTCAGTCCCGCGAGTGCCCTTCCAACAATTCCCCGAGTGTAGGCTTGTGTTTCTCCTTTTCCCGTTTTGTGCGGTCCGGAATCACCCGCCCCGACGGAGGCGTACCAATCCGCTCGCGCGCCAGCGCCTTCACCGCCTCCACTTTCCGGAATTTCTTGGGCTTGCGCTTTTTCTTCATGACTTCCTCATCTTGCCATAGCTGGAAGCGCGGCAAAACTGCAATAATTACCAGAGCAAAGGCGAACTATGGAAGAGCGCGAGTTTTTTGACGAACGAACCGAGAAGAAACCGGCCACGCTGAACTGCCCCCACTGCCACCAAAGCGGCGAATATGAGGTCGCCTGGCTGGTGCGCAAGAAGAAACCGAGTCTGCCGGGACGCGCCGACGAACGCGACCGCGCGCGCTTCGCCAAGGCCCGCACTTACATGGTGCGCAAAGACGATATGATGGTCTGCAAGAACCTGCGCTGCCGTAAGCGCTTTGAGATCACCGGGCAATCGGTATTCTCGGAATAGCGCCTGCCGCTCGAACCTCTGCAAGGAGCCCACAGTGAAAATCCTCGTCTGCATGAAGCAGGTGCCGCAGAAGGATGCCCCGCTCAAACTCAACGAAAGCGCGACCTGGATCCGCGAAGATGTCTCCTACGAAGTGAACGAGCCGGACGCCTATGCCCTGGAAGAAGCTCTTCGGCAAAAGGAGAAACACGGGGGCGAAGTTGTGGTCATCACCGCCGGCCCGGCACGCTCCCAGCAGGTGCTGCGCGAGGCTCTGGCGAAGGGCGCCGATCGCGCCATTCATCTCGAGGACAATGCCTTCGTCGGCCTGGATGCCGGCAACACCGCACGCGCCTTTGCCGCCGCCATCAAAGACGAACAGTTCGATATGGTCTTTACCGGCTTGCAGTCGGACGACTACGGCTACGCCCAGACCGGCGTGATTCTCGCTGAGCTGCTGGGATGGCCGCACGCCACCATCATCATGCAAATCGAAAAGACCGATGGTGGAATCAAAGTGAAACGCGAACTCGAAGCTGGATACTTCCAGTTTGTGGATATGCCTTTGCCCGCGGTACTGACCATCCAGTCCGGCATCAACAAGTTGCGCTATGCCACGCTGATCGGTATTAAACAAGCCAAGAACAAACCGTTGCGGAAAGTCTCGATGGCCGAAGTGCAGCCGGCAATCGGTCCGAACATGCAAAAAATTGAGCGGCTCTACGCGCCGCAGAAAACAAAGAAGACCGAACTGCTGGAGGGCGCCCCAGCCGAAGCCGCCAAAAAGATGGTAGAAAAGCTTCGTAACGAAGCCCACGTGTTTTAGTTGCTTGTGTAGGGACGGGGCTTGCCCCGTCCAGCCGAGCGGAAGCTCGGCAGATAAAAAGCCAATGCCGAACGCCATCCTCATCATCGCTGAACAACGCGAAGGAAAGCTCAACCGCGTCTCCTGGGAAACCCTTACCGCCGGGCAGTCTCTGGCCGCCGAAACCGGCTGGCCCCTGGAAGCTGCCGTCCTTGGCGCATCCGTTACCGGTCTGGCGAATGAGCTTGCCGGCAAGAACCTGGCCAAGGTTTACGCTCTCGAATCGCCGAGCCTGGAGCCCTATACTCCCGACGCCTTCGCTGCCGCGCTGAAAGATTTCCTCGCCACCAATCAGCCCAGACTGGTGCTGATGCCCCATACCTATCAGGTGCGCGACTTCGCTCCCAAGCTGGCGACCGCCATGGGGCGCACCGTCATCAGCGACTGCATCGGCTACAAGAAAGACGCAGACAACCTGCTCTTCACTCGCCAGATCTTCCAGGGCAAGTTCACCGCCGATGTCAGCTTCCAGTGCGAACCGCCATGGTTTGTAACCTTGCAGACCGGCGCCTTTCGTGGAGACAAAGTTGAAGCTGGCGCAAACGCCGCCCCGGTAGAGACAATTCAAGTTGCCGTGGCCGAGGGTGTCGTCCGCACCACGCCACAGGAAGTCTTCAAAGAAGCTAAGCAGGCGGTGGACCTCAGCCAGGCGGAAATTATCGTGGCGGTCGGCCGCGGAATTAAAGAACAAAAGAACATCGAGCTAGCCAGGCAGCTCGCCGAGGCCCTCGGCGGAGAAATCGCGGCCTCGCGGCCTATTTGCGACTCCGGCTGGCTGCCCATGGACCGCCAGATTGGCTCCTCCGGCCAGACGGTAGCTCCCAAGCTCTACATCGCCCTGGGCATTAGCGGCGCCATCCAGCACATCGTTGGCATGAAGGGCTCACGCACCATCGTCGCGGTGAACAAAGACGCTGAAGCTCCGATTTTCGAGATCGCCGATTACGGCGTCGTGGGCAATTTGTTTGACATAGTCCCTCCGCTGGTTGAGGAGATAAAGAAGACGAAAACGCAGTAATGCCGGCCGCTCCGGACCGGTCCCGCTAAGTACTCCAAAAGTTGAGAACGACTCAGCTTAGAGTTTCGGCCCCGGCCTCTGAGGGCGGTGGCTATCTTGCCTACGCTCCCGGCAGTTCTTCCGCCAATTTCCGAAGGTGACACGATGGAAGAAGCGCGGGCTAAGAACTAGCGCCAGGGCAATTCTTTCGGCCTCGCCCCGCTGTGACTAAAGAAATAGTTAAAGAACGCTAGATCCGCGAGCTGAATTCGCGCCGTTGACCTGTATTATGACTATGATTAAAATAATAGTCATGAACGATGTTTCGATTTCTAATTTCAAAGCCAAGTGTCTTGGGCTCATTGAGCAGGTGCACAAGACGCGTCAGCCGTTGCGCATTACTCGTCACGGGATTCCTGTCGCAGAGGTGTTTCCGGCGGGACCTGACCGCACGCGGAAGTTCGTGGGCGATATGGTAGGAACGGGGAAAATTGTCGGCGATATCGTCTCGCCTGTCATCGAGTTAGACGAGATCGAGGCCTATCGCGATTGAATCTCCTTCTGGACACTCACATCTGGATTTGGAGCAAATTGGAGCCTAGGCGCCTAGGCAAACGAGCCCGGGCAGAACTGTCGAACCCGAACAATGAGCTCTGGCTATCGCCAGTCAGCGTCTGGGAAGCCTTGGTTCTGATGCAGAAGGGTCGAATCCGGGTGGACAACCCGTTCGCTTGGGTGGAGCGGGCGGCCGAGCAGTTGCGCGAGGCACCTTTGACGCATGAAATCGTCCGCACCGGTTTGGCGCTGCTTTTGCCTCATACCGATCCCGCGGACCGCTTTCTGGCAGCGACTGCCAAAGTGCTGAGGCTGACGTTGCTGACTGCAGATCAAAAGCTCCTCGGCTTGGGAGACATCCCCACCCTGGCCAATCGTTAGCGCGGGAATTCGTCGATGGCAGCAGTGAACAAGGAGGCCAATCCCCAAGTTTGGCGGTTCGGGGGGAATGGCCTGCGACCGTGTTTCTGCGCTCGACGTCCGAACCGGATATGATTATCGAATGCCGGCTTCCATCCCACTCGCTCGTGTGAACGCGACGGCAGAGAAGTTCCGGTCCCAATTCTCCCCCTCGAACTGCTAGATGCTCGTTTTCCGCAAACCGCCCGACGGCATCACCCGCCCGCAAATGCCTGCCGATGTGGTCATCGTCGGCGGTGGCCCCGCAGGAATGGCATGCGCCCTCCGCCTCTCTCAGCTGATCGACGCCCACAACGCCTCCCATCCCGACTCGCAACTCAGCAAAGAGAATATCTACGTCCTGGAGAAGGCCCGCGAAATCGGCCAGCACTGTCTCTCCGGCGCGCTCCTCGATCCTCGTTCCATGCGCGAACTGCTGCCGGGCTTTGAAAAGGAAGCCCCGATCGAAGCCACCGTGAGCAAGGAAGCGGTCTATTTCCTTACGGAAAAAAGCAAATTTCGGCTTCCCCTCACCCCGCCTCCATTGCGCGATCACGGCAACTATGTCATCTCGTTGAATCGCTTCGTGAAATGGCTCGGCGGCAAAGTGGAGGAAGCCGGCATCACCATTTTCACCGGCTTCGCCGGCTCCGAACTGCTGATGCAAGGCAATCGCGTGCGCGGCGTCCGCACTGACGACAAGGGCCTCGACAAAGCGAACCACAAGAAAGCCAACTTCGAGCCCGGCTATGACCTGAACGCCAGAATTGTGATTCTCGCCGAAGGGTCCCGTGGTTCCCTGACCAAACAACTTCTCGCGACCCTCAAGATACAGCCCGAACACAATCCGCAAACCTACGGCCAGGGCATCAAAGAACTTTGGGAAGTCCCCGCAGGTCGCATTGCTCCCGGCCAGGTCATCTACACTCTGGGTTGGCCGCTCACTTCAAGAGAGTACGGCGGCGCATGGATCTACGGCGGCAAAGACAATGTCGTTTCGCTCGGCTATGTTACCGGCCTCGATTACGCCGACCCGCGTCTCGACCCGCATCGCGTCCTGCAGGAATTCAAGAAGCATCCCTTCGTCTCTTCCCTGCTCTCCGGCGGAAAACTCATTCGCTATGGCGCCAAGTCTCTGCCCTACGGCGGCTGGTTCGCCTTGCCGCCGCTTGCCGGCAACGGCTGGATGATCGTCGGCGATTCCGCCGGCTTCCTGAACTCCGCGCGCTTGAAGGGAATTCATCTCGCCATCGAGAGCGGCATGCTGGCCGCGGAGACCGCCTTCGAAGCCCTGCAGCGGAATGACTCCTCCACGGCTACGCTCAGCCAATTCCAGCGCAAAGTCGAATCCAGCTGGATCAAACAGGAACTCTGGAAAGTCCGTAACTTTCATCAGGGCTTTGAGCGCGGCCTTTGGTGGGGAATGCTTAACGCCGGAGTGCAACAGCTCACGGGCGGGCGCGGCCTGCGTGAGAGCTATCCCTCCACCCCCGGCTACGAGCGCATGCGGAAGCTCTCTGAGCTGCCCGCCGGCGGCGGAGCCGAATCGCATTTGCTCGGGCCCGCCAAAGGCGACGGCAAGCTGACCTTCGACAAACTTACCGATCTCTACCACTCCGGCACCAGGCACGAAGAAGATCAACCCGCGCACCTGATCATTCACAACACCGACGTCTGCAATCAGCGCTGCATCCGGGAATTCGGCAGTCCCTGCCAGAATTTCTGCCCCGCCAACGTTTACGAACTGGTGGATGACCCTGCCCAGCCCGATGGCAAGCGCATCAGCCTGAACCCTTCCAATTGCGTACACTGCAAAGCCTGCGACATCGCCGACCCTTACCAGATCATCACCTGGGTCCCACCCGAAGGCGAAGGCGGCCCGAATTACGACGGCATGTGATCGCCGGCATTCACGCGACAATCTAAGCTGCCCAGTTCTGCACCTTCAAATCTCGCACCCGCCGGAATTCTTTCTCATTATTTGTGACCAGAACCAGGCCTGCGCTTACCGCATGCGCCGCTATCCACAAATCGTTGTTGCCAATCATTTGTCCTTTAGCCTGCAGATCGGCGCGGATCGTTCCGTAGGCTTCGGCCGCCGTTTCCGGCAAAGCAAGGGCCGGCAACCACTCTACAAGTTCTCTCAGCCGCTGCAATGCCGCCCCGCGCGACGCGCTCTTCTGCGCGCCGTAGAACAATTCGCCATACGTAATCACCGACAACGCCGCTTCTCCCGGCCGGAGCGATTGGAAGCGCCGCAACACCGCTTCCGGCTTCGCTTGCCGGATGTAAATGCAGATGTTGGTGTCCAGCAGGTAGCGTGTCTCCATCTACAGCCCCTTGCGCTTCTGTGGCCGGTCTTTCCCCCGAAGGCGGACGAAAACATCTTCAGGCAACTCCGTCAGCAGATCGAAGGCGCGAGTCATGGTTCCGCCCTTCTCGCGCAACACGATCTCCTCGCCCCGGCGGAAGATTTCCACTTCCTTGCTTTTCAATCGAAATTGTTTGGGGATCCGGACTGCCTGACTATTGCCCGACCGGAACACGCGTGCGGTTCCCATGTCAGCCTCCTTCAATGTATATACACTAAGTATACACAAAAGAAATAACAGAGGAAATGAACCGGATCCAGCGTCAGCCACCGTCAGCAGAAACGCCTTCCTCTGCGCCCCTTTGTGCCCCCCTTGTGAAGATTTTTGCACTTCTCCGCGTTCTCCCCGCCCTCGGCGGTTAAAATCGCCATTTTTCCCAAATTGAGAAAATTCTTGTCAAGCCCCCAAAATCGCCAAATTCCCCGCAACCTCATCATTCCATTCCAAATATAAATTTCCAGATTTTGACCAAACACCCCTTCCGATTTGCTACGCTAAGAATAGGCCCAGATGTTTTTAGCCGCGCAGTTCTAGACACCTCGCGGCCGTGGGTGCAGAGCTACGGACTCCTGCCACGAACATCTGTAAAAGCGGGCCTGGACGTGCCACCTTGTTTGGCGCAAGGGTCGGCCCGCCGCGGAAGTGATCACTTCCCATTAATTTCGCAACTGCTGGTTCCAAACCCAAAGGACACAGAAGCTCACAGTGGGATTCCAACCGAATTCCTCTGTGCCCCTCTGTGTCCTCTGTGGCAAAAACCGCCCAATGGCGGACAACCGGCAACTTGTGGGCTAGAAATGCCTTAAACCAGCCGCCAGAAACGGCGCTGAAAGGAAAAGAACCGGCTCTCAACATACTTCCGCACTGCTGTTTCCAAACCCAGAGGACAATGGAAGATCACAGTGGGATTCCGACCGAATTCCCCTGTGCTCCCCCGTGTCCCCTGCGGTAAACAACCTCCCGCCCGGAGGATTCGTGTGCCCATGGTGTGTCTTCATTAGTGGCTGAAGGTCACGTTCAGTCCCGTGGTCAGTTGCAGGTCGTTCGTCTTCTTTCCGGCCGGCGGGTTGGTCACGTAAATATCTCCAAACGCATTCTGCCAGCCCAGCCACTTGCTCAGCTTGGTCACCGTTCCCAGGTTGAATGCCGCACGGTACTCGCCCGTCTGGCTTAGATCGGGAAAGGCATACAGCTTCTGCGTGATCACTGTGGACTTTCCCAGCTTGTGCATCAACTCTTCGCCCGCGGTGATGGCCAGCAGATTCCTCTGCAGGGTGGCATAATTCTCGCGCGTGTAGTTTGCGCCGCCGAGAAAATCCAGTGTGGTGCGGGCGTTGTTGATGGCATGCCACCCAATACCGCCGCTGAACACCGAACGCAGGTCCAGGCTCTGCAAAGCGTCCGTCTGAAAGTCGCCCGCTCCGAAGCCAAAGAGCTGGGAATCGAAATTGCGGTCGTAGCGCCCCCCGCCTTGCGTGGCCTGCGCCGTGGTGGAAGGAATGGCGCCCGGAGCGTTGTTTTTGGCAAACACCGAATTTTCATACAGACCCACGTGATCCTTCTTGGTCTTGCGGTCTGCAGTGAAAGCGATGGCCAGGTTCTCGGTCTCGCTGTTGCCTCCCGTCAGCGCAAAGCCAACGTTCGCGCCCCCAATCCAGCCCTGCATCAAGCCGGGGTGAAGCGCCTTTTCGTAGGCGGCCTCTTCGGCGGGGCTACGCAACGACAGTACCGTATCCTTTGCCACAGAAGTGGGCTGCGCATTCGCCGGTGTGACTTCGATATTTCCGTCGCTGGTCTTCACCGGGCCGACCACCGTTTGCCCGTTCTTCAACGCCAGATGCAACGGTTGCTCGGAGTTGATCTCCGTGATCGCCGCCCACTGCACCGTGACTTCTCCGGCAAACTCCGTCTTGATCACCAGCGTTTTGTCGTCCGCCTTGGTGATGGTTCCGGTCAGGCGGTCGCCGTTGCTCAATGTGATCTGGTCGGCTAGAACGCATTGCGTAACTAACAACACTACAGCGATGAGGGATGCGGCTCTCAACACGAATCTTTCTCCTAAAAATTAATTGAGGGAACATTTCTAGGATACTCGCCTCACCCCCTGGGATGCCTGTCTTTTGAACAATCTCGTGACGCATCGGCTTCCTGACCTCTATGCTGTCAGCCGTTTGACTTAGGCTGCGCGAGGCCCAGCCGCTGTGATTCTCGTTCCCAGCACTTCCAGAAACGCCGCCAGCCACGCCGGGTGCGCCGGCCACGCCGGAGCGGTAACCAGATTACCGTCCACACAGGCCTTATCCATGGGAACATCAACGTACTCGCCCCCGGCCGCGGTGACATCCGGCCCTACTGCCGGGTAGCAACTGCAGCGTCTTCCCTGCAACACGCCGGCGGCCGCCAGCAGTTGCGCCGCGTGGCAGATGGCGGCGATCGGTTTATTGGTTTCCGAAAAATGCCGCACAATTTCCAGCACCTTAGGGTTCAATCGCAGATACTCCGGCGCTCGTCCGCCGGGAATCACCAGCGCATCGTAGGCCTCCACTTTGATCTCCGCAAAAGTCGCGTTCAGCATGAAGTTGTGCCCGCGCTTCTCGCTATAAGTCTGGTCTCCCTCAAAATCGTGGATGGCCGTGCGCACGATCTCTCCGGCTTTCTTGCCCGGACAAGCCGCGTGCACCATGTGTCCCACCATCTGCAAAGCCTGAAACGGCACCATGATTTCGTAGTCCTCAACGTAGTCGCCGGCCAGCAAGAGAATCTTCTGTTGCGCCATATGGACCTCCGCCCCCATTCTATTCCGGGCCCATCCGGTAGTTCATCCCCGGCCCGCAACGCCTATAATGGTGTGAGTTTCCGACCGCTGGAGCCTTCGGGCATACCCTGGCTGCGGCGGCGAGGAGGATGGCTGCGCGGGCGGTAAGCCCGCTTCACACAACCTCCAAGGGTGTGGATGGAAACCTCCACGCCTCCCGGCTTCGCGAGAAGCCCTTGGAAAGGAAATGCTCGCCGGATGTATACCTCCGTCCGCCTCCTTTCCAGAACTAAGTCGTTGGTCGTCGGTCCTTGGCCGTTGGCCAAAACCGCTTCACCTGAGTGGCGAACGACCAACGACGAACGACCAACGACATGTTTTTGACCGACAAATTCGGCCGCCCCATCACCGATCTGCGGATCGCCGTCACCGATCGCTGTAACTACAAGTGCGTCTACTGCCGCACCGGCAACGAGGGCGCGCTGTACGGCGATCTGCCCTTCGCCGATTACCTGCGCATGGCGCGGGTGCTGGCGGGGCTTGGGATCAAGAAGGTCCGCATCACCGGCGGCGAGCCGCTGCTGCGCAAAGGCGTGGTCGAATTCGTCCGCGAACTGGCCCAACTGCGTGATGGCGACGGCGAGCCGCTCGATCTGGCTATGACCACCAACGGCGACCTGCTTGCGGAAATGGCGCGGCCGCTCAAAGACGCGGGCCTGACGCGGGTCACGGTTTCCATGGACGCCGTCGATCCCGACCGCTTCGCCCGCATCACCCGCGTGCCCAACGGCTTCGATAACGTGCTGTCCGGCATCCGCGCCGCCCGCCGCACCGGCCTCTGGCCGGTGAAAGTCAATTGCGTGCTGATGCGCGGCTTCAACGAAGACCAGATCATTCCCTTCGGCATGTTCGCCCGCGAGGAAGGAGTGGTCGTGCGCTTCATCGAGTTCATGCCGCTGGAAGAGGGGCGCACCTGGTCGCCCTCGACGGTGGTCACGCTTGACGAGATTGTCCGGCGCATGGCCGAATACCGGCCGCTGGTGGAGATTCCACACGCCCGCAGCGAGACCGCGCGCCGCTATCGCTTCGATGACGGCATCGGCGAGATCGGCATCATCGCTCCGGTGTCACGTCCGTTTTGCGGCCATTGCAGCCGCATACGCATTACCTCCGACGGCAAGATTCGTACCTGCCTGTTTTCCGTCTGGGAGCACGACCTGCACGCCGTGATGCGCCGCGGAGCTTCGGATGAGGAGATGTCCGACTTCATCCGCGGCGTGGTGCAGAAAAAAGAAGAGCGCCACCACATCGGCGAACCGGATTTCGTGCCCGCGTCGCGGACCATGGTGCACATCGGGGGGTAGGCAAAAGGAGAAGCACGATTCCGGCCGGGCGCTTCAACACCCGGCGATGGAATTCCGCGAGCAGAGCAGATGAAGGGCGAGTTAAGATGAAAACGCATGCCCAATCCGCAGCAACTCCTGCTTGAAATTGCCAACTGCCCGATTGTCGCGGAGATCCGCAAGGACCCAACCCGCCCGCATCCCTGCCAGAAAATTGTAAACAGCCAGGGCGGCGCAGTTTTTCAGTTGCCCGAGCCCTGGGTGGGCCAGATTGATCGTGCCCCGATACTTTTCATCAGCTCAAATCCGTCGATTGATGAAGAAGAGCGATTTCCCGGGAACAACGAAAGCGAATGGCCGGCCGAGCGCATCGCCGATTTTTTCTATGGCCGCTTCACTTCTTCCGCTGGCTGGGTGAAGAACTATAAGGTATTGCTGAAAAATGGAAAGTACGCGAAGCGCAAAGTGCGTTTCTGGCTGTCTGCTCGTCAGCGAGTTGCCAAAATGTTAGACAAGGCGGCAGAGGAAGTGCAGCCGGGGGTTGACTTCGCCCTAACTGAGGTTGTCCATTGCAAGTCACGGTCGGAGGAAGGGGTTCGCGAAGCGAGCTGCTTCTGCCGAGAGCGATATTTGGAACGAATTATTGAGATCGCCGCAGCGAAAATCATCGTTGTATACGGAAGCGTGGCGCGCAAGGCAATGGAGAGTTCGTTCCCTCGCGAGAGTTTAGTAACCGTCAGCGAGCGCGTTGCCGGCCCGCATACACTATTTGGCATCGCTCGCATGATGGTCTTCTTGCCGCATCCGGCGGCCTGGCGCGGCGGGATGCCGTTGGAAGAATTTGAGCTACTCGCCATTCGAAATCATCTCAAGGGCAGGGGCGCGTGAAGTTTCCCATCTTCGCGATCGCTCTCGTTGCAAGCCTCTTTGCTGCGCGATCATCTGCCGGCCAAACCGCCGCAGCTTCTCATTATCTCGGCTTCGACCGCAACGACTATCCCGGTGACGCGAACCTGAAGACTCTGCGGCAGACCTTTTCCTTCGCCGGGTTCTGGCTCAACAACCCTCCGGGAGAAAAGCAAAATACATGGCTGGGCAAACGGCGCGCCGTCGAGTCCGCTGGCTTCGGATTTCTCGTGCTCTTCAATGGCCGGCTCTATCAGCGAACTGAAAGACACGGCCTACGCTGCCGGCCTGGGCAAGTCCGACGCGCAAGCCGCCGTGGCTGCCGCGAAGCGTGAGGGATTCCCCGCGCACACCATCCTCTTCCTCGATCAGGAACAGGGTGGCCGCATGTTGCCCGAGCAGAAGGCTTACATCTACGCCTGGGTGGATGGCGTGACCGCTGCCGGCTTTCGCGCCGGGATCTACTGCTCGGGAATCGCGGCGCAGGAAGGGCGTGGCAGGAGCATCATCACCGCCAACGACATCCGCGAAAACGCGGGCGGAAGGAAGATTGCCTACTTCGTCACCAACGATGCCTGTCCGCCATCGCCGGGCTGCGCGTTTCCCAAATCGCCGCCGCGGCCGGCCGCCAGCGGGATTCCATTTGCCGAGATCTGGCAGTTTGCCCAGTCGCCCAGGCGCCGCGACGTGGCTGCAGGCTGTCCGGCAAACTACGACCGGGATGGGCAGTGTTACGCGCCGGGCCTGGGGAATGCTCATTTATTCGTGGATGTCGATGCCGCTCGCTCCAGCGATCCCTCGCAGGGCCGCACGCGGTAGGAAGGGGGAGGAGGCGTGCCGCATAGCGTCCGAAAACCATAACCGGCATTGTCCCAAAGACCAGCCTCCCATTCCGATACGCGATGAGTTTGCCGATTTTGGGGAGGGCCGAAAGACCTCTTGACTTCTACCTTAAGGGGTCTAGCATAGAGGTATCACCTCCGATCCAATTCAGGGTCGAATGGGCCGTTAGCCAAGGAATGTCACCGCTTCTTGGTTGCCGGCCCATTTAAAGTTTTCCGCCAGCTGCGCAGGCCCGAGGGCACACTTCTCCCGCCGCGGCAAAAGACGCTAACCCATTAGAACTTATAGCGCAGGGCGACGGTGGCTAAATTGGCATGGAAGTAGCGCGGCGCCGTGGGACCCACGAACGACGGTTCGTTGTACTGGTAATAATTCCAGCCAGCAATCCAGCTCAGATCGTGCCCCATGCCAATCTCCAATTCTCCCAGCGGCTGCTGGTAGGTGGAGCGCAGCGATCCATAGGGCTGCAGGACGTTGAACTGAGGAATGGCGCCATCCTCATCGGTAATGCTGTATCCGATGCGGGCGCTCAGGTGTTTGACGGGCCTGATCATCACGTCGGCCATGCCGTAATGAACGTGGCTGGTGAAGTAAGAATCGGTCTGCAGCGGGTTGGCCGGATCGTTGGCGGCGCAGGAGGTCGCGCCGGTCACGACGGGAAGCACCACGCCGGTGGGCGGCGTGTCGTTAAAACAGATGAGCGCATCCTGCATGAAATCGTTGTAGTTGTAGGCGAGATCGAAGCTGAAGCGTTCGCGCGGACTGAGCGTGGCCGTAAAGCCCACATTGCGGTTGTGTCCTCGGTAGCGGGTAAGCGGATCGTTGTTGGTGTCTTCGAGATCGTTGACCGAGGCGCCCACCACCGCCCAGGGACGCGGCGTATACGACGTCTGGAAACGGTAACGGCCTTCCCGCCGCGGAGCGATGCGCACGATAGTGTTGTCGTTGATGGTCTGTTCCATGTCCGCATTCAGCCGCAGAGTGTGCGCCGGCCGGGCCCACACGCCAAACAAGGCGGTGCGCTGGTGAACCGTAAGGTTGTCCACATCTCCGGTAGTGAAGTCGAGAAAATGGGTAAAATTCTGATCCCCGTAGCGGAACCCGGCACGCAAGCCCAACTTGGACGTAACGTCATAGGCCAGTTCGGTCTGCTCCCGTTTCCATGTCTGGTTGAAGGACGTGGCAGAAAGCGCCGAGGTCACTGCCTGCGTGGTCGCGCTCAGCGGAACCAGCAGAGTGCAATTGGGTGCGGTGCAGCTTCCCGATCCGGGCGGAATAATCCAGTCCGTTTCGGTGAAGTTAGAAGTCTCCGGAATGCGAAATGCCCAGTAATTGAAAGTCTGGATTACGCGCAAATGCCTGGTCAGATGAACCGTGCCGCCCACATTGGCCAAATTGGAGACCTGATTCGCGCTGGCCGGACCCGTGACCGTGTACTGACGCAGGAACAAACGCGACTCCAGGCCGTTGAAAAACTCGTTGAATGGGGCCGTCGTATCCGCGGAACTGTAGGAGTAGGAAGCGGTGACATCCAGCCAGTCGAAATAATTGCTGCGCAACGTGATCCGTTCGGTGGGCGTGGACGTGCGCACGCGCTGCGAGCGCGAATAATCGAGATAGGCATTGCAGGCTAAGTTCGTCAGCATACCGCTGGCATCCACCAGGCCGTTCTGGCCCGTAGGGATGGCGCACGGAGTACGGCTTACGGTATCAATGGGCAACCCAAGCTCTACGTTGCCTCCTCCCGGCAATAATGCCGGCGCAAAAGGAAAGAGCTGCTGGCTGGTATCCCCTTTGTAGTAGGACAGGGTCTGGTCGTAGCTGAGGACGGTCCCGGGCAGGAATCTCCAATCCACGCCCAGCCGGTAGTCGTTCAACGTGGTGTTCCAGGGCTGGTAGAGCAACCCATCGGTGCCGGTGTGCACGCTGGTGAAGGAGGGACCAGTCATGTTGTTGTGGGAATAGCCGAGGCGAAAGCTAAGCATCGACTGTGGAAGGATGGTTAGATCGACATCCGTCATACGGCGCCAGGTGGCGAAGTTGTGGGGGGAATCGCTCACTGGCACATAGGGAGAGGACGTCGGCGGATTCAGCGGATTGGCCAGTAGATCGTAATCGAAGTAGTTCTCGTCGCGGCGAAAGCTGGCCTGGAAGTCATACCACTTGTCTTTGCCGGCGCGCGCCCGCAGGTAATTGTCGGCATCGCCGCCCCATCCCACGCTGTTGATGAACAGATTGTCGAACGGCAGGCCCTGATGGTCCTTCGATCGCATGGAGAGGGTCTGGTCGAGAACACGCGGGCCGGTCTGCAGATTCACCAGCGTGTTGTACATGCCGCGGCTGCCCGCGAGGCTGCTGAAACGGTAGCCGAGGTCGGCCGAGGAATGCACGGTATAGCCCATTCCGCGGATACCCTCATCCGACTGAGTTTGGCCGCTGGAGCTACTCGACGACTGCGCCAGAAGCATGCCGGGCAACGACAATGCGAACAGTAAAAAGACGAGACAACGATTGCGATAGTTTGACACTCTTGCCTCCCCACATCCGAACTGGTTACAGGCTTGCCGGGGAAAGGCTCGCCCTTGCATCCTGCGGAACCTCGTCATCACTTAAAGAACACTTCGCTGGCATTCGAACCGTGGATCGCCATGTGGCACATGGTGCAGGCCTGGTATTTTGCCGACTGGTTATGCGCCGGCCCGGCCGGTCCCTGGGTCGGGAAGGTGTGGCACTGCAGGCACAGCAGATTCACCTGGTTGACGCGCAACAACCGCGGATTGACCGAGCCATGAGGCGTGTGACAGCTGGTACAGCCCTCGGTTTTTACCGGCTCGTGCTCGTAGACGAAGGGACCGCGCTTGTCGGCGTGGCACTTGTAACAGACTGCGTCGCCATTGGGAAGCTCGCGCACTTGGCGCAGGCGGACCGAGCCATGCACGTTATGGCAATCACTGCACTGCACCAGCCCTTCATTCACGCGGTGATGGAAGGGCTTGGCGAAATCGGCCTTTTCGGCAGTATGGCAGCCGTAACAAAGCTGTGGCTGGTTTTGCACCAGCAGGAATTGCGGCTCCTTGCCGTGATGCGGCGAATGGCAGTCGAGGCAGCCGACGCCGGCGCTGGAGTGCGCCGACTCGGCAAAATGCTGCTGCGCATGTTTTTCGGCATGGCAGCTCAGGCAGCGGCGGCTGGATTCCTCGCGGGAAAGATTCTTGAAGGTAACGATTTTGCTCACATCGCCACCCCCGGCAACATGCTCGGAACCGGGGCCGTGGCAGGACTCGCAACCGTGGCCGCCCTTCAGCGTGGTCTTGAAATGCGGGGTGTTCTCGAAGGAATTCTTGTAGATGTCTTCATGGCAGGTTTTGCAGGTGTCGGAGCCCACATATTGCGCGCCGCCAGCGGGAGCACTCTCTTCGGCGGCGGGCGCGGGCGGGGTGGCCGGCGCGTCCTGCGCCACCGCCGGTGAAACAGCGAGAAACAGCCCCAGGGCAACCACTGCGAAAACGGGTGTACTCCATCTGCGCATAACCAGGCTTTTCATGGTGCACGTTCTCCGGGTCCGGCATCGGGCGAAATTATTATGATCGGCGAATTGCCGTATGCGGTGATTATAAGAATCATTTGTGATTCAAATCACACACCGCTTGGGTCCATATTGGGATAATACCGAGTCGGGAAAAGCGCTCCACGTTGAGTACGACTCTGGGTTGGGCTTCACAGAATTGTTGACTTTCGGTACAAACTGTTAAAGATTGTAGACATCCTGAGCTCACACGGTTGCAAATTTTGATGTGGTTGGTATTTCTGAGGTTGTAATTGCCGTGCTCTAGAAAGAAGGGACGGCGCGTGCGTTCGGGCACACTGTGCGTACGACAAGGGCAGACTGGTTGGAATCGAATTTGAGAAGGAAGTGAAAGGAAGAATCGCACCATGAAAAACAACAAGATATGGACATTTGGGGTAGCGGCTGCATTGGCCTGCGTGGTAGCCTTCTCGGCTCCAGCACATGCCCAAAACGGGGAGACCATTTACAAAGGGAAATGTGCCGGCTGCCACGGAGCGGATGGGACCGGTTCTGCCATTGGCAAGAAACTTGGGGCGCATGATTTCCACAGCGCCGACGTGCAGAAGCAATCGGATGCCGACTTATCGGCGGTGATCGAGAACGGCAAAAACAAAATGCCGGGCTATGGAAAAAGCCTGAAGCCCGAACAGATTAAAGAACTGGTAGCGTACATTCGTACCATGAAGTAAATTTCGCAAGTGCCGTTAACGTTGGCAGCGATTCCGAACCAGGCAAGGAAGGAAAGTAACATCCACTCGTAATGAGCCTGCGGCAGGGCATTCGAGAGTGGTCCCGGCCACTTTATTATCTCGGACAAAATCCCACAACTTTCGTGGGCGCTGTGCTTACTACCAGCACGGCGCTCACGCTCATTGCCTTCTGGTTCTACGACGTTTTCCTTCCCGGCCCCCCCCATCCGTACCTCGGGATTCTCCTCTTCCTCATCCTGCCGGGCTTTTTCTTATTTGGCTTGGCGCTGATACCGGTTGGCATCTGGCAACGGCGCCGGGCGTTGCGGACGCAAGGGCAGCTGCCTTCTGTCTTTCCGGCGATTGACCTGAGTCTGCCGATTGCGCGGCGGGCTTTGGTTTACGTGACGATTGCCACGGCGGTCAACTTCGTGATCTTCGGCACGGCAACTTACCAGGGCGTGGAGTACATGGACTCCACCAGTTTCTGCGGGACGACCTGCCACACGGTCATGATGCCGGAGTACACCACCTACCAGAATTCTCCGCATGCCCACGTCGAGTGCGTGGACTGCCACATCGGGCCGGGTGCCTCGTGGTTCGTGCGGTCGAAGCTTTCCGGCTTGCGGCAGGTGTTTGCGGTGACGTTCAAGACTTATTCGCAGCCCATCCCTTCCCCGGTCAAGTATCTGCGTCCGGCGCGGGAAACCTGTGAACAGTGCCACTGGCCGCAGCGTTACAGCGGCGACAAGCTGATGGTACACACCAGCTACAAGGACGACGAGAAGAACACGCCACAAACCGACGTCGTGCTCCTGAAACTGGGAGGCCGCACCTGGCAGGGAATGGTGGGCATTCATGGCCATCATCTTTCCGATGGCGCTCGCATTCGCTACATTTCCACCGATCCTCAGCGGCAGGTGATTCCGGCGGTGTTCTACACCGACGATGCGGGCAAAACCACAGAATTTCTCACCACCGATAATCCACCCACCAAAGAGCAGTTGGACAAGGGCGACCACCGGGTAATGGATTGCATCGATTGCCACAATCGTCCGACCCACGTCTTTCAAATGCCCGAGACCGCGGTGGACGATCAGATGGAAGTGGGGCGGATCAGTAAGGCGCTGCCTTACGTGAAGAAAGAGGCGGTGCAACTGCTCAAGGTGGACTACCCCAGCCGCGACGAAGCGCGGCAGAGGATTATCGCGGAGTTCAGCAATTTCTACCGCAGTTATTATGCCAGCGTCTATCAGACGCAGCGCACGCTGGTGCAACAGTCCGCCCAGGAAGTCGCCAACATTTATCTGCGCAATGTATTTCCCGACATGAAGCTGACCTGGGGAGCCCATCCCAATAATCTGGGCCATAATGATTTTCCCGGCTGCTTCCGCTGCCACGATGGCAGCCACACCAGCGCCGACGGGCAGACGATCACCAACGACTGCTCGGCCTGTCACGATCTGCTGGCGGTGGGAGAAGAGAATCCAAAAATTCTGAACGATCTGGGGATGAAGTAAGAGTCTCGTCCCCCCTCCGACTGAGGCTTCCGTCCAGGTTTTTGTCCCCAGCTTTTGAATTTCCCAGCTAGTGGCGGAGGTACAGCCGGTAAGCCATTCTCGGCCGCAGTTCGACGGTAACCGAAGAGGCGTCGGCGGTGAGTGCGACCGGAACCGACTGGCCCGTCTCCACCTCGGTAAGGACCAGCCTCTTCCGAGCCCATCGCCGCTGGAATGCGTACCTCCGCTTTTCGATCCGTCACCGAATACAGCACGATCTCGGAATCACCTCGAGGGATCGCGCGATAGTCGCCATCCACCGTAGTAACGCCATGATCGATCACCTTCCAATGCCCGGAAGATGAGACTGTCGAAACCGTGCCATCGGCGAATCGCCCCACGTATGTAGGTTTGGGCGCGTCCTTTTTTGTCGCATCCGTTGCCGCAGGCGCAGCGCTGCCCTCCTCTCCGATCCACACCAGATGCTTGTGTACGAGATAGCCTTGCGTCAGGATCCCGAGGTAGTACATGTCCCGGATCTCGTCTTCTGTGGGGGGCGTCCAGCGGACGTCGATGTCGAGCGTTGGCACCTTCCATTCGAGGGGGCGCGCGACGAAATCGTGATCGGGCGCCCACCCCAGCACCTGGCCCAAACCCGAATACTGGCCGCCACCGTAAACTTTTCCGTGCGTCATGAGAATGTGAAACGGATCCGTTCGCGCGGTGAGATGATAATTGGCATCCAGGGCCCCATAGAGACCATCCACCGGGCCTTCCGAAGATATGGCGATACCATGCCGATGAAACCACTCCACGATTCGTGTCGAGCTCACGACTTCGTCGACGAGGCCAATGTCTTCGCCAGGTCCAAAGCTGATGCTGTAGGGACGGAAAGTATCGAGCTGAATCGAGTCAGTCTTCGGTACAAGGCGCAACATGGCCCCGACGCGCTGCTCGAAAAATCCCGATTCCAAGTCCTTGGTGTGCGAGATTCGGTAAACCTGCGGACCATTGGCGTAATAAATAGCCCAGGGATAGGGCTTGCCGTCGTGTCCGTCGGCCAGCACAGGGATGCTACGGTCGAAGCCGGGAGTGTCTGCATTCGAATCGTCAATATTGATGTGATAGCTGATGGCTGCGTTGTACTTCCTGGCCTCGCTCGCCAGCCATTGCAGCTTCGGCAAACCTCCAAGCGCATCGTTGACATGATCGAAGTAGGGCCACCCTGAGTCCATGCCCCGGTTCTGCCATCCGGTCAACGCGGGAATCTGTTTCGCGTTGCCGGTGATACGCGAAATTCTCTTGATGAGCTGCAGCGTCTCCTCGAAAGTTGTGGAAGGTTCGTTGCCTGGCTGATCAATCCAGTCGTTCATGACTTTGTAGGAGAAGGTAGTGGACGGATCAAAAACCGGGCTGGGGTCATGAATCAGATCGTGTTGCCATAAGCGCGGCCTCCATCCAGTCAACGCGGCCATCGCCGTTGGCATCTTGCGTTAACAGCGCGATGCGGGCCTCGAGGAGTGGCTGCACGACTCCACGCAGACGGTAGTAGTACGTGCCAAGCCAGAACGCGAAATCCGTGGCTCTGGCGTCGTAACCGAGAAATTGACTGCGGATTTTCCAGTATGGGATATTGGTTGCCAGCGTCGCAGTGATGCCATCGGCGCTCGCCGAAACCCAGTTCCCCAACATCGGATAAAGTTCTCCATCCTCCTCGCCGATGGCGGAACTGAAGAAAGGCGCCGGCTGATCGTAGCCGGCCTTGTATCCGTTGAACTTCCACGGATACCGATGGTACTGACTGCGGTACATGCTGGAGGTCGAATCATTTGCGGTTATTCTGACCAATTCATGGTCCGGAAAACTCAAGCTCGTGAGCTTGAATTCGCTGCGCTCTTCGACGGATGTGAGCTTGAATGACAGCTCATCGGCGAGCACCTCGAAGCGAAAAGCGAGGCGCAGTCGGAGAGGCGTGATAGTGAGCGTGTAATCGGCCGCCGTATCGTCTGCCGTACACGTGACGGTATAGTCTCCGGCACTGAAGGTCCGCTCGTTGAGCTCGATAAGGGCCGCGCTGCTCTCTCTCGCGCCGAGCAACCGCCCCCGGTCTTTCACTTCATAGGACAGCACGCGAGGAAATCGTGAATCGAGTGTGATCCGCAGGTTATCTCGCTGGATTTCGACGGTTGGGCTTGCACAAGCTGCTTTCGCCGAACTGGCAAACAGAGTGGACGAACTCACCAGCAGCAGCAATCCCCACGCGATGGGCTGCATCGGCACCCGCAGCTTCGATATGAGCCTTCCCTTCATTCTCTTGGCCCCTCGTTCCTCAATGTTTTACGGCGGCCTACCTATCCCTTCGAAAGGTGAGGGCCACAGGCGTTCAATCTCTCGGGATTTTAGCGTGGTCCGCACGCAGTTTTCAGTTTTGTTTCGGCAGAATGCAGCTCACCCCACCTTGTATCTTCCATTTCAGACGTGACTAGTAGGAGAGTCGCGTTCCGGCGGAAAGGCCGTCCCACCTTAAGGCCCAATGGAGCCTGAGCAAAGAGCGGCCTCCGCCCCTCTCTTCGATGATGCCGTGGAGAATCGGAGGCCTTGCAGCCTGCATGTTCAAGGTCGGCGCCAAGAGTTTGCCCGGGGCGGAAGCCGGAGCCGCAGATTAACTCTAGGAGCCAGCTATGCACAAGTCCTGGTCAGAAAGTTTTCTCGGCTGTGGCATCGATGTCACCGCTGCCCAACTAGTGGTAGCTTGCGAGAGCGCAAGCGGACGACGGCGGCAACGGAATTTCCCCAACTGTGCCCGCGGATATCAGGCACTCATCCTGCTGGGCGTCCGCCAGATCGGCTTTGTTGCGGCTCAGGATGGCGGCGAAAGGATGTACGATTTTCGGGTTCAGCCCGGCTACTTCGATACCTGCGGCCGCGTGCAGAACCGGGGCTAAATGGCGTCAGGGATCGTCATTTCATCCTTGTCCGACGACCCCACCTGGGGTCGGATTTATGCGTTCGCCTGTTTCTCAGCCATGTCGCCGATGATGGGCAGCTTCCACTTTTGGCCCTGATTGGCTTTGAGCAAAAGCACGATCCATAGAACGAACGCTCCCAGCCATACCAGGAGGTGTATGGGAAACATGAGAAAGATCAGACCGGGGATGATGTCCAGGACTATAAAACCAACCCAGATAACCATCATGGCAATGGTCAAGAAGATCGACTGGAACGAGTGGAAGCGCACGAAGCGGTTTTTGCTGTAGGGCTCCGTCACAAGAAAAATGATCGCCGGAATAAAGGTCACGTAGGCGAGCATGCCGGCAACATTGTCGGCCATGGCGCCGGAGGTGGGGGTAACGGCTACCGCACCGCTGGCAGCCTTACTGGCGCAAGCCGGACAGACGGTCGAACCTTCAGGTATTTGTGCTCCACAAGCGCTGCAAAATGCCATGTTTTCCTCCCTGGGGTGACTTCGTTTTTGATGTTGTCCGGATGAGGGCCGTCTCAGCCGGCACCCCGAAACGGCACGCACGTTAGCAGAATCCGGGCGTGAAAGCAAACGGAATTCTTAAGAGACCGAAACCCGAAAAAATGCTTTCACAAAAAAAGCAATTTGTCTGTCTTGGGTTGTATTCTTGCTCAGGACCGCCCTAGAATCAGGTCCTCCATGGCTGCGGCCGATGTCCCCGAGGTAGTTGCCCGCCGACGCTTCCCGCGCTTCCCTGCCTACTTGCTCGTGATTTTAGTTCTGGCTGGTCTCGGGGCTGCAGCGTGGCTGTATTTCATGGCCAAAGCGGCTTTGCCGCAACTCGATGGTGAGATTAGGGTTGCGGGCCTTGCCGGGCCCATCAGGGTGATCCGAGACGGGCATGGAGTGCCCACGATTGAGGCTGGATCGCTGGACGATCTCTTTTTTGCCCAGGGTTTTGTGACGGCGCAGGACCGGCTGTGGCAGATGGATATTCTGCGGCGAGCGGCGGGCGGGGATTTGGCAGAGATTGTTGGGCCGGAC
>CAWHVI010000016.1:0-188135 GCA_963832765.1 uncultured Acidobacteriaceae bacterium | reverse complement strand
CGTAACCTTTTCCCCTCCAGCACCGTTATCCTAATTGAGCACCTTTCCCGCGGAGAACCGGTTTGAACGCCCAAGAGCCGAACGAGCGAGCTCTGGTCGCAGCGGCGAAGCAGGACCCTGGCCGCTTCGCCGCGCTCTACGATCAGAACTTCGATCGCGTGTACGCCTATGTCTCGCGGCGGACGCCCACGCGCCAAGAGGCGGAGGACGTGACCTCCGAGGTCTTTCACAAGGCGCTGGCCAAACTGCAAAGTTTCGCATGGCAGGGCACGCCATTTTGTGCCTGGCTTTTTCGCATCGCAGCCAACGAAATTGCCGACCGGCGGCAACGCGGAAGCCACGAAAGCTCCGATCCTGTGCCCGATTTGCCGGATGCCTCCGCGCTGAAGGCCATCGAAGAGCAGGCTTCGCTATTTCAACTGGTGGACGGGTTGCCCGCCGAACAGCGGCGCGTCATTGTCATGCGTTTTATCGAGCAGAAGAAGTTGAAGGAAATCGCCGAGGAACTGCACAAGACCGAAGGCGCAATCAAACAGCTGCAATTCCGCGCATTGCAATCGGTGCGCGCAAAACTGGAGGGTGCCCATGCCTAAGCGCTCTCTGAGCCATCCCGAACAGCTCAATCAGGCGATCGAGGCCGTGCTGGCCGGCACGGGCGAGAGCGCCTACACGGCAAATCCTGAACTCGCAGCGCTGGTAAAGCTCGCGAGCGAGTTGCGGCATCTGCCCCGCGAAAGTTTCAAAACCAAGCTGAGAACCGAGATCGAAAGGAGTGCCATCATGCCAGCCACCGCCGAATCCACGACCGCCACTCGAATTTCCGCCGCGCCGCGTATCGCATTCAAAGATGCTGCCAAGGCGATCGAATTTTACAAAAATGCTTTCGGCGCAAGAGAAATCATGCGCTTTGACACCGGATCGGGGATTCCGCACGCGGAGCTGGCGATCGGCGACTCGGTCATCCTGATCACCGAAGAATGGCCCGAGGGCGACCGTTTCAGCGCGGAGACCTGGGGACACTCGCCCATCCTGATGTCGCTTCAGGTGCCCGACGTGGACGCGTTCACGGACCATGCCGTCAAAGCGGGGGCGAAACTCACCATGCCGCCCAAAGACCAGTTCTACGGGCGACGCGATGCAACCGTAATGGATCCCTTCGGGTACACCTGGTCCGTCAGCACGGTGAAAGAAGATATGACGGTGGAAGAGATGCACCGCCGCTTCCGCGCGATGATGCCGCCGCCCCAGAAGCCGGCGGTCGATCCCATTCCCAAGGGATACCGCACGGTTACCCCGTATCTGGTGGCGCAGGATGCCGATGGGCTGATCAATTTTGTGAAGCGGACATTCGACGCCGAAGAAACCTTTCGCGCGGTGGGCTCCGCCGGCGGGTATCACTGCGAGGTGCGTCTTGGCGACTCCATGCTCATGATCGGCGGCGGAGGCCCGCAACTCAGCTGGCGCGGCGAGCCCTGCCTGGGAGCGTTTCATGTTTATGTGAAGGATTGTGACGCAGTTTACGAGCGGGCGTTGCAGGCGGGCGCAAGCTCGATGCAGGCTCCAGCCGACCAATCGTATGGAGAGCGCTCCGCAAGCGTGAAAGATGCTGCAGGAAATTATTGGTATATGGCGACGCGCTTAGAAGGCCCCTACAAAGGGGAGGGCGCGCCGGACGTGCAGCCCTCCCTGCATCCGCTGCGGGCGGAGCCGGTCATCGGTTTTCTGAAGCGTGCCTTTGGCGCGGAAGAACTGGGCCGTCATGCAACCCCGGAGGGAGTGATCCGTCATGCCACCATGAAAATCGGCGATTCCCAACTGGAAATGGGAGAGGCGCATGGCCCGTACCAGCCGATGCAGTCCATGTTTTATTTGTACGTACAAGATTGTGATGCGCTTTACCGGCGCGCCCTGGCGGCAGGAGCCACTTCCATCTCCGAACCGAAAGATCAGCCCTACGGCGACCGCAGCGGCGCAGTGAAAGATGTCTTCGGGTATCAGTGGTACATCGCTACGCACATTAGTGACCCGGTGGGGGGATAGCGAGGCTGGCGTCACCCTCACTGCAGGCGTCGTTCCGGTGGGTGAGGGCCTGCCCGGAACTAAGTCGAAGCGGATCTGTAGACTTGTGCCGGGAGTCGGTCCGGCGAGGGTTGTTAGCGCCGCAGGAGCGACCCCCTTCGGTTCGTTTCTGGGATTAAGGCTCAGGAAAACCAGCTATTCTGCTCCTCGGCACTTCGGAAACGCCTGCACAACTTGCGGCTTTTTCCTCCTCAGACCACCCAACGAGCGGAGGGTGGTCTGGGCTACCGTCCGTCGGCCCCCAAATCACTCGCCCGGCAGTGTTGACATAGCCGAATTTCTGGGTGGCGGTCCAAAAACGTGAGACATCCGTCGGCGCTACAAACTGTTCCGATTCCTCATCTCCGGCAAGAAATCCGGGCGCATAGTCGAAGGCTAGGGTAAAGGCGAATTTGCCGGTCTTATCAATGAAGCCGGAATGGTCGCCGACCTTTGCGGGTGCCAGTCCACCGGAGAACGGGCCCGCCCACTCAAACTGAGGCGGAATTACCATCTGTCCATCCAACTCAATGTAGCCCCACCTTTCTCCCTGTTGCACTGCAGCCAATCCATTAGAGAAACTCATCACCCCGTCGTACACCAAGGGAATAACCATCTTCCCTTTGGCATCCAAGTAACCCGATTTTTTGCCACGGGAGATCGGCACACGCCCCTCCGTAATCGCGTTCACCACGTGAAAGTCTTGAGCGACTACCTTGCCCGAGGTATCGATGAGCACCTCACCTGAATCCACCTCCGCAACCGCCACACCTTGTTGAAAGTAATATGCCGCTTTGAATTGCGGGTAAATTACTAGGCGGCCTGAAGCGTTGATAAAACCCCATTTGTCGCCACTGCGCACTGCGGCGAAGCCCTCGGAAAATGGAAGCACCTCGTCAAATGCAGGCGCGATTGTGAAATCTCCAGTGGAATCAACGAACCCGAAGCGGTCCCCCTTCTTTCTCACTGCTAGATGGCCCTTAACCGCAATTCGCAGCGGGAAGAATGCTCCCGATGAGTCGATTGATACATAGCGACCACAAACGTAGACCGTCCCCAACCCACGCCAAAAATCTTCAGCCCAGATAAACTGCGGTTGGATCACAATCCTGCCTTCATGATCGATGTAGCCATATTTACCATTCTGCACAACGACAAGTGGTTCTTTCTTGCTGCTTCCATAACAAACGAGCGGAACCAGTAGCGCAAAGATCGGGAACACGAGTGAAACGCGTTGCGATTTCCACTTCATAAATGTCTCCATCGTTGGCGCCAGGATACTCCCCCTTGAAGCCATGCGAGACGTGCCTGTTGAAACAAAGCCATCTTACGCGTTGATCCCGACGAATAGGGCGATTCAAGCTCGCCCCGGTGGCCTCTTCAACCCCGGTTTTGGCTTGATTGAGGGTCCAAATTTCCCAAAACGGGAAAGATCTCCCCTGCAACCCCTTGTATGTCTTTGCTGCCCACTTCCTGGACCGGGGTGTGCGCCCGGCGCACACCCTCTAATTTCCAAAGTTAGCTCTCGGATGGCCCTGGACCCCACCCAGCCCGTCAAATCGCCTAAAACGGCTCGTGCCGGAGGCGGGGAGGTGAGCTTTGGGCAAGAAAAGCTCATGAGAGTTCATGGCTGGTGCACGTTTGGGAGCGAATTCGGACGCGGTTCACTCGCCCATGCACCGTTCCAATCCCGCCGTCGAGCTTTGCTCGATCTGGACAGCCGGGGGCGGCTGTCCCTACGCGGTCCGGGGAAAGGGAGCGTCTGCAAAACCCCCACCCTGTCGCAAAACAGCGCGACAAGGGTGGGGCACCCTTTGAGGTGATCTTCTACTCTGCTGGCGTGAAAATCACCCCTGCGCCTCCGCCCGGTGCGAGATGCAGGTCCAGTTGATCGCCGCTGGTCACGGTTTTCTTCGAGATTGCCACGCTGGTGGCTACACGATCAGCATCCGCGCCGTCGGCGAAAATCTTCGCCTCATAAGAGCCGCTTCCCAAAAATGCGAGCGGGATTTTCAAATCCCGGGCATCCCAGTTGGTCATGCTGCCCAAATACCATCGTCGCCGTTGCGCCGGGCGATGGTGATGAACTTTCCCGGCTCTCCTTCGAGGACCTTAGTGTCATCCCAGGCTGAGGGAACCTTCTCGATGAATTCAAATTCCGGCTGGCCTTCGTAGGCTTCGGGATAATCGGAGACCATGGCCAGCGGCATCTCGTACACCGCATACATGGCGAGTTGATGCGCGCGTGTTCCCTCGGACATGGGCTGGTTCCACTGCACCTTGAACTGCTCGCGGGTGACGTTGTGGAACGAGCCAGGTGTGTAATCCATGGGGCCGGCCAGCATGCGAGTGAAAGGCAGGGTTACGTCGTGCTCGGGCGTTACGTGACCGGCCCATTTGTCGTCGAACAGACCACCCAACTTATCGTGTTCCATCCCCATCACGGCTTCCACGTTCAGCACGTTGGGATAGGTGCGCTGCATGCCCGTAGGCTTGTAGGCGCCGTGGAAGTACACCAGCAGATGGTGCGCCGCCGCCTTTTGCGCTACCTCCGCGTAGTATTGGACCATTGTCTGGTCGTCGTGATCCATCAGGTCTACCTTCACGCCGGCGGCGCCCCATTTTTCATATAGAGGAAAAGCAACGTCTATTTGTCTTTGTAACGCCTTCCAGTCGACCCATAACAACGCCTTGACGCCCCGCTCCTTGGCGTATCGCAGCACATCGGCGATGTCGACGGTGGCAGAAGGCCGGGTTACGTCATCCTCAGGAGTATGGGTGATCGCTTGCACCCAATCGCCTTTGAACCAGTACCAGTAGTCGGACACTTCGATGTACGGAATGTTATGTTTCGCGGCAAAATCGATGTAATGCTTGAACATATCAGTATTGACATCATGTGCGAATTCGCCCGTTTCCGCCCCAGAACCCCGACCACCAGGGGAAAGTAACTTTGCCCGGGTGAATCCAGGAAATATCCGCTAACGCGCACGGCGGGTTTAGGTTCAGGATGAGAGAGTTCGATTCGATCAGTCCACCGGGGCGGGAATTCACCATCAGGACTCGCCATGGAGTTGCTTTTGGCGTGGACGCGATCACTGCCCCAATCCCGCCATCGTAGTTAAAGTATCCATCGTCTGAGTAATCCGGAAGGGGAGATAATTTGCTCACCAAAGCATTCGGAGTGCCTGGTACTCCTCCTATATACATGCCCGGGTAGTCTGTCAGGTCGGCTTCCAGAAGCGCTACCCACGGTCCTTGAGGCAGGTGGATCAGTAAAGGCAGCGGAACAGCCGATGTAGGCTTGATCTGGTCAAGCGGCGTCTTGGGATAATCGCTTTCATACGGGCCAACATACGATCTGATGGTAGAGGCGTAAGCTTCGGCATCTTGCCCAAGATAGAATCCCGTGTTCTCGGCGGAAAGCGTGAATTGCTTCAGTGCCTCTTGCTGAGGAAGGAAATAGCGGAAGGCTATGCCTTCATCATAGGCGCGGAAAATGAGATCCACGCGGCGATTGGGCGATTGCCGCTCGCGCAGCGAAACCGTGAGCTGATTGTAGTGATCGCGCACGTGGAGTTTGGCACCGAAATGATCGTCCCAGGTGGAGTCGTGGGATTCTTTTGCGGTATTTACAACTTCGAAATCCTGGTCGAGGGCCCTGGCGTTCAGGAAGTCCAATCCCAGGGGAGAGTCAGCAAGGATTGGTTTCCCTTTGTAAGAAGCGTGATAGTAGGCGCGCACTCCCGGCAAATAGGGTTGCGCTTTGGCTTTCAATTCGAGCGCGATAGTCAGATTTCCATCAGGCGAAGCCACTTCATACCTGGCCGCTGCTGCGCAAGCGATGGAGTAAAAACAAAAGAGCGTAAAAAGGAAATTGATGAGTCCAAGACTTCGTTTTGGCATGAGTTCCTCCGTCGGAAACATGGGTTCGGGTTCCCCGAGGCTGCAAGGACAAACCGGCCCCAGGTAACTCTGAAGGCGCGATGCGGCGCTATGGGATGGGGATTCGTATTCTTATGAAGACTGGTCCAGGACGCGTTCTGGAAACCGCCAAGAATCGTGTTTGCCAGCTAAAGAAGGCGGCTAGCGTTCTGAACAGCTACTATACGCCCGCCCAGACTCTATTGATGAATTTTGTGCTGGACGTGGTTGAATGCCCTCCTTAACCTAGATTCATTTGTGGATGGTAGGTAAATGAAGCCGCTGGCCGAGTGGAACATCAAGTTATTTGCCGACGGCGCCAATCGGGATGAGATCCTGTCCCTGTACCGTGATCCCCTTATCAAAGGCTTCACAACCAATCCGACCCTCATGGGCAAAGCCGGGGTTGCGGACTATGAAGGTTTTGCGCAGCAGATCTTGGCCGAAATTCCCGATCGCCCGATTTCCTTTGAGGTCTTTGCTGACGACTTCGCGGAAATGGAGCGCCAAGCCCGTAAGATTTCAGGCTGGGGGAAAAACGTCTACGTCAAGGTTCCGGTCACCAACACGAAAGGCGAACCGGCGTTGCCACTTATACGGCGCCTGTCGCGTAACGGCATCAAGCTGAACGTGACCGCTATGACGACGCTGGAGCAGGTCAGGCGAGTGGTGGATGGGCTGACCGAATGCCCGGCGGCCTATGTTTCGGTGTTTGCCGGACGCGTGGCCGACACGGGCATCGATCCCGTGCCGCTCATGAAAGAGGTAGTGGAGGTCCTGCGACGACAGGCCCCACACGTGGAACTTGTTTGGGCCAGTCCGCGCGAGGTGCTCAATATTGTCCAGGCGGAAAGCATCGGGTGCCACATCATCACCGCGACATCCGACATACTGAAGAAAATCGAGCTGCTGGGACGTGATCTGACGGAGTATTCTCTGGATACGGTTAAGATGTTCCATCGGGACGCCGCTCAGGCCGGGTTCAAGCTTTGAGGCGGATCGAAGAGAACCCTCAACATGGATTTTGCAGAACAATTCCTGAGCGAGGCGGCAGAGATCACCCGCCGTCTCGACCGTGCTGCCTTGGCGCGCATGGTCCGACTGCTGGCGGAGACTCGAGCTCGCGGCGGCCGACTGTTCATTCTGGGAGTGGGCGGAAGCGCTGCCAACGCTTCGCACGCGGTGAATGATTTCCGCAAGATTGTGGGACTGGAAACCTACGCGCCCACCGACAACGTTTCGGAATTGACTGCCCGCACCAATGACGAAGGATGGGCTACGGTTTTCTCCAGCTGGCTGCAAACCAGCCGATTGTCCGCCAAAGACGCGGTGCTGGTTTTTTCCGTTGGCGGTGGCGATAGAGAAAACAATGTCAGCCCGAATCTGATCACCGCGCTCGATTTCGCCCGCCAGGTCGGGGCAACCACGCTGGGTATCGTCGGCCGCAATGGCGGCTATACTGCGAAAGTTGCCGACGCCTGTGTGGTAATTCCCACGGTCAACCCGGAGCACGTGACACCTCACACAGAAGCTTTTCAGGCGGTCGTCTGGCATCTTTTGGTTACGCATCCCGCTCTCAAGAGCGCGCAAACCAAGTGGGAATCGGTGGCCGCTGAGGTGACAAGGTAGCCGATGATCATTGCCCGCGCACCCTATCGCATCACTCTCGGCGGCGGCGGCACCGATCTGCCTTCGTTTTACGAAAAACATGGCGGATTTATTTTCGCCATGTCCATCGATAAGTACCTCAGCCTGATCATCAATCCCACCGTCATTGACCGGCGCATCCGGCTGGAGTATCTGCGGAGCGAACTTGTAGATCACGCCTCGGAACTGCGGCACGATCTGGCGCGTGAAGCTTTGCTGCTTCACCATATCGAGAAGGCGATGGAGATTACCAGCATCGGCGACCTCCCCGGGCGGGCCGGAATTGGGTCATCCGGGAGCTATCTGGTCGCGCTGCTTTCTGCACTGCATGCCTATCGCCGCCTTCCGGTGAGCCAAATCGAAATTGCAGAAGAGGCTTGTGACATCGAAATCAATCGCCTCAAGGAACCAGTCGGCAAACAGGACCAGTACATGGCGGCCCTGGGCGGCCTGCGCGTTCTCGATATCGCGCCGGACGGAAAAGTCAGCACGCATGCCGTCGCGCTCTCGCAATCTGCGCTGCATGAGTTTCTCGGCAACACACATCTTTACTACACGGGCATTCAACGGAACGCTTCCGGCATTCTGCAGCGGCAAAATGATGCGGCTCTCGACAAAGCACGCGGCGACCACATGGCCGTCTTGGACTGCCTCAAGCGCATCAAGGAAATCGGCTACAAGATTGCCGACGCGCTGCAGGCGGAAAACTTCGACGAATTCGGCAAGCTGCTCGACGAGCACTGGCAAACCAAGAAAAAGATGAACGCCGAGATCACCACTTCGTTCGCCGACCAGCTCTATGACGCGGTGAAGAAGGAATTCGGCGTGTTGGGCGGCAAGATCATGGGCGCGGGCGGAGGCGGATTCCTAATGCTCTACTCGCCCACGAATCACACCAAACTCATGCGCTATATGGAAGAGCAAGGCTGTCCGCGGCTGCACTACGGTATCGACATGCAGGGCGCGAAGGTCGTCGCCGACCTGCGCAGCCCTTCCCAACCCGACGTAGATCACAGGAGCGAAACATGCGCGCATTCGTCGCCGGAGGTGCAGGCTTCATTGGGAGCCACGCGGTAGAGCGGCTTCTGGCCACGCCTGCCGTCGAGCAGGTTACCGTGTTCGACAATTTCTCTTCGGGGCAGATGGATTTCCTGCCACGCGGCGCGTCCCGCCTGAATGTAGTGCGAGCCGATATTTCCGATCTGCCCTCTCTCACGGCGGCGATGACGGGCCACGACGTGGTTTTTCATTTCGCCTCGAATCCAGACATAGCGCAGGCCATAACCAATCCCTCGATCGATTTCTGGCAGGGAACCGTTCTCACGCAGAACATTGTGGAAGCGATGCGGCGCACGGGCGCGCGGCGGATTCTGTATGCCTCGGGAAGCGGTATCTATGGCGATTACGGGCATGAACTGCTGGATGAAGATTTCTCCCCCATGCTGCCGGTCTCGACTTATGGCGCCAGCAAGTTGGCGGGAGAATCTTTGATCTGCGCCTACTCGCAGATGTTCGGTCTGCAGGCGTGCGTGTTCCGCTTTGGCAATGTGGTGGGACCCCGGCAGACGCACGGCGTCATGTTCGATTTCATTCGCCGGCTGCGAGCCGACCCTTTGCGTCTTCAGATCAAAGGCAACGGTGAGCAAAGTAAGCCTTACATCCACGTTGACGACGTGCTCAGCGCAGTCTGGCTGGCCTGGCAGTCGGCTCGCGATTCGTTCAACTACTTCAATGTCGCCACCGACGACACCACAACCGTGCGCGAAATTGCTTCCATCGCTGCGAATGTACTCGGACTATCCGGAGTCCAATTCGAGTACGGGCCTGATCCAAGAGGATGGCCCGGCGATGTTCCCGTGGTTCGGCTGAACAGCTCGAAGATCAAGGCGCTGGGATGGCGCGCCCAGCGCAATAGCCGCCAGGCTTTGGAAGACTCTGCGCGAGCACTCGCGCAAGAAGACAAGCCCGCCGCCGCCGGGGTTTGAGAACTCTCCACAATAATTCTGCGAGACCCACTACAATAAGCGGATGCAAGCCGTAATTTTAGCCGGCGGTCCGGGTTCGAGAATGCGCCCTCTTACGGAGACAACTCCAAAGTGTCTGCTGCCTGTGAATGGACGACCTTTCATTGACTACCAACTGGAACTCCTGAGTCACGGCGGGGTTCGGGACATTGTTCTTTGCGTAGGCTATCTGGGAGAAATGGTGGAAGCGCACGTGGGCGATGGCGGCGACCGCGGGATGGATGTCCAATATTCCTGGGACCCTCCCGAACCTGGCGGCACCGCGGGAGCTCTCAAGCATGCTGAGCCCCTGCTGGACGAGAAATTCTTTTTCACCTGGGGCGATTCCTACGTGCGGGTGGACCACAATGCCATGTATGCGGCGCATTGTGCCGGCCCGCCGGAAGTGGTCGTTACCATGGGGGTTTTCCGCAATGAGAATGCGTTTGACGCCAGCAATCTGGATGTCGATGGCCCCAAAGTTAGCTGCTACGCGAAAAATTGCCCGGAGAAGGGTCTTGTTTACATCGACGCGGGCATTTCCGTTTTTGAGCGAAGCGCGGTAGCGGAAATCCCGCCTAACGAGAATTTACCTTTGGATGGATTTTTTTCCAATTGGGCCAGTAGCGGCAGCCTGGGCGCGTATGTGATCAAGAAGCGCTTCTATGAAATCGGTTCTCCCGCCGGGCTGGCGGACTTCGAGAAGTTCGTCGCCGAAGGTAAGGACCTGCTGGCGTGAGCGGGACCGTGAACCTGCGGCCCGCGGTTTTCCTCGATCGCGACGGAACCCTGAATGAAATTCTGTACGATGCTGAAGGCAGAGAGGAAAGCCCCTTCACTCCGGAGAAGCTTGTCTTGCTTCCGGGCGCGGGTGAATTGACGCGCAAAGTGCGGGAGGCTGGCTACCTCGCCGTGCTGATCACGAATCAGCCCGGAGTCGCCAAAGAAAAGGTGACGATTGCCGGCCTCGAGCTGCTGCACGAAAGATTGCTGGATCTGCTCGCTGAAGACGGAGGCGGGCTCGACCAGATTTATTATTGCCCACATCATCCCATTGGCGTGCCCGGCTCGACTTCCGGGTTCGTGCAAGTCTGTGATTGCCGTAAACCCGCGCCGGGCATGTTGCTGAAGGCTGCGCAAGAAATGGGAATCGACTTATCCCGGTCATGGATGATCGGCGACCGATTCCTGGACATCAAAGCAGGCCATGCCGCCGGCTGCAAAACGATTCTTCTGCGCCGGCCGGTTCCAGAGCCTTTTACTGGCGATCCTCCTCAGCCGACCGTTTTCGCCGGGAACTTGCACGACGCGCTCCGCGCGATCCTCGCAAGCGAGACTTAGATAAGTCCCAATTTCACCACGAAGGACGCGAAGGAGCACGAAGAAACCCGGCTTCGTTGCAACCTTCATGACCCTTCGTGTCCTTTGGGGTCGTAATTTTAGGTCGTTGCCAAAATTTACCTGGGCTGCATTCTCGCGGCTGACCTGTATAGTATGGAGCCACCATGCCTGACTCCTCTCCTGAGTTGTTTTGCGCCGTCCCGGTCACGATGGTGGAAGATGGCGCAGGGATGGTTTGCACCCGTCGCACCGACGGGGAAGTTTTTCCTCTCAACTCTTCCCAGGCGAGCACGCTGAGGTACGTGGTCGACATACAACCCTTTGCCGAGCACGTCGCAGCTCTCAGCGAACGGGATATTGGGCTATTCGTGCAGCGCATCGCTAACAGGTTCCGCATGTCGGCGACGATCGGGCGCCGCTTCGCCAATACGCTGAAGGAATGGCGCAAAAGCGGATCGCTAAAGACTTACGGAGGCCTATCGACGAAGTATGCTCGCGGGCTGATGGAGCTCCGTTCCAAAGGTTTGTTGCTCTCCGACCGGGACCTCGTGGTCCGCCTGCAGGATGAGAAAGAAGCCGACCCGGAAGTCCGCATTCGCAGCCTTGGAGTCCCGACCGCAAATCGGCCCGAGCGGCTCGCGGTGTGTCTGCAATCCTTCATCTCGAATCTTGAGAAGCATCAACGCGAGGACGCAGCCATCTTTGTGTTGGCCGACTCCGAGGACCCGAACAACAAGCAGGTGGTGGAGCAGGCGTGCGCAAGTTCCCGCGTTCGCGTACAGCATTTGGGGTCCGACCACCGGACTGCGCTGATCGAAAATCTGGTGAAGCATACTGCCGTTCCCCGGGAAGTGATTGAGTTCGGACTCGTACTCCCGAAGGTCCTCAAAACCGAAATGCCCGCGCGTAACGCCTTCCTGCTGGCGACGGTTGGAGATTACATATTCCACGCGGATGACGACACGCGTTGTGCCTACGCTTCGGCCAGTTCCGATCCGGGCGCGACCGTCATTTCTTGTAGCAGCGATCCTTGCGAAGGATGGTTCTATCCCGACTACGAGAGCATTCTGCGGGAACGGCCACTGGACAAGGACTTCGACATCCTGGGCGCGCATGAAGATCTGCTCGGCAAGTCGGTGGCGTCCGCAGTCCGGCGCGCCCCCAGAATTGGCTGGAAACATCTCACCCCCGAATCTCTGCTGAGCATTTACAACGGTCCCGGCCATATAGGCGTTACTTCCACCGGATGCGCGGGCGATTCCGGCCTGTACGCCAGTGGAAGTTATCTCTTTGCTTCGACCGATGAGACCTTCGCGCGCATGTGCCAGAGTCCGCAAACTTACGATATTGCGATTCATTCCGGGAAAGTCGTGCGGGTTCCGGTGACCAAGGTCGTAAGCCGGGCCGACTATTTCCAGGGAATGTCGTATGCGCTGGACAACACGCAATTGCAGCCGCCTTATTTTCCGATGGGCCGAAACGCGGACGGCGTCACTGCGTTCCTTTATTTGCTTTCAGACTCGCAATCCTGGATCGGCCATTTGCCCTGGGCCATCTACCATCAATCCGACGCGGGCAGGAAAAGCTATTTTGCCGAGCATATCGAACAGTTCTCGCGGTTGCGTCTCTGCGACATTCTCATTTACTCGTTAAAGTCGGCAACTCCTCCATCGCCAGCCACGCGCAGCCGGGCGCTCCCGTTTATTGGTGAACAGCTCATCGCCCTGGGATCTCTGCCCCCGGGTTCGTTCAAGTCCTATCTCCGCGGGGAATTTGCCAAAGTGCAGACGTCCCTTCTTAAATTCCTAGACGAAAAACTCACCGCCAATGCCGGCAAGTATTCCTTCTGGGAAAAGGACGTCCGAACCATGGCCGCCAGTCTGAAGCGGTCCATCGCAGAGGAGAACAGTATTGTTCCCGCGGATGTGGAAGCGCAGGTCGGAGCTGCTTCAGCGCTGGAATTCGCGCAGCAATCGCTCAAGCTGTATGGCCGATTGCTCTGCGGCTGGGAAGAGTTGACCCAGGCAGCTCGAAACATACGCCAGCCGGCGGCCTGATGTCAGCCAACCGCGGCCGGTTGATTAGCAGCTTCTGGAGCCTCGACTGCTCTACACGATTCTCGTTTGGCCAGCTGGGTTGGAATCATCCGGTGCTGCGGCGGAAGGTCGGGGTGGGCGATTCGATTCATCAGCATTTGGGCCAATTGCCGTCCCACCTGTTCTAAGAAGCCATGCACCGAGGTGAGAGGAGGGTGCATGTTTGCCGCGAGGACGTCATCAAACCCGGCCACACTTATGTCGCCGGGTACGTGCACTCCGGCATCCCACAATGCCTTATAGACGCCCTGAGCGCTGGCATCTCCTCCGGCAAATACGGCCGTCACTTTATCGCGGCGGTTCAGGATGGACTTCATTCCTAAATATCCCACATCCTCGTCTTTCTCCGCGTCAATGTCGCTTACCCTGGGAGGTAGTCCTGCCTCTTTCATGGCGCGGCAATATCCCTCGGCTCGTCGGGAGAACCATGGCAGACGGCCATTGCCCACATACCAGATATCGCGATGTCCCAGCGCAAGGAGATGACGCGTCACTTCATGCGCGCCCATCAACTCATCAAACCAGGCCACGTCGTATTCGTTTTCCCGCCACTCCCCGATCATATTGTTACCCAGCACCGCGAAACGAATCCGCTTGTGGGTGAGGAAATCCAGCAGGTTTTGCGTATTCGATCCGGCGAGGATGAATCCGTGAACCAGGTCATGCCGCAGCAAAATTCGAGGCAACTGCAGCTCACGCCACGGAACCTTGGCTCCATACTGCGTAGGAAGAAACAAGGTGTTGTAATCGGATTCAGTGCAGTAGGCCTCCGCCCCGGCAAGCAGCAGAGAATGGACCGGGTGGAGCATCCTGCGATTGCCGAGAATGAACCCAACCACTTTGGCTTTGCTTTTTCTCTCCAGGTCCACGCCAAGACGGTCGGCCGCTTCGGTGACGCGCTGTAGGATGTCTGGACTTACCCGCGCGCTATTGGTGGCTACGCGGGAAACCGTGGCGAAACTCACCCCGGCAGCGCGCGCAACGTCCTTGAGCTTGGGTCCCTTGGTTGGCATATTCCGGCCCTGAGGAAGAGCTATGATCATTGTGTGACGGCGGGTCTGTCAAGAAACTTTCTTCGTTAAGAAAAACTTATTCCATACATACAAGAAAACTTTCTTCATTATCTTGAAAATTCGTTGACACTCCGGCATCGGTTTTGATATTGATTCTTCGCCGCATGATTCTCGGAAAGCTGCCCAATGGAAGTCATTGGAAGCCTTGAACAATCTCAATCTGCACCCATGGAGGCACCGTGCTCTATTTGAGTTTTTCCATTCGAAAATATCTGAGTATCCCTCTGGTTATTTTATGGGCGGGCCTGGCATGGGGGCAGGGCGAAATGGAGGATGTTCGGGATATCCTCAAAGATCAAATTCTTGCCCCGGCGGTTGCTGAGTTCCAGATTCGGCAGTACATCATGAACGGAACCGCCCCGCTTCCGCAGGTTCCCGCAACCACCCGGGAATGGACTGCGACGGCGGCTCAGCTTCGCCACCATCTGCTCAATGACGTCGTGTACCACGGCTGGCCCAAAGAATGGGTGGAGTCTGCGCCTAAGTTCGAAGAAGTGGGAGTCATCGAAACCCCGTACGGCTATCGCATTCACAAACTGCGTTATGAAATTGTGCCCGGCTTTGTGTCTTCCGGACTTCTGTACGAACCGGACCACATTAACGGCAAGGTTCCGGCAATATTAAGTTTGGCGGGGCACGATGGCCCCCAGGGATACACCTACCCATTCAAACAGAAGCGTTGCATCGCCTATGCGAAGCATGGCGTAGTGGTGCTGAACCTGGAGTGGTTTTCCTATGGCGAACTCGACCGTCCCGGCAATGCGCATTGGGACGCCGCCGACCTGGACATGGTGGGTGCAAACGGCGTGGGCATCTTCTATCTGGAAATGCGCCGAGGGTTGGATTACCTCTACAACCTGGCCAACGTGGACCGCAACCGCATCGGCGTCACTGGCCTTTCCGGCGGCGGATGGCAGACGATCGTTCTCAGCTCGCTGGATGAGCGGGTCAAGGCCGCCAATCCCGTCGCCGGCTTTTCATCTCTGGTTTCCCGCGTTGGGGTCAAGGAATACGGCGACATGGGCGACGTGGAACAGTCGGCGACCGACTTCCTGCAAGGCGTGGATTACTCTCATCTGGTGGCCATGCTCGCACCCAGGCCCGCGCTCCTCACTTACAACGCCGAAGACAATTGCTGTTTCCGCGCCAGCATTGTGAAGCCGCGCATCTTCGACGCCATTCAGCCCTTCTACAAGCTGTACGGGAAATCGGACTTGTTCACCTGGCATGAAAATATCGATCCCGGAACCCACAATTACCGCCTCGACAACCGCCTCGCCGACTACCGCTTCTTCACTAAGCAATTTGGCCTTCCCCCAATTGAGAACGAAGATGGGGTACCCGCCGAAATCAAGAGCTATCAGGAGCTGGTAACGCCTTTGCCGAAGGACAACCTGACCATTTTGGACCTCGCGCGGAAGTTCGGAAAAGAAATCACCCGCGAGCCTATTCCGACCGATGCCTCAGCCAAGGCTTCCTGGGCTAGTTCGGAGCGAGACAAACTCAAAAAAGTCGTGCGTTACAAGCCAGTGGACATTCAACAGACTTGGACCATCGATATGAACAAGCACCGCGGCGTGCAGTCCATCTCTTATCTATTCGAGATGAACAACGGCTTGAGCGCCAATGGAATCTGGCTTCGCTCTACGGATCAAAGTTCCGATACCGCGCCCGTCACCATTGTGCTCAACGACGAAGGCCGAGAAGCCGCGGCCAGCGATGTTGTGGGCCGGTTCATCCGAGGGGAGCAAGTGCTGGCGCTGGACCTGATGTTCATGGGATCAACCTGGAAGACCGATTACCCTTTCCTCTTTGCCCAAATGGTGGACGCCATTGGGGACCGGCCGCTTGGTATGCAAGTAGCCCAGCTCATCAGAATCGCGCGCTGGGCTCAGCAGAAGGCGAATGTCTCCAAGGTGCGCCTGGAAGTGGGTGGCATGCGGAACCAGGTTGTCGCCCTGGTGGCGGCTTCGCTGGAACCTGGGTTGTTCTCGGAAATCTCCGTTCACGACGGCATGCATAGCCTCAGTTATGTGCTTGATCGGCCGGTTGATTTCGATCAAGCGCCGGAGCTGTTCTGTCTCGACCTGTACAAGGATTTCGACATTGATCGCCTGGAAGCTCTTGCCGCGCCGGTAACCGTGCGGGCAAGCCACTATCTTGAGCTTCCGCAAAAATAAATTGACTCTGGTACCCAAGGAGATGACCCGTGAAGCTTGCAGCCTCTCGGCTTTGGCTGGCTTTTCTACTGTGTTTTTCCCTGCAATGCGCGGCCAGTGCCGAACCTGCCGCGAAAACAGCCGTGGTTGTGCTGCCTAAAGACGCGGCCGCTCCTCTGAATTTCGGCGCCGATACACTGCGCGAAGCACTGGCCAAAAAGGGATTTCAGGTCAAAGTCGCGACCGGAAAATCGGCGGCCGATTTTCAAGTCATTGTGACGCAGCAGGCGAGCGCTGGCGATACGCACCGGAAAGCTTCCGACAAGCCCGAGTCCTACGCCGTCTCGATTTCTTCCAATAAGCGCACCGCGTACGTTGACGGCAGCGACCCCACCGGGGCAATGTATGGCGAGTTTGAGCTGGCCGAGCAGATTGGTGCGGCGTCAGGGAACGACTGGGCTACAGGCCTCAAGCCGGTGAGCAAGTCCCCTTACCTAGAAATCCGCGGCGTCAACATGTTCCTGACCGTGCAGGACGTGGACAATTCCGACGGCGCTTTCTGGTCCGACGACTATTGGGAAAAATATCTGGGTATCATGGCCCGCGACCGCTACAACTTTCTAGATATCCACGGTCTTTGCGATGCGGTCACGATCGGCTTCCCCAATGGTTTTTCTTATTTCCTGAGCCTTCCTGATTTTCCCGAAGTGGGCGTGGGCCCCGAGCGTGCGGCCAGAAATCTTGCCCGCTTCCGCCAGGTTATTCAGATGGCGGCCGACCGCGGCATCAAAGTGGGCTACATGAACTATGAAGCCCCACCGCCCATCGGACCCTATAAAACGCGGAAAGTCGGGGTGGACGAGCGCTGGGTTGACGTGCCGCAAGAGTATCTGGAAGGTCCTCGCCTTGTGGATTACACCCGCGAAGCCGTGCTGAGCTTTCTCAAGCAGCTTCCCGGACTGTGGATGTTCGGCTTCCGCGTAGGAGAGTCCGGCCAGCCGGAAGATTTTTATCAGAAAACCTACATGGCAGCTCTCGCCGAGCTGCCGCCCACTCAGAAGGTCTACCTGCGCACCTGGATCGCCGATCCGCAAAAGGTGCGTGAGCTCGCTGCTTCTTCCAAGAACCACTTCTACATCGAGCCGAAATATAACGGCGAGCAACTCGGCCTTCCTTATCAGGCTTCACTCGGCGGCCGCGAATATCCTCCCAGCGGCTCCTTCGAAAACTACACCGACACGCCGCAGGACTACTCCATCATCTGGCAGATTCGCGCCCACGGCACGCATCGTGTCTTCTACTGGGGTTCGCCCGAATTTGCCCGCCGAACCATGCGTAGCTGCAAGTTCGGCCACGGGGTCGGCTTCTCCATGGAGCCCATGGAAGCCTACATGCCCGGCGCCGATTACCTGCACAACAATCCCAGCACCGATCATCATTTCTACAAATGGATGGTCGAGCGCGAGTGGGTTTGGCACCTTATCTGGGGCCGCACCGCCTACGATCCCGAGGTTTCCGATCAGGTTTTTGTGAATGAATTCATCAATCACTTCGGGCCCCAGGCCGGGCCGTTCGTGTTCCACGCCCTTTCGGAAAGTAGCAAGATCGTGCCCTTCGTTTACTCCTATCACAACATCGGCATGGACCATCAGGATTTCGCCCCGGAATTCGAAACCGGAGATCATGCCTTCGGCGCGCGCTCGCGTCTTTGGCAGGGAAACCGTCTGGTTCCCTATGGTGGAAACATCGACGATTTCCTGCGGGTCAACACGCTTGACCGCACCGCCATGGCTTCGCCGGCAGTCTATGTGGATGACCATCTGAAAGGAGTTGTGACCGGCAAGATGACTCCTTTTGAAGCCGCTGACTATCTGGATAAAGCTGCAGCCACCAGCGAAGAAGAAATTCAGCAGGCGGCAAAGCTGAACCCCGACTCCCCCAAGAACTTCGACTGCATTCGAATGGACATCGACGCCGTGGCCTGGCTCGGCCGTTACTATCGGGATCGCATACTCTCGGCCACCCATCTCAAATTCTACGAAGGTACTTACGATCACACGCAGCTGACGCAAGCCGATAACTACATGCAGAGCGCAGCTTCAGATTGGGATCACTTGTCCGACATCACCGAGAAGCATTTTGGGTACGTTCCTGAATACATTCGCATGGGGGTGGGGCACTTCCACTGGAGGGATGAGGGCCGGAGCCTGGGTGTGGATCTCGACCAGCTGAATAATCTCGAAGCTACGTTCCGTCATCTTCCCCAACAACGAGGACTGGGCGTGATCATTGGCCACGTTCCCCCAGCCAAAGTCGAGCCGCGAAAGCCGCTAACCCTGACGGCAACCTACGGCAATGCCTCCGGGCACCCGCAGGTGTACATCTTCTACCGCAACTCCCAGAAACTTGGCTACACCAAGCTTGAACTGAAACAGGACAATGAATTCGCCCGCACCTGGAGCGTCACGATCCCCGGCGACCAGGTTGTCCCCGGTTTCCTCGACTACTTCTTCGGGGCGAGTTCGGACCTTTGGAGCGACTACGATGAGACCATCGCCCACCAGCCGCCCTTTCACGTTCTGGTGAACGATGACAATACCAAGCCTGTGTTCTCCTTCACTCCGCCTGCAGCCCCAGTCACGGGCGATTCTGTCAATCTGTCTGTGAATGTACAGGACGCGGCGAAGATCAAATCGGTTTACGTCTATTACAAACTCATGCCCGCCTATTACGAATGGTTGCGCATCGAAATGCATGCCAGCGGAGATAATTCTTACTCGGCCACCGTGCCGCTTACGCCCGAAGGAATTCTTTATTACTTCGAAGCCGTGGATGAAGACGGCAACGCCGCCAACTATCCAGAGTTCTTGAAGCAAACGCCGTACCTGGTGATTGATAGCTGGGCGCCGCAAACTGCGAGCCGATAAATGAAGATTCAAGACATCCGTACCACGTTGCTGTCCGTACCGCTGAATCCGCCTATCGCGGATTCCACGCATGTGCTGAATCACATTCAGTGGGTGCTGGTGGATGTCCTCACCGATGAAGGTTTGGCCGGCAATGCCTTCATGCTCACCTTCGATTACGGTCCGGAGCTATTGCGCGGCATCGTGGACACAGAATTGAAGCGGCTGGTAGTCGGTAAAGATCCGCGCGATATTCCGGGGATCTGGCAGATGTGCCACTCGCATTGTGAATACATCGGCCAAACCGGCCTCGCCGCCTGGGGGATTGCGGCCATCGATATTGCATTGTGGGATTTGCTCGGTAAGCATCTGGGAGTGCCAGTGGCCCAGCTGTTCGGCTCGAATCGTGAAGAAGTCCCCATCTACGGCAGCGGCGGCTGGCTTTCCTACAGCATGGATGAGTTGCTGGCGGAAGCCAGTTCCTACCTCAAGCGCGGCTTCACCATGGTGAAAATGAAAGTCGGCCGCCCCGACATTAAGCGGGATGCCGAACGCGTCCGCGCCGTGCGCAAACTGATCGGCAGCAACGTACGCCTGATGGTGGATGCCAATCAGGCGTGGAGCCCGCCGCAGGCCATTGCCTTCGCCCGGCTGGTCGAAGATCAGGACATCTTCTGGTTCGAGGAACCGGTGGCGAAAGACGACCTGGATGGCTATTGCCAGGTCGCCGCCAATACGAACATTCCCATTGCGACAGGGGAGCGCGAATATTCTCTGGGCGTGTTCCGCGATTTTCTGGTGCGCAAGGGAGCCGCCATCATCCAGCCGGACGCGCTTCGCATCGGTGGACTCAGCCAGTGCATGAAACTGGCGCATTTGGCGGAGTCGTTTAACCGCCAGGTGGCGCCGCATTTTTACAAAGAGCTCGATGTACACGTGCTGGCGGCCATTTGCAACGGGCTCTTTCTCGAATATTTTGACTGGCTCGACCATCTGCTGGTGAATCCGCTGCAGGTGGTCAATGGAATGGCCAAAGTGCCGCGCACGCCCGGGCTGGGGATTGAGTTCAAACCGGAAGCCGTCAAAGAGTACAAAGTCAGCTGACTTTTGTGCCGCCTGATTTGATATTTGCCTTTCTTCCGCATATCTTTTGTTGGCTGAGCATTCATTCTGTCTCCATCCTCGGAGAGATCTCGTGAAATGGCCGATTGCTATCCTTGCTGCTGTAGTCCTCTTCTGGTCTGGTCAAGCCCTTGCTCAAGATACAAGCGCAAAATTCGATGAAGAAGGCATTCTTGCGCCGCCTTGCCTGCAGAAATCACAGCCGGGTTGCACACCAGCGGAATTAGAAACTTGGATTAAAGACCTGCGCCATTGGCGTGGCGAGCACCGCATCCGCATGGGTTTTACCGATTCCTACTATCACAATCCCGCGCTGCAATGGACGCAATCCAGCTTCGTTCAGCCGCAGATGATGGTTGAAGACCGCTATTTCTATGACCCCGTCGCCCACCGCTACACGGTGGACCGCTATCTTGATGATTTGGAAAAACGCTACGGCGGCATAGACAGCGTTCTGCTCTGGCACACCTATCCCAATATCGGCATAGACAACCGCAATCAATATGACATGTTGCGCGCCATGCCCGGCGGTCTTGATGGCGTTCGGCAAATGATCGCCGACTTCCATCGGCGCGGCGTCCGTGTGCTTTTCCCAGTCATGTTATGGGATCAGGGCACTCGCGAGGAAGGTAAGCCGAACTGGGAGGCAACTGCCGAGTTGATGAAAGCGGTCAATGCCGACGGAGTGAATGGCGACACGCTCGACGGCGTTCCACTGGCCTTCCGCCAAGCCGCCGACGCCATTGGCCACCCGCTGGCTCTTGAGCCGGAGGGCGGCGTTTCGAATGACGAGATGCTGGCCTGGAACACCATGAGTTGGGGCTATTTCAACTACCCGTATCTGCCGCAAGTGAGCAAATACAAATGGCTGGCGCCCGAGCACATGGTTAACATCTGCAGCCGCTGGCGGCGCGACAAGACCGACAATCTGCAAATGGCGTTCTTCAATGGCGTCGGCTACGAGAGCTGGGAAAGTATTTGGGGCATCTGGAACGGAATTACGCCACGGGATGCCGAAGCGCTGCGGCGGGTCGCAACTCTCGAACGGGGCCTGGCCGATTTTCTTACCAGCCCCGACTGGCGGCCTTACTATCCAACGGAGAATTACGGTGTTTTCGCGAGCGAATTCCCCCGCGTTGGCTCCACACTCTGGACCGTCGTCAATCGCAGCCAGGCTGATATGGGTGGTCCGCAAATCCGTGTTCCCTACAAACCGGGAATGCACTACTACGATCTTTATCACGGTGCAGAACTCACGCCCGAACGCAAGGGGGCGGAAGCGATGCTTAGCCTTGACATCGAAGCGCACGGCTATGCCGCCGTTCTGGCAGCGGATCAACCGGCCGGCGCAAACATCGTCAAGCTCATGCAGACCATGCGGCAAATGACTGCGAAGCCCCTCAGCAGCTTCGACCATGAATGGACATTTCTGCCGCAACACATCGTGCCGATTGAAGCAACGAAATCCACATCAGCCGCGCCCGATGGGATGATCAGAATCCCGGCCGGCGATTTTTACTTCAGGGTCCACGGAATAGAAATCGAGGGCGACAACGACATCGGTGTGGATGTGCAATATCCCTGGGAAGACTCTCCCCGCCGATATCACTCCCACAAAATGCACATCAACTCGTTCTGGATGGACAAGTATCCGGTGACCAATGCCGAGTTCAAGAAATTTCTCGACTCATCCGGCTACAAGCCGACGGACGATCTCAATTTTCTGAAGGACTGGAAGAAGGGCAATTTCCCTTCCGGCTGGGATAACAAACCTGTGACCTGGATTTCTCTCGAGGACGCTCGCGCTTACGCGGAGTGGGCAGGGAAGCGCTTGCCGCATGAATGGGAATGGCAATACGCCGCCCAGGGCACGGATGAGCGCGCCTATCCCTGGGGCAACGAGTGGAATCCTTCCGCCGTGCCGGTTCCCGACAAGAGTCGGACTATGCGCGGCCCGGACGATGTAGTTGCCCACGATCAGGGTGGCGGCAGCCCTTTTGGTGTGCAGGACCTCGTCGGAAATGTTTGGCAAATGACCGAAGAATTCCAGGATGACCACACCCGCGCAGCTATTCTCCGTGGCGGCAGCTACTATCAGCCGCAGGGCTCAGGCTGGTATTTTCCCCAGGCTTATCGCAACGATCAGCACGGAAAGCTGCTGCTGATGGCTCCCAGCAAGGACCGGAGCGGCGCGGTGGGTTTCCGCTGTGCGATGGATGCTGACTAGAGCTGCTACCGGTCATTCAGGTGATGGACCTCATCTGATACTCACCAGGCCGCCGTCGTTGTGAAAAGCTATTACGCAGTTGCCCTTCAACCTGGCTCCATGCCGGGTCACAGCCCCTTGTCAAATGCGTGTACGAAAAATTTGGAAACCCGAGGAACCTTCATGAGAGCACTGTTGATGGCAGTCTTCCTGTTTGCAGCATCTTCGCCGGCGCTGGCGCAATACTCGGTTCGCGATCTGCCCAATCTGCCGGACTACGAATCGGAGCGGGCTTCCAGTTTCGACAAGACTGGTGGCAACCATGACTACATCAGCGTCGACCCCGGTCAGACTGTCACCATCTTCGATGAGGATGGGCCAGGAGAGATTCGTCACATCTGGACGACCTTGCCGCCGTGGTCGGAAGCGTATGCTCATCAGAAGGTCGTGATCCGTGCTTATTGGGATGGCGAAACTGACCCCAGTGTGGAATCGCCGATTGGCAATTTCTTTGGCTACGCTTTCTACACGCCGCCCGTTTTTCAGTCCGCTCTGATTGTGGTGAATCCGGCGCAGGCGCTGAATTCTTATTTCCCGATGCCCTTCCGCAGACACGGGCGGATCACTATCACTAACGAAGGCAGCAAGCAAATCACCGATTACTACTGGAACATCGATTGGGTGAAGCTCCCCACCATGTCGCCCAAAACGGCTTACTTCCACGCAGAATATCGGCAATGCGCCCCTTGCAAAGGCTGGTACAACGGCAATATTTACGGCAACGACTTTTCCGGCGCTCGCAAAGACCCGCGCTGGCTCAACAAGACTGGGGACAACAATTACGTAATTCTCGATACGCAGGGTGACGGGCAATACGTTGGCGTCATGTTTTCCGTCTTCAACAACCAATGGGGCGGTTGGAACGAAGGCGACGACATGATCTGGATTGATGGCGAAAAAGAACCGCGCATCAATGGCACCGGTGGTGAAGATTATTTCAACGGCGCCTGGGGATTTGACAAGCTCTACACGACTCCGTTAGTCGGTCTTGTCGAGTTCACCAGCTACCAACCCGGTAGCCGCTTGACCATGTATCGCTGGCACCTGGAATCGCCCATTCGCTTCCACAAATCCATCAAAGTCACGATGGAAGACGGCCACGCCGATCTGCGTTCAGATGACATCTTCTCAGTGGCCTATTGGTATCAGATGGAGCCGCACGTCCCGTTTCCGCCGCTGCCGCCGGTGGAGAAGAGGATTCCTAAAACATACTGGGTCGGAGGTGCAGGGCAGGATCCCAACATGAAGTGAAACTTGCGTGTTGGATCCGGTTACTGAATTTTGACGTGCTCGAACCGCCGGGCCGACTCCCTCAGCCCTTGCACGAGCAGGAAATGATCATCGGCGCAGGTGATCATCCTCGCTCCGCGGTTCATTTCTTCCTGGGCTGATTCCGGTGTCATGGTGATGGTTCCCCACCACTTACCTGCCTTCGCCACCGCGTTGGCTACTTTGTCAAAAGCGCGCTGGATGGTCGGGTGCTGGCGCTGCATGGGCAGTCCGTAGCTGATGCTCAGGTCCGCCGGCCCGATGAAAACCAGATCGATCCCTTCCACTCCAATAATGCCGTCAATACAATCCACCGCCTCGCGGTCTTCGATCTGCAGCACCACAAAAGTTTCCTGATTCGCTTGCTTCATGTACTCCACCGCGTCCGCAAATCCAAAATCCGCGTCTTCCCAGGCGTTATCAAACCCCCGTTTACCGATGGGCGGAAACTTCGCCCACTCCGCCCACTGCCGCGCCTCCTCCGCGCTGCGGCAATGCGGAACCATAATGCCATGCGCTCCAAACTCCAGCGGGCCCAGCGCGCTGGTGTATCCCGTCTTCCGGATGCGTACCATCAAATCCATCCCCGTGGCGCGGCAAGCCGCCGCTACCGGAGGAATCACCTCCGAGCTGTACGGCCGGTGCTCCATGTCCAGCCAGATCACGTCGAACCCGAATTTCCCCGCTGCCTGGGTCATCCACGGTTCCATGACCCGGTTTTGCAATGCCACGCGCACAAATTCCCCTGCGCGCAATTTCTTCAGAAGACGGCTTTTTGTCACGGATACCCTTTCGATGGATTCGCGGGAACGAGTGCGCGCCGCATCCAGGGCGTGCAATGAAAACATTCTGCGATTTCAAGAGATACTAAGTAAGTCTTGGAGGAACGTCAATGCAAACGTGGTCTCTTGTCCGTATGGCGGACATTGAGGGCAGGGTGCCAGCTTCACCTCACCGAGTAGACACTATCCCTTCAGGACTAGCTCGGTGCAGCTAGGCGGTCAAGACTGGGGCTCAGTCAGACTACTGGATCTGCGTCAATCCCTGGTAGATAAAAAGGCCGGCGATCACCAGAAACATGAGGCCGGAAACTGCGCCCAAAACCTTTACGATGGGCGTAACCTTGTTCACCTTCATCATCGTCTCTGCCTGATCCTTCGCCATGTGCGCTTCGGAATCATCCAGGAATAACTGAGCATCCTCGTGCATGGTGAGAGTACTACGGTAGATCAGGAGGACAATCAGGAAAACGGTCAGGCCACCCCAGGAAATGAGCAGCCACTCGAAGCTTGGGGACATAAGCCACCTCGCTACAACTATCGAGCCGGCCCGTCGGTTCTTGCCAAGTCTTTGGTCTTTGTGCGGCCCCAAAAACCTGTTCGGCCCGGGTCCACCCCGTATTATAGTCCGGAAAGCATAAAGGAGCTTAACTTTCTGAATGCGACCCTAAATGCGTTTGCCTCATCCAAAGCAGTAGGCTGGGTCAAAAAGGCTTAGCGTCTGCTAGCGCGCTTTGATAGAATCCAGACTACCAGTCTTTTCAAGGAGATATAAATGGCGACAACAACCGCACCGGAAATCAAGCCTAAGGTGGCTCCCATCAACCTGACCCCTAACGCAATCACCAAGGTCAAAGAGATCATGGGACAGCAGAACCCTGTTCCGACCGGTCTGCGGGTTGGAGTCGTCGGTGGAGGGTGCTCGGGTTTTTCCTATTCCATGCAGTTCGAAAACGGCGCCGGCATGATGGACAAAGTGTTCGACATGGACGGCCTGAAAGTCTACGTGGATGCGACTTCGCTCATGTATTTGAACGGCTGCATCGTGGATTACGTGGAGACGCTCGAAGGGGCAGGCTTCAAGTTCGAAAATCCCAACGTGAAGAGCACCTGCGGCTGCGGCTCATCTTTCAGCGTGTAAATTCCCAACTTATCCAGTTCGCATACGCCCTGCTCGGAGTGAGCAGGGCTTTTTGCTGCCCGGCGCGGGATCAGCTATTGGTCCGGCGGCATCACTGGAGGCGAGACCGGAGAAGAACCCGGCGACTGTGGGTTAGGCGAGGCCGGACTGGGATTGTTCGTCCCAAAGCCTGTGCTGCCGGGGCCAGCCCCCTGTCTCCCCTGCTGCGAGGGCAGATTCGCGTTTGTGCCCATGCCGAACGTGAGCGGCTGGGCTGGCGTGCTCAATAAAGCCGTGCCACGATCCATCATGGGATCGTAAACAAATTGCCACTGGTTATAGTGGTTTTTGCCCCCGAATTCGCGAATGCTTTTTTCCTTGCTGGCGCTGATCACGCCCACGATGGGCCCTCCGATAATTTGCCCCCCGCCCAGCGCCCCCTGCCCCGAACTGCTGCTTGAGTTCGTGCCCGCGCCCTCCGGACCAACCTGTCCTCGCAAATTACTTTGAGTTCCCGTTGTAGGAGAGGTTCCCAGAGTAAAACCACCGGACGCTTCCTGGCCTCCTGTTCCTTGGCCCGCCGAGCCTTGACCCGCACCCCCATTCATGGCGCTCACCGGCGTAGCGCCCGTTATGCCGGCTCCCAGGCCCATCATCTGGACTTCACTGAAATGCAGCAGCTTGAAATCCTTACCGGTGATGGGGTCTTTGTAATGCTTGCGGAGGAAACGCTGGTTATTGGTGTTGTCCAGATCCTTGAGATTCGTAGGATAGCGGCCAAATTTCTTGTAATAGTTCCGAATCGCGCGTGAATACTGCACGCCGCGATGGATGAGTTCCTCTTCGCGGTCTCGTTTGATCTGAAATGTAATGGTGGGAGCGATAGCCAGGGCTGCAACGGTCAGCAGCGCCACAAACAACATGAGAGTGAGCAGCACGTACCCTTGCTCCGACTGATGTCCGCGACGGTGAAACGCAGGTTGCACTTGCAAGGAACTCCTAAACTATCCCTGGCTGAGCGGAATTTCCTGCCGGTTGTTGTTCAGCACATCTTCGATTTCCACAGAAGCGGGCGAAATTCGGAGGACCTTGTAACGACGGTCGATGATTTCCCCTTCTCCTGCGATAAAAATATCTTCGCCCTGGGACAGAAACACCTTCTTCGTTTGCCCGGGGCTACTGGCAAAACCATAAAATTTCAACTCAATCGGCGGCGGCGGCGGCGGACCGGCCGGAGCCGGCGGCGGCATCCTGGCGGCATGCAGATGATCCGTCGAACCATTGGTAATCGGCTTCGGTGGCGTCACCTGCGCCTGAAAGATGTTTCTGCCAGAACCCTTGTATTCCGTGTCTTCGCTCTGTTTAAGCCAGTCGTATCGCAGACTGGGGTCGAGCGATCGCGAGGCAGCTTTCCTCTGGTGCACTACCTTTGCAGCGGGGGCATCAGCCACATTCGATTCAGAGAGCGCCAATGCATTATCGGACGGCCGGGCGGGGGCGGCAGCGGCAGGGGCACTTTGCGAGCTAAACAGCCACTGGCCGACAACGATAACCGCCACCACCATCAATACGATGGCTGCAATCAGCTTAGGCCGATTTTCCGCCCCAATCTTCATGGATTAAACCGCCCCTGCCTTCAGAAACGTCTCAAGTTTAATTTGCAATTTGACGACGCCGCCCTGCTGTCCGGCTAGTTCAACATCTTTCACGATAAAAAACACCTGGTCCCGTTCCAGTGCGTTGACAAACCGAACCAGTTGCAAGTAGTTGCCTGATAAGTCGGCATCGAGTTCAACCGGGATAAGACCTACCGCTGTCGGTTCGTTGTACTTCGACTTGATATGTTCGGTCTGGACGCCGGCGTTGGCCGCCACTTTGCCCAGCGCCTCAAAGATCTCCGAGTCCCGTTCGGGCAAGCGTTCCTTGTAAAACGTGTCAATCTCCCGTTGCGCCAGGTCAATCTTCTTGTCCATTCCTCGGAGCGGCTCAACCTGCCGGGTTTCCTGCTGCAACTGCCTCCACAGGCCATCCATTTGTTGCCGGCGGGAGAGCGGGGATCCAGCGATTGGAGAAAGTAAAACTCCCGCGGCCACCACGTCCACGACCCCCAGGACAATAAAGGCGGTCTTCAACTTTCGGCGGGTATTTTGCAGGTCGGGCATTATCGGCCACTCCGCAGGCTTTTCGCCTCAGCTTCCGTGCCGCTTGCGGTTTCGGGTATGTACAGGGCACTGAGTTCAAACTGAACGTTGTCACCGGGCACGGAAGAACTCACGGTGAGCTCTTCTGTAGTCTTGGTCTGCCGGAAGTGGCGCGAGTTCTCCATATTCCGTACCAGTTCGAGTTCGCGCTGCCGCGATTCCCCCGCCACCACCAGCATCAGGGTCAGAGGATGGTCCGGCGAAGCCTCCGGATGAATAGATACAACGTGCAGCCCTGGGGGCATGACCTGCTCCAGGTCCTCAAATACCTTTGTCCATGACAGGGCCTTGCGCTCGAAGGCATCGTTTAGGAACTGAGCCCGGTCGCGAATGCTGCGATTTGCCGGAAGATTGAGCAAAGCCTGCGCCTGCTGCTTTTCCCGTTCCCGCTGGGCGATTTGTTGCTCGCGCTGATCGATCAGCTTGCGATCATGGGATGCGGTTACCCATCCCGAGGCCGCGCTGTACAGGAGGACCAGGGTCAGGATAATTAGCCCTCCTAAGGCTCCGCCCCAGCGCAGCCAAAACTGGTGCGGATCTTCGTAGGGACGGGTCGCGAGATTGATGTCGAGGCGCATGGGTCTAGGCGAGTGCTCCCACGACTCCGGCGACCTGCCATTTTGGGATGGAGTCACGCGCCCCAGCCAGTTGAGCACTGCCGGCCAAGTCCTGCACCTCGGCCCCCGTTTGCGCCTGCAAGGCCGTGGCTGCCCCGGCCAAATCCGGCAATCCCGCCACGAAAATACGATCGATGCTCAAGTGATATGTATCTTGAAAGAAAACCACCGAGGGATAAACCTCTTCCGCCAATTTCTCCCCGGAAATGGTTGTTCCTCCCGTATTTTCCAGCGTACGGAACAGTAGAATCTGCTGCTGGTCGAGGATGGCGATGCTGATGGTCCGGGCATCCACTTTCAGCACCAGGGACGGCTTGGTTGCTCTGGCCGCTCCCAAAGCCCCCAGCATGGACGGCAGCACCACGCCGGGATTGTATCCGGCCTCCAGAAATGCCGACTCATATTCCTCAACTATGCTGCTGAGTGCTACGGCCGCGATGACGCGCAGCGTGCCGCCGCCGGGCTGGGAATGATAGGAAACTTTGGCTTTCTCCACATCGAAAGGCAATGACTTCTTCAGCCGGAAGCGGACTACCGCCTCCGCTTCCTGGCGGTTGTTGGGCAGCGATTCAAAATCGAGGAAGACCACGCGCACAGCGGCATCTGGCAGGAGCGCGATGACGTTGTGCGAGCGGTTACCAAAGCTCCCAAGGGCATCGCGGATGCTCTGTGAAACCGCATCCCGATCGCGAAGATTGGTCTCGGTAAGATCGGGCACGACACACCCGCTGCGTAAGCTGTAGGCCGCGCACTCCACCGGCCCTCCGGGGTGGCCGGCGCGGCCGGCCAGTACCCGATCGGCCGTGATTTCACAGGCAAGATTCGGACGAGAACTGGTGCTCATTGGTTTACTTCATCAAACCCGACCAGGCCGTAAAAAGCAAGACCTGATGGGCCAACTCCGAAATGTCTCATGGGTTTCGAGCGCCGGCTAGCGCATACTTTCGATGAAGGTGACTTTATTGATCTCCTTCAGCGTGGTCAGGCCCAGTCGCACCCTGTCGAGCGCCGATTCGCGCAGAAAGCGCATTCCCTCTTCACGGGCCGCCCGCCGGATTTCTGACGTTGGCTTCTTGGCTAAAATCATCTCACGAATCCGATCGCTCAAATCGAGCAGTTCGTGGATGGCGGTTCGGCCACGGAACCCCGTGCCGGCACATTCAATGCAGCCTTGGCCCTCGTAGAAGGGCACTCTCGACCATTGCTCAGGGTCCAGGCCGCTGGCTTCTAATACATCCGCCGGATAATGCACAATTTTTCGACACGTATTGCAAATCAGCCGCACCAGCCGTTGCGCCAGAATGCAATTTAGGGCCGAGACGAAATTGTAGGGCTCGACTCCCATGTTCAGGAAACGCCCGATCACGTCGACTACGTTGTTGGCGTGCACGGTGGTGAAGACCAGGTGGCCGGTCAAAGCCGACTGGATGGCAATCTGCGCCGTCTCTGCGTCGCGAATTTCGCCCACCATGATTTTGTCCGGGTCATGACGCAAAATGGAACGGAGCCCACGGGCAAAGGTCAGCCCTTTTTTCTCGTTGACGGGAATTTGGGTGATGCCTCGAATCTGATACTCGACCGGATCCTCAATGGTGATGATCTTGTCTTCTTCTGTCTTGATCTCACTCACCGCTGCGTAGAGCGTGGTCGTTTTGCCGCTTCCGGTAGGGCCGGTTACCAGCACCATGCCGTATGGTTCTTTGATGTAGCGGCGAAATTTCTGCATATCGTCTTCATCGAAACCCACTACGTCGAGCGTGAGCTTGTGAAACTTCTCGCTCATCGACTCCTTGTCGAGCACGCGCAGCACAGCGTCCTCGCCATGGATGGACGGCATGATGGAAACGCGGAAATCGATGGGCCGCTCCGGCGTGCCGTATTTCACCCGGAAGCGGCCATCCTGGGGCACGCGCCGCTCGGAGATATCCAGTTCGCTCATCACCTTAATGCGCGAAATGATGGTCGAATGGTGCTCCCGGCCAATGGGCGGCATGGCCTGCATGAGCACGCCGTCAATGCGGAACTTGATGACGACGGAGTCGTCACGTGTTTCGATATGAATGTCGCTGGCACGGCGCTGCAACGCGGTAAAGATGGTCGTATCCACCAAACGGATGATCGGGCTGTCACCTTCCGCCGTCAGCCGGTCGATGGAAATCGTCTCGTCGCCGCTTTCATCCTCGTGAACCACATCCAGCGTGAACCCTTCGCTGGCCTGCTCCAGCACGCGGTTCGACTGCTCGGTCTTCTTGAGAATCTCGGTAATTTGCCCGAGCGTCGAAACTTTGGTGATCACCCGCCGCTGCAGCAGCAGGCTGATCTCATCGATCATCATCAACTGGCTGGGATCGGCGATGGCAATCACCAGACGGCCGTCGCGAGTCTCTTCCAAAGGGATGAAGTTGTAGCGGAACATCAGGTTTACTTCAATTTTCTTGAAGAGATCGTGCTGGAGCTGGAACTCGCGCAGGTCGATAAACTCGCAGCGATAGCGGCGGGCGATGTCCTTCGCCTTCTCAATGTCTGCCTCCAGGTTGCCGCTTGGCGATCCGGGAGGCGGAATGCGACCTTTGTTACCGCTCACTAAAATTGGTTTTTGATCCGCCATACTCGCCATTCTCAACCGCCCTTTGCCTGGGTAACCTTAACTTAGTGTATTCCCGACCCCAAGGTGAAGATCGGCATGTAGAGGGAGATAAGGACCCCTCCCACAAACACCGCCATAATGATGAGAATCATCGGTTCGATGAGTGCCATGGCAGCGCCGAGAGCCGTCTGCACGTCTTCTTCGTAGAACTCCGAGACCGAGTTGAGCATCGCGGGGAGAGCCCCTGTGGACTCCCCAACCTCAATCATTTCGACAGAGAGGTCGGGGAACATCTTCTGCTCCTCCAGGCTTTTTGCCAGCGACTGCCCCTCCCGTACCCGGGTAGTAGCCTCAGAAATGCCATTCAGAATACGCCGGCTGCTCAAGGACTCGCCCGCAGTTTCCAGGGAAGGCACCAAAGGCAGGCCTCCGGCCAACAGCGTGGAAAGCATGCGGGCAAAGTTTGCCACCTGATATTTCAACCAGATCTCACCCAGCAGCGGAAGGGATAAAATTCCCCGGTCAACCATCTCTGCGCCGCGGTCAGTTGCCTTCCAGCGCAAGAACACAGCGATCAACACCGCCAGCAGGATCAATCCGGCTGGCGCGTATTTTTGCGCATTCATTCCCACCGCTAACATGAACAGTGTGATCGCCGGCAACTTTGCGTTAAAACTCTGGAAGAGCGCCGCAAATTGCGGGATCACATAGGTGAACAGGAAAATCACCATACCGATGACGACCGTTACCAGAAGCGTGGGGTACACCAGCGAAACCAGCAGTTTCTTCTTAAACGTCAGAGCCAGGCGTTGGAAGGAGATATAACGCCCCAACACTTCTTCCATATTTCCGCTCTTTTCGCCGGCCATCAGCGTGGTCGTATAGATCTTGGGAAAAATCGCCTGTGCGGAAAAGCCATCGGAGAGCGACTCTCCGCTCTTTACCCGGTCGCGGACATTCTCCAGAAGAGACTTCAGATGGGGATCCTTCTGGCGCTTAATCAGCAGGTCGAGCGAATTCAAGATCGGTAGCCCGGCTTTAATCAGGGTAAGGAATTGCTGATTGAAGATCAGGAATTGCCCTTGCCGCACTTTTCTCGTGCGCGAAAACAGCGAGCCTCCACCGGTCAACAGTCCGCGTGGTTTCACCCAATAGACCAGGTAACCCTGCTGCGAAAAGCGGTCGCGCACATCCGCTTCGGAGTAGCCACGCTCCACCTGCTCCAGCATGTGGCCGCGCTCATCGGCGACTTTGACGAGAAATTCTGCCATTTTTCCTGGTCTTACCTGGGTTACCCCAAGTTTAGCATTGAGCTATATGAACTTAGGGTTAATATGCCCTTTCGGCTTTCCAATTGTCAGGCGCTTGTCACTTTTCATGCTAGCCAGCTAAGTGGTTTACTTGCATGTGCTTAGGGATGCTCGCTACCAGCCCCTGCCGTGCTTTTCGGCTACTGTCCGAGTTCACCGCTCATGACTTCAGTTCCGGGTGGCGGCGTAAAGTGGAAGCGCTCGTCAGAGATCTTTACGTTTTCCCTCTGCTCACTGAAACGATACTCGGTTTCCGAATCGTCCACTCCTTCTACTATGATGCGGACAATCCGGTGCTCCGGTGTAACCTCCAGAATGATCTGATTTATCCGATCTGCCAATGCTTTTGGCACACCCCGAAGGACTACATCTCCGGGATTCAGCGGTGCAATGTCTGGCGCGAGGGAAATCGGCTGGAGCTCCTTTTCAAGATGGGTTTTGCCCAGCAATAAGCTCAAAGGGGAGCGAAGGTCGTCCAGCTTTTTTGCCGGCGTTCTTCGCGCCTGCCGTTGCCGGGGCAGGTAAAGCCAGGCCTCTTTTCCATCGCTTACGAAGAGCTTCTGCTGGGGAGATTGGTATTCCCAGCGCATTTTTCCCGGTTTTTTCAGCCAAAGCGTTCCCGTTTCGGTACGCTCAGTTCCCATCCCACGATAGGTTTCGCTGAATTCAGCCTGCAGGGCCCGGAGGTGGTTGTAGTGATCGTCCACAGCCTGGGCGATGGAATGCAGTTCAGTAGCAGGGCTTGCCGACAGCGACGCTGCAAGTGCTAGAACGGGCAGCATGTAGATCAGACATGGGAAAGCGATCCGCATTTTTGACATTTTGTTCAAGCGCCGGCCATCAACCTCCGGGAGAGCAGAAGTGTTCGCCTGCCCGGGACATTGCACCAATTCTAAGCCGATCCGGAAGATTTCGTATTTGCTGGGAAACTAATCCGAGGACAAAAACTTCGGCTTCTTAGGCGGGACATAACCCGGTGGCAAGCCTTTTTGGATGAACGGCAGGTTATCCGGATCCTGTACCTCGACATGTCCATCTGCTGAGAGCTTGTATGGGACGCCCAGTGGATCTACCGGAATTCCGGGCAATGCGCCGGCTCTTACCATTTCAAGGAAACTGCCGGCAGGATGCCCGGTGTGCTGCCGGTACAGGGCGTCAGCTCTCTCCAGATTTTCGACGTCTTCATCCACTTTGAGAGCCCGCAAATGGGCCACTGCGTTATCACGGATATTCTTGTCCCGGGTGGTCTGGTAGGTGGTAACCCACAAGGCTCGGGCAGTCTCGATTTCTCCCGCGTGCTCAGCCATTTTGGCGGCCAGCAATTTCATGAAGGGATGGGCGTCGGGTACTTTGGACCCGCGCGCAAACGCGTCTGCGGCCTTGGCGTAATCTTTGAGTTCAAGGTAATAGATGAACCCCAGATCGTAGTACAGGCGCCATTCGTTGGGATTGTTCTTGATTCCGAATTGGGCCAGAGCCACCGCCCGCTCCGGCATTCCAGCTCCATTGGGAGAGGGTGGGGCCAGGAAATTTGCGCCGAACTCATAGGCAACGGTCAGGTGAGGATCCAAGGCCGTGGTGATTTCCAGCAACGGCGCCAGCAGTGCGAACTGCCCCGCGCCTTCGTGGATTTTGCCGCCGAAATACTGCACCGCGCGCGTCCAGTAGATGTCCGCCAGCAAACCGTCATAACCCAGGCTCAGCCGCTTCAAAATCTTGGGAGAAGGAATGTACAGGACTTCTGTCAGCGTGGCCGCTGGCCGCGCCCGATCAACCTGGCGCAGCATCAGGACCGAAGCCACCAGGCTGACGATCAGCAGGGTTCCGGCTATAGCCGTGACTCGCCTCGACCTGGTCATTTCAGGTTCCGGCGCTCGAAGATGAGTACGGCCCCGCACAACGCGGCCGCAACATAAACGATCGCATAAATCGAATTGTAGAAAATGAGTTGCCCCGAGACCGGCTGTCCGTGCGCCACCGAACTCACGATGTTCAAGGCCGAAAAGTTCGGGACGAGATAAGCCACCCCGGTGGCCAGCCATCGGGTTACCCCGTGAGCAATGCCCGCAAAACCGCGCAGGTCTTCGGCGAAACTGCCGATCACGAACAGGGCGAAGGCGAACACCGCCGACATCAGTGGAGAAGAAAACGAGGAAAACAGCAAGGTCAACGCGGTAACGATGAGGAATTGCAAAATGATGAAATACAACGCGATCAGGATCCAGCTATCGCCGCTCTCGAAATGGTGTGAAACGTAAAGCAGAGCTGCGAATACGCCGATGGCCATGCAAACCGTGTTCACCACCAGCGTTCCGGCCAGCCCGCAGAATTTGCCGAAAATAAACTCCCAGCGCCGCACCGGCCGCGAAAGTACGGTATAGAGCGTACGCTTCTCAATTTCCTTCGATACCAAACCGATGCCGATGAAAATGGCAATCACCAGCCCGAACAGAGAAACCGCGGTCAGGCCCAGATTGATCACCACCAGGCGTTCGATATCGATCGAAATCTGCCCCACCAGAATCGCCGCTCCGGAAATCAGAAGCGCAAACGCAATCAGGTTATAAAGCACGCGGTCGCGCACCGCCTCGCGAAAAGTATTGGAAGCAATGTAGGCGATGCGCCCGCTCATGCCGTCGCCCCCGTGGTTTGGCGGGCAGGTTTCAACTGCGCCACGAAGTAATCCTCCAGCGAAGTTCGAACCGGAGTAACGGAGATGAGATGCAAGCGTTCGCGGCGGAGTGCTTCCAATGCGGCATCTTGCGCTTCTTCGGAAAAACGCGCACGAACGGTCTCGCCGCTAACGTGAGCATCGGCCCCCAGTGCCTTCAGAGAAGCGGGAACCTCTCGGCCCTGCCAGACAATTTCCACTTTCCCCTGCACGTTGGCGGTCAGGTCCGCCACCGCGCCGACTCCCCGAAGTTGCCCTAGATGAATGATCGCCACGCGGTCGCAGAGCGCCTCGGCATCCGACAGAATGTGGGTGGAGAAGAATACCGTCTTGCCCTGGTGCTTCAATTGTTCAATCAGGTCACGCACTTCCCGGCGGCCCATCGGGTCCAATCCGGACATCGGCTCGTCGAGGAAAACGACTTTCGGATCGTGCAGAATCGCCTGCGCAATGCCAACCCGCTGCAACATACCTTTGGAGAACTTACGCAGCTGAACTCCCCCTGCATCGCGTAAACCGACCCGGTCCAGCATTTCATCCACGCAGCGCGAACGGTCCTTTGCACTCTATCCCGGATAGTTGCCCGTAATATTGCAGGAGTTCCCGCGCGGTCAGGTAGTCGTAAAAATAAGGCTGCTCCGGCAGGAAGCCAATCTGAGCTTTGACTTCCGGAGCGTTGTAGTCCATCCCCAGAATGCGGGCGGAACCGCCGCTGGGATACACCAGACCCATGAGCAACTTGAGCGTCGTGGTCTTTCCCGCGCCGTTCGGGCCGAGAAAGCCAAACACTTCGCCTTCCTCCACCCGCAGATTCAAAGGCAGCAAGGCCCGTTTGGGTCTTTTCCGCCAGAAGCCTACGCTGTAGGTTTTTTCAAAACCGAGGATTTCGATCGCAGGCCATGACACATCACACCAACTGTGATTATAGGCACAATTGACTTCGCCGTGGACTGACGGAGTAGTTGCCGCAGATTACCAAGGTCAGATCGAACCCGCCCTACTGAAGCGGCTTCAACGCCGTGCAAGCTGCCGCCGAACCGGTGTAAGTTGTGGGCGCCTTGGTGCCGGTTTCCACCTTGTAGCGGATGACCCCATCCCCGGCAGAGCAGAAGCTGCGTACCCCGGTTTCATTCCACTGGGAGGCCGTTCCGGCGGCTGCATAACCGGTTCTGGAGAACGCGGCAACATTGAAAATGTAGCCGTTCCTTCCTGGAGCTGCGGTCGCCTTGGAAAGCGTGTAGTCCACCAGGCAGGCATTCGTGGAGTTCGGTGTTGGGCAACTGTTGGCGTTGGGCGGGCCAAGAACGCCAATGTTGGCGGCAAATCCTACCGTCGGATAAGCTGACATATAGGAATTTTCCGCGGTGTTGAGGGTTCGAATGGCCGAGACGGCCGCCGACTCATTGGCGGCGATGCGCGCCCGCAACAGGCTGGGAATCGCGATGGCGGCGATGATCAGAATGATCGCGACCACGATGAGCAACTCGATCAGTGAAAAGCCGGCTTGTTTTTCCATTTTTTCTCCCTAAAAGTACAAAGGAGCAACGGAGGTTCGCTCCGTTGCTCCCAGGCTGGTACCCTCCCCCAGGTACTTCGCCAAACCTACAGCCAACTCAGAGTTACTGTAGAGGAGTCAGAGCCGTGCAAGCCGCCGAAGAACCCGTGTAGCTGGTCGGCGCCTTCGTGCCGGTCTCGACGTGGTAACGGATGACACCGTCTTCGATGGAGCAGAAGCTGCGGACACCGGTCTGGTTCCAGGTGGCAGCGCCTCCAGCAGCGGAGTATCCCGTAGCGCCGTTCAGGTTCTTTACGTCGAAGATGTAGCCATTCTTCGAGGTAGCAGCCGCGGTTGCTTTCGTCAGCGTCCAGTCAATCAGGCAAGCGGTGGTCGAGTTCGGCGTCGCACAACCGGTAGCCGACGTCGGCCCAAGGGCCGCCAGCGAAGCCGCAAACCCGGTCGTCGGATACGCCGACTGATAGGACACCTGAGCAGTGTTCAGGGTGCGAACCGAGGCAACGGCAGACGACTCATTGGCCGCCATACGCGCCCGAAGCAAGTTAGGAATTGCAATTGCTGCAATGATCAGGATGATCGCCACCACGATCAGCAGCTCGATAAGTGAAAAACCCTTCTGTTTCCGCATTTCTTTATTTTCCCTCTCTCCGTGTGTCGGTCTTCAGTTGACCGAATTGCCTATGATGTTCGCATTTTACCCGCCACACCTCGAAGTTACGTAAGGGACGGGCGCATTGCAGCCAAATCGCTTTGTTATCATCGCCTGCAACTCTTTGGTAACCGCCCGCCCGGGAGCTATCTATCTGGAACAGCCTTCGGCGTGTGTCAGAATTTGTCGGTAGGTGACAAGTTGTGTCAATTTGGGAAAGGCGATGAGACAACATTAATGCGAGAGATTTCTCCCTGTCCACCCAAAGGCGTCGATCCAATTCCGTTTTGGCTGCTGGACACCCCTTCGACTTCGCTCAGGGCGAGCAACGGGCGTCTGTTCCCACGGGGTGTTGGTGATCCGAACAAGAAATCCCCGTCCTTGTCTCTCCAAAACCGGGAGAGACAAGGACGCGGCACCTGTGTTCTGTGCTGACGATATGTTTTCAACGGAAACCCTGTGGGAAACTTTGCCGGTGCAAGAACACGCTATAGGCCAAGGAAGTTCCGCATCATCTTTTTGCCTTGGTCGGTGAGTACGCTTTCGGGATGGAACTGCACGCCTTCGATCGGGTACTTCTTGTGGCGCAAGCCCATGACGGTGCGGCTGTTGTCCTTCTCGATGGTCCAGGCACTGACCTCCAGTTCCCCGGGCAGGCTCTTCTCTTCCACAATGAGTGAGTGGTAGCGGGTAGCGGTCATCGGGGAAGGCAGCCCTCCGAATATGGTGTGCCCGTCGTGCTGCACCTGGCTGGTCTTGCCATGCATAAGGTGAGGTGCGCGGATGACGTTGCCGCCGAATGCAGCGCCCAGCGCCTGGTGGCCAAGGCAGACGCCCAGCACCGGCAGCTTGCCGGTGAAATGGCGGATGAGTTCAATGCTGATGCCCGCGTCCTGGGGGGTGCAGGGGCCAGGCGAAATCACAATGCGTTCCGGGTGCATCGCCTCGACTTCGCCCACAGTAACCTGATCGTTGCGGCGAACCTCGACCTTTGCCCCTAGTTCCCCCAGATATTGCACCAGGTTATAGGTAAAGGAATCGTAGTTGTCGAGGACAAAGACCATGATTGGCGGCTATCTCCTTAAGCTTATACCACGCCTTCGGAAGCCGTATGGTGCTACAAACTAAGGGCTTGACATGCCGGATGTAAAACGCCATTCTTACTCCACCTCTCGGGAGGGACCATGGCCGAAGTCCACGAGGAAAAGCGCGCAACTCGCCGGTTTGCGCTCCGGTTGCCGGTTTCCGTCAACCAGGGGGAGACCGCGAGCCAGACAGAAACCGCCCAGACTCGTGATGTCAGTGCGCGGGGAATTTGTTTTTACGTCGATGCGGCGGTCAAAGAAGGATCGGCCATCGAGTTCACACTGACCTTGCCGCCGGAGATCACTCTCACCGAAAGTATTCATGTCCATTGCAAAGGGCGCGTGGTGCGCGTGGACAGCGGCAACCCTGCCGGCAAACTCGCGGTCGCGGCGGTCATTGACGAATACGAATTCCTGGCACAAACCTAGATGCGCTAAAGCAAACTTCAGAGGACCCGGAGAGCGCGGAGAAAAGCTATCGCCTTCGAGGCCGATCTCTTCTGACACATGGAGTAATATGGCTCCAGCGGGTATGCCTCTCGACAAGGGTAAGGTGTTTGCTTCGTTCTGCTTACCAATTTGTGGCGGTAGGGATCATGGGACTGGTCTGGTTGACGCAACTTGGCCTCAGCCAGTCGCCCACTGCGCAAGGAGACGCGTTGCCGCCGGCCCTGGTACGCGTAGTTCGAGCCATGCAAGGGAGAGACGGTTCGGCTATCGAAATCCTTGCGACCCGGCCCGTAACTCCCCTCATCACTCCGATTGAGAATCCCCCCAGACTGGTGATCGATCTGCCGAGATCCCTGGTGACGTCGCCCTCGCGTTTGGGTTTTCACGATGAGCAGGTTCGCGGAGTTCGCATCAATCAATTCCACCGAAATCCGCCGGATGTTCGCATTGTGGTTGATCTGGTGAAGACGGTGAACTCGAGTTGGGACTCCGCCGGCAACCGGATTACCGTGCGGCTTCATCGCCCGGGCGAGAGTGAACTGGCAAGTTCCAGCGCTCCCCAACCCATCGCCGAGCCTTCGAGTGGCAACGGAGCGGGATCGTTGGTGCCGGTTGGCAGTCGAATCGCCCCCGGATCGTCGCTGACCGCGGGAGCCGATACGGCGGTTTTGCACATGGCTCGAGGAGGCGAGGTGAGAATTTGCCCGGGCACAACCGTGTCGGTGAGTTCGTCCTCCAACGGGCACGACATGATGTTGGGAATGAGCACGGGCGCGCTCGAAGCAGACTACCAGTTGCAGACTTCCAGCGATTCGGTACTGACTCCCGACTTTCGTATTTTATTTGCCGGAGCGGGGGAGTTTCACTATGCTATCAGCGCGGACAAACTGGGTAACACGTGCGTGCGAGCGCTGCCCGGCAATACCGCCTCGGCAGTGGTTTCGGAGTTGATGGGCGACGGCGTATACCACGTGAAACCCACGGAGCAGGTGGTCTTTCGCGCCGGCCAACTCAACACCATTGATTCAAAAATACCCGGCGATTGCGGTTGCCGGGCGCCGGCGGTTCCGGTGATGCGGGCCGCTGGACCCGCACCGGCGGGAGATTTGTCGGCGCCGACGCAGCCCGCCGGGAGGCCGGCAGTTGGTTTAGCCATTCCGGCCGCGGGCTCCGAGACGGCCAGCCTCCCGGTCTCCTCCCCGAAGGAGACCCATATTCAGGTGGATGCACCGTTCGTCTTCCGGGCGTCCGAAGCGAAGGCCGCTGCGGCTCCCGTTTTCGAGGCGCGGAGTCTGCCCTTAACTCGTTTTCGGCACAATGATTTACAAGTGCCTGCGTCGCCTCCCGAAGACGGGCTCTCGACCATAGCGCAAAGCTCTCACCGAGGTTTCTTCGGAAAAATCCGAGGTTTTTTTGGCAGCATTTTCCGCTGACCGAGAAGCCCGGCGTAAACCAGGGGTTCCGGTAGTAACCAGCGACACAAATACTTGTAATGAGGGTCACTGAAATTTTGCGAAACTTGGTAGATACTAATGGGCGCTTTTTCGGATTGGCTTCCGAACTGTACTTGGAAGCTCCCGGCAAAAGAGCGACAATACTGGTTTGCCAACGAGGATTGTGAATGGGAACAGTGGTGCGGGTTAGCGACGCGGCAGAGTTGGTGCAGGGCAATCGAGTGCACTTCAATCTGTCCGCCCCGGCGCTGGTGGAGCACGCTGTTGGCCGTGACGAAGTACGCCTTGCCGCCACGGGAGCGGTGGTGGGGTACACTGCGCCACGCACCGGGCGATCTCCCAAAGACAAATTCATTGTGAGGGATGCGATTACCGGCGACCGAGTGGATTGGGGCGCGGTCAACCAGTTCATCGAACCGGACTTATTCGACTCACTTTATGACCGGGTCACTTATTTCTTGCAAGGCCGGGAGCTATTTGTGCAGGACCTGTTTTGTGGGGCCGACCCTGCATACCGGCTGCCCATCCGTGTAATCAATCAGTTTGCCTGGCATAACTTGTTTGTGCGCCAGCTTTTCGTGCGCCCCAATGAGGAAGAATTGCGGGTGCATGAACCGGAGTTTACCGTGATCTGCGCGCCCGAGTTCCGGGACGATCCGGAGCGGGATGGAATTAATTCAGAAGCCTTTATTCTGCTGAACTTTGCGCGTCGAATCGTCCTGATCGGTGGCACTGCTTACGCGGGGGAGATCAAGAAGAGTATCTTCAGCGTGATGAATTTTCTGTTGCCGGGCAGGGATGTCTTTCCCATGCATTGCTCGGCGAATATCGGGCAAGATGGGGTCAGCGCTCTTTTCTTCGGGCTTTCCGGTACAGGCAAGACTACCCTCTCCGCAGATCCAACGCGCCGGCTGATCGGGGACGACGAACACGGCTGGAGTCCTGCCGGGATATTCAATTTCGAGGGCGGCTGCTACGCGAAGTGCATCAACCTCTCGGAGCAGAACGAACCGCAGATCTACCGTGCCATTCGTTTTGGCTGCGTCCTGGAGAACGTGGCGTTGGACCCGGTTAGTCACGTGGCAGACTACGCCAACGACAGCTTGACGGAAAATACGCGCGCTGCCTATCCGGTGGACTTCATCGATAACTGCGTGATCCCGGGAGTGGGCGAGCATCCGAAAAATGTGGTGTTCCTTACCGCAGATGCTTTCGGCGTCCTGCCCCCAATTTCACGCCTGACGCCGGAACAGGCGATGTACCACTTCCTGTCCGGTTACACCGCCAAAGTCGCGGGAACCGAAGCGGGCGTGAAGGAGCCGCAGGCAACTTTCTCCACCTGCTTCGGGGCGCCCTTTATGCCGCTGCAACCCAGAGTTTATGCGGAAATGCTGGGGCGGCGGTTGCGCGAGCATTCGGCGCAGTGCTGGCTGGTGAATACAGGCTGGCAGGGCGGGCAGTTTGGCGTCGGCAAGCGCATGCCCCTGCCTTATACCCGGGCGATGGTGGACCATGCGGTAGAAGGACATTTGGCCAAAGTCGAGTTTGAGACCGATTCGGCTTTCGGATTGAGTATTCCCAAAAGCTGTCCAGGCGTGCCGTCGGAAGTCTTGAATCCGAGGAATTCCTGGCCGGACAAAGCCGCCTATGACCGGATGGCGGCCGAACTGCGGGGCCGTTTTGCGCGCAACTTCGAGAAATTCGATGCTCCGCCGGAAGTGAAGGCCGCGGGACCCGTTCCCTCCGCGAAGTAGCGTTGCAATTCCGGAACTCCCGCGAGGAGTCTGTTCAGCCCCGTTTGATGAGACGAACCAGCCAGACGAAGATCACGGCGCCCAGGATCGCCACCAGCAGGTTTGTGATGAACCCACCCCCGCGGTAGATTCCGAGCAGGCCCAGCAGGCGGTTGCCGACCAGAGATCCCAGGATTCCCAACAGGATATCCGTGAAAACTCCGTAGCCGGAACCTTTCATGATTTTTCCGGCTGCCCATCCGGCAATCAGGCCGACAAGAATTATGTAAACCAGGTACATGAAGACCTCCGAAGTAGTCTGCCACAGTTTCGCATGGCAACACGAAAAGTTGGTCGCGTTTCGCTTCGCGAGCGACTGTGATTAAATGTAACGGCGTTCTTAATCCCACGCCCTGTAAATCCATAACGCCAAGCTCAGCGAGGAGTTTATTTTGCCGCGAACTGCACCGAAGAACACTTCGCCGAAGGGCATTTATGCCCCGACCATTACCGCGTTCCACCCCGACGGAAGGGTCAATCTCCAAGGAAGCCAGGAATTTGTTCGCTTCCTTCTCGACGAAGGCGTGCACGGCCTGGTGCCGCTGGGAAGCTCCGGCGAGCCAATTTCGCTGACCATGGATGAGCGCAAAGCGGTGCTGGAAGCCATTTGCACCGAGGTAGCCGGCAAAGTTCCCATCTACGCCGGAGTTGTGGATTATCTCACCGGCAATGCGGTGGAATTCAGCAAACATGCCAAGGCATGCGGATGCGCGGGGCTCATGGTAATGGCTCCATACGTGATGCGGCCGCCCAAGCGCGACTGCTTCGATCATCTAAGGCGGGTGCGCGAGGCGGTGGGGCTGCCGATGATGCTTTACGTCGTGCCGGTGCTGACTGGAACCGATTTCAGCCCTGCCGAAGTTCAGCAACTGGCGGAGGAGGATGTGATCCACTCGGTGAAGTGGTCGCATTCGGATTACAACCGTGTCCCGGAAACCCGGCTCCTGTGTGGGCCATCGTTCCCGGTGTTTGCCGGCAATGATGGAATTGCTTTTTCGGCGCTGGCGGCGGGCGCGGACGGCTGGATTGGATGCCTGCCGATCATGACCCCACGCCTGAGCGTGAAACTGTACGAGCATTTTATCGAAGAGAAGGATCTGGATGCGGCGCGGGCGCTTTGGTATCGTTTAATGCCGCTGGTGCGGATGGAGTTTTCGACCATCTACTCGACGAATAACGATCCGCATTGGCTTTCGATGTCGCGCGACGCGGCGATTTTACGCGGGTTGCCGGTGGGAGAAACCCGGCCGCCTCTCACCGGCCTTCGACGAGAAGACCGCGAACACTTAAGAAAGTTGCTGACGGACTTAGGCGAATTGCCGGCAAAGACGAAATTGCGAGGCAAGGCCTAGGCCCGACGCACGGCTTAACGAACCAAGGCTTAGGAGAAAGCGAGAAAGATGAAGGAAACCTGGCGCTGGTATGGCCCCCAAGATCCGGTCACGCTTGATCAGGCCAAGCAGGCGGGGGCCACTGGAATTGTCACCGCCCTCCACCACATGTACGGAGGCGAGGTTTGGCCGCTGCAGGAAGTGTTGCGCCGGAAAGAGCAAATCGAGGCGGCGGGGCTAGTGTGGTCGGTGGTGGAAAGTATCCCAGTACATGAAAGCATCAAGTTGCGCACCGGGCCTTACCGGGAATTTATCGGCGCCTGGAAGGATTCGCTGGCGGCCATCGCCAAGGCTGGGGTCAAGATGGTTTGCTACAACTTCATGCCGGTGGTGGATTGGACGCGCACCGATTTGATGTGGCGGCTGCCCAGCACCGGTTATGCCTTGCGCTTCGATGCGGTGGATTTTGCGGCTTACGACCTTTTTATTCTTGGGCGGAAGGGCGCGGAAGCGGACTACACGGCCGAGAAGACAGGCGCAGCGCGAACCCGGTTCGAAGCGATGCCGCAGGCGCGCCGCGATGAACTGGAGCGGAACGTGATCGCGGGCCTGCCGGCCTCGCAGGCTTCCTACGACCGGGAGACGATTCAGCGGGCGTTTGCGGAATATGCCGACGTGACCCCTGGCGATTTACAAGCCAATCTGACAACCTTTCTCAAGGAGATCGTTCCCGTCGCGGAGGAACTCGGCATTCGGCTTGGCATTCATCCCGACGATCCGCCGTTCTCGTTATTCGGACTGCCGCGGATCGTCTCTACCGCGGCGAATGCGCGGGCAATTCTAGGCGCGGTTGACTCGCGCGCAAACGGGCTCACGTTTTGCGTCGGCTCTTACGGGTCCCGTGGCGACAACGATTTGGTGGCCATGATACGCGAATTTGCCCAGCGGATTCATTTTGTTCATCTGCGCCAGGTACAGCGCGAGGCGGATGGGTCCTTCTACGAAGCAGCACATCTGAACGGCAGTTCCGATATGGTGGGCATTATTCATGCGGTGCTGACGGAAGAGTCGCGGCGCAGGCGGGAAGGGCGCGAGGATCATGAGATTGTAATGCGGCCCGACCATGGCCACTTGCTGGCGGATGACATCGGAAAGAAAGTGAATGCCGGGTATTCGCTGATCGGCCGGCTGAAGGGTTTGGCAGAAGTGCGAGGCGTGATTCGGGGCTTGCAGTATGCGAATTCCGAACTCGCCAACTAAGCTCGACTCTACGGTCTCATTCTCGTCCAGGCAGCTTCAAAAGGAGAAAATTCATGCAAGAGTTTGAAGGCAAGGTAGCGATTGTGACTGGGACGTCCGGCATCGGGCGAGCGATTGCGGAGCGCCTGGCAGCGGGCGGCGCGTCGGTAGTGTCGTGTGGCATTGAAACTACCATGAACGCAGAACTTGAGGCAGCGGCTAAGCAGGGGAAGCTGAGCCTGCAAGTGGAACTCTGCGATGTGTCCCAGGCAGATCACGTGCGGACGCTGGTGAAGAAAGTAACGGAACGGTTTGGCGGTGTGGACATTATTGTCAACGCAGCGGCCATCCATCCGTTTGGGACTGTTCTGGAGACGGATGTGGAGACCTGGAATCGCTGCATGATGGTAAATATCGGGAGCGTGTATCTGCTGGCGCATTTTGGAATTCCGGAGATGAAGAAACGGGGAGGCGGAGCCATCATCAATCTGGCGTCGGTACAGGGTTACGCGTGCCAGCGCGGAGTGGCGGCGTATGCTACATCCAAAGGGGCCATTCACAGTCTGACTCGGGCGCTAGCGCTGGATCATGCAGGGGACAAGATTCGAGTGAACTCGATCAGCCCCGGTTCGGTGCGGACCCCGATGCTGGCCCGTTCGGCGCAGAATTTTGCGCCCGATCTGCCGACAGAAGAAGCTTTCCGCCGCTTTGGAGAGGCGCATCCCTTGCGGCGCATTGGAACACCGGAGGAGGTGGCTGAACTGGCGGCGTTTCTTGTCTCCGATAAGGCTTCGTTCTGCACCGGAGGGGATTATCTGGTGGACGGCGGGCTGATGGCGGGGATCGGAGTGCAATAGTTCCGTCCAGGACTATTGCTTTGCTTCTGCGTTGCTGTGGTTATCCAAAGCTGCTATCTCAGCTTGTACCTTGGCCGCTTCTTCGGGGCGCTTCAATGCGGCGTATTCTTCGACAAGATCCTTGCGCGCATTTCGCAGCCAATCGGAGGGAGGCGAGGGCAGCTTCATCAGGTTCTGGTATCCGGTACGGGTTTGCTCCTCCGCTGCCGCGTAGCCATGCTGGCGGGCGAGCGCGTTGCCCAGCCGGATGTGCGCGATGCCGATGAGTCGGTGGCCGGCAGGCAGGGTCTGGGAGTAGATCTGCAGGGTTTCACGAAACAGACGTTCGGCCCGGGAGTATTGTTTTCGGTCCACGGCAACACCCGCCAGGTTGGAAAGCGCCACGCCGATGTAGTAATGCTTACCGTTGTAAACCTTGCGGTAGATGTCGACTTCGCGGTCGAAGTCGGATTCAGCTTCTTCGAACTTGCCTTGTTTCTGCGCGATTTTCCCGAGCTCGTTCAAAGTGGAGGCGATGCGGGGATGAGGCCCCCGGTAAAGGTTTTCCTGCACGGTGAGCGCGTCGTGGAGCATGCTCGTAGCCTGGTCGAGTGAACCTTCCGCGACGAGCGCGCGGGCGGTCAGGGTCATCACGGAAGCGGTTTCCGGGTGATTTTTTCCGTAAAACGACTGCATGATTTCGAGCGCCTGCCGGTCCAGTTCTTCTGCCGCCTTGTAATTCCCGCGTTCCAATTCGATAGCGCCGAGATTGATATCGTCTTCGGCCACATTGGGATGGTGGCCGCCATAAAGCTCGCGGTCCATAGAGAGAACGCGCCGATTCAGAGCCTCAGACTTGTCGTAGTGGCCTAGATAAAAATGGGAGTTGGCCAACGAAGTTAAGGTCATGGCCAAGTCGGCCTGCACACCGTCGGGCTCGGATTGAATATTGGCCGCCTGTTCCAGTACCTGGATGGCTTCGTCGTAGTTGCCGCGGTCCACCTGCAGCGCCCCCAGAGCGTAAAGGGCTTTGCCGACCGAGGGGTGATTGGAAGGCAGGTGACGCCGGGCCATCTGCAGCCCCTCCCGGATGAGGCGATCGGCTTCATCGTAGCGCGCCTGATCAGCGCGTACGCCGCCGACAGCGACCAGGCTCTCCGCCACTTCGGCGCTGTCCGAACCGAACAGCGCTTTGCGCTTTTCCAAACCGGAGGATTGAACGCGATCCGCTTTTTCGAGTTCGCCCAGCTGCTGGTAAATTCCGCCAAGGTTGTAAAGAAGCTCGGCCTGGATTTTTGGGTCGGAGTTGAGGTTTTGTGCCTCCTCGACGCCGCGATCCACCAGAGTGATGACGCGCAGTTCGCTGGAGGGACCGACGGACTCGTCGCCCCCCTGGAACAAGTTCATCATGAATTGCTGAATGCGCTCGGTGCGGGCAGCCTCGGCAAGAGCGGCATCGCGGGCGCGAGCCAAACGTATGGTAAAGAAACCCACCAGAGCGATGACGACCGCCAGGACCAAGGCGGTCGCGGTGACAGCCTGCAGATTGCGGCCGACGAACTTGCCGAGGCGATAACGCAGATTGTCGGGCCGGGCCTCCAGAGGCTCATCGCGCAGGTAGTGGTCGATATCGCGGATGAGAGCTTCCACAGAACGGTAGCGGCGTTCCGGGTCTTTGTGCATGGCGGTCAGGCAGAGGACGTCGAGGTCGGACCAGGCCGTCGTGCTCAGGGCCAAAGCGTCTCCTACGGCACTTTCTTTTCGCCGGGCCACCACGGAAGGTTTGCCCGCTTCGTGACTCACGACAACACTTGCGGCTTCGGCGGGAGTGAGATTGGAAAAGTCGAAAGGCAAATTCCCGGTGAGCAATTCGTAGAGAATGATGCCGAGGGAGTAGACATCGCTCTGCACGCCAACCTGGGCGCCGCGGACTTGCTCCGGCGCCGCGTAGGCGGGAGTCATGAGCCGCAGGACGGTACGGGTCTGATCCACCGGGGCGCCGAACCCTTCCATTTGCTTGGCAATACCGAAGTCCAGCAGACGGACACCGCCGTCCTTGGTCACAAAAATATTGGAAGGCTTCAGATCGCGATGGATGACCGCATGCTGGTGCGCATACTGGACGGCCTCGCATACCTGACGAAAGAGCTGCAGCCGCCGCTCGATGGTGCAGTTGTACTTCTCGCAATAACTGGTGAGCGGCAGGCCTTCGACGTACTCCATGACGAACCACGGAGTGCCGTCGGGCAGCGTGTCTGCGTCATAGAGGCGAGCGATCCCGGGATGGGTGAGTTGAGCAAGAGTCTTTTGCTCGCTGGCGAAACGCTCGCGGCGGGCCGGAGAGAGCCAGGCATCGCGCAGGACTTTGATAGCCACGAGATTGCGCAGGTCCTTACGCTCAGCGAGGTAAACTACGCCCATTCCGCCCTCGCCGAGTACGGATCTTACGGAGTAGGGACCAAAGTCCTTGGAGTTCGGCAAAGCCTGGCGAGCATCCTCCAGAACGCCGGCGGCAACGTGGGCCACATCGCTGTCGAGCAGCGACTTACTGCTTTCGTCCTCGGCGAGCATGGCGAGGACCTCTGCTTGCAATTCGGCATCGCCATGGCAGGCGGAGTCCAAGAAGGCGACCCACTGATTTTGCGGGAGATCGGCTGCCTGGTGAAACAACGATTGGATTCGGTCCCAGCGTTCGCTATCCATCATGAATTATGCGGCTCACACTAGCTTGCCTGGCGCAAAGAATGGGCCAGCCACGCTTTGGCTGCGCGCCAGTCGCGGAGGATGGTGGCTTCCGAGACGTTCAACAAGGCTGCTGTTTCGTGTACATCCAGACCGCCAAAGAAGCGGCTTTCTATGACCATGGCTTGGCGTGGATCCACGCAGGCAAGTTCATTGAGCGCTGCATCCAGGGCCAAAAGATCTCTCTCACAGGTGCCGGCAGAGTGTAACGACTCGTCAAACGTCACTACGTTTGCGTCATTACCGCGTTTTTGGGCATGGCGGCGGCGGGCCGCTTCGATGAGCAGTTGGCGCATGGCCCGGGCCGCGATTCGCTTGAAGTGCAGACGCGAGGTGGAGCCTACATCGGGCGAGTCGGCCAGCTTTAACCATGCCTCATTCACCAGGGCGGTTGGGTTTAGCGTGGCGCTCGGGTCGCCCCGCCGAACGCTGGACGCGAGGCGGCGCAACTCCTCGTAAGCCATACTAAACACTTCATCCAGGCTCTGGCGGTCTTCCACGGGAAACGCGGCGTCTGGCCCGCTTCCCGAAAGAACCGGATTATTTTCCCTCGGCATGACGGTTTTCCGCGTTCTTTTGCGCAATGCGAAGTGGAGGATGGTACAGCAGTCAGCAGCGGCTACCCGGTCCACATCCGGCCAACCCTGCCACTGCGCGGAATGCTACCACTGCGGGTAGACGCGCACAACTGCTTTCTGTTTCTTCAACTTGCAAAGGGAAAAGGAGAAAAATATGGCTAAGAGAGGCAAAGTTTTGCGCGATCCACATTCGGGACCGGGGCTGTTAATGGTGGAGGGGCAGCAGTATCCCTTTACGCTGGAAGGAGTTTGGAAGTCGGAAACCCCGCCGAAACCGGGATTGGTGGTGGATGTGGAATTTGACGCGGCGGGAGCCGTCGCCAGCATCACGGCGGTGCCGGAATCGCAACTTGCCAAAGAGCAAGCGGAGGCGGCGCTGGCGGTGGCCAAGGAAAAGGGCGGCAAGATCTTTGGCGAGGTGGTCGCCAAAACCGGAATGCCAAACCTGATCGCTGGACTGCTGCTCATTATCGGGTGGTTTTTTCTGACCACCGTCTCGGTGCAGATCCCTTTCCTGGGAAAGCTGGAATACACCTTCTGGCAAGTGCTCGGGTTTCTGAATTCCAGCAACATTCTGGAAGCGATGGACCGCCGCGGCCATCCCAGCGCGGGCTTCTACGGGTTTTTGGCGATCGTTGCATTGGCCGGCCCTTTCATCCAGTACTTCTGGAAGGATAAGCGGGCGGTTCTGGGTGGAGTGTTGCCGCTAGTGTTCATGGCATTTGTCGGAATCATGGTGCGCAGCAGCATTAGCAGTGCATTCGGGGGCGGCGGAGCTGAAGCCGAAAGCATGGGCAGGCAGATGCAGGACGAAGCCATGAAAGCTGTGTCCATGGGATTCGGCGTCTACCTCTCCGTTCTGGTCAGCATTTATTTTGCTGGAGTGGGAGTGAAGCAGTTCCTGGCTGCGAAGGGAAGCGACACGTTGATGCTGGAGAAACCACGTACGGCGGCGTAACTTTTGCCCCCGGGTAGCAGGAAGTGCACAAATCCAAAACAGGAGCGAAAGAATGAAATCAAGAACGGGAAGATGGGCCGGTGCTGCGGGAGCGGTTCTCCTTATCATCCTGCTGGCGGGTTGCAACAACGTTAAAGGAGTCTACGTTTGCGAAGCGGGAATGCTGGATTCGATCCGCCTGGAGTCCGACGGCAAAGCATACGTGGCTGCCACTTTCTTCGGTCAGAAGCAGGAGAAGACAGGCACTTACACCGTGGATGGCGACAAGGTCAGTATCAACATTGGCGGCGTGGCTAACGAGTTCACTCACTCCAAGAACACCCTGGATGGAGGGGCCATGGTGGGCAAGTGCACGATCAAGTAGTGCCGAGAGTTGCAGTTGACCCAGATCTTGTAAAAGCGGCGTAGCTGCGCTTCAGCGGAAGCCAAAGTGACACCGAAGGACGCGGGAACGGTGCCACCAAGCTGGCGCCGGACGACGAAGCTCGCCCAAAACCAGACGCAACAACGCCCCGGGATTACTCCCAAGAGGAAAGAAATGTTCAAAGAAAATGCGCGCAAGGCCAAGTCCATCGTCCTTGTCATTGCGGCGTCGCTGGGGATGAGGTTTCCATCTGCCGCGCAGAACCAGAATAACCCCTGGCAAGCGGCTAAGGACGCGTGGAAGAAATCTCATCAGCAGCAGGCGCAAACGCCAGGGCAGCCGGGGCAGTCAGCGGCACATCCTGCCCAGCAGCAGAATAATCCGGCTGGCGTGGTGTCTGGTTCGTTTACTCCGCCTTCCGGAACCAAGATCGACCAAAAAGTTCTGGCTCCACTTGTATCGGGAGCGAGATTCTACGTGAGCCCACACGGCGTCCACGTAGCGGCGGTCGAGAACAGCGGCAGCCGGGTGGTTGTGATCTACGATAACGTCGCCGGACCGAAGTTTGATCAGATTGTCTCCGGCGGAAACGAAGTAGTCTTCAGCCCGGATGGCTCGCGCTATGCCTACTGTGGGCGCAGCGGCAATCAGTTTGTTGTCATGGTGGATGGCAAGGAACTGATTCGGAGTTCCGATTCATTTCAGGGGCAGTTTACATGCAGCCTGGCTTTCACCTCCAACAGCAAGCACGTGTACTACACCAGCAACTACAACCTGCCGAACAACGGCTCTCAGTTTACCCGCGTCGTATTCGACGGGAACTCCGGGCCGAATGGCGTCGCCGAACCTCCCGTCTTCAGCCCCGATGGTGACCATTATGCTTACGTGATTGAAGAAAGAGACGCCAAGAACCAGTCGCGCCAGGTGTTGATCGTGGATGGCAAGCCGGCCGGTTATCCGGGTGGCGCGCCACAGTGGAGCGGTGACAGCAAACATCTGTTCTCAGTTACGAGCACCAACGTTCCCGGTAGAGGCACGGTGGAGGACCTCCTCCTGGACGGCAAACCGGTTATGCGGGCGACCTCCATCAAGCCATTTCCTGGCCCGTTGGGCGTGAGTGTGGTTTCGATCGCGACCGTCACCACTACCGCCAACAAGTCCACAGCGTTTCTGGTGGTAGGAAACAAGAAAGTTCCCGGCAGCGATGTGGACGCCATCACCGGCGCAATCGACCAAGTCGTCTTCAGTCCCGATGGCAAACATTTCGCCGCTCAGTATCGGTTGCAGAACGCACGCTGGGTCATCACCGACGGCAAGAAGGGGCTGGAGTATTCGGAAGTAGACCATCTCGCCTTCACCGCAGATTCAAGCAAGGTGGTTTATCAGGCGGGCGCCAACAACAAGCACTTTATCGTTATCGGCGAAGACGAGTCTGACGGATACAACGCGCTGTTCCCGCCCGTGATTGCGCCGGCAGGAGCACGCGTCGGGGGGCTCGTCAACGACATGACCACCAACCAGCATTTCTTGATCATGGATGGAAAAAGCCAGCGCACGAGCTACTCCGGCGTAGATTTGACCTTCAGCCCGGACGGAGCGCACTACGCTTATTGGAAGTACGAAGCGGGCGGCCTGCAGATCGTGCTGGACGGAGTTCCACAGCCGGCTTCGTCGCTCGGTCAGGCGATACAGCAAAAATTTGTTTTCAGTCCGGATGGCAAGCATCTGGCACACATTGGCGTGCCGAATCCTCCCACCGGAACCACTGACGTAGGGGTCTTTATTGATGGCAAATTCATGCTGCTTGGCTCCAGGCCCTTTCTTAATTTGAGTTTTACCGCCGACAGCAAGCACGTGATTTGGACCCATTCCATGCAGAACCAGGACTTCCGCGTATTTGTGGACGGCAAACCTGTGGTGGACGGATCCATGGCCGGAATTCCGCAACAATTGGGCCCCGGCTGGTGGGATATGACCGCTGAAGGCTCGTTAGTATTCCTTTCAGAAGACGACACTTCGCTGAAGCGGATCACGATCACCCCTTCAGACAGCACCAGCGTTGCAACCGTTACCGGCGGCGGAGGCATGTCTGCCACAAACCGCTAGGAAGATGAAACCTTATCAAAAGACGCTGTTGATACTCGGCGAGGCCGTTGCCGTAGTCACGGCTTTGCTGAGTATCAACGCCTCAGCCCAATCCGCAGGCACCCAGCTCCGCTACCGGGTCTACTACCAGTGCAATGGCGAGCGCATTCAAGTTGATCATTGCCGCAAGGATAGCGACACGCCAGGATTTCCCACGACTACTCCCAATCAGGATTACTGCCTGGTCTATTATCCCGACCAGCCGAAACGCAGTGGATTCACCGTCCAAACTGCTGAGCTGCGCTCCGAGGTTGTGAAGAAACTGCAGGCCTGCGGAGCCCTCGCCGGAGGCCAAAAAATGGCTACTCAATCGAATACACCTGCGGGCAATCATGCCGAAGCCTTGTTGGCTCAAGCTAACCAACACTACGAAGCCAAAGATTATGCCACCGCGCTCCAGCTCTACCAGAATGTCATAGCGATGAATCCGAGCACGGCAATATCGGCGTTTGCCCATTATCGGGGTGGCTGGATACAGAGCGAGTTTAAGCAGTATGACAAAGCCATCGTCTCTCAGCGCGAGGCAATTCGCCTGAATCCTGCGGATGCTTCCGCCAACTACGAATTGGGCTACGCCCTCTACAGCTTGAACCGGTATCCCGAGGCCCTGGCTGCATTTCAGCGGGCACTGCAACTAAGACCGGATGACGCGGCCTCGCTGCACTGGGTTGGCACGACCAATCTGGCTTTGGGGCGCAAATCTGAAGCGCTCAAGACTTATCGAATCCTGCAGAAAGCCAACCAGGAGGAAGCCAACCAGCTGTACCTGGAGATCACGAAGACGGACCTCGACGCTCCTCCGGCCAAGCCTTCGGTCAGCAAGCGCGCCGAGGCCTATCACAACCTGGACCCTTCAACCCTGCTGGCCAAAGCCAACCAGGGAGATGACGCCGCAATGAAGGCCCTCGCCGATTCTTATTACCAGAAGCACGACGATGCCAACGGACTGAAATGGACGATCAAAGCCGCTGAGCAGGGTGATACCGATCTGCAGAATACACTGGGTTGGCGATACGAAAACGCGAAGGACACGAACGAGGCGCGCAAATGGTATCGCAAGGCAGCGGAGCAGGGCCTGGACGCCGCTCAGTTGAATCTCTGCAAATCGTACGCCAGCGAATTCAATCTGGATCAGGATGTCATCGCCGGCGCGGGCAAGGACGACCCTCAAAGCCCGATTACGCCCGTCCAGGCCAGCAAGCCGGAACTCGACGAAGCATTCCACTGGTGCGAACTGGCCGCCGATCAGGGATTGTATCTCGCAGAGTGGTACCTCGGTGTGCTCAACGCCAAAGGTGGACCGAACCATGTGCCGGATCACGCCGAAGCTTATTTTTGGCTATCCGCTGGAGGGCTGAAAAGTGGCGCCGTCTTTCGGGATAAGGTGGGCAAACACCTAGCCGACGCGCAGCGCGCCGAAATCGAGAAACGTGCTGCCGCTTTCCATCCCTCACCAATGCGGCTTATGCATGACGAGTTAGTCAAGAATCGAAGTCAACAGAAGTGAAGAGTGACACAAGCGTGTCAAGCGATCCCAAATAGTCGGATTCGGCTCAGGTGAATAGGAATGAAAATCAGATTGATTACATTAGGCGTTGCCGCAGCTCTCATTTCGCTGCAAGCTGCTGTCCTTTGCGCCCAGACGCCGAATCCTGCCTATCTCCGCGAAATGCCTTCCGTGGAGCGGGTGATGCGCGAGGTGACGGGCGGCGATGCGAAGCAGACCGCTCTGCTCCAGCTACAGGCCTTCTACGAGTTGCAGGAGATCATCAAGACTCTGTCGGGGCCACGCGAATACACCGGCCTGACGCCAGACGAAAGCAAATGGCTCCAGACCTACCGCCAGGCAGGCGCCCATCTTGCCGAGGAGTCCGACAAGGCGTTCCCCGGACCGTACGGCAACTGGAAGCGGTTTAGCCTAAACGTCGCGATGTACCCGAGCAACTATCCCGACTTTGCAGTCGGGACCCAGTTGTTTAAGCGATTCTTTTCGCCCGGCGTTCGCGCGGCGTTCGAGAAAGAGCTGGGCATCGATGCGGCGCGGCACCAGGCCTTCGTGGAAGCAGAGCAGAGAGCCTACGCTGCAGCCAACGCCAGAGCGAGCGGCGGCGATGCCATCGCAAATGCAAATGCGGGGGCAAAAGCCGGTGCGTCCAGTGGCAACTCAGCGGATAAGCCCGAGCCGTGTCGGGTGGTTGAGACCAAAAAAGTCCGGCCCGCCGGCAACAGCAGCCTCACCGTGCGCGGCGCCGGCTATGTTTACACCTACACCGAAACCAATCGCCAGACGGGCGCGGTGGCGAACTCGTTCACCGAGCACGGAAATTTCGTCAATACGACCCTCTACCTGCTTGACGAGGACGCTGAAGCGGCGCTGCACAGCGCGGGCATCGGGCCCGGACTGATGGGCAACACGCTGTTTACGTTCTCGCTGATGGATGCAGGAGGCCAGGTGAAAGACATGCCCGGAATGTCCATGCTCTCGGCTTTGTCGAGTGCGATGGGTCAGGGAGATATGCCGAAGGAATTCTCCAACATGGCCCAGTCCGACTATGAGTGCGGAATGAAGGCCATTCACCTCCACACGGTGGCGCAGATGACCACAGATGGAAATGCAGCAGGAACTTTTACCAACGTCCCGGCCGGAGCCTACTACCTGTATGGCAGGTTTTATCGCATCACCAAGCCGGTTCGAAGTGGAGGGATGGTCTGGAACTTCAAGGTGCAGGTGAAGCCGGGCCCTAACACGTTACGCCTGACGGTGGATGAGGCTGCTTTGAAATAGTCCACGCAGCGGGGACAGACCGAAAAGGAGGCGGGGCATGGAAGGCCAATGGAGGATTCATCTTGGTTTAGGAGAATAAAGACACCACGCACTCCCACAAATCTCTACCCCAGCCCAGCACACTTGCCGGCTTGCAGTTTGGCATTCGGGATTCGGTGCGTATATCCTGTCCGCCGATGCCTCGTGAGCCTATTGCCGATCCCCGGCAGGAAATTTTGCGCACTGCGGCCCGGCTGTTTCAACAGCAGGGCTACGATGCCACCTCCATGAGCGACGTGGCGGCGGCGCTCAAGTTGAGCAAGGGCGGGCTCTACCACCATTTCCAGAGCAAGGACGAGATTCTCTTCCACCTCATGGACCATGCCATGGAAATAAGTTGGGAGAGGGTGGTCAATCCGGTGCGGGGAATCGCTGACCCGGAAGAGCGCCTGCGCGCACTGATCCGCCTGCACATCGGCGTTGTACTGAGCGAGCGCGACCGGGAGATTACGGTCATGTTGCACGAGAATCATCCCCTGCCGCCGGCATTGCGGCGGCGCATCAATACTCGCAAGAAAGAATATGTGCAGTTTGTAGAGGGAGCGATCGCCGAAGTGCAGCAGGCCCGTCACTCGAAAGGAATTGTGAGCGCGCGGGCTGCGGCATTCGCGCTGGTGGGGATGATCAACTGGATTTATCAGTGGTATCACCCCGAGGGTTCGCTCCACGAAGAAGATCTGGTCCGGCAGTACACGGAGATTTTCTTTGCGGGAGCAGTTGGATGATAGAAGATCCTGGCGCTACGAACTGCCAATCAGGACGCCGGTAATAAATACCAGCGCTCCGCCCAGGCCGACCTGTAACGCCGCAGAAAACGTGGGCGTATCCATGTAGCGGTGGCGAATCCAGGTAATGACGCCCAGTTCCGCCAAGACCACGAAAAAGGCGATGGTCATGGCGACGCTGAAACTGGGAACCAGGAACGGGAGAGTGTGCCCGATGCCGCCCAGCGCTGTCATCGCTCCGCAAATCAGGCCCCGGACCCAGGGGTGGCCGCGTCCGGTCAAGCTACCGTCATCCGAGAGTGCCTCGGCGAACCCCATGCTGATGCCCGCGCCCACCGAAGCGGCCAGGCCAACCAGAAAGGCGTCCCCGCTGTTGCGGGTGGCGAAGGCGGCAGCGAAGACTGGCGCCAGGGTGGAAACCGACCCATCCATCAGCCCCGCCAAGCCGGGCTGCACGATCTGCAAGACAAATAAACGGCGGCGGGCGCGTTCTTCGTCTTTTTGTACGTCGGGGCTTAGTTCCTGCTCATTCAACTCCTGGGCGCGATTCTCGTGGGTGCGTTCCACCTGCGCCAGATCGTCCAGCAACTGGCGAATGCTGGCATCCTGAGCGCGTGCGGCGGACTTCTCATAGAAGCGGCGAGTCTCAACCTCCATCGCGCTGGCTTGTTTGCGGACCACATCCAGACCGAGAGGCTGCACTAGCCAGACGGGCTTGCGCTCCACGAATCCGCGCACGTCCTGCCGCCGGATCAGCGGAATATGTTCGCCAAATTTCTGCTGGAACAGCTCGATCAACCGCCTGCGGTGGCCGGACTCTTCCTCCCGCATGCCATCGAACACCGCGGCCGAGGCGGGGAAGTTCTCGCGCAGTCCCTCGGCAAAATCGGAATAGACACGCTCATCTTCTTCTTCGAGAGAAATCGCCAGAGCCAGAATTTCGCGTTCGGAAAGGCTGTTGAAGTTCTTCATGACATCGCAGTGTAAGGGAAACAGGGAGGAATGTTAACTGCGTGGCTGGCAGAGCCTAGCGCGCGGGCGCAAGGATGGTCAGCGCGTCCGGTATCATGCTGGCCTCAACCGGCAAGGTTCCGAGGATTTCGCCGTCAGCCTCCACGAAGACCGGTGGTGCGTCAGGGGATGATCGGCAAATGACGCTTGCCGAGTGCGCAAGCTCGATGCCGGCGACCTTCCATTCGGCCCCCAGGAAACCGCGCAAGACGTAGGCAAGATATTTGGCTCGACTGCGCGTCTGGAACAGCACCAGCCGCAGGTCATCGCGATCCAACGACGCCCCGGGAGCAAGCTTTCGCAACACGCCACCGAAGTGCCGGATGCGCACGGCCAGCAGGTCCGAGATGTCCGTCTTCTGCACTCGCCCGTCCTGGGTGGGAAACTCCACCGCGAATGTACGCATTCTCAGCGTAAGCCAAAGCCAGGTCGCTTTGGCATAGTACGCCGCCATGCCGAACCGGACCTTCAAAGCCGGGTCCAGTTCCTTGAAGAGATGCGCATCGGAGCCAACGCCCAGGGTGACGGTGAAATAGCGGGAGCCAGGATGCCCGGAAAGATCGAGATAGTGGACCTGACCCACGGCAATGCGGCGGGGTTTCGCCTGCAACGCGGCGCGGGCCGCGTGAGCCGGGTTCAGAGGCAATCCAAGATCATGAGCCAAGGCATTCGCCGTACCAAGTGGAATGATACCCAGCGCAATTCCGGTTCCCACGAGCCATTGCAGTATGTCGTGCGCTGTGCCATCACCGCCGCAGGCAAAGATCGTATCGCATCCCTGGGACGCGGCCTCCTTCACCTGCGCAACTGTGCCGGCAGCGGAATGTGTCGGAGTGACGGTAACCTCGACGCCCGCATCGCGCAGCACCGCCGCGGCTGCCTCCACATGAGCTAACCGGCGGCTATGCCTGTTTCCCGAGAGCGGATTGTAAAGCAACGCGGCTTTGCGCATGGCAGAAGGATGGATTGTACCGGACAGCGGAATATCGAAGCGTTCGGCGCTTCGTGGGGCCCCCGCTGAATTTCCTTGCGCCTCTTTCTGCTTTCTACTCATCCCCGGATTCCAGATCCACGGCGTCTCACGATACAAAGTAATAGCTTCCCAGTCGAAAGGAAGCCCTTCGGGAGTTCCGGCCTGGCAGGTGAGTTCGAGGGGATACTTCACAACGAAGCAACTGCCTTAATAACGAACTGCCTCGCTGCAGCTTCCCATGTCCGGCGCTACGTGAGCAAAGCAGACAGCTGCGACAACCCTCTTCAATCTTGCCAGACTGAGAGATTGGTCGCCTTGCCGCGCCGCGAGCCGGCAACGGGAACGTGCGAAAAACACGTGAGTTATACTATTTACGTCGACGGCAAACTCGGATTGAGGCCTGGTTTGTTTAATGTGGGTCGCGCAGTTCTTAGGTTGAAGAGGTTGAAGGCTTGATTCCTTCCACGCTCACTACCCTAAATTTTGTGAGGTTGGAGCGGCCGGTACGCAGGGTTTCCAAGGAAGTTTTTTTTGCGGGTTGTGCGGCCTCGCACACAAGTAAAGCTCTGATGGCGAAATTGATGGAATGTCCGTGCAGGAAGTAGTCGGCGAAAACAACAGCGACCGAAGCCTGAGGTGGTATTCCCGGCGGGAGCCGGTGATTCTCCTGGTCCTTTCGACACTGGCAGTGATTTCCTTCCTGGCAGTATCTGGTCTGTCGAAAGCTTACAAAAGACAACAGAAGGACTTAGGACAAGAGTGGTTCACACGGGCCGTCGCGGACCAACAGGCGGGTAATCTGCGCCGCGCCGTTACAGAATTCGAGGCGGCCCAGCTCTATGCGCGCGGCAACTTTACTTATCAACTCAAACTGGCACAGACTTTGTCGGCGCTGGGGCGCACCGACGAAGCGTATTCCTACCTGCTGAACCTGCGAGAACAACAGCCGGACAATGGCACCGTCAATTTGGAACTGGCGCGAATCCTTGCCAGGAAGGGCGAGATCGACTCGGCCATCCGCTACTACCACGACGCCATCTATGCGGTATGGGATACCGAACCTGAAAAGCAGCGGCGGGCGGTAAGGCTGGAGCTGGTTGATTTTCTGCTGCAGCAGAACGCCAAAACGCAGGCCGAGTCAGAATTGATTGCGCTGCAGGCGAATTTGCCGCCGGATCCGGCGTTGAGAATTCGCATCGGGAATCTATTCCTAAAAACGCAGGACTCCGAGCAGGCCCTGGCGGAGTTCCGTTCTGCATTGAATGTGGATCGCCATAATACCGCCGCCTTGGCTGGCGCAGGCCGCGCCGCTTTTGAACTGGGGCGATACAACGTAGCCGAACGTTATCTGGCGAGTGTAGTGGCCACAAATACGAGCGATTCTGACAGTGCCAACCTACTCAAAACGGCCAGGCTGGTCCTTCAGTTGGATCCCACCCGGCGTCACATCTCCGTGGCCAAGCGCAACAGAATCGTGATCACCGCGTTCAATACCGCCGGCGAGCGGCTGCAGACGTGCAATCTGCCCACAATGGCCGGGGCGCAGGGTTTGTCCACGACCACAGAGGAACCCTCGCTGGCAGAGCGTTGGAAGGCCATGAAGCCGAAAGTGACCGAAGTGGGCCTGCGTCGGAATCCGGACCTGGCTGAGAATGCCATGGATTTAGTTTTTGACATTGAGCTGCAGTCGAGTGCGCAATGTGGCACGCCGCGCGGTGCGGATTTGGCTCTCCTACTGATCTCAAGACTTCATGAAAGCAACGAGAGGTGAAAGAATTGCCTGAACTGCAGTCCATGGGAACTGCGCTGGAAGGGGACAGCATCCATCCGGGAACCAATCCCGAAAGACATCTTCCGCACAACTTGTTCCGCTCTTTCTTTCAGGAAGAGCGTTTTTTTCTGATCCTCTCGGTGTTCATCGGGATCTTCTCCGGTCTGGCCGTGGTTTGCTTTCGCTTCGCCATTGACTGGAGCCGTATTTATTTTTTGGGGTCGGAGACCACCGCTTCTCCTTGGCGGCTGATCCTTGCACCCACTCTGGCTGGGTTAGTAATTGCGGTACTGGTGATCCATCTGTTCCCCCAGAGCCGAGGGAGCGGGGTGAACCAGACGAAAGCGGCCCTCTACATCTACAACGGTTACATTCCGTTTCGAACCGCTATCGGGAAATTCATTACCTCGTCTTTGGCAATTGGCTCTGGGCATTCGCTCGGACCGGAAGATCCTTCCTTGCAAATCGGCGCTGCCCTGGCCTCTATCCTGGGCAGGCGTTTGCATTTATCGCGCGACCGCATGCGCCTGATCGCGCCGGTAGGAGCGGCAGCCGGTCTTGCGGCCGCATTCAATGCGCCGATTTCCGCGGTTCTGTTCGTGATTGAAGAAGTAATCGGGCGGTGGAGCGCGGGCATCCTGGGTTCGGTTGTGCTGTCGGCAGTGTCGAGCGTTGTGGTGATGCGTGGATTTCTGGGGGCGGAGTCTCTGTTTCGCGTTCCGCCGATCAGCCGTGTGCGCCCGGCAGAACTTCTGGCATTCGCGGTGTTGGGCATTATGGGGGGCCTGGCGGCAAGCGTATTTTCGTGGGGGATTGTCCGGCTGCGGCCACGTTTGAAGGCGCTACCCAAATGGACGCAGTATTTTCAGCCCGCCATGGCTGGAGTGGTAATTGGAACCATCGGCATGATGGGGTTCCCTCAGGTGATGGGCGCCGGCTACGAGTTCATTGATCAGGCCATCCATAATCAATTCACCTGGGAAGTTTTGGGGATTTTAGCGGGACTTAAGATTATCGCGACCATTGCCTCGTTCGTGAGCGGGACTCCGGGCGGAATGTTCGCTCCGGCTCTGTTCATCGGAGCCATGCTGGGGGCGGCGGTGGGCGGGGTGGAACACCAGCTTCTTCCTCATTTGATCGGGTCGGAAGGGACGTACGCTCTGGTTGGAATGGGCGTCCTCTTCGCGGGATTTCTACGCGCGCCTATGACTTCCGTTTTCATGGTATTGGAGCTGAGCGGGAACTACTCGGTCATTGTGCCGGTGATTGTCGCCAATACTTTCGCCTACGTGATCTCCCGGTGGCTGCAGCCCACCCCCATCTTTGACGTGCTGACCCAACAGGATGGCTTGGATCTGCCTTCCATGGAAGAACTTCGGGAGGCCGACATCTTGCGGGTTGAAGATGCCATGCAGCCGGTGAAGGATCCGGTGCTGGACGCGGACGATCCTCTCAGCCGCGCGGCGCAGCAGGCTGACAAAGCCCAGGCGGACAATCTGCTGGTGCGCGTTCGCCCCGCCGGGTGGAGTGTGATCAGCAAGCAGGAACTCCGCACCATGATGGGGGAAGGCAAGGGAGAGCTTACCTTGCGCTCTTTGTTGCGTGTTCCGCAGATCAGTTACCTGCATCCGGACTACTCCTTGGATGCAGCCTTGCGCCAGGCGTACCGGTGGCCTCTGGTTCCGGTGGTGAGCCGCGCGGACTTCCAGAAGCTGGAAGGGGTCATCTCCCAACAAAATGTTTTGGACCGGTACCGCGCGGTTTCAGAGATGTGACAACCAGCTAGATCCGCTTGACGGCCGCACAATTTGGCACGGCATCGCCTGCGATAGTCTTTATTTTAGGAACCTTCGTCCGCATTACGGAACGGGCAAAGATGTGATATACAGATGAGCTACTTCTCTCCATCCCCATGTCCAAAGGGAAACAACTCGACAAGAACTACATTGCCGTCATGGGCAAGATTTTCGAGGTCCTGCACTACTTAATTGACAAAGGGGCCAAGCAGGAAGCGGTTGCGTTTGCCGCAATGGTGAAAGCGCTTCCTTTTTCTCGCACCACCATCCACCGTATCCTTTACTCGCTCGAGAAACTTGGCTACGTGGAGAAGGCCGAGCAGCCGGCGCACTATCGTCTAGCCGCCAAGTTTTTCGAATTTACCGGACCGGCGGTTCACTTCAGGCACCTGCAATCTATTTCCCGTTCCATCATGTCGGATTTGATGACCCGGCACTCCGAAAACGTCAATCTTGGAGTGCTGCAGAACGGGCAAATTGTGCATATTGACGTACTCCAGAGTCCCAATGCACTGCGGGTAGCCGCCTTCCCGGGGGAGCGCAATCCGGTGCATTCCACTGCCCTGGGAAAGGCAATTCTGGCTTTTCTACCGGAGGCGGAGGTCAGCACCCTGCTGGACGGCTATCCGTTAGTCAAAAAAACGCCTAAGACCATTACACAAAGGGCCCACCTACGCGGGCATTTTGCGCTAGTTCGCGAGCATGGGGTGGCGATCGATCTGGAAGAGAACCTGAGCGGGGTAACCTGCGTGGCGGCGCCGATTTTCGATCATGCCGGGCGCGTCGTGGCGGCGCTCAGCGTATCCGGTCCCAGCAGCCGCATGAGCTCAAAGCTGGCAGCAATCAAGAGCGACGTGCGGGCGGCTGCACTCTCGGCGACCAGAATGATTGCACCACTCTACGAAGCCGAGCGACTGCTAACCCTTCCCAAGAAACTGCGCGGAAACTCCGGGAAAAAATCGAAAGCTGCCGCCATCTAAAGCGTTTTCCGGTTAGCGGCACATCTTCTCTTCCCAGCCGAGAGAGAACATATCGAGTTTCGCATCCGGGTCCTCAGGGTGCGCCCTTACCACGGATTCATCTACAGTTACACCCCATCCGGGGCCGGTGGGCACATCGTAGTAGCCGTCCTTGACGCGGGGAGCATCCGGCAGCAGATCGTTCCGCCAGGGCACGTCGTAGTTCTCAAAAGTCTCCAGGATCATGAAATTGGGAATGTTCGCGCACAGGTGAACGGCAATCATCGTCTTGAGCGGACCGTCACAGTTGTGCGGCGCCACGCTTATGTAATGAGCTTCCGCCATGGCCGCGATTTTCTTGCTCTCGAGGAAGCCGCCGTCGTAGGACAAGTCCGGCTGGATGATGTGCACCGCGTGTTGACGCAGCATGCTCAGGAAACCATACCGGCTGTAGGTGTGCTCACCGGTCGCCACACGCAAGGGCGAGGCTGCAACGACCTGAGCCAGCGAGTCGTCGTTGTGGGCCGGGATCGGTTCTTCGCACCAGGTTGGATTGTACGGAACCATGGCGCGGATGGCCTCCAGGGCCATGCTGGGACTGAAACGTCCGTGGAATTCGAGCAAGAGCTCAACGTCATCGCCGACAGTCTTTCGCAAGCCTTCAACCACTTTGCAGGCTTGCCGCAACTCGCTCGGCGTAATCTCGCGACCGCCGGGCCCGAAGGGATCGAATTTCATGGCCTTGTATCCGCGGCTCGAGCACGTCTCTTGCGCGATCACTTAACTCAGCGAGATCGTCAACGCTGGTGTACCAGCCATTGGCATAGACTTTGACCTTGTTCCGTACTTTGCCGCCGACCAGGTTGTACACGGGCTGACCGCAAGCCTTGCCGACGATATCCCACAGAGCGGTTTCGATGGCCGCCATAGCGGTGTACATGACCGGGCCGGTGTTGTGCTCGACCTGATAGAGCTTGAACCACAGGGCTTCGATATCGAAGGGATTTTGGCCGACAACGTAGCGGCGGGCAAAATCCACGATCATTTCGCGCACCGCCGTCTCTTTCCAGCCGAGAGTGCCTTCGCCCCAGCCCACGAGGCCGGAATCGGTTTCAATCTTCACCATCGTAAAATTGCGCCACTTTGCCCCGACCAGATATACGTCAACTTTCGTGACTTTCATGTTTGCGTTCACGCCGTCCTTGATTGTTTGCAGATGGGCCGGTTTCTCCCGAGGTCACCCATGTACCAGTCGGGCCAATACTAACATGACGCCGTATCGAAAAGTGCACTCATCGTCCGCATTACGGACATCGGGAAAGAGGAGCGAAATGTTGGGCCAGAAGGAGGACTTCGCAAACCGACGTTCGCGCTAGAATCTTGTTTGCCGGAAATATTCGCGCCGTTCGGTAAAATTAACTGCAAGGAGAATCATGGGTCGCCTGGATTCGAAGTCTGCCATCATTACCGCTGCCGGACAAGGCATTGGCCGCACCAGCGCGCTTTTTTTCGCGCGCGAGGGAGCGTCGGTTTGCGCCCTGGACATAAGCCAGTCGGCGTTGAAGTCTCTCTCCGAAGAAAACTCTGCGATTCGCACAGCGGTGCTCGACGTGACCGATCCGCAAGCTATCCTCGCATTTGCCGAGCAAACGGGCGAGGTAGATGTTCTGTTCAACTGTGCGGGCTACGTGCACGAGGGAACGATTCTCGAATGTGAGGAGGCCGACTGGGACAGGAGTTTCGATATCAACGTCCGGTCCATGTATCGCATGATCCGCGCTTTCCTTCCCGGCATGATCGCCAGAAAGCGGGGCAGCATCATCAATATGTCCTCGCTAGCGTCCAGCGTAAAAGGTGTCCCGAATCGCTTTGTTTATAGCGCAACGAAGGCTGCGGTGATTGGCCTCACCAAAGCGCTTGCCGTCGACGTAATAGGGAGGGGAATCCGCGTCAACACCATCTGCCCGGCAACCGTGGACACGCCTTCTCTGCGGGCCCGCATTCAAGCTGCGGCTGATCCGGTTGCGGCCCGAGCCGCGTTCGAAGCCCGCCAGCCGATGGGCCGCCTGGGTACTGTCGAGGAGATCGCGAACCTCGCCCTTTATCTGGCATCCGACGAATCGTCTTATACCACCGGGGCAGTCCACATCATTGACGGCGGATGGACCGCCTGATAGGGGCCACGAGTTGCAAGGACAGCCCAAGCTCTGACAAATCAAGCTTTCGCCTGGCTTGCATGCTCTGCTATACTCAGGGCCGTTTTTCGCTGGATGGCCGGAAAGCGCAGCGAGCACGAATCGTGTAACCTGTAAGGTAGCCTTTTCAAGTCATGCCCTATTCCAGTCCGCCACAGTCAACTGCTGCGAAGCTCCGGGACTACTTCACGCTCACCAAGCCGGAAGTGAACCTGCTGATTCTCATGACTACGTCAGCCGGCTATTACCTGGGCGGGCGCGGTGGCTTTCGGTTTGCGGGTCTGGTGCACACGCTGATCGGCACCCTGTTGGTAGCGAGTGGCACGGCAACGCTGAATCAGTACATGGAACGAGCCCATGATGGCCACATGCGTCGCACCGCGCAGCGGCCGTTGGTTTCCGGCACCGTCTCGCCGAGAGAAGCCCTGAGTTTTGGGTTGCTGCTCAGCTTGGCAGGCGGGGCTTATCTGGCGTTGACGGTCAACCTGCTGGCATCGTTGCTGGCAGTATCTACTCTTCTTTCGTATTTGCTGGTCTACACCCCGCTGAAGCGGAAGACGCCCCTGTGCACCACGCTGGGAGCGATACCGGGTGCCATGCCCACCCTGATTGGCTGGGCGGGCGCGGCTAACGGTCTCGGCCCACAGGCCTGGTTTCTGTTTGCGGTGCTCTTCCTGTGGCAGTTTCCCCATTTTCTGGCCATTGCGTTGATGTATCGGGAAGACTACGAGCATGCGGGATTCAAAATGCTGCCCGACTTCGATGCCGACGGCCGCTTTACCCGGGCCGAGATCGTCGGCTGCACGGTTCTGTTGATCATTGTCACCATGTTGCCCGTTGCGGCGCAGCATGGCTCCCATTTACTTGTTGGCTGTGGCAGGCGCAGGCTTGTTCTTCCTGTACTACGGAGCCAAACTGGCGGCCTCCGCCTCGCGAAAAGCCGCAAGCCGGTTAGTGCATGCCTCGGTTATATACCTTCCAATCGTTCTCGCAGCCATGATGGCATATAAAGCCTGATCTCGTCCTGAGAACCGTCTTAGCCTGTAGCCATTCCTTCCGCGTTTTCCACTGAAGTTCTCTCCGGGTTCGCCGACGTACGCCCCAGGAGACGTGTGCCCATGAAAATGCTCAGACTGTCGCCTATCCTGGCTATGCTGGTTTTCGCAGGGTGCGGCTCGAACGCTTCCATTCCAACTTCCTTTTCTTCTTCGCGGTCTTACAATGGCACGGCTTCGGTAGGAGACTTTCTCACCATTACTCTTGATCCGGTAGCGCAAACGCTGTCCTATACCGATATGTCAAACGGCGATGCGGGAATCGTCCCCTACACGGTCAACGCTGACGGAACTTATTCTTTGAACGATCCCAAGGGGAACCTGGTGGCGGCTTATGAAGTGCCGGATTATGCGCTCCTGATACAAGCGGCAAAGACCGGTCCGACGAAGGACCAGCCATCGCTTGTGACCGCCATAGAGAAGGGAACGATCTCGACCTCAACCTGGGCCAACAGTACATACAATTACATGCAATTCCGCACCGCAGCTGGAGGTTTGGAAATAGGTTCGGTGATCCTGGATGCGTCGGGGAACGTAAGCCTGACCTCCTACTGGCCATTTGGAGCCGTGAACGGCGAAGGCCAGTTTCACGAGGGCAGTTATTCGGCGAGCCAGTTCGAAACGGACGCATCAGGAACTTTTATGCGGATGGCGGATGAAGACGGCGGCTTCGATTATGTCTTCGGAACCCCCAACGGGGTTTTCGCGGTGGATACTTCCAACGGAGCAATTCTCGGTCTGAAAAAAGCTGCCGGTAAGGCGTTCGATCCCTCATTTGCTGGGACCTATAAGGCTATCTACTATCAGAAGACGAACGCCAGCACGGGCATGGGCAATGTGGAGACCGGCAATCCAAGCCTGGGCACAGCCACCTTTACGATCACCAGCAACGGCCAGGTGACGGTGCAGGATGCGGAAAATAATTCTCTCGTCCAGGCGGCGCTCACCCCGGTCGCCGATGCAAGCTATTTGGTGGGCGCAGGCGAGCTGCAGGAACCATGCAACGGGCTCTTCACGTTCCGCGTAAGCACTTCAAGTTCTCAGCAGGATGTCTTCGTAACCTTTGTGGATCGTGCGGTGCTGTTTTCTTCCTTTACCGCGCACCTTCCGTGGGGCTCGGGCAATAGCTACGACTATCTCTATGGGGTAGGGCTGAAATAGCCCGGCCTATTCTTCCCGCAGTTCCTCGGTCAGCTCTTTCTCGATTTGCTTTTGCTTTTCGGGAGTGAGCTTTTTCCCCTGCGGAGGTGAGATAAAAGGCGTCAATCGCCATCTGGCCTTCGGTATCGATCAGCGCAATCTCGATGTTGCATTCCTGATAGGAGAAGCTGGAGCAGATGCGATGCAGCAGTCCCGGCCTGTCCTGAGTAATGACCTGCACCAGGGTGCTGCTGGAAGAACAAGCGTCATCGAAAGTGATCTCGGTGGGGATCTTCACCTTCGCGATGTGCATCTTGCTTTCGGAGTGCATGCGTTCCTGCAGCATGCGGTCCAGGTCAACCTCATTGTTCAGGACATCGGCGACGCTGCGTTTGAAGCGATCCCATTCCGGCAGATTCAGCTCGAGAGTGCGGAAACGGTCGGTAAAGTAGAAAGTGTCCACCACGATGCCGGCCTGGTTGGAGAAAACGTTGGCCTTTACGATGTTCATGCCCCAAGCAGCCAGCGCGCCTGTGACCTTTGCGAACAGAAATGGGCGGTCGGTGGTCACCAGAGTCAGCTCGAACCAATGGCGCCCGCGCTCCAATTCGAGTTGGACCGGATCGTCGGCGATACGCTCCGCCATCTTGGTATGGCGCAGCACGTCTTCCGGGGGATAAACGCGCAAATAGCGCTTGGGAAGGCCTTCGAGAAATGCTTTGACCTTTTTCCCGACCACCGGAGCCAGGGTGTTCAAGCGCGCGAGGTTGTCGTGATCCGCATCCACGTGCAGGCGCTGATCTACGCTGCGGTTCAGGTAGTTGCTGGCGCTCATGTACAACTGCCAGACGTTTTCCGCCTTCCACGGCGTCAGCGCTTCTGGATTCACCGCTTTGATATCGGCATAGGTCAGCAGGCAAAGCATTTTGAGCCGTTCGGGTGTGCCGACTCTTTCGGCAAAAGCGCGTACATTTTCGGGATCGAAAATATCGCGGCGGACGGCGGCCGACATTTCCAGATGACTGGCGATCAGGAACTGAACCAGCTCTCGATCGGGTGGGCTAAGGTCGAGCCGGTTCATGCAGGTTTCAGCGATTTCCAGACTCGCCTCCACGTGATTGTCGCCGGGAATTCCTTTGCCCAAATCATGCAACAGGAGCGAGAGATAAAGAATTTCCGGCTGCTCCAACTCGCCCAGCAATTGTCCATAGCGCTGATCCCACTCGGAAGGCGATTGGGCCGCACGATGCAGGCTCTCGATGGCCAGGAAGGAATGTTCATCCACGGTGAAGCGATGGTAAAAGTCGCGAACCACCAGAGAATCCACCAGCTTGAGTTCCGGCAGAAGCAGGGAAAGCAGGTGCAGAGAATGCATCGCCCGCAGCGCGTCGGCGGCATGCGGTTCGATGAGAATCACCTGCAGGTAGCGCCAAAGCTCTGCCCCCTGCGGCGGAGTGGCGGCGAGCGAAGGCAAAACCTGCTCGATCCGGTACTCGGTCGTGGTGCTGAGCTTCAGTCCGTGGTGCGCCATGAAGTCAAACAGGCGCAACAGCAGTTCGGGATCGTGCAAAGCTGCCGGCTGTTGCAGGAAGATCAGTCCGTCCACCACCGAAAAATCCGCATTGGAGAGCCGGGACCGCCAGTGCTGAAACTGGCGATAGAGTGAAGAGCGGGCAGCAGGAATTTCCTCCAGCAACTGCAGCGCGGTGCGGTTGATGGCACGAGCGTGGCTGAAATAAACCCGCATCCAGTCGGCGGCGCTGACATTTTCCGCCTCCGGCACGCCAATCTTGCGAGCGGCCGCTTCATCCTGGGCTTCCCAGGTGAGCATGTTGTCGTCGCGCCCATGGCGAAAGTGCAGAAAACACCGCACCGACATCAGAAAGTCAAGGGCGGGTTCAAATTGGCGGCGCACCGGCGCGGGGAGCAAAGACTTGGGCTCAGGCCATCCGCGCAATTTGTCCATCGAGGAGATCAGCGCCAGCCAGCAAGCCACGTTATAGTCCCGCAACCCGCCCGGAGTTTCCTTGACGTTTGGTTCGAGATGGAAAACGGTGCCGCCGTATTTGCCGTGGCGGTCGCGGGTGACCTCAGCCAGCCGCTGCACCAGGGACTGCGCCTCGCGCATGACCAGCTTTGGAATCAGCTTATCGTGCAGACGGGCGAAGAGTTCCTCATCGCCACCCAGGTAGCGGCAGTCGAGCAGCGAAATCGTGAACTCGACATTGTCCGGATCGAACCGGTCGCACTCCGAGAGCAGCCGGGTGGCCGGGCTCAGCTTCATTCGCAGGTCCCAGAGTTCCTGCGAAAATCGCCGAACCTTGTCTTTGTAAGCCTGCTCCGTTTGCCGGTCGGCATATAGAAATAAAAGATCGACATCGGAATATGGAAACAGCCAGCCTCGGCCAAACCCCCCGAGCGCCACCAGAGAGAGATTCTTGGCTTCTGCTTCTTCCGGCGCGATCATCTCTTTCCAGAGCCGCAGTGCAATCCCTTCCACCAGGGCTGACCGCTGAGCTAAAACTGCCCGGCCCTCGCCATTCGCTTCGAACTCTCTCCGGATGCGGGCGGATTCCTCGCTATACAGATCCCGGAGTTCGTTAGTTGTTGGGGGTGATGTGCTCATTCGGAGCTATCTGGACTTGCCACGTCCGGCAGATGGTTACTGGCCGATATTGTTTTGATGCGTTTTCCAGTCTAATGACCCAAGCAGTCTTTTACTCTACGCGGCTCGCGAAGTGGGGCGGAAATTGAAACAATTTATGCCGTTGATTAGGATTTGTTATCCGTTTTCAGCTTCCTTTAAGCTGTGCATAAGTGCAAGGAATAGCAAGCCTTAATCTACATCCAATGGCCGGAGGGCTGCCGCTATGCGACCTCCCAAACATAACCCTCTTCGCCATGTTGAGATAGGTCGAGTCCCTGAATTTCGTGCTCTTTGGTAACTCGTAATCCTATCGTTAAGTCCACCACTTTTAGAATCAGCAGCGTGCCGACAATCGCCAAACCCCAGGCAATGAAAACGCCAACGAACTGATTCAAAAGTTGGTGGGCATTACCCTCCAAGAGGCCGGAAGGGAGAGGATTCCCCTGGCTGTCTTTGAAGATGGGGTTGATTGCACTGGAGGCGAAAACGCCGGTCAGGATTGCGCCTAGCGTACCACCCGCGCCGTGTACGCCGAAGGCGTCCAGGGAATCATCGTAGTGGAATCGAGCTTTAACCCTGGTTACCATCAGGAAACAAAAAGCGCCAGCGATTAGACCGATCGCGAGTGCTGGCATCGGCCCCACAAACCCGGAAGCCGGAGTGATGGCCACTAACCCAGCCACCGCGCCAGAAATTGCGCCGAGTGCGCTCGGTTTGCCGTTGCGCCACCATTCGGCCGATCCCCATCCCACAACACCAGTTGCCGCGGCAAAATGTGTAGCAACGAAAGCACTTGTTGCTAGGGTGCCGGCGGCAAGCGCGCTGCCCGCGTTAAACCCAAACCAGCCTACCCAAAGCATTGCGGCTCCGATAAAGCTGAGAACGACGCTGTGCGGTGGCATCGGCTCGTGCGGATAGCCCAACCTTCGGCCCAGGTACAGAGCACATACCAAAGCGGAAACACCCGACGTGATGTGCACGACGGTACCGCCGGCGAAATCCAGGGTCGGGAAATAACCGCCGAGGGCTGCATTCAGAAGTCCTTCCTTACCCCACACCATATGGGCCATGGGATCGTAGACCAGCAATGACCACAAAATCATGAACATCGCCATGGCGCTGAACTTCATGCGTTCGGCGAAAGCGCCGGTAATCAAGGCAGGTGTAATGATGGCAAACATCAACTGATAGACCATGAACGTTTGCGCCGGAATACTGGCAGAATATGCCGGATCGGGGTGGGTCCCGACTCCGCGCAGAAACAGGTGGTGCAGATTTCCGATAAAACTGCTTCCGGCCCCAAAAGACAGACTGTAGCCGACCAGGGCCCAAAGAATGGTAATCAGAGCCATCATGGCGAAACTTTGCATCATGGTGGCCAGCACGTTCTTCTTACGAACCAAACCGCCGTAGAAGAGGGCAAGTCCGGGGCCGGTCATCATGAGAACCAACGCGGCACTGGTCAGCATCCAGGCATTGTCAGCGGAGCCCTTTGCCTCGGCAGTTTGCTGCTCGAGTTTGGCTAGGCGCGCTTCCTGGGCATCGCTGACTTGCGGAGAGGGTTTGGGAGACACGTACGGCTGACCAACGGCACGTAGTCCTGAGAAACACGGAAAGAGGAGAAGAACTAAGACCCACTGGATCAATGACTTTGACATGATCACCTGCGAATATGGAGGAGCAGTTTTCGAAGCACCCAAGAATGTAGTCGTCCCTGAGCGGGCGATGGAAATAAAAATTATCTATGGAAGCAATCAAAAAAGATTATGACTAGAGTGCTTGGTGAGTGCGGCTGTGAGCCATTCCGACCTGCCATGTATCATCATTCAAACGGCTAATCAAGAGAGAGGATGGCTAAATTGCGACCTGTTCAGAACGGCAAGATCCCAATCCGTGGTGTGATTTTCGACTACGGAAACGTACTTTGCCACCCCCAGCAGCCCTCGGATCTTGAGGCCATGGCTCAGGTTTGCGGAATCGCTGTTCCGCGCTTCCGCGAGCTGTATTGGAAGTTTCGTGTTCCGTATGATCGCGCCGATCTTAGCGCCGAAACCTACTGGCAATGCGTGGCCAGAGAGCAAAGCATGGTCTTCAGCGCGGAGCAAATTGCAGAACTGGTCTCGCTGGATACTCAGGGTTGGGCACGTCTCAATATGAAGACTGTCGGTTGGGCGGAACAACTACATGAATCCGGTCTGCGTCTGGGACTTCTGTCCAACATGCCTTCCGATCTGAGCCGCTACCTGGTTGCCAGGGGCGGGTGGGTGGAGTTCTTCGATCATCTGACGTTCTCCTGCGAGGTGCGGCTGGTGAAACCGGATCCGGCAATTTACCAGGCTTGCCTGAGCCCCTTAGGATTGGCTCCGCAGGAGGTCCTATTCCTCGATGACTTGACCCACAACGTGGAAGCAGCGGCGAAGCTCGGCATTCAGGCCCAGCTGTTCGACACCCTTGAACAGACAGTCGTTCGCCTGGAGCCGCATTTTGAGCTGCCGTTTCCGGAAGCCCCGCGTAATTCTGTCCAAGTAAGCATGAAGGATTGAAGCCCGCAAGGTTCTGCGGACGGGGCTAGCTGCCAGAGGAGGCAGCGGACTGCTTTTTCATGAAGGAGGCCTGCGCGACGATCCGGGCGGCCCGCTCGAGCTGGTGCAATTGCTCGATATTGAAATCGGGTCCCGCGGCACCGGGAGTTTGGCCTTTGCGGGAAAGCTGAAGCACCCCGACAACATTGCCTGAATCATCAAGTACCGGCGCCGACATGAGTTTTTGAATCGGCGGGCCCGCATTGGCGGCATGGTCTTCGGTGTTCCCAAGCTTCACGGTCTCAAACACGCTGGCGTGTTTCACTTTGGAAAAATTATTGTGAAGCTCCGCCTTCTTGCTGACCACAGTGTGAGCCACGATCGAAGACGAACTGGATGCGGGAATAGACCCTGCGGTTCTGAGCTGTGCCGGAAAGACAAATTTCAGGCAGCCGGAATCTAATCGTAGGAGTGCAACTTCCGTCAACTGCACATCAAAGATTTCTGTGAGGTCCTCGCAAAACTGCTCCGGCGAAGTATTTTCGGTCAGAGAACCTTGCAGAACGGCGAGACCCGAGGCGATAGCCGCGATCTGGCCAGAATCCGAGTCGGTATTTTCTCTGTTCCGGTGCATGTTCGATGCCCAACTTCACACTCACTGAAAGTGCAGACACTACTTCAGCGATCATTTAAATGGTGCGACGAGGAAGTAATCCCATCAAGTTACCAATGGGCGTCGCCCCCTGGCTCCAGTGGTCCCTTACTTATTGGTGAGTGGAAATCCCTTTTCGCGCCAGCCGCGGATGCCGCCGTCCATGGAGATCACGTTGGTGTAACCCATCTTCTGTAGGTTGTCGGCGCTCAAGGCCGAGCGGAAACCGCCCCCGCAATAGAGAACCAGCGGCGCATTCAGATCAGGGACGCGTTCTTCGATGTCGCGTTCGATGATCCCCTTACCCAGATGAATGGCGCCCGGCAGATGATCCTTGGCGAATTCGCTCTCTTCCCGCACATCCACGAGCAGAAATTTTTCTCCGCGATCCATCCTGGCTTTCACTTCGTCCACATTAGTTTCGCGAACGCGTTTTTTCGCGTCATCCACAATCTGTAAAAAGCGGGGCGGATGTTGGTGTGCCATAATTTTTCCGGTTTTGATCTTCCCATCTTACCTCGAAACTGGCGGCTCAAAGTTTCGCACTTCTATCCGCGTGCTAGACTCACATCGTTTGGCTTGACCTCACACTGTTTATGCCTGACGCAAACTTTCTTTCAGCCGTTTCGATGGCAAAAAAGATTCGCCGGAAGGAATTGTCCCCGGTCGAGTTGGTGGAAGCCCATCTGCAGCGGATCGAGCAACTCAACCCCAAGCTCAATGCTTTTGTGCAACTGGATGCCGAGGGAGCACGCCGGCAGGCCGCCGAGGCGGAAGGCGCAGCCATGCGCGGCGAACTTGCCGGACCACTGCATGGTGTACCTGTGAGCATCAAGAGTTCCATTGGTGTAAAGGGCATGCTCTGTGAGTCCGGCACGAAGCTGCGCCAGGGCAACATCGCGACGAAAGATGCTCCGCTCGTGAGCCGCTTGCGGCTGGCGGGAGCCATCATCCTTGGTGTGACCAACACTCCAGAACTGCTCATGGCTTGGGAGACCGATAATATTCTCTATGGACGGACAAACAATCCGTGGGATCTGTCGCGGACCCCGGGCGGTTCAAGCGGGGGCGAAGCGGCGGCCATTGCCTCGGGATGTTCGGCGGTTGGCGTGGGCAGTGACGGGGGCGGGTCTATTCGCGTGCCTGCTCACTTCAGCGGAATTTGCGGACTGAAGCCGACCCCAGGACGGATTCCTGCGACGGGACATTTCCCTCAGTCTGCGGGACCGTTCGCTCCAATCGGTGTCGTCGGCCCCATGGCCCGCACCGTCGCGGATCTCAAGTTGTTGTTCGAAGTCATGCAGGGGCCGGATGACGGGGATCCCTCGGCGGCTCCGGTTCCAGTCCGTTGGCCTAAGAGAGATGAGCTGAAGAGACTGCGCATCGGATATTTCGAAGATGACGGCCGGACAGCTGTGACCCCGGAAACTCGTGCCGCCGTGCGCACGGCAGCCGAAGGATTGCGCCGCGCTGGATTTGCGGTTCAAGCATTTCGCCCTGAAGGGTTGGAGCAAGCCCGCCAGCTGTGGTGGAAGTTCTTTGGAGTCGCAGGTGGAATGATGCTAGGGCCGATGATGAAAGGCCATGAAGCTGAAATCAGTCCTGCCCTCCAGCAATTTGCCGGTTGGACATCCCAGGAGCCGGCCCATTCGGGACAGTCTCTGCTCGATGCATGGATCCAGCGTGATCTGGTGCGCATGAAAGTATTCGCCCAGATGCGCGAGATTCCCATCCTGCTCTGCCCGGCGGCGGCTATCCCGGCTTTTCGTCACGGTGAGCGTAGCTGGCAGATTGACGGCAAGTCCGTGCAGTACCTCGACGCCTGGAGTTATACGGAATGGTTCAACCTGCTGGGCTCTCCTGCGGCCGTCGTGCCCGTCGGCCGATCAGCCGAAGGATTGCCAATTGGTGTACAGATCGCAGGCCTTCCGTGGGCGGAGGAACTTGTGTTGGAAGTTGCAGCGGCCGTCGAGAAAAAGTGCAGAGGATGGCAAGCGCCACCGATTTGAGCCGGCTCGTCGAACGTTTGGGAGTAGCTTTGCGAGTAGCAACGAACGCTAGTGTTTTTATACTATTTCTGTCTCCGCGCGAAACGCATTATCGTGTAGACGCTCTCTTCGCCCTGCGGTATGTGGACCGCATTGCCCGATGCCGGAAATTACGCAATCAAAGAGTTTCGTTCGGCGCCGCTTTTTCCCGGGACTGCTTGTTTTTCTGTTCCTCTCTGCCGCCTATCTTTACCCGTTTCCGCAGCCTAATCTCGTCTATCCCGTCGTCGTTTTGCTACATGTCGCCGCCGGCATAGTCGCGACGGTGCTGTTGCTGCTCTACCTCGTCGGAATATTGCGGCGCGGGAGCCTGGGGGCCCGGTTCGGCTGGATCTTCCTGGCGGCCGGTGGAATTCTCGGCTGCGTTCTCATCAAGACCGGCACCGTCACATCGGAACTGAATCTTCTCTATGTTCACATCGGATTGTGTCTGGCTGGTGGGGGACTTCTGTTTTCGGATTGGTTGGGCAAGCGCGGCTGGATGCAATCAGGAACGTTGATGCCAATCCTCCGAACCACGGCTTGCCTGGTCGTCCTCGTCGGATTAGCTGCCGGCGCACAGTACTTTCCGCACCGCTCGCTGGTTGAACAGCGCCCGCATTCAGAATCCACCGGATTCTCCCCCGACCATGAACCAGGAGGGAGACGGCGCCAACGGACCATTTTTCCCCAGTTCGGCCCAGGTCTACGGTGGCGAGAAAATCCCCAGCAAGTTTTTCATGGAATCCGACTCCTGCAAGCGCTGCCACGAGGATATCTACAAAGAATGGTTCAGCTCGGCGCATCACTTTTCGTCCTTCAATAATCAGTGGTACCGCAAGAGCGTGGAGTACATGCAGGACACGATTGGGACGAAAGCCCTCGAAATGGTGCGGTGGATGCCATGACCCCGCCGTGCTGTATGCCGGCAAGATGGATCGGCCCATCAAGGAATTTGTGCACAGCCCGGAGGCGCAAGCTGGCCTGGGCTGCATGATGTGCCACTCGATCGCCAGGGTCAAAAGCACGATGGGACAAGCGGATTTTTACCTGGAGTATCCCAAGCTGCATGCGCTGGCAGCGAGTAAGAATCCGGTCATCCGTTCCCTTCACGACTTTCTGGTTTATCTCAATCCCAGAGCCGCACCGCCGGGTCTTCTTAAAGCCCTTTATGCGCAATCAAACGGCCGAATTTTGCGCAGCCTGCCACAAGGTGCACCTGGACGTACCGGTAAATCACTATCGCTGGGTGCGTGGCTTCAATGAATACGACAACTGGCAGGCCAGCGGTGTTTCAGGCTTCGGAGCGCGTTCCTTCTACTATCCGGCCAAACCGGCCCAGTGCGCGGATTGTCACATGCCGCTTGTCCGCTCTGCAGATCAGGGCAATGTCAACGGCTACATTCACTCCCACCGTTTTCCGGCAGCCAATACCGCTCTGCCAACCGCGAATGAAGATGCCGAGCAGCTCAAAGCCGTGGAAGACTTCCTCAAGAATGACATTCTCAGCGTGGATATTTTTGCGCTTGCCCCGGAACCGACCCCGCTTAAGGTGAAGGCGAATGCCTACAGTCCATCGGAGCTTTCAACGACGTTTGCAGTCGGAGAAGAATCCGAGTCGAAAATCACGCCGGTCAACGTGGGCGAAGTGGCTCCGGTCACAGCCCCGTTGGATCGGACCCAGCCGGTGGTTCGGCGTGGAGACAACGTAAGGGTGGACGTGGTCGTACGCACCAAGAAGATCGGCCACTTCTTTCCCGGGGGCACGGTCGACGCTTTCGATGTCTGGCTCGAACTCAAGGGGACCGACGACAAAGGCCAGACCGTTTTCTGGAGCGGCGAAGTGGAGGATAACGGTCACGGTCCGGTCGAACCGGGCGCCCACTTCTATAAGTCTCTGCAGATTGACGAGCACGGCAATCCCATCAACAAGCGCAACGCCTGGGCTACGCGCTCAGTGGTCTATGTGCACCTGATTCCGCCCGGCGCCGCCGACACTGTCCACTACCGCATGCATATCCCGGAGAAAGCCGGCGACAAAATTACGCTTCATGCGCGCCTCTGTTATCGCAAGTTCTCCTGGTGGAACACGCAGTTCGCGTTCGCCGGAGTTCCCGACCCGAATCAAACTCCGAAACCCCAAGTCACGCCGGCCTTCGACGATACCCAATTCGTGTTTACAGGTCCGCTGCAAGGCCTATCGGCAAAAGAACAGAAGATTCCCGATCTGCCCATCGTGGCGCTTGGCGAAGACACGGTCACGCTGAACGTCGCTCCCGCGAATGCACCGCTGCCGAAACCGAAGGTGGTGACGCAGAAAGACGACTGGCATCGCTGGAACGACTATGGAATTGGCTTGCTGCTGCAGGGAGATCTCAAGGCGGCGCAGGCGGCGTTCGTCAAAGCTACCGAAGCGGACCCGAACAATCCGGACGGCTGGGTCAACATCGGCCGTGCTGCCGTGCAGGAAGGCGACATGGAACGCGCCCGCACCGTAATCCAGAAAGCTCTGGCGCTTAGCCCGAACCTTGCCCGGGCGCATTACGTTTACTCCCGCGTGCTCCTGAGCGACGGCCGCTACGGCGATACGGCGGCGCAGTTGGAGAAAGCTCTGGCCCAGTACCCATATGACCGCGTCGTGTTAAACGACCTGGGGCACGTGTACTTTCTGCAGCGCAAGTACACCGAGGCAGTGCAGACTCTGAAACGGGTGCTGGCGATTGATCCCGAGGATCTGAATGCACAGTACAGTCTAATGCTGTGCTACAAGGGGTTGGGCGATGAGAAAGATGCGCACGCCCACGAGGTCCGCTACTTACGCTTCAAGGCCAACGAAGCTGCACAGGCGATTACGGGTCCGTACCGCCAAACGCATCCGTTTGACAACAACGAGCGCCAGGCTATTCACGAACATCTTTCTGTTCCGTTGCCGGCGCTCCCCCCGGCGTACAGCGAGAAGCTCGATGTGCCGAAGGCAGCGCCAGCGTACTCAAACAGCGCTCATTCGGCTCATCCCAAGCGGCGGAATTTGGCATACTCGAAGCCCAACGCGCCCTCCGGAGTTTCCCGGTAATGCGGAAAATCACACTCTGCCTGCTCGTATTGCTTCTGGGAGCGCCGTTCTCTCTCGGTCAGCAAATCCGTTTTCGTGAGATCACGGCGCAAGCCGGTATTCGTTTCAGCCACAACACCGGCGCTTTCGGAAAAAAGTATCTTCCCGAGACCATGGGGCCGGGGTGTGCCTTTCTTGATTATGACAACGACGGCTGGCCCGACATTCTGCTGCTCAACGGCCAGAATTGGCCGGGGCATCCGGGACGAGTTACGACCCTGAAGCTTTACCACAACAACCACAACGGTACGTTCACCGACGTCACGACGAAATCTGGCTTGGCGCTTCCCGATGTTTGGCATGGGAGTGGCCGTCGGCGACTACGACAATGACGGGCGCGAGGATGTCTTTATCACCACGGTTGGCCAGAGCCATCTATTTCACAACAATGGCAACGGCACATTCACCGATGTGACCAAAATCGCCGGGCTTTGGGGACCGGACGAATTTTCCACCGGCGCCGCCTGGCTGGACTACGACCGAGACGGCAAGCTCGACCTTATCGTCGCCAACTACGTGCAATGGTCCATCAAAGGTGATTTGTTTTGCACGCTCGACGGCACGCACAAGTCGTACTGCACGCCGGAATCCTACAAGGGAACGTCGGTGCGTCTCTGGCACAATCTGGGCAACGGGAAATTCGAAGAGGCGACGCAAAAGGCCAAGCTTTACGACCCAACTTCCAAAAGCCTTGGCATCGCGGTCATGGATTTCAACAGCGACGGCTGGCCCGATATTTTCATCGCCAATGACACTCAGCCGAACAAGCTGTACATGAACAAACAGAACGGCACGTTTGAGGAGACGGCTGTTTCGTCGGGCGTCGGATTCAGCGAAAACGGCGTAGCTCGCGCCGGAATGGGCGTGGACGCTGCCGATTACGACCGCTCGGGCCGGCCCAGCCTGATCATCAGCAACTTTGCCAACCAGATGCTTTCTCTTTATCACAATGAAGGCAATGGGCTGTTCGTGGATGAAGCTCCGCAGTCCGAAGTGGGCCGGGCTTCGCTCATCACGCTGGGATTCGGCTGTTTTTTCTTCGACTATGACAACGACGGCTGGCCGGACATCTTCGTCGCCGACGGCCATATCGAAAACCAGATCGAGGAAGTGCAAAAGCGGGTCAAGTTCGCCGAGCCACCGCATGTGTTTCGCAACCTCGGCGGTGGAAAGTTTACGGAGGTCACGGATTCTCTCGGGGGCAGCTTCGCCAGCCCCAGGGTAGCGCGCGGCGCAGCCTATGCGGACATCAACAACGACGGCTTCCTCGATATCCTGATCACTACAAACGGAGGGTCTGCTCACCTTTTTCAGAGTGAGGGCGGGACGGACCACAGTTTACGCATCAAGTTGGTAGGCACAAAATCCAATCGCGACGGCATCGACTCCCTGGTCCATGTGAGCGCGGGCAAGGACGGGGAATCGAAGCTCCTGCACAGCGGCTGCAGCTACCTTTCACAAAACGAATTGGTATTGACCTTCGGCCTGGGGAAGCATACGAAGGCGGATTCGGTTAACGTTTACTGGCCCAGCGGGCAGGTCGATAAGCTCTCCAACATCAACGCCGGGCAGACGATCACCGTACAGGAAGGCAAGGGGATCATTGCGAGCAGGTCGTACACGAAGCCGCCGACATACGCCGCGAAAAAGTAGTACCAAGGTTCCACCGGAATTTCCTCTGTGCTGCCCTGTGCCGTGTGTGGTTTACTTCTTGTTGATATGAATCGGCAACTTGCTGTTGTCTGCATAGGTTTGGTTCTGGCTGCTGCTGGCATTTTTGCGGCGAAGCCACAAACTCCTCAAACGCCCGACCGCGCCGCGGCCATCCGATTGAACGATCTGGGCACGGCCTACATGAATCAGCAGCTGTTTGAGAAGGCCTTAAAGTCGTTTGAGGAGGCCGCCAAGGCCGATCCCCAACTGCAAATTGCGCGTGTGAATCAGGGGGTCGCGCTACTCAGCCTGGGGCGAGTTGAACCTGCCAAGCAGATCCTGACCGCAGTCGTCAAAGAGAATCCCAAAGACCTGTACGCCTGGTACAACCTGGGATTGGCAGCGAAAAACACCAGCGACACCTCCCAGGCCATCGAGGCTTTTCAAAACGTCACCGAGACTGATCCCTCCGACGCCGACGCCTGGTACTTCCTCGGCACGGTTTATCTGGAGATCCGTAATTTTCCCCAGGCCATCCAGATGTTTCAACACGCTTTGCAATTGAGTCCTGTGCACGCCTCGGCGGAGTTTGGACTATCCCGTGCTTTGCAGCAATCAGGGCAGACCGCGCAGGCCCGCGAGCACCTGCAGAAATTCCAACACATCACCCAGGAGAAGCTGGGGTCGCCCATCAGCCTCAGCTATGGCGAGCAAGGAAAGTTTTCCCGGGCCGAGGAATCGCCTGCCGCGCCGCCACGAGTCCTCGCGGCCATTCCGGTCCGTTTCGTTCCGGTGACGGAGGAGGCTGGGATCGTTTCCAAAACCACGCCCGCCGGTTCCGGCCCATCGTCGTCACTGGGACCCGGGGCATGCTTCTTCGATTACGACGGCGATGGGCATCCTGACATTTTTCTCGCCGACAACGGCCCGGCTGGCGGGCTCGCGCTCTTTCATAACCTGGGCAACGGCAAATTTGAGGACGTGACCAAGAAAGCGGGGCTCGATCCCTTGCAGCACGGCATTGGTTGCACCGCCGGCGACTATGACAATGACGGCGCCCCCGATCTGGCGGTGAGCTTCGATGGCCGTGTGCTTCTGCTGCACAACGAAAAGAACGGCACGTTTAAGGATATGACCGAGGCCGCGGGCATTAAGAGCACGGGTCTGAATTTAGGACTCACATTCGTAGATTACGATCACGACGGCGACGCAGACCTCTATGTGACACGGTTGGCCGTCAATTCTGCGCCGGACTCTCAGGAATCTTTGGCAGATCTGCTTAAGCAAACGGCCACGGGGAGCGCCAATGTCATGTGGCGTAACAACGGCAACGGGACCTTCACCGATGTGACCGCGTCGGTTGGCCTTTCGGGAAATCACCCGAACTTCGGCGCGGTTGGCACCGACTATAACAACGACCGGGCGGTAGATCTGGTGATCACCGGTTGGCCGGTGATTTTTGAGAACCCGAGAGAGGGCATATTCCCTGAACGGAAACCGTGGACGCCACCGATGCCGGCTCCAGCAATAGGCGTTGCGGTACTCGATTTTGACCACAACGGCTGGATGGACGCCGCCTTTACTCAAGCGGGTTCTCCTGCTCTTACTCTCTGGCGCAACAATCACGGAAAATTCGACCAGGTGGCTTTGCCCAAGACTGACTGGGTCCGTGCTTTCGGTGTGGCCGCATTCGACTATGACGACGACGGCTGGGTGGATTTGGCAGCCGTGGGCGAAACTGTCGACGGCAAGAGCGAACTTAAATTATTCCGCAATCTCGGGCCGGATGGCTTCAAAGACGTGACGGCTGAAGTCGGTTTCGACAAGATCCAGCTCAAGGATCCGCGCGCCCTCATCACCGGTGACTATGATGGCGACGGCGCAACCGATCTGCTTGTTACCCAGAATCAGGGCCCGGCCGTGCTTCTTCACAATCAGGGCGGCAACAAGAATCATTGGCTGCGGCTCGCCTTGAAGGGTTTGAATGACAACAAGAGCGGCGTTGGAACCAAGGTGGAGGTCTTTGCGGGTGGGAATCGCCAGAAATTTGAGATCGCCGGCTCCTCCGGCTATCTCGGGTTGAATTCACCGGTGATCAACGTCGGCCTGGGCGAAGCGAAAGAAGCCGATGTCGTCCGTATGCTCTGGCCTACCGGAGTATTGCAGGACGAAATTGAAGTGGCAGGTCTGCGCGAGCAGCAGTACACCGAACTTGACCGCCGCGGCAGTTCCTGCCCCACGCTGTTCGCCTGGGATGGCACGCATTACGAACTGATCGGCGACATGCTGGGCGCCGGTGTCGTCGGCCACTGGGTCGGTCCCCAGCAGCGTGACGTTCCGCGCCCCACCGAGTACATCAAAGTCGAAGGCAGTTTACTCCGCGAGAAGAACGGCAAACTCAGCTTCCGTTTCATGGAGCCGCTGGAGGAAGTCGTTTATCTGGATCAGGCCAAACTGTTGGCCGTGGATCATCCGGCCAATCTCGACGTATATCCCAACGAATATTTCGCCAGCAATCCACCCTATCCACCGTTCAAAGTAGTGCTCAGTCAGGATGCCCGGCCGCCCGCGGCTGCCCACGACGAGCACGGGCACGACGTTCTTCCCGATTTACTCTCCCATCGTTACTTTGGAGACTTCAAGTCGCTACCCTTCCACGGTTTTGCCAAGCTGCATACCCTGGAACTCGACCTGGGCGAGCCCTACCGTGGTGGCCCGCTGTGGCTGCTTATGCATGGCGAGGTCGAATACTTCTCGGCCACGAGCATGTACGCTGCGGCGCAAGCCGGTGTGGATGCGATCGCTCCCTATGTCGAAGCTCTCGACGGGAATAGCAAGTGGGTGCGTGTGGAAGACGATATGGGCTTTCCTGCCGGAGGCCCTCGCACCATGACCGCCGATCTTACCGGCAAGCTGCCGCCCGGCACTCAGCGTATTCGCATTTCGACCAACCTGATGGTTTACTGGAACAGCATCCTCATTGACCGCGCCAGCCAGGAGCAGAATATTCACCTGAACCCGGTTCCGCTCGCCCGTGCCAACCTCGCCTTTCACGGGTTTCCGCTAAAGATCGAAGGCCAGCCTCAGGGCAATGTGAAGTACATCTACGAGAAAGCCAGCGCGACTGGGCCGTATACTCGTCCCGCCGGAAGCTACACGCGGTACGGCGATGTTCGGACCCTCGTGACCTCTTTTGACGACCGCCTGGCGGTGTTCGGCTCGGGCGACGAGGTGGCCCTCGACTTCGATCCAGCCAAACTGCCGGCTCTGCCCAAGGGCTGGGTGCGCGATTACTTCTTCCTGGCCAACGGTTACGAAAAGGACATGGATTTTTACGCTGCCTACGGTGATACCGTGGACCCGATGCCGTTCCGAGGCATGGAAGGCTACCCCTATCCCAAGACCAAGCCATTTCCGCTGGATGCCGCCCACTTCAACTATCTGCTGAATTACAACACGCGTTATATGTCAGGGGATGAGCAGGCGGGATATTCCTTCGATTATCCGAAGCGCTAAGAGCGTGGTTTATAATCAATGCTTCCCGCTTAGTTTGGAGTCTTTAACTACATGATTCGCTTTCTGCAAACCCCTGGCCCGCTGAAGAAGATCATTCTTGGCGGCATTCTGCTTGTCATCTGTGCCGCCATGGTCATCACCCTTGCCCCCATTGGTAACTCGGGATTTGGGTTCGGGGGGCCGCCTAAAGGCGTGGTCGCCACCGTCGGCGGAGAAAACGTGACTTCGCAAGACGTTCAGCGCGCCGCCCAACGCATGATGGAGCAGCAGATTCCGCGCGGTTCAGCGCATGCGGCCGCCCTGCTGCCTTATTTTGCCGCCCAAGCCGCGCAAAGCCTGATCAACAACAAGGCGATCATTGCAGAAGCGCACCGCATGGGCTTCCGTGCTACCGACGAAGAAGTCCGCGATGAAATCCAGCATGGCCCAAATTATGCTCCCGCATTTTTCCCCGGAGGCAACTTTGTCGGCCAGGACCAGTACCAGGAGATTCTGCGCGAACACGATCTGACCGTTCCCATGTTCGAGCAGGATGTGAAACAAGGCATCCTCTTCGACAAGATGCGCGATCTGGTGACCGGTGCGGCCACGGTCTCACAGAATGAAATCCACCAGGAGTTTGAGCGGCAGAATACAAAGGTCAAATTCGCGTACGCTGTGCTGCAGAAGGATGAGATCGCCAAAAGCATTAAGGCAAGTGACGCAGAGCTTGCGGCATACTTCGATCAAAACAAAGCACGCTACGCCAATTCCATTCCCGCCAAACGCAAGCTCAAATATGTCCTGCTGGAGAACAGCAGGATCGAGGCGCAGATTCAAGTAACGCCCGTGCAACTGCAGGATTACTACGATCAGCACCGGGATGAGTACCGGGTTCCCGAGCAGGTCGATGTTCGTCAGATTCTGATTAAGACTCCTCTTCCGGGGTCCGACGGGAAAGTTGATCCTGACGGAGTCGCAGCGGCCCAGAAAAAAGCCGAAGACGTTCTGAACCAGCTGAAATCCGGTGGAAATTTTGCCAATCTCGCAAAAAAGTATTCCGAAGACCCCAGCTCCAAGGATGGCGGATCGCTCGGTTGGATGGAGCCGAGCCGCTTTCCATCTCCTGACGTTCAATCGGCCGCCCAGTCGCTGGCCAAAGGCGGCACCAGCGGAGTGATCAATGCAGGCTATGCGTTCGTCATCCTGCATGTGGACGATAAACAACCCGCTCACGTGAAGACGCTGGCTGAGGTGAAAGACCAAATCGAGTCAGCTCTCCGCCAACAAAGAGCTACTCAAGTGGGCGACAACCAGGCACACGCTTTGATGACCCAGGCGCGTACGGTGGGACTCGACAAAGCAGCCGCGGCCAAGGGTCTGCAAGTCATCAGCACTGATTTCGTCACCCAGTCGGACTCGCTGCCGGGAGTCGGCGCGTCGCCGCAATTCATGCAGGCTGCTTTTGCGCAGCCGGAAAAGTCTCCTCCTGACGAAGTGCAGTTGCAGCAGGGCTACGTCATTTACGAAGTGGTGGAGGCCAAGCCCGCCGCCACTCCGAGTTTTCAGGAGATTCGGAGCCGAGTGGAGCAGGATTTTAAGAACGAGCGGGCCTCGGCGATGCTCTCGCAGAAAACGCAGGAACTGTCTGATCGCGCCAAAGCCGAACATGATCTGAAGAAAGCGGCCAGGGAACTAGGCGCCAGCATGAAAACGAGTGATTTTGTGCTACCCGATGGCCAGGTGCCGGATATCGGCTCGATGTCCGGTCCGGCTTCGGTCGCATTTACTCTGAAGCCCGGCGAAATCAGCGGTCCCATCGTAACTACGACCGATGGTGCGGTGCTCTCCGTCCTCGATAAGCAAGCGCCTTCCGAGGAGGAATTTGCGGCCAAGAGGGATCAGATTCGGGATTCCCTGCTGCAGAACAAGCAGCAGGAGCTTTTTGGACTGTTCATTTCCAATCTGCGAGATCGGATGCAAAAGTCCGGCAAAATCAAAATTAACCAGGACGAACTGAACATTCTCACCCGGTCGCAGAACAGCGAGGCAGGTGAGTGAAGGCCGGCAACTTTTGAAATACAGAAAATGACGCCGTTCTTTTCCGGTGAGTAGTTCCAGACGGCAACGCATAGGGTTCGCGTGTGCATCTCTGATTTGTCACCAGAAACTGTCATGTCCTTTCCCCGTGCCACTGGTATCCTGCTCCATCCCACCTCCTTGCCTTCCCGGGGCGGCCTTGGTGACTTTGGGCCCTCGGCTTATGACTTCCTCAATTTCTTAGTAGCTGCCCGACAGAGTTTGTGGCAGGTGCTTCCTCTGGGACCGCCGGCAAACGGGAACTCGCCTTATTCCTCGACCTCCGCATTCGCTGGAAATCCGCTGCTCATTAGTCTGGAAAGACTGGCAGACCACGGCTGGCTCGACCATTCGCGTTTGCCGGGGCTCCCGGAGCCTGTTGTCCCGGTGGAATACGATCAGGTTCGAGGCTGCAAATTGCCTCTGCTCGTCGAAGCCGCAAGAGAATTCCTACAGCGTGCTTCGGGAAATGCCCGTGGCCGGTTCGATCATTTTTGTGAGGAGAACGCCTGGTGGCTCGAAGATTTTGTTCTCTTCGACGCTCTGCGCGACCGTTACCCCGGGCAGACCTGGAGCCATTGGCCGAACGGATTGGCGCGCCGGGAGGAGGAGTCCATTGAGGCCGCCCGGACCGAGTTGTCCGCCGAGATGACGGTTCGGCGGGTTATCCAGTTCTTCTTTTACGAGCAGTGGCGTGCCTTGCGCGTCCACTGTGCTCAGCGATCCATCCGGGTAGTCGGCGACATCGCGATTTTTGTGGACTACGACAGTGCCGACGTCTGGGCTCACCGCGAGCTCTTTCATCTGAAAGACAACCTCGAGCCATCCCTGGTCTCCGGGGTTCCTCCTGACGCTTTCAGCGCTACCGGCCAGCGTTGGGGCAATCCTCTCTACAACTGGGACATCATGCGGGCGAACGGTTACCGCTGGTGGATTCAGCGCCTACGCTGGGCTACGCAAACCTGCGATTACATCCGGCTCGACCACTTCCGCGGCTTCGATCAATTCTGGGAGATCCCCGCCAGCGAGCCTACTGCCATCCACGGTCGCTGGGTGGATGGACCGAAAGATGAGTTGTTCAACAAGGTGCGGGAAGTCCTGGGGGGCTTGCCCTTTTTTGCCGAAGACCTCGGTTACATCACACCCGAAGTGAACGCGCTGCGTGAGCGTCAACAGATTCCTGGCCTTGCCGTTCTGCAATTCGGGTTTGGTGATCCTGGCGCCCACATCTACCTGCCGCATCGGGTCAGCGCCGATCGCGTAATCTACACCGGCACCCACGACAACGACACGACTTTGGGCTGGTGGAATTCCCATTTGAGTGAATACGAGCGGCGGGCGGTGCTGGCCTATGTCGGTCCTTGCACAGACGGCATTAACTGGGCCTTCATCCGCCTTGCCCAAAGCTCAGTAGCCAGCCTTTCGGTGGTTCCCCTGCAGGATGTTCTCGGACTGGGCAGCGAAGCGCGCCTCAACATTCCCAGCGTCCACGATGGAAACTATCGTTGGCGTTACCAGCCGGGATCGCTCAGACCCGAACTCGCAGAACGTTTAGCCAACCTAGCGGAAGTGACGGACCGTTTGCCCCCTGCTGTCCCAGATCCTCCACAGGAAGACTTCGTGGCGTGATTTTCTGAAACAAAGAAAGCCGAAGCCTTGCGGCTCCGGCTGTAGCTGGCAGTTGCCCGGATGAAAACCTGTGTGGCGTGGGCACCCTCGCCCGCGAAAAAAATTACAACGAACCCTGGAGACTACGCGCTTCTCCTCGGACGTACCGTTAAATCCCTGATCTGCGCGACAATGCTTGACATCTGCATCCCGTTTAGCTGTCCTACCCAGGGCAGCAGTTCCGCGATGAATGGGTCTTTCATCAAATCGCGAATTTCCTCCTGCCGGTTGCGCTCGCCGCCCGACAGCAGGTCGGGGACAGTCACTTCCAGCGCCCGCGCCAGCCGCTCCAGGGAAGAAAGGGTCGGCGTGGCTTTTTCGTTTTCAATTTTGGAGACGTAGGTGCGCGGCACCGACATGCGTCCCGCCAGTTGACGCTGGCTCAGCCCGCTGCGCAGGCGCAGCGCGCGGATGGAGGCTGCCAGATTCAGATGACCGCGTCCATTGGCGTTGATCGGCATCATCTGTGGCTCGGGCATGGCCGAAACTATCTCCGGCTCGTCCTCATCCAAAGACGCGTGGCAGCGGCGGCAAAGATCGTTGCTTGTACGGAATTGAACCAGCAGACAGTGATCGCAGCGGACAACTTCCCTGGAATCTACCGGGGCAAGTGTTGTAGCCATCTAGGTTTGGGAGCTGCCAGAGCGGGGGCATTTCTCCTGGAACTCAACTGAGTTCCAAACCTTTGCGTAATCTGAGGTACCATGCCTGTGGATGTCAAGAAGAATCTGGCACAAAAGAAGAAATACACCGCCGGAAAAACAACAAAACCGGGAGAAAATCCCGAGACAATAGGTTGGAAGCGTGGCTGATCGCGCCGCTGCATGGGGTTTACTAACTGAGTTCACCCAGTCGGAAAGTTTGCGCAAGCATGCGCTGGCTGTCGAAGCCTGCATGAGAGCATATGCGGCCAAATTTTGTTTGGGGACGGCGGAAGAGCGCTCAGCCCAGGAAAAAAATCTGTGGGGCGTCGTCGGGCTTATTCACGATTTCGACTACGAAAAATGGCCCAGCCGCGAGGATCACCCGTACCGCGGCAATGAAATTCTGCAGGAGCGTGGTTGGCCGGAGGAAATTCGGCGCGCCATCATGTCGCATGCAGAATACAGCGGAGTGAAGCGCGAAACTCCCATGGAGAAAGCTCTCTTCGCCTGCGATGAACTCGCTGGATTCATCACGGCGGTCACTTTGGTGAAGCCGGGAAAGTCTTTGAGTGAAGTCGATGCGAAGTCGGTCAGAAAGAAAATGAAAGACAAAGCCTTCGCAAGAAGCGTGAATCGGGATGACATCATCAACGGCGCGGCCGATCTGGGGGTGGATTTGGAAGAGCATATTGCGTTTTGCATTGAGGCGATGAAAAGAGTCGCAGCAGAACTGGGGCTGGACGGGAGCGCGGCAGGAAAGCTATAGGTCCGTTCTCTCAATTGTTGGATTTTTCTAGTCGATTGCTTCTACCAATTTCCCGCTCGCGATCACTTTCATGACTCGGGCGAAGTCCGAGTACAACGCTCGGTCCTTCTCCACCGCCGGGCAAACCGCCCGAACCGCCGACTGCGCGGCCTGACCGCGCTTCGAAGTTTTCAGCGGCAGCAGAAAATCCAACGCCTGCGTCGCCGCGGTCGCTTCAATCGCCAGCACGCTGCGGGTGTTTTCGACAATGCGCCGCAGCTTCAGCGCCGCGCTCATGCCCATGGAAACGTAATCTTCTTTATTGCCCGAGGTCGTAATGGAATCCACCGACGCCGGGTGCGCCAGCACCTTGTTCTCGCTTACCAGCGCTGCCGCCGTGACCTGCGCCATCATAAAACCGGAGTTCAGCCCGGCATCCGCCGCAAGAAAGGCAGGCAGTCCCTCGTTTAGGTCAGGATTGACGAGCCGTTCGATGCGCCGCTCCGAAATACCCGCCAGCGCACTCAGGGCAATGCCGAGAAAATCCAGGACAAATGCCAGCGGCTCGCCGTGAAAGTTGCCGCCCGAGAGAACATCGCCGCTTTGGACAAACACCAGTGGATTATCCACGGCCGAGTTCGCTTCAATTTCCATCACACTGCGGCAGTGCGTCAGCGTGTCTCTTACCGCGCCGTGCACCTGCGGAATGCAGCGCAGCGAATACGCGTCCTGTACTCGGCGGCAGGCAATGTGCGATTGCCGAATCTCGCTGCCTTCGAGCAGTCGGCGCAGGTTCGCCGCGGTCTGCGTTTGGCCGGCATGCGGCCGGGCTTTGTGGATGCGTTCATCGAAAGCCACATCGGTTCCGCGCAGCGCATCGAGTGACAAGGCACTGATCACGTCGGCCGAATCCACCAGAATCTCTGCAGCGACCAGTGCCAGAATGCCAACGCCCAGCATAGCCTGCGTACCATTGATCAGAGAAATGGCTTCCTTGGCTTCGAGCACCAGCGGTTGGATGGCGGCTTTTCGCAGAGCCTCAGCGCCGGGAATGCGACTGCCTCTCTCATCCAGACCCTCGCCTTCCCCGATCAGCACCAGCGCCAAGTGCGCGAGCGGCGCCAGATCTCCACTGGCGCCGACGCTCCCCTGGGACGGCACAAATGGAGCAACGCCGCAATTCAGCAGTTCACACAACGTGTCGATGACTACGGGGCGTATGCCGGAATGGCCTTTGGCAAGAGAGTTCGCGCGCAGGACCATCATGGCGCGCACTTCGGCCGGAGGCAGCGGTTCGCCTACGCCCACAGCATGCGATCGCAGCAAATTGACCTGCAGGTCGCGAATCTGGTCATGCGGAATGCGGACATCGCTCAACTTGCCGACACCCGTCGTGATGCCATAGGAAACTTTGTCTCCCGCCACGAGCGCATCCACGACGGCCCGCGCCCGGCTTACAGCTTCGCGAGCATCCGGAGAGAGTAGAACGGAGCGGCGTTCCACGGCCACTTCCCGCACCGCCTCCAGCGCCAAATCATTGCCGTTAATGTGGAGGGCATTCACGGCGGTCCTACTCCGGCTTCCCCATCGCCTGGCGAAAAGCCCGCATGTATTTTTCTGGCAGGGGAGTCGTTTTCATTTGCATGTTGGTGACCACGTGCGTGGTTTCGCCTTCCGCCAACAGAGCACCGTCAGCGGCGCGCAGCAATTCATAGCCAAAGTGCACGAGGGAAGGGCGAATGTTCTTCAAGAAAGTGCGCACGATCAACTCATCGTCATACCGGGCCGGAGCCTTGTAGCGGCAGCGCGCATCGACCACTGCGATGCAGCATCCATCGCTGGATTCCATCTCGCGATAGGAGAATCCAAGTTGACGCAGCATTTCGACGCGCCCCACCTCAAACCAAATGAAATAATTCGCGTGATAGACCACGCCCATCTGGTCGGTCTCGGCGTAGCGCACGCGCAAGCGGGTTTCGCAAACCGCGTGAGGATGGTTTCCCTCGTTCATTGTCCCCTCCAGCGCGGCGTGTGCTTTTTGAGGAACGCCGAAATGCCCTCACGGAAATCTTCCGTAGTGCGGATAGCCGCATTTTCTTTTATCGCCATATCGATCTGGGCGTCTAGTTCTCTTCGCACGTAATCGCTTAGCAACCGCTTCGTCGCCCGCAGTGACCCCGGGCTGTTCTCCATAAGTTGCGCCGCCAACTGCCGGGATCGAGGCATCAACTGGTCGGAGGTCACTATTTCATTCACCAGGCCGATCCGCAATGCTTCATCCGCGAGGAATATCCGGCCCGTCAGCAGCAAATCCCGTGCCTGCTTCTCCCCTACCTGGCTCAGCAGAAAGACCGAGACTACGGCCGGAACAAAACCTATGCGAACTTCCGTATAGCCGAACCTGGCTTCGGGAGCGGCAAGGGTGAAGTCGCATAGCGTCGCCAGCCCGACTCCTCCGCCGATAGCGGCGCCATTCACCGCCGCAATGGTGGGTTTGGGGAAGTCGTAGACGGTGCGGAACAACCGCGCGACGGTTTTAGAGTCTTCAATATTTTGCTCACTGGATCGCCCAATCAGCCCCTTGAGGTTCTCCAAATCCATCCCGGCGCAGAAAGCCGATCCGCTTCCGGTGATGATTAATACCTGGGCAGAAGAGGCGGCCACTTCATCCAGGGCACGCAGCAACTCGTCAATCAGTTCATAGCTCAGCGCATTCCGCTTCTCCGGACGATTGAGTGTGATACTGGCAATGCCGGAATCGTAACGAAGCTGAAGGTTCTTGTATTCCATCTGTCGGGTAATCCGGTGATGTTATCAAAGGGAAACTAATCCGCCGCGCTGGAAGCCGTGTACCTTGCGCCAATCTCCGCGGAGGCCCGTAGCAATGCATCTAAAGATCGCAGCGGTGGCAGTTGCGCTCCCCGTTGCTGCAGGGCCGCAATCACTCTCTCGGTCGCGATATTCCCCACCAATGCATCCTGCGCAAACGGGCATCCGCCCAGTCCGCCTAGGGCTGAATCGAAACGCCGGCATCCCGCGTCGTACGCCGCCTGAATCTTATCTATTGCGTGCTCCGGGCGGCTGTGCAAATGAACGCCAATATCCAGGTAATCGTATTGCGCGAGCACCGCGCCGACCAACTCCGTCACCTGTGTAGCTGTCGCCATGCCAACGGTATCGGCGAGCGAGATCGTGCGGACGCCGGAAGACTCCAGCAAATCCACCGCATCCACGACGTCGCTTACGCTCCAGGGATCTCCATACGGATTTCCAAACGCCATGGAAATATAAACCGCAACCTCGAGGCCTGCGTCTTCGGCCTTCCCCTGAATCTTCTCGAGTTCCTCAACCGCCTCTTCCAGCGTTTGCCGCTGATTGTTTTTCAGAAAAGTCGGCGACACGGAATAAGGGAACCCCAGCGTGCGCACCGCCTGGGTGTTGATCGCCCGCTGCGCGCCTTTCTCATTCACCACAATCCCGATGATCTCCACATCGTCCGGCGGGTCGAGTTCCTTCAACACCTCTTCCGAATCGGCCATCTGCGGTACGGCATTCGGCGACACAAAAGAGACGGCGTCAATATGCTTGAACCCTGCGCTGATCAAGGCTTGCAAATAATTCACCTTCAAGTCGGCCGGGATCTTCCCTTTCAGCGCTTGCCAGGCATCTCGGGGGCATTCGATGAGTTTTACAGGATTTTGCATGCAAAATTCCGGTCCGCAGATCGACGCGGGAAAAAGCGGATCAAACGCATCACGTCTGCAGCACTCCCACCTTAAACTCCGGCACATCGGGATTCAGCGCCGCCGCTTCCAGGGCCCGGGTGATTGCCTCCCGCGTCTCCACCGGATCCACAATCTTATCAATCCACAATCTGGCTGCGCCGTAACGAGGATCGGTTTGCTCGTCATAGGTCTTCTTTATGGTTTCGTATAGCTCTTTCTTTTCTTCTTCGCTCAGCTTCTTGCCGCCGCGCTCCAACTGGCGAATCTTGATCTCGACCAAGGTGCTGGCGGCGGCGTCGCCGCTCATCACGGCGTAACGCGCGGTGGGCCAGGCAAAAACAAAACGCGGGTCGTAGGCCTTGCCGCACATGGCATAGTGTCCGGCGCCAAACGAGCCACCGACGATCACTGTGATCTTAGGTACTACGGAATTAGAAACCGCGTTCACCATCTTCGCCCCGGCTTTGATAATGCCGCTCCACTCGGCGTCCTTTCCCACCATAAAACCGTTCACGTCCTGGAAAAATACCAGCGGAATCAGGTTCTGATTGCAATCCATGATGAAGCGGGCCGCCTTCTCCGCCGATTCTGTATAAATCACGCCGCCGAACTCCATGCGCTTGTGTCCTTCATGGTCGGTCTGCTGGGCGTGCAGTTTCTGGTTGGCGACAATGCCCACGGCAAAGCCGCCGATGCGAGTGTAGCCACAAATCACGGTTTTGCCGTACTCGGGTTTGTACTCGTCGAACCGGCCGCCGTCGATAATCCGGGCGAGAATCTCTTTCATGTCATAAGGGCGAGTCGGCGAGGAATCATAAATGCCATAAATTTCTTCCGCCGCCAGTTCCGGCGGCTCCGGTTTGCGGCGATCCCACGGCGACTGCCGCCGGTAGCCCCATTTCTCCACGATCGCGCGAATGCGCTCAATACAGCTTTCGTCATTCGGCTCGCGAAAATCCACGGTGCCGCTGATCGCGGCATGCATGGCCGCACCGCCCAGTTCTTCGGCCGAAACTTTCTGTCCGATGGCGGCCTGGACCAGCGCGGGTCCGGCCAGGAATAATCCGCTGCCGTCGGTCATCAGCACGTGATCGCACATGACCGGCAGGTACCCGCCGCCGGCCACGCACATTCCCATGATGGCGGCGATCTGCGGCACTCCCATGGCCGACATGACCGCGTTATTGCGGAACACGCGTCCAAAATCGTCCGTGTCCGGAAATACGTCTTCCTGCAGCGGCAGAAATACGCCCGCCGAATCCACCAGATAAATAGTTGGTACCCGGTTTTCGAGGGCGATATTCTGGGCGCGGATCACCTTTTTAGCCGTCATCGGGAAGAACGCGCCGGCTTTCACCGTGGCATCATTGGCGATAATCATCACTTGCCGCGTGTGGACCCGTGCCAGCCCGGTAATCACGCCCGCTGCCGGAGCGCCGCCCCACTCTTCATACATGCCGTGCGCAGCGTATTCGCCCAGCTCGAAAAAACTCCCGGGCTCAGTCAGCAGGTGAATCCGCTCGCGCGCTGTCAGTCTGGCATTGGCGTGTTGCTTCTCAATCGCCTTCGCCCCTCCACCTTCACGAATCGCCTCTTCTTCATTGCGGATTTGCGACACCAGGTCGGCAAGGAAGCGCATATTGGCTTCAAAGCGCGCGGAAGTGGCATCCACTCGTGTGGTAAGGACCGGAGAGTTCGGCGGAGGACCAGGATCGATGCGTTCAGCCATAGACGAGAGCTCGCAAGCCCTTAACGGTATACCAGCGGACAGTCACACCGCAATTGGAGCAGAGAAGAGCGAAATGCTGAAAATAGCAGCCTAAAAAGATGGCTTCAGAGCCAGCGTTCCAGCCGGCAGCCATCCTCTTCCAAAAGAAAATTCCCCACGCCAAAACATTCGCCGACAATTCTGTGCGACTCCGGATCTCGCGCTGCGCGGGGAATCCAACGGCGTCCGACCTCATATTGTGCGGATGTGAACCAGCGCTGCGGCAAGATCTCCACCAGACCGGCATGCAAGTAACAAACATAAAGCGCAAAAGCCGGATCGTCGGGGCTTTTTGCGGGACAACTGCTGGGTACGATGAGTTCGTCCACCGTTTGCAGTTCCGGAGGAACCTCGATCTTTTGCGGGCCCGGTTCCAGTCTCAATGGGATTTCGAACTCGGCGATGGGAGCCGTGGTCGCGTAGATTCGTTCGCTGGACTGCTTGAACCAGCCGGCAATCTCGGCGAAATCGAATGGCTTTAATTGCACCGGATCGAAGCAAACGAAACGGAGATTGCGGCCTTCGGGGCACCATATTCCCAAATAGGACGGCGGTACCAGAAACGGCCGACAGTAGGTATTCAGCGCCAGCAACGGCGCTTGTGGATTCTCCTCAGCGTTCAGCGAGACCACATACCCGAGCGCGCCCTCGGCGCCATGATGCGTCCAGGTCAACCGCCCCCCGCCAGGCGAACTTAGTTTCGGAAAAGTTTGCCAGTACCAAGGAGCAGGTCCAATCGACTCGGTGATGAGATCCCGCAGGCGTGAAGGGTTGGATTCGGCCATCAGCCGGCTGCCGGAACGCCGTGTGGCTTCACGTTAGTGCGGATGAAGGCTACGATTTTGTCCATACTCGTGCCCGGCTGGAAGATTGCGGCGACGCCCAGTTGTTTTAGATTCTCCACATCCTGATCCGGAATGATACCCCCCACGACTACCAGCACGTCATCCATTTTGTTTTGCTTCAGCAGGTCCATGACGCGCGGCACAATGGCGTTGTGTGCGCCGGAAAGAATCGACAAACCGATGACGTGAACGTCCTCCTGCAGCGCCGCGCTGACAATCATTTCCGGCGTCTGTCGCAGGCCGGTGTAAATGACTTCCATGCCGGCGTCGCGCAACGCTCGCGCAATCACTTTGGCGCCGCGGTCGTGTCCATCCAGCCCCGGCTTCGCGACCAGCACGCGGATCTTCGGTTCAGCCATCGGGATTATTTAACCACAGAGGGCACAGGGGCGCACAGAGGGCTCCCTGGGTATATGAGATTCCAGGCCCCCGCAGTGTCAGATCGTCTTGATATCCAGACTGCGCCACAAATACCAGCAGGCGATGCTGCGATAGGGTTCCCACGGCCGCGCAATCTTCTCCATGTGTACAGGCTTCGGCAGTTTGCGTTTCCTGTAGTGTTTCTTGATAGCCATCTGCACGCCGTAGTCGCCGGTGGGCAGCACGTTCGGCCGGCGCAGAGTGAAGATGAGAAACATATGCGCCGTCCACACGCCCACACCCTTTACTTGGGTAAGGTGCTCGATGACCTCGTCATCGGTCATCTGATGCAGGCGAGTGAAGTCCAGTTCGCCGCGGGCGGCGCGCTCCGCCATGTCTTTGAGGTAGGACGATTTCTGTGCGGAGAGACCAACCGAGCGCATCTGCGCAGCGGTGAGTTGGAGAATGCCCTGCGGCGTGAGCGGCTCTCCTGCCAGGGCAGCGAAGCGCTTGAAGATGGTCGCGGCCGCCTTGCCATTCAGCTGTTGATAGACGATGGCCTCGGCCAGGCTGTGAAACTCCGGCGGCCCAAACTCCATGCGGCAGGGGCCGACGCGCTCAATGATCGCCCGCAGGATGGGATCAGCTTGTTTGAGATGGCGGACGGCAGAGCGCATGGAGAATTGCAAAGAGGATACCAGAAGGAAAGGCGGCTCAGGCGCCAGCTCGCTCTGTGGCTTACCGCCTCTAGCTCCCTTCTCGGCGTGCTCATCGCATACCCCCGCGTACTCTGCGGTGACCAGTTCTTGATTTACCGAACCGAAAGCTCTTAACCGCCGAGACCGCAAAGAAATGCCGCCGAGAACAGAAGAGAAAAACTGAAAGTACACCACCACTCGCTCTGTCCTCGAGCGCTTAGTCTTTCGGCAGGGCAAAGGCGATATAGAACCCGCGGGATGGCAGATTGAGCGCCTTGCCTCCGCTGGCGTCAATTGCGACATACTGGCGGCCGTTGACTTCGTAGGTTGCCGGCGTCGAGTTTCCGGCGTAGGGCAACTGCGTTTCCCAGAGCAATTTGCCCGTGTCCTTATCGAAGGCGCGGAATTTCTTGTCGAAATTACTTGCGCCGATGAATACCAGACCGCCTGCCGTCACGATCGGGCCGCCGTAGTTTTCGGTGCCGGTATTCTTCATGCCCTTGGCGGCCAGTTCGGGATATTCGCCTAAGGGTATCTTCCAGAGGTATTCGCCAGTGTTCAAGTTGATAGCGCTCAGGGTGCCCCAGGGCGGGGCGACGGCAGGATAACCGTCCGGATCCACGAATTTGACGTAGCCGCTGAAGTGATACTTCGGAACCGGCTGCGAGCTTTTGATCTGCCCGCTTTCCGCCCCGCCATAGAAGTGTTCGATCAGCGCCGCCACGTCGGAGTCGGGCAATCCGGAAAATGCAGGCATTCTGCCCTTGCCGTGGCGGATGATGTTCTCCGCATAAGCGGGGCTACGGCGCTGAATCAGGGTTTCCAGAGAGGGAATTTCAGGCGGAGATCCTTTTTCGTCATCGCGGTGGCAGACTGCGCATTGATTCAGATAAATGGTGCGGCTATTGGATTCGTGGCCGGTATTTTTGGCCAGCGCGCCGCTGAAAACCACATCATTGGCGTTCACATACAAGCACACCGGTTTCAGGATCCACCGCCGGCCCTCCCCACTCTGCCCCGCCGTCAAATCCGGGGAAGACCACGGTCTGCTTTCCGACCGTGAAGGGAACAAACTGGCCCTCATTGCGAAAATGGCGGAATTGCTCCAGCGCCGCCCGATGGGCTTCGGGGGTGCGATTCGTCAGGAGGTCTTCGGTGAGATGCTGGCGGGCAAACGGCGCGGGTTTGGTTGGCAGTGGCTGGGTTTCAGCCGCATGCTCTCCGGGAACATCGCTCGGTAGATAGTTTCGATACCGGATGGGAAAAAGTGGTTCGCCATTGGTGCGGTCGAATAGAAAGACGTAGCCAGACTTGGTGGTCTGCGCGATGGCATCCACCATCTTTCCGTTGCGCTGCACCGTCAGCAAAGCGGGCGGGGCAGGGAAGTCGCGGTCCCACAAGTCGTGCCGCACGGACTGGAAATGCCAGATGCGCTGCCCGGTTTCGGCATTGAGTGCGATCAGCGAGTTGGCAAATAGATCGTCACCCACGCGGTCGGAACCATAGAAATCAGAGGCTGCCGAACCTGTGGGTACGTAGACGATGCCGCGCTTTTCATCGAGCGCCATGCCGGCCCAGTTGTTGGCGCCGCCGCTGTATGTCCAGGCATCCTTGGGCCAGGTGTCGTATCCGTATTCTCCGGGATGTGGGATGGTGTGGAATGACCAGCGGAGCTTGCCGCTTTTCACGTCATAAGCGCGGATGTCTCCGGGTGGAGCGGGAAGCGATTCCGGCTCCCGCATTCCCAGGATAATGAGGTCTTTGTAGACGATGCCCGGGCTGGTCGCGTTTAGCGACTGGTGTTGAAAATCGCGCCCCAGGTCTTTGCGCAGGTCAATGTGCCCGTTTTCGCCGAAGGTCTCGATCGGCTTGCCGGTGTGAGCGTCGAGCGCGAACTCATAGAAGTCAATGCCGACCAGGATGCGTCTGTCGTTGCCGGCCGACCAGTAGGTGAGTCCCCGATTGGGTTGCCCCCGCACATGGGAGACGAATTTCCAGAGTTCCTTGCCGTTGGTGGCGTCGAGGGCGAAGATCTCGTTGTTCGGGGGTAATGCCATAAAGGACGCCATCCATAACGATGGGACTGGTTTGCAGGCCGCCGGCCTCGCCGGTGTCGTAGGTCCAGGCGACCTGGAGGTTCTGGACATTCTTGCGATTGATCTGCTGTAACGGGGAGTAATGGGTTTGCGCTGGGCTGCCACCGTAAACGGGCCAATCCCGGTGCTCCCCCGAGGTGGATTCCCGCTGGGCGCCGGATACCACCGCAACCGGTAACGCCAGGAGAAAAATCAGGTAAACGCCGACCCTGGGGCTCATCAGCTTTCGAAACAGATGGCCCTCCGGAGCGGAACGTCTTGACTCTTAAGCCGACGAAAGCGGAGGCACTTACGTCCCATGGAGCACATTGCCCAACAGCTTACCTTGTGTTTCGCGGCTTTGCACGTGGAAGAAACCTTCGCAATAAAGGACAAATTTTTTCACATTTGGCCGTCTCCCGATCGAGTCCCCTCTTACGCGCCGAAAGATTTTTGCAAGCTGCTGATTTCACGTTAGTTACTTGTGGCACCATCGTGCCATGTCTCTGTTCCTACGGGCGCTGGCGTGCAATCTTCCTAAACGTCACGATCATTTCGCTATCCATCGATCCGACAAAAGAAAGCCAAAACAGGAGAAATATGAACAACGAAAACGCGGAAGTAGCGGCATATCTTGGAAGTCCGGTACTGGCTGGTCTTGAGCCGGTTGAGAGCATTCAGGACCTGCTCAAGAAGCGCGGCTTCTTCGAACCTGCTGAGACAGACGACCGGCAATAGGCTATTAGCCTAGCAGGACCCGCCAGAGAATCCCCTGGAACTCGATTCTTACGAAATTGCTTTAATTCCTATCACCCCTCCCCCAATAACTCCATCAACCACCTGCCCGTTCAAGGCGCAGCCGTGCGTCCTTTCCAAAGCCAGCCCTAAGGCGCCGATTTTGATGGGCCCAGCCTCTTGACACATATCTATATTTCTGCAAACATCGAAATATGGCAGATGCACTTGCGAAGGTCAACACCGAGCAAGTAACCCGGTACGCCGACATGTTCTCGGCCATGGGGACGGAGGCAAGGCTCCGGATCATGCAATTGCTGCTGTCGGCGCACCCCGAGGGGCTGGTCGTGGGGGAGATCCAGGAGGAACTGGACATACCCAACTCGACTCTGTCCCATCACCTCGACAAACTCAGGAACGAAGATCTGGTTCAGGTTCGCCGGGAAAGCACTTTCCTGCGCTACACCGCAAATACCGAAGCGCTGCAGGAGTTGCTGCGATTTCTTTATGCCGAGTGCTGTACCCGGAACAAGGCGCTCAAGCCGCAAGATGTGGTTCAGCTTTGTAAATAGGAGGTCGCAAAATGAATACCGATATTAAAGAAGTGGTCAAAGAAAAATACGGGCAGGCCGCCCTTCGTGTGAAGAGTGGCGGAAGCAGCTGTTGTGGCTCTGCTCCGGGCATTGGCCGAGGCTGCGATCCGATTACCTCGAACCTCTACGACGCTTTGCAGGGCGAGCAGGTTCCGGAAGAAGCCATGCTGGCGTCCCTTGGCTGCGGAAACCCGACCGCATTGGCGCAACTGAAACCCGGCGAAGTGGTTCTCGATCTGGGATCGGGCGGCGGCATAGATGTTTTCCTTTCTGCCAAGCGGGTGGGTCCAACCGGCAAAGCCTATGGTCTCGATATGACCGATGAGATGCTCGCCCTAGCCAACGAAAACCAACGCAAGGCAGGCGCAGAGAACGTGGAGTTCCTGAAGGGAGAGATTGAGCACATACCGCTGCCTGATAACTCGGTGGATGTCGTTATCTCGAATTGCGTGATTAACCTGTCGGCGGACAAGGATCAGGTTCTTCGGGAAGCGTTTCGGGTGCTGAAGCCGGGCGGGCGATTTGCCGTCTCTGACGTGGTTACGCGAGGCGAGATCAACCCGGCGATTCGCCAGAGCGTGCTTCTGTGGGCCGGGTGTGTGGCGGGAGCGCTGGAGGATGTCGAATATCGGCGGAAGCTCACTGCCGCGGGGTTCGAACAGATCGAAATTGAGCCCACGCGCATCTACCGCGCCGAAGATGCCCAGGAACTTCTGCGAGCGGACGGGATTGACGTAGACGCCATCGCCCCGCAGGTGGATGGCAAGTTTATGAGTGCGTTCGTCCGTGCTGTAAAACCTTTCAATCCCAAAACGAAGACTTGTTGCGGACCGGATTGCTGCAACTAAGACAGGAGATCCCCTACTATGAAAGGACACTACAACATTCTTTTCCTGTGCACGGGTAATTCGGCGCGTTCGATCATGGCCGAAGCCATTTTGAACTTCAAAGGGAGCCCGACTTTCACTGCCTACAGTGCCGGGAGCCATCCCTCCGGAACAGTCAGGCCTGAGGCGCTGCGGCAACTGGAGACGGCGCACATTCCAACCAAAGGCCTGCGCAGCAAATCCTGGGAGGAATTCTCTTTACCCGACTCCCCGAAGCTCGATTTTGTTTTCACCGTTTGCGACAACGCCGCCAAGGAAGTCTGCCCGGTATGGCCCGGGCAGCCCGTGACTGCGCATTGGGGCGTTCCCGATCCCGCGGCGGTGCACGGGAGTGCGGCAGAAGTGGAAAAGGCTTTCCGCGAGGCCTTCTTCATCCTGGACCGCCGAATCAGCCTGTTTCTTTGCCTTCCTTTGAAAGCTCTTGACGGTCTGGCACTCAAGAGAGAACTGGACCAGATCGGCCAGGCCATGGCTCCGGTTGCGCACGAGCGTTGAAAGCACTCTCACTCGAAGGATGCGGCAATGAAAGCAACCAGTCGTCTCAGTTTTTTGGATCGCTACCTGACCGCCTGGATCTTTTCCGCCATGGTGGCTGGCGTGGCGCTCGGTTCTCTCGTGCCCGGAGTCGTCCCCTTTCTGAATCGCTTCAGCGTCGGGACAACGTCAATTCCAATCGCAGTCGGGCTGATCGTGATGATGTATCCGCCGTTCACCAAAGTGCGGTACGAAGAACTGCCGGAAGTCTTTCGCAACAAGAAAGTGCTCGGCCTGTCGCTGGTGCAGAACTGGGTGGTGGGGCCGATCCTGATGTTCGTGCTGGCGGTGGTGTTCCTGCGCGGTTATCCCGAATATATGGCCGGGCTGATCATGATCGGCCTGGCGCGCTGCATCGCCATGGTGATCGTGTGGAACGAACTGGCCAAGGGCGATACCGACTATGCCGCTGGCCTGGTCGCCTTCAATTCTTTATTCCAGGTGTTCTTTTATTCCGTGTATGCCTGGGTATTCATCACGGTGCTGCCCGCGAAGCTGGGGCTTCGTGGCGCGGTTGTGGATGTTTCCATTGCAGAAATCGCCCAGAGCGTCTTCATCTATCTGGGCATTCCCTTTCTTGCCGGATTCCTTACCCGCACGGTGCTGGTCCGTGCCAAGGGACGCGACTGGTACGACCGGAACTTCGTGCCCCGCGTGGGCCCGCTGACGCTGATTGCCCTGCTCTTCACCATCGTGGTGATGTTCTCGTTGAAGGGAGAATACATCGTTCGCCTGCCGCTGGACGTGATAAGGATCGCCGTGCCACTGCTGATCTACTTTGTGGTGATGTTTCTGGTCTCCTTCTACATGGGCAGGAAGCTGGGCGCCGACTATTCCAAGACCACGACACTCTCCTTCACCGCGGCCTCCAACAATTTCGAACTGGCGATCGCAGTGGCAGTTTCTGTTTTCGGCATCAACTCTGGAGCAGCGTTCGCTGCAGTCATTGGCCCCCTGGTCGAGGTACCGGTGATGATCGGGCTGGTGAATGTGGCCCTTTACTTCCAGCGGCAGTACTTTCCCGAGCCATCGGCGTTGCAGGTTGAAAGCGTCTGCGTGTCATCGGTGAAATAAAGAGGTCGGTTGTCCCCGGTTCGATCTCAGGAGCCGGCCTGTGTCAGGCTCGTCAGTCGCGGGATCAGAATCAGGATGAGCCCGTAGAAAAGAAGTGAGATCACGAGCGCTCCGGCCTCGCCGAATCGCAAGTCTTCAAACAAAAGCTTCAGGGTGCCAAAGGCGACGATGGCATAGGCAACCCAGCCCAATTCGATGCGCTTCCAGATAGAGCCGAGAAAGCTCAGCGCCAGGGCAAGCAGGCAGGTCACAACTGTCCGAACCACTGCAAGCCGCGAGGGGCTCAACTCCACGCGACCCAGGGCGAGCCACGCCACCGCAACAACCGCCAGAGTTGCAGCTACCACGCTGAACAGCACTGCCGGAACGATCCAAAGCAGACGCCGTCGGCGATAATTTTCAGAAACTCGTGCCCCGATGAGGTAACAAAGCACCGCCGAAACCGCTAAGACCCAAATCCACCAGTTCGTGCTTGCCGGTACAGTTCCCGCCAGCGCATTTCTTGCATACTGCAGGAGAGGCGAAGCAAACGCTGCCGCTGCTAGAAAGACGGAGGTATGCAAGCCGAGGCTGAGCTTGCCAGTACTGTGAGTACATGAAAGCTGCGGCTATCGCCGCCAGACACAAGAACAGCTCCTGAAGGTTGGCTGGAAGAAGCAGAAAGCTTCCTGCCAATAAAAGAGCGGCCGCGTAGACCGCGTACACGCGACGGTTTCGAGTGTCCGCCTCTGCATTAAACCGCGAGAGCGCTCCCCAGTAGCACACAGTCGCGACTACAAGGGAGAAGCCGCCAAGCGCCGGCGCGGATGCCCCATGGCTTGCGCGCAGCGTACCCCAGGCCGCAATCAGAAAAGCGACCGCTCCCTGAGCAATGTCGAGAATAGTAAGGCGCTCTCGCAGCGCGAGGCTGCGAATGCCAATACTCCCACCGTAGATGGCCAGCAGCGCGAAGCACAAGGTCGTGAGCATGAATGTGCTGATTGGTGCATAGCCAGGCGGAACTCCGCCGTCAGATGTTGCGATATCTGCGAGCAGCCAGACTGCAAAGTCCGCTGCAATCGCGGAGACTGCTCTTACGCTGAGCCGGTGCCCGAGAGAGGCTGCAACTTCCATCATCAAAGCCACAACCAGCAGCGCCGCGGTCAAGGCGACAAGCTCATGTGTGGCAACGATGAGCGCCAAAGCCGTGGCTATTGCAGCCAGGGTTGCAATCCACGGGATTGCTTGCAGATCTTGCCGCCATGCCAGCGCCATTGCGAAGACCACGAATGCAACCAGCACAGCCGCCGTCACGGGGGGTGGCAAAATCTGGAACCGCACCGTGCATTCCCACAAAAAAGGCATAAAGATCAATGCCACCGTGATCCCATAAGTAACGCTGGCAAACTGACTGGTGGCATGACTCTTGACGGCCCAGATAAGCCAGGTGGCCGCATACAGGACAGCAACGGCCAGCACGGGCCATTGCGGGACTCGGCCTGACTCAAAAATGGCGCGCAGCAGATACGCTCCAGCAATTCCAAGGACCGCCTTCCCTAACACGGGAACGGCTGCCACCGGCAGGTTCCGCGAAGGAAACAGCTGCGGTGAAGCGAGAGGATGTATTTGGGCGGGCCCGGCGGCAGGTTCGGGCCCGGCGGAAGTTTGTTTCTCACGCAGGCTCTCTAAGGCGGAAACCCGTTGTTCCAGCTCCCGCATCAGTTGGTTGAGTTGCTCAATATCCGATGTGATTCCGGCGTGCCCTGGGGCCATTCGCACCTCCGCATCTGTCGTCGTTGAGACGCCGTCAATCGGCCCCTGGCACCGAGGCAGGGGTAGCGGTGATGGGGTCAGTTTTCGACTCCAGCCATGGTGGCAGGAGTTTCACCAGCACCCAGAGAATGATGAAGGGAAGAATCATGAGCGCGATTGCCGGCAGTAATCCTTCCCGGGTGGCGAAGCCCATCTTGTAAGTCGTGTATCCGAGAAAACTCTTGGAAAAAAGCTGGCCACCGATCACGACGTTCCAGCGCATGGCGAAGATTCCGATCAGAGTCAGGCTCCCAGCCAACGCGTAAATCCGCTGGCGCACACGGATGTTGAACTTCAGAAACTGAGTCAGGCCGACCAGCGCAATTGGGGTTACCGTCCCGAGAAGGATCTGGACAATGACCTGCGATGTCCACAAACGGGTATGCACCATGAAATCGAGGCTTCGAAACGATTCGTCGGCCTCATAGATCCTTTGCAAGAGATCCATCATCTCGAGACTGAAATCGATGATGAAGGTGTAGAGCAAATACTGCGCGATCGTATCCAGGCAGCGCATGTCGATTGCACGGCCGCGCAAGCGCGACGAAAACATGTAAATCAACATGACGACGGCTATGCCGGATACCATCGCCGAGAACAGGAAAACGATCGGCATCAGCGGCGACGACCACCACGGGTTCGCCTTGACGGAGCCGAAGATGAAGCCCACATAGCCGTGCAGAAGAAAGGCGGAGGGGATTCCGATCAGAGTGATGACATATCCGAGCCTTTCGTCGATTCGCAACGAGCGCTCGCTGATATTGCGGGAACCCAGCGTCAGCACACGGTAGATGAAACGCTTGAACCCGCGCGAAGTCCGTGACATTTCGACAATATCGCGCCGGTAATCGAGCCAGATCTCCAGCAGAAGCACTGCCATCAGGTACCAGAGATAGACAAAACCGAACATAGCCATGGCGGACGAACGGTGCGGGGTTAGATACATCTCAAAGGAACGTTCGGGATGCCCAAGGTGCAATTGCAGGGGGAGGGGCGCAACCAGCAAGAAAGCCAGGGCTGTGAGAAGGGATAATCGGTACGTCGGTTTGACGGCTTCCACACGGAAGACGCGTTCAAGAGACGCCAGAATGAAAGCTCCCGCCACCAGTCCCGTGATGTATGGGTAGAGCACGATGAGGATGCTCCACTGCAGTTCCACCTCGTTCGGATACATGAAGCCATCTACGGGAAGATGCACAGGCCTCCTTTATCTCACCGAGCCGTCCATGCCGTTGTAAAACACCTTTGCCCCCGTCGCCATGTGGGGTTTCAAAACTTGCACCGTGTGAGTTCTTAAGAACTCATGAATAGGATCCTGGGGATTTTTCAAGTCGGCCAGTTGACGAGCTCCCGTAGGGCAGACTTCACAGCATGCTGTGGTCAACCCCTTGGTGATGCGGTGATAACAGAGCGTGCATTTGTCGGCCGTGTTCGTTTTGGGATTGATAAACCGGCAGCCGTAGGGACAGGCCTGAACACAATACCGGCAGCCCAGGCAATAGCTCTTGTCCACCAGCACAACGCCGTCCGGAGTAATGAAGGTCGCGCCGACCGGGCAAACCTGGGTGCAGGGAGAGTCCGCGCAGTGGTTGCACATCTTGGGAACAAAGAAGTTCTTGCCGCCCTGGTCGGGCTGGGCGGGGAAACCATTCTTCCCGCCGTCGGGCGATTCCACCTCGGGCCTTTCGATCTGCCAGTCAGCCACGTGATAACGCTCAATCCAGGTGCGGTAGTAGCCATCGGGGACGTCGTTTTCCTCCGCGCATGCCCGGGCACAACTTCCACAGCCAATGCACTTGGGAAGGTCAATCAACATGGCCCACCAGTGTTCGGTGAGCTTGTAATTCGGGGCAGCGTCCGGTGCGCCCGCCAGAACGTACTTCCACGCCACAGCGGCGGAGGGCAATAAAAGCAGTAAGCGACGGCGAGTGATGTCCACTATTTCTTCCCCTCCGTCTCAATTTTTGGACTGTGCGGCTGATGGCAGGTTTCACAGGGAAGGCCTCCCGAATGGTCAGCTGTAGCGACCTGCGGAAAATCTTTCGGCTTGGCGCTGTTTCCTTCGTGGCAACGGGCGCACAAGACGGCGGTATCAAGCTTGGCCGGTTGCACGGAGCCCGGATCGTCGGCATGCCGGACGAGGGCTCCGTGACAGGCCTCGCAAGCGACTCCTGCATGGACGCCCTTCTTCTTCTGGTCCACCACATCGCTGTGGCAAATCTCACATGCCTGGTGACCGGCGAAGGAGATCGGTCGAGCTGCAATTTCGCCGATCGCATCGCCGCGGAAATGCCCGTATTGCCCAAAACTGCGTGGCACGACCGCACCGCGGAAGATGACAAATGCAACTACTACTACAGCCATCACGGCCGCGAGCCGCAGGAGGTGCCCTATGTCGTTAAGTGGCTTCATCAGGGGCCCACTTGCCGTGTCATGATCCGCCTCGCTGTCTCACTCGAAATCAAGCACCGGTAGTGCAGTTTTCTCACCCTTACTACGGCTCCCCACGTTTGGATTGCTCTATTTCGACTAGATGAGCCGACTAGCACCATGATCCCAGTCACATCGGCGCGTGACTCGGCTCACGATGTGTGGAATGGCTAGTGATGGTGAAACAGAGGAAAGGTTCGGCCATGGTTTCATGAAAAACTATGCCAAACATGCGATTTTCTAGGTTTCAAAGAACGAAGTTCTATGCACGCCTCGGGCGATCACCGCAGTATTTCTCCAGGGCCGCACGTCCAATGCGTCGAGAGAGCTTGTGACGGGACTCACAGAGAAAAAGTCACGGAGAACACAGTCCACCCGGCCCTAAATCGATTGCCCAGAGTGTTGAGGCGAGGTTCCGATGGTGCCGAATCCAACGATACGTTCCGAATAGAGTCGCTCATTTCATGCGCGACCCCTTATGCGCCAGCCGTCATGGTGAGGCCGCTGGAACGCCGAAAAGTTGGCTCGCGAGGACCGAAAGTGTGCCGCGGCCAGGCAAAAAATCTTACGTTACTAACGCCACGACCCAAATTGATTACCCCGTTTCTTCCCACTTAAGCGTGTGATAATGTTCAAATTACACGATATTCTCTAGGTATTCCGAGGGTCAGTCGCCCTGGTGTCTCCAAACCGCAAACCGGAAGTCCACATTGCGTGGAAGACGGTCACCTACCGCAGCGTACTGTTGACCGTGTTGGCGGTGGTGGTGGCTTTTTGTGTTTTCCTGCGACTGGCGTTTCCGGAGTTTACGGCAAGCAAAACCAAAGCAGTGAGCAATCTTTTCATGGGGTTGCTCGAGCATGTTGCGGGAGCGGCTGGCAAGCCGGCGTCCGGATCGAGCTCGCAGGCCCACTTCACCGCCATGGATGGAACAGTGCGGGTCAAGAAGGCGAACAGCAATTCATGGGTAGCTGCCGATTATGGGATCCCGCTGGAAAAGGGCGATGTGGTGCAGACCGGGCCGGAAGGTATGGCCAAGATTTCCTTCAGCGACGGCACCAACTACACGGTGAAAGAAGCTTCATTGATTGCCATCGAAGAAAATTCGGCCAATGATCAGCAGCAGACCAACGTCGCGGTCGCGGTGAGCACCGGAACCGTGGATCTCTCCACCGCTACTTACGTGCAGGGGTCGAAGTCGCAGGTCATCGTTTCCGGGGCCACGGCTTCTCTATCGCCGGAGAGTGCCGCCAGCGTGCACAACGACCCCCACGGGGATGAGCACGAGATCCTTTTGAAAAAAGGCAGCGGTGAGATCAAGCGGAATGGCGAGGTAGTGCGGCTTTCCGAGTGGGAGAAGGTAAGTTTTGAGAAGGATTCGCCCCGCATGGCCATGGTGAAGGAAGTGGGGCCACCCACGCCCATTTCCCCGGCCAATATGATGCCAATTTTCCTTTCCAGTTCGGCCCGGCCTGTCGAATTCTCCTGGACACCGATGGTGCATGCGGTGGGTTATCGCCTGCGCATTGCCCGGACGCCCGATTTCTCCTCGACTTTGGTGGACCGCAAAGTAGACACCCCGGACGTCATGGTGACGGGCTTGGGTGAGGGTGCCTACTACTGGGCGGTTCAGTCGTTTGACCGGGCAGGCAAAGAGTCGCTGGAGAGCGAGAAGAACCGCTTCACGATTATCCCTAAGGGCAAGAGCACGGCGGCGATTAATCTGCAATTGGAACCCCTGGTGCAGCATGGCCATGTCATTGAGTTGATTGGCCGGACCGAGGTTGGCGCCCGGGTGATGGTGAATGGACGGGAAGTTCCCCTCATTGCACAGGATGGGACTTTCCACTATTTCACCCCTCCGCTGCCGGAAGGGGAGAGCGTCATTACGGTAACCGCCCAAAACTCCAAGGGAGGGGTGAATACGCTGCAAAGGAAAGTAGTAATCCAGTAAGGGGCGGCTAAGGCTCCGTTTCCGAGGTGCAAGAACTTTCGTTTACGGCAGGAAACGGTAATATCCCATAGAATTTATTAGAGTTGGCGAGGAAGGGTCGGCGCTGTCGGATTAAAGAGGAAAACTTAGGCACAGGCTGATACAGAAAGGCTGCCGCCAAAGTTTGACGAAGCGGATGTATTGAGCAAGCTGACTCCAATACAGAAAGAAGCTTGACGTATGTCATCTAACGGTTTTCACGGCAGCAACGTGCGGTCGCTGTTCAGCGTATTCTCGAGTGATCTTGCCATTGATCTGGGGACGGCCAATACGCTCGTCTATGCGCGTGGCAAAGGCATTGTGGTCAATGAGCCTTCGATCGTCGCCATCAACAAGAATACCGGCGAAGTCGAGGCGGTGGGCAAAGAAGCCAAGGAAATGCTGGGCCGTACCCCGGGCAACATTGTCGCCATCAAGCCCATGAAGGATGGCGTCATCGCCGACTTCAAAGTCACGGAAAAGATGCTGAACTACTTCATCCAGAAGGCGCACAACCGGAAAATGCTGGTGCATCCGCGGATTGTGATCGGTGTGCCTTCGGAAATTACCCAGGTGGAAAAGCGGGCTGTGATGGATTCTGCCTATCGCGCCAAGGCGAGTGAAGTGCATCTGGTGGAGCAGGCCATGGTGGCCGCTATCGGCGCCGGCCTGCCCATTACCGAGCCTTCCGGAAACATGGTGGTGGACATTGGCGGCGGAACGACCGATATCGCGGTGATTTCGCTGAGCGGCATTGTGTATTCGCGGTCGGTACGGATGGCTGGCAATCAGATGGACGAAGCCATCATGAATTACTTGAAGCGGAAATACAACCTGCTGATTGGCGAACGCACCGCCGAGCAGATCAAGATTGAGATCGGTTCTGCTTATCCGCTGGATAAGCCGCTCACTATGGAAATCAAAGGCCGCAATCTGATTGAGGGCGTGCCCAAGACGATTACCGTGGACGATAGCGAGGTTCGTGAGGCTCTGAGCGAGTGCGTTTCGACCATCATGAATGCGATCCGCGTGGCCCTGGAGCGTACCCCGCCGGAACTATCGGCGGACATCAGCGACCGCGGCATTGTGTTGACCGGCGGTGGAGCCCTGCTCAAGAATCTGGATAAGCGAATCCGTGAAGAGACGGGATTGCCGGTGTCAATCGCCGACGATCCCCTTTGCAGTGTGGTGCTGGGCACCGGCAAAATGCTCAGTGACTTCAAACTGCTGCGGAAGATTTCGATCGAGTAACCGTCGTTGGTCGTTCGTCGTTAGTCGTTCGCCAAACACTCGACTACCGTTTACCCTACGGGTTGGCCAACGACGAATGACCAAGGACCAGCGACTTTTCTGTTATGGAAACCTTTTTCAGCCGGTACCGGAACATCACCATCCTGGTGGCGATTCTCTTTGCGCAAGTCCTGGGGCTGGCCGTACAGGTACGGCGCTCTTCCGATAGTCAGTCCACGCGTTTGATTCGGGTATGGGCGGTCGGAGCGGTAACACCCTTTGAGAAATCCATCGTTTGGATACAGAACAGCGGGTCTCACATGTGGCGCAACTATTTCTATCTACGCGGTGTGCGCCAGCAGAACCGCGATTTGAAATATGAGATTGAAAGGCTGCGGTTGGAGCAGGTGCGTCTGAGCCAGGATGCGGCGCAGGCCCGGCGCCTTCAGGCCTTGCTGGGATTCCGGGAGCAGTTTATTTCCAAGACGCTGCCGGCGCAGGTCATTGGTTTCAGCGGCAGCGAACTTTCTCGCGCCGTGTACATTGACAAAGGCTCTAATGACGGAGTGAAGCGGGACATGGCGGTAATCACGGCCGACGGCGTTGTGGGCAAGATCTTGCAGGTGTACAGTTCGACATCCCTGGTGCTGCTGATCGACGACCAGACCAGCGGTGTAGGCACCTTTCTGGAAATCTCGCGTTTACAAGGCGTGCTGCGCGGAACGCCTGCCGGCGGCGTGGTGCTGGAAAAGATCATGAGCGATGAAGTGGTTCAGCCGGGGGAAAAAATCCTGACCAGCGGGGGGACCGTATTTTTCCCAAGGGCCTGCCGGCAGGCGTGGTCACCAATGTTTCGCGAAGCTCGGATTCTTTCCTCAACATTCGTGTGCGGCCGGCGGCAAATCTTGGCAAGCTGGAAGAAGTCCTGGTGATCACCCAACAGGAAGAAAAAACGCCCTCTGCTGGTCGAAAACACCTCTCTGCGCGCGGTGGACATTCTTGCCCGGCGGCTGCCTTCGGTGCCGGATCAGCCCCCGGCGGAAACCGGCCAGCGCCCAGCCGCCGTGCAATCTCATGTTCCAGCCGAGGGGGCGAACAGCGCCACAGTGGAGAAGGCTGGAGGTCCGCAGGCTGCAGCGGGACCCACTACCCCCACCGGGACACCCGTGACCCAAAGCGTCGGGCCGTCATCGACTCCGAAGCCCGCGGTCGCTGCTCCAGGCGCGCCGAAGCGGGTAGCGCCAAAGGCTGTCACGCCCAAGCCGGCTTCGCCACCCGGCCGCCCCCAAACTGATTCCCCTTCCATCGTTCCGCCTCAATAGCGTGCCCATCACCTACACATCCGGCGAGCAAATTGAGGTTTACCGGTTCAGTGTTCCGGTGGCGGTGCTGGTGCCGTTGGCCGCCATTTTCCTGCAGGCGTTTCTGCCCCTGCGCTTTCCCTTTTTCAGCATCTTCGAACTTCCGCTGCTGGTCACGATCTTCTTCGCGGTGGCGCGCCGCAGCCAGCTTGCCGGGCTGATGACCGGAGCGCTGATTGGACTGGTTCAGGACTCGCTGACTCACCAGCCCATTGGGCTGTATGGAATCGCGAAATCTGTAGTCGGCTACGGAGCTTCGTCGCTGGGGGTGAGGCTGGACGTGGAGAATGCCGGGGCCCGCTTTCTGCTGACCCTGTTCTTCTACGTGGTGCATGAGGTGGTGTATTTTACGGTCGCTCGTGGCCTGGTGGGACTGCAGGTGGCCTGGAGCTGGCCCCATGAAATGGGCTCCGCCTTTGCCAATGCGGCTTTGGCGCTGCCGCTGTTTTTCCTGCTCGACAAGCTCAAGCAGAAAACTTAGTGAGGAGTACCCGGTACCCGTCGGTGCCGAGTAGTCAGCGCTGAGATTTTTAGATTTTCTTTGGGGCTGTGGTCTTCCGTCACCATCGGGCTATTTAAAGTAGTTTCCCGGGGGCGGTACAATGAAGGCAACTCCGCGAACTCAGTTTTCCGCGAAAAAGCCAGACCCTGCCGGGCCAGGCTCTGGGTAATCGGTACTGGCAACTAGTCATGTTTGGCTACGATGAAAAGGTCTCCTCGATCCGCCTCACGGCGGTGCAATACGCCATTCTGGGCCTTTTCCTTATACTCACCTACGGTCTGTGGCGGCTGCAAGTGGCGCAAAATGACCTCTACGCCACGCTGGCGGAAAAAAACCGCATCCGGGACGTGCCCATTCTGGCGCCGCGCGGAAAGATTCTCGACCGTGAGGGACGGGTCATTGTCGATAACTATCCCTCTTTCACCGCCATGCTGATGCGCGATTCCTCGCGCGACCTGAGCGCCGACGCGGACATGATTGCCGCAGGTCTGCATCTGGATCCCAAGGAAGTGCGGGAGCGCATCCACAGATTCAGCTCCATGCCGCAATACCAGCCAATCTATCTGAAGGACGACATCACCCCCGACGAATACGCCTTCATCGAATCCCACCGCAACGAACTACCCGAACTCGACACCATCATGGCCTACCGGCGCCTTTATCCGCGCAAGGGGTTCATGTCCCACCTGATCGGCTATGTGGGAGAAGTCAGCGAGCGGATGCTGAACCAGCCGCAATTCGAGCTTTACAATCCGGGCGATGTCGTGGGTAAGTCGGGGGTGGAACTGGAATACAACCCGATCTTGATGGGTCAAAACGGTTCCCGCCAGGTGGTGGTCAACAGCCATGGCCGGGAAATGGGCGAGTTGGGAGAAAAACCTGCGATACCGGGCAAACCGCTGAGGCTCACTATCGATATTGATCTGCAGGTTGCCGCCGAAGAGGCATTAGGCGACCGTAACGGCGCCATTGTAGCGATGGATCCGCGCAACGGGGAAATTCTCGCCATGGTCAGTCGTCCCACATTCGACCCCAATGATTTCTCCGTGCACATCTCCCGTGAAGAATGGAACAAGCTGGTCACTGACCCGGACCGTCCGCTCTTAAACAAAGCAATTCAGGCACAACTAGCGCCGGGATCGGTATTCAAGATCATAATGGCAACCGCCGGCCTGCAAGAAGGCATCGCCCAGGATATGAAGGTAAATTGCACGGGGGGAGCCTCGTTTTACGGACGATACTTCAGATGTTGGGTAGCTGCAGCCCATCGAACGCACGGGATTACCGACGTAAGCAAGGCGATTTACCAATCCTGCGATGTTTTTTTCTATACGCTAGCCGAGAAGCTGGGAATCGAGCGGATCGCAAAATATGCCACCGCGTTCGGTTTGGGACAAAAAACGGGAATTGATTTACCGGATGAGGCTTCAGGTCTGATGCCCTCGGAAGAATGGAAGATACGTAACTACAAACAGAAATGGTTTGCGGGAGAGACAATCTCGGTAGGGATTGGCCAGGGAGCAGTGGTGGCAACCCCAATCCAACTCGCGCGGGCCATCGGGGCAATCGCCAGCGATGGTCACATGGTGCGTCCGCATGTGACCGACCCGACAAACTTGCCCCCCAATGTCGTACCTGTATCAAATGTGCCCGCCGAGGTGACTGTGCCAATTGATTCCAAAAATTGGGAAACGGTTACTGACGCTATGGCAGATGTTGTGAACCCGGCGAGTCCGCAGAACCCGATGGGGGGTACGGCTGCCCTCTCCCATCTGCCAGGCATTGATTTTGCCGGTAAAACCGGTAGCGCACAGACGATCAGCAACGCGTTAAAAGCCAAACTGGGGGCTGCCGGCAAGGCAAATTTCAAAGACAATGGATGGTTTGTCGGGGTGGAGCCCCGCCGCAATCCTGAGATCGTTGTTTGTACGCTGCTCCAGGAAGGGGAGCACGGTTATCTTGCGGCCCGGGCGGCAGCCCAGGTGATTAAGGCTTATGTGGACAAGCAGCGCCGCCAGCCGCAAAAAATGGCGGAGAAGGACAAGGTCGATGTAGGTGCGCTGTGGACTAGTCCGGAGCAGAAGGATTCCCTGCACGGCGGACATTTTGTGGTTGATATCAGCGGGCGGCGCGCGCCATTGGCGACGGCGGCGCCGGGAGTTCAGTGAGTAGCAGGTACCCAGTGCCTAGTGCCGAGGTCGTTAATGACAAGATCACAGATCACAGGGATGCAGGGGAGAGCTCGGTACAAGGTACTGAGTACTAGGAACTCATGAGCCGGTACGTTTCCTATCACGATTTCGACTGGGTCTTGTTGACCTTCATCCTGCTGATCTGCGGGCTGGGCGTGATGGAAATCCATAGCGCCACGCTGCACACCAAGTTTGCCGGAGCACATATTAAGCAGATCTACTGGATCGTAGCCGGCGTCGGTTGCATGTTCGTGGTGAGCCTCTTTAATTACACCGCCATTCTGGAGCAAGTCCACTGGCTGTACATTGCGTCCATTGGTTCGCTGATGGGCGTAATGCTGTTCGGCCAGAAATACCTGGGAGCCCGCCGCTGGATCAAGATGCCCGGCGGATGGCACTTCCAGCCCTCAGAATGGGTGAAGCTGGTCTTGATCCTGGCCATGGCGAAATACTTCGCCGATCTGCATCAGCGGGAGTTGTCGTGGTCCGATTTCATGAAGGCGGGGGCAATTGTCGCCATCCCCATGCTGATGGTCCTGCGTCAACCCGACCTTGGGACCGCACTAACCTATCTGCCGATTGCGATCATGGGTCTTTTCCTGGGAGGGCTGCGGTTCAAACAGGCGAGCGTGGTCATAGTGGCGGGGGCATTGCTCCTGCCGGTTGCCTGGCACGTGCTGAAGCCCTACCAGCGCGAGCGCCTGACCAGCTTCATGCATCCAGAGGCGGATAGTCAGGGCTCCGGGTATCAGGTTAATCAATCTCTGATTGCGGTGGGATCGGGCGGGATCTGGGGCAGCGATGCGCCTTCCCAAACGCAACTGGCGTTCCTGCCGGTGCCGCAAACTGACTTCATCTTTGCGGCATTCTCGGAGGCTCATGGATTTGTCGGCGCGCTGGGGTTGTTACTGTTATACTTCATAGTGCTGATGCGTTTGATCCAGAACGCGCAAACGGCGCCCGACCGCGCTGGCACGTTCGTGGTAATGGGTGTGGTGGCCGTGCTTAGCTTTCACATCTTGGTCAACGTCGGCATGGTGGTTGGCTTTATGCCGGTCACCGGAATACCCCTGCCGCTGATGAGTTACGGTGGGTCTTCGGTCCTGTTCATGTTTTTGGCGCTAGGTATCGTAATGAACGTCCGCATGCGCCGTTTCGTAAATTAGGGCAGGAAGAAGATGGCAGGGTAGCAACCCGTGCCGGTTAGCACGGTTGAAGAACAGGATTCAAGCGGTAGAACATTACGATCGCCCTCGCGTAAAGGGGGCACTCACCGGCTTATCGCAGAGCGAGGCCGGGCAGGATTGAAGCTTAGAAAGTCGCCGGGCGGGTAACGGCCCCCTCTGACCTGAGTGGTTTCGAGAGAGCGGTCACAAACCCGGTGAAATCATTGCGATCAGTGCAAAAGTTTCCACAGCATAGGCAACGGGTCAGGTCCGGGAGAACTTCTGGGCCGCAGCCGCTCCTTGTGTCGAATCGCCATCGCTACGCTCAATCCTCCCGTCCTTCCTTAGCTAATACCCCGGTGACTCTCGCAGCCTGAAAGCTCGAGTCCGGAGTTGCAATGAACAAAGAATTGTACGTCTCCTCCACCCCGCACGAAACCAAGCTGGGGATGGTCGAAGACGATCAACTGGCCGAAATTTACCTTGAGCGGGAAAACGAGTACACTCTCGCCGGGTCCATCTACAAAGGCCGCGTCACCCGCGTACTGCCCGGCATGCAATCGGCATTTGTGGACATCGGGTTGGAGCGCGATGCCTTCCTCTACGTCTCCGATTTCATGGAGTTGGAGGACTCGGACGACGTCGAACCCATTCCCGCCAGCGCGGTTGCGGTTGAGCGGCTTCCGCAGGCAGAAGTGCAGGCGCTGGCTCTCGAAGCTGCACCTGAAAATAGATCGGAGTCCCACGGGGAAGAACCCGTTGCTTCGGCTGCCGTCGCAGCGACCGCGGAGAGTCGTGAATCTTCCGGCTCGGGTGATCCTGAAGACCGCGGGGGTTGGCGTGGACGCCGTCGGCGCCGGGGGCGACGCGGCGAGCGCATGCCGGAATCCAAGTTTGCTAAGCCGGAAAATGCCCGTGAAAACTCCCGCGAGCCCTCTCGCGGCCCGCGAGAAGACTTTGGTCCGCCGCCAGGCTACCAGCCGATTGTTTTGCCGGGGGAGTCCATATCGAAATACCGGAACCAGCCGGCAGCGCCAGAACCGTTGCATAAGGAACAGACGGAAGCGTGGGAGTCGGATGAACCGCCCGCTCTGATCGCGAAGACCTTCCCCGAGGATGAGCCCCTGTTCACCGAATCGGAGCACGAGGGTTCGCTTGAGGCTGCCGCAGCGCCGAGCCAAGAAGAAGAGCCGGCTGAAGCGGAATTGGAAGCTTCTCCGGCCGGGACCGTGACCATTAATGCCGCGAGCGAACTGCCGGCTTTCCAGGTCGACGAAATCGAAGAAGCGGATGCCGAAGAGGCTCTTCCTGCGCAGCTTGATGCCGGCCCGCGCGCCCCCTCCGGCACCCTGGTCGAAGAAGAAATCGAAGACGAAGAGGCCGACCTGGCCGACTACATTGAAGATCTCGAAGAAGATGAGACCTTCGAGGAGATGGAAGAGGAAACCCGAGCCGCTGAGGATCAGCGGGAGACTTCCGGAAAAGTTCCTTCCATGGCGGAACCGGCCGAGGAAGCGGCAGAACCGCTTTCAGCGGAACCTCTGGCTGGCGCGGAGGGAGCAGAGCTTTCCAACGGGGAAGAGACCGTGGACGAGGCTGCCGAGGATGAAGCCGAGGTAGAAGAAGCCCAGGCGGAGGCCGAGGCTCTGCTCGATGCCGAGGCTCGCGGCAATGGCACGGCGGAGGCCCGGGTGGAAGTTAGTGCTCCGGCCGCAACCGCAGCCTACACCCAACGCCCGCAGCGTCCTGGTTACGATCGCGAACGTCGCGGAGGCTTTCGCGGCCGGCGGGGTGGCCGCCGCTTCCGTAGCCGGGAGAACACGCCTACCCAGCAGATCACCGACCTTCTAAAAGAGGGCCAGGAGATCCTGGTTCAGATTGCCAAGGAGCCGATTGGCAAAAAGGGAGCGCGCATTACCAGCCACATCGCGCTGCCCGGGCGCTTTCTGGTCTACATGCCTACGGTCAACCACACCGGGGTTTCCCGCAAAATTGCTTCCGAGGAAGAACGGCAGAGGCTGAAGCGCATCATCCTCAGCGAGCGTGAGAATGGGCATGGCGGCTTCATCGTGCGTACTGCAGCCCAAGGCGCTTCAGAAGATGAACTCCGCGCCGACATTCGTTTCCTGAAAGGGCTGTGGACTGAGATCAAAACACGTTCAGAAAACAGCAAGCCCCCGGCGCTGATCTACCACGATCTCAACGTTGTGGAGCGCGTTCTGCGTGACCAGGTGACCTCCAGCTTTAACTCCATCTGGGTGGACACCGAGCAGGAGTATGAGCGCATCTTGCGCTTCGCCAATCGCTTTCAGCCCTCGCTGGTCAAGCGGGTTAAGCTCTATTCGAAGGAGACACCCCTCTTCGAGCAATTTGGACTGAGCGAGGAGATCAATAAAGCTCTCAAATCGAAGGTCTGGCTCAAGAGCGGCGGATACATTGTCATTAACCAGACCGAAGCGCTGGTGGCCATTGACGTCAATACGGGCAAGTATGTCGGCAAGACCACGCGCCTGGAAGACACAATCGTCAAGACCAACGTAGATGCCATCAAGGAAATCGTGCGCCAGATTCGACTGCGCGATCTAGGCGGCATTATTATCATTGATTTCATCGACATGGACGAACGCCGCAATCGCCAGAAGGTCATGCAGGCCCTGGAAGAAGCTCTACGCGCCGACCGCGCCCCCTCCAAAGTTTTGCAGTTTAACGATTTTGGGCTGGTGGCGATCACTCGCAAACGCGTAAAGCAGTCGCTGGAGCGCACTATTGGCGCGCCATGCCCCTATTGCGAGTCCACGGGTTTTGTGAAATCGGTGCCGACTGTCTGCAATGACATTTATGTCGAGATGCGCAAGATGGCGAATCATCTCGATCATCCCGATGTCATGCTGCGGGTCAATCCCGAGGTTGCCAAAGTGCTTAAGGCAAATAGCGGTAAGGCCCTGCTCGAACTGGAAGAACTCACCAAAAAGACGGTGATTGTGAAGAGCGATCCGGCGCTGCATCAGGAGCAGTTCGATATTAACTAGCGTGGCGAGTGCAACGGGGCGCGCCGCGCTCCCCCCCGAGTGACGGTTTTTGTCGCTCTGGCGCTCAATCTCCCCTTCCGAAATGCAAGTCATTGCCGTAAAAACGCAAATGGCTGCACTTTTCGTAGTATCTCATTGGTAACTACATTCGCGATTGGAATCTTTTCCCAAATTAAGACTGCGCTCCTATCCTCTATATTTTCCAGAAAGTTACAGCCTTGGCCTTCCGTAATCTGGGGAGGGGAGTTTTTCGTTGCCATGAGATAAGTCTCATATTATTGTCTACTTACAAGATTTGGCCCGAAGGACCCGCTCCTTGGCAATAATCTTGCATTCGTAACGACAAACTGCGGGGAAGTAATTCCTAAAGATAGGGATAATGTCCAGCCATCATCCGATTCTTCGTCTCTTTTTAGCATTGGTAATGTGGGTGCCGATGGGCGCGTTTGCCGCCCACGTGAATCCTCGTCCACTGACGAGCCCGAAACCTAAGTCGCATTTGACCGAGAGCCGCCGCGCTCGTCGTCGCCTGCACCACCTGGCACGAAGCCGGGGCGCCGTTCACACGACGGTGGTGGCGCGCACACGCAAGCATCGCCGCCCGCGCCGCCGTCGGTATTATGAGCACTTCTCGGCAAGTTCTTTCGTCACAACGGACGTCACCGAAAGGGACGCCGCAGAAGGGGAAGATCCAGTAGTACGGCAAGCCGCCATTGATGCGCTGGGAAATATGAACGGCACGGTGGTTGCCATCGAACCGACCAGCGGCCGCATTCTCGCCATGGTCAACCAGAAGTTGGCGCTTTCCAGTGGGGCACAGCCTTGCTCCACGATCAAGCTTTCGGTCGCACTCGCCGCCCTCAGCGAGGGCATTATCGACAAGGACACGGACATCCGCCTGGGCCGTCGCAGCCACATGAATCTCACCACGGCGCTGGCGCACTCCAACAATGCATATTTTGAAGCACTGGGCCGTCGCCTTGGATTTCAGACGGTCAGTCATTATGCGCATCTTTACGGTTTGGGCGAACTCGCGGGTTATAACATTCCGGGAGAACACCTCGGCACATATCCGGAGCAGGTGATTCCGGCCAGCTTGGGCGGCGTCGGCAAAATGTGTAGTTTCGGCGAGGGAGTTTCGATGACTCCCTTGCAATTAGGCGCCCTGGTTTCCGCCATCGCGAACGGCGGTACGCTCTATTACCTGCAGCATCCCACAACGCCGGAGCAGCTGGCCAACTTCCAGCCACGCATCAAGCGGCAACTCAGTATCGCGCCTGTTATTCCGGAGCTTTCCGATGGCATGGCTGGAGCTGTGGAATATGGCACCGCGCGCCGCGTCGGACTCAGTTTTAATGAAGAAGAGATTTTGGGCAAAACGGGAACCTGCTCCAAGGCCGGCACTCGTTTCGGATGGTTTGCTTCCTATGCCAATACGGAAGTAGGCCGCATTGTGGTTGTGGTTTTCCTGCAGGGTGGGCGTCCAACCTTCGGGCCCAAAGCGGCCGAACTGGCGGGCCGCATGTACCGCAATCTTTACGATCACGAATTCTTTGCCGCGCACCCGGTTCCGGTCTCATCCCCGGATAGCTCCGCCGACGTGAAGGCTGTAAAGAGCGTAGAAGCACCGTAAAAAGATCGAAGTTTCGACGTGATGGAAGGCCTTCACAAGAGGCCTTTCTTTTTGCCGATTTCCGGCGGTTTAGCCTAAACTCTTGCGCATAGCTTTTGGCCTAAGGAGCGTCCATGCCCATGCCCAGCGCAGAGAGCACGAAGTCATTTCGCGATAAGCTGCAGCCCACGCCACAGAAGAAACTCCTGGCGCTGGATGGCGGCGGCATTCGCGGCATCGTCTCCATCGAGGTGTTGGATGCGATCGAACAAATCGTCCGCCAAAAGCTGGGCCAGGCGGATGCCGTGCTGGCCGATTACTTCGACTACATCGCCGGCACCAGTACGGGGGCGGTGATCGCTACGGCGCTTTCGTTAGGCATCAGCGTTGAAGATCTGCGCTCCTTCTACGTCAATAGCGGCCCCGCCATGTTCAGCCGGGCTGCGGTGCTGCGGCGCTTCCACTACAAGTTCGATCGCGACAAGCTGGCGGCGAAATTTCGCGAAGTTTTTGGCGCGGACACCACTCTCGGTTCCACCCGCTTGCGCACCCTCCTGATGATGGTCATGCGCAACGCTACTACGGACTCTCCGTGGCCGGTCAGCAATAATCCTGGAGCCAAATTTAACGATCGCAATTTCCCCGGCTGCAATCTGCAGATTCCGATATGCCAGCTGGTCTGTGCCAGCACGGCAGCCCCTACATATTTTCCGCCGGAAGTGGTGCGCGTCGGCGATGAAGAATTCTTGTTCGTGGATGGCGGCGTGACCATGTTCAACAATCCTGCCTTCCAGCTTTTTCTGATGGCCACGGTGGAACCCTACAATTTGAAATGGCCTTCGGGAGCGGAACGCATGCTGTTGGTTTCGGTGGGAACGGGCACGTCTCCGCGGGCCAATCCCAAACTGCGGGCCCAGGACATGAACCTGATCTATGATGTCAGCTCGATTCCGGTCGCCTTGATCTCGGCCGCTGGAAATCAACAGGACTTTCTTTGCCGCATATTCGGCGATTGTCTTTACGGCCCGGTGCTAGATATGGAAGTAGGCGACATGTGTGCTACTACGGGTCCAGCCATGCCCAAGCTGTTTACTTACGTGCGCTACAACTGCGAGCTCACGCGCCGCGGACTCGATGATCTTGGGCTTCCCGATATTCAGCCCGATGATGTTCAGATGCTCGATTCCGTGGAGCACGTCAAGGACCTGCAGCGGATCGGCCGAGCGGTCGCGCAGCAGCAGGTGGAGGAAAACCACTTCGCGCGCTTCTGAGTTCGGTATAATCGCACGCTCGGCTTTCGCGTTTCTGACCAGAATTCTGTACGTGCGTCCAAGGAGAAGTCTCGATGGAGGTTCGCCGGTTCCGCGCCATTGTTTACACTCTTTCCATTGTGATGGCGATTGCCCTCGGAAATGCCTGGGCGCAGATGACGCCAGCAGAGTCGCGAGTGGCTACCATGAGCAGCCATTACGGAGTCATACCCAATATCGTCTATGTCACGGCCAACAATTATCAGGCTAAGCTCGATGTCTACCAGCCCGGAGGAGATACGCCGCACCCCACGCTAGTCTATTTTCACGGCGGCGGATGGGTAGCCGGCACCAAGGAAGATTCCATTCTGGAGACCTTCCCTTTTCTGGAAAAAGATTGGGCCGTGGTGAACGTGGAGTACCGCATGGGAGAGATATCTCGCGCGCCGGCGGCCGTCGAGGACTGCCGTTGTGCTTTGCACTGGGTGATCGCCCACGCCAACGATTACAAGTTCGACATAAACCGGATCGTGTTAATGGGGCACTCCGCGGGTGGACATCTTGCCCTTACTACGGGAATGCTGCCGGTGGCCGCGGGACTAGACCGCGAATGCCCCCCGGAGAAAGAGATGAAAGTTGCCGCCATCATCGATTGGTTTGGCATCACGGACGTAGGGGACCTTCTGGAAGGGCCAAACAAGGAGGACTATGCCGTCATGTGGCTGGGTAGCCAGGTGAACCGCGATCAGATTGCCAAGCGAGTTTCGCCACTCACCTATGTGCGCGCCGGGGTGCCTCCCATACTGATGATTCAGGGCGATGCCGATAAGATCGTTCCCTATACGCAGTCGGTTCGCCTGCACGAGGCTCTGGACCGCTCGGGCATCCCCAATGAATTGGTCACTATTCCAGGCGGCCATCATGGCGGCTTCAATGATGCCGAAATGGAAATGGCTTACAGCCACATCTGGGCATTTCTAGCGCGATACTTGCCAAAGGCCCCGTAGAAATTGCACCCAGTCCAGTGATATTCGTTCAATTACCTGAACACCTAAATTGCCGGTCCGACTAGCCGGCGACGTACAAAAACAATAGTCGTCTCGTGTAAACGATAGATTAGAAACCACTTCAACGACAGCTGGGGATGTATGTTCCAAAACTGGAACAAACTCATCGGCTTTTCCCGGTAGCGCAAAAGCAGCGATGAAACTCTCACCTTCACCCTCCCCCGAGAATCCCGAAGTGACTTTGGTGCATGCCGACCAGCGGAAAGCCTTCTTCTTTCTCCATGAATGACCCAAACTTTTAGGCATACGTTTGCCCCCACGGAATTGGTTACGATGTCTTGGCCCGCGAGTTTCACAAAATCCTGCCTGGTAGGCCTGACTGCCGGCCTGCTCACTCTTGCCTATGAAATCGTCAAAGAGGTAGTTCACCCCCCACTGACAGTGTGGCAATCGCACGCGTGCACCGTGTTTTTTGGCGGCCTGGCAGGTTTCTCGCTGAGCTTGTTTCTCATTCACCTTGAGCGCCGCAAGATCGCTCTGCGCCAGAAGCAGAATAACTTCTCTGACATGGTAATCCGCAACCTGCCCGCCATGGCTTGCATTATTGACGAAAAGGGCAAGATGCGGTTGTGGAACGCCAAGACTGAGAAGTTACTGGGGTATTCATCAAGAGAGCTCGCCAGAATCAATGTAGAGGACACAATCGCCCGGGAGGATCGGGAACGCGTGGGGCAAACGACGGCAACGGTATTCTCGTCCGGCGCGGCGGAAACCGAGGCCCGATTGCTCACGAAAGATGGGCGTACGGTACCGTGTTCGCTAAACGCCGTTCGCATAGTCATGGAGGGTAAACCATGCGTATTGGGGATTGCTCTTGATAATGCAGAACGCCAGCGCGCCGAGGAACAGCTCCGCCAAAGTGAGGCGAAATACCGCCGCCTGGTCGCGAACGTTCCCGAAGTAGTCTGGACAATTGATCATAATGGTCACGTCGTTTTCGTGAGCCAGACTGCCGAAACTCTTTCAGGCTACACAGCGGAAGAGCTATGCGGTGAGGGAAAGGCGCTCTGGCTGCAGTCCATACATCCGGAAGACAAAGAGCGGGTGCTGAAAGCTCTGCAACTCCTATTTACCGAAGGCAAGCCATTCGATCTTGAGTACCGTCTTCGAAGAAAGGACGGGCAATGGATCTGGGCGCACGGGCGATCCGTTTCGACCTATCGGAACAATGGCGTGCGGTATGCCGACGGTTTACTTTCCGACATTAGCGAGCGCAAGGCAGCCACCGAGGGAATGCAGCGCTTAGCCGCGATTGTGTCAGCTTCAAACGATGCCATCACAACCGTGACGCGGGAGGGGATCGTCACCAGTTGGAATGCGGGCGCCAGAGACGTGTACGGCTACTCGGCCGCAGAGGCCCTTGGTCGCCATATCAGCTTCGTAACTCCCCCGGACAGGAACGATGAACTGTCAGGCCTGCTCGGGGCCGTCGCAGATGGACGAACCGTCACGGTCGAAACCCAGCGCACCAGGAAAGATGGTGTGAATATAGACGTTTCGCTTTCCGTTGCGCCGATTAAAGACAATGCGGGAAACGTAACCGGCCTTTCGGGAAATGCCCGGGATATTACTGCCCGCAAGAAGGTGGATGAGCAGCTTCAGTTGCAGTCCGCGGCCTTAGGGGCAGCGGCCAATTCGATTGTGATTACAGACAAAGAAGGAAGTATCGTTTGGGTGAATGAGGCTTTTTCGAAGATCACCGGTTTCCCGAAAGAAGAGGTTGTAGGGAAGAATCCGCGAATTCTTCATTCCGGGAACCACGACAAAGCATTTTACGCAAACTTGTGGGCGACAATTATTGCGGGCAAGGTCTGGAGCGGCGAAATCACCAACCGGCGGAAGGATGGAACTCTGTACACGGAAGAGATGACCATTACGCCGGTCCGCCTGGGCAGCCGCGAAATATCCCACTTTATCGCCATCAAGCAGGACATCACCGAACGAAAATCGTTGGAGCGCCAGCTGCGGCAGGCGCAAAAAATGGAAGCCGTTGGCCGTCTGGCCGGCGGCGTCGCCCACGACTTCAATAACATGCTCGGAGTTATTACGGGATATTGTGAACTATTGAGTTTGCGAAGCTCGGATGATTCTGAGGTTCTCCGGCACGTGAAGGAGATTGATGCTGCGGCTAAGAGAGCTGCGGGGCTGACCCAGCAACTGTTGGCCTTCAGCCGGAAACAGGTGCTGCAGCCGCGAGTGCTGGATTTGAACGAGGTTCTCCGGAAGCTCAACAACATGCTGCGCAGACTTATTGGGGATGACGTGGAACTGATCGTGCGTTGCGCAGCTTCTCAGGACCTCCGGGTGCGCGCCGACCAGAATCAACTCGAGCAAATCGTCATGAACCTGGCGGTCAATGCCCGGGATGCGATGCCCGACGGCGGCAAGCTGATCATCGAAACCGATAGCTGTGAACTGGATGAATCCTACGCCTTACACCACAACCCCATACGCCCGGGCGTTTACGTGCGGTTAACTGTGACCGATACGGGGCAAGGCATGGATCAGGACACACTCTCGCATCTTTTCGAGCCTTTCTTTACCACCAAGGAAGCTGGTAAGGGAACGGGTCTGGGCCTGTCCATTGTGTACGGCATCGTTAAGCAGTCGGAGGGATACATTTGGGCGTACAGTGAGCCGGGGCAGGGAACTACTTTCAAAATCTATCTGCCGCAAAGAAACGCGGCATTGAATCCCGTTACTCCGCAACCTGTAGTGGAATCCCTGCGCGGATCGGAGACAGTCTTGCTGGTGGAAGATGATTGTGGGTTCCGCAAAGTCATCTGCGAGTTCCTCTCTGGGCAAGGGTACACGGTTTGGGATGCCGATAGCGGACCCGCTGCGTTGGCCCTGCTGGAGCGAAATGGAAAGCGTCCGGAAGCTCTAATCACAGACATTATGATGCCGGGGATGAGCGGGCGGGAACTGGCTGACGATTTGAGATCGAGGTATGAGGCACTGAAAGTTCTATATCTTTCCGGATACACGCACGATGGCGTGGTGCAGATTCGGGCTCTTGAAGATGGAGAATTGTTTCTGCAAAAGCCGTTCGCGCTTACCGACCTCGGGAAAAAGTTACGGCAGATTCTGCGAAAATAAGAGATCCTCTGGTGGCGGGAAATGATGAGCCCTTATTCTATCAGCCTGGATCTCGAAAAGCAGTTTATAGCCGCCGGTTTTACTCTGCGTTCGCTCGATCTGAATTCTTCCGTCATTTACGTTCTTGACCGGCGCTATTGCATCGTCTACTGCAATCCGGCCTGGAACAGTTTTGCCCTGGAGAATGACGGGAAGAACCTGGAACGGGAGATTGTGACGGGCAAGCCCTGCCTTGATGTGATTCCCTCGTCCCTGCGGCCATTTTACGAATCCGCCTTCGCCACGGTTTCCCAGTTAAACCAGCCCTGGGAGCACGATTACGAGTGCTCCTCGCCTGAGAAATACCGGGTTTTCCATATGCGCGTGCTCCCACTGCACGGAACCCATCTGCTCGTCGAAAACTCCCTGTTCATCGAGCGCAGTCACGGACCCAATGGCGATGAAACCCCGGCCGATCATTCAAAATACATTGACCAAAATGGAATGGTTGCTATGTGCGCTCATTGCCGCAAAACGCTGGCTGTAGATCCGGGCGGCCAAAATAACTGGGAGTGGATACCCTCGTATCTCATTTCTACCCCCGCCCCGGTTTCTCATTGCCTGTGCCCAACCTGCCTGGCCTATTACTACAAGACCGAACAATAGCTTTTGACGCTCACATAGGGGATCGTTCTACACGGCAAAGTCTGCCTTCGCCAGGCGCAAGCCAACCAACATTGTGCGTTTGTTCGAGCCCGGTATAGGCAGAGATGCAGCGCAGCTTATTCCCGCCAGCGAGCGTGACTTCGAAATCGAACGATTCTGTAAGGCTCTTGTTGACCAGCATTAGATATGGATGACTTTGCGCATCCTCGAATTCGCCTATGACGAACTGCGCGGTAGCGGGGTGGGTAATGATGTTCTGCTGGCTCGCCTCCACCGCCTGTACCAACTTGCTCTGAGAAAGCGGTCGCGCGCCTTCGGGAACATTGGGCGAGTGATAGACTCCTGTGCTGCGCAGCGTAGCCATGATGGGAGCAAGAACGTTGAGCTCAGAATTGATCCGTCGTAATATGCCCCACGTCGGCGTCTTTTCTCCAAACTGGTCGATTGCACCGAGGCGGAAGTTCACATCGGGAAACGTGAGATAAGTAAAGTATTCGATTCCACGCCCACCATAGGCCAGTGTGCTGTAGACCTGCAAGTGCAGCGTGGCGTCGGATGGCTCCATGTAGTTGAAATGAGTGTTGGCCAGAATGCAATTCCAGAATGGGGTCTCGGTATCGAGCGAAACGCGACGGATGATCTCTAGATTGGTGTAGAACTGGTCGCGCATGTGTCCTTCGATCAGCGAGTAATTGTCGTAGCTGATGAAGGGCTGGTGCAGGACTTCGGGAATCATGCGCACATAAGCTTCGTAAGACGACGCGCCATGTTCCGGCTGTGTCACCACAGATGGCAGAATATTCACGTAGCCGATCTTGCCGGGCATGACCTCGTGCAGGATGTTTTCTACGTGCGCAATGCCGGGAATCTCGGAAGCATTCGGTTCATCGGAGAGGAAGAATCCCAATACGGCAGGATCTGAACCCACTTCGGCAGCCAGACTCCGGAAGTTCTTGCGGATCACGTCGTCTGGAGGAAGCTGTTTCCAGTTGTAGCCGTTGGCACGTTTGTCGGTGACATAACAAAATAAACCTGCTTCACGAAGGGCTTTGACGCCGGCTACCCGGGCAAACCCTGCGACATTGAAACCGGCGTCGCGCATGCCCCTGAGCAGGAAAGGGCTGGAAGGTGCGTCTCCCCATCCAAAGATGGGGAACACTTGCGGCGAGACAATAGCAGGGGAATGGGGAACGGATGGATCAATTTGTGCTGTCAGGTTGCTTGCTAAGAGCAGGAGAAGCGAACACCAGAATCGTTTTTGCATGGGTTGACCGGCGGCGGAAGTATAGCGGAAGGCTGCCGCTGCACCAAGACGAATTGTCGCCGATTGCCCTTCACTAGGGGATCAACTTTGCGTTAGCCAGTCTTCTTCCTCCTTCCACCACCGATGCGGCGAATAGAATCGAGAGCGATCGGCCCCGCACCAAAGAAAACCAACAGGAAGGCCATCGCAGCCAGCGCAAGGGGGAACTGATAATTTCCACTTCCCGTGAAGCCGTTTTTCCAGTGTATCTTTGCGATGGCAACCGCCATGTCAACGAGGATGGCAAGCGCGGCAACCCGAGTAAGAAGGCCAAGCAGAACCGCGATGCCACCAAGGAACTCGGCGGCAGCCGAGCAGTAGGCCAGCCAGCCGGGGAGGCCGAGATGACGTACTGACTCCACATGATGGGAAAGGCCTCCGAACACCTTGGGGTACCCATGAGCAATCATGATGGCACCGAGCACGAGTCGAAGCACAAGAAGAGCGAGAGGCTGCAAGCGGTCCAGATGGCGCAAAAGTTAATCTCCTGGGAACTGTTAAAAAGACTATCGTATCTGGCGGAAGTGTGGGAAAGCAGAGTCGAAAAAAACTATGAAGAATAGAATCCATTTTGTGATTGCCGGATGCAGCACGCTGACTTTACTCTTGTCGTTCGCTTGGGCACAGCAGATGACTCCTGAACAACGGGCAAACCAGCAACTGGAGGAGTACCGGAAGTCGCGGGTTGATGTCTGGATGAACGATTTCGGCGAATTGGAGCGCTACCGTGAGGCCAATGCCGCCTTGGGTTCGCCAGCCTATGGCGAAAAACGGGTCGTGTTTATGGGAGATTCCATCACGGACGGATGGAATCTGAACGAGTATTTCCCCGGTAAGCCTTACGTGAATCGCGGCATCGGCGGACAGACCACGCCGCAGATGCTGATTCGTTTTCGCCCGGACGTGATTGATTTACATCCCAAGTTGGTCGTGATTCTGGCGGGGACAAATGACATTGGCGGAAACACCGGGCCGATGCGCCTCGAAGATATTGAGAACAACATCGCTTCGATGGCGGAACTGGCGCAGGTGCACGATATTGGCGTGATCCTTTCCTCGGTGTTGCCGGTGCACAACTACACCCCGGAAGCCGAGTTGCGTTTGATCCGACGCCCGCCAGAACGGATTTTCGAACTCAACCGCTGGCTGAAAAATTATTGCGCAAAGAATCGTTGCCTATACCTCGATTACTTCAGCGCCATGGTCGATGAAAAGGGAATGCTGAGAAAAGAGCTGGCTCAGGACGGGTTGCACCCCAATGCCGGCGGCTACAAGATCATGGCCCCATTGGCGGAGAAGGCGATCGAAACAGCTTTGGCGGAAAACTGAGAAGCCGGAACCGCGGCAATCGTCCGCGCAAGCCCACAACGAAGCGCCGCCATGTTCCAGCTAAAGCTGCTTCGAATCCGCTTGCTTTGACGAGGTGTCGGGAACCCCTTTGCTTTGCTGCACGCTGAAATCCTCCACTTGATCAAGCGCGAACACGGTCTTGGTCGCACTTGGCGGAGCGTTGATGTGAAAGAAATCGGCGTTCTCTACATTATCTAAAACGAATGCCGGCCGCGCGTCCTCTTTCTCGCAGACAATCTTGACGTCGTTCATCTCGATGCCGCGCACATGGCGGACGAAAAATCCTTGCGACGGGGTCACACCGAACATGCCCGGTTCGGGATAGTGCTTTTCATTTTCAGCCAACTTCCGTGCAGCATCCTCCGCACTTCCGCCGCCGCGATGCTGAATATAGATGTTGCTCAGTTTCACGTCTTCAATTTCATGCCCTGGAATGCCACTCAGAATCGAGGACATGGACCCGCTTGCATTGGAGCACACGATGTTACTAATGGTCACTCGCCGGAGTTGCCCAACCGGAATCCCGTCCGGCCCGCGCATGCGAGCGCCCAGACGCAAGAAAATCGGACCGTCCACGATATCGCGCATGGTGATGTTGGTGATGGTCACGTCTTCCAGCAGCGCGCCGTCCACCGTTTCCAGTGCCAGGCCGTGGCAACCGTCGAACACACAGTTGGAAATCGTAATGTTTTTGAACCCGCCATTGGACTCGGTTCCAAACTTGATTCGGCCAGCCCTCCAGGTATCTGCACCCGGGCCAAAATGTTTAAAAGTGCCGTCGAGCAGGCTTCCTTCCTCAAAATCGCCGCTTACCATGCAATTCGTAATCGTGACCATCTCCGTGGCGCGCGCATAGCCAAGCGCGTAAGAACTTTTCAGGCAAATGCCGTCATCCCACGGAGAATTCACACTGCAGTTTGAGACGCGGACGTTCCGGCAGCAGTCAATGTCCATGCCGTCGCGGTTGGTGTCGATGGTGAGATTGTCAATGGTGAGGTTATCCACTCCGGTCGCGAGAATGCCGAAATGGCCACCGTGCAGAATGGCAAAATCGCGCAACAAAACATTGTGGCAATTCTTCAGCGCGATGGCCTTGTTGCCAGCCCCGGGATCTTCCGCTTTCGGTTTCGTCTCGTCACCCCGGCTCAGGCCCTTTCCCCAAATCAGCCCCGGCCCGAGGATGGCGACATTCTCCAGGCCCTCGCCCCAGATCAGACTGTTATGCCAGTGATTGTGGCCATAGTCCTGATAGTTCTCCCAGGGTTTGTTCGATTCGGCAGGATCGTACGCTTGTTTTCCATCCGCTGGCGTATCTGCCGCCAGGATCGTTGCCCCCGTAGAAAGCTGCAGGGCCACGTGGCTTTTGAGGTGGATGGAATAGCAAAGATACTTTCCGGCAGGGAAGAGCACCGTGCCCCCGCCGGCCTCGGCCGCAGCCTCAATGGCCCGATTGATGGCGGGAGTGTCCACCGTCTGGCCATCGCCTTTGGCGCCGAAGGCGGTGACATCGTAAACCGCAGACTTTGCCGCAGTTTTGGCTGTTTTTGCTTGGCCGCTCTCGGGCAGGTTTAGAAACGCCGCCGAAGCCATGGCGACTCCCGCCGTTTTCACGAAACTGCGTCTTGGGTTCTGCGGATCTGTCATGTGGATATCTTTCAAAGGAGCCAGCAATTGGGAATACAAAGGGTATACGAAAACCACGAACCGTTGCCGATAAATTCTTGCAAGCTTATCTTGGCACTTGGATGGACTCACTGGAGCAGCGTAGATCGCTACCGGATCCTTCGGGCTTGTTCCTAGAGAATCACAATGCTTATACCCAAATTTTTCCGTCCTAGATCGCGGTCGGCCTTGAGCTCTGGTCTGGCCTGGATCAGCCGCCAGGTTTGTTCGTCAGATCGCGACCAGTTTTCTCCAAAAATGCAATGGCGAATCTGGCGATCGCGGGCCATCGCCGCCAGCCGGAGTTGCACGGCCAGGCGAATGTCGCCTCCGGCTCCGCTGGAACCATAGCCATGAATCAGCTTCAGGATTTTCAGACCCTTGCGCCGGGCCAGGGCGAGTTCCTGGTCGAGCCGGGTCAAGGCTTCATGGACCGAAGGCATGCCGATTTCCAGGTTGACAGTTGGGATTGTGAAGTTGCGCCGAGCGCGGTGAACTTTCATTGGAACGGCTCTAGCTGCCTTTGCGCCCTCTGGCGACGGCCTCTCTGGCTTCCTTGTCGGCGGTGCGCCGGCGTTCGGTTTCGCGCTTGTCCCAAAGCTGTTTGCCCTTCGCCAGCGCTAGTTCGACCTTCACCCGGCCATTCTTGAAGTACATCCGTGTCGGAATGAGCGTGAGCCCGCGCTGTTGCGTCTTGCCGATCAGCTTGCGGATCTCATCCTTGTGCACCAGCAACTTGCGAGTGCGCAGCGGCGCATGGTTAAAAATGTTGCCGTGCTCATAGGGGCCAATATGGGCGTTCAGTAACCATAGTTCGCCGTCTTTAATCAGCCCGTAGGAGTCTTTCAAATTGGCCAGGCCTGAGCGTACCGATTTGACCTCCGTCCCAGTCAGGGCCACACCGGTCTCAAATTTCTCTAAGAGAAAATAATTGTGCGAAGCCACGCGGTTGACTGCCGCGTCGCGCTGGCCCGCCGCCGTCGGATCGCGCCGCGGATTCTTTTCCGGATTCGGTTTCGTGGGATGGGCGCTTTGCCGGGCCATGGCTGGAACTAGGTTACCGCAAGTGAAGCATTCCAGCATTTTCTCCGGTCCGCAGCTAAATTGATGCGGTAACCACCTCGCACGGTGAATGCCGACCATTTGGACTAAGACTAGTGGCTATACAACGATGTTCCAGTGTGCTTCCCGGCTGCACAGCCGATGCTATAATCCCTTCATCCAGTTTCTTCAACAACATACGTGCCAAGTTCTAAGCGCCGGGCAAGGATGATCTGGTGGAAAAACCCTGCAAGGGAACAATTCTGATGACGCGTTGCTTGCGCCCGGCGGCTCTTCTGTTGATGGTTGCAGCCCTCACGCTCCCTGCTGCTGCCGACCAGGCCAAATCCTGGTACCAGAAGGGTCAGGATGCCGAGGCTCGGCAGAACTACGAGCAGGCCTACGACGACTACAAGCAGGCCTACGATTTGAAACCGAAAAACTTAAGCTACCGCGCCTCTTTTGAGCGGTTGCGCTTCCTGGCGGCAGCTTCGCACGTGCACCGCGGGCAGCTGTTGCGCGAGGCCGGCAAGCTGGATGAGGCCTTAGCCGAGTTTCAGAAAGCGGCGGAGATCGATCCCTCCAGCTTTATTGCCAAGCAGGAAATCAAAGAAACCCAAAAGATGATCGAGCAGGCCAAATCGCCGGCGCCCCGTTCCGCTGCGCCTGCTCCAGACGCGATTGAGAAGCGCCTGGCGCAAGTGCCTGGCCCCGTCGAACTGGCGCCCATTGAGAATCTACCCATTACTCTGGTTGCGACCGATGACACTAAGACAATTTATGAAACCGTATGCAAACTGGCGGGTATCAATGTTTTGTTTGACCCGGATTACACTTCCCGGCGGATCAAAGTCCCATTAAATAACGTTACCCTTCAGCAGGCGCTGCAGATTATTGCACTGGAATCCAAAACCTTCTATCGGGTAGTAACCCCGAATACTATTTTCGTAGCGCAGGACAGCCAGGCGAAGCGCAAAGAAATCGAGCAGAGCGTCATCAAGACTTTTTTTTTGGCGGACCTTTCCCAGCCGACGGAGCTGCAGGACCTTAGCAATACCATGCGCCAGATCGTGGGTATCACAAAGATTCAGAGCCTGCCCTCGCAGGGTGCGCTGGTCGTGCGCGGAACGCCGGACGAAGTTGCTTTGGCGGAAAAACTGGTCAATGATTTCGACCACGCCAAGCCGGAAGTTGTCGTGGATGTAGCTATTCTTCAAGTGAGCCGGGACAAAGCGAAGACTTTGGGGATCAACCCGCCTACCAGTGCCACCGTCGCGCTGCAAAACAATCTCAACAACATAACCAACGGAAGCACTACCACGACCACGACCGCCACAAACACCTCGGGGACGCCAAATCAGGTGAACCTGAACCGTTTGGGAAATCTGAACGCTACCGATTTCACGGTGACGATCCCAGCGGCAACCGCCAGTGCTCTGTTTAGCGACAGTAACACCAAATTGATCCAGAACCCACAAATCCGCTCTACGGATGGGCAGAAGGCTTCTCTGAAGATTGGCGAGAGAATTCCAGTCGCGACGGGATCCTTCCAACCTGGTATCGGTGGGGTTGGTATCAATCCGCTGGTCAACACTCAGTTTAATTACCAGGATGTCGGGGTAAAGATTGAGATCACGCCCCAGGTTCATGCCGACAGCGAAGTTGCTTTGAAACTGACAATGGAGGTTTCTTCTGTCACTGGGCAGCAAAATATTGGCGGAATTACCCAGCCGGTTATCGGCCAAAAAACCTTTGATGGGCAGTTCAGTCTGGCGAATGGTGAGGTGACCCTGATAGGGGGCATTTTCGAGGACCAGGATGTTCGCTCCATCAGTGGGATTCCAGGTATAGGTCAGATTCCGATTCTGAAGTATTTGTTCTCTCAGACGCAGACCGACCACCGCCAGAACGAAGTGGTCTTTGCGCTGATCCCCCACATTGTCCGCAAAGTACAACTCAGCGAATTGAGCCAGCGAGCGCTTTCGGTTGGTACGGCAAATGCGATCCAGCTAAGTCAGGTTAGGCCACTCGAGTTGCCAGGAACTCATTCGGGTCAAGCAAGTGCTTCCGCGTCACCGGCACAGCCTGCAAATTCTGCGGCGCAAGGAGCCAGCCCTGACGGCCAGAATATTCCGGCTCAGGGAGGCGCGCCGCAACAAGCTGCTCAGCCAGCAACTCCGGCAAGCTTCAGCTTCGATCCGGCTTCTGCTATGGCCAAAGTAGGATCTACCTTCGCGGTCAATATTCTGCTCAGTGGGGCGCAGGACGTTTACTCGGTTCCGCTGCAGTTGAGCTACGATCCCAAGCTGCTGCAGGTACTGAATGTTTCGAACGGCGGGTTTCTCTCGCAGGATGGGCAAGCGGTAGTGGTGGCGCACCGCGGCGAGGACGAGGGCAGCGGCACGATGCAAATCACGGCCTCGCGGCCGCCCGGCGCAAATGGCGTTTCCGGCCAGGGTTCAGTCATCACTTTAACCTTCGAGGCCAAGGCCGCCGGGCAGGGTATGTTGGCTATTTCAAAGGGCGGCGCGCGAGATCCGCGGATGCAAGCCATCCCGGTCGCTGGCGCGGCCGCCACCGTAACCGTACAATAAGGTAAGCGAGTTTCTGTTGACCAAGTATTTCCGCCGCGAATCCTGCATGCTGCAGAACATTCCACCCGTGCCCGCACCCATTAGGTCTGAGCGGGCTCCCGCTCGGCTTGGCAGCCCGGCTGGCTTCACCCTAATTGAACTGATCGTGGCCACGGCCATTCTTCTGATCTTGACCAGCTTGGCCGTGCCCTTAGCGCGGGTTACCATCAAGCGCGAAAGGGAACATGAGTTGAGGCGCGACCTCTGGGAGATGCGGGACGCCATCGACCGCTACAAGAACGACGCCGACCGAGGGGCTTTCCAGATCAAGGTGGACAGCTTCGGATATCCGCCCGACCTGGAAACCCTGGTCAAGGGACAGGATGAAGGCGGTAAAAAGGTGCGCTATCTGCGGAGAATTCCGGTGGATCCGATGACGGGCAACACCGAATGGGGTCTCCGTTCGGAACAGGACGACGCGGATTCGGACTCCTGGGGCGGCGATAACGTGTTCGACGTATACACCAAGTCGCTGGGTACGGCACTGGACGGCACCAAGTACAGGGATTGGTAAATGGCGAGATTGCGCAAGGAAAAAGGCCGGGGCTTCACGCTGATCGAGTTAATGATGGTGATCAGCATGATGCTGATCCTGATTGCGGTTGCGATTCCCGCCTATAGGCAGTCCGTCGTTCGAGCACGAGAATCGGTCCTGAAGCAAAACCTGTTTACGCTGCGCACGCTCATTTCGCAATACACGCTCGACAAACAGAAGGCCCCGGAATCACTGGAGGATCTGGTCACCGCAGGTTACATCAAGCAAATTCCCAATGATCCCATCACCAACAAGCCTGACTGGAGTGTGGTGCAAGAAGATGAAACGCTGCTTTCGCCAGACGAGCAATCGGGCGGCATCGACGATGTGCACAGCTCTTCTGAACAGACCGGCAGCGACGGCACCGCCTATTCCACATGGTGAGCTCCAGCTTTCTCCTGGGAGCGGCAAATCATTTTGAAGCCGATTCCGATATGGAACCGCCCCTGACCGGATGTGAACAGTGATGCTACAATCGAAAGGCGGTTGTGACAGAACCGCTGTGAACGAAGTGGGGACGTAGTTCAGTTGGTTAGAACGCTGCCCTGTCACGGCAGAGGCCGCGGGTTCGAGTCCCGTCGTCCCCGCCATTTCCTTCCGACCTCAATACCGGCTTCCATTCCAGCGACTGACGGGCCAGCCAGGATCTTGAGTGTCACGCCAGCCGCTGGATTACTCGTCACGATGGACTGTACCCATTGAGAATGCCGGCACGCAGACTGCAATGTACTCGGCTCCCCCTTCGTGCGGCGTGGAGTACTGCACCCATTCCCCGCGATGCGCCACCACTGCCTGGCCCGCGCTAACATCCATCTCCCCTGCATTGTGCCGCACGCGCATGGTTCCCTTCAGAACGAGCGTGAACTCCTCGAACTCGGGCGTCTGTCCAGGCTCAATCCACCCTTGCGGGCTGTGCATGTGAGCTACGCTCACCGCGTCGGTTTTCGAATTAACCCGGCCAATGTATTCATCAATGAGTTTCGGTTTGTTGCCGGATGCCTGAATGCGAGTGGCCTGCGGGATCAGCGTTGGCATAAGACTCCTTCGAGGGGCAATCACCACTACTGTAGCATCCGGGTACCCACCAGGATCACGCCGGAACGCATGTTAAAATGCGCCCATTGGAGCCTATTCAGTCCACGGCCGTTACTACCACTAGCACGGCTCCCCCACCTGTCGCCGACAGATTGATGTCCCTGGATGTATTCCGCGGGGCCACCATTGCGGCCATGATTCTGGTCAACGACCCCGGGGATGGCCCGGTCTCGTACGCACCCCTGCGGCATTCTCTCTGGAGCGGCTGGACCCCCACCGATCTTGTTTTCCCTTTCTTTGTTTTTATCGTGGGGGTAGCCATGGCGTTCTCGTTCCGCTCGCGGATAAGGAAAGGAAACTCGCGCGGCAAGTTGATTCTGCACGTTCTCTGGCGCGGCGCCATGTTGTTTGCGCTTGGCTTGTTCATTAACGGGTTCCCGAATCATTATCATCTTGCGACCCTGCGGGTTTATGGCGTGCTGCAACGCATCGCTCTCTGCTATGTTGTCACGGCGGCATTGGCCCTGTGGAGCGGACGAAGAACACAAGCCGCGGTAGCTTTGACCTGCCTCGTAGGTTATTGGATTATCATGCGCTATGTGCCGGTACCCGGCTATGGCGTACCCACGCACGATATTCCCTTGCTGGACCCCAACCGTAACCTTGTGGCATGGCTCGACCGGAAATTGTTCTGGGGTCACTTATATGAGCGTGCGCGCGATCCGGAGGGCCTGCTGAGCACGGTCCCTGCCCTTGCTACTTGCCTCATTGGATTGCTCACCGGCACCTGGCTGCGTTCCTATCGTAGCCTCTCTACAAAGTTAGCGGGCATGGTGTCCTGCGGCATTCTGCTGACCACTGCCGGGGAAGTTTGGAACCTTTGGCTCCCAATCAATAAGAAGCTGTGGACGAGCTCCTACGTGCTGTTCACGGCCGGCCTGGCGCTGCTGTGCCTGGCTCTTTGCTACTGGGTGCTGGATATGCGCCGCTGGCGCGGGCGCTGGACCGAACCTTTTCTTGTGTTCGGTATGAACGCCATCGCAGCCTATGTGCTCTCGGAGGCGCTGGCGGGTTTCCTCGACAGCGTGCGGGTAAAAATGCCGAATGGGAGAGTCTTTTTCTGGCACGAAGTGATCTATGACCGGGTGTTTGCGCCCCTGGGCAGCCCGGCGAATGCATCGCTTGTGTACGCCCTGGCGTACGTGGCGCTCTGCTGGGCGGCGATGTGGGTGTTGTACCGGAGGCGGATATTCCTGAAGGTGTGAAGCCGTACGAAAGCCCTAAAGAGCAAGGAAGAGTTCATGTCGGCATCAATTTTGGCCGCCTGCGCGTCCAGTGGGGCTGCGCAGTCCAAATGGATAGCAGCAGGGGGATGAAAATTCGCAGCCATGGCAAATCGTACAGGTAAGCGTCCCACCCGAACAGATCCACAAGTCGCGCTAGGAGCAGGATGTGTCTGTGGAGGAAAATCTCCCCCAGGTTGATAAGTAGAAATGTGGCAAAGCCAGCCACCAAAGCGCGCCAAAATCTCTTTGGATCAAAGCTTCTCGTCACCATGAGATAAATGCTCAGGCCGATAGCCATCTTGACCAAGTCAAAGGCGAACGAGATTACAGTGAGATAGGTTTGGGACAGGGGCTGGCTAACCAGCCAAAAACTCCAGTAGTAGATTGCTACCGCAAGCGTTCGCTGGCAAAAGTCCGAAGTAACAATGGCGGTCCAAAGCGACGCGAAAGCGAAGGTGCCGAGAATGGCGTATCCGGCCGCTGACCATTCGGCGCGTACCTCTGCAATAAAGCCGGCGAGGATCGCGCCCCCTACTTGCCGCCAGTACCAGGCAACCGAGCGGCATCGCTGAAATTCTTCCAGAAGGTCGCCCGTAAGCGCTTCGTTGCTCTCGCCGAGGACGGCATGTTCTGAGAGCCAAGTTGCAATGGCTGGTGGCTTGGCAGGATTCACAATCAGCATCCTCATTGCTCTGGGCGGCATCGGCGTAAATCTGTCGCGCCTGATTGCATAACCGCCACTGATACCAGAACTGCGACGAAGAATGGCAGCCATCCTGCGGTTGCGCGAGCTGTCCAGGGCAAGAGCAACTCGGTTACATTGAAGACCACAGCCATCACCAGACCACTTAGCAGCCCCCGAAAAAATGCCCGCAGTTTAAATCGTCGAGTCAGCAGAACAAGGAAGCTGAGGGCTAACCAAATAATTACCGTGATCAGCGCTGTGTACGTGGCAATTCCATAAATTATGGACGCTGGCCAATCGTGATTGATTCCCCAACCGAGAAGAGACTGAAGCGGCGGACTGAACCAGATGCGGGGCCAGAACTCTGCAATAAAGATCGTCCATCCAAGAGCATACAGGGCAGCCCACCATTGCGTGAGCAGGAATCTTATGAAGGCAATCAAGATTGCATTGAATACTTGCCGCCAGTACCAAGCAGCCGATCGTCGGCGTGGAAGTTCCTCCGATAGGTCGCCGGCGAGTGCCTCGTTCTTCTCACCGACAACCGCATGCTCTAAAAGCCATGTGGCAACAGCCGGTGGCTTGGGCGATTTCATGCCCGTCCTCCTTCCAGTTCTGGCAGGTCTTGCCACAACCTGATCAGCGTGTGGCGAAGATGGCGGACCTCGCGCAGCCCTTTTGGTGTCACTTGAAAGTATCGTTTGGCACGGCCGCCTCGCTCGGGAGTCGGATCCCCCACTCGGGAGGCAACCAAGCCCTTCTGTTCTAGCCGTTCGAGCGCAGCGTAGACGCTGCCCAGTTTCACCTCGCGTCGGCTGCCAGCCTCAATTTCCCGAGAGATCGGAACCCCATAGGCATCCTCGCCCAAGCGGATGAGCGCCAGCATGACCATCAATTCAAATTCGCCAAGCAAGTTGCGCGGGGACATCCTGCTCCTCCTAGTGGGCGGTTTCCTGAAGAAGTGTACGAATTTCCTTCTCAAAGGCGTTCTTATCCACCATGCCAGCATGCGAATCGGCGATCTTTCCCTGGCGGTCAATCAGGAGGGTTAAAGGCATATTAGTCAGCCCAAATTGATTCGCCATGTTCCGATTGCCGATCACAACCGGATAATTCATTGTGTGCTCCGCAAGGAAGGGCTTCACGGATTTCCACCCGTCGTCGTCCATGGAGACACCGACAGCCGAGAGTCCGTCAGACTTGTATTTATCCTGGAACTCAACGTACCAGGGAATTTCGACTTTGCACCCCGTGCACCAGGTGGCCCAGAAATCGAGCAACACAACCTTTCCTTTAAAAGCGGACAAATGGATCGGAGCACCGGCAGAGTCGTTCAAAACGAAATCGGGTGCGGTTTTGCGGGCGCCGACAGGCCTGAGATCGGCCGACAGGGGCGCAGCCAACAGCAAGCACATCATTATTCCAGCCGATAGTGAACGGACCATGGTACGACCTCCATCTGTATATATTCAACTATCTTGAATAAATACCGCTCGCCCGATCTTGTCAAGTAATTAATAGGGAAAATGGGATATTCGTGAAACCGGCTGGCAACAGGCTTACGCGTGTTGGTCGGCGAGGCGGATGCGACCACACGATTAAATCGCCAGAAGCGCTTCCGATCAGGCCCTATTGCTGCTTGTGCTCCTCGGCGGGCTGCGGTTTCGCCTTGGCAAGCGACCGCACGTAGTTGACCAGATCCCAATATTCTTCCGGCTTCAGCCGCGTGCCTTCCGGCGGCATGTCCTGATGCCCCTTCTCGATGATGTAGAACAGGTCGCCGTCGGTGCGGCTTTTCAGCGTGGCCGGATCGTTGAAATCGGGAATCTGCAGTTTCATGTCGCGCGCCGTCTCGCCTTTCCCATCACCGTTCTGGCCGTGGCACATGGCGCAGTCAATGGCCCACCACTTCTTGCCCTTCTCGAGCGATTCGGGCGTCACCTTCACCGGATTGGTCTTGTGCGAAGCCTGCAGCGGAATGAGGATCGGAGTTTTGGCCGCCGGAGCTGGACTCGGCTCAGGGTTCTGTTGAGCTGGGAGCGAAATCGAAAAGAAGAAAAGAATCGCGAAAACTGACAGCCTACTTTTGAGCATAAACTCCTCCCACCTGCGAAGTATCTGCTCTATAAACTCTATAAACAAAATTGTAACACCGCCGGAATGCTGCTGCCGGAATTCATTGGGGTCCGGCTGCGCTTTTCGAGGTGATCCATGAAGCCAATCCAAAATGCAACCATAGAGGCAGTCTCAATTTACGGCCACCCTCCTGTGTTTTGATCCAGCTTCGCGAAGAGAACATCAAACCGGCTGGCCGCCGTAACTTGAGTAACGTTTGTTCGCCAGCCACAGCGTGCTAGGCTCGACCAGCAGGGCAAGTAACGGCTTCCCTACAAGGAAGACGCACGAGTGTGCTTGCCGCTTCGGTTACTGCCGAGCTTCGCAACGAATAACAAGCACAATGCCACGAATTCCCATTCCCAAGTTTCGCTTCGGACGCTCCTCCGAGCCCATGGAGCCTCCAATACTGACCGGATATTCGCCAACCCTGTCCCTGGAAGGCTTGCAGTTAGGAGTGGATAACCTGCGGCACGACGTTCACCTGAGCCGCGCATTTGTGGAGAAGATACGCCCGCACCTGGCGAAGCTGATCGCTCAGCACGGCAACGTGGGTATATTGCTGGCCGCGGAAGCACCGCCGGAAGAGCCGCCGGAGTACTTTGTCAGAGGCATGAAGCCGAAGATTCAGCCGCGGGCTGAGCAAATCGAACTGAAGCCCCTGCTCACCGATTTGCACCTGAGCGCTTTGAACCAGGCGAAGGCATTAGAAAGCCTCGCCGTGGACATGCTGGCGCGTGTAGCCATTCTCAAATTCCTGCGCGTGGAACTCACGGCCCAGTTTGCCCACATGCTGGAGCGCTGCCGCATGCTCCTGCGCAATTATGAAGGGGTGCGGCACGAGAAGGCTCTCGAGTATCGGGAGTGCGTAGCGGCTTTTCAGATCCAGAAGAAGATCGTTCTCCGCAAAGCCGGACAGGAAATCTTCCACACCCTGCGCGAGATTGAGAGAGAAACTCTGGCCCGCACCCGGCGTTCCTTCTTTGGTTCCCGGGCGGAGTCGGAGTACAAGCTGTTCCTGAATCCGCTGATCTTCAGCGAAGACGGGCGAGACGACTATCTCAACGCGCAGCATTACTTCATGTTCGGCAATTTCGACCGCGATCCCGACCGCTTCTTCGAAATTCGCCGGATGGTGTGTGAGTTTCTGCAATCACTCGATCTCGAAACCGGGACGGACGCCGAGTCCACCCTGGACCGCTGGCTCAATGTGCCCGACAACGCGCAAGAGTTGGTCGGGGATGGAAGCGGAGACGCTTCGACCGCGCAGCAGCGATCGCAAAGTACCCGCCTGCAATTGTGGATGGATATTTTGGAGAAATATGAAGTAATGAACCATGTTCTGGCAGGCTACGAGGTGCTGCCGCTGTTGCCGGAACACTCCCCGTTCATTAACCCCCAGCAATTGAAAAATGCGCTGATTTCGAAGGAAGAGCGGAACCGTGTGGAAAGGCTGATTGCAGAACACGGTAAGCTGTCCGGGGTCAGGCTGTACGCCGCCGTCGAACGGGTGGCAAACTGCCGGGGAACCGATCGGGCCAAAATCGCGGTGCGCTTTCTGCGCGATTTTATGCGCTATCACCGCGATATGCGCCGCTTGGGCACGTTGAATGAGGCGATGGATAGCGCCAATTTGATCGGCAACGACAAAATGCGGGAACTCTCGGCGATGAACAGCACGCTGTATGAGTTCCTGCTGCGCGACGAACACGTGCCGGCCGAGGAAAAGATCGCGCGCCACGTCGTGTTAAAGGCCGATGTACGCGATTCGTCGCGCTTGACGCGCTCGCTGTTGGAGCGCGGACTGAATCCGGCCTCGTATTTCAGTCTTAATTTTTACGATCCGGTGAACAAGTTGTTGGCAAAATATCGCGCTACGAAAGTCTTTCTGGAGGGGGATGCGATCATCCTGGCGATTCTGGAGCGGCAAAATCAGCCGGGCGTGGCGGTGGGCCGGGCTTGCGTGCTGGCGCGCGAAATTATCGAGATTGTCCGCGGCTACAACCAGCTGCTGGAGCGCGCAGGACTGCCTTCCCTGGAGCTGGGCATAGGCATCTCCTTCCAGGATTCCGCTCCCATGTACCTGATGGATGGAGAAGACCGCATCATGATTTCCGACGCCCTCAATGAGAGCGACCGCCTGGCCTCTTGCAGCAAGAAGATTCGCAAGAACATGAGCCGGGTGGAGGGCAGTTTCAACGTCTATGCCTTGCAATCCGGCGGCGACACCGAGACCGCGGAGAATCCGGATGATTTCCTGATGAGCTACAACGTCAATGGCATCCGCATGAGCGAAGCCGCATTCCGTCAGTTGGGGCAGGAGATCTCATTGGAACCTTGCCGGGCCGAGATGCCCCCGCTGTGGGGAAGCGAAGAGTTTCGCCTCCACACCGCCCTGGTTCCACTGGGAGGAGATATTTTTCGCAAGATCGTCGTACGCGCCAGCCGGGTAGCTCAAATCAACACCGACGACTTCAGTTTGAAGCGCTGGACCGACCGCTGGTACTACGAGGTGTGTACCAATCCCGCGGTTTATGCGCCCGCCGACGCCAAGGCGGCAGGAAGATAAAATCTTTCCCGAAGAGATCTGGCGTTTCTGCCGGAAATCCAACCACAGAGAAACGTCGCGGGCAAGTCGCGTGCGGTCTACTGTCCGGCGCGCAGGGAAGGGATGAGGAGATTCCCCGCCGCCTTCTTGCGGCGATCTGGCTTGTCGTGGGTATAGACCAGATCGAGTGAGCCGGCACTGCTGGCGGAGGCTTCCGCCAGCGCGTCCGCCAACTGGCGGAAGGAACGGCCGATGTCGCTGCTGTCTTGAAATGCGACCGGCGAGCCTTTATCAATGGCAGGCGCAGTGGCCTGGTAATTGTTGGGAAGTTTCCAGAGCAGGCGGCAATCGGTGGCTTTTTCTAAATCCTCGTCCGAAAACCCGGGGATTCTTTTGTAACGATTGAGAACCAGGCGCACCCGGTCGCGGCTGGCGCCTTCTTCGAGGAAAGGCCGGATGCGGCCGGCGCTCCAGAGCGAGACCACGTCTGTCTGCGCCACCAGCAGCACCGCATTGGATAATTCGCAAAGCAGACGGGCAATCTTATCCACTCGCCCCGAGCAGTCCACCACCACGTAAGTGAAGTGGCTAACCAGCAGATCGAACAGACGAGCGAGTTCAGCGGCCGTAGGCTCCAGGGTGGCCGGCTGCGGGGGAGCTGCCAGCAGCTGCAAACCGCCTTTGCATTCCGTCATCAGACCTTCCAGCAGGGAAGTATCGATGCGATGCAGGCTCTGCAAAGCGTCGAACACCCCGAATGCCGGGCGCACGTTAAGATGGAGAGCACAATGGCCGAGCGGCGCGAAATCCACCAGCAGCACCTTGCCGTGCGATTCCTGCAGAGAAACTGCCGTGTTCACGGCAACCGTGGTCGCGCCCGAGCCGCCCTTGGCATTGGCAACTGTAAATACCCGGGCCCGGCCGGCGGCGGCACGAGCCTTCACTCGCGAGGCCGAAAAACGCCCCAGGGCCTCCGCCATCGCGTCGGAGGAAAGAGTGCGTTCCAGATACTCGTTTGCTCCCGCCCGCATACTGGCGACAATTGTGGCGGGCCGGTTCATCTCGCCAATGGCGAATAGCGCGATGTCACTGGTAACCGAGTGCAGCAATTCCAGAGTACTCAGGGCGCGATGTTCCGCTTGGGGATCGATATCCACCAGCACCACTTCGGCGTGCACATCCTGGATCTGGCGCAGAATGGAGTCGCTGGGGCCGGTCGGAAAGCCGTGGTGGCTGAACACGATCTGGCCCGCCTGGGTGCTCTCCAGGCGATTCTGGAGCATGCTAAGGCGCTCCCGATCCTCCGCAAGTAGAGCCACCGCTACGCCCGGCATGAGAATGTCCTCACCGTTACCATAGAAACCTGTAAGACCATGTTAAGAATGGATCAAGATCGAGCCAAGTGACTTTGGTACCTCGCACCTCGGCGCACACTCCTCTTGTGAACTCGCGGTAGCCGCGGTAGAACAAAAATCTCGCGAAGTTTTGGAAATCCTACAGTAAGAAGCCAAGCCACGGCCAAACTTATTTTAAGTTAGACAAACACAATTGGAAAGGCGAGGCACACCAAATCCCGCATCCCGCAAGGGATACAAAATAAAAGATATGCACAGGCAGGGTGATCTAGGTGAGACTGGGGCTCGGGATATTGCACCCCGTCATCGGCGATTCCTGTTCGGAAGCGGAACGAGATGCGGCGGGAACGTGAGAAATAGCCCCCGTGCCGGAGACTAACGGGTCGTTTTCGGATAAAAAGTCGTATCCTTCCAGGCGCACCGCCACCCCATACGTTGCCCCGCGCTCGGGCGCCACTACACGTACGACTTTGCCGCGACAGCGGACGCGCATGGTCTCTGCCAGGGTGATCTCTGAAGGCATGACGAAAGTGAGTTCCAGAGGGTCATCTTTGGCCAGTGGCAAATCGGTGTAGAAGAATACGCCCCGGGCGCTAAGGTCTTGGGTGAACCCCGAGCTAACTGCTCCGCTCGTAGACGAACGCACCGATAGCGGAAGGTTCAATGCGAAACGCTGCATGGGGCGTCGTTCGAAGCGAACCGGGGGGGTGCTCATGCCATTCTCCTTATTCGACGTTTCGCCTGCGGTCCAATTACCTGATCGAGAACTGGAATCCTCGGTCAACGGCAGCTTCGCGAACCGTTATACTGTAAAGGCTCGCTTCGTTCCTCCAACCATCCAAAAACTTTAACTCAGCGGAAAGTTTCCGGGAAGTGATCACTTGGTGACGTGAGAAGTTAGCATCTACGTGAAAAATTCTGCGCATCCACAGACGTAACAAAGCTCTCCAAAACCATCAGAAAGATTCGAAATGGCTGACTCCAGTGGTCCAGATGCAGGCGAAGAGGGGTTATCGGAAACCTCAACACTAACCGGAAGATCTGGCGCTCTTGCTCTGACCCTGCGCGCTCTCAAACATCGCAACTTCCAGCTGTTCTTTAGCGGACAGCTTATTTCGGTAACCGGCACCTGGATGCAAAGCATCGCCGAGGCATGGTTGGTTTACCGGCTGACGGGTTCCTCGTTGCTGTTGGGCACAACCGGTTTTTGCAGCCAGTTTCCCGTGTTCCTTGTGGCGCCGCTTGGCGGTATTGTCGCCGATCGCTACAGCCGCCAGCGCGTCGTCATTGCCACGCAAATAGCTTCGATGATTCTGGCGCTCAGTCTTGCCATTCTCACCTTGACGCATCTTGTGCAGGTTTGGCACGTGCTCGTTCTTGCGGCCTTGCTCGGGGTGGTGAATGCGTTTGACATTCCTGGCAGACAGGCTTTTCTGGTGGATATGGTCGGCAAAGAAGATTTGATGAATGCCATCGCGCTCAACTCTTCCATGTTCAATGCGGCGCGCATCGTGGGGCCGGCGGTTGCCGGAATTCTGGTCGCTAAAATTGGGGAGGGTTGGTGCTTCTTCGCGAATGGCATTAGTTACATTGCGGTAATCGCCGGGCTGCTTATGATGCGGGTGCCGAATCCCTCGAGGCTGGCGTCAGCAGCTTCTCCCGTGGCGCACATGATGGAAGGTTTTCGCTTTGTGCGCCATACCAAGCCGATTTGGGTGATTCTGCTCCTGCTGGGTTTGGTCAGTCTGGTGGCCATGCCCTACACCGTCCTTATGCCTATTTTCGCCGATAAGATTTTGCATGGTGGGGCCAGCGGGTTGGGAATTCTTATGGGCGCAACCGGCGCTGGCGCATTGCTGGGGGCTCTGACATTGGCCTCACGCACCGGTGTGCGCGGGCTGGGGCGATGGGTAGCGTTTTCCTGCGGAGCTTTTGGCGTCTCCTCGTTCTCTTCGCCAGTTCCCGGAATTTCTGGCTCTCGGCAGCGTTGTTGCTGCCAGTAGGTTTTTGGATGATGCTACAAATGTCGTCCTCAAACACGCTGGTCCAGGCAATGTCGCCGGACCATCTTCGCGGGCGCGTGATGGCCGTCTACTCGATGATGTTCATGGGGTTAGCCCCATTCGGAGCATTTTTCGGCGGCGCTTTGGCTGATCGCATCGGCGCTCCGCTCACCGTCGGAGGAGGCGCGGTGGCGGCTGTTGCAGGCTCCATTTGGTTTTACCTCCACCTGCCTAAGATTCGCGTGGAAGCGCGCCGCCTGATTGTTGCTCAGACCGCAGTGGGCGGCGAACCGGCGGAGGAAATGACTTCGCGAGTCGTGGAAGACTGAGAGCGGTGAAGTTCTAGCCTTGCCGGAACTGTTTATCACCTCGATCAGCGAGCTGTGAGCCACCGGAGCAGGAGCGAAGGTCAGCGCCAACATCAACAGGGCGAAGACGGCCAGCCAGCGGCGAGCGCCATTTACCTCACTCCACTCCGGAACGATGGGATGACGCAATCCACTCAAGGCCAGCAAACCTGCCCACATCAGCCAGCCCGCCCAGTAGTAAACCGCCATCGGAATAAGCGCCAAGATCACCGCCCGCGAAACCCAGCGGTGCCCGCGGGGAGCCAAAGAGAAGATGATGTGGCCGCCATCGAGTTGTCCCCCGGGAAGTAGATTCAGGGCGGTGGCAAACATACCGAGCCATGCGGCAACCGCCACCGGATGGAGTTCCAGGCGGGCCAACGGAAGTGACGCTGTCCCATGAGATAGTCCCACCCCGGCCAGGACGCTGTGCATGGCATAAAAAATCAGCGGCAGCCCAAGCTGAATCTTGTCGGACGGCGACACTGGCGAAGCGGGCTGCGACAACCCCAGAGAAAGAAACAGAACGACAATAGCCACCACAAATCCGGCGATTGGCCCGGCGATGCCGATATCGAACAAATCGGAGCGCGAGCGGATGGGCGCTCGAATGCGTATGAACGCTCCCAGGGTTCCGAAAAGTGAAGGGAAAGGAATGAAGAACGGCAAAGTTGCGCCGACACGATATCGCTGGCAGTAAAAGTAATGCCCCATTTCGTGCGCCAGCAAAATCAGCATTACCGTGAACGCGAAGGGAATCCCCAGCAGCAAATGCGAGGAATGCAGGGCCCACTGCAGGGGAAAGAGCGAAAGACTGTCGTATCCCGTATAAAAAACGGGAAGCCTTTGCAGGAAATTGAATTCCATGCGAGCCCCGACGACCAGTGTGGTGAAAATTGTAGCCAGCAACAAAAGAAAATGAAGCCAGTAGCGTTGCCGGTAGGCGCGCACGACGAATACTTCCACCGGACGCGAAAACTCGACTGCGGAAGGCACTTGGGGGATAGGCTCAGACATTAAAACTCATTCGATGCCGAAAGCGCGGTGCAGGATCGCCGATTAACGATCAACGATAACGTCCCGCCGGAGAGAGTCCCAGCGGGCGACCGGATCAGTCGATGGACTGCAATTCCTTGCCTGGCTTGAACCGGACGGCCTTGCCGGGAGGAATGGAAACCTCGGCGCCAGTACGCGGATTGCGGCCGATGCCCGTCTTGCGTGGCCGCACGTTAAATACGCCAAACCCGCGCAGCTCAATGCGATCGCCCTTGCCGAGCGCGTTCTTCATGCTTTCGAAGACGGTTTCGACGGCCAGTTCGGCCTTGGTTTTGGTGATTCCGGTCTTGTTGACCACTTCGTTGATGATGTCCAGCTTAATCACAGGTGGCTCCCCGCGTAGCGGAAATCGCGACAGCCTATCAAGTGCTTGATGCTAAGGGAGATAGGGTGAGATTGTCAACGGTACGAGTTCTCCCGTAAGATGGCGGCACCAGCCAAGACAAGTTTTGTAATTTGCAATTGGGTAATTTGTAAGTTAGTCCCGACGGGCTTCGCCACTCAAAATTGTCAATTGCAGATTGCCAATTCACAAATCTCCAAGGAGCTACATGCTGAAGAGTGACCGCTGGATTCGCAAGATGGCGATGGAACACGAGATGATTAACCCCTTCTCCGAGAAGCAGGTGAGGGAGGGCGTGGTGTCGTTTGGCTTGTCCTCGTACGGCTACGACTTGCGCGTGGCCGATGAGTTCAAGATTTTTACCAACGTGAACTGCACCGTAGTCGATCCCAAGCATTTCGACGAACGGTCGTTCGTGACCGTGCGCTCGGACGTTTGCATCGTGCCGCCGAATTCGTTCGCCCTGGCGCGCTCGGTCGAGTACTTCAAGATTCCTCGCGAATGCCTCACTATTTGCGTCGGCAAGTCAACGTATGCGCGCTGCGGGATCATTGTGAACGTCACACCTTTTGAGCCTGAATGGGAAGGCTTTGTCACACTCGAAATCTCCAACACCACGCCGCTGCCGGCGCGCATCTACGCCAACGAAGGCCTGTGCCAGATCATTTTCTTTCAGTCGGATGAGGTATGCGAGATCAGCTACGCCGACAGAAAAGGGAAGTACCAGGCGCAGAAGGGAATTGTGCTGCCGAAATTGTAGCGAAGGCGGTAGTTGAGACGCGATAGAGAACTGGAAGACAGTCTACTTCCGGCTGTTCTCCCCCTCTTTATACATATACTTAATCGAAGGCTTGTAGATCATCAAATTGGGGCCGCTGGCGCGGTTCAGCTTGATGCAGGCTTTGTCATACCACTCGATCACGCCGTGCACTTCTTCGCCGTCGCAAAGCACCACGACCATCGGCGTCTTGGTTTGCATCTGCTTCTGGTAGTAGAAGTTTTCTGCATTGGTCTGGTCGGGCGGCGCGCCTTTCTTGCCGCCATTGCGGTCGCCGTGGTTGTTTCGGTCGCCATGGTTGTTCCGGTCGCCATGGTTGTTCCGCTCGCCACGATCCCCGCGATCTCCTCGGTCACGGCGCTCACCTGCCATGGACTGCGGACCGTGATTGTGATCGTTACGGCTTAGCGAAGGCCGAATGAGTTTGCGGTTGGCGTATTCTTCTTGGGCAAGCGGCCGCTCGGCTGGGAGCGAGTCAACTACGTCTTTCATGGGCGCACCTACTGGACACGCGGACCACAATACATTTTTGCCGTGATTGTGGAGACAGAAGGCGTGAGATTTAGTTCCAACCTAGCACAGGAAGCAGTCCTGTGACAATCCTACTAATGTGCCAATTCCCGCCACTACTCAGTGCTGTCCCGCAGCCGTCGAGCGAAGATTTTGCGAACATCCCGGTGCTACAATTAGCAGGATGTCTTCGGTACCCTCCTCCCTGGCCTGGGCCCATCCTCTGGTGCAGGAGTGGTTCGTGCGCCGCTTTGGCACGCCTACCGAACCGCAGGAGCAAGGCTGGCCGCATATTCTGGCGGGCCGTACCACTCTCATCTCAGCCCCCACGGGATCGGGCAAAACGCTGGCGGCTTTTCTCGCCTGCATTGACCGCCTGGTGCGCAAATCCCTGGCGGGCGAACTGCAGGACCGCACCGAGGTTTTATACGTCTCGCCGCTCAAGGCTTTGGGCAATGACATTCAGAAGAACCTAGAGATCCCTCTAGGCGAAATCCTGCAGATGGCGGGGGAGCGCGGCCTGCTGATGCCGCAGATTCGCACGGCCGTGCGCACCGGCGACACTCTCATGCACGAGCGGCGCGCCATGCTCAAGCGCCCGCCGCACATTCTGGTGACTACGCCGGAGTCGCTGTACATCCTGCTCACCGCCGAGAGCAGCCGCAAGATCTTGCGCGACGTCGAAACCGTCATCGTCGACGAAATTCACGCGGTAGCGGATGACAAACGTGGCGCGCACTTGACGCTGTCGCTCGAAAGATTGGAAGTCCTGGGCCAACGCTCTCCGGTGCGCATCGGCCTTTCCGCAACCCAGAAGCCCATCGAAGAAGTAGCCCATTTTCTTACCGGCAACGGTCGTCCCGATCCGGTGATCGTCAACATCGGGCACCAGCGGACACTCGACCTTGCCGTCGAAGTTCCTCCCAGCCCGCTGGGCGCGATCGCCACCAACGAAATGTGGGACGAAATCTACGACCGTATCTCCGAGCTGGTCGAGCAACACCGTTCCACGCTGGTGTTCGTGAACACTCGGCGGCTGTCGGAGCGAGTTTCGCATCACCTGGCCGAGCGCGTCGGCGAAGTGAACGTCGCTGCCCACCACGGGAGTCTTTCGCGCAAGCTGCGCCTTGCGGCGGAGAAGAAGCTGAAAGAAGGCCAGGTGAAAGTGCTGGTGGCCACCGCTTCGCTCGAGCTGGGAATCGATATCGGCACGGTGGACCTGGTTATCCAGATCAGCTCGCCACGCGCCATCGCTGGGGCGCTGCAGCGCGTGGGCCGCTCCGGCCACTGGCGCGGCGCTGTTCCCAAGGGAAGATTGTTTGCCACTACTCGCGATGAATTGCTGGAATGCGCCGCACTGGTGCGCGCCATCCATTCCGGCGATCTCGACCGGCTGATGATTCCCGAAGCGCCCCTCGATATTCTGGCGCAGCAAATTGTGGCGGCGTGTGCGGCTGAGAGTCCTAATGTGGGACGGACGCTCCTGTCCGCCGAATCTTTCGAAGGCGTACCATCCGCGGTAGTGCCCGCTCCACCGGAAGCCGGCTGGGACGAAGACGAACTCTTCGCTCTGATCAAGCGCGCCTATCCTTACCGCAATCTTTCTCGGGAAACTTACAACGGCGTTTTGGAGATGCTGGCCGAGGGCATTGCGGCGCGCCGTGGCCGTTACGGCGCTTACATTCATCGCGATCAAGTCAATCGCAAGCTGCGGGCGCGGCGAGGTTCCCGGCTGGCGGCCATCACCAGCGGCGGCGCAATTCCCGAGACGGCGCTCTTTACGGTCGTAGCCGAACCCGAAGGCACCGTAGTCGGCACCCTCGATGAAGACTTCGCGGTCGAAAGCAATCGCGACGACATTGTTCTGCTGGGCAACGCTTCCTGGCGTATCCGGCGGATCGAGGGCAAGACCGGCCGCGTTTTGGTCGAAGATGCGCATGGCGCGCCGCCCACGGTTCCGTTCTGGCTGGGCGAGGCTCCGGCGCGTACCCAGGAACTTTCGTTGCAGGTGGCCAATCTGCGGCAGGAAATCAGCGATCGCCTGCCTGGAGTTTCGCCGGTTGGCGTTTCACAAAATCAGCCGGCAGTTGCCGAAACCGTCGCCTGGCTGAAAGAGCAATGCGGTCTGGATGACTCCGCCGCCGAGCAGGCGGTCGAATACATTCTGCAAGGGCGCGCCGTGCTGGGCACGGTTCCGACACAGGAGACGATCATCGCAGAGCGCTTTTTCGATGAAGGCGGCGGCATGCAGTTGGTCATCCATTCGCCTTTTGGCGGACGCGTCAACAAGGCTTGGGGTCTGGCTCTGCGCAAGCGCTTCTGCCGCAGCTTCAATTTTGAGCTGCAGGCGGCCGCCACCGACAACGGCCTGAACATCGCACTTGCCGAGCAGCATAGCTTTCCCCTCGGCGACGTTTTTCATTTTTTGAATGCGGAAACTGTGCAGCCGATTCTGGAACAGGCCGCGCTGGCCTCTCCGATTTTCGGCACACGCTGGCGCTGGGACGCAAACCGCGCTCTGGCATTGCTGCGTTTTCAGGGAGGCAAGAAAGTTCCGCCTCAGATTCAGCGCATGCGTTCTGACGATCTGCTGGCCTCGGTGTTTCCCGATGTAGCCGCCTGCCAGGAAAATATCGTGGGCGACATTCAGATTCCCAATCATCCGCTGGTGAATGAAGTCATGAAGGACGTGCTCACCGAGGCGATGGATCTGGAGGGCCTCAAAGACCTGCTCCGCGGCATGGAGGAAGGCCGTATCCGTTGCGTCGCCGTGGATACGCCGGTGCCCTCGCAGTTCTCGCATGAAATTCTCAATGCCAATCCGTACGCCTATCTCGATGACGCGCCCTTGGAAGAACGCCGGGCACGCGCAGTGGAGATGCGCCGCATTTTGCCGGAATCCGTGCTGGAAGAAGTCGGCAAGCTCGATCCCGCTGCCATTGCGCAAGTAAGAGAAGAAGCCTGGCCGGATGTGCGCGACGCCGACGAACTGCACGATGTGCTGCACACGCTGGTGGTGTTACCCGAGGCCACGTGGGGACAGCCGCTCTCGCCTGCCCTGAGCGAAGCCGAAGGGGCTGTCCCGTCGAGCGAAGCTCGACAGTTTGCCGTGGGCTCCCCGGATTGGCCGATCTATATGTCGCAGCTTCAGGCGCAGGGGCGGACAGCGACTGCAACTATTAACGATCGCAACTATTGGGTAGCCGCCGAACGAGCGAAAACTGTTCCGGCAGCTTTTTCCCGCCGCCGAATTCGACCACCCAATCGCAGAAGTCCAGACCACAATCTTTTCTCCCGAAGACGCTCTCCTGGCAACGGTCACCGGCTGGATGGCCCACATCGGCCCCACCACTTCGGATCAGCTCGGAGGCTTTCTCGGAATTCCGGCCACCGAAATTGAGAAAGCATTCCTCCGCATGGAGGCCGGCGGCAGCATCTTGCGCGGCCGCTTCACCGGAGAAACCTTACGGACTGCCACGCACGAATGGTGCGAACGCCGCTTGCTGGCGCGCATTCACCGCCTGACCGTTGCTACTCTCCGGAAGCAAATCGAGCCGGTTACTGCGGCGCAGTTCATGCGCTGGCTGCTGCGCTGGCAGCACCTTGCGCCAGGATCGCAGGTAGCCGGCGAGCGTGCCACCCTCGATGTTGTACGCCAGTTGCAGGGCTTTGAAATTCCCGCTAATGCCTGGGAGAGGCACATTCTCGCCCGGCGCATCGCCGACTACGATCCCAAGTGGCTCGATCAGCTCTGTCTTACGGGCGCGATCGGTTGGGGCGACTCTCGCCGCATCCGGCAACCATCGAAGGCTCGGCGCCCGGAAAGCGCCGCGTGATTCCCACCAGTGTTGCGCCAATCACGTTTTTTGTACGCGAGGAAGCGGACTGGATGTCTCCTCACAATCCCGCGGACGAAAACGCCGAGGCGCGCGGTCTCAGCGAAGGGGCGCAGCAAGTGCAGGTATTTCTGCAGCAGCGCGGCGCATCCTTCTTTGCCGATATTGTTCGCGGCACCGACCGGCTGAAGGCCGAAATTGAAACGGCATTGTGGGAACTGGTCGCCGCGGGGATCGTGACTGCCGACGGCTTCGACAATCTGCGTTCCCTGATTGATCCCAAACGCCGCGCCGGCCAGGGCAGCGGACGCGCGGCTCGCCCCCGTCATAGTTCTGGCCGTTGGGCTTTGCTTTACACCGACCAGGCGGTTGATCGCACACGTGCAGTCGAGGCCACGTGCTGGATGTTGCTGCGCCGTTACGGGATCGTGTTCCGCGATTTGCTGGCCCGCGAAACGAATCTTCCCAAATGGCGCGAGCTGCTGATTGCGTTTCGCCGCCTGGAAGACCGCGGCGAAATTCGCGGCGGCCGGTTCGTCGATGGATTCCTCGGCGAACAATTCGCCTTGCCCGTGGCCGTCGAATCTTTGCGCGCCACGCGCAAGTTGCCTCCGACCGGGGAGATCGTCACCCTGTCTGCGGCGGACCCGCTAAACTTAATTGGAATTCTCGTGCCGGGAGAACGGGTGCCCGCCATCTCCGGCCGGACTGTGCAGTTTCGCGATGGAATTGCGATTGAGGATGAGCCGCCAAGCTCGCTTCCCCAAGCCGTCTCCGCCAATGCCTGAAGGGAACCAGCCCGAGCTAGCCAAAATGTAGAGGTGGCGATGTGCAGAAATAATCGGGGAGCCCGTTGAGGGGGTCGCCGAGCTCCCGATAGACATTCCCCGACACGACTACTGAAAGCGCTTCCCCCGTCGCTTTTTGAGCCGAGCGAATGCCATTTGCTACGGAGCATTTATCGGGCCAATTGGCGAAACTTCCTCACAAGCAAGAGACGCTTATCTATCCGCTTGCTTATCATTCATTTATAAATTATTTATAAATCACCAGAGTGGCGCGCTCCGGTTCACGACCGCAACGACACTATCCGAAGAGATAGTTGTCCCTATCTGTTCCGTTATCCGGACAAGATCGCTTCTTTCATGCACACACCCTTAGGCTGTGCTAAACAGGACATGCGTGAAGGTGAACGTGAACCCACGTCTGCTCGTCGTCGCCGGCCCTTTAAAAGGGTCCACTTACGTTTTTTCCGGCAAGCAAGTTCACATCGGCAGAGACCCCTCGAACGCTCTTACCATCAGCGATCCGGCTTTGTCGCCGCAGCATTGTGTCCTCACCAATCAGGGAGAAGGCTATGTAATCCGCGATCTTGGAAGCCTCGGCGGGACTTTCGTGAACGGCGTGGCGGTCCAGGAGAGCGTGGTTGGCCACGGGGATCAGATTTCCGTAGGCGATTCGGTATTTCTCCTGATGCTGCAGGAACAGGCCCGTGGCCCCTCCAACGGCCCGGTCGAGTTCAGCGACGATCGAAATGGAGGCGCAGTCCAATTGCGCCTGCAGGCGAAATCTCAGCTTCAGCCTGGGGCCGATGGAACGAGTACCTCCGAAGCCTCCCAACTGGCCAAGAAACTCGACGCGCTGTTGCGGGCAACCCGGATTGTCCGCGCTGTCCGCGAACCGGGACAGTTGCAGGCGAAAATTCTGGAGTTGCTCTTTGAGGTGGTGCCCGCGGAGCGGGCTGCCATTTTGCTGGAAAGTGACAATGGTGAACAGTTCGGCTCCCTCTTCGCGCGCCATCGCGTGCCCATGGGCACCCAGCCGATCTCCGTAAGCCGCAGCGTCGTCCGTCAAGTCATGGAGCAAGGAATCGCCGTTTTGGGCACCGCCGTGGGGGAAGAAGTCGTTTCGAACCGCGAAGCCAGCCTGGTCAGCAGCACGCTGCAATCGCTGTTGTGCGTTCCCCTGAACCTGTTTCAGAGAGTAACCGGCTGTATCTACTTGGCCCGCAATGACGGCGATCTCCGCTTCGATGAGCATCATCTTCAATTAGCGGCTGCGATTGCCGACGCCTGTGCATTGGCGCTATTGAATGTCCGCCAATCGCAGCGGCTGCACGCGGAAAATCTGCAGTCCAAATCAGGGCCCCGGCTGGAACATGACATGGTCGGCGAGAGCCCGCGCATGCTGGAGATCTATCATTTCCTGGCTCGGGTCTCGCCGAAAGAGTCAACCGTTCTTATCGAAGGCGAGAGCGGAACCGGAAAAGAGCTGGCCGCCAAGGCAATCCATAGAAACAGCCCGCGCAGCGCAAGGCCGTTCGTAGCGATCAACTGTGCCACCATTCCTGAGGGTCTGCTGGAAAGCGAGTTGTTCGGGCACGAGAAGGGCGCCTTCACCGACGCGATCGTGCAGAAACGGGGCCGCCTCGAAATCGCCAACGGCGGTGTGGTTTTTCTGGATGAAATTGGCGAACTCGCTCCCGCCTTGCAGGTCAAATTGCTGCGAGTTCTACAGGAGCGGGAGTTTGAGCGGTTAGGCGGAACCCGGCCCATCAGCGTGGACATCCGCCTGATTGCGGCCACCAACCGTAATCTGGCCGAGGCGGTCAAGGCCGGGCAATTCCGCGCCGACCTTTTTTACCGGCTGAATGTGGTGAATCTGGTGATGCCGCCACTGCGCGACCGGCGCGAAGACATACCGAAGCTGGCTGAGCATTTTGTCGCAAAGTTCACCAAAGAATTCGGTGTGAGGCCAAAGTCGCTGTCTTCGGAAGCGATGTCAAGTCTGGTCGCCTACGATTGGCCGGGCAATGTTCGCGAGTTGGAGAATGCTATCGAACGCGCCCTGGTCATGAATGCGACCGGGGTCATTCAGCCGGAAGATCTGCCGGTCTCCCTTTTGGAAAAAGAGCTGTTGCAGGGAAACGCTCTGGCCAGGTATCACGCCGCGGTAAAAGAGACCAAGAAGCAGCTGATCCGGCGCGCCATGCAGGAAGCTCAGGGAAGCTACACCGAAGCTGCCCGCTTGCTGGGAGTGCATCCCAACTATCTGCATCGCCTGATCCGGAATTTGGATTTGAAGGCTTCTCTGCGGGCAACCTGGGATCTCCCGCCGAAGGCGAAGGTTTCCGATGTCCGTCTATAAAAGCGCTTTGGCGTGTTTTGGAAATCACCGCGCGGGCAGAGAAGCGTCCGCTTTTAATGGGCCTGCCGCAAGGTTCGAGTAAGGCACTCCCCCACTCAACACCGTTCTGCCAACCACCGCGGCGATCTGCCGCACCTGCGCCATCAGTTCGTCGAATTGATCGGGATAAAGCGACTGCGCTCCATCCGACAAGGCTTTATCGGGCTGGTCGTGGACTTCGACGATCAATCCATCTGCGCCCACAGCCACCGCTGCGCGGGAGAGCGGCGTGACTTTGTTGCGCTTGCCGGTGCCGTGGCTGGGGTCCACAAGGATGGGCAAGTGGCTCAGCCGCTGAACCGCGGGAACAATACTCAGATCGAGCGTGTTGCGAGTGTGATCGGCGAAAGTGCGCACGCCGCGCTCGCAGAGAATGACGTTGTAATTGCCTTCGCTCATCACGTACTCGGCCGCCATGAGGAACTCTTCCAGCGTGGCTGAGATGCCGCGCTTGAGCAGCACCGGCTTCTTTGCCCGGCCGGCGCGCTTGAGCAAAGAGAAGTTCTGCATGTTGCGCGCGCCGATCTGAATCACGTCGGCGTATTCTTCCACCAGAAGCAACGACTCATTATCGACAGCTTCCGTCACGATCTTCAGGCCGAATTTGTCGCGAATTTCGGCCATGATCTGCAGCGCCTGCTCGCCCAGCCCCTGGAAAGCGTACGGTGAAGTTCTGGGCTTGTACGCGCCGCCGCGGAAAAACTGCGCGCCCGCCTGAGCCACACGCTCCGCCACGGCGAAGGCCTGCTCGCGGCTCTCCACCGAGCAAGGTCCGGCCACGATGGCGAGATTTTTACCGCCGAAGGTTGCATCCGTGCCGGCGAAGCGAACCACCGTGTTGTCCGGCTTGACGTCGCGGCTGACCAGTTTGTAAGGCTTGGTCACCTGAATCAGTTCGTGCACGCCGGGCATTTCGTCGAGCACGCCGGGTTCGACCGCGCCGCGGTTCCCGGTGATGCCGATGGCGGTACGGTCCGCGCCTGGCATGGGGTGAGCCCGGTACCCCAGGGACTCAATCTTCTCGCAAACCGCTTTAATTTGTTCTGCCGTGGCGTGGGACTGCATGACAACCAGCATGATCGTCTCCTCAAACTGCAAGTTTATCCTTTGCACCGGATGTGCAGCAAACGAAGCGGACTTTCTCGGCAGCGGCGCACTTTGCCTTAGGCTGGTCTTTCTCGGCGTGCTTGGCGCCAACCTCTGCGTCCTCCGCGGTTACTAAGGTCTTGATTTACCGAACCGAAAAGCTCTTAACCGCCGAGATCGCAGAGAAATGCCGCCGAGAAGGCAGAGGGAGATAGATGGTCCCGCTATACTGCCTTTGTGGCCCGTTCCATCGCTCGCGAGCAGGATATCCTCAAGCTGCCTGCGCCCAAACGGCCGCCGCGCCTGACTTCGCGGCGCATTGGTATTCACACTTCGAGCGCCGGCGGCGTGCAGAACGCGGCGGAGCGCGCCTATCGTCTCGGCTGCAACACCTTCCAGATTTTTTCTTCCAGCCCGCGGCAGTGGGCGCCCTACGAGCTGGCGCTTCCCCAGTGCAATGAGATGAAGCGCCTGCAGGAGAGATACGATCTCAGGCCGCTGGTGATTCACACCAATTATTTGATCAACCTGGCCAGCACCACACCGTTGTTTCTCAAGAAGTCCATCGAGGCGTTTCGCGGCGAGGTCGAACGCGCTCTGACTTTGTGTGCCGACTATCTGGTGCAGCATCCGGGATCGTTCCGCGGCGCGGATCGCGAAGCCGGCCTGCTGCAAACCGCGGCGGCAATTGCGGCGGCCACCCGGGACCTCGATCTGGCCAAGGCCGGACTGACGATCCTGATCGAGAACACCGCCGGAGCGGAGTTCTCGCTGGGCGGAAGCTTTGAGCAGGTCGCCGAAATCCTCGAGCGGCTGCACGGTCTTGTTCCGGTCGCGGCCTGCATCGACACCTGCCACACCCACGTGGCGGGCTATGACATCGTCTCGCCGGCAGGAATGCGCGACACCCTGGCGCACCTGGATGAAACTGTCGGATTGGCCAACGTCCGCGTCTGGCATTGCAACGACGCCAAGGCGGCGCGCGGCTCGAAGCTCGACCGGCATCAGCACGTGGGGAAGGGAAGCATCGGCCCGAACCTTTCCGGCGCTTGTTGAACGATCCGCGCCTGGCGCACGCGGCTTTCATCGCCGAGACTCCGATTGACGAACCGGGAGATGACCGAAAGAACGTCGAAGCACTCAAGAAGCTGGTGAAGGGATAAACACGTGGGGACAGCCGCCTTCGGCTGTCCGGCGGAGCGAAGCTCCGCGGCTCGCGGGTGCGCCGTCCTTGTCGCGGTTTGTGCGACAGGGCGTGGGGAATTTCGGGTGCATTGTCTTTGTCGTCAGATCCAAGGGAACCCACCCCCCACTTTCGTGCCATAAAAATTGCCCTTTCTAGCGCTTCGGGAGGCTGGGTGGGCCCCGGAGGTCATCCGAGACCCGATCATCGAAATTAGAGGGTGTGCGCCAGGCGCACACCTCGATCCAGGAAGAGAGGCAATCGACCTTTAAGGCTCTTCAGTCGCAATCCTTCCCAAAATGGGAAATTTGGGCTGCCGCTCACCCCGAAACCAGGCCGGAATGCCCCCTCTGTGACCCTCTGTGTCCTCTGTGGTATATGGTTTTCGGGGTAGGTTGCGATGAAACCCTTGCTCGTTGCTCTTTGCGTTGTGTTCGCGTCTGCCGGTCTGAGCGCGCAGAAGCCCGTCTGGCAGCCATCGCCGGGACATACCCAGATACCGATATGGCCGGCGGAGGCCCCCGATCCTCAACCTGTCGCAGGGCCGGAGTACACCGAGACCTCAGGCAAAGATTTCCTTCCGGGGGGAAGGCCCGCGCTTGGCGTGGGCAACGTGACGCAGCCCACGATGACGGTCTATTCGCCGCAGGGACAGAATACCGGCGTCGCGGTAGTCGTCTTTCCTGGCGGAGGATACCAGGGACTTGCCATTGATCTCGAGGGCTCGGAGGTCTGTGACTGGCTTACGGCGAGAGGGATCACCTGCGTGCTGCTGAAATATCGGGTAACGGATGTAGGGCCATACCCAAAGTCGGGGCCCTACCCGGAATCGCCGATGGCGTTGGAAGATGCGCAGAGAACGCTGGGCCTGGTGCGCTTTCACGCCGCGGAGTGGCATATCAATCCGCACAAGATTGGAGTGCTCGGGTTTTCCTCGGGCGGGCATCTGTCGGCAGCCATCAGCACGCATTTCGAAAAGCGTTTGTATCCGGCGGTGGATGCCGCCGACAAGGAAAGCTGCCGCCCGGACTTTGCCGTGCCTATCTATCCGGGACATCTGTCGCTGGCTGCGGCGGAGTGGGATGCCAAGCAGGGAACCAGGAAGTTTGTGGTTCCTCATCCGGCGAACGCCGATGAAGAACTTGCGCTGAATCCCGAAATTCCTGTCACCAGCCAGACGCCGCCTACGTTCCTGCTGCAGGCCGAGGACGATCCCGTGGACAGCGTGAACAACTCGCTGGCCTACTACCTTGCGCTGAAGAAAGCCGGAGTGCCGGTGGAGATGCACTTGTACGCCCATGGCGGCCATGCCTTCGGGCTGCGGCCGACGAAGTTTCCGATCACGGCATGGCCTCAGTTGGTAGAGTCCTGGCTGAGGGCGATTGGGATGATTTCGGAGTAAATCCAGCCAGCAGCCCCTAAACCCAGACTTGCACCCCCGCAGAGTTGATCTCCGTTTAGACAAATTTGGGGTCGCCGATTGTCTTACCATTTGGACCTCTAACATGGACCAAACTGAGGCGAGTCTCGCCGAGATCGAGTTCCTGTACCGCCAGCATGGGGCGGCACTACTTCTGTTTGCGTCGACGATCACGGGCGAACGAAGTCGTGCTCAAGATGCGGTCCATCAGGTCTTCTTGAAATTCATGGAGACCGGGAATCTCAGTCGAGCGAAAGACAAGAAAGCTTATCTCTTTGCGTGTATACGGAATGCGGTTCTGAACGAACGCAAGCTTCAGGATCGCCATGAACCGCTTGAAACGGACTCAGCTTGGTTCAGTCCCCCCGATCGAGACGTTACGGGAGAACAGAATCTGAGACGGGCACTGGCGGCTCTTCCCGATGATCAAAGACAGATTGTTGTCTTGCACATCTGGGGCGACCTCACATTTGCACAGATTGCTGATCTCCTGAGCATCAGTTCGAACACGGCGGCTTCGCGATACCGATATGCGTTAGGAAAGTTGAGGGACGCAATGTCAGGAAAGGAGAGCCCGTATGTTGACTCCAGATGATGAACGATTCGAAACATACTTGAAGCAATTTCGTCCCCTTGCTCCCGATGCGCTGCCCATAAAGAAGCGTGAGAGCGCATTGTGGCGCTATTGGGTTTTCGGGATGTGGAGTGCTGGCGCTGCGGCCGCGATCATTCTAGGTGTGATTAGCTTTCGAATAGTCCTTCATCGAGTCTCCGGGCCCAGGAATCCGCAGTCGGTCAGTGTGAATGCGCCAATGCGGCCACTAACGATGCGCGATGCGAACACCTTGCTCGCCACAGCGTCGTCATACAAGGTGGCGCTCGACGAAATGGGTTTTCATCGCCAGCGTTCAACCGTTCCTCAGGATAAACAAAGCGCGCTAGAAGTGCTTGCAAAGGAGAAAATCAAACTATGAAACACATCGACAAAACGGCCTCAACTATCGTTGCGGTGCTCTTGGCACTCGGGTCAGCATTTGGTCAACGGTCCGCCTCTCTTGCCGGGAATGCAGCGTTGCGCTACTGGGCGGCATTCGCGCAAATCCAAGATTCCGGAATATCGGATCAGGAGGCAAAGGAATTGAACACGGCCCTCGACGCGATGGGGCCGCTCGACATGTCAAAATACAAAGATCTGGTCCAGAAGAACACTTTGGCGCTTGAAGTCATGGCACGTGGAACATCACTGCCAGTCTGCGATTGGGGACTGGATTACGGGCTTGGAGACAATGTTCCAGTCGATTATGCGCGGAAGGCGTTGGTGCTTGGACGGCTGAACATCCTGTATGTGATGAATCTTTATCACTCAGGCGATAAGGATGGCGCGACCCGTGCACTCGCAGCCGGGTTGCGGTTTTCGCACGATGTGGCCAGCGGTGGCTCTCTCTTTGCAACTCTCGTTGCGAAAGATCTTCTCGTCACCCATCTCATGGCGGTAAGTGATGCGCTCCGCATGGGGCAGCTTTCTGCGTCACAGCGAGCGCAGTTGCAGAATGCGATAGCAGCATTGGGCAACGGCTTGGATTGGTCAAGTGCAGCAAGGACGGATTTGGAGGCATTGCGTGTTCACTATGCCGCTGAGCCGCGGGCCTCGGCGGCTCTGGACCGCATCGCTCTATCCTATAGCGCCTTTCTTAAGGATGAGTCCAAACTTCCAATGCTGACTGAGGCAATCGGCAGTGCCCCGACGGAATTGGCAAGCCTCATTCCGAATCCCAAGCGGGTAGGGGAGGAGAAACAAGACCTTGCGGACAGGCTCTTGCAGACACGTGCACTATTTCAGTAAGGCGGGGTCAGACGTAAAAGGGCGGAAAACGCGTCTTACGCCCTCATCGCTTTTACCTGGGACAGCCGAGGGCGGCTGTCCCCACGTGTTGCCCGGTTGGACCGGATTCCGGTTATGCTAAACATGGTTAGCGATCATGTTCAGCATTCGCCTCTTCAGCATTCGCCTCGAACCCGAGCTCGAAGATAAGCTCGACTCTCTTGCCCAACAGACCGGACGAAGCAAGAGTTACCATGCTCGCGAAGCGATTCGCCAATATCTCGACGACAGGGAAGATTACTTGAAGGGGGTCGCCGCCCTGGAGCGCCGCGAGGGAACCATAAGTCTTGCGAGGCTGGAGCGGTGTCTTGGCCTCGATGGTGGTCTGAAGGTCCGGTAAGCGGACAGCCACGTTACCCCGCTCGTATCCCATCCCCGTTGTAGAATCACAACTTACCCTCTGAAATCACTTTTCTATGCCCACTGAGCCAAAAGACGAACGTTACGACGCGCAGTCTATGGAGAAGAAGTGGTTCGAGCGCTGGCAGCAGGACCCGGCGCTGTACGCGGCTGAACCGGACTCCGCCATGCCGAAGTACTACGTGCTGGAGATGCTGCCCTATCCTTCGGGCGCGCTGCACATGGGGCACGTGCGCAATTATTCGATCGGCGACGCTCTGGCCCGATACATGTGGATGAACGGCTACAACGTGTTGCACCCCATGGGCTGGGATTCGTTTGGGCTTCCCGCGGAGAACGCCGCCATCCAGAACAATACCCCGCCGCGCGAGTGGACGCTGCGCAATATCGCCAATATGAAGGCGCAGATGAAGCGGCTCGGTTTTGCCTACGACTGGTCGCGCGAGGTTACGACCTGCCTGCCGGAGTACTACAGGTGGAACCAGTGGTTCTTTCTGAAGCTTTACGAGCGCGGGTTGGCGTATCGAAAAAAGAGCAAGGTGAACTGGTGCCCGAAGTGCGCCACCGTGCTGGCCAACGAGCAGGTGGTCGGGGGATGCTGCTGGCGGCATGAAGATACTCCCGTGGAGCAGCGTGAGCTGGAGCAGTGGTTTCTGCGCACCACGGAATATGCCGATGAGCTGCTGCGCGATCTCGACAAGCTCGACGGCTGGCCGGAAAAAGTTCGCACCATGCAGCGTAACTGGATTGGCCGCAGCGAGGGCACGCTGGTGGATTTCAAGCTCGACGGTCCTATCGGCCCGGCTGGTTCCACCATCACCGTCTTCACCACGCGCGTGGATACGATTTTCGGCGCGACCTCGGTGCAGCTGGCGCCGGAGCATCCGTTGGTAGCCGATCTGACAGCGAACAATGCCGATCTGCGCGCCCAGGTGGACAATCTGATTGCCGAGCAGCGCAAAGCAAAAGAGATCGGCGATATCGGCGCTATCGAAAAGCATGGCGTCAACACAGGCAGCTTCGCCATCAATCCTTACAACGGTGAGAAGGTTCCTATCTGGGTGGCGAACTACATCCTGATGGACTACGGCACGGGCGCGATCATGAGTGTGCCGGCGCACGATGAGCGGGATTACGAGTTCGCCAAGAAGTATGGGATTGAGATTCGGCAGGTGATTGTGCCGGCGGGGGACGGGGCAAGCCCCGTCTCTACACATTCACAGGAACTCCCCTTCACGGCGCTTGACGGCAAGCTGATCAACTCGGGGCCGTTCAATGGACTCCGTTGCCCTGAGGCCATCATGAAAATGGCGGTGCTGGCGCAGACAAACGGCTTCGGCAAAGCCACAGTGACATTTCGCCTGAAAGACTGGGGCATCTCGCGGCAGCGGTATTGGGGTACACCGATTCCTATGCTGTATTGCGAGAAAGACGGCATTGTCCCCGTGCCGGAAAAAGATTTGCCGGTCATTCTGCCCGAGAACGTGGACATCACTTTGACCGGCGGTTCTCCGCTTGGGCGTGTGCCGGAGTTCGTCAATACGATCTGCCCGAAGTGCGGCGGCCCGGCGCGGCGCGAGACCGACACCATGGACACGTTTGTAGATTCGTCCTGGTATTTCTATCGCTATACGGACGCGCGTAACGACCAGGCGCCATTCGATAGTGCCAAGGCAGCTTACTGGTTTGGCGAACGGGGCATCGATCAGTACATCGGCGGCGTCGAGCACGCCATTCTGCATTTGATCTATTCGCGCTTCTGGACCAAGTTCATGCGCGATTTGGGAATGGTGAAGAACGACGAACCCGCCGAGCGGCTGTTCACCCAGGGCATGGTGATCAAGGACGGCGCGAAGATGTCGAAGAGCCTGGGCAATGTAGTCTCGCCGGATGAGATGGTGGCGCGCTACGGCGCCGATGCGGCTCGGCTGTACAGCCTTTTTGCCGCGCCGCCCGACCGCGATCTGGATTGGCAGGATACGGGCATTGAAGGCATTCAACGATTTCTGGGGCGCGTGTACCGGTTTGTGCTTCGCAACGCGCGGCCGTCGCAGACCTCCGAGCCGGGTATGGCAGCGGACCATCGTACCGTGCAGCGCAAACTGCACCAAACCATCAAGCGTGTGAGCGACGACTTTCAAGGCCGCTGGCACTTCAACACGTGCATTGCCGCCATCATGGAGCTGGTGAATGCGCTCTACGCTTTTGAAGACAGATTGGCCGGAATGCCGCCTCCTCCTGAATCGCTTCCTATTTTGGCGGATGCACAAAAATCCCTGGTTCTGTTGTTGGCGCCATTCGCCCCATATCTTGCCCATGAGCTTTGGGAGATGCTTGGGGAAAAGAGCAATCTGCTGAGGGCGCCGTGGCCGGAATACAATCCCGAGTTAGCCAAAGAACACCAAATCGAAATCCCAGTGCAAGTGAATGGCAAACTGCGTGGCCGCGTCGTCGTTGCTGCGGATGCATCTATGGAGTTTGTGGAGCAGAGCGCGTTAACCGATGCAAAAGTCAAGGCTGCCATTGCCGGAAAACAAGTTGTGAAAGTAATCGTGGTGCCGGGCAAGCTGGTTAGCCTGGTCGTGCGCTAAAAATGAAAGCGGGCTCCCGCCCGCTTCGTCTCATTCCCGAATTGTCGCTCCCGTTCAGTCCTTCATGGTCTTGTTCGGCTCCATGATCAGGGCCTGCGTGCGATGGTTGAAGTCAATCTCCTGCAGTTGTTGAGGTTTGTTGTTCTTAGCTTCAGCGGTCACGATATCGTTATATGGGGACGGAGTAGCGCGGCTGATCAGCTTGGCCGGCACGGTAGCCACTGTTTTGTCGTGGCGCACAAACTCCACGTTCACTTGGTTGGCGGTTGCGGTGTCACTCCATTCGACCTTGTAGTGTCCGGGCTTGAGTTGAGTCGAGCCAATCTGTACCGGCTGATCAACCGTCATGCTTCCCTGGTTCTTGGCTTTGGCAAACACACTCGAACTGAGTAATGTCGCGGCAGCAATGGTCAGTACATACAGCATTCTGAACTTCATCAACAGTCTCCTTTTGTTCGCCGCGAAGCCTGAGCAACCATTCGCAAACCCCGTTGAGAGCTTGCTGTACAAACTCAAATACTCATACCTAACAAGATGCGACGCATTCGGGGCAGGTTGCAAGTCTGGCCGGACACGGCTGGCCACGATGAATACAAAACCTGTGAATCTGGGATGAAAGCTGTTGCTCCCGTTGGTAACAAGTTCGGGTATGCTAAGCAGCAATGAAACAGGATTCCCCCACGCTGGAGGGATTTAAAGCAATCTTTCGCCGCCCATCGTTCGGCCTCGCCGAGATGGCCTGGCGCTGGAGTTTGGGTTTTGCCGGGGTAGCGCTGGTTATGCTTGCCGGCAGGGAATACCTGAATACGCTGCCGGTTACGGGCCAGGACTTGTTTCTGCTGGGTACGCGCCAGCCGGGCTTGATGTGGCGGGCGCTGCAGGACATATTTCACGGCAGCGCATTGCGCTTTTGGCAAGCCGCCATCGTCCTCGGGTTCGGCTTTCTGCTCGCCTGGATTGTGGTTGCGGCGCTCGGCCGCGCGGCGACGCTGAAGGCCCTGCTCAAGTATTTCGAACAGCCACTCGACCGCATCCCGCACGCAAAGGTCTGGCGCGTACGCTCTCTTGTCGGCCTGAACTTTTTCCGTGCGGCCCTGACTCTGGCTGCCCTGGTCGGCGTCCTTGGCGCAATCATCGCGGGCGGGGCCGTAACCTCCGACAAAGATCCATCTCCCGGGAGTGCGGTACTGGTTTTTCTCGCGGTACTTCTGCTGGTGAGTCTGGCCTGGCTCGTCCTCAATTGGTTTCTTTCGTTGGCCTCTTTGTTTGTGGTGGCGGAGGGAGAAGACACCTTCGGCGCGATTGGCGCGGCTGCCGGATTTTGCCGTGACCATCCCGGCGCCGTGCGTTGCGGTCAGCTTCTGGTTCGGATTGGCCCATCTTACGGACTTTCGCCGTGGCCAGCTTCGTGGCGGGATTCCCCCTCGCCTTTGTCGGCGTTTTGCCCGGCAGTCTGGTGCTCGCCGGTATGGCTTTCGTTACCCTGCTTTATTTCGCGGTGGCGGATTGGCTCTACATCGGACGGCTCGCCGGCTACGTTTACATCCTGCAAGGGCCGGAACTCATTCCCAGTCCTGCGCCGATTGCTCCTTACAATCCGAATGACCGGGTCGATCCTGGGGAACTCATCCTCAGTGATTTGCCTCTGCCTGCGGAATCGTAGGTTTTGAATCGCAGGTCTTAGGCCTAGCCACTTCGGGGGCTTTCCCTTTACACTGTTTTGCCGATCTGAGAAACTCATTCGTGGAAACTCAATCCATTGTTGTCCTCGACTTTGGCGCGCAGTATTCTCAGCTCATCGCGCGCCGCATCCGTGAACTGAAGGTCTTCTCCGTGGTGCTGCCGTGTAATGCGCCGCTGGAGGAAATCCGCAGCTATTCGCCCATGGGACTGGTTCTTTCCGGCGGACCTTCCTCGGTATACGACAAAGACGCGCCGGTCACCGATCCGCGCGTGTTCAGCCTGGGCTTGCCGGTTCTTGGCATCTGCTATGGCCTGCAATACATGACACATGCCCTCGGGGGAAAAGTGCGCGCCGCCAGCAAGCGCGAATACGGCCATGCGGAAGTAGAGGTCAAGCCGGGCTCGCGGCTGTTTGAAAACCTGCCTTCGAAGCTCTCGGTGTGGATGTCGCACGGCGATGAAGCGGTAGAACTGGCACCGGGGTTTCAGCAAATGGCAAGCTCTCCGCACGCCGTCGCCGCGATTGAAAATCCGGCGCAGAAGATGTGGGCGGTGCAGTTCCATCCCGAAGTGCACCATACGCCGCAGGGCAGGGAAATCCTTGCCAACTTTGTCTTCAACATCTGCAATGCCAAGCCCTCCTGGACCCCGCAACACTTTATTGATGCGACAGTCGATAGCGTCCGGCAGACGGTCGGCAATGGCCGTGCGATTTGTGCGCTGTCGGGGGGAGTGGACTCCTCGGTAGCGGCAACTCTGGTGGACCGCGCGCTGCGTGACGAGAGTGGCCAATCGCGGCTGACCTGCGTGTTTGTCAACAACGGCGTGCTACGCAAGAACGAATTCGAGAAAGTGCAGCAAAATCTGCGCGACAAGCTTGGACTTGCATTTGATCGCGGTGGATGCGGGCGAGCGATTCCTCGGCAAATTGGCGGGCGTCACCGATCCGGAAACCAAGCGCAAGATCATCGGCGCGGAGTTCATCGCGGTGTTCGACGAAGAAGCGCATCGCATCGAGCAGCAGGAAGGCAAAGTCGACTGGCTGGTGCAGGGGACGTTGTATCCCGACGTCATCGAATCGCGCTCGGTGCGTGGGCCATCGCAAGTGATCAAGTCGCACCACAACGTCGGCGGCCTGCCGGAGAAGATGAAGCTCAAGCTCATCGAGCCGCTGAAGGAGTTGTTCAAAGACGAAGTCCGCCGCATCGGGCGCGACCTGGGCATGCCGGAGGAAATCCTGCAACGCCAGCCTTTCCCGGGGCCGGGCCTAGCCGTACGCATCCTTGGCGAAGTGACCGCCGAACGCGTCGCCATCCTGCAGGAATGCGACGATATCGTCGTCACGGAAATTAAGCAGGCCGGGCTGTACAACAAAATCTGGCAATCGTTCGCGGTGCTTTTACCGGTCATGTCGGTGGGCGTGATGGGCGATCACCGCACGTATGCCAACACCTGTGCCATCCGCGCCGTGCACTCCGAAGACGGCATGACCGCCGACTGGGTGCCTTTGCCTTACGAGGTGCTGAAGACGATTTCCAACCGCATTGTGAACGAAGTGAAGGGCGTGAACCGCGTGGTGTACGACGTGACCTCGAAGCCGCCGGGCACGATTGAGTGGGAGTAGATCGGCCCTCAGTTTCCAGCGGTGTCGTCCTGAGCGAAGCCGGAGCTTCGCGCAGCGAGGTTTCGGCACAGTCGAAGGATCCCTACCGCATTTCCATCGAAAGTCCGTGAAGATCGCAGGGATGTTTCGACTGCGCGAGGGCCTTCGCCCTCGCTGCGCTCAACATGACAGGTTCCGGCAATCACCATGTAGGTACCCTGCCTAGTGCCTGTCCGGCCGAGCAAAGTTCCGGCAGCATGGAGATTCTCCGAAACTGTAAGCTCGCCTTCGCGCATCCTATACTGGAAGTCCTCCGCTTTCCAGCCTTATCAAAGTACTTCGGGATTGAGGTGAACGCATGACCCAAACCACTTCCGACGCTCTGGTCTTTTTTGGCGCGACCGGCGATCTTGCCCACAAGAAAATCTTTCCCGCTCTGCAGCGGCTGGCCAAGCGCGGACGGCTCAATGTCCCGGTCATCGGAGTGGCCAAGGCCGGCTGGAACCTCGACCAGCTCAAACAACGCGCCAAAGACAGCGTGGAGCACTATGGCGGCCTCGACGCTGAAGGCTTCGCCAAGCTGATGAGCCTGCTGCGCTATGTGGATGGCGACTACGCCGATGCGAATACCTTTCAGCAACTGCGCCAGCAACTGGGCAACGCTCAACATCCCATGCACTATCTGGCGATTCCGCCTGTCCTCTTCGGTAAAGTGGTTGAGCAACTGCAAGCTTCCAATTGCAGTTCGGGCGCCCGGGTGGTGGTGGAAAAGCCGTTTGGCCGGAACCTGGCGTCGGCACAAAATCTGAATCAGATACTGCACAAGGTATTCAACGAGCCTGACATTTTTCGCATTGACCACTACCTGGGCAAGAACGCGGTGCAGAATGTGGTCTTCTTCCGCTTTTCCAATGCATTTCTTGAGCCGATCTGGAACCGGCAGTATGTCGAGAGCGTCCAGATCACCATGGCGGAAAACTTTGGCGTGCAGGGCAGGGGCGCGTTTTACGATCAGGCTGGTGCCATTCGCGATGTGGTGCAGAATCACCTGCTGCAATTACTCTGCAACATCGCCCTGGAGCCGCCGCCCAGCGTGGAAATCGAAAGAGTGCGCGACGAAAAGGTCAAAGTGCTGCGCAGCATCCGCACACTGCGCCCGCGAAGATGTCGTTCGCGGCCAGTTCAACGGCTACCGCAACGAACCCGGCGTGAAGCCTGGTTCCCAGGTGGAGACCTATGTGGCCCTGCGCCTGCTCATTGATTCGTGGCGCTGGAAGGGCGTGCCGTTCTACATTCGAGCCGGCAAATCCCTGCCGGTGACCGCGACGGAAGTCATCGTCAAACTGCGCCAGCCGCCTGGCATCTTTGGGGAAGATCCGCCGCCGCACAACTACTTCCGCTTCCGCGTGACCCCCAATCTGGAAATCGCCGCCGCCGCGCTGGTAAAGGAGCCGGGCGAAGAAATGCGCGGCGTCATGAGAGAGCTGATGGTGACCGAATCGGCCGATCCCGCCGAGATGCAGGCTTACGAAGAGCTGCTCGACGACGCCATGCACGGCAACCAGATTCACTTCGCCCGCCAGGACTATGTCGAAGAAGCCTGGCGCATTGTGGACCCGGTTCTGGACAACGCGACGCCGGTGCATGCTTACGATCCGGGTTCGTGGGGACCGGCGGAGGCGGATGCGCTGGTGGCCGAGGAGGGAGGATGGTTCGTGCCGAAGGAGACTTTGGCATGACATTGCTGGAAAGATACGGTTAGAGCTGCAGTCGCCTCAGCCGAGGAGACGCCCTCTACGGGATTGTGCCAAATTGCTTTCCCACTTCACCTTCCCGCGAAACCGACGGAACTCTGCCTGGGCATTCGCGTCCACAAGCAATTGAAGAGCCCTTTCCACAGTCGCTTTCTTTGTCGTCTCGCCGCAGCTTGCCATCGCCCGACGCATTAAGTCATCGTCAATATCAATGTTCGTTCGCATGGCGACCCCAATATTTGATAACTGCGTTGTCGAACCTACTTCGCCCTTTCATTCACCCATCGCGATACTGCCGTCACAAGGTTACGCGGGCTGATGCGCACTGACTCTGCCATGACGCGGTTCAAAAATCCCGCAATGACCAGCGTCTTTCCCTTCATGAGCGCGCGATACCCGATGCGAGCGACGGCTTTCGGCGTCATGGGACGAACGCTCTGAAACACTCGTGTGACTTCGTTTCCTGCGCGCGCCGCAAACCCGGTTTCGGTCGCGCCGGGGCACAGGCAGGTTACAGTCACGCCACTGCCTTTCAGTTCGTTGGCCAAAGCTTCGGAGAAGGAAATGACGTACGCCTTCGAAGCGTAGTAAACAGCCATCAGCGGACCCGGCTGAAATCCGGCAGTGGAGGCGACATTCAGAATCTTGCCCGAGCGTTTCGCGATCATTGGCGGTAAAAAAAGTCTGGTCAGCTGCGTCAGCGCCCGGATATTGAGATCAATTTGCCCCAGCGACTCTTCGCCGGCCACTTCTGCGAAGGCCCCCAGCTTTCCGTATCCGGCGTTGTTGACCAGAATATCTACGGCAACGCTTTCGCTCCGCAAGTTGATCGACCAAACGCTGCGGAGCGTTGGGCTGCGCGAGATCCAACGCTAGCCCTTTCGCCGAAATTCCGAATTGCTTCCGCAGTTCCTCGGAAAACTGGGCCAGGCGCGCCTCACTGCGTGCCACCAAAACCAGGTTGTAGCCATCGCGCGCAAACAGCTTGGCCAGTTCATAGCCGATGCCGCCGGAAGCGCCGGTGATCAGCGCAGTTTTGGTTTGTTTGTCCATGCCATCCTCAGGCACGATCAAGCGAGATGTCTGCATGTTCGATGACATTGTAAGAGGGAGCGCGCCAAAACAAAAAAGGCACGGGCCGACTGCCCGTGCCACAAAGCGGTTGCCTCTGAATCTATGCGCCGACCAGCGCCGCTTCCTGCTCGTAGATCGAGTGCCAGGAAGTTGCCGCCTTTAGCTTATCGTTCACGTTGTTAATATTCTTCACGCCTTCGCTCTGCAGCCACTTGCGGAAGGCATCTGCGCCTTGTTTGGCATAGATCGGAATGCCTTCTTTCCAGGTGGCGCGGCCGCACAGCACGCCGTTGAATTTCACGCCGGACTCGGCGGCCAGCGACAGGGCTTCGGTGAACTCCTCATTGCTGACGCCAGCCGAAAGATAGATGAACGGCTTGGCGGCCGCTTTGGCAGCCTTCAGGAAGAGATCGGCCGCTTCCTTCTTGCTGTAAGCTTTCTGTCCGGCAAAAACTTTCGAGCCTTCGACGAACTTCATATTCACCGGAACCTCGACCTTCAGCACATCCACGCCATAGCGCTCCTTGCTGAACTCCTTCATGCTTTCCGTCACCACTTCCGGTTTTTTCTTGGCGTATTCCAATCCCTTCTCGTCGGCGCCTTCTTCGTAGCCAACGAACTCCAGGAAGAACGGAATGTCGTTGGCCCGGCACTCGTCGCCCAGGCGCTCCACCCAGGCGTGCTTGATGTCGTTGATGGGCTTGGGGTCGAACGGGGTGTAATAGAGCAGAATCTTGACGCAATCCGCGCCCGCTTCTTTCAGGCGCCGCGCCGACCAGTGGTCCAGCAGATCGGGCAGACGGCCCGGCCCCGTCTTGTCATAGCCGGTCTTTTCATAAGCGAGCAGGAGACCCGCATTCTTCGCACGCCGCTTCGAGGCAGGCAGCCCCCACTCGGGGTCGAGCAAAATCGCGCTGGCATGCGGAGTCAGAACCTCGGTGACCAGCGACTTGAATTCTTCCATCATGGCGTCGCCCACTTCGCCGCCTTTTTCTTTGGCGAGGGATTTCTGCAGAGAACCACGCTGATCCATGGCAGCGGCTGCGATGACTCCACGGTCGTTCGAAACCTTCTTCAGGCCGGCAAGTTTCCCGGGTGTAAGCTTCATGATTCCTCCGATGAGTACGCTGAATTCAACTTATTGTAAACCAGCGCCCCAGGGACTTACTGTGAGCTTAATCACAACCAGCCAGAAGAGTGGGAAATGAAAGGGGATGGGGCCCTGCCGCTTCCCAATCCGGGCGGTGATCCAAGTCACAGTCCCCGATCCGCATAGCATGTTGGTTTTCTCGGCGTGCTTAGCGCGGATCTCAGCGTACTCCGCGGTTCAAGCGGTTGATTTCCAGAATCGAAAAGCTTTTAATCGCCGAGATCGCAAGAGGAATGTTGAAACTGCATCACCGCGTTCCTCCGTGCACCTCTGGGGTGTGATTTTCTTCACCTACTGGCCCTGGGACTGTGGCGGCTGCGACTGCACCCAGCGTCTGGAGCGCAAAGCTCGCGGCGCAAGGCCAGCCCTTCCTCGATGTTTTACGTCAGGATGCAGTCAGCTCAGGAAAGTGATTTCCAAAAGGCATCCGGGCAGATTCAATCCAGCCCCAGCGGCCGCTTGTGGTCGATGTCCTCTTCCTTGAGCGGTCGTAGGCGGTGCCACAGATACAGCCCTCCCGCAATGACCACCCCAATCCCAATGCTGATCAAAAAAAACCACCGGTAGGCGGGAAACGCGATGGACACTCCTACCACCACCGCCACTGCGACGATCAGGCCGGCCGAGCCCTTGAAGACGCTACTTCTTTGGTTGCTCTCCCCATCTGCCGCCATGGTAGTGCGCCTCACAAATATTCTAGCTGGATTGGCGCACAAAAGAAAAACCGGCACAGGAACAGCCGGCCCTTCAGAAACTACGAGGGGTCAGAACCATAAAGGACACGAAGTCTCACGAAGGGATTCCGCTCTTCCTTCGTGTACCTTGGCGTCCTTCGTGGTTGTGCGATTTGGGCTGGACGAGCAACTCGAGTCGGTTAACCTAAGACTGTTCCAGCTGAGAGGGAAATTCGCATGGTCACCTACAGGCGACCATGCGTTCAACCTAAAAGGCTTATTGGTGTGCCGCTGGCCCTTCTACCGGCGGAGGCGTCATCGGCGTTGTAATCTCCTGCCCCGACTCCTCGGCCACCTGGGGTAACGGTCGCTCCAGCGCAATCGCCAGCACCTGGTCCATGGTTTCAACGAAGTGCGTTTTCATAGCACTGCGCAGGTTCTCGGGTACCTCGGCGAGGTCTTTCTCGTTCTCTTTCGGCAGGATGACTTCAAACAAACCCGCCCGGTGCGCCGCCAGCAACTTTTCCTTCAATCCGCCAATGGGCAGAACTTTGCCGCGCAACGTGATCTCTCCGGTCATGGCCAGATCGCGCCGCACCGGAATCCGGCTCAGAGCGCTGGCAATCGCGGTCGCGATCGTGATGCCCGCCGAAGGCCCGTCTTTTGGAATCGCACCTTCCGGCACATGCACGTGAATATCGACATTGCGGTAAAAGTCGCGGCTCAGGCCTAGCCTGTGGGCGCGCGAACGCACGTAAGACAGCGCCGCCTGCCCGGACTCCTGCATCACGTCACCCAGTTTGCCGGTCAGGATCAACTTGCCCTTGCCATCTACCATGGTGGCTTCCGTGCTCAGAATGGAGCCGCCCACTTCCGTCCAGGCCAATCCGGTGACCAGGCCGATTTCGCTCTTTTCGTGCGCCAGCGTATCGCGGAACTTGGTCACACCGAGGAAGTCGTTCAGGTTCTCCGGTGTAATAGTGACGTTGAAGCTTTCGCCTTCCTTCACTACTTTGCGGGCTACCTTGCGGCACACATTGCCGATTTCCCGCTCCAGGTTGCGCACCCCGGCTTCGCGGGTATAGGAACGAATCAGGCTCGTCATTGCGTCGTCGGAAAAAGCGACGTTCTTGTCGCTCAGTCCCGCCTGCACCATCTGCTTTTTCACCAGGAACTGCTTGGCGATTTCCAGCTTCTCCTGCTCGGTGTAGCCGTGCAGCCGCAGCACTTCCATGCGATCTTGCAGGGCGGGCGGAATGGTGTGCATCACATTGGCGGTGGCGATAAAGAAAACCTGCGATAGGTCGTATTCGACGTCGAGGTAATGATCCACGAACATGAAGTTCTGCTCGGGATCGAGCACTTCGAGCAGCGCCGCCGACGGATCGCCGCGGAAATCCATGGACATTTTGTCCACTTCATCCAGCATGAAAACCGGGTTCTTGGTGCCAGCCTTCTTCATCATCTGGATGATCTGGCCGGGCAGGGCGCCGATGTAGGTGCGCCGATGGCCGCGGATTTCGGCCTCGTCGCGCACGCCGCCGAGCGACATGCGGACGAATTTGCGTCCGGTCGCCTTGGCGATCGACATGCCCAGGGAAGTCTTGCCGACTCCCGGAGGCCCCACAAAGCAAAGGATCGAGCCTTTGGGATTCTTCACCAACTGCCGCACCGCGAGAAATTCAAGGATGCGCTCCTTGATCTTCTCCAGCCCATAATGATCTTCGTTCAGAACCTTCTCGGCCCGGCTGATATTACGAATTTCCTTGGACCGCTTCTTCCATGGCACGGCCAGCAGCCAATCGAGATAGTTGCGCGAAACCGTGGACTCGGCCGACATCGGCGGCATGGCTTCCAGCTTCTTGAGTTCCTGGACCGCCTTCTCGCGGACATCCTTCGGCATCCCCGCCGATTCCACTTTTTTCTTCAGTTCGTCGAACTCGCTCTTCTCGCCCCGGCCCAGTTCCTTCTGGATGGCCTTGATCTTCTCGTTGAGGTAGTACTCTTTTTGCGCCCGCTCCATCTGCCGCTTGACCCGCGACTGGATGGTGCGGTCCATGTTCAGCTTCTCGATTTCGATGTCGAGAACATCTCCAATGCGGTTCAAGCGCTCGGCGGGATCGAAAATCTCGAGCAGTTCCTGTTTCTCTTCAATCGAAAGCTGCAGGTTGGCGGCGATGGTGTCGGTGAGCTTGGCCGGATCTTCCATGCGCACCGCAGCGATCATGGTCTCGTAATTCAACGACTGGCAAAGCTTGACGTACTGCTCAAACAGCCCCGTGACCCGCTGCATGGCGGTTTCAATCTGCGGATTGGTCTCGGTCGCGTAGCGCGCCACCCGCACCATGACCTGCATGAAGCCTTCGGTCTCGGTGATCTGCAGAATCTTGCCACGCTCAATGCCTTCGACCAGCACCTTGACATTGCCATCGGGCAGCTTGAGGCTCTGCACGATATTGACGATGGTCCCTACCTGATAGATCTCATTGGGCTTGGGCTCGTCGACGCTGGCATCGTGCTGCGTGGCCAAAAAGATCTTCTTGTCACTGGCCAGCGCCTCTTCCAGCGCGTGCACGCTCGACTCGCGGCCTACCACGAACGGCGTCATCATGTAGGGGAAGATGACCACGTCCCGGATGGGCATCATGGGCAGCTTCTTGCTTTCGAATTTTTCCTTGGGTGAGGTCACTATCGCTCCAGAACTTGTATTAGCCGCTAGGTTTCAGCTAACTGACTGCAAATTACGCTCGGGGATTTAGCTAGAAGCCGGCAGCTAGGAGCTAAGAAACTATCCCGCCTTCTCCATCATCGCGAGAGAAGCGTCGCGCTTCTGTACCATCTCTCGCGTTACCTCGAATTCCTTCAGCTTCTTCTGGCTCGGCAGGTGGTACATAAGGTCGAGCATCAGTTCTTCCAAAATCATGCGTAGCCCGCGGGCGCCCACTTTTCGCGCCATCGCCTGCTGCGCTATAGCTCGCAGAGCCTCATCGCTGAACTTCAAACGCACGTTCTCAAACTCGAACAAACGCTGGTACTGCTTGATGATAGCGTTTTTAGGCCGAGTCAGAATTTCGATCAGCGCGAACTCGTCCAGATCCTCCAGCACGCCAATCACCGGCAAGCGGCCCACGAATTCGGGAATCAGACCGAACTTGATCAGATCCTCCGGCTGCACGTCGCTCAGCAGCTCAAAATTCCGCTTGCGAACCGTGTCTGGCTCTTCCTTTTCAGTATCTTCGCCTGTGGCTTTAAAGCCAAGCGATTTTTTCCCTGCCCGGCGGCCGATAATCTTATCCAGCCCCACGAAAGCTCCGCCGCAAATGAACAGAATGTTGGTGGTATCGATGGGCGTGAATTCCTGATGCGGATGCTTGCGTCCGCCCTGCGGCGGCACATTGGCCACCGTCCCTTCGAGAATCTTCAGCAGGGCCTGCTGCACGCCTTCCCCGGAGACGTCCCGGGTAATCGACGGGTTCTCGTCCTTGCGGCCGATCTTATCCACTTCATCGATGTAGATGATCCCGGTCTGCGCCCGGCCCACATCGCCATCGGCGGCCTGCAGCAGCTTGAGAATTATGTTTTCTACGTCTTCGCCCACGTAGCCGGCTTCGGTCAGCGTGGTCGCATCCACAATGGCAAACGGAACGTCCAGCATGCGCGCTAAGGTTTGGGCCAGCAGGGTCTTACCGGTGCCGGTCGGACCGATGAGCATGATGTTGGACTTGGTCAGCTCCACCCCATCGCCGGTGCGCTGGCGATTCATGTAGATCCGCTTGTAGTGGTTGTAAACCGCGACTGCCAGCTTCTTCTTAGTCTGGTCCTGGCCGATCACATACTCGTCGAGAAAGGTCTTAACTTCCTGTGGTTTGGGCAGTTGGTTGGGGTGGGTGGTCTGGGGAGCGGCGGTGCGGTCATCTTCCAGAATAGAGTTGCAAACTGCCACGCACTCGTCGCAGATGTACGCCCGCGGATAATCACTGGGAGAAGAAATCAGCTTGGCTACTGCGTCCTGCGACTTATGGCAGAACGAACACCGCAACATCTCCTCTGTGCCGCTCCGGTTTTTCACCACTGGTTACTCCTTTTCACCGCAGCCGGTTCTGTCGCTTTCGGCCGGAATCCCGATCATACCTTCTCTCTGGTCTTGTAGATGATATCGTCAATGATTCCGTACTCCTTCGACTGCTGCGCGTTCATAATGAAGTCGCGCTCCACGTCTTTCTCCACTTTTTCCAGCTTCTGCCCGCTGTGCTTGGCCAACAACTCGTTTGTAATCTCGCGCATGCGCAGGATTTCGCGAGCATGAATATCAATATCGGTGGCCTGTCCGGACAGGCCGCCCATCGATGGCTGGTGAATTAGAATGCGTGAGTTTGGAAGCGCTAAACGCTTTTTGGGTTCACCCGCGGAAAGCAGTAACGCCGCCATACTGGCCGCCTGGCCAATGCAAATGGTGGTTACGTCATTTTTTACGTACTGCATGGTGTCGTAAATCGCCATGCCCGCCGTGATCGAACCGCCCGGGGAGTTGATATAAAGCTGAATATCTTTCTCCGGGTCTTCCTGCGCCAGGAACAACATCTGCGCAATCACCAGGTTAGCGATGTTGTCGTCAATGGGCGTGCCGATAAAAATAATGTTGTCCCGCAGCAGCCGGGAGTAGATGTCGTAAGCACGCTCGCCTCGCCCGGTCTGTTCGATGACCATGGGCACCAGCATCATTTGTGGATCTTTCACATTCACCTGCCAAACTCCCATCGGCCCGAGTTAAATTTTTGGGAGGAAATTGAGGTCTGCGCTAGGCAGACTGTTGGTAAAGAAAGTCGAGGGTTTTTTCGGAGCGGATTCTAGCCCGGATTCTATCCAGCGCCCCATCCTGTGTCAAACGCGCCCGGATCGCTTCCGGCGTTTGCTTCGACTGTTGCGCCAGCGATACGATCTCGTGCTCGATTTCCTCGTCTCCGACCTCAATTTTCTCTTCCTCCGCCACCTTTTCCAACAGAAACGACGCCTTCACATCCGCCAGGGCCCGGTCCCTTTGCCCCGCCCGCAGGCGCTGCAAATCCATCTTCTTTAAATCTTCCGCCTTCATGCCCTGCGCGGCCAATGCCCGCAATCCGCGCTCCAGTTGCAGATCGATCTGCCGCTCCACCAGCGCTTCCGGCACTTCAAAATCGTTGCGCTGAATCAATTCCGCGACCAGCTTGTCCTTGGCTGCGCGCTCGGCTTCATGCTTGCGCTCGGACTCCATGCCCTCGCGAATGCGCTTGCGCACATCCTCCATGCTGGAGAATTCTCCCAGCTCTTTGGCGAACTCGTCGTTGAGTTCGGGCAAGTTCTTTTGCTTGATCGACTGCACCTTCACCGTGTAGTCAAACGTCTTGCCCGCCAGTCGCTTGTCGGAGGAGTCCTCCGGGTACTTGACTTCGAAGCTGCGCTCGTCGCCGGCCGAAGCGCCGCGAAGGTTCTCGCGTGAACTCCGGCATGGTGTTCTTGCCGCCGATTTCGACCAGCACTTCATCCATATGGACCGGCTTGCCTTCGCCGTCCCTGGGGGTGCCATCGAGAGACGCCTGGGCAAAGTCGCCGTCGGCCAGCGGCCGGCCTTCAATGGCGCTGTAGGCCGCATGGCGCTCCTGCACATCTTTCAGAGCCTGTTCGACTTCCTCTTCGGTGACTGCGACTTCCGTTCTCTCCGCCCGCAAATCCTTGTAGCCCTCGACCTTTACCTCGGGCATGATTTCAAAGCTGGCCTTGAAGCGCAGCGGTTCGCCTTCATGCACATGCAGATCGGTGACCTGCGGCTGCGAAACCGGCACCAGTCCCAGCTTGTTGGTTTCCTGACGGAAATACTTGGGAATGAGCGCGTCTACCACGTCGTTATTAATGTCCTGCGAAAAGCGCTGGCGGATGATGGACGCCGGCACATGGCCGCGGCGGAAGCCGGGCAGGCGCGCCAGCTTCTGATATTTCTGAATCAGGGTCGCAGTTTCCCGGGCCACTTCGTCGGCCGGAATCTCCACCTGAATTTCCCGCTTGGTGGCGGTGGTTGTTTCGGGGCTCACAATCTGAGTGTAAAGACAGAAGGAGAAAAGCGTCAAACCCACGACCGTGCTAGAAGTGTCTTAAGTCATGTTATCTGTTGCTGCACTGGGTTCCGATTCGGGACCGGGGTAGTCACTTGTACAATTACGCAAGGACGAGGGGGAGTGGGAATTCGCCAAACGACCTGCCGAAGAATTCGCAGCGGTGTTTTCCTCGCGGCCTTCAGCCGCTCGGGTTAGATAAGCAGAAGGCTTTGACTGGCCCGACTGGAAGTCGGGCCCTTGCCGGTTGGCGCTGGCGAGTTTTTCCCCACGGCGGTTCCCTGAAGCCGGCAAAAATTGTTTGGGAGCCCACGATGAAAACTATGAAAACAGTGAACCTTCACCAAGCGAAAACTCAGCTCATAAAGCTCGTAGAAGAGGCCGTAAAGGGTGAACCGTTCATTATTGCCAAAGCTGGTAAACCACTCGTGAAGGTCACTGCGATTGGCTCTCCGATCGGTGATCGGGTGCAGCGGTTAGGCTTTCTGGCCGGACAGATCGCTGTGCCGGATGACTTCGACCGATTGGGCAAGCAGGAGATCGAGCGAATCTTCGGCGTTGATATATGAAATTCCTGCTGGATACGCATCCTCTGCTTTGGGCTGCCAGTGAACCTCGGAGGCTGTCCAAACTAGCCCGGTTTCTTTTCGGTAACCCGCAAAATGAGATTCTCTTCAGCGCAGCCAGTCTATGGAAAGTCGCGATCAAGCGTGGCCTGGGCCGAAAGGACTTTTAAAGTCGATGCGCGCACGATTCGCCGTGGTCTACTAGACAACGGGTATAGCGAGTTGTCGACCATCAGCGAGCGTATCGTGGCTATCGAGAGTTTGCCATTCATTCGCAACGACCCTTTCGCCCGAATCCTGATGGTGCAAGCGACGGTCGAGGGCGTGACGCTTCTGACCATTGATTCCATGGTGCTGCGGTATCCAGGCCCTATCAGGGCTATTTAGAAACTGATGCCGAATCCCCCCTGGCTCACAATCCTCAACCGCGAAGTCATTGCCTGCACCCGCTGTCCACGGCTTGTCGCCTACCGTGAAATGATTGCCCGCGAGAAGCGGCGAGCCTATCGCGATTGGGAATACTGGGGCAAACCAGTGCCGGGCTTTGGCGATCCGGATGCACGGGTTCTGGTGCTCGGACTGGCGCCTGGCGCGCACGGTTCCAATCGCACCGGCCGTCCTTTCACCGGAGATGCCTCCGGCAAGTTTATGTATCCGGTGTTGTACGAAGCCGGGTTTTCCAATCAACCGGAGGCGAACCATCGTGATGACGGGCTGAAGCTGCACGGTCTCTATATCACCGCGGCGGCGCGCTGCGCTCCTCCGGACAACAAGCCACTGCCGCAGGAGTTGGACAACTGCGCTCCTTATTTGGAGAGGGAACTGGACGGGCTGAAGAAGTTGAAAGTCGTGGTCGCTCTGGGAAAGATTGCTTTCGATGCTTATTTGAATTTTCTAAAACGCCGCCACTTGCTGCAAAGCCGCAAAGACTACGTATTTCGCCATGGGGCGAAATACCCAATGCCCGATGGCAGAGTGTTACTGGCCTCTTACCATCCGTCGAACCAGAATACCCAGACCGGGAAGCTGACCCGGCCAATGTTCCTCGACATCTTTAAAGAAGCCGTCCGGCTGGCCGATAGTTAGGGGAAGCGGCGCTGCCGGGCCAGATCGTCCACCCACCCCCATGCACGGGGCTCGACGACAGCCAGGGAGCGATCCGGGGGTAGCGCCGCACCACATCAATATTGATGGTCTATGATTCATGTGTTTTAATTAACCGTGGTTAACGTCGCCGTCCCTAAATTCCGCATAGTGATGTTTCGCGCTATCTGTTCATTCCTCCTTACTTCGTTGTTAGCCGGATCCTTTGTCTACGGCCAGGATACCGCCGACGAATCAGCCCCCAATCCAGGACAACAGCTTCCTGGTCGAGGAAGCCTACAATCAGAATTTCGGTGTGGTGCAGCACATCTCCACCTTCGCCCGCTTCTGGGGCAGCAAAGACTGGATTTATACCTTCACGCAGGAGTGGCCGGCTCCGGGAGATGCGCGCCACCAGCTCAGCTACACGCTCGCCGTTCAACACGCGGGCGGGTTGCCGGGGTCGGGGGCGGGCTTTGGCGACGTTCTCCTGAACTATCGCTATCAACTCGTCGGAAGTGGAGACACCCGGGTTGCCTTTGCACCGCGAGCCAGCCTGATTTGCCCGACCGGCGACGCGCGGTTTGGCCGGGGCTTCGGCGGGTTTGGGGTGCAAACCAATTTGCCCTTGAGCGTCGTGGTGAACCGCAAGCTGGTCACACACTGGAATGCCGGGGCAACGTTCATTCCGAACGCCAGCAACCTTGCCGGCGACCATGCCTTCGCGGCAGGGTACAACCTGGGCCAGAGCTTTATCTGGCTGGCCAAGCCGCGCTTTAACGTGATGCTGGAAACGGTCTTTGCCAACGCGCAGGCAGTAGCGTTCACGGACCGCACGGTGTGGAACCGTTCTCTGTTCGTCAGTCCCGGTGTGCGGTGGGCCTACAACTTTAAGAACGGATTGCAGATCGTTCCCGGCATCGGCGTGCCACTCGGTGCCGGCCCCAGCGGCGGGGAGAGGGCAGTGTTCTTCTATCTAAGCTTTGAGCACCCGTTCCGGAAGATCCCGGGGAAGTGAGGCGTGGGAAATCTTTGCGACTTCAGAAATAGAGATGCCTTCCTGATCGACAGTTGGAGAAGGGTGTTGTCGAGATTCTCCACCCAGACGACGCACAGCCATTAAGACAGCCAAGAGACGAACCTCGGCTGGCGCCGAATCCAACTATGGTGTCAGTTTGGTGGCAGTTACAATCAGCTGAAATTCGTGGTTGGAGTCAGGATCGTCCGCGCTGGCAATAATCATGGGCTTGTCCATAACGACTGGCGAAGCACCGGCGAGTCTAATTTGGCGTATTAGCGGGCGTGGGTATCCTGTTTTGGCTTGATTCGGGTCGGCTAGACTGCTCATCTCCGCATCTACAGATATGATTGGCGGAAAGGGTATCGGCCCACCCATATAGGAGGATAGGCGGACGTTGATTGAGGTTCCGATATCCAGGTACTCGAACTTTCCCTCTTCTGACTGTATCGGAACACGACTGCCAATCTTCAAGCTCTCCATCCCGCTCCCATTGGGGCCTGCGACATTCAACGAGTAGCGTCGCGAGTTAATTTTTTTACCCCCCGCCAGTTCGTTGATCGAGAGGTCGAGATGATAAGTGGCGAATTGCCGTTCGGGAGTTTTGGAGGCCTCTTTTGCGTCCTGTGTGCTCGCCGGGATCGGTAGCGCGCAGACGGAAACTACCACTAAGGCAAGTGAAACCACGCTTTTGTGCATTGTCATCTCCTGTAATCTCTATTGTGAAGAAGTTGGCTGCGGTTCCAAGACTCCGTATTGTTTCTCGAACTCGACTAGATCTTTCCGGAATAGATCTGCTTGCGCCTGGGCGAGCCGCTTCGCCTCTTCTGGCCGGTCCTGAACATAGCGAGCGAGCAACTGTTCCTGACTAGTTAATGGCCGCGGAGCAGGGAATCGTTCGAGCCGAGGCTCGATTTTTGCAAGGGGAGACTCTCGCGTTAGCCGTGCGCGCTTCTTGTGGGCTGCATTCGTGAAGCCGCCGTTACTGTTGGCACATTGACGGAAGTAATGGGCCTCTGCGGCTGGAGACGATCTGGTGTTGAAACACTTGCCATGTTGTTCTCTGCTCCCTGATGCGCACCTCCCAAGTAGATTGCTGCTCCGACCATAAAGATCGCTGCTATCACCGCGAACACCGGCCACCAACGCCACGCGCGTGTCGAAGATTCTGCCGCGGTTCGCACCTTCGCCAGCACCCGCCCTTCCAGCCCCGCGCGTGGCTCCGCCTCGCCGTACTGCTTCAGTGCGTCATCCAGCCACTGATCCAAACGTTCTTTATCTCTAAACTCCATGTTTCCCTTCCAGCAACACCGTCAGCCTCTCCCGCAGAATCTGCCGCGCCCGGAACAGCCGCGAGCGCACTGCCGCTTCGCCGATGCCTAATACTTCCGCAATATCCGCGGGCGACATTTCCTCTACCGTCGAGAGCGTGAGCGGATCGCGCAACTTCCCCGGCAACGCTGCGATCAGCGATCCCAGAAAGCGGCTCATCTCCGCGCTCAGCAAAATTTCATCCGCGCTGGCCGCGCTGGAGCGAATTTCCGCTACGACCTGATCCATGTCGTCCAGCGAGACCTCGGCTGCTTTTCGCCGCCTTCCCACCGCCACCCGCCAGGCAATGCGCGCCAGCCACATCCGCGGATCGCGAATCCCCAGCCAGCTTTCTGCGGTAGCGCAGCACGCGCAGAAACGTTTCCTGCGTGGCGTCCTCGGCGTCGTGATGGTCGCGCAGCACCGAATAGGCGATGCGGTATACCAACCTCGCATGTTCCCGAACGGCGATTTCCAGTTCGTCCTCACCGGTCCGCACCAGCGCCATGGCTTCGCTCACCAGCACCTGTCCCATCACTGCGCGTTGGCCTCTAGTCATGAAGACCGCCATGGTGGCGGATTTGTTCAGGAATCTTTTGGACCTGTGTGGCGCGGGCGCCCCCGCCCGCGTGCCGGGAATTACGCCGGTCCAGGTTTCGCGTCGTTCGGCCCTGGAGTCGTGCGCGTTTAGCGCGGCCCGATCCGATGCAAAGGTCTGCGCGGGCGGGGCGCCCGCGCTACACTAAACCCTGGCCACACCTAAAACCCGACAAACACCGGCTCTGCCTCCAACCGAATTCCCCAGATCTCTTCCACCCGCTCCTGAATATGTTCCTTGAGGTCCACGACATCCGCCGCGGTGGCCTCGCCGCGATTCACAAGCGCCAGCGCATGCTTGCGCGAAATGCCCACGTTCCCCGCATGGTAGCCTTTGCCGAACCCGGAATGCTCCACCAGCCACGCGGCCGAGATTTTCTTCTGCGACTCCAGCGCCGGATAGCTGGGAATCTGCAAGCCGCGCGCTGCGGCCCGCTTTTCCAGTTCCTCGTGCCGCGCCGCCGAAACAATCGGATTCTTGAAGAACGATCCAGCGCTGCGGCAATCCTCGTCCCCCGGCGTGATCAGCATTCCCTTGCTGGCGCGGATTCTCCGCACCGCTTCGCGCGCATCCGCCAGACCCGGCTTCTTAGCCCATCCCGCAAAATGCCGCTTCAGGTCGGCATACTCGATGTGGGGCGCGCCGCCGGGATGCAAAGCGTAGCTCACCCGCAGAATGATGTACCGTCCCCGCTCGCTGGTGTTGAAGATGCTGGTGCGATAGCCGAACCCGCAGGCCTCGGCGCACAGTTCGTGAATCTGGCGGTCGCGCAAATCGAAAGCCATCACCGAGGCGATGACCTGCGACACCTCCTGCCCGTAGGCGCCCACGTTCTGCACCGGCGTTCCCCCCACACTCCCGGGAATGCCGCTTAGGCACTCCACTCCCGCGCAATTGCAGGCCACCGCCCGGGCCACAAACCTGTCCCACTCTTCACCGGCGCCTACATCGAAGATCATCGATCCATCTTCCCGCCGCTCTTCCATCCCGCCGATGCCGACCTTCAGCGCCAGCCCGGGCCACCCGGCATCCGAGATCACCAGATTGCTGCCGCCGCCCAGCACAAATAGCGGCAAGCCGCGCGCGCGGGCAAATTCCACCGCCGTGGCAACATCATTCGTCGTTTCCGCCTCGGCAAAAAAGCGCGCCGGCCCTCCCACCTGGAACGTCGTCAGCGGCGCGAGCGCAACATTTTCCTGGATGTTCATTCCCTGGATGCTCATGGCGATGGCATCAATATATACGAGGTCATCACCGCAAGAAGATTCACATGAGGCTCAGGTTTTCTCCGTACTCGGCGGCGTTCCTTGCGGTCTCGGCGGTTAAGAGCTTTCGGCAGTAATCCAAGAGCTGTAACCGCCGAGTGCGCGGAGACCTGCGCGAAGCACGCCGAGAAAAGAACAAAGTGGGCAAAGTTCATGACCACCGACCGCAAGAAGATTCACATAAGTAGTAAACCCAGGGCTTGGTCCCAGTCGGCTGTAGTTCAGGTTTTCTCCGCGTACTCAGCGGCATTTCTTTGCGGTCTCGGCGGTTAAGAGCTTTTGCTTCAGTAAATGAAGTCCTTAAATCGCAGAGTGCGCTGAAAACGCCGGGAAAAAACAAAGCGGGAAACCTGCATCGGCGCCAAACTCTGCGTGCCATTGCCCGCAGCTTCGTTTAATATAGTTCCTCTGTTTTACGTGGTGGTTGATTTTAGCGGTAGACCCTAGGAGGAATGATGTACCCAGAAATTCTGGTGGTAACCATGCGGGAGGAGTTGACCCGCGAAGGAGTGCAGGAACTGCGCACTCCCGAGGAAGTAGACAGCGCCCTGGAGAATCATGCGGGCACTGCCATGGTGGTGGTGAATTCCATTTGCGGCTGCGCTGCCGGACGCATGCGTCCCGCAGTACGCGCCGCTCTGCAACACCCCACCCGCCCGGAAAAGGTGTTTAGTGTTTTTGCCGGACAGGACCGCGAAGCCACCGACCGCGCCCGCTCTTATTTCACTGGATATCCGCCGTCTTCCCCCTCCATCGCCCTGATGCGCGACGGCAAGCTGGTCCACATGTTGCAGCGTAGCGACATTGAGCACCGCGAAGCCGCCGACATTGCTACCGAATTGCGGCGGGTCTTCGACCAGCACTTCGCCTCCCAAGCGGTGGAATAGTTTACCGCCACATCCGTTATCGTTTTGCCCACGCCAGCGCGCGTGGGCAAAACGCCGGCCTGTGCCTATTCGACAGGACCTAGTGGGAAAGCTGTGTCCCGCCGATGGTCTGCGCTCTCAGCAAATCTTCCACGTCCCCCATTTTCTCTCCCAGCAGATTCATTTTCCGGGCCAGACCCTGAATGTCGGAAGCGGCCCTGCGATTCACTTCGTAGTCCAGTTCGCCGCGCAGGCGGTCCTTGGTATCCTGCCGGTTCTGGCTCATCATGATGACCGGCGCCTGAATTGCTGCCAGCATGGAGAGAAAAAGGTTCAACAGAATGAACGGATACGGGTCCCAAACCCGGTGCCCCAACCACGAGTTCAGACTCACATAAACCAGCAGGGTCACGCCAAAGCTGATGATGAACGCCCATGAGCCGCCAAAGCGGGCAACCGAATCCGCGACGCGGTCGCCGAAGGTCGCATCTTTCTCGATCATCTCGTTGGGGTTGCGGCTGGCGCGAATTCGCACCAACTGCTGCGACGCGTGGAACTGCCGTCCCAACACCGTCAGCATATCCATGCCCGCCATGGGCTTGCGTTCCAGCAGCACGGCAATGTCATGACGATCCACTTCCAGGCACACCGTTTCCTCCAGCGCGAAGGCATCGGTCTGGTGGGGCGTCTGCTCCAGCATGGAAGCGAAGCCAAAGAACTCCCCCGGCGCGGGTTCGTCCACAATCACTTCCTGCCCGTCTTCGTCCACAATGGTGACGCGCACTCGGCCCGAGACCAGCACATAGGCTCTTTCGCCGGGATCCGCAGTTTTGTAGATCCGCTGCCGAGGTACGAAGGTCCTCACTTCAACCTGCCCCGCGAGAACGGCAGTTTCCTCTTCATCCAGCAGAGCGAATAAAGGAACTTGTTTGAGAACTTCCGGTTTGCACGCCATGGCTGACCTCGATAGAAGATAGATCGCGCACGATCTGTCGAGAGGTTACACAACCACGGGGGCGGCCGACAATGGCTGGGAAGCCGGATTCGTCAGCCGCCGGGGAGAGAAAAATCAAGCAGGAACGGCCTTGCTACTTCTTCTTTTTCTTCCCAAATATTCCCATCACCGAATCTACCGGATTGCTGGTCTGCGAGCCGCTCTTTCCGCCCACCACCCCGCCCAGTATGCCTTGTGCTACGCCTCCGACCACGCCCTTCACATCGGGAATGAAGCGCGGGCTGGATGTCGTCCCTTGAATGGAGAACGGAATACCGCTCTTGCCACCGAGCGATGCGACCTGGGTCAGTCCGCCTGCCATCCCGCCCTGCAGATCGGCCACCATCTTAAAGTTCAGGTCCCCGCCCGGACTCACCGTGCCGGCTCCGGTGATGACGCCGATGGCGGGAACGTTCAGGTTGATGTTGTCCGCCTTCGTTCCTTCCGGAGCGACGCGCGCGTTCAAGCTGGCATTCTGAATCGAAGTATCCGAACTGGAGGCAGCTTTCCCCGCGAACGCTGAGAGAGCCCCTAACTTTCCACCCAAATCGAAGTTTGCCAGCTTGGTGTTGGCCAGCCGCACCGGCCCGGTGATGACCAGCTTGTCCAAAGGTCCGGCAATGCCCAGATTTGCGGAGAGGGTTCCGCCCTTGAGTTGCGAGCCGGAAGGCAGCGTAATCGCCAGTGCCGGCAGCATGGTTTGCAGTTCATCCACGGGCATGCTCGGGGCATCCAGCTTCATATTCACAATTTGCGCTTCGCCTTGGGTGTGGAATGTGCCGGTCAAATGCGCCACCGCTTTCCCAATGGATATATCGCCCTGGGTCAGCGTCCCCGACTGCTGCGCGAGATTGAGGTTGGCGGCGTATTTCAGCGCAACTGTCGTCTGCGCCGGTGTGCCTTTTGGCGAAAGCTTCAGCTTGTTGCCGGTCAATGTGCCTTGGGCTTTGGCCTCCGTCCCGTTGGAGCTCAGCATGCCGTCGAAATCGGCCAGGCCCCCGAAGCCGCTGGCGGGATCGACAAACCCGGAAGTCGCAATGTCCATATGATTCACCTTCACACTGGCTTCCAACGGAGTTTTGGCTGCGTCTTCGGCATTGATGGGGCCGGCCTTGCCCGAAATCTTCACATCTCCCCCTCCCGGCAGATCGGCAGAGAGCGTGAACGGGAACTGCGACGTGAACGAGAAGTTCTCCACGCCGATATTGACCTTGTCGTAAATCTGGGGCTTGCCCGACCTTGGCACGCTGCCCACGGTCAGGCGGCCATCTTTCACGCTTAACTTGCCCACCGAAAAGTCGGCCGGAGACGAACTGGGCGTTGTCTGCTGTTTCGGCGCATTGCCTCCCAGGCTTGAAAAATTCCATTTCCCGGCCGCAGTTTTCAGCAGCGTGATCTCCGGTTGCTCCAGGGTGATTTCCGTGACGTTCAGCTTCTTGGAGAAAATGAGCGGCAGTAATTCCACGCCCACCTTCAAGGACTTCGCGGTCACGAAAGGCGATTTGCCGAAAGCAGGATCGTCCGCAATGGTGATCTCACTCGCCACCACGCTCCCGGAGAGGATCGAAAGGCTGAGATTTCCCACGTTTACCTGCCGCCCCAGCGCCGTGGTCAGCTGCGATTCGATTTGCGGGCGGAAGCGGTTTACGTTAATCACGAAGGGCAGCGCGATCGCAACGACTAGCAGCAGCGCGACCACGATGGCGGCGATCTTCAGTATCGATTTCATGTTGTACCTGCCTTACGTTTTCATTTTTTGTACTTTTCGAATTTTCCCAGGAAGCGGTCGAGCTCTTTCTTGCGCCCTGGTACGGCGTGGAGCTACGTATTTTGTTGGGGGCGCCACCCCCGCGGATGCGATCTTGTGCCTGGACCACATCCAGTGTTCAATCTCCCCTACTCGAGGGCGGCACATTCACGGCGGCAATACCGCGGCCCATGGCCGCGTGGTTCAGGTAAACCTAGTTTGCAGGAATCGGGAACTGCTTCCGCAGCCCCACCCAATAAGCTTTGCCGTTTCCGCCGCGGCCGTTGCATTTGGCAGGGTAGTCGGCACATTTTCCAATTGCGCCAATAACTTAGGCCGGAAAGCCTGGCCGGCAACCGTTCCCGTGCCCGCGGTAAGAAAACGGCGGCGATCGAGCAAATTACACCTCCCTGGGTATGCGCCGTCATCTTACTCTTCCCGGTCCACGCAAGTACATGTTGGGATGGCACTAAGTCCGTTAAATCTCGCCGTTCGAGGCGGATAACCAACCTCTTCGATTCGGCGTCCAATGGAATGGGTCGTGTGGCGCGTCGGCGTATAATCGAGCTAACTTTTCCCGGTAAGGCGCAATCGAGGAGTCAGTCATGAAGTCGAGAATTCTGCCATTGGCTACTGCATTCTTGGTCCTGGCATTTACGGCGCCCTGGAGCTTCGCAGGGAATTCCAAGGACACCAAGGACACCAAGTCCAGCGCCGATCAGTCCGCCCCCACCGTTTCACCAACCCCCGTCGCTGAAGCGGATCCCTCCAAGGTGAAGCACGATGGAGGAGATGATGACGTGGATGCTATCGGCAACCGCAACGTAGGCTGCAATCGCGGTCTGGGCAACTGGTACAGCGTCGAAGGCCAGATCAAAATGGGCAAGGCCTATGCCATGCAGGTGGAATCGCAGTCGAAGATGATCACCGATCCCGTGGTCACCGAATACGTGAACCGCGTGGGCCAGAACATTGTCCGCAACTCCGATGCGCAGGTACCGTTCACCATCAAAGTGATTGACTCCGACGTGGTCAACGCTATGGCGCTCCCCGGTGGGTTTTTCTACGTGAATTCCGGCTTGATCCTGGCGGCCGATGAGGAAGCGGAACTGGCTGGCGTGATGGCGCACGAGATCGCTCACGTGGCCGCCTGCCATGCCGCCCGCGAGAACACTCGCGGCAACATCATGAATATCGCCTCCATCCCGCTGATTTTCGTCGGCGGCGCGGTAGGCTATGCCGGCTACGAAGCAGCCGGCCTCGCTCTGCCGCTGACCTTCCTGAAATTCTCCCGCGGCTTCGAGTCCCAGGCGGATTATCTGGGACTGCAGTATATGTACAAGTCCGGATACGATCCGCAGGCGTTCGTTGCCTTTTTCGAGAAGGTTCAAGCGATGGAAAAGAAGAAGCCCGGAACGTTGGCGAAGGCTTTCTCCACCCATCCCCAAACCCCGGACCGCATTGAAAAGACGCAAGAGGAGATTGCGACGATCCTGCCGGCCAAGCCGCAGTATCTGGTTTCCACGTCGGAATTCGACGATGTGAAGGCGCGCCTGGCGCAGCTTGAAAACCGTCGCAAGCTGGTAGACCAGAAGGACAGCAGCAAACCCAGCCTGCGGCGCACCACCACCACCGACAAGACCGGCAAAGATGGCGGGAACACCGGTGACGACGAGCGCCCAACCCTGAAGCGCCGTCCCGACACCAACTAACCGCTCCGAAATCTAAACAACAAGGCCCTGGGGCTAACATTTGTGCCGGTTGCAATCGGCTTCAGATGGGCCTCCCCCGGCCTGTGTAGGGACGGGGCTTGCCCCGTCCCGGCGGAGCGCAGCTCCCCAATGAGCGTGGCGATTTTGGCTTGAGCAGGGCGGATTCGTATCAGGGCATGGCCTTTGGCCGTGCCGATCGA
>CAWHVI010000015.1:0-418616 GCA_963832765.1 uncultured Acidobacteriaceae bacterium | reverse complement strand
GGCGAAGCGTTTTCAGCCTTGGTGAAGGCGCGCGGATTCCAGATTGCCGCCTTCGAGCGGCCAGCCGGCGCGCCAGCGCCGCCAGATCAGGTGAAGCCCAAAAACCAACAAGCCGGCGGCCGCGATCGGCCTGACCCAGCCGCCCATCAGGAAAAGCGGCAGAGCGAGCGCAATGGTAAGCGCGGGCGCATAGGCCAGCGTCCATTTCTGGCTGCCGCGCGCGCGCTGGAACCACGGGTAAATCAACGAGAATACCGCGAGGATGATGAAGAACAGCGACCAATGCCGGGTCAGAAACAAGCTCAGGTCGTTGCTGGTGGCGAGCGAGCGGGACAGATTGACCTCCGCCACTGGCCCCAGCACCACGCCGAGGATCATCGGCGTCAACGGAAAGCCCAGCCGCACCATCACGTAACCGACCACGCCGAAAATCAACAGCGTCCACAGATCATGGCCGACATTGTTGAGTGAAAAGACGCCGATGGCGCAGTAGGCGAGGATCACCGCGGCCAGGACGTAAATCGGCACCCGCATGATCAGCACGAACAGTCGCAGGCAAAACGACTGGCATGCCACCATTATGAAGTGCGCCAGGAAGAAGGCGACGATTATGCTGTAGGCGAGGCGCGTTTTCGTGCTGATGAATGTGGGGCTCGGCGCGATATCGTGAATCAGCAGCGCGCCCAGCATCACCGCGGTGACGGCGTCGCCGGGTATGCCGAGCGCCATCATGATAATGAGCGCGCCGCCGGCGGTGGCGTTGTTGGCCGATTCGGACGCGACGATGCCGTCGGCGATGCCGGTGCCGAACAGCTCGGGATGTTTGGAGGCCTTTTTCGCCTGATCGTAGGCGAGAATGTTCGAGATCGAAGAGCCGGCGGCCGGCAGCACGCCGACAAAAACGCCGATCAAAGAAGAGCGCAGCCATTTCCCCCAGCGTTCGGCGATGGCCTTGATCGCTTTCAGGTGCTCGATCTTGACGCCGGCCGCGCCGCGCTCGGCAAGCGCCTCGGTGGCCGTGCCGGGATCGCGCACGTCGCACATCAATTGGCTGAAGGCGAATAGCCCGACCAGCACGGGGAGAAAGGCGAAGCCTTGCTCGAGCGCGTCGATGCCGAAGGTGAAGCGGGCCACGCCATTGACCTGGTCCTCGCCGAAGCCGGCGACCAGCATCCCGAACACGCCCGAGATCAGGCCCTTGAACATATCTCGTCGGAGAGGCTGGCGGTGATCGTCAACGCGAACGCAACCAGTGAAAAAAAATCCCAGGGTCCGAACTCAAGCCCGATCGGGCGAGTTGCGGCGCCAGAACGACAGCAGAACGGCGCTGAGCAATCCGCCGAAGAAGGACGACCACACGCCGATTCCCAGCGCCAGACCGGGCTTGCCGGCACGCGCCATGGTGAAGCCGTCGAATGTGGTGGCGACCGCCGATGGCGTGCCCGGAATGCCAGTGAGGATGGCCGACATCAGGCCGCCCGACAGCCCGCCGACGAAGACGCCCAACATGGTCGCCAGGCCTTGCTCCGGCGGCATGCCGAAGGTGAAAGGCAGCGTCAGTACGATCGCCATCGCAATCGTGAATCCGGGAATGGCCCCGGCAATCAAGCCGGCGATAACGCCGACCGTCATCAAAATCAGGGTTTTGAACGCAAAAACCGCCGCAAACGCCTCGAATAAATGATCCCAAACCGGCATCGCGCGCTTCGCCCGTTTACAGGTGCAGCAGGCTGCTCTCGGGCAAAATGACCCCGATGGCATAGGTGAAGATCAACCACATGACGCCGACCGAGGCGATCGCGATCGTCGCGTGACGCAATTGCGCGCGGGCGGTCCGCTCGCCGACGACGGCCTGCACGGCCCAGACAAACAGGATGCCGCCGATGAGTATACCGAAATAAGGCAGGGTCACGAGGAAGAGAAAGAACAGCCCGTAGCAGGCCATGGGATTCCGGTAGTAGGCGACCCATTCAAGAAACGTTCTTCTCGTTTCGTCGGCCGGTCCTTTGTAAAGCGATCTGATGAGGTAAATGGTGCAAAGCACAAAGAACACGACCAGGACAAACCGCGGCCACACGCTTGAGGCCATGGTCGCATAGGGTGTGCGCCGCCATTGGAAGGTATCCCAGAACAGGACACCGCCCACGATCAACAATACCGTCGCGACCATCGTATCGAGACTAAGACGGCGCACGCCCAGTTCCTCCCGCCGGCCGGCGAAGCGGCATGCGCAGCCCAGATCTCCTGCGCAACGCCGCTCGCGCGATCAGTGCTCGCGCTATTTCTTCTTCATACCGATCGCGATCGCGAGCTTCTCGTACTGGGCGTACGACTTCTTGAAGAACTCAGTGTACGCCTGCGGACCTTTGTAGACGACAGAGGTCCCTTTCGCCTCGAGCGCACCTTCGACCGCCTTGCTCTCGGCGGCTTTCTTGATCACGCCTTCCCAATAGCTGATCACCTCGGGCTTGGTGCCTTTGGGCGCCACGATGCCGCGCGTGAGCCCATAGACGACGTCGACCCCTTGCTCCTTGAGCGTCGGCAGGTCGGGCGCCAATGGATCGCGTTTTTCACCCGCGATGCCGAGCCCCTTCAGCGAGCCTTCCTTCATGTATTGCTTGGCGGTCAGGATGTTCATCTCGCCAATGTCGATGTTCTTGGCGAGCAGGGCAGTCAGGCGCTCACGCGTGCCCTCATACGGCACGTATTTGAATTTGATGTCGGACGCATCCTCGATCAGCAGAAACACGAACTGACTGGTCGACCCGAGCGTGACGCCGGCGGTGACTGTGCCGGGTGCCTTCTTGGCGGCCGCGACGAGCTCCTTCATGTTGCTGAACGATGTACCAGTATTGGCGCCGATGACTGACGGCGTGTAGGAAACGCTGGCGATCGGCTCAAACGCGTCCCACGTGAAGTTCACGCGCCCGGCCAGGTAGCTGATGATTGCGCTGTCATGGATCGCGAACAGCGTGCAGCCATCCGGCGCTGAGGCCTTGGCATCTTTCGCGCCCTTGTTGCCGCCCTGGCCGCCGACGTTGACGACCTGCAAGCGCGGCTTGGCGCCTTCCTTGTTGGCTTCGTCGACCAGCAGCCGGAAGATGATGTCGGTGTCGCCGCCGGCGCCCCACGGCACGATCAGCTTGGCCGTGCTGCACGGCATGTCCACGGCGTGAGCGGGCGCAATCGCCACCGTCGTCAGAGCGGAAAATGCGGTCGCAATCGTATAGAGCCGTTTTTTGTGGTTCATTGATCTACCTCCACTTTATGCAACTGAAGGCAGCGTAACCCGCTGGTTCGCCCCTTGGCCAGCGTAAATTCTAAGGCAAACGACGCGCGAATCATCACCGGTGTGCCTCTTTGCCCCGCAACTTCAGCCGCGATACTGTGGCGGCGCCACACGGATTGACGATTTGAGTACGCGCGCGTGACCACTTCTCCTGCAGTTCGCATCGGCGCCGATATTGGCGGCACCTTCACCGACGTTGCCCTCGAAATCGGCGACCGGCGATTCACGGCGAAAACGCTTACTACCTCGCGCACGCCCGAAGAGGGCGTGCTGTTGGCCTTGCGCTCGGTCATGACCGAAGCAGGCGTTGCGCCCGGCGACGTGCGCTTGATTATCCACGGCACGACGCTCGCCACCAATGCGTTGATTGAACGCAAGGGCGCCAAGACCGCGCTGCTCACCACGGAAGGCTTTCGCGACGTCATCGAGATCCGCCACGAGAACCGCTTCGAGCAATACGACGTCAATATCGATCTGCCGCCGCCCCTGGTTCCCCGCCGGCTACGCCTGCCGATCCGCGAGCGCATCGATGCGCAGGGCGAGGCGCTGGTGCCCTTGGATGACGCAAGCGTCGATGCCGCGATCGAAAAACTTGCCGCCCAGCAGGTCGAAGCGGTCGCGGTTGGGCTGTTGCACAGCTTCACCAATCCGGATCACGAGCGTCGGGTGGGCGAGACGATCGCACGCCGGCTGCCTGACGTCGCGGTGACGCTCTCCAGCGATGTCTCGCCGGAGATGCGCGAATACGAGCGTTTCTCCACCGCCTGCGCCAATGCGTATCTGCAGCCGCTGATCGGCCGCTATCTCAGCAAGCTCGAAAGCGAGCTGACGTGCGCAGGCTTTCATTGCCCCATGCTGCTGATGACATCGGGCGGCGGCATCACGGCGGTCGAAACTGCCATTCGTTTTCCCGTCCGCCTCGTCGAATCGGGGCCGGCGGGCGGCGCGATTTTTGCCGCCTGCATCGCGCGCCAGCACGGACTCGACGACGTCGTATCGTTCGACATGGGCGGCACCACCGCCAAGATCTGCCTCATCGACCAGGCGCAGCCGCAGACCGCGCGTGCTTTCGAGGTCGCGCGCATCTACCGTTTCCTCAAGGGCAGCGGATTGCCGCTGCGCATTCCGGTGATCGAGATGGTCGAAATCGGCGCCGGCGGCGGCTCGATCGCCCGCGTCGATGCGCTTGGGCGCATCGTGGTCGGACCCGACAGCGCCGGTTCGGAGCCCGGACCGGTGTGCTATGGCCGCGGCGGCCTCGAGCCGACGGTGACCGATGCCGATGTGGTGCTTGGCCGCATCGATCCGGCGACATTCTCCGGCGGCAAGATGGCGCTCGACATCGCCGGCGCCAAGCGCGCGGCCGCCGAGCGTATTGCGTCGCCGCTGAAGCTGTCGGCCGAGCATGCGGCGCTCGGTATCAGCGAGATCGTCGACGAGAACATGGCGAGCGCGGCGCGCGTGCACGCCATCGAGAGCGGCAAGGATCTGCGTGCACGCACCATGATCGCTTTCGGCGGCGCCGCGCCGCTGCATGCCGCGCGCGTCGCCGAGAAGCTCGGCATCGCCCGCGTGCTGGTGCCGGCCAATGCCGGCGTCGGCTCGGCGGTCGGGCTGTTGCGCGCGCCGGTCGCCTACGAGGTCGTGCGCGGCCGCCTGATCCGTCTCTCCGGCTTCGATGCCGCGGCGGTCAACCGCCTGCTCGCCGAGATGCGCGCCGAGGCGGAAGCCATCGTGCGGCGCGGCGCGCCGGATGGCGCGCTCGCCGAGCAGCGTTCGGCGTTCATGCGCTATCGCGGGCAAGGCCATGAGATCGCCGTGCAACTTCCGGTGCGCGACTTCACCGCCGCCGATCAAGCGATGATCAAAGCGCGGTTCGAGGAAGCCTACCGCCGGCTCTACAGCCGTCCGATCCCAGGCGTTGAGATCGAGATTCTGAGCTGGGTCGTGTCGGTGAGCGCGCCATCGGAAGGCGAGTTGGCCAAGGCGGTTCCAACATCCCCGAGCGAGCCAAAGCCGCGCTCGCGTCGTCCGGTCTTCGATCCGGATAGCGGCGAGTTCCAGGACGTGCCGATCTATTGGCGGGCGGACCTCGCGCCCGGCGCGCAGATCAAGGGACCGGCCGTGATCGCCGAGGACGAGACCTCAACCGTCGTCAGCCCGCTGTTCGACGCGACCATCGACCAATTCGGTTATATTGCTCTCACCCGCCGCGAGGCTTGAATTATGGTCGCAGGTCCCAACGCCGCGCTCGCCCAGATCCACACCCAGATCATGTGGAACCGGCTGATCGCTGTGGTCGAGGAACAGGCACAGACCATGTTGCGCACGGCCTTCAGCACGTCGGTGCGCGAGGCCGGCGACTTGTCGGCCGGCGTGTTCGACCGCGACGGCCGCATGCTGGCGCAAGCGGTCACCGGCACTCCGGGCCATGTCAACTCGATGGCCAATGCGGTGAAGCATTTCCTCGCCGTCTATCCGCTCGCGACCATGAAACCGGGCGATCACTACATCACCAACGATCCGTGGCTCACCTCCGGCCATCTGCACGACATCACGGTGGTGTCGCCGACCTTTTATCGCGGCCAGCCGGTCGCGCTGTTCGCCAACACCATCCATGTCGTCGACATCGGTGGGCTGGGCATGGGACCGGACGGACGGCAGGTGTTCGAGGAGGGGCTGTCGATTCCGATCATGCCGCTCGCCCGTGAGGGCGTGATGAACGAGGACTTGCTCAATGTTGTGCGCGCCAATGTGCGCGAACCGCTGCAGGTCGAGGGCGACATCTACGCCTGTGCTGCGTGCAACGACGAGGGCAGCCGCCGGCTGATCGACATGATGGACGAGTTCGAGATCGCCAATCTCGACCGGCTCGGCGACACAATTATCGAAGCCTCGCGCGAAGCGACGCTCGCGCGCATCCGCGCATTGCCGAAAGGTACCTATCGCAACAGTCTGACCATGGACGGCTATGACAAGGCACTGGTGCTCAATGCCGCCTTGACCATCTCCGATGACGGCATCCATGTCGATTTCGACGGCACGACGGCAGCGTCGAGCCACGGCATCAATGTCGTCTATAATTATTGCCTCGCCTACACCGCCTTCGGCGTCAAATGCCTGGTGGCGCCCGAGGTGCCGAACAATGCCGGCTCGCTGGCGCCGATCACGGTCGATGCCCCGGAAGGCTGCGTGCTCAACGCCAAGCGGCCGTGGCCGGTCGCGGCGCGCCACACCGTCGGTCACATGCTGCCCGATGTGGTGTTCGGCTGTCTGCATCAGGTCATCCCGGGCGGCGTGCCGGCCGAAGGCGCTTCGTCGCTGTGGAACCCGCAGATTTTCGGCGGCGGCTCGCTGGTCGATGAAGTCGAAGAGGGCACCGACGCCAACGCGCTGGCGGCCTTCAGCACCGTTATCTTCCACTGCGGCGGTGCCGGCGCGCGGCCGGGCAAGGATGGGCTGAGCGCGACCGCCTTTCCATCCGGCGTGCGCACGATTCCGATCGAAGCGACCGAGAGCGTCGCGCCGGTGGTGTTCTATCGCCGCGAGTTTCGCGAGAGTTCCGGCGGCGCGGGCAAGCAGCGCGGCGGGCTCGGTCAGGTGATCGAATTGGGCGGCGCCGGCGCCGCGCCGATTGCGCTTCTGTGCAATTTCGAGCGCGTGCACAATCCCGCGCGCGGACGGGACGGCGGCGGACCGGGCGGAGCGGGCACCGTGACCTTACGTTCGGGGCGTCCCATCCGACCGAAAGGACGGCAGACCGTGCCGCCGCGCGATGCCATCCGACTCGGACTGCCGGGCGGTGGCGGCTTCGGCGATCCGCTTACGCGCGATCCACAGCGCGTGCGCGATGATGTGCTCGACGGCTTCATCACGGTGGAGGAAGCGCGGCACAATTACGGGGTGGTCATCGACCAGCAAGGCGGGCTCGACCTCGCCGCGACCGAGCGCCTCAGATCGTCTTAAATCTAGTCCGCAGCTCACAATCAGCGGATTGGCGAGAACGGCGCGGGCAAAAAGATATCGCTCTGTTGCGCTGCGATATGACCGGGCCCGCCCGGCGGCGGCCACACGCCGTCGGCGACAGATTTGGCGCGCAGACGGTCGCGTTCTTCCACCGATTTGTACGGCCAGATATGCATGAATTGCGTGACCGCACCGGTGACCGAGGTCATCGCGGTCAGCAGCGGCGACACGTTACTGCGTGCCGGCACCGCCTTGCGCCACAGCTCGATGGTCGGCGCCAAGCCACCGGCTTTGAGCATATAGGTGCGCACCTCGTAACAGGGGGCGAATTCCCCCGGCTGCATCGGCGGCAGGAAATCGAAGGCGACATAGGTGTCCATGGTGATGTCAGTCAAGAATTCACCGACGCCGAACGGATTATTGGAGTTGAGCGAGGCCATGCGGCCATCGATCGCCGCAGCCGGATCGGTGATGCTGCGAATGATCAGGATCTGATTGAGCGCGCCGATGTCCGAATACCAGCAGGCGAGCAGGGCAGGGTCGCTTCCTGTCGATCGTTCGATGGCCTTGAGTGCGTCCGGAGTCGTCGCGGGACGCACCGTGATGATCGTTACGTCATATTGCTGTTGCAACCCTGCCTCCCGCGCAGCGCTCGTCATCGTCCGTATATTTGACAGCCATAAACGCTAAACCTAACGTTTCAAAGTCCCTCACCACGTTAGTAGAGGAATTATATCGATACAATGTCGGGTTGCGCGACCCGATCGCGCCCATAAAAAATCGTCCAATCAAAAAATGAGGACGGGAGGAAAACATGAAAAAGACATCGCTGCTATTAGCCGCTATCGCTACGGCTGCGCTTGCACTCGGCATCCATCCGGCAAGCGCGGCGGACGCCGTGAAAATCGGCATCATCTGGCCGCTCACCGGCAATGCCGCGGCGGCCGGCGCGGCATCCAAAGCCGGCGCAGAACTTGCCGCCGAGATCGTCAACAACGCACATCCCGAACTCGGAAATTTGCCGCTCGCCAAGGGCGCCGGACTGCCCAATATGGGCGGCGCCAAACTTGAGCTTGTCTTCACCGATCATCAGGGCAATCCCGCGCTCGCCCAGCAATTGGCGACGCGGCTGATCACGCAAGACAAGGTCAATGTGCTGATGGGGGCCTATCATTCGTCGTGCAGCTTCACCGCGACGGCGGTAGCCGAGCGCCACGGCATCCCCTTCATGGTGGGTGAATCGGCCGCCGGCAACATCACCGGCCGCGGCTTCAAGTGGACATTCCGCGGCACGCCGATCGCGTCCGATTATGCCCGCACCTATATGCGGTTCTTCGCCGACATGAAGAAGGCCGGCAAGACGATCGGCTCGATCGCCGTCGTCAATGAGAACACCGACTACGGCACTTCCGTCGCCAACGCCATCGTCGAGGAAGCCGGCAAGGCTAAAATCCCGGTCGCTATCCGCATCCCCTACAGCGCCAAATCGACCGACGTCACCGCGCAGGTTCTGGAACTGAAGCAGAAGAAGCCGGATGTCGTGATCTTCATCAGCTATACGGCCGATGCAATCCTCTACATGAAGACGATGAAGAATCTCGACTACAAGCCGCCGATGGTGATCGGTGACGATACCGGTTTCTCCGATCCGTCGTTCGTTCCGGCGGTCGCCGAGATCGCGCAAGGCGCCATGAACCGCAGCGCCTGGGCGATCGGCAAGCCGGGTTCCGTCACCGCCAAGATCAACGAGATGTACAAGGCCAAGACCGGCCGCGATCTTGACGATACCAGCGCGCGCAACATGCAGAGCTTCTTCGCGCTGGCCGATGCGCTCAACCGGGCCGGATCGACCGATCCGGAAAAGATCCGCGTGGCGCTGACCCAGACCGACCTCAAGCCCGACCAACTCATGATGGGCTATCAGGGGGTCAAGTTCGACAAGACCGGCCAGAACATCCTGGCGGCGACTTATCTGATCCAGCTGCACGGCAAGAAATATGAGCTGGTATGGCCTGACAGGGCTGCCACAGCCAAACTACAATGGCCCATGGCGGGCTGGACCAAATAGTCGATGCTGTTATTGCAAGTGATCGTGGGTGGCCTCCTTCTGGGGGCCATCTACGCGCTGTTTTCCTCGGGTCTCACGCTGATCTGGGGAATGATGAATTTTATCAATTTCGCCCATGGCGAATTCGTCATGTTGGGCATGTACGTCGCTTTGCTCACGGTCACGTGGATCGGCGGCGGACCGGCGGCATTCGGCTTTGCGGCCGCCTTTGCGCTCTTCGTGCTCGGCGTCGTGGTCTATCTCTCGCTGATCCGCGAGGTGCTGCGCGGGCCGATGCTGGCGCAGATATTGTCGACCTTCGGACTCGCGTTGCTACTGCGCTACACGGCGTTTTGGATTTTCTCGGCGAATTTCGTGTCGCTGCCGCAGACCGCGCTTTCCGGCACGCTCAATGTCGGCGGCATTTTGATGCCGGTCGCACAACTGGTCGCCGGCGTTACCGCCATCGTCTTGACCGTTGGCCTGCACCTCATGCTGACGCGCACGACGATCGGCAGCCAATTGCTGGCGGTGTCGGAGGATCGTCACGCGGCCATGCTGATGGGCATTCGGCCTGACCGCATGCAAGCGCTGGCCTGGGGCTTGTCGGCGGCCGCGGCCGGTATTGCCGGCGCGCTGATGGCGACCTCCTATCCGTGGTCGCCCTCGGTGGGCGAGACATTCGGATTGACCGCTTTCGTCGTCGTCGCGCTCGGCGGTTTCGGCAGCGTGCCCGGCGCCATGTTTGCCGGCCTGATCATCGGCCTCATCCAGGCCGTTTCGGCCTATTGGTTTGGTCCGATCTACAAAGACATCATCGTCTACGCGTTGTTCGTGGCGTTGCTCTGGCTGCGTCCGCAAGGTCTGATGGGCAAAGCGTGAAAAATTCTTTCGCAGCGAAGCTGCCCGTCATTCTGCTCGCGGCAGGTTTGCTGGTGTACCCGCTCATCTTCTCCGGCGCTTTCTATCTCGACATTGGCGTGACCTTCCTGCTGGCGGCGATCTCGGCGTCCGCCTGGAATATCGTCGGCGGCTATGGCGGCCAGGTGTCGGTCGGGCACGCGATGTTCTACGGGCTGGGCGCCTATGCGCCGCTCCTGTTCTATACGTTGTTCGGGTGGCCGCCGATGTTCGGCATTCCGATCGGCGTTGCAGTCAGCGTCTTGCTGGCGGTGGTCATCGGCATTCCGACCTTCCGGCTGACGGGGCACTATTTCAGCATGGCGACCATCGCCGTCGCCGAATTGATCCGCATCTTCTTCGGCACCTGGGAGCTGGTCGGCGCCGCCATCGGGCTGCAAGGGCCGGCGGTTGCACGCGGTTGGTGGGACCTCACGTTCCGCAGCGAAGCGCCTTACTACTACATCTTCCTGGTGGTGCTCGCCGTGCTGCTGTTTCTCACCTACGCCATCGAGCGCCGCCGCTTCGGCTATTACCTGGGCGCGATCAAGGCCGGAGAGCGCGCCGCGCGCAGCCTCGGCGTTCCTGTCCAGAAGATGAAAATGAAGGCGCTGATTCTCAGCGCCGTGTTCACGTCGATCGCCGGCTCGCTCTACTCGATCAAGACCGGCTTCATCGATCCGGATAGCGGCTTCGGCATCTTGATCTCGGTGCAGATGGTCATTATCGCGGCGCTCGGCGGCGCGGGTACGTTGTACGGGCCGCTGGTCGGCGCGCTCATTCTGATCCCGCTGCAGACGGCGACCAATACTTGGCTAGGCGGTGGCGGCTCGGGCCTGGCGGACACGGCTTTTTTTGGCGCTGAAGCCGAGTTCTTCATCTTCGACAACATTCGCTTCGACCAGCGCGAGCAGCACGGCTTCTACTTCATCGACGCCGAGGAAGGCCGCTGGAACTCCGGCCGCGAGACCAACAACCTTGGCTACCGCCCCCGCTACAAGGAGGGCTACTTCCCTGTACCGCCCACCGACCACTACCAGGACCTGCGCACCGAGATGGTCATGACCATGATGAGCTGCGGCATGGACGTGGAATGCCATCACCACGAAGTCGCTACCGGCGGGCAGACCGAAATCGACCTGAAGTTCGATTCCATGGTCCGCTCGGCTGACAAGATGTTGCTCTACAAATACATCGTCAAGAACGTCGCCAACCAGTACGGCAAAACGGTTACCTTTATGCCCAAGCCGATTTTTCAGGACAACGGCAGCGGCATGCACACCCACCAGTCGCTATGGAAGAGTGGCAAGCCGCTTTTTGCCGGCGACGGCTATGCCGGCTTGTCGCAGATGGCGCTCTGGTACATCGGGGGACTGATTAAGCATGGTCCTGCCTTGGCCGCGCTCATCGCTCCGACGACCAACTCCTACAAGCGGCTTGTGCCCGGCTTTGAAGCTCCGGTGAACCTGGCGTATTCGCGGCGCAATCGCTCCGCCGCTTGCCGTATTCCTATGTACTCGGCTTCCCCCAAAGCCAAGCGCGTTGAGTTCCGCCCGCCCGACCCGAGTTGCAACCCCTATATGGCCTTCGCCGCTATGCTGATGGCCGGTTTGGACGGAATCGAGAGCAAGCTCGATCCCGGTCAGCCGCTCGATAAGGACATCTACGATCTGGGTCCGGAGGAGTTGGCCAAAGTTCCTTCCATGCCCGGCTCGCTCGAAGATGCCCTCGACGCCCTCGAAAAAGACCATGCCTTCCTGTTGAAGGGCGACGTCTTCACCGAGGAACTGCTCAGCACCTACATTGATTACAAGCGCTCGAAGGAAGTGGACGCGGTTCGCCTGCGGCCGCATCCCGTATGAGTTTGCCCTGTACTACGACATTTAGACCTCTGAATCTAAGGCTGCCCCGTCCAAGCTCTGCTTGGGCGGGGTTTTTGCTTTTCCGGGTGGATACTCCTGTCCGCCAAACCACGCGCAACTGGCAAAGCGTGGCCATGGTCTGAGCCGCTGCTACTGCAGGATTCTGCCGCCGTCCACCACCAGGTTTTGTCCACTCACCGCGCACGATGCCGAACTCAAGAAGAACAGAAGCGCCGGAGAGACATGTTTGGGCTCGATTAAATGCTTTATACATTGCACTTCCAGCAGCATCTTCTTGTCCGCTTCGGTCACATATTTGCGAAGCTGTTTCTCCGTCATTACCCATCCCGGATTGATCATGTTGACGCGAATCCCATCTGGCCCCAGCTCGCGCGCCAGGGACCGTGTGAACCCCAGAATGCCGCTCTTGGTGGCGTTATAGACGGTGAAAGGCACCTCGCCGACCATCCAGTTGCAAGTGCCGATGTTCACGATGCTCTTCCCTTTCCCCGCCAACAGCAATTCCAGAAACGCGCGCGACGTCAGGATGAACGAGCGGATATTCAGCTTCCACATCCGGTCACAATCTTCCACCGTCACGTCGCGGAACTTGATACGGTCGTCATTCGCGGCGTTATTCACCAGATAGTCCACCGCGCCTTCGCGCTCCCGAACCTGCACGGCGAAGGCAGTGATCTGCTCGGGCGAAGCCAGATCGGTTTGCACGAAATGCGCATTCGGCCCCAGCGACTTTTCCGCCGCCCTGCCATGTTCCACACTACGCGCGCAGAAGTACGTCTTGCAGCCCGCCTCGCACAGGATGCGAACAAAATCCAGCCCGATGCCTTCACTGCCTCCCGTAACTACAGCTACCCGCCCTTTAAATTCGCCAGAATTCCACACGATGATCGCCTCCTTAAAGATTTTCCAACCGGCACGCGCGATACCAGAAATTGTTTGCCATCACCGGCATGCGCGAACTCGCCCCCCGGGGTTTCGTTGAAAGTATAGCTTGTGCAATTTGGACCGATGCGATTACCTACGTCGCTGCACCAAGTGGCCGGTGCGCCCCACAACAGCCGGAAATTCGCACGCACACGTGGCGAGTTAGAAGATGTTTCAGATTTGTCGGATTGTTCTAAGCAATGCTATTGTTGAGCCAAGTCCAGAACGTCTCCAATCGAACAAAAATGGAACCAAATGCTTTTGTCGCCGAAGTGTATCGTCGCATGAGTTTGCGCCTTGCAATGGAGAAGGCAACCAGTGAACCGGTGCCTCCAACACCCGAGCGTGTAGCGCAAGTGGTGCGAGAATACCGCGCCGTGCTTCCTGCCGATAAGCAATCCAGGATTCTAGATATCGGGTATGGGGACGGCTGGTTTATGGCCGCCTGCCGCCAACTGGGCTACAAGAATGTATGCGGAGCCGATTTCAATCCTACCCGGAAAACCTACATGCAATCTTGGGATGTGACTCTGTATGATCGAAAAGATATCGGCGACCTGCTCAAGAACCACCCTGAACAGTTTGATTTCATTCACATGTCACACGTCATTGAGCATATTCACAAGTACTCGCTGCTCTGGATTGGTGACGCTCTTTATCAGGCTCTTAAGAAGGGCGGAACGCTTTACTTGCGAACTCCAAACATGGAGGGGCCGACACCAAATTCGTCGTACTATGTAACCCTTGCCCATGAATACGGTTTGCGGCTTCAAGCTAAAGTCGTTTTTGAACATCTGCGGCTTTGCCTAAATCCGGTTTTTCCCCCGCCACCGGCATACGCCGGTACAGCAGTTCAGCTTCTGTTGAAGTGGCCATTCCATCGCGTTCTGCGGATCAAACACGGCATTTCTCTGCGGCCTCGGCGGTCAAAAGCTTTTGCTTCGAGGCTTGTAACCGCAAAGCACGCTGAGGTCCGCGCTAAGCAGGCAGAGAGTAGGGCAAAGTCACCGCCGGCTCACCTTATCGTTTCCATCCACCCCAAACGCCAACAGCACATTCCCCGCCATAGCATTTAAATACCCGGAGTTCACATACACCATGCCACCGACCACCGTGGGGCCCGCGCCATTCAAAGACCCTCCCCGCGCCGGAACCGCATTCAGCGTCTGGAATTCGTGCGCAGTATCGAAATCCCACAGAAGTTTTCCGTCATGACTGTCGTATGCGCGCACATGGCCGTCGAGCGAGCCGGCGAACACCACGCCGGGGATCGCCGTCGGCGGCGCCATTTGCGCCGCGCTGCATCCGAATTGTGCAAGGCATGAGGGCTTCGGCGCGGGAACAGACCACGCCGGCTTCCCTGTCTTCAGGTCCAGCGCGAACAACCCGCCTCCAACTTCCGGCTTGTCGGGATCCCAATCCGACACCGGATAATAAGCCTGGCGCGCATCCGCGGCCCCGCCCCATTCAACGCCGCCCAGCGGGCCGCCGCGCGCCACCCGCGCTTGCCAGAGAATTTTCCCTTGCTGATCCGGATCGAGCGCGTACACGATTCCCGATTTCTGCGCCAGCAGCAGCACATCGCGCCCGTCTGCCTGTGTGCGCAGCAGCGGCGGCGAGCCAAAATCAAAGTCCCCGCCGCGCTCGCTGGGACAGTTGTCTTGTTTCTCGGCAACACAACCGATGTTCCACAGGTCGCTGGGCGTGAACTGCCTCGACCACAGGATTCTGCCCGAGTCCATCTCCAAAGCCACAACCGCGTCCGACATGCGCGAGGGCGGGCTGGCGTAGTTATTCCCCGTCGCCACGTAGATGACGCGCCGCTTCAGATCTGCCGTCGGAGGCGACCAGACCGAAGCTCCCGAAGGTCCCGACAACTGCACTCCGGACGCGCCCTTGCGGATCGGCTTGGCGGGCTGGGAAATCGTATAGGTTTTCCATTTGGGCTTTCCAGTCGCGGTATCTACCGCCACCACGTTCCCGCGAAACGTACAGCAAGGATACTGCGGATCGGCGGCGGCGCCCTCCTCCCCGGACGACACCGGCACGTACAAGCGGTTCGCCACCAGCGTCGGCGATCCGGTGATCCTGGCCGTCGGATGCGAATCGGGACGCATCTTCCAGAGCAGCGACCCGTCTTCGGTTTTCACCGCATATACATTGCCGTTCGTGTCGCCGAAAAACGCCGCCCGCCCGGCGTTCCCCACTGAGACTGCGGTCTTCACCGTGCCCGAAGCCTTGAACCTCCACCAGATACAGCCGGTCGAGGAGTCGAGGGCATACACGGTGCCGTCTTCGCTTCCCACAAACAGCTTGCCCCCATACACCGTAGGTTGGCTGTAGGTAGCCGAGGCCCCGGGGAATCCGAACGCCCATTTCAATTTCAAATGCTGCACGCTTTCGCGATTGAGCCCCGCAGCCGCGGCCGTTTGAAAGCGATCATTGTGAGTGCTCACACCCCATGCCCGCCATGTGGGGGAGTTTGCCGGTGGGTCCGGGCCGCCCTGACAGATTCCCGCCAGTTGGGCCGCCACTACGGCGTCCGGCGTCCCCAGATAATCGGCGACTGCATTCTTTTCCGCCTTGCTCAGGTGCCTCGCCTCCCATTTCATCTTGCCGGTTTCGAGCGTCCTGAGAACAGAACTCCTCGAACTATGCCGCAGGCTTTCCGGAGAGGGAGCCATGCTTCCGCTGTTGGGCTGGTGACAGGTCGAACAATATTTGGCGAATAATGTCGCTCCATCAGGAGGGGGCACTGGTTTTCGCGAGCAGCCCAGAAGCCCGAGCGTAAGCAGCAGCGGAGTCAAAAGCATCCGCCACGCAGAAGCAATTCGAGGGTCTACGGTCCTGATTGGAAGACGAGTCTTGGTCAACTTGGGTTTTGTACCAACGCTGCCCCTCCGGAGAACGCCACCAGCCCGGTCGCCGAAGCAGCCATTGCTGCTTTGGATGAGCGCGCCTTCTCTCGAGATGCGTCAACAAACCCGGCGTGATGTAAAGATTTGTGCCTCAAACCAGGCCGCAAATCGCCGCCAGGAACGACACGGATCAGTCTGTTAATCAATAAGCCCCGCGGGTAACTTCTCTGGATAACCATCGGTCGAGAATTTGTCTCGCAAAACTGAAGGGATCATGCCGCTTGCCGCTATCCAAGAATAGCAGGACAAGATAAAAGGCGGTAACCAGGGACGAGGTACTTCGAGAGACGTGTTGCAGGCCGGGTGAACACGTCGGGAGGTGCGTATGTCAGTCACAGCGGTGAGCGCGGTGTATTTGCACAGCCAGGATCCGCTCCGGCAACAAAATGGTTTGCGGCAAGACCTGCAGAACCTGCAGAAAGCGTTATCTTCGGGGAATTTGAAAACGTCTCAGCAGGCACTGAGCCGCCTCCAGCAGGATTTACAGGTAACCCGCCCTCAACGGAATGGGGTTCGTGCATCGGCAGCGGTCAATCCGCAGAGCACCATGCGCAGCGACCTGCAAGCCCTGCAAAGCGCATTGGATTCCGGAGACCTGGCTTTGGCCCAGCAGGCAATAGCTCGTATCCAGCAGGATAGCCAGCAAGCGGAGGCCCCCCAAACCGCATCCCGGATCCAGTCGGCAAGTCAGCCCGCGAGCGCTTTGCCCAGGCAAACCGACCCGGCAAGTGAATTGGACTTGGCCGGAAAGGAACAAGAAACATCCAAGGGCAATTTGGTCGACGTAACCGCTTAGGCGAAGCGGCCTAACTGCGGGACGAGAACTCCGGCTCACGCTGCCGGCGGCTGCACCTCCCTTAACCGGCGCTCCAAGAATCGCCGCTCGCTTTCGTTAGTAACCAGGGCGAGCGCGCGGGCGTAGCTTTTGGCCGCTTCCTCGAATTCGCTCGCGCGCCGCAGCAGATCGGCGCGAGTGGCGTGAAACAAGTGGTAGCTCTCCAACTCGCTTGCGTCCAGCGAGTCAATGATCGCCAGCGCTGGACGAGGCCCGGCGACCATGGCAAACGCCACCGCCCGGTTGAGCGCCACAATCGGCGAAGGCTGCACCCGTTCCAAACGATCGTACAAGCGCACAATTTGACGCCAGTTGGTATCTTGGGCGCGCGCTGCCTGGCAATGCTGCGCCGCGATCGCTGCCTGTACCGCGTAAGGTCCGGACCCGCCGCGCAGCCCCTCTTCGACAAGCGGCAGAGCTTCGGCAATTTGCTCGTGGTTCCAGCGAGTGCGATCCTGCTCCTCCAGAACAATAATGTCCCCTGCCGTATCCAGGCGGGCGTCCCTCCGCGCATCGTGCAGCAGCATAAGAGCCAGCAGGCCGATAGCCTCGGCGGGAGGCCGCGGCTGCATCAGTGATCGCACCAGCCGCCCCAGGCGGATCGCTTCCGCGCAGAGATCGGTTCTCACCAGCGCTTGCCCTCGCGTGGCCGCGTAGCCCTCGTTGAATACCAGGTAGATCACCGTAAGCACCGCTTCCAGGCGATCGCCCAGGTCGTCCGCAGCCGGCACCGCATACGGAATGCCGGCATCGCGAATCTTGCGCTTGGCGCGCACCAATCGTTGCGCCATGGTTGGCACAGGCGTCAGAAAGGCGCGGGCAATTTCGTCGGTTTCCAGGCCGCAAAGCGTCCGCAGGGTGAGCGCCACTTGCGCTTCCGGCGCCAGCGCCGGATGGCAGCAGGTGAAGATCAGCCGCAGTCGGTCATCGGGGATTTCGGCATTATCGTAGTCCGGCTGCACCGAGGGTTCGGGCGGCATCACCCTCCGCCTCCAGTTTCTGCGCCAGATTAGCCTGCCGCCGGATGCGGTCAATCGCCTTGTGGCGGGCGGTTTGAATGATCCAGGCACGGGGAAACTCCGGCACCCCGGCCACCCGCCATTGATCCACCGCAGCCGTAAAAGCTTCCTGCGCAGCCTCTTCCGCCAGGTCGAAGTCGCCGCCAACCATGCCGATCAGGGTGGCGACAATCCGGCCCCAGTCGTTGCGGTAGACTTCTTCGACGGCGGCTGTGGAGTCCGCTGTGGCTCGAGAAGACACATCTCATTCTAAATATTTTTTTCTATACCGTGTCGAATCGGCCCTTTCCCATTCGATTTACCGATGAGGAGCCAGAAATGAAATACATGTTGCTGATTTACTTGGACGAAGAGGCCTTGAGCCCGGAGCAGCGCGCGCAGTGCTACCAGGAGTCGGCGGCCTACGCCCGCGAACTCCACGAGCAGGGAAAGTTCCTGGCAACCGCGCCCCTGCATCCCACATCCACCGCCACCAGCGTGCGGACGAGAGAGGGAAAACGACTGGTCACCGACGGCCCCTTTGCCGAGACCCGCGAGCAGCTTGGTGGCTTTTTCATGATTGACGCGAAGGATCTGGATGACGCCATCAATATCGCCGGGCAGATTCCGGCGGGCAGGTGGGGCACCGTGGAGATTCGCCCGGTCATTGAGGTGGGTGGCCTGCCCAGAGCAAGCTAACCAAACACATCTAATCCAACACGATAGGAGCACGAATTCATGCAAAAACTGAGCACATGTTTGTGGTTCAACGGCAATGCAGAAGAAGCGGTGAATTTCTACACTTCCGTTTTCAGGAATTCCAAGAAAGGCCGGATCAGCCGCTACGGCGAAGGCGCGCCCATGCCCAAAGGGACCGTCATGGTTGCGGGATTCGAGATGCTTGGGCACGAATTCATGGCGCTGAACGGCGGTCCGCAATTTTCCTTCACCCCGGCCATTTCTCTGGTGGTGCACTGCGATACCCAGGAAGAAATTGATGACTATTGGGGCAAACTGGCCAGTGGCGGCGGAAAAGAAGTCCAGTGCGGCTGGCTGACCGACAAGTTCGGCATCTCATGGCAAATCGTTCCCAACGCCTTGTCCGAACTGATGTCCGACAAAGATGCCGCCAAAACCCAACGCGTCATGCAGGCCCTGATGCAAATGATCAAGCTCGATATCCAGAAACTCAAGGACGCCTACAACGAAAAATAAATTCTCGGCCCTGTCGATCCGCACCACTCGTCATTCGACTTACTGGCAGAAAGCAAGACGCAACATTTGAAAACAAAGGAGCAGAAGCATGCAATTCATGATGATCGTAAAAGCGAGCGAAGATTCGGAGGCAGGCAAAATGCCCAGCGAGGAATTGCTGGCCGCCATGGGAAAGTACAACGAAGAACTGATGAAGGCAGGCGTGCTGGTGGATCTTACCGGGCTTCATCCCAGTTCCAAAGGAGCGCGGGTCAAGTTTCAAGGATGGAAGCGCACCGTCACCGATGGCCCGTTCGCGGAAACCAAAGAATTGATCGCCGGCTACTGGATTATCCGGGTGAATTCCTTGCAGGAAGCCGTCGATTGGGCCAAGCGCGCTCCCGATCCGCACGGCGAAGGCCGGGAAGGCGAAATCGAAATCCGCCAGCTGTTCGAACTCGAGGACTTCCAGCCCAGCCCAGCGATCGATCAAGCAAAAGAACTTGAAAGAGAACTGGCAGCCAGCAAGAAATAACGCACTATTGGGTGCCCCATCCTTGTCGCGCTCTTTGCGACAGGGTGGGGATTTTGAAGTGAGGTAAAAGCACCGAAACCGATTCCCCCAAGGAGAAGCAAAATGCGATTCATGATGATTGTCAAAGCCACAAAAGATTCCGAAGCCGGCTGCACCCCGAACCCCGAACTGATGGCCGCCATTGGGAAGATGGCCGAAGAAGCCACCAAGCGCGGCACGATGGTCACCGCCGGCGGACTGCAACCGAGTTCCAGAGGAGCCCGCGTCCGCGTGTCCGGAGGAAAGACGGCAGTCACCGACGGCCCGTTCGCCGAAACCAAAGAACTGGTGGGCGGCTATGCCATTTTCGACCTGTCCTCGAAAGAAGAGGCCGTGCAGATGGGCACACAGTTCATGCAGCTCCACGCAGACATCCTCGGTCCTGCCTACGAAGGCGAGTTAGAGATTCGTCCGCTGATGGATGCCCCGCCGAATGGCGCGAAACACGCCTAGCCCGCAACTTTCACCACGAATAAAAAGGAGAAACGCCATGCAATTGAATTCTCATCTTCACTTCAGCGGCCAATGCGAGGAAGCATTCAAGTTCTACGAGAAATGCCTCGGCGGCAAGATTGATGGCTTGTTTCGTTACGAAGCAGCACCCGGAGGGGGCGCGGAAGGCGTGCCTTCCGGTTGGGGCAATAAAGTCATGCACGCGCAAATTACCATCGGCGATCAGAAACTGATGGGCATGGACGCGCCTCCCGACCGCTTTCGCAAACCGCAAGGTTTCCACGTCAACATCGGCGTGAAAGACCTCGCCCAAGGCAAGCAAATCTTCGAAGCGCTGTCGGAAAAGGGCCACGTCATCATGCCGTTCGGGCCGACATTCTGGTCACCGGGCTTCGCCATGTTCACGGACCGTTTTGGCATTCCCTGGATGGTAAACGTAGAGCAGGCCGCCTAGCGGCAAGGAGAACCCATGTCCGCCGATATGCAAGCGCCGCCGTCGCAAAAGCTGCTCTGGGCTGGACGCATCATCAGTGCCTTACCCGTGCTGTTGCTGCTCTTCAGCGCCGTCATGAAATTGATGATGCCGCCTGCGGTCGTGCAGGGCTTCGCGCATTACGGCTATCCCGAGAGCCTCATCTCCTTCCTCGGAATTCTCGAGCTTGCCTGTACGGTCGTGTACCTGATCCCGCCTACCGCTGTCCTGGGCGCGGTCTTGATGACGGCATATCTGGGCGGCGCAACTGCAACCAACGTGCGCGTCGGTGATCCATCCTACGCGGTCACCGTCGCGCTCGGCATCCTGGTTTGGCTGGGGTTGTATTTGCGCGATGCACGGCTGCGGGCCTTGCTGCCGCTGCGCAGTTAGCTACACAACCATGAAAGAAAGGGCCTGCCCTACTCCGGAATCGTATGCTCTTCGCTTTGCGCGCGCAGCACTCGGTCAACCGAGTACGGCGTCCGGCTCTTGGGCCCGTAGAAGTGTCGCACCTGCATCTCGCCAAGTAGCCCGATGGCCAGCAGGTTCATCCCCGCCAGCAGCAGCACCGCGGTGAAGATCATCAGAGGCCCATGCTGAGTCATCATGCCCGCATGGTGCAGAAATTTTTCGCCCAGCAGCCACAGGCCGATGCTCGACCCCGTAAAGATGCTCAGCATCCCCAGCGTCCCAAAAAAGTGCAGCGGCCGCGACAGGTAGCGCAGCAGGAAGCGGATGGTAATCAGGTCGAAAAACACCCCAAAGGTCCGCGCCAGCCCATAATGCGAGACTCCTCGCTCGCGGTTCGCGTTGCGAATCGGCACCTCGCAAATCGAAGCGCCATACCACGACGCCAGCGCCGGAATAAACCGGTGCAATTCGCCGTACAGCGGAACCTGCTCCAGAATATCCCGGCGATACGCCTTGAACGTGGTCCCGAAATCGTGAATGGGCACGCCGCTCAGCTTGGCCATCAGCCAATTGGCGCACCGCGAAGGAATCCGCCGCAGCCACAAGTTGTCAATCCGCCGCTTCCGCCATCCGCTGACAATGTCATACCCCTCGGAAATCTTCTCCAGAAACAAAGGAATGTCATTGGGGTCATGCTGCAGATCGCCATCCATAGCGATGACATATTCCCCGCGCGAATGATCGAACCCAGCCGCCAGCGCCGAAGTCTGCCCGAAATTTCTCCGCAGCCGCACCACCGTCACCCGGCTGTCCACGGCGGCAATTTCGCGCAGCAGTGGGAACGAGCGATCGCTGGAGCCGTCATCCACCAGCACCAGCTCAAAGCTCTCGCCGTTCGCCTCCATGACCACCTTCAGCCGGTCATAAAGATCGGTAACGTTCTCCTCCTCGTTATGGAGGGGAACCACAATGGAATATCTGGGCATCTTGGCCAATTATACGATTAGATGCGAATTTTGCAGCCAAAAGTAGCGCTAACCTCGCCAACTCCCCAGGCTGTGTGGCGACGGGGCTTGCCCCGTCCGCTCTCTCCCCTACATCCCCGGACCCGGCGGATACGCCGGCAAATCCGGAGGCCGCGTCGGCAGCGTCTTGGGATTGGCATTGACCTCTTTCATCACCAGGTCAATCGCCTTCGCCAGCTGCGGATCTTCTCCCTTCACCACCTGCTCGGGCCGGTTCTCCACCACGATATCGGGTGCCACCCCATGATTCTCGATCAACCATTGGCTGCTCATCCCATAGAGCGAGAACTCCGGCCGCGTGATGTAGCCGCCATCCATCAGCGGCATATCCCCGCGAATGCCGCGCACCCCGCCCCAGGTGCGCTCCCCAATGAGCGGCCCCAGCTTGTATTGCTTAAAGAAATAGCTGAAGAAATCCCCGTCCGACGCTGCATAGCGGTTGGTTACGCAGGCCAGGTGCGCGTACAAGACATTCGACGGAATGGTGTCGGACTTCCAGTTCCGCGCCGACTCCATGCCGGCCACCACCCGCCGCAGCCGTTCGAAAATCAGCTGGTCGACAAATCCGCCGCCGTTATAGCGCACGTCAATAATCATGCCTTGCTTGCGAATCTGGGGAAAATACTGCTTCACGAATTCGTTCAGTCCCTCCCCACCCATGTCCGGCAGGTAGACATAGCCCACCCGCCCCTGGGTCGCTTCCTCAACCTTCTTGCGGTTCGTCTCGATCATATTCAGCTGCCGCAGCCCGTTCTCATCCGCGATCGGTTTCACCTGCACATCGTGGGCCCCCTCGGCGGAAGGTTTCGAGTTAACCGAGAGGGTAACCGTCTCATTGGCCGTGTTCACAAATAGCTCATACGGATTCTCCGGCGCCCGCAACGGTTGCCCGTTCACCGCGATCAGGTAATCCCCCTGCTTCACGTCCACTCCCGGTTCGGTAAGCGGCGAACGTAAATCCGAACTCCAGTTTTCCCCCGGATAGATTTTCTTGAACCGGTACATCCCGCTCGCCCGATCCACCTCAAAGTCCGCGCCCAGCAAGCCTTCATTCACCGGATGCAAATCCGGATAATCGCCCCCGCCCACATAAGTATGCGAATTCGAGAGCTCTCCGATCATCTCTCCCATGATGTAGGTCAGCGAATAGCGGTCATTCACATAAGGCAGCAGCGCCGCATATTTCTCCCGAATCTTCTCCCAATCGTTGCCGTTCATGGCCGGCTCAAAGAAATAGTCGCGCTCCTGCCGCCACATTTCATTGAATATCTGCTTCCACTCCGCCGGAGGATCCAACTCCGCCCGCATGCCGGAAAGATTCAGCACGCCGTCGCCGACTTTCTTCTGTCCGTCAGGCTTGGCGTCAATAATTCCGAACCGTGGCGGCTTGTGCTCGCCCGCCTCCTGGTACAGCAGCTTGCTTCCATCGAACGAAAGCGCGAAGCGCTCCACGTTCTCGATCAGCGTCTTATTCTTTCGCTCCTTCAGGTCGTAAACTTCCAACTGCGAGTTCCCTCCCGGGATCGGCCCGGAAAGCCCCTGGATCGGGGCCGTCGAGTAATAGATGTACCCTTTGGCCGCCGCCAGTCCGCGAATCACCGCCGGCTCAATGGGCAGGGCGACGATCCGGTTCTGAATTCCCTCCAGATCGATGCGAAACTGCGCTGGCTTCTCGTTCTCTTTCGTTTTCTCCTCGGGCGCCTTCTCCTTTTCCTTGCCCTTCTCCTTCTTGTCGGCTTTCGCTTCTTTGCTCGCCTCCGCCACCGGCGCCGGTTTCGGTTCCTCCTTCTTGATCTCCGGCTCATCACTCAAAGCCGGAAACGGCGACGCCTCATCCTTGCGTAGCGTCACAACGTACACGCGCGTCGTCTTGGGATTGGCGAATTCAAAATCAATATTCCCCAACACCTCGTTGTAGTCGCGGTCCGAAAGAAAGTAGAGATACTTCCCTTCCGGATCAAAAATCGGGTCATAGCTGTTGGTCATGCTCGAGGTCACCGGCGTGACCTTCCCGTCCGCCAGCGAATAGAGGTTCACGATCGCGTAGCGATTCTCCACTGTCTTGTCGTAGCTCAGCCACTTGCTGTCTGGCGACCAGGCATAATTCGAAATCTCGTTGTACTTCGACTCATCCACCTGCACCGGCTTCTTGTCCGCGATATCCACATACCACAAACGGCACTTCTGATCGCTCCAGGCTATCTTCTTACTGTCCGGCGACCACACCGGCGGAAACATAAATCCCTTGTGCCCGCTGGTAATCTGCTGTTCCTTGCCCATCCCATTCTGCGGCGCAATGTAGATCTCGTCCTCCCCGGTGCGGTCCGAAACAAATGCAATCCACCGCGCGTCCGGCGACCACGCCACCCGATCATCCCGCGCCCCGGGCGAACGCGTTAGATTGCGGATGCTGCCCTCCTTCGCCGGCACCGTATACACATCGCCGCGCGCCCCGAACACCGCCCGCTTCCCATCCGGAGCAATATCGAAATCCGTAATCAGCTTGCTCACATTCGCCCAGTGCCGCATCGCCTGGTCGTGTTCGCCCGGAACCTCAATCGTCAGCTTCTTCGCCTGCTTCGACTGCAAATCAAACGTGTACAGATATCCGGCATTCTGGAAGACGATCGCGTTCTCGCCCAGGCTTGGCCACATCACGTCGAAATCGGTAAAGTGCGTGAGCTGCTCAATCTGCTTGCTTCCCAGGTCGTAGCTGTAAAGATTCAGCTTGTGCTCAGGACCGCGATCCGAGCTGAAATAGATCGTGTCGCCATGCCACATGGGAAACGTGTCCGTCCAGTCCGTATGCGGGATGTCGAACGATGTGTTGTTCTTCAGGTCATAGACCGTGATCGCCTGCGCCAGCCCGCCCGTGTAGCGCTTCCACGTGCGGAAGTTACGAAAGATGATGTTGTAAGCCATCTTCGTGCCGTCCGGCGAATACGAGAGCAGCCCGCCCTGATCCACCGGCAGCGGCTCCGGCAAACCTCCGTCCACGCTGACCGTGTAGGGGCGTTTCGTCCAGACGTTCCAGGCATCCCGCCGCGAAAGAAACACAATGCGTTTGCTGTCCGGCGTCCACGCCACCACTTCGTTATGAATCCCCATGCGGTCGCTCAGCGGCTGCGCGCTTCCCTGATTGAACGTCAGTTGCCTGGGCTGCCCGCCTTCCGCCGGCATGACATAAACATTAAAGTTGCCGTCATACTGCCCGGTAAACGCGATCCACTTCCCATCCGGCGAGAACTTCGGAAACAACTCCCGCCCCGGATTGGTCGTGATCCGCCGCGCCACGCCGCCAGAACTGGAGACCAGCCAGAGATCGCCGCCGTAATAAAACGCAATCTTGTCTCCATGGATGTCCGGAAAGCGCAGCAACCGCGCCTCCTGCATCTCCTGCCCAAACGCCAGACAAGCACAACTCACCAGAATGATTACGAAAACTTTCCTAAGAAGTGGCATTGCAGAACCTCCTTGCAGAATTCCTGAGGCATGTTGATGGACAGACGACAATCCGAGGAGCGGGGAAGATCAATTGTATCAGTTTGACTACAGGTGGCCGGGGCCCTTGCCCACGCGAGTTCAATTGCTTCAGCAATGTTGACTTAGACGCTCCCAGCTTCCAAAAGAAAGCACCAAGCTTGCTTTCTGTGGGGCCCTGGGGTTGCATACTGTGCCCAGAGCTGCCCCGAATTGTGCCCATGTCGGAGAGCGTGCATCTCGCGCAGCTGCCCTTCAGCTTCCCTTAAGCATATTTGCGGGACCATGGTCCCATCACAACCGTGAGGTTACGGCGATGGATACTTGTACCCATATGCGGCCCATGGCATTTGCCTTACCTTTTCTCTTGTATGCGCTGACGGCCGTTGCGCAAAATCCCCAGTCCGATGTCAACCTAACCAGCGGCTCCGCCGAAACTGCCGCTCCGCTGACCATCACTTTGCAGGATGCGCTGGAGCGGGCCCGCAAGAATGATCCGCAGTTCCAGGCGGCGGTTACGGCGGCAAAGCTGGCGCGCGAGGACCGCGTGCAGGCGCGCGCAGCGCTTTTGCCTGCCGTCAGCGCAACCACGCAGGGGTTGTTTACCCAGGGCAACGGCGTCACTCCGAATGGACGCTTTGTCAGCAATGACGGCGTGCATGTGTATCGCGCGTGGGGCGTTCTGCACGAAGACCTCAGCCTGAACACGCTGACCCTTGCCGGATATCACAGCGCCGCAGCGGCAGAGGCTGTCACGAAAGCACAGCAAGAAATTGCCCGCCGCGGGCTGAAGGTCACTGTCACCCAAGCCTATTACAGCTTGGTAGTAGCCCAGCGCAAGTACGCCACAGCACAACAGAGCCGCGGCCAGGCGCAGAATTTTCTGAGTATCGGCCAGAAACTGGAGAATCAGGGGCAGGTGGCGCACAGCGATGTCATCCGCTTCCAACTTCAGTTCAACCAGCAGGAAGAGGCATTTGAGGAAGCGCAACTGGCCATGGACAACGCGCGCCTCAGTCTGTCGGTCCTGCTGTTTCCCAACTTCAACCAGAACTTTACCGTTGTGGACGATATGGATACCGCCCAGTCCTTGCCCGATCTGCCCGAAGTCATTGCGCTGGCCGGGAAAAACAATCCGCAACTGGCGGCAGCCACGGCGGCCTTGCGCCAGGCGAACTCGAATGTATCCGTGGCGCGGGCGGCTTTTTTCCCCACCATTGCTGTGGACGTGGACTACGGCATCGAGGCTAATGCCTTCGCCCTGCGCAGCCTGAACCAGGGCTTCCCTGAGGCGGGACCGCTGCCCAATCTCGGCTACTTTGCCACCGTGGCGCTGAATGTTCCGGTGTGGGACTGGGGAAGCATCCGCAGCAAGCTGCACCAGGCCCGGGATCGTAAGCGGCAGGCTCAGCTTGAGCTAACCTTCGCGCAGCGGCAGCTTCTGAGCAATCTCTATAGCGGCTACAACGAGGCGACAACAGCCCGCTCGGAGGCTGCCATGCTGCGCAACTCGGCTGATCTTTCAGCGGAGAACCTGCGGCTGAATACCTTGCGCTATCGCGCCGGCGAAGCCACGGTGCTGGAATTGGTAGACGCGGAAAATACCTACACGCAGGCGCAGAACGCGTATGCGGATGGGCTGCAGCGCTACCGGGTAGCTGTCGCCGCGTTGCAGACTCTCACGGGGAACTTCTAGGGGCATGGATCGCTTACGAGTTCTTACCACAGAAGCCACACAGGGACACAGGGGCAGGCACTGCGCACAGGCTCTCTCCGCTCTTTTGCTGACTGTGGCCATACTCACTTTCCCTGCATGCTCCGGGGCGCCAAAGGAGAAAGAGCCGGTAGTCGCGGTGCAAGTCGCGAAGGTAAGGCGTATCGATATCACGCAAGTAGTCACTGCTGAAGCTGTCCTCTTTCCCCTGCACCAAGCGGCCATTGTGCCCAAGATCGGCGCTCCGGTTCTCAAGTTCTACGTGAACCGCGGCGACAAGGTTCATGCGGGAGAATTGCTGGCCACACTGGATAACCAGGATCTCGCCGCCGCCGTAGCCGAAAACCGGGGCGCTTTTCAAGAAGCTCAGGCAAACTACGAGACCGCCACATCCGCAACGGTTCCCGAGCAGATGCAAACCGCCGAGTCGGACGTCAAGAATGCTAAGGCGGCATTTGACGCGGCGGAACAGCTCTACAAGAGCAGCCAGAACCTGTACCAGCAGGGAGCGTTGGCCAAGCGCCAGCTGGATCAGGCGCAAGTTGGCTACGTGCAAGCCCAGGCCCAGTTGGCGACGGCGGAGCAGCATCTGCAAAAATTGCAGGCCGTAGGCAAGCAGGCGCAGGTGAAAGCGGCGCAGGGGCAACTGGCAGCAGCCCAGGGAAGATACCAAGGTGCGAAGGCACAGCTTGGCTATTCGAACATTCGCAGCCCGATCAGTGGCGTCGTCACCGACCGGCCCCTCTACCCGGGCGAGATGGCGGCGGCCGGTTCGCCGCTGATCACCGTCATGGACATCTCGCAGGTGATTGCGCGAGCCCACATTCCGGAATCGCAGGCGGCGCTGCTGAAAATCGGCGACCCGGCGGAACTGACCGCGCCCAACGGCGACAAGGTCTCCGGCAAAGTGACGGTAGTTAGCCCGGCGCTCGATCCGAACAGCACAACCGTCGAGGTGTGGGTGCAGGCAAAGAATTCGGACAACCGTCTCAAACCCGGCGCCAGCGTGCAGGTTTCCATGCAAGCCCAAACCGTGCACGACGCCCTGGTGATCCCCACTGTCAGTCTGCTCACCGCGGAAAACGGCGCGACCTCGGTAATGATCGTTGGGCCGGATGACCATGCTCATCGGCAAGCTGTGCGTGTGGGCATCCGTCAGGATGATGAAGTTCAAATCACCGAAGGACTGAAAGAGGGCGAGCGCGTAGTCGCCGAGGGAGCCTACGGCCTTCCCGATAACGCGAAGATCAAGGTGGAGAGCGCGCATGCCAAGTGACCCCGTGAGCCACGGCGGACACCAAGGAAAAACGGGAGGGCCGCTTGAGCAATTCTGAGTCCTCTTACTGGTTCGCGCGGCATTCCAAGCCGGTCATTTTTCTCATCCTGACTTTGGCGCTGCTTGGCGGATACCTGGCTTTCACGATTCCCGTTTCCGTATTCCCCGAAACGAACTTCCCGCGAATCTTGGTCGCCGTGGACAACGGCGTCATGCCCATCGACCAAATGATGGTGACCATCACGCGCCCCATCGAAGAGGAAGTGAACAGCGTTCCCGGACTGCAGTCGGTCCGCTCGATCACCAGCCGCGGCTCGGCGGAAGTAGATCTGTTCTTCGATTGGAACGTAGATATTTTCCAGACGCTGCAGTACGTGAATAATGCTTTATCGCGGGTGCGCCCCGACCTGCCGCCGACGGCAAGCGTGGTGGCCTACCGCATGACGTTTGCCAGCTTTCCGATCATTGGCTACAGCCTCACTTCCCAAACCGTGCCGCAAACGCAGCTCTGGGAGCTGGCGACCTATGAGATCAAGCCTCGCCTGAATCGCGTGAATGGCGTTTCGACCGTGCTGGTGCAGGGCGGCCAGGAGCCGGAGTTTCACATCCTGCCCGATCCCGCCAAACTGCTGACCGCCAACGTCACCGTCCCCGACATTCTGGATGCGCTGCGCCGCTGGAACCTGATTGATTCGCCGGGACTCCTGGAACGCAATCATCGGCTCGATCTGGCATTGGTCAGCGGTCAGGTGCAAACCCCGCAACAGATCGCCGGCATCGTGGTGAAAACCACCCCGGCTGGAGTGCCGGTGCGCATTGGCGATCTTGGCGCAGTCGAGGCCGGAGTCAGGCCTGTCTACACAATTGTCACCGCCAATGGGAAGCCGGCGGTGTTGGTCAATATCAATCGTCAACCCGCCAGCAACACGGTGCAGGTCGCCGACGGCGTACACGCGGAACTCGCGCGCATTCGCTCTTCCCTTCCTCCTGGCGTGCACATTCAGTCGTTCTACGATCAGTCGGAGCTGGTGAAAGATTCCATCAAAAGTGTGCGCGACGCAATTTTGATTGGATTGATTCTGGCCTCCATTGTTCTCGTGGTCTTCCTGCGGGATTGGGGAACCTCGGTGGTGGCGGGACTGGTGATCCCGGTGACCATCCTGTTGACCTTTGTCGCTTTAAAGCTGCTGCACCAGAGCTTCAATCTGATGACTCTGGGCGGCCTGGCCGCTGCCGTGGGGCTGGTGATTGATGACGCAATCGTAGTCGTGGAGAACATCGTGCTGCACCGCGATTCCGGGCAGGGACGACTGCAGGCCATCCACAGCGCGCTGCACGAGATTACGGTGCCGCTGGTCGGTTCGACCATTACGCCGATTGTCGTGTTTCTGCCGCTGATCTCCATTACCGGCGTGACCGGAACTTTCTTCCGCGCCCTGGCAGTTACCATGGGAGTCTCCTTGCTGACTTCGCTGGCCCTGGCGCTGACCTGGACACCGAATCTGAGCCTCTATTTTCTTGGCAGGCGTGGAGAAGGAACGGAGGAGGCAGCCGCACACGTCAGAGCAGGAGAGCGCTTCCCGCCTGCTGGCGGTGGAAATGGAACACATCGGCGGCTTCTTCCGGCGGGTGGTGGATTTCCACCAACACTGGCTGCGAAGGGCGTTGGAAAAGCCGCGCTGGCTCATCGTATTCAGTGCCGTGCTGGTGTTCGCAGCGTACGTTTGCTATCGGTTTTCCGGTTCGGACCTGCTGCCCGCAATGGATGAAGGCGGCTTCATCCTCGATTACATCATGCCCCCAGGAAGCTCGCTGGCAGAAACCAATCGCGCCGTCGGCCAGGTCGAGCAGATTCTGCGCAGCCTTCCGGAGGTTGAGAGCACTTCGCGGCGAACCGGCTTGCAGCTGGGCATGGCAGCCGTCACCGAGACGAACACCGGCGACATTTCGGTAAAGCTGAAACCCAACCGCAGCCGGGGAATTGAAGAAATCATGGCCGAGGTGCGCGGCAAAGTAAAGCGGCAACTGCCCGCGCTCGATATTGAGCTCATCCAGTTGCTGCAAGACATGATTGGCGATCTGACCAGCGCGCCCGAGGACATTCAAATCAAGCTGTTCTCGCCCGACGCCGCCTCGCTGGCGCGGTGGGCCCCGAAAGTGGCCGATGCAATCCAGAAGATTCCCGGCGTGGTGGATGTACTGAATGGTATTGACAACACCGTCAGCGGGCCGGCCGTAGTGTTTCAAGTGGAACCTGGCGTGGCCGCGCGGGCCGGATTCACCCCGGAAGAGGTGGCCACCGACGCGGCGGCCATTCTGGAAGGCGAGCCCTCGGCAACGCCGATCATTGCCAACGACCGCGCTTACACCCTGCGGGTGCGCTTTCCCGCGGGCAGACCGTTCCTCGCTGGAGGCGATCCGCAACACCCTGCTCACCAGCAGCACGGGACGGACCGCGACTCTGGGATCGTTGGCAACCGTCACCGAATTGCCCGGGCAGACGGAAATCCTGCGCGAAAACCTGCAGCGGGACGTAGCCGTGACCGGTCGCCTGGAAGGCACCAACCTGGGCAGTGCGATGGCCGCAGTGAAACACACCGTGGACGGTTTACACCTGCCCGCCGGCATCCGCGTCGAGTACGGCGGAAAGTACGCGGAGCAGCAGAAATCCTTCCACGATCTTGCGTTGGTGCTGGTACTGGCCATCCTTCTGGTATTCATCGTGTTGCTCTTCGAGTTTGGATCTTTCGCCGCGCCGGTGGCGATTCTTTCCTCTGCGCTGCTTTCCACGGCGGGAGTTTTCATCGCACTGGTGATCACGGGGATGACGTTCAATTTATCCTCATTCATGGGAATGATTATGGTGATCGGGATCGTAGCCAAAAACGGCATCTTGCTGCTGGATGCAGACCAGAGGTTCCGCGCCCTCGGCTTATCGGCGGAAGACGCCATGCTGCAGGCCAGCCGCAGAAGGCTGCGCCCTATTGTGATGACCGCATTGGCCGCAGTAGCAGGAATGCTACCACTGGCATTCGCTCTAGGTGCGGGATCGCAGATGCTGCAGTCGCTGGCCATCGCTGTCATCGGCGGGATTCTGATTTCGATGGTGCTGTCGCTGGTAATTACGCCGGCAGTGCATTACTTCTTAAGCGAGCGCGGGTGATAACCACCAAGGGTCCCGATGCTCCAGATTTATTCTGCCGGGTAGCCGCCACTAGCTTGCGGAATGATGTAAGCCAGCTCGGAACACTAGAAACATCACTGCGCCCACGCCGATGATTACCAACGAATGCGAGGCTCGTTTAACGACCTCGACGTTCTCCAGGTAGCCCTCCCAGAGAACCGAATAGAGAATGCAAATAGATATTGCTTCAAAGCCCAGTGGAAACCCAGAAACCATCAAAACCCGATCTGCAAAAGAAGGACCTCCCTGCGAAAAAATACAGTGAGCAGCCCGTAAACTCCTAACCCCAGCGACCCTTTCCACATCCAGCTTGGACAACTTTTCATTTGGTCTACTCACTTGAGGCTGTCCTTGATGAAGGCAGCTACCGGAATACCCACGTAGGACGGTGACACGAAACAAATTCAGACCGTATCCGTTGTACGCCGTTGTTCTCCCCATGAAGAGCATAGTCAAGTGGAGCAATGACGACGAGGCTAGGAGCAACAGGTCTAGCGCAAGTAAAAGGCGCACATATCCGTATGCCAGCCGTTAGATCATGGGCTTTCCTTCAAGCGCCGATATCAACGTTGCCCTCACATTAGCACCATCAGGTGTTGGCACTACACTTACGTCGTTTGTTCGCCTTCTCGGGATCAATTGGGGCCCTCTAACCCGCCAGAAATGGCAAATTGCTCAATTTCCCCAGGGCATCCATTCCTGGACCAGGGTGTGCGCCTGGCGCACACCCTCTAATTTCGACGATCGGGGTTCGGGTGGGCCTCCGGTATCACCCGGCCTCCTAAATCGCCCAAAAGGCCGCGCAGGAGTTCCCAAAATGGGAATCCGAGGTCTCGGAGCACCACGTGTCGGATCGGATACGCTTGCGCTCCCACCCGCTAACTCCTCTCGAAGGATGTGAGATACTACGCAAATAATTTTCTGCAACGAGGAAACCGGTGGAGCTCTCCTCTCAACAAACTCAGACTTTGTCGTACTTTGATCGGGTGTCGGCTGAATGGCGCCAGAAAGCTGAAGGCAAGGTACCGCGCGTGAACATAATTGCCCAGCGCAATGCGTGCGTTCACCGTATTCGGGAGGCCCATCCGGAAGTGCAGTCAATTCTGGATATCGGCTGCGGCACGGGAGAGCTCGTTCTCGAAATGGCGAGCAAAGGCCTGCGGGCAACCGGGATCGACTTCGCGCCGGAAATGATCCGGGCCTGCGAACAGAAAGGCGAAGCCATCGGCGCACAGAATGCAAATTTTGTTTGCTCTTCTATATTCGAGTATGCCGCTCGCAGCGGCAGTGAGGATCTGATCAGCGCCCTTGGCTTCATCGAGTATGTTTCCCAGGAACAGCTGGTTGAATTGCTGAGATTCTGCCACCGGGTTCTGCAGGGCGGCGGCTTCCTGGTGCTTGGCTCCAGAAATCGGATATTCAATCTCTTTTCGCTTAACGAATATACAAAAATGGAAATGTCACTCGGCACCGTGGAGGAATTGATGCGCGAAGCTATTGCGCTGGCCACCGCCGAAGACGTGGAGGCTTTTTTCGCAGCTACAGATTCCCAAAGGCGACTACCGCAACCGGCAACTCACTTTCAGACTGGGATCGACGTGAGCGTCCGCTATCAATACACTCCGGGAGGACTTGCTGCGATCATGCGCGACGCCGGCTTTGAGCCTATAGCCGTGTATCCAGTCCACTACCATCCCATGCCTCCTAGTGCGGCAGCCAAGATTCAGGAGGCACACATCTCATTCTCAAACTTTGTCTTCGAAACGGCTGCCGAAGACCTCGGCCTGATTCCATCCAGTTCGAGCTTCGTGATCGCAGCTCGAAAAAAGTAGGGTCTTGTGCCGCTTACGTTCATCATGTATCACTACGTGCGCGACCTTGCGCGTTCGCGCTACCCAGAGATCAAAGGCCTGACCAACCAGGAGTTTTCCGCACAACTGGAATGGCTTTCGCGACGCTACAAATTTCTTACCTGGCAAGAGCTCGTCGCTCTCCAGAATGATGAGCGCTCGGAAGCTCCGGCCAATGCGGCGGTACTAACGTTCGATGATGGCTACATCGACCACTTCCATACCGTTTTTCCCATGCTCCACCACGCGGGTATACAAGGAATGTTTTTTCCTCCAGCGAAGGCGATCTTGGAGAGACGTGTGCTGGATGTGAACAAGATCCACTTTATCCTGAGTTCCGTCGAGGATAAATGCGAACTGGCCGAGGGACTCAAGAACGCAATCGCGAGCCGTCGAGAAGCGTATGCATTGCGGCCTGCTGTGGACTATTGGTCGGAATACGGAAAGCCCTCTCGATTCGATACGGCCGAAGTGGTGTTCATCAAAAGGCTTTTGCAGAAGATTCTCCCGCCATCGGCTCGCAGCGAGATTCTCGAAGAGATGTTCTGCCGCTTCGTGAATGTAGATGAGGGCACGCTGGCGAACGAATTGTATCTAACGCTGGATCAGTTGCGTCTGATGATACGCTGCGGCATGTACGTAGGGGCTCACGGTTACGAACACAGGTGGATGGATGCTCTGACACCGGCAGAGCAGGAATTTGAGATCGGAAAATCGATCGAGTTCTTGCGCGCGGCTGGCGCTCCAACCGCCGATTGGGTCATGTGTTATCCGTACGGCGCCACGAACGACGATCTCGTGGCTTTGCTTAGGCAGTCCCAATGCGCCTTTGCCTTGACCACGCGAGTCGGGCTCGCAGCAGATATGCGGTCGGAGAGATATCGTCTGCCTCGAATGGACACCAACGACTTTCCGAAAACGAACTCAGCGTGAGGACCGGGTTCCCAGCGTCATGACCTCCCATCCAACCTGACGACCCGGCTCCGCACCTTTTCGAACTCCACCTTCCCCAGCCCGCGTTCGCTCGCCATTTGCAAGTAGGGCAGAGCGGAGGCATCGAGGTTCCAATACGCTTTGGCGACGTAGGCGTCCAGCGCCACCGGATCGGTTCCCGCGACCAGCGTCTTCTTCAAGAGAACGTCTTCGAGATTGCCGCCGGTCGGGCCGTTGCGGACAAGCACGCGATAGCAATCCATCAGAGTGAGTGTTAGGCCGCACAAAATCGGCGAGGTCGGCCAGGCTTTCGTGAATCCGCTGATGCAGCCGGTGCCGCTGTCCTCCGAGGATGCCGTACCAGTTCTTCATGCCGAGCGTCGCGCCGGTCAGGCTGTGGTGCTTGGCGATGGGAACATTGATGATCTTGTCGGCTTCGAGAAACGGCTGGAACACCGGCCAGTCCTGCAGCACGTCTCCGCCCAGGTCCGCTTCCCGGAACTGCGCCGGGTCGGGCAGCAGCACCTGCGCGCCTTGCCGCTTCGCCGCCTCCGCAATGCCGGAGCGCTGAAAGCACCGGTTCGGATCATTGCAGCTCACGTCGGTCACGATGACTTTTTGCGCGCCTGCCGCCCAGCACTGCCGCACAACTTCCGCCACCACCGCAGGGTTTGTGTTGGCCGCCTGCTCCGGAACCCGGTCCCAGGCGATGTTCGGCTTCACGACGACAACATCGGCGCGAGAGATAAAGCGGCCGATGCCGCCCAGCGCCTGCAGAGCCTGCTGCACCAACTCTTGCGGCTCGCCGTTTTGGATCACTACCAGCTCCGGCAGGCTCGCATTCGCGGCAATGGTGTGATCACGACGCGCGCCCAGCACCGTAGCCTCCACCGGGTGAACGCTGCGCGTGCTCAGCCATACACCGGTAGCGGCTACCCCAGCGCCGATTCCGCCCAAGCGCAAAATGCGCAGCATGGCCTCGCGCCGGTTCATGGGTGCAGGTTCTGGCGCGCTTTTGTTGGCCGTCACCGCTAGACCTCAATCAAAGAGATTCGCTGGGGATCGTTCGTGCCCAGGCGATGCTGGGCATCGGCGGCCACCGCAATGTATTTCGGCGGACGGCCTGCCTCCTCTAATGTCTTCAATCCCTGCTCCGCCCGTTTGCGCTCGATGATTTGCCAGGCAGTGTAGTCGGCAGCGACCGGGTCGGTCGCGACCATTACGCCGTTATGTCTCCAGGCGTATTGCGGACGGAAACCCGGTCCTCCTTCATAACAGGCAAGAATGGCGTCGCCGATGATCAGGCGGAATTTGCCCCTGATCTCCCGCAGCATGTTGAGATCGGCAATGTACGGTGAGCAGTTCTTGCCATGCAGAGCGGAAGGATTGTTCACCACTCCGTACATGTTCTTCATGGAGAAGGTTACGCCGGCGAGGCTGTGATCCTTCACAATGGGAACATTGATCACGCAATCGCAGGTGCGGGTGAGCAGCTTCGAGAGCCGCGAGTTGACGCTGCCCCACGCGGAGGGATTCTCCTCGTAGCCCGCGGTGCGGTCGTCGGTACCCAGCACCCGTTCGCGGTTGCGGTCCGTGGAGACGCGAAACCCGCCATGCTCCAGAGCCCGGTTCTCGTTGTCCCATATCACAATGTCGGAGGGCTTGATGCCGGCCTGCTTCAGCCTTGCGCAGATGGCTTCGATAAGGACGGAGTTGCTCGACAGTCCCGGACCGCCCAGCGTGTTGATTTTCAACCCGACCACTTCCCCCGGGCGTACGAGCTTCTTCCAGGGTGCAACCGGATCGTCGCTGCGGTAGAAGGACTGCATGGCGTGATCGAGCAAGCTCAGCACCCGCGAGGAATCGGGCGCGGAACTCGATCCGTAGAGTAGCGGGTCGCGGGCAATGACGACTTTCGATTTGACGCCCGCCGGTTCTTTGCCCAGCGCAAACGGCGACATGGTACCCACCCCGGCGGCAACTGCTCCGGTGACCACGCTCTTCAGAAACTCGCGGCGGCTTGCTTCGGATTTGTGGTTCATGAGAACTCCTTTTGCCAATGCATTGCCAATGCAGAAATCTATTGAGGGAGTTTCCGTTCAATTCCCTGCCCTAAATCCACCATGGCCTGCTCCAGTTGCGGGGCGCTCCGGTAAGCCACAATGCGCACCAGATACGGACCTTTGCGAAACATCAGGCTTTGGCTGTAAAGGCGCCCGGCATCGCCCACGGCTGCGGCCCTAGCAGTCCCTGCCGGCTCCGATTCGAAAATGCTCTTCGCCCCGTCGGCCGAGGACATGGTGTAGACATCCACGGTGGCCTGAACCTGATCGCCGAGCTTGTAATCGGCGGTGGATGCGCTTTGCACACCCGCTTTCAGATATTTTTCGGCGTCCCCATCGATATAGTCGGAGAGATTGGCAGCCGTGAACGTGCGGGTCTCCCCGGACTTCGCCCAGCCGGCGACTTCGCCGCTTTCCGGGAAGAGGCCTTGGGTTTGCTTTTTACAACCTGCAGCCAAGGCAAGGATCACTCCCAACCCGGTCATACCAACTTTTCGTATGTACCTATTTATATTCATGATCTCGCCTTGCTCCGCTGCCGGTTCAGCAGGATCTGGTTGGTCTTTGACCGGCTCTCGCCGATGCTGGTCACATAAACCGCCGGCCGGTCCTGCACCACGCAGGCATACTCGCAGGCCCCGCAACCCACGCAGCGTTCGGGATTCACGCGCGGTTGCTTGACCACTTTCGTCTGTCCCTGGGCGTCCACCGCCTCGGCGGGTTGCAGATAGATCGCTTTGGGAGAAGTCGGACACCATTCCTCGCACACGATGCAGTCCGTTGCCATCGCCCAGGGAAGGCAGCGCCCGCGATCATAGAATGCGGTGCCGAGGCGAATCGGCTTGGTGTCGCTGCTTACATCCACCACCCAGCCTTTGGATTGGGGCGTGGTCTCCCAGATCGCGCCCGTGGGACACACCTCGGAACACAGCGTGCAACTGGGCTCGCAGTAGCCGACGCGCGGCACGACGACGGGAGTCCACAGGCCTTCGAGCCCGGCCTCATACAACGCGGGATGCAGTGCATTGTTTGGGCAGACCTTCATGCACTCGCCGCAGCGGATGCAGCGCGAGAGGAAATCCGATTCCGCGAGCGCATCCCGGAGGACGCAGCAGGCGATCGTTCTTTTCGGCGGCAAAGCCGGTGGTGCTGCGCAGCAGAGGAATCGCCGCCGCCCCGGCTGCGAGCCCAGTCAGAGCCTTGCGCCGCTGCAGGTTCGGGCCTGTCTTGACCCCGTGCTCTCCGGGAAAGAACTTGAATTCCAGTCCGTGATGCGGGCACTCGCCTACACAATTCAGGCAGAGGTGGCATTCGGCTTTGCGCCAGGGCACCCCGCCAATGGGATCGTCACCGCCCTGGCAACGCAGGAGACAGCGATTGCAGGTGTCGCACGCGGCGGGATGTTTCTGCAGGCCGAGAATGGACCAGCGCGACAGCACGCCCAGCAGCGCTCCCAGCGGACAGAGGGCGCGGCAGAAGAACCGGCTCACGCGAAAATTCAGCGCCAGAATGAAGAGGAACAAGAACCCGAGGAAGACTCCCTGGCGGAAGTGCGGCTGTTTGAAGCTGAGAACGGTCGCGCCGAACGCGGTGTGCAGGCCTCCGCCGACCTCCCGGAGGATGGCGAAGTTGCTGGTCTCCAGCGGCTTTAGGCTGGCGTTGGCGACGTAGTGGAAGGCCGGCAAAACCGAAAGGCTGAGCGAGCGCGTAAGAAACGAAAACGGATCGAGCCAGCCGACCAGTCCCGTGCCCAAGAACGCCGCGACCAAGACTCCTATCAGGATGTAGTACTTCGTGGTCTGCCAGCGCTTGTAGCGGTTGGAGTCAATCAGTTGTTTGCCGCGTTTCTTTTCCGCCTTGAGACTGCCGAAAAAATGGTTAAGCGTGCCCATCGGGCAGACCCATCCGCAAAAGAAGCGGCCCAAAAAGAGCGTAGGAATGATGATCACCAGACTCCAGAGCAGCCCGCGGTAAAGGGCGTGACTGGCGAGAGCGTTGCAAATTGCGACCAGCGGATCGAGTTCAAAGAAGAGGCGAACCGGATAGCCGAGCTGGATATCTTCCGCGCTGGAGCGCAGCGACCCGCGAAATTCGGTGCGCACGAGGAGGAACAGGAATAACAGCAGGAAGATGACTTGGGAGAACCGCCTCAGCCGCCTAAGTGCTGCGTAGGACACCAACCATTGTGACGAGGGGGAGCCAGATTTATCTGTGACGGGAATCACCCTGGGGCGTGGCAAAGAGAGGAACCGTATGACATGCACCGCAGAGGTCGCAGAGGACGCCGAGGAGGCGCTTCCTACCGCCTTTGGAGCTGGTCAGAGCTGCCCGAGGCTATTGGGCGACGGCGGATTCGGTGCTTTCGGGGGCAGGACCTCGGTGCTTGCGCAACTCGGTCAGAAACGCCTGCGTTTCCAGTGCGGCTTTCTGGTGGAAAAGATCGAGCAGCGGATCTTCGGCATGAGCGGCGGCTGGTTTTTCCTTTTCGTCGGGATCCAGGCCTTCCGGCTGAACCGAGATCTCCGGAAGCGCACCATCGGAGTTGATCAGGGCCTGAATAAAGTTATTCAGCTGTTCGCGCTGCGCCGGGGTTTCTTGCAGAAAAGCAATCCCCATGCCGACTTCGGGATGGCTCACCCGAACCTTGGCGTCGGCGCGAACCTGGGTTTCCCCGATGGCCGCAGAGAGAACGATTTTCGTGTGCACCGGAAAGGGGGAAGATGTCTCGAGGTAGGCTCCTCCGGGGCTGAGGTCGGTCAGTTTGCAAGTGACCGGCGGGTCATCTTTGTCGAGGTCGGGAGCATAGCTGTCGAGCCACGACTTGAGCTGCGCCGCGACTTCGCCGGAAAGGTCCTGAAAACGAATGCCCGCCTGTTTGGTGGAATTCGTCCAGGCAATTTCGCCCTGGCATTCCACCTGGTATCCACTGCCCGGCAAAGTGAAGGTCACCGTCATAGGCCCGGAGGAATGGGCGGCTGGCGCGGGGCGAACCGCAATGCCTCCTTCGCCCAGATCGAAAGTGACGAGACGATGCTGAGGGCCGCCGTTTCTCCCGGCCAGCACCACCGGAATTTCCACCGGAACCCGGGTGTTGCGGCGGCGTTCGCGCTTCATCAAGGCGCGGGCGGCGCGGAAACTGGTCTTGGCACGCTCGTTGGAGATGGGCTTATAGAGCACGAAGTGCGCCCCGAGATCGAAGGCGCCGTGAGTGCTGTCGGTGGCCTCGAGAATCGCCACGGCGACCGCGCGCTTGTTGCATGGAGCGGTGCGGGCGCTGCGCAAAACCTGGGAAGCGGCCAGACCGTGCCCGCCGTCGACGATAACGGCCTCATAGCGCTGGCGGGTGAGCTTGTGGATGGCTGCATCCGATTCGGTGCAGTGGTCAATCACAATTTCCAGATCGCTAAGCACACGGCGAAGCACACGCAGAATTTTCTCGTCGGAACAGAGCACGAGTGCTTGCAATCTCATTGGAGACATATTTAAACCCTGGGCAAAAACACTATAGCATCCTGATAACACTCTAGTTATTCATCGTCCGCCCGGTCAATTCATAGTCATGTCAGGCGGTTACAGCAGTAACCCTGGCCGCGAGTTCCTCCGCTTTGGGGAATTGCCACACACACCGTAACCATTTGATAACAATGAATGTACAAAAATATTGGGACATCCAGAGTGCGGCTTACGCTGAATCCGCCCCGGCACTCTCTGAAGCTGTGATTACCGGTAAGGTACGAATGTTTGATCCCAAAAACAGCAGTTAAGGTATTATTTTCTTATAATTTAGCGAGTGTCTAAGCCAATTGGGGGTATAAGCGGTAAATAGCGCACTTTGGCGTACTTGGTCTTTCCCGGCTTGCTTTAGCACAAACCTCGGCGCGCTCGGCGGTTGTAAGCTATTGATTTACAGAATCGGAAGCTCTGAACCGCCGAGACCGCAAAGATAAGCGCAGAGTCGCGAGAGAAAAACTGAGAGCTGCACCGGTGTCGATAACTAAATTGACTTAGGAAGGAGGTTCGCCCTACAATCCTGAGTTTTCATAAGTGCATCGTGGGCATAGCCTGCTGAATCCAATGATTTAAGCAGTCATCTTAGGAACGTGAGGCAGAAAGATTCATGGCAAAGCGACGCGGCAATCCTAACTGGGGCAAACCGGAACCGATCGGACCGATTGTCCCTACTGTTACCGAGTTTGAGCAGGTGGTGAGGGAATACAAGCTCTCCCCCGACCAATATTTGCGGTCTACCCGTCTGCGCGAGTGGGCGCGGCGAAACAAGAATTCCAAGTACATCCCCGAACCGCTGCTCGAAGCCTGGGGATTTGAAATCGAATCCACGCTTTAATTCTATCGGATGCAGATGAGGCCGCCCGTTGTGGTGGCCTTTGTGTCTTACAACTGGCTTTCGCAGTGCCAATCTTCTTCTTTGCTACAATTTCCGCATGCGCTCGCAAGCGCCATTCACGGATGTTCTCGCCGCGGTTGATGAAATTCGCGACGGTCGGATGATCGTTGTCGTCGACGACGAGGACCGCGAGAATGAAGGCGACCTCACCCTGGCCGCCGAAAAAGTTACGCCGGAACTCATCAATTTCATGGCGAAGTACGGGCGAGGACTGGTGTGCCTGGCCATGACCGAAGAACGTCTCGACCATCTTCGCATCGGGCCCATGACGGTCGAGAACACTTCGAACTACGGCACGGCTTTCTGCGAGGCCATTGACGCCCGCGATGGCGTGACCACCGGAATTTCGGCCTACGATCGGGCGCGAACCATTCAGGTGGCGATTGACCCGGCTACGCGCCCGGCCGATCTGGCGCGGCCGGGACACGTTTTTCCGTTGCGGGCCCGCAAGGGTGGAGTGCTGGTGCGGGCCGGCCAGACGGAAGCCGCCGTGGATCTGGCACGGCTTGCGGGCATGATTCCCGCGGGCGTGATTTGCGAGATCATGCGCGACGACGGAACCATGGCGCGGGTTCCCGACCTGGTTGAATTCTGCCAAACCCACGGCTTGAAGATGCTCACGGTCGCGGAGCTGATCCGCTACCGCATGCAGCACGAACGCTACGTGCACCGAGTCGGCGAGGGACTGGTGAATACGCCGTATGGCGAGTTTCGGGTGATCGCCTACGCCAGTGACGTGGATGGCAATGAATCTCATCTGGCGCTGGTGCGGGGTGAGATCGAGAATGACGACAAGCCGGTACTGGTGCGCATGCATTCGCATTGCCTGTTCGGCAACGTGCTCGGGTCCACGGCTTGCGACTGCCGCGATACGGTGGAAGGATCGATGCAGGCCATCGCGCAGGAAGGCCGCGGCGCTTTGATCTACCTGCACCAGACATCGAAAGGATTTTCCGTGGAGCAGGTAGGACAGCGGGCCACACTCAGCTTTCATCGCGACCGGCGCTCGTTACTCACCCGCGACAACGACCGCAAGACGCAGCGCGAGATCGGCATTGGCGCGCAGATTCTTTCTGACTTGAATCTGCGGCGCATTCGTTGCTGACCAACCATCCCCGGCGGGTGCCTGGGCTGGAAGGGTTCGGCATTGAGATTGTGGAGCAGGTGCCGATTCCCGCGCCGGTGCAAACCGTCCGCTAAAGGCTCTTAAGACGGATTCTTCGCCATCGGCGGTAAGAAGCGCGTTCACCACAGAGGACACAGGGGCGCGCGAAGAATGCTGAAGCCTATTGCGGCATTCCTACTCATTAAGACAACTTCCCACTATGAGCGCTAGATCTGGAAGGGTTGTTCCGGATCCGGTTCGCGCACCGGTGCATCCGGATTCTCCGGCGGGTCTGGTGGTTCTTTCACCGGAGGAGGGGAAGGTTCGGGGTATTGGCGGAGTTCGAATCGCATCGCATTGAGATGCGGGGACCGGCTGTCATGGACACAGCGGATAGCGAAGAAGGCGGAATTGCGCCAGGGGCTAATAGGGATGTGAAGTTATCGCAGGCTTCATCGTCGCTATTCCCACTGAGAATTGAACCATGCTCCGCGAGTAAAGAAAACCACTCCGGAAATGGACGCTCCCCGCAAAATTTCAGGCCCCAACCAAGTAAACGAGCCCAAGGGGTAGTAACTCTGGGCTCGAAGGCCGCTGTCACCAGCGGGCCCCGTCCGCACCCCTAAATGCGGATCGATAGAGAGCCTTGACATATTCCTATATAGGAATATATATTCCTCCTCGTGCCTCGGGCGGCAACAACCTCGGATGCTTTCAACGCTGTGGCCGAGCCGCGGCGGCGGGAGATTCTCAACTCATCTGGCTCTGCAGGAGCGGCCGGTGGGTGACATCGTGGCGAGCCTGGGCCTGGAGCAGCCCTCGGTCTCAAAGCATCTGCGGGTGCTACGGGACGTAGGGCTGGTGCAAGTGCGGAGGGACGGACGGCGCATGCTGTATCGAACCAAAGCGGAGGCCATCCGTCCGCTGTATGAGTGGACGAAAACCTTCGAACGGTTCTGGCAACACCAGTTGAGCCGGATCAAGGAACGAGCTGAGACCAAAACCAAAACGTTGGACAACTACGGAATTCAGCGCAAGGAGGAATCATGATCGACACAACCGCAGGAATCGAGAACCTGACTCTGAACGTGACCCAGGAAATTCACGTGCGAGCGCCGCTGGATGTGACCTTTGGTGCATTGCTGGAACAACTTGGGCCGGAGAACACCACACCCGATGGCAGAGCCATGCCGCTGAAGATCGAGCCTTGGCCGGGCGGAAGGTGGTTCCGCGACCTGGGCGAGGGCAACGGGCATTTCTGGGGGCACGTGCAGGCCATCAAGCGGCCGACGCTGCTCGAGATTACGGGTCCGTTGTTTATGTCTTATCCGGTCGTCTCGAACGTACAGTATCGGCTGAGCGAGGTGGAGGGCGGAACGCTGATCAGGTTCCACCACACGGCGCTGGGCCTGATTCTGGACGAACACCGCCAAGGGGTGGGCAAGGGATGGACGCACATCCACGAGCAAGTCCGCGTGCATGCCGAGGCCAGCCGCAAGCGGCCGGTGAACTAGGAGGAAAGCGATGTGTCCAGCATGCATGGCGAGCGCAGCACTGTTGGTAGGCAGCGTGTTGTCAACGGGTGGCCTTGCGGCTCTGGCCGTGAAGCTGGTCCGCCCGAAAAAGGTCCCGAAGCAGAAGACGTAACGGCAATTCAGAGGAGGAAATAGAATGGCGACAGAGACCGGCAACAAAACACTTTCGAAAGTTGTGCCGCAAGCAGAATGGGTGGCCGCGCGCAAAGAGCTGCTGAAGAAAGAAAAAGAACTCACGCGCCTGCGTGACGAAGTCAGCTGGCAGCGGCGCGAGCTGCCGTGGGAAAAGGTCGAGAAAAACTACGTCTTCGATGGTCCTAAAGGCAAGGAAACGCTGGCTGAGCTTTTCGAGGGACGCAGCCAGTTGGCCGTCTATCACTTCATGTTCGGTCCGGGGTGGAAGGAGGGATGCCCCAGTTGCTCGTTTATTGCCGACACCTTCGATGGCATTATCACCCATCTGGCGCAACGCGATTTGACCCTGGTGGCGGTTTCGCGCGCTCCGCTGCCGGAAATCGAACCCTTCAAAAAGCGCATGGGATGGCAGTTTCGGTGGTCTTCTTCTTTTGGGAGCGACTTCAACTTCGACTATCACGTCTCGTTTTCCAAAGAGGAAAAGGAGGAAGGTAAGGTCTATTACAACTACGAGCTGACGCAGTTCCCTTCCGAGGAAGGCCCGGGCTTGAGCGTGTTCTACAAAAACGCCGATGGGGAGATCTTTCACACTTATTCCTGCTATGCACGCGGGCTGGATGATCTGCTGGGTGCCTATCGCTATCTCGATCTCGCGCCAAAGGGTCGGGACGAAGATGCTCTGCCGTATCCGATGGCATGGGTTCGTCACCATGACCGCTACAGTCAAAACAAACTGGTCGATCTGAAGTAGGAGGAAACAATGGCAATGGCGAAATCACTGGAGCCGATACTGAGCGAACTGCGCGAGGAAGCAGCTATTACAAGGCGGGTACTGGATAGAATTCCCGCGGACAAACTCGCGTGGAAGCCGCACTCGAAGTCGATGTCGCTGGGACAGCTGGCGCTGCATCTCGCCAGCGTTCAGGGAAACCTGGCGAGACTGCTGCAGCAGGACGAGTTTGACGCCTCTCAGGCCAACTTCGTGCCACCCGAGCCAAGAAACATCGAGGAAATCCGCGTTGCTTTCGAGAAGAGCCTCCAGGAGGCGGAGGACTTCGTAGGCGGCATGACGGACCAGTCGGCACATGCGAGCTGGCGTTTGATACGGGGTGGGAAACCGCTGATGAGCAGGCCCAGGGTCGAAGTGATGCGGTCGATTATGCTGAATCACTGCTATCACCATCGCGGCCAGCTCTCTGTTTATCTGCGGCTGCTGGACGTGCCGGTGCCCGTCATCTATGGGCGCAGCGCGGATGAAAACCCGTTTGCGTAGAGCTGGGGCAAAGATTGCGTGATCGCCGTGGGCCCGGCTTTCCTAAACCCTCGCAAAGCTGGGGCAACCGGCCGCCCGAGTTCTACAGCAACGAAGAAAAACCACCGCGAGGAAGCGGGACTCGATGGCCAGTGGCAAGATAGTGCTCATCTATTTTTCGAAGCACTCCGTTAATTTTTGGGAATCGCCTATGTGGCTTTCCAAGTACCGTTGATGGTTGGACACGAAACTGCAGTTTACCAAGGACCTGTTCGGCAGCTTCTTCCGATCCTGCAATCATTTCGAAAAGAGCCGATAATCAGCCACCAGTTCATCCCTCAGCTTCGGAGACGCCCGAATCTCGTCAAAAGCTGACTTGAGTTCTTCAAGTATGGCCTGGCATACCGCACATTGAGCAGCGCTATTCATGCTGAGAACAAATTCTAAGCTGTCTTGCGGAAACACGAATGCAGGATGAATCTGTGAAATTCCTCAGCCCAGGTTAACGCCAAACCCAGGCGTGAACCTGGGGCACATGGCTAAAGAGTAGGGTCTCTTTAAGACGGTTTGCGGATCACGATCTCGTCGTCATGGATAAAGAACTGGGCGGCGCACTGGCCGGAGCCGCAGATCACGGGCAACAGGCCGGCAATTTGCTTGCGAGTGATCAGGCCGAGGGTTCCACAGCCGGGGCAGGAGAGGACCGCCCAGTAAGGATCGTCCTTCTCGCCCACCTGGCCGGCATTCTCCAGCACAAAAATTGTGCCGGGCTGCATCTGCTCCGGTATCCATTCGCTGAGGACGTCTAGTTCTCCGACCATGTTGCCTCCTGATGACCGCTGTGGAACTTATGAAGCATGGCGTTTCCTGCGGGGCGCAAAGCCGGTCGCCTGCGCTTTTTTCCTGCCGCCGCGAATCACCGCCCGCACTTGCCGCACCGTGTCGCTCAGGCAAATGGCAAACATGGGTTGGCGGGAGTTTTTCAGGATATCCACGATTTCCCGCGGCGAAGTTCTCAGATACAGCGTTCGCCCGTCGGTGAGCAGGTGATAGTCCGCCGTGCTGCCGACGGTTTCCACCAGTCGCTTGCCGAACTCGCGCTGCAGAAAGCGAATCACCTTGCGGACCCGCTGCAGCGAGAAGCCACGCTCGCGCAACTGGCAAATCACGGAAATTTCCGTCACATCTTCCAGCGAATAAATGCGGCGATGCCCTTTTCTGGCGGGCACGACAATTCCCCGCTCATCCCACCACTGCAGCTGGCGGGGGGTGATGCCGGTGAGCAAAACCACATCCTGCGATGTAAAGTCCCGACGCATGGTTCGGCAAAACGTTTGAAACAATGGAACCTAATAATGTTTCAGCACATTCTAGGCAGGAACGCGGAGGAGTCAACAACAGAGTGGCGAACAGGGGTGACTAGAGGAGTTCCGGCGGGGGAATGGTTTCAGGTCCAGTTTCTAGTTTCAGGGCTTGGTGTTTACCGTTCAGATTGAAAGTAGGCCTCCGCCTACAAAGTGGACGATTTCCAGTTCATCGCCATCAGACAGTTGCGTTTCGTTCCACCGATCGCGGGAGGCGATGTTGCGGTTGAGTTCAATGGCGACGCGGTCCTGCTTCATGCCGAGTTGCGCAACTAAGTCGGTGAGCGAAAGCGGAGCGTCGAACTCGCGCATTTCTCCATTAATTCGCAACTTCATTGACCGGGCCCCTGGGAAAACACGGAATTACACTTCCACTTTCCGCAGCTGGAATTTGCGCGTGGCGGTGCGGTCTTCATGGCGGGCCTGCACCAGGATGGAAGACTCGGGAAGAACGGAATCCTCCACATCAATTCTCATGTCTGCCTTACCTTCAGGATCGGTCACCACCTGGGTGTAAAAAGGGGCCGCATCCGGACGCGCGAAACGCACGGTCAACCGGGAGCCCTGCACGCCGGCGCCATCTTCTGTAACCCGTAAGCGCATGAGCAAGGTATGGTCGGCATGCACCGAGTCGGCGTTCAGCCAATGCACATCGAGTTCCTTGATGGCGGCCAGAGTTTCCGGCGTCTCCTGCTTATCCAGAACATTCTCCAGTTGTCCTTCGCGGATGGCGCCTAACACCAGACGGTGCTGGTCGCGCAAGACCTGCTCCTTCTGCTGATCGCTGAAGTTGCCCTCGGCAGCCGCTTTGCCGTAGGGAGTAGCCCGTTTGCCAATGCAGCGGCCGCGGACGAAGATCTGCGTCTGCAGCAGTTTTTCGCCCTCCCGTGCCTCGCTTTGGACGTGGTAGACCGTGTCGCCGTGTTTTACGTCAGTGTTGAAGCCGAAGATCATGAGGGTTTGTACCGTGTTTGGTGCGAATTGCTTCTTCGATTAACCCGTTCTTAAACTTACGGTCCTGCGCTTGACACTATCAAGCGGTGAACTCTAATCTAGAATGTTTAAGCAAGCACTGGCGCGAATTATATATAGCTCTTCTATGCCCGACAATTATTTTGCCCGCTACCTGCCGTTACTCATGCAATTTGCGCTCACCGGAGCGCTGGCAGGGGCTTTGGTTTTGCTTTCCTACATCATAGGGTATCGCCGCCCCACCCGGGCCAAACTCTCGCCTTACGAATGTGGCATGACCCCGGTGGGCGATGCCCGGGGGCGTTTTTCGGTCAAATTCTATCTGGTTGCGATGCTGTTCATTCTCTTCGATGTGGAAGCGGTGTTCCTCTATCCCTGGGCGGTCATTCTGCGACGCCTGAAAATGTTCGGTTTTTGGGAGATGCTGGTCTACATCGGCATTGTCCTGGTTGGGTTTTTCTATGTCTGGAAGAAGGGCGTTCTGGACTGGGGAGAGCCTTCCATTCGCCGGGGTGAGGTGTAATGGCCCTGGCTCCGGCGATCACCGAGATTGAGCAACTTAAAGAACACCCCGCGCTGGCTCGGCTATTGGGATGGAGAGCGGCGGCGGTGCAGGCGGCGAAGTATGACCGGGCGGAATTGACGATTGTGGTCTCGCGCTCTTCCCTGCGGGAAGCCTGCGTCATGCTGCGCGAGGACGCGAACTGCCCGTTCAACTTTCTTTCCGACGTAACCTGCGTAGATCGTTACCCTTCCGAGCCTCGCTTTGAAGTGATTTATCACCTGCTTTCGATCTCCAAAAAAGAGAGGGTGCGGCTGAAGGTGCTCTTGGAAGAAGGCGATCCGGTGGTTGAGTCGTTGACCTCCGTCTGGCCGGCGGCCAACTACTTTGAGCGCGAGGTTTTCGATCTGTTTGGCGTACGTTTCAGCGGGCATCCTTATCTCCGCCGCCTTCTGATGCCGGAAAACTGGGAAGGTCACCCGCTGCGCAAAGATTATCCGGTGGAGGGTTACCGCTAATCATGGCGCATCTAGCCCCCACGCCTGCGCTCGAACCCGGTCAGGACAAGACCATGATCCTGAACATGGGGCCGCAACATCCGTCCACCCATGGCGTGTTACGCGTGCTGTTGGAGATCGACGGCGAGAACATTGTGCGGATCATGCCCGATATTGGCTATCTGCACACCGGGATCGAGAAGACCTGTGAGGCCAAGTTCTACCAGCAAGTGGTGCCGCTCACCGACCGCATTGATTATCTCTGCCCCATGACCAACAACCTTTGTTATGTGCTGGCTGTGGAAAAGTTGTTGGGGCTGGAGATTCCGCCCCGGGCGCAGTGGCTGCGGGTACTGCTAAATGAGCTGACCCGCATCAACTCCCATCTGGTCTGGCTGGGCACACACGCCATGGATATCGGGGCGATGACGGTGTTTTTGTATTGTTTCCGCGAACGCGAAGATATTCTGCGGCTGTTTGAAGCGGTGAGCGGCCAGCGCATGATGACTTCGTACTTTCGCGTCGGCGGAATTGCGCTGCCGCCGCCGTTGGACTTCTTCGACCGGGTGCGCGGCTTCGCCAAGAAATTTCCTGCCCGGGTAGACGAGTACGAGAACCTGCTGACTGGGAATCCGATCTGGCTGATGCGGACGAAAGGCGTGGCCAGAATTACGGCGGAGGATGCGCTCGCGCTGGGCGCCAGCGGGCCGACGCTGCGCGGCAGCGGGGTGGATTTCGACCTGCGGCGCGATATGCCGTACAGCGGGTATGAGAACTTCAAGTTTAAGGTTCCCATCAGCACCGACGGCGACGTGTTTGCGCGGTACATGTGCCGGGTGCAGGAATTGCGCGAGTCGATTGGCATTGTGCAGCAGGCGCTTGATGGCATGCCGGAAGGGCCGATCAAGGCGGATGCGCCCCACGTGGTGCTTCCCGACCGGGAAAAGATGAAGACGCAGATGGAAGCGCTCATCTATCACTTCAAGATTATTACGGAAGGCTTTGCGGTGCCGGAGGGTGAGGTTTACCAGGCGGTGGAATCGCCGCGCGGCGAAATGGGATATTACATTGTGAGCGATGGCACGGCTAAACCTTACCGGGTGCATATGCGTTCGGCGTGTTTGGCAAATATGCAGACGCTGCCCAAAATGTGCGAAGGCAAGCTGCTGGCTGATGTGGTGGCGGCGATCGGGTCAATCGACATCGTTCTGGGGGAAATAGACAGGTAGTTCTCTGCGATCTCTGGGTGCTCGGCGGTCAAGAAAAAGATTGAACCGCAGAGAACGCAGAGGTCGCCGAGCAAAGCTCGATCATGAGATTTTCGGACGAGTTCGAGAAGCGATTTACGGAGATGCTGACGCACTATCCGACCAAGCGGTCGGTGCTGGTGCCGACGCTGCTCTACGCGCAGGATGAAGTCGGCCATCTGAGCGATGAAGTGATCGCCGAGATCGCGGGGCGTCTGGAGCTGACCGATCTCGACGTGCGCAACGTGATCAGCTACTACTCCATGCTGACGACCAAACCGCGCGGCAAGTTCGCGGTGCAGGTATGCACCAATATCGCCTGCATGCTGCGTGGGGGCGAGGAACTGCTGGGACATTGCAAGAAAAAGCTGGGCGTCGGCAACAAGCAGACCACGCCCGATGGCTTGTTCTACGTGGAGGAAGTGGAGTGCATTGGCGCGTGCAGCTGGGCGCCGGCGATGCAGGTGAATTACGATTTTCACGAGAACCTGACGACCGACAAGCTGGACAGGATTCTCGATGAGTACAAGAGGAAAGGGGCGCAGTAAATTTGCGATTGCCAATTTTCAATTGCCAATTCTGACGGACCGCAATCGGCAATTGAAAATCCGCAATTTGAAAACGATTCATGGCTGACCTGGTTTCCCATCCCGACGAGGTAAAGGTCGTCTCCAAGCGCTTCGGCCAGGGTGCGACCAATATCGATCGCTACCTTGAACTGGACGGCTACAAGGCGGTGCAGAAGGCGCTGGGCATGACGCCGGACGACATTATTAATCTCGTCAAAAGCTCAGGGCTGCGGGGGCGCGGCGGCGCCGGCTTTAACACCGGGATGAAGTGGTCGTTCGTGCCCAAGCAATCAGCCAAGCCGAAATACATTCTCTGCAACGGCGATGAGAGCGAACCCGGCACCTGTAAAGATCGCTTGATCTTCGAGCACGATCCCCACTCCGTGATCGAGGGCGTGATGATCGCGGGCATCGCGGTGGGCGCGCATAATGGCTACATCTATATTCGCGGCGAATATCGCTATCTTTCCGAGATCATGCAGAAAGCCCTTGCCGATGCCTACGGGCGCGGGTTTCTGGGCAAGAACATCTTTGGCAGCGGCTACGATTTCGACATTTACTGGCACGGCGGCGCGGGCGCATACGAAGTGGGCGAAGAGTCGGCGCTGATGGAGTCGCTCGAAGGCAAGCGGGGCATTCCGCGCATCCGGCCTCCTTTTCCGGCTGTGGTGGGATTGTGGGGCGGGCCGACGGTGATCAACAATGCCGAGACGCTTGCCAGCGTGGCTCCCATTATTCTGGGCGGCGCGGAATGGTACGCCGGAATTGGCACGCCCAAAAACGGCGGCACGCGGCTGTTCTGCCTGAGCGGACACCTGAACAAACCCGGCGTTTACGAACTACCCATGGGCTACAACCTCAAGAAGATGATCTACGAGGTGGGCGGCGGCATTCCCAATGGACGAAAGCTGAAAGCTGTGGTGCCGGGGGGGTCCAGTTGCCCGGTGCTGACCGCCGAGGAAATCGATCTTCCTATGGACTTCGATTCGCTGGCGAAGGCGGGATCGATGCTCGGCTCCGGCGGACTGGTCGCGGTGGACGACTCGGTGTGCATGGTGAAGTTTGCGCAGCGCATCATGCAGTTCTACCAGCACGAAAGCTGCGGCTGGTGCATCCCCTGCCGGGAAGGAACCGACTGGCTGAAAAAGACGCTGACGCGGTTCCACGCCGGGGCGGGAGTCAAGAAGGACATCGACAACATTCAGTATCTGGCGGAAAACATGCTGGGGCGGACATTCTGCCCGCTGGGGGACGCCGCCGCGCTGCCGACGATTTCGATTGTGAAGAAGTTCAGGAAAGAGTTTGAGGATCACCTCGACGGGAAACCCTGCCCGTATGAGAAGCAGCTTGAGGTAGCGATGGCATAGAAGTCGCTCTGTGCGACTCCGCGTCCTCAGATCTTAGCCACAGAGGGCACAGAGGGTCACAGAGGTAACGAGCAAACGAATGGCAGACGCACCGGCAACAGTAAACATCACGGTAGATGGCAAGAAGGTCGCGGCTCCCGCGGGGACGCTGCTGATTGAAGCCTGCAAGCAGGTCGGCATCGAGGTGCCGTCGTTCTGTTACTACCCGAACCTGTCTTTGCAGGGCGCATGCCGCATGTGCCTGGTCAAAATCGAAAAGGCGCCCAAGCTGCAGACCGCCTGTACCACGGTGATCGGCGAGGGCATGGTCGTGACCACCGACAGCGACGAGATCCGGCAGGCGCGCAAGAGCATGGTGGAGCTTCTGCTCGGCAACCATCCGCTCGATTGCCCGGTGTGCGACGCGGGCGGCGAATGCGAACTGCAGGACATGACGTTCTCCTACGGCGCGGCGGAATCGAAGTTCATTGACATTAAGAATCACCGCGATGAGCAGCAGTGGTCACCGGTCGTCTACTTTGACCGGCCGCGCTGCATCCTTTGCTACCGCTGCGTGCGCGTGTGCGGCGAGGCCATGGATGTCTGGGCGCTGGGCATTCAGAATCGCGGCGTGAGTTCGATCATCGCCCCCAATGAAAGCGATCACCTGGACTGCGAAGAATGCGGCATGTGCATCGATATTTGCCCGGTGGGCGCGCTGACCTCCGGCGCTTACCGCTACAAGACGCGTCCCTGGGAGATGAACCATGTCGGCACCACTTGTACGCATTGTGCCGATGGTTGCAAGACGACCCTGGGCGTTCGCCGGTCGGACACGGGCATGGAAATTGTGCGCGGCGACAATCGCGACAAGAGCGGGATTAACGGCGACTTCCTGTGCATCAAGGGCCGCTACGCCTTCGATTTTGCCAACCATGAAGACCGGCTGACGCAGCCGCTGATTCGCAAAGACGGCCGGCTGACGCCCTCGACCTGGGAAGAGGCGTTCGAACTCATCGGCAAGGAATTTGCTGCTGCGCGGGACCGCGACGGCGGGCAGGCCATTGGAGTGATCGGCTCCAATCGCACCACCAACGAAGAAAGTTATCTGCTGCAGAAATTTGCCCGCGTGGTGCTGCAGACGAATAACGTCGACCACCACCGCACTGCCGACTTCCCCGCTTTTGCCGCCGCCCTGGCCGGTAAGCCGGAAGCCACGGCAAGCATGCGTGATGTTTACAACGCCCCGGCCATTCTGCTGATTGGCAACGACCCGACCGAGCAGCATCCGCTGCTGGCCTGGCAGATTCGCAACAATGTGCGCCTGCACCGGTCGCGGCTGTACGTGATCAACTCGCAGTCCATCAAGCTGCGCCGCCAGGCCTCCAGCTTCATGCCGATTCCTGCCGGCAGCGAAGGAAAGCTGGCAGCATTTCTTGCCGGCGATGACTCAGCAGTCGACGCTTTGCTGAGCGAAGAGCAGAATCGCGAAACCTGGATTGCTTTGCGCGACCAACTGCGCGACGAGCAGAATCTAGTGATTATCTTTGGCTCGGAAATTCGCGGAGCCGAGGTTGCCTCGCTGGTGAATTTCGGCGCGAGCATTGCGGCCGCCAAGTTGATTTGCCTCGGCGACTACGCCAACTCGCGCGGCGCGGCCGACATGGGCCTGTACCCGGACCTCCTGCCCGGCTATCACCGCGTGGGCGACGAAGGCAAATTTCATCAGGAGTGGGGCGGCGTGCCCAAAACAACTGGCCTCACCCTGAAGGAAATGGCGGAGCGCGCGAAATCCGGCAAGCTGAAGGCGCTTTACGTAGTCGGCTCGAACCCGGTGGGACGTTTCGGCCTGGATCCCTTCGCCTTTTCGCAGAGTTTCGTCGTTGTCCAGGACATGTTCCTGACCGAAACCGCCACCATTGCGAATGTTGTATTGCCGGCAGCGAACGCCTACGAGAAATCCGGCACCTTCACCAACACTTGCGGCGATTTGCAGCTGGTAAAAAAAGCCAGCGAAGTCAGCGGTTGTAAGAGCGATTTTGAAATGATCGTCCGCATCGCGGATGCGATGGGATTCGACGTCCGCAAGCTGGTTCCTTTTGGCGGCGGGACGCGCGCCGATATGGGGCAGTCGCGAGGCGCGCAGTCCGGCGAGGCCGATCGGCAGGCGGTATGGCTGGAGGCGCATGGCCTGGAGCCCAAGATGAGTCCGTTCGATCCGATGGCCATTCTGGATGAGATTCAGCGGCTGGTGCCGGGCTACGATGTCTCGCGCAACAATCTGATGGCGGGGAATGATCAGCACACGGCCATCTCCGGCGGCGGTCCGGGAGCGCTGCAGGCGGCAGATATGATTGCGCCGGCCAACGATGCACTGTTCACTTCGGGAACCCTGGGACGTTATTCGCGCACTTTGAATTCCGTAATCGAAAATCAGCATCGTAAACCGGCGGAAGCGGACGTGGCCGCCGACTAGGTAATTGGTTTTTCCTCTGTGTACCTCTGTGCCCTCTGCGGCGAATGCTCTTGACGGAGCCGCGGAAGAAGCAGAGCAAGTCAAAAAACGCAACCGATTGCAAATAACTTGAGCATAACCACCTTCATCATCGTCTCGCTGATCAAGATTGTGATTGCGCTGATGTGCTTGCTCACCGCGGTGGCCTACACCGTGTGGCTGGAGCGCAAAGTTGTAGGCCACATGCAAAACCGCTGGGGACCCACGCGGGTGGGCCCATTTGGTTTGCTGCAGCCGATGGCAGACGGCGTCAAGTTCCTGTTCAAGGAAGACCTCACGCCGCCGCATGTGCATAAACTGCTCTATACCATTGCGCCGATGCTCGCGGTCATCTTTGCGCTCACTTCGATTTCTGTGATTCCCATCGGAAATCCCGTGACCATTCACGGACTGGTCATCCCCCTGCAGATCACGGATGTGAATATCGGCTTGCTGGTGATTCTCGGCATCACCTCGCTTGGCGTGTACGGCGTGGCCCTGGCGGGATGGTCCTCCAACAGCAAATATTCTTTGCTGGGCGGATTGCGGGCCAGCGCGCAGATGGTGAGCTATGAAATTGCTCTCGGCCTCTCGTTGGTGAGCATTCTGATTCTGTCGGGCAGTTTCAGCCTGCAGGACATCGTCACCGCGCAGAGCGGGCACTTCTGGGGATTCATTCCCCGCTGGAATATTTTTCAGGGGCAGATTGTCGCCTTCTTTATTTATCTGACGGCGGCTTACGCGGAAACCAATCGCATCCCGTTCGACTTGCCCGAGGCCGAAACCGAGCTGGTGGCCGGGTACCACACCGAATACAGCGCCATGAAGTTTGCCATGTTCTTCATGGCGGAATACGCCAACATGATTACGGTCGCCTGTGTAGCCACGCTCTTATTCTTTGGCGGATGGCACGGCCCCTTGTTTGGCCCGGCCTTGCTGCAGGCGATTTTGCCGGTGGTGTGGTTTGTGGCCAAGGTATTCGTATTCCTGTTCGTCTATATTTGGGTGCGCGGCACGCTGCCGCGCTTCCGTTATGACCAACTGATGGCATTTGGCTGGAAATTTCTGCTGCCGCTCGCCATCGCGAACCTGGTGGTGACGGCGTTGGTGGTAGCGCTAAAGGGGTAGCGCCGGCCTCTCGCCGGCAGTTTTGAAGCTGTAACTATCGCTTGGTTGAGAGAAACGCCGCCGGGACGGCGGCGCTACATAAACATGCTTCATCTGATCGTATTTCTGATCTTCGGCGCGGTATGTGTGGCGGGTGCGGTGAACCTGGTCGTACAGACCCATCCCATCAACAGCGCGCTGTCGCTTGTGGTCGTAATGGGATCGCTCGCGGTCGAGTATCTGCTGTTGGGCGCGGAGTTCGTCGCCGCCGTACAAGTGATCGTCTATGCCGGCGCCATCATGGTGCTGTTCGTCTTCGTCATCATGCTGCTGAACGCAGGCGAGGAAGAACACACCAAGGGGAGCCACGTGGCATGGCTGTTGGGCGTTCCCGGGCTGTTGATCGGCAGCGTGCTAATCGCGTGGGTACTGATCAGCCGTTCCGGCACCCGAACGGTGGAAGTGGGCGCTCTGCCCGGTCCGCCGAAAGTCATCGGATGGCTGCTATTTCACGATTTCCTGCTGCCGTTTGAGGTGACATCCATTTTGGTGCTGATCGCGATCATGGGAGCCGTAGTGCTGGCGGCAAAGCCGGTTTCGGCGGACAAGGAGCGCTGATGATACCGCTGTCGTACTACCTGATTCTCGGCGGAATTCTGTTCGCGTGCGGGGTCGCCGGCTTCCTGGTGAAGCGAAATATCATCACCATCTTCATGTCCATCGAGCTGATGCTGAATGGTGTGAACCTGACCTTCGTCGCCTTCGCGGCGCAGTGGCAGTCGCTCAGCGGGCAGATTTTCGTTTTCTTCGTGATGGTCGTGGCGGCGGCGGAGGCCACTGTCGGCCTGGCCATCATCATCGCGGTCTACCGCACCCGGGAAACTTTGAACGTGGATCACGTGAACCTTCTCAAACTATGACGCCGAACCTCCATCTCTGGCTGATTCCGCTGCTGCCTCTGATCGGCGCCGCCATCAATGGCTTGTTTGGCAAACGCTTCTCCCGCCAAGCCGTGGTGAGCATAGCGTTGGCGTTTTGCGGCGCGGCCTTCGCTATGGCCTTGTGGGTCGCCCTGCGATTTCCCGCTCTCGCCCTGCCTCACATTGAAACGGTTGCGCCCTGGATTCGGGTGGGCAGCTTGCAGGCGGATTTCGCCTTCTATCTCGATCAGCTCTCGCTGGTGATGTTGCTCATCGTGAGCGGCGTAGGTTTCCTCATCCACATTTATTCCGTCGGCTATATGTGGGAGGAGGGTGGTTTTTACCGCTTCTTCTGCTATCTGAATCTATTCATGTTCTTCATGCTGACGCTGGTCCTGGCCAGCAACTACCTGCTGATGTTCATCGGTTGGGAGGGCGTGGGCCTGGCATCATACTTGCTGATCGGGTTCTGGTTCACCAAGGACTCCGCGGCGTCTGCCGGCAAGAAAGCATTCATCGTCAACCGCGTTGGCGATTTCGGATTTCTGATCGCGCTGTTCCTTCTTATTAAGCACTTCGGCTCTTTGAATTTCGCGCAATTGGCCCAAAGCATCGCGCCGCTCCCTGTCGAGAAAGCCGGGGCTGGGTTGCTCACCGCGATCGGCCTGCTGCTGCTCGTAGGCGCCTGCGGCAAGTCAGCGCAAATTCCTCTGTACGTGTGGCTGCCGGACGCCATGGAAGGGCCCACACCGGTTTCCGCCCTCATTCATGCCGCGACCATGGTCACCGCCGGCGTGTACATGATTGCCCGTTCCCATGTCATCTTCGAGCGCGCGCCGGATGCGTTGACGGTGGTGGCCATCATCGGCACGTTGACCGCGCTCTTCGCCGCCACCATCGGCATTTGCCAGACCGATATCAAAAAAGTTCTTGCCTACTCAACGATTTCACAGTTGGGCTACATGTTTATGGCTTGCGGCGTGGCCGCCTACTCGGCGGGCATCTTTCATCTGATGACCCACGCCTTCTTCAAAGGTTTGCTGTTCCTCGCGGCGGGCTCGGTCATTCACGCGGTCGGCGGCGAGCAGGATATGCGCCGGATGGGCGGTCTGCGAACCAAAATACCGTGGACGTTTTGGACCATGACGGCCGCCACCTTTGCCATCTCCGGGATTCCACCGTTATCGGGATTCTTCAGCAAAGACGCGATCCTCTGGCGCGCCTATCAGGCGAGTTGGGCCTATTGGCTGATTGGAGTATTTACCGCGTTTCTCACAGCTTTCTACATGTTCCGCCTGTGGTTCATGACGTTCTTCGGCGAATACCGTGGAGAAGCGGAAGCGGCTCACGCCCACGGGGATCACGGTCATGACGCGCACGGACACGGCGGCATCCACGAAAGCCCCAGAGTCATGCTGGTGCCGCTGGTCATTCTGGCCATCCTCTCGGTCGTGGGCGGTTGGGTTGGCGTTCCTGGATCGCTCGGCGGCAAGGATCACTTCGATCAGTTTCTCGGCCCGGTGTTCCGCGCGACCACACCCGTCGGTCAACCCTCAACACAACGTGCCGGGCGAGCTTGCTCCTCCGCAACAGACGTACGGAAGGCCGGGAGCCGCAAACGGGGTTTCCTACAGAATTGGTCTTCACCGGAATTTCGGTCGGGGCGGGGTTGCTGGGGCTTTACCTGGCCTGGCTGCTCTACTACAAGCGGCCGGAATTGCCCGATCGGATCGCGCAAGCTTTGGGCAGCATTTACACAGGAGTGTTGAACAAGTATTACGTGGATGAAATCTATGCGGCGGTGTTCATCAAGCCGCTGATCGCCGGTTCCAGCAAAGTGCTGTGGCAAGGGGTAGACCAGAACGTGATTGACGCTACGTTGAACAACAGCGCCGCGGGCGCGCGGGAAGTTTCCGATTCGGTTCGCCAAATGCAATCCGGCAACTTGCGTTCCTACGCGGGTTGGATAGCTATCGGTGCGGCTGCTGTCATCGGCTACATGGTCTGGATGGGACTGCAATGAGAACCCTCGACGGCTGCATTCTCACCCTGGTCACGTTTATCCCGCTGGCGGGCGCGCTGTTGCTGTTGATCTTCCCGCGCCGCCATCGCGATATGCGCATTTTTGCCCTGGTGATCTCGGTTCTCACCTTCGCCGTATCGCTGCATTTGCCGGCCAATTTCCAGCGCGGCCTAAGTGGCTTTCAGTTTGAGGTAAATCACGCCTGGATCCCGACGCCCAACATCCACTACCACATGGGCGCTGACGGTGTCTCCATGTGGCTGGTCGTACTGACCACGTTCCTGACCCCGCTGTGCGTGTTGATTTCCTGGAATTCGATCCAGGAGCGAGTGAAAGAGTTCTTCATTCTTTTGCTGGTCCTGGAAACGGCTCTGATCGGCGTTTTCCTTGCCCTGGATCTGTTCCTCTTCTACTTCTTCTGGGAATCGACACTCATTCCGATGGCCTTGTTGATTGGCATGTTCGGTCACGGACGCCGGGTGTACGCCGCGGTGAAGTTTTTCCTCTACACCATGATCGCTTCAGTCTTTATGTTGGCGGCGATCCTATGGCTATACGCCAAAGTGGGAAGCTTTGATTTCGTCACCATCCAGAACGCGATCCGCGCCGGACAAGTTGAGCACTTCATCGCTGCCGCGCCATGGCTCTTCCTTGGGTTCTTCATCGCTTTCGCGGTCAAAGTGCCGCTCTTTCCGTTCCACACCTGGCTACCCGACGCCCACGTGGAAGCGCCGACAGCCGGCTCCGTGCTGCTGGCCGGTGTCCTGCTGAAGATGGGCACTTACGGAATGTTCCGCTTCGATCTCGGGCTCTTCCCGGAGCAATCCCGCGCCAACGCCTGGTGGGTGATTATGCTCGCGCTGATTGGCATCATCTACGGCGCTCTGGTCGCCTTGGTGCAGCCGAATTTGAAGAAGCTGATTGCCTATTCTTCGATCAGCCACCTGGGCTTTGTCGTTCTCGGCATCTTCAGTTTCACCGCGGCCGGCCTCGCGGGTGCAACCTTCGTCATGCTGGCGCACGGTGTTTCCACCGGAGCGCTCTTCATGCTGGCGGGCATTCTCTATGAGCGACGGCATACCTACGAGATTTCTGATTTCGGCGGTCTGGCCACACCGATGCCCGTGTACGCTTCATTCTTTTTATTCATCGTGCTGGCCTCGGTTGGCTTGCCACTGCTCAATGGCTTTGTCGGGGAATTCCTGGTTTTGAGCGGCGCTTTCAGCGCCCGGGCTGTTTACGGCATTCTAGGTGCCACTGGCGTCATCTGGAGCGCGGCCTATCTGCTGTGGATGTATCAACGAGTCTTTTTCGGCAAAGTCACGCACGAGGTGAATCAATCGTTGCCCGATCTTAGTGTCCGTGAGCGCATCACGCTTTGGCCCGCCGCCGCAGCCGCTCTGGTCATGGGAATCGCTCCCCTGCTCTGGCTCAACGCTATTACCCCAGCGGTGCAAAGCGTCCTGGCTCCTGTCGTCGAAATGGCCGGCAAGGTGGCCGGACAATGAACTTCAATGTCCAGTTCGGCTCCGCCCTTCCCGGGATGGCCGACTACATTCGCATCCTGCCGGAGATCGTGCTGTCGGTTTTCGGCATGATTATCATGGTGCTCGATCCGCTGCTCGATGAAGAGCGCAGCGCAAAAACCCTGGGCAGCATTGCGCTCATGGGCTCGCTCGCAGCCATCTGGGCCACGCTCTACCAGGCTCAGCTTCCCGGCCTGGCTTTCTGGGACATGGTTCGGGTCGATGCCTTCAGCGTTTTCTTTCATTTCCTGGTAGCCGCTATTACTGCGGTCGTCATTCTTACTTCCTTCGAATACATGGCGGTACAGCGCATCCGCGCCGGGGAATACTATGCGTTGATCCTGTTCGGCGCGGTCGGCATGAGCCTGATGTCATCGGCGGTCGAACTGGTCCTGATCTTCATCGCGCTCGAAATCTCTTCCATTTCGACCTACATTCTTGCCGGATTCCGCCGCCAGGTGGCCACCAGCGGCGAATCCTCGCTGAAATATTTTCTGCTTGGCTCTTTCGCCACCGCATTCTTTCTTTACGGCGTGGCCCTGATGTTTGGGGCAACCGGATCCACCAGCATCGGCCCCATTAGCGACACGCTACGGTCGGGAGCCGTCCCTATGCTGGCCTATGCCGGAGTCGCGCTGATGTTTGTCGGGCTGGCCTTCAAAGTGGCCGCGGCTCCATTCCATGTCTGGACCCCGGATGTGTACGAAGGCGCACCGGCGCCGATCGTCGGTTTCATGTCCACCGCGCCGAAGGCGGCCGTATTTGCAGTCCTGCTGCGCATTATGTTTGAAGCGCATGCCCCGGGCCGCCTGTGGCTCATCTGGCTTACCGCCGCGCTCTCCATGACCATCGGCAATGTGGCCGCGCTGGTACAGAGCAACGTCAAGCGCCTGCTGGCGTATTCTTCCATCGCACATGCCGGCTATCTCCTGGTCGCTTTTGCCGCCCTCCCGCAGAACGGAATTCCGGCCGCCATGTTCTACACCGCCGCGTATGCGGCCATGAACGTCGGCGCATTCGCCGTGGTCAGCCACTTTGCCGGGGCAGGTGAACGCCGTCGTAAATATTGAGGACTATTCGGGTTTGGGGCGGCGCTCTCCCGTTCTAGCCGCCACCCTGACCATCTTTCTCTTGTCGTTGATCGGCATTCCCATTACCGGCGGCTTCTTCGCCAAGTTCTATGTCTTCAGCGCCGCGCTGCAGGCGAATCTGGTGTGGCTCACCATCATTGGTGTGCTCAACAGCGCCATCGGAGCCTATTACTACCTGCGGATCATCGTCGTCATGTACATGAGGGAGGCTCGGGACGAGACTCCCGTGGCGCCGGTGTCATTTGGGATGGGCACTGCGCTCGCCATCAGCGTAGCCGCTACGATCTACCTTGGCGTACTCCCCGGAGACGTGCTGCAATACGCTTCACGCTCCGCCAGCGAACTGCTTCGCTGAAGTTCACTCCACCGCAACAGCGATATCCACATAAGCGAAGATGCGGGCGGCGAGAACCCAAAAAGCAATCGTTTCCGCCACCGCCAATGCGACGACGAGCCCGTTTGCGCCGTGGGGCACACCGAATGAGGCCTTCATCACACCGGCGGTAAGCGAATAAACCGGCAGGATGTTAAGCCAAGCCGGCGAGAGCATCCGGCTGGCGATCGCCGGAATGCCAAGCAGCATCACAGCAGTCGCGCTCGCCCCAAAAAAAGGATTCAGAAACGTGGAAAACATGAGGGCTACGGTCCCGGCCAGCATGCATGCGGCTATGACATCGACCATCAAATACCACACCTGCAAGATGGGGAATCCGCCGGCCCCGAGAGTCCAACTTCCGGTGATGCCCAACGAAACGCAGAACAGCGCGGAGGCCAGGGTCACGCCCAGAACTAACCCTGACAGATACTGTTGGCGGCCGACCGCCTTCGAAAGCACTGCAAGGATTCGCCGCGTTTTTCGTTCGTTGTAAATCGCCGATCCGCCGAAAAAGATGCTGAACACCACGATATAGACGGCAACCTGCTTAAAAATGAAAAGCAACTCCTCGCGTTCGCGCGAAACGTTTGCCACCAGCCCCAGGAATGCAAGCAGCAGAATCCACAACAGCAGAACGAAAATTGGCCAGCGTTGCTCGCGCATGTAGTTGACGGCGATCAGGAGCATCGATTTCATGCGGATCCCCTGGCCGCATTTGCGCTCGCCGGATTGCCACTTCCCTGCCCGGCGGTGACTTCCAGAAAAATTTCCTCCAGCGAACGGCTGGCCGGATTCGCGCTGATAATTTCGCCCCCGAGCTTCCAGATGCGCTCGAAAGTTTCCCGCTGCTCATGTGGACCAATGGATAAGCGAACTACACCATTGTCAGTCCTAGCCCCGGCAAACTCGGCCGCGGCAATATTGCGGGCAACAATCTCCGTCCGTCCCGCTCCTTTCAGCAGATCCGCAGTCCTTCCCACGCGCGCGAGCCTGCCATAGTTCAGAATGGCCACCCGATCGCACACCAATTCCACTTCCGAAAGCAAGTGAGAGCTGAGAAAAATTGTCTTCCCGGCAGCTCTGGCGCTGAGCAGCAACTCGCGCACCAGCACCCGAGCCTGGGGGTCAAGCGCCGAAGTGGGCTCGTCCAGAATGAGCAGATCAGGGTCGTTGACCAAAGCCTGGGCGAGTCCAACACGCTGCAACATGCCACGGGAAAACTTTCCGACATTGCGTTTGGCGTCGGCTTGCAGACCGAGGAGTTGCAAGACCTCCGCCGCGCGCCTGGCCAGGTGCGAACCGCCCATACCGTTGAGCGCGCCGTAGAAGCGCACCAGGAAATCGGCATTACGGTAGTAGAGAGCTACGTTCTCGGAGAGAAACCCGACCCGGCGGCGCGTTTTCACATGTCCAAAACGGTGGCCAAGCATGCGGCCGCTGCCCCGGCTCGCGCGCATGAAGCCCATCGCCAGGTGCATGGCCGTGCTCTTACCCGCCCCGTTGGGGCCGAGAAAGCCGAAAATCTCGCCCGCCTCTACACTGACGCGAAAGTCATCGAGAGCGATAAGCCTTCGCCGCCCGGGAAGGCTGCGATACTCCTTGCTGATACCCAGAAATTCCAGTGCGGCTGCCACGTTTCTATTCTAAAAGCCTCCGGTAATCACTTGTCATGAACCTTCGGACACCGCGCTGGTTACCGAATTGACAATTGTTTGCGCCCCGCTCATCATAGTTGAACGCAAGCCGAAATCGACCCCCCTGGAGTGGTTATGGTTCAGATTTTGCACAAGCTGTGGAAACAGGACCAGGGCCAGGACATTGCGGAATATGCCGTGATGTTGGCTGTAATCCTCGTGATCGTCGTCGGAACTCTCCGGTTGATTGGCTCCAACGCTAACAATGCTTTTTCCAGCGTTGCCAGCTCGATACAGTAGCAGTACGGCGACGAAATCTCGTACCCTTCGCTCTCCTGCAATCGATCTGCTGTGGGCCCGCTGTTTTCTGCCTGACCGGTAGTTTCGCTGTGGCCCTCTGTGTCCTCTGTGGTTAAGAGGAGCTTGAACCACAGAGAATCACAGAAAACGAACGAGGATCTACTCTATTGGTTCACGCCGCTGGCCAGCATACCGCCGTCCACAACGAGAAGCTCCCCCGTCACAAACGAGGCTGCATCCGACGCAAGAAAAACCGCAGCCCCCGCCAGTTCCTCCACCTTCCCAAAGCGCTTCATTGGAATCCGCCACAAATACTCCTGGCCGCGCGCGGTTCCATCCAGAAGTTTTTCGTTTAAAGACGTGCGAAACACTCCCGGCGCAATGCCATTCACGCAGACGCCATAGGGCGCCCATTCAACCGCCAACGCGCGGGTAAGTCCAGCCACCCCGGACTTGCTGGCGGTATAAGCGGCGACCTCGAAGGCGCCGATGAACGAGGCCAGCGACGCAATGTTCACGATCCTGCCGTACCCTCGATCCACCATATGCCGCCCGAAAATCTGGCACGCCCGCAGCGTTCCGGTCAGGTTGGTCCCGACGATGCCCTCCCAGTCGGATTCCGAAACGTCCAGGGTAGGGGAACGCTTGGTGATTCCGGCCGAGTTCACCAAAATATCCACCTTTCCGAACGCTTGCAGGGTCGCATCGAATAGGCGTTGAATCGAACTGCGGTCACTCACGTCCGTGATCAGCCGCAGGCTGCGCTTGCCGCGTTCTTCAATCTCCCGCGCCGTCGCCTCCACTTGTTGCGCGCGCCGGGAGGTAGGCACGACATCCGCGCCGGCTTCCGCCAGGCCGAGCGCAATGGCCCGCCCAATGCCGGAAGTCCCGCCAATCACCACCGCTACTTTGCCGTTCAGATCGAGTGGAGCGTAGGCCATAGTTGCGTTTTCGCCTCGTCGTGATTGCAATCACATGCCATGGTATCAGTAACTACGGAGTTGCCACACTGCCGTTCTCTAGCATGCCATCATGCCGTATTCTTCAGTACGGTACCGCCGCGGCAGGTCATTTGACGCCCCGGAGAAAAAATCGGGCGACGCATCGTCTAAGTCCCGCGATTCTGAGATTCGCCCTTTGCAGGTGGTTTGGGAAGTAACCCAGGCTTGCGACCTTGGTTGTGTTCACTGCCGCTCTGTGGCTCATCCATTTCGGCACCCTCTGGAGCTCTCCACCCAACAGGCATTTCACTTGATCAACGAGGTAGCGGGCATCCAGGCCCCGAACTTCATACTCACCGGAGGCGACCCGCTCAAAAGGCCAGACCTACTGGATATCGTTCATTACGCCTCCCTGCGCTCGGTGAAAACTTCCCTGAACCCAAGCGCCACACCATTGCTCACGCGCGAGATGATTGTTCTCTTAGCCCGCGCGGGCTTGATGCGTCTGGCCATGAGCCTGGACGGTTCCACCGCGCAATTGCACGACAGCTTTCGCGGCATTGCCGGTTCTTTTCAACGCACTCTCGACGCTATCACCTGGTGCCACGAAGCCGGGATTCCGGTGCAGGTCAATACCACCGTTACTCGCCGCAATGAAGCCGATCTCGACAAGACTGGTGGAGCTTCTCAAAAACCTCAACGCGGTGGTGTGGAGTGTCTTTTTCCTCGTCCCCACGGGACGCGGCCAGGCCGGCGATCTGCTTTCCCCAGAAGAACACGAAGCCGTGTTTGCCAAGCTGTATGCCGCATCCCAGAATGTGCGTTTCCATATCCGCACCATCGAGGGCCAGCACTACCGCCGTTACGTTTTGCAGCAGAAAGCCAAGGGATCCAGGCTCGATATGCAAGGGCTCGTCGGTTCGACGCCGAACGGCATTACCGAAGGTAAAGGATTGATCTTTATCAATCACACCGGAGAAGTTTTCCCCAGCGCTTTTCTGCCCTGTTCCGCGGGGAACGTAACCCGCCAGCCCCTGGCGGAGATCTACCGGAACTCACCACTTATTCGAGTCCCTGCGGGACAGTTCGCAACTCAAGGGCAAGTGCCGCAGCTGTGATTTCTGCGACGTCTGCGGCGGTTCGCGCGCCCGCGCCTTTGCCTTTACCCACGACCCTCTCGCCGAAGACCCCTGCTGCGCCTATATTCCGCCGACGAAGTAGCCAGCGAGGATCTCGGTTTCGGGGTAAGTGTGGCGGGAGATCAAAACCACTTCTCATGGCCACCTCCAAGGAGTCAAAAAGCGCTATCGCCTGGTAGCGTCAACAATTCGATAAAATTCCGTGGGGCGAATTGCAGATGGCTAACCTATGAGCTCAGCGAACGTAGGGCAAACACCTTGGGTCATCTACGACTATGAGGTTGACATGCTTAAGCAGATGCGGGATGCCTGCGCATATAGGACTAAAGCGTTCAAACTCCCGATCCAGAATGCCGTAGTCGAGTCGCTGCTGCTGCACCTGCGCATTCTCGTGGAGATTTTGCTTTCGAAGGGTTCTGACGCGGATGACATCAAACTCACTGACCTGCTACCCGGCTTCACATCGCCGTTGATTGAGAAATTAAGGGTCGACTACGGTACCCGCGCTGCAGTCGGAAGTCCGTGCTGGACTCTGAACAAGATGCTAGCTCACCCGACGCATTTGCGATCGAATAGCTACAACTACGATCCCGTGTTGAGTGTGATGTTGCCCACCATTTGGCCCTTGCTCGACGAAATCGCCCAATCTCGGAAATTGCTAAAGGGTCAATGACTGAAATCACCTGGCTACGACATTGGAGCGGGACAGTTCGTCAAACGCGCAATCCATGTCGGGCGCACTGGGTGACTAAAGCTACCCTACCCTACTAGGGCTTTTTCCTACTTGCCTTCTGAGTAATCTTTTTTAAGACTTCTTCGTGGTTTACAAGAAAAGCAGTCGGCAGGTCCATGTTTTTGCAAAAAGGGTCCTTCTCCGCCATTTCTGTTCCTTGCTTGGCTGAGCTGAGCGTAATTGTCCGTGCCACAAAATCTGCTCGAATCGTATTCACGATGCATATAGCCGAGGTATCAACCGCAATCAATTCTCGCTCATCCCAACGCAGGATATCGAAACCATCAAGCGACACTCCCACACTACCGGGTCCTTGCCCGACGATCAACGCCCGTGCAACTTGGCAAAAATCGATCACTTTGTAGCATTGGATCTGTACTGACATAGCATTTTCCATTTCGCTTGCGTCAGACCATGCACCTACGGCATACAAATATTTCGTGGGAAGCCTGCGAGCACCTAGCACGACATCTGATACATCGAAAATTTCGGGGTGCTTTTGAGCATGCGCTAGAACAGACAGGAATATTACAGCAACGACGCCCACAACTTTTGAAGCATTCATTTTCTGCGCTCCTCGGGGTGTCGCATAGTGGCATCGCCCAGCCGGAAAACGGCAAGAACATACTACGCTTGACTTGCTCGAGCAAAAACCACGGCAGAGGCAAACCTGCTAAAGTGTCGATGAGTGTAATCGCCTTCCGTGCCTTGAGCACGTCGATAACTTGGGAGCGTACAGCATCCCGTCCGGAGACCGGCCTTCTCATCCCATCTGATTTCAACAACTGCGCAGACAGGCTTCTAGCATGGGGCATCAACGCGAAAGAGTCATGATCTGTAGAGAAGACGGGGCAACAACTTAAATATCCAAATCAGCGCTAGAAGACTGCCAGACACAACGACCCAGACCTTCAACACTTGCTCCCAGTCGAGAGGTAGTCTTTTCAGAACCGTCATTTGGTTTGAAAGAAATGCACGCTCCCTTTCCACGAGAAAGGTTCCAGTCGGTATCAGCGGGAACCAGAACAGAACGACGAACACAGTTGTTCTGAAGCGCTCCATACCCGTTTCTGGGTTGTACACACGCTCGGCTCTTCCGAAACGCTTACGTCCAATGCCATAAGGATGGATGACGAAAAGCTTTCCAGTGTCATTCCGTTCTTCTTCTTGTCGTTGTTCTTCTTCGGCACCAAAAGTACCCAGCCGTTCCGTATTGATTCGTCGCTTGGAAAGTTCGTCGTTGAGGATGGAACTGGCCTCTGGCGTCAGTTGTGCGGGGTCGAGGGCCAATTGCAACAATTCTTCATCCGTTTTGCGTTGGTACTCTTCGGCAAGTTCTTGGAATTCCACGCTGCGAATGTTAGCTTGCCCTAGGTGTTCGTACAAGTAGGCATATCACGTGGATAGTTGTCTCGGAAAAGCGAATGAAAAGCGCACACTTATGAAATCGCCTGGTTTCAAACAGTTGTCTCTCTTACCCACAATCCCATAGACTTCAAATCCGATGAGTCATGTTCGTGCGGTTTTGATTGTCCTCGCTATTGGGGAATCATATGCGCGACTTGGCGTCGCTCTCGGAGGTCAAGGATAGGTATGACCAATGCACTGAAAGAGCATCTGAGTCGCTGTGAGAAAGCAATGCAGTCCGCAAAACCCATTCTTGGTAAGCGCGGCTTCCCCGATGACTACCGCACGGTAACCGTCATTGGTTTTATCTCCGTACTCGTTGAGCACCAAGAATCAGTTTTGCTGCTGGTTATGCACGAAAAACCAGGCTCCGCGTCTGCTCTCGTCAGGCCAGTTGTTGAGGGGGCATACCGAGCAATGTGGATTAACCTCCCTGCCACGGACGAGGAAGTCAAGAAATTCAATGAGAAAGACGATATTGACTTGAAGTTTGGAGACATCGCAACGGCACTCGATAACGCATACGACATGGGCGACTTTTTTCAAGACTTCAAAACTCGGACATGGAAACATCTCAATAGCTACACTCACGGCGGTATGCACCAAATAGGGCGGCGTTTTATCCAGCATGAGATTGCCAACAACTACTCTGAAAAAGAACTCTACGAGATAACGACGACTGTCACAACAATAGTACTTCTTACGATTTCGTTCTTTCTCAAGAGGCACGGCCATCAAGATTCGGGAAACGAGATTCAAGCCTTGCTGGAGACCTACGGTCCTGTGGCGGATGGTAAGAAGCGGTGACAAAGTGAGACCGGGATTTTGAGTGATAACGCCTCGTTGCGTCAGTCACGGCATCGTGTCCATTTCTGGACTAGAATCTCCTGCATGGAAGGCGAGTACTCGCAGGAATGGGCGGAGCTGCGCAGGTTGCGTCAGCGTGTGCTTACTATTGCTCTCACAGGAGCGGGTGTTTTCGTTCTTGTGCCTCTCGTCACTACGTATGATCTCACAGCGCCGCCAAGGTAATCGGGTTTGCGCTGTTTGCAGCTTGGGTCGTGATGTTGTTCAGGTTCTTCTTCGTTTCTGGCGAATATGTTTATTGGTCATGCCCCAGATGCGGCAAGCCTTTCCACTACGTCGCACGCTGGTACGGCAGATGGAACAATCCCTTCGCTCGGCGCTGCGTCCACTGTGGCTTGCCAAAGTGGGTGGACTTCGACCCCGACCCAAAGCTCAAGCATGAACTAGACCCTTTCAGAAGTGATTCAATACTCAAACTTGGCGAGTAAACACCGGCTCGGGAGTTCTCGGTTGGTGTAACATCGAGGTGTGTCAACTCTTCTGTGTAAACGACCAGGTTTTGTTTTTGGGGATGGGTGCGCGAGGGAAGGGGGCAATTTCCCCTTCCCTCGCCCAGCGATGTAGAAGGATTCTGCGATTTCATGACGCCACCCTCTCCATGGCCGGCATCCGTTCCGGCCACAGAATGGTGAAATGGTTCAAGGCTTCTCGCCAGTGGTGAATCGGCATCGTCCACTTCTTCGCCGCCTGCCGCAACGCCAGAAACAGCAGCTTCAGCGCCGCTTCTTGGTTGGGGAACCCGCCCCGGATTTTGATGATCTTGCGCAGTGAGCGGTTCAACGATTCCACGCTGTTGGTGGTGTAGATGGCCCGGCGGATGTCGGGCGGATAATGGAAAAAGGGCGTGATCCGCGCCCAGTTCCGCCGCCACACCTGGCTCACGCTGGGGTAGGCTTTCCACTTGGTTTCCAATTCCGCCAAGTGCTGCTCCGCCTCGGCGGTTGTGGCCGCGCGATAGATCAACTGCAAATCCGCCACTACCGGCTTGCGCAGTTTCCAGGGCACGTAGTGCAGCGAAGCCCGTACCAGATGCACGATGCACAGCTGCACCTCGGTGCGCGGATACACCGCTTCGATGGCCTCGGGAAATCCTTTCAGCCCATCCACGCAGGCGATGAAGATATCCTTCACTCCGCGATTCTGTAACTCCGTCAACACCTGCAGCCAGAACTTCGCCCCTTCGCTCTGTGCCACCCACAGCCCCAGCACTTCCTTCTGCCCTTCCAGGTTCACGCCCAGCACCACGTAGATGGCCTTGTTCTGGACGTGGCCCTCGTCGCGCACCTTCACCATCAGCGCGTCCAGGTACACGATGGGATAGACCTCTTCCAGCGGCCGGCCCTGCCACAGCTTCACTTCCTCGACCACTGCGTCGGTCACGTTGGATATCAGCGTCGGTGAGACTTCGATCCCGTAGATCTCTTCCAGGTGCCCTTGGATCTCCCGCGTCGTCATCCCGCGGGCGTACATCGAGATGATCTTGTCGTCGAAGCCGGTCCAGCGCCTCTGTCCCTTGGCCACGATCTTGGGATCGAACGTCGCCTGGCGGTCGCGTGGCGTCTCCAGTTCCAGTTCGCCGAAATCGCCCTTCAGGTTTTTGCGGCTTTTCCCGTTGCGTGTGTTGCCCCGGTGGTGGCCCGCCGGGTCGTGCTTCTCGTAGCCCAGATGGTCCGTCATCTCGGCTTCCAGCGCCCGCTCCAGAACCGCTTTGGTGAGTTCCTTCAGCAGACCGTTCTCCCCGATGATATCCTCGGGGCGCTTGTAGTTGGTGAGCAGTTCGTCGATCAGCTTCTTGTCGATGACCATGGGTTTTTCATTCTCCTCTTCCCCTGGCCGTTTACACAGTTCTATTTACACCCTCTAACATCGCCATATCGCTCATTGATCACGGTCAAAACGTGTAATCGCCTGTTATCAGAAATTGGTGTTCTTGCTGCCGCTAAAATTCGGCTGGATTCCTACACGTAGCTTTTACGGCCAGGGTCGAACAGTGGGGATGCCGATTCTTCTCGATCAAGTTCAGCATCGCATCGAATCCTCTGGTTAGCTTGAAATTGCACTCGCATTCGTCAGTGGGACCACCCACAGGAAGTGAACGGGGTCGCCGCCCAAAGTCAGCTCTTAGGGCAGGGTCTGGTCTTTCTTGACGATTGGGGGCAGGAGAACAGAGTATCCAATTCCGTGCTTCCCCAAAACGGCTCTGGAGGGTCTCCGTTCGGCATCGTATGGCCATGGCCAAGCGATGATTTGCTGTTGTGCGGAAAATGAGCGTCCCAGCGCAGCGTCGCAATGTACTCCTCACGTGGCTCCGAACGGTAGAAAATCAGTTCTGCCCGTTTAGGATCATCTCTGTTCGGCCCCACGTGCTGTGTTCCTTTGAGTTTGCGCATTCCTCCTGTGACCAGTGAATATACTTCCTTGTCTGCCAGAGATCGCTTGAACGTGTAGACGTCGATGTGAGGGATGATTGGCAGGAGCTCGTGAGAAACACTGAACGGCTTTCCGAAAAAGCTTCGTATACGGCTTCTCTCGCTTGTGCAAATCCTGCGGTTCCTTCAGCAACACCGAGTTTCACGTCTACATTCTTATGGCGAAGAATGCTGCTTCCATCCCGCGCTGTCTTCTTGTTAAACCAAGAATACGTTTGTATCCCGCCCTTTGATCTTCGCATGGATCGGGCTTTCTGGCAGCGCCATTAGTCTGCGTTCGGCGTAGAAAACGCCGATCTGACAATGATACGTAGGATAACTGGCGAAAAATCGCCATATCGCTCATTGACCACTACATTGCCCGGCGGATTCTTCACGAGAATCTCTTCTCAGCCCTCGATCTTCCCTTGCACCAGAGCCTTCACGTCCTCCGGCAAATTCGAACTCTCCAGAATCTCCACCACCAGCCCGGCCGCCAGCGTCCTGGCAAATTCCGCCGCTCGCGCCACCGGAGTGTTCTCGTTGCGCAGAAGCGCAATCCGTCACGTCCTTGCGCAGCGACCACTTGGGATGCTCGCAGACTGCCTGTACCAATAACGCCGAAGCACCCGGAGAAAGCAATGCCTTCACCACTCCTGCTTCCGTCAGCCGCGGATTTTCCAATGCCGCCTGCAGCACGCGCAACTCGGAATCGAACAGAAGCTCGCCCGCCACATTGCCGGACGCCCGCAGCGCCAGCGAAACCCTCTCGCCCAGCGAGATTGTCTCCAGCCGGTGGAGCAGCGCATCCTCGGCGGCTTTCTTGATATCGGCAAGCCCAACCGGGTTGAGCGTGACCTGCATCAACTCAAACGTGAACAGATGCCGCAGCAGGGGCAATGAAACGTGACGCGGCGTCTTGGGATGCTGCGCCACCGCCAGCTGCACTTTGCGGCTTTTCATGACCGCTTGAGCTTTTAGTTATGCGCTCAATTACCTCGCAGGAAAGATCGCGGCGCTGCAGGAGGGCGAGCGCCTCATCCTCATTCAGCGTAGAATCCGTGCCGCTCTTCATCTCGGCCGGATCGCTGTGGTCAACTGGTCCCAACTGGTCCTCGTAACGCCGGGAAACTGCTTCGACCGGAGCGAAGGCTCCCGGCATTCATCGCCTAAACGGTTCCCGTCCGCCGGTTGCGGGCGCGTGCCAAAGCTCCGTACACCGGCGCGACCATCTCCTGCCGAACGGTCGCCGCAGGAAGTTCCGCACGCAATCGCTCCTGAAAAGCTTCGCGCACCCGGACGCTATTCGTAAACACTCCACCGGACATGGCCACCGGGACACTGGCCGCGTCGCGAAACAAGCGCCCGGCTACGACGCAAGCCAGCCGAGCCAATTCGGCTCCCGCGCGCTGCAATACCTCCTGGGCAACCTGGTCTCCGCGATCGGCGGCCGCAAGCACCACCGGAAAAAGCGCCGAGAAATCTCGTGGCGGCGTAGCGTTCGCTGCCAAGATCAATTCGTCGACCGTGTTCAACTCCCAGAACTCCAGAATTCCCGCAAGCAAATGCGAATTCTCCGCCGAAAGCTCCCGCTCATCTCCAGCCCGCATCACCGCACTCAACGCAGCCTTGCCAACCCAGTAGCCTGAGCCTTCATCGGAGATCGCAAATCCCCAACCACCCGCCCGCGCGCTTTGGCCGGCCGCGTTCCTTCCGTAGGCGATGGAGCCTGTGCCCTGCAATTACCACCACGCCGGGATCGCCGCCAAACGCAGCTTCCAGCGCGATCACCATATCCTCAACAACCTCAATCTCTCCGTTGACCATTCCCGCGAGTATGCGCCGCAGCTTTTCCTGAACCAGCGGTCTGCCCGCGCCCGCCACGCCAATGCAGGTGCGGCTGATCTGCGCCGGCGTAACCTTGGCCTCGGCGCAAGCCTCGCCGATTGCTCGCGCAAGCGCTTCCCGCACCATCGGTTCATCGGACCGTGTCAAATTGCATCCGGCGGCCGCACCCGTCCCGAGAATGGATTCCTCGTCAGCGACCACGCACGCGGTTTTTGTAGCGCCCCCGTCAATCCCCAGAAAAATGGCCATAAGCTCTTTTCAGCATAGGGGAAGTTCCGCCCTTGCCCATTGCCAATTCCGGTTCATGTATCGCCGTGCGCGGATCGAATTTTTCGTCTTGCAATCGGCACTTCGCTGTTCTAGATATATAGCCGAGTTGTGGAGAGTTGGCATGGAGGGATGCGCCAAACCGGTTCCCCGCCCGGCATTGGCGGCCAAAGGACTTTCTTAATCCTCTGTGTCCTCTGTGGTTGTGCTTTTCGTAACTGCCGTCCCGAGACCGTCGCTGTGAAGATACCGTGCCTCAGTAACCGCTCGCCCTTGCTCCACGCCGTACTGGCGGTAGCACTTACGCTAGCGTATGCCACCCCCGCGCTGGCCGATCCGCCGATGACCTTCCGCGACGTAGGTGGATTCTTCGGCGTCCTGGCCGAAGGCGAAATCACCGCCAACACCCCGGCGGATTTTTCCGCCTTCCTGAAGCACGGCATCATGCTGTCGCGGACCATTCATTTCAACTCCGGCGGCGGCGATCTGGAAGCCGGGCTGGCGCTCGGCCGCGAAATCCGCCGTGCCGGCTGGGACACCGACGTTGGTACGCCCGGCCTCAGCTTTTTGAGCGCCCGGTCCGGCGAATGCGACAGCGCCTGCACCTTCGCCTACCTTGGCGGCGTCAAGCGCTCCATGACTTCCGGTTCCCGTTACGGAGTTCATCGCTTCTGGGGCACGCTGCCCGGCGACACGCAACAGGAAACCCAGAAGATCGCAGGCGAACTGGTCGCTTATATCCGCGAGATGGGCGTCTCCGCGGAAATGTACACGCTCATGACCCAGGGCGCGCCCGAGCAGGTCAAGTATCTGGACCTCGCCACCATGGCCCGCCTCAACATCTCCACCAGCGAAGCTGTCGAAGCCAAAATGGCCGATGAGCGCGGCATCTCCGTTCTGCATCTTGGGGATACCGACAGCGGCGGCTTCACTTCTTTCGGAGAAATTGATTTCTACTGCAATGGTCCGCGACTGATGGCGCGCGGCCATTTTCTACCCCCGACCGGCCAGTTCACTCCTGCACAGCTTGCCGTCGAGTGGAACTTCGCTCCCGCCGGACGGCGGGTTCCCGTGCCGTTAAGTGAATTCCGCTACCTTGGGAAGTACAACGGAAAGCTGGACATTGACGTCATGGTGCCTCCCGCTTTGCTGCGCGACTGGATACTGCCTGCTACTGCCGTTGAACTCACACTCACCGGCCCATCAACCTTCGAAGCCCGGGACGTCGAGCGCGACCGCGTCGGCGGTGGCTCGCAGCAACTTCCCGCAAACTTTCGAACTCTGCTGCAGACCGTGGCCAGTTCCTGCCACTGAAAACTCTGTTCGACACAAGGAAACAATTACTTGAGGTGGGGGTTTACGCGGCCAAGGGTCATATAGGTTTTTACGAAACGAAAGAACCGTTCATGCCCGCGCTTTTTCCAGTATGGCGCATCGTAAGCATCCACACCCAATCCTGAATTCAGCGCGCTATAGAACGAGCGCTGCGCCGGATTCACCACGATGCCCACATGCCCGGGCCATACCACCAGATCGCCCGGCTGCGGATGCCGCACCCGGCGAAACTCATCGGTTCCGGCATATAGATCGGAAGAACTCGCGTACTCATACTCGAAGCCGGCCCGCTCGTAGATCTCATGCACCAGGTGCGAACAATCGGCGCTCTGGGAACGCCGGGTGCGGCATCCAGCGCCGCGCCGATGATGGCCAGACCATCATCCCGCCCAATCAACGGCCCGTTCGAGTGCTTCGCAGCTTTCGAAGCATGCGGATCTGTATCTGCGGTCTGTTTCTGCCCCCGTGCCTCTGCCACGCCACAAGTGAGCGCACAGAGCAGCAGAAGGGCAGCAGCTTTTTGGTCGAGCCGCATAAGTAATCCATTGTGATGCAATTTCAGAGGGAAATGTAGATCACGACAGTGCTGGGGCGGGAGCAGAAGATTTGATGCGGGAGGTTCTCCTGTGTCCAGTCGATTTCGAATTTATCTTGCAGGACGAACAAGATCAGACGATGCTCTAGGCCAGTTCGACCTCAATCTGCTTCGCCGCCCGATCGAGCTTAGTGATGCGAAAACTGCGGACCTGTCCGGCGCGAACCTCTTCTGGCTTGGAAGCAGCCGCCACCGCGCCGCCTTTCCAGCGAGCTTGCAGCATGGAAGTCAGAGAGGCCAAATCGCTTTTCGCGCCAGCGGACGTTTCCGAAGCGGCCTGGGCCTTTTCCCCCGAGATGCGGCAGGCTGCCCGAATTCCCTCACCCAACTCCGCCTGTCCTGAATTGCCCGACACTTCCACGACGCGTCCGCTGACCACGTCCCCTTCTTTGTGTTCTGCCACGTACTCATCAATGCTGGTGGGCACCAGCTGTTTGATTCCCAGCTTGAGCTTCCGCTTTTGCACATCCAGTTCGAGCACCTGTGCTTTTATCGATTGCCCAATCTTCAACACATCCTGCGGATGATTGATATGTTTGTCCGCACTCATGTCGCTGACATGAATCAGGCCTTCGACGCCCTCCACCACCTGCACGAACGCGCCAAACTTGGCGATACTCACCACGGTGCCCTCAACTGGCGAGCCCACAGGAAACTTCCGCGCGGCATCGGCCCATGGATCGCCCAGCGCCTGCTTCAATCCCAAAGACATGCGACGCTCGCCCGCATTCACGCCGAGAATCACAGCTTCCACGGTCTCACCCGGCTTCACCAGATCGCTCGGCTTGCGCACCTTCTTCACCCACGACATCTCGGAGACGTGGATCAATCCTTCGATTCCCGGCTCCAGTTCGACAAATGCGCCGAAGTCGGTCACGCGCGTCACCGTGCCGCGCACTTTTTCTCCGATCTTGTATTTACCTCCGACCGAGTCCCAGGGATGCGGCTGCAGCTGCTTCATGCCCACGGCCAGCCGCCGCTTCTCAGGGTCCGTCTTGAGAACCTTGACTTCCACCTGCTGACCCACCGCGAGCACGTCAGCGGGACTACCGATGTGTCCCCAGGAGATATCGCCGATGTGCAATAAGGCATCCACGCCGCCGATATCCACGAAGGCACCGAAATCTGTAAGCCGTTGCACCGTACCGCTGACAGAGTCGCCCTCTTTCAATTCCGCGTAGCGGCGCTCTTTGACGGCCTGCTGTTCCTCTTCGAGCACGACGCGCCGGTCCACCACAACATCTTCATCCGCGGCGTCGAGCTTGGTGATGCGGCAACGAATCTCCTGCTCGACCAACTTCTCCATCTCCGCGGCATCATGGGCGCCACTGCGCGATGCGGGCATAAAGGCGCGCACGCCCACATCCACGCTCAAACCGCCCTTAACGACAGCAGTGACTGTGCCGACGATAGTGGTCTTGTCGGCGAAAGCCCGCTCCAAAGCGCCCCAGTCCGCAGGCCGCGCCGCCTTGCTGCGCGTCAGCTGGTAATAGCCCCCGGGTTCGCGGCCTTTAATGGTGACCTGCAGCGTATCGCCGGGCTTCACTGCGTCATCCAGCAACTCCGAGAGCGGCAGAATGCCTTCTGTTTTGAAGCCGATGTCGAGGACAACCGAATCCGCCGACACCGATACGACGATACCTTCGCGCGTGCCTGGCGCTTGCCGGGTGTGGCTCTGTTCAAATTGCGAAAGAATGTTCTCGAAAGACTGCTCCGATTCAGTGGAAGGAGATTGCGGGGTCTTTGGACTCGACATGTCAGATTCGGTGAAGGAACGATGTTCTTTAGAATAACATCGCGACGGGCGCAGGAATGTCGTACCCGCCGGTTGCGTTCTTCTATTGTCAACGACGCCCACAGGCGATAGCATCGCAGGTTCACCGCAACCGGGAGGTGGTTCCTTGCTCGACCGTCGCCGTTTTCTCACGTCGGCTGCAACCGGTGCTGCAGGCGCTTCACTATTCGGTCCTAAGGTTTTTGCCGCCGTTGCCGCACCCGTTCCGGGGCTAACCAAACTCGTCTACAACGTGAAGGACTATGGAGCCACGGGCAGCAAACAGGATGACGCCAGCCCCGCCCTTCAGCAAGCGATCGATGCTTGCGGAAAATCCGGCGGTGGTACGGTGTACGTCCCGCCCGGCGAATACACCTCAGGACAGCTCCACCTTCGCTCCGGTGTACGCCTTTATCTGGAGGCCGGAGCCACCCTGTTTGCTTCGCTCGACGGCAGCCGGTTCGATCCCAAGAAAACTGCGTTGCTGTTCGGCGAGGACCTGCACGATATCGCCATCGAAGGCCGCGGCACCATTGACGGTCAGGCTTCTTACGAATGGCGGCCCAACAACTTCACCGACTATTACATTCGTCCCAACCAGCTTCTGATGGAGGCCACCGGCAAGCCGCTTCTCCGGTCGTTCCCCTCGCAGTTCCCGACGGAAAAAATCTATCCCCACCTCGTTCTGCTCCTCCGCTGTCAGGATGTCCGCATCACCGGCCTGAAGTTCCTGCGCTCGCGCAGTTGGACCATCAACATGTACGCCAGCAAAAGGATCGTCATTGACGGTGTCTACATTTATTCCAGCGGAAAGGAAGCGGTCTGGGCCGATGGCATCGATCCCGATGGCTGCCAGGACCTGCACATCGCCAACTCCACCATCGAGACCGGCGACGATGCGCTGGTCTTTTATTCCTCGGATATCTGGGGACCGGCATTGCCCACGGAAAATGTTACCGTGACCAACTGCCGGCTCTCCTCGGCTTCCAGCGCGCTGAAGTTCTGTGATGGCAACGCCAATGCTATCCGCCGGGTCACCATTGATAATGTCGTCATCACCGATTCAAATCGCGGCCTCGCGTTCATGGTGTTCGACGGCGGTGTGGTGGAAGACGTTGCCATCTCGAACGTTTCCATCCAGACCCGCCGCTTCGATTGGTTCTGGTGGGGCGACGGCGACCCGCTTCACTTCAACATCAAGCGCCGCAGCGAGGTGGATGGCCAAAAGCGCGACCACGAACCGCCGGCCGGCAAGATCAGGAACGTTTCGATCTCTAACGTCATCGCGCACGGCGCCGGCACCTCAACCATCAACGGCCATCCCGACAGTTGGCTGGAGAACATTCACCTCGAGAACGTGCGGTTGTTCGTCTCTCATGACCCTGCGGCACCCTACGAAAACACCCGCGCGGCGATTGCGCTGCATCAAGCCCGCAATTTCTCCATGCGGGATGTCGAGATCCGCTGGGAGCAACCGTACTCCACAACCTGGCGCTCGGGTCTTACCGCGGAAGATGTTGAAGATCTGCGGTGCGACAACCTGGACGTGGAGGCGGCGCCAGCAGCCACCGCGCCTGTTATCGAGTTGAAAAACACCCGGGAGGTAACCCTTCGTTCTTCACACGCGGAGAGCATCCACTTGGCAGGAAAGGGTACACGCGAAGTCCGGCTGGTGCAGACTGAGGCGAAGGTCTCAGCGGATCCCGATGTCAACCAGGACGCCATCCTTCAGCGATAGCCGGATGCCATAACAGCGGGAGCTAACAAGGAGTATCGAGCTAGTCCTGTCCAAATCGCTGGCAGTTCGTGCTCCGAGCCTTGCGGACTGCAAGACCCGGAGCTGCCCTGTGGCGCAAGGTCTCACTACGCCTATTTGTAAGTGCCGTTGGTACGAGCCAGCTCATCCCGGTGTGTCGTGTAGTCGGTCATAGAGTCGAACGCCGGGGCGGACAGCGGGTTGGCCTTGACAGCCTCTCGTATCGCCGCGTTGACCTTGTCCAGGCCTTCCGCTTTGGCTGCGATATACACAATAGCGAACATGCCTGGGGCACTGGTGTGGATGGCCTGTGTGTCAATTTCGTACTCATGCAGGGTACCGTCGGCCAGCAGTTTTTCCAGTAGCGGCGCGATCAGATTCTTGCTCAATACATCCACCGCATCATCGGGAGCATCCGGCTTTAACTTGTACTCGGCGACATAAGTGTATGCTCCTCTGAACGATCCGGGATGCCAGTTGTAATAGCGGCTCACGTAAATGGAATCCCAATGCTTGGTGGCGCTGACAAAGACGGGAGAAGTGGGACTGCCAGATTTGTAGAACTGGTCCAGCACATTCATCAACCCGGCCAGAGACATCGCCGACCACCAGTCGTCGTGGGTTTCCCCATCGGGTTGGTGGAGCAAGGCCTCATCGCTGCCATAGCCCACAATTGTTCCGTTGGCGAGGGCCTGATCCAGAATTTTCTGGTCAGCCGCGAAGGACTTCTCCACGTCTCCCCACTGGGCGCGCGGAATTGCCCAGTTGGCGACATACGAATACATGGGTGGTTTTTCTTTAACCTCGGACATCTGTGCCATGGCCGGCGCAGCCATAGCGGCGGACACCGCGAACGCACACAGCCCTGCAAAAATTCTCCACCATTTCCTGTTCATGATTTTTATCCTCAGTGATTTGGCCAGGATTCTACCTGGGCTTCCTGGACGCCCCGAAGTGTACAGCAAGCACGTCCTGTGGAAAGCACAAACCGCCATCACCACATGTGCCCGGGGCGTGGCTGCGGTTCGCTCGCCGTCACGACACGCCATACGCGCCATTGCCGCCGCCGCCCTAAATTTTGCCGTTGGCTCAGGTATGGAAGGTGCCGGAGTTTCACTGGAAGCCGATTTCGACCATTGTCATCATCCAGTCCACCACGGATCTCTGACCACCCGGCAGGGGCTCGCGGGAACTTCGGTAGTCGCCGCCGTGGCCGCGCTGTTCCGTCCGTTTGCGAATCTCTTGCCGGTTCCGAAATGACTACCTACCCAACGGTAATGTTGTTAATTGGGGTAGCAGAATCGGTATAGTAGAACAATGGCATCCATCACCGCCGCACGCTGCCCGGGCTGCGGCTACGATAACAATCCGCAATATAAGTTCTGCGGGATGTGTGGGACTGCGCTGCATCCGGAGAATCGGCCCGCTGGCAATCCGCGGGTTCCAATGCCCAGACCGGCACCACCACCAAAGGCAGCGCCTCTGACCGTAGACTCGTATTCAATTCTGGGGTTGGCCGGGGAGTCGGCCGGTGGGCAGTCTCCAGCGTTGCAAATGTTCAAGATAGCAACATACGGCAGGCGCCCAAGCTCCGCCCTGAACCAGCAGAAGTGCCCCCTCGCGAAGGCGGGGCAGAAGACAGCCTGCTGAACCGGAATCTCGATTACTTGTTCGAAGATGACGAAAGAAAGCAAGCACCTCGCTGGCGCATGTATGTAGCCCTGGGGCTGCTCGCAATTGCCGCTGGGACACTGGTTTGGCAGTGGCAGCGCAATGGATATCCATGGGATGACTTGCGGCCGCTGAGCAATTCTTACAATGTCCCGCAAGCTCCTGTACCGTCCGCCAGCCCGGCGGCTTCGGTCAAACCGTCACCTGCGCTACCTGTAACCCGGCAGGCTTCGTCCAGCAGCAGAGAAACTTCGACGCCATCGACCCCTCCGGCGGAGCCAGCCCCGACTGCCGCCAAGATCACGCCGCAGAACACGCAATCTCTGAAAGCAGTCGAATCGTCCGAGGCGGATTCTGCCGCGGCTGCAATCGTCCCGCCGCCCGAGATACCCGTTCCAGACACTCCGCGGGAAAGAGCTTCTTCCCTCGTAGTAAAACCGCCCGCACCGGAAAGCAATCCACAGTCCCCAGATGAAGTCAGCGAGAATTCTGCGCCGACGCCTTCTCCCGCCGACCCCAAGGCGGATGCCGCCCGTTTGCTTGAGGAGGGGACGAAGTACTTGTTGGGCAATGGCGTGGATCAGGACTGCGACAAAGCGCAGAAAGATTTGCGGGCGGCTGCCCGCTTCAGCTCAGATGCCCAAAGCATGCTGGGAACGATGTATGCGAGCGGCCACTGTGTCGCCCGGGATTTACCCACCGCCTACCACTGGTACGCGAAGGCGCTGCACAGCCAGCCGGCGAATAATCGTATTCAGACCGATCTGACCGCCCTCTGGAATCAGATGACGCCTGTAGAAAAACAACTTGCCATGCGCGGACAGTAACAAATCCGGCTATGCGCTCGCCAGGTGAAAAATTGGATTTACCCCCGCTGCCGCAGCAAGAAGTTTCCGGTGTTCGCCTTCGCTAACAGGCTGAAAGTTTTGGCCCACCTCCATACCGAGACGGAAATAGCGCTCGTCCCCAGGCGGAATCGCCGCCGTGATGGGCTGGGAAAGTGTCCAACGCAGTCCTAACACTGCTTCGTCGGGAAATCCCGCCGGTTCGTACCAGCACTTAGGATGAGGATGGTCGTTCTTTTCCGCCGCCGCCCAGGTGGTCTTGGCCATCCCTTTCAGCGCCATGATGCCCATACCTTTCTCTCGCGCCTTTTCGATGACCTGCGGCCCGAATTTTGCCTGGGAAACGAGCACGAAATTGATGGGGAACAGAATCGTATCGAAGTGATAGCGGTCCATGGCGGAGAGCGCCACCTCAACGGAATGGGCAGAGAAACCAATGAAACGCAGCTTGCCGGCTTTTTTCGCCGCGGCGAAGGTTTCCATCGCGCCATTAGGACCGAAGATCTGCTCCAAGTCGGACATTTTGGAAAGTGCGTGAAACTGGTAAAGATCCACGTGGTCGGTTTGGAGCAGGCGTAAAGATTCATCCAGCAGTCTGGCGGAACCGTCTTTCGTCCAATCTTCTTCCTTGCAAGCCAGGAACACATTCTTGCGATAGGGCTTGAGGGCCGGGCCGAGACGCTCCTGCGCGTTGCCATAGCTGGGAGCGACATCGAAGTAGTTGATTCCGCGGTCCACCGCCTCGGCTACGATATTGCCGGCGAAAGAGGGGCTGTTGTCCATAACGACAATGCCCGCGAAACCAACGATGGAAAGCTCCTCTCCGGTCTTGCCGAGCTGGCGTCTGGGAATAGGCCCGGCATTTTTCTTCATCTCTTTGGCGTAAGCAAGCGGCTCCAGGATCTTGGTCGACCCCGCCAGACTGGCGGCTGTTCCCACCTTCAAAAAATCGCGGCGCTCCATGGCGAGCCTCCAGAGGAAAATTTGCACAAGCAAGGAACAGCCTTATTGTAGAACTTTGCCGAGAGAAGAGGGACGCAACCTTTTTCCTTGCAAACGAACGGGCTATCTTTCCTTTGCCGGAACCAGCGCGCTGACCGTGGTTCCGGAGGCGCTGGAGATCAGGTCAAGCCGACCGCCGAGTTGATGCATGCGTTCTTTCATACCGCGAAGGCCCACGCCGAAAGTGCCCGCCCAGTTCATCCCGGATTCCTGGAGCAACTCCCGAGGAAATCCCTTTCCCTGGTCCTGAACCTCCAAAACGGCCATGCCCTCTCGCCGGAAGAGGCGAATGGTCGCGGTTTTGCTGCCCGAGTGCCGATGGACATTGGTAAGGCTCTCCTGCAGCACGCGGAATAGCGCCAGCTCGACTTCGCGCGGCAGCCGTCGAAATTCGGGGTCGACGTCGAATTTGATTTCTACCCCGCTGCGCTCGGAAAATCCGTCGAGATACCAATGAATGGCCGATTCCAGCCCCGTCTCTTCCAGCATCGGGGGATACAACAGGTAGGAGATGGTGCGGACCTCTTTGATGGACTCCTCCACCAGCTTGACGCAGTTTTTCAATTCAGAATGATCTTCGGACTGGCAAGAAAGCATGTCCAGCTTCATTTTGAGCGCGGCAAGAGACTGCCCAAGACTGTCGTGAAGATCCCGGCCGATACGCCTGCGCTCTTCGTCCTGGGTCTGCAGCAGATGCAGGGACAACTCGCGCAGCAACCGCTCGGAATCGCGTACCTGCTTTTCCATTTGCATGCGATCGGTGAAATCGCGAGTGACCTTGCCAAAACCCACCAGCTTGCCCGCCCGGTCCCGGACCGCCGTAATCACAACATTCGCCCAGAAACGCGAGCCATCCTGGCGAATGCGCCAGCCTTCATCTTCGAAACGTCCATCCTTCGCCGCCAGCACCAGTTCCCATTGCGGCTTGCCGTGCTGCCGGTCTTCCTCCGGGTAGAACCAGGAGAAATGCTTGCCGATGATCTCGGCAGCTTTATAGCCCTTGATGCGCTCGGCGCCGGCATTCCAGGTTCTGACTCGGCCCTCGGTATCCAGCATGAAGATGGCGTAATCCCGTACCGCCTCCACAAATTGCTGGAACTGCTCCTGGTTAGCACGCACCCCCATTTCCTTTTCCAGCACCTCCGCTTTTTGCTGGAGTTGCGCAACCGAGCGCAGCCGTTCTGCCTCATTATCCAGCTGCAGATACCCCTCGCTGGGACTCACGTCCGAGTGGTGCGAACACATTTCTATAAAAGGCGCTATATCTTTCTCGTTGCCGAATGCCGAAATCGGATAAGCGCAAAGAAGATTGAATGAGTGCTTTTGCGCGAGCTGATTCCAGAGCCGCTCCACCTTGATGGCCTCGGAAGACTTGCCCTGGGCCCAAAGCAGCGCCACCAGTTCTCCAAAAACGGTAATCCGAGGATCATGGCCCGCAATATCGCTCTTGATCAGAGTTATGACGTCATTCATAAGCTCGATAAAGGAGTTTTCGTCCACCGATCCGTTCACGGTAAAACGGGAGAGGGTTTCGCGGGCGTCCAGGCAAAGATACCGATTCCCGGGTTCGCTTCCCCGCTGTTATCAAGCCGCGCTCTCTCAGGCGCTGCTCCAACCCGTCCTGATGCGCCTTTGTGGCAATCACCACCGCGCCATCTCCGGCCGCGATTGCATCGCCAACGTACCGGCCCAGGACGTCGAAAAGAAACGCAGTCGTTCGAATACAACTGCACAACGTGACCCGGATGACTGCTATTTGTTCCACGCGGTCTGTGAGGGCAATTGAACCGCGGCTGAATCAGGAAATATGGCACTCATTCTGCTTGTCTCCGCGACTCTTCAAACGAACAACCTGCTGGATGCCTTCCAGATGGAACGAATCCCGAGGCTAACTCTGAAACTCTACGCGCCCTCAAATTGTCACGCCCCAGCCCAGGTAAGTCCATACAGGAAGCACTGTATGTTGCTCAAATCCAATAGTTTGGTGGAGCATTGGATGCCCGTTTTGGGACATATCGGAGACCGCTCCGGCCTCCGGAAGCCGTACCTCTGCCCAGGTTGACAGCGCGCCTTTGCGCAGGTAACTCTTTTTGCGGCGGATAAGTTCTCTGCGAAGGATCTTATGACCTGTGCATACATGGTGTTGGGAGCGGGGCGGCAGGGCGTTGCCGCCGCCTACGACTTGGCGCGGTTCGGGGAGGCGGCGCGCATCACCCTGGCGGACGCTGAATTGCGGCAGGCGCGGGCCGGGGCGGATCGCGTGAACCAGTTGGCTGGCCGGCAGATTGCCGACGCCATCGCTCTCGATGTTCGCGACGAAGATGCCGTGGCCCAGGCGGTCAAGGGCTACGCCGTCGTGTTGAGCGCAGTTCCCTATTTCTACAATCTGGCCCTGACCAAAGTAGCGATCGCCAACGGCGTTTCCTTCTGCGATCTGGGCGGACACACGGAAACCGTACGGCTTCAGCATGCGCTGGATGCCGACGCCAAAAAGGCAGGCGTGCGGGTCGTGCCCGATTGCGGCATGGGCCCCGGCATGGGCAACAACCTGGCGGTTTACGCTATGGGACTGCTGGATGAGGCCGGAACACATCTACATGTTCGACGGCGGCCTTCCGCAATCTCCGCAGCCACCGTGGAATTACGCCATGACGTTCAATATCGAGGGCCTGACCAACGAATACTACGGCGGCCTGACGGTGCTGCGCGACGGAAAGATTAGCGCAAATTCCCTGTTTCACCGAGTTTGAAATGTTGGACGTTCCGCCCCTGGGAGAGCTGGAGGCCTTCATCATTGCGGGCGGAGCTTCCACCGCGCCCTGGACATTCGAGGGCAAGCTCAAGACCTATCAGCTGAAAGTGTTGCGATATCCGGGTACATTTGCGCAACTGAAAGCATTTTCCGATTTAGGGCTTTTCGATTTGAAGCCGGTCGAGGTGGATGGCGACGAAGTCGTGCCCCGCCATCTTTTTCCATGCGCTGTTCGAGCCCCAGGTCAAGTTCGACTGCATGTGAAAGATGTCTGCATTATTCGCGTCGTGGCAACAGGCAAGAAGAATGGAAAGCCGGCGCAGGCCACAGTGGAAGTGATTGACTATTACGACGACGCCACCGGCTTCACCGCCATGCAGCGGCTGACGGGATGGCATCTGTCGATCGTCGGAATCATGATGGCCAGGGGCGAAGTGCCCATCGGCTCTACGCCTCTCGAACTTGCCGTCAGGGGAGAGGCCTTTGTTCGCGAAGGCCGCCGGCGAGGATTCAACATTACCGAGCGGATCGCCTGATCGATTCGTCCAACCGGCAGGCTCAGGCAAGATTGGCCTTCAATTTTCCGGCATCGACACGCCAGAAAGCTCGCGGCAGGCCTCAAGCAGCTTCTGCTGCCGCTCGGGATCCCGCGTCGCCGGGAGCGGAGAACGCAGCTTCTGGTGATAGAAATACTCGCCAGTCACCTTCGCGGCCGGATCTTCGCTCACCGCGAGCCACGCCTGCGTCTGATATCCGGCATCGAGATCATCCGGCGCGCCCGGTCCTCCCATTTTCGTAGCTACCCATCCGGGTTCGAGCGCATTGGAGAAAACATCCGGCCAGCGCCGCGCGACGGCAAACGCCAGAAGCACGTCATGGAACTTGGTATCCGAGTAGGCCTGCTGTCCACGCCATGCGCGCTTCTCCCATGTGAGGTCTTCGAGCGACGGATCTCCGCTGCGATGTAACCCCGAACTCAGATAGATGAGTCGCTTCGGTTTCCGGATGAGCGCGGTCAAAATATAGGGCGCGAGCGTGTTGACCGCAAACACGTGGGGCAGTCCGTCTTCGGTCGCCATGCGCCGAGGTTCTCTGTAGCCGACGCCGGCGTTGTGAATCACCGCGTCGAACGAACCCAGCGCGTTGACCTCTTCCGCGACTTTGCGAGTTTGCGCAATGCTGGTGAGATCGCCGATGACGACCGCCTCTGCTTTGGGCACGGCACGCCGGGTCTCTGCCGCACGCTGCTCATTGCGGGCATGGAGAACCACGCTGTGCCCCTGGCGAATGAGCAGTTCGCCCGCCATGCGGCCGAGCCCGTCGGAGGAACCGGTGATGAATATGCGGGACATACCAGCATATAGATTAGGATCGGAGGCAAACGGTGCCACGTCTCACTATTTTTTGCGAGAGGCAAATAGATATGAATTACCAACCGAAAAACACATCCGAGGAAAATCATGGAACCCGACCTCCAGCACACCATCTCGCTGCTCAGCCGTACCCCAGCCACTCTGAACAATGGCTGCGCGATCTGCCGGAAACCTGGACCCGGCGCAATGAAGGGGAAAACACGTGGAGCGCGTTTGATGTCGTCGGCCATCTGATTCACGGCGAACGTACCGATTGGATGGCGCGAGCCCGAGTGATCCGGCAGTTTGGGGAAACGCAGACGTTTGAGCCCTTTGATCGCCTGGGACAGCTGCGCGGGAGTCAAGGCAAATCGCTAGAGCAGTTATTGGATGAATTTGCCGGTTTGCGCTCGGAAAACCTGAGCGAGCTCCGTGCCTGGAATCTTACGGCAGAGGACTTGGCGCGCTATGGCCGGCATCCTGTTTTCGGGACTGTTACTCTATCCCAGTTGCTGGCGGCGTGGGCGGTTCATGATCTGACGCATCTGCACCAAATCTCAAGAGTAATGGCCCACCAATGCCGTCAGGCCGTCGGCCCGTGGAGCGCGTACCTGGGCGTATTGCAATGCGCCGGGCACAGTGCTCCCTAGCCAAGCTAACCGGCTGTTCCTGCGGCTGACAAGCGAGAGAGCGGGAACCCTCCGCATCTCGCCCCGCCTGACTTTGCCTGCGTCTCAGATGCCATTTGAGTTGCAGCTACAATCCAAGTCAACCTCAATCCCATACTCCGCGTCTATGTTCCCGTACCAGGGGTAGCGGCCGCGTTGCCCGGCTGGCCGGCTGAATGCGAGCGAGTCAAGGCCGCACGTGACTTCCGGCGCATTTATCCCCCAAGGAGGCGGCATGTGCCTCCATACTTTTCCGTGTGGAGCTCGCCACGTTGCTCCTGCCGCCTCTCTTGCTCGCGCGGGATGCGCAAGATCCAGCGAAAGGAAGCAGATCAGTTCTCACTGGCGACCGGGCTGGTGTCTGCGCACGCCGCCCAAGCGACTGGTTGCGGCTGGGGCGTGACCGTTTTCGGCGCTCATGAACAGAGCACATCCAAGCCGGCGAGAGCAATGTACACACGAAAACACGCGTTCTCACGCCAGAAATGCTAGCCTTTCTACCTTTTTGCACGACGGCCGTCTAGCATTCTGCTGTCTCATCCTCACGCTGCTCGCGCGACCTGCGGTCTGCCAGCAAACTGCCGGCGGTCCGGCGCCAGATGGGAAAGCCATCTTCCTGCAGAGATGCTCCAAATGCCACGGCGAACACGGAGAAGGAGTCAACGCTCTCATCGTTCCGGCCGGGCCCTCGTTGCAGGCGGAGCACGATCGTGGACAGGCCATGATGGCCATGGAAGTCGGTCCCAGCCATATGCCGACCTTCGCCTACCTGCTTTCCGTACGGGAGATGCGGGCTGTGGCCGATTACGTTACCCAACAGCTTGCCGTGATCCCGTTCACCGGCGGCGATCTCAGTGCTGGCGGGAAGCTGTTCCGGGAGTACTGCGCGCCCTGCCATCGGACCGCGGTGCGTGGGGGAGCGCTCGCCTATACCGGCGTGAACGCGCCCGCCCTGACCGGCAAGGCCCCGGCCCTGGTGGCTGGAGCTATTCGCTGGGGTCCGGGGCCCATGCCCTCCTTCCCCGCCTCTGTTCTCGACGACAGGCAATTGGCCTCAATCGTCAGATATGTCGAGTTCGTTCAGCAGCCGCCAAACCCCGGTGGTAGTCCGCTGAAATGGTACGGCCCGGTCTCGGAGGGTTTCGCGGCCTGGGTCATGCTTTTGGCGTTGATTGGCCTGTCGGCCTGGATTGAAAGAGGGGGCAAGGGGTGAGAGCAAACTCGGAACGAAAGAGCGGGGTATGGGAACTGCTTCTGGTCCTCGCGTTGGGTGTGGGGAAGGGCATCGGAAGAGTTTTCGGGAAAAACCGCGATCATCACGATCAGGATCAGATTGCTCAGACGCTGCGCGAAGCTTCGGACACGACGGGGCGTGCCGGGGATCGAAATCTCCATCCCGGCAAGCAAACCTTAAGTCATGAGCGCCGGGGCGCGTTGATGGTTGTCTGTGCCTTTTCGGCAGCCTTTGCGGCCGGCCTGGGGTTCATGCTCATTTACTGGACCAGAGGAAGCAATCGTCTGCTGGGCGGAACTTTCGCCCTTTGCCTGGGCTCGATCGGCCTGGGACTCATGCTATGGGCGCACTGGCTCATGCTCAGCAAAGAGGCGACCGATCCGCGCGAAACCATGCAATCCCCCGAACCCGAGCGCGAGGCCGCGCTGCAGGTATTCCGCGCGGGCAAGCACGATGTGCAGCGCCGGAAATTGCTGACCTGGCTCAGTGTTTCGGCGATCACCCTGCTGGGCGCTATGTTCGTCTCCCTTTTCCGCTCCTTCGGGCGCCCTCCCGGCCCCTCATTGTTTGACACCATCTGGAGCCGCGGGCAACGGCTGACGACGCTGGCCGGGAAACCGGTGCCCGCCGATGCGCTTCAGCCGGGAAGCACCATGGTGGTTTTTCCCGAAGGCAATATCGGAGAGGAGAAAGCGCAAACGGTGCTGCTCCGGGTGAAGGAGCAGTTTTTGAACCTGCCCGCCGAGCGGGTGAAATGGGCGCCCATGGGCTACCTCGCCTACTCTCGCGTATGTACTCATGCCGGATGCGCCGTGGGCTTGTTCGAGACCACCACCGACCTGCTGTTGTGTCCCTGCCATCAATCCACCTTCGACGTGTTGCGAGCCGGTGTCCCTACCAGTGGACCGGCGGACAGACCCCTCCCGCAATTGCCGCTCTATGTGGATAACGAAGGATATTTATGCGCAGGCGGACCCTTTACCGAGCCCCCGGGCCCCGGATTCTGGCGCATGCCTTGCCCAAGCTACGGGGGAGGATGCAATGGTGCTTGACTGGTTCACGCGCTCGCTAGGCCGTTGGCTGGACAAACGATTGCGCCTGGCGAAGTTTGTGCGTCGTGCGCTCAACCACGTCTTTCCCGATCACTGGTCATTCATGCTGGGCGAGATCGCCCTCTATTCTTTCGTGATCCTGGTGATCACCGGCGTGTTCCTGGCCATGTTTTACACTTCCGGCTCGGAAAAGGTCGTCTATCACGGTTCCTATCATCCCCTGGATGGAATCAAGCTAGCCGCTGCTTACCAATCGGTGCTTCATATCAGCTTCGACGTGCGGGGGGGATTGCTAATCCGCCAGATGCACCACTGGGCGGCCCTGATTTTCATCGCTGCCATCACCGTGCATGCCATTCGCATCTTCTTCACGTCGGCATACCGGCGGCCGCGCGAACTCAACTGGATGATCGGTCTCAGCCTGCTGCTCTTGGCGCTCGCCAACGGATTTTTTGGATATTCGCTGCCCGGCGATCTTCTTTCCGGGGCCGGCATGCGCATCGGCTACGCCATTCTTCTTTCCGTACCGGTTGTAGGCGAGTGGATGGCATTTCTGTTCTTTGGCAGTACCGTGCCGGCAGCAGCCACTTTGCCGCGTTTCTACAGCTTCCATATTTTTCTGGTCCCTGCCCTGATTGCGATACTTTTATTGGCCCATATCGGGCTTATCTGGCGGCAAATGCACACCAACTATCCCGGACCTCGCCGTACCGACAAAACCATCGTCGGTTCGCGACTGTGGCCCTCCTACGCCGCGAAGTCTCTGGGACTGTTCTTTCTCCTTTTCGCACTCATCGGCATGCTGGGCGGCTTGGCGCAGATTGACCCAGTCTGGATTTATGGCCCGTTCGACCCGACCGCAATCATGCCGGGCGCGCAGCCCGATTGGTACCTGGGCTGGATCGAAGGAGCCATGCGGCTGTTTCCTTCCGTTCATGTCCGCGTCGGCGGCTGGCTGGTTCCCGAAGTCTTTTTCCCCGCGATGTTGCTGCCGCTGATTGTCTTTGCCGTGCTTTACCTATACCCATTTTTTGACAAGCTCGTCTCTTCCGATTTCACCGATCAGCCCCACAACGTCCTGCGCCTGCCTCGCCACCAACCATTCAACACCGCCATCGGGTCTGCCGCGCTCATGTTCCTGCTGGTGCTTTTCTTTGCTGGAGGAGATGACGTTATCGCCGTGGCGACGGGGAGTTCGGTAGTGATGATTCGCGCCATCCTGCGTGTCCTCGCTCTTGCAGCGCCACCCGTAACGGCCGTGCTGGTTTACGGGCTATGTGCGCGGGCCAGAAAACGGCATGCTGCCGAAGATTCGCAGGCGGCTCTGGAAGTTGCAATTCCGGAAAATGAGCGTGCCCCACAAAGCAGTGAAGAGGCGCACGCCAGTTGCGATTAGACCTTTGAAGAAGTTTTCCCGAAGCTATTGCCGGGAAGCCGAAGCTCCAGCCGCCAGATCGCGCAGAACTTTCATGAATCCCTGAGCGGAGCCGTCATCGGAAAGGGCCTCTAGCGGAACCGTCACAGCGAGGTGGGGAGATTGGGCGCGCATGCGTACGCTGAGAAGGGTGTGTCCCCGGGAAGTCATGAAGGTGCGTACGATAGGTGGCAGCTCCTGAGCCCATTGCGCCGAGGTAGTGAACACCACCGGACCGGGCCGCACCAGCGACCAGTCCCTCGACTCTTCGTCGAGCACGCCCCGCTTGCCCGTGACCCAGCGGTGGCGAAATACTTCCAAAACCGAGCCCGGAGCGTAGCCCAAATCGGCCTCGAACGTGAGCGTTTCCTTTTGCTTGCGGCAAAGGCAGTACAGCCATTTGAAGGGCAGTGGACGGGGAAATAAGTGTACGGTAACGCAGGCTTTATCGAACCAGTGGCTGCCAAAATTCAATTGCGCCTGCAGGCGGGAAGGGCTGACCCAATTCGCCTTCACAATTCTGCCGTCCTGGGAGCAGGCGCTCTCCACCCAGCGCAACGCCTGAATGGCTCGGCGCCGGTTATAGCTGGCAAAACAAAAGTACCAGAAGGCGGACAAAGCCACCGCAACCACCGCGTCAATGACAAGAAGTTGCCCCACGCCAGCCTCTTGTTGGCATGGTACGTCTGCCCCAGCACATTGGGCAAGAAGTGTATTCCTCGCTGTAGCATGGTCTTACGCGCTGGTCGCGGCAATGCAAAGATATTCACATGCCGCTCTGCGCGCATTTTTCGCGGTCCATCTACAATGGCTGGCGTGAATTTCCTGTTGCGGGACTTCCGGCGCGGCGACTTTGAGATCCTCTGGTCGATCGACCAGAAGTGCTTCGCACCGGGAATTGCCTATTCCCAGCGTGAACTCGGCCACTACATCCGGCAGGCGGGATCGTTCACTCTGGTGGCCGAAGCCTCCCCAGAGAGAGGGCAGCCTCGTGGTGGCTCGGGCACAAACGGCCTCGGCTCCCGAATTCTGGGTTTTCTGGTGATGCAAACGCGGCGCGATGTCGGACACCTTATTACCATTGACGTGCTGCCCGAGGCTCAGCGAAGCGGGGTGGGCTCGAAGCTGCTCAGAGCAGCGGAAGAACGCCTCCTCAAGCTCTCGTGCCGGAGGCTCTATTTGGAGACAGCCGTCGATAATTTGCCCGCTATCGCCTTCTACCAACGCCATCAGTATTTCGTCGTGAGAACGGTACCCGGTTACTACTTCAATGGCGTAGATGCGCTAATCCTTGAGAAAGACTTGCTTTCCGTGCGCCACGCCAGTTAAGTTGCTGCACATGAAAGTTGCCATCCAGGGAGAAGCTGGCTCGTTCAGCCATGAAGCCGTGCGCCGAATGCTCCCGGCAGGAAAAATAGTACCCTGTGCGCGCTCGGCAGAGGTCTTTGACCGCTTGGAGTCAGGATCGGTCGCCGTTGCCGTCATTCCGATTGAAAACTCCCTGGCCGGTTCGGTAACTGAGCATTTTGACCTGTTGCTGGCGCGAGATGTGTTTATTCAGCGCGAATTCCGCTTGCGGATCATTCATAACCTGATCGCGGCGCCGGGCGTCAGGAAATCGGAGATCAAGAAAGCCTACTCACATCCCGTGGCACTGGAACAGTGCCGGGACTTTTTCAAGAAGAACCCGCAGATCGGCGCCAGTCCTTTTTATGACACCGCCGGCAGCGTCAAGCACGTAATTGGCAACGGCCTGCGGGACGCGGCGGGGATTGCCAGCCGTCACGCCGCAACCGTCTACAAAGGAAAGATCCTGGCCGCGGGAATCGAGGACGATAAGCGGAACTTCACTCGATTTTTTCTTATTCGGAAGCAAAGGAGAATCTTGCCCAATGCGAACAAGACTTCCATCGCGTTCGGCCTCAAGAACATTCCCGGCGCATTATTTAAAGCGCTTAGTGTCTTTGCTTTGCGGGATATCAGTTTAAGTAAAATCGAGTCCCGTCCCATGCGCGGGCGGCCTTGGGAATACATATTCTATGTAGATTTTCTGCGGGGCGACGACGAAGCGGCCCGAAACGCTTTAAGGCATTTGGCGGAAGTGGCCGATTTGGTGAAAGTGTTGGGCATTTATCCCGCGGCCTAGCTTCATGCTGAGCTCCTAATTTCTAGTTCAGTTCACTCAACGGTCTGCCCGCGAACAGGAACTTCGGTTTCTGCGCGAGAATTCACAAGGGAGTACAATCCCATCCGTTCCGTATTTGCACGGCTTGCATCGTAACGACGTTCATACTCATCCAAACTTGAGTAAACTTCACTCAAGGTGAATCATGGCACAAAATTCGCAGCCTGAAGAAGTCAGCAAAACGATTGAGAGACAAGAGGATCGGAGTGCCTTGCCGGTGCTTCCGGTGCGCGACACGGTCCTGTTTCCCCACGCCGTGCTGCCTCTGACGGTCGGCCGGGAAAGCTCCGTTCAGCTCATTAATTCGCTGGGCGAGGACAAGACCATCATCGTGGTCGCGCAACGCGAGGCTCGGGTCGACGCCCCGCAGCCCTCCGACCTTTACACCGTCGGCAGCCTGGCCGTGGTCCACAAAGTGGTCAAAATGCCCAACCAGAGCCTTTTTGTGTTCGCAGAAGGCCTGGAGCGTGTGCGCCTGGGAGAGTTCACTCAGCTCACCCCGTTCATGCGGGCTTTCTCCGAGCCGGTGCCGGAGTCCATTCCACCCAAGAGTTCTGAACTGGAGGCCTTGCAGCGCAACGTGCTTACGCTTTTCCAGCAAATTGTCGCTGGGTCGCCGACGCTGTCCGACGAGCTCTCCACCGTGGCCATGAATATCGAGGAGCCCGGGCGGCTGGTGGATTTCATTGCCTCCAATCTGCCTTCCCTGTCCACGGCCGACAAGCAGGACACGCTGGAAACTACCGACGTTCGCGTGCGGCTGGAAAAGATCAATCACCATCTGGCGCGGGAGCTCGAAGTCCAGCAACTGCGCAACAAGATCCAGTCCGAAGTGCAGGACCGGGTGCAGCAGACGCAGCGCGAATACTACTTGCGCGAGCAGATGAAGGCCATCCAGAAAGAATTGGGCGAGCAGGATGAAGGCGCCCGCGATACCGAAGATTTACGGCAGAAAATCGAGTCCGCGGGGATGCCGGACGACGTAAAGAAAGAGGCGCTCAAGGAATTGGGCCGCCTCTCGCGCATGTCCCCAATGGCAGCCGATTATTCGGTAACACGGAATTACATCGAATGGCTGGCAGTTTTGCCCTGGGCCAAGACCTCCGGCGTGGAAGTCGATATTCCCAAAGCCAAGGAAATCCTCGACACCGATCACTACGATCTGCAGAAGGTCAAAGACCGCATTCTGGACTACCTGTCGGTGCGCCGCCTTAAACCCAGCATGAAGGGTCCGATTCTCTGCTTCGTCGGCCCTCCGGGAGTGGGAAAAACCTCGCTTGGCAAGTCAATCGCTAGAGCGCTGGGCCGCAAGTTCGTCCGGCTTTCGCTGGGCGGCGTTCACGATGAGGCGGAAATCCGCGGGCACCGGCGCACCTATATAGGAGCGCTGCCCGGACAGATCATTCAAGGCATTCGCCGGGCGGAAACCAAAGATCCGGTGTTCATGCTGGACGAAATCGACAAGGTGGGCCGCGATTTTCGTGGCGATCCGGGTTCCGCCTTACTGGAAGCCCTTGATCCCGAGCAGAACGCGAACTTTCGCGACAACTACCTCGACGTGACCTTCGACCTTTCGAAGGTACTGTTCATCACCACGGCGAACATGCTCGATCCCATTGCGGAGCCCTTGCGCGACCGCATGGAGATCATCGAACTGCAGGGGTACACAGAGGAAGAAAAGATTCACATCGCCTTCCAGTACCTTGTGCCCAGGCAAATTGAGGAGAACGGTATCTCGCCGGAAAACATCGAGTTCTCCGAAGAGAGCCTGAGCAATATCATCCGCCATTACACCCGCGAAGCGGGCGTGCGTAACCTGGAGCGGAACATTGGCACCATCTGCCGCAAACAGGCGCGCCGGCTGGCGGAGGGCAAGACCGAAAAACTGGTTGTGACCAAGGAGATCATTCAGGAATTTCTGGGTGGCATCAAAGTCCGCAGCGAAGGCGAAATTGCCGAGCGCACCAAGCGGGCAGGGGTGGTGGTCGGTCTGGCCTGGACTCCATCTGGCGGCGACATTCTCTTCGTCGAAGCCAACGTGATGAAAGGCAAAGGCGGCTTCACCATGACCGGACAGATCGGCCAGGTGATGCAGGAGTCCATGCAGGCGGCGCTGACCTGGGTACGATCGAACGCCGACCAATTGGGCATTGCAGAGAACTTCTTCGCCGAACACGATATTCACATCCACGTGCCCGCCGGCGCGATCCCCAAAGACGGGCCTTCGGCGGGCGTCACTATGACGACAGCGCTGGTCTCGCTGCTGACCCAGCGGCCCGTGCGCCCGCTCACGGCCATGACCGGCGAGATCACGCTGAGCGGCAATGTGCTACCGATCGGCGGAGTCAAAGAGAAGGTGCTGGCGGCCAAGCGCGCCGGAGTACACGACGTGATCCTGCCCGCCGAAAACAAAACCAACGTGGAGGAAGACCTGACGCCCGAGCAACTGGAGAACATCAGCGTCCACTACGTCAAAACCATCGCCGAAGTTCTCGACCTCGCGTTGCCCTCAAGTCCAGTGCAGGAGAGACAGGACGAAGAAGAGCGTGAGAAAGTCTTAACCGCACAACCTGTCAGCTAACCGAGGCGTATTTTCACGCATTCGCTTCTTTCCACCCCAAGTCATCCTGAGCGGCGTTTGCCGCGCGCAAAGCGCGCGGCAAACGCCGTCGAAGACCCCCATCTCAGCCGCTGCTGCCCCCGTCACCGAAAAGCATTCGTTTTATGCGTCGTAAAAACCCCTTTCAACGCCGCTGGTAGCGCAAACTTACAAGGGCTCCGTCGACTTCGTGATCAGCCCGCTTCGCAAGTACCTCCCCCCGCTCACGATGCTGTGACCATCATCAAACCTCCGCTCTCCCCAAATGGGCGCGTTGCGCCTGTGCCATTCCGCCGGGGCTTGGGCGCGGGATGGCCCCAGGGGTCATCCAAAACCCGATCGTCGAAATTAGAGGGTGTGCGCCAGGCGCACACCCCGGTGTAGGAATCGGTCGGCTCCTCAAAATGGACCTGCACACCGTATATGCCTTTACACGTATATACTATATGGAGTATACGAAGGATATGGAATCTGCTTTCGACATCATTGCGGAGCCGACCCGCCGCGCGATCTTGAGCCTCCTGGTTTCATCCGAACAGTCGGTGGGAGAGATCGAGCGCCGGCTTGGCATGCCGCAGCCGACTGTCTCCAAGCATCTGCGCGTGCTGCGCGAGGCCGGCTTCGTGGAATCCACGGTGGACGCGCAGCGCCGCCTTTACCGGCTGAAGCCGGACTCCCTTCAGGAGGTGGACATGTGGCTGGCGCAGTTCCGCCGCTTCTGGTCCGCTCACGTCGATGCTCTCGAACGCCACCTCGATCGTATAAATCATGACCGTACGAATCATGCCGCCATAGACAAATCAACACCAACGGAAAAAAAGAACACGACTCGGCCCAAACCGCGAACGTGACCAAGGAGCGAGCGAAAATGAAGATCAAACTGACCAGCGTGTACGTCGACAACCAGGAGAAGGCCCTGCGTTTCTATACCGAAGTGCTGGGCTTCGTAAAGAAAACCGACTTCAGCAACGGGCCATTCCGCTGGCTGACGGTGGCCTCACCGGAGGACCCGGACGGCACCGAACTTCAGTTCGCGCTCAACAACAACGCGGCCGCCCAAGCCTACCAGCAGGCCTTGTTTCAGCAAAACCAGCCTGCGGCCGTGTTTTTCACCGACGACGTGCAGGCCGACTACGAGCGCATGAAAGCGCGCGGCGCCGAATTCCCCATGCCTCCCACCGACGTGACCGCCTCCAAGATCGCCATGGTCCAAGACACCTGCGGCAATCTTATTCAGGTCACGGAACTGAAGCGCTGGTAGGGCGGAGGTTCAGCGAGGAGAAGATGACCGATCACCAGCCGTACGCACCGGGTCCCGCCAACCTGGCGCAGGTGCGAAAAGATGGAGACAAGTGGACGCTCATTCTCGTCCGCGAACTGCGCCACCCACCGGAAAAAGTCTGGCAGGCGCTGACCGACCCGGCGCAGCTGCGCGAGTGGGCTCCCTTCGAAACCGATGGGAGCCTGGGTACGACTGGAGCCAAGGTGAAGCTCACCACGGTGGGCGCGCCCGCGCCGCGCATTACCGAAACAACCGTGACGCGAGCCGACCCACCCAAGGCGCTCGAATACACCTGGGGCGATTTCGATATGCGCTGGAAACTCGAACCCGTCGGTAGTGGCACGCGCCTCGCGCTGTGGATCAACATCGGTCGCCGTTTCATCGCCATGGGCGCCGCCGGGTGGCACATTTGTTTCGATGTGCTGGATCGCCTGCTCGCCGGCAAACCCATCGGACGCATCGTCGGCCTTGAAGCCATGAAGTTCGGCTGGCAGCGGCTCAACGCGGAGTACGCCAGACAGTTCGGCGTCGAGTCGCCCAGCTGGCCGCCTAGGGCGGATCGAGAATCTTAGCTATAACGGATCACGGTTCACCGCCGAGCGCGCCGAGATCGCGAAGAAAACGGCCGACAAAGAGCGGCTCTCTCTGCGATCTCTGCGGTGAAATGCTTTTCGACGGCCCGGCGTGAAATGTCTTCGGAGGAGGCCCCGGTCGTGGTCAAGAAACTTCCCCTCAAAACTCTTGGATGGAAGGAAATACAAAAAGCGAATTTCCATCCTTGCGCGTTCTTTCCATAGGGGTAAGATTCCACGGTAGCGTGAAAACTATGGCGAACGTAACTCTTTCCAAAAAACAACGCGACGAAATTCTCAAAACATTGCAAGCCCGTTTTGAAAAAAACATAAACCGACACAAAGGCCTTGCATGGGCTCAAGTACAAGCCAAACTCGAAGCCAATCCCGACAAACTCTGGTCACTCAGCGAAATGGAGAGAACGGGCGGTGAGCCGGACGTGGTTGGCCACGACAAAAAAACGGGCGAATACATCTTTTTTGATTGTTCCGCGCAAAGTCCCAAAGCCCGCGCCAATCGTTGCTACGACCGCGAAGCGCTGGAGTCGAGAAAAGAACATAAGCCCAAGGACAGCGCGACCAATATGGCTGCTTCCATGGGCGTTGAGCTCTTAACCGAAGAACAATATCGTGAGTTGCAAAAACTTGGCGAGTTCGATACGAAAACTTCGAGCTGGGTGAAAACCCCTGCTGCGATCAGAAAACTCGGCGGCGCCCTTTTTTGTGATCGCCGCTTCGACACGGTTTTCGTTTACCACAACGGCGCGGAGTCTTACTATGCCGGAAGGGGATTCCGTGGCTGGCTGAGGGTCTGACCCCGGAGTTTGAATTTTTCAGCCGAGTCTGGAAACAGCTTCGTATCAAGACATGGCCTTGGCCGTGCCGATTGGGCAGGAGAAAATGCCGGTGCGGCGCAACCATCGATTCGGCCAGTTGCGCCCCTGGGCGCGTCCGTCGAAATGGCTTCGGAAACGGGGCGGCTGAAGCCGACACCCTGATACGACCATTTTCTCAAACGCGGGTGCTAACCGCAGATCGTGACGATTTGGAGGAATTATCATGCCTCTGGCTGCAATCATTATCCTAGTAGTACTCGGTCAGTTCGCGCAGGCACAGAAAACGTTCGACCTTTCCGCCGACTTCTCCTTTCGTGACAATCCCAACAAAGTTTGGCAGTACGGATATTCTGCAACCGATTCTTTAGCTCCAGATCAGTTTCTCGTCGACACGCAGCCCGAACGAATCGACATGAAATGTGATCCAACCCGGTCGATTGGTTTCTGGCATCCGGCCAAAAATGCGGGGCCGGGCCCCGGCTACTATCCTTACGTTGCTCATAACACTACCAAGCAGTCCCAGGTGGGCTGCAAAGGATGGGCGGTGCGGGCCGGTGAAGTCGCCATGGAGGGCAGCACCAGCGGGCAATACAGCCTGGTGCGGTTTACGGCGCCCGTGGCCGGAACCTACAAGGTAAGCGCGCAATTTGAGGGCATCCACTATGGACTGTCCACCACTGACGTGCATGTCCTGCATAATGGCACGTCTTTGTTCGATGCCGATATTGATGGCTACGGCGGCGACCCAGCCTTCCACAAGGTGGAGGGGGCAAGCCCGACCGCGAACTATTCAGGGCAGCTCGAATTGAAAGCCAACGACACCGTGACCTTCGCCGTAGGCGTGGGAAAAGACAAAACGAATTCCAGTGACACCACCGGGCTCTTCGCTAAAGTCGTATTGCTGGCTGGCGCACCGGGCCGCTAGAGGTAAACGTCTCCCCTGCCCCGCACGATCTATTCCCGCCGGGTTTTGTGCCGCCCGTTTCGACTCGATCTCTACGGTCTTTGGGTTTGCCGTTTTTGGGATCAGCGTCCAGCATCCCCACCCTAAATTTCACAAAGGTCGCAAAATTTAGAATGGGGTACCTGACGCTTCGCAGCGTGCGGGGGTTGCAGCTTACGCTCCGCGTAGTTAAATTAACGACGAGAAGTGGAGTGTCCAGGAAAGGGCCCGCGGGATCTGCTTCTTATCGATCCCCGGCGGAGGATTGCAAACCTATGCGCAAGCGGAATTCGAGTTTGTGGACCGTCGCTGCGGCGGGCCTGACCATGGCAGTCTGCCTTGTTTTATCCGCGCCAGGAGTCGCTCAGGAAATGACCCCGCTGGAGTCGTGCATTGAGAACTTCGGTTTTCTCGGCTGCAGTCCCGAGGGCAATCCGCTGCCTCCGCAAGCGAATCCCATCGTCGTTCATTGGGCGGTAGTGGCGATCTCCAAATCGACGATGAAGGCCGGCTCTTCGCATGGCCAAAACTCGGAGGATGAAGCTGATGAAGCAGCTCTCGCCGTGTGCCGCAGAAATGGGCCTACGGATTGCAGGGTCCTGACTTACGCCTGGAACGCCTGCGTGGGTCTAGCGGTCGGGTCCAACGCCGGTCACTATGGCTATGGCGCCCGCCCCAACCGCAAAGAGGCAGCTGCCGTCGCGATGCAAGAGTGCCGCTCGGGCGGCGGGGCGAACTGCGTGGTGATCTCGGCGCCCTGCGCGCAGGATGATCCCAGATGGTCGGCGCCTTTACCCCTGCCGGACGGAGTGTCGGCGAGCCCGGTGGATCCGAGATTTGTAGGAACGTGGCAACTGCTCATCAATCCCGGCTATTGGGTTTGGAGAATCGCCGCCAATGGCACCTACGAATTTCATAGCGAGGCGATGGATGGCGCTCCGACCCATGCCGGCACCTTCACCGCGAGCAAGGGCCAATATAAGCTGCATGCGATCAATCTGAGCTGGGATGACGCCGGGACCTACACCTTTCAAGGGCCGGACACAATCCTCGGGAAGGGCAAGCTGGGAAGCGGAACCTGGCGCCGGATGGTCCCGAGCAACGGGCGCTAGATCGATATTCAGGGCAGGGCCTTCGGCCAACGATCGGGAAGCCAGTCAACCGAATCTCTCAATTGAGCCCGCGCCGGTCGAAAAGGCTCGAAAAACGGCACGGCTCGAGCCGCTGCCCTGACATTGAACTATCCTCTCGAACTGATCTTGGCCCTCATTCCCTCCAAGTGATTGTTACCACTAAGTTTATGCCTATGGAACTTCCGGCGGCTTTACGGGTTTAAGGTATCGTACGATAGCGGCAGTAAAGCTGCGGCAGGCTGAACGCAGCAAGGAAGAGAAACCATGAAAAGCAACAAAGTCTTCGCGCTCGTTGTCCTTCTGGCAGGATTGCTGTTCACGCTTACGGCGGTGACGAATACCCTGGCGCAGGACGCCCCTGCCCCACCTGACCAGGATCAGGCCGAAGATCAGGCGCCAGCCCAGGATCCTCCGACGCGGGTGGCACGGCTGGACTACTCTACGGGATCGGTCTCGATGCAGCCCAATGGGGAAGGTGACTGGGTACAGGCGGTAACCAATCGTCCGCTAACCGCGGGCGATAATCTTTGGGCGGATAAAAATTCGCGCGCAGAACTCGGGATCGGCTCCACGGATTTGCGCATGGATTCGGAAACGAGCATTACTTTTCTCGATCTCGATGACCACACCACGCAAATCAAGCTGTCGCTTGGTTCGCTCATCGTGAGGGTGCAGCATCTCGATGATGGCGATACGATCGAAATCGACACTCCCAATCTGGCTTTCGATATCCAGCGCACGGGGGAATACCGCCTGGACGTGAACGAGGATGGGAATCTGACCAATGTGACCGTACGGCAGGGCCGTGGTGAGGCGATTGGCGCCGGTGAATCCTATATGGTGGTTGCCGGCCAGCAAGCCAGATTTTCGGGTACGGATACTCTCGATCACGAAATTGCCCAATTGCCTGCCGGTGACGATTTTCGAGCAGTGGTCCGCGTCCCGCGATCAGCGGCAAGACCAAAGCGAGAGCGCGAACTACGTCTCCCCCGAAATGACTGGCTACGAGGACCTGGACGAGTACGGCTCATGGACCTATGAGGCCGGGTATGGCGCCTGCTGGGCTCCACGGGGCGTTGCTGTAGATTGGGCCCCTTACCGCTACGGGCACTGGGTTTGGATCGCGCCCTGGGGCTGGACCTGGGTAGAGGATGAACCGTGGGGCTTTGCGCCGTTCCACTACGGGCGCTGGGCGTTTATCTCCAGCCGGTGGTTCTGGGTTCCGGGACGGGTGTTCGTGCGGCCCGTTTACGCACCCGCTCTGGTAGCTTTCGTGGGCGGGGGAGGGTTTCAGCTCTCCATCGGCGTTGGCGGACCGGGTGTCGCCTGGTTCCCGCTCGCCCCCGGCGAAGTTTATATGCCGTGGTACCGCACCAGCCGCGGCTATGTGAATCATGTAAATGTAACGAACACGCGGGTGAATATCACGCAGGTGACTAACGTTTACAACGTCTATAACTCGCGTTCCAATGTGAACCCCACCCACATCACGTACGTGAATCAGCGCCGGGCCAATGCGGTGACGGCGGTCTCGCGCGATACGTTCGTAAATGCGCGGCCGGTGTCGCGGAACTTCGTGCGGGTGAATGAGAAACAGATTGCGGCAGCTCCCGCCCATTATCGTCCGGATGCGCAACCGGTACGAGGCAGCGTGCTTGGGGCTGGTGCGCCTGCCAGATACCGTCCGCCGGCAGCGGTCGTGAACCGGCAGGTGGTGGGAACGCGAGTCCCGGCGGCGCGCGGACCGTTTCAACAGTCGCGACCGGCCACCAACGTTCGCCCCGAATCGGTGCGACCGGCACAGCCCGCCCAGCGGAGCCAGAGCGCCGGTGAACCACAGAGCAATGCGCGGCGCGACACGCAAGGCGGTGAGGCTTCGCGGGGCGTGCCATCGAACCAGAATAACAATATGCCGCGTAATGTCCCTCAACCGCATTCGCAAGCGGTACGGCCTTCGCAACCGGTCGAAGCACCTCGCGGCGTGCCAAACCAGGGAGCCAATGTGCCACGGTCCCAGGGGACGGCAGACCGAATGGATCGATCTTCGCAGCCGCTGCAGACCCCACGCGAGATGGAGCGCCAAAACAATAATGTTCCTCATCCGGGAGTGAACATGACACAACCGCAACCAGAAAACCGCGGCAATACGCCGCAAGTGCAAGAGCGGCAGGGACCGCGCATCGACCAGGCTCCGCAACCCTCCGCCAACCAGAACCGCTCGCAGGTAAGGTCGGCTCCGCCGGTGCAAGAGCGTCCGGAAGTACAAAGAAACGAGCAGCAGAAATTTGATGCCTGGCAGCAGCAACGCCAGAGATCGGACTCTGCGCCCCGCGCTCCGGCACGGCAAGCAGCCCCGGTTTCTCGCGCACCGGCTCGGGAGGCGGCGCCACGGCCTGCGCCACAACACTCCGAGCACCAGTCGGCGCCCGCGCAGCACAACGACCACAAAAAGTAGAACTTGGTTAGTCCGCAAAACAACAAGCCGGCTCTCGAATGAGAGCCGGCTTTTCATTTAGAAAAGAAGGAGCAGTTTCAGTCTAAACCGAAACAAACTCACTTTCGGCGGCAGGAACCGCCACAGAGTCGGACTGTCCTTCTTCGCGACGGGGCAATTCAGAAAGCTTGATGCGGTAAATCTGGCTGGCCAGTCCCAGCTTTTTCAGGGTCCAGATGCCGTACCAGTTCATGTCAATTTCATACCAACGCAGCCCGTGGCGAGCGGAGACCGGGTGCGCATGGTGATTGTTGTGCCAGCCTTCCCCGAAGGTGAGCAGCGCCACCCACCAGCTGTTGGTGGAAAGATCGCGAGTCACAAAACGGCGCGTGCCCCAGCTGTGGGTGGCGGAGTTGACCAGCCAGGTGGAATGCAGACCAACGACGGTGCGCAGGAATATTCCAACCATCAGCCAGGGCAGCCCGCCGAGGGCGAACAGAACCACTCCCAGCACAATCATCGGCAGATAATGATATTTCGTAATCCAGACGTGGAATTTGTCTTTAGCCAGATCGGGAACGTAACGGGAGAGCGTAGTCGTATCGTGATGCATGGATTTCCCCATCAGAATCCAGCCCATGTGCGCCCACCATTTGCCGTCAATCGGAGAATGCGGGTCTCCCTCTTGATCGGAATGCTGGTGATGGATGCGGTGGGTCGCTACCCAGAAAATCGGGCCGCCCTCGAGTGCAAGGGTCGCGCACACCGTCAGGAAGTATTCCACCCACTTGGGCGTCTTGTAGCCGCGATGGGTTAATAGGCGGTGGTAGCCCATCCCAATGCCCAGGCTGCCGGAAACCCACCACAAGAAAGCGGCCACCAACAATGTTTGCCAACTGAGGAAAAACAGGGCGGCAATGGCGCCCACGTGAAACGCGGCCATGAAGCCCGCGGTAACCCAGTTGATCTCGTTGTCGGCAGCTTGCTTGCGCTCCAGTACTTCCAAGTCCATGATTCGCTTTCCCCCGATTCGACCGATACTCTATTTAAGCTATCAGCCTCGCCAAAGTGGCTTATGTAATAGTTCTGTAATAGCGGTAATTACTTGTGTGTCGAAGTTGCAGAAAAGGATTTCGGTTCCGTGGTTGACGCCGATTCCATCTTCGCGACTGGCGGGTAAGACTTGGGCGTGACCAGGGTCTGCTCGGCAGGCTGAGAGTTCGAGCGAAAGGCGTGATCCAACATTTCGAGGGCGGCGCCGGTAAGCGGCGGATTGATCACGGTTGCCTTCAAGAGACCCCGTCGAACGTAGGTTTGTCCCTTTTCGGGAACTCCGTCACAACCGGTAAACGGGAGATCCAGGAACTTTTGTCTTAGAGTGCGATCGTGGATTCCCTCAAACGCCCGGCGGGCGCCAATCGCCATGGTGTCATTTTGGCAAATCACAGCGTCTACCTGGGTGCTCTTCGCAGCGCCAAGCTGGAGCCATGACTGAACCGCGTGAAACGCTCCCGCTTCGGTCCAGCCTCCCCGCAAATGTTTCAGGCCGATATCCTTTCGCTTGCTGGCGAGCATTCCTTTGGTACGGTGACGCGCCGTCTCGCTGCTGGAGGGACCTTCAAGATACAGCACACATCCGCCCGCCGGAGTCAGCGCATTCATCTGTTCCCCCTGAATGCGTCCCACCGCCTGGTTATCGGTGCTGACGCCGAAGATTGGAACGGAGGCCTTCAACCGGAGTTTGCCCACGTAATCGGCATCGCGGTTGAGAATCACCCAGCCGATGTTGGCGGCCACGGCCGCCTGGGCCACCTGAACCATAGACGTTCCGGCCGGTTCGACAATCACCCCGTTGGGACGCAACTCGGGCTCGGACTGAATGATTTTGAGAATTTGCAAGGTCTGATATACACCGTCGCCATCGGCGAATTCGACGTTGAGGGCAACACCTAGCTTCGCGGCTACGCGCTCTGCAACAGCGGCTTGTTCGAGTTGATAGTCCGTATCCGGAGTAATGAGAGACAGCAAGACATGGAGTTTAGGCCCCGGCCGCATGGCAGACCGCCCCCGCAACTGCGGCCATCATATGCCGATTTCCGTCATCTTTGACGGTTACTTTGGTGCGCAGGCCATGCGCTCGGGAGCAATAAATCGTGGGCCTAAACCGGAACTCCGTTGACTTCCACGCCCGCCCACTTTTCCAGCAGGGTGAGCGTGGCGGCGTAGTCGAGGTTTTCGTGCCCATCTTCGGTCGCCATTTCGTACACTTCTTCGACCGTTTCGAGCGCCGGAAGCTTGACGCGGGCTTCCTTGGCTGCGCTGAGCGCCAGGCGAATGTCTTTGTGCATCAGGCGCAGGGGAAAATTGGGCGAGAAATCCCGCTTCAGGACAAACGGAGCCTTGTATTCCACCACGCCGGAACGCACCATGGAAGCCTCGATCAGAGTTACCAGCGTCTGCGCATCCACGCCCAGCTTAGCGGCAAGCGTCAGACCTTCGGCAAATCCTTCGTAGATGAGCGCGATTTGCAGGTTCATGGCCAGCTTGGCGGCGTGCCCTTTGGCGGTTTCCCCCACGCGGACAAATTTCTTCCCCATAGCCGCGAACAGCGGCTTGATTTTTTCGATGGCCGCGTCGTCGCCGCCGACAAAGAAGATCAGGGTTCCGCTTTCCGCGCCAGTTTTGGAACCAGTCATCGGCGCGTCCACGTATTGCACGCCGCTCGGGCGCACCCGGTCGGCAAACTTGCGGGTGGCCGAAGGCGCGATGGTGCTGGAATCTACAATGGTCATGCCGTCGGCCAGCGACGTCGGCCACACCCTGCGGCCCAAACAGAATGCTTTCAACAGCTTGCGTGTCGGAAACGCACATCCACACCACTTCCGCGCCCTGTACGGCTTCCGCCGGAGAGGATGCGCTGCGGGCGCCTTCGACGTCTTTGCCCGGGCTGCGGTTCCAGGTGGTCACTTCGTGACCGGCTTTGACCAAATTGGTGGCCATAGGACGCCCCATAATTCCCAAGCCGAGAAAAGCTACGCGCATTGATCTCACTCCTGTCGAGATAAGAATGATTAGAAATGACGGTGCCAAGAACGGTCAAGCAATCTCGCGGACAGTGTTCTAAAATTTAACTCGATGGGGCAAAAGCCTGCCGGCCCGAAATACCGGCAGCGCTGGCGTTGCGCATGAAACACGAAGATCCAGATTCGACACTGCGGGCCACGCTGCGGAACCCTGCCATGCGCAAGCGCGCGCAGAATTTTGGCCGGCTGGTGCGCCACTCGGCGGTGATGCCGCGGATCGGGCAGGCTCACAAGCCGAAACTCGTCAGCAACGGGCAGCTGGGCCTGACGTTCATTGGGCATGCCAGCTTCTTTCTGCAGATGGGCGGGCAGAATATTGTCATTGACCCCAATTTTGCCCGCTGGCTGTTTGTGCTCAAGCGGCTGCGCCAGCCCGGGGTTCATCTGCGCGATCTTCCCCCGATCGATCTGGTGCTGGTCACCCATGCGCATTTCGACCACCTGCATCGCCCTTCCCTGCGGGCGATTGCCCAGCAGACGCGGCGGCGGCAAGGCCGGCGGCCGATCATTGTGGTTCCGCGCCAGGTTTTCGATCTGGTCTCCGATCTGGGGTTTGAAGATGTGGTCGAAATGGATTGGTGGACCAGCTACCGCCATCGCGAGCTGACGGTCGTGCACGTGCCATCGCGCCATTGGGGCGCGCGGATTATCAAGGATTCGCACCGCGGCTACGGCGGCTACGTGCTGCGGGATGCAAAGCACTCGATTTACCACGCCGGAGACACGGCTTATTTCTCCGGCTTCCGCGAGATCGGCCGGCGGCTCTCGCCGGAACTGGCGCTGCTGCCGATTGGGGCCTACAATCCTCCGACCTTCCGCAACGTGCACGCCAGCCCCGCCGACGCCACCCGCGGCTTTCTCGATCTGAAATCGCGCTGGATGGTTCCCATGCACTACGGAACGTTTCGCCTGTCCCACGAGCCCATGGAAGAGCCGTTGCAGCTTCTGGAAAAAGAAGCGCGAGCGGCGGGGATTGAGGATCGGGTGGTGGTGCTGGAAGAGGGCGTGACCAGGTTCTTTTAGCTTGCGAGAAGTGTGGCGCGGGCGTCCTCGCCCGCGATGGGCCGAGCAAAGCCCGAATTCACCTTTGTGCTTACGTCTCCACACGATTCCGTATCGCGCTGAAAAGACCCGGTCCTTTACCCTTCCGTAGAACTTTGCTATAACCCGTTCATCACAAACAATTCCCATTCCTTCGCGCCTGTCTCTGCGTACGACCAGCAGGACACACGCTTCTCCCGCGCCTTCGACCTTTTGTGCAACGCGATCGCCGAACGCGCCTTCCCAGCAGCTTCCGTCGCCGTCACCCATCAGGGCAACGTAGTTGCTTTACAAGCCTTCGGCCACTTCACCTACGAGCCCAATTCGCCGGAAACAACGCCAGAGACCATTTTCGACCTCGCCTCGGTCTCCAAAGTTGCAGCAACAACTTCCATGGCCATGATCCTTTACGAGCGCGGCCTGCTCGATCTGGAAGCGCCCGTCGCCGCGATCGTCCCTGAATTTGCAAAGGATGACCAACATCGGCGCGAGGTCACGCTGCGCATGTTGCTGGCGCACTCGTCCGGCCTGCCAGCCTACGAAAAGCTCTTTCTCCGCGCCCAAACTCGCGACGATCTCCTCGCAGCAGCTTTTACGACTCCCCTCACTGCCGAACCCGGTACGCGTGCTGAGTACAGCGACATCGGTTTCATCATCCTCGGTGTGGCGCTGGAGCGTATGGCAGATGAAGCGCTCGACCGGTTTTGCCAGCGCGAGATTTTTGGTCCGCTCGGCATGGTCCACACGCTTTTCAATCCGTCCGGCGGCGTGGCGTGCTTCCATTCCCCCCACGGCGGATGACCAGACGTTCCGCCATCGCGTCATTCAAGGAGAGGTTCAGGATGAAAACGCCAGTGTGCTGGGCGGCGTTGCGGGTCATGCGGGGCTGTTCGCGACGGCGCAGGATCTGGCGACTTTCGCCCACGTCATGCTCGCGGGTGGGCCTCCGATCATTCGACCCGAGACCCTGGCCCTATTCACACGCCGCGAATCGGCCCCGCCGGGCACTTCCCGCGCCCTCGGCTGGGACACTCCTTCCTCGCCCTCGCAGTCCGGCAGATATTTTTCTGCCCGATCCTTCGGTCACCTTGGTTACACCGGAACCTCGTTATGGCTCGACCCCGAGCGGCAGCTTTCGGTAACCTTGCTTACGAACCGCACCTGGCCGGATTGCAGTGATCAGGCGATCAAGCAAGTCCGGCCGGCGTTCTACGAGGCGGTCGTAGAAGCGGTGTGAAAGCAGTGGCTAGTGATTGGTGATTAGTGGTTAGTAAACCTCAGAGCAGCCATCAACGACTGCGTGCTCCGAGAGCCGAAGCGAATCGTAAACGGGCTTTTAACGCAATTCCGTCGAAACAAATGCGCGCCAAAAGCCGACTCGACCGCCTCATCACCGAACAACGGAACCCGCGCTCGTCCAATCTTGACCTGAAATCCGCACTCGCCATCGCCCGGACGATTAACGCCGAAGACGCTAAAGTCGCCGCCGCGGTGAAGCGTGCTCTGCCGCAGATTGCCCGCGCCATTGATCTGACCGCCGAGGCTCTCCGCAACGGCGGGCGTTTGATTTACGTTGGCGCCGGCACCAGTGGACGCATCGCCGCCCTCGATGCTGTCGAATGCCCGCCCACCTTCAACATCCCGCCGCGCATGGTGCAATTTGTAATTGCCGGCGGCACCAAAGCGCTGGCTTCCGCTTCCGAAGCGGATGAAGACTCCCGCGAACTCAGCCAGGGAGAAATTGCCAAAAAGAAACCGGGGAAGAAAGATGTGGTGGTCGGCGTCGCCGCCAGCGGCCGCACGCCTTTTACCGTCGCTGCCGTTCAATACGCCCGCCGGCATGGGGCCAAGACTATTGCTATCGCCTGCAACCGTGATTCTCCTCTGGAGAAAGCTGCCCATCTGGCGATCGTCGTAGAAGTCGGTCCCGAGGTGATTTCCGGCTCGACGCGGATGAAAGCCGGCACGGCGCAGAAGATGGTCCTGAACATGCTTTCCACCGGCGTTATGACCCGCCTGGGCTACGTCTATGGCAATCTGATGGTGAACGTTCACCTAAAGAACCAGAAGCTGAACGAGCGTGGCGCAAATATTTTGCAAAGCGCAAGCGGCATCACCCGAGTCATGGCGGAAAAGGCGCTAAAGGCCGCCGGGAACAAAGTACCGGTTGCGCTGGTGATGCTGAAGGCAAAGGTGGACCGCGCCTCCGCCGAGAGCGCGTTGAGATCAGCCGGCGGCCATGTCCGTCGGGCCATTGCCGAAGCAAGAAACTCGTAGCGGCCAGTTCGTTTTCTGAAGACCGTGCCCTTCCGATTAACAGCCATTCCGAGTGACAATCGCGCGGTGCCCAGTAGAATAGACGGGCTGGCTTTCGCTGGAAGACGTGTTGCATGGACAAATTTGTCATCCGCGGTGGGAATCCGTTGCTCGGTACGGTGCGTGTCAGCGGCGCCAAGAACGCAGCCCTGCCTGCCATGGCGGCTGCCCTTCTGACGGAAGACCCGGTCATCCTGGAAAACATTCCCCAGGTGCGCGATATTGAGACCACCCGCAAGCTGCTGGCGGCCATGGGCGCGGAAGTGGAACTCGGCTACGGCCGGGCGCATCATCGCACGACGTTATGCTGCAGGAATCTTGCCTCGCCCGAAGCTTCCTATGAGTTGGTCAAAACCATGCGGGCCTCGACGCTGGTGCTCGGACCGCTGGTTGCGCGCTGCGGCCGGGCGCGGGTTTCCCTGCCCGGCGGGTGCGCCATCGGCGCACGGCCCATCGACCTTCACATCAAGGGACTGGAATGTCTCGGCGCAAAGATCACCCAGGACCACGGCTACGTGGAAGCCCGGGCCGACCGTCTGAAAGGCGCTGAGATTGTTTTCGACAAGATCACCGTCACCGGCACCGAAGATCTGCTGATGGCCGCCGTATTGGCGGAAGGCGAGACCGTTATGCAGAATTGCGCCCGCGAACCCGAGGTCGCCGACCTCGCCGCCCTGCTCAACAAAATGGGAGCGCGGATTGAAGGCTCGGGCAGCGCCACCATCCGCATCAAGGGCGTGAGCAAATTGCATGGCGCCAGGCACGCCATTATTCCAGACCGCATTGAAGCAGCGACGTTCATCATTGCGGGTGCGATCACCGGAGGAGATGTCAAGGTAGCGGACTGCGATCCCCGCCATTTAGACGCCCTGCTGCAAAAACTGCACGAAGCCGGAGTCAAAACCAAGCAGACCGCCGACTCAGTCCGCGTCATGGGCGACGCTCCCACCAAAGCCGCCGATGTTATCACCCAGGAGTATCCGGGCTTTCCGACCGACATGCAGGCGCAATATATGGCATTGGCGACCCAGGCGGAGGGCGCCTCCGTCATCACCGAAAACATTTTCGAGAACCGCTTCATGCACGCCCTCGAGATGGTCCGGATGGGAGCGAATATCAAGATTGAAGGACGCCGCGCGGTGGTTACGGGCAAGGCTCCGCTGAGCGGGGCGGCCGTGCTGGCTTCGGATCTGCGCGCCTCGGCTTCGCTGGTGCTGGCGGCGCTGGTGGCCGATGGCGAGACCATCATCGACCGCGTCTATCACATTGACCGCGGCTACGAGCGCATTGAAGAAAAACTCAAGGGAATCGGGGCCGAGATTCGCCGCATTGGAGAGATTTTTCCAAAACGGCATAGTGCCAGCAGCCCCAGCTAGGCCGACAGCCCGGTATTCGAACCGGTCCTCCCGCCGCCGTAAATATCTTCAACGGAAAGATCGTCGAGCCTTGCCTCTAAGTGATTTATAATAAACAACTTGGACCGTCAACGACAGTCTCTCCAAGCCAAGGAGAGAGGCGTGCTGGAGGTTACTTTCGTAGCATCTGCTTTGTCCCCGTTCACAGATTGGGCGTGGTGCAGTTTCAGTTTTCTCTTGCGCAGTTCTTTGCGGCCTCGGCGGTTAAGAGCTTTTCGGTTCGGTAAATCAAAAGCTTCTAACCACTGAGTTATGCTGAGGTCTGCGCGAAGCACGCCGAGAAAGACCAACATAGGGCAAAGTGCACCATACCAGAATTGGGAACGCTAGATGGCTCCGCTAAAACTTCTGGTCGTCGAAGATAACCTGGTCAGCCTGGAGCTGATGGCCGAGGTTTTTACCTCTTTGCAGGCGGAGGTCGTTCCCCTCAGCGATAGCACCGAGGCCAGCAGCCTGGTCAATCGAGAAAGATTCGATGGAATCTTCCTTGACCTCGAAATGCCTCAAATGCATGGCTTCGACCTGGCGCGCCACATCCGCAAGTCGAGCTGGAATAAGTCCACTCCCATCATCATTGTGACGGGCCGGGAAGAACGGCAGACCATGCAGCAGGCGTTTACCCTCGGCGCCACGTTCTTTTTACAGAAGCCCGTGGACCGGCAGAAGCTGAGCGGGTTGTTTCGCAGCGTACGCGGAGGCCTGTTCGAATTTCGACGCCGTCATTTGCGGGTGCCGCTGCAGACTGAGGTAACGTGTACTGTCGGTTCGCGAACCATTCATGGCACCTCGCGCAACCTTAGCCAGGGCGGTATGCAAATTGAAGCCAGGGGGCTGCAGCTGGGGGATACCGTGCACCTCGAATTTGTGCTGCCTGGTTTCGGGGGCGTGGTCGAGGCCAGCGGATCGCTGGTTTGGGGCCAGGACGATGTCCTGGGAATCGGGTTTACGAAAATCGGGGAGGACGCGCAACAAAAGATTCGGGATTTTGTCGCTGCAGCAGAAAAAGCGCGGGAGCGCTAACATTGATCGACATTCTTAGCGCCAATCACTTACCACAAAGCCAAGCAGCCTGCTCTTCCTACCTCGTCCAGGTTAGCTTCGCGTAGACGCCTCGCCGGATTCCAACCAGCGGGCCGGGATCGCCACCATATTCCGCGTGTTCGGGTTGGAAGCAGGTTCTGGCCGACCAATGACAATTCAAATTGCCGATTGATTCGCCATCCTAACCTTGCGTCCGCGGTGGAGTATGCCGCAACCTGCAGATCGGGCAAAGAGCTCACATAGCGGTAGGTAAGATCGAGTTGAAAATTCTTAGGCAACTCGAAATAAGACTGAATCACCGCCTTATGCTGCGGGCTGTCCCCCTGCAGTTGATGGACGGTCGAAACATCGATGCTGTTTGACTTGTCCCGCATGCTCAGATGCACATAAGAATACGATCCTTTCAGCCGCCACCACTTCGTCATGTTCCACACCGGAGAGATCTCGATACCTCTGGTGTTCCCCAAGACCCCGTTGCGCAGATAAAGCGGCAGAATAAGATGAACCGAAGGCGAAGGCTCGACAAAAGGAGTTTGCAATTCGACACTTAACAGGTCGTCATACTGGTTATAGAAAGTGGCCACATCCACATAAACATTGGGTGTAAACAGAGGCCCGGTAACCCAATTCGTAACCATTGAGTTGCTCGGCGGAGAAGTCACCGTCGCCGATCAAACGCACATAAATCGGGCACCGGGTCAGTGGTCGCCAGGTTTGTAAATTGAAATCCTTCTTCAATACGGGAAGGGGTGCGCACGGCGCGGGTGATGGCAGCCCATACCGTATGGTGATCGTTGGGCGTCCATAAAAGCCGCCCGCTCGGCTGCACCTCAAACCCGCTGAAACTGTTGTGCTCAAGCTTTGTCCCAACGATGAAAGATAAACGCCTGGGCACAATGCCGATCTGGTCCTGCACGAATCCGCTGAAAATATTGTAGGTCTGATATTCCGGAGTGAAAATGACGCTGGGAACCGTCTGGATGAAATGGCTTGGACTTACCCGAATGCCACCGCCCCAAATGAACTCGTTGCGCGGAAGAACGATGTGGTGAATAACATCCAGATCGAAGGTATTGCGGATCTCCCGGTAGTTAATATCGTGCCGGTCGGTGCGGTCGAAGTATGCCTGCACTTGAATATCGGATGACGAACTGAGGGTACGCCGCCACCTCCCGAGTATGTTTTGGCCGAAGAAGTAGCCGTTGCCGTCAGTAACGACTAACGCCGGAGGAGAATAAGTGCTAATACCTTGCGATTGCCCGGCCACAGTCCCGTAGGCATCACCCTGAATCGTCACTGTATCCCGTGGAGTGGGATTCCAGTCCGTGCGAAACCCGCCTTGCCCCATTTCCCAGCCGTCAAATTCCATGTGGTCCGGATGGAACTGGGAGCCGCGGGAGAAGCCGGATCCGTAGACTCGGTAACTGAAATTGTCGTCGCCGCTTCCATATCTCGCAGTTAGAAATCCGCGCTCTACGGTCCCACCGCCGCCGGAGAGCATCAGGCCGTGAGTGTCTTTGGCGCTCTTGGTGATGATGTTAATCACGCCGTTGACGGCGTTAGCTCCCCAGATGGTGCCGCCCGGACCACGGATTACCTCGATGCGTTCGATGTCTTCGAGCGGAACATCCTGAACTTCCCAGTAGACGCCGGCGAACAACGGTGTGTACACCGACCGGCCATCAATGAGCACGAGGACGGATTTGGATAGCCTTCCCTGGAACCCGCGTATGCCGATGGCCCATTTATCGGAGTCCAGCTGCGCCACTTCCACCCCGGGGGCAAGACGCAGAACGTCCGGGAGATTGGTGGCCCCGGAGCGGCGGATGTCTTCCTGGGTGATTACAAAGATGGCCGCCGCAGTGTTCCAGACTTCTTCTGGCTCCTTCGAAGCCGTAGTCACTTTCACATTGCCAAGTTGTTCGAGGCTCAATTGATTGAGAGCTTTCGCACCGGCCGGCTCCGCTGAGCAGCGCACAGCTCACTTCCATACAGGGCGTGCAGGAGGAAAAAAATGAGCAGCAAGCACAGTGGTTCGCCATTCCTAGCCTGACGAAGAGCACGGAAGCAGGCATTCACCAACGGGGGACCTCGGCGATAAGCGTTGGAAGAACAGGTCTCGGCACCGCAGCGCTCCACTCCACAAAGGAATTCAGCGTCTTCAAATCATTCGTATAAACTTATCGGAAATCCGGTTTTACCGCCCGCGACTCGCGTCTCTCATTCGGGCACAGCACTCCCCGAGTTGACCGGTAAAGATGACCAAACGAACAATTAGGTTGTGAGGCTGATTTATTTTTTCTGGCCCTGCACTATTCTCCGGCAGCCCCGGATGCCGACGGTGCGCCGGCAAGCTAAGAATGCGGATGTCCGACAGCCTCATTACTTCAACAAGCGGTCCAGTTCTTCCTTCAGGGCCTTCGCATGCACCGGCTTCGAGAGATAACCGTCAAAGCCGGAATCCAAGATCTTTTCCCGGTCGCCCTGCATGGCATAGGCGGTTACGCCCAGGACAGGCAGCTTGGCAAAACGAGGGTCCTGCCGGATTCGGCTCGCCACCGCATAGCCATCCAGCACTGGCATACCAATGTCGAGCAGCAAGATATCCGGCACAGACTGCTCCAGCGCCGCCAAAGCTTCCTGCCCGTTGCAAGCTTCGATTACTTCATATCCCCGGGCTTCCAGCAACTCGCGAAGCAGTTCGCGGTTCACGGCATTGTCTTCAGCAAGCAGAACCTTTTTCATGACCTCCCCGCAGATTTTGCCATCTTTCGATCCTGGACCAGACGGTCGATTTCCGCCACCAGCTGCGCCTGCCAGGAACCGTTCTTTTGAATGAATGATTGAGTTTCTCGGTTAAGGAATCGGAGTTCTTCGGTGGAAAGCGTCTTTCCCGTCATCACAAAGATTGGTAAATGTCGTAAGGTGGGTTCCTGCCGAATGTGGCTGATCACGCTGAACCCATCCATTCCAGGCATCAGCAGATCCAGCAGTACCGCGCCAACAACTTTGGAAGACAGCACTTCCAGGGCTCTTTTCCCGCTCTGCACGCACTGCACCTCGTATCCAGCCGAACGCAGGGCCAGACTAACCAGCTCCAGGGTTGCCGGATCGTCGTCCACTGCAAGGATTGCGGCATCGTCGTCCTGGGCCGGCTTGACGTGCTTGCCGATAGCCTGCAGCAGTACGGGACGGTGAATCGGCTTGATAAGGTAATCTGCCGCACCGAGGGCGAACCCCACACGCTTCTGATCCACCACCGAGACAACAATGACCGGGATGTTGGCGCACTTCTTTGCATTGCGCAAGGCGACCAGCGTTTCAAAGCCACTTCCGCCAGGCATAAGCACATCCAAAGTAATCGCGTCCGGAGTGAGTTCCCGCGCTTTTTTCACCGCTTCGGCGAGAGAAGCCGCCATGGCAACCCTGTAGTTCGGCTCCAGGTAGCTGGCGAGTAATTCGCGCGCGGAAGCCTCGTCATCCACGATCAAGATGAGCGGCTTTCCCGGGACTGAAATTTCAGCAACCGCAGGAGCAAACTGCTCTTTGATCACTGGATTAGCGGCAGTGTTGGCCACCGGCAAAGTAAAGGTGAAGCAACTGCCTTTCCCGGCTTCACTGGCTAACGAAATTTTGCCGCCTTGCTGCTCAACCAGGCGTCGCGTGATGGCAAGTCCAAGGCCGGTACCTTCCGTGAGATCTCCCTTGCCGCCCTCTACCTGCCGAAATTCCTCGAATACCAGGGACTGGTCCTCCCGGCGAATGCCGATTCCTGTGTCAGTCACGGAAATCCTGACGAAGCTCCCTCATCAACACAATCAATACTGATATGTCCACCCGGGGGGTGAACTTCACCGCATTACTCAACAGGTTGTAAAGAATCTGTTTGAAACGCACGCGGTCGGCATACACCATCGCGATGGTTTTCAGCTTTTGTCCACTTCCATGTTTTTCGCCATCGCCAGCGGCCGGATGGTCGAGAGCACTTCTGGCAGGGCATCCTTGATGCTGAAGTTCTGGCAGCGCAATTCGAGTTGTCCCGCCTCGATTTTTGACAGATCCAGAATGTCGGTGATCAGCTGCAACAAGTGGGCGGATCCCTGCCGATGTGGTTGACGAAGCGTTTTTGCTTGTCGTTCAACGGGCCCGACGTTTCATCCGCCAAAAGATCGGAAAAACCTACGATTGCATTTAGCGGAGTGCGGAATTCGTGGCTCATGCTGGCCAGGAATCTGCTCTTGATCTGGTTGGCGTGGTCAACTTCGCGGTTGCGGCCTCCAGTTCCTGGCTCTGCCGGCCGATTTTCTGCAGTGATTTCTTGGCGTCGGTAATGTCTCTTGCCACCCCATAGACGCGTTCCTGTTCAGGCACGGAAACCGCGTTCCACAAGAACCATCGATACGTTCCGTCTTTGCAGCGATAACGGTTTTCGAAGGCAAGGGTAGTTTCTCCCTGTCGCAACCGGTCACTCTGATTGGTGGTCGCCGGCCGGTCCTCGGGATGAATGAACTCCACATAAGGCGCCGCTTTTAGCTCTTCGTTGGTGTAGCCCAGCGCCTTCTCCCAACTGGGGTTCAGAATCTTGAAGAAGCCGTCGAAGCCGGCGACACAAAACATGTCAATGGAGAGGTCCAGAAATTGATTGCCGGTTTCCAGCCGGGTATAAAGCGATCCCAGGTACGCGCTTACAATCAAGCCACCGGCCAGGAACAGCAGTCCCAGCAGCCACAGCGGTTGCTCCACCGCCGAAATATTTTGCTGCAAGACACTCGCGGGTTTCTCAACCAGAATCCCCCACCCAATTCGGGAATCGGTTCTAGCGGGCATAGTAAGTCTTGCCGTCGCGCACAAATGTCCCGTCTCCAGACTGCCCTTTTCGCATCGCCTGGGTCGGCGCATAGTTGGTCAAATCGACCGGCGGCGAATGAGGATCAATGCCTGGATGGGCTGACAAATGCCCGTTCTGATCCACTAGGGAAATAGTCCATTCCCCTGCCAGTTTGGTCCCCACGAGTTGCCGACTGATAGTGTCCAGTGCAAACGCCGCCATGACGATGCCCATCGGCTTGCCCTGTTCATCTTCAATGGGTACGGATACCGCCACGACCAGGTCTTCCGGGGGAACTGCGCTCCGATAAACCTCGGAGATATACGGCTGATGCAGTCGCGACACGCCCTTGTACCAATCGCGAAAGGCAAAGTTCCGGCCGACAACGGAGGGATGCGGCGGGTAGATGACCCGCATCGTGCCATCAGGTGTGTAGGCGCTGACAAAGGAGAAATCCTGGCGTAAACTGCTGTGCTCTGCTCCAGATGCCACGCGACTAAACTCATATCTCCTTCTGTCCAGCTTTGCGGAGCGTGCGGCGGCTGGCAAAGGACTGCAAAAAGGCGGCGCTTTGACGCAGGTGCTCCTCAACAAGGGTCGCGGACAAGTGCGCAATTTGATTGCTTTCCAGAGTTAGTTGCGCCTGACTTTGGTGCTTGAGTATCCGGGAAACAAATAGGAAAACCCGACGATGGGTAAGACCATGAGCAGAATGAACAGCGAGTAACGATGCCAACGTCGTTTGGCAATCCACTTCCCGGATTGGGAGATCAGACTCATACGGTTCTCATGTTCCAGAGACTCTCACTTCCGGTCCTGCCTGCCCCTTGTTCAGACTGCCGCTTTCAAACCCTGCTTTCCTGGTGACACGCCGCACGACAGGGCCCTACCCACCACCCGCGGCTTTCGCCAGTTTGCTACTTCGAATGAGCCGGCCCATCTCAGACAGAAGTTGCCCTTGCCAGAATCCGTTCTTCTGAACGAAAGCCTGCGTCTCGCGGTTCAGAAAGGCCAGTTCCTCCGGACTCAGAGTCTTCGCCGTCATGGCAAAAATCGGCAGTTCTTTTAAAGCCGGTTCCCTCCGGATATGGCGGATCAACTCAAAACCATCCATTCCTGGCATAAGCAGGTCCAACAATACCGCGCCCACAAATTTCGACGATAACACTTCCAAAGCTCGCGCTCCCGACTCCACCCCCTGGACCTCATACCCCGCCGATCGCAGAGTTTCGCTTACCAGATCCAGAGTACCGGGATCGTCGTCCACCGCGAGTATGGCCGCATCGTCATCGGCCCGCGGTTGTACGTGCTTGCGAATAGCCTCCAGCAAGGCTGGTCTCTGAATCGGTTTGATCAGATAATCGGCCGCCCCCAAAGCGAAACCTACCTGCTTTTGATCATTAATAGAGACGATGATGATAGGGGTATTGGCCGTCTCGTACACTTTTCGCAATGTAACCAACGTTTCGAACCCGTCCCCGCCCGGCATGAGAACATCCAAGGTGATGGCATCCGGCCGCAGTTCCTGTGCTTTCTTGATGCCTTCTGCACCGGACTCGGCCATAGCGACGCGATATTGCGGCTCCAAATAACTGGCCAACAGTTCGCGGGCCGGCGCTTCATCGTCCACGATCAGCACCAAGGGCTTTCCGGCCGCTCCAATCGCTACAACACCGGGCACCACCGAAACCGCTACTGCCGGCGCCTCAGAAGCTCTGGTTCCTGTAGGAAGAGTAAAAGTGAACCGGCTGCCTTTGCCGATTTCGCTCTGCAGGGTGATGCGCCCACCTTGCTGCTCCACCAGGCGTTTCGTAATTGCGAGTCCCAACCCTGTGCCTTCAGCGAGCGTCTCGGTACCTTCAACTTGCCGGAATTCCTCGAAGACTACAGCTTGGTCTTCGGCGCGGATGCCGATGCCGGTGTCGGTCACAGAAATACTAATGAAATCTCCGTCATCGAGGCAATCGATACTGATCCGCCCTTCCCTGGGAGTGAATTTGACCGCATTGCTGAGCAGGTTGTAGAGGACCTGTTTGAAACGCACCCGATCCGCGTAAACCATGCGGTGGGTTTCCACTTTCTGTTGCACCTGAATGTTCTTTGCCATGGCCAGGGGACGGATGGTCGAAAGAACCTCCGGGAGAGCTTCCTTAACAGCGAAGTTCTGGCAATGGAACTCGAGCTGCCCTGCTTCAATTTTGGAGAGATCCAGGATGTCATTGATCAGCTGCAGCAGGTGCGCCGAACCCTGCTTAATATGGTTAACAAAGCGCTTCTGCTTGTCGTTGAGCGGACCCGCCGTCTCCTCGTACATCAGGTCGGAAAAGCCTACGATTGCGTTGAGGGGCGTCCGTAATTCATGGCTCATGCTGGCCAGAAATTTACTCTTCATTTTTGTGGCGCGTTCCACCTCATGATTACGAAGCTCCAATTCTTTGTTGGCATGGGCAAGCTCTTCGGTCCGCTCCTGAACCCTTTGCTCCAATCCGTTTTGGGCCTGGCGCAAGGCGGTATCCCGTTGCTGGATCTGCGCCAGCATTTCATTAAAGGCTTCGATCAAAGTGGACACTTCGTCACGATTTCCAGTCAGATCCGCCCGGATGGAATAGTTCTTCTCCTGAGACACGACGCGGGCCGTGTGAGCCAATTGCATGACCGGCTCCGCAATCACTCGCTGCGCCATTTTTGAAATGAGCAGGGCCACAATGAGGGAGATCAGCAAGACACCACCGGCGATAACCGTGTAGCTTCTTAAACGATTGTGGATGGCCTGCAGGTCCGACTGGATATAAACAAAGCCAATCGGCTTCCCTTCGAACAAAATCGTCTGCACTAACCCAATGCGTCCCCCGGCAAACCAATGATTCTGCATTTGGCCCGGCGGGATAGCGGGAAGAGGCAGGTCTCTTCCTTTGCCATCATTTCGATAACTCGCGAGCGTTTGCCCAGCGGGGGTATAAACCGCCCCGTAGAGAATGCTCGGCGATGCCTTCAAGGCAGAGAGTGTGGTCTGGGCAGCGTGAGCATCGTCGAACACCAGGGCCGAGACCGTATTGGCTCCGATAATCTGGGCCTGGGTGGACAAATTGCGCACGATACCGATGCGAAAGGTGTACAGGTCATAGCCACAGAAAGCGGTGCAGGCCAAAAGCAGGGCCGCACCACTGACGAGCATGTTCATCCAAGTGAGTTTCCTGGAGATCGAATAGTTCTTGACTTTGAGCATCGTCAGTCTCCGTGCGGAGCATCCCTTCTGACCGCCGTCGCGACTCTAAGCAGTTCGGAGCTCAGCACCAAACCGGCGTTCTTGGCAACGGTTAGATTTACTTCGAACCGGACTTTATTTCCCTCCAGGACAAACTCGATCATGCCGCCGCGCCGCGAAAATTCCGGGATATCGCTGACGGTTAAGACCGCAGACTTATCTAAGGCCTCCATGATCTCGTTGAGCCGGCCTTCCTCCGATGAACTGAGGAACAGAATCCGGCAACTTCCAGACTCCTGCGGATTGGAAATCCGCCGTGCCACAACACTTCTTCCGGCCACCGTTCCACCCGCGAGCGTGGTATCCAATATCCGTCCAAACGGGTCTTGCCCGAGAACACAAACGTCGAAGGACTTTCCTCTTCCATTTGCGCTGGGCGGCCATTCCACAAAATGGCCGAAGTTGTAGAGGTAAGCGGCCTTTACCTGAACGTCGGTGGGTTTTGCAGTCTGTGCCCGCAGCCCCGGCGCGGCCAGCAGAACCCCTGCTACGGCTACAGCCAGCCATGACCATGGGAGATGAGTTCTCACAATTCCATGGCCTTGTGCCAAGCTGTGAAAAGTTTCCGCGTTGTGATTGCGCCCCATCGAGCTAATCCGCCGTGCGCCGCCAGGTTATCTTGGCGTAAATGCTTCGCTTGATACCAATGATCGGTCCTGGGTCGTTGGAAAATTCCGCATGTTGCGGCTGAAGCAGGTTTCTTCCCACCACAGAGAACTCGAACTGGCGTGTAGCTCGCCAGGACAGGCGCAAGTCCGCAGTGCTGTAGCTTGATACCGCCTGCGCAGGCAAAGCACTCGCGTAGCGAAAAGTCTGGTCAAACTCAAACCCTCTGGGTAGGTTGAAACGCGACTGGATGCTCAACTGATTGTGGGGACTCGAACCCTCGTCGGTGGCTACGCTTCCGGTATCTGTGCCGCCCGGCCTGAGCTTCAAATCCAGGTTCAGATAAGAATAGGCGGCCTTAAGCTGAAGCCATCGAGTAGGATTCCAATCGGGACCGATTTCGAATCCGTCGGAGTGGCCTTCGATTCCGTTCACATAGGGAAAGTGAAGAGTGTAGTGATCCGGTGGAGGAGTTGAGTCCAAGGTGAGAGTGTATGCGCCGAGGCTCACCAGGTCGTTGTAATTGTTGTGGAAGAGGGCGAAATCCAGATAGAACCGGGAAGTGACCAGCCTGCGATAACCAAGTTCGTAGCCAAGCAGTTGCTCGGCGGCCAGATGCCGGTTGCCGTCAATCTCTACATAAATAAGCGGAGACTCGACCAGGAAGCCGTTGTCCCTGAAATCTTCTTCGATTCGCGAGGGGGTGCGGACCGCCCGGCTCACGGCCATCCATAAGGATTGCCGCGGAGTGACCTTCCACAGTGCGCGCACGCTGGGCTGAACCTCAAAGCCGGTGTAGTTGTTGTGCTCGAGTTTTGTACCCACGGTTAGCGAGAACTTATCGGGCACGATGGCGATCTCATCCTGAACGAAACCGCTGTAAACGTTATTGGCGATGTGGTGCGGCGTGAACTCGAGCGACTGAACGGTTTGCACGAAATCGCTGGGACTGAGGCGGACTCCGCCTCCCCAGATGAAATCCTGCCTCCAGGGTAGTTTCAAGTGGTGAATAAAATCGAGGTCAAAAGTGTTGCGAGTTTCCCCGTAGTGAGGGGCCAGGGCATAAGTGCGGTCATAGTAAGCTTGCACCTGAATGTCGGATCCCTGGCGAAAATCGTGCCGCCAGTGCCCAAGTAGATTGCCCCCCGAAACAGCGACCGCCTCATCCGAGATAACCTGGCCGGGCGGGGAGAACGATCCGATCCCAACTCTTTCCCCCACTCCGCCTTTGTACATATCTCCTTGTATAGTCAACCGATCGTGGTCGCTTGCAGCCCAGTCGGAGCGAAAGCCCAGCTGGCCAAAACGCCAGTCGTCATACGACGCCCCGTCGGGATGGTACTCGGCGCCCCGCCCGAAGGCTTTCCCGTAAACGCGGTAGTCGAGGCCCCTGCCGTTTCCGCTTCCGTAGCGGAAAGCGCCAATGGCGTGGTCCACACTGCCTCCGCCGAGAGTCGCCAGTAAGCCGTGCGTATCCCGCGCGCTCTTGGTGATGATATTGATGACCCCGTTGACCGCGTTGCTTCCCCAGATGGTGCCGCCGGGGCCACGGATCACTTCAATGCGGTCCACGTCCTCGAGCATGAGGCCGTCCTGGAGCGCCCAATAAACCCCCGCAAACAGCGGAGTATAGAGGCTGCGGCCGTCAACCAGCACCAGCATAGACTTGGAGAACTGATCGGCGAACCCGCGAATGCCGACCGCCCAATGGTCTTCGTCAATACGGCTAACTTGGACTCCGGGAACGAGCCGCAGCGCCTCTGGAAGGCTGGTGGCGCCGGAACGGCGAATATCTTCCTGGGTAAGGACGAAAACGGCTGCGGGTGTGTTCCAAAGCTCCTCAGGCTCTTTGGACGTGGTTGTCACTTCCACATTGCTCAGCTGCTCCAGGCTCAATTGCTTGAGCGGTTCGCCGCTTTTCTCGTCATATTGCGGGCCAGCCCAGCACTTGCACGCCAGGCCCGCGAGCAACACTAAAGCAACCGCTGCCGCGGCACGCCAGATTAATTGCGCTGCGAAAAATACGCCGGACAGAGTGGGCGTCATCGAGGGCAGGGCACGGTGCGTGCGCAGCGCCGCAGAGAACGTGCTTTCCATTATTTTTCTGCCCCTCCAGCCGCCGCAGCTCGCGACAGGAGGTCCGCTCTGCCACTGCGAATTAACCGTTCAAACTGATCAAAGATTTCCGGGTCCCACCAACCTTTAAGCACTTCGCCTTTCATGATCTGCAGCGCATTGTTGACGGAAAAGGCAGGCTTGTAAGGCCGTTCGGTGGTAAGCGCATCGTAGACATCCACCAGTTGCAGCACCCTGGCGGTAACCGGAATTTCGTCTCGCCGTAGACGGTCGGGATAGCCCGTTCCATCGAATTTTTCGTGATGGTGCCGGATGATGGGTAACACGTGGCGGAAAGACTTCAGCGGGCAACAAATGCGCTCCCCCACAACGGGGTGGTCATGGATAAGATCCCATTCCTTTCCGGTCAGGCCTCCGCGTTTCAGCAACACCGCGTCAGGTATCGCCACCTTGCCGATGTCGTGGACTACTCCCGCACGGCGGAGCGCGGCTACATCGCCGGCCGGCAATCCGATGAACTCCCCCAGACACGCCGAGTATTCGGACAACCGCTCACAATGGCCGTGTGTGTATGGGTCTTTTCCCTCGATGCTGCGTGCAAGAGCGAACAGAACAGCCTCGGCTCGTTCCAACTCATCGGTCCGCTGCTTGAGTTTAAGCAGCGACCGCGTGCGAGCCAGCAACTCCGTCTGGTCGACGGGTCGGGTTAGGAAGTCGTCCGCCCCCACCTTGATGCCCGCGATCCGGTCTTGCTTGTCCGACAGGGCGGTAATAATGATGACGGGGGTGAGATAAGTTGCCGGGTTTGCCTTGATTTTTTCACACACTTCAAACCCGTTGAGCTCCGGCATCATGACGTCCAGCAACACCAGGTCAATCTCGCCGATGCTCAGCTCCTGCAGAGCCGAAGTGCCGTCCGGGACCGCAACCACCCGGAAGCCTTTTGCCCCCAGAAACTCTTGCAGCAATTCCCGATTTGCACTCTCGTCATCCGCGACCAGAATTGTGCCGGTAATCTGTGAATCGTCTACCATCCTCGGACCTTACATTAGATATTTCCCATAGAGTTGCATGCCATCGCGCCAGAAACCAATTACCGAAGTCACTCAACCATGAGCGAAGTGGTTCGCCGGCTTGGGCGAGCAAATAAAGCTAAAGGGCTGGTGAGCATTAAGGCGCTTGACCGCGGCTGTTGCCGTACAAGACCGACCCCAGCGGGAACATAGCCCTAACCGCGTGCGCGACCGCCTTCGGCGAATCCGAACGGACCAAGCGGGAGAACCTGACCGACGGCGACATAATCGATACCGAATGGTCAGCGAAGGAGGAACTCCTCTCGCCGAAACATAAGTTGAGTTGAACTGGCCGAGCGCGGTGCAAATTCAGGCGGTAGTGGTCCGGCACGGTGGCTCGGCGCCGCTCTCCCCTCAACATGAACGGCGTCCCCAAAAACTCCGGATCATGGTTGCAGAGGGAACAAGCCAGCTCGAACGCGGCGGCAACAAAGTAAACAAGCCATCCGCGCTTTCTTCGTGTACCTTAGTGTCCTCAGTGGTTAAACAATCTGGCTCATCGTATTCAAGAGACCGGTTATGCACACAGATGACCCCAAGGACAGCCATGCCTGGAATCGTCGCGCATTCCTGACCGCCCTCGCGACCACAGCTCTGGCCGGAACCCTCCGTTCCCAGACGCCGGCAAAACAATCTCGCGAGGTTTACCTCGTCCCCAACTTCCACCCCGCAAGTTGCGGCTGGCTCACGACATTTTCCAAAGAGCGCGTGTATTGCGCCAATGACTATCTGAATCACCTCGACCGCGTTCGCGACGACCGCAACTACAACTTCGTGATGTCGGAGATCAACAACATTATCGCCATCATGAATTTCCAGCCCGAGCGCATTCCGGAACTGAAGCAGCGCGTGGCAGAGAAGCGGGTTGAACTGGTGAACGGATATTTCCTGGAATCCACGATCAATCTTTCGGGCGGCGAAGCTCTGGTCCGGCTGGGCGTCGAAGGGCTGCGCTGGTACGAAAAAGTATTCGGCCTCAAGCCCCGCTTCTCCTGGAACATTGATGTCTGCGGCACGCACGATCAAATGCCGCAAATCGCAGCGGGGCTGGGGTTGGATGCGCTGGTCTACACCCGGCGAAACCCCACGGGCAAAACCATCTACTGGTCCGTCGCACCTGACGGCACGCGCATCCTGACGCTTTCGCCAGGCCACTACAGCGAAGCCGAACCGGTGTTCACCAGCAAGGAACCGCTGAGCCGGGACCAACTGCAAAAACTCGCTGCGTTCTTCCAAAAAAAGGAGCCGATCACTCCAGCCGGCGCTCCCATCCTGGTGTTAGCAGGCGGCGACGACTACACGCTTGCCCCATTAGTGAAGGAATACCCCGGCGCACTGCTCAAGCAGTGGTCCGAAGCCCAACCGGGTCGCAAGATTCAATTCACCACCCTCAGCCAGTATCTGGATGCGATTCTGCCTGGCATCCATTCCGGCCACATTTCGATCCCGACTCTGCGCGGCGGAACGGCTTATGATTTCGACGCCTTCTGGATTGAGAATCCCCGTATCAAAGCCCTCTACCGCCGTTATGAGCACAGTCTGCAAGCCGCAGAAGCGCTGGCCACGATTGCGAGCTTACAGCACAGCTATGACTACCCAGTAAAGCCTCTCTATGACTGCTGGATTCTCATGTGCCTCAACATGGACCGCAACACCCTCTGGGGCTCTGCTGGCGGTATGGTCTTCGTTGACGAGAAATCCTGGGATGCGCAGGACCGTTTCAACTGGGTGGAGAAAACGACAGCTCAGGTATTCCAATCTGCCGGCCAAGCGGCACTCGCTGGCGGCGATCACGTGGGCTTGTTCAATCCGCTCAATTGGAAACGCAACGACCCGATCAGTTTGCAGCTGCCTGCGGGCCAGAGCATCGAAGGAGCTCCATGCGAAGCAACGTCGGATGGATCCGTTCTCTGCCGTATGGAAATGCCTGCCATGAGCGGCTGCGGATGGAAGCTCTCTGCTACCCTGCCTGCTGCGCCGCAGGTGATTGAGCTTCCAGAGACCATCGAAACCAACGACTATCTGGCTCGCTTCAATTCCGAAACCGGTGCGCTGACCAGCCTCAAACTAAAGAAGTCCGGACGCGAACTGCTCGGTGGGCCTGCCAACGTGATCGTCGCCGAACGGCCCACAAAAGAACTCAACAGCCCGGGCGACTATATGGCGCCGCGCCCCAAGCGCGAGCCGCTCGCGACTTCCAGCAGTCAGCCGTCCACAATCGAAGTCAAACGTGGCCCGCTCGCCACAACCGTCCAGGTCAACGGAACTTTCTTCGGTGGGGGAGCTATGCGACGCGTCATCCGCTTCTACCACGACCATCCGCGCATTGACTTCGAAACCGAACTCAACGATGTTCCCAACTACACTATCGTGGTTGCCGAATTCCCTCTCGCGGAAGACATTCTCGAAGTTCGCCGTGGCATCCCGTATGGGTTCTCGCATGGCGCGTGGTCCAAACCGAATCCCGATCTGCATGGCTGGACCAAGGGCATAGTTCCCGCCGTCCGTTGGATTGATTTTACCCTCGCCAGTGGCGGCGGTTTCGCCATTTTCGACCGTGGTTTGAGCGGCCGCGAACTCAACGGCCGTACCCCCATCATTTATCTGCTCAATGCCGAGGACCAATATGCCGGCTATCCCAATCCCTGGCTCAGCGGAAAGGGAAAGCACGTTCTGCCTTATTCGATTGTCGCCTACGATTCCGCATGGAGCGAAGCGCGCATTCCTCACATGGCTTGGGAATACAACCGCGAACCGGTTGTGATCGCAGGCCGGGCCGCCGCTTTGCCGCAATCTTTTCTGGAAACTTCGAACAACGTCATCGTCGAAGCCCTCCGGCGCGAAGGCAATTACATTGAGCTGCGCCTAGTAGAATGCTTCGGACTATCTGGCACAGCCAACATCAAGCTCACACTCCCCCACCGCCATGCCATCCTGACCGACCTCACCGGCCGCAAACTTTCCAGCTTGCCAAAATCGTCGCACTACAGCATTCCCATCCGCCCGCAGCAGATCGTCACCCTGCATTTCGAAACGGAGTCAACACTGCCTGAGCCGGAGTACGTTCAATCCTGGGATGCATTCGTTTCGGAGCAGAAACTACCCGCTCTGCACGCCTATGACCCGACGCTCAAAGGGCACCCACCGTTTGGGGGCTAGGTCGAGTGTTTGGCGGGGGCGGGCCCGCCTTTTTTCGCGCGTGTTAACACGAAACACGCTTCGCCATCTTTAAACGTGTTTTGTTAAGCCTCCCCCCCTGAAACACCTCGATGCGCCGTACAGGCTCTTCCGTAACCTCCTCTATAGCGTGCTTCCATGCAATAGTTAGTTTGGCCAAGTCGGTCCATGGTCAAGAGGCCCACTGCACGCGGCCACGCCGACTGTCAACGCCGCACGTTGAACCCGAAGGAGTGCCGGAACGCATGCAGCCATCAGATTCTCAAAGATCGCAGTTAAACGCGAACCTCCCGCCGGCGAATGCCGTAGGTGCTCCCGGAGAACGGGCTACCATCGGGCGCTCCCTGGTCATCAAAGGTGAGGTAAACGGAGCCGAATCGCTGTACATCGATGGCCGGATCGAGGGCACGCTTGATTTTGCCGGTCACGCCGTCACGATTGGCGCTAACGGAACCGTTACCGCCAGTATCAGCGCCCGCGCAGTAGTGATCCGGGGCAAGGTGCAAGGCAACATCCACTGTACCGACCGTGTGGAGATCTGCAGCCAGGGCTCGTTGACCGGGGATGTGGTCACTCAGCGCATCAGCGTTGAGGAGGGAGCTATTTTGAAAGGCAGCGTCGAAGTCTGCGCTCTCGAGCAGAAGGCCGGCCGGCATGAACAGGCGAGAGCCGAGCAGAGCGTGGCCGTCGCCGAAAAAGCTGCCGCTACCGAACAGTCCATCGCGGTCGAACAACCCAAAGCCGCAGCGGCGGCCGTAGGCTCGCACGCCAGTTTCCATTCGGTACATCAGACCGTAAGCCCCGACGTCGCGGAGCGAGCACGAACGCTGATAAGAACAGGATACAAACCCAAGGATGCGGTCGAACTGGTGCTTCAGGAAATAGCGCTGGAATATCGTAACGACCCGCGCATCATGGAAAAGGCGCGTGGCGATGCTGAGAATTTCCTTCTGAAAATCAGCAAAGGGCTCATCTGATCGCCGGGGGCTGGCCCAGCCAATTGCTTGAATCGACCGCTAGCCCGCGTTTTAGGCATACCGCACTATGATTGCGATGTCTCGACGTAGCCCGAGTCTCGCACAATTGATATTGAGGCTATGCCGCCTTCTGCTTACTGCGGTCGGAAAACGACTGTGTAGACCGCATCGGTTCGGCATGCGAGTTCTGTCTGAGGCGACATCCTGTTTTCCACGATGTGCCAAAAACGCTGTAACAATCCCCCTCTGCCGCTGTAGACTGAGCCGGGCCACTGAGTCCGGGTTAAGCTAACCTATCTGTCATCCGGTCATAGCAGCCCCACATTCAAAAACTCAAGAGAGCACTCATGTCCAAGCTGAACCGTCGGGAATTCATTCGCGCCAGCGGCGCCGCAGTGACCGCAGGCGCGCTGGCCACAGGAGGCAAAACATTCGTACTGGCGGCGGAACAAGAAGCCCCCGCCACCCGCTCCGCCAACGATCACATTCAGATCGCGCTCATCGGTGCAGGCGGCCAGGGCCAGGGCGACACCGGCCATGCTGTCAATGTCCCCGGTGTCAAACTCATGGCCGTCGCGGATTGCTCCGACAGCCGCCGCACGCGCTCCCAGGAGCGCTTCGGCGCCGATGTCCAAACCACGCGCAATTACCACGAAATTCTTGCCCGCCCCGATATTGACGCCGTCATCATCGCCACCCCCGACTTCTGGCACAAGACCGCCGCGGTGGACGCCATGAACGCCGGCAAGGACGTCTATCTCGAAAAACCGATGATTCACCTATACAGCGATGGCCCCGAAATCATCGAAACCGCGCGCAAGACCAAGCGCATTCTGCAAGTCGGCAGCCAGCGCGTCAGTTCCATCATCCACAAGAAGGGTCAGGAGCTTTACAAAGCCGGCGCCCTCGGCCAATTGGTCGCGGTCGAGTCCTGGTGGGACCGCACTCCGTACGATCCAGGCGGCGCCTTCAACGTCACCATTCCCGATGACCTTACGCCCGAAACCGTCGACTGGGACCGCTGGCTCGGTTCAACGCCCAAAGTCCCGTTCAACATGCATTACTTCCTGCAGTGGCGCAAGTGGAAGGAATACGGCAGCGGTGTCGCCGGCGACCTGTTCGTCCACCTGTTCAGCGGCCTGCATTTTGTCAGCGGCTCGATCGGCCCTACGCGCGCCGTCGCCATGGGAGGCATCCGCTACTGGAAGGATGGCCGCGACGAACCCGACGTGCTGCTCGGCCTCTTCGACTATCCCGAAGGCTTCAACCTCCATCTGCGGGTGAACTTCGTGCAGGGTGCCCCGGAAAATGCAGGCCTGGTTCTTGTCGGATCGGAAGGCGTGATGAAGATTACCGGCCACAGCATCAGCCTTGCCAAAGCGCCCAAGCCCGAATATCCGCCCACCTACGGGCTCTCCAGTTTTTCGAACGCGACCCAGCAGCAATATATGGCCGAGTATCGCAAGAAGTATCCTGACCTCTACCCGCCGAGCGAAACTACGGTGGCGGACGAAACCTACACCGCTCCTGAAGGCTACAGCGACAGTTATGATCACATGAAGGCGTTCTTCTCCGCGGTGCGCACTCGGCAGCCAGTGGTGGAAGATCCGGTGTTCGGCTTCCGTGCCGCCGGTGCGGCGCTTTTGTCGAACGTCAGCTATCAGGAAGGCCGCGTGGTGAAGTGGGATCCGCAGCAGATGAAGATTGTGTGAAGGGGCGCCGGATTCCCGGCGCCAAAACCTTAGAACTTCCATTCCAGCCCCGGGACGTTGGAGCTTTGCGCCAGTCGCTCCACGAATCGTCGCGTGCTGATGTCTTTCTCTTTCGTGCTCCAACGCACCTGCAGTCGTAATCCTCGCAGCGTGGCCCTTCGCCATAACGGGGAGCTGCGTGTTGGTTGGCGGCAACCCCTGGTGTTGCCATTCCGCAATGCGACAGCCGTTTTTTTGGTGTTTCTGGTTTCAGGGCATCCGGTATTTTGGTTCGGCTTTTTTCACTAAAGCGATTGCCTTAGTTGGACGTTAGAGCATTTCAGCGGGTTGTTCGCAGACGACTCGCGGAAAGTTGCCGGAAGTGAGTTTCGGAAAGTGGCAGAGGACGGTTTCCCCGTCAATGACATCTAAGTAATGTGTGAATTCCGGCATTTGGCGAAAGGGAGAACAAATTGCAACCGTCACAGCTAGAACAAACATCGCAAATAGAAAATGGCTCTCCTGAAAGGAGGTTTCCCCTGGCGAGCATACTGACGGAGTTGCTGCACGAACAGCAGCGCCTGCTCGACAGGACAATGACTCCGGGTGACCTGGTTCTCTATGAGGTTCGGTCGGAGAGAATCAGCGATCTCATTGAGCGCTTGGGGAAGGAGGGCGGTCAGCAGACTCCACCGCTTGCCAGCTTCGAATTACTCCGAGTTCGGCATCGCCGGATAGAGCTTCTGGTTCAAGCTATGACCGTCCGGTTTTGCCGATTGCGAGAATGGGTCGTTTCCAGGTTCCTTCCGGCATCTAAATGCCCGCAGTCTGCCAGACTGGTATTACGGAAATAAGCCCGCCTGATGTAGACGTAAATCTTTGGTCAGCTAGAACTAAGCCGCCCTTTTTTGCTGGCGACCCTCATACTTATGTTTCTGCCGGCGCCAAATTAAGTACCCGGCAACGAACCATCCGGCAGCAACGGCCCAACTCGCCTTCTCGATATAGCCAAGCAGAGTCTGGAACTCATTTGCGAACACGTAGCCCATGAGTGACATGGTCGCAACCCACACCGCGGCCCCCAGAAGGTTATAGATTGCGAATCGCTTCCATTTCATCCCTAGGCTGCCGGCGAGGGGGCCTGCAATCGTGCGCAAGCCGAAAATAAACCGCGAAAAGAATATAGTTCTGCCGCCATGACGGGCGATCAGCTTCCGCGCGGCGCGAAGGTCTTCATCATCCAGCCGCAACAACTTTCGCCCCCATTGAAGGATGGTTCGCCCGAAATGATGGCCCAGAAAGTAACCGAGATTATCCCCCATGACTGCGGCAAAGATAGCAGTGAGAATCACCCACTGGATGTGGAGCCCCGAGACCTTTCGACTAATAAAGCTGGCAAACATTAATAATGTTTCCCCGGGAAGCGGCAGGCCCATACTTTCTCCGAACGGTCCCAGCAAAAGCGCCCAGTACCCCCAGGACGTCAGGAAATGCCGAATCATGTGGTAGAACCAGTGCATTGGGCAGCATTTGGATGCAGGCAGAGCCACTGTCTAGCAAAGGCAAACGGGAAAGTTAGAAATACCTCGATCAACTACCGGCAATAGCGTTTTAGCCCATGTTGCTGATGCAATGCCCCGGAGTTCTACGCTTCAGAGGTTGTGTGAAGGTCAAAGAGTACGGGTGCTTCCCTGTCAACCGTGGAAGAAATCAGCCCGGCGGTAGAAGAACCGTCGTTTGGCACTATTGAAACCATAGCTATTGAATAGGTGGGCCAGGGTAGGAATTTCCAGTCCTGCGATGAGGCTACCGACACGGCGCAGAAAGGAGTATTACCGAGCTGACAACCGCCGTTTCCAGTCAAGATTGCTTCTAAGGACAGGTGCAAGTCTGCGAAAACATGCCAGCGTTGGGATCAATTCTGATTGCGAGCGGTATCTGGAACTGGATTCACCGGCTTGGTGGTCCGGGGTTGATCCTCCTCGGCTTGATTGATAATTCCGTGGTTCCGATTCCGGGAGGAATGGACGTTTTCGTAGTTCTGCTCACTGCGCATCACCGAGCGTGGTGGCCTTATTACGGGTTTATGGCCGCCGTAGGGGCGGTGCTCGGAGGTTATCTTACATACCGGCTGGCAGAGAAGGGAGGTGAACAGACTCTCGAGAAGAAAGTCGGGAAGAGCCGAGCAGAGAAGGTCTATCGGCGTTTTGAAAGGCGGGGTTTTTCCACTATCATAGTGGGCGCCATCCTGCCGCCCCCATTTCCGCTTGTCCCCGTGATCATGGCAGCCGGGGTCATGAAATATCCCCGCAAAAAGTTCTTAGCTGCTCTTGGGACGGGAAGATCAATCCGTTTCTTTGGAGTCGCCTTCCTCGGACGACTTTACGGCACGGCAATTATTGGTTGGCTCAGCCAATACTACAAGCCGCTTCTATACACGCTCATAGGCCTCGCTTGCCTGGGAGGGATTGCTGCTTTGCTCTACTTCAAATGGTATCGACCCAAAAGGCAGCGCGAGGAGCGCGCGCAAGGGCAAGAAGTTGAACAGTTCCCAATTCCCTGGGAGAAGAAAGAAGAAACCCACAAGCGTGGTTGACGTCTTCGAGCCGCCTTTTGGCTATCCTTCGACGCTGTTCTTTCAATTCTTAAATTAAGAACGCCCGCGCTAACCTATTGGCCCAAAAGATTGTTGTGGTCGAAGCCTCCCATCTACCTCGTCCTTTCGCGCAATTCTGGGAAGAATTTTAGAACTATCCTGGTTCTGGTACTTTCGTGCTATGACACGGAATATTACATCTTTGTTAAAGTTACATTCAGATTGTATAGTTTTGTAAAGCTTCAGGGACCCTCCCTCTATGCCCTGAAACGTTCGGAATATGGGTTTTTTGTAAGCAGCGCAGCCAGCCAAAAAATGGTGGAAGTTAGAAATCTTGTAATGGGGATTGGGAATTGCCCGATTATCAGGTTCGAAGCAGGTCCCTGCAAGTTATAACTTGTTGGTTAAGGAAGACTTATTGTGACGGTAGGGCCGTAGTTTCGGGGGGGCGATGAGCGATCCCTGGAACGAAACACGGCGGAACTACGATTGGGATCGGGGACCGCAGGAGCTGGTCGAAGCCCAGGTTCTCCGTACCCCGGATGCTATTGCGGCCGAGCTGGGGCCGACCCGCTATACCTACGCTGAGCTCAATGGTCGAGCCAACCGGCTGGCTCATTTTCTGAAGCAACGGGGCGTCGGCCATGGGAAGCTGGTGGGCGTTTATCTGGATCGCTCCCTGGAGATGGTTGTCGCCCTTCTAGCCATCTTGAAAGCCGGCGGCGCCTACTTCCCACTGGATCCGAAGTTTCCGAAAGAACGTCTCGCCTTCATGATCGAGGACGCTGAGGCTTCCTTAGTCCTGACGCAGGCTGCGAAAAGCGAGAGCCTTCCGTCTAGCAATTCAAAAGTCGTTTTGCTGGACAACGATGAGAATGCTTTTCAGGAGTTTCCGGAGAGCAATCCCGCTAATGTGAACCAGCCGGACGATCTGGCCTACGTGATCTACACCTCCGGTTCCACGGGAAAGCCCAAAGGTGTCATGATTCCGCGCCGGGCCCTGGTCAATTTCCTGCAGGGTATGGCGAAAGCGCCGGGCATCACGAGTACCGACATCCTGCTCGCGATTACCACGATCTCTTTCGATATTTCTATTCTGGAATTGCTGCTTCCGTTAACTGTAGGCGGCCAAGTCGTTGTCGCGACCAGCCAACAGGTTGGTGACGCAGAGGAATTGAAAAAGCTGCTCGAGCAGCATCGCGTAACGGTGATGCAAGCGACACCCACGACGTGGCGCATGCTGGTAGAAAGTGGCTGGGCGGGAAAGAGCGACCTGAAAATTCTTTGTGGCGGCGAAGCGCTGGCCTCTGATCTAGCCCGCGATCTGGCGCCCCGCGGTTGCCAACTCTGGAACATGTACGGGCCGACAGAGACTACGATCTGGTCTTCCGCCTACCGCATCACGTCTCAGGACGAAGTGTTCGTCGGCCCGCCCATGGCTAACACGCAGTTCTATGTTGTGGACGAGCGGCGGCAGCCTGTCCCGGTTGGGCAGTCCGGCGAATTGCTGATCGGTGGCGTAGGAGTGGCTGTTGGATATCTGAAGCGACCAGACCTCACCGGGGAGAGATTCGTTCCTGACACCCTCGGTAATGTTGAGGGCGGACGCCTTTACCGCACGGGTGATGAAGTCCGCATGAAGCCCGATGGCAGGCTGCAATTTCTCGGGCGCATGGATGACCAGGTCAAGTTGCGCGGCTTTCGCATTGAACTCGGGGAAATCGAGTCCAGCCTCGCCAAGATCGCCGGGGTTCGGCGAGCGGTGGCGATGGTCCGGGAAGACCGGCCTGGCGACCATCGCCTCGTCGCGTACTACACGGGTGCGGCCGATCTGCTTGCGGAAGATCTGGCGCAAACGTTAAGAGTTACCCTGCCGGATTACATGATTCCCTCGGCATTCGTGCGCATCGAGGAATTTCCGCTCACGCCTAACGGCAAACTGGACAAGAAGGCGCTTCCGGCCCCGCAAAAGAAGCGGCCACAGTTGGCGCAGGCGTACATTGCGCCTCATTCCGCTCTGGAGCGGCAATTGGCGCAGGTGTGGTGCGAGCTGCTGCAACTCGATGAGGTCGGGATTGACGATAGTTTCTTCGATCTGGGCGGAAATTCGCTTGCTGCGGTGCGGATGGCGAATCTGTTCCGCCAACGATTTTCGCGGGAGCTTCCGCTGGTAAAGGTGTTTCAATATCCCACGATTTCGCAACTCTGCGCTTTTCTGGAAGGCGAGAACTCCTCGCTGGATTCACTCGCCGAAATTGCCGAACGCCGCGCACGCCGGACCGGAGACGACCATGACGATCCCGCACGTGACAGCGTTGCCATTGTCGGTATGGCCGGCCGCTTCCCCGGCGCGGATGATATTGAAACCCTGTGGCAGAACCTCTGCCGTTCGGTCGAGTCCATCTCCTTTTTCAAGCCGGAAGAGCTGGGGCCAGGAATTGAGGAGTACCTCCGCAAAGACCCGGATTACATTCGGGCACGCGGCATTCTCGAAGGCGCCGAACTGTTTGACGCTCCGTTTTTCGGAATCGGACCTCTGGAAGCGTCGGTCATGGACCCGCAGCAGCGCGTCTTTCTTGAGTTGGCGCAGCATGCTCTGGAAAACGCCGGTTACGATGCGAGCCGTTACCGGGGACTGATTGGGGTTTACGCCGGAGTCGGCGACAACCATTACTACACCACCAATTTGCTGTGCCATCCTGACCTCATCGCCCGGGCGGGCAAACTGACCGTCGAATATGGCAATGAGAAGGATTATGTCTCTCTGCGGGTGGCGTACGCTCTCGATTTGCGCGGGCCGGCGATCAGCCTGAACACGGCTTGCTCCACCGCTCTGGTCACCATTGATACTGCCTATCACGCGCTGCTGAATTACGAATGCGACATGGCGCTGGCCGGCGGTATTGATATCGGTGTACCGCAAAAGAGCGGGTTCCTCTACCAGGAGGGCGGCACCTTTGCCCAAGATGGGCATTGTCGGCCTTTTGATGCCGAAGCCACGGGCACAATGTTCTGTGATGGGGCCGGCATCGTCGTACTCAAGCGGCTGAAAGATGCTCTGGCGGACGGCGACAGCATTCACGCAGTAATTCGCGGCAGCGCGAAAAATAGTAATGGCGCCAGGCCGGCGTCGTTTCTTGCGCCGAGCGTTGAGGGACAGGCAGAAGTCATTGCCATGGCGCAGGCTCGCGCGGGTGTGCCAATCGAGAGCATTGGCTACATCGAGGCACACGGAACCGGGACTCCGGTGGGCGATCCCATCGAAATCGAAGCGCTCCGCAAAGTTTTTGAAGCCAAGACCGGGAAAAAGCAGTTTTGCTACGTAGGCTCGATCAAGGGGAATATCGGCCATCCTACCAACGCTGCCGGGGTTGCCGGAGTGATCAAAGCTGCAATGGTGCTGCAGCGGGAGCAGATTCCTCCGACGCTCCACTTCAAGCAGCTCAACCCGAAAATTGAACTGGCCGAAAGTCCATTCCGGATTGCCGACCGGCTGGTGCCATATCCGAAGGGGACGGAGCCGCGGCGCGCCGCTGTGAGTTCGTTCGGATTTGGCGGAACCAACGCGCATACCATCCTGGAAGAGGCTCCGGCCCATCTGCCGGGAACGAAATCCAGGCCGGTGCAGTTGCTGATCACCTCCGCGCGCACCGCTTCCGCACTCGACGCTTATCATCAATCACTCGCGAAACACTTCGAAGTCACTAGCGATTCCGACTTTGCAGATGCGGCTTACACATTGCAATTGGGCCGCAAGCAAATGGCGCATCGCGGATTTGTGGTCGCGCGAGATGCCGCTGAAGCCCGCAAACTGTTGCGGGAACCGCATCCTCTGCACTGTGCCAAAAGGCTTTGCGAACGTCGCGATCCGCCCGTGGTTTTCATGTTTGGCGGGCAGGGATCGCAGTACGTCAACATGGGACAGAATCTCTACCTCGGGGAGCCACTGTTTCGGGCTGTGGTGGACGATTGCTGCGAGTTCCTAAAGCCTCAAATGGGCCGTGATCTGCGGGAGTTGCTCTTCCCCCCCGACGGGGATGAGGCAGCTGCGCAGCAATCCCTGCAGGACACATTTTTTACCCAGCCGGCCATTTTTGTTGTTGAGTACGCGCTGGCGCGCTTCTGGCAAAGCCTCGGGATCCAGCCGGCCATGATGGTCGGGCACAGCATCGGCGAATTTGTTGCCGCGACTCTGGCTGGTGTTTGGGACCTGCACGATGCGCTGCGCATTATTGCTCTTCGCGGGCAACTTATGCAGAGCCTGCCGCGTGGGTCCATGCTCTCCGTGGGAGCCAGTATCGATAGCGTGCAGAAGATGCTTCCGGCCACGTTACAGATTGCTTCCAACAATGCTCCCGGCCTATGCGTGGTTGCCGGACCGAATGCCGAAGTCGCCGCCTTTAAGGAACGCCTCGAAGCCCAGAATATTTTCTGCCGCCATTTGCATACTTCCCATGCGTTCCATTCCAGCATGATGGAACCGATGCTCGAGCCGTTGCGCGCCGAGGTGGCGAAAGTAAAGTTGCGCGGGCCGTCGCTACCCTTTGTCTCTACCGTGACGGGAAAGCCGATTACGGAGAAGGAAACTACCGATCCGGGTTATTGGTCGCGGCACGCGCGCTCGACCGTGCAGTTTTCGACCGCGGTGCAGTGGCTGATTGCAAATAACTACGATCTGTTTCTGGAGTGCGGGCCGCGTGCGACGTTATGTTCCTTGGTAAGGAAACAGTTCACCGCACAGCGTTCTTGTGCCGCCGTTCCCTCACTTTCCGACACACACGTAGACCACGCGGAGTGGGTCGCAATTCTGTTCGCTCTGGGAACGTTGTGGCAAAACGGAGTGTCCGTTGATTGGGACGCTTTTTACGCCCATGAGTGGCGGCGACGCGTGCCTTTGCCGACCTACCCATTTGAACGGCAGCGCTATTGGGTGGAACCTGTCGCTGCAGATGCGGCTCGCTCCCAATCGACACGGCAGGTCAGCGTAGAGCCTACTCATTTTCTCGATCAGCCCGTCGCCGTGGGGGGTTCCGCCGGCAAGTCTTCGGCCCCGTCTTCTTCTGGATCGCGAAAGGAGCGCGTCGCCGCGCGGTTGGTGGACATTCTCGCCTCGATTTCCGGACGAGATCCATCCCAGCTCAGCCGTTCCGCAACATTCCTTGAGCAAGGAATGGATTCTCTCTCGCTCACGCAAGTGGCTTTCGCCATCCGTCAGGAGTTCGCCCACAAAGTCAGCTTCAGTCAGCTCATGAAGGATTTGCCCAACGTGGAGATGCTGGCGGCTCATCTGGACAAATCCCTGCCTCCCGAGATTTTGTCCGAAACTGCGCTGGAACCGCCGGAGCAACCACTCGAGCAAGCGCTTCCGAATGTTCTCGGTCAACCGGATGCCGAAACCAAGGAGATCAACGCAAAGCTTCGAGATATTGTTTCGCAACAGGCGCGTATCATCTCCCGGCTGGTGGCCATGCTGGAGAATAATGCGACGGCCCAGGCTCCGCGATTCTCATCACTGCACTCGGAAACCCCGGTGAGTCCCGGCAAAACGCTGCCGGCGCCAGCCCCGCAGCAGACTGGTTTGCGCAAGGTGGAATCTACGTTTGCCCAACGTGGCATTTATTTCTCGTCACGTTTCTCGGATCACCTGTCGGCTTGCTATAACGAATCCATGACCCTCTATGTGAAGGGGAATGTCTCGGCGCCCAAGCTGACGCGGGCCGTAGAACGGCTGGTGCAGCGTCACGATGCGCTGCGGGCCTCCTTCGATGAGAGCGGCTCCACTATGCGGATCGCGCCCGTGGTTGTGAGAGCTCCAGTTGTAGATTTATCCGCGATCACAGATTCCGCCGAGCGCGAACGGCAACTGCAGGAGTTGATTGCCGACGAAACGGCAATGCCTTTCCGCTTGCCCCAGGGGCCGCTATTCCGCAGCCAGATTGTGCGGATGACCGCGGACTCTGCTGCGGTCGTGTTCACCGGGCATCATACCATTTGCGACGGCTGGTCGCTGGATGTGATGATCCACGATCTTGTGCGCCTTTTATTCGGAGGAAGTATCCGGGAAGCCTGCAACGCTCCCGGCTGTGAGCAGCTATGCTGACTACGTGAACTATGTGAATGAAAGGACGCGGTCCGCCGAGTTCGCCGAAGCGCGCGAATACTGGCGGCAGAAATTTGCCGACGGATTCCATGCTCTGGTGTTGCCAACCGATGGCGAGCGCCCCGGCCGACGGCAGTTCGCCGCGAATCATCTGGGGCACAGGATTTCCGCTTCCCTGGTCCAAGATCTGAGGAAGCTTGCCGCCGAACAAGGGTGCAGTTTCTTTGCCGTAATTCTTGCCGCGCTTTCCCTCGTGCTGGCCCGGGTTTCCCGGCAGAGATCATTCGTAATTGCTCTACCCACTGCGGAGCAGCCGGCGGTAGGCCAACCCAACCTGGTCGGCCATTGCGTCAATATGGTTCCGTTTGCAGTCGAGCTCAGGGAGGGAGAATCAGCCGGCGCTTTCCTGGCGCGGACGCATAGCGATGTGGCCGCGGCGCACGATCACGCCGCATTTGCGCTGGTTAATCTGCTGGAAGACCTGCATCCCACCAAACCGGTTCACGGTGTGGTCTCCATTTCTGCCGGTCTGACGAGTGTAAAGAAGTGGAACCTGAACGATTTGCCGCAATCCGGTTTTGCCGCCGACTATGCGGTCAATCCTAAGGCCTTTGAGTCGTTGGAATTGTATTTGAATGCGGTTGAGGTGGGCGACGCCCTGGAACTCAAATGCCAGTACGATCGGGCGCTTTTCGCCGAGCCAACGGTTGCGGCGTGGCTGGTTTCTTTCGAGCAGGTCCTGCAAGAACTGGTAATCGACACTTCACGCGAAGTTCTGCAAATTGCGAATTTGAACTCCGGCCGACGTCCGCCGGTGGAAGCTGTTTATGCCCTTACTTCAAACCAGCCCGAAGCGGTGGAGATTGCGCATGAGCTAATTACTTACGTTGCTCCCCGCAGTGAAACGGAGAAAATTCTGACCAAGATCTGGAAGGAAGTTCTCCGCACCGAGAATGTTGGAATTCACGACGATTTCTTTGAGCTGGGAGGGCAGTCACTCTCCGCTGTCAGCGTCACTAACAAGATCGAAGCGGTTCTCAAAACTCGCCTGCCGCTTGCCTCGCTTCTCGAAGCCCCAACCATTCAGCAATTGGCTCGGCTCCTCGATGAAAAACGGTCGAAGCACTCCTGGTCGTCTCTCGTATCCCTGGAGCGGTCTGGGGACAAGCGCCCGGTGTTTCTCTTCCACAGCCATGGCGGCAATGTTCTGGAGTATCATCCCCTGGCACGCCGCCTGGGTAAGGACCGTCCGGTGTATGCGCTGCAATCGCGCGGATTGGACGGCAGCAAAATTGAAGAACCCAGGGTGGAAGAGATGGCCGCCTACTATCTCGAGGAGATTCGGTCCGTCCAGCCCCACGGCCCCTACTACCTTGGCGGGTACTGCCTGGGCGGAATTGTGGCGTTAGAAGCGGCTCGCCGGCTGGAGGAGTCAGGCGAACTGGTGGAACTGGTGTTCATGATCAATTCGGCAACTGCTAAATACGTCGAGCTTCCTCTGGAGACCGGTTGGTCGCGCCGCCACTACTATCTCGGGCGGCAAAGGTTAGCCTTGGAGTGGAATAACTTAAGTAATCGTTTACTGGGTCAAAGAGCGGCATACGTCTCCGCCCGCGCAAAAAGGGTGACCGAGGTTTGCCAGGCAAGATCGGCGATGCTTTGGGAAACCCTCATGCACAGAAAGAACGGCCATGCTTTCCACCGTTCTTTGACCTACCATCTCGAACAACTGGCCATGGCTTACGACCGGGCCTGGAAAGTCTATGAACCCAAGCCTTACAACGGAAGGGTTCTGCATGTCTATGCCGAACGTCAACCCTTGGGAATTCATCCTGACCCGAGCCTTGGCTGGTCAGGGTACCTGGGCGGTGGGTATACGGTGCGAACGATTCCCGGTTTTCGGCAAAACTTGCTGGACGAGCCTGCAGTCGACCTGGTCGCCGAATTCGTTCAAAACGCTCTCGAAGAGTGCGAGAAGCTTAGTTCATCTTGCGATCCGCAAATTGAGCCTTCCTACAACCTAACAGTCTCACTCGCCGACCCGGGAGTGCTGAGTAATTCTTCGAAGAGTTCTTCTCGCGAGACGTAATCGCGGCCCTCATCCGCAGAGCTGATTTACTTCAGGTGGTAGAAAGCTCCCAAGATGATGCCGAACAGGCTGTGCGATATCAGAAATGCCAGGGGCGTACGATACCCGTAGTGCATCGCCATAAATCCGGGAGGCTCGAGCCGGTTTTGCGCGGCCGGTCCGGCCTGTTCGCTCGCCATTCGCGGATGCACACCGGGCAGCAGTGACATTACCACAATCAAAACAAAAAGCGCGTGAAGCACACCGATGAGGGCGCCGCGCCACCATCCAGCCGCGCCCAAAGACTCAAAAATGAAGATGTATATCAGAGACGACAGCCACCCGACTCCGAGTTGCACGAGGAACCCATAGGATTTGGCCTTATCCCGGTCGGGCGTAAAAATCGTTCCCAAGATGTAAGGGAAATTCATGCGCGTCAGGCCAAGCCCCTGTGTCGCCGCGCTGACGGTGCTGAACACCAGGGTCGCGACAAATCCCCAAAGAAGCCAACTGGACCAGTTCATGCCTGCGCCTTTGATGCAGAGGATTTCACATCGGAGCCGACCTGAACCGCGGGAGGAGCTTTGCCTTTTTCTTGTTCTTCCAGTGTGAGTGCGGCGCTGATCAGGCCGATGTGGGTAAATGCCTGGGGGAAGTTGCCCAGCGCATCCCCAGTTTGTGGGTCGATTTCCTCGGAAAACAACCCCAGCTCGTTCTGATACTTGAGCAGTTGCTCGAACATGTCGTACGCCTCTTCCAGAGTTCCACCGCCCAGCGCTAGGTGCTCGACCGCCCAGAAGCCGCAAATCCCGAACGCTCCTTCATGAGGGTTGCGACCATAGCGGTAAAGTAGACCGGGCCCGGCACTCAGGGTTTCCCAGATTTTCTTGTAGGTTTGCTTCATCCGGTACGAGTCGGCATGCTCGAATCCGTACCAAGGAATCCGCAGGAGGGTCACGTCGAGTCCATCCCCATCCAGTGTGCTTACGTAACTCTGTAAGTATTCATTCCAGGCACGAGCCTCGATCTGCTGCCGGATGCGATCCCGCTCGCGGGTGAACAATTCCACCGGAACTCCATCGAGAGCTTCCTTTTCGCTTAACGCCAACAGCCGGTCCAAAGCAGTCCAGCACATGAGCCGTGAATGAGTATGGTTCGCGCGGCCCGATCGCGGTTCCCATATTCCTTCGTCAGGCCGGTCCCAATTGTGGGCGACATATTTTCCGAAGCCAATCAGGACCTTTTCCGTCATGCGGTCGAATCGTTTCAAATATTGTGCGTATTGCGCCGTGGCCTCCACTACCTCTCCATAAATATCCAGTTGTAGCTGGTCGCGCGCGCCGTTTCCGATGCGTACGGGACGCGAGTCTCGATATCCGGAAAGTCCCGGTAATTGCCGCTCGCGAGGGGTAGATTGACCGAACACCGTGTAGAGAACACGCAGCTGCGGTTGGGTGAGCCTCGTGCTGTGTAGAAGCCAGGTGAGAAAGCTGTCCGCCTCGTCGAAATAACCCAAGCCTAACAAGGCGCGGATTGTCAGTGACGAATCACGCAGCCAGCAGTAGCGATAGTCCCAGTTCAGTGAGCCTCCGATTATTTCCGGAAGGGAGCTGGTCGCTGCCGCCGCGACCGCGCCAGACGGTGCGTAGGAAAGCAGCTTGAGCGCCAGCGCGCTGCGTATTACGGCCTCGCGGTAGCGGCCCTTATATTTGCACCGGTCTGCCCACTGCATCCACCACGCAATCGAACGCTCGATCGCCTGAGCGATCCTGTCTCCCAGCGCGGGGAGTATGGCAGGCGACTCTTCGGTGTAGGTCAGGGAAAACTGAAGCGTATCTCCCTTTTTCAGCGATGCAGACGCGCTGATACCATCGGCACCGGCTCCTAATGGAATGCTGCTGCGCAGCCAGTAAGCGCCCCGGCCATCAACCATCTGCAGGCCCAATGCGCCAAATTCACGGATACGAAGCTCCTTCTTCCCGTAATTGGCGCGGGGTTGGAACTTGATTTCGAGATCCAGCGTGCCCTCGGTGCATTGCACTTCCCGAATGATTTCGTGGTCCGGAAGGATGTTCTGTTGTTTGAATTCATCCGAAGACACTGGCATGAGATCGGTCAGAGTTGCCCGACCGCCGTCACAGATAAACCGCGTCTGCAATATATTGGAGTCCCGCACATAGGTTTGCCGCGTATTGCATGGCCGCGCTGGGTGAATGGACCAAAACCCGCCCTTTTGGGGGTCGAGAAGGGCGGCAAAGATAGAAGAATTATCAAAACGCGGCCAGCACAGCCAGTCAATCGATCCATACTTCGAGACCAAAGCCGCGCTGCGGCAGTCGCCAATCACGCCATAATCCTGAATCTTTGGGGCCAGTCCGTTTTGTGGCGACACATTCAATAGATGTTCAGGAACGGCGGGATGATGCCGCGTTGCATGCACGTTTCCGTGAGCTACCCCGGTCGCATGCCTTTCAAGGACCGAAACACGCCTCATTCCCGGCGCGTCTGCGTTCCAGTCAGGATTTTATATGCTGCAAAGCGTTGTGCCCAAGGGTTGATAAGACTCCGAAACATAGCAGGAGCCAAGAAAAATTCTTCCGCATCCCGAAAAGAGTCTCGCAGGGGCCGCGAAGAGGCTGCTGAGGGCTGCCGCCTGCACCGGCAAACTCGTATTGCAAGAAAATCATCCAAAAAGCTGCTTCTGCCTCAGGAGGGGGGGACATGCCGCTAACCCTGAACTGGCACCAGATCGCAGTTTGATTGGCACTCGCCTTCCTGGCGGGGGCCGTGATCGGCGCCAATCGTACCGAACGTGGCAGACCTGCTCCATCTACCCTTGCAGTATTTCCAGGACTTCGCGATCGGGCCCGTGGAAGTAGCAGAAGCGCACGCCGGCAAAATAAGGATGCTGCTTCGAAATAGTGACCGGCGTGGAAAGGAATTTCACGCCTTTGGCCTTCAGTTGCTCGCTGGCCTTCTCAATGTCATCCACCTGGAAACACAGGTGCTGCCAGCCGCCATCGTTCGCTTTGGCATTGGAGGGGATTGGTGTACCTTCCGGGTGCACATATTGAAAAGTCTCAATGAGCCCATTGTTATCGGGCAGCTTGAAAAAAGTTGCCAGGACTTTCGTCCCCGGCAGCCCGACGCCACGTGAGAATTCGGCATCTTCGATTTCTGTTTCGAGCGCAATCTCCAGCCCCAGCACTCCGTTATAGAAGGCCTTCGTTTTGCTCATGTCGGAAACAATCAGATTGAAATGGTGAAGACCACGAAACATTGGATTCGTTCTCCCTTTGAAATTTTGGACTACAGCACCACGAAACGACGTGTACGGAAATCTACGGCGACTTCATGTTGTACCTTGGGCCTCCACGATCCGCCTTCAACCCGGCGGGCCTGCCTTGTGATGAACGCCTAGCGTCAAGGGAAATGTGACCCGGGTCCGAGGGCGCGAAGCTTTTCGGTGCCGCCATTCCCTTCGGCCGTGGCTCCAGCGCAGTAACTCCGGCCACATTGTCACATCCCATGATAGATTTCCCCATCCTAGGAAAAAGCGGCTAGGCTGTTTACGTCTGATTTGCCAGCGCCTGTCCCTTAATGCCTAGCCTTACCCGGTTCACGTGCCAGCGGCCCAGATTAGCCACGAATAATTCATCAAAGTTCTTCCCGCCAAACGCAACATTGGTAGGACGCGCCAGAATAGTACCCTGGGGATCGTAGGACAGAACAGTCACGTTTCGGTCTGGCGTCACCTTGTAGATGTTGTCCGAGGCGTAACAACTCACATACAAATTGCCTTCCGTATCGAAAGCGAGTCCATCGGGCACACGCTCCATTCCGCTTACGTAGACTTCGCGATGGCCTGCAGTTCCGTCTTTGCGGATTTCCACTTGCAGCACATCGTCGGTGTGGCTTTGCGCGACAAATAGGAATCCTGCATCTGCGCTGAGCGCCAGACCGTTGGGAAACGGCTGCGGCGCTTCCAGGAATATTTCGCCTTTGCCCTGGGCATCGAATCGCACAATACATCCGCTGCTCTTCGACCAATCGCCTGAATCCGAAACATAGAGGTTTCCGGCGGGGTCGAATACGCTGTAGTTTGGAACTCGCAGCCTATGGACTCCCGCGCAATCCGCGAACAGGCTCGACTTGCCGTTCTTCTGAACCTTAATCACCGACGCCAGCTTCACGTTGCAAACGTAAAGATCGTCGGCGGCAGAAAAGCTGAGTCCCAGGCAGAAGCCCCCGATATTCGCCACTTCCTCCAGCCGGCCCTTTTCTGGAACCCGATAGATTTGCCCGAGCTCGCCGCCGGCCCAAAGCACACCCTCTTTGTCAAATGCCAGATCCTCGGGATGGTCCAGGCCATCCACATAGGTCTCAAACTGGCTGACCGGAATGTCCATCTTCTCCCTCATTTCTTCGATCCCGTAGCAATCACGCCATAGTGTTTCTCCAAAACCGCAACATGCGAGTCCCAGGTTGGCTCGTTGGGTAGATATCCCTCTGGATAAGTTTCGACAACCAGGTAAACCAGCTCCGAATTCCCCGCATTCCGGACAGCGTGGTCGGTCGATCTCGGGATGTAAACCACACCGCCCTTGCCGATTCGATGTGCCTTCCCATCCAGCGTCACCTCAGCCTCGCCTTCCAGGACAAAATAGATCTGCTCACATTCCTTATGCTGATGGATCGGGAAGGCAAGCCCCTTGGGAAACCTTTCCAGCAGGATCTCTACACACTCGCTGCATTCTCGCGGCAGCAAAACAGAAAAATCCACTCCCAATAAGTGAGTGAGTTGGGATTTCTCCGCAGTACTGATCCTGGGAGCTTTGCTCTTCATAATTCGCTCGATCCTTTCGTTAGCTCACTGGTGCATCAGCCATTGGCCACGTCAAACGTCAATCCAAATCTCTTCGAGCAATTGGAAAGAACGGTAACATCGGGATGATTCTTCCCTAACAAGCCAGTAGCCACGTCCCATGCGGATTTCAAATCCGCAGTTGCCTGTACCCCCATCTGCCGCAAAGGCTCCGAATCTGCCGCTCCCGCGAAAATGATTTTGCTCGACTGATCAAACGCATATTGCTCCGCCGCCAGCAGCCAGAAAGCGTGCAGCCCGTGATGTCCGTAGCAGTGTTGGTATTTGTAGATGTACTCCGGCCGGTTCAGGAAATCCTCGGAGTAACGGTCGAACAGGTCATCGACATCCTGCCCAACCTGAGCGTAGAGGGCCATAGCTTCGCGGTCAGAAGGACGGTACCAATCATCAATGGTGCCGTCGCACGGAGTGACGCAGATGACCACGCCGCCCCTGCGCAGTAAGGGGTTGGGAGGTACGAAACCTCTCAGCACGCTCGTGACGTGCGACATCGCGAGCAGCGGATTGCTGGTTGCGCCATGAAACATCCACGGCGGGCAGTCCATCACAACGACATCTGCGCTATGTGGAAGCCTGACCGTAAATTCTTCTCGCGCATAAGCGACCTGAGATTGGCGCAGTGGCTTCCACGTTCCGGCCCACCATCTTCCGGCAAACTGGCCCCGGCCGTTGAAGTATGGATCGATCAGGAAAAATTTGGCGCGAACGTTCTGTTGCACCTTTTCCATCAGAGCGGACTTGTGATCGCCATAGACCTGTTTGTTGGCATCGCCATGGGTGCTGTTGGGATGGTTCATTACGTCAGGACAATGATGCCCCAGGATGGATCGCGCGCTCGTCAGGCCCAAAATTCCGCCGCCCAGAAAGCCGCCCCAGGGCGACAATGGGAGAGGCCCCCACCCGAGATGAATAACTACATCTGACTCGTTGAGGATGGTGTTCACTTCCACCAGTCCGCCATGCTTCGTAGCGCCAAGATTCACCATGGAATCGAGATCGGCTGCATCATGTCGCTCGATTCGGTCGTTGCCCGGATGGCTCCATGTCTCAATGATCTCCGGGGGCAAAATTCGAAACGCTTCCGCGAATGGCGGCTTGTTCCCCGTCTTCCAGCGCCCCATGTTCGAGGCGTAGAGCTGTCTCCGGGTGACCTTCGCGTGAGTGCCCCCTGCAATCATGATGCGGATATCCCGATCTTTCAGACCCTTTTTATGCAGCAGGTCAAGCACAACCGGAAGAGCATAGAAGCTTCCTCCCATCCAGTCGTTCACAGTGATCGACACCTTAGTATTGCGGTCAATCAATTTTTCAAGGGGATCAATACCCATGGGTTCAGCCAACGCATCGCGCAGAGCAGAAACCGGGTCTGGCAAAGCAGGCCGCACCTGCTCGGCTGGAATGTCACTTATGACGATCGCATTCTCGGGAACATCGAGTCCCCAATGGTCACTTCCGTATTCGAGTCCGATCTTCCCCATTTGCAAACATCTCTCCTTATGAGCAATAAGAATCTAGATAAATGGAGAAGCCCCCTTCGCTGGATCTTTCCCCACGCAGAACTTTGCTTGCGCGGCGCCAATGCTGTAAAACTGCAGTCAGATTGCGGCCTCCCCTCGGCAGGAGAGTATCAGGCGAGGCAATGAACCTGGCAACTTGATTCGGTGGCAAAATGCGGCGTTCCACCGTACGAAATTGTTCCTCCAAAACTTCCCCGCCTTGCCGGTTCACCGCGATCCCCGAAAGTGCCGTTAGCCGGGTCTATATTGGGCTCGCGCCGAGAGAAAAAACCCAGACACCGGGGCATCCATGGTAAACCGCTGGAACGCCGGCATTCGCACATCCAACGCTAAGGCGCCGTGATTCGGCGTGCATCCGGCAGGGAATCGGCGATCCACTTCTTTCCCGATGGCCCGCTCTGCATTTCGCAGCGCGAATCTTTTGACATAGTTCTTCGCATCTCCATCGCGGCAAACCTTCTATGTGACGATGCCCACAGCAATCACCTGGCGGTCTCGACTAAGCCGTGCAGAAAGGAACTTCCCACTGCAGATTGCCTGTGCTTCGGGGTTTAGGAACTCACGCGATTGTCAACCCTACCTTCGCGGCAGGGTTAAAAAACGATCTCATGCCAGGTTTTACCGTTCGCTCGGCGCGACTATGGGCGGGCGAAGAGAAGCCCAACGCTTCCCTGCTCCGCAATAGTTGCTAGTACGGCCACCCATTGCCAATCTACCAAGCTCTCTACGAGCTTTGTCTCTTCGGGCTGATCTCAGGCCTCATTATTCCGTCGCTACCTGCCAGCCCTTGTCGGTTTTCATGAGCGTGAGCACAACTTTGGCTGGAGCGGCATGATAAAAATCCACCCCGTACTTCTGGATCAGGGTCCCGCGCTCCCAAGTACTGAAGCCTTGCACCAGCGGTCCCGACGCCTCAAATACATCTCCCAATTGGTTCGGTGCCCATTTCCAGCTGTACTCCACCAGCGCCCGGGTGGGCGCCTGCATTTTGATGCCGGAAATCTCTACCAACTGGCGCTCCGCGATCGGAACCTTGTAGGCCATCGTCTTGTCTTTTTGCTCGGTCTTCTGAACGCCGGAAATCTGCTGCAATAACTGTTCGCCTTTGGAAGTCAGCGTAACCAGTGTCACCCGGCCCTTATCCTTCCCTACGTTCAGCCACCCCGCCTTCTGCAGAAGACGGTAGTTCGGATCACGTGGATGAACATCCACGCTGGTAGTCACCGCTCCGGTGTAGAACTGAATCGCAACGGGACCTTGGGCTTGCAATGCCGCGACCACAACATTCTCCGCCCGTTCGCGCGTTAATACTGTTTGCTTGCTTTCCCAGATGTAATACCCGAGCACACCCACAACGCCCGCCAGCAGCGCCACGATCAGGAGCAATGGAACAATGCCCGACTGATGCTTTTCCAGTTCTGCTTCCTGTTCAAACATTCTGGCATCCCCCTTCCTGAGACTTCTCGGGCCTGAGTTTTCGGCCATTTGAATTGTCGTGCAAACCCTCCCGCTAAGCTGTGACCGCTGTCACAGGGTGCAGACGGTGTTTCCGGCCCAGGGCTGAGGACAAACGGCCGTTCATCGATTCCCTCCGAAGTTGAGGCTGATCGATATGCTCAGGAATGTTGACGGCTGGTGAGTAGATGGCAGAAACGCTGGCTTCCTACCTAGCCATATTTCCAAGTGGGGAGAATTGAGTTACAACCAGCCAGAGAAATCGCGCCCCTTTTCGCGCTGGCGCGATTCCTCTCAACTATCGAAAGATGAGCCTGAGAAACTTCTTGCCCTGACTCAGAGTTCGAGTTCCGCCCGCACGAGATTGTCTTCCAACACAGCCTGCAGCCGGAAGCCCAGCTTTCTGCAGATCGCCTGCATTTCGGAATTTTCCGTCAGGATGCTGGAGACCACACGCTTGAGTTTCTCCGCCCTCGCGACCTGAATGCAGCGGCGCACCAATTCCGTGCCCAACCCCTGGTGCTGGAAATCGTCGAGAATCACGACCGCCAGTTCCGCCGAATCCGTGCCGTGCAATTTGCTCAGCCGCCCGACGCCCAGAACCTGGCACTCTCCCGACCCGGGCTCACATCGCTGGGCAATCAGCGCCATCTCCCTGTCGTAGTCGATGAAGCAGATGCGCGTCAGGCGTTCGTGCGCCGTGCGCGTGCTCAGCTTCATGGGCTGGAAGTAGCGCAGGTATACGCTGCGCTCCGAAAGCTTGCCGTGGAAGCGAATCATCAGCGGCTCGTCTTCCGGGCGGATAGGACGAAGGGTGACACTACTCCCATCCTTCATTGTCCATTCGCCAACATATTGCGTCGGGTATGGCCGGATGGCCGGTCTCGGCAGCTGCTCGTCACGCATCTCCGCGGGATGCAGAACCACGCGCGCGTCCAGCGCCAGCAACCGTTCCGGTGAGGCCAGCAGCGGATTGATATCGATTTCCCGAATCCACGGCTGTTCCGCCACCAGTTCTCCGAACCGCACCAGGAGAGCTTCCAGTCCTTCCAGGTCCACCGGCGGCCTGCCCCGTACGCCTTTCAGCGCAGTGTAGATATTGGTCTGCTCCATCATGCGGCGCGCCAGCGTGCTGTTGAGCGGAGGCAAAGCCAGAGCTCGGTCTTTGGAAACCTCCACCAGTTGTCCGCCGGCGCCAAACAGCAGCACCGGACCGAACTGGCTGTCCAGCGAACTGCCGATGATGAGTTCATAGCCATCCAGCTTTGCCATCGGCTGCACGGTCACGCCCAGGAAGTGCCCGGCCCCTTGCTTCTCCTGCACCCGGCTCTGGATCTCGTCGAATGCCCCGCGCACCTGATCCGCATTCTTCAGGTTGAGCTGTACCCCACCCACATCGGTTTTGTGAGTGATGGTTTCCGAATGCAACTTAAGCACGACCGGGTACCCAATTTCCGCGGCCAGACGCACCGCTTCGTCGGCGCTTCCGGCAATTTCCGTACGCACTGTGGGAATGCCGTACGCCGTAAGCAGCTGCTTGGATTCGTACTCGGTAAGCAGTGTGCGCCCCGCACTCCGCGCCTTCTGTAGAATGCTCTCCGCTAACGCGCGGTCGTGTTCGGCGCCGTCCGAACGAAGCGATGGCGTCTCGTACAGCCCCTTCAGGTTGTAGGCGTATTGCCACATGTAGCAAAAGGCCAGAGCCGCGCTGTCAGGAAATGGAAAGGTTGGAATTCCAGCACGGTTCAGAATTTCTTCTCCTCCGGCTACGTCCGCGCCGCCCATCCAGCTTGCCAGCACCGGTTTTCCCGTGGATTGGGCGTAAGGCTTGAGCTTTTCGGCAATCTGCGTCGGATTGGTCATGCCCTGCGGAGTGAGGACCACCAGAGTCCCATCAATATTCGGATCCTTGGCTGCCACTTCCAGAGCTCGCGCATAGCGCTCCGGTTCTGCGTCGCCCAGGATGTCAATCGGATTGTTGTGGCTCCACGGCGCGGGCAGAAAGCTGTTGTAGGTTTCCATCGTTTCCGGGGAGAGTTCCGCCAGTTGTCCGCCCCCCGCGATTAGCGCATCGGTAGCCAGAACGCCGGGGCCGCCGGCATTGGTCAGAATGGCCATGCGCGGACCGCGCGGGCGGGGCTGCTTGGCCAGGACTTCGGACATATAAAAGAGGTGAGCAATGGAACTCACGCGCAGCACGCCGCTGCGGCGGAAAGCCGCATCCAGCACCTGATCGCTCCCGGTGAGCGTTCCGGTGTGCGAAGCGGCAGCTTTGGCGGCTGCCGCTGTCCGCCCCGCCTTGATCACGATCACCGGCTTGTTCAGGGAAACCTCGCGCGCCGCCGAGAGGAAGGCGCGCGCATCGCCCACCGATTCCATATAGATGACAATGGAATGCGTGTGGCGGTCGTCACCGAAATACTCGATCAGATCGCCCCAGCCCACGTCCAGCATCGAACCAATGGAAACGAAGCCGCTGAAGCCCACCATCTCTCGCAGGCTCCAATCGAGCACTGCCGTGCACAGCGCGCCGCTCTGGCTGATGAACGCTACGTTGCCGGGCCGCGCCATCGCGCTGGCGAAGGTCGCATTCAGCCCGCCGATGGGATTCATCACTCCCAGGCAGTTGGGGCCGATCACGCGCATGCGTCCGCGGATGATCTCCGCCACTTGCCGTTCCAGTTCTTTGCCTGCGTCGCCATGCTCGCGGAACCCAGCCGAGATGATAATGCCCGCGGGCACGCCCGCCTGCACGCACTCCCGCATAATGTCCGGCACGCTTGTCGCGGGAGTCGTCACCACCACCAGGTCCGGCCGCTCTGGTATTTCACGCAACCCTCGGTACGCATGAATGCCAAGCACGCTCGCATGTTTGGGATTCACCGGATAGACCGCCCCCCCAAACGGAGAACTCATCAGGTTCCAGAGCACCGAACGGCCTACACTTCCCTGCCGTTCGGTGGCTCCTATGACGGCTACGCTCTTGGGAGCAAAAATCGAATCCAGTGGATGTTGTCCTGCGCGATACAAATCGTGTGCCGGATCTACAACCAGCTTCCCGGCAGACTTCGCCGAAGGTGCCTGCGCGATAGCTATGTCCATGAGTGCCTCATATATAAAGGAATGATGTAACCAATAATTCTATTCCTCCCCATTCCGCTGCTTCCCACATTTCTTTGGCAAACGACCGCCGGGCGGCGGGTCCCGCTCCCCTCATTTCCCACTTCCGAACCGCCAGCCGAAGAACCACGAAAACATCTCACAGCCAAACATTCAACCGAAACCAAGTAACAAACAAAATAGTCGTCTAACCGCCCACGAAACGAGAACCGCTCTTTCAATCTTGGGTGCCCCATGTTTGCCCGGTGTTGGCAAACATGGGACCCAGCCCGAAGCCACGAACCTCACGGCCAAACATTCAACCGAAACCGAGTAACAAACAAAATAGTCGTCTAACCGCCCACGAAACGAGAACCGCTCTTTCAACCTTGGGTGCCCCATGTTTGCCCGGTGTTGGCAAACATGGGACCCAGCCCGAAGCCACGAACCTATCCTGGGCGAACCCTCAACTGAAACGCACAAGGACGATCCACTTGGCCGCGAAACGCTCACTCCCGGCGGAGCCACAGAAATCTGAATTCTATTTCGGCCCCGCCCCCAGGGCCGGAACTGAAACGCTGTCCGTATTGTGCAAGGCGCTGATCCGCCAGGTATCGCCTTCGGGCACCAGAACCGCTGTCAGAACCCCCTTGCGCGCCGCGCCGGGCTGCCATTCCTTGGTCTGGCTGGTGTCGTGCCCGGTCATCTGCCAGTTAACGTGCGCCACCGCCACCTCGGGAGTTAAGAAACGCACCGTCTGCTGCAAGGCCTCCAACTGGCTGTTGCGAAAGACCGTTTTATGAATGGCAATGTGCTGCGCCTCGATCGCGGCGCGCCCCCGCACGTGCATGCCCAGCACATTCACAAAGTCGGCGTCTTCGCAGAAGTGTGAAGCGTACCCCACCATGTCATGCCGGTTCCAACTTTCGGAAAGCGCGGCCAGTACGGCTGCAATTTTTGTTTGCGCATCGGCCGGGGAAGTTCGCGTCGCACTCATGGATTCTCCTTTTCAAGACCTCAAAAGCCTTGCATATCACCGAACCTCCCACAAATACCGTCCGCCCTTGGGCTTCTCCAGCTTCGCCGTAACCTCGTTCTGCCGGTCGAGCCTTAATTTCTTGACCAATTTCCGTGTGCCGTCCTCAACGTTGAGCTGGTGAACCTCAACCGAATGAGACCCCGCATCCAGCCCGGAAAATTTCAGTCTGCATACCACCGCGCTGTCTTCATTTTTGATTTGGATCGCCAGTCGCGTCGCACCGCTTAACTGCAGATTCTCAATACCGTGCCACTCTCCACTTATGGGTCGCGGCGTGAGATAGAAGGCCGACGCTTCATCGGTCCGCTCGAACCCGAACACGCCCCGTAACAACATATCCCCGACGGAGGTCGCGATGCCGGAGACGAAGTGGCCGCGTCCGACTTCCGCCGTGCCGCTCCCTTCCGCACTGCTGCTCGTTAGATCTTTTCCATTGCGTGGGTCGTATTGCTCCCAAACGGTTCCAGTTTCCCGGTAGCTGCGCGCCATCATCCCGTAAAGGTTGGCGGCCAGGGCAGCGGCTTCATCCTGATAACCGTAGTTCGCCAGTCCCCGGACCGTGTAGTAAGTCTGAATCGGCCAGATCGTCCCGCTCCAACTGTCTTTCACCACAAAAAGCGGCGAATCGAACGGCGCGCTGGGAAGCCCATAGGGATACTTCGCGCTGGGCGCGTACTTCGCCGGATCCTTGAGCCGGGTCAGCAGCCGCCGCGCTTGCTCGCGCGAGGGCACCCCCGTGGCCATGCCATGAAACTCAATGGGAGAAGCGACCGGCTTGAATGCCAGTTTGTCCGAGACGCACCAGAACGTTCCATTCTTGTCGTCCCACATGTATTTGCGAATCGCCGCCGCCAGCCGCTCCGATTTGCCGCTCCATTCCGTAGCCTCTTCCTGCGGCTTGCCAATCAGGGACGCAATCTGCCCCAGTTTGCGGTAGTGGTCTACCAGGAAGAATTGCACATCCGGCCAGATGGTCGGCGTGTCATACAACGATGGCGGCCCGTAATCGATGTTGTAACCGATGTCCATCAATGGGCCGTCGGGCGTGTGGTTCTGCTTGTTTTCCAGCCAGCGCACATGCCGCACCAGCGCCGGATAGCAATCCGCCAGCAGACCCTTGTCATGCGTCATCTGATAGCACTCCCACAGGGCCATGGTGTTGTTCGTGAGTTGTGGCGTGGGATTGGGATACGCACGGTAGGGATTCGAAGACACCGACAACTCCCCATCCGCCTTGGTAGCAGCTAACAAATACGTCCGCAGGGCGCGGGTGCCAATGTCGGCGTCCCAGTTGCAGAACGTGTGCACCGACGACGGCCCGTCCCAGGTAAACTCTTCCCGATAAACCACCAGGTCCCCGACAATCCACACATCCTTGAAATCCGCCTGCGCCGGATAAATTCCGCTGCGGATCACATCGAACATGTAGGACCACATGCCCGCCCACTCCGGATCGAATCCCTGCAGGCGCGGCATCCGTTCATACAAGTAGCGGCGGCGCGCTTCACAAATCTCCTCCAGGTCGGCCCATTGCTCGCCAGCCGAACCAACCCCAAGCCCTGCCGTCACCCGCCGGAAACCCTCCGCGTCGCCCCGGCGGTCGATCACCGCCTGCTCAACCGTGCTGCGAATTCCGGGTCCCTTGTCCTTGTACTCGGGGAGCACCGCCCAACCAATATGTACGTTGAGCGTAAGCCCTGTCGCCTCACCCGGCTTCAGGTTGATCTCCCACCGGTTACCAACCGCAGTATCACCTTTCTTTTCCCAGGTTCCGTTGGACCCTGGGGCCACGAGGATGGGCGGCCCATCGGCAATCGAATACGCGAACCCCTTTTCATCCTGATCCGACCATGGCTGCACCTCGAGCGGAGGATTGCCCTTGCCCGTCCACTCAAACTCCACCGCGATCTTGGCCGGAGCGCTTTGCAGGTTCGTCACTCGCAGCGCCGTCGTCCATTGACGAGGCGACCTCATCATGTCCAGACGCTCGATCTTTACGGACCGCGAAGAGACATCAATCTGGCGGAAGTCGAACTGCTGTTCCACCTGCTCCACCTGCAGCGAGCCTGAAGGTACATCGGCATCGTTCACCTGCACGTGCAAATGTTGCTCATACGGCCAGTGGTACCAGGTGCGGTGCGCCTGCACCGCATTGCCCATCGTCTCCCAACGTAAGAAGTCCCATGCCTCCTGTTGCAGCATGGTGAAGAAACGAAAATCACTCTGATAGCAGGTACCCAGGGTTGCGACCAGGTCATTATCGGTGCGGTGATTCAGGAATCGGGTCGCGGTAGCGTGGCCCTTCCCCACCGCGCGCGGCTCATCACCCATCGGGACCGCGCGGGCGAATCCGGCAACCTGCCCCCGGAGTGCCGCGATTCCCAACCCAGTTCCTACCGTGGACAGAAATTTCCGGCGTGTTGAGTTCTTCAAGATATTCTTCCACCTCTTGCCCGCGACAAAAGAGGGCCGACTCGAACTACGCTTTAGACTTGCCTACCGATAGCTGAGACGCATCGGCCGACGTTTTTGACCGGCTCTATCATAACTTGAGGAAGGCAGCTCTTGGGGATTTTGGAGCCGGGGGACACTACGGAAAGGCTGGTGCCCCTCACGTGGGAGTCGGCCACCAGCCAGCCAAGCGGGAATAAACTCAACGAGCCTGTTCGAGATGAATCTCGGAGTTTCGCTGCTTGAACCTCAACCCCTTCCGGTACAGTCCATCGCTCTCCACATCGAAAACGCGGTTGTATCGCGCGCGATAATTTTCCTGCGCCGCGCTCGCGGCAAGTTCAATTAGTTGTTCCTCGGAAAAATGCCGCCGCAGCTCCCCATAGAGTTCCTCGCTTACATTTGATGGGGTCTCCGCCATGGCGTCCGCCATGCGCAGCAGAGCCATCTCGGGCAGCGTAAAACCTTCGACGCTCCCCTCACGGATCGCGGTGATTTGCTCATCGCTGTATCCGTACATTCTGCCACCGGCAGAATTGGCGTCAATTCAAAATGGGCATCCAACCCGCGCCGCCGTGCGCAGCAACACTAGGGCCCTCAGCCGTTGCGGAACCGTTGCTCTCTGGCCCAGCAACCATTCGGTAAGAACATTCACCCAGAAAACGCGGGGCACCCGCGCCTGAATCTTCTGCGGCGTCAGGTCGCGCCCCACCATTTTCCTCACTTTCTTGAAGACCTGCCGCATCAGGAACGAGGTCTGTTGCGGATCAACACCTTCCACTCTTGCCATGACATACTCCTTCTTAACTGGCTAAGGCTTCGACCTGCGTCGAGCCCGTTTTCGACGACCCATGCTTCGCGAGGAGCGCCTGCAAACGCGGAGCCAGTTCGAACGCTCTGCTCTCATCCTCAAGGAATTGCTCGGCATTCCTTGCCTCCTTTAACGCGTAGCGCAGGTACGAGATTCGCATCAGCCACAGCGCATGCTTCACATCGTCCTCACTGCGAACCCGAAAACTGGTCCAACCCGAGTTCGGAACCCAGTGGTGCCGCTCAGCCTGGCCTTCCTTCAAAAGCACATCGCGAATCGCCCGCGGAAACGGAATGTCTACCAACCCGTCAGCATGGATGTGCCCGATCTCGGCGCTCCGGAAACGGAATTCTTTCCCCCCGAAGCGGTGCGCATGAACCGAGACCCTTGGCCAGGTAGAGACTTCGCTTTCAATCCTGCTCGGATATTTCATATCGATACTCCACTTACCACTTTGGATGACCCGGCAAAACCTCCGGATTCGGGCTCTTTTGTGGCCGGCGCGGAAACCCTTAGCTCTGCCCTTGCATTTCGCGGTGATTGTGTGAATCATGGTCTGCCGGCAACCGGCTTCTGTCCGAAGAACAACGGAGAAATTCATGAGAGTCTCGCGCAGACGCTTTCTTCAGACGACGGCCGCGGCACTGTCAGCGGCGCGCCCGGCAGATCTTATGTTCGCTAATCCCACCCTGCGCAAGTGCCCTTTTCGCTTGTCGGTCATTAACGACGAAATCTCCCAGGATTTCGAACACAGTTGCCAGGTGGCCGCCCGCGATTTCCAGTTGCACTGGATTGAGTTGCGGGGCATGTGGAACAAAAACATTGCTGACCTGACTCCCAAAGAAATCGCTGAATGCCAAAAGATTCTGGCCCGCTACCAGCTTCGCGTTGCCGATATCGCCAGCCCGCTGTTTAAGGTGGACTGGCCAGGTGCGCCCCGCTCCAAAACTCAAGAGCGCGATCAGTTCCACGCGAGCGCAGATTTCCACGCGCAGGATGAAGTCCTCACCCGATGCATCAGCCTGGCGAAAGTTTTCGGCACAGACCGCATTCGCTGCTTTGATTTCTGGCGTATTGAAGATCCCAAACCCTACCGGGCGGCCATCTACCAGAAACTACAGGAAGCCGCCGAACGCTGTGGTAAGCACGGTTTGATCCTCGTCCTGGAAAACGAAATGTCTTGCAACACGGCCACCGGGGCCGAGGCGGCGCGCACTCTCGCGGCCGTCCCGTCGAACCATTTCATGCTCAATTGGGATCCGGGCAACGCAGCGGCTGCGGGAGAAATCCCCTACCCCGACGGATACGATCTACTGCCCAAACATCGCATCGGCCACTGCCATTGCAAGGATGTGGTAAGAAAACCCGGAGGTGGGTTCGATTGGGCGCCGGTCGGTGGAGGCATGGTGAATTGGACCGGTCAGTTCAAGGCGTTGGCTGCACAGGGATACCACCACGCCGTGAGCCTGGAAACGCACTGGCGCGGCGCCGGGACACCCGAAGCATCGACCCGGGTCAGCATGAAGGGTTTGAAGGACGATCTCCGCCAGGATGGTTTCGCCTGTTAGTCCGGCCTCGATAACGCGGAGCGGCACCCACGATTCCTGTAACCGAGAGGGGGATGGATTGATCACACGACGGGAGTTTCTCGATTCACTCGCAGTGGGCGCCGCCGGTATGGCAATCGGGACTACAGCCAGGAGCTACGCTCAAATCGCGGGCGCCAACGAACGCGTCAACTTTGCCGCCTTCGGCCTTAACGAGCGTGCGCAAGCGCACTTGGCCGCCCTCAAAGACAATAGCCAGACCGCCCGCCTCACCCGAGTCTGTGATGTAGATAAAAACATCATGGCGAAGTTTTCCGGCCACGTGCAGCGTCAACTGGGTTACTCCGCCGCAACTCACCAGGACTTCCGCAAGGCTCTCGAACAGAAAGATGTCGATGCCATCACGATTGCCACTCCGGACCACTGGCATACCCCGATGGCGATTGCAGCCCTTCAGGCCGGCAAGCATGTTTATGTAGAAAAACCGTGCAGCCATAATCCGGCGGAAGGCGCGTTACTCGTCCAAGCGCAGCAGAAATACGGAAAGCTGGTACAGATGGGAAACCAGCAGCGCTCTTCCCCGCACACCATCGAGATCGTCGGCAGGATTCACGAGGGGCTCATCGGCCGGCCTTACTACGCCAAGTGCTGGTACAGCAATGCCCGCCAATCCATTGGCACTGGCAAAGAGATTCCCGTGCCCGCCACTCTCGACTGGGACCTTTGGCAGGGCCCAGCGCCGCGGATGCCCTACAAAGACAATGTGCATCCGTACAACTGGCACTGGTTCCGCAACTGGGGCACCGGGGAATCTCTGAACAACGGAACCCACGAGGTAGACGTTTGCCGCTGGGCCCTCGGCGTGGACTATCCCCATCGCGTGAATTCCTCTGGCGGAAGATACCAGTTTCACGACGATTGGCAGTTCTACGACACGCTGATTACCAACTTTGAATATGACGGCAAATTGATTTCATGGGAGGGAAAGAGTTGCCAGGAGATGAAGTTCTACGGCCGCGATCGCGGCGCAACCATCATGGGAACCGAAGGCTCCGTGCTGGTAGATCGGGATGGCTACGAGATTTATGATCTGAAGGGCGTCAAGACCAGCGAATTCAAGGCCGGCACCGCCACCTCTTCGAGCGACCTCACCGGCATTGATTCAATGACCAGCTTGCATTTTGCCAATTTCATCGCCGGGATTCGCACCGGCGAGAAACTCAACGCCCCGATCTCCGCCGGTAACGTCGCCGTCACCATGCTTCAGGTATCCAACATTGCATGGGAACTCCAGCGCGATCTAAAACTCGATCCTTCCAACGGACATATTCTCGATGATCCCCAGGCCATGCAACACTGGGCACGCGAATACGAGAAGGGTTGGGCGCCTCATATCTAGTTGTTGTAAAACCTGGAATTCAGAGTAATACGTACACATGACGATTAAACAAATCATTTCCCGCCGTCAGTTTGTGCAGTCCGGCGCAATCACAACGGCTGCCTGTGCCATATCGGCCCCGTCGTCTGTTTTCTCTGCAAGGTCGGCCTCGGCTGAACAGCCGGCCCCCATTCGTCTTGGAGTCGCCAGTTACACCTTCCGCAATTTCGATCGCGCCCGGTTAATTGCCTTCATGAAGCAGCTCAAGGTGTCGGCGCTGAATGCCAAGGATGTCAAAGACCATCTTCCCATGGACCCATCGGAGGAAAGCAAAGCGATTGCCGATTACGCTGCGGCCGGCATCGAGCTCCACGCGGCGGGCGTCGTCTACTTCACCAAAGCCGATGACAGCGACATTCGCAGCCAGTTCGAATACGCCAAACGGGCGTCTGTACCGGTGATCGTTGCCGGATGCAGCGAGCCCGCCATCCTTAAGCGCATCGAGAAGTTCGTAAAGGAATACGATATCCGCATCGCCATCCACAACCACGGCCCGGAAGATCCGCTCTGGCCTTCCCCTCTGAACGTTTTAGCGGCGGTCAAAGATTTGGACAGCCGCATAGGCTGCTGCCTGGATGTCGGCCACACCGTGCGCGCAGGAACCGATGTGGTCCAGGCGATTCACGCAGCCGGCCCTCGGCTATTCAATGTTCACATGAAGGACCTCGCGGATTTTCACAGCAAAGAAAGTCAGGTCGCAGTTGGGGAGGGAAAAATCCCGGTCCTCGCAATCTTCGAAGCCTTAACCGCCATCCGATATCCGGGCTTTGTGGATCTGGAGTATGAGATCCATGCCGACGATCCCATGCCCGGCGTAATCGGCAGCTTTGCCTACATGCGCGGCGTGCTGGCAGGTCGCGGACCTTTCCCGTGAGAAGTTGGGTTGTCGAAGTCCCAAACGAAGGGTGCCCACCTTTGCGCCTTTGCCTTTCGCAAAGAGCCTGCCCTGAGCGAAGTCGAAGGGTGGGGCGAGATGGACTCAGGCAGCATCGCTTTTCACCCGCATCATCGCCGCTCCCCATTCATTCAGCTCAGCTTCTCGACTCGCTTGTGCCTGCTCCAGACATTGAAATCATAAAAGCGCTTCTGCCAGACGTGTTCCGGCCCAGCCGCAAACAAGGTTGGGTGCGCTCGCTGCCGCCTCCAGGGCCGCAGAACCAGACGCGCAAGGCCCTGCTTGATCGCCTGCACCACCCGCGAAGGATCGCCCTTCTCCGGCTCACTGATCAGCAGGTGCACGTGTTCAGGCATGACGACGGAACCCACGACCACAAAACTATTGCGCTGGCGCACTTGCTCGAAGACTTTGAGGGACTGGTCGCGGCGGCGTGCACTCGCTAGCCAGGGCTGGCGATGATAGCAGGAGAATGTGATGAAATGCAGATGGCTGGTTCCGTAGTAGCGCTTGAGGCGAACGGGCATTCCCCGACGCTAGCGCGCAAGCATGGGAAAGTGGTCTGGCCGCGAGCCAAAACTCGCGAGCGCTGACCCGCGCCGGATTTTCGAATCCGCGCTGGAGCGCATCCGGCAAGCGTACGAGTTGTGTGTCTACGGCTATGTAGTGATGCCGGAGCACGTCCATCTTCTGGTGAGCGAACCCGAACGCGGAACCCTGGCGCAAGCGGTGCAGTCGCTCAAGCAGGGAGTGGCGCGGCGGTTGGCGTTGCGGGCCGAGGAATCCTTCTGGCAGGCGCGCTACTATGACTTCAACGTTTGGAGCGAACGCAAATTCAAAGAAAAGCTTCGCTACATTCATCGCAATCCGGTAACCCGCGGGCTAGTGGCGCGAGCGGAGGATTCGGAGTGGAGCAGCTTTCACCACTACTGGACGGGAGCAGCCGGAGTCGTGGAGATTGCAATCGCAGTGGACGGCGCGGTGGCGGGAGAAGATGGGGATATTTCCCACGCTAAAGGTAAGGGCTCCGGCAGAAAATCCCCGCCCAAGCAAAGCTTGGACGGGGCACCCTCAAGAGTAAACAAGAGTAAAATCGTACGCGCTTGGCCGGGCCACCCGCCAATACAGCCGGTCAAATGAAAAAACACGAGGAATATGTGCAGGCACATTGATCCGTGTCCAAAGGGCGCGGTTGCATGACCAAGTTGCGCGGAACCTGGCTCTGAAGTTGATCGCTGCCGAGAGGCGCCAAAAAGAATTGACTCTGCCCAATGAGGCCGAGTTGTGCCGCAAATATGATGTGAGCCGGACGGCTCTCCGCGAAGCTGCTAAAGATGTTAGCGGCGAAGGGACTCCTGGATGTAGGACCAAGGACCGGAATGCGATTGCGCCCGCGAAGCAAATGGAGCCTCCTTGATCCTGACGTGTTGATGTGGCAATGCGAAGCAGGAGTGGACGATTCATTTGTCGAGAGCTTGTGCGATTTTCGCATGATCCTCGAACCAGCGGCCGCGGAGCTCGCAGCGGACCGTGCAACTTTGAACGAAGTGGCGGCGATGAAGCACTGGTTTCACGAGATGGAGATATCCTTTTCGTCTAGTGAGGTTTTCATCGCGGCAGATATGGAGTTTCACGAATCAATTTTCAGCGCATCCCACAATGAATTTCTCGAGAGTACGGCCGCAGCCATTGGCACAGCCCTTCGCGCAAGCCGGACGATTACCACACAACTACAGGGGGCCTCTTTTGCCGCTCTTCCACTGCATAAGGTAGTTGCAGAGTCAATTGCACGCCACGACCGCTCGGCAGCCCGCGCATCCATGGTGCAGATTGTTGCTGCCGCGACTCGAGATATTTACCGGGTTCGGGGGGTTGCGGTAGGAACAGGAGCTGTCAGAGTCAACGGCCGCCGGCGAATAACGAAGAAATCAGTATGACGGCCCGGGGTTAGTGCCATCGGACACTTAAGATTTACGTTCGGTAAGTGAAGCACACGAGCGCACGGCTTTCTCGCTCCAAACCCTAATCCGCCCGCAAGTCAGGTGCGCGAGGGAGTTTGTCCTCGCTATTCATAATATGTATTATTATTCCGGAAAATAACCTCCTGTCAGTGTGGAGCAAGGCGGGTTTACCCGGGATCAACCACTTCGAGGAGAGGCATGACTAAAGACCGAACTAGCCGACGGGCATTCCTGGAAAGAGCGGTTTCGACATTAGGTGCGGCCGCACTGGTCTTGCAAGGCGAAGCGCAAGTTTCGGTGCAGGAGGCACAGCCCGACTTGCCGGTTGCGGAAGACAAGCTAAGTGGGGGCTGGAGACTGGATTGCGCCGGCTGGAGGTTGTCGCTTACGAAAGATGGCGACATTCTTTCGCTGAAGAGCGGCACCACAGAACTGGTCAATCGCCGCCTGGGCTCAAGCCTGCCGCGAATTGTTGTCGCCGGCGAAATGAGAATGGATTGCTCTAGCCCGAAGAGTTCACGGCGCGCAGGATCGAAGATCTATTTTGAGTATGAGTTCGGAAGCCCGTATCCCCTCACTGTCGAGTACGACATCGGCCTTCAGGAGTTGACCGGAAAAGCCGTGGCTCTGGAACAAACCATCACTTTCAGGAGCGAGCGTCCTCTAAAGAAGAACGTGGTGGTTCATCTTCCAAAGAACATCCAGTTGCCGGCGAGTGGACGCAAAGTATTTCTGCCGCTCAAAAACGGCATTGGACGGCGCAAGCCACTGTCAGACCCGGACAACAAGAACGGATACAAATTTCAGTTTGCGGGTGGCGCCACAAGTAGCGGGCTGGATTGGGCAGACCACCTGGCGATTCCACTCATTGACGAGTATTGCGATAGCACCAGCCTTCACTCGACTGTGTGCGCCGATCCGCTATTCAGCACATTTTTCCGGCTGGCGCTGGGAGATGCAGCCGGCGACATCAGCTGGGTGTACACAGAGCCGGTGGGAATTTCGCAGCCGGAAAGGAGATCGTTCTACACGATTCTGCACACTCAGGAGACATCCGGGGCTCTGAATTTGTTCTACGAGACAGCCCTGGCGGATGTGAAGCCGGGCCCTGCGTGGCTTCACGACATGGCTATGGTTCACTATGACTATCTCAGCAACAACGGCACGGGTTGGTATGCTGAGATCGACGCGTTGACAAAGCTGATTGCGCGTGAGGATCGTCATCGTGTGGTCATGACCATTCACGGCTGGTATGACCTGGTAGGACGTTATACCTTCGATCAACGCACTCGCACTCTTGACTCCAAGTGGATCGCGTTTCCCAGCGTGCGCGACCCGATGGTTCAAAGCCTGGGCGATGGGCCGGACTCGGATTGGCACGTTAAAAACTTGCAGCCAGTGGAGATGTCGCTGGCTGAGATGCACAAGCGGATTCGCTACGCCAAGGATCGGGGCTTCCGGGTCATTCTCTATTACGCGGATGCGCTCAACGTCTGTGAGGGAGTTGGAGAAACCTACAAACCCGACCGGATTCTTAAAAGTGGCGGCTGGACCGGACCGGATACTAAGGGCCCGGTATCGGGTCAGAACCCGCTACACCCCGCCGTGCATGATTTTTTCGTAGATTATCTGCAAGCTTTGCTGGAGGAATACGGCAAAGAAATAGACGGGTTTGTGTGGGATGAGACTTACGTCGTGGAACCGGGCAACCTGGGAACTGAGCAGATACCAGGGTATGCAGACCGCGCCTTCATGTTGTTGGTGAAAGAGCTGACTGCGGCAGTCACGGCGAAAAATCCGAACCTGGCTTTTCTGACTGCGGACTGTATGGGCGCATTCCCGCAATTTGCAGACAAGGCACCTTACTGCCTGTTTGCGCATGGAACATATCAGGACACGCAATGCACGCCCCAGGCATGGCCGTATTCACTGTTCCCGAACTATCGCAATGTGCTTTGGGGGTGTAGCTGGAACCCGGTCACAAATCTCCCGTTGTCCGAGTATGCCGTGAAGACATTCGGGGTGCCGGTTCCTGTCGGCGTGGCGATGGTGGGTGACAATACCGGATTTGCCGAGATGAAGCCGCAGGATGTGCAAAAAATTATGGCTCTCTTCGCCCATGCAAAAGCAAAGCCCCTGAAGATTACCTGGATCGAAGAAAAAAGCGGACCATTTCTCTATAACGGCCAGGAAGTGACCTACCGGGATGCACTGCAGCGATGAGCATGTTGGCTGATTAGATAACCGTGTCGGCTCCGAAGCGCCGATACACTTGGAATCGCTCATAACGTACCAAGGCTCGGAGGAAGGGATCCGAGCCATGAAGATCATCGGCTGTGATTTGCATACCCCCCACCAGCGAAGTGGCCATGCTGGACCAGGGAGACCGGGGATTGATCGAGTATCGGTTGGAGCACGCCTGCGGAGAAGCACGGACGTTGCACCGAGTCTGGAAGCCAGCCGCATGGCCGGGGATGGCGATCCGGGTGGGCAAGGTTCCCAAGGGCGTTATCAGTTAAAAGGGCTTTTTCTCACCGTGACAGCACCCGCCCTATGGCGCGCCTCCGCTTCCCAAGTTACCAGATCGCCGGTTTACGCCTTCTGGCTCGCCTTGACTTTCGCCCAGCGTGCGCGCTGAGCTGCCGCAATCTTCCTTCTGACGGCTGCCGACATGCCTCGTTTGGGACTCGGCGCTGTCACCTTGCCGTTGGCCGCTGCGCGCCGGGCCCACCGGGCTTTCTGCGCCAGGCTCATCTTCCTGCGCGCTGCCGCGGAAACGTGTTGCTTCGGCGCCGCAGAAGAACTTCCCCCGTTCAACTTGCCCAGCACGGAAAGAGCCGCATCGACATGCCTGAGTTGATTGATCAGATTCGCTCTTTCCCCCTTCAACTCCGCCACGATTGACGATAACGCCGTTAAATTGGCCATGAATTGTCCTCCGCTCAAATTGTACCTACGTAGTAATGGATCGCCCGATCTCCACCGATACAACAAACTTCAGACAGCCAACTCTCTCATCACTGCCGGTTTTCAAACGAGGGCCCGGAGTTCCACCCAGACCCCTGCTTCAACCAGCTCAGGCCTAGCGCCTGGGCCCGCCGTGCCCGCCGCCACCACTATGGCCACCGCGCCCGCCGCGGCCTCGCCGGCGTCCGCCCCCACCGCCGCCACCGCCGGGCCTTCCGCCACGCCCGCCACGGTCGCCGCCACGATCACCTCCGCGGTCTCCGCTCCCGCCCGCCGGACGGGCCGAATCATCGCGGTTGAAGTTCGGCTCCGGCTCATCCGGAAAATCGCCGCCGCCCTCAATGGTCAAGGCCGGCGCATGCACAGCTTCCGCCTGCGGTTCGGCGCCACCCTCGGGAGGCGGAGCTTCCCCACCGCCCATCTTCGCGCGCTGCTCTTTGAGAATCGCTTTGCGCGACAGCCGGATGCGATTGCCTTCCACCGCCAGCACCTTCACCAGCACCTGATCGTCTTCTTTCAGTTCATCGCGAACATCTTTGATCCGGTGCTCCGCCACTTCGCTGATGTGCAGCAATCCTTCGGTGCCGGGAATAATCTCGACAAAGGCTCCGAAATCCGCCAGCCGCGTGACTTTGCCTAAGTAAGTCTTCCCTACCTCGGCGGTGGCCGTCAGGTCGCGGATGATTTGCAGCGCCTTGCTGGCCGAAGCTTCATCGTTCGAAGCCACATTCACCTTGCCGCTGTCCTCCACGTCAATCTTCACGCCCGTCTGCTCGATGATGCTGCGAATCATCTTGCCGCCGGGCCCAATCACGTCGCGAATCTTGTCCACCGGAATCTGCAGGGTGTAAATTCGCGGCGCGAAGGAGGAAACCTTCTCGCGCGGCGCGGCCAGCGCTTCGCTCATCTTGTCCAGGATGAACAGCCGCCCGCGTTGCGCCTGCGCCAGCGCCTCGCGCATGATCTGCGCCGTAATGCCGCCGACTTTGATGTCCATCTGCAGCGCGGTGATGCCGTCTTTGGTTCCGGCAACTTTGAAGTCCATGTCGCCGTAATGATCTTCCGCTCCGGCAATGTCGGTCAGGATGGCGTATTCCTCGCCTTCCTTCACCAACCCCATGGCCACGCCGGCCACCGGCGCCTTCAGCGGCACGCCGGCATCCATCAACGAAAGCGCCGCTCCGCAAACCGTCGCCATCGATGACGACCCATTCGACTCCAGAATGTCCGAGACCACGCGCATCGCATACGGCCACTTGTCCTCCGACGGCAACACCGCCGAGATCGCCCGCTCCGCCAGCGCCCCATGCCCAATCTCCCGTCGCCCCGCTCCGCGCAGGAAGCCCACTTCCCCAACGGAGAACGGCGGGAAGTTGTAATGCAGAAGAAATCGTTTTTTGGCTTCGCCTTCGAAGGTTTCGAGGCGCTGCATGTCGTCGGTGGTGCCGAGCGTCGTGCTCACCAGGGCCTGGGTTTCGCCGCGGGTGAAGATGGCGGAACCGTGGGTGCGCGGCAGGGATCCGACTTCGACCCAAATGTCGCGGATCTGGTCGAAGGCGCGGCCGTCGGGGCGGCGCTTGTCTTTGGTGACCTGCTCGCGGAAGATGCGCTCGCGCAGCGTCTCGTAGTAGTGCTTCAGCTTGCGCTGGGCTTCTTCGTCATCTTCGGGAATCTCCGCCATCAGCTTCTTCTTCAGTTCGCTGACCAGCTTGTAGCTTTCGGATTTCGGGTGCTTTTTGGTATCCAGGCGGTCGGTCAGGTCGGCGCCAATCTTTTTGGTCAGCGCCTTGTAGTAGGCTTCGTCGAATTCCGGCGCGGTCACTTCGCGTTTCGGCTTGCCCACTTTCTCGCGCAGCTCGTTAATGGCCGCGCAAATTTTCTTGATCTCGGTGTGGCCAAACTCGATGGCGTCCACCACCGTCTCTTCTTTTACTTCCTTGGCGCCGGACTCGATCATCACGATGCCTTCGGCGGTACCGACCACCATGATGTTGAGCAGGCTGTCGCGCATCTCCGGGTAAGTGGGGTTGACCACGAAGCTGCCATTCACCAGGCCCACGCGTACTGCGCCGATGGGGCCGAGGAACGGAATGTCGGAGAGCGTCAGCGCGCACGATGCGCCGTTGATGGCGGCCACGTCGGGATCGTTTTCCGTGTCGGCCGAAAGCACAAAAGCAATGACTTGCGTCTCACACTTAAAGCCTTCCGCGAATAGAGGACGCACCGGCCGGTCAATCTGCCGCGAGGTCAGAATTTCGCGCTCGCTGGGACGCCCTTCGCGCTTGATGAAGCCGCCGGGAATGCGCCCGCCGGCGTAGGTGTACTCGCGGTAGTCCACGGTGAGGGGGAAAAAATCGATGCCTTCGCGGGGGTCGGCGTTGGCGGTCGCGGTGGCGAGAACCACGTTATCGCCCATGCGAACCACGGCGGAGCCGTGCGCTTGCTTGGCTAATTTTCCGGTTTCAAAGGAGAGGCGTTTGCCTCCGGCGAGGTCTACAGAAATTTCGGTTGGTTCGGGTTTCATCTTTCATCCTTCTGGCAGGAGGGCGATGGGCGAGTGCTCTGGGGAAGGCAATTACGATCATTGAGCCAGGGCGGTTCGCAACCTACTCCGCGAACCTGTCACGCAAACTGAGCACACGGCCAGGAACACACCGGAATGCGGTTTCCTCGGGGAATGAAGGCTGTCCTCATCTGCGGGATGACGGCGGCACAACGCTCCCATGACATTACTTTAGAGGCCACAAAAAAGCCCCCGGCAAAAGGGGGCTGGGACGCTACTTGCGGAGGCCAAGCCTCTGCACCACGCTCTTGTAGCGGTCGGAATCGTAAGCCTTGAGGTAGTCGAGCAAGCGGCGGCGCTTGCTCACCAGCATGAGAAGGCCACGGCGCGAGCCGTGATCTTTCTGGTGCGTTTTGAAGTGCTCCGTCAATTGACCGATCCGCTCACTTAGCAGCGCGATCTGGACTTCCGGACTGCCCGTATCGGTGGGATGCGTGCGGTGTTGGTCAATGAGGGCTTGTTTCTGCGCTCTGGCTAGCACTAACCTGATGCACTCCTGTCTTCTAGTGTTTTCGATTTTGTTTGTAACTGTAAGTAGGGTAACACGGTAGAAGAAGGGGTGTAAAGACGGTGGGGGCGAGGGCAGGGGAAGGCTACGCCCGCCGCGAATCGCTTCTCCCATTTGCCAGATAGTGCTGGTCCAGCGCCTGCCGGATCAGCGTTTTAATCACGGCCTGGCGGCTGATGTTCAACTCTTCGGCAGCCCGGCCCAGTTCCTCTAACAGAAACGATAACTGCTCCACCGCCAATCTTCGGGAGATTCCACCAACCCCCTCTCCACGGGATTCCGGTGGATGTATCTCAACTTCTCCACGCGCTTCTTCGTCGTCCATACATTGAAGTCGTAGAAACGCTCTTGCCAGAACGCGCGGCGGGGCGCGTCCTCAAACAGATTACGTTGACGAGGTTTCTTCGGCTTACGTTTCGGCAACATCGCGCGCGCGGTTCGCTGCTTCAGCACCTGCATCACCGTAGAGGGAGTTCCTATCTCAGGCTCGGTCAGCAAAAGGTGGACGTGCTCGGGCATGACGACATCGCCAACGACCACGAAGCGGTAGCGCTCGCGCGTCTGTTCGAGAATCGAAAGAAAGTGGTCGCGGCTGCGCGCGGTGGCGAGAAAAGGCAAGCGGTGATAGCACGAACAAGTGAGAAAGTGCAGGTGATGGGCGCCATAAGTGCGATGCAGTCCGCTGGGCATGACAGACCCATGCTATCGGCAGCATCGTACCCGCCCCTTCGGCAAGCTCAGGGCAGGCTCTTGCAAAAAACGCAAGGACTGATTGGATAAGAGCGAAGGCAGCTTCGACCCGGTAGTCTTGGTTTGAGGATCAAGAAGCTGGGAAGAAAGGAGCCTTCGCAATGATGATTATAGGATGTGATTTCCATCCCAGCTGGCAACAGATCGCGTGGCTGGATGTGGAGACCGGAGAAACGAGGCAGCAGAAACTGGTGCACGCCAGCGGGGATGCCAAGCAGTTTTATCAACAACTGAGGGAGCCAGCCCTGATCGGGATCGAGGCCACGGGCAATAGCCAGTGGTTTATCGAACTGGTGGAGGATCTGGGGCACGAGATCTGGATCGGGGACGCGGCGCAGATCCGGGCCAGCTACGTGCGCAAGCAGAAAACGGACAAGCGGGATGCGGCGCACATTCTGAATCTGGTGGTGCAAGGGCGCTTTCCACGGTTGTGGACACCGGACCGCGAGCAGCGCGATCTGCGGCAACTGGTGCTGCATCGGCACAAGCTGGTGGAGATTCGCAGCCGGGTGAAAAACGAACTGCAACACCTTGCCCTGAATAAGGGGATGCAGAAGAAGCGGACGCTGTGGAGCCAGGCCGGGATGCAGTCGTTGCGCGAGCTGCCGTTGAAGCCGTGGGCGTCGTGCCGGCGGGAAGACTTGCTGGGACTGCTGGCGAAGTTAGACCAGCAGGTCGGGAAGTTGGACCAGGCGGTGCAACACGCGGCCGAAGAAAACCGGCAAGCGAAACTGCTGATGACCCAGCCGGGAGTCGGGCCGAACACGGCGCTGGCGTTCGTGCTGACCATCGGCGAGGTGAGCCGGTTTCGGCGGGGCAAGCAGGTGGCGAGTTATCTGGGGCTGATTCCGCACGAGAACAGTTCAGGGGATCGGCGCCGGACCGGAGCTATCAGCAAACAAGGCAACCGCATGCTGCGCTCGTTGCTGGTGGAGGCGGCGCAGATTGCGGTGCGCTTCGATTCCGGATTTCGCAAACAGTATTTGCATCGCTGCCACCAGAAGCCGAAAGGTGTGGCCAAGGTGGCGGCGGCGAGAAAGTTAGCCGTACGACTCTACTGGATGTTGCGCAGCCAAGTGGGATATCCAGAGATCGTTCGCATCGAGAACAGCCCGCGGGTGCCCCTGGTCGGCGCAAGCTAGACCGCAGGACTGATTGGGCGTTCTCGCATCCCGTAGAGACGGGATGTTCGCATAGAAGAATCATGGTCGAGGTTTGGGCCGAATCGATGGTTGGTGGAACGACGTTTCCACCGAGAAATGATTCAGCGTGAGATTTCCAGAGTCTTGGTCCTCAACCTTCTCTGGTACGACACCCCAGGCGGTGCTTGCGCACCGCCCAGGATACCTATGCCCTTGACAGAACCTTCGCTCTTATCGAGGGGCACCCACAGTTCCGGTTCGGGAAGGGAAAGCAGAATGAAAGGCCGGGCCACGCGCCCGCTAGTCCACGGCGTTACTCAATCCCCGAGTTTTCACGGACGAACGCGGATGATCGTCTTTCCCTTGATCCGCTCGGTCGGGTTGAAGGCGGCGACGGCATCGTCGAGGGTCAGCCACTTTGCCGATGTTTGTCCGCAGCCGACCATCCCGGACCCGCTGGACGACCTCACTCAATTGGGCGCGATCGGGTACGACGACGAAGTCGATCGTCAGGCCGCCAGCGGGCCGCGCCTCGGTCGGGCCGGTGATGGTCACCAGCGTTCCTCCGGCGCGAATCAGGCCTGCAGACCGCTTCGCGATGTCGCCGCCGAGGACATCGAAAACCAGATCGACCCCGCCGACATCTTCCAGGGCGTCGTTTTCGAGGTCGACGAACTCCTGTGCGCCGAAGTCGAGAGCCGTCTGACGGCCGCCAGCGCGCCCGGTGCCGATGACGTACGCGCCGGCCTCACGTGCGAGCTGGGTCGCCATCGAACCGACTACGCCGGCCGCACCGTGCACGAGGACGCTCTGCCCCGCGCGAAGGCGGCCGTGCTCGAACAGCCCCTGCCACGCGGTCAGGCCCGGCATCACGAGGGCCGCGCCCACCGTGAAGTCAACGTCGCCCGGCAGCGGCGCGAGGTTGCGTGCCTCGACGGCCACATACTCCGCCAGCGTGCCGTCGCGATACCAGTCCGTGAGGCCGAACACCCGCTGTCCAACCGACAGCCCCGTCGTGCCATAGCCGAGGGCGGTGACCACTCCGGCCAGTTCGTGGCCGGGGATCGAAGGCGTCCGGTCACGGCCGAGGCGATCGATCCAGGTCGAGGGCCACGTCAGCTCATCCCCGGTGAATCCCGACGCATGAACCTGAACAACGACATCGTTTATCGCCGCCTGCGGCTCGGGCCGCTCCACCAGCTTCATTCCGGCCGTTCCCGCAGCCTGATCCGTCACCACAATCGCCTTCATCGGTCACCTCCTGTGTCGAGTTCTTGCCTGTAAGGTAGCCGCTCCATCCGTTTGCCCCAAGAAGGGCGGGTGGCCGACCTTTGCGCTTTTCGTTTATGCAAACCTGGGGCGAGATGAAAGTCTCCCAAGAAACACTGAGAAATGCAAAGTGCAAGTCAGAATCCCAGGAGGTTGAGTGCCGTGGTCCCCACCTTTCGAAAACCGAGGCTGTTACGAAACTCTTCTTTCGCCCCTGCGGGGCTGACTGATTCCCCACTTAGACCCAGGGCTTACGCCCTGGGCTGCAATCTTGCGCCGCTTCGCGGCTAAGACCCACGCATTTCGGTCCACTTTCGAAAGTGCGCTTCGAGTTTTGTAACAGCCTCAAACCGCGAAAGGTGGGCAGATGCAACAACGCGCCACCCCGCAGGCCATGCAGTTGCGACGACGCAGCGTCGAGCATCCCTTCGCCATTCTGAAATACGTGATTTTCGGCCACCCGCGCTTTACTGTTGCGCGGGCTCGAAGGTGCGGATTGCGAGATTGCACTCGCCGTGATGGCTTACAACTTAAAACGCATGCTGAGCCTGATGGGCAGCACAGCCTTGAAAACCACCCTCCAGACGGCATGAGGGCGGCCCACCTCGCAAATCGACAACATATTCGTCGTCTCTTCCGAGCTGGTTTCCATCCCTGAGTTTCGTAACAGCCTCAAACCGCGAAAGGTGGGCCACCCGCGGTGAGTCTTGCACCTTGAAGGCTAGAACGTCACCTTCAGTTCCTCAAACATCTTGAGCGTATTGACGCAACCTACCTCGAAAACTTTGCAGACATCTGGCACTCTCGGCTTCTTAGCGTCTGGGTGAAGAGTCGATTCCTGAGTCACGACCGTACCTCCATCGACTTTTGCGCTAGCGATGACCCAAGGGTCTCCGCCAGCAGAGAATTTCCAAGATTCATATTGGTCGAACTGAGAATTGCCAAAGGTGTATGCCTCGATTTCACCGACTAAATCGCTCACTTCTTTGTTTGGAGTCTGTGACAATTGCTTGTGCCGAACTTTGACCCAATGCTTCACGAAGTCTTGGTGCTTTTCATGTTCGGTGAGTTCCTGATAAACCCGCCTGGGACTGACCACAACCCCTAGTTCGACTTGCTCTGCCAGCCTCATCCAGAAGGTCTTTGCGATGTTATAGGGATAGGACCGTCTATTCGCTTCAATCAGAACATTCGCATCTAGCCAGAATCGTGATTGCTTACTCATGTTCGACTAGCACGTGCAGGATGCTTGTCGAGCGTGGCGAGAGTCACTCCAAGAGACTCGCAGCGTCGCGGAACAGGATGTCGCCACCTTCCAGAGCAGAGAACACGGCTTCAGAAAACCTTGCACTCACTCTTTCTGTGAAGCCTCTCCAGAATCCTGGGCCTCCTTCTTTTTCTTTTGCTTTGGCCTTTAATTTCGCAAGTTCTTCCCTGAATCGTTTGTATTCTGCCTCGATGATTGTGTTGGCTTGGTCAGGAGTAATTTGGTTCAGTTCTCTAGCTCTGATGGCAGTCGCAATTTTGCTGACTCGGTGAAATTTGGCAATATCAGAAATATTTTATTCGACTGAAACGGAGTTCTTCCACTGAGCCCTGAGATTTGCAGCAGGAATCAGAATTTCTGCTGCCACTGCATTGCAGTATTTCTCGATAGGATTTTGATAATCCTGTACTCGCTTCCGTGGGTCAGGATTGGAGATTCCACTCTCACCTATCCAGATATGCACCAGCTCGTGAGCTAAAGTGAAAATCTGCGCTGCCTTTGCATCAGCACCATTGATAAATACCAGCGGAGCAAGCTTGTCGCTTAAAGGAAATCCTCTGAACTCATCAACATTGAGCCCGACTTATCCAAGTAGTGCTTTGCATATCCCGAACGCATGACGAGGATGCCAGCGTTCTCAGTTCTCTGAATGAACTCGATTAGGAATTTCTCCCAGGTGCCGCATTGGCGTCAAGGTCATCTGTTATCTTCAGCGTCTTCGCTAGGTCTGCTGCGACTGTTTCAACTGGGAGCACCAGAGCTTGAAACGTCCGACGAAGTTTAGGATTGGCGCGTGTTCTTTTTCTCTATTTTCTTTGTTCCAACGTTGTCGAGACTGACTTTCGCTCACTGCCTCGAAGAAGTTGATGCTCGGATTATCTGGTGGTTGGCCATCTGATTGTTCTCAGGTCTGGAATGGAAACTTTGATGGCGGGAGCGTCAGCCATGAATAGGATGCCAAAAGGCAGCCGTAGTTTCTTGGCTAGATTTTCTGCCTGTACAAAAGTAGGTTTAGCATCTTCCTTCTCCCATGCAATCACGTTCTCTGCGGTATAGCCTTTGCCTAAAGCTTTGGCCAAAGTCTCATGAGTATGGCCAGCACGTTTACGCGCCCAATCAAGGACCTTCCCGCTCGATATACGCAATGTCTGTTTTCAGCCATTACGGGACTCAAGTGAACTTGATACTAAATCGGTTAGTTGGATGGTGGCCAGATTACTGTTCCTGTGTTGTCAACGTATCCAAGTCTCTCGCCTCTTTGCCCTTTCCCACCGTCACTGACGCAAATCCATTCTTGAAATCACCAGCATTGTCGTACTGCGGATTGATTACGAAATGGCCTGAGTGGTCAATAAACCCGAACTTGCCACTGTAGCCAATGTCCTTTTGCCACTCACACGTGCCGATGCAGACCTGAGCCAGTCCTTCGCTAAAAGATGATGCGATTCCGAATTGAGCGGGTATAATCATTTCTCCCCTCAAGGTCAATGTAGCCTCTTCCAACTGGCTTTGTGGGATTGTCTGAACAGTCTCCAGTACAAACAGATGCAAGTCCCTCTTTGAAACCAGAGGCTGCTCCATATTGTGGAGTGACGACCATCTTGCCTGAAGTGTCAATGTATCCCCATCGCTCCTCAGACCTCTCGGAAGACGACCACTCGCATGGCTTACCTGAGCAAACTTATCCTGCTCTTCCTTCTTGAAAATCCTCTTGCCGCATCAAACTGCGGATTTATGACCAACTTGACTTGCCCCCCAAAAATGAGATAACCGGTTAAGAGACAAAAACCATGGAATGGAGAAAATGAGTCATGGGATTGTCTCGCAGGCGGTTTACTCGAGAGTTCAAGTTGGCCGCAGTGCAGCGCTAGAGCAAGGGAATGCCATTGCCGAAGTAGCGCGGGCAATGGAAGTCAACCCTAACGTGCTGCATCGCTGGCGCAAGGAGTTCCGGCAAGGGCCGGGCAATGCGTTTTCCGGTCAGGGGCAGCGACGCTGGTCGGAAGGGCGGATTGCAGAGCTCGAGCGCAAGATCGGGCAGCAAACGCTGGAGATCGATTTTTTGAAAGGGTGCTTGCAGCGCATCGAAGAACAGCGGATGCTGCAGGTGTCGAATGGAAATCCGCCATCCACCGCCAGGTCCGGGAAGCGATGAAGGCGGGCGGCGGATTGACGACGCAACGCATGGTGGAGCTGGGCCGGGTCTCTCGGTCCAGCTTCTACCGCTTCGATCCAGGAGCGAAACCAACCGCGGATCGCGACATGGAGTGGCGCGACGCGATCCAGCATATCGCGCTGGAGTGGCCGTGCTACGGCGGCCGCGCATCACCGCCGAGTTGCGCCGCCAGGGCTGGACGGTAAATCCGAAGCGCGTGTATCGGCTGATGCGCGAAGACAACCTGCTGTGCGTGCGGCGGCGCAAGTTTCTGATCACGACCGATTCCAACCACGGTCGCAGAATCTATCCGAACCTGGCGCGGGAGTTGGTGCTGACCGGTGTCAACCAGCTGTGGATCGCAGATTTGACGTATATCAGGCTGCGGGAAGAGTTCGTGTTTTTGGCGGCGATCTTGGACGCCTTCTCGCGCCGGGTGATCGGCTGGGCGCTGGATCGCAGGCTCGACGACGAACTGACGTTAACCGCGTTGCGCATGGCGCTGGCCAAGCGCGCGCCGCTGCCGGGACTGGTTCATCACTCCGACCGCGGCTCGCAGTACGCCAGTGGCGACTACACCGGCTTGCTGGAAATGAACCAGATTCGCATCAGCATGTCGCGCAAGGGAAATCCCTGGGACAACGCCGCCTGCGAGTCGTTCATGAAGACGCTGAAGTACGAAGAGGTCTACCGCAACGAGTATCGCGATCTGGCCGAGGCGCGCGCCTCGATCGGTGAGTTCCTGGAAAAGATCTACAACCAGTAAACGCCTGCACTCCGCGCTCGGCTACGTGCCGCCCGCCGAGTTTGAAGCACAGCTGGCAGCACAAACCTTGGAGGCCGCTGCGCGGCAACTTTCTTGGTGAGTTTTTGAGGCATGGGCAATCTTTCGATCCGACGTTGGCGTGGGAACACGCTGGGAGCTGGTTTGCTGCCGTGCCCCCAGCGCTCATCGGCCTCGATGAGTTGCAGTTGGCTATTCCTCGGCGGGTTGGTCTCCACCAGAGCCCGCCTCCGCTTCACCAACCGGGGGCAGTGTGCAGTACACTTGGTCTGCCGGTCCAGCATTTTGCAGCGAACGGCGAACTATCTCTTAACTGTTTGTCTCACCCCAGGGCAAGCGCAAAACTGACCCTTTGTGTCCGCGTATCCCCACTTGCCAGATACTTTCACTGGCAACAAGATGGGCCTCAGTGGCTTGTCCTGACTTTGTTTCTCGGGTGGCAACAGTTGTAGATGGGGAATTTCGTGAACATCCGACAAGCAAAAGGCAGTTTGCGAATAACACTGCTCCAATGAGCTTCTTAACCATCGAACCTCCATCATTGTGGTATCGGCCGAATAGGGGAGCGTCGGGTGAGAGTCTATCAGGAACGCGGAAATTCGGGGGACAGGCGGAACGCTCCCCGCGCTCGCATTATTTCAGCCAGTGAATCTTGATTTCCTTTTCCAAGGCCTTGAATTCCGCGTCACCGGTCACAAGTTCAGCTTTATCTTCCTTGGCCAGCGCGGCGGCGAAAGCATCGGCCAGACTCATTTGTGAAGCGCGCTTTGAAATCGGCGGCGGCATCGGCCAAGGCGCGCGTGGTGGGAATTGGGTGCGGGTATGGCTTTCCCATTCGCAGGTCTGTTCTGTAAACGGTGTCGTGAGCTCCTCAGCAGAACACCCCCGCCCTGTCGCAAAGAACGCGACAAGGACGGGGCACCCGCTTAGGTCTTGATCCTCGTCAATGTAAGGAGAGTCCCCTGTTGCTCTCGCTTGCGAGTAGTCCATTGGGATTCAATCTCAACCACTCCTTCCACTCCGGAAACGTAATGACGAAAGCTACTCCACTCCCAATCCTCGGGCGCGGCCACTAATCCACGCGCGATTGGATTGCGATGAATGTAGCGCAGCTTCTCAATCTTCTTCGGTTCACTCCACACATTAAACTCGTAATACCGTTGCTCCCAAAATGGGTGCCCCGTCCTTGTCGCGTTCTTTGCGACAGGGCGGGGGTTTTTTGCGTTCATCTCCCGCGCAACGTTCTGCTTCAGCATTTGCATCGCCAGCGATAACGATCCCCGCTCCGGTTCGGTCACCAAGAGATGCACGTGTTCGGGCATGACTACGTACCCGACGATGTAAAACCCGTACCAGACCCGAACCTTCTCCAAGGTCTGCTCGAAAACGCACCGGGCTTCGGGAGTTCCCAACAAAGGAGCGCGGCGGTAGCAGCTGAACGTAATGAAATGAAGGTGGCGCGCTTGTTGATAGCGCTTGAGTCCCCAGGGCATGGGCCGAGAGTAGCGCTAACTTTTCCGAAACGATGTGACGACTGAACACTCGGGAAAAAATCCCCGCCCTGTCCGTCCAAAACCGGGACGGACAAGGACGGGGCACCCGCCTGGACGGCGGCTTCACATTATGGTGACTGGCGGAAGAGGCGCCAGGCTTCGCGGTAGGGGTCGAACATGCCGGGGCGCGGAAAGTCTTTGGGAGAAAAGAAGAGGCTGGTGCGGCCTTCGGTGGCGCGGATGGGGAGGATAAACCAAACATCTTCGGGGACGATGTGAGCGACGAGGAAATCCACCTCCGACGGATGATAGGGGACGGCGCGGCCGTAGATGCGGCGATGGGCGTTGAGGCGGTACTGTCCGTTGAGCAGCTGGGTGGTGCATTTGACCTGCACGCGCCAGAGTTTGTGGGGGAAGTCTTTATCCCTCCATTCTTCTTCCGGCCGCTCGGCGGCAATTCGCTCGCGAGGGGCAACTTCGATGCGCGAGTCGAGAATGAAGTCGTAACGTTCGCTGTCGCCGTAAGGCTTGGCAACGCCAAAGCCGAGGCTGGCGGCTTTATGAAGGAAGGCAAGCTCGGAGAGTTCCCCGCGGCGCTTGGTAGAGGCTTGCTGCCGGCGGGCAGACTTCGGGCCGGACGCCGGGGAGCGTCCGTTGGTAGAGCCCTTGGTCTTGCCCATGGCAAAAGAAAAGGCGCAGGGCCCGGGGCCTTGCGCCTTGTTTCATCTCTAATTCGAGCATAGCAAATTGGAGGGGGTAAATGGTCAGAAACCGCAATTTTATTTTCGCTTGGGAATGAGGAAGATAGGGGGAAAATGGGGGTTTTGGGGGCTTGACAAGATTTTGGGAGGGTTGTCTCATTTTGGGAAAAAGAGCAAAGAGTTGCATATTGATCGGCGGACGCTGCGGAGGAATCCTCCCGCGCCACTGCTCCAAAGACGAGGCCACCGTTAGGGGCATTTTCGCCCAGGGTAATACGCAAAAATCGCGCGTGAAGCCTGGGGCACAGATTTGCATCCCGCTTCGGGGCGCCGTAGGACGGTGCAGAACTGCGGTCCGCGACACCCAAGAAGGACGGGGCACCTCTTTCAAGAGGTTGTCCATTCGATCTGAACCGGAGAAGCTGGTTGTGACGAGCAATCAGTGCCTTCGGAGGATCGAATGGACATGCATAAAAATGCCCGACTCAGCTTTCGCAGTCGAGAAGATCTCGCCAGATTTGTCCTGGAGCAGAGACAGACGCGAAAGGCGGCGCCGCCGCCTTCCGCGTAAGCGCTAAAACCGCCGCCAAGTGGGTGGCGCGCTATCGCCAGTCAGGAGCCGACGGCCTGGCCGACCGCAGTTCGCGTCCCCACCACAGTCCGCGTCAGGCCAGCTCCTTTTTCGTGGAAAAAGTGATTGCCCTGCGTCGTGGCCATATGCCCGGCTATCGAGATCGCTCGCCACACCGGGCTCAGTCCGGCTTCGGTCAGCCGCATCCTGCGCCGCGCTCGCCTCAGCCGCTGGCGCGATCTCAATCCCCCTCCTCCCGTGCAGCGCTACGAGTATCCCCGGCCCGGCGACCTGCTGCATCTCGACATCAAGGGCATGACCCGCTTCTGCGAGGTCACGCTGGCGCGGCGATGGCCGCTTGCGCGGCAAGCGCAAGCATCCCGGTTTCCTGGCCCTGCACGTTGCCGTCGACGACCACTCCCGCCTGGCCTTCACCCAGATGCTGCCCGATCAGAAAGCCGCAACTACCATCGCTTTCCTCAACTCTGCGGTCGAGTTCTTCGCCCGCCACGGCATCGGCGTGCGCGCCCTGCTCACCGACAACGGCAGCTGTTATCGCTCGCGTCAGTTTCGCGGCGCTTGCCTGCAGATGGCTCTCCAACATCGCCGCACCAGACCCTATACGCCTCGCACCAATGGCAAAGCCGAGCGCTTTATCCAAACTGCTCTGCGCGAGTGGGCCTACGCCCAACACTGGATCGACTCCGAACAAAGAGACGCTTATCTTCAACCCTGGACCGACTATTACAACCACGTCCGACCTCATGGTAGCCTCAACTACCAGCCGCCCATCAGCCGCTCCGAAACCGGTACAACGTCTTGATCATCTACAGGCACCCGCGTGTGCGGCGGGAGAACTGCCCCGCCGGTGAGCGTCCGTCCCGGCCTCAACGCCGGTGTAAGATGGCAGGCATTGAAGTGGAGATTTCCAGCATGCCCAAGCCAGACAGGTTTTCTCCTTTTTCCCGGCGGTCTTTTTTGCATTGGTCGGCGGCGGCTTCGACGGCCACAGCTTTGCGCGTGGTCACCGAGCCGATGCTGGCGTGGGCAGAAGTCAAGAATGCCCCCAAAGACGCGGTGCTGATCAATGCCAATGAGAATCCGCTGGGGCCGTGCCGCGCGGCGCGGGAGGCGATGGCCGCCATTCTGCCGCAGGGCGGCCGCTATCTAGTCGAACTGACCGATGAACTGACGCAGGCGGTGGCCGCGAAAGAAGGGTTGAAGCCGGAGTATCTGCGAATTTTTCCGGGGTCGAGCGAGCCGCTGCACTACTCGGTGCTGGCCTTCACCTCGGCGGAGAAGAGCTATGTGACCGCCGACCCGGGGTACGAGGCGGGGATGTACGCGGCGAAAGTTTCGGGCGCGCGGGTGGTGAAAGTGCCGCTGACCCAAACCTACGCGCACGATGTGAAGGCCATGCTGGCGGCCGCGCCGGATGCGGGACTGTTTTACGTGTGCACTCCGAATAATCCCACCGGAACCCTGACCGGCCACGGCGAGATCGAGTACCTGCTGGAACACAAGCCGAAGCAATCCATTCTGCTGGTGGATGAAGCGTACATCCACTTTTGCGATGCGCCCTCGGTGCTCGATCTGGTGAAAGCGGATCAAGAGCTGGTCGTGCTGCGAACGTTTTCCAAGATCTATGGCATGGCCGGACTGCGCTGCGGCATGGCGATGGCGCGGCCCGACCTGCTGGCGAAGGTGAGCGATCTGGTCGGGTGGAACGCGCAGCCGGTGACGGCCGTGACCGCGGCTACGGCCAGCCTGAACGATGCCGGGCTGGTGCCGGAACGCAAACGCATTAACAGCACGATTCGCGAGCAGACGTTTGCCTGGCTGGATAGCCAGGGCTATTCGTATATCCGGTCGCAAGCGAATTTTTTCATGCTGAATACCAAGCGGGCGGCCAAAGACACGATTGACGCGATGGCCCGGCAGGAGGTGATGATCGGGCGAGCGTGGCCGTGCATGCCGACCTGGGTGCGGATTACGGTGGGCACGCGGCCGGAGATGGAGCAGTTCCAGGCGGCGTTCAAGCGGGTGATGGATGGCGTGGTCGTGGGGCGGGCGGATGCGTCCGAGGATTGTGGAGCATCTGGACGGGATGCGGGTGCCGGGATAGCCCAGGTTAGCGCCCAAAATCGGGGCGCGAACCTGGGGCACCCACCTGCCAAGATGGCACGCCAGCTTAGCGGCGTCCGTGAAGCCGCCGTGGTATCTGCCAAAGCTACGCGCGCTCATGGCGGCCTGGCGCGTCCGAGGATCGTCGGGCATCTTGACGGATTGCGGGTGCGGGTAGCCCAGGTTAGCGCCCAAAACCGGGGCGCGAACCTGGGGCACCCACCTTGCCAAGATGGCACGCCAGCTTAGCGGCGTCCGTGAAAGCCGCCGAAGCTACGCGCGCCGATGGCCGGCGCGGAACGGCCTATCGCTCCGCCGTGGAATCCATTGGCGCCGCGAAATCCGGCTGCCGGTCCGCGAGCCCGGAAGTGCCCGGGGTGCGCGTAGAGCGGCGCGCGGTACCCGGGTCCAAAGTGATGGACGTAGCCGACGCCGCCATAGAACAGCGGGGCGCGGTAGGCCAAAGAGGGTGAATAGAATCCCCAGCCGAACGGGTTATAGAAAACTCCGCCTCCAGGAATGAAGGTGTAGGCGCTGAACCAGGGGTTCCAGTACCAGCCCGCGCCCACCCAGCCCGGCCCATACCATCCGTTCACCACGTAAGCTGCGAGCGGCACTTCTCGTTGGCCTCCGCCAGATAAGAGGAGCGCAAGCTGCTCCACTGGTAGAGATCGCCTTGCTCGTATTGCTTCTTGTCGAACTTCTGCGCCTTGTAGGGTTGGTTGGTATTGAACGCCAGTTCGTGGCCGCCTTTGATGGTGACTTTGTGATCGTCTACCTGGGCTACGGCTTTGCCATCGAAGACCCGGATCTGATTCTGGTCGGCGTCGAAGGCATAAAGGCCCTTCTTCTCCAGGCGGGTGTTTACACCGGCTTCGGCGGATCTGAATGTTGTTCTCAGGATGGATTTCGTCCACTTCGACCATGGCTTCGCCCCTTTCGATGGCGAGGCGCGTGTTAGTCAGGCCGGGGGAAATCATCTTCACCGAGCTGTTGTTGCCGACGCGCAGAAACACGCCGGGGGTGAGCAGAACCTCCGCCTTGCCGTTGCCGGTGACGAGGGATTGCCCGGGCTGCAGTTCCGCCGAGCCGATGGATTGAGAGTTCAGGGTCTGGTCGCCGATGGACGCATTCCCTTCCACATAGTTGAGGGTTCCCGGAAGCGCTGTTTTCGACGCCCAAGCGGGGGCGGACAAAATCGCCGCCAGGATCACACTCGCAAACATGATTGAACCTAGCCAGCCTCATAATCTTCTCCTCTTCACTCCACTTGATTAGATGAGCGGGGCAGGGCCGGGGATTCCCGGAAACGCCGGTCCATATAGCTGTTAGCTATAGGGATAGAAGGCAAAGAAGAGCAGCGACAAGGCGGCCAGAACCCAGAGCCCGGGCTTGATTTCGCGGCTGCGGCCGGCGACCAGCTTGCAGAATGGATACAGCACGAAACCGGCGGTGATGCCGATGCCGATGTTGTAGGTGAAGCTCATGAGAGCGACGACGGCAAAGGCGGGGATCAATTCGGTGAAATCAGCGAAGGAGATTTTGGTGATGGGCTCGAGCATGAGAAGTCCGACGATGACCAGAGCCGGTCCGTAGGCTTGGGCGGGGATGGAGGCCACGAAGGGAGAGAAGAAAAGAGCGGCGGCGAAGGCAAGAGCGGTCACCACGGCGGTCAGGCCGGTTCTTCCTCCGGCTTCGACGCCGGTGGCCGATTCGATGAAAGCTCCCGAAGTGGTGGTGCCGACCAGCGGCGCGAACATGGTGGAAAGGGCGTCGGCCAGCATAGGGCGCTCGATGTGCGGCAGGTTGCCTTTTTCGTCGAGCAGTCCGGCGCGGGCCGAAACCCCGAGCAGCGTGCCCATGGTGTCCACGAACGCCATGATGAAGATGGTGAGCACGACGGGAAAGAAGCCCCAGGTGAAGGCGCCATGAAAGTCGAGCTGGAGGAAGATCGGCGCGAGGCTGGGAGGAGCGCTTATCCAAGCTTTTCGGAGCAGGAGCGATGCCGGTGATGAAAGCAAGGAATGTGGTGACAAGAATGCCGATGAGAATGGCGGCGGGGAAACGGCGGATCATCAGGACGGCAATCAGCAAGAAGCCGGCAATGGCCAACAGCACCGGGCCCGGCGGTTAGATGTCCGGCGCGTACCGGCGCACCGGCGCTGCCGAGCATGACAATGCCGGTTTGATTCAGTCCGATGAAGGTGAGGAACAGGCCAATGCCCACGGCGAAGCTGTTGCGCAGGCCGGCGGGAATGGCTTCGACGAGCCGCTGACGAAGCTTGAGCAAAGTCAGGAGAAGAAAAATTGCACCTGCGATGAACACCGCCGCCAGCGCCTGCTGCCAGCGATAGCCGAGCGCCTGGACCACGGTGTAGGCGAGGAAGGCGTTCTCACCCATGTATGGGGCAATGGCAAAAGGGCGATTGGCGTAGAGGCCCATCAGCAAGGTGCCGAAAATCGCGGTGACGATGGTGGCCACCATGGAAGGCTCGACCGGAATGCCCGCCGCCTTCAGAATGGCGGGGTTGACGACGATGATGTACGACATGGTGACAAAGGTCGTCAGGCCGGCGACGCACTCGCGGCCCAGGGTGGTGCCGGCTTGCGGCAGGCCGAAGTAGCGGCCGAGGAAATTTGTCATGCGCCCGGAGTGGGCAGACGGTTCTGTGGGTGGCGGGGTGGGCACTGGTTCCTCGTCTACCGCTTGTAGCCGATCTTGCGCAGGAGGTCGTGGCGCCAGGCGACGTCGGATTCGCCTTCTATGCCTTTGGGAGAGCTGCCATCAATTACGCCGAGCACGCCTCTTCCCTGCTCGCTCTGAGCCACGATGACTTCCAGCGGGTTCGCGGTGGCGCAGAAGATGGAGCACACTTCGGGCAGGTTACGGATGGCATTGAGGAGGTTGATGGGATATGCATTCTGCAGCAGCACCACAAAGACATGGCCGCAAGCCAAGGCCTGGGCGTTGCGTATGGCCGCATCCCGAAGTGCCGGGTCATTGCCTTCCGCGCGGGTAAGGCAGGCGCCCGAGGCTTCGTTGAAGGCCAAGCCGAATTTGGCTTGCGGCACGGTGCCTACGATCGCTTCGTAAAGATCTTCGACGGTCTTGATAAAGTGAGACTGGCCGACGACGAGGTTGGTGTCGGCCGGAAGCTCCATGCGCACAGACGTGCATTTCAAGCATGCCTCTTCTCCACTAAGCGAAAGGTTCACGCCGCAGCGCTCAAGCTGCGACGACGGCTTTCCATCATACGGCCTGCGGGTTGCGCTTCTCGCAGCTTTTCTCGGGGGCGGAAGGGGATTTGCCCACGTTTTGTGAGTGGAATCACCGGAAGATGGCGTGGGATGCCTGGTGGGGCCGAATTTCGTGGCGGGAAAGCGACACCCTGAACCGCAGAGGACGCTGAGTACGCCGAGAGGCTCAAGATAGGGCAACGCGCACTACGATCTATGCTGCAAATTGTGAGCGGAATCACCGGGACGTGGCGTGGGAGGCCTGGCGGGGCCGAATTTCGTGGCGGGAAAGCGACACCCTGAACCGCAGAGGACGCTGAGTACGCCGAGAGGCTCAAGATAGGGCAACGCGCACTACGATCTATGCTAGCAAATTGTGAGCGGAATCACCGGGACGTGGCGTGGGAGGCCTGGTGGGGCCGAATTTCGTGGCGGGAAAGCGACACCCTGAACCGCAGAGACGCTGAGTACGCCGAGAGGCTCAAGATAGGGCGGCGCGCACTATGATCTATGCTGCAAATTGGTTGACAGTGTCGATCATGGTTGCTAGGCTCCGTGGTTATCATTGACGCAATTCTAAACATGCCGCAGGTGAAATGATCAATCGTCGGAATTTCCTCAGCACTCTTGGCGCTTCGGCTGTTCTTTCCTCGGTTCCTCTTCTTGCCACGGATACGGAGCCGGTGGTTCTCGGTTCCCGGACCCGCATTTCGCTTGCGGGCGAGTGGGAACGCCATATTGGCGAAGTGCTCTACGACACGGTGGTGGTGCCGTCCTCGCTGCGTCCCAGCGGAAACTACATTTTGAAACGCAGCTTTGTACTTCCCCGCCTGAGCCGCGGCGAGCGTGCTTTCGCGCATTTCGAGGCCATCGCGTTTTGGGGGCGGGTGACGGTGAATGGCAAGGAAGTGGGAACCACTGGAGGGCCTTACATTCCGGCGGAGTTCGAGTTCACGTCTTCTGCCAAGGAAGGAAAGAACGAGGTCGAGGTTCAGATTGTCGATCTCACTCCGTTGCCGGACGGGAGCGGTACGGCGGAAGTCATTCTGGGCCACAATCCCGGGTGGGAAGCTACCGGCGGAATCATTCGCGACGCGTGGGTGGAAGTCCGACCCGCCGCTTTCGTGGACAATGTCCGCTTTGCTTACACCCTGAATTCGGACTATAGCGTATGCAGCGGCAAGCCGAGGGTCATGGTCTCAAGCGCCGAAGCAGCCAGTGGCACGGCAGAAGTAGTGTTGAAACATGGGCAGACGGAAATTGCCCGGGCTTCACAGCCGGTTCAGCTCAAAGCCGGCGCTAACGATCTCGAACTGGCATTCGAGTTCAAAGATCCAATTCTGTGGTCTCCGGAATTCCCTAACCTTTACGAGTTGACGGCCACGCTTAAAACCTCTTCGGGAGAAGACGAGTGGACCTGCAAGACGGGTTTTCGCGATATCCGTACGCAGGGGCCAGACTTCCTCCTGAACGGGAAACGCCTGGTGCTGAATGGCGTTTGCCGCCATGACTTGTGGCTGGAACAAGGCTTCACACTTTCGCGGCGCCAGCAGGAGCAGGACATGCAGATGATCAAGGCGATCGGCTGCAACTTCGTCCGGCTGGTGCACTACCCGCACGACCGGCACATCATTGAACTGGCGGACCAGATCGGGCTGCTGGTCTCGGAAGAACCCGGCTACTGGCAGGTGGATTTTGCCACCTCGGCGCGTCCGCCGGTGGAAATGGGCTTTCGCATTCTGGAGGGTACGATTCGGCGGGATTGGAATTCTCCCTCGGTGATGGTCTGGTTTGCCGCGAACGAATGCACCTTGACGGAAGCGTTTCTGCGCGAAGCCAAAGAGCGCTGCAACCGCCTGGATCCCATCAAGCGGCTGGTTTCGGCCGCCAATGATCGCAGCGCGAAGAAAGTGAAGCCGATGTTCGTCGGCGCGGACATGGATTTCTTCGACCAGCATCCGTACACCTACAATCCGGAGGATTTTGCCAAGGAAGCGGAGTTTGACGGGCCATCCAAGCCGTTGACGTTTTCCGAGTGGGGCGGCAAAGGAATTGGGCAGACCGAACTGGTGATGAGCGGCAGCGTGGACCGCCTGATTGATCTGGTCGAGACGAACCAGCTGGCGGGAACCATGTTCTGGTCGTGGCAGGACCTGCGCGAATACAGCCGCATTGACGGAGAGATGCGCAATGGCGTGCTCGAGTCCGGAGTGGTGACCGAAGCGCGCGAGCCGCGCGACCTGGTCACGCGGGAACTGACGCGGCTGTTTGAATTGCGGCGCCATGTGGATGAAAAACCGGACAGCGTACCGGAGAAAGTGCCGCTCAAGTGGCCGCCCTGGTCAAAGAAGAATAAGTTCGAGCCGGTTGATCTCCAGCCCCTGACAGAAAGCGCAGATGCCGATCGCGCCTGGGGCAGCTTTAAAGAACGCATGGCGAAAATGGTCCCTGGCTTGTGGAAGGTCAACCGACAGGATTTTGTGCTGTGGAAACCCACTGACATAGAGATCTCCGGGGTGGGATTTAAAGTTCCGGCCGTGAATGGCCGTGCCCGCCCCTTGATTCTGACGCCAGAAGTTTCCCAGATTACAATCCCGCTCGCCGGAAAGGCGGAGAGGCTCCATATTTTGGGGCAAGTCACGTTCGGCGAAGGCTTTCCGATTGTCGGCAAAGATGGTGAAGTCGTCGGCAGTTACACGCTCGAGTTCGCCAAAGGAAAAAAGCGGGAAATACCGTTACGCAACGGCTATGAGATAGCGCAGGCGCAAATGATTCGCAGCGGGGGCCGGTTCGATCCCATGGTCACCGAGGCGCAAAGAGCACTGGTTTTCGTTAAGGACATTGCGCGGGAGCAATATCAAATTTTACTTTTCTCCATTCCGGTTGAAGGGGCGAGCCTGGTAAGCCTCCGTTGCCAATTAAAAGGGGAGCAAGCGCCGCTCGCAATTTTCGCCGTGACCGTCGAGCGCGCCTGAGCCGTGGCGCACACGTAAAAGCATTCACGTCAGCAATTAGTGATAGACGGCGGATACTTGCCGGATCAAGAGGGAGCCGTGGCGACAGAAACAAATCCTAGCCGCACGACAGTGGATCTCAACGGTGACTGGGAGAAGTATGTCCATGGCAAGCTGATGGATACGGTCACAGTTCCATCGTCTTTGCTTCCTTCTGGTCTGTATCGCCTGCGCCGGTCGTTTTTGTTGCCGCGTCTGGTGGATGGGCAAAGAGCTATTGTGCACTTCGATGCCATCAACTATCACGGACGTGTTTTTATCAATGGGCAGGATCTGGGCACGACAATCGCTTTTTTGCCACACGAGTTCGATTTCACAAAAATCGCCGTGGAAGGCCGCAACACTGTCGAAGTACAAATCGCCGATGCTCTTGCGGAACCCGATGGCACCGGCAAGGACGACATCGATTTCGGCAACAGCTTTGGTTGGGAGCCCTATGGCGGCATCATCCGCGACGCCTATGTGGATATCCGGCCAGCCGTGTTTATCGATAACGTCCGCTTTGGCTACAAGCTAAGCGACGGTTATGACAACGCATCCTGCGTCACACATTTGTTTATTTCTTCCCAGAGTGCTCAATCCGGCGACTGCGAGATCTCCGTTTGGTGGAGAAATACAGAAATAGCCAGAGGCAATACCAAGGTAGATATCAAGCCGGGAATTACTGAAGCAGAAATCGAATTCGACGTAAAGACGCTAGCCTTGTGGTCTCCCGAGGAGCCCAATCTTTACGAATTGCGCGCTACGGTCAAAACGGCGATGAGCGAAGATCGCTGGCAAACTCACACCGGTTTCCGAGAGATTAAAACACAAGGCCGCAATTTCATGCTCAACGGCGAGCGACTGGTGTTGAATGGCCTTTGCCGCCACGACACATGGAAAGATCAAGGGTTTACTCTTTCACGGCAACAGCAAGTGAAAGACATGCGGATGATCAAGGCTATGGGATGCAACTTCGTTCGCCTGGTGCATTATCCGCATGATCGGAGAATTGTGGAGTTGGCCGACGAAATCGGGCTGATGATCAGCGAAGAACCTGGCTTTTATGGAAACATGGATTTCACCAAACTGCCGGCGGGCCAAATCGATTTGGGTTGTCATATCCTGGAACGAACCATTCGGCGCGACTGGAACTCTCCGTCCGTGATCATCTGGTTGCTGGGCAACGAATGCCCGTTCCCCGTCAGTTATCTGAAACGGGGAAAGGCGATCTGCGAAAAGCTGGATCCGATAGGAAGACTGATATCAGTTGCCCACATCATCGGTACGGCCCCAGCGGCAAAGAAGGCTTTCGACGAAGCTGGACTGGATTTTTATGACTGGCATGCTTATGAATCAGAGAGAGGAAAGTTTGCACACCTAGTCGAAACTTTTGGGCCCGAGAAACCCCTTACCTTTACGGAGTGGGGTTGGGAAGTGATCAACTGGCCGCCCGATGCAGTGATATACGAGCGTCATTTCGATTCTTTATTGGAGCAGGTGCAGGCCGAAAAAGTCGCTGGCCATGCATTTTGGAGCTGGAACGATGTGCCGGAGTTCAATCGAAGCGACTGGTCCTCGACCAATGGCTTGCTGCGCTCTGGGGCCGTCACCGAAGATCGCGAGGTACGCCAGCCAATTTACGGTCGACTGGCCGCCTTATTCAACGGCAGAAGAGAAGAAGAAATCAGGTTGGCGCCCGATCATCCGAGGGTATTGCCGTTACGCACCGTTCCCTTTACACCCGGCAGCAAATTCGAGAGTGCGGACCTGCAGCCATTAGTGGACTCTGCCAGCGGCAAACAGTCCTGGAAAGTTTTGGAAACAAACCTGGAAAAGTTTTGGGCCGGCACGCGCATGTCCCGCAATCAATGGAAGCGCACCGGAGGGAGGTTCGAATTATGGAAAACTCCCGAGATCAGAATTGCCGGCATCGCTTTTCGATCGCCGCTTGTGGATGGGCGGGTTCGGCCGGTTCTATTGACGGAAGAAGTTTCTGAAGTCACCATTCCGATTCAGCAGCCTTGTACATCGCTACACGTTCTAGGGCAGATTGCTTTTGGCAATGGATATCCTTTGACCGCCGCGCCAGATTTGTTTGGAAATATTCCGTCAGGTCAAGGCCATCGTTTTGGCGAAACCGTGGCTGAGTACACGCTGCAATATGCCGACGGGAAAACGCAGGTCGTGCCCATCCGCAATGGAATTGAAGCGGCGCAGGCGAATCGTATCCACGGAGCCAGCCGAATCCTGCCTATTGCCACAACGGCTCAGCCCGCACTGGAATACGTCAAGGACATCGTGCGTGAGCAGTATCAAATCCTGCTGTGGTCGCTGCCGGTGGGAAAAGGCAAGTTGAAAAGCGTTCGTTGCAAATTGACTGGCGGCCAGGGGAATTTGGCGATCTTTGCGATGACAACAGAAAACGCGGCAGTAAACGCCGTGGTGCACGCAGGGCAAACTTTCAGCAGTGATTTCGCGGACGACAGTATTCTTAAATCCACTGGCACTGAATAACGCACCATTTTCATATCAGACAGTGGTTCTTGCAAAATAGCCGCATTCTTAATGGCATAGCGAGGAAATTATGGTCGATGCAGGTTTGAAATCATCCCGTGCCGCAGTTGATCTCAATGGGGAATGGGAAAAATATGTTCATGGCAAGCTGGTGGATACGGTTACGGTCCCGTCGTCCTTGCGCCCATCAGGTTTGTATCGACTGCGGCGCGTTTTTTTGTTGCCTCGAATAGCGAATGGCCAGCGAGCGATTGTGCATTTTGACGCCATCAACTATCACGGCCGTGTTTTTATCAATGGCCAGGACGTGGGCACGACGATCGCATTTTTGCCTCACGAATTCGATTTCACGAAAATGGCGGCGGAAGGCCGGAACACCATCGAAGTGCAAATCGCGGATGCTCTTCCTGAGCCCGATGGCACGGGCAAGGATGACATTGATTTCGGCAACAGTTTTGGCTGGGAGCCCTATGGCGGCATCATTCGCGATGTTTATGTCGACATCCGCCCCGCTGCCTTTATCGACAATGTTCGTTTCGGTTACAAGCTGAGCGGCGGGTATGATAGCGCTGCTTGCGCCACGCAACTTTGGGTTTCTTCCGCGCATGCGCAAAGCGGGGAATGCGAACTATCTCTCTGGTGGCGAAATACGGAAGTGGCGCATGGTAACACCAAAGTAGACCTCAAACCTGGGATTACGGAAGTTGAAATTAAATTCGATGTGAATCCCTTGGTTCTATGGTCTCCGGAAGAAGCCAACCTTTACGAGTTGCGCGCCTCTTTGACGACGGCTGACGGGGAAGACCATTGGGCAACACGCACTGGTTTTCGCGAGTTTAAAACACAAGGGCGTAATTTTCTGTTAAATGGCGAGCACGTCGTACTGAACGGCATTTGCCGCCACGATACCTGGAAAAATCAGGGGTTTACTTTATCGCGCAAACAGCAGGAAAAAGATATGCGGATGATCAAAGCGATGGGGTGCAACTTCGTGCGCCTGGTGCACTATCCGCATGACCGGAGGATTGTGGAGCTAGCCGACGAAATCGGGCTGATGGTCAGTGAAGAACCGGGCTTTTGGAACATGGATTTCGATAAGTTGCCGGCTGGCCAAATCGATTTAGGCTGCAACATCCTGGAGCGGACGATCCGGCGTGACTGGAATTCTCCAGCCGTGGTCGTGTGGCTGCTCGGAAACGAATGTGCGTTTCCCGTCAGCTACATGAAACGGGGAAAGGCCCTTTGCGAGAAGTTCGACCCTATTGCCAGGCTGGTGACGGTTGCGCACAGCTATGGCAAGTTTCCCGCGGTTAAAGATACTTTCGACGAAGCTGGAATGGACTTTTATGACTGGCATGCTTATGAGTACGAGAGCGGGAAGTTCGCCCGACTTGTCGAGTCGTTCGGCCCAACAAAACCTTTGACCTTCACGGAATGGGGCTGGGAGGTCGCCGGGCCGAAAGCGGTATTCTACGAGCGCGATTTCGATTCTTTGTTAGAGCTGGTGCAAGCGGAAAAAGTTGGCGGCCATGCGTTCTGGAGCTGGAGCGATGTGCCGGAGTTCAATCGTAACGATTGGTCCACCACGAACGGGCTGTTGCGGTCCGGGGCGGTGACCGAGGACAGAGAGATTCGCCAGCCGATCTATGGCAGGCTGGCCGGATTGTTTGGAGGACGACGAGAAGAAGAGAACCGGGCGGCGCCGGAACGTCCGACGGTCATACCTTTGCGCACTGTGCCGTTTACTCCCGGCAGCAAATTTGAGAACGTCGACCTACAACCGTTAGCGGACTCGGATCATGGGAAGCAATCGTGGAAAGCACTGGAGGAAGAGTTAGGAAAATATTGGGACGCAACCCGAATGGCTCGCAACCAGTGGAAGCGCACAGGGAGCAAGCTGGAATTATGGAAAACGCCCGAGGTGAGAATTGCCGGGGTCGCGTTCAACTCTCCTTTAGTTGAAGGCCGCGTGCGGCCCATCCTTCTGACCACAGAAGTTCCCGAGGTTACGATTCCTATTCAACAATCCTGTAGGGCACTGCACATCCTGGGGCAGGTTGCCTTTGGGACGGGGTATCCGTTGACCGCCGCGCCGGACCTGTTCGGCAATGTTCCTTCCGGCGACGACCACCTCATGGGGCACGCAGTGGCGGAGTACACATTGCAGTATGCCGGCGGGAAAACGCAAGTATTGCCGGTGCGCAATGGAATTGAAGTGGCGCAGGCTAACCGGATATACGGGGCCAGCCGCATTCTGCCGATCGCCACTTCCGCACAGCCAGCCTTGGAATACGTCAAAGATGTAGTGCGCGAGCAGTATCAAATATTGTTGTGGTCTGTCCCTACCGGTAACGACAGGCTGGAGAGCATACGGTGCCGCCTGACGGGCGGGCAGGGAAACCTGGCGATTTTTGCCATCACGGCAGAAAGCGCTTCGTCCCAGGTTTCCAAGAAGAGTCGCGCTTAGGTCCAGCGAAACCAGCGTAGGGCGAGCACAAAGGAAATTCCTCCCCAGGCGAGCAGAATTATCAAGCGCGGCAGCTGCGAGCCGAGCGAAGCGCCTTGCAGGATGGTGGCGCGCAGGGCGTCATTGAGCGCCGTGAGAGGCAGAGCCTTGATGAACGGCAGCGTGACGGCCGGAAAGCGCTCGTACGAAAAAAAGACGCCGGAGAAAATCCACATGGGCATCATGACCAGGTTGATGAGCCCGCTGATGCTCTCGATTTTCTGCGCGCGGCTGGCGGTGAGCAGGCCCAACCCGCCGAACGACAGTGCGCCGACTGTGCCCACCAGCAGGATGGTCAGCAGCGAGCCGAGCACCCGCATCTGAAAAACGAGCACGCCGAAGCCGAGCAGCAGCGCTACTTCGATCAACATCAGAACCAGCCGGCTGCTGGTGAGCGCCAGCAGAAAATCGCTGCGCCGCATGGGCGTGCCCACGAAGCGCTTGAGCAGCTTGCGCTGGCGCATGTCTACGAGCGCGAAGCCGATGCCCCACATGGCGGCGTTCATCAGGTTCATGCCCAGCAGTCCGGGGATGAGGAAATCAATGTAGCGCGCGCCCGGCTCGGTGGAAGCTACGGCTGAAGTGGTGAGAGGGTTCTGTCGCCCGGCAGCGACTTGCAGCGCGTCATCCACCTCGGTGCGGGAGAGCACACTTTCCGGCCGGGTTGGGTCATAACGGTATTGAATTCCGCCTTGGCCGTTCGGTTCGACGACAAGGTCGTATTTACCGAGGTGGAAGCCCTGCAGCGCCAGTGGTTGGTCGAGTATCGTGGCGTGAATCGAAGTATGTTGCGGTGAACGGGCGAGCAACTCCGCTGTCTGATCGGCGCCCGGCCCTGCGACAATAGCAATGGTCGTGACATCGGCGGGCTTATTGCGGAAAGCTATACCCAGCCCAAGCGCCAGAAGCAGCGGGAAGCCGAAGACCCAGAAGATAACTTCCGGTTCGCGCGACATTTCCAGCATGCGGGCCCTCAGCAGATGCTTGAACCCGGACCAGCGGCCGTTGTGGCGGGGCTTGAGCTGATTCTGTTCCGTCGGGATTTGTCGAGCAACAGCCATTGGACGACCTCAATCTTCGCGCAGATGCCGCCCGGTGAGCCGGACGAACACATCTTCTAAACTCGCCTGCCGCGTGGTCAGATGTTGCAGTTCGGCGCCCTGCAGGCGAACCGCGTCCAAGAGCGCCGGAATAGTGAGGTGCGGCTCGCGCACGGTCAGCGAGATCAATCCATTGTCATGGCGAACCGACTCCACGCTGGGCAGCGTGCGCCAGGTTTCCATATCAGCGCCGTTGGAATTGCCGCTGGCTTCAAACTCCACTACGTGATGGCCACCCAGGCGGTCGATCAGATCGGCAGGTGTGCCTTCCGCGATGATTTGCCCATGGTCCACGATGGCCAAACGATCGCACAGCCGCTCGGCTTCGTCCATGTAGTGGGTTGTGAGCAGAACCGTGCCTCCGGCTTGCTGGAAGGTGCGAATCGTATCCCATAGCTGGCGGCGGCTTTGAGGATCGAGCCCGGTGGTCGGCTCGTCAAGAAACAGGATTTTCGGATTACCAACTAAGGCGGTGGCGACCGCCAGGCGCTGCTTCTGGCCGCCAGACAACTTGCCGACCCAGGCGTCAGCTTTTTCGGTAAGCTGCAACTCCTGCATGACTTCATCGGCGGGCCGCGGGGCGCGATAGAAACTGGAGAACAGAGCAATGGTTTCGCGCACCGTCAGCTTTTCGGACAGCCGTGTTTCCTGAAGAGATAGGCCCAGCCACTCCCGCAGCTCGCGGGGGTTTTCGCGCCAATTGTGACCGAGAATGGTCACTTCGCCGGAAGTCGGTTCCAGCAGACCTTCCAGGATCTCGATGGTGGTGGTCTTCCCTGCCCCGTTGGGTCCGAGCAGGCCGAAGCATTCTCCGGCCGGAATTTCCAAGTTCAATCCGCGGACGGCTTCGACTTTGCCGTCATAAGTCTTGCGCAGGTCGTGGCATTGGACGGCAAAGCCCATCCCGAGATTTTAGCTTAACGGCATTGGCAATAGTGTCCCTCAGTGAACAGGCTGCAGAACGCCGGAGAGAATCTCTTCCGTCTTAAGGATCATTCCGCCGTTGCGGCGGACGATGCGGGTGGTCTCTTCCGCCTTGTGGCGGTCGATGGCGCGAATGGCGTCAGCCACGAGATGAACGTGCCTGCCGCGCTCGATCAGGCCGCGCGCAGCCTGCAACACGCAAATTTCCGTGACCACCCCGTAAAGGATAATCTCCCGGTCGCCGCCCATGCGGCGCACCAGTTCATCCAGGTTCGGATTGGTGAAGACGTCGGTCGCCTGTTTCTCGACGATGATCTGCGGCAAAACGCTCAGGTTCGCGGGCAAATCTATTTTGCGGTTGGGGACAATGAAATGTTCTGGCAAAACCGTGCCCTCGATTTTCTTTTGTCCTGCAGTACCCGCCAGGCAGTGTGGCGGATACTGGCTGAATTCGGGATCTTTTTCCAGGTGGGCATCCATGGAAGAGATGATCTGGATGCCATTCTGGGCAGCGAAGGAGGTGAGCCGCATCAGGTTGGGGATAATTTGTTCCGCACCGGGTACATAGAGCCGGCCCTTCGGCAATATGAAGTCTACCTGAGTATCCACGTCCCAAAATATAAGGCGGTTCATAAAACACCCCCAATTCTTGGATGCTCCTGCCAGGCAAAAGCACCGAGAGTTACCCCGCTCTCTTGCCGATCGCATTTTTGCGATCACGCAGTTCTTCCAGGAGCGCCTGCAGCTTGTGGCTGAAGCGGACGGAATACGGTTGTACGTGGTGCAATCGGCGACAGGCTTCGGGCAGTTTGTCGAGTTCTTGGCGGGCGTGCTGTTGAATCTGCCGCAGAGCGGGGGCCGGCGCAATACGCTGCCCCTGTCGCATCACGCAGGTAAGCAGAGGTTTGGCGTCGGGATGGCGCTCGGATTCACCGGCAACAAAATCTCCCGTGTAAGTGCCCGCGGATTGGAAACGAAAGACTTGTTTGCGTCCGGGATAGGTTACTTTCTCTTCACTGAACTTGGCGCGGTAGGAAGTGGCGCCGCCAGAGGCGACATCCACCAGCTTGTAGACCCCGTTCAGCGATGGGGCATCTTGCGATGTCGCGAGCGCGGTGCCCACGCCGAAGGCATCGATCGCGGCGCCGCCGGCCAGAAGCTCCGCGATGGCAAACTCGTCGAGATCGCCGCTGGCAAAGATCCTGGTGTCGCGTAGCCCGGCCGCATCCAACCGGCGGCGGACTTCTTTGGAAAGCTGGCACAGATCGCCGCTGTCGAGGCGAATGCTTTTGGGCCGCAGGCCGGAGTGAACGATCTTGTCGATGGCCGCGAGAGTGTCGTAGGTATCGACCAGCAGGACGGCGTGCTCGGGGTAAAGCTGTTCGAAGCGACGGAAGGCTTTTAGCTCATCCTCGTAGGCCATGATGTAGGAGTGGGCGAGGGTGCCCACAATGGGGATCTCGAAGCTGCGCCCGGCTTCGACATTGGAAGTTCCAACGCAACCTCCGATGAAAGCAGCGCGCGCCGCCAATAAACCGGCTTCGGGGCCGTGGGCACGGCGTGATCCAAATTCGACCACGCCTCGTCCTGCGGCAGCGCAGGCAACACGGGCCGCCTTGGACGCAATTGCGGTTTGAAAAGTAAGGGTGGAGAGGAGAAAAGTTTCCACTACCTGCGCTTCGATAATGGGGGCGGTGACGCGCAGGAGCGGTTCTTCGCCGAATACCGGAGTGCCTTCCGGAATGGCCCAGACTTCGCCGCTAAAGCGGAAGTCGCGCAGATACTCCCAAAAGCCGCCACTCACGTGGGCGAATACGGGATGATGGCGGAGATAGTCAATTTCCTCCGCTTGAAAGCGGAGGGCCTCCAGATAATCAAGCGCCTGTTCGAGGCCCGCGGCGAGCAGGAAAGTCCGCTCGGCCGGGAGAGAGCGGACAAACAACTCGAAGGTGGCGTGGGGCTGGAAGTTATCTTCGAAATACGCCGCCGCCATGGTGAGCTCATACAGATCGGTCAGCAAAGCGGGATGGCGTGGCAGCCAGGACACAGTACTTTCTTTTCTGCAGCGATTATAGGCCGTTGAGCTATCGCACGGTCGGATGGTCCCCGTGGACGCCAATAAGGTAGAATTCCTTAATCTGCAGCAGGAATCTCGATGCGACCATTCCGCCACGGCTTTACTTGACCCCTACCCTCCTAAAACGCCCGTGCGTCGTTTCTGACAAATAACAGTCCAGATACAAACACTGCTGGTTCTTGAAATCAGCCGGGGAAAGCGAATTATGCTGCGGAAAGCTGCGCTATTACTGTTGTTAGCCTCTGTGCTTGCGACGTTTGCCTCCGCTCAGGCAACACGGCACTTCGTCTTTCACTACGCGTTCACGGTAAAAAACGTTCCGGCCGGGGAAAGTTTGCGGGTCTGGTTTCCTATGGCCCACACCGACGCTTTTCAGGACGTGAAGGTAGTTTCAGCGACAGGCGACTTGCGCTTGAAGAAGACCCGCGAGTCGAGATTTGGCAACGAGATCTACTACGCGGAAACCGCCAAGGCTCGTTCACCCGAGCTGCATTTTGAAGTCGTTTACGATGTGGTGCGACACGAGCGGCTTACGCTGGGCGCTGGGATACCCCATCTGGCTAACGTGGAACTGAACAACAAAGAAAGAAAAGCAGACCTGGCTCCAGACAGACTAGTTCCAGTCACAGGCCTGCCCGCCACACTGGCAGCGAAAGTCACGACCGGAAAGTCCACGACCCTGGAAAAGGCACGCGCCATTTACGACTATGTTTTCGACAATATGAGCTACGACAAGAGCGGGACCGGGTGGGGCCGGGGCGATGTGCTATACGCCTGCGATGCCAAGAAGGGCAACTGCACCGACTTTCATTCGCTGTTTATTTCCATGGCGCGGTCGCAAGGTGTTCCGGCGCGGTTTGAGATTGGATTCCCTTTGCCCGCCGGCAAACACAGCGGCGAGATTGCCGGCTATCACTGCTGGGCCGAGTTTTTCGAGCCGGAGCACGGCTGGGTACCAGTGGACATTTCCGAGGCGTGGAAAGATCCCAAGAGGAAGGACTACTTCTTCGGCGCGCACGACGACAATCGCGTGCAGTTCAGCATGGGGAGAGACCTGGTGCTGAACCCGAAGCAGCACGGCGAACCCTTGAACTACTTTGTCTATCCGTACGTGGAGGTGGCGGGGAAGGCTTATCCCAATGTGTCGAATGCGTTTTCGTTCGCGGATGAATAGCCTGGCGACCGTCAATCCCGGCGGTCGTCGTTAGGTGCCCGCAGAAACAGCCGCAGCTCCCTGCGTTATGGGGAAGCTGGCCAGGATCGTGGTTCCCGCCGGGCTGGACTGGATATCGAGCGCGCCACCAAGCTGGCCGACGCGCTCCCGCATCCCGCGCAAGCCGACCCCCAGGATTCCCCCGGAGACGATCTTGGCGCGGTCTTGCGGGGAAATTCCTTTGCCACGGTCGCTCACCTGAACCACAACCTGATTTCCCAGCCGCGAAAGCGAAACCGCCGCCGACGGGCTTCCCGAATGCCGCAAAACATTGGTCAAGCATTCCTGAACCACACGAAAGATGGCCCTTTCCAGTTCGGGCGGAAGCTTCACGCCGTCCATGGCATTCGTGTGGAAGCGAACATCAATGGCGCTGCGTTCGCGCAACCCGTCCACATACCAATTGAGGGCAGCGCCCAGTCCCACCTCATCGAGCATTGGAGGATGCAGCAAGTACGAGAGGCTGCGGGTTTGTTGCAGGGCGGTGTCGCAGCAGGCGACCGCCTCCTCCAGTTCTTTTGGCTTGTTGCCGGCATTGCGCCCCATGGAAGTCTGAATCAGAAATTTTATGGACGCCAACTCCTGGCCCATGCTGTCGTGCAACTCGCGCGCGATACGGCGCCGCTCTTCATCCTGGATGGTCAGCAGGCGGCCGCTCAGGTCCTTGAGCGATTCCTGCTGCTGCCGCAGTTCTTCATTTACGGCCAACAATTGCAGGGGACTGGGAATCGCGATGGCCTTCGGAATGATCGGGATCAGGGCGACGGCGGTAGCGATGGAGGCGACCGCGGTCAGCGCTTTGATGGCTCCCGAGACCCAATAATACGGATACCAAAGCGTCCAGACCTCCATGAGGTGAGTCAGGCCGCAGAAGATGATGAAGCAAGCGAAGGCCAGAAATATCCAGTTAAAAGGTATGTCTTTGCGCTTGCGCACGAGGTAAGCCAGCCCGAAAGGAATGGCAGAGTACGCAAGAAAAATCAAGGAATCGGAGATGGCATGAAGCAGAACCAGACCCTCATTCAAGCGATAACAGAAAACGTGAGGCAGAAACTCGGGTACGGCAAGAAATAAGGCCATCCTTAGAGCTCCGTATGAAGGCGAATGGTTTCCGGACTAGCTCCTTGCGCTTGCCCCCTGGGGTGAGACAAACAGTTAAGAGATAGTTCGCCGTTCGCTGCAAAATGCTGGACCGGCAGACCAAGTGTACTGCACACTGCCCCCGGTTGGTGAAGCGGAGGCGGGCTCTGGTGGAGACCAACCCGCCGAGGAATAGCCAACTGCAACTCATCGAGGCCGATGAGCGCTGGGGGCAGGGCAGCAAACCAGCTCCCAGCGTGTTCCCACGCCAACGTCGGATCGAAAGATTGCCCATGCCTCAAAAACTCACCAAGAAAGTTGCCGCGCAGCGGCCTCCAAGGTTTGTGCTGCCAGCTGTGCTTCAAACTCGGCGGGCGGCACGTAGCCGAGCGCGGAGTGCAGGCGTTTCTGGTTGTAGATCTTTTCCAGGAACTCACCGATCGAGGCGCGCGCCTCGGCCAGATCGCGATACTCGTTGCGGTAGACCTCTTCGTACTTCAGCGTCTTCATGAACGACTCGCAGGCGGCGTTGTCCCAGGGATTTCCCTTGCGCGACATGCTGATGCGAATCTGGTTCATTTCCAGCAAGCCGGTGTAGTCGCCACTGGCGTACTGCGAGCCGCGGTCGGAGTGATGAACCAGTCCCGGCAGCGGCGCGCGCTTGGCCAGCGCCATGCGCAACGCGGTTAACGTCAGTTCGTCGTCGAGCCTGCGATCCAGCGCCCAGCCGATCACCCGGCGCGAGAAGGCGTCCAAGATCGCCGCCAAAAACACGAACTCTTCCCGCAGCCTGATATACGTCAAATCTGCGATCCACAGCTGGTTGACACCGGTCAGCACCAACTCCCGCGCCAGGTTCGGATAGATTCTGCGACCGTGGTTGGAATCGGTCGTGATCAGAAACTTGCGCCGCCGCACGCACAGCAGGTTGTCTTCGCGCATCAGCCGATACACGCGCTTCGGATTTACCGTCCAGCCCTGGCGGCGCAACTCGGCGGTGATGCGCGGCCGCCCGTAGCACGGCCACTCCAGCGCGATATGCTGGATCGCGTCGCGCCACTCCATGTCGCGATCCGCGGTTGGTTTCGCTCCTGGATCGAAGCGGTAGAAGCTGGACCGAGAGACCCGGCCCAGCTCCACCATGCGTTGCGTCGTCAATCCGCCGCCCGCCTTCATCGCTTCCCGGACCTGGCGGTGGATGGCGGATTTCCATTCGACACCTGCAGCATCCGCTGTTCTTCGATGCGCTGCAAGCACCCTTTCAAAAAATCGATCTCCAGCGTTTGCTGCCCGATCTTGCGCTCGAGCTCTGCAATCCGCCCTTCCGACCAGCGTCGCTGCCCCTGACCGGAAAACGCATTGCCCGGCCCTTGCCGGAACTCCTTGCGCCAGCGATGCAGCACGTTAGGGTTGACTTCCATTGCCCGCGCTACTTCGGCAATGGCATTCCCTTGCTCTAGCCGCTGCACTGCGGCCAACTTGAACTCTCGAGTAAACCGCCTGCGAGACAATCCCATGACTCATTTTCTCCATTCCATGGTTTTTGTCTCTTAACCGGTTGTCTCATTTTTGGGGGCAAGTCCACCTTGTCCCCAGCCGGTTCACGTCCCTTTTTTGCGGTTTGCCGCAAAAAATCCCTTCTGTGATCCGGAGAGGGCCTGTTTTGAATAATGAAGAGATAACCGGAAATCTCAAACGGCCTGAGCCTAACACGGAAAACAGGACATCATCGCTACAGTGAATACTGTAGACGCTGCAAAGAAGGAGTGTTGAGGATTTGCCTTCCACTAGTATCAGGGTGCAAGCGATTCACTGCTGAGTGAAGGCTCCCTCCAAGGTGTAGCTTTGCCCGTTAGGATTGGAAAGAACCAGGGTTTTGACTCCTTGCGAACCCGTCGGCACGGTCAGCTCTAGCGTGCTGGCATCTACAAAAATGACCGGCGCATCGTCCCCGTTCAGTGCGGCAGTTGTCTGACTGTTGAATCCGCTTCCATGTACCGTTACGAGGGCGCCGCTGCCTCCGACCGAAGGCTGCAAAGTGGCAGCCGATAGAGGCACAGAATCCAGCGTCACAACCGTAAGCCCTTTGTCTGTCAACATAAACGCATGCTGTCCCGCAGGGTCAACTGCCAACGTATCCAGCCCCGGTTCAGCCGTTACGTTTAGCGTCAGGCGTTTCCGGAGTGTGCCGTGTGTGCCGTCGAAAACGTCAAGGTCATGCGGATAAAGCGCATAAAGCAGGCTGCCGCTGTCATTCAGCTTCAAAGAGGTAAGCGGAAGGTCAGAAAGCCAAAACAAAGACGGCGTGTGAGCGAAGTTGACAATGGTGCCGTGCGACGTGGCCACCCCCCAGGACCCACCGGTGCTTTGCGCAAAAGCCATTCGGGTCCCATCGCCGGAAACCGCAAGGCCGGTCGGCTGGAGATTGGAAAACGGTCCGCTTGAGTCAAGTTTGTAGACAGTACCGGAAGCGACGTCATAGGCACAGAAAAATCCATACCCTCCGATCGGAGAGACTCCTAACTGTGTTCCACTCGCGCTGGCGGCGAAGTACCCTCCACAATTCATACCGCCCCACGACGGTATCGAAACACTTCCAGTGTTCAGATTTACGAGATAGGAGTTTGCGATATTCGAAGGGGAGCAATTCTGAGATGAAGTATTGTCATACGTTATGTACGCCTTGGAATCACTGGTCACGGCAACAAAAACCGGGCCGTACAAGCAATTACTACTTACCGAAGCGGGCGCGATCGGTATCGCTGCCGTTGCGGCGCTAAGGTTGGTCGGATCCACGACCAGCAGTGAGCCATCACTTGTATCCGTGATGTAAAGCGTGTTCCCGTCAGGAGAGATGGCCATACCGCCAAGACTTTTTCCGTTCAGCGCCGCGGGATTGAATGAACCAGTAAAACCTAAGGAGGAACTGGAGAACACATCCACACGACCATCGCTGCTCAGATACACTTCGTTCCGTTTGGGGTTGAAGAGTAGAGAACGATAGGTGGTGCCGCTTGCTGGAGGAGAATAGTCCTCTAGGGATTCAATATAGTGAAAACCCCCACTAAGAATATGGCTTCCGTCCTGGGTGGTCACGGTCAGATCGGCCGCGCCGATCGTCCCCGAGGGCACGGTAAACGTTACGGTCGTCGCCGGGTACGGGTATGCGGAATTATAGGCATTGGATTTTGTAGCTGCCGTGCCGGTAACCGGTGCGGCATTCCCTCCTACCGTCACTTCGACCTGACTCGGATCCGAAATGCCCAGAGCAACGAGGCTTGCGCTCGAACCGCCAGCGGGGGCGGCGTCGCTGGTCAGCACTTTCTGTATCCATGGACCATACGTGAAGCCATCTGGCAAAAATCCCTCTCCGCCGTCGGGCCAGACAAATTTCACATTTACCGGTCCGGGAGTATTGCTGGCTGGCGCGGTAGCCGTTGCTGTATAAGGCGCGCCCGTCTGCAGCGATTCGTTGCTGGAAAGCTGCGAGCCGAAATAGACGTCAGGCAGTGTGGCATAGCCGGAGCTTTGTCCGATCTGCGTTGGCGTCGTCCTGCCGACAAGACCAACCGAGGGCAACAACTTGTCAACAAGGCTTGCGGAAACCGGCTTAGGAACCTGGAACGTGGCATCGTCAATGGTCACTCCAAATGGCTCAGCACCAATCAGCAACCCACTCGCGTCGGCATAAAATGCCGTGCCATTCGTGGCCGAAGCAATACCGGTCACTGCAAGTGAGGAAACGTCCGCCGTATAGATCGTCGGCAGCAAACCAGAAGTGACTGCAACGTCCAGATAAACCGTCTTCGCATCGGGGCTGAACACCACGGAAGCCGCCTGAACAAAGGGTGTTTCACCCAGATATATTTCGCCAAGCTGATTGAGGGAGATGTCGTACATGTGGATCGTGCGCTCGGCGGTGACAAGCCGCGTTCCGGCGGGGTCTATGCCCAGCGCTGCAATTCCTCCCCCGTCGTAAGGAGTGCTGACGAAAGCTCCTGAGGCTACGTCATAAACCGACAGTGTTAGCGGATTGCTGTTTCCCACAAGAGCAATCTTCGTGCCCTGGTCATTCACGGCAAAAACGCCAGTCAGAGAGTAGCCTGGTACCGCCGGTGTGATCGCCTGCCCGATGGACATATCGGCGATCATAAAATTCGGCATGATCAGCAGCTTCCCGCCCGCCAACTCGTGAGCATATTGCGCCACGGGAGGAGTGGAAGGCGGGTTGCCAGGGTTCACCGGAAGATCGGGGATCTCATACTGCCTCGTGACTTGCTGGCTCGATGTATCGATCCAGACGACCTGCGACGTTCGGGTTCCAACTACCACATGAGTACCATCCAGACTTAACGTCACCGAGCTTGGCTCGGGTACTGGAATGCTCTTCACCACCGATCTGCTGGCCATGGAAACCACGTCCACGCGGTTGTAGTCGGAGTTAGCGAGGAATACCAGGTTGTGGGCGGCATCAAAGACGCCGGTAAGCTGCGAGCCATCCACATTGATGAGATCGCTCCGGCTGACTTGCAAATGGCCGACTGGGGGACTGACATCGAGCGTAATACCGATGGATTGCGGGAGTACCGAGCTAATTGTCGGCGTCGCTGTGACGAGTACTCCTTGATCAAACACTGTAGGGGCATCCGCCGCTGCGAATATAGTAAGCGTCGTCGCTCCCCCGGGCGTTAATTGGGCTGGGGAAAAGGCGGCGGTAGTCCCTTGCGGCAGGCCCGTAACCGACATTTGTACGTTAAAATTCGCGACTCCACCGGGCTGCACATTCAGGTCGGTCTGAAAAACCAGGGAAGCGGATGAACCTTGACGAACCGCGACTTGCGTCAATTGCGGCGTCACAAGGCTGAAATTAGCAGCGTTCACGTAGAAGTTGAGAGTGAGCGAGGGAGGGTTGGCGCCAGTCGTGCCCATGATTGTGACTGGGTAAACGCCGGGTGCCAGCGAAATGGATGCCGTGAAAACCAAAGCAACCCCTTGGGACGTGATTTGCCATGGCGGGCTAGGTGACACCGATAATCCGGTCGGCAAGCCGCTGATGGTTGCCGGGATAATGCAACTCGTACCGGCGCTGTCCTGGCAGTACAGTGCCAGCGTGACGCGGCCCCCAGGTGTGATGTCGATGTTGTTTGCACTGGGAAGGATTCCGGTGGGCGCGAGAACAGTGATCGTGTTGCTGGCACTCACCTTCCGGGTTCCGGCCATAAGGCTTCCAGTGACCGTGTAGCTTCCGGGCTGCAAAGAAGAGCGGAAGTTCAGACCTACCTGCTGACCTCCCGGGACCACGAGAAGGGGCTGTTTGTCAACGGTAATACCTGCAGGAAGATTCGGGAAAGTCAGCCACATCGGTCCCGTGTAGCCGGCAGGTGGGCTTGTAGCTATATCCATCGTCGCCCCTTGGCCCGCGTAACCCGTGGCTGTCCCTAACGTTAAAGACAGACCGGACGCGCCGGTTACTGTGACAGCGAGGCTGGTTTGTGAGGTTGCATCGCCCGCCTGCCCAGTGATGCCTACGCTGTAATCGCCATTCACAATGCTTGAGGCGGTCGTAAAGTTCAGCGTGGCTCCAGTCGAAGAAACTGCCAATGGGAATACATTCGAACAGGTGATGCCCGCCGGCAGGCTTCCCAGTTGGATTGTCGGAGTAACAGATGTGTTCGTAGTAGCCGTTAAAACGACTGAGAAGTTCGTGCCAGGAGTTGTCGTTAAGGCCGCATATTGAAGGGAAAGACTCAACTTCGGAGCAGGGGGAGGAGACCCGCCACCGCCCGATCCACCACTCCCCCCACCCACGCTAACTGCGCTGCCGCCTCCGCAGGCCAAGAGGAATGTCAGATAGAAGAACAGACTGGAACATAGCACCGCCTTCCATCGGCAGCGAACAAAACTGACCGAGCGAAGAGGAACCTTAAGAAGCGACGAGGTCACGCCTATCTTTGAACCGACCTCTGTGTTTGGATCAGTTCAGCCTCTGTAAGACCAACACCGCGAAGCATTAACCGGGTGATTGTACTCGGAATTTACAGTTCTGCAACCCCTATCGGCACGACTTTAGCGGCTTACCGGCTTTCCGTCGCAGCCTGCTGTGCCGTCGGCAAGGGCTCTTCCGGCCCGGCGTTGTGGCGCACGTCGGCGCCGCGCACCCAGAAGATGACATCTTCAGCAATGTTGGTGGCGTGATCGGCGACGCGTTCCAGATTGCGGGCAACAAGCAGCGCATCCAGGGCCTGGCGGGTTACTTCGGGATGATCGTTCATGGTCTTGACCAGAGTGATGAAGGCTTCGTCCTTCATACGGTCCACCACGTTGTCCATTTCCAGGACAGCCTGGGCTAACTCGGCTTTGCCCTCAATGAAGGACTCCAGCGACCGCCGCACCATAGCAGAAACCGCGGCCGCCATGCGGGCGATATCGACCGGAAGATCTGCCTTCGGCAGCTCGGCCATGTCCATGACGCGCTCGGCGATGTTCACCGCCTGATCGCCGACCCGTTCGAGATCGGAGTTGATCTTGGTTACGGCCAGGATGAAGCGGAGATCTACGGCCATGGGCTGCTGCATGGCCAGCAAGTCGAAAGCCTGCTCGTCAATCTCGCGTTCGGCGACGTTGATTTGCGTTTCGCCTTCGAGCACCATGTGGCAACGCGCCAGATCGCGTTCAATGTATGCCTGGCAGGCGCGATCAACCGCCTGCTCGGCCATTCCGCCCATACGGAGCAAGCGTGCTCGAAGTTCGTCCAATCCTTGATGAAAACGGCTGCGCATTATCCAAACCTGCCTGTAATATAGTCCTCCGTCCGTTTATCGGACGGGGTCGTAAAGATCTTCTCTGTCTTGTCGAACTCGATCAGCTCGCCCAGCAGGAAGAAGCCGGTGAACTCCGCCACACGGGAAGCTTGTTGCATGTTATGCGTTACGATCACAATGGTAAAGCGTTCCTTGAGCTGAAAAATGAGCTCTTCAATCTTGCCCGTGGAAATAGGATCGAGCGCCGAGCAAGGCTCATCCATCAGCAACACTTCCGGCTGCACGGCGATGGCGCGGGCGATGCAGAGCCGCTGCTGCTGGCCGCCGGAGAGGCTGGCGCCGGACTTTTTCCGGAGGGTATCCTTGACCTCCTCCCAAAGTGCCGAAAGCTGCAGAGAACGCTCGACAATCTCATCCAGCCGCTTGCGCTCATGGAAGCCGTTTAGCTTCAGACCAGCCGCCACATTGTCGTAGATGGACATGGTGGGGAATGGGTTGGGCTTCTGGAAGACCATTCCGATCCGCCGCCGAATCGAAACCGCCGAAGTGCCGTTGTAAACGTCCAGTTCCCCGATGCGCACCCGGCCCTCGGCGCGGGCGTTCGGGATGGTCTCGTGCATGCGGTTCAGGCAGCGCACAAACGTGGACTTGCCGCAGCCGGAAGGCCCGATCACCGCGGTGCAGTGATTGGCGGCCATGGTGATATTGATATCGCGCAGAGCCTGCGTCTTGCTAAACCAGGCGTTGAGTTTTTCGACCTGGATGCCTACACCCATTTCAATTTGCTCCCTTAAGCGTTCCCCGGCTGGCCGCGATGCGCACGGCGCTGATAGACAGCACAATCAAGATAATCAGGATGAGCGCTCCTGCCCAAGCCTGGCGATGCCACTCATCGTAAGGGCCGGTAGCGTAGGTATAAATCTGCAAGGACAAAGCCGCCGTCGGCTGGTTGGGGCTCAAATTCCAGAACTGATTGCCTAACGCGGTAAACAAGAGCGGCGCGGTTTCGCCGGCGATGCGCGCGAAGGCGAGCATGATTCCGGTGATCACCCCGGAAGTCGCAGTCCGCAGATGTAATGGAAAGCGTAGTGCGCCAGCGGGAAACACCCAATCCGTAAGCGGCCTCGCGCACTACATTGGGCACTAACAGGAGCATCTCCTCGGTCGCCCGCGTGATGGTGGGAACCATCATGATAGCCAGCGCAACACCGCCGGCCAGGGCCGAAAAATGACCTTGCGTGATCACTACGATCGCGTAAGCCACGATACCCACTACGATGGAAGGTACGCCGTTGAGCACATCTGCTGTAAAGCGAACCACATCTCCCATGCGGTTGCGGCCATATTCGGCGAGGTATATTCCAGCGCCAATCCCGACTGGAACTCCCATAAGACTGGCTATGCCCAGGATCAGGCATGTGCCGACAATCGCATTGGCGATGCCGCCCCCGGCTTCTCCTACAGGTTTCGGAGGTTGGGTTAAGAACGCCCAGTTGATCGAACCAATGCCCTTGTAGACCAGATAGCCAAAAATGGCAACCAAAGGGGCGAGCACCAAAACCACAGCAGCGACCGCAAGAAAGGTCGCAGCCCTGTTCTTGACCCGCCTTCCCAGGCTGATGGGCGGAAGCGCAGTCCCCGATATACGCCGTTAGGCATGGCCCCTCGCAGGTGTCCCGCGTGTGACGGTCCAAACTAAGAACTGGGCAATGATATTCACGATGATGGTCACCAGAAACAATGCCAGACCTACTTCAATGAGAGCACTCAGGTAGAGATTGCCCGTGGCTTCCGTAAATTCGTTCGCCAGCACACTGGCCATGGTATAGCCGGGTGCGAAAAGAGACTTTGCGATTTCCGGCCGGTTCCCGATCACCATGGTGACCGCCATGGTTTCGCCCAGAGCGCGGCCTAAGCCCAAAATGACGCCGCCCATGATGCCAGTGCGGGCATTCCGCAGTACGCCGACGCGGATCATCTCCCAGCGCGTCGCGCCCAGAGCAAGCACGGCTTCGCGCTGCTGCTGCGGCACCGCCGTCATGACCTCACGTGTAATGGCAGAAATGATCGGTATCATCATGATCGCCAGGATGATACCGGCAGCCAGCATGCTATAGCCGTAGCATGGCCCGGTAAACAGCCCAGTCCAGCCAAGATACTTCCCGAGAGGCGGAACGGCGTATTCGCGCATCAGCGGCACGAGAACGAAGATCGCCCACAGTCCGTAAATCACGCTGGGGATGGCGGCCAACAACTCGGTGGTAAAGGCCAGCGGTCCACGCACCCAGGTTGGCGCCATTTCGGTAATGAATACGGCCACGCTGACCGCCAGCGGAACCGCGATAACGAGCGCGAGAACCGAGGAAACGATCGTCCCGTAGACGAAAGGAAAGGCGCCAAACTGTTCGTTGACCGGATCCCATTCGCTACGAAAGAAGAACTTCCAGCCAAAAGCGTGCCACGACAGGCTTGACTTGGTGACCAGTTCGTAAAGCGTCAGGCCCACCAGCGCCAGGATGCACAGGCCGCATGCAAACATTAGAGCGGAGAAGATTTTGTCGGCGAAGGGGTTATATTTGGAGCCAGCGAGAGGCGAAACTCTCCACTTTATCTGCCGCGACCCCTGGCTTCGCTACAGGTTGTGGTCCAGGCAAAAGCGGCGCTCCCAGGGCTTGGTTTGCCATCGCTGGCAAAACTAGCAGATGCTTGTTACAGCAGTGTTAAAATGACCGGTCGTCGATCTTTTTCTGGAAGAACTTAGGCTCGGAGGGTTGGTTCCCACTGAGCGGGTCTTTCCGGCTTGCTTTCCCAGGGTCTCTTTTAAGTTTCCGTACGCCCGCCAGTATATTCCTATGCCCGAAAGTGTGAATCGCGCGCAGTCCGTTTTCGCTACGCTGGACCGCCAGCTGAGAAAATTGGCGGCCAGGCCCGCGCCGCAGGCGGTTCACCGGTTCCGCACCAGCGGCCGCCGAGTGGAAGTCCTCCTCGAAGAACTGGGCTCGAACGGGAATCACAGAAAGCTCCTGAAACTGCTTTCCCGTTTGCGCAAGAAGGCGGGCCGGGTACGGGACCTGGACGTGCAAATCGCGCTGCTGCGGAATTTCAAAATGCCGGAAGGCGCACGGCACAAGCGACAACTGCTGGAGGCATTGGTCGAGGAACGCACCCGCAAGGAAAGCAAATTCGCAGAAGCCGTGGACAAAAACACGATGCGCGACCTCCGTAAACGGCTCAAGCGGGCCGCCCGCGAGATTCAGGTCATTCAAGAAGAAGCCTGGCCACGGGCGGTTCGCCTGCTGGGCAGACTCGACCACCAGAATGCCCCGCTGACGGAGAAGGTGTTGCACCAGTATCGCCTGGCCGGCAAGCGCATACGTTACCTGGCAGAGCTGACGGACGACGAGTCCCAGGCCCGATCCCTGGTTCGGCAGCTCAAAGGCATGCAGGACGCGCTGGGAGAGTGGCACGATTGGCTGAAGCTCACGCAGCGGGCGGAAAACACATTCAAGTCTGCGCGCCGAATCCCCGCTGGTGGCCGCTTTGCGTAACCTGACCCGCGCCAAGTTTCGGATGGCGGTGACTGCCCTGGCCGAGGCGCGGTCCGCGCTGACCGGAATGGCAGCGGCCCCGGCTGCCTCCGCCCGCAAAGGACCTGCCCGCTTTCCCGCAGATAAGACCGCTGCCGCCTGATTCTCCTAAGGCACAAGACTGTTTTATTAGTGTGCATTTCGCCTTACGTTGTCTTCCTTGGCGTGCTCAGCGCGGGCCTCAGCGTACTCGGGGGTTATAAGCTTTCGATTTAGCCAAGAGAAAGCTCTTAACCGCCAAGACCGCAGAGAAATGAACCTCGAGAACGCAGAGAAGCTAAAATTGCGACGAAGTTGACTAGTTATCTGACTAGTCATAGAATGAAGTTATGTCTTCCTGGCAACTGCAAGACGCGAAAGCGAAATTCAGCGAGTTCCTGGACGCGGCGCTGAAAAGCGGCCCTCAAATTGTTACGCGGCGCGGGGTTGCGGCTGCGGTTCTGGTTCCGATTGCAGAATGGCGGCGACTGCAGGCATCAGCTCGTCCCAGCCTGAAGGCGCTCCTCTTGCAAACTGGTCCGCGCTTTGAGGGGTTGATCCCGGTTCGGCGGCCTTTCCGCCGCCGCCCCACGTTGAAACTGCAGTGAAGGGTTACCTGCTCGACACCAACGTCGTCTCCGAAGTACGCAAGCCGCGCCCGCACGGAGCCGTCGTCACCTGGCTGAGCGGCCTGGCGAACGATCAAATCTATCTTGCCGCCGTTACTATCGCCGAGTTACAAGCAGGGGTGGAGCGAACACGTCGTCAGAACCCGGAAAAAGCTGCCGAAATCGAGGCTTGGATTGATCATCTATCTTCCTCGGCCCAGGTATTGCCGATGGATGCGGTTTGCTTTCGCGAGTGGGCCCGTCTGATGGAGGGCAAACCTGACCAACTTCTGGAAGATGCCATGATCGCGGCAACAGCCAAGGTCCACCAACTCATCGTAGCCACCAGGAACGAGCGGGATTTTGCCCGATTGGGTGTGCCAGTCGTGAATCCTTTCCAATCGAAGGGGTAGTACACGACAAATACCTGTAAACTGTTGGGCTTTCGCCATGCCTACTTTTGCCGCAGTTGATATCGGATCCAACTCGGTGCGCCTGAAGATCGCCCGGCTCACGCGGCATCGTCTGCAGGAAATTCAGGAAGATCGCGAAGTGACACGGCTGGGCGAGTGGGTATTTCGCAGCGGCCTGCTTTCGCCGGACGCCATGGGCCTGACCATCAAGGTGCTGCGCCGCTTTCATCGCGCGGTGCAGAAGGCCGGCGCCGATTCGGTTCGCGTGGTTGGCACCAGTGCGTTGCGCGATGCGCGCAACTCGCAGGCATTTCTGGAGTGGGTTCGCTCTTCCACGGGCTGGACGGTGGAAATCATCTCCGGGCTGGAAGAGGCGCGCCTTATTCACCTGGGACTGGTGTCCTCCCTGCGGACAACTCCCTCGCCGATGCTGATGATGGACCTGGGGGGCGGAAGCTGCGAACTGACCATCTCCAATGGCGGCCACATTCGCGAGACGGTCAGCTTGCCCCTGGGCGCGGTCCGGCTGACCAATGAATTTTTTCATCACGATCCGCCGCGCAAACCGGAACAGCAGCGCCTGCGCGCATTCATCACTCGCGAAATCGGCAGGATCGCGGTGCGCATTGCCCGCTCCCGACCCCGGCTGGTTTTGGCGACCTCCGGCACTGCAGCGGCTTTGGCGGACTTTTGCCATGCCCACTACAAGACCAAGGGAGCGCGCGCCACCGTGGCGTCACGCACGCAAGTTCGCCGCATCTCCGCAATGCTGGCGCGGATGCCGGTGGAGGGACGCCGCAAGCTTTCCGGCATCGGGCCGAAACGGGCGGAAATCATCGTCGCTGGCGCCGCCGTTTACGCCGAACTGATGGAGAAGTGCCAGCTTCCCTCCTTTCGTTATTCTCCACTCGGATTGCGCGATGGCTTGCTGGCCCAGATGGCAGCGGAATACGACCGTAGCACCCGTTCGGGAAAACAGATCGAGTCCGAACGCTGGGACTCGCTGCGCGCCGCGGTCGCCCACTACCGGGTGGATTTTCATCATGCCATGCAAGTGCGGGAGTCCGCCATGTACCTGTTCAATGCCCTCAGATCGGTGCATCGCCTCCCGCCGGAATATCGCGAGTGGCTCTCCGCAGCGGCCATGCTGTATGAAGTCGGGGATTTCGTGAACCGCAACGGAAGGCACCGGCATACGCACTACATCATTTCGCACTCGGAAATTCTGGGTTACACGCCAGAACAGCGCCAGGTTATCGCGGCCATCGCGCGCTATCTCGGCAAATCCCGTCCCACAGACAACGACGCGCCGATCAAGGTGCTCCCCGAAGAGGAGCGCTCCTCCGTTCGGAAAGCTTCCTTGCTACTACGCCTCGCGCGTGCCCTCAACCTGGGACGGAGCGGGGCGGTCCGCGAGACGCGCGTCAGCGTGCGCAATGGGCAAATCAATATTCGCCTCGTCGCCAAGAGGCGCAGCAATGTGGACCTGGAGCTGTGGGCGGTAGAGAAGGAGAAAAGCTACTTCCGCGAGGTTTTCGGTCGCGAACTCTCGGCGGCGACCGCATAAAGCGTGCGCACAATTTTCGGGGTAATACACCATTGCAGCACCGCCGAGTTGCGCGCCAATTCCACTTTCGCTACCGCCCCCTTCTTGAGTTCGACGGAAGCTTCGCAGCCGGGTTCGCTGACGCATCTTCCGGTAAATTCGCTCAGGTTCGGGTTATGGCCCACTACCATGATAGCTTCGTGTTTCGCGTATTTGTCCAGTAGTCTGCGGAATTCGGCGAAGGGAGCAGTGGGCCGTAGCGCGTCTTCCAATTGCAGCTTGCCTTCGTAGCTGAGTTCGTTGCCCACCAGGGATGCGGTCTGCGTGGCGCGCTTCAGTGGACTGGAAATGATCGCGTCCACATGCACGTCCATTGCCGCCAGCGCCCGTCCCATGAAGCCACACTGCTCAATACCGTTGCGATCCAGTGCGCGCTTTTCATCCTTTTTGGGATTGGCCATGGGTTCACCGGCGCTGGCGTGGCGCAAAAAGTAGACAATCATTAAGTTCTACCATTCCTTTCCTGCAGCAAGTTTGCGACGTCGCCGCGGCTCCGGCGCCGGAATGGCCTGCGGAGGCACCTTGCCTTCGGCCAACGAAATGAGAAATTCCTGCGCATTGAATGCGTTCGCGCCCGCCGGAGGCTTGCGCTTGCCCTGCAATTGCCAGGGGCGCAGATAGGTCCCATCTTTTTGCAGCAGGCGGGACTTGAGGTTGTCCGCAAGATAAGCTGCAAGCAACTCGTGGTGAATGCGCTCCCGGAGCAGTGGGTCTTTCACGGGAAAGATGACCTCGACGCGCTCGTAAAGGTTCCGCGGCATCCAGTCGGCGCTACCCAGGTAGATTTCCTCTTCCCCACCGTTGGAAAAGTAATAAATCCGGCTGTGCTCCAGAAAGCGGCCAACAATGCTGCGCACCCGGATGCGGTCGCTCACCCCGCGAATTCCCGGCCGCAAGGCACAAATTCCGCGCACGAGCAGATCAATTTCCACCCCGGCCTGGGAGGCGGCGTAGAGCGCCATAACGACGTTCTTATCCAGCAGCGCGTTCATCTTGGCGATAATGTGGGCCGGACGGCCATGGCGCGCGTGCTCGGCCTCGCGCGCAATCAACGCCAGGCAATGCTCGGCCAGGTTCAGGGGCGCGACCATCAAGGGATCGTAGCTAGGATTCTCCGCGTAAGCGGTCAGGAACCCGAATACCTCATGAATAGCGGCGGTAATCGCCGGATCCGAGGTCAGCAAACTCAAGTCCGTGTAAATGCGTGCGGTGTTCGCGTTGTAATTGCCCGTTCCCATGTGGGCATAACGGCGAATCACGCCATCGGGATCGCGGCGCACCAGCAAAGACAATTTGCAATGCGTCTTCAAGCCCACCAGACCGTGGAACACTTGTACGCCCGCGTCCTCCAGGTCTCGCGCCCAGCGGATGTTGGAATCCTCATCGAAGCGCGCCTTCAACTCCACCACCGCCGTGACTTCCTTTTTCTCCGCGGCGGCAATCAGCGCTGGGACGATCAGAGAATGTTCGCTGGTGCGGTAAAGCGTTTGCTTGATGGAAAGCACGCGTGGATCTTCCGCCGCCGATTCGATGAAAGAGACCACGGCCTCATAAGAATCGAAAGGATGGTGCAGCAGCACGTCATGCCGTCGTAGCTCTTCAAACAAATCCTTCGATTTCGCGGTGAGGCGAAGCTCGCGCGGCACGAACGTCTTGAACTTCAGTTCCGGATGTTGCGTCTGCTCGTAAATATTGAACAGGCGCAGCAGATTCACCGGCCCATTTACGGGAAATACCTGCCAGGGATCCAGATCGAAATTCGTCCGCAACCGCTCCACAATGTCAGGATCAGCATCGGCTTCGATCTCCAGGCGCACTGCATCTCCCTTGCGCCGGTTATGCAGTTCAGTGCGAACCGACTCCAGCAGATTTCTGGACTCTTCTTCCGCCAGATAGAGATTGCTGTTGCGCGTAACCCGGAAAGCGGCCGACGAAATGATGTCGTAGCCGCGATACATACGGCTGGCGTGGTGGGCGACCAGATCGGCGAGGAAAATAAAGTCGTCGGTGCCTTCGGAAGGCAGGCGTACCAGCCGGGGCAAAGCCCGCGGTACGGTGACCACACCGGTGTATGTCATGGACGACCGGCGGCGACGGCGCAGCAAGAACGCTACGCAAAGCGCCTTGTTGATGACTCGAGGGAAAGGATGCGCCGGATCGACCGTCACCGGTGTCAACAGCAGATCAAGTTCGCGGTTGCAGTAGTCGTCCACAAAGGCCAGTGCCTTGGCATCGAGTTCGTGGACGCCCAACACGCGAATGCCGTGCTGGCTGAGCGTCAGCCGCAAATCGTCATTCCAGCAGGTGTATTGCTCCTCGACAAAGTCGTGGATCACCTGGGAAATCGAATCCCGTTCGTCGAGTAAAGTCAGACCGTCCGGTCCGGCATCGGTATAGCCATCCTCAATCTTCTGTACCAGGCCCGCAACTCGCACCTCGAAGAATTCGTCCAGATTGCTGGCGGTGATGGCGAGAAATTTCAGACGTTCCAGGAGGGGATTCGATTCGTCTTGCGCCTCTTGCAATACGCGGCGGTTGAATGCCAGCCAGGAAAGCTCGCGGTTGATGTAATAGGCGGGATTGTCGAGCGAGATTCGGGGCATGCGCGCAGTGCGTCCCGGGCTTGAATTGAATGCTGGATCGGATGCGTCCGGAGCATCCAGGGCCGGACCCGTAGTGCTCCAGTATAAAGCATCGCCGCCGGCTCTGCCTGATGACAGAGGAGGCGCCATCCTGCCTAATTGGCGCCTCCTGCGTTGCTTCAAGGACTGCTTGTTTAGTGCACTTGTTGAATGGCCTGCCTGACCTTCGCCGATACATTCTCGGGCAATGGCGCATATTCCAAGGACTCTGTCATCTTTTCACCGTTGTCCAGCATCCAGTTGAGGAAGTCGACCAGGATCTTGCCTTTGGCCGGGTCTTTGGACTGCACAGGAATCAGCAGCCAGGTAAAGCTCGAAATCGGGTAAGCCTCCTTGCCCGGAGCGTTGGTGATGGAAACCCGGAAATCCGCTGGCATGTCCTTGACAGAGCCGGCCGCCGCCGTCGCGCCTTCCAGGCTGGCCTTCAGCCATTCCCCGGCCGCGTTCTTGACGATGCCGTATGGGATTTTGTTCTGCACGGCGTAGATCAGTTCCACGTAGCCGAATCCACCTTCCATCTGGCGGATCATTCCGGCCACGCCTTCGTTGCCCTTCGCGCCGAGCCCGACCGGCCATTTCACCGAGGTTCCTTTGCCCACCGTGCTTTTCCACTCGGGGCTCACTTTGGAGAGATAGTCGGTGAAGATGTAGTTGGTGCCGCTGCCGTCCGAGCGGTGCACCACGATGATGTTCTGGCCCGGCAGACTCACCCCAGGGTTATCCGCCGCGATGGCCTTGTCATTCCACGTCGCAATCTTTCCCAGGCAGATGTCGGCAATAGTTTTTGGAGAAAAGCGCAGATCGCCAGTTACGCCGGGTACGTTGTAGGCGGGAACCACAGCGCCCAATACAGTAGGAATGTGCAGGATTTTTACCTTGGCCTCCGCCAGTTGCTCGTCGCTCATGGGACCATCGCTGGCACCGAAGTCGACTGTTTGCGCCAGAACTTGCCGGATTCCTCCACCGCTGCCGATGGACTGATAGTTGATCTGGATATCGGGATGAGCATTGTGGTACTCGTTGAACCACTTGGAATACATCGGATAGGGGAAAGTTGCGCCCGCTCCGTTTAGTGTAGTCTGCCCCACGGCTGGGAGCGCCAACGCCAGAGCCAGACACAACAGCGCAATTCGACGTATCACTCGAGAAGTCCTCCTTAAATTTGGTGTCTCGGTTCTACGTCGCGTGTGTTACAGGCTGGTTACAATGCGGTAAATTTCTCGTGAATCACCAAGCAGCACTTGGACTTGCAAGCATCTCAACAGCGGGATCACTGTTCTTTATCGAGGCGCGCCATCTCACGGGGGAACAGCGGGTTCTTGGGAAACTCCTGGTGCAGTGCGCTCAAAATTTCCCGCGCGCCCGAGTAGTTTTTATCACGCACGTCGGCGATCGCCAACATGATGCGCGCCATCGGGGCAAGGTACCGGCCGTGCTGCGCCGTTATCTTGAGTTCCGCAATGCCGGCATCTTTGTCTCCCTGCACGCCTCCCAAACGCAGAATCCACCGCATGGGCAAAGACATGCTGCCGACGATGTACTTGGTGAAACCGGTCGAAAGATGGGCATCGTAGCATTTCGGATCCACCGCCAGCAGCTGCGCGGCCCACATGCTGGACTCCTTCTTGTAGTGCAGCGCAACCAGATTGCGTTTTTCAATCAAGGCCGCATAGTCGCCCCGCAGCCCTGCGGCGAGCGTCAACGCAAACAAGCCATCGTGATCCTTGGGATTTTTGCTCAAGCGTGCGTGGGCTCGGTTTTCGGCCAAATCGAGGGCAGCCTCGAAGCGGTCACGCACCCCAGGGTCGGGCGTTAGCTTCTGGCGCGCCGCGAATGACGCATCGCTTGCATAGAACTGCGATTCCAGCACGCCCAGCCGGTCGAACTCCGAAAAAAGCAGTCCCGCCGCATCCGATACTGGCCCCAGTGGATCTTCGGGATGCGCCTGTTCCCACGCAGAGAAGACCTGGTGCGCCTGCCCGAAATCGAGATCGTAAAGCAGGCGGAAACCCGCGTCCAACGAGATGGCTGGGGCAAAGCCAGGGCTCTCCGCCCACAGTCCGATGGGAGCGATGCACCAGAAGAACATGACTACTACAGAGATTGCGCACCATTGCTGCAGCTTTTTTAGAGACATCAGAGAGCGCTTACCATCCCTTTCCCGCCACCCGAGTTTCACTAAACCTCTTGGATGCTTATAACCCTTCTGCATCCAGAGGGTTTGCAAAAGAATTGTAAAAAGCCCTTGCCTTGCCGTAAGCAGCAATTTGGCAAAGCCCTTCCCTTGTATCAGAAATGAGCAGAAGTGCAAGGTCCAGCTAGTACGAAGTGCCGGTTGGCACCGCAGTATAAACGGGAGAGTTCCCGCGTAGAATTTCACTTCCGTTTCCCCGGCAGCCCGCCGGATTCTCGTCCGTTCGCTCGCGGAATCCGCCTTTCAGCCCCGCCGCCAGGGAAACGCTCGATTCGCCAAACTTGTCCCGCAGACGGTCGGCTGCGAGGAGCGCCTGCTGCCAGCGCTGCCGCCGCCCATCCTCTAAGAGATCCCGCTGTTCCGCCTCATTCTCAAAACCGGACGCATGCACTCCCAGCAGCCGCACCTGCATCCCTTTGCGCCAGTTCTTACGGAACAAACCTCTCACCTGCTCGAAAATTTCAGTATCCAGCTGGGTCGGCGAGGCCAGCGTATGCGCGCGCGTGATCGTCGTGAAATCCTTATAGCGCAGTTTGAGCTGAATGGTACGCGCATGGAACCCTCCCTCCCGCAAGCGCCGCCCCACCATCTCCGAAAGCCGCATCAGCGTCGACTCCATCTGCTCGGCATTCGCCGTGTCTTCGTTGTAGGTATGCTCATGGCTGATAGACTTGGGGTCGCTATCCTCCCCGACTTCGCTGTCGAACCATCCACCCGCATCCTCGCCCCGGGCCTTCCCAGCCAGCGCCAGCCCCCATTTGCCAAAGTGCTCTTCGAGAAACGCTTCCTCAAACCGCGCTAAATCGCCGACCAGATGAATTCCCAGAGCGTGCAGATTCTGTTCCGTGACCTTCCCCACGCCAGGAATATCGCGCACGTCCAGCGGCGCCAGCATCCGGGCTTCCTCTCCGGGAATGGCCCACAACACGCCATTCGGCTTGGCCTTTGCCGAAGAGACCTTGGCCACCAACCGGGAAGCGCCAATGCCGATCGAGCAGTTGAGCTGGGTGTCCGCTTTCATTTTGGCGTGGAGAGCGTGTGCGGCTCTTAGCGGAGGCCCGTGCAGCCGCTCGGTTCCGGTCATGTCAAGATAAGCCTCGTCAATCGAAGCCATTTCTACCTGCGGAGTAAACGAACTCAGCACTTTGTAAGCTTTCTCGGAGTACTCACGGTACCTCGCGGGATGCCCATCCACAAAAATCGCCTGCGGACACTGCTTGGCCGCTGTACGCAGCGGCATGGCTGAGTGCACCCCGAATTTGCGCGCTTCATACGACGCCGCCGAAACCACTCCGCGCTCGTGACGCTGCCCGCCAACAACCACAGGCTTGCCCTTCAGCGAAGCATCGAACAGCTCCTCGACCGAGACGAAGAAGGCATCCATATCCACGTGAAAAATGGTTTTAGGAAAAGCAGGCATGGTAGCTGATTGCAAGCTTAAGCCAGAAATAGCCTGTATGCCTCTCGAAAAACATTGCCCCGGGGGAGGCTCTTGCCGCCTTCCGGTTTCTCCTCGCCTGCCTTACAACCCTTTACCCCCCCGGCTTCCCTCGGCATCCACTTCGCGCTAAGGTGATCTGTTCCAAATTTCTCTGTGCCCTCTGTGGTTGAAGCTCTTATGCGAATCCTCATCGTCGAAGACGAGCCTCGCCTGGCGGAAAATGTAGCCCGTGCCCTGCGCGAGAGCGCCGGATATGCAGTAGATATCGCCCCGGACGGGGAAGAAGGCGCATTCCTCGCCACCTCGAATGCCTACGATGCCCTGATCCTCGACCTCATGCTGCCCAAACTCGACGGCCTGCAAGTACTCACGCGCATCCGTACTGCAAAGCTGAGCACCCCGGTTCTGGTTCTCACGGCACGCGACGACAAAGAATCCGTCATCTCCCTGCTCAATGCCGGCGCCGACGACTACCTCACCAAGCCGTTCGATCTCGGAGAACTGCTGGCGCGGGTAAAAGCGCTGGTTCGCCGTGGCAAAGGACAACCCACTCCCGTCCTGGCCATCGCCGACCTGGAAATGAACACCATCAACCGCAGTGTGCAGCGCGCCGGCCGCGCCGTCCTGCTGACCGCCATGGAATACCGGGTGCTCGAATACCTGCTGCACCGCCCGCGGGCGGTAGTCTCGAAAACTGAGCTGCTTGAGCACCTCTATGACTACAATTGGGAAAAGTTCAGCAACGTGATCGAGGTGTACATTTCCGGCCTGCGGAGAAAGTTGGACAACGGCTCGTCGCCACAGTTGATCCACACCGTCCGTGGCCAGGGGTATATTTTGCAGGAATGACGTCTGTCGCTCAGGAGTAATTGGTATTTAGCATTTGGCCCCTCGATGAGCGCTGCTCCTTAAATGCTAAAGGCTACCTCCTATGCCTCGTAACTCCATCCAGCGCCGCCTGATCGTGACCGTGATGGCCTCGCAGCTCCTGCTCGCTGCCGGGCTGGTGTTCGCCGGTGTCTACTACACGCAACGCCGCCTGCTTGCCGCCCTCGACGCGGGCATTCAAAGCCGCGCCATGAGTGTAGCCGCGCTGGTGCGCTACACCGAAGACGCAAGCGGCAACGTCTATTTCGACAGCACGCTCATGCCGCAATCGCTCGACCCGAGCCATCCCGATCTGTTCGCCGTCTGGACCGAGAGGTCTGGACTACTAACCCGCTCCGCGAATTGGCCGGCCGGGCTCGATCTCGCTGCCAACAGCTCGCGCGATCGCTGGGATTTCCGCTGGGCAGGTATCCCCTACCGCGCGCTCCGCGCCACGCGAGTTCCCGTGCTCGACCGCGAGGAAGGCAAAGCTTTTCAGCCGCAAACTCTGACTATCCTCTACGTCGCTCCCATGATCGAATTGCGCGATCAGGTGCGGCAAGCCGGAATCTTCATCGCGCTGGCCAGCTTGCTGCTGCTGGGAGTCACCGTTCTTATGGCCTTGTGGGGAGTTCGGCGCGGGTTGCTGCCCTTGCAGAACCTGGCCGCCGAGGCGGGCCACGTCTCCACGCAGAACTGGAATTTGCGGGTGCCGGAGGATGCCCGCCAGATCGAAGAGCTGCGCCCTCTCACCGAATCCATGGCGCAGATGCTGCGCCGCTTGCAGGACTCGTTTACCCAACAAAAGGAATTCATCGGCAACGCCGCTCATGAACTGAAAACTCCGGTGGCGGTGCTGAAGTCAACTTTGCAATCTGTCTTGCAGCGTCCACGCCCGGCGGAAGAGTATCGAGCCGGGCTGGAACGCGCCCTGGAAGACCTCAACACGCTGGAAAGGCTTCTTCTCGGCATGCTGCGTCTGGCCCGCGCCGAACAGTGGTCAACAACGTCGCGGCCCAATCTACAACCGGTGGACCTCGGCGCCAGCTGCCAGGAAGCGGTCAGCCGCGTCCGCGCTCTAGCTTGCGATAAGAACGTGAGCATTCATCTTTCCACCCACGGAGCGGCCGCTCTGAACGCAGACCCCGAAGACTTGCAGGTGGTGTGGGCAAATCTTCTGGACAATGCCGTACGTTACAGCCCGGTCGATCAAGCGGTCGAGGTCAGCATCGCCCGCAAGGATGACCACTGCGTGCAGGTCGCCGTTACCGACCGCGGCCCCGGCATCGCCGAAACCGACCTGCCGCATATCTTCGACCGCTTTTATCGCGGAGACCCTTCCCGCACCCGCGCCACCGGCGGCTTTGGGCTGGGCCTGGCTATCGCCAGGAGTCTGGTCGAATCTTATGGCGGAACCATCCGCGCCGAACTTGCATCGAAGCAGGGTACGACGATGACCGTGGAATTCCCGCTCTCCAATAGACGATAATCCCCGAGTCCGCTGTGGAGGACATCCTGAAGAAATCCCATTCCACCGACGATGGCCCGAAATCGGACACATCCATCTCCCGCCGACGCTTTCTCGGCAGCACCATGGGCACAGCTCTCATGAGCAGCCTGCTGCCGCGCACCTGGTCGGCCGAAGTGCGCAACGGCATTCCCTACCACACCCTGGGAAATACCGGCGAGAAGGTTTCCTGCATCGGCATTGGCGGCTACCACATTGGGCTGCAGAGTCTCGATGAGCAGGAAGCTCATCCGCATCGTCCGCACCGCTCTCGACAACGGCATCAATTTTCTCGACAACTGCTGGGACTACAACGACGGCCAAAGCGAAATCCGCATGGGCAAAGCGCTGCGCGACGGCTATCGCGGGAAGGCGTTCCTAATGACCAAGATTGACGGGCGCACCAAAGCTGCGGCCGCCAGCCAGATCGAAGATTCGCTCCGCCGCCTGCAGACCGACGTCATCGATCTCATGCAGTTCCACGAAGTCATTCGTGACAACGATCCCGAACGCATTTTTGCTTCCGGCGGCGGGATGGAAGCTGCCATCGAAGCGCGCCACCAGGGCAAAATCCGCTTCATCGGTTTCACCGGACACAAGAGCCCGGAGATCCATCTCAAAATGCTGGAGACCGCCTTCGCCCACAACTTCACTCTGAACTCGGCACAAATGCCGCTCAACCTGATGGACGCCCACTTCGACAGCTTTGAGCAGAAAGTGGTGCCCGTTCTGGTGAAGCACAATATCGGAGTGCTGGGAATGAAGCCCATGGGCGATGGCCTGATCCTGCAAAGCAAAACGGCAACGCCGGTGGAGTGTCTGCAATACGCCATGACCCTGCCAACCAACGTAGTCATCACCGGTTGCGACTCGATGAAGATTCTGCAGCAGGCGCTGGGAGTGGCCCGCAACTTCAAGCCGCTGGATCACGAACAGGTTGCCGGATTACTGGCCAAAACCGAGGAAGCTGCGAAAAATGGCCAGTGGGAGCTATACAAAACCTCGCACAATTTCGATGGGACCTACCACAATCCCAAGTGGCTGGGCTAACAACTCCGCGGAGTGGGCGGTAGCAAGAAAAGTGAGCGCCATTGGCGCGAGCCCTTTGCGCTTGAAATGGGAGGCCCTGCAAAATTCGCCGGGCTCATTTTGACCATCAATACATCTTCTCAAAAAGGTCAGGGCATCTGACTGCATTGACATACCAGTAAGGTCGAGGGTCCAAGGCAAGCCAATCCACAGGAGACGCTTACATGAATCCGTCCGTGCCCTGGTTCAACCTGAAAACGCTCGCCTGCGTTTCTCTCATTTTTGCAGCTCCACTATTCGCGCAGGCGGGCGGCGCGACGCTGTCAGGAACCGTCCATGGCACGGCGGGAGCGCCGGTTGGCGGAGCCGAGGTAACCATTAAGAATCTGGCGACGGGTCAAACTTCCAAGGCCGAGAGCAATGCGGCGGGTACGTACAACCTGACGAATGTGGCGCCCGGGGACTATGAACTGTCAGTCTCGGCGGCTGGCTTCGGCACCGAGCAGATGAAAGTGACCGTAAAAGCCAACGCCAACCAAACCGAAAACGTAACTCTGACCTCGGGGCTTAGTTTGCAGGACCTGGGCTTCGGAGCCGCCCAGACGAAGGGCAGCGCGGCAGCGCAGGCACAGCTGAACAAGCGTTCCCACATGCTGCATGTTCATCAGGAGTTGGGCCTGATCACGACAGTGCCGCTGGTCGCGACGGTACTCACGGGCACGCTGGCGGGAGGCCGAAGCACCAGTTCCGGCACCCGGGATTTGCACGTCATTCTAGGTTCGACAACCGCGGGCCTGTATGGCGCCACCGCCTACTACGCCATCTTTGCCCCCAAGATTCCCGGAACCAAAGCCGAAGGCGCCATCCGCCTTCACAAGGCCCTAGCTTGGGTTCACGGCCCCGGCATGGTGCTAACGCCGATTCTCGGAGCGATGGCATTCAATCAGAAGAGCCAGGGCGAAAGAGTGCATGGCATCGCCAGTGCACATGGTGAAGTAGCGATCATCACCGCTGCCGCCTACGGCCTGGCAATCCTCTCGGTTTCAAAACCCAATCTTATTCCGCACGCCACTCACGATTTTCTGGCGGCTTTCGGTTGGCATCGTTCACGTGCGGCTGACGCCTATCGCGACGTTGACGAGGGAACATTCGCCAGCCAATAGCCGAAGCTTGGAAACACGAGGTCTATGACGAAAAGAATCTGGGTTCTGATTATGTTTCTGGCGCTGCCTGCGCTCTCCCTCGCGGACAGCCAATGGGCTCTGACGGCTTCCGCACTCACTTATCAGGTCTCCCATCCCCTGCACCATGTGGAAGGCACCAGCCGCGAAGCACGCGGCAAGGGGGCTTGTAAGTCCGGAAAGTGCGAATTTCTTATCGCCGTCCCGGTCAAGTCGTTCGACTCCGGCGACAGCAATCGCGATCTGCACATGCTCCAGGTCACCAAGGGCGGACAATTTCCCATGGTCATCGTGCGCACGCAATTTCCGGAATCCGAGATAGGTTCGGCCATGATCCGCGCCGATCTGGAAGTGCAGTTTGCCGGCCAGACGGTTCACTACAAACAGGTCGTGTTCCAATTGAAGGCGCAAAGCGACCAGGTGCATCTCACCGGAACCATCCCCGCCACGCTCACCGACTTCAAGATCGAGCCACCCTCGCTGCTTGCCATGCCGATCAAGAACGGCATTCCGGTGCAAGTGGAGATGACTTGGCAGAAGATGCCTTGAGCATCCAGTATCTCGTTAGATTGGCCAGCCGGTTGAATGCACCAAAAATAGTGCAACATTCCATACCGGAAAAGAATTTCATGGAAGTATTAGTTAAAGAATATCCACCACGCCATTGATTCACAATAATTTACATCGCAGGTAAATGGGGCGGCAATCAAGATGTACTGCCAGCTCGCGCCAGGTCTGCTGGAATCGGCCTGCGAAACTGTCTCGCCTACCACCCTCAATCTCGACCTGGGGATATAGCGCCAGAAGACTTTCTCTGCGAACTTTGCGCTGTCTTGGCGTCCTCGGCGGTTAAAGAACTTGCAGGTGAAGAACCGCGTCGTGGTGCTGCGAGCAGAAAGCCTCTAACCGCTACCGCTGAGGGCGCTGAGAAATCGCTGAGTACGCGGAGATGTTCATTCGTCACAATTTTTTCTACGCCCTCTGCGCTATCTCGGCGACCTCTACGGTAACGCCTTCAGCTGAGGAGCACCACTACGCGCATAGTGGAAGGCGTGAGATCCTTCTCCCGAGGCTTGGGGCATAGCGGGAACTGCGCCTCCCAGCCGATAAGCGCAGGCAGGATGCTTCCCCTGCCCTATACTCCGATCACGCTGACCAGTTCTTTGACGGCCGCAGCGCTCTTGTCGAGTGCGGCTTTTTCTTCGGGCGTGAGCTTAATCTCGATAATCTGCTCGATGCCTTTCGCTCCCAGCTTTACTGGCACTCCTACATAAAGGCCGGTGATGCCATACTCGCCTTGCAGGAAAGCGGCGCAGGGGAGAATCTTTTTTTTATCTTTGAGAATGGCTTCGACCATCTCGGTGACTGCGGCGGAGGGAGCGTAGAAAGCGCTGCCGGTCTTCAAATATTTGACGATCTCGGCACCGCCGTCGCGTGTACGTTGCACCAGGCGTTCGATGGTGGCGGCTTCCATGAGATCGGTAATCGGGATGCCGGCTACCGTGGAGTAGCGCGGCAACGGCACCATGGTGTCGCCGTGGCCGCCGAGCACGAAGGCGGTGACGTTTTCCACGCTGACTTTCAGTTCTGCGGCGATGAAGGTGCGGAAGCGGGCCGAGTCGAGCACGCCGGCCATGCCGATAACGCGCTCGCGCGGGAAGCCTGCCATTTTGTAGGCAGCCTGGGCCATGGCGTCGAGTGGATTGGAGACGATGATCAGAATGCAGTTGGGTGAGAACTGAACTGCCTTGCTGACTACGTCTTTCATGATCTTGTGGTTGGTATTGAGCAGGTCGTCGCGGCTCATGCCGGGCTTGCGGGGAATGCCGGCGGTAATGACGACGATGTCGGAGTTGGCGGTGTCGGTGTAGTCGTTGGTGCCGCGCACGTGTGAATCGCGCTTCTCGATGGGCATGGCCTCAAGCAGGTCGAGGCCCTTGCCTTGCGGGACGCCGTCGATGATGTCAATGAGAACGACGTCGGCGAGTTCTTTGGAAGCGATCCAGTGGGCGGTAGTAGCGCCGACGTTGCCGGAGCCTACGATGGAAACTTTTTTGCGCATGGGGGTCCTTTCTGCTGCTGAATTGCTAGCCACAAGAGACAGAGGAGCACTACGGAATGCTCCACACTAATCTGCGCTCATGGCGTACGCGTTCATGTTCTCAATGATATAGCTGGCGAACTCGCTGGTCTTTACCTTGGTTGCGCCCTCCATCAGACGCTCAAAGTCGTAAGTGACTTTCTTCTGCTCGATGGTGCGCTCCATGCCGCGCTCGATGAGATCCGCTGCCTCGTTCCAGCCCAGGAAGCGAAACATCATAACGCCGGACAAAATCACGGAGCCGGGATTGATGACATCTTTATCCGCGTACTTGGGCGCGGTGCCGTGGGTGGCCTCGAAAATGGCGTAGCCGTCGCCGATGTTGGCGCCGGGAGCGATGCCCAGCCCGCCGACCTGGGCGGCACAGGCGTCGGAAATGTAATCGCCGTTCAAGTTGGACGTGGCCAGCACGGAATACTCTTCGGGACGGGTCACGATCTGCTGGAAGATGGAATCGGCGATGCGGTCATTGATCATCAACTTCTTCTTCCACGCGCCTTTTCCATGGGTGGAGTAGATGGCGTCCAGAATCGATTTCACCTCTTTGTAAACCGATTGGCGAAACTCGGGCGGGGCAAATTCCATGCCGGGCTCGATTAAAGCGGCGTTCTCTTCGACGGTGAGGTTTGGGTTCTTGTCTTTATTGTCAAGAATCCAGCTCTCGCGCTCGGTGACCACCTTGTCGCGAAATTCTGCCGTGGCGAGTTCGTATCCCCATTTGCGGAAAGCGCCTTCGGTGAATTTCTGGATGTTGCCCTTGTGCACCAGGGTCACGCTCTTGCGGCCGCTGGCCAGCGCGAACTGAATCGCCATACGGACCAGGCGCTTTGTACCCGTAATCGAGATGGGTTTGATACCGACGCCGGAGTCGAGGCGGACTTGCTTTTTGCCACCCTTCAACATGTCTTTGTTCAGGAACTCGATCAGCCTGGCGGCTTCAGCCGTTCCCTGCTCCCACTCGATGCCGGCATACACGTCTTCGGTGTTTTCGCGATAGATCACGACGTCCATGCGCTCCGGATGTTTGACCGGCGAAGGCGTGCCGGCGTAATACTTCACCGGGCGAATGCAGGCGTAGAGATCGAGAACCTGGCGCAGAGTTACGTTGAGAGAGCGAATGCCGCCGCCGACGGGGGTAGTGAGCGGCCCTTTGATGGCGACGCGGAAGTCGCGGATGGCGTTGACGGTTTCGTCGGGAAGCCAGGTATCGAATTTCGCTTTGGCCTTTTCGCCGGCGAACACTTCGTACCAGACGACACTGCGCTTGCCCTTATAGGCTTTTGCCACGGCCGCGTCGAAGACCCGGGCTGAGGCTCGCCAAATGTCGCGGCCGGTGCCATCACCCTCAATGTAGGGGATGAGCGGGTTATTCGGTATCTCGTAACGTCCATTGCTGTAAGTAATTCCAGCGCCGTTTGCGGGCACGGGAGAACCATTGTAGGAAGCCGGCATGCTGACTCCTCCATCCTCAATAACAAAACTGCCAATTATAAAGCGTACGGAGTGGTCCTGTCCGTGATCAGATGCGGCGGCGCGTCTTCTTCAAGGGCAGATTCCCCACTTCTCGCAACCGCGGCGAGAAGTGGGGCACGCTTTTTCGTGGTAGGTACACTCTTTTCATCGGAGATACTCCCGATTTCTTAGTGGATAGCAGGTTTCGCATAGCCCTCTTTTACAATTGAAGCGTGCTTCGCCGGTCTATCTGCCTGGTTGCCGGGATTGCAGTTCTCTTCGGGGGACCAAGTTCCCTTTTGGCACAGGTCGCGAATAATTCTTCCAAAGTTGCCGGAGCCGCGAATCGATTCCTACTCCCCTCGGCGGTTGCGCAATCGTCAAAACCCAGCACTGCCACCGCATGCTTTCTGGGATCGCCAGAACATTTTGCTGTTCTCCGGCATTGCAGTCTTTCGGGGAATGGACTACGTTTCGACGCGGAATTTTCAGGCACGAGGGCGGGAAGAAATTTTGCTTCCGGACGACGTGGTGAATAACTCGGCGGGCTTTGCCGCGCTGGAGGCGGCGGGCACGCTTACGTCGGTGGGGATTTCGTATATCTTTCATCGCACCGGCCATCACAAACTGGAGCGCTGGGTTTCGTATGGACACATCGGCGTGACCGCGTTCGGGGTCGGGCGCAACTACGCGCTGAAATCGAAGCACACGAATTAAGAACTGCTCTCCAACGGACAATAAGACTCGAATATCCGACGCACTTCGGCACAGGTTCGCTGGATTTCCTCCTCCAGGCCCTGCGGAAACTCGCGGCCCAGAATCTGCGCAACCAACCGTTCCGTAACCTGGCGGGCGTGTTCGGTAGCAGGCAAGCGACTTGCGAGCCCGTCCCACCACCAACCGAACCACGTGTTCGACGGTACGCAAAAATTCGGCGGCATGGTCGAGGCGGGCGGCGTGGGATTTGTCGAGCTGCGCCGAGGCCGCGCAACGCCAGAGCCGGTCACGCAAAGTACCGTTCTTGTCGGCAATCTTGTGGCGGATCAGCAGGAGGGCGGCGAGGAAATCAATGTCGTAAACCGCGCCGGGAGAAGTCTTGAAGCTTATTTCGGGAGCATCGATACCGTCGAGCTTGGCCCGCATCTCGCGCACGGTTTGGGTAAAAGCCGTATCGGCGGCAAATCGTTCAAAGAGCTTCGCGGTAGTCGCCAGTATTTGCTCGGCCAGGGTCGGCGATCCGCAAAGCATTCGCAGCTTGGTATAGGTGAGCGCCTCCCAGGGTTGGGCTTCCTGCTCACAATACCGGGCAAGCTGCGCCGGGGTGACGAGCAGTTCCCCTTCGCCGCCGCGCGGCCGAAGCGAGTGTCGACGGGAAACACCATCCCATTGCGCGTGTAGGCCGCGAATGCCTGCATGAACTGCTCTGCGGCCTTGAGCAGGGCTGGGTCGTGCTCATCATCGGCGATGAACAGCAGGTCGGCGTCGGAGAGCACATCAAATTCGCTGCTGCCCAGACGCCCGAGGGCCATTACCGCCAGGCGGTCCGGCGCGCCGGCGATTTCAAAAGCCGCGCGGATGGCGTCTTCGGCGGCGGCGGTGCTTGCCGCCAACGATGTGTATACGTCGCGCCGCTCGATAATGTCGCGCGCGCCGGCGGAAAAAATGCGGTGGCGAAAATGCTGCCGCAGCATGGAGAGCTTATCTCCGTAGGACTCGTCCGCATTTGCCAGATAGTCGAAAACGGGATCGCGGGTTACGCGCTGCCCGGCGAGTGAGTTCTCAAACAGATAGCCGCTGGCGGAATGAAATGGCGCCTCGCCCATGTCCGTGAGCGTGCTGATTTCTTCCGGGTGGCGGACCAGAATATCGGTCAAATAATCACTAGCCTCAAACAGCGACAATGCCGCAGCCACCGCGTCAAGCTCCCGAACAACGGTGGCATATCGCTCCGAGCTGGCGAACGCAGCCCACAGAAATCGGAACAGATTCCCGCGGCCCTGGGGGCTCAATTCGGCTTGAGTTACGACCTCATAGAGCGCCGGCGAGTCGGTAGCAAGGCGCTGCAGAATTTCCTGATTCGACTGGTCGGCGGCGGCCGGCTCCAGCATGCCGCGCAATTCGAAAGGAGCGTCCAAGGCATGCAGCTTGGGCTGGCGCGACTGCTGCTGGAAGATGACGCGCTGGTAGATTTCGGCGACCGCATCCATGCGCTGCTGAACCAGGCTGACAAGATCGGGAGGAGTATTCTGTCCGGGCAGATAGCGTTCCATGGCCTTTTCCAGAATGCGCACCCCGGATTCGGTCGCGGGTAAGCGGTGCGTCTGCTGTCCCTGGCGTAATTGCAGACGGTGCTCCAGGTGGCGCAGAAATTCGTAGGCACTGGTCAGATCATGGAATTCCTTGCCACTCAGGTGGTGTTTGTCATGCAGCTTCTGCAGGGAGAACAGCGTCCCGCCCGAACGCAGCCACGGCTCTGCCCCCCCGTAGACCCGCTGCAGGCACTGCACCAGGAATTCGATGTCCCGGATGCCGCCGCGGTCTATCTTCACATTGATGGTCTCCCCCAGAGGCTCCAGCGCCGGCAGTTGATGGCGGCGGGCATGCATCTTCTCGCGCGCGACCAGCGCGGTCTTGATAGCTGCAAAATTGACCTCTTCGGTGTAGACATACGGCTGCACGGAGCGGATGAATTGCCGGGCTAGTGCCGTTTCTCCCGCCGAACAGCGTACTTTTATGAGCGCCTGGCGCTCCCAGTCATGCGCCTCGTGAGCGTAGTAGCGCAATGCATTGGACAAGCTGATGGCCAGCTCTCCTTCGCCACCCTGCGGACGAAGGCGCAGGTCAATCCGATGAATCGGCCCCTCCTGTGTGACCCGCGAGAGAATTTCCGTGACTTCCTGTGCCAGGCGGACGAAAAATTCCCGGTTGGAAAGAGGAGAGTCCGGGGGCGTTTCGCCATCCCCGAAGATGAACATGAGATCCACATCCGAGCTGTAATTGAGTTCATCGCCGCCCAGTTTGCCCAGCGAGAGTATGGCGAACGGCGTGTCCACATAGCGGCCCTGTGAGTCGGTGTGCTGGGGCGCGTCGAAGCGGTGGAGTACCTGCGTCTGGGCCTCGCGCAAGGCTGCTTCAATCAGAACGTCGGCCAGGGCGGAAATCTCGGCAGTCGTTTCCGCCAGGGGCGCAATCTTGAGCACGTCGCGCAGCATGATGCGGATGTATTCCCGGCGTTTGAAGCGGGCCAGCAGCAGCGATACATCGCGTTCAAACGAGCGCGAGCGGTAGCGTGCGAGAGCCTCATGGAACTCCTCGCGGGAGAGGCTGCGATCGAGATTTCTCTCGCGCAATAGCGAGGTCAGCAGATCCGGGTTTTGGATCAGGGTCTCGCCCAGATAACGGCTGTGGCCGAACACGACCACGGCATAATGCGCCAGCGAGTGATGCTGCTCGATGAGGCGCAACGTCTCGGGATGGCTGTCAATCAGGCGCTCGAAGAGCATGATCGAAGAGTCGGGGTCGGGCGATTCCGCCAGCAGCGCGGGAAGCGAAAAAGTCAACGACGGCGAGAGCCGCTGGATGATCTTCCTGAGGACAGGTATCGAACTGGCGGGAGATTCGAAGGAAATCGTGCGTGAAGACGCAGCCGGGTGCGTGTCGGGTGGCTTCACTTCATCCGAGGATTGATTAGGGACCGGGCTGTTTGTGTGCGGCGGCCGGGCAGGCCCGCCTGGCGGTTTGTTCGTGGACAAGGCACTGAGCTCGAAATCTCAGGATAGCATGGGGAAAGCGGCGGCAGAATGTTCTGGTCTGCCGCGGTTCCTTAACCCCACAGGACACAGAGGTCACAGAGGAACAATCCCCCCGCGCAATATTCCCTACCATCTTCTGGTGCCGAAGGTCTTGCGCACTCCGACCGTGTTATAGCGGCCCCATGGACCGTTCGGCCCGAGGTCGGCGGCGCCGAGATCGCGGTCGCGTGCGCCGAGACGATCGAACAGGAAGTGCTGGGTCACGCGCAGTTCGAATCCCTTACCCATGTAGATGGCCGCGCCCCAGGAATGCTCGATTCCGATGGCGTCAAATGACCAGGTATAGAGCGTCTGTGGAATGTTTTTGCCGAATAGAAAATTGGGCGCGCCAAACAGCATAAAGCGGCGGAACACGCCCCGGCCAAACGGCCGCACTTCCAGCATTCCGGAGAGCATGTAGCGGGCAAATTCGCTGCACGGGGCGTTCACTCCGCCATATTGGCCGGCGTTGGCTGTACAAAGGTTCGGATCAATTTCGTTGTGCGGAGGCGCCAGATCAAACTGCGCCCATCCGTAGAACGTGTCGCGGGGGAAGAACATGCGGTCGGAAGAACCGTTTTGTGAGCTTTGTGCGCCCGCTGCACTGGTCAACGATAAACATAAACAGAAGAGAATCCATAGCCAACGCTTCATGAAGCCTCCGGAAGTGTCGTAGCGCCGGCACGTTCGTAATCACAGCAGCCGCGACCCGCTTGCGGCCAGACTGTTTCCGGCTGCCCGATTGAAAACGCCACATTGTACTCTGGCCCGATGTAGCGCGTGGTTTCGCGACCGGGAAAGGCTATACTTTCCCGGTTCATGAATAGCGCCAGGCGCATTACCACACCAAGGAGAACTTCATGTCTGCCGAAAACCGACTGCAGGAGTTGGGACTCACGCTTCCGGAATTGTCCAATCCGGTCGCTAACTACGTTCATGCCGTGCGCACCGGCAACCTGCTGTTTTTAGCAGGCAAGGGGCCGATGGGGGTTGCAGGCAAGGTGGGAAAAGAGTTTACCGAGCAAGAAGGCTACGAATACGCCCGCAAGGTAGGGTTGCTTTTGCTGGCAGTCATGCGGCAGCAGGCTGGGAGTTTGGATCGGATTACCAGGATCGTCAAGATCGTCGGGTTCGTGAACGCCACCCCCGAGTTCCAGCATCATCCGCAGGTGATCAATGGCTGCTCGGATTTGTTGGTAGAGGTCTTTGGCGAATGCGGACGGCACGCGCGCACAGCCCTCGGGGCAGGATCGCTTCCCTTCCAGATTCCGGTGGAGATTGAGGCGATTGTCGAGGTGGGCGGATAAACCTCTTTCCCTGTTGCGGACCCTAACGTCCTGAACTATTCTGCCAAAGTGCATGGCAGTTTAGGCTGCTGGAGAAGGAATCATGAAAATCTCTCGTTGGCGTCAACTACTGCCCCTGGGGTTACTCATTATGGTTACAGCGGCATTCTCGGCCTCAAGCATTTACGACTTCACCTTGCCCTCCATTGATGGCGAGCCCATGCCGCTGGCCAATTTCAAGGGAAAAGTTGTGCTTTTGGTGAACGTCGCCAGCCGCTGCGGTTACACTCCGCAATATGCCGGCCTGGAGTCGTTGTACGAGAAGTACAAGGGTCAGGGCCTAGTCATTCTGGGATTTCCCGCCAATGACTTCGGGGCGCAGGAACCCGGAACCAACCCGGAGATCAAGAAATTCTGCTCCAGCAAGTACAATGTCACGTTCCCCATGTACGGCAAGGTCTCTGTGAAGGGGCCTGACCAGACTCCGCTCTATACCTACCTGACACAACAAGCTGATCCCACGCATAGCGGCGACATTAAATGGAACTTCACCAAGTTCCTGGTGGACCGGGATGGTCATGTGGTGAAACGCTTCGAACCAGCCGTTACTCCGGACTCTCCGGAGGTAGCCTCCGCGGTCGAGGGCCTCCTCAAGAAGTAGACCCGAGAGCCAAGGGACACCAGCTCACCCGTCATCGTTCCGTCGATTTTTTGGTCTGCCGGAACGATTTTTTCTATGCAAATCCGTATTTCCCTTGACCATACCTCTGATAAGTTGGATTTATCATCAGGATAAGTTGTTAAATATCAGCTACTTGCGTTTGGCTAGTATATTGCTACTAGGTCATCTGGAGAGCGTCACACAATATGGGACAAGAAGTATCAGTTTCGTACCAGGCAGTGAAAAGCAAGGTCTACAAACTGATGGACGCCATGGTCGAAGACATCAAGAACCAAGGCGACGTTCAGGAGTCCATGAAGCGCTGGTGGAAGCTGATACACCCTGCGGATCGTCCGATTGCCCGGAAATACCTTCTGAGCGTACTGCAAAAATCCTGCGCCACGCTGGATGCCATCAGCGATGGTTTGGAGGTTTTTCAGGAGTTTGAGACCGTGGTGAACACTGCTCCCATAAGGCCCCAGCGGGCACCGGGACCGGAGCAAATTCTCACCACGATGTAAGCGGGTTTACGGGGAGAGTGTCAGGGGCCATGCGTCCCTGATTTTTTTTGCTTCCAGGTTTTGGGCAACTCATCTCGCCGGCGGCTTCCATTTATTCAGAAACCGCAGCAGATCATCCGGTCCCAGGGCGCGGGCATTTTCAAACTCCCCATTCTGCTGGCTATATAGCAGCTTGCCATCGCTATCCAGTACTGCAAGCGCAGGAATTCCCTTCTTCATAGGCACACGGTATTCCTGCATCAGGTCCTGATTCTTATCTCCCTCCCCGACATCGACGTGTACCACCTCGAAGTTCCCTCGAAGAGCGGCCTGCAAGTCAGGGCGGTGGAAAGCTGCATCCAGCACATGGCAGTCGTAGCACCAGTCGGCGCCAAAAATCACAATGATCCGCTCGTGTTTCTTTGCAGCGTCGGCGAGTGCCTGTTGAATTTCGGAACGCGCATCCGTTGCGGGATAGATGTGGTTATCCATGGAAACCGGCAATCGCAGGGTCGTCGGCCTGGTGCGCCGAGCGGCAACCAGCCTCCATGGACCGCCTTGCTGCTGCCAGAGTTGCTCCTCAGAAAAGTAATGGGCGTTTTGGCCGGGTGGGTGAACTTCAGCGCGGAATTGTAATTCCGCCATGCCAGGCCGGGGCGAGATATATGCGATTACATCGAATTGCAGCTTCTGCGACTTAAGCTCCACCCAGAAGGCAATATCGGTAGTAGCATCCACCGTTCCAGCGGGCGTCTTCAGTTGAGCGGCAGGCGCCTGGCTGTACAGTCCCTTCAGGGCGGCAACATTGCCGCCAAGGATTGCGCTTTTCCATCGCTCAAAAGGGGGAAAGCTCAGGGCTGAGGTCTGGCCCAGACAAAGGTTCTGGCACGTCAGGAAGGCGAATATCGAGGTATTTATCAATCGTCGGGCAAATCCCATAAACCGCTTCTTTCCCAGTGTCCCGCACTCACGCTGCGATTCGGCAACCCGAGTATAGCGTAGCAAGAATTGGTTTCCGGAGGGCCTTGGGTGCGGTATTCTCCTCCATGCCGGCCTGCCATGAACCGTACGCTGACCCTAACTTCAACTTCGATGCGGCTACCTGGAGCTATGCCTGCGCAGCCGCGCGGTATAAACGCCGGAGGTATTGCGGCATGAGGCGTGTTCTGATCGCTACGTCGAATGCAGGAAAGCTTCGGGATTTCGCGGGAGCAGCCCTGGCCCATGGCGTGGCGGTCGCCGGCATTCCCAATTTTTCTTCGCTTCCACCTGTGGTCGAAGATGGCAAAACTTTTGAGTCTAATGCGCGCAAGAAGGCGGAAGCTTACAGCCTTTCCGTACCAGGAGAGATTGTCTTAGCCGACGATTCCGGGCTCGAAGTAGATGCGCTGGGCGGCGCTCCAGGCGTTCATTCAGCGCGCTATGCGGCGGAAGAACCGCACATGGCTGACGCAAACACCGATGACGACGCGAATAACACCCGTGTCCTTCGCGAACTGAGCAATATCCCGACCGAAAAGCGTACGGGGCGGTTTGTTTGCTCGCTGGCCGCGGCTCGCGAAGGAAGAACTTTGCAGCTGTTTCGCGGCACGGCCGAGGGATTCATCCTGGAAAACCCGCGCGGGCTGAAAGGGTTTGGCTATGATCCACTCTTCTATTTTCCTCAGATCGGAAAGACTTTTGCTGAGCTGTCAGCAGAGGAGAAAGCAAACTACAGCCATCGCGGAGCCGCCTTCAGGAAGTTCTTAGAATGGTACGAGGAGACGAAATAAGAGCTCCGCGCAATTTCCAGGGATCGGTCGTTTCCCTATCCTGTGCGACTTGCTTCGGATACGGCAAGGATGCCAAAACAGTTCCTGAAGAAACGAGAATCTGAGCTGGGCTTTCTTTCTCCGCCATGGATCTCCACTCTTCAATGGCTCGCTGCACCGCGCTCAACAGGAGCATCTTCTTCTCGGGATCCACTTCAGCATAGGCCGCCCGGTACAACCTACCAAAGTCAGAGAATCTATAGTTCACGAATGCTCCTTTCCGAACTCTGAATCAGCCAAAAAATAAATACCCGAAACCTGAGGTCGGCTGCAATACCTGCAATTCCCGATTAACTAATGGATAATCCCTTCGGTTTGGCGTTTGGCCATCACTGTATGACGCGGTCTTTTTTCCCCCAGAGTGAAACCCAAGGATGACAGGGAGCTTCTCACTGGCATGTCACGATCTGTCCTAATCGCCGATGACAGCGACACCTTACGAGGTGCCTTTCGCAAATTATTTCGCGATTGCGGATGGAGAGTTCTGGAAGCTAAGAATGGGCAAGAAGCCGTCGACGTCGCTCAGGAAAATAATCCGGCGGTCATTGTCCTCGACATCGCAATGCCCGTGATGGATGGCATCCGAGCAGCCCAACTTTTGAGAGACAGACTGCCCGAAGCGCAAATTGTTTTATGTTCGCTCTATGCTACTGACGAAATGATTAATCGTGAAATCTATCAGGCCGGGGTTCAAAGGGTCTTGATGAAGTCAGATGCCTATCGTTATCTCGTTTCAATGGCAGAAAATCTTGCTGCTTAGGAAGCCCTTTGAGCCCGCGCTTCTGGCAGCCGTGCCGTGCGGGTCGTTCACGCCCCAATCCCCTGGGCCAGGAATCCGCCATCTACGACAAAGTATCTCGCCAGTGGTGAATGTGGAAAGGTCAGAAGCGAGATATAGAGCGGAGCCTGCCAACTCCTCGACGTTACCAAATCGTTTCATCGGCGCGCGAGAGAAAAAAGCAGCCTTGCGGCCTGGTTCGTTGATTAGATTGCGATTGAGCGGTGTTTCGAAAAACTCCCGGAGCAATCCCATTGACGCGAATGTTGTATTTAGCTCACTCGACAGCCAGGCATTTGGTTAACATTGCAACCGCGGCTTTGCTCACGCAGTATGTCGTTACCTGATAAAGCGCGACGAACGAACCCAGCGAACAAATATTAATATTAATGATGCAACCGTTCCCCTGGTCTTTCCTGAGCTGCCCAACGATCTGGCAGGCATACCAGGTGCCCTGGAGGTTAGTGCCGATGAACGGCGAATCAGGTCACATTCTGGGATCCGACGGCGTACGCAGCCGGAGTCCACAGCACACGCTATCCAAACCTGCCCGCCGGATTGCTGTACCACCCCTTACGACCCCCGGGTGGGTTTTGCTCTCGACGTATTCGGTGATGGCAAGACCAGCATTCGTGGCGGCTCTGGCATTTATCACCATGAACCCGGAGCATTTCTGATTATTACGTCAACCCGCCCTGGCAGTCTTCTTCCAAACGCCCAGTAGCCACCGCCGGCACGTGTAACTTTCTTTGCTGGCCCGCGAATATGCGCGCACGACTCTAGCTTTTGCGGTGACTCCTTATAAGAGCAAGCTGCGCGCCGGTGGACTGTTTTCTCGGCAAGTCTGAGTTTGGTGACGCATACCGGACGTTAGACTCGCCGGCGAACCGAGAGGTTTCCGTTGTGGTCGACCTCAAGTAATGCTGATTGTTCTGGCGGGATCGGGCCAACGCATTTCGACTGTAGGACGACGGTTCCAGAATTCACGCCGAAGGATTCTTAAGAAGCGTCAATATAACTAATTCTAAATTCCTATGTTTAATCTTCTTGGTTGACAGCTATGGTCAGGGCGCTATAGCTTAGCCGTTCGTTTTCGGCATCTCCGTAAAAAGATAGTTATGCATTTTCCTCTGCCGAACAAAAAGAACAGATGGCCAAGCACATTGGAGGTCTCATAGAGAAGACTGATTCCACCCCGGCCAGCACCGATCAGCTCGCAAAATTTCGCTGGGTAGTCTGCGGGCTCCTTTTTTTTGCAACCACAATTAACTATGTGGACCGCCAGGTGATCGGCATCCTGGCAACGCCTCTGCAGAAGGAGCTTGGCTGGTCGGAAAGTGACTACGGATGGGTCATCACGGCTTTTCAGGCGGCGTATGCGATCTCCCTGGTTCTTTCCGGGAGGCTCATTGACCGGATCGGTACCCGCCGGGGATACGCGATTGGCATCTCGGTGTGGAGCGTAGCGGCCGTGGCGCACGGATGGATGCGATCTGCGCTTGGGTTTGGCATCGCTCGCGCCTCCCTGGGGCTGGGCGAAGCCAGCAACTTCCCCGCCGCAATTAAAACGGTCGCAGAATGGTTTCCCAAACGGGAGCGTGCCCTGGCTACGGGGCTTTTCAACTCTGGGTCGAATGTCGGCGCCGTTCTTGCCCCTTTAATGGTCCCCTACATTGCTCTTCACTTTGGATGGCGCTGGGCTTTCTATTTAACCGGCGGGCTGGGTTTTATTTGGCTTGCGTTCTGGCTGGCTTTATACAGAAAACCTCAGGGCCAGCCCAGCAACATTTTCGAGGCTGGCTCGCCGTCTGCATCAGCGCGAACCGTAAGCTGGGGAAGTCTGTTAAGCATGAAAGAGACATGGGCCATCGGGGCGGCTCGTGTGGTATCCGATCCAATCTGGTGGTTCTATCTGTATTGGACTCCCAAGTTTCTTAATGCGCGCCACGGGGTGGTCCTGGCAGAGTTGGGACCTCCGCTGATCGCGATCTACTTAGCTGCGGACGTCGGCAGTATTGCTGGAGGATACTTGTCCTCGATTCTTATCCGGCGTGGCTGGTCCCCCCTTCCCGCTCGGAAGGCGGCCATGCTGGTTTCTGCGATTTCGGTGACGCCCATGATTTTTGCTACCACAATCCCCAGCCTCTGGGCCACAGTGGCTCTGGTGGCGCTCGCAACAGCTGCTCACCAAGGGTGGTCGGCCAACCTCTTTACCATGATTTCAGACATTTACCCGCAACCGGCCGTTGCTTCTATGGTCGGCCTAAGTGGATTCTTTGGATCAGTAGGAGGCGTAATTTTCTCCGCATCTACCGGAATAATCCTGCAGCGCACGGGAAAATACTACCCAATGTTCCTGATGGCCGGGACGGCTTACTTGCTCGGACTGGCAATTATTCACTTGGGGACCCGCGGCGAACTGAGCGCGGAACAGCACTAGCCCCGAACTTTTGCGGAATCCCCATACCCTCAGAGGCGAACGATAAATGAGCAAGCTTTGGGAAACTCCTGAACAACTCTTCGATATTGCGAAACGCGAACTCTTTACCGCGGTAGTGGGCGATGCGATGGACAAAATGGGATTGCGCCGGCAATTCCTGCCACCCGAAATTCGTGCCCTCTCTCCGGAAATGGTGGTAATTGGGCCCGCCATGACGGTGGTTGAGGCAGATATTCAAGGAGAGCCATCCATTCCCCAACCTTTCGGACGCCTCTTCGAAGCACTCGACGACCTCAAACCCAACGAAGTCTACATTTGCACGGGTTCATCCCCAACCTTTGCGCTGTGGGGCGGCCTGTTGAGCACGCGCGGAATTGCTTTGAAGGCCGCAGGAGCGGTAGTAAACGGATACTTGCGGGATAGCAAAGAAATCCTCGATTTGAAGTTCCCAGCCTTCTGTCATGGAACTTACGCTCAAGACCAGGGAGGGCGTGGTGAGGTCGTCGATTTCCGCGCGCCCATCCAGATTGGTCAAGTGCGCATCGAATCGGGAGATATCGTGTTTGGCGATCGCGACGGAGTCTGTGTCGTTCCCAAGGAAGCGGTTGAGGATGCCTTTACCCGAGCAATTGAAAAGGCCCGTGGCGAAAAACTGGTGAAGAAGGCGCTGCAATCGGGGATGAGCGCCCAGGCCGCATTCGATAAGTACGGGATCATGTAGGGGTTGTTTGAGTTCAGCTAAACCTCTGAATCAGAAGTTCTTGTTTGACACGCCCTTCGCGGCATTCCTATCCTTGCTACGGAGAAAACCATAATGTTCCAATCCCCTGCATCCCAGAGGGTGGCCGTGTGCGTGTCGCGATTACCCAAAGCCTGCATCCTGGCCAGTCTTCTTTTTTGTACGCTTCGCGTCCTCGCTCAAATCACTCCCAGCGCGCTCCAGCCCATCCTGGTAGAACCCACGATTTCTGTTGACGTCCAGCATTACCAGATGCGGCATTACTTACTACAAAGGATTGCCCCTCCGCCAACGCCAACCAGTGCCGCCGAGTGGAGCGTAGAGGCCGCAAAGATACGAGCCGAAACACTGAAAACAATTTTTCGTGGTTGGCCGCAAGCATGGATAACGGCCCCGGCGAAATTCGAGGAAGTCGGCGTTATCGAGACGCAAGAGGGGTATCGCGTTCGCAAGCTTCGTTATGAAGTTGTGCCCGGTTTTTACGCAAGCGCTCTGCTTTATGAGCCGACGCATCTACAAGGCAAAGTGCCTGCCATACTGAATGTGCATGGTCACGATATGGTCATCGGCAAAGCCTCCGATTACAAACAAAAGCGCTGCATCAATTTCGCCAAGCGCGGCATGCTGGCCTTGAGTCTGGAGTGGATTGGCACGGGTGAACTGTATCAGGCAGGAAATTCCCACTGGATGGGCAGCCAGTTGGATTTGATCGGGGTTCACAATAATGGCTTGTTTTATCTACAGATGCGCAAAGGCCTCGACTATCTTTGTGCGAACCCTCACACGGATTTAGCCCGCGTGGCAATGACCGGCCTCTCGGGTGGCGGATGGCAGACCATCATGCTGAGCTCGTTGGATGAACGGGTTAAAGTGACCATTCCGGTAGCCGGTTACGCATCCTTACAGGAGAGAGTGGAGGCCAGAGATACGGGCAGCATTGGCGATGTCGAGCAATCGGGGTTCGATGTGTTCAAGGATGTGGACTACTCCCATCTGACGGCCATGCTCGCTCCCCGTCCTACCCTCCTGATCTACAACGCTCAAGACGATTGTTGTGTGCGGGCGGGACAGGCGAAGCCGCTTATCTATGATGCTATTCGCCCAGTATTCAAGCTTTACGGAAAAGAAGATGACTTCCAATGGTATGAGAACGAGGATCCGGGGACGCACAATTATCAATTGGACAACCGTGAACACGCCTACCGATTTTTTGAAAAGTACTTGAACCAGGCCGGGCCGCCAGACGAAATTCCATCTGATCCAGAGATTCGTTCCTATAAAGAGCTGGCCGCGGGTCTGCCGGCGGATAATTTGACAATCCTCGATCTAGCGCGGCAGATGGCCAGGAACATACAGCGAACCCCGCCGCCTGCAGGTGCAGGTGCGGCTTCGGATTCCTGGATTGCTTCAGAACGCGCCAAGTTGAACGGATTGTTACGATTCAGCCCAGTCTCCCTTGTCCGGCCATGGGTTTTGGCCAACACCAAATATCGCGGTATCGCGACATTTTCCTATGGCTTTGAAATGAATAACGGCCTGAGTGCGAATGGCGTTTTGGCAAAATCAAAGTACGTTTCTTCCCAAGCACCGGTAACAATCCTTCTGGATGATGGCGGCAAGGGCAACGCTGCAGTGGAAGTTCTGGACCGGGTGAAGCGCGGCGAGCAGGTCCTGGCGCTCGATCCGGTGTTCTTCGGCGGGACAGTTCACTCGGACAACCATGGCAGCGCAGAAACCGATCCGGCGACCCTCGAATACATGGAAGTTTTCCATGGTATTGGAGAACGAACGCTTTCCCTGGAAGTCGCACAATTGCTGGAGATTTCGCGGTGGATGATACAGAAATCGGGCGCAACCCGCGTACGATTGGAAACACGCGGCATTCGCAGTCAGACGATCGGCTTAATCGCGGCTGCGCTCAAGCCGCAAGACTTTTCAGAAATTGTGGTTCGCGACGGCATGCAGAGCTTTAGTTACCTGGAAGACAAGCCCGTCGAGTACCAACAAGGGCCGGATCTATTCTGTTTCGGACTTTATCGGGATTTCGACATTGACAGCCTGGAGAAAATGGCGTCCGGTATTCACATGCTTCACGAGAACATGCTGGTTGCAACTGCTCCTGTGAGCTCACCGAGAAAAACGGATTAAGCGGTTATGAAAGACGCAGCCAGAGCTTTGCGCATCCATGCTTCCGATAACGTCGCCGTAGCACTCCAGGACATTGCAGCGGGGGATCCAGTGTGTTTCGGGGCTGATACGCAAGTGCTTACGGCAACAGAGGCTGTCCCTTTCGGGCATAAGATCGCGATAGCAAGTATTGTCGAAGGCGGTCTGGTTATGAAGTACGGAGCACCCGTCGGGCGTACAACAAAGACGATTCAAAGCGGTGACTGGGTGCATACGCACAACGCCGAATCACGCTTCGTACGCAGTGAGGGCCACACATCATGACAAGCTTCATGGGCTACCGACGATCTTCGGGTCCTCCGGGAATCCGCAACTATCTGGCCTGCATATTCACGGTCGAATGTGCCTCGTTCGTGGCGCAAAAATTGTGCGAGATTGATCCCCGTGTACAGTTAGTCGGTTTCCCGGGATGTTATGGCAACGAATATGCGACCCGTTTGATGTCTGCCTTGGCGACTCATCCCAACGTCGGAGCAACGTTGCTCGTTAGTTTGGGATGCGAAGGAACGGACGCGTCGAAGTTAGTCCAGAGTATCCAGGCAGCCAACCGCCCCGTGGAGCTTCTCAGGATTCAGGAAGCGGGGGGAACAGAAGCCAGCATCCGCCAGGGTTCAGAGATTGTTCACCGCCTGTTGGCACACCTGGATGAAACGCCACGCCAGCAGATGACAATGGCAGACTTGATTGTTGGCACGGAGTGTGGCGGGTCGGACGCGACCTCGGGGATTGCGGCGAATCCTGCGGTTGGGAATTTTTTCGATCTTCTTGTAGACGCCGGCGGGACCGCGATTATTGAGGAGACGTTGGAAGCTCTGGGGTGCGCAGAAATCGCGTCGCGCCGAGGAGGTACTCCTGCCGTTGCTGCAAAAATCACTCACGCGATCGAGAAAGCCGAAGCCTTCTCGAAAAGTGTCAACCAATTTTCTATTGCTCCCGGCAATCGTACAGGTGGGCTCACAACCATCGAGGAAAAGTCCATGGGAGCGTTTTCTAAGTCCGGAACAAGGCCCTTCACGGGTGTGATTCGAGTCTCGGAGCCGCCCGCACAAAAGGGGCTTTTCCTGCTGGACACGGTTCCGGATCCGTCCCCCTTCCTGTTTGGCTATGCTAATCTCAACGACTCCGAGGGCATCATGGCGCTTGTCTCCTGCGGCGCGCACATGGTGGTCTTCACCACTGGGCGGGGCAGCGTGATCGGTGGCGCCCTGGCTCCGGTCTTGAAGGTCTGCGGCAATCCCAAGACTTACGCGCGCATGAGCGGAGATATGGATGTGAACGCGGGCAAGATCATCACAGGAGAATGTACGATCCCCCAGGTCGGGGAAGAAATTTTCGGCCTTGTTGGAGAAGTTGCCTCGGGGAAATTAACCAAGGCGGAACTTTTAGGGCACCGCGAGTATTGTGTTCCCTACAAGTATCAGGACTTCTGCATCGCCCAATAGGAAAATTGATGGGACGGGAAGCGCCAGCATTAGGCATACTTACTGAAAGACCGACCAAAACAGCAAGCATAAGACAATTCGCAACAATCTGAAAAGCATGACCTCGGAAAACAACAACGGCGTGGCTGACAGCCCGGTTCGGCTCAAACAGACCCTTGGAACATGGCAGCTCTGGGGTATTGCCGTCGGGTTGGTGATCTCGGGCGAATACTTCGGTTGGAGTTATGGCTGGTCCACTGCGGGGACCCTGGGCTTTCTCATCACTTCCATTTTTGTTGCCTTGATGTATACGACTTTCATTTTCAGTTTCACTGAACTTTCCACGTCGATTCCCCATGCCGGCGGGCCTTTTGCGTACGCCCTGCAAGCTTTCGGGCCGGTGGGCGGATACTTCGCGGGAGTGGCTACCCTCATAGAATTTGTTTTTGCGCCGCCGGCCATTGCCCTCGCCATCGGGGCCTATCTGAATATCCAGTTTCCTTCGCTGCCCCCAAAGTATGCGGCGGTGGGAGCATACCTGGTTTTCATGACGTTGAACATTGTGGGTGTACATGTAGCGGCGACCTTCGAATTGTTTGTCACTGTTCTGGCGATCATCGAGCTGCTCGTGTTCATGGCCGTTGTTTCTCCTGGCTTCTCGCTGGCGAATTTTCTAAAAGGTGGGTGGTCCGGTATGGACCACTTTACGCTGGCTGCAGTTCCGGGAATGTTTCAGGCGATTCCTTTTGCAATTTGGTTCTTTCTGGCTATCGAGGGCGTTGCCATGGCGGCCGAAGAGGCCAAAGACCCCAAACGCTCCATTCCCATTGCTTATATCGCAGGCATTCTGACCCTGGTTTTGCTGGCGATGGGCGTGATGCTGTTTGCTGGCGCTGCGGGAGACTGGACGCGCATCTCGAATATTAACGATCCCCTGCCACAAGCCATGAAATATGTGATCGGCAGCACCCAGAGCCCCTGGATGCACATGCTGGTCTGGCTGGGGCTGTTGGGCCTGATTGCTTCTTTTCATGGCACGATTCTCGGGTACTCACGCCAGATTTTCGCGCTCGCACGCGGCGGATACATGCCCAAATTTCTCTCTCGCCTGCATGGGCGGTTCAGAACTCCACATCTGGCCATCCTGGCGGGAGGCGTGGTGGGCATGGCGGCGATTTTCAGTGACCAATTCATCGTCTTCGGAGGCCACACACTTACGGCGAACATTGTGACCATGTCGGTGTTTGGCGCTCTGCTGATGTACATCATCTCCATGGCGGCATTGTTCAAGCTGAGGCGGAGCCGGCCTAACGCGGAGCTTTCTTACAAAGCGCCATTGTTCCCTTACTTTCCTGCTTTTGCACTGGTTGCTTCGGTGGTGTGTATGGCGAGCATGATTTACGACAACCGGCTGGTGGCGCTGGTTTTCGGGCTTCTGCTGGTCACGGGTTTTGCCTACTTTCGACTAACAGCCAGCGGACGGGAACAGGCTATGGAAGATGTGGCCTCGGCTCCGAGTGCAGAAATACCCGCCGAGGCGGAATAACTGGACATATCCCTCTTGCCTCTTACGAATGAACTCCACCAAACAGACGATCTCGCAAAGGCTGCACTGGATTATTACGAACTCCCCCTTAGTCTGAACCTAAAACTAATCAACCTTTCCGAAAACGCCACCTATAAAGTAGAAGATCCCGCCTCCGGACTGCGATGGGCGCTGCGCATTCATCGTCCGGGCTACCATTCGCCACAAGCGATTGCCTCTGAAATTGCATGGCTTGTGGATTTGCGGCAAAAACGAGTGGTCACCACGCCGGTTCCGGTGAAGGGCAAAAATGGTGAATTTATCCAGGTGGTAAGCCATCCGGCAAAAACCCAGCCTCGGCACATTGTTTTGTACGAGTGGGAGGGCGGCCACGAACCGGATGTCGGTCACGATTTGCGGGGGTCCTTCGAAACGCTAGGCGCTGTCACAGCGAAAATGCACCGGCACACAAAGTCCTGGAAACGGCCGTCTGACTTCGAGCGGTTGACCTGGAACTTCGAAACTTCCTTGGGATCCAGGCCACATTGGGGACGCTGGCAGGAAGGCATGGGCATGGATTCCGGCAAACTCGACCTGTTTGGGAGAACCGTCGAGCTGATCCGGCAACGTCTTGCTCATTATGGCGATGGGCCGGACCGCTTTGGATTGATTCATTGCGATTTGCGGCTCGCCAATCTGCTGATGGATGGAAACGAAGTCAAAGTGATTGACTTCGATGATTGCGGCTTCGGATGGTACATGTATGACGCCGCCACGCCTGTTTCCTTCTACGAACACCTGCCCGAAGTTCCTGACTTGATTCAACACTGGCTCAAGGGATATCGAACGGTCAGCGAGATTGCCCCCGAAGACGAACAGGAAATCCCGACCTTTATCATGCTGCGGCGATTATTGCTGGTCGCCTGGATTGGCTCTCATAACTACACCGATCTGGCCCGCTCTATGGGAGTCCAATATACAAACGGCACGGTGGGTCTCTGCGAAGACTACTTGAAGGAATTTGGGTGAACATTCGGGTTGTCAAACGACGCCCTGATCGTTACCAGACTTGTCTGCCGCGATAATCGGAGTCCCGCAGATCTGCAACGTTTGAGTATGTCGTTAGATGGTCATATAAAGCTCAGGGTGGGTTATCTAAATGTTTGACTACGGTTTATTCCAGTTCGAATCGAAAGAAGAAGTCCTGCAGAAAGCCATCCAGTTCTGGAACCCCGGCAAGACCCGTTTCTGGCAGAACGCCGGGGTGGATCTCGTCATAGACCGCCGTGAAGGCTACTTCATTTACGACATGAGTGGCCGGCGTCTGATTGACCTTCACCTCAATGGCGGAACATACAACTTCGGACATCGCCATCCGGAGTTGGTCGAGACCTTAAAGAACGCCCTCGACCATTTCGACATCGGAAATCACTGGTTTCCTTCCATAGCCCGCACTGCACTGGCCGAAGCTTTGATCAAAGTCTCTCCGGGAATGAAGTACGCAATATTCACTCCGGGCGGCGGGGAGGCGGTTGATGTCGCTCTTAAGAGCGCCCGCTTTGGAACGAAGAAGCGCAAGATCATTTCCATCATCAAGGCCTATCACGGGCACACGGGCTTGGCGGTCGCGACCGGCGATGACCGGTTCAGCAAGATTTTCCTTTCCGATCGGCCTGATGAATTCATTCACGTGCCATTCAATGATCTGAACGCGATGGAAGAGGCGTTGCGGCAGCAGGATATTGCCGCAGTGATTCTGGAAACTATCCCAGCCACATATGGCTTCCCAATGCCCCAGGATGGCTACCTGCAAGGGGTGCGAGGGTTGTGCACAAAATACGACGCGCTCTACATTGCCGACGAAGTGCAAACTGGCTTGATGCGCACCGGGCAGATGTGGGGTTGGCAGACTTACGGCGTCCAGCCCGACATCATGGTTACGGCAAAGGGGCTTTCCGGCGGGCTTTATCCGATCTCCGCCTGTCTGGTGAACGAACGCGCGGGGGGATGGCTGCTGGAAGACGGCGCGGCGCATATCTCTACTTCCGGAGGGGCTGAGGTTGGTTGCTTTGTTGCGTACAAAGTACTGGAAATGTTGCAGCGGCCCGAGGTTGTAGCAAACGTCCATTCGGTCACCGAATTCTTCCGGGAAGGAATGCGCGACATGCGCGAACGCCACCCGGATGTGATGGTCGACATCCGGCAAAAAGGCTTGATTCTTGGGCTGGAGTTCAATCACCCCGAAGGCGCCGTGTATGCCTCGCGCGCGCTTTACGAACATGGGGTCTGGGCTATTTTTTCTTCACTGGACAAGAGAGTGCTTCAGTTCAAGCCTGGAGTCCTGCTGACAATAGATCTTTGTCGGGAAATTCTCGACCGTTTGGATGCAGCCATGCCGGTGGCACGTGAGCTTCTGCGCAAGAATTCCGGGCACGAATTGAGGAAATGAGCGACGATGCCAAAGTTTGACTTCTGATAAAGGCTCCGGTTAGCTCCCTTGAGTCTGCGCGCATGATGCGCGAGCGTTCTCGCTGGATTTGGCGGCCTTGCCCGGGGAAGCTCTGTTGATTTGCGATGGGGTCCCCGCCCCATAGGTCACCATCGCCGCCAACGAGCCGGACAAACTCGCACCCGAACTCACTCTTGTCGATGTGCAAATGATTGGAGCTGCAGGACGGATATACATGTCAGGCAAAACTCCGGATGTCGTAGAAGCCGAGGCCACCTGCCACACGGCTAACGCGTTGCGCAGTACTGGCGTTCCCCTCCTCCGGCCTTCAGCCAGCGACTTTAGGTCTGCTTAAAAGGTTCTTCAAATCTTCTAGTTTGACAGTCCCCCAACCTGTATCTAAACTCGGCCCCACTTCGGGAAGAAGGTTCAGGACACGAAGAAGTCTATTTCCCCAAAACCGTTCCTCAAGATGTGTTCACAGGCCCGGATATCAAAATGTTGACTTCTCCGTGTTTTAAGAAGTTACGGATCCGTACTCGGTGGAACTCCGTGGAGAAATCAATTTGTTCAGCTTCGGATTGCCAGACAGCTATCTGCTTGATCGTATCTTCGGGCCGGCTCCGGGATGCGTCTGCCCCATTAGCTCACCAAGGAGAGAAGCATATGCGTTTTAGACTGTGGCTTGCCGCCATCGTAATCGTGTCATTCGTTCCCGCGTCCATGTTCGCGCAACGAACCACTGCCAACATCTCAGGTACGGTTTCGGACCCAAGCGGCGCCGTCGTTCCAGGCGCCAAAGTACTTGCCACAGAAACCGCCACCAACAGCCCTACTCCGGCGATCACCAACCAGTCTGGTTTTTATGTCATTACCAATCTGGCTCCGGGAAATTATGAGCTGCACGTCGAACAGCCGGGATTTCAAGCCTTCTTGCAGAAAGGTATCGTGCTGGTGGTTGACCAGTCGGCAACGATTAATATTTCACTCAAAGTTGGTAGCACCTCCGATCAGGTCACGGTCGAGGCGCAGGCCTCTCAAGTGGACGTTCGTTCCCAGACGGTCACGACTCAGATTACCCCTCAGATGGCGCGCGAGCTGCCTCTGAATGGGCGCAATGTGCTGCAGCTCATGGCGCTTACGCCTGACGTCAGCCCCGGCGGCGGAACTTACAACCAATACGCTACCCGGCCCGAATCGGCTGTTACCACCATCTCGGCCAGCGGAGGACGTGGGAACTCAACCGCTTTCATGCTGGACGGCGGCTTGAATGAAGATACATACACGCAGGTGGCGAATGTCTTCCCAAACCCTGATGCCATCGGAGAATTCAGTTTTGAGACTAATAGCTATAGCGCCAAGTTCGCCGGCCGCGGCGGTGGCGTGGTCAATGCTGTTACCCGGAGCGGAACCAATAAGTTTCATGGCACCGCGTATGAGTTCCTGCGAAACAACGCCTTCAATGCCCGCAACTACTTTGCTCCGACCGACGACGGCTTGAAGCGGCATCAGTATGGCTTCACTGTCGGAGGGCCAATCAGGAAAGATAAGGACTTCTTCTTCGTCTCCTGGCAGCACACAAAACTGCGCTCGGCGCCCAGTCAGAACATTGCCCGCACATTTACACCGGCAGAACGGAGCGGCGATTTCGGGGACCTGTGTGCCACCTTCGACGTCAATGGAGTCTGCACGGATCCCAATGGAGTGCAGGTGCACCACGTAGATGACCCTGCCACCATTTACCCATTCAATCAGATTGATCCAGCCAGTTTTGACCCAGTGTCGGTGGCGTTGGCGAACATCACACCAGTTGGCGACCCCAGCACTGGGCTCACTTTTTTCACGACCCCAAACCTCCAGGATGACAATCAGTGGGTGGTTCGCGGCGACCACGACTTCAACGACAAATTACGCATGTTCGGCCGCTATCTCTACGACAAACTGAATGCTCCGGGAGTTACATCGCAGGATATTTTGTCCTCCACGCCAACCGCCTATTGGGGAAGCCAAAACGCGTCAGTGGGTGGCACTTACACTCCCCGGTCAAACCTCACCGGAAACGCGAACTTCACCTATAGCCGGGCGATCATTTTGTACACCGGGCCCGACCTGCCGGGCCTTACGGAATTGGGGGCCAACGTTCCGAACCTCTCGCCCACGAGAGGCTCCGGCGCATCACTGGCTTTCAGTATTGGCGGATATTTCGGAGCATTTTGGGATGGTTTGTACCGAATTCCCCGCAATGAGTACAACTCCAGCACGAGTTGGTCCTGGGTAAAAGGCGCCCACCTCATCGAATTCGGCGGGGAGTGGACGGTCCAGGAAAGCTTTGTTGATGCGGATTACCTGGCCGAAGGCGACTTCCATGCGTCCGGTCAACGGACGGGCAACAACTTAGCGGACTTCTTCCTGGGCGCGGCAAACAGCTATGTCCAGCTTTCGGCCGAGTACGACCGCTTGCGCAGGAACGTTCCCGGCCTTTTCATCAACGATACCTGGAAGGCAACCCGCCGCTTATCGCTTTCAGGCGGTATACGCTGGAATGCGTGGGTTCCCTGGCACGATTTGAAAGCGGACCAGACCACTTTTTGGGATCCGGCGGCAGCGGCAGCCGGAACGCACAGTACTCGCTACCCGAATTTGCCGGCCGGCATGCTGGCCGGAGGAGACCCTGGAGTGCCCCAGGGTGTGATCGAGCCCGTGTATCACTATTTTGATCCCCGCCTGGGCTTTGCGTGGGATGTATTTGGCAATGGAAAAACCAGCGTCCGTTCCGGGTTCGGCATCTATCATGATGAACCAGGCGGCCTGGTTAATAATCGCCAGATTGTTTCACCGCCGTGGGGACAGCGTGTGGATTTCCAGTTCAGCAGTATTTCGGATCCATTCGCGGGCCATATCAATCCTTTTCAGGGGGTGTCGCAGCCGTATCCCCCTGACACCCAGTTCCCAACTCCCTTTCTTTTGGTTGCTTATGATTCCAGCTTCTCGCCGCCCACGATTCAGCAATGGAATCTCACCGTGGAACACCAATTGGCGAGTAATTTCATAGCTCGCGTATCCTATCAAGGATCCCACAGCTATCACCTTTTTGGAGCCCTAGAGGCGAACCCGGCCGTTTACATTCCTGGGGCATCCGACCAGTCCAATACGCAGGCACGCCGTCCCAACCAGAATTTCACCAGCCTCACGCTGAACAAGACAACGGGCACTGCTAGCTACAACGGGTTATCGTTAATGTTGGAGCGGCGCATGACTCGGAATCTCTCGTTCCTGGGAGGCTTCCGTTGGGCCCGTTCAATCGACGAGACCTCCTCTTCGCAGTTTGAAGGAGTGGACTACTACACCACCAATGTTGCTCAAAGCCGGGCTGCCTCCGATTTTGATGTCAACAAGCAGTTCGTATTCTCCTACACATATGCGATGCCGACCCTAACCTCCATGGGCGCATTGGGAAAGTATGTGATCGGCGGCTGGAGATCGAGTGGCATTATCACCCTACGCGGTGGAACTCCATTCACGCTCTGGTCGGGCATAGATAATTCCTTGACCGGCATTGGACTGGACCACGGTGACCTGGTGCCCGGGCAAAAACCAACCCTGGACACCGGTCGATCTACAGCACAATTGGTGGCTGGGTACTTCAATCCGCTCGCCTACACGGTAAATACAATTGGCACGTTCGGCACGGTTCCCCGCAACTCCCTGCGCGCGCCAGGATATGCAGATGTGGACTTCTCCATCACCAAATCGTTCCCCTTGGGGAAGAGCCCGTTCGGGGAATCGCACAGTCTGGATTTCCGGGCAGAAGCCTTCAACCTCTTCAACCGGGCGAACCTTGGAACTCCTTACAATTACGCCATCGGCGGACCTGGCCTGTTGGGGCACATTTTCTCCGCGGGTGACCCAAGAATTCTTCAGCTTGCCCTGAAGTATATCTTCTAAGGAAAGTGAAACAACACTCCGGCGGCTTCTCAAAACCTGAGAAGCCGCCGCACTTTTTTACGACCTCTATTTTCGAGAACCCGCGGGATTACGGCTTTAGAATGATTTGCAAAGGAAGCCTAACTACTGTAAATCGGGGCAGGTCTGCGAGTGCTTTATTTTGCCAGCACGTCCGCTGTAGTATGACCCGGGCTGCGGTCTACTATTAGTTTCTCTCGGCAGGTTCTTTAGTATTTCTCGATTGCGCCCGATTGTTTGTACCGGTATTCTCTCGCTCGACGAAGCCAATTAAATCTGCGTTTGGTTGCCAGTTACGCACCCGTACTCCATTCGTATGAAAACTAATTTCAGGCATTTCACATTCTCCTTAGTGGTTCTCTGTGGACTCGTGGATTTTCATTGTATCTGCGCCTTTTCGGAGAATCCGGCACCACAATCCGTCAAAATTGTGGTTTCATCCGCGGCAGCACCGCAAATTGGGTTCGGTGCCCGCGAAATCCGCGCCAGTCTGGAAGGGCTGGGAAACAGGGTGCAAATTGGTACGTCGAGTTCTTCGAAATATTTGACGATTCGCTTAGGGCTAAAAGGGGAGGACGTCCTCGGCTACGGCGCGGATCGCTTGAACGTTCCCGCCGCACCCGAATCTTTCACTTTGGCGACGCCATCCAAAAATACGATTGTTGTTGCGGGTAGTGACGCCACGGGGGCCATGTACGGGGCCTTTGAACTGGCCGAACAGATTGCGTCAGCATCAAGTTCGGAGTTTGTGAGCCAGTTGAGACCTGTCTCGAAATCTCCCTTTCTCCCCCTTCGCGGAGTCAATGATTTCATTTGCGTGCAAGATATCGACCAGGCCAATGGCGCTTTTTGGTCAGACGATTACTGGAGTGGTTTCCTCGATCTCATGGCCAGAAATCGCTATAACCTCCTGGACATCCATGGCCCGCTCGATGACGTGACATTGCGTTTCCCGAATGGCTTTTCCTATTTCATAAGCCTGCCCAACTTTCCGCAAGTCGGCGTGGGACCCGAAAGAGCGCACAAGAACATTGAGAGATTTCGGCGGATCATTCAGATGGCGGCTGATCGTGGAATCAAAGTGGCTTATATGAATTACGAAGCGCCGGCACCGATCGGTGCTTGGAAGACGCGTACGTTTGGGAAAGATGAACGGTGGACTCCTATTGACCAGGACTTTCTCAACGGCCCGCAACTGGAGGACTACACCCGCGAAGCCGTGGAAAGTTTTCTGAAACAGTTGCCGGAGTTGTGGATGTTCGGGTTCCGGGTCGGCGAATCCGGTCAACCCGAAGATTTCTACAAGAAGACTTACCTGGCAGCACTGAAGGATGCGCCCAAGGATCTCAATATATACGTGCGAACCTGGGTGGCAGATCCGGCCAAGGTACGCGAACTGGCCGCGTCAACGCCGCACAAGCTTTATATCGAGCCGAAATACAATGGGGAACAACTCGGGTCTCCCTACCAGGCGGTGCTGGGCGGCCGGGATTACGCAGCCAGTGGTTCCTACGAAAACTACACCAGCTACCCTAAGAACTTTTCGATCTTATGGCAAATCCGGGCCCACGGGACACACCGTGTCTTTTTCTGGGGCAACCCGGAATTTGCCCGGCGCACGGTTCGAAGCTGCAAATTTGGGGATGGCGTCGGGTTCTCCATGGAACCCATGGATGCCTACAACCCGACCTACGACTATTTGCACAACAATCCCAAGGTCGGCCACAATTTCTACAAATGGATGTATCAGCGTGAGTGGCTATGGCACATGATTTGGGGAAGGACGGCTTACGATCCAGACGTTCCCGAGCAAGTGTTTCGGGCGGAGTTTGTCCGGCGTTTTGGTGCGGAAGCAGGGCCTAAAACCTACGAGTCCATTGTTGAGGCCAGCAAGATCGTTCCATTTATTTATTCCTATCACACGGCAGGTCTGGATCATCAGGAATTCGCTCCCGAGCTCGAGAATGGAGACCATGCTCTGTATGGCGAATACCCGGGCGCCTGGGTACAACGGTGGACCGGGGACCGGTTGATCCCGTTGAGTGGCGATAACAAGCAATTCCTCAGCATCCAGCCAATTGATCGTACCGCCATGGCCGATCCCATGACCTACGTTGATTTCCGTTTGCAGTACAAGCCCACCGGCAAGCTGACGCCTTTCGAAGCTGCCGATTACCTCGATGCAGCCGCCAATGCGGCGGAAGCGGCGATGAGAAAGGCGGAAGCGCAGAAGAACAACAATCCGGAATTCGATTGCATGCAGCGCGATGTAGAGGCACTTACGGCTCTGGGACGCTACTATGCGGATCGTATTCGCTCGGCGACCCACCTCGCGTTCTACGAGCGCACTCGCGATCACGCAGAAGTGCAAGCTGCTTACCGTGACTTACGGCAAGCCATCGACCATTGGGACCACCTGGCTGAGGTTGCAGATGCCCATTTCGGATTCGTACCCGATCTTATCCGGATGGGGGTAAATCGGTTCCAATGGAAGGACGAGAGCCGCACACTGGAGGTGGACCTCAACCAAATTGACAAGCTCGAACTTGAGTATGCAAACTTTCCTGATTCGCCCGCTTATCACCCAGCCATTGGTCACGTTCCTCCCTTCAAGCTGCGGCCCGGCAAGCCGTTCGTCGTGAATGCCTCCATCACCGGACTGTCCGTACGGCGGCGCCCTAACGGGCTGAGCATTTTTTATCGCAATTCGCATCAGCACGGCTTCACCGAGGCTCCCATGCACCTCAGCAATGCTTTCGTGGACACCTGGACCGCGACGATTCCTGCCGAAGCCTTGGTCGCGGGACGGCTGGAGTATTACTTCGAAGTGGAACCACTCAAATGGAACCAATCGGATCTGAGCGTCGACGGACAATCACCATATGTTGTGTTCGTCAACAACGATGACGAAAAGCCATCAATCTCTCATCAGGAATCTCGAAAGGGGATCCGTGGCAACAATGTCCCTCTGGAGATTGAGGTGCAGTCCGCAGCCCCAGTTCAATCGGCCTGCGTTTATTACAAGCTTATGCCTGCCCATCATCAATGGGTGCGGATGGATATGGAAAACCTGGGCAAGGGCCGCTTCCGGGCGCAGGTACCGCTAACTCCGGAAGGCATGCTTTATTATTTTGAGGTCATTGATGAGGATGGGAACAGCGCAAACTATCCTAATTTCCTTGAAAGAACGCCGTACTTCGTGGTTGACAGCTGGGATGATACAGCATCGGCTCGCGCCGACACTCGCTGACGCTCCGAGGAAGGGGGCCGTTCCTTGAGAATAGGCTCAGGGCTTGGATGCCATTCGTGCCTGCAGGAACGCAGCCACGGAATCTGTAAGTTTTCTTGGGCGCCCCGACAAAAGAGTCGCTAGTGCAATGGTTCGGGTTAATCGGTGATCTGCCACCCTAGCAATGGAGAACCGGCTCGAACGTGAACGCAGACTTCCTTCCGGGAGGAACGCCGATCCGAAGCCCGATTCCACCAATTTTTTGATTACTTCTACACTGTCGATTTCCATGACCACTCTGGGTTGTATCCCCAATTGCTCAATAAATTGATCAATCGTCGTACGGATGTTGGATTTGGGATAGAGAATAAGCGGTAGTTTGGCAAGTTCCGCTGGCCTGATTACAGCCTGGTGATGCTTTGAACTTCCCGGCCTTACCAGAAGGAACTCTTCTGTAAATAAAGGGACCACCCTGATATCGCTTTCAAAAACTGCCAATGTAACGACTCCCAGATCGCAAGTCCTCTGGCGAAGCCCTTCTATAATTTTTTCTGTTGTGTCAATGAACACCCGAATCTCGTTGTTGGGGAATTCACGGCGCAAAGACCGTATATTGCCCATTTTGTACAGGAGAGTGGTCAACCCGGTGCCCAAGACGAAGGGTCGGCGATCCATGCCTGCGGTGTCTTGAAAATAGCTCTGAATGTCATCCAGAACCGCAAACAGTTGGAGGCATTGGGAAGCCAGGTATCTAGCCGCAGGAGTAGGTACGAACTTTTTGTCTGCGCGTACGAAGAGGTCCGTATGCAGCTCCTCCGCGAGAGCTTTCATTTGCAGGCTGATTGCGGCCGGCGTAACGTATAGTTTCTCTGCAGCGTGCGTGATACTTTGCGTATTGAACACCGCCCGAAACATTGCCAATTGGCGCAGATCCATAGGGCTTGGTCCTTGCAATGAGGAGTTCCGATATTAGAAGCCCACACTGGCGCCGCCGTCAACCGGCAGAACAGTGCCTGTGATGAAACGAGCCGCCGGGGAGCAAAGGTACACGGCTGCCCATCCAATGTCCCTTATCGTTCCCAAACTTCCCAGAGGAGTGCGGGTGATGATCTTCTGCATGCGTTCAGGGTCATTGTCGAGAGCTTCATGAAGTAGCGGCGTTTCGATCCAGCCCGGAGCAATCGCGTTTACTCGGATGCCACATGGAGAGTAGTCGGCTGCGAGAGATCGAGTCAAGCCGACCAGTCCAGCCTTAGCGGTCGAATAGGCAGAAACTAAGGGAATGGCGAGAAAGGATGCCATGGAGGCCATAAACACAATGGACCCTCCCCCCTCCGTCATGTCTTTGACGAAGATTTTGGTAATCTCGAAAGCACTCATTACATGAAGGCGCAGAATGGATTCGAAATCGGACGTGGTCGTATCGGACGGTGGTTTCTTGACGTGATTGCCTGCATTGTTCACCAAAATGGAAACCCGGCCGATCTTCTGGTGAATTCTTTCGTAGACGGCGGGCAACTGTTCCAACTGGGTGATGTCACAAACTTCGTATGCTGCCTGGTTTCCCAATTTTGTAACTGCATCCTTCAAAACATCGGCGCGCCGGCCGACCAGCACCACCCGCGCGCCGGCGGCTACAAAGCATTCGGCGACGCCATAGCCGATGCCGGTGCCCCCGCCGGTGATAAGTGCGGTCTGACCTTTTAAGGAGAATGGATTATCCATTGACCGCGAATCCGCGATCCACATACTCCTGGATCATTCGTTCGTAAATCTTTTTCCACCCTCCTGCTATCTCTTCCTCCGGAATGCCATCCGGCCACATGCTGATGTAGAGATAATGTAACTCCTGATTGGATAGACGATTGACTACGTAGTGGTTGGTACGTTGTGGTATCAATGCTACAGCTGGACTTTCGACATGCCGCTCCTCGGCCCCTATCACCAGATCGCCCTCACCATGGAGAAAAACGTAAACCTGAAGAAATGTTTCGTGAGCATTAGAAGGAGTTTTGCCCCCGGGTCGAATTTTCTGCAACACGACTTCGCAGCATCGGCTGAGGTCGCGTGGCAGGAGCATAAGGAAGTCGTTGCCTGCGGAACGAAACGGTTCCCCTTCATGAAAATGCTTTAAGTGCATAGCAAATCCCCCGAATTCAAAAGTTGCACTATGAAGGGGCGAACCAATTATGTCAAAGCAGAAGTTTTTGAAAATGGGTTTAGCAAGCCTTAATCTGCGCGCGACGCAACGCGGCTATTCGGCCATGCACGGGCATTTACGTCAGTGTCGCTTTGGATACTTACGGGACGAGTAACTCCTCATGGTCGAGCACTCCGCGCCATCGTAATGAGCGGCGCCGATAGCTCAAGCGGCTTAAGACTTCCTTGAACTGTTCTTCAAATCTTCTTGGTTGACAGCGCCCAGTCACTCTCCTATAAACTCAGCCAGTTTTTATCCACAAATTGCGACGAGGCCATTTTGCGCATTGTAGATGTCAAGCTGAGTGTGATTGACAATCCGCATTCCCACATCGTGACAGCTGGGATCAAGGGCGGCAAAGCGGTTCATCAGACCGTGTTTGTGCGCGTGATCACGGATGAAGGCCTGGAGGGACATGCTTTTGCTTGGGGAGGCCGCAGCGGGGTGGCCACCGCTCACTTGATTGCATCCATCATCCGGCCATTATTGATTAACGAAGATCCCCTTAATCGTGAATATCTGTGGCAGAAAATCCGGCAGATGGACCGGTGGTGGGGCTTCCTGCCGATTTACGCGCACGGCCCCATTGACGTTGCCTTGTGGGATCTGGGGGCAAAAGCCGCGCAACTTCCTTTATACCGATTCCTCGGAGCGTATCGCACAAGCCTTCCCGCTTATGCCAGTTCCCTGATCCTCGAAACATCGGAAGCCTTTGCCGAACAGGCAGTCGAGTATAAAGAACGGGGATTTCCTGCTTACAAGCTGCACCCCTGGGGAGATCCTGTCCGTGACGTGGAGGCTTGCAGAATGGTCCGCAAGACAGTCGGCGATAAATTCGTCCTCATGTCCGATCCCGTTGCGGGTTATAACCAGCAGCAGGCATTGCGCGTCGGTCGTGCATTGGAAGAGCTGAATTTCTATTGGCTGGAAGAACCTCTCTCCGACTATGACATCTATGGATATCAGGAACTCTGCCGCTCGCTGGAGATTTCGATCGCCGGAGTGGAGTCCTCGCCGGGCGGACTATTCGGCACCACCCAGTACATAGTCAATCGCGCGGTGGACATCGTGCGCAGCGATGTCTCATGGAAGGGCGGCGTGACCGGGCTGATGAAAACCGCAGCTTTGTGCGAGGCTTTCGGACTGAATTGCGAAGTCCATACCACCACCAACGCCTTGCTCGATCTGGCGAATCTCCATGTATCGTGCGCCATTCGCAACTGCGAATATTTTGAGATCCTGATTCCCCAGGACCCGTTTGCGTTCGGCGTTCTCAATCCTATTCGAATTGATGAGAGAGGGCACGTCAGTCCCCCGCAGGGAGCGGGCCTCGGCGCCGAACTGGATTGGGAAATGCTGAAGCACTATCAAGTTGCTGAAATATAGCCGGAGTAACTCGGAAGCCGCAGCCTCAGAGAATCGAACAATGCAGCCCTTTCGTTTTGGAGTGTCCGCCTTGAAGATCTAGTCGAGGCGGACTTGTCCCCATCACAGATAGGGCAAGACTCAATGCGTAAAGAAATTCCTACGGCAGGATTGTGAAGTCGGGAGCAGAGAAGCCAGCGCTTAAAAGAATGGCTCCTCAGGTAGGACTCGAACCTACAACCCTCCGGTTAACAGCCGGATGCTCTGCCATTGAGCTACTGAGGAGTGTAGCCGGATGCGGCGGAACGACGCATCCCGTTAAGTGACGTTATTCATAATAACATCGGCGTGCGGCGGGGTGGAAATCGTTTCCAGACAAGCGCTCCGGGCTTCAGCAACGATACGAGCAACTTATCAACTCACGGCGCCGGTCCGCCCACCAGCCCCACGGAATAGTAAGCCACATCCCGATCCCGCCCCAGGCAATAGCAGCGACGTTCGGTGGAGCACCGGCAAACAAGGTGCTTACCCAGCCAAGAGAAAGCAACGCTATCAGAGAACAAAAACCGTACTGCCCCACGCCGTCCCGCGCGCGTGTGGTTCGCAGATACAAATATAGACCTGCCTCGAAAATCAGTACCTCCGAAGCGATTCCCGCCGGCCAGGAATTCCAAAGCCCGAGCCCCACGCGCAATCCTCCACCAGGTCGCAAGGGCAAATCAGGGCGGTGCACAATCAAGTCCAAAACCCAATGACTCACCACCGCCAATCCTACAACCCACGCCCAGCGGCTGTTCCGCCGAATTGCGTAACAGCCTGCGCCAATCGTCTCGCCGACCACACAGCCGTCATCGGCAGGCTGTGGGAATAGGGATAATCGGTGAAGTCAAGCGGAGACATCTTCCGTTATGCCGGGAGCAATCACCATGTGTTCCACCCCCAGCCATAGAAATACCGGCCAAAGAAAATCCAGAAACTGCGCAGCGAAAATCAGCATGCCGAGCGACACCCGGGGAGCCGCCTTCTTTGCCGCCAATGCAACCCCAAAATGCCCAATGAACAACTATTCTCCTTCGCTCTCGCCCGGCATTCATCGCAAAAAAGTAAGTCCCCATCCGCGACGGACGGGGACCGAAGACTAGTTGCGAAGGGTTAGTCGGCAGAAACGGGTTGCGCTGCCGGGGTAGTCTTCTCTGCCCCGATCCGCATTCCATAAAAGGAGCGATAGACAAAGATGTAGGAAACCACGAAGAATGCCGCCGCCAAGGCGTGGCTAAGACCGCTACCGGCCTGGGAGGTCAGCTTTACCGCCAGTTCGACCGCCAGCAAGCCAAACAGGGTGGTGAACTTAATGACCGGGTTCAAGGCCACAGACGAAGTATCCTTGAAGGGATCGCCCACCGTGTCTCCAATAACGGTCGCGTCGTGCAAGGCCGTTCCTTTCTGCTTCAGTTCAACTTCCACGATTTTCTTGGCGTTGTCCCAGGCTGCACCGGCATTGGCCATAAAAATTGCCTGGTAAAGACCGAAGGTGGCAATCGAAATCAGGTAGCCAATAAAGTAGAAGGGCTCGACAAACGCAAACGCCAGCGTGGCAAAAAAGACCGCAAGGAAGATGTTCAGCATTCCCTTTTGCGCATAGCGGGTGCAGATCTCCACCACTTTCTTGCTGTCTTCCACCGACGCTTTCTCCGCGCCCTCCAACTTGATATTGGCCTTGATGAACTCGACTGCGCGGTAAGCTCCGGTGGTCACGGCCTGCGTGGAGGCGCCGGTGAACCAGTAGATCATCGCCCCACCGGTGATCAACCCGAGCACGAAAGGCGCGTGCAGCAGGGAAAGACTGCCGACATTGGCGGTAAGGCCGTGGGTCAGCGCCATGATGATGGAGAAAATCATGGTGGTCGCGCCCACGACAGCGGTTCCGATCAACACCGGTTTTGCGGTCGCTTTGAATGTGTTCCCCGCTCCATCATTGGCTTCGAGCAAATGCTTCGCACGTTCGAAGTTCACATCAATGTTGTATTGGGATTTCAGTTCGCTCTCCACTCCCGGAACCTGCTCGATCAGAGACAGCTCATAGACGGATTGCGCGTTATCGGTTACCGGACCGTAGGAATCCACCGCAATGGTAACCGGCCCCATGCCGAGAAAACCAAAGGCCACCAGGCCGAAGGCGAATACCGGAGCCGCCAGCATCAGCGCGCTTAGGGTGTTCCCGGCCGCATTGGTCACGGTGCTGACGTAATATCCGATCGACATCAGAAGAACCATCGCCAGTCCCAGGTAATAGGCGGAAAAATTTCCTGCCACGAAGCCCGATAGGATGCCCAGCGAGGCCCCGCCTTCATCCGCCGATTTGACCACTTCTCTCACGTGCCGTGATTCAGTGGAAGAAAATACCTTCACCAGTTCAGGAATAAGAGCTCCCGCCAGCGTGCCACACGAGACGATCGTGGCCAGCTTCCACCATTGCGTGGTGTCACCGCCCAATTCCGGGATAATGACGGCAGAGACCGCATAGGTCAGTACTATGGAAACGATTGAGGTAATCCAGACCAGCGAGGTCAGGGGCGTTTCAAAATTCATTTCGTCCACATTCGCGTACCGTGCTTTGGCGATAGCGGCATTCAGGAAGTAGGCCAGCGTACTGGCCACCAGCATGACGACGCGGATGACGAAAATCCATACCAGCAATTGCACTTGTACGACCGGGTCCTTCACTCCCAGCAGAATAAAGGTAATGAGCGCGACGCCGGTGACGCCATAGGTCTCAAACCCGTCGGCCGAAGGCCCGACCGAGTCGCCGGCGTTGTCGCCGGTGCAATCGGCAATCACACCGGGGTTGCGGGCATCATCTTCTTTGATTTTGAAGACTATCTTCATCAGGTCCGAGCCGATGTCGGCGATCTTGGTAAAAATGCCGCCCGCAATGCGCAGGGCGGCCGCGCCCAGCGATTCTCCGATGGCGAAACCAATGAAACAGGGCCCCGCGTAGTCAGCCGGAATAAACAGCAGGATGATCAGCATCATGAGTAACTCGACGCTGATCAGCATCATGCCAATGCTCATGCCGGCTTCGAGGGGAATGCGGTAAATAGGGTAAGGCTTGCCTCCCAGGCTGGCGAACGCCGTCCGGGAGTTGGCGAAAGTGTTCACCCGGATGCCGAACCAGGCCACGCCATAGCTGCCCGCAATGCCTATCACGCTGAACAGCAGAATAATAGCTACCCGTACCGCCTCATACTTCAGCAGCACTCCGAAATAAAGAAGGATGACCAGCGCGATGAACACCCACAGCAAAAGCAGGAACTTACCCTGAGTGACCAGATAGGTTTTGCAGGTTTCGTAGATCAGTTCCGAGATTTCGCGCATGGCGCGATGCACCGGCAGGTTCTTCAACCGCATGTAGATCGCCAGCCCAAACAACAGGCCAAAGATGCAAAACAGTATGCCAATCATGAGCAGGCGATGGCCATCCATCCCTAAAAAGGAGACCTGCGAAAGGTCGGGCAGCTTCAGGCTGGCTTCCCCGCCTGCCTCCTCCCCAGTTTGGGCCAGGGCGCTGGAGGCTCCTAGAGTTAGAAAGCAGAGTGCGACCGCCAAAGTCTTACTAAACCAGCTTTGGGACACAGTTTTTACCAGCCAGGTGCGCATAAATCCTCCGGAATCGAGAGTCTAAGAATAATGAACGGACGTTTTGGTTTTTTCCGTACATGCCAACTGGCGGCCCCTCGTGCAAGGGCGCCGCTGGAGCCATGGCCGGGATTCCGATCACGCTTCCACCGCAAGAACTGAATCTGGTGTGCTGAGTTTGGCCGCGTCGGTTGCTCGTGTTGCCTTGGCTCGGGGGCCTGCGGCCGGAAAACCGTCGGCGTGGCCGAACCAATACAAAACGTGTGTTTATAACATGTAGGCGGGAGCGGGTCAAACCCCCATTGGTCGTAGACGGGGTCACTGGGGCCAATCGGGATTATTACCGCTTAGCGCCGGGCTGGCTGTGACGGAGATCACTGCGGGTGGCGCCCCGGAAAGGGAATCCATCCCATTGGATCTCGTTAATGCGTAGCCGGCCGGTTAGGGTCTGACCCCCAACTGCCAGAAGAGGAACGAGTAAATATCCACCCCTTCCTCAACCTGTTTGACAATCGGCTTCCCTGCCCCATGGCCAGCCTTGGTCTCAATCCTCAACAAGATGGGCCGTTGGCGGCTCTGCCCATTTGCCGCCTCCGCCTGCATGAGCGCTGCCATCTTTTTGGCGTGCATGGGATCCACCCGCGTGTCGGTATCCGCCGTCATGAACATGATCGCCGGGTATTCCGTCCCTGGCTTCACATGATGGTAGGGCGAATAAGCGTAAAGCCATTCAAACTGTTTGGGATCGTCCGCCGAGCCGTATTCCGGTATCCACAGCTTGGCGATCTGGAAATTCTGGTAACGCAGCATGTCCAGCAGCGGCACCTGGCAGATCACCGCCCGAAACAAGCCTGGACGCTGGGTGATCATGGCGCCCATCAACAGCCCGCCATTGGATCCACCCTGGATGGCCAGATGATCTTTGTCCGTGATCTTATCGGCAATCAGAAATTCGGCAGCAGCAATAAAATCGTCGAAAACGTTCTGCTTATTCTGCAGCATCCCCGCCCGATGCCATTCTTCTCCGAACTCCGCTCCGCCCCGTATGTTGGCCACCGCAAATACGCCCCCATGCTCCAGCCACAGAAATCGCGAAGCCACAAAGCTCGGGGTCAGGCTGATATTGAAGCCGCCATAACCGGTAAGAAGGGTCGGGTTCTTGCCGTTCAGCGCGAGTCCTTTCTTATGGAACACAAACATGGGGACCTTGGTACCGTCTTTAGAAGTAAACCAAAGCTGAGCGACTTCATAGGCGGAAGGATCAATCGGCGCATGCACGCGGTCCCACAGCTCGCTCTTGCGTGAGCTTAGCTGCACCTCGTAGACCGAGGCCGGGATGGTGAACGACTGAAAACCGTAAAACATCTCCTTGCGATCCCATCGCCCGCCCAGTCCTGCCACCGTCCCAATCGCGGGCAACGCCACGTCACCAAGCGGTTTGCCATTCAGACCGAACGTCTTCATTTGCGAACTGGCATTCTTCTCATACAGCGCCAGCAACTTACCTCCCAGCACGCTGACGTTTTGCAACACGGCATCGCCTTGCGGAATGATCTCCTTCCAGTTCCCCCGTTCGGGATTCGCCGCATCCACCACGAACGCGCGGAAGCGTGGCGCATCCTCGTTGGTCAGGATGTACAGCTTGCCGCGGAACACTTCGCCGCCATAAATAAACTCCTTGCCGCTGGTCACCTCCACCGGCGCTGCACCCGCGCTCAAGTCCTGCAAATACAAGTCGGTCTTGGCCCACCCATGAGCTACCGTGATCAGCAGCCAGCGGTCGTCGTCATCGGGGAGCTGCACTTGAGGCATGTCCTGCGCGGCGAGTTTGTCGCCGAAGATCAGCGGATCCTTCGCCGGGTCGCTGCCGAGCGCATGGTAGAAAATCTTGACGTGATAGACGTCTTCTCCCGGCGGCACTTCGCCCTTCTTCGGATGGCGTGTGTAGTAGAAACCTGAATTGTCTTTTTTCCAGGCAATGCTGGTAAAGCGCGTTCGCTCGATCTGATCGCTCAGCAGCTTTCCGGTTGCGGTTTCGATTACGTACAGCGTGCTTTCCTCCGAGCCGCTGTGTGACGTGCCATAGGCAAGATACTTCCCGTCATCTGACGGATACCACCAGTCGAGTGCCACGGTGCCATCCGCCGCCATCTGGTTGACGTCCACCAGCGCCCGATCTTTCCCGCGAATGCCCTCCCTCACCAACAGTACAGGCTGGTTCTGCGAGCCCTCGCGCCGCGTATAGAAATAGTAGCTTCCTGCTGCTTGCGGGGTTCCAATCGTGCCAATGGAAGAAAGTTCCGTCAGCCGCTTCTGAATCTTCTGGCGCCCCGGCAGCGGATCGAGCACGCTGCGGGTGTAAGCCATCTGGTCGCGGACGAATTCCTGCGTTGCGCCACTCTTGGCGTCTTCCAGCCAGCGATAATTGTCGGTGATCTTATGCCCATGGAGATCGTCGGTGACCGGCTCAACCTTCACCTTGGGCGGCCCCGTCGGCGCGGTTTTCGTAGGAGATGGGGAATCGTCGGCCATCAACGCTGCTACAACCAGCGAAAAACCAAGAAGAGACGTGATCAAACGGCCTCCTGTCATGGGCACCTCACAAAATATTTGATTGTCGCCTAGAGTAGCAGACGGATGTCATCGAAACTGCCGTAATTTAGACGAAGCTTCTTCAGATTTGTTTGCGAATGGCTGTCATTACCTACCGGACGCAAACGCTTGGTCAGGTGTTTGCCGGCTAGGCACTACTTTGCCGGTGTGCTGGCGCCTGGGAGTCCGCTGACCCTCTCCCCGATTGGGGCCAGAGCTGGCAAGCGATTCTCCGGAGAATCCAGATAGAACAAAGCTACCGCTGAGACGTCATCCTGCCGCTCATAAATCGTGCCCGGATCCGGCGAAGTCGTTTTGAAATCCTCCCGGTTAGATTGGGGCGAGTCCAGCATGTTAATCCATTTCCCGCGGTCGTCCATCGCAACCGGTCTCACCGGAACCCCCTTCTTCATCATGGCAGCTACTCTGCTTCGATTTTCTCCTCCCAGTTGCGCGATCGTCACCCGGATGTCGTGGTGAAAGTAAATTGGATCCGGAAGATGGTAACGATAGAAGCCGAATTGGCCGCTTTTCTGATCGGCCAGTACGCAACCCTGGTAGCGGCCCAGGAATACCCCCTGTCCCCAGCCAGTGCCAATGTAGTCTTCCGTTCCTGTGCCGGCCAGCGTGGGGTGCGCCATGTCTCCATCGAGATAGACCTTGACCTCTCCTTCTCCCCACCAGCCGGTATTCTGTTGATTGACGATTACGCCTACGTGCGTACCGATGAAGCGTCCTTCTCCCTCTACCCGCGGCAGAATTTCGAAGTCGTGCCCCAATGTGGTCTTTTGTTCCCGTCTCCATACGGCATGGAAGTAAAGCGAGTCCGGATTCCAGCCGGTTTTCTTGAGAAAATCTATGTCGTAAAACAAGCGAGTTATTTTCTTCCTGGATTCGTTGGTAATCCGGACGACGGCGCTCTTCCGAAAAGGCATGGGAACATACGAGACGAAAGAGCGGCCTTCGGGATCTGCGAATAGCGCGTTCTCGAAGGCGAGGGGGCGGCCCAGGATCGCTACGAAGAAGTCGCCGAACGGAACATCCACCGCAGGAGACGAGGCGTCATCCCAGTACATCTGTAAGTGAAGTGACCTCAGGGTCTGTGGATCTTCCGAATCGAGCGTGAACCACATTCGCCGAATTTCACCGGTGCCATCCACGCGCAGCAGCGTCTTGGTTTCGCCGGCGTCCAGAGAGTCAAAGGGATGTCCTTTAAATCCGTGATTTTCGGTTGCGCCGCCTCCCTTTTTTGCCAGCGGGTTTTCAAAAGAAGCCCAGCGAGTTTCAACCCCGGGCTGTTTCCGTGAGATTTCGCTTTCCAACCCGGTCGCGGATTGGGTTCCACCTCGGGGTCGGGAAGAATTGCACGCTGTCATAACGACCAATACCGCAGAGGTAACGATGATGACCACAGCCCAATATTTGTTCACTTTCATTTTCCTGGAGATCCGTGATTTGAATGGCTCTTACCGAAGAATATGCCAAAACAGTTCTTATACTGAGCGACGAACTACCGGCCTTCCGAACTGCCTCCCTGCGAACCGGGCAGCGGCAACGGATTTTCCGGAGCACTCTGCCGGGGGAGTTTGGCGACGATTTCGTTTTCCTTTCGAGCAAGCTCCCGCAGACCCAATCGCGCATAAACCTGGGCCAGTTGTACATGTACGGCAATTATCTCCGGATGCTCTCTCTCGAGGCGCTCGAGGAGGGGACGGGCCTCCGCGAATTCACCTGCCTCGACCAGGGTTGTTCCCGCATCGAACTGTATATGGGGATCGTTGGGCTGTAGCGTGAGAGCACGGCGGCAAGCCCTGACCGCCTCGGCCTTATTTTCGTCTCCCATCTTTCCCAGGGTTCGGCCAAGCGTGCCCCAGTAAACGGCATTGGTAGGGCGCTCCTTCACCAATTTGCGAAGCACGTCCACCGCCTTTGCCGATTCTCCCTTCGCAAGAAGGCAGGCTGCGATCAAAAGTTCGGCCCGATCAAATTTTGGGGACAGGCGATAAGCCTCCTCAAATTCTCCCTGAGCTTCCCCAACTTTACTCATGAAGTAGTAGGCGAGACCGAGGTCGTAGTGCAGCTGATAGTAGTCGCCGAAATGTGTCTTCGCGCCGTTTAAAAAATCCACGGCAACTCCGAAGCGTTGTGTCGCAATCAGAGCTTCGCCTAACAAGATGGTGTGTTTTCGCGAGGACGGATCAATGCCGACGGCACGGTTCAGTTCTGGAATGCAATCTTCGTACCGCTTTTCGTTGAAGAGAAGCTCACCCAGCGCCCCGTGCAGGGTGGCAGAATCGGGATCGGCCGCCGACGCAGCACGGAGAACCGACTCCGCCTCCTGCGCCTTCCCGGCTCTAAAAAGTGCAGCGGCCTTGGCGATCGTATCCGGGTGGGCGGTTTCCCCAAGACAGGCAACGTGCAAAGTCAGCGCTGCCAGCGCTCCCCAAACCCAGCCCTTGTGAATGACCTTCTGCATATTCTGGACGCTCGCGGACGAAATTTATTGAGCCGGAGCTGGTTCCTTGTAGCGCTCGAGCAAAAGTTCAATGGCGGCGGACTCTGTCCAGACGTACTCCGGCTGGCTGTCCTGCTCCCCAATTTTGCCGATTCTGTTTGGGTCGGAGTTGAAATTTTCCATGAGCCACGGCTCCTTCTGCATCATCGCCAGCTCGCGGTCCGCGGTAAGCTCCGCTTCCTTGTGATATCCCGCGCGCCAAAGGGTTTGCGCCATCCAGTAAACGAAATGAGGCCAGATGCGCCCACGCCAGTAGCCCGCCGGGTCATACTTCGGATTGTCATACGAAAGACTGGGGAACGGAAGCTCTCGGAAAAACTCCTTGGGGTTGAGCATGTGTTGCTCGACAATCCGATGAACATCGGCCTCGGGCAGCGGAACTCCGGCCCAAAGTGGCAGAAACATATTTGGATTCTTGACCCCGCTGAATTTCTCGTGCGTGCCCTCGACTACGTCATAGAACATCGCCTCATCCGGAAAGTAGCAATCATCCACGATGAGTTTTGCCAGTTTGTCGGCATGGTCTCTCCACTGTGCTTTGTCCTTGGTGAGGTCCAGCTCTCCTGCCATCAGCGCCAGGCTGCGCATTTCCATGACGAGGAAGGCATTCAGGTCCGGAGATTCAAAACCGGAGACTGGCTGGTTGCTGTGCTCTACCCCGTTGTACACCCGGTCAAAACGCGCATCGTTATCGCCGATCTGTCCGGCGTTGAAATACTCGGCCAGACCGCGCGAGGAAGTGTGATATTTGAACCAGAATTTGATCGAACCAGCCAAGCCGGGATAAACGCGAGCCAACCAGGCTTTGTCATGGCCGGCCTCGTAAATATGCCACGCCGACCAGCACATGATCGGCGCCTGCCCTTCGCCGGCCCGGTGAGTGTCCGAAAGCGTGCCCGGCAAACTGCCGCGAGGCGTGGGATTGTTCACAAAGTTTTCAATCGCCTCCTCAGCCAGCTCCGGAGAGAATTCTCGCGCTCCAACGCTGCTGAAAGACGTATCCCAGAAAAACGCGATGCCAATGCCTTCTTTCCCTGTGTACGGTATCCGAGTGTCGTCGGTGTACCCGCCTTCCCCGCGGATAAACAGGCTATTCATTCCTGTAATCGCGTGAGCATAGAGCCGCTCATATTTGGGATTGTTGCGGTATTTTGGAGCGAGCGGCTGCGCGGCCCGCAGGATCGCACGGATGCGTGCAGTTTCGTCGTCGGGCGTCCAACCATGCGCCACTTTCTGCATGGCCTCCTGGTACACCTTCTGCGCCCGGCCCTGGTAGCGGCCCATGGCCATCACCACGGTGAAATGGCTCTCCCCTTGTGGCGCGAGATGCAGCGTTCGTGGCGAGAGATCAGAAAGGCACACCAGTTCCAGGGTTGTGCCGTTGGTCATTCCGGCGACAAAACTTCTTACCCAGACAACATTCCTGCCGTGCTCGTGGTGCTCATAAAGGGTGGCCCAGGATCCCTCCGGCTCATTGTCTACGCTGACGATCAGCCCGGGGGGAAAGGGCCCCTTCCAATCCGGAGCTACTCCTTTGCCCGGATAATCAAAACTCAGAGTGATGTTGCGCTCCCGTGATGCGCGATTCTTCAGCGAGAACTGAACCGCAATCGCATCCCAGACGGGGAAAGCTGCAGTGGCAGTCAGATCGATATCATTGGACGTGTCGGTTTCGATTACCTTATCGGGGCGATAATTCCGGTGCTTCAGTTCGATGGGGAGATTGTGTCCGTCTTCACTGAGGTTCCAGGAAAGAAGCTGATCGGTGATTTTCGTGCCCGCCCAGCCGACGAGAGATTGCAGCCTCTGAATGCCGGGTTCATTTGGACGCTCCCATGTAATGGCGATATCGGAATAGCGGTCGCTCCACGCGGCGGTGGGAACGGTGTAGGGAACAAGGTCATCAAGATCGACTCGATCCGACCAGGATTGAGCGCTTGCGCTTTTGGGTTTGGTGGGCCGCTCTGCCGCGACCGCTCGTAACCAGAAAACGAAAACGATAATAAGCAGAAGCACAATGCGAGGAAAATCCTTGGTTCTAAGCTTCACGGGTTGCACCTTTATTTCCGAGATCTATTTTTAGGCCAGGACATCTAAATCAGGTCATCTGGATGCAGTTGCACTGCGATATTGCCCACCAGAATGACCTCGCAATTCATTGCAGAGGATCGTTCACTTTATATCGCTCAAGCAACAATTCAATGGCGGCGGATTCCGTCCAGTTGTATTCCGGCTGGCTTAGGTCATAGCCATCCTTGCCTATCTTTTGCGGGTCGGAGTTGAAATTCTCCATAAGCCAGGGTTGTATTTGCATCATGTCCAGCAAACGGTCTGCACGTGATTTCCGCCTCTTTGTGGTACCCCGTCCGCCAGAGAGTTTGTGCCATCCAATAAACGAAATGCGGCCAGATGCGGCCGCGCCAGTAGTCTCCCGACCCATACTTCGGATCGTCGTAGGAGAGGCTGGGAAACGGTAGCGTACGAAAAAATTCCTTTGGGTTGAGCATGTGCTGTTCCACGATGCGATGAATCTCTGTTTCCGGCAACGGAACCCCGGCCCAGAGCGGCAGGAACATGTTGGGATCCTTTACCCCGCTGAATTTCTCATGAGTGCCCTCCACCACGTCGTAGAACATGGCTTCCTTGGAGAAATAGCAGCAGTCAACAATGAGCTGGGCGAGTTTGCCGGCCCGGTCTTTCCACTGGGCTGCTTCCGAAGAGAGACCCAGCTCCGCCGCCATATGAGCCAGGCTTCGCATCTCTACTACCAAAAATGCGTTGAGATCCGGCGATTCGAAACCTGAGACTGCTTCATTCCCGTGCTCTCCTCCATTGTCACGGTTGTAAACGCGGTCGAAGCGCGCGTCGTTGTCACCAATCTGGCCGGCGTTAAAAAATTGAACCAACCCGCGCGAAGATGAGTGGTACTTTATCCAGAAATTCACGTACCCGGCCAACCCAGGATAGACACGAGCCAACCATGCCTTGTCATGCCCGGATTGATAAATATGCCAAGCCGACCAGCACATGATGGGCGCCTGCCCTTCACCGGAGCGATGGGTATCCGAGAGCGTACCTGGCAGGCTACCCCGAGGCGTCGGGTTGTTCACAAAATTCTCAATTGCCTCCTGACCAAGCACAGGATCGAATTCCCGCGCGCCCACGCTACTGAAGGATGTGTCCCAGAAAAACGCAATGGCCAGCAGATGTTTTGTGGTGTAGGGCACGCGAGTCTCGCCCGTATATCCGCCCTCGCCGCGGATGTACAAACTGTTTAACCCTGTAATGGCGTGAGCATAAAGGCGTTCATACTTCGGATTGCCCCGGTATTTGGGCGCTAGTTGCGGAGCACCACGAAGGAGTTTGCGAATGCGCGCAGTTTCCACATCCGGAGTCCATCCCTGAACTAGTTTTGCCTTGGCCTCCCGGTAAGCCTGCCGCGCGCGTCCCCGGTTACGGCCCATCGCCATCACCACGGTGAAGTCAGCTTTACCGTTCGGCCTTAGATGGATCTGGCGGGAAGACAAATCAGCCAGGCAGACAAACTCCAGCGTTGTGCCCCCGGTCATACCCGCCACGAAATCTCTCACCCACACGACGTTTCGCCCATGTTCGTGATGCACATAAAGTGTTGACCAGGAACCCGGCGGCTCGTTGTCCAGGCTGACGATCGTTCCCACCGGAAAGATGCCTTTCCAGTCAGGGCGAACTCCCTTGCCCGGATAATCGAAATCAACCACCACGGTACGACTCCGTTTGCTCCGATTCGAGAGAGTGAAGCGGACGGCCACAGAGTCAAAGGTGGGAAATGCCGCGGCCGCGGTCACGCCAAGATCATTCGTCTCGTCGGATTCAATCACCTGATCCGGCCGGAAGTTGCGCTGCTTGAGCCTGAATGGCAGGACCTGACCGTTCTCACTCAATTTCCACGACAAAAACTTGTCCGTGATCTGGGTGCCTCCCCAGCCCACCACGGAATCGAGCCTCTGAATGCCAGGTTCTTCGGGCTTTTCCCAGGTGAACGCGATGTCAGAATAGTGATCGCTCCAAGCTGCGGTGGGATACGTGTACGGGATGAGGTTGTCGAGATTGACCCGATCCGCCCAGGAAGCGCCGCCGGTGGCTTTGTGCGCTGGCTGCGCCGCCGCGGGTGAGATAGCTCCGGCGAGAATGAGTAGTCCGAAAATTAGCGTGTGGTTAAGATGTGCTGTCTTGATTGTCAATCGATCCATCTTTCACTCTGCAGTTTTTGTTTCGCCCCTAGTTGGCAAGAGGCAATTCCAGTTCGTGACTCTGGTTCGGAGCCAGCTCACGAACTGCATCCGCTTTCGAAGATGCCCAGCCGCCCAGATGAACGACAATCTTCCTGCAGCTTGGATCGCTGAGAGGAGCAATTTTCAGCGCGGCTTTTTTGCCGTCGGTCGAGACCTTAAGCTCCAAGGTGAGTTTCCCAAAGACTGTGCCCATCCCGTTGAGGCGGGTGACCATTCCGGGCTTGAGCCACTGCGGAGGCAAACCTTCGAACAAATGAAGTTCCTGCCCGCGATCCAAGGCCAACAACTGACTGGTCAGGCGGATGAATTCGGCGACGTTGAAGATGTCGGGCATATCCCCGCCGCATCCTCTATCAAATGCCACGATTTCGCCGGGCGTCTTTTGTTTGGGAGTTTCTTCGCAGAAATTCCAACCCGGAGAGGAATGGTCGGCGATCGCATACTGCAACTGCGCGGCCTCGTGTCCCTGGCCGAGCCAAAGCAAATCACGCGCGTAAAAGGAACTGCAGGCCGTCCAAAAGCTACTCCAGCCGCAGCCCTCTATGATGCCGCCCTGCTCCGGTGCCCGGTGGGCTTCCATCATCTTTAATGTCCCCAGCATGAGCGGATCGTCTTTTTGGAAAATATGCCCCGGAGCAACCCCCAAAAGGAAAGCCCATTCGCCGCTGGCTGTTTCCTTTTCGTCGTCACTTACGATCGTGGGAACGTATTCATTCCCTTCTGCAGATTCTTTTGGCTGCTCCCCCATAAGCGCCGGGATGTAACGGTTGCCGTGGGCGTCAGTCCTGGCGTCACGAGCGATGGCTTTTTGAAAGGCGCCATTAAAATCTGCGTATTCTTTTCCCCAGGCTTCAGCATCTGCGCTTTCTCCCAGCCATTGCGCCGCGTCTACAGCCGCTTTCATCCCGGCGAGCAGCCAGTGATCGTTGGTGAATTCCGCCTGCACCATGACTCCTCCGTCCCCGAAACCGACCGGACTCAAGTCGTAGTTGGGAGCGGAGGGGTCTGCGGAGCTGCCCATATGACGGAATTTCTCAATCGCTCCGACGGCGCGGCTAAACTGCGGCCAGTGCGCATGCAACCATTGCTTGTCCTGCGTCATTCGCGCATGGCGATAGAGCGCCACCAGTGCGATGCCTGTTTCCTTCCAGTGCAAGGTTAGCGCCTGAATGCGGCCATCCGGGTGCTGATGCAGGAGCATGTAGTCCATATAACCTCCCGCATCCGCATTCCGGCCCAAGATGTCCAGGGCTGCGTCGACAAAAGAACCGTCCAGCACCCAATATTCGTTGTATCCCCGCGCGCCCAGATAGAATGCCGGCAAATCATTAATGATGTACCTCATTTGGTACGTCTCGCGGATGGCAGTTTCAATAATCGACTGGTACCCAGGATCAGGCACCTGAATCGTGTCGTAGGGAAGGCTGAGAGATTCCCAATAGGAGATGGACTCGTTCTTCAGTTTCTCGGCTTCGTCCCATTCAATGGGCTTGGAGTTGACGTAACTGTTGCGGTTGATTGTCAGCACCCACCTCGCCTTGGCCCCGGGTGCGATAGTGAGCCTTTTCAGAGCGAGCCGGGGCTTGTACATCGTAGTGCTGGACTCCCATTGTTGAAAACCATCAATCGCCAGCGTGGTGCGGCAAAAAGTATTCGGCGACAGATCGAACATCTTGTCGTCGTCGAGGTTTGGCCCAGGCGTGGGGCCAAAGACATTAAGTACAGGTGTCACCTCCACCGGTTGATTTCCCTGGTTGGTGTACTCCGTCATCAGAACAAACTGGCGAGGCTGGCGAAACGAATTCTTTCCCTTGAGCGCCGCGCCCGTTGGCTGCGGACTCCAATCCAGCGGCCGCGCCAGGAAAAGCGTCTCTTCGATCGCCACGTCGCCCTGCCGCTTGTGCGCTATCGAGACCGGCACGCGCGGGCTGTACATATGCTGATCCACCCGTTCGACTGTGCCCCGCAGCGTGCTGTGGATTGTGATCGGAGATTGGTAGAGCGCGAGCGGATAGATGCCTTGCCGCAACGCCGTCTTTCCCTCCTCGGTCGAGAAGGTTCCATCCGCGTCAACCAGGGCTTTGAAGGGATCGTCCGGAAGGCCGATGGCTCCTCTCCAGGAGTCCAGATAATAGTAGCGATGGTCCACGCCACTCTCGGCGGCTTGCGCATCGGAGTTAGTAGCTGCTATCCCCGGAATAATTAGGGCCGTGACAATGACTAGAGCCCCGACCGCGCGGAAGAAACACTTCATGTCATCGCTCCTTAGTTTGCTGTAACGATTGAGCTTCGTAACTTCCAGTTCCGTGTTGCGGACAGCCGCAACGTTAGGTGGTTTGCTTATCTAAAATCAGCATGGCGCAGCCGCGCTTCAACGGAACATCGAAGACCGCAGACGAGGCTTCTTCAGTAGCCTGCAAAACTATTTCACCTGTCTCTCCAGGATGCAGAACCTTAGCTTTGTCAGACAACCCGCTGAGCGCAACTTGTACGTTCTGCCGCTCTCTAGCGAGACCGACAAAAACTGCGTGATGGGCAGGCGTTTCAAAGACGTTCGCTGTCGCGGTGTCATCTTTCACCTGGACAACGCCCGGCCTCAATACCCAGGTGCGTCCTTTCAGAGCGTTAAACAGAGGGCCGTAATCCAAATATAGTTTTTCGTTCCACTCATCCGGCGCAATGGAGTGGTCGTTGCCCCGAACCGGCACCGTCAGAAAAGAACCGAGATACAAATGCCGCTGGAAATAGACATCCGGGTCGGGCTTCAAAGTGTCGTCATCGTTGGTCCAGCACACCAAGGGCTTGCGCAGCGCCAGAAATGCACTGGCATTCAGGCTGTAAGGATGGTAGGCATGCTCATCGTAAAAGCCGTCCACATGGCGCATGAGCTCCAGGCGGCGGTCCATGTCATTGCTGAAAACCACTTTGCCGGCCGCATGCATCATCGAACCAATTTGCTCCATCAATGAGATCCAGGACCGCCGAAGATGACGGTAAGGCCCGTCGATCCAGGTGACGCCGTCATCGGCATTCGGATTGTAGTGCGTAAGCCAGTCCATGCGATCAATGCAGATTCCGGAAGAATCGGGGATTTTTTCTATATGCCGCCTTGCCTGTTCGAGGAGAAAGCTTCGGTAAACCGGGTCGGCGCAATCCATAATCACGCCCATGCCCCAGGTCCAGATCGGGTCTGGAATCTTCAGGACACCGCTTTCTAATTTGGTGTGTAACTGATCGTTGGCATCTTTCCAGAGATCCGCATCCGATTGCGCTTTCTGTGGCGGTGGCGGATAAACGATATTGGTTCCGAACTCCGTAGCATTGAAGTAATTCAGTACATGGAAACCTCGGGCCCGCATAGCGGTTGAATATGCACTCATCTGCCGGATCGAAGTTTGGCCGAACTTGCCCTCATCCGCTGGTCCATGGTCGCCGCCTCCTCCTCCGGCAAAGCGGTTCCATTTCTCATCGTCACTGACCGGCGGCAAGAACACGCCCATATAAGGAAAGTCCACGCTTGCCTTCCAGTTCCAGGAGAAACTCATGGCGGCCAGTTTCCTGGCGTCCAAATCTCCCTCCCATTTGGAATAGGCTGCGCCTCCGCCGACTTGATGCGCCAGTGGGACGGGGTCGAAATATTTTGGGTAGCGTTCCACAATGGCCCGCAGCGCCGCGCGAACATCCGGCTCATGCACGACGATGTCCATGTGAAATGCCACCTTGCTCGACTCTCCACCAAACCGATGAAATGCCCGGGAGAAGCGGATTTCACCATCTTTAGTTGTCGAGATCTGCATGTCGAGGAGGACGTCCTCAGGAGACTGGATGATCGTCACCCCGATGCCCGCGTCCTGGTCGAGGATGGTGGCCATCGGCAAAGAGACGCCGTCCGGGCGGTTGAAATAAGCTCCATATTCGTGGGTCTTATCCTCCAAGGGCTGCGGAACAAGCGGGTCCTGCCATTGTTTGCCGCGACCCCAAGGCAACCAGACTTTTGCATGTTCTGGGTTTGGCCACTTAAATACCGTGTCCACCGGGGCAGTCCACGGCTTGTGCGATTTCGACCAGCATTCCCAATTCCAAGCCAGGCCACCAGGAGCGCTGTCGAAATCGGCGGATATCTTTATTGAAGCGGCAGCATCAGGCTTGGCATAGTAGGGCCCCAATCCCGTCGAAGCCTGGAGATTGATCCGCTTACCATTCCCCAATTCGAGGCCAGTCAGAGTGCTGCCTCCGGCGGTAAAGACAAGCTCGCCGCTGCGGATTCGCCGCGCAGCCTCGCTCACACGAGGAGACGGCGTCGGAATGTAACGAGGATTAGCGATCAGCTCGGCATCGGCCCAATCCGCAGGGCCAATGTACCAGTCACCATAAATAATGACTAAGCGCAGGATGTTTACGTTCGAAATATCGACGTCGACGAACCTTACAGGTGTTTCGTGCTTCATCACGCCGCTATCGAAGAGTTTCTTCCCGTCAGCGAATGCCTGAAATGTCGCGATCACTTGTTCGGAGTCGGGTGGTGCGGCATCCACCCCTATCCGGGCGCGGAATTTTGAATATCTATTCGCGACCAGGTAGGCCAGATCCCGTCGCGAATGTGCACTCACTCCATGCTCAAAATTGACAAAGCGAGGATGCAGAGAGCTCAGAGGCACCTTAATGGGCTCAGCCGAAGCATTGAGGCGCAGCGCTTTTGCGCCGGTCGCCAACATGGCCGAGATGAGGAATGAGCGCCTATTCATTGAACCTACGTTTGGCCTCGCGCTTCGATCTACTCCGTCTTCCGAAGGGGCTTACGGCAACAATTTGATCTCATGCAGGCTCAGACCGTAACCGCTGCCCGGCGGATTTTCTATTTGATGTCCTTTGAAATTTGCCGAGTAGGCAAGCCAGGCGGTGCGCCCGTCGGCGCTGATGAACTTGGAAGGAATATTGACGAAGTAAGCCTGCTCGCCGAAGTTGTGCATATAGACGACGAGCTTCCACGGACCGGTAATATGATCCGATTCCAAAATATAAGTATTGAACTTCGAGATGGTGTCCGTGCCATCGGTGATGCACATCAGATACTTTTTTAGCGGCGCATCGTAGGTCATCGTCACCGACCCGGCATTGTTGTTCCAATCTGCCAACGGCTTGATCTTCCGGAAATCATGCGTCCAAATGGGACGCCCAGCGGCGTTGTTGCCGCCGAAGAATTCATACTTCGATTTGTCATTCATGTTGCGGATGCTCGGTTTCACGCGTGCCATGTAAATCTGGTCACCGGTGATCCAGCTCAAATTGGCAGGGCGTGGGTCGGGATCGGATGCCAGCGCGCCGTGCGCAACCAGGTAGGCTTTGCCATCGGGCGAGTACTGCATGTTCTTGCCGAAATCCACAAAATGCGGCACGCCCATTTTTACCGGATCGCCGGGCTTGTCGGGTTCACCAAATAAGGGATTGGCCGGAGTGTGCGGCGTGTTGTGCCAAGTCTTGCCGTAGTCGGTTGAGTAGTCGTAGCCAACCAGCGGTCCGAGAATGTCCCAGTTCAAATTCTTGCCCGGATCGTTCTCCGTATCTAAGAGGCCATACGTGCCGTAGTACCAGACTCCGTTGTAGACCAGGCTGCCGGCGGGATAGCGCCCCTGGTATGGCTTGGGATCGCCGACAATGACGCCCGCGTCAATGGCCCTGAGATGCATCGGATCGTCACCTACCAGGGTGGCGTACCCGGTGGTTGCCTGCTTGTAGTCGGGAAGAAGCACGAAGGAAAGCGATTTGACTCCGTTCACGCTGCCATCGGTCCAGGGGGAATACAGATTTCCATTCGACGCCCAGGAGGGGTACCACGTATCCCCGAAATCATACTGAGTATGCTTTCCCGTAAAGCAAATGCCGGTAATATCGGTGGATTTCGGAAACGGGCAGCTTGCCGGCGGCTGCGACGGCCAAACTTTGCAGGAGGATTCCTCGTCGGCGTGCACTATGGAATGTCGCGGGTGGGGCGCAATGAAAGATGCAACAGCGATGAGGAGGCTGATTCGAACCCACGGCGAAATCCTGAAACCGGTGACCGGCATTGCTTCACTCTCCTTAAATGTATGATCTTCGCGAGACTCTCGCCCTCGGAACAGCTGACCTACCGCGAGAGTTCTACTGCGTGTGTACCCGCAGGCACATTCAGCCTTCCCAAGCCTTGACGCATTTCCAGGCGGCCTGCGGATTTGCCATCGACCTTGATTTGAAACGCTCCCGACTCGAATTCATGTACCGCGACGTGGACCGGACTGTCCGTGGTCAGATTGAACGAGAGGCGCGACGGGTCCGCTTTATATTGACGTATTACGACGCCGGCGTCCGCCTCAAAGCGCACCTTGCCATCGCGCTTTAACACGGTCTTGTTGGGTCCAATGGACACATCATAGACGTGATTCTCCCAACGGACACCGCGAAACTCGCCATCCGAAGCTGGATTCAACGCTCCGAAGCGCAGCCCGTCCCACGGATTCATGTCCGCATACTGCTCCAGGGCGATCAGAGGCAGCAGGGCTCCCCATGTGTAATGCGTGTTGCCGCCGCCGTTGCCGCCCCAGGCGTGGTATTGCTCGTTATCCTCTTGACCGCCCTTCCAGCTATCCATAAAGAGGTTGTAGCTTTTCTGCGCATATTCAAGAGCGACCTTATCAAAGCCGTAGCGCGCGACTCCCTCGTAGACCATGTAGTTGGTCGGCGGCCAGATGTCACCGCGCCAGTAGAACTGATCGGTGAACGCGGGATCGTTGCGGGCGATGGTTGGAGTCGCATAGGTTCCCCAAAATTCCCTGGGATTCAACAAGTGCTCGTCAACCATCCGCTTGGCCTGTTCCGGGGTGGCAATGCCGGCGAATAAAGGATAGAAGTTGGTAGGCGATAAACGCTTGGAGAACTCACCATTCCAGAAGCGATTCTCGTAAATTCCATCCTTTTCATTCCACAGCTTGTCTCGGACGATTTGTTTCTGGCGCTCGTACTCGGCGCCGAAGGTCCTCGCGTCGTCATCCTTCCCGAGGATGGCAGCAATCCTGGAAAGACACTCTGCATCGAGCGCATAGAGCGAATTCAATCCTACGTCGTCGAGATTCATGGTGTAGGTCTTGGCATCGTAGCTGGCTTGGTCGTACATAGGACTGTCGTCCATGCCGCTCTCCCATTTCGCAGCCTGCATAAAGCCGGTGCCGCCCGGCCCGGTCGAAGAACCGCGGTCGCTGCCCCACTCCAGCAATCCGTCGCGATTGCCATCCCGCCACGGCTGGCCGTCGCCTCGATCCCGCAGCCACCATTCGTGCCACTTTTTCAGTCGCGGGTAAGCCCATTCGAGCAAGTTGCGGTCCTGAATTCGCTGATAAACCTTCCACACAACGTAAGATCCCACCGGAGGTTGGGATCGCCCGGCGGTAATTCCAGACGCGGCCACGGCATTGGGGACTAAACCGCTGTCCATTTGCGCCAGCAGAATTGCCTTAATTCCCGCCGCCGTCTGGGCGTTGTCTTCCAGGCTCGTGAGCAGCGCGCCAAAGAAACAATCCCACTCTCCCACCACCCAGCCGCCCCAACCATGCGCCCAACTCCGGCTGATGCTTGGGAATACCAAGTCGGTGGAGGGAGCGTAGAGTGAATTCCAGAACATGGAATTGCCGATCGCCTGCGGCGCGCTTTCGAACAGTCCTTTCACGCTGGGGCGCTGGTCCGCATACGCTTTGGCCTTCTGCGCAAGGATTGCGTCAATCTTGCCGGAAACCAGCAAATCTTGTGCCTGCTGGGCCAGCGTAGCTTTGTCCCAGCCGAGGTTGGCGACGAAATGAGCGCTTGAGTTCTCAGTTTGAAACTCCAGCCCTGCCGCGCTCACCGCAGGTTCGGGTGCAATCGAGGAAACCAGCTTCCCGGAGCCCTTCATGTTGTCCCGCAGTTCGGCCAGTCCGGGATATGTGCCAGAACCAATCGTAGGACGATCCACCGTGACCAGGAAGCGAGACGTCTTGCCGAACACGCCGTCAAAATAGCGCTCGCCCAGGATCGCCTGGTGGGAATCAAGAATGGAATAGAAGCCTTGCGCGTCGTGGTCCAGGTCCCAAGAAATAGGGCCGCCGAACAACGGAAAGTAGGCTGGGAAGTAGGCTTCAAGGACAAACTGAAAATTCTCGGGAGCGCTAATCCGCCCAACTACCGTGGTTTGGTCAATGCGCGACCATTCCAGGGTAATCAGCGTGTCGCTGCCGGGCGGCTTCCAAGCCATGCGGCAGTAAGAGCCGTCCGGCGCATGAGGACCGACCTCGCGCACCCGGTTAAATATCTCAGCCCCGTCTACGAACGAGTCTCCATTCTGCGAACCGATACGAATTGCGAACGGCACCTTCTGACGAAAGGCATAGGGCAGGAACACAATCCCGCTCCAACCATCCGCATCGAGCGAGTCAATCGCCACACGGTCGTATTTCGGCGTGGATTGGCTCCAGGCACGCGCGAAAGGAGTGAAAATGGCGAGGCCTAGAACCATTGCGCACACGCCCGCCTTACGATTTCCGGAGTTGATCGTCATGAACTCCCGCTACTGCAAAAGCTCGACCTCATGCTCCCCCATTGGCACACTCAGCTTTCCTATGCCTTGCCGCACAGAGACCCGGCCTGCCGGTTTACCATCAATTTTCAAATTGAAGTCGCCTGATTCGAACTCTCGCGTGATCAATTGAACCGGCCTGGCGCTCTTTACGCGGAACGAGAGATGGGACGCTTCGTCCCGATAGTCTCGAACCACCACTCCCGCATTCGCCTCAAAGCGAACTTTGCCATCACGTGTCAACCTCGTACTATCTGGGCCGATGGTGACGTCATACGTATGGCCCGTCCAATTCACACCGCGGAACTGCCCGTCTTCCGCAGGACTCAGTGCGCCAAACCGTAATCCCTCCCACGGATTGACGTCCGCATACTGATCCAGCGCAATCTGCGGGAGCAACGCCCCCCAGGTATAGTGCGGATCTCCGCCGCCGTTGCCGCCTTCTGCTCCGTATTGTTCGTTGTCATGCTGCGCAACCCGCCAGTCACCCATGAATAGTTCGTAGCTCTTTTGTGCGAACTGCAGCGCTACGTCATCGAAGCCGTACCGGTTGATGCCCTGATAAACCAGATAATTCAACATAGGCCAGATGGTGCCCCGCACGTAAAACTGATCTACGAATGCCGGGTCACTGCGGGAGATCGAAGGAAGAACATAAGTTCCCCAGAATTCTTTCGGATTTAGGAGATGTTCATCCATCATCCGCTTTGCCTGTTGCGCTGTGGGAATCCCTGCTAACAACGGATAGAAATTTGTCGGCGACAAGCGCTTGGAAAAACTTCCGTCCCAGAAGCGATTTTCGTAGATTCCGTCCTGCTCATTCCACAATTTATCCCGGATGAGCCGCTTCTGCCGCTCGTAGTCGCTGGTAAAAGCCTTGGCATCCTCTTCTTTGCCGAGGATGGTTGCTATTTTGGAGAGACACTCCCCGTCGAGAACGTACAGTGAATTCAGACCCACGTCATCTAAATCCATGGTGTAAGTTTTGGGATCATATTTGACCTCGTCATACATGGGATTGTCATCAATCCCCGTCTCCCAGCGAGAAGCCATCAGATACCCGCGCCCGCCCGGCCCCGTAGCCGAACCCCGGTCGCTCCCCCACTCCAGCAATCCATCGTGATTGCCATCTCTCCAGGATTGGCCATCGCCACGGTCCCGCAGCCACCACTCATGCCACTTCTTCAGCCGAGGGTAAGCCCACTCCAACAACGAACGATCTTGCGTGCGTTGGTAAACCTTCCACGTGATGTAGGAACCGACAGGAGGCTGCGAACGGCCCGGCGTGATGCCGGAAGCCGAAGCCGCATTCGGCACCAGACCGTTCTCGGTTTGTGCGAGGAGGATAGCTTTAATGGCAGCCGTCGTCTGCCTGCTCTCTTCCAGGCTGGTAAGCAATGCGCCAAAAAAACAGTCCCATTCGCCCACCATCCAACCGCCCCAACCATTCGCCCATTGACGGCTGATGCTGGGGAAAGACGAGTCCAGCGACGCCGCATACACCGTGTTCCAGAACATCGAATTTCCAATGGCTTCCGGCGCGCCCTCAAATAGTCCTTTCACACTCGGGCGCTGCTCCGCGTAAGCTTTCGCCTTCCCCGCGAGAATTGCATCGATCCTTCCAGGCGTCAGTAGATCTTTGGCTTGCTGGGCCAGGGCATCTTTTTCCCAGCCGAGATTCACCACAAAATGCGCAGTGCCGCCTTCGGTCTTAAATTCAAGTCCCGCCGCGCTCACGTTGGGAGAGGGCGCGTTGGATGAGACGAGCTGGCCGGTACTATCCATATTGCCATGCAATTCAGCCAGGCCCGGATAGGTTCCCGACCCCATGGTGGGCCGATCCACCGTCACCAGGAATCGCGCAGCATGACCAAACACGCCATCGAAATAACGCTCTCCCAGAATCGCCTGGTGCGAATCGTCGATGGAATAGAAACCCTGCGCGTCATGATCCACGTCCCATGCAACCGCGCGGCCATGCTGATCAAAATACGCAGGGAAATAGCTCTCGATTACCAAGCGGAACTTTGACGGAGTAGTGATGCGGCCGACTACCGTCGTCTGATCCAGACGTGACCACTCCAGCGTGATCAGGGAATTTTGACCGGAGTGCGTCCACGACATGCGGGCATAGGATCCATCGGGAGCGCTTGCCCCAACTTCACGCACCTTGTAGAAGATTGCTTTGCCATCTGTAAAATCGTCACTGAGCTGCGACCCGAATCGAATTGCGAACGGCACCTGCTGCTTGAAAGCGTTCGGGATGAATACCAGGCCATTCCAGGAATCGGCATCCAGGGCGCCGATTTCAACACTGTCATATCTGGGATTGTCTTCGGCGGCAGAGTGTGTCGCGAAAACACATGGCGCGAGAACGAATAGAAACACCAATAAATGAGCGAGCTTCTCACGACTCGTTGTTGTCAACCTGCCTCCCTGAACGAACGGATTTCTGGTAATGCGAGCCTCGCGGCTAATTACACTCGCGCTTTTGCGGCCATCCTTAAGTCGCAACGACTGAAGTCGCCCGCAGGATCCCGTCATCGGGGCCGACCGGACACGCGCGCTTTTCTGCCCTGACCTGTAATCCAAGATTGTCCTTGTATCCGATCTCCAAAAGAGGGTTGGCCAGAGCGTTGTAACACATGATCACAGAACGCCGGGGCTCATCCGAAAGGTTTGCGGCGGAGCAATGCAAAAGATTGCAATGAAAAAAAAGTACCGAACCAGGTTCCATTTCGCATTGCACCCGCTCGAACAATGGCTCCAGCGCCTTGATACGGGTTGGATCAATGCCGGTCTGTGTGCCAAATTGCCCGTGGGTCACTCGCCCGAGATGATGGGATCCGCGCAGCACCTCCAGACAGCCGTTGCGGTTTGTCGCGCGATCAATCGCGATCGACGCACTGATCATACGCGGAAACGCAAAACCCTGGTCGTACCAATAACCATAATCCTGATGCCACTCCCAGGCGCCCCCCTTCTTGGCTTCCTTGAAAATCACTTTCCCATGGAAGAACGCGATCTCTTCTCCCATGAGAATACGCAGAGGGTTCAGCAGGCGCGGGCAAGTGGTGACGGCTGACCAGAGGTCCTCGCCGATTTCAAACCAGATCGCTAATTTTGTGCTCAGGCCTGTCGTGTCGAGCATTGAGGTGGTGTGCTTTGCGACCCGTGCCCCACCGACAGCTTCGCTCATGCTCGCTACTTCGCCGGGAGTAAATACATTGGGGACAATTACGAAACCGCTCTCGCGGAACTGCCCTACGTTTTTATTATCGAGATACATTCCGAAGTCCCCAGTTCAGGTCTGATCACGGGATCATGCAGTTTAAAACAGTGAATGGATATCGAGCGGAAGAAAAGTAGGCAGATGGTCTGAGGACCCTCTGCCTACTTGAGTTGGGCACGCTACTAGAAATAGAACTTCAAAGCGGCCTGTTGGGTACGTGCCGGGACATACCCAGTGCCTGTGATCTTCCCAAATGTACCGCTCGATAGGAAGTTGTCCGGGTAGTAGAAATTGGGATGGTTGAAGGCGTTAAACATCTCCCATCGGAACTGGAGGCGGTAACGCTCGGCAAACCGGAAGTTCTTGGACAGTCCCATATCCCACGAATTCTGACCGGGACCAGAGACGATGTTGCGTCCGGTGTCTCCCTGGAATCCATAGTTGGGCTGAACAAAGTCGACAGACTGGTTATTTTGGTCAACCGCCAGGTATTGCAGGGAACCATGATTCACGTGAATCGAATGGTTGGCGTTGGCATAATCCGCCGTATCCCTTCCAACCACCGTATAGGATTTGTTCAAACCGCTGCGAATGGTAAACGGAATACCCGATTGTGCCCGGAAGATTCCGCTTACCTGCCAGCCGCCCAGTATTCCCCGGGTAGCGCCATTCCATCCGGCTAGAGTCGGAGTCTGGTAGATGAAATTGGCGACGAAGATTTGCGGGAAATTCAGGTCAGAGTTGCCGCGGCGGCACACCTGGCAGAAAGGGTTATAGAAACCACTGCTTTGAATTGCCGTGGCATCGTCAATAGTGTGGGAGTAGGTGTAGTTTGCGGTGAACTGCAAACCGTGTGACATGCGCCGCTCCAGGGTAAATTGGCCAGATTGATAGCTGGCGGTGGTGCTCGAAAAATTGAGCTGCATCGTGTTAAATCTGGAATTCACCAAGGTTCCATTCTTATCGAAATCCGCCTGCGAGCAGTTGGGACCTACCGGACCACAGAAGAACTGGCCCGGGTTAATGGAATTGCGGTTAGCGAGGTGGTAAGCCTCAGAACCGACGTAGGCCGCCCGTGCCAACCAATTGGTCCCGAATTGATGTTCCAAGCTCAAATTCCACGTTTGGTTCTGACCGGTCGTGAAACTGCGGTCAAAAGTGTAATAAACGTTAGCAGGAGGTGGCGGGAACGTGACATCGGGCCCCGGGACGGTGCCAGGGCTGGAAAATGGCGGAAATGGGCTTAACCCTCCGGTAGGTTGATACACCGACCAGGGATCACTGAAAGGAATGATCGGCACCGGTTGGCCATTGATGATCCCTCCTGCTGCGAAGGTGTACAGGGGGCTGAAAGGCGCCGTGTCACTTACAGGGTTCCAGTCGTTGTAGGCAATCGGGCTGGAATAAATCCCAAAAGCTGCACGGATGGAGGTATTCGGCAAGGCCTTAGGCTGCCATGCGATTCCGACCTTAGGGTTAAAGAAGTTGTAACGGTTGGGGATGCCACCGGCTGGTACGCCGGCGTCGCCTGGGTAAACCAGATCGAGAGGAGAGTTGGGATAGCGGGTGCTTTGATGGCCGGGCCAGTAGATGGGTATGCGCCCGCCAACCGGCACCGGGAACAGGAAAGGTTCCCATCGCAGACCAGCTGAAATGGTCAAATTAGGTTTCACTTTGTACTGGTCAGCAACATACGGCTGGATCAGCCAGGCATGCAGCGCATCCGATTCGCCGCCACCCTGGGTGAACGACGATTCCTGGCCCATCAGGAAGTCAGAGAAACCATAACCGGTAAAATTACCGTTGGCACCTCCCTGAAACGAGATCAGGGGCAAGGCCAGCCAGTCGGTATTGAGATTCCAGTACTGCCGCAGGGTGTCGATGCCTATCGCGATCAGGTGCTTGCCCTTGGAAATGCTGAGCGAATCGGAGATTCCCCAGGTCCAGCGGTTGATGCCATTGAAATTCTGCCCAATACCAAGCCCCGGACCAGGCCCTCCGCCCATATCCAAGTCCTCAATGGAGCACGGCGAAAAACTGGTGGTGTCTGAAACGTTGATGAATTGAGAAAAGCAAACGTTTTGTCCATTCACTTTCAGTCCGCTGGAACTGGCGTCATACATACGCGTGTAAGCGCCCGTGAGAGTGTTCACGATGTGCGGATTAATAGTCCAGGTCCAGGTGCCGCCGTAATTCTGCCAGTTTACGATCCACGAACGATCGGACTCCAGCAGAGTTTTACTGAAAGCGGGCTGATTGAAGAAGTTCAGAAATGCACGGCCGCTGATCCGGTTGTGGTCATTGAGGTTGTAGTCCACGCGTCCGGTTTCTTCGTTGTAATTATTGATGCTGGGCCAGCCTGAAGCCACCAGATGGCCCAAACGATCGGTGGAGTGGGGAAGTAGATCGGTAATCGCCACCGAGGCTGGATTGAAGTAGGTGGCTGGGTCAACGAAGTTGTTAGTGAACGACGAATTGGCGGCCGCGATTGATCAGGCGTGTGATCGGGAACCAACGCCGGATGCCAGATCTGGTTATCGACGATCGTTCTCATTTGGCCGGGGTTATTCGGATCGGGCTCCTGATGCCTGATCATTACAAATGACCATTGGTGTCAAACCGCTCGAACAGAGCGCTCCGAAAAATCGCCGGCTCGCATGGCGTCCGATGGCACATAAACACCGCTCGAACTGGTGAAAAGGCGCTGTCTGGTTCCCTGATAGTTGCCGAAGACAAACAGCTTGTCCTTAATGATCGGCCCACCCAACGATCCACCAAACTGGTTACGGTGAATCTGATCGGTCTGGCGAGTAAAATAATCTTTCGAGTTAAGCGCGCCGTTCCGGAAGTACTCGAATGCATCTCCGTGCCAATTGTTGGTTCCCGACTTGGTCACGATGCTCACGACGCCACTGGTTGCAAAGCCAAACCGCGGATCGAAATTATTGCCAATGACGCTGAATTCCTGAGTCGCATCCGGGTTAGGAAATGGCGCTGCGGTGAGTTGGTAGTTGTCCATGTTGTAGACGCCGTCCAGCAGGTAATAGGTGCTGCCCTGGCGTCCGCCGTTGACGGATGCTCCCGTCTCGGTCGGAAACGTCGTGTAGCTCTGGAAAAAACTGGCATTGGTCTGACTTACGTCAATTGCTCCCGGAGTCAGCAGGACCAGTGATGCCGGGTTGCGGCCGTTGAGCGGAAGCTCATTGATAGATTGTTCGTTAATCGTCTGGCCTAACTCTGCCGTTTCGGTGTGCACTAACTCTGCACCGGCCTGCACGGTGACTTTCTCGCTCACCTTGCCAGGCTGCAGGGTGAAGTTAATGCCGGCATTTTGCTCGGCCACCAACGTGTAGTTCTCCTGCTCCTGCGCACTGAATCCCTCTTTTTCCACCTTAATGGTGTAAACGCCAGGAATAAGTTGGATGATGCTGTAAGCGCCGGCTCCGTTGGTGGTGGTCGGCACCACGACGCCAGTCGCATTATTGGTGGCGCTGACGGTCGCCCCGGCAACTACCGCCCCTTGAGAGTCCGTCACTACGCCGCTGATGTTGGCGCGGCCGGTTTGGGCAAACAGGCTCGGCACGCCGAGCACTGCGAACAAGGCGGCAAGGGCAACCGTCACCCTTAAGCTGTTCGCGAGAGAAAATAGGGAATTAACTATTTCGTTTCTGCTAAGAAATGCCATTTGCTGACCCCTTTTTCAAGCGGAGATTTCCTTGGAGACGCAACACGCCCTTTTGGTGTGCTCTAAAACCGGATATTGGTCTGGACGGTACGCCATAGTGCGTTAGCGATAACGCATTGTGAAATATCACCTCTCGATCGAGGTTGTCAAGACAAAAGTCGTTATGATGAATTTCGGCCGGCGACTTACAGGGAAATCGTGAACTCAGCCGCCTCAGGACCGCTTATTTCACGGAAGCCCGCTACATTGGAGCGCAGGACGACATTTGGATTGAGGTAAAAGGTGGGTGGAATGGCCCGGCTGCTTATCAGGTGGTCCATCACCAGGCGAACCGCCGCCTGGCCCTGAAAATAGGGACGCTGATGAATGGAAGCCACGATAGTGCCTTCCTCAAAATAAGGCACCATCTCGCGAAAGAGATCGGTGGTGATGAGTTTGACCTTTCCGCTTCGGCCCGTGCTGGTCAAGGCGCGGCATACTGGCAGGCAATTGACGGTGTTTACATAGATGCCGGCGAGTTTCGGGGACTGGCGGAGCAGCCTCATACATTTCGCAAAAGTCTCGTCTTCATCTTCGTGGCCTTCCAGCACTTCGGCCACTTCTGCGCCTGGACAGACCCGCGGTAACAGCTCCGAGAAGCCTCGTACCGTTTTGTAATGAATGTCGGTATGCAACATCCCGGTGACGATCCCAACCTGCGACTTGGGCGGCACCAGCCTTCCCATCAGTTCACCGGCCACTCTTCCGGCCAGTTCCGGGTCCGTAGATACAACGGAAGCGCGATTGCTCCCGGGGGCATCCGTGTTAACACAAACAACCTGGATCCCCTTTTGCTGAGCCTCATTGATCAAAGGGGTCAGCTTCTTTGGGGCTCCGGGGGTAAGAATGAGAGCCTTGATATTCTCGCCGAGCAACTCTCTTACCTTCTCAACCTCACCGCTGGCCAAGCGGTTCACCGGACGGTAAAAGACATCGAGTCCCAGGTGTTCGTATCGCCGCGCTTCGTCGAAGATGCCGGCGCGGACCTGGTCATAATAAAAGTGGAGTTCCTTCGGGATACATACTCCAATACGGAAGCCTTGTCCCACCGACAATGCGCGGGCCGCCAGATTCGGCTTATAGCCCAGATCGCGAGCGATCTGTAGCACGTGCTGGCGGGTCGCTTCGTTGATTCGCCCGCGGCCATTAAGCGCCCGCCCTACAGTGCCAATGGAGACCTTGGCTATCTTTGCGATTTCGGACATCCCGATGCGGCGCATTAATTTAATCCCTCACTTTTCGAACACCGGAGTGTAAAGAGGTGGACGCTCGCTGTCAAAGATCGCAATCACAACGTACTTGAAGTGTTTTTGCACAGCTTAAAATTGAGAACTTCCCTCCCCCATTCGGACCATTAGTTCCCCGGGCTAAAGGCATATACATCATGACGATATGTTGTTATGATGATTCCCGCAAAATCGGAATAGGCCGAGAGCAGTACCGACCCGCGCGATGACACTAAATCGGACCCTCGATATTCCCCTATACGCGCAACTTCGCGAAATACTCCGTGCCGAAATAACCGCTATGGAGCCCGGGGATTCCATTTCTCCCGAGCCTGACCTCCAAGCTCGCTTTCGCGTAAGTCGCATCACCTTGCGCAAGGCAGTGGATGAACTGGTGACGGAAGGGCTTCTGGTCCGGCAACAAGGACGGGGGACCTTTGTTCAAAAAGTCAAAGTCACTCACGAGTTAAATGCGATTACGAGCTGGACGGAACAGCTCTTGGCGGTTGGGCAAATTCCGCGAACGCTGCATCTGGAGACCGAGGAAATCGAACCACCCGGCCGCATTGCACGCGACCTGGGCCTGGGTTCTCACGATACCGTCTTTGTCCTGCGGCGTTTGCGTTTGGTGAATGACGAGCCTTTGACGCTCCTGGTGAACTACCTGCCTTCGCGCCTGGTTCCGAAGTTCCCAGAAAAGGCTCCGCGGCGGGAATCTTTGTACGAGACCCTAGTGGAGGAATACGGACTGGTCGCTGCCCGCGCCATTGATATGGTCGAAACACGATCGGCCACGGATGAGGAAGCAAAGCGGCTGCGTGTTGATCCATGGGACCCTCTACTGTGTGTGACCCGTGTAAGCTATCTCGCGGATGGGAGGCCACTGGAAGTCGGCGTGGCAATCTCCCGCGGAGATCGTTATCAGTATCGCGTGGAGCTCTATGGCCGCGCTCAAAAGGATCGCTCGAGCCCTTCGTAATATTGGTGGAAATTCTGATCCCTCGCAGGAGATGAATCGCGGACCGCGAATTGATGATGACCTCAGACCTCAAAGCCACTGCCAACTCTCGATATGTTTTGTTTCTGGGCTCCACGGCCGCGCTGGGAGGGCTGCTTTTTGGTTTTGACATAGCCATCATCGTGGGTGCCGGCCCATTTCTGATTGAACAGTTTGGTTTAAGCGATCTGTCCCTGGGCTGGGCCTTCAGTTCACTCTTGTTTGGCTGTGCTCTGGGATCTATCATCGCGGGCCGACTCACCGATCTCTATGGCCGGCAGCGTATGCTGCTCTGGGTCGCGGCTTTGTTCGTACTGACTTCGATTGCGACTGGGGCTGCGCCCAACTTTACTGTTTTTGTGATGGGCAGATTTCTGGGGGGACTCGCGGTAGGAGGGGTTTCCGTTCTGTCCCCCATGTATGTGGCCGAAGTTTCGCCGCCTGCGGTACGCGGGCGCATGGGCGCCTTGTACCAACTGTCCATCACTGCGGGGATATTAATTTCCTACTTCATTAATTATTGGCTACGCAATTTAGGCCCGTGGAACTGGCGCTGGATGTTCATCAGCGGCGTGTTTCCCTCCGCCATATTTTTCTCGGCGCTTATTTGGGCTCCGGAAACGCCCAGATTTTTGTTCAAGGTTGGAAGAAAGAAAGAAGCCCTGGAATTGCTGTCGAGGATTATGGGGCCGGCAGAAGCCGCTGCGGAGGCCGGCGACATCGAGTCCAGCCTGGCAGTGTCCGGGAACTCCCAGAGCCTGCTACGCACGCGCAACTTGCGTCGTGCGCTCTTGGTTGGCTTTATTCTTGCCATTTTGATTCATGTCTCCGGGATCAACACGATCATTGACTACTCTCCGGCCATTTTCCGGTCGGCCGGATGGAAGATAGACGCCGCCCTGTTTTCGACCTTCGTCATCGGCGGGGTGAATTTCCTGTTCACCTTGATTTCCTTCTGGACGATCGACCGCTACGGACGAAAGCCACTGTACATTGTCGGCTCTCTGGGTATGACAGCCGCGCTGCTGGTGCTGGTCGCCGCCGAAGCGATGGGACGGTTTCACGGGCTTCTCGTAGTGAGTGTAGTTGCCCTTTATATCGCATTCTTTGCCTCCTGCATCGGTCCGGTTTTCTGGACCCTGGTGCCCGAGATCTTTCCTAACCGCGTGCGCGGAAAAGCTATGGTCGTACCCGTTCTCACCCAATGGGTGGCTAACGCGGTAGTCGTATTGTTTTTTCCCTTGGCATTTCATCAACTGGGAAAGATCTTCACCTTTGCATTCTTGGCCACGATGGCTTTGGCTCAAGCGCTGTTTGCATGGCGGTTTGTCCCTGAAACCAAAGGAAGAACGTTGGAGCAAATTGAACAGCACTGGAATTATCGGGCTGAAGAACCGCGAACCGAAGTTGGGACGTCTTGACACCTGAAATGAAATTCAGATCCGTACCATGACTGAAACGAAAATGCAGAAGTATTACAGGGGATTTATCCAGTGACAAACGGCGATCTGACGTTTCCTTTGCAGTTGGACCGGGTTCGGGATTGTGTCCTGGCACAAGCCGAGAAACTGGCCGCGGTGGCGGAGTGTTTCGCGGAGGCAATTGCTGCGGGCGGGGTTGTCCACGTCTATGCCAACGGCCACTCTCGGATGGCGCTTGAGGAGTTATGTGTCCGCATGGGCGCGCTGACTGGATTCCATCCTTTGCTCTCCGCGCACTTGTCGACGTTTACCGACGTCGTGGGACGCCAGCGGTCTACGGGTGGCGCAAGCTATCGAAAGAGTTGAGGGGTTGGGAGCGCTGCTTCTTGATGAAGTCGCAATTCGCCCGAACGAACCGCTTGTGGTCATCTCGGCTACCGGTCAGACCCAGGCGGCCGTGGACATTGCATTGGAGTTTAGCCGGCGTTATGCCGAAAATCCTCTGGTCGTCATTGCGTCGCTCACCCAATCCAGTCAGTCGCCTCCCAAGCATTCATCGGGCAAAACTCTGTTTCACGTTGCCGCCGAAGCCAAGCGCGGATTTTTTCTGGACAACGGCATGCCAATGGGCGATGTCACCACCGCGGTGTCCGGACAAACCGGCACATACCGGGTCTGTCCGCTTTCCTCGATCGGCGCCCTCTCGCTTGTGCAGTCCCTGAATGAGTTGACCATCCGCGCGCTGGATCGCCGCGGCATCCGCCATCATGTGCTGGCCAATATGCACCTGGGGCAGACGCAAAATAACTACGATGCATGGCTGGCCGACCAACGGCAACGCTATGCCGGCGCGCTTTACCAACCGAAGGACGCGGAGCCGAGGAAGTGAAGCATCAACGCGTGTTCCTGATTACTGCCGTGTCCGGCATCGGGGCGGAAACTGCGAGACAACTCGCGGCGGAGGGGAACCGCTTGTATCTGATAGGACGGGATGGATCCAAATGTCAAAAGCTGGCGCTCCAGTTACAGCAAATAGGAGCGGAGACGGCCTTTACAGTTGGCGATCTTACCGACGCCGCTACCGCCCCCACAGCGGTGCAGAATTGTATCCAGCAATTTGGCCGTCTGGACGCCTTGTTCAATGTGGCGGGAATCAGCGGGCGCCGTTATGGGGACGGCCCCATCCACGAATGCACGGAAGAGGGATGGGCGATGACCTTGCAAACCAACGCCACCACTCAGTACCGCATGTGCCGTGAAGCGGTACGAGCCATGCTGAAGCAGGAGCGAAGCCTGGCTGGACAACGTGGCGTGATTCTGAATATGAGCAGCATCTTGGGAGTGGATGTCGACCGCAAGCACTTCTCAACCGTTGCCTACGCCGCCAGTAAAGGCGCCATCATCGCGATGAGCCGGTCCATGGCAGCTTCCTATGCTCCGGAAGGCATTCGGGTCAACGTGGTTGCTCCCGCCCTGGTCCGCACTCCGATGAGTGCGCGGGCCTGCGAAGACCCGGCTGTTTTGGAATACATGCAGGTGCGCCAGCCACTGTTACAAGATGTAATTCCAGTCGAAGATGTGGCGGCAACTTGTGTTTATCTCCTCACCGACGCCTCTCGCGCCATGACGGGACAAACCATTCTTGTGGATGGAGGTTGGAGCGTTGCGTAAATAGGTCATGATCTACACTTACGGCAAGAAAATTCCAGTCTCGAGAAAGTACGACGTTATCGTCGTAGGGGCAGGCTCCGCGGGCGCAACTGCCGCCATCGCGTGCGCTCGCGCCTCCGCGAAAGTTCTCTTGCTGGAGCGATTGCCTTTTCTGGGGGGCACGAGCACCGCCGTGCTGGATACGTTTTATGGTTTCTACACTCCCGGCAAGGAATCAAAGAAGGTGGTCGCCGGTGTTCCCGATGACGTCATCTCCGGCCTGAAGCGTTACTCTTCGTGCCTGGAACGGCCCAACACTCACGGCGCCGGCACCGGCGTAACCTACCATCCTGAATATTTGAAAGTCGTGTGGGAAGATTTGGCTAAGCGCGCCGGGGTGGAAGTCTTGTTGAATGCCTGGGTGCAGGACGTTGTCGCTGACCACGGCAAGGTAGAAGCCGTAATCGCAGCAACCAAGCTGGGCCTGCGACGGTTCGATGGAGAAATCATTGTCGATGCGAGCGGCGATGCGGATATTTGTCACTTCGCGGGAATCGGCTATGAACTAGCCGGCGTCGACGAACCCGCGCAAACCCTGACTACGACCTTCAAGTTGGTCAACGTGGATGTCGCACAGCGAAAAACAATCGACAAGAAGGCTTTTCACGCTTTGATGTCGGATGCCGCAAACAGCGGAGGGTATAATCTGCCGCGCAAGGAAGGCAGCGATCATATCACTCCCGTGGATCACATGACCGCCACCATCATGACCAGGTTGCCATCATTTCGCCGGGAGGGCACCCATATCGTCAACGCGACCGATCCGGAACTCCTGAGCGCGGCAGAGATGGAAGGCCGCACGCAAGCGCTGGAGTACATTCGATTCCTACGCGACAAGGTGCCCGGCTACCAGAAAGCGCAGCTCTCGACTTTCGGCACCCAGATCGGTGTGCGGGAAACACGCCGGGTTTACGGAGACTACCGCCTGACCCGAGATGACGTGCTTTCCGCCAGACAATTTGATGATCAGATCGGCCTCTGTGGAGCGCCGATTGAAGATCATCATGGCGGCGCGGATACGAAGTGGTCCTACCTGCCGGAGGGCCGTTGCGTCGGCATACCTTACCGGACGCTATTGCCCCGCGATGCCGTCAATGTTCTGGTGGCAGGCCGCTGCTTTTCGGCCACCCACGATGCGCATGCCAGCGTACGATCCATGGCCCAGTGCATGAGCATGGGGCAGGCTGCCGGGACTGCAGCAGCCATGGCAGTTGGGTCAGGGCGAACTCCGCGCGAGATCGACGTGGCACAACTGCGGCATAACCTGCGTCAGTCTGGCGCAATTCTGGAACTGGATAAATGAGCGGCTATTTTCTGGGTGTCGATTGGGGCGGAACGCGCATAAAGCTGGGGGCCGTGTCCCCGGCCGGCGCCATGATTTCCGCTGATGTCTTCGACACCCCGGTCACGGAAACTGTCGAACAGACATTTCACGCATTGACCGATCGGCTGCGAACAATCGCGGCGCAGCAGACTCAGCCACTCCGCGGCATCGGCTTAGCCCTTACCGGGCCCACCGACCCAAACCGGGGCACAGTCCTGCTGCCCGGCAAGATTCGCGGCCTTGAAGGATTTCCAATCGTACCGCAGCTCCGAGAACAGTTCGCTACGAAAGTCTGGGCGGAAAATGACGGAATAGCGGCGATGTACGCCGAAAAACACGCAGGTTTGGCGCGCGACAAAAACTGGGCGGTTGTGCTTACCCTTGGTACAGGTATCGGCTCCGGCGTTATGCTGGATCGCAAAATCCTGCAGGATCCCCACTTCATGTTCGGCTCGCAGATCGGACACCTGGTCATGGATTACAGCAACGACCAGCTCTGCTTGACGGGCGCTCGCGGCACCGGCGAAATGTTATGTTCGGCTACCTCACTGGCCCTGGCAGTACGCAGCGGGCTGCAGCGCGGAATTCCTTCCCTGCTCTCCGAATGCTACTGGAAGAATCCCCATGCCGTGGACTTCAGGGCAGTGATTGAGCAAGGCGTTGCCCAGGATGATCGGCTTTGCGTGGACGAACTTCGCCGCTGGACCGCCCGGCTGGGCTGGCTTTTAGTCAACGTCGTTCATGGGTACTCGCCGCAGATTATTATCCTCGCTGGCGGCGCGACCGCAGCCCACAAATACTTTCTGGACAATGTACGGGATCATGTGGCTCGCAACATTTTCCGGTATCCGCCAGGAGAAACCGTTCCAATTCGCGTCTCGGAACTTGGGGACAATATGGGCGTGATCGGTGCGGCCATGATGGTGAAGGAACGTTTGGAGAGCTCAGAATGATTGAATGGATTACGCTCACCAGCGACGAAATTGCCGCTGTTGATAAACGTCTTCCGGTGATTGTTCCCTTAGGACTCGTAGAAGCTCATGGCCCTCATCTGCCCCTGAGTGTGGATGTAGAGTGCGGTAGCTACTTCGCCCGCCGGGTAGCGGAAGAAAGCGGCGCGATTTTAGCGCCCGCATTACCTTATGGTTTCGCCGATGAGATGCGCGAGTATCCCGGCACCGTCGGATTGAAAGCAGAAACGCTTGACTCAGGTCATTGTGGATCTCTCGGAAATGTTTTGCTTCCACGGATTCACCCGCCAGATCTTTCTTAGCGGACACGGGGCTAATCGGATGCCGGTGGAACTGGCTTTTTTCCGGGTCTGGCAAAATTACCCCGCTCTAAAGGCCATTTATTGGAATTATTGGAGCGCGGCGGATCTCACCACATTCACCATGCCGACCAGGGGGAAACGGAAATCGCCATGTCGGTAGGTTCCCGGTGAAGATGGACCGGGTCAAAGATTGGAATTTGAGCAAGCCGTGGCATGCGATTCGCTCGCGTTTCGAACTGCAACCCGACTCCGGTGGGGTTAACGGCAAGCCAAGTCTTGCCACCCAAGAGAATGGAGAACGCATGCGAGACCAGATCGTGCGCAAGCTTACTGAAAAAGTTCGACGCATTATTCGTGAAGAACAGAATCCGGCAGGTGCACAACTATGAACCGACGCTCTTTTCTGCGCTCTACATTCGCCTCTACTCTGCTGGCCGCCCGGACGCAAAGGAAGATGTTTGCCTTCGAAACGGCACAGAAATTGCCGCGCCATTCGCTTAAGCTCAATCCATCCCCGGCTGGCTAACCAGGGTTGGGGATCCCTCCTGTTCGATCAAAGCGCAGGTGGCAACCCACTGCAAATTGCCGGCCGCAAGTTCCAACATGGAGTCAGCACTCACGCGCGCAGCGACCTGGTGTACCTGATTGGCGGCCGCTACTCAACCTTCCGCGCCTGGGTCGGAGTCGATGATGCATCTGCGAATCCTCAAGTAGGCGACCGCGCGTTTCCTGGTCTATGCGGACGGTACGAAACTATTCGATAGTGATGTCATGAAGCAGACACACTCCGGCATCGCGCGTGGAAGCAGACGTTACCGGGATCAATGTTCTGCGTCTTATCGTCACCTATATCGGCGCCTACGCCAATCACGTAGATTGGGCAGAAGCGGAACTGACCCCTAACCCGCACTCCGTGAGCATTCCCTTTCACGTCCCGAAAGCCTCTTTGCAGAAAATCAAAAGTGGCGACCTCGTTTTCATCGCGGGAGGAAGTTCGCTTGCCGGCTTGGAATTGCCCAGCGGCAAACGCATCAACCTGGAGGGTTCTTTCGGCCTCGGTCCCCATGTGCCAAGCGGAACCGATGCTCATGTGGATGCGTCTGCGCAATTCCGGAGCGCCGATGGTGGGCTAGGGTGGGACTGGGAGTGCGAGTCCCGTTCCCACAGACCTTGGATAGCCCCCATAGACACGGTATTCCATTGGCCCGCTCCCTCACATGCAGAACTTTGGTTGCCTCGTGGCTTTGGCTCCAAATGGCAGGACCCCATGATTCCCCAGCCCTTCGAAGACAAGACCTACGACTACGGCGCATTTTTCAACCGCGAAGACGGCTTGTCCTTGCCCATGGCGAGCATTCTCGATAAACAGAACGGTATTGGCATCTCGTTTATCCAATCGCCGCGCGATGTCTTGCTCGATCTGCAAATCTCCACCACAAAAAGCGGCGAGCTTCGTTTCTCCCGTGCCTTCAACCGACTGGGAGGAACCCTCACCAAAACCAGGTTCCACATGGATATTGCCGTTCACGAACCGGATGTTCGCGCAGCCATGAATGCCATCGTCACTCGCTATCCCGAGTACTTTGACCCTCCCTGCAAACTGGCCCAGCAGGTGGGTGGAGGCGGGGCTTATTCCGGTTGGGAAGGCGCCCTCGACGCAAAGAAATTGTCCGCCATGGGGTTCACCATGAACTGGAAGGCCAGCATTGACTTCCCCTACATGGGACAATTCCTGCCTCCCGTAAAAACAGATGATGAGAAATGGAACCGCTTTGCCGGGGGAGGTGAGGGAGACTTCACCGCTGCGGACGAGGGCCGCTACGGCAAAACCTCGATTCGCGAGATGAGCGCCTATTCAACCGACATGCGTGCCCATGGCTTTTACGTTCTGAACTATTTCAACGTCACTGAGTTCGGGGCGAATATTACTTATCCTGCGCCGCGTCCCAAGAGCGACAGCGCTCCAGATCTGTGGAAGGATCCCAACGATTTCCTGCATGACAAGTTGGAAGATGCGGTCTTAAAAACTCCCAGTCCCACCTGGACATGGGGCGATGGCGTGATTATGGACTGCGGCGATCCCGCCTACCGCGACTTCCTCCTTCAACAGGCAAGGCGTCACGTGGAAAAGCTGCCGGACTCTTCTGGTATTTGCATTGATCGCATGGATTGGCTGACCCGCTACAACCCCAATGCGGACGATGGCGAGAGTTGGATTGACGGACCGTATCGCCATCTGCGCCGTTCCTGGATCGCGCTGATGGAAGAACTTGGGCCGGTATTTCACGACGCCGAAAAAGTCATCTTCGGCAATGACATGGATCGCCGCCTGGAGTTAATGCGTCACGTGGATGGTTTCTACGACGAGCACGGATATTTTCCTTACAACTTGAACACCAGTTCCTATCTAGCGTTGCGCAAGCCGCTCGTTTGCTGGACTTCGGACGAAAATCCCTTCGGCTCCGATCCGGACGAATATTTTCAACGCCACTTGTACATGGGGGCATTTCCTACAATCCCGGTTACCGGCAATGACCACTCGGTTCTGCCCAGCGAATCGAATGACCGTTTGTATCTAGACTACGGTCCGCTGTTTAATGAACTCCGCGGGCGCACGTGGCTGCTCAAGCCGGGCGTAATCGAAGTGGCAGATGGCAATGCCAAGGCCAACATATTCGAAACGCCGCAACATTACGTGATTTTTGTGGGCCTCGCCGGCCAGGAGGACCACGCGAAACTTCTGCTTCGCGGAGTCTCCGGAACGGCCAAGCTGTTGTATCCCGGCAGTTCGGAAAAGAAGAGTTTGGCGATCAACCAGTCCGCACCGGCCGCCGTCGAGGTTCCGCTGAAGCGCGGATGTGCCATGCTGATTCTGAATAAACCGTGAGAAGTTCTGATCGTTTTCGGGAACTCGACGTACCGTTGGAACCTACGAAACAAAAAGGGGACTTTATGAAGAAAGTGCTTGCCTTGGTTGTTCTCCTTGTCTCGGGTTTTGCATTTGCCCAATCGCCTTTGAACGAGGTCACCGATTCTCTGGCTTTGGCGCGCCTGAAGGACTATTCCGCCGCACGTGTCTCCAGCGGCAATAAATTCGTTTCCAGCAACGATGACAGCAAGCGAATCATGCCGGGAGAAACCCTGGTCATGGCCGACCTCAAAGGCCCCGGCGCAGTGACACACATCTGGCTGACGGTCGCCGACAACGAATTCGCCTGGCCTCGCTTGCTGCGCATTCGCGTTTATTACGATGGATACAAGACACCGAGCGTCGATGCGCCCCTGGGTGACTTCTTCGGCGTGGGGCACGGCTCGGAACGCAATCTGAATTCCATCATGGTGCATGACAGCTCTTGGGGCCGGGCCCGCAACAGTTATTGGCCCATGCCTTACCGCAAGTCTTGCCGCATCACGGTGACCAATGAAGGCAATCGCCTGGTGCCCATGTTCTACTACCATGTGGACTACCGCAACTACGCTTCCCTTCCCGCAAACATTGGCTACTTCCATGCCTACTATCGCCAGGAGCGGCCCGCGCGCAAAGGGCACAATTACGAGTTCCTGAATATCCGCGGAACCGGACAGTACGTCGGCACGGTCATGAGCGTAGTGCAGACGGCGGTCTCCTGGTTCGGCGAAGGCGACGACCTTTTCTATGTGGATGGAGCGACCAAGCCGCAGATTCTCGGCACCGGCAGCGAAGATTATTTCAATGACGCGTGGGGACTGCGCGACTCCGATGGTCCCTGGACGGGCACGCCCATCGCCGAAGGCGAACGCCTGGGTTCGCGCCTGACGGGATATCGCTGGCATGTCCCGGACCCCATCCCCTTTAAGAAATCCTTGTGGGCCGGAATCGAGCATTCGGGCTGGACCGCAAATCCTGACGGAACCGTGCGGTCTGGTTTTGAAGAACGCCCGGACTTCTTCTCGAGCGTGGCCTTCTGGTACCAGCAGGGAGTGAACCAGGACTTGCCGGAACCTCCTTACGGCTATGACCGCCTCCCCTTTGGGAACGCCACTCAGCTCGAAGTACCGACACTCATCAAAGACGTGACCGCAGAAAAAGGCAAGGCTCTCGTGCAGAAAGAAGTGGACTGGGCAAAAGACCTGCTCTTTCTCGAAGCCGAAGGGCCGGGAGCGCAAATCAACATCCCCGTGGACATCCCGGAAGACGGTCAGTATGAGCTGATCGGACTGATCGCTCAGGCCCCCGACTACGGAGACTACAAGGCTCTGCTCGACGGTCATCCAATGAATCTCGATCCGCGCCAGGCCGCGACTTCGGAAGTCCCCTTCCCTGGCCCGGAAATCTTCTACAACTATCTGCCCGAAGTCTACGTCGCCAAGGATCGCGCTTTGGGAATGGAAAAATTGACCAAAGGTCGGCATACCCTGAGCTTCATCTGCATGGGTAAGGACCCGCACTCCCTCGGTTATAACTTTGGCATCAACGACGTGGTGATCGAAAAAGTTCAGGAGATCCCGGACGACAGCGGAAAAGCTCCCGAGCCGCCCAACCCCGCCCCGCCGGCACCGATCACCAGCCAGATTCACTCTGGAGTTGTGTACCGGGGAGAGCCGCTTTCTTACTACACCGCCGAAGCCAAAGCTGCCTCTGGCACGGAGAAGATAGACGCCCTCTATGCCATCGGCCAATTCGGTCCCGACGGCGCTGCTGGAGTTTCCGTTCTCACCTCGGCACTGTCGGATGATTCCCCCGCCGCGCGCACAGCCGCGGCCATTTCGCTCGCGGAAATCGGCTCGGCGAACGCCTCTGCCGTTCCCGCGCTGACAAAGGCGCTTTCCGATTCGATTCCGCGCGTTCGCTCCATGGCTGCCATGGCTCTGGAGGCCAGCGGCTCCCACGCGGCTTCCGCCGTCCCCCAGCTGACTGCGGCCCTGCAGGATTCCTCCGCGCCCGTCCGGCACTTTGCCGCCGATGCCTTGGGGGCCATTGGTCCGCCAGCCGCCTCCGCCGTGCCGGCGCTGGCGGAGAGACTATCCGTGAAAGATGAGCACGGGTTTGTATTTGTCAGCGTTGCCGGAGCTCTCGCGAAACTAGGTCCCGACGCCAAGGCTGCTCTCCCCGCACTTCAACAAGCCGTAGACAAGCACTACAGTTCGGCTGCCGAAAGAGCGATCTTGCAGATTGAAGGGAAACCTCAGCCGCCAACCTACTACTGATCAGAGACTTTCAATCTACGAACCGGAGGGCATCATGCGTTGCCTGCTTGCAACTTTGCTATTGATTACCACCACGGTCTCAGTCACATTGGCTCAAACCGCTTCCGGTAGCGACCAGAGTAAAGGAAGTACCCAGCCGGAACATTCGACATACCGGGGAAAGCCGCTGTCCTTTTACTTGACCGAAGTGCGAACTGACAATCTGCGGGCGGAGGCTTTGCGTTCGATCGGCAGTTTTGGGCCAGACGCCGCTTCAGCTCTTCCGCAGTTAGTCGCCGGCCTGAAAGATTCCGATGTGCAAGTGAAGATGGCCGCGGCCTGGGCAATCTCACAGGTGGCGCCAACCACAAACGCGGCGACGGTTAAGGCTTTGGAGCAGGCGCTCTCTGACCAGAACCCCAGGGTGCGCAGCCTGGCGGCAGTAGCATTGCGCCAGACCGGTCCGGGATCGGTCGATGCCGTCCCGCAATTGATTGCGGCCTTAAATGACCCGGTCGACTACGTGCGAGCGCCCGCGGCCGACGCATTAGGTGCAATTGGACCCACAGCACGGGAAGCGGTCGGACCGCTTGCGAAGAGACTTATGGTAAAGGATGAGCAAGTATTCGTACTTCGCAGTATTTCTTATGCGCTGGGAAACATTGGCCCCGAAGCCCGACCCGCATTACCCGCACTGGAAGAGGCGCAAAAGCAGGTCCGCGTCAGCTATGCCGCCCAATCCGCCATCCTGAAAATCAAAGGTCTGCCCCTATCGACATACTGAGTGCGCCCCAAACTGCCTGTCGAGTGCTGTCTCGATGCTGCTGAACCATGTGCCCTTGGAACGACCGAGGACAATGAACATCCGCATCCTTGTTGCTCCAAAATCTCATCAATATTGGACACCCCATTCGCCCGACAATGCATTGAAATTGAAATGGTCAGGCGAATGATTCCGTAGTCAATCACTGCTTAGGGTGCAATCAGGGCAACCTTTTTACCTGGGAGTTCGAACTCGTGGAAAGTTCCTTCGTTATCCCTTGTCTCTCATGGACTACAAATACTTGGTCCACCCTAGGCAGTTGAAATTTTTCAACCGTGCCACTGGGCCAGTGAATCTCCACCTCGCTGACCACCTGCGCATCCCCCAGGCCAAAATGAACTCGGGGATCATTCGACGAGGCAAAACTGCCGCCGCTCACTACATCTGCTCTTTGCCTGATTTTGCCGGCGGTGAGATACACGCTTGCACCGACAGCGTCCCGAGGGCTCTTCGGGCCCCCGATCAGCTTCAGCTCCACCCAGTGACAATGGTCTGCATTCACATTTCGCAGCAGCGTGGGAGGCGCGTCCACGTTATTCAGCACGACGTCAACCTTGCCGTCATTAAACAGGTCACCGAAGGCCGCGCCGCGCGCCGGAACCACTACTGACAGCCCGGTTTTCACAACCGGGGGGACCAATTTGAATTGCCCTCGCCCAACATTGCGGAACAGCAATGGGCGCTCGCTCCAACTTGTTCCCCACTCTTCTTTGTCAGCTTGCGGATAGATGTGGCCGCTGGCGATGAAAATGTCTCTCCACCCGTCGTTGTCAAAATCCAGGAAGCCGTTTCCCCAACTAAGAAAGGGGATGGTTGCCCTAGCAATACCGGCTTGATAACTGACATCTGTGAAATTCAAATCGCCATCATTGCGGTAGAGCACTTTGTAGTCGTCCGAGAAGTTTGAGTTCAGCAGATCAAGGCGGCCATTGTTCAAGTAATCGCCCACACCAATCCCCATGGAGGCCATCTCACGGCCATCGCCGTTGACGGCATACCCGGACTCGAAACTTAGGTCTTCGAATGTGCCGTCCCCCTTATTGCGATAGAGGTAATTAGGCGTCGAATCATTCGCTACCAGCAAGTCGGGCCTTCCGGATCCACGGAGATCGGCAAAGACCGCCGTTAGCCCGTAGTATCCCTTTGCGTCGCTGACACCCGCTTTCTCACTGACATCGGTAAATGTACCGTTTCCATTGTTGTGAAAGAGGTGATCCCGTTCCCCCTTAAGACCACGTGGCCCACAAAAAACGCCAACTCCGCGGAATTGGCAGTAAGACGGGTTTAACCCATCCACACCTGGGGCGGGCGGGCGGTTCATGTCGTAAGCAACATAGCCAGGAACGAACAAATCCAAACGCCCGTCGCCGTCGTAATCCCCAAAGCTGGGGCCCGTGGACCATGTTCCCAGCACCACACCTGCTTTGCCGGCAAAATCGGTGAAGGTACCGTTGTGATTGTTATGGTACAAACGGTTTGCGCCAAAATTGGTTACATACAAATCGGGCCAGCCATCATTGTCGTAATCCCCAACGGCCACCCCTACGCCCCAGCGATCGTTCCCGACGCCCGCCTTCTCGGCACAATCGGTAAACGTGCCATCGTGATTATTATGGAACAGCGCCGCGTGTTGGGGCCGAACTTTGCCGGAAAGCGCATCGTAGCTAAGCCCATTCACCAGGTAGATATCCAGCCATCCATCGTTGTCATAGTCCAGCAGGGCTACACCACCACCGAGAGATTCAGTGATGTAGGCTTTCGCAGGAGTACCTACCGTGTGACGCCACACCGTGAGCCCTGCCTGCTGAGAGACATCCTGAAATACCACAGGACCGTGCTCGACAAATCCTCCTGCAGTGATCGGACGATTTTGCTTATCGTAAACTGGAGCCTGAATCGCTCCTGTGCTTACCCCAGCGGGCTGCGAGGATGCCGGAGTCCTTCGGGTGGATTGAGCGGAGGTCAGGGTAAACGTCAACAACAACAGCGCGGGCGTAAGCACATACCGGACTAGCCCAAAGGAACGGTCATGCGGATATTTTCGATTTGCCTTCACGAGATTGACCGCCTCATCGAACCTGTTTAGGTACCTTCGCATTTCTTGCCCTATTTGCCCACTCGCGAGATCCTTCGAACCCAACCGGCCGGCTTTTCGCTGACATATAATAAACACCCTCGCACGCCAAGGTTTTCTGTAATGGGAACTCCACCAAGGATGTTGAATGCTGCTGGGGCCATTTTATTGATGATCGCGTGGGCGCCGGCATTGTGCGCACTTCAACGCGCTGAACAAGCCCCTTCGACCCAGGACGCCCCCTCCTGCAACTCTCCGAGCTTTCGAGAGAACTTCCAGCATGGCGAAGAGCTTCTACACCAGCAACGAGCTGACACCGCCATTCCGTACCTCGAAAAAGCGCGTCAGTTGTGCCCGTCAGATTATGTTGCCGGGCGCGAGTTGGTTATCGCCTACGGTAAAACAGGGTTAACGCAAAAGGCCCGTGCGGTAGCGGACGAGATCTTTCGCGAGCACGAGGTGGCAGAACTCCACTCCCTGCTGGGGGAGCTCTACGCTGACCGAGGCGATCCCCGATCCGCAGCCGAGCAGTACCAGAGGGCGGCTCAACTCAATCCGAGCGAAGATAACGTTTTCGACTTTGGAGCGTCGTTGTTGAAGTTCGAAGGCGATTCCGCCCTCCGGGTCTTTCGCTTTGGGGTCCAACAATATCCCAACTCGGAAAAGATTCACTTGGGGCTGGGAAGCGCGTTATACGGCCAAGGCCTGACAGATGAAGCTGTCGCGGAGGCTTTCCGAGCCAGCGACCTTAAGCCCGACGACCCGAAACCCATGGAAGTGCTGGGAGAAATGGCGCACATTCCTGCCGCCCTGGCGGCCCCGATCGTCGAAAGATTTTCCTCGTTACATACTCGATACCCCCGAAATGCCCGCTTGGCCTACTACTATGCGATGGCGCTTTCGGGACGTTGGTCCGGCGTACCGGCGGCAGCGCCTGCCCGAGTTATGGATCTACTGAAAACGGCGACAGAACTCGACCCGAGCTTTGCCGAAGCCCAGTTTCAGCTAGGAGAGTTCTATCAGGAGCAAGACCGTCCCCTGGATGCACTTCACTCTTATGAAAGGGCCGCGAAACTTGATCCAGAGCAGGAGAGCTACCACTACCGGCTTGCGCTGGCATACAAGAAATGCGGATATGCAGCCAAATATCGCGAGGAAATGACGATTTATCAGAAGCTGCACAGCAGTGCCAAGTGACCGCCGGCTCAGCCCTGTAGGGCCGAACCGATCCCCCGATCCTTGCTCCGGCTTGCACTTTGACGGTATGCACTACCCAATCCCGGATGCGGCAAAGCCTGGAGCTTCATCGCGGTTTACTCAGTCAATAGTTAATAACTTGTCAGACAATACTTTGCCTGGGCTCGGTTAGAGAACAGTCGCGGATTTGCCATTATCAAGCGGGCGAGAAAAGGCGCCAGGGGATCGGAAGTTCCCAGGACGCGAATATCCTCTATGGCTATTCGGCCGAATCAATGCGATCTGGCGCAAAGTTTCAAAACTATGTGCTCGGGTCAGGTTGCCGTCGAAAATTGCCCGACATTCCATGTCGGAATGGGGCACGTCGTCCGGGCGCATCGATTCTCCGATAAGACTGCTCCATTCAAGTCCAGAACTTGACTTGTGCATGCGCCCAGCCGTCTGCTCGTGACCGAAACTCAGCCCCGCGACTCATTTTTGCTTGACAACCGCATACTATGTCAGACAAACTTCTGCCACTTTGGAAGTGCTCGACTGCATTTAGTCGGGGGCGCCTTAACACGAGGATGGCGCATGCCGGAGTTCGCTGACACGCAATCAACCTGAGGAGAGAATGATGAAAACTAGATTGCTGTTGATTTTCCTGGGGACCATCGTTGTGCTGTGTGCTGCGCCCATGTGGGGGCAAATTGAAGTGGGGCGTGTGACCGGAACTGTCACGGACAAGAGCGGCGCGATAGTAAACGGCGCCAAGGTTACCCTGACCAACAACGCCACGGGGGTGTCCACGTCCAGGATAACGGCCGATGGCATTTATGCATTTACGGCTGTGCAGCCCGGCATCTATACCCTAAGGGTTGAAAGTGAGGGCTTTTCGACGCGTGTCACCAACAATATCGTGGTACACGTACAACAGGTAAACACCGTGGACGCCCAACTTACTCCGGGGAAGGTTACTGAGCAAGTAGTGGTCAACACGACCACTCCTCTGCTGCAAGCGGAAACCGCCGAAGTCGGCCAGACCATCGCCTCCATCACGGTGAATGATATGCCGCTCAACGGACGCCAGTGGTCCTCGCTGGGGATGCTTTCTGCGGGCGTGAACACTGCGCCTCCCGGCTACAATTCTGATGGCGCCAACGGCAGCCCGAGTTCCGGATTTTACTCAGTGAATGGCCAAGCCCTGGGGACCAATGACTTCCGTTTAAATGGCGTGGGAGACATGCCGATATTCTTCACCGCGGCCCCCGCCATTCAACCTCCTCCCGATGCGATTGAGGAATTCAAGATTCAAAGCGGCGACTACAGCGCCGAATTTGGGCACGGCGTCAGTGCGGTCATCAACGCGGTGGTGAAATCTGGGACCAATCAGCTTCACGGCGATCTCTTCGATTACTTCCGCAACGATGCTCTGGATGCCAAGAATTATTTTGAGGCGCAACAGAATGCGCAAAAGGCGGAACTTCGCCAGAATCAATTCGGCGGCACCATTGGCGGTCCCATCTACATTCCGCATATTTACGACGGCAGAAACAAGAGCTTCTTCTTCTTCGATTATCAGGAACTGAGAGCCATTACGCCCAATGCAGGCGGCCCCTACTTCACTACGGTGCCCTCCAACTTGATGCAAAGCAGCAACTTCACCAATTTGCAGGATCTCATCACCTACAGCACGGGGACGCATACCGACGGGTTGGGCCGGGTCTTCCCCATCGGCGCCGTGCTGGATCCGGCCACCACTCGCCAAATTGCGAACGGAGCGGTGGATCCAGTCTCAGGATTGACGAATACGAGCGGGGGAGCGGTCTATGTTCGTGATCCATTCTTCAATGGCAACAGCGTGGCGGGTATTTCGGATTTCACCACCGCGGGAAACATAGCTAATCTCAACCTGCTTCCCGCCGACCGGATCGATCCCAACGCTCTTGCCTTGTTACAACTATTTCCCGCCCCCACCAACAACAACGCTTATTTCGCAGGCAATTACTTCCAAAATTTCAATACGAATGAAAAGGATCGCCAGTACGACATTCGGATTGACCACAATTTTAGCGACCGGGACACTATTTCCGGGTTCTACAGCTGGTCAAAGACGGATGCCTTTACGGCTCCTTTCCTGCCTGGAGTTCTAAATGGCAACAATTATTTCAACGGAGACTACGTCAACCCTCACCAGTCTGTAAATGGAAGCTACACCCACGTCTTCAGCCCGACGCTCACCAACGAATTCCGTATCGGCTACGGCAAACAGAATCGCAGTGCGCAATCTCCCGAAGCCAACACTTTAGGCATTCCCGAACAGTATGGCATTCAAGGGGTTCCCCAGTTCCCGGGGAATGGTGGTTTGCCAAACATTAGTATTGGCGGGCTTCCGGGCATCGGCCCCTCTGCCTACACCCCTACGATTATTCACGAGCATAACCTGCAAATCATTGATAACGTGACCAAGATCCATGGCAAGCATGTCTTCAAAGCGGGAATCGACATCAACGACATCGAAGGGGACATCCTGCAACCACCATGGGGACGTGGCTATCTTGGTTTCGACGGACCCTACACCGACGTTCCTAATCTGAATAACGGTACCACGGGCATTGCCCAATTTCTGTTATCGCCCATTGCCTCCACGGTGGGTGGGGTGGATTTCGTCGGCGGGCCGGATAACGTCACCACATCGAGCGCCGCCTACACTAACGGCCATCGCTGGTACAACGCCGCCTATTTTGAGGACGCCTTCAAAGTAACCCCGACATTGACTTTGAACCTCGGCCTTCGCTACGACCTGTTCACCCCCTATGGGGAAACCGGTGGACGCCAGGCGAATTTCATTCCCAACGGCGGCAACGGACCGGGCGGCGCCTACTACATTCCAGAACAGTCTTGCGGAACCACGATGAACCCTGCATTCCCGGATTTGCTGGCAGCCGACGGAGTCAGACTGGTCTGTTCTTCGGGGTCAAGTACCGGCTCCTACGGGAAGAAGAACTTTGCGCCGCGAGTGGGAATATCCAAGCGCATCACTTCCAGATACGTCCTGCGGGCAGGATTCGGTATTGCCTACGGAGCACTCGATAGCATTGGGTACGGCCCAACCCTGGGGCTCAACTACCCGTTCTATTACGTCGTGGGTTATGGTACACAAACCGACCATCAACCGCTTCGTTTTCCTGATCCCAATACGGGAACTCTGGCTAACCTGGAAACCGGATTTTCCCCCATCAACCCGACCATTATTGATCCTCATGGGTTGACCCTGAATAGCCGCTATCCGTACGCACAGCGGACTCCCTACACGGAAACGTACAACCTGGCCAACCAGTACGAAATCACGCACAATGATTCCATTCAACTGTCTTACGTCGGCAGTGTCTCACGGCACCTGACGAATCTGATCGGTACCAATCAGCCTACCGTGATGATTGCTCCCGGCTTTTCCACCCTGCCCCTGCTCCCCTTCCCCGACTTCGGAGGAGGAAATTCGCATAACACCAACGGTGTGGCCTCTTACAACTCGGTCCGGTTGGAATACGAGCATCGCTTTAGCTCCGGGCTTTCCGCTCTGGCGAACTACACGTTTGCCCGCTGCCTGAGTGACAACAATCCCCAGGAGGCCGGCGTCGGCGTTCGGGCCGCATGGCTGCCAGGATTCGGTTCGCGAGCCGAATACACGAATTGCCCTGAGGGAGTCGCCCACACCGTGCATATCTCGGGAACCTACAAACTTCCGTTTGGGCCCAAAATGCGTTGGCAAGGCAACGGAATCACCAACGCGGTGCTGGGTGGCTGGCAACTGAACTGGATCTACACCTACCAAAGCGGTAACTACTTTGGAGTTGGCTGCACCCAGGGAACCACGAGCGACTTCGGTTGCTATGCCAACACCTCAGGCAACCCGTATGCTAGCGGACGGGATGTGAGCCATTGGCTCAATGCCAGTGCCTTCACAAATCCAACACCTCCTGCGGCTGGCGACTATGATCCGGCGACGGGCGTGCTATACGACCAAACCAATTTTGCCCCCCTTGGGGTAAACCGGAATAACATCTTCACCGGGCCCTCCTTCTACAACCTGGACTTCTCCATCTTTAAGGAGTTTTACGTTACCGAAGCCAAATACTTCCAGTTCCGGGTGGAGGGCTTTAACACCTTCAACAATCCGCAATTCAACAATCCTTCGCATCTGAACTTTACGGGTGATCCAAATTTTGGGCAGATCACCGGCGTCCGGAACGGGGGCCGAATCGTGCAGCTGGCATTGAAGTTCTACTTCTGATTCTGAGCGGCTGCAGTAAATTGTAGGAATCTCAGTTGACAGCAGGCATCTCTCAAGAGAGGGATGCCTATTTGTTCTATGTTGCCAGCTGATCTCGTTGCGGTTCCAGAGTTATCGATATCGGCGGCCCCCGAAGCTTCTTGAAATAGACTACTGGGGGGGAAATCATGGACCATGATTAAACGACGCGAGTTTCTGCAGTCCGCGGTTGCTCTGGCCTGCACTACGCCGATGCTGGGTACTATCGCCGCCGCAAAGAATGGCCCTTCGCAGCTGAACTTTCATCCGGACACTACGGTTTCTCTAAAGAAACTCGATCGCCGCCGCGAACCATTTCGCATCGCCGTGGCCCTGGGAGACAGCATCACGGCTGGCTGGGGCGCTACCAGCCGCGAATTTTGTTGGGTAAGCCGGATGGCCGATTCAGTGAACGAGTCGCAGTTGCAACCCGTGAAAATGATCAACGCGGGTATTGGGGCAAACGTGATTTCCCCCAGAAGCTCCGGCTATGATGCGTCCGGAAAGCCGAGTGCGATGGAGCGCTACGAAAAACACGTAGTGGCACACCAGCCTGATCTGGTGACGATTGCCTATGGCGTGAATGATGCTCGCGCGGGGACTCCTGTGGGCCAGTTTCTGGAAGACCTGCGGCACATTGTGACGGCCACCAAGAGCAAGACCGAAGCTCTGGTTGTAGTGCTGAGCACTGATTTCATGACCGCTTTCAATCGCTACCCACCCTTCAACCGGGCAAATACCGCGGTGTTTGAGAGCTACAATGCCGGAATGCACCATCTCTCGGAAGAATGTGACGTCTTGTACGCGGATATTTTTTCAGCTCTCGCATTCGCTCCCTGGACCGTTGACCCACTAGATGGCGTGCATCCGAACAATCTGGGGCATAAGCTGATTGCAGACTGCGTCTTTACGGTGCTTGCCCAGAGCTGCAGTTGTCTTTCTCAAAAGGCTCTCGAACTCAGGAAGAGCGCCAAGCCATGGCAAAACATGTCGGCACTCCAAGAGGCGAAATGATGCCGTTCCTAGCCAACACAAATCGAGCGCGAATGCCAGTTCTCACACTCCTACTGATATGCGCATGGCAGAGACTTTGTGTCGCGGATACTGGAGATGATGCTATCGCCCAGGCCGCCACCCTTATGCGGGAGGGGAACGTCCGGCAGGCAGAAACCGTTCTTCGGTCGGCCGCGGCGGCCCATCCCGATTCGGCCCCCGTGCATGGCATGCTGGGTAAGATTCTATTCAACCGGCAAAACTACGAGGATGCAGTTCAGGAGTTGAACCTAGCCGAACAGTTGGCTCCCGGTTCGCGTGAATATAACATGTTGCTTGCCGCCGCGTTGTTGGGATCGAAGCGCTACGGCGTAGCGATGACTTTTCTGCATGCAGTACAGCCAAGGTTCGGACACTATCCTGAATTCCATTACTCGTTGGGACTGGCGTATTACAACCTGGCGCAGTTCACGAAGGCTAAAGGAGAGTTCGAAGAGGCGCTTCGCCTCAACCCCAACCTGGACCGTGCACGTTTCTTGCTGGCTGCATGCATGGCCTCAGAGGGCGAGTTTTCCAAGGCCGCTGACGTATTGCGGCGGTTAGTGAAAACGTATCCCAAGAATGTGATCTACTGGACCACGCTCGCTGACCTGTTAAGGCAAGCGGGCAGCGAGTATCGAAATGAGGCATTGCGCGCGTGCAGCCGCGCGCTGGCACTTAAACCGGGAGATGCCCACACCCAATTTGTGATGGCAACAATCCTCCTTGACACCGGTGATCTTGCCGGCGCGCAAAAGCTGCTTGAGCGCCTCGAAACAATGAGCCCAAAAGAAGTCGAGGCGCACATAGGCCTGGCACGGGTTTACGGGCGGATGGGCCATCCCGAACTCGCGCGAAAGGAAACGGAGATAGTAGAGAGGTTGCAGAAGGAAGCAGCGAGCCCTCCGAAGTGACTTCTTCCAGCAATCAATCATGCCGGCGAGGGGTTCGCCGGACTCTTAGATAAAACAGGAGGGACTGGCTTTGTTAAGGACTTGGATTCGCAAAACACAAAACGGCAAGCAAAAAGCTGCTTATATTTGTCTGACAAACAATGCTCCCTGTATACTTGGGGATCTGACGCTGGTGACTGCCACGCATGGTCAGCATGGGGCAGCGCAATTCTACGAATCAATTTCATGTCAGACAAATTCGTGCTTGAAAAAGGAGATGCTCTCTGGTCGCAGTGACTCATTCCGTCTCTAAACCTGAACGCCGGCAAACCGTCATGGAAATGGTTGCGCGGCGAATTGAAGGCCTGATTCGGAGTGGAGAACTCCGTTCCGGAAGCCTCCTTCCCCCTGAACCAGAACTTGCGTCCATGCTGGGGGTCGGCCGCAGCTCCTTGCGAGAGGCCCTTAAAGGGCTTATGTTCCTAGGCCTCATCAAAGCTAGGCCTGGATACGGAACCTACGTTCAGTCCTCGCTAAGCCGGGTCATCAGTCGGCATTTCCAGTGGATGCTGTTGTTGCAGGAAATCAAGTATTTGGAACTCTATGAATTGCGCCGAATTCTTGAGCCAACCGTGGCTTCCCTGGCCGCCCGCCGGGCCACTAAAGAAGATATTCAGGAAATGGAAGTCGCCGTCCGTGGCATGAAGGATAACTTCCAGCATCCCGAAGAATACCTGGAGTACGATATGGCGTTCCACGAGGTGTTCGCCAGAGCCTCCAAGAATGTCGCATTACAGACTTTGCTAAGCATGATGCATGACGCCCTGGTGGACGGGCGTCGCCGCGTCTTGCCGCTGATTGAAAGCTTTAAGAACAATCAACGGCGCCATGAAAAGATCTATCGGGCCATTGCTCGGCGCGATGCGAAAGAAGCCCGCAAGGCGGTTCTGGAGGATCTGAAATATTCCGAGAACCTGTTGCGCAGGAACATTGAGTCTCAGGAGCGTTCGCAAGAGAAGATCAAGTGGCAGTCGGTGTTGCCCACGTCCCAAGACACCGACCGGAGTGCAACCCGTCAGGCGCGGCGCAAGTCAGGCCCTGGAAAGAAACAGGGCAACCAGAATTACTGATTGTGCTTTTGGCAATCATCCATATCCCGCATCGTGACAGTGAGATCGGTGCCATCCGGACGGTTCCGCCAGATCTTGTCTTCGCCAAAACTCAAAACGGCCCAACCTCGCGGCAATGGGAACAGCAGCGAGATCCAAAGAGTGTGAATCGGGGGGCGAACTGGATCCCTGTGCCTCGCCAAATTTCTGTGTGGTTGTGAAATCAACGGCTGGCGAGATTTCCTCACCACCCGCACCTGCTATAACTCTTGCCTACGTTCCGCGGTGTATCGGACCTTTGGAACAAATCCCCTGAGCTCAGAACTTTGACAGAAGCTGTACGCCGCAGCGTCAAGGCATGCATGCGGTGTTGGTTTTTGTTTTTCCGTTATATGGACAAAACTACGAAAAATGGGCCGACTTCAGTGCTCTTTCGTCGAAACCGGACTGGAGAAAGCGCATTTCCAAATACGGTCGCAGCAAATCGTCGGCTATTTCTCTGTAGGGCATGGTGGCAGTCCGGCTTTCAGCAATCCGTTCCCCCTCTAAGGAGACCCTGATTAAGTGGTCCCTTTCCACAGCGAGTATAGATAAAGTCATGCCAGCATGAACAATCTCATCGGCGCTCGTCTGGGCACTGAGCGAGCTGACTAGCGACGAAGAGTACGAAATATTCTCTGAATATTCCGACATCCACTCGATTTCCCCAGAACTGGACCGCATTGATGACTGGCTGGACAGATTTTGAGGACATGGTAGGCTTGCGCCTGCTCACTGGGAACCATCGTGGCCTAGCACGATTGTTTTTACAACTATCCGTGGCGCAGTTCTTAAACCTTCGTGCAATTCGTTTTCACAACGACTTCTTGCGCCAGGAAGTGCGCCACCACCAAGCAACTCGAAGATCTTACGCGTTCCAAAAGTTGTACCGGGGTCTTGAATTCCTCCCGCTCCGCCAGACCTTGTATGGGGGAATGGAGCTCAACAAGCTACTCGCGAGCGTTACTCCGGTCATCTTCGCCACCCAGTTTCGTCTTCATATTACCCCTTCAGGGAAAAATGGTGAAAACTGGGCCGAATTCCACGTCTACAAGGGATGTCAATGGCGACTTCCAGCCCCCCAGAATTGAAACCACACCACATATCCATATAGCACGCCCATGATGGCGACGAAAATCGCCCACCAAAGAAACAGGTTTCGAAGACCACGATTCCGGTGGCGTTCGGAGTCCGGCAGTCTTGCGTGATGTGGCGTCCAGATAATTTGATCCAGAATGGCGGAATCGGTGGGTTTTGTAAAAAGCGAGATCACAATCATGAAGACCATGCAACTCGCCCAAACAAAGAACGTACGATTTAACCAGTTGTCAAACCTACTGAAAACAACAACATGCTTGAAGATTACATACTGCACGAACCATGTGTAGGGGAAACCAAAGATGAGGACAAAGGTTGCGGCTGCCGCAGTTGCTCTTCGCCACAGTACTCCGAGAAGGAAAAGCACGGAAACAGGCGCGGCGATCCATGCTCCCACATCCTGAATCAAAAGAAAGACACTATGTTTACCACGTGAAAACCAGACCGCCAAGAGTGTGGCAGCTAGTAAAATAACGAACGCTGCCCAGCGCCCCACGGCAACCAAGCGAGCATCGGAAGCATTTTTGCCAATTAGGGGGCGGTACAAATCCATCGTAAAAACCGTGCTTGAGGAATTCAGTACCGAGCTCAGGTGGGAAAGTAAAGAACTGGCAATACCGGCCATCACAATGCCTCCCAGCCCGAGGGGAACAAGCTCACGTACCAGTCGGGGATAGGCTTCATCCGGATCTGTCATGCCGGGAAAAAGCTTAAAGGCAACAATCCCAGGAATAACGACAAGGAAGGGCAACAGTATCTTCATGAATCCGGCAAATACCACGCCCATCCTACCGTCCCATTCACTGCGAGCGCCGAGACAACGCTGCACAATGAACTGGTTAGTGCAGTTGTACCAGATACCGATCGATATGAAGAGTGTGTACACTCCAAACCACGGATAGTTTGGATCTGTCGCTGGATAAATAAATTTGAATTTCTCCGGAAAGGAATGCATCAGCTCAAAGATCCCGCCGACACGCGCAAGACCAAGTACCGAAACAATGACGCCGCCGAGCATTAAGACCACAAACTGCAAGAAATCGGTCCAGGCTACCGAGATCAGACCACCATAAATCGTGTAACTACCAGCTAAAATTGCTAAGCCGATAATGGTCCAGAATGTCGGGAAGTCAAACATTCCTTCCAAGGCCTTCGCACCCGCCAGCATCACCACCGACATTTGGGCGATGATCCATAAGACGAGAGAAGCCACTGCGAAGATGTAGCGGCAAGTTGGATTGAAGCGTTTCTCCAAAAACTCGGGCATGGTGTAGATTCCACCACGCAGGTAGTAGGGCAGGAACACCCAAATCAGGGCAGAAAATGTAAACCAGTTGCCCCACTCCCATTGGGCAACAACAAATCCAGCCGCGTAGGCAATCCCGACCATTCCTATGAAGTGTTCGGTGCTTATATTGGCGGCAATAATCGATCCACCGATGGCGTACCACGGCAGACGCTCGCCTCCGAGAAAATATTCCCTTGCGCTGGCCTTTCGGCGGCGCGCTACCCATAAGCCAAGCGCAATGTTAAGGCACAGATACGCGACGAAAATAGCTAGATCTAAATGATTCCGCAGCATATGTGCCATCTGTTCCGTTTTCCAGTCCTAGATAGCCGCGCCCTCGAAATATGGAGAACCCGCAAGTTTTGTCTCTGCTTGGGAAAGTGCACTAGGACTTCAACTTACCGGATTGGTCTCTTAAGAAGCGATCCTGTAAACAGAATCTTGGTCCTCCATTGAAATAATTATTGATGGAGGGCCAAGGCTCAGATAATCAACACATTCCCATGTCGTGGAAATGCTCCCTGTCAGGTTTCGGCAACGGGTCTTCCCGATATGTCTCGGTTATTGGCCACAGTAAATAATTTTCGGCTTCGCTCCTGTTCCTCCATCTCCGGGTCCAATTTCGAGCGCCTGCACCATTGCTTCGTACTGATGACCATTGATTGTTTCCCCCGTGAATCGAACCTCGATAATTCCATTTTTCGGCTGGATGTTGTTAAAAACAAGATCGACAGGCCGATTTTTGCCACCCGCTGTAGCAAAAACATCAAGGCCTTCCACTACCAATTTACCGTTGATCCTAATCGCCATCGCGCGCTGGCGAGGCCCGTTGACGTGGTTTTCGACGAATTTGAGCCGGACATGATATGTTCCTGGGCCAACGGTAAGTGGCACACGAAAATCGGTGTAGTGCACCCCATATTGATACAAAGTACGATCTTCTACAGGAATATTTAGGGGATTCTCAGGATCTTCTATCATTACGCCCTGCGCAATGGACCACCAGGTCTGGCCAACTGCATCGGTCAGGTCGCCAGTGCGTGCAATGATTTCCGTCCCAGGCCGCCAGGCATTGCCGTGTGAGTCAACAAAGTCAACACGCTCTCCATAGCCGAAAATCATTCGCTGCACGCCTGTCGGGCCGCCACCCTCTCCAAATCCACTGTTTCCAGTGGCATTGGAAGTTTGGATTCCATCAATGTAAATCTCCGCCCCCGTAGAAATGGGATTTCCGGATCCGCGTGCAACAACTCGTAAAACGTGTGTACCATCCGACAAACCATTCCTGTAGTAAAGAACCTGCTGATTTGTTTCTTGCGGGCTATTGCAGTCCACGGGAACTAACTGCTTTTGATCGTCCAGATAAACATCCGCGAGGCCACCGCGTGGCCCAGTGGCGCCGATGAGGCGCACTTGGTTGCCTCGGAACTGGTAGGTAACCGAAGCGCCAGTTTGTGCCCCGACGCGAAGTGAGTCATTGAATGCTCCAGTGTTACGGGTTTCACTCCACTTGCCTTCAAAGTGCAACTGGCGGTCATCAGCCATTTCTTGCGGATCCGAGCCCGCGATGACAATATTTGTCAGCCCGTCATGGCGAATCGTGACGATACTGTCCCCACCCGGGAGGGAGCGTATGGTGTATCCATTCCCGGTCAAGTTTTCGCGCAACGCCAAAGCGGCGCCGTCGGCAGAAATCGACTTGGGCGTATACGATAGTCGCATCACCTCCATCGCAGGAGAAATCGCATCAGCCGTTGTGTAACTAATAAGGTCTTTCCCATAGACAACATGGTTAACCGTGCCCGAAGACCGAACGATGTGGTTTTCGCGGTTTGGAGCTGCAATTTCAGGTTGCCACCCGATTGTGCGCAACACATTCTTCAAAGCCATGGGGTGAGCAATTTTGAACCAAATGCGATTGAACAAGACTCCCCCACCAATCAAGTCCATACTCCAGCCGTCGGCACGTGGATCATACGTGGCCAGCAACTGCTGGCGTCGTCCCATTTCTCTCGCCCATTCATCATTGGCTTCAATGCCATAACGGGCAAAGACCGGAGCTAGTTCCATAGGCGTGTACCACAAAGATGTATCGCAGCACCCTGAAGACTCTGGATACGCCCAGGCCCCGTGAAACACATCTCCGTTCGAGAGAGGTGACGCGGTGGCATGAGTAATAAACAAGGACAAAACATTGCGGGCGTCGTTCTTCCAGTTGGGGAAGGCATCCTTATGATCCATCATGTAGAGCACCGGATATTCGGTCGAGTACAAGTCCTGCACCGGGCACTCCCAATCCCAGAAATTTCTCCCCCACGTGTCATATTTGCTATACCAAACCGGCAATAAGACATCCCGCAAATACGCCCGGCCAGCATCGCGCGCCTCAATGAGGCTATTGTTCCGTCCTGAATATCCGCTACGAATGACTTCGTCTAAAAACTGCAACACAATTGCCACGCCGCCAGTTTGGATACCGTTCATTCCATTCCCGCTCGCATTGTTGGCGTAACGCCCCCACGGAGCGGTTCCTGGTTGCCGATTGCGATTTTCGGCTAACAGATCTGCCCAATGCTTGGCTGCCCCGAACCAGCGCTCATTGCCGAGTAACCGGTAGGCACGTATGAATGACGAACCTACTTGAGCTGCATTATCGAGCTGAATTTTCCCTTGACGATCGAAGAGATTGTCGCTTGTTCCCAATTGGCAACGGCCGTAAGTAGTCCCCATGGTTGGAACGCTTATCAGCATTCGCGGCCAGCCGTGCTTTTCGTCAGTTTGGCAATAGTCGAGAAGATAGTCTGCAATTAAGCTAATAGGAGTAAAAACCGCTGGGTCGCCGGAATACATGTAATAATCCGTCAATCCGTCGATGATATAGGCCGCGCGCTGAGCAAGGTCTCCATCGTCGTACTCGTGATACGTAGATGCAGTAATGTTTCCGTCTTGGTCGATGTTCCAGTGACCATTGAAAACATATTCAGGCGCTGACATGACCGCCTTCCCCTTAAGCGCCCACGGGTATCGCTTCAGAGTTTCTGCAGCAATCCGAACACGATAGTCATACTGTCCGTTCTGTCCCTTGTACCAGGGCGCAATGACCCCGTATTTATCAGCTTCCGTTGGATGCCCATAGTAATATGGCCACGATTCAGCTGCCCACGCGGATGAAATCATCACCAACAAGAAACACGATTTTAGACAGATTCGCACGCTTTGCCTCCTGGGACTTTACTTAGACATAGCTCTGATTGGACGATGTGGCTCATCATAAATGTGGAAGATGCAAAACACATTTGGATTTCAGGGAATATTCGAAGATGAGCAGGCCTACTTTGCTGCCTCGCAATGTCCGGTGAAGTTTATATTAAGCGCAATTCATAACCATCCACGCGTCCATTGTATTGGACACAATTTGTTTATCCCTGCGCACAGCCGGTGTTTGTTGCAGATGGCGGCCACACTTGCCGCAGATTGCCAAACCTTGCAGTAGTGCGGCGCCTTCTCCCACTGCGCCGCCTGCCTGATGAGGTTGAGGATGAACGTTGTCTAGCCCAAAAACTCTAGTTTCGATTGGTACAGAAAAATGGGGCAGGGCACGGATCGGAGAAGCCATATTTCCGATGGATCAATGTCCGGAGAGCAGATCAGGAAAAGTGGATGATTTTATCTGCATAAAAATCAAGATCCATGCAGTTCGATGGCGATCCATTCCAGCGGACCGTGTATTCCAGTCTGCCGTAGCGAAATATCTAACGTCCCATTCTGCGTATGCACGCGGGTGGTCTGCGATTTTCCTCCCAAGTAGTGTTCGGTGACACTCGCCACTCCCGAGATCTTATGCTTTAGGGTTAGCTGCCCGGTGCCGTAGGGAACAACCCCCAGCTTGGTAGTTTGGTCCAATGCTTCATCATTTTGCGAGGAGACGACGACCGGCGCCGTGGTGCTGACAATGCCTCCAAAATCAGCCTTGCCGGGGCCGCCGTCCAGTCGCTGCGTCCGCAATGCTACTAAGACAGCCTTTCCATTTTCGAAACGTACCCAGGATGACGCGTGCGCTCCGCGCGTTGCCGAACCATAGATTGGATCGAGAGGCTCGACCGTAAATTGATTTGTGGGTCTTATAAGGTGGGTCAATCCGTTGTAGGTGGCGATCATCTGTGTAGTTGGTTTTCCGCCGTCGATATCGGGACCGCTCAATGTAGCCAGCGTCCCAATTGTGCCGATTGGGATGGAATCGAACCACATATCGCACCCGCTGCTCCAGTCATAGCCTGAGGAACCATACGTCGGCATGCCAAACTCTCCGCACAAGCTGCTAAAGAAAAAGCGGCGGTTCGCTTCAAGTTGATATTCCCCGCGCTCCATCAGCAAATCGTCCGAGCTATGCAGATCCAGATATTCATTAAACAGCGGTGAGAGATGGTAGTACATCAATACGATGTCAGGATTTTCCTGCTTCATCGCATCCACCACTACTTCCAGTCCTTTGGCCAGCAGCCGTTCGCCGCACAATTGCTTGTCGTAAGGAGCAACTGTATCCAACGCAGGAATTTCATAACCAAAGTCGAATTTCACCAGATCGGGCTTGTAACGCTTCATGAAGTTACGCGCCCTTTCACGAATCGCCTTTTCAACTTCAGGTTGAGTGATATCCAGAATGTAGTAGGTGACCTGTTCTTCTTTGAGGGAGTGTGGTGTACCGTCCGTCTTCCGTAGCATGTGTTCCATAGTGAGGCCCAGCACAGTCGGGTCTTCACAACGCAGAAAGGCAGCCCAGAGGCCGATGCGCATACCGTCGGCGCGGACTCGATCAAGAAATTGCTCGAAGCGGGGAAGGCGTTTAGTGGAATGCGTGAGGCTGCCATAACTGTCTTCCCATCCCCAATCGATGGAGAGCATGCCGGCGCGCATCCCCGAGGACTTTAGTTCGCTGTAGAACTGCTCCAGTGCAGATTGGTCCAGCAAGGTGCCGTATTTGTTTACAGCGATCTGCTCGCCCCAGGTGCACCACTGGGGCGTCAGCATGGCGGCATTTTTCTTCGCGGAATTTACTTTCCGCCGGACCACCCCCGCCGTGATCAGTCCGCGATAGTAGTTGCGAATTGCTTGCCGATAGTTGGGAGCCACGCAACAATACAAACCTGCTCCCAGCGTAACTTTTCCGGGACCGCGCATATGTCCCCATAGGTCGCCGCGATACTCGAAAGTCAAATGGCCCCGCCTATTCTCCTGCTCAAGAAAGAGATCGGCGTTGGGGATTTCGCTCAATCCACAGCAGAAGGCCTGCGATAAATCAGGCGCCGGTGGGGCAGTCGCATACGAAGGCGCACTGCGGAAGCCGGCAAAAAAGTGCGAGGGAAGTCCCCATTGTTGAATGATTCCGGTTCCGGCGCGACCCAGTGAGGTTTTCAGTTGCAGTCCGATCGAGGTGCGCAGAATCGGGCTGACGGCATTGCTCTCCGAATTGCCCGGGATGACCAGGTAATCGGTAGTCAGAGCGGGCTTGGCTGCGTCGCCATCCGCAGTTGAAAATAGATGGCAGCTCACTATATCTGCATTGGAAGTCGATTCGAAGACGATCGGCTCGATCCATATTCCGTTGTCATCGAAGCGCCACGTTACGGTGGTTGTTCCCGCGTCACAGGCATAGCTCCAGATCGCGCGGTCTTGCTCAAGGCGATGATCTTGCAGCTTGCCAGCCAGCGCCTTGCGCGCATCGTTTTGCTGCACTACGATCACCGGCTGCATAGGGGCATTGAGAATCTCGCCTGCCTCCTGGTCCAGAAGGCGGAAGTGATCGCCCTCTGCACTCCACTCCCAAAAGTAATTCCTTCCAGAGAATTTGAGCGATGTGCCAGATTTAAGGATCTTGATGGTTGAGGTTTGCGCCTCGAGTGGTAGCACGGAATACAAACTGGAAGCGGCGGTGGCAATGAGAAACTGCCTGCGATTGAAGGGCATGGTGGTCTCTGTGTTGAAGATGGAAAAACCCCGAATATTCGGTTACAGTGCAGCATTCTTCGTCTGGTGGAACTTTTGGTCGTTCTTAAATACCTGGCCCAAGTAACAATACCGGACCGAATGCTGGCGAGCTTCCAGGGACGAGCAGAAGCCTTGTAATAGGCTGCATTGGCGAAGCCCCGGCCCGTCTTTGGTGTCAACCGGCATGTGGATCGAAGAAAGTCGATGCTTTACGCCCGCGAACTGCTATTTTGAGGCGATTTCCCGCAAAAGACTGATCCCCTCATCTACAAGAACTTCCGCCGCGTTTGGCGCGAAAGGGGTGGCTTGTGTTTCATATCCACCCTCGGCGAAGGCCTGGAGTGTAGGTATATAACCAAAGCCCCCGTTTGAGTACCCTGAAAATAAAGTATGCGCAAAAGGAGACTCTGCGACAATCTGTTGGGCAATTTCGATAAACGGTTCGCCCGGAACCGATAGCAATGCAATTTGCCCGATGCGGATACATTGCATCTCCCAGTCGATCATTTGTGCGCCTGAGTATTGGCGCGCATAGTCTGCCTGCCAGCCAATCTGTGTCGCCTTCGCTGTCGCGGCACGGATTTCATCATCCGATCCCTCTTTTCGCAAACGATTGAGTTCCGCGACGCAAGCCGCTGCTTCCGCTTGCAATTGATCTGGTGGAGGTAACTGTCGAGCTGGCATGGGAACTAAACGCCGGGCCACGCGCAGTAAAGGCACAGCAGGTTCGCATGCTTCGTCGTCGTATAAGACGATGGCAGCCCCAGATTGTAAAACACCCTTGTAAACCTCGTGTCGGGGAAGCGCCTCGAGCTCCATTGCGATTCGTGAAGCTTCCAATCCGAGAATCGATCCCAGCCGGCGATAAACTCGCACGTCGCCGGTATAACCACGTCGTGGCATAAGATTACCTGTGGCGCCCTGCAAAAAAAGACACATCCCTCCCACCTGCTGTTCGACAACTTGCTTAGTTACACCAGGGTAGTCAGGAGTGAATAACTGATTCTGCCAAGCCATCACGGTTGGGTGACATGCATAATGCACAATTGTGGCGATGGGGTTTTCATCATAATCGTCAAAACGTACAACACGAACCGTAGGATCTGTCACGCCCTTCCAATTGCGCCCCATCACAAGTGCCCCATCCTGAGCACGAAGTCGCCGGTTTACGTTGATCGCGCACGTACCCGATCCAGCTATGCATCGGGCTGGTTCAAGATTTTGTTGGGCCTGCCACACTGCCCCCGCAATTCGATGCGGAAGGCTCTCAAGGTAACCCCGCGCCATTTCCGCGCCCTCACTTATGATGCTCATGCGAAATGTGTTGGGGCCGGAATGCGTGTGAGTGCAAGAAAGGCGGATTCTCTCCGCAGGGATCTGGGTCAAGGTCTCAATTGCAGAGACGATTTTCTGAGTCCATTTCCGATCAAAACCGATCGCATCCACATCAACGATTGCGACGCTGGTTGCTTCGTCCATGAGAACCAATGCGCTGGCATACAGCGGTAAATCTGCACCTCGGCCGCGTTGATGCGTTTGCGCACCCCAACCTCCCTGAGGCGTGCCTGGCGTTGGCGTGATATCCGCACGTCCAGTCCCCGCAAGTAACCGCCCCATTCCTTACCTCCATATAGAGTGCAGATTGCACAGCAGTTCGGGAGAACCAGCAGAAATGCCTTCTTAACAAATCCCGACAAAGACCGCTACGGCTCTCGCAAGAGCTATTTGGGCGCTCCCGGAGCTTTTGGCCTCTGGAACAGGCTGTTCCCCCCATCTACTAAGAGAGTGCTTCCGGTCATGTACTCGGCACCGGGTGAGCAGAGCAATAAGGCCGCCGAGGCGACGTTAGAAGCAGTCATTAGGTGACCTAATGGAACAATCTTGATTGATTCATCGAGGAGTCCTGGATTTTCCTTAAAGAGGCGACCCGATAACCCAGCATCCACAAATCCCGGAGCAATCAGGTTCACGGTGATTTGATGAGGGCCTAGCTCTAAGGCCATGCACTGGGCCAGCATTTTGAGTCCGCTCTTTGATACACAGTACGAGGTTAGATTGGCCCAGGGTACGTCCTGAACCCAGGAACTCATAAAGACTATTTTCCCTGGCCTACCCAGATGTATCATGCTCCTCGCCACCGATTGGCCAACGTGGAAACAACCGGTTAAATTTGTCGAAAGCTGCTTCCTCCAGTTTTCTGCGCTAGTCTCCAGAAACGACTCTGGTTTAACGATTCCGGCATTACTGATACAGATGTCAATCCGTCCGAATCTTTTCAACGTCTCTTCTACAAGGCTATTCACCTTTGTCCGATCCGAAACGTCTCCGCCACAGTAGATTGCTGTACCACCGTGCTGATGAATCGTCTCGACCAAACCCGCGGCATCAGGATCAGAACCAAGATCATTCAGAACAAGAAATGCTCCGTGTTTTGCAAAAGCCAGAGCCGTTGCCTTCCCGATATCACCACACGCGCCTGTGATGAGGACAACTTGTTTTTCCAGGTTCATTTGGAGAACTCATTGCTTAAGCAGGCTTCAATTACGCGAGATCATCACCGCCCAAGTTTCGGGAAATTTCCACGGCATTACGAATTAACTTTTTGGCGAGGGCGGGGATATTATTGGGCGTAATATGACTCACTGTTCCGCAAATACTGATTGCGGCCACCACTTCGCCCATATGATTATGAACAGGGGTTGCTATACATCGCAGGCCGATTTCGTCTTCCTCATCATCGACAGCAAACTTGAGTTTTCTGGCTTTGGCGAGATCTGTCTTTAGAGCACTTGCGGAGCGGATCGTATGTTCATTGTGTCTCAGTAATCCGTATTTTTCGATCATTCGATCGATTTCCTGCTCATCAAGGTGTGCCATAAGAGCCTTTCCCAAACCAGTACAATGGAGATCCATCCGTCTTCCGATCCAACTTGCGATCTTGAGCATGCCAGGCGGTTCAACTTTCTCAATTAATACAGCCTGGTCTTGCTCTAGCACCGCAAGATGAACTGTTAGTTTTGTTTCACGCATCAGATCATAAAGGTACGGTGCGGCTAGTTGGCGGATTGTCACTTGTGCTAGGGCTCGATCTGCCAAACCAAACAACTTCATGCCGAACATGACACGACGGGTTCGAATACACCGCCGCAGATACCCGTGTCGCTCCATTGTCAACACTAAACAGTGGATGGAGCTCTTCGGCAGCTTCAACCTGCGCACTAATTCAGAAAGGGTAAGCCCGCGGCTCGATTCCGCGAGTATCTCAAGTAGTTGCAATCCTCTTTCTAATCCGGGCACAGAATGCGTTTTTAGACCAGAGTTGAGCACAGGGGAAGCAATTTTATGGTTTAAAAGCCGACCGAAGCCTTCGCACTGCGTGAATTAGTCCAATCTTACCGGTTTTACTAAGATTTTGTCCTGCATTGCACCCACCCCTACCAGTCTGCAACCGAACCGTCTTTACGGAAATACGCCATCGTCTCTTCTGGTTGGAATGGATGTTTAGCAGCTTCCTTCTCGTTGATTTCAATACCTAAGCCGGGAGCGGTTGGCGCCTGCACCGAACCGGTATCCAAGCACGTAGGCTCTGTCACCACATCGTTCCGCCATGGAACATCCAGCCGGACGACTTCCTGAATCAGATAGTTTGGCGTAGCGAAACCGACCTGTAATGACGCGGAAGTGCTCACTGGACCCTGTGGATTGTGGCAGGCGACGGAAATTCCATAAGTTTCTGCCATGGCTGCAATGCGGCGTGCTTCGCTGATTCCACCGCAGTGGGAAACATCGGGCTGCACGATCGAACAGGCACGTTTTTCAAGGCATTCGCGAAACTCCCAGCGGCCGACCAATCGTTCACCGGTAGCAATTGGAAATGGCAATGCTCTCGCTACTTCTACCAGCGCATCGACGTGCTCAGGCCAACAAGGCTCCTCATACCAGTAAATGTTGTAATCCACCAGCATGCGACCGAATTGAATGGCAGCCGCTGTAGTCGTCCGTGCATGCAGGTCAAGCATGAGATCAATCTTGTCGCCGACCGCCTTGCGCATGGCTTCGACACAACGAGCAGAATGTCGGAGCACATCGGCGCTTTCAATTAACTCACTCACAGGGATTGGCATTGCCTTGACAGCAGTGAATCCTTTTGCAACGCTTTCCTGGATCCGGGCAGCAAACTCTTCTGGCTCTGCGGTTTTATACATGCCCTCCAGGCTGCCACCACCAAGATGATCGTAGAGTCTGAGTGAATCCCGAACTGGGCCGCCCAGCAACTCACATACCGGTTTACCGACCTCTTTTCCCTTGATATCCCATAAGGCCTGATCGATGCCGCTCATTGCTGTGAAGTTTGTAATTCCACCGCGCCAGAAGTATTGACGATGCATTACTTGCCAAACGTGCTCTACTCTTCTGGGATCTTGCCCAATCAGGAGAACGGAGAGGTCCTCGATGGCGCCGACGACGCCTTTAGTTTTCCACTCAAGAGTTGCCTCTCCCCACCCATACAGACCAGGCTGGTCGGTTTCCACCTTGACGAACACCCAGTTACGCATCCGAGCGTTCACAACGTGAGTTAATATTTTCTTGATCTTCACGTGCAACCCTTCCTATTTTTGAGAAATGGATGGCCGAAAAAGCATCCCACCAATCTTCCCACACACGGGACGAACCAGTCATCCGGCTACGGGGAAAGGGGAACGATGGAGCCATTTCGACTATTTGTCAATGCGCCGTCCACCCTGCTGGACACAACGAAGCCAATCTTTTCGTCCAGAATGATGGCCGCTAAGACGCATTTTTCATTTCCCTAAATAAGAATAGGCTGGTGCGCAATGCAATGTAATATACAATCACTTCTTTCTGCAATGTCCCAAGGAGGAGCCTTCTGTTTGACCGCCCCCGGGGGAAGAGATGTTTGAAGGCTCAAGAAACCGCACAGAAAATGAAAGGAGACTAGCGGCCGCCCGGCTCACTATCTCAGCCCTGATCCTACTGTACTGCAGCATCCTCTTTGCGTCTGCCAAGACGGAAACACCTCCATCGTCACCCATCAAGTTCCAGGATGTGGCGGAAACCGCAGGCTTACATTTCACCCTTCATAATGGACCCACCCCTCAGAAGCATCTAGTCGAGACCTTGCCTGGCGGTATAGCTCTTTTTGACTACAACAACGATGGCCTCATTGACGTGTTCTTCACAAATGGCGCAGAGCTGCCCCAAATGCAGAAAACGGATGAAAATTTCAACAACCGTCTTTTTCGCAATGAGGGGAATCTACGATTCAGAGACGTGACCGAGGAGTCTGGCCTTGCTGGCAGTGGATATTCCATAGGAGCGGCAGTTGCAGACTTTGACAATGATGGAAATATAGACTTGTTTGTCGCGGGCGCCTATCGCAACCTGCTCTATCGGAATCGAGGCGACGGCACATTTGAGGACGTCACAGCCAAAGCTGGCATACAAAGCACTCGGTTGTCAGTGGCCGCGGGCTGGTTTGACTATGATCTGGATGGCCGGCTTGATCTATTCGTCGTCAACTACGCTAAATGGACACCGGCATTTGACCGCTACTGCGGGGACCGTGAGCGGAATCTCCGCGTGTATTGCCATCCGAAATACTTCGATCCTGTTCCCAATCAGCTTTACCATAATCGAGGGGATGGTACGTTTGAGAACGTCAGTCAGAAGAGCGGAATTGATAACTACGTCAGCCGCGGCATGAGCGTGGCTTTCGGCGATTACGATCAGGACGGACGTATCGACGCTTTTGTAACGAACGACAACCTGCCGAATTCTCTATTCCGCAACCTCCCTAATGGTACTTTCGAGGAAGTCGCGTTGCATGCGGGAGTGGCTCTGCTCGACAACGGGAATCCCGTGTCCAGCATGGGAACGGACTTCCGCGACTTGGATAACGACGGACTGCCAGATATCGCGTTTACGGCACTGAGCGGTGAAACCTTCCCGATCTTCGCCAACCAAGGCTCCGGCCAGTTCCGCGACGTGACCTATCAAACTAAAATGGCCTACGAAAGTTCTCGATTTAGCGGATGGGGTGTCGGCATATTTGATTTCAATAACGATGGTTGGAAAGATATATTCACGGCAAACTCCCAGGTAGATAATCTTGTAGGCGAATTTGTCTCCGTCGAGTACGCGCAGCAAAATACGGTGTTCGTTAATCTGCAAAACGGAAAATTCATGCGGGACACAAATGCTGGCCTGCTCGTAAAGCGGCCGCATCGAGCCTGTGGGTTCGCCGACCTGAATGGCGACGGCAAGGTTGATGTCGTCGTCAGTTCCTTTGGCGAGCCAGCTGAATTATGGGAGAACATCAGCCCAGACCATCATGGCTGGCTTATTTTATTTCTACAAGGGACCAAGAGCAACCGGGACGGTATCGGCGCCGTCGTTCGCATCGGCAATCAGTACAACATCATGACTACAGCGGTAGGATACGCTTCGTCCAGCTATGGCGGACTGCACTTCGGATTTGGGAATCAAACCATAGCTGACAAAATCGAGATCCAATGGCCTAGTGGGATCAAACAAGTTCTTACCCACGTTCCCCTGAATCAGGTTCTCCATGTTCGTGAACCCGCCCACTAGTCAAACGATGCCACTTGTGGAATTAGGGTGGGGTGATTTCGGCGTCCTTTGGCTGCGCGGCAGATGCTTCTTTTCGCATTTGCTCATACTGTCGCAGCATTTCATCTGCTTCCCGATGCCGCCCGGTACGCTGATAAGCTTGTGCGAGTTGGTACCGCAGACTGCCGTCAGTATCGAGCGTCAGCGCAGACTCTAAGTAGGGAATGGCCGCTTGAACATTGCCACTCTGCATATACGCCATGGCCAGCGCTTGTTGAAGCTGTGGAAGTTTAGGATTTTTCTTGATAGCTTGCGTCAGGTAAGGAACGGCCTCTTCTACTCTATGCTGGTTGAGCAGCGAACTTCCCAACATAAAATTCCATCGCGCTGAGTCCGGCTCGACTTGCAGTAACTTGTGAAGTAATTGTTCAGCGCTCTCATATTCACGATTCTCGTAGAGCGCCACAGCGAACCCTTTTTCATACGGCAAGTTGTTTGGCGCCATCTGCAGCGCTTCGCGCCATTCCCGCGCGGCATCTACGTAGCGATTCTGGATTGCGTACATCTGCGCCATCACCTGGTGCCGGTCAGCCGACTCCGGCAATTCGTCCAGCTTGGCAAATGCGGCACTCGCTAAGCGATCGTAGGCGCGAGTGACCCAGAATACAGCTTCTACGTCTTTGCTGGTATCGGCTTGTTGCAGAACACGGGTATAATCCCCTTGCTCGAAACTGCAGGCCAAAGATTGCTTGGCACAATCGCGTGCCGGCAGTGTCCCTTCCTTTTGTAACTCTATTTCTTCCCACTTTGGATGGCCCGTAAGCCGATAAATTTCAGCAATGGCCGCATGCACTTCGTGCAGGTCAGCTCTCAAATGTAGAGCCTGCCGATATAACGAAAGAGCATCTGCATATTTCTGTTGACCTACAAGCTCTTCCGCCATCAGAAGCCTTGTCCAGTACGAGTCAGGAGCATCGTGTTGCAGGCTCGCAGAGGCTTTTTGGGCCAGACCGTCATAGCTTTGACCAAGGCCTACCCAAGCAAGCGGGCTTTTTGGCGTTAGCGAACAAAGTCGAGCAAATTGTCCACGAGCAGCGCTGAAGTCCTCAAGGGTCAGATAAGCATCCCCAAGGAATTGGCGTGCCATTGGGCTTTCCGGCCGCAAGGCAACTGCTTTTTGCAGGTGTATGAGTGATTTGGCTGTTTCTCCCAAGTTCAAGAAGCTGGCACCAAGAAACATTCGCGCAGGAAATAAATTTGGATCAAGCTTGAGCGCAGCTCGGAAATGCACAATAGCCTCTTGACTGCCTCCGCCCATGTACTCGGCAAGTCCAAGATTCAGCAACAAACTGCTATTGCCGGGCGCCGACCTGATTAGCTCACGGTAAATCGCGGCTGCTTGGTCAAACTGGCCTGCCTGCAGAGCCTGCTTGGCTTGCTCCACTTTCGCGTTTAGCTCAAGCTGCTGCCCCTTAACCAAAACATTTGCGCCCGCCCCAAGCAATGCAAACGCCACCAGCTTCGCAAAATAGGCGCGCCCGCGACTCAACCAGGAGGTATGCAACATTTTACTTTTGAATTCGACGTATACGCGCCGTGTCTTCCCGTTTTGTCGACACGCAAGGGGAAAAGCAAACGAGGATCCGAGCGAACAGCTAACATGCCTGCTCATCCGCTGGTGGAACACTTTGAACAACCAGTAAGCTTCGTGAGAATAATTATTTATAATACTCCATACTTTTCATAAGTGCGGCGAAGAGTTTCTCCGTTGCTAAGATCGATGCGTGACCGGGTTTCCTTCTTGATCCTTTCCTCTGCCAAGCGCAAGACCTCCTCCTGCACTGCCATCGGGATCACCACAATGCCATCGAAATCGGCAAAGATAATATCTCCAGAATGCACCAGCACACCTCCGCATGTAATAGGCACGTCATAGGCTTTCACGCGGCCCCGCCCGACCGAATCAACCGGGCGGATTCCGGCGTAGTAAACCGGAAACTGCATATCCACGATCTTGGAACAGTCGCGAATATTGCTGTCACAAACGCACCCCACAACGCCCTTTCGTATGGCTACCGTGGTCATCAGTTCGCCCCAGGCGGCGTTTTCACCAAGCACGTCTGTCGAATGAACAACGACATCACCCTCCTTAAGAGAATCCATGGCCTCAATCTCCAAGCCATATGGATCTGTAGGATCAACACTCTCAGGCTCTTCCCACTCAAAAGTACGAGCCCGCCCCAGGAAACCACACGCTTTGTAGCTCGACAGTAAAGGACGCAATCGCTGATGCATTGCTTGCTTGCGATATCCAAGCGAATCGAGGACATCACACACGGCAGCAACGTACAACTCACCACTTAGCCTCGGATCTTGCACACACTTCATGCTTTTCACTCCCCTGAAGGATTTCTAGAACTGGGTAGTGGTGCAACTGGACCACTACCCAGATTTGTAAATCGTTGCGACAGGAAACTTACTAGAAGATGAACTTGCCCCCGAATTGAATGATTCGCGGAGCACCGGCGTCGATAATCTGTCCAAACGACGGGGACGTCACGTAGTTTACGGGTTGACCGAGACCAACGTTATTGAAGAAATTGAAGAATTCCGCTCGGAACTGAAATTTCATGGCTTCGGTTATCGGAATGTTTTTAAAGATGGAATAATCCACGTTCCAGTGCATCGGACCACGGAATCTGTTGCGCAACACATCCCCGTATCCGGGCCCGCCGATTGTGCCTGCACTAAAATTGTCGGTGTTAAAGTACTTGGCAACTTTCTGGGCAGTACTGCCTCCAGATTGGCCTTTCCATCCTTGGCCGTTGTAGATTGCGAAATCGTTATCGAGCCCATCGAGGTTGTTGTCTTGCCCACTCATTACGCTAAATGGGGCCCCGGATTGAATAGCGAAGATGATGTTGCTCTGCCAATCACCGAATGCCGCTCGAAGCACAGGGTTTTGTTTTTCCAGCTTTGGGTGTTGCACAATGCCGGAAACTACGAGCCGCTGAGGAAGGTCCGTATCAGCAATTCCCCTAAACGCATTAGAATCGTACGGTATGGGATTGCTCTCATAGGGTCCGGAATTGTCGGTGTTTTTCGACCATGTGTAATTGGCCAACACGCTAAAGTTCTTCTGGAACCGTTTGCTTAAGGTTAGTTGCAGCGATTCGTAATTGGAAAAACCGTCCGGCGTAATCATCGACAGGCTGCTTATATTGCTATACGGCCTGCGTTCATTGATGTTGGCGTACGAAGCATCGGGTGTCCAAACTGGAGCATCCAGTTCTTGAATTAGATCAAAATGCGTTCCCTTGGAAGCCACATATCCAGCACGTACGAGCCATGATTGTGCAAACTGGCGCTCAACCACAAGGTTCCAATTCTGCACGTAAGCCGTCGGCGAGTCGCGCAAAGGCGCTCCATAAGCACCGAGGGGAACGAAAACATAGTCCGATGTTGGTTGAAAGGGACTGGGATCCATGGGCGTTCCGGATCCAAATGGTGCGGACAGAGTACCCGAATTAAAGAAGATATCTGTCTGAATAAAGGGTTGACCAGCTGCGGAAGAGTTGTTGTTGATCGAATCCCGAATAGGAGCAAAAAATATGCCGTATGCTCCTCGGATGACCGTGTCCCGCGCTACTTGATAAGCAAACCCTACACGCGGTGCAAAATTGTTGTAGTCATTCTTGGTGATTCGATGCTCGAATCCAGGGTCGCCAAGAAATGCTAGTCCTTCCGGCGCATTGGGGAAGCGGGTTGAATGATAACCGGGAACAAATGTCAGCCGCTTGCGATTTTCATTTTCCCAGAAGTCAAGTCTTGGATCCCAGCGCAGGCCAACATTTGCAGTCAACTTTGGGGTAAGCCGGATGTCGTCCTGGATAAACGCTCCTGCTGCGTTCAGCCGCAGATCGGAACTCCAATAAGACTGCTGACGCCAACGGGACAGATCGCCCAGCAAAAACTGCGCAAAAGCATTGCCAGCATTGACTAACGAGGGGTTATTCGGGTCGCCTGTACGATCTCCATAAAAGCTTGCATATCCTCCACTCAGCCAATAAGACGCTAAGCTCATGCGATATTTTCTGTACATTCCGCCAAAGCGAATGTTGTGGTTACCTTTCACTACGCTCGTGATATTGGAAATCTCATAGCTAGTTTGCGGGCCTGAGTATCCCAAAGAAAGAGAGGCTCCCGACCAATTCGAAATAGCGAGATCTCTCGTTTCGAAGCCCGGAATAACATTCACATTTGACCCCAAAGACTTGAAATCGGAGGTAATTCCAGACGGAGGGGACGCTACCGGCGTCGTGCGATGGAAGACGAAATTAAAGTTATTCAATACCCTGGGCGTTATTGAATAGGTGTAGTTGAGACCGCCGTTGTGCGTACCAGCTTTCTGACCGGGTTGCGCGAAATATATATTGGCCGGATCAAATTGCCAGGGCTGATTATATTCCAGCAGGAAATAACGGGCAGAAATCCGGTGCTTATCGTTGAAAAGGTGATCGACCTTTGCCAAATATTGATTATCATTTGTAGCGACAGAAGGCGTTGCATACCGAAGCTGATAAGCGGAAGAAGCTCCTGCTGAGGTAGGCATAAGATCAAGGAGTTTAAGCGATACGGGATCCATTCTGGACAACGGTATTTGATTGTTCGGAAACGGGTCTCCAGTTTCCGGATCGTAGATCTGGCCCGTCATCACGTTGTCGCTGTTAGGAATGAGCCACTCGGAAAAGTCGCCCTGCTTCATCGCAGCACTCGGGGCAATCGCTAGCGCGCCCGAGGTGGCTTGGCGTGTGCGCGTACCCTGGTAGGAGAAAAAGAAGAAAGTTTTGTTTTTGACAATTGGCCCACCGATAGTGCCACCAAATTGATTTCTTTTTAGTGTGTCCACCCCGGAGAAATAATTCCCTGCATTCAAGGCATTGTTGCGAAGAAATTCAAACGCCGTACCATGGAATTGATTGGTACCCGATTTCGTCACAACGTTAACGATTCCACCTGTGCCACGACCGTATTGCGCATCATAGCTACTCGTCTGCAAGCTGAATTCCTGGATCGCATCCGGATTGGGAAACGGATTTGAGACATTGGTATAACCGTCGTTGTGATCCATACCATCCAGCAAGTAACTGGTGGTATCACTTCGCCCTCCGTTGATTGCAACGGGGACCGTGTAAGCACCTTGCGCAACAGAATTGATCTGCGCGAGGAGGCCTCCGTTCCCTGTCTGGGAATCGCTCACACCTGCATTGAGCGTAACCAACGACAACACGTTGCGGCCATTCAATGGCAGCTCTGTCAACCTTTTTTCGTCGACCACCTGCACCAATGCAGTAGAAGTGGTTTGAACTAGCGACTGATCAGCGGTTACGACCACCTTTTCAGTTGCAGCCCCCAGCTTCAAGTGCCCATCAACCTGCAGGGTTTGATTGACTTGTAAGGTTATGTCGTTTTGAATGAATGTACTAAATCCGGCCGCGTCGATTTGTACCTCATAAATCCCGACTGGCATTGACGGAAAGACATAGTATCCATCTCCGTTGCTTTGAGTGGTGCGTCCCACGTTGGTCGCAACGTTCTTAGCGGTTACTGTGGCGCTCGGAACAACCGCACCAGACGCGTCGTATACCGTACCACCAATTGCACCGGTAGCTTGGGCACGCGCCCAGGGCGCGCATATTGTCAAAGCAACAACAGCAAAGCAGGCAAACAAACACCTCTGCGCAAATTGTTTTCCCGTCATAGATTCTCCTCTTTTTTCCGCTCTTTCGGAAAAGATGTCTTTCTCCTAAAAGTGTCACGGACATTAGCGCAGGACGAAAATAAGTGTCAATGAAGCGTCCACGGGCATGGACACTATCGAGCGGATGTACGTTGCTGTGCTTGCCTGCGAAGGGGGAGCTTTTTAGGGTCGCACGCGGATGGTTATCACGACGAGGCAGCGTGTGCTACAGGAGGATGATCGGCCCCTTCTTCTGTACCAGATCGAGAGTTAGTCTCCGGCATTTGCTGAGCCAGTCAGATCGCAGCTAGCCGCGAGCTGACTGGCAAATTCATTGGGCGTGCGCTTCCCCAGGGCCCTGTGAGGGCCACTCGCGTTGTATTCCGATCTCCAACTTGTCTCAGCTGGCACGCCTCCGGGAGAATGCCGAACCAATGGGTATCCAGGCATTCGGCCCGTAGTGTCCCATTGAAGCTTTCCACATGGGCGTGGGTTTGAGCTGGTGTGAAGAAATTCGGTAATGCCGCTATGGCGGATCAGGTTGACATGCGCTGTAACTCACCGTGAGTTTTCTCCATCAACTGAGGTTCACCGACAGCCGGTAGGGAGAGTGGCCGGCGCGACTGGCCAGCGCTGGTTGCAGACTTAGCTTGTGGCGCAGGCTGAACCATCGCGCCAGATTGTAGCTGAGGCAGTCCCAAGTAGCTTCCATCGCCGCCTTCAGCTGCCCGCGCTTCTCCAAGGTATGCTCCGACACCGTCCTTCGCGACTTACGCCGTCTTCGCAAACCGAGCCCTTCCTCGCGGTAGAGTCGATATCAACTTCTTGCCCACTTGCCGGCCCTCCACGATCAGCAACACTCGGACCTTGCGGTATCCCGTAGTGAATGCGCGTCTGCGCCAACTCCCTCAAGCGCAGTCGCAACGCAGTCAAAGGGTTGCGGATGCTCGGGTACCGATGCGTCGCTTGCAACAAATATCCAATTACGGTGCGGTGCCATGAAGGCTTCACCAGCTTTTCGCAGCACGTCTTGCAACGGAGCGGAATCTGTCCATGATGCTGAACGGTCAGCAGAAAGGCATTGAAGGAACAATGCAGACATTGACAATGAAAAGCCAGCGCGTGGTTTGAGTGTTCGCATGGAAATAGGTGAACGAAGTGTGACCGCCCTATGACAGCAATTGCTAGAGAGGATTTTATTGACAGAAGTCAGAAATTGATTCCCGGCGGAGTCAATAGTTCTCTCCGCCACCAGGATCCTAGGTTGCTGGTAGTTCGGGCAAATGGGGCTCACTTCGAAGATGCGGACGGGACCTGCTATTTCGACTACCAGGGTGGATTCGGCCCTCCCGTTCTGGGCCATTGCCATCCTTTGGTAAACGAACGCATTCTCGCCACCATCCATGAGATGGACCTAGTGGGCGTGGGAATCACGCGGCAGGAAATCGAACTGGCTGCCAAGTTGGTTCAGCACGTACCTTCCATTGAAAAAGTGCTTCTCTGCAATTCCGGTAGTGAAGCCACCTATCATGGGCTGCGGCTCGCGCGGGCGGTTACGAGTCGAAAGAAAATCATCAAGTTTCAGGGTTGTTATCACGGGTTCCACGACGCCGTTGCGCTGAACGTGATCACCATGGCGGAACGGATTGGGCATCGCGACCCGATTTCGGCGGGCTCGTTGGATGATGTGCAGCGGCATACTCTTATCTGCGAGTTCAACGAGTTGGATAGCGTCACCGCCACAGTGGAGAAGCACAAAGGCGAAGTTGCGGCGATCATCGTTGAGCCGATTCCTCACAACATCGGCTGCGTGCTTCCGGAACCAGGCTTCCTCCAAGGGCTTCGGGAAGTCACGCGGCAACACGGCATTGTGCTGATCTTCGACGAGGTCATCACGGGCTTCCGGCATGGCCTCGGTGGTTATCAGAAAATATGTGGCATCACGCCAGACTTGACCGTGCTCGGCAAAGCGATGGCAAATGGGTATCCAATCGCTGCCCTCGGCGGCACTGCCACTCTGATGGACTGCTTCAATACGCGGACCGGCGGCACAGTATTCTTCGCTGGGACCTACAATGGCCACCCGCTGAACTGTGCTGCCACGCTGGCGACAATCGATGTACTGGAAAACCCCAACAGCTACCAATACCTGTTCGAACTCGGTGATCGCATGCGGTGCGGATTGCGCGAAATCATGGACCGCCACAAGGTCAAGGCGTTTGTGACAGGGTTTGGCTCCGTTTTCCTCACCTACTTTCTCGAAGGCCCCGTCCGCGGTTACAGGGACTTGCTCCGCAACGATTCAGCGTTTTTCATTAGCTATCGCCGCAAGCTCATCGAAAAGGGCATTTATATGTTGCCGATGAACCTTAAGAGGAATCACATCAGCTTGGCGCACAAGATCGCGGATATCGACCGTACTTTGGAAGCGTGTGAAGACGTTATCAAGGGCCTGACACGCTAATATAGCTGGCCTAGCTTGCTGACCTCGCGCTTCAAGTTGAAGTGTCATTGCAAGCGGACGTGGCCCAACTGGATGTGGTACGACATCGCCTGCCTCGGAGGAGAAAGGGGGACCCGTCGTTATTTCATTAGCTGCACTCTTCAATAAGCCCTGCAAACGCGGATGTAGCCAAAAGCTCGATTGGAGTATCCTGAAACGAGCGTATGCCGGAATGGCGACTTTTCCGCAAAGTGCATGCTGATTTCGACAAAGGGTACGCTCTGCAAGGAAAGCAGTGCACGTCTTCCCCATCCAGGTTACGCATAAGCTAAGTTCCCAAAATTCTCCCAAGCCTTGCGCCCTGACTGTCAACGTGCTGAACGAAGATGTCCGGACATCAGGACGATATTTTAGCTTAATGAGTTTCAAAACCGATCCTTGTCTTGACGCGTCGAACGAGTTTCCACAATAATGCGGTGTTCATCGTCTGGAGGGAGGAATGTGTGATAGTAACAACTTCGCATGTGACCTCAGTCAAGCGGGCAATCGCGATTCTTGAACTCTTGGACAGATCGCACCGGGGCTTAAGCATGTCCGAGATAGGCCGGAAGATCAATATCCCTAAGAGTACCGCGCACGTGATCGTGCGAACCCTCGAACACGCAGGCTATGTCGTTCGTCATGTGCCCGGCTGCCGTTACACACTGAGCTTCAAGGCATACAGCCTAGGCCGAGAAATGATCCGTCAAGGGGCATTGTCCAAGATTGCTTTACCCCCAATGAAATGGCTTGTGGGTCAAACTAGGCTCACCGTGCACCTCGCGGTGTACGAGAAGAATCAGGCGATGTACGTGCAAAAGGTGAATGGCCTCAGCCTGATTCGCTTCGACACATTTATCGGCAAGCGTACAAACCTGCATTGCACTGGAGTAGGCAAGGTGCTGCTCGCATATGCGCCAGAACTCTTGCGCCACCAGTTCTTATCGAAAGCGACATTTGCCAAGTACACCCCGAAAACGATTACGTCAGCGGCGACATTGCGTAAGGCGCTCGACAAGATACGCAAGCAGGGTTATGCGATCGATGACCAAGAAGAGGAGATTGAGGTGCGGTGCATCGCGGTACCGGTCTTCAATGACGGCAATGAATTCGTAGCGGCTCTTGGCGTGACCGGCACTGTGGGGCAGATTACAGCCGAGAACTGCCCTATGCTTGTGTCACTTACTAAGCGGGCCGCAGCCCGAATCGGCTGTCCGCTCCCGACCCCATCGAGTGATGATTAATTGACAGATTCTGTTGCAGTTCCAATCGCCATTGCGAAGATGTCTCCGAGATGGTGAAGTGGTGGCAAGCTTCTTTGCAGCTTGCCACTAGTTCTCCGAAGGCTCAAACGGAGACCCCTCCCCACGTGGCATTTGAAGGATGACAGACGAACGATCGGGATCTTCTAATGGTTCTTAAGACGATGTTGCAAGAGGTTATGAGATCATCGACAACAACTAACCGACTTTGCCCGGCCAATAATTCTTTGCTGCCTTATAGGGAGATGGTATGAGATTCGTCGTGACTCGTCTGTCTTTTCTTGAGTTCTTTTATCGTGCCTGTGGTGGCGCAGCAAGTTCCTGTAATTTATTCGACGGATTTATTTCATCCACCAGATGATCCGGACGATCATTACGATTTAGCCACTCTATTTGCGCTGCCAGAACTCGACATTCGTGCCATCATTCTCGATCAGGGCCGCGACCAAAATGCACGACCTGGAGCCATTCCAGTGAAACAGTTAAATGCACTCACTGGACGCAAGATTCCGTACGAGCGCGGTCTCGCGCATCCCTTACGCTATCCGGCAGACACGGGAGAAGATATACCTGGTGGGCAGGAAGGCCCGGAACTCATCTTGCGAGTTTTACGGGAATCTTCTCAAAAAGTCGTAATCATCACGGTTGGCAGCTTACGGGATGTAGCCGCCTCGTATAACCGTGACCCTCAACTCTTTCACCAAAAAGTGGCTCGAATTTATGTTAATGCTGGCCATAGCGGTGGCCAGATTTTGGAGTGGAATACTGCCCTGGATCCACTTTCTTATCTGCAAATCATGGAATCGGATCTTCCGGTATATTGGGTACCATGCTTCAGTTCGAGCAGATGGCAGGAAGAGTTACGCGGCCGATGACGTTCATACGGAGCCTCATCAATCCTATTGGTCATTCCGGCAAGGTGATTTATTGGATGACCTGCCATCTGGATTGCAAAACTATTTTCTCTACGCCTTGGGTCGCGTTCCACCTTCCGTAGAAGATCCCATCGCTTACTTGCAAAAGCCGGTGGACCCGCAGTTGAAGAGCAAGCATTGGCCGCGCACTCGCGAAATGTGGTCCACGGTTTCTTTCTACCATGCTGCAGGAAAAACACTTCAACACCGCGGCGATACGTGGGTTTTAGCTCCCGTATCGGATATGTCAGGCTCTGCGGTTTTCGAATTCATTCCTGGGAGGGTTTTGATTGACTCCAATTTGCGTACGACCATTGAGAAGCCTGCAAGTGGAGTTTCTTTTCAGATTCTAAGAATTAATGATTTGCAGAACTATCGGCAGGCCATGTTGGCATCGTTGCATCAATTGCTGAAAACCATGCCGCTGGCCAGGCATTATCAGAAGTAACATTTGTACTCCCAGTCAATATTGACAGCTAGCAGATCCGCGTGGTGCCCTTCTATTTTGCCCACGAGATCGAAGTGAACAGTTTTGAATACTGCAAATTCGCTGATAGAGAACCGTTTCTATGTATCTGCCCGAAACCTACATCGTTGCTCTAATCTTCATGCTCTTGAGCATGATTTGTTGGGGATCATGGGCCAACACGATGAAAGCGGCCAAGGGGTTTCCATTTCAGCTGTTCTACTGGGACTATGTGATCGGGGTTGTTGGTGGAAGCGTATTGTGGGGGGTAACTCTCGGTAGTGTTCTGGGCGGCCACAGCTCATTTACCGCAAATCTGAAACAGGCAGATACGATTCATATTCTTTACGGCTTGGGCGGCGGCATTGTGTTCAACGTTGCAAATCTGCTTTTGGTAGCGGCAGTGGAGATAGCAGGTCTCGCGGTAGCGTTTCCGGTTGGAATCGGCCTGGCGCTGGTAGAAGGGTGCCTAATTAACTACGCGCTGTTGCCGAAAGGAAATCCGCTCCTCTTGTTTGGGGGAGTGTTCCTGGTTTTGTGCGCCATCCTTTTGGACGCGGCTGCATACAAACTACGCGAGAATACCAGCCGGAATGCATCTCAAAAAGGAATATTCCTCAGCCTGGCTAGCGGGATCCTGATGGGGCTTTTCTATCCTTTCGTAGTAAAGGGAACCCAGGGCGATCACAGTCTGGGCCCGTATACTGGTGCGTTCATTTTTTCCTTGGGCGTTGTCCTGTGCTCGATTCCAGTAAACTACGCGCTGATGATAAAGCCGCTCTCCGGAGGGCCCCGGGTGTGTCTCTCGGAATACTGGCGGGGCAAGAGTTCATGGCACATTTGGGGTGTTGTTGGTGGCGTGATCTGGTGTTCGGGCGCCGTGCTGAATTTTGCCGCTTCTCAGGCCAGGCTTGTGGGTCCGACGGTGTCTTACGCCATCGGCCAGGGAGGCACTATGGTTACAGCGGTGTGGGGTGTCTTTGTCTGGCATGAATTCCAGGGTGCTCCGCCCAAAGCAAAAAGACTATTGGTGCTAATGTTCTTCTGCTTTATTGCGGGATTGGCATTTGTGGCTTGTGCGCCTCTGTTTCATTAATGTTTCGCGTTCTGTGGAGGACTCCGCTAGATGGACTGGATGAATCTTTGGAAGAATGTTGAATGTGTAGATCTGTCTGTCCTCCTCTCCGAAGAATATCCCGTCAGTTGGCCGACCCTGCCGCATTTCCGGAAATCGCCGCTCAACTGGTTTGAGAACTACACTCAACCCAGCGGTCAATTGGTGGTCAGTCATGGATACTATTATGACCAGTTACTCACGATTGACGAGCATTCGGGAACTCACGTTGATTTTCCTTCCCATGTACTGCCCCCTTCCGAACTTGCGAAATTAACGGAAGTTCCCAAGGATCCTCCGTTAAAGAGCTTTGCTGGCCCATGTGTGATGGTGGATGCGACGTCTTACCTCGATAAAGCAAATCCCGGTGCGAGCCCGCGCATTCCCGCCAGTGTTCTCAACGAGTGGGAGGAGACCCACGGAACAATTAACGCGCATGAGATCGTGCTGCTGAATACCGGGTATCTGGATCGTTTCTTTAGGCCGTTCCCCGAAGGGAGTCGTTGTTTACAGGAACCCGTAAATTTACGGCAGGTGCCCGGCTGGCCGGTCCCGGGCGAAGATTTCTTTGAACACCTTGCGACTCGTGGAGTACGGCACCTGGGAATATCTTCTCCCAGCATGGGGGCGCTCGATGACAGCTTCGCCACACATAGCGCGGGGGTAAAACGCGGGATGACGTTTGCAGAATTCCTGATCGGCTTATCGAATCTTCCACCGCGCGGTGCCTTTTATGTTGGATTTCCCCTCAAAATAGCCGAGCAGAGCGGTTCTCCCATCCGTGCGGTGGCGTTTGTACCAAAAGAGAGGAAACAATGAGCCGATTCAGTGGCAAGACGATCGTGGTTTCAGGCGGGGCTTCGGGAATTGGCGAGGCAATCGTCCGCTCCTTTGTTCGCGAGGGAGCAGCGACAGTGTTCCTGGATACCAACCGGAAACTGGGCGAGGCGTTGGCTGCCGAAATGTCTAAAGCAGGACAGTGCCGCTTTGTTCTTGGCGACGTCAGCCAGGAAGCTGACTGCTCAAAAGTGATTACTCTGGCAGAAGAAGCTTTCGGGCCGGTATCAGTGTTGGTCAACAACGCCGCGATCTTCGTTTACAAATCCATAGATGCCAAACTGGACGACTGGCTCTCCATTCTCAGAGTCAATCTCATCGGTACATCCATGCTGTCCAAGTTTGCCGTGGAATCAATGAGGCGCACTTCCCATGGCGCCATTGTGAACATGGGCTCGATCAGCGCCTTTATAGCGCAAGCGGGAACGATGACATACAACGCGACCAAGGCCGCCATCGTTGAAATGACCCGTTGCATGGCCCTCGACCTGAGCAAAGACGGTATTCGTGTAAATTCCGTCTGCCCGGGATACACGGTGACGGAGGCCTTTCACGACTACGTATCCAAGTCTGGACGGAAGGCCGGGGACATTGTGGCAGAACTGGAGTCGCAGACTATTCTTAAGCGCATGGCGACCCCCCAAGAGATTGCCAATTGCGTGCTTTTCCTTTGCAGCTCTGAGGCCAGTTATGTGACGGGAACCGCACTGATGGCGGACGGAGGGCTGACATGTCTTTAACCGACCTTGGACGAGGGAACGCATGAAAATTTGCTCCATGAATACGCGCCTCTTTCGAGTTCCCCCGGGCGTGCCTTGGACGGATGCTGCTCTCAGTGTCACTTTCATTGAACTTGTCATACTGGAACTGATCACCGATACGGGCGTGTCGGGCATCGGTCTCTCCTATACGGTGGGCCCCGGTGGTTCCGCGATCCGTGCTCTTTTGCAGGACGATTGTCCGCACTTCGTGCTGAACCAGGACCCATCCAATTACCGCGAGATTGGAATTTCCCTGCGGCGTCACTTTCATCGGCTGGGGCACGGGGGGATCAACAGTTTCGCCATCGCCGCTGTAGACATAGCGCTGTGGGATCTCATCTCTAAGTCAAGAGGGTTGCCTCTCTACAAAGTCTTGGGTGCATGCAGGGAATCAGTCCCCGCTTACGAGAGCGGCATTGATCTCATGATGACTCCTGCGGAGTTGCGGGAATCTTTAGAGAAGCAAATGGCATCGGGAGCAAAGGCGGTCAAGATAAAAGTAGGTCGGGCAAACCTGTCAGACGATGTAGAGCGGGTAGCAATCGCACGACAGACCATCGGGCCCGATATGTTTCTGTTGCTGGACGCCAACTTGTGTTGGACCCTCCCGGAGGCGAAACACCGCTTGCATGCTCTGGAACCATTCGATCCTTTTTGGGTCGAGGAACCTCTACATCCAGAAGATGTTTCGGGGCACGCAGAGCTTCGGCGATCGACATCAATTCCCATAGCCGTTGGTGAAACTTTATACACGCCCCAGCAATTCCTCAATTATCTGAGGGCGGAGGCAGCAGATATCTTTCAACCCGATGTGGTGCGTGTAGGCGGCATTACCGAATGGATGAAAATCGCGAACCTTTGCGAAATGTGGCATCGCCCCGTAGCTCCCCACTATATGAGCGAGCTTTCGGTTCATCTGCTTTGCGCCGTGCCCAATGGGCTGTTACTTGAAAACGTGCGCGGCGGTTCCCTGCGCGAACTTCATTGCGCTTCGGACACCGTAGTCCAGAACGGAATTGGCGCTCCTCCAACCAACCCAGGACATGGGATCAGGTTGAGTTTGGACGATATTCTGCGGTACGAAGTAATTTCGAAAGTCTAGCTACTTTCCGGTGCAAAAGTGGCACTAGCAAGCAGCAATTCACATGCTGCAAGGCGAGGGTTGCGTGCTACAACGTTGCTTTCAGGGGTTGAATTCATGAGCGACGGGAGGCGACGAGTGATCCAATTGCGGCACCAGGAGCGAAGTTTGTGGGATGGGTTGTTTGCCGAGGAAGTAGCCGAGTTATGGGAACCGTGGATGTGCGTGGTGGATGAGTTACTAGTGTCCCGAGTCTAATATTCGTTTAATAAATAACAGGCTTCCTGCATCTGATATAAGCAGGAGGGACTGTATGGCTCTGGGTCGTCCGCTCGCGCCGCTCACTCTGCTTCCGGTTGAACGGCAGCGGTTGTTGGAATGGTCGCGCCGTCCGAAGACGGCGCAGGCACTGGCCTTGCGCGCCCGCATCGTGCTGCTCTGCGCCGAGGGGCGGAACAATACCGAGGTCGCGCGCCAGGTGCGGGTCACGCTGGCTACGGTAGGCAAGTGGCGAAAGCGTTTCTTGCTTCTGCGCCTCGATGGACTGCTCGATGAGCCTCGTCCCGGCACCACCCGCCGTCTGGGCGATGCCGAGGTGGAACGAGTGCTGGCCTGTACCTTGGAAACACAACCGGAAGCGGCCACGCACTGGTCCACCCGCTCGCTGGCGCAAGTCACCGGCCTGAGCCAGAGCAGTATCAGCCGCATCTGGCGCGCGTTTTCGCTGCAACCGCATCGTAGCCAAGCTTTCAAACTGAGTCGCGACCCCCTGTTTATCGACAAAGTCCGCGACATCGTCGGTCTCTACCTGAACCCGCCCGACCGAGCGCTGGTTCTGTGCGTGGACGAAAAGAGCCAGATTCAGGCACTGGATCGCACGGCGCCGCTTCTGCCCATGCGCCCGGGACAAATCGAACGCCGCGCGCACGACTACAAACGCCACGGCACTACCAGCCTGTTCGCCGCTTTCAACGTGGCCAGCGGCAAAGTACTGGGCCAACTCCATCGTCGACATCGCTCCCGCGAGTTCCGCCGTTTCCTCAACACCATCGACCGTAACGTGCCCGCCGAACTCGACGTACATCTCATCCTGGACAACTACGGCACGCACAAAACCCAACTGATTCGCCGCTGGCTGGCCAAGCGTCCTCGTTTCCACCTGCACTTCACTCCGACGTCGGCCTCCTGGCTCAACTTGGTGGAGCGCTGGTTCGCCGAGTTGACGGAAAAGCAAATCCGTCGCGGCGTCCATCGCAGCACCCTGCAGTTGGAGAACGCCATCCGCCATTTCATCGCTCACCACAACCAACACCCGAAACCTTTCGTCTGGACCAAATCGGCCGACCAAATCCTCGAATCGGTCGCTCGCTTTTGTAAACTAACTTTAGACTCAGGACACTAGAGGACGAGAAGCTTCTGGACACGGTCTACGAAGCGCAGGGGAGACGGCATCCACAAAGCCGCACGCGGGGGCGGCAACAGACGCCGGCGGAGGTGGCTTTGCGCATGCTGATCCTGAAGCACGTGCGCAACTGGAGCTACGAGGTGCTGGAGCGGGAAGTACGGGCCAACGTGGTGTATCGCACCTTCTGCCGGATCGGCACGGAGAAAAGTGCCGGACGAAAAGACGCTGGTGCGTCTGGCGCAGGCGATCGGGCCAGAGACGATTCGCGAGTTGCACGATCGGATCGTGGCCCTGGCGCAGGAGCGGCGCAGGCTCCGGCAACGGAAAGGCTTACGCTACCTGCAAATTACTGCAGCTCGTGCATGGCGAGGATGTTCTCTACGGGTGTATCCGCTTGGATGTGGTGGGATCCTGCGCAGATGTAGCCCCCTTTAGATCCAAACAGTGCACATGTTCTTTCTACACTCGCTCGAATTTCGGTTGGAGTACACCTAGGCAGTAGCTCTTGCACATCGATGCCCCCGTGAAAAACAATCTGCCCTCCGAATTCCCTCACTAGCCGCCCTGATTCCATGCCACGCGCAAGTGGCTGAATGGGGTTCAGAATGCGTACGCCACTATCGATCAGCTTGGGGATCATTCCGAACACCGCCCCACAGCTGTGCATCATTACCGGCTTATCGTATTTGCCGGCAACTTCTATAATCCGCCGATGAAACGGTTGAATCGTTCTCCAGTACATCGCCGGGCTGACTAGCAAGCCGCTCTGTGACGCCAGATCATCATAAAAGTAAACAATGTCAATCAGGTCAGCGGCCTGTTGCAGAACCCTTTCCAAGTTCTCCACGTGCACTTCCGTGATTCGTTCCATGATGTATTGCGGCAGCGCTGGATTAGCAGAAAGATCCATCAAGAAGCGCTCAAAGCCGTATAGCGACCAGGCAGTCTCAAACACTGAGCCGACACGGTACCGAATGCTGTATTGTGCTTCACGGTTGAGCTCGCCAATGATCCGTTCAATGTTGCTGAAATCCCACCATGAAGACTGCGGCCAGGGCCACTTGCGCAAATCATCTATGGAGGAACAACCTGCGAGTGGAAAAGAGACAAATTCATCGAGGGCGCAATATTGATTCATGACCGGCCGGCGGTGTGCGCCCCAAATATCGTGATTCGATCCGTCTGGTTCCACTCGCCGCCACATGCCTCCCGTGGAGGAGCGTTCGCTGGAGGCCTCCATGTCCACAACCGCGGCGTTTTTCTCTTCTCCACTCAAAGACTCTTCGTCCGGGTGATGACAAAAGCTGTCGTAAGAGATAATCCGGCAGTCCACATTTAACCGCTGTAATACGCCCTCTCTGTCGGGAACACTGAAATGTTCCTGCAGTTTCCGCCATACCTCGGGGACTGCCGCAAAGTCGTGGGGGATGCGGTCCGGCTGCTCGAACGCGATTGTTTTCCGGACACGCTCACGCGGAGTCATTTATCGGCCGCCACCGTCATGGTCTTCGATCCACTCTACATCCTTTACGCAGCGAAAGCCGATGTCTGCTTTACGGTCCATGCCGGGAGACATGAGAAACATCTTTGCATGGTAGGAAGTAGGCCGCGCCGACCATTCGCCTAACGAAAGTCCCATTTTGACGAAGCGATCGAAATACCAGCCCGACCCGCCGACCTGATAGAACGAGCCTCCGCGCAGCAAAGCGTAGCGGTTCCCATCGTTCCTTTCGCTTTCCGTCCATTGCCAGACGTTCCCCGACATGTCATTCAGCCCGAATGCGTTCTTGCCGTTGGGGAAGGCCGTCACAGCCGAAGTGGTCGAACCGTGATCATTGGCCCGATCTTTCTCCCAGTTGTCACCCCACGGATAACGGAGCTTCTCTGCGCCTCCAGCTGCGTATTGCCATTCCTCTTCCGTCGGCAGGCGTTTCCCCGCCCAACGCGCATAGGCGCGCGCATCGTCGAGATCTACCCACACCGCCGGATGATCTTCCAGTCCGTTGGGCGGCCTGGGATGTGCGGCATCAGACCAGTCCCAATCCTTCAGAAAATTCGCCCGGTCCGCCGGCCGATAACCACTGCTTTCCAGGAACTCACTGTACTGAGCATTGGTCACCGGGTATTTGTCCATGAAGAAGGCCGGTATCTCGGGAACCGAGATCTGGTGGATGATGTTTCGCCGATGATCGTTCGCTTCATACATATAGTGTTGACGGCGGCTCCAGTCGGCGGCTTCGTCATCCGGATAGCACCCTGCTTCTCCCAGATTGTGGATGATCGTCATCACGTAATCTTTGATCGCGGGAATCAACACCATGCCCGCTGGCGCTTCGTTCCGTGCAGCTGGCTTCGTTCGTGGCTCGACCCGCAGCACGGGATTGTTCGTCGGCGTCCATTCGTCCGAATAGCTGGCCAGTGGCCTGGTTGCCTGCTGATGAAGATTCTGTAGCAATTTCTGCAACGCCGCATCCGCTGCGCCGTGATGCACGAGGATCGCGCCCAATCCTCGGGGTTCCAGTTCTGTTGTGACTGTGACCACCCCATTACGAACGGAAGGGTGAATCTCGACGCCGTTCCAAAGATCGAAGTAACGTGCGCCAGCCTCGGCAGGCGCGGTGAGCACCTGCCCATTGCGGCGCTGGTCACTCCAATTTACAAACGTCCACAGCGACTGCTCCTTTCCCGGCCAGTAAGAGGCATCCACGTCCGGAAGCTTCGTCGGATAGAACGGCTCCCAGGCATCGCTTGATAAGAGATCCGCGGCGTAGCGTTCGATCGGGATCATTCTGCGCAAGATGGCCTGATCGCGCTCGGTGTACGGGTTCCAGGTGCCGAAAATATCTTCCCAAACCAGCACACCGCTACCGTTCAAGAACGCGTGCTGGAACATAACGGTGCGGCTATGGCGCCAGCGATCGCCGTCATAATGAATCATGTGCCGCGGTTCGGCCCATTTCACAATCGGCAGCCCGCGAATCTGGTCTTCGTATCCTGCGTTCGGATAGTCCTGCCCCCAACAACTGTTGATGGTGTCAATGCCGGCGTCAGTGTGGCAGGAGCCCTCCGGCTCCAAAGCGACTCCTGGCTTCACCGCATCAACGGCATTGCGGAGTTTTGGATAGGGTTCGTTATCCGTCGTATCGAGGAAAATTCCGTCTCCGTCGGTCGCGCGAATTACTTCGGCCAGCGAGTCCTCAGGTGAAATACTCTCCTGATGTGTGTCCCTGTCCCAGGGATTGTAAGCAAAATAAACTTTTACGCCGCGCTGATGAGCCCGTGCGATCATGGCCCGCAACGCAGGTAACCCACCAGGCATGTCCCGCAGCATTTGAAATTGGTTCTGATCATCGACTCCGATGTTGGGATAGGACTGCCAAAGCAAGAGACTGTCGTACCCCCCAAACCGGCGGATGCCATCGTCAATAAATTCGTCAATCTTATAGCGATTATGCTTGTAGTCGTAGAAACGTGTGTCGTAGGTGAAGATGAATCCTTCTACAACATTGCGGGTGGTCCAGGCATAAGGACCTTCATAGAGGCGGCCACTATGGTTAAGTTGCTGACGTCGAAGTTCCCGTTCACTTCGCAGCGCCTTTAACCATTCTTCTCTTGAAACGTACTCGTCGGGTGCAAGCCAATAGCCGTAGCCGGACATCAGAACGCTGTCGGACAACTGAACGTCACCTGCCAACCCCGGGCCAGGGGAATATATGCGATGCCAGTCCGTACCGCTAACTCGAATGGCGACGAAAACACTATCAGCATTGGGGAGCCGAATGCGAAACGGAGGCGTGTTGATGTACGTGCCTCGAAAGCGGGGCTCGGAAGACGGGCTGTGTTCGGCAACTTTCTTGCCGTCGAAGTAAACCGCGCAACTGTCATTCACTGCGCGAAAGACAACAAATTTGCCGCGAAAACGCGGTTCAATGGAGATCCGCCTGCGATACCAGCCGACACCGTCGTAGTTGAAGTGGCCTTGTGCCGACCAGGAACGAGCCGCAGATAGCATTTCCCATCGCGAATCGTCGAAATTGGGCTGCATCCAGCATTGGCTCATACCAATGTTGTCCGGATCTACGTGAAATTTCCAATTGCCGTTGATGGCGACATCTTCCGCATGGCAAAAGGCAACGCAGCTAATGGCGAGCAAACTGATGCTTGATAAAAGCCAGACTCGGCCAAAGTATCGCTTGAAGGAGAAGTACTTCCTACAATGCAAAATCACTATTTTGCCCCCTGGGTTTTCCCAATCTGTGAGGCCTTAGCCAACAAGGCGTCGCTCCGCTGCTTTAATGCGGCCATTTCTGAGGGAGTCGCCGTGGCCACAAATCGCTCTACCAGCTGCGAACAATGACGCTGGACAGCATCCGCGGTTAGTCCAGGTCTATCGCCTAACGCAAGAATTTCCTTTAGCCAACGCTTTCCGTACGCGGCATGCATGGTCTCGTCAGCCCAATCGAAATCCATGTCATGCTCGCTGACCGCGTCGCCGTAGGAATGGAAAATGCGGGAACGCACCTGTTTTTTCTGGATATTCTTGGTTTCGAAGAAAAACAACATTCCCAGCCGGTAAATCGGGTCTTCGCCCGCGACGCTCTCGTAGATATAAGTCCCCAATGGGATTTCTGCCGGTGCGAATCCCCAACTCAGCAGGCGGTCATAGCCCATTTGGCAGTGGCGAGCCTCGTCGTAGGTCCAGCGAGCGGCATCCCGCACCCACTCCCAAGGCAGCGCCTCTGCAAAGGAGCTGAGGATAATCCCGCCAGTCTCAACCGCCCAGACCTCATTCAAATGACTTATGGCGGCCCGCATTTGCAAAGCTAAACCTTCTCCATAAGGAAACTTCGCATCGAAATTGTCCGGCCAATAGAAGCGGCATGGCCAAAATCGTGAATCCCGTTCCGGCCTATCCGGTACCGAGTAGGGAGCCGAGCCTGGCAACATTTCTTCTGAACCAACGGAATCTGTGGCCCCCACCACACCAATTCCGCCGAGGGATTCCAGTCTCTCCGCCATGGCGAGCGCCCAAGGCCGTCCGTCTGCACTTGACTTTTCTGCAGGAAGGCCAGCTTCACTAAGCCAGGTGGCTGCGTTTTTCTCCTGCCGTTGCTTGTCTTCGAGCGCAACACTCAGAAAGCGCCGAGTTGGAGCATCGGCGATCGGGTCCGACAATTCGAGATAGGAGGCATACGCTACCCGCAGGGCCGGCACTAGCACGTGGGCAAGCCCGTGGAGAAATGCGGGGACAGAAGGAGCGTGCAGCAAGTTCTGATAGAGACCGACGAGTGATGCATCGGCCCCTTCTTCTTCTAGCAATCGGCTGGGATAGCGCAACTCGAAGATCCGTTCACGTAAGGCGTTTGCAGTTTGGGCATTCTCCCATATGGCCTGCGCCAGGCCTAACTTTGCCGGTAGAGAAGGAATTCGTGGTAACCACGCTGCCTGGCATAAGAGGAGCGCGCGTTCACAAAAATAAAACCGCTTGAGGAGATAAGCCGTATCGTACCGCATCCAGCGGCCACGCGTCTGTTCGGCTCTCAAGAAACGTGCGTTTGTTCTAGACACTCGAGCTTCAATCTTCATAATCCATCAAATTGCATTGCTCCAGGCAACAGTGGCGATGGCAAACAGGAGGACCACCAACCCGGAAGCCAGAAATGACTTGGACTGTGGAGAAGCACCCCGCCATTCACCGCGGCCCAGTCCCCACAGATTTCCGACAACGATTGACGAAGATATAAAGACCGGCCATCCGATAATCGCACCCCACCGTCCCAAGCCTGCCGCTCCTATTCCATAGAAGTAAAAACTTCCAATCCACATGAGCCCCATCGCCGCACATAGCAAGAAATTCGTTGTGGAGCGAGGACCAAAGTATTGCCTCCAACTGTGTCCAGTGCAGAGGCGGTAACCGCAATACAACCCATTGACGGCAAAACCAACGGTGAACAAGACGACCCAGACGGAGTTTGCAGATTGACTATGCGGCACACCCTGAAGCTCTGCGGCATGGATAATCGGTCTGGCAAGCGCCATCCCTACATTCGGTAGGCAAGAAAGAACACCTGCAAAAATAGCTACTACAAGCCCAATCCGCAGTGTGTCGCTTGCGCTCTTGGTGGGAAGGAACGAGGATTTTCGCGAAGCTCCATAAGAACACAGCGCGATACCGAGAATTGTGACCAATGTGCCCGCTATTATCGTGGCGCCCCTGGCCCTGATCATAGAGCCCGGAAATAACACCGCCAGGGGTATCAGCGCTCCGAGGCTTGCGATCAAGCCCATAATAACGGGATAGCCCAAGGCCATGCCGAGTTTGTCCATGCCGATTCCGAAAAGGACAGCGCCAATTCCCCAGCCCGCGCCGAAAAGTATCAAGGCGCCAATCTGTGGAAAAGAAACGGCACGGTAGATCGCCAACGTTTGAGGGATCGTGACGATTGCAAGAATCCAATTAAACAAAAGCATTCCAAACAAAGAGAACATTGCCCAGGTGTGTTCCCATCGCCAGTTCTTCGTGAGCGTCATGGGAAGCACGAATGTTCCTTGCAGTATGCCCGCGATCAATACCATCGCAATACTCACTTGGAAGGACATACTTGCACCCCTTGCAGCACTTGCGCAACGAAAGGCGTAACGGCATCGCGGCAAGGATAGGAAGCTATGGTTTGCCGTTTCTCGGTGGAAAGAGAGGCCGTCGCTACGCCCAAGGCAATCGCCTCTGCCACACTCGCGCCCTCGCTCAACCCTACTGCCAGTCCGGCATTGAACGCGTCTCCAGCGCCTACGGTGTCGAGCACGCGCACGTTCGCCGCGGGGAAGGAATGCACGCCTTCGCGACTGGCCCAAAGTACGCCTGCAGCGCCGCGTGTCAGCATCACGTGCTTACATCCCAGGTCCAGCAGTAATATAGCCAGTTCCTGGTCAGAGATGTCCGCGTTGGGCGGAAGGCCAAGACATACACGCGCTTCGGTTTCATTCGGCGTAAGAGCAAAGCAACAACTCAAGTCGCGTTGTCGGAGATCGGCGGCAGGAGCAGGATTCAGTATGCATTTGACACCACTGCTGCTGGCTATGCGGGCAGCCTCCAAAGCGGTCCCCAAAGGAATTTCCAGTGGTGACACGATCACGTCAGATTGCTCGATCAGGCCGGCATGAGCCGCGACATCATCTGGTGACAGTTCGGCATTGGGACCCATGTCGATGACTATGGCATTGTTGCCTCGCGAGTCGCAGATGATAAACCCGGCAGCTGTTGGCTTCTCCTTCGAATACATGACTCCCGTTGGGCTGATATGTTCGCAGGCCAGCAGAGCAAGGAATTGCTCACCAAAGGCGTCCCGCCCGATTTTGCCGATGAATGCTGCTTCAGCTCCCAGGCGGGCGGCGCTGACCGCCATGTTTGAGCCTTTTCCGCCATGAGTGCTCTGGTAGTTGCGACCATGAACGGTCTCCCCCTCCACGGGCAATCGCTCAGTATCCATAGTCAGGGCGACAATGTAACTGCCGACTACCGTAACTCTGCCCACGAAATTGCTCCTTGACTGCCAGGGCCTTCATTGATTGCAAGGGCCTTCATTGCTCCACATCCTTCACACAGCGGAAGCCAATCGTGGCCTTGCGATCTTCGCTTGGGGACATGAGAAACATCTTGACGTGATACCCAACCGGCCGGGCGGACCACTCGCCCTTGGAAAGTCCCATATGCACAAAGCGGTCGAAGTACCAACTCGAGCCTCCTACCTGGTAAAACGAACCGCCTCGAAGCAGCGCATAACGATTGCCGTCATTGTGCTCGCTATCGGTCCACTGCCAGACATTGCCTGACATGTCATGAATTCCGAAAGGGCTGCTGTCTCCAGGGAAAGCCTCTACTGGGGCGGTTGTCGGGCCCTTGTCATCGGCAACTCCGGCCTTCATTGCATCGCCCCAGGGATATCGCAATTGCTCGGCCCCTCCGGCTGCATACTGCCACTCCTCTTCTGTTGGCAAGCGTTTGCCTGCCCAGGTGGCATACGCGCGCGCATCATCCAGATCAACCCAGACCACTGGGTGGTTCTCAAAACCGGGCGGCGGTTTGGGGTGCTGTGGATCACTCCAATCCCAGTCTTTCAAAAAGTTGGCTGAGTCAGCGGGACGGTATCCGATGCTCTCGAGAAACGTCTGATATTGGGTGTTGGTCACCGGATACTTATCCATGAGGAAGCCTGGTATCCGGGGAACCATAATTTGATGAAGGATGTTGCGAAAGTGCTCGCCTTCCTCATACATGAAATAGCGGCGCCGCGGCCAGTCGGATCGGTCATCGTCCGGATAGCAGCTGCCTTCTCCCAAGTTGTGGGTGATGGACATCAGAAAATGTTTCACCGCAGGAATCAGAACCATGTCTTGCGGAACTTGTCCGGCCGCAGCCGGAGAAGGGTGTGCGACGGTTTTATAGGTTGGCGGTGCTGGTTCTGGCCACTCGTCGCTATAAGAGGAAAGCTTTTCTGCCGCCTGCTCCTTTTGACTTTGCAGCAGTCTCTTCAATTCGGGTTCTGGGGTTCCGTCAAGAACCAGTACCGAGGCCGCGCCGTGCGGCTCGATTTCTGAGATTCTCAGCGTTGCGGTTGAACCCTGAACGAGGGGGTTAAGTTCTACTCCGTTCCAGAGATCAAAGTATCGTGTGCCCGCTTTATGCGGCACCCGCAACACATTTCCAGACTTAGCCTCATTACTCCAGTTGACGATTGTCCACAGACTCCGGCCGTGCCCGGGCCAGTAGCTGGCGTCCACGTCCTGCAACAGAGTCGGATAGAACGGCTCCCAATCCTCACTAGTGAGCAGGTCAGCGCAGTAGCGCTCGATGGGCAGCATGCGCCGCAGCATGGCTTCGTCACGCTCTGTGTAACGGTTCCATGTGCCAAAAATGTCTTCCCAGATCACCACGCCTGTCCCGTTCAGAAACGCGTGCTGAAACATGGTTGTACGATCGTGCCGCCACCGGTTGCCGTCGTAATGGATCATGACTCGCGGCTCTGTCCACTTGGCAATCGGAACACCCCGGACATGATCCGGATAACCAGCCACCGGAAATCCCTGTCCCCAGGTTGCGTTCAGTGCGGCGACGCCATCATCCCCATACCCACCTTCCGGCTCCAGGGTCACGCCGGGTCGTCGGCTATCCACGGCATTCCTGAGGGGTACTTCCGGGGTATAGTCCGTAGTGTCAAGAAAGACACCATCGGCATCTGATTGCCTGACAAGGGTAGCCAGACTTTGCACGTGAGGCTCATTCTCCCGAGCTGTGTCGCGGTCCCAGGGGTTGTAGGCGATGAAGGTCTTCACACCCCGTGAATGGGCCTGCGCAATGGCATCGCGAAGTCCGGAGATACCCCCCGGCAGGTCCCGCAACATCGCGAACTGGTTCTGGGCATCCACTCCGATATTCGGGTAGGCATGCCACAAAAGCAGGCTGTCATAGCCACCGAAACGCTTCTGGCCATCGTTCAAATACTCATCAATCCGATAACGCCTTTTCGCGGCATCGTAGAACGCGGTGTCGTATACGAATACAAATGCCTCCACGAAATTGCGCGAGTTCCAGGCAAAGTTTCCTTCGTAGATGTGCCGATCGTTTCCGAGCTGGGCTCGCCGGCGGGCTCGTTCGTCTCGCATTGCTTCCAGCCAATGCTGCCAAGTGACATACTCATCCGGGGCAAGCCAGTAGCCCTCATAAGAAACCAAAACGTCGTCGGAGAGAGAGATGCTCCCGGCCAAACCCGGTCCAACGGTGTCCTGGGTATGATTGTCGTTACCTACGACTCGCAGGGCGATCACAACTTCCGATTTGCGAGGCAAGCGCAGGCGAAACGGTGGCGCACCCGAGAACAGGCCACGCAGTTTGGGATCTGGAGAAGGCCCATAGCGCCCGACTTCGGCACCGTCCACGTACACGATGCAGCTTTCTTTTATACCCCTAAAGACAATGAATTGACCCTGAAACCTTTCGGGCACGGGGATGCGCTTGCGATACCACGCGATCCCGCTATATCCGAAATAACCATGCGCCGCCCAGGATTCGCCCGCTTTAACTGTCTGCCAAAGTGAGTCGTCAAAAGCCGGGGCAGCCCACGATTGATGGATCCCTATGTCCCCGGGGTCAACCTGAAACTTCCATCCTTCATTAACCGAAAGCTCTTCCGCCCGGCATGCGGTGCAACTCACAAGACAAACGCAGATGCTGAAAACCAGCTGATGGAGATGATTTCTCGCTATCATCGCTTTCTTTCTTAAGGGTCCAGGGCAGGCCATCCAATCAGAGGGTATTCACGACAGCAGCCACTCCCCAGCGGGACTTTTGCCTCGGCCCGAATTCGGGGGCAATTCGCCCCCGAATTTGCCCGCAGGCCGCTAGCCTGTTTAGAACAAGACCTTAACTCCTAGCTGGAGGTTTCGCTGGCAGCACTTCCCGGTGATCGAACCGAGGGTTGGGTCGCCGAAAGTAACGTCAGGATTATTGGGGGTGAAGTGGTTCAACACATTGTAAGCCTCAAATCGAGCTTGGATGGTGGCCCGCTCCTTTTATCTTGAAATCGCGAAACAAGCCCATATCAAAATTTAAGGAGCCTGGCCCGCGGATGGCATCAATAGGTGTATTGCCAAACACCAAGGGAGCAGGAGCTGAGAACGCCGTCGGGTCAAACCACTGGGCCATGGTACGAGGCATACTCACATGACCCGCCCAATTCGCGCGAACTGGATGGCCGATGCCAACCGTATCGGTGGGCATCCAGACGCCCATTGGAACTCCGGACAAGGCTCGGAAGTTTGTGGAAAAGACCCAACCGTAGCCGAGATCACGCACTGCTCGAGATGAGGAGTTTTTGAGAAGCGGAGGCTCATAGGTACCGAGAAGGCTAAAAATCTGGGGTCGGTCGTACGCCGATCGTCCCGCGTCGTAGGCCAAGTTTAGTGCATCGGTGTTGCCACCGGATCGAGTAAACTTACTCAGCGTATACGCCGCCTGAAAAAACAAACCATTCGAAAGCGACTTTCGTACCTGGGCCTGGAGCGCATTGTAGCGACTGTTAATGCCAAAGGCGGTCGCCTGGATCGCCCCGAAGCCATAGAACGGCCGCACCGAATCAAGCGCCACGGTGCCTGCTACAACACCGGCATTCGGTGCAGGTTGGTTAATATCCAAGTAAAACGGTTGTTGGTCGTAACCGTACCAAGCACCGTAGTTCGGCTCGTTGGTGGAGAAATCGCCGACGTAGTCCACTTGTGCCATCAGTCCAGAGAACTCGTGTTGTATCCCAGCCGAGTACTTCTGAGACATTGGAGTTTTTACTGGCAGGCTAAGAGACTGCAATGACGGCGGATACTGTGCACCAGGCTGGCCACTACTAGCATCGTCGAACGGTACGTTATACACGGTCTCACTGAAAACGAATGGCGGATTCGACAATAGGCTACCCGTGTTTATCGGCAGGTGGTCATAGAAAATTCCATAACCAGCCCGGAGGACGGTCTTGTTCCCCCATGGGGAATACGCAAAAGATATGCGCGGCGCGAAATCGAGACGGGATACATCTCCTGCTGAATCAACTACCTGGATTCCATCTGTATTGTTCGGAGTACCAATGATCGTGCCTGTGGTTGGATCAATTTGGCTGGCCGTGTTTCGGTCATACAGGCTGGGGACGAAACGGGCAAACTCCTGGCCTCGATCTCGCTTATAGATTGGATCCAGTTCCCAACGCAGGCCGAGCGTGAGAACCAGTCGGCGGGCGGCCTTAATCTGATCTTGGACGTAAAGCCCGGACTGGATAGCACTCGCCCCGTTATAAATTGTCGGCTGGTTCATCTGAGAGAAGCTGTAGGCCCTGCCAATCAAAAGGTCGGCGAGGGCGTCGCCAGTCATTGATCCGTCAAAGTTGAAGCTTGGATTATTGTAGGTTGTCGTTATCGAGATGCGGTACACTTCGTCCACACCGAGCTTGATGTTGTTCCTGCCTCGCTGTATCGTGAGATTCCCGCGGAGATTGGCTGTCGACCATTTATTCCCGCGGGGTCCGCCTCGATTGATGGAAGTGTAGTTCTGCCCAAGCGCGATAGCAGGAATATCTCCCACACTCGCATTCGGGAAAAGGAAACCGTTCCACCCCGGCATTTCGCTGAGCAGTGCATCTTTGGGATACACGAGTACCGTGGGTCCGTCGGTGTGGTTAAAGACCGCCTGGAAGTCAAGCAGAACTTTCGGACTAAAAGATAGGTTCCTGCGACAGTGCCACTGTACATTATCCCCAGATAGTTCGATGCATCGGGATGAGGCAGTCTAGGCGGAGCGGAGGCCGGTCTCGACGTTTGAAGGCGGTTGTCGTAACCGAGGCGTACGTACATGTTCAGCTTATCACTGGCCCGAAAGTCGAACCGGGCATTGTAGTAATCATCGTTATTGTGTTTGGACCCCGACGTGTAGCCGTTGTTCACAAGTGCCTGTGGATCGGAAACCAGCGGATAGAAAGTTTTCAGATAAGCAACCGCATTGGCATTGAGCATGGACTGGGGAATGATATTGCCTTGGAAAGGCTGTTGCGTAACAGGATTGGTGATAATCCGTGGAGCCAGTCCATTTGGCGGGTTGAGCCATGCACTGAAATCTCCACTTGCCTCCGCCTGCGTAGGCCAAGTTCGGAAACTGGAGGAGGGCTCGTTCTCCCGCCTGAAATAGTTTGAGAAGAAGAAGTAAATCCGTTCTTTCTTGATCGGGCCGCCAATCGTGTACCCGTTGTAAAAGTACCGAGTCTCAGCTTTTGTTGGGCTCCCCCATGGTTTAGCGTTGAACGCCTCGTTTCTAAGATAGCTGAAGACCGACCCGTGGAACCGAGTTGTACCTGACTTGGTGATCATCTCCTCGCGAATACCACTAGTTCCACCCAGTTCCGCGGTGTAGTTGTTTTGGGTCACCCGAAACTCCGAAACGTCCTCCGGTGGCGGATTGAATTGCCAGTTTCCTCCGTCCTGATACTCGTCGCCATCAGTTGCGCCGTCTACGAGCACCTGGATCTGGGTATAGGCTCGACCATTTTGAATCGATGAGTTGACCGCCCCAGGGAGATATGAGACCAGGCTAGTGACATCGTTCGCCGGCAACAACACATCGCGGAACTCGCTGGAATCGAATGTCTGATCGCGGTTTGCGTCCACTGTATCCACTAGCGGCGCTTTGGTCCCGATCACTTGCACGCTCTGAGTCACGGACGGAGGCATCAAAGTGACATCGATCCGGAGATTATCACCGGCGCGCAAGGGGATGTTTGCTTTTTGTACCTTGCCGAAACCTTGGCCTTCGGCGGCGAGTTCATAACTACCTGGCGGCAATGATTGGAGCATGTAGCTGCCATCGCCGGAGGACTTCACGGTTCTGACCACGAGCCCCGTGTCGTTGGTCACGGTGATTGTGACGTCGGGGACCATGGCTCCACTGGAGTCCATGACTGTTCCAAGCAGGGTTCCCGTTTGAACTGATTGACCTTGGGACAAAGTTGCGATCAGTGCAAATACGACCAATATCCAAACGCAGAGCAGCCGGTTTGGCCGACTGGTCTCTAAGGCTTCGCGATTCATCATTGACGACTCCTTGTCGAAAAGGAATTCGAACCATCCTGAAACGGCTTCGTGTTATACGTCTCTATACGTCTCTCTACAACTCGCCGAGACTCTATCTCTCCTTGTACGCATCTGTCAAGACAAAACAGTTTTGGTTGGGGGGACAAGGGTTTTGGTGATTATCAAGCAAATAATCCCAACAGGCCTAGAAATTCCAGGGGATGTTGTTTTCCCTGAAACCCAAGAATGGTATAGTCTTTCTAGTTTACTGTCGTAGTAATACGTATATGTAATTTATGGTTGATCGGATTGATGCTATGAGCTTTGGTATCTCCAGAACCGAGGTGCGTCGCTACCAGGACTGCGGGTTTTTGATTGCTGAACAACTCTTTGCGCCGGCGGAAATCGCTGCCCTTCGTGCGGCGGCAGAGGCAGGATTTCTCTCCACAATCCATGATGACCAAAGCAGACAGCCTCGGGAATCAGGTCGCACTGAAGATGTGGAACAGGCCTGGGGATGATCTCTTCGGAATGTTCCCACGCAACGAACGCATCGTTGACACGATGGAGTGTCTGCTGCGGGACAGCGTCTATTTGTACAGCGCTAAGATGACGATGAAGCAAGCTCGCCATGGTGGAGCGTGGGAGTGGCATCAGGACTATGGCTATTGGTACAACTATGGATGCCTTCTTCCCACCATGGCGAGCTGCCTCATTGCCGTGAACCGCTCAACCCGCGAAAATGGCTGTCTTCAGGTACTTAGCGGATCGCAGCGTTTAGGGCGCATAGATCATCGTCGCATTCAGGAACAGATGGTGGCGGATGAGGAACATATCGAAGCCGCGAAGAAGGTGTTTGAGCTGGTTTATGTTGAACTGAAACCAGGGGACGCGGTTTTCTTTGATTGCAATCTCCTGCATCGCTCGGATGCCAATGAATCTGAGCACCGCCGCTGGCATTTCATCTGTTCGTACAATACAGTAAAGAATGTGCCATACAAACGCGTGCGTGATTACGGAAATTACGAACCTCTGGTCAAGCTACCTGGTTCCTCCATCTTGGAGTTCATAGGCGGTGATCATGCCTAGTAGCCTGATCTCTCGCGGCAGGAACTCTGCGAACGCCCGCGGGAAGGCGGTCAAGGAACCCAAAGCGGGTCCCAAATTTTCGTTGCACGTTACTTCTCTAAACAAAAACCATCCAGAGCCCCTTTATCTGCAAATCAAGGCTTGGATGGATGCAGGAAATTGAGGGAGGCAGGTGGCCGTCGCACTACAAACTGCCAGCGGAAGAAGATCTGGCGCGTTCGCTAAAGGTCAGCCGCGGAACCTTGCGGCAAGCGATAGGTGAACTTATCGCCAATAACCGCTTGATGCAAATTCACGGCAAAGGGACCTTTGTCACCTCTGGGGCGCAGATTGAAAGCTCGCTTACGGACCAATTGATCGCATTTTCTGAAGACCTGATATTGCAACATATCCCGTTTGTAACGGAGGTGTTAGACCAGCGCATCGTCGTGCCCGACACGCGGGTGCGAGCCCTGCTCAATCTGGGACCGGATAATCTTGTTTTTTCGCTGCAGAGGCGTCGTTTTGTAAACAACGTTCCAATCATTTTGACCAAAAACTATGTTCGATACGAGTTGTGCCCTGGGATTGAGCAGGAAAAGTTCCAGGAATTGCGGCTTTTCCGTTGCTTGGAGGATAGATACGAGCTGAGGCTGAGCTGGGCCCGTCGAACTTCCGAAGCTCGGGTGGCCACGTCTGCCGAGTCCTCAGCTCTTGGGATAGCTGTCGGATCTCCGGTGATGTACATGGAGCAGATCGTCTACCTGGAGGATGGCCGCCCCGTCGAATGTTCCGACATCTGGCTGCGAGGCGACCGCTTCCGACTCTCTTCTATTATTACCAGGGCCGGAAAACATACATCTTCGAACTCCGTGCTCTAGTTCAAAGAGGGGTGTCATACTGGGCACGTAGCAAGTTATCTCGTTGCGTTGGAATGAACGCAAATAAATGCCGCCTTTGAGGCGCTATTGGTGTTGCTTGTTTTGATGGAGTCCAAGTGGCGTTTTGCCGTTGGGCTGTGGAGTGCGCCCGCCTTGGCGCAGCACGAGTTCTGCAGATTAAGGGTGGCGCGCAGCTATAGCCAGACTGTTGAGGACATCACAGCTTTGCATCGGTTCGCGCCATTAAAGTGATTCGGTCCGCAGTGTCAACGCGATCGGTCAGCCATTCTGGCGGTCTTCTAGTACTGCTCAAGAATCTCTCCTGTGAAAGCGTTTGAGATCGTGAACGTGAACATCCTGGAGCGTACCAGCCACGCCGCGGCCTGCGACATCATGTCGCACATGTCGCCGTTAGCCGCGTTGGGGAACATGGTGATCTGCTCGATGAATGGTTCAGTCCACGCGGCGTTTCGATCCACGTACCAATCGCCAGCTTGCCACTCCGGCGCGGCGGCGAACATCCGTGCAGTCTTGCCACCCTCTGGATTGATCTCGATCACTCCGGGGACGTTCACCTTCTTCCTCGAATGCTTTCCGAGCCAGATCCCTGAGGATTTCAGGTATCGGCTCCAGCCCCAGGTCCTTGAATCATAGGAAAATCAAAAACTCCTTCAGGGTTGAACGGAGAGCTGCATACGGCATCTGACAGGCTCGACGAGGACGGCCAGGTGGAGTTCAAGGGCAACGCCAAAGCGTTCTGCCGCACGTACAGTTTTCTCTCATCGGTGATCCCCTACAGCAACACCGAATGGGAGAAGCTCTCGATCATGCTCAATCTGCTTACGCCCAAGTTGCCTGCGCCCAAGGAGGAAGACCTCTCCAAAGGCATCCTTGAAGCCATCGACATGGACAGCTATCGGGTAGAGAAGAAGGCCGTCATGAAGATCGCGCTTGAGGACAAGGACGCCGAGGTCGAGCCGGCCCCAACGGACGCCAGCGGCCGTAGGAGCGAACCCGAGATGGACCGCTTGAGCAATATCCTCAAGACATTCAACGATCACTTCGGCACGCTCTTTACCGATGCCGACCGCGTGGTCAAGCGCATCCGCGACGACATCGCGCCACAGGTCGCCGCCGACGTGGCCTATAAGAACGCGAAGGAGAACACGCCGCACACCGCACGCATGGCCCACGACGAAGCTCTGGCCAAGGTCATGCAGCATCTGCTGAAGGACGACACTCAGGTCTATAAGCAGTTCGTGGAGAACGAGTCGTTCAAGCGCTTCGTCGGCGATATGGTGTATGCGATTACGAACCAATGATGCAGGTCTTTCGCCGACTCCCCTAATTCCCTGGCAGCTGGAACGCAAGTAGCGATGTTCCCTAGAGTCATGCTTCAGGAAGTTCGTGTTGGAAGTGGCTCCATCTTTGGAGACACGGACAAAACACGGACAAAATCAAAAAGCGCCACATATTGGGCGCCTGTAAGTCATTGATGGAGGTTGGTTGCGGGGGCTGGATTTGAACCAGCGACCTTTGGGTTATGAGCCCAACGGTAAATTGCTAAGTGCCGCTGAATCAACAACGCTTATCCCTTCTTTTCGCAGGAAAACCACCCATAGAAGCTAGGTTTTGGACCCAAGTTGGACCCAATTTTGTCAATTGAGGTCCGCAGCCGCGGGATGCTGTGTTTGCCTCACATTGCATTTCCGCCAGGGTGGATAATTGAACGATTGCCAACTAGTTCACACTGAGCCCGCCGATGCCCTGGGCGGCTCGCCTGATGACCTGCTGCTGACCTCGAAGCCAGACGCCAAAGAACTGGAAGCCGATTCGGTCAGTCGCCCTCCAAGACAACTGCACGAAAACTGGAACCGAGCCCGATTTTCGCTCGTCAATCATCCCTCGTTGGTTGAGTCTCAATCATCCAGCAAACATGATGTGCCTGAAAAGGACATGAATACCTTAGGACCAGTCAACCGCATTGTGATCAACCCGGCGACTCCGGCCAGCGTATCGGGAGATACACAGGTTGTCACGCCTGGATCAGTCCTTCATTTGGCGCGCCCTGGTGCGGCTGTGGCGACATCAGACAATCCTGGACGGCATGGGCATCCGGTTCTTAGAGCTCCCGGAGAACTCCACTTGCATCCAGCATTGGATGAACTTGGATTGCATAACGCGGCACCCGAACTCAACCAGGCGGCAAAATCCGATGCCAGTTCCATTGCCGTCGAACCGGTCCTGATCACGACGGCGGGGATTCTCCTAGGCGGTTTCGGTCAGTGGCAATTAGCACTTTTGGAGAATACGGAGCAAGTCAACTGCATCGAGTACCCGCTCGACGAAGAGCAAGCGCTTCTTTTCATCCTTGCACACCACCGGGTGAGAAACGGCTGGAGCGCCTTTGTGCGAATCGAGGTCGCACTCAGATTGGAGCCGAGCTTCCAGCGCGACGCGATGGCGAACCAACAGTTTGGAGGCAAGCACAAGGGTTCGGCAAAATTGCCGAACCCTTTGCAAATCGATGTAAGAGAAAAGATTGCCGAAGCCGCAGGAGTTTGCTCCCGCAATGTAAGTAAGGTCAAACAAGTCCTCAAGAGTGCTCACCCCAGGCTACTTGAAGCCGTTCGAGACGGAGCTGTGTCAATCAGTCGGGCTGCAAAGCTGTCCAGTCTATCCAAAACGGACCAAGTCAATGAGCTTGGCGAACATCTTTGGCAGCGTCAAACCCGCGAGATCGTCCGAAAGTCCATCTCCAGCCCGTTGCGTACCAACACAGGAATGGACTCAATAACAGTCTTGCGTGGGCTCTTGCGGCAGGAAGAGCGACAGCCTGGCTTGGTTGAGGTGCGCATGACCCGGACCGCCCGCACGATAATTTCTCTGGGAAAAGATCTCGCAACCAATTTTCTTACGAACACAGGATCCGAATGCTAGTAAAGCGCAGGAGTTCGCTTAAGAGAATTTTATCCCAAACCCAGCCATACTGGGACCGCGACCAGACCCCGCCAAGAGTTCGAGAAAGCTTTCGAAAGGCTCTGCTTTGTGGCACATCGGCGCTGGGTGCCGAGGTATACGCCTCGGAAAACGAAAAGCGGATTGTCTTCCATACATGCAAAGGTCGCGGATGCTCTAGTTGCGGCACTCGAACCACAATACAGTGGCAGCGTGAGCGATGGGCAGCGCTACCGGATATTCCATACAAGGGCATCACCTTCACGATGCCTGATGTCCTCTGGCCCCTGTTCCGCGACAATCCCCGCCTGATGAAAGCCTTGCCTGCCCTTGCCGCGAGTGTTCTGCGGGCCCATGCATCAGCAAAACATGGCATTCAAATCGGGGTGATTTCAATTCCACACACTTTCAACGGAAAACTTGAATTCAATTCTCATGTGCACACCATGGTTACGGCCGGCGGCCTACACCGGTCGGGAAAATGGATTTCGCAGGTGTACTACGACCGAAAGTGGATAATGGAGCATTGGCGAAAGAGCGTGATTCTACTTCTCCGTGCTGCCCTTCGAGCCAGTGTGCTTCACACCGAGATGACTGTCGATGAGATGGAAACACACTTGGCTCATGAAGAAAATCGCTGGTGGAACGTCAAAATCCAGATCTTGGGTTCCAAGGAGCACTTCCTGAGGTATGGCGGCCGGTACGCGAGGCGACCTCCCATCGCGCAGCGCCGTATCACATACATTGACGAGGAGAAGGTCCGCTTCTGGTACAAGGACAAGAACCTACGTCGTAAAATTGAAGTGCAATACACCCTACATCAGTTTATGGATGCCTGGGCACAACACATTCCAGAACGCTACCAGCACGCGGTCCATAACTTCGGAATTCTCGCCCCACGAGGACTGAGCGGAAGCACCGAGGCAGTGTTTCTGATTCTACGCCAGCGAAAGAGACCTCGACCCAAGCCACGTCCTTGGGCGTTGTCAATCGTGCGCGACTTCGCGTGGAACCCACTCCTGGATCGTTCGGGCAAGCGAATGGTCTGGGTACGGAGGTTAGCGCCCCAGACATCGGGTCCCAATTGATCTCGCCCCCTTATCTGGTTTAAGCTAGTGCAAAATAGCCCTTTATCCGCGCCGCTCTCGCGTTACACACACGAGCGCCCCTTCGATCTCATCAAGCGCGTTCACCGTCCTGTGCCGCGACGCGTTGGCCAAACCTCTCCAAAAACAATATTTTGATTTTCCTATGCTTCAAGCCACGTCCTTGGGCGTTGTCAATCGTGCGCGACTTCGCGTGGAACCCACTCCTGGATCGTTCGGGCAAGCGAATGGTCTGGGTACGGAGGTTAGCGCCCCAGACATCGGGTCCCAATTGATCTCGCCCCCTTATCTGGTTTAAGCTAGTGCAAAATAGCCCTTTATCCGCGCCCGCTCTCGCGTTACACACACGAGCGCCCCTTCGATCTCATCAAGCGCGTTCACCGTCCTGTGCCGCGACGCGTTGGCCAAACCTCTCCAAAAACAATATTTTGATTTTCCTATGCTTCAAGCCGCCATTCTCTGCCTCGTGGAATTTGGTCCTTCTTCGAAAGTGATTCTGAAAGCCATTGAGGAGCAAGAGGCCGACCTGATCGTGCTAAGCGCACGTCATGCCGCACACCCACTGTTCACTGCTCATGTTGGCTCGACTACCATCCATCACGTTCTTGCCCGCTCCCCTTGTCCAGTTTTGACCTTGCGGGGAGACACGAACTAGTGTTGGATTAGCTTGTTGAGTTCGGAAAGCACGGCTTCACGGTGGTCCTCGAACAACAAACCATGATCGGCGTCGCCATCGCTGCGCTGGGTGGCTCTGCTGTTGGCCTGGAACGTGAGTGGTCAGGGCACGCCAGTGGCCCTGAGGCTCACTTTGCGGGTCTCCGCACCTTCACCCTGCTTGGTGGGTTGGCGGGATTGGCTGGCTATCTCTGGTCGCTTGCGTTTCAAGCTTTCGCGGTCGTACTTCTGGCAGGAGCCGCTGGCCTCGTCGTTGCCGCGTATATCGCAGCCAGCCGGCGGCACGTGGATGGCACCACCGAGGTCGCGGCTTTGGTGGTTCTGGCTGCAGGCGTGTTATCCGGAACAGGTTCTCTGGTGCTGGGCAGCGGAGTGATTGCGGTTACCACACTGCTCCTGGTCGAGAAGTCTCACCTACACGCGACCATCGCCCGGATTGATGATGCTGGATTGAGGGCCGGCATCCGCTTTGCCGTCATGGCGGTCGTTATTCTGCCGCTCTTACCTCACGGTCCTTTCGGGCCCTTTGGCGGTATTCGGCCACGGCAACTCTGGTTGTTCGTTCTGCTGTTTTCCGGCCTCAGTTTTTTGGGTTACATTGCACGGCGGCTTGTTGGTGTTGGCCGCGGCTACTCCGTAACCGGGCTTTTGGGCGGACTTATCTCTTCGACGGCTGTGACATTCACGTTTTCACGTATTAGTCGTCAGGAGGAACACTACGCGGCCCCTCTCGCACTGGGAGTTGTGGGAGCATGTACGGTAATGAATCTCCGGGTGTTGCTTGCCACGTTGATCCTGAGACCTGGGCTCGCTCTGGCTTTATTGCCCTACGTGGCAGCGCCATTCCTTGCGGGGCTGACGATCTACTCTGTGGGTTGGCGGCGCAAAGATAAAGATAAGGATGCGGGCAACGAAGGACAACTAGCTCAGATCTCACGAAACCCCTTGCAAATAGTCTCCGCCCTGGAGATGACGGTGCTCTTCCAGATCGTCCTGTTTGCCGTATACATAGTTCGAACCCACTGGGGCCAGGCGGGATTGCTCTGGTCCGGCGCAGCTTTGGGTTTTACGGATGTAGATGCTCTTACCGTCTCCATGGCCAAAGGGGCGGAGGCACAGATTCCTGTTGCCATCGCCGCCCAAGCTATTGCTGTAGGAGTCCTGTCCAATACGGTCCTCAAATTCGTCCTGGCCGTGACCATTGGGAAACAGGTCTTCCGGCGTTGGATGGCAGTCTCCCTCGCAACCATGGCGGTTGCAAGCCTGGCTTCCATCATTGCGCTGAGATAAGTCCAACCCCTCACTCTGGTCGTGCCTCTCTGATGGTTCACCTGTTTTGTGACTCCAAATACTGTCTAGGGAGTATTGGCCTTAAGCCCGAGGAAAGAGAAACTACGGGTACCGAATTCATTTGAAGATCACGTGAATCCCACACCATTGCACGCCGGCTCAATCTCCCGGAGAGGAGAGCACTTCTGAAGGGATAGAAACTGAGCGATACAACCCGGAGAAATGCGATGGTCAACAAATGTGCAAAGGAGTTCCAGAATCCCGTGGAGACCGAAACCCTGTATCCACCGGAACTCGAGGGGAAAATCCGTGCCCGGGCATACGAACTTTTTGAGCAAAGGGGTGGCGTCACTGGCCACGACCTGGAGGATTGGCTGCAGGCAGAAAAAGAAGTGATGGGGGAACCTAAGATTACGCTTGTAGCTTGACTGGCGATTCCCACAAGTACGCGAGCATTCATAGCCGCGGTACAAGGGCCTGTCCGCTACCGTTTCAAGTGATGGTGGAAGAAGCTTGCCCAGGCATGGTCGCTCCCGAACAGACCCGCCGGGCTGAGGCCACTTTTCGATGGCAAGCATCTCAGGTGCGAACGGGTTTTCGGCCAGCAACATTGAATTCAGGAAGCCCGTCTCTTCGGCATTGAACGAAGCGCAGAAGACTGCTAATAAAGTCGGAAACTCACCTCAATGCTTACTTGCACGGCTACGGCGACATCATCCTTGCGGGCTGGCTCGAACTTCCAGTGGCGGATTGCCGCGATGGCATTTTCATCCAGCCCCATCCCCAAGGAGCGCTGCACCCGAATGTCACGGGGGCGACCGTCGGGTCCGACGACCACCCAAAGGACAACCGTACCCTGATACTTGGCTTTTCTCGCCTCTTCGGTGAATTCGGGATCGGGGGAATAAATGACGCGCGGCGCCGTTACTCCTCCCCCGACCCGGAAAACCCCACCTCCGATTCCACCTCCACGACCGGGGCCGACGCCCGGCCCATGGCCGGAGCCAACACCCCCTCCACTGCCGGAACCAATTCCGCCTCCAGATCCCCTTCCGCTCGAAGGAGGTCCTAGAATTGCCGAGAGAGGGTCACCCAACGGGCCGGATTGCGGGAGCCGAATCTCGGGCGGAACAACGACAGTGGGTTCAACTACAAGCTTGGGCTCTTCGTTGCGAACAACCACTGCGGGAGGCGCCAGTTGTTCCATGGCAGACCGTGGCAACGCGCCTTTGGAAGCCTCCAGTTTGTCACGGTCGCCCCCACCGCCGCCACCGCCAGATTGCGAGAGAGACGCAGGCAGAATGTACGGACTTACGTCCGTAACCAGGTTGACAACCTGCTGGTGTATTTCGTGGCGATGGGTCACGAGGTATCTAGCGGAAACCACGAGCAACACCACCACGAGCCCATGCACGACGAACGACAGAACGAATACACTTTTCTTTGTTTCGTAAAGGCCGCGACCTTCGTTTAGAAAGGTAGGCGAGAGGACGGGCTCCGTCTCCTTGGTTTGCGGGGCAAGCTCAGCCACACGACTTGGCACAGGGCTCGACATGCCGCACCGGCAAGCAACCGATCGGAATCTGATGGCGCGCCGCAGCCGCGCGCACAGATACACGCGGACGCAAAATAACTACGCTACAACCAAATTCTATGAGACTGCCTCAAGTAGGGGCGGTGATACCAGTCACATTGCCCGAACATCGTCACAAGCTGCCTGTGTCGTAAACAAGACCGGGGAGGACATCTATTTCGACGAGAAGGATTGCCTTTGCCGCATTAGGCACTACAGCGGCAAACCGATGCCACCGTCGCTTGCTAAAATGCGGGGCAGATTTATCAAGAGCCGATTCGCCGGCGCGATGCATTTCGCCTCGAAGGGCAGCGATCCGTTTTGGCCGCGCTCCTCTACGCGCCCTACCGGCTCATCTGATACGTTGCGTATGCGGTTTTCACTCTCCAACACACGCGCTACTGACCGGAGTCATCCGCGCACCATCAAGCTTAGACTGCGAGACATCAGTCAGCTCTTCAATTCAATGGATCCTTCTCCCTTTATTGAAAAGGACCTGGACGACGATGCCGAAGAATTTATCGTAAGCTGGGCTCAGGAATTCTCTCCCAAGGCGCTGATCGGGCTGCGCATCTACCTGGACCAGTGGCCACCCGAAGACCCCAAAGAACTGATTCGGGCGGCGGTTCACAACCATTTCGCTCATCGGGCAGAAATTACGAACTTGGAGTTCAAACGTCTGCTCGCGCAGGGGCGCACCAGTCTTCTCATCGGACTGTTGTTTTTGGTTGGGTGTCTCCTTCTCAGCGAAATATTGCTAGGCCGCACAGCAAGTGCATGGGCTGCCGTTGCTCGGGAGAGTCTTACAATTGCGGGGTGGGTCGCCATGTGGCGACCGATGCAGATCTATCTTTACGACTGGTGGCCGCTGCTGCGCCGTCGTCGGATCTATGCCAAGCTGGCCCAGATGCCGGTAGAACTTGTCCAAAAGACGAAAGCTTGAACACCCCGCACCGGCAGTTGGAATCGGACGAATCTCGAACACTGGACCTGAAAACTGCCGTTGGAAATTGCACGGGAACGGCGGGCACTTCGCATTTTGGCAATGCCTTGGGTCATGCCAATCACCAGCCCTGCCTCCACAGTACAAGAAGAAGATCAACCTCAGCGTATCCCTCGCCGGCCAGGCTGTCGGCATCAAGGAAGTGATCCATGGCATCTGGTTGGTCAGTTTTATGGATTACGATCTTGGCTATATTGATCTGGAGGAAAAAACACGAGGGTATTGGTTGCGGGGGGTGGATTTGAACCACCGACCTTTGGGTTATGAGGGAAAGTATCAGGGGACATCATGCAAGTGCAGCAGACTATCTGCAACAAAATACTGGAATACATGACGCTGCCATTGCTTGCTTTTGTACCCCTTCGTATTCTTTTCACGGACAAAATACGGACAACTCCAGCGTCGTAGGTGGCTGGTCTGTACCACGAGGTTAGAGGTCGCAGTAAATTGCGATAAATTTGGAACCCAACGCGCACATCTATTTATTTATACGGTGCGCGTTCCTTGATCGTAAGAAAGTGGTCCGGATCTACGTCTTCCAAAACCTGGTCCCACCCACTTGGCCAGGAGATTTCAATGCGCTTAATGTTAGTGGCCGCACCGAGTCCGAAATGCACTCGCTTATCACTGGCGGACTGGTAGCTGCTGCTAGTGGTAACGGTGGCGTACTGTTCGCCGTCGTCGGTCACTAACTTAATTTTAGCGCCGATCCCGTCATGATTGCTCCTGGTGCCCACCAGGTTCAGCGAGATCCAATGGTTCCTGGTGGAGGTTTCGTTCATGAGAACGTGCGCCCTTCCATTATTCGTAGTGACAACAGCATCCACGTATCCGTCGTTGTTGATATCGCCGACGGCCATGCCCCGCCCCGCCCATTTTTGCTGAAAGACGTCTCCTGAGTTCGCGGAGACATCTATGAACTTCTTTCCCGTCTGGTTATGCAGCAACAAAGGAGATTCACGGTAGCGCAGAGCTGGTGTCACCAACTCGACGTTATCCATGACATGCCCTTGCACGATAAACAGATCCTTCCAGCCGTCGTTGTCGTAATCCGTGAGGCGCACACCCCACCCCGAGTGCGTCGCCGTGATAGGCCCAACGCCGGTGTCACTCGAGGCGTAGTCAAATGTCCCATTCTTCGCGTTTCGGAAGAGCGAGTAGCGTTGGTTCGCCAGGTCAGTGATGATGATGTCGGGCCAGCCGTCATTGTTATAGTCAGCGAAATCCACCCCCATTCCGGAAAAACTGGATCCGTTATCGTCCACTGCCATGCCGGAAACCACGCCGACTTCTTCGAACGTGCCGTCACCCTTGTTGTGAAACAGAGCTTCCGGGATTGCGTCATTGGCTATGACAAAATCTGTCCAGCCATCGTGATCGTAGTCGGCGATGGCTAGCCCGAGACCTTTGCAGGGTAAGTCGGCATGGGCCTTATGAGCGACTTCGGTGAATTTTCCGTTTCCTTCATTGTGATAGAGAAGGATGGGAGCCGGCCGGAAAATGTCGGGATGGCAGTAGGAGCGATAACCTGGGCGCCGCTCTCCGCAGTAGATATCGTCAAAGTTCCATTCCATGTAGCGTGCGACGATCAAATCGAGTTTCCCGTCGTTGTCGTAATCCACCCAGGCGGCGCTGGTCGACCATCCGGAACCTTCCATTCCGGCGGCCTTTGTCACGTCGGAAAACGTGCCGTCGCCGTTGTTGTGGTAGAGGGTGTTATGGCCGAAGCCGGCAACGAACAGGTCTTCGTGGCCGTCATTGTCGTAGTCCCCCACAGCAACTCCGGTCGTATAGCCGGTACCAGCCAGTCCCGCCTTCTCGGTTACATCCTCGAAAGTTCCATCCGCTTTCTGATGGAAAAGACGGTTCCAATATTGCGGCCCATTTTTGCGGGGAATGGTTCCGGGTGGAGTTGGATCGTGGATGGGAGCACCGTTGCCCAGAAAAATGTCGAGCCGTCCATCGTTGTCATAATCGAACAAGGCGGCTCCCGATCCCATGGTTTCCAGCAGATACTTTCTGGAGGTCGGAGACGCTTCCTGCTTGAAGTGAAGGCCGACTTTTGCTGTCACATCAACGAAACGGCCGGGAGGGGCAAGCGGGCCGGATTGAGGCGAGGACGCTTTCCTGCCACCCTGCTCGGTATGCAGCTTCCGCGGGAGCAGGACGACGATCCCGAACCACACCAAGCAAAGCGCGATGTGTTGCTTCTTCCGGATGTGGAATACTGAACCGCTTGATCTCAAGTGCACGATTCCCGTGTGTTGTAATTTGTGAACCAGGCGGATTGGAACGCGGTTGCCCGTTACATCATAGCGAATATCTCACCTTGTGCCGGGAGTACGCTCTTCTGTGGCCGTACAGCCTCGACGGCTCGATTGGCGCGCGATCAAGGTAGGTTCAATGAAGATTGGGTTTTTCGGCGCGGGTGCACCTTTGATCATGGAGAGGAGCGTCGTCGCGGCCGCTCTTCCGATTTCGGTGGAGTGGATATCCACGGTACTCAAAGGCACTCGTAAGTCTTCGCCATAACGTACGCGGCCAACGCCGATCACACCGAAGTCGCGCGAAACTTCCACGCCATGTTCATGCAGCGCACGAAGCGCGCCGATGGCCACAGGGTCGCTGGCGGCGAAGATGGCGTCAGGGCGCGGCCGCATTTGCAGCAATTGCTGGGTTGTTTCATACCCACCTTGTTCTCCGAACGTTTCCAATACAAAGTTGCGCCGCACTCGCAGCCCCGCCTTGCGCATCGCCTGCAGATAGCCTCGCCGGCGGCCAACGCCGGTCGCAACGATCGTGCGTCCAAGATGAGCAATCGCACGATAACCCTGCTGAATCAGATGCTGCGTTGCCACAAAGCCAACCCGCTCGTTATCGTTACCTACGAACGGAAATCCAGGAAAGTAACGGTCAATCAACAGGTAAGGAACTCCGGACTCGGCAAGCAGTTTCTCATTGCCAGTCTTCCCGGGAAGATGTGCGGACGCCACTATCAACCCATCCACCTGACGGCCCAGCAGGGTGGCGATTTCTTCGTCTTCCCGGGCCGGAGTGTCGCCGGTATTGGAGATTACAAGATGATACCCGGCATTTTGCACCACCGGCTCAATGCCCTCCAAAACCGTGGGGTAAAACGAACGCGACAGGTTTGGAACAACCACACCAAGGATATGAGATTTCTGCATGGCTAGGCTTCGGGCCAGCCAATTGGGGCGGTAATTCAGTTCTTTGGCTTTCGCGAGGACACGCTGACGAGTCTTAGAATTGAAGTCGGCGCGGTCGCGCAAAACCGCACTGACCGTGGAGATCGATAAGCCTAAAGCGTTCGCTAGGTCTTTCAGCCGCACGGCCATCCTGACAGCCCCCTGTGAACTTAATTCATAACGCGCACCACAGCGACGAACTTAGTGCACCGGCAGCCCGGTGCAACCTTGTACCGTAGGCGCGTCCACTGGTCAAGTGTAATTTGAAAGATTAGCTATTTTGCCAGAGTAGTCGGTTCACTTTCGGCTAATGGACCGCTTTCCATTCCTTTAGGCAGGCGAAGAATAGAGCTGGAAATTCGACGACTGGAATCGCGCACAATTAATTCGGGTTCCAGAAAAACCGGCTTGGAAGGAATGGGCTCGCCCTTGATGCGGCTTAACAGCATGGAAGCCGCAGCCCTGCCAACTTCCCGGGGATGGAGGTCCAGCGTGCTCAAGGGAGCCGACAGACAGTCCCCGTAGCGTACATTTCCAACTCCGATTAGACCAATATCGCCAGGTATGCGGAGCCCTGTCTCCTTAATCGCTTTCATCGCTCCAATGGCAATCAGATCATTCACTGCAAAAATAGAATCTGGCAGGGGGCGCATTTGTAGAAGAAGTTTGGTTGCTTCATAGCCCCCTTGCATTTCCTCCCACTTTACGTCCACAACGTAATTCTTATGCACTGACAAACCCGCCGAGCGCAGGGCACGTACGTATCCGAGATAACGGCCCAGGCCGGTTACCACGCTCCTGGCCGATAGGTGCGCGATCGAACGGTAGCCTTCTGCGATCAGGTGCCCGGTAGCCCTAAACCCGATGAGATCGTCATCGGCTCCCACAAAGGGCACTCCCGCGAAAAAACGGTCCATCAACACAAACGGTACGCGGGATGCCACGAGCTGCTTCCAGGCATTTTTCTTGCCGGGCGGCTGTGCGGAGGCAATAATCAAACCATCCACTTGACTGCTGATTAAAGTAGTGATGCCCTTTTCTTCCCGTGCGGGATTGTCATCGGTATTGAAAACCAAAAAGGTATATCCGGCCGGATAGGTAATGGTGTCGATGCCTTCGAAGACATAAGGGAAAAAGGGCCGGGAGAGATTCGGCACAACAATGCCCAGCACATGAGTTTTCTGCGTTGCCAGCCCATGCGCCAAACGGTTGGGATGATAGTTAAGCTCTTTTGCCTTGCGGAGAACGCGTTCTCGAGTAGACTCGTTGATATCCGCTCGGTCGTGCAGAGCGGCACTCACCGTCGAAACCGACAGGCCCAGCGCTTCAGCTAAGTCTTTGAGACGCACGCCCATATTGTGGGTTTCCAGCCTTCCACATCAATAATGCCGGCCGCCCGTAGGCTTCCCGACTCTGGAAGAATTTCCTATATGACCATACTATTCCACAGGTTTGGGGTCCAAGCCGCTGCCACCTGAAACACCGGGAAATCGTTTTGCACCTCATTTGAAGGCACATCATAACCTTCCTAGAGCGCTATAGATAGTAATTTTTTCGGTCTAGAACGCTATAAATATCTTGACAGTCGCTTTTCAATAGTGATATTCATCGCGCTGCGTGGATGTGGAGTCCGCCCTATGAAGTGACCGGCACTCGCGAGGAGTTTTGTCCTTGCGGGCGGGCGTAGCGTGGCTTGTTTTCAAGCAAAACTTTCGGAGGCTGGAGATGGCAAAGAGGATGGTTCGCAGCATCGGTCTGGCAGTTCTCCTTATTACGTTTGGCCTGGGATACGGAGCATTTGGGCAATCGTCGGTGGGCGGTAGCGTCAGCGGGACCGTGATCGATCCCTCGGGAGCTGCAGTTAATGGTGCGTCCGTAAGTCTCAAGAACAATGCTACTGGTGTGGTCGCAACCACAACGACGAGTTCGGCCGGCCAGTTTGTGTTCCCCGTCGTCCTCGTTGGTGAGTACACCATAACAGTTTCGGCGCAGGGGTTCGCACAATCGGTGGTCAGCGGGGTGACGGTTTCTCCCAACAAGATCACTACCGAGAGCATTAACCTGAAGGTAGGCGCCACCGCTCAGACGGTGGAGGTTACCGCTTCGGCTGTACATCTGGAGACAGAAACCGCCCAGCAAGCGACGAGTTTTGACCAAAGAACGTATGCCGATTTACCGTTGGCGCTAGCCGGCGCTCCTCGCAGTCCCACGGCTTTGTCCGATTTGATGCCTGGAGTCGCAGTAGCTCCGAGCAACAACACGACTTTTAGCGAACCAGGAGAAATGCAGATCTTCTCCCAGACGGTCAATGGCGGGCAGACACTAGCTTCAGAGATCTACTACGACGGTGTGGCGCAATTACAAACCAACGTGGCCGGCGATTATCGCTATCAGCCGGTACCGGTAGAAGCGATTTCAGAGTTCACGCTGGTGCAAAACAATTTCTCTGCCGAGTACTCTCGCACTCCCGGCGGCATTATTTCTTTGAATACCCGTTCTGGCACGAACCAATGGCATGGTGAGGCCTACGAATACAACGAGAACAGCGCCATGAACGCGGCGGGTTGGTTCAATCCCACAGTACCCATACAGAGGCAGAACGAGTTCGGTGCCAGCATCGGCGGTCCCATCAAGAAGGACAAAAGCTTTATCTTTGGGTACTACAGCGGGTTCCGTTACACCGCAACCAAACCAGCCGGTTTGGTCACGATCCCTACCGCTGCCATGGTGCAGGGAGACTTCACAAATCTCCGCTTGGCGGACGGAAGCGTGAGGCCCATTTATGACCCAACGACTACGACTTTTAGCGGCGGACAATACCATCGCGAGCAGTTCAGCTGTAACGGGGTGCTGAACGTTATTTGCCCGGATCGATTTTCCAATGTGGCCAAAGGGTTCATTCCCTACATTCCAACTAACTATTTGAACAACAATCAAACCAACAACTTTCTAAGTGGCGGCGTCACATCCGACACCTTCAACCGCTACGGTGCGAAATTCGATCAGAACCTCGGCCAGAATGACACGGTTCATATGTTTTATGGGTACACCCCTTTCCACGTTTACTACCCGACCCTGGTTTATAAGTTCCCCTTTACGGACATCGGCTTCGACGAACCCGATAGTGCGCATGTAGCACGCCTCAGCCACAACCACACTTTCTCTCCCCGGGTTTTGAATTATTTTGCAATCGGCTACAACCGTGATGTGGCCGTCTACACTTCTCCACGTACTCGCACCAACGTCACATTCGATATCCCGAACATCCCCGACGTTACTCCGGCCTTCAACTTTGGCTACGGACCGGCAGGATGGGGTGACCCGGGACAGCGGATCATTGAGAATGGGATTGCGGCCAGCGATTTCGTTTCCTGGAGCAAAGGGAAACACTTTCTGAAAATTGGCGGAGAAGTGCGGCACTATCAGGACAACACCACCGGAATCGCTACCTCTTCATTTAATTTCAGCAGCGCAGAAACGAATAATCCCAGCGCTGCGAACCCAGCCTTCACCGGAGATGGCTTCGCGAGCTTTCTGATCGGTGCGGTGGACCAGGCCAGCCAGTCGTATTCATTGTCCGAAGTCACCTCCACTTTCTGGTACATGGGCACCTATATCCAGGATGACTACAAAGTAAATCGTAAACTCACTCTAAACCTGGGATTGCGCTATGACATTCCATGGACCCGTAAGATCAAGAACAATATCTTCTCTAGCTTCGATCCCAACACAATCAATCCCGCAACCGGTACGCCCGGCGCGCTGGTATTCGCCGGTAGCGGTCAATACCATTGCAATTGCACGCGCTTCAGCGACACGCGCTACAACCTGTTCCAACCTCGCGTGGGGTTTGCTTACAGCTTGGATGACAATACGGTGGTACGAGGTGGGATTGGAATATTCGAGGGCTCAGCGGGTGATGTGCTGGAGAACGGGAACCGGACCAACTTCACCTCAGGATTCAATGCCAGCCCCAGCTTCAGTTCGCCGGATAGTGGGATCACCCCAGCCTTTTACATTGACAGCGGGTTCCCGGATTTCCAGAGGCCGCCTTTCCTGGATCCGACTCTCAACAACGGCCAGACCATTAACTACCTGGCACCCGAAGATGGAACCCCGCCGCGCGTGGTTTATTGGAATCTAGATGTCCAACGCCGCCTGCCAGCGGGCTTCCTCCTGGATGTGGGGTATGTAGCCAATTCCGCTCATCACATCGCCACCTATAACAAGAACATTAACCAATTGGATCCCAAATACTTGCAACTGGGCGATGTTCTGAACCAGACTCTGACACCGGCAATTTCCCAGCAGTACAACATTCCGCTTCCCTACCCAACCTTCGACGGCCTCGTATACCAAGCCTTGCGGCCTTTTCCGCAGTACCTCTACATAGACCAGCCCATGCAAACCTCCGGAAGTTCGCACTACAATTCGCTGCAGGTAAAAGTGCAGCGTCAGTTCCGGGCCGGCCTGTCGCTGTTGCTGAGTTACACCTATGCGAGCTTGATGAGCCAGGGCGAGTCACAACACACCTACCTGAATGCAAACGGTGGCGCGCAAAACTCCTTCGATACACGAAGCGAGTTGAGCCCGTCGGCTTCTCAACCTCCGAATGTCTTCAACCTCGCCTACGTCTATGAGTTGCCGTTCGGCAAAGGCAAACACTTCGCCACCGAATCCAAAATAGGAAATGCGATCATAGGCGGATGGCGTGCTTCGGTCATTCACCGCTATCAATCGGGAACCCCATTTCACATTGGTCTTTCAATGGATGGCCAAACACACCCCGGACCTTTTGCTGTTTGGGCAACTGGGTACGACTATCGGCCCGATCTTGTTAGCGGGCAATCCTTCAAGGGAGACTGGAGCGGCGGGTTTAACCCTTATTCTGACAGTTACTTGAATCCTGCCGCGTTTGCCATTCCAGCTCCTTTTACCTACGGCAATGCGCCCCGAACCCTGTCCGGTATTCGGACGTTTGCCTTCTACAACGAAGACCTGAGTCTTGCCAAAGTATTTAGATTTAAAGAGAGGTACGAGTTCACTTTGCAAGGCAACGCTTTCAACGTGTTCAATCGCGTCTTGTTTGGCGGTCCGGATACGGGCAACCCCGGCTCCAATCCGAATTTTGGGCACATCGGGAGTCAGGCTAATACGCCGCGAGTTCTGCAAATCTCGGGAACGTTCAAGTTCTAACGGCGATTTTTGGGGAAACGCTCACTGCCGGCGTGCCCGTCACGCCGGCTTTCTTTCGCTTGCGAGAATTGCTAAATTGGAACGCCCGGCTGGCTAAATCTTCAAGACTAAGTTCAATCCAGCAACTAAGGACACGTCATTGAGAAATATTGTGCTCCGACTGTTCTCTCAAAACTTTCGCAGGTGTGCTGCTTCTTCTGGTTCGCCCCGCAGGGCTAGCTTCTGGATGCTGGCGCCGGCCCTTTCCCTGCTTGCATTTGTCGGCGGCGGGAACCAACCCGTTCAGAACGGCGGCTTCGAAGCTGGGAATCCTGCCGAGGCCTGGGAAATCGCCCCGTCTGAAGCCAAACAGGCGGTTTCGATTACCGCGGACAAGACGGAGGTCAAAGAGGGTAGTCAGTCATTGCTCATTTCGGCGGATCAGCCAGTGCGTCTCACGCTGCGCCAGGAAGTCTTCCTCCCGATTGGTACTCTTTGGCATCTGACTGGATGGGTAAAGTCTTCAGCATCGCCCGTTTCCGCAGACGCAAAACAATCGGACGAGGGCCCCACTCCTGGACCGCGCATCGGCATCGAGGCCCAGGTCGGCGACCAGGGCTTCGCTACGCCAGCCGCTGATTCCGGTCAATGGCAACATCAGGATTTCTTATTCCGCGTGCCTTCGCCGGGCCGGATGACAATTGCGCTCAGGGTACTCAACCATCAGAGTGGCAAAGTTTGGCTGGACGACATCCGTCTGGAGCGCGTGCCTGAATCGCTGCAAGAGGAATCGGTCACGATTTCCAACCAGCGGCTGAGCAAGCGCCCTATTGACCTCGATCAAGGCGGCCAATTCATTGAACCGCTGTGCGATTTGATGCCTTCGATGATCTCGCAACAGGTGCGATCCACCAGCTTCGAGGAAACCACGCCGTGGACCTACGCGTACAAGCGAGAGATCGATCGTCCGTACCGGCCGTGGTATCCCGATGGCAGCGTGCATGTCGCGACGTATTCCTACGACACCAACAATCCTTACAACGGCAAGCGATCGCAAAAGATCGTGCTGCCGGTGCCAAACACCTGGGCAGGTATTTCGCAGGATGGATTCTATCTGGATGCCGGACACTCCTACCGGCTGAGGCTCCATATGCGCAGCGAAGGCAATGTCTCGGTGCAAGCCTCATTGCATGGGGATGGTGGAGTGATCGCCGGTCCAGTGTCGCTGGGCCGCGCCGCGGCAGATTGGGGCGCCGCGGACGTGCTGCTCACGGCAAAACGGAGCATACAGAATGCCACGCTGACCGTTGAATTCGAGGGGCCGGGCACTCTTTGGCTGGATCGAGTTTATTTAATCGACAAAGATGCTGTGCTCGGGTTGTGGCGTCCGGATGTGGTGAAAGCGCTCAAGGCGATGAATCCCGGAATCGTCCGCCTGGGCGGCAGCACCATCGAACCCTTCGAATGGGAAAACACCATCGGCAATTGGGATACTCGTGTTCCCTTCCCGGATGATCCGTGGGGCGGACTGCAGGGAAATTTTGTTGGAGTGGAGGAATTCATTCAGCTCATTCAATACATCGGAGCCCAACCCCTCATTTGCCTGCGGTGGACAGGCAAAACTCCGCAAGATGCTGCGAATGAAGTCGAGTATTTCAACGACCGTGCCGACACAAAATGGGGGCAAATGCGGGCGAAGAACGGGCATCCCCAGCCTTATCACGTGAAGTACTGGCAGGTTGGTAACGAAGTAGGCGGACCGGAATATGACGCGTCGCTGCGCGGCTTTGCCGAGGCCATGCGAAGGGTGGATCCTTCGATCAGGGTGCTGACGTCTTTCCCCAGCGCAGATACCGTGCGTGTAGCGGGCCAAGTCATTGACTATTTGAGCCCGCATCAATATTCCGTTGGAGACCTGAACGGAACTGAAGCGGAGCTGAAGACGTTGCAGAATGAAATTCAGCAGGATGGGAAGGGAAGGGATATCCGCGTGGCTGTGACTGAGTGGAACGGCACGGCGGGCGACTGGGGACTGAAGCGTGGCATGTTGCAGACCATCGGCAATGCTCTTACCTGTTCCCGCTACCAGAACATGATGCACCGCTATGCCGATCTGATCGAGATTGCCAATCGCTCGAATCTCTCCGACAGCTTCGGGTCGGGCGTTCTGCAACCTGGGCCGGGAACGCTGTATTTGTCCCCAACCTATTACACGCAGGGTTTGTATCAGAGAGCCGCCGGTTCTTTTCCTTTGAAGGTGGATCGCGCCAGTTCTCTCTCATTCTATCTGCGGGAGCCGGATTTGGATGCAACTCTGAGCCCGGACGGAAAAACTCTACGCATCTACGCCGTAAACTCGACTGGTGAAACACGCAAAGTCCAGTTCCATTTACCAGGCACGATCGGGGCGGTTCAGTCCGGCAAAGTGTTCGTAGTCGAGGACAGCACCCCAGTGCCGGATTCGGAGGCGATGAACACGCGGGACGAACCACACCGCGTGGGCCTGAAGACCGAGAAAGCAAACCTCAGCGGGTCAGATTTCGAATACGGATTTGCGCCTTTCAGCGTGACGCTGCTTGAGCTGGAGCTGCCAAGGAAGTGAGGCGAAACCGGCCGGCGGTGCCTCGCTTTCAGTGCTGGTCGCCAGGAACAGCGGCGCCTTCGCGGCGGAGCTTCTCCGATTCCTGCAAGGCGGCCGCTGCGGCCAGCGAGTTTCCCAGCTTGTTGTAAATCTGATACAGCTGATAGTGATATACGCCATTCTTGTCCGCGGGGAGGGCTGGTTTTAGTTCCTCTAGCGCCTCCGCGTATTCATCCTGCGAGCTGTAGCAGCGAGCTAGTAAGGAGTGCGCTTCCGGCAGTATCAGAGGGGATCCGTTCAGGGCTGTTTTCAGATAAGGCAGGGCGTCACTGAACCGATGCTGCCTGACTAGTATTTGTCCCATCACGAAACTGGCTTGCGGGCTAGCGGGATTAGACTTCAGCGCGAGCTGGAGTTCCTGTTGCGCTTTATCATCCTGCGATTCGCGGTAGTACACCTGCGCCAGACCCAGATGGGCAGCAGGATCGTCGGGCTGCAGCTCAATCACTTGCGCATACTCCGCTTTCGCGGCATTGAATTCCTCTCGTACACGATGCAACTCGGCCAACATCAAGTGTACATTCGGGGAACCAGGCGCAATTGCACTCATGCGGTTGAGCGCATCGGCGGCTAGCTCCTGGCTCGACTTTGCCTTCCAGTACAACGCTGGCAGGCTTCGCGCACTTATTTTTAGCGTCGCCTCACTGGCACTCAGGCTAGTACGGTAATCACTTGCGTAGTAAGAACATTGTGCCAGCAACAAGGCCTTGCTCGGAGAAGGTGCTGATCTCGCTTTCTGTAGTTTCGCTGCGCACTCAGTGTAACGACCAGCGGCCCACAGCTCTTCCGGACTCCACCTCGGAGCTTCGCTTGGCGAGGTGCGAGACGCCTTGGCTGGAACGCCAAGCTCACCTGACTCGATGGAATGCACCAGCACTTCGGATAAGCCGCTGGGCAACGAGGCATCGCTCTTGAGTGAAGCATCTGCCCGGTCCAGTTCCTCTATTCCCAGGCCTTTCCAAAGCATGGGCAGATTTGCGCGCACGAAATTGTGATCCACATCCCATGCTCGTTTGAGCTGGCTCCATGCCTCGGAGAGTTTTTCCCTCTTTATCGCCAGATACGCTAGTCCCACGCGGGCTGTCAGGCAACCGGGTTCATTCTTCGCCGCGTTCTGAAGGGTTTCGAAGGCCGCATCAGACCCTTCCTTTGCGTAGGCAAAGCCTAGGGCCGCTAACATGCAAGGTGGTCTGTCCGGAGCATGCAGGAATTTGTTGTAGATCGCGATGGCATCCTTGGTTCTTCCCTGCATGACAAACGCGTCGGCCACTAGCGCGCGCGCCTGCGCCTGACCCGGACCTAGTTTGCCCAGCCGAATGACGGCGCTGTCCTGAAGACCGAGGTACGCTATGGCAAGTCCATACCAGGCGTCGGGATCGTCAGCCTTCAGTCCTGTGGCGTAGGAGAACCATTTGGCCGCGTTGTTGTCGTCGCGCAGCGATTGGTACGCGCGTGCCAGCCCCATCGCAGCCTGTTCGTCACTTGGACTCAAAGCCTCGGCTGCTTTCAAGTAGCGCAGAGCTATAGTTGGCCGCTGTGCCTGCAAGTGATTCAATCCGAGGAAAAGGTTGGGCACATAAAGACGCGGGTTTTTGCTGAGTGAGATCTCAAAAGCACGGTTTGCTTGCGGCTGTTCCCCCAGGAACTGATGCATCAACCCAAGATTTGCCCAGGCTTCCGGTACCTCGGGGCGCAATTTTACAATTTCTTGATAACAATTTGCAGCCGTACGATAATCGCCTTGCTGCTGTGCGATCTTGGCCTGGGAAAAAAGTTCTGCCAGCCGTTCTTCCTTTGTTGAATCCTGCTCCTCTGCAAAGACGGAGAGGGCTGCGAGAAAGAGGCAGAATAGAGCCATGCCACGGAGTCTTGAGGTTGGTCGTGCTATCCCAGACGGCAACTTCAATCGGCAAAGGAAAAATTTAGTGCTTCTTTTTGGTGAGTTGCTCAAATTTCGTAAAATATTCTTTCGCCTCGTCGGCTTGACCGAGCTTTTGAGAAATGCGAGCGGCATGGTAGTACGCTCCGGCCAGGTTGGGATCAAACTTCATGGCTTGCCGGAAGCTTCTGCAGTCCCCCCTGCAGATCACCTGACTTCTCTAGCAAGATGCCCATCTGAAACAAAGTCTGCGCGTTTGAGGGATTAATTTCCAGCGCTTGCGTAAGGTAAGTCTTGGCCTCAGACAGGCGCTCTTCATGAATCAGCATGGTACCCAGGTCGAGCGCAGGCCATTCCGTTCTAACGGGATTCCGTTCGTCACGCTGGATCGCTTCGAGGTACCAGCGCTGGGCTTCCTTTAGGTCATGCTTTCCCTCATAACAAAGGCCGAGGTTTTCGTAGGCGCGAACCAAATGCGGGGAGAGCGCAATCGCCGCCTTGCTTTCCTGAATCGCTTCGTCGAATCGGTTGCGTGTATAAAGAAGACGGGCCAAAAAATAATGAGCCGGAGCGAAGTTGGCATCCAGTTGAATTGCAGACCGGAACTGTGGCTCGGCCAAATCTAACCGTCCAGCAGCAGAATACGCAAGGCCCATAAGTTGCGCCCGGAGTACGGTAACCCCATCCAGACGCTCGGCGTCGTTCAAAAGCGTGGCGGCTTCTTGAGCGCGCCCTTGATCCAACCTAACCTCCGCCAGCAGGGTCATCAGTTCGGGATCCTGGGGCTTGGTCATCATCTGAGACACGATCAGCTGTTCAGCAGCCTTGAATTGCCGACGGGCAATCAGATCCTTGACATCAGGCTGATCTTGCGAGGCAGCAGATGACGCCGTGCAGATTGATACCAGCAAAACCGATAATAACCCGCGACTTTTTAGGAATCCCCCGATGGGAGGGCAGCGTTGGGTGTTTCGTTGTCGGACACGGAACATTCGGGCACTAAATCCTCGCAAGTCTATCAGATTTTCCAAGATCTCAGTGCATACATTGATTGTCGCAGGGGGCTGGATCTCGAATCATAGGAAAATCAAAAATTCCTTCAGGATTGAGCGGAGAGCTGCATGCGGCATCTGGTCGGGACCCCGATGATATTACGAGATGGGAACTATGGCGATTTGAGATTCCGATCGGGGCGGCTTAGCGTGCTTCAGGAGCGATCCGCCGGGTCCACTTCATGTGATTACCGTTTCGATCGAGCAACGGGAAGAACCATACTAGATCGTTGGAGCCTTCGTCCTTATCCAATCAGTTTTGGGTGATTACTGAGGATATCGTCAAGATTTGGATAGTAGAAGTTCCAATCACCCGGATAACCTGCCAATTTGCGATGGGAAGGCTACCAATGTCTGACGAGCGGAAGGATTGGAAGGAAATCACTCCGAGTTCGCTAATCCCCGCCGTCGAACACATCCGGAAGTCTTTCCAATCCACTGAATGGAAGTACACAGAACTCACTAGAAACTTGTGCTGTAGCCTGCTTTATCCAAATGCAAAAGACCCCGCGGCTCTCGCTGCTTACGACACGGCTTTTACAACATATCGAAAGATTATCGGCCAGGGAGCTGAACAACAGTTCGACCAGTTGCTGGGAATCGGCACTCCTCCCGCGATATTCAGAGCGTACCTAGATGCTTACCAGAGTGGTCTTGAGGTCGAGGTGGGGAACCAGTTCAAGCACATACTCCAGATTGGGATCGCGAATGCTCAATTGTTGGAGAACGCTCCAGTCGAATGGAGCGAGGCCCACCTGAAGCTGCTCATTGAAGACCAAGCCTATGACACCAGACTATGGATCAGGCGCGTGTGCGAAAAGCAAGATTCTTCTTTCTCACTGGACACTCTGGAAAGCCTTGATGAGGCGAGTGCGTGGAGAGCCTGGCGTGCGCCCAGGCTGATTCACATGCAACCAGCAGGCAATACACCCTATGATCCTACACTCGCGTGGGAACGGGAAGATGAAAAACGCAGTTTGGAACTCTTAAAGAATCGTTCGCGTCGTTTCGTTCAGTTTCTCGAAATTCATTTGGACAAAATAGTCGGAGAAGCCCATGTGCGGGCAGCACAGGTAAAAGCACCCATCGTTGCCCAACCGCCCGCATCCACCAAAACATCAGTGGTTTACCCAAAGGAATTTTCCGCAGAAGCGCGGACCCATGTCGAACTCGAAATATTGAAAGCTTCCAAAGATTTGGCCCAACAGCGGAAAGTGATGCCATGGTCGCAATATGGACCACGGAAAGAAGACCAAGAAAATCTCCGGAAGTACATTCTCCGGGTATTCCTAGTCTTTGCGAAGCAGGCGTGCGAACTCGGGACGCAGGGGCAATGGGCGGTGGACCGTGTCCGCGAAGAGGCCAACGAATTTCTTCGCCGCTTCACGATTCGAGCTTACTGCGACAGTGGATTCGACCAGCAAGGACGTAAGCTACGGGAGATGACGAGCCATTGGAATGGGAGCATCTTACCCGAAGTTCGGCGAGAGTTTGAAAAAGTCACCGGAGTGGCACCAATTTGAGGAAGAGCTTTTGGCAGTGGCAGAGGAGCAGATTCGGCTTGCACAAGGAGACAGGTTTCCAAAGTCAAAGCCGAAACCGGAGGCGGAACAAGCCCGGAGTACAACCAGGAGTTCAGCAGAGAATAGGACCGAGTCCGGCGCTTTGTTGTCGAAGTATCGCTCTGAACTGAAGCGTGGAATACTGATTCAGTTAACTCAGAAACCAGCGTCGTCAGACATCGAAATCTGCCGGGGTTTGGACTCTGATGGTGCAGTTGAACTCCCGGCATCATGGAAGTTAGACGTGGCAGAGCGGTCTTTCGCCAACGCCTATAGAAATTCTGACCTTCGACATAAGATAGAAGTTGCAATCAGCAAAGTCCGGGCAGATCTGCGAAAGGGCGGCTTGTTGAATCGTCGCTGAAACCACTCTCCGGTTGCCCTCCACTCTCCAGTTACTCTCCACTTTCAGGAATCAGCGTGTGCTTCGCGTCCTGTTCATGCGGGTCTAACGCCTCGGTCAACAAAATACCATCCGATTTTCCCCCAAGAACCAGCACTGGGGCGGCTGTTCGTCTAAAACACTTCATTAGGACCGCTTCGCCGGTCTGGATTCAACCAGACCTACGTCCGAATGGAGAAGGGCAGCTTCACTATCGCAATGACCGGAGCTAAAGGGCGTGCTATCGTCTTGCCCGAGGCAAACACCGGCAATCCGCTGAGAGGAGACTTTGAGCGGATGGCAAGAAGACGATACCAACAAGGTCAGTTGCTGCAGAAAAAGGGAAAAAGAAAAGAGTATGGGTCGGCAGGTGGCGCGAGGACATGATCAGGCCAGACGGAACCAGATACCGGCAACGCAGGTCTGAAATCCTCGGCACCCTAAAAGACTATCCAACGCGGCGCTTGGCCGAGCGAGCCCTGGAACAGCGAATCTCGGAAGCAAAAGTGAATTCGCTCGACTATCAACCGCGTCCAACGGCTACGTTTAGAGAGTTTGCGATGAAGTGGGAAAAAGACGTTCTTTCGCAACTCAAACCGTCAACTCAATCGGCCGATAGGTCGCGCATCAGAAAGCATTTGATTCCTGACCTCGGCGAAACGTCAATGCAGGATCTCACTTCTCAGCGCCTGCAGGCCTTCATCGCACAAAAAGCTCGTTCTATGGGTCCCAAGTCGGTCAAGAACGTGATTGCTCTATTTAGAATGATGTGGAACCAGGCGAAGGCATGGGGCTACGTCAATCACGATCCGTTTGGGAGTTTGGTGTTACCCGAACTCAATCCCTTGAATGAACGCGCTTTTAGTTTACAAGAGATGAAATCCATCATCGCTGCGGCGGAGGAACCCTACAAAACTTTGTATTGGATTAGCGCGGAACTGGGAGATCGCGGGGGCGAGGCTTTCGCTCTAACGGTTCCGAATCTCCTCCTAGAGAAGGCGGCGATTCGGATTTCACAAAGCGTGTGGCACGGCAGGATTCAAACGGTGAAGTCGAAAAAGGGCAATCGCGTGTGTGAGATCTCTCCGCAATTGGTGGAGCATCTCCGCTGCTTCCTTTGTACCTGGCGACCAAACCCGCTTGGGCTGCTGTTTGCTACTCGTAACGGCACGCCGTGGGATCTGGACACGGTGCGAAAACGAAAACTGCATCCGCTCCTTCGCAAGCTGGGGATCGAACGCGCCGGTTTTCATGCCTTCCGCCACGGGAATGCGACAATCATGGATCAACAGCAAGTACCGATGGCTACGCGGCAGAATCGTTTGGGCCAGTCAGATGCTCGAACCACAATGGGATACACACACGCGCTTAGTCAAGATGGCCGCCGCTTTGCGGCGCACCTCGGGCAGCAGTTGACTGCCTGAATTTTGGACCCAATTGGACCTTGTTTGATTACGGGTGGAGTGCTAAGTGATTGAAGCGAATAAGAAAGGTTGGTTGCGGGGGGTGGATTTGAACCACCGACCTTTGGGTTATGAGCCCAACGAGCTACCAGACTGCTCCACCCCGCAGATGAATCATAGCAACCACACTGTCAGCGGTCAAACGACTCTCGGCAGAATTCCCTGCCTGCCCTGGGCGGAGCGGCGGGCCTCAAACTGACCAACAGGCCTGCCCTCGTGGCATTGCTTATCCTTGCTGCAAACTATTACAGTCTTGGGGAGATTACCTCGCCTGCTCATGAGCTTGCGCACTCTTAACGATGTTTTCTTTGCGGTGGTGGAACGCGAATCGCGTGTGGTTACCATGCAGCGCGGCGTCGCGAGCTGGCTCTCAACTTCTTCGCAGGAGTTTTACCGCAACACGGCTGGAGTCGCTCGTGCGCTGCTGGAGTTCGGCATCGTGGCCGGCGATCGCGTCGCCATTCTTGCCGAGAACCGCCCCGAGTGGACCATCGCTGACTTTGCCTGCCTGCTCATGGGTGCCGTCGTGGTCCCTATCTATCCCACCCTGACCGACGAGCAATCCGCCTTTGTTCTTCAGGACAGCGGCGCGCGATTGATCTTCGTCTCCACCGCAGCGCAACTACAGAAGATCTCCTCCATTCAGGGCCGGACTTCTCTGGAAAAAATTATCGTAATGGATGCCGTCGCGACTCACGGCGCGATTGCTATGGGACGCCTCATGCTGAGCGGTCCGCCGGAGCGTGACCCGCAATTCGATGCCCGGGCCCGGGCGGCGCAGCCGGATGATCTAGCTACCATTATTTATACGTCCGGTACGACGGGCATTCCCAAGGGCGTCATGCTCACCCACCGCAACATGGCAGCGAACGTTGCCTATTCGCTCCAAGGGTTCGACCTTGGGCCCGGCGACTTGAGCCTTTCTTTTCTTCCCTTGTCCCACGTCACTGCGCGGCATTTAGATCTGGCGATGTTTCATCGCGGAGTGGTCGTGGCTTACGTCTATCCCCCCGACCAGGTCCCCAAAGCATTGCTGGAGCTGCGCCCTACATTGTTCGTGGGCGTGCCGCGCGTCTATGAGAAAGTCTGCGCGCAGGTCAAGGCGCGAACCAGCGCATTCCCCAAATCGTGGGTTCTCGCCTGGGCCCGGAGGACGGGGCGGGCACATCGCGCCGAGATTCTGACCGGACAAGTTCCGCGCTCGCTGGCCTGGAAACTGGGCGACCGGCTGGTGTACTCGCAACTGCGCACAGGGATGGGCGGATGCGTGAAATTCTACATCTCTGGAGGCGCGCCCCTCGGACGCGAGCTTGCCGAGTGGTATGCCGACCTTGGCATCCGCATTCATGAGGGCTACGGCCTGACGGAGACTTCCCCGGTCATCGCGCTCAACAAGCCGCCCGCGCACAAGCTGGGAACCGTGGGCCAGCCGTTGGCCAATGTAGAAGTGCGCATCGCTGCCGACGGCGAGATTCTGGTGCGCGGGCCGTCGGTGTTTGAGAAATATTGGAACCGTCCGGAAGAAACACAACAAGCCTTCGTGGACGACTGGTTCAAGACCGGCGACATCGGCAGCCTCGATACCGACGGGTTTCTCTCGGTCACCGATCGCAAGAAGGACCTGATCAAGACTTCCGGCGGCAAATTTGTCGCCCCGCAGCCGATTGAGAACTCGCTCAAGCACAATCCTTTGATCGCCGAGGCGACCGTACTGGGAGAGAAGCGCAAGTTCTGCTCCGTGCTGATCGTGCCGCATTTCCCCCTGCTCGAAGATTGGGCGCGTACCAACGGCATTGCCTTTTCCTCGCGGGAGGAGTTGGTGGCTAAACCGCGCGTGCGCGAGCTGTACGAGGGCATTGTGGCCGATGTGAACCACGACCTGGCGCAGTTCGAGAAGCTGAAAAAAGCTCTGGTGGTGGCCGACGAGTTCTCGGTGGAGAACGGGATGCTAACGGCCAGCATGAAGCTGCGGCGGCGGGCGGTGCTGGAACACTATCGGGAGAAGATTGAGCGGATGTACGGCGAGGCGGAGGCGGTCAGAGTAGGCTAGGGCGGCGCACAGATCGCCGGCGGTGGGGCGGAGCGTTGACCATCCAGGGATGGGATGCAGCCATCATGCGGGTGAAGGAAACCGATGCTGCCAGTTCATCTCGCCTCATCCCGGCGCGTTCTGCGCTCAGCGCCCATCTCTTTTTCCGATGGCCGCCATAGGATTTTCTCGTTTTGCCTTCGGCACGGAATGTGTGAGCATGCTGGGCAAGCCTTCAATCTTTCAGTCGGAGAACGAGCGTAGAAATGCCCTCCCCTCGAGGTACACATGCCCGGTCGTGAGCAGGTGGTTGCCCAGCTCAACGCCGCTCTCGCTTCGGAATTGCGGGCGGTCGTAGAGCACATGGTGCAGGCCCAAACCTGTCACAACCGGGGCCAGGCGCGGCTCGGAGACTATCTTAAGAAGAGCGCCGGCGAAGAACTGCAACACGCCGAACAGCTGATTCAGCGCATCGTTCTCTTGAACTCCACCCCGGACGTGGATGTGGTCATCGGCCCCAAGCCGGCCGCCGACGTCCAACATCAGCTCGACGAGAGCCTCGACCACAAGAAGAAGGCGGTGCAGCAATACACCTCCGCCATGCAGGTGTGTCTGGAGGCCGCCGACAACGGCTCCCGCTACCTGTTTGAGAGCATGGCCGGCGACGAAGAGCGGCGCGCCGAAGTTCTGGAGAGCCACCTACGCTCGCTGCGCGCCATGGCTAATCGTCGCCCCGACCACGCCGCCTAGCCCGGTATAAGCCTCCACAGCCGGGCTCCCCTGCCCCAGGAAACACAGCGTCATGACAGATAGGCAGACATATCTGTCATCATCCGCAGGGGAAAGTCCCACTACAGGGAATCCTGTAGCTGTGTTACGAAATCGTAACTACTTCCGATTCCTGTCGCGCGTTCGCAGGAGAGCCGCATACTCGGAATGTACGCAGCAATACCGTACAAGAGCCCCGTGCGAAAGATTCTGGGAACGCGGGGCTTTTTAGCATTCGGGTGCCCCATCCTTGTCCCTGTCCCTGCGTCCTTTGCCTGGGCAGGGTGGGGAGGTTGCCTTTCCGGTAGCCGATGTTCGCCGCCAGTCTGATGCCGGCGAACCAGGCGATCAATCCGCCCACCATCGTGCCCAGAATAGCTCCGACCAAACCAAGTAGAAGCGCAAAGCGAAATCGCATATGCCTTTCCGGAAACGGGCAATCAAGCCACGCGTGCGCCCGAGTACCCCCCTCCCCCAGTCGATCTAATCAATTCATCTATTTAGCGCGAAACCCTGAGCTAATTTTCAGTTTGCGGAATTTATACGCAAAATCCTGAGGGCGTGCGACTTAGTCGGACGCCTCCGGGAGATTGCGGGCTCATCTGCTTAGTGAGCGCATAATTCCAGTTTGTACGATAACGCATGTACGGAGACGGTGCTATTGCACAAAGGTGGATGAAACGGGTTGCACGGGTGGGGACGTTCGCCACTTCTCCGCTCCGCAGCGGTCCGCCCTTACGGAGCCGAGCGGGGCGACACGAGTCAAATGGAAGCGGCAAAAGGCAGCCGGCTGCGTAAGAAGCGGTTACGAAACAAGGGGCAGGAGGGCCGGGGGGGGGGTTGATTCGATCATGAGTAACTGGAGAGAGATGCCGAGGATAATGAATGCCGAGAAAAGCGATCTGATTGATGTGCTCGCCTACATCGCGTACGCCCTCCCGCCCTTACGCCCCAGGAACGGGCTTCGTAGGCCAGAGTGGCCATTCTCGTCCGCTTTCCCGACAACATCGGACTTCAAGGAATATGGGGGGAGGGGGGGAGGGAGGGGGAGGGGGGGGGGGAGGAGAGGAGGGAGGAGGGGCCGAATGATGGGGCACTACGTCGGGATGGGCGTAAGACGCGCATGGATTCCGAAAAGCTGAGGCCGTTGCTGCGGATGAAATCCTGGAATTGGCGATCGCCGATGCCATTGGCCGAGCTCGGCAACCCGGAAGAGATCAACGAGGGCCTTTGTGGAGGGGGAGGGGGGGAGAGGGGGGGGGGCGTAGAGGACAGTGGAGAGGGGGAGGGGGGGAGAGGGGGAGGAAGAGGGGGGGAGGGAAGGGGGAGAGGGAGGGGGAGAGGAGGGAGATGGATAGGGTTTCAGAACAATCTGACCAGACCACGCAAGAGTAGATCTGCAAACCCCGTCTAAAGGAGAAGGGGAGGGAGGGGGGGAGGGGGGGGGGCCGTACCGCGAGGCCTGGCATTTGCAGGAGCAAGATGGGCACGCCCCGTGACCTCCTATTCATCCGCGAGCAGTATGCCTCAGTTATCCGGCTGCCGCCTACGGATTTCGTTACAATGTGGGCGGCAAAGTGGAGAGGAGCCAACATGAAATCACTGTACCGGGCGTATCCAGCCCTGGTGGTCTGCGTGAGTTTGATCTGGTTCGCTGCGGGCAGCGCATCCCTGGCCCGCGCGCAGGACGCATGCAAGGTCGCGCTCATGCGGGCGACAAGCTCACCGCCACGCCGCATCAGGCTTCTCCACCCGAACGGCGGCGGCCGCAGCTCCCAGACCACCGAGGACATTTCTGTGGATGGCGCAATTTACGTCCAGATTCATGGCAAGTGGAGGAAAAGTCCGCTGACCGTGAAACAGCTGCAGGAGCAAGAGCAGGAAAACCGCAAAGACGCGCAGAATACCTCGTGCCACTATGTGCGCGATGAAGCCGTAAACGGAGAAGCCGCCTCCGTCTACAAAGCGCACGCGGAGACGGAGGGCCTTAAATCGGACGGTCTGGTTTGGATCTCCAAGCGCAATGGCCTTGTCTTGCGCCAAGAGGAGGATCTGGATATGAGCGGCGATAAATTGCACGTCTCCGCTCACTATCAATACGGCAAGGTAACGGCTCCGAGCGTAACGCCGTAGGGGAGGGAGGAGGCTGGCTGCGGCGAAGAGAATTGCTTTCTCCCCGTCTTTTGAAGACAACAATGGCTCCGGACTTCCGGAGCCATTAAAACCGTAGCGTTGGCACTCTGTCAAAGTCAGTATTCGCCTGAACCAGGAGAGACGTCAAGTTACTTTGAGGAGATTATCTCCCTTTCTCTCCCCAAATAGAACAGAACCCTCCACAAAGGGAGTGTGGACCCGGCGGGATTCGAACCCGCATCTGCCACTGTGACAGAGTGCCGTGTTCCCATTACACTACGGGCCCTGTGCGGCAGTCTTCCTCAGCGAATAGAAGTTGGCAAGGTTGAACGTCACAAGCGACGCGGTCGAATGCCAATTGGGCCACGATGCTGATTTCACCACCCTCTGGTCTGCAGCATGTGGGCTTCGTCCAGCGCGGAGACGGCAAGGCCTTTCATGGCTCCGGTCAGGTCCTCGCTGACTTCAAGCAATACTTTAGGATCATTGAAGTGGGTGGCGGCCTTGACGATGGCGCGAGCGCGCTTCTCGGCTTCGGCGGGCGGAGCCAGGGCGCAGGTGTCGTCATAGGGATGTTTCTCCACCGAGTGGATACACGAGGTACGTGCCCCCATGAAGATCCCGCTGCCCACAAACACCGTCTCGGCGCCCAGCTGCATCATCAGCGCCGCGTCGGCGGGAGTGGCCACACCGCCGGCGGCGAAATTCGGCACCGGCAACTTGCCCAAATCAGCCGTCTCGACCAGAAGTTGATAGGGCGCCCCCAGCCGCTTGGCTTCGGCCATGAGTTCGTCCTTGCGCAGCGATTTTAGGCGACGGATACCCTCGTTGACCTCCCGCATGTGGGTCACCGCTTCGACGATGTCGCCGCTGCCGGCCTCGCCCTTGGTGCGGATCATGGCCGCGCCTTCGCCGATGCGGCGCAAGGCCTCGCCCAGGTTCCGGCACCCGCACACGAACGGCACCTTGAAGTCGTGTTTGTAGATGTGGTTCTGGTTGTCGGCCGGGGTCAGGACTTCGGATTCGTCGATGAAGTCCACGCCGAGGGCCTGCAGGATCTGGGCCTCCACAAAGTGGCCGATGCGGACCTTGGCCATCACCGGGATGGAAACCATCTGCTGGATTTCCCGGATCATGTTCGGATTCGACATGCGGGCTATGCCGCCCATCTTGCGGATATCCGAGGGAATGCGCTCCAGGGCCATGACGGCCACCGCCCCGGCCTCTTCGGCGATCTTCGCCTGCTGGGCGTTGGTCACATCCATGATGACCCCGCCCTTGAGCATCTCGGCCAGGCCCGTCTTGTGGCGAAGAGAAGTGGAATTGCCGTTGCTTTGCGACATGGTGGCTCCTGCGGTTTATTTTACATGCAGGCAAAGGGTTTTCGTTTGCCGATGCCAAAAAGCTTTTAACCGCAGAGAGCGCAGAGGGTTCGCGAAGGGCGCGGAGGATTTCAGGACATGGTCGTAGGCTTTTCGTGGCGGCCCGGGATCAGGAACGCGAGGGCGCCAAGAAGCAGGAGCGCTGCGGGCTGAAGAACGGCCTGATACATCGCCCTTCCGAAGCCTGCTCCGGTAATGAAGTGGCCGGGTTCGATGAGTCCCGAACTGAGAACGAGCACAACGCAGCAGAAATAGACGGCTGCGGGGAGCAGAGCGACGGCGATGCGGGATAGGCGCGTCCCTCCGGCGCGGCGGCAGAGATACGCTCCGGCGGCTCCTCCGAAGAGATATGCGAAAAGGAAGTCGCCCCGGATGGCAACGTGTGGCGCCCCATCGCCAAAAGAATGAAAGCGGAACCATTGTACGGCCCACAGCAACAGGACCGGGGCAACGATGGAGACGATCATGCCAATCAAGCCGGGCAATAGAAGCTGTTTGGTGCGTGAGTTCATGGATCCCTTCTCGCGGGTGGCGCGATGAATGTTTCTGGCAAGGTTTCTGGCGGATAGCTCGGATTGCGCACGCTCGATGGCGGCAGCTTCGGAGAGCCCCTGGCTGCGGTACTCGACAAAGAGATCTTCAAGGTGCGCTGCGGGTTCGGCGACGATTTCAGTTTGTTGCTGGGCCGAAAAACCCGAAAGATCAAGGCGTTTGCGAACCAAAGCATTCCAATCAGGCATGACTCGCCGCCTTTCTTTGGGTTGCAGTCAAGAACGGCAGGGCCCCGAGCAGCGAAGCAGCACCGGGAACCAAAACCCAAGTGGCATAGACAAGCGCGATCACCGAGACTGAAGCGGGGTGGTGTCCGAACCGAAATATCAAGAATACGAGAGCGAAGCAGGCGAAGTAAGTTAGCGCCGGGAATGAAGCTGTTGTCAGACGAGCCATCCAGTCACCGCCAGCCAGACGGGAAAGATAAGCGCCAGGGCTCCGCAAAGTGGCAAGCTCACGAGCCATGGAAAGTAAATCGGCAAAATCACAGCGGCCGCCGTTACATCCACGGACCCAGGTCCTTGCGCACGTCAAACATTAAAATGAGCATAGCGACGCTCAAGTTGACCAAACCGGGCAGCCAGAGCTGTTTCGTGCGCGTGTTCATGGTTTTCTCCTCGTGTTTGGCGCGTTGAATGTTCCTGGCAAGAGTGGAAGACAGTTCGGATTGAGCATGCTCGATGGCAGCGGACTCGGAAAGTCCCTGGCTGCGGTATTCCGCGTAGAGGTCTTCGAGGTGGGCGGCCAGCTCAGCGATGACCTCGTCTTGCTGCCGCGGTGCGAGCCGCGAAAGATCCAACCGCTCGCGCAGCAGTGCGTTCCAATCAGGCACGCGTCACCCCCGCGAGCTGATCGAGTGCGCGAAAAAAACCGCGCCATTCTTCACGGAGCGGGGCCAACTGCTTTTTCCCCGCTGGAGTCAGGCTGTAGTAGCGGCGGTCGCGGCCGGCTTCATTCGATTGCCAGCGGCCGGCGATCAGGCCGCGTTTTCCAGCTGTAGAGCATGGGTAGAGCGACGCCAGGGTGAAATGCAGCGCGCCAGCGGTCCTCTCGTCAATCTGCCTGGAAATCTCGAAGCCGTAGAGTGGCTGCTCCTGCAATATGGACAGGATGGCGAGTTCGGCGCTGCCGCGGGCGATTTGTGTTCGAATGCGTTTGGTCACAATGAATATAGGTATCCTATATTCCACCGGTTTGGTCAACATTACTTTGGTAGCATGGTAAACAACGATTTGTCGAAGGGGGCCCATGAAATCTTTCCAAACCGTGGCTTGCAATTTGAGTCTTACCGCTATTGCCCTGCTCGGCCTGTCCGGGGCCGGATTTGGGCAAGGCAAATCGAAGAGCGGAGAGGGGGCGGCGATTTACAAAGCCAATTGCGTGCTCTGCCATGGCAGCGATGGCCACGCCCAAACCACCCTGGGCAAGCAGGTGGGCGCGCTGGACCTCCATTCGGAAGCAGTGCAGAAGAAGACGGATGCGGAACTGAAGAAGGTCATCACCAAGGGACAGAAGAATATGCCGGCGTTTGGGGTGCAGTTGACCGCGGCTCAGATCAATGACGTGCTGGCGTATGTGCGGGAGTTCGGAAAAAAGAAGTAGAAGAAATCAAGGGAGCAATGCCGGCAGACCGCTTTTTCGGTTGGGCCGGTGGCCCACTCAAGCCCGGTTTTGGCTTGAGTGGGCACTTCGACCGCCGGACAAAGTCTCCCGCCGCTCGTTCTCGTTTTCGCGCTGTCCACTTCGACTCAATCTCAACCTGCCCCTCACCGCCGCTGGCGTAGTGGCGAAAGCTGCTCCACTCCCAATCCTCCGCACGCTCACAGAGCCCGCGCTTCACCGGATTGCGACGATATAGCGCAGCGTCTCCACAAATTGCGGGTAATTGCGAAGGTTGAAATCGTAGTACCGCTTTTGCCAGAAATGATCCGCCTCGCCGACCAAACGCCGCGCTACACCTTGCTTCAAGGACTTCGGCGCTTCCGCCAGCGCTATGATGAAAACGCCTCAGTCCCCATGGCATGAGGACAATTTAGTCGATCAGCTGCCCCAACGCTGTGACGTGTGAATAGCCCCACTCAAGCCAAAACCGGGCTTGAGTGGGCCACCGGCCTCCCTGCGGAAGGGGCGATGTGTTTTTTACTTGACATTCCCTTTTATTAACCGGTCGAACCTCGGAATCTCAGCTCAGGAACCCTCCTCCGGCACCGGCACGTCGAACAATTTAAGACCATCGCGATGAGACAGTATCCGCCAATCAGGAAGGAGATTTCGCCGACCCCCTCGCGACCAAGCAACTGCACCGCTCGCGCATACGTGGAGGCGGGCAAGATTTTTCCGGAAACCAGAGTTCGGGCAACGTCATGGGCAATAGCCTCCTCGTCGCTCAAGTCTATGGGCCGTCCCCCAGCCGCTAGCGTTGCGACTTGGGAAGCCGAAAGGCCGACCTGAGCCGCAGTGATCTCGTGCGCGTAAAGTTCATATCGGGCACCGTAGGCTGCCGCCACTGTTAGGATTGCCACCTCGCGAACCGTCTTTGGCAGGCGTGCCTGGGTGGCCAACGCTCGTTGGAACATTAATGCTGGAACACCGAACTGAGGAAAGTGCAGCATGGCAGGGAAAGGGCCAATCAATGCGCGCTGTTCATCAAGAACGACAATTCGATCCTGCTTTTGCGCAACCAGGCCGGCGATTCCGTCATGCATCTCGCGCAGTTGGGGAGTCAGGGTTTCGGGAAGCAATGGAGGCAGCCGCATAGGTTCGTCTCCTCTCACAGCCCGTCGACGTATTGACCGTCGATCAAGATCAAGGCAACCCGGCACTTCTTGCCGGACCGGTTCGCCCAGGCATGATTGGTCCCGCGCTGGATGACGATATCGCCCGCTCGAATCGTCCTCTCCTCATGATCAACCACCAAGGTCAACTCGCCTTCGAGGACGATTCCGTAGTCAACGGTCTGAGTGCGATGCATTAAGGGATGCGGGTCTTTAGCCCTTTGACTGTGATGCTGCCGCGTCAGCCATTTCGCCGAACTTCGCGGCCGCCTCGGCTTGGGTCAGCCTACGAATCGCATCGCCTTCCGGAGGAAAATCGATCACCCGAATTCGAGTGCCGCCTTTGGGAGGGCCCAGAACCAAGCCGCTCTCTGCGGGTTCACCCGATTGCCGGTCAATTAAGGCCGGTGTCTCGCGAGTGTTCCACACTTCATAAAAAGTCGGGCCGCCCGGTCCGCCGATCAGTTTACAGTGAGTAGCGAGCGGAAATGGTGGCTGCGTTCCCAGCCTCATCGTGCCCGGTAATAATCCTCTGAAATCTTTTTATTCGTCACTTGCGTCAGATCCATTGTGAATCATCTCCATTTCTTGTAAGGATTGCGAACGAAAGCTGGATCTCGCCATCTGACACAAAAACTGAGCATTAGTATACAGCCGTTCCATGAATGCTCCATTAATGTAGGGCAGCGGCGGGCGGAGGCCACTCCGCCTTCAGGTCGGCCGGTGGCCCACTCAAGCCCGGTGTTGGCTTGAGTGGGGCAGTTCGACAGCCGGACAAAGTCTTCCCGCCGCTCGTTCTCGTTTTCGCGCTGTCCACTCCGACTCAATCTCAACCTGCCCCTCACCGCCGCTGGCGTAGTGGCGAAAGCTGCTCCACTCCCAATCCTCCGCACGCTCACAGAGCCCGCGCTTCACCGAATTCGATGAATATAGCGCAGCTTCTCCACAAATTACGGGTAATTGCGAAGGTTGAAATCGTAGTACCGCTTTTGCCAGAAATGATCCGCCTCGCCGACCAAACGCCGCGCTACACCTTGCTTCAAGGACTTCAGCGCTTCCGCCAGCGAGTCCCGCTGCGGTTCGCTGAGCAGGAGGTGCACATGTTCGGGCATCACTACATAACCATAAACGTAGAGTTTGTAGGCGCGCCGCACCCGCTCCAAGGCTGATTCGAAGATGCGGCAACTCGCTTCGGTAGTCAACAAACGATAGCGATGATAACAGCAGAAGGTGACGAAATGACCCTGCCCGCTATGATGAAAACGCCTCAGTCCCCATGGCATGAGGACAATTTAGTCGATCAGCTGCCCCAACGCTGTGACGTGTGAACAGCCCCACTCAAGCCAAAACCGGGCTTGAGTGGGCCACCGGCCGACGTGAAGATCATAGGATGTGATTTTGCAAGCTCCATCAAGTGGTAATGCTGGAACGGGAGTGCCGGGGAACTTTGCTGGGCTGGGGGAGTTGTCCGCAGAGGGGGGTGGCGGGAGTGCGTATGGAAGCGAGGGGGGCCCAGTGTGGGGGGCTACGATCTGGAGGGGCAAGCCCGTCCCTACACGGGCCGTTCTCCGCGCAACAATCCAAACAGTGGGGTGCCGGGCTCGGGATCGAATTCAGGAGCGGCGCGGCGGGTGGCGCACCCTTCTCGTTGGGATGCTGGGTTTTGTGTTGACCCACAACGAACCTAGGGTGTCCCATCCTTTCGCTTTTTGCATGGGTGGGCCCAGCGGGGCTTTCGACTGCGCATCGCCTTAGCTCCCGGAACCATCTTGAATAGCGCGCGGCCAGTTGTTGATTTTGACCTTGCCGGGGTTCGCCCAACGCGTAAATGCGATAGCTGCTCCAAGCCCATTGTTCCGGCTCCTGCACCCAACCGTCTTTCACCGATTTCCGGGCCGTCGTAGCGCTGCAGGCCTGTGGGCATCGCTTCACTATAAGGGTTTGGCTTCGACGGTAGCGCGCCGGCAGTACGAAAAACCTCTAGCAGTTCAGAAATGGGAAAGACCCACCTTGCAAAAGGAGGCTGTTACGAAACCCTTCTTTCGCCCCTGCAGGGCTGACTCATTTTCCTTTTAAACCCGGGCTTGCGCCCTGGGCTCGATCTTGCGCCGCTTCGCGGCTAAGACCCACACATTTTCGCTCCAATTTCGAAATTGCGCTTCGAGTTTCGTTAATTTCGCTGTGGCTCAACACAAAACACGATTTTTCACGGAAAGGGTGCGCCCACCCGCCATCAGCTTCTCCGGTTTTGCTCCGATGGACTATTCACTTGTTCGGAACAACGTCTGGAAAGAGCACAGGCACCCCTTCGTGTTCCCTCCGGAAAATCCCCACCCTAACGTCGCAAAGAACGCGACGTTAGGATGGGGCACCCACAATGGTTCCTGGTGAGGCGCAAGAGCGGGTTCTACTTTTTCTGATCAAGGCTTGCGCGGTTGGGATGGAGCTGTGATAGACTTCCGGCCCAGCCGCGACTTTTTAAGTCCGCAAGCCACGGCACGCTCGCAATCCTGACCTGTGGAGGGTCTGGTACATGGGCCTGGCACTTCTCGCCGTAATCTGGCTGATTACATTCATCAGCACCTACTTCTTTATCGCCAAAACCTGGTGGCTCCCGCACGGCGTTTCCACCGCAGCTCCGTGGATTGACCATCAGTTTGCCCTTACCTACATCCTGATGGGCATTATCTTTGTGGCCGCGCAGGTGGCGCTCGGGTACCTGGTATGGAAGTACCGGGAGCGCAGCGGATCAGGACCGGTGCGTTATACGCATGGGAATACCACGCTGGAAATCATTTGGACGGTGCTGACGGCCATCCTGTTCATTGGCCTCAACCTGATGGGGACGCGGGTCTGGGCGAATGAGCGATTTGCGCCGGCGGCCTCGGGGTCGGTGCCGGTGGAGGTGACGGGGATGCAGTTTGCCTGGTACTTCCGCTATCCCGGGCCGGATGGGAAGTTTGGCGCGACCAATCCCAAGCTTATTGATCCTTCCGCGGGCAACGAGTCGGCCATCGGTTTGGATACCACCGATCCGGCGGCCAAGGATGATGTGGTCACCGGGACCATGTATTTACCCGTGGGGCGGGAGGTGGACCTGCACGAGCGGGCGGTGGACGTGATACACAGCTTCTTCGTTCCGGCGATGCGCTTCAAGCAGGATGCGGTGCCGGGACTGGATATTCACATGCACTTTACCCCCACGGAAATCGGCGAATACGAGATTGCCTGCGCCGAACTCTGCGGGCTGGGACACTACAAGATGCACGGAATGTTGCACGTCGTCAGCCAGGAGGATTTTGACAAATGGGTGGCGGCACGGGAGGCGGAGAAATAAGTAATGGCGACCACGGCGACAGTTCATGCACATGCGGCCCCGGGCGGGTTCATTCGCAAATATATTTTCAGTCTGGACCACAAGGTTATTGGGATTCAGTACTACTTTCTGGCGCTGACGGCGGTATTCGTGGGGATGTTTCTCTCGCTGCTGATGCGCCTGCACATGATCTGGCCGACAGCGGTTCTGCCGCTGGTGGGCGAGATCAAGCCGGAGACTTACCTCAGCCTGCTGACCATGCACGGCACCATCATGGTCTTCTTCGTGCTGACCACGGCGCCGCAGGGCGGGTTCGGCAACTACTTTCTGCCCATTCAGATTGGCGCGCCGGATATGGCGTTTCCCGTCCTCAATATGCTTTCCTTCTGGACGACGTTTGTGGCGTTTATCACTCTGCTGGCTGCATTCTTCGTGACGGGTGGCGCACCGCTGCACGGCTGGACGGGATACGCACCGCTGAGCGCACTCACCAATTCGGGTCCAGGGGAACAATTAGGCGCGGACTTGTGGATTATCAGCATCGCGATTTTCTGCCTCGCGTCGCTGATGGGTGCGCTGAACTTTATTACGACCATGCTGGACATGCGGGCCAAGGGCATGACCCTGATGCGCCTGCCGCTGACCTGCTGGGCGTGGTTCGTGACGGCAATTCTTGGGCTGCTGGCGTTCGGCGTGCTGCTCTCGGCGGGAATTCTGTTGCTGCTCGATCGCAATGTGGGGACAAGTTTTTATGTGCCTCTCGTGGTGGTGAACGGGCAGGTGATGCTGCACAAGGGCGGGTCGCCGCTGCTGTGGCAGCACTTGTTCTGGTTCTTCGGGCACCCGGAGGTTTACATCGCCATTCTGCCGGGCATGGGCGTGGCCTCGCAGATCCTTTCGACGTTCTCGCGTAAGCCGATTTTTGGTTACAAAGCCATGGTGTACGCCATCATGTCGATTGGCATTTTGGGCTTTGTGGTGTGGGGCCATCACATGTTCATGAGCGGCATGAGCCCTTACACGGCGTTTGCCTTTTCGATTATGACCATGTGCATTGGGGTGCCGTCGGCGATCAAGACCTTTAACTGGCTGGGAACGATGTATCACGGGCGGATACGGTTCCAGACACCCATGCTGTTCGCCATCGGGTTCGTTTCGCTGTTTGTGTCGGGAGGACTCAGCGGGCCGTTCCTGGCACAGCCGGTGCTCGACATTCCGCTGCACGACACCGCCTTTGTGGTGGCACACTTCCATCTCATCATGGGTGTGGCGGCGATCTTCGGTATATTTGCAGCCACTTACTACTGGTTCCCAAAGATGTTTGGCCGCATGATGAACGAACGGATGGGAAAAATTCACTTCTTTTTTTCGCTGATTGGAGCGTATTGCATTTTCATGCCGATGCACTATCTGGGCATGGCCGGGCAGCCGCGGCGCTATTCGCAATTTACGGAACTGGCGTACCTGCACCATTTGATTCCGCTGAACACGTTTATCACCTATGCAGCGATTGTCACGATCACGGCGCAGTTCATCTTCCTGATCAATTTGTTCTGGAGCATGTTCAAGGGGCCGAAGGCCAGCGACAACCCGTGGGAAGCGACGACACTGGAATGGACGACGGCGACTCCGCCGCCGCACGACAATTTTGGCGGGAAGACGCCGGTGGTGCATCACGGGCCGTATGAGTACAGCGTACCGGGCGCGCCGAAGGACTATGTGATGCAGACGGATCCGGCGACGGTGGCGGCACATTAGGGTGGGCGGACAGGAGTGTCCGCCGGCGAGCACACGCGGGCGAGGGCGTCCGCGCCACGCTGATTTGATATGGCAACGTTGAATCCTTCAATTTCGATGGGAGATCCGCGCATGGCTAGGGGCGGAGGTGTAACTCCGCCTACGACCGGCGGAGATGACGGCAGCAGCCCCAGTGGCGGAAATCGGCCCGACTATCTGGTGCGCTTGCGGCGGCTCCGGCTGGGGCTGATCGCGGGGTTGTCGTCGGTGACGATGATTTTTGTGGCGCTGACCAGCGCATTCGTTGTGCGGCGGGGCCTGCCGACGTTTGACGAGCGAACCAACACCTATACGCACGACTGGATTTCGCTGAGCTTCCCGATGGCGCTGCTGCTGGTGAACACCCTGGTGCTGATGGCCAGCAGTGTCACGGTGGAGTTGGCCCGGCGGCAACTGGCCCGGCGGATGGCGCTGGCGCCGGTCGAATCCATACCAGGCGTGAGCCTCGGGCGGGAAAACCGCTTTCCCTGGCTGGCAACCACGATCGTGCTGGGCTTTGGATTTCTTGCCGGGCAGTGGATGGCCTGGCAGCAATTGGACGCCCGCGGCTTCGACATCACGAAGATCAGCAGTTCTTTCTTTTATCTACTGACCGGAACCCACGCGGCCCACCTGGCGGGTGGCGTGATTGCGTTGCTATATGCGGGTTTAATTACGCTGCTGCATAAGCCCATTGAGAGGCAGCGGGTTGTGGTGGATGTGACGGCCTGGTATTGGCACTTCATGGCATTTTTGTGGGTCTATATTTTTGTGCTGTTGTGGGTGATGCGGTAGGGGTAAGAGGATCGCGGGCGAGGGCGCCCGCGTCCACACACGGGCTGGAGGGGTAAGCAAATATGTCTGACATTGCGGTATCGCAAGCCACGGCCGAGGATCTCCAGATTTACGAGCCGTCGTTTTTTGGCACGTATTCCAAGAAAATCGGGATGTGGCTGTTTCTGCTCTCCGACTCGCTGACCTTTGGGGCGCTACTGTTCGCCTATACCTACGGCCGGGTTTCTACGCCGGACTGGCCCACGCCCTTTCACTCGGAGAGCATTCGGAATGCGACGCTGATGACGGCGTTCCTGCTGACGAGCTCGCTGACCATGGTGCTGGCGGTGCGGGCGGCGGTCGAAGGCAAAGCGGCGGCGCAGCGCCGATGGCTGCTGGCGACCATGGCTTGCGGGCTGGCATTTGTGATTCTGCACGGGCGCGAGTGGAGCAACCTGATTGCCGAGGGACTGACATTGCCGATGTTTCCGGCAGCGCCGGGGCACGCCAGCGCCGAGTTCAGCGAAGTGGCAAGGACCGTACCGCAGTTTCCGGCGACCTTTTTTGGACTCACTGGAATGCACATGCTGCACGTGACCATCGGCGTGATTTATCTGGGAGTGGTAAGCCTGCGGCGGTGGTTTATTCCGATTCTTCTGGGCCTCTGGGTGGTGGCATGGCTGGGGACGCCAGCGTACAGTCCGTTTCACTACGGGGCGCATGTGCTGCTGCTGGCCGCAATTGTGATTTCGATCATTCTTTGGCTGAAACCGAAGGTCTACGACGCGGCGGATGTGGAAGTGGCGGGGCTGTACTGGCACTTCGTGGACTTAGTGTGGATGTTTATTTTCCCGCTGGTTTATTTGATGTCAACCAGGATTGTGTAGGGCACGGCTAAGAACTAGGAACCACAGGGGACACAGAGGCGCACAGAGGAAGGCATTCTCTTAGGAGAACCAAATGGACGCGGTTCAACTGGCGATCGAAGAACGGGTTTTTGAGCAGCACCGGCATCATCCGAAGGCGCAATTCTTCTGGGTGTGGGGCGCGCTGCTGGTGATGACGGGGATTGAAGTGTATCTCGCGTATCAGAATATGGAGCCTGTCCGGATGCTGAGCATTCTGATGGGACTCTCGATCATTAAGGCCGCCCTGATTATTGCTTATTTCATGCACATGAAGTTTGAGATCGGGACCATGAAATGGCTGACCATGGGTTCGCTGGTGGTTTGCCTCTCGCTGATGTGCATATTCCTACCGGATGCGCTGCGGATTGTTCAGTTAGGAGTGCGATGAAACTGCGGCTGGCGACCCTGTTAGCAGTGCTATTTCTTTGGGCAGCCCCGGCCTTCGGGCAGGGCTGCGCGATGTGCTACATGACTGTCAAGGGAACGCCAAAAGAGGGGCAGATCGCCATCGGCCGGGGCGTGCTGGTGCTGCTTTTACCTCCGGTCGGTTTCATGACACTGGGCGTGGGTGCGGCGGTGCGGTACGGAAGAAAGCGCGATGAGGAGGAGTAAGGCCTCTTTTCCTTAGCCCGCCCTGGCAAGCCCCTGTGAGCGCTCGGTTGTGTGCCCTAACCACAGAACTTCTTCGGCCCCGGCCTCCTCAAGAACCTCTGCGACCTGGTGAATCCCTCCATCGCCGCTGCAACAGACGTAGACCATGACACCGCCGCCGCGGATCCAATCCTCATAGTGCTGCACGTAAGCCGGGGGCAGGCCCAAATCGCGAACGGCATTGCCGTAGGCTTTCGACTGATTGGCTGTACCGAAGAGGGTGCCCACAAACTCGCGGCCGGCTACAAACATCCCCACCCCGGGGATGATCACGGCGCCGAACTGCGAGAGCCATTCGATGACCGATTCGATCTCGGGAGCGGCGTCGAGGGAGCAAGTGCCGGATCGCAAGGAATGCAGAGTCTGGGAGACGGAATGGGTCTGAGGCAAGATCACGCAGACGTCTTCCCTTTTGGAACCGACGCAACCTAAATCGTCGAGCAAGGATTCCAGCCCCACGCCCGAGAGATACAAAGCTACGGCTGCGCTTGGAGGTTTGTTGGTCATGGTGCTCCTTGTGCGCAAGATGGATGAGTGACCATAGACTGCGGTTGCCGGTGCAAGCCGGAAATGAGGGATTGGCTCATGTTCATGAGCGCTGGTACGCGGAACCCTGTAGAGACAGTGCCGTATAATAGAGAGATTCCCTAGCCCTGCCGCAGGCTTCTGACAGCGCCGGGCAGGGTGGCTGACGGCTAGCGGGCGGAGTAACCGGTCTTTTGGCGATGTCCACGGAAAGCATTGTTGTTCGCGGGGCGCGGGTCCACAACCTCAAGGACATAGATTTTGAAATTCCCCACAACTGCCTGACGGTGGTCACCGGGGTTTCCGGGTCGGGCAAGTCTTCCCTCGCCTTCGACACCATCTACGCCGAGGGGCAGCGGCGGTATGTGGAGTCGCTGTCCGCCTATGCGCGGCAATTCCTGGAACGGATTGAGAAGCCGGATGTGGATGTGATTGACGGCATTGCCCCGGCAGTGGCGATCCGGCAGAAGAATACGACGCGAAATCCACGGTCCACGGTGGCGACGGCCACCGAAATCTACGACTATCTGCGGCTGCTTTTCGCGCGGGTGGGCAAGACTTACTGCGTACAGTGCGGCACCGAGGTAAAGAAAGATACGGTGGATGAGGTCGCGGCGGCGGTGCTGGCGCTGGGCGAAGGCACGCGACTGAACGTGTTGTTTCCTCTGGGAGCCAGTGCGCCGCCGGAAACCAAGAAAACCAAGAAGAAGGGTGCGCGGACGCGGGAGACTGACTCGGGGCGGAAAAGCCCTTCGGCTTCTAAGGGATCCAGCGCTTCTCTCAACGATGAATTGAAGGTGCGGCTGACGGATTTGCGGCAGCGGGGGTTCAACCGTCTGTATCAAAAGGGACAGATTTTTGAGTTTTCCACGCCCGAGTCGCTGCTGGATATCAATTTTGCGGAGCCAGTGTTTCTGCTGGTGGACCGGCTGGTAGTTTCGCCGGACGGGCGCGCCCGGATTGTGGATGCGGTGGAGATCAGCTACCGGCAGGCGGGAGAGGTGATTTTTGAGACGGCTCCGCGGGAGGGAGAGGCGCGGCAGTTGCGATTCTCCCAGCGCTTTGAGTGCAAGACCTGCCATCTACGGTATGAAGAGCCGGAGCCACGACTGTTTTCGTTCAATAACCCCTATGGGGCGTGCCCGCGCTGCCAGGGATTCGGAAACACGATTGATTTTGACCTCGACCGGGTGATTCCGGACAAGACAAAAACGCTGAATGAAGGCGCGGTCGAGCCCTGGACCAAGCCGAAATACAAACCGCTGTTCACCGAACTAAAGCGGTTTGCGCGGCAGGCGGAGATTCCGCTGGATGTGCCCTGGCAGGATCTTGAGCCGGAGCAACAGCGAAAGGTGGTGCAAGGAGAGAGCCGATTCGCCGGAGTGCGCGGGTTCTTCGCGCACCTGGAGCGCAAGAAGTACAAGCTGCATGTACGGGTGTTCCTGAGCCGGTATCGCGGATATTCGCTGTGCTCGGAATGCAACGGCGCCCGCCTGCGAGTGGAGGCGCGGCAGGTCAGGATCAACGACAAGAACATCTGCGGCGTCTGCTGCATGACGGTGGAAGAGGCGGCCAAGTTCTTCGATCAAGTGAAACTGAGCGACGAGCAGGCGGCGATTGCCGACAAACTTTTGCAGGAAATCCAGGAGCGGCTGCGCTTTTTGAATGACGTGGGGCTGGACTACCTGACGCTGGAACGGCTTTCGTCGACTCTGTCCGGCGGGGAGGCGCAGCGGATTCAACTGGCAACGTCGCTGGGGTCGCGGCTGGTGGGGACGCTTTATGTGCTGGATGAGCCTTCCATCGGACTGCACAGCCGGGACACTCACCGGCTGATCAACATTCTGCACGATCTGCGCGACCTGGGGAATACGATTCTGGTGGTCGAGCACGATCCGGATGTTATGCGGGCGGCCGATGGAATCCTGGATCTGGGACCGGGGGCGGGTGAGCATGGGGGCAAGGTCATTGCGAGCGGAACCTACGAGCAGATCAAGAAGATGCCGGCTTCGTTGACCGGGCGCTATCTTGGAGGAGATTTGCGGATTCAGTTGCCCACGGCGCGACGCCCCCCGGGCTCGCGGAAACTAGAGGTTTTTGGGGCGCGCGTGCACAACCTGAAGAACCTTGACCTGAGCATCCCGCTGGGAATGCTGGTCGCGATCACGGGGGTTTCGGGTTCGGGCAAGTCTACGCTGCTGCACGATGTGCTTTATCCCGCGGTCACGGTGGCGTTGAAGCAGCCAAATGGCTCGGCGGAAGGAGTGCGCGCCTGGGACCGGCTGGAGGGTGCGGAATATCTGGACGAAGCGGTGCTGGTGGATCAGTCGCCGATTGGGCGGACGCCGCGTTCCAATCCGGTTACGTACACCAAAGCTTTCGATGGCATTCGCGAATTGTTTGCTTCCCTTCCCGAGGCGCACAAGCGCGGCCTGAGCGCAGGACATTTCTCTTTCAATGTTCCGGGCGGGCGCTGCGAGACCTGCCAGGGCGACGGGACGGTGACGGTGGAAATGCAGTTCCTGGCGGATGTGGAGTTGATCTGCGAGGAATGCAAAGGCACGCGTTACAAGCCGCAGGTGCTGGAAGTGCGTTACCGCGGCAAGAACATTCATGAAGTTCTGGATCTGACGGTGAAAGAGGCGCTGCATTTCTTCGCCAACACTCCGAAAATTGTGGACAAGCTGCGCAGCCTGGACGAAGTGGGACTGGGATACCTGCGCCTGGGGCAGTCGGCGACCACGCTTTCGGGAGGCGAGGCGCAACGCATGAAGCTGGCGGCTCACCTGCAACCTGCGTCGCGAGTGGTGGGGCGGCCGGGGAATTCCTCCGGGGCCAGACGGCGGCAGACTTTGTACATTTTCGATGAGCCGACCACCGGGCTGCACTTTGACGATGTGAGCAAATTGCTGGCAGCTTTCCGGCGCCTGATCGAGGCGGGCGGAAGCATTCTGGTCATCGAGCACAATCTGGAAGTGATCAAGACTGCGGATTGGGTGATTGACCTAGGGCCGGAGGGCGGCGAACGAGGCGGCTACGTGGTCGGATCCGGGACGCCGGAAAGCATTGCGGAGTTGCCGAACTCCTATACCGGGCAATTCCTGGCGCAGGTGCTGAACGGCAGCAATGGCAATGGAGCGCGAGAGCTCCAGGAAGAGAAGTCAGCGTAATCGTATGCGCGCGGCGCGAGCGATATTTCAACACAGATTCAGTCAAAAGCCATGGCTCTGCAAGCTCTTGACCTGCGCGGTCGTTTCGGCCGCGGCCCTCACATCGGTTGCATTCGGACAAGAACACGACCATAAGCCCACCATCCGCTACCACAAAGTGGAGCGGGACAATCCCATGTATCCGCCTGACCTGGCCAAGGCGGAAGCGGCGCTCGATAAGAACGACTATGCGACAGCGGAGCCGCTGCTGCAGAAGGTCGTGGGGCAGAACGCGGCCAACTATCGGGCGTGGTTTGATCTGGGATTTCTGCTGAACGCGATCGGTAAACGCGACGAAGCGATCGCCTCCTACCGGAAAGCAGTGGCGGCGAAACCGGACGTCTTCGAATCCAACTTAAATCTTGGCCTCATGCTCGCCCGAGCGGGCCAGCCGGATGCGGAGCAATTTCTGCGGAGCGGCCACCAAGCTGACCCCAACGGCTCAGGTGAACGAGGGCCATGCACGGGCCTGGCTGGGGTTGGCGGAGGTGCTGGAAAGCACGCGGCCGGATGAGGCAATTGCAGCTTACCGGCAAGCCGGGGCTCTCAGGCCAAAGGATCCAGAACCGCATCTTTCCGCCGGTCTGCTGCTGGAAAAGGAAAATCATTTTGCCGACGCCGCCGAGGAATACAACCAGGCGCTGGCGATTGACCCGAACTCGGCGAATGCCGCTGCCGCCCTGGCGAATCTCTACATGCGCGACCATCAATTCGACAAAGCTGAGGCGATGCTGCGTAAGCTGACGGTGGCGCGGCCGCAGGACCCGGTGGTCCACCTGCAGATGGGGCGGGTGTTGGCGGCTGCCGGGAAGGACAGCGAAGCGACCACGGAATTCGAAGCCGCACTGAAGATTGCCCCCAACGATCCTGACGCCACCCGCGAACTGGCGGGGCTCTACCTGAAAGCCGACAAGTACGACAAGGCGGAAACTGCCTTTCGGGCCATACTGGCTTCTAATCCAAACGACGCGGATGCGCATGAGAGCCTGGGACAGGCGCTGATGAAGCTGCGCAAATTTCCGGAGGCACAGAAGGAATTCCTGGCGCTCGTCCAGCTAAAGCCAAACATGGGTGAAGGTTATGGCGAGCTGGCGGCGGCGGCCAGCGAGAATAAAGACTACATTATGACCATAAGGGCGCTGGATGCGCGGGCAAAGTTTCTGCCGGAAATCCCCATGACCTACTTCGTGCGGGCTACGGCCTACGACCACTTGCGCGATAAGAAAGCCGCGGCGCTGAATTATCATAAGTTTCTGGAGGTAGACAACGGGCAGTATCCAGACCATGAATGGCAGGCCCGTCATCGCTTGATCGCTATTGAACCGAAGAAGTGATTCGATCACGGTCGTTTCCTCCAAAGCGGGTAGAGATGCATTCCATGCGTAACTTAGCGGTTGCGTTAGTTGTTCTTCTCGGTTGTGCGGCCGCTTTAGCGGAGAAGAACCTACCCCTGGACGAACTGATACGCCGCGCAGATGAGGCTCCCCCCAATTCCCAGGTAACTCAGTACATGGAGATTGCCGAACGTCAGCTCAAGGCAGCTGACCAGTCTTACAGCGGTGGCGACACAACGAAGGCGCAGAAAGCTGTGGATGACATAGTGACCTTTGCCGGCAAGGCCACCAATGCGGCCAAAGAATCGGGCAGCCACCTGAAGCATACCGAAATCCATCTGCGAAAAATGGCTGAGAAGCTTCGAGCCATGAAGCGCACCCTGGCTTTCGATGACCAGAAGCCGGTTCAGGACGCGGTTGACAATTTGGAAAACATGCGCAATGAAATCCTGTCGCGCATGTTCGGCCCCCCGAAAAAGAGGAAGAAATGAAGCTTTGCAAAGCAGGGCTCGCATGTGCGGGGTTGATCGTACCTTTGCTGCTGGGACATGCGCAGGCGCAGAGGGGCCACGATTCTCTCAACCAACAGGAAATTGAGCAACTGCGTGACAGCGCCCAGGATCCGGATACCCGGCTTCGTCTATACATCAAGTTTGCCCGGCAACGGCTCGATGCCGTGGAAACGGCGCAGTCAGATCCGAAAGTGACCGACGTAGGCCAGCAGGTCCACGATCAGCTGCAGGATTTTGAGGACCTCTACGACGAACTTGACGACAACGTGGAAAACTATGCCGTCCAAAGGCAAGATATACGGCACGCTTTGAAGGCGGTGATCGAAGCGGATGCGGAGTTCCAGAAGAAATTGCAGGTGCTGAAGGAAGCCAAGGCGAAACAGTCGGACCAGTACCAATTTGTACTCTCGGATGCTATAGACGATTTGAGTGACGGCGCAAAGGACCACACTCAACTGCTGGCAGAACAGGAAGAAGCTGCCAAACACAAGAAGCTGATCAAGCCCCAGCCTCCGAGCGGTGGTAACCTGAAACCACAGTGAGCCAGCGGCTTCCCGCCATCTTCCAGGAAAGTTACCGTGAGCTTCGCCCGCGAGCGGCGATGCCGGAGCTCACGGTGGAGTTCTATTCCTACACCGGCATCAGCAACACGATCCGGATGCGCGACGGCAAGCTTTTGGTCCGGCTATCCGACTTGCTGGAGGGGGCGCCGGAAACGGTGTTGCACTCGCTGGCTCATATTCTGCTGGCGAAAATGTATCGCCTGCCGGTGGAGCAAGGGCATGCGCTGCGTTACCGGAAGTATGTCTCGACACGCGACGTGAGTCAGAAAGCCCACCTGGTCCGGCAGGTGCGCGGGCGCAAGCGATTGCGAGGGGCACGGGGATATTTCTATGACCTGGATGCCGTCTTCGATGAGCTGAATATGCGATTCTTCCATGGTCTGCTGGGACGGCCGCAGATGAGCTGGAGCCAGATTGGCGCTCGCAGCTCGTTGGGGCATTACGACCCGGCGCACAATGCCATCATCATCAGCCGTGTTTTTGATCGCTTCAAAGTGCCGCGATATGCTGTGGAATATATCGTTTACCACGAGATGCTGCATTTGAAGCATCCGGTGAAACTGCGGGGAGGACGACGGTGCGTGCATTCTGCCGAATTTCGCGCAGAAGAAAGGCTCTTTCCCCGGCTAGAGGATGCGAAGCGTTTTTTGCGGAGGCTTTGAAACTCTATGGGTATGGGATTTCGGTACGGTAGATCAAGAGCTAACCGCAGAGGACGCTGAGTTTGCGCTAAGGACGCCGAGAAAGACCACCGCCGGACCAAACTACCGAGGGTTGTTGACGGCCGCCAGAGGGGAGACTATCCTAATAAAAGTGGCTTATTGCAACTCAGTTGCAATAAGCGTTGCAACTGGCTGAATTTCAATTCTTAACCGACAGGACATTATTTCCTAAATGCTCCAGGCTTTCATCATTACACTTCGCGAAGGAGTCGAAGCGGCTCTTATTGTGGGCATCACACTGGCCTACCTGGCCAAGATTGGGCGGCCCGATCTGCGCAAGTCCGTCTATGCCGGCTTGGGCGCGGCATTTGCGGGCAGCATTGGGCTGGCAATCCTGCTTTCGCGCACCCAATGGAACGAAGACATTTTCGAAGGCTGGATCATGCTGGCGGCGGCGTTCTTTGTGGTCACCATGATCGTCTTCATGATGAGGACGGGGCGGAAGCTAAAGGGAGAAATCGAAGGCAAAGTTGGCGCACTGGTCGGGCAGGGCTCCCACTTTGGCCTTTTTGCCTTTGTCTTTCTGATGGTGCTGCGCGAAGGGGCAGAGACCGTGCTCACCCTGGCGGCGGTATCGCTGGACTCGACGGCCCTTCTGAGTTTTCTTGGCACGCTGGCGGGCGTGGCCGTGGCGATCCTGTTTGGGGTGACGTTCGTAAAGGGCAGCGTGCGCATCAACCTGCAGAAGTTCTTCCGCGTCACCACCGTGATCCTGTTCTTTGTGGCCGCGGAGCTCATTGTTTCCGGACTGCACGAGCTTTCCGAGAATGGCGTGCTGCCCTCCTCCAAAGAAGAAATGTCCATCGTCGGGCCCATCGTGCGCAACGACTTTTTCTTCTTCGTCACGATTCTGGCGCTGGCGGCGCTGATGGTGTTGTTCGAGATGAAGCGGCGGCAGCCCGTACCGTTGCCGGAATCGTCCGCGGCCCGCCGCAAAGCCATCTGGAGCGCACGCCGGGAGCGCTGGTGGATGGCCTCGGTATATGCCAGTTCATTTTTCTTCATTGTGCTGGTGACCGCCGAATACATCTACACCAAAAGCGTGAGCGCGCTTTCTCCGGCCACGGAAGTGACCTTTGTTAACGGAGAGCTGAGTATTCCGCTGTCACAGGTTTCCGACGGCGACCTGCACCGTTTCCGGACGAAGGAAAATGGCACCGAGGTACGCTTCTGGCTTTATAAAAAGCCGGATGGGAAGATCGCGACGGTTTTCGATGCCTGCGAAATCTGCGGGGCGGTGGGATTTTACAAAGGCCCCAACGGCGTGGTGTGCAAGAATTGCGCCGCGCCGATCAATGGACAATCGGTTGGTACCAAGGGCGGCTGCAATCCGATTCCGCTGACTGCGGAAGAGACTTCTAACGCGGTGGTGATCCGCGAAGCCGACCTGGCGGCCGGCGTCCACTGGTTCAAGCCATAACTATGTTCCTGCGCCTGGTCTACGAATCGTTCCGGCGTCAACAGCGGCGCAAGCTGCTGGCGGGGATCGCCGTCACGCTGGGGGTGTGTGTGGCAACAGCGATGATCGCGGTCGCCACCGACATCGGCGATAAGATCAGCCGCGAGCTGCGCAGTCTGGGCGCCAACCTGATTGTCACTCCGCAGGAAGACACGCTGGACGTTGAGATCGGCGGCGTCAGCCTGAAACCTCCCAGTGACGGCGCTTTCCTCAACGAGGCAGACCTGCCGAAGATCAAGGGCATGTTCTGGCGCAACAATATTCTGGGATTTGCGCCCATGTTGCCGGTGAATGTCGGCGGGCCGGGCCGCAATCTCACGTTGCTGGGAACATATTTCGCGAAGCACGTTACGTACGAAAAGGAGAGTTTCGTCACAGGAGTGCGCACAACCAATCCCTGGTGGAAAGTTGACGGCGTGTGGCCTGACGACAATTCCAGCGATGTTCTGCTGGGGAAGAATCTTGCCGCGAAGCTAGACATCCGGCCCGGGAAATTCATGGAGATCGCCGGGCAAGAACATTTGGTAGTCGGGATTCTCACCACCGGAGGAGCGGAGGACCAGCAAATTGTGGCTCCTCTGCACGTGGCTCAACGGCTGATCGACAAGCCGGGAGTTGTACGGCGGATTTATGTCAGTGCGCTGACCAAGCCGGAGGATGCGCTGGCGCGGCGCGATCCCAAATCCATGGGGCCGGACTTGTACGATCGCTGGTATTGTTCGCCCTACCCGCAGTCCATTGCCTACAACCTGCAGGAAACGATTCCGCACTCCCACGCAGAGCAAATCCGGCAGGTGGCGCAGAACGAAGGGACAGTGCTTTCGCGGATACAGGGGCTGATGTTGCTGGTTACGCTGGCGGCGCTGCTGGCCTCAGCCCTGGCGGTTTCGGCGGCGATGGCAACCGCTATTTTTGAGCGGCGCGCCGAAGTCGGACTGATGAAAGCGCTGGGCGCGGGAAATTTCGCGGTTTCCGCATTGTTCTTTGCGGAAGCCGCCGTATTGGCATTGGTGGGCGGCGTGGCCGGTTTTGCGGGCGGCGCATTGCTGGCGAACCAGATCGGCCGTTCGATTTTTGGTTCGGCGATTACGATTCAGCCGGTTCTTTTCCCGGTGATTCTGGCGATCGCCGTCATCGTGACTTTTGCGGGCAGTGCGGCGGCGATCCGGCGCGCGGCCAAACTTGATCCGGTTTTCGCGCTAAGAGGTGAGGCGTGAGCTCTGCGGTGGCGAATGCGGTGGCAGTCCGGCGGTCTCCCGCTCCTCATACCTCCATGTTCCTGCGCATGCTGTGGCGAGCTGCGTTGCTGCGCCGGGGCCGGGCAGCTTCTGCCCTGCTGGCGATGGTGGTAGCGGCAGCGGCGGCCACGGCGATGCTGAATCTGTACGCGGACGTCCAGGCGAAATTGCGGCAGGAGTTTCGCGGCTATGGCGCAAATGTCGTGGTAGTTGGAAAGGACAGCCAGCCGTTACCTGCGAGTGCGCTGCACACTGTGAATTCGGCGCTTGCCGGGCACGGAATGGCAGTGCCGTTTGCTTACGTCGTGGCACGAACCAGCGATGGGCGGTCGGTTGTGGTTTCCGGGACAGACCTGCAGCAGGTTAAAAACCTCGACCGATGGTGGTCGGTGACGGATTGGCCGAATGGCGCGCAACAGGCGCTGTTGGGAGTCCGCGCTGCGGCCGTGGTCAGCCCGAAAGGCGGACCTTTCGATCTTAGCTTTCATGGACGAACGATACATTTAACTGCAGCGGGGACAGTCGAAACCGGAGCCGCCGAAGACAGCCGCATTTACCTCTCGCTCAGCGATTTCGAGGCGTGGACCAGAGTTCGGCCTTCGACCATTGAGATTGCAGCTTCGGGATCCCCTCAGGAAGTCAATGCTTTCATCGGCAAACTCGGACAGGAGCTGCCGGCATCTGAAATACATCCGGTGCGCCAGATTGTCGAGGGGGAAACGCGGGTTTTGGGCAAGACCCGGGCCACGTTGCTTTCAGCAGCCGTGCTCATTATCCTGACGGCGGCGTTGTGCGTGCTTTCCACTCTGACCGGCTGGGTCTTCGACCGCCGCCGCGATTTTGCCATCATGAAGGCGCTGGGGGCGTCGGAGCGGCTGCTCAGCGGGTTCTTTGCGGCGGAGGCGGCCGCTTTGGGCGTGGCGGGGGCATTGATCGGCTATGGGGTTGGGGTAGGGATTGCAGCCTGGATTGGGCAGGCGAATTTCCATGCAGTGGTGGTACCTCGCTTGAGCGTACTGCCTCCGGTCTTGGTGGGCAGTGCGGCGGTAGCGTTGCTTTCGGCGATTCTGCCGATCTCATTGCTGCGGAGGGTCGCGCCAGCTATGATTCTGAGGGGAGAGTAGCTTGATCAGACTGAACCACGTTCAGCCGGCTGTATCCTGCGCAGGCCGGGGCGAAGGGCGGGAACGTCATTCGCGCGCTGGATGACTTCACCCTGCAGGTGGACCCGGGGCAGTGGATTGCGGTGATGGGACCCTCCGGCTCAGGCAAATCCACGCTGGTGAATTTGATCGGCTGCCTGGACCGGCCGACAACGGGGGAAATCTGGCTGGATGGGGAAAACGTCGCCCAGCTTTCCAATGCGGACCTGAACCGTGTGCGGGCGGAAAAAATCGGCTTCGTCTTCCAGCAGTTCCATCTCATTCCCTACTTGTCGGCGCTGGAGAACGTCATGCTGGCGCAGTATTTCCACAGTATGACTGACGAGCGGGAAGCGCTGGATGCGCTGGCACGGGTAGGGCTGAAGGAGCGCGCCCAGCATCTGCCTTCGCAGCTTTCCGGAGGCGAACAGCAGCGGGTGTGCATTGCCCGCGCCTTAATCAACGACCCCAAAATTGTTCTAGCCGATGAGCCTACCGGCAATCTTGACGCAGTGAACGAAGAAATTGTGCTGCGACTGTTGCGTGAACTACACCAGCAGGGGCGCACAATCGTCATGGTCACGCACGATCCCGTGGTCGCCCGCCTGGCGGACCGGCGTATCGAGCTGCACCATGGGAAGATCGCGGCGCAGGAAGTGTTTGCCATGGCCGACGAAGAACAGTTTGACGAAGTTCTCGAAGAACTTTGGGTTCTCGGCGAACACGGGGAGATTGCCGAGCTTGAACACATGGAAGTGCATGGCGCGCTGCCGGTGAGCATTGCGGTGGAGAAGATGACTGAGCTGGGGCTGGTGGCGACTAGCCCGCATCCACCGGAGGCGCACCAGCACAAGCCCTTCAGCAATCCATGTCATGACGCACTCAAGCCTGCGGGCAGTTCGGTGGGCGATGGAAGCATGGTGGTCGAACTTACCACTCGCGGGCGGCAACGAGCAGCCGATGTGATCCGGCGGCATCGTTTAGCCGAACGGCTTTTCACCGATAGCCTGGCAATGGACAGCGAGACCGAAATCGAACAGCAAGCCTGCAAGTTCGAACACATCCTTTCGCCTGAGGCTACCGACAAGATTTGCTCGTTTCTGGGGCATCCGCGCACCTGCCCGCATGGCGCGCCGATTCCGCCGGGAACGTGCTGCGGGAGAGACGCAGAGGGGTTGGCGGCTCTCCAACCGGTCCGGGTGGGCGCGAACTTCACCGAACGAAGCGAATGAGCGCCGGCTGCTCAGGGCATTTGCTTTCCCACATGCGGTCACGCCGTCAAAGACGACGTACCCACAAACCGCGGTAGCAGTGTTTTCCTAAGTAAGTTTGAGCTTTTCGGAGGAAGCTCAGAATGCCTTCTCAGAAGCCTACCATTGGCGTATTCGACTCCGGGGTTGGGGGCCTTACGGTCCTCAAAGCTTTGCTTGAGCTGGTGCCTGACGCGGACTACCTCTACTTCGGTGACACGGCGCGGCTGCCTTACGGATCGAAGTCGCTGGAGACGGTAGCCAAGTATGCCGTGGAAGCCGCGCATTATCTCGAGGAACAAGGTGCGGGCCTGTTGGTCATCGCCTGCAATACGGCTACGGCTTTGGCTCGTGACACCATCCGCAAAGCGGTGAGCGTGCCGGTGCTCGGCGTGGTTGAGCCGGGCGCGGAAGCAGCCGCGGTTTCCAGCAGGTCTGGCAAAGTCGCGGTCATCGCCACGGACGCAACGGTCGGAAGCCATGCCTACCACAAGGCTTTGCAAAATCGGGGAATCGAATCGCGGGAGAAGGCGTGCCCATTGTTGGTGCCCCTCGTGGAAGAGGGCTGGGCTGACCATCCCGTGACAGAACAAGTAGTACGAATTTATCTGAATGAAGTTTTCGCGGATGGATTCGAAACTGCCGATGTGCTCCTGCTGGGATGCACGCATTACCCGCTGCTAGAACCAATATTTGCCCGGGCGGTTCCGCCAAGCGTCTCGATTGTAGATTCAGCGGAATCCACCGCACAGATGGTCGCCCAGCAACTGGGAGTTCCCTCTCCACCGCAGGCTCACAATGTCGATACGGACTCGATCCAATTCTTTGCGACCGACTCCGTGGAGAAATTCCAGCGCCTTGGGGAGCGCTTTCTGGGACGGCCAATCGAAGAAGTCACTCATGTCGATCTGCGTGAGTAAGCCGGATGCACCCGAGAAGGCAAAGAAAATGGGCCGCAAAGCTGCGGCCCTGTAGTATCCAAGCTTGATTAAACCTCAGTACAGGTGGAAGTCCACTTGTACGCTAACCTCAACCGCGACCGGCTTACCATCCTTCATCGCGGGATCAAACTTCCACTGCCGGACTGCTTCGATGGCCTTTTCGTCCAAACCCAAACCAAGACTCCGAAGCACGCGTACGTCGCGAGGCTTACCATCGGCGCCTACGATCAGGTACAGGACGCATACGCCCTGATACTTCGCCTTGCGGGCTTCTTCGGAATATTCCGGATCAGGCTCGTAGATGACCCGCGGGGCGGAAACTCCTCCACCCACGTGGAACACGCCGCCACCAATACCGCCGCCGCGCCCGGGGCCCACGCCCGGCCCTTCGCCGGAGCCAACGCCGCCGCCGGATCCCGATCCAATGCCGCCACCAGAGCCGGTGCCGTTTGAAGGCGGACCAGCGATGTTCGACATGGGATCGCCGAGATTTGGAAGATTATTAGAAGCCAGCTTGATTTGCGGGGGCACGACGACAGTCGGCTCGACCGCCAACTTCGGGTTTAGATTGCGGACCACGACCATTGGAGGGGTAATCTGCTCCATAGCAAGCTTGGGCAACTTGCCCTTGCTGGCCTGCAATTTGTCGCGGTCGCCACCGCCACCGCCTCCACCGACCTGCGTTTTTGACGGCGGCAGAGGTGGAATATCGTCAGGAGCGATCAGTGGAGTTATCTGCTGCGGATGGGTAATGGCGACGACCATGCGCTTGGCCAGAATGGTTCCGCCGATGATTGCACCCAGCATGAGAACGTGAACTACGCTGGAGTACAACGCGCCGTTCTTTTTGTAGTCGTAGAAGCCCCAAATGTCTTTGACCGGGACCGGTTTCGACTGAAGCACCAGCGGCGGCTGCTTCTTGGGAAAGAAGAACTCGTCCAGGTTCCGGAAGAGAGACTTCCACAACGGCTCCTCGAATGTTCCCTTCGGCAAGAGAAGATTCAAGCCGTCATCATCGCGGGGACTGACTGGTGTCGTTGACATAAATTTCGCCCGGTTGGATGCCTTTAGTCCAGCGAAGCGTTTACCTTCGCCCCTCACTCAGTGGATGAGCAAGCGTCTTGCCAAGTTGCTTGCGACGCGCAGGAACAATCTCGGTTTCCTTTGGAGCCCCAGTTGTAGCTGGACAACCGCCCACGCCGTCCCACTTGGTTATTTAGATGCTCGCACCCTTGGGAAGGGCATCTTGCGCAAATTGTACACGCTTTTATTGTTTTTTCGACAGTGTTTTAGAAACCTCAGCTCCCTCTTGGTTCCAGCCGGGACGGGGGCTGGCTGCCTTCCATAGACGTTCCCAAGACCTCTCCCTATAATGAAGTAAATCAACTATTTGGGAGAACCGTGCCGGGTGCCACTCGACCTGAAATCAACCATTAACCTGCCGAAAACCGGCTTCGCCATGAAGGCGAATCTTCCACAGAACGAGCCCAAAGTGCTGGCTCGCTGGGAGGAGACCGGGCTATATCAACGCATCCGGGAAGCCCGCAAGAGCGCGCCCATCTATGTTTTGCACGACGGACCGCCCTACGCTAACGGTCCCATTCACCTGGGCCACGCGTTCAACAAATGCCTGAAGGACTTTATTGTCAAATCCAAAACCATGGCGGGATTCAACTCGCCGTATGTTCCAGGCTGGGACTGTCACGGGCTGCCTATCGAGATCAAAGTAGACCAGCAACTCGGCGGCAAGAAATTGCAGATGCAGCCGATGGACGTGCGCCGCGCCTGCCGCAAATACGCGGAAAAATATCTTCATCTGCAGCGCGAGCAATTCAAGCGGTTGGCGGTATTTGGCCGCTTCGAACGGCCGTACTCGACCATGGAGCCGCAGTATGAGTCGGTAGTTTTGCAGACCCTCTACGCTTTCTTCGAAAAAGGATTCGTCTACAAGGACCTCCGCGCGGTTTACTGGTGCTGGCACGATGAGACCGCCCTGGCCGAGGCGGAGGTCGAATACGAAAACCACACCAGTCCGGCGATTTGGGTAAAGTACGCGTTGAAGGATGATCCTGCCGGGCTGGAAGCCGCGCTCGCGGGCAAGAAAGTGTTTACTGTAATTTGGACCACGACCCCGTGGACCTTGCCGGCATCGCGGGCGGTGGCGTTCCATCCTGGCGAAGAGTACGTAGCTCTGGCAGGTGACGGTGAGGTTTACATCGTCGCGGAAAAGCTGGCAAAGCCTTTCGCCGAGAAGGTTGGGTTGACTGCCACGCACATTTTGGCGCGCTTCCCGGGAAAGAAGCTGGAGTATGTAAATTTTCGCCACCCATTTCTCGACCGCGACATCCTGGGCGTGCTGGCCGATTACGTCACCATGGATACTGGCACCGGCGTGGTCCACACCGCGCCTTCCCATGGCGCCGAGGACTTCGCGACCGGCGTCAAATACAAACTCGATCGCCACAGCGATGTGGACGGAGCCGGAGTCATCCATAACGGATTGCCCGAGTACAACGGCAAGAAAGTATTCGATGCGAACGCGCCGATCCTGGAGTTGCTGAAAGCACGCGGCGTGCTCATGCATGCGGAGAAACTTGAGCATTCGTATCCGCACTGCTGGCGCTGTCACAACCCGATTATTTTCCGGGCTACGGAGCAGTGGTTCATTTCCATGGAGACCCAGATGCAGGGCGCGGAGAGCCTGCGCCAGCGCACCCTGGATGAAATCAAGAAAGTGAAATGGGACCCGGAGTGGGGCGAGGAGCGCATCGCCAACATGGTGGCGACGCGGCCCGACTGGTGCATTTCGCGGCAGCGCATCTGGGGCGTGCCGATTGCGGTCTTCTTGTGTGCCGGATGCGGTAAGCCGCTGAACGATCCTGCGATCAACCGCAAGGTCGTCGAACTGTTTGCCGCCAAGGGCGCGGACGTCTGGTACACGGCAGAGGCAGATGGCATCCTTCCCGCGGGAACGAAATGCCCGCACTGCTCGGGTGCGGCATTCAAGAAAGAGACCGACATCATCGACGTATGGTTCGAATCGGGATCGAGCCATGACGCGGTGCTGGGCCACGAGCCCGATCTGCCCTGGCCCGCCGATCTTTACCTGGAAGGCGGAGACCAGTTTCGGGGATGGTTTATGTCTTCCCTGCTCTGCGGCATGGGCACGCATGGCAAAGCGCCCTACCGCATGGTCGCCAGCCCTGGCTGGACGCTGGATGAACAAGGCCGCGCCATGTCCAAGTCGCTGGGCAATGTGGTGGATCCGGTGGATATTGCCGATCGCCTGGGCGCGGAAATTGTCCGCCTATGGGTCGCCTCCGTGGATTTCCGCGAGGATGTCACCTGCTCCGAGCAGCTGATGCAGCGGGTGGCCGATCGCTATCGCGACATCCGCAACAAGCTGTTCCGCTATGCGCTGGGGAATCTATACGACTTCAATCCGCAGAGCGATGCTTTGCCGTTTGAGAAGCTGTATGCGATCGATCAATACATGCTGCGGCAAACGGAGAGTCTGGCGGCTGAGGTCACCCGCTGGTACGAGGAGTTTGAGTTCCACCGAATCTACCACCGGGTCAATGATTTTTGCGTGGTGGATCTCAGCGCGTTTTATTTCGACGTGCTGAAAGACCGGCTGTATACTTTTGCTCCCAATTCCATCGGCCGGCGCTCGGCGCAGACCGCCATCTGGCGCATCTGCGAAGCGCTGGTACGGCTGCTGGCGCCCATTATGAGCTTCACCTGCGAGGAGGTCTGGCAGCATCTGCCGGCAATGGAAGGCCGGACAGAAAGCGTGCATATGGCCACTTTTCCAACGGCCGCGGAAATCACGGGCAAGGCTGCCATCAAGGAAGGGCACAAACCAGAGGATTGGAGCACGCTGCGAGCCATCCGCAACGAAGTTCTGAAGGCTCTGGAGGAAGCGCGGAACAGCAAGCTGATTGGCACTGGGCTGGAAGCACAAGTCAAATTAGTCGCGCCCGAACCGGCATACTCGGTGCTTGCCCGGCACGAAGAGCAGCTGCGCTACCTTTTCATCGTATCCGGGGTCACGCTCGAAAAGGCTCCTCCCGGCAACGGCAACACTGGCGTGAGCGTCACCGTAAGCCGCGCGGATGGCCAAAAGTGCGGGCGCTGCTGGAACTATTCGCTTCACGTCGGCGAGGACACTGCCTATCCCATGGTCTGCGAGCGCTGCAGCGCAGTGCTGAAGGAACTCGAAGGAAATTAGTTGGCATGACCGATCATCGCTCCATGCGGAAATACCATTTGTTGATCGCCCTGCTGGTGGTTGTGCTCGACCGCGTGACCAAGTGGGTGATTGCCAAAAATATTCCTCTGCATGACTCGAAGAAAGTGCTTAGCGGATTCTTCTACATTACGCACGTGGAAAACCGGGGCGCAGCCTTCAGCCTGTTCGCCGATTCGCCCGGGGAATGGAAGATCGCCATGCTGGTGACGTTTTCCATCGTCGCGTTGCTGGTAGTTTCCGCGTTACTCTGGCGTAGCAGCCACACACTGACCACGACCGGGGTCGGGCTGGCGTTGATCCTTGGCGGGGCGTTGGGGAATTTGTGGGACCGCCTGCTCAGCGGCCGCGTGGTGGATTTTCTGGTGTTTTACCTCGGAGCTTATCAGTGGCCGGCGTTCAACGTGGCCGACAGCGCCATTGTGATTGGGGCAGGACTTTTGGTAATCGAGATTCTTTTCGTGAAAACGCCGGCGCCGGAAACGTCTGCCTAAGAACAGCTAACCACAGAGGACACAGAGTCGCACAGAGGAGTTGTCATTCCCGGCGGAACGGCAACTCCAGAGTGCGCGGAGTCACGCTATGCCGACTTCCTTTGCGCTTGAGACATCTGCGCGAAGAAAGCGTCTTGCCCTTGGCGAATTTCTTCTTCCGTCATGTCCTTGGTGTGGGTGGCAATGCCCCAGGTATAGCCATAGGGATCGGTAAACTGCCCGTAGCGATCACCCCAGAACATGTCCGCCACTGGCATGGTTTCCTTGCCGCCGGCGCGAATCGCCTGCTGAAAGGACTTATCGACATCGTCGACATACAGATACAGACCACCCGTACTGCCGCCCAGGGTCAGCGGGGACTTATTCCCCATGTTCGGCATTTCCTCTCCAAAGAAGACGATGGAATCACCGATTTGCAACTCGCCATGCATGATCTTGCCGTCGGGGCCGGTCATGCGCATTCGTTCTTTTGCGCCTAGTGCTTTTTTGTAGAACTCCACGGCTTCGACTGCGTTCCGCAGAGTCAGGCTTGGAGTTACGGTGTGATGACCTTCGGGGATTGGGCTTTTTGCAGCTTTCATCGAATTGTCTCCTTCCTAGAAATAAGGCCAGAGAGGATGAGGCGAAGGGAGCTTTATTCTACGCTCCAGGGCCCTTTGGAAAAGCAGGGGAATTGTAAAAAGTGCGTGAATCCGGAAGCGATTGCAGGACTATGGTGTCCCGTATAGTTGCCGGTACACCGTCTCGTTTCGAAGAATGGCTTGCACGTACTCTCGGGTCTCGGTGAATGGGATAGCTTCGACAAACTCCTGAGGATCGCGGTATTTGCCGATACCCAGCCAGTCCTGCACGCGATTGTCACCGGCGTTATAGGCGGCAAGGGCGTACTCGAAGGCGCCGAATTTATCCACAGTGTTGCGGAAGTAGCGGGTACCCAGCTGCAAATTCACCGTGGGCGTGAAGAGCTGACTGGAGGAAAAGTGGCGGAGCTTCGCTTGCCGGGCCATCAACCTGCCGGTCGAAGGCAACAGTTGCATGAGCCCGACAGCGTTCTTTACCGACAGCGCATTGGGATTGAACTCCGATTCCTGGCGAATCAGCGATGCGACCAGATAGGGGTCGAGGCCATTGGCCGAAGCGAATCGCTTGAGGTCCGCCCAATACGGCTTGGGAAACAGAACTTCCCAATAGGAACGGGGCAAGCTGGGGATATCCATGGCGAAGTAGTGCGGGACGGCACGCTTAAGCGTCTCCACCGCCAGATCGTAGCGGCCGGAATCCCGATAGAGGCGTGCCGTTTCAACCGGGACCCAGCTGCCGGGCTGGTCTTTGGCGGCAGCTTGCAGTTCACGCAGGGCGAAATCCAGCAGACCGCCGTTCTCCAGTAGCTCGGACTTTTGCAGACGCAGATCGTCACTGGGAGGAGGATCGGCCGTCACATTGGCAGCGGTATCAATGGGCGGTATGTGATCGAGCAAGGCATAGTGAGCGAGGGGACCGTCGCCCTTCAGCTTGGCGAGGCGCTGCCGCGCCAGACCTCCGTAGTAGAAATTGTGAAAACGGTCGGCGATCTTTCGATAGTACGTACGGGCTTTGGCGTTCTCCCCGTCCTCTTCGGCCAGGCGGGCGCGCCAGTACAGTGCGGCAGAAACCTCCGAGGAAGATGGATAGAGCGCGATCTGCTCTTCGAAAAGCTGCTTTGCTTCCGACGCACGGCCCTGACGAAAACTCAGCCAAGCCACCTTCCAGTGGGCATAGGGAGCCAGCCTCCCCTTGGGAAAGCGCTGATGTAATTCCCGGTAGTAATCAATGGCGTGATCGTAGTCCGGCTTCAGCAGATACATGTTGCCGGCGGAGAGCAGGGCTCGCTCCAACCAGATGCGTGGTGGGTCCTGTTTCCCGGAGCTGTTGCAGAAGACGCAGAAAGCCATCCTCATCGCCGAAATGGCGCGCAAGTTCCAGCAGGTTGTAGAGGCGCTCGGCTTCGACCTCCGGTGACGGGCTTTTGATCGACTCGAACTCACGTTTGGCCTGATCGTCCTGGCCTGAGCGGCGCAACGCATTAGCCAGAGCAAGCTGGATGGCCGGCTTAACGCTGGGGTCGGCGAGATTCTCTAAAGCGCGGTATTCGTCCACTGCCTGGCTGTACTGCCTGCCCCGGTACAGGAGATCGGCACGGGTTTTGAGGTCGCTGAAGCTCGGCGGCGGCAATTGCGCCGCAGCCGCCAGGCTCTTGAGTTCGCCCTCCGCCTGAACCGCTTCCGAACTCGTAGGCATGGTGAAATAAATGTTGCGCAAGATGGGGGCCGCTTTCGCCAAATCGCCCGTGGCCTCGTATGCCTTCCCGAGCAGAAGTTCGAGATCGGTTCGGAAAGGGCTGCGATCCTTTTCCAACAGCGCGACAACTTCCCGCGGGCGATGATCCGAGAGCAGTACGTTGGCGTACAGGACCCGCGCGTCCTGCGAGAGTAAGGAGTTCGGATAGGCTTTTTGGAATCGCTGCAGAATGCGCTGCAGCTTGAGCATTCTGTCCGGTTTGCAGGTAAGAGGAACCCAGGTAGTAGTCCACGTAATCTCCCAGGTCGCCGGCGTGAGCCTTCGCGCGAGTTAACGGATCGATTGCCTTGGCGTAATCGTTGTCCAGGATATGTGCGTAGCCGAGGACGAGCCAGGCCAAAGACCCCACGTCATCCTGAGCATGTTTCCGCGCATAGGCTTCTACGCCCGCATAGGCGGCGGGGGTGCGGTTCTGCAGTAGCTGCAACGCCATGGGCTTCAAACTGGCGGAGGCTACGAAGGCCCGCTGCATTCGCCGCAAACGCGGGGACGAATGCCTATGAACGCGAGTGCTCTTCTTATGGGCCGAAGACCGGGAACTGTGCGAAGTTCTGTGTGGAGGTATGAGACTGGTGGCTCGTGGAAGGCTCGGCTTTGTGCTGAGGCTTGGTTGCTGCGGATTGAGAGTATCCCGCACAGCAGCCGCACAAAACGGTCGCAAATAAAACGAGTCTTAATTTCGGACGAGGGAAACCCACCACTTCACATTATCTCTGAAAATGTGCGCCCATGAGCGAAATGTCGTCTTCCGCCAGGCTGCGAACCAGTTCGTGGTTGAAATAGCCTGCGCTCGCCGCCGGAGTGTGTCCATAGCGCTTCTCATATGTAGCCAGGCTCTTATCGATGTCTTCCTTCAAGCGATCGTACAAGTCGCGATTCTTGCGGCCCTCAGTAACTTTTGCCTGATTGTAGAGCTTGATCTCATCCACCAGCAGGCGTGCAAAACGGTGGGCTTTGCGATGAACCTCGGCATCCTCCGCTGACAGGCCGGCATGAGGATCGGGAGCCAAAGCCACAGCTGCGGCGGAGCCAGCTTGTGTTTCTGCCGGAGCACTTTCGGTGGCCGCCGACATGGTGGCACTCGCGACAGTTTGCTGGACAGCCGGAGCTTCCATGACCGCGGCAGCAACCTGCGAATGTGCCGGTGCATGGGCCGCGAAAGGATCCGAAAAGGAAGGGGCTGGAGCGTGTGCCGACGAATGACTCTCTTCCTCGTGGTTGCTCGCTTCGGAAGGAGTCTTGGCGGCGTGTTTCCGCAAGGAAGCCACTTCCAGCCAGGCACTCGAAGCCAAAACCAGCAATTCCAAGGCCGAGGCGTCCATTTTTCCGCCGTCATCGGCACCAGAATCGGCATAAACCAAAGCAGCCACTTTTTCCTTCAATAGCAGCGGCAGGACGAAGACTCCTCGGTCGGCGGGAGGATGGAATTGAGCAGTGAACTTGGCGTCCATCTGGTCCGTTTTGCCCTTGGCCGGGGATTTGGACTGCATGGCCTGGGCTGCTGGCCCATTGCCGATTTCCAGAGCAAAGTCCTTGATTTCCTCTGAATTTGCAAAACCCCGTCCCTGCCAGCCGGTTGCAGCGCCGCTTTTGACCACGAAAAGAGCCACCCGCCCGCTGTACCGGGACGCACCATCGAGCAACGTGCGCAGGATTTCCCTTTGCGTACTGCCCGACTGGATGGCAGAGATCGCCTCCAACAAATCGGGTGCACTGCTGGCGGAGGAACCGGCGCCTGCCTCTCCACTCAGCCGGGGCTCGACTTCTTGCAAAACCCGCGCTACCAGCTCAGTTTCGAGGCGCTGCAGGTTACCCGCGAGCACCTCCGACACGGCTTTACGGACGACTTGTTCAATCCTGGCTTGATCCAGCATCGTAAATTGACCGAACGCGGTAGGAGGAGTTTCCGCTAAGCTAAGTCCTGATTATACGGCACTTGGAGCTGGCGGCTATAGTCATTGGTCCTGCACCCTTGGT
>CAWHVI010000014.1:0-242568 GCA_963832765.1 uncultured Acidobacteriaceae bacterium | reverse complement strand
GCCTCATCGCGGGTAATGGACAGTTCCCATTCCTGGTGCTCGATGCCGCCCGCGCGCAGGGCTATGAAGTCATTGTTGCGGCCATCAAAGAAGAAACTTCTCCGGAGATCGACTCGCGCGGCGCCAGCGGCGGTCCACTGGCTCTCCCTGGGCGAGCTTTCGAAGTTGATTGAGACCTTCAAGAAAGAAGGCGTGAGCCGCGCCATCATGGCGGGGCAGGTCAAGCACAAGCAGATTTTTTCCAGTATCCGGCCCGATTGGCGGCTGGCCAAACTGCTGTTGTCGCTCCGCACGCGCAACACCGATGCGCTGCTGGGCGCGGTTGCCAAGGTTCTGGCCGATGAAGGCATCCTGTTGGAAAGTTCCACGGCGTTTCTCGAACCTCTGCTGGCGAGGGCGGGCGTGCTCACGAAACGCGCCCCGACCGAACAAGAGAAGAAGAACGTCGACTACGGACGCGCCGTTGCCCGCCATCTGGCGCAATACGATATCGGGCAGACGGTGATCATCGCCGAAGCAGCCTGTGTGGCGGTCGAGGCGATGGAAGGCACAGATGCCACGATTGAACGCGCCGGCAAGATTATGGGATCGCTCGAGCCGGGAGCTTCTACCCTAAGCCGGACCTTGACGGTAGTGAAGATTGCCAAACCGAATCAGGATTTGCGATTTGACGTTCCGGTAATCGGCGTGAAGACAATCGACGTGATGCAAGAAGCGGGCGCAACTTGCCTGGCGGTGGATGCCGGTAAATGCCTGCTGCTGGATGGCGAGGCCATCATCAGGGCCGCCGATGAAGCGGGGATCGCAGTTTTTGCGGAGGGGAGTTAGTCGCCTGCCAGCGTCGTCCGGTCCTTCGAAATTCTGCTCCTGACCCGGTGCGGGACTCTCTTCATTTTTGCCCGCGCCCTGGTTAAGTCGTATCCCGATTGCAGATTCATCCAAAACTCGGCGGAATTTCCAAAGTACCCCGAAAGGAGCAAAGCGGTTTCCGGGGTGATGCCCCGCTTGCCGCGAATTAGTTCGTTCACGCGGTTGAGTGGAATCCGCAGGTCTCTGGCTAATTCAGCCTGGCTGAGTCCTAATGGCTGCAGGAATTCGCGCTGGAGAATCTCTCCCGGGTGTGCGGCTATTCTGTGAGTCGGCAGCATGTTCGTCCCTCAGTGATAATCGACGCATCGCACATCGTTGCAAACCCCGTCCGCAAAACGAAACACCAACCGATATTGCTGGTTGACGCGGATACTGTAATAACCCTCCCAGTCACCGCGCAGTTTCTCCAGACGATTGGAGGGCGGTACCCGCAAGTCGTCCAGCGTCAGCGCGGCATTCATGACGTCGAGCTTGGATTGAATCCTGCGCCAAAGTTCGCGTGAAATTCCACGAGCCGCTTTCGTGCCCCGCCCGTGGTAAATATCCTCCGTCGTTTTGTCGCCGAACGAGGCGATCACGAGGTTCGATTATACATGGATACCGTGAATGCGTGTATAATGGGCAGTCCTCTGCAGAGTCAACTTGTCCAGAGAGGCCTAAGTCATTGAGTCCTGAGAACGTCATCAACGTAGCCGTGATCGGCGTCGGCGCCTTTGGCCGGAATCATGCGCGCGTCTACCAACAGCTCGCGCAGCAGGGAGAGCCCGTCCGCCTTGTGGGCGTGGTAGACCCCGATTTGTCCCGCGCCGACTCGGTTGCGCGTGAATTCGGCTGTCCAGCCTTTGGCTCGGTCGAACAGTTACTTACCAGCCAGAGCGAAGTTCGGGCAGCCTCGGTCGCCGTGCCTACGGTTCATCACCTGAGTGTCGCGCGCAGGCTGATGGAAGCCGGAGTGGATGTTCTTATCGAAAAGCCATTGGCGGCTTCGCTGGCGGAAGCGGATGAATTGCTGCATCTGGCGCAGCGCCTTGGCCGCATTGGGCAAGCCGGCCATCTTGAGCGGTTCAACCCAGCGGTGCGGGCGACGGTTCCGCTCGTAACCCAGCCCATGTTTTTCGAAATCCACCGGCTGAGCATGTTTACGCCGCGCTCCCTGGACATCGATGTTGTGCTCGACCTCATGATCCACGATCTGGACGTGGTTCTTTCTTTCGCTCGTTCTCCCATCAAGGAAATTCGGGCGGTCGGACTTCCCATTCTGTCTTCGAAAGTGGATATCGCGAACGTCCGCATAGAATTCGAGTCCGGGTGCGTGGCCAACTTCACGGCCAGCCGCGTTTCCACCGAGCAAGTGCGCAAATTGCGGTTTTTCCAACCCCGGCAATACATTTCGCTGGACTACAGCCGGCAGGACGTTTTGGTGTTCGCCGTGGGCGAGGCGGCGATGGGCGGAATGCCATCCGTGAACCCGAAGATTCAGGTGGTGAAACCTTCTGTGGCTTCGGAAGAACCGCTCCATGCCGAACTGAAGTCTTTCCTGCACGCAGTGCGCGCGCGCAGTAAGCCACTGGTTTCGCTTGAGGATGGGCGCCACGCCCTTTCGTTGGCACTGGAAATCGTGGCAGCCATTCGCACTCATAGCGAAAAGGTGGACCTGGGGCGTATCGCCTCTAATGCGGGTTAACTCTTAGTCCCCCTACCGTTTACATTTCTTGACGGCAACCTCTGCGGATTCGATGTACCCTGCTGGAGAGGAGCATTCGGAATCGCAAGGACCTGCGTTATTAAGTTCTTGGCTAAATAGGCAGGGAAAAGTGCGAAAATAACATAACTTTGTATAGAAGCGATGGCGCGCCACGGGACACTTACCTGTTGTCTTGATTGCCGTAAAGTTCATCCTTCTAGCAACTTAAAGGATGAGCCAGGCGTTCTAATCGCTTAAAGCCAGTCTCGATGCCAGCTACGGAAATCCCGCCCCGGGCAGAGCCTTCTGCGCCAAGACCACAGTTTGCCGACGGTGGTGACCTCTTCGACGCACGCCGTTGGGAGTCTGCCTACCGCGAGATGCACGACGTTCCCACCCTCCTGGTTCAGCTTCAGGATGAATTGTCGCGCTCCCGCAAGCAGGAAGCTTTCTGGATGTCGGTGGTGGTGCACCTGGTTCTGGTGCTCCTGATTATCAATTCACCAAAATTTGCCAAGTTCTTTCCGGCCCGTACGTTAGTGTAAGTCCGCATGACTGGATGCGCCAGAAGGATTTGACCTACCTGGAGTTGCCGCCCGACGCGCAGAAGATCACTAAGCGGCCAGATACCAACATCATTTCGGACAAGGATCGTATTGCCACCTCGCGCACGCCTCATCTGGACGCGAAAGAATTGCACAAAATACTCGATAGTGCACGGCCGGGAGCGCCGGGCCCCAGCGGGCCGCCGCAACCAGCGCAGCAGGTCCCGGCGCCGTCTCCCGCCGCAGCCCAGAGCGCACCGGTGCAGCAACCGGCCCCGTCCGCTCCGGCTCACCCCCAGCCAGACCAAAATCAGATGGCACAGTTGCAGCCTCCTCCCATGGCGGCACGCCCCAGTTTCAGAACGGGACCAATGACCGCAGGCTCAGCTATCGCCCAAGCCGCCCGTGCAGCCGCGGCGAATCCCGGCTATGGAGGCTACGGTGGGGATAATGGCGACTACGGTCTAGGCCAGGGCCGCCAGCCCGCCGAAGCCATCGGCCCCATGGACGTCCTAAGCGACACGATGGGGGTTGACTTCGGGCCCTATTTGGCGCGTGTGCTGCACGATGTAAAGCAGAACTGGTACAACCTGATTCCCGAAGCGGCCCGCGCGCCCATGATGAAGAAGGGAAAGGTTTCGATTGAATTCGCGATCCTCAAGGACGGCCGGGTGGCGGGAATGCAGCTCACCGCGAACGGATCGTCGGGTGACGTTGCCCTCGACCGCGCCGCCTGGGGCGGCATTACCGCTTCAAATCCCTTTCCACCGCTGCCCAGCGAGTTCGGCGGGAAATATCTCGCGCTCCGGTTCCACTTTTACTACAACCCCGAAAAATCGGACCTGCAATAGCAATCTCAAACAACCTGTGGGCCCCGTAGTCCTATCCAAGGCCTGTCCTAAAAGGAACTCGTGTGACCTGCCACGACCGGAAGCTAATCCCTTGACGCCCTAGGTGAAATTTTCGTCTCTACGTAAATTGACAAACTACAGACAAAAAGACTCTGGTTGAGGTTATAATTCGTCTCCCGAGACCGAGTACGTTGCCCGGCTCTCGACGCCTTGCCAACCGAGCCCGTCCTGGGTGATGAGAGTGGTCACCCGGTTGCTGGCGTCATCCCGACGTAACGGCCAACAGGTTCCCGAGTTCGGAAAGAAGGTTCTCCATGAAATCAGTTTCTTTCCTCTTTCTGGCAGCGTGCCTTGGCGCTTTCTGTGTTCCAGGCACGCGTCCGGCGGCAGCGGCGCAGGAAAACCCATCGGTTGGATCGGCGTCGACGCCAGCGACTGTGACCTCGGACGAGGCCATTATCGCGGGGCCTTTGCGCTCGTTTCTACGCATGGCGGGCATCAGCCAGAAAGCCACCACGGACGAGGTGCTGCCTTTGCTGGCTCGAAATGTCGTAATTGATGGGTATCATGGGGCTCCGGGCAAGCCGGGAAGACCGACGGAATATCTGATCCTTCTGATGCGGTATGTTCAGCAAGCGCGGGAACTGCAAGCGCTGGCCGGTCCCGAAGGCGAGATTCGGGTAAGCAACTGCGAGGAAGCTGGTCCGCTTCTTGCAGTTCTGGGATATCGTTTCCATGGAGAATGTCCCAAAGATTCCTCACTGGAGACGGGGAATTCCGAGCGAGCCTTCCTCACCATTGATTCCGGTTTCCCCCTTCCGGAGCTTGAGGAGAGTCTCCAAGACGGCAAGACGTTCGCTTACCCCTTTCCCGAGACCAAGGTTCCGGTGTTATTTACCCAGGACGACTGGGCCGCAAGTGAGAAGGGTGCGGCGACCGGACGCAATGCGGATGTCGTGGAATTGCTCATGCGGAACCGTGACCTCGCACGGCTGTATTGGGCGATGTCACGCATGGATTTGGAGACCGCCAATGACTTGCGGCAGTCCCCCGGACTAGGCAGACTACTTCCCGACGCGCCCGCCCTGGACTTCTACGGGAGCCAGATCTCTATCCGTTCCGGACGGGTAGTGGTTCCTGGAGGACCGCTGGCGGAGGCTGCCTGGAAGGCGCTGGTGGGAGCCAGTCCGGAATCCCCGACGCAGTTCGTCACGCAACTGATTTCGAAAGATGAAGGTTGGGCCGCCAGTTACTTTGACACTCTTTCTCGAATCACCCGCTCCGAGCAGGCCTATTTCACAGATGGTCACCGGCTCTCGCGGTTCTATCACGCCTTACTGGGGAAGAAGCTAAGTCCCAGCCCGACCAGGCCGGTATTCCGGCCCACCCCAGGCTTGTTGTTGCTGGCGACAAACTTGGACTTTGATCCGAATGGACAGCCACATGTGCCCGGCGGCCTGGCCGCGTGGAGAGAGATTCTCCACCGTAAAGGTCAGTCAAGAATCGTTCAGGAGTGGGCAGGGCGCTCTAAAAGCTGGAACAATCCCGAGCAACTTATTGAAGCCATGGTGGCTTTCTCCCGGGTTAACGACGAAGAGAGCCCACTGCATATCTACCTCATGCTTTCCGAGATGGATCGGGTGCGTATGCCGGAACAGCGCCTCACTCCCGAGACCGTTACTTTGCTGGCGAACGATTTCCCACGATTCAGCAGTCAATATCTTTTCTTTTCCGAGTTTCACGAATTGGACAATCAGTCGATTGCCGGATTTCTCAAAACGGCAGAGGAATTGGATCGTATACACAACGTGGCGCTCCGGTCCAATGCCGTGGGATTGTTTCAAGCCAATACCAGCCTTTGGCAGATACTTGCTCGTCAGGGACAGATTCCCACTTCCGAGCGAAATGCGTCCTGGCACGCGGTCATTCATCCCTTCTCGGGAATTGTGACATCGGATCAGCTCTTCGCGGCGGGCCGGTCTTCGTTGCGCGACCTCTATCAGTCGGTTACGGGCAAACGCGAGTTCTCTCAGGATGAACTCGTCGAGTTGCTGGCGGGGCCGGGGCAAGTGAGCGCAGATGGACGGCGGGTTCGTCAGGAATTGGCGAATCGGATCCGCGCAGTGTTAACGGGACAACGCCTGGCGTCCCTGGACACTCTGTTCGCCCTCGCAGACGGTCTTAGTCAGCTGGCGAAGGGACAAACCAGCGCCGACGCTCTGGTCGCGCGCGCCACCGAACTGAAGGAATTTGAACTGCCCAGAACCCTGTTCACCGCGGGTGAGCGCACCGAGTGGGCGCCTGGAATGCCCACGAATACGCACACCACCTTACAGACCAAAACCGATCTAGCCAAGATCATCAAGTCCTCCCCTTCCCCTCAAGAGATCGAAGAAGCGCGGGGCTTGCTCACGCCGTTTCTGCGTGACACTCTGGTGGGGCTGAACTATGCGTATTATGCCCCTCCCGGAGCACAGATGCTTTTGAACAACCCGCTCTTCGTCCGCTCCCACGATTTCTCCGGGCAAATGACCACGGGTGGGGAACAGTCCTGGCAAGTGGCTGCCCTTTTCGGAACCGGAATGCCGGCTGCCGGGGGGGCGCATCTGGCGGGGTCGCTGGCAGATTTGCCCTTTGTGCTGGCCCGTGTGGAGCAGGACTTTATCGTTCCAGAAAATGTGCAGGCGCTTATTTGGCCGCAAGTCGTACCCAGCCTTTTGACCAGCGCCGTGTTGCCGCGATGGTGGAGAATCAGCCGGAATGAACTCCATGCGGTGGCACTGTACCAAGGCACCGGGGAAGAACTGCTTTCGGCCGCCGCCGAGGATGCCAAGCTTCGGCCCATGGTGATGGCAATCCTCTCGGATCGCATGTTCCCGAAGGAATCCAACCACATTGAGACAGCGCTGGCGGCAGGTAATCTGTCGCAGGTGCTTGCGGTGGTGACGCCGGGGCAAACATTCTATTTGGCGGCGGAGTTCCGCCGCCGGTTTCCCAAAGAACATGATTACTGGCGTACGGCAGGCCAGGAATTGGATGAATTGGTCCACAGCTACCCGAATGAGACGGGATGGGATCGCCTGTCGGAAGATTTTGGTGTTCCGCATCCCGCCATGGAAGACAATGATAGCCGCCAACTGCTGGATGTGAAGCCATTTCCGGCCTTTATGGGTTATGCGAGCCGGTTGCTTGCGGAATCCTGGGATTCGAATAATCTTTACTGGGCCCGCTTGGCGGATGAAAAGGGCTATTCTCCCGTCATGTTGAATCTGTTGATCCCGGAACTGACCCGGCGCATGGTGGAAAAGATCTTCGCTTCGCATTTTGAAGACTGGCCGGCTCTGCTTACGGCAATGCACGAGACCGCCAAGGAATTCCGCGAAGGGAAGATAGCTTCCTGGGCTCCCGCGGGGACCAGGATGGAAAGCCATGTACAGGGTAGTACCACACATTCAGGCGCAGTCGGAAAGCCGGAAACCGCAGCCCATCTAACGGGAACCAAGCCATGAAAAAACGAACGCAATCTCTCTCCATACTCTTTCTTCTCTTTCTCGCGGGATGTCCACGGTTGAGCTTCGCCCAAGGGAACGAAGCCAACATTCATGTCAAAGTCGAACTGGTGCAGCTGAATGTTGCTGTGATGGATCGCAAGGGAAACTACGTAACCGGTCTCAATCCCGGCGAGTTTGTGGTGACGGAAGACGGTATCCGGCAGAAGATCGCGACGTTTGCAGAAGGCAATGAAGCCACCCGAACCTTGATTGCCGGCCCGGAAGAAGGTAAGCCGAAGGCCGGAGGCGATGCGTCTGGCGCGGACGGTGCCGCTGGCGCTGGTAGCCTGCGCGCGGCCATGATGGGCGCCAACGTCTTCGTCCTGTTCGACACCAGCAACTACATGTACCGCGGCTTCGTGTTCGCGCAAGACGCGATCGCCGATTTTGTCCGTTCTCTGGAAGGTCCGGACCGCATCGCATTCTATTCCTATAGCCGCGATCTTTCCCGCGCTGCCTTGCTTACCCCCGACCGGTCGCAGGTTCTACGTGGGGTGCGCTCGACGGTCGCGGGAGACGATGCCGCCCTCTACAATGCTTTGCTGCTGACAGTGAAGGACGCAGGCCAGTTCAGCGGCCGAAAAGTGGTCGTCGTTTTTTCCAATGGGCCGGACAACGCCAGCATGGTGCCGCCGGAAGACGTGGCCGAATTGGCACAGTCCAAAGGTATTCCCATCTATATGATCAGCACCCGCGAAGCTAAGCTGGAGCCGGTTTCCAGTACCGTTTTTCAGCGCATGGCGGCGGCCACGGGCGGCGCAGCTTATTTCGCCAAGACGTGGAGAGATCAGCAAAAGGCGTTTGCGGCCATCCGCAACGACCTGGCACATCTGTATACGATCAGCTACTATCCTCAGGCCAATCCTAACCGGGGATGGCGGGCCATTACCGTGAAGGTTCTGGGAGAACGCGGCAAGAAACTCCGTATCCGGACACGTGATGGATACCGGCCGCTGCCAACAACTGCTATGTCGCCACAACAGGCAGCAGGTCAATAAGGGACCATTACCAAACCTTGCAGGGATCTTTCCGGAACATTGGGGATCCTGCCTTGCAGTGAAAAGCCGGGCCGAATTCCGGCATGTTCGAGACCACGCCATTCACCCGATACCGTTCGGGTGAGTGCGGGTCGGCGGCGGTTCGCACGCGTTCGGTTTCCTCCCGCGTATTGGTGCACCAGCTCTGCCCGTAGCCGATAAAGAAACGCTGTTCCGCCGTAAACCCCTCAATGGCATTCTGCTCTGGGATTGCCCGATGCCATGCCATATAGGCGAGGAGCAATCCCCCTAAATCGGCAACATTTTCCCCCAGCGTCAGCTTGCCGTTGACTTTGATATGGTCCACGGCCGTGTAGTGGGAGTATTGATTGGCAATACAGGCGGCTCGCTTTTCAAACTGCCTGGCATCATCCGGAGTCCACCAGTCCCGCAGATTACCCTGGGTATCGAATTGCCGGCCCTCGTCGTCAAAGCCGTGGGTCAGTTCGTGGCCGATGGTGGCGCCGGTATCGCCGTAATTCGGGGCCGCGTCGGCATCTGGGTCGAATAGCGGCGGCTGGAGAATTCCCGCCGGAAAATTCATGGCGTTCTTCTGATCGTCGTAGTAGGCGTTTACGGTGGGAGGAGTCATGTCCCATTCGCCACGATCCACAGGCCGGCCGATTTTGGCCAATTGCCGGCGAAATTCAAATTGCCGGGCTCGCTCCACATTCCCTAGTTGATCATCGCGGGAAATCTCGAGCGCGCTATAGTCCCGCCATTTGTCTGGATAGCCGATCTTGTTAGCCACGGCCTGCAGCTTCTCGATCGCGTTCTTCCTGGTGGCGCCGGTCATCCAGGGCAGGCCTTCAATCTCGCGCTGCATGGCAGCTTCGATCTGTTTCGCCATCTCCATCGCCCGTTCTTTGGCGTCGGGGCTGAATGCTCTTTCTACGTATGCCTGGCCCAGGGCTTCTCCCAGATCAATGTCTACCGAGTTGACGCAGCGTTTCCAGCGGGGAGCAATCTTTTTTGCGCCCTGCAGCGTTTTGCCGTAAAAAGCGAAATCGGCATTTATGAAATCTTTGGAAAGATAAGCCGCATTGGCATGAACCAGATGCCAGGTAAGGTAAGATTTCCAGCTGGCCAGGTTCTGCTTTTGCAATTGCGTATTCATGGCTTTGATGAAGCCAGGATCGGCGACATTCAGAGATGCCAGATGGGGTAAGCCAACGTTCTCGAAATACGTGCTCCAGTTGAACTCCGGGCTCAGCGCCTGCAGTTCCTCCCGGCTCATCTTGCGATAAAGATTGCTGGGTTCCCGCCGGTTCACACGGCTCATAGATCCCCGGGCCAGTGCGGTTTCAATGCGCAACACGGCGCGCGATTCACTTTCGGCAAGAGCCGGCGCATCGCCCGCCAAATCGAACATTCGCCGCACATGCGCCAGGTAGGCCTTGCGCAATTGCCTGGTCTTACTGTCGTTAAAGAGATAGAAGTCACGGTCCGGCAAACTCAGACCGCCCTGATCCACTTCCGCAATCACCTGCTCGGAGTTTTTGAAATCCTGCGCCGAGGAGAAGTCGAAAAGGATGCCATCGTAGATCATGCCGGCAGCCAGAGCGGCGATTTCCTGTTTCGACTGCAGGCGCTCAATCGCCTGCAGCTGCCGCTTCAGGGGCGTCATCTCCGCGGCGTTGACGGCCTTTTCGTCCATGCAAGCCGCGTAGTAATCGCCGATTTTCCGGGTATCCGCGCTGCGGCCGGGAGTGGGCTCCGCCGCTTTCTCCAGAATGTCCCGCAGCACCAGCAGATTTTCATCCTGCAGTTTGCTGGACACTCCCCAACTGACCTGGTCGGGAGGGATGGGATTGTTCTTCAGCCAGCCGCCGCAGGAGTAGGCGTAGAAATCCGCGCAGGGGTCCACCGCCGTGTCGAGGGAATGAATATCGAAAACCGGCTTGTGCTGGACAGCGGCAGTCTGTGCGAATGCGGCTCCAGCGACCGCACAGCTAATGAGGGCCAGGAGAGCTATACGGGCTTTCGTATCCATGTCAGGAAGACCTTCTCAGATCGGATGACGAATACGCCATTTTTATCAGCGTCCGCTCCGCAAAAGGAACATAGAGCAAGGCGGCCGCTGCTGCGAATCCTGCGCCAAACCCAATTTGCTGCATGGTAAGAAACGGGGCGATGGCCCAGAGTTCGTCGAGCGCCAGAACAAAGGGAAACATGCGCTGGAATTTTTCCCCCAGCCGCCGGTGATCGAAGGCGACCGCCGACAGCAGATAAAAACGCAGCGGTATGCCGACTCCTGCGGTCACCAGCACAGCCACCTCGATGGCCATCGCTCCCCAACCTGGCAAAAAGGCCTCTGTGACCAGATCAACGCTGTGCAACAGAAACAATGCCGCCAGGTAGAAAGCGAGGTACATCACCTGGACGAGTGCAAACAGACCGCGAGTCACTGCGCGCCTGGGGATGGGCACTTCCAGTTCAGGGTGGAGGGGCGCTGTATGGGCCTCGGTATTTGCGGAGGGGGAAACACTTTGGAGATCCACCGGTGCCAGAAAGCGGTAGCCTCGGCGGGCAATCGTCTCCACGTATCGCGGACTGGTGGCCGAATCTCCCAAAGCCTCGCGGACTTTCTTAACTGCCGTGTTCAGGCTGTGATCGAAATCAACAAATGTATCGGCGGGCCACAATTTCTGTCGCAGGTCTTCGCGTGTGACCACGTCGCCGGCGTGCTCAAGCAAAAGCGCCAGCAATTGGAAGGGCTGCTCCTGGAGGCGAATCCGCCTCCCGCTTTTGCGCAATTCCCCGGCTGCAAGGTCCGCCTCAAAAACTCCAAAGCGGGCAATTCGCCCAGCGGAACTGGCTTGGGGCACAGGCATAGCGAACCGGCAATCGAAGCGTAGTTTAGCACTTGCGAAGCTGCTTAAACCTGGTCCGTCGAGTAGGCCCCCAGCGCTACAATATTTCCGTGCCGTCCCGTCCCCAACAGCCGGATCGAAAGTTGAAGATTCTCAGCGCGGAAACCACCGGCGTCCTCATCATCGGCTTGCTCATTCTGATCGTCACGCTCGTCCGCTATTGGCACGTCATTCCCTGGAGAGCGCGCTGACCGTGGCTCCCGATCCTCTACTGGTTGCCGTCCTCGGCCCAACCGGAAGCGGCAAGACCGCGCTGGCGCTCGCTCTCGCCGAGCGCTCCCAGAGTGAGATTGTGAACTGCGACTCGGTTGCCCTGTACCGCGAATTCGAGATCGGCACCGCCAAGCCCAGCCTGGAAGAGCGAAGACGAGCGCCGCACCACCTGCTGGATTGTGTGGATCCGGAAAGCTACATGACTGCGGGTGAATATGCTCGACAGGCGAGGGAAGTACTGGACGGGATCAAAGCTCGCGGACGCCTGCCCATTGTGGTGGGAGGGACAGGGCTTTATCTGCGGGCCTTGCTGGCCGGGCTATTTCCGGGGCCGGAGCGATCGGAAGAACTGCGGGAACGGCTTCGGCAGCTAGCGAAGAAAAAAGGGTCGGCACATCTCCATCGGGTGTTGAATCGGCTTGATGCGGCCGCTGCAAAAAAAATCCACGCCAACGATTTGCCCAAGCTGATTCGTGCCATTGAGGTTTGCCTGGCGTCACGCCAGCCTATGACCGAAGGCTGGAAACAAGGTCGCAGCGCGCTGGGCGGTTTTCGCATCTTCCGGCTTGGGCTGAATCCAGATCGCAATGAGCTGTACGCCCGGCTGAACCAGCGCGCCCAGCACATGTTCGACTCAGGGCTGCTCGAGGAGACCGAGCGTCTCTTGGCAAAATACGGGCCTAGCGCCGCGCCGCTCAATTCCCTGGGATACAAGCAGGTGAGGCAATTTCTCAGCGGCGAAATCGATGCCTCGACTGCGCTCACTTCGGTTCAGCAGGCCCATCGCAACTATGCCAAGCGGCAAATGACCTGGTTTCGCCGCGAGCCGGATGTGACCTGGCTACAGGGTTTCGGTGACGATGCAGGCATACAGCAGACGGCAATCGCCCGGGTTAGGAACCTGATTGCCTGCGGCTGATCCCTCTGTGCGCTCTGTGGTGAATTGCTTTTCTTCCTGCTATCGTCAGCTCATGCTGCAAAGATGCGCTTTTCTGCTCTTCTTGACATCCATATTTCTGCCTTCATCCATTACGGCAAAAGAAAAATATCAGCATGTCGGCCCCATTCACCTTGACCATAGTGGGGAAAAATGGGCCGAGAGCACCCTGAAGAAGCTTTCGCTGGAAGAGAAAGTCGGGCAGGTCTTCATGGTGTGGGTTCGGGCTCAATTCCTGAACGTGAACAGTCCCGCGTACCTTCAGCTACGCGACGAGATGCGCCAATACCACTTGGGTTCCTTCATCCTCACCGTTCCTTACGATCCGCCGTTCCTCTACCGCAATCAGCCCTTGGAAGCGGCGGAACTCCTCAATCGTTTGCAGCAGGGCTCGAAACTCCCTCTGCTGGTGGCCGCCGATTTTGAACGGGGCCTCTCCATGCGGCTGCATGGCGCGACGGAATTCCCCGCCGCCATGGCTTTCGCCTCGACCGGGGAGCCGAAATACGCAGAGGACTTCGGGCGTATTTCGGCGGAGGAATCTCGTGCGATCGGGGTGGAATGGAATTTTTTTCCTGTCGTGGATGTGAATTCCAACCCCTCGAATCCCATCATCAATACCCGTTCGTTCGGAGAAGATCCGCAGCAGGTGAGCGATTTTGCGGACGCCTACATTCGCGGCGCGCGCCAGGCCGGCTTGCTGACCACGGCCAAACACTTTCCCGGCCACGGTGACACGGCTACCGATTCCCATCTCGGCCTGGCCACAGTGCCGGGCGATCTGGCGCGTCTGAATGCCGTCGAGCTTCCGCCGTTTCGGAAGGCGATTGCGGCGGGGGTGGATTCCGTCATGGTGGCGCATGTCACCGTGCCCGCGCTGGAACCAGATCCCAACCGGGTAGCGTCCACGTCGCCCGTCATCGTCACCAATCTGCTCAAGAAGCAGCTCGATTTTCACGGCATTGTGGTCACGGATGCGCTCGACATGGCAGCGCTCACCCACCTTTATGCCGCTAACATCGGGCGCGCCGCCGTTGACGCTTTCAAGGCTGGCAACGATCTCCTGCTCATTCCCGCCGATTTGCGCGCTTCGTATGAAGCCATGCTGCAAGCCGTGCGCAGCGGCGAAATCCCGCAGGAACGGCTCGACGCCTCTGTCCTCAAGATCTTGCAGGCAAAAGCCTCTGTTGGACTGAACCACGCGCGCCTGGTAGACCTCGACCAGGTCACAAAAATCGTTGGAAAACCGGAGAACATTGCTCTCGGCCAACAGATCGCTGACGACGCCATCACCCTGGTTCGGGATAACGGCAAAGTCCTTCCCCTCAAGAAAGCGGGAACTTCCGGACCGCAGCTTCCGTATCAAAATGTGGCGGAGGTGCGTAACCGTCTGGTGCTGGTCATTCTCACTGACGACGTGCGTTCCGACGCAGGCCGCGAACTGGAACGCGAGATTCGCCTGCGCGTGCCCGATGTCCATGCCACCTACATGGATTCTCGGATCGCCGGAGCTATGTCGGATGACGTAGTCAAGGCGGTGGATGAAGCACAGAAGGTGATCGCCGCAGTCTATGTCGTTCCGACGGCCGGGAAGGCTATAGAAGCCGCGCAGGGACCGATCAATTCGGTATCCATTTCTTATCCGGATAGTGTGTTGCTGCACAAGATTCTGGATCACGCCGCGGAAAAGACGATCTTCCTCGCCATGGGAAGTCCCTACCTGGCGAAGGATTTCCCCGGCGTACAGAACTATCTGTGCGCATTTTCCAATGTTTCGGTTTCCGAGCGCGCCACGGCTCGAGCGCTTTTCGGTGAGATTCCGATCCATGGCCATTTGCCGGTGACGATCCCCGGCCTTGCGCAACGCGGTTTCGGACTCGACCGGCCACAAGTTCCGTAAGGAGGTCCTGCTCATGAAATCCCACAGCACCCTCAGCGTTGAAACCCGGCTCGCCATCGCTGTCCTGTTTGCCGCGTGCCTCACGGCCCTGGCTTGCAGTGTCAACGTGAAAAAGGACGGTTCCGGGGAAGACAAGAACGTCGATATCGAAACGCCGATTGGCGGCATCCACGTGGACAAGAGTGCCGATGTCCACGATACCGGGTTGCCGGTCTACCCCGGCGCGCGCATCAGGCAAAGCGAATCTTCCAACGACGACGACAATGCGAATGTAAACGTCTCTTTCTTCGGCTACGGCGTGAAAGTGGTCGCGGTCAAATACCAGTCCGACGATCCTCCGGCCAAAATCATCCCTTTCTACAAAGACAAGCTCAAGAAGTACGGCAAGATTCTCGAATGCCACACCAGCCGCTCGGATCCGAAGGTAGAGTCGAAAGGCGGTTCCGAAGAACTCACCTGCGACTCGGAGAGCGGCAAAACCGTGGAACTGAAGGTAGGGGTCAAGGATAACCAGCACATCGTGGCCATCACGCCCGAGGGCAAAGGAGCCACGTTTGCTCTGGTCTATGTGCGCTTGAATTCTGGCAAGACCATCTAACCGGCGCGGTCTATCGCCTTGCTCCTCCTGAGTGCTGTGCTGTACCTTGAAATTCGTGGAACATCCCTGTCATCAATGCGGTGTAGCCGTCGACGACGGTATCGCCTTTTGCCCTCACTGTCAGGCGCCTCAGATTCGGGTGACTATGGCTGCGCCCGAGCAAACAACGCTGGCTCCTCCCGAAGCGCGGCAAACCGGTTATGGCGCGGTTTCTCACCCGTCAGGGCTCATCTGGCAGCATGCCCTGCCTGCTGCCGCCCAAGCCGGGCTGATCGCGGCCATTCTGATGATTATTCCGCTCGGGGCATTATTCGGCTTGGGAACGCTCCTTGCAGGGTTTCTAGCCGTGCTCTTCTATCGTCGGCGGCTTTTCGATACCCACCTAACGGCCGGCCTCGGCGCCCGTTTAGGCGCGCTCAGCGGCATGATTGGCTTCGGCATCTTTGCCTTGTTCACCGCACTGGAAACGGCAATCTTCCATGCCGGAGGTGAGCTGCGGACCGCTCTCATGCAGGCCATTGATCAAGCCGCCTCCAAGAACACCGAACCGCAAGCCCAGCAGATGCTTCATTATTTGAAGTCTCCCCAAGGCCTGGCTCTGGTCATGATTATGGGCCTGATGGTGATGTTCGTGCTTTTTCTGGCCCTTTCCAGCCTGGGTGGCGTAATTGGTTCGGCTTTGCTGCGGCGCAAGGAACGGCAGTAAGTGGCGGTGGCGGGTAATCGTGCACTTTTTAGTTTTTCTCTTGCGTTCCCGGTGGCATTACTTTGCGGTGTCGGCGGTTAAGAGCCTTTAGTTCGGGAAGTCAAGAGCTTGTAACCGCAGAGTACGCTGAGGTCTGCGCTGAGGACGCCTAGAAAGACCAACGTAAGGCAGACCGCAATACTGCCCCGTGGCTGGGGTTCGCTTGCCCCCACCCTCTCTCCCCGCGTATCATTCACCGTTCATGCCTGCGAAATCTTCCACCCGCCCTCCTGATGCTCGCGAAAAGACCCAGCTCATGTCTGAGTCGGAAATTGAGCGGACTTTGGTTCGCCTGGCCCACGAAATCATGGAAAAGAACAACGGTGCTACCGATCTGGGGTTCGTGGGCATCCGCAAACGGGGTGTGCCATTGGCCCACCGCTTGGCGCAACTGGTGGAACGGATTGAGAAAAAGCCGGTTCCGGTGGGTGCGCTCGATATTACCCTGCATCGCGACGATCTCTCGATCCGCGAGCCCAAGCCAGCAGTGCAAAAAGCGGAAATAGGCTTCTCCATCACTGGGAAAAACATCGTTTTGGTGGACGACGTTCTCTACACTGGAAGAACTACCCGCGCCGCCATGGACGCCCTGTTTCGCCAGGGCCGGCCGAAAAAGGTTCAGCTTTGCGTTTTGATTGACCGTGGCCACCGCGAGCTGCCCATTGAAGCTACCTTCGTGGGCCGTAAAGTTCAAACCAATCGCGAGGAGTTGATCCAGCTGCAGCTGCGCGAAGTGGATGACACGGACAGAGTTCTGCTGGTGGAAAAACGAGCGTAGACCGTCTGGCAGGAGCCGGACCGCTTACCATGATCGCAAACCAGACGAAATCCGGGAATAAACCCAAAGCAACACGCGGCTCTTTACTCGGCCTGGAGCACGCTGAGCCGGCAGAAATTCTCCGTCTGCTGCAACTGGCCCGGCGCATGAACCCACTCAAGCCGCGCCCTCTGCTGCGCGGCAAACGCGTGCTCCTGCTTTTTTACGAGGCCTCGACCCGCACCCGCAGTTCCTTTGAAATTGCCGCGAAGTCGCTGGGCGCCATGACTACGCTGGTTCTTTCGAGTGGATCCAGCATCGAAAAGGGCGAGTCTCTGTTGGACACCGGCTACACCCTGCGGGCCGTCGGGGCCGATGTCATCGTCATCCGCCATCCTCGCGCCGGGGCGCCGCACCTGATGGCCTCGCATCTCGACATTCCCGTCATCAACGCCGGTGACGGCATGCACGAGCATCCTTCGCAGGCTCTGCTCGATGCCTACACCATTCTGCGCCACAAGAAAGCGCTCAAAGGGTTGCAGGTCGCGATCATCGGGGACATTTATCACAGCCGCGTGGCCCGCTCGGCGGTTCATTTGCTCAGCAAGTTCGGAGCGAAAATTACTCTCTGTGGACCTCCGGATTTTCTGCCCGATCTAGCCGTTAGCCTGGCGCCAGGCCTTCACATCAGCCGTACCGCGGAAGAAGCGGTGCATGGAGCGGATGTCATTATGGTGCTGCGCGTGCAGAAAGAGCGCCTGGCAGGGCAAAAAATCAGCCTGCAGGAGTATATTGCCCGCTACCAAATGACCATGGCGCGCCTCAAACTGGCAAAGAAAGATGCCATGGTCATGCATCCCGGGCCAATCATCCGCGGGCTGGAGTTGACATGGGAAGTGGCCGATTGTCCGCAGTCGGCCATCCGGGAAGAAGTGCACAACGGTGTGCCGGTCCGCATGGCAATATTAGCGAGAGCGTTGGGGAAGGCTAAATGAATTTCGGTTCACAGAGGCATAGAGAGATAGAGAGAATGAATTCGGGGACTAGAATTCGGAACTGGAATTTGGTTTTCTCTGTGGCTCTGTGCCTCTGTGGTGACGGGTTTTGCAGGAAGCTACGTGAATCATAAGAAGAGCCAGAGCCTGCTGATTAAAGGTGGCCGGGTTATCGATCCCGCGGCCGGCGTCGACGCGCCTATGGACGTTCTGCTGCGCGATGGGCGCGTGGCCGAGGTTGCCCCGCCGGGCAAGACTCGCGGTAGCGCCAGCGACAAATTCGACGCCCGTGGCCTGATTGTCGCGCCCGGATTTATTGATATTCACGTCCATCTGCGGGAACCGGGGCAAAGCTACAAAGAATCAATCGCAACCGGCACTGCGGCAGCCGCGGCCGGCGGGTTTACCTCGGTCTGCTGCATGCCCAATACGCAGCCGGTGGTGGATTCGACCGAGTGGGTGAGTTGGCTCCAATTGCCTCAGCGCGGGGCGGTGGTCAACGTCTTTCCTATCGCTGCAGCGACCAAGGCCAGCAAAGGCGCAGTGCTAACGGATTTCAGGGCCTTGCAGCGTGCAGGAGCCGTTGCCATTACGGACGATGGCAAACCCATTCTCGGCGACACCATCATGCGGGAGACGCTGCGGCTTGCTTCCGAGATCAACCTGCCTGTCATCCAGCACGCCGAAGATACCCGTGAAACCGAAGGCTGTTGCATGCACGATGGGCCTACGGCTTTCCGTCTTGGTCTGCGCGGAATGAAGGCGTCGGCAGAGTCGTCGATCGTCGACCGCGACGTGCAACTGGCACAGCAGTTCACCGGCGCGCGGCTGCACGTGGCGCATCTTTCCACCGCCGACGCACTCAAGGCGGTTCGCCGGGGCAAGCGTAACAAAGTGCGCGTGACGTGCGAGGTCACGCCGCACCACTTCACGCTGGCCGATACCGATGTGCACGATTACGACGCCAACTTCAAAATGAACCCGCCTTTGCGCTCGGCTTCGGACATTGAGGCGATTCTGGTGGCCCTCGCCGATGGCACCGTGGACGCCATCGCCACCGATCACGCGCCCCATGCCACGCATGAAAAGTGTATTGAGTTCGAGCGCGCCGCCTTCGGCGTCACTGGTCTGGAAACGGCCGTCGCGCTGGCCATCACCCGCCTGCACCGTCAGCATAAGATTCCGCTGCAACGGATTGTCGAGCTGTTCACCGCCGGGCCATCCCGCGTATTGGACATGCATGGCCGCGGCACCCTTGCCCGCGGCAGTCACGCCGACGTCACCATCTTCGATCCCGGGGCGCGCTGGACTTTTAACGCCGCCAAGTCGCGCTCTAAATCCCGCAATACGCCGTTCGATGGCTGGCAACTCACGGGGAAAATAGTCACCACCATCGTGGGCGGCAATATCGTCTACCGGGCGGATTAAGCTTCGAGAAGACTACGGAAAAGGCGGGAGAGCCATGCAAATGTGTAAGTACATGTGTCACTTAGCTCGCCTTTCTTGGAAGGGTCGAGGTTTTGGCCCGACGGACTGGAACTATTCTTCGGGGATGTTTCTTCGCTAATGTTTCGCATTACGAAAGGGCTATTGTGGGCATTGTACTTCCGGGTAAGAATGCAGCATGAAAAAGACGCTGTTTGTCATGCTGCTTTGCCTTTCCTCTATCGCATTTGCCAAAAATTCTAGCGTGAAATCGAAGCGCCCGAAGGCTCACAGACCCCGCCCACCCGTGGCACGCAGGGTCCCGCTATTCCACCTAAGACACCACAAAGGTTAGGGAAAGTTTTTCTGCAGCCGGACCGTTTGGCAAGTTTTTGATGGTGACAACGCCGATCCGATCCGGACTCGCGCCGGACGTTTGCGGTCGGCAGACCTGCTCGAATCTCGCTATATATTCCGCACACCTCTGGTTCGGAGTCCGCCCCAATTCGATCGCTTCCGTACACTATTCTGTGATCCCAGTCACAGTCGCCTCCCAACCCCGGGGTCATAGTGAGAAGGTGGCCGGAACTCGTCCATACGAGTGGCGATCCTGCTCGCGTTGAGCGGTGTCCGCGTGACGAAAGCGAAGAAACTACAGAGGTTAATGTATGCGGGTTACAAAACAGCAGGCGCTCGACTATCACTCCAGTGGACGGCCGGGAAAAATTGAAATCACGCCCACCAAGCCGTGCCGCACCCAGCGTGACTTGAGTCTGGCCTACACGCCTGGGGTCGCCGATCCCTGCCTCGAAATCCAAAAGAATCCTCGCGAAGCCTTTAAATACACCGGACGCGGAAATCTGGTGGCGGTGGTGAGCAATGGCACAGCCGTGCTCGGCTTGGGAGATATCGGCGCGCTGGCGGGCAAGCCGGTCATGGAAGGCAAAGCTGTGCTTTTCAAGCGCTTCGCCGACGTGGACGTCTTCGATATCGAAGTGAACAGTCACGATCCGGACGAGATTATCAAACTGTGCCAGTTGCTGGAGCCGACCTTCGGCGGCATCAACCTGGAAGATATCAAGGCGCCCGAGTGTTTCTACATTGAAGAGACGCTCAAAAAGACCATGCATATTCCCGTCTTCCACGACGATCAGCATGGCACTGCCATTATTTCCGGCGCGGCCTTGTTGAATGCGCTGGAGGTTGTGGGCAAGAAAATCGGGGAAGTGCGGCTGGTGATTAACGGAGCCGGCGCGGCAGGCATTGCATGCGGCGAGCACTACGTTCGCCTGGGCGTGAAGCGGGAGAACATTACCCTGTGCGACACCAAAGGGGTGGTTTACAAAGGACGCCCCCAGGGTATGAATCCCTATAAGGAACGTTTTGCTCAGGCTACGGAGCTCCGCACTCTGGCTCAGGCGATGGAAGGTGCTGACGTATTTGCCGGGCTGTCGGTAAAAGGGGCGGTCACGCCGGACATGGTGCGCAGCATGGGGTCACGTCCCATTGTTTTTGCCATGGCGAACCCCGATCCCGAGATCAGCTATGAGGAAGCCATGGGGTGCCGGGATGACCTTATCATGGCGATGGGCCGCTCCGATTATCCCAATCAGGTGAACAATGTTCTGGGATTCCCGTTTATCTTTCGCGGGGCGCTGGATGTTCACGCCACCGCGATCAACGAAGAAATGCAACTGGCGGCGACTCATGCTCTGGCAGATCTGGCGAAAGAAGACGTTCCGGACTCCGTCTGCCGCGCCTATGGTGTGGAGCGCCTGCACTTTGGCAAAGATTACCTGATCCCCAAGCCCTTCGATCCGCGCGTTTTGATCTGGGAAGCGTCGGCGGTGGCGGAGGCTGCGATCAAGTCCGGGGTGGCGCAGGAGCCTATCGATATTGAAGCGTACCGTGAGCAGCTAGAATGGCGATTGGGTAAGGCCCACGCCATTTCACGCATGATGATTCACAAAGCGCAGCGAAGGCCCAGGCAAGTGGTCTTTCCCGAGGGCGAGAACGAACGAATTCTGCGTGCCTGCCACAATCTCGTAGAAGAAAAAATCGCGCGGCCCATTCTGCTGGGGAATGCGGAAATCATCCGCGCGAAGGAGAAAGAGCTCGATCTGGACCTCCGAGAGGTCGAAGTTGTAGATCCGGCAAAATCGCCCCTGCGGGAAGCCTACATTCAGGAATTATTCCTCCTGCGACAGCGGCGTGGCGTGACTCTGTCGGAGGCGCGCGTGCTCATCAACGACCCAAATATTTTCGGCTCCATGATGGTGCGCATGGGAGCGGCGGACGCGCTCGTCGCCGGCGTAACCCATCACTATCCGGACACGATCCGGCCGGCGCTGCAGATTGTGCGCATGCGCGAAGGGTTGCATAAGGTTTCAGGCTGCTATCCGCTGGTTACGCGTTCCGGCGACTTGTATTTCGTGGCTGACACCAGCGTCAACATTGATCCGACCGCAGAGGATCTGGTGGAGATTGCCCTGTGCACCGCCGACGTGGCGCGCCGCTTTGACGTGGTACCGCGCGTGGCCCTGCTTTCGTTCTCCACTTTCGGAAGCACTTCTCATCCGCAATGCGAGAAAATGCGCAAAGCTGTCGAACTGCTGCACAAGGCAGATCCCACCCTGATGGTAGACGGAGAAATGCAGGCCGACGTGGCAGTGACGCCCAGTATTCTGGAGCAAACCTACCCGTTCAGCACACTCAAGGGCGGGGCAAACGTGTTGATCTTCCCCAATCTGGCTGCGGCCAACATCGCCTATAAGCTGCTGTTGAAAATCGGAGGCGTGGAGACTCTGGGCGCCGTCCTGATGGGCATGAGCAAACCCGTGCATCTGGTGGCACGGGGCGCTGAAGTGGAAGAGATCGTCAACGTCGCGGCCATAGCGGTCGTGGATGCGCAGGAGAACGAGCTGTCGGGGCCGAAGCGCGGGCTTCTTGAACCCGCAATTGTGGACCGTTAGGAGGCCAGACCCCGTTATTCCGCCGCCCGCGATTACCTTGGTCATCTGCGCCGGCCTTTTGCCCTGCTCTAAAATCCGACCAGTGCGCCTATTCCTCATTCATTTATTGTCAGCTTTGGTGATGACCGGAGCAGTTGTTTCCGCGTCCGCCGAAGTCATTCACCTCAAGAACGGTCGCACCATCTTTGCCGAGCACGTTCATGAAAATGGAAGTCACGTGGAATACGATCTTGGGGATAACTCGTACGCGATTCCCAAGTCAGTGGTGGATCACGTAGAAGCTGGAGGCGTTCCGCCCCAGGTGGCCTCGTCCGCAGCCAACCACGAAGTTCCGGATTTTGCTCCAACGGTTACGTTCAGGAATGATCCGGCTCTGTCGGACAGAGTGATTCACGACGGCCAGGTGGATGTCGACGCTTTACAGGCTCTGGAGCAGGGAGATCCGGCGACGGCGGCCAGAGGCTACTTCGTCGCAGGCAGGTTTGAGTTTGATCGAGGTAACTTCCCGAAAGCACGCAAATTCTTTCAGGACGCGCTGCATTATGATTCCAGCAACCCAACGATTCTGAACTATCTGGCTGCGTTGCTGGTCCGCACCGGCAAACCGGATGAGGCCTTACCCTTGGCCGAACAAGCAGTTCGCCTGGCTCCGGATTCACCCGATACCCTGGACGTTCTCGGCTACGCACAATTCGCCGCCGATCATGCGCGCGCCGCCATCCGCACCTGGAAGCGGTCGCTCGAACTCCGCCCCGACGCCGCCATTCAACAATTGCTGGCTAAAGCGGAGCGCGACGCCAGTGTCGAGGCCGACTATAGTCAGCGGGAGAGCAGCCATTTCACGCTGCGCTACGAAGGCCAGCAAAGTTCGGAGGGTCTGCGCCGCCAATTGATTGCCAGTCTCGAATCGTCGTACGACGACCTGGTCCGCGATCTGGGCGCGGCCCCGCGTGGCAGCATACCCGTGATTCTCTATACCGGGCAGTCTTTCTTCGACGTAACCCAGGCGCCCTCCTGGAGCGGCGCCATCAACGATGGCAAACTACGCATCCCGATCGAGGGAATGAGTTCCGTCACTCCTGAGCTAGCCCGCGTGCTCAAACATGAGCTGGCTCATTCCTTCATTAACCAGATTTCCAACGGACGCTGCCCGCAGTGGCTGCATGAAGGCATTGCCCAGGCTCTGGAACCCAAACCTCTGGTCAACGGCCACCGCCTCGCGGAGCTATTCCACGCTGAACGCGAAATTCCCTTCAACGCTCTGGAAGGCAGCTTCATGCGCTTCTCGCCGCTGGAAGCGACGCTCGCCTATGACGAGTCGCTGGCCGCGGTCCAGTACATTGCCCATACCTACGGCGCCAGCGAATTGCCGCGTATTCTGCAAAAGCTGGCGGCGGGGAACTCAACCGAAGCCTCCCTGCGCGCGACCATCCACTCCGATTACGGGCAACTGCAAACCGAAGTGGGCAAATACCTTGTAGATAAATACGGAAACTAGCAAGGCCTTGGGTCGCGCCGGGCGGCAGATTATCTTGCTGCCTGCATCCTGCAAAAAAGCAACCTGTTCTGGCCTGTTGCCTTCTCTAGAGGTAAAATTCCCTCTAAGGCCTTGCTCCCGGTACGCCATGTGCTCCAGGCTGCAGTATGGCCGTGGAAAACTCTTATGAAGAAGTTGTTTGCCTCTTTACTTTTTCTCTGTCTCGCGGTCTTGCCCTCACTTGGCGCAAACCAGGTCGTTGAGGCAATCGTCGTTCGGGTCAATAACCGCATCATCACGCTGTCTGACTTGCAGCGTGCCAGGCAGGACACCCGGCAGGAGGTTCAGCAGGAAGACCCGGCCAATGCCGACAAGCTCTATCAGCAGCGCGAGAAAGACGTGTTGCGCGACCTGATCGATCAGCAGTTACTCCTGGATAAAGGCGCGGACTTAGGCATCACCGGCCAGACCGAGCTCATTAAATACCTCGACAACATGCGCAAAGAGATGAAGCTGGACACCATGGAAGATCTGGAGAAAGCTGCCCAGGCGCAGGGAATGTCTTTCGAGGATTTTAAACAGCAAAAGCGTAATCAGATCATTGACCAGCAGGTAATCGGGCAGGAGGTTGGCCGTCGCCTCAATATCACCAAGGAAGACGAGCAGAAGTATTACAACGACCACAAGGCCCAGCTGCAACGGCCGGAGCAAGTACGCCTGAGCGAGATACTCGTCTCCACGTCAAAAAAAGATGGCGGTACGGACGATGCGCAGCAGTTAGCTGCGGCTCAGGCCAAAGCGAACGACCTCCTCGCAGAGATTCGGAAAGGCGCCAAGTTCGAAGACGTTTCCAAGAAGAGCTCCGACGGCCCCACTGCGGCGCAAGGCGGCGATCTGGGCGATTTTAAGCGTGGCACTCTCGCCAAGGAACTCGAAGAAAAGGTCTTCGCCATGAAAGCGGGAGATGTTACCGACGTGATTCAGACTAAACAGGGATTTGTGATCCTTAAGGTTACAGAGCATCAGACGGCGGGCATTCCTACCTTCCAGGAAATCGAGCCTCGCCTCCAGGAGGCGCTCTACATGCAGAAACTGCAGCCGGCGTTGCGCGTCTATCTTGCCAAGCTGCGAGAGGAAGCCTATATCAAAGTTATGCCGGGTTATGTGGACAGCGCCGCTACCCCGAACCAAACCCAGCCGGTGGAAACCAAGGACGAGGTGGCGAAAGCCAAGAAACTGACAAAGAAAAAGAAGAAAATGCTGCTGTTCTGAGAGTAGTGGCTTCTTAGGTGGCGAGACACACTGGCGCTGGTACCCACATCCTGCGATAATCGCCCTCAAAGCTACGAATGAAGGAATTCTTCATCTGCGATTGCGTGCAGCACGACAACAAGGTGATCACCTCTTCCTTTGTCGTAGTGAGCAAGCAAGTCAAGCCCAAGAAAACCGGTGAGCCGTACCTGGCCCTGACCTTAGGCGACCGTAGCGGTCAGCTGGAAGCCAAAATGTGGGACAACGTCGAAGATGCGCTCGATGCCTTCGACCAGGATGACTTCGTCAAAGTCAAGGGGCTCATCAACAAGTACAAGAACCGGTTTCAGCTCACCATCCACAAGCTGCGGCCGCTCGGCGATGCCGAGATCGATTTCGCGGATTACCTGCCCAAAACCACCAAGGACGTCGGCCAGCTCTGGCAAACGCTGGCCGATTTCGTCAGTAGCTTTCAGAATCCGCACCTCAAGGCGCTGGTCGAGGCCTTCATGTCCGATCCGCGGCTTGCCGAGGCTTACCGTAACGCTCCCGCAGCCAAGACGCTGCACCATGCCTATATCGGCGGTCTGCTCGATCACGTAGTCTCGCTGTGCAAGTCCTGCGATCTGCTTTGCCGCAACTATCCGCAGATCAACCGCGACCTGCTGCTCACCGGGGTGTTCCTCCACGATATCGGCAAGATTCACGAACTTGCCTACAATCGGTCTTTCTCCTACACCACGCGCGGCCAACTCCTCGGCCACATGGTCATTGAGCTTGAAATGCTGCACGCGAAAATTGCCCAGGTGCCGGGGTTTCCCGACGAGCTCAAGACACTCATCGAGCACCTCATCATCAGCCACCACGGCCAATACGAGTTCGGCTCGCCCAAGCTACCCATGTTCCCGGAAGCGCTCATGCTCCATTATCTGGACGATCTCGATTCCAAGCTCGAAAGCATGCGCGCCCACTTTGAGCGCGAGGCTGGATCCGAGGGCCCCTGGAGCAGCTATAACCCATCTCTCGGTCGTCCTTTGTTGAACACCGCGAAATTTCTGGAAAAAAGCAAAGCGGCCGGTGGTTCCCAGGCGGGTGCCAACGCCGGGACGGCTCAAGTTCAGGCGAACGGTTCCGAGTCTTCGGGGCCCGATCTCTTTTCAAACACCGCTGCTCCCGTGTCGGTCACTGCCGCTTCTCCCTCTGACGAGATTTAGTGCGCCTCCGGTGGTGTACTTTCGGTTCTCCTCGTTCCCCTAAACATACTTGTGAAAATTTGTGCTCACGGCATACTCTGTAAAGCAAAAATGGCTCTTGGGGGGAAACCATGCGCTCGCGATATCTCACGCTGATTTTGAGTGTCTATCTGACTTTTGTACTCGGTTGCAGCAGCAAGCCTACTGGTGATAACGGTTCGAGTGATTCTACGAGCGCACCTGCTGAGGACAACACGACCACAAAGCCCGCCGAAAACAAAGCCGGGCCTGCGCAGGTTCCTGCCGGAACCACACTGACGGTCCGCCTTGGGCAGTCTGTCGGCTCAAAAATCAGCCAACCCGGCCAGAGTTTCTCGGCAACTCTGGCTTCACCCGTTCGAGTTGCGGGCCAGGTCGTTATCCCGGCCGGAACGCAGGCGACTGGAACCGTGGTGGATGCAAAGGCTCTCGGCCACTTCGCGGGCGGTGCGCGACTTCAATTGCAGCTCACCTCGCTTAGCATTGCTGGCAATGACCAACCAATTCAAACGGACTCCATAGTTCGGACCATCAAAGGTAAGGGTAAGCGAACAGGAGTGGCAGCTGGAGGTGGTGCGGCCCTGGGAGCCATCATCGGAGGCATCGCGGGTGGCGGCAAGGGCGCGGCAATCGGTGCGCTGGCGGGTGGAGGTGCCGGTACTGCCGGAGGGGCCCTGACGGGAAACAAGGAAATCGTGCTTCCGGCTGAAGCTGCATTGACCTTCAAGCTGCAACAACCGCTCGAGATCAGGTAAGCGGGAAGAGAAAAATTCGCCGCATCCCTCGATTAAGGAGAGCCAGCACTCCTTATCTCTTTTCCAATTCCGAACGCTTTCCCGCAAAATTGGGCGGTCTTGTCCCGAAATGGGTTGGAGCGGTCGTCATGCGGGGCCGCTGACCGAAAACTACCGAGGGCACGAGGGCGTATTTACTGGAGACTTCTCCCCATCGTACAAAAGGACGATGGGGGGCTCCTCTGGCAATCCGGGTGCGACTGGTAGTTGATGGGAGCATTCGGATGAATGGCGTTAGTCCAAGGCAAGATATCGGTCAATTAGAGGTTGAGTCGGCCACGCTCGAATCGGGTGTGAACGGCGGGCATGCGACCATTCTGGTGGTGGAGGATGAAGATTTTGTGCGGGAAGTGACCTGCGAAGTCCTGATGTCTGCTGGGTACAAAGTCTTAGGCGCGCGAACCGCGACGGAAGCGTTGCGACTGGTTCCGCACGATAAAACGACCCTGGACTTATTGCTGACGGACATTGTATTGCCGGGCCGCAATGGCCATGCGCTGGCGCGAGATCTCCAGGGGCTTTGCTGCGGACTCAAGACGATTTTCATCTCAGGTTATCCGGAGAATGAATTGGCCACGCATGACCCACACGGACCGAAAACATCCTACTTGCCAAAGCCTTTTTCAGTTCAGACGCTGCTGCGGAAAGTAAGTGAAGTTCTGCAGAATGGGGCAGAGGTTACTGGCAAAGAAATGGCTAAGGGCGCTTGTGGTACTGGGTAGCCTGCAAGATTTGATCGGGTACCTGCATCAGTGGCACGACCCTCTGTAAAATGCCAGCCTCCGCGCAGGAGCGCGGCATGCCGTAAACTGCGCAGCTCGCCTCGTCCTGCCCTACGGTCTGGCCGCCTGCCCGGGCTATGGCCTGCATGCCTTGCAATCCATCGGCACCCATTCCAGTCAGGATGACGCCCATGGCCTGGGCGCGGAACACTTCCGCCACCGATGTCATCATGACGTCCACCGAAGGAGTGTGCAGTGTCCCGGCCGGGGTACTGGAAAGACGAACCACGACCTTGGATGGAGTGCGGCGGTGAACTGTCATGTGCTGGCCCGCGGGCCCAACATATACGACCCCCGGCTGGACGGCGTCGTCGTTGCTGGCTTCGCGTACCGAGATTTTGCATAACGTGTCGAGGCGGCGCGCAAAAGGACCAGTGAATCCTTTCGGCATATGCTGCACGATGAGCACTCCCACCGGCAGATCGGCTGGGAGTAAAGGAAGAATTTCCTGCAGGGCTTTGGGTCCGCCGGTGGAAGTGCCGATGGCGACAATGCCGGGGGAACATGATAAGCCTGGCGCTGAGGGGCGGCTGAAGGTGGCGGCGCAGTCGTAACCTTCGGCGTTTTGAGGAGAGGCTTGCGGCGAAAACTCTCGACGGCCGCCTTGATTTTCGAAACCAGATCCTCACGAATCTTAATGATGTCGAGGGATACGTACGATTGTTGTTTGGGCACGTAATCGAAGGCTCCCAGGGATAGAGCTTCCAGGGTGGTTTCGGCTCCTTCCTGGGTGAGAGAACTGACCATGATGACCGGGCGCGGCGATTGCTCCATGATGCGCTTGAGAGTCTCAATGCCGTTCATCCCCGGCATCTCTACGTCGAGAGTGACCAGATCCGGCCGTAGAGAGATAACCTTTTCCAGCGCTTCGGCTCCAGTCTGAGCCGTCGAAAGCACACGAAGACCCGGGTCAGACTCGATCATGCGGCTGATGGCAGTGCGCATGAATGCGCTGTCGTCCACCACCAGAACGCGAATTAATTGGGAACTGGCCGTGTTCTCTTTCATCGTGTTCCGTAGAGGGCGGCGACCACGCGGTGTACTTCTTCCATGTAGGCCTCGATCTCGAAGGTGAAGCGTGCCCAATCGAAGGTTTTGAGCGACGGACATTCCTCTACCAGCAAAGCAAATGCCGGCTCTTCGACGAAAGTAATCTGCTGTTCTTCCACATAGCCGTAGCCCAGCCCGCTCATGCGGCAGAGCAAGTCACTGAGCCCGACCAGGGCCACAAGATCGCGATGAACCGTGGCTTGGGAGGTCTCGTGGTGCCAGCTCACCGTCTCCGACAGATCGGGAGGAAGTCGCCATACTTCGGCAACCCTCCGGCCGGTTTGCCCATGATGGCATCCGAGGGTTGCCATTTCCGCTTCGTGGAGAGGAATGTGGCGATCTTTGGCCAGTTCGAGCGTGGCCTGGAATTCGCGCGGCAGAATCCACAGATGAGCCACAATCCCGATGTCGTGCAGCAGTCCGGCGAGATAGGCTTTGCTGGGATCCGGGAATCCAATCTTGCGGGCAAACTGGCGGGCCACCAGGGCGCAGCCCAGGGAATGCTCCCAAAACACAATGGGATCGATGCTGGTCTTGTCTTTAGGCGTGAGCTTGAGGACCGAGCACGACACGGCGATGTCCCGCATGCGCTGCAACCCCAATGCGACGACGGCGCCGCGAATGCTGTCTACGGCCTGCCAGCGGCCGAAGATCGGAGAGTTTGCCATGTGCAGGCATTGCGCGGCCAGAGACTTGTCTTGAGAGAGAAGTTCGACTACCTGCTGAATCTCAAGTTTCTCCAGAGGCTGATCCAGATATTTCAGGAGAGGCGCCAGCACCACCGGAATTGTGGGCATTTGCTCCAGCCCCTCCAGGCGCTTTTGCAGTTCCATGGTCTGGTTGCTCATAGCTTCACCTGCGTCGGAACCTGCCGTTTTTCCGCTTTAACGTACGCGGTTGCCGAAGGCAGGTGCACGAGACGAAAGTCCTCGCTTACTCCGTACAAGGACTCGGAATGGCCGAGGAAGAAGTATCCGTGTGGCAGAAGATTGTTGTAGAAGTGCTGAATGACGCGTTGCTTCGAGGTGACGTCGAAATAGATCAACACATTGCAGCAAAAAATAATGTCAATGCCCTTCATGAAGGCCATGCGGGCGTTGTCCAGCAGATTCACCCGGGTAAAGTTGACCTTCGCCTTCACTTCGGGGTTGACATGAAGTTCGCCGCTCCGCGCGACAAAATATTTCTGGCGAAAGTAAGGAGTAAGGTTGCGTGTGCTGTAATCGCCATAGGCGCCTCGTTTGCAATGAGCAATGGAGCGCTCGTTGAGGTCGGTGGCTAGAATCTCGAAAGTCCAGCCTTTTAGTTTTGCGGCCACTTCTTCCAGCATCAACATGCTGAGGGTGTAAGGTTCCTCTCCGGTGGAGCAGCCGGCGCTCCAGATGCGCAGGTGCCGCAAAGCCAGCTTGGCCCGGGCCTCGAGAATCTTCGGGATGACAATGTTCCGCAAAGCGTCGAGCTGAGGCTGGTTGCGGAAAAAACAGGTTTCTCCTACCGTGATCTCGTTCAGCAAACTCACCATTTCCGCCTGCCGGATCGGCTTGATGGTGAGGCACTCGTAATACTCGCGCAATGTGCTCACTCCCAGCACCTGCATGCGCTTTCCGCAGCGGTCTTCGAGGAAACGCAGCTTGTTGTCGGGCTGAAAAATGCCGGCAACGTGGTACACCAGGTCACGGATTTGGACGAGATGGGGGCTGGGTGGGCCGCTGGCGACTTGCGGGGCAGGGGGCACGGTAGACGACGGACTGGTCATTGGATGATTTCCTGAGGCCCGACCCCGGTGGCGGAGGCCAGCAACCCTCCGGGATCGAGTACGAGGCGAACCCGGCCGTCGCCGCTGATGGTGGCGCCGGCAATGCTGGAACAGTTGTGCAGGTAAGAACCCAAAGGTTTGACCACCGTGGATTCCTGGCCGACGAGATGGTCCACGAGCAACGCGACCTGCTGTTCGCCGACTGAGAGGATGACCACCTTTTGCCCATCCGGTTCCACCTTACCCAGTTTGGTGGCAAACATCTGGGCGAGGCGCAGGATGGGCAGAGTTTTCCCCCGCAGGCGCAGAACCTCCATACCCTCCACCCGATGCAGTTCGTCGTCCTGGACGTGCGTGGTTTCTACCACGGAGCGCAGGGGCAGGGCATAAATTTCATCGGCTACCTGGACGAGCAAGACCGGCAGAATCGCCAGCGTAAGCGGGAGGCGCAGGCGAATCGTCGTGCCTTTGCCCAATCGGCTGTCAATTTCGATAGTGCCGTTCATGCGTTTGAGGTTGGAGCGGACCACATCCATACCTACGCCCCGCCCGGAGAGGTCGGTAGCTTTCTCTACCGTGCTGAATCCGGGCAGAAAGATAAAATCCAGAATCTCCCGCTGCGTCAACCCGCGGGCGCGCTCGGCGGTGACCAGACCTTTTTCAAGAGCCTTGCGGAGCACGCGTTCGGGATCGATTCCCGCGCCATCGTCCAGTACGGTAATCACGATCTGATCGCCTTCCTGCTGCGCTTCCAGGCGGATAGTTCCGTGCCGGGGTTTATCGGCCGCGATACGCGCGTCCGGCAACTCCAAACCGTGGTCCAGAGAATTTCGCACCAGGTGGACAAGCGGATCGCCGATGAGTTCCACCATGGTCTTGTCGAGTTCCGTGTCCTGGCCCAGCAGCTCGAGTTCCACCTCCTTGTTGAGACTGTGGGCGACGTCCCGCACCAGGCGCGGAAATTTGCGGAAGACCGACTCGATCGGCACCATGCGGGTCTTTAGCCCGGCGGTTTGCAACTCTTCGGTGATGAAACTGACACGTGCGCTGGAGCGGCTGAGCGCGGAGTGCAGGTCTTCGCCACTCAAACGTCCTAAGCCAAGATCGCTGGTCAGGCGCATGAGGCGATTGCGTTCCAATACCAGTTCACCCACAAGATTGATCAGTTCGTCGAGCTTGCGTACGTCGACCCGCATGGTTTGCGCGCCGCTGTTCGCTGAAGACTCGGAGACCTGTTTTTGCCGGATCAGGGCATTGCCTACCTCGCTCGGAGAAGCCACCTTTTGTTCGACCAGCAGCTCGCCCAGCTTCCGTTGGTGGTCGGTGGCGCTTTGTTGCGCGAGCGCAGCTTGCAGGTCCGCCGGCTCAATGACCCCGTTGCTTACGAGCATTTCGCCCAAACGCTCAGGAACGTCATCCGGCTTGCGAACCAACTCGAGTTCCGCGACCAGTTTGTCGATCTCATACTCTTTCAACCCGCCTTCGCGGATATCGTTGAGCATGCGGCCTAGCTGGTCGCGCGCGCCGAGCAGAGCATCCATCATGCGTTGGCTGAGCTGGATTTCTCCCTTGCGCAGATCGTTGAGTACGTCCTCGGCGCGGTGGCTCAGACGCACCACGGGCTCGAATCCCAGGAACCCCGAGGTTCCCTTGATCGTGTGCAAGGCCCGGAAAATTCGGTTCAGCAACTCGGCATCATGCGGGGTCGCCTCCAGGGTGACCATATCCTGATCCATGCGCTGTAACAGTTCCTCCGATTCCACGAGGAACTCCTGAACCAGCGCCGGATCTTGTGCGAACTCGTTATCCATGGAGCGGCAACTCCCCAGCCCTTCGCGAACTAAGCCACGGCCGAAGAGACATCTTCTGCGTCGCTCATCAACCGGTCCACGTCGAGCAGAATGAGCAAGCGGTTATCCAGCTTGCCGACCCCGCTGACATACTCCCTCTCCACCTTTCCCAGCCGAGGCGGAGGCTCGACCGTATCCGCCGGTATGCGCAGGACCTCCGAGACGGAGTCGACGATAAATCCCAGGACGTTGCCCTTCACCTCGATCACGACAATGCGGGTTTGTTTGTCGTGAGCCAATTCCTCCAGCCCGAAGCGTTTGCGCAAGGCGATTACCGGGATCACTTTGCCGCGCAGGTTGATGACGCCGTCCACAAAATCCGGGGAATTCGGCACTCGCGTGAGCTCCTGGATGCGGATGATTTCCTGCACCTTCAGAATGTCGAGCCCGAATTCCTCTCCGCCGATGTGAAAGCTCACCAGTTGCAGCAGGTCGCCATGTCCCTGGCTTAATCCGTGAAGATTTACTCCGTTGCTCTGGCTGTGGTTGGATTGCGCCTCGGTTTCCATCTGCATCCCTCCTCTGTTAATTGCGCTCTATCGCGCAGAAGCCGCAAAAGACTTTTCTGGTTGCCGGTATTCCTCCCGTCCTGTTTGTGGCCGGGGCTCGAAGCCGTTGTCGCTCAGCTTGAAAGTCGCAACCATTTTTTGCAGATCCATGGCCAGCCCGGACAGATCGTGGCAGGCTTTCGCGGATTCCTGGGCGCCGACGGCCGATTCCCGCACTAACTTCGCGATCTGCTCCATGTTGTTGTTAATTTCCTCGGTGGCGCTCGATTGCTGCGTAGCAGCGGTCGCGATATGAGTAATCATCTCGCCCACCTGGTCGGACATAAGGATGATTTCTTTCAGCGCGTCTCCAGCCTGGCCCGTGGAAATCACTCCCACTTCCACTTCTTTGGTGCCACCCTCCATAGCGGTTACCGCGATCCTGGTTTCGTCCTGGATGTTTTTGATCATTTGTGCGATTTCCTTGGTGGCGGTGGTGGTGCGCTCGGCGAGCTTGCGTACTTCATCGGCTACCACGGCGAAGCCGCGTCCCTGCTCGCCGGCGCGGGCGGCTTCGATGGCCGCATTCAAAGCCAGCAGGTTGGTTTGGTCGGCAATATCGTCAATCACGCCGGCGATGCGGCCAATCTGGTCGGAACTCTTCCCCAGTTCTTCCATTTTCCGGGCCGTAGAACTGACGGACTCGGCAATTTTGCGCATCTTGCTGAGCGTATCGTCGACAATAGCGCCGCCCTGGCGCGCCGTTTCGGCGGCTTTGCGGGACGCATCCGAAGCCCGGGTGGAGTTCTCCGAGACCTGCAGCACCGTCGAGGACATCTCTTGCATGGCGGTCGCCACCTGCGCGGCTTGGTCTTTTTGCGTTTCAGAGGCCTGTGCCTGCAGCGATGCGGAGGAGGAAATCTCTTCGCTGGCGTTGGCCACGTGCTCGGCGGTCCCGACCACGGATTCAATCAGCTGGCGCAAGTTATTTTTCATCTTGTTCAGCGCCGATGTGTTCGCTCCAATCTCGTCTTCCGACTCCACTGGCAGATCGTCCGCAGAAAGATCGTTGGTGGCGATTCGATTTGCGAGATCCACCGACGCCGACAACGGCCTGACCACAAACTTGCGTACCACCGCGAAGACCACTCCCGCTGCCGCCAGCAGAGTCAACAGGGTGGTCAGAAACAGCGCGATCGAGTTAGAACTTGCCGTTTGCGCCAATTCTTCGGTGGAGGCGCGAACCACAAAAGCTCCCCGCAGATCGCCCACTTTCATACCTTCTTTGGCATATCCAAATGGATCTTTGGCTCCGGCGGGGTCGCCATGGCAGAGAAGGCAGTCTTGGGTAAGGCGCACGGGCTGAGCGTAGAACATTTCATCTTTGCCGTTGTTGTTGAACCGCTGGGAGTACTCCTTGAGCGATGAGTTTTGCTGGAAAGCCTCCAGAGCACGGCGTTCGAGCTCATCCGGCCGGTCCTTGGGATCACGCGGGTTCAGCGAAGGCGTGCGAAAGGACATGTTCTGCGTCTGGGCGTATTGTTGGGCGATGCTCCAGGCCACCACTACCGGCACCTGCGTAATGTGCTTGAACTGATGATTGGGCACCATCTGCTCAATGTTGTCGGAAAACCAGTTGCGGGTGGCGCTGGCCATGCCGGTAATCTGGCGGATCTTGTCACGGAAGGCTTCTTCGGCTTGCCGATTCACCCGGCGTTGTGCAATCCAAAGACTGATCGCGGAAGTAACCACCAGGGTTACAACGATGGATCCAATGATTTTCCCGGTTAACTTCAGTCGTTTGAACATTGCGAACTTTCCCGGTGGTTAACGCGCAGAAGCCGCAAAGGCCTTGGCCGGCTCCTCGCGCTCCCGGCCGTAGCTTCCCGGCGTACCGCGTCGGCGATGGTCTGCTCCCATGGAGCTGTGCCCGCTTCCGACGTCGAACTTTCCCACCATGTTCTGCAGATCCAGCGCCAAGCCCGACAGGTCCTGCGACGCCTTGGCCGATTGCTGCGCTCCGTCCGCCGACTCCCGCACCAGCTTGGCGATCTGCTCCATATTGTTGTTGATCTCCTCGCTGGCGGAAGATTGCTCCGTGGCCGCGGTGGCGATGTGAGTAATCATTTCCCCCACCTGTTCGGACATATGAATAATCTGCTTCAGCGAGTCTCCCGCCCGCGAGGTGGACTGCACTCCGTCTTCGACCTGCTTGGTGCCGGCTTCCATGGCGGTGACGGCCGTTTTGGTTTCATCCTGAATGTTCTTGATCATCTGCGCGATCTCTTTGGTGGCGGTGGTGGTGCGCTCTGCCAGTTTGCGAACCTCGTCGGCGACCACGGCGAAGCCGCGCCCCTGCTCGCCCGCGCGCGCCGCTTCGATGGCGGCATTCAACGCCAGCAGATTGGTCTGGTCGGCAATATCGTCAATCACTCCGGCAATGCGGCCGATCTGGTCGGAACTCTTGCCCAGTTCCTCCATCTTCTTTGCCGTCCCCCCGACCGAATCGGCGATGATGCGCATTTTGGACAAGGTGTCTTCAACGATTTGTCCGCCTTCGCGGGCGGTTTCCGCCGCCTGACGCGAAGCCTCGGCGGCTTTGTTGGAGTTCTCCGACACCTGCAACACGGTAGAGGACATCTCCTGCATGGCGGTAGCCACCTGGGTCGTTTGATTGTTCTGCGTCTCCGCGCCTTGCGCCTGCTGGGTGGCCGAGGAGGAGAGTTCCTCGCTGGCGCTGGCCACGTGCTCGGCGGTGCCGGCAATGGACTGGATCAGTTCGCGCAGGCTGTTCTTCATTTTGTTCAGAGCACTGCACGCCTGGCCAATTTCGTCCTGTGATGAAGTATCAATGTCATCCACTCCCAGGTTATTGGCGGCAATCTGCTGAATGAGGTTCAACATCCTTCCGGTGCCATCTGTGATGGAACGAGTCAGCACGACACCGAAGAGACCGACGGCAACAACCACAACAACTCCGATGACAATCAGCATGGTTGTGCGCGAGGCGACCATTTGGTCCGCCTTCGCTTTGCCGGCTTGGCTGGACTGGTCGGCGAGCTTCCGGACTTCCGCGATGGTAGATTCGCTGGCTTCATATTTCGCGCGCAGGAGCGGTATCAGTTTGTCGGATTCCTTCTTGTTGTCACGTAGGAGTGCGGGGATCAGTTGCTGCTGGGTAAAATCGAAATAATCGATGGCGGCGGCCCGTGCCCGTTGCGTGATCAGTTCTTTGAGAGTCCCTTCCGGTAACTTGGAAGCAAACTCTCTCTGTTTTTCTTCATAGAGCCGTCGCTGCTCGCCGACCTGCTGCTCGAGTTGAAGCTTGGTTTCCTTGTCGGGCGCAAAGAGCATCTGGTAGACCAGGATGCGCGTCTGCAGGATGTTGAGTTTGGGCGTCGCGAATTCGGCGATTACGTCGTCGTTCAACTGCAGCGCGTGATCCATTTCTCCGTTGATTCGGAGGGTTTGTATTGCCTGGTACGAAGTCATCCCGACAATGACCAGGCCGGCGACTGCCATTCCTATAGGCAGGAAGAGCTTGTGCTTCAGTTGCAAGTTGTCTAGCAGGGACATCACTGTTCTCCATTCAGAGACTGAACCTGCGCCCGGCGTCGTCGCCGACCGAACTCAAATCAATTTAGTGCTTTCCGAGATTGAAGCCGCGATCCAGGGTTTGTCTCAGCTCGGGGACGATGCATGCACTTGTATCGTTCTGCCCCTGCATTCTCATCGGCGAAAGGAAGTCAGACTTTACCAGATGAGTTACTTCGGTTCGGCAAATGGAATATGGAGAGACTGAGTGTGCAGCTTGCTGAGGCCAAGCAGAGTAGTGCCGTACTTGGGTTATAGGGAACATTTGAACCGGACTGCCGGCATCTCCTCGATTCGGCAAGTCGATTCCACCGCCTGATTTTGGATCTTCGATGCAGTGAGATACACTCGTTTCCCATTTTGGGAATCTTGCTCGGTATTTCTTGGGTGTCCGAATGCCAGGCTTGTGCAAGTTGTTTCTTCGGGCTTGCCATGCGCGATCCTCAGGGTGCGCATAACAAAAGCAAATAAAGCCCAGTTGGCCGAATGGCCATTGGGAATAAAATTGCTCTCCCGGTTTTGAAAGGTTACCGAAACGTGGTAGGAGAAACCTAAATGCAAAAGCTTCTTCTTGCAGTTTGCACGGGCGTAGTTCTGTTGTTTCCCAGTTTGGGAATGGCGGCTCAGGTCGCTTCCGGCAACGTCGCGCAGAGCGCGCATCCGCGGGCGGATGTCGCTGCAGGCGCAGAATCCGCGGATTCACCGTTCCGTGGAAGGCTGTCTTGTCCAACAAAGTGGTGAGTACATCCTGAAGTCCGAACATACGGGCGCTATTCGTCTCCGCGCCGGTGGCAGCGCAATCCTAAGTCAACATCTGGGTGAGCGGGTCAAAGTGCGTGGCGACCTGGCCCCGGCCGTGGCGCAGGATGAGCAAACCCAAGGCGCAAGCGCAAATGTTGTCCGCGAGATGGTCATAGAGCGGATTGACAGCATAGCCGGCTCTTGTCCGGCCAAGTAGCTCGACACCCTAAGGCAGGAGAAAGCGTACGGAGGTCATCACGACGCTATCCAGCCCCGAGGGACTGCCTGCGATGCCAGTCCAGGTGGAACGGTGCAGATATTCGTATTGCCAACCGTACTGGAACGCTCCGTACGGCCCCTTGTAGAAGCGATACCAGAGGCCGGTGCTTGCCTCCCAGACGTCGCGGTTTTGCGCCCCGCAGGCTGCCCCTCCGCTGGGCACAACTTCGACCTGGCAATTTGTGTTGTTGACCAGCAGAGAACCATAGCCCGCCGGCTCGCTGGCATTGTTGGGGTTCACGTAGGCGGCGCGCCCGTAATATTCATTGCCACCGTAGACGTACAGGTCAAGCTTGGGCTGAGCATGGGCCTCCAGCCCGGTCATTACATGGACCGTGTGAATGGGGATGATCCAGCCATCGGGACGAATCGTAATATCAGATCCCAGGGCGGTACCGTAACGGCCGATCCCATTGCCGGCCAAAGCTTCCAGGATGAAATCCGCCTTCTTCGCAACCACCGGGAGAATCGCGGCCGCTCCCAGCCCGCCTCCGTATGCGATGTTATTGTCACCATTAATGCGATCACGGAAGAAGCGGCCCAGCGCTTTTAGTTCGTAATGCCCCCACCCGGGTTCCCAGGCGATTTTGGCGATCAGGTCTGGAGCCAGATTGGTAGAGAAGCCGTTGGTGCTACCGCTGAGAAAGTTCAAAGTAAAGCCGCTGGGGGAGGCGGCGTTGGAACTGTTGTTGAACCCGAAGAGGTTGGCTGGGACAAAGCTCGCGTTCGGCTGCGAGGTTTCAGGATTTGCCAGCTCGAAAGCTGCCCAAATGCGATCGTTGAAATTCTTGGTGATGCGAAACGCGGTCTGCCGAACGTAGTTGTAACCCACAACGTAAGAAGCGTCGAGGGTATTGGGAATGAACTCGGCGCGGGTGGCAATGCCTTTGCGGTCGGTCGTGAGCAGGCTCCAGTCCTGTCCCGCGGTTAGCGTCAGGCCGTTGCTGAAGTCGACCTGTACCCACAATTGGCGCTGCCGGGGAGTAAAGCTGTTGGTCTCAATTTGGTTTGCGGTCGGCGCCTGTCCCAGAAAATCCATCTCGTAATATCCGGTAAGCCTGGTATTCCCGGCCATGCCCACAGCCAGCAACCCGAATCGCGAAGCGCGCGCGGAAGCGCGAAGCTCGCTCAGATGCGAATTGGCCACTCCGCCAAATGGCAGCGCGCCAAAACTGCTGCCCATGTCGGCATTTTCGTTGCGGGTGCGGAACACAGCGTCGGCCGTGACAAAGCCGACTGGGCTCAGGCTGAGTCCTTTGTAACGGATCGTTGAGGGATTGGAAGGCTCAGCACTTGGGCTCTTTCGCGCTTCCTGTAGAGGCTGCGGATAGCTGGCGCCCGTGCTCTTCGCATCGCTTTCTGAAGGCAGCTTGGGGGGCGCCGCAGTGTTCCCCAACTTCTGCAGAAGCTCATCGATCTGGGCTTGCTGCCGCGCGATTTGTCCTTGCTGCGCCTGCACTTCCTTTTCCAGCCGATGGACCTGTTCAGTCACAGCGGCGCTTATCGGGTTCGTGGCGGGATCGGCTGGTGCCCCAACGGAGCTACTCTGAGCTACCGACCAGCCAGGAGTGAATAGGCTGAGGCAAAGAATGCTTATCCTGATTTTGGGCATGGGAATCGCAGGTAGCCTGCGCTTGAAACTATCGGCGGCAAGAGAATTGGACTTTAGCGGCAGCAGACAGCAATGGTAGGAAGATCGAGGGTGACCCGGCAGGTTGAAGTCTGCAAGGCGGCGAAAAAATCGCGGATGACGGCACGAAGTTAGAACGCGCCGCCGCCGCCGCCGCCGAATCCGCCGCCGGAGAAGCCTCCACCCCCGAAGCCTCCGCCCCCGCCCCCGCCCCATCCCGATCCCGTAGAACTGGCGCGCGGCGCCGAGACGAACACCTGGTGCATATCTGTCGCCATGCCGTGCATGGAGTTGGAAAAGAAGATCGGGTTGAACGCCATGTACGGACCGGGCCCAACGTACCAACTCGGCGGGTCTTTCACGATTCCTGCGAACGCCTGCGCCCAATGATGCTCCACCCCCAGCGCCATGGCGTAAGGCAAGAACTTCTCAAATGTGTCTGGAGGCATTCTCTTGAGCCTTTCCGCGTCCACCCGGTTCATGAATTCCTGAAAGCCGAGCACTCCCACATAAGTCCGGGCGCCCTTGCTGGTCTTCGCCGTCATCTGGCGGGAAAACAGCCACCAGATGAGCGCCGAGACGGCTCCGCAGACGAATAGGAGCAGAACCGAGTTGAAAAGATTTACCCAACCCAACACCTGCAAAGCGATGGCCCCGATCACGATGGCAATTCCTGCCGCGACGCTATAACCATTCGCCGAATCCGGGTCCAGCAAATACATGCCCTTGTTGCGCAGCGCCGACATGATGTCCTGGCGGATGACCGGGATGGCAGTGTAGAAGCGGTTCTTGAGGCTGGAGAGGCGCACGTCCGAGTCATCGCCGCTGCCGAAAATGTTTTTCATCATTACGCGTTCGTGCGGAACCATGCCTTGCCACTGATCGCGCGGTTTCACCAAATGAAAAATGTAGTCTTTATGATGGAAGACGATTCCTTTGTCATCGGTCTCCTCAATTTTTATAAAGCCACGGACCGCCATATCGACGATGGTTGATGTGATATCGCGCGGATGAACCTGATCATCCACCAGCGCGCCAGCTTCCGCGGGAGTCATTCCCGCCGGTGGTTCATACATCGGTGCGACAGAGAGACCCGGATCGGGATCGCGGCCTTTGTACCACCACAATCCGAACATCAGGCCAAAGGTGACGAATGGCAGAAAGACGATTGGATTACTTCCCACGAACCACAGCAGCAGAGTCAGCCGGCCCGGCTTCTTCAGGATTCCTTTCGGAATGAAGACATCAACGGTCAAGCCGCCGCGCATGGGAAGAGGATTGTTGGTTTCGGCGGTGACATTCGCGCCGCTTACTTCAGCTGTGGCGTCATGCTCCACGGAACCGTAAGCTCCGGTGAAAGCCTGCGCCTTCAGGGAGCCTGCCGCGGCCGCGGGCAGCGCAATGAAAACGCTGGCGTGATCAATCGGGACCGGCCAGTCGTTGCCGGTTACGTTCCAGTAGAACTCGTCGTGACCGTCGAAGAAGCGCACCGCATTGCGCAAGGTGTAGGTGATCTCGACGGTACGCGTGGTATCGACGGCTCCCGGGATATAAATCTTCAGCTTGCGATAACCGCCGGATGTGGACGAGTCGTACTTCAGCTTGTTGCCGCTGTCGTCGGTGATGCTGTTGATACTGAGAAAGAGCGTGTAGTTCGTTCCGCTCGGCCCCGGATATTCCACCGGAATATCGCGATAGATGCCGTGGTACTCACCGATGAACACGGCGGTAATGCGTTCCTGCACCGTGGTCGTGCCGTTGGCGCCGATGCCGATAGTGTCGTGGAAATCTGCGATGCGCCAGTCGCGGGCAAAAAGAGGCGTAGCAGACGCAACCAAACAGAGAAAACAAGCCAGACCGTGCAGCAGGTAGAGTCGCCGGCTGGTTAGGCGCGCCATTGAATTAAAATTTCACCGCCACCGGTTCGCGATCCGCCGCTTCCCCGACTTCGAAGAATTGGCGCTGCTGGAAGCCGAACATCCCGGCAAGGATGTTGGTAGGGAAAGACTGAATTTTGGTATTCAAGTCCCGCACCACTGCGTTGTAATAACGGCGGGCGCTCTGGATCGTGTCTTCGGTCTGATTGAGCGACCCCTGCAACTGGGTGAACTCCTGGGAGGCTTGCAACTGCGGATAGTTCTCTGCCACGGCAAACAAGCTCTTCAAGGCGCCGGTCAGCTGATTTTCGGCTGCGGCTTTGTCGGCGGGCGAACTGGCTTGCATCGCCTGCGAGCGGAACTTGGCGATGTTTTCGAATGTGCCCTTTTCGTGGGCAGCATAGCCTTTGACCGTCTCCACTAAATTCGGGATCAAGTCATGCCGCCGTTTCAGTTGTACATCGATGTCCGACCAGGCTGAGTCGCAGCGCACCCGCAGCTGCACCAGGCTGTTGTATGCCGCAATCAGCAGAAAGCAGATCACGACCAGAATGCCGAGAATGATCCAGCCTGCCATAAGCATCTCCTCCTACCAGAAGCCCGATTTAAGGCGACGGTAACACAGCCAGCCAGCCGGTGCAATCGCCACGTAGTGTGCCTTATGTCGATCTTTCTCGGCGTGCTTAACGCAGACCTCAGCGTACTCGGCGGTCACAAGCTATTGATTTACCGGAGGGAAAGCTCTTAACCGCCGAGACCGCAAAGAAATGCTACCGGCAACGCAGGAGAAAAACTGAAAATGCACCGCTACCCGCGACTTCAAGGTAGATCACAGCGGATGAATTCGTCCCTGTCACTAACGGTTCAATCCGCTTTCGTCTCCTGATAGACTTTGTGAGTGACTATCGCTGCCGAGGTCCCGCTTCATAGTCGCGAGTCGGAAGAAGTCCTCTTGTTCTTCCGCCTCGGAGTTCGCGCATCATGAAGAAAATTTTCAAGACACGATGCCGGGCAGTTCTTGGATTGGCCGCAGTGCTGTTTGCCGGCCTGCTTGTCCATGCCCAGACCTGCTCGACGGCCAGCGACATGGAACCGGCGACACAGAGCTTCTTTGCTCAACGCCGCCCAGGCCGATTTCGATTTGATCTCGCGCGGCGACTCGGCCGCGCTCCAGCAGAATGCCATCCCCAGTCTGGCCAACAATTTTTCCGCCATTCAAACCGCAGTGAAAGACAACCAGAGCGTTCTGGCGGGAGCAAAGGCGGTCGCCCGCTCGCCATTCCTGCTGCAAGCGCAAGGGGACGCGCCCCTGGCTCACGCCGAATTTCTGTGCGGAGTTTTTGGCCGCAACGGCCAAACCGCCAACAGCGCCGTTTTCCAGATTCCCAACCTGCCGCCGGGCACATACGGCTTCGTTACACAGGATGTCAGCACCAGCGACGGTCCTTACACTGTTGCCTATGTTCTGGAACAGCAAGGCGGCGTTTGGAAGTTAGGCGGACTTTATATTAAGCCCGCACAAGTTGCCGGCCACGATGGCAACTGGTTCGCGGAGCATGCCCGCGAGTTCAAAGCGAAGGGCGAAAACCACGCAGCTTGGTTGTACTACCAGGAGGCGCGCGAACTGTCGGTGCCTGTATCCTTCATGAGCACATTAGCGACCGACAAACTGTATGACGAAGCACAGACCGTGAAGCCCTCCGACTCTGCCTCCTGCAGAACTGCCTGCGGGAGGCAAGAGTTACAAGCTTACGGCGTTGTTTCCCCTGGCCGTAGAGAAGAAACTCGGGTTGGTGGTGAAGTATCGAGATGCCGGACATCTCGAATACCACGGCCACCTACCAGGAAAATATGGCGGTCATGAAGGCTTTGCTGGCGAAACATCCGGCGCTGCGTACCGCGTTTGATGTTTTGGTTGCGCGAGCCGTCGAGCCCTCCGGCCGCGATTACGGTAGCATGCTGCCCATGAAAGACATTAAGTGAGCGGCTAGGCTTCCGCTTGTCCCTGAAAATTGCATTCCTCCGGTCTCTTATCATCACGTAGCCGTAGAAACACCGGAGCCCGCAGCTTCACGCCCCCTTCGTTGCTCTCATGAGTCCATTCGGTGAATTTGATCTCCGCCACCAACTCCGGTTTGAGCCAGTGCACATGTCTGGCGTCTACAGCGCCGTGAAAAGGAGTCTTCTCGGTCTGCAGAGGCTTGAAGAGCTTGAACAGTTCTCGCAGCTTGGCGTGATCAAAGCCGGTCCCAGCCTGGCCGACGTGAATCAGGTGTTGTTTCTGGTCGTACAGCCCAAGGACAATCGCTCCAAAGTGTTCTCGGCTGCCCTCGGGATCGGTGTAGCCGCCGATTACGCAATCCACCGTCTGCGTGATTTTGATCTTCAGCCACTCGCGGCTGCGGCCCTCGCAATATTGGCTATCGCGCCGTTTCGCCAGAATGCCCTCGAGGCCTTTATGCTTTGCTACCTGAAACAAGCCAACGCCCTGATCGAAGTGATCCGAAATGCGCACCTGATCGCCGGGATCCAGAACCTTCGCCAGCACTTTCTTGCGTTCTTCCAGACGAACCTGGCGCAAATCGTATCCGTCCAGATAGAGCAGATCGAAGACGTAATAAATTACGGGAATGCCAGCCTGCGCCGGCCCACGCCGTCCGCCGCTGCGGATGCCGGTGCGCTGCTGCATCAGGCTGAAGGACGCACGGCCGTCGGCGTCCAGCGCGACCACCTCGCCGTCCAGAATCGCAGTCTTGGCCTTCACAAATTGGGCCAGGTCGTGGAGTTCCGGATACCGGCCGGTGAGGTCGTTTTGTGTGCGCGACATCAGGCGGACGTCGCCGCCTTCGACAAAAGCAACTGCGCGGTAGCCGTCCCACTTGATCTCAAACAGCCACTCAGGACCGTCGAAAGGTTTCTCGACGGGGGTGGCCAGCATGGGGCGAATGGCGGCAGGCATTGCCTTCCGTGCGAGCCCGCCCCGGGCAAACGCTTGGGAAATCACCTTTGCACCTCGATTTCGGGCACAGCGGAAAGCGCTTCAGTGCGATTGAGTTGGACGGGCCTGCGTGTCCGCCACGGCTCGTCTTTCTTTGTGTTTTAGTTTTCTCTTTTTCCCCTGCGCTCTCTGGGTTTCCTCTGACTCTTGGCTTCTTCTCCGCTCGCGCCAGCGCCTCGGCCAGCCACGGCGCTTTCAGCGCTCCACGCGACGCCGGCCGGCTGCTCTTCCATTCCTTTGATTTGGAATCGCCGCCAATTTCGCGCCATGCTGCGCTTGGTCAACACCGAAGAATCATATTGCTCGACGTCGTAACCCTTCACGACATCATCGTCTTGCTTCTTTATCAGCAGCCACTCCGTACCCTTGCTTCCCGGGCCGCCGCGACTTGATATGGATCATCGCGAAGTCGCCCTTCAATCGCTTACCATGCAGGCGAATTTTCAGGTCGCCGTTCTTTAGCATGGCTTCGGCTTCGGCATCGGTACCGGGAATAAACTTCCCGTTGACCGGTTCCGGCGACAGCGGTTGCCAGGTGCCCACGTCCCACACCATGACGGTTCCGGCCCCGTAGTTGCCCTCGGGGATGGTGCCCTCGAAATCGAAATAGGAAACCGGGTGATCCTCCACCTGCATGGCGAGCCGCTTGTCAGCGGGATCGAGAGACGGCCCTTTTGGGACGGCCCAGGATTTCAGCACGCCATCCATTTCCAGGCGGAAGTCATAGTGCAGGCGGGTGGCGTCGTGCTTTTGCACAACGAAACGGTGACCGGCCTTTTTCTCTACTTTCGGAGGAGGTTCCGGGGTCTCCTCAAAGCGTCGCTTACGTTTGTATTCTTCGAGGGCCATATCCGTGATTCTACCTATCTGAGTACTCTAATTGAGATGTCATCCTGCAGGCAGGGGCTTCGCTTCACAAATATTCGCCGGCGCTTTTTTTCGCTACAATCGCCCTTCATTCCTGGATACTGCCATGAGACGAGAATATCCGGACGCTCCCCTCGTTGGTGTAGGCGCCATCATCATTGAGGATGGCCGGGTCGCGCTGGTCAAGCGTGGCCATCCTCCGCTGCTGGGCGAGTGGTCTATTCCCGGCGGGGCTATGGAGGTTGGCGAGACGGTGCGTCAGGCAGCGGCCCGCGAAGCCCAGGAGGAAACAGGGCTCGTGGTAGCCGCCCAGGAATTGCTGGGGGTATTTGACCGCCTGATCCGGGACGAAGCCGGAAAAGTTCGCTATCACTATGTGCTGGTGGATTTCCTTTGCCGCTGCGCAGGCGGCAATCTGTGCGCTTCCAGCGACGCCGACGAGGTTCGCTGGTTCACCCCGGAAGAGTTAAAGCGCCTTCCCCTCCCGGAAGATACCGCCGAGGTAATTCGGCTGGGATTTGAAAAGGCGGCAAAAACAGGATAGCCGGACAAAAAGAACGGCCCGCGCACCTAAGCACGCGGGCCATCCGGTGGACTGCTTGGGATTGACCAAGAGGTGGTCACTCTAATACGTGGCCACTTCGTCGAACTCCGGGGTCTTGCATTGAAGCCCTGGCGCGACCTAACCGCCAGGAATCAATCCTAAATTCACCGGTCGAGTTGCGAAGGTTCTTAGAGCGACCGCTCTAAGTCTCAGCCACCTCACCTGGTCTGGTAGAGCTACAACTATGACCTTCTGAACTTGTCATCCGACCACCTCCTTTCCGGTGTAATTTCACACTATTACGAAACGGCGGGCTACGTCAACCGCACCAAAGTGACAGTTTCTAAAATAAAAAAGCCCCCCCAAACGGGAGCTTTACAAGGCGGCAGCGCGCTGCAAATTTCAGTGGTGGTCGTGATCATGATCACGATCGTCCCAGTCCCGCTGATCGTGCCAGCGGTTGTCCTGGCTGCTCCAATAGCCATGGTAGCGCTGCCAGCACTGTTCTCGTTGCTCGTTCAACTCGTGGCGGCGGCGCTCGGCTTGAGGGCTGCGTTCTCCATACTTATGGGCAGCCTGGTCCAACTTGTGCGTCGGCCTTTTCAATGGCGTGCCGGCATTTGTCGTGATTGTCGGCACGGGCTTTTGGAGTTGCTGCCGACACAAGTAAGCCGGCGACGGCAATCGTGCCAAGAAAAACTCCTGCGGAGCGGGCCGCGTTTCGCAGATGACTCATCGGGTGCTCCTGTGGGAAGGTTTGGGTGAAACGCAGCTTCGATGTCGGCGGAGCAAAGCCGGGTTGTTTTTAGGGGATTCCGTCGCCCTCAATACATAGCATCGTATTTGGTGACGACCCACTCGCCGTCCTGTTTCTCAAGTGTTATGGAGAAGAGTTCCTGGTAGGTACCTTTTTGACCGGGGGAGTTGAGCCGGGTGCCACGGTACTCCAGGATACGGAGCGGAGGACGGTCTTCCCACTCCGCAATCTTCCACGAGCGCAGCGGATGTTGGCTTTCCGACTGGCAGATGAAATCGGCGTAGTTCTTGCGATAGTCCTGTTCCCAATCCGCCAGTTGCTCGCGGCATTTTCCGTCGCGCATGGCGCGGATGAACTGCGCCGCCACCCGCTCCGAGGTGCGGTTTCGCAGGGGATTCAGAGAGATCGAGTTGGGCAAGCCGGAGAGAGGATCGCGTTCCTTGGAGCGCGACAATACCGGGCCCTGGTTGTTGAGCCAGACCAGATAGCCCAGGAATATCAATACCAGCAGCGCGCCGGCACCGATGGCAATGGCGACTTGGTTGCGCGAATAGGCCATGCCGCTACCCTAAGTGTAACGCCGGAACGCTGAGAAGGATGATTACGGAAGGGATACCTGAGCCGGTGCGGATTCTACGGCGCAGACAAAAAAGCGAGAATCTCCTGCATGACGCGATCAGCTTGATCGGTTTGAAATAGAAATTGGGCGTGAGCCGAGCCTTTTAAGATAATCAGCTTTTTGGGTTTGGGAGATTTTTCGTATTGTGCGCGGATCCCGGGAAGGCGTGGCCCAGTTCCGCTGGCGTCGTCACGGGCTACGATGATTAGCTTGGGACATTTGACTTTCCAGCCTACTGCCAGCGGCACCAAGTTCCACGAGACGACCGATTTCACCGGGTTCGCCTGCCAGCACCGCTTCAGCCCCAGCCCAGCCCCCCATGCTGCCACCCACCACGGATACCGTTCTCGTGCCTGCATTTCGCAGATAACGAACCGCCGCCAGGACATCGAAGTGAAGCGGCGCGTCCATCGGATCCGAGTCGCCCGGACCACGCGAACGGCCATAGCCTCGGAAGTCAATCGCCAGCACGCGAAAACCTGCAGCGGCGAGGGCTTGAGCCTGGGGTTTCCAACTCTCTTTCTTAAACTGCCCACCATGCGCCAGGACCACTCCCCGATTACCTTTCCCGTATAAGTCTGCGTAGACAACTCCGCCGTCCTGCGTTGGAAAGGAAACATGCTTCTGCGCAACTGCAGACGGCGTTGACACGACAACAGCGAGGAGCACTTTTAGCAATCTCTTTGTAAGTGCGTTTCGTGTGCAGGAAACGTAAGCGGTGTTGAGGGATGGGGTGAACTCGTGTAAGGCAAAGGCCATGTCAGTTTGCATCGGGGCCTTCGATCCCCTTCATGAATTCGCCAAGCGCCCGCTTATAACTCCATTGCCTCGGGTCGAATTGGCCGGAGGGAAACGCTGAGACTTTTCTACCCCGGATATGTTCCGGTGATGTAGCGCTCCAATTCCTCGATGGTTTGCGCCTGGTCGGAGATGATCCATTTGACCAGATCGCCGATCGAAACCACGCCAACTACCGAGTCGCCTTCCATGACCGGCAAATGACGCAGCCGACCGTCGCTCATGATGGCCATGCATTCGTCGACCGTGTGTTTGCGGCTCACAAAAATGACCGGGCTGCTCATGATCTCGTGGACCTTGGTATCACGCGAGGACTTGCCGCGCAGGCTTACCTTGCGTGTGTAGTCACGCTCGGAAAGGATGCCGACCAGTTTTCCACTGGAGAGCACCAGCAGGGCGCCAACCGATTCTTCCGCCATCTTTTCAATGGCTTCATAGACGGATTGATCAGGGGTCACGTAGAAGACGTGATGGCGAGGCTTGCTTCTTAAAACAGCCTCAATGGGGTCAGTCAGTTTCATGAGATACCGCCCCCGGCGTATCCAACTAGCTTAGCACCGGCCGCCGGCCGCTGGACAAGTTTTTCTTGGATTCCAGGCCGTCAAAGCAGTTGTTCTGCTGCCCGGGATGCGGTACTCTCCGCTGTTGTACAGCGTCGGTTAGCCGCGGTGCGCCAATCCCCCAGCCACCAGGTGAAACGAACTCCAAAAATCTTCACCAAGTTGGAGGCTCGTTGTGCTTTGCCGTGGGTGTGGTGTGAAAGCGCCGGAGGAGTCTCAGTTCTGCTTTAAGTGTGGCCGGCCAATGGGTCAGAGCGTGAGCGAACAATCAGCGGCCGCTCCGGAAGCCTATACCTTCTGCAGAAAATGTGGTGCGAAGCTTCCCGAGGAATCACGTTTTTGCTTGATGTGTGGGCAAGACGTTAACGACACCTACGCTCCTCTGGCCGCCGCCCCGGCGATCAGTATCCCTCCAATCCGATGCCCGGAATGCAAGGCCATGATCCCCGCGGGATCGGAATTTTGCCCCGTATGTGGCAAGGGTGTTCGCTGCCGCCAGGGCACGACTCGACCCCGCAAGCTACAACCGGTGAAGCACTACTTTGTGCTCTGGTTCTTCCTGCTGTCTTTAGCGGGCTTTCTCGTCTGGGCCGTGGCAACGGACAACCCCATTGCCTCTCCTCTGGAAAGGCTGGTCAACCGCTCCCACACGGAAGCTATTACTCCTCTGACCTTCACCGTCAGGCCCAAAGGGTTTTCCTACTACAAGGTGATGGTTCCGGCGGGCGCCAGCAGAATTTCGGTGAGCGGTCAATTTAGTGTGGACGCCGGAGGAGAGAAAGACATCGAGGTGTATCTGCTATCCGATGGAGCCTTTGTGGAATGGCAGAATGGGTATTCCAGTATGACCTATTACAGCAGCGGCAAAGTGGGCCAGGATACCATTGCCACCTCGTTGCCGGCCGGTTCCGCGACGTACTACCTGGTGTTCAGCAATAAGTTTGCTTCGAAAGCGTCAAAATCGGTTCAGGCCACAGTCACTTTGAATTACAGCCGGTGGTGGCCGATAATCTGAAGGAGAACTACGCTTAGCCTATAGAAAGGCGCCATGGGTTCCCATCAAAATATCCATTCGACCTATCGAAATTCTTGATTTTACTTTCGGGGCCCGCCAGTATTATCAATAATATGCAAGAGTATTCCCAAGGCGTGCCGGCCGTGGTAACCCAGCTCACTACGGAATAAGACCAGATTAGGTCCTAGAGCGGTCGCAATGTTGCATGGAGCCCAAAACGATGACGCAATTCAGAACCCCCAATGGCCTTCCCCCTGCACAGGGGATGTACGACCCAGCCCATGAACATGATGCATGCGGTATTGGGTTTGTGGCCAGCATTCGGGGGGAGAAGAGCCATGCGATCATCGAACAGGGCATCCAGGTTCTTATCAACCTGACCCACCGGGGCGCCTGCGGCTGCGACCCGGAAACCGGCGACGGTGCCGGGGTTCTGATTCAAATTCCGCACAAATTCTTTGCCCGCGAATGTTCCCGCCTTGGCTTCGAACTTCCCGCTCCCGGTGAATACGCCGTAGGCATGTGTTTTCTGCCGGTCGAGAAGCATCAACGGCTGCAGGCCGAGGGCATTCTGGAGCGAATCGTTGGCGAAGAAGGCCTTACCGTTCTTGGCTGGCGCGATACGCCGGTGGAAGGTGACGCGATTGGCCGGGTAGCGCGAGCATCGCAGCCCTATATCGAACAGATTTTTGTCGGCCGTCCAGTGGACATGGATGAAGACGCCTTCGAGCGCAAGCTGTACGTAGTGCGCAAGCTGGCCGAGCGGGAGATGGCCGAGTCGGATATCGAAGACAAGCACTTCTTCTACCTTCCTTCGCTTTCGGCGCGGACGATTGTTTATAAGGGCCTGCTACTGGCGCCGCAGATTGCGAATTTCTACGAAGAGCTTTCCGATCCCGATGTAACCAGCGCGCTTTGTCTGGTGCACCAGCGTTTTTCCACGAACACGTTTCCCAGCTGGCAACTTGCACACCCGTATCGCTATGTGGCCCACAACGGCGAAATCAACACGCTGAAAGGGAACGTCGCCTGGATGCACGCGCGCCAGTCGATCCTGGAGTCTCCGCTGTTTGGCGATGATCTGAAAAAGCTGTTTCCGATCATTGCGCCGGGTGGAAGCGATTCGGCAAATTTTGACAATGCCGTGGAACTGTTGTTCCAGGCCGGCCGCTCGCTGCCGCACGTAATGGCCATGCTGATTCCCGAGGCTTGGGCGGGGAATCCTCACATGAAAAGCAGCAAGCGGGCGTTCTATGAGTACCATGCCTCGCTAATGGAGCCATGGGACGGTCCGGCGGCGATCGCTTTCACCGATGGCCGGGTCATTGGCGCAACTCTGGACCGCAATGGACTGCGTCCGGGCCGCTATGTAGTCACCAACGACGATCTGGTCGTGATGGCGTCGGAAGCAGGCGTCCTGGATATCGAAGCCGCGCGCGTGAAGTCCAAAGGCCGCCTGCAGCCCGGCAAGATGTTTCTGGTGGATACCGTCGAAGGCCGCATCATCGCCGACAAAGAAATCAAGCAGAAACTCAGCGCCCGCCAGCCCTATGCGCAGTGGCTGAAAGAAAAGCAGATCACGATGGACAAGCTGCCGGAGCCTTCGCGTGTGCATGCCGGCAATCGCGACACAATTCTGCCGCGGCAGCGCGCCTTTGGCTACACGGACGAAGATCTGAAGATGATTCTCGAGCCGATGGCCGTGAAGGGCGAAGAGCCGATCGGCTCGATGGGCACCGACACGCCGCTGGCTTGCCTGTCGGACCGGCCGCAGCCGCTGTTCAGCTACTTCAAGCAGCTGTTTGCGCAGGTGACCAATCCGCCGATTGATCCCATCCGCGAAGAGATGGTGATGTCGCTGATCAGCTATATCGGCACGGAGCGCAACATCCTGGACGAAAAGCCGGAGAACTGCCACACCCTCAAGCTGCCGCATCCGATTCTGACCAATCGTGTGCTGGAAAAGCTGCGCCGGGTTTCGACCGGAGATCTGCTGGCAACGACGCTTTCGACTCTCTTCCGGGCCGCCGACGGCGAGGCAGGGCTGAAGACTGGCCCTCGACGAACTCGGCCGCCGCGCATCCCTCGCCGTAAGGAATGGATACACGCTGCTGATTCTTTCCGATCGCGGCGTGGACAAGGACTACGCGCCGATCCCGAGTTTGCTGGCGTTGGCCGCGGTGCATAACCTGCTGGTGCGGGAAGAAACTCGCACCCAGGTGGCGCTCATCATCGAGTCCGGCGAGCCGCGCGAGGTAATGCACTTCTGTCTGCTGATTGGCTATGGCGCCAGCGCGGTGAATCCCTATCTGGCAATCGAGACACTCGAAGATCTTGCCTGGCGCGGATATCTTCCCGAAGGCTTGAACGCCGAAGTGGCCGTCAAAAACTTCATCAAGGGGATTAATAAGGGCTTGCTGAAGACCTTTTCCAAGATGGGCATTTCGACGCTGCAGAGCTATCGCGGCGCCCAGGTGTTCGAGGCCATTGGCCTGAGCAAAGAACTGGTGGACTCCTACTTTGCTGGCACCACCTCGCGGCTGGAAGGCGTTGGGCTGGATGTCCTGGCGCGCGAAGCGCAGATGAAGCACGAGTTTGCTTTCCGCCCCATGACGGAAGCGGATACGGAACTGGCGGTGGGCGGCAGTTATCACTACCGCATCAACGGCGAATACCATCTGCTGAACCCGTTGACCATCAGCAAGCTGCAGCACGCGGTCCGGCAGTCAAGCTTTGCCACCTTCCAGGAATACAGCGACCTCATTGACAAGCAGAGCCATAACCTGGCCACGCTGCGCAGCCTGATGAAGATCAAGAAGGCGAAGAAACCGGTGCCGATTGAAGAAGTCGAGCCGGCGAAAGAGATCGTCAAGCGCTTCACAACCGGGGCTATGTCCTTTGGTTCGATCAGCAAGGAAGCCCACGAGACCCTGGCCATTGCCATGAACCGGATCGGCGGGATGTCCAATACCGGCGAAGGCGGCGAGGACGAGGAACGGTACAAGCGCGACGCTAACGGCGACTGGCGGCGCAGCGCCGTGAAACAAGTAGCTTCCGCGCGTTTCGGTGTGACTACGAACTACCTGGTGAATGCGGCCGAGCTGCAGATCAAGATGGCGCAGGGTGCCAAGCCGGGTGAAGGCGGACAACTTCCCGGCCACAAAGTGGATGAAGTGATCGCGCGTTTGCGGCATTCGATCCCCGGCGTGGGGCTGATTTCGCCGCCGCCACACCATGACATCTATTCGATTGAAGACCTGGCCCAGCTGATTTACGACTTGAAGAATGTGAATCCGCAGGCGCGTATTGCAGTGAAGCTGGTTTCGGAGATTGGTGTGGGAACGGTTGCCGCCGGGGTAGCGAAAGCTCACGCCGACGTGGTGCTGATCAGTGGCGATAGCGGCGGCACCGGCGCCTCGCCGTGGAGTTCGATCAAGCATGCGGGCATTCCCTGGGAACTGGGGTTGGCGGAAACGCAGCAGGTGTTGCTGATGAACGATCTGCGCAGCCGCATCCGGGTGCAGACAGACGGCAAGCTGCAGACCGGCCGCGATGTGGCCATCGCTGCGCTGCTCGGCGCGGAAGAATTCGGCTTCGCCACCACCCCCCTCGTCACCATGGGGTGCATCATGTTGCGCAAGTGCCACTTGAATACTTGCTCCGTCGGCATTGCCACGCAGGACCCTGAACTGCGCAAGCAATTCACTGGGCAGCCCGAGCACGTCATCAATTTCTTCTTTTTTATCGCCGAACAATTGCGGCAATACATGGCGGAGATGGGCTTCCGCACGGTGGACAAGATGGTGGGTCGCGTGGATATGCTCGACGTGCAGCCTGCAGTCGATCACTGGAAAGCACGGGGAATTGATCTTTCGGCGGTTTTGCATAACCCCGAATTGCCGGGGCGTGTGGCGCGGCACTGCGTGCAGGCGCAGGACCATGGCCTGCAGTCGGCTCTCGATCACGAACTGATCAAGCAGTCGCAGCCGGCTCTGGAAAGCAAGACGCCGGTTGAGATGGACTTGCCAATTAGGAATGTTCACCGCACCGTGGGCGCGATGTTGAGCGGGGAGATCGCGCGGAAATACGGTTCTGAAGGCTTGCCGGACGATACCATCCGTGTTCGCCTGACCGGATCTGCAGGACAGAGCTTCGGGGCATTCCTGGCCAAAGGCGTGACGCTCACGCTCTCCGGCGAGGCAAACGACTATGTCGGCAAAGGACTGTCCGGCGGGCGGCTGGTGGTATCTCCTCCCGCAGGTTCCCGCTTTGCGGCGGAAGAAAATATCCTGATCGGCAATGTCGCTCTCTACGGTGCGACCAGTGGCGAAGCGTTCTTCAACGGTGTGGCCGGCGAGCGTTTTGCGGTGCGCAACTCTGGGGCAACGGCCGTCGTCGAAGGTGTTGGCGACCATGGTTGTGAATACATGACAAACGGGTTGGTTATCGTGCTGGGCTCGGCTGGCCGCAATTTTGCCGCCGGCATGAGTGGCGGCATCGCCTATGTGCTCGATGACAAGTCGGAATTCACCGAGGAGCGTTGCAACCTCGCGTCCGTAGATCTGGAGCCGGTGATCGAGCCGGCGGACGTCAAGCTGGTGCAGGAGTTGATCCAGCGTCATCTGGCCCTGACCGGCAGCCGCCGCGCCCGCAAAATCCTCGATAGTTGGTCTGAGATGTTGCCGCGCTTCATCAAAGTATTTCCGCATGAGTTCAAGCGCGTCTTGGGAGTGCCACGCGCCTCGCAAGCCTACATTCCGGGCCAGCCCTTGCCCGTGCTGACGGAAGTTGAGGCGGTGACCCATGGGTAAGCCCACCGGCTTCATGGAATTTTCGCGGGAACATGCGTCGCGCCGGCCGGTCGCCGAGCGGGTGAACGACTGGTTCGAAATTTACCAGGATTTTCCCGAAGAAAAGCTGCGCCAGCAGGGCGCGCGCTGCATGGATTGCGGCGTCCCGTTCTGTCACACCGGCTGCCCGGTGAACAATCTCATTCCGGATTGGAATGATCTGGTCTTTCGTGGGCGCTGGAAAGAGGCGATTCGCCAGCTGCACTCCACCAACAATTTTCCTGAGTTCACCGGGCGTATTTGCCCGGCGCCTTGTGAAGCAGCCTGCGTGCTGGGCATCAATGCGCCCGCGGTCACCATCAAGCAGATTGAAAAGAACATCGTGGAACGCGGCTTCAAGGAAGGCTGGATTCGTCCGGAACCTCCCAGGGTGCGCTCGGGCAAGAAAGTTGCCGTCGTGGGATCGGGTCCGGCGGGTCTTGCCGCAGCCCAGCAACTGAACCGCGCCGGACACTGGGTTACGGTCTATGAAAAAGCGGACCGCATCGGCGGCCTGCTGCGCTATGGCATTCCAGAGTTCAAGATGGAGAAGAGCGTCATTGACCGCCGTGTGGAGCAGATGGAAGCCGAAGGCGTGAAGTTCGTGGCCAAAGCTCATGTCGGCCACAGTGTTCCAGTAGAAGATCTTCGGCGCGAGTTCGATGCGATCCTGTTGGCGGGTGGTGCGGAGTATCCGCGGGACCTGCAAGTCCCGGGGCGCGAATTAAAGGGCATTCACTACGCCATGGACTTTCTGCCGCAGCAGAACAAACGCTGCGCCGGAGACAAGCTCGATCCGCAGCTGGATATTCTTGCCGGCGGCAAGCACGCCGTCATCATCGGCGGCGGCGATACCGGCGCCGACTGCCTCGGAACTGTTCACCGTCAAAAGGCTTTGTCGGTACATCAGTTCGAGATTATGCCCATGCCGCCGGCGGAACGCGCGCCGCAAACGCCGTGGCCGCTTTGGCCGATGCAGCTGCGCGTGGAGGGTGCACACGAAGAAGGTGGCGTTCGCGACTGGAGCATTGCCACCACAAAATTCACGGGCGATAAAGATGGCAACGTAAAACAGCTGCACGGCATTCGGGTCGGTCCTCCTCCCAAATTCGAGCCGATTGCAGGTACGGAATTCAGCATGGATGCTGATCTTGTGCTGCTGGCCATGGGCTTTCTGGGCCCGGTGCGCAATGGCATGATCGAGCAGCTGGGCGTGGCGCTTGACTCGCGCGGCAATGTCGCCGCCGGCGCAGACTACATGACGTCGGTCCCGGGAATTTTTGCGGCGGGGGATATGCGGCGCGGACAATCGCTGGTGGTGTGGGCGATTTCCGAGGGCCGCAAAGCGGCGGAATCTGTTGACCGTTTCCTTAAACAACCGGTAGCGGGAGTGGTCGCGCCGGTCGCTACCACAAGCCACTCAGTTCGTACCTGATATTGCGGCATCATCATTCAAGGGAACGAACACGACGCAAGCAGGCTGGGATATCTGCGCAACCTGGCCAACCGGTCTAAGCTCTCCAGTTTCCTGGTCAACCCGGAAACTCACAATGCTGTTCGAATCCTGGTTTGCGGCGAGGAGCCACTGACCGGAGGGATCCAGAGCAAAATTACGAGGCGTCTTGCCCTGGGTTGAAACGCGCTGCAGAAAAGCGAGCCGGCCACTTCCCGGATTCAGCGCAAACACCGCTATGCTGTCATCTCCACGATTCGAAGCATAAAGAAATCTTCCCGAAGGGTGAATTGCAATTTCCGCTGCGGTACTTTGGCCGGAGAAATTGGCCGGCAAGGTCGAAACGGTCTGCAGCGTTGCGAGCCTTCCATCGGCCGCATGATAGGAAAATGCAGTCACAGTGCTCCCCATCTCACTGACCAGATAAACGAACTTGCCGTTGGGGCTGAAGGCGAGGTGGCGAGGACCTGATCCAGGTTTGATGTTCATCACATGCGGCGAGCCCAGCTTTCCGCTGGTAGCGTCGAACGGGTACACAAGAACCTGGTCGAGTCCGAGGTCAGCGACGAGGGCGAAGCGATTATCGAGCGACAAAACCACCGCGTGCGCGTGCGGGCCCTCCTGCCGCTGTTTATTCACACTTGAGCCTTTATGGCGCACGAAATCCGACATTTCGCCTAAGGCTCCATCCTTGAGAAGTGGAAATACGGCCACACTGCCCAGCGGGTAGTTGGCGATCAGAACATACTTGCCCGTCCGATCCATGGAAAGGTAGGCAGGGCCGGGGGCATGGGCAGAAACTCGATTCAATAGACGTAACTTGCCGGTTCCGCGATCCATGGCAAAAGCGCTCACCGAGCCAGTAGCGTCGCCACGAAATCTGTCCACTTCATTCACGGCATAGAGGAAATTGTCAGTAGGATCGGTGGTAAGGAACGACGGATTGTCGCTTTCTGCCGCCAGCCCCAGCGAAATGAGTTTTCCGTTGGCAGGGTCAAAGCGATAGCTGTAGATGCCCTTGCCGCCGTGGCTTGTGTAGGTTCCGACATAGACAAAATACTTGCCGCTGCCCGAGGTCTGTGATGCGCAAGACCCATAGCAAAAGGCAACCAACAGAATGACGCGACCCAAGAACCGCAGGTTCATATCCGAACTCCTTTGACCTTTTGCATTACTCCGGCTCCGGAATAGCCTCCATTTTTCCCAGCAGAAACACATACCCGGCAATTCCCACGAGAATTGCCAGGGCGGCCGTCACGAAGGCCGACGCAAACGTATGGGTCGCAGTCACAAGATAGCCGGTGAGGATGGGTGCAGACAGAGCAGAAATCTGGGCGCTGAAATTGGTGATGCCCGCGATGGTGGCGACGCTCTCCCGCGGAGCGATCAGCGAAGGTACGGTCCAGGCCACCGGCGCCGCGGCTGACAGTCCTCCAGTCGAGAGGCTGATCCAGAACAGGGCGCTGGCGGGCGTTTTTGCGCCTGCCGCCCCAATGATTCCCAGCCCCAGCGCCGTGCCGCAGAGCAAAGCCGTTTGCCGAACCCGCTGAGGATTCCAACCGCGCGTGAGCAGTGTATCCACCAGCCAGCCGCCGATGGCGAGATCAGTGAACGTAGCGACCAGCCACGGAATGCTGGTGTACAGCACCGAACTCAGCAGATCCATATGCAGGGAAATGGAAAGATAGCTGGGCAGCCAGGTGAGCACCAGAAAGAAAGTGTAGTTGTAGCCGCCCCAGCCCAGCGCCAATCCCCAAACCTTCTTCTGGCGCAGAAGATAACGGACCGGGGTTCGGCTGCGGCCCGCAATTCGGCCCTCCTGCTGCACTCCGCCCTGCGAAATGAATTGCCGCTCGGCTTCTGTCAGATGGCGGTCTTCGCTGGGGTTGCGGTAAATCCAGTAAAAGAGAACAAAGTAAAACAGACTGACGAAGCCCGTGGCGGCAAAGCTCCAGCGCCAGCCGAAGCGTAATAGCAGCACCCCCAGAAGCGGGACGCCGACCCCCGCCGAGAGCTTCGCCGCAGCGTCGGTAATCGCAATGGGGAAGCTGCGCTCGCTCTCCGGAAACCAGTAGCCGAGCGCCTTGGCATTGCCCGGAAAGGCCGGAGATTCCCCCACTCCCAGCAGGAATCGGGCGGCGATAAAGTTGCCCAAGCCCGTGGCGGCCGCCGAGGCAAACGAGGCGACACTCCATAAAAACGTGCTGACTCGTCCGACCCGCTTCAGACCAAAATGGTCTAGCAGCATCCCTGACGGAACCTGCATGACGGCGTAGGTCCAGTTGTAGGCGCTGGAAAGATAGCCAAAGCCGATTAATGAAATGCCGAACGCGTCGTGCAGGGCATCGCGGGAAACCGAGACGTTGATGCGATCCAGATAGTTGACCACCACGCCGAATCCCAGCAGTAGAGCGATTCTCCAGCGTCGGCGGGGCACGGCGGCAGTGGCGGATTGAGTCAGAGGCAAAGGGTTCCCGGGGGATAAGCGCGGTTTTCTTTCGGGATTGTACACGGCTGAGTACCAAGATGGTTCGGACGAGTGTCCAGGGCACGCCCGGTTTTGCCGAATGCAGCGTTCTTCCGTAAACTGTTTAGTCTAGCCGAAAGGAAACTGCAGCGTGATTGTCGGTGTTGCCAAAGAAAGTTATCCCGGGGAACGGCGCGTAGCGCTGGTTCCTATGGTTATACCCAACCTGATGAAGGCCGGTCTGGAAGTGGTGGTCGAAACGGGCGCGGGGACGCAAGCCGGATATCTGGATGCGATGTATGTCGAGAAGGGCGCCAAGATTTTGCCCGACCGCGCCGCTATCTTCGGCACTGCAGATATTGTCGTTCAGGTGCTGAGCTATGGATCGAACGATGTCACCGGAGCGGCAGATATTCCACTGTTGCGCCGGGGCCAGGTGCTGATTGGGTTTCTGCGGCCGCTGGGATCGAAAGAGGTGCTCCAGCAAATTGCCGAAACTGGGGCCACGTCGTTTTCCGTCGAATTGATGCCGCGCACCACGCGCGCGCAAGCCATGGACGCATTGTCTTCCATGGGCACGATCTGCGGATATAAGACCGTGCTCATGGCCGCCGACACACTTCCCAAAATTTTCCCCATGCTGACGACCGCAGCAGGAACCATTACCCCGGCACGGGTATTCATCATTGGGGCGGGAGTGGCTGGACTGCAGGCTATCGCCACCGCCAAACGCCTGGGAGCCGTCACCTCGGCTTATGACATGCGGCCCGCCGCCAAAGAGCAGGTGCAGAGCCTCGGCGGGCGATTTGTGGAGCTGCCGATCGAGGCCAAAGACGCGCAGGACGCCCGCGGCTATGGCAAAGCTCAGGACGAGACCTTCTACGCGCGCCAGCGCGAGTTGCTGGGGCAGGTCGTCTCGGAAAGCGATGTCGTGATCACGGCCGCGGTCGTGCCGGGGAAAAAGTCTCCCGTCCTCGTCACCAAAGAGATGGTGCAGCGCATGGCCCCGGGATCGGTAATTTTCGACTTGGCGGCGGAGCGCGGCGGAAATTGCGAGCTGACCCAATCCGGCAAAACCGTGGTCGAACACGGGGTGACCATCATTGGCCGCATCAATCTCGCCAGCGAGGTGCCGTATCACGCCAGCCAGATGTACGCCCGCAACGTTACGACATTCTTGCTGTACATGGTGAAAGAGGGAAAGCTGCAAATCAATCGGCAGGACGAGATTGTCCGTGAAACGCTGGTCACCCACGGCGGTGAAATCGTAAGCGCCCGCGTTCGCGAATTCTTTCAACTGCCGGCCTTAGCGGCGAGTACCCAGTAACCAAATGGTAGGAATGCAAAGGAACAATCATGCCAGCGGATTTCATCTCTAATCTCTATGTCTTCATACTCGCCGGGTTCGTGGGGTTTGAAGTCATCAAACGGGTTTCTCCCCTGCTCCACACGCCTCTGATGTCGCTGACCAACGCCCTCGACGCGATCGTGGTGGTCGCGGCCATTATCATCGCCGGGCGGCATGAGACGCGGCTTACGACGATCCTGGGCGCGATTGCGGTGGCGGCATCTTTCAGCAACATGGTGGGCGGCTTCCTGATCACCGACCGCATGCTGCGCATGTTCAAATCCGGCAGGTCGAAACAATCATGACCGAGCTCGCGCTGCAGCAGTATCTCGATTTCGCCTATATTGTCGCGGTCGTTCTCTTCGTTCTTTCTCTCAGGTTTCTGAGTTCGCCTAAAACTGCCCGCTGGGGCGTTCTGGCAGGAGAGATCGGCGCAGCCATGGCCGTGGTCGTCACGCTGTTCAACCCCGAGGTGGCGCACTACAAGTGGGTCCTCATCCCGCTGATCATCGGCGCCGGAGTCGGTGTTCCCCTCGGCCTGGTGCAGATGACGGCCGTGCCGCAGCGAACCGCCTTGAGCCATGCTTTCGGCGCGCTTTCGGCGGCCATGATCGGCATTGCCGAATACTACGTGGGTACCGGGCCGGTCACGCGTTTTGAAATGGGCGAGATCGCGCTCGAGGTTATTATCGGGTCGCTCACCTTTACCGGCAGCGTGATCGCCGCCGGAAAGCTGCAGGAAATTCTGCCGCAACGGCCCGTTGTTTATCGCGGACAGAACATCGTCAGCCTTTCCGTTTTGGGCGGTGCCCTCGGCTTGGCGGTGGCGTTGGTGGTCAATCCGGGGCACGCCATCCTCTTCCCGATTATGGTAATCGTGGCCCTGATCTTCGGCGTGCTGCTCGTAACCCCGATCGGCGGCGCGGATATGCCGACGGTTATTTCGCTATTGAACTCTTACGCTGGCTTCTCGGCAGCTCTGCTGGGATTTGTTCTGAACAGCAAAGTGCTGGTCGTGGCGGGCGCGCTCGATGGATCATCCGGTTTCATTCTCTCAGTAATCATGTGTAAGGCCATGAACCGCTCCTTCGCCAACGTGATGTTCGGAGCCTTCGGCCAGGTGCAGGTGGCTGCCGCCGGCAAAAAAGAAGAGCGGGTCGTGCGCAGTGCGACTCCAGAGGAAGCCGCCGGCATTTTGGCTGCGGCCAGCAGAGTCGTCATCGTTCCCGGCTACGGTATGGCGGTGGCGCAGGCGCAGCATAAAGTGCGCGAACTCTACGACTCGCTGACCAAGAAAGGCGTGGACGTTCGCTTCGCCATTCATCCCGTCGCCGGCCGTATGCCGGGACACATGAACGTCCTGCTCGCCGAAGCCGACGTTCCCTACGACCGCCTGATCGAGATGGATGAGATCAATGGCGACCTTCCCCAGACCGATGTGGCTCTGGTCATCGGCGCCAATGACGTAACCAATCCCGCGGCGCGCACGGATTCCACGAGCCCTATTTTCGGCATGCCGATTATTGACGTGGACAAGGCGCAGACCGTCATGGTTATCAAGCGCAGCATGAGCCCCGGCTTCGCGGGCATTGATAACCCGCTCTACTACCTCGATAAGACGCTTATGCTCTTTGGCGATGCGAAAGCGTTTGTGAACGATATTTTGCGGGAGCTGGGCGGAGGGCACTAGAGTGGACTTCGGTCAATGATCACGCTCTCCGACATCCACGCGGCCATGGGCCGCATTCGCGAATCCATCTACCTTTCTCCCTGCACTCGTTCCGAGACGTTCTCGAAGCTGACCGGCAACACGGTCTGCCTCAAACTGGAGAACCTGCAACGCACCGGCGCCTTCAAGGAGCGTGGCGCCCTGAACAAGTTGCTAACGCTTAGCCCAAAAGAGCGCTCGCGCGGTGTTGCCGCAGCCTCGGCGGGAAACCATGCGCAGGGACTGGCCTATCACGCCGGGCTTCACCACATCCGCGCGCTGATTTGCATGCCGCTGACCACGCCTCTGACCAAAGTCTCCGCCACCAAGAGCTATGGCGCGGACGTTGTGTTGCACGGCGCCAATTACGACGAGGCGTATGAAGAGGCAGTCCGTCGCAGCCAGAAAGAGCACCTGATTTTCGTGCACGCCTTCGACGATGACACGGTGATCGCGGGGCAGGGAACCATCGGCCTGGAAATTCTGCAGCAGCATCCCGACGTTGAGGCGATTGTCGCACCGATCGGCGGCGGAGGACTGATCGGCGGCATTTCCTGCGCGGTGAAGGAGACCAATCCCAAGGTTCAGATTTTTGGCGTGCAGCCCAGCAAATTGCCTTCCATGGAAGTGGCGGTCGCCGAAGGCAAGCCGGTGACGCTCAGCCCGGCAGTCACGATTGCCGATGGCATCGCCGTGCGCCGCGCCGGCGAACGCACTCTCCCGCTGGTGCAAAAATATGTGGACCAGATCGTAACCGTGGACGACGAAGAAATCTCCAACGCCATTCTTCTACTGCTGGAGCGCGAGAAAACGCTGGCGGAGGGCGCTGGCGCGGCGGCCATCGCGGCGCTGCTCAACCACAAGTTGCCGCTCAGCGGGAAGAAAGTCGCGGTCCTGGTCTGCGGCGGCAATATTGATGTGACGTTGCTTTCGCGCATCATCGAACGCGGGCTGGTAAAAGACGGACGACTGGTACGCCTGCGGGTTCATTTGCCCGACTATCCGGGCGCGCTGCACCGGCTAACCGCGATTCTGGCGCAGCATCGCGCCAACATTGTCGAGACTTCTTACAACCGCGCTTACTACGGAGTGAACGTCGGGGAGACCGCGATCGATATCACCATGGAAACCCGCGGTCCCGAGCACATCACCGAACTGCTCTCGGCCTTGAGCGCCTCGGGGTACATGCACGAAAGGGTGCTCTGATCGGGCAAATCTGCTTTTTCGTTAACCGTCCTGCAACTACTACCCTTTAAGATGAATCCGTAGTCGAAAACCGGAGGGCGTGAAGGGTGAACGTGTCGGTGCACTCACTAAATACTCTGCTGCATGATCCGGGCCAGATCAGGCTCCTGGGATATATCGCCGCCTGCTGTACGACTTTTTCATTTCTCCCGCAGATTTCGAAAATCCGCAAGCAGGGCGGCAAAGACCTGTCGTGGGGAATGCTGGGAATCTATTTCGTCGGTTTGAATCTGTGGCTGGTGTACGGATTGATCCTGCGCGCTGCGCCCATCATCGTTGCCAACGTGGCTTCGATTCTTCTGGTGGGCTTCGCAATTTTCATGAAGGCAAAGTTCTCCCGACCGCCGGCTACTGATTAACCGCGCTGGCGAGAAAGCCGCCGTCCACCACCAGCAAATGGCCGGTGACAAAGCTGGCCGCGTCGGAAGCCAGAAAAACCGCCGCTCCAATCAGCTCTTCCACCTTGCCAAAACGCTGCATCGGCGTGCGCATCAGAAGTTCCTGCCCGCGCGCCGTGCCGTCGAGGAGAGCCGCATTCAGGTCGGTGCGAAACACGCCGGGAGCGATGGCATTCACGCAGATGCCGTAGCGGGCCCACTCCACCGCCAGCGACTTCGTTAGTGAGGCAACGGCAGCCTTGCTGGCCGAGTAGGCCGCGACCTCGTACAACGATACGAAGGAAGACAGCGAAGCAATGTTGATGATGCGTCCTTGCCGCCGCTCAACCATATGGCGTCCGAACACCTGGCAGGCACGGAGCGTGCCGCTCAGATTTGTCTCCAAAACCTTGTTCCACTCGGCCTCGGAGACCTCGAGTGTCGGCTTGCGCTGGGTGAACCCGGCGGCGTTCAGCAGAATATCCACGCTGCCGAATTCCTGGACGGTAGCGCCCAGCAGTTTTTCTATGCTGGCTCTGTCGGTTACGTCACAAGGGACAGCCAGCGTTCGGCGGCCCAATCCTTTAATCTCGGCGGCGACCGATTTAACCAAATCCGCGCGGCGTCCCGTGGAGACAACGTTGGCCCCGGCGTGCGCCAGTCCCAGAGCCAAAGCGCGTCCAATGCCGGAGGTCCCGCCAATCACCACTGCGGTCTTTGAAGAGAGGTCGAGGGTTGGATATTCCATAAGTTGTAAAAATCAAAATGACAATCTCGTATGGTGTCCGGTTGGCTGCGTTCCATGCCACATCAGGTAGTCTCGGCGGCCACGGGCGCTTGCTTCTGCGCTTCCGATTGCGGCGAAGGCAAATCGAAATAATCTACCGCGTTTTGGAAACAAATGTTCCGGACCATTCCTCCTACCAGGTCCTTGTCACTCGGAAGTTGCCCGCTTTCCATCTCGTTGCCCAACAGATTGCAAAGGACGCGGCGAAAATACTCATGCCGTGGATACGACATAAACGAACGGGAGTCGGTCAGCATGCCGACGAAACGCGAAAGCAAGCCGCAATTCGAGAGCGCATTGAGCTGCGCCTCAATGCCTTCTTTCTGGTCGAGGAACCACCAGGCACTGCCGAACTGCAATTTGCCCACTACGCCCGATTCCGAGAAGTTGCCAATCATGGTTGCGAGCGTGTAATTGTCCGTTGGGTTGGCGCTGTAGAGGATAACTTTCGGCAGCAAATCATCCTGTTCCAGCCGGTCAAGATACTTGCCCAGCGACGCCACCTGGGTCCAATCTCCAATCGAGTCGAAGCCGGTATCTTTGCCCAGCGTCTTCATCATGCGCTTGTTGGCGTTGCGGTAAGCCCCGAGATGCAGCTGCTTGGTCCATCGCTTTTTGGCGTCCCACTGGCCAAACAGGATCATCATGAAGCTGGCGAACTGCGCCGACTCTGCGGGAGTAACTGTGTTTCCGCCGCGCACTTTGGCAAAGACGTCTTCCGCCTGCCGCAAAGTACAGGGCTCCGCATAGCAATAATCCAGCCCGTGATCGGAGAGGCGGCAGCCCTGGCTGTGAAAGAAATCGTGGCGCCTTTGCAAGGCATCGAGGAAGTCAGCCAGTTTCAGAATCTCGACGTTGGCTGCGGCAGACAACTTGTCAGTCCAGTCATTGAACGCGGCAGGGTCCTCGGTCTTGAGCGCACGGTCCGGGCGGAAGGCGGGGCACACTTGGGTGGCAAGTCCAGAGCGTCGGATTTGCGCATGGTAACGCAGCGAATCCACTGGATCGTCGGTGGTGCACAAGACACGCACAGAAAATTTGCGCAGAATTCCATGCACGGAGAGGTCGTCACTCGCCAGTCGCTCATTCGCTCGCTCCCAAATGCCGGGCGCCGTCCTCTCGTCGAGCAACTCATCTATCCCGAAATAGCGTTTTAACTCGAGGTGAGTCCAGTGGTACAGCGGATTGCGCAGCGTGTGCGGGACGGTACGCGCCCAGGCAAGAAATTTTTCGTAGGGGTCTGCATCTCCCGTGCAGTAGCGCTCGGCGACTCCGTTGGCACGCATGGCCCGCCACTTGTAATGATCTCCCTCCAGCCAAATCTCAAACAGATTCTGAAAGCGGCGATTTTCTGCGATGTCTTTGGGAGGAATGTGACAGTGGTAATCGAATATAGGTTCAGTAGCCGCATACTCCCGGTATAAGGAAATCGCGGCTCTGCTTTGTAGGAGGAAATCTTCAGTGATGAAGCCCATGGCGTAATTGAGCATGGATAGGTTATCACGTTGCGTCGGCTCTTTTGCGAGAACCAATGGCAAATTAGAAGCATTCGTCTCGGTAGATTGCAGTGTGAAATTTTCCTGGTTCCGGTTTGCATCCCGCCCACTAAACGACCAAATACCAATAGCGAGTTAATTTACCTATTGCAAAAGAAGGCCTGGCGGAGCGACAATCGCATCCGTCAGTTTTGCGTATGTGATGCATGGACGCTCAGGGAGGGCTTTGATGACTCTGAAAGTTTCACGGGCTCTGCTGTTTGCTTTGGCGTTAGTTTTCGTTGGACTCACGTCCCTGGCAGAGGACCAGTCGGTGAAGGTAACTCTCCACTGGGATAAAGTTGTGCGCGTTTCGCAGACCACCCCAACGCTGCAAGTAGTGGTGAACCCGCCCCTGCGCCGTGGCACTGCCATCCATGACAATGCCTATAGAGCTCTGCACGATCTGCAGGCCGACTATGTCCGTTACGTTCCCTGGCTGCCTTATCCCAAGCTTGGTGTGGCGGAACTTGAGCCCCCAGGAAATGGCAAAACTTCCTGGGATTTCTCCCTGATTGATCCGCTGACCATCGATTTCCTTGAAGCCACGAAGGGCCACTCCGTCATCTTGAACTTCAGCACCATTCCGCAATGGATGTACAAGACCGAGAAACCGGTGCCATATCCGGCCGATCCCGACCAGGTCACGTGGGACTACGAGAAGGGGACCGAATTGCGCGATCCGAGTGGCAAAGAAGTCGCGGACTACTACGCGCGCCTGCTGTCCTGGTACACAAAAGGTGGATTCACCGACGAACTCGGAGTGCGCCACGAGTCCGGTTATCATTACAAGATTCCCTACTGGGAAGTATTGAACGAAGTAGATTTCGAGCACCACTTTACCCCGGAAGGATATACGCGCCTCTACGACGCGGTGGTCGCCGCCATGCGGCGCGTGCAGCCGGATATAAAGTTCGTCGGCATAGCGCTGGCAATTCCTTCCGATAACCCAAAGTTCTTCGAGTATTTCCTGGACCCTAAAAATCACCGGCCCGGGACCCCATTAGACTTCATCTCCTACCATTTTTATGCCTCTCCGACAGCGGACCAAAGTCCGGAAGTACAGCAGTTCACTTTCTTCGCACAGGCCGACGGCTTCCTGAGCGTGGCGCGCTATATTGAAACGATCCGTGAAAAGCTCTCGCCCGAAACCCGGACCACGATTGATGAAATCGGTTCTATTTCGGCTGACGACGGAGATCAGGGCATTCCAGGCCATGCTGCCAAACCCATCCCGAATTCTTATTGGAATCTTGCTGGCGCCATGTACGCGTACATTTTCGGGAAGCTCACGAGCATGGGTGTGGACGTAGCAGGCGAGTCGCAACTGGTTGGCTATCCCACCCAGTTTCCCAGCGTCACCATGTTGGATTGGAATACTGGGCAGCCCAATGCGCGCTACTGGGTACTGAAACTTTTGCACGACAATTTTGGTCCTGGTGACAAGATTGTGGAGACCGACGTTTCCGTTCCTTATGTTTACTCGCTGGGTGTAATAACGCGAGACGGCAAGCGCCGGCTTTTGCTGGTGAACAAGCGCGACCGCGAATTCCAGCTTTCCATTCCGGGCGCGAGTGGTGGAGACGAAGAATACGTAGACCAGAGCACTGCTTCCCAGCCGCCGGCCTCAACTAAATTGCATAGTAATGAGATCACGCTCAAAGGGCTTGGGGTGGCGGCCATTACGCTTCCATAGATGAGGCAAGGGTACGACAAGGGGACGGTTACTCCCTGGGATGTGCCTCGGGCCAGTCAACCACTTTGATCTTGCCGTCCGCTTCACGTTCCAGCGTCGGCGCGTAGAGGCCCGCAAGTTCCCTTCGCCACCACATACCGGTGGCGCGTTTCTCTTTCATGGTCGTGAACCAGTACTGCCAGAGCACCGCACGAATCTCGCGCGGCGGCTGCGAAAAAGGATTTCCGGCAAACAGCGCCAACACATCGGAGTCATTCGAGAGCAAACGTATTTCCGTGTTCGGCACAATCGGATAGTCGCGCCACGAACCCAGAGAGGCGAACCACAAGTTCCAATCGAAGCGTGGCTGGTATGGCGCATAGATTCCGGGCGGCTTATCCAGCGCCTGGGGCTTGTAGCGGAACGGATATGCGATCCAGTTCTGCCCATCCATCGAGCCCTGAAATTCAATCTCATAGCGCCCGCGCGTCATCACCGCAAACAGCCTATAGCTGTTGGCGATGCGGAAGGGCTCGAGCGCAGTGACCGGAGTCACAGGCAAAGGCAGCCTTATAAACATCCAAATCAGCTCTGCGGTTGTCGCATAAAAAACCCATGTCAACACGGCCGCGCTGACAGAAAGCTTCACGGTGCGCCAATAGCGCGGGATGGTTTTCGTCGGTGTGCTGTCCTGCGGCGTACCGTTCGCCTCAGAGTCGGATGACCTGGCCGCCACTCGTGCTCTCCACTTCTGCGGCAGGGAACCGAGTACGAACCGATCGTCAAGCAGTAATACTCCGAGCGCCAGAACCAGATAGTTCAGGAAAGTGTAGTTCGCCGTCAGAATCACGCCGATTTGCCACGGAGTCACAATGAAGAAGCACACAATCCGCCAACGGCGCGGCAGGAACAGCATCCACACCAGCCCCATTTCCATCACCAGTGTGGCAGCGACAGTTCCGGCGTGGAACCACTGCGGCAGGTGCTGCACGTACCACCCGATCCAGGTGGGCAAGGGGCCATTCTGGTAGTACTCGTCCATCGCGGTGAAGTGGCGCCATTCTGGATCGCCGCTCAGAATCTTCACCACGCCAGACTCGAAGTAGATGCGAAACCATTCCCACAGGAGCAGGAACCAACTGGCGCGTGGCGCTGGATGCGCCCACCCCAAACCCGGACGCAATCCCGGCGGCGCGAAAAATAGCGAAACAAATCCGGCCGCCAGCAGCATGCCATCCGACTGATAGCCGGAGAAGTCCTGCGCGGCGCTGACGAAAGACAGAAAGCATACGAAGCAAATCACCAGCATGCCTCGCGGCCACAGGTTGAGCAGCAGCAGGAGCGATGCCAGCATGCCTACCCAACACAGGGCAGTCAGCATCCCCGAACTGCTGCTGAGCCACAGGACCGTGGGCGCATACCAGATACGCTGCCAATGTCCCAAAGAATGCGCGACCGCTTGCAGGTAACCTCCAGCGGGCAAAATCCCGGCCGGGCCGATCAGGCCGCGAATCTGGAATACCAACGAGAAGAATGCAGAAAAATAGATGAAGCCGAATGCCCGAAGAAATAGCCAGCGCGGAATCAGCCGGTCGGCTGGCGCGCTCTGCCCATCAAAAATCCAGCGGATCGCAGAAGTGAGCTTTCGATCCATGACCGGAAGAATTATAGGAGGAAACCGAGCCCCGAATCGGCTGCGGTCCAGACGTTAGTTAAACGCGGTCACGCCCTAGTGGTGGGTGGTTAGGAATCCAGAAGTCCGGCAGCAATCATATGCCGCCGCAACTGCTCGCGCTCAGTCGCATTGAGCGGCTGGAAAGGTTCGGTCAATGCGTCTCCGCAAATTCCTTTGAGCGCCACGGCGCCCTTTAGACAACGGAGATACGACGAATCCTCCTGGGTTACGCGGTACACAGTCGTGCTGATTTGCGTAATCCGATCGTGCAGTGGCCTCAATTTCACTAGATCATGCGTGGCGGCAGCCTTGTACAGATCCACATAAGGCTTGGGGTCGATATTCGAACCGCCGCACATGCCGCCGTGGCCGCCGAGCAGCACCGCTTCCGCAGTTAACTCCTCGGGGCCGACCAGCAAGGTGAAATCCGGCCGGTCGCGAAAGGCCCACACCATCTTGTGGAAATACATCATGTTAGCGCCGCTGTCTTTGAGTCCGAGAATCTTGGGCAGCTCCGATAATTTGCGCACGGTGTCCACCGCCAGAACGTGATGCGTGTTCGTCGGCGCGTTATAAAGAAAGATGGGTAGTGGCGATTCGGCGACCAAGTGCTGGACGTAACTCACCAGTTCTCGTTGGCTGGCGGCGAAATAATAAGGCGCGGCCAAAACCAGCGCGCTGGCGCCGGCATCTGCGGCGTGACAGGCCAGGGCTAAGGTTTCGCTGAACGATGTATCGGTGACGCCGACGATTACCGGCAAGCGTCCGGCCGTGTGCCGGCAGGTGTGGTCGATAACATCGCGCCGGGTCTTATAACTTAAAGACGGAGCTTCGCCCGTCGTGCCGAGGATGAACAGCCCATTCACCCCTCCGCCAATCAAATGATCGATGAGCCGTTCCAGACCGGCGACGTCCAGAGTGTCGCGATCCAACAGCGGGGTAATCATAGCGGTAATAACACCACGAAGTGGAGCGGGTATTTGGCTAGACATAATTTTGGAGTTAGGAAACTCTTTTTTCTAACACAATGTGTGGAGTCCGTCGAGCGGCGCTAGTGGGCGTTACTTGCTGAAAGACTGAAACTCGCTCCGGAAACGGAACAGTCCGCAGGGCATGGGCGAGCGCCTGCAACAAAATTCATGCTGACAACGAAACATTGCGATGGCGGAGTGCCGCCCCGGTTCGCCACACAGTAGAGATCCAGTCGTCTTGCCAGGAGTCCGATACAGCCCCTAGAAGTCGAGAATCGCTCCGTCCGGGGCACGCGCATCCAGAGTCAGAGGGGGCTCTTGCTGGAATGGATATTTGGCCGCCTCAGCCTCGTTCACCTCAATACCCAGACCCGGAGCTTCGGGAAGCGACCAATATCCTTTTTGGGATTGCAGGGAATGTTGCACTACGTCCCAGCGCCAGGGAACATCGCTGAGCATGTCTTCCTGAATGAGGAAATTGGGAGTGGCCAGGGCAAAGTGCAGCGCCACGGCGTTCGCAACCGGTCCAAGGGGATTGTGGGGGGCTACACCCATGTAATAAGCTTCCGCCGCCGCTGCGATCTTGCGCGCTTCCCAAAGACCGCCGCAGTGGCACAGATCGGGTTGGATGACGTGGCAAGCCTGCAGTTCAAACACCCGGCGAAATTCATGACGCGTGACCAGGCGCTCGCCCGTGGCGATGGGAACATTAACGGCACGCCGGACTTCGGCCAGCGCATCGATGTTCTCCGGGGGAACCGGCTCCTCGCAGAAGAAAGGACGATAGTCCTTGACCGCATCAATGTATTGAATCGCCACCGCGGGGTAGGTGCGTCCGTGGAAATCGATCATGATGTCAATGCTATCGCCCAGAGCCAGCCGGAGCTGTTCGATGGCGTTGGCGAATTTCTTCGTATAGCCGGCGCCCATGAGCGGCTCCGAGAACGGGACACAAACGACTTTCAGAGCGGTGTAACCTTTCTCAATTACCTTATGGCCCAGGTCCACCAGGGGAGCCGGATCGAAGGTGTGATACACGGCATTGCGTTCGCCGCCACCCAGGTGCGTGTACATTCTCACTCGATCTCGAACGTTGCCTCCAAGCAGTTTGTAGACAGGCAGGTTCAGCGATTTGCCATAAATGTCCCAGAGGGCATGTTCGATGCCGCTTACTGCGCTCATCCCGACGATGCCGCCCCGGAAAAACGGCGCACGGTACATCTTCTGGTAGAGATGTTCGATGCGGGTAGGATCCTCGCCCACCACCAGCGTGGCAAGATCTTCCACCGCGCCCACCACAGAGCGGGTCTTCTGCTCCAGGCTGGCTTCGCCCCAGCCGTAAAGGCCAGCCTGGTCGGTCTCTACTTTGACCAGAACCCAGTTTCGTAGCTGCGCGTTTACCACGACTGTCTTGATCTTCGTAACTTTCATCGCACCCCTGCCACCGCTCGTATGGACTCGAACGTCGCTCTAGCCTGCGATCGCGAGTTCTTTTTCTATTTCTTCCAAACTCTTGCCCTTGGTTTCGGGAACAAATTTGAAGACAAAGAGAAATCCGGCAAAGCAAACACCGGCAAACAGCCAGAACGTTCCGGTCAAACCAATTGCGCTGTTCAGCAGAGGGAAGGTAAACGTAACCACGAAACATGCAATCCACAAGGCCGAGACTGCAATCGAGACCGCGGTGCCGCGGATTTGGTTGGGAAAAATCTCCGCGATCAGCACCCAGGTGATGGGGGCCAAAGAGACTCCATAGAAGCCGATGGCCGAAAGAGTCAGCAGCAAAGGCGGCAGGCCTTTGAGGCCGAAGTGATAAGAGAATCCAATCAGGACATGCATGAGTCCCACTGCGATGCAGCCAAAAAGCATCAGCGGACGCCGGCCGAATTTATCAACCAGGGCAAACGCAATCAGAGTGGAGACCAGGCCAATGGCGCCGGTGGCCACAATATTCAGCAGTACGCCGCTGACGCCGTAGCCGGCCGCACGATAAATCTCTTCCGCATAGTTGTAGATCACGTTGATGCCGCAGAACTGCTGCAGAACTGCCAGGAAGACTCCGATGGCAACAATCTTGGCAATGTGACCGCGCAGCAGTTCCCGCCAGGGACTGCGTCCGCCGAAATCCAATTCCGCAGTTTCCTGGATTTCTTTCAGTGCATCATCGGCGTACTGCTCTCCTCCTATTTTTCCCAGCGTCTTTTTGGCGCGCTCCGCCGCACCATGCAGCGCCAGCCAGCGCGGGCTCTCCGGCAAGAACAGCGCTCCGAAGAAGAAAACGAGGGAGGGGACAGCGACTGCGCTGAACATCCAGCGCCAGCCCGTTTGACCGTTCCAGGAGAGACGGATCATTTCATCGGTGGCCGCGTTGGGAACTTCTTTTGCGATCAGCCAGTTCACGATTTGCGCGCCTACGACGCCGGTGCCGATGCCGAGCTGATAAATCGCCACCAACCGTCCACGCCATGGGGCGGGACTCACCTCCGAAATATAGGTGGGCGACAAATTCGAAGCCGCCCCGATGGCGACTCCGCCCGCAATTCTCCAAGTTACAAATAGGCTGAACGTATTCGACCAGCCCGTCAGCACGGAAGAAATTGCAAAAAGAAAGGCGGAACCGATCAGCATCTTCTTTCTGCCGATGCGGTCGCTCAAGGTTCCGGAAATCATGGCCCCGAGCAGGCAGCCGAGCAGGGCACAGCTATTTGCCCATCCAATCTGTTCTGCGCTGCTTAGCTGGAAGTACCGTTCGTAGAAGGGCTTCGCTCCGCCGATCACCACCCAGTCATATCCAAACAGCAAGCCGCCCATGGCGGCAACCAAGGTGATAAGAAGCACATAAGCCACGTGAAAATTGGCGGTTGTGCCGATTGGCGCACGATTCTGGGGTCCGGTATTCAATTATCCGTTGATATTATGATTGAAAATAGTATCATGCCCTGTGCTAACCCAGGAAAAACAGTTACTTTGACTTTCCTGAGTCTAGTTCCCGGCATATTACCAGACGTTTGCTGGGTGTGTGCTCGGCAAAGTTCCAACGCGCAGCGCCTCGATAATTCCACGGCTTCGTAAGGTCCGCCACTTCCCAAGTTTGTAAGTAAACAGAATAGGCCGTCAGGTATTTCGAAAGCGAATTAATTTCCTGGTTGCTGACATATGAAAGCCGGTGCAAGCAGAAACCCGCATTTTCCTGAAAAGCCGAAACTACCGAGGGGAGAACTAATTTCAAATGTTAATCAGAATGTTGGTTGAGCCTTCGTTATTTCTTGTACGCCTGAAACGCTACCTGCCATGTTTTGTCCTGCTTTCCATAACCCTGGCTTCATATTCACAGGAGCCTGGAAATCCGGCAGGAAAATCCGCTGGGGGCGACGCCAGCACTGGACAGTCACGCATTGTGTTGTCCGGATCATGGCAGCGCTTCATTGGAGGGCAGTACTACGATACTGTGCAAGTCCCCTCGTCTTACCGAAGCGTGGGAAGCGCGACCCTGCGGCGAAGCTTTACTCTGCCAAAATTGAGCGAGCATCAGCGCGCCATTTTGCGGTTTGAAGGAGTTGCGTACGTCGGCAAGGTGAGCGTCAACGGCAAGCCAGTGGGTGAGGCCACTTGGGGACGCTGCGATATGGACGCGACTTCGGCTCTGGTGGCGGGCGTCAATCAAATCGTGGTAGAGATCGAAGACTCGCAAGTTGCGCTCGGTCCCAATGGCGCATGGGAAGGATACGGCGGAATCATTCGAGACGCCTATCTTGACATCCATACGGACCCTTACATTGAAAACGCGCGGCTCGCCTCTGAAATCAATTTAACCGCTGATACCGCACAGCTTCATTTAGACGTGTTTCTGCAGAGTAATGCCGATGGTAAGGCAACAGTGAAAGCGAGCCTTGTCCGTGACAGCGAGGTTGGGGACAACGACCGAACCGGAGCATCTCAAGAGATCACCGTTTCCCCAGGAGAATCCACGGTTCCGTTGACGTGGACTATTCATCATCCCGCACTGTGGTCGCCAGAGTCCCCGCAGCTTTACCAGTTGAAGGTGGAGTTGTCTTCCCCCGCAGGCGATGATGTCTTTACGACTTCTACCGGTATCCGGGAACTGAAGATTGACGGAGACAAATTTTTCCTTAACGGGCAACGCCTGGTACTCAAGGGAGTGGCGCGCCACGATATGTGGAAAGACCAGGGCTTCACTTTGACCGGCACTCAAATTGAGCAGGATATGCGCATGATCAAAGCCATGGGCGCCAACTTTGTCCGGTTGAGCGCTTATCCCAATGATCGTCGCGATGTGGAAGCCGCGGAGCGGGCCGGATTGCTGGTGAGCGAGGAGTCAGGTTTATGCTGGATTGATTTCCGTAAAGTTGCGCGCGAGACCGTAGAACAAGGCATGCGCAATCTCGAAGGCATTGTCCGCCGGGACTGGAACAGCCCTTCGCTGTTCGACGTGACCTTCGCCAATGAGAGCACACCTACGCTGGAGGTCATGCAGGAAGCCCGCAAGCGAGTCAAGGCGCAGTTGCCCACGCTCTTTATCTCGGCTACCCACATAGATAGTCCGGACCATACTCCAGAGGGCGCCAGGCGTCTCTATGATGAAGCTGGTTTTGACTTCTATAGCACCCATCCTTACGGGATGGAATATGACATGGGCATGTACCGCAAGCATTTGGCGCCTTTCGCAGGCGGGAAGCCGATCGTATTTACGGAATGGGGCGGGCGTGCCATTGCGCAATCTCCTCCTTTAATGAATTTGGCGATCAAAAAACTTGGCCAACTGGTAGATGAAGGAAAGGTGGCGGGTTTTTGGTTCTGGTCATGGCAGGACGTTCCTGAGTTCAGCCGGGATGATGTCGAAATGCAAGACGGCTTTCTGCTTTCTGGAGTAGTCACAGAGGATCGTAAGGTTCGACTGGACGCGTGGGGCGGTTTGAGCGAGCTATTTCAGCACTCCCCACGTCCGGCCCCCCCGCCCGATCGACAGCCGCAGCTTGTGAATTTCGCCTGGGACGCGCAGAGAGTAGGCAGTGTATACACTCCCATCGCTCTCCAATCGCTGGTCAATTCCTCGATCCAGCATGACGCCTGGCAGAAATTGGAAAAAGATCTGGAGGAATATTGGGCCAAAAACTCCTTCACCGGGGGACATTGGGAAGAGAGCGGAAAACATTTCTGGACCTGGAGCCAGGAAGAAATACAAACCGGCCCCGTTCCGTTCCGTACCGCTTTGGTGGGGGGAAACACGCGGCCGCTGATTGTTACGCCCGGTTCCTCGGTGGATATTACGGCCAACACTACGGCAAACTATTTGCATTTCCTGGGAAATGCCACAGTTCCGGACGGATATCCGACGTCCGGAAAGCTGGGAGAAGTTGTAGGCATGATTGAAGTGTCGTACGCAAAAGGCGATACGAAGAGAGTTCCCTTACGCTGGGGGATGGAAGTGGCGAGGGCGAACACAATTACAATCGCTTCTCGTATTAATCCAGTGGCTGTTTTGGCTCCCGCGGCCATTGAGTATGTCAAGGATGTGCGGCGTGAGGTTTATCGAACCCTGTTGTTTTCGGTCCCAGTGGATTCCCGGCCCATCTCGCACATTCGGATAACCATGAATCCACCGGCTACGACTGTTCCGATTTCAAGTGCACCGAATTCCACCGGTTCCGGTTACACAGCGGGCGCTTGCAATTTGCTGGTATACGCAGTGACAGCAGAGCGGATAAGGAAGTAGCTGCATCACCGGCAGCCAGGGTGGCGGATGAAACTGAGCTGGGCATCAATCCCGGGTGGGAAGCCCATGGCGGCATCATGCGCGGCTTTACGTCGAGCTACGGAATGCTGCCTACGTCGAGAACGTTCGTCTTGCTTATAATCTCACCACGGCCCACGCCTCAGCCGGTTGCCGGCTTACGGCCGCCGCTTCTGCTCTTTGCAGTTACCGCCGCACTCTGATGAGCTCTGGCTGGCTATCGTGCGCGTGCCCTTCCAAAACGGCGTCTGCCGGAAGAGGCTGCCGCTCATCGTGACCGACTCGGCTGCGGATACCGGTTGCGGAGACCGCGATTACTTTCTCCATGTATTTCTTGGCGGCACTGGGGTTGTTGTTGGCAATCGCATCCAGTACGTCTTTATGTAGGGGAAGAGAGGCTGAGAATGGTTCCTCGCTGGCTGAAGTTATGGCAAAGCTGATGCGCAGCAGCACCTGGCTGAGCTTTCCGACTTGCCGCAGCAGTTCGTTGTGAGCGGCTTCCTGGATGGCGTCATGAAACTTCAAATCGGCGGCATTGTAGCCATCCCAGTTGTTGCCGTTCCTGCGCATCTCCTCCCATGCCGCTCGAATTTGCTCGATATCTTCGGAAGTCGCTCTGGAAGCTGCCAGTTCGGCCACGGTGGGTTCGAAAACCCGCCGCAGCTCGCAGATGTTGTCGAAAAAGTGTTCGTCGAATCCCCCCTCTGATGCCCATTCCAGGAGCTGGGGATCCAACAGATTCCAATCCTTGCGGGGCCGAACTCGCGTCCCCGTCTTAGGGCCAACCTCCAGCATTCCCTTGGCGGCCAGGACCTTAATGGACTCACGCAGGATCGAGCGGCTGACCTGCAAGTCCTTGCCCAGCTCGGCTTCGTTGGGAAGGGTGGTCACTTCTCCTTTCACGATACGGAGCGCTAAGTGCCTTACTACTTTGTCGTGCAGAGATTCTCGATGGATCATTTTTACCCTGGATAGTACCAAATTCTTTGGCTTCAAACAGCTAGAACCCTTTCCCACGCCTGAGCAGAGTGGGCCATTTTTTTGGCTTGACAATCATCATATTATCATACTAAGGTCTGCGGCGAAGATTGATGCCGGGCTCTTCGCGTTTGGCTCCCCGGCTTAAATCCAGCAATGTTGCGATGCGCCATCTTGGCTCCAAGGCGCGGAAAGGGTGCTGAATCATGCCATTACCCAAGAAGAATGTTCGGGTGAAACCTTTGTTTATGAGCAGCCGCGGCGCTCTCATCGCCGCAGTGTTGGTTCTTTTCCTCGGAGTGCAGAACCTAATAGCCCAGACGGGACGCGCCAACATATCCGGGGTGGTGACCGATTCTCAGGGGGCTGTCGTTCCGGACGCAACCGTGACGGCAACTAACATCTCGACTGGAGTTGCTACTCCTGTGAAGACGAACGGGGCGGGAACTTACAGCATTATTCAGTTGATTCCAGGCGCCTACGACATCAAGGTGGAAAAAGAAGGTTTCAGCGCACAAGAGCAAAGCAACTACACCTTGGTGGCAGAACAGAATGCAGGAATCAATTTCTCTTTGCAACCGGGCAAGGTGAGCGAGAAGGTCACGGTACAAGCTGGCGCGGAGCTGGTTCATACGGAAACCGCCGAGCTTGGCCAGACGATCAATGAGCATTCTATAGTCGAGCTGCCTCTGAACGGCCGAAATCCGGCTTCTCTTGTGTTGCTGACGCCAGGGACGGTAGACCTATTTTCTGGCATTGCGGGACAAGGACATCAGACGTATACGACGTTCCCGACCGAGACTGCGGCATCCAGCAACGGCGGACGGCAGGGCAGCACTTTGTACTTGTTGGACGGCGCTTACAACATGGACAACTACCAGCTTACGGCGTCTCCTTTTCCAAACTCCGATGCCGTACAGGAATTCAGCGTTATCGGCAACAACTTCGATCCCCGGTATGGATTCACACCCGGCGGCGTAGTCAGCATCGTCACCAAGTCTGGAACCAACAATTGGCATGGAGATGCATTTGAGTTCTTGCGCAATGGCGGCTTCAACTCCAAGGACTATTTCACCCGGACTACCGACCAGGTACACCGCAATCAGTTTGGTGGCTCGCTTGGCGGACCCATTGTGAAAGACAAACTGTTTATCTTCGGCAACTATCAGGGCACACGGCAGAGCATCTTCAACGCCGGCAGCAACGGTTTTATGCCGACCGCAGCCATGATCGGCGGTGATTTCTCCGTGTATTGCGTGAGCGGTTTTGATGCCAACGGGCTCTGCAATGACCGCGACTCGAATGGGAATGTGCTACATCAGATTTATAGGGCCAGCGCCACCGGCTATCCGGATTCCGGTGTTCCGCTGGCTACGATCCAGGCCCCCGGTTTTCCAGGGTTTTACCCCGGCAACATCATTCCCGCCAACGAACTCAGCGCGCCGGCGGTGCAGCTAGCGAACATTATTACAAGCGGCCTGACCCCGCTGAATGAGTTTGGCAGTATCCAGGGCGCCGGGTATGCGACTCGCACCCGATACAACGAGTTCACCTTACGCGGCGATTACAACCTGAATGACCACAACCGCATTAGCGGCCGAGTCTTCGACAACTTTTTCGCACAACCGGCGGTGGGTGGTGTGAATGCGGTCAGCACCGACCGCTCCTGGCTCGTCAACTGGCAAAGCTACGCGGGCACGTGGACCTGGACAATCAATCCGCAAATGGTGAACAACGCGACCGTTTCCTACACGCGCATGTTTGACACCAGCAACAGCGGTTTGAAGATCAATGGTCAGGGGATCTGCTTCTCCCAGTTCGTGAACCTCGCCGATCCCAGCTCCACTCCTTGCTCTATAGAAAGCTTAGACGTACGCGGGGGCTTTCAAACTACTGGTGGTTTCCCGGGTAACTGGCAGAACTTTAACGCAGTGAACCGCAGTACCTGGGGGTTCTCCGATAACCTAAGTGTTTCCAAAGGCAAGCACCTGATTGTCGCCGGAGTGGATGTACTGCGGCAGTATTGGTACTTGAACACCGACTGGGCCTCACTCGCGATTGTGAGTTTCGGAGGAGGTCCTCAGGGGCAGTTTACCGGGCATGGTTTTTCGGACTTCCTGCTCGGGGACATGTCGTCTATTTATCAAGACGGCGGTGCCAGCGGCATCGTCCATGCCTGGATGATCGCGCCCTATGTAGCCGATCAAATCAAGTTGAAACCGAATCTCACCTTATCGGCGGGTCTGCGGTGGGAGCCGTGGATTGCTCCGGTGATAGCCTCGGGACGCATCGCTTACTACGTTCCCGGCCAGCAGAGCACGCGCTACCCCAACGCCCCGGACGGAATGGTTTTCCCCGGAGACTCGGGCGTCCCGACTGCCGGGGCGCCGAGCGACTATGCCAGGTTCTTTGATCCTCGGGTTGGTCTTGCCTGGCAGCCTAGCGCCCTGCCGAATACCTCAGTTCGCGCGGCGTTCGGAATGTACGCCACGCCGATTGACTATTCCACCTGGAACCATGTCTCGGAAATGACACCGTTCAGCCCGGCCTATTCGTTCGGCACCGGGCAAACTGTGAACGGTGCCCCTGTTCCCATTATTCCGTTTGCCGATCCCTACTCGGTGTACACACCGCTAGGCGGCCAAAATCCGTTTCCGGCCTCCTTCGCCAACCCTGGCCAGGCGCCCGGCCCGGATGCTCAATTCTTTCCACCAATTACGATTGGGAGCGCATTTGACCTGCACTATACCGACGGGCGGACCTACACCTGGAATCTGAGCATTGAACACCAGTTTGGCAGGAACTGGCTGGCGCGGGCTGCCTATGTGGGAAGTGAATCGGACCACCAGTCCTATCAGAATGAGGCTAATCCCGGACCCGCCGTCTGCGGTCCGGTCAGCGCTACCTGCGACCCGGTGACTGCTTTCCCCTCAAGGTTCGATTCGAACTTCGGAGCCATAGACTTGTCGTATTCAGGAGGAACGGCCAACTACCAGTCCGGGCAGTTCACTTTGGAGCGCCGGATGTCCCACGGATTGCAGTTCACGGCGAACTATACCTGGGCGCACAATATTGATATCGAAAGTACCGGCTTGGGGATCAATACCGGTTACTTGCAGAATCCCGGTTGCGTCCTGTGCAATCGCGGAAATTCCAACATTGATGTGCCGCAGACGTTCGTCGCGAATTTCATCTACGAAACCCCCACTCTTTCAGGATGGAACAGCGCCACCAAGTTCGCGCTGGGCGGATGGCAGCTCAGCGGTATCTTCAAGGCAGCATCTGGATTTCCATTCAGTATCTACTCTGGAGGTACCTCGTCGTGGCAATATGGAGGGAGTGACCATCCGGATTTTGCTTCCGGCGTAACCCAGGTTCATACGAATCCGGGCAGCCTCACGAACTACCTCGACAAGGCCGATTTCGTTGCACCCGAGCAGGGAAGTTCGGGCACGGTCGGAAGAAATCCTCCCGGCGCCTATTTCCCCGGGGTGAATACCTGGGATTTGGGAATGAGCAAGAACTTCCGGTTCACGGAACGGTATCGCTTGCAGTTCCGTTGGGAGATGTTCAATGCCTTCAACCGGGTTACGTTTAGCCGTCCGAATAACAACTTCTCGAGCGCTTCGTTTGGTCAGATCTTCAGCACAAACGGGGCCTACCCGGCGCGGGTCATGCAGGGTGCAGTGAAGTTCTACTTCTAACTTAAATGCGGAGATGAGCAGTAAGCCTGGTCATCCCCACTGGACTATGCTTGTATAGATCGCCGAGCCTGCCTTCCCGCCGGGAGGCAGGCGTTTTTTCCAAAGCGAATTTCTGGCGAGGAACTGGGAAGCCCGCGATGAACTCCCCTGAAAATTCGCGCTCGCTGGTTACCTTGAACGGCGCATGGCAACGCCATGTGCACGACCGGCTCATCGACACGGTTGTGGTCCCTTCCTCGCTTCGCCCCTGGGGCGTATATCGGCTCAGCCGCAGCTTCCTGTTGCCGAAACTATCGGTCGCGGAGAGGGCGATTCTGCACTTTGAAGGAATCACTTACTTTGGCCGCGTGTTCGTGAATGGCCACGAACTCGGGACCATGGCGCCCTATGTGCCTCATGAATTCGACTTCACTTCACAAGCCAGGGAAGGGCATAACACAGTTGAAGTCACGATCGTAGATGCCTCGCCCGAACCGGACGGCAGCGGCAAAGATGCGCTCGCCCTGTGCGTGACCGCGGGTTGGGAGTGTTATGGCGGCATTATTCGCGACGTGTGGGCCGAGGTCCGACCTTCCGCTTACGTGGACAACGTTCGCTTCGGGTACAAATTCAAGGATGATTTTGCCACTGCGTCCTGCCAGGCCCAGGCTTTTATCGCTTCCGCCGATGCCCGGCCGGGGGAATGCGAACTGGCCCTGTTCTTCGGGCAGGCCGAAATCTCAAGGCTGAAGAAGACGTTGCAACTTAAGAAAGGCGCCAACGAAATTCCTTTCGAATTCGATGTGCATGCGCCGGCGCTGTGGTCGCCAGACGAGCCGAATCTCTACGAATTGCGAGCGGCGATCAAGACGGAGGCGGGAGAGCACCGCTGGCAATGCCGCACCGGATTCCGCGAGGTGGCGATTCAAGGGACCAGGTTCCTGTTGAACGGCGAGCCAATCTCCTTGCGCGGAATCTGCCGCATGGACTTATGGAAGGACCAGGGCTTCTCCATGACCCAGCAGCAGCGCGCCCTGGATATGACCGGCATCAAGAAGATGGGGGCGAATTTTGTCCGCAACCAGCCCTTCCCCCCGGACCGCGGCATTGTTGAACTGGCCGACCAACTGGGACTTCTCATCAGTGAAGAACCGGGGCCGTGGTGGGCGGACTTCCGCACATGCTCGCGGTCTTTCATTGACCTCAGCCTGGACATTCTGGAGCGGAACATCCGGAGGGATTGGAACTCTCCCTCGGTGATGTTCTGGCTCCTGGGAAATGAGAGTTACTTTACGGAGAGCTACCTGAAAGAGGGCAAAGCCCTGTGCAACCGCCTGGACCCGATTTACCGTCCGGTTTCGATTGCTCACGAGAATGCCGAACCGGCTGAAGCGAAGAAGCTATTTGATGCCGCAGGCATGGACTTCTACGACTGGCATGCGTATGAGTTTTCCGACAACAAGTTCTATACCTTGCCGGAGACTTTTGGACCGAGCAAGCCGCTAACTTTCACGGAATGGGGCTGGGAAGTCGCGAGCGGTACCGATCTGTTTTATGAGCGCTTCATGGATAAATTGCTGGATCAAGTCGAGGCCGGCAAGGTCGCCGGGTATATGTTTTTCGATTGGAACGATTACCCGGAGTTCACTCGCGAAGATTGGGCGATCGAGGACTGCGGCACTTTGATCTCCGGGGTGGTGAACGAAGCCAGAGAAATTCGCCAGCCGATTTATTCCAGATTGGCGGGGTTGTTCGCCGGAAGAAAAGAATTGCCGGAAACGCCTGCTCCTGAGAAGCCAACGGTGCTGCCGCTGAAGTCTGTTCCATTCTTGCCCGGCAGCCGCTTTGAAACCACCGATCTTCAGGCCCTGGTGGACGGACCGCGGGGGCAGCAGGCGTGGGCGGGATTTGAATCCACGATGGAGACGTTCTGGAAAAGCGCGCACTCCGCCCGCAATCAGTGGACGCGAACGGGAGGGAAGTTCCTGCTTTGGCGGGAACCGCAGGCGCAGATTGCCGGGGCAAACTTTCGTTGTCCTTTAGTGGACGGCTACGTCCGGCCGGTGCTGCTGACCGCGGAAACTCCGGAGATCACAATCCCAATTGACCGCGCATGCACCCAGCTTCACATTCTGGGCCAGGTCACTTTACCGCAGGGATACCCGATAGTCGGCCGACATGGAGAAGAAGTGGCGGTCTACTCATTGCAGTATGCCGACGGGGCCACACAAGATCTGCCGGTTCGCAACGGCATTGAAGTCGCGCAGGCCAATCGCATTTATCTTGCCTCACGTTTCATTCCCGTCGCCAGAGCGGCGCAACCTGCCTTGGAATTCATCAAGGACATCGTGCGCGAGCAATATCAGGTGCTGTTGTGGTCCGTTCCAGTCAAGCAAGGCGCCAAGCTCAGCAGCTTGCGTTGCAAACTTCACGCCAACCAACCAGCGCTGGCGATTTTTGCGCTTACCACGGAATAAGCCTTCCAGACGTGATAGCCTGTTTTGCCGCACCTGCGGATATCTGCGACCTGCGGTTACCAAAAGCTGTTGCCAAGCAAATACAATTAAAGACAAGTGCAAGGACAGCCGGAAAATCCATGGGAATAACAATCAAAGCGAAAGAGAAATGCCGCTGGGACGCGGTGAGCCTGGGCGAAGTCATGCTGCGCTTCGACCCCGGCGACCGCCGCATTTGGACGACGCGGCATTTCGAAGTCTCCGAGGGGGGCGGCGAGTATAACGTGGCGCGTGGCCTGAAACGCTGTTTCGGGATGAATACAGCGATCGTGACCGCGGTTGCCGACAATCCGGTGGGACGATTGCTGGAAGACCTGTTTTATCAGGGCGGCGTGGATCAGAGCCTGGTACGCTGGGTGGCCTACGACAGCGTCGGCCGCACGGTTCGCAACGGCCTGAACTTCACGGAAAAGGGATTTGGCGTGCGCCCGGCGCTGGGATGCTCGGATCGCGGCCATACTGCGGCTTCGCAGTTGAAGCCGGGCGACATCAACTGGGAAGAAATTTTCGGCACGCAGGGCGTGCGCTGGTTTCACACCGGGGGAATCTTTTGTGCGTTGTCGGAAAGCACGCCCGACGTTGCCATTGAGGCATTGCAGATCGCACGCAAGCACGGGACGATCATTTCCTACGACCTGAACTACCGTGAGTCTCTGTGGAAAGCCATCGGCGGCAAGAAGCGGGCGCAGGAAGTAAACCGGCGGCTGGCTCCGCTGGTGGACGTGATGCTCGGCAATGAAGAGGATTTCTCCGCGGCTCTGGGATTTGAGGTCGGAGGGCTGGATGAGCACATCTCCAATGTCGAGGCGGAAGCGTTCAAGAAGATGATCGCCTCGGTGGTCAAAGAATTTCCGTTCAAAGTGGTCGCAACCACTTTGCGAAAAGCCAAGACGGCCAGCTTTAACGACTGGGGCGCTATCTGTTACACCGACGGCTCCTTCTACGAAGCGAGGTGGCGCGAAAACCTGCAGATTTATGACCGGGTCGGCGGAGGAGATTCATTTGCTTCCGGACTGATCTACGGATTTCTCTCCGGTCAGGGAGCGCAATGGGCGGTGGAGTGTGGCGCCGCGCATGGCGCTCTGGCGATGACCACGCCCGGCGACACGACCATGGTCACATTGAAAGAAGTCATGCAGGTGATGCGCGGAGGCGGAGCGCGCATTGCCAGATAATGGAACACGGGAAAGGGAATCGATGAACAAAGAACAAACTCGCAGTCGGATCCGTGAAGTAGGTATCATCCCGGTGATTCGGGCTTCCTCGGCCAAGCAGGCCATGCAAGCTGCCGAGGCGGTCTGTGCCGCGGGAATCACGGTAGTCGAAATCACCATGACCGTTCCCGGAGCGATTGAGGTGATTGCAAAACTGGTGAAAGACAACAGTGCCGGAATTCTGATTGGCGCGGGCACCGTGCTCGACGCGGAAGCGGCGCGCCGCTGTGTGGATGCAGGCGCTGAGTTTCTGCTGAGTCCGGGATTCGACCGCGGCATGGTGGAATTTGCCAATGCCCAGGGAAAATTGGTGATCGCCGGCGCGCTTACCCCCACCGAGGTTTACACCGCGTGGAAAGCAGGCAGCGACCTGGTCAAGGTGTTCCCCTGCGGGAACGTGGGCGGAGCCAAATACATCAAGGCGCTGAAGGCGCCCTTGCCGCAAATTCCGTTGGTGCCGACCGGCGGAGTCAATCTGGAAACGGCCGGCGATTTTATTCGTGCCGGTTCCGAGGCGCTGGGGATTGGTGGCGAGTTGGTTTCCCAAGCCGCTTTAGCTTCTGGGAATCTGCAGCCGATTACGGACGCCGCCAAGAAATATGTCGCCATCGTGCGCGAAGCCCGGCAGAAGACGGCGTGATTCCACGGTTGGCCCCGGTCTCGCAGCGGCGGCGAAACCGGGGCCACCTGTCCGTCCGCCCGTCATTCTGACGAAAAGAGGCTGGCGGCGCCGGACTATCACCGGTTCCTGGGAGCCAAAATTAGCCTTTAAACCCCCCCGGGGCAGGGTAAAGGGTCACCCGAGACCCCCGAATCGAAATTAGAGGGTGTGCGCCAGGCGCACACCCCATCTCCTGAGACGACCAGAACCGGTTTTCACGCCCCGGTCCCCAGAATCGTTCCCATTTTTGGGAAAAATTACGCCCATTTTGGGAAAACTCCGCCTCAGGCGTAGCTGCCGGAGACCACCGCTCCCCGCTGGCTGCGCTCGGCCGTGATGCGCTCCAGATAGCCGCTTTCGCGGAAGGCCTGCATCGGATCTTCCGGCAACCCGTGGCTGCGGCGCCATTGCCGCAATGCCGGGCGAACATCGAACCAGAACGCGCTGCGCAGGCATTCCTCCGCTTCCACGAGCGAGCAGTTTTTCTGCAGCTGGGCTAACCGTTCGTGGTCCACCAACGCCGCTTTGGCGTACAGCTCCTGCGCGGTGGAGACAGTTTGGATCATCGCTTCCATTTTTCCTTTGAGATTGTGGCTCTGGTCGACCATGTAGGCAATCTCCGCTTTGCCACCCTCCCATTCATAGGCCCGGATTTCGTGGAAGATGCGAAAGACCTGGTACGGATCGATGGAGCCAAGGGTCAGATCGTCGTCCGCATAGCGGCGGTCATTGAAGTGGAATCCGCCGAGCATGTGGTGGTGCAACAGCCAGGCGACAATCTGCTCGATGTTCTGGGTCTGGTAGTGATGGCCGGTATCCACCAGAACGAGCGCTTGCGGCCCTGCGGCTCGCGCGAACAGCAACGCCATTCCCCAATCGGCGATGTCGGTGTGATAGAAAGCAGGTTCGAAAGGCTTGTACTCGATCAGCAAACGCTGTTGCGGAGTCAGGCGCGAGTGAACCTCTTTGAGCGCCTCTTCGAACCAGCCAATGCGATCGCGAATGCTCTGTGTCCCCGGATAATTGGAGCCATCGGCAAACCACGGCGAGACGTCCCGCGACTTGAGCGCGTCGGCGATGGCGACGCAATCCAGAATGTGATCCAGAGCGCGCTTGCGAATCGCAGGGTCGGGATTGCCCAGCGATCCGTATTTGTACTCCTGATCCTGAAACACGTTCGGATTGATGGAGCCGGGGCGAACGCCATACTTTCCCGCCAGCCGCTTTACGTCGGCAACATCCTGCAAGCCCGTGCGGCAAGTCCCACTGCACGTGCAGAGCGATGGTTGGGCAAGCGCCGGTCAGCGAGTGCACCTGTCCCGCGTCGCTGAATTTGTCTTCTATCGTGGAGGCCGCCGCCGCCTGCATAAACTTTCCAAAGCGGGTGCCGGTGTTGGCGAATCCCCAGGACGGGAGTTCTATTTTGAAGGTATCGAGTGCGCGAAAAACCGTTTCATCTTGTGTTCCCGGCATTTTATTGGTCCCCCTGCGAAGATCGTTAGTGCGCAGCTACTGGATTTGTCTCCTGCTGTGCTGGTGGTGCAAATGCATTCGCTAAGACGTCAGCCCATCGGGCGACGTCTGAACTGCTGACGCCCAGATCGTCCCGGTAGTTTCCAGCCAGCGACGCCAGCTGGATGGCGAAATTGCCGATGGTCGTGCTTTCCGGAGACCCTGTGACAACTTCAAGACCTGTTGCCCTGGCCGTCAGATGGTTGAGCAAGAGGTTCCGGCTGCCACCGCCGACGATGTAAAGGCGACGCAACTTCTTGCCGGTAATCGTCCCCAGATCGCGTAAAACTGCCGCATAGCGCGCCGCCAGGCTGTGCAAGATCAAGTTTGCAAATCGAGGAGCGGACTCGGCACTGTCCGGGATAGGAGTCTTGCCGCTGAGCGCTAGTTGCGCATTGATACGCGCGGGCATGTTGCCGGGCAGGAGCAGTTCGGGATCGTCGACGTCGAGCAAATGTTCCGGCGAGGCCAGCCTGGCGCAAGCCTCTATCAATTGAGGGAAGGTCCAGTCATGTCCTCGCAAGCGCCAGTGCTCGATGCAGTTGTGCAGCAGCCACATGCCATTCACATTTTTCAAAAAATTGATCTTGCCGCCGATTCCGCCTTCGTTGCTGAAGTTCTTGTCCCGCGCCGCATCGCTGATGCAGGGACGATCCAACACTGCACCGACCAGCGACCATGTCCCCGAGCTGATAAACGCCCAGTCATCGCCGCCGGCGGCAATTCCGGCAATTGCCGAAGCGGTGTCATGACACGCCGGCGCGATCAACTTCGTGTTTTGGAAAGCCGGGAGCGAGGCCAGCGAACTAGAAATTTCTCCGACCTGTGTTCCCGGCGCGACGAGTGGCGGCGCCGCGTTGAGGTCCAGGCCAGTGCGGGCGAACACCTCATCGCACCACTTTTCATCACTGCGCGCCGACCAATCTGGGTGTGGGTCGCGTTGGTGTATTCGGAAACGCGGCGGCCGCCCAGGTAGTTCAGCACATGCTCGGGGAGATTCGTCCACGGCGTGTTTTGCTTTATTCCCGTGGCACTATCCGCAACCAACTGATAAAGCGTGTTAATGGGCAGAATCTGAATTCCGGTCAGCGCATACAGCCGATCGGGAGAAATACGGGCGTGCACCTGGGTTTGCGCTTCTAGGTTTCGCGGATCGCGGTAGCAGAAGGGATTGGCTATCGGACGCCCCTGGGCATTGAGACGCACATAATCCACCGCCCAGCCATCTACGCCGATGGAGGTGATTCCTTCCGGAGCGAGATCAGCACAGCGGCGGAGGCCCTCCTCAACGCCTGCGCAGATTTTCGCGATGTCCCAGCGCAGTCCTCCGGATTCTTCTGTCGGCGAGTTGGGAAAACGGTGAACGATTTCTATGCTGGGCCTGCCGTCAATCCACCGCAGCAGGGAAGCGCGGCAGCTTTCCGCCCCGAGATCAATGGCGATGAGGATGGTGCCGGGGCGGGCTTCGAACGGGTTGGGCTGATCTGACACGGCTTCACATCATAGTGCAATAGGGCAAAAGTTTCTCATACGAAAATCGGCCTGGATCTGACCACAGAGGACACAGAGGGGGCGCGTAGGGAGACAAATCATGCGACCACCTCTGCCCGGCGGCGTCCATTCCGAAGGGAAGCGGCCGTGACCAGCTTGTGTTCTACATAATTGTAGGGCGGGACGCGTTGCCCGCTCAGAATCGCGAGCCCAAGGTGAATCAGCCGGGGCCCATAGGTGTGGGCTTCGTGCGATACCGAGGCAATCAACGGGCTGTCCGGCAGAGCCATCTCGCGCAGCGCCTCGGGAATGCAATCATGACCGGTGACCGCGGCGTGTTTCTCCCACTTCATCTCGCGGATAGCATGTACCGCACCGAGCGCGCTGGTGTCGGTAGCAGCTTCGATCAGGAGGCCACGGTCCCGGGAATGACGGCGGATGAAATCCAGTACCAGCCGGTAACTTTTCTCCCGGATGCCGCGGCCGTCCATTCTGACTAAATTTGTTTCGGAGATGCCGGGCAGGTTGGAGCGGATGGCCTCGAAGGCGCCGGTGATGCGGCTTCGCACCACTACCCCGGCCTCCGCAATATCCAGCCCCAACACCCAGCGGACCTTGCCTCCCCAGGCCTTCTGCGCGTGTTGAGCAAGAAATTCGCCGGCTTCAAATCCCACCCGGAAATTGTCCACGCCGAAAAACGTTGCGTGAGGATGCGGGATGTCCACGGCAATCAGGGGAATGTCCGCCGCCGCAATCTTGTCCGCGATGACCGGGGCTACGTGCTGGTCAATCTGGAATTCGATGACCAAATCGGGACGGCTGCGCACAAATTCATCCGCGTTTCGCAGGGCGGTTGCCGCATCGTACCGGTTGTCGAGCACGATCAAATCCACTCCCGCGGCGGAAGCAGCCAACTGTAGGCTCTCGGTGACGGCCTCGGAAAAAGGCATTTCGGCCGATTCGCTGGCAAATCCGAAACGTGCCTTCTTAGGGCGGGAGACCAGGCGGTACTGGCCATCCTGCGACTGGGCGACGTAGCCGCGATGCACCAGCGTCTTCAGGATGCGATAGACGGTGGTTTTCGAAATATTGCCGCGCTGGTAAATCGACTCCAGTGGTACCGGTCCGCGCTCGCTCTGCAAAATCTCCAGCACATCGAGCGCTTTCGACAACACCGGAATCAGGTAGAGACGTTTGGGAGTTGATCTTGTCAATTTTGACCTGGCCTGAACCGCGTGTAAACGGAATCGCCGGGAATCATAGCCTTTACCGGACTACTCCAAGTAGAAGACTTCCTTCATCATGGCAAATCGCTCGCCCGGCCTGAGATCGGGAACCGGCTCAAAGTACTTTCCCATCTCTGCCTGCCAGCGCAGGTTCACCGTGGACTCGGCCAACTGCTCCCATGCGGCCTCGAAGTTCGCGACTTGCATGACTAAAAAGAGGTCTTGACCGCGCCGGAAAATCGAATAATCTGAAATGCCGACTTCCTTGAGTTTGGCCAGCAGTTCCGGCCAGACCTGGCGATGAGAATGTTCGTAGTCTTCGATGGCGTCGGGCTTGAGCCGCAGGCGGAAGGCAGTTTTCGACATGGGGCCTCCATAGGTAAAGACTTTGGCCTGCCACCGATTGTGCAACGCGCCGGGCGCTCTTGCAATAGGGAAACAAACTCTCTATTGACAATCATGGCCCTCGACAGCTACAGTTCACCGGCCGCCGATTCCGGCGGCAAGGGGCAGATCCCCTGGCATAAAATCGGTTCGTCCCAGCATGCTCTCTCGCGATCATACTCCCGAGCTGAAAGTGGGCCTTTTTGGCATTGGGCTGGACCAATACTGGCCACAGTTTGACGGGTTGGAAGCCCGGCTGAAGGGCTACATTGAGCAGGTCGCCGCGCGGCTGCAAGAAAAACAAGTGCAGGTGGTCAATCTGGGGATGGTGGACACCCCGGAAAAGGCATTGGCCGCAGGTCACGGATTCCGGCAGCAAGATGTGGATCTCATTTTTCTGCTCGTGACCACCTACGCATTGTCCTCCACCGTCCTGCCCGCGGTGCGCCGCGCCAAAGTTCCCGTCATCGTTTTGAATTTAAGCCCGGGTCCGGCGATTGACTACGAGCCGTTCAACCGGTTGGGCGACCGTACGAAGATGACGGGCGAATGGCTGGCCTGGTGCCAGGCCTGTTCGGTGCCGGAGATTGCCAACGTCTTCAACCGCTGCCGGATTCCCTTCTTCCAGGTCACGGGCATGCTGGAGAACGATCCGACCGCCTGGACCGAGATTGCCGACTGGCTGGCTGCCGCGCGAGTGGCGCACGTCATGGAGCACAATCGCCTGGGCGTCATGGGACATTATTACGGCGGGATGCTCGATATCTACTCCGACTTGACCCAGCAATGCGCCTATTTTGCCGGGCACATTGAGATGCTGGAAGTGGATGAGCTGGCCGCCCTCCGGCGCGACCTGAAAGAAGAACAGATTGCCGCCAAAATCGCAGAATTCCGCTCCGTGTTTGACGTGCAGCCGGATTGCCCGAGCGAGGAGTTAAGCCGCGCAGCCCGCACCGCCATTGCGCTGGATCGTCTGGTCGAGATCCATCGGCTAGGCTCGATGGCCTACTACTACATGGGCAGCGGAAATCCGGAGAATGAAGACGCCATCAGCTCGATCATTCTGGGGACGAGCCTGCTGACTGGGCGGGGCGTTCCGGTCGCCGGGGAGTTGGAAATCAAGAATGTGCAGGCCATGAAGATTATGGATTGCCTGGGCGCCGGCGGCTCGTTTACCGAGTTCTATGCCACGGATTACAAAGACGACGTGGTGCTGATGGGGCATGATGGTCCGGGGCACGTGGCCATCGCTGAAGGCAAAACCAAAGTTCGCCCACTGAAGGTGTATCACGGTAAAGTGGGGCGGGGACTTTCGGTGGAGATGTCGGTCAAGCATGGTCCGGTGACGCTATTGTCGGTGGTCCAAACCGCGGACGGAAAATTGAAGCTGCAATTCGCGGAAGGGGAGAGCGTGCCCGGCCCTATCCTTGAAATCGGCAACACCAATAGCCGCTATCGTTTTTCCATTGGCGCGCGGAGGTTTGTGAGCGAGTGGAGTTCGCAGGGGCCGGCGCACCATTGCGCCGTGGGCATTGGACGCCTGGCGAATAAGTTGACGAAATTGGGTGCCCTCTTGGGAATGGAGTGTATTCGTGTGTGCTGACGCGGTGCGTCACTGTTTTGATTGGGGTGAGCCCGACTTTTTCTCGCCTGGAGATTTAAAGACTACATGAATCCGGCAATCGGCGTTGTTTATCACTGGCTGGGCGGGCTGGCCTCGGGCAGCTTCTATGTGCCTTTTCGGGGCGTGAAGCGCTGGGCGTGGGAGACGTATTGGCTGGTGGGCGGCGTGTTCAGCTGGATCATCGCTCCCTGGGTGCTGGCATTCTTCATGACGCACGATCTGATGCGGGTGCTGCACGAGGCGCCGGCGAGCAGCCTGTTCTGGGCCTATGTGTTTGGCGTGTTGTGGGGGCTGGGAGGCCTGACTTTCGGTTTGACCATGCGCTATCTCGGCATGTCGCTGGGTATGGCGATGGTGCTGGGTTATACGGCCGCATTCGGAACCCTGGTGCCGCCCATCTTCCGTGGCGTGTTCTTGAGCGAGGTGGTCGGTACGAGCTCTGGCCTGGTGATTCTCGGCGGGATCGCGATCTGCCTCATTGGGATTGCATTTGCCGGCTCGGCAGGTGTAGCCAAGGAACGCGCCATGTCGGAGGAACAGAAACGCGCTTCGATCAAAGAGTTTGCCCTGAAGAAGGGCATCATCGTGGCCACGTTCTCCGGCATCATGAGCGCCTGCTTCGCCTACGGACTCGCGGCCGGCGATCCCATTAAAGTGATCACGATTCAGCATGGCACGCCGATGCTCTGGCAAGGGCTTCCCGTCCTGGTCGTGGTGCTGGCCGGTGGATTTACCACGAACTTTATCTGGTGCTTGATCCTGAATATCCGCAACCACACCGGCTATCAGTATTTCAGCTCTGAGATTCGTGGACACGTGCCGCAGCGCAGTGAAGAGCACATCATCGAGACGGCGACGGACGCTCCGGCGGAAGAGATGGCGGTGGCTGTCGCTGTGGATGAGAAAGCCGCGACCCGGGCTCCCATGCTGGCGAACTATTTCTTTTCAGCACTCGCGGGGACGACCTGGTACTTTCAGTTTTTCTTTTACACCATGGGCGAAACCCAGATGGGCCGCTACAAATTTTCCAGCTGGACGCTGCACATGGCCAGCATCATCATCTTCAGCAGCTTGTGGGGCATCGGGCTGAAAGAGTGGAAGGGGGCGGGGAGCCGCGCCGGCTGGCGGCTGGCGATCGCTCTGATGTTGCTGGTGGGCTCGACCGTGGTCGTCGGATACGGAAATTATCTGGGGTTGAGCCGCTAATAGTAGTGGGCGCTACCTCCTTGGTATCATTCCCATGCGTGCGCTGAAGTCCACGCGGTGAAAGAAGACTGGAAGCTGGTCCTTGGCAAAGTATTCGTCCACAGCCTCGCGGCATCCTCGCCAGTAGCCGTAGCCGTCAATAAGAATAAAACCTCCGGGCTGCACCCGCGGCACAAGGTGCTGCAACTCGTGGCTGGTGGACCGGTGCCAGTTGGTATCCAGCCGCAGGAAGGCAATCCGCTCCGGGGCGAATTGGGGAATGGTGTCTTCGACCCGGCCTTTCACGCAATGAATCTTGCCGGGATCGTACCCAACGCTTTCGACCACTGACTTGACATCATCCATGCTGGCATCGGACCAGATTTCTCCGGCGAGCTTGTCGCTCCGTTGCATCAGGCTGAGACCATGGGTTCCGAGATAATTCAGGTCCTTCGCACCCGGCATGGTCATCCCGCCAAAAGTGTCGTAGAGGTAGACGTTCCTCTCCCGCTCCCCACATTCGAGCAGCGTACGAGCCATAGCCATGGCGCCGCCGCCGCGCCAGACACCACATTCGACCAGGTCTCCGGGAACCTGATTTCTGACAATGTGACGGATTGCCTGGCACAGCGCAAAGATGCGCGGCGCGGGAGCCCGTGTGAACGGCTGCACGCGACCGACGGTCTCCAGCGACTTAGGGTCCAGATCGCTGTACCCCTCGGTGAGGTTGAGCGCATGATGCAATCTTCGAACCAGTTCGGGATGGGCAAGCGGCAGAACACGGGGTATACGTTCGGCTTTCTTTAGTTCAGGATAATTGTCGAGGTGGGTTTTGCGGATGAAGAGAATGAGATTCTGCCGGTACCAGTACTCTACGTCGGGGTCGTTCCAGAACTGCGGCCGCAGACAATCCACCGCGACGTAATCGAACTCCGCAAACAGCTGTACCCAATATTCCGGCCATTGCTCGTTGATGTGATTGGTGCCGCCTTGCCCGGGAATGGCGGCGGAAAATGCCACCGCAGGCGCCAGACGAACCAAATCTGCGACAAAGCCTTTGGCCCGCGGACCCGGCAGGTGTTCGGCCACTTCCACGGTCAATGCGAGATCGAATTCCCGGTCAATATTCAGTGGCTCGAACAGGTCGGCGGGGCGAAAGTTGTTTTCCTCGATCAGCAATTCGCTGCGCGGAACGTGCGCGCCATCTATGGCCAAAATGTCCTTCACGCCATTTTGCCGAAAGGCACGCGCCCACGTGCCGATGCCGCAACCCACATCAATCACGCTTTGCGGGGCCAACAGACGAACCAGTTCCGGAACAACTTTCTCTGCCGAGCGCACCGAGCCCGGAGTTCCCGGCTTGTAAAACAGACCCTGGTAAGCGGACATCAGCTCCGGAGTGGCGGCCGCGGAAGACGCAGTCGCCGATTGTTTTGAGCGTGCGCGGAAGCGTTCAAAAAGAGCCACAAGCCTACCCCGAAAAATGCCGGATTTAGCTGCAACAAGGAAAAGAAAGGCGAGTATAACGAAATGCTGGACGCAAGCAACAGGATTGGAGATTTCTTGGCATTTCGGAATACATCAATCCGTGTGCCGGTCGCTGCAATTTCCCCCGCGCGGCCGGGGCTGCCATTCCTCGTCATGTAGCGATAAAGCAAAAGATCAGCAGATACGGAGGGCCGGTGAAAGCACCAGGAGTGGTTCCTGCCAAATACTCGTCCACAGCCTCAGGGCATGGTCATTCGCCGATAGCTCATGGCGCCAGCACCTCTGCTGCGTTCAAAGCCAAATGCTCACTCGTTTCCTACCCCGCTTAGGTGTGCTTACAGGATTCGATTTAGTGCAGATTTTTTCGGGTCTTACCCCAAAAACTCATGGTACCTCTGGCTGGCACCAAGCGAGAAAGTGAACAAAATACTGGGTCCGGACATTTGGCAACGCTTGTGCTCTCACAAGTGAGCAAAGAGGGCTCGGAATATGCTGACCGTGTACGTTGAAAGTATCGGAGGAGTGGTGGTTATCGAATGTGAAGGCAATATCGCCCGGGACCAGGGTGCTTTCCAATTACGCGACATTGTCACGGCACAAAGAGACGCCCGCATCATTGTGCTGGATCTCTCCGAAGTGCCGGCTATAGAGGTAGAGGGTCTGAGCATGCTGGTGTTTTTGCAGCACTGGACGCAGGACCATGACATTCGCCTGAAGCTGTTCAATCCCCGGCAATATGTGTGGGACAGTTTAAGACGCGTCAGCACCATGCGAGAGTTTGACATCGCTTCACTTGATGAAATGACGGCTCTGTTGGCTCGCGAGGAGCGCCGGTATGGGCGGGCGGCTTGAGGGCCGCGACATCGCTGCCTCGATTGTTCCCAAAACTTCGAGGGACTGAGCGTGCCGTTTTCTCGCAACGCGCCTGCGATAAAGATGATGGCCAGCGTTATTGTCTGTCGTCGCTACTGAGCTTGTCCAATTCCTGATCGGCAGCTTCGATCATCTTGTCGGCACTCTCCTGGGAAATGAGTCCATTGTGGACAGCTTCTTCCAGCGAGCTTTTTTCCGCGGCGATGAGCCTCATTTTCGCCATTTGCATCTCCGGAAGAATCCGCGTGGTGTCCTTCCCATAGAGTTCGGCTACTTCCGACTTGGCTCTTTCCAGCCGGCTGTCGAGGTCCTCGCGGAGCCGCTCGTAGGCAGGAGTGGATAGGACGTCATTGCGAAACAGGTCGTCCAACTCGGATCGAGCGGAGGATATGGCGATCTGCTGGACCCTCGCCAGTTCATAGGCATCCTCGCGCACGGCGCTCATTCCCAGGACACGAAGGAGCGGTTTGATCGCGAGGCCCTGAAAGACGATGGTGACCGCAACCACGCCGAAGGTCATCGCGAGGATCTGTTCGCGGTAAGGAAACGTTCTGGGAAGGCTCAACGCCAGTGCCAGGGACAGCGCTCCACGAATGCCCCCGGCAACCAGTACGTGCTGCCAACGCAGCGGAATCTTCAGACTGAACAGGTTGCCGATGGGCACCAATCCGTACACCGAGAGTACCCGGCCCAGCACAACCGTGGCGAGCGCCAGCAGGGTTGGACGCCAGGCATGCAAAAGAGTTCCGATGCGCACCTGCAAACCGATGAGCAGAAAGACCAGGGAATTGACTACAAAGGAAGCGTATTCCCAAAAGGACCACAGGGCGACGCGCGTCCGCGGGCTCATACCTGTTCTGGCCCCGACATTGCCCAGGGTGATGCCCGCAGCCACGGTTGCAATGACGCCGGAAACGTGCACAGACTGCGCTGCCAGGTAGGCGCTGTATGCCAGAACGGTGGTCAGCGTGATTTCAATTTGAGGCTCATCGATTCTCTGGGTGAGCTTGCTGAAAAGGTATCCCAGGCCCGCCCCCAGCGCGATACCGCCTAAGACTTCCACAAAGAAATTCTGAACACCGGTCCAGATTCCGAGAGTGCCTGAAGCCACCCCGGCCATGAGAATCCCATACAGCACAGCGGAAGTCCCATCGTTGAAAAGGCTTTCTCCCTCCACGATGATGGAAAGCCGCGGGGGAACCGCCACCTCCTTGAAGATGGACAGCACGGAGATAGGATCGGTGGCGGCCGTAATGGCCCCGAATACCAAAGCCACCAGAACCGGAAGGCCGAGAACCCAGTGGGCCGCAAATCCGGTAACCAGGGTTGCCGCCAGTACTCCGAGGGTTGCCAGCAGCAGAATTGGCAAAGCATTTTCACGCAGGTGGCGCAGCTGCAGTTTGAGGCTGCCTTCAAAAAGCAGGGGCGGAAGAAACACCAGCAGGATGACGTTCGGAGTCAACCAATCCGGCTTTTGGTTGACCAGCGTTTCGACAATGGGCAAATGAATGGAAGTGGAACCCAGCGCCAGGCCACCCAAAACCAGAGCCACCGTGTAGGGAATTCTCAGGCGTGCGGCAACTATAGCGATGACCGAGGCAACGATCAGCATCCATATCAGGAACTCGACGGCCAGATTTGTGGACATGCTTGATTTCCCAACAATGGACTATTATGCGCACATCGCGCACATTCGTGTATAGTCGCGGCCGCGCAGAAAATGGTTGCCTTTGCTTTTGGAGACAGAAGTTTAGCCAGCCTGATGGCGCGCCCAAAACGCCCAATATTGAGATCCGTGTTTTTGGGGGCGCGGTTACATAAACTCAGGAGCCTAGTGAGATGACGCGGCTTCGTCCTGCCAGGAAGCTTCGGTTCGAAATGGCGCGATTCCTCCCGCAGCTTGTGAAGGCGATTTGGAATGGGGTTCGAAATGACGACTGCCTGGACTTGGCGGCGCAGATGTCGTTCTATTTCGTGCTGTCTCTGTTTCCGTTTCTCATCGTTATCGGGTCGGTGGTGGGCTGGCTGCCGTCCACGGACTTGTGGCATGGCATGGCTCAATGGCTCACCGACTATCTGCCTCCCCGTCCGCGGCGGATGGTGTTCGGGGCGATCCTGGACCTGACTCGGAACAACTCGGAATTTTTCTCCTATGGCCTGGTGGCGATGATCTGGATCGCGTCCTCCGGATTCGTAAGTCTTATGGAGTCGCTAAGCCTGGCATACGGATTCCCGGAGACGCGGAGTTTTTGGAAGAAGCGCATCATTGCGCTTGGCGCCACCGTCATTGGGACTGCCTTCGTGATCGTGAGCTTCGGCCTGTTGACGTTTGGCCATTTGGCGGCACAGGCGATCGCCCCACACCTGGACCATGCGGTGCCGTTCCCCATTCCCTGGAAACTGGCGCGGTGGCTGGTGAGCCTGGCGTTGATGTTTCTCGGGTTGGATCTGATGAACTATTTTCTTCCCAACGTAAGAAGACCCTGGCACTGGCTGACGCCCGGTACGATTTTTGTCGCACTGAGCCTCATAGCGATGTCGAGGGGGTTCAATTTCTACGTACTGTACTTCGGCAGGTACCCGGAGTTCTATGGCGCCATGGCGGTATTCATTATTCTGATGACCTGGATATATATAGCGAGCCTGATCCTACTGATCGGGGCGGAAATTGACAGCGCGATGGGGAAGCTCCGTCGCGACAGAGTGATCTCATAACGGTCCTGCGCCGCCAAAGTTTGAGCGGCTGGTCCAGTCATCGGCGGAGAGACGGGACAGAACCTTGACTACCGTCGCGGCAGCCGTAGCCAGATCGTATCCGGCCCGGTTTGACGGAGTTATAGGGATTAAGGGGATTTTGCTATACCCCCTTGGGGGGGCACGGAGGAGTGGGACGCGGCGCGTTTGGCAATCTGGTGGACAGTCGAATTGATAACATCCAGGGTCCTGACGTGAGGAATCCCATCAAGAAATTTCTCAAGGATCTTCAACACCTCGGGATAGCCAGTTGAGTTGTAAGCCCGTGCGTTCTCTTTTTGCTGCCAGAAGCTAATCGCTACAACTTCCCGTCCACCGGGAACAGCCAGCGTGATCAGATCTTGAAAGCCGTCTTGCTTTCGCAGCAAGGGAATGATTTCGTTCTCCGTTGTCTTCACAAACTCGGTGATCGTGTTCGGCCTCAAATACAGGGAGATGTTTCGGACAAACATGCCAACCTCCCTTCCCGGCTGCAGGCAAGAGAAGGAGCTTCACATGAATGTTCGTGTGGCGCTTCTGGGGAGATCGCAGGCAACCGCTCCCGAGGCACAGCTCGAAAGGAAATAGCTGAGTAACACTTCTCCCGTAATTTTGAGAAACTGTACCGAGTACACGTTCAGCGCAGTCACAAATTCTCTTTCATTCTTTCTACCGGGACTCGAAAGTTCCCTTAGGAAGCCTTGCGCTCTACCTGATGGCCCTTAATCTCCGCTTCGGCGAGGAGCCAGTCGTCCAGTGCATAGCCGTCGGTCTTGCCACGCTCCTCATAGAGCTGATAGGCTCGGGGCCGAATTTGTTTTTCCAACTCAGCAGGCCGCGAAACGGTATCGGCATTCGGCATGGCCACCACTTTGGAAGTTTTCATGGAGCACCTCCCGTAAAATGTTAGCTTTCATCTTTCGCACAGAAAAGTCAGTGATCCGGCGCACATACCAAATGGCGGGATGAACGCGGGTTTCGGAGGAAGGCCAGCCCATGCCGTGCGAAGGCTGCCGAATTGTTTTCCTACTCGTAGACTTTGTCGTCCCGCCCGAAACGCACACGCCAGTTCCTTATCTCATCTTCGCGAAGAATGCGAGCGACACCTTCTCCGATGCTTTCGTCCAAGAATCGAGCTTTCTTCTTGAATTGGCGGAAGTCTCTAATCTGTTTGTTGGTGACTGGCGCTACTTCCTTCCAAGCCATGTCTCACTATGGTCAAATCATGGGGGTCTAGACGTGGCAACCCCTCATCATTCGCGCTTGCCAGCCCAGCGCCCTCCGGCCCAGGGTGTAGCAAGATCTCCTCAATCCCTATAACCCCCGGCCCGGTTTGACGGGATTATAGGGATTGAGGGGATTTTGCTACACCCCCGGGGCCGGGCTGGGCTCGCTGGCTGTCTAGGCGAGCGCGCTGGCAAATTGGGTTGGTAGGACTAGCGAGGCAGGCTAGTGTGAGGGAGCGCTGCGGGGGGGCGATGAGTGTAAGTCGGAAGCGACAGCACAAATGGGTAGGCTTTTTTCAATCAGGAGTCGCCGCTTGACGATCTCGCAAAGGGATCTCGCCACAGAATTGGCTGATTACCGGCAACAACCTGCTGGGGGCAGCGCTCTTTAAAACGAATGCATCAACCACCGTCAAGGCGTGTTCTGAAATTTCATCGTCGCTGGAAAACATGACTATTGGAATTTCTGGTCTGAGACGTTTTATCTCCACTGCAACCTCGTGCCCATTCATTTCAGGCATGTGATAGTCCACGACGACGGCAGCAACCCCGCAGGCGGTAGCAATTCGTACGCCCAGTCGTGCCGAGACGGCTGTAAGCACCGCGAATCCAGATTTTTCGAGCAGCGCTCGTTGGTATGCCAGAATGCCGTCATCATCGTCGATACACAAAATAATCTTAGTGTGATTGGACATAACTTGAACTCCCCCATCGCTACAATCTACGATGCGGCTTCACGAAGAGTAGCCAAACTTGCTCCGCTTTCGCGGATCGTCCTTGTTCCTTTTGATTCTCCGCGTACTGTTGAGTAACGGCCTGGAGAAAACGCCTCTGGCCTTAACAAGGAATTCCTCAGCATTATTCTCGCCTTATGGAGTTGCGACTTCGAATTACCCACTGAGCAGCGCAGCAACTTTGCAATTTCGTGATGCTCGCGACCTTCTACTTCGTGCAGAATGAAAATCTGGCGGCAATCCTGAGGCAATTCAGTAATGGCAGAACTCAGTGCAATCTGGTCAATCGAACTGGTAGGCTTGAGATCATGTCGCTCGGTATCAAGTGACATGAACGAAGATTCCATTTCTATTGGTTCATCCAGCGGTACCTGCTTCGGAACACGACGGCGCATTTGCATCAGAACCGTGTTCGCCGCCACGCGATAGAGCCACGTGGAAAACGAAGATCCCCCCGGAAGGAATCCAACTTCCGGAAAGCCTGCATGAAAGCTTCCTGGGTAAAGATCTTCCGCCTCGGCGGGATCTCCGGTCATGCGCCAGCACAGCGAGTAGACCCTCTTCTTATGTAAATCGAATAACTCAGCAAAGGCCTCTTGCTCGCCTTCTTTGGCGCGTAAGACAAGGGACAAAGTCGAATCCGGAATGGTCTTGCTGGATTCAAGAACAGTATTCACGGAAGCAACGACGCGACTACCCAAGAGCAACCTCCAACGGTTGATTGATTTTGGCGCGGTGGTTAAGACAAGAAAACTCAAATGTCGGAACTACGACTTTCATTTTCCAGCCTCGCTCAACATTGAGAAATCCAAATTTCAGGTTAGTGTGTGCCCAAGAAAACTGTCTGTACAGAATGGCACACCTCCAAAGATTCTTTCCAAGTGCACCATTACGACTTCTACCAAGGCTCGACAACCTGAAGAACGAAAATGGTCGGGAAGCCAACCTCAAGCGCGGTTCGCAGATAACTCGTGATGAGCAATTTTGTACAGACGGTTCCGATCTTATTGGTTAGTTTTGTCCAATCGTTGATCGTTGGAGGAGGATTTTATGAATGCATTCCGCATCTTGTTGGCGGACGAGGCGCCAGTATTTCGTTTCGGTCTGCGCTCGCTGCTTGGGTCTTTCGAAGGGTGGGAAGTCTGCGGCGAGGCCACCGACGGATGGGATGTCGTGGAGAAGTGCGGGCAGTTGAATCCAGATCTTCTTATTCTAGATATTTGCCTTTCAAAGCTTAATGGCGTGGGCGTGGCGCGGCGGATTCTGAAAGACAAGCCTAGACAGAAAATACTGGTCTTGACTAATGTGGATTCCGAGCAAGCAGTTAGAGACTGTCTGGAAGTCGGTGTTCGCGGGTGGATTTTCAAGTCCGACGGAACCGGCGAGGTAACGAGAGCAGTGGAGGCACTGCAGCGGGATAAGTCCGCCTTCAGTTCGGGAGTATCCAACCTGATTGTGGAAGGATACTTGGGGCGGCCTCGCATTGGCCCGTCGGTGAACGACGTGCCCAGATTGACGCATCGAGAGCGCGAGGTCGTGCAGCTCATCAGCGAGGGTAATGGTTCCAAGGAAATCAGCACGATTTTGGGCGTGGCGTTGAAAACAACGGAAACCCACCGAGGCAACATCATGCGCAAACTGAAGCTTCATTCCACTGCCGAGTTGGTGATGTATGCCGTGACGAACGAAATCGTCCACGTGACCCTTGCACCCGTGCTGAGCTTTCCCGAAATCGAGGGAGGGCGAGCGGACGTTGCCCTGCACTCTCAACCTGGGAGCTTCCTCGTTTCTATGCGGCCGGATGGCGCGTCCTCGCCGAGTGCGGACTAGCGCCTGTGGAGAGGTAAACCTATGAAGGCCGGGCTATCGGTTGGGGTCTGCCTGCTTGCGCTCATCATCGAATCCATTATTCCGTGGCACGGCGGAGTGCTTAGAGTTAGCCTGGTGCCGCTAAGCATTCGGCGACAAGGTGTAGGCTCTGAAAGCATGCTTCGCGGACCGCTACGCGTGACGAATGGTTTGAATTCCTGCCAGTACAACCGCTCCTTGGCCCGCTACTCGCTTGCTCCATTGTTATTGGAGGCTTCGCCGCGCCAAACGTACATATATTCGTCGTCGCTCGACGTAACCACAGAGATTTTTTTCTCTCGCGTCACCCGGTTTAGAGCTGACCGGAGATTTTGCAGCTTCTCGCCGTTCAGACTGGCCAGCGGGACTTTAAGCGCTTGCTTAGGCTTGAGTTTGGAGAGGTCCCCCAGGATGTCGGAGACGGCCTTCCGATGTTTTCCTTTGCGACCCTGCGGAACATCAGATCGATCCACTACCGGGTAGTGCATTTCGCGCCCATTTCCCTTGCGTCCCAATGGACCCCTCGTTTATCTAAAATCCTACCCGCGTGCGCCACAAATCGTAACGCAAAGAATCGCAGACTGCAACTAAAAATCTAGGCATAGCGCTAACCATTGCGGCCAATCCGAATTCTATTGCAGCCCCCCCGTACTCGTACGGCAAGTTCCGTATTCAATCAGATGCACGCCCCGAGTCGTACTAAGAGTTAATAAGACTTCATTCGTATAAGCTCAACTGATTTAATGTGGTGGCACAATTGATGCCTCCTGTTCCTGGACCTAAGAAGATTCCTAGTTTCGACCCGCAGGCATTCCTCGCGACCATTGGCGAGGGAAGGAGAATCCTGCAGTTTCCTAAGGAGAAGACCATCTTTGCCCAAGGGGGTGTCGCTGATGCAGTGTTTTACATCCGAAAAGGCAAGGTTAGGCTCGTTGTCGTGTCCAAGAACGGCAAGGAAGCCACAATTGGAATATTGGATCGGGGGAATTTTTTTGGGGAAGGATCACTGGCAGGGCAGACTTTGCGTATGGGGTCCGCGGAGGCGATGACCGATTGCGAGATTTTACGGATCGAGAAGAAAGCTATGATGCAGGCGCTTCATCGTGAACACGCCTTTTCCGATATGTTCGTAGCGTATTTGCTGGCGCGAAATATCCGCTACGAAGAGGACTTGGTAGATCACCTCTTCAATTCCAGCGAAAAGAGACTGGCCCGTCTCCTTCTCATACTCGCTCATTTTGGCAAGGAAGGGGTTCCCTGGACTTGCCCCCAAAAATGAGACAACCGGTTAAGAGACAAAAACCATGGAATGGAGAAAATGAGTCATGGGATTGTCTCGCAGGCGGTTTACTCGAGAGTTCAAGTTGGCCGCAGTGCAGCGGCTAGAGCAAGGGAATGCCATTGCCGAAGTAGCGCGGGCAATGGAAGTCAACCCTAACGTGCTGCATCGCTGGCGCAAGGAGTTCCGGCAAGGGCCGGGCAATGCGTTTTCCGGTCAGGGGCAGCGACGCTGGTCGGAAGGGCGGATTGCAGAGCTCGAGCGCAAGATCGGGCAGCAAACGCTGGAGATCGATTTTTTGAAAGGGTGCTTGCAGCGCATCGAAGAACAGCGGATGCTGCAGGTGTCGAATGGAAATCCGCCATCCACCGCCAGGTCCGGGAAGCGATGAAGGCGGGCGGCGGATTGACGACGCAACGCATGGTGGAGCTGGGCCGGGTCTCTCGGTCCAGCTTCTACCGCTTCGATCCAGGAGCGAAACCAACCGCGGATCGCGACATGGAGTGGCGCGACGCGATCCAGCATATCGCGCTGGAGTGGCCGTGCTACGGGCGGCCGCGCATCACCGCCGAGTTGCGCCGCCAGGGCTGGACGGTAAATCCGAAGCGCGTGTATCGGCTGATGCGCGAAGACAACCTGCTGTGCGTGCGGCGGCGCAAGTTTCTGATCACGACCGATTCCAACCACGGTCGCAGAATCTATCCGAACCTGGCGCGGGAGTTGGTGCTGACCGGTGTCAACCAGCTGTGGATCGCAGATTTGACGTATATCAGGCTGCGGGAAGAGTTCGTGTTTTTGGCGGCGATCTTGGACGCCTTCTCGCGCCGGGTGATCGGCTGGGCGCTGGATCGCAGGCTCGACGACGAACTGACGTTAACCGCGTTGCGCATGGCGCTGGCCAAGCGCGCGCCGCTGCCGGGACTGGTTCATCACTCCGACCGCGGCTCGCAGTACGCCAGTGGCGACTACACCGGCTTGCTGGAAATGAACCAGATTCGCATCAGCATGTCGCGCAAGGGAAATCCCTGGGACAACGCCGCCTGCGAGTCGTTCATGAAGACGCTGAAGTACGAAGAGGTCTACCGCAACGAGTATCGCGATCTGGCCGAGGCGCGCGCCTCGATCGGTGAGTTCCTGGAAAAGATCTACAACCAGAAACGCCTGCACTCCGCGCTCGGCTACGTGCCGCCCGCCGAGTTTGAAGCACAGCTGGCAGCACAAACCTTGGAGGCCGCTGCGCGGCAACTTTCTTGGTGAGTTTTTGAGGCATGGGCAATCTTTCGATCCGACGTTGGCGTGGGAACACGCTGGGAGCTGGTTTGCTGCCCTGCCCCCAGCGCTCATCGGCCTCGATGAGTTGCAGTTGGCTATTCCTCGGCGGGTTGGTCTCCACCAGAGCCCGCCTCCGCTTCACCAACCGGGGGCAGTGTGCAGTACACTTGGTCTGCCGGTCCAGCATTTTGCAGCGAACGGCGAACTATCTCTTAACTGTTTGTCTCACCCCAGGGGGCAAGCGCACCCGAACCCGTCGTTCCTCAGATTAGTCAGGAAACTCTAGCGGAAATGATCGGCACCACTCGGGCGCGAGTGAGTTTTTTCATGAACCGGTTCAGGAAATTAGGCTTGATTCACTACAATGGCGGGTTACAGGTCCACAGCTCGCTTCTCAGCGTTGTGCTCCACGACCAACTTCCCTACAATGCCCCTTGAAGCCGCCTTTCCTAATTATCTGGTTGCTTCAGCAAGCCCCCATAGGTAGTGTAGAGGGTGCCGCGACCAGCGTTTCCCAAGACGCTTCGCCAGTTTCAGTCCGACTTTGCTACCGAGGAGGCCTGCCAGAAGTATCTGGCGACTTGTCGCTGGCCAGATGGGTTTATTTGCCTTCGATGCGGGCACGAAAGATGCTACGAATTGGTGAACCAAAGGCGCTACCAATGCGCCCAGTGTCGGCACCAGATTTCGCTGACATCTGGAACCATTCTTCACCGCACGAAGATTCCGCTGACCCATTGGTTCTGGGCGGCATATCTGATGACCACGGACAAGCGTGGCGTACCTGCCCTGCTTCTGCAGCGCCAACTCGGTCTGTGTTGTTACGAGACCGCGTGGATGATGCTTCACAAACTCCGCCGAGCGATGGTGAATGCGGCTCGGGAACCCCTGCGCGGCGAGGTAGAGGTTGATGACACGTGGGTTGGCGGCGAGCAAGCCGGACTGCGGGGGAGCCGACAACTCAAGGAACGGCGGGCGGCTCTCGTCCTGGTGGCCGTGGAAAAGCGTGGCCAAGCTTCCGGTCGAGTCCGCATGAGCGTGATTCCCGACTTCAAGGCCGCCACGATAATGCCGTTCCTCACCCAGAACGTCGCGCTCGGTTCCACCATCTATACGGACGGCCTTAAAAGTTTCTCCGGTCTGTCGGAGGCCGGCTTTAAACATGTCGCTCGCAACCAACCCCTCCGATCGGAGTTGCGCAAAGGCATGAAGTCCGCTGTACCACTTGCCGATCGGGCGATTGGCAACCTCCAACAGTGGCTGATCGGCACCTACCACGGAGTGAGCAAGGCCCAACTCCAGGTTTACCTCAACGAATTCGTGTTTCGACGCAACCGCCGCAAGACGCCGGCAGCCGCATTTCAGACACTCCTTGGTCTCGGAACCAGCCGCAGATCAACCGAGTACGAACAAATTCGGGGAGCGAGGGATCTCAACCGCAACCTATTGGGGCTTGCTGAAGCAACCAGATAATTAGAAGCCGCCTAGCCTTGGCCGGGCGAAACCTAGGGACCCTTGTCTTGGTGGGCGGCGCTTATTCCCCCTTCAGGGACTCGCTGAGGAGCGAATGTAATAATCGAACCGATCTTCCCGCCTGCCCACTTCACGCTCCCCAACCACAAGCACTGACCAGATTGCCACTCCAGGCCCCCTGAGCTGAGACGTGCTGACGCTGCGTATCGTTGGATGCGGCAGTCCGGAAAGCACACCTTAACGATGGAAGCCGCATTCTTGACGTGGCCGATCTTCGCCAGTACATCTACGAGGAGATGGGCCGGGTTAGGGCAAGCGCCTATCTAATGAGTGGTCTGTACGCCGACGACAAGGGCCATCAGCAAGACATCAGCGGAAGCAATGGTCACAATGGGAAAGCGACACCCTAGGGGAAATCTGGGAGAGCGAATCGAGCATCGGCAGGCGTCCTAAGCCGATAATTACCTGTTTCATGATGCGCGTGCCGGGAATACCTGACGTACGCAGGACCGGCAATGAGTGCTGTGGGGATTTTTCGCCAAGAATCCCAGGGCGTCGCCCTGACGCTAAACGCTTTCGGCCAGCTTGCGCAATGCCGCTCTCAGTTGGTCTAATTGTGTCGCAAGCAAGCGTTAGCACGAGTGTGCGCTTTTCTTCGCTACTTACCCCTAAGCCCGCTCACCCTGCCAGCCAGCGCGCCCCGCCAGCGAGCCCGGCCCAGGGGGTGTAGCAAAATCCCCTCAATCCCTATAATCCCCGGCCCGGTTTGACCGTATTTTTCCATAGCCTGTAAGATCGAAGTTCCGCCATAGGACTTGGCACCCGGCATTTGGCTACAGCGGTTCAGCTAGATGCTGCGTGCTTAAGTACCAAAGGGCCGCTTCCTCCATGTCTCACGAACTTCCCAAATCCTACGAGCCTGGCGAGATCGAACAGCGCTGGGCGGAATACTGGGTGAAGGAGAAGCTTTTCTCGACGCTTACACCCTCACCCGGTGATACGAAACCAGTGTTTACGCTGCTGCTGCCGCCGCCGAACGTCACGGGTTTTCTGCACATGGGGCACATGTTCGAGCAGACGCAGATGGATATCATCGTGCGCTGGTACCGCATGCGCGGCTTCACTACACTCTGGCTGCCGGGCACCGATCATGCCGGCATCGCCACGCAGCTCATGGTCGAGCGGCAGCTGGCGGCCGAGGGAAAAAAGCGCGCCGAGATGGGGCGCGAGCAGTTCGTGGAGCGGGTGTGGGAATGGAAACGGCACTATGGCGGGCGCATTCTCGGCCAGATGAAGCGGCTGGGCGCCTCGGTGGATTGGGACCGCGAGTACTTCACCATGGACGAGAATCTTTCGCGCGCGGTGCGCGAGGTTTTTGTCCGGCTGTATGAAGAAGGGCTGATCTACCGCGCGAAGTACATCGTGAACTGGTGCCCGCGCTGTGAGACGGCGATCTCCGACCTGGAGGTTAAGCACGAAGATGTGGCGGGCAAACTGTGGGAGATTCGCTATCCGGTGATCGGCAGCAATGAATTCATCACCGTAGCCACCACGCGGCCCGAGACAATGCTGGGCGATACTGCGGTCGCGGTGAACGCACGTGACGAGCGCTATCAGCACCTGCACGGAAAGAAAGTTCTGCTGCCGCTGATGAACCGCGAGATTCCCATCATCACCGATGAGTTGGCGCAGCCGGAGTTTGGCACGGGCGCAGTGAAGGTAACGCCGGCCCACGATCCTAACGATTTTCAGGCCGGCTTGCGGCATAACCTGCCGCAGATTGACGTGATGGATGAGCACGCGGTGATGAACGCGAATGCCGGGCCGTATGCCGGGCTGGACCGCTATGTCGGTCGCAAGCGGGTGCTGGCCGATCTGGCGGCGGGGAACTTTCTGGTGGGAGAAAAAGACCACACGCTGCCGCTCGGCAAGTGCGACCGCTGCGGGACGGTGGTCGAGCCGCGGCTTTCGACGCAGTGGTTCATCAAGATCAAGCCGATGGCGGAGCGCGCAGCGCAGGCGGTCGAGTCGGGCGCGATCACGATTGTGCCGGAAAATTACCGGACGATTTATTTGAACTGGATGGAGAACATCCACGACTGGTGCATTTCGCGGCAGCTGTGGTGGGGACACCGCATTCCGGCATGGCACTGCTCGTGCGGAGAGATTATTGTGGCACGCGAGGCGCCGGCGAAGTGCCTCAAGTGCGGAGGGGCGGTAACGCAGGATACCGATGTCCTCGATACCTGGTTCTCCTCGGGGCTGCTGCCCTTCACCACGCTGGGTTGGCCTGAACAGACGCGCGACCTCGAAGTCTTCTACCCCAACATGCTGATGATCACCGGCTTCGACATTTTGTTTTTCTGGCTGGCGCGCATGATCATGTTCGGCTGCCACTTCATGCAGGGGCACCAGCAGGATGCGGCGATCAAGGCGGCGAGCGGCGAGGCGGAGGCGAAAGATGACAGCGTTCCGTTTCGGCATGTCTACATCCACATGCTGGTGCGCGACGCCGACCGGCAGAAGATGTCGAAGACCAAGGGGAATGTGGTTGACCCGATTGAGGTGATCCAGCGCTTCGGGACGGACGCAACGCGCTTCACGCTGGCAGCAATGGCGGCGCCGGGGACCGATGTGGCGTTTAGCGAAGGCCGGACCGAGGGCTACCGCAACTTTGCCAACAAGATCTGGAACGCGGCGCGGTTCATGTTCATGAATGTCGACCGGATTGGCAAGGACGGTGGGGCGGCGGGGCTTCGCCCCGCCCTGGCCGGGGCAACTTTGGACGGAGCAAGGCTCCGTCCCTACACAGGTGTTGCTGGCTTTCGGGCTGACACGCTGGACGACAAGTGGATTCTTTCGCGGTTCAATCGTGCGGCGAAGGATGTGAACGAGGCGCTGGAGACGTTTCGGTTTCACGAGGCGGCAAATCGCATTTACGACTTTTTCTGGGGAGATTTTTGCGATTGGTACATCGAACTGATCAAACCGCGCCTCGCCTCAGAGGCTGAGGCGAACTCGGCGGAAGCGGCTTGCCGGAATCTTGTGAACCTGTTTGACGCATCTCTTCGCCTGCTGCATCCGGTGATGCCCTTCATCACGGACGAAATCTGGCACGCCATCTATGACGGCAAGCCGCCGTTGCAGTCCATCGCCCTTGCCGAATATCCGCAGGCAGGTGAAGAACAAATTGATGTAACGGCGGAGACGCAAATGGCGATCCTGCAGGACCTGATCGTCGGCGTGCGGAACTTGCGGGCGGAGCTGAAGGTCGAACCGAAGGTGAAGGTGCCGATTCAGGTGTATGCGCATGAGCCGGAGATAAAATTTCTCATCGAAGAGAATCAAGGTGCGGTGGAGCGGCTGGCGGGGGTGGAGACGATCACCTTCGTCGATAACTTCTCTCGCCAAGTTGCCGGGGGCGCGGCATACGGCGCGATTCGATGTGCATGTGGTTTACGAACGCAAGATTGATGTGGTGGCGGAGTGCGAGCGGCTGAAAAAAGAGCTGGAGAAGATCGAGAAGGGAATTGCCAGCGGGCAGAAGCAGCTGGGCAATGAAGGGTTTCTGGCCAAGGCTCCGGCAAAGGTAGTGGAGAATTTGCGGAAGCAGCAGCAGGAACTGACGGTGCTGCAGGAGAAGACCGTAAGTAAGATGAAGGAGTTGGGGTGCGGGTGAGTTGCATGATTTCGTGCTTTGCACTTCTCGCGCAAAGAACGCGCGGGGATGGGCACCCAGCGGGGTTGGCGGGCGAGGGCGCCCGCCCCACATAGACAGGAACTATGGACTGGAATAGCCGGCGGATTACCGCCATCATCGAAAATGCGCTGCTCGAGGACCGGGCGACGCGCGACGCCACCAGCTACGCCTGCATTGATCCGCAGCAACGGGCTACAGGGACCATTCTGGTCAAACAGGACTGCGTTCTGGCGGGGCTGGGCCTGGTGCCGCGCATTTTCGACGTCTACGCCGCGCTCGATGGCGCGGTCAGTTCGCACTATGAAATCACCAGCCATCCCGAGGTGTTTGACGGCATTCGCATGCGCAGCGGGCAGACGGCGGCGGTGATCCGCCACAATGCGCGGGTGATTCTTTCCTGCGAGCGAGTGATTTTGAATTTTATGCAGCGGCTGAGCGGGATCGCGACGCTGACACGCAAATTCGTGGAGGCGATTTCGGGTACGAAGGCGAAAATCCTCGACACGCGCAAGACTGTGCCCGGGCTGCGCATGCTCGATAAGTATGCGGTGCGTTGCGGCGGGCGGGCAAAACCACCGGCTCGACCTTTCCGATGGCGTGCTGATCAAGAACAATCACATTGCGCTGGCGGGGGAATCGTGCCGGTATTGGATCGTGCCCTGCGCAACCGCCGGGGCGAGCAGTTGATCGAGGTGGAAGTGCGTTCGCCCCGGGAACTGGAAGAAGCACTGACCCATGGCGCCGAGTCGATTCTGCTCGATAATATGTCCGTGGTGGACGTGAAATCTGCGGTCGAGCGGTGTTCTCGCCTGGAGCGCCGGTCTCCACTAGAGTGCTCAGGCGGCATTACGCTGGAGAATGTGCGGGCTTATGCGGAAACGGGAGTGGATTTCATTTCGGTGGGCGCTCTGACGCACTCGCCATTGGCCGGTCGATCTGAGTTTGAGAGTAACTCCGGCATAAGCTCAGCGCAGAGGACACAGAGGCCACAGAGAACAAGAGCCGGCACCTAAAGGCACTTCCATGTTTTGGCCGCTCTGCCGCATAATTCCCGCATAAGAAAAGCACGAACAATTCGCAACACGGGCGCGAGGTCGACCGCTGCGCACAACCTGCACGCAGGAGCGAACGGACCTTCGCCTTAGCCGTATCGTCCGCCTGCTTGCTGATCACGCCACTGTGGTGGTCAGCGGTACGAAGATTGCCGCGGAAATTGGCTCCAGCCGGTCAGAAGTCTGGCGGTTGGTTCAACAGTTGCGGAAGTCTCGGAGTTGACATTGCCGGGCATCCTTCGACCGGATATCAGCTGAAAGCCGTGCCTGACCTTCTCCTACCCGACATGGTTGCGCCGCTGGTGCGGGGCACAATCTTCGGCCATCATATTCATCACTATTACAAGACCGGTTCGACCAACGCTAGTTGCCATGGAAGCGGCCGATGCGGGCGCGCCTGAGGGCAGCGTGTACCTTGCCGAACAGCAGACTGCCGGCCGTGGGCGGGGAGGGCACTCATGGCATTCGGCGCAATCGGATGGCATTTATTGTTCCGTGGTTTTGCGTCCCCCAGTGCCGCCTTCGGAAGCGCTGATTTTGTCGCTGGCTGCGGGATTGGCTGTGCATGAAGCGATCCGCGAAATTGATCCACAAATACAAGCCGATTTGAAGTGGCCCAACGATCTGCTCATCGAAGGCAAGAAATTCTGCGGTATTTTAATCGAAATGAATGCCGAAGCCACGCGTGTCCGACACTTGGTCGTTGGAATCGGCATCAATGTGAATCAGACGGACTTCCCGGCAGACTTGCAGCCCATCGCCACGTCGTTACGGTTGGCGAGTGGCAAGCCGTGGTCGCGCGTGGAGCTGTGCGTGGCTTTGCTAAAATCACTGGACCGCGAGTATCGGGAACTGCTTGGCAGCAACGGCCGTAAAAGTATCTTGCAACGCTTTGCAGAGCGTTCCTCATCGGTTTGCGGAAGGCAGGTCCGCGTTGAGGAGAACGGCGGTGTGGAGGGGACAACGGCTGGCCTCGATGCCGATGGCTTCCTCCTGGTACGGTCCTCGCAGGGAATGCAGAAGGTGCTGAGCGGCACGGTGAAGCTGCTCTGAGAATTGATCTCTATGCTCTTAGTGCTGGATGTCGGCAACACCAATACGGTTCTTGGGGTGTTTGCCTCGAACGCCCCGCATGAGACTAATGGCGGCGTCCGCCAGCCTCAGTATGACAGGCTTGTGGCGAATTGGCGGGTGGCGACCATCAAAACTCAAACCGTGGACGAGTATGGCGTCCTGTTTCGGAATTTGTTTGCTATGGCCGATCTGGAGGCGAATGGAATTCATGGGATCATGATTTCGTCCGTAGTTCCACCGCTGGATTCGACGTTGCGCGAGGTCTGCGAGCGCTACTTCAACACCAAGCCTCTGTTTGTCGAGCCGGGAATAAAGACGGGAATGCCGGTGCTGTACGACAACCCGGCCGAGGTGGGCGCCGACCGTATTGTGAACGCTGTGGCTGCATTCATGAAATATGGAGGCCCGTGTATCGTGGTGGATTTCGGCACGGCGACCACGTTCGATTGTGTTTCCGCGCGCGGAGAATACCAGGGAGGCGTCATTGCTCCAGGGATTGGAATTTCTGCCGACGCCTTGTTTGAGAACACGGCGCGCTTGCCGCGTGTGGACATCCGCAAGCCCGCGGCGGTGATTGGGACAACGACAGTGGGCAGCTTGCAGTCAGGCCTCTACTACGGCTATTTGGGATTAGTGGACGGAATTCTTCAATTGCTTCTGTCCGAGATAGGGGAGAGCACCAGCGTAATTGCCACGGGCGGGCTGGCGACACTGATCGGTACGGGATCGAAGTACATAAAACACGTGGACGACTTTCTTACTTTAGAAGGATTACGCATTATCTGGGAACGCAATGCGGGAGCGAAACCGGCACGAGAAGTCGCGCCTGGCGATGTGGGGCGAAGTTCTTCCTCTAGACCATCCTCTAAGCAGCGCACCCACTGAGCAGTCGTGGACAACTACTTCAACTATTTCACCGAAATTGAGGAGCAGTTTCAGCGACGGCGCGGCGGCGGGTTGCTGCTCTCCACTTTGGACTGGGCTCTGATCGAGACCTGGAAAGATGCGGGTATTCCTCTGGAAGCCGTGCTGCGCGGAATTGATGCGGCATTTGCGCGCTATGAAAAGCGCCCGTCGCAGCGCAAGGTGAATTCCCTCGCTTACTGTGCACAGGAAGTGCTGGCTGCAGCCGAAGAGATGAAGGAAGCGGCGGTGGGAGGAAATACGGCGGAGCAGAAAGATCCGGCGGGATTCAGCGGCGGCGAGATTGCCCCTTTCCTGCGGCGAAATGCGAAGGAATTGGATTCGGCTCAATTGCCTTCAGGACGTGGGATTTCCTGCCAACAACTGGCGAAAGAGGCGGCGGAAAGTTTGCGCCGGCTGGCGTCCGAGGTCGAGGAAGGGAAGACTAAGCTTCATCTGGAAGATTTAGAAAGACGGCTGACCGTGCTGGAAGAAAAACTCTTTGCCGTGCTTTTGGCGGCGATTCCGGACGAACAGGTCATGACGGTGCGGGCGGAGGCGGACCGGGCGATGGCTCCTTACCGGCGAAAAATGCCGGGAGCGCAGATCGAGCAACTGCTGAAGCAATATACACACAAGCGGCTTCTGGAGAAGTATGGGGTGCCGCGACTGAGTTTGTTTTACATGTAAGCGCTTTGCCAACGCTTGCTCTCTGTGCCCTCTGGGTTCTCTGTGGTTAAATCACCTAGTGCTTCTCACTATCGAAAAACTCGTTTATGGCGGCGATGGGCTGGCGCGGTTGCCTGCCGACGAGCACGGCCGTGGCAAAGCCGTGTTCGTGCCGTTTGTGCTTCCTGGGGAGCAAGTCGAGGCTACCCTCATCGAGCAGAAGCCTGGGTTTGCCCGCGCGCAACTCGACCAGATTCTGCAACCTTCAGCCGGGCGCATTGAGCCCGGCTGTCCCTACTTTCAGCGCTGCGGGGGATGCCACTATCAGCACACCAGCTACGAGCAGCAACTGGAGATCAAATCAGGCATTTTGAAGGAGAACCTGAGGCGTATCGCCAAGCTGGAGCTGGACAGCGAACTCATGGTTCATCCGTCGCCGCCATGGAACTATCGCAACCGCAGCCGGTTCAAAGTTCAGACCGCGCCGCAGTTTGCTCTCGGCTACTTCAAATTCAATTCGCATGAACTGTTGCCGGTGGAGAGCTGCCCCATCAGCTCTCCGCTGATCAATCGGGCCATGGGTGCGCTTGGGCAGTGGGGCCGCGGAACTCAAGTGGGAGCAGGTTTGCAGGAAGTCGAACTTTTCGCGAACGCAGAGGACAAAGAACTTTTGATCGAGCTGCATTGCTCGCCAGGACTAGCCGTGGACGCGGCGCGGTCCATGGCGGAAGAAGTTCGCAACCTGCTGCCTGAAATTGTGGGCGCGGTGGCAGTTCAGCACAGCCCACCTTCTCCGCAACGTACTGAGAATGAAGCGGAGTTGCTGGCCGGAACTGGCGCGGAAGAATTGGCATATCGCGTGGGGACGGCCTCGTACCGGGTAAGCGCGGGAGCCTTCTTTCAGGTAAATCGGCATTTGGTAGGCGAGTTGGTGGATTCGGTCACCCAGTCGTCCCGCGGAGAGCTCGCGCTGGACCTCTATGCTGGGGTTGGCCTTTTTGCCAGCAGCTCTGGCCCAAAGTTTTGCACAGGTGATCGCTGTGGAGTCGTCACAGACTTCCTATGACGATCTGGTCCACAATTCTCCGGCGAACGTAAAAGCGGTTTGTGCCACCACGGAGCAGTTCTTGCGGAAATCCGGCCGATGGAGGCCCGAATTGATCGTAGTGGATCCGCCGCGGGGCGGGCTAGGCGCCACCGTGGTAAAGGGACTGGCCGCATTGCAATCGCCGCGGCTGACTTACGTTTCCTGCGATCCGGCCACGCTGGCACGCGATCTAGGTGGCTTGCTGGCTGCCGGATACAAGATAGAACAGGCGCATTTGGTGGATTTGTTTCCGCAGACGTTTCATCTGGAAAGTGTGTTTCATCTGGTTCAATAAAGCTTAGCTGTTTCCTCCCAGAATCATCTGCATTGCTGAGGCTTCCAAATCCGTGAACCTGTGCTCAGTTTGAAGAAAAATACGCAGGCGGGCGGACGGAAACCCCTGCCGCTTGCGAAGTCACCCGCCGGCGAAGAATTCCTGCAAAAAACCACGACCGAGCGGCGAGCGAGTCCTCGCCAGCCGCTGCTTTGGGCGGCGCTGGCTTTTTCAGCGGGTATTGCGGCTGGCCTCTATGTCTGGCGGCCACCGACGTGGTGGATTGCGGCAGCCACGTTGTTCGGCGTATTTGCAATTGGCCTGCAGCGGAGGCGGGTGTGGCTATCCTTTGCGCTCGTATTGGCTGCGATGTTTGCGGTCGGCGCCCTCGACATACAACTTCGCGCCGGGATGGAGGCTGCCAAGCCCAGCCAACTTCCGCTCGATGGAGCAAGAAGTGCTGGTGACAGCCCACGCCACCGCTGACGGAATTTTGCAGCAGGACGGGCGAGAAACCCGGCAGACGCTGGAGGTCGAGACGGAAGAAATCGGGATCGATGGCAGAACAAGTTCTGTGCGCTCCGGGCTGCGCATTGGGATCTATGGCAAGCAGCCTGAAACCGCATCGACAAACAATCCTGCGGCCACCCACCTCTTCCGCTACGGCGAACGCCTGCGATTTCCAACCAGGCTTTTTGCGCCGCGCAATTTTCGCAACCCGGGAGCGTTTGACTATCGTGGCTATTTGGAGGATCAGGGCATCAGCGCTCTGGGTTCGACGAAAAGCGAAGAAGTAGAGATGCTTCCCGGATTCACCGGCAGCCGCGCGGAGTTGTGGCGCACGCGGATTCACCGCAGTCTGGCGCAAAGAATCCAGGCGCTTTGGCCCGCGGATGAGGCGGCTCTCGTCAATGCGATGCTGCTGGGCCAGGAATCTTTCCTGGGCCGCTCCCTGAAGAAAGACTTTCAGCGCTCCGGCGCGTATCACGTGCTGGTGATCTCCGGCTTGAAAGTCGGGATACTGGCGTTGGCCGCATTCTGGCTTCTGCGCCGCCTGCGAGTGAAGAATGAGATCGCCAGCCTTACTGCGATCTGCCTGATCGCGGGGTACGCATGGCTTACCGACGTTGGCGCACCTGTGTGGCGGGCCACGCTCATGCTGGCGGTTTACCTGGCGGCCAAATTCTTTTATCGGGGACGGTCCACGCTTAACGCGATTGGTGCCGCGGCGCTGGCTTTGCTTATCGTGAACCCCAAAGAACTGCTGGGAGCGAGCTTTCAGCTCAGCTTTCTCTGTGTCCTGATTATTGCCGGCATCGGCATTCCTTTGCTCGAGCGCACCACCCAGCCCTACTCACGCGCTTTGCGGCATTTGGATTCGATTCGCTACGACGTTGCTCTGCCGCCGCGCATGGCGCAATGGCGGCTTGATCTGCGGATGATTTCCGGCCGAGTCTCGCGCTTTGCCGGCGGCCGCAATCGTACTGAAAACGCTGGCTGCGGTTACGCGACTGCTGCTGATCGCGTGCGAGTTTCTGCTGATCTCAGCCGTCATTCAAATCGGACTGGTGTTGCCGATGGTGTTCTATTTCCACCGTGCCATGATCGTCGGCTTGCCGGCAAATATTTTGGCGGTGCCGCTGACCGAACTGGTAATGGTGGCGGCCATCCTCGCGCTCGTCTTGAGCTACATTTGGCTGCCCCTGGCTAAGATTCCGGCGCTGGTTGCCGGGTTCGCGCTCCAGATCATGAGCGGCGGCGTGCGCTGGATGGGAAGTTTGCAGATTGCGGATGCCCGTGTGCCCACGCCGACGCTGGCAGTGCTCCTCACCGGAACCGCGGCGCTCGTGCTCGCCATGGTCTTGATCCGCCGCCGAGGCTTATTCGCAGCGGCGGGTCTGGCGGCCATGGCCGCCAGCGCTATTTGGATCACCCTTGTTCCTCCCCGTCCGCAAATCCGGGCAGGGACTTTAGAAGTGACGGCGATTGATGTCGGCCAGGGCGACTCGATCTTTGTGGTCCTGCCCTCAGGGCCGCACGTTGCTGGTGGATGCCGGGGGAATGCCCCGCTGGACCCATTCCGATTTGGACGTTGGCGAAGATGTGGTATCGCCGTATCTCTGGTCACGCGGCATCAGCCACCTGGACGCTGTCGTGGTCACGCATGCCCATGCCGATCACATTGGCGGAATGGCGGCCATCCTCAGCAACTTCCATCCCTGCGAATTGTGGCTGGGAGCGGATACACCATCGGAAGAATTGCAAAGCTTGCTACGGGAGGCGGCAGCTTTGCGCATCCCCGTGATCTCTCACACTGCGGGAGACAATTTCGAGGTAGGGGGAAGCGCAGTGCGCATCCTCGCGCCCCAACCTGATCCGGTCAGTCAATCGCGGCGGCGCAACGACGATTCGCTGGTGATGAAGATCAGTTACGGAAGCACATCTGCGCTGCTCGAAGGCGATGCCGAGCGCGCAACCGAACGGCGCATCGCGGAAGAGGAACCGCAGGCAGATCTGCTGAAAGTGGCGCACCACGGCAGTGCGACGTCCACGATTCCGGAACTGCTGGCCGCAGTGCACCCACGGTTTGCTCTGATTTCTGTGGGAGCAAGAAACGTCTACGGGCATCCCCGGCAGGAAGTTCTCAGCCGGCTGGAGGAATCGCAAGTATCTACCTACCGAACCGATATGGATGGAGCGGTAACGTTCTATCTTGACGGCAAGTCAGTCATTCCCAGCTTGCCCGAGCTTCACTGACCTTCGTCGGAGGCGTCCTCAGTTTCAATCTCGGTCGGGGTCTGACGGTATTCCTCGATCAGCTCTTTTGCTCGGGCGGCATCTTCCTGGCGCACCACAACGATATTGCCGCCGACTCCCGGCAGGATGTCCTGCGGCGCGTCAATGGCTGTCAGTTCGGACTCAATCCCCTGAGACTCAAGTAAACCCCGGACCACCATGGCCTCAGATTCCTGCTCGGTATCGAAAACCCGCACGAGCTTCTCGTTGGGGTTTGGTTTGTCGTTCTGCTTGAGTTTGCTGGTGCCCTCTGCCATGCCGCCTCCGCTCTGCATTGTACTCTCCCGGGCGCTGGTTGCGTCATGGATGACCGAAGTGCAGCATCGGCCGGCATTTGTCGGCGACCGCCGGGACTGCGAAAATGGAGGCAACTTGGGACGGCATCGCGCTGCCTGGCAGAGTCATCCAATCAAATTAGTCGGCCGACCGGCTTGATGAGGAGTGAGGGCCCGTGGAGAACCTGAATTGCACGCCGGAACACGCAAACGAGACCGTTGAGGAGGCGCGCAAGATCCGCCGCTTGCAGGTGATGATGGGGATGGTGATGTCCGTCATCGGCCAGGACCCTAGCCTTACCGTCGAGGAAGCTTCCGAACTGGCGGCAGGCGCCAAGCGGGCGGCGCTGGCCATGTTCCCGGAAAAAGAACTCGCCTACGATCTGCTCTACAAGCCGCGTCTGCAGCGGCTGATGAACGAGCGCTACCGGCTGCAGTAGCCCCGCCTGACCGTTCAACGCTTCGCTGGAATATTCGCTTAGGCTAGACTGGTCATTCCTGCGGCTACTTGACCCAAATTAATTTGATCACCAGAGCCGCCGCAACCACCGCCGAGCCGAGCAGCGCGTTGTATTCCCGATGCTTCCAGTAGAGATTCCACGAGAATGACCCGGAACGGCAGCGGAATGGGGTGAGACGCGGGAGCAGGCTGGGAACATGCGCGGCATATTCGTCGAATTCGGGAAACTTGCTCCGCAAAAATGCCTCTTCCGAACGGATGACGGGCAGGTAAATTGCAAAAAACAGAACGACGATGCCCAGGCCAACCCACCAGCTTCGTGCGGCGAGCGCAAATCCGCAGGCGAGAATCAACGAGCCCAGGTAAAGCGGGTTTCGCGTGTAGGCGTAAGGGCCGGAGGTCGTGAGCTGCTCGTTTTTTTGCACGTGTCCCGAGGCCAGAGCTCGGATGCCCAGCCCGAGCGTCACCAGCACAGCGCCACTCAGCATTGAACGGGCGGTCGGGTTTGCCAGCCATGCATAAGCTGCCGCAAACACAAAGCCCAGGGGCACACGAATCTTTCGTGCGGTGGAGGACCAGCTAGCCATTAGACGCCCCAAGCAATTGCCGGGCCGCGGACACGACTGCGTCCGGCTGGATTTCGAGAAGCCCCTCCTCCGGCTTGGTGCGCCGGGCGTGGGAGGTAATACTCGAAGAGCTGCGCAGCACGATGCTCCTCGTTCCGAATGGACCATTGCGCGCCGGGTTGGTCGGGCCAAAGATCGCGACGACGGGGATACCCAGCGCAGCCGCCAGATGCATCGGGCCTGTATCGCCGCCGATGAAGAGGTTCGGCGCGGCGTGTGAGTGCAATGAGCTGTGTGAGCGAGCAGGCGATGCCCTCGGCCGCGCCTCCGCTTGCCTTCTCCACACATTGGGCAAGTTCTTCTTCCCCGGGCCCGAAATTTACGATCACCTCGCAGTCCATCTTCTGACAGGCGTTTCGCGACTTCGGCATATCGCTCTGCCGGCCATCGTTTCGCACCCCACCCGGCGCCCGGATTCATGATCGACAAAGTGACGGATGCCTCTTGTCGTGCAGCCGTTGCTCGCACACCTTCTCTGCTGCCTCATCGTGAGGAAATACCACCTCCGGCATCTGGGAGCGGCCTGCCGGCAACCGCTTCCGCCAGAGAAAGATTCTGCTCAACGACGTGATCTCCGTGGGCAGTGACGGTGCGCGTGTAGAACATGCTGGCGATATTCTCTCGCGGCTGCCGTACACCATAGATAACCGCCGCTCCCGACCAGCGCGCGATGAGCGCCGAACGCGCAGCCCCCTGGAAGTCCACGGCGATCTCATACGCCGCCGCGCGCAAATCACTCAGCGCCGCCGCAACCTCCTGCCAGGTTTGCAGCGAGAAAGGCGCCTTTCGCCATCTGGTCGTGTTCACAGTATGAATACGATCCACCAACGGCCGTTGTGGAGAGCGCGGTCCGGAACGCGGAGTGGGCAAGGTGCACAACAACTCAGCCCAGCGCTCCTCGATGACCCAGCCAATGTTTGCCTCCGGGAATGCCTGGCGCAATGCCGCCGCCGCCGGCAGCGTGTGGATGATGTCCCCCATCGCGCCTAATCGCACAATCAGCAGATTGCGAGGCGATACTGACGGCAGCTTGGCGATCCTGGTCCAACGTCAATTTGCTCACCGGCGCTGCGGGCTGAGCCGCGAACGAATGATTTCACTCGCCGAATGGTCCTTGGGATCGCCGACGATCTCCACCCGGCCGCCGCATTCGACCACCACGTCGCGTTCCGGCACCGTATCGGCGGTGTAATCGGTGCCCTTCGCCTGAATATCGGGGCGAATCTCGCGGATGATCGCCCGCACGTCGGGCTCAGGGAAAATTACCACCGCATCCACGTCGCTCAGCGCGGCCAGAATCTCGGCCCGCTCCGTGTCCGGCATCAGCGGCCGTCCCTCGCCTTTCAACCTGCGGACCGACTCATCCGAATTGATAGCCACGATCAAACGCCCGCCCAATTGCTTAGCCGCATGCAGATAGCGTACGTGCCCAACGTGCAGCAAATCGAAACAGCCGTTTGCCAAGGTGATCGTCTGGCCGGCGCGCCGCCATTCGTCCGCTTGCCGCCGCAATTGTTCGCGATCGAATATCTTTTGCTTTGCGCCGGTCAATGATTTCTCGTGGCGGGCGGAGACTTTTCGAGCGCTGCCAGCAATTCCTGCCGGCTCACCGTGGCGGTGCCGCGCTTCATCACCACAATTCCGCCCGCATAGTTGGCCAGATGTGCCGCCTCCTCGGTGGTGGCGCCGGCTGCCACCGCCGCGGTGAATGTGGCGATCACGGTGTCGCCCGCGCCGGTGACATCGGTTACTTCATCGGAGCCGAAAATCGGGATATCCACCGGTTTGTGCTTGCCTTCAAAAGCCACCATGCCATCATGACCGCGGGTGATGACCAGCGACTTCAATTTCAATCGCGAAATCAGTTGCGCCGCCGCGCTGCAAAGCTGGGGCCAGTCTTGTCCGATCTGAACGCCCAGCGCTTCCTCTACCTCCGGCTCGTTGGGGGTTGCTGCCGTAACCCCGGAATACTGCAGCATGCGGTGCCGGGAATCGAGAACCACCGGCACTCCATTGGTGGCATTCTTCTCGCGGATGGCGTCGAGAATAGCGGGGGTTGCCGCCCCGTAGCCGTAGTCGGAAAACAACAGCGCATCGGAAGCATGCAGATATTCCCGCGCCGCCAGCACCAGTTCGCGCGTGAGATGAGGGTTCGGTTCCGCTTCCGGTTCGCGGTCCACCCGCACCACCTGCTGCCGCCAGGTGTGAGTCATCCCGGCAAGAATCCGGGTTTTCGTCACCGTCGCGTGGCCTTTGTCTTTCAAAATTCCGCTCAGCGGAACATGCTTGTGACGGAAAACACGAAGCAGCGCGCGCCCCGCTTCATCGTTGCCCACAATCCCCACCGGCAGCACGTTCACTCCCAGGTCGGCGAGATTATTGACGGCATTTGCGCCGCCGCCTGGAGTCACGGCGCGCTCGCGGTAGCGAAGAATAAGAACGGGCGCTTCGCGGGAAATGCGCGAGATCTCGCCGAAGACGAATTCGTCAGCTACGAGATCGCCCACCACCGTGATCGTGACGTTGGAGAACGACTCCACGATCTTCTGCAGCCGCGCCGTTTCTTTGAGGTGCTTGCTCATGGCACGGGATGATTTTCTCACGCCGTGCGCTTCCGGCTTGCGAGCGCATGGAGCAAGGTATCCACAACGTTAGGTGCGTCCATAAGCTTCATCTGTACCGGTACGATCGCCAGCGGCTGAAGTTTGCCCTGAAGAGGCCCCAGATTTATGGCGTCTTTTTCCGTGGTCACAAAGCCGTTGCCTTCGCTTTGGCGGCACAATGCCAGCAGTTCGGCCACATCGGACCCGGTATAGGAATGATGGTCGCGGTAGACTGCCTCGGCCACCGGCTCAATTCCAGCCGTCCTCAGTTGCCGGAAAAAATTCTGTGGCCGCGCAATGCCGCAAAAAGCTACCGGCCGCCCGGGCACATCTTTTGGCAAAATCCCACGGCGCAGCTGCCAAACGAGCTTTCCCTCTAACGGAAACGATTCGGTGGAGGCGCCACTCACCAGCACTACGGCGTTTGCCCGGTGCAAAGAACTCAGCGGCTCGCGCAAGCGGCCTTTAGGAAGCAGGCTGTCGCGCGCATCTTCCGGAGTCAGCAGAACGATATCGAAATCCCTGGCCAACGCCCGGTGCTGAAAGCCGTCGTCCAGAATATGCAGCTGCGGTCCGAATTTGCTTTCCGCGAATATGCCGGCCTGGTGGCGATCTTCGCCAACCACGACTGTGGCTCCGAGACGCCGCGCCATGAGCAGCGGTTCATCGCCGAAATCGCTCGCCGATCCACCGGGATCCACGACGGCAACGCCGCTTGTCCGGCGTCCATAACCGCGGGAAAGAATATCGAACTCGACGCCCCGCTCTTTGAGTAACTCACCCAACAGGATCACAAACGGCGTTTTCCCCGAACCGCCTACTGACAGGTTGCCAACGCTCACTACTGCTCCGCGCAACCGCGCGGCTCGAAGTACCCCGCGATCATAGAGGACATTCCGCCCCCGCACGCCTGCGGCAAAAACGGAGCTAAGCAAGCCGAGTCCCGCGGAACTCATCGTGGTGGAGTGGCAAGGCCACCCTCCTTCCCGCTCAGAGCAGGGTGGAGGGACCGGTCCTCTGGCGACGCTATCCCTAAATTTCTTAAGCTTTTCAGCGTTCGTTGGGTCGCGCCGGTATGCGCCCGCAGAGTTTCCGCGGCAAGCCCTCCCATCGATTTGCGCTGCTCTTCGTTCGACGCCAGCTCCAGGAAAGCTTGAGCAAGCTCGCCGGATGTGGCCACACGCACGGCGCCGCGAATTTCAAAGGATTTTACAATATCGCGAAAATTTTCTGTGTAGGGCCCGACCAGGATAGGGACACCGTACTGCGCGGGCTCAAGAATATTGTGGCCGCCGCGGGGAACCAGGCTGCCACCGACGAAAGCGATGTCCGCTAACGCGTAGAGGGCGGCCAGCTCTCCGATGCTGTCGAGCAAAAATATGCCACCGGAAACTGACTCACCATGCCAGGAAGAGCGCCGCCAAAACCGGATTCTCCCCTTTTCCAGTAACTGCGTAACCACACCGAACCGTTCGGGATGGCGCGGAGCCAGGATCATTACGGCATGGGGATGGGTCTCAAGCACTTTTGCAAACGCGCCCAGCAGCAGTTCCTCCTCGCCTTCGACGCTGCTGCCGCACACAATGACCGGCTTGGTTTGCGACTGCTGTAATGCCGCGCCGAAGCGGGCTACTATCGGCACAGCGGCCGGCGTTGCAGCATCGAATTTCAAATTCCCGCTCACCTGAACCCGATTTTCCGGAACGCCGATAGCGACGAGGCGTTCTCGGTCCTGCTCCGTTTGCGAGAGAAAAAGGTCAACCGGTTCCAGCACTCGGCGGATGATTCTGCGCCAGCGCCGATATCCGGACAACGAACGGTCGGAAATCCGGGCGTTCACTACCGCGATGCGGGCGCCGGAGCGGTGCGCCAGGCGTAAGAAATTCGGCCAGAATTCGGTCTCCGCAATAACCACAAGCTCCGGCCGCAACGAGCGCAGGTAGGGCCGAATCGCAAAGCCAAAATCCAACGGGAAGTAGAAGACGCTATTTTCCCCGAATCGGCCGCGCGCCAACTGCTGGCCGGTTGCCGTAGTAGTCGAAATGAAGACTCGGTGCTGCGGGAACGCACGCTTCAGTTCCGAGACCAGGCCGCTCACCGCCAGCACCTCGCCGACAGAAACCGCATGCACCCATATCGTGGGCTTACCCGCTGCGCCGGAAAGTTTGGCAGGAACCCGCCCTAACCGCTCACTCAAACTGGCGCGGTACTTCCCATGACGCAGCCACTGTGCCAGCCAATACGGCAGGCTGACCAGCAGAGCAAATGCCAGCAGGGCGGTGTACAACGCATACATGAGGAAGGGCCATTCTACCCGCTCGCGGACTTTTCCCCCATGGGATATCATGCCCGGCGGAACTTGCATCATACTTTTTAGTTCTCGTTCTTATCTTGGAATACAGGAAAAGCTGTCCCATGCTTCGAGCACTCGCGACGACTTTCATCCTGGCAATGGCAGTCACATTGGCCTGGGCTGGCAAACAGTTTATGATGCCCGCAATCCAGCCGGCCAAAGCCTATCCGGCTCATGACTACCACCCCAGTGAGACTGCCACGGTGGCCGCCGACCCATACGATACGCCCGAGAAGGAACGGATCTTCGGCGTGCATTACCGGGAAATCGGCATGATGCCCGTTCTGCTGGTCATCACCAACGACGGCGATCGGACGATTTCTTTAGCTGGTATGAAAGCCGAGTTGGTCACCGGAAACCGCAGCAAGCTGTCGCCGGCGGTCCCCGACGATATCTATCGGAGAATTTCGCACCCCCGCAGAGGCACGAGTTATCCTCTGCCCTTCCCAACCAAAAAGGTGAAAGGCGGAATCAACACGCAAACGCGTGATGAAGTCGAAAACTCTCAGTTCAGCGCGAAAGCTGTGGAACCGCATAGCACGCAGGCTGGTTTCTTGTTTTTCGATGTGGAGGGGATTCCCAGTCCGCTAGCGGGTTCTCACCTCTATCTCACTGGGGTGCGCAATGCGCAAGGCAACGAACTGATGTATTTCGAAATTCCGCTGGACAAGTACTTGAACGCCTCTCCGAAACCGTAGCCCACATTCCGCGAATGGCAGTCGTTTGCGCAGGCCACATTGATATTGCAGCCGAATGGCTTTGGCGAGTGCGGCCAACACCGTCTAACCAAAAGCTAAGGACAGCCCGGAGCCCCCCGAAGCCGTCCTTAAACCCTCCCGGTTAGAAGGGCCTACTGACAACAACGTATCTGTTGCCTATTTCAAGACTGTTTCAGGATTATGAATTTCACATGAATTTGAGGCTTGTTATAGTACTTCGGAACCCCCAGAAGGAGGCGGATGGCGCGCAAAACCGAAAAGTCGCGGCAGTTACAAAAACGCGCCGAACAGATGATCCCCGGCGGCGTCAACTCTCCGGTGCGCGCCTTCGCGGCCGTCGGCGGAGATCCCCTGTTTATTGTTCGCGGGCAGGGCTCACACATTTGGGACGTTGACGGGAACGAGTACATTGACTACGTCGGTTCCTGGGGCCCGCTGATTCTTGGGCACGCCGCCCCCAATGTGGTGGAAGCGGTTACCTCCGCGGCACACAACGGAACGAGCTTCGGCACTTCCACCCCCGCCGAAGCCGATCTGGCGGAACTGGTTCTCGCCGCCTTTCCCCACATCCAGAAGATCCGCTTCGTGAACTCGGGAACGGAAGCGACTATGTCCGCCATTCGCCTGGCGCGGGCTCATACCAAGCGTAAATACATCTTGAAGTTCGAGGGTTGCTACCACGGCCACGTCGATTCTTTGCTGGTGAAAGCCGGTTCCGGGGTGGCCACTCTCGGCATTCCGGGCTCGGCCGGCGTGCTGCAGGATTTCACCCAGTTCACCATCGCATTGCCATTCAACGACGCGAGTGCGGTGGAGCGCGCCTTCGCCAGGTTCAGGCATCAGGTTGCTTGCGTGATTGTTGAGCCCGTGGTGGGCAACATGGGCTGTGTCGTAGATCCTAACTTTCTTGCTGCCTTGCGTCTCATCACCCAGCGCGAAAACACCGTGCTTATTTTTGACGAAGTGATGACCGGGTTTCGGGTTGCGTACGGCGGGGCGCAGGAGCTATACGGCATCAGCCCCGATTTGACAACGCTGGGAAAGATTATCGGGGGAGGGCTTCCGGTGGGAGCTTATGGCGGACCGGATGACATCATGAAGCTGGTTGCCCCCCTCGGGCCTATGTATCAGGCGGGCACGCTGTCGGGAAATCCGCTGGCTATGGCTGCGGGCATTGCGACTCTGAAGCATCTGCGCGAGGGCCAGAAAGAAATTTACCCCTCGCTGGACAGTCTTGGCGCGAAACTCGTAGACGGAGTCACGGCCGCGGCGAAAGAAGCTCGCGTGCCGCTGACCGCGAACCGCGTCGGCTCGATGTTTACCTGGTTCTTTACCCCAGATCCTGTGACGGACTGGAACTCCGCTTCAAAATCGGACACAAAAGCCTTTGGGAAATTTTTCCGCGGCATGCTGGATCGTGGCGTCTATCTTCCGCAGTCACAGTACGAGGCTGCTTTCCTCGGCACGGCCCACACGGAAGAGGACATTCAGCGTACCATTTCAGCCGCCAAGCAGGTGTTTGCTTCCATGACGCCGAAGCGCAGCAAGTAGGAGCCCGCAACACGAATCCGTTAGACGCTCTTTGAGATCGCAGGCTCAGGAGAAACGGCTCCGCCATTCATCATCTGCGGAATCGTGACGAACTCGTAACCTTCCCCTTTAAACCGGCTGATCAGCCCGTCCGTGGCGGTTATCGTGTGCCGCCGGTCTTCGCCCATTCTCAAATGCCCGCCGTCGTGCAGCAGAATAACATCTCCACCCCGAACCCGGCTGCTCACTTTTTCTTCGATGTATGCGGCCGAGGGCGCCTTCCAATCGTAGCCGGTCACGCTCCACATGATTGGCAGCAATCCAAGTTGCCGGGCGATGCGCAACACTTCCGGGCGTCTTCCTCCGAAGGGCGGACGAAACAATTTGCTGGGCTCGCCCACCGCGTCCACCAACGCGCGATGGCAGTCGGTCAGTTCGGCGCGAATCTCCTTCGGGCTTTTAAAGATCAGCAAGGGATGGGTGAAGGTGTGATTGCCAATCGCGTGCCCGGCGGCGGCTATTTCTCGAGCCATCTGCGGAAACTGTTGAACGTAGCGTCCAATCAAGAAAAACGTCGCCTTTACGTCGTGTTTGGCCAAGAGTTCCAGCAGTTGCCCGGTGTGCGGATCGTTGGGGCCATCATCATAGGTCAAAGCCAACCGCTTGGTTCCGCGGCCCAGGCCGGTGAAGGTGCGCCCGTAGCGCTGCGCTGTCGGTGCCATGGACTGATAGCCTCCCGTCAGGAGTGCTCCTAAGCCCACGCCGAAAAGGCCAATCGCCAGCATGCAAGAATTGTAGCCGATCGCTCGCCGCGAACCTTCAGCGGCGCGCTGGAGATTCGGAGTGCCAATCGTGATTCGCTGTTAACTCTTCCCGCAATTGCACCTCTCGCTCCGCCGGGATATCCTGCCAAGCGAGCTACAATTCTTCTGACCCATGGCCAATCTTTTCGAACTTCCCCGCTATATCGCAGTGGAAGGTCCCATTCGAGTAGGCAAAAGCACGCTGGCGCGAATTCTGGCCGAGCGGCTCAATGCGCAACGTGTTACCGAAGCGGAAGACAATCCTTTCCTCCGTGCCTTTTATGAAGGCGAACGCGGCGCTGCATTTCAAACGCAATTTGCCTTCCTGATCCGGCGCTTTGAGCAGCTTCGCGCCCTCGACCTCAGCCCCCATTCGCATAAGACCATCGTGACGGACTTTATTTTCGAAAAGGACAAGCTCTTCGCCTGCCTCAACCTCACAGACAAGGAACTCGAAACCTATAACCGCTATTACAACTGGTTTCGCGACCAGCTCCCGACGCCGGATCTCGTCATTTATCTGCAGGCCACTCCGGAGGTACTGAAAAAACGCCTGAAGAAGAAAAACGCCGCCGGAGAGAAATCGATCAACGAAGATTACCTGGAAGAAGTGGTCAAAGCCTACGAGCACTTTTTCTTTCACTACACTTCGTCCGATCTGCTGGTGGTGAACACTTCGGAAATTGACTTCGTGGAGCGTAACGAGGACTTGCAGGAACTGCTGCGCAAAGTCTCTGCGCCCATTAAAGGCACGCAATATTTCCTGCCCTTGGGCGGGCAGAACGCGGCCAGCGCTTAAACGCCGCACCAGAGTTTTCGGGTGTTCGGCGAAACTACTTCTCGTGCCGCGGCAGGGAATACACCGCCAACGCCTTACCCACCTTCGTAAACTCCGGGTCGGCGGTTACCAGCCAGGCTCCGCGCTCGATGGCCAGTTCCGCCGCAAATGCGTCGGCATAGCCCAGGCCATGCTTCTGCTTCAGCGCCCCGGCCCGCGATGCCCGTTCCCCGTCTGCTGCGATGATGGCAATGGGCAAGTCCTGCAGCCTGCGTTCGGCATCCCGGGCCTTCGCTTCCCCGCGATACCGCCACTCGATGTAAAAAACCTCTCCCCAGGTGACGGCTGACATCAACAAGGGTGCATCCAGGCGAAAGGCCTCGCTCAGCAGCCGCCTTACCCTTTCTGAAGTTCCGGGGTACGCCTCAAAAAAGCCGATCAGGGCATTGGCGTCGAGAACATATCGTCGGGGCTTGGCGAGGGAAAGGGACACTACTTCTCTCGCTCGCGCTCGCGCTTCCGTTCCTCAAACGAAGCCTCAAACGCCGACGCTTCTCCGGGTGCCGGCTTCAAAAATCCCATAATTTCGTCCAGTCGCTGCTCCGTCAACGGCGTGAGCACCAACCGGCCCTGCTCTTCCCTCCAGGTCGCCGGTGTCCCTTGTTCCAGCCCAAATTGTTGTCGCAATTCCGCCGGAATCACCACCTGCCCTTTGGAGCTGATCTTCGTCCGATAGCTTTTCATTACCAAATCTTACCATGAAGTAAGACAATTCCATAACGTCTTACCAGTAGCTTAGTTGCGCAGATGAGGTAGTGTGGATTAGTGGCCTGGCGCGCAGAAAACGTTAGCGCCGCGAAACTCGCAGACTTGTCATCCTGAGCGCAGAAACTGCTTCGCCCAGCGAAGCAGTTGCGGAGTCGAAGGATCCCTACCCACTCAACTTTGCTGGCGGGACTCAGGGAATTCTCTCCGTGCTCTCGCTAACGAATTCACTGCGACAATCCACTAGTGTCCCGAGTCTAATATTCGTTTAATAAATAACAGGCTTCCTGCATCTGATATAAGCAGGAGGGACTGTATGGCTCTGGGTCGTCCGCTCGCGCCGCTCACTCTGCTTCCGGCTGAACGGCAGCGGTTGTTGGAATGGTCGCGCCGTCCGAAGACGGCGCAGGCACTGGCCTTGCGCGCCCGCATCGTGCTGCTCTGCGCCGAGGGGCGGAACAATACCGAGGTCGCGCGCCAGGTGCGGGTCACGCTGGCTACGGTAGGCAAGTGGCGAAAGCGTTTCTTGCTTCTGCGCCTCGATGGACTGCTCGATGAGCCTCGTCCCGGCACCACCCGCCGTCTGGGCGATGCCGAGGTGGAACGAGTGCTGGCCTGTACCTTGGAAACACAACCGGAAGCGGCCACGCACTGGTCCACCCGCTCGCTGGCGCAAGTCACCGGCCTGAGCCAGAGCAGTATCAGCCGCATCTGGCGCGCGTTTTCGCTGCAACCGCATCGTAGCCAAGCTTTCAAACTGAGTCGCGACCCCCTGTTTATCGACAAAGTCCGCGACATCGTCGGTCTCTACCTGAACCCGCCCGACCGAGCGCTGGTTCTGTGCGTGGACGAAAAGAGCCAGATTCAGGCACTGGATCGCACGGCGCCGCTTCTGCCCATGCGCCCGGGACAAATCGAACGCCGCACGCACGACTACAAACGCCACGGCACTACCAGCCTGTTCGCCGCTTTCAACGTGGCCAGCGGCAAAGTACTGGGCCAACTCCATCGTCGACATCGCTCCCGCGAGTTCCGCCGTTTCCTCAACACCATCGACCGTAACGTGCCCGCCGAACTCGACGTACATCTCATCCTGGACAACTACGGCACGCACAAAACCCAACTGATTCGCCGCTGGCTGGCCAAGCGTCCTCGTTTCCACCTGCACTTCACTCCGACGTCGGCCTCCTGGCTCAACTTGGTGGAGCGCTGGTTCGCCGAGTTGACGGAAAAGCAAATCCGTCGCGGCGTCCATCGCAGCACCCTGCAGTTGGAGAACGCCATCCGCCATTTCATCGCTCACCACAACCAACACCCGAAACCTTTCGTCTGGACCAAATCGGCCGACCAAATCCTCGAATCGGTCGCTCGCTTTTGTAAACTAACTTTAGACTCAGGACACTAGGGTGCGCTTTATGTACCTCGCATTTCGTCCGCCGGGCCCATATGTGGTTAGGGGCGAGTGATAGGGAAAACATTTGACTCAGACGATCAAGCTTTAGGAGCCGTGTTTGGTTCGCCGCGTCCTTCCGCGCGCTAACCGCGGATCATAACGTAACGGCTCCGGCGGATTCGCTACAATCTGCCCAAACTCCGCATGCTGAGGATTGATCAGCCAGTTATTCTCGCTCACCGCCAGCGCCGAAGGCACCAGCAGCAGACAGTTTTCTCCCTTTTTCACGAACTCATCCCCAACCCGGGTGAGTTCTGGCAGGGCGGGAACTTCTCGCCAATGGACTGGCAATTCACTCGCTTGAACGCGCTCGCGAGCCACGCTGTCGGGGATATTCGCGGTCGCCAGCACTAAATCGTCGGGAGCATCTTCCGGATCAAGATGGACTAAATACTCCAGCATGGCGAGCGACTGATGTTCGGATGCATAAACCAGGCGCGTCCCTGGGTTGGACCAGCGTCCGCCATAGCGGTAAGCGCCCTCACCATCGAAGGGTGTGCGCGCATAAGCCGCGCGTAGCACACGAAACACCCTCGTCAACTAATGCCGCCATAAGCAATGCGGCCTAGCAGATTTTCTACCTGGCGGGCGCCGAGCTCGGTGTCAACCGCGGCAATGGGGGCCACGCCCCCTAAAGCACGATTGCTGCGCTTGAGCCAGCGGCTGGCGCGGGCGCCGTCTCCCAAACTTTCGCGGGCTAACGCCAACAGCCGGGCCATGCGGTATAGCCTGTCTGATTCGAACCGGGCCAGGCGTCCGCGCCGCCGCCGCTGCAGACTGCGGGAAGAAAGGTCCAGCGCGTCGGCTAGCTCTTGCAGCGTCAAGCCCGAGGATCGCATTACTTCTTGTACGACCGCATGCGGGAACCCTTCGCGAATTGCTTGCCGCAGGTCCCGGTCACTGGTTAGGGAGCGGCCCAGAGCGCGCGCCCCGCCTAACTCTCGCAAAACGGCCTTAAGTTCATTTGCCATTTGTCGTATATTATAGCGACAAATGGCGTATTCGACAAGCGAGCGGTTTCGCCCCCGATTCCCTTCGACCGATGGCGGTCGCTAGGTTTAAAATAGCTCTTGCATCACCCAGGTGTGGGCAGGCTCTATCCGCCAAGGCGGAGGGGCACTGGAGGGCATCATGAGTTTCATTCCAACCGGCGAGCCTCGCCGAAAAGTTACCGTTGCTTCACTCCGCGACAAAAAACTTCGACACGAACCTATCGCGTGCCTGACCGCCTACGACTACGCCGCGGCGCGTCTGGTGGACGAAGCGGGCATCGACATCGTCCTGGTCGGCGACTCGCTGGCCATGACCATGCTTGGCTACGAGAACACGCTTTCCATCACCATGGACGAAATGCTTCACCACGCCCGCATCGTGCATCGTGGCGTGAAGCAGGCGTTGCTGTTTGCCGACATGCCTTATGGTTCCTTCCACGTCAACGCAGATGAAGCTGTCCGCAACGCCGTCCGCTTGGTGAAAGAAGCTGGCGTGGAAGCCGTAAAGCTGGAAGGCGGCGAGAAGCGAGTGGATCTGATCCGCCGCATTATCGACGCCGAAATTCCCGTCGCCGGGCACATCGGCCTGACTCCGCAATCGTCCAACGCCATGGGCGGATACAAGGTGCAAGGCAAGTCGCTGAGCGATGTCGAGCAACTTCTGCGCGATGCGGTCGCTCTCGACCGCGCGGGCGTGGCCTGCATTTATTTGGAGGGCATTCCGCGCGAGGTCGCTGCTCTGATCACCGCCGAAGTCAAGGCCCCGACAATCGGCATCGGCGCCGGTCCGGATTGCGATGGGCAGGTGCTTGTCTTTCACGATCTGTTGAACTTGACCTTTGGTCCTCCGGCAAAATTCGTGCGGCGCTACGGCGATGCCGCCACTGTGATCACCGATGCCGTGCAGAAGTTTCGCGCGGATGTGCAGTCGCGTAATTATCCGTCGGACGCAGAGTCGTACCACTTGCCCAAGGAGACGCGGGCCGCGCTCGAAACCGTGCTCGATCGCAAGCGCGCTCTTAGCCGCTAAAATCTCTTCACCACGGAGACACGCAGACACGGAGGCACAGAGAACACGATTTCATTTGTTTCTCTGTGTCTCCGTGCCTCCCTGGTGAGCATTCAGCTTATGGAGCTATTCGAAACCGCTCGATCTATGCGCAGTGCTTCCCGGGCGTAAACGCCAGGGTACCAAGCGCCTTGGCTTGGTGCCGACCATGGGAGCGCTGCACGAAGGGCACCTTTCGTTGGTCAGGGAGGCCAAGGCCAAGTCAGACGCGGTCGCCGTTTCGATTTTCGTGAACCCGACCCAGTTCGGTCCCAAGGAAGACTTCGGCAAATATCCCCGTACCTTCGAACGCGATTGTGATCTGCTCAGACAAGAAGGCGTGGACCTGCTCTTCGCTCCCTCGCCCGAAGAAATGTACCCGCCCGGCGCGACCACGTGGGTCCACGTGGAGGGATTGAGTGATAAGCTCTGTGGCCGCTCGCGTCCCGGACATTTTCGCGGCGTGACGACGGTCGTCTCCCAGCTTTTTCACATCGTTGAACCGGATCTTGCCCTCTTCGGACAGAAAGACGCGGCGCAGTTGGCCATCATCCGCCGCATGGTTCGGGACCTGCACATGCCGGTTGAGATCGTCGCATGCCCCATCGTCCGCGAGCCGGACGGCCTCGCCATGAGTTCACGCAACGCTTACCTGGACCCGCAGCAGCGCAAATCCGCGCTCGTCTTGCATCGTTCGCTGGAACGCGCCCGGCAGATGGTTGCTCGGGGCACGCGTGACAGCACAGAGCTAATTGCGGCGGCGAAGGAAATATTTCGCGAAGAACCTTCGGTGCGGCTGGATTATTTCGAGCTCGTCGATCCCAATAACCTGGAACCGCTGGCTAAGCTGGATAAGTCCGCGCTGGTGGCGGTGGCAGCCTTCGTCGGAGCCACTCGCCTGATTGACAACATTATTCTCCCCGAGGCTACAGCGTGATCTCCATCCCCTCGGACGCCGCGCGCACGCTGGGATAGTAATTGCTCGCTTCCTTCACCACCCGGTCAATGCAGGCGTCATCGTGGCCGGGGTCGTGGTGAAACAACACCAGCTCTTTGGCCCCGCTTTCCATCACAATGTTGACGGCTTCGCGCCAGTGGCTGTGCCCCCATCCCCGGCGCAGCGCCGCGTACTCTTCGGGAAGGTACTGCGCGTCGTAGATCAATACATCCGCGCCGGCGGCCAGCTTGCGCACGTTGGCATCGAACAGAGGGTCGCCCGGTTCGTTATCGGTGGCGTAGACCAGCACCCCGTCTTTCGTCTCGAGGCGGAATCCCATGCAGCCCTGCGGATGATTGAGCCACCGGGTCTGCACCACCATCTCTTCGAGCGATACCCGGCCCTCTTCGATATCGTAGAAATCCCGCTGGGCCCGCATCTCCGGCAGGCCCACCGGAAAATACGGCGTCGACATCTGCTCTTCCATTACGTTTTTTAAGCTGCGGGTTCGGCTGGAGCAGTGAAACGCAAAACGATTGCCCGGCTCATAAAGCGGACGAAAAAACGGAAAGCCCTGAATATGGTCCCAGTGAAAGTGGGAAACGAACACGTGGGCAAACATTCCCTTGCCGGCGAACTGTTCCCCCAGATGTCTCCCCAGCGCGCGAAATCCGGTGCCGCAGTCGAAAATGTACGTACTTTCGCCCAGCTGCACTTCGACGCAGGAGGTGTTCCCGCCATAGCGCATGTTTTCTGGATGGGGAGTAGGCGTTGATCCGCGAACTCCCCAGAATTTGATTCGCATAGGCGACCCGAACAGCCGATGCGGCTGATGTGTCATCTTCGCCCGCGGTGCGCAATCCGTCAATTCTTAGGGTGGTACTCTGAACCTGAAGACTGAACGGTTTCTTCCAGTCTCAGGTATTTCCTCGGCGCTCTCGGCGTTCTCTGCGGTGAATCGCTTTTTCCGCAAGCTGATCGCAAGCCGTCGGCCCCACAAGGCGCAAGCTCCCCTATAATTGAGCACCCCTGATTACAAGGGAACACGATCCCATGCTCTTGCCTGATTACAAAGAATTTTCCCGACTCGCCCGCGAGGCCACGCTGGTGCCGGTGGCGAAATCCATCATGGCCGACCTGATGACGCCGGTCTCCGCCTTCCTGGCCGTCGCCGCCGACGAGCCGGACGCCTTCCTGCTCGAGTCCGTCGAGCGCGGCGAGCACATCGGCCGCTACACCTTCGTGGGCGCGCGTCCCTACATGCAGGTTCGAACCCGCGGCGACGAAGTAGTCATCCGGCGCGGCAAGCGCGAACAGAAGCAGAAAGGCAATCCTTTTGCGATTCTGAAGCAACTTCTGCGCGAGCACCGGGCAGCGGTTGTGCCCGGGCTGCCGCCCTTCACCGGCGGAGCTGTGGGGTATTTTGCCTACGATGTCGTCCGTCAGCTGGAGAACATCGGCGAGCAAACGAAAGACGATTTCTCTCTCCCCGACTGTGTGCTCATGTTTTTCGACCGGCTGCTGGCCTTCGATCACCTGCACCATCAAATCCATATTGTCGCCACAGCCGACGTAACCCGCGAAAGCCCGCGCCGTGCTTACGACCGCGCGCTGAAGGATATTGCCGCTCTCGAAAAAAAACTGGCCGCGGGTTTGCGCCCCGCAGTCTGGAAGCAAAATTCGCGGCGCTCCCTATCGAAGCTCAAGGTGAATTATGGGCTGGACCGCAGTAGCTACAAGAAAATCGTGGGGCGCGCCAAGGAGTACATTGCCGCGGGAGACATCTTTCAGGTCGTGCTCTCCCAGCGCCTGGATTTTATTCCCGGCGTGCCGCCCTTCGACATTTATCGCTCGCTGCGGGCGGTCAATCCTTCGCCTTACATGTATTTTCTCCGCATGGGCGACACCCATGTGCTGGGTTCGTCGCCGGAAATGCTGGTGCGCGTCACCGGCCGCAAGCTGGAGTACCGTCCCATCGCAGGGACGCATCGCCGGGGCCGCGATGAAGCCGAAGACCAGGCGCTGGAAAAGAAAATGCTTTCCGACGAGAAAGAACGCGCCGAGCACGTCATGCTGGTGGACCTCGGCCGCAACGACCTGGGCCGGGTCAGCGAATATGGCTCGGTGAAGGTGCGCGACCTGATGTATGTGGAGCGCTATTCGCACGTCATGCACATCGTCTCCGCGCTCGAAGGCAAGTTGCGCAGCGATCTCGACGCGCTGGACGCGTTCGCCGCCTGCTTCCCCGCCGGGACGCTCAGCGGCGCGCCCAAGGTCCGCGCCATGCAGATCATCGAGGAGCTCGAGCCGACGCGCCGCGGCATCTATGGGGGCTCGGTCCTGTACGCCGATTTCGCCGGCAATCTCGACTCCTGCATCGCCATCCGCACTATGCTGATGCAGGGCAAGAAGGCCTCGCTGCAGGCGGGCGCGGGCATCGTGGCCGACTCCGACCCGGAGCAGGAATTTCAGGAGTGCCTGAACAAAGCGCAGGCGGTGCTGCGGGCGGTGGAGGCGGCGCGGGGGAACGGTTAGACGGGAAGCCCGATCTCTCTCTAATGTTCCCATTGGAACATTTTGTAGTGTAAATTTTAGCACTACAAAATGGGGAGGAACTGGCCTAAATGCCACAAAATAAAAAAGTTACGAAAGGGGAGAGAGTTGGCGACCTGCAGGCCTACTTCGAGGATGCGCGGACCCCGGAGGAGTTTGAGGCGCTCGCCGCCCAACTACGCAAAACGCGCAAGGTGCAGGTGCGGATCTCGCTGGATGCGGACATTCTGGCATGGTTTCGGGAGGGAGGCCCCGGCTATCAAACGCGCATTAATTGGGCGTTGCGGAAAGTGATGATGGATGCGCAGGCGCGAGCGCCAGTATCCGGGCTGCCTGGGGAAGGGGAGCAATCGTAGTGACCCCGTGCACAGGCCGCGGGCCAGGCGTGGCGCGCCTAGCGTTCCATCCGCAAAAATTGGTCTCGCGTTACAATGAGCCAGTGAGTCCATCATGGCACAGATGACACCACAGCTTTCCGCCTTGCTGGAAAAAGCGCTCACACTTTCGCCTGAGGAGCGCGGCCTCCTGATTGACCGCCTAGTCGAAAGCCTGGACGAAGGACCTGCGGAAGAAGGCGTGGAGGAAGCCTGGGCGGAGGAGATCAAGCGCAGAGTGGATGATATCCGCTCGGGGAAAGCCAAACTAATACCGGGAGACCAGGTGCTTCAAGAACTCGCCCGAGATTTCCCGGATGAAGACTAAGCGGTTCGACTTCCACCCCGAAGCGAGAACGGATCTTCGGGAAGCACTCGAGTGGTACCGGAGCCGCAACCCAGCCGCCGCGGCTCGACTTCGTGCATTGGTTTCCGAGGCGGCTCACAGGATCGCGCAATATCCCAATCGCTGGCCGGGGTACTTGTATGGGACGCGGCGATTTGTGCTTCAACGGTTTCCTTTCTCCATAATCTATCTCGATGAGCCCGACATCGTAAGCATCGTTGCCGTAGCCCACAGCAAACGCCAGGCCGGGATACTGGAGAGACCGGCTGTAGCCGCACTGTCCATTCCCGGACAGCGTTGTCCGGAAATGGACAGTGCAAACTCCTCACGCATTCTGAAATTCCTTTGATCACAGCACATTGCGCGGGCTAGGATTTGGACCGTGCCGTGCATTTGCCATGTAGCGATCCGGAGGGCCAAATGAGAATTCTTCTTCAGGATGTTCGCTACGCGCTGCGCCAACTCAAAAAGAACCCCGGCTTCACAGCGGTGGCCATCATTACGCTGGCCCTCGGCATCGGCGCCAACACGGCCATCTTCAGCTTTATTGACGCTGTGCTCTTGCGCTCCATACCGGTAAGAGACTCGCGGCAACTCGTCGTCTTCAATTGGTCGGCGCTTCGGAGGCCCGACCTTCGCGGCCATAGCGACTATGGCGATTGCGCGGAGCGAGCTGGGATCGGCGATTGCTCTTTCTCCATACCCTTCTTCAAAACTTTTCGCGCACAATCCACCTCCTTTTCTGGCGTGACTGCATTTGCCGGGCCGATGGAAGTCGACCTCAGCGGCTACGGGGCGGCCAGCATGGTTCGCGGCCTCTACGTTTCCGGCGATTTTTTCTCCACTCTCGGCGTAAACACTGTCATGGGCCGCCCGCTCGCGCTCTCCGATGATTCGCCCTCCGCGCCGCCGGTCATCGTTTTGAATTATGCCTATTGGGTCCGCGCCTTCGGTGCAGCTCCATCCACCGTCGGCCGGACAGTTCGCCTTGATAGCACTACTGCCACGATTGTCGGCGTCGCCGACCCCAAGTTCACCAATCTCACGCCCGGCAAGCAGCTTGATTTCTTCATGCCATTCTCCCTGGCCGATACTGTTCGCGGAAAATGGTGGCGAAACCAGGACCGCCTCTCCGACCCGACCAACTGGTGGGTCGTCATGCTCGGCCGCCTCAAGCCCGGCATTTCCATTGGCCAAGCGCAAGCAGCAGCCGCCACAATTTTCCGCAACGAAATGCTTCACGGTGCGCCGCCTTTCTTCAAATCTGAAGATGCTCCCGCCATTACTCTTCTTCCCGCACAAGCCGGCCTCAACGGCGAAACCAGCCAGATCGCGCCCCTCCTTTATGTCACCATGATTATCGTCGCTTTTATTTTGCTCATTGCCTGCGCCAACGTCGCCGGCCTTACACTGGCTCGCTCCGCAGCGCGCCAAAGGGAAATGGCTGTTCGCCTCGGGCTAGGAGCTGGCCGTGCGCGCATAGTGCGGCAATTGCTCACCGAAAGCATTCTTCTCTCTCTCGTTGGTGGCGCACTCGGAGTTCTCCTCGCTGTGTGTGGCGTCGACGCCATTTCCAAGTTGCTTTCCAATAGCCCCGGTACGCCCTTCCTGACCATCATCGCGCCGGATTGGCGCGTTCTCTCCTTTACCATCGCCATCACTTTCGCCACCGGAATTCTTTTCGGCCTCGCCCCCGCCCTTCGCGGCGGGCGCGTCGATTTGACACCGACGCTGAAAGAACGCGGCTCTTCTCTGCCGACTGCCGCAGCGCACACGGGCCGCCGGTTCCGTCTCGGCGACGCGCTCGTCGTGGCGCAAGTCGCTCTTTCCTTCGTCGTCCTCATCGGCGCGGGACTTCTCGTGCGAACGCTGCACAATCTCCAAAGTATCAATCCCGGCTTCGACCCGCAAAATGTCTTGCTCTTCGGGATAGATCCCCACCTCGCTGGGTACACTGACCAACAAACGCAGCAGCTTTACGGCAATTTGCAGCAGCGTTTTGCTGCGCTCCCCGGCGTGATTTCCGCCAGCTATTCCGAAGATGCCCTTCTGAGTGGAGGCTGGTCCGCCGGCAGCCTCCAAATCGGCAGTGCTCCGCAAAAGAAGTACGCCAATACTGGCAAGCTTGCCGTCGGGCTGAATTTCTTTTCCACCATGCGGATTCCCTTGCTCGAGGGCCGCAACTTCACTTCTGCCGATTTCGCAGCTGCTGCTGCGACCGACGCTGCAGAGAAAGCCCGCGACGCAGCAGCCGAAAAAGCAAAAGCCTCGCCTCCGGCGTCCACGCCTGCCTCCCCCACAGCGCTCGATGAGGCCTACGAGCACTCCGCGCCGGTGCCCCTCATTGTCAACGAGGCATTCGCGCGTACATATCTCGCAAAACAAAATCCCATCGGCTTGCACATGAGCGACGCGCCGCGCGGCGATGCTGAGATTTCAAATCCCGGCCCTGGTTACACCATCATCGGCGTTTGCGGCGATACGAAGTTTGCACAGTTGCGCAGAAAGATTGCGCCGATCGTATTTCTTCCGCTTGTGAGCAACGGTGCACATTTCGAACTGCGCGCTGCCACTAGTCCCACAGCCCTCGTGAAAAACGTCCGCGAAATCGTTTCGCAGGCTGGAGACAATTTGCCGATCACCGATGTTCGCACCCAAACGGAGCAGATCGACCAAATCCTCTTTCAGGAGCGCCTCATGGCGCGCCTCTCCGGCTTTTTCGGCACGCTCGCTCTGGTGCTCGCCTGCATTGGGCTCTACGGCCTGCTTTCCTACGAAGTCGCGCGTCGTACGCGTGAACTCGGCATTCGCATAGCGTTGGGCGCGCAGCGGCGCGATCTATTGCGCCTCGTCGTCGGCCGGGGGATTTTGCTCGTGCTTATCGGCGCAGCCATCGGAATCGCCGCGGCGGTCGGTGTTACCCGTTTCATTTCCAGCATGCTGTATGGCCTGCAGGCGAATGACCCTGTTACATTTGCGGCCGTCGCCATTCTGCTCGCGCTGGTCGCACTCGCCGCCTGCTACATCCCCGCCCGTCGTGCTGCCTCGATTGAACCGATGGAAGCGCTGCGGACGGAGTAGACCTGTGCGGGAGGGTGGTATGCGGATTCTTTTTCAGGATCTTCGCTATGCCCTGGGCCAGTTGCGCAAAGCGCCCGGCTTCACGTTCGTCTGCGTGCCGACCCTGGGCTCGGAATCGGGGCGAACACGGAATTATTCACCGCCGTCAATGCTTCACACCGGAAGAAGATCGCTCCGGCGGGGCCTCGGTTGCGATCCTCAGCCATAAAATCTGGCAAAGTCGCTTCGGGTCTTCGCCAGGCATCGTTGGCGGATCGAACTGGACCGCAGGCCCACCACGATGTGGTGCGCTACGAGCATCCTGCTCATGGCGATCTGCTCCATCTCGACATCCAGGGCAGGATCCGCTATCAGCAAGTCTCCATGCGTGGCGACGGCCAGCGTCGCGGCCGCCCGCAGTTCGCCGACTGGCAGGCTCTGCGCGTCGACATCGACGACCTGCCGTCGCTCTTTCGGGAGGTGAGAGCGGGGCAGGCGAGAAACCCGCCCCGGTTCAAGCTAACTACTCCAGGGAGAAGACGACCAGCGTGCCTCCCAGGTTGGTGTAGTCCGACAGACTATGGGTCAGGCCGACGGCGCCCAGTCCCTCGGAGCCTTTGGTTAATCCTTCGGCCAGACCGATGGCGGCCCATCCGCCGACGCCTGTCAATACAGCAACGTATTGCTTGCCGTCGTGCATGTAGGTGATGGGATTGCCGATGATGCCGGAAGGCGCGTGGAATTTGTAGAGCACCTTGCCGGAGGACTCATCCACGGCGCGGAACCATCCATCGAGCGTGCCCGCGAAGAGCACGCCGCTGTCGGTGGTCAGGGGACCGCTGTAGTCCTGGAACATATCGTTGATCACCCACTTGGTCTCGCCCGAGATGGGGTCGAAGGCGAAGAGGCGTCCGCGAACGTCACCGTGGTCGGCGGGGAACATGTTCAGAATGGCGCCCACGTAGGGGAAGCCGCCTTTGTACTTCACGGTGAAGGCCTGGTAGTCCATGCAGATGTGGTTGCTGGCTACGTAGAAGAGTTTGGTATTGGGGTCATAGGAAACCGGCTGATGGTTCTTGGCTCCCATGGCGGCGGGGCAGATGTCTTTTACGTTGACATCGGCCTTGGTCATCTTGGAAGGATCGAGAACCGGGCGGCCGGTCTTCAGATCGATTTCAGTGGCCCAGTTGGTGGAAGGATCGAATTTGTTGGCGCGGACCAGTTTGCCATTGCGGCGGTCGAGCACGTAGGCGAAACCGTTGCGGTCAAAGTGGGTGAGCGTAGGAACGGTCTGGCCGTCCACTTCGGCTTCGGTGAGCACGCTCTCGTTGATGCCGTCGTAATCCCAGGCATCGTGCGGGGTCATCTGGTAAGCCCAGGCGGCTACGCCGGTGTCGGGGTTGCGCGCGATCAGTGTGGTGGACCACTTGTTGTCGCCGGGACGCTGCGATGGGTTCCAGGTGCCGGGGTTGCCGGTTCCGTAGTACACCAGGTTTAGTTCGGGATCATAGGTGTACCAGCCCCAGGTGGTGCCGCCGCCCAGTTTCCACTCGTCGGATTGCCAGGTCTTGATGCTGGAGTCCTTGCCCACGGGCTGCTGCGTAGCGCCGTCAATCGTTTTCTGCGGGATCGAATTTGATATCCGCGTCCGGGCCGACGCTATAGGCGCGCCAGGCCATTTTGCCGGTGCTCAGATCGTAGGCAGTGAGACAACCGCGCACGCCGAACTCGCCTCCGGAGATGCCGACGATGACCTTGTCGTGCACCACGAGCGGGGCCATGGTCATGGTCTGGCCTTGCTCGGGATCGCCATTCTTCGCCTTCCAGATGACCTGGCCCGTTTTAGCGTCAAGCGCATAGACGGTGGTGTCGAGAGTGGTGGCCAGAATTTTTCCGTCCGCATAAGCTACGCCGCGGTTCACCACATCGCAGCAGGCGACGGAGGGCGCGAACTTATCTTGTTCGGGAGCAAACTTCCACGCCATGTGGCCGATGTCGTCCAGATTGACGGCGTAAATGAAGTTCGGATAGGAGCTCTCGAAATACATCATGTTGCCGATAACGAGAGGTTGACCCTCCTGGCCGCGAAGCGTACCGGTGGACATGGTCCAGGCGACCTTCAACTTGTCGGCGTTCTCGGGCGTGATCTGGTTGAGTTTGCTGTGGCGGATGCCGTGGTAGTTTCCCAGAGGCATTACCCACTGGTTCGGATCCTGGGACATGTTGTCGGGTCCCTCAGCCAGTGCGACGGTGGAAACCGCTGCAACGCAAAATGGCAGCGGTCAAGAAAAGGCGGTTCCTCATCCAATTGCACTTCATCTTCAATCCTCCCACATGAATTTCTTTCTTCGTCCAGGCAAAACCCACGGCGCACCTGAACCCAGCATCCACTGCATTTTTCAAATCCAACGGTCAGAAAGACAGAATGCTATGAAGTCCTGCAAAGGAGCCCGGAGTCCACCATCCGGAATCCACAAACCATCCTCAGAAAACCGGTCGTCGGCGGCGCGTCGTGGGTCGTTGGCTTTTGCGAGCGACGAACGAGCCGAGACGCACGGCCAGCTTAATATTTGAAACCGATCAATTATGAAAGCCGCTCAATCCATCTCCGAGGGCGGCCGGCCCACGGGAATAAGGTCGAGGCTTCTTCCTTTTACGTACCCGTAAATATTCCGAACTTCCTGCTCATCGAGAAAACCTGCCCAGCTCGGCATGCCTTTTTCCTGGCGGCCGGCCATGGCTACGGTCATGAATTGCTGCTCGGTCATCCCCGAGCCCAATGAACGGCGCAAGTCGGGCGCGATCTCGCTGCCGGTTGCATCCTGGCCATGACAGCGATAGCAGTACGAGTTGTACAACTCGTAGCCATGGAAAATGTCCTTGGTAACCTTCTGGTTGCTGCCTTCCACGAAAAGCTGAACATCGACTTTGGCGGCTTTACCATCCGGCAGCGTGTAGGTGTATTCCTTCGACGGAGCCGGGGACGCAGCGGTTTGCCCAGCCGGTTTGCCGGCCAGGGAAAGAATCCACTCCACCATCGCCTTGAGCTGCGCCTTGGTCAGCGTGGGATGAGGCGTCATCGGCACCTGGCCCCAGTCACCGGAGCCGCCTGCTTTGATCTTCGCCATGAGCTTGGCAACCGCGCCCGGCTTGCCGTGGTAGCGTTTGGCCACGGCCACGTAAGCCGGCCCGACCAGCTTGTGGTTCACGGCATGGCAGGAAATGCAGTCGTTGGTCTTGACTAGCTTCTCGCCTGCCGTCAATTGGGAACTCTGTGGTGCTGGCGATGCCGCGACGGTCCAACAAATCGTCTGCATGATTGCCGCGGTGACTATGAAAGTAAAAGAAAAAATGGCAGCTCGATAAACCCGGATCTTCCGGTTCAAAGTTATCCTTTCAGCTCAATCGCAAGGAATTTTGTGCGCAAATCTACTCAGGTTGCGTAACCATCCTCTAAGTTACTGGGGCACATTGGGCGATTCCGGCGTGTATAGCCGGACGCCATTGTCATTCAAAATCGACGTGAGTTCCGTCTGGTGACCCGCGATCACATCGTCGAGTTGTTTCTTCAGCGATTCATCTCCCTGGCGAACGCCCATGGCCATGGGGAAGGTATATTGCTCGGGCGCACCCAGGGCGCGCTCATTGGGCACGGCTACGACTTCCAAATCGGGGTACTTGGACAGGAACCCGCCAATAGCAGGCTGCCAGGTGATCATGACGTCCACTTTCCCGCTCTCTATGGCCTGCAACATGGTTTCGGGGGACTTTCCCTCATCGTCGCCCACATCGAAGGCCACCGCGCCCGGGATCATGCCGCGCATTTTCAAGCCGTCTTCGACCGGAGTGTCCCGTTCGAAGCCCACTTTCAGTTTCTTGAGGGCGGGCGAATCCATGCTCCTGAGGTTGTAGTTTTTCTGCTTCTTGAAAACGAAAACGTAGGACGAAATGTAGTAAGGCCGCGTGGTGAGTTCTTCCCGGCTGCCATAGGGGATGTTCATTACGACATCACACTTTTTGGCATCGAGCGTGGTAGCCAGAAATTGGGGAAAGCCGCCCCGCCCGCGGTAGCTGGCGGTCGTGTATTCCACGGTCTCGCCGAGGGCCTTGGCTACGGCTTCCGCAACCTTGTTTTCGAAGCCTTCCCCGGCCTGATTGGAATAGGGAAAGTAATCGGGATCGGCGCAAACGCGCAGCGCTTTCGCTGAAGCGGGCGGCGCGAGCATTCCCATGCACGCGGCCAGCAGACCGGTGACCAGAAGAGTCCGGAGTTGCATGTTATACGGCCCTCTTGCTGGGCCCAAAAGACGCGGGGCAAAAGTTATCAGTTCAGCGAGCCACATTCAAGCGGAAAGTTTTTGGGGAACCCGGAGAGACGGCAGATTTCTCGCTTAGACTCGAAATGGCAACCCTCGGGGCAGGAGCCGCATCGCCGCATGGCGGTGGAAACAGCTCAATTGTTTGGGTGGGATCTCGAGCTCTGCTCGACGGGACAGGCGAGGGCGCCGGCCCCCACCTGATCTTAGAGCGAACCGCCTTTTTTCCAGGGAATAAAGTCTTCCTGCCCCTTTTGCTCCGCTTTGGTCCGGACCTCGCCGCTGGCCACCCGGACGACCAGGTCGAGAATAGCCTCGCCCATTTGTTCGATACTGGCGTCGCCGGAGACGACGGTGCCGGTATCAATGTCAATGATGTCATGCATCCGCTTGGCCAGCGTGGTGTTGGTGGAGAGCTTTATCACGGGCGTGATGGGGTTGCCGGTGGGGGTTCCCAGGCCGGTGGTGAATAGCACGACGTTGGCTCCGGCCCCGACTTGCGCGGTCACGCATTCCACATCGCTGCCCGGCGTGCATTGCAGGTTCAGGCCCGGCTCGCGGGAATATTCCGGGTAATCCAGTACGGCAGTGACCGGCGAGGTTCCACCCTTCTTGGCGGCGCCGGCTGATTTCATGGCATCGGTCAAAAGGCCGTCGCGCTTGTTACCGGGAGAGGGATTCATGTCAAAACTCGCGCCGACGGCCCGGGCACGGGCGGCATACTCGCTCATCAATTGAATGAAACGGTCTCCAACTTCCTTTCGCGTGGAGCGGTCGATGAGACCTTGTTCCACGCCGCACAGCTCTGGGAACTCGGACAGAATTGTTCGCGCGCCCAGAGCGACCAGCAAATCGGAAGTATGCCCAATGGCAGGATTTGCCGAAATGCCGGAGAAGCCATCCGAACCGCCGCACTTCAATCCGACGCACAAATGGGAAAGCTCTGCCGGCGCGCGATCGGCTTTGTCAGCCTCGACCAAACCCTGGAAAGTTTGCTCGATGGCTTTGGATAGCATGTTGAACTCCGAGCCGCTCTGCTGCTGATCCACTATGACTACCGGCTTGCTGGAATTGGGATCGCGCAAGGCGAACTGCTCACGGAGCATCCCGATTTGCGCATTTTGGCAGCCGAGACTGAGGACGGTTGCGCCAGCTACGTTGGGATGGTGAAGGTAGTTGGCGATCAGCGCGCAAAGGTTGGTGGCATCTCCCGGGGTACAACCGCACCCGCCTTCGTGTTGCAGGAAGCGGATGCCGTCGAGATGAGGGAAGACCTTGGGCGCTTGGGAGGGCTCGATCTGCAGAGCGCTGAGATTGGTTATCTTTTTCCCTTCGCGGTGGCGTTTCGCCAGCTCTGCAACCTGGCGGCGGTAGGTCTGGGGCGTTCCGTAGCCTAACTCCTCTTCAAAGGCCTGCTTTAGGACGGCCAGGTTCCGGTTCTCGCAAAACACCAGCGGAACCACGATCCAATAGTTGCGCGTGCCCACCTGCCCGTCGGGACGGTGGTATCCGAGAAAAGCCTGCTGCCGCCAGCGATCCACGTTGGGAGGAGTCCACTGGTAGTCCTTGGACTTTTCGTGGAAGTCAGAAGCCTCGTGGTAAATGTTGCGCAGCGTCAGCGCTTCGCCGCGGCGAATCGGCGCCATTGCCTTGCCCACCAGGCCGCCGTACATGATGATTTCGGCGCCGGCGGCAAGATCTTCCGTAGCAAATTTGTGCTTGGCGGGCACATTGGAGAGCAGGGTAAAGGTGCGGCCGTCGGACTCTATGGTCTGGCCTTCCTGCAGGTCTGTCAGGGCAACGATGGCATTGTCGCGGGAGTCAAGCTGAACAGTTTTCTTGGACATGAGAGTAAGACGCCGCGCTGAGCGCTTGGGCGGCGCTGCCAGTATTGTAGAACATGCTCATTCCCAGGCGCGGAGTTGTGGGCCCGATCAAGCCAACGCTACGATGTCTTCACGCTCACCCACCTGCTGGCGCCACATGGCGTAGTACAGCCCTTTCTTCTCCAGAAGCTCGGCGTGCCGACCGGACTCGACAATCCGGCCGCGCTCCAGCACGTAAATGCAATCGGCGTGCATGATGGTGGAGAGACGGTGGGCGATGAGAATGGTGATCGCTTCCTGATTGTCGGCGACTTCGCGAATGGTGCGGCTGATTTCTTCCTCCGTGAGGGAGTCGAGCGACGAAGTGGCTTCGTCGAACACCAGCAACTGTGGGTGCCGCAGCAGGGCGCGGGCGATGGAAAGACGCTGTTTTTCTCCGCCGGAAACTTTGACGCCGCCCTCTCCGATCAGCGTGTTCAAGCCCCGGTCGGCGCGCTTCAGCAGGCTGTGCGCGGCGGCTTTGTTGAGCACCTCCATACATTCTTCGTCGGTCGCGGCGGGATTCACAAACAGCAGGTTCTCCCGGATAGTTCCGGCAAAAAGCTGGGTGTCCTGGGTGACGAATCCGATCTTTTCGCGCAGGGCGTCGAGATTTACCCGGGACGAGGGAATGCCGTTGTAAAGAACCCCGCCGGATTTCGGCTGGTAAAGGCCGACCAGCAGCTTCACCAAAGTCGATTTGCCCGCGCCGGAAGGGCCAACAAAAGCAATGGTGTCGCCGCGAGCGGCGCTGAAGCTGATTTCATCGAGAGCCAGGATCGAAGCGCTCTGATGCTGGAAGCTGACCTGATCGAACTGTAAGGTCATCAGTTCGGTCATGGGGTCCGGATTCAGAGGCTTGGCATCGCGCGGGGTGTCGAGGATGTCCTGAAAATTCTGCAGCGAGACCTCGGTCTCGCGATAGATGTTGATGATGTTGCCCAACTCCTGCAATGGGGTGAAGATAAAGAAGGAGTAAATCATCAACGCAAAGAACTGACCCACCGTGATCTGCTGGCGGAAGATGAGATAGAGCATCAGGAACAAAATGCTGGTGCGCAGCGCGTTGACGCAGGTGCCCTGGATAAAGCTCAGGCTGCGCAGATATTTCACTTTCTTGAGTTCGAGCTGAAGGATTTTGTCGGTGATGCCGTTGAGCCGGTTTACTTCCTGGTTGGCCAGGCCGAGGCTTTTCACCAGTTCGATGTTGCGCAGCGATTCGGTCGTAGAGCCGGCCAAGGCGGTTGTCTCCGCCACGATCGTCTTTTGAATCTTCTTGATCTTGCGGCTGAGGACGGAACTGATGATCCCGAGCAACGGAACGGTGATGAGAAATGCCGGGGCGATCACCCAATGCACCTTGAAGGCATACACCATCACGAAAATGATGCCGATCAGCGAAGTGAAGAGCACATTCACTGCGGAGGTGATGAACCGCTCCACATCGCTGCGGACTTTTTGCAGCTTGCCCAGTGTCTCGCCGCTGCGCTGATCCTCGAAAACCTGGTAGGGCAAATCCAGCGAGTGGCGGATGCCGTCGGAGTACATCTCCGCTCCCAAACGCTGCACGATGACGTTCACGAAGTAATCCTGGAACGCTTTGGCTACACGAGACACGAAAGCCACTCCCACGGCCGCCAAAAGCAACAGTCCCGCTCCGCGGATAAATTGCGGTTGCGAGTACTGGTGATATTTGGTCGCGTATCCGTCAATCACATGGCGGAAAATGAGAGGGTCCAGCAGCGAAAAGATTTGGTTGGTGGCCGCCAGCAGGAGAGCGACGACCACCAGATACCAGTACTGTTTGGCATAGCGCCACAGGAGTTTCATAAAGGTTTAATGGGGCGTGCGATGCAGGTTAGATGGCGCGTACGCAGTTTAGATTCAGGAACTTCCAGCACCTTCGTGCAAGATCCAGATCCCGAATTTCGGCGTCGCGGCCGGAGGGACGCTCCCGACTGCCCCTTCCGTGTGGAGCGGAGCGCATACACCTTTCACCCTAATGTATTTGCTCATACAGAAGGAGTAGTCTAAATACGAGCAGCCGAAAATTGCGGAGGAAATCCTAATGTGCCTCGCCATTCCGGGACAGATCGTGGAATTGCTGCCCGACCAATCGTCCCTGGCAACGGTGGAAGTGGCAGGCGTGCGGCGCAAAGTTGACCTGGGGCTTTTGCAGGATGACATGCCCAAAACCGGCGACTGGGTATTGATCCACGTGGGCTTTGCCATGAGCAAGATCAGCGAGGAAGATGCGCTCGATCAGATGCGGATGCTGCGCATGCTGGGTGAAGCGGAGGCGGCCATGCAGGAGGTCAAAGGCTACGGGTTGGAGGAGGCGGAGGTTAAGCCGCCCCAATAGCGGTTGCTGCATGGCTGGCAAAGGCGATTCTTATGAGATTTGTAGACGAGTTTCGCGAACCCGAAGTGATCACCAGAACGGCAGAAGAAATTCGCCGTCTTGCCGATCCCAATCGCCACTACCGCATCATGGAAGTGTGCGGCGGGCACACTTACGCGATCTACCGCTTCGGATTGCGGGACCTTTTACCGGAAAATATCGAACTGATCCATGGCCCCGGCTGTCCGGTCTGTGTTTTGCCGATGGGGCGGATTGACGACGGTCTGGCGGTGGCGAAGCAGCCCAACGTGATCTTTGCCGCTTTCGGGGACATGATGCGCGTTCCCGGAACCCAGGGCAGCCCGCTCGAACACAAGGCGCGCGGCATGGATGTTCGCATCGTGTATTCGCCTTCGGACGCGCTGAAGCTGGCGAAGTCGAATCCCGACCAGCACGTCATGTTTTTTGCCATCGGCTTTGAAACTACGGCCCCCTCTACGGCGCTTACGCTTATGCGGGCCAGGGAACTGGGCCTGCACAACTTTTCGATTTTCTGCAACCACGTGACGATCATTCCGGCCATCCGCGCGATTCTGGACTCTCCGGATATGCGCCTGGATGCGTTCATCGGCCCGGGCCATGTTTCCACGGTCATCGGCTGCCGCCCTTATGAATGGGTCGCGAAAAATGAGGGCTTGCCGCTGGTGGTTTCCGGCTTCGAGCCGCTGGACATGTTGCAATCCGTGGTGATGATCCTTCGCCAGTTGAAGGCGGGCGAGGCCAAAATCGAAAATCAATACAAACGCGTAGTGCCGGCGGATGGGAACCGCGCCGCCTTGAAGGCGATGCAGGAAGTTTTCGAACTGCGCCCGTACTTCGAATGGCGGGGCCTGGGCTTCATTTCGCAATCGGCGTTGCGCATCCGCGACAGTTATGCCGAGTGGGATACCGAGCAGCGCTTTGAGGTTCCCGGCATCCGGGTGACCGATCCCAAGGCTGCGCAATGCGGGGAAGTGTTGAAAGGCGTGCTCAAACCGCATCAATGCAAGTTGTTTGGCAAAGAGTGCACGCCCGAGCGTCCGGTGGGCGCGCTGATGGTTTCATCCGAGGGATCATGCGCAGCGTACTTCAACTACGAGCACCACAAGGCGGGAATGGTCTCGAGCATAGCGTCACTAGCGTGAAGACCGATACTGCAGTAGAAAATATCTCGCCAAAAATCCGCTTCCGCGACCCGCAAATTGAAATGGCTCATGGCGCCGGTGGCAAAGCCAGCCGCCGCCTCGTGGAGGGGCTTTTTGTTCCCCTGCTTTTTCCTGCCTCGGCGGATCAGCTTGGCGACGCTGCGCATCTCGATGTGAACGGCGCTCAAATCGCGATCACGACGGATAGTTTCGTGGTCAAGCCTCTTAGCTTTCCCGGCGGCTCCATCGGAGAACTGGCGGTCAACGGCACTGTAAACGATCTGGCGGTCTCCGGCGCGAAGGCCCAGGCGCTGGTCACGACTTACGTCCTGGAAGCGGGACTGCCGACAGCCATTCTGGAAGCTGAGGTACGCGCCATGGCCGCGGCGGCGCAGAAAGCCGGCGTTACCATTGCCGGCGGCGATACCAAGGTGGTCGAGCATGGCAAGGCGGACTCGATGTACATCACGACCACTGGGATTGGGGTTCCGTTGCGCGGCTTGAAGATCGATGCGAAGTCGGTTCGTCCGGGAGACAAAGTGCTTCTTTCCGGGCCGATCGGCGATCACGGGATTACGGTGCTGCTGGCGCGGGGCGATCTGGATATCGAGGCGAATTTGCGGTCCGACACGCGGTCGGTTCTGCCGCTGGTAGAGGCCGTCGCGAAGGAGGCAGCGCCGGGCATCCGCTGGATGCGCGATCCCACCCGCGGCGGAGTAGCCACGTCTCTCAACGAACTGGCGCGGGATTGCGGCCTGGGCATTGTGCTGCAGGAAGAAAAAATTCCGGTGCGCGACGCGGTTCGCGGCGCTTGTGAACTGCTGGGCCTGGATGCCCTGCACATTGCCAACGAAGGGCAATTCCTGGCGGTGGTATCGCCGGAATATGCGGCCGCCGCGCTCAATGCTTTGAACCTCGCGACCGGCGGAGAAGCGGTGCAGATCGGCGAGGTTCGCGAACAGCCTGCCGGATCGGTTTTGGTGACAACACGCTACGGCGGCAGCCGGATTGTAGACATGCTGGTCGGCGATCCGCTGCCGCGAATCTGTTAGAGCCGTCGCGGGAATATTCACGCGGATATCTAGGATTGACCATGGCTACAACCTGCAGCCTCGCGCCGCAAATCGAAGAACGCCTGCTGATCCGCAACGAAGTCGTGGAGCAGTTCTTCGCCCGCGAAGCTCCCCGCCTTGCCGCAGCCTGCGAAGCGATGGCAGAGCGTTTTGCCCGGGGAGGCCGGCTGCTGGCCTTCGGGCGCGGAGCTTACGCCACCGATGCGCAGCACGTATCGGTCGAGTTTGTCCATCCGGTCATCGTCGGCAAGCGCGCTCTCCCAGCGCTCGATCTTTCGGCGCACTTCCGCCCCTGGCTGGAAAGCATTCTTCATTCCGAAGACATCGTGATGGGTTTTGGTCCGCCGGAGGGTGACGGCGAGGTTCGCTCGGCGCTGGAATTTGCGCAGGCTAACCATGCTTTGACCTTCGCTCTTCCAGGAACCAGCGGCTCGTACTTTGTGAGCCCGGCTTCTCCCGACCCGTTCATTCATCAGGAAGTCATCGAAATTCTTTACCACACGCTCTGGGAGACGGTGCACGTCTTCCTCGAGCATCGCGAGATGGGCCACGATGCCGGCGAGGCGGGCTTTCTCTATCCCTTTCTGGGGCAGGAAAAGCAGCAGACCAGAGACCTGGTTTCGGAAGTTGCGGCTTCGATCAGAATGAAAGCGGCGGACGATTCCAAGCTGCGCGCGCAGGTGGCGCAGGAGCAGTCCGAGCAAATCAGCGCCACCGCCATTGCCATTCGCGAGCGCCTGGCGCGCGGCGGCAAACTGATTCTCTTCGGCAACGGCGGCTCGGCGACCGATGCCAACGATTGGGCGCTGGACTGCATTGCTCCCCCCGAAGGTTACCGCCCTGTTCCCGCTATCTCACTGTCGCTGGAGCCGGCCAATATCAGCGCGATTGCCAACGATGTAGGCATCGAAGTCGTATTCCTGCGTCAGTTGATCGCGCAGGCGCGGCCGGAGGATGTGGCCATCGCCTTCTCCACCAGCGGCGGCTCGCGCAATGTCATTATGGCGCTGGAAGAGGCGCGCAAACGCAAGCTGCTGACGGTTGCGCTGCTGGGATACGATGGCGGCGAAATTCTGCGCCGTGGTATCGCCGATTTCCCGGTCGTGGTGCGCTGCGATTACATTCCCCGCATTCAGGAAATTCAGGCTTCGACCTATCACATCATTCGCGACATGCTGGAGGTCCTTGACCGTGGCCAGGTTTGAACTCTACGGAACCGCGCGCTGTCCCTATACGCAGGAGATGCGGGAATGGCTGGAATTTCGCCGCTACGAATTTGTGGAGTTCGACGTGGAAGCAGATGCGGCGGCTCGCGAGCGCATGCGGGTTCTGACCGGCGGTGTCCGTACGGTCCCGGTTTTAGTCGAGGCAGGCAAAGTGAGCCAGGTGGGCTGGCAAGGCCGGGGCTGCACGGTGGATGGGGAATGAATGCTGCCGGAGCCAAGCTGGCCGCCTGCTCCATTCGCGTGCGCGGCGTCGTGCAAGGCGTGGGTTTCCGGCCGTTTGTATATCGCCTGGCGCATACCCACGCGCTTACGGGATGGGTGCTCAATGGCGAGCGGGGCGTCGAGATTTTTGCCGAGGGCGGGGAGCAGGACCTGCAGGCCTTTATTGATTCTCTAAAAACTCAACCGCCGCCCGCTGCCAGCATTGCGGAGTTGACGGTTGAAGCTGCGGAGCCGGAGGGCTTCCGCGATTTTGCCATCCGCGAGAGCGAGCGCCGTGAACGCCCAACCGTTCACGTCTCACCCGATTTGCCGGTTTGCGACGATTGTCTGCGGGAACTTTTCGATCCCGCCGACCGGCGGTTCCGGTATCCCTACATCAATTGCACCAACTGCGGGCCGCGCTACACCGTGATTCTTGCGCTTCCTTACGACCGGCCGAATACGACGATGAAAGCGTGGCCGCTCGATGTATACTGTGACGCGGCATATCATGATCCGGCCAATCGCCGCTTCCATGCCCAGCCGGTAGCGTGTCCCCAATGCGGGCCGAAGTACTCACTGCGGATTCAAGACACAGTTCACGCTGGGCGTGAAGGGATTGAGCATGCGGCGAGGCTTCTGCGCGAAGGCAGCATCCTTGCCGTGAAGGGTTTGGGCGGCTACCACCTGGCCTGTGACGCACGCAATGCCACAGCAGTCTCAGCTCTGCGTGAGCGCAAGTACCGCAAAGAAAAGCCTTTCGCGCTGATGGTCAAAGATCTTGAATCGGCGCACCGCTGCATTGAGTTAACGGCCGAGGCCGAGAAGCTGCTGACTTCGGTGGCTCGGCCCATCGTGCTCGCCGCGGCCAAGCTGGAGCTTCCCGGTATTGCGCCGGACAACCATGAGTTGGGCATCATGCTCCCCTACACGCCGCTGCATCACCTGCTTTTTGCGGCAGGAGCACCCGAGATTCTGGTCATGACCAGCGCGAACCGATCGAGCGAACCAATTGCGTACGAGGACGATGACGCCCTCCTGAGCCTCGCCGGCATTGCCGACGCCTTCGCCATCGGCGAACGCCCGATCGCCCGCCGCATGGACGACTCGGTTGCCCGGGTCGGCGCTTTCGGCCCCGCCATCCTGCGCCGCTCCCGCGGATACGCTCCGGCAGTCGTAGCCATGCTGCCCACCGAACGCCCGTTGCTCGCGGTTGGCGCCGATCTTAAAAACACCATCACGCTCGTGGTTGGCGGTCAGGCCTTTGTCAGCCAGCACATTGGCGACCTGGACCATTACCAGGCGTTCCGCTCCTTTGACGAAACGATTCGTGACTTGACTTGCATGTATGAGGTTTCCTGGGACGATCTGCTGGTGGTGCATGATGCGCACCCGCAATATGCCTCAACTCTTCACGCCCTGGGGTTATCCGCTCCCGCGAAATGTGCCGTGCAACATCATCGCGCCCACATAGCGTCCGTGTTGGCGGAGCGTGGGGAATATGAAAAGCAGGTCATGGGAGTGAGCTTTGACGGCACCGGCTATGGCGACGACGGAACCATTTGGGGCGGCGAAATCTTCGTTGGCAGCGTGAAGAGCGGATTCGAGCGTGTAGCCCATCTGCGCAGCGCCGTTCTGCCCGGCGGAGACGCGGCTGCACAACATCCGGTGCAGGCCGCGGCCGGCTTTGTCGCGCAGATTGACGGCCTGCCCGATTTGGGCGCAGCGCCCTTTGGATTTCCGGCGCGCTATCGGCAATCGCTGGAGCTGGTTCGAAAACAAGTGCGGACGTTTCCCACTACTTCCGCCGGTAGATTGTTCGACACCGCTGCGGCTCTGCTCGGCTTCACTCGCGAAATCACGTACGAAGGCCAGGCGGCGATGTGGCTGGAGCAGCAGGCACGAACAGTCTCCTCCGCCGAGCCGTATCCATTCCCGTTCTCTGACGGCGAATTGGATTTCCGCCCGCTTCTGCAGGCTGTCATCGAAGACCGTCTGGGCGGCCGCAAGATCCACGAAATTGCCCGCGCGTTTCAAAGGGGGGTGGCACGAGGAATTTGCGACTGCGTGAAAACCATCTGCCACGCCAGCGACATCCATACCATTGTGCTTTCCGGAGGAGTTTTCCAGAACGAACTGTTGCTGGAAGACCTGAAATCCTTGCTCGAGCCCCAGGGCCTGCAGATTTGGACCAACCATGCCGTACCGACCAATGATGGCGGTATCAGCCTCGGCCAGGCGGCTCTGGCGGCTTTTGGGCAGTCTAAAATATCGAGTGGGGCGGCCTCCGCTCCCTGCCAAGCCATGCATGAGCTTTCCATCGCGATGAGCATTGCTGACATGGCGCAGGAGGAAGCTGCCCAGCGTAACGTTCAGGTCATAGCCGTGCATCTTAAGCTGGGGCCGCTTTCCGGCGTGGTCAGGAATGCGCTGCTCTCCGCTTACGAACTGGCCAGCTTTGGCACGCCGCTGGAAAAGTCGCGATTGATCATCGAAGAGGTGCCCATCGTAGTCTATTGTCCGAAATGCAAAGCGGAGCGCACGATTGCTTCAATGCAGATGTTTGAATGTCCGGAATGTGCATCCCCCGCCGGCGAGATTGTGCACGGCAGGGAACTGGAAGTGGTCGCACTGGAGGTAGTCGAAAATGACTCACGAACCCCGTCTGGTGGAAGTCCGCAAGAATGTACTGAAGAAAAATGACGTGACCGCGCACGCTCTGCGAGAGCGCTTCCGTGACGCTGGCGTGTTCGTGGTGAGCCTGGTCTCCAGCCCGGGATCGGGAAAGACCACTTTTCTGGAAACCGTCCTTACCCTGCTGCATAAGCGCTGCCGGGTGGCAGCCCTGGTGGGCGATCTCGCCACCGAGAACGATGCCCTGCGTCTGGCCCGCAGTCAGGCGCCGGTCAGGCAGATCACCACCGGCACACTCTGCCATCTGGAGGCGGCCATGGTGGAAAGCGCGCTGGACGGATGGAATCTGGACGACTTGGATTTTCTCTTCATCGAAAATGTGGGCAATTTAGTCTGCCCTTCGTCGTACGACCTGGGCGAAAATCTGCGGGCGGTGCTGATCTCGGTGACGGAGGGCGAAGACAAGCCGCTGAAATATCCGACGATCTTCAATAGCGCGGACATCGCCGTGATCACCAAGGCGGACCTGGCGGCAGCGGTTGAGTTCGATGAAGCAGCCACCAATCGCAACATTCAGGCGGTGCGACCCGGGATGCAAGTCTTCCAGGTCTCCGCCAAAAATGGTCTTGGCATCGAGCCGTTTCTACAATTTCTGAGCCAGCAGGCAAAAGAGGCGGGCATCGTGGCCGTGGGCAAATAATCGTCGGGAGAATGAAACAAATGCTGCGTTCTCCTTCTGATCCTGTAGTCTCCAGCTTCTAATACTTCACGACTGCGGCAAAGGACTTCGGATCGAGTGAGGCGCCGCCGACCAATGCGCCATCCAGTTCCTCTTCCGACATCAATGCTTTGACGTTTTCCGGTTTCACCGACCCTCCATAGAGGATGCGCAATTTGTCGGCGAACTCCTGGCCGAAAGATTTTGCCGCTTCGCCGCGAATCACCAGATGGGCTTCTGCCGCCAGTTGCGGAGTGGCGGTTTTGCCCGTGCCGATCGCCCAGACCGGTTCGTAGGCGATAATCAATTTCGCGGCTTTCTTGGCCGAGATGGTATTGAATGCCCGCAGGCATTGGCGGCGCAACACATCTTCGGTGGAACCGGCCTCGCGTTCTTCCAAAACTTCGCCCACGCAGACGATGGGCGTCAATCCGGCTTCCAGAGCGGCTTTCAGCTTGAAGTTCACAACGTCGTCGGTTTCGCCGAAATATTCCCGGCGCTCGGAGTGGCCAATGAGGGTGTGGGTGCAGCCGATGTCCAGCAGCATTCCGGGAGAGACTTCGCCGGTGTAGGCTCCTTCTTTCTCCCAGTGGAGGTCCTGCGAACCAATAGCGACATTCGTTCCCTGGGTCGCGGCGATGGCCACGTTCAAGTCAATGTAGGGCGGGCAAACTACAATTTCGTCGCGGGTGTGGTCAGCGACCAGCGGCAGAAAGTCACGGAAGAAAGCTTCCGTTTGGGCAGGGTTTTTGTACATCTTCCAATTGGCGGCCATTACTTTCTTGCGAGCCATAGAGTTCCTTTCAACAAGCTAACCACAGAGGGCACAAAGTCATCGCTGACAGCTATTTATCCGTCAGCGCTTCCACACCCGGCAGCTTTTTACCCTCCAGGAATTCGAGGGATGCGCCGCCGCCGGTCGAAATATGCGTAATCTTGTCGGCCACGCCCGACTTCTTCACCGCGGAAACGGAGTCGCCTCCTCCAACAATGGAGGTTGCTCCCGGATTGTCGGCCACCGCGCGCGCGATCTCGAAGGTTCCCTTGGCGAACTGGGCAACCTCGAAGACCCCCATCGGCCCGTTCCAGACAATGGTGCGGGCGGAGGAAATTTCTTCGGAAAAGAGCTCGACAGTCTTGGGGCCAATATCGAGAGCCATGAGATTAGGCGCAATGGGCCGATCGGCGCTGACGATCTGCGTAGCTGCGCTCGCATCCATCTTGTCGGCCACGACATGGTCCACCGGAAGCAGAAGTTTCACCTTGCGGCCTTCCGCTTTCTGCAGAAGTTGTTTGGCGAGTTCCAGCTTGTCATCTTCAACCAGCGATTTGCCCACCTGCCTGCCTTGCGCTTTCAGAAACGTGTACGCCATCCCGCCGCCGATGATGATGGTATTCACTTTATCCAGCAGGTGCTGGATGACGGGAATTTTGTCGCTCACTTTTGCGCCGCCCAAAATGGCGACAAACGGCCGCTCGGGATGTTCCAGGGCTTTGCCGAGATAGGTCAGTTCCTTCTCCATCAGCAGGCCGGCGGCCGATTTCTGCACAAACTTCGTAATGCCCACGGTCGAGGCATGCGCGCGGTGCGCCGTGCCGAAAGCATCGTTCACGTAAAAATGCGCCAGGCTCGCCAACTGTTTGGAAAACTTTTCGTCGTTGGCTTCCTCTTCGGCATGGAAACGCAGGTTCTCGAGCAGTAGCGTCTGCCCCTTTTCCAGCTTGCCGGCCATCTCGGTGGCTTCCGGGCCGACACAAACCGGAGAGAAGCCCACGTTTTCGCCGCGGGCCAGTTCTTTGTCCAGCAGCATGCGCAGGCGCTCAGCTACCGGCTTGAGGCTCATCTTGGGATTGGGCTTGCCTTTAGGACGGCCAAGGTGCGAAGCCAGAATCAGGCGCGCGCCGTGCCGCAGAGCGTACTCGATCGTAGGCAAGGTTTCGCGGATGCGCGTATCGTCCATTACCCGGCCGTCTTCCAGCGGCACGTTGAAATCCACGCGCATGAAGACATGATGGTCGTTGAGCGGGAGATCGCGAATGGATAGTTTTGGCATGGGGGTCTTCCTTCGAGGATGCCCCACCCTGCCGCAGTCGCGAAGGGTGGGGTCTTTATAGTCTTACAGGCCTTTGCTGGCGATGTAGTTGATCAGGTCCCGCACCCGGCTGGAGTATCCCCATTCGTTGTCATACCAGGAGATCACCTTCACGCAGTTGCCGCCGACCACCAGGGTCATGGGAGCATCCACAATGGAGGAGCGCCCGTCGCCTTTGAAGTCGGAAGAAACCAGTTGTTCCTCTTCGTAGCCGAGGTACCCCTTCAGCGGGCCGCTCTCGGACGCCTTCTTCAACGTCGCGTTCACTTCTTCCTTGGATGTTTGCTTCTCCACCCACACCACCATATCGACGACAGAAACGTTGGGGGTGGGAACGCGCATGGAGAATCCGTCCAGCTTTCCCCCTAGCTCGGGGATCACCAGTTTTAAAGCTTTCGCGGCCCCGGTGGTGGTCGGGATCATGGAAAGCGCCGCCGCACGCGCCCGGCGCAGGTCTTTGTGCGGGAAGTCCAGGATGACCTGGTCGTTGGTGTAGGAGTGGATGGTAGTCATGGTGCCGCTGATGATCTTGAACTGGTCGTTGATCACTTTGGCTACCGGCGCCAGACAGTTGGTGGTGCAGGAAGCATTGGAAATGATGTGGTGTTTGGCGGGATCGTACTTTTCGTGATTGACGCCAAGCACCAGCGTGACGTCTTCGTTCTTGGCCGGAGCCGAAATGATGACTTTCTTTACCGGGCCGCGCAGGTGCTTCTTAGCATCCTCCGCATTGGTAAAGCGGCCGGTGGACTCAATCACGACCTGCGCGCCCACCGATTCCCAGGGCAGCTTGGCGGGATCTTTTTCGGCGAAAACCTTAAAGGTCTTGTTGTCTACGGTAATGCTGTCCGCGCCCGCCGAGACCTTGTTCGGCAGATTGCCCAATACGGAGTCATACTTCAACAAATGAGCCAGAGTTTTAGGATCGGTAAGATCGTTCACTGCCACAAATTCAATGTTTGGGTCTTTGAGCGAAGCGCGCAGCACATTGCGCCCGATGCGCCCGAAGCCATTAATCCCTACTTTGATTGCCATTTCGCCTCCAGAAAATAAACGAAGCCCTTACAGCAGGAATGCAGATTTACCGGAATAAAAAGCTTAACAGTTGAATGTACGCATCGGCAAATGAACGCGGCTGTGATGCAAATCACAGCCGCCACTATCTTGCAGGTTTGGTGGGACTTGGCGGCGCGGTCGCCTTTATGGGATTAGAATTTCCAAATAAATGTTCTGCTTGCTCCAAAAGAACGGGATACGCGCCAGCCAGTATTTTCGGCGAACGGACGCTCGCGCGGGCGGAAATTCCTCGGGTGAAAGAACCCGCGCGGTGCCCGAGAACTCCGGCCCGATGACTCTTCCCCGAATTGTGCAAGCAGCCACTTTGACTTGAGGGTTATTGCGAATGCGTTTGTATTTCCCGGAATCGCTGCGGGACATCACGAAGAGTTTGCCTTCGCCTTCTCCGAACCAAACCGGGGTGGGCACCGCGACGCCGCTCTTGCGGAACGTGGTTAGAGAGATGTACTTCCTGCCACGCAGTTCGGAAGGGATGGCTCCCGTCATGGCCATATTGTATGGGAAAGAATTGCAGCACGCGCCCGCCATGGCTGGCGGGATGGATACGTGTTCCCGACCTCTAATTGCTCGTAACCCCATTGATATGTTACAAGCCTGACATGCGCAAATGGATGAGTGACCGCTTAAAGCGCCGCAAGAAATCCGCCGAGCAGCCGCCGACCGAAGGCAAGCCTGCCTCGGCCCCGCTGCAACCCAAGTATTTTGAGGCCGAAACGGAAATTCCGGCCGAATCCGTAGAAGAGGCCCCCGACATTCCCCAAGCGGCTGAGCCGGCGGAAGAACCAGAGCCTGCGTCTTTTGGGGAAGCGAAATCTGAGACCCAGCCTGCGCGCCTGGCTTCGGCCGCTGGCGACCCGGCCCGGCGTGGACGCCGGCGCCGCCGTGGCCGGGGAGGCCGCGGCAGAGACGCGGGTCGGGTAGCGATGCCGGTGCCGGCGGTTGAGGCGGCAGCGCCTGTCCCGGCGGTCGTCTCACCGGCTTCTCCCAAAGGCACAGTCATTTTGGCGGTTGGTCTTCCCGGGTCGGGCAAAAGCGCCTGGTTCAAACGCCATAACATCACACCGCTCTCCAGCGATGTGCTGCGGGCGCTGCTTTTCGACGACCCCACGGAGCAGCGTTTCCAGGACCTGATCTTCTCGAACCTGCGATCCATGTTGAAGGCGAGGCTCATTGCGCGGCGTCCCATGAACTACGTGGATGCCACTAATCTAACGCCACATGAGCGCCATGGGTGGATCAAACTGGCCCATGACTACGGCTACGAAGTCCAGTCCGTTTTTTTTGACGTGCCCGCGGAAGTTTGCATGGAACGCAACCGCCGCCGGGAGCGGGTGGTTCCGGAAGACGTCATGCAACGTATGGCCGCCAAGCTGCGACCGCCGGCTTTCGAGGAGGGGTTCACCAAGATTACGGTGGTGCGCGTCAAGCCGAAGCCATAGCCATGGCGCGTGGGGAACTGCCGAGTTGCCGCTCGACACTGTCTAGCAGCGCCACGACCGCTTCCGCCGAGGCGGAGACCGCGGCAAATTCCCGTTCCGCTTCCGCGATATTTCCCGCGTGTTTGAGCTGCACGACTTCCTTTACCAGAGCGTGCATGTCTTTGTGCTTCTGTTCGAGATCCCGGACGTCCTGCAGGTTGCCATAGTTCGGTAATCCTTCCGCGTAGATCCACTTGCCCAGTTCGCAATCGCGATGCGAACCGAGTTGTTGGCCATCGATCTCCTCACTTCCATCCAGAAAACGCCGCAAGCGCAGACGCCAACCGCGGTGCGCCATCTTCACCCGGGCAAAATCGATGCTGCGACGGATTTCGTCCTTCGCGCCGCCGGAGTCCGTTTCACCACGAGCCTGATGGCCGTTGGCCCGCAGGCGGAAGTGGCCCACCAAACGCTGCAGGTTGGTGGCCAGAGCTGAGAGATCGTCGAGCGCGTTGTTGGTTTGTTGCATCGAGAGCACACTGCGGCTGGTGATTTTCGCGATCTGGTCAATGCTGCCGTGAATCTGTTCGGTGGCGGCGGACTGCTCGGTGGCCGCGGTGGCGATGTGCGTGATCATGTCGCTGACGCGCTCATTGGTGGAAATGATTTCTTTCAAGGCCGAACCCGCCATGGTTGTGGATTCGACTCCCAATTCCACTTCTTTCGTTCCCGCCTCCATGGCCGTGACTGCGTTCTTGGTTTCTACTTGAATGGAGCGGATCATATTGGTGATCTCTTTGGTAGCGGTGCTGGTGCGTTCTGCCAGCTTGCGCACCTCGTCCGCCACCACGGCAAACCCCCGTCCCTGTTCGCCGGCACGGGCGGCTTCGATGGCCGCGTTGAGGGCCAGCAGATTCGTCTGATCCGCGATCTCGTCGATGACTCCGATGATCTGTCCAATCTGGTCCGAACGCTTGCCCAGTTCATGCACTTGTTTGGCGCTGCCGCGAACCGATTCGGCAATGGAACTCATTCTAGCCAGCGTCTGGTCCACAATTTTGCCGCCTTCTCGTGCGGTCTCAGAAGCTTTCAGCGACGCTTCGGAGGCGCTGTTCGAATTTTCCGAGACCTGTTGCACCGTGGAAGCCATTTGCTCCACGGCAGTGGCCACCTGATCGGTCTGGCCTTTCTGCGTTTCCACCCCGTGCGATTGCTCGCGCGAGGACGCGGCGATTTCCTTGCCGGCCGCCGCCAGGCTTTGGGTATTGCCGGAGACTTGTAGAAGAATGTCATGCAGTTTGTCCATGAAGGTGTTGAACCATCGCGCCAGCTCCCCGATTTCGTCTTCCGAGGTAATATCGAGCCGTTTGGTGAGATCGCCTTCTCCTTCAGCCACATCTTTGACTCGTTCCACCATTTCGCGCAGCCGGCGGAAAATGGAGCGCGAAGTTGTGGCCGAAACCGCGACCACCGGGATCAAGCAGAGGAGAGCAAGTCCACCAGCTGTCAGGGCATTGTTGCGCCAGGCCCGGTCCACGTCGTCAATGTAGATCCCGGTTCCAAGGACCCAGCCCCAGGGACCAAAGCGCCTGACGAACGACAGCTTGGGCATCGGCTCATTGTCGCCTAGTCCCGGTTTAGGCCACCGGTAATAGACGAACCCGCCTGCGGTCGGCTCGGCTGCTTTGACGAACTCCACAAAAATGGCTTTGCCCGTCGGGTCTTTGAAGTCCGTGAGGTCTTTCCCGTTGAGATCGGGTCTTGTCGGGTGCATCACCATGATGGGATGCTGATCGTTGATCCAAAAATAGTTGTTCCCTTCATACCGCATGGCGCCGATTGTTGCGATCGCTCGCCGCTGCGCTTCGGCCCGCGTCAGTTTGCCTTGTTCCTCCAACCCGTATTGCTGTTCGAGAATGGAATAGGGCACTTCCACCAGATTCTTGGTCTTTTGACACCTTTCTTCCAGCAAGCTGGAGCGCTGGTCCTTGATCCAGAATCCGGCCACCGCCAGGACTCCAACGGCGGCGGCTGCGGTCATAAGTCGAAATTTTCCCCGCAAGCTCATTTCATTACTCGGAAGAATGCCCTCCACGACCTATCGGCCAGGTGAGAAGAAACTTAAGGCGGAAAAGAAACCCGCAAGCTACACGCGTTATCAATCCCCCCTCCCGGTTGGAAATCGGGCCGCGTCCCGGATAGACTTCTATTTCCACTGGCAGAGGTGACATGATGAAATATGCGGTACGAGTTCTTACTGTAGTAGCGTTGAGCATTGTTTCTCTGGGCGCCTGGGCCGCGGCTCCTCCCAAGTCGATGCTCTTGTGGCCGGACGGTGCGCCGGGCACGATCGGGAACACCGAGGCCGACAAGCCCTCCATCGACATCTATCTGCCCGAGACGCCCGCGTTGGGAACTGGAGTTCTTGTGGTTCCCGGTGGCGGCTATGGGTTTCTGGCCCTTGACCACGAAGGAGCGCAAGTCGCCCAGTGGCTGAATGAGCGCGGAGTCGCCGCCTTCGTCCTGCATTACCGCATCGCCCCTCGCTACCACTATCCCGCGCCCATTCAGGATGGGGAGCGCGCCATGAGCTTTGTGCGCGCCCATGCCGCAGAATATGGCATCAAGCCCGACCGCATCGGTATTTGGGGATTTTCCGCCGGCGGCCACCTGGCATCGTCGGTGACCACGCATTTCGATGCCGGGCAGCCCGATGCCACCGATCCGGTGGATCGAGTCAGTGATCGCCCTGACTTTGCGATTCTGGCTTACGGCGTATTAAGCATGGAATCGACCATCACCCACCCTGGCTCACGCTTGAACTTGCTCGGCCCCAACCCTGATCCCGCCCTCGTCGAACAGTTCACCAATGCCCGGCAAGTCACCCGCGACACTCCGCCATGTTTTCTTTTTCACACCGGTACCGATCCGGTGGTTCCGGTTCTGAATAGCGTCAACTTCTATCTCGCATTACAGCGGGAGGGCGTGCCTGCCGAGCTGCACGTCTTTGAACAAGGCAAGCATGGCGTCGGTCTGGCGCAGAGCGATCCCCAACTCCGCAAATGGCCGGAACTGCTGGAAGGCTGGATGCGCCTGCACGGCTGGATGTGACGGACCTGGATGTAAGAGAGAACGATTGCAAGGGGGAACGATCTTTGCATCGCCCTGCCGTTTCCGGCATCTGAACCAGAGGTCCGCCTGTAGAATGAAGGCGCTCACCGACCATGACTTGCTTTGGCCACCCATGCCCGGAGAATTGCCGTTGAGGTCGCAGTGTCTTCCCTGGACCCATATCCCGCACACCACCCGGCTTTTTGCCGACTTCCTCGCATATTCGCCAAAGATCCAAGCTTTCTATCCCGCTTCCCCTCATTTTGGCGAGTGGTTTCAGTCCGAAGCTGCGCACCTGCGCTATGACGCGGACCGCCGACGCCGCGCGGCTGACATCCTGGAGCGGCAAAACCGCAGCTGGTCAGCTTCGCCCAAAACCATGGAAAACATCGCTCGCCTGCGGGCGGGAGCGGCGGCTGTGGTCACCGGGCAGCAGGTTGGATTATTCGGCGGTCCTCTTTTTTCTATTTTCAAGGCCCTGACTGCGGTCAAGTTGGCCGACGAAGCCAGCGCCGGCGGGGCGGAGTGCGTTCCTATCTTCTGGCTGGCCACCCAGGACCATGACCTGGCTGAGGTCAACCATGTCTCCATTCCGGGACCGGAATCGGTTCTGCAGATCCTCACGACGCCTACGCAGGGGTTGACCGATGCTCCCGTCGGAGCCATCACTTTCGGGCCAGAAATAGAGGCTGTGGTCAACGCCGCAGCAGAGCTGCTCGGAGATTCCGACATCACTGCCTTCCTTCGCGACAGCTATCGTCCGGGAGAGACCTTCGGCAGTGCCTTTGCCCGCCTGTTCGCCCGCTTGTTTGCGGACTGGGGCGTGATTCTGTTGGACGCTGCCGATCCAGCCGTGAACCAGCTTGCCCAGCCCATCTATCACCAAGCCATTGAGCACGCCGCCGAGTTGAACCAGAATCTGTTGGCGCGCGGGCGCGAATTGGAAGCCGCCGGTTATCACCAGCAGGTGAAAGTCACGCCGACTTCCACTTTGCTTTTTGCTCTGCAGAACGGCTCGCGGGTTCCGGTGCACCAGGTTCCGGTGCACCAGGAGGTGCGCGGGGGCGAAGCGACGGAGCAGTTCCTGGTTGGAGAGGAACGTATTTCTCGGCAGGAACTGTTGCATCGGATAGATGCAGAGCCGGAAAGTTTCAGCGCCAACGTGTTGCTCCGCCCGGTCAAGCAGGACTATCTGTTGCCCACGCTGGCCTACGTCGGCGGGGCTGCCGAAGTAGCTTACTTTGCCCAGGCCGCGGTCGTGTATACAGCCTTGGCGGAGAAAATTACGCCCATCGTACCGCGCTTCTCCGCCAGTATCGTAGAACATAAACCTAAAGCATTACTCGAGCGATATGGGTTGTCGCCAGAGCGGGTTTTTCGCGGTCCGGATTCGCTCCGCGAGGCGCTCGCCGAGAAGAGTTTCCCCCCGGAACTGGAGGCTTCCTTCGACCAAGCCGAAGCCAGCCTGAAAACTTCATTGGCCGCAATCCGGGAGAAATTGGCCAACCTGGACAAGACCCTGATAGATTCGGCCACTCACGCCGAAGAAAAGATGAAGTATCAGCTCGGCCAGCTACGCTCTCGCGCTGCCCGCGCCGAATTGCGGCAGACCGAAGTCCTCACCCGCCACGCCGACCTTCTCGGCAATACTCTCTACCCGAATAAGACTCTCCAGGAACGGGAAGTTGCAGGCTTGTATTTCCTGGCGCGCCATGGGCTCGGCCTGCTGCGCGAGCTGTACTCCACGATTCGCAGCGAGTGCCTGGAACATCAGGCGCTTTTTCTGGATGAGTAAGCCGCCAGTGATAAACATTTGCGGACCCTGCGCAAAGAACTAACCGGCAGGCAGAAATTCCGGGGAAGTCCTCCCAATTTCCGCTCTCTGTGCATAAGTCTCCACTGACTTCGCCGGAAGAATAGCGTAATATCTAACGTTTTGTGGCGCATGCAGAACTCCTTCTTCCAAGCACCAAGAACCGCGTCCCTGTTCCTTTTTCTGCCGCTGGCGTGCGGGCACATGCACGCCCTCGCGGTTCGCTCCTGGCGCGTCACTGAGATCGTCGTGGTGCAGTTTTCGGACCGGAAGAACGATCTCTTCAATATCCTCTGGGTTTTGGTTTTTGGCTTTGCCACGCTGAACATCTTGAGCCTGGTGACCCGGCGCTTTGAGCCCAACCGCAATCGCTTCAGCTTCGGAGAAACCCTGGCGATCATGGTGGTGGTGGTTTCCGTGGGGCTGCTGAGCTGGGAGCTACTTACGCTGTTCAAGATTTTTCCTATCCATCTGCAGCGACACTAAACCGAGCCGTTTGCGGTATGATTTGCTGGGATGAAATCAGACAGTCCAGCTTTCGAAGTGACCTGCCCCTGCTGCAGCGCGGTCCTCAAGATTGATCCGGAAAACCAGGCCGTGATCGCTCACACCGCTGCGGTTAAGCCGAAAACCTTCAACGACATCGAAGCCGCGGCCCGCGCCATGAAAGAACAGGACAGCCGCCGGGATTCCATTTTCCGCCAATCGGTCGAGGCCCAGAAACATGCCTCCGATCTGCTGGAGAAGAAGTTCCAGGAGGCGGTCAAGAAGGCCAAAGAGTCGCCGGATACCGGCAAGCCGATCCGCGACTTCGATCTTGACTAGTTCTGCACAGAATTCCGGAATTCTTCACAACCTAATAAGTTCGTGGATGTGATGGGCAACCATGCGCCCGGCAATCATCCGAGGTAGCATTACTGCCTATGGTGACACGCCCACTGCTGCTAGCCCACCGGGGAGCACACAGCGACGCGATTGGGGAGAATTCCCTGGCCGCCTTTGACCGCGCCCTGGACGAAGGTTGCGATGGCTTTGAATGCGACGTCCGGCGTACGCAATGCGGGTGTGGCGTCGTCTGCCACGACGCCAAAGTCGATGGCATGTCGGTGGCTCGGTCCACCCGCAGCCAGCTGCCGCAGCTGCCTCGCGTGGAAGATGTAGTCCACGAATATGGGCGGCGCGGCTTCATGGACATTGAGTTGAAGGTTCGTGGACTTGAGAGCTTTGTGCTCTCCGCCTTGCGCGAAAACCTTCCACAACGGGATTACGTGGTTTCCTCCTTCCTGCCCGAAGTAGTCCTTGAACTGAAAGCTCGTAGCGGCATTGTGCCGGTGGGCCTCATCTGTGGCAAAGCCAGCCAGCTCATGGATTGGCGAATCATGCCCGTCGAGTATGTAATTGTTCATAAATCCCTTGTAACTCGCCGCCTGGTGCAACTGATCCAAAGTGCCGGCCGCAGGATTTTTGTCTGGACCGTAAACGACCGAAATTCCATGCTGCGGCTGGCCGGGTGGGGAGTGGATGCCATCATTTCCGACAAGCCGCATCTGATGGTGGAAACTTTCTCGCTTTCTGAATCCGCTCTGGCCAGCCTCCAGGCGTAAAACTCGTCCTTGCGTTGCCGCTTGGCACACCCGTCATATAAATTGTTGGAACACATGCCCACGACAACCGGCGAACGCTTTGAGCGCGCCGTAGCCATTATGGCGCGCCTGCGCGGCGAGGGAGGCTGTCCCTGGGACCGCGAGCAGACCTTCGATTCCATCAAGCCGTACACGCTGGAGGAGACCTACGAGGTTCTCGAAGCCATTGACCAGCGGGATTGGGAAGAGCTCCCGGCCGAACTGGGGGATCTGCTCCTCCAGGTCCTGTTCTATGCCCAGATGGCAAAAGATGACGGACGCTTTTCCATTGATGAAGTGTTGGAACGGCTCTCCGCCAAATTGGTGGATCGCCATCCCCACGTATTTGGCGACGTAAAGGCCGAAACCTCTTCCGAGGTCTTGCGCAACTGGGAAGCGCTCAAGGCGGAAGAGAAGAAAAAGAACCGCAAGCACAAAGACCAGAGCGCGCCGTCCTTGATGGCGGCGGTCTCCACGGCCATGCCCGCCTTGATGGAAGCCCACAAACTCAGCTCGCGCGCGGCCCGCGCCGGCTTCGACTGGCCGAATGTCGAGAGCTTATTCGAAAAGTTGCGGGAAGAGACGGAAGAGCTGCGCGAGCAGCTCGAGGAATTTCCGGCACCCGGCCCACAGCCGAAAACCCACGGCGTTGCCGGTTCGGGAAAGCAGCCGATCTCCGAAGAATTGCAGGCACGCCTGGAAGAAGAGGTGGGCGACCTATTCTTCGTGCTGGTAAATATTGCCCGCTATCTGGCTCTTGACTCGGAGTCCGCCCTCAAGAAAACCAATCGCAAGTTCCGCCGCCGTTTCCAGTGGATGGAGGAGCGGTTGCACTCCGCCGGCCGCGAATTGCAGGGCGCAGGCATGGATGAACTGGAAACCCTTTGGCAACAGGCGAAGCACGGAGAAGAAAAAGCTTGAGCGCTGATTCGCTGGTGGTACGCAATTGTCACGATTTGGAGGAACTGCGCGCCTGCGTGGCGTTGCAGAAGGAAGTATGGAACTTCAGCGACGCCGATCTGGTACCGCTGCGAATGTTTGTCGTCGCCGCAAAAGTGGGTGGGCAGGTTATCGGCGGATTCGATGGCAATCAATTGGCGGGATTCGCCTTCGCGGTTCCAGGCGTACGCGGCGGCCGCCCTTATCTCCACTCTCACATGCTCGCCGTCCTCGAATCGTACCGCAATTCCGGCCTGGGGCGGCGGCTGAAGCTGGCGCAGCGGGAAGAGGCGCTCGATCGTGGCTTTGACCTCATGGAGTGGACCTTCGATCCGCTGGAAATCAAGAACGCCTATTTCAATATCGAGAGGCTGGGCGCGATTGCCCGCCGCTACACGGTGAACCAATACGGGCTGAGTTCCTCGCCTTTGCAAGGCGGTTTGCCCACCGACCGCCTGGTCGCGGAGTGGTGGCTGAAATCGCCGCGCGTGGAAGGCTTGGCGCGGGGTGACAGGCGGATCCCCTTTGATTCCAGCAAACGAATCGCTGTTCCGGCAGAAATTCATGAGTGGAAGGCCGCTCCCGCAACCAGGACTCTCGCCAGGGAAGTGCAGGATCGCAACCGCGAGGAGTTTCAAGCTGCCTTTGCGGCAGGCATGGCGGTAATGGGTTTCGAGCGCGACGAGCGCGGCAACGGAAAATTCGTGCTTGGCCACTGGGAAGAAAACACCAATGAAAGTTGAAGCCATCACCCTGCGTGAGATTCAAATGCCGCTCGTCCACTTTTTCGAGACGAGCTTCGGCCGCACCTACGACCGCCGCATCCTCCTCCTCACTGCCCACTGCGAAGGGGTGGATGGCTGGGGCGAATGCGTGGCCGGCGAAGGCCCTTTCTACAGCTCCGAATGGACCGAAAGCGTGTGGGCCACGATCAGGAACTTTCTTGCGCCTGCTGTCCTCGGCCACACACTGAACGCGGCTCGGGAAAGCGGGTCGTTGATGGCCCGAGTGCGCGGCCACCGCATGGCCAAGGCCGCCGTGGAAAATGCCTTGTGGGACGCGGAAGCGCGGCAAAAGAAAATGCCTCTGTGGAAGCTGCTGGGTGGCACGCGGACGGAGATTGCCTGTGGCGTCTCCATTGGAATCCAAGATTCGGTCGAGCAGTTGGTGGAAAAGATCCACGTCGAAGTGGCTGCCGGTTACCGCCGCATCAAGGTGAAAGTCAAACCCGGCTGGGACGTGAACGTTCTGGAGAAAATTCGCGCCTGCTGGCCGGACCTTACGCTGAGCTGCGACGCCAACTCCGCCTACTCGCTCGACGAAGTGGAACATCTGCGCAAGTTCGAGCAATTCAATCTGCTGATGATCGAGCAGCCGCTCTGGGACGACGACATCTACTACCATGCCCGCCTGCAGCTCGAGCTGCAGACTTCCATTTGCCTGGATGAATCCATTCGCCACGCGCGCGACGCCGCCTTTGCCGTGGATGTGGGCGCATGCCGCATCATTAATATCAAGGTCGGACGCGTCGGTGGGTTTACACAAGCGAAAAAAGTCCACGACGTATGTGAAGCGGGCGGCGTCCCCGTCTGGTGCGGCGGCATGCTGGAAAGCGGCATTGGGCGGTCCCACAACATTGCGCTCTCCACGCTGGACAATTTTCGTCTGCCAGGCGATGTCTCGGCTTCAAAACGCTACTGGAAGGAAGACGTCATCGAACCGGAAGTGGAAGTCACCCCGCAAGGGATGATCGTCATTCGCGATGAACCGGGTACCGGCTACCGCGTGCGCGAAGATCTGATCGAGAAGCTTACGGTGCGCAAGGAGACGATCCGCCCCGGGGATTAGGCAATACCGCTTTCGAGGGTGCCCATTCTTGCCCGGTGTTGGCGAGGGTGGGAGCCAGTGCCGCGGAAGCCCTGCGGTGGCCCCTCGCCTCCGCCCGCTGTCGCGCTTTCGAGAAGCATTTGTCATGACACGTTTATGCTGACGCTACCCCCTCGCCGGACTGCTAAGGGCTAGAGTTGCCGCCAGGGCGGGCCTGCTCGCCCCGGCAGGCGCTTGCCCCCGTTTCGAGAACCGGGGTGTGCGCCTGGCGCACACCCCCTAATTTCGACGATCGGGGTCTCGGGTAGGCCCCAGTACCTCCCAGGCCGCCGAATCGTTAGAACGCCCAGTTTTGATGGCACGAAGGTGGGGGGTCGCCCAAGCCAAAACCGGGCTTGAACGGGCCACCAGGCGAGTTCGACGCGTTTCGTCTATTTTGAAGAATTCGAAGGATGCGCGACGTCGTTCTCGGCCAGCACAGCCTGCTGCTTCCGCAGGAGTTCCAACCCCTGAGCGAAAGTCAAGTTTGACGGAACCGGCTGGAAATCGCTGGCAACCTCGGTTTGGATGAAGTTGATGCTTTTGAAAATCAGGATTTTGCCGGTGAATGCGAGATCCATGCGGGAGATCTCCCAATGGCCTTTGCCCACGTCTGCCTGCGTCACCAGAAAATGGCCTCCTGGGTCCAGGTGGCCGAGAATCCCCCAGCCGAAGCTGACCTCGCTCACCAGCTTGCCGTCAATCCTGGCGATGCGGTCTTCTACCGGGTCAATCAGGAGATAGCCGGCCATGCCGGTCAGGACCTGTTCTACCCGAGAGGGGGGATCGTAGTTCGGATTGGGTTGAAATTTAACTCTGACCAGGGACTGGCCAGGCTCTCCCATCCCTGGCTGCCCAGGTTCGTTGCCGTCGTACTCGTAAAGAAACGCATCCGGCAGCGCCTTCATGATGCGGGTCACGCGCTCGGTTTCTTCTTTTTCCTGACGCTGGCGCTTTTTGAGCTCGGCAGGATCCTTAACGAACCGGTTCACCCGGGCGTCCTCGGACACTCGTTGTTCGTCGGTAAGGGGCTTGTCGTTGATGGCTATCACCAGCCCCACCATGGCATCCTGGGTTTCCACCATGAGCTTGGTTTGCGAGCCGCGAGGGGTCTCGCGGCGGTCGCGGAACATGAATTTAGCCCGGTCATTCGCCGCCGCCAGTTCGTTGTGCACCGTCTGCCGGACCAGGTCTACCGCTGGGGTTGTTGGTCTTTGAGCTGAGAGAGTTGGAACAGCGCTCGTAAGCCCGAGGAGAAGGGCCAAAAGTTTACGGCCAAAGTTTTTTCGGAGCTGGGCAATTCCCATGGAATCCTACGAGTGCAGCTCAGACGGCAGGTCCAGCCTGCGCTTTACCCGCGCGCCTCGCAGCGGGCGCGACCTTTGTTACTGGAGTTTACACTAACCGAACCAGCATTTGCCCGCAAACACGCGGTACGGTATAGTCGGCGGCAGGTGCAAGATAATGCATCTGAGAGGCTTAGGTTGGCTTGCGCCCTGGTTTTCCCCTCAGATTGACCGGTCAGCGAGTGGTGGATTGCTTTCAACTCAATGCTTCTGCGTGGCTTAGCGGAAGCGGCTTCAAAGGAGATTCCGATCATGGACGCGTCGAAAACAACGGAATTTGCGCACATCGGCCGGTCAGTCATGGTGAAGGGCGAACTATCGGGGAGCGAGGACCTTTTCATTGACGGGCAGGTGGAAGGCACGATCGAACTGAAGGGCAACAGTCTTATTATTGGTCCTTACGGGCAGGTGAAGGCCAACGTCAATGCCAAGGATGTTACGGTGCAAGGCAAACTGGAAGGCAATATCCAGGCCAGCCAGCGGGCGGAGCTGAAGAAGTCCGCGGTGGCGATTGGCGATATTGTCACCCAACGCGTGGCCATTGAAGATGGCGCTTATTTTAAGGGAAAGGTCGATATACAAAGGGAGGCTTCCAAGTCTGAGGGACAAGCGGCCAGCAAATAGGGCCGGTGTTGCGCCTCAGTGCTTCCCCGCAGCCGTTTGCCCTTCCAGGTTCAAAGCGTCGAGTCGCGGCAAGCCGCGGTTGCATACAGTTTGATGAAACTCTTTCGCAGTTCCTCGGAAAAGCCAGAACAGCGCGCCCTTGGCCGGCCCGCCGGCCAGCGGCTCACGCGCCGCTCCAGCGGCTTGGGCGAAGTGGCCAAGCTCTTTGAGTCGGAGGAGACGCTGTGCGTCCTCGATCTCGGCTCAACCTCCGCCGCCAATATCCGTTATCTCACCGAGCGCGGCCACAAGATTTACAGCGAGGACCTGCTGGACGCATCAACCGACCCGGCCCTGGTCATCCAGGACGAACAGGGCAAGCCTACCCTCGATAGCAAGCTCTTTCTCAAAGAAAATCTGGCCTTCTCGGGAGCCCAATTTGATGTCGTGCTCTTTTGGAACCTCGCGGATTATATGGATGAGAGCCTGGTCAGGCCGGTCATTGACCGGCTCTGGTCGCTGATTAGTCCGGGGGGCGTTCTGCTGGCCTTTTTTCACACACGCGAGGCCGGTCCGGATTCGCCGTGTTACCGCTTCCACATGGTGAACAATGACACCCTGGAGATGCAGCTTATCGGGAAGCGCGAAGGACAAAAGGGACCCGTCACGGGTGGCTTCCACCTGCAACGGGTGTTCAACAACCGGCATATCGAAAATCTCTTCCGCGATTTTTCGTCTATCAAGTTCTTTCTCGCCCGCGACAACATCCGCGAAGTTCTGGTTGTGCGCTAGCTCAGAAGGAACTGGAGTGCCTATCTGGTGGCGCTTACCAATCGCTGGGTTAATCCTGGAGCATGTTCGAGCAAGGCCAGGGCCGGCTTTTGCACCCACCGTGGCAGCCGCAAGGCGCGCCGGATTCTCGACGAAGCGTGGAATACCGGGGCCAGCCGCTGTTGGTAGGCGCGAGAGTAATTCCCCGCCGCGGCCTCAAGCGTCAATTCCCCGCGAAGAAACGGCAGAACAGACGTTGCCGCCAGAGCGCCGCCGCGCAGAGCCAGCGAGATGCCGTCGCCGATGAAGGGATCCACGAAAGCGGCAGCGTCCCCGGCGCGCAGAATGTTCCCCTCCACCGCTTCCGGCTCGCGGAAGATCAGGGGCCAGGTGCTGAAGGTTTCGGTCAAGGGCTGCCAGTTATGGCTGCGCTCGAGCAGCACGCGACTGCGGGAGAACACCTCCGGCAGGCTAGTGGCAGCCTTGGCTTGCACCATGGCGCAGGCGTTCACGCGCCCGGTTGTGCCATCGTGGTTCAGCCTTACCGCCGACACACCGCAATAGCCTCCATCGAAGAAGTACAGGTCCACCGACTGCGGTGGCGACTGCTCGGCAAAGTGGCCCTTCAGGCCAAGCCATTTTTCCCCGGGTACGCCGTTTGCGCTTGCGGAATTCAGGTTGGACCAACGCCCCGAAGCATTGATCACCGACCGCGTGTCAAATTCTCCGGCGGAAGAGAGGATGAGAAACGGCCCCGTTCCCTGGATCCGATTTGCAGATATTTGCTGCCGGGTTTCGGCCCCGGCACGAATCGCCGAGTTCCAAAGCGCTTCGTCCAGATCGAAACGGGCGATGCTGGCGGCGGGCGGATCCAGCGGAGTGCTCAGCAAACGCCCTCCGAGAAATATTCGCGCGCTGGCGATGGAGAGAGCGCCGGTCAGGCAGTCGCAGTCTGGGCCAACGAGTGTACTAAGCAATCCAAGCGATTCGGCGGACACGAACTCGCCGCATACTTTGTGGCGGGGAAATCGTCCGCGCTCCAGCAGCAGCACGCGGGCGCCCTCGCGAGATGCGGTGATGGCGGCGGATGCCCCCGCCGGTCCGCCGCCGATAACTACCAGGTCGTACATGTGTCTACTTTGTTGCCGAAGCTTTCCACGCAATTGCGCCCATGCGGAACAGGTAATGGTTGCGGATCTCGATTCGCGCCGCCTGGGTTTGCTCGAGCAGAGTCTGCATCTCGCTTCGAGTGTATGCCTGCTTCACCGAAGCCGGAGCGTCATGCCAGGTAATACGGCTGCGAAACAACGGCAGTCCGGCGTAGACCAGAGCCAAATGCAGGCTGGTCCGGACAAGATCGTTGATCAGAACCGCAGTCCGGCAGACGCGCAACGCTTCATCTACAAACTGTACTGTTTGCTCCGGTGACAAGTGGTGCACAAACAAATTACAGCTCACCAGATCGAAGCTATTCTCAGCAAAGGGAAGAGCAAGCGCATCGCCCGCCACCGGTCGAAACTTATTTCCATTGCCCGAATTGCCGTTGCGGCCGCCATTCAAGTGAGACCAGGCGCGGTCCAGCAGGCTGACTTCAAGATTGATTCCCTTGGCTTGCAACCGGCGCTGCACCGCTTGTGGCACGTAGCCGGCCCCGGCGGCAACCTCGAGCAGAGAGAACGAATGCTTTCCCGACGCTTCCGCGGCCCGCTCGATCATCGCCTCCGTCGTAATTACACCGCCGAACGCCCAATTGATGAAGCGCAGGTCGGACAGCGCTGCGGAGATTTGCGCCGCGGTGCCGGAATCGGTGTCAAGCAGTTCGGAAATCACTTGTCGTTTCATGGCCGGATTGCGCCAGACTACATCAAGAGAGATTCACAAATGTCAATGGACGTTGACAATGGATAGCAGCTTCAGTTCTTCTCCTGCGTTCTCCGATGGCATTTCTCTGCGATCTCGGCGATTAAGAGCTTTCGTTCGGTAAATCAACAGCTGGTTACCGCAGAGTACGCCGAGGTCTGCGCTGAGCACGCCGAGGAAAGCCAATAACTCACATGATTGGCCTGAACAAGGCTCACACTTCCGCCAGTTCTTCTTCCAGAAGCTGCTTGTTGTAAAGGTCGGCGTAGTAGCCATTGAGGGCAAGCAATTCATCGTGGCTGCCGCGTTCCACGATGCGACCACCGTGCAGAACCGCGATCATGTCGGCGTTGCGCACGGTGGAGACGCGGTGCGAGATGAAGATCGTGGTCCGGCCCGCCATCAGGTCGCGGAGATGATTCAGGATTTTGTCTTCAGTATGCGTATCCACGCTGGACAACGCGTCATCGAGCACTAAAATGCGCGGGTTCCGGATCAGCGCGCGCGCAATGGCGGTGCGCTGCTTTTGGCCGCCGGAGAGGGTTATGCCGCGTTCGCCGACCATGGTCTGGTACTTATCCGGGAAGTCTTCGATATCGCTTGCAATGCTGGCTGCTTCGGCGGCGGCGCGCACTTCCGAATCGCTGGCAGCCTGTTTGCCGAAAGCAATGTTTTCGCGCACCGTTTCGCTGAACAGAAATGTTTCCTGCGGCACAAAGCCGATGTTGCTGCGCAGGATCTCCAGCGGGTACTCGCGAAGCGGCCGGCCGTCGAGCAGGACCGTTCCGGGCTCGGCGTCATAAATCCGCGGAATCAGATTGACCAAGGTAGTTTTGCCGGAGCCGGTGGGACCAACGATTGCCAGGCTGCGGCCGGCAGGAACTTGCAGATTGATGTCGTGCAGAACGGGCACGCCATTGTGCGCGAAGTTCAAGCCCCGGAACTCGATGTCGCCAAGAAGTTCTCCGGAAAACGATGCGCGGTTGGCGATGGCCTCCGGACTGTCTTCAATCTCCGGCTTCTCCACCATCATTTCGTTGATGCGCCCCATGGAAGCCGTCCCGCGCTGGAAAATGTTGATCACCCAGCCCAGAGCGATGATCGGCCAGGTCAGCAGCACCATGTAGGTATTGAAGGCGACGAAGTCGCCGACCGAGATGCGCCCTTGCAGAACCTCCCGCCCGCCGAGCCACAGGACCAGCACCACCGCCAGTCCGAGCATAGTTTCCAGCGTCGGCCACAACATGCCCATAAGCCGTACCAGCTTCAGGCTGCGGAAAATATATTCCTGGTTCGACTTCTCGAAACCGGCAATCTCGGCGTCCTCCTGCACGTAGGCGCGAATCACGCGGGCGCCGGAAAAATTCTCCTGCGCCCGGGCGGAAATCTCCGAGAACATGGCCTGGATCTTTTCGAATCGTTCGTGGATGCGCCGCCCAAAATACTGGATCACGACGCTTACCACCGGCAAGGGGAGAAAGGCGTACAGGGTGAGCCGGGGACTGATGTGGTACATGAACACCAGCGCCGCTGCGGTAAACACAATCGTGTTGGCCGAGTACATGATGGCCGGCCCGAGCAACATGCGCACCGCGTTCAGATCGTTGGTCGCCCGCGCCATAATATCGCCGGTGCGGGTGCGTTGGTAATAGGAGTACGACAGCGTTTCCAGGTGGCGGAAGATATCGTTACGCAGGTCGAACTCAATCTCGCGGGAGATACCAATCACAATCCATCGGGTAAGAAACTGAAAGATACTTTTCGAAACCGCCACTGCCAGAACCAGCAGGGCATAGGTCATGAGTTTTTCGCGAGTCACGCCGTGCTGCAGATCGTCAATGGCACGCCGGATCACCTGGGGAAGAAGTACCCAGATGCCGTTGAGGAAAAGAATGCACACGCCCCCCACCGCGAAGCTGCGGCGGTATTTCTTCAAGTAGGGATAAAGGGGGTGCAGGCTCTTGGGCAGCATGTGCTTAGTAGATGCAATTTTATCAGCACATGCTTCAACCGTTTAATGACGCTGGAGAGGGGCTTAAGCCCGATCGCTCCTGAACTCGGCGACGCAGGCCCAAACCAGGCCGACCGCCCAGCTTCCCATAACAAGCCAGCCGGTCAGCACCACGTAGGAGTAAATGACATCAATCCTCATAGATGGCCTTTCCCGCGCATCCTTCTCTCCGGCTGGGCGGCCGGAGAGAAGAGCGCACCAGCATACACTATCGAGTGGTGGTTGAATCCTGACCCTGAGCCTGGCCCCGGTTTGCGAAGCGCGCGGCACGCTCTTGCAATAGCTGTGTCAGCTTGGTTTTCTGGTCTGGGGTGAGCACCTGAAACACTTCGTTTTCAATGCGGGCCCGCTGCACCATCATCTCGGTCATATTCTGACTTTGCTGGGTGGCGATCGAGCGTGCCTGGTCCTCGCTGAAATTTCCGCTCAGCGCGAGTTGGCGAAGCTGCGTCCGCCCCTGGGCCATCTGTTGCATCAGTGGTTTGAGAGCCGGCCGTTCCTGGGTCATGATCTGCTTGACCTGCGCTTTCTGGGCATCGGTCAAATCCAAGCGGTGAAGCATCATGCCGAACATCGGTCCGCCGTGGAAGCCTCCGCGGCCAAATTTGTGTTCGGCTGGGCCGCCTTGGGCTAATGCGCTTCCCGCCAACAGCACCAGCGAGAGCAGAGCGATCATGGATTTGTCGTGAAACACTTTCATGGGTCCTCCTGAGAGATACTGTCTTTATCTTTATTCGTTTAAGCAGCACCTATAAAAACACTTCCGGTGCGGAAAGTTGGGTAAAAACACGGTCAACCGGAGTAAAGTTTTGTAAAGTGGGAAATGCCTTGACAATTCTTTACGCCCTCGCGGAAAAGCTTGTTATAGAACTGGTATGAACGCTGTGGACCGCATTCTGGTTGTTGATGACGACGTCGAGCTGTGCAGCCTGGTGGGCGAATATTTGGAGCCCGAGGGCTTCAAGGTGGAGTTCGTCTATGACGGTGAACGAGGTCTGGAACGGGCCTTGAGCGGAGAGCATCTGCTCATCGTCCTCGACGTCATGCTGCCGGGGATGAATGGCTTGGATGTTCTGCGCCGCCTGCGCAACACTTCGCGGATTCCGGTGCTCCTGCTTACGGCTCGCGGCGAGGACGTGGACCGGATTGTGGGGCTGGAGATTGGCGCCGATGACTATCTTCCCAAGCCGTTCAATCCGCGGGAACTGGTCGCCCGCATTCGGGCCATTCTACGCCGGACGCAAGAAGAAAAAGCCGACGAGCGGCGGGTTCCGGAAATAGTACGGGTAGGGGATGTGGAACTCGATCCAGCCACGCGTACGGTTCGTCAGAAAGGCAAGCCGGTCGAGCTGACCTCGGTAGAGTTCAACCTGTTGCAGGTTTTGTTGCGCGAGGCTGGACGCGTAGTGACACGGGAGTTCCTGGTGGATGCGGTTCTCAGCCGCAAGTTTTCGCCCTTCGACCGCAGCATTGATATGCATGTGAGCAAGATCCGCAAGAAACTGGGTGATGCCGACGGGGGAATCGACCGCATCAAGACGGTGCGCGGTGTAGGTTACATATTTACGCTGCCCCGCGAACAGGTGAGGAGCACGGGTCGATGAGGAGCTTGTTCCTCAAAATTTTTCTCTCTTATTGGCTGGCTCTGGCCCTTTTCATGGTCCTGGCCATCCTGGTGACGCTGGCCATGCGGCCACCCCGGGCCAATTCCGCCATCGAGGCCCTGCAAGGCAAGATTCTTGCCGACGCTGTGCAAGCCTACCAGCATGGCGGGCCGCAGGAGGCCAGGCAGTATTTGCGAAGCCTGCGCCAGAGTCAACATGTGTGGGCGTTCCTGTTCAATGAAAAGGGAGAGGACGTCATCGGACGCAAGCCGCCAGTGTGGATTGAACGGGTGGAACGCGGGGAGATCCACACCATCGACAGCATCTGGGGGCGCATCGGGCCGAGGCAATTCATGCGCCCCACCATGACCGCAGCGGATGGGCAGCGTTACATCATGGTGATCGAGTTGCCTCCCGATCAGCGCACTCTTTTTGGTCCGCACGGGATGCTGTGGCTGAGCATTCTGATTGCGGTTCTTTCTTCCGGACTGGTTTGCTACCCGTTGGCCAGATATCTAGCTTCGCCTATCGTGCGTCTTCGTGCGGCCACGCAGAAACTGGCCAGCGGCGACCTTTCCGCGCGTGCCGGTGTGCCGCACTTTCGCCGTCGCGATGAAATGGCTCAACTTGTCCGCGACTTTGACGCTATGGCCGAGCGCCTGGAGAAGCTGGCCCATGCACAATCCCGCCTGTTGAGCGACATTTCTCATGAGCTGCGGTCCCCCCTGGCCCGCCTCAATGTTGCGCTGGCCCTGACCCGGCAGCGCAGCGGGACGGCTACGCACCCGTCGCTTGATCGCGCAGAACTGGAGAGCGAGCGGCTCAACGAATTGATCGGCCGGCTGATTACGGTGGTGCGCCTGGAGGCCGGTGACGATGCCATGCGGCGCTCTCCGGTGCAACTTGACGAGTTGATTGTGGAGATCGCGAAGGATGCGGATTTCGAAGCGGCGGCCCGTAATTGCCACGTGGTAGTTGCTTCGTTAGTCCCGGGAGTTGTTCTGGGGGATCCAGACATGTTGCGCATCGCCATCGAAAACGTGGTACGCAATGCGGTTCGCTATACCCGCGAGGGCAGCAAGGTGGAAGTCGATCTAAAGAGCGAAGGAGCCGATCCCGGACATGCCACGATTCGGGTTGTGGACAGCGGTCCGGGCGTTCCCGAGGAAGCTCTCGACAAACTGTTTCGCCCGTTCTATCGCATTGATGACGCTCGCGATCGCCACACCGGCGGCGTCGGGCTCGGCTTGGCCATTACCCAGCGCTCCATCCTGCTGCATGGCGGCACGGTGCGCGCCTCCAACCGGCCGGAGGGAGGATTGATGGTGGAAATACGCCTTCCCCTCGTACCCCCCAAGAGCCCGGTCTCCGCGGGAGAGCAGCCGGTCCACGCGGTAGGAAAACCGAGCTGACGGTTTTCTTTCCCGGGGCATCTCGCGGCCGGGCAACTTTTTGCTCTCGACCGTGGTTCCAACCAGCCATCACGGTTTGCTCTTCACCAATATTCCTGATACACAAATGAGGGACATTTGCTCTCTATCCGGGCTTCGCTAGAGGCAATCGTGAGCAGAAAACAGGGAGAAAGAATGGGGATGAGGGTCGTTTGTCTTACCAGTCTTCTGGTCTTGCTGGGCTTGGGGTTGATCAGCTGTGGCACTTCGTCGGGCACCTCTGCAGGCACGGGGATACTTTATGTAACCACGCAAGGCAATACGTCCGTGTCGGCATGGGCGATTGATCTCTCCACCGGGGCGATCAGCACCAACAACAACACCGCCTCGACGGGAAACAAGGCTACTTCCATAGTGTTTACGCCTGCGGGAGATGCTGCCTTCGTGGCCAACAGTCAGGACAATACCGTTTCCATATTCACCGTGAATACGGATGGAACCCTGGCCACCACCAGCAGCGCACAAGCCACCGGAACGACTCCTATGGGCATGGCCATGGATCCAGGCGGCAAGTTTCTCTTCGTGGCGAATCAGGGGAGTTTCAATCAAATCCAGTCCGGCTCAATCTCCGTATTCTCGGTTAGCGGTTCACAGCTCACAGAAGTACCCGGCTCGCCGTTTTCCACTGCCCAGCCTGCGGATGTTAGCGGCAGCGGCCCAGTCTCGGTGGCGATTTCTCCCAACGGTCAGTACCTCTACGTAGCAAACCAGTTCAGCAATACGGTCGAAGCCTTCGCGGTGGATAGTTCCGGCGCTTTGACTTTGCCGGGTACATCCTACCCTGTAGGCACCGCGCCCTCGGCTGTGACTTTCACGCCCGACGGGAACTTCATCTTCGTCGCGAACCAGGGAACTAACAGCATCAGCGCCTTTGCCGCTTGCACCAACGCCACGCTGAACTGCGTTACCCCGGATGGCCATCTGACGCCGGTGGCGGGTTCGCCGTTTGCTGCCGGTTTGGGGCCGGTCGCCATGGCCGTGGAATCCGACAGCCAGGGCGAGTATCTCTACGTTGCGGACTACCAATCGAATCAGATTTCGCAGTTTAAGGTTGGAGCCAACAGCGGCGTACTGACGGCGCTGAGCCCCGCTGCGATTTCCACTGGCAGCAATCCTACTGCGGTGGCGGTGCGCCCCGGATCGAGCACGCCTTTGTCTACCGGCGGCACTACCTACTACGTGTTCGCGACTAATATCACCGCCGGAACCATCTCCAGCTTCAGCTATGACTCGACCACCGGCCTTCTAACCCAGATTGGATCGGGAACTCCCATCACCACCCCAGGGCTGCCCTCCGCCCTCGCGGTGAGATGATAAGAAAAGATTGACAGGGCGCTACGTCGGCACTTTCAGGATCAGATAGCCACCCACCAGCGCAAAGATGAACGCGGGCGACCACGCCGCCAGCGTGGGCGGCAGTTGGCTGACATTGCCCATGGCTTCAAACAGGCTGGAGACTGTCCAATACACTACTGCTATCCCAACCGCGGTAGCCACACCCGTGACCGCGCCGCGCTTCCCGGTCGTGAGGGAGAAGGGAATTGCGATCAAAGCCATGATGATCGCGACCATGGGGTAAGCCAGCTTCTTCTGCAATTGCACCTTCAGACGCACTACGTCGAAGCCTCCTTGTTGCAGGTCCTTGATGTAGCGCTGTAGTTCCTCGTAATTCATCTCCGAAGACTGCTTTACTTCTTTCTTGAAGTAGGACAGGCGGTTCGCTGAGCACGGCAAATGTTTTTACGTCAAAATTGTCGTAAGACTCCATGGCCGAGCCCTGAAATTGACGCTCCCATCCTTGCGTGCAGATCCAGCGCTGCAGGCGTTCCTCCCAATGTGCGCTGCTCGCGCTGATTCGGCGCACCAATTGGAAGGTTGCCGGGTCAAACTGAAAGACCGACAGGTTGCCGAACTGATCGTGGTCCGAGTCGAAGAACTGGTAGTAGTAAATGTCGGAGTGTTGTCCAAAAATCCATTTGCGGCTGGGATTGAGATAGGTCTGTGCCGGCTTGCCTTTAATCTCGTTGCGTAACGCATCCTGGCGCTTGTTGGTGTAGGGGAGATAGAACTGGTCCGACAGAAACAGGCAGCCCGCTAACACCGTGGACGCTACCAATATCGGAATCACGATGCGGTAAATGCTGATGCCGGTCGCCTTGATCGCGGTGATTTCGTTGGAACGATGCAGCAGGCCAAACGTGATCAGCACCGCCATCAAGACCCCGAGCGGCAGAATCGAGTAAAGGTAAAAAGGCGCCACACTCAGCAGATAGTCGCCGACTACCAGAAACGGAATCTGATTGCGCAGGATGTCCCCCAGCAAATCGAAGACGGTGAACACCAGGAACAGCATCATGAAAGCGCCCAGAACCAGTACCAGGTAGAGAAAAAAATCGCGCAGGACATAGTCATCCAGGATGGTGGGAAAGCGGCTTCCTAAGGCCCGCCGCCGCCCGTCGGTTCGCCGCCCTGCATTTCTGCCGAGCAGCGGTCCCTGTTCTGCGGCTAATTTGCTAAACGGATTCCAGCGGAGGTTGCCGATCTCGAAAGGCCTGCGGTCCGACCACCAAAGCAGCAGCAGCCCGCCAAAAAAAAACACAATATCGGCCAGCCATCCCCCTAAAACGGGAGGCAGCTTGCCTTGCCGCCCGAAAGACACCCCAACCAGCGTGAGCGCGTAGTAAACGAGCACCAGCAAGATGGTCAGCACGAATCCAGTGGACTTGCCGCCTTTCTTGGACGACAACCCCAGCGGCAAGCCGACCATGGCGAGCACCAGGCAAGCTACGGGAATGGAAAACCGGCGGTGAAATTCGACATAAAACCATCGCGCTCCCGCGTTATGCACCTTCGCGCCCTCCTTCCGCAGGTCCCAGGTAGCAAGTTGGGCGATGGGAGCCGGCTCATCTTCTTTGCTGGCTGCCTGCGGAAGCTTAATGGGTATGTCGGTTTGCTCGAAGGTCGCGATCTGGTAGCGGTTCGGATCTTTGGCATCCGCTTCGTGGCTCGATCCATCCGACAGATGAAGATGCAGCCGGTCCGGTCCCTCACTGACCAGAATGCCCTGACGCGCCACAATAATCCGCGGGGAGGGCGTCCTCAGGTCGGCAATGAAGACCCCCTTCCAGATGGCGGCGCCGCGCGCGCTGCGCACATCCTGGACGTAAAGCACCATCTGCGGGAACCCTTCGTAAAATACCCGGGGTTGGACGGAGAAGGAAACCTGCGAGCCTTTCAGCCGGTCCACCAATCGCCCCAAAGCCGCCTGCGATTTCGGCGCGAGGTAAACGCTGTTGAGAGATGCCAGCAACCAGGCGGCGGCAGCAAAAATGGCAATGATTCGCAGGAACGACCAGGTGCCGATCCCCGAGGCCCGCATGGCGGTGATTTCGCTGTCGGCAGCCAGGCGGCTCATGCCAATCAGAATCCCCACCAGCACACCCATCGGAATGGTGTAGATCAGCGCGGTGGGAACGGTGAAGAAAAACAACTCGGCCACGCCAGGCAATGGCGCGCTGGCGCGTACCACCAGCTCCAGAATGCGGCTTAATTCCTTGGTAAAAAGTACAAACGTGAAGACGACGGTCCCGATGATGGCATGGGAGGAAACCTCGCGCAGGATGTAGCGCGTCAAAATACGCATGGCCAATTCCGGGGAACCCAATTAGACTTTATCACCAGTGCTGGGGCGTAAATCCGCTGAACCTGTCATGTTAGATTCCTGGCGAGCACGAGGCGCGCACTTCAACTTCGAAGATTTGAGGAAGTTTCCATAAGAATGTCGTCCACGACCGCGCCAGCCCCCAAGACGGTTTCCAACTCCTGGATATTCACCCATCGCAGTCTGATCGGCATTATTTTTCTCTTGCCGGCGGGTCTGGCCGTCATCTTCAGCCGGCCGCTGCTTAACGAGAGCGCGCCCCCGGCCCTGGCCTTGGACTTTCTCGGCTGGCTATTCTTTCTGGCTTACCTGGGCATGAGAATCTGGGCGACGCTCTACGTCGGCGGCGTGAAAGACAAGATCCTGCAGACCACCGGGCCTTACTCCATCACCCGCAACCCGCTCTATCTGGGCGGCTTGTGCTTCGCGCTTTCGATTGCATGTTTCCTGAAAAGCTTTTCGTTAGTGGCGCTTGCCCTGGCGGCTTCCATCGCCTACGTGCGCTGGGTCATTCCGGCGGAAGAAGAGGTGTTGGAAAGCATTTTCGGGGACACTTTCCGCGAATACACGCGCCGCACGCCGCGTATGATCCCGCGCTTCTCGCGGTACGCCGCCGCCCCAACCGTGGAAGTTCGGCTGCGGGCGATGCGCACCGAAGTCAAACGCTTATTCACCGCTTCCATGATGCCGATTCTGGTTTTCATCCTATTGCATTTCCGCGCCATGCCCTGGTGGCCGCACTGGTTCACGCTGCCCTAGGCAATGTGGCGCGCGGACGCTCCTGTCCACGAGACAAGCCTGCAGCTTCGCTCTGCCTTGGCGCTACTCCCGAACCGAGCAAAATCACCGCGAGCGGGCTGGGGAGCCCGCCGTTTCTTACAGTACTCAATCGACCTTCGTTTACCGCACTGTGATACGAAATCGTTATACTGCCTGCATGCGCTCCCGTCTTGCCATTGGTATCGGTCTCATGGTTCTGCTTTCCGGTGCGGTGTTTGCCCAGACACCTTCCGTCACGCAACTGCCGAACGGCAAGCTGCTCGCCGAGGTTCCCGGCCACCCGCGCCAAATCAATAATTTTCCAACAGCAGCGGCTATTTCTCCGGACGGCCGCTATGTGGTTTTTCTGCATAGCGGATACGGCGCCTACACGTCGGGCCGGAAGCAGTCGTTATCCGTGTTGAATCTCGAAAGCGACCAACTGACGGATTTCCCGGACAGTCGTCTGGGCAACGACGCCCGGCAAACTTACTTTATCGGGTTGGCCTTCGGTCTGGATGGCAAGCATCTCTTCGCCTCCATCGCTTCACTAAGCGACCCATTGGGCAGGAAGAAGGGAAGCACCGGAAACGGCATCGCCGTTTACTCGTTCGCGAACGGCCGGGTCGCTGCGGACCGGTTCATCCCTCTGACCCCCAGAACCGGGTTGCCCAAAGGGAAGGTTCGCCGCGCCAAATTCAAGAACGTGACCTACCCCGCGGGTCTGAGCATTGGAAACAGTGGTGGCCAGGAGCGTTTGCTGATAGCCAGCAATAACTCGGATGAAGCTATTTTGCTGAATGCAAGAGACGGCAAGATTATCCACCGCTTCGATCTTTCCACGTTCAAGCGCATTCCAGCATCACTGCCGTACACAACCGTCATGGCCAGCGATGGCAAGCGCGGCTTTGTGTCGCTGTGGAACGCTTCGACCGTGGCTGAGCTGGATCTCGAATCGGCCCGGGTGCTGCGCCTGATTCCGTTGCGCAAACCGAGCGCGGAGCTAGCAGGAGGCTCTCATCCTACAGCGCTGCTCTTGAATCGCGACAACTCACGGCTTTTCGTGGCCCTTACCGATCGTGATGAAATTGCGGTCGTCGATACAACCACCGGCAAGGTGCTTTCTTATCTCTCCACCAAGCTTCCCGGGCAGCAATATGGCGGTAGTGATCCCGAGTCGTTGGCGTTGTCCGCGGATGAGGAGATGCTCTTCTCTGCTGATTCGATTTCCGATTCGGTTGCGGTTTTCGACGTGAGCAGCTTGGCTTCGGACAAGCCGCAACAGGCCATCGGCTTTGTTCCCACCGAGTGGTATCCCACAGTAGTCGCGGCAACAGGTCACGACTTGCTCATCGCCACCGCAAAGGGCCATGGCTCAGGACCCAATCCTCATGAGACCAGCCGAAGCCGTGACGGACGTCCTAACTATCCTTATAACCCTGCCATGACCCACGGATCGCTGGCGCGCATTCCACTTTCCGGGTTGGTTGCGAATCTGCCGGCGTACACGAAACAGGTTTCCGAGATGAATGCGCAGCGGGGCAATGCTGACCGCGTGAACTTTGCCGGTGCAGAGAACAAAATCCACCACGTGATTTACATCCTCAAGGAAAACCGCACCTACGATCAGCTCTTTGGGGATCTGGGGGCCGGGAACAGCGATCCGTCGCTCACCATGTACGGCGAGGACATCACTCCCAATCAGCACGAGCTCGCCCGCCAGTTCGGGGTTCTCGACAATTTCTACGACAGCGGCGACGTCTCGGGCGATGGCCACATCTGGTCGACTTCCGCTTCCATCTCCGACTACGTTGCCAAGACCTGGCCCATCGGATACCGCGGCCGGGAACACACCTACGATTCGGAGGGCTCTTTGCTCGAAGGGATTGTCGCGGAGGACGAAGTTCCCGACGCCGGCGAACCGACCGGCGGATATTTGTGGAAGAACTTCGCCAGCCACGGAATCTCGTATCGCCATTACGGCGAATTCATTGTCAGCCGCTGGTGCAATGCGAAGCAGGGCGAGAATTTGCCCACCGCCGGACCTCCCCAGGCGGCGGGCGATACCTGCTCGCGCACCGTCATCAACAAAGGAGAACCGCTGCAAAAGAATGTCGGCGACCCGCGCGGCGGCCCCAGCCCTTACCCTTGGGCCATTCCCATTCTTGCGGAGAATGTGGCGGCGGAAGTCGAACTGCGCAGCCACTTCGATCCACTGTTTCCGGACTTTAAAGTCTCGTATCCGGATCAATTGCGCGCCGATGAATTTCTCAACGAGTTCAACAATTTTGTTGCCGAGCGCAAAACCGGCAAAGACGCCATGCCGCAGTTCATTCTCTTGCGTCTGCCCGATGACCACACCGCGGGTGGAACCAAAGGCCAGCCTAAGCCGGCGGCATCTGTGGCCGATAATGACCTCGCCGTCGGCCGCGTGGTTGACGCCGTGTCACACAGCCCTTATTGGAACGACACCGCGATTCTGGTTCTCGAGGACGATGCCCAGGACGGACCCGATCATGTGGATTCGCACCGCAGCATCGCACTGGTGATCAGCAAGTATGCACCGCTGCCCATAAGTGCCGCCGGTGGAGTATCCAAACCGTTCGTTGACAGCTCGTTTTACACGACGATAAACATGGTGCGAACGATTGAATCGCTTCTGGGCGCGCCTCCCATGAACGCCAATGACTCCCGCGCGGCAATTATGGCGCCGCTGTTCAGCGGTACTGGCGAGCAGCCCGCCTTTGCCGCCGACTACCGCAATCGCGACAATGGCCTGATCTATGAGATGAACACCAAAGAATGGAAAGAAGGCAAGAAACTGGACTTCACCCACGCCGACGCGGTGGACACCGCCGTCCTCAACAAGTTTCTATGGCAAGACCGCATGGGAAATGCTCCCATGCCGCCGCCGCAGCACCATGTGTTTCCGGCATCCAATTCTGCCGGGTCGAAGAAGGACTTGGACTAGTCTGGCTACTCCGGCTTAAAGAACACCACCGCCAACGGTGGCACGGTGAGGCTCAACGAAAACGGCCGCCCGTGAGATTCCTTGTCTTCGGCCATCGCTCCACCGCCATTGCCCAGGTCGCTGCCGGCGTAGTCTCTGGAGTCGCTGTTCAGCAGCTCCCGCCACCATCCGCCCAGGGGAACTCCAATCCGGAACTTCTCCCGCGGTACCGGCGTAAAGTTGCAGACCACTAGAATCTGCTCCCGCTCCGACCGCCCCTTGCGCAGAAACGACAACGTGCTGTTCTCGCTGTCATTGGCATCCAGCCATTCGAAGCCGGCGGGTTCGGTATCCAGTTCGTGCAGTGCCGGTTGCTCGCGGTAGAGCCGGTTCAACTGCTCAACCCAAAGCTGCATGCCACGATGCACCGGGTACTGCAGTACATGCCACTCCAGCGAAGCATCATGCGTCCATTCGCGCACCTGTCCGAATTCGTCTCCCATGAACAGCAGCTTTTTGCCCGGCTGCGCGAACATGTAGCCATAGAGCAGGCGCAGGTTGGCGAACCGCTGCCATTCGTCGCCCGGCATCTTGCCGACCAAAGACCCTTTTCCGTGCACGACTTCATCGTGCGAAAGCGGCAGGACAAAGTTTTCGGTGAAGCCGTACAGCATGCGGAAGGTCAGCTGGTTGTGGTGATATTTGCGATGGATGGGGTCCTGCCGGAAGTATTCCAGGGTGTCGTGCATCCAGCCCATGTCCCACTTCATACCGAACCCCAGACCGCCCACATAAATCGGCCTTGAGACCATTGGCCACGAGGTGGATTCTTCCGCCACCGTCTGAATCCCCGGCTGTTCTTTGAACGCCTCGGTGTTGAACTTGCGCAGGAAGTCAATCGCTTCCAGATTCTCGCGGCCGCCGTAGCGATTGGGAATCCACTCGCCTTCACGCCGCGAGTAGTCGAGATACAGCATCGAAGCCACCGCATCCACGCGCAGGCCGTCGGCATGATATTTGTCCAACCAGAAGAGGGCGCTCGAAAGCAGGAAGCTGCGAACTTCCGTTCGCCCGTAATTGAAAATGTAGGTATTCCAGTCGGGGTGGAAGCCCTGCCGCCAGTCGGCATGCTCGTACAAGTGCGTGCCGTCGAAATAGGCCAGCGCGTGACCGTCCGAAGGGAAGTGCGATGGAACCCAATCCAGAATGACTCCGATCCCTTGCTGGTGCAGGTAGTCGACCAGAAACATAAAGTCCTGCGGCGTGCCATACCGGGACGTAGGAGCGAAATACCCGGTGGTCTGGTATCCCCAGGAGGCATAAAACGGATGTTCCATAATGGGCAGGAACTCCACGTGGCTGAAACCAAGCCGCTTCACGTATTCGGCCAGCTTGGGCGCTAACTCGCGGTAGGTGAGTGGGCGGTCTTTGTCCTCCGGCACGCGCATCCAGGACCCGATGTGAACTTCGTAAACCGAAATAGGAGCGTCCAGCGAGATGCGGCCCTGGCGCTGCCCCAGCCAGTCCCGGTCATGCCACTCGTAGTCCAGATCCCAGACCACGGAAGCCGTGCGCGGTGGTTTCTCCTGCAGGATTCCATAGGGATCAGCTCGATCCGTGACATAGCCAGCCTGCTGCGAGACGATGTGGAACTTGTACAACGCTCCCCTGGTGACTCCGGGCACAAACCCTTCCCAGATGCCGGAGCTGCCGCGCGCCTGCAACGGATGAGCGTCCGCATCCCAACGGTTAAAACTGCCCACGACAGAAACCGTACGGGCATTGGGCGCCCAAACGCCAAAGTTCACTCCCACTTCACCGCCCACGGTTACCAGGCGAGCCCCCAGCTTGTCGGACATCCGGTAGTGATTGCCTTCGTTGAAAAGATACAAATCGTGGTCAGTCAGCGTGCTGAAGTCGTAGCGGGCGAGATTTGTAGGTTCCTGTGCCATTGTGGTCATCGCGTAATCCTTTGAGGAATTACCTTCCAGTCTATCGGAAGGCTTCGCTCTTTTGGTCAGCTACTTGAGAGACGTTCCGTCCCTCCTATAGCTGCATGCTAAACTGCTTTAGTTCTTCGTCTTAGCTGGTTTCCGAAAATGTCCGAGAGTCCAGGCAAATGCCCGTCTTACGCGTAATTGTCCTCTGGCACCAGCATCAGCCTTTCTACAAGGACCTGGTTACGGGCGAGTATCGCCTTCCCTGGGTGCGGCTGCACGCTCTTAAAGACTACTATGGGATGGTCAAACTGCTGGACGAGTTTCCTGCCGTCCACCAGACATTTAATCTCGTTCCCTCGCTGATTTCACAAATCCAGGATTACGTAGCCGGAACCGCCAGCGATCCTTTCTTACAGGTGGCGGCTAAGCCCGCGCGAGACCTCACGCCCGAGGAGCGCCGCTTCGCATTGCAGTATCTTTTTCAGGCGAATCCGGTCAATATGATTGGCCGCTATCCCCGCTATCGCGACCTCTGGGACCGCTTTCGCGGAGCCGGCGACTCGCCGGAGCGGGCCGACAAATATTTCCAGGAGCAGGACTTTACTGACCTGCAAGTTCTGTCGCAGATCGCCTGGTTCGATGAGTTCTTTCTGTCGGACCCCGACGTGGCTGCGCTGATCAAGAAAGGACACAGCTTCTCGCTGGAAGATCAGCAGTTCGTAATCAAGCGCGAGCGGGAGCTCCTGGCAAAGGTGCTTCCTGCCCATGCTGACGCCGCCAAACGGGGCGGTATCGAGATCTCCACGTCGCCTTTTTACCACCCCATCTTGCCTCTGGTCTGCGACACGAACGCCGGCGGAATTTCTTCGCCCGGTTTGCCGCTGCCACAGAATCGTTTCCGTCATCCCGAAGACGCTCGTGAACAGTTGCAGCGCGGGCTTGACCTGCACCAATCCGTCTTCGGCGTGCGGCCGAAGGGAGTGTGGCCGTCCGAGGGCAGCGTCTCCCAAGAAGCCATTGCCATTGCCCAGAAACTCGGCGTCAACTGGATGGCCACCGACGAAGGAGTGCTCGGCCGCAGCCTGGGAGTCGAATTTCTCGCGCGACGGCAACGGCCGGCTGAGTGGAGATCGGGCAGAAGAGATCTATACCATTCATTGCCTCGAAACCAGTCAAGCGAAGATGCACCTGATCTTCCGCGATCACACCATCTCCGACTTGATCGGTTTCGTGTATTCCGGTATGCCCGCAGCCGATGCCGCCCGCCACCTCATCCAAAGCATCAAGCAAGCGGCGCAACCTGTTCTAGATAAGCGCCGTGATGCCATTATGCCCATCATCCTGGACGGCGAAAACGCCTGGGAATATTACCCGGAGTCCGGCCGGGAATTTCTGCGGCGCTTCTACGATGGGCTGGCGCATGAGCCCGGAATCGAAGCGGTTACCGTCTCCGAGGCCATTGCCCGCCACAAGAACATCAACAAATTAAGTTCCCTGGTTCCAGGATCATGGATCGACGCCAACTTTAACGTTTGGATCGGAGCGCCCGAAGACAATCGCGCCTGGGATTATCTCTATCGCGCTCGTGAGTTTTACACCGAGAACGCGCCGCGGGCCACGGAGCAGCAACGCAAGCTTGCCTTTGAAGAGATTCTGATCGCCGAGGGCAGCGACTGGAACTGGTGGTACGGACCGGAGCACCACTCGGCTAACGACCGCGACTTCGACGAGCTCTACCGCAAGCATCTTTCGAACGTCTACCAGGCCCTGGGCGCCCGCCCGCCGGACTATCTGGCGCAGTCCCTGCTGCACGGCGCGGCGCGGCCTTCTTTTGTTCCGCAAACCGCCTATATTCATCCGCGAATCACGGGAGATGTGATCCGCTACTTTGACTGGATGGGCGCGGCCGTCTACACCTCCGACCGCCGCTCCGGTTCTATGCATGGCAAAAGCTTTCCGCTGGACTCGGTGTACGCGGGAATTGACGGCGAGAACCTCTATGGCCGCCTGGATTTTGCCGGGCAGATTCCCGATGGAGACTTCGATTTAGTAATCAATCTGGAATCGGCGGCCGCGGAGGCTCAACACCCTCAGCGAAGCCTGCGCCTGAACGTAGAAGTCAAAGCAGGGCAGATCGCCTCCTGGAAACTCGGGGCGCCGGGGGACGATCTACCGCAGGCGACTTCCTCCAAAGCAGCCAAAGGAATTGAACTTGCGTTGCGGCGGCAGTTCGAATTCAAACTTCCCCTCACCTGGCTGGCCAGTGGTTCGTCTTCGGGAAATGGCGGCGCGCCGGCCAATGGCTTGCCTCCGTCCGGCGGCAGAATCCGCCTGCGCTTCAGCCTCTGGCAGCATCACCTGCCGGTGGATGCGCTGCCGGTCGAAGGCTGGATCGAACTGCACCTGCTGAGTGAAAACGAGTTGATGGCCATGGCGTAAGCCGCGGGCACTCCCGAAAGTTTTCCACAGTGTTCCCGTTGGAACACATCGTCAGCACGGGATGTGCAGCCGGATATGTGATGACATCTCTTTTCACGACATCCAACTTAAACACTGTCATCCTGAGCGGAGTGAATGCTTCGCGAAGCAAAGCATTCACGCAGTCGAAGGACCCCGAGTTGGGCGTTTTGTGGCATAAGCGCTGCAAGGCATTCTCAGTGCGCTTGATACGAGCCGTCATGAGAATGCCTTGCAGTTGCTATGCCGCTTCCGGCCGAGCCGGGGGCCTTCGACCCTTGGGCATCGCGCTCTGGGCGACGCCCATTTCGCTCAGGATGACGGATTGTCTCTATTTCTTACCCTTCCTGCCCTTGGCTTCCTCCATCACCCTTCGCAATATCCCGTTCATGCGTGTCTGGTAACCCGGGCCTTTGGACTTGAACCAGTCCACCACTTCCGTATCCACGCGCAAGGAGATTCTTTGCTTGCGGGGACGGCTCCAGCGGGACTCCCCGGCAGCCTCGTCCACTATGGACAAGAGGTCGGCCTCAATCGATGCATGCAGCCGGTTAATCTTTCCCGGACGCGGGCGCTTCGCTCGCAGCTTTGTTTTCATCGGTTTAGGTGTCATGACAGTATTGTACTCCTGCTTGTCATGACGATGTGCTCCCATGCGGGCGCTGGCAGCGATGTTGAGCTACTCCGCCGGGCTCAATAGCCGGTCCGCCTTGCGTAGCTCGGGAAACAGCCAGGCCCAGGTGCCAATGACCGCGAGCGTTCCGATGCCTCCCAGAATCACTGCCGGAACCGCGCCGAACCACGCCGCGGTGAGGCCCGACTCGAACTGCCCCAGTTCATTCGAAACTCCAATGAAGAGCATGTCGACGGCATTGACTCGGCCGCGCATTTCGTCAGGAGTCGCCAATTGCACCAGGGTTCCGCGAACAATCACGCTGACCATATCGCAGGCTCCCGTGAGGAGAAGAGCGATCATGGAGAGGACGAAGCTGCGCGAAAGCCCGAAAAGAATGGTGAACACGCCAAACCCGGCGACGCACCACAGCATGGTCGCACCCACACGCCGCTGCAGCGGCCGATGCGCCACCAGCACGGCCATCACCGCCGCGCCCACTCCCGGCGCACTGCGTAGCAGCCCCAAGCCCCAGGGGCCAGTATGAAGAATCTCGCTGGCATAGATCGGCAGGAGAGCTACGGCACCGCCCAGCAGCACGGCAAACATATCGAGCGAGATCGAGCCGAGAATCAGTTTTTGCTCCCAAATGTAATGCAGTCCGGCCAGCACGGTCTTCAGGCTCAACTCTTCCGGACGCTTGGTGCGCGGGGTAGGGGTAATCCGCAGAGCAAACAGTAACGACACCACCGAAAAGACGACCGCGGCTATATAAACCGCGGATGGCCCGCGGAATGCCGCATACACCACTCCGCCCAAAGCCGGACCGAGAATCGTAGCCGTCATGAAAATACTGGAATTCCAGGCCACGGCGTTCTGAAAGTGCTCCTCGGCCACAAGCTGGGGCAGAATGGCCCGGCTTACCGGACCGCTCATGGAGCGCACGACACCGATAAAAACGAGGATCAGGTAAATTGGGAACACAGTGGGCGAGGCATGCCACGAGATGGCCAGAAGGAATGCCGACGCCATCGCAAATCCTGCATAGCAGATCAGCAATAGCCTCCGCCGGTCAAAACGATCGGCCGCGTGGCCCGAGGCCAGGAACAAAAGCAAGCCGGGCAGGAACTGCGCCAGCCCTACCAGGCCCAGATCCAAGGCTCGGTGTGTAATCTCGTAAACTTGCCAGCCCACCGCGACGGACTGCATCTCCATCCCGGTGACGATGAGGAAGCGCGCCACCTGGTATACGGTGAAACCGGGATAAGTGAAGGCAATACGTCCGGTGAGCCTGGGTTCCGCAGCGGTCGCCATCCCCTTCTACTCTGGCACAAATTTGCGAAGCTTGCCTTATTAGATAATGCGGGAGGGAAGAGGGCTCTAAATGGTTGATCCCGGTCAAAACAGGAATGAAACCGCCGTCGAGGCGAACGCCGTGGCGGCAGAGGCTTTCTATTCCGGCGCATTGGGCCGGATTTCCCGCTGCATGCTCTGGATTGGAGCGCTCTTCAGCCTGGCAGCATGGCTACGGTACGGGTGGCAGATTGCTCTGGGATTTGTTTTTGGTTGCGCGCTGGCGCACCTGAATTTTTATTGGCTGGAGCGGGTCGTTGGCGGGCTTGCGGACCGAGTGACCGCCGACCAAAGGCCCAGATCGGGAGCAGGAATTGTGGTGCGCTTCCTGCTGCGTTACCTTTTGATGGCCGTGGGGGCCTATGCTATATTCACTGTTTCGCGAGCCAGCCTTTATGGGCTCTTTGCGGGGCTGTTTTTGCCAGTGGCCGGTATCGGATGTGAAGCTGTGTATGAGCTTTACGCAGCAGTGACGCGCGGCTGGTGAGCCGTTGCCACGCCATCCGAAGCCAAGAACTGGACACCAGTAACCGATTATGCCAGAGCAACTTTGGTTCACCGCGATTTTGAATCACGCTTTCGCCGGTCCGGTTACGGACCTCCTGCGTGCTCTCGGGCTTGAGCCTCACCATCCCCAGGCGCCGATTACTAACACCGTCGCCATGGAAGTGCTGGTGTTTACCTTCCTGGTCACCATGTTCTCCCTTACCCGCTTGCGCCTCTCCGTGGAGCATCCCGGCGGGCTGCAGCACACTTTCGAAGGTATTCATAACTTCATCGGGGCGCAAAGCGAGGAAATCATCGGGCACGGCAGCGAAAAATACGCGCCGTTTCTGGTGATCCTTGGCCTCTTTATCTTGTTTTGCAATCTGCTGGCGCTGATTCCCGGCTTCGAATCCCCTACCGCGCTGCCGATCGTTCCTTTGGGCTGTGCGGTCGCCACGTTCATCTACTACCACTATCAAGGACTGCGCCGACAGGGCTTGTGGCGCTACATGAAGCATTTCGCCGGGCCCATGCCTGCGCTGGCCTTTTTGATGGTTCCCATTGAAATCGTCAGCCATCTGGCGCGGGTGTTGTCGTTGACCGTTCGTTTGTTTGCCAATATGTTTGCCGGGGATATGGTCACTTTGATCTTTATTTCCCTGGTCCCGGTCGGCGTTCCCGTCATTTTTATGGGGCTGCACATTGGCGTTTCGCTGATTCAAACCTACGTCTTCGTTTTGTTGGCTATGGTATATCTGGGCGGCGCAGTCGCCGAGGAGCACTGAGTTCCGGTTTCAGTTTCGAGTTGCCAGCGTTGCGCCGGGCAATCTGATGCAATGCTGCCAACTGGGAACTGAAAGCCGAGTTTCCGCCGTTCAGTGTGAGGGCGTCTGCACGGGATGACGTCAACCACCTCCTGACGGCAATTTCATAAGTTGGAGAAAAGCAAATGCTGCGTGTCCTGAAAGTGATGTTCACAACTTTGGCGATCATGTGCTTCGCTTCGCCGGTATTCGCGCAGGGTGGCGAGACCAGCAACGCGAAGTGGGTCGCCATCTCTGCCGGGTTTTCCATGGCCATTGCCTCCGCCCTCTGTGGCTTGGGGCAGGGCAAAGCGACGGCCGCTGCCATGGAAGCGCTGGCGCGCAATCCTGCGGCGCGTCCGGGAATTCAGCTCGGCCTGATCATCGGTCTGGCCTTCATCGAGTCGCTGGCGTTGTACACGCTGGTGATCATCTTCGCGAAAGTTTCGTAACAGTTCTACAGACTCAAAAAGCCCTTGCCATTGCCGGCAAGGGCTTTTTGGTTGACTCCAGCGATGAACTAGACCTTTCGCACGCCGTCCCATTCGGAGACCTTGGCGTCGCGATTGTGTTCCAGGGCTTCCATAATCAGCCGGCGCAAACGGTAGCGGTTCTCGAGATCCATGTTTACGATTTCGAAGCCGACTTCGTTGACCCGCGCGCGGCGCAGCAGCACTTGTCCGCGCAGCCGGCGGACGCCGACCGACATCTCCAGATTGGCTTCCATGCCCACGCGCAGATTGTCTTCCTTCACGCCCATGCCTCCGCCCAGGCTCAGCTCCCGCACCGAAATGCTGGATTTGCCCCAGGAGCTGCTGATCGTCGAAGAGATCGGCTTGGATAAGTTGACGCGCTCGTAGCGCCGCTGCCGCACCCAGGGGCAGGCCGGGGCTGCATCGAGGGGGGCAATGGCCAGTTCTGCGGGTTCCATGCCGGCTTCGGACAGGACCTTGTTGCCATAACGGGCATCGATTTTGATTAAGGATTGTGCGGCGGCAATGCGCAGCTCCCGATGACTCGCCCACTTCCACATCTTTTTTCCTTCCAGCAGACCGCACAGGGTGGGAATGGAATCCGGGTCGCGCAGCCGTCCCAAACTTTCGACCGCTTTAAGTTGCAACAAAGGGGAACGGCCCTGGGTCTCGCCACTTTGCGCGATAACCAGCAGCGACGGGGCAGCGCTGCGGTCGCCGCTCATTCCGATCTCATCGACAGCTTGAGAAATTACCATCGGGTCGAGAACTTCCAGCAGTTCCAAAAGCGTGCGTCCCCGGTCCTCTGCCGCTGCGAAGGCAATTTGCCGCACCACCATGTCGTGATAGAAGCGGTTCCACTCGCGCATGCGGGTGGGTAGAATTTCGAGCAGGGTGGGCACGTCCAAGCGGCTGAGCAACCCGACCGCGGCTGTGGCCTGGCGAGGCTGGCCGGTGCGCAGGTTTTGCCGAAGTTGTTCCAGCCCTGCGGACCCAAGTTCCTGTAGCAATTCTACGATTCGGTCGCATTCGTCGCGCCGCATACTGCGGAAAAAGCGGTCCGCGACCTGCTCGGTTGAGGCCAGCGAATTCTTGCGCAGTACCTTAACCAACTGCGGCGCGAACTGGGGCTGGTGCAGGGCCTCTTCGATGAACTCGGGCAGGCGGTTTTCTATCCCGATGCGCGGACGCAGATCGTTGGCCAGGGTAGGCCGTTGTTGCGCAATCGTCTCGATCGCCAGGCCCACTTCCACCACCGCGCCATAGAGCTTGCGAATGGTGGCTTCCGCGCTCAGACGCACAAAGGCGGCGCCGAGCAGGTTCTCCACTTCGCCATCGGTTTCGGTAGCCAGGCTTTCTCCTAGCCTCTTGATCGTGGCCCCGAGCAGTTCATTCCCGGCAAGAGCAAACAAGTCGGCCAGTTGTCCTAATCCAGTAGCTGTCTTCCGCCGGGGGTCGACTTCGGTGGCGCTCAGGCAATTGTAGTAATTGCGCAGAATGGCTCCGGCGGTTTCTTTGTCGCCGCGCTCGAACAGTTCTTCCACGAACTGACGCACGTTGCGGGCCGGCACACAGGGAGCTTCGCCCGAAAGCAGCACACTCTTCTTGCCCGCTTCCGGCACTTCCGCCCAGAACATGCGGTCCAGAATGTCGGCATGGGATTCGACCAGAATCCCCGCCTTGTTCATCTTGTCTTCCTGAATGCGCAGAATCTGCCGCAAGGTGTCCATCTGCCGGCTCATATGCTCCAGCATCTGATGGACGGCATTGACCTTGACTTCGCCTTTTTGAAACCGCTCCATGGCAAAGCGGATCGCCATGTGCTCAGCCGCTTTCATCAGCAACGGCGTATCGGCTTCATCCGCGTTTGCATTGGCGGCCAGGGAACTTAACAGTTGTTGCAGGTTAACTCGGGTATTGGGATCGGTCTGGCTCAGTTCCTGCTGCAGAAATTCGGGGGTCGTGTTGGGATCGGTACTCGCTTCGCCGAAGCGGGTGAGCAGGCGAATGGCTTGCATCACTTCTTCTTCCTGCAGTGGCACCACGCCGCCGGCCCAGACTCCACCCTCGGCGCCGGCTGTGCCTGCAGGAGCGCTGCCCATGGGAACGCCGGCTCCGCCGCTCTGGGCGCCTTCGGCCGCGGCAATCAGTTGCAGCAGTTTTTGCGGGTCATTCAGCCAGTCTTTGAATTCCGGTCCCAGGGTTTGTGCCGCAATTTGCGCGGCAATCGAGATGTCGCCGGTGGCCGGATCGGCAGCCACAAATTTCACTTCGTTAATCCTGATCGGCGCCAGCTTGTTATCGCCAAAAATGGCTTTGATATGCTTGGTAACGTCTTGTGCTTTCGATCCGCTGGAAGCGAAGGCTTCGATGAGGCGGGTAAAATCCTCATAGGTGATCTGGTTACAAAACTGAATGCTGGCCAGACCGGCGGTGTTCAGCAGTTGGGCAAAGCTGCGTTCTGCCTGGCCGGTTTCCAGGGGAATGCCGTCCACCAGAAGCCGGTTGTCGGAAACTCCCAGCAGGAAGTTGCCGTCGGGGCCCTTAGGGAGCCCTTGCTGCAGTTCGTCCCAGGCGATTTTGAATTGCCCCTCGGTGCGTTTGTGCTCCAGACCGTAGAGCCTGACGTACTTGACCAGAATGTTGAGACTGTGCACAAAAGCGCGTGCAGAGGCTATCCGGCTCTCTCGTTTGGCGTCGGCGGTGAGGATATGTGGCTCCTGGTTCTCTGCTTTCCGCCTAAGCGTAATGCGAAACGGTAAGTGGCGCACATTACGGAGGTAATTGAGCAATTTCCGCCTTGCAAACCATCTCGGTGAAAGCCGCTTCGTCGAAAGAGGCTCGCAGAACCGGCCTCGCATACTGGATGCAGCGCGTGCTCGAAGAGTGCGACCACGCCAGCGCCGGTTTTGCGCCCGATCCGGTGCACGATTTGCGGGTTGCGCTGCGCCGCTGCCGTTCCATGGTGGATGGGCTCATGGCCATGGATCCCGAACCCGCCTGGAAGCAAATGAAAAAAGCGGGCAAGCGCTTGTTCAGCAGCCTGGGAGAGTTGCGCGATGTGCAGGTGATGGAGGAATGGGTTCACCATTTCGATTCCCCCGGAGACGCCGTTGCGAGCCGGTTGCTGGAATTTCTTGCCATGCGCGAGATTCACTTAAAACAACAGGCGGCGCAAGCGCTGGAGGGATTCGATCGCAAGCAATGGCGCAAGTGGAGTGCGTCTTTGCCGCGGCGGGCGGCGCGTTTGCGGCCGGGCAGTCCACTTTTCAAGCATCTCGCATTGGAGCGCTGGTCGAAGGCGTACGAGTTGCATCGCCGCACACTGCGCAACCGCTCGCAAGTGGCATGGCACAGTTTGCGGATCGGCATTAAAAGATTCCGCTACATTGTCGAGAATTTTCTTCCCGAGCAGCATGTGGCCTGGGGTGACGATCTCAAGAAGCTGCAAGATCTGCTGGGCGAAGTGCATGACCTCGATGTTCTGTGGGCCACGGCCCAGCAGGTAAATGCCTTTCCCGATGGGGAGAGCCGAACGCGCTGGCACACGCGCATCCGCGACGAGCGTGCCCAGCGAATCGAGAGCTACCGGAAAAAGATGACGGGCGAAACGGCTCTCTGGCGGGTTTGGCGAGCACAACTGCCCCAGGGGAAGGATGTCGAGAGCATTGCGATACAGCGCCTTAAACGCTGGGCTTCGGCGCTCGATCCCGATTTTCGGCACTCCAAGCATGTGGTTCGGCTGGCGCTGCAGTTATACGACGGATTGGCCAGGGCGAGAGAAAGGCGCCACGCCTCCGACAGGCCAGGCGCGGGAGATCCTGCGCCTGGCCGCTATGCTGCACGACGTCGGCGCACGGAAAAAGGAAGATCATCACAAGAAGAGCTTCTGGTTAATCCATGACTTAACGCCGCCTCTTGGCATAGACCCAGACGTCCTGCGCATGGCCGGAGTCGTGGCGCGCTATCATCGCGGCGCGTTGCCGCGGACCGGGCAGAGCGCATTGCACGATTTATCTTTGGCACAGCGCAAGGAAGGCGTGTGGTTGGCCGCGATTCTTCGTCTGGCGAACGCCTTCGACAGTGACCACCATGGCCGCATTTCACACCTCGCGGTTCACCGGCCAGATGGATTCATTACCATCGCCGCGCAAGGCTACTCTGCCCGCGACCGCTCTGCCGAGAAAATCGCCGCCGCCCGGCACCTGCTGGAAGTGGTTTGCCGTCAGCCGGTGATGGTGAAAACGCTGCGGCCACTCAGGCAATCGGCAGGAACGAAAAGCCCGAGAGCCAGAAACTAGAAACTATTCCATCACTTCCACCAATCCCTTTCCTGGCGTACCTTCAATGCGATGACCCATGCTCAATTGGTGGAGAAAGCTGTCGCGTGGCTGCGTTCGTATCGTTGTGGTGTCGTGCTGGCCGAGCAAGTTTGCGCCAGCGGCGAGGTGCCGGACGCCATCGGCTGGAAGCGGGCCTGCCACTCCGTGCTGGTCGAGTGCAAAATTTCCCGGGCGGATTTTCTTTGTGACCGCGACAAGCCCTGGCGACAGAAACCGAAAACCGGAGTGGGGTGCGAGCGCTTCTATCTGGCTCCGGCGGGTTTGATCCGGGTGCAGGACTTGCCCGAGGGCTGGGGCCTGCTGGAAGTTCGCGGCCGCGAGATTTTGTTGGTGAGGGAGTCCGCGAAAGACCTGCGCACAGCGACCGGGTTTCGTTACGAGATGAACCTGCTGCTGGCCAGCCTGCGGCGGGTGGAGGTGCGCATTGAGCCGCAATCTATCACGGACTTCCTGCAATGGAAGAACCGCATGGCAGAGTACAACCGGGGAACGCTGCCGGAGGGACTTGTGCCGGCTGAAGACGAAGCCAACTGTTTTCTGGAAACTGAGAGCTAGCGGTTCTGGATCAATCCCGCTTTACAGGCAAAAAGAAAACCGGGCTGGTTGGCCCGGTTTCTTATGCGTCGTGTGGGATGCGGCCGGACGCCCGACGCGCGACGGTTTTCGCGCTCGGGGTAGGGGTCACACCGGCAACGCGGCGCGGCTTGGCGAGAGAAAATGCGTTGGGCCGGGTCGTGGCCTCCTATTCAGCATTTCCTCGCACCAGCCAGGAGAAAAGGGAAAGCGGGAGACGAGGCTGCTTGGCAGGAGGGAATGCAAACCGTGCGCCAATTCGGGAATCCCGATCTGGTTCGGCGGGAATTGGTCTAAACCGCTAAATGTAAAGGGGCTGCGCGGGCCGCCCGCCGCTGGCCGAACGGAGCCGGCAAACGCGTGGGAGAAAAGTTTTGCACATGTTTTCCACGCACTGGAAATCAGAACCAAGTAGCGCTTTTTACCACGAAGGACACAAAGGGACACGAAGGAAGGCACAGCTACTTTGCCACTTCGTGCTTTTTGTCATAGCAGAGGAAATTCCCTGCGCCAGCTACAGCTCGCGGCGTCCCTCCATGGCCTTCAGCATGGTAATTTCATCGGCGTACTCAATGTCGCTGCCGACCGGGATGCCCATGGCGATGCGCGTGACTTTGAGTCCGGAGCGCCGCAGTTGCCCCGAAAGATAGACCGCCGTGGCTTCGCCCTCCACGGTCGGGTTGGTCGCGATGATGACCTCATCTACGCCTTCATCTTCCACTCGCTTCATCAAATTGGAAATTCGCAACTGCTCCGGTCCGATTCCATGCAGCGGCGAGATGGAGCCGTGCAGCACGTGATACACGCCATTGAAGTGCTTGGTCTTCTCGATGGCAGCGATGTTGGTCGGTTCCTCGACCACGCAGACCAGTCGCTGATTACGGGTCGCACTGCTGCAATACACGCAGGGATCGACATCGGTGATGTTGTTGCAGATGGAGCAGAGCCGCAGGCTGGCCTTCACGTCGCGCACGGCGGCGGCCAGGGCTTCGGCATCGTCATCGCTGGAACGCAGGATGTGAAATGCCAGCCGCTGCGCCGTTTTGCTGCCGATGCCCGGCAGCTTTTTCAGTTCGTCAATGAGCCGGGTCATCGGCTCGGCAAATTTAGACATGATCGGCCGTGTGTTGTGAGTTCCAGTTCTTCGATGAGGGTATAGGGATTCTTCGCTTCGCTCAGAATGACGCTCTACATCCCTGGAATACCCATGCCGCCCAGCATCCCGCCCATGGTGGATTGCATGGCATCGTCCACTTTTCTGCCGGCACCGTTTACGGCGGCAGTGATCAGGTCCTGCAGCATTTCCAGATCGCCGGCCTTTACCGCTTCGGGATCGATCTTGATGCTCAGCACCTGCTTGCGTCCGTCCATTCGGACGCTGACCGTGCCCCCGCCGGAAGAGCCTTCGACGATGGTCTCTTCCATCTTCTTCTGCAGGACTTCGTACTGCTTTTTTGCCTGCGACATCAATTCCTGAATGTTGAATCCACCCATCGTTATTCCTTGTCCCTTAACCTGCGCAGAGTCGGCCGAGGGCAAACAAGCCTTCCTCTGTGCCCCTCTGTGTCCTCTGCGGTGAAGCTTTCAGCGCCTCTCCCTGTAATCAATAATGGTCCGAATCTCCGCCCCAAATTTCTCCTGCATGCGGCGCACGATCGGGTCCTGCTCTGCCCGGCTGCGGCCTCCGCCATTGCTATTGCTATTGGATGAAGCGCGCGGAGAAGCCGCGGCCTGCACTGTCCCGCCCGGCATTACTTTGAATTTTGCGGGCCGTCCTATTACGCCGCTGGCTGTGGCAATCGCCAGCCGTTTGGCTTCCGCGCCGATCGACATATCAATTAACGATGCCGAGGCCGCCACTTTGATCTGTACTTCGTTTCCCAGAATCTGCCACTCGCCGGCATCGAGCATGGAAACCAGCATGCGATGGCCGGCGCCTGCCCAATTCGTTGAGCACCGCTTCGCGCACCCGTTCGCAAGCAGAACTTGCGGTTTTCTCTGTGTCCCCTGTGTCCTCTGTGGCTGGGCCGTCCACAACCGGCGGAGGAAGTGCCTCAACCGGAACCGCTGCACCCATCACCACCGGAGGATTCGAACTCGCCGCCACCAGCCTGGGCCCGGATTTCGGATTGTCTTCTGCCGAGAGCTCGGGCTTGCCACCGCTCTTGCGCGCCGAATCCGCCGCAAACGGAGAAACATGGCCGGAGCGCGGCGACGCAGGCGACTCTTGCCTTCTCGCTTCCGGCAGCGGCGTCGGGCGAGCCACAGCTCGCGGCGCGTTCCCGCCCGATCCCGCCGCTTCGCTGAGCAACTGCTCGATCGGCAGCAGGCGCTGGGCGTGCGTCATCTTCAGCAGTCCCAACTCCAGGTGGAAGCGCTGCTCCTGGCGGTATCCCAGCTCGCTGTGGGTGCGCAGCATAATTTGCAGGTGCCGCGACAGGTCTTCCTCGCTGAACAATTCCGCCGTCCGCGCTACCCGCTCCCGCTCGTCGCTCGAAATCTGCAACAGAGAAGACTCTCCCCCGGCCACTTTGGCGACCACGGCGTTGCGCAAAAACCGCACCAGCTGCCGCGCGAAATGGGTAGGATTATGTCCCTCGGCCAGCAGCTTGTCCACCAGCCGCAGAGCGGTTTCGCTCGATCCCTCGGCCACAGCCTGCATTAGCTCTTCCAGAACGCCGGAGGGCGCCGCTCCCACCAACTGCCGGACGGATTCCGCCGTGAGACGCCCGCCACAGGAAGCAATCGCCTGATCCAGAATCGAGAGCGCGTCGCGCATGGAGCCGTCGCCCGCCTCGGCCAGCAATAGCCAGCGCGTCTTCGTCGGCCTCAATCTTTTCGCGCGACGACAAGTCTTTCAGCTGGCCGAGAATTTCCTCGAAGCGCACGGCGCGAAAGCTGAAGTGCTGGCAGCGCGAGCGAATGGTCTGCGGAATGTCTTCCGGCTGGGTGGTCGCCAGCATGAAGACCACGTGTCCCGGCGGCTCCTCCAGCGTCTTCAACAGGGCATTGAAAGCCGCGTCGGTAATCTGGTGAGCTTCGTCGAGAATGTAGATCTTGAAGCGGTCCCGCGCCGGGCGGTAGCGCGCCGCCTCGCGCAGTTCACGGATCTCGTCAATGCCGCGGTTGGTGGCAGCGTCGATTTCGATCACGTCCACCGAATTGCCTGCGCGAATTTCCGTGCAGGAATCGCACACGCCGCAAGGTTCGGGTACGGGCTTGTCCGACGACCGGCAATTCAGCGCCATGGCCAGAATGCGGGCTACGGTAGTCTTTCCAATGCCGCGATGTCCGCTGAAAATGTAGCCGTGCGCGGTGCGTCCCTGCTCGATGGCGTTCTTGAGCGTGCGGGTGACGTGCTCTTGTCCGATCACCTCGGAGAATTTCTGCGGGCGGTATTTGCGCGCCAGGACCTGATAGCTCATGTGCGGAATCTTCGATTATACGTGATGCCAGGCATGGCGGACCGCTTGCGGCAAAGCCGGCCGAGAGATACCCTCTTTAGGTTAGTCTTGCCGAGCGGCCAAGGAGACAGCATGGAATTAAGATTGAGCGTACGCAATGTAGACGGCGTTACCGTGGTGGATTGCGCGGGGCGTCTGGTTTTTGGCGAGGAAGCTGCCAGCCTGCGCGAGACGGTGAAGAAGCTCATTCCGGAAAACAAGCGCATCGTTCTGAACCTGGGCGACGTCACCTATATTGACAGCGGCGGGCTGGGCTCTCTGGTTGCCCTCTACACCACGGCGCGCAATGCCGGAGGCACCATCAAGCTGGCCAGCCTGACCAAGCGCGTGGGCGACCTGCTGCAGGTGACCAAGCTGCTTACGGTTTTCGACGTGTATGACACCGAGAAGCAGGCGCTGGATTCGTTCCGCCAAGGCGAAGCCGCCTAGTGTTGTGTGGCGCGGACGCTCCCGTCCGTGTTGATGGAGATTCCATGCGCGACCGCATCCTGGCTGCAGTGCGCAAGATCCCTCGCGGCAAGGTTTCCACCTATGGCGCGGTGGCTCGTGCCGCCGGCTACCCGCACGGCGCCCGGCAAGTGGCGCGGGCTTTATGCGGAGGGGTCGACTTGCCCTGGCATCGGGTGCTGGGTGCGGGCGGAGCCATCAAACTGAGCGGAGACTCTGCCTTTGAGCAGCGCTTCCGCTTGCAGGCCGAAGGCGTGACGTTCCGCGGGCGCAAGGTGGATATGCAGAGCCACGAATTCAAGTTCGGCAGGAAGAAAGTCGTCCGGCGCGCGGCCAAGCGAGCCACGAATGCTTGAGCGCATTATCCATGGCCGCACCGATCTGGTGTTCGACTATCTGGCGGCCGGTCACCCTGCGGACTCTAAAGATCGAGATGGAGTTTCCCTGCTCCAGTGGTGCTCCTACTATGGCGATGTCAGCGCCATGCGATGGCTGATGGAAAAAGGTGAGTCGCTGCGAACCCTGGGCGATAATTTCGATCTGAACGGCGCGGCTTTCCACGGTCACTGGCGGCTTTGCGAATTCCTGATTGAGCAGGGCGCGGACGTCAGCTTTGCTTCGCCGGCGACAGGCGAGACTCCGCTGCACGCTTCCTTGTGCAATGTGAATCGGCTAGCGCGCGATCGCGTCCTCAAGGTGCTCTTGTCGAATGGAGCGAACCCGAACTGCGCTACCAGGCCCGCGGTGGAGACCGGATCGTTCATGCGCGATTGCCGCACCAAAGGCGAGACGCCTCTTCATAGGGCTGCCGCGTTCGGCAATGAGAAGACCGTCCAGATGCTGCTGGATTCCGGAGCGGTCATTGACGCCAAAGATATGAACGGCGATACGCCGCTCTCGTGGGCGAGCTGGTATGCACGACCCGATGCGATTTTGCGCAAGCTTTGCTATGGCGGCCATCGCATTCACCCACAACGCTGGCCCATGGATGAAAGCCTGCTCGGCGATCCGCAGGAGAAGTATTAACGTTGGCTGGCCTCGCCAGCCTTGACCTTACTAAGGAACTCCTCTGACTTGCCCCGCGGTATGCTCAGTGATTCCAATTCCCGTTTTGCAGATGCTTGGCAAGAAACACGATTTGCCCGACGTGATAGGAGTAATGGCCAATTTGCCGGTTGATGGCCTGCATCACGGAATGCCGCTCGCCGCGAATGGTGATGATCCGAGTCATGTCTTTATCCGAGAGCGGGCGTTAGCGCGCCAAATACGCACTGCCATCCCTGTTCCCATAGCTGTCATCAGCCCTCGCGGGTTTGCGGGGGAGTTTCAAATTCCGTGTCGCGGTTGCGGTCGGGTTTTTCGCCGTCGCTATTCAGGAAGTCTGTCCAGCGCGAGCGCATATTTCCTGCCATGTGCTTAACGATGATGGCGAGAGAATTCATCTCTGGATCGAGCGTGGCGAAAAGCTGGTCGTCCGTCACTTGCGAGAGCGAGCTCTCGCCCAGTTTCTTGGTCATCTGCAAAACGGCGAGTCGAGTCTTTGATATACGAAGTGGTGAATTCGAGGGCCATGATCACACCTTGAACTGCTCGTCAATTTCGATTTGATATCCGGCGGCCAGGCGGTTGCTTTCATTGGCCATGCCGACTACGGCCATCAACTCCTTGAACATTTCATCACTCATGCCCTTTTTCCGCGCCCCAGCGGTATGCGAAGCGATGCAGTAGTTGCACTGATTGCTCACGCTCACGGCGACATAAATCAATTCCTTGGTCAGCGGGTCGAGCGCACCCGGGCCCATGATCTGCCTGATGTCCTCCCACGTGCGCCTGAGCGTGGCAGGATCGTTGGCTAAAGCTTTCCAGAAATTATTGATCCAGTCCGTCTTGCGCGTAGCCATGATGTCGTCATAGACGGCGCGCACTTCCGGGCTGGCGTCTTTATATTCGATGAGTCCAAGGGTTGCCATGAAATCTCCATGGGGAAGAACTTACCGCAGAGGACGCAGAAAAACAGAAAATCGCTTCTTCTCTGCGCCCTCGGCGATCTCTGCGGTTCACGCTTTCGGCAGCTCTCCGCTAAGCAGCTTGCCCAAACCCGCCGCCTGGGCAGCGCAATCCAACGTAAAAATGCCCAAACAGCGCATACACCGCGCTTACTTCGTCGAAACGCATTTCGTAGATCAGCTTTTTGAACACCAGCGGATCGGCGGCGAACAGATCCACGCCCCACTCCCAGTCATCGAAGCCGATGGAGCCGGTAATAATCTGCCGCACTTCGCCCGCATAGCGCCGTCCCACCAGTCCGTGCTCGTTCATCTGCCGCGCACGCTCTTCCATCGGCACCATATACCAGTTTTTTTCTTCGCCGCGCCGCCGGTCCATGGGGTAAAAGCAAATGTAGCGATGCTTGGGAATCTCCGGGAAAAGCCGCGGGCGCATCGCTTCTTTCTGGCGTAAGAGCGTCTCGGCGATTGCTCGATTCCATTCCTCCGAATGCGGCGCAATGCCGCGTTCGGCCAGCTCTTTGTAGGTCTTAAGCGTGGATTCGTAAACCCCAGCTCAATCACCGACAAATACGATGTCGTCGCTTCCAGATAATCGCTGAGCCGCAATTGCGCCAGTTGCAGTTCCGCCTGCTTCAGCGCGTCAAAGGACTCACGAAAGTGAACGAGCATCAGGTCGCCCTTGTGCCCGAGCAAAGAGAATAGAGCGGATTGCCCCGCTGGTCCTTGCTCCAATTTCCCCAGCAGACTGCTCGCTTCGGCGATGAACCGCTCCTTCTCGGCGGAAGGCACGTCGCGCCACCGCTCCCAGCGAAAGCGCATCATCTGGTGCAGCACACTATAGCCTTCGATGGTTAGCGGTACGGCTGGAATGCCGGACGAAGTGGTCTGCGGCTGAACCGTGTGCGTGGCTGTCATAGATGATCCCCGGAATCTAGCTGTTCAAGTGGTATGTGCTCATTTAACCACGAAGGGCACTAAGTCAGCACGAAGGGCGGTAGTGGGCCAGTTTCATGCAAGCCCACGAACCAGCAAGGACACGAAGGTCTTAACTTCCAAAGGCTTCCCTTCGTGTGCCTTCGTGCCCTTGGTGGTTAAGTTCTTCAAACTGACCCACTACGCGAAGGGCTTGGGCGGTTTCCTTCGTGCCCCTTAGGGTCCTTTTGGTTGTAAGTCTGAGAGCACTTATTTCGAAACTTCCTCGATGTACACGCCAAACGGCTGCAGAGTCATGTCATGCAAGCTGGACTGTTGTGTGGGATCGGTACTGAGCAGCGTGCCGATCTTGGCGGAAGGGAACCCTTGTGCCTTCAGATCGAAACTGGCCTTCTGCTCGCTGCCCGACATATTCAGCACCACCAGCACCGCCTTGTCCTCATAGCGCCGCAGATAGGACAATACATTGGCATCATCCTGATTGAGCGCAACGTAATCGCCATCGAGCAGCGCCTGCTTCGTGTGCCGCAGTTTCAGCACGTGCTCGTAGAATTCCAGAATCGAATTTGAGTCCTTACTCTCCGTCGCAACATTGCGAGTCGCAGCGCTGGGCGGCACCGGCATCCATGGCGTCCCGCTGGTGAACCCCCCGTTAGGCCCGCCGCTCCACTGCATGGGCGTGCGCTCGCCATCGCGCCCCTTGTTCTTAGGCCAGCCCAGCTTGCCAATCGGGTCCTTCACATCTTCTTTGCGCTGGGGATCGTTATTCTCCATGCCAAGCTCTTCACCGTAATACATGATGGGTGTTCCCCGCAGGGTCAAATAAAATCCCGCCATCAGCTTGGCAATGGCGTCGTTGTGCTCACCGTCCCCATAGCGATCATAGGAGCGGACAATATCGTGATTGCTGATCACATAAACCGGCCACCCCCCACTGGATTCCACGGCAGCAATCTGGCGGCGGAATTCCGGCGCTGAAAGCTTATCGACCAACCCGAACATCATGTCCATCGGCATCTGCAGTTCGTTGTTGCGCGCGCCGTAGTAGTCCTCGAGCTGCTCAAGATTATCGGTATAAGTCTCTCCAATTAAGACTGCGCCGCTCTGGTCCGCGACCTTGCGCAACGCCCGCAAAACCTCATGCACCTCCGGCAGTTTGAGGTTATATTTCGGAACGGTGTTTGGGTCGCCGTACTCGTTAACTCCGGGGAGCACCGGATTATCCCGCAATTTGGGATCTTCAAACAATGTATCCACCGCATCCAGCCGGAACCCGGCCACTCCGCGCTTGTACCACCAGCGGGTTACGTCGAACATGGCTTTCTCAACCGCGGGATTGCGCCAGTTTAAGTCAGGCTGCTGCGGATAAAAGTAATGGTAGTAATACTGGTCCGTCTTCGGGTCGAACGCCCACGCCGGCCCGCCAAAGAGCGCGATCCAGTTATTCGGCGGCCCGCCATTCTTGCCGTCCCTCCAGATATACCAGTCGCGGTGGGCGGAAGTGCGCGAGGAGCGCGAATCCACGAACCACGGGTGCTGGTCCGAGGTGTGGTTCATCACGAAATCCATGATGATGCGGATACCCTTCTGCTTTGCGTCCTTCTCCATGCGGTCGAAGTCCTGCAGGGTGCCATACATGGGATCAATATTTTCGTAGTCGGAAACGTCGTAGCCGAAATCCACCTGCGGCGAGGGGTAGCAAGGCGTAATCCAGATTGCATCCACCCCGAGATTTTTCAGGTAGTTGAGCTTGGAGGTAATGCCCTTGAGATCCCCGATGCCGTCGTTGTTGCTGTCGGCAAAACTTCGGGGATAAATCTCATAAAACACCGCGTTTTGCCACCATTGATGACCGGCCGCATCAACCGGCGGATTTTGGGCAAAGACCGGTGCAGCCGCTAATAACAGCGCCAGCAAGGAAAATAGAAGAGAACGTCTAGAGCAAACTTTGAGCATGGAATAAGGCTTTCAGAACAGATTGTTCTGAGACAGTATAAGACAGGCGGGTCGCCCAGTTACTCAACGATCCATCCCTCGGCTTGTTCAAACGTTTGTGCGATGCGAATCTTCCCTTTGCCGTACCAAAGCACGGCGTGCATACGCGCAGCATTGATCTGCGCGGGTGTGCTCGCCACAAAAACGCGAGTCGAATCGGGTGAGAATGGATCCACTGCATCTGCGATATAGAGGGCTTCGTCAACGTTAACCTGAAAATCATCCACCGCTCTCAGGTCCACGATCTCCGAGAAGCCAGCCTCAAAGCGCGAATCACTGCCGAGCGCTTGGATGTATTCCGTTATGTCCCTGAACGTGACCCTCTTCGTAAATATGACGGAGACGAGCCGCTTCTCCGGATAGATTTCGTACTCGCTTGGCATGGAGTTGCGATTCGCCCCGATGCCTCGATTTTATGTTCATGCTGAGAAGGATCGCGAAAATTTCCGACTACGCAATCCTCCCAAGGGTACGAACCGGATTAGATTCCCGAACTGGCTCTGTGCCGTGCTTCTCATGGGGCTCAGTTTTCGAGTGGAGTTTCACCGCGATCCCCCCCAAACCGATAAGCAATCGCAACGCCTAAAGCAGAAACCGAGGGGCGGCTGCCGTTCTACTGTCGTAGCGTGAGATGGGTTAACGCCGCCCTTTGTTTGGCAATGAGCGACTCCACGCCCTTCGAAGCCAGACTCACCATCTTCCCAAGCTGACCTTCGTCAAACACCCGGTGTTCCGCCGTAGCCTGCACTTCCACCAGCTTATGCCCGGCGGTCATGACAAAATTCATGTCCACATCCGCCCGGGAGTCCTCCTCGTAACAAAGGTCGAGCAGAATTTCGCCATCTACAATGCCCACACTCACTGCGGCCACGAAATCCCGCAGCGGCGCAGCGGTCAGCGTTCCTGCGTCCACCAGTTTCTGCAGCGCCAGCCCCAGCGCCACGAATGCGCCGGTAACGGAAGCGGTGCGAGTGCCGCCGTCGGCCTGAATCACGTCGCAGTCAATCAATACCGTACGCTCCCCAAGGCGCTCAAGATCGGTCACCGCCCGCAACGAACGCCCAATCAGCCGCTGAATTTCGTGGGTGCGCCCGCTGGGCCGGCCCTTGCCTACCTCGCGCGGCGTGCGGGTCAGGGTGGATCGCGGCAGCATGCTGTATTCGCTCGAAATCCAGCCCTTGCCGGTGTTGCGGAGAAATGGCGGAACGGCTTCATCCACCGAAGCGGTGCAGATGACCCGCGTGTTGCCGGCCTCGATCAGCACCGAGCCCTCTGCAGTCTTGATGAAATCCGGAATCAGGTTGACGGGCCGGAGTTGGCTGGGAGAGCGGTTGTCGGAACGGTAATGCATAAGCCGCGATTGTAAATGAAACCCAGAGCAGATTACGCGTGGATCATCTGCTCTCGCCGCGTTCTATGGCGAGGCTTGGAGCGCGCCCACCATTTCCGCGGCTTCATTCACATCGTAAACATCCATCAGATCGGCATGCCCGGCCAGAGTCTCCCGTTCTTTGCCGTCCACCAGGAACTTCACGCGGGTGATGCCGGGCACATTTGCCGAGAGTGTCTGTATGAAGGAAGCGACCGTGAGTTCTTCCACCAACACTCCGGAACGGTGGCCGTTGGCCAGATCGGCATTCAGGTCCACCACCGCCAGGCCGGGGTCCACGAGATAGACATCGCGAATGTCTGAAGTTGGCGCCAATGCGTGTGGAGAAGACGCCCCGGCATAGCGCTGGATCAAGGCTCGCAACAACGCCCGCGCCCGCTGCTGGCGGTCTTCCGGAAGCGGAAGATTCGTGGCCTCCGGCAGTATGACCCCCGGGCTGTCGTAGGCCACATACAAAGTGGCTTGCTCGGTGGGTCCGGTAGCGGGAGGCGCAACCGGCTGGGCATAGTTAGCCGCCACTGGCGAAACGGCATGGCTGCGCATGCGCCATGCGTAGGCGCCGAGGCCCAAAGAGGCCGCCAAAAGGATGCACACGGCGATGATGAGCGATCGTGAGGTCATCGCCCGGTTCCAAGCCTGGCTCGCAACGCAAGGATCCCATCCGCCAGGCCGGCGCTTACCAATTGCTGGTACGCCGTAGAATTCAGTGCCGCGATCCCGTCCGCAGGAGGCGCTACCTCTATCCCTACCGCGGCCGTGGCAATGCTGTTAAGCGGGCGCAACGGCGCAAGCAAAACGCGCGTTGAAATTTGTTTCTTCTGCAACTCAGAAGCCAGTCCTGCGGCCGCTGCTTTGCTTAGCGGAAGAAAAGAGTCCTGAGCCGTACTCCAATCCAGGAACAGGCCTCTGTCTTGCCCATCGGCAGGCAGCAGCGCCGTGTACAGGCGCACGCCATGGCCCTCGGAGGAGGCGTGCAAGCATATATAAATCGCGGCATGGGTCACATTGGCTTCGCTCGCGCGCTCATCGAGACTGAGCGTGGTATCGCCATCGCGCAGAAGCAGAGTCCTCAGTCCACGCGTCTGCAGTTGTTGGCGAAGGCTGCGGGCAAACGCCAACGTGATGTCCTTTTCCGCCAGTTGATCGCTGATACCTTCCCCACGGTCGTCGCCTCCATGGCTGGCGTCCACGACCGCAAAGAACGGCGCTGGCGGTGCGTTCCCAGGAGTGGCGGAGGTTTGCGCAGGAGGAGCGGGAGATGCCGCCGGCTGACCCGGAGCCTGGGCAAGCGGCTCTTTCGGGGCCGTAGCAGCCGAAATCGTGATGGTACGGTTGCCATTGCTGAAGCTGGCAAAAAGAGGCGCTGTCCCGTTCACCGTGATCTCGGCGGCGCCGTTGTCTTCCGCATAGCTGGCCGATGGGATGGCCTGGTCGCTGAACGTCAGCGCCGGGGACCCGGGCGCCACCACCGGCTCGCGGCTGAACAGCATGTGCAGTCTGCCCGGTTCGGTGGCGATCATGGGATTGACCGGCGAACTGAAATTCATCGTCAGCGTCGGAGGATTTCGCGAACTGATTTGCGCCGTGAAATGCACGGCGACGCTGCCGATGAACACGCGCCGCGAAGCCTCATGAAAAGTGACGGGCCCGCCCAGAATGTCCGAAAGCAATTGTCCCAGCGAAGCCACCGGCACCAGACCCCGTCCATTCTCCAGCAGGAACTTGGCATGCAGATCGAACTCCCGCTGCCGTATGCGGACGCGGCTGGAATCGACGGTAAATTCACTGACCGTGTCGTTGTACAGGAGCCTCCATCGCTTACCGTCGGCGGTTGCTTTTACCGTCCCCAGCGGATCGAGGACTTCGACAATGCCCACGTAGTCCCGGCCGTTGCGCTCGGCAACCGGCAGGGAATAATTGGCCACGACCGAGTAGATAGAAATGCGCTTCTCCTCCGACGGAGCGGAAAAGACGGCCATTCTGGTAACGGCGAGCGCGATGGACACAAATACGAGCGCTCTCGCGATGCGTGAAAACGACATTTTCAAATAGGGAAGAATCGTTTAAATACCTTTATACCGCAGCGCCGTCATAAAACGGGAGCGGGATCAGGGTCGGGTAGTGGCGCGGTTTGACCGAGGCCAACCACAAAGGCCACGAAGGTACACTATGCGAAACCGATGAAAGTTACGACCTTCGTGGAACTTCGTGGCCTTGGCGGTTTCCCTGACACTAACCCAATGCCCATGGTCTGCGGGGAACGAGTTGTTTGCCAAGCGCACGAGGGCAAACGCTGGCGCCAATAACAGTGTGGGTATGGGTTATCTTAATGCCACCGTAGGCTTTTCATCCTGAATGTCCCAAATTTGCTACCGGCGAAATTCCGAAAGACATACAGCGCCGCTCGCGGCCAGCGGCATCGGAAGAAAGAGTGATCCGCCGGCTAGTTACATTTTCAGTCTTGGTCCTGCATAGCTTCTCCTCAACGTGTGTTCGAATTCGGAGGCTCTCGATGGTCAGCGCAAAATCCGGTTGTTCGCGGTCGACGAAGGCTTTTCTCGTCGGCATTTTCGCTTTCATGGCGCTTTCCAGCGCTCCAGCGCAGAAGGCGGCGCAGAACAATATCAAATATCCCGGCCAGTACAACTGGTCGAGCAGCCCAAGGGAAGATCTAAGCCAGACCGGCGCCCACACCGTAGCTCTTTCTTCCTGTCCCACTGGTGTGACTGGGAATGAACCGGAATATTGGGTCTATATCGCGGGATCGGGGAATCCTGAAGCGGCAAAGATAACCGGAGGCACCTGCGCAGGAAACGGGGCCGCCGGCACACTGCAGTTCGCGACGGTTGTGCCACACCCAGCAGGCTACACGGTGGGGAGCGCCTCCGAAGGCCTGCAGGAATCCCTCATTGCAGCGCGCTTTATCCCGGATAATCCAGCCGTTGTCGCCCAATCCGGCAAGGTGATTGTTCCACCCGGAGAATTCAACGCTTACGCGCCCATTTCCATCCGCTCGTCCGGCATGACGGTGGATTTTTCCGGTTCCATTGTCAGCTGCTGGATGAACGATACCTGCATTTACGTGGGCGATCCGGGAAATTCGAACAAATACGGAAACATCACTGTGATCAATCCCCGGGGCCGCCCTATGGTGGTTGGGGGGCAGCATCCTTTTATTGAAGTGAACGCTCAGTCAACTCGTTTGTTCAACGTCTCGACCCGAGTCCCCCCGAAAGGAGCGTCATTCAGCAGTTACGTGCAAGTGGATGACGATCAGGCGTTTCTGCTGGATGGTGTTGACACCTCTTCCGGGCAGACCTATGGAACCGATGGTGTCTTGTGCAATGCACAGACCTGCAATCCCGTAATTTATGCCCCTGGCCGTAAAAAATGGGCAGTGGGATGGCTCAAGCACCTTAACTTGACCATGGGCTGTGACTCCAACGGAATTGATTGGGAAAGCGGGAACTCGCTCAGAGTGACCGACAGTGTGATCCAGGGCTACACGCAGTACGCGATCCGCGCTGGCGTGGCTCATGGCGGCTATCAGGGCTTGACCACGGAAAATGTATACGGGGAAATTGGGCGATGCAAGAATCCAACCGGCAATATTGGTCAGGCGGGAATCATTGCCCAGGGGGGCCGCGTCGTCATCCACGGCACTCTCGGCCTTCCGGGAGCTGCGCCGCTCTATGCCAAGACCGGAAAAACCGAATACCGGTACTACATCGTGGCGAGAAGCCAGAAGTTCGGGCCCTCGAATGCTCTTTACGCTGGCAAGGCGAGAACCAACGGTTCCGGCGCGATCACCATAACCACGCCGGATATTCCCGGCGCCACCAGTTTCGATTTGTTGCGTGTTCCCTATACGGCTGCCGGAGCGCCGCGCTTACAGACTCCGAACGGCACCGGCGATTATGCCGTAGTGACGGGGGTATTCCGGAGTTCAGCCTGTCAGGATGGAGTTTGTACCTTCACCGACAAACAGGCCCCATTGTCTTCCTACACAGTGCTGGCGCCATCCTATTTTCCGTTGCTGACATTTTGGCAGGGCAACCTCATCCTGGGTTCGGGCTCCGACACCGGAAACGCCTCCGCCTCGCAGGCCTCCGTCGCCGTGATGGACCGGATGATCGACAATATCGTGAGCGTGCTCGGTCCTCTTTCGCCATCGGTGAGCGCCTCCTACTGCGAGGCCGCCACCGAATGGACACCGCTTATTGCCGTTTGTTCCGCCGCGCACTTCTTTGACGCTCAGCAAGCCATAATGCTTCCCGTCAAGCGGGAAAACGACGGCGGCCTAAACACCGATCTAAAAGGGAAAACAAACTACGGAACGCTTGGAACGGGCCCCAGCCACATCATCACTCTTTCGGATTCCAATTTTGCGAAAACCGTGGCCACGGCCAACAACCGTCCACACAATGACCCGCAAGACGCATTCATTGGCTATGATCAGCCTGTCGGCACCCCGGAAAAAGTCGGGATCAGTTTCGGGGCTCCGGTCTCGCTGTCTAACTACATTGGCAACCCGGGCGATGGCACACATTGGCTGGAAAGGCTGACTGCTGACCATAAAACCTTTCGTGTGCCCATCAGTACGAACGCACCCATCAAATCCACTCTTGGCACGGGCGCTCCGCCGCTCGTGGTTGCTTCGACCACCCCGGTGGCAAATCTCACCTTGAGCAACCATCCTGAGGTTGAAAACTGCGGCGGCACCACCTCTTGCGCGGCCCAGCCTGTGGCCAATAGTCACATCGTATTCGGGGTCGTAACTCTTGCGTCATCAAGAGTGTCGGTGGAGGGTTTCAAGCCGAGCTTTACCAGTTCCGGTAGTTTTCAGTGCACGGCCAGCGACCGGACAGCCGCTGCCAATTCCGCTAACGCTGTGCCCGCCTCCGCAGCCAGTATTGTCGTCAGCGGAAAACCTGGAGACGTGATTTCCTACATCTGCGTGGGCAACTGAAGCTTGCCTTCCAAAACGGAATGGTTCTCGATACGGTTCACCGCCTACGAAATGTTGCAGAAATTGTGCAATTCTGTAATAACCTGCCACTAGTTGGGAGTAAGATGGACCGGATTTTCACATGGAATCCATTCGCAACAAACTGGATGCGGCGGCTGGAATTTTTTTGCCGGCAAAGCCGAACCGACGCTGGTCGGCGCGGCAGAAAATTCACTCGCCCGCCTATGTCAGCGTCAATCCCTGTGAAGACGGCACCATTTTCGGCCTGAACGAAGTGTTCGATATCGGAACCGACGGCCTGGCCTTCCAGAATTCCGAGCAACTGACGCCAGGTTCGCGTGTGCGCCTGAACCTGGAGCTTCCCGGTATTGAAGGCCCGGTTGGAGCAACCGGTCGCGTGATCTGGTCGGAGCCGTCGGGACGCACCGGGGTGCAATTCCGCAAATCCTCGCTTACCGCGCCACGCCGTCTCGAACAGTATCTGTTTCTGAATGCGATTACGGCCTGTGCCCATTACCAAGCTCTCTGCTCCGCCGTCATCGAAGAACCGGACCCCACACTGCAGACTCCGGTCGCCAGTCCTGAAACTCTTATCGCCCATGAAGTAGCTGCCTGGCCGGATTATCCCGCCGTCCTCAGTTATCTGGCGGCGATGAGCAAGGATTTCGATACTGCGGCGCCCGATCTGGATTCTGTGTTGGAACTAGTAGCGCAAGGGACGGCTACTTTTTTACACGCGGCTGGCGTAGCCCTCGCCCTTGGCAATGGCAAGGACAAGGACATGGTGTGCCTCGCTTCGGTTGGATGTGCCCCGGAGTTGGGCGCGCGTTTGCATTCGGGGGCCGGTTTCTCCGGAAAATGTGCGCAAAGCGGCACCTTAATGCTCTGTGATGACGCCGAGACTGACCCGCGGGTGGATCGCGAAACCTGCCTGGCTATGGGCATTCGTTCCATCGTGGCCGTCCCCATACGTGTGCGGTCGCAAGTAGTGGGGTTGATGGAAGTCTTTTCGGAGCTCCCCTACGCCTTCAACAAGAACAGCCGCCTTTTCCTGCAGCGCTTGTCGGAGATGATTGTCTCTGCCCAAATCGGCGCAGCCCGGACCTCGATGGTGCCGGAGGCATCGCCGGACCGTGCCCACAGTTCCCCGCAATTTGATGGTTCTGTTCTTAGTTTGAATTCGCTGGCTACCCCTGATTCTTTCCTTGAGGCCCCGGACCCCGCCTTCGAAGAAGAGGATGAAAACCCCTCGTCCCGCTGGACCAGGATTCTGGTTCTCGGAGCTGCCGCCGCAATTTTGCTGGTCGCCGCTCTCCTTACTCCCTGGATCAGAACCAGGGCGGGCAGCGCCACTCCGACTCCCGGTCGTCATCCGTCGTCTCTTCATCAAGCGGCGCGAAGCGCCAGTTCCTCAAAATCGCGACTGGATCAGTTACGCGAACTGGCTGAAGCGGGCGATTCCGATGCGCAGTTCGCCATGGGGGCTCGCTACGCTATTGGAGACGGGGTAGCGCAAAGCTATCCCATCGCCGTTCAATGGTTTTCGCTGGCTGCCGAGGAGGGCCATGTAGTGGCCCAGGCCACCTTGGGCGCTTATTACTGGGCGGGACGAGGCGTCCCAGTGGACCTTCGCAAGGCCTATTTCTGGTCCGTTCTGGCGCAGGCCGGCGGCGACGAAGGCAGCCGGTTCCGCCTCGAATCCTTGGCCTCTCGCTTGAGCCATCGCGAAGTTGTGGCCGTCCAGCAGGAAGCCAATGAGTGGCTGCGGCAGCACCAGCTCAATGCCAGGGCCGCTGCCGATTCGCAGCCCTGACTCGTTTCCTCGACAATTGGCGGCTGCGCTCCCTCGCTCGCACCCCCCTTCAGCCGATTTTTGAGCACCCTCCCGCCTGAGGTTTAAAATTGAATGTAGAGGTATGTGGTGCCCACGCTTCGCGACATTGTGGACGAGAGCGTTCGCGAGGGCGATCTGTACGAAAAGCTGGATCGCAATCGGGTGCGCTGCTATGCCTGCGGTCATTGCTGCCCCATTCCGGAAGGCCAACCCGGTGTCTGCAAGGTTCGCTATAACCGCGGCGGCAAGCTCTACGTCCCCTGGGGATATGTCGGCGGCGTCCAATGCGATCCCGTAGAAAAGAAACCTTTCTTCCACGCCTATCCGGGATCTCTTGCCTACAGCTTCGGCATGCTGGGATGCGACTTGCACTGTGCCTATTGCCAGAACTGGGTGACCTCCCAGGCCCTGCGCGACCCAAACGCGGTTTCACCGCCCCTGGAAGCTGCCCCCGATCTGCTGGTTCGCGACGCTCTGCGGCAAGGGGCTAAGATTCTGGTCAGCACTTACAACGAACCCCTGATCACCGCCGAATGGGCAGTCGCGATTTTCAAAGAAGCCAAAGCCGCCGGCCTGATTACCGGATTTGTCTCCAACGGCAACGGCACGCCGCAAGTGCTCGAGTATCTTCAACCCTGGGTGGACCTGTATAAGGTGGATCTCAAGAGTTTCGATGATCGCCACTACCATCAACTTGGCGGGCGCATCGGTCCCATTCTCGAAACCATTCGCACCCTGCATGGCATGGGCATCTGGCTGGAAATCGTCACCCTTCTGATACCCGGCTTCAACGACTCGGAAGCCGAACTGCGCGGCCTCACGGGGTTCATCGCCAGTGTCTCGCCCGACATACCCTGGCACGTGACCGCATTCCACAAAGATTACAAAATGGACGATCCCGACGACACGCGGCCGCAGGATTTGTTGCGCGCGACCGAGATCGGCAAGCAGGCGGGGCTGCAGTATGTCTATGCCGGAAATTTGTCCGGGATGGTCGGCGATCTGGAAGACACGCATTGTCATCGTTGCCGGCGAGTCCTGATTAAGCGCCGTGGATATTTCGTCGAAGACTATCGGCTGAGCGCCGACGGCAAGTGCTCTTTCTGCGGCGCGGCCATCCCCGGCCGCTGGGCCACAAAGTTTGCCGGACAGATAACCAGCGCTCCTTTCTTGCCGCGCCGGGCCTCTCCATTGGTTACAATCCTGTAGTTACCCACTTCATGCGAGCGCCGAAAATTCTACTGCTGGTGTGGTTGGTGTCCTTTGCCGCCGCGTGCTCCCCGCGCGACTTCCTCACGCGGCGTCTGGCCGCCGACCTGATTGCCGGCTCCGAAGCTTTTCGCGACCCGCAGCAATTCTGGCTGCGCACCGGAGTGATGTCGAACAAAGATTATCTTTCTCCCGACTATCTCGTGCTGCAGCGCCACAGTTGGATCTCCGGCGCTAGCACGCCCTGCCCCGCCAACATCAGTCCTCCGCCCTGTTGGGACGTGGCCCTTACCCCCAACGGCGTGAACATGTTCCACGATCTTATTCCTCCCGATGCCGCGGATTCGCAGTACTTCAGCGTGCAGGCGGCGCGCCGGGAACTGCTGGCGATTACGGGCATTAGCCGGACCGACCAACTTGCCGAAGTGGATTTCCGCTGGAGGTGGATTCCCCTGAACGCCGTGGGCGGCGCGCTTTATAACGAAAACGTGGAATACATCTCCACCGTAGGCTTCCGCCAGTACGATGACGGGTGGCGCCTGATCGAATTGGCTCCGGTGCGAAGTTATCAGAACATGGACGACGCGCTCAAAACGGCTCAGCCCGCCCAGTAGCCAAGCCCGCTGACGGCTTGTCGTGGACGAAACTCACGCCATGGACCGCCTTACACTTTTCGGATTATTTGCCGTGACCGCGATGTTGGTCTGCTACGCCCTGGAAAAACGCAGTTCCTGGTTCATCCTTGCGTTTGCGGCGTCCTGCGCGCTGGGATCAGTTTACGGTTTTCTGCAGGGGGCGTGGCCTTTCGGTTTGGTAGAAGCCGTCTGGTCCGCGGTGGCTCTGCGGCGCTGGTGGGTGGTTCGCGGCGGCAGTCCCGCTTAGGCGTCTATTGTCCAGCAGTCGTGGAGCCCGCGCTGGCCATATTTACCCGGTGTACGCTCTCCGCGTAGGCAGCAACTCCCTTGTAGAGTGCCTGGGCAATCTGCTGCCGGTAATTCGCCTTCTCCAGCTTATTTTCGTCCTCCGGGCTGCTCACGAAAGAAACCTCCGCCAGAATTGCCGGCATGGTTGTACCTGTCAGCACAACATACGAGGCTTCCTTCACCCCGCGATTGCGCAGTCCCGGATTCTGCGGCCTGAGCGCACGATACAAAGATTGTTGCACGTCACCGGCGAAGCGCTCGGATTCCTGCACCTTGCTTCGAAGGTCGACATTCATCCAATTGACGTTTACAAGTTGCGGATTTTCGGGATCCGAAACGTGGGCCCGGGCCAGGGAATCCCGGTTCGTGTAGTAGGTTTCAACCCCTCGCGCATTGGGAGAACTGCTGTAGTTCGCATGCACCGAGAGGAACATATCGGCTTGCGAAGTATTCGCGATCTCGGTGCGCCTCTCCAGAGGAATGTAGCTGTCGTCGCTGCGCGTATAGATGACCTCCGCCCCCAGCCGCTTCTGCACCAACATCCCCAGCCGCGCCACGATGTCAAGCACCAGATCTTTTTCCAGCAATCCCTTCTTGCCCACCGTGCCCATGTCCCACCCGCCATGACCGGCGTCGAGTACGATCCGGAAGGCGTTGCCATGCACCCGTAGAGCTGCCGATTCACCGGCTGCCATTTGCGCGGGAGCCAGCCAGATTCCGCGCTCGGGCGTTTTGTTGCTCGCCCGTTGCGGCTGGTCTCGCGGCGCAAAGAGGTCGACTTTCGCGCTGCTCCTCGGTTTGGCCGTCGCGCTGCGGATCTCAATCAGAAGCCGGTACGGATTGGTTTCCAGTTTCACCGAGAACTCTGGAGTGTCTTTCGTCTCCAGCACCACTCGCGTCAGTCCCGGCGTAGGCTGCGCTACACGCACCCGCGATAACAACGCATCTCCCACTTCGATGCTTCCCGGAATTCCCGGCCCCAAATTGGTGTCACGCAGGTCAAAGTAGATTCGCTGCGGATCGGACAAGCGATGCGCTTCGTACTGCACTTCCTGCTGCAAGTCAATCGCGACCGTCGTCGAATCCTCCGACGACCAGTGCCGGATCGCCGTGATTTGCCCTTCTTGAGAGCTTTTCGACGCGTCCGCTGCCGGCGGGGTGACTGTTTCGGCAGGCAACGCGGCGGGCGGTGTATTGACGATCGGCGCTGCTGCCGTTTCATTCGGCTGGGCCGCCGCGGCTTTCTTCGATCGCCACCACCAGATCCCTGCGCCAGCCAGCGCAAGGAGAAGACCAACCAGGATCAAGGTGACAATAAGAGCCCGTTTCGAATCAGACTTGTTGCTCTGCAGCGGATACTGCAGGAAATTCTCCGATGTCTGAACCGGGGCATTGTTCGCAGACTGATTCTCTTCCGCTACCCGCGACTCGGTGACCGGAAACAGCGTATCCCGCAGACTTTCAACATTGGGCAGCAAGCCCGACTCGGCCTCTGCGGAAGCTTGCCCCTCGTTTTCCGCCGGATGCGGCATTCCGGCATCCGATGCAGCCGAACTCTCCAAGGATGGCGCAGGAGAAGTCAGAGCTTCCAAAGCCAGCTCTGCCAGCAGGCTCAAGCTGCGAATATCGGCGTCGCTTACTCCGTGAGGTTCACGGCAGAAGGCGGCAACCAGCCCGAGCACGCCTTGCTCGGTCAGCAACGGTACCGCAACCATGGAACGCACGCCAATGCGGCGGCAAGCCTCGCGGTCTACCCGCGGATCTTTTTCCGAGTCGTCGCAGCGCACAATCAAGCCGGTGCGGAAACAGGCTCCCGAAAATCCGGAATTCGGATCCAACCGCGCGCCTACGTCGGGAGACTTTTCTCCTGCAGCCGCGCGGCAGCGCACTTCTTCTCCATCTGCCAGCGCAATCGCAACTCCGTCCGCGCCGGTGATCGCCAGCGCGCGTTCGCTGATCAGCTGCAGAACTTCATTGGGAACAAAGCGCTCGATCCGTCGCGGTTCCACAGCGCCAGCTACTCCTGATTTGACTCGGCGCTGGCGCCTGATTTGGTCGTGTAGCGAGGAGAACGCCAGCAGCGCTTGCAGCGCTTCGCGCCCCGGGGCATGGGACGCCGCCCTAGGGGGAAGTCCGGTGGCTTCGCTGGACTCTGCCGGATTGCCTGTCTCAGGAGTTCTCAGGTTAGCGTTGCTTGTCGTCGCGCTCATGGAAGTTCTGGGGTTTTGTGTGCAAACACCTTTCCAAACTGCGCGTCATCAGGGGGAGACCGCAAAAAAATGATTTCTTCCGCGGAGAGCCAGTGGCGCTCTGGCTTACCTCAGCAATGTACTTAACTTACAGTGGTTTGGCAGGAACCGCAACAGTTCAGTTGGCCAGCCCGGCAGAGGACGAAGGCCATGTTCCCGTGCGGGTTACCGGATTCTAAGTTGCAATTATTTGCACCTCCACGTATCTTGATCTACTGGAATTGTTTACCGGTTTTGTGGGGAGTAGTAACCAGTTGAAATCGCGTTGGTTGGGAACCTTTGGTTTGGTTGCCACCGGTCTGGCAGGAACCGCTCTGGTAGTCCTGCGAGGTTGCTGGCACAGGAAAATGAGTTGGCCGGTTCGAGCGCACGAGCACGCCTACCAGGTTTGTCTCGGCTGTGGCATCAAGCGCCTGTTTGATGAAGAAGGCTTTCGCGCCTACGGTCCTTATAGCTACGATCTCAATCGCCTGCTTGCCTGGGATCGCTTACAGAAAAGAAAATCGGAACACGAAAGCACGCTTTCCCAGGAACGTTCCGCATCCTGATGAGAGGCTTCCTTCAGTTGCCGCTGCCCTGAAAGTATTGCTGTTCGAGCCACAGCCGCAGATCTCGCTTGGCGGGTTCGGTCAAACTCACCAGGCGAATTCCAGCATTTCCGCTCGCATCGGCCCAGGCAACTTCACCCTTGGCATCCAGTGTCTGCTGGGTCCCCGGCAACAGAAAGTGAACTCCTACATTTCCGCGCAGTGCCTGCGGTTGCTCCAGACGGATTCTTACTCCCCGCTGGCTGAGATTGAGCAGGCTTGCATTGATCCGTTCTTCCGTGCGCGTGATCGAAATCGGCGCATTTAACTCCTGGCGAAAATAATGCAGTTGTCCTTGCAGCATCAAATTGCGCGCGCCGGAGAGCGTGTGAACCGCCTGCTCCAGCGACACCGGCTTTGGGGCTACGAATTCGGCTCCGGTTTGTTCCAGACGGCTGCGGTCTTCCGAACCGCTCACAATCAGCACCGGGCCGCTCTCTTCTCCCGCCGGGCGAACGTCGCGCAGGAATTTCTTCGCGCCCGCCAGATCGCAATCCACAATCATTCCGTCTATTTTTGATTTCCTGAGGCGAATACGCGCCCGCGATACGTCGGCTTCGATCACCGGCTCAATGCGTAAACTGCCGAGGATGCACTCGAAGACGCTGACTTCCTGGGAGTCGCGCGAAAGAATCAGACACCTAAGCGCCATACGTTCACTCTACGTCGCTCCGGTAACCTCGCCCAAATGACCAAGGTAATAGACGGCGCAACGTCCCGGATTCATCCCGCAAGCCAAGAGGAGGACTCATCTTTCGGCTTACAGGCGGACCCAAAGAACGATGCCTAAGGTTTTCGCTCATCCTGCCGACAGCTATAAGCATCTGGAGGAGCAGCATGGCGCTCATGGCATGGGAAGAGAAGTACAGCGTTCACGTTCCAATGATCGACGAACAGCACAAAAAGCTGTTTGCCCTCATCAATCAGTTGCACGAGTCAATGTCCAAGGGCAAGGCGAACGATGTGATGGGCCGCGTCATCGCAGAACTGGTTTCCTATACAAAGACTCATTTCGCGGCCGAAGAAAAAATGCTGCAAAGTAAGAATTACCCGGACTTAAAAGCCCATCAGGCCCAACACCACAAATTCGTGGAGAAGGTGGAACAATTCCAGAAAGAGTTCGCCGGCGGCAAGATGACTGTTAGCAATGAAGTGATTTCCTTCCTGCGCGACTGGCTGACCGGTCATATCTTGAAGACCGATAAGCTCTACAGCGAAGCTCTTACCTCAGCCCACTGAGCGGGCATCGCAGGTTACCGCGAAGTGGGAACTTGCCGGAAGTCATTCCGGGCTTCGATACCACTCCACGGTGCGGCGCAAGCCTTCTTCGAAAGCCACGACCGGCTCGTAGCGCAGATGCTTTCTGGCCCGCGAAATATCCGCCAACGAATGCTTGATGTCTCCGCTTCGCTCGGGGCCGTGGGTTACGTCACCGGTGTAGCCGGTCAGCTTCCTTAGAATCTCGATGGTTTGATTCAGGTCCACACGCTGTCCGTTGGCGACATTAAACGTGCGCCCCGCCGCCTCGCCGGCCGGCGCAGACGCAGCCAGCATATTCGCTTTCACCGCATTGTCGATGTAGGTAAAGTCGCGGCTCTGGCTTCCATCGCCAAACACCGTAGGCGATTCCCCGCGCAGCATCCTGGGAATGAACTTGGCCAGCACGCCGGAGTACTGCGACGTCGGATCCTGCCTTGGCCCAAAAACATTGAAGTAGCGCAGACAAACAGTTTCCAGTCCGTAGCAGCGGTAGAAGGAAAGCATGTAGTACTCGCATGCCGTCTTGGCCACCGCATACGGTGAAATCGGATCGGGCGCCATAGCTTCGTGCTTTGGCAGGGTGGGCGTATCTCCATACGCGGAAGAAGACGCCGCGAACACCACTCGCCGGACCTTGGCGTCGCGCGCCGCCACCAGCAGATTGACCGTTCCATCCACATTGGCGCGATTGCTGCCCAATGGATCGAGCACCGACTTCGGCACCGACGGAATGGCGGCCTCGTGCAGAACGTAATCCACTCCGGCACAGGCCGCGCGCACCGCATCCAGGTCGAGAATGTCGGCCTCGCGAAAATCGATCGCGCCGCGAATCTCGGCGATGTTTTCCTGTTTGCCGGTCGAGAAATTATCGATTCCCCGGACCTCATCGCCCTGCGCCAGCGCCGCTCGCGCCAGCGACGATCCAATAAACCCCGCCACGCCGGTAATCAGACAAGTTGCCATAGGTATTTCATGATACCGGATGGAGTGTGCAAACCGATTAACCGGCTGCCGATGAAGCGTCCCCGCTGGCTGTATGGGCTGCAACGGCAGAGCGAATTTGCCGCCAAAGCTGGTCGCGTCCGGCGCCGGTGCGGGCAGAAAAGGGAAGGATCTCGGCGTCCGGAAATTCCGCCGAGAGAGTTTTCAGAGCATTGCGCAATTGATTGCCCGAAAGCCGGTCGCTCTTGGTGGCAATCGTCAGCGTGGGGCGTCCGCTGGCCTGCAGAAACTCCAGCAGTTGGCGGTCGCTCGTCTGCGGCGGCACATTGATGTCCACCAGAGCAAGGCAGAGCGCCAGACTCGTCCGTTCCTGTAGATAAGGCTCAATGAACTCCGGCCACTGCGCCGAAATCTCCCGCGAAAGTTTGGCGTAGCCGTATCCCGGCAAGTCGGTGAAAATCACCTCCGGATTGGGCTTCCCCGGCCAGCGCACCTCAAAAAAATTGATGGCGCGGGTGCGTCCGGGAGTGGAACTGGTCTTGGCAATCTTCGTACCCAGCAGGGAATTGATCACGCTCGACTTGCCCACATTGGACCGCCCCAGGAAGGCAACCTCCGGCAAAGTAGCAGCCGGGAAGCGCGCGGGATCGCTGGCGGACGTCAAGAACCGGGAGAGGATACGCATATTCAAGTTTGCAGGTTTGCGAAGAAAGTTGCAAGCGAGGTTTCCCCCGGCTAATGCGGGGAAGCCAACCCGGTGTGTTCGGAAGCAGCGACTCCTTAGTGCCGGTCATAGTCATGGTCATCAGTGCCGGTCATGATCATGATCATGATCGTGGCTGTGGTTGTGGTGATTGTGCCGCCATTCCCAATATTGCCTTTGCTCCTCTTGATTGAGCCTCCGAAACTCCCGGTCTTGCCGGTGATTGTCCCGCTCCCACTGATGGTAGTAGGCATTCTCATGGGCATCCCAGCGGTGATAGTCGTGGTCGTAGGGATCGTAGGCGCGGTAATAACCATGTCCGCCGCAACCCGTGCTCAACACGGGGGTGAGCATTGCCGCTCCCAGTAGCAACGCACCCAAATATCTCGATACAAGATTCATAAGAACCTCCTTCGTATGGGAACACTGTCCATCGATGTTTGTTGCTTGGCTGGATGGCGAGGTTGGTTATCTACAGCAGGCGCGAGGGATCTCTACTCTTTTTGATTGACCCATTCCCAGCCGAAACGGCCCTTAATGCAGAGATGTCCGTGGGTTACCTGCTGGTCGAGCGGGGAAGAAACTTTGACGATTTTTTCGTCCTGCACATGAACGGTGAGCGTGCAACCCACGCCGCAGTAAGGGCAGATCGTGTCGGTCTCCGTCTGTTTGGATTCGTCCCAGGTTCCGGCTTTGCGCATTTCATGTTCGCTGCGGAACATGAGCGCGCCGGTCGGGCAAACGCCAATACAATTTCCGCAATACACGCATGCCGAGTCGGTCAGGGGGACGTTGTATTCCGTGGAAATCCGCGCGCCAAAGCCGCGCCCCGCCACTGCGATGGCAAAGGTATTCTGCGCGTCGGTGCCGCAGGCCTCGACACACTTGTAGCAGAGGATGCACTTGCTGTAGTCGCGTACGTACAGATCGTTATCCACCTTTACGGGCTGTCCCACATTGGCCGCACTGCCGTTCTCGGGTGCGTGATGATGGCCAGGTTGTTCCGCATCTCGTTCTCCGGCCTCCGCCGGTGGCATTTGTTTGCCAAAGCGTTCCGGCTGGGCGTTATAGCGCTCGATGTATTCCTGCAGCTTGGGCGCGGTGGAAACATCCACCGAGGACGCGAGGAATTCCAGCACCAGCCGCCGGCTCAGGCGCACGCGCTCGGAATCGGTCTTGACCACCATTCCCGCCTCCACCGGGCGAGAGCAGGCGGGAACCAGAATTCGCGAGCCTTCCACTTCCACCACGCAAATACGACAGACGTTGACCGGTGTAAGGTTCTCCAGGAAACAAAGCGTCGGCGTATCGATGCCCAGCTTGCGGGTCGCCTCCAGAATGGTCGCGCCTTCCGGCACCGAGATGGGCTTGCCATCAATCGTCAGTTCCACCATCCGCTTCGGGCGCTCCGGCGGCAGGATGGGGAGCGGGCCGGGAGGAATCGGAATCGTAGCTACGGGCGCTTTCTGTGCGCTCACGCCGCGCCTCCTGAATCTTTGTCCTGGAATACCGGCAAGCGCGCCAGCGCCGACTCAATGGCGCTGGAGGCCGTCTGCCCCAGCCCGCAGATCGAAGCATCGCGCATCGCCTGCCCCACCTCTTTCAGCAGCACCACTTCGCCATCGCGCGACGTCGACGGCTTGCCGCTCTTCAGCCGGTGCAGAATTTCCTCCTGCCGCACCGTCCCGACCCGGCAGGGAACGCACTGCCCACAGGATTCGTCGCGGAAGAACGCGGCAATGCGCAAAAGTATCGGGTGCAGGTCCACGGTGTCATCAAAGGGCATCACCACCGCCGAGCCCAAGCTCGCGCCCGCCGCGCGCGTGCCTTCAAATGTCAGAGGAATATCCAGATTGTCCGGCCCCACAAACGCTCCTGCCGCTCCACCCAGCAGAATAGCTTGCAGCTTGCCGCTGCCGCTCACGCCGCCGGCCAATTCCAGAATCTGCCGCAAGGTAATCCCAAACGGCGCTTCGTAAACTCCCGGCTTGGTTACGTGGCCGGAAAGGCAATAGAGCTTCGTCCCAGTGGACCGTTCGGTTCCAACGGCGGCAAATGCCGCCCCGCCCTCCAGAACAATATGCGGCACATTGATCAGCGTTTCGACATTATTGATGACCGTAGGCTTGCCAAAAAGACCGACCTGCGTAGGGAACGGCGGCTTGTTGCGCGGCTCGCCGCGTTTGCCCTCGATGGAATTCAGCAGCGCCGTCTCTTCGCCGCAGATGTAAGCCCCGGCGCCGATTCGCATCTCGATATCAAACCGCACCCCATTGCCCAGAATGTTTTCGCCCAACAATCCCCGCAGCCGGCACTCGCCAATGGCATGTTCCATGCGGCGTGCCGATACAGGATACTCTCCGCGAATATACAGATAGCCCTGCTCGCACCCGGTAGCGAATCCGGCGATGATCATGGATTCGACCAGCGCGTATGGGTCGCCTTTCAGAATTGCCCGGTCTTTGATCGTGCCCGGTTCCGACTCATCCGCGTTACAGACCAGATAGCGGGGCGGGGAACTGCCGAGTACGGCATTCCATTTCTGTCCGGTTGGGAATGCCGCGCCGCCCCGGCCTACAAGTTTCGAAGCAATCACTTCGCGGATCACTCCTTCCGGCCCCATCCCGATTGCCTGCCGCAATGCCTCAAAACCGCCGGTGGAGCGGTATTCGTCAAAACTTTCCGGATCAATCCGGCCTACGCGTCGCAGCAATTTCAGCCCCGGATCTCCCGCCTGGGGCACTGATTCCGTCATGGAAGGGTGCCGGACCTCATTTCCGCATAGCGCGGCTTCGACGTCGGTCGCGCGCGCGAAACGCAACATCTGATCAAAGTGCTGGTTGCCTGCGGTGTGCACCAGCACTGCCGGTGCCTGATCACACAACCCCAGACAAGGGCTGCGGTGCCAGGTGGCTTTGCCGTCCGTGCTCGAGCCTTCCGGCCCGTGCGACTTCTCCAGAGCGGCACACAACCGGTCGGCACCTTTCAACTTGCAGGCGATATCGTCGCAGACGTGGGCCACCGCGGGAGGCTGCGGTTTGGTCGAAAGCAAGCCGTAGAAGTCGGCAACGCCGAAGGCTTCGGCCGGGGGCACGTCCAGCACTCGGCTTGCATAGTTCAGCGCGCCGGGACTTATCCATCCGATTCTGTTTTGAATGGCGCGGAGTACCGGAAGCAGGTAGGTGCGCTTGCCGCCCGGATGCTGCGGGCTGATGGCAACTTCATCCACCGCCGCCCGTTCTTCCTGCGTAGGTTCGTCGGCAGTGAAGTGTAGATCCATGTTTCCAAGAATAACCGGGATTAAACTCCGACAGGCTCCGGCCTGCCAACCTTCTCGATGCGAACTGCCGTGGCTTTGAATTCCGATGTGCCCGACTTCGCGTCCACCGCATCCACCGTCAGTTCGTTGGTAGCCACCTGATCGGGGAAGTGAAAGGTCATGAACACCAAACCGGCGCGCAGCCCGGAATCAATCCGCACCGGCGCCATCACGCAACCTCGCCGCGAGATCACCCGCACTCGCTCTCCATCGCTCACGCCATATTTTTTCGCGTCTTCGGGCGAGACATCAATCGTTTCCCCCAGGCGGTTCGGCGAGGAATATCGCCCGGTCTGCACGCCCGTGTTGTAAGAATCCAGCCGCCGCCCCGTGGTCAGCCGAATCGGAAATTCTTCCGTCAGTTCATCCACCGGAGGCTCATATTCCACCACGCTGAACGGCGCCAGCGGCCCCGTCACCGGGCGCTCCCACAAGCGCGCGTGCAGATATTGCTCTCCCGGATGATTCTCGTCATAGCAAGGCCATTGCAGGCCTTCATGCTCCAGTCGTGCGTAGCTCATGCCCGCGTGCATGGGGCTGAGGCTTCGCACCTCATTCCAGATTTCTTCCGCTGAAGGATTGCCCAGATCGTGCCCGAGCCGCCGCGAAAGCTCACACAGAATTTCCACGTCGTCGCGCACGCCGGGTGGAGGCGCCATCGCCTTTCTCACCCGCTGCACCCGCCGCTCACTGTTGGTCACCGTGCCGTCGGATTCACACCATCCCGCCGCCGCCGGAAAAACCACATCGGCCAGCTCGGCCGTCTGCGTCATGAGCATGTCTTGCACCACAAGCCTGTCGAGCCCGCCCAGCAACTTCATCGCGCGGTGCTGATCGGCTTCCGAATTCGCCGGGATTCTCGCCAATGACGTAAAGGGCCCGCATGTCCCCACGTTCCATGGCGTCAAACATCCCGCTCAGGTGCAAGCCCTTCTTGGGCGGAATCTTCACACCCCAGGCATGCTCGAACTTGGCACGAATCTCATCGTTCTCCACATGTTGAAATCCCGGGAAGCGGTCGGGGATCGCGCCCATATCGCCGCCGCCCTGCACATTGTTCTGTCCGCGCAGTGGATTCAGTCCTGAGCCGTACTTGCCCACATGCCCGGTCAACAAGGCGAGGTTAATCAGACTGAGCACGTTATCCACGGCGTTGTGATGTTCGGTGATGCCCAGGGTCCAGCAGATCATTGCGCGGTCGGCGCTGGCATAGGCCCTCGCCAGCTCGCGAATCGATTCCGCCGGGACGCCCGAAATCTCTTCCGCGTACTCCGGCGTGTACTTCTCTATACCTTCGCAGAATTCGTCAAACCCGCTGGTCGCATTCTCGATAAAGCTGCGATCCTCCAGCCCCAGCGCCAGAATCTCCCGCGCTACCGCATTGGCCAGCGCGATATCTGTCCCCACGTGCAGCCCCAGCCATTTCTCGGCGAATTGGGCCGAGCTGGTCCGCCGGGGATCCACGACGAACAGCCGCGCCCCGTTGATGCAGCCCCTTCAGCACATGATGGAAGAAGATCGGATGCGTCTCGCGGGCGTTCGATCCCCACAGGACGATAAAGTCCGTCTCTTCTATCTCGCGATAGGAACTGGTGCCGCCACCGGCTCCAAAGACCGTCGCCAGACCGACGACGCTAGGAGCGTGTCAAGTACGGTTGCAGCTGTCTATATTGTTGCTGCCGATCACCGCTCTCGCGAACTTCTGTGCAATGAAGTTCATCTCGTTGGTCGTCTTCGAGCAGCTGAACATCCCGAAGCTCTGCGGACCATGCGTTTCGACCGTGCTGCGAAAGCCTTGTGCAGCGCGGTCCAGCGCTTCGTCCCAGCTTGCCGGACGCAGCTTGCCGTCCTTGCGGACCAACGGAGTGGTGAGGCGTGACTGCTGTTTGGGCATTTCTTTGGGAACCTCACTCCCGGGCCGATTTTAGCACGGCCGGTACCTGCATGAGGTCGGTCTTAAGGTAAGGATGGTTCCGAGGTCACGCCTTCATCCTCTGCACTTCGGGGCACTATGGATTGCCGTTCGGCTGTGCTGAATCCACATGGCTTTGAAGGTTCTCCAGGCGATCTACGCCGCTGCGCCGCAGGCCATGCAGCACGCCCCAGACTGCCGCGGCAACAGTGCCCATACTCAGCAGCATGAACACCAGCAGGTACATCACCGTCTGCCAGCCCGATCCCACCGGGTCGCCGGCGACCCTGGCGGCCGCCCCGATAGCGAGGACTACACCGCAGAAGATCACCAGCATCAGGAACACGGTGGAGCGGGGAAAACGAAACTGAGGCTGCATATCAAACCTCCGGAATGAAACATCAACTCCGAACAGACAATCAAGGTGCGCACACAACGCGCCCGCCAACAGTCCAAAATATTCGCGCCGGTAGAAGCTGATCCTCGTAACCAGCGCCTCTGGCAGAGCGTTCCGTGCCTCGCGGAAGGCGAACGTCATCTCCTCGCCGAGATCATGGCGATAGCTCCTCGGATACAGCCACAACAGCCAGCAATAAACCGCAAGCGACATGGTCACGCCTCCTTGCGGGCCGCGCGCGACGAGGCCAATTTGGTGAGGTGGCGCATGCGCTCGATTTCCATTTGCAGATTCCGCCGCCCGCGTGAGGTGAGCCTGTAAGTACGGCGGTCGCGCGGGGTGCTCTCCTCTTGCACCCGTTCGATCCAACCGTGATCGAGCAAGCGCTGGAGCGCGCCATACAAAGTGCCGGTGCTGAGTCGCACGCGCCCGTCGCTCATGGCTTCAATGTCTTTCAGGATGGCATAGCCATGCCGCGGCTGTTCTGCCAGGCTCAGCAAGACCAGCAATACGGGTTCACTTAAGGCAAACGTCTCCACAGTTCATCAACCGATATGTCGTATGACGCCATATTGAGCCGGGGAGCTGCTTTTGTCAACCGGTCAGGATTCGGGGCAGAACTTTTTAGGCCGCGTCGCGGGCTAAGCGAATCCCAGCCCCCGGATATTTGGGGGCAATTGCTCCACGATTCTCCCATCAATGAATACCGCAGAGTGACTCGAAGTGCTGAGGATGGCCGTGAGCCGTACGAAACCAGCTATTATGTCGGGCAGGACGCAAGCCGAATTCGCGCTGAATCCTAAACGTTTGCTTCTGGAGGAATCATGCTTCGACGTTTTCTCGTCATTGCTTTTCTTGCTATCGGCGCGAACTTCAGTCATGCACAACCGTCTCTGCCATTCAGTTTTCAGGCGAAGATCATTCACAGCCCGGAAGCAGCCGATATCTTCGTGCGCTGGGGCGGTCAGGGGCCGGTGGTTGTGCTCATCCACGGATATGCGGAGAACAGCGACTCATGGGCTCCTTTAGCGGCAGATCTCATGAAGGATCACACCGTCGTGGTCCCCGACCTTCGCGGAATCGGAAAGTCATCGAAGCCTGAAGGTGGGTACGACAAGAAGACCCAGGCCAAAGATATTCGCGCGGTTGTGACCGGGTTGGGATTTAACAAGACGTTTGTGGTCGCACACGACATCGGCAACATGGTGGCTTACGCCTATGCGGCCATGTATCCGGACAAGGTTGAGCGGCTGGTGGTAATGGACGCGCCAATTCCCGGTATCGCGCCGTGGAAGGAGATTCTGCTGAACCCCGGCGTTTGGCATTTCAATTTTCACGGTCCCGATGCCGAGCGGCTCGTGGCTGGCCGCGAGCGCATTTACTTCGATCGAATTTGGAATGATTTCACCGCCGATCCCTCCAAGCCTGACGAGGCGACCAGAAATTTCTTTGCCGCCACTTATGCGCAACCCGGCGGAATGCGGGCCGGATTCGCCCAGTTCACTGCGTTTTCCCAGGACGCAAAGGACAATGAAGTTTTCGAGCGGGTAAAGCTGACCATGCCCGTGCTGGCGGTCGGCGGAGAGAAATCGTTTGGTCCGCTCCAGGCAGTGATCATGCGGAACGTGGCCACGAATGTTCAAGAGGCGGTCGTCGCGGGCTCCGGTCATTGGCTGATGGAAGAGCGCCCTGTGGAAACCGTGGCGCTCATTCGCAACTTCCTCGACTCTCCGCAAGTTGCTGCCACACCTGGCGCGGGCGCCACCTCGAACGCCCTGGGCGAAAAGCGCCTCACTCCCGCCGAGTATGAGTTCCCGCAGCAAGGCAATCCCGGGACCGGCAGTTCTGGGGTCGGAGGGATTCAGACCGTGGTGCTCAAGGGTGATCCGAACCAAGCGGGAGTCTACACAATCATGCTACGGGTGCCGGCACATACGAAGATTGCGGCGCACTCCCATCGCGATGATCGGGTTGCGACCGTAATCTCGGGCACCTGGCACATTGGCTACGGGGAAAAGTTCGATGAGGCAAAACTTAAAGCTCTTCCTCCAGGGAGTTTTTACACCGAACCCCCGAGTGAGGCGCACTTTGCGGAAACGGGCGACGAAGCGGTTGTAGTTCAAATCACTGGCTTCGGACCCTCTTCAACGGACTATATCGATCCAGCCCAAGACCCACGAAAGCGCAAAGCAGAATAGCAGGTGACAGAAAAAAGCGATTGTTTCTGAATTACGAGCAATCTCGGGAGTCGAACCACAAAAGCGAAGCAGGCAAGGCTCCCTTCGTGTGCCTTCGTTTCCTTCGTGGTGAACCTGGGACGCCATCAGTTTCTCGGCAGTCGACGACCCCCGTGACGAGTGTCACCACTGCGGGTGACCGAAAGCACACGTGGATACCACCCAATTGCTGTACATAGTTTTAGTGATAGGCTTTTTGTGTCTCCCTGCGTAAGCGAGACCGAAAGACCAAGATGACCGTCGACCTCAGCCAGCAAATTTCCCTGCCCACGCTATCTTCCGAACTCATACCTGAGCTGAAAGCCTCGGGCCTGGAACTCCCTCCCTCCTCCATGCTCAACGCGCCGGAAACCATCCTGCTGTTGGGCTTCGGCAAATTCATGCGTGGCTACGTTCCTGATTTCGTTCAGTTAGCCAACACAGCCGGCGGATACCACGGCCGCATCCTGGCCGTGCAACGTGCGTCGGATCACCGCTCGCAAGCCGCAGCGCGCCAGGGTAGCTTCTACACGCTGATTCTGCGTGGCCTCGAAGACGGCCGCCAGGTCGAAATCAAGCGCCTGATGGGGTGTGTCAGCCGCCTTTTGGCCGCAGATCGCGAATGGGATAAGGTCGAAGCCGCGGTCAGGAATCGCGAGCTTCGCGTCATCCTGAGCAACGCCACCGAAACGGGGTTGAAGCTCGATCCCGAGGACATGCGCACTGCCCGCCCGCCGCGCAGTTTTCCCGGCAAGCTGACCCGGCTTCTCTTCGAGCGCTGGCGCGCCACCGCCGGACAGGATGCCGATATCGCTGTCATCCCCACAGAATTGGTCCTCGACAACGGCCCGCTGGTGCAGAAATTAATTGCGGAACAAGCCGCCGCCTGGAAGCTGGGCGATGAGTTCCTGGCATGGGTCCAGAAATCGGTTCATGTCTCCAGCACCTTGGTGGACCGCATTGTGGTCGGCACACCTGGCGAGGAGGTTCTTGCCCGGGAATGCGAAGCTCTCGGTTACCGTGACGATCTGCTGACCTGCGGCGAGCCGTATTATTTATTCGCCATCCAGGCCGATGAATTCACCCAGAAGCACTTTCCCATGCATACGGCTACCCCGAACGTGCGTTTCGTGGACGATCTCATCCCCTTTCGCTGGCGCAAACTGCGCGTGCTGAATGGACCGCAGATGGTGCTCTCCACGCTGGGAACCCTGCTCGACTACGCGCTTGTCCGAGAGGTTTTCCGAGATGAGCAAGTCGGCCCATTCACCGAGCGAACCATTTGGGAAGAGATCATTCCCGCCATGGGTCCGGAAGAAGAGGAGACAAACTCCGCGTACGCGCGCGAATGCTATCAGCGCATCGGAAACCCTACGATCGAGCATCGCCTGCAGGGCATTCGCGTAGACCTGACCACCAAGAACTCCATCCGGCTTTTCCCCAGTATTCGGGACTATCTGGCCCGGCGCAGCGACTTGCCTGGCCGCCTTTTGCTGACCGTCGCCGCCACACTGCTCACGCCCATGCATGTGCAGCTGCAGGATGTTCATGCCGATTACATTCTGAAGCGCTGGGAGGCACGGGAATCGGACTCGCGGGAAGCCACCATCGCCTTTACCCGCGATGCCGTCGACTCGCCTTTCCGAGGCCACGCACGAGCCTTTGGATGTAGCCCGAATCGCGCCGGAGATCGCCGATTTGCTCCAGGAGATTCGCAAAGAAGGTCTCCGCGCCGTTCTCGCTCGCCGCTATCCCAATGATCAGGCCACTTCCACTACGAGGGTTTCGCAATGAAGCAAGTCGTCCTTGAGCGTCCCGGAACTCTCGTGGCTAATGAGGCTGCCCCGCCGGTGCCCGCTCCGGGCGAAGCTCTGCTGCGCGTCCATCGCATCGGCGTCTGCGGCACCGATTTCCATGCCTTCCATGGCCGCCAGGCATTTTTCACCTATCCTCGCATCATGGGCCACGAACTCGGTGCGGAGATTGTCTCAGTGCCGCCCAACGACCGCGGCCTCGCTCCCGGCGACCGCTGCACGGTTGAGCCGTACCTGAACTGCGGCAAATGCCCTCCCTGCAAATCCGGTCACTACAACAACTGCGAGGACATCCGCGTCATGGGCGTGCATACCGACGGTGGCATGCGCGAGCTCGTCCCTGTGCCGCTGGATCACGTCTACAAATCATCGCGCCTGAGCTTCGATCAGTTGGCAGTTGTCGAACCTCTGAGCATCGGCGCGCAGGCGGTCATGCGTTCGCAGTTGACCGCGGGCGAACTGCTGACGGTGGTCGGCGCCGGGCCCATCGGTGTAGCCATCACGCAGTTGGCGCTGGCAGCTGGCGCGCGCGTCCGCGTTCTGGAAGCCTCAGCTTCGCGGCGCGCACGATTGCAGCCGCTAGGCGTTGAAGTGCTCGAGTCCTCTGACGACGAATCATCCGACGTAGTCATCGACGCCACCGGCAACGCCGAATCCATGGCTCGCGCCTTTGCCCGTGCCCGTTACGGCGGCCGCGTGGTTTGGGTGGGCATCGTGAAGGCCGCCGTTCCGGTCGATGACCCTTTATTTCATCATCGCGAGCTTACGCTGTTTGCCTCGCGCAACAGCGCGAACCATTTTCCGCGCATTATCAAGCTCATCGAGGACGGCGTGATCGATACCTCATTCTGGATCACGCACCGTCTCTCGTTGAACGATGTTCCGGCACATTTTGAAGAAGTCACCAAACATCAGGGATTGAAAGCGGTGGTCGAAGCCGGATAGACGCTTCTCAATCCGTGAACGGAGGTCCGCATGGAAACTCTGACAGCGCCTCACGTTCTCGCCAGCCGAGAGCGCGTTCTTACCGCACTATCCCATCGTCAGTCCGATCGCATTCCGATTGATTTGGGCGGCACCCCGGTTACCGGCTTCCACGTCAGTTGCGTGGCTGCACTTCGCGACTACTTCGGATTGGAGAAACGCCTCGTCAAAGTCTTCGAGCCTTACCAGATGCTGGGAGTGGTGGACGAGGATCTCCAGCAAGCCCTCGGCGTGGATGTCGAGCGTATTTCCCGCCCCAAAACCTTCTTCGGCTTTCGCAACCGCGACTGGCGGCCCTGGCGCATGCCCGACGGTCTCGAAGTGCTGGTCTCCGAAGAATTCCGCATCACCCACGACGCCAATGGCGACATCCTGCTCCATCCGCAAGGCGACTTGACCGCCCCGCCCAGCGGACGCATGCCGAAAGACGGCTACTTCTTTGACGCCGTCATCCGCCAGCAGCCGTTCGACGAAGAGAAGCTTGATCCGCAGGACAATCTTGAAGAATTCAAGCCGCTCGACGAGGCGGATCTCGCGAATCTGAAGCAGGCTGCAGCCGAGGCGCAACGCACCGGCCGTGCAGTCATGATGAGCAGTGTCGGCACCTCGCTCGGCGACATCGCCCAGGTGCCGGGCATCTCTTTGAAATATCCCAAAGGCATTCGCGATGTCGCCGAATGGTATATGTCCACCACCAGTCGCCGCGACTATGTGCACCAGATCTTTTCCCGCCAGACAGAAATCGGCATTGCCAACCTCAAGCGCATTTATGAGACGGTGGGCAACGCCTTCGATGCCATCGTCGTCTGCGGAACTGACTTCGGCACGCAAACTTCCTCCTTCTGCTCGGTCAAGACTTTCCGCGAACTTTACTTTCCTTACTACGCGAAAGTGAACGGCTGGATTCACGAACACACCACCTGGAAGACGTTTAAACATTCCTGTGGCTCGGTTGAGCGCTTCATCCCATCCTTCATTGACGGCGGCTTCGACATCCTGAACCCGGTGCAGTGCTCTGCCGCCGACATGGGCCCCGAGCACCTGAAAAGCGCTTTTGGCGACCGCATCACCTTCTGGGGAGGCGGCGTGGACACGCAGCAGACCCTACCCTTCGGCACGCCCCAGCAAGTCCGCGAGCAGGTGCTGGAGCGCTGCCGCATTTTCTCGCAAAACGGCGGCTTTATTTTTGCCGCCATTCACAATGTGCAGGCGCGCACCCCGGTGGAAAACATCATTGCCATGGTGAAGGCGGTGCACGAATTCAACGGAGTGCAAATGCCCGGAGCTTGAGACAGCAAAGACATTTGGAGGGCTTATGGAAACCGTGACCGATGTATCTTCCAGGCTTAACAGCAGAGACTGTGTCCTTACCGCGCTTTCCCATCGCCGGCCCGAACGCATCCCCATCGACTTCGGCAGTACCGCCGTCACCGGAATCCACATAAGTTGTGTTGCCGCTCTGCGCGATTACTTCGGGCTGGAAAAGCGGCTGGTCAAGGCATGCGAGCCCTATCAGATGCTCGGCATGTTGGATGAAGACCTGAAGCAGGCTCTGGGGATTGATTTTGAAGGCGTCGGCCTTTCCACGACGATCCTTGGCTGCCGCAACCGCGGCTGGAAACCCTGGCGCATGCCCGACGGGCTGGAGGTTCTCGTCTCGGACGAGTTTTGCGTCACCTCCGACAGCAATGGCGACGTCCTGTTCCATCCGCAAGGGGATTTGACGGCTCCTCCCAGTGCGCGCATGCCCCGGGACGGCTATTTCTTTGACGCCATCATCCGCCAGCCCCCCATCGTCGAAGAAGAACTGGACCCACAGGACAACCTGGAAGAATTCCAGCCGGTCACCGAACAGGACCTTGCCGAATTGCAACAGGCGGCCGCGCGGGCGCGGTCTACCGGCCGTGCCGTGGTGTTAGGCATTCCCGGCACCGCGTTCGGGGACATTGCCTTCGTGCCCGGGGTTTCCTTGAAGCATCCCAAGGGCATCCGCGATATCGCCGAATGGTACATCTCAACCGCCAGCCGCCGCGATTACGTTCATCGCGTATTTGTCCGTCAGTGTGAGATAGGGATTGAGAATCTGACGCGCATTCAATGCGTAGTTGGCGATACCGTCGATGTGGCGGTTGTCTGCGGCACCGATTTCGGCACGCAAAATTCCGCATTCTGCTCGGTCTCCACCTTGCAGGAGCTTTATTCACCCTATTACCGCAAAGTGAATCAGTGGATTCATCAAAACACCAACTGGAAAACGTTCAAGCACTCCTGCGGATCGGTCGAGCGCTTCATCCCATCCTTTATTGAGGCTGGCTTCGACATTTTGAACCCGGTGCAGTGTTCCGCCGCCGGGATGGAACCCGAGCATTTGAAGACCGCTTACGGCGATCGCATGACCTTTTGGGGCGGGGGAGTGGACACCCAGCGCGTGCTGCCTTTCGGTACGCCGGAGGAAGTTCGCCAACAGGTTCTGGAGCGCTGCCGCATTTTCTCGCGCAACGGTGGCTTCGTGTTCAACACCATTCACAACGTGCAGGCGCGCACGCCGGTCGAAAACATCATCGCCATGGTAAAAGCAGTGCACGAGTTCAACGGCGTGCCCATGCCAGGAGCTTAGGAGGATCTATGGAAACCGTAACCGACGTATCCTCGGCACTCACCAGCAAAGAGCGCGTCCTCGCCGCCCTGTCTCATCGCCAGCCGGACCGTGTCCCCATTGATTTCGGGGGAACCACCGTCAGCGGGATTCATGCAAGCTGCGTCGCTGCCTTGCGCGATTACCTGGGCCTGGAGAAACGCCTCGTCAAAGTTTGGGAACCCTACCAGATGTTGGGAATGCTCGACGAGGACCTGAAGCAGGCTCTCGGCATTGACGTGGACGGCGTTTACCGCCCTAAAACCTCCTTCGGCTTCCGCAACCGCAACTGGAAGACGTGGCGCATGCCCGACGGCCTGGAGATTCTGATCTCCGAAGAGTTCCGCACCACCACCGACGCCAACGGCGACATCCTGATTCATCCCCAGGGCGATTTGACCGCGCCTCCCAGCGGGCGCATGCCCAAGGACGGCTACTTCTTCGACGCCATCATCCGCCAGCCGCCCATCGTCGAAGAGCAACTCAATCCGGAAGATAATCTGGAGGAGTTCAAGCTCCTCGACGACGGAGACGTTGCCCAATTGCGCGAGTCCCTGGCCGCAGTGCAGTGTACCGGCCGCGCCATGATCACCAGCAGCGTAGGGACCGCTCTCGGCGATATCGGCCAGGTGCCGGCCGTAGGCCTGAAGTACCCCAAAGGCATCCGCGATGTCGCCGAGTGGTACATGTCCACTACCAGCCGCCGCGACTATGTTCACCAGGTTTTCACCCGCCAGGTCGAAATCGGCATCCAGAACCTGAAACTCATCTACCAGGCGCTCGGCAACGCCCCCTGCGCCATCCTGGTTTGCGGCACCGACTTCGGCACGCAGACTTCTTCGTTCTGCTCGGTCAAGACCTTCCGCGAACTCTACTTGCCCTACTATCAGAAACTAAACGGCTGGATTCACCAGAACACGACCTGGAAAAGTTTCAAGCACTCCTGTGGATCGGTCGAGCGCTTCATCCCGTCATTCATCGAGGCCGGCTTCGACATTCTGAACCCGGTGCAATGCTCGGCGGTCGGCATGGATCCCGAGCACCTGAAGCGCACCTACGGCGACCAGATCGTCTTCTGGGGCGGCGGTGTCGACACGCAACAGGTTCTTCCGTTTGGCACGCCCGAAGAGGTTCGCCAACAAGTGATGGAACGTTGCCGCATCTTTTCCCGCAACGGCGGCTATGTCTTCAATGCCATTCACAACGTACAGGCACGCACCCCGGTGGAGAACATCATCGCCATGCTCAAAGCTGTACACGAATTCAGCGGAGCAAAAATGCCGGGCGCCTGAGCCGCGGGTTTGTGCGGCAGGGCGGGGAAGTCAGCACGCGGTGCATGGATTGTTTCTCTTTTGTGTCCTCTGCGGTCGCTTGTGGTCTGCTCTAAGCCACCCCCCACTTTCGTGCTATAAAAACTGGCCATTTGAGCGCTTCGGCAAGCTGGGTAGGCCTCGGGTACCATCCGAGACGCAATAATCGAAATTAGAGGGTGTGCGCCGGGCGCACACCCCGGTGTAGGAAGGGCCCCCAAGGGATGTGGAAGGTCCGGCAGGCGGGATTCTTCCCATTATGGGAAATTTGGACTCTTCGGTCCTATCGCAGGGTGCCAGGCAAGGCCTTCCCGTGCTCGGCGGCACCTTCCGGCTCAATCACTTGGGCGCCAGCCCTGCCAGAGAGAACTTGGGCATCACGAAGCTATAGGCCCAGTAGCGCATCTCACTCCACGCCAGTTCGGGCACGGGAGCGCCAGGATAGAACGGAATTTTCACCGGAGTAAACTTCACTCGAACCCGGATTGCGGAATGTCCCCTGGTCAGCTCGCGAGGGATGAGAAATTCATCGTCGCGAAAACGGCGGTTCGAAGTTCTGACCACATGCTGTGTAGCGCCCAGTTCATCCCGGCGCGGAGATGAGAAAACGTACGTGCTCGATCCCGCTGTGTACCAGATGCCAGCCAGTTTCCAATCAGGCTTTGACGTCCTCGCATCGGCCACGTACACTTCCGCCCGCTGATTGGCGAAACGAATAGTCCAGCTTACGGCGCAACATCACGCCGAGATTGCTGGGATCAATCTTGAGAGTGAATTCCGAGCCTGTCTTCGTTGTGCGGCCCTGATCTTCGCTCGCCGGAAAAATTTCTGTTCCGTTGACGGTATCGGGTCCCCACTCGTAGCGCGATTCCACTTCGTAAGGTCTAGAAGCCTCCGGAGAAGAATAATCATGCTCCTTCTCGCTGGCCTCGTCCCCGACGTCGAACTCATCCGTTCGGATCAGCGAAGGCGCGGGTAAGCCATACCAGTAAGTGACCGTTTCGTAGTGCTCTTTTGAGTCATTGATGCCGCCATGTTCGAGATGAATCACGGCGTTCTTGCCGAACGGCATCATGTCGGCGAGCAGGAACCGGTAGGCTGACTCGATTTTGTCTTCCTGGCTTTTCGCGTCTTCGGGAGATTTCGCGCCGATCGGATGACCGGCGAAGGGAAGCGTCATGTTCAGCCCGCCCCAGTAGTCGCCGCCGCCTCCCCACTCCTCCGTGCCGGTACCCTGCGCTTGCGGCGTCAGGCTGTCATCAAAGAAGAAGCGTGGGTCGCCTTCCAAGGTCCCAAGTTCCGCGGCATGGGAGAAAATAAAAGAAGTGCCGACGAACTGCCCCGACCAGTCGCCGCCACCTTCCGCTTGACGCGTATCGAGAAGCACCAAATCTTTGCCCAGTTCGGGCGCGGGGTGATCGCGATAAGTTGCATGAAAGTAGCCCACCCAATTCGGAGGGTCCTTGAACGGGCCGTAGCGGACGCTCCACGCAACATCGGAAAAGGTCGTGCCTTCAACCCCGCCAAGTTCAATATCCGCGGAGCGGAAGAACGGCATGGGAAGATAGCAGCTCAGGTAAACGCGATCATGGTCGTAGCGGATGACCATGGGGAGGCTCTTCACCAGGTAGGGGTGGTTGTCCCGGTTATATAGAATTCCAGCCCCATAAAATAGGGAAATGGGTGCATCTACGGAAGCTTCTTCGCGGCCGTCCCAGGTAATCCGCAATCGGGCGCGGGAGAACGCCTCCGCCTCCTGCAGGGGCACGGAGAACTCAACGGCGCGTATCATGCCCGGCGTGCCCGACGTCTTCCAGACTGGCATCGGCTTGGCGCCCGTGATCGTCAAATGTCCAGACTGCTGCCGAATGCCCGCCTTTCCGGCCGGCGGCGCGATATCGGTACCAGCTTTGGAGATCAGATCGAGCACGTCTTGCGGCGGAGGAGTCTTCGCGTCCCATGACTTTATGGGCTGCGATAGCTTGGTCCCCTTCACGAATTGATCGAAGATGTAGTACCCGGTTCCATAAAAAGTCCGTGAATAAGCCATGCGAAACGACTGCTCGAAACCAATCGGGACCCAGGAGAGATCCGCTCCCTTGGTGGTGGACCAGGTGTAGGCAAGAGGTTCAGGGAAGAGCTGCGGCGGCAGAAACGTCGAATTTTCGACCGGGTGAAGTGGGTCGGCCGTACTGCTCTCGGCAACGATGTGGTCCTGGCCATCCACTTCGAAATGCCACGGGCTGCCATGCCAGTGGTTGTAGCGGACAAAGTAGAGAATCCCGGGGCCTTGCACGTCCAAAGTCACGTTCTTGTCGTCCGCGAGCTGATAAAGAAAATTCGACGGGTCCTCATTTCCGCCGGTGCGATCATTCGTGCTTCGCATATAAGCCCGAACACCGATGTGCTGGTAAGGCCAGCGGCTCCACATCCGGTAGGCGTCGAAACTCACAGGTATGACCGGAGTTTGCGCGCCGGCGAGGACGCTTGCGAAAATCAAAAGGCTGAGTATCCCCTTCATGATATGGAGCCGGGTGCGTTTTTTCAGGCAGTCGTGGCGTGTGCCATCATGATTGGATTTCCTCTCGCGGCAATTCCCAATCGAACTCGGCCACTGTTCCCACCTGAACCGCGCACTGCCTGGCAGGGAAGATTGTGTTCTTTCATGGTTTGAAAGAATACGGGATCGATTCCCGATCCTTGCAATTATTTCTGCGCCGTGCAATCGCTTTTTGAGTCCAAGCAAGAGTGAACGGGAAAACTACATTTTTAAAGCAGCGGGCATTTCGCAATAATTTGGTCGCATGGCAGAACCTCCAGGCCGATCAAGTATGAAGGCGGCTTCATGGGCGAGGGTGAATTCGATGCTACGCCGGAGGAAATGGCAAAGGAGTTTGGCGATAGCGAATCAGCCGATTTCGCCGCTGCCGAAGCTGAAAAAGCCGATCCGGGTGAGAGAAAAAATCAACCTTTGGGTCATGCGAAGGCGGGGGTGCCGGGCGCAATCCCTTCTCCGCCCGGGCCGAGCTGAGACAGGGCGCTCTCCGGGATCAATCTCCCTGATTTCAATAACTTACCATCCATCCGATGCCCCCATTCCCCGCTAAACCTTCATTTTTCCCCTTTCATTGACTTATGCGTGCCTTCGCCGTCGCCCTCCACTAGCATGCAATCAGGGAAATCCCTGCAGAACAGCTCCGTTTAGGCCGAAGCTCGCAGGGAGCTTTCCAGGTTGAACTGGAGTAGGTTTGGCCCAGGCTTTTCGAATTGCCGGTTACCCTCCGGGCGCCCGGCAACAGTCGTAAGCAGAACACCATCTCCATCTGTGGAAAGCGAGAAGATATGCACAAGCCAGTGAAGTACGTAGAGAAAGCAGTGACCGTCGCCGCCAAAGGCGTGTGGGTGGTTTACGACCGTTTCAACCGCATGAAGCCCAACCCGTCGCCCACCCCCAAGTGGTCGGAGAAGCCCCTGCTCAAGTCCTACGAGAAATCCAAGCCGCCACTGGGCTGGCCGCGCGCCACCGATTCGCTCTGCCCCAAGTGCGTGCCTGAAATCCGCCAGCAGATTCTCGACGGCAAGCTGCCCTACGAAATCCTGCTCAACGAAAAAGTCGGCGAGATCAAGGCCACCATCGTCGAAAGAGATGGAAAGATTTTGATGGTGAAAGACTGCCCCAAGCACGGCCACTTTGAAGACGTGATGTCCATTGACACCGAGTTCTCCAAGCACCTGGAAGATGTCTTCCCCGGCCGCGACATTCGCGCCCACGCCGACGAGAAATTGCACAACCACGGCAGCTCGACCGTGAAGTATGGCCGCGGCTCCGTGCTCACCATCGATCTGACCAACCGCTGCAACATGATGTGCGATCCCTGCTTCATGGACGCCAACCAGGTCGGCTTTGTGCACGAATTGAGCTGGAACGACATCAAGACCATGCTCGACAACGCCATCACCATCAAGCCGCGCCGTCAGATGAGCGTGCAGTTCTCCGGCGGCGAGCCGACCTTGTCTCCCTACTTCCTCGACGCCGTGCGCTACGCCCGCAAGGTCGGCTACAACAGCGTGCAGGCCGCCACCAACGGAATTGAATTCGCCAAGAGCTTCGAGTTCGCGCAGCAGGCTGTCGAAGCCGGCATGCGCTATGCTTATTTGCAATTCGACGGCATCGGCAACGCTGCCAATGCCCATCGCCTGGTCGGCAATTTGTTCGACGTAAAGCTGAAAGCGATCGACAACCTGCACCGCGCCGGCTGCGAAATCGTTCCGGTCGTGACCATCGTCAACGGCATCAACAACGAGCAGGTCGGCCGTATCATCAAGTTCGCGCTCGATAATCCCAAGAAGATCGGCTTCCTCAGCTTCCAACCGGTCAGTTTCACCGGCCGCGACGAAGCCGTCACCGACGACCGCCGCCAGGCCCAGCGTTATACGCTCTCTCATCTCGCTCACGACGTAAAGATCGCAGACCGGCCTGGGCGAACCCGCCCGCGACTGGTTCCCCATCAGCTTCATGTCCACCTTCAGCGACTGGGCCGACCTCATGCACGTCAACGACGCCGACAACAATTGGGGCCAACTCAGTCTGCGGTTGCCATCCGAATTGCGGGACGGGGATGGCCGTCATGATTGACAAGGAGACTAAGGAGGCGGTGCCGGTTACTGCTTTCTTGCATGGGGATCAACTGGCTAAGGATATTGCCAAAGTTAACGACGGCGCGCGCAGCAAATTCTGGACGGGCTTCGGCATGGCGCTGTGTCTGATGAAGAACTACGATCCGTTTCAGTCGCCGACGCATTTCAAGCTGATGGATCTGCTGAGCAAGTTCGACAAGAACTACAACGTGACCGGGAAGAACTATGGGAAAGTCGGGGCGGACCGCACGATTGACGACGTGATGAAGCGGCGCCAGGATCGCTGGAACTTTTTGTTCATCGCGGGCATGTGGTTCCAGGATCTGTTCAACTACGACTTCCGGCGGACGGAGCAGTGCATCATTCCTTACGCTACGCAGGAAGGCGAGATTTCCTTCTGCGCCTACAACACGGGCGTGGGATGGCGGAACATCATCGAGAAGATGCACATGACGGCCACGCTCACCAAGTGGTACGAGGAGCACGGGCGGCACGAGATCTTCGCCGGCGGCAAGAACGTGAAGATGGAGTCCACCGAGCACACCCTGGTGCTGAAGGATGAAATCGTCACCAAGGAAGAGCAGCGCGATCTGGATAAGCTGGGCATCGCGAAGAATGCGCGGCAGGAGAAGCTGCGGGCGCGGGATGCGAAATTGGCCGAGGCCCGTGGCCCCAAGAAAGACGACGCTGCCTACGATGCGCGCATGGCGGCTTTGTATCGCGAAGTCGTGCTGAAGGAGAAGCCGGTGCAGTCCGAAAACGGATTTATTCCGCTGGGGGCGCTGGCCAAGCCGAACGAAAATAGTACTCCGGCGGAGAAGCCGGAGATTGCCGAGCCGGTGGCGGGGGATTAAGAAAGCGGTTAGTTGTTAGTGATTAGTGGTTAGAAAGGGCCGCCGCGAGGCGGCCCTGGTGTTTGGGGAAGGCTTTTACCGCAAAAGGCACAGAGTGCCGCAGGGGACTGGCCCACACGACGAAACCGGGCTTGAACGAGCTTTTCTGAAATGGAAAAGCTCGACCAGTGCCTGCTTCTCCATTCAGCCCAGTGGAGCGGCCACGGCCACATCCAATTTCGAGTAGTACTTCTTCACATCGACGGCGCCGTATTTCTCCCGGAATTTTTCCACCACGCCTTCCACCTTTTTCGCCTCGGTCATGGCAGTCACCCGGAACTCCTGTTCCGCCCCTCTGGCTTCCACCTGAATCTTCGGATTCTTGAGCACGTTCTTGTACCACTGCGTATCCGACCCGTGCACCGGCAGCAGGTAGAGCTGGCCTCCCTCCGCCACGAACCACACTGGCCTCGATATTTCCCGTCCTGACTTCCTCCCCGTGACGGTCAGTTTGATTTCGCGATAACGCGCGAGGCGGTCTTTCCATGTGTCAGTTGCTGCTTTCATGCGGCACCTCGGAGGTGGGGATTCACACTGCTTACGTTAATTGTAGGCCCAGGACAGTCGAGGCGGCGTCTGACGGGAGTGGCCCCCTGTGCGGTTTTCGTTTTGCTGATG
>CAWHVI010000013.1:0-156258 GCA_963832765.1 uncultured Acidobacteriaceae bacterium | reverse complement strand
CTTACAGGAAGACCAGCCCTTTCGCTTCGGAAATCTTTCCATCGAAGGTCTCGACCGTCCCGCCAGCCGCGAACTTCGCCGTGCCTGGAGTGAACTGAGAGAGCAGTCCTATTCGCAGGACAAGCTGCGCAGCCTGTTGAGTAAATCTTTGCCGCTGCCGGCCGGTGTCGATCCTCTCGACTACAGCACCCGCAACCTCGACTTCGATACGCATACGGTGGATGTGCAAGTCAATATGCCCCCGGAAACGCAGGCGGAGAAGACGACGCGGTAAAGCCGACGTCGGTCGCCAAGAAGAGTCCTCCACAGCCCACGTGGGGAGCCGCCCTCGGCTGTCCGAGCGAGCGGTTAGCTCGCCGGTGTCTGTGCATCTCTTCCAATTTCGGGGGAGCTCCCTGCGTCCGCGAACCGGGGAGCTTTCGCTCGGGAGTTCGACCCGTCCCCAAACTCTGTCGCTTCCTCTGTATCGAAAGGGTACGGGTGAGGCGACTTGACGTGGGGACATAACCCTATCTTAAGATAGGGATTATGTGGAATAGTCTATGGACTTAAAGGATAGTTCGAAGCAAGAGGGATTTATTTCGCGGCGCATTAGAAGTCATGATCCTCCAGTCCTTACGTAGACAGCCTATGCACGGCTACGCGTTAGTCCAGCACATCAAGCAACAATCGAACGACCTGCTGCTAGTGGAAGAGGGCTCCTTATACCCCGCTCTGCAACGTCTGTTGAGAAGAGAACTCGTCACAGCGGACTGGCGAGTCTCCGCCACGGGCAGAAGGGTGCGGACCTACCGCATCACCAAAACAGGTATCGTGCACCTTGAGCGGGAAGTCTCGATGTTCAACCGGATGCTCAAAGGCGTCGCTCTAGTTCTGGCCCCGGCCAAATCGTAGGAGGCCAACGTGCATTGGGTTAAGACACTATTGGCAAGAAGGCAAGCCTACCGGGACCTCTCAGACGAAATTCAGCAACATCTTGAAGAGAAAGTCGAATATTTAGTTGCTCAGGGAGCAAGTCGCGGTGAGGCAATGTACCAGGCAAGACGAGAATTCGGCAACGTTGCGCTTCTGGAGGAAAGGAGCCGCCAAGAATGGGGCTGGCCATGGGTCGAATCTGTTTGGATAGATATTAAGTATGCGGTTCGACAATTCAAACGCTCGCCTGTGTTCGCCGCAACGGCGATTGCAATTTTAGCTGTGGGCATCGCCGCAAGCGCCGCAATGTTTACTGTCGTGGACCACGTACTCTTGCGTCCATTGCCGTACGAGAATGCCCGGCAGTTGGTGACAATCAAGGAAACTGGTATTCACGGCAAACTAGGATGGGGCGCTCCCTTTTTAGACATTCAGCAATGGCGGGAACGGAGTCGCACACTCCAGACGGCCGCATTTTACACCTACGACAAGCCAACCTATTTCCTTGAGGGAAAGTCAGTTTCGATCCAGGTTAATACCCCCAATGTCAGCACGAACCTATTCGCTACGTTAGGAGTGCGCCCTGCATTGGGACGTGGTTTTGACGACTTGGGAGTCGATACGTTCAGGGGACAGGGGGACCGCAAGACGGCGGTGTTGAGCGATGCAGTTTGGCGAGATGGATTCGGTGCAGATCCCAAAATCCTGGGCAGGGTAATCAAGCTGAATGGGGACTCGTTTACGGTCATAGGAGTGATGCCACGCGGGTTCCAATTCCCATTCAATACCGAGAAGCCCCAGGTATGGATCCCGATTTTGCCTGGAGAGTTCGACAAGCTCCGAATAAAGAATTCGAGTCACGAATATAAGATCATCGCGCGGCTGAAGGGCGGAGTTAGCCAACGCGAGGCAGAAACGGAACTGAAGGTAATCCAGAGCACGGTGGCCGAGGAATATACCGATGAGCATGCTCGTGAAAGTGCTACCTCGGTGATCATGCAGTCGTACGGTGATTCGGTCGTTGAATCGAACGTCAGGAAGGCGTTGCTCGCATTGTTCGCCGCCTCGAGCATCTTGTGGCTGATTGCCTGCATGAACGTTACTAGCCTCTTTTTGGCTCGAGCGGCCAGCCGCAAGCGGGAGATTGCCATGCGAAATGCGCTGGGTGCAACTCGCTGGCGAACTTTCCGCCAACTTATGGTTGAAGGACTGGTCCTTAGTCTTGCCGCTTCAACTGTTGGTCTTGGGCTGGTTTTTTTGGCCTTGAAGCTTTTTCAACGCGAATTGGCAACGCAGTTAAGTTTTCACGTCGGGATCAAGCCGAATGTTCCGCAGGTCGCCGGCCTGGCCACGCTGACTGTTTTGAGTGCGGTGATCTCGTCAATTTGGCCTGCACTGGTCGCCGCGAAGATCTCGATTGAGCCGGTCCTACGCCAAACGAGCTCAAAAGGCGGCGATAGAAGTCATCATCGCACTCGTGGGTTTCTGGTTGTTACGCAGATAGCAATGTCGCTATTGCTATTGATCGCGTGTGGTTTGCTGTTACGCACGATTTACAACTTAAGACACGTCACGCTAGGTTTCAGGACCGATCACATAATCGTAGCGGACATGGCAATACCGGCTTACAAGTTCGACGGGCAAAATATGACTACGGAGTTGTACCAACCCCTGGTCGAAAGAGTACAACGGCTGCCGGGCGTGCGGGCGGCTGCGCTAACAACCGTGGTCCCATTAGGGAAGCGATTCCCTATATTGTTTTCGCTTGGGCGTTCGAACGCGGGCCGGCTAGAAGACTTGGTCGCCCAATTTCGTGCTGTTGGGCCTGGCCTTCAGCGTGTCTTCGGATTTCGCATGTTGAAGGGCCGGTTTTTCAATGAGGGAGATACGCCCGGATCACAACCAGTAGTCGTCGTGAATCGTGCGTTCGCGAAAGCTTACCTCGGAGACGATCAAGCCCCGGGAAAGATCCTGGGCCAAGCGCTGCTCGGTTATGGAGGTGGGAAACCCGCACAGATAGTAGGCGTGATCGACGATGTGCGACAGGTATCCGCATCCGAGCCTTCCCAACCTGAAATCGAAGTTTGTATTCCGCAGATAACTCCCAAGAGTGGGTTTTACAGAGTATCGGAAGGTCTTGCGATGAATCTTGCGGTGCGCACCGAACGAAGCCCCGAGTCCCTGATACCCGAATTGCGCGAGGTCCTCCGGAACACGAGCCCTGAGCTAGCAGGAAGCTCTTTCACCACCATGGATCAAGTCGTTGACGATTCCTACGGCGATCAGCGGGTCGCAGCAAGATTGCTACAGATCTTTGCTGGATGTGCGCTCCTGCTGTGCATTACAGGTCTATACGGCCTGCTGGCATATCTGGTAAGTCAGCGGACGCAAGAATTGGGGGTGCGTCTCGCGTTGGGAGCCCCGAGAAAACAACTAGTCTGGTTGGTAATGCGTCAGGCGGGATCGATGCTTTTCGTGGGTGTGGCGGTGGGCTTACCGATCTCATTGTTTTCAAGCCAGATGTTGAGAAGTTTTCTTTATGAAGTCCCGGCTTATGATGCCTTGACAATGCTGGCAGCGAGCGTTGTTTTGTTGGGGGCTGGACTGGTCGCGGCCTACCTTCCCGCAAGAAAAGCGGCTCATCTTGATCCGATGAGGGCACTTCGCACTGAATAAGAGTGAGGCATTCCGAATGCTGCCGCTCACTGTGGTTCACTGTCAGCAAGGAAGCTATGTCGAGTACAAGCCGGTTTTTTGTTTTGATGCTCGCAACAATATCCGTTTCTGGATGTGCGTTCGGACCGCGATCACGGGACCATGCCTACCGGCTCACTGAAATCGGTGACAGATACTTTTTGCTTTCGCCCAATGGCGCTCACGCAAGGGATGTGGTCAGATCAAATCGGAGCGTTCCCGGAGCGGAACACTTGCAAAACAATCCCGCGGCCACCGCTGACTGCTCAATTCGTGTATCAGGTTTTTCCGTTGCACCCGCAGTCTCGCGGAGAAGTGGCAAGTGGCTGACTGAAGTGCTACGCTCAGAAGATTGGGTCGACGATAAGAAACGCGCGGATCTAATCGAACATTGGAATACATTTTTGGGGAGACTTTCAGAACTGCGCACTACCGACTGTTTGACGGAACAAGAATACGGAGCGATTAGAGAAAATATCGCCCAACGTTTGTCTCCGCCTGCAGATGAAAATCTATATTTTTATTACTCTTTCGGTCCAGGAGGATTTGTCGATCTTAGAGAAGGAATGAGGTTGCGCATCCAACGGCTCACCCCCGGTGCGGGTCGCGAAGGTAGCCAAGAGTATGCGTCGACATCAAAGATCTCGGAAGTTTCCTATAACGTCGTCCGAACTGGCAAAGGACTTCTTTCTCTCAGCAAGACTGATAACGAAATTGAAACCAGGCAACCCGCACCAGAATGGCAAACACTTCCTGAACTCACGTTGGCGTTTCGATTCCCTCCGACCCTTTTCCTGAGGATATTTCTTCAAAACGTGACGGTTCTCGGCGATCTTAAGACTCCGGCCGTATTGATCGAGGCTGATAATTTAAAAGCGCTCGATGCCGCAACCTCTGCGCTGTTGCGTCGATCGGATACACCTTGCAGATCGGTCAATGACATCGTGAAAACATGCGTCGCGTTCGACGGGCAAGTAAGCGTGAGTCCAATGATCGGGATCTATGTGAATGGGCAGCGGACGTTCGTACCGGTTGGCACTTCTCTTGCCTCCGCACTATTGTTTGAAAGCCGTCCGAAGAAACGGGGCGTTCTTATTCGTTCGGTTCGCATCAGGCGCCGCTTCGACACCAAGTACGTCGAGATTAGATTCGTTCCCAACAAGGTCGCCACGCAACAATTATTTTTGGTCGAAGGCGACAAAGTGTCTTGGGGCGAGTCACCTTGAGGCAGGGAATTGTTTGCCAGCTTGTTGGGTTTGTGTATGCGACGCAACAGTTCAGATGCCTTTGGGGTCTGGGCCGCCCGGCTGGCGTGAAAAAAGGCTCCGAGGAAGGGATTTGTTGTTCCTGATTTTCCTAACTAGCGGGAAATGTGGCGTTTGTCATAAGTATATCTCATAGCTATAGCAAAATCGAATTCTAGCCCGCCTTGCTGCGACCCGGCCCCAAGCTGGGTCGAGGGTGAGAAACGGGCCTATAAACGATCCTGGCGCAATTACGGGGCATCCTGCGCGGCGACCGGGCTGCCGGGTTCAGGAGCGACCGCACAGCTTTCACGGATTTTCAATAGCTTATAGATAACCGCTTGATAGCGAAGACTCATTCGACGCTGGCCTTCCCGCCTGATCCAAGCCGCGCCAGCCAGGTTTCCTTCCTCGGCACACCAACGGCCGAATCCCCGCCCTCCCATCCCGCGTCTGATATCTTTTAAGCAGCAACTTTTCATGTCTCCTGACCAGCGCCGGCGCCGTTTTCTCACCATCCTGTGTTTCTGCCTCGTTTATGTGTTCTGGGGCTCGACTTACCTGGGCATTAACATCGCCGTGGAGCAGATTCCTCCCGCGCTGATGTGCGGCGTGCGCTTCCTGATTGCCGGGGCCATCATGCTGCTGTACTGCCGGCTGACCGGGCAGCGGATTTCTTACAGCCGCAAGCAACTGCTGCAGCTGGCGGTGATCGGGACGCTGCTGCTGATGGGCGGTAATCTCACGCTCTCCTACGCGGAGAAGTACGTTCCGACCGGTTTGTCGGCGCTGCTGGTGGCGGTCACGCCACTCTGGTTTCTGGTGCTGGACACATTGATGCTCGGCGACCATCGCATCTCCCGGCGCGGGCTGGTGGGGCTGGGACTCGGCGCGGTGGGCACGGTCGTCCTATTGTGGCCGGAACTGGCCGCGACGGGAAGGCTCGACCGCCACAAGCTGTGGTTCTCGCTGGCGCTGCTCGGAAGTTCATTCACCTGGGCGTTCGGCTCGGTACTGGCCAAGCGCTGGCAGTCGTGGAACGTGTCGCTAAGCTCCACCGGATGGCAGGTGACCTTTGCCGGAATCTCCAACATGGTGTTCGCGGTGGTGAACCGCGACTTCTCCCGCGTGGTCTGGACGCCTCGAGGACTGGGGGCTGTGCTCTATCTGGTCGTTGGCGGCTCTTTACTCGGATACACCTCCTATACCTGGCTGCTCGGGCATGTTCCGACTTCGAAAGTTTCCACTTACGCGTATGTGAATCCGGTGGTCGCGGTATTTCTGGGCTGGCTGGTTTTGAAGGAGCCGGTGAACCGATTTATTCTGGCAGGCAGCGCAATTATTGTGGCTTCCGTCGTGCTCGTCACCAGCGCCAAAGTGCGGTCGCGGACCGTAGCCGAGGAACTGCCGGCGGTTGAAGCGGTAGGAGATTAAATGGCAAATTGCATTACCTGTGGGCGGCGCTTGCCGACGTTTACCTTCGGGGAGCGCCACGATGTTTGCGGGCAATGCCGTGCGAGTTCGGTGAACATGCCGACCGGCTACTCCCCTCCGCCCGAATATTCCCATCAGACCGCGGGCCGCGTCGTGGTGGCGCGTCGGAGAGCGCCGGTCACCACCGTGCTGATCGGACTTAACCTGGCGGTATTTTCCGCGATGGCGCTTTCGGGGGTTTCGTTATCCACGCCGACGATCCGGCAACTGCTGAACTGGGGCGCGAACTTCGGTCCGCTTTCGCTGGGACCGGAGCCGTGGCGCATGCTGACCTCGAATTATCTGCACATCGGCTTTCTGCACATTTTGTTCAACATGTGGTGCCTGTGGGACCTGGGGCAACTGGCCGAGCGCATTTTCGACGGCCTGACCTATGTGCTCACTTATACGGTCTGCGGGCTGGCCGGGAGCCTGGCGAGTTTATGGTGGCATCCGCTGGTCATTGGGGCAGGAGCTTCGGGAGCGATCTTCGGCTTGGCCGGAGCGCTGATCGCGGCGCTGTACTTGGGACATTTTTCCATTCCCAAGCAAGCGGTGCAGCATACGCTGCGCAGCCTGATGATTTTTGCCGGATACAACCTGTTTTTCGGAGCCGTGGGCTCGGGCATTGACAACTCCGCGCACATGGGAGGATTGATCTCCGGCTTGATCCTGGGCGCGGTGTTGGCGAAGCATCTGGCCGAACCGGAAGAAGTCCGCAAACGCTGGCGCAGTGGTGTGTTCGCGGCGGCCGCCATTCTGCTGTTCGCGATTTTCACCTGGGTGAAGCAGGCCAATGGACACTTCACCTTTCCTGAACAAGGGAGGCTCCGGCCCGCAACCACGTGGTACAAGCAGGCCTAGTCACCGAGTTCGAGTAACAAGGGCAGACTGTCCGAATTCCTCAACGACATCCCCCAGGGCAATCCCGTACAATGGTGCCCTGATTGGTTGTGAGTATGGCAAGCCCAGGCAAATTGCGGGCAACTGATCCGCGCCGCCCTAACTCTTACAGGGGTATGGTTTCCACGTCGCCAGGGCGCCGGTCCCCGCGAGTGCTGGTGGTAGACGATATCCCGGAGATCAGAGCCCTGATGCGGGAGTTGCTGGGGACCCGCGGCTACGATGTGGTGGCAGTCGGCAATGCATCCGAGGCCGAGGCTGAAATGCAACGCGAGCTGCCGGACCTGGTTCTCTCCGACGTGGTGATGCCGGGCAAATCCGGCTATGACCTTTGCCGCGAGTTCAAAAACAATCCCGCCACAAGGCTCATTCCCTTTGTGCTCATTACCGGTCTCGCCGACCGGGACAGTAAGCTCAAAGGCATTGAAGCCGGGGCCGACGATTTCCTCAACAAACCGATCTTTGCCGAAGAGCTTTTCGCCCGGGTGAAGTCGCTGCTGACACTCAAAGAGTTCACCGACGAGCTGGAGACGGCCGAGTCCGTGCTGTGCACGCTGGGGCTGAGCGTGGAGAGCCGCGATCCCTATACCGGCGGGCATTGTGAACGGCTGGCCGACTACGCCGTCGCACTGGGCCGCCACCTGGGACTGGATAACGATTATCTGGTGGCGCTGCGCCGTGGCGGATACCTGCACGATCTGGGGAAGATCGCGGTTCCGGATGAGATCCTGAAGAAGGGCAGCGATTTGACGCCGCAGGAATGGGAGGTCATGAAGCAGCATCCCGTGACCGGGGAAAAAATCTGTAAGCCGCTCAAATCCCTCAGCCTGGTGCTGCCGATCATTCGCAGCCATCATGAGCATCCCAATGGCAGCGGCTATCCGGATGGACTCAGAAATGGCGAGATCCCATTGCTGGCCCGGGTGTTGCAAGTGGTCGATGTATACGATGCCTTGCGCACCGCCCGCCCCTACAAACCTGCGCAAAGCCATGAACAGGCCGCCGCCACCATGCAGCGCGAGTCACAGTCCGGCCTTTGGGACCGGCAGTTGGTGGCGGAGTTTCTCCAGATGCTGCGAGAACGCCGGCAGGTGGCGTAGCATTCGCCGAGCGAGGCGTCGGCCCTCGCAGTGGCCTAGTCTTAACCACGAAGATTCACGAAGGAGAGCTTGCAGGACTTGGACTTGGTGAACCTTGCTGTCCTGGGTGGTTCAGTCTTTCTTTGTGTTTCGACTCCGTGAAACTGGATCACTGCCTGGGCCTGTTTTCCCAAGAGACATCTTGTCTGATAGCCTTACGATGATCGGAGGCTCCTTGGAGCCCATCACCTACAGTTTCGTGGTACCGGCTTACAACGAGGCGAAACGAATTGGCGCCACGCTGGAAAAGGCGCTTGCCTGCTGTGCGCGACGCGGATGGAAGGCCGAGATTATTGTCGTGAACGACGGTTCAACCGATGCCACGGCTGAGATCGTGCGCGGCATGGCGGCCACCCATCCCGCGCTAACTCTGCTGGAAAATCCAGGAAACCGGGGCAAGGGCTATAGCGTGCGCAACGGGATGTTGCACGCCCACGGCGAGGTGTTGCTGTTCAGCGACGCCGATTTTTCGTCGCCGATTGAGGAAGCGGAGAAGCTTTTTGCGGCCATCGCCGATGGGGCCGATGTTGCCATTGGATCGCGCTGGCTCAGGACTGAGTTACAGGTCCGCAAGCAGCCCCTTCACCGCCAGCTCTATGGCCGCTTGTTCAATTTAGCTTTGCGCCTGGTGCTGGGCCTGAATTTCAAAGACACGCAGTGCGGGTTCAAAGCTTTCACCCGCCGCGCGGCACACATGGTCTTTCCATTGCAGAATGTCGAACGCTGGGGATTCGATCCCGAACTGCTCTACCTGGCCAAAAGATTCGAGTTGAAGGTTGTAGAGTCGCCCGTCGCCTGGTCCCACCGCGAAGGCACACGGTTACGGCCGCTGAGGGATGGCCTGATCATGGTCGGCGAGATGTTCAAGATTCGCTGGAACTCGTGGAGCGGTAAATATGTGGCTATCCCGCGGAGCGCCGCGACTCCCCTGAAGTAGCCGCCACCGCGGCCTTCGCCCGGAGAATGGGCTGGGTCACCACCCCTGTGCCCTTCTGACAAACCAGCGTCATCAGCGGCGCGCACTCGGCGCACAGCCAGAAAAACTCCAGCCGGCGGGACGAACTCTTGGCAAACACGTCGGTCTCTTGAGTGTGAGCGTTGCCGTGGCCGGAAGTATCCCAACGAAAAAGTTGCCCCTGGTGGAAATAACGGAAGGATGCACTACAGCCCGGGTTGGCGCATTTTGACAGCATAAGTTTGATCCTGTCCACGGGCGGGAGATTGTGTGCTGTGATCATGCTACTGCTATTTGCTCAGATGCAAGAGATTACGAGAGATGTTCTGTGGAAAACTTTCGTGCTAGTCCAGAACTGGGAATGAGGCCGCAGACCGAGGGCCGTGATTCAACTCCCTGGCAATTTCGATTAGCTTTTGTCACTCAGGATTAGGGAGTGCTACTTAGTCGTATTCGGTAGGGCGGCGGATTCTAACGTTTCAGCAACTTTGTTTCCCATTTCGCTGGTGCTCATGCTGCGCTGGCCTGGCTTCGCCAAGTCGCGGGTACGATCTCCAGCATTCAGCACGGCGGCCACCGCGGCTTCGATGCTGGCCGCTTCCTGCTCGAGTTTGAAGGAATAACGCAACAGCATCGCGGTGGCTAGAATCGCGCCCAGCGGATTGGCAATGCCCTTTCCGGCGATGTCCGGCGCGGAGCCATGCACCGGCTCATACAGGCCCACGCGCCCGCCAATGCTGGCCGATCCGAGCATCCCCAGCGAGCCCACAGTTGCGCCGGCCTGGTCGGAGAGAATGTCCCCAAACATGTTTTCGGTGAGCAGGACGTCGAAGTCCGTGGGACGGGCGACCAGCGCCATGGCTGCCGAATCCACCAGCATGTGGGACAGCTTTATGTCGGGATAATCCTTCGCGACCCGCGTGACCACTTCCCGCCAGAGGCGGGAACAATCGAGGACGTTGGCCTTATCTACGGACGTAACTTTCCTGCGACGCGGGCGAGCCAGTTCGAAGGCCATGCGGGCGATGCGTTCGATTTCAGCTTCCCCATACTGCATAGTGTCGACGGCCCTGCGCTGGCCCGGCTCTCCCTGGATGAAGCGCGGCTCGCCGAAGTAGAGGCCGCTGAGCAGTTCGCGCACGATCAGAACGTCCATGCCATGTACGATTTCCGGGCGAAGCGGCGAGCAGTCTTCGAGCGCCGCGAAACACACCGCGGGCCGCAGATTGGCATAAACCCCAAGCTCACGACGGATACGCAACAACCCAGCCTCAGGCCGAAGATGTTTGGGCAGGCTGTCGAACGAAGGCCCGCCCACGGCGCCGAGCAGGACGGCATCCGAGGCGAGGCAAGCCTGCAAGGTGTTCTCCGGCAGCGGGTCTTTGCTGCTGAGGTAGGCAGCTCCGCCGATGTCTTTTCGGGTGACGCGGAGCGAATGGCCGAACAGCTGCGCCACGGTTTCAAGGACGCGCACGGCGGCGTCAGTTACTTCAGGGCCGATGCCGTCGCCGGGGAGAACAGTGAGCTTCAAGTTCATGGATGTGAACCGTAGAGAATATACCAGCCTGAGACAGCATTTTTTGCCCTTGGCAAGGGTGATGCAGTATCAGTTTTTCTCTTGCGTTCTCGGCGGCATTTCTTTGCGCTCTCGGCGGTTAAGAGCTTTAGGGGGAAGAGCTGGTAACCGCAGAGGCCGCTGAGGTTTGCGCTGAGCACGCGAAGAAGGACAAACGTAACAACAAACGTTGAGTCAGCGAGCCGGGCTACACACCCCAGAGATAGTCGTCCTGTTCGGTGTGGTGCTCGGTGGGAGGCAAGGGCAGGTTGACGACGCTGTCCCCAAAAGGCTTGGGTGAAGCAGCAATCGAGGGCTCTTGCGCACCCTGGCCGGCACCCGCGGCGGCGCTCAGGTGCGTCTCGCGGATCAAGTCCAGCAGGTGATGATCGGCCACATGCTTGATCTGGTCGGCGAGCACGACGAAGCGGCGGTACACCTCATCGAGCTGGCGGCGGTCGAACTGGTAGCCAAGCTGTTCGCAGCGCAAGCCGAGAGCGTGGCGTCCGGAATGCTTCCCGAGCACGAGCTTCGAGTCCGGTACCCCCACCGATTTCGGGGTCATGATTTCGTAGGTCAGCGGATTCTTGAGCATGCCATCCTGATGAATGCCGGCTTCATGGGCGAAAGCGTTGCGGCCGACGATAGCCTTGTTGGGCTGCACCGAAACGCCGGTGATTTCCCCCAGCAATTGGCTGGCAGGGAAAAGCTGCTCGCTTACGATGCCGGTGTCGTAGGGATAACGGTCCGGACGCACCCGCGTCGCCATGACAATTTCTTCCAGCGAAGCATTGCCCGCCCGCTCGCCGATACCGTTGATGGTGCACTCCACCTGGCGCGCGCCCGCGGCTACTGCAGCCATGGCGTTGGCCACAGCCAAGCCTAAATCGTTGTGGCAATGAGCCGAGATGACAACGCCGTCTATTCCGGGCACGCGCTGCCGGATAGTGTGAATGATCTCGGCAAATTCCACCGGCACCGTGTAGCCCACGGTGTCAGGAATATTCAAAGTGGTAGCGCCGGCCTCGACGACTGCCGCGAGCACCTTGCAGAGGAACTCGTGGTCGGTGCGGGTAGCGTCTTCCGGGGAAAACTCCACGTCATCACACAGCGATTTCGCCAGTCGCACGGCATCGCGCGCCTGTTCCAGGCACTGCTGGCGGGTGAGCCTGAGTTTGTATTTGAGATGAATGTCGGAGGTTGCCAGGAACACGTGGATGCGCGGACGGGCCGCAGCTTGCAGCGCCTGCCAGGCCCGCTCGATATCTTCCTTGCGGGCGCGCGCCAGCGCCGCGATCACGGGCCTGCGAACCGCGGCGGCCACCGATTGCACGGCGTGAAAGTCGCCATCGGAAGCGATCGGGAAGCCGGCTTCGACGACATCCACACCGAGGCGGTCCAACTGGCGCCCGAGGCGAAGCTTTTCCTCGATGTTCATGCTGCAGCCCGGCGATTGCTCGCCATCGCGCAGCGTGGTGTCGAAAATAGTAATGCGCTCGGGGGCCATACGCAGCCAATCCTCCAACCAGGTTTTCTATCTTACCGTGCAGGGCTTCATAAAGCAAACCTTATAATTCTTAGCATAAAATTAGTTTATCTTTTATTATTAGGCAAGTTGATGTAGCTAGTAGATTGTCTTAGGTAAGGAAATAGGCGATGGATCTGGCGCACCTGGAGGTGTTTCTGGCGGTGGCGCGGGAAGGGCAGTTCTCCCGCGCGGCGGAGAAATTGCACCGCACGCAATCGGCGGTAAGCCAGACCATTCACAAACTGGAGCGCGAATTGGGCGAACCGCTGTTTGACCGCTCCTCCCGCGAAGGAATACTCACCGACGCCGGCCGGGTGTTGCAGGAATACGCCGAACGCCTGCTGAACCTGCGCAGCAACGCGCAGGAAGCCCTGGTGGAACTGCGCCATTTGCAGCAGGGCAAGCTGGCGATCGCAGCCAACGAATTGACGGCGCTCTATCTATTACCCGTGCTGGCGGAGTTTCGCCGCCTCCACCCCATGGTGCGCCTGATGGTACACCGTTCCTTCGGCAGCCAGATTCCGGGCGATGTCGTGCGCCACAACTCCGAAATCGGCGTGCTGACCTACGATCCCCAGGAGCCGCAACTGCGTTCCATTGTCGTGTACCAGGACGAACTCATCTTCGTGGCTCCGCCGCAGCATCCTTTGGCGAAAGAACGCCAGGTGAGCATCCGGCAACTGGGAACGGAATCTTTCGTCGCCCACATCGTTTCGTCTCCGTATCGCGAGAAGGTGATCCAGGTCTTCAAGCGCTACAAGACGCCGCTGCACATGGATTTGGAATTGCCCACGCTGCAAGCCATGAAAAGTTTTGTAGCTACGGGAAACGGAGTCGCCTTTCTACCCGAGATCAGCGTGAAGGATGAACTGGGGCGCGGCGAACTGGTGCACATTCCGGTGCGCGAACTGAGCCTGCACCGCAAGCTGCGCCTGATTTATCGCAGATCGGCCAGCCTTTCCCATGCGGCGCGGGCTTTTCTCAAAGTGGCGCAAGCGGTCGCGCAGCAGCGCCAGGGCAACTATCGCTTTGAACGTGATTCCAAAAAGGGATCGGAAGTAACCTAGCCGCTGCCTAAAGCATGGCGGCAGCCTGGCCACGCGCGGCAGGCACAGCATCCTCCACCGAATCGTGCACTTCGAAAACGGAAGCCAGCCGGGTCATGTCCAGCAATTCGCGAACCCGCCGGCTGGGTGCGGCCAGTATCATCCGGCAGCCGCGAGCCTGGGCGCAGGAAAGCGCCGCGAGCAACTCTCCCAATCCCGCGCCATCCATGCTTTCCACCTCACTCATTTCGAGCACCAGCTGCCGCGTCTGCGGAAGAAGCTCGGCAAGAGTGCAGGACAATGCAGCCACTTCCTTGCGATAAACGATGCGGCCCTTGCAGTAGACCACAGTCGCGTCATCGCTGGTGCGAATTTGCAGGCTCAACTTCAATTCCGGCTCCTTGTTCCACTCCCAAAGAAGTTCTGTTCCCGGCCAGGCGGTGCATGAGGATGTTTCGATCATCGAAGCGCTCCGATCATGGAAAAGTGCGTCCGAAGTATTTACAGTTCCATGCTAATGCTTGATGTTGAAAGATACGTTTCTGAATCGTAAAAGTTTCGTAAAGCCAGTCCCATCGTGAAAATTTTTCCTACAACTTCCACGCCGGTACAGCATCTAACCTTGGTTCAAGCATCTGCAAATCCATAAGGAAATTCACAAGTGCATAGACGCATCACATTCGCAATTGTCACAGTGTTACTTCTGGTATCGGCAGCCTCGGCGCAGCTTCCCGGCGGCAACGTCTTTTTCGGCTACTCTTACAATCGGGCCGACTTCAATGGCGGCGGCAACGTCAACATGAATGGGTGGGAAGGCTCGCTGGAGGGCAAAATTTTTCCTTTCGTGGGTGTGGTGGCGGACATCAGCGGGCATTATGGAGCAGGCGAAAGCGTGCACAACGCCATCTTTGGCCCGCGGCTTTCCATTCCGGCGGGCAGGTTTACTCCTTATGTGCACGTCTTGGGCGGCGTGGGGCACATCAGTGGAGCTGGGTCGGATACTTCGTTCTCCGACGCATTCGGCGGCGGCATTGACTACAAACTGTTCACGGCGCTCGGCTGGCGGTTCCAGGTAGACGCGTTGCAAACCCGCTTCTTTCATCAAACGCAAAATGACGTGCGCTTTTCCACGGGGGTGGTGCTGCGGTTTTAGACGTTCTTCAGTGGCGGAAGTGCCGCACGCCGGTGAAGATCATGGCCAGCCCAAGCCGGTCGGCCGCCTCGATCACTTCCTTGTCGTGCACCGACCCGCCGGGTTGGATGACGGCCGTGGCCCCCGCCTTGGCGATTTCTTCCACTCCATCGGGGAAGGGGAAAAATGCGTCGGAAGCGGCGACCGTGCCCTTAAGAGGCAGCACGGCTTTCATGGCGCCGATCTTGCAGGAGTCCACCCGGCTCATCTGCCCGGCGCCTACTCCGACACTCTGTCCGTCGCGCGCATAAAGAATCGCATTCGACTTCACGTGCTTGCAAACTTTCCAGGCGAATAGCAGACTTCGTCTTTCTTCCGGCGTAGGCTGACGCCTGGTGACTACCTTGAGATCGTTTTCGGTGAGTTGGCGGGTGTCGGCATCCTGCAGCAGTATTCCGCCCGACACGTTCTTCAGCACCCACCTCTGCGGTGTGGGCGTGATCTCCACCAGCCGCAGGTTCTTCTTGGCGGCGAATTTCGCTTTGGCGGCTTCGTCGAAACCGGGCGCGGCAATGACTTCAATAAAAAGCTTCGCCATTTCTTCGGCGGCGGCCGCGTCTATTTTACGATTCACCCCGATCACGCTGCCGAAGGCAGAGACCGGATCGCACTCCAGCGCGCGCACATAGGCTTCCGCCAGAGTCTTGCCGGTGGCCGTGCCGCAAGGGTTGGTGTGCTTGATGATGGCGCAAACCGTTTCCTCGAATTCCTGCGCCAGGTCCCAGGCGGCTTGCAGGTCCACGATGTTGTTGTAGGAAAGTTCCTTGCCCTGAAGCTGGCGGCCGTTGGCTACGCCGCTGCCGGAGCCGTCCGAGTACATGGCGGCTTTCTGGTGCGGATTCTCGCCGTAGCGCAGGTCCATCACCTTGCCGAACGACAGCCGCAGCGTGGGAGGAAAGGCTGCCTCGGGCTGGAGTTCGAATTGATCGGCGCTGATTCGTTCGAGCGTGGAAGCAATGGCAGCGTCATAGGCGGCCGTGACGGCGAATGCTTTCTGCGCAAGCCGCCACTTGGTGGAGAGGGAAAGTCCCCCCTGGGAGTTCTTCATTTCTTCTGCGAGCGCGTCGTAGTCGGCGGGCGAAGTGACCACGGCGACATCCTGAAAGTTCTTCGCCGCAGAGCGGATCATCGAAGGGCCGCCGATATCGATGTTTTCGATGAGCTCTTCGAAGTGAGCACCCGGCTTGGCGGCGGTTTTCTCGAAGGCGTAGAGATTCACCACCACCATGTCAATTGGCTGGATGCCATGTTCGGCAATCGCGCTGCGGTGCGCCGGGTTCTCGCGGCGATGAAGAATGCCTCCGTGCACCTTCGGGTGCATGGTCTTCACCCGGCCGTCGAGCATTTCGGGAAAGCCGGTCAGCTCGGAGATGTCTTTTACCGCAATCCCGGCATCGCGCAACAGCCTGGCCGTGCCGCCGGTGGAAATGAGTTCGACCTTCATGGCGGATAACTTTCCGCGCGAATTCCACCAGCCCGGTTTTGTCGGTAACGCTCAGGATGGCGCGTTGAATCTTCGATACTTGCGACATGAATAGCCTCAAAAAAGATGGAGAAGCACTGCGCGAGAGGCAGCCAAAAAGTTTATCAGCAGAAAGGGTCGGGCTGCGCAGTTGATTGGGCCGCAGTTAGTTGGGTTTCGATCAGGCGCGGGCCACGAGAACAAAGAAAGAAGCGACGAACCAAGACCGGCTTGGGGAGGCGGCGCATAATCTTCCAAATCATGATGCTCATCTAGATCAGTCCTCCGCGGAGGGTACAGTGGACCAAATCTGCCAAGCCCATGGGCCTGGCTGAACAGCTCAAGACGGAAGGCACCGTTCAAGGTGCGGGTTAACGACGGGCATTTTACGCCATTACTGGTACGGGAAGCGCAAGTCTTTTTGAAGGCTGGCGCTTAAGATGGCAGCATGGGCCGCTCCTTAGCTGGATACCTCGAAGGCTTCCTGCAGAAGGGAAGCGAGCGCGCCTACACCCAGCCGGTGGGATATCGCACAATTCATTGGACTTACAAGCAGGTTGGGGAGACGGCCTTCCAATTCGCCAGGGAGCTTGGCGCCCGGGGAATCGGCAAGGGCGAACGGGTCTTGCTCTGGGGACCAAACTCCGCCGAGTGGGTGGCGGCCTTCTTCGGATGCGTGCTGCAAGGCGTTGTGGTCGTCCCCATGGATGACGCGGCCGCTGCCGATTTCGCGCAGCGGGTGGCTGCAGCAGATCGGGGCGAAGCTGGCGGTGTGCTCACTTGCCCACGGGGAGACGCTGTCAATTCCGACGATGATTTTGGAGAAGTTGCCCGAGACGTTAGCTTGCCATTCTGCGTCGGCCTTTGCCGCGGTTGAAGTTGCAGATCAAGACATGCTGGAGATTGTGTTCACCTCGGGCACGACAGCGGAGCCGAAGGGAGTGGTTATCACCCACGGAAATGTTCTGGCCAACATCGCGCCGCTCGAAAAAGAGATCGGCAAGTATCTGAAGTATGAACGCTTCTTTCATCCCATCCGCTTTTTGGCCTTGCTGCCGCTCAGCCACGTGTTCGGACAATTTCTGGGAATCTTTCTGCCGCAGCTTCTCACCGGCACGGTGATTTTTCAGGACACGCTCAAGCCTGGGGAAGTGATGGCGACGATCGGGCGCGAGCGGGTGACGGTGCTGGTGGCGGTGCCCCGGCTGCTGCAATCGTTAAAAGAAAAAATCCGCCGCGATCTGGAAGAGGAAGACCAGCTGGAGAAATTCCAGCGAAGCTTTCGCAGCGCCGAAGGCAAACACATTCTGCATCGCGCCTGGATGTTCCGGCGAATCCACGGGCAATTCGGCTGGAAGTTCTGGGCGCTGATCTCGGGGGGCGCGGCCCTCGACAGCGATACCGAGGAATTCTGGGCAAGGCTAGGCTATGCCGTGGTGCAGGGTTACGGCCTCACCGAGACGACGTCGCTCATCAGCGTGAATCATCCTTTTCACCTGGGCCGGGGCTCCATCGGCAAAGTTCTGGCGGGTCGCGAGATGAAGCTCGCGACCGATGGAGAAATTCTGGTGCGCGGCGGCGGAGTGAGCGCCGGCTACTGGAGCAAGGAGGGAGTCGCCCCGGCCGCGGGAGAAGAAGGCTGGTACCACACCGGAGACATCGGCGAACTCGATGCCGAAGGAAATCTCTATTTCAAAGGCCGGAAGAAAGACGTCATCGTCACGCCTGCCGGAATGAACGTCTATCCCGAAGATCTGGAAACCGTCTTGCGCCGCCAACCCGAGGTGAAAGATTGCCTGGTGATCCCCCTGCCGCGCGGCGGAAACGCCGAACCCTGCGCGGTGCTGATTCTGCGTGACCGCGAGGGCGATGCAAAGGCAATCGTGAAACGCGCGAATGAATCCCTGGCAGAGCACCAGCGCATGCGCCAGTGGTTCGTCTGGCCGGATGAGGATTTTCCCCGCACCTCGACGCAAAAACCGCGCAGCGGCGAAATTCGGCAATTCGTTTTGAGCCACCTGGGGGAAGCTGCGGCCAGCGGCGCGTCGCCTTCGAGTTCCCTGGCAGACTTGATCAAAAAGATTTCCGGGCGCGCGCCAGGGAGCCTGTCGGCGGGAGCGAAACTCGACGAGGACCTGAATCTCAGCTCGCTCGATCGCGTCGAGTTGCTGGGAGCGCTGGAAGAACGCTACCAGGTGGACCTGAGCGAGACCCGCTTTGCCGCGGCCAGCACTGTCGGTGATATCGAAAAAATCCTGCATGGGAAAGCGCCGGGGCGGGCGCATTTTCACTATCCCCGCTGGGCACAGCGCTGGCCAGCCACGTGGATCCGCCTGGCCGTGCACTATCTTCTATTGCGCCCCGCTGTGTTTCTGCTGGGCTGGCCGCGAATCGAAGGGCGGGAGAATCTGCGGCGAGTGCGCGGGCCGGTGCTGGTCGTCTGTAATCACATTGATGATGTGGATCCGGGATTCGTGCTGACGGCTCTGCCGGCGCGTCTGCGTCACAAGTTGGCGACAGCCACCGGCGGCGAAGCTCTGGAGATTTTGCGGACGCCGCCTGCCACGCGTGGCTTTATTGGCAAAGCTTATGACCGCCTGCGATGGGCGCTCGGCGTGGCCCTGCTCAATCTGTTCCCGCTCCCGCGCGAGGCGGGATTTCGCGAAAGCTTTGCCTTTGCGGGAGAGTCGGTGGACCGCGGCTACAGCATTCTGGTTTTCCCCGAAGGACGTCACACTAAAGATGGGAAGATGCTGCCCTTTCGCGCGGGCATCGGATTGCTGGTGAACAATCTCCGCCTGCCGGTCATCCCCATGCGCATTGATGGTCTCTTCGAACTGAAACAGGCGGGCAGGAGATTTGCCGCTCCCGGCAAAATCAAAGTCAGGATTGGCGCGCCGGTGCGCTTCGAGGGCAACGAATATCCGGAGGAGATCGCGCGACGGCTGCAGATGATTGTGGCAGGTTTGTGATGAACGGAAGGGGCGGGACATCCACTGTTTACCAGTTTGCAATCACACAGATTCCTAGACTTTGATTAAACTGTATTGACACCCGGGGCATCCAAGCCGTTTCAGTCTCTTCGGGAAAATTCGACTTTGGAGGGTTATACCCATGCATTTCGATTTGAAGCAGGCCGCGCGAGCGGTCACGGCATGCCTATTAGCAACGATCTTTGCTTTCCCCGGCAATCTGCTGGCGCAGACGCATGTGGTGAGTCCGGCCGACCTGCAAAAAGAGGCGGTTTCCGCGACGCAGGTTCGTCAGCACAATATGGATCAGGTGCAGCAGTTCCTCTCCTCGGAGCCGGCTCAAAAAGCGCTAAGAGCCGCGCACATGGACCCGGTGCAGGTAACCACCGCAGTTTCCTCGCTGAGCAATGCCGAACTCGCCCAATTGGCTGCCCGTTCGCAGAAAGCGCAAACGGATTTTGCCGCGGGCGACCTAACTGAGCGCGACCTGCTGCTCATCATTATCGCCATTGCGGCGCTGGTCCTGATCATCGTCGCGGTGCGGTGAGTGTCGGCATGAGCCGGCGTCTGGCCACAATCCTCGCGGCATGGCTCTGTCTGGTGACGCTCTATGCCGGCGCGGCGCCCTCTGCCATCTGGCTGGATGTGCCATTCGTAAAGCAGGAGAAAGATGGTTGCGGAGCTGCCAGCATTGCGATGGTTCTGCAATATTGGCAGCTTCGTCAGGGCCAACGCCGGGGACCGGAGGCCAGTGCGGAGCAAATCCAGCGGGAACTATACTCCGCTGAGGCGCACGGCATTTATGCTTCCGAGGTCGAGCGCTATTTCCGCCGGCAAGGCTTCCAGACTTTCGCGTTCGCGGGCAAGTGGGCAGACCTGCAGCAGCATCTGGCGAAGGGGCGTCCGCTGATGGTGGCATTGAAACCCGGCGGAGCCTCGCTGCACTATGTGGTTGTCGCTGGCATCGATTCCGGGCAGGGAATAGTCATGCTCAACGATCCCGCGCGTCGCAAGCTGCTCAAACAAGATCGGGCAGGCTTCGAACGAGAATGGAGCGCCGCCGGAAATTGGACACTGCTCGCCCTGCCTCCGGCGCAGCCGCGCTGATCCGGCGCGGGGCAGTGGTCGTCGTCTTCCTTTGCCTGCAGATTTCTGCGGTTGCCCAGAGTCCTCCTGCGAGCGATCCTGCACTTGAGCAAATCAAGCAGCTTTTCGCGGCCGAGCGCTGGCAGGAAATCGTCAAGACGGCGGCCGCGGTGCAAACTCCTTCCGCCGATGTTTACTTCTATTACGGCACGGCGCTGGCGCGCTTAGATCGGTGGGACGAGGCGCGCCGCGCTTTTCAGGCAGGCGACAAACTGCGACGGCAGGATGAACGTTTTCCCGTGGAACTCGCCGGAGTTGCGTTCAAGCAAAAAAAATACGGCGAAGCGGCGGCCAATTTGCGACGTGCTCTCAAGCTGAAACCCCACGATGCTTACGCCAATGATTTTCTGGGTACGGTCTACTTTATCCAGGGAAATCTCCCTGCCGCGTTGAAGTACTGGAATCGGGTCGATAAGCCACAGATCGCCAACGTAAGCTCCGATCCTGTGCCCCGGCTTGATCCGGTCATCCTGGACAGGGCCTTTGCCTTTTCCCGTGCCAGCATACTGCGCCTGCCGGAGCTGTGGGCTACAGAAAAGCAGCTCGACGGGCTGGAAGTCTTTCCCAGCTATCAGCTCGATTTGCAGGCACGGGAGGATGGGGAATTTGATGTTGTCTTCCGCAATCATGAACTCGACGGCTGGGGACCGAACAAATGGGCTGCGCTGTTCCTTCTGCTGCGCGGCCTGCCGGCACAAACCGTCTATCCCGAGTATTTCGATTTCAGGGGAAAAGGCTTGAACTTCTCCTCGATGTTTCGCTGGGATGCGAACAAGCGCCGCTTGCGCGCTGCGCTTTCGGGGCCATTCGAGGGTAAGCCGGTGCGGCACTTTTCGCTGGCCGCCGACCTAAGGGATGAGAATTGGGGTTTGTACCGCTCCTTTGCCGGTCCGGCGCCGCTGCTCGGGGCGTTCAAGCTTCGTCGCGAGGCAATCAGTGCGGATGTGACGTTCTTTCGTCAATGGACGCTGGACCTGGTCGGCGGCCGGCAGAGATTTCGCATCGCGATTTCGGCAACATCGACCTGGGAACCGTTCTGACCCCGGCGCTGCTGCCGAAAGGCTATCAACTGAAGCAGATTACGTCCGTCGAAGGGGCGCTGCTAAGAATGCCGGAGAGAAGGCTGTCGCTCAGCGCGGGAGGGTCTTCGCAGTTGGGGAGGATCTGGTCTGAGCCCAGCCATACGTTTGAGAAGGTGCAGTCCTCGCTGCGCTTGCATTGGTTTCCCCAGGCGCAAGGCGATGACTACGAGATGCAGGGGCAAGTGCGGGCGGGCAAAACCTGGGGCGATGTGCCGTTCGATGAACTCTTTACTTTGGGAATTGATGCGGATAACGATCTCTGGATGCGAGGTCACATTGCGACCCGCGATGGCCGGAAGGGCAGCGCGCCATTGGGCCGGAACTACTTCCTCGTCAACTGGGAGCAGGACAAGAATATTTACGGGAATGGTCTGGCGACTCTAAAGCTGGGCCCCTTTCTCGATACGGGCAAAATCACCGATCCCTTACCGGGGCTGGGGTCGCAGCGGTGGCTTTGGGATGTGGGCGCCCAAGCCAAGGTCCGGGTTCTGGGGACGGAAGTTGTTTTTTCCTACGGCAAGGACCTGCGCTCCGGCAACAACGCTTTTTATGTCACCTTGCGGTGATCCAAGCGAAGTTGCCGAAGCCTTGTCCTCTGCGAACCTTCCGAACTACTTGTGCGTCGGAGTAGAAGTGGCCGGCCGGGTCGCTGCGCCGCCCGGGTGAGCTGCCGCTGGTTTTGGAGCTGCGGCGGACGGAGGAGCTACTCCAGACTGGGCGTTATACGTTTCCACAACCGGCTTGGTGATATCAAAGGTCGAGGGGTCGGACAGGATAATCGGACCATCGGGCCACGGTTTGGACGTATCGATCAGCAAACCATAGCCGTTTTCCTTTACGTACTTCATGAGGACGGGCGCCAGCTTTTGCAGAATTTTCTGCATGATGTCCTGCTGCTGGGTGCTGGCGTCCTCGCGAGCATCCTGCATGGTGCGCTCAAAGAGCTTTTGCTTCTGGTCGATCTGCCGCACCAGGCTGCCCCGAGTTTCGTCGTTGAGCTTGTCGCTCTGGGTATTGAGCTGCTTCTTCAAACTTTCCAGCTCGTCGTTCATGGACTTCAGCTCGGTCTGTTTCGGCTCCAGCTTCTGGGAAAGAGCTTGCAGCGCGCGCTGGCCCTCATTGGTGGCCGCGATAGCATCCTGCATGTTAATGGTGGCGATCTTTGTCCCACCGGCACCCGGTTCAGAAGCTGCACTGGGAGCTGCCGGTAAATTGGAGGCCGAACTGTTCGTTTGCGCGACAGCGGTGAGCGAGAAGGCGCACGCTGCCACTAAAGAGAAATGCACAAGCTTGCTTTTCATGGGTTACCTTGAACTCCTTGGAAAATTGTTCCTGGAAATGACTGCGACCTTTTCCGCCTGCGCGGGCAGGCCTAGCTGGCAATCATTCCTGCCGAAGAGGACGCTAGAATTTTCTCTCCGCACATCGTACATCCGGACTGGAAGCCGCGAAACCACCTGGCATGGGCTGCCTTAGGCCGAGATCGTCAGCATTATAGGAAGATTGCCACCCCAGCGTCAATCCGACGGTATGTATCAACGAGTTACAGTGAGCCCGCCGGATGGGCCCCGGCCTACTGCAAGTCATGCAAAATCTGGTACGTGAAGCCTCCGCCAATATTGTTAGTGGCGGTATTGATTGCGTTCAAAGCCACGATGGTCAAGGCCGACCCGCTGCTAATGCTGATGGAGGGTGCAGCCAGGAGAGCCAGCTTCGTGCCGGGCTCGGTGAAGTAAATGTCGTAGTTAGCTGAGGTTCCGGCGGTGATATTCAGGACCTGGTAAGCGGACGCCGTGCCAAACGATACACCCGACACCAGCGCCGTGGTGCCGGAGATCCCCGTGCCGGAGGGGACGATATATACGTCAGTGGCAGCGAGGCTGGGGGCGGCGTTCACCAAACGGACTTCCGCCGTGCCCGACGTCGGCGTGGTGAGGTCATCGGTCAGCACAACGCCTTGAAAGGTGGCAACCCCGGTCACTACCACGGTTGTATTGGTGCTGCTACCGAGGGAAAGCGTGGTGTCTACGATGGGCGTGGTGGAACTTACAGGCTCAACCTGCAGATGGCGAGAACCCGAGCTGACCGCGAGATAACCGGTGTTTCCTGTGTAAGCAAGGTTGCTATTCACCGCTGTTCCATCCACCAACACGTTGATTTGCGGCTGGGTGGGGGCTGCATGCAAGACACGTAGATTGGCAGTTCCTCCTCCGGACCCACATCCTAGATTGGCAAAGATAAACAGGAAACTCAGCAAACAGAGACTGCATGGCACCAGACGATTCGACATCCACTTCCCCCCGGGATTATGAAATAGGTGAATTGAAACGTAGTTGACGCAGACATCCTGTCAGCCCCGGCGCGAGGCTGGATTTCTTGGAGTTGGATTCCAACTCAGGAGCAAAAGTTATCTAAGCACCTGTGCGCGCGAAGGATGCGTAAAGAGTGCGTCAAGCTTTGTAAAAGTTTGTCGGGTTGCGAGGCAAAATGAGACGGAGTCTAGTGCTTGTCGTCGCGTTGACGCAACCAATCGAGGAACATCTGTTCGATGGGCTTGTCGTAGGTGAGGAGAACGTGGCGGACGGTGTGTCCGCTGACGAAGTGGCAGACTTCTTCGGCGAGATTCTTGGCGTGATCGCCGGCGCGCTCCAGCGACTGCGTCATGAAAATTACCTGCAGGCTGGACTGATGTTGGAGGTGTTCCGGATTTTCGATGTGGCGAAGAAAGATCAGATTGCGCAAGCGGTCCATCTCTGCATCTGCCCGCAATACGTCGACGGCACGTTTCACGTCTCGGCTGGAGAAAGCTGCGCCCACATCGGTGAGCATCTTTTCCAGAATGGTGGCCATGTGGGTGAGGTCGCGGGTGTCCTGCGGATCGACACGCAAACTTGCGGCCTGGGCGCTGCTGGCAAAGCTCAGGAGCAGGTCGCCGATGCGTTCGAGGCCGATCATGATCTTCATGCAGGCGAGCAGTTCGCGGGCTTCGGCTTCGTTGACCTGGGTAATGGCTGCAGTCACGCCTGCGTCAATTTCCCGGTCGAGGGTGTCGAGTTCTTTTTCCCGGATGCAGATCGAATTCAGAAGATTGGCGGATCCGGTGGCGATGCCTTCGGCAGCGGTGGCGGCGGCTTCCTTCGCCAGGCGGCAGGCTTCAATGGTCTGCTCCACCAGACGGGAGTAAGGTGATTCCGGAGCCGGTCTTTCCACCGTGGCGGTGCTCATGCGTACATCCCTTCGTAAGGCGACGATGTCCCGTGCTCTTCCCAGCCTACGCCGCCCGTTTGCCAGAATTCTCACGGTCCCACAATAGGGTGTTTTGCAAAGAAATGGGTTAACAGGCTGTGAATTTTAGCGGGTCAGCCGAGGGCGGCTGTTTCCGTAGCTGGGGGTACTGCAGTTCGCGGGCGAGGCGCCCGCGCCACACCCAACATTGATTAGGTTTTGGCGTACTTCAGCCACTTTATGATCTCCGGCAGGTTTGGGCGTTTGCCGTACATCAGGACGCCTACGCGGTAGATTCGGGCGCACAAGACAATCAGAATGGCAATCGTGCCCACCAGCAAAGCAAGCGAAAGGCCGATTTGCCACAACGGCGGCGTCTGCACCGCGATGCGCGCGTACATCAGCAGGGGCGCGAGGAAGGGGATCATCGAGGTCCAGACGGCGATGGGAGAATCCGGCGCGCGGATGATGGGGCCCAGCATAAAGACCGCGGCTACCAGCGGCAGCACGACGATGATCTGCAATTGCTGGCCTTCCTGTTCGGTGGTGCTCATGGCGCCCACACCTGCATAGATCGTGCTATAGAGCAGATACCCCAACAGGAAGAAGATGACAAACGCACCCAGCGTTAAGGGCGAAAGATGGATGTCGCTCAGACTGGGATATGCGGCCAGCGAGGGCAAAGCCAGGGTCCCGGCCATGGCCATCCAGATTGCCATCTGCGTGAGTCCGACGGCTCCGACCCCGAGCAGCTTGCCGGTCATGAGTTCCGTAGATGTAGTCGAAGACAGCAGCACTTCCATGATGCGGGTATTTTTTTCTTCCAGTATGGACCGCATCACCGAAATGCCATAGAACAGAACCGCCATATAGAGCAACATCACCATGCCGAAAATCAGCAGGAACATTCCCCCGCTGGACTTGCTCTCCAGCCCATTCTGCACTCGGACGATATCGAGCTTCACCGGTTTGAACAGTTCGGCGGTCTGGCCGGGACTAACGCCGCGAGTGGTCAATTGCTGTTCGGCGAAAGCCCTTACCAGGGCGCGGCTCAGATCGGATTTGTCCAGGAAGTCGGTAGCGTTGCCGCTGCTGTAAACCGCTTTCCGCTGAGCGATGCCGTCGGCACTCAGCCAGATGTAGCCGTCGATCGCTCCGGAAGCGATCTTCTGGCGGAGGCTGTTTCGCTCGGCATCGGTGGGATCGGTGTCCAGGTCAACGACATACTTGGGCGCAGCATTTTCTTTGGTTTCGGCGGCAGTGTCGTCGTCATCATCCGCATTGCTCTGGTCTTGCGCCAGCAACTGCGAGCGCACCAGTTCTCCCAACTGGGGAACCGAAGTCACCACTACCAGATGAGGCGTGCGCCGGCCGCTTTTCATGGTGGCAATTTTCAGAGGCACGATAAAGGCTGCGGCGGCGATGCCGGGCAAAAGCAGAGTGAGGACGACAAAAGAACGGGTGCGCACCCGGGCAAGATACTCACGTTTGACGATCAGCCAGGTGTTACGCATTGGACTTTCCCACTGCGTCCAGGAAGATTTCTTCCAGCGACGGCTCCATCAGTTCAAAGCGGCTGAGCCGCGCGCCGGAAGCGGCCAGGTGCAGCAGTTCCTGCGGGTCGGCGTCCGGGGCGAGGCGTACTTCCACATAGTTGCCGTAGTCATTGAACGATTCGACCAGGCGTTTTTCCTGCAGAAAGCGGGCATCCCCCTCGTACTTGATCTGCACATGGCGCATGCCGAATTGACCCTTGATCTGCCGCAAGTCTCCGTCGAGCAAGGCGCGTCCGTGGTTGATCAGGCAGATGGAGTCGCACATACGCTCGGCCTGGTCCATGCGATGGGTGGAGAGAAGCAGGGTCTTTTCGTCTTTCTTCAATTCGAGGATCACATCTTTCAGCACGTTGGCATTGGAAGGATCGAGCCCGGAAAAAGGCTCATCGAGGATGATCAGTGCCGGGTCATGAAGCAGGGCGCCGATGAACTGCACCTTCTGCTGCATGCCTTTGGAAAGCTCTTCGACTTTCTTTTCAGTCCAGGCGGTCAAGTCGAGCCGCTCACACCATTTGAGGGCGCGCTGGTGGGCTACCGGTGCGGACAGTCCTTTCAGTTGAGCAAAGAACACGAGGTGCTCGATCACCTTCATCCTGCGATAAAGTCCGCGCTCTTCCGGAGGTAGCCAATCTGTTCGGTATGGGCGCGGCGAAAGGGCTCTCCCAACACGGAAATCGTTCCCGAATCCGGGATGATGATGCCGATCATCATGCGCAAGGTGCTGGTCTTGCCGGCGCCGTTCGGCCCTAGCAAGCCGTAAACCTTGCCGCCAGGAATGGCCAGGGAAAGATTGCTCACAGCTACAAAATCATCATATTTCTTGGAGACTTGAGTTAGTTCGACAGCGTTCACAATCTTGCTTTCTTGCTGCGGTAAGCGCGATCACGGCGCGGAAACCTGAGGCAAAACAAAAAGGAACCTGGAACCGTGATTGAGCTCGCTTTCGGCGCGAATGCTGCCATTGTGCGCCAGCACAATATGTTTGGCAATGGCCAGGCCCAGGCCGGTGCCGCCGGACTCGCGCGAGCGGGCTTTGTCTACGCGATAGAAGCGTTCGAACAGACGGGGCAAATGCTCGGAGGGAATGCCGGGTCCAAAGTCCTGCACATAAAATTCGATGCCTCGTTCCACCGGCCGGGCGCCCAGCATAATGCGGCCGCCGCTCGCGCCGTATTTGAGGGCGTTGTCCACCAGATTGGAGAAAACCTGATGGATGGCCTCGCGGTCAGCGTTCACCGAGGCTTCGGCCTGGTCTTCTACTTGTAGTTCTACGCCCTGGTTTCTCGCCATTTCCCGAAAACTCTGCACAGCTTCCTGCAGCAGCGTTCTGGAGACAACGGGTTGAATATCGAAGCGCTGCTCGCCGGATTCAACTCGCGCCAGGGTCAGCAGGTCTTCCGTCAGCCGGCCCATGCGGGTCGCGTTCTTGCGAATTACCTCCAGAAACTCGCGAGTGGAGTTTTCTTCGGGAGCACTGTCTATCAGCGTTTCCGTGTATCCCTGAATTGAGGTGAGGGGAGTGCGCAGCTCGTGCGAGACGTTGGCGATGAAGTCGCGGCGAGTCTTCTCCACGCGTTCTGTCTCAGTCTGGTCGCGCAGGACGATGACCGCGCCGCCCCCCGGCAAGGGAGCGGCCGTTACATCAAAGGTGCGGCCGGGCAGGATGGTAGCGGCCCGGGCGGTGCAGACTTTGCCTTCCTGGCTGGCGGCGCGCGCCGCCCGAAGAAAATCGGGATCGCGGATGGTTTCCACTACGGGGGCGTTGAGCCGCGTACGCTGGGGCATGAGCCGCTCCATGGTCTGGTTGGCCCATTGCACACACTGGTTTTGGTCGAGGGCAAGCACCGCATCCTGCATGCTGTTCAGTACAGTTTCCAACTGACGCTCGCTGGTTCGCAGGGCGGCGAAGTTCTTCTCGAACTGGGTGGCGGTGACGTCCAGAGCCGCGGCAACCTGGCCAATTTCGTCGTGCGAGCTTTCCGTGATGCGGGTGGTCAAATCGCCGGCCGCGATGGTATTGGCAAATTGCACGATTCTCTGCAAACGCCGGTTAATGGCTTGAGCGGCTATGGCGGCGACGAGAAGAGCCGCTCCCAACGCAAGGATGGCGCCCAGCAGCACTCCGCGTTCAGGGTCGGAGGAGGTTCCTCTGCCGTAGCGAACGGAAACATCCAGCGTCACCGCCGCTGCTGCGATCACCAGCGTGAATGCAGCCAGCAGCTTGACGAAGATGTGATTTCTCACTTAGGAGCCTCGAAGCGGTAACCCGCACCTCGTACCGTCTTTAGATAGCACGGATTCTCCGGATCGGGCTCAATTTTCTCGCGGATGCGGCGCACGTAAACATCCACCGAACGAGGAGTCACGTAGGCGGTATCGCGCCACACCGAATCGAGCAACTGGTCGCGGGTGAATACGCGGCCCAAATGGCTGGCAAAGTAATCGAGCAGGCGGAACTCGGTGGCGGTGGTGGTTACCAACTTGCCCTGCACGGTCAGGGTCATGGCGCCGGGATCGATCTCGATATCTCCCACCCGCAGCGGAACGGGCGAAAGCGGGCGCTCGAAGCGGCGCAGAACAGCCTTCACGCGGGCGACGAGTTCACGGGGGCTGAAGGGTTTGGGGATGTAATCGTCCGCGCCCAGTTCCAGTCCGAAGACCCGGTCCGCTTCGCTGCTTTTGGCGGTGAGAAAAATGACCGGCGTGGGAGCCAGCGATTGCGTCTGGCGAATCTGACGGCATAGCTCGAAACCGTCCTTGCCGGGAACCATGATGTCCAGAATGAACAGCGCCGGGCGTTGGCGTTCCGACTCTGCCAGGACGGTATGTCCGGTGGGAAACAGCTTAAGGGCGAAGCCCGCCCCTTCCAGATGGTGGCGCACCAGACGCGAAATATCCGGATCGTCTTCTACAACGAAAATACTTGGTTTCACGACAACATTGTAACGGGGCGGTTAAGGAGCCAACTAGTAGCCACTTTGCATTTCATCAAACTGTAACAATTGGCGAACTGGGGAAATACCTTTCCCCTATCTCTGGGCGTTTGCCGCGCGGGCATCGAGCCAGTTCTGCAGGATCAGCACGGCCGCCAGTCGGTCTACGGCCTCGCCCCGCCGCTGGATGGAGATTTCCGAGCTGCGGAGCACCCGGTTGGCCTCGGCCGAGGTCAGGCGTTCGTCCCAAAGATGCACCGGCAGGCTGAACTTGGCGCGCAATTCGTCCGCGAAACGCTGCATTCTTTCTCCTTGCACGCCCTCTATGCCGCTCATGCGCAAGGGATAGCCGACGACAATCTCGGTTACGGCGTACTGCGCAAGCAGGTGCTGCAGGTGCCCGAAGTCACTTCTTTTGTTTTGGCGGCGGATGGTTGGCAGGCCTTGCGCGGTGATCCCCAGCGGATCGGAGACGGCAACTCCTATGGTCTTACTCCCGACGTCCAGACCGAGAACGCGTGGCTGGACTTGCAGATTGTTCGGGCTGGCAGACACGAGAGGATTATAGGTGCTGCGAGGCTCCTCAACAGTTGTGGAACTGTTGGGAGGGGGTAACCGATGACCGCGTAGCCAGAACTGGGCTAGGATAGGACCATGGTCACCGAGAGTTCCCCGGTCATCACCGTATTGCCCGAGGCAGAAGAAGCGAAGGCGCTGCCACGCTCATGGCATGGACACTGGACGCTCAATCTAATTGGCGTTGCTCTCATTTTGGCGCTGTGTGACTACGGAGAAACCGTCCTGGTCGTCACCCTGGTCTCCGTGCTGCTTGCTTTCATTCTCGCTCCGGTGGTGGATGCCCTGACCTGGCTGCGGCTTCCCCGCGGTTTGGCTGCGGCTATAGCTGTTCTATTGTTGCTGGGAGTGATTGGCGGGGTGCTGTATTTCTCGTCGAACCAGGCAGCCTCGCTGGCGCAGGATTTGCCCAGGTACACCACCCGAGTCCGCGAATACATGCTGCTCTTCCGGAAGAAGGCAGAGACCTTGCAGGTTTTGACGCCTCCGCACGAAAGAGGCGTGCTCAACGTACGTCCAGCTACCGACTGGACGGATCTTTTCACCAAATCTTTCGGTTCGCTGACGCAAGCCGCATTGCTGGCCTCTTTTGTACCTTTTCTTGTTTTCTTTATGCTCACCTGGCAGCATCACGTGCGTTCGGCCACGGTGATGCTCTTTGCCCCGGAGAGCCGGCAAACCGCCTACGTCACGCTCGGTCTTATTTCCGCCATGATTCGCAGTTTCATGGTGGGAAATCTGCTGATCGGTATTCTGCTCGGCAGCCTGAGCACTCTGGCCTTTGCAATTCTGCACTTGCCGTTCTTCTATTTCGCCGGGTTCATGAGCGGATTTCTCAGCCTGATCCCTTACATGGGAATTTTGCTGGCGTTACTTCCGCCGATTTTTGTGGGTCTGGGACACATGGGATCCCAGGATCTGGTCACCCTTGTGGTGATGGTAGTCGGAATGCACGTGCTGGCCATGAATGTCCTTTATCCCAAGCTCCTGGGCAAGCGGCTGCAGTTGAATCCGCTGGCGGTCAGTTTGGCGCTGCTGGTGTGGGCCTGGATCTGGGGAGCCATGGGTTTGCTTCTCGCTATTCCTATGACAGCCGCAATGAAGATCATCTTCGACCACGTCGAGTCGCTGAAACCGTATGGGGCGTGGCTGGGAGAGTAAGATTACGGGGACAAATTCATTGTGAAGGTCGCAATCGATATCCGGCGGATCACCGAGTTTGGCATCGGGACCTACTCGCGCAATGTGGTGCGCGCCTTAAGCCGGCTGGACCAGGAGAATCAATATTTCCTCATCGGACCTCCGGGAAGGGTGGCGGAGATGGGATCGCTGCCGCCCAACTTCCAGAACGTTCCCCTGCTGGAGCCGGATAACACTCCCCGAGGTTACTTACAGTTTCGTGCTCTCCTCAAAGAATTGCATTGCGACCTGGCGCATATTCCGCACCTGTTCGGAATGCCGCGTGGGCTGCCTTGCCCTTACGTTCTGACCGTCCACGACGTGCTGGAGCATATGGCGCGCACCAACGGGCATTCAGAATTTCGACGCCTGCTGAATTTTCAGTTCACCCGGCGAACCCTGAAGCGCGCGGCGCGCATTTTTGCGGTTTCCAGCTTCACCAAGAGCGAAATCCAAAGGCTCTTTGGTGTTGCGTCCCAACATATCGACGTGGTGTACAACGCCATTGATGAACGCTTCCTGAGCGGGCACGCGACCGACGCCGACCGGCAGTTTCTGGTCGAACGCTACCAGGTCAACTATCCCTTCCTGCTGTATGCGGGCCGAATCAGTCCGCATAAGAACATCGTGCGCATTATTGAGGCGTTCTCGGCCTTGAAAGGAGAGCTCGAGAAGGAAGATAAATACCCTGGCCTGAAGCTGATTATCATCGGGGACGAACTCTCCAAGCACCCGGACCTGCGACGCACCGTGATCCGCGGCGGCGTACAGAATGACGTGCGCTTCCTGGGATTTATTCCCATCGACGTGTTGCGGGTGTTTTACGATGCCGCCAAAATCTTCGTTTTCCCCTCGCTCTATGAAGGCTTCGGTCTGCCGCCGTTGGAGGCCATGGCCCACGGAACGCCGGTGCTTTCATCCAATACGTCATCATTGCCGGAAGTTGTCGGTAATGCGGCGGTGCTGGTGAATCCTGAGAATGTTTTTGAGATCAAGCGCGCCTTACATTGCCTGCTTACCGATCAGGGACTCAGGGAAAAGATGAAACGGCGTTCCTACGAGCAGGTCAAGCGATTCTCCTGGGATGTTTCGGTGCGGCAAATCTTGAGCGTCTACAAAGAGGTTGTAGCCAAGGGACGGCGCAAGCGCCCGGACGAGGCCCCACCGCTGGTGCAACATGCCGCGGGATAGCTGCTCGCCGCTTGCGTGTTTTGTTCGCCCCACCAAAGAGCCTTGACTTCAAGACTGCCTCCCTTTAGCCTGAATGGGCGGATGGAAGCCTCGTTTCAAGCCCGCTGCCGGTGTTGTATGTGTTGTTGTATGCGTGTGTCTGGCGCGGGGAGGCTGCTAAGCTAAGAATAACCAAGCAAAACAGCAATCATACCCACCGCCAGACGCAACAGTCTGGCGGTGGTTTTTTATGGCCAATTTTGAGGACAATTCGGCGGTGCCGGGCGAGCAGAAAGCTCCCAGCTTGTTCCCGATGTTCGTCAAGCTGGAAGGGCGGAACTGCCTGGTTGTCGGCGCGGGCCGCATCGCGGAGTCCAAGATTCCCGGTCTACTGGAAGCCGGGGCCAGAGTCCGAGTGGTTGCGCCCGAAGCTGGCGCCAGGGTGGCGGAGTGGGCGGCTTCCCGCCGCATCGATTGGGAGCGGCGAAGTTTTGAAGGCAGCGACCTGGACGGTATCTTTCTCGTAGTTGCCGCCACCTCTCTGACTGAGGTAAACGGCGCAGTCTTCCGCGAAGCCCGGCAACGCAACATTCTTTGCAATGCGGTCGATGACCCTGCGCATTGCGACTTCTACTATCCGGCGGTGGTACGCCGGGGCGCGTTGCAGATTGCCATTTCCACCGGCGGGCTGAGTCCGGCGCTCGCGCAGCGTATCCGTTACGAACTCGAAGAGCAATTCGGACCGGAGTATGCGGCCTGGGTCGCTGAATTGGGGCGTGTACGCGAAGAGCTGTTTGCCCAGGACCTGGATCCCGAACGCCGCAAACAAATCCTCCACCAACTCGCCAGCCGTGAGTCTTTCGCTGCGGCGAAGGGAGGAACGCAATGAAGGGCAAAGTGGTGCTGGTGGGGGCAGGCCCGGGAGATCCCGAGCTCCTGACGTTGAAAGCCTTTCGAGCGCTGAAGTCTGCCGACATCGTGCTGCACGATGAGTTGATCGGACCTGAGATTCTCGCGCTGGTTCCCAAGACAGCGCAGTTACGCAGTGTGGGAAAACGGTGTGGCAAGAAGAGCGCGCGTCAGGAAGAGATCAACGCATTGCTGATTCAGTTCGCCCTCCTGGGTTTCCAGGTGGTTCGCCTGAAGGGTGGGGATCCGCTCATCTTTGGCCGGGCCGGCGAAGAGATCGAAGCCCTGCGGCAGGCCGGAATTGAGGTCGAGGTGATTCCGGGCATAACCGCTGCCCTGGGCGCGGCGGCTGCGACGCAGATCCCGCTGACTCAGCGGGAAGTTTCCTCTGCCTTAGTCATCCTGACCGGCCACCATTCAGAAGCTGCTTTCAGCCAATGGCCGGCGCAGCTTCCGCCGAATGCCACGATTGTCGTCTACATGCCCGGTTATCGCTATGAGGCGACCGCACAGCGCCTGGTCAGCGCGGGACTCGATGAGGCTACGCCCTGCGCCATTATTTCCCAGGCTGCATCTGTGCAAGAACAAGTTCATCGAACGACGCTCGCAGCCCTCCCCCAGGCTCCGCAACTTCCGGCGCCCACGCTATTGATCGTCGGGAAGGTCGTCCAGTTTGCCGACCATGCTTCCTTGCAGCAAGTTTCCGCGTTGATCGAGATGGAAAAGGATTTGGTCACCATGTCAAAAACTCAATTTCCCGCAAACGCGGGTTCCCAGGAGCAATCCGAGTGAGAGAGACACTGGAGCAGGTGCAGATTCTGTCAGAAAAATGGAAGCCCGAAGAAACGCTGCGCTGGGCCTTTTCGACTTTTAAGAATGACGTCGCCATGGCCTCGGCTTTCGGCGCGGAAGGTTTGGTGCTCATTGATATCGCCACCCGTGTGAATCCGGCAATGAACATTTTCATCGGCGATACGGAATTTCTTTTTCCGGAGACCTACGATCTGATTGACCGGGTCGAGCGCCACTACGGCATCAAGGTGGAGAAGATCTATTCCGCGCTCACGCCGGAGGAGCAGGAGCGCACTCATGGCCCGGCCCTGTGGACGCACGATCCCGATAAATGCTGCAGCATGCGCAAAGTAGAGCCGCTGCGCCGCAAGCTCTCCGAACTGCGCGCCTGGATTACATCGATCCGCCGCGACCAGACTTCGTTCCGTTCCGGGGCCCGCAAGGTGGAGTGGGACGAGAAATTTCAGCTGGTCAAAATCAATCCTCTGGCCGATTGGACCTCGAAGCAGGTGTGGAACTATATCGTCCGCCATAAGGTTCCATACAACGTGTTGCATGACCGGGATTATCCCAGCATCGGCTGCACCCATTGCACCCGGCCGGTTAAGCCTGGGGAAGATCCGCGCGCCGGCCGCTGGTCCGGATTCAAAAAGACGGAGTGCGGTTTGCACGCGGGGCCGTCGCAGACACCACCGCCGCTCATCCATCTGGAAGTGCCGGCGAATTTGGAAAAGAACTGATCTGGGTTGCTCTGGCGCGGCTGAGCTTCGCTCAACTGGACAGCTTGGCGCTATCCCATGTGGCCGGAGAACGGCTTCAAAGTCCTTTCTTCAGCAGGAATTCGCGGACCACTTCTTTTACATCGCGATGCTCGCCGTCTACGGCGTAGTTGAGCCGCCGCATTTCATCGTCAGAGATTTTTCCCGCCAGCTGATCCAACGCCGTGTTCACCTCAGGATGGTCCTTCAGAGTTTGTTCGCGGACGATGGGAACGGCTTCGTAGGGCGGGAAATAGTGCCGGTCGTCCTCCAAAACGAACAAATCGAGCGCTGGGATAAGCCCATCGGTCGTGTTGCCGGCGATCAGATCCACCTGTTTGTCTTTGAGTGCGCGAGTGAGCAGGCCCAAATCCATAATGCGCGGAGGAGCAGCGAAGCGCAGGCCGTAGGTTGCGGCCAGACCTTTGTATCCGTCGGGGCGCTCCATAAACTCGTAGCCGAACCCGGCGCGCCATTGCGGAGTGTATTGGGCGGCCTCCGAGATGGTGTGGAGATGCAGGCGGCGGGCATCCTCGCCGCGGATTTCAATAGCGAAGGTGTCGTTGAAACCTAATGGTTCGCCTACCGCGAGATGGAAACGGCGGGCGTATTCGGATTTGACTCGCTTGTAAACATCCTCCGGGTTGCCTTCCGGCTTTTGCTTGAGCACGGCGGTGAGAGCGGTGCCGGTGTATTCGGGATATATGTCAATGCGCCCGCCGAGGATTGCCTGATGGCAGATGTAGGTGCCGGCCAGATAGAAACGGCGCTCTACGGGAAGATGAGTTTTGCTTTCAATCTGCTGAGCTATGATTTCGCCGAGGATGAGTTGCTCGGTGAAATTCTTGGAGCCGATGATGATGCGATCCCGGCGCGGAGGGCCGCAGGCGGTTAAGAGCGCCAGTGTCACGATGGTCAGGATGGAATTTCGCATGGTGAGAACTGTTTCATTAGCGGCTGATGGCGACCGTTTGCCAGCCTTTCATCGCAACGGTAAAGGCGCTGCGCCACCCAACGGGTCAGCGTGGGCTTAGCCGCTTCTCCAGCCATCCCAGGCTGACGTCTGCCAGCAGAGCCAGGATTGCGGCCGGGATGGCCCCAGCCAGGATGACGGAATTATTTACCATCGCCAACCCGCGGAAGATGTATTCGCCGAGTCCGCCTGCCCCGATCGCGGCGGCGATGGTCGCCAATCCGATGGAGATCACGGTCGCCACTCGCACACCCGCAATGATCACGCCCAGCGCGAGAGGGAGTTCCACTTGCCACAGGAGCTGGCCGTCCGTCATTCCCATGCCGCGCGCGGCTTCTACCACGGAGCGGTCCACGCCTTTGATGCCGGTGTAGGTGTTGCGAATGAGCGGCAAAAGCGCGTAGAGAGTCAGCGCGAGGATGGCGAGACGGTCGGCGCGCTCACCGATCCACGGCGCAGGCAGTAGAAATCCGAAGAGCGCCAGGCTGGGGATGGTTTGAATGATGTTGGCGCTGCCCAGGATTGGCTTGTTCAGCGCCGGTTTGCGTGTGATCAGGATGCCGAGCGGGATGCCGATCAGCACGGCGAGTACGGTGGAGACCCCGACCAGCCAGAGGTGCTCTCCGGTGAGTTCCAGGACCTCGGTGTGATTCTGTAAGACGAATTGCCAGAAGTTCATGTTTCGCCTTTCAGCTGAGCAACCGCCGCCGTTAAGTGTTTGGCTCCGGGCCGAAGGCAGCGATGTACTGCGCGACCAGGGGATCGGGTGAGCCCGCGAACTCTTTGGCTGGGAGCACTGTGACCAACTTTCCCGCCTCCATGAGCGCGATTCGAGTTCCCAGCAGCAGAGCCTCGCGCAAATCGTGAGTCACGAAGACCACCGTCTTGTGCAGGCGTTTCTGCAAGGCGAGGAATTCGCGCTGCAATTCCACGCGAGTGATGGGATCGAGCGCGCCGAAGGGTTCGTCCATCAACAAAATAGGTGGGTCGGCGGCCAAAGCGCGAGCTACGCCGACTCTCTGCCGCTGCCCTCCGGAGAGCTCGCGAGGATAGCGCCCGGCCAGTTGCGGATCGAGGCCGGCCAGTTTCATCAGTTCCTGCACCCGGCCCTGGATGCGGTCCGCGGGCCAAGCCTCAATTTGCGGCACCACCGCGATGTTGCGCGCGACGGTGAAATGGGGGAAGAGACCGACGTCCTGGATGGCGTAGCCAATACCGCGACGCAGTTGGATCACGTCCCAGTCACGGGTAGAACGGCCATTGACCTGAACCTCGCCGTCGCTGGGGAACAGCAGGTGATTGATCAGCTTGAGCGTGGTGGTCTTGCCCGAGCCGCTGCGGCCAAGAAGAACGAGAGTTTCTCCGGTTTGCACTGCGAGGTTCAGATCGCGGAGGAGCTCGTGGCCGTTACTGAATCGATAGGAAACATTACGAAACTCAATCGTGTTTCCGTTCGCCACAGGAGTCACAGAGGAAGGCCCTCATTGGGTCTGATATGCGCTCGGCGGCAGGCCGGTGATGCGAATTCCGGAGTGGCCCTTGTGGCGGATGTTGAGTCCGATCAGCAACGCGGTGATCTGCTCCACAATGCGGGCGTTCTCCAGCTTGCCGCCATCCAGAGCGCGCACGCCGGGAATTTTCGTGGCGAGCGCCTGAATTTGCTGGCTGGCCGCGGCATCGTCGCTGCAGCACGATGACGTCGCAATCCACCGGCGCATCGGAGTTCAGCAAATCCGCGGCAATATTGTGGAAAGCCGCTACCACCGGAATTCCCTTGGGAACAAGCTCGGCGGCCTGCTGCGCGGCGGACCCTTGCCAAACACCGAGCGTGCGCGTGGCGCGTCCCCCCACGCTCGCTGCCAGCGGCACGGTGTATCCACGATGGTGCAGCCCGGGCGAATCGCAGGCTTGATCTGCTTGAGCAACCCGGCCTGCGCCTCAAAAGGAACGGTGACCACGACGATGTCGGCGGCAGCGCAGGCGGCGGAGTTTTCTTCGCCGGAAATCTTGGCGTCGCTCACGCGCTCTTTGATTTTTGCGGCGGCATCTTGAGCCCGCTGCGCATCCCGTGATCCGATGATCACGGTTTCGCCGGCCCGGGCCCAGCGCAGCGCCAAGCCGAAGCCCTCCGGCCCGGTGCCGCCGAGGACCGCAATCGTTCCCGGCATGATCAGGCGAACTCCGGTGCGCACGATTCTTCCGCGATGAACGGTTCCGCTGGCTGCTTAATGCGGATTCGCGAGTAGATGGTGTTGCGCTCGGCAGGAATGCGGCCGGTTTCGAGAATCATCGCCTGGAAATCTTCCGGGCTGGTGTACTGGCCGGCGTCGGCGCCGGCTTCGCGGGAGATATTTTCTTCCATCAGCGTACCGCCGTAATCGTTGGCGCCCGCATGCAGGCAAAGCTGCGACAAGCGCCGGTTCAATTTGACCCAGGAAACCTGAATATTGTTGATCGAGCCCGCCAGCATGACCCGCGCCAAGGCGTGAATCCTGAGATGCTCGCCCAGCGTAGGCCCTGAACGCGACAACCCCTGCTGAAACAAGATCGTGTTGTTATGGATGAAGCCCAGCGGCACGAATTCTGTGAAGCCTCCGGTCTCGCTTTGCATTTCGCGAAGCAGCAGCAACTGATTGACCCAGTGCGCAGGCGTCTCCATGTGCCCGTACATCATCGTGGAGGTGCTGCGAATGCCGCAGCGGTGCGCGGTGCGGATGACCTCCTTCCATTGTGCCGTCGAAACTTTATTGCGCGAGAGCACGTGGCGAATTTCGTCGTCGAGAACTTCAGCGGCAGTGCCGGGCAGAGTGTCGAGCCCGTTGTCGCGCAGCATGCAAAGATAATCCGCGAGCGGCATACCGGTTAGTTCGACACCGTAAACGATTTCCATCGGCGAAAAAGCGTGAATGTGCATGCCGGGCACAGCCATCTTCACGGTCCGCAGAATGTCGCGATAGTGAAATGGCGGCAGGTCGCGGGGCAGGCCGCCCTGAATGCAAACCTCGGTGGCTCCAAGATTCCATGCCTCTTTGGTTTTCTGCGCAATTTGCTCCATGCTCAAAAAGTAGGTGTCGGGCTCGCGCGGACCGCGGCTGAAGGCGCAGAACTTGCAGCCCACAAAACAAACGTTGGTGAAATTGATATTGCGATTGACCACGTATGTGACAAGATTGCCCACCATCTCGCGGCGGAGGGCATCGGCGGCAGCCAGCAATGCCAGCAGGTCATCGCCTTCGGCATAAGCCAGCAGCAGGCATTGCTGGTTCGAGAGAACGGCGCCATTTTGTTTTTCGAGAACCAGATCGAGTGCCTCGCGAACCTCGGGGGTTGTGCGCTGCGCGGCATCTTGCCATTCGAGGGAAGGAAAGTCTTCCAGTTCAGATTGTGAGAGAACACGGGGCATGAGTTCCTCCTCTTAGGAATGACTCAACGAAAAAGATCATATTTGGCCGGGCGGATCAGTTGTTGCGCACTTCCCGGCCCGGACCGATAAGCAAACCCGCGAATGATGCAAACAGGAGTCCGCTCCAGCTTGCCGCAAACCAGGCCGGCAGCACAAGCCAGTTCGTCGGCGACCGCCTCTACCGTCGAGTGTAACGGATAGCCGTGGGGATCGCGATGCCCGCGATAATCTCGCAGCGGCCGCAGGCCGGAAAGTCCGATGGCTACGTCGGTAAGACCCTCGCGCCAGGGCCGGCCGAAGCTATCGCTGATGATTACAGGAATCGAAAGCTGCAGGCGTTTCTTCAACTCGCGGTGCAATCGCAAAGCCGACTGGTCGGGATCTTCCGGCAAGAGCAGAGCCTGGCTTCCGCCGTTGACGTTGGAAACATCTACCCCGCTGTTGGCGCAGATGAAGCCGTGCCGCGTTTCCGTGATCAGCACGTTGCGCTTCCGGCGAACGATGCGGCGGCTTTGGGCGAGAGCCACTTCTGTGACTCGGGCATCCAACTGGTTTCGCCGTGCCCAGGCACGGGTTGACGCGGAAGGCGAAACTCGGTTCAACTCCACGACTTGGCCTTCTGCTTTGGACACGATCTTGTGTTTGATGACGAGAATATCGCCGGCGGCTAACTTACGAGGCGGGAGAGACGACAGTAGGATTTCGGCCAGAGAGTCGCCGGGCCGCACGTCTACTGCCAGCGGCAAAGGAATGAGGCAAAGCTCCGTATTTTTCTTTGAGGCAGAAGGCATCACCGGTTCGCTACCAGTCGAATATCGTCGAAGCCCCACTCTCGGGCCAGGCGCTGCGAGCGGGTTTCGCCTTTGGTTTCGGCGAGCCGCTTCAAGTCGGACGGATTATCAACATCCAAGCCGACGCCGGTGAGTGAAAGCACAACCCACGGTTTCCCCGTGACCTTCGCAGCAGCCAAATGCGGCTGGAAGCTGTCATTGCCAAAGCGCAGCGGAAACAATCCGGCCGGGCGGCGCAGAATAGCGTTGGTGCCGCGGCCATCCGCTGCCGGAACCAGCACCGAGCCTTGCGGCGGGGCGGCGCGGAAAATCTGCTGCAACTCGCTCGAGCTAATGAGTGGAATGTCGGCGGGAATTACCATGGTGCTTTCCGCTCCACGCGCTTCGCAGAACCGCGTCGCCATCTCGATAGCCCCGGTCTCGCCTGGATTGAGCGCGTCTGGAATCACCTGAAAGCGGAATCTGCGCGCCAGCTCCAGGGCGTAGGGGTCGCCGCTTACTAGGCTGATTTCGGGGCGATCATCCCACGCGGCAACCGCTTCCAGCACGTCCAGCAACATGGCCTGCGCCAGCTGGGTACGTGCCGGCTGGTCCAGGATGTCGGCCAGGCGCTGCTTGGCGGTGGAGAGGTTTTTGACCGGAATCAGAATCATGCAATTGTTGCGGCTCTGGGACTGCGATCAGTTTCTCACACCAGTCGGACTCGTTGTCCCCTGGGCAGAGAGGCATGTAAGAACCGCTTTGGCTAAGTCACTGCGATCCTGTTGGGTTCTCATGATCGTATTGGTACAGCGCACGTTCAGGCCGGGTTGGCCGAGCGTTGCCGCGTCCTGGGCATCACGGTTGTCGGCGATCAACAGATCCAGAAAATCCTCGTAGGCTTTGGCAACACCGGCTAAAGACACCGGGAGACCTCGAGCAGTCATTAAAGCCCCCGCCGGGCCCGAAACCGCAGATCCGCCGACAATGGGGCTGACGGCAGCGACCGGCGCCGAGGTTTGGCACAATGCCTGGCGGATGCCGAGCACAGCAAGAACAGGACCAATGCTCGTGATGGGATTACTGGGTGCGATAAGAACAGCTTCGGCTGAGAGAATTGCGTCGAGCACGCCGGGAGCAGGACTGGATGTTTCCACACCGGCAAAACGGACCGATTTCACTTCGTCCCGATAACGTCCTTTCACGAAATACTCTTGAAAGCTAATCTCACCCACAGGAGTTTCCACTCTGGTCTTGACTGAGTCGTTGCTCATAGGGAGAATCGTGGCTTCGATGCTCAGTTTGGCTGCGATTTCTGCCGTAGCCTCGGCCAGCGTTTTGCCATTCTTGATGAGCTGCGTGCGGAGAAGATGAACCGCCAGGTCGCGATCACCCAACTGGAACCACGCCGGCTGCCCCATGTTCTTCATGCGGTCCAGACACAGGAACGTGTCATCCTGCACGCCCCAGCCGCGCTCTTTGCTGAGAAGATCGGCCAGGACGTAGGTGATCGAGTCCACATCCGGTGAGATACGTAATCCCCACCATTCGAAATCGTCGCCGGTGTTGACGATGATCGTAAGCTCGTTGGGAGGAACCACTCGGCGCAGGCCATCCACAAACTTGGCGCCGCCGGTGCCCCCTGTCAGCACCGTGATCATGCGGCCCGTGACTTTCGCGCCAGGCCATGGGCATCGACGGCAGCGTTGACTTTCTCGGCGAGCAATCCACCGCGGGCAGTTGCCGCCGCGATGAACTCAGGATAGACGGGCAACCGCTGCTGCAAGCTGAAACCCTTTGCCTCCGTGCGCAAGCGCAACTGTTCCAGATGCGGCCACGGCTTCTCCGGATTGATGAAATCTGGGGTCAAAGGGGAGATTCCGCCCCAGTCATTGATACCGGCATCGAGCAGATCGTCATAGTAAGGCGCAGAAAGATTTGGCGGCGCCTGAATATTGACGTCCGGCATCAGCAACCGCGCGACAGCAATGGCGCGCAGCATCTCGCCATGACTGGGCTCAGGCCAGTTGCGCATGGGAATGGTGGGCTTGACCCGGAAGTTCTGGACGATGACTTCCTGGATATGGCCATAGCGGCGATGCAGTTCACGGATGGCCAGCAACGTATCCACGCGGTCCTCCGGTGCTTTCCCCGATACCGATCAGCAGGCCCGTCGTGAAGGGGACATTCTGCTTCCCGGCTTCTCCGATCATGCGCAGACGTTTGGCAGGAACCTTGTCCGGGGCGTTGTCGTGGGCCGCTCCGGGCGCTAGTAGATCGGCGTTAACAGTTTCCAGCATCAGACCCATGCTCGGCGAAACGGCGGCCAGGCGGGCAATCCACTCAGCGCTCAGCAGCCCCGGGTTGGGGTGGGGCAACAGCGAAGTCTCGCGCAGCACCAGCTCGCACATAGCCTCCAGATATTGCAGGGTGGAGTTGTAGCCCAGCCGGCGAAGAGTGTCTCGCATTTCCTGGAACGCAAGCTCGGGCTTGTCGCCCAGGCTGAACAGGGCCTCGGTGCATCCCATCCTCTGGCCTTCGCGGCAAACCTGCAGAACTTCTTCCGGCGTCATGGTGTGCGCTCCGGGTTCACCGGGATCGCGGCGGAAGGTGCAATATCCGCAGTAGTCCCGGCACAGGTTGGTGAGCGGCAGAAAGACTTTGCGGGAATAGGTGATGACACCGGGCTTGAATTTTTTCCTGGCCTCTCTGGCGGCAGCGAGCAAAGCAGGCAATTCGTCGTCGCTGCTGCGAATCAGAGCGCAAGCGGAATCGCGCGACAGCCGGCCATCGTGGGCTTCGTCCAAAAACGCGGCAAGGTTTTGCTCTATGACCGGGGCCAACGGCACTCCTCCGAAGACCTTATGACATGAAAATCATACATGAGATTGCAGCGCCGTTTCCTGAGCGCCGCCCGCCGTGTTACAACTTTGGAGCACATGAGCCTCACTCAGGCGGAATTCCGCGGAGCAATGAGTTGTTTCGCAACCGGCGTCACCATCATTACCGTGGACGACAACGGCCAGGTCCACGGGATGACTGCCAACGCTTTCGCTTCCGTTTCGCTGGATCCATTGCTGGTTCTGGTCTGCGTGGACCGGCGTGCCCGCACCCACGCTCATTTGCATGCCCGCAAGCGCTTCGGAATCAATGTGCTTTCGGAGGACCAGCAGTACATCTCGGAGGTCTATGCCCGCTCACCGGATGCGCAGCTAGATCCAGCGGCCCTCTTCGATCGCACCGCCCACGGCACGCCGGTTCTCCATGGAGCATTGGCGTATCTCGAATGCCGGCTCGATACCACGCAGGATGCGGGCGACCACACTATCTTCATCGCTGAAGTTGAAGACGTGGTGGTCCGCGAGGGGAATCCGCTGCTTTATTTTCACGGGCGCTATTTCAAAATCGGAGCTGGAACGGAGGGCTCCAAGTGACGCCAACTCTGGGCCTGGTTTTCGTACTTGGTCTGGGAATTGCCTATATCAATGGCGCCAACGACGTTTCTAAAGGGATCGCCACCCTCGTGGGCAGCGGCGTGGCCGACTACCGGCGTGCGGTTGCATGGGGCACGCTGTGGACCGGCATTGGAGCGGTCGTGGGAGCTTTCCTGGCTAAGGCCATGATTCAAACATTCGGCAAAGGACTATTTGCTGCCGGCATACATCCCACGATTGCAGCGGCAAGCGCCACCATCGCGGGTGCTGCGCTCTGGGTTGCCCTGGCTACGCGCAAGGGGCTCCCGGTTTCGACCACCCACGCGATCGTCGGCTCGATCGCAGGTGTCGCCATTCTTGCCTATGGCGTAGCAGGAATAAATTGGCCAGGGCTTGTAACCAGGGTCGCCCTGCCCTTATTGCTGAGCCCCGTGCTGTCTCTCTTGCTCACCACTGCGGCCTTAAAGCTCTGGGCCGTGCTTGCGCCAGAGAGCGGCGCCGATTGCCTCTGCGCAGAACCGCAATTTGCGGTCATTCTACGAACCCAAAGCGACGGTTCCGCTGCCTTGGCTCAAAGCATCCCGTACCTCGCAGTTTCGACCTGCAATTCCGCAACTCGTACCTCGCCCGGAATTACCTTGAACCATCTTCACTGGCTGACCAGCGGAGCCACCAGCTTTGCGCGTGGCCTGAACGACGCCCCCAAAATGGTCGCGCTCATCCTTGCGGCTTCGGTCCTAACGGGATACGGCGCGGTTATGCCCGTCCGGTATTTTGTTTTGGTCGCAGGCGGCATGATGGCCGGGAGCTGGATTGCAGGACGGCGCGTAACGGAAGTCCTGGCCTGCAAAGTAACGCGCATGAATCATCGCGAGGGATTTATCGCAAACCTCATTACGGCTGCGCTTGTGGCCCCAGGGGCGGCGCTAGGACTTCCCATGTCCACGACTCATGTGGCGAGCGGAGCCATTATTGGCATTGCCGCAGGCCAAAGTGCTGGAACTAATCGCAGATTGATCTGGGACATGCTGCTGGCCTGGATTGTGACGTTGCCGTTCGCCGCTCTGCTCGGAATGTTTGTTTTTTTTGTCATGCGAGCCCTGGGCCTGCGCTAAAAGCCCATGCTGGAACTTCAAGCGCGCCAGCGCATCTAACGGAAGTGAGGTGAATTTGATATGGCGGAAAAAGTCGTCAAGTCTGACGAGGAATGGCGGAAGCAGTTAACCCCTGAACAGTACCAGGTAGCCCGCAAAGCCGGCACCGAGCCGGCCTTCACCGGAAAATTCTGGAATACCAAAGACCACGGCACATTCGTATGTGTTTGCTGCGGTCAACCATTGTTCAACTCGGATACAAAATTTGATTCCGGTACGGGCTGGCCGAGCTTTTCATCTCCGGTAAACCCGGACGCGGTTGTCGAACATGGTGATAACACCTTCGGTATGCGGCGGACGGAGGTGCTTTGCTCCCGGTGTGATGCCCATCTCGGGCACGTCTTTCCCGATGGACCGGCTCCGACCGGCCTGCGTTACTGCATGAATTCGGCGTCGCTCGATCTGAAAAAGTGAAGGGCTTCCGGAAGAATAATTAAGGGCGCGTGCCAGGCACGCGCCCTTTGTCTTGCGGACGAGGGAGAAATCTTACGCGCCCATTGCGGCGCTTTTATGCTGATCACCAGACAATGAGCTGCTGGTTTCCGAGCCGGAAGGCTTCGCCTGGCCGTTGGGCTTGTCGTGCTTCGCTTCCGAGGCCCGAACCTGCACGCTGCCCTTCAGGATGGCGCCATCTTCCACGCTGATGCGCTGGGTAATCACATCGCCGGTCAAGGAACCTTCCCCACGAATGTCGAGGCGGTCGGCGCACTGGATGTTGCCTTTTACTTTGCCCATGATGACAACTTCGCGGGCGGTGACGTTGGCCGTGACCTTGCCATTGCGCCCGATGGTCACGCGGTGGTCGGCTACAGTGATGCTGCCTTCGATGCAGCCGTCTATGTAGAGCGATTCAGCGCCGCTGACCTCACCCTTGATGACTAGCGAGCGGCCAATGGTGGCCTGTTCCGTGGAAGAGCCTGCCGCGCTCATGGGCGCGAACGCCGTTGACGGACTATTGGGCTTCTGGTTCTCAGATGACTGCAACATGCGATTCCGGCCTTTCTTGGTTCAACGCGGCGAAGCGGGGAATTCGCGGCTATGGGATGTCTTTCGGCTTGAGCCACACTGAATATCGCACGGGTTGCTCTGATAAAGGAGGTTACGGAAGAACAAGACCGGGTGGCCGTGGGCTGGCCACTAAGTCTCGAGTACCTGATTCATCTGCTCCCACGCTACCAGATGGCTCTGCAGGCGTGTACGAGAGTTCTCGAGTTCACGCGTGATGCGAGTCGTTTCTTCAGCGCTAACGAATGTCTGCAGGGAAGACTCGCAGTGGGCAATCGTTGTTTCCAGTTCGCTGATTTCGGCCTCCAATTCCCCGATGCGCTCCTCCATCTGCTTGCGCTTAATCGGGTTCAGGCGCTTGGAAGTAGAAGGTTGCGCGTTCTCGGCCGTCGCTTTGCCGTTAGTTGGCGGAGCGAGTGGGGCAGGCGACACCAGTGAAGCCTGCAACTCCGCGGCCCCACCCTGCTTGCGCCACAGATAGTCCTCATAATTACCGGGGTAAACTTCCACCTGCCCGCCGCCGATTTCGAAGACTCGGGTTGCCAGCTTGTCGATGAAATACCGGTCATGCGAAACGAACACCACCGTGCCGGTATAGCCGGCCAATGCTTCGAGCAGAACATCTTTCGCCTGCATGTCCAGGTGGTTGGTCGGCTCATCGAGCAAGAGGAAATTCGCCGGATTGAGAAGCATTTTCAGCAGCGCATAACGGTTGCGCTCACCTCCGGAAAGCACTGCAATGCGCTTGAACACGTCATCCGCAGAAAACAAAAAGCACCCCAGCAGGCTGCGTAGCTCGGTCTGCGTAGAGCGCGCAGAGTAATCGCTCAGGTCGTCAAGAATCCGGGCCTCCGGATTGAGCTCCTTGTACTGGTCCTGCGCGAAATAATCGGCTTGGACGTTGTGGCCTAGCCGGCATTCGCCTGCGGTTGACGGCTCGCGCCCGGCCAGCAGCTTAATCAGCGTGGATTTTCCCGCGCCGTTCACCCCGACTAACGCGACCCGGTCGCCGCGCTCGATAACAAAATTCACGTTCGAAAATACCTGCTTCGGCCCATAGGACTTGGCTATGTCCGTCAACTCAGCCACTATTCGTCCGCTGGGTTTCGGCTGCGGGAACGAAAAATGAATTGTCCTCTCCTCTTCCGGGATTTCGATCCGCTCAATCTTTTCCAGTTCTTTGATCCGGCTCTGCACCTGCTTGGCCTTGGTTGCCTGGTAGCGAAAGCGGTTGATGAACAATTCCAGTTGCTCAATGCGCTCGCGCTGCGTCTTGTAAGCGGCTTGCAGTTGCTCGCGCCGCTGTGTCTTCTGCGCCAGATATTTGTCGTAGTTGCCCGGATAGAAGTGGATTCGCTTGTTCCATATCTCAACGATCTTGTTGACCGTCACGTCAAGGAAATAGCGGTCGTGCGAAATAAGGACGAATGCATTCGGATAGTGGGTCAGATAGTCTTCCAGCCAGTTGCGGGCTTCCAGGTCGAGGTGGTTGGTAGGCTCGTCGAGCAGCAATAGATTGGGTTTCTGCAGCAGCAGCTTGGCCAGGGCCAATCGCATTTGCCAGCCGCCGGAGAACTCTTCGGTCTGGCGGTGCCAGTCTTCTTTTGTAAAGCCCAGCCCGGTCAGCACCGTCCCGACCTGCGCTTCAATCGCGTACCCGTCGCGCGTTTGGAACTCATGCTGGATGACATGATAGCGGTCGGCAATCTGCGCATACTCAGCCGAGGAGTGGTCCACCTCCGACATGCGGGTGGTCAGGTCTTCCATCTCCTGCTCCATGGCGCGGAGTTCGTCAAAAACCGACATGCACTCGGCAAACACGCTGCGGCCAGAGAGCGACAGTCCATCCTGCGGTAAATAGCCAAAGCTGATGCCTTTGGCGACACTGAGGGTGCCGTAGTCCAGCGACTCCAACCCGCCTAGAACCTTCAATAAAGTGGATTTTCCTGTCCCATTCGCCCCTACCAGGCCGACACGGTCTTTGGGGGTGATCAGCCAGTCTGCTTGCTCGAAGAGGAGCTTATGGCCATAGCGTTTCCCGGCAGAGGCGAGCTGAATCATGACAAAGCTATCGTCTCACGAGAGCACGACTACTGAGAACATTGGTTTGAGCACGGTCAGCAATATGGCTGGCATCAAACAAGTACAATTATCTGTGTGGGCGAGATAGTGAATTCCGAAGGCTGCCCTTACTGTGATCCCCCTTTTGCGCAACTTACAGATGATCATGTATTCCCTCAATTCTTGGGGGGACGAAAAACAGTCCGTGTTTGCCGAGACTGCAATAGCGTTTTCGGTCACTCGTTCGAAGGCGAGTCCTCACGACAAGTCAAAAAGCTGCAGGTGTGCATTTCCCATTTCGGAGGATATCCGCCATTGATGTTGTGTCACCATATGTGACACAATGATTCATGCCCAGCGTGAACATTCGCCAGCTTCGCGACACGCGCAAGTTGAAGGCTTGGCTCCGCGCCGGAAAAACCGTTGAACTCCGCGAGCGCGATCAAATCATCGCGCGCATCGTTCCTGAGAACGTTGCACCGCCTTCCGGCGAATGGCCTGATTTCGCGGCCCTACGCAAAGAAATTTTTGGACATCGCGTTCTGCCCGGTGCTGACCTGCTTATCAAGGAGCGTGGGCGCTATTGAGCATCTACGCTGATACGAGTTTTTTTGTCTCACTTTACGTCCCCGACCGGCATACGCCGGAAGTTGAGAAGCGTTTCGCCTTGAAGCCCACTCTTTGGATTACTCCCCTGCACGTGGCGGAGTGGGCCCATGCCATCGAATTGCACGTTTTTCGCGGAAGCGCCTCGCGCAGCGAAGCCGATCGCGCCCACCGCCTATTCGACCAGCATTGTAAGCAAGGATGGTGGCGTATGGCGGACCTGCCCGAAGGTGCTTGGGAATTGTGCGTAAAATTGGCTGAGAAGCACACTGCGCAGGTCGGTGCACGAACTCTCGATACCCTTCACGTCGCCTGTGCCCTGGAGTTGAAAGCCGACCACTTCTGGACGTTCGATCAGCGGCAAACGAATTTGCAGTCAGCGGTGGGACTGAAGATCAAATGAAGATATCGTTTCTGGCCTGCACTTCAGGACGGTCGCGCCGCCTCCAGCTTCGCCGCCCCTAGCTGCTCTAAAGCCCGGTCCACTACCGCCTGCAACTCCCGCGCATACTTGACTTCCCGGCCTTTGGCGAGCGTCTTTTTGGCGTCCTCGGGGGGGAACCAAGTAGGGTTTCGCATCCCTTCAGGAGGATGACCAGCGTGCTCCACTTCCATCAGGAATGCTTTGACCACGAATTCCTGCACGCCCGGCGGCTTCCAGAAAACTCCTTTGGAGTGAACGTACAAATGAAAGTGACGGGGTTCAATATGGCCGTGGGCGCCGGCTTCTTCCCAGGCTTCGCGCTGTGCCGCCTGGCTATGCGAGAGAGACGATTCGGGATCACCCTTGGGGAAGGTCCATTTACTTCCACCATTCGTATTCACCAGCAGGAACTCGACTGACGGCCCTCGCCGGCGATAGCAAACTGCCGCTACTTGCAGGGGCAGTGCGTTGCGAGCTGGGCTACGCATTCCCATACGCTCCAGGGCCTCCCTATTCCAAGCAGTTATCTTACTTTGAAGATGTTGCAGCTATGTAAAATTGCAGCGAAAAAGGTGCAGTGAGGTGTATTACCAAAGGGAGTGCTCCCGGGAAACCCGTCTTGTCCGACAGGTGACCTCCGCCGGGTTCCGAGAGTCACGCTAAGCTTTTGCCTTGGCCTTTAACCGGACCTGGCCGTTCTCCATCTCCACGGTATATTCCACGCTGGGACAGCCGTATTGTTTGCGGATTTGTTCGGTTTTCTTCTGCACAAAAGTGGCGAAGCTGTCGAGATTGCCTGAAACGTTCTCGCCAGCCTTTTTCTTGGCCTGAGTAAGAGCGTGATAGAGCTTGGATACCTGATCCTTTTCTGCGCCAGCGTCGGAAAACTCGATTCTAAGAGGCCCGTCCTGCTAGCGGCGACGGCTGCGAGCGCAGCCGCACTCACTCCATAAACGCGCCGTTCAGGTTCGTTGTTTTCCGCTCGTAGCCCCTGGATGGAGAGCAGCGCATCCTGCGGACGGCGGTAACCTTCTTCGCGGATGCGCCCCTTCTTGCGCCAGAGATCGCTATAAATAGCATAGCGCTGCGCCATTTCGTTGTAACGGAATCGCTGGGCAATGCCCATGCGGGCGCCGTCGCTGAACTTGCGCAGCAGGCTCAATACTTTCCACTCGACATCCGTTGGCGGCTTTTTGGTAGGGTTGCTGAAATAGATCTCGTATTCGATCTTGAGCCGGCGCAGCTGTGATTCGAGCAGAGTTAATTCTTCGTCTATGGTCACGAGACCTTCCCCGCACAGCAGTTTAAGGCCGAAAGGGATGGAGGGCGAGGTTTCTAAGGACCACCAAAGAAATGTACGAAGGTACCCTGAAGTTCCAGTCAGCCCGGGTTACCTCGCTGCCACGTTGGGCTTAATACAGAGGCCGGTGGAGCGCTACTTTGAAACGCTTGCCATCTTCTTGACCATGGCGAGGACCAGCTTGCGGTCGCTATCGTTCAGGCTGGCGGCATAGCGCCGAATCTGGGTCAGGAATCGCACTTCGTCGTCTGAAAGCTGAGGCAGGCCCTTGGAACCGTTGCTTCCCCCGGAATCAAGGAAAAAGTGAGACAGCGGAAGCTCCATGGCTCCGGCAATTTTTGCGAGAGTGTCCAGCGAAGGGATGGTGTGCCCGTTTTCCACGCGGGAGAGGTAGCAGCGCAACAGTCCCGTGCGCTTTTCGATGTCGCCTTGCGACATCCCTTTCTCCAGCCGGAAATTCCGGATTGTTTCGCCGATATTCATGACACGCTGTCCAAGGGGCAACCGAGAGGATGGCTGCATAGTAACCAGAGTAGTAACTTCTGGCAAGTGGAAATTGGTGCTATGGCTAACCGGGTTCGCCCAAAACCCATTGTTGCGTGCGGGTTCTGGCTCTATTTATTTTTTGAGATGCGCAGCCAGAAAACGGACCGTCTGTTGCCAGGCGTCGGCTGCATCTTCCGCGCGATAGCCGTGCGTATTATTCGGATTTTCAAAAGCGTGCCCGGCATCGGGATAAATGTGGATTTCTACCGGCTTTCCCATGGCTTTGAGGTTTTGTTCGAACTTCTTTACGTCCGCGATAGGAATCCCCTGATCTTTTCCGCCGAAGATCCCAAGAATCGGCGCGTGAATCTTCTGTAATGACGTTTCCGTGGTTGCTAAGTGGCCATAATTGATCACGTCGGCTGCCAAGCGTCGGATCTTCCAAAGCGACATCGAGTGCATAACCACCGCCCATGCACCAGCCGATTGCGCCAATGCGGTTCTTCTTCACATCCGGTAGTGACTTAAGGAAGGCAACCGCCGCACCAAGATCCTCTGCAGCGCGATCCTCAGGCACGCCCCGGGAAAGCTCGTGGGCATCCTCCGGCGTAGTAGCAACCTTTCCACGGTAAAGATCAATGGCCAGCGCAACATAGCCCTGATCCGACAGCCGGGAGGCTTGTTCTTTCACCCAATCATTCAATCCCCACCATTCGTGGATGACGATCAGACCGGGGAATGGCCCGTTGCCTTCCGGTGTGTAAACTACGCCCTGCACCGTGTCGTCACCGCTTTTGTAAGAAACGGTCTTGGAAGGGGCGGCGAGGGACGGCAAGGCAAACAGCAGGACGAGAAGCAGGCGCACGGTTTTCATAGAAATCGGCCTCAGTTGAGATCCTTAGTGCGGCAGCTTTCCCAGCCGGCGAGCCGCCGGCGCTACAGTGCAAGCTCCATGTATAGCGCGCCCTTTATTGGATTCGAACGGTATGGACTAATTTCTTTGAAACCAAACTGGCGATAGAGCCTGACGGCATCTTTCATCATAGGTTCGACGGTATCAAGCCGCATACGCCGATAGCCGATCGCTCGCGCTTCTGCGATGACGGTTTCAACCAACCTCTTTCCCAACGCTTTACCGCGAAATTGCGGGCGCACGTAAAGCCGTTTCATTTCACAGATTTCCGGCTCGATCTTGTGCAGTGCTACGCACCCGGCGGTGTTGCCTGCATACCCGGCCAAAAGCAAGCGGCCGTCCGGCGGCGCATACTCACCCGGCAGTCCGGCCAGTTCCTGATCGAACCCCTGAAAGCAAAGGCTAAAGCCGAGCGAGTTGGCATACTCCTGAAACAATTCGCGCGCCTGCATTACTTGCTGCTGCGACCGAACTTGTCCGAGGCGTAAACCCTTTACCACAGAGGACGCACGAGAACGCGGAGGAACCCTCCTTCCTCGGTACTTCGTTCATTTCTTCCCATCCCCGCCGTTTCTGTGGCGATGCCTATCCCATCAGCATTCCGCCGTTCACATTCAGAACATGGCCCGTAATGTAGGCAGCCTCTTCCGAAGCCAGAAAAGCTACCGCATTCGCCACATCCTCGGGCGTTCCCGCCCTCCCGAGCGGAATCATCTTCAGCGCATCCTGCTTGAGTTCATCCTTCAGGACAGCCGTCATGGCCGTTTCAATAAATCCGGGCGCCACGGCGTTGCAGGTGATGCTGCGCGATCCTACTTCCCTGGCAATTGCCATCGTCAGCCCGATCAGCCCGGCTTTCGACGACGAATAATTCGCCTGCCCCGCCTGCCCGGTCTGTCCGAAGATGCTGGTGACGTTGATGATGCGGCCCCAGCGTTGTTTCAACATAGCGCCAATGACCTGCTGAGTGCAGAGATACGCGGAAGTGAGATTCGTGTTGAGCACGGCATCCCAGTCGGCGCGCTTCATGCGCATGACCAGTTGATCGCGGGTGATGCCGGCATTGTTCACCAGGATGTCGATTTTGCCGAATTGCGTGAGGGCCGCTTTGAATCCGGTCTTGATCTGATCTTCGTCCCCCACGTCAAGGGGAAATGCCGCTGCCTTTCCACCGGTTTCACCGATCTGCCGTACAAGCTCACTCAGCTTTTCGTGATTCCTCGCGGCCAAAGCGACGCTGGCTCCATCCGATGCCAACTTCAATGCGCAGGCCCGGCCAATTCCTTGCGATGCGCCGGTTACCAGCGCAACCCGATCTTTTAGATTCATCAATTCTCCTAAATACGAAGAGCGAAATTATAACTGCGCAGAAACGGAATTGGTTCACGTGCCTGCTTTCGCTTCACGCTGAAAAATAATCCGCAGCAGCGGCGGCGCCAGCAATGTGGTCACCGCCGTCATAAAGACGACTATGGCATAAGTGGACTCGGTCACGATCTGCGATTGCAGGCCTACCAGCGCCACAATCAGGGCTACTTCCCCGCGAGGCAGCATTCCGATGCCAACCTTCAAAACAGTGGGCCACCCTTCCCTCCACAGCGGCGCTCCGCACCCGACGAGTTTCGAAATGATTGCCAGCACAGAAACGACTCCGGCCACCAGCAGAACGTCTCCGTGGAATAATTTCACGTTGAGGCGCGAACCAATGGCGAAAAAGAAGTAAGGCGAAAGAAACTCCGTGATGCCCCCGACTCGCGGCAACAGGTTCCATTGCGGGGCATAGTCCGCGAACATGAGGCCGGCAAAGAACGCACCAATGATTGCCGCCATGCCAATTTGTACCGAGAGCCAGGAAAGCAACAGACAGATGCCCAGCGCCAGGATCATGGGCGCGTTCTGCGTCGAAAGTCTCTCCACGCGTGGGCGGATGCGGTGAATGACGCGGGGAGCCACAAATATCATGAACAGGGCAAAAGCGGCCGCCTCCACTGCCAGTATTCCCAAGTGCATCCACTCTAACTTCCCACCCGAAGCAAGTCCCGCGACCACCGCCAGCAATACCATCCCGAGAATGTCATCGAAGACAGCGGCTCCCAGGATGATTTTGGCGGCGCGGGTGGAAATCACTCGCAGGTCGCCCAGCACGCGCGCCGTAATGCCCACGCTGGTTGCCACCATGGCCGCTCCGACAAAAACGGCTTCGGTAGCGGCATCGCCTCGCCAGCGCATGTAAAGGAACCCGAGAGCGAACGGAATAACCACTCCCCCGGCTGCGACCAGCAAAGCTTTGCGGCCGACGCGAATCAATTCTCCCGGACTGGTCTCCAGTCCAGCACTGAACAGCACGAAGATAACACCGACTTCCGCAATGGAATGGAGGGTTTCGGTGGGGTGGATCCAGCCCAGCGCGTACGGCCCGAGCACTACGCCGGCCAGAATTTCTCCGAGCACCCCGGGCAATCGCAGTTGCTCAAAAATTTCGCCGACCACTTTGGCCGCTACAAAAATGACCAGAAGCTCGAGCAGGAAGTTTTCCGGGCTCTCAGGCATGCTCAGGCAGGATATGGCACCCCATCGTCGACCGCAAGGAAAACAGGACGCTGTCGGCAAGTTGCAAAGGCAACGAAATGTAAGTCAAGATTTGCGCAGCGTCAAACCTGCCAGTAAGATTTGAACTTCTCCCTTTCTGAGGTTTGCTATTCAATGTCCGAAACTTCTGAAGCGCCGGTTTCCACCAATCCCAATCAAGCCCCATCCGGGGAGCCCAACGTAGACGTCTACGCGATTTTTGGCGCGGAGCCCGAAGTGCAGGCTTATGCCATGGCGAAGTACTCGCGCTCGGCGCTGTCCATGAAGGAGTCGTTGAAGGAAATCAGCCAGCAGAAGGCGGAGAAGTTTCTTAACACGTTTTACTTCCAGTATGGCCATCGTTCGATTGCCGATCTCGCCCATATCGCTCTGGCCATCGAACGGCTTTCCATTCTGGCGGCAATCGCCGTTGCTGACGAGCAGCGCTGGGACGGCCAGGAGCGCTCGACCCGCTATCAGGATTTTCGAAAGAGCGGGTATTTCGTTCCAGATTTTGCCGGCGAATTGGCCGGAGTCGGTACTCGCCCGGCTGAACTTGTATACCGCGAAACCGTTGACGGACTCTTCGCCGAGTACGAATCCCTTTCTCAGCACATGTTCGAGTACTTGCGCGGAGTCACTCCGAAGCCGGATGAGTTGAAGCAGGAGGCATACGAACGCACGCTGCGGGCGCGGGCCTTCGACATCTCCCGTTACCTGTTGCCGCTGGCCACGAATACGTCGCTGGGAGAAATTGTTAACGCGCGGACCTTGGAGTCGCAGGTTTCGCATCTGCTCTCGCACACCCATCGAGAAGTGCGCCACGTTGGGGAATTGCTGAAGCGCGCGGCTGTATCTCCGGCGTACAACATCCATCAGCAGTCTTTGCAGGAGTTGATCGAACAGATTCGTACTGTCTCGCCGGAGTTGGGCGAGCGTGCCGAACGGGAACTTCTGCGGGAGGTTCGGGTTGCCCCTACATTGGTGAAGTACGCCGACCCCAACCCCTACGAGATCGAAACCCGTCGCGAACTGCGGCAAGTGGCGGCGGAACTGATGGGGAATCTGCCGATCATGTCCGCACCGCTGGTCGATCTCCTGAACGATGACCCGCTGGAAATCGAGCTCGCGGCGACGTTGATTTACGAGCACTGCCACTATTCTTACCGGCAGATTCGCATGGCGATCGAAGCGGCAGGCGAGGTCATCCGGCGCGAGATCATTGACCTGGGGCTTCGCCATCGCGGCCGTCATGATGAGATCCTTAGCGCCTTCCGCGCCGGACAGCAATTTCGCTTCGATATTCTGATGGATATTGGCGCGTTCCGCGACATGCACCGCCATCGCCGCTGCATCCAGATCGGCCAGGAGTTCACCGCGGCGCATGGCTACGATACTCCGCCCGAGCTTGAACCGGCCGGCATGCGCCAAAGCTACGATGGCGTAATGCAGAGGACGGCAAAAGCGGTCACAGCCTTGGCGCTGTGTGGCGGCCCTGAGGCTGAGGAGAATGCAAAGTACGCCATTCCGCTGGGATTCCGCAAGCGCACCCTCTTCAAGATGGATTTCGCCGAGGCTGTGTACATCTCTGAGCTAAGAACGGGACCAGCCGGGCACATCTCCTACCGGAATGTGGCTTACGCGATGTATGAAGCCGTGGCGCAGAAATACCCTAGCCTCTCGAAATATTTCCGGGTAACCGATGTGCGAGAGCCGGTGGACTTGCTGAAACGATAGCTTTGGTGCCTTCTTTTAAGGCCCTTGCAGATCATCCGAGCGGCTATCGCAATCCGGTTCTTCGTAGAGCTATGCAGCTCTCTGTGCAGCCCTTCCCTCCGCTAGTTTGACGATCTTTGGCTCCGCCAGCACAACATAGTCCTCCCAGGACATGCGGACGAGTTCGCGATGGGTTCCGGCGTTGAAGGCGATCTCCTTGTCGTGCGCCAAACTCTCATCGGCAAAAACTTTCATGCCATAGAGATTCCCAAAAGGCGGCATGGAGCCAACTTCACAGTCCGGAAAACGATCTTTGAATTCCCATTCCGATGCCAAAGATGCAGTTGTCGCGCCTGCGGCGGCGCGCAGAAGCGAGAGATTCACGTGGCGGGAAGCTGGGACAACCGCCATAGCGAGGTGGTTGTCGAGCTTGACTATTACGGTCTTCGCCAATTCTTTTCCTGGTATGTGGGCGAGGGCAGCAATGCCTTGGGCCGTGTACGCCAGGGAGTGCGAAATGATGAAGTATTCGGTATTACGACTATCGAGAAATTCTCTAAGCCTGGATAACGACATGATGAGGCTCCTTTCTGGAGAAATCGGAGCGGCAGGAAACCTGTTTTGTATCAACCTACTGCTGGGGCGGCGCGAAGAGCAGTGACCGGCGTCACAGTTGTTTCGCGCGCCGCCTGCATTAAGTTTACGCCTTATGAACGGCTGCCAGCGTGTTTCTCGCGCAGGTTTAGGAACATGGATGCTGGTATAGACGTTTGCACACTGCCATGAGCGAAACTGCCAAGCTCTAAATTGCAGCCAGTGAATGTCCCACCAATGCTTGGCAGCGGATTTCGCCGCTTTCCCCTGAGACCGCGTGAAGAGAATTACTTGCGTAAGAACTGGCATGTAACCGCGGTGCAGCGGCGGTGATGGCCGTCACTGTTGCGGGGCGGGCCGCGGCCTATATTCAGGGCGGTTCCCAAGGAAAAGTTCAGAAGAAACATCCCCCAAGTTCGCGATTCGTCTTTCACCCAGCCTTGGGGCCCAAGGAGGCAGCTATGCCGGTTTATGAATATCTCTGCCAGGATTGCCACAAGGAATTCGAAGAGGTTCTCACTCTGACCGAACACGATTTCGAAACAGTTGTTTGCCCATACTGCGGCAGCAAGAATATTGAGCAGGAGGCTGCTGGTTTTTTTGCGGTCACTTCCAAGAAGAGCTGAAGGGCTGTAAAACGGAGCAGTCCCCGTGATCGCCGCAGCATGGAATGCTCGAGGTTGGGAAACTGAGGTTCAGATTCACGCAGCAGATGTGGAGTCGAAGGAGCCCTTACAAGTTTGCGCTAGCATCGGCCTTGAAGGGGATTCTTACCATGCTGGGTGTGGAAAACCGCGATGAGAGAATGCTTTTCAGTGACAGTGCCCATACCAACTGGGATGGCGGCCTTCGACTAACTCAAGACGCTAGCGGAGAAGTGTCGCTCAAAATCGCTTGCCACAGGGAGCGTCGTTAGAGACAGCCTGACAACGTAGAGATTAGTGAAGAAGAGGTCTGTGACGGAGGAACAACGTGAGCCTTGCGGTCTAGGCCCGGCTCTTTTTGCCTGCAACTGCAGCCTTGACTCCAGCCACTTCCCATGGGCGCTTGGCGCGGGCGGCGGCTGGTTTGTCGCGATCCACGATGCGGTCGTACTGATAGGCTTCGCTTACCGTCCCGAGCGACTCGTTGTACAAGCTGGGCAGGCCGAGGGCTTCCTTCAATTCTTCGCTGAATTGCTGCAGAGCTTTCAGGTGGTCGGCGGTGGCGGCGACTTCGGTCTTGGCCGTCTTGAGGACCTGCTGGTATCCCTTGTTGACCAGCTTGGAAATTTCGCTCCCGATCAGATATCCGGGATAGGCAAAAATCTTCACGCCGTCGTCGCCATTCTTCTGGATGGCGGCGGAGACGTTGTACTTCTTCAGAAACACGCGGCCCTGCGTGCCCGGCGCTTCAATCAGGTCAAAGCCATGCTCACGCAGCCAGTTGACTGCCTCTTCGTAACTCCGTTGCTCTACTTTGGTTGCCATTGCTTGCTCGGTTCCTTCCCGTGCTGACCGCTTACTTAGATGCAGATGCGCCAAAAGCGGCTCACACGCACTTTGACCGCACCTCTTTTATAATCGAAGCCGGAGTGGGGCTCTTGTTAATTCACCTTTACAATCCATTACGATAGTACCCTCTGCCGCAACGCGGCATCATGTAATCATGCGGAGCGTGCCTGCCAAACTCGAAGCAGCGACCCAATCGGCGGATCACGCCGGCGGTGTGAACCCGCTGGGCGTGCGCAGCATGGAGCGCGTCGGCTATACACCGCTGGTGCGCCTGGCCCGCATTGCCCACGACGTACCCGGCATCGAACTGCTGGGCAAAGCAGAATGGATCAATCCGGGTGGATCCGTCAAGGACCGCGCGGCGTCCAATATCGTGGCGGAGGCCCGGCGCAGTGGAAAATTTGCTCCCGAAAAAATTCTGCTCGACGCCACCAGCGGCAACACCGGCATCGCTTTTGCCATGATCGGCGCCGCCGAGGGTTTTGCGGTTACGCTGTGCATGCCGGAAAATGTTTCCGTGGAGCGCAAGCGCATTCTGCGCGCCTACGGCGCCAACATCATTTACACCGACCCGGCGGATGGCTCCGACGGCGCTATTCGCGCCGCCCGCGAAACCTACGCGCAGGAGCCGGAAAAATATTTTTACGCCGACCAGTACTCCAATCCCGCCAACTGGCAGGCTCACTACCATGGCACAGCCAACGAAATCTGGCAACAGACGGAAGGACGTATCACGCACTTTGTCTCCATGATGGGCACCAGCGGCACGTTTGTGGGAACATCGCGGCGGCTGAAAGAGCTGAACGCAAACATTCGTTGTATTTCGCTGCAGCCGGATTCGCCCTTCCATGGGATCGAGGGCGCCAAGCACATGGCCAGCGCCATCGTGCCGAAGATTTACGATCCTTCGATTGCGGACGAGGACCTTGGCATTTCGACGGAAGAGTCCTACGCCATGTGCAAGCGGCTGGCGCGCGAGGAAGGATTGCTGGTGGGCATTTCGTCGGCGGCGGCCGTGGTCGGGTGCCTGCAAGTGGCACGACGGCTTCCCACGGCGGAGCACGCGGTGTTCGTGGCGATTTTGCCCGACTCGGGGGACAAGTATCTGAGCGAGCGGTTCTGGGAAGAGGCCCTGACGGTGCCGGAGCACATAGAGCACGACGCCGGCGAGTAGCTGCCACCTCCGTCATGCTGAGCAGAGGAGTCGAAGGACCCCTTGTAGGTTTGCAACTAGCCAGTCATATCGGGGAATTTTCGAGGACGCTCACAGCGAAAATTCCTCGACGAGCGGTGGTACCGAAGTGATGAAAGGGATCCTTCGACTGCGTGATCGTTCGCATTCGCGAACGATCACTCCGCTCAGGATGACAAACTAAAAACTATGCTGAAAATTACAGACAAAGAATATGCAGCCATCCGGCAGCACGGCGAAGAGACGTATCCCTATGAGTGCTGTGGCGTGCTGCTTGGGCAGATGGATGGCGATGGCGTGCGCATCGTGACTTCAACCGCCCGCTGCGGCAATACGCGCGATGACTCGCCGCACAACCGCTACCATATCGATCCCAAGGAACTGGTGCGCATTCAGCGCGAAGGGCGCGAACGCGGAGAAGACATCATCGGCTTCTATCATTCGCACCCCGACCATCCGGCGCAGTGGTCGTCCACCGACCTGGCCGAGGCACATTGGTTCGGGTGCTCGTATGTTATTACCGCGGTGGCTAAGGGCAAGGCTGCGATTACGAACTCATTCGAACTCGCCGGGTTTGACGAGCATGACAAAAAACTCGTGGACGAGAAGGTGGAAGTGGCTTAGTCCTTGTGCGGAGCCATCTTTGTATTTTTCGCCTCCACATTTCCCACGCTTTCTGTCTCTGCTGCTGTCGCGCTTCGAGCCCAATGCCGCCCATTGCACCAATCCTTTCCCAAGGCTGAATCGCCAAGCCCTGCCGGGTTATGAGCGCTAGCGCATGGTTTCGACCGTCATGGCCGGATGGCTAACGTGCCACATTGACGAAGGATATTTCGATTCCGTCAGATCGAAGTATGCCATGACCGAAGCCCATCCAATTGTTCTAAAAACGCATAAGCAATATGATTGGGAATTCGATTCAATTCTTCGCCAGGTAACCGATTGCCACTTTCGCCACGTCTGCGCTGGAAAATCGATCGCTTCAAACAAAAGATAAGGGGTGCGTTCGCCCCCGCCGAGAAACAATACGGTCGTCCGAAGCTATGTCCGGCCTGCGGTATGCTGGTCGGATCCACCGCCACACGCTGTCACATGTGCGGTGCCAGCCTCCGCTTTTCACTGGCCGCCGTCAGCCGTTCGCTCGGCAAAATGCTGCCGGAAACGTCGGCCGCAACTTACGCCATCCTGACGTTCAGTTGCATCCTGTATGCCGTAAGCCTGGTCTGGACGCTGCGGGTCAGCGGATTTCACATGCCGCAGGGCGGAGGGATCGGCTCTCTGTTCAGCTTTGGCGGAATTGATCCCAGGGTGTTGGAGCGGCTCGGCGCGTCGCTGCCGCTGCCTTACAACCTGCTGCAGCCGTGGCGCTTGGTCACCGCAGTATTTCTCCACGGCGGCTTGTTGCACATAGGCTTCAACATGTGGGTGCTGATGGACATTGGCCCCATGGTCGAGGAGTTGTACGGTTCGGCCCGATTCCTCTTCCTTTATGTAGCGACCGGAATTTGCGGTTATATCGTCAGCAGTTTCTTCGGCAATTTCAGCGTCGGCGGATCGGGCGCGCTGCTCGGGCTGATCGGCGCCATGCTGGCGGTCACCATGGGGCGCAAGAGCGAGACCATGCGAATGCTGCGCGGGCAAATTATTCGCTGGCTGATTTACCTCGCTGTCTTCGGATTGTTCTTTCGCGGCATCGACAACTACGCACACGCAGGCGGTTTCCTTGCGGGATTCATTCTCGGCAAGATCATGGCGGATCGAGCGCCTATTTCGCCCGAAGAGCGCAAGCGCGCCTACTTCCTGGGCTGGGGCAGCGCGCTACTCGTCGCCGGCAGCTTCGCCATGGTGGTGTTCATCAATACCCGCGCCGTTTGACACGCCAAGGCGTAGCATCCCACATGACTCATTCAGTGCGATAAATCGCCACAGTGCTCATTGGCCGGGGTTTTGAGCGTAACCTGTTCTCGACAGTTAACGTCCGGTTTGCCCATCATCCGTTCAGAAACTCTAACGTATTCGCGCCTTACCTTAGTAAACACGACAACTTTCGGCGGGTGATCCTGGTAAAGTCCGCTCTCGACTGTCTACCGGACTTGTACCGTTTAATTCACTTTGGCGCGACGAGAGGACCGTTCGTGATGAGTTTCGAATCTACTATGCCGATCTCGACCCGGCGGTTGGCAGCACGCGCCGGTTCGCTGTCACCCGGAACGCGAGGGTCGGATTCGCCAAAACCCTTGGCGCTCATGATTGTCGGGGAGATCCCAGCCTGCACCAAGAACTCGCGGACGGCTTCGGCGCGATGCTGCGAGAGTTGCACGTTGTACGCTTGCGTGCCGATGTCATCCGTATATCCGTAGACAGCAATCGAATATCCCCTAAGCGTCATCAGGATCCCGGCGATGCGATTGAGGATGTCGCGATATTCCGGTTTAATGTTTGCCTTATCGAAGTCGAAGCGAATCGACTTGCTGTCCAGCGTCATGACCAGGCCCAAGGCGGTGCGATGCGTTTCGGCGATTTGATCGAGAGCCTGTTGCAGCTGTGCAAGTTCCGCCTCTCGCTCTTGCCGATACTCCTCGGCCTGCTGTGTGGCTTGATCTGTCTTTTGCTGCGCGGCGGCGGCCTGCTGCCGCGCAAGTTGCGCCTGCGCTTCCGAGTTCGCTTGATCCTGCTTTGCCGAGTCGCGCTGTTGAGCGGCTGCCTGAGCGTTCGCAGCCGCCTGCGCAGCCTGCTGAGCCAACGCCTGCGATTGCTCCTGGGCCCGCACGACCAGCCGGCTGAAACCTTCCGTCTGCTGGCTGAGCCGTGCCACCTCGCGCTCCAGGCGCCGGACCGAGATTAGATAAACAAACCCAAGAACCAAGCTGAGCGCAATTGCGATCACTCCCAGAGTCAGCGCCAGCTTCCCTTGAGACTTGGCAGGTGCATCCCCAAGCCCACGCTCGTCCGGCTTCAACGGCTCGCGTGAAGAGTCCATCATCTGGCAATCTTAGCGTGGAATTCTAGATTGACGCAAAACAAGATAGCTCCGGGATTGCCGGCCTCCGGGAGTGAGGTCGATGCTTAACGTCCAATGACTTCACCTGTAGGTGCGGCGGATAATTTATCATTCAGAAAATTGCCATCTTAAAGGAGGCACCATGAAACTCACGCACGTGCTCGTTCTGTTTCTGACCGTTCCAGTCACCGGCGTTCTCGCCGTGCCGGCGTTCGCCGCGGATGGCGGCGCCATCTACAAAACCAAATGCGCCGTCTGCCATGGACCGGAGGGCCAAGGCAAAATCGGACCCGCCCTGAAAGGGACCAGCCTCACGGCCGATCAAATCACCGATTTGCTTACCAAGGGCAACGATGCCAAGAAAGCTCCGCACAAAAAAGCCATCGCGGGACTCTCGGCTGACGATGCCAAGTCGGTCGCGGATTTCGTTAAAGGGCTGAAGTAACAGCAAAGTGGGAACAGAAGGCGGTCTCGGCGGTTCATAGTTTTTTTTAATAAATCAACAACCTGAACCGCAGAGTACGCCGAGATTTGCGCGAAGCACGCCGAGCAAACCCGGACAAGGTGGACTACCGCCTACGTCTGCCAGTACTTGTGATCGCGCAGGAAGAAACGCTGATTCCAGTAGTTGAACGCGGTGGCGAAGAACAGCCGCGCCACGCGGCCGTGTCCCATGCGGGCCAGGCGGCGGTTGGTGGTGTAAACGCCCCCGCGAACAATGCCGAACTTGCCGCGCATCACCTGCTGGCTCAGGTGGTAATCCTCCGCGAAATGGATTTGCTCGTTGAACCCACCCAGTTCATCGAAGCGCTGCTTATCGAACAGCATGAACATGCCGGTGCTGAAGGGCTTATGGATGCAGGAAAGATACTGAAATAGATTGTTGGTCCAATAGAAAAGCCGGTCGGTGATGCCGCCGCCCTGGCACAGGATATTTGTCGTAACGCAATGCAGTTGCTTGCGCTGCGTCAGTTCGACCGCATCGCGGACCAGCGACTTCGAAGCGGGCTGGATGTCGGCGTCCATGAAGAGCACGTAGCGAGTTTCGACCAGCGCCGCGCCGCGGTTGCGTCCGGCCGAGGGCAGGCCGCCGGGGATCACAGCGACGTTCAGGCGGTCGCGGAAGCTCATGACGATTTCGGGAGTGCCGTCGGTAGAGTTGGCGTCAGCTACCAACACCCTCGTACTCGGCATCTTCGAATAGTCCTGATTCGTCAGCGAGTTCAGCAACTGCGGAATCAGCTTGGCTTCGTTCTTGGCCGGAATCACGATCGTCAGATCGCTCATGGTGTTCCTTTTCGTATTCATGGATGCGGACACCCTCGGTGCCCACGGTCACGTAAGTAAGCTTGGAATCGATCCACCCGCCGGTGTTGTAGTACTCGAGGCCGTCCTGCCGGCGATGCAAAGCCGCATGGGTATGGCCGCAAAAGATGCGCTGCGCCTGGCGCAGGCGCGCGTGCGCCAGCGCGCCGGAAGCCACCTTCGGGGTGAGGCGCAGCCAGCGCGTACCCAGCCGGTCCATCAGCCGCGAAAGCCATTTTCCTTTGAAGTCCAGCCGCTGCACTTGTAGGTGTATAAGTGTATTTACAGTGCTGAACAGCCAGTTGTTGACAACGAAGCGGTCGAATTGATGGCCATGAATGGCCAGGTGGCGCACACCGCCGAATTCCCAGGCATATTCCTGATAGACCTTGATGCCGACCAGGTGCGACATCACCGTGGATAGCCCCTGGTCATGATTGCCCTCCACCCAAACGACTTCGATGCCGCGCTTGGGATTGGAAAGCTTGCGGATAAGGCCCAGAAATTTCCAGTGCTCTTTCGTGAGACGGCGGAAATTTAGGTCGGAAAAAATATCTCCCAGCAGGATGAGACGGCGGAACTGGTTCTCCCTCAGCATGCGCGCGGCGGCGGCGGCGCGGCTGACTTCCGACCCCAGGTGCAGATCGGAGAGGATGAGCGTGTCATAGAAGCCGGGACTCATCACTCCAGTTGTACGCGAGCAATGTTACGGGATCATGAAAACTGCACCAAAATTAGTGCATTGTAAGTTACTGAGTTACAAGGGTCGGGTGGAACAGCGGAGGGCTATTGTGTGGGAGGAACGTATTCTTTCGGCGGCGCCGCGCCTTCGCCGAAGAAGTACTGCTCCATCTGGCGCACAATGGCTTCCTGATCTTCTTTGCGGGCGGGATTCAAGCGGTATTCGTTGAGCAACATCTTGCAATGCTCCATCCACATGCGCCAGGCCTGATCGGAGACATTGGCATAGATCTTGTTGCCCAGTTCGGTATCGAAGGGAGGCTCCTCGAGCCCGGGAAGTTCCTGGTGCAGCTTGACGCAGAAAACTTTATGTTCTGCCATGGATTCCTCGCGGAAAAATTATCTCACACCGAGGGGCGCAAGCGGATGATACAGGGGCGATGGCAAAAAGGAAAAGCCAGGCCCCATTGGTGGACCTGGCAGAAATCGGCGGCGATTTACCTGGGCGGCGCCGTGGTGGTTCCGGGAGTCGTGCGGCGATGAGGAACCAGGAGTTGTATTCGATGGATTGGCGCTGCTTGGATTCGTCGTATTCGGCGGCTTAACTCCCGGAGTGTTGTTTCCCGGCGTCGGCGTCGCAGTGCCCGGAGTTGCATTGGGCGAATTGGTAGTTCCCGGAGTGGTGGTGTTGGGATTTTTGCCCGGATACTGAGTGGTGGTGTTCGGGGTTGGCCTCATCCCGGGTGTAGTTTTTTGCCCGTTCGGAGTGCTTCCGGGCGTGGCGGTACTGGGCGGAGGCGTGGTTGCGTCAGGAGCCGGCGTCGCGGTCCCGGGTGTGGGATTGGCAGTGCCGGGCTGCGGAGTGTCAGTTCCCGGAGCCGCCTGACCGGGCGTGGTTTGACCGGGCGTAGTTTGGCCCGGCGTGCTTTGGCTCGGGGTACCTGGGCTGGAAGCGCCCGGGGATGTGGTCTGCGCCGCAACCCAGACCGCGCTAAGCAAGAGCAGGAAAATCAGTGCAATTTTTTGCATATTATTCCTCCGTACGCTTCAATCTTAGGGGCGGAGGATGAGCACAGAAATCGGTAAGAAGTTGTAAATTACTGCACTTCCTGCGGTAGCTGTTGCCCGGAAGGTTCCGGCACGGCGCAGGAGAAGCTCGAGATTGCCACAGGGGAGCTCGGTGGTGGGCCCTCCAGGATTTGAACCTGGGACCAATGGATTATGAGTCCACTGCTCTAACCGCTGAGCTAAGGGCCCACTGTAAGCTCAATCTAGCACATTTGACCGGCCCCAACCTGCCAAGTAATTCAAGCACATGGAGTAATCCCCGGGTTCCAGGAAGCGTTTGCGCGCAGAAACGATATTGACGCTTGAGAGTTCCCAGAGCACAAAAGTGGGGCCGGAAGGTGAACGGGCGACGGCGATCACGCCGGGAAGAAGGGCTTTCTTTCTCAAAACCAAGCCCCAATCCCACTGATTCAGCAAACCGGAGATCTTCCTCAGCAATCGGACTCGGCCGGGAGACTTGGCAATTCGCATGCATCAGACAGGGAAGTGGGGATTCGGACCGGGCGTCTTAGCCGGTTTACCCAGCGGTAACTTTGTCAAAGAGGATTCCACAACTCGACGGATTGCGCGGCGTGGCAATTCTGCTGGTTTTTGCCTACCACGCGTTCAATGCCCGCCTTGGCTGGGCCGGTGTGGACCTCTTCTTTGTACTCAGCGGATATCTGATTACCGGCATTCTCCTGCGTATGAAGCAAAACCAGACCAGCGAGGGGTATTTCACTCCGTTTTACTTCCGCCGTGTCCTGCGGATTGCACCGCCCTACCTGGGATTTCTGGTCATCGTTTCCTTGCTTTATCCCATACCCTGGCACCGCATCTGGTATTGGTACGCATTCTTCGGCGCCAACATGGCGTCGTCCCTGGGGAAGTGCCCCGTCCATGCCATGACTCCGCTGTGGTCACTGGCGGTGGAGGAGCAGTTTTATTTCATATGGCCGTTGGTGGTACTTTTCGCCAGCCGGAAGGCGCTCAAGAAAGTTGCGCTCGGGGTGATGATAGGCGCACCGCTTTTGAGAGCCGCTCTTACACCAGAACTCGCGCAACCGTTCATTTACTGTCTCACGCCCTGCCGCGCCGATTCTCTGGCCTGCGGCGCGCTGGTTGCGATCTATGCCTTTGAGGACGCAGAATGGGCCCAGCGGTGGCGCTCAGTCGCGCGCACCACCGTGTTTGCGGCTGTAACGCTGATGCTCGGGCTTTCTTACCTGCATAGTTTCCGACACTCTTCGGATACCGAGTTCTTCAATACGTTCGGCTATTCTCTTCTGGTTCTGATTTTCGGGGCCACACTAGTCTGGACGCTGGCCATGAAGGGTGGGCTGGTCCGAAAGCTACTGGTTGCCAAACCTCTTCGTTACATGGGCCAGATCAGCTACACGTTTTATCTCTATCATGTAGCTTTTATCGACAAGTTCGCCATGCACATTCGTTCCCGCGCGGAAGCCGGCGTCCTCGCCTTTATCGTCACCGGCCTACTTTCGTCGTCGTCGTGGCATTTCCTTGAGTCCCGAATTCTGAAGCTGCGCTCACGGCCGGAGCCGCAGGCGCAAAGCCTTAGTACCGGGGTCGCTTAGGCCGAGTCGTTCCCGCTTTGGACGGAGAACGCGGCTTCCACCCAATTTCCCCGCCACAGTTCATCGGGCTTTTTCCTGTCCAGTTACGAAAGTTTTCGGAACTTTATCCAAGTCGTTGTGCAAGAGACAGTTACAGGTCAAACTAAGGGGACTTGAAGAGTACTCCCCTGGGCCTGGCAGTTTTGCGGTCCACGGACAACTATGGCTTGGGCTTCACGCGGGCACTATTCAAAGTTGAGGGCAAACGCCTTTATCGGCTCAGTCATCCTGAGCGGCGCCGGCGTACTCGTGTATGCGGCCACCCACCCCAAGAGCAATAACATTGCGGAGTTCATCTGTTACCTCCTGGTTGCCATTCTTGCCTCACGGTTGCGGGTGGATCTGCCGGCGCTGGCCGACACTCTGTCGGTAAACTTCCTTTTCATTCTTGTAGCCATTTTGGAGTTGAGCTTCACGGAAACGGTGATGCTGGGGTCGGCAGGGGTCATCATCCAGTCTTTTTCTGGAGATCGCCAGAAGCCGATCCGGGTAGCGTTCAACATTTGCAGTAGCGCGGCTGCGGCGGCTCTGGCCTACGGGGCTTATCACAATATTCTCCCGCCCTACGTGCACGCCCAGTTGCGGCCATTGATGCTCGCCTTGGCGGCATCGGTCTACTTTGCAGCCAATACCGTTGCCGTAGCCGCAATGATCGCGTTGGCCGACAGGCGGCCCTTTCGGCAGATTTGGGAGGAGTGTTATCGCTGGGCGTTCGCGTATTACCTGGGAGGCGCGGCTCTGGCGGGCATGCTGGGCTGGCTCAACCGCTCGTTCGAGTGGGAAAGCTCGCTGCTGGCTTTGCCGCTGATGTACGTTATCTACCGATCCTATCGTTTGTATGTTGGCAAGATGGCGGGCGAGAAACGGCATGTGGAAGAAATGGCCGATCTTCACATGCGAACCATTGAAGCTTTGGCGTTGGCCATCGAAGCCAAGGACCATACCACCCACGACCACTTGCAACGGGTACGCGTTTACGCCCGCGAAGTGGGAAAGGAGATGAACCTGGCTGCGGGCGAAATGGAAGCGCTGCAGGCCGCATCGCTATTGCACGATATCGGGAAGCTGGCGGTGCCGGAACACATCATCTCCAAACCGGGGCGCCTGACGCCGGAAGAATTCGAGAAGATGAAGATCCATCCGGTGGTGGGAGCGGAGATTCTGGAGCATGTGCGGTTTCCCTACCCGGTGGTTCCGATTGTGCGGGCACACCATGAGAAATGGGACGGATCCGGTTACCCCTTTGGGTTGCGGGCCGAAGAAATTCCGATCGGCGCCCGCATCTTGTCTGCGGTGGATTTTCTGGATGCGCTGGCTTCCGACCGCCAGTACCGCAAGGCTTTGCCCCTCGAGGAAGTAATCCGGCGTCTAAGCGACGACTCGGGAAAGGCCTTCGATCCGCGGGTCGTGAGTATCCTGCAGAACCGGTACCGGGAGCTGGAACGATTAGTCAACGCGCAATTTGGGAAGCCGGAAAAATCCAAGCTCTCGACGGAAGTGAAAGTGGAAAGAGGCGTTGCGCCGGATGCTGGATTCGAGCAGAACACCTCCAAGGAAGGCCACGAAGCCAATTTCCTGTCTTCCATCGCGGCCGCCCGCCAGGAAGCGCAAACGCTCTTTGAGTTGAGCCAGGACTTGGGCGCGTCGCTCAGCCTGGACGAAACGCTTTCTGTGTTTTCGGTAAAAATCAAACGGCTGGTCCCCTACGACGCCATCGCTATGTACGTAAAGTACGGCGACGAACTTACGCCGGAGCACGTGAGCGGCGACAATTTCCGTTTGTTCGCGTCCTTGCGAATTCCGCTGGGGCAGGGACTCTCCGGATGGGTAGCCCAGAACAAGAAGCCCATCATCAACGGCAATCCCTCCGTGGAGCCGGGATATCTCAACGATCCCACAAAGTTCAGCACCTTGCGCTCGGCGTTGGCGATACCCCTGGAAGGCCTTTCGGGGGTAGTGGCTGTGCTCACCTTGTACAAGCTGGAGAACGACGCGTTCACCTCGGACCACTTGCGCATCCTGCTGGCCATCAGTTCGAAAATGGCGCTGGCCATTGAAAATGCGCTGAAGTATGAGCAGGCGGAAAGCTCCGCCACCACGGATTATCTGACCGGGCTGCCGAACGCGCGCTCGCTGTTTCTGCAACTCGACCGCGAATTGGCGCGCTGCAAGCGGCAGTCCTCCAGCCTGGTGGCCATGGTTTGCGACATGGATGGGTTCAAGCAGGTCAACGACCGCTTCGGGCATCTGGAGGGGAACCGCGTGCTGCGCCTGTTCTCGCAGGCCCTGAAGCATAGCTGCCGCGATTACGATTACGTGGCTCGCATGGGCGGCGACGAGTTTGTCGTGGTGGTGCCCGGACTGACACTGGACGCAGCCACCAACAAAACTCATCAGCTCAAGCTCATGGCCCAGCAGGCCGGGCATGAAGTGTGCGGAGAAGACCTTCTGTCGCTGAGCATCGGCTTCGCCATCTTCCCCCAGGACGGGGAAGACGCGGAGTCGTTGCTGGCGGAAGCCGACCGCCGCATGTACCTGGAAAAGCAGAAGCAGCCTTTCCGCAAGAATCGCCGAACCTATCCGCGCCGGAAGTGCCGGCTTACGATTGAAGTGTGCGCAGAAGGCGATCCGCGCCCGGTGTTAGGCCACCTCAATGACATCAGTCTGGGTGGATGTTTCGTGAAAACCAGCGCCATTTTCCCCGCAGGCACCCGCCTCAAGATGATCTTCTCGATTGACGACGGGAAACTGCAGGCGGAAGGCAGTGTGATCCGTCTCGATCCCGGAACCGGCATCGCGGTCAGCTTCGGGGACATCAACCGCGGCGACCGCGCCAACATCCAGAAGGTCATGGAATATGTGCAACACGCCACGGCCATGTACGACGACCGGTATTTCTCCAAGCTGCGGGAGTTGTCGGTGTGAGAAGCAATGTTGGGCCGTATTCAAAAAGGCTTGCCGCTGAATAGGAAGAACAGCTCAATCATCAGGATGATGACGACGGTCAGCTCCAGAACGAACGCCCGGCTCTGGTTGAACTGATCGACCATGAAGCGGTAAAGCTCCTCTGCCGTCCGCACCTTTTGCGTGACCAGGTCCTTGTAGTCGGGTACCCCAACCTTGGACGCCGCCAGTTTATAAAGCCTCGCAGAAAACATGTCACTGAGAAACTTGATGGCGTTTATCTGCATGTTCGGTAAGCTCGGTGACGTCCAGTAACACGGTGTGCAGTTTGGTGGCGGCGCGGGCCAGACGCCAGCGCGCCCAGGCGCCGGTTCCCTTATCGAGAAATTCATAGACGTTTTCCAACTCGCGGGTAAGCAGGTCATCGTAGTGGCGAAATTCGAGCAACTGCGAGTTGGCGTACTCCAGCAATTGAATGGCGGTTTCGGCGCCTGCGTCCGTATCGTAGAGAAACGCGGCATTCCAGCCGATAACTGACAAGTCGTTGGGATAATACGAAATTCGTGACTGCAGGATTTCGCTGCGCTCACCGTCGGAAAGCGGGACCGTCTCGCCGCGAACGATTTGCGCGATCTCGGCGCCGTGATCTTTACATAGCTCCGCCACAGCCGGGTTTCCCGCCAGCAGCCGCACGTGAAAAATAAAGTAGTCTTCGCTCAGCCAGTCGGCATACGGCTTCACCAGCGCGGGCGCCGCGCGTTCCAGCTTCTTGCGCGCAATGCGGGAGGCATGGCGCACAAAATCCACGTCCCAGACCCAGCGCCCCGCCAGCCGCACCAGCGTGTCCCACTCGCCGGAAAATGGCAGTTCGAAGACGACGCTCAGCACCCCGTAATCGTAATATTTGATTTTTCCCTGCAAGCGTTCGCCGCTGTCGAGGACCAGGGGCTCAATCGGCTCGACCACGGGCGGGCGCTGATAGCGCACATACCAGGGGGCCGGATGTTTAAAAGTCGGCTGCGCCACCGTCCGGGCGCCAAAAATCTGCTGCAGATGGTCGAGCTTAATCTCTTCGCAGACGTCGAACTGGATCAGCACCAGGACCGATCCCTGCAGGGAAGCCTCTGCCGGCTGCGGCTGAGCTGGCCCTTCGACAGCCGAAAGAGGATATTCCGGTTCGGGGGACATAATAGGCCTGCAAGCGTACGGGCACGGGATGGAGACTGCCCGCAACTATTCTCCCAGAAGAGCCTGGGGCTGGCGAGGCCAAACTATGAGGCAACGACGGCGTGGCAAAGAGCTTCCTCCCGGCAAGGAAGATTGGGGCCTTGACAGCAATGATGCCGCCGCCCCGAAGCGCAAGACCGGACTTGCCGATGAACTGTCCAAAGCGCTTAGTGAAAGAGCTGGCGTCAGAATGGTCTACCTACAGCTTGACGAACCAAAGAGCGACATGATATTCAGGCTAAACTGTATAAGCGCTTTGAGACGATCTTAGGCGATTGCCGACCATGCCACCCTGAACCTGTTAATGTTCGTGGCCATCTATCAATCGGCAATACCAAAGGCGCCAGTGCCGGTCCGCTACCAGTACCGAGTTCGGGTGCTGAGGCAGAAACCCAAGGAGAGACGAATGAGCATGCAAGTTGCGAGCGCCCCGGTGAGCTGGGGAATCATGGAGAATATTCCACTACCCGAGGACTACACCGCAGACCGGGTGCTCGATGAAATTGCGCAGGCCGGGTACACCGGCACGGAACTGGGGCCCTATGGTTTTTTGCCGACCGAAGCGAAGGAACTTCGGGCCGCCCTGGCCAAGCGAAATCTCACGCTCTGCTCCGCCTTCATTGAAATGGATTTGGGCAACGCCGCCAAGCTTGAGTCCGGAATCGCCACCGTTCTGACTTCTGCCAAACTGATCAGCCAGGCGGGCGCCAAGCTGCTGGTGCTTTCGGATGAGATCACTCCCGCCCGCAACGAGGTTGCCGGACGTCCCGAGGCCGCCAACGCGCTCTCGTGGACCGAGTCCGAGTGGAAGAACGCCAAGGTTGCCGTCGCCAAAGTGATTGAAGAATGCCGTTCGCTGGGCTTGCGGGTGGCCTTCCATCATCACGTCGGCACCCACGTGGAAACGCCGCAGGAAGTGGATCGTCTCTTTTCCCTGTTCCCGCCTTCGGAGCTGGGCTTATGTCTGGATACCGGCCACTATGTTTACAGCGGCGGCGACGTGGTCGTTTACCTGGAGAAGCACGTTTCTCGAGTGTGGTGCGTTCACCTCAAAGACATTTACGCCGGCAAGCTGAAAGAGGCGCAACAGCAGAAGCTCAACTTCCATGACGCGGTGCGGCACGGTGTTTTTGCGCCGCTGGCCAAGGGAGACATCGATTTTTCCCGCGTGCTGGCGCTTTTGAAGCAGGGGAACTTCGATGGCTGGATCGTGGTAGAGGCAGACGTGCTGCCGGGCGGTGTGGGGGCCGATGCTCCCCTGCCCAACGCGATCGCCGCCCGCGAATTTCTCCGGGAACAAGGTCTGTAAGTTTTTTCTTGGCGTCATTAGCGAACCTCGGCGTACTCTGCGGTTACAACTTGTTGATTTAGGGCGCAGAGCAATGCTGCCGAGAGCGCAGAGAAAAACTGGGCCACTATCGGAGTTCTTTTGTATTTGGAGATTTGTTGTATCCTAGCGCATCGCCAGCGGTGGCGAGATTTGGCCGAGTGTTAGGCCGGTTTCGACGAACCATGCCCATCCCTTCTCAAGGCGGCCGGAAAAAGTCCGGGAAGTCTGCGAGCATTTATGACGTTGCCCGCGAGTCGGGCGTTTCTGTTTTCACCGTATCGGCGGTCGTCAACAAGAAGACTCACGTCAGCAAAAAGTTCCGGGAGCGCGTCGAAGCGGCCATCCAGAAGCTGAATTACCGGCCCAATCTGATCGCCCGCAGTCTGGCCAAACAACAGACCCACACCATTGGCATGATCGTTCCCGACATCGCCAACCCTTTTTTCCCGATGGTGGTGCGGGGCGCCGAAGACGTGGCCCGCAAACACGGTTACAACCTGCTGATCTGCAACAGCGACGACGATCTGGATCAGGAGGAAAGCATCGTTGAACTACTGCTGGCCAAGCGGGTCGACGGGATTCTCTTGACCAAAGCCGCAGAAGATTTCCGGCCCGCATTGCGGCAAATGATCAAGGAAGTGGACATTCCCTTCGTTCTGGTGATGCGCACCTACCCAAAGCTCACGAAGGACGCGGTGATTACCGACGACTACCAGGGCGCATACGATGCCGTGTGTCACCTGGCTCGATCCGGCCGGCGTCGCATCGGCCTGATCGGGGGCCCGCTCAAAGTCAGCAATGCGGTGGAGCGCTCGCAGGGTTTCCAGGATGCGCTCAAGACCAAAGGACTGACCTATGACCCGGAGTTGGTCGTCCAGGGGGATTATCGAATCGAATCCGGGGTCCGCGCGGGTCACGCTCTGCTCTCTCACCGTCCTGACGGAATTTACGTGGCGAACTATCTCATGACGGTCGGCTTGTTGAAGGCAGCCGAAGAAATCGGTGTCCGCTGTCCCGAGGATTTTGGCTTGGTTAGCTTCGACGATTATCCCTGGCTCGGCATCTTCCATCCCAAATTGACGACCGTGGAATTGCCGAAACGTCCGCTGGGAAGTGAAGCCGCAGAATTACTCATCTCCCGGATTAAGGGCAGCCGTGAAAAGGCGATAGTGAAGAAGCTTCCCACCGAATTGCGGATTCGCGAGTCGTGCGGTTTTGGTTTGCATGTGACTCGCGGGCAAGCGAGCCGTATGCAGGAAGAAGCGGTCTCTGAAGACCCGGCGGCTACGATTCGCTGAAGTCAATCTCCACCGATTGACCTAGACCTTTCGTCTTCAGCAACAGGTACAAAGCCCCTACGATCAGCCAGACTGCGCCCACTACCAGCGTCGATTCCTGCAAGTTCAGAAAGATGATCAGGCAAAAGAGAAATCCCAGGGCCGGTGAAATCACGTCGAGCAGCAGGCTCCTTTTCCCGGCCAATTCTTTGGAAAATCCAAAGTGGCGGAGTGCAGCCACATTCACCGCCATAAATGCCATCAGCGCGCCGAAGTTCAGCACCTCGACCGCTTTCTCCCAATTGACCGTAAGGCTTCCCAGGTAGGCGAGCGCACCCACAATCAGGACGTTGTAGCTTGGATTGCCCCGCGCCGGGCTTAAGTGTCCGAAAATCTTTTTCGGAAGCAAGTTGTCTCGCCCCATCCCATAGAGCAGCCGCACCGCGCCCAGAAGTCCCGCCAGTCCGCAGGCCAGGCTGGAGATCAAGAGCACTAGCCCGAATCCGGCAAAAAGCCGGTAGCCTCCCACCACTCTGGCCACGTCCATAAACGCAGTCTCGGGATTGACCAGGGTTTGGTAGTCGGGCCACACCCGCTGCGCCAAATAGACCTGAAAGGCGGCGAAGAGTCCGGTGAAGACACATACCAGAACCGTTGCCAGCAGTACATTGCGGCGGGGATTTTCGACTTCTTCAGCGAGAATGCTTACGCCGTCGAATCCGATGAACGTGACCGCAGCCAGCGCCGTACCGGCCGCGATGGCTCGCACGCTGAACGTCCGCGGATCATACAGAGGCTGCGTCGAAACCAGCCCCTGCCAATGCTGGTGCGAGAAGATGTACCAGATCGCCTGGACAATAAAAGCTGCCATGACAAACGACATGATCGCCAGCAGAATCTGGTTGGTCCGCGCCGTGGTGCGAATGCCAAACCAGCACAGAAGCGTCATGAATCCGACCGCGAGCGCCGACAGCACGGGGAAAGGAATTGCCGGCGCCAGCCTCTGGATGGTCAGTGCGGCGTATAAGCTGTTTTGCAATGGCTGGATAAGAAATTCCAGAAACATGGCCCAGCCCACCACGAATCCGAAAAACGGGCTGAACCCGCGGCTTACGTACGTGTACACCGAACCAGCCGACGGATACACCGTCGCCATGCGCCCAAAACTGACGGCGGTAGCGGTCATAGCCACCATGGCTGCCAAGAGAGTGATGACTGCGTGGCCGTGGGAAAGAACCTGCGCCTCGCCGAACATAGGAACGACCGCAATGGGCGAGGTCAGAATGATCCCGTAGTAAATAAGATCCCACAGGCCAAGAACCCGTTTGAGACGCGGCGGCGGTGCGGCATTTTCTGTTGTTGACACCCGACTCTCCCCACCGCCTGCAGTCTTGCCGCTAGAAGATACGCTGCTTTTCACGGGCTTTGACGTAGTTTGCCCGCGCCACCTTCACCGTCTCAACCTCCGAGACCTCCGCGATGGGAACATCCCACCAACTTTCATATCCCGGCACCCGTTGGTCGTACGACGTCTCGACAACGATTACAGATGTCTGCGGGCGCTGGCGGGCCTCCGCCAGCGCCGCGCGCAGGTCCTCGCGTGTTTTGGCGCGCACCGCATGGGCTCCCAAACTCTTTGCGTTGGCGACAAAATCGACCGAGATCGGATCGCCGTCGAGGCTTCCATCCCGCCGATAGCGGTACTGCGTGCCCATGCCGCGATTGCCGCAGGCCCGGCTCAGGCCGCCGATGCTGGAAAATCCGTGATTGTCGAGCAGCACGATGTTGAGTTTTTGCCCTTCCTGCACCGCGGTGACGATTTCCTGCGCCATCATCAGATACGAGCCGTCGCCCACCATCACGTAGACTTCGCGGTCGGGGCAGGCCATCTTCACCCCTAAACCGCCGGCAATTTCGTATCCCATGCAGGAGTAACCGTACTCGACGTGATAGCCCTTGGGATCGCGGGTGCGCCAAAGCTTGTGAAGATCACCGGGCAGGCTGCCGGCGGCGCAAACCACGACGTCGCGAGCCTCGCTGCTCTCGTTCACCACGCCGATAATCTCACCCTGGGTGATCGGTGGCTCCGAAGGCAAATGATAGATTCGGTCAACTTCCTTCTCCCAGGCTTCGCGCAACGATTTCACCCGCGAGTCATAGGAGGGTGCGACCAGAAAGTCCGCCAGCGTTTTTGCCAACTCTTGCAGCGTGACCCGCGCATCTCCTACCAGAGGCAGCGCTGCCTGCTTACCGGCGTCGAACTCGCTGACATTGATATTGACGAACCGCACCGCGGGATTCTGAAACGCCGTTTGCGAAGCGGTGGTGAAATCGGTATAACGGGTTCCCACGCCGATGATGAGGTCCGCTTCACGAGCGACGACGTTTGCGCCCGGGGTGCCGGTCACCCCGACAGCGCCTAATTGCTGCGAATGATCGAAGGGCAGCGAACCTTTTCCCGCCTGGGTCTCTGCCACCGGAATGCCCGTTTGCTCCGCCAGTTTGGCGAGCGCCCGGCTGGCCTCCGAGTAGATCAGCCCTCCGCCGGCAACTATCAGCGGCGCTTTGGCGGAGCGGATCCACTGTGCCGCTTTGGCCAGCAACCCGCTGTCGCAGCGGGCTCGCGGGATGGTCCACACTCGCTTTTCGAAAAAGTGCTCCGGATAATCGAAGGCCTCGGCTTGCACGTCCTGGGGCAGAGCCAGCACGACTGCGCCGGTTTCTGAAGGAGACGTCAGCGCCCGCAAGGCTGCGGGCAAGGCCGTGAGAATCTGCTCGGGCCGCTCCATGCGGTCCCAGTAGCGGGAGACCGGCTTGAAGCAATCGTTGGCCGAAATATCCTGACTGGCGGACGACTCCACCTGTTGCAACACCGGAGCCACATGGCGCTGCGCAAAAATATCGCCGGGAAGCAGCAGCACCGGGAGATGGTTCACGGTGGCGAGCGCCGCCCCCGTCACCATGTTGGTTGCGCCCGGGCCGATCGAGGTCGTGCACGCCAGAGTCCGCAGGCGGTTGCTGGCGCGCGCGAATGCAGCCGCGGTGTGCACCATCGCCTGCTCGTTACGGAAAAGATAATAAGGAAAGGACGGGTTCTGTTCGAGGGCCTGACCCATCCCGGCGACATTGCCGTGCCCGAAAATTCCAAGGCACCCCTCAAACAACCGATGCTCAACGCCGTCACGCTCCGTGTACTGGTTCTGCAGGAAAGCAATTATGGCTTGCGCCATAGTCAGGCGTTTGCTCATCGGAATCCTCTGCGAAATGATAGCTTGCCGGCTGACTCTCGGACCGGATCGCTTCAGCCTTCGCTGCCAAAGGAACGATTATTCCTTCACCAGCGGCAGCCGTGGATCCATCTCTTTCCAGGTGGAACGAATCCATACATGCTGCGGATCCTCGGTCACTGCCATAAGCCGCGCCGAGCCGGCCAGAAAATTCAGGTAGTAGATATCGTACCCCGGCCCCGCCACTACGGGATGATAACCGCTGCGTACCAGTACCACATCTCCATCATGGGCTCGAACCGTTTGCTCGCCCGAGTCGCCCGAGTAAAGCTGCTGCAAGGCAAACGCCTGCGGATCCTTCATGCGGTAATAGTAAATTTCGTCCAGGTCAACTTCCGCGGGCGGATTGTGCACATCGTGCTTGTGCGGCGGATAGCTCGACCAGTTTCCCCCGGGAGTGTAAACCTCGACCACCATCAATTTGTCCGCCGGATAGGCGGGAGTCATGACGTCGATGATCTGCCGCGACACATTGCCTCCGCCGCGCAGGCTGGTAACGACGTCCGCCGGTGTAATCAGCTTTGGCTCCAGATGCGCGGTCGAAGGTACCCGGCATTCCGCTATTTCGCAACTCGTCTGCGCGGTAAACGAAATCCGGTTTCCGGTCGGCAGGTAGAGAGCGTAAGGGAGTCCGTCAAAAACGTTGGCGCGCTTGCCAATGAGCTGCGCTCCCCGCCCCCAGTCGGCCTGGCATTTCCCCCCGAGCAGCACAAATACTGCCTCCTCGCCTTCCGTGGAGGCCTGGTACGTTTCATTCGGCTGAAGGCGCCGGACGAAGAAGCTCATCCACTCCCAGCCGGCTCGGTGGCGAGGCAGGTTAAGAAGTTCCCCCGAGGCATTCGCCGCCAGGTTCTCGGAATGAACCACGACGTCGTTTTCGCTCGCTGGGTGGGAAAGCATGGAGTTGGCGCACCTTTTACGGCTTGGCAGGGATTTCTGGAGCTAAATTCTAACCGCTTTGATAATATTGCAAAAGCCAGAGCGCTTGTCAATCGCGGAGATTGGTTATTGAGCCGAAGCGCCCTGGTGGAGTAGCTTTCCCCATGGGCCATCATCGAAAGCAGGTAGGGTAAGAAACGCATGCCAGCCGAACAGCTAGCCAACTTCGTCAATGGGCAGTGGCACAAGAGTTCCTGCGCGGAAGCCCAGGACGTGGTGAACCCAGCCACGTGTGAGGTCCTCGCGAAGGTCCCACTTTCCGCAGCCGATGATGTCTCCGCAGCAGTCGAAGCAGCTTCTGCCGCCTATCCCGAATGGCGCCGCACCCCGCCGGAAGATCGCATCCAGCCCCTCTTCAAGCTCAAGCAACTCATGGAGGATCATCTCGACGACTTTGGACGCCTGATTACGCAGGAAAACGGCAAGACCGTAGCCGAGGCCAAAGCCGAGATGCGGCGCGCCATCGAGAACGTGGAAGTGGCCTGCGGCATCCCCAGCATGATGCAGGGTTACAACCTGGAAGACGTTGCTCGCGGCATTGATGAATTCATGGTCCGCCAGCCCCTCGGAGTGGTGGCTGCAATCACACCATTCAACTTTCCCGGCATGATTCCTTTTTGGTTTCTGCCCTATGCCATCGCCTGCGGCAACACTTTTGTCTTGAAGCCTTCCGAGCGGGTTCCGCTCACCATGCGCTTCGCTTTCGAACTGCTGCAACGCACCGGGCTACCCAAGGGAGTGGTCAATCTGGTCAATGGCGGCAAGGCGGTGGTGGACGCTCTGCTGGATCATCCCACGGTTCGCGCCATCAGTTTTGTGGGTTCGACTCCGGTGGCGAAATACGTTTATGCCCGCGCCGCCGCCGGCGGCAAACGCGCCCAGTGCCAGGGCGGTGCGAAAAACCATGTCATCGTGCTGCCCGACGCCGACATGCGCATGGCCACGCAAATCATCTCCGACAGCGCTTTCGGCTGCGCGGGGCAGCGCTGTCTGGCCGTTTCCGTAGCGGTCACCGTGGGAGAGGCGCAGAGCACCTTCCGCGATGCGATTGCCGAGGCTGCCGCAAACTTAAGAGTCGGCAACGGGCTGGACGAAGGCGTGCAAATGGGGCCGGTGATCAGCGGCAAAAGCAAATCGCGGATCGAGGAACTGATCGGCGTAGGCGAGAAGCAGGGCGCGAAAGTTTTGCTGGATGGGCGGAATCCCAGAATTCCTAAATATGAATCCGGGAGTTTTGTGAAACCGACCATCCTCGATGGAATCCCCGCCAGCAGCGAACTCGCCGACACCGAGATCTTCGGTCCGGTACTGAGTCTGGTGCATGCCGGCAGCCTGGACGAAGCCCTGGACTTTCTCGCCCGCAGCGCTTTTGGCAATCAGGCATCGCTGTTCACCTCCAGCGGTTCTGCCGCCCGGCGCTTTCGCTACGAAGCCCCCGCCGGCAATATCGGAATCAATATCGGCGTCGCCGCCCCCATGGCCTACTTTCCCTTTAGCGGCTGGAAGAGCAGCTTCTTCGGCGATTTGCATGGCCAGGGCCGGGACGGGGTGGAATTCTACACAGAAAAGAAGGTCGTGGTGGAGCGCTGGGCAAAAGAGCACTCCCGCAAGTTCTAGATGTCCGTCAAACGGATAGCCGCCCGCTAAGCGGTTAGCAGTCATAAAAACAAATTTCGATCCGAGGGCCCCATGAAAGGTAAGTTACAGATCGGTGTAATCGGTGTGGGAGAAATGGGCAGACGCCACGCCGAGAATCTTCGTCGCCTGGTCCCCCAGGCTCAGCTCGTGGCGGTTGCGGATGCCGACGCAGCCCGCGCGAAAAAAGTTGCGGCGGAACTGGAAGTCGAAAATTCCTACGGCAGCCTCGAAGAACTCTTGCAGCACAAAGATCTTTCCTGCGTGGTGATTGCCACTCCCGACAAATTCCATGCCCAGGCCATTCGCGCGGCCGCTGCCGCCGGCAAAGATATCCTCTGCGAAAAGCCGCTGGCCGTGGACCTGAAAGACGCGCAATCAGCTCTGGACGCCGTTGCCAAAGCCGGCGTCCGCCTGCAAATCGGGTTCATGCGCCGCTACGACCCGGGCTACGCGGCGGCCATGAAACGAATCGAAGCCGGCGAAATCGGCGATCCCGTCATCTTCAAGTCCATTGGCCGCGATAAAGACGCCCCGCCCCTCGCCGCCTATCAATCGCAGATCAACGGCATGCTCCTGTACAACAGCACGATTCACGACTTCGATCTCGCCCGCTGGCTCATGCGCGACGAAGTCAGCGAAGTGCACACTTTCGCGACCACCGCCATCCGCCCCGAAGTCGCCCAATACGGCGATGTGGTGGCCAGCGTAGTGAACCTGAAGTTCCAGCACGGCGCCATCGGCAACGTCGAGTCCTACGTGCAGTCGGTCTACGGATACGATGTGCGCACCGAAATCGTCGGCTCCAAAGGTTCCATCCTGGTCGGCCGCCTGCAAAAAGATTCCGCGACCGTTCTTACCGGCGCGGGCGGTGGGCGAGCCCTGGCCGACCATTTCCTCAGCACCTTTGCCGACGCCTACGTCGCAGAAATGCTGGACTTCGTCGACAACATCGTGCATGACCGGCCGTTGCGCGTTCCCGGCGAAATCGGACTCAAGGCGCTGCAAATTTCCGTGGCCGCCGAGAATTCCTACAAACTAGCCAAACCGTGCCAGGTCCTCGCTTCCCACTCGGAGGGGTCATGAGCCACACCTCAGTAGCCTACAGAAGTCCTCTGCACGAAATGACGCAAACCACGCCCACCTGTCTTGTGGAACGACTCTGCTTCCATTCAGGAGCTCACCTACTCCATCGAACATGGCGCCGTAGGCGCGACCTGCAACCCGGTCATCGTCCTGGGCGTGCTTAAAAAAGAGATGCCTCTGTGGAAGGATCGCATCCAGGCCTTGATCGAAGAGCGTCCCACCGCGGGCGAAGAGGAAATCGCCTGGCAACTGGTGCGGGAAATCTCGATCAAGGGCGCGGCCCTGCTCAAACCGATTTTCGATGCGCAACAGGGCAAGAACGGAAGGCTCTCCATCCAAACCGACCCGCGCCTGTTCCGCGACGCTCAGGCCATCGTGGCCCAAGCCGCCGAATTCGACCGGCTCGCGCCCAACATGATCGTCAAGATTCCCGTCACTCGCGCCGGCATTCCCGCCATCGAAGAAGCCACCTATCGCGGTATCAGCATCAATGCCACGGTCTGCTTCACGCTCCCGCAATGCATTGCCGTGGCCGAGGCAGTGGAGCGCGGGCTGAAGCGGCGCGAGCGCGAGGGACACGACATTTCCACCATGGGCCCGGTCTGCACCATCATGGTTGGACGGCTCGACGACTGGCTCAAAGTTCTGCTCGAAAAGCACAACATCGCCATCGATCCCGGCTACCTGGAATGGGCGGGAGTAGCCGTTTTCAAGCGGACTTACCAGATCTTCCGCAAGCGCGGCTACCGCCTGCGCCTGCTCTCGGCGGCGTTCCGCAATCACATGCACTGGAGTGAATTTATCGGCGGCGACGTGGTCATCTCTCCGCCCTATTCCTGGCAGGTTCGCTTCAACGCCAGCGATGTCGAAGTCCGCCCCCGCATCGACGATGCGGTCCATCCCAAAATCGTCTCCGAACTCTCCCGCAAATTTCCCGACTTCTGCCGCGCCTACAACGAAGACGGCCTAAAGATCGAAGACTTCGATTCCTTCGGCCCCACCCGCCGCACTCTGCGGCAATTTATTGTGGCCTGCCACGATCTCGACGCTGTGGTGCGCGACTTCCTGCTCCCCAACCCGGACATCGCGTGACAACGGCAAACAGTTGCCAAATGGCGGTAGCCTAGAGACAATCATGGAGTGCACCACGTGCGTCTCTTCACAAAGTCAGAATCCCCCCGGTTCCCCGTAGTTCTAAAATTTGCGGCAAGAGGCCAGTCACCGTGGCAGCGCCCCTGAAATTATCGCAACTGTTGACCGCGCCCAACCAGCTCACGCTGCTGCGGATGATATTTCTTCCGTTTGTAGTAATCGAACTGGTCGCCGGCCACTATGGCCGCGCCCTCGCATTATTCGTACTGGCTGGGCTGAGCGACGGCCTCGATGGCCTGCTGGCCCGCACCCTCAAGCAACAAACGCTGCTGGGCCAATATCTGGATCCCATCGCCGACAAGTTGCTGCTGAGCACCACGTTCCTTGCTCTCTCGGTGTTACACAAGATTCCCTGGAAGTTCACCGTCGTAGTGTTCAGCCGCGATGCGTCCATCCTGCTGGCCAGCGCGGTGCTCTACACCATCGCCGAACTGCGCGATTTCCGCCCCAGCATCTTTGGCAAAGCCAACACTTTTTCTCAGGTCGCGGCAGTGTTCTTCGTAATGTTGGCGCAGGTGCACGCCCAGCCTTGGGTCAGGATCGCGCAACTGACCTTCCTGCGCTTCACCTTCGCCTTCGCCATTCTTTCCGGTGTGCACTATGTATTCCTCGTCGGGCACCGCTTGCGCGCTGGAAACTAGCGCGGGAGGGCATCGGCTTTAGCCGTGCCGTTAAGAGCCACCCGTTCGCCCCGCCCCGCATGGGCGCACAACAGCCTAACTCGGAGGCGAAAGCATTCCTCCGCCATTCGATGTTCATCCGTCACATACACTTACCCCGAACCGTGTCATCCTGGAACAATCGTGGGAGGGTCTCAACGGAGGGTGCCGGAACATGCGGGACTGCCGCGCAACTGAAACTTGCATCCCCGGTACCATGTCCGAGATACCTTGCGATACACGGGTGGCAAAGCGACAGCGGCATAGGCCGTGTGGCGCGGGCGCCCTCGCCCGCGAGGGTAGGGGCCCGGCTTCAGCCAGGCCGCCAAGCCTCACAACCTCAACTTCGCGCCCATCGGGCGTAACTCCAAATCCCTATAAACCAAAAGGGCGGCTCTCGCCGCCCTTTGAACTCAGCCTAATCAAGGCCTAGGTTCGCACCTACATTCAAAGTGTTGCTCCACACTTCCCCGATGTCAAGAGGCAACGCGACCGAAAACCGTAACTTTAGGGAAGGCCCCGGTGAGACTCGAACTCACGACCTCTAAGGTGCGAACCTAGCGCTCTATCCAGCTGAGCTACGGGGCCATTTGTCGCGCCCAACCATCAGAACCTGCTCCGCACCTATTCGTCCGAACCACGACAGCTTCCCTAACTTTGAATCATCAACAAAGCCATAGTCCTCGTCTGTGACAAATGAACAATCCAGATAAAGACATTTCCAATTTGGAAAACAAAAAGGGCGGCTCTCGCCGCCCCTGTTCTCAACCCAACACCCGAAAGCTACGTCCCTTCGCTCCACCCCGCCAGATACTCTTCCTGCTCCGGCGTCAGCCGGTCAATCTTGATCCCCATGGACTCCAGCTTCAGCTTGGCCACACGCTTGTCGAGGTCGTCGGGAACTTTGTAAACCTTCTTCTCCAGCGTCTTGTGGTTCTTGACCATGAACTCGACCGAGAGCGCCTGGTCGGCAAAGCTCATATCCATGACCGACGGCGGATGGCCTTCGGCTGCCGCCAGATTAATCAGGCGGCCTTCGCCCAGCAGGTTAATCTTGCGCCCGTCGCGGAGCGAGTACTCTTCCACAAAATTGCGCGTGGTGCGCTTGGAAGACGACATCCGCTCCAGCGCCGGAATATCGATCTCCACGTTGAAGTGCCCCGAGTTGGAAACGATCGCGCCGTCCTTCATGAGCTCAAAATGATCCTTGGTGAGCACGCTCTTGTTGCCGGTGACCGTGCAGAAGACGTCGCCGATCTTGGCCGCTTCGTTCATCGACATCACCCGGAAACCGTCCATCACCGCTTCCAGAGCCTTCGTCGGATCCACTTCCGTAACGATGACCTCCGCGCCCGTGCCCCGCGCCCGGCCCGCCAAGCCGCGGCCGCACCAGCCATAGCCCGCGACCACAAATTTCGCGCCCGCGAGCAGGAAGTTCGTTGCCCGGATGATGCCGTCAATGGTGGATTGCCCGGTGCCGTAACGGTTGTCGAAGAAGTGCTTGGTGTCGGCATCGTTGACTGCCACGATGGGAAAATTCAAAATGCCTTCCTTCGCCATGGCTCGCAGGCGAATCACGCCGGTCGTGGTCTCCTCCGTGCCGCCAATCACCCCTTCCAGCGAATCCTTACGCTTGGTGTGAAGAATGGTCACCAGATCTGCGCCGTCATCCATGGTGATGTGCGGCTTGTGATCGATGGCCGCGATAATGTGGCTGTAATAGGTGTCATTGTCCTCGCCCCTGATGGCGAACACCGGAATGTTGTGATCGCGCACCAGGCTGGCCGCCACATCGTCTTGCGTGGACAGCGGATTCGACGCGCACAGCACCACGTCCGCCCCGCCATCGCGCAGGCAGATCGCCAGGTTGGCGGTTTCCGCCGTCACATGCAGGCATGCCGAGACCCGCATGCCCCGCAATGGCTGGTTCTTGATGAACTCTTTGCGGATGATCTGCAGCACCTTCATGGACTGGTTCGCCCATTCAATGCGCTTCTTGCCGAGATCGGCCATCTCAAGAGCTTTAACGTCGTGATTCAATTGCGTGGTTGACATACCTCTCCTCTGGCGCTGAAGAATTGATTGGATTCTATCCTAATTGAGAGACGATGATTTCAACACCGCGCTTCCGAAATCCGCAGTGGCCCACAATGAAACTACTCAGTAAACTCCCTTTTTCTCTGCGTCCTCGGCGCCCTCTGCGGTTAAGCCTTGGCGTTACTTGTGGCCTGCATGAACCGGGTGCCGGGTGCCCATCCTAAATTTTCGCGCGCTTTTCGCGAAAATTTAGGGTGGGGATTTCAGGCGCCTACTTCCGCGCGCTCACTGGCTCTCTCACGCCCGCATCCGCCGCCAACTGCGCGGCTTTGGCCGTCGACTCCCAGGTGAAGTCGGGATCGTTACGCCCAAAATGTCCATAGGCCGCCGTCTTGCAGTAGATAGGCCGCCGCAGATCGAGCGCTTCAATAATCCCCTTGGGTGTGAGCTTGAAATGCGCCCGTACCAGGTCCGGAATGCTGTGCTGGTCCACCTTGCAGGTACCGAACGTATCCACCAATACGCTGACCGGCTCCGCCACCCCGATGGCGTAAGCCAGTTGCACTTCGCAACGATCAGCCAAACCGGCCGCGACAATATTCTTGGCGATGTGCCGCGCCATGTACGCCGCCGACCGGTCCACCTTGGTCGGATCCTTGCCGCTGAATGCGCCGCCGCCATGCCGCCCCATGCCGCCGTAAGTGTCCACGATGATCTTGCGTCCGGTCAGGCCCGTATCGCCCATCGGCCCGCCAATCACGAACCGCCCCGTAGGATTAATGTGGTACTTCGTATCCTCATCCAGCAGATGCGCCGGAATCACCGCCTGAATCACATGTTTCAAAATGTCGCTGCGCAATTCGTCGTTGCCCACCGTCTCCGCATGTTGCGTCGAAATGACCACCGCATCCACCCGCACCGGCTTGTGATGCGCATCGTATTCCACCGTAACCTGCGACTTCCCATCCGGCCGCAAATAAGGCAACCGCCCATGCTTCCTCACCTCCGACAACCGCATCGTCAACTTATGGGCCAGCGAAATCGGCGTAGGCATCAAATCGCTATTTTCATTACAAGCATACCCAAACATCATTCCCTGGTCGCCGGCGCCGCCGGTGTCTACGCCCATGGCGATGTCGCCGGATTGTTTGTTGATGCTGGAGATGACGGCGCAGGTGTTGGAGTCGAAGCCGTAGAGGGCGTTGTTGTAGCCGATGGAAGAAACCACGCCACGCACCAGGTTCTGGATGTCGACGTACGCCTTGGTGGTGATTTCGCCGGCGACCACGACCAGGCCGGTGGCGGTCAGGGTTTCGCAGGCGACGCGGCTTGTGGTGTCTTCGGTCAAACAGGCGTCGAGGACAGCGTCGGAAATCTGATCGGCGATCTTGTCGGGATGGCCTTCGGTGACGGACTCGGAGGTGAAGAGATATCGGTTTTTAGCGGACAATTGGCCTCTCCTTCGGACTGCCCTGCGTTGCCACTTCCGGCGGGAAAAACTAAGGACCCCAGGGATGTGAAACGGCTATGGGATATCCTTAAAAGGCTAGCAGAGAAGGACATCCGAAGCAATGGCAAGCGGGTGAGATGTCTCCGAAAACCGTTGAAAGGCGCTCAGCAGCGCTCAGCGGGCGGAGAGCGACCTTGAATGGGGGACAGGATTGCCGCACGAGACTAAATAATGCGCAAAAATGTTAACGCGCTCAATAGGCGGCGCGCATGGACCGCTGCCATCGCACATCGCCGGCCCACAAAAGATTCAGCAGAGAAGACAGGAGTGTGCGAACATCCAGGCGACTGCCAGATACTATGCAACCCACAAGCCGCAGGTTCATTTTCCGGGGCTTGGCTCCATGTATCACCTTTATCTGCGGCCCTACCCGCCTGAATCTCCAATTCTTGACGGGGCCGATCATGCACTCAGGAATGTCTATCGGATGAGTCCAGCTAAAGCCGGCGTCATGCCTCGCCCCCTCGGCGTAACCGTCATCGCCGGTGTCTTTCTTGCAGCGGCGGGTTACCTCGCAAGTATCGCGCTCATCCGTCTGGCCAGGCCGGATGCCGTCTCTCTAATGCTTGCCTCTCCTTTACTCAACGGACTTGAACTCGCCGGTCCCTACATGTTCCTGCTGATGGGCGGCGTCGGCGTAACCATCGCCGCTGGGCTCTTCTATCTGCAGAATTGGGCGCGCCGACTCGCCATCTTCGCCGCACTGCTCGGCCTGGTCATGCTGGTTCCCACGGTTTCCGCCGCAGCTACCGCTGAACCCTCGAGGAGTCTTCTCTACAGCGCTCTAGGAGTGATCATCCGCGCGATGATCCTCTGGTACCTTTACCAGACTCCCGTGGCGGAGACATTTTCCCGTCTCTCGCGCTCGGGTCGTAACCGGTAGAAGCCGCAACCGGCCGCGTGCAGTGGTCAACAGCTTTTTCCCCAGGCATTGAACAAAATTCATATACAATGCCGCAAGTCATGCCGCTCGCCAATCTGAACCAATCCACAACCGCCAGCGCGCCCAGCCATACGGACAAAGGCGCCATGGCGGTCGTCACCACGTTATTTTTCATGTGGGGATTTCTTACTGTTCTGAACGACATCCTCATCCCCCACCTGAAACCTATCTTCGACCTGAACTACGCCGAAGTGATGCTCATCCAGTTTGCCTATTTTTCCGGCTATCTCATCTTCTCGGTGCCCGCCGGCAAGCTCATTGACTGGATTGGCTACAAGTGGGCGATGGTCGCGGGACTATTCATCATGGCGCTGGGGGCGTTTCTGTTTATTCCAGCCGCGATCGTAGCCTCTTACCCATTATTCTTAGTCGCACTGTTTGTCTTGTCCGCCGGCATCACCATCCTGCAGGTGTCGGCCAATCCCTATGTCGCCGTACTCGGTCCGCCGCGCACCGCTTCCAGCCGGCTGAACTTAACTCAGGGGTTCAATTCACTCGGCACGACTCTCGCCCCCTATCTCGGTGGACTTGTCATCCTTACCGCGGTCCCCAGTATGGAGACGATCCGCAACCTCCCGCCTGCCGCGCTGCAAGCCTTCCGTGTGCAACAGGCGTCCTCTGTGAAGCTGCCGTATCTCGGCCTCGGCCTTATCGCGGTCGCGCTGGGGATTGCCATCGCCTTCTACAAGCTTCCTGTCATCGCCCATGTCCAGCACCACAAAGACGAACACCTGGAGAGCATCTGGAAATACCGCCACGTGGTGCTGGCGGCAGTTGGCATTTTTGTCTACGTCGGCGCCGAGGTCTCTATCGGCAGCATACTCATCAACTACATCACCCAGCCGCGCATCGGCAATGTATCGCCCAAACTGGCCGCCACCTTCGTCGGCTTCTTCTACTGGGGAGGCCTCATGGTCGGCCGCTTTAGCGGTTCCGCCCTGCTGCAAAGAATTTCCAGCAAAGCGGTCCTTGGGGTTTCCGCCACCGCCGCCATCCTGCTGGTTACGACCTCGATGCTGACCTCCGGTCACGTCGCCATGTGGAGCGTCATCCTTGTCGGACTCTTCAACTCCATCATGTTCCCCATCATCTTCACCTGGGGAATTGCCGAACTCGGCCCGCTCACCAGCAAAGCCGCCAGCCTGCTTATCATGTCGATTGTGGGCGGCGCCGTCATCCCGGTGATGGTCGGCGCGCTTGCCGACCATATCGGCATCCAGCGCGCTCTCATCCTTCCCGCGCTCTGCTATGTGTATGTCTTGTGCTACACCTTCGTCGGATGGAAGCCCTCGGGCCCGGAAATCATTGGGAGATGAGCGGAGCGCCCACACTGCCCGGATGTCTGCAAACGATGATTTAGGCTTGCAACAGCTTTGTTATTATCAACCCGCTTTCCCGGTTGGCGGAGCCGCTTTGGGACTTCCTTCCACAAGCTTGAGGACCTGGTCGGCCGCCACGTCAGCCAACCGATCCACTTGCCCGGAGGGCCAATGGATTTCCAGCTTGTCGATGCGAGCCGCCTTGCCCAACCCAAAGTGGACCCGCAGATCGTTTTGCGAATAGAAGCTGCCTCCGCTGCGTACTTCGTCCATCTGCCGGTGATCCCCGGTCGTACAGTAAATACGGGCGCCGATCGCGCTACGATTCGATTTGGTTCCCACCAGCTTGAGAGCGATCCAGTGATTGCCGGTTCGCGAGGTGCAGTGCAGCAACTGAGGAACGGCATTGACAGGATTGATGAGGACATCAATCACACCGTCGTTGTCGAAATCCCCAAAGGCGCAACCCCGCGCGCTGGTCAGGTCGGTGATGCCGGGGCCCGCCTCCAGCGATACATCGCGAAATTTCCCGTTGCCCAGATTTTCGTAGAGAATTTTAGGTTGCTTATAGTGAGCCGGCCCGTGCAGGTTTTCGATCTCGGGATAAACGTGGCCATTGACGTACAGAATATCCAGCCAGCCATCGTTGTTGAAGTCGAAGAAGCCGCATCCCCAGCCGAGAAGGCGCGAATGCGCGGCCAGCCCGGCGGCTTCGGTGTGATCTTCGAACAATCGCTTGCCCCGGTTGCGGTAAAGGTCGGGAAGATCGTCGGAGAAATTAGTCTTGAAGATATCCAGCAACCCGTCGCAATCATAGTCTCCGGCCGAGACACCCATGCCGGATTGATTGCGGCCGTCGCGGCTGGTGGCGACGCCCGCTTCCAGTCCTCCTTCCGTAAACGTGCCATCGCCGTTATTCCAAAACAAAAAACTCATCTCGCTGTCATTGGCAATGTAGATGTCAGGACGGCCATCGTTGTCAAAATCTGCGACCAGAACGCCTAGCCCATAACTTGGCGGGGCCTTGCCAATCCCACTCTTCTGAGTAACGTCGGAAAACGTGCCATCGCCGTTGTTGCGAAACAGGAAGTTCGTGGCTCGAGGCAATCCCTGGGGGCCACAATTTACAGGAAGTCCCTGGTAAAGGCATGCGCCGCTGCCGGGCAATGGAGCCGTTTTTGGGTCGAAATCAAGGTAGTTGCTGACGAAGAGATCGAGGTGGCCATCCCCGTCGTAATCCAAAAACGCGCAACCGGAACCCCAGTGCGTTCCCTTCATCGCCAAGCCGGACTTCTGGGTTACATCCGTAAAAGTTCCGTCGCCGTTGTTGTGATAAAGGATGTTCCGACCCCAGTAGGTGACAAAGAGGTCCTCGTACCCGTCATTGTCATAGTCCCCGATGCAAACGCCCTGTCCCCACCCGGAAAGACTCAGGCCGGCATGGCGTGTCACGTCGGTAAAAGTGCCATCCCGGTTATTCCGCAGTAACCGGTTGGAAGGCGCTTGTGAGCTGTTCATATCCAGCCTTGACCCGTTCACCAGGAACAAGTCCACCCAGCCATCGTTGTCGTAATCGAAAAATGCCGCGCCGCAGCCGGTCGTCTCGAGGATGTAGCGATTGTGAGTGACTCCGCCGTATATCGTGGGGGCGGTAAGTCCAGCTTTGGCCGCGACGTCTTCAAAGCGCACCGGGAAGCTATCGGGCGCGTTGCTGCCCCAGGAAAAGGGTTTGGGAATTGCTGCCATGCAGCCAAGCCCGAGCGCGCGGCGCAAGAATGCACGTCGGGAACTCGAGTTTTTAGCCGAACGACGAAGTTCCCTGGGATCCAGATTCATTTCCACTACGTTCCGAGATTGATACGCTATTGGCCAATGTCCACTAGATCAGCACGTTAGCGATCGACATCCCACCCAATCACCGCCTAATTCTTTGGGCGCCCACGGAGCCCAAGAAGAATGGCAAGGGGGGTCACAACAAAGAGCAATCGAAAGTTAAGACACTTACCCTGATGAATGGCGGCGCCTTGATCATTTCTTTCCGCCTTGAACGGCATCGCACGAGCCTATCTGGTTTGCCTGCTGGAGTTCCGCCTGGGCCTGCTCCCTCTCTCCCGCATGCCACAGCGCATCGGCCAGCCGGCACATGACCGGTACTTGCCCCGGGCGCAGGGAAACAGCCGACTGGAATTCGCGCACCGCCGCATTCCAGTCGCCCTGCTTTTCCAGCGAAACACCAAAATTGAAATGAATCTCCGGATTCGACGGACTCTCCTGTAAAGCGGCATTGAAGGCGTGGTTGGCTTCGGCCCAGTTGTTCTGCGCGCTCTGGGCGATGCCCATGTAGTGATTCGCATCGGCGAAAGTCGGGTCAGCGGCAAGGGCAGCGCGCAAAGATTCGATGGCCGGAGGCACGTTCCCTTTTTTTAGCGACTCGATTGCCTCGTTTGTCTTCATGGCCGCCTGCTGGCGATTGGCCGCGAAAGTGGACGCTTCCCGTGAGCGCTTGAACACTTCCATTGCCCGTTCTGTATCTCCAGCCTGACGCAATGCCGCTCCCAGCGCGTTCAGGACTTCAGGACGTTCTGGGTGCAATCGGGCAGCCGCTTCTAATTGGACGACGCCATCCTTCGGCGATTTTTGCGCCAGCAAACTTCCATACTTCAGCCGAAAGTCGGCGTCATTCGGGCTCAGTTCCACGGCCCGCCGATAGTGGGGCAGCGCCCCAGCCATGTCGCCGCTTTGCGTAAGAATCTCACCGTAGTAGAACTGTGTCCGTGCCGTGTTGGGCGAAAGCTTTTCCGCTTCGGCTATTTCCTTCAACGCTTCCGGAAGGCGATCCATGCGCTTGAGCGTGAAGGCCAGGTCAGCATGCGCGTCGGCAGAATCGGGCTTCAGGGCAATTGCTTTGCGATAATTTGCGATCGCCGCAGGTAAATCGCCCTTATCGCGCATGGCTTGGGCTAGATTCAATATCCCAGGAACAAACTTCGGACTGATGGCGGCGGCTTTCTGGAATTCTGCGATTGCGCCATTCAAATCGCCTGTGTGGTCCAAAGCCACGCCTAAATTACTATGAGCTTCCGCCGAATTCGGCTGCAGCTTGACTACTTGCTTAAAGTCCTCCAGGGCTGCCTGCGTATTGCCCATGTTGGAATTCAGCATAGCCAGCTGAGCGTACGCGGTGTACATATCCGGCCGAAGCTGGATCGCCTTTTCCAGCGCTTCGATGGCTTCGCCCATGCTGCCGTGGGCTGCTAACGCATTCCCCAGTTCGAATTCCGCTTGCGGAAAATCTGGTTTTAGGGCGAGCGCAGCCTTCAGGTTCTTGATCGCGTCGGTGTACTGTCCTTCAATGGAGAGAGCAGCGCCAAGATTGTAAAGCGCGTCGACGTACTGGGGATCGATGTCGAGCGCCTTCTGAAACTCCAGGACGGCCTGCGCCACCGCGCCGCTCCGGCCCAGGGCGTAGCCGTAATAATTGTGGGCGGGGGCGGAATTGGGCTGGGATTGGACCGCTTGGCGAAGCAAGGGTAACGAGTGGGAAACATCGCCCTTTTTCAGGAGGGCGATGCCTTCCGTCAGAGGGTTTGATGTGGGCTGTGCCCTACCAGCACAGCCCACCAGAACAATAAGGAGCAGACACCACTTCGACATCAGAAGCGCAGTGTACCACCTATTTGCAATCGTCTCATGGTACCCCTGATGTAACCGATGTAGCCGGCGCCGCCCCCAATCCCGGCAAAAGCATCCGAGTTGGGTTGTCCGAGATTGCCACGGTTAAGGGCGTTAAAGGCCTCCAACTGCAACTCCAATCCAAGCCGCTCCGTAAACTTGAAAGTTTTGCCAAGAGACAAATCCACGGTGAAGTATCCGGGACCACGCAGGTTGTTTCGTCCTACATTCCCGAAAGTGTATTTGGCTGGCGCCTCGAAAGCTGCGGGATCGAACCATTCGCTCTGTGTTTTGGTGCCTGACGAGAACGGGTTGCCGGTGATGTTAGGAGTCAAGGTGCAGCAATTGGCGTTGAGGATAGAAGAATCACCCCAGGTCACGGAAAACGGCTGGCCTGATTGCACGGTCTCGATGCCGGAAAGCTTCCAGCCTCCCAACACCGCATCCGCAGGACCCTTGTGATTCATGTAGGCTCGGCCGTGGCCGAATGGAAGCTCCCACACGTGGCTGAACACCAGGACAAACCGGCGATCCTGATCCTGAGGTCCGCGGGACAGAGCATCTGGACCCGGGTTCGCCAGATCGTAGGCGTTGTGCGTACCGTAGTCGTAAGATCGGCCATAGGTGAAAGCGCTGGTGAAGGTCAGACCATGGGAGTACCGTTTTTCTACAGAGAGGCTTGCGCCCTGATATCCAGTGGTGCTCTGGTTGCTTTGATCGTACGCGTTGGTAAAGAACTGATAGGTAGGACCGTAAGGCATGCGATCGTTGAAGGACAGAGCGTTCACCGCAAGATCGGAACTTGGCTCGAAGGTATTGTGGTCCCAGCGGTAGAACACGTGCCGTCCCGCGTCGCCTACATACGAAACTGTGACCGCCAGGTGCTGCCGAACTGATGCTGCACGCTGGCATTCCATTGATCAGCCGAGCTATCCGGGTTGTGGAATCGCGTCCCGAAACCAGCCGAGTTGGGAGTGGGATACTGGCCGGGATTACCGGCGGCCGCCAGGATGTCAAATCCCGAGACAAAAGCCGGGGGACCCGATTCGAGGGTGGGAAAGTCAGGCAACGCTTGATAAGGATCGTTCTGCTTCAAATCCTGGCGTGTGGCGTTGGGCCAGTCATTGGTGATAGCGCCAAAATTGGCTCCGTAGAAGCCAATCGGGTAGGAGCGGCCATAGCCCATGCGAAGCACTGTGTCCTTTTGCAATCTGTAGGAAAAGCCGACGCGCGGACCAAAGTCGTGGAAGTTGTTCAGCACATCGGCGGTCGCGCTGGTATCTCCGAAGTTGCTGATAATTGTGTTGGTATTGGCAAAATTGAAGTTGGCAATGCCGCCCCTAAGCGGCGAGGTGGGATAACCCAGATAGTCCCAGCGGATACCAAGGACGACTGTCAGTTTCGGGCTCACGTGCCAGGTATCCTGGGCGAACAGATCCGAGTGCGTGCTGTGGGCGAGTGGTAGAGCGGTGGCATAGATCACTCGACCGAAGCTGCTGGGCAGTCCCAACAAGAACGTTGCCATGGATATGCCCGATTGAGGCACATTCGTATCGTTGATGCCGGTAATCTGCTGACTGAAGCCGTTCGGATCGCAAACTCCACCGTTGTTGCAGCCGAATTCCCCTTGCGAAGAAGTATCGCGGCGGTCGCGCCATTGCAGATATTCATCGCCGCCAAACTTGAAGGTGTGGGCCCCGTGGGTCCAGTTTACGATTCCCACGTAGTCATAGCCGCCATAGTTGTCCACCTGGTGAGAGTGGGTGTTATTGCCAAATGAGAAACCGCCGACCGGGCCACCGATTTGGAAGCCGACCAGGCCACCGCAAGCCGTGCAAGCGTCATTGAGGCCCGGGATTCCAAAGTTCGTAGACGAATCCGAAGCCTGATCGGGAGAGTCCGACTTCCATTCATTCAAGGTCCAGCCGAACCTGCCTTCGACCACCAGGTTCGAGCTGAATGCGTGGGTAATGTGCCCCACCGCACTGTTCTGGGTTCCTGCCTGCAGACCGGTTCCCGGCCAAACTAACACACCAAAGGCTGGGACTATGGAACTCTGGCTTGCCTGTTGCCGGGTGAAGCGCACGAAAGTTTGAGTCGTGCTGTTCACCGTGTAGTCGGCTCGGATTGTGCCCACATCCTGGTTGGTTGGACTTATCGCGGGCGCAAGGAAATTGCTGAAGGGCTGTCCCGCAGGCCCGGTATTGGGCTCCGGCATATCAGTCAGTATGCTCTGCACGACCGGATCGAGGCGGTTCGTGGGAATAATGTTTAGCCCACCGGAAGGGCATGCCGAGGTCGCCGCGCGACTCGGATCGCTGAACTGAGTCCTGCCTACACCGTTAGCGCCGCCGGTGCTTGGGTCGTAGATAGGGTTGGTAGTCGCATAGCAGCTGAAGTCACCCGTACGAAACGGATCAATCGGCACGGTAGTCTGAGCAGTTCGCTCCCGACCGGACGCGGTACCCGTCGTAGTAGGCAAAGAGGAATAGCTTGTCGCGGATGATAGGACCGCCGATGGTCCCGCCGAACTGGTTGTAGACGAAGTGTCCGGGACCGCCATTTCCCACTTCGGTAAATGGATTCGAGGCGAAGAAAGCGTTCACCCGGTTAAATTCGTGCGCAGTCCCATGCCACTGGTTGGTGCCGGACTTGGTGGTAAAGAGCTGAATCGCGCCAGCTGCCTGACCAAGCTCGATGTCGTAGTTCGAGGTAATTACCTGATATTCCTGGAGCGCGTCGGTCGAGGGAACGATAGCGGGCGCGCCACCCACGCCTTCGGTGTCATCGACACCGTCCAGCATTTGGCGATTCTCCTGTTCGCGTTCCCCATTCGCCGTGAAGGAGTAATTGGCAGAACCGCTCGCGCTGGGAATACCCTCGTTCCCGGTATCCATAACTACGCCCGGCACGATGGCAGCGAGGCGGGTCGGGTTGCGGCCTTCGGTAGGCAACGATACAAGCTGCCTTTCGTCAATGGTTCCGCCCACTTCAACCTTATCCGTCTGAATCTGGGGCGCTTCGCCGGTCACGTTTACTTTCTCTTCGACCTTGCCGACCTGCAGCTTGGTGTCCAGGCGAACGACGGAGTTGATGTCCACCCGCACGCCGGACTGAGTTGTCGTGCTGAACCCGGGGCCGGAAATGTCGACGCTATAGATACCTGCGTTCAGGTTCGGAACGTTGAAATACCCTGCATCGTTGGTTTTGGTCGCCACCGCAACGCCGGTCTGGCTATTGATCACCTTTACGTCGGCGTTGGGAACTGCGGCCCCGCTGGGGTCAGTTACCTGACCAGTGATGGATCCGGAAACGGATTGCCCTTGAACTAACGGAGCAAACGAGGTTGCCACCAGCAGGATCCCGGCCAACACAAGAAAACAAATCTTCGCCCTCATAACAAGCCTGCGCATACACCATCCTCCTAGGCCACAATGAACTTGGCGACGTAGAGAGCCTCTCCGGCCACTTGCCTTCCAGCTCTCGAGTCAACAGGTCAACCCACACCACCCCACAAACTCGCGCAATGTAACTCGGGTCACAGTCAGGTGTCAAGACAAATCGTGTCAACTAGGCTGTTAACATATTGTCAACAGAAAGAGGAGCGCTCCCACCAATCACCCTTCTATGTGAAGGGGCCGCTGTTCAGGCCGCTCAACTCAGGCCTGCGTTCGAGAATGCCGGCCAGACATTGGACGCCCCTGCCGGGTCGGCCTCGACCTCTCAGCCTGGCTGCATCCGAACCGGCGGATTCGATGCCGCCTTCTGGGGACTGGAAGAGTTCGCCGGGAAAGCACCGGAATCAGCCCTCACTTCCTACTTCTGCCGGTCAGTGGAATTGACAACCGCAGGAAGTCATGTGATATTCGGGGCAAATTGTTAATGAATGATGGAGATGGTTTCTCGGAGATCACGGGAAACAGGCGGTAACGAAATGTCTCCAGTTGCTATGTATAATTGAGTGAAAATTCAGATGCGTGCCCCAAAGGTCCACTCTAAGAAAAAAGCAGTTCCTCTGAGCCAGGTGGTTGAATCCCACCTGCGGAAAGCAATCCATGCAGGCAAGTTGCGGCCCAGGCAAAGGATCATCGAGGAGGACCTCGCAGCGGAGTTGAAAGTCAGCCGCGGACCGGTCCGCGAAGCCTTGCTGCGCCTGGAACGGGATGGTTTGGTTGTAACCACGTCGCGACGCGGAACCTTCATTCGGGATATTTCGCTGGCTGAGATCGGCGTAATTTTTCGCATGCGCGCCAAACTCGAGGGCTTGTGCGTCCGCTACATGCGGGAGAACTCCTCGGTTCGTGCCGATGAGGCACTACGCGCACCGTTAAAGAAGTTGAAAGCTGCCACGGCCAAGAACAGCGAGGAAGACTTCTTTCTTGCGGACATGGAACTGCATCGCACAATTTGGAAAGCGGCTCATCAGCCACTCTTGTACCGCACGCTTAACACCGTGATGAGCCCGTATATTTTTATTTTTGCCCGCATCTATTCTTCGCGCCTGCCGCTGGTTAGCCGTCGCGACAACCATGAGCGTTATGTCCGTTTAGTACTGAGAACTCCAGTGGACCGGGTCGAGCAGGAAATCGAGCGGTATTTTGAAGAACTATATTCCGCTTTCTTTCATCCAACCACAGTATTTCCTTCGTTCAGTCCGGATGGGTGGTCGCACGACAACTCAGACCATCCGTTCTAGTTCATTTCAAAACCACCCCCGGTTGCAATCAAGATCCCCGACAGTCCGAACTGCTGTCAACCACCTCGACCTCTTCATGTAAGCCGGGGCGGTAAGACCGCGTCGACTGCGAAATCGGGTAATGTCAACATAGATGTTGACGATGAGAAACCGAATTTAGTATTATTCGTCGCCCATTTTTTACAATTTCTGACCACCCTCGGGGAGTATCTCTCGACGAGGAACGAAGTCATACCCGGAGTCGACGAAGGCCCTCAGTTGACCGCATTTCCGCTCTGGACAACTGATTTAAGGAGAAAGCGATTATGAAACACCTGCTCGCAATTATTGTGTTGCTAGCCGCTTGCAGCACAACCTCTTTCGGTTCCGACAATCAGAATTCCTGGCGCCTGACCACGGACGATACGGCCGTTGTCGTCACAGTGCAGAATGGCACTCCGGTTGTGACAGACATTGGTTCAGCGAAAGGCGGAGCGAACTGGATGGTTGCCCCAGTGCCAGAGATCTTGTTGCCCCAGGTCATTCAGCAGGGTTCGTCTCTGGCAACCAAATGGGAATACCAGGGCGGAGCCTTTAACTCACAGGATGGCGAATTGACGTTGCGCTTCACCAATGCCTCTCCGGCCATGGAGCTGCATTCTATCTGGCGCGCCCGTCCTGGAAGAGGCCCGGTGGAGCATTGGCTGACGATTGCCAACAATTCCGGATCCGTCATTACGGTTGGCCACCAGGACAGCCTGGTGCTCAGCCACCTTGCCATCCCGCAGCGCGAGGAGATGGATGCCTGGTGGATTCGACGAGGAGCGGGAAACGCCACAGATGAGGGAGGCACGTTCGTCAAGGGCGTCGGGAGCAATAGCAGTGAAACGCTTATCAGCAACCCGAACGAGGGAGCGAGCCCCGTTCCCTGGCTGGCCCTGCAGGTTGGCACCTCGCACGGCATGTACGTGGGATGGGAATTTTCCGGAATTGGGAGAATTCATTTTCATAGCCTCTCTGACAACTCGAATGGCATGAACGCCGGGGGGCCCGAGTTGGGAATTGAGGTCGGGAATGTCCCGGAGTTCAAGACCGATGTCGCCGCCGGCGAGACTTTTCTGGTGCCACCAGCCTTCGTCGGTTGCTACTCGGGAGATATTGATGACGGCAGTTACAGCCTCCACCGGTTCATCATGGAGAAGCTGCTGCCGAAGTACCCCAAGGGGTACGCGTATCCGACTTTGGCCTACAACCTCTACCTGGATAGCGGGGGAGCAAACGCGGAGGAAGCGGGGGTTCTGAAGAGCGAGGCCTTGGCGCATGAACTTGGATTTGAGACTTTCGTTGTGGACGCGATGTGGTTCCCTCAGTCGGGTGCGTGGTACTGGGATCCGAAACGCTTTCCCCATGGCTACAAGCCAATCGAAGAATATCTGCACAGCCATGACATGTTCTTTGGATTGTGGATGGCGTATACGCAAGGCAGTGATTCTGACGATCCCCGGGCTCTGAGCGTGCGAGAGCACCCCGATTGGTTTATTTCGTCACCCAAACTCGACCGTGAGGGACATATCAACTGGGACGCGGTGATCGATCTGGGCGACGATGCCGCGCGCGATTGGGCAGAGCAAGCCACCCAGCGCGCCGTTTCGGAATACAAGCTGGATTATTTCAAAACTGACTACACTCCCATCGTGACCAAGTGCGAACGAACCGATCATCGGCATCACTACGGAGTGGACGTGAGTTATTGGTCGACTCTGGGTTACTACGCGGTGCAGGAAGCGTTGATAAAGAAGTTTCCGGACCTGGTTCTTGAGGGATGCTCAGGCTCAGGGCATATCAAAGATTTTGGCGACATTCAGCGCGTCCATATGATCGCCATGAACGATACCCTGTCGTCGTTGCCGAACCGCCAGGGCACCTATGATTCGACCTTTGCGTTTCCGCCGGCAGCGTTGATGAATTACACCTACGAGAATTTCTACAACACGGTCTCGGATGCGCCCGAATCGTACTTCTGGCGCTCGTCCATGATGAATGCGTGGCAGATCGATCCGACGCACAGCGCGACCTGGACACAGAAACAAAAAGACAGCGTGAAGCGCGCGACCGAGATCTACAAAACCTGGGTGCGGCCGATCCTGGCGGATGCAGAAGTGCACCATATTTTGCCGCGGCCGGACGGACTTCATTGGGACGGGATGTTCTATTGGAGTCCGAGTCTGAAACGCGGTACGGTGTACATCTTCCGCCCGAACAGCGATCGCAAGACCATGCTGGTTCCACTGAGAGGGTTGGAGCCGGGAACCAAGTATAAGATTCGGACCGAAGATCACTCCACGCCCGACGCCACTTACTCGGGCGCTGATCTGATGAACACTGGGTTGAATATAGCCCTGCCCGGCAAGTACACCAGTGATTTGATTTACGTCGAGCAGGCGCACTGAGCGGCAGCCGCTTCTCGCAATTCCCGTCAAAGACTTGAAGGGCCGACCCGGAGATTCCTCCGGGAAGGCCCCGCAAGTAAGAACAAATCACTTAGATCTACTGCCCGCTTTCCGAGGTCCGCATCACGACGATGGGGTTCCAAACGATGGGATCGGTGCGGTTTTGTCCGTTGTGTTCGATGACGAACCGCAGTTTGTCGCCCGCAGCAACCCGCAAGTTAGCGATTTCGTAATCGGTGGCAAGATCGTAGTTGGGCTTTACTTCCGCCCATCCCTCTTTGGGCCAGACCTGTTCTGCATTGAGCATGATCCGCACGAAGCAGGAAGCCTGGTTTTCTGCGCTGGGATCTTTTCGAATCGCGCCCGACGTGCTTACAGTTCCCGCCGCCGGCACGACAAAGGTGCGCGACAGATCGTAGTGCGCCGAGGGCTGCATCCAGATTCTGCCAATGCGCCCTAACCCCGATCCATCCCAGCGGCCTTCATAGCCGCCTTTGTCCCAAGTCAAATTCCGGTAGGACCCATCCTCGAGAGCTTCTTCATAGATCCAGTGATTGGCAGATTGCGTTGGCGCAAAATCACCAAGAGCCTCAAAGGTTTCAGGCTCGCCTGCTTTTTCCTGAGCAGTAACCGTGGGGCTGTGATTGCCGTCTCCATCCACCGCGGTGATCTCGTATTTTTTATCAAGATCGCCGCGTGCCGATGAGGAGTGATCGAAGAAGAAGGTTCCTATCCCAGCCTTGCCAATCAGCTTTCCGTCTTTGCGGACTTCATAGTAGGAAATCCAGTTGTCATCGTGGCTGGGCGACCATGAGATTTCGATTCCTTGCGTACCCAGATCTGTTCCCAATCGTTTGCTCGCCTGAGAAGGCGCAGAAGGAGGAGTGTGGTCGGTTCCGGAGCCCGGGTAGTGCGGCAGGTTGAGGAATATCAATTCTCCGGCGGGAATCTTGTCGAGAGTGATGCCAGCCGACATCAGCCTGGAACCATTTTCACGAAGATGAAGGCCGGAGCGGCTTCCTCTCACCTCGTAAGTTGCGGCAGGCGACAGCCCGCGCGGGTAAATGGTCACCGGCTTGTCGGCGGCATCCAGAGGAACAGGTTGGGATAGGCGGGCGTACTTGAATCCCATGGCATCCGGATAAGTCTGGCTCATGTCAAGGTCCGCCGTTGCCAGGACTTTGCCATCATCCGCTCGCACCAACGACAGACGGTAAGTTCCGCGGTTATTCCCCGGATCGAATTGACCCAACTGAGTGACTGTCACCGGCTGGTCCAGTTGAAGCGCCATGCCAAAAAAGTGGTTCTCCACTTTCCGTTCTGCCCCCAACTTCTCGATTTTCGTGACCAGCGACTCTTCCCCCGATCCCGATTGATATTTCATATTAAGAGGACCGAATTCCTGTCCCGGCACGCCGTAAAATCGGGAGGCGCCATCAGTTGGGTCCTCATAGATTCCCGTATCCACTCCACCCACCGAGGTGGTCGTCACCAAATTCAGGCGACTGGCGTTGCCACGGTATTCGTCCGTCGATTCCGGGGGCTGTTTCAGCAAGCGACTGATCGCGAAGTAAGTGGGACCATGTTTGGCGTGCTTGGTGAGAATGATTCCCTTAGTCCCGTCGCGATTCATCCTTTGGAAGTACCAGATGGGATCGTCGTGCTCCACCCTGGGGCGAAATACGTGACTCCATTGGCCCACCACCCCTTGTGCCGTCAGGTAGTGATAGATCTCCCACTCTTTGCGAATTGATTCCAAATCCGGGCCATCACCCGGATCGCGGTACCAGGTAGGATCCATCGCCAGGTGCACGTTGTCACTGGCTTTGTCGTAGTAAGTATGGTCAAAATCGACTACGTTGTGCAGCTTGTCGGGAGAAATAATGAGCGAAGTGTAGTAGGCGCTATAGGGGCCGACGCCTCCATCGGTGTACTCGCCCGATTCCGCCAGGCGGGCGATGTCGTAACTGATCCACCGGCCTCCTCCATAACAGGCATCCACTCCACTTTGCGGGTGATCGGTCTTGAATTGCTCCAGTAGTCTGCGGAAGTTTTGGTCCGACGCGAGATAGTCGGTGTCATTCGCGCTCACCGCCGGAGCGATGTCATACCGAAACTGAAAGTCTCCCCAGGACTTGACGCCGTCGTTCAGCAGTTGATCTTGCCAGTCCGCCGTTCCGGGAATGGACTGTTCCAGTACAGATTGCCCCGGGATCATCCAGTCGGGGTGCTGTTGCGCGACTTTCGATTGCGGAGTAGCCAGGAAGGTCGGATACCAAAGCACCCATCGCATGTTTTGCTTGCGGAGATAGTCGGTGGCGAGTTTCCACTCCGGCGCGTTCCAGGTCCCCCACTTGTCGTACCAGCCGGCATCATCCCACAGGATGTCCGTGCCGGTCTCGCGCAGCAGATCGATGTAGCGAAGATCGAGCGCTAGTCTTCGGCCCCAGTTATCGGCGCTGGGAGTTCCGCCATCGCCCCACCACGGGTCGGGCCAGTCTACCGCCCAGCGGGTTTTGGCAAAGTAATCGGGATTGGTGAATTCCCACATGTAGGCGTACTGCCAATCCAGCAATTGGTTTCCCAGTGCATCTACTCCGCCTGAGAACGGCGCCATAAATGCTTTTGGCGTTTCAATCGTTCCGCCGGGAGCCAGTTCTTTTTGAAAGCCTGCAACCTCCAGCGCAATTGAGAACGGCTCACCCTGATCGTTCCCGACCTCGAATCGCCAATGACCGAGATAATCCCATCCCACGGCCAAACCCTGGTTTTCGCTGCGATCGAGGAGAAACACCAGCGGCAGGAAGGCACTGTAGCTGAGCGTCTGGATTCCGCCCTTCGAATCCAGAACGCGCTCGAAGGAGCGGCTCATGGGCTCAGATTTCAGAAGCTGGCTGCCGTTGTAGTCGCCTCCCCCAGTTACATAATTGAATTGAAGATTCTCTGCCACTGAACCGAGGACCCGGGAGTGCAAGAAATCCAGATGGCTGATTTGCACCGGCTTGTCCGACGAATTCTCCAGCGTCAGCCACTCGCGGATTACCGAAGTGCCGGGATAGATCACATAATGTTTGGCGACGCGCAGGGATGACGATTGGAGAGTGAGATCAAGTTGAAGCTCTCCTTGTTTGCCGCGAGTCGCATGGTCACTCTGGAGTTTCCAGTCCCGGCCGGGTGCGCTGACATCCTCTCCGTTGGCGAGAAACTGGATTTCCGCTGGGGCCGTGCTCCCGTCCTGATACTCTTTGCCCGAAACCTTGTTGCGCAGCGACGCCAACCGCAGTTGCCCGTCGGCGAGGCGGACCCTTCTCTCTACGCGAGAGGTGCCCATAATCCATTCATTTCCCTGGCGGCGCACGTAGCCATCTTTGCTTTGAACATTCGTCTGTGAAAATGACAGCGAGGCGCCGATACACAGAATTGAAAGGCATACCGTGATGCCGCGCAGAGAGGAATTACGGTTGGCGCTATGGCGGTGGTTTAGCATGGTCTCCATTCCCAGCGGTTTGCTAAATGATTGAGCACTACGATTTTCGAAAACGAGGGAAAGAATCGCCTCGCAAAGATTAGAACTCTATTCAAACGCTTCCTGCAGAAGCTCTGCGAACTTACTAAAATCCCTTCCGTATCGTCAACATATTTGTTAACTTTTACGGGGCTTGCTGGTTCGGACTGTAAAGGGATTTTCGAATGGAGAATTTCACTAGAAGGAAATTTGTGCAGGCCGCCGCTCTAACTGCAGCGGCAAACTCGGTGTATGCAGCCGATACGGCTGCGGGAGAAGTTTACACGGGCGTCTATCCTCTGGATGGAACCGATTGGCTTCTGAACATCGACCCTTCCAACCGCGGCCGCAAACTGGCCTGGCCCTCCCACCCTTCGGGTGATGCAAAGCCGGCCAAAGTCCCGTGGGTCATTCAAGACGACTTTCCGGATTACCACGGGGCTGCGTGGTACTGGCGGGAATTTCATGCCCCGGCAAACCCTCATCGCGATGGACGCTATTTGCTTCGCTTTCAGGCCGTGGACTATTTGGCAGAGGTTTGGGTCAACGGAATTCGAGTGGGAGACCACCAGGGAGGCGAAGAACCCTTTGTTTTGGACGCAACCCCGGCAATTCACGCGGAGGGCACGAATCTTCTGGCTGTCAGGGTTCTGAGCCCAACTCACGAACCGATTGACGGAATCCGCCTTGCAGAAGTGGCAGAGGGGCGACGCGACTACCCCACGCCCCGGGATAACGCTTACGCTACCGGCGGGATCACCCAAGCGGTGGAGCTTCTGATTTCGCCGCCGGTTCGCGTAGAAAACCTGCAAGTTCTTCCCGATTGGACGACCGGCAAAATCCGAATTTTGGCGAACGTGCGGAATGCCGGCAAGAACGTTGCGCCCGCATGCGTAACTTTTACGGTGTTCCCGGCGCGGGGCGAAAACAGCGTTGGCTGCACGGCTTCAAACTACAATCTCAAACCTGGTGACACGGTGGTCGAGGCTTCCATCGCTGTCCCCGGCTTCCGGCTTTGGGAACTCAATGACCCTTTCCTTTATACGGTCGCGGCACGGGTCGAGCCGCTCGGCAATCACTCGGCAGACGAGTATTCGGTACGCTGCGGTTTCCGCGATTTTCGCTTTGCAGATGGCTACTTCCGCCTGAATGGGCGGCGAGTTTATGTCCACGGCGCGCTCTACACCATCCTGCAATATCCAATCTCACAAACCACCCCGTACGACGAGGATCTGCTGCGGCGAGACGTTCTGAACATGAAGGCGCTGGGCTTTAACGCCATTCGAATCACTTGTGGCGCCTCGGTGCCGCGCCAGCTCGATCTCTTCGATGAGATGGGATTGCTGGTTTGTGAAGAGCACTTCGGCGCGCGCGAACTGGCCGAGTCGCCGCTTATGGAGCAACGCTGGGATCACAGTATTTCCGGCGTCATCCGCCGCGATCGCAATCACCCTTCGATTGTCATGTGGTCTTTGCTGAACGAAGTGAAGGATGGCCGTCTGTTCCGTCATGCGGTTCAGTCGCTTCCGATGGTTCGCGATCTCGACCCCAGCCGTTTAGTGCTGCTTGGCAGCGGACGTTTCGACAACGACGACAAGATCGGCAGCCTTGCCAATCCAGGCTCATCGACCTGGGGAAGCAATCTGCTGGATCTGCACGAGTATCCCCGCTTCCCCCACTCCGCCCAGACTGTTCTCCGCATGCGCACCGGCACGACAAACTTCGATTTTTTGGGGACCAAGACGGAGAACCCGTCAGAGACGAACCCGGAGCCTGTCCTGCTCTCTGAATATGGCGTTTGCGGCGCGCAGGATTATCCGCGTTTTCTCCGCCACTTTGAACAGCTTGGCAAGGAGCACGCGGCCGACGCTGCCCTCTTCCGCAAGACGATGGACAGGTTTCTTGCCGACTGGCAAAAATACAAATTAGACGAGTGCTGGCCTCAGCCGGAGGACTACTTCACGGACAGTCAGCGGAATCAGGCCAAGCTTGCAGCCGGCGATTACAACGCGTGGAACGCAAATCCGGCGTTGGTAGGAGACTTCAACTCCACCCAAATTGTGGATGCCTGGTTTCACGGTTGCGGAATCGCGAACTACTTTCGCGAGCTCAAACCTGGCATGGCCGACGCTTTCTACGCCATGGGAGCCCCGGTTCGTTGGCGCCTGTTCGTGGATGCGGCCAACGTTTACAGGAACGCGAAAGTCCACCTGGACGCGGTCCTGGTGAATCGAGATGCTCTCCAGGCCGGCACATACCCGGTGCGTGTGCAAGTTGTTGGGCCGCAAGTTACGCGCGTCATGGACAAGACAATCTCGGTGAAAGTTTCCGATTCGCGTAGCGGCGAGCGGCCTTTCGCCCAAGCCGTTTTTTCCCAAGACGTTGTGGTTGACGGACCGCCCGGGTGGTACCGCTTCCTGGCCACATTCCAGCGAGGCGCGGCTGCGACCGGAGGGCAAACCGAGTTCTACGTCGCCGACAATCCAAAGGGGCAGGATCTTTCAGCGGAAGTAATTTTGTGGGGAGAAGATCGCGCGCTGGGAACCTGGCTCACCGATCACGGAGTTCGAGTGCGTAGTTCGCCCACCGGTACGCAAACCGCGCGCGAGCTGATTCTTGCCTCCAGTCTCCCTCCTTCCGGAGACAAAACGTCCGTCTTCGGCGATCTCGCTCGCCGCATCGCTCGCGGCTCGGCGGTGGTTTTCCTCGACCCGAATGTGCTTGTCGATGCGCCTTCCAAAGACGATGCGCCGCAGCCACTCCGCTGGGCGCCCATTGCTTCAGATTCACGCCCCGAGCTGGCCCGCACGCAGAACTGGTATTTTCGGGCCGATCATTGGGCGAAGGAACATCCCGTCTTTGCCGGATTGCCCTGCGGCGGCGTTATGGACTACACGTTTTACCGGGATATCCTTTCCCCCACCGTGTTCCGGAATCTTCAATCGCCCTTCGAGTCAATTTGCGGCGCGATTCAGACCAGTGGGGGGCAGGATGACTATCGCTCCGACCTGCTCGTCGCCTTGCACCCCCTTGCCGCCGGATCGTTCATCCTCAACAGCCTCAACCTTCGGGAGAATATTGGCAAATCTCCCGCCGCCGGCCAACTTCTGCTGAATCTACTCGCTTACGCTGCGAAGGACATTCCCAGGCCGGTAGCCGATTTGCCTTCCGATTTTAATAGCCGGCTTCGGGCGATGGGTCTGGTGTAATGGGAGAAGAAGTTTTCGGTCAGGTTGCCGCTTCTCTCCATCGGCTGGTCGTAGTAGCTGCGTTCCTCGTGCTGTTTCTTTCCGCTTTCGCAGCTCATGCGCAAGGGAAGCCCTTCGTCAATCCATTGACCGGAAACCCTTCTGCGATTCGAGAGGGCGCCTCGCTGTTTCGCGCCAACTGCTCACCATGTCACGGGCTGAATGCAAAGGGTGGCGGCAGGGGCCCCGATCTGAGTACCAACCGATGGCCTCATGGCTCCAGCGACGCGGACATTTTTCGCACCATCACGCAAGGCGTCCCGGGCACCGATATGCCTGCCAACGGATTCGCCGACTCGGAAATCTGGGCCATCATTTCTTATCTTCGCTCGCTAGCTCCGGTATGGAAGCCCGTTGCCGGCGACCCGGCAAAAGGGGGAAAGATTTTCTCCGGAAGCGGCGGCTGCTCCCGCTGCCACATGGTCAAGGGAGACGGCGGGTTACTGGGGCCTGACCTGTCGCGTGTCGGCGAGTCACGCTCGATTGCTTATCTGGCCGATTCCATTCGGACCCCCAGCAAAGACCTTAGCGATGGCATGCATGATCCCAACAATCCGTTGGGGTTCCCGCTGGTTTACGACACAGTTACCGTGGTGACACGAGAGGGGCAAAGAATCACCGGGGTCGCCAGGAACGAAGATACTTTCTCCCTTCAATTGATCAATACCGATCAGCAATTTCAATTCTTTTGGAAAGACGATTTGCAGGAAGTCATTCACGAGCGGAAGTCACTGATGCCGGCCTACTCGGAGCAGGTGCTGAGCGTCACCGCGCTGCAGGACGTGATCGCTTTTCTCGAGACGTTACGAGGTGATCAATGAAGAAGCCTTGGCGGTGGGCCCTCCTTCTCCTGGCTGCGTGGGTCGGTCTTCACGCGCAGGTAAGTTACCGGCAGCTTCTCGACACTGCAGAGCAACCGCAGAACTGGCTCACGTATTCGGGCAACTACTCCGGCTGGCGTTACAGCGCGCTAGACCAGATCAAAGCAACGAATGTTTCCCGTCTGGGACTGCAATGGGTTTTCCAGGTTGGCGACGTCGGGCAGTTCGAGACCAGCCCCGTTGTCGTGAACGGAATTCTCTATGGAACGGGACAGAACAACCGCGCCTTTGCGCTGGATGCGCAAAGCGGGCGGCCGCTCTGGCGCTATCAAAGAAACCTGCCCGTAAATCTCGAAACCTGCTGCGGCAGGGTAAACCGTGGCTTTGCCATCCTTGGCAACCGGCTTTTCATGGCCACCCTGGACGCTCACGTGATCGCCCTGGACAGCAGAACGGGTAAGGTGGTCTGGGACACAACCGCCGCCGACTACCGGCGTGGTTATACTTTGACGGCGGCCCCGCTGGTGGTGAAGAACGAGGTGATTGTCGGCGCCTCCGGAGGCGAATACGGAGTCCGCGGTTTCATTGACGCCTACGACGCAAGCACTGGCCGGCGGCTGTGGCGATTCCACACCGTGCCAGGCCCGGGTGAGCCGAATCACCAGACATGGTCCGGTGAATCCTGGAAAACAGGCGGAGCTCCGGCTTGGCTTACGGGGTCCTACGATCCAAAACTCAACCTTCTCTATTGGCCAACCGGCAATCCCGCTCCTGACATGCACGGCGATACCCGGCTGGGGGACAATCTCTACAGCAACTGCATGCTGGCGCTCGATCCCGATACCGGCGAACTGAAATGGTATTTTCAATTCACGCCGCACGATGTTCACGACTACGACGCCACGCAAATTCCGGTTCTGATCGATGCCGAGTGGAACGGGCAGCCTCGCAAACTGTTGGTTCAGGCAAATCGCAATGGGTTTCTTTACGTGCTGGACCGAACCAATGGCAACTTTCTCTCGGCCAAAGCGTTCGGTCAGGTAACCTGGGCCAAAGCCATCGCCGCCGATGGCAGGCCCGTCCTGGATCCCAAAGCTCAACCGACGCTAACCGCAACTCGGGTCTGTCCGGGGGCCATGGGGCTCACAAATTGGTTCTCGCCCTCCTACGATCCGGATACAAAACTGTTCTACGTGGCTACCTCAACCGAGTGCGACATCTTTACCGGAGCCCCGCAGCAATATCGCGAAGGACACGACTTTGTCGGCAGTACCGATTTTGCCGATCCCGTGGAAAGACCACGAGGCACTCTTAAAGCCCTTGATCCGCTCACTGGCACAGAGAAATGGAGCTTTCAGTATTTCAGCGCTCCCAACGGCGGCACGCTTTCCACGGCAGGCGGGGTGGTATTCGCCGGCGATTCGGACGGCAATTTCATTGCGCTCGATGCGCAAACAGGGAAGCACCTGTGGCACGTTGAGCTGGGTGCCGCTATTTATTCTTCCGCAATCACTTATCGGGACAACGGGAAACAGTATGTAGTCATTCCGAGTGGCTCCGCCATCTTTGCTTTCGCCGTTTCGCAGCCGTAGAGTGTCGCTTCACGAAAGGGCCGCCGGCTGCGCTGTAGAATCGATTTCATCTCATGCAACGGCACCTTGCCGAGGAGACAGGATGGACGAGAAGAGACTTAGCAATCAGGTCGCACTGATTACCGGCGCAGGCCGTGGAATTGGACGCGCCATTGCGCTGGGCTTCGCGAAGCAAGGAGCGTCGATCGCCGCTACTTCTCGCACCACGGCTGAACTGAAATCGCTCGAGCAGGAGATCAATGATCTAGGAGCCGCATGTCTGCCGATTCCGGCAGACCTGACCGACCCCGCCGCGCCGGCCAAAGTTGTCGAGACCACGGTAAAAGCCATGGGCGCGGTGGACATTCTGGTCAATAACGCTGGAGCCGGTAGCAGTCTAAGTCCCAGCCCCCTGATTCATTTTGACGATCAGTTCTGGAATTACACTCTGGCCTTGAATCTCTCGGCGCCGTACTACTTCTGCAAGGCCGTGGTCCCCATCATGCTGAAAAAGGGAAGAGGAAGAATTATTAATATCGCTTCCATTGTCAGTAAGGTCGGACTCGTAGACGGCGTAGCCTACGCCGCCTCCAAGCACGGGCTACTGGGATTAACCCGAAGTCTGGCGCTCGAATTGGCGCGCGATCACATTACGGTAAACGCCGTCTGTCCGGGCCCGGTGCGAACCGTCCTGAACGAAGCACGGATCAAGTACGACGCGAACCGTTTGGGAATCAGTGTGGAGGAACTGGAGTCTCATATCACGCCCATCGGACGCCGCCTGGAACCGGAGGAGATCGTGCCCACCGTAGTATTACTTGCCAGCAGCGAGGCTGATGCAATTACGGGGCAGGCGTTTAACGTTTGCGGCGGGTCAGTCATGTCCTGAGCGTCTCGCCATGTCGACATTGCCGTTGACATGCGGTAAGTACTGGTTGATGATTTTTCCGGCAGAGCCTGAGATTCTGCCGGTCCGCTATGAGTTCGAACTTCCTGGGAGAATCAACCTGCCGGTGAGAGTCAAAGTGATTTCCGAACAGTCTGAGTCTGCGATGCCTCAGGTTAAGGGTAAACGCCGTGTCCGAAGCAGTTTTGAAAGGCATTGCCCGATTGGCGTTATAGCCGTCGTTATAGGCCTGGTCAGCTTGCTGCCCGGTCTGCAGCCCCGGGGATCGGGGCAGGAGAGTGTAAAGGCACGCGAACTGTTAGACAGCCTCGAACGCGGCACGCCATTTTCCTTCATCTACGACGGCAAGCCGGCGAAAGCTCTGCTTTCATCCTGGCAGAGATCTGAAACTACCAAGTCCCTGCCCGATGGGCGCACTTTGCACACGGTCCTTTATCAAGACCCGGCAACGCACCTGGAAATCAGTCGCGAAATCACGGCTTTCCCAAACACGAACGCAGTCGAATGGATGCTTACCTTGCATAACGCCGGCTCACAGGACACGCCCATTCTGGAGAATATTTTGCCTCTGAACGCTAAGGTCCTGCTGCCGGAACGCGACCGCGTAATACTCCATCACGTCCATGGCAGCGTGGGTTCGCTGGGCGACTATATTCCCGTCGATAAGGACGTCGCTCCGGGCACGGCCGTCGAACTTACCCACTACGTTTTCCAGAACGGACAGCACAAAGATACATTTCTCCCTTTCTTTAACGCGCAGTGGTCGAGTGGTGGACTGGTGGGGGCGATCGGCTGGACCGGTCAATGGATGGTGAAAGCCGCCCGGTCGGCTGGTGATTTGGAATTGCAAAGCGGGCAACAAAACACCCACCTGAAACTGCATCCGGGAGAGAGCATACGAACTCCTCGCATTCTGCTGGTGGAATGGAGCGGACGAGATCGCGTAGTTGGCCAGAATGCGCTGCGTCGCGTCTTGCTCGCCTATTATGTACCCCGCCATGACGGCAAAGTCGCCATGCCGCCGGTTTCGCACACCGCCGCCTACGTTTTGATTTTCGACGACATCGCCAGGAAGACGGGCAAGAATCCTTTGGATGTGCTCCCGACCATCACACAACCGGACCTCGGCGGCAAAGGGGGTCGCGGATTTGCCGATCCAGGCGACGCCTTGAACTACGTGACCGAGAAAAACCAGTTACAGGTGATCCGCAATATGGCCGGTCTGGGCTTTGAAGCCTACTGGTTGGACGCCGGGTGGTTCATTGGGAAATGGCCGGGCGGCCGCGGAAGCTGGGTTCCCAACAGCCAGTTCCCGGATGGACTGGCGCCGCTGGGCATCGCCGCTCACGAGAACGGGCTGAAGTTTCTGCTGTGGTTCGATCCCGAAGGAGTCGCCCCGGACAGTCTGATTGAAAAAGAACATCCGGACTGGGTGCTTCATCAGCCGGATGAGGGCAAATGGGGAGGGATCTTCCGCTTCAGCGATCCGTCGGCAACGCGATGGATGATCGACATGCTGGCCCAGCGGATTCGCGACTGGCACGTTGATATCTTCCGCATGGATCGCAACACCAATCCGCTGCCCTTCTGGCATGCGGCGGACTCGCCCGACCGGCAGGGCATCACGGAAATTCGTCAGATCGAAGGACTGTATTCCATGTGGGATGGCCTGCTGGACCGCTTCCCCGGCTTAGAAATTGATAATGCCAACTGGCGTGTAACCGGGCCGGACATCGAAGCCATGCGCCGCACTATCGGCTCGCTCACTCGCAGTGAAGTGACGAATGGCGGAGTTCCCCACCCGATTGCTGACCAGGTGCACACCGCCGAGTTGAGCATGTGGGTGCCCTTCGATGCAAACATCCTCCACGGCGTCGATCCTTATAACTTCCGAAGCACAGCCACGACGGGAGTAGGCGTGGCGCTGGATCTCGAGTCCCCGTACGTGCCGCGTGCAGAACTTCAGAAGGCCATCGTCGAACTGAAAACGCTGCGGCCGTACTGGCTGGGCGATTTCTACCCGCTCACCCCAATCAATTTCCAGCCCGATGCGTGGTGCGGCTGGCAATTTGACCGGCCGGATCTCGCCGCAGGCTTTGCCATGTTCTTCCGCCGGCCCAAGAGTGGAAAGTCAAGCTACCAGGCCGATCTTCATGACATTGATCCCAAATCGTCGTATCTGGTGAGCTTTGCCCCCACCTATGACGTTCAATCGAAACAAGTAGTATCTGGCGAGAAGCTCCTGCATCTTAAAGTTGAAATCCAGCGGGCTCCTGGTAGCATCCTGGTGCGGTACGAAAAGAAATCCGGCGCTGCTCACGAGGATCCTCAACATTAATTCTGTCGTTCCAAGGGAAGGTCACCATGCCCCAACAATTCAGCAGCGAAAATCAAAGCTTCCAAAAAGATGGATTCGTCCTGGTTCCAGGCTTACTCAATAAAGAAGAGACCAAGATTCTCATTGAAGCGGTGCATGGCGACCAACTGGTTCAGAAGAGCGCCTTTGAACTCGCCGACACCCAGGGCGGAAGAATCAGGCTCTCGGGTTGGAATTATGCGGGAGACGACACGCTGGGCATTATCGCGCGAACTCGCCGCATTGTGGATCGCATGGAAGAATTCCTGGGCGACGAAGTCTACCACTACCATTCCAAGCTGATTCTCAAAGAGCCCCTGGTCGGCGGAGCCTGGGAGTGGCATCAGGACTACGGCTATTGGTATCAAAACGGATGTTTGTACCCTGATATGGGCAGCTGCGTGATTGCAGTGGACACTGCCACGCGAGAGAACGGATGTCTGCAGGTGATCAAAGGCTCCCATCAGATGGGACGCATCGAGCATGGGCGCACTGCCGGGCAAACCGGAGCGGATCCGGAGCGCGTGAACGAAGCTTTGAAGCGGCTCGAAACCGTCTATTGCGAAATGGAGCCGGGTACCGGCCTCTTCTTCCACGCCAATTTGCTGCACGCTTCGGCGCAGAACACGAGTCCTCGCCCTCGCTGGGCGCTCATCTGCTGTTATAACGCGGCCCGGAACGATCCATATAAGGACTCACACCATCCCCGCTACAACCGTCTCGCAAAAGTGGATGACGGCGCCATTCTTCGAACGGGAGTGAAATCCAGCGACGCGGCCAGCGATTTTATTGATCCAGCCAGAGATAAGACAACGGAAGGGGTAAAGGTCAGCAGCTAACATTTTCAACGGCAGCGCGAGAAGCAGATTCTGGCGCTGCCATTCATCTTTGCCGCGGGCCTACCCCGTCGACTGCAAAATCTAGCCGCAACTCGCCGCCTGCAGAACTTTCCACAATTTCACTTCTATTGATCGTCAGCACAATCGTCGCTATCGTGGTTATTCACTGCCTGTTGAAAGCGAGCCATGTCCCGGCCTTCGAATTACGATAAGTCGCCCTGCATTCTCGTCTGCCCCACTCGATCAGAGTGCTGGGTGGATTGGCCCGAAATTCTTGAGAAGCTCAAAAACTCCTCGGGCCAAAACCGGTGTGTGCTTTGCGTCGAATGCTATCCCGGCGCATTTGAGAGCATGATTCGAGACAAGCTTCGGAATGCGTTGCAGCCTGCCGAATTGATCTATGCACCCGATCTGCTGAAACCCGTCCCCGAAGTGAACCGCATGTTGGAAAGTGTATTGGGCGATGATCCTGTATTCGGACGGATGAATGACATTACGGTTGAGGATTTCTTTGACCCTGCTCGGCTCGCCGCGGCCCGGGAGAAAGTGGCTGATTGGCGGAGCGGGCTGCTTCTCACAATTGGAGTCGGCGCCGCGCTCTTGCCGGTCGAGCCGGACATTCTGGTTTATGCGGACATGGCGCGCTGGGAAATTCAGCGCCGCCAGCGGCGCAACCAGATCGCGAATCTCGGGGCAGACAACTTCACCGAACTCGCCAGTCTGAAATACAAAAGAGCCTTCTTTGTAGATTGGCGAGCCGCTGATCGCCTGAAACGGAAATTGTTACCCAAAGTGGATTTCCTGCTGGACACAAACAGTGACGTTCCCAAGTTAATCACCGGGGCGGCGATGCGTGAGGGTTTGAATGGTGCCGCGCATAGACCGTTTCGCGTGGTGCCGTATTTCGACCCCGGGCCGTGGGGTGGGCACTGGATGGAAGAAGTGTGCGATCTCCCAAAAGATGCTCCAAATCATGCCTGGTGTTTTGATTGCGTACCCGAGGAGAACAGTCTGTTGCTTGGTTTTGGCGACGCTCGGATTGAATTGCCAGCCAGCGATCTCACGTTCCTTCATCCGCGCGAGCTGCTCGGCGAGTTTATTTATTCCCGCTTCGGTGACGAGTTTCCCATCCGCTTCGACTTTCTCGACACCATGGGGGGCGGCAATCTTTCCTTGCAGGTGCATCCGCGAACGGAATACATTCGCCGGCAGTTTGGCATGAGCTATACCCAGGACGAAAGCTACTACATGCTGGATGCCGGCGACGACGGCTGCGTTTATCTTGGACTAAAAGCCGGAATCGATCATCAGAAAATGATCCATGAACTCCGCGCCGCGCAGGACGGCGGTCCGCCATTCGCAGCGGAAGATTACGTCAACCAGTTCGCGGCTCGGAAGCACGACCACTTTCTGATTCCGGCAGGGACCATCCACTGCTCGGGCCGCAATAGCATGGTGCTGGAAATCAGCGCGACCCCCTACATCTTCACTTTCAAGCTGTGGGACTGGGGCCGGTTGGGTCTCGATGGGCGGCCGCGGCCCATCCACCTCGATCACGGTCTGGCGAACGTCGACTGGAGCAGAGATACGGAGTGGGTCCGCGCCAACCTGATCAATCGTGTGGAAGCCGTGAGCACCGGCGAAGGATGGAAGGAAGAACGCACCGGCCTGCACGATCTCGAATTCATAGAAACCCGCCGCCGCTGGTTCACCGATGTGACTCTCCTGGACACGCAAGGCACGGTCAACGTGCTGAACCTGGTGGAGGGGAGTGAGGCAATCGTAGCGAGCCCAACCGGAGCCTTCGCTCCGTTCGTCGTTCACTATGCGGAGACGTTCATCGTTCCCGCCGCCGTAGGCCCCTACACAATCGCACCAAGCGGCGAAACCGAAGGCTCAACCTGTGGAATTATCAAAGCGTCGGTGAGGACGAACGGCTGGTAGGCCCGGCAGGATTCGAACCTGCAACCCTCGGATTAGAAATCCGATGCTCTATCCGTTTGAGCTACGGGCCCCTGAGAAAAATCTACCATAGGTCCGCCTGTCGGCGATCATCAGGACATGTCCTTACTCATGCAGAGGGCATGTCCTCTTTCGTCCTGTGTCGATCGAATATTCTCCCGCAGAATATGCGCAGGACGTTTCTGTGAAAAAACTAATAGGCATGTTTGCAGCTTTGACGCTGGCTCTGGCATACGCTGGCTGCGGTGGCGGAACCGTGGCAGGGATGCAACCCTCGTCTGGAGGGCCGGGCAGCGGCAGCGGATCGGGCGGCAGTGGTGGCGCCGGCGGCGGCCAGAGCGGTGGGAGCGGATCGAGCAGCAGTTGCAGCGCAATGAGTGTTGGCCAGGGAGCAAGTCTCCATGGTTTTCTTCCCCTCGCCAGTGACAGCTTGTGGAACAAAGACATTGCGAACTCGCCCGTAGATGTAAATTCCGATGCCATCATCAATTTCATCGGTCCAAACATTGGCTTGCATCCTGACTTTGGCGCCGGACAATACCAGGGATCCTACATCGGGATTCCGTACACGGTCGTCAGCGGAACCCAGTCACCGGTGGCGATCGACTTCACGGCGTATGGAGATGAAAGCGATCCCGGGCCGATGCCGATTCCCGCGAGCGCGCCAATCGAGGGCTATCCGAATCCAGGCAGCGGTGACCGCCACGTGCTGGTGCTGGACAATAGCAACTGCTTCCTCTATGAACTCTACGGCGCCTCTCCCAACAATGACGGAAGCTGGAGCGCAGACTCCGCTGCGGTGTGGGATTTGCTGGCAGACGAGCAGCGCCCGTGGACATGGACCTCCGCGGATGCAGCCGGGTTACCGATCTTTCCGGGTCTAGTCCGTTACGACGAAGTTGCGGTGGGAAGAATTCAACATGCGCTCCGCTTTACTCTGCCCAAAAGCCGGGCTGCGTTTACTCCTCCGGCTTCCCACTCCGCGGCAACCTCGTCTTCATCTCTGGCTGCACCCCTGGGCATGCGTCTGCGCCTGAAGGCCAGCTTCGACGTGACGCCCTTCCCGCCTAACATACGGGTAATTTTGAACACGTTAAAGAAATACGGCATGATCGTGGCTGATAACGGGAGTGCGATGTATATCAGCGGCGCGCCGGATGACCGCTGGGACAATGACGATCTGCATACGCTCGCGCAAGTGACAGCCTCAGACTTTGAGGTGGTGGAGATGAGCCCCGTTTACACCGCGGCGAATGTGCCCCAAGGCATGGTGCCGACCATTGCTCGTTTCACCGCTTCGCCGATGACGGTGGCGCCCGGCGGAAGCACTGCGCTCTCGTGGGACGTGAGCGGCGCGTCGTACGTGATGGTATCGCCGCAGGTTGGGGTGGTGCGAGGCAGCAGCGTCAACGTCAGCCCTGGGCAAACCACTATCTATACGATCTACGCGACGAACCAGTACGGGCGCAGCACGCAGACGGCGACCGTAACCGTACAGTGAAGGCCGCTATACCGGCATTCTCAATGCAACGCTGCTTTATACTGCGGACGTGCCTCTCCATCGCGCGAAGCACGCCGGATGCCCTCTCCCGCTTCATCCCGCCTGGCCTACATTGACTGGATGCGTGGTCTTGCCTGTGTGCTGATGTTCCAGACGCACTGCTACGACTCCTGGCTGAGCGGCAACGCCCGTCAAGGCAAGTTTTTCGTGTGGTCGCAACTGGGCGGCACCCTGCCCGCGCCGCTGTTTCTCTTTCTGGCGGGAGTTTCGTTAGCCTTGGTCGTCAACAAGCTCCGACAAAAAGGTCTGCGACCAGACCAGATTGCCCAAACCACCATCCGCCGTGGGGCAGAAATTCTGGCACTCGGATTCCTGTTTCGCCTGCAGGAGTTCGTCATTGCCTGGGGCTGGGCGCCCTGGAGCGATCTGCTGCGCGTGGATATTCTGAACATGATTGGCCTCTCGCTGATGTTGATGGGCGCGGTTTGCTGGGTGGTCTTGAGGTTCTCCGCAGACAGCCGCCGGCGGATTTTCTGTTTCATCGGTACCGCGGCCGGCCTCGCCATGCTGATTTCCCTGCTCACTCCCTTGTTGTGGACGACCTGGCGGCCGGACTGGCTGCCCTGGCCGCTGGAGTCGTACATCAATGGGGTGCACAATCTCGGCCAGCCGCAGGCGTGGTTATTCCCGATGTTTCCGTGGACGGGGTTTGCGTTCGCGGGGCTGGCAGTTGGGTTTGTCCTGCTCAGCGATTGGTCAAAGGATCACCAGTCAAGCGCGTTCTTGACCGCAGGTCTGGCTGGAGCTGCGCTCATCGGGCTGTCACGCTGGTTCGACACCCGGAAGGTCCAACTTTATCCCGTCTATGATTTCTGGCATACAAGTCCGGAATTTTTCTGGCTGCGAGTGGGGCTGTTGCTCATTGTTTTGAGCGCGGCTTACGCATGGTGCCGCTGGGGTGCGGGGCAATGGGGGTTCAGCCCACTTGTGCAACTCGGGCAAACGTCTCTTTTGGTCTATTGGGTCCATATTGAGTTCGTATATGGCCGCTTTTCGATTCTTCCCAAGCGCGCGCAAGATATTCCGAATGCGTCCCTCGGGCTGCTCACCATCTTTCTGGCCATGCTGGGACTTTCCTGGGTGCGCACCCGCTTCAAAGGCCGCGGAGCTGAAGTGATCGGCTGGCTTCGCGCGCCGGCAAAAGTCGGCTGAGACTCTCGCCAGTGATCCGGTCGCAAGAATCGCGGTGACCATGGACAAACGACCCGCTAGGCAGTTTGAAACCTGCGTAGGAATTCGACCACTTGATGTTCAGCCCAATAGCCGTCATCGCTATCGCGACGGGCAAGGAATGAGCAATGCCCGCCATCTCGAGTTTCCAGAAAAGTGATGTTCGGATTTTCCAGAACCTTCTTCCGCGTCTCCGGCAAAATGCGAATGAAGGGATCGTTGGCTGCCTGCAAAATAACAGTGGGTACGGCGATGCGCTCCACCACCTTCGCTGCCGATGAGCGCTCGTAGTAATCGCTGGCATCCTGGAAGCCGCAATAGAACGCCGTAATCCTGTCGTCAAAATCGCGCAGGCTCCTGATGCCACGAAGCCTGCCCGGGTCAAAAGACGCCGGGAATAGCCCCGCTTTCGCGCGGAAACGGCGGTGCAGGTTCCAGAGAAAATAATTCTCATACAGCCGGTTGCTGGGAAAATGTAGCGCATCCGCCGAGGCCGCGAGATTCATCGCGGGGCAAACCGCAGCGACGGCGCAGAATTCCCGTGGCCCGTCAGCGGCCCATTCGCCGGCCAGCTTGAGCACCAGATTGCCACCCATGGAGTAACCGGCCAGCGCGAGACGTGAAACGCGATCCTGTCGAATGAGGTTGTGCGCTACCGCGGCAACATCTCCGGATCGGCCCGAGTGATAGAGCGTGGGGGCTAACGCATCTGTCCCGCCGCAGTTGCGCTGGTTCATGCGAACGACATTCATGCCCGCAGCCAATCCCTTTTGCGCGATCCCCAGCATATAGGCCGACTCGCTGGAGCCCTCAAGACCGTGCACGATGATGACGGTGAGTGAACTTTCGCGGTCAGCCTGCCAATGACAGCGGCACAGCACCTGGATTCCGGGCTCGACTTCGATCAGGCGGCTCTCTTCCGGTGGCAGTTCGAAGCGGCGCCGCAGCAGATAGCTGCCAATGGTTTGCAGGTGCCCTCCTCGAAAGAAACGGCGTGGCCGAAATGGAGAGGTTTGCGCGGGAGGCACCGGTTGATTTTAAATGGTGCTGGCGGCATTAGCCGCGAAGTGGAGAGCTTCAACTATGCCCATTTTTGAATACGCTTGCAAAGAGTGCGACCATCAGTTCGAGGCGCTGGTTTATGGCAAGGAAAAAGCCGAGTGCCCGAAGTGTCACAGCAAGAAACTGGCGCCACAGCTTTCTGTGTTTGCAGTTGCCGCAAAAGGCGCGTCGAGCAGCGCTCCGTCGCGATCGATGGGCGCCTGCGGCAGTTGCGGCGATCCGCGCGGGCCTGGCGCTTGCTCCATGCCTGACCTGGACTGATGGATCCAGAACTCAGCCTGCTCCAGCGAGTCAAACCTCTCCATCAAGTCCGCAGGTATTGCAATAGCTCCTTAAGGCTATCGGCCTGGTAACTTCGGGAACCATCCCTCCTCTAACCGGCGTAATTTTTCTTTCCTCCGGCGTGACCGTACTATCACGCCAGTCCCATGGAGGGATGCGAAATGGATCGCCGCCGGAATCCGCGCGTCACGGTGCTTCTGCCGGTACGGGTGTGGGGAGTGGATGCGCACTCACTGCCCTTTACTCAGCTCGTTACAGTAAAGAACCTGAGCGCCAGCGGAGTGGTGCTGCGCGGACTGTGCCGCCGGGTCAACCCGGGAGAAGTCCTGGAGGTGCAGACCGGCGAGGGCAAGGCCCAATTTCGCGTGGTCTGGGTGGGCAGGATGGGGAGCCGGCGGGAGGGGGAAGCCGGACTCGAATCCCTGCCCTCAGAACCACAAATTCTTCACCTGGATATCGGTCCGCATACCCAGATGGTCGCTACCAGCGGCGCAGGCGCGCTGAGCTGAGTTGCAGGCAATCCCTTGACGCGCTCCAAGCAGCTAGTTTGACTGGACACTAAATGACGCCGGAACAGGTCGGCTTCGGCGTCTCGCCTTCTTGAACCACGGCCATTCACCCTGGCGTTTGCAGTTGCGCCTCGCTTTCCACTATCCTGATCCGTACTTAGCGCGCCGGGGAACCATCTTGATTACACGCTGGATCTTGGCCATTCTGGCCTCGGGTCTTTTATTCCTTTCTTTTGCAGGAGCACAAACGCAACCCACGCTCAACCTCATGCCGTGGCCGGCAAAGGTGCAGACTGGCTCAGGCCAACTTGCGATTGATGCTTCGCTTTCGGTGGCCCTCACCGGCCATCGCGATGATTTCCTGCAGCGGGCCGAGGAGCGCTTTCTCGCTGACCTTCGCCGCGAAACCGGCATGGGTCCCTTGAATATGAAGGTGGCCGGCGGACCATCCGCTACGCTCGTCATTCATGCGGACCACGCCGCCAAGGACGTGCCGGAGCTTGGGGAGGACGAATCCTATTCCCTGGAGATCACTCCTTCCGGTGCAACCCTCAGCGCCCCGGACTCTCTCGGCGTTCTTCACGGACTGCAAACCTTCCTGCAGTTGGTGAGCGCCACTCCAGCGGGCTTTGCCGTGCCCGCCGTTTCCATTCAGGATCAGCCTCGCTTTCGCTGGCGCGGGCTGATGATTGACGTGGGCCGCCACTTCATTCCACTGGAAATCGTGAAGCGCAACCTCGACGGCATGGCCGCGCTGAAGATGAACGTGCTGCACCTGCATCTTTCCGAAAATCAGGGCTTCCGCATTGAGAGCAAGAAATTCCCCAAGCTGCAGGAGATGGGCTCCGACGGCCTCTACTACACGCAAGACGAGATGCGCGGCCTGATTGCTTACGCGGCCGATCGCGGCATCCGCATTGTTCCGGAATTTGACATGCCGGGGCACAGCACTGCCTGGTTCGTCGGCTATCCGGAACTGGCCAGCGGCAAAGCACCGTATGAAATTGACCGCCATTGGGGCGTGCTCGATCCTGCGATGAATCCCACTGAGGAGCACACCTACAAGTTCCTCGACCAGTTCATCGGCGAGATGGCCAAGCTGTTTCCCGACCGCTATTTCCATATCGGCGGCGATGAAGTCAATGGCAAGGAATGGGATGCCAATCCGGAAATTCAGAAATTCATGCGCGAGCGCGGCATTAAGAGCAATGCCGAGCTGCAGGCCTACTTCAACAAGCACGTGCAGGCAATCGTCAGCAAGCACGGCAAAATCATGATGGGCTGGGATGAAATCCTCAGCCCCGACCTGCCCAAGAGCATTGTCATTCAGTCCTGGCGCGGGCAGGCCTCGTTGGCACGGGCGGCGCAGCTGGGTTTCAGCGGTCTGCTCTCGACCGGCTATTATCTCGACCTTGCTCAGTCTGCGGCGCAGCACTATGGCGTAGATCCCCTGTCAGGTCCGACCGCGAACCTCACGGCCGAAGAGACCCAGCGCGTTCTAGGCGGCGAGGCTTGTATGTGGACGGAATACGTTTCGGCGGAAAACATCGATTCGCGTATCTGGCCGCGAGCCGCCGCCATCGCCGAGCGCTTGTGGTCTCCGCAGAATCTCACCGACGTCGACGCTATGTACCACCGCATGGAGGTGGTGAGCCATCAACTGGACGGCCTGGGTCTGACTCATAACACCGGCTACGAATTCATGCTGCGGCGGATTGCCGGCACCCAGGACGTGGCGGCGCTGCGAACTCTGGGAGACGTGATCGAGCCAGCTAAAGGCTACAGCCGCTTCGAGATTGAGGCGGCTGAAACTTTGGCGACCACTCCATTGAACCGCTTGGTGGACGCCGTCCGCCCCGAGAGCCTGCCCGGCAGGCATTTCACTCAGCTGATAAGCACGTTCCTCGCGGGCCGTTCCCAGCCGGAGACAGAAACCGAGCTCCGCGCCTGGTTGACCCGCTGGCGCGACAATGACGCCATTCTTAAGCCGGCGGATAGCCAATCCTTTCTGTTGCGAGAAGCAGCTCCGGTCTCGCGGAATCTTTCTGCCGTCGCGGCGACAGGCCTGGAGTCACTGGACTACCTCGACCGGCACGAAGCTGCGCCCGGGAACTGGACGTCGCAACAACAAGCCGTCATTCAGCAGGTGCAGGAGCGGCCGAGTGAAGTGGTCATCACGATTTTGCCTGCGGTACAGAAGCTGGTCGAAGCAGCGGGAAGGCCTTCACAGACAGCTGTTCGTTAGTAGCTCCATTCCAAGACAAGCTAGTGTACTGTCCCGGAAATACGCTCACATAGTCGGCACCTTGGCGAAGATCGAGTCCGCCATGGCTGTCCAGGTGAAGGGGCGGGCTTTGGCGTTGGACGACTGCACGAAGGTATCGAACTTCTCCACCATCTGGCGGGTGATCTGCTGATTGGTTTTTCCCGCTGCACTCGGCAGAATGATCCGCGCCCGCAAACCTGCCGCCAGGGAGCGCGAGTTGGCAGGCCCTCCAGTTGCTCCCGTTGTCCTGCTGTCAACACCAACTCCGCTTTGGGCGGCTGCAATACTATCGCCACTTATTATGGAATAGGCTCCTGGATAGCTCGTCTCTACTGGCTCGGCGGCTGAGTAACCTCGGGAGCGGGCGCTGTCTGTGGTACAACCTCAGGCTGAACATTCTTCCGCGGCGCCACATACGGAATGGTCGGCGTATGGGTCACCTGGCCGTGCAAGGCATCGTCCAGAACAATCCCGGAACGCTCCAGCAGTCGCCCGGTGGCCTGGTCGAGATCCAGCCTGGCCTTGACGTAGTTGGCCGTGGCGGCCACCAGGTTGGACTCTGCCGTGGCCAATTGTGACTGATTCTGCAGCACCAGAGTCGAGGTGGAGGCGCCCAGCGCATATTTCTTTTGTTCGGCATCGAGAGACTGCTGGGCCAACTTCACTGCCGCCTGCGAAGCTTCCACCGCTGCCCGGTTCTGTTGCACCGCGAACTGCGCGTTACGTACCTGAATGCGCACGACATTTTCGAACTGCTGCAGCTGCAGTTCGGATTGCCGGTATTCCAATTGCGACCGTACCTGCTCGGCCTGGGCGGCGCGGTTGCGGAGGGGAATGTTCAACGTGAGGCCGATGCCCTTATCCGGGGCTGTCGAATTTACAAGCTGCTGCAGGGTGGACCCGTAGCCAATGGACGAAAACGTCCCGGTTGGATTGCAAAAGGGCTGCTCAGAAGTCGGAACGTTGGGATCGCAAGTGTTGGCCGGATTTTGCGAACCACCCAGGCCTTGTCCGCCGTAGTAGGCAAACAAGTCCAGGGAGGGGCGAAGGGCGCTTACAATCGCGCGATTGCTGATCCGTGAATTCGTGAGATTGATGCGAGCCTCGGCCAGTTCGGCCCGGTTCGCCAGCGCATCCTTGATCAAGTCCTGGACGGGGGCCACTTCCTCATGCTCGGGCAAGTTCATGGTGGAAGTGGGCACAACCTCAGCCTCCGCCAGCACCGGGTCCTGCAGGTTCCGGCTCAAAGCGTTTTTCATAAGCAACTGCTGGTACTGCAGGCCGGTTTCCGCCTGAGTGAGACTCTGCTGATCGGTGGCCACGGTATTTTGCGCTCGCACCACTTCGATGGGCGCCAGAGTGCCAACCTGCACTTGTTTCTGCGTGTCGGAGAGTGTTTTCTGGGCAAACGCCAGGGACTCCTTCTGCACGCGCACGTTCTCATAGGCGAACACCAGGTCCCAATACATGTACTCGATCTGATGGACGGTGCTGATGACCTGCAGCCGGAACGTCACATCGGAAATCTCCCGGTTGTTTTTTGCAATTTGAATGAAGCGGGTGTTCGGGGCCAGCCCAAACCCCTGCAGCAAATGCTGTGTCAGAGTGAAGCGGAAATTGGAAGAGAGCGATGGGCTGATGATATTGATCGGGTTGTTGGTAAAGGTGCGGGTATTGTTGAAGCCGACCTGCAGATTCGTGCCCCAGTGAAATCCCTGGGTGTAATTGAAATTCCAGGTGCCGGTGTTCTGCTGTGTGCCGCAGAAGAAATTGAGACATTGGTTGGTGGCGTGATCGCTTTGCAGGGTTCCGCTGATAACGGGATCGAAGCTGGTGACAAGCGGACCGCCGCCCAGCGTGCTGCTGACCAGGCCCCCGAAGCCGGCGGCCGCGCCCCCGGTGCCGGACGTCGTCGTGCCGCCCGGACCAGCTCCGGTGGTAGTCGCGATGCTGCCCGCGCCGCCGCCCGGAGTGTTCTGCACTATGCCCACAGGCGTTCCCAGAATGGAGGAACCGGCTTTGGCGCGCAGAATATCCGTGTCCGAAATCCCGCGATTGTATCGGGCAATAGCAATGTCTAGATTGTTTTCCAGGGCCAGGGTGACGGCATCGTCCATGGAAAGCATTAACCTCCCGCTTTGCAGAAGATCTCCTAACTGCGGTGAATTTGTGAGATCAATGGCAGGAACGTTCCGCACCTGATAAGGCGCAAATGGGTTGGGAAAATACGACTTCCCGTGGGAATAATCCATAAGCTGGAACCCTCTCGGCTGAGGACCCGGCGGTGGGGTGGCCTGCGGTTGAGGAGCATTGGGCGTTTGCGCGGCGCCCCGAACGGGGAAAAGGGCCAAAGCGAGCATGGCAACGAACCAAATCAGCGTCACACGAGAAAGTTGCATTCACTTATCTCCATATTAGAGCTGGGGTAAAGACCGTCTTAACCTGGGTCAGAAATTGATACGAAAGGCGCAATGCCTTTGTTTCACGGCAGGCTGCGCCTGCGGCGGGATATTCGTTTTGCAACCATCCCGGCAAGTGGAATGTCATAGTATAGCCGACGAGGCGACCAAAACTCTTAGGCGCAGGCACGCAGTTTCTGTAAAGTTTTGTTGGATTAGATGACGATCAGGGGCGGGAAGTCTCGAAACAATCTCCATGCGCAATCTCAAATTGACGCTGGCCTATGACGGTACGGAGTTCGCGGGCTGGCAGGTGCAACCGGATGCTTCGACCATTCAGGGTACGCTGGCCTCAGCCATTGGACGGCTGACCGGGGAAAACGTCTTGCCGCAAGGCTCGGGCCGTACCGATGCCGGTGTACATGCGCTGGCGCAGGTGGCCACTTTTTCGCTGGCATCGCCCATTCCGGCGGAGAATCTCGTCAAGGCGTTGAATGGGGTTTTGCCTCCGTCCATTCGCGTTCTGCAGGCGACGCAGGTTCCCGCGGACTTTCATGCCCGCAAATCGGCGCGCGGCAAGACCTATCGTTATCGCATGTACCGCGCGGAAGTTTGTCCGCCGTTTCTGGCGCGCTATGTGTGGCACTATCCGTATCCGCTGAACGAAGATGCAATGCAGCAAGCGGCGGGGCTGGTAGTGGGCGAACACGACTTCACTTCGTTTGCGGCGGTGGATCCGGAGGCGGAAAAAGGCTTGAACCACAGAGGGCACAGAGGAACACAGGGTAACGACGGCAATGTGCGCGAGGTGTTTTCTTCTGCGTGGCGGCGCGACGGGGAAGAATTCGTTTTTACGGTGCGCGGCAGCGGCTTCCTTCACCACATGGTGCGCAACCTGGTAGGAACATTTCTGCTGGTCGGTAAAGGAACTCTTGCGCCGGCGGACGTGACACGCATCCTGCTGGCGCGCGATCGCTCCGCGGCAGGCTCGACCGCTCCGGCAAGCGGATTGTATCTGGTGGGTGTGGACTACGAGGGCGTTGACTGGAAGATACCGACGCTCCCCACATCGGCAGGCGGAGTTCGCCGATGGCGAGGCTAGAAGCCATGCGCGCGCTTCGCGCCTAAGCACCACTCGACTTCGGTAAGGCAACCATGAGTGATCCCAAACGCGAACTTCTGGGACATACCGTAGCCACCTTGGCGTATCGGGCAACGCGGGCGCTCGATGGCGCTCCGACGGGCTTCTCTGATTTTCAGCCCGGCGGTAGAGTGAGAACGCCCGGACAGATTCTGGCGCACATCGGCGACATCCTCGATTGGGCTTTGGCGTTGGCGCAAGGCCAACGACGCTGGCAGGAGTCGCAGCCACTGCCCTGGGAACAGGGAAAGGCCCGCTTCTTTTCCGGACTGAAAGCGTTCGATGAATTCCTGGCGTCGAACAAAGAGCTGCAGACCTCGGTCGAGAAGTTATTGCAGGGACCGATTGCCGACGCCCTCACCCATGTGGGCCAAATCGCCATGCTGCGGCGGCTGGCGGGCCAGGCTTTTTTTCGTGTGTACCAGCCCGAGGAGAGACTGCCCCGGCTTTTGCTGGGTTTTGCAAACCTGGGCACCATGGGCGCAGCCTCCGCAAGTATCAACGGCCCGTAACCAGCATTTGCCGGAACGTTGATCCAGTTCGGTGTTCGGCATAAGATCGGCATAGCAGTCATCATGCGAACTGTGATATGTCCTCGCCACGAAAAGTAGTGAGTTTCCTTTCCCTCCTGGCGGTGCTTCTTGCCGCAATCTTCCCAGGGGCGGCGCTTCTGTTTTTGTTCACAGCAGTACCGCTTTTGCTGTTCGTGGGCAACATCATCCCGGTTCCGCAGCGCCGCAAGACGAACCATCACGTCTTGCCTCCATCTCCTTTTGTCTTTGCCCTCGGTTCCCGCGCACCTCCCGCCGCCTGATCTTCTCGACCTGCAGTGAATAACCGCTGACGAATTTGTTCTGCGCGATGGCGTGCGTCTTTTCGCTCCCTGGCGTGAAGGACATGGAGGAGAGGTGTATGTCGCTGAAGCAAAAGCTGCGTGCCTTGACTTTGGGCCTGCTGCTGGTCGGTACTACCTTGATGGGGGGGAATGTGCGCCCGGAGGAAATCGACTTGTTGATGCAAACCATGAACCAGACCAGGGCGGTTTGCGTCATTCCTGGGGAAAGCGAAAACGGGGACGGAAATCCCAAACCCCCGCTCGATGAACTGGGCGGATGAAGCCCTGCCGAGAAGGCCCTTCGGCTTGACGCCGGTGCGCCGGGCGGCATATTGTGCTCAGCCTGAGGAGAACTCCAGATGCCACACTATGTATCGCTGATCCGCTATACCCAGCAGGGCGCCGCAAAAATCAAAGAGAGTCCGGCCCGGCTCGACGCAGCCAAGAAGGCCGCCAAAGCCGCGAAAGGTAAACTACACGCGTGGTACTTAACCATGGGAGAGTATGACGCGGTGCTGATCTGGGAGTTTCCCGATGACGAGACCGCGGCGCAATTCATGCTGGCCTCGGCTGCGATGGGCAACCTTACCACCCAGACGCTGAAAGCCTTCACCGAAACGGAATACCGCAAGATCATCGCCTCCCTGCCTTGATCCGAACTTGCGCCGCGCGGGAAGCAGGAGTGACGGCACCAAAATCGCCGGGCGCCATTGACGGGCTATTCCCTACCTCTTTTGGCGTCCGGCGTAACACGCACGGGCCATTCTCAGCTGCCCGCGACAGGTCTATTCTCCGTTTGTCAGCGTCGGGCCGCGTTCTCGCGCACAACAAAACGGCCGGACCCGGGTTTTATCGATCAAGGAACGTGGGGTGAGCAGGAACTGAAGGGTAGGGAATGACTGTGGCGAAGGTGATTGAGTTTTATATACCGAGCAATTTCCGTAAGCGCATGCAATGGGTTCCGCCGCAACAACGGGGCAAGGTAATCGAGTTTTGCGCTCCGCAAAAGAAGACAGCCTAAGGCAGCTACTTTAGCCGCAAGCTGTTCAGCATCTTTTTGTACGTGCTGCTCAAGCGGCTGAACTGGTCTTGCGGAGCAATAAACACAACGTACAGCAAACCATCCTGCGTTTGCCGTAATGCCACCAGCCAATCGCGTTCCGCCAACGCTTTGCCATTCTGCTGAACGGGTGAAGTGCTGGTAAGGTTTACTGACTGGGCGCGCACACCATTGACCTGAATACCTTCTGGATTCCCGGAAACCTTCATCCCTGGATTGGACTGTTGCAGATTCTGGATCAGCTCTTGCACCGCCTGATCAAGCGAAGCAGCGTTCTGGTCCTGGAACCCGCCGACAATGACGCCATAGGCAATCGCCCCTTGTGCCACTCCGGCTTCGGGGGTGATCGTAACGGTCGAGTTCTGGTTGGAGTTGGCTTGCCAATTGGAGGGATAGGAAATGCTGAAGGCGCGGTGCTGTAATTCGGCGAAGTTGTCGCTGGGCACAACCTGCTCATAGCTTATGTTGGTGATGTTCCCACTCGGCGCGCTGCCGGACCCACCAGTGTTATTCGTACTGGCGGATGGCAGGCCGGACGGGGCCGCGCCGCGCTTTGCATTCTGGGCCGCCCAGGCTCCCTGCTTGGCGCCATCGGCAATCTGCTGAGCCGTATAGGTCTGTGCGCCGGTTGCCGCTTGCTTGGCGCTAGCGAATGCTTCACTGGCGCCACGATAACTCTTCGGAGGCCAGCTCTGAATTTCCTTGTCAACCGCGGCGACTCGGTTGCCCGGGTTGGGATGGTCACTCAGAAACTGCGGGCCGCTGCCCCCGCCCTGTTGCTCGAGTTTCTGGAAAAACTCTGCCAGAGACTTGGGGTTGTATCCCGCCTTGTAGATGATGATGGCGCCCACCGCATCGGCTTGAGCTTCATCCTCGCGGGAGTACTTCATGATCACCGTTCCGGCGCCGATCTGCATACCGAGACGGGCAAGGCTGCCCACGGTATTACCCGGAAGTATAGCCCCGAGAACACCCAGAATACCCTGGGCGAGGGATGTCTTCCCCGCCCGTTTTGCGGAGTGTTGCATGTAGACGTGAGACATTTCGTGAGCCATCACGCCGGCCAATTCGGCTTCATTGTCGGCCGCCTGGATCGTACCCAGGTTGATGAAGATCGGTCCGCCAGGGAGGGCAAAGGCGTTGATCTCCTTTTGCGGGATGACGTGGAACTGGTAAGGCCAAGACTCGTCCTTTGGGATCACGGTGACCAGCTTCCTTCCCAACTGCTGGACGTACTGCGTAATCGGGCTTGAGTCGGGCAGCACGGGCATTTGCTTGTACACCTCGGCCATGGCCTGCAATCCGACTTGCTCCTGCTTTTGTTTGGTCATTGAAGCGGAGCCGGGGGCGGGCAATCGCGGTTCCTGTTGAACCACAGCCGCGAGCCAAGGAGGCGCAGCGCCGAGTGCTGCCAGCACTAGAGCTAAGACTGTCGCTTGTAGCATGCGCGGTTTCACAAAAAGCTGCCTTCCCGACATTTCGTGGAATTCCGGACGAACCTGTCGGTTGTCTATGATACAGAAAATGGAGACACGTATAAGGCTGTCCCAAAGGCTGACACCCTTCCGGCAAGACTGCGGATGGCGAACGGTCAGCAGATTTTCAAGGCTGTTCTCCGACCAACTGCAGAGGATCCTCGAGCTGAAAACGCAGGACAGTTTCGGCCGGAACCTTTACTTCTTTGCCCTTGGTAAGGACTTGTGTGGTGCCTCCAGCCGCAGCGCCCGCAACGGCCCCGATGGCTGCTCCTTTTCCTCCGCCGGCTATGGCGCCCAGCAGAGTCCCTAAGACCGCACCGCCACCGACCATCTCGCCGGTGCGGCGGTTCTTGCCGATCCCACGGTCATTACTTTTTTGAATGTCAGCGCTATTGACGGAATAGCGCCGGTTCGCCACCGTAACCGAGTCGAGGTCGAGCACCAGATTAGCGCTGCCCGCTGTGCCTCCGCTTGAAAGGCTGCGTAAAACCAGGGTTGCAGGCGCGCCGCGCGGAATCATTACTTGTCCGCCCGGCGAGACGACAGCCTGCGCGACGCTCGCGGTAAAGGTCTGCCCCTCGGTTGCTTCGGTCGAGTTGATGGAGTCATCGGTACGAATATCGATCTCGGTGCCTGCCGGTACCGTTATCTCGGACGAGGTACCGCTGAAATTCGTGTCTCCGCCGGAGTCCGATGGCCGCGTTGTTTCCGAATTGGAGAACTCTACGCTTTCGATATCGGCTCGCGGGATAATGTGCGTTTCACCGTCAAGTTGCTTGATCGTAACTTCCTGCTCGTTCGCCGAGGTGACATGACCGTCGTAGCGCTTACCATCCCTTAGGACCACGGTATCCGCCCATACAATGCATGGCACCGCGACTAGCAGAAAACAGATAAAACTCAGAATCTTGTTCATAAACCATCCTTCACGCCCGTCGGTTCTCAGGGCATTGAATTTGATGAAGAACGCGCAGACGACTGCCACTGGTAGAGTAAGTGCATTCCGCACCTCCTGGGTATCGGGCGGAACATGTAAAGAAAGAGTTTCGGAGTTGTACTTCCAGATTCTTTTGAAGCTCGCAAACTTGGGATTATCTGTGCTGACACAGCGTCGCCTTGCGGAATCTGGTCTGGCTGCCGTCGAGCCGTTCCGGTAGAATTACGCCCGAAGGCAGATTACTCCTCGTCTCGCTCCTCCCTTAGGAGAGATATCTTGGCGACTATGGCAAGCTCGACCACGCAAGCTCCGCAACTTCCCCATCACAAGGTCAAATTTAAGAAACCCGGGCAGCGCGCCTGCAACGAGAAGAACGAAAAGGGCAAGTTCTGCGGCGGGCACTTGAAGCGCTGGTTCTACAGCACCGACGTCTTGGAACAAAAGTGCGGCGATGCAGAGAAGGCCTGGGGCAAGGATGCCGAGGTCTATCGCTGCGAGCACTGCAAGACGCTGTATCTGCCGAATGCGGAAGAGGCCGGCGGCTTGAATGTGGCCGGGCCGGGGCAAATTTCTGTGTTCGGATTGACGCTTCCACCCAAAAAATAAACTGCGCGCGCGACTGGCGCTTGCCGCGAAAGAGAACTCGCGGAGTTCGCGACCGATGGGGCGGGCGGCCGTAACAACGCCGCCACCGACTGCAGAGTAAACGCCAGCGAACTGACTCCTGCCGAAGCGTTTCCTAAAATTACGACGGCTCCCTGCACCCCGCCGGTTGAGAGCCGGAGCGCCGCCATGCCATTGCCATCCGATGGAACCGAGCTTTGCGACGAGGAAAGAATCACCGGCATCGGGTTGCCGGTGATGCCGGTATCGCCAATCCAAACCGGCATCTGGTTCGCGGGCAGCCGGGCAACGATGGATTGAAAAGTCACATTCGCGCCAAGCACCGGATGCACCCCGCTCGCGTCCGTCACCTGAACCGTTACCGGCGCAAAGCTCTGACCGGTCGGAATGACCTGGGTTATGCCTGACACGGGCTGCACCCGCAGGCCGGAAGCCGGCACGGCAGCGGCGTTGAAGCTGAGGCAGGGAGTGTCTACCGGCTGATTGCGCACACAGGCGGAGACCTGCACGTCTCCGGCGAGCAAAGAGATCTGCAAAGTGGTGGCGGCATATCCGTTGGCGTCGGTGTTCGTAGTTGTGGAGGTGAGCAAGGCCGCGCCTTTCATGATCTGGAAATCAACGGCGCGACCGGTGACCGGGCTGCCATTGGAAAGTACACGAGCAGTAAGCGGCAAAGTCAGCGTGGCTCCCTGGGCGATCCAAACAGACTGCGGAATGAGAGCGATGTCCAGCGCGGACTCCGTGCCGAACAATGTGGCCTGGACGGTTTGCGGCGGCTGGTAGGAGGCTGGCGCAAGCTCGGCGGTTATCGTGCTGACGACGGGAGCGAGCACCGTGAGGGTGGTCGAGGCGATTCCACTTTGATTGGTGAAAACGGTACAACTGGCAGCGCCACCGCACGCGCCGAGAGACGCCGCCGGGGCGGAGGTGAAGAAGACGCTGGCTCCGGCGACCGGCGTGGTTCCGGCGAGGCCGACCACTTGTACGGTTACCGGGCTGGCTGCCTGGCCGCCTACCGGAGCCTTCTGGCTGGCGCCCGCAAGCAATTTGATCGTGTCATTCGGCCCAGCGCCAAAAGTGAGCGCCGCGGTCATGGTCGAAGAGCCACCGGTGGCCGGATCGCTGAGAATGATATTTTGCACGCCATCCTGCGCGACGGGGGCAGTCAGCAGAATCCGATTGGCGGAGATTGCCAGCGGATTGGAGTTTGCGGTTCCTATGCTGACGGAATCGGCGAGGCGGAATCCCAAGCCCTGGATGGCCAGCGGGGTTCCGCCGGCGGCGCTTGCTCTCGCCGGGTTTACGCTGTCGGCATAGAAAATGTGGGCGTGGTAACGGAAGTCCGGGCGGCCGTCGCCGCGAAAGTCGGCGATGGCAATGCGAAAGCTGGTGCTGGCGTTGATGGCCGCATCCAGCCGGGTTTCTCCCAGGAACGGCGTGTTGAGGGCAGGCACGCTGACGCTTGCCGCATCGGTTTGCGGCGCAGCCAGCGACCAGATGCCGAGCACAGGCTGGGCTTTCCGTTCGGTGGCAGCGCCGGTTTCATCGAGCGCGGTGGCAGAAATCGAAAGCGTGCGGTTGGCCTGCGCCGCGAGCGAGAAATAGTCCGTGTCACCGTAGGGGCTGAGCGAGCCCATCCAATCTCCGGACGCGGGCACGGGGGCGGGATCATCGTAGGTGGTCGGGCCGAAGGAATCCGGCGAGGGAACTGCGCTGCCAGTCATCAGGATGTCCTGCCGAACGTCGTCGCCAAGGCTGGCGTTCACGAACACGCGGGTGTTCCCAGAGGGCTGCACCTGCCATTTGCCGTAGGGTTGCACGCCGGCGGACCAAATGGGATCGATCGGTTCAACTGTGAGCTGAAATTGAGCCGGACCGGTGCCGCTGGGGATGGGAAGTCCGGCAAGATCGAAGAAGCCTTCCAAAGTTGTGTCGCCTGAACCAAAGTCGTTGTAGGGCTGGCCGTTGCTGTCGGTCGATCCGGTGACCGGGTTTCCGGCATTGCCCGAGAAAAGAAACCCGGAAACCGAAGCCAGCGCGTAGGTTCGCGAGGGGATGCCGGTGGCGGGGTCCACCCAACGGGCCACAACGTTTACTCCCTGCATAGGTTGGACGGGCATTCCACCGGAGTCCACAAAGTAGACGCTGCCGTAAATGCGGACGGTGTTGCCGGAAAAGACTTTCTTGCCGGGAAAGCCCGCAAGATTCTGGGCGGTGACGGGATAGAGGCGCGAGAGGGCGGCCTGATCATCCAATTTGGGCTGCGCGGGGTCAACCCCTGCCGGATAGCACTTGGCGATGGGTGCGCAGTAGGTGGGATCTACCGCGTGCATGAGGGAGAAGCCGGCATAGTCGGCTGCGCTCGGAGCGGGGCTGCCCGCCACTACATTGACATTCATCTGAGACCAGTCGAGACCGAGAACGCGTCCTAATGTACGTACAAGATGGTATTGCAGGTCGGGAAGCTGCGGGGGAGTCTGGGCGCAATTGCCATTCAGGACTACGAGCGCGTGAGCCAGATGCGCGTCGGCGCCGAGACTGTCCGGCCCGCCCAGAACCGAGTAGCTGGCACAATAGGCAGAATCGCTCGCGCCCTGGCCGACCAGAGCATCCACCACGGAGCCATCGGCGTCATAGACTACGGCTACGGGCTGGTTGGCCGCCCTCGGTTGAATGTCGGGAGGAAGATTGACGCTGCCGTCCGCGTTCGCGGGGACGTTGGTTCCGTTCACGTCCTCGGCAAGCTGCCCGGCGCGATTGGCGGTTATCGCGGCAGTACTGATGGAAGTCCAGCGGCTGAAGGCGGAAGCCACGAACGCATCCGCACTCGGTCCCGGAAGTTGCGCGCTCAGGTCGCCCTGGTCGGTGTAGTAGTTGACCATGCCATCTGCCCAGGTGAGCGGAGTGCCAGCGGTTCCGGCATTGAAGTAGCTGACGCCGGCAACGTAGCGGGGGCCTCCGGCCCAGGCGAGGGTTGTGAGGAGAGTGATCGCGAGCGTTTTGCGGAAGAGGCGGAATTTGCCAAAGACTAACCACAAAGGACACAAAGGTTCACGAAGGAAAGCCCGGAGTCTTACCTTGGTGAACCTTTGTGTCCTTCGTGGTTGCCTCCTGGTGGCTGAAGCCAATCTGCAAAAAGCCGGGGAATACGTGGCTAGCTTCATGTCCTAGGGCCTCTCGATCGGGCGGATGGCTCGCAGCAGGTTTTTCCGGCTAATCGTCACGGAGATCGAGGGACGAATTGGGCTGGGTGCAAGCGGTCTGGGGAGATTCATCTGCACCGGCGGCAAGACGATCTGTCCGCTGCGATCAAGGCTGAAGCGGCCTTGCGGGCCGCCGACGGCGCTGGTTAGTCCCAGGCGGCTGGGTGGATATAAGAACAGCATGACGCGCTGGCCCGGACGGTAGCGTTCGCCGGTGTCCCAGAGGCCAGCCCATTCGCGGATGGTGAGGAGTTGCCCCGCTTTCACGCCGCGGACGGCTTGTTCCACCCGAAAAGTGATTCTCACCAGGCCAACGGCATTGCCCTCCACTGGAGCTGCGTGCTCGATGGATGTAACCGTTGCGGCGAAGATGTAGCCTGCACTGCGGGTCAAGTTGCCAAGATTCGGGATGGAGGTGAACTCGGAAACAGCGGGCGTTTGCCCCACAAGGGCTCCGCCGAGAAAAAACACGGCGAGCAGCGGCCCGGCTACGAATCGCAAGCAGATAGACATAGCAGCCCCAAAGGTGCGGATTGAGGCCAGCGGCTGCGGGAGAGGGGCTATCTTAATCCGATACCGGCATCCGGAAATAGCTCATGCGTCACACGGGCGTGTGACGAGTGAACCATCGGCCGGTCCTTCAGTTTTACTCCGCGTTCCCGGCGGCGTTTCTTTGCGGTCTCGGCGGTTAAGTCTTTCGCTTTCGGTAAATCAACAGCTTGTAACCGCAGGGTTCGCGGAGATTTGCGCTGAGAACGCCGAGAAAGACCAGCCTAGGGCAAAGCGCACCGCTGCTGTCCAGGGGACTGGTCCAGCCGAGATATTCTTTCGCGCCACCCCTCGCGTACAACGCCGCATAATTGCGCCAGGATGACTTATAGGCACCGGCGTTGAACGCCAGCGGTTCAGGGCGGTTGTTCGCTACAATGCAGCGATGCCTGTCACCGTCCGATCCTTCGCGAAGATCAACCTCGGCCTGGGGATTGGCGCGCGGCGTCCGGATGGTTTTCATGAGCTGCGGACGGTGTATCAGACTATCGCGCTGCATGATGTCATTCGAGTGAGCGTGAGCCGCGGACGGGGAATTGAGATTCGCTGCGAAGATCCGCGGGTGCCGCGGGACGAGTCGAACACCTGCTGGCGCATCGCTGAACGCGTGATGGCGGTTCTCAAAGCCAAAGGGCGCGTTGTTATTGAAATTGATAAGCGGTTGCCGGTGCAGGGCGGGCTGGGTGGAGCGTCGGGGAATGCCATGGCCGTGATGCTGGCGCTGGAGCGGGGGCTGAAGAAAGAATTGTCTGGGGCGGAGCGCTTGCGGATTGCGGCGGAAGTGGGGTCGGACTTGCCGCTGTTCCTGGTGGGTGGGACGGTGTTTGGAGTGGGGCGGGGGGAGGAAGTTTACCCGCTGCCGGATTTAGCTGGGACGGCGTTGGTGGTGGCGACGCCGGAGATTGCGGTTTCGACGCCCAAGGCGTTTGCGGATTGGGATAGGTTAACGGAAGATTTTTCCCAGGGCGGCTCAGATGACGCGCTCGTGGAATCCCACCCTAGCGCACAAAACGCGCTAGGATGGGGCACCCATCGTTTCAGGAAGCTTTTACCCGCGCCCACTAAATTGACGGCGACGGGTCCCTCCGATAGAATGATGGAGCTTGGCCGTGTGGTTTCTGCGTGGCTGAGCGGCTCGACTCAGGGGAAAGTTAAGACTGGGAAGGGCCTATCCGGTGTCCCTGCGAAACATGGCAGGGGCCGGGCCGAGACCCTGCTTCTCGACCTCGTCCGTACCGGGATCGAAAACGACTTCGAACAGGTCGTGTTTCCTCAATATCCCGAATTGCGCGAGGTCAAGCGTGTGCTCGAACGTGCCGGGGCGGTGTATGCCTCGTTATCAGGCTCAGGCTCGGCGACCTATGGTTTGTTTGCATCACGATCGGCGGCGGAGAAGGCTGCGGCGCGATTGCGGAAGAGCGGCGTGCCGGCGGTAGCGACGACGACCCTGACGAGACGGCAGTATTGGAAGAGGATTTGGGGCGCGAGCTAAAATCCCCGCCCTGTTCGTCCAAAGTACCGACGAACAAGGTCGAGGCACCCGGGTCTTCAAGTTTCTGGTTCCCAGTTTCTAGTTTCGAGTAAACTTTAGATCTCAAGTTGTCCTCTCGAAACCGGAAACTTGAAACCTGGAAACTGATTTTTTGGGCCGTCGACTAATGGTAGGTCAAGTGCCTTTGGAGCACTTTGTCTAGGTTCGAATCCTAGCGGCCCAGCCAGAAAAGCAGCTCTTAAGTCATTAGCTTTTGGCCGTTAGCTGGGCAGGAATGCTGGCGGCGTTGGATTCAAGCTAACGGCTAAACAGCTAGAGGCTGAACTATGGCAACTCTTGCGACACCGACCGAGAAGAAGGTCACCGTGAGCCCGGAGGAGAAGCCGGAGCGGCGGCCGCAGCGGGCCCGCATGGATGACAAGTTCAAGATATTCAGCGGAACGGCGAATCCGAAGCTGGCCGACGATGTTTGTGAGTTTCTCCGCATCGAGCGCAATCAGGCCCAGGTGACGCGCTTCAAAGACGGCGAGGCTTACGTTCAGATTCAGGAGAACGTGCGGGGCGCGGATGTGTTCGTGATTCAGCCGACTTCGCGGCCGGTGGATGAGCACCTGATGGAGTTGCTGCTGATGATCGATGCGCTCAAACGGGCGTCGGCGCGGCGCATCACGGCAGTGATTCCGTATTACGGCTACGGGCGGCAGGATCGCAAGGACAAGCCGCGGTCGCCGATTTCGGCCAAACTGGTGGCTGATCTGCTGACCACTTCAGGAGCCGACCGGGCGCTGCTGATCGATCCGCACGCCGCGCAGTTGCAGGGATTTTTCAACATTCCGGTGGATCCGCTGTTCGCGTCCCCGGTGCTGGTGGACTATTTCAAGAAGCTGAATCTGCCGGATCTGACGGTGGTTTCGCCCGATGCCGGCGGGGTGGAGCGGGCGCGGTTCTTTGCCAAGAAGATGGATTCAGCCCTGGCGATTGTGGATAAGCGCCGCGTGGAAGCCAACGTGGCCGAGATCATGCACGTGATCGGCGACGTGCAGGGCCGCACCTGTCTGATCATTGATGACCTGATTGACACCGCAGGCACGCTGGTCAAGACGGCGGCGGCCTTGATGGATGCGGGCGCAAGCGCCGTGTATGCTTGCTGCTCCCATCCCGTGCTTTCGGGGCCGGCGGTGGAAAACATCGCGCAGTCGTGCATCAAGCAGGTGGTGGTGACGGATACGATCCCGCTGAACGAGGCGGCGAAGAATGAGCCCAAGATTACCGTGCGCACGGTCGCAGGCCTGATTGGGCGGGCTATTCAGGCGATCCACGAAGAAGCGTCGGTGAGCAAGTTATTTTTGTAGACAGGAATCAAACTATGGCAATTGCAGCAGAAAAAACCCTTTTGGAAGCGCAGCCGCGTACGCCGGGGAACAAGAACGATGCGCGCCGGGTGCGGCAAGGCGGCAAAGTGCCGGGCGTGGTCTATGGCGCAGGGTTGGAAACTGTGCCGGTGACCCTCGATCCGCGGCAGGTATCCCGGATTTTGAACTCTGCCTCCGGGCATAACACCATTTTTGAGCTGGCGGTTGCCGGCGAGCGTACCCAGGCCATGATTGTGGACTGGCAATATGAACCGCTGAAGGGTGCTCTGCTCCACATCGATCTGAAGCGCATTGCCATGGACCGGAAGTTGGAGGTCAATGTGCCAATCGTGCTGAAGGGTGTTCCGGAAGGCGTGAAGCAGCAGGGCGGTATTCTGGAGCAGTTGCTGCGCGAGGTAGAGGTAGAGTGCCTGCCGGGCGACATTCCGAGCGCAATTGAAGTGGACGTTACCGCTCTGGTCTTTGGCAAGGTATTGCGTGTGGAAGATTTACCGCAGAACGAAAAGTTGAAATATCTGAACGACGAGAGCCAGCCGGTGGCGCACGTGACCGCGGTGAAAGAAGAAGTGGCGGCGACGCCCGAAGCGGTGGCGGCGGAAGCCGGCGCTGTTCCAGCCGAACCGGAACTCATCAAGAGGGGCAAGCAAGAGGCGGAAGGCGAGGAAGGCGAAGCTCCTGCGGAGAAGTCCGAGAAGAAGGAAAAGAAGTAGGACTGTGTGGCGCGGGGCTTGCCCCGCCCGGGCCCATCGGGTTCGCTCAGGAAAGCGGGGCAAGCCCCCGCTTCCACATGGACTGGAGAGATTGGCGCGGCTTGAAGCTGATTGTGGGGCTGGGCAATCCGGGCGTGGAGTACGCGTTTACGCCTCACAATTTGGGATTTCTCGCCATTGACCGTATTGCGAATGACTATGGCGTGGAAGTTCGCAATCGCCAGTGCCATGCGCTCACCGGCCGGGTGGTGATCGGTTCGGAGACGGTTCTTCTGGCCAAGCCGGAAACGTTCATGAACCTGAGCGGTAATTCGGTGCGGGAGTTGCTGCAAAAGAACGAGATCGGGCCGGAAGCCGACCTGATTGTGATCCAGGATGAATTGGATTTTCCGTTGGGAACGTTGCGGATTCATCGCAACCGCAGTTCCGCCGGACACAATGGGATTGAGTCGCTGATTGGAGCGCTCGGCACGCAGGACTTCCTGCGTATCCGGCTGGGTGTGGCGCCGGAGCGAAAGATTTCAGACGGCGTGAGCTACTTGCTGACGCCCCTGCGCAAAGCTGAGTTGGAGGCCGTGGATCCTGTTCTGGATACTGCGGCAGAAGCGGTGAAGGTGATTCTGACGGAAGGGCAAGCGGCGGCGATGAATCGTTTTAACCGCAAGCTTGAGGACGAGGAAAGCAGTGGCTCGTGATTAGTGGCTAGCGGTTAGTCACCTCGGAAAGCAGTTTGGTGATGACCGCTGAGTTTGGAGAAATGATGAATCGTACTTATGAATTGATGTTTATTGTCCGGCCAGACATGGTGGAAGAGGACCAGGACAAGCTGATTTCCACGCTGGAGTCGGCGGTGACTACTTCGGGCGGGCAGGTGAAGAGCGTCGAGAAAATGGGCAAGCGCCGCTTGGCATATACGGTAAAGCGCTTCCATGACGGGCTTTACATCCTGCTAACGGTCGAGGGCAGCGGGGGACTGGTGCACGAACTGGAGCGGCGCCTGCGGGTGACCGAGCCGGTGATCAAGTTCCTCAGCGTGCGCATTGACGAGGAGCAGAAGCGGCTGGATAAGATCAAGGCGATTCGCGAGGCCCGGCGCAAGGCTGCAGCCAAGCCCGCGGCCGAAGCGGAAAGCGGAAGCGAACCGGCGCCTGTAACGGCCTAAGCCTGCAATTGGCCTTTAGCCAGTCCGCGAATCGGGGACTGGCAGGTTTTGACCAACGACCAAGAGCTAACGGCTAAGGGCTACTTTAAGGAGAATCATGGCAGACGAAACCAGACCAACATCCGCGCCTGAAGGGTCTTCGGGCGGAGAGCGTCCGTCCGGAGGCAGCGACAGGCCCTCTGGAGGGGATCGCCGTCCCCCACGCCCGGGAGGACCGGGCGGCCGTGAAGGCGGACGCAAATATTTCCGGCGCAAGAAGGTGTGCAAGTTCTGCGTCGAAAAGATCGACACCATCAACTACAAAGATGTGCGGATTCTCGCCCAGTTCGTGGCGGAGAGCGGCAAGATCGTGCCGCGCCGGCTCACGGGCGTGTGCACGCCGCATCAGCGGCGCTTATCCTCGGCGATCAAGCTGGCGCGCAATATTGCGCTGCTGCCGTTTGCTGGACGGGCATCGTAGAAAAGCAGCCGTTGGCCGTTAGCCGTTTGCTTTTGGCCAAGGACAAACGACCAACGACTTTTTAAGGGAGTCATTGCATGGAAGTCATTTTGAAGGAAGATGTTGTTAAGCTGGGCGCGCGCGGCGATGTGGTGAAAGTCGCGGAGGGCTATGGCCGTAATTATCTCTTGCCGCGCAAGCTGGCGATCGAAGCGTCGGCCGGCAACAAAGCGGTCATCGAGCAGATGAAGGCGGCGGCGTTACGCCGCTCGGCCAAGGAAAAATCGCAGGCGGAAGAACTCTCGAAGCAGTTCGATGGCGTAGCGCTCGCATTCCAGCGCCGTTCGGGAGAGAACGACCAGCTGTTCGGGTCGGTCACCTCCGGCGATATTGCCGATGCGCTCGAAAAGAAGGGCTTCGGCGTGGACCGCCGCAAGGTGCAACTGCACGAACCGCTCAAGACTTTGGGCGAGTTCGCCGTGCCCATCAAGCTGCACAAGGATGTCACCACGCACGTGAAGGTGGTCATCGAGAAGGAAGCGGTGGAGTAGATTGTTCTGTGGGCGGGCGCCCTCGCCCGCCTTTCAGCCTCTCGCGACTTCACTTTTCCGGCGGTGCCAGTGCCATCAATCAAAGTCCGTGCCAAGTTCGCGTCCTTTCGGCACCGATAGTGTCAGTACCGCTCCAATGAGCCCCACCGCGGCCACCGCCCACAACGGCACCGTAAACGACCCCGTCCGCGTTTTGAGGTATGCAAACAAGTATGGCGACAGGAAAGCGGAGATATTTCCCGTCGCGCTGATAATTCCCACTGCCGCTGCCGCTGCCGACCGGCTCAGAATCTCGGTAGGCATGGAGAAGAACACGGAGATACTGGCGGTTCCGAGGGCCACCATCGTGAACCACACCATCGCGACCCCGAGAGACTGCGGTCCAAGGGCCAGCCCTATCCACCCGCACACCGCGATCAGCAGAGGCACAGTTGCGTGCCAGATCCTCTCGCGGTGGCGATCCGAGTGCCAGCCATTCACCTGCATCGCAACAAAGCAGGCAGCAAAGGGCACCGCCCCCAGAAGTCCGAGCCGCAAGTCGGAAACGCCTGTCATCCGCTTCAACATCGTCGGGAACCAGAATATGAAGATGTAGGCAGACGGGTTGTTCATAAGATAGGCGGCGGCCAGCACCAGCACCGGAAGTGAGCGCAGAGCTTTGCGCGCAGGCATTGGCCTGGTGCTTCGTTGCTCCAGCGTTTCTTCCACCCAGGCGCGCGCTTCCGGCTCCAGCCAATTGGCCTCGCTTGGCCGGTCCGTCAAATAGAAGAAGGTGATGACGCCCAACAGGATCGCCGGAACCCCCTCCGCTACAAACAGCCAGCGCCATCCGCTGACGCCGAGCCAGTGGTGGCTAATGATCCACCCGGCTATCGGCGATCCGATCACAAACGAAACCGGAATGGCCGCCATAAAATTGCTGGTTGCCTTCGCCCGGTCCTTGGTTTGAAACCAGTGGCTCAGGTAGACGATTACACCTGGGAAGAACGCCGCCTCCGCCGCGCCCAGCGCGAGGCGCGCCGCGTACAATTGCCGGGGTGTGTGCACCAGTCCGGTCAGTACCGTCAGCAGTCCCCAGGTAATCATGCACCCTGAAATCACCCGGCGCGCACTCCATCGCTCTACCAGTAGCGCCCCAGGGATTTGCAACGCCAGATAGCTGACAAAGAAGATCCCCGCGCCCAGTCCGAATACGCGATCGCTGAACCCCAAGTCGCGCTCCATCCCAATCGCGGCAAACCCAAGGTTCGTACGGTCCACATAATTGGCGATGTACAGGATGAAGAGAAAAGGAAGGAGTCGGATAGCGATCTTGTGCCGCGTCCGGTCCTCAAATGCGGACGGAACAGCTGTGGCCAGCGGAGGTCCAGCCATGCAGATTTCCTGTTGGGGTCACTTAAGGCTCGGGCGAGTATATCTGAGTTTCCAACTGCTGCATACATCGGGTGTTACAGCTTCTCTCCCGGTCCACGATCGTCGCACCATCCCAACTATTTCCTGCTCACGGTCTTGCCCATCCCCCGTCTATAGTTGTGTAACTGCAGCAAAGAGCGAATGGCAGTGGGTTGATTCGAGGATACGGGATCATGCCGGCCGATGGTTGGGCAGTACCTTTGACGGTTGGCAAGTGTTCCATGGCGGCCGCTACAGCGGCGCCGTGGCAACATGGCAGCGAGACCCAGGACCCCAGGGCGCGGGGCCGCATGGTGGGGCAAGGTCTGAGCCGCATTGACGATACGGCGTTGGTCCGCGAGGCGCAGCGCGGCGATCGCGCAGCCTTCGAGGAGCTGGTGCGGCACTACGACCAGGCGGTGTTGCGGCTGGCCATGCACATGACCGGCTCCGACGCGGAAGCCCAGGACATTTACCAGGAGGCCTTCCTCAAGGCCTACCGCAACATCGGCGGGTTCCGCTTCGAGTGTTCGTTCTACACCTGGGTTTACCGCATCGTGGCCAACCTGTGCCTCGATCATCTCCGCAAACGGCAGGTGCGCAAGGAAGATGCTCCGGTCGCAGTGGACGAGGATGGCAAGTCCTATGACTTGCTGGAACAGGTGGCCGACGACCGGGCGGCGGCCGATCCTGAGCGCGAACTGATGAATCGCGAGCTGAATAACCGGATTCAGAACGCTCTGGGAAGGCTCTCTCCGCGGGAACGGATGGTGTTCGAGCTGAAGCATTACCACGGATTGAAATTGCGAACCGTCGGCGAAATTCTGCATACGACCGAAGAGACGGCGAAGAATACGTTGTTTCGCGCTACGCAGAAGCTGCGCGGCGCGCTGGCGGATATGAGGTAGAGTCCGGGTCTCCGACCCGGCTGGACGGGGCAAGCCCCGTCCCTACACAGTAAGTGATGGGGGACCGGTAATGAAGTGCGAATGGGTGCAACAGAACATTCTGCTCTATGTTTATGACGAGCTGGCGGACGATGCCCGTTACGAACTGGAGCAACACGTAGGGCGATGCGCAAAGTGTGCCGGCGAACTCGAGTTCGGCCGCGAGTTTCATGCCAGGATGGGAGCGTTCCCGGTACAAGAACCTGCGGCGAGTCTGCTCGCCAGTTCCCGCATGAAGCTGCACGAATCTCTGGAGCAGACCCGGCAAAACGCCTTTTGGCGGCATCTGGTGCTGGAGCCCGCAGTATGGTTGCGGCAGATTCGTTTAGCGCCGGCGCTGGCAGCCGCGATTTTCATGGCGGGCTTTGCCGGTGGCATTGCCACTACCTACAAGGTTGTAAGCGGCGTAGGAACGGTAGCGGAAAACAACAGCTCCAGTTCCACCGTGACCGAGGCTTCTCTGCCGGTAGAGTCCTCGGTTAGCGGCATCCGGTCGGTTTCCCAGCAGCCAGGATCCGACCAGGTAACCATCAAGTACGATACGGTTTCTTCGCAGGAAGCGCAGGGATCGCTCAACGATCAGCGCATCCAGCAGTTGCTGGTTTTTGCCTCGCGCAACAACTACAACCCCGGCGTACGGATGGATTCCGTGGACCTGCTGGCGCAAAGATCGGATGACGCGAATGTGCGCGAGGCTTTGAGTTACGCTTTGCGCTTCGACGCCAATCCGGGCGTGCGTTTCAAGGCGCTGGAAGCGCTGAAGGGCTACGTTAAGACGGATGTCCGGGTGCGCGACTCCCTGCTGTCGGCTTTGTTGAATGATGCCAATCCCGGCGTCCGCACCGAAGCTTTGCATTCTCTGCAGGCGGTGCGGGCCGACAGCAGCGTACGCGCCGTGTTGCAGAAACTGGCCAAGCAGGATGACAGCCGGTACATTCGCTCGCAGGCTCGAGCAGAACTGGCGCAGTTGCCGGAGATTTACTAGCGGGCCGATTGGCCCTGGAGGCAATGATGCGGAAGAAATCTTTGCTATGGATGGCAGTGCTGCTGCTGACAGTTCCGCTGTCGGCTCAGCAGACGCGCATCTATCGCGAAGGCGGAAAATGGGTGCAGGAGACGACCGGATCGTTGGCGGCCGCCAGGAACCTTCGCGTGAAGGTGGACTTCGGGTCAGTGAAAGTCGAGGGCGGATTGCAGCCGGGAATCGATTACGTCATGCGCAACCGCTCGAATGAATCCTCCGAGGAGAGTGCTCGACACCAATTCGAGTCCTATAAATTCAATGCTGCGCTGCGCGGGGACATTGCTTCGATGACAGCCGAATGGCAGGGAGGAAGGCGGCAGAAGTTCTCCAGTGAGTTTGTCCTGCGTGTTCCCCGGCAAATCGAGTCGGTGAAGGTAGAAACCGCCGGCGGCAATGTGATGGCTACGGGAATCGGCGGCCAACTGGATGCGCAAAGCGGTGGCGGCAATGTGCATGTAGACGAAGTCGGTGGTGATGTTCGCGCGGAGACCGGTGGCGGCAGCATCAGCATCGGGAATGTCGGCGGCGATGTCAGCGTGCAGACGGGCGGCGGCAACATTCAGCTGGCGTCGGCGAAAGGCAAAGTCGCGGCGGAAACCGGGGGTGGCAACATGGTGCTGGTTTCCGGGATGCAAGGTGCAGAACTGGAAACCGGCGGCGGAGGCATCAAAATTGAACGCTGCTCTGGAAGAGTGAAGGTTTCGACCGGCGGCGGCAGCATCGATCTGGGCGATATTGCCGGTCCGGCGGTGATTGAAACCGGGGGAGGCAGCATCCGGCTAGCTTCGGCAGAAGGGCCGGTGCGCGCGGAAACCGGCGGTGGGGCCATTGAGTTGAATGGCGTGCCTTCGGCGTACGCCGAGACCGGGGCCGGGGGAATTCTTGCACGGTTCAGAACCGGTGGGGAGCGTACCGACTCTGTGCTGCGGACCGCCGCCGGAGACGTGACCGTCTATCTGCCGGCCAATCTGAGCATCACGGTGCGGGCTGCGATTGAAGCGGCCAACGGCCACAACATTCATTCCGACTTCCCTGAGATACTGGTGAAATCTGAGGGAGGACAGTGGGGCCCGAAAGTCGTGACGGCGGAAGGCAGTTTGAATGGCGGCGGACCCGGACTAAAGATCAGCGCCACTAACGGCGACATTTGGCTGCGCCGCGCCAGCCAGTAAGTGAACAAGACTTATCAGGAGGCATCGAGTATGCGCTATTCCATGCTTAAGACCATGCTGATATTGCCGTTGCTGATCGCGGGCACTCACCCGGCAACCGGTGCTGCCGTTGACCCGGTGGAGGCTTACAGCTATTGGAACGATGGCGCCGTCAGCGGAGGCTCCTATCTTGGCGTAGATACGCGCGACATCACGGCTGATCGTCTTGGGCCGCTGCACTTGAAAGAAGAGCAAGGCGTGGAAGTCACCATGGTGGATCAGGATGCGCCTGCGGGCAAGGCGGGGATTCAGGAACACGATGTGATTCTCAGCGTCAATGGAGAAGTGGTGCAAAGCGTCGAAGAACTGCGGCGCATGATTCACGAAATTCCACCGGAGAGAACCATCAGCATCGGAATCAGCCGCAATGGGCAGGCCGTGACTCTCAAAACGCAACTTGCCCGCCGCAAGGACTTTTCCTCCTGGGTGCAGGACTACAAATTTACAATGCCCGCTCTCGCGGCCATGCCCGAGGTGGACATTCCGGCTTCGATTGTGGTGGTCCATTCCTCGGCGCGCAGCGGTCTGATGGTGGAAAATCTCAGTCCGCAGTTGAGCGATTACTTCGGGGCCAAAAATGGCCAGGGTGTGCTGGTACGGTCGGTAGAAAAGGGTAGCTGCGCGGAAAAGGCGGGGTTCCGCGCCGGCGATGTGATTGTCCGGATCAATAACCAGGCGGTGAACGACACTGGCGATTTTGGCCAGGCGGTGCGCAATCGCAAAGGCAACAACGTGACGGTTACAATTATCCGCGCCAAGAAGGAACAAACTATCGTGCTGCCTCTCCCGGAACCCAGGAAGACGGGGTTTGAAAATATGAACCTGCAGGAGATCGGCGCTCAGACGCGGGAACAGATGCGCGGTTTACAGGCGCAGCTGGCGGTGATCAAGCCGCAAGTGGAGATGGAAATCCAGCGCCTCAAGCCGGAACTGGAAAAGCAGGCGAAGGAATTGTGCCGGCAGCAGGAGCAAATCAAGGAACAAGTGCAGAAAATGCAGCGGCAGGCGCAGGAGGAACTCCAGCAAGAGCAGCAGGAGCAAAAATCCATGGAAGAGGAAGATCGGCAGCCGGACGTCCCCCACCATCAGGCTGACATTTGAGGCAGGTTCTTCTCAGTGGTCAGTGCGAACCAGGTGGGAATCCGTGGCCGCAGCTGCTCCCCGGGAAAGCGGAGCCAGCAATACGCGGTTCCGCCCTGCGAGCTTGGCTGCGTAGAGACCGGAGTCGGCGGCCTTCACCAATTCATCTCGCGTGGTCCCGTGTTCGGGGAAGGTTGCAGTGCCGGCGCTGATGGTCACCGGCCGCGGCACTCCGGGAAACTGCCAGCTTTCCACCGTACGCCGCAGCTTCTCCGCCACGGCAAAGGCATGCTGGGCGCTGGTTTGTGAGAGCAAGATGGCGAATTCTTCCCCGCCAAAGCGGCAGACCACATCGATCTTTCTCAATTGCCCGTGAAAGATGGAAGAAACCTGTCGCAACACCTCATCGCCGAGAAGATGGCCAAACTCGTCATTCAGGCGTTTGAACTGATCAATATCGACCATGATGATGGCCATGCCGTGGTTGAAGCGGCGGGCGCGATCGATTTCTTCCAGGATGCGCATCTCGAAATAGCGGCGGTTGAAAATTCCGGTCAAGCCATCGAGGTAGGCCAATTGTTTTACCCGGTCCACATAACGGGCGTTCTGGATGGCGTTGGAGCAGATGTCCGCCACCGATTCCAGCGATTGCACGTCATTGGGCTGAAAGGCATCGGTTTGGGCACTGTCCAGCACCAGGACCCCAAGCGTCTGGCCAAACGAGACCAGTGGAATACACATGCGGGAAGCGGTTTCCGCAAAGAAGCCAACATAGTCCGGCGCGTTCTTAACGTTATTTTCAATAACCGTTTTGGCGATGGCCAAGGACCTACCCCACAAACCCGCGTTCGTCCGCAGCTTGCCCCCTTCAGGAACTAGCAGCGTCAAGCTACCGTAATGAGCCCGCAAGACGAGTTCCTCTTCTTCTTTCAGAAGTACGGAAACGTGGGAAATGGGGAATGCGTTCTGGATCAGCGAGCAGACCTTGGACAAGAGTTCCTTGAGGTCCAGCATCGCCGTGGTTTGCTTAGCAATGGCGTTGATGGCCTCCAGTTGCAGGGCGCGGCGGCGTTCCAGAGAGTGCAGCCGGGCGTTTTGCAGCGCCATCGAAGCCTGGGTGGAAAACAAGGTCAGCAAATCAATGGTGTCAGAATCGAAGTGGTTGACGTCCCCAGTCTGCAAATCGAGCACGCCAAGTACTTCATCGCGAACCGTCAATGGAATCGCCAGCTCGCAGCGGGTGCTGTCGATGCACTTTATGTAGCGGGAATCCTCCCTGACATCCGGCACGTAGATCGGACGCTTCTCCCGCACCGCCGCTCCGACAATCCCAGCGTCCGGAGGTACCCGGATCTTGTCGTGAGCCTGTTCCTGGCCAATGTGGCAGGCGACGTAAAGCTCCTGGGTTCTTTCCTCGCGAAAGAGAATCGCGGCATCCCGGACGTGGAAATAGTCGTGCGCGACCGTCAGGATTTGGTGCAGCACGCCATCCAGGTCGAAAGTAGACAGCACCGCCTGACCGGCGTCATAAAGGATTGCGATTTTTTGCATTGTGGCTTGCCTTGAATTTTAGCTTGGCAGCCGACGTGGCCGAAGTGCCCAAAGTAATTAGAAAAAATGATATTTAGGGATGGCCGGAAAGGAGTTCTTACTCAGTCTTTGCGTGTTTTCTTCGCCCGGCAATCGTTTTGATAGCGCCAAAGATGACCAGGCATATCCAGAAATCCACCAGCATTCCCAGGTCAATTTTTTGAGGTAGATGCCTGGCTTCAGCCGGCAGGTGGGGCATCAGCAGGTAGTAAACGGCATTGCCTCCGAGGACCGCGACCAAAGCTTGCAGGAAATTCGCCACAACCTGATTTAGACACCGCAAAGGGCCGAGAGGATGCGACCAGGCCCCGATTTCCAGAGCGACGGGTTAGGCCCTCCTCCTGCTACCATCATGGCCATGCTGGAACCATCTACGCCGGTCCAGTACGTGAAAGGGATCGGTCCCCGCCTGGCGGAAGTGTTGCTGGCCAAGGGCATTCACACGGTCGATGATCTGCTGCATCATCTGCCGTTTCGCTACGAAGACCGGCTAAATCCCCGCACCATTGCCGAGCTGCGCGCGGGAGAAATGGCTACGGTCATTGCGGAAGTGCGCAACTCCGGGCTTTTTCGGACCCGGCGCATGCCCATCTTCCAGATGACCGCCGGGCAGGGGAGGGTCCGGCTGCGCTGCATCTGGTTCAACGCTGGGTATCTGCGCGACCGTTTCAAGCCCGGGCAGATGGTGGCTCTCTATGGAAAAGTGGAGCAGGACGATTACAACGGAGAACTGCAGTTGGTCCAGCCCCAGTTTGAGTTGTTGGGCGATGCGGAGAACGGCTCGGGCGATGGCGCCGAGAAGTCTAATTCTTCGCTGGAAGTGGGGCGCATCGTTCCCATCTACGAATCCGCCGGGCAGGGACGTTTAACCTCGCGCTGGTTCCGGAGAATTATCCACACCGCTCTAAGCAATTTGTCGCAGGAGTTGCCGGACCCGATTCCGAACGCGGTACGGCAGCATCTCAGCCTGGTTTCGCCGCGCGAGGCTTTGTGGAAAGTTCACTGGCCGGAAGCGGGAGAGAGCCTGCAGGATCTTCAGACTTTTCGCACTCCGGCGCACATCCGCCTGATTTTTGAGGAGCTTTTCTTCATCGAGCTCGGCCTCGAACTCAAACGCCGCGAGCAGAAAGCGCGAAACCGGAATTACCTTTCGCCTCGACGAAAGCGTGCGGGCGGCCATCAAGAAAATCCTGCCTTTTCATCCTACCGGGGCGCAGAAACGCGCGCTGAAAGAGATTGCCGCCGACATGGCGCAGCCCTCTCCCATGCGCCGCTTGCTGCAAGGCGATGTCGGCTCCGGCAAGACTCTGGTGGCCTTCGAAGCCGCCATCATCGCCATCGAGAACGGCTACCAGGTCGCGCTCATGGCGCCCACCGAAATTCTGGCGCAGCAGCACTATTTTTCCGCCCGCCGCATCCTCGAGAGCGCCGGGTACCGCGTCGTCCTGCTCACCGGCTCCATGGAGGATGACCGCAAGCGCGAGACCCGCCGCCACATCGCGCAGGCCAATGCGCAGCTCGTCATCGGCACGCATGCCCTCATCGAGCAAAAAGTCGAATTCGGCAAGCTCGGCCTGGTGATCGTCGACGAGCAGCACCGCTTCGGCGTCCTGCAGCGCTTCAAGCTGATGAAGAAGACGGATGGCAAGGACCGTGTGGGCCGGGGCCTGCCCCGGCCAGGCCGAGCGCAGCTCGGCAGCTAGCGTGAGCCGGATGTCCTGGTCATGACCGCGACGCCCATCCCGCGCACGCTCGCCCTGACGCTCTACGGCGATCTCGACGTCAGCGTGCTCGACGAGATGCCGCCCGGGCGCATGCCCATCGTCACCCGCCGCATCTCCGACGACCGCTCGCAGGAGGTCTGGGACTTCCTCGCCAAGCAAGTCGCCGCCGGGCATCAGGCCTACGTGGTCTATCCCGTGATCGAGGAGAACGAAGAGACCGAGCTGAAAGCGGCGCTCAAAATGTACAAGGAGCTGAGCAAGAAGATCTTCCCCAACCTCCGCGTGGGCCTCTTGCATGGCCGCCTGGAGCCGGACTTGAAAGATCAGGTCATGCGCCTGTTCCAGAAGGGCGAGATCGACATTCTGGTTTCGACCACGGTCATCGAGGTCGGTGTGGACGTGCCCAACGCCACCGTCATGGTCATCGAGCACGCCGAGCGCTTCGGCCTGGCCCAGCTTCATCAGCTGCGCGGACGCATCGGCCGCGGCTCGGCCAAGTCGTACTGCGTCCTCATGACCGGAGGCAAAGTTTCCGAAGACGGCGAGCGGCGTCTGGACGCCATGGTCCGCACCACGGACGGTTTCCAGATCGCCGAACTCGATCTCGAACTGCGCGGCCCCGGCGAATTCTTCGGCACGCGCCAGGCCGGCATGCCCAACTTTCAGGTCGCCAACCTGATCCGCGACCGGCAGTTGCTCGAAGCCGCCAAACTCGAAGCCGCCGGAGTTCTTGCCGGACCGAACGCCGAAATCTCCCAGGAAGAAATCGACCGCGCCCTGCGCCACATGCGCACCCGCTGGCAGAAGACGTATGGGTTGGTGGAGGTGGGGTAGGCTCTGACTTGTCCTGCGTCATCCCGGGCGCAGCGCTTTTCTTGGGAGCTGGATTTCGCGACGGCCTCGGGCCGGCGTCGATGAAGAGATTGTCGTTGCTATCGATCTTGACCTTCGGATGGCGCACCCAGAGCAAGGACAAGCCATGTGCAACGGATGCCGGTGCTTTCCCCGACTCAGAAAGGATCACCAAGGCGCGGTCGTTCTCGTTAGGGAAGAGGTCGTCCGGGGGACTCACTCCGCTTGCGAACACCCAGAGCCGGGCGCAGTGGGTGTTGTCCCCATGGCAGTAAGCGGCGAGTCGTTCCCCGGTTCTTCTTGCGCTGCGCGTACAATTCAACCGGCAACTGCCGAGCACAGCCTTGGAGAACAGCGCCTCGCGAATCTGCTCCTGCATCTGAGCCTCGGCTTCGGAAGCGTCGCGTTGCTTGGCCTGCGCCTCTGCCTCAGCTTCATTCTTCGGCGCAAAATGCCACGCCGTGCCTGGATGGAAATGCCTTTCTCTTCTCCTGCCAGCGTGACCTTCAGCTTGTGAAACTTGCCGTCGAATTTTGCCTCCGTGGGAGCAAAGGCAAGGATGTAGTACAAAGGCGACCCGGCCATGCTGCGAAGCCCGCTTTCAGATCGTTGTTGTTGTGGAAGAACTCGCCGCCCGTACCCTGAGCAAGCTCTGCCATAACGTCGGTAGTGGCCATTTCCTGGGCGGACCCCACTCTTAATTCAGCCATAATCGTCTGGTTGAAGGGACGGGTTTTTCTACATCTAGCCAATTCATAGGATCGCCGATCCTCTGGCATCCAGCGCGCTAATCACGACCTGCTGGCGCAGTGCTTGATCAATAATCCGGTCTAATTGCGGTTGCTCACTTTGCGACAGGAGCCCGGAAGTTACCAGAATGATCGTTCGCTGACCGGGCATTTGCGACAGGTAGGTTACAACCTGATCCAGCTCTTGCAAATTGGACCGACTTTGCATTTGAGATTGGGCAACAATACGACGGGCAAGACCCAGGATTTCCGGATACCCAACGGCAGCCTCAGTGGCGGCCTCGGTACCGTTACCCATCCCCATACATCCCCGCTGCGTCGCATCATCGATGGCCAGTTGCGCAGGCGTCCGTACTGGTGTCTTTGGCAAATTTGATTTTCTTAAACGCCTGATAGTCGCTAAGTCTGGGACACTCCATATCGTTCGCTAAAGAGTGCGCGCCAGGTCGGAGTTCGCTCAGCGCCTTTTGCAGTTGCTGCGGATCAGCCGTAAAGTCGGACAACATTTTCTCTGAAGTGAAGATGCCAATCCGTTCATCTTGCTGTAAATGTGCGGCAAGGTATCTTTCGGCAGCATTTCGCGCAAAGTTCACGTCCTGCCACGGCGTAGTCAGATCCTCGAAATACAGTGCCACAAATTTCCGCGGCATCGCTGGCGGGGCTGATGGCACTTGAGAGGTTTTCGCCCGGGAGGGATTTGTAACCGCACTCGAAGATGGCGCCGCCGGCGCTGCCGATGTCTCCACATCAAACTGAGCAATGGATTGCTCCTTGCCTTGATCGAAGACTTTGAAGTCTTCCTTCTTCAGGCCCACCAACCCGGCGCGCCCTTGGATATCGCGCATACCAGGACCCTTTAGCGAGCCACCAAATTGCTTCTCACCCTGAATTCGACAGGACTGGTTTGCGTTTCGGCGGGCGTTGGCTGGTTGGCCTGGTTTTGCGCTCGCAATGTCCCGCTGGCAAAAGCAAGAAGAGCGAGGCAGGTAAACCAGGAGCAATACAAATTTGCAATCTTAGGCAATGCTTGAACCACTGAGACAAGCAGCTTTTTCATGCACGTCCCCTTTTCCGCAGGAAGCCTACCCAAGGGATTGGATGCGACCTAAGGTGCGGCTCGGGTCCAAATTTTACGTGGGATCCCAATTAAGCTTACAAAACCCTCAATACATCAAACCGGCAGCCCCAGCGCACCCCTCTTTGGCTTTCCTGCCTCCCCGATGGCATAATCGCCAGCGGTGAAAACCACTCCCAAAGCCAGCCTCTACCGCCAGCTGCCCTCGGTAGACCAGCTCCTGCACAGCCCGGAGCTCGCGCCCTTGCTCCAGCAGCTAGGCCCGGCGGCGGTCAAAGATGCGGCCCGCGCCGTGCTGGCCGACCTTCGCATGGAAATTGCCACTGGCAAACTTCGCGCGAAGGCACTGACGGCGCTACTTCCCACGCTGGCTGGGATGGTCAGCAAACGAGCCCAGAGTGCGCTCAGCTACTCGCTGGTCCCGGTCATCAACGCGACCGGCGTCATTCTGCACACCAATCTCGGCCGCGCACCCTTGTCGGCCGACGCCCTCCAGCATGTCCGCGAGACCTCCGGCAGCTATTCCAACCTTGAATTTGAAACCGCCGCCGGAGAGCGCGGAGAACGCGACATCCACGTGGACCGCCTGTTCGGAAGATTGCTGCAAGGCGCTTCCCAATCGGCGCAGATTTCGACCATCGTCGTAAACAACAATGCGGCGGCAGTCCTGCTGGCGCTGAATACCCTGGCCGAGGGCGGCGAAGTCATCGCCTCCCGCGGCGAGCTGATCGAAATCGGCGGCTCGTTCCGCATTCCTGACATCATGTCGAAGTCGAATGCAGCCTTGCGTGAAGTCGGAACCACCAACCGCACTCGCGTCTCCGACTACAAGAAGGCCATCAATGATAAGACGCGGCTCTTGCTGCGCGTTCACCGCTCGAATTTCGAGATGGCCGGCTTCACCGAACAGCCCCGCCTGGAAGAACTGGCCGCCCTCTCGCGCGAAACTAAAATTCCGTTGCTGGAAGACCTGGGCAGCGGCAGGCTCTGCGACTTGCCGGGTCTGGAGGACGAACCCGGCGTGACCGACAGCCTGCGAGACCGGAGTGGATATCGTTGCCTATAGTGGCGACAAATTGCTCGGAGGCCCGCAGGCGGGCATGCTCAGCGGGCGCAGTGACCTGGTTGCCCGCATGCGTTCCAACCCGCTGTTCCGTGCCCTGCGCGTGGACAAGCTCACCTACGCCGCGCTCGAAACCACCTTGCTGGCGTACCTGAAACAAGACTTTGATGCGATTCCGATTCTGCGCATGATGCGCTTTTCCAAAGCGAAGATTACTAAGCGGGCAGAAGCAGTACGGATCGCATGCCAAGCGGCCGGGTTGCGAATCGAACTCCAGGATGGCGAATCTGCCATTGGCGGAGGCGCAGGCTCCTTCGGCTGCCTTGCCCACTTGTCTTCTGATCCTATCTTTTCCAGGTTCGACCGCCAGTGAACTGGCGGCCCGCCTGCGTGCGCTGACTCCACCGGTGATTGCGCGTGTGGAGCAGGATCGCGTGCTGCTGGATTTGCGGACGGTGCTTCCCGAGCAGGACGCGATTCTAGCGAGGGCGATCTTTCAGATCACAGAAGCAGGGAGCCCATTTCAGCCGCCGGCTCAGTCGGCCATAAAGGACCAGGCATGAACCAGTCTGCATTTTTTCTATTCGCCGCGACATCGCGCATCACCGGGCTCGATTGGTTCGTCATTGCCATTTACTTCGGTATTCTGCTGGCGGTGGCATGGTGGGTGGTGCGCAAAAGCAAGGACTCGGCGGCCGACTATTTTCTTGCCGGACGCAATCTGGGCTGGTGGATTGTCGGAGCTTCAATCTTTGCTTCCAACATCGGTTCCGAGCACGTAGTCGGTCTGGCGGGCGCCGGCGCGACCAGCGGCGTGGCCCTGGCGCACTACGAGTTGCACGCCTGGTGCCTGCTGGTGCTGGGCTGGGTGTTCGTGCCGTTTTACATGCGCTCCATGGTATTCACCATGCCCGAATTTCTGGAGCGGCGCTTTAACTCAAGCTCCCGGTATGTTCTTTCCGTCGTTTCGATTATTACGTTTATCGTTTCGAAAATTGCCGTTGGCATCTTTGCCGGCGGCGTGGTCTTTGGAACACTTCTGCCGGAATTACACCTGCAGATTGGCGGCGTGTATATAGACAGCTTCTGGGTCGGCTCGGTGCTGGTGATCGTGCTTACCGGCCTTTACACCGCATTGGGCGGCATGCGCGCCGTGGCCTATACCGATGCGGTGCAGACCATCATTCTGATTACCGGCTCGGCCTGTCTGACTTTCTATGGGCTGGCAAAACTCGGCGGCTGGGGCGAACTGCGGCATTGGTGCGGCTCCGACATGTTCAATCTGTGGAAGCCGCTGATTCCTACCGGAGTGCAGGGCACCTGGTCCCCGGTGATCGAGACCAACGCCGCCGGGCATCTGGTGAAGCAGGCCTGGTATTTCAATGGCAATTTCCCCTGGCTGGGGATGCTGTTTTGCGCGCCCATCATCGGGCTGTGGTACTGGTGTACGGATCAGTACATTGTGCAGCGGGCGCTGGGGGCTCCCAATGAGACCGCTGCCCGGCGTGGGAGCATCTTTGCGGCGTTTCTCAAGTTGTCGCCGGTTTATCTTTTCATTGTTCCTGGCCTGATCTGCTTCGCGCTGGCCAAGAGCGGGAAGATTCCTGAGCTTGGCGCAATCCTCGGCCCGGACGGCAAAGCCATTCCCGCCGCCGCCCAGGGAGCTTTTCCCATGCTGGTCGAATATCTGTTGCCTCCGGGACTGCGCGGCATTGTGGTTGCGGGATTGCTCTCCGCCTTGATGGGATCGCTGGCCGGCGTGTTCAATGCGTGTTCGACGCTGTTTACGGTGGATCTGTACGAGAAGTGGCGGCCGGGATCGAGCCAGCACCACATCGTTCGTGTAGGACGCATGGCTACCGCAGCGATGGTTCTTGTGGCGCTGGCCTGGATTCCCGTCATCAAGAACGCGCACGGTTTGTACGACTACCTGCAGGCTGTGCAGGGCTATCTTGCGCCGCCCATCTTTGTGGTCTTCTTCTTCGGCGTGTTTTTCAAACGGTTGAATGCCGCAGGGGCGCTCTGGGCGATGCTGGTGGGTTTCGTGTTGGGGATCTTTCGCATGCTGGTGGACACGCCGGTCACGCTGGGCCTTCCCGGATTTCAGAATGGCTACCCCTACGGCTCGTTTTTCTGGGTTATCAACAACATTTATTTTCAGTACTTCAGTGTGCTGATTACGGTGATTTCGGCGATCGTGATGATCGTCGTCAGTTACATGACCACAGAACCAGAACTATTTGAAGATCGAGAACCTCACGTTCGCCACCACGACCGCCGAAGACAAGAAGCTCACGCGCGCCAGTTGGGACTGGCGCGAAGTCGCTGCCTCCGCGCTGGTGCTGGCCTGCATCTTAGGCTCGTATTTGTATTTCCGCGGGTAGCACGGGCCAAACTTCCTTCGTCAGCATGGCGACCCTTTTCACCATCGGTCACTCCACGCGCACATTGGACGAGCTGATCGAAGTTTTGCAGGCTCATTCGATCGAAGCGCTGGTGGATATCCGGGCCTTCCCCATGTCGCGCCGCCTGCCACACTTCAATCGCGAATCGTTGGAGAGGGCCTTGTCTTTGGTGGGAATCCGATATGTATGGTTGAAAGCGCTCGGCGGATACCGCAAGAAGATTCGCGAAGAGTCGCCGAACATCGCGCTGCGCAATGCCAGCTTTCGCAACTACGCCGATTACATGCTGACGGACGAGTTTTCCCGAGCGATGGCCGAACTGCTGCAACTCGCCGAACAATTTCGTACGGCTTACATGTGCGCGGAGCGCGTGTATTTTCATTGCCACCGCATGCTGGTTTCCGATTGGCTGGTGGCACACGGACACGAAGTGCTTCATATTGACGGCCCGGGACCCCCGAAGCCGCACCGGCTTACCGCTGAAGCTCGCATGGTGGATGGGCAACTGGTCTACCGCGGAGACCGGCTGCTTTAGAAGCCTCAATGCCAGCGGATTTTTCTGCTCGTTGTACAATTCTCGCCGTCAAGGAGCAGACTTATGGCTGAGAAGTCCCCTCAAATATTTGTCAATCACACGCGCTTCGATCCGCTGTTCCACTTCTTCGCGCTTCCCGTATTCGGTGTTACCTGGATCATCACGGTGGTTCTGCTGGTTCGCCATCCTGGCTTTCATTCCGCCTGGCTGGTTGTGGTCGCGACCGCGCTGGTCATCGTTGTTCTGAGAATTCGCATGAACCCGCTAAAGGTGCAGGATCGTGTCATCCGTCTGGAAGAACGACTACGTTTGACGTCCCTTCTGCCGGAAGCGCAGCGTCCTTTGATTGCCAAGCTCACCGAGAGCCAGCTGATCGGGTTACGTTTCGCATCTGATGAGGAGGTTGCTGGTCTGGCGCAGCGCGCGGTGACTGAGAATCTTTCCTCCACTGATATCAAGAAGGCGGTTCGAGCCTGGAGACCGGACTACTGGCGGGTTTGAGGCTTCGCCCTCGTGAGGTGTTCCTACGATTGCCAGCACGGGCATGGATATTGCTGGGGTTCCAAACCGCATGCTGGTTTCCGACTGCCTAGGGTGCACGGGCCCGTACTTCCCATTGACCCCGGCATCCCTGAAGTCACATAGGCTTACTGCGGACGCCCGCTTGGTGAACGTGACAAGGATCTATTGTGGGGAACAGCTTCTGTAAGGCACGGAAAGCGGCTGCTGGACGGATACTTTCACCTATCTATCGGCAAACATTGCAATTGTCATGATTATAACTAGGAGCTATAGCGAAATCGATTTTAAGCGGCTGGTGGCCGCGCAGGCCCGAAAGGCCACCCGGGCCCGAGAGACGCGCTCATGAGCGATCCTGGCGCAATTGCGGGGCATCCTAAGCGCGGCCCAGGCCGGCGTCTAGTCTCGCGGCAAATTACGCCGGGATGATTTTCAATAGCTTATAGATAACTTATTGAAAAGCAAGACCGAAAGCCTCTTTTGCGGGGCACAGCAAGGGCCAGTCGTTCTAAAGTAGGCCTGCGCTGCATAGTTCTGGCCGCGCCTCAAAGAAGTCTTCCACCCGGCCGAGAATTTCCGGCGCGCTCTTCGATTCGTAGATTCCCTTGCGCAGCGCTGCCCCACCCGGCACGCCATGCGTGAACCAGGAGGCGAACTGCTTCATCTTGCCGACGGCGTCAGGCAGTTCTTCCTCGATCAGCATCTGGAAGTAAGTGCGGATCATCTGGTAGCGGTCGGCCTCGGAGGGCTCGTCGTAAGGCGCAGGTTGCATCGGCACAGGTTGGGTGGAACCGGGGATCAGCCCCGGTCGTGCCGGGCGAAGCCCGGCGGCGGTTTCACAGTCCGTGCCGAATTGATCTGCCGAGCTTTGCTCGGCCTGGCCGGGGCAAAGCCCCGGCCCTACACGGCCGCTGCCGATCCATGCCCCGTACTGTTCAATCTGGCGGAAGATCCAGGGATTCGCCGGGGCCGTACGGCCGATCATGACCGCATCGCAGTCGGTCTGTGCCACCATGGCGCACGCGTCTTCGGGCTTGCGGATATCGCCGTTGCCGATGACCGGAATTTTGACGGCGTCTTTGATCTCGGCGATCCACTCCCAGCGCGCCAGGCCGCTGTAGCCCTGCTCGCGGGTGCGGGCGTGCAGCGCGACCGCGCACAGTCCGCAGCTTTCCGCCATGCGGGCAAGTTCCACGCAGACAATCTCTTCATCATTCCACCCGGCGCGAAACTTGACCGTGAAGGGAATCTTCACCGCCGCACGCACCGCCTCGAAAATCTTGCCGATCGCCGGCAGGTCGCGCAGCAGGCCTGAGCCGCCATTGCACTTCACGACTTTTTTGGCCGGGCAGCCAAGGTTCAGGTCGATGAGGTCGAAGCCAAGGTCTTCGACCATTCGCGCAGCCTCGGCCATGACTTGCGGATTGCTGCCAAAAAGCTGGGCCGAGATGGGGTGTTCATCTTCATAGAAATGCAAGTAGCGCTTGGCCTTCTGATCTTTCTTGCGCAGCACGCCGTCAGCCGAGGTGAACTCGGTCATAATGAGCCCGCAGCCGCCCAGGTTGCGGATGAAGCGGCGGAAGACAGTGTCGGTGACGCCGGCCATGGGGGCAAGAACTGTGGCGGGCGCGATTTTCACGTTGCCGATCATTACCGAAGCAGGCACAGGCCGGCTGGGACGAACTCTCTGTTCGCTCGCGGAGGATTGTCCGCCAACTCGGTGGAATCGTCGGCAGGCCCGCGGACAAGCTTGCCCTCAGCGGAGCCGAAGGGGGTGTCCGCGGCACACGAGTTGTCCCAGAACTTGCGCACGT
>CAWHVI010000012.1:0-530713 GCA_963832765.1 uncultured Acidobacteriaceae bacterium | reverse complement strand
GAATATACGTGATGACGCCGGCCAGTGCCTGGCTAGCTATCCCTCGCGGTTTGGATGTCCCCGAAATTGTCCGGCGGGACTCCGATGACGCCTAGCGTAGAATGTCCAGCCCGGCGTGCCAGAAAAAGCGGGACGCCTGCGGGGGAGAATGAGACTAAAGACTTCACCTTGTAGTACGCCCAGAATCACATCCCCGCGTGACGGGCATCACCGCAATTTCGCCCGAGCCCGGATTACGGTTACGGTGGATTAGTAGATCCTAGCTACCGCATTGCGACGCAGTGCCGCGGCCTGGACCAGAACAATCTCCCAGAGGTTACTTCGGCACTCGCCAAGGAAGGTCGCCTAGACCTTTAGGGCAGCCGGGGCCGTGCCGATAGAGCCGGGCCGTGTTCAAGAACATAGCCCAGCTGCACTCCTTGCCAGTTGGACCAATTCACATAAAGTTCGCGGCCGCTGGCACACAGACACCAAGCAAGACGATGCGCGCAATACAGGAGGATCGCATGGAACGGCGAATGGCGATAAAGCGGCAGAGCACCTCCAAAGGTACGCAGGTGGAAGAGTATCCTTTGCAACTATTCAAAGAACTTACCATCGGACGGGATGCTTCCTGCGACGTCAAGTACGATCCCGAACACGAAGACCTGGTTAGTCGCCGGCACGCAAAGATCGTGGTCGAAGACAAGGAGAAATGCTCCTTCCTGATCAGCGATCTGGGCAGCCGCAACGGAACGTTTGTCAATAAACAAAGGATCTTCGGACCAGTACGGCTTGTGCCAGGAGATGTTGTGCAACTGGGAGCCGGCGGCCCGGAGTTTCAGTTTGACCTTGACCCTCGGCCACAGGAAATGGATCGACCGACGCGGCTCGCGCCGGGCGCCGGCCTGGTGGCGACAGCCGCGGCTACCCGGGAAGCACCAAGTGCTGTGGCCACAGCCGTGCTTGAACCACCAAGCGTGCCAGCCACACCATCGGGAGTGGGGCGCCCGGTAGGGCGTGCCACGGTTGAGCGAATGATCTCGGATACGAAAAAGGAAAGCCGGCGGAACCTCTTCGTCTTAGGGGCTGTGCTCGTTTTGATCTGTGCGGCGACCATTTTTGGCGTACTCCGGTGGCGTAAACCAGCCGTCGTGTCCACACCCGTTGTTCCCACAGGAGCAGGAGGGTTGGCCCCAGACCAGATTGCCCAGACCTACACCGACGCGGTGGTCTACATCGAGGCTGGCTGGAAAATGGTGAGCACCAGCAGCGGACGCCAAGTCAACCAGCTTTATGTCCCGAACGAGACCAAAGACAAAGACGGCAAGGAAGTGCGTTTGGCGCCGGTTCAGCAGGACTCCCTGCCTGTCTTTGCAGTCGTCGGCGAAGCCATCGAGCCACTGCTCACGACCGACGACGGAAAGGGCCGGAATAAAGCAATCGGTGGGCAACATGCGGGTACAGGGTTTGTTGCCAGTTCTGACGGGTTCATCCTCACCAACCGGCATGTGGCAGCCAGCTGGTTTTCCATGTATTCGTGGCCTCCGGACCAGGCCGGTTTGCTGGTAGCTTTTGACGACAAGCTGCAGGTGAAGCAACAGACGATCATAGGTCGCGAGAGTTTTCCTGCATGGGTTCCGGCAAATGCGAAGTTCGTATTTGAAGGAGCCGTCAGCCCGGAGTCGTTGCACTTCCTCAGCCAGTACAGCCGGATGATTGCCAAGCAGCTGGAAGGACGCAATGACTACCTGGACGTTACCTTTGCCAAGAACCGGATTCGCATTCCGGCAAAAACCGCGAGGATTTCCGATCGTGCCGATGTGGCGATGATGAAAGTGGAACTTCCGCAGTCGTTGCATAAGGTGGAGCTGAACGACAACTACGACAGCATTAAGGTGGGAGACCAAGTCGTGGCCATGGGATATCCAGGTGTATCGCCCGAGGTCTACGGCACCACTCGATCCGCCGACCCATTGAATGCGGAGAGTGTGGTCACCGTGATTCCAGACCCGACTCTCAGCGTTGGAAATATCGGGCGGGTCATTCGGGGTCAGGCAGGGCTTACCGAAGCCACTATGAGTACGATGGGGGACGTGTACCAGTTGACCATCAACTCCACCGGTCATGGCAACAGCGGCGGCCCGGTGTTTGATAACCAGGGACGGGTCACCGGTATCTTTACGTACGGCAGGACCCCGATTGGCGATGCGGCCATTACTTTTGCCGTGCCGATTCGATATGGCATCGAGTTGATGGGAGTTAAGGCCCCCAAATAGGCGCTCTCTGAAAGCGAGATGGCCAGGCATGCCATCCGTGTTGAATGCGACCATTGGAGAATACCGCCTGGAGGAGTTTCTCGGCGCGGGCGGAATGGGAGAGGTCTATCGCGCCCTGCATACCAAACTAGGTCGCGTCGTCGCCATCAAGATCCTCAGCGACGCGGCCCGCGATCGTTCGTCGCTCGAACGGTCCTACAACGAAGCGCGTATTCAGGCCAGCCTGCAACATCCGGCAATCGCAGCTTTTTATGGCTTTTATGAGCATGAAGGACGGCCATGCATCCTCATGGAATACGTCCCCGGGGAATCTCTGGCGGAACGGATCCGTCGCGAGGGTGCTCTCGAAGTCACTGAGGCGCTCCATATTTTCGAGCGTGTTACCGATGCCATCGCGCACATTCATCGGCAGGGGATCATTCACCGCGACATCAAATCCAACAACGTCAAATTTACCTCCACTGACCAAGTCAAGATCCTGGACTTTGGGATCGCAAGAGCGGCTCATACCGCCCGAGTCACCAAGATTGGAGCGGTGGTCGGCACGGCGGAGAATCTGGCTCCGGAGCAGATCGATGGGAAAGAGGCGGATACGCGCAGTGACGTCTGGGCGCTGGGCGTTCTCCTTTACGAAATGCTGACGGGACGACTTCCCTTCGAGGTGAAAACTCTTCCCGAACTATATAGAAAGATTTGCTCTGTTGAGTACGTTCCGGCTTCCAAACTCAATCCCGCTGTCTCGCAAGCATTGGAACGGGTTCTGCAACGGTGTCTGCGCAGGAACCCGAAAGATCGGTACTTCTCCGCCGCCGAATTGCACAGGGACGTGGCCACTCTCTCGGATCGAGCCCCCAGGTTGGGTGGCCATCGCAGACTTCGGCTGTGGGGTGCGGGTGTTGCTGCAGCCTTAGTGGCACTGGTTCTCCTGATGAAATGGGCGGGCACCTCCTCTGTGCCTCCAACGCAGGTTCAGCGCACTACTCCCGCGGGGGAAGTTCAGCTCGCGAAAACAATTACGGTCGATGTCGTGAGCGGCACCGCCGACGTGTACCGGAATGGCCGGCGTGCCGGCTCTACGCCGTTTCAATTGCTGGCTCGCGTTGGAGACCGGGTCGAACTCGTACTGAAGCAGCAAGGTTTTCAAGACTTGCGGGTGGAGTTCGATGTGACCGAACGGCCCACTTACAGCTACACCATGCAGCGGTCAAAGGACTGAATCATGTTCTGGCACCGGCGCAGCTTGCACAAGCCTACCGGCGAAGTTGAAGCGAGTCTGCTTAGCGACATCGGCTGCTGTCGCGAAACCAACGAGGATGCCGGCCGAATCATACGGCCCACTGGTCCTCAGGTTCTCGCCGAGAAGGGCACCTTGCTGATCGTCGCTGATGGAATGGGCGGATGCGAGGGCGGTGAGATCGCCAGCCAACTCGCGATTCAGACTATTGGGCGTTCCTACTATGCGAACCGCTCGCAGATTTCCGCAGCCCTGATCGACGCCTTCACCGAAGCCAATGATGACATCCATCGATTCTCCCTCGAACGGCCCGATCTGAAAGGCATGGGGACGACCTGCACGGCCCTGGTCCTTCGTGACGATCTTGCCTGGGTGGCCTACGTCGGCGACACACGCCTTTACCTCATCCGCAATGGCGGAATCTATCGCATGGTCGAGGATCACTCGGCCGTCATGGAATTGGTGAAGCAGGGTGTGGTCACCCTGCAGGAAGCACGCCGTCACGCCGATCGCAATGTCATCCTGCGGGCTCTGGGGACGCATGAGCGGGTTTGTGTCTCGACATGGAACGCACCTTTGCCGATCCGGACGTGGGACCGGTTTGTGCTGTGTACCGACGGCTTATACGACCAGATCGAAGACGAAGAAATTCGCAACGCCACAGAGGCTGCGACGCCAGCCGCCGCTTGTTGCATCCTGATCGCGCTGGCGCGCCAGCGCGGAGGCGGCGACAACATCACCGTGGCTGTAGCCCGTGTGGGGCCATTGCAAACGGCGCAACCCCAAGTCATGCGCGAGACTCGCGCCGTGGAGGTGACCCGATGATCGGCCGTGTTGTGGGGAACTACAAGCTCGTGGGGAGATTAGGCGAAGGCGCCATGGGCGCCGTCTACAAAGGAATTGATCTCATGGTAGAGCGCGAGGTCGCGGTCAAAATGCTGCGCCCGGAAATCGCGCGTCAGCCAGAGATTGTTGACCGGTTTCATGCCGAGGCCGTGACGCTCGCCAAGCTGAACCATCCCAATATCGCTACTCTCTACAGCTTCTTTCGTGAGGGAGATGAGTTCTTCATGGTGATGGAATTCGTTGCGGGGCGCACGCTGGAGGCGGTCATTCAGGAGGGGGCAGCTATGCCGCCCGAAAAGGCTGTCGCCGTCACCTTGCAGGTGCTGGACGCCGTTGAACATGCGCATTCCTTCGGCGTTTTGCACCGCGATCTCAAGCCCGCCAACATCATGCTGACCTCGACCCACGTGAAAGTGACAGATTTCGGAATCGCCAGAGCTCTGGGCCATGCGCGCATGACGCGCGAAGGGAACATCGTGGGAACGCTGGAGTATCTGGCGCCGGAACGCCTCCGGGGCCAGGAGGCGGATATCCGCTCCGATCTGTATTCCGTCGGCGTCGTGCTTTACGAAATGCTGAGTGGCCGCCTCCCCTTTGAAAGAGATACCGACTACGAATTGATGCGCGCCCAACTGGAGGAACCTCCGCCGACGTTTTCCAGTCTGGGTAAGACCTCGATCCCCGCGCCAGTAGAAGAGGTCGTTTTGAAAGCGCTCGCTAAGTTTCCCGGGCAGCGGTTCGGTACAGCCGGTGAGTTCCACCGGGCGCTAGGGACGGCTCTCGACACTGCGCCAGTCAAGCGGACTCGCCTGGCCCTGGAAGCGGTGGCAGATGGCAAACCGACGCGCCTTACGCTCGAACCTTCGATAAAGGCTGAGGCGCTCTCTCCAGAGCCACTCCCGGCTGGAACCCCAGGTGGCAGACCACGCTGGCTGTATTACGGAGGTGCAACCGTTCTGGCTGCGGTTCTGATCGTTGCGGTTGCGCTCTTCTGGCGCAGCCGCGCGGCAACCCAGGCCATCAGGCCGGTCGCTCCCGCCGTAACCGTGCAACCCAGCCTCCCAGCGGCTCCGCCGGCGGCCCTAACCGTCACTCCCCCGGAGCCATTGCCGGCAGAACTTAAGCCGGCTTCTTCGGTCGAAAAGTTGTTCAAAGATTCTCCACCCCTGCCGGGCAGAACGGCGCCCAGTTCCAGGTCGAGCCAGGCCAGGAAAACGAAACCGGTGGCCAAAGCAACCCCAGAGGAGCGGCGCCAGGCCGCCCTGAAGGCTCTGGGCGAGGATGAGGCCGCGAACTCAGCCGAGAAGGAAAAGAAGAAGACCGACGAGAAAAAGCGCGATCCACGCGCTTCATCACTGGACGCGTTGCAGAAATGATGCGAAGGGAGGGTTCATCCATGCGGCCGCGCTTCGTCATTGCTGTTGTGCTTGTATTGCTGTTCGCGATGGATAGCGCCGGAGCACAGAATGCGCCCGAGGCAGATGCCAAGCCCGTCTCCCAACAGGGCCTGAGCGAGGCTTTGCGGATTGGTGGACTGACCACGGAGGAATTGATCCAGATTATCGAAAAGCGAGGCGTGTCGTTTCAGCTCACCCGTGAAGTGGAAGCCGATTTGCGCGCAGCAGGTGCGGAGCCAGGCCTCCTCGCAGCTGTGCGCGCGAACTATCGTCCGGCGACGACCGCGCCTTCGCCGGCTCTCGGGCCCCTGTCGAAGAACGAAGTGCTGACGCTGTTGTCCGCCGGTACACCCACCGCCCGCATCGAACAGATCGTGCGGGAGCGGAAAGTCAGTTTCCCGCTGACGCCCGAGATCTCTCGTGAACTCACGAGTGCAGGGGCCGATGACAAGCTGTTGGCAGCGATCGATGCCAGTTCACCTCACCCTTCATCAGCAAGGACAACACCAGCACCGCCGTCCGCTTCCGTCCCGCGCCTCACCTCGCTGAAGGATGTCCACAAGCTCTTCATCGAAGAAATGTCCAACAACCTGGACGAGTATCTTCGCGCTGAGTTTTCTAAACAGATGCCGCGTCGTTTTGTGATCGTTCTAAACCGTGATGAAGCCGACGCGCTGATGGTCGGCAGCAGCGAACAGAAGACGGGGACAGGGAACGTTATTACTGGCCGGTACCTCGGTTTGCACGACGTGGCCACCGGGGCGGTTTCGATCATTGACAAAGCCGGTACCGTTCTTTGGGCCTCCGAAGCTGGTGATCGCAGCGTTCTACTGGGCCCGATCAAACGAGGGGGCGCCCGCAAAGTTGCCGACCGGTTGGTAAGCCATCTGAAGAAGGCATTGGAAAACAAGGGGGATTGATATGTCCCGCACGTTGACTCTGATCATTGTGGCTCTGTTCGCAGGAGCGGCTTGCGCGGCCTGCGCCTCGGAGACCGCCAGGCATCAACTGGTTCTCCATAAATACGTGATCAACGACCACCAGGGACTGGGAGGTGAAGCATTCCGCCTTCTCGTTCCCAAGGATTGGAGGTTTTCCGGAGGACTCTCCTGGAATATCAACAAGTTTCCACCGGAGGCTCAGACCGCCTATACCATCACCAGCCCTGACGGCCGCTCAGTCATCGAGCAGTTTCCCACCATGAACATGTTCTGGTCGCAGGAGCCCATGTTGCAACAATCCCACGCACAGATGGGCGCCACGATTCTCCAGCCCATGGAAGCGGCCGAGTTCCTCAAGAATGCGTACCTGCGATACCGGCGACCCAATGCTTCGGACGTGAGAGTCGTGGACAGCCAGAACCTGCAGGAACTTGCGCAGTATGGCTTGCAGGTGAATCAGTATCTGATGAACGTGTTCGCGCAAATCTCGCCCTTCCAGTTCCCGTTCCAGTTGCGCTCCGATGCTGCCCATGTGAAATTCGAATACACCGAAGGCGGTAAGAAGTTTGTGGAGGACTTCACCGCGGTCATCGATTACTTCATCTCCAGTACTGCTGGCCTATACGGTACAGTGCAGTCGGTGAGTTGGACCCCTAGCGTGTCCAGCTTTCGTGCTCCCGCCGAAGACTTTGACCGCAACATAACCGCATACAAAATCGTGGTCGCATCGCGCCAGGATAATCCGCGCTGGGGCGTGGAATACGCGCGCCTGATCGCCACCATCACGCGGGAGCAACTGCGCCAACAACAGGCTATCTTTCAGCGCATGCAGCAGATCCACAGGACGATGACCGAAATTGACGACATGATTTACGAGGGCTACCAGCGACGGAGCGCAGCCTATGACCATATGTTCGACAACTACATCCAGGGGCTTCGTGGAGTTGATACCTACATGGATCCGGTCAACAACTGGAAAGTGGAAATTCCTGTAGGCTATGAAAATGCCTGGACCAACGGGAGCGACTACGTCTTCAGCGACAGCTCCCAATTCGATCCCAACATCGGCTCCAACCAGAACTGGCATAAGATGAAGCGGGATGAGAAGTAGGCGGGTAGCGCACCCCCTTGCGTACGGCGGCATTGCGCAGGTCCGGTCTCCCTGGCCGCCGCAATATCCAGCAAACGGACCCGCCGCCGTGCGATGTGCCTATCTATAACGTCTGGACGCGTCTTGCGTGGTGCACGTCGGCGGGAAACGGGTGTTTCCTGGATCCGCCGACTTGGCCTTGGCCGGTTTGCCAAGGGACAAACTGTTTCAGACTACCCTAACGCGGCCCGCCGCTATGTCGTCGAACGCTTCCCGCGTCGCCCGTATGTCCGAAGCTAGAACCGTCGGTGGACCCTTCGGGAAGTGATGACGCCACCGCGGGTCCTGTTTCATCTCGGCTGGTTTGTCCTCCAGCGAGAGCATCCGGCCGTCCTCTCCAGCTGACGCCCTTCTCCGTGACCCCTACACCGAACCCCCGCAGCCCCGTGTCGTAGACAATCTGGCTGTGCCTTCCCGCCGCAGCGGGCTTGAGCGCCGCGACCATTCGCTGGGTTAGTTTCATTCCATTCCTCCCGTGTCTTGGCGGCGCAGGACTGCCGGAGGAGGCACATGCCCTTCGCGACCGACTAGCGGGTCCATGAGACTTTTACCGGTATCCGTGCCGCGTCCGTACCGGATGTGTTTTCAGGCGGTTTTAAGTTTCCGGCGATGTCCGAGAAAAGTCAATGAATATGCGGGAAAGAAAGGATTTAAAGTGGCTGCCCCCCAGGGATTCGAACCCCGATATGCTGATCCAGAGTCAGCTGTCCTGCCGTTGAACGAGGGGGCAATGTCCCTATTATCCAGTAGCTTGCGCGTTTCCGTCAAAGCTATATGAAGTCGTCGAGTATGTTCCGGAGACGGCCCGCCGGGGCCGCCAGCCCGATTGATTGGTCTCCCTTTCCTCCTATTTATTGGTATGCTTATCGGGATTTGGTGTGAGGACTCTGCCTTCCCCCTGGAGTTACCCAAAGGAGCGGGGCCGTGAGCACGTCAGTGGTCTGCCAAAGCTGTGGCAGCGTAGGGCTCGTCGAAACCAGCGCGAGCGGGACGGCTCCGTGTTCCGCGTGCGGAACCACGCTGCAAGTGCCCGGCACGTGCGACGTATTCATCAGCTACACCACCGCCAATCTGGCACACGCCAGGCAAGCCGCCGAAGGAATCCGTGCCGCCGGAATCAATTGCTGGCTCGCTCCCGACCGGATTGCCCTCGGCGATTCCTTCCTCTCCGACATTGATGAAGCTCTGGCCCATGCCAAAGTCATCGTGCTGATTTTGTCCTCGGCAGCAGTAAATTCGCCATGGGTACTGCGTGAAGTGACCGAGGCCATTTCCGGCAGGTTGTCCGTGCTTCCCCTGCGCATTGAGGATTTTGAGCTTGCCGCGGGAGTGGCGTCGGCTGCTCAGCCACAATCAGTATGAAGACGCCTTTCGCAGCCCCTTTGAAACCTACGTCAGCGGCTGGTCAACCGGGTTCAACAGGAACTTCTGAAAATAGCGGCGCGGGCCGCTTTGCCGCGGCAGGTAGTGACCGAGCAGCGGCGATCTCCGTGCCCTGAAGCCGCGCCGTTACAGGGCGTGGACCCCGCCTTATCGCCCTATGTAGGGCCGTGCCCGTTTACGGCCCGCCAGGCAAACAAATTCTTCGGACGACAGCACGAGGCGGAGGCGCTGTTAAAACTGATCGGGCAATCCCGCATGTTGCTGGTCTACGCGCCGTCCGGAGCCGGCAAGAGTTCCCTGCTGAACACTTTGGTATGTCAGGCGCTCGATGACGAAGGCTTCGACGTGCTTCTAGGAGCACGCGTCGGTGGCGTGCCGTCGGGAAACATCAAAGCCAGTGAAATTCGTAACATTTACAGCTTCTCCACCGTGAGTTCGCTGGATAACACGGTGATGCCCAATCCCCAGTGCCGCGTGGACTCCTATCTGAAATCCATCGGCCGCAAGCCGGATACGCTGGGACGGGTGCTGGTTCTGGATCAGTTTGAAGAGCTGTTTACCTGCCATCTGGAACAGTTCGATAAGCGCCACCCGTTTTTCGACGAACTGATTTCCGCGCTTGCAGGATGATCCGAAATTGCGAGTGGTGCTGGCCATGCGGCAGGAGTATCTGGCCGATCTGGAACCGCTGGTAATTTCGCTACCGCAGGCGGTCAGTTTCCAGCGGTTTTCCCTGAAGCGGATGGAACCGGAAGCGGCACTGGAAGCAATTACCCGGCCCGCTGCGCCCTACGCCGTGTTCGCCCCAGGTGTGGCAGAGGAGATCGTGCGCCAGCTCAACACCATTCGCGTGGTGGGCTTTGATGGCGAAGTGGTGGAAAAGCGCGGCGAGTTCATCGAGATGGTCCATCTGCAGATTGTCTGCGAGCGCCTGTGGTCGAGCTTGCCCAAGGGCATCACCTCCATCGACATGCAGCACGTGGAGCGGGCTGCGGGCGAAGGTAAGACCTTCAACGAATTTGTGGTCAATGCTCTCGACGCATTTTACGAAGACACCATCGAAAAAGTGGCGACCAGTAGCATTACCCGCGAGCACGGCGGATACTCGAAGGAACTGATCCAGCTGGGCTGCATGAAGTTTGTGACTACCTCCTCTACCCGCGCCATGGTGCCCCATGCTCACGGACGGGCAGGGCGGCTGCCGGACTGGATCGTCAGCCAACTGGAAGAGAGCCATCTGCTGCGCTTCGAGGAACGCGGCGGCGTGCAGTGGTACGAACTGTCGCACGACCGCCTGGCCGAACCTGTGGCGCGCCAACTGGATCGTAAGGTCAGCACGCTGCTTTTTGCCTCCGACTTATTGGACAAGGTGCTCGAGAAGGTGCTCGCGGACGGCAAGAACAGTCTGAAAGGATATTTCGAAGAGCACCGGGAAATCCTGCAGGAATGCCAGCCCTTCCATGACCAGGTAGGGCTATTTGCGGACGAGGAGGAATTCCTGTTCCGCAGCAGTTTGATGGAGGGCAAAGACCTGGTCGAATGGTCGCAACGTCTGCGGGCCGATTACCCTGAAGTCCGCCTCGCGGTTCTGCGCGAGGCATTGTCCAGCTGGACCGGTCAATGTCCGGCAGCATGCCGCATGGGTTCTGGGAAAAGACCCGGTTCCCGAAGTGGAAGACGAACTGGTACGGCTGATTTTATTCGACGACGATGAGCACGTGCGGCGGGCCGCGGCAGTCAGCCTGGTGCAACTCAACAAGCCTGCCTTGTTCATGGCGGTAACGAATGCGCTAAAGAGCCCGCAGACCGAAGCCTCGGCCATTAGAGCATTTTCTTACTTGCGCGCTGTCGCGGACCAACGCGTGCATGCCGAGGCTTTCTTCGGTTGCTATCGTGAATTAAGCGTTCCCTTGCGCCGGAAAATACGCGAACGGGCCTGGTGGCTGCGCTTGTGCGACGCTCAGGCGGTGCTGCCCTACATCTTCGCGCCCGCCGCGCTATTGGCCGGGTTTACCGCAGCCGCCTTCAAATGGCTGCCGGGCATGTTCAATTACGCGCTTTGCCAGGCGCACAAGAGCGCCGGCGGAGGCATTTTCCACGGGCTCACGGCAGGCATGATCTGGGGGGGATTTATTCCCGTCGGACTGGTGCTTTATCAATCCGTTTTCAGCAGCGCTCGCGGGCGGGCATCATTTTTCAGGCCATTTATGGCGCTGGTCTTTGGCGCGGTTGCTGGTGCCGCCAGTGGTTTCCTTTTAGCGGTCGTCATTGCCAGCGTCTTCGAGCCCAGCTCTCTGATCACGATGGGCTGGATCTTAACTCCAGGCTTTTTTAAAGAGCAGTTCTGGCACGAATTATTCCTGCAAACCCGCTTTGGATGGGCATACCCCAGTCACTGGCACCGGGATTGGGGTTGGGTCTGGCTCTGATGACCAACGGCTTGCAGGCCTCCGGGGAATGGGCGACGTTTCTCAAGCAACAAACCCGGCTGACCAGCTTGAAACAGACCATGCAGGTTATCGGAAGAATCATTGCTCTGGCCTGGCGCTACGCCTGGCCAATTCCCATCATGGTTGGGTTCGCAGGGCTTCTAACTTTCGGCCTCATTCACCCGCCTGCCGATACTGCGAGATCGACTGCTCACATGCTCGCACTCGGAATCGCGGGTGACTGCGCCACCGAAGCGGTCGGTGGATTTTTCTCCGTCGTAGGCTTGGGTTTGGGACTCGTAATCATGCGCCACGGACTGCAATTGCAAGCGCGCGAGGAAGAAAGATAATGGCGGTCCCTTCCGCCACTCAGGCCAGCGAAGTCCGCCGTGAGAAGCTGGTCTACGGCACGAACCCCGAAAAAGTCATTGCCCTGATTCAGGACCGCGCCGTGCGCTGGCGGCAGGGCCTCCGACTCCGGATGGACACAAAATTGGCCTGGTCATTGAAGGCGGGGGCATGCGCGCGGTTTGCTCGGGAGGCGGCGCGGTGGCGTTGTCGCATCTCGGATTCCGCGAATTGTTCGACGATGTCTACGCCACCTCGGCGGGCATCATGAATGCCAGTTATTTTCTCTCCGGGCAGGCGGAACTGGGGATTACCGTCTACTACGACTGTCTCAGCGATGGACGGTTTCTCAACCCCAAGCGCTTTTGGAAAGTGCTCGATGTGGATTTTGTGATCGACCATGTGGTTCGCGAACTGAAGCCGCTGAATGTCGATAAGATACTTTCTGCGCGGTCGCAATTGTTCGTCGCAGCCATCGATAAGCGCAGCGGAAAAGGAATGATGATTGACGCGAAGAAAGCCGGCGCCCCCTTCCTGGAAGTATGCCGGGCGGCGATGGCTATTCCGGTTCTCTATAACCGAGCTGTGCACATAAACGGATACCGCTGCATGGACGGCGGCCTGGCGATTCCATTTCCGATCCATGAAGCCATCGCCAATGGATGCACCGATCTGCTGGTCCTGCTCACCCGCCCGCCGAGCTATGTGTGTCAAGCTCCGGGCTGGGGAAGCCGCCTGCTGTTCGACCTGATGTGCGCCCATGGCCATGGAAATCTCCGCCAGACTTATTTCCAGCAGGGGGCATGTTCCACGGCTGCCCGGGATCTGGCCTTTGGCCGGACGCCCGCCGCATCCACCGTGAACATCGCGACCATCTGCACCAGCGAGGACGAAGTCGTCCAACGTACAACCATGAATCGCGAGGCATTGCGCGCCGCGGCGGTCCGCTATGGGCGGAAGACTCTGCAAGTATTTGGTGCACCCAGCGAAGAGTGGGACTTGGCTCCGCTGCACGAAGTGGCAGTCTGAAGGATGGCCACCTTGCCCTCCAAAACTTTCTACTTCAGACGGCAACTTCGATTTCACTTTCTGTGGGTCATCGGTCTAGCCGCCCTGGCGTCAGCTGTAATGGCGGCTGATTCTCCCCCCTCCTCCGATGTCGTAATCTCCTCACCCACTCTCTGGTCACTGGTGGGATTTCAAGGAGACGTCCGCGAGATTTGGGCTGGGCCCAAGGATAGGAATGGAGCGCCCGCCGGGGAGCCCGAAGGTGTCTTGAAAACTTCCGGCTACGGACAAATACTTTCTGACGGCCGCTGGACGGATCTGCCCGCTTTGACATTCTCCCACGCTGAATCGCGGCCCGGCAGGCTTGTCTTGGCGAGTCAGGATAGCCGCGTACACATCATTTTTTCTACCCGCCGTTCTTCCCCGGGTAGTCCGATTTTCATCCGTTACCAGTTCACCCAGCCGACAGACTTTCGCTTCCGCCTCGAACTGAAGGATAGTCAGCCGATTGTTCGGGTAGCAGTTCCCAGCAATATCGGCGCCAGTTCGCTGCAAGTTCATGACTCCATGCAGGTGAATCTGGCAACCAGTCCCGTTGGCGAGGACGTCTCAGGCGAAAGCAAGAATTCGCCCATCCGCGAGGTCCGGCAAGCGACTGCAGTCATCGTGTGCTTATATCTTGGGAGTAGCTTGCCCGCTGCAAATTCCGCAGAATCGGCCGCGCAGGCATGGATCCGGCGCACCGGAGGCACCGAAGACAGCAAAGCCGATCGCATGCGCAATCGCCTGAGGGTCCACACCGGGCTTCAGGACTTCGACCGACTATTAGCCTACTCCGTGGATGCGGTCGAGTCGGCCCGTTTTCAATCTGGCGTGCTCATCGCCGGACGCGACGGCTGGTACAAGAACACATGGATTCGCGACGGGACCTACTCCACGATTGGGACCGATTTGTTTGGTTTGCGCGCCCAGGGAGATGCCTTCTACGACTATTGGATTCGCAACGGCAGTTATTCCTGGGGCGGAGAACGAGAAGCTCAACAGCCAGCCATCGCTATCCTGGGAATTTGGTTTCATTCCCGCCTGATCGAAGACGACAAGCCATTTCTCACACTCGCCTTTCCCTACGTTTCGCACTTCGCGGACTACTACCGGCAGCGCATCGAGAAAGAAGGAATGATCAACACGGCGGAAGAGTGGATCTGCCAGGTTCCCACGAAAACGGCATGGCCGAATGCGGAAATCTACACGGGTATGCGCGCCGCCGCCAAGATTGCGCGCCGCCTGGGACATGCGAGCGACGGCGAAAAATGGGATGCGGCTGCCCAAACCCTGCAAGAGACAATCCTCAAAACTGCTTACGACCCGAACCTTCATCGCTTCATTCCCCTGGCTGGTCCAGCGGGGGTTATCTACAAGGATCAGGAAGATCCCACCAACACCGAGACCAGCGGACCGGAGCGAGACGAGCGCGTGGATTCTGGAATGCTCATGCTGGCGCGCCTGGAGGTTTTCGCAAGGGGACTGGGCGCAGTGGCAGTCGATGACCCACGATTTGCGGGCACCCAGGCATGGATTCACAAGGTCCTCGAACAGCCGGATCATTCTATTTCCCGCTTCGAGGGTAACCCGGAATCGTCACACTATCCGAAGGGCGAGTGGCCGGTTTGGCCGCTGAATTCCAGCATTGCTGCGGATATCGAACTCCTGCGCGGCCGCAACGATCGTGCCTGGCGATACCTTCTTTCAGGGCTGGTACGCAAGCGTGGCTATGATGCCGAGGCGGCCGTCTATTCCTTGCCGGAACAATGGGACTTCGACGGTCAGGCCGTCAGCACTCGCCAACTGACCTGGTCCCATGGCGAGTTTCTTACAAGTAGCGTCCTTCTTCTGACAGGGCTGCAGGTGGATGTTCCTGACGCAGACCTGGCGCTCGCGCCTTCTCTGCCACCCGGCTCCGACACGACGACCATCGAGAACTTTCATTTTCGCGACTGGAAGCTTGACTTGACCATGAAACGCGACGGTGACAACGTCAGGGTGGACCTTATTGCAAATTGCGGTTCGGAAAAACAAGCAGCCTCGGGGCAGCGTTCCGTGCTGCGTATTGCTCTTCCCGGCCAGGTGATCGAGGCACATTCCGGCGAACCCATCCACTTTAATGTTCACGGCTCTCCGGACCGTGCCGGGGACGGCCGAACCGCTCATGCCTGGGAACGAGCGCAATTGTTCAGTCAGATTTTGGCTGGCAAAAAGCTATCCGGTGTCCCGGAGAATGCAGATAGCGCGGAACTGGAAATGCGAATCCGGCAAATCGAAGATGAGTTTGATCAGAGAAAAGAACGTTAGCGAATGGTATCTCGGCTCTATCTTTGGGCGGACGACAGGACGTCAGCAATCGCCTCGACCATCGCCGGGTATTCGGGCACTCCATCGTAGCGTTCGCCATTGATAAAGAACGTCGGCGTGCCGTTGACTCCGCTGCGAACGCCACCCGCAAAATCGGCCTTCACTCGCACCGTGAATTCCCCTCCTTGGAGAGCCTTCAGCAACGCAGCCGCGTCGAGTTTCAGTTTCCCGGCAAGTTGCTCAAGCAGCGGCACTCCCAGGCGCTGCTGATTTTCGAAAAGCAGATCGTGCATCGGCCAAAACCTTTCATGCGCTCCAGCAAACTCGGCGGCCTCCGCCGCCGCTTCGGCTTGGGGATGGATCTGGGTCAAAGGAAAATTGCGGTATACGAAGCGCAGCCGCTCGCCAAAATGTTTTTGCAGCCGCTTCACCACGGGATAAGCATGACCGCAATGAGGGCATTCGTAGTCGCCATACTCAACCAGCGTGCACTCCGCTCCCGCACTGCCCTCAATATGGTCCGCTGGCCCCACTGGAATTTTCAGTTTGCTCATGACGATTTCCTACTTTGGCAAGTCTTCCAGCGCCTGCAAAATTCCATCCGCGCCCGGATTCACCGCAATGGGCGAGCAATAGCTCCACGCAATGCGTCCGTTCTTGTCTATGACAAAAAGCGCCCGCTCGCAAATGCCGTCATTCGGCCGGTACACTCCATAAGCGCGGGCGACCCGCCCTTGGGCTCAAAGTCAGCGAGCAGAGGAAAATGCAAATGCCGGTCTTTGGCGAAAGCTTCATGACACCAGACTCCATCCACAGAAACACCGAGCAACTCCGCATTATGCTTCTGGAACTCAGGCAGGATTTCGTTGTACAGGCTCATCTGATCCCCGCAGACTGGGCTCCAGTCCGCGGGATAGAAGGCCAGAATCACTGGCCGCCCGCACAATTCGCTGAGAGAAAGCTTCTGATCCGGAGTTACCGGAAGTGAGAAGTCGGGAGCCGGACTGCCGGCAGGCAAAATTGCAGCCATAGTAATTTTCTCCGAAATGACCTGGGTGGGGCCGCGTGCTGGCGGCTAACTACAGTCTCTCACATCCGGAATGTGGCTGCAGCCTACGAGTGCAACTCGGCCAGGGCTTTTTTTACGTCGTCCGCGGCGGCGTAGTGAGGATTCAGTTGCAACACCCGCTGCAGTTCCTTCCTGGCCTGCACGTCCTCCCCGGTTTTTTGGTAAGCCAAACCGAGATGGTAATGAACCGTGGGATTGTCAGGGTTATTACCCTTGTGCGCCAGCTTCATCGCCTGTTGAAAAAGACTGATGGACTGCTGGTAATCACCTTTGTGGTAAAAGGCCCAGCCGAGAGTATCCGTGAAGGTGGGCGAATCCGGAGCGCTGCTGCGGGCGGTCTGGGCCAATGAAACCGCCTGATCCACGTCGCCGCCATTTTGCAGCAGGAGATAGGCGAGATTGTTCGCAGCCACCGGATTGGTGGAATCGATTTCCAGCGCCTTTTGATATGCGTCCTTGGCCTTGGCGATGTCGCCTTGCGAGTTGTAGAGCTGACCCACAAGGATATAAAGGGAGATACTACGCGGATTATTTTGCAGCGCCTGCTGGTACGTCGCGATTGCATCGCCCGGCGCTCCGCCAACTACTTGCGCCTGCCCGAGCTTGATAATGGCGTCCTGGTTGGTCTTGTCCAGTTCTGCCGCTTTCGTGAAGGCAGCCTCGGCGCCGGAGAGGTCCTTTTTATGATTCATGAGAACCGTGCCCAGCAGATCGTAGAACGCGCTGCTGTTCGGAGCCTTCGCAATTTGCGCATTGGCGGCCGCGACAGCCTTATCCTCCTGGTTCTGTGCCAGGTAGGTATTCATCAGCCCGGAAAGCGCGTCCGGCAGGCCCGGCGAAAGGTTGAGCGCCTGCTGGTAGGACTTTTCCGCGGCGCCGTATTGCCGCTGCGCGAAGCGCAGGTTGCCCATTTGCATATAGCCCGTGGCGTCCTGCGGCGCAAGGCTGATCGCTTTGTTGGCGTCCTGCTCGGCGGCGGAGAATTGCCCGCGCCGGATGAACGAAAGCGCACGCAGAGCGTAACCCTCAGGAGAGGAAGGCTGCTGCTGAATCAGCTGTTTGGCGTGCTGCTCAAGTCGCGGCATATCGCCCTGACGAAGGGCCAGGCTGGCTAGCGCACGCACCGCATCCGTCAGATTGGGTTGGAATTGCAATGCCTGCTGCCATTCGGCGTGGGCTTGTTCAGAATGACCTAGCTGGTTGTAGGCGACGCCCAAATGGTAGTGAGCCAGGGCGTTGTTGGGATCATTCTTAATGGCAGTCTGCAGAGTGTTCACTGCGTCCTGCGCTTTGCCCTCGCGCACCTGAATCTGCCCGCGATAGATCAATCCCTCTGAGTCACCCGGATAAGCCTTCAATATTTCGTCATCGATCTTGCGCGCGTCGTCCAACCGGTTCGTTAGGATCAGCAGCTGCGTGTAATTCTTCTTTACTTGCCAGTCGGCAGGGTAGTCACGGTAGAGGGATGCGTACTCCGCTGTGGCCTTCTCCAGATCGCCGGTGGCAAAGTAAAAATCGCCCAGCATCCGGTAGCCGGCAGAGTTATTTGGGAAGTTAAGCTTGGCCTTTTGTAGAAAGGCCTCCGCTTCCGCCTTCTTGCCTTCTGCCAGGTAAAGCCGCGCCATTTCCGCCGGCGGTTGCGGATTGTCAGGATCATGTTCCATGGCCGCACGAAACTGTTGCTCGGCGTCCGCCATGCGATTGCGCGAAACGTACAGGGTTCCGAGCGCCAGGCGCGCCCCGGTCGCCTTGGGATCAAGCTCGATCGCCTTCTGGAAGCTGCCTTCGGCGGCGTCCGGCTGATTAGCGCGCGATTGCAGAAGCGCCAACTGCAAGTAAGACTGTGAACGATCCGGCGCCAGCGAGATCGCCTTCTGCGCCTCCTGCAGCGCGCCCGGAAGATTAGATTTGGCCGCCAGCAGGTTGGCTACCGCCAGATGAACTTGTGGATTATCGGGCTGCTTGGCCTGAAGAAGATCAACCTCCTGCTGGGCGTGTTCCACGTCCCCGCCGGAAATCAGCAGGTTTACCAGATCAATGTGCGCCGGATAGTTCTCTGGCTGCAGTTCGACGGTGCGCTTCAATTCCTGGAAGGCGTGATTCCACTCGCCGAGCTTCATCCAGGTTTGCGCCAACTGGTAATGCGCTTCGGCGTAACCGGAGTCCACATTGATGGCATTACGGAACTGGATGGAAGCTTCCGCATACTTACCTTGCGCGAAGTATTCTTGCCCGCTGGCAAAGAACTTCTGCTTCTTAACATTAGGATCGCGGGTGCAACCTGCCAGGAACAAAGCCATCAGACCCACAATCGGAAGGCAACGCAAAACCGAAAAATGCTTCATGGAATCTCCAAAACACGACACTCCGTCGGACATCACACCGTCTGGAAAGTACGCAGGCATCCTTGGTTGATGAGATCGTCCCTATTAGCATAAATGCAATTGCAGGGCCAAAGACAGTTACCCGCGTCACTTTTAGGGCTGGGGTGACTAGACGCCTTTGACCGCTGACGACGAGAACCACGCAGGACGCGAAAAAGTTCAGTCGTTACATCTTTCTCTGCGCCCTCTGCGGTCAAAAACTTACATCTGCGGAGCACCCGTGTTTTGGCGTCAGGGGCTAGCCTGCTGCTGACGCCAGCAAAGCCATATGCGTGATCAAGCGACAAAAAAGTACATCAATATCAATGAGGATGTCGGGGCGGCACGTAATCTAAGAAACCAAACACCCGTTTCCGCATTCCGGACACTTGGTTTGACAAAGACCATAGCCTGCTCTACTTTTCTTGGCGCGGCTCAAATTACCCGCCCATTCAAGTTTTCACTAAGGTTTCGCCGGGAATACGATGCTTCTGAAGAGACTGCGGCAAGAGGTACTGGAAGCGAACCTGGAACTGGTTCGCCGAGGATTGGTGCTCTACACATTTGGCAACGCCAGCGGCATTTCCCGCGAAGACAAGAAGGTCGTCATCAAACCCAGCGGCGTGCCGTACGACAAACTGAAGCCGGAACACATGGTAATAACCGATCTGGCGGGCAAAGTGGTCGAGGGCATGCTGAAACCCTCCTCCGACCTGCCTACCCACATCGAACTCTACAAAGCCTTTCCCAAAATTGGCGGAGTCGCTCACACCCACTCCGAATATGCCACCTCCTGGGCGCAGGCTCGGCAGGCCCTTTCGTGTTTCGGAACGACCCATGCCGATTATTTCTACGGCTCGGTCCCGGTCACGGAAGTGATGAAGGACGAAGACATCGCGTCGGCATACGAAAAAAACACCGGCCTCGCCATTGTGCGCGCTTTCCAGAAACTGGACTACGCCGCCGTTCCCGGCGTTCTGGTGGCGAATCATGGGCCGTTTACCTGGGGACCTACTCCCGAAGCGGCCGCCCACAACGCCGTCATCCTCGAGGCGGTGGCGCGCATGGCATTTTTCACCACCACCATTCGTGCCGACGCGCAGCCCATCGGCCGCGGCCTCCACGACAAGCATTACCTGCGAAAGCATGGCAAAGACGCATACTATGGGCAGGGCTAGTCAAAATCATTGCAGCACTTATTGGAAATGAGGATTCATCCATGACAAATAAAAAGATGACGATGGGCCTGATTGTCGGCAACCGCGGTTTCTTCCCCGATCACCTGGCAAAGAGTGGACGCGAAGACATGCTGCGCGTGCTGGCAGCCGCAGGGATGGATGTGGTGACGCTGACTCCGGAAGAGAGCAAGTACGGAGCAGTGGAAACGCGGGTGGAGTCTCGTCGCTGCGCTGAGTTATTCAAAAAAAATGCCGGACGCATTGACGGCGTGATCGTGACCCTGCCGAATTTCGGCGAGGAGCGGGCCATTGCCGACACGCTTCGCTGGGCTGGCTTGCGGGTCCCGGTTCTCGTCCAGGCTACCCCCGACGAACCCGCCAAGATGACCATCGCTTCCCGCCGTGACAGCTTCTGCGGCAAGATGTCGGCCTGCAATAATCTGCGGCAGTACGGCATTCCCTATTCCATCACCACTCTGCATACCGAAAGCCCCGATTCCCCCGAGTTCGCCAAAGACCTGCAATGGTTCGCCGCCGTTTGCCGGGTGGTGAACGGCTTTCGCAACCTGCGCGTGGGCGCGATCGGGGCGCGGCCAACTGCATTCAACACGGTCCGCTACAGCGAAAAGATTCTCGAGGCCAACGGCATTTCCATCGAGACCCTCGACCTTTCCGAGGTGCTGGGCCGCATCGAGCGTATGAAAGACAACGATGATCTGGCGCAGTCGAAGCTGGCTTCGATCAGGAAATACGTAGACTCCAGCAGCGTGCCGGCACCCGCACTCATGAAGATGGCCAAGCTGGGAGCGGTCGTCGACCAGTGGATGGCCGCGACCGAGGTCGCCATCAGTGCCGTGCAGTGCTGGACTTCGCTGGAGGAAAATCTGGGTGTCGTCCCCTGCACCGTCATGAGCATGATGAGCGACAGCCTGCTTTCCAGCGCCTGCGAAGTGGACATCTGCGGCGTACTCGGCATGCACGCTTTGCAGCTGGCCTCCCAAACACCTTCCGCACTGCTCGATTGGAACAATAATTACGGTTCCGATCCGAACAAGGCCGTCTGCTTCCACTGCTCAAACCTGCCCAAACACTTCTTCCGCTCCGTGAAAATGGACTTCCAGGAAATCATCGCCGGCACGGTCGGCAAAGAGAATACCTTCGGCACCTGCGTCGGCCTGATCAAGCCGGAGAAGATGAGCTTCGCCCGCTTCTCCACGGACGACACGGCCGGCAAAATACGCGGCTACGTAGGCCAGGGCCGCTTCACCGACGATCCGCTGAATACCTTCGGTGGCGCCGGCGTCGTGGAAATCCCCCATATGCAAAAGCTGCTGCACTATATCTGCGAGCAGGGCTTCGAGCACCACGTGGCGGCGAATCTTGCGACCGTCGATGCCGCCGTCCACGAAGCTGCCACTAAATATTTTGGCTGGGAGATGTATTGGCACGACGGCGCTCACTGATCGCTCGGGTCCTCGGCGATCTCGCTTTGCCTCTGCGCACTCTGCGGTAAAGGGGGTCGATTCGCTGGAACCGCCAAACATTTTCACCGCGGAGATCGCAGAGAAATATCGCAGAGAACGCGAAGAACGGCTGAATGATCGCGCTCGGTTTTCTCTGCGAACTCGGCGGTGGTTCTCAGCGCACTCTGCGGTAAAAGGGGTTGATTCACTGGAACCACCAGACATTTTCACCGCGGAGATCGCAGAAAAATACCGCAGAGAACGCGAAGAACGGCTGAATTGGGAACAATCCCCGAAGGCATTTGATTCTAAACGGAGACCTCATGTCTATTGTGGCGGGAGTAGATTTCGGAACCTTGAGCGTGCGTGTTTCCATCGTGGACAGCGAGCGCGGAGTGCTGGGCTCGGCCATTGCCGAGTATCCTCTGCACCGCAAGCGCGAAGACCCGGAGTACGCCACCCAGTCCCATGAAGATCAGATGCGCGCCCTGGTCTCCGCCACCCGCGACGCGGTGAAGAATGCCGGCATCCGCGGCGAACAGGTAGAAGCGATTGCACTCGACACCACCGGCTCGTCCGTCGTCGCCGTAGACAAAGACATGCAGCCGCTCGGCGAGTACTACCTCTGGTGCGATCATCGCGCCAAAGGCGAAGCCGCCGAAATCACCGAGATGGCCCACCGCGAAAAGCTGCAGGCCATCGAGTGGTGCGGGGGCACCTACTCTTCCGAGTGGGGTTTCTCCAAGCTCCTTCACTGGCTGCGGCACAATCCCGAGAAGCGCACCCAGTTTGCCTCCGCCTTCGAGCACTGCGACATGGTGGCCGCTACGCTTTGCGGCATCAGCGATCCCAAGAAAGTAAAGCGCAGCGTCTGCGCCATGGGCCATAAATGGATGTGGAACCGCGCCCTGGGCGGTCTTCCGCCGGAGCAATTCCTCGTCAAGGTCGATCCGCTCTTCACCGGGGTGCGTGAAAAATTGGAGGGAGAATTTGCCACCTCGGAAGAAATCGCCGGAACCCTTTCGCCCAATTGGGCTGAGCAGCTCGGCCTGAAAGCCGGCATTCCCATCCCGGTCGGCGCATTCGACGCCCACTGGGACGCCATTGGCGCCGGCTGCCGCACCGACGACATGGTCAACGTGGTCGGCACTTCCACCTGCATCATCGGCATCACGCCATCACCCAATCTGGTGCCGGGCGTCTGCGGCGTAGTCCAGGGCAGCGTGCATCCCCGCCGCACCGGTATTGAAGCTGGCCTTTCCGCTGTTGGAGATATTTTCAACGCGATTGCCACCCGCGCCGGCAGCGACGTCCAAACTCTGAGCCAAGGGCTGCAGCACTATCGCGCCGGCCAAACCGGTCTGCTGCGGATGACTTGGGACAACGGCGACCGCACCGTGCTCGTCAATCCCAATCTGCGGGGAATCACTTTGGGCTGGAACCTGCAAAGCACCGCGCAGGATGAACTCTTCGCCGCCATCGAAGGCACCGCCTTCCATTCGCGCGTCATTTTCGACCGCATGGCGGAGCACGGCGTCAAAGTCAAGCGCGTGATCAACGGCGGCGGCATTCCGCAGAAGAATGACGTCCTCAACCAGGTCTACGCCAACGTGCTCGGCTGCCCGGTGCTGGTGCCCAGCAAGAGCGTAGTCAGCCTGGGCTCGGCGATTTTCGCTTTCCTGGCGGCAGGCGCATTCAAAACCGTGGAAGAGGCGCAGGACAAAATTGGCCCTTCCTACAAGACCTACCAGCCGGAGCCGGCGGAAAAGTCAGTCTACGACGAACTCTATCCGCTCTACCACAAACTGTACTTTGCCTTCGGCGAGCCGCGAAAGGGTGCCTTCGCCGAGGTGCTGCCAGAGTTAATTAAGGTGGCGGAGGAGCGGAATAAAGAACCGGTCGAGTCGAAGGCATAGAAGTAGGAATCGCCTGTTGTCCCCTCTCAAGTGTCCGGTTCCGGACAGCTCTGTCCGGAATTGGACACTTCCGCCTGATCCCACCCAATGGAAAATCTCGTTTAATCCTTAGCAGCCAACCGCTTACGTTTCCAGGCGCTTTGGCGGAGGAGTTGCCTTAGCATACCTTGACAATCAGGGAAGATATTCGATTGCGAGGAGAGCATGATGCTGAGTCTTTGGCAGGATTTGCGGTATGCGGTGCGGATGCTGAGGAGGAGTCCGGGATTCACGGCTGTCGCCGTTCTCACCCTTGCTCTCGGCATTGGCGCGACGACCGCGATTTTCACTTTGGTTTATGACGTGATGTTGCGTCCGCTGCCCTTTACGCAGCCACAGCGGCTTGTGACGGTGGAAGAGGTCGCTGCGGAATGGAGCAATATCTATCCGACTCTGCCTGTGAGCGCGAACCACTTTACCTTCTGGCAGCAACACAACCGCAGCTTCGATTCGATGGCCGTGATGGAGCAAGGCTCGGCACCGCTCGGCTCCGAGGGCCGTCCATCGCAGGTAGGCGTTCTGAGCGCGACACCAGGGATACTTTCTGTGCTCCGGGTGCAACCTCAGATGGGGCGGTCATTTACTGCAAGCGAAGGACAACGGGGCAATGAGCACGTTGCGGTTCTGATGTACGACCTATGGCGCGAACAATTTGGCGGTGATCCCGGTATTCTGGGCAAAAGCATTCGGCTGAACGGTTTTCCTTTCACAGTAATCGGCGTGATGCCGCGCTCGTTCCACATGCCTCCAGTACTTCAGATAATGGCTATAAAGGGAAATACGAATCGGCCGTTGCCGATTGGGGTGCTCGCCCCGCTCTCTTTCTCGAACGAGGAACTCGCCGAACGGATGGGGAATCTGAATTACTTCTGTCTAGCGCGGCTAAGACCGGAGATGTCTGTCGCCGCAGCGACGGCAGATTTGGACTCACTGCAACACACAATCACCGTGAATTTGCCCGCTGATGAGAAAGCGACTCTGTCCGTGAAGCTCACACCCTTTCAGGAGGCGCTGGTGGGAACTAATCGGAAATCGCTCATCATTTTGCTGGCAGCCGTTGCCGGCTTGCTGCTGGTGGGATGCGTGAATGTCACGAATCTGTTGCTGGCGCGGGCGGTCGGACAGAGGCAGCACATGGCAGTGGCTGCAGCGCTTGGCGCAAGCCGCACCGAGTTGGTACGCATGGCTCTTCGCGAAACTGCCGTACTGGCAGTCGTTGGAGCCGCACTGGGCATTTTGCTCGCATCTGTCATCGTTCCCGCCCTGCAGCGCTACCTTCCTCCGGCGCTCGATTTTCGAGGCACGCTGCATCTGGACTGGGCTGGAGCGGGATGCGCGCTGTTTCTGGCTATCCTGGCAACCTTGCTGGCCGGAGCGGCGCCAGCCTTCATGGTCACTAAGACCGCACCGATCGAAGTTCTTCACAGCGAGTCACGATTGGCAAGCGAATCGCGCGGGAACCGGCGCGTCCGACGCGTTCTCGTGGGATTCGAGGTGGCGGTGAGCGTCACGTTGGTGCTGATGACCGGCCTGCTAACCACCAGTTTGGTAAAGCTCATGCACGTGGACCGCGGATTCACGAGCGAGAAGACCTTGACGACGACGATACATCTGCCTACGGAGTCCTATCGCGACAACCAGCATCAGGCTGCATTTTATAGAGAAGTCTTGGAGCGTATGTACAGGCTGCCGGGAGTGCAACACGTAGCCGTCACCAGCGTGTTGCCGCTCACAGGAGACAGTTGGGGTGATATAGCACGGGTTACAGGAGAGACCAGGCCCGAGACGCAATTGCCGATTGAGAGCTTCCGCTGGGTTAGCCCTGAATATTTCTCGACCATCCATTTGCAGCTCCTATCAGGACAGTTCTTCAGCCGAGACGACTGGGGCAAGGATTTGGCTGTGGTATCAGAGAAAACAGCCAAGGCCCTCTGGCCGGGAAAGCAGCCGATTGGGGAACAGTTCACCTTGGGGAATCCCGCGAAGGAGAAGCCGTTTACGGTCATCGGGGTGGTCGCGAACGCGAGGACGATTACCCTAGCGAAGCCGGACCCGATGCTGATCTATGTTCCGTACTGGTACCGCAGCGGGCCAATGGCCGGTCTAGTCGTCCGAACGGATCAGGGGCCTTCCGAAACGGCAGCCGCGATTCGTCAGGCGGTCTGGAGCGTTGACCCAAGCGTTCCCGTTCCGACGGTGCGCTCGTTAAGCGGCTTAGTCGCCGATTCGCTAGCAACCCAGCGCTTCGAAATGGACCTTTTACTTCTGTTCGCTGCTAGCGCCTTATTCCTGGCGGGACTCGGTGTCTATGGCGTGGTCATGTACTCCGTCGTGCAGCGGTCTCGCGAGATTGGGCTGCGCGTTGCGCTCGGAGCGCAGCGCACGAGTATCTATGGATTGGTGCTTCGTGACGGGCTTTTCCCGGTCATTGCCGGTGCCGCTGCGGGCGTGGCATTAGCCTTTGCATCCGCACGTTTAGTGAGCAGCCTCCTCTTCCAGGTGAGCCCGTACGACCCCAAGCTGACCGCTGGCGCGGTTTGCGCGCTGCTTGCCATAGGAACAACTGCCTGCCTGCTTCCTGCCCGCCGGGCCGCCAGAGTCGAGCCCATGGAGGCCCTGCGCTATGAATAGCGTCTCAAAAGGGGAAAGGTGCCTACAGCCCTTGGAATGCCGCGCGCCTCACTTCGACGACTGCTTTTCGCCGTAAGCCGCACACACGAATGGACTTATCGAGATATGTAATGACACTTATATCCTGACGTTATGTGCTGACGATGTGTTCCAATGGGAACATTAGAAACGATTGGCCCACGTGATGGGGCACAAACTCATTCCGCGGCCTTCTGCCCCCCAAGCTCCTGCAAGAGCGCTTCCAGCAATTCCTCCACAGGAAGGTCCCGCTCTTTCTTCTCCGTCCACTGCCAGTGCTCCAGGTAGTCGTCCGTCCCGGCGAGTCCCTCCTGCATGGCTCGCGCATCGATCCGTTGCTGAAAACCCTCCGGCAACTGGCGCGAAATGGCGCGCCCGGTTTCCGGGAAAACTCTGACCTGCGCCGGAATATCCTTCCAATAAAGAATCTGGTATTTCGCCATTCTCTTCCCTCTCAGGAAACCGCGACCGGCTCCAGCTCGCCCTTGCGGTAGGCCCGCAAATAATTCTTGCACCCGCGATCGCGCCCCATGAGCATCTCCTGCGCGAGCTGATACGGTTTGCTGGCCTTGTCGGACATGAATACCCGATGCAGGTCGTTGGCGACCGGATCGACAATCCCGCTGTCCGCGCCGGCCTCGACCGCCAGATTCATGAACACTTCGTTGATCAATTTGCGGCAGGGCAATCCGAACGAGACGTTGCTGAGCCCGCCGGTCAAATGAATATCTTCACCATACTTCGTGCGCAAAGTGCGAAACGCATCCAGGCAATGAACCACGAAACTGCTATCCACGGAGATGGGAAACACCAGCACATCCACGTAGAGACGGCTTGCCGGAATGCCTTTGGCCAGCGCCGCATCAATCATGCGGGTCGCGTTTTGCACGCGCTCTTCCGTATTCTGCGGCATTCCACTCTCGCCCGCAGCGGTGATGACCACGGGCAGGTTACGCTCTTTGGCGATGTCGAGCGCATGAATGCGCTCCAGCGATGCCGAGTTGAGCATCGGAGGTCCAGCCGTGCCTGCGCACGCCTCAATCCCGGTGAGCAGAATTTCTTCATTCGAAGAGTCAATCGAGAGCGGCACCGGCGAGAGCGGTTCGAGCGTGCGCACCAGCCAGGCCATTGTCGCCTTCTGCACGTCCAGCTTCAGGGAGACCTCGTCGACGTTCACGTCGAGGAAATCAGCGCCCGCGCGCAGCTGCTTTTCGACCAGGGCACGAATATAGGTCATGCCCTCACTCGCATGCGGTTCCTCGCCTGCCATGGCCGCCCGCACCGCGATCATGATGTGCTTCACCCGGCCTTCCTGGTAATCCTGCCGGCGCTTGATGTCCTCGGGAATAATCAGATGGCGCGTTTCACCGCCGGCAGTTGTATACCGGACAGCTTCCTCGCCGGTCGGAAGCGTGGTGACCAGCTTTCCCGGGCGCAGGACAATACGCGTCGTATGAATGTTCTCCCCAATCACTACGAATTCTTTATTCAGGTTCTGTGGCTTCATGATGTTTTCGCCTTACTCACGTGGTCTTTCTTTAGGAATGTATTGCTCCACGCGCTGGTGCCGCGCAGCGAACTGTCTCGATAGACAACCGGCCCCTGCAGCATGGTTTCTTCTTCTCCGTAGGCTTTGAGCCGGTCGTAAGCCCGCGCCCAGATGCACTCTTTTTCGCCGACTTCACACTTGCCCTGTCGCGTCCCGCCGCACGGCCCATTGCGCTGGTTCTTGGCGCACTGCGATTCCGGACAGAGATAGGCGATTTCGGGCAGCGAGCAGTCGCCGCAATCGCGGCAGTCGAAAGCCAGCATCTTGGCTGCATGCTCGGCGCTGTGCAGAGCATGCGACAGCCCGGGCGACTTTTCCGCAATCTGATAGAGCTTCTGGCCCGCAGCGAAACCGCGGCTTCCTTCCCGGAAAACGTGCTCGTGTACCTGGCGGTTGAAGCGGTAGGCGAGCGGCGCTCCCGGCGGCCGCCTCTTCGACTTCAAATATTCACGATTGATATCCGTAGAGCTGAGTCCGCTTTCCGCGTCGGGCTCAAAATAGAAGAACTCGCCGGGCTGGGAAAAGCAGATCTCGCGCGCGAATTGACGCCAGTCGTCGGGAGCGAAACTGTCGAAGGTTCGCAGAATGCGGTCGTAGTCGTCCGCCCGCAAATGCCCGCCCAGGTAGATCCCGCGATAGCCCAGTCCGCGGGCAATAGCGCACTGCTTCGCGGCAAACTCCAGAAAGAAAGCCCGGCCCCGGTCCGGCGAAGCCGCCTGCTTTTCCACTAACGCCAGCAGCGCGTCCGTCACGGTCACGCCGGGAATTTTCCCGGCATGGAAGAACCGGGCGGGCGTGGGCCCAAGCACATACACATTCGCCAGTACTGGAACGTGCATATTATGCAGGCTCATGTACTTCAAGAGTTCGTCCTGCTTGCGGGAATCGTAGCCAATCTGGTTGATGACGAAGCGCGCGCCGGTCTCGATCTTCTTCGCCAGCTTGAAATACTGCGGCATGACTTCGCGTTCCTGCCGCTTGAAATTCGAGACCACCGCGCCGGGAAAGAAGTTGGGGTCAGTTTTGGTCAGCAGGCGAAGCAGGCCAACGGAATCGGTATCGAATACCGGGGAGGCCTGCCCTTCAAAACCGGTCATCGGGAAATCTCCCGACAACGCCAGCACGTTATGAAAGCCTTCGCTGGCCAGAGTCCAGCAGCGGCTTTCCAGCGCGTTGCGGTTCCAGTCTTTGCAGGAAAGATGAATAATCACTTCCTGCCCGCGCGAGATCAGGTCCGTCCCCATGGTGTCCGCGCTCAACATGGCGTGGCCGCCGGGATTGTCGGTGATGCTTAAAGCGTGGAAGCGCGGATTTTCGGCTAACGCCCGGGCCAGCATCAGAACCTTGCGCCCGCTGGTCTCGGTGATCAGTCCGCGCGAGGTCACCAGTTCGGCGACCGTCACAAAAGTGGAAGTCTCCTCCAGCAGTTGACGGAACGGCTGCTTACTCCAGGGAATCGCCGACCGCGGTTGGGAGACTGGGGAGGACATGCTCAGTTTTTCCAACCTCCCGGCATCGGTTTGAATTGGCAGCCTTCGACAAAAAGTTCAAAGAAGTCCGGAACCGTTTCCAGCTCCACGTGCTCGATGCGCGGCACCAGTTCTTCGATCTGGCGGCGCTTTCGGCGCGACAGCAACATCTGGCGAGCCCCCGCCAGCGAGGCATTGCCGGCTTTCACGATGCGATCTTCCGGCACCGGCGCCAGAAAACCGATGTCCACGGCATTGCGTATGTTGATGTGATTGGCAAAAGCGCCCGCCAGGTACAAACGCCGCACATCCTGCGGACCGATTCCCAGATGCCGCATGACAATCAGCTGCCCGCAATAGTTGGCCGCCTTAGCCTGCGCCAGGTTGCTGGCATCATCGCGCGAAAACGTGATGCCCTGCTCCGGCACCAGGGTGAGAGAACGGGCGCGATCCGCGAACATGCCCTTGGGAGCCATCTGTCCGGTTCGCCGCAACTCGGCAAGCAAATCAATCAGGCCCGACCCGCAGATACCGCGCGGCGGCACATCGCCAATCGTGCGAAAATCCCAATGGCCGTCATTCCGCGAAAAGCTTTCAATCGCTCCGTCGCAGCCGGTCATACCGTAGGTAATCAGGCCGCCTTCGAAGGCCGGCCCCGCGGGGCAGGACGCCGCCACCATGCGGCCGCGATGCGAAACCACAACTTCGGTATTGGTGCCGACATCCACCAGCATGCAGGTTTCATCCGGCGAATACATGCCGGTCGAGAGCAGGTCTGCGGCAGTGTCTGCCCCAACGTGGCTGGCGATCAGCGGCCCGCCATAGACACGCGCCTGGGGATGCGCGAGCACCGCCAGCCGGTGGGCCAATTCGCATACCGAAGTGCCGGAGCGCCGGTGGGCCAGGTACTCATGCTCAATCTGCGATTTGTACGGCCGCTGTCCGATCGTCTGCACATCCAGCCCGAAGAAAAGATCGCGCATGGTGGCGTTGCCGACTACGACGATTTCATAAATCTGCTGCCGCACGATTCCGACCAAAGCACAAAACTCGCGAATCTCGCGATTCAGGCTCGAAATCGCGGCTTTGTGTAGCTCTCCTCGCCCCGGACCACCGTCGAACGAGATTCGGTTCATGATGTCGCTGCCGCCGAACCGCTGCGGATTCTCGAAGGCGCTCATGGCGAGCCGTTCGCCCGTCTCGAGATCCATCAACTCCATGACCGCAGTGGTCGTTCCCCAATCCACCGCTAGCCCGCAAATGCGCCCGCGATCCTCGTCAATCCGCGCGCCGTCGTAAAAAACGGAGCCTTCCCGCCGCGTCACCAGCGGATCAATTTCTACATCGGCTTCGTTGATGGCCGAGCCGGTAAGAATTTTTGGCCGGCGGCTCAGGGGTGCGAATTCAATCTCCGCGCCCGCATCGGCCACGACCGCCTGACAGGCCAGGCGGTAATTATCACGTAGAAACGACTCGGCAGCGGTGCGGCCGCGCAGGCTTTCCATGCCACGGCGAACTTCTACGATGCATTCATGGCAGGTGCCCTGGCGATTGCAGGAGGTGGGTACACGGACGCCAAGTTGGTCCGCGCATTCGAACAGAGTGCGCCCTTCGAGGTTCTCGCAGGTTGCGCCTCTGCTCATGACCAACGCCATAACTACCCGCCCGTTTCCCAGGCGCTGCGGTAGTCCAGCTTATCGTCGCCCGCGCACATCAGGACTCTTCCCTCGCCACGGCGCTGATTGCGGCAGCCGAATTTTGCCGTGCACTGGTTGTGCCGGTCCTTATAGGGGCAGCGGCTCTTCGCCAACTCCGCCGCATGCCGGCCAATCCCGTCGAAAATCTCGCTCAACTGGTCGAGCCGTTTCTGGTACTCAGCTTTGTCAATCTTCTGCATAGGCTCTACGTGGGCACGCACATCAACTGTTTGGCCAGGGTTACGCAGGCCATGGCGTCCTTGCCATAACCATCGGCGCCCATATCGTCGGCGAACTCCTGCGTAACTGGCGCGCCGCCGACCATAATCTTCACGTTGTCGCGCAAATCGGCATCAATGAAAGCTTCAATCGTCTTGCCCATGTTGGGCATGGTGGTGGTCAGCAGCGCCGACATGCCGAGCAGGGGCGCTTCATGTTCCTCCACCGCTTCGATAAAGCGATCCGGCGAGGTGTCCACGCCCAGGTCAATCACCTCGAAGCCTGCCCCGCGGAGCATCATGATGCAAAGATTTTTTCCGATGTCATGCAGGTCGCCCTTCACCGTTCCCATAATCACTTTGGCAATCGGCTCGATGCCCTGAGGCCGAAAGGATCGGTTCGATGTGCGCCATGCCGGCTTTCATGGCACGGGCACAGGCCAGCACTTCCGGCACGAAAATGAAATTCTGACGGAACTTCACCCCGACAATCGCCATACCGGCAATCAGCCCGAAATCCATGACCTCCAGAGCTTCCAGGCCGTCGTCCAGCGCCTGGCGGGTCAACTTGTCCACCAGTTCGTTGTCGCCGTCGATCAGCGCGGCCGAGATGGCCTGCAAGTTAGGCTTGGATTTGGCGAAGAGATTGATGATGCGGGCGCGCTCGTCCGGCCGCTCGATAAACTCGTCAATTTCCTGCCGTATGAAATCGTTACTGACGTCGTTCAGTTCCGCCATGATAGTTGTACCTGTCTAGTTAGCCGCAGCATGCTGCTTATGCCAGTCGCGTACGGCTTTGGGAATTTCCTTCAAATTCTCGATCGTAGTCTGCAGCGGGATCGCGCACTCCGGCCCGACCAGTTGCACGCCCGCATCCAGGTTCCGGTACACCTCCTGGCGCACGGCTTCGGGGCCCTTGGAGAAAAGCGTTTCCGGATTGTTGATGTTGCCGACCAGGGAAATCCGTTCCTTCATAATCCCCATGGATTCTGAAGGATTATTCTTCGAATCGTAATGAAAAGCCGCCATGCCGGTCTGGGCGATGTATTCCATTCGATCCACCGTGCGCCCGCAGATATGCAGGATCAACGGGCCGGGCATCCGTTCCGCAAATTCGATGTGCATGTCGCGCAGATAGCGCGCGTAATATTCGCCGCTCACGAGATCGCCGGTGGCGTGATCGGGCAGCGTCAGGGCATCCGCTCCCGCTTCAAATTGCGCCAGCCCAAATTGAATGGTGACCTCTTTGAGCTTGTCGAGAACCTGCTTGGTCTTGCCCGGATCGTCCAGCGACAGCAGCAGAAACGGCTCGACTCCGAAAGAGTGATAAGCCAGCGACCACGGCCCCATGGTCTTTCCGACAATGGCCACTTCGTTCCCATACTCCCGCCGCAGGATGCGAATCGCCTCGATCACGCACTGCGTGTCGGGATGATTGAGCCAGTTATCCGGAAAGCGAATGTCCTCCGGCTTGGTGTAAATCGGTTCCCGCATCCTCACCGTGGGCCAATTATCTTTTTGTTCCCACTGCATTTTGCAGCCGATCGCCGAAGATTCCTGAATGATGGAAAACACCGGCATGATGGTGTCGAACCCCAGCTCGGTGTAGCCGGTGGCGGCGAGCCGCGCCATCAGTTCCGGCTTGCGGTTGGCGTCGGGAAAAGGCGCATCCACCAGGTCCATCAACTCGACCGTGGCCACGGATGTCGGATTGCAAACCGGAGTGCGATCCACCGGCTCTCTGCGCAAAGCTGCCAGCACGCGCTGGCGACTGGTCATCGGTGCAACCATAGTTTCCTCACTTTTGGGCGCTGGGAGCGACCAGGGTGCCGCGGCCGGCGGCCATCTCCTGTTCGCGCAAAATCGCTCTTACGTTCAAGGCGCGCGGCAGCAGCAGGCCCACCAGCGCGTCGTGGTTCTGGCCACAGCCAAAGCGAAAACGGTGCGGCTCGCCGGGGATCACATCCAGTTCGGCGAGCTTGCGATATCCGTTCACGATCGAATCGAGTCGCGCCGGCGCCTCCTCGGCAGCTGCTTCGGACGAAAGTTCGTAGAGACCGCTACCCAGGCCACGGACCGTCACGGCGGCATTCAGCTTTTTGTCCACCACCGTCATAGGCCGAACTTCAGCTGCAGTTTCCGACGGCAGCTTGCAGGCTTCCAGAAAGGTGCGCCGGATGGCTAACTGATGCCTCGCCCCACACGCAAACCGCAACAGTCCCTCGCCCGATTCCAGTCCGCCCAGCACGTGCATGGCGCGTTCGATTGCCTCCAGCCGGGCTCGCGCTCCAGGAATACTGCTGTAGCTGTGAACCAGATACTGCGGCGTGCTGCCGACGAACTGCTCATACAGGCCAATTGTGATATCCGAACAATGGGGATCCATCGAAACCAGCTCGATGCGCGCTCCCAGTTCCCGGGTAGAACCCATAGCGATCGTCCTCACTCCCGAACCAAGATGTCAGCTTGACAACCTGTCTGCCTGTCTGACAAACTGTATACTATCTCGGTTATGCTGCAAAATCAAACGGAATCTGCAACCGGGTTCACGCGCGTGCCGCGCCGCTCTTTGAGCGACAATATTGTGGAGCAGATTGCCGCCCTCATCGCCCGTGGAACCCTCAAGCCCGGCGACCGCATTCCTTCGGAAAAACAGCTATGCGAGCAGTTCGGTGTCGGCCGCACTTCGGTGCGCGAGGCGCTGCGCTCCCTTTCCGTGATGGGGGTTCTCGAACCCCACATGGGCGAGGGCACGTTCGTGGCGAGCAATGCCGGGCGCTTTCTGGAACGCAGCTTTCACTGGGGCCTGCTGCTCAATCCCAAACTGGTCGAGGACCTCATCGAAACCCGCCTGATGCTGGAATCGCACACCGCCTTCCTGGCGGCGACCAAGGCCGACCAGGCAGAACTAGACCGTATGGCCGAGGCCATCCGCCTGATGGAAGCGCATGTGGGCGACCCCGGGCGATATCTTGAGTCCGATCTGCAGTTTCATCTCACCATTGCCACGGCCACGCAGAACTCCATCTTGCAGAACCTGCTTACCACGACCAGAGGCTATCTGCAGGCCTGGATTCGGGAAACCCTGGCCGGCGCCGACGTAGCCGAGAAGCGTGCCCGCCTCTCCATCGGGGAGCACAAACGGATTCTGAAGGCCCTGAAGAATAAAGACGCCGATGCCGCCCGCCAGGCCATGGCGGCCCACATCCTGTCTTCCAGCGCCGATCTAAGAAGCCGGCAGCGGCAACGGAACCCGAGCTGATCCAGATCAGTGGGCCGGTTCCCCGGAAGACGGCGCTGCAACTCCAGCCAGCGAAATCGGAGCCTCCACCGACCTGAGGTGCAAATCCCGCTGAGGAAATGGAATCTCCACCCCATTCTGCCCAAAAACCTGAAAGATGGAAAAATACAAATCGCTCTTCAGCTTGTATGGAGTTTGCACCTGGTTCACGGTGAAAACCCGCAGCAGGAAATTCAGCGAGCTGTCGCCCAGCCCTTCGAAAATTACGTCGGGCGCAGGGTCATCGAGCACGTCGGGATGCTGGCGGGCAATCTGCAGAAGCAGGTCTCGCACTTTCTCGGGATTGCTCGAATAGGAAACGCCCACTGGGATCGAAAATCGCACTGAGCGATCGTTGGCGGTCCAGTTGGTGACGCGTGCGGTGACAAACTCCGAGTTGGGGACGATGATGATCTCATTGTCATTGGTGCGGATCCAGGTGCTGCGCCCGCCAATGCGCATCACGTCGCCGTAGGTGTCTCCCACCTCCACCCGGTCGCCCAGCCGGACCGGCCGCTCCACCAGCAAAACCAAGTCCCGACACAAAATTGCTGACCATCGGTTGCAGTCCTAAACCAGCGCCAACTCCCGAGCGCGCCGCCTAGCACCACCAAGCTGCTTAAATCCACCCCCAGCGATTGCAGCCCCACGACCAGCCCGAAAATGAAGATGAGATAGCCAAGCACCCGGGAAACGGCGTACTGCTGTCCTTCGTCCCAGGGGGTACGCGCAAAGATTTCCTTCTGCAAAAATCGCTGGCACAGCCGAGAAAAAAAGATCAGCGCCAGAAGGAATGCAAATGCCTTAACGAGGAACCCCAGCGTAACGGGTAATTGACCAAGGTGAAAATAGGGCTGGGTCAGGATGCGGGAAACATTGCCACTCGCAAAACCTACCGCGCCCTGGAACCATTGTGGCTCCGCGAGGGCGGATACTACGAGTACAACCAGCGCCAGCATCGTCCAAATCACTACGTGTTTGGTCGCCGATATCTTCATAGAACCTCCGGGGTGAACTGGGGTGAGATGGCGGCGCAGCGCACGCTGGTTACCTGGTCGCGGAAACCCTGCTGCCCTGGGTCAGCATATCCGATCTGCGCCGCCGAAGGCGCAGCTTGGCCGGCCCGCGATAACGTCCCGCGCTGAATAAGCCGAGGAATGAAAACTCTTGCCTGATCTTCTCGGGAGAAAACCTACTTCTTGTATTGCGTGGGTTGCGGACCTTTTTCCAGCATCTCCCGATTCCAGATGGCGCCTTCCCGCGTGTAGCTGGCCAGTTCGAAGTCCTGGGTGAGCTCCAGCGCGTCGGTCGGGCAGGCGTCCTCGCACAGTCCACAGAACATGCAGCGGCTCAGATCGTAAGTGAAGGTGGTGAGTTCTTTGCGGCGGGTCTTTTCATTGCGTTCGCTGGTGACCACGATGAGGTGCTCGGGACAGGCCAGGGCGCACAAATCGCAGGCGATGCACATGGTCTCATCGGTATCGGGATTCACGTTCAGCCGGGGCGCTCCGCGGTACCGCTCCGCGACCTGCGGCCGCTGCAATGGATACTGCTCGGTGTAAATTTCCTTCGGATCCTGGTAGCGAAAAGTCACGCTCAGGCCCTGCAACAGGTCCACCAGAAAGAGCTTGCGCAACACGCTCGGCAGCGTCATAACGCCGTTAGCATACCATCAACTGCGGGATTGCAGAAGGGAGCATCTGCCCCGGAACCGGCGATTCCCCAATCCGGTGCTATGATCTTCATTAATCACTCATTTCGGCCAAATTCGGTTTCGAAAAGGGCACAGGGGCGTTTCCTCCACTTCTGAATGAATCGTCGGTTAGCCATTCTTATCCTGCTGGCTTTGTCAGTGGGAATTTACATCGGGAACGCCTTCATACCCCCTCTACTGGACGACGTCGATTCTTCCCACGCATTGGTCTCCCGTCACATGCTCGAAAGCGGCGACTGGGTAGTGATGTACGAAGACGGGATTCGCTACCTGGAAAAGGCCCCTGTGCACTATTGGCTGGCCGCCCTCAGTTACAAGTTCTTTGGCCAGGGCACGTTTCAAACCCGCTTGCCGCTGGCCTTGGGCGTTGTCGGCCTCGTACTGATGGTCTACGTTTTCACCCGAAAGCATTTCGGGAACCGCGCCGCTTTCTACGCCGGATTGGTCATGTGTACCAGCGTCGGTGTCTACCTCTTCACCCGGGTGATGATTCCCGAAGCCATCGTTGCCCTCGAACTGACCGCATTCTTCTATCTGTTTCTGCGGTCATGGAGCGGCGGCCTCGATGGCCGCGTCGGCTACTGGGGAGCTTCGGTGGTCATGGCGCTCACTGTCCTCACCATCGGGCTGGTCGGACTGATTTTTCCCCTCGGCATCTTGTTCTTCTTTCTGCTTTTCACCCGCAGTTGGAGCCGCTGGCGCGAGCTTCGCCTGTTCTCCGGTGCGGCGATTTTTCTCGTCATCGCCGTGCCCTGGCACGTGCTGGCGGAGGAACGCTCCCCCGGATTTCTCTGGTCGTATTTCGTCAACGAACACTTCAAACGCGCCCTGGGAACACGCTATCCTCCGGATTACGAAGCCGTGCCCCTGTTGCTTTGGTGGGCGCTGCACCTGGTTTGGTTTTTCCCCTGGAGCATCTTCATTGGTTACATCTTTCGCGAATGGCCCAAACCTTCCACCTGGAAAAAAGACCTGCCGCCGGGCCAGCAGGCGCGCCTGCTCTTGTTTATTTGGGCTGGCCTCATTCTCTTCTTCTTTTCACTGACCAGCGGCTCGCGCATGGAGTACTACAGCTTCCCGGCGTGGCCGGCCATTGCCATCCTCCTGGGGATGGGTATCGCCCGGGCCGAGGAGACCCAGGACCGCTGGCTTCCCCGTCTGCAGGCCGGCCTGGCCGTGATCGGTGCTGCAGCGGCGCTTTGCCTTGGTTATTTTGTATGGCAATCGCTCAAGATTCCCGCGACCACGAAGCTTTCCAGTCTCATCCGTTACTACTCCATCGACAGCTATCACCTCTCCATGGCCCATATCTTCGACATGACGCCCGAAACCTTCGCCGTCCTGCGTGGCCCATCCCTTCTGGCGATGGCAGTTTTCCTCGTGGGATTTGGCGGAGCCTGGTTGCTGCGGCGCAAGCGCCACGCTCTGGGCGCCGTGCTCACCGTGGCTTTAGCCATGGGTGTTTTCTTCTTCGCCGCCAACTGGGCGTTCGCAAAGTTCAGCCCAAGAATGTCGTCCCATGCCCTGGCCGAGGCCATCGTTCCCTACCTCCGGTCGCAGGATCAGGTCGTGCTTTACGGCGATCTCGGATTAGGCTCGAGCATCCCGTTTTATACGCACCGCCACGCATGGATTTATAACGGGCGCGTGGGCAGCAATCTGGAATTCGGATCGAAATATCCCGATGCTCCCCCGACTTTTTTGGATGACTCCAGCTTCCCTGCCCTGTGGCGTAGCCCGGAGCGGGTCTTTCTTTTTGTGCCGGAAGAATTGGTGAAGGTGGCGATCGCGCGCCTGCCGCCTGATTCCAGTTATTTACTCGTCGAAAGCGGAGGCAAGCTGCTTTTTGTGAACCAAAAAGTACGCGGCGATTTGCCTTCCCTGGCCGAACTCGAAGAACGCGGCGTGCTCCGCTGACGCCCGACTGTCCATGTGCGAAGAAAATCCCCAAAACCAAAAACCTTCGTGATCCTTCGTGCCTTGGAGGTTGATTGCTTTTGCCTTTACCGCGCAGCTATTTTCGGCCCTCACGCTTCTGCGCAACCACCAGCCCGCGCGGCGTGGACAGCAGCACAACCGAAAGCAGCCCTTCCTGCTCCAGTCGCAGCGCGGCTTCGCGCACGATCTTGAACTGCGAGCTGGCATCGTGTACCAGCACCAGTCCGTTGGGAACAATCTGCGGCAGAAACCGCCGGATCTCCTTCTCCCGGATCGGCACATCGCTGTCGCTGAAGAGAATGTCGATGACCCCATCAACGGTCATTTCCAAACTCGACTGGTTGCGATAATCAATCCACTCCCGCAGACCCGAAGCCTCGATGTTTTCCCGCGCCTTGGCAAAAATCGTCGGATCGAACTCCACCGTAACGATCCGCCCGAACCCGTTGGCTTTCAGCCCTTCCGCTATTTTGATCGCACTGTGCCCAATGAAAGTGCCGGTTTCGACGATCAACGATGGCTTCACCGTGACCACCAGCGCTTTAAGGAATTCCAAAACCTCCAGCTCAGCCGTCTGCGCGTCCAGCATCTGCCAGCGCTCCGGATGCGGACATTCCGGCGTAGGCGCGACGTACTCCTGCTGCGTGGATTCGCCTTGACCCGCAATGCGATCCACGATCCGCAGACCTTCGTCGCGCTTAAGAAAAGGCGGCACGATCGCGGCAATCCAAATTCCCCCGGCCACGATCGCCAAGCCATAGAAAACTTCAGCCCCGCTCCCCCGCGAGCCTATCGGCCCGCTCTCGTGAAAAACTGCCGTCGTGATGAGCCGGTACGCCCCGCCAAGAATCAGCCACTCGCCAAATACAATGCCCGCCGGCCGCTGAAATTGAACCTGGTGCCTTCCCTCGCTCCACAAAAACCCAAAAATCACCGCCGCCGCAACGACTCCCCACGCCAGCGGCAGGTCTAACGGAATCGCCCGCCGCTCGACGGCAACAGGGATCAGCAAAATGACCAGGCCTGCCAGACAGCCAAGAGTGGCGGCCACCGAGCCGGCATCCAGTGCCGTGCGAACGTGCCATCCGGCTGGCCTGGCAAGCGAAAGCCGCCGCCGCCGCAGGTCCGTGCGCAAACACAACGCCGCTCCAACCAAAAAGGCGGCCCAAAATTCAATCAAGGAATTAGCGGTCAGAGCAACGCTCATGAATGGTGAGTTCTCAGGTGGTCCTCACGAAATATACACAATCACATCTCAAGATTCATCTCGCGCGGGCGTAGTACGGTTTCAGTCTTTCTCTTGCGTTCCCGGCGGCATTTCTTTGCGATCTCAGCGGTTAAGAGCTTTCGGTTCGGTAAATCAAGAACGTATAACCGCAGGGTACGCTGAGATCTGCGCTAAGCTCGCAGAGAAAGACAAAAAAGATAGCCTCCACCACCTCGCGCGGCTTACCTTTTGCACGCCACCCGTACAATGATGCTGAGTAATTCTTCGCCGAAATGACTTCGCCCACCAATCCGGCTGCTCCCGACGAGTTCTTCATGGAGGAGGCTCTGCGCGCCGCGCAACGCGCCCTGGAAGCCGGAGAAGTTCCGGTGGGCGCCATTGTGGTCTGTAACGGCCGAATCGTCGGCCGCGGATGGAACCGCAATCTCACCGGCTCCGATCCCACAGCCCACGCCGAAATCGTAGCCTTACGCGACGCCGGCGCAAGCCTGGGCAATCACCGCCTCGGCGATTGCGAGATGTTTGTCACCATCGAGCCTTGCGCCATGTGCGCCGGAGCCATGGTGCACGCCCGCATCAAGCGCCTGGTCTACGGCGCGGACGATCCGAAAGCCGGCGCCGTTCGATTCCGTCCTGCAGGTCCTGAATCATCCCCGACTGAATCATCGGATGGAAGTCCGCCGTGGTGTCCTCGCCGGACGTTGCGCCGAAGTGCTGCAGTCCTTCTTTCGCACCCGCCGCGAGGAACAGAAATAGCGCGCACGCCGAAGATCGCTAGGCCAGCGGCTCGAACCGCGCCTGAAAGAACCGCAGAAACTTCGGCTCGTAAGTCATGCGCAGTCCTTTCACCGCAGTCGCGGTTTTCGAAGACGCTCAATACCGACTCGGCAGTCACGTCCATATGCGCCTGGGTATAGACGCGGCGCGGAATCGTCAATCGCACCAATTCCAGGTTCGGCTTATGTTCTTCGCCGGTCTTGGGGTCGCGCCCGGCCGAGACCAGGCCCCGCTCCATGCTGCGCACGCCGGAATCCAGATAAACCGCCGCCGCCAAAGCCTGGGCCGGATACTGTTCTTGCGGCAAATGCGGCAGAAATGCCTTGGCATCCAGAAAAACGCCGTGCCCGCCGATGGGTTGCACCAGCGGAATTCCCCAGCCCATCATTTTCTCTCCCAGATACCGCACCTGTCCCACCCGCGCGCGAATGTGGTCGTCCGCGACTGACTCTTCAATTCCGACCGCTACCGCTTCCATGTCACGCCCCGCCATGCCGCCATAAGTGTGCAGGCCTTCGAAGATGACCAGCAGATTCTGCGCCGCCTCGGTGAGATCGCGATCGTTCAGCGCCAGGAACCCGCCAATATTCGCCAACGGGTCTTTCTTCGCGCTCATAGTGCAGCCATCGGAAAGCATGCACATTTCTTTCACAAGCTCCGCAATCGGCTTCTGGCTCTGCCCCGCTTCCCGTTCCTGAATGAAGAAAGCATTCTCCGCAATGCGCGTCGCATCCAGAATCAGCTTCACGTTGTGTTTTTGGGTCAATTCCCGGCACGCCTTCAGATTTGCCAGCGAAATCGGCTGCCCCCCGGCCATATTCACAGTCGCCGCCAAAGCGATATAGGGCACGCGCCCCGGATTGTCCTTGAGAATCTTCTCCAGCTTCCCGAGATCCACATCGCCCTTAAACGCATGCTGGCTTGCCGGATCGTGCGCCTCGCGGATGATCACATCCTCGAATCGTCCGCCCGCCAGCTCCTGGTGGGCACGCGTAGTGGTGAAATACATGTTGCCGGGAATGACGTCGCCCTGTTTGATCAGAATGCGCGATAGAATATGCTCCGCTCCCCGCCCCTGATGCGTGGGAATGGTGTACTTGTAGCCGTAATATTTCTGCACCGCGGCTTCCAGGTGATAAAAGCTCTCGCTGCCGGCGTAGGCCTCATCGCCAACCATCATCGCGGCCCATTGCCGGTCGCTCATTGCCGAAGTTCCCGAGTCGGTCAGCAGGTCAATGTACACATCGCGCGCCCGAATCAGAAAAGTGTTATACCCCGCCTCGGTCAGGGCGCGGCGGCGCTCCTCCAAAGAGGTCATGCGCACCGGTTCAACCACCTTTATGCGAAACGGCTCCGCCCAGCTGCGCTTCTTCAACATGGCAGCTATTCTAGGCCAATCGCCAGGAGGTTGAAATGAGAGTCGCCGGAGAAGCACCGCGCCGAACTGGCTTCGGCCCAAGCAGCCCGGATTACTTTGGTATGATTGACCAGGACCGTGCTGCTATTTACGCTTCCATGCGGAGAGGTGCGTGAGCGGTTGAAACGATCCGCCTCGAAAGCGGACATACCTTAACGGGTATCGGGGGTTCGAATCCCTCCCTCTCCGCCATATTTGATTGGGTCCCTCGGCTACGCTCGGGATTTCGCCTGCAGGCTCCCGCTTCGCTCACGCCTGCAAATCGGCTCAAGTTCGAATCCCTCCCTCTCCGCCAGCTGATTGTACGAGCATAAATCTGGACACAATATCAGATTAGATATAATCTAAACTTTCCCGTGGATACCGACATGATTAAACGGTCCCTAGAGGGCAGCGGCTTGCGCTGCACGGCGCAGCGCTACGCCGTGATGTCGTTCTTGATGGACCACAAGGGGCATCCCACGGCAGCGGAAATCTTTGAAGCCGTGAATCGAGTGGATCCGCGCTCTTCCCGGGCCACAACTTATAACAATCTGCGGGACCTGGTGAAAGCGGGGTTGGTGCGGGAAGTCGCCGTCGAGGGCCGCGCCGGGCGGTTCGATGTGACAGGCATGCGGCATCACCATTTCATCTGCGACCGCTGCGGCAATGTTGAGGACGTGGACGTGGTACGAACGTGCCCAGGCCTGCCTCGCGCTCTCTCGGTAAGCGGGTGGTTCGCGAATGCGAGACTCATTTTCCGCGGGCTGTGCGCGAAGTGCGCTCGCGCGGCCTTCCCGTTAAGTCTGGAGATGTGTGGATGCTTGTGAAACAGCCGGTCAAGAAAGAAAGCCGGCCCCAAATTGTGCGAACCGCAGTCTGATGGGTTCGTAGATCATCACAGTTTTTGAACTCATTCAAAGGAAAAACATATGGAAAACCCGAAACACATGGAAAACACACTCGCCTCTTCATCGGGGACTGTTTCCCCCGAAGATCAGGGCAAGAACACGACAACCGAATCCAAGTGCCCGGTCAACCATGCAGCCTCCGTCCTTCCACCAATCGCGACTGGTGGCCGAATCAGGTGAGCCTGAATGTCCTGCACCAGCACTCGGACCGATCCGATCCGATGGGCGAAGAGTTCAACTACGCCAAGGAATTCAAGAGTCTCGACCTGAATGCCGTGAGTCAAAGACCTTCATGCGCTCGATGACCGACTCGCAGGATTGGTGGCCGGCCGACTTCGGGCACTACGGAGGGCTGTTCATCCGCATGGCGTGGCACAGTGCCGGCACCTATCGCATCGGCGACGGCCGCGGCGGCGCCGGGGCTGGGCAGCAACGCTTCGCTCCGCTCAATAGCTGGCCCGACAATGTGAACCTCGACAAAGCGCGTCGGCTGCTGTGGCCGATCAAGCAGAAATACGGTCGCAAAATCTCCTGGGCCGACCTGATGATTCTCGCCGGCAATGTCGCCCTCGAATCGATGGGCTTCAAGACCTTCGGTTTCGGCGGCGGTCGTCGCAGACACTTGGGAGCCGGAAGAGGACATTTATTGGGGGCCGGAAGGCACGTGGCTTGCCGACGAGCGCTACAGCGGCGACCGCGATCTTTCCAATCCTCTCGCTGCCGTGCAGATGGGACTGATCTACGTGAACCCGGAAGGGCCTAACGGCAAGCCCGATCCCGTTGCGGCGGCCAGGGACATTCGCGAAACGTTTCTTCGGATGGCCATGAATGACGAAGAAACGGTCGCACTGATTGCCGGCGGGCATACCTTTGGCAAAACCCATGGCGCCGCCATTCCTGCTGACTACGTCGGGCCCCGAACCAGAAGCTGCCGAGATCCAGGACCAGGGCCTGGGATGGAAGAATAAATTTGGGAAAGGTTGCGGCGCTGACACCATCGGCAGCGGTCTGGAAGTCATCTGGACCACAACCCCGACCAAGTGGAGCAATAACTTCTTCGAGAACCTGTTCAAGTACGACTGGGAATTGACCAAGAGTCCGGCCGGCGCGAATCAGTGGACTCCGAAGAACGGCGCGGGCGCCGGTACCGTGCCCGACGCGCATGATCCCTCCAAGCGTCACGCCCCCACCATGCTGACCACGGATCTCTCGTTGCGCTTCGACCCGGCGTACGAGAAGATTTCCCGGCGCTTCTACGAACACCCAGACCAGTTCGCGGACGCATTTGCTCGCGCCTGGTTCAAGCTGACCCACCGCGACATGGGCCCGATCGCGCGTTATCTCGGCCCTCTTGTTCCCAAGGAAGCAGCTGCCGTGGCAAGATCCCATACCCGCGGTGAATCATCCACTCATCAACGAGCAGGACGTTGCCGCGCTGAAAGCGAAAATTCTCGCCTCCGGCCTGTCCGTTTCCCAGTTGGTCTCGACGGCCTGGGCGTCGGCCTCAACTTTCCGCGGCTCTGACAAGCGCGGAGGAGCGAATGGCGCGCGCATTCGCCTTGCGCCGCAAAAGTTCTGGGAGGTCAACCAACCCACTGAGCTGGCGAAGGTGCTGGAGAATCTCGAATCCATCCAGAAGGAGTTCAACGGCGCTAACTCCAACGGCAACCAGGGCAAAAAAGTCTCGCTGGCGGACCTCATCGTTCTCGGCGGCGATGCCGCGGTCGAGAAAGCCGCGAAAGCCGCCGGCGTCGACGTCAGGATCCCCTTCACGCCCGGGCGCATGGACGCGTCGCAAGAACAAACCGATGTCGAGTCCTTCGAGCCGCTCGAACCAAAAGCGGACGGTTTCCGCAACTATGTTCACGGCAAGCAGCGCCTATCCCCTGAAGAGATGTTGGTGGACAAGGCGCAATTGCTGCGGCTGACGGCACCCGAGATGACGGTGCTCGTCGGCGGGCTGCGTGTGCTGGGTGCAAATATTGGGAAGTCGAAGCATGGCGTCTTCACTAATCGGCCGGAGACGCTCACCAACGAGTTCTTCGTCAACCTGCTCGATATGGGCATCGAATGGCAGCCGTCTGCTGAATCCAATGGTTCAGGAGCGGTGTACGAGGGGCGGGACCGCAAGACCAAGCAGGTCAAGTGGACCGCCAGCCGTGTGGACCTGATCTTCGGCTCCCACTCGCAGCTGCGCGCTCTCGCGGAAGTCTATGCCTGCTCGGACTCGAAGGAGAAGTTCGTGAAAGACTTCATCGCAGCGTGGAGTAAGGTCATGAACGCCGATCGCTTCGAGGTGACCGCTACAACCTCGGCGCGGTTAGGTGTTCGCGGGTTATGGAGAAGATTGGCGGCCCCTTTTTGGGGGCCGCCATCAAACCGCGAACCGCGGCAAGTCAACATCATCGTAGACGCGAATTTCAAGACTCAATACGGAGCCTAGTCGCCGGAATGAACGACCTCCCGGTCACTTTCCGTATATTCCGGTTCCTTCATGCCCGCTTGTTTTTCGAATGAATGTCCTGTAACAAGTCCGAGAACAAACCACCCCAGCACGAGAGCCCCAAAGGCAAACAGCGAATCACCAAACATTCGCATCCAGCGCAGACGCGTTAACAATGGAGTCTGAAGGAATTCTGCCGATCTCGCATACCAGGTGCCGAATTCAACCGACGCCCAGGCTTGCATCAGTCCGACCGGCAACAGGCTCAGCAGGACCATTCCAGCCAGACCCAGATTGATCGACCAGAATGCGATGGCCAAAGGCCGGTTCTTCCACGGCAGACCCGGCCGCAAAGCACGCAGGCAGAACAGCATCAGGCCCAGACCGAGCATTCCATACACACCAAAAAGCGCGGTGTGGCCGTGCACCGGCGTAAGATTCAGGCCTTGCACATAGTAGAGCGCAATCGGCGGATTGATCATAAATCCGAAGAGGCCGGCTCCGACGAAATTCCAGAACGCCACCGCCACGAAGAAGTAGATTGGCCATTTGTATGCGCTGATCCAGGCACTTTCTGAAGTACCGCGCGACAGCCGAATGTTTTCCCAGGCCTCAAACCCCACAAGAACAAGTGGCACTACCTCGAGAGCGCTGAAAACCGACCCCAAGGCCAATACCGCGGTCGGGGCACCGGTGAAATATAGGTGATGGAATGTCCCAATAATGCCGCCCGAGAGAAAGACGACCGTAGAGAACAAGACCGCGCGGGTTGCCGACGGGACGGACAAGAGCTTTAAACGTGTGAACAGAAAAGCGATCACGACGGTAGCAAAGACTTCGAAGAAACCTTCCACCCACAGATGGACCACCCACCAGCGCCAGTACTCCGCAGTGATCAGTGAGCTGCGTTGGCCGTACATGAGGCCGGCGGCATAGAATACCGGAATCGCAATGCTCGAGACCAGAAAGAGCATGAGTAAAGAGTAGTGCTCATCCTTCCGCGCCAAAGCTGGCCTTAGACCGCGCCACATGAGCCATAACCAGAAAACGAGGCCACCGAACAGCAGGATCTGCCAGAGACGGCCAAGGTCCACATATTCGTAGCCCTGGGCGCCAAGCCAGAACCACAAATTGCCGAGCTTTTGCTCGATGCCCATCCATTCGCCCGCGAGGGAACCGGCAACCACCGCAACAAGAGCGACGAACAGGACGTTGACGCCCAAACGCTGGCCTTTGGGCTCAATGCCGCTCACCGCGGGAGCAATGTAGAGCCCCGTGGCCAACCACGAAGTAGCGATCCAGAAAATACCGATCTGGAGGTGCCAGGTCCGCGCTACGGAGTAGGGCAACCACTTCGCAAGAGGAATGCCATAGAAGCCGCCTCCTTCGACGCCGTAGTGAGCCACGATGGCGCCCAACCCGACCTGCACTACCCATAGCGCGGCGACAACAAAGAAATATTTCACTGTCGCTTTTTGGGACGGGGTTGGCTTCAGACCAAGTAGCGGATCGTGCCTCGGCATCTCCCCCGAGGGTGGAGCATGTTCCTGCGAAGCAAAGTACCAGACCATTCCTCCGACCCCGGCCAGAAGCAGCACGAAACTGATGACGCTCCAGACAACCGCGGCTCCGGTGGGCCGGTTGCCGATGAGTTCTTCATGCGGCCAGTTCTGCGTATAGGAGATATTCCCGCCAGGACGGTTTGTGCTGCTGGCCCACGCTGTCCACCAGAAAAATGCGGCCATCTGGCGCTGCTTGACGGGGTCCGTGAGCGCCCCAGCGGGAATGGCGTATTCCTTGCGCCCATTTCCATAAACGTCGGCGTAGTATGTCGCCAATTCTTCAAAAGCTTTGGCCCGCTCATGATCGATGACAATCGTGTCGGTCACCGCATTGTAAGTATTGCGGCGCGTCATTTCCGTCAAGCGACCTTGAAGGCCCGCGCGGGATTCCGCCGGCATCGCCTCGAAATTGCGAAAGCCTTGCTGATGCGCCCAATCATTCAGAACGATCATTGATTGCCGATGCAGGTAGTCGGCACTCCAATCGGGTGCCACGTATGCACCGTGACCCCAGATAGTTCCGATTTCCTGGCCGCCGGTGGATTGCCATACATTCTGACCGTCGCGAATTGTTTCTCCAGTAAACAAGAGCTGCCCGTCTGGGGTTACAACCTTCGCCGGGATGGGCGGTCCACTATGGATGGCCTTGTATCCAACACTGCCAAGAACGGTAAACGAGGCAATCAGAACGATGGCCAACGCAATCCAAAGCTTTTTGTACGGCATTTATGAGTCCTCCATTCGGCTTATCGGCTCGGCAGCGCATTGCTCTACTCGCTATCTAGCGCCAGGTTGCAGGTTAAAAGTGTGCTGCCGGTGGGGCGATGACTTTTGTCACGGACCCGGAAGCGCCGAATTGGCGCCCACCACAAGAACAAGATCCACCCGCTTGAGACTTAAGTCACTGCATGACCGTGACTGAACTAGTCCAATGGACCCATGAAACCTGTCGAGAGCCAAATCGACTTCAACGAACGGCCTTACATCGCCATTTGGGAAGTAACCCAGGCATGTGATTTAGCTTGTGTGCACTGCCGGGCCTGCGCGCAACCGAAGCGTCATCCGCTGGAGCTCTCTACCGCTGAAGGCAAGAACCTGATCGGTCAGATTGCGGAGATGAAAGTCCCCGTCTTCGTGTTAACCGGCGGAGATCCGATCAAGCGGCCGGACCTCTTCGAGTTGATCGAATACGCGGCGAAAATTGGCGTGCGCGTTTCTCTGACCCCGAGCGCAACTCCACTTCTGACCCGTGACATCGTTCAGCGGCTGAAGGGTTGCGGACTTGCAAGGCTTGCTGTGAGCCTTGACGGATCAACCCGGAAATTGCATGACGCCTTTCGAGGAATGTCAGGATCATTCGACCGCACGATGGACGCGATCGAGTGGGCCAACGAAATCGGCTTGCCGGTCCAGATCAATACCACCTTCAGCCGCACGAACTATGGGGATTTCGAACTGCTCGCCGAGTTGATCCAGAAGAAGCCGATCACGTTGTGGAGCGTGTTTTTCCTGGTGCCGACCGGGCGTGGAAAACTTGCCGAAATGCTAACGGGCGAGGAATTCGAAGACATCTTCGCAAGGCTTTACGGCCTTTCAAAACGAGCCACTTTCCATATAAAAACTACCGAAGCACAGCACTACCGCCGCTACCTGCTGCAACAGCAGGTGCTGGAAAAACAGGCGAAGCCGCCTATGTCCACAAGACCTTCTGCCACAGTCGCCGATACGATCGGCAGGGCGCCTCGCGGCCTGAACGATGGCAAGGGCTTCGTCTTCATCTCGCATGTAGGAGAGGTTTTCCCCAGCGGATTTCTTCCAGTCAGCGGAGGGAACATCCGGCAAAAACCGCTGAGTGAGATATATCAGGAGGCGCCCATATTTCAACAACTCAGGAATCCCGCCAAACTGGCCGGTAAGTGCGGCGCCTGCGAATTCCGGCACATTTGCGGCGGATCGCGAGCACGGGCCTACGCAGCCACTGGGGACTCTTTGGCAGAGGAACCCTGCTGCATATATACGCCGAAAGGCTACGTCCGTCCCCAAATCCCGAACCGGACGCCGCAAGCAACTTTGCATGTGATCTGATCACAAATCATGATGGTGCTCCTGGTTCATTCCGATCCGACCTGAGCCCCTGACACCGTAAATCAAGACTGCGGCATCAGTGGCATTGCCTCCTTGCACACGAAAATCCATGTGCTAGCATGAATTTTCATGACACATTTGCAAGCAGTAAAGGCCATAATCTCTCCTTACTATCCTCTTTTGGTTCATCTGACCCGATTGCTGGTCATTTTCGCGGTTGCCTTCGTCGCCATCAAGCTTGTCGACAGCGTGGTTCCCCGCATCAGGAAGCGAATCGTCAGTGAGATGACCCGCGCCGGTTCGAACATCGAACTGGAAAAAAGGGCGGCTACCCTGGGCGGCATCTTCCGCAAGACGTTAGGAATCGTCATCTGGATTGTCGCGATTATTATGGCCCTGAAAGAGGTGGGCTTTGACATCGCCCCGATTCTGGCTGGGGCAGGCGTAGTCGGCTTGGCGGTCGGCTTCGGAGCACAAAACCTCGTGCGAGATGTCATTTCGGGCGTCTTCCTTCTGCTGGAGGATCAGGTCAGGGTCAACGACGTTGCTATTGTGAACGGGACCGGGGGCCTGGTGGAGAGAATCAATTTGCGGACCATCACCTTGCGTGGTCTCGACGGCACGCTGCATGTCTTCCCTAATGGCTCGATCACTACACTGTCCAACATGACGCACGGCTATTCGTATTACGTCTTCGATATTGGAGTTGCCTACAAAGAGGATACGGATCGAGTGGTCGAAGTGGTCAAGGCGATCAGCGACCAGATGATGACCGAAGACGCCTACAAGTTCGATATCCTGGAACCGCTCGAAGTCCTGGGAGTGGACAAGTTTGCCGATTCCGCGGTCATCGTGAAAGTGCGCATCAAGACTGCTCCCATCAAGCAATGGTCTATCGGCCGGGAGATGAACCGCCGGATCAAGAAGGAGTTTGACCGCCTCGGCATCGAGATTCCCTTCCCTCACCTGAGCCTTTACTTCGGCGAGGCCAGCAAACCCGTTGTCCTGAAGTCCGATTTGGAAAATCGGCAGCAACTCAAAGAGATCGTTCGCGAAGTTCTGGCTGAGGTGTCCGAACAGCGCGGTACGCAGCAATCGGCCTCGAGTGACAGATAAATGCAGTGGGCTTTTGCGCCGAACGTCGCCGAGTGAGTTTCTGCCAGAGAACACACACCGGAGGGATGAAAGCTTTTGTCTCATCCGTCCCCGGCGGTCTCTGTGATGCCTCCTTGTCTGTTCTTCCGATCCCCGGCTTTACTGAACTGCTCTAGAACGAAACGTCGACGGCAATCGAAATCCCAGGATGCTGCCGGTCGAACAGGTAGTAGCCGTCGTTCACGTAGTCCACATACACGTCATCACTTTCGTACCAGCTAGGCGCCCAGGTTTCCGGCCAGGGATCAACCAACGTAAACCAGAAACCTGTGTACTGGAAGCGCGGATGCCCGTTCACCACCACGATAGGACCCCGAGAAATGCGGAACCAGTGTCCGCGGCCAAAATTTGCGCGGAAGCGGGCCTCCGGAATCCGGTAGCCATGATAGCCGCCACGAGCCACCCAGGTCCGGTGTTCGCGCTGCCAATTCTGCGCGCGCTGACGCTGCCATATATCTCTGGTATGCCGGACTGGCCGACTCGCCTCATGACCGTGTTCCGGACCGCGCACGTGGTTTTCATGCATGTGCTGCTGCGGCGCTGGGGCGTGTCCATGTTCCATATGGCCGTTTCCGTGCTGTTCATTCCCGTGTTTCTGGGGACCATGCCCCTGGTGTTGGTCGGGTCGTGCCTTGGCGGCAGCAGTTGTCGTCAGGGCCAGGGCCAACATGGCGGTGCCAAGAATTGCAGCGATTTTCATAATAAGCTCACTCCTTTTCTACGGCAGTCTAGGGCATAAAGCGCCCGCGTTCCAGTTACGCAAGGGCAAATTCTCACAGCCTTGTCCGCCCCTCTTGCAAAGCAGATGGGGCAACGATTTAACGCCATCGTTGCCATGCTGTCGAATATCGCCAACCTGCTTCTCTTTATCAACCCGAGCCCTAATCTGGAGTTGCTCTTTTCCCAAGCGAAGACCTCTTACTCTCCTCCGTAGAACAAACCATCCGCCATGCAAGCTAATGGAGAGGGGCCTCCCATCGAATTGAGATACCACTATCCGACGGCTGCCCCACCTTGCCTGGGCCCGCGATCTTCCGACGTGCTGGCCGGCTTTCTGCGCAGTGGGATGCTGACAATTATGCTGGTACCCTTGCGGTCCGAGTCGATGTTCAAGGCCCCGCCCAGTTCCCGCATTCTCTCCCTCATGCCTGCGATCCCAACGCCGGCATTCGCCGTGCCCTCAAGAAGATGCTTCAGTCGTGTCTGTTCGATGCCCGGACCATCGTCTGTGACCGCCAGTTGAACTCCCCCCCCACTCAAAGCCACACTTATGTTCACCGACGAGCCGCGCGCATGTCGATGCACATTGGTCAGGGCCTCCTGTAAAGCTCGAAACAATGCGATTTCTATATCTTTGTCCATCCGCGGAAGTTCTGCGGGGAGATCCATGTGTACTTTGATTCCACTACGCTGGGCAAAGCCGTCCGTATACCAGCGCGCTGCAGAACCAAAACCCGCCTCATCCAACAACGGAGGATGCAGCAAGTGAGAGATGGTGCGCGTTTCGCTCAAGCACTTGTCGAGCATCTCCAGCGATTCCGTAATTAGTTCATCGTTATCGCTGTTTCCCGTCGAAAGCCGCTCCATGTTCATCTTCAAGGCAGCCAGATATTGCCCCAAACTGTCGTGCAGTTCCCGCGCAATTCGTCGCCGCTCTTCATCTTGTAAGGTAAGAAGTCGTGCACTCAGGGCTCGGGCGGCACCTTCCGCCTGCTTCCGTCCGGTCACGTCGGTGTTGATTTCCAGCCAGCCAATCACGTTAGCGTCGGCATCCCGCAATGTCGTCCAGCGGCTCGCCACCGTGATCTGCGATCCGTCTCTGCGCCTTTGCTGCAGTTCCCCCTCCCAACGATCCCTACCCAGCAGCGTAGCAATATTCGGCGGTACCTCGGTTTGCACCAATTCCTGAATGGACTTGCCAATAGCCTCATTCGCTCTCCAGCCGTAAAGACGCTCGGCTCCTTCATTCCAATACGCGATTCTCCCGTCTGCATTGCGCACGAAGATAGCGTCATTGGCCAAATCCAGTAACTTGGCTTGATACGCTAGTTGGCCGCTTTTCTCCTGAAGTTCCCGGGTACGCTCCTGGACTCGTAGCTCAAGGTTCTGGTTAATGGCTTCGATTTCAATCAATAGCTTTTCGCTATTCTCAAAAGCCTTGCCGATGTGCTCTTTTTCGTTGATCACTGCTGCCAGAATGAGCCCCGTCAGCGCGGTGACAGCGATGAATACCTGCAGCAGTACGGCATTGTGTAAGGGAGAATGGTTCACGAATGGGCCAAACCCCTCCGCCGTTCCCCACAAAGCCACTGTGACAATAAGCGAAGACACAATCGCGGTGCCGGCCACGCGGAACCGTATCGCCGCCCAAACCACGAAAGGAAACACCACCAGCGCCAGCACATCATCCCGCACCCCCACCCAGGGCCCAAAGATGGCTGAGGAGGTAGTCATTACCATCCCACAAAGTACGCAAAACTCAACTACCCGCCAGCCTCGGCAGCCACGCAACAACTGTCTGCCCGTCAACAACAATGGAGCAATAACCAGCACGCCCATTCCGTCGCCCAGCCACCAGATCCGCCAGGCCGAGCCATAACCGGACCACGCCTTGGCATGTGCCAGGGTCAGCGCGGTGACTCCCACGGAAGCTGCCACCGTTGTGGACAGGCCTGCGGCGAGTAGAAGAAATCGCAATACATCCTTGAGTCGTGGAAGGGAACTCTGGAAATCAGTAACACTTAACAGATAAGCCGCAGCGATGGCACTCAACGCATTCCCCACACCTATGCCGGCCGCCGCGGAAGCAGGAATCGTAGTAAAAAAATTTACCAGAAACGCAGCCAAAGCTATGGCCGGAGCGACTCGGAGACCCCAAGTCAGCACCGCGGCTACCGCCACCCCTGCCGCCGGCCAGACCGGTGAGACATTAGCGCTGGTAAACGGCACAGCCAGCCCCAGCCTGCCCGCCACAAAATAAAGCGCAAACACAACCGCCAGCCGCCAAGCCAGGGGGGAGGCGGAAAGTGTTCGATTCCGCAGGCTCTGCCAATCTTGTCCGCTCGCTTCGCGCTGCGTCGTCTGGCGCATGCCAACCCCACTCCCAGGCTGCCGCTGTGGATAGTAGAACCTAGGTTAGCAACCAGCGGGCTAACCGTCCACACGCCTGGGAAACCGATAGTTCAGTATCGATGTCGAGCTCAAATGGGGATCCGTTTCTCCGGGTGCCGGCTCAGGTACCAGCAAGACGCGTAGCCCAGATGCGCAAACAGCGAGTGCACGCAGGTTTGTTCACCGCTGCCGTTGAAAATATATTCCGTTCGATTATTCTTTTCTTGCACGGCGTAGTAGCTCCGCACCAAGACACTGCCAAACGCATTTCGTTTCGCCGCCACCCGGTAACGCAGTACCAGATAGTCCCCCGCATAAACAGCCCCGAACAACGCAACCAGAAAAAGAACAACTGCGGCAAGAATCCATTTCATAGGAGTCTTAGCGAAAGGTTATCATTCCGGCAATCACACAAATGACGACATTTTTACACCCCATGCCTCCAACTACCTGTACTCTAGCGGAGGACTTCAGAGGCCTGCCGAACTGTGCGGATTCTGTGACCTTCTCCCGCCAACCCGAACGCCGCAAGTTCCGTAGGGTCGCTCTCTTTGCATTTTTTGTTGTGGCCAGTCCGCTATTTGCACAGCACGATATCGCCCTGCAATTTACACCGGCACAAACCGAAATTCACTACACTCTGGACGCGACTTTTCATACGGTTCATGGCGTGTTCAGGCTGCAGAGCGGCACAATCCATTTCAACCCCGCAACCGGCGCCATCAGCGGCGAGGTTGTTGTGGACGCGGCCAGCGGCGACAGCGGCAACAGTTCGCGCGACCGCAAAATGCACCAGGAAGTGCTGGAGAGTGACCACTATCGCGAGATCACATTCTTACCCGACCGCGTAGATGGAATACTGGCGCCGCAGGGGAAATCTACAATTCAAGTACACGGAGCATTCGGCGTCCGCGGCGCCACCCATGAGATCACGATCCCCGTGCAAGTTGGCATGGCTTCCGGCCGTTGGACTGCCAGTGCACATTTCACCATCCCGTATGTACAATGGGGATTGAAGAATCCGAGCACGTTCCTTCTGCACGTCGGCAAAACAGTGGATATCGACGTGCAATCCTCCGGCGCCATTTCACCACCCCGAGCCACAAAGTAGCTACCGGGAACTGAGTTTCACTCCCGGCTCGTTGGCCAGCACAATCTTCGGATGAAACAGCGTACCCGCCACCCGGGTGGCAATGGCGACAAGGTCCCGTTGACCGCAAAATACTTTGACCACCGGCGCCGAAGAAAACTCCGGCAAATTCACCGCGCGGCCATTGCGGATATAAGCGGCAGTTTCTTCGTTCGCGGTTACCCCGGGCAAGCCGGGCAGCAATTTGCGGGGATGAACAAAAAGATCTTCAAGGTTCGCCGCCTTGGCCGCTGCCTCAATCTCCTCAAACGTACGCGCATCTTCCAGGGCAAACTCGCCTGACGCGGTTCGCCGCAAAGACTCCAGATGCGCCCCAAAGCCCACGCGCTGGCCCATATCATGAGCTACAGACCGGATATAAGTTCCGGCCGACACTCGCGATCGAAACTGTACCCGGTCACCCTCGATCCCCAAAATCTCCAACTCTTTGATCTCGACCTGCACCGGCTTCAACGTCACTTCCGCCTGCCGCCGCGCCAACTTGTAAGCCGGCACCCCTTGAATCTTCTTGGCGGAAAAAGGCGGCGGCATCTGCTCCATCACGCCGGAAAAATCTGCAGCCAGTTCCTGAACCTGCTCCCGCGACAATGCCACCACCTGTGCCGGGCTGGTGGCCTCACCCTCGGCGTCGTAGGTGTCGGTGGAGAAGCCAAAGCGGATAACGCCCTCGTACGTCTTCTCCGACGAAAGATAGAACTGCGCCAGCCGGGTGAAATTGCCCACCACCAGCGGAAGCACGCCCGTGGCCTGGGGGTCGAGGGTGCCTAAATGTCCCACAGACCGTTGTTGTAGAATCTTCCGAACCCGGCTTACCACGTCATGCGAGGTTGGGCCGGCGGGTTTGTCGACGACTAAGATGCCGTTCATGAGGAATTGGCGAGTGGCCGAACCGCCCACGCGGCAGCCGCGCCTGACTACAAACTATCAGATTGCGAACTCGGCATGATTCCCCTGCGCGATGACCAGCCCCGCTTCAGTACCCCCGTCGTAAACTATTTTCTGATTGTGCTGAACCTCTTGATTTTCTTCTTTGAAGCGGTTCTTGCTCCGGTTCGTCTCAACCTTCTGCTCTTCCAGTTCGGACTGGTCCCTTCCCACGTTACCGCCCTGGTCACTGGAGCAGGTCACCTGAATCCCGTCGCCGCCCTGGTGCCCTTCCTCAGTTCCATGTTCCTGCACGCCTCCTGGCTGCACGTCGGCGGCAATATGTTGTTCTTGTGGATATTCGGCGACAACATTGAAGACTATCTCGGCCACTCCCGCTATCTGCTCTTCTACTTATTGTGCGGAGTCGCAGCCGCCCTCTCTCAGGTCGCCCTGTCGCCTCACTCCCGCGTCCCGACCATCGGCGCCAGCGGCGCAATCGCCGGCATCATGGGCGCTTACTTCATCCTGTATCCGCGGGCGCGCGTGCTCATCTGGTTTCCCCCGATTTTCTTCTTCCACGTCTCCGCCTGGTTGATGCTGGCTTACTGGTTCGTGATCCAGTTTGTGAGCGGCACCGCCACCGCCATCTCTTACGCCAACAATTCCAGCGGCGGAGTTGCCTTCTGGGCGCACGTCGGCGGATTCATTACCGGAGTGATCATGATCAAGATCTTTTCCGAACGCCCCCAACGCCAGCGCTACGGCGCCTTCACCTAACCTGCGCCGCCGAAGTCTTTGCCGTACGCCGATCGTTCTCGGCGTGCTCAGCGTCGATCTCTGCGTACTCTGCGGTTAGAAGCTTTTGATTTACCGACCTGAAAGCCCTTCCCCGCCAAGGCCGCAGACATACCTGCCGGGAACGCACAAGAAGAAAGCCCTCACAAAACGCCCGCGCTGGGCAGCAGCACAATTTCTTCCACCGTGCTGTTTTCGTGCAACTTGAGAGCGCTCACCACCGCTGCAGCCACCGTTTCCGCCGACATCATTTTCTTTCGTGGCACATCCGGCCAGAGCGTGTTCCAGATTGCCGTATCGGTAGCTCCCGGCAGCAACGCAATTACGCGGATGCCCTTGGTCCGTAATTCTTCGCGCAGGGTATTAGTGAATCCCAGCGCCCCGTGCTTGGAAGCGTTGTAGGCCGACGATCCCGTAAACACCCGCTTGGCCGCAATCGATAGATTATTCACGATCGCGGCGCCGCGCCTCATCTGCGGCAGCGCCGCCTGCGTGACGAGAAACATTCCGGTGAGATTGGTCTCAATTACTTCCCGCCAGGATTCGAACGGCAACTTCGCAACTTCCAGGCTCCGGTGCCCCATCCCCGCATTGTTAATCAGAATATCCAGGCGCCCAAATTTCCGTCGAACTTCTCTCATCAGCATTTCGACCTGTTCGGGCTCGCGCACATCGCAAGCCAATGCCAGCACTCGCGTTTTGTTTTTGCTCAACCGCTTTGCGACCCGATCCAGATTCGACTGGCTGCGCGCGGTAAGAACCAAATGGCAGCCCTCTTCGGCCAGGGCTTCCGCGATGGCCAGTCCAATGCCCTGGCTTGCGCCGGTAATCAACGCAGTTTTGCCGGCCAGCCCCGATGGTAGGTGAGTTCTGTTCGGACGCATGTGAGTAGAAGGCTAAATTCCGTTGGGCCGGTTGCGGATGAGCGAAAGAAATTCCGTGCGCGTCTCCTGCTCTTCGCGGAAGGAGCCCAGCATGGAAGACGTCACCGCCGCCGAGTGCTGCTTCTCCACCCCGCGCATCATCATGCACAAATGCCGCGCTTCAATCACCACGCCCACCCCCTGCGGCTGAATTGCATTCTGGATGGTTTCCGCAATCTGCGTGGTCAGGCGCTCCTGAATCTGCAAACGCCGCGAAAAAATTTCGATCAGCCGGGAATCTTGCTGAGCCCGATGACCTTTCCGTTAGGAATGTAGGCCACATGCACCTTCCCGAAAAACGGCAGCATGTGGTGCTCGCACAGGCTGAACATTTCGACATCCTTGACGATGACCATCTCATCGTAGGAAACGCTGAACAGCGCTTTCTTGAGCATCGCCTCCGGATCTTCCTTGTAGCCCTTCAGAAGAAATTCGTAAGCTTCGTGCACGCGATTCGGGGTGCGCACCAAACCTTCCCGCGCCGGGTCTTCGCCCAGGCGGACAATCAACTCCCGCACCAACTCTTCAAAGCTGGCGCTGGTCAGCGTTGTAGGTTCGACAGATTGTGTCATTCCGGCACTTCCCTTCCGGCGCAGTCGGTTTTCCTCTGTGCCCTCTGTGGTTCAATCTTTCCTAACCACAGAGGACACAGAGGGAAAACTACCGATCGTTCAATCCGGCGCCCTCGCCCGCATACTCGAACGAATTCATCATGGTCTCTTCCAGCCTCACCTTTTCTAGATGAGCATGGCGAAAACCGCGCTGCAATATTTCATAGATCGTGGTGCACAAATTCTCCGTAGTCGGGACGGCCTGGGCAAACTCGCCGAGCCGATTCAAGTCCTGCAAATCGAACCGCTCCAGGATGGCTTCCTGCACAAAGCCGTCCAGATCCGTGAGATTGCACACCATGCCCGTGCTTGCCGCCACCGCTCCGCTGACCGTGACCTCCAGCGTGTAATTGTGCCCATGCCCATGCGGATTGTTGCACTTGCCGTACGTCGCCACATTTTCCGCATCTGTCATGGCATCGCTGTGCAGACGATGCGAAGCCGCAAACCGGTAGCGCCGCGTGAGGTGCGCCTTCACGCCTCACCATAAAAATCCGCAAACAGATCGGGAGTTTCGTAAACCCTCACCCGGTGCAATTGTCGCCGCATTCAACTTCGGCGCCAGCCGCTGCCAGATCGTGATGGCCAGGTTCTCGGTGGTGGGAATTCGCTGAAAGAACTCCGGCACTTCCTTATTGAGAAAGCGATGATCCATGGCATCGAGGACCTCGCGCTGCATGACTTCCTTCAACTGTTTGAGGTCCACCACAAACCCGGACTTCGGGTCCACCTCGCCCTTCACCGTCACTTCCAACGTGTAATTGTGCCCATGTCCGTGCGGATTGTTGCACTTGCCAAAGATGCGGCGGTTCTCTTCCGGGCTGAACTCGGGGTTATGGTAGTAGTGGGAAGCGGAAAATTCGGCTTTGCGCGTAAGGTAGACCATGCGGATAGAGACCCGAATCTCTTATTTTACCTGACAATTGCCGCACCCTTCGCCTACGCCCTCCTTTCCCGGCGTCCTCAGCGCACCCTCAGCGCCCTCCGCGGTTACAAGCTCTTGATCCACGTCCTGAAACCTCTTAACCGCCGAGACCGCGAAGAAATGCCGCAGAGGACGCAGAGAAAAACCGGATGCACATCTACCCGCTGCGATGAGCATACCCTTCCGCGAGAACACGTTTCAGTTCCTGCAAAAATGTCCCTGCAACCACAGGCGCATCGAAGGTCTTCACATACTCAATGCCCTTTGCGCCAAGCTCGCTGCAAAGTTCGGGCGACGCGTAAAGTTGCTCGATTCCCTCAGCCAGAGCCGCCGCGCTATCCGGCTCGACTAAGATTCCGTGCTTCACCACCTCCGGGACGGCAGCTGCCCGCGCAGCGACGATCGGCTTTCCGCTGGCCATCGCTTCCAGAAACACCAGCCCGAAACCTTCCTGCACGCTGGGCAGACAGAACATCTGGCACCCGTTGTACTCGCGCGCCAGCTCCGCGCGAGAGACGCTTCCCAGCCAGACAACCGTGCCCTCCAACTCCAGATCGCGAGCCAGCGCCCTCAGCTTGCGCTCCTCCGGCCCGCCTCCAACCATCCGCAACTCGAGCATTGGAATTCTGGGGCGAAGCAGCCCCGCCGCCCGCAGCAGCACATCCAGCCGTTTCCTCGGATAGAAGCGGCACACGCAGAGCACTCGAAACTTGCCTTCCGCCCTCGCCGCGGGATTCTCCGCCAGCAGCGCTTCCCACGCTTTCAGATCGATCAACTCCGGCACAATCCCCGGCTCTTCGCCCAGTCCATAAAGCTCGCGAATGCGCCCGGCAGCATATCGGCTCGTGGTCATCACCGCGTCCGCCCGCTGCACATGCAGTCTCTCGCAAGCCGCCTGCACCCGCATGGTCGCCCGGGTCAGCCCCCGCTCAAACCGCATCTCGTCGGCAATTACTCCCTTCAACGCGGCCACGTGAACCCCAACATGTTTCCGCCCGATACGGTAACCATCCATGTCGAAACCCACCGTGATATCGCAATCCTCGGTGAGCCTCGCCCCCAGCGTCCAGTTGAACAGCAGCCGCTGCAAGGTGTAGATCGGCAGCCGCCAGGTCGGAGTCACCAACTCCACCTGCGCCCCCAGTTGCCGCAACGCGTCAGCCAGACACGTAATCCCCACAAACGTTCCGCTTCCCTGCTCGACATTCAGCGGCGTGGAGGTAATAAAGCGAATGCGAATTGGGCGTAGACTCACTTGCTTTTCGCTGCCCGGCTCCGACAAACTGCCGGCCAGATCGGCTATTATAGGTTGTGGTGCGGTATAGATATCTTCTCGTCGGACTCCTCATTCTTCCTCTCGCGGGCTGTTACAGCGGCACTCACCCCCCTGGCATTGGCACTCAGGCCCCCGATTTCACCATTCAGGACGGTGACCACAAAGTCAGTCTCAGTGATTTTCGGGGCAAGGTTGTCGTGTTGAATTTCTGGGCGACATGGTGCCCCCCCTGCCTTGAAGAGACTCCTTCCCTGGAGCAATTACAGCAGCGGCTGCGGAACCGAGGCGTGGTAGTGCTGGGCGTAAGTTGGGATGCAGACGACGCCGCGTATCACAAGTTCCTGAGAGACAACAATATTGATTTTGTCACGGTTCGGGAAGGAGACCCGAACACCGGGAACCGCTATGGAACTATCAAGATCCCAGAAAGTTACGTCATTGATCGCAAGGGCAAAATCCGCCGCAAGTTCATCAGCTCGGTGAATTGGAACGATCCTGACATTGTGGCCTATCTCAGCCAGCTCTGAAGCTATTCCGTTATGTTGGCCCTTCTCGGCGTGCTCGGCGCAGACCTCGGCGTACTCCGCGGTTACAAGCTCTTGACTTACCGAACCGAAAGCTCTCAACCGCCGAGACCGCGAAGCAAGGCCCCCGGGAACGCAAGCGAAAAGCTGAAACTCCACCACCGCCCCGCCTTCGCTCAGAACGACGGCACTCTTCTACAATGCGGGAGTGAAGAACTGGGACGTCATCATCATCGGCGGCGGAATCATCGGCCTCTCGCTCGCCATCGCTCTGCGCAAGCGTGGAGCCAGCGTGTTGGTGGTCGAGCGCGCAGAACCGGCTCGTGAAGCCTCGCATGCTGCGGCGGGCATGATCGAGGATTTTGGCGTTGCTCCACCGTTAAAGCCTTTGGCCATTGCCAGCGCCCGCATGTATCCCGAGTTCGCCCACCAACTCCACGACGAGTCGGGCATCAATGTTGATCTGCGGGACCATGGCACCTTGCTCCTGGCCCCTCCGGAAGCATCCGGCTTCCCTTCTCTGCTTCCCGCACAACTCGCCGGGTCGGAACCCTCCTTGAAGCCTCCCGATGTCCCCATAATCCGCTTGCAGGAACGCAGCGTGGATCCCCGCGAATTGAGCTCAGCCGCGCTGAAGGCCGCCAGGCACCGCGAAGTGGATATCGTTTCCGGCAGCCCCGTGCAGGAGCTTCTCATTGCGCATGCGCGTGTCGATGGCGTGGTCACGAACAAGAGCGCCTACCATGCCCCGGTCGTCGTCAATTGCGCCGGCGCGTGGGCAGGCCAGGTTGCTCCCTACCCATTTCCCACCCGGCCGGTAAAAGGCCAAATGCTATCCGTAGTCGGCGGACCGAAGCTAAACCACGTGATCCGGTCTGCCCAGGTCTATCTGGTTCCCCGCACCGACGGCCGCATCGTCATCGGGGCGACCATGGAGGAAGCCGGATACGACAAGCGCACCGACGCCGATTCCATTCAGCGCCTCCACCGGGCCGCGACCGGCCTGGTTCCGGCGCTGGCGCAGGGTCGCATCCACGAAGCGTGGGCGGGCTTGCGCCCCGGCACTCCCGACGATCTCCCCATCCTCGGCGCAACCCCGACTCCCGGCTACTTCGCCGCCGCCGGCCATTTCCGCGATGGCATTCTCCTCGCTCCCGTAACCGCTCACGTGATGGCGCAACTCGTCTCCGGCGAAACGCCCGATTACGATCTCTCGGCCTTCTCTGCGGTGCGCTTCGCCCTGACCGCATCCCTCCTCTGAGAACTCCTCGCTTTGGTTATACTAAGTCTTCGCCTTCACCACCCGAGCACAGCGCCCTCTCGCGCCAGAAAGGTAAGGATCTTATGGCTTCCCCTGCCGTCAGCTTCGCTCGCAGCAATCAACCCCGTTTTCTCGATGAGCTAAAAGATTTCCTGCGCATCCCCAGCATCAGCACTCTCGACGAGCATAAAAGCGATGTGCGCAAAGCGGCCGACTTCGTCGCCGACGAGTTGCGCCGCATCGGCATGGAAAACGTGGAAGTCATCCCTACCAAGGGCCACCCGCTGGTGTATGCCGACTGGCTGCACGCTGCCGGCAAGCCGACAGCATTGATGTACGCGCATTACGACGTGCAACCGCCCGATCCGTTGAACGAGTGGGTCTCGCCACCCTTCGAGCCCGCCGAGCGCAACAACAACATCTACGCCCGCGGCGCTGTGGACGACAAAGGCCAGCTCTGGATGCAGGTCAAAGCTCTCGAAGCCCTCATGCAGTCCGGCGCCGGCACGCTGCCCATTAACGTTAAGGTGCTGTTCGAAGGCGAGGAAGAGGTCGGCGGCGAAGCGGTTGCTGAATACCTTCGCAAGGAGAAGGCCAGACTCAAGGCCGATTTTGCTCTGGTCTCCGATACCGAGTTATTCGCTCCCAATCTTCCCACTCTCTGCGTTGGACTGCGCGGGCTGGTCTACACCGAAATCGAAGCGGTGGGGCCCAAAACCGATTTGCACTCCGGAGTCTACGGCGGCGCCGCCCCCAATCCTCTTTTCGGGTTGATCGAAATCATCAGCAAACTAAAAGACGCCAAAGGGAAAATTCTCATCCCCGGGTTCTATTCCAAGGTAAAAGCTCCCAGCAAAGCCGAACTGGCCGCCTGGAACCGGCTGCCGTTCAACGAGAACCATTACCGCAAAACAGAAGTCGGTTCGACCGTGCTGACCGGAGAAGCCGGCTATTCGGTTCTCTATCGCACTTGGGCGCGGCCCACCCTGGAAGTTCACGGCATGCCCGGCGGCTTCGTCGCTGTCGGCGCCAAAACCGTCATCCCCGCGCGCGCCTCGGCCAAGGTCTCCATGCGCCTGGTGCCCAACCAGGACCCCGCCGACATCCTCAAACGATTCAAGGCTTACGTGAAGAAACTCACCCCAAAAGGCATTCAGACCAGCATTAAGGTCTGGAGCAGCGGGCCGGCCTGCGTGGTCGGCACGGACAATAAATTCGTCAAAGCTTCCACCGAAGCCATGCACGATGTCTTCAAGAAAAATACCGTTTTCATCCGCTCCGGCGGCTCCATTCCCATCGTCACCGAGTTCCAGGACGTGCTCAAAATCCCTTCGGTGATGATGGGCTTCGGCCTGCCCGACGACAATCTCCACGCCCCCAACGAAAAATTCCACATCCCCAACTTTTACCGCGGGATTGAGTCCATCTGCCTGTTCTTTGAAAAACTGGGCCAGTAAATACAAGCCCTCTGAGGGTGCCCCTCGATAAGAGCGAAGGTTCTGTCAAGGGCATAGGTATCCTGGGCGGTGCGCAAGCACCGCCTGGGGTGTCGTACCAGAGAAGGTTGAGGACCAAGACTCTGGAAATCTCACGCTGAATCATTTCTCGGTGGAAACGTCGTTCCACCAACCATCGATTCGGCCCAAACCTCGACCATGATTCTTCTATGCGAACATCCCGTCTCTACGGGATGCGAGAACGCCCAATCAGTCCTGCGGTCTAGCTTGCGCCGACCAGGGGCACCCGCGGGCTGTTCTCGATGCGAACGATCTCTGGATATCCCACTTGGCTGCGCAACATCCAGTAGAGTCGTACGGCTAACTTTCTCGCCGCCGCCACCTTGGCCACACCTTTCGGCTTCTGGTGGCAGCGATGCAAATACTGTTTGCGAAATCCGGAATCGAAGCGCACCGCAATCTGCGCCGCCTCCACCAGCAACGAGCGCAGCATGCGGTTGCCTTGTTTGCTGATAGCTCCGGTCCGGCGCCGATCCCCTGAACTGTTCTCGTGCGGAATCAGCCCCAGATAACTCGCCACCTGCTTGCCCCGCCGAAACCGGCTCACCTCGCCGATGGTCAGCACGAACGCCAGCGCCGTGTTCGGCCCGACTCCCGGCTGGGTCATCAGCAGTTTCGCTTGCCGGTTTTCTTCGGCCGCGTGTTGCACCGCCTGGTCCAACTTCCCGACCTGCTGGTCTAACTTCGCCAGCAGTCCCAGCAAGTCTTCCCGCCGGCACGACGCCCACGGCTTCAACGGCAGCTCGCGCAACGACTGCATCCCGGCCTGGCTCCACAGCGTCCGCTTCTTCTGCATCCCCTTATTCAGGGCAAGGTGTTGCAGTTCGTTTTTCACCCGGCTGCGAATCTCCACCAGCTTGTGCCGATGCAGCACCAGTTGCCGCAGATCGCGCTGCTCGCGGTCCGGTGTCCACAACCGTGGAAAGCGCCCTTGCACCACCAGATTCAGAATGTGCGCCGCATCCCGCTTGTCCGTTTTCTGCTTGCGCACGTAGCTGGCCCGGATCTGCGCCGCGTCCCCGATCCAGATCTCGTGCCCCAGATCCTCCACCAGTTCGATAAACCACTGGCTATTGCCCGTGGCCTCGATCCCGATCAGGGCTGGCTCCCTCAGTTGTTGATAAAACTGCTTGGCATCCCCGCTGGCGTGCACCAGTTTCTGCTGCCTCGTTTCTCCGGTCTCCACATCCAGCCACGCGATCTGTTGCCAGCTGGGATGGAAATCACATCCTATAATCATCATTGCGAAGGCTCCTTTCTTCCCAGCTTCTTGATCCTCAAACCAAGACTACCGGGTCGAAGCTGCCTTCGCTCTTATCCAATCAGTCCAAGCTTCGCTTGGGCGGGGATTTTGATTTAGACGCAGGTGTCCCCATCCGTGTCGCGCTTTTTGCGGCAGGGTGGGGTTTCTAGTTCTTCGATAAATCCCCTTTAACCATTACACACCCGTCGGGAAAACACCCCAGATGGTACAATCCGCTGCCAGAGCCATGGCGCACGACGCCTTCATCAGCTACTCCTCGAAGGACAAGACCATCGCGGACGCCGTTTGCGCCCGCCTCGAAGCGCGCGGCATTCGCTGCTGGATCGCTCCCCGCGACGTCCGCCCCGGCGCACCCTACGGCGAAGAAATCATCGACGGCATCCATGAAGCCCGCGTGATGGTGCTGGTGCTTTCCGCCAACGCCAATGCATCGCCCCATATCCCGAAGGAAGTGGAACGGGCTGTCAGCCGCGGAGTTCCAGTAATTCCGCTGCGGGTCGAAGACGTGGTTCCCGCCAAATCTCTCGACTACTTCATCAGCTCGGTCCACTGGCTCGACGCGATTACGCCGCCGCTGGAATCTCACCTGGAGAACCTCGCCGCCACCATCCGCACCCTGCTGCCCGAAGGATCGCAGAAGGTGATCCCGCCGACGCCCGTGCCACTGCCAGTACCAGCGCCTATACCCGCCCCCGAACCGGTACCCGTGCCGGGACCAATTCCCCGGTGGCTATGGATGGTGATTGGGGCCGCTGTCCTGGGAGTGGCCGGAACCGCCTGGTATCTGTTGCAACGGCCGGAAGAATCCGTCAGAACGGTGCCTATAATCATCCAGCCACCCCCAAACAGTACGCCCGCCCCGTCCCGCCCTCGGCCTGCGCGCAAAGTTCCCGCTTTCGCCCCGCCCGCTTCGCCACCCTCCAGCGCCGATCCGATTCTCGGATGCTGGCACTGGATGAACAATGCCACGGTAGTGATCAATGCCGACGGCACCATGACCGCCGGGCCTTTTACCGCGCGCTGGCGGCTGGCCAATTCTTCCCGCCGTCTGTACAACTTCAGCTGGCCCGAGGCAGTGGATTCTGTAACCCTCTCGGCCAGCGGCAATCAGCTCTCCGGAGGCAATCAATACGGCATACCGATGACCGCCACCCGCATTTCTCCCGGCCCGAACATCTCCGGCACCTGGCGCTGGTGGAACGGTGTCATCGTGAACATTCTGCCCAACGGCACATTCTCCGCGCTGACCACGCAAGGGCGCTGGCAAGCCACCGGCCCTTCTACCTACAACCTCGCCTGGCCTGGACCGCTGGATACCGTCACCATGTCCCCGGATTCCGGGCGGGTAAGCGGCACCAACCAATACGGATTCCAGATCAGCGGCACAAAAATGGCAGCCTGCGGCGGCTAGCTTTCATCGGGGAAAGCCGGCAATAACACCCCGAAAGCGGGACCGGTTTGCCACAGCCTGCATCCTAAAATCGCTTTGTGAAACGCTCGCGCAATTTCACCGTAGTGATCGAACGCGACGAGGATGGATTTTACGTCGCCACAGTTCCCCGCCTGCCAGGCTGCCATACCCAGGCAAAGAATCTCGATACCCTGATGAAGCGTACACGCCAGGTCATTGAATTGTGCCTGGAGGACGGCAACAGCGACGCTGGCCCTCTTGAACTCGTCGGAGTTCTCTAAGCCAGGCATTCTCCACCGCCCGTGTAGGGACGGGGCTTGCCCCGTCCAACGCAAGCAGCACGTCCCTCAAGCAGCGACCTCTCACTGCCCAGTATCCAACTGCTGCGCCAGGTAATTGCCCAGCCCCAGTTCTTTGATGGAATGCAGTTGCGCCTCCAGAAAATCCGCGTGCCGCTCTTCATCCTGAATCATCCGATCGAACAGAGCCTTCGAGCCCTCGTCCCCGGCTTCCGAGCACAGCTTCGCAGCCCGGTTGTACTGCTGCACCGCATCCTCTTCGTCCTTCAGGTCAATCTCGATTTGCTGCTGCACTTTGCTGCCAATTTGCGGCTTTAATGCCACCTCCAGCGTCGGCGTGCTGTCCAGGAAAATGATGCGCTCAATCAGCCCCTCCGCATGCTTCATCTCCTCGATGGCCCGCATCTTGGTACGCTGCCCCAGCCGGGTATAGCCCCAGCTCTGGTACATCTCCGACTGCGTCATGTATTGCACAATTGCGGTCAGTTCCGCGCACAGAGCCGCGTTGAGCTGCTGAATTACATTTTCATTGCCGTGCATGATTCTTTCTCCTCGGCAATCATTCTCCGGTCTCGGCAACGAACAGGCTGTGACCAAAAACACATAGGAGCCAAATTGCGAGGGGAATCTGGTCCCGCCCGCGGGGTGCCGTTTGAAGCAGATAAGCTTAAATTGGCGGGGTGAGGCAGGTCCAGCCGATCATCGTTGACACACTTGTATTCTCCCGAGACCATAGGTGCAATGGCTGACAAGATCCAGTGCGTGACCCACGGAGAACGCGAGCAAACCCTCGTATGCGATCATCTTGCCGGAAAGGCCGCCGGACTCGGATTTAATCGGGATGCGCCTACCAATGACGACCCGTTTCCCGACGCTCTTGGTGTGACGACTGTGAACTCATACGTGCGGCCCAAAACGGTTGGAATGATGAGTCTGAAAAGTTGCTGAAGATCTCGCTTCTCTGTTGCGATTGCTATGAACGGTCTCGTATCCGCAACACTTGCACTTCGGTCACGCTCGACCACTTAGCCGACATTCGGTGGAAATGTGGCCACTGCGAAGAATGGCACACAGGGCCTTGCCTCGATTTTGGCTACGATGCCCCCTTTTACTGGTCTAAAGAGAATGAGTCGGAAAATCGGCGCGCACGACTGCTGCCGAACTGGGGCAAAGAAGAAGACCGCAAGACCTTCCTGGACCGGAACTATTGTGCGATTGAAGGTCAGTATTTTTTCGTGCGCGGAAAAATCCACCTGCCAATCGTCGGTTCTGCGCAGACCTTCCGGTGGGGAGTATGGGTTCGCTTAGCCGCCCTAATTTTGAAACATTGGTGAAGATGGATGAAGGCTCCAAAAACGCCGATTTGCCAACCATGTTCTCTTGGCTAAGCAACCGGGATTCCGGAATATCTGGACACCCTCAACTTGAAGATGCAGACGCACGTCAGGGAATTAAATTCGCGCCCCTACTTTGAGCTGGAAGCGACGGAGCATCGCCTCTCGCAGGAATTCCATAAGGGGGTTGCTCCCGAGCGCGTCAAGGAGATTATGTTGGGTCGACTGCGCCAATCCTAAATCTTCCGAAACTCCCCTGCACAAGCCCTCGTTGCTGGACTTCCAGCACAGGGTGAGATTGATCACGCGGGCGCATTCGTTGCCGCATGGTCCTTAGCGGACGTAGGTGCTTCCACGCCCAGGCTGCAACCAGAACAGTTATTCCAGCCGTATAGAGCCAACCTCGGAACTTCCAATAACTATCTTTAGAAACTTTCATACTTCCCCATTTTATGTCACAACAATATGCTAAACCAAAAGCTGCTAACACCCAAACTGGCCCCACAGCCGAACTTCCCCATTGCTTCCCCCCTCCCCTTGCGCTAGGCTTATTTCGCTCTCGCCTTTCTCCCTTCCTTTTACCTTTCCTCACCCCTATATCACCCAATTGCTGCATTGTGTGTGCAAAATGACGTGGTCGCGCGTAAGGTCATACCAGATATGGTGTTTTCTTGCTTGACCCCGGCACGATTTCGCCGTTACAGTAACTCTAATTTGTGCCCGCCCTGTCCAGCCGGGGAGGTCACTTGGACAATCGAACCAGTGGGAGAACCCGGTTGGTAAACCCGGCATAACGCCACGCCGCAGCGCGCATCTGGCCGGCGCGACTCAACCGCAGCATTGCAATCCGGCACAACGCCGGCACTGCCAATCGACGCGAAGGAGTAGAAGTTGCTCAAATTAAAACGGCTCCAAATTCTCGGGTTTAAGTCCTTCTGCGACCGCACCGAGCTGAAGTTTCATGGCGACGGCATTGCCGCCATCATCGGCCCCAACGGCTGCGGCAAATCGAACATTTCCGATTCCATCGCCTGGGTGCTGGGCGAGCAGTCGGCCAAGACCCTGCGCGGCGCCCGCATGGAGGACGTCATCTTCGCCGGCACCCGCGACCGCAAGCCCACCGGCATGGCCGAAGTTTCTCTCACCCTGATCGATCCCGAAGAGTACGGCGGGCGCGACGCCAACGAACCCACCGAGGTGGACATCCAGGACGAGATGCCCGACGGCCAGCTCGCCGCCGACGATTGGGACGAAGCCGAACTGCGCGGACGCGCCGCCGAAGAAACCGATCGCCTCACCGAGGAGGCCCAGCCGGGCCGAGCCGAGGAGGCTGGAGCCCCCGTCGTGGATGGAGAAACAGGCGTCTCGCTCGCCCCCCCGGATGACGAGACCCGCCGCGCCGAAGCCCAACCAGCAGCCACAGACCCCGGTCAGGTCGTAGTTCTCAAGATTCGCCGCCGCAAGTTCAATCAACAGCAATTCCGCGCCGGCGAGATCGTCGTGACCCGCCGCCTCTTCCGCTCGGGCGATAGCGAATACCTGCTCAATGGCAAGCTGTGCCGCCTGCGCGATATTCAGGAACTTTTCATGGGCACCGGCCTGGGGCCGGAGTCCTACGCGCTGATCGAGCAGGGCCGCATCGGCCAGATTCTCAGCAGCCGTCCCACCGACCGCCGCAACATCATCGAAGAAGCCGCCGGCATCACCAAGTTCAAAACCAAGAAGCGCCTCGCCGAAGCTCGCCTCGAAGATGCCAAGCAGAACCTCGCTCGCGTCAACGACATCTTCGACGAAGTCACCCGCCAGATGAATTCGCTGAAGCGGCAGGCCTCCAAAGCCGAGCGCTATGCCAAGTTGCGGGAAGAAATGCGCGCCAAGCTGCGCCTGGTGCTGGCCAGCAAATTCACCCAGCTTGACCAGGAAGCCACCGCGCTCGATTCTCAACTGAATCTGCTGGCCGAAAAAATGCGCCAGCAAACCGAAGCCGTCCAACAAAACGAGGCTGAACACGCCGAGCGCACCCAGCGCGGCTACGCCATCGAAAGCGAACTGCGGGAAAATCGCGAGCGGCTCAATCAGATCAAGCTGGAATCCGATCGCGCCCTGGCCCAGCGAAAGCACAACCAGGAGCGCTGTGCCGAATTGGTGGAGCGCGCTCTCTCTTCGCAGGCCGAGCTGGCCGAAGCTCGTCAGCGCTTCACCGCTCTCGAAGCCGAACTGGAGGCCAACCGCCAGATTCTCGGCTCTGCGGCTTCCGATCTTGCCGCCGCGCAAGAGCAATTGGCCGAAAGCCAGAGCCAAGCCGCTCAGGCCGCTCAGGCTCTCGCCGGGCTGGAGAATCAGCAGGAAGCCTCCCGCCGCGAGATCATGCAGACGGCAGCCTCCGCCGCCAATCTGCGCAACCAGATCACCCAGGCGGAAGAGCGTCTCGCCGCCATGGACCGCGATGCGCAACGCCTGCAGGCGGAAATTGCAACCGCCAACACGCAGGTAGAAGCCTTTGGCGGCCAGCGCGGGCAGCTTGCCCTGGAGTTCGAAACCGTATCGCAACAGGTTTCGGGCCTGGCCGGAGACATCGCGCAGACTCGCCAGACTTTGGAGTCCAAGCGCACCGCCGAGGTCGAAGCCAAAGCCCATCTCGATACTCTGCGCGCCGAATATGCCACCGCCCTCGGCAAAAAAGGCTCCCTGGAGTCGGTCATCGCCGAGCACGGTTACTCGACCGAATCCGTGCGCCGCTTATTTCAATCCGGTGTGATGAATGGGGGCATGGCCCCAGCCGGCGTATTGGCGGATTTTCTCGAAGTCGATCCCCGCTACGAAGGCGTGGTCGAGGATTTCCTCCGCGACGAACTGAACTATGTCGTGGTCAAGTCCTGGGACGCCGCCAACGAGGGCCTTCGCCTGCTGAAAACCGACGTGGACGGTCGCGCCACCTTCCTCGTCCATCCCGAAGATTCCCAGGCCAAGTTCTCGTTCCTGGTGAATGAAGCGGCTCATCCTGCGCCGGCGGAATACTCGACTCTGCCCCTGAAAAGCGCGGTGCGCGTGCTCAACGGCTTCGGACGCTCGCTGGAAGTAATTCTGCCCAAGATGGGGAACGGTTTCATCGTTCCGGAAGCGGGCACGGCGCGCACGCTGGCGCTGGAAAATCCCGACGCCTTCTTCCTCTCCCAAAGTGGCGAATGCTTTCACAACGTCACCGTCACCGGAGGAAAGCAGCGGACCGAAGGCCCCCTCTCCATGAAGCGCGAGTTGCGCGATGTGCTCCGGCTCGTGGGCGAATTGGAGTCCGCCCTGCGTAATCAGGAAACTCTGGTCCTCACCCTGGGCCGTGAAATCAAAGAACTCACTTCCCTGCTCGACCGCCTGGAAGCCGAAAAGCGCGACGCCGAAACCCAGGCCATGACTTCCAGCCACATGCTGCAGCAGCTCGACTCCGAGATGACTCGGGTCAGTGAGCGCGTGCTGATCTGCCAGCGCGAACTGCAGCGCATCGCCGCCGACCGCGCCCAGCAAGAGGAATTGCTGCAGTCTCGCCAAACCGAAGCGGCGACCCTGCAGGAAAAGCAGGCCGATCTCGAAACCGCTGCCGCCGCGGCCCAGCAGGAACTCGCCGGACTGCGCGAGCGCCGCGATCAAATGGCGCATAATGCCTCCTTGAGCATGGCGCAGGTAGCCACCCTCGAGGAACGTCACCGCGCCGCCTCGGCAGGCTTGCAGCGAATCGAATCTGTGGTCGCCGAAATGCGCACCCGCCAGGGCGCGTTGCGTTCGCAAATCGAATCGGCCTTTGCCGAAATTCTCGACCGCGAGCACAGCAGCCAGATCATTGCCACCCAACTCGTGGAATTCGAGGCCGAACGCAATGCCTGCGAAACCCGCGACGGCCTGCTGCAGTTCGAGTCGGAGCAGCTCCGCGCCCGCCTCGTCGAAATCGAGGACGCCCTCCGCAGCGTTCGCCAGCTGCTCGACGAAGCCCGCGACCGGCGCGCGGAAGTTTCCGCCGCCGCTGCCAAGCTGCAATCCGACGCCCAGCACATGGCCGATACCTGCCTCAATGAGCTGGGCATCGAGCGCCCGGAATTGATGTCCGACTCCTCGCTGATGACCGTCAGCGGCGAAGAGCTGGCCGCGCAAGATCAACAGGTTCGCGACATGCGCGCCAAACTGGAAGCCATGGGTCCGGTTAACATGATGGCGCTCGAGGAGTACAAGGAAACCTCCGAACGCCACGCGTTCCTGGAAACGCAGCGCAAAGACCTGATCGAATCCATCGAAAACACGCAAGCCACGATCAAGGAAATTGACACCTTCTCGCGCCAGAAGTTCGAGGAGGCCTTCCACAAGATCAACGAAAATTTCCAGGTCACCTTCCGCAAGCTCTTTGGCGGCGGAAATGCCTTCATGCGCCTGACCGACGAGGAAAACAGCGCGGAAAGCGGCATTGACGTGGTAGCCTCCCCTCCGGGCAAAAAACTGCAAAGTGTATTGCTGCTTTCCGGCGGTGAGAAGGCCCTCACCGCGCTGGCCTTGCTGGTGGGCATCTTCCAGTATCAGCCCAGCCCGTTCTGCATTCTGGACGAGGTGGACGCTCCGCTCGATGAAGCCAACATCGGGCGCTTCACCGAACTGGTGAAAGAAATGAGCGTGCAAACCCAGTTCGTGCTCATCACCCACAGCAAAAAGACGATGAGCATCGCGCCGGTGCTCTACGGTGTCACCATGCAGGAGCCGGGCGTCTCGAAATTGGTGTCAGTGCGCTTCGGCGCGACGGCGTAGGCCCAGCCTCTCACCCGGGTGCCCCATTCTAAATTTCGCGTCTTTTGCGAAAGTTAGGGTGGGGACTCCAATTGCTGATTCAAAATCAGCAATGAGCTGTGAGGAAACGGTGGGCCATCGCATCCTTCTACTTGCCGAACCAACAACCTTCACTTCTTTATCCTCTGCTTTTCCACAGAAAGAGGCAGTCCGAACTCCGCGCTGGCCGCACAGTTCACCTCGCACCGTAAACTGTCAACCCTTTTGCATTGAGACGCGTGCGGTTTTTCCTTCGAGTTGTGATCTGGGCAATTGACATTTTTTTTTGAACAGCTAGAATACGCCACGTTTCCTGACTGTAAAATTCCCTTATGAGCTCTGAACTTCTCGATTCCGTTCTCCTCCGTACCGACTTCCCCGATCTCGAACTTTTCGCCAGCGGTAAGGTCCGCGACGTCTACAGTCTCGGTGCCGATCACCTGCTGTTCATCGCGACCGACCGCATTTCAGCATTTGACTACGTGCTAGCCACGGGAATTCCTCACAAGGGCCAGGTTCTCACCCAGATCTCGCTTTTCTGGTTCGATTTCTTGCGCGATGTTGTACCCAACCACCTCGTCACCATGGATGTCCAACAGTATCCGGCAGAAGTCCGCAAGTATGCCGATCAGCTTCGCGGCCGCTCCATGCTGGTCCGGCGCGCGGACATGGTTCCGGTAGAATGCGTGGTGCGCGGCTATCTTTCCGGCTCGGCCTGGAAGGAGTACAAGGCCAGCGGCAAAGTCTGCGGTATTCAGTTGCCCGCAGGGCTGCAGGAGTCCGACAAACTGCCCGAGCCGATTTTTACCCCCGCGACCAAGGCCGTCAGCGGACACGATGAAAACATCTCCTATGACGAGATGGTGCGCGTGGTCGGGCCCGAACTGGGCCGCCAGCTCCGCGATGTCAGCCTGCAGATTTACTCCAAGGCCGCCGATTATGCCCGCACCAAAGGCATCATCATCGCCGACACCAAGTTCGAGTTTGGGCACACCGCCGCCGGTCTTACTCTTGCCGACGAAGTGCTCACTCCGGATTCCTCCCGCTTCTGGCCGGCCGATCGTTACCAGCCCGGCAAAGCGCAGGACTCCTACGACAAGCAGTATGTCCGTGACTATCTCGAGGAAATTCGCTGGAATAAGCAACCGCCCGCGCCGACCCTTCCGCCGGACGTGGCTCGCAGGACCAGTGAGAAGTACCTCGAGGCGTACGAAAGGCTGACCGGCCGGAAGCTGGATGTGTAGCCGCGGCGTCGAGGGAAAACCTCTATGACCGGCGCGGATTGGATTATCTTAGTTGTCATTTTGATTTCTGTTGTGCAGGCCGCCAGCGCCGGCTTTTTTCATGAAATTTTTGGCCTTGCTGGCTTGGTGTTCGGGTACTTGCTGGCAGCGTGGCAGTATTGGCGGCTGGCGGCTTGGTTTTCGCCCTATCTGAAGTCGGAGTGGCTGGGCGATATCGCCGGATTTCTTTTGATTTTCATGGGTGTGATGATTCTGGCCGGGATCGCCGGCAGAATCGTCCGCTGGATCGTGAACGAGGCCGGCCTCAGTTTTTTGGACCGGCTGCTCGGTGGCTTCCTGGGACTTTTGCGTGGGTGTCTGCTTGTGGCTGTGGTGCTGATGAGCATGGCCGCCTTCACCCCCACTTCCCGGATGCTCGCCGGCTCGGCATTGGCGCCCTACTTTCTGGTGGTCGGACGCGCTGCCATCTGGGTCGCTCCCAGCGAATTGCGGGCGCGATTCTATCAAGGGCTCGATTTGTTGCACCGTGAACAGCAACCGGCGGAGGCGACTACAAAACCTCTGCCGGGCAAATAACCAAGCTTCATACGACATTTTCCTCATCCGGGGGCGGGAGAGAAACAGTGAAAGATCAGTTGGAGGCTCTTATTCTGCAGATGTACAACAGCAACATCCTTTATTCGGAAGCGGTCCGCGAGTTCAAAAAGCGCTTCATTCTCACCGTGCTTGAGGAGAACAAGGGCAACCAGTGCCGTGCCGCCCGCGAACTCAACATGCACCGCAACACCCTGAGCCGCGTCATCGGCGAATTGAAAATTGACGTCCGCCAGCTCCGGGATGGCATCAAGCGTCCTCCGCGCAGCGCCCGCCCGGCCGCCTACGAGAAAAAAGCCGCGCGTTAGGCCTGTATTTGCCTGAACCCGGCCCTCTTCATTCCACAAAAAAGGCAGCCCCAAGGCTGCCTTAATTCATTTCTAACTTCCAGTCCCTAGTGTGCTCGCCGTTTTGCCGGCGCTTTCTTCGCGGGTGCGGCGGGCGCCCTGGTCAGCAGCGCTCCCTTATCCATCATCATCATGAATGGGTTCGGGGTATAGGACTCCGGTGTCCCCTCGAAATCCAGGGTAGCGCCTTCTTTGGGCATCAAGCGCGGCGGGATGGGCCCGGTAGGCGTGAGCGTAATATCCGCCCGGTTCTGATCGATGTCGTCCTGGCTTCCCGCAATTTGCAGTTCGTCCTTGGACGCCTTGATCACAATGCCTTCCATTTGCAGCGGCTTGCCCTTGATCGCATTCCACACCACGTCTTTATCCGGCTGCTCGCCGGCAGACAGCACCAGTTGCCACTCGGCAAAACTCATGTCCTTCGGCTGTTTATCCTTTACTAACTCTGCCGCCTGCTCCGCGGGCGTCGGTGGCACGTACTTCGTGACCGTGAATCCCGACGGAGGTTCCGGGGCAGTCTTCGCGGTGCCCATCACGTCGGACCAACCCTGATCCGAACCGTGATACTTCACATACATGCCTTTTCCGTAGGCCTCAATCCCCTTGGCCTGTGCTTGCACTGTCGGCTGCGTAGACGAAGTCGCCAGATCCGCAGCCCGCGCGATGAAAAACAATCCATTGTCGTAATCTGGTGGATTCGCCGTTAAATAGGCCAGCGCCAGCGGGTAAACATTGTCCAGACTGTTGGGATCTTCCTGCACCGCAGCCCGCAAATATTTCTGCGCATCCGGAATATTTTTTAGCTGGAGGGACGAAAATCCGGCCACGCTGTTGAACAGTGTGCTCATCTGCTTCTTCTGCTTATCAAAATCGGCTTCCGGCATCCCCTCCGGCTTGGTCATCTTCGACAAAGACTCCAGCCCCTGCTGGGCATGCTGCAATCCCTCCGACCACTTCTGGCTCGCCTTGTCGGTATAGGCCAGAACCACCAGGGCGCGCACGTTGTTCGGCGCCGCTGCCAGCACCTTGTTCGCGGTGTCCACGACTTTCGCCATGTTACCCGCTTGCTGGTAGGCCGCCATCAGCGACTCCAGCGCATCCACCTTCACCACGCTGTTCGGATACTGCACTAGGAAGGCTTCCAATCCGCTGATCTTGGCGTTCGGATCCTTCTGCCCGATGGCGCCCATGTAGGCGTTATATTCCGCGGGATCCTTGATCACCGGCGCCTGCGACGATGACGCTGCTTGCGGCGCAGCTGCCGCCGCACCAGGAAGAACTACCGCTAACGCCAGCACAACCGCCAGTAATGTCTTATTCATTCGAGTGGCTCCTTGGATATACGCGACACCTACCAAAGGCAATTCGCCCCTTTGTCCCCGCTGAATTGTCGAGAGACATGGACCAGACGTGCCCATGGAACTGACCCGGAAAACGGCGTGGCCTCCGGCCAGTCAGGCTCACTTTCCGGTGAGCGGGATTATAAGGATGTAACCTGCCTAAGGCAAGTTTAGCGTAATTCATGAGTTACCTTTCTCTAGTAAGATGCGGTTCGGCGGCCCAGCGAAAATTGCCTCTCCGCCATCTAATCTACGCCGCTAAGGAGATCTTTTCATGCAGCCAATCAGCGCCAAGCCACTATCCACGCGGGTCGCCGTGGTTACCGGAGCGGGCCGTGGAATCGGCGCCGCCATCGCAAGAAAGTTGGCCGCGCTCGGAGCAACCGCCGTACTTTGTGGCCGCACTCGCGAACCTCTGGAATCGACCGCAGCCCAGATCAGCACGGCCGGCGGACACGCCGAAGCTATTCCCTGCGACGTCTCCGACTTGCAATCCGTCGAGCAACTGGCCTCTCGCGTGGATCGAACCTTCCACCGCACCGACATTCTGGTGAACAACGCTGGCATCGGAGGCTTCGGCGGCCCTCTGCATCAACTGCCCCCCGAAGCCTGGGATCAGATTCTGAATACCAATCTCCGCGGCGTCTACTACATGATCCGCAGCTTCGCGCCCCTGCTGATCCAAGCCCAGGGAGGACACATCATCAATATCTCTTCCCTCGCCGGAAAGAATCCCTTGCCCAACGGCGCCGCCTACGCCGCCTCCAAATGGGGATTGAACGGCCTCAGCTACTCCGTTGCCGAAGAACTCCGCGCCCACAACATTCGCGTCTCGGTCATTTGCCCCGGTTCCACCAACACCGACCTGAGTCCCCACGCCGGCAAAGATCCAAACAAAATGCTGCAACCCGATGACATCGCCCACACCGTCGCCATGCTGGTCACCCAAGCCCCGCAGTCCTTCATCAGCGAAGTGTTGCTCCGCCCGACGATGAAGCCGTAAGTTGCCGGCATCTCCCCGACCTACGTGGGAACAGCCGTTCTCGGCTGTCCGGTCGAGCGCAAAGCTCGGCGGTTTGCCTGGTGCCCATCCCGCCCCATCGCCGCAAGACCATACTCGCACTATTCCTGGTGCAATTTAGAGATTCTTGTCAACCCCTCCCAAATCCCGCTAAACCATTGATTATGCCCATAAATCTGAAGATTGGTATTTTGGCCTCTACGCTGCTAGTTTCCTTGCAATTTCGGGGAGGGCGCTCGTCGTTTAATGAGTTTAATAGATCGCGCCCGTAACGGGCATCCACGCTGTAGAGGCACACACCCGGCTCTCTGGATTGCGTTGTACTGCAGGGAAGAAAAGTCTCGCGAGCGCCTCAAAGACAGGGAGGCGGACCCGCTAGGTTCCGCTCAGGCGCGCTGCGGACAAACGACGGATGATTGTCTCGTTGGATGGAGGTCACTTGCCGGTCAGGTCGTCGAGGGCCAGGTTCAGTTGCAGCACGTTGACTCTTGGCTCTCCCAGGAAACCGAACTGCCTGGACTGAATATTTTTCTGTATAAGTTGGCGAACTTGTTCTTGCGGTATTTTCCGCTCGCGAGCGATGCGGGGGGCCTGGAAGAAAGCGGCCGCGGGAGTTATGTCGGGATCGAGGCCGGAGGCCGAGGTGGTGACCAGATCGATGGGCACGGGCGCGCCCGGGTTCTCCACGTGCAAGCGGGCGGCATCGGCATCTACCCGCTGGATCAGCGTTGGGTTGGTGGGGCCGAGGTTGGTTCCTCCGGAATTGGCGGCGTCGTAGCCGTTGCCGGCGGCCGAGGGGCGGGAGTAAAAGTAACCCGGGCCGGTGAAGGGCTGACCGATGATTTTCGAGCCGATCAGCTCGCCATTCTGGCGGATGAGTTGGCCGTTGGCCTGGCGCGGAAACAGGACCTGGGCGATTCCGGTGACGAACAACGGGTACAGGATTCCCAGCAGGATCGTGGTCGCTATGGTCATTAAAACCGCAATCAGCAAATTCTTTTTCATACCAGCCCCTTATGCCAGCCCGACGCTGGCGATCAACATGTCGATCAGCTTGATTCCGATGAAGGGAACGACGACTCCGCCAAAGCCATAGACCCAGAGGTTCCGGCGGAGCAGGACGGCGGCGCTCATGGGCCGGTACTTGACGCCGCGGAGAGCGAGCGGGATCAAGGCAACGATGATGAGGGCGTTGAAGATTACCGCCGAGAGGATGGCCGACTGGGGCGTCCGCAGGTGCATGATGTTCAGCGCATTGAGGACGGGAAAGGTGCCGGCGAACATGGCGGGGATGATGGCGAAATATTTGGCGACGTCGTTAGCGATGGAAAATGTGGTGAGCGCGCCGCGGGTCATCAGCAACTGTTTGCCGATTTCGACGATTTCGATGAGCTTGGTGGGATTGGAGTCGAGGTCCACCATGTTGCCGGCTTCTTTGGCGGCCTGGGTGCCGGTATTCATGGCGACGCCGACATCGGCCTGAGCCAGGGCGGGCGCGTCATTGGTGCCGTCGCCGGTCATGGCCACCAGTTTGCCTTCGGACTGTTCTTTTTTGATCAGGTCCATTTTGTCTTTCGGGGTGGCCTGCGCGAGAAAGTCGTCGACGCCGGCTTCGCGGGCGATGGCGGCGGCGGTGAGCGGGTTGTCGCCGGTGATCATCACGGTGCGAATGCCGATGGCGCGCAAGTGATGGAAGCGCTCGCGCATGCCGCCCTTGACGATGTCCTTGAGTTCAATCACGCCGAGAGCGCCGCGACTCTTTTCCGCGACTACGAGAGGCGTGCCGCCGGCGCGGGCGATTTCTTCCACGGTACTCCGGACCTCGGCGGGCATTCGGCTGCCGGCCTGAGTGAGATAGGCGGCGATGGCGTCGGCCGCGCCTTTGCGGATTTCGAATCCGTTGAGATCGACGCCGGACATGCGCGTCTGCGCGGTAAAGGGGACAAACTGGACATCGTGGGAGGCCAATTCCCTGCCCCGCAAACCATATTTCTCTTTGGCCAGGACCACGATGGAGCGGCCTTCGGGAGTTTCGTCGGCGAGGGAGGAGAGCTGGGCGGCGTCGGCGAGCTCCTGCTCGGTGACTCCGGGCGCGGGGATGAAGCGCGAGGCCTGACGGTTGCCGAGGGTGATGGTGCCGGTCTTGTCCAACAGAAGTGTATTTACATCGCCGGCGGCCTCGACGGCGCGGCCGGACATGGCGAGGACGTTGTGCTGCACCAGGCGATCCATTCCGGCGATGCCGATGGCGGAGAGCAATCCGCCGATGGTGGTTGGAATGAGGCAGACCAGCAAGGACACGAGCACGAAGACGGTTTGCGGCGAGCCGGAGTAAATGGCGAAGGGCTGGAGGGTGACTACGGCGAGAAGAAAAATAATGGTCAAACCGGCCAGGAGGATGTTGAGAGCAATTTCGTTGGGAGTCTTCTGCCGCTCCGCGCCTTCGACCAGGGCGATCATGCGGTCGAGGAAAGTTTCGCCGGGGTTGGAGGTGATTTTGACTTTGATGCGATCGGACAATACGCGGGTGCCACCGGTGACGGCGGAGCGGTCGCCGCCGCATTCGCGGATGACCGGAGCGGATTCGCCGGTGATGGCGGACTCATCCACGGAAGCGACGCCTTCGAGGATTTCGCCGTCGGAGGGAATGAACTCGCCGGCCGAGACCAACACGAGGTCTCCGGCGCGCAGTTTGGAGCTGGGTATTTGCTCGACCTCGCCGGCGCTGCCAACGAGGCGGTTGGCCAGGGTTTCCGAGCGGGCTTTGCGAAGAGTATCGGCCTGCGCTTTGCCGCGGCCCTCGGCCATGGCCTCGGCGAAGTTGGCAAACACCACGGTGAACCAGAGCCAGAGGGTGATCTGCAGATTGAATTTGAAAGCCGCGCCGCCCTGGAACAGGAGGATGGTGGTAATCACGCTGCCGATTTCCACGACGAACATGACGGGATTGCCCATCATTTTGCGCGGGTTCAGCTTGAGAAGCGCGTCCCAGATGGCGCGGCGGACGATCTTCCATTCCCAGACCGCTTTTTTCCGTGAGCCGCGCGAGCGCCGGCCGGAGGGAGCTACGTTCGACTGTGGAAGGGTTTCGGATTCCAGCATGGTTGACATGGTGCGTTCCTTAAAAGGGTTTACCGGCGGCCATTTGCAGGTGCTCGAGTATGGGGCCCAGGCTTAGCGCCGGAAAAAATGTCAGAGCGCCGAGGATGAGGATGACGCCAATCAAAAGCACGGTGAACAGAGGCGTAGTGACCGGGAACGTTCCCACCGAAGGGGGAACATATTTCTTTTGCGCCAGATTGCCGGCGATGGCCAGCATGGGGATGATCATGAAGAAGCGCCCGATCAGCATGGTGATAGCACCGGCGGTGTTGTACCAGAGGGTGTTGGTGGTCAATCCCGCGAACGCCGAGCCGTTGTTGCCGGCCTGCGAGGTGAAGGAGTAGAGGATTTCGCTGAGACCATGGGGGCCGGGATTCAGGATGCTCGATGTGCCAAAGCCGGCGACGGTGGAAATTGCCGAGAAGGCCAGGATGACCAGCGGGAAGACGAGCACGACGAGCATGGCCATCTTGACGTCATAGCTTTCGATCTTTTTGCCTAAATACTCGGGGGTGCGGCCGACCATGAGGCCGGCGATGAAGACGGCGAGGACGATATCGATGAGCATGCCGTACATGCCGGCGCCTACGCCGCCGAAAACCACTTCGCTGAGCATGATGTTGACCAAGGGGACCATTCCGCCGAGCGGGGTGAAAGAGTCATGCCAGCCGTTGATCGCGCCGCAACTGGCGTCGGTGGTGACGGTGGCCCAGAGAGCGGTGTTGGCGATGCCGAAGCGGACTTCCTTGCCTTCCATGTTGCCGCCGGATTGCAAGGCGGTGGCGTGCTGGTTGGTTCCTGCCAGGAGCGGGTTGCCGCGAGCTTCCGCCCAGTAAGCGACGCTGACACCGGCGAGGAAAAGAATGGCCATGGCAGCCCAGACTGCCCAGCCATGAGCCTGCGAACCGGTCATGCGTCCCAGGGTGTAGGTGAGGCCTCCGCCGATGGCGAAAATGCAGACCAGTTCGATGAGATTGGAGAGCGGCGTGGGATTTTCGAAAGGATGCGAGCTATTGGCGTTGAAAAAACCGCCGCCGTTGGTTCCCAGTTCCTTGATGATCTCCTGCGAGGCGACCGGGCCCTGGGCGATGCTTTGATCGGTGATTGTCTGGGTCGTGGGCTTTCCATCCGGGCCGGTGGTTTGAACCTGCAGGGGCTCGACCAGAGTGGCGGTGTCGTAAGGCCGGAGGTTCTGGACCACGCCTTGCGAGACCAGCACCAAAGCTCCAATGATGCAGGCCGGCAGGAGAACCCAGAGATTGCAGCGGACGAGATCGACCCAGAAATTGCCAATGGTCTGCATCTGGCGGCGGGCGATGCCGCGAATGAAGGCAATGGCCAAAACGATTCCGACCGCAGCCGACATGAAGTTGTGATAGGCGAGGCCGGCCATCTGAGTGAAATAACTCATGGTGGTTTCGCCGGAATAGTTCTGCCAGTTGGTATTGGTGGTGAAGGACGCGGCGGTATTGAAGGCCAGCGCGGTCGGATTCACCGCCCCGAGTTTCTGCGGGTTCAGAGGCAGATAGCCCTGCAAGCGCTCCATGGCATAGAGGACGATCATGGAGACCAGGCTGAACAACAGCATGGAGATGGCGTATTCGGTCCAACGCATCTCGTGGTTCTCATCCACCCCCGTGATCCGGTAAAGCAGGCGCTCGACCGGGCGCAGGACGGGGTCCATGAAGGTTTTTTCGCGGCTGAACACGCGGGTCATGAAAATGCCGATGGGCTTAGTGACCACAAAGACCAAGGCGAGGAACAGCAGGATTTGGAACCACCCGTTGGCGGTCATTCAGAATTTCTCCGGACGCAAGAGCGCGTACACCAGATAGACAGCGGTCAGAAGACTGACCGCGAGCAGAATCGCCGATTCATGGGTCATTGGGTTTCTCACTTCACGCGATCGCAAAAGTAGACATAGCCTACCGACAGGACAAAGAATGCAATTGTCACTGCCAGCCAAAGAAGATCCGGCATAAGCGCCTCCAACCGTTCACGAGTGACGAGCCCAGAAAGTCCAGTCCTTCCGATGGCGAGTACGGAGTTCGTCCATGAGGATGACTTCCCTTCCGATCAGTTCGGGAGGGCACGGGTTCCGGGCAAGCTCGCCTGCAACGGCAACCTGTTCGTCCCGATCTTTGCCCGGCCATGGCAGCAGAGCCCCGGCTCTCTTGTTGAGCATCAAGCCCAATTGCGAGCGCATGGCTTTGCTTCTTCCCTCTTTCATCAAGAAGACGAGAAAACAGAGCATGAAAGCGATGGCCAGCAGCAATGCGCCGACAGAAGCCAGTCCGGCCCCGTCGGCGATCGAATAGGCTGTAGCAAGTTCATGCACGGTTCCGGCCTCCACTTCATTGGATACGAAGGCGCATAAGGTACGCATAAAAAGAGCGTAAGGAATCCGTAAGTACAAAGTGGGGGGACGGGGCGATCAATCGCCGGGTTCGAAGCGGTAGCCGACCCAGGGTTCGGTCAGGATGTAGCGTGGGTTGGAAGCGTCGGGCTCGATTTTCTTGCGCAGCTGACCAATGAAAACGCGAAGATATTCCGGTTGTTCGACGCTGTTCGCACCCCAGACGGCGGTCAGGAGGGCGCGGTGGGTGAGAATGCGGCCGGAGTGGCGGGCAAAATGCACGATCAGTTCGAATTCCTTCGGAGTGAGGTGGACCTCCTGGCCGTGGACGGTGAGCTGGTGGGCGTCCACGTCGACCCGGAAATCGCCGGCTTCAATCACTCCTGCCGGTTTCGGTTGCGCGCTGGGGATGCGGCGCACGTGGGCTCGCACCCGGGCAAGGAGTTCGCTCATACCGAACGGCTTGGTGACATAGTCGTCGGCGCCGGCATCGAGCGCTTTGACCTTGGTTCTTTCCTCGCCCTTCACGGAGAGAACGATGATGGGCACCGGCGACAGCGCTCGGAGGCGGCGGCATAGTTCCACGCCATCCATCCCGGGCATCATCAAATCGGTGATCACGAGGTCGGGAGTCCAGTCGCGGGAAGTTTCGAGGGCGGTTTCACCGTCGTTGGCGACGCGGATGTCGTAGCCCTGCGCGGAGAGAGAGGTACGCAGGACGCGCGTAATCTGGGGCTCATCATCTACGACCAGGATGTGGGGATGCTCGAGGCTCACTTGGCCTCCTGGGAAACGATGTGCACGTCCACCTCGGGAGCGTGCTTCAGGAATTTCTGGATGACGGTGAGATACAAATATTTGCGCCAACCCTGGGCGGCGGAGTGGCCGAACACGATCTGGGTGATGTGCTTCTGGTGGACGAACTCGGCGACTCGCGAGGCGATATCGCCGCGTTCCAGGCGTACAACCGCGGCCCCGAGATTTTCGGCAAAGCGGATATTTTCCGCCAAGCTGCGGCGGTTCTCGTCGCTTTCATCGGCGGCGACGTCCACGTAGGCGACGTAGAATTCGGCGTCCAGGGCATGGGCCATGCGGCCGCCGCGGGCGATGAGGTATTGGGCGATGGGATTGGAGCTGATACACACGGCAATCCGCTCGCAAACATGGACGACGGGGTCGAAGCGCTCTCTGGCTTGATGAGCTTCGAGGGTTTTATCCACCACCTGCGCCACCTGGCGCAGAGCCAGTTCCCGCAGGGCAATCAGATTTCCCCGCCGGAAAAAGTTGCCGATGGCGCGCTCGGCGCGATCCGTGGGATAGATGTCGCCACGGCGCATGCGGGTCTGCAGGGCTTCGGGAGTGAGATCCGCCATGACGATTTCGCCGGCGCGTTGCACCACCCAATCGGGGACGGTTTCGCGGACGTGAACGCCGGTGATGCGCTCGACCAGGGGAGTGAGGCTCTCGATGTGCTGCACGTTCATGGTGGAGAGCACGTCAATTTTCGCGTCCAGCAAATCGATGACGTCCTGATAACGCTTGGGATGCCAGCTGCCTTCGATGTTGGTGTGGGCGAGTTCATCCACCAGGACAACGGCGGGCTTGCGCTGCAGGATGGCGTCAACATCCATCTCCTCGAAGACGGTGCCTTTGTATTCGAGCTTGCGGCGAGGGATGGTTTCCAGGCGTGCGGCCAGTTCCGCGATGGGGCGGCGGCCGTGGGTTTCAATGACCCCGATGACCACATGCTCGCCGCGGCTGTGACGCCGGACGGCCTCGCTGAGCATGTTGTAGGTCTTGCCGACGCCGGGAGCGTAGCCGAGGAACAGCTTAAATACGCCCGCTTCTTTCTGGGGGGCGGCTTCTTCCAGCCATTGCTCCGGAGTCTTCGGCACGCCGCTATTGTCGTCGAGCGCGTGGAAATTGTCGATGTCGGGTAGAATGCGTCTCGTGAAGAAGTCGGCGTACAACACGAGCGTGCGGTTCCTGCTGTGCGTTCTGGTGGTGGCGGGGATCGTCGGATTTTACCGGGAGATCGCTCCGGTAAATCCGACGACGGTCTCGCTGACCTTGCTGGTAGCGGTGCTGATCGTTTCCACTTTTTGGGGCCTGCGGCAATCGATCTTTCTGGCGATCCTGGCGACCTTGGCGTTCAACTTCTTCTTTCTGCCGCCGTACGGCACGTTCACCATCGCCGACGGGCAAAACTGGATTGCGCTGGCGGCGTTTCTGGCGACGGCGGTGATTGCCAGTCAGCTTTCGGAACGGGCGCGACGGGCGGCGCTGCGGGCGAACCAACGCCGGAAGGAAATCGAGCGGCTGTACGGGTTCAGCCAGCAACTGCTGAATACGGAAAACGTGCCGGAGTTATTGAATTTGCTGCCGCGATTTCTGGTGGAAAGCTTTGGGGTAAGCGCGGCGGCGTTGTTTGTGCCCGGACGGGAAGATGTCTATCTTGCGGGGAGCAATACGCGAGAACTGGACGCAGAACATTTGCAATCGGTTACGGCGCGAGGAGAACCGGTCATCGACGGACAGCGGGACGTCTGTTTTGCTCCATTGCGACTGGGAGTGAAGTCCGTGGGGGCGCTGGGCCTTTCCGGAGCGCCGCCGTCGCGGGAAACCCTGGAGGCGCTCGGCACATTGATTGCGATCGCAATCGAACGTACCGGCGCCGTGGAGCAACTGGGCAAAGCCGAGGCCAGCCGGGAGAGCGAAAAGCTGCGTTCCGCGATTCTTGACTCGGTGACGCACGAGTTTCGGACGCCGCTGACGAGCATCAAGGCAGCGGTGACGACCATGCTGTCGAATACCGATCTGGAATCCAGCAACCGGCAGGAGCTGCTGACGGTCATCAATGAGGAGACGGACCGGCTGGATCACCTGGTGGGCGAGGCGGCGGAAATGGCACAACTGGATGCCAATCAAGTCGAGCTTAATCTGGAGCCGCATGCGATGCGGGATGCGATTGAGCGGGCGGTAGAGGAAGTCAAACAGAGGCTCGGGGAACATCCGGTTGAGGTGTTTGCGGCGGACAATTTGCCGGTCCTCTCCTTCGACGTGGATCGGATCGCGGCCGTATTGGCGCACTTGCTGGAAAACGCCGCCAAGTATTCGCCTCCAGCCTCCCCCATCCGAATCACGGCGGAAAGAAAAGATCGCGCGCTGGTGGTCAGCGTGTCGGACCGGGGTCCGGGGATCGACGATTTTGAGCAGGCGCTCATCTTCGACAAGTTTTACCGCGGGAAAAACGAGCGCTACCGTGTGCAAGGCACGGGGCTGGGACTCGCCATCGCAAAGGCGGTAGTGGAGGCCCATGGCGGCACGATTGGGGTGACCAGCCAGTTGGGACATGGGTCGGTCTTCTTCTTCAAGTTGCCGGCATAAATCGGACAGTCTTCCATGTTGAGCTCAGGGCTTTGGCCCAGCCCTCCGATAAATCCTTCTTAAAGTTCATCCCCGATTCGCCGATGTCGTTTCCGGAACACAACCTCCGATCCATTGGCTGACAGCCGGGCACCGGCATGAAAGCGGCGCACGGTTGTCTTAAGACCGTAGTGTGACTAAAGTCCAGCGGCGCAAAGCCGATCAGTATCAAGAGCTTCGCTGCCACGAATGCTGCTGTCGCGTGGCTTAAGAGACGTCCAGAGCGGGCGATGACCAGGAAACCAGCCAGGCATGCCAGTAACAGTTGAGCAGAGCGCAGCCCAGAGCGTTATCCGACTGGAAGGCGAGATCAACATCGGTTGTGCCGCCGAATTGAAAGATCTACTTCTGCAGGGGCTGGCGTCCGGAAAAGAACTGCGGGTGAATGTGGGACGAGCAAGCGAACTGGATGTGACCGCGCTGCAACTGTTGTGGGCGGCCGAGCGCGAAGCCCGGAAGTCGGCCATCAAGTTCGTTCTCGCGGGGGCGGTGCCGGACGAGATCAAGACCATTGCGACCGACGCAGGCTTTGAGAACTTTCCGGTGCCCACCGGTGCCCACCGATGAAACCTAAGTCAACGGCGGGCCTAGAGGCGCATGAGCGATAAATATAAGCAGGCGTTTCAGGAAGAGGCCCGCGAGATCCTGGTGGAACTGGAAGCGGCGCTTCTGGCGCTGAACGAGAATCCGGAAGACAGCGAACTGGTGGGACGAGCCTTCCGGGCGCTGCACACCATCAAGGGATCCGGAGCAATGTTCGGCTTCGACGATCTGGCGGCCTTCACCCACAATCTGGAAAACGCTTTTGACGAAGTCCGCAATGGACGCCTGCGGGTCACGCCCGAGCTCATCAACCTCTCGTTGGGGGCGTTCGATCAAATCCGCGCGATGCTGGAGGAAACCGCTAGCGCCGGGAGCAGCGCCGCCGACGAGATTCTGAGCAGGCTGCAACAACTTACCGGCAAGAAGGGCGGTGGCCCGGCCCGCACCATGCCGGCCGCCACGGAGGCCGCTAAACCGCCGGCCGGCGGGGTGAGGCGCGATTGGCAGATCCGGTTCAGCCCGGGCGCGGATCTGATGAGCAACGGCGCCAATCCGCTTTTGCTGTTGCGGGAACTGAAGCAACTGGGAAGCGCGGGGATCACGGCGAATATGGGGGGAGTTCCGCCGCTGCGTGAACTCGATCCCAAGCGCTGCTACCTGAGCTGGGAAATCGAGTTGAGCACTTCCGTTCCAAGAGAGGCAATCCACGATGTTTTTATCTTTGTGGAAGACACTTGCGAGCTGAGCATTGAGCCGGTGGCGGCGCAAGTTCCCTCTCTTCAGGCCGCGAGTCCGAGTCCGGCGACGCCGCAAACCCCCAAAGGGAAATACCCGCCTTATGGGCGGCGCGCGTACGACAGTCCAGACAATGCAGCGAGCATTCGCGTTCCGGCCGACAAGCTCGACCGGTTCGTCAATCTCGTGGGTGAGTTGGTAACGGTGCAGGCGCGCCTGGGGGAGATTGCTACACGCCGGGAGGATCCGGATGTGATGGCCGTCTCCGAGGAGATCGAACGGCTGACGTCAGCCCTGCGGGAAAACTCGATGAGCATCCGCATGCTGCCGATTCGCGCCACCTTCGAGCGGTTTCGCCGTCTGGTCCACGACCTGGCGCGGGACCTGCACAAAGAGGTCGAACTGACGATCGAGGGCGCGGATACGGAGTTGGACAAGACGGTGATCGATCAGCTCAACGATCCGCTCATGCACCTGATTCGCAACAGCATGGACCATGGCATTGAGCCGCCGGAGGAGCGAAGCCGCAGCGGCAAGCGCCCCACGGCGTCCATCCACCTTTCGGCACGGCACTCGGGGGCCAACGTGCTGATTGCGGTGGCGGACGACGGCTGCGGAATCAATGCCAAGGCGGTACGGGAACGCGCCCTGGAGAAAGGGTTGATAACCGCCGAGGCGCAACTGGCGGAGGCGGACATTTTTTCTCTGATTCTGGCGCCGGGATTTTCCACGGCGCGAGAAATTACCGACGTGTCGGGGCGAGGGGTGGGCATGGATGTGGTGCGGCGCAGCGTGGAGGCGCTACGGGGAACGATTGACATTACCAGCCAGCCCGGCGCCGGGACGAGCGTTACGCTGCGTCTGCCGCTTACGCTGGCGATTATTGACGGGCTGCTGGTGAGGATCGGCGAGGCTTATTTTGTGCTGCCGCTGGCCACCACGCTGGAGTGCATCGAGCTCACACGCCAAGACGTTGAGAAGGCAAACGGCAAACATATCGCTAACGTGCGGGGGGAGATTATTCCGTACATCCGTTTGCGGGAGTACTTCGACATCCGGACGAAACAGCCGGAGCGAGAGCAGATCATGGTGGCCGAGACAGAAACCGGGCGCTACGGATTCGTCGTCGACCAGGTGCTGGGGGACCATCAGACGGTGATTAAGAATCTGGGCCGATTTTACCGGCACGTTCAGGTGATTTCGGGGGCAACGATTTTGGGCGATGGGAACGTGGCCTTGATTCTGGATCCGCACCGGCTGGTGCAGGACGTGGTGCGGACGACGGCGCTGGGACCGGACGCCGAGCATCGGCGGTTGCGGTCCGCGGAACAAAGCGTAGCGGTTTAGGGAGCAGATGGTGGAAGTAACGATAACAATTTCGAGATCTTCTCAAATCTAAGCCGCCGCCGAGCGCGGGGCAGAGCGACTCAACGAATTCAGGATAAAGGAGCTAGATCATGCCAACCAAGGCTGTAAAGGAACGCCGCAATTTACACAGCGCCGAGGCGGGGAACGGGAGCAACGGCGACAGTCACCGAGTGCGGGCAACCGGCAAGCAACAGCCGGAGGACGAGGAAGTCCTGCTGGTATCCCAGGAGATTCTGCGGCTGGTCGAGGCGTCGCGCGAGGGCCGTCTCAGCGAACGCGGGCGGGCTGACCAGTTTAGCGGGGTATATCGCGAGATAGTGCAAGGCATGAATGAAATGCTGGATGCGATCCTGCTGCCCATCGGGGAGGGCAACCGCGTTCTGGCGCAGATCTCCGCCGGGAAGATTGACGAGCTGATCATCCAAACTTACAAGGGCGATCACGAAAAGATGAAAGAGGCGGTGAACAACGTCGCGGCCGTGGTGCAGAAGCTGCAGACAGAATTGGTCCGGCTCACCGAGGCCTCCAAAGAAGGCCAGCTTTCGGAGCGCGGCAAGCCTGAGCAGTTCCAGGGAGCGTATGCGGAGATTGTGCATGGAGTGAACACCATGCTGGACGCCATCCTGCTGCCGATCGGCGAGGGCAACCGCATTCTCGCCCAGATTTCAGCCGGGAAAATTGACGAACTGATCGCCCAGACCTACAAGGGCGACCACGAAAAGATGAAGCAGGCGGTGAACAATGTCGCCGCCGTGTTGCAAAGCCTGCAAAAAGAGATGGCGCGGCTGACCGACGCTTCGCGCGAGGGGCAACTTTCGGATCGGGGCAAACCGGAACAATTTCAGGGCGCGTATGCGGAGATTGTGCGCGGCGTCAATACCATGCTGGACGCCATCCTGCTGCCGATCGGCGAAGGCAACCGCATTCTGGCGCAAATCTCCAACGGAAAGATCGACGAGTTGATCGCCCAGACCTACAAAGGCGACCACGAGAAGATGAAGCAGGCGGTCAACAACATCGCGGTGGTGGTGCGCGGGCTGCAGAAGGAACTGGCGCGGCTGACCGACGCATCGCGGGAAGGGCAACTCTCCGATCGGGGAAAGCCGGAGCAGTTCCAGGGGGCGTATGCGGAGATCGTGCGCGGCGTGAATACCATGCTGGATGCCATCCTGCTGCCAATCGGCGAAGGCAACCGCATTCTGGCGCAAATCTCCAACGGAAAGATCGACGAGTTGATCGCGCAGATTTACAAAGGCGACCACGAGAAGATGAAGCAGGCGGTCAACAATGTAGCGACTGTTCTGCAAGCGCTGCAAAAAGAATTGGCGCGCCTGACCGACGCATCGAACGCCGGGCAGCTGGCCGAACGCAGGAAAGCCGGACCAGTTCCAGGGCGCTTATGCGGAGATTGTGCGCGGGGTAAACGCCATCCTCGATGCGGTGATTGCTCCGCTGAATGTCGCGGCACGCTATGTGGAACAAATCAGCAAGGGCGACGTTCCTTCGCAGATCACCGATACCTATTACGGCGACTTCAACACCATCAAAAATAATCTGAACACGCTGATTGTCGCCATGAACGAGATCACGCTGGCGGCGGAGGAGATCGCCAACGGCAATCTGACCGTAGCCATCCGCGAACGATCCGCCCAGGACAAGCTGATGCAGGCGCTGGGCTCGATGGTGAGCGGCCTGACCCGAACCGTCAGCGATATTCGCAGCATTGCGGGCGAAGTGGCGGCGGCCAGCCAATCCATCAGTACGGCCTCGGTCGAGGTATCGAAAGGCGCCAGCGCGCAGGCGGCATCCGCGGAGGAGGCTTCGTCGTCGATGGAGGAAATGGTCTCCAACATCAAGCAGAACGCCGACAACGCGCAGCAAACCGACAAGATCGCCAACAAATCGGCGACCGACGCGCAGGAGAGCGGCAAGTCGGTGCTGGAGGCGGTGACGGCGATGAGGGAGATTGCCAGCAAGATCTCCATCATTGAGGAAATCGCGCGCCAGACCAACCTGCTGGCCCTGAACGCTGCCATCGAGGCGGCTCGCGCCGGGGAGCATGGCAAAGGCTTTGCCGTGGTGGCGGCGGAAGTGCGCAAGCTCGCCGAGCGCAGCCAGAAAGCGGCCGGGGAGATCAACCAACTCTCGGGCACGACGGTGAAGGTGTCGGAGAAAGCCGGGGAGATGCTGGCGAAACTGGTGCCCGACATCCAGAAGACGGCGGAACTGGTGCAGGAGATCAGCGCCGCCAGCAAAGAGCAGGACACGGGCGCCGAACAGATCAACAAGGCGCTGCAGCAACTGGAAAAGGTCATTCAGCAGAATGCGTCGGCTTCCGAAGAGATGGCTTCGACGACGGAGGAACTCAGCAGCCAGTCCGATCAACTGGTGAGCGCGCTGTCATTCTTCCGCACCGGGGAAGATGGCCATACGGCGGCGCGGCACAGCACTCCGACGCAGATGCGGCACTCTGCGCCTGCGGCTGGGCAGCCGGCTAAGCCGAACGGCCACAGCGCCGTAGCCGGCAAGAAGCCAGCGGCCAAGGTCGGGAGTGAATCTCAAGCTCAAGGAGAAAGGCGATGAGATGGACAAAGAATTCGAACGCTTTTAAGGGGGATGGTTCGAGGTCCAAGATGCCTTTCAAACGCCAAAGGAGCGGACATGAGCGTTACTGAAATCACCGAGACGCGGCAATATCTCACCTTCAAGCTGGGCAACGAGATTTTTGCCACCGACGTGGCCAAAGTGCGAGAGGTGCTCGATTTCACGAACATTACGGAAATTCCGCGCACGCCCGATTTCATGAGCGGCGTGATCAATCTGCGGGGCAGCGTGGTGCCGGTCGTAGACCTGCGGCTGTGCTTCGAAATGTCGAAAACCGAGCGCACCCGCAACACCTGCATCGTGGTGGTGGAAGTGTTGCTGGAGAACGAGTCTACGGTGATTGGCGCGCTGGCGGATTCGGTGGAGGAGGTGATCGATCTGGAGCCGGACCAGATCCAGCCGGCGCCCAGAATCGGAACTCAGATTCGTACCGATTTCATCAAAGGCATGGGGAAACGGGACGCGCAATTCATCATGATTCTGGATATCGACCGCGTCTTTTCGGCCGAGGAACTGGCTGCGGTGCGGTCGGTGGAGGGCAGCAGCAAAGCGGTGACGGGCGCCGCGGTGGAGGGAGGAAGCGCGGCGTGAGGCGCGCGGTTTGTTATGACGGGCCACGCGGACGCCATCTCCAATGCGGACTTCAATCGGCTTCGGAGCCTGATCTATACGGAGTCGGGCATCAACCTGAGTGCGGACAAGAAAACCATGCTCGAACTGCGAATCAAGCGACGTCTGCGGGACCTGCGGCTGAATACCTACGCCGAATACTGTGCGTATCTGTTCCGGCGCGATGGCCAGAAGGAAGAAATCGTTCACCTGCTGGACGTGGTCACAACCAACAAGACCGATTTCTTCCGCGAGCCCGCGCATTTCGAGTTTCTGGCGCAGCGAGCGCTGCCCGATCTGGCGTCCCGCAACAGCGCACGTCCAGAGCTGTGGGTGTGGAGTGCGGGGTGCTCCACGGGCGAGGAACCCTACACCTTGGCCATGGTGCTGGATGATTATGGCCGCAACCATCCGGGCTTTCGTTTCCGGGTGCTGGCCACCGATATATCGACCAAGGTGTTGGCGAAGGCGAAGCTGGGCGTCTTCAACAGCGAAGTGGTGGACCCCGTACCGGTGGAGCTGAAGCGCCGGTACTTTATGCGGAGCCGTGATCCGGATTCTCAAACTTTGCGGATCGTTCCGGAATTGCGGCAACGGGTCGAGTTCCGGCGGCTGAACTTTATGGACGCCAGCTTCGGGCTGCCGCAAATGGTGGATGCGATCTTTTGCCGGAACGTGATCATTTATTTCGACCGGCAAACCCAGGAGCAGATTCTGCAAAAACTGGCACGGCAACTTGTGCCCGGCGGATACATGTTCGTCGGGCACGCCGAGAGCCTGCACGACATGGATCTCCCCCTGCTGCCGGTTGCTCCCGCTCTCTACAGGAAAGCCGATGCTGGAAGTTGAAGGCGAGCTGCCGGAGGTCTATTTGTTTCCGGGGGAACTTTACCTGGCACGCGAACCTGCAGTCATTCGCACCATTCTCGGCTCCTGCGTCGGAGTCACGTTCTGGAGCGCGAAGCTGGGGATTGGCGCGCTTTGCCATTCCCTTTTGCCCAAGTATCCGGGAAACGCGGCGGCTGGTTTCAGCCGTACGGCGGGACACCGCTATGTGGACTTCTCCATTCGAGACCTGGCGCGGCGATTCGACGAACTGGGGGCGCTTCGCAAGGAGGTGGAGGTCAAGTTGTTTGGCGGTGCCGATGTGCTCGTGGTCACCAAGTCGGGGTCGTCGAAACCCACGGTGGGCAGGCTGAATTGTGAAACCGCCATCGAGATTGTGCGGGCAGAGGGATTTGATTTGATCGCATCGAGCCTGGGAGGGACTTCCGGACTGAACCTGCGGTTCAATACGAAAACCGGAGAAGTGCTGCTTCGCCGGCTGCCGCGAGTGCTGTTCGAGGAAGTGATGGAGGATTAGGAATCCCCTTGGGCTAAGCGCTAAGTGCAAAACCCGACACCACCGAGGACACGGAGGAACACAGGCGGAATGCAACGCATGGGCACGGGGAAAATTCGCGTCCTCATTGTGGATGACTCCGCAGTGGTGCGCCAGACGCTGACGGACGTGCTCTCCAGCGATCCCGAGATTGAGGTTATGGGAACTGCTGCGGATCCTTACGTTGCGACCGAGCGCATCCGCGAGCAAGTGCCGGACGTGATTACCCTCGATATCGAGATGCCGCGCATGGACGGGCTGACGTTCCTGCAGAAGATCATGACGCAACACCCGATTCCGGTGGTGATCTGTTCCAGCCTGGCGGAAGAGGGCGCACAAAGCACGCTGAAGGCGCTCGAATACGGGGCAGTGGAGATCATCACCAAACCCCGGCTGGGCAGCAAACAGTTTCTGGAAGAGTCCCGAATAACCCTGTGCCAGGCGGTGAAGGCGGCGGCCGCGGCCAAGTTGCAGCTTTTGCGCCCCAGCCGCACCGTGGAGCCCAAGCTGACCGCGGATGCGATTCTTTCGCCGGCAACCCACGCCATGGCTGAGACCACAGAAAAGGTGGTGGCGATCGGCGCCTCCACCGGCGGCACCGAAGCGCTCAAGACTTTACTGGAAGCGCTTCCGCCGGACACGCCGGGGATTGTCATCGTGCAGCATATGCCGGAGATGTTTACCCGCGCCTTCGCCAACCGTCTGGATGGTCTGTGCAGCATTACGGTCAAAGAGGCGGAGTCGAATGACACGATTCTGCGCGGGCGGGCGCTGATCGCGCCGGGCAACCATCACATGCTGCTGAAGCGCAGCGGGGCACGCTATTACGTAGACATCAAGGAAGGGCCGCTGGTATGCCGTCACCGGCCCTCGGTGGACGTATTGTTTCGCTCCGCCGCCCGCTATGCCGGGCAGAATGCAGTCGGCGTCATTCTGACCGGAATGGGGGACGATGGGGCCAGCGGAATGCTGGAGATGAAGCAGGCAGGAGCAGTGACGATCGCGCAGGACGAGGCCACCTGTGTGGTCTTCGGCATGCCGAAAGAAGCGATCAAACGCAACGCGGTGGACAAGGTACTTCCCCTGCAGGCCGTTGCCGGGGCAATTCTCTCCAACGCACGGTGAGGTCAGTTTGGGTTCAGGAGCAGCACAGGCCGGGATGAGTCTGGGGACGCATGCGGGGGCCGTTGGCGCGCTGGCCAAGGCAAGGCATGAACTGCAGGAATTAGCGCGAGACAGCGAAGCTGAGATTGAATCCGTAGCTCGAACGTTCGAAGCTCTGGCCGGCGCTACCGACATGATCTTAAATCTGGCGGCGGGCATTGTCGGCTGCGTCGAGAATGAGAGTGTGGCTTCCGTTCTGCCCGAGGTACGAAGCCTGGGTGCAGCCGCCAAGCACTTCCTGGGAGAGAAGGTGCAGGCCACGAACGGAATTCTGGAGACCGTGACTCGGGAAGCGAAGCTGCTGGGCCAACTGTCGGTCGTAAGCCGCGGTCAAAGAGCGATTGCACTGGAAATCCGAGCGTTGAGCGTGCTCACAAATATTGAAGGGGCGCGCCTGAGTACAGTGGGCACCGGGTTCCGATATCTGGCCCAGGAGCTGGCCGAGTTCTCCAAATCGGTGACCGACGATATACAAGCGCTTGCCAGCCAAACGGACGCGCGCAAGATTGCGATCGAGGAGACGAAGCAGGTGCTTTCGACGGAACTGCCTCGCCTGCAAAAGCACTTAGGCCGCATTGAAATCGACCTGGGGAATGCCCTGGAGGTAGTAGAAGCCGGTCTTAGCCACCTCGCAACCACTCCGGTGCAATTCAAGAGATACGTGGAAGACATTGCGCAGCAGATCGCTGGAGTGGTGGCGGGCATCCAGGCACACGACATCACGCACCAGCAAATCGAACATGTAGACCAGGCTCTCGGCGATCATCGGCACAAGAAGGGCCAGCGAGGGGAACGCGGAAGATGGAAGCGCCGCAGAACTGGCGCGAGCGTATGCCGGTCTCGCCATCCAGATTCATCAAGTGAAGAACATCAAGCAAACGGTCGGCGGCTGGGTGTCGCAGATCCGCACGTGCATGGACGGAATCTTACGGATAAGCGCGTCCGAAGTGGTGGGAATCGGTCCCCTGGTGCTCGAGAGGGAGCGGGAGGTTTCGTCGCAGCTGGCGCAAGTCGAGGTACTCGAAAACGAAAGTGAAGTTTACAGCGAGAGGCTGCGACGCACGCTGGGCGGGCTTTCCAACCTGATGCAACTGGTCATGGAACATCTGCAAAGGTCCAAATCCGTGCGGGACCGCCTGCAGCTGCTGGCTTTCAACTCCATCGTGGAGGCGAGCCGCCTGGGCGCCAAGGCGGCCGCCATGCTGGCGATCGCCAAAAGTATCGAGGGCATCTCGGCGAAATGGAGCCAGATTACCGATCAATCGGCGCAGGCGATGCAAGAGCTGCTGCAACTGTCGGAGCACACTAACCAGGTGATGGAGGCGTTCTCCATCGCCAGCAACGACAAGCTGCGGGAAGCGCGGCTGCAAACCAAGACGGGGCTCGATAATCTGCAAGCTGCGGCCACATTTGCGGCCAAACAGGCTCAGGAGATGGAACTCGCCACCGGGCGAATGCAGGCGAAAGCCGCCACGGTGGGAAGTACCGGCGATCTTCTCGAGGCTTGTTCCGGGCGTCTCGATGCGGTGATGGAGGAACTGGAATCGGTGCGGCACGAGTTCGAGGCCGCCGACCCCAACATAAAAAAGGGATACGATCCGGCGGATGTGGAGCAGCTGTTCTCGTCTTTTTATACGACGGAGATGGAGCGTGAGGTTTTGCAGGCCGCCCTGCACGGGACCCCTCTGCCGATCGCGCAACAAACATTTGCGGGCAACAGCGTGGAATTGTTTTAGCCGCGGTTCGGTTCGGTAGGGAAAGGAACTCTCATACCGGCGGCAGGAGACCACCGATGAAGCGAATCTTAGCCGTGGACGACTCGTCCAGTGTTCGACAGATGGTGAGCTTTACTCTGCGCAAGGCGGGCTACGAAGTCGCCGAAGCGGTCGATGGGAAAGATGGCCTGGGCAAGGCAAGCGCCGGGAAGTTCGATCTGATCATCACCGACCTCAACATGCCCAATATGGATGGGATCCAGATGATCACGGCAGTCCGGAAATTACCCGGATGCTCTTTCCTTCCCATCCTCATGCTGACGACGGAATCACAGGCGGAGAAGAAGGATGCTGGGCGCAAGGCCGGCGCGACCGGTTGGATTGTGAAGCCGTTCAACGCCGAGCAACTGATTTCCGTAGTCCAGAAGCTGGTGAAGTAGGGTCCGATGAACAGCAGGAAACCAGCGGCGGCGTCCAATGGCAAAACGATGCCGAGCCATTCTCGTGGTACGGGAGTTGACGAAAAGACTCCGAAGCTCGCGGTTGCAGATACGACGCCCTTAGGCTCCGGCAGCCTCGCTTTGCTCGCGACCGCGATTGAACAGATTCGTGAGGCCGTTATGATCACCGACACCACGGCCACAATTCAGTATGTGAACTCCGCTTTCACCAAGCTGAGCGGGTACAGCGCCGAGGAAGCGGTCGGACAAAACACGCGATTGCTGAAGTCCGATCGGCAAGATCCCACCTTTTATCGGACACTTTGGCAGACGATTCTTTCGGGTCAGGTCTGGCATGGCGAACTTCTCAATCGCCGCAAAGACGGGAAACTTTACACCGACGAGATGTCGATTACGCCGATTCGCAGCGCCAGCGGCGTGATCACCAATTTCATCGCCATCAAGCAGGATGTAAGCGAACGCCGCAGCATGGAAGCGGCCCTGCAAAGCAGCGAGCGGAGCCTGGAAGAGGCGCAGCACATTGTACCCCTGGGCAGCTGGGAACTGGATCTGCAGACCAACGAATTTCGCGGGTCGGGTGGGTTTTTCCGCATCTTTGATTTGCCCCCGAATGCGGGCACGGTCGCGCTGGACAAACTGATGGAGGTTATTCCGGCTCCGGATCGGGAGCGCCTTCAGGGGACGATCGCGCGTGCTCTGAAGACTCATGAACCCTTCGACCTTGAGCATCGCATCGTGCACCGCAACGGCAGCGTGCACGTGATCCGCAGCCGCGGTCAAGTGGTGATCAGTCTGAACAACAACGCCCTGCGCCTGGTCGGTACGACTGTCGATATCACGGACGGCAAGCTGGCCCACCAGAAGCTTCGCCAGAGCGAAGAGAAATTCCGCTCGTTGGTCGCCAATATTCCTGACGTCGTGTGGACGTCTACGGTGGACGGGCAGACCGATTACATCAGTCCCTGTGTCGAGCAGGTCACCGGTTTTACTTCCGAGGAGATCCGGCAAAAGGGGCCGGAAGCCTGGTTTGGGCGTATTGATGGCGACGACCGTGAGCGCATCCAGAAGGCTTTTGAACAGCTCTTTGTTGAGGGCCGGCCCTTCGATGTCGAGTACCGGGTGCAACGCAAGGATGGCCAGTGGATTTGGATTCACGACCGGGCATACCGCACCTATGAGAAGGATGGGATGCGCTACGCCGACGGCATATTCTCCGACACCACGGAGCGCAAGCGGGTGCAAGAAGAACTGCGGCGCAGCGAGGCCTACCTGGCGGAAGCGGAAAAGCTCAGCCACATCGGCAGTTGGGCCTGGAATGTGGCCAGACAGGAAATCGCCTTCTGGTCGAAGGAACATTATCGAATATTCGGTATGGAGCCAGCCCAGGGGGTGGTACCGGTCCAGGAGGCAGAAAAGCGAATTCATCCCGACGACCAGCCTCTGTTTCGGCGCCTGATCAGCGAATCCATGCAGGCAAGAGAAGATTACGCGGCGGACCTGCGAGTTTCCGGCAAAGATGGATCGATTCGAAATATCCACTGTACGGGTCATCCCGTGGTGAATGAGGTTGGCGAACTCGTCGAGTTTGTGGGCACCTGCATGGATGTGACCGAGCGCAAAAAGGCGGAGGACGAATTGCACCGGTCGCGGCAGATGCTGCAGTCCATCCTGGACACTATTCCGCAACGTGTCTTCTGGAAGGACCGAAACAGCGTCTATCTCGGCTGTAATCAGCCGTTCGCCGGAGATGCCGGTTTGAGAAATCCAGCGGAGATTGCCGGAAAGAGCGATTCCGATCTGGCATGGAGCGGGGTGGCAGAACTCTATCGAGCCGATGACAGAGTAGTGATGGATCAGAAATTGCCTAAGTTGAACTTTGAGGAGCCCCAAAACAGGCGCGATGGAAGCCAGTTGTGGCTCCGATCAAACAAACTCCCTCTGCGAGACCGAACCGGCAAGGTGACCGGGATCATCGGAACCTATGAAGACATCACAGAGCGGAGGCAGGCGGAGCAGGCTCTGGCGCAGGCGGAAGAAAAATTCCGCTCACTGGTGCTCAACATTCCCGATGTCGCCTGGACGGCGGATGCGAAGGGGCACATCGTGTTTGTCAGCCCCAACGTAGAAAAACTTAGCGGTTATAACACCAGCGAAGTAGAGGAGCGCGGGACCCCGTTTTTTCTGGAACGGATTCATCCAGGCGACCTTGGCCGAGTACGAGCTGGCCTGGAGGCGCTGTTTACAAGGGGTGTCTTTTACGACGTAGAGTGCCGTGTCCAGCGTAAGTCCGGAGAATGGATCTGGGTGCGTGACCGGGCGGTTGCCGTCTATGAAAAGAACGGGGTGCGCTACGCCGACGGTCTTCTTTCGGATATCACCCAGCGTAAACATGCCGAGGAGGACATGCGAAGGGCGAAGGAAGCCGCGGAAGCCGCCAACCTCGCCAAGAGCCAGTTCCTGGCCAACATGAGCCATGAAATTCGCACCCCGATGAACGGGGTAATCGGGGCCGCTGGTTTGCTACTCGACACCGAGCTGACGCCGGAGCAGAAGCAGTACGCTCATCTGGTGCGCGCCAGTGGCGAGGCATTGCTGGGAGTGATCAACGACATCCTGGATTTCTCGAAGATCGAGGCGCGTAAGTTGACACTGGAGACCACCGACTTCGATCTGCGCAAGACGCTCGAGGATGCGGCCGCGGTGCTGGCGATCAAGGCATCCGAAAAGGGCCTCCAACTGATTTGCGAAGTGGAGCCGGGAACCCCGTGCCTGTTACGTGGAGATCCTGGCAGAGTTCGCCAGGTCCTGTTGAACCTATTGGGCAACGCGGTGAAGTTCACAGCGAAGGGCGAGGTCGCCGCCAGAGTGAAATTGGAATCACAGCAAGACGATGCGATAATTCTGCGCTTCACGGTGCGCGACACCGGCATCGGCTTCCCGCAGGGACGAGCCGCTTCCCTGTTTGAGCCGTTCGTGCAGGCAGATGCCTCGAGCACGCGCCGGTATGGCGGCAGCGGGCTCGGGCTCGCCATCTCCAAGCAACTGGTGGAGATGATGGGCGGCGAAATCGGCGTCGAGAGCAAGGAAGGTAAAGGCTCCGAGTTCTGTTTTACCGCAGCGTTTGAAAAGCAGCCAAGGGGCGGCGCCATAGCGATAACTGACAAAAGCAAGAGCCTGCGGTCGGCAATAGCGCCCCTAATACAACCAGCTTCGAGGCGGGGAGGACGGATCCTCCTCGCGGAAGACAACCGTACCAATCAGCAGGTGGCGACTGCCATCCTGCGCAAGCTTGGGTATGAAACTGATGTCGCCGCGAATGGCATGGAGGCTATTAGCGCGCTTGAAGAAAAAGATTATGACGCGGTCTTGATGGATTGCGGCATGCCCGGAATGGATGGCTACGAGGCGACGCGCCGCATTCGTCAGGGGGAAAACGGCATACGAAACCGCGATATTCCAGTGATTGCGCTCACCGCCGACGCTATGACCGGGGACCGCGATAAGTGCATCCAGGCCGGCATGAACGACTACTTAGCCAAACCGATTGAGCCGCAGCAGCTGGCCGAGGCTCTGCAGAAGTGGATGAGCGTGCAATCCGGCGCATCATCCGCCGTTTTTCATGAAAGCGACTTACTGTCCCGGGTAGCCGGCGACAGGCAACTGGTTGCCGAGGTCATCGCCGGATTCCTAGACGACGCGCCGCTGCAACTCAGAGCGCTGAAGGATCGGCTGGAGAAGGGCGACGCCAGTGGCGCGCGGCTGCAGGCGCACACTTTGAAGGGAGCTGCCGCGACGATTTCAGCCGAGCGACTGCAAGCGCTTTGCTTCGAGGCGCAAGAGGCGGCGGCGACGGAGCAGTTGGACCGCGCCTTCGGTCTGTTGCCAAGACTTGGAGACGAGCTCGAAAAACTCAAAGCTACGCTCAAACGTTCAGGGTGGATGTCATGAAGCTCCGGAGGAAATCACACAATGCGCACACTCATCGTTGAAGATGACTTCACCAGCCGGCTGCTGCTGCAGTCTTTTCTTTCGCATTATGGCGAATGCCACATTGCGGTGAACGGGAAAGAGGCGGTGACAGCCTTTCAGGTAGCGCACGACAGCGGACGGGGCTACGACCTCATCTGCATGGACATCATGATGCCGGAAATGGACGGGCAGGCCGCCGTGAAAGCAATCCGCGAAATCGAGGAGGCGGACGGCACGCTATCCACGCACGGGGCCAAAATCATCATGACCACGGCGCTAGACGACGTTAAGAATGTCGTGCAGTCATTCCAGTCGCTATGTGACGCCTACTTGTTCAAGCCGATTGACACGACCAAGCTGCTGGGCAAGATCCGGGAATTGCATCTTGTCTAGCGGAAGCGGAGGTTCCTTACACCGCCTTCGTGGCTGCTTCCTCTAACGACTGCCATTCTGCCTGGCTCATTTTCAGTTCGGCGGCGGCGACGTTCTCCTCCAAATGCTTCACGCGCGATGTGCCCGGAATCGGCAACATTACGGGCGAACGCCAGAGTAGCCAGGCGACAGCCACCTGCGAAGTCGAGGCATTATGAGCCTTCGCCAGCCGGTCGAGCACACTGCCCGACTGGCTGAGCTTGCCGGCGGCCAGCGGGAACCAGGGGATGAATACGATCTTGTTTTTTTCGCAGTACGAAAGCACGTCCTCGTGCGCCCGATCGGTGAGATTGTATTTGTTCTGTACGCTAACTACCGGGAGAATCTGCTGCGCGCGTTGGATTTCCGCCACGGAAACCTCGGAGAGGCCAACGTGGCGAATCTTGCCTTCATCCTGCATCTTTTTCAGTTCGCCTAGCGATTCTTCGGCGGGAACTTTGGGATCGAAGCGGTGAAGTTGGTAGAGATCGATACGCTCGAGCTTCAAACGGCGCAAGCTCATTTCCACGCATTGCCGCAGGTACTCGGCCCGGCCTACCTGAGCCCATTTGTTGGGGCCCTGGCGAGTAAAGCCGCCTTTGGTCGCGATGACCAGGTCTTTGGGATAGGGATAGAGCGCTTCGGCAATAAGATTCTCACTGACTTCCGGTCCGTAGGAATCGGCCGTATCTATGAAATTGACACGGAGGTCCGGCAAGCGCTTGAGAACACGTTTGCATTCGGCCGGATCTTCGGGGTCGCCCCAGACCCCTTTGCCGGTAATTCGCATAGCGCCAAATCCAAGACGATGGACAACGAGATCTTTGGCGATAGACACCGTACCGCCGGCAGTTGCATTTGAAGTAGGCATACGCACTTGGATTCGCCGACAGGCGTAAGGGATTCCAAAAACCTGGAGTGGACTCTACAAAAAGACGAATGAGCCTTGCGGCGTGAAAGCCATTGGGGCCCGCTTAGACGCCAGTTGCACAATTCGGGAAACCAGTATTGTTGTGCACGCGGTGGTGGACTGACGGCGGGCTCAGTTTATCGAGAATAAGCAGGCCTTTTGAGCGGCCGGGTGGACTCTTAGACCAATGCGGATCCTGTGCGGTGTTTGCGGTCACGCATGGCGGTGATGGAAGTCATACTGTCCCGGGAGTTATTTTCTTAGGGTCGAGTAGGCCACCAATGGACCTTTGCGCCCGATTGCCGGTTGCAAAGCCGAACACGGGCTTCCCAGAACGCTCGCGGGCGCAGCCGGGGCAGAACTTGAGTCTTCGCTTGTCAGCAGGCATTTCCCGATCTTTGAGCCGTCATCTTACAAATAGCTTGTTCGGGGAGGGAATGGCCTCCCTCTGCCGCAGCATCGCCATGGCTTGTCTTGTGCTCGGACTGGGCTCTTCCGCCTTTTCCCAACGTCTGGCGGCCGGCCCAGCCCTGAAACGGTTCGAATATGCTCTACCCCGCATGGGGACTGTGTTTCGAATCACTGTGTATTCAACACAGGGCGCTCAGGCTTCACAAGCGGCAGACGCGGCCTTCATGCGCGCGGAAGATCTGGAAGAAATCATGAGCGATTACCGCGCCGACAGCGAACTCATGCGTCTGTCGCGCGAGGGCTCGGCTGCGCCCTTCCCGGCCAGCAGCGAGTTGTATGACGTGCTGGCCAAATCCCTCTGGGTTTCCGGGCTATCGGACGGCTTGTTTGACGTCACCTCCGGGCCGCTGGTGAAGCTGTGGGGCGCGGCGCGAAAGAGCGGACGCCTGCCGGAAGCTGCGGAAATAGCAAGCGCCAGGCGGTTGGTGAACTATCGCAACATCGAATTGGACGCGGCTCATCACGCTGTCTTCCTGAAGCGCGCGGGTATGATGCTGGACCTTGGCGCGATTGGTAAAGGTTATGCCGCAGACCAGATGCTGGCCGTGCTGCAGTCGCAAGGGATCAAGCACGCCATGGTGGTGGCTGGCGGAGAGGTTGCGGTGGCCGAAGCGCCGCCGGGCAGTTCCGGGTGGGAAGTCAGGGTCGAGACAGCCGATCAGGATGCGGGCAGCCGGCCCTGCAGCGTGTTGCTGCGCGACGCCGCGGTTTCCACTTCGGGCGACGAACATCAATTCCTCGAACTCGATGGTCATCGTTATTCACACGTCATTAATCCCCTGAGTGGATGGGCGCTGGAAGGAAGAAGCAGCACGACGGTCATCGCCCGGGATTCGACCACGGCCGACGCTCTCGCCACGGCGTTTTCTGTAATGCCGGTGGCCGAGGGAATCCGAGTGGCCGAGTCGCTTCCGGGGGTGGAGGCGCTGTGGGTTCGCGAAGTGAACGGACAATGGAAACGCGATAGGTCGCGCGGCTTTCCCAGCAATTGCGGAGAAAGGGGCAATTAATCCAGGCGCGTGTTTACCGGCCTCAAGAACGTCGGTCTACGACACAAGAGTTTGCTGCTCATCGGAATTGGGGCTTGCTTCGGTTTCGCCATCTTCCTATCGGGCAAAGGGGGGATGGATGCTACATCTTCAGACAGGTTTTGCGACCGGGCTTGCCATGTACACCCGGACGCCACACAAACCTGGATTCGGTCGCCGCATTACAGCACCAAGAGCGGCGTAGTGGTTCATTGCATTGAGTGCCACCTGCCCGCAGGAGGTGTTGGTTACTACAGCGAGAAAGCACGCCTGGGGGGCCAGGATATCTACGGCAAGGTATTTAAGGATCTCACAAAAATTAACTGGCAATCCAAGCAGACTCTTACCCAGGCTCGTACGTTCACTTACGACAGCGCTTGCGTACGCTGCCATGCCAACTTGTTCAGCGTCGGGCTATCCAAAAAGGGCTCGGATGCACACTTGCACTACCAGCGCTCGAAGGACAAGATACGGTGCATCAACTGCCATCTTCATACAGGACACTATCGCGGCAAGGAGTCTGAGGAGGTCGTGGATGAGGCTGCCGCTCACGAGCAGGAACTCGAGGAGGCATTTCCGGCAAATCCACAAGGGTTCGCCAGCTATACAGAAGAGTTTCCGGGCTCGGCGGTGAAAATCCGCATGGTGGCTATTCCTGGAGGTTCGTTCCAAATGGGGAGTCCCAATTCGGAAGCGTACCGGCGCGCCGATGAGGGTCCGGTTCACCAGGTGAAAATCAGCCCGTTCTGGATGGAAAGAACGGAGGTGACCTGGCGAGAATATGAGGTTTACCTTCTGCAACGTGGAACTGCGGGACGCACGCGGGACGCGACGGCCAACGGCAAAGTTGACGCAGTGAGCGGGCCCTCCCCTCCTTATGGGTCTCCGGATCAGGGCTGGGGGAGAGGCTCGCGGCCTGCCATCACGATGACGTATTACGCTGCGACCAAATTCTGCGAATGGCTTTCGCAAATCACCGGGAAAAAGTATCGCCTTCCCACGGAGGCAGAGTGGGAGTATGCGGCGCGGGCGGGCACCGCGTCTCCTTACTTCTTTGCCGGCGACCCTTCTTCTTTTACCAACCAGCGATGGCTCAATCATGTGCTGGGTGTAAAGACTGCTCCGCTTATTGACTTCGCCTGGTACCGGAGCGATAGCGCCGACGAAACCCACCCCACGGGCGTGGCCAAACCGAACCCCTGGGGTCTGACGGATATGTTGGGAAACGTGCGGGAGTTCTGCCTCGATTGGTACGATCCTGAAGCTTACTCGCACCTGCCCGAGTCTGGGGCGGTGGATCCTCGCGGGCCGGAATCTGGCACGGAGCACGTGGTGCGGGGGGGTTCGTATTACTCCGATGCCGCCAACTTACGCTGTGCCGCACGCGACCATACGCGAGAGGCAGACTGGCTGCTCACCGACCCGCAATCTCCCAAAAGCATTTGGTGGTATTCGGACGTTACGGATGTGGGCTTTCGAGTGGTCCGCGAATATGATGGCGTCCAGCCGAACGCAACGCAGCAGGTTGCGAAGGCCGGCAAGCATTAATTTAGTTCCAACAGGTTCAGGACTTGCAATTCATTCTCGTTCGCTAAGGAGCTGGAAGATGACCGATGAAAAGACCGAATCGGAGAAAAAGGATTTTAACCGGAGAACATTTATCGGCGCAGTAGCAGCCGCGGGCGCCGGAGTGGTGCTGGCCAGTTGCAAGAAATCTTATCCCACCGTGAAGTTTGTGGACACCGCCCCAGATGGTCTGACGCTGAAAGCCGGCGTGATCGGCTGTGGTGAGCGCGGCACCGGCGCGGCACTGAACTTTCTGAAGGCAGGGCCGAACCTCAAAATCACGGCACTCGGAGATATGTTCCCCGAGCGTCTGGATAAATGCCGTGCCGATCTTGCGCAAAAAGCCCAGCAACAGATCGCCGACGATCACTGCTTCCTCGGTTTTGATGCGTACAAGAAAGTGCTCGCGACCGACGTAGACCTGGTAATCTGCGCCACGCCACCGCACTTTCGTCCCATCCATTTCGACGCAGCGGTTGAGGCCAAAAAGCATTGCTTTATTGAGAAGCCTGTCGCTGTAGATGCGCCGGGCATTCGTTCCGTGCTGGCGACCGGCCAGAAAGCCGCCGCGTACAACCTCTCGGTGGTGGCGGGAACCCAGCGGCGGCACCACCGCACCTATCTTGAAACCTACAATCGCGTCTCCCATGGCGCCATCGGCCAGATTGTCGGGGCATGTGTCCGTTGGAATGGCAGCCCATTGTGGTATGTGCCAAAAAAGAAAGGGTGGTCCGACATGGAAGCCATGTTGCGCGATTGGGTGAACTGGCGCTGGCTTTCCGGAGACCATATTTTGGAGCAGCATGTTCACAATCTCGACGTTGCGCAATGGTTCACGGGGATGAATCCGGCGTCGGTCATTGGATCCGGCGGGCGCGTCCAGAAGGTGACCGGCGATCAATACGACTTCTTCAACGTGCAGTTCGCCTATCCCAACGGCGGAATTATGGAGAGCATGTGCCGCCAGATTGACGGCTGCGCGCAGGAAGTTTCCGAATACGTTATAGGGACCGAGGGCTACACCAATTGCAAGAACACTATCTATGACCTGAAACATAATGTCGTCTGGATGTATCAGGAGCCAGGACAGGACCCGGGTAAAAGCAAGATCAACCCGTACGATCAGGAGCACGTGGACTTCGTCACGGCGATTCGCAACAACCAGCCGATCAATGAAGCGCAGAATGTGGCCTACTCCACGCTCGCCGGCATCATGGGCAGGATGGCCGCTTACACCGGCAAAGAAGTGAAATGGGACGAGGCCATGGATTCCAGCGAACGGCTGGGTCCCGCGGAGTACGTCATGGGACCAGTGCCCATCAAGGCAGAGGCACCGGTACCGGGCAATGCCGCAAACATCGCCAAGAATATGAGGATTGCGTAGGGCAGCCGTTTCAGAGGGGGCACGCAAGCTCCGTGCCCCTTGGGTAATTCTTCTCGGCGTGCTTGGCGCAGATCTCGGCGTACTCTGCGGTTGCAAGCTGTTGATGCGTCGAACGTAAAGCGCTTAACCGCCGAGGCCGCAAAGAGAAGCGCCGAGAACGCGAGAGAAAAACTGAAACTAGTTAATGTCACGCATTCGCAGGAAGCCGAGCACTGTGACGATCAGAAGAGCAGCCATCCCAGCTAACGCCTCGAGCGTCTGGAGGAAGGAGAAGCGGCGGCTTTCGCCTGTCTTTGGTGCGGCCGGCTGTTTCTCTCCTTCCGGTCCGTCAATTGCTTCGGGAACTTGCGCGGTGGCGGCATCCACTCCTTTGCCGTCGCCGTTTGGGCAGGAATCCCAATGTACGGGACCGGGAAGATAGCCGCATGCACGGCCTTTGGCTTCCTCCACCAAATCAGATTCGAACGCCCATCGTGACGGGACGGCGTAGCTCAGCAACTCCGCCGGGCGGGGCATTTTGTAGACCGCGCGAATTCCTCCTCCCAAGGTAATGATGGGCAGCAGGACGACTGGGAGCAGCGCAATCGCGCTTTCGGTTGTGCTGCTGCGCGAGGAGATGGCCAGTCCCAGGGACGCCCCGACCAGCGAAGATAGGATCAGGACGGCAGCCGTGTGAAGAAAGTCACCCTTCAAATCACACCAAAAGTAAACAATGGTGAGGAGTGCGAGACACTGAAAAACGCAGAGGGCAAACAGGACGGCAAATTTGGAGAAGACGTAGGAGGGCAGCTTCAAATTGACCATGCGCTCGCGCTGAAAAATAGTCCATTCGCCGACGATGTCGCGAGCCGCATTGTTGCAGCCAAACCAGATGGCCGCTACTACCATCAGAAATTCGACGCCGCTGAGATTTCCGCCCAGTTCGGCAAATTTCTGAGCTGCTGCGGGAGAAAGCAGAGTGCGGGAGTTCAAGGGCTCCGGCTGTTTAATGACGTTGTAGACCAGACCAATCAAGGCGCCAAACAGTGGCGCCTGCAATAAGAGGATAATGAGCTGAGCGCGGTCGCGGACCTTCAGAATCAGGTTGCGGCGAACCAGCACCGCCCATTGCCCGAGGCCGATGTGCCGCGGCGGTTTGGCCGCGTTTTCCCCAGCGGGCGGGTTCTTCCGCGCGCGGTCTTCCACAAACTGCTTGTGGTATGGCGACTGGTTGAAGCGCTCGCACCATTCCGGGGTACGAGCCGAGGCCAGGCCGGTCAGCAGCATTTCCGGGTTCAAGTCTTTATCGCCGATAACCACATTCTCAGGTTGAGTGTGGGCAGCAATGAACGGCTTGCTCTGAAAGAACTTGATGGAGTCCGGATAGGCAGGACCGAAATAGGCGAGCGCGCCGGTGCCTCCCGAGTCACGGGAGATCATGATGAGGTTGTCGAATTTGCGGAAGACGTCCTTGCTCGGCTGGTGGATCGTGGTAATGATGGTTTTCCCCTGCTGCGAAAGCCGCTTGAGCAGATCCACCACGCCTTCTGCATCGTAGGAAGAGAGCCCTGAAGTTGGCTCATCCAGAAAAAGCACAGGCAGGTCGCTGATAAGTTCGAGCGCGATATTGACGCGCTTGCGCTGCCCTCCGCTGAGCACCTTGCGTTCCGGTGAACCGATCAGCGAATTCTTCTTATCCAGAATCCCGAGTTCGCCGAGAATCTTGTCGATGCGGGTTTCGATTTCCGAATCGGACAAGTCCGTGCGCAGCTTGGTGGAGAAGAACAGAGCTTCACGCACCGTGAGCTGCGAATGAACAATGTCATCCTGGGGCACATAACCCATCTGCTGGCGGAACAGGTCATAGTACCTATACAAATCTGAGCCGTTAAATAGAACCTGCCCCTGCGAGGGCGGCGAATAACCGTTCAAAGCTTTCAGAAATGTTGTCTTGCCCGCGCCCGCCGGTCCCATCAGGGCGACCAATTCGGAGGGATAGACGGTCAGCGATATGGGGTCCAACAGCTGCTTGCCATCCGGAGCGGTGATTACGATTTCAACGGCCTGGATGGAAACATTGCCGTGGTATTGCCGCTGCTGCAAACTGCCATCCGGCAGCAACTGAAAGCCCACGCTGCCCAGGCGAATTTCCTGTCCAGGAAGGACCTGCACCCTGCCGGTGATGCGGATTCCGTTTACGAAGGTTCCATTCAGGGAGCCGAGATCCTCAACGAAGACGCCTTCCGGAGTGCGCTGCAGGCGCGCGTGATGCCAGGAGACCATAGGATGGTCGATCGGGCGCTCACATTGGGGGTCGCGGCCAATAGTAATCGAATCGCGGGTGAAGCTCACCGATTGATGGGCAGCGTCTCCAATCACTGTCGGCCCACTCAAAAGCCGGGAGGCGGGAACCTTGTACGAGCCAAAGTAGATGTCTTCGGAAGGAAGAATGGGAGCTTCAATGATGCGGTTTTGAATCTCACCAATGGCGGTGCCGTTGCGGGAGTTCAGATCCTGCAGGATCTGCTGGCCATCACGCTGCAAGATGCGGGCGTGGTTCCAGGAGATCATGGGGAAATCGAGGACAATGTCCGATTCCGGCGAGCGACCGATGGAAATGACACCCGGAATTCGAACCGGCGCCGGTTGAGTCGTCTGCTCGGGCCACGGCAGCGGTGTGAGGGTGCCGAGCGTGACCCGCATTTCCCGTGTGATCTTTACTGGAGTTCTCGGAGCGATGCGGTTGTTGTCTACGTATGTGCCGTTGGTAGAGCCGAGGTCCTCCAGCATGAATCCATCGGCGTATTGGGTTAGCCGGCAATGATGGCCGGAGACGGTCGGCTCATTAACCACGAGATCGCAAGAGGAGTCGCTTCCGATAAGCCAGGATGCAAGAATTTGCGATGCTCTCGCGGCCATCACTCAGCTCCAAGGGTGGCAATATTACTAGGGCCTCCGGAACTGGCGCAAGGGAATACGGGGTAGACGCTTCGGGGAATACCACCCTTCCCATTTTCGATGGACGGTATTGACTGGGCAGGCTGGGCTAGCTGGCGGGGCGTGGGCGAAGAAATAACGCAAGCTTGTGCTACTGCCTGTTAACATTCGTCATGCCTCCTAGCGCGATTTCGTCTTCCAAAAAATGGCTTTTAGCGATCGGAATTGTTGTGGTTATCGCGGTTGCTATTGAAGGGGTGCGTTTACAATCGAATGCTGACACTGCAATTGAGGTCAAACGGGTGCTCGACACCGATATTTCCCCTGGCAGTACTCGCGCACAGATTGAGTCATATTTGGATTCTGCTCACATCGCCTACATGTTTGCCGCAGGAAGTCATTACCTAGACCATAGGAGCAGCTTGATCGAGCTGGCGAAAGGCGCGTCAAACGGTCATTTGCTACCCAGTGATACCGATGAAGTACAGATTCGGTTCAGATTCGATGACTCGCAACATCTCATTGACTACGTCGTTCGAACGGGTGCTGACCGCTACAGCTGGCATTAAATCGCGATTTCACTCATCTACCCACTAAAAGGCGAACAAACGGCGCACACTTGCGCAAACGCCTTCCATGAGAAGGCCGGTCGGAGTCAAGTGGATTTTGTTGTTTCTTCGTTGGACAAGTCTTTTCTCCCGCCGAGTCACCACTACTGTCGCCACCCTTCCATCCGCACTCTTCGGTGAGCGATTTGGTTTCGCTCGGTGCAAGTTGGGTGTTCTCGTTTCAGCCGGTGCTGCGACCTGTTAGTCGACCTCTCTTCCCTCTCATGACGGAAGTGGCCAGGCGATTAACGCAGTCACCGGAACTCGGCATCTTGGCTTTTGACTTTTCTCCTCGTGGAAGGTTTTGGGGTTTTGTTCTACGCTGCTTCCCTCATCGTCGTGCGCTGGCTGTTGTGCAACGGTTCGTACACTTCTCCGCTTACCCACAGGTGATGCAACAATACGGCCAGTTTTCGCGCCGTAGCGATGATGGCTCGCTTCTTCCCGCTCTTTCCGCCACGCTCGGCCAGCTTCAGCCCCCAACGCCGCAGGTCACAGTCCACACCGAACGGTCCCAGAATGTGTTGCGCCCCCTGCACCAGCAGCGTCCGCAGATACGGGTCGCCTTGCTTGCTGATGTGCATCTGCGGCTCGCTCTGCCCCGAGTTTCTTCGTCCCGGCTGCAGGCCCAGATAGCAGCCCACGTCGCGGCTCTTGCGGAAGCGATGCGCGTCTTCCAGCGTCAGCAGGAAGGTCAGCGCGATCAGCGTGCCCACGCCCTTGATCTGTTTCAGCAGCGCCACCTGCGGGTAACTTTCCCCGGCCAGCTTTTCGATCCGTTCGTTGCATTCGCGAATCTGTTCGCTCAATGCTTCGACGGCTGCCAGCAGCGGTTGCAACGCGGCCTGCAGTTCCGGACTCAGCCCCTCCGCTTTTTCCGGATTCATATTGCGCACGTTGCACCCACGCAACCGCTCGCCGTAAGACTTTGCCAGCCCCCGCGCCGTGTTGACCAGCGCCGTCCGCGCGCGCACCAGTCCGGCGCGTGCCCGGATCACCGTCAGATCCGCTTGCGCCTTGGCACTACGATGCTTCACCGGACACAGCAACTGCGGATCGATCCTGGCCAACCGCGCCAGCGTCTGCGCATCCAGACGGTCATCTTTCTTGCGGCTCTCCCCGATCAACCGCACGTTGCGGGCATGCGCTACGATCACTTCGTGCCCCAACTGGCTCAACCGCCGGCTCACCCACGGCGAGTGCATTCCGGTCTCCAGCGCAATCCGGCAGCGTGGCATTCCCCCGAACGCCTCGTCCATGGCCTTGGGAGTCGTACTGACTCGTTGCTCCAACCGTATCTTGCCGGTTTCATCCAACACACAATACCAGCTCCAGCGATCGCCCAGGTCCAACCCGATGGTCAGCCTTTTTGGGGGGGAATTCTTCGCCTGCTTGCCTGCTACGGTGCTAATCTTCTTCATTGCCGGTCTCCTTTATCTCTTGCGCTTCGAGCGCGTCGATAACTTGGGAGCCTACCGCATCCCGTCGGAGACCGGCCTTCTCATGCCATCTGGTTTCAACAGTTATCATTGCCCGGCCCGGGTCAGCCAATTCCTCAATGAGCCTATTGCCCTTTTTTCAAGAATTGACTGTCGCGTTGTGGTGCATACTCCTAAGATCACAGATATGGTCGTTATGCGGGTGACGTTTTGCAAGCTCGACGGCGGGCGGTTATGCACGTGGAAGGCAGCCCTTAGTAAGCGAAAGCGTTTTCAAGGGACCACGATGGCCTCAGGACGCGACCTTCCGCACGACTTGGCACAGTTCGTGATCGAGGACACTCTCTGCCTCCAGCACGGATTTTGGGGGCTGCTCGCTAACGGTGCAACCTTCAAGAGCGTCCCCGGACGCCGCCGCACGCAGCCCGGACAGCAACTGATTCGTACCCATAGTGAAGCACTCAACGCCACGGAACACCTTGTGAACGCTCACGTTGCAGCGTGGAGAAATGGGGCCACGACTCCAGCCGGTCCAGCTTTGGACGCGATGCTGGTGCGTTGGCGGGAACTCGCGGTTGGGGAAGACCTTCATGTGGATTGGCTAACACGACGGTTTGGTCCCAATTCGCCACCCGGCGTCGGCTAAGTCTCAACGACTACCCAATTGTTTTACAGCTGCTGACGAACACTGTGATCTGAATGTCAGATGGCGATAAATCCCGATTTCACTCAAAACCCGTCTCGCTGAGTCACGCACGCGCCCACGAGCCCGCTTGCCAGCTCAGAGCAGCCAGTTGTATCCGGATTTTTCCTGAGGTTTACTACCCCAGCAAGGAAATCCGGGAAAAGGACGTTTCGCACGGCGCAAACGATGAATCCACAACAGGGGGGAAATGCCCGATATTCCTTGACCGTAGGCATGGAGCGCGTAATAATCTGCTTCCACGTAGCAAGTTCCCTTCTGAGTCGAAGGTCCGCATTCCGAGACGGACCGGATATGGAGTTTTCCAATGAGCGACGAGCCAGTTAAGCAGATCGGCGACTACGAAATCCTCGAGGAATTGGGCGCGGGCGGCATGGGACGCGTGTACAAAGTGCGCAACGTCATCTCCGACCGTATCGAAGCTATGAAAGTGTTGCTTCCTGACCTGGCGGGACGGCAGGATTTAGCTGCCCGGTTTCTCCGCGAGATCAAGTTGCTGGCCAGCCTGAACCATCCGAACATCGCGGCGCTTCGCACTGCATTCACCGCCAACAACCAGCTCATTATGGTCATGGAGTATGTCGAGGGCACATCGCTGGCTGCGCGCATCGAGGGCGGGCCCATTGCCGTGCCGGAGACCGTAGATTACATGGACCAGGTGCTGGCGGCGCTGAGCTACGCGCATCAGCAGCACGTGATCCATCGCGACATTAAGCCCGCGAATATGATGCTGACCCCGCAGGGAGTCGTGAAACTCATGGATTTCGGCATCGCGCGCGCGGGGGAAGATCACACGTTGACACAGACCGGGACCACGCTGGGGTCTATCAGCTATATGTCGCCAGAACAGGTGAGGGGGCAAGCGATTGATGCCCGATCCGACCTTTACTCGTTGGGCATTTCTCTCTACGAAATGGTTACCGGGCAGTTGCCGTTCCAGGGAAATAGCGACTACAACGTCATGGCGGCGCAGGTAAAAGATGCCGCCCGGCCGCCCATCGAGTTGCAGCCCGGATTGCCCAGCGCGCTGAACGAAATTATTCTGATGGCAATCGCCAAGGATCCGGCAGCCAGGTTTCAGACCGCGGATGCGTTTCGCAACGCGCTGGCAAGCGTACGCTCTGCTCCAGCGGCACGGCCTGTCACTTCTTCTTCCCGCCAGGCTACCGTGGTGGATACCGCGCTGGCCGCCGCCCTGGCGAATGACCCGCATGTTTCGGCGCCCGTCGTCAGAAGTCAATCTCCTTCGGAACATGCCAAGACGATGCTGGATACGAAGTCCTTGCCGAACAAAACCGTGCCTCCGGTTCATGCAGACGGCCCCGCCTCCCCCCATGCCGCCCCCACCGCCCACCAGCCGCCGCGGGTTGTACATGCTGATTGGGGCGCTGCTGGTCATCGGGGCGCTTGCTGGAGCAACTGTCTATGTGAATTCCAACAGGCATGGGAAGTTGGAAGCGACTCCCAACAAAGAGGAAGCCAAGAGCCCTGACATCAAGCCGGTTCAGGAACCTAAGCCCTCCAATTTGCCGCCGGTTGAGAAGACCCAAGCCGCGCCGTCGCCAAATCCATTGCCGGAACCACCGAAAGATCACAAGGCCGATCTCAAGAAGCCCCAGGTGGCTAAGATGCAGCAACAGGAGGTTGGAGGTGGGAACCAACCATCAACAGGTGAAGAGCAACGTTCAACCCAGCCTGCGCCGGAGAAGAACACGGCCGAGCTTGACGCCGTCGAGCACGATCTCGATCAGCTCTCTGCCCGATCGTCTTCGGTGAACAGTGGTCTGGACACGCTCCGGCAGCAGCAGAATGCCGCTGGATACGGCTTGCGTGGCGATATGGCCGCCCGGCAGGAGAGTATGAAACTGAATATCTCCAAGGCACAAGATGCGGTGGAACACGGGGATGTGGCAAGAGCCAAGCGCTATATGGGCCTGGCAGAAGCCGATGTCGAGGCTTTAGAGAAATTCCTGGGCCGGTAACCTTTAATGGAAGGGCACGGCCTTTCAGCCGTGCCCCCAACCTGCCACATTTTCGGGCTACTGAGCCGGCTTTTCCGCCTGCTTCAGGGGGTGGTGCATAGGCATTTTGGGCTTCCAGAATTCCGGGTCGGCCTTTATCCACTCCGGCCGGTGGGTAACTCATGGACGGGCTGAAAGAAAACAGGTTGCTCTGGCCGGGTTCCAGCGCAGTCGCTTCGATTTCGGAGAGCCGTTTCATGCCGTCCTCGCCCATCGCTTCCATGAAGTCCTTGTTCTCGGTGAGTTCGTGGTCAATCTCAGAGGCCGATTTCAAAGCCGAGAATAGAATGTACGTGGTTCCTTGCTGCGGGCCGTAGACAACCTCGTAGGTGGCCCAGTGCCCATCAGGAATCTTGTCATAGGCCGCCTTCACCAATTTAACGGCTTCATCCCAGTCTTTGCGGTGTCCCGGCTTCACGCGGAAAACCTCAATCTCGAAATAGCGCATGTGCGCGATGTCCACATTGGCGCGCAGGCTGTATTCCTCGGAGTACACGGCCACGGTCTGGTCGGTTTCGCTCAACAGGTCGCCATCACTCGCGGATGCACTCTCAAGAGAGGCAGACAAACCGGTGTTTTTCATGGTCGCCAGGTTATCCTTCTCCCAGTCTTCGAACGAATCATAGGGGGTAAGGAACAAGGCTCGCGACCGGCCGGACATGGACGTGACCGCGAGATAGTGGGTGGGCCACTTGGCCTTCGCCATGGCCTGGACGAAATTGCTTTCGGTCCTTTCGTGCATGGAGCCACTTTTCCCCGGCTTCACGAACTCGCGGAAAATGACCAATACTTTGGGGGGAGGCATAGCTGCCTCCGAATTCTCCTGCGCCCCAGCCAATCCCCATCCCCCAAGCAGCAAAGCTAACCCCAAAAGCATCCCAGTGAGTCTTTGCATACACTACCTCCTCGATGACAAAGCGGATTGAATTTAAGTCCAGGAAAATAGGGGCGTGTTCAGCGCGTCAAGGCCGCTGCGGTACGAATGCACAGGCCGCTCAGCGTGAGCGGAGCCTAGCTGACCGGCCGGTGGAAAGTCAAGGAACAACGCCATGGGCCCGAGCGCTGGGGCGGCAGGCTACCATTGGGCAGCGGAGAAGGAAAAAACTTGAATAAAGCGATTCCAGAAGCTAGTGGTCAGCCGGTTCCACCGAGGCAGTGGTGGGACTCGATAAAGAGAATCCCCGGCGTAGCGCGGGTGAGGGAGCTGCAAGTGGAGATGGAGAGCTGGTGGTTCGACCTCCGCCACGATGTGGACACTTCCCCTCAGCTGGAGGAACAGGGGAAACTAGGCTGGCGGGAGGACAAAGTCAATTTCTACTATGTACCGACCCGTCCAAAATGGGCGCGTCGGGCCTTGGGGCGGCTCCCAGTGGAATTGCGTCGGGACCATACGTTTGTCGACTTCGGCTCGGGCAAGGGCCGTGTGCTCTTAATGGCAACCGAGTTTGGCTTCAACAACTTGGTCGGAATTGAATTACGCAAAGAGCTCCACGATCAAGCCTGTGAAAACTTTCGCCGGTTCCGCAGACCTAACGGTTGCAGGATGCAGTCTCTGCACATGGAGGCTACCGAGTACGAATTTCCGAACGAGAAACTGGTTCTGTTTTTCTTTAATCCGTTCGGAAGCGAAGTGATGGAGAAAGTTCTCGGCAAGCTCGAGGCTTCGCTCGACCGTGATTTTCGGGATGTATGGATGGTTCTGCACGGCTCCGTTTGTTCGCATCTGGCTGACCGGAGCGTCCGCCTCAAGCTTGAAGTTGCGCACCGGGGATACAGAATCTATCGCAGCGTTCCTGGCTAGCGACGGCGCCGCAGCAGCACCAGGGAGAAGACAACTACTCGACTACATCGGCGTCGAGAACGCGGTCCTGTTCGAGGTAGTGGGAGACGGCGTACTGGGCAAGCAAGGGCGTTTGCAGGCGGATTTCCGCGCCGATCCACTCGCCTTTGTTGTGGGGGGCATCGAGGGGATGATTGCAGCGTCCGCCGCTACCGAACTGCGGGCCGAAATCGGCGCTCTGGATTTCCTCGTACTGGCGGAGATCGCGCCAGGCCTGGTCGCCTACGGTGCCGGAGACGTCAATTTTGAGCCTGACGATTGCCATGGTAGAGATTGTTTTACCACAGAGACACAGAGGCACAGAGAAAACCAAATGCCTTCAGCAATCTTATTCCACGATCTAACACACGGGCCAACTATCACCCTTTTGTCTCCGTGGCGAGCCTACGCTGCGAACCAATGATAAAGCATGAAATAGACGATGACGCCGGTGATGGAGACGTACATCCACAAGGGATAGGTCCAGCGCGCGATGGCGCGATGGCGGTCGAAACGCTCGCGCAGGGCGCGGGCCAGAGTAATGATCACCAAAGGGACAATCGCTGCGGCCAGGATGGTGTGGGAAATCAGAATGCTGAAGTAAACCGGGCGGGACCAGCCTTGTCCCTGAAAGTGGATTGAGCCGACGTGGGCGTGGTAGTAGAGGTAAGAAGTCAAAAATAAACTGGAAGAAACCAGGGCGGCGATCATGAAGGCGCGATGGGCGGCCATGCGTCCGCGCTTGATGAAGCCGTGGCCAACGAAAAGCAGTACGGCGCTGGCGCCATTGAGGATGGCGTCAATCACGGGGTAGATTGCGTATTTGCCGAGGGTCGTGGGAGTAAGCAGGAAGAAAAGCAGATTCCTCGCGCTGCGCTTCCCGGAATGGCAATCTATAATGAGCGACCGGAATAACCTGGAGTAAGCCTCAGAAGAAAATCGAGCGTTGAGGCCGGATCGGTCATGCGGCCGGTTTCGTGGTGCGGCGGTTCACCATAACGAAACACAAACCGAACATGAACAACGTGAAGAGAATGAGCGTGGCCAGAGATTCCGTGAGGCCGAATGTTGTGGGGCTGGCCGGGTACAACAGGTTCCGTAAAGCCTCCACCCCATAGGTGAGCGGGTTGATCTCCATGATCATTCGCAACCATTTTGAGGCGCCAGACAGTGGAAACAGGGCACCAGAAAGCAGCCAGAGAGGAATCAAAAACAGATTAATGATGGCATGGAAGGCCTGGCTGGAATCCATCGGCCAGGCAATGGCGAAACCGAGTGCGGTCAGCGAAAACGAGACCAGGAAGATGGTCAGCACGATCAGTAGGAATCCGACGGCGGTGATATGCACGCCAACCAGCGGCGCAAAAATCAGGAAGATCAATCCCTGGATGGCTGCTAGGGTTGTGCCTCCCAGCACTTTGCCGAGCACGATGGCAGAACGCGGCACCGGGGCGACCAGCACGGAGAGGAGGAAGCCCTCTTTGCGGTCCTCGATCACCGACATCATGGTGAAAATCGAAGTGAAGAGCACAATCATGATGAGCGCGCCGGGATAGAAGTAGTCAAGATAATGGCTTTGCCCGGCAGCATTGCCGGAGCGGAACGAGGTGCCGAAGCCGGAACCGATCACCAGCCAAAACAGTAACGGCGAAGCAATCACTCCCACGACCCGGCTCTTCTGGCGGTAGAAGCGAACCACTTCCCGCAGCCAAAGCGTGTAGGCGGGCAGAGCGATACCGGTACTTGCTGGAGTGGTGGTTGCGGGCAGAGTTGCAGTTTGCGTCGCCATATCAGTTGGGTTTCCGGGCGGCCTGTACCTGCCGGCGGTTTCGAAAATCAAGAAATACATTCAGAAACAGGATGCCAGAGAGCGCGAGCATGATGAGAGTCATAAACAAGCCGCCGACGGTGTCCAGGGTACCGCTGGCAACCGTCCAGACGATACCCAGCAGCGGGATGATTCCGAGTACGACAGACAGCAGAATCATGAGTTCACTCCAGTTTCTATTTGCCGACGCTAGCTCTCGTTGTTCTTCCCTTCGGTCCAGAACTTGTGGCCGGTGCGGCGAATGAATACGTCTTCCAACGACGGCTTGCTTACCGAAATAGCAGTCACCTCGCCGGGGAAAGCTTCGACGAGTTCCGTGATGAAGCGATGCCCGTTCTTGCGCTCCATCCGCACCTGGTTTTCGAGCACCTGGGTGTCGGCGTAAAAACGCTCACGGATGCGCTGGGCGAGGGATTCGGCGTCGGGCGTGTCGAGCAGAATCACGTCGCCGCCGATCTCCTGCTTCAGTTCGGCCGGGGTCCCGAGAGCGACGAGCTTCCCTTCGTTCAGGATGGCCAGCCGGTCGCAGCGGTCGGCCTCTTCCATCAGGTGCGTAGTGACAATAACGGACACGTGTTCTTCATCGCGCAGAATCCGTAAATATTGCCAGAGATCGCGGCGCGCCCCAGGATCAAGACCCGTGGTCGGCTCGTCCAGCAGGAGGACCGAGGGATGATGCAACAACCCCTTGGCAAGCTCCAGACGGCGCTGCATGCCTCCGGAAAAAGTCTCCGCTTTTTCGTTGGCGCGGTCGGCCAAACCAACACGACCAAGCATTTCTTCGATGCGCGACTTCAGCGCGGGCCCATGCAATCCGTACAAATGCCCCTGATGGGTCAGGTTCTCAGCCGCCGTGAGCTTGATATCAATGCTCTGCGCCTGAAAGACGACACCGATTTTTCGGCGGAGGCCGGAAGGATCGGTGGCCACGTCGTGCCCGAGGATGAGCGCGCGGCCGCTGGTCGGAACCATAAGCGTCGAGAGAATGCGGAAGAGGGTCGTCTTGCCGCTGCCGTTCGGCCCAAGCAGGCCGAACAGTTCCGCGGCGCGAACATCAAAGGAGACGCCGTCAAGCGCGGTGCGACGCTCGTAACGATGCACCAGGTTCTGAACGGAAATTACAGCCGGGCTGGCAACAAGTTCCGCTTCGGGGCCAGCAACGTCGTATGCGGAGGTATTCGGGGCCACAGAATATTTTACGCCTGACTAGGTTCACAAACCGATAAACATGACGGTGTTCTTATACTGTAACAGGTTTGCCATTTGGAACCCGCTCCTCCATCTTCAACGGAATCAGCCGCCAAACCTGAATCGTGAGGATCACGGTGCTAGCCAGCAGTAGCGCACCGACCGCCACGTGAGCAACCGTCGAAAGCACCATGGGCAGTTCGGGCTGGACGGCATCCTGTCCCCAAGCCACGCGGGTGCTGAAAGCGAGAAATCCGAGACAGAGTTGAGTGATCAACAACCAGACGATGAGCATGGCGGGGCGGCGGATGGCTTTCACCTGGGAATACTGAGTCAGAGCACGGATGGCGGTCCAGGTAAGCACGATCGCTACGAGCGCGGCGTTCACCACGTGCGGCCACCAACTCATCCCATGATGACGGAACATGGCGCCCAGGATCAGCTGCACATACAGAATAAAGATAGAAAACAAGGCGAGTGTCAGCAGCGAGGGATGATGGGTATCCGGCTCAAGCGGAGCGGATTCGCCGGCAACCCAGTTGCGTCCTGTAAACAGGGCGAGGGCAACCGCAATGCAGAAGAACGTCTGGCCGAGCGCGGCATGGGCGGAAGAAACCGCCGGAGGCAGATAATGTAGCACAGTGATGCCGCCCAGAATGCCTTGCGCAATTACGGTACCGAGGCCGGCGATGGCCAGGCCTTTTACCCAACGGCGTTTATCGCTGCGCCAGGCCCATATGGTGATGATGATCGTTAGTAATCCTACGAACTCGGCAATCATGCGATGGCTGTGCTCGAAGCGCACGCCACCCACCATGCGCGGAATTTTATAGAGCGATCCGAAGGAAGTGGGCCAATCGGGGACCGACAAGCCAGCATCGTTGCTGGTGACCAGCGCTCCGGCGATTATGAGGATGAAGGTCGTCACGGCTGTGAAGATGGCAAGAGCGTGCAGCCCGCCACGGTAGGGCGTAGATTCGGATTTCAGAAGCGACTCCCGTTAAGATATTCGTCCTCAAGTATAAACCAGCAGGGCAGGGGGGATGCAGGGCTAGCGGGGATATGGCAGTGTTGTTTGGAGAAATGTAGGAAGGCTTCGCCAGATGAGTCGGCGAGGCGGGCGAGGACGCCCGCCCCACACATGCATTGATAATTACTGTTTGAAGCTTGCGTCCACGGTCTTGCTGTCTTTGGCAGCGAGGGTGACTTTCTGATCCTGCTCTCCGAGTTTCTCCTGCACAAAGGCGAGGGTGTAATCTCCCGGCGGCAGTCCCTTGATTTCGTATTTTCCGTTCGAATCCGTGACCGCATAGAACGGGCTCTTTACCACGTTTACGTACATCTTCATCCAGGGATGCTGGTTGCACTTCACCGGCAGCATGATCTCTTCGCGCGCGAAGTTCTTTTCCAGCGGGGCGCTCTGCGGCGGCTGGGATTCGTTCCACTCGCGGTTGTCGGCCGGGGTGGGGTGGATGTTGTGGGTGGTCATGTCGTCGTTCTTGATCTGGATATTCTGATCGGCCATCACACCCAGCACGTGCGGGTGATAGCGGCAGCCCTTCTGATCAATCACGGCGGCTTCTTTGGGAACATCGAAGGTGCGATTGCCCAGCCCATCCTTCACGTAGACGAAGACGTTAGCCAGCTTGCCACCGTTGACGACCACGGTTTCAGCTTCGTTGGCGCCTTTGCAGGCAGGGTCCTGACTCATGTCAATCTTCGACATTTTTGGAGCACTTCCGTCGAAGTTCACAGTCCCGCTGACGCTGGCGACGGTGTTGGGATCAATGGGTGTAGCCGCGGGCTGCGCCATCTCGGAAGAAGCTGCGGGCTGTTCTTCGTTGGATTCTTTCTTACTGCAGCCGACCAGCATCCACAGACCGAGGAAGCAAAGCAGGCTGAACATTGCAACGGTTTTCTTATTCATAAGGTCGCCCTTTCTGGGTTCTGAATTTTCGATCTGTCAAATCTTGCGGTCTGAAGAATGACCCACCTTCCAATTTCCCGGCGCGCCGTCATTTTACTGCGAACCGCCACCGGCTGCCGCACCTTTCGAACTAGCGGCACGCTTTTGCGAACTCGCAGGTTGCACTGCCGCTCGCGTCCGTCCCATAGAAGCCGCCACCCGGCGTTGCTCCTCCGGAGTTAGCTCGAAAATGTAATCCACCAGCAGCTTGGTGTGGTCTTTGTCGTATCCCTGGAACGCCGGCGGCGTAGGACCGGCAAAAACCCATTGGCCATTCTGCTGCCGGAACAGACCGGAAGGCATGGAGGTTCCGGGGCTGATAGCCTGGGGATCTTTAATCCAGCGCTCCACCCAATCGGGCTTGAGGCGCTCTTTGGCCAGCAGGAAGTTGGGCGCAGTGGCGATGTGATCGTGCTGCGCATCACCGGTGGCGTGGCACTTCAGGCAGGGCGCTGCAGTACTGGAGAACAAACTGCGCGCCATGTCAGTTTCCTTGGGCGAGAGAACCGGCACTTGCTCCGGAATATACGGCATGGGCTGTTGCGAGAGCGCCTGGAAGAAACGCACCAGCTTGCGCACTTCACTATTCGAGAAATAGAACGTCGGCATGTGGACGTTAATATAAGGCCGCACACCGTTGCGGTTCGTATCCGTATCGCTAAGCGCGGGATTTTCGAGGAACTTGCGCAGCCACTCGGGCGAAACGCGCGCGCCTTCGGTGAGCAGCTTTGGCGGCAATTGCTCAGGATTGTCACGATATTGTTTCAGGCCCATGAGCACCGTAGTCTGCCCGGGATAGAACTGGTGGCAGCCCATACAGTTGTACTTCTTGACGATCCACCAGCCGGCCTGGATGTCGCCCTGCGCACCCTCGGGCTTATAGACATAACTGTCGGGCAGCGAAGTTTCCTCGCTCCCCATAAGGAAGGTGGTCAAGGACTGCACTTGCTCTTTGGTCAGGTGCAGGTTCGGCATGCGGAGAGCTTCGGTTTCGCTCTTGATCATGCCCTTGTCGTAGACGTTGGGCTCGGCAAGCTTGTGCTCGAAGAAACCTTTGTGGTCGTACCAGGGAGCCTTGGCTGGGCCTTCGGGGAGCCGCGCCAGGTCTTCGGGATCGGTAATCGGTTCGGAACTCTTGCCACCGCGCTCCGCAGGAACGGTGTAGAGAGCAAAATCCAACCGCTCGATCGGCTTGCTACCCTCGACCGTCAGGTCAGTACCGATGCGGCCTTCATCTTCGAGGCCGGCAATTTCATGACAGCCGGCGCAACCGAAGTGGCGAATCCACTTTTCGCCTTCTTTTTTCAGGTTGGGATCGTCCATGTAAGACGCTTCGGCGTAGGAAGAAGGATCGCGGCGCTTCTGCGTCATCAGATAGCTGGCGATATCCTGCGCGTCCTCCCAGCTCAGGCGAAGGCTGGGCATGACCGTCATGTTCTGCACTTGCAGTTCGTGACCGTCGTTGGGGCAGCGGCTGTGCTGCAAATCGAAGACGTAGGGCAAGCCCTTTTTCGCGTAGTCTTCGGGGCCGATATCCTTTTTCTCAAACGGACAGTAGGGGCGAGTGCGCTCGCGGGCGTTATGAATCCAGCGAACGAGATAGTCGTAGTTGGCTTTCTCGCCTTCGCGGGTAAGGTTTGCGGCAAAGGTGCCGCCCGTCTTCTGATCGCCTTCGCCGATCGAATGGCAGGCCAGGCAGCCGCGGGTTTCGAAAAGCTCTTTGCCATGATCGGGATTACCGGGCTTCTGCTTAGCAAGAGGGTCGGTCAACGCGGATTGCCACAGATAGGCTGTGATCGACTCAATCTGGTGCTCGTTCAGGCGGAAGTTCGGCATCTTCGTGGTCGGGCGAAAATCGGTGGGCTTCTTTAGCCAGACCGGAATCCAGTCCTTGTTCAGCTTGAGGCGGATGTCTTTCAGGTTCGGCCCGACCTTCTTTTCGTCTTGCATCAGATTGTGCGTTTCGAAGTCGAGCTGTTGCAGGTGGCCGTCAATCTTGCTGTTGGCGACTTTCAGATCAACCGCATCCTGATTCAAGCGGTTGGCCTCTTCATTACTCTCCGCCGCGTCAGCCTGCTTCATCAAGTCGGCAGCGCGTTTGAAATTGTCAATCTTCTGCTGCTCGAAGAGCTTGGATTGCTGGGCGATGGCGTTAAGCTCTTCCGGTTCCCGGTCATAGCCTTCGTGGCGATGGCAGCCCATGCAGCCGCGTTGGCGGAACAGATCTTTGCCCTCATCGATCACTTTCCATTCGGTGTCACCGCTCACCAGCACCATGTCGGCAGCATGGCAATTCTGGCAGCCCGCCTGCACATTTTGTTTCGGGAACATCGGCCACAGCCAGTGTTCGTAGTTGCCGTGGGCTTTTTCTATGCTCGTGGTTGCGCGGCCGTTTCCCTGATGACAAGGAGAGCAGCCGAAGCGCTCCGGATCGTGAATTTGCAGCAGCTCCGGCTCGGGATGGCTCACAAAGGCATCGGCATACTTGTCCGGCTTTTCGCCTTTGAGAGCCATGGAGGCTGGCGTAATTTTCACCAGCTCGCGGGCGCCCATATGGCAGGACTCACAACGGTCCACGATGCTGGCCTCGGGCACATTGATCTGGACAATATGCGGATCCCAGTTTTCGGTCTTGGTTTTCAAGCCGGCAATCTGCGAGGGGCTGAGATCCGCCATGTGATCGTTGACGTAGGCCAGCATTTTGGTGTTGGCTGCCGTCACCGGCTTGAGCACCTCGCCCAGTTCCAGGCTCAAGCGGGTCTTGTCGGCGTTGACTTCGTTGAAGGCTTCCTCCAGCTGCTGAAAGTTGTATTGCTTCTTGGAGCCGTCCGGAAACTCGACCGTGGCCAGCTTGCTTTTGTATGCATCCAACTCGCGCTGGTAGCTTTTCTTTCCCGATGCGCTCTTTTCCGTTTCGAGATTGTAGGTTATGGCATTGGCATAGGCGCGGCGATCGGTGAAAACCGAGCGCACCGCCAGCAGCCGGCCGTTGACATCCTCGAGCTCCGCATTGATTTTGTTGACCTGCGGCTTGGTTTGCTGGCGCAGGTTCTCGTATTCCTGTTTTAACGCCTGGTAGTCGGGACTGTTTTCAACAGCCTTCTGCGAGGCTGCGGATTGGGAAGTCTCTTTATTCAGCAGAGCGACGTAACGGGTTTTCCATTCGTGCTGATACGCCTTCCATGGCCGCTGACCGAAAGCTTCATCCCAAAGGGCCCAGAACAGGGTAAGAACCAGCAAAGCCATGCACACCGCGTAGTAGCCGGCATACGACTTGGTTACGACGGGATCTTGCTCCGGGATGGGTTGTTCGGACATTTCAACCTCAGTGAGTAGTGGCCAGTGATTAGTTGTTCGTAACCTCTCCGTACGCTAGCACCAGCCGTGCCGCACTAGTCGCTAGCCACTGCGTTTTCACACGTTGAACCACGGCGTAATCCATACGTACTTGATGTGCCACAACAGACGGATGGCCATCTTCAGCGGCAGCGCAATCATCGTGAGCAGGAAGAACATCACGATGGAGTACTGCAGCAGGCTCATGCGCTGGTAGTCCTTTGCCATATGACGGCGAAACAGACTGTGCGCGATAAATCCGAAGACCGCGTAATATCCGCCTACGACAATGGCGCCGAAAACACCTTTTCCTAAATTCGAGGTAATGCCGAAAAGATCGGGCAAATCCCGGTTCACCTCGTAAATCAAGCGATTGTGGTCCCAGGTTTGCCCGGGCCAGAACCATTGCCACCCAGGGCCCCGAATGAATGTTCCGATGATGATCATCGAGACCCACAGAACGATGAAGCCGAAGAGAAATGTACCGATGGCAAACTTGCGCTGCTTCCAGGTGTAATAACCGCTGCCCAGCGGATTGTTGTCCACATAAGGAATGACCATGAGCCCTACGATGATGAGTGTGGGCATAACAACCCCGGCGATCCATGGGTCGAAGTACACCAGCATTTCCTGTAGGCCAAGGAAATACCACGGCGCTTTGGCCGGATTCATGGTCAGGTTGGGATTCGAAGGCTCTTCGAGCGGAGCGTTCAGGGTGATGGACCAAACCATCAGAATGATGGTGACGATGATGGCGGCGAGAAATTCAATCCGCAGCAAAAACGGCCAAACGTGGATTTCCTTTTGCCAGCCCTGGCGGAAGGGCCAGGTCTTGCGGTGGTGCGTCTTCGCCATTGCCGGATCGGTTTCAAGCTCGGCGATCAGTTCATCGTTGGCGTGCGCCTGCTTCCAGGCCAGGTAGATATAAAAAGCAAGCAGAGGGATGAGCGCCACAATCGGCACGTTGTCCGGGGCGGAAACGATCTGCCAAATTTGATTCCAGTCCATAGAATCTCCACGGCCCGTGTAGGGTCGGGTCTTTGACCCGCCCGGCCAAGCAAAGCTCCGCACTTTTTGCCCTATTGAAAACTGTCGGGCTTCGCTCGACCCGGACGGGGCAAGCCCCATCCCCACACAGAACTTGCTTTTACTCTCCAGCTGCTTTCGGACCTCGGCGAGGCTTGTCGGCCTCGGCCTCCAGCATCACCGGCGCCGGGCCGGAGATACCGCCGTCCTTTCGCACACGCCAGAAATGCACAATCATGAGAACCGACGCCACAATCGGAATCCCGATGCAATGCCAGATATAGGAACGCAGCAAGGCATTCGCATCCACGATCGAGCCGCCCAGCAAACCAAAGCGCACATCGTTATAGGCCGTCATGCCCATCTGCGCGCCGAAGGGCCCCTCGTGGCCCAGCAGCGGCGTGGCGCGCGCCATGTTCGTGCCTACCGTGACCGCCCAGAATCCCAGCTGATCATCGGGTAGCAGATAGCCGGTGAAGGAGAGCAACAGGGTGAACACCAATAGCAACACGCCAATATTCCAATTGAACTCACGCGGTTTCTTGTAGGAACCAGTCAGAAATACCCGGAACATGTGCAGCCAGACGGCGATGACCATCAAGTGCGCGGCCCAGCGATGCATATTACGCAGAATCTTGCCGAAAGGGACATCGTGCTCCAGATACAGAACGTCGCGGAAGGCCTGCACCTTGCTAGGGTGGTAATAGAACATCAGCAACACGCCGGTGAAGGTGAGGACGATAAAGAGATAAAAGGTAATTCCGCCCATCCCCCAGGTGTAACTGTAGCGAACCGAGTCACGATTGATCTTGGCGGGGTGCAGATGCAAGAAAACGTTGGACAGCACGCCCAGGGCGCGATTACGGGGCGTGTCGTCGTGCTTGTGGCGGAAGATCGAGGTGTAGACCTGAGTCTTGGTCGGGTCTTTCAGTCCCTCAATCTGCTCTTTGGCCTTAGTGGGGATGTCGGTCTTAAGGGATCGCAGGTCCTCTTTGACTCCCGTTGAGACTTTTTCCAGCAAGCTCACCTGCTTGCCATTTTTTCCGTTCCCATTTTCTTCAGGCATCGGTTCCTCTGTAGCGCCACCATCTAGGCGGCTTGTTGGCAGCCTTTCGCTGCCCTCAAAGAGCTCGTTGGGCCGCAAAATGCCGGCGCTATCCTGGCAAATAAGAACCAGGGTCGTTGAAATGACTCGGTTGTCCCTTCGGCCATTGATAGAGCTTGGCAACGTCGACCAAAATCTGGCCATCAGGGGCGACTTCCACGTGGGCGCGGTCCATTGGCCGTGGCGCAGGACCTTCGAAATTTATTCCTTCGCTGTCGTATCCGCTACCGTGGCATGGGCATTTGAACTTGTTCTCGGCTGGTTTCCAGTCCGGCGTGCAGCCGAGGTGCGTGCATTTCGCATAGATCACGAACAGGCGGTCGGGGGTGCGATCCACCCAGATGCGAAACTTTTGCTGCCATTTGGTGTCCACACCGAGACCGTAATCGGAGGGATAGCCGATCTTGAAGCTGGTAGCGGGCTCAAACAAGGTGCGCGGCAGGAAGAAACGGAAGAATGCGATAAACCAGGCCACAAGAAACGCGGCCACCGCACTCCACACAAAGCGGCGGCGCTGCTGGTTGACCTCGGAGTTTTCCGGTCCAACTGAAGCGACGCCGCCGGCGGCTGCCGCTCGCGACGTGCCAACGGCAGGCGTCCCCACGTAGCGGGTAGACGGGCCACTGCGCGCTACGGATGCAGCCACGGAAGCGGTCACCGCGGGAGCAACCGCTCGCGCGACCGCGGCAGGAGCCGAGGAGGCCGCAACTGGAGCAGCGGCTGGGGCAACTGCAGGCGCAGCCGGCTCGCCCAGCAAAGCGGTAATTTCAGCATCGTTCAATAGCGACAGATTATTGCGTTTGCGGCGGGCTTGTTCGGCCGCGATGGAAGACTTGCTCCATTTTTTGCCGGCGGCAACCTGCTTGGCAACTTCCGGAGAGATGCCGTTCCTGGGAGTGATTGCTCCGCCGGCTGGACTTGAAGCGGGAGCGCTGGAAGGAACAGAAGATGTGACCGGAGAGGGAGCTTCGACGGCCACTGCGGCTGGTGCTGGTGGAGCAGCGGCGACTGCGACTCCGCCGCCATCTCCGCGCTCCCACGCCATGGGCTCGCCCGCTTTGAGCGCAGCGATGTCGTCATCTGTAAGCAGCAGCAGGCCGGAACGTTTGCGGTAGGCCTGCTCAGCCGCGATGACCGAAGGGTTCAGCGCCTTCCTGGGTAATGCAGGAAGCCGCCCACGGACGCCATTGGCTGCAGTCTGATACTCGTCTGCCATCCCGTCCTAACCTCGATTGGTCTAGTACCCTGGGCCCGGTCTTGCATCGTTCTATAAATTGTCGTACTTATGAACACTCTTTCTTAATCTGCGGCTACCGCACATTGGGCGCCGCTTTCAAAAATCAAGTCTTGCCCTAATTCAACTCCGACCGCTCCGGCAACCAGACCGGCCAGAGCGGCAATAAAAGTGGGCGAGTCGTTCAGCCCGGAAGTCATTTCAAACTGGCGAATGCCAAGAGCAGCAGCTTCCTGCCGCGCCTCGTGGTCAATTTCACCCAGAGTCTCCACGTGATCGGAGACGAACGAAACCGGAACTACGCAAACTTCCTTTACTCCGGACGCAGCTACCTTGCGCAGCGTGGCGTGCAGAGACGGTTGCAGCCACTTGCTGGCCCCCACCTTGCTCTGGTAGCAGAGGTGGTAGCGGTTGCGCCATGCGCCACGGTCCATGAGCAGCGTAACCGTCTCCTCAATTTGCTCCTGATAAGGATCGCCTCGTTCGATGACGGCCTGCGGAACGCTGTGCGCGCTGAAAACCAACTCCACATCGTTCGGAGTAGCGAAGCGAGCGAGCGCCTCCTCGATTCTTTCAACGAAGGCTCTCAGATACAGCTTGTTCCGGTAGAAATGCCCAATGGAATACACCGGCAGGTCGCTATCAAACAGACGGTGCCATTCATTCAGGCTGCTACCGGTAGTAGTGCTGGAATGTTGAGGATAGAGAGGAAGCAGCACGATTTCATTGCACCCCGCCTCATGCAGCTGCGAAATAGCCTCCGCGGTAAACGGATGCCAGTAGCGCATGGCTACAAAGCAGCGAGCGTCGAAGCCCGCCTCGTTCAAGGCTACTTCCAGGCTTTGTGCCTGGCGCTCGGTAAAGCGCCGGATGGGCGAGCCCCCACCGATGGCCGCGTAATGGTGCTGCACTTTTCTGGCGCGGGTAGTGGAGATCAGCTTGGCCAGCGGTTTACGCCCGATGCGGGCAAAAGGAAAGTCAATAATGTCGGGATCGGAGAAAAGATTGAACAGAAATGGTTCAATCGCCTCCAGGGTATCCGGTCCGCCCAACTGGAAGAGCACTACTCCCAACCGCCGTCTTAGGTTCGCCATCCCCGACTTACCTTTGCGGCACGGATGTTACTCAATACCGCAACGTTCGTCAACGAAGAATTAAAGGCTGTATGAGATGGGGGACGGCTAGCCTTGGGAGGTCCCGCTGTTCGAGGCCGACCGCGCCGCCTCAATTTGCTGGATAATGGCGTCGGCAAATTCTGAAGTTCCTGCCTTGCCGCCAACATCGCGGGTCAATTTGTCGCGTGTGCGATAGACCTGCTCCATGGCGTGTTGAATTTTTTGCGCCGCGGCTTCCTCGCCGAGGTGCAGCAGCATGAGTTGCGCCGAGCGGATGACAGCTGTTGGGTTGGCGACGTTTTTGCCCGCAATGTCCGGAGCGGAACCATGTACCGCCTCGAAAATCGCGCAAGTATCGCCGATGTTTGCGCCTGGGACAAAGCCTAGTCCGCCGACGAAGGCCGCGCAGAGATCCGAAATGATGTCTCCGTAAAGATTTTCCATCACCAGCATGTCGTATTGATAGGGATTCATCACCAGCTGCATGCAGGTGTTGTCCACAATGTGTTCGCCGTAGATAATTTCGGGATAGTCTTTGGCCACGTTGCGGGAGCAACGCAGAAACAATCCATCCGACAATTTCATAATGTTGGCTTTGTGGATGGCGTGAACCTTCTTGCGTTTGTGCTTGCGCGCGTACTCAAAAGCAAAGCGCGCGATGCGGGTCGAAGCCTTCTCGGTGATGATCTTCAGGCTCTCGACGACACCCGGCACAACTTCATGCTCCAGGCCGGAGTACAAGCTCTCGGTGTTCTCGCGAACGATGATGAGATCCACGTCCGGATAGCGGGTGGGAATGTGCGGCAAGTTCTGAATGGGCCGGAAATTGGCATACAGTTCGAACTTTCTTCGCAACTGCACATTGATGCTGGAGAACCCGCCACCAACCGGAGTAGTGACCGGGCCCTTGAGAGCCACGTGCGTCCGCTCGATAGATTCGGTCAGTTCCCTGGGAATGTATTCACCATGCTTTTCGTAGGCTTCTGCGCCAGCCTTGAACGTTTCCCATTCGAACTTGAGGCCGGTCGCTTCGAGGATGCGTACCGCCGCGCCGGTCACTTCGGGACCGATACCATCGCCAGGAATTAGAGTGATTTTGTATGCCATGAAAGGGATTATGAGATTGCTAGTGATTTCTTGCTCAAATAAAGCAGAGATGCCGGGGGTTAACTCTTTGCCACCACCTTGCCACGGGCTTCGGGTGATTCCTTCGTCTTTACCAAGTCTTTCAGCTCTTCCATGAACTCTCGGACGTCTTTAAAGTCCAGGTAAACCGAGGCAAAGCGTACGTAAGCCACTTTGTCATAGCGGCGCAGCCGGTTCATGATGAGTTCGCCCAGTTCGCTGGTCTTGCGCTCGCGCTCGGGCGATTCGATCACGAAGGCCTCCGCTTCATTGACGATTTGCTCCAGTTTGCTGATCGGCACCGGGCGCTTTTCGCAGGCGCGGAGCAATCCATTCAACACTTTCTGCCGCTCAAATTTCTCTCGCCGGCCGTCCTTCTTAACGACCATATAGGGGATTTCATCAATGCGCTCATAGGTGGTAAAGCGCTTGCCGCACTTCAGGCACTCGCGGCGTCGGCGGATAGACTCGGCTTCCTTGCTCTCGCGCGAGTCCACCACCTTGTCTTCGGCATGACCGCAAAAAGGACACTTCATGGGAGGTTGAACAAAACATTGTAACAGGCTGGAAGCAGGGGAGATGGTCGTCAGGGTGACGATTGGTTTACTGACTAAGGCGCGTGCTTTGGTTTCAACTGAACGCGCCATGTGGCGAAGGTAAGGCGAAATTGGTAGACTTCGCTTGGCACCTACGCAATGGCGGTGACGTCAACATCACTTTTGATAAAATTCGGGCGGATCGCGAATAGCCTCGCCTCCACGCTCCCTTCGAAGCGGTCAACACGAAATTTTTTCCATTGGAAGCACTCAGGAGGGCCGATAGTTGGCCTTTGGGCAGCGGTACCAGCCTTAGTCGCAATTGGACAGGCGATACACCACAACTCAGGCCCTATCTTCACTACGGCGTGCCTGTGTGCTGGATGTGCGTGGGTGTACAGTCTAGGGTCATGGACAACATCGGGGTACTTGGCCAAGAGAAAGCTTGTACCAACCCGAGCTCAGCGTCGCAGGAAGTCGTTTCCGTCTCAGTCTAGCTATCTCTTGCTTAAGTACGGAGTATGTTTTGCGATCTCGTTGCCCTTCATTGCTTCGATTTGTTTCATCCGCTTTGTCGATTTCCAGAAGCAGATAGAGGCTGCCGACGGTTGGCTGGTACCTGGTTCGGCCCCAAGTCCTCCCGATACCTGCTCCTATCCACCAGACTCGTTCGTGTTCCATTTTGGAGATTCTGAAGTACTGATCGACAGCTTTCCTCACACGGTCATTCAAACAATAGGCGGGCCGCGGTTAGTCGTGGATCGCGACAACCACAACAGATTAGCCCTAACGCTGGATGTGTATGGTCAAGATGGCCGGCTAGTTGGGAGGATCGAGAAAAACAGGTTTTTGGTTAACCAAAACAACGTGCTTAGCATAGAGCGCGAGAGTCTGAGCGATCTGAAACTTGTGGATCAGTACGGCAGGCAGGCCCTGAATGTTAGGTATCTCAATCCTCAGAGCATGGTGCTCACCGCGCTTCTTTTCTACCCAGATTCGCCGCCTATATCGATCGGTGCGGCTGGAACACAAATAGGAAGGGAAACCCTCAACCGAGCATGTATTGACTCTAGAGCAGTTCGCTTCGGAGACATTTTCCCGCTACCTGCTGGCAGATAGTGGGTACAGTGCTGCTTTAGGGCGATGGCGGCAGAGTGGCACTGGCTTCTTCCTCCCGCTCGCTCTCTTCCGACAACTTGCGCAACGATAGCCGCTCGAATTGAGCGAGTACCAATCCCACCGGAAGTACACAAACGAACGTGGATAGCCACAGAACAATCCCGCAACTGGCCGCCAGTTCATGCGGCACATTGAAGATGCGCTGCAAGGCCGAAATAGTCGCCAACTGGGAACCGCCGCCGACTCCCGGCAACTGAATCAGCGATCCCACCATGCTCGATCCCATCAAAGGGAAGATTTTTGACAGAGTGATCGTCGAAAGCAGCGACCCGTAAGCATGAACAACCTGCAGATACCCCAGTCCAATACAAAACCACATCCCCAACGAAACCGCGCAGATCTGCAGGAAGGCCACGGGATTGTGGATGGTGTCGAGCCCCCCATGGAATTCGCGCAGGCGCTGCGCAATACGGTGCCCCAGATTTGCCGCCAGATGGGCAAAGCGGCGCTCCACCCAGCGGGACACGGCCTCGCCGCGTTTAGCCACTATGATGGCGGCCAGGGACATGCCCGCCACCAATGCCAAAAAAAAGAGCCCGAAGATTCGCACTGCCGGATAGTCGGGAACGGCATGTACGGCGGTGCCGGGCAAAAAGACCGCCAGCACCAGCAAAACCGTAAAGGCTCCGATGTCGAAGATACGCTCCACGGTCCAGACCGCCATTTGTGACGAAAAGCTCAATGATTCCCGGCGCGCGATTAAGAAGGGCCGGATCAACTCGCCCGGCCGTCCCAGTAACGCCAAACCGGTGAAGCCGATGATGGTGGCTGGAACGATCCCGATCCATGAAGCATCTTTGCGAACCGGCCGCAGGAAGATTTTCCAGCGCAGGGCGCGTAAGCCATAGCTCCCGTAAATCAGCCCAATACAAGCCAGTATGTTGAGCGGTCGAAGCAGGGCCCACTCGGCCCAAAAAGTCTGCCAATCGAAGTTTGTCCAGGTACGGAACTGAAAATAAACCAGGACCCCCAGTACGACGAATACCACTCCGTAAACCAGAATGCGTTTCTTATTCATGCGTATGGAGATCTGCAGATCGCGCAAGCCCCATCGCCAAGGTAAATGAGCCCGTGGAGGGGGTCAACGTAAGAGGATTAACTACTGCGAGGCGCGCTGCCCGGTGTTTGAGGCGCTGGCAGCACCCGCGGGGTGCGTCACTTTGCGGGCTTCGCTTTCACAGCAGCAGTACGCTTGCGCTCCGCCAGCTTCTTGCGATTGAAATCGCGAATGATGCGCGCTACGTAAGCTTGTGTTTCCTGATAAGGGGGCAATCCACCGTATTGCTCCACTCTCCTGGGTCCGGCATTGTAGGCGGCGAGCGCTTTTACCAGATCGAAGTTGTAGCGCTCGAGCAGGATTCGCAAATACTGTGTACCGCCCTGCACATTGGCTTGCGGGTCGAAGGCGTCATCGACACCTAGTTTCTCGGCCGTCTGCGGCATAAGCTGCATCAACCCTTGCGCGCCTTTTGGCGACACGGCGCGCGTGTTGAAACCACTCTCCGCGCGGATCACGCTATTTACCAAGTCGGGGTCAAGATGGTATTGGCTGCTGGCGTCCGCCACAACCTCTCCAAGCGGCTGGGCGGCCTTGGGCCTAGGCACGATCGGAATGGGCAGGGTGGTGTCCTTCTCAAAGTGGTCGATCTGGCTGCTGGGCACGTCCACGTATCCACTGTTGGTCGCACTTAGATAGAGCCGGGTTACGTTACCAATCACCTCATGCCGCTCACTGCGAATGGAGAATCCGTTGCGCAACATGGCCAGATCGGCGGCGAAAGCCGGCAGCGTCGCCAGAACTAATGCAGCACAAATGAACTTCGCCCACCACATTTCTGTACTAGATTAGGACGTCCTCATCGAGGAATCAAGGTATCTTCGGTGCAGCGTTACCCTACACCTGCATTCGCCCCCAGAATTTGCTCAATGGCGGCCGCCACACCGCATTCCGCGTTCGAAGATGTGACCTTCCAACCCGTGCGCCGCATATCGTCGGCAGCATTGGCCATGACGAACGTCACTCCGGCGAATTCCAGCATATCGAGATCGTTGTAGTTATCCCCGATCGCCATGACTTGCTCCCGCGGAATGCCGCGATACTCCGCCCAACGGCGGACGGCGTGTCCCTTGGAGCAATCGCGGTTCAGTACGTCAATCATCAGCAGATCGCGAACGGGATACTCCGTGCGCAGCACCGTAATTTCCTTTTCCAGGCCGCTGGCTGAAAGAACCTTCAGCGCCTGTCGCATACGCGGAATTGAGCCACAAAACATGGCCTGCACCGGATCGCGGGTGAGGCAGTTTTCGATCGGAATCACGTATTCGATGAACGGAGCATTCTTCTCCATCCAGCGCTGGATGCTGGCGTTCAAATCATTCATGTGTTCGAGTACCAGTGCGCCCTTGGCCTCAGAGTCGAACGTAAGCACGGTATTGCCGCGAAACTCGCCCATCGCAGCGCAGAGTTTTCTGCAGGTTTCCGCGGGCATCAAGTCGCGGTGGAAGGTTTCTCCGGCGAGCGAGCGGGTGACCGCTCCGTTCGAACTGATCAGCCAGAAGTCGAAACCCAACTGCTGTGCAATAGGCAAGGCAAACGAATGCCTCCGTCCCGTCACCAGCATGACCTCGACGCCTTCTTCATGGGCGCGGCGCATGGCAGCCAAATCGGCGGCGGAGATTTGAAACTGCGGGTTGAGCAAAGTGCCGTCAATATCCACGGCCAGCAGGCGAATAGGAGGGATCACTGCCAGAATTTTATCAGCCCACGCAGCCGGGCTGGGAACTCATCTCCGTCATCGTGCTATCCTGCGCGTGAGCATGGGATCTCTATTATTGTTTGCATTTTCCTGGTGGGGCATTCTGCTCCAGGGATTTGCCATCATCCATTTCATCCGCCGCCGTCCAGATACGTTTTGGCTTTTTGTGATTATTTTCGGCGGCTGGCTGGGCGCGCTGGTGTACATCGCCGTGGAAGCCCTGCCGGACGCGGACTTGCTCCGCCAATCCTTCAAACGCTTTCCGCGCCGCGCCCGCATTCGCGAACTGGAAGCCGCAATCCTGGACAACCCTTCCGCCGGAAATTACGAGGAACTCGCCGACCTGTATCTGGACGAGAAAAAATATGCCCAGGCCCGGCAATATTATGACAAGGCCATTTCTCTGCGCAGCGACTCGCTCGATCCATTTTACCGCCGCGCACTCGCGGCCATTGCTATGGACGATTTTGCTGCGGCTCTGCCCGATCTTGAATGGGTCCTTACCCAGGACCCTCAATACGATTTTCATCGTGCCGCCGGCTTACTGGCTCATGTCTATGCCAACAGCGTCCAGCCAGAGAAGGCCGCAGTTCTATTCGAGCAGGTTACCAGGATCTCGACCTTGCCGGAAACCTACTACCACTACGCGGTATTTCTTGCCTCGCAGAACCGGAATGCCGAGGCTCGCGAATGGGTACGACGTCTTCTCGACCAGCGCAGGAGCATGCCCGGCTATCTCCGCCGCCGTGAACGGGCGTGGTTCCGTAAAGCAAATGTGCTATTGGCTCGTCTTGCGGCGTGAGTGTTTCAGGCAAGGCTGGGGTTGCCGGATCTAATGCCCATTGCACCGATTGTTGTGCACTTTTCCCTGGATGTTAGCTTTAAGCTTTTCCGCTTCACGGATCTAGTCCGGAAATCCGCCGACAACCTGTGACCGTGTCTCCGGGCGTTGCCCTGGCTAATGGAACTGTCGAGACGAAAATAGCCAGTGGGATTTAGGTCTCACGGCTGCGATGGATAGTACGCTTCGATCGGGAGTATGAGGTGGCCGCCGGTAGACGTCGCGTACAGGCCAAATCAACAGCGCCTGAACAGGAAACTTAAGCTCGCGCACGTCAAGCCGGTTCGTATAACATGATGAATATTCCAAACTACGCCTGTGGGGGGTGGCACCAGCATGAGACGGCCGTTACCTAGGCGTGTCCCAACAATCTTCTCGCCCTTGCCTCAGCCGCGTGTAAGTGCGCGCTTTACGGTTGCACTAGCGATGGCGGTACTGGCGGTACTGTTACGCGCCCTCCTCGACCCTGTTCTTGGACACGTCGCCTTCTACGTTACCGTTTACATGACAGTGGCATTCTGCGCGGTGGTGTGCGGCATAGCCCCGGCGGTCCTAAGCGCATTGGTTGGTTTGGCAGGAATCCTCTTTTGGTTTGTGGACCCACGCCACTCGTTCCTGCTGTTTAACCGTTCCGATATTCATGGCCTCGTCGGATCCACTCTGGTATGCGCGGTTCTTATCGCGCTTGGCGGTGCCAATCGTGATAAGCAGTTAAGGCTAGCGGGTTCCATTGGCGCACTGACCAACGAAGCGGCGGAGCGCAAGCACGCTGAAGCGGAGCTGCAATGGGCCAACAATGAACTGGAGCAGCGCGTGCGGGAGCGCACCGCCGAACTCTCTCAGGCCCTGGCTGAGCTGGAATCCGAAATACAGGTCCGCGAACAAACGGGCGAGCAACTGCGCCGTTTGTCGGTTCGCCTCATGACTTTGCAGGACGAAGAGCGCCGCCGCATAGCTCGTGAATTGCACGACACCACCGGCCAGACCCTCGCCGCACTGAAAATGACAGTGTCCCTGCTCCAGCAGGCTGGTCCGGGGAGAGCTGATTTCCCGCGACTGGTGGATGAAATCAACGTCCTCGCGGATGGAGCCTTGCAAGAAATACGAACCACGTCCTATCTGCTGCATCCGCCGCTACTCGATGAAGGCGGCATCGCCTTGGCAGCACAGTGGCTGGTCGAAGGCTTCGCGAAACGCAGCGGCATTCAAATCCAGTGCGATATCCCCCAAGATATCCAGCGTCCTCCCCGGCATTGCGAACTTGTATTATTCCGCGTCCTGCAGGAAAGCCTGACAAATATTCACCGTCATTCCGGCGCCTCGGCAGTGAGCATCCATCTCAAGATCGAGGCTCACGAGATCAAACTGGACATCAGTGACAACGGAAACGGAATTCCGGAAGACCGCTTGAAAAATCTACAAGTATCGGGAAGCTCGGGTGTGGGCACCGCCGGGATGCGGGAACGTGTACGGGAACTGGGAGGATGTCTTGAGATTCGCTCGGGCAAAGCCGGTACAACTGTGAGCGCTATGATTCCCTTGCCCAAGCCGGAGAGTGCTGCAGCCAAGGGTAGGGTATCCGCGGCCTAGTCTTCTGGAGACTTCACACTATCCCCCCATGACTCTATATTGACAGAAGCTGGCCCCGTCTCAACATGCGTCAGTGCGGAACGATGTGCGCTGCGCCTTTAGTGTCGCGAATTTCCTCCTTCAATAACCGGCAAGGTCATGTGAGAGGGTATCTCGCGGTGTGGTAGACAGATTGGTGCGCCACCACAGTTTTCTTGCTCAAGCCAAATGGCTCCCCGGTATTGGAGTTTCGGTGGAACTTGGGGGAATTCGCTACTGCTAATGTCTAGGTGAATTCGGTGACCTGGAAGAAAACGTTGCTGGTAGCGAGCAGATCGATTGTCAAAAGGTAAACCACTCCAGGCTGAAGCGGCTTTGGATGGCTTAGACTGTCGCGGTAGCGTGCACGAAGGATCCCTGACGCTAAACGCAGTGAGCGGCCGTCGGGGATAAAGGTCAACCAGTTGGGCAATGAAATCAGTATCTACGGCATCGGACGATGCGTATAACGACGAATTCTTCCAGTCAAAGCCGCTAGGGTCAAGTGGCAAAATCTCTTTGTCGAAAAAACGATGCCAATGTTGTCCATCTTTTGAGTTCGCGCAGCCCAGCCGATACCCGATGCCATTCATGGTAAAGATGCTGAACCAAAGATGATAGGTACCGTCGATGAGAAGAATGGACGGCTTCGTAGGGCGTTACCGCATCCAGCCGGGGAGTCAGCGCGGCTTCGGGGTACTTTTCCATTGAGCCGCATCGTGGGAAGTCGCATGCCCAATGATACAAGTGCCGCGCTTCAGCTCTCCAAAAAGAACATAACCAGAGCCCGGTCCGCCATCAACTGATCCCGGGCAAAAGAAGAAACCCCTTGGTTGATCCACTCGGCCAACGCCGCAAGGGCGTCTTTCTCCACAGTTCGTTATTCACATTGACCGAGACGTCGTTCCTCGGGATGGCATCGGCTACCAGACAGTCTGGATGATTCAGTCGCTGGAGATAGATCCCACGAAGGCGCCTTTTCATTTCCAAGATTTGCCGCGAACTGCGATGAACGCGCGCCAATACGGGATTGATGAAATTTCGCTGTGGGGAGCGCTATCCGATCTCCCGGGGCGGGTTTACCTCGTTCACATAACGCACGATACACTTTGGTTCCTTTGGCCCACTCATCCCATACACCGGATCATTGCGGCCACATCCTCCCCGAGGATTTCTGTGCCGGACGCCCAGGCATCCGGGAACATAGTTTTCATCCGTTGCAGTGTTGCCTGTGCTTGCCCGATCAGTCTGCGTGCACCGAATGTTTCCCCGCGTTGAAGCATCTGATCAAAACGCGCTCGCAAGGAGTTCCATCCCGTGGATTTGCTCCGGTCCCACAGGCGTCCTGGATAAAGCTCAACCAAGTCACGGAGCACCTCGCGTTTCGCCGGGGTATCCCCAAGGTGGGCGATCGCCTGACCGATGGAACGTGCCGGCTCATATTGCTTTGGGTTCCACAAATAGTCTGCCAGCGTCAGCATGGGAATGCGATTGACCTGGTTCTGATAACTCATGGAATTTAAGAAGTAGCCGTCGATCACCGCGCCGAGATCGGCACTGCGGCCCGAAAATGGACCCAGATGCAGAGCGGGATTCTGATCGTTTACAGGATAGTTATCAAACAAAAGAATGCGGTGGCCGCACAAAGCACGATAGCGGAGCGCCTGATGCGCACTGATGGTCAGGGAGCAGACGTCGGGCCCTGTCCAAAACAGGTACACGTCTGAATGGAGCTCCTTGGCGATCGTCGCCGTGTATTGCACTCCCGGAGTTTCTCTACCGCCAGTATCGTCTAGCGACTCGACCCTCTTTCCCAGCGTCGTATTGCTCTCGATGCCTGAATCCCCGGTGCCCGAATACCAAGTGGGGCAAAATGTCAGTTGCGCCTCGGAATCATGCTCACGGAGTCGATGAAGGAGAGCGTTCACCGCGCGAGCCTGGCCGCTGGCATTGATCCCGGCACTAATGTCATCCAGTGAAATGTTGAACCACTTTACTCCCAGCTTCTGGCTCCAAGCATAGTGTTGCCACAAAGCATTCATATCTTCAGGGCGGTCGTAATTGAAGGCTCTGTCTGACCTGAGATTGGGATTGATGCTAAAGCAGAAGGTAATCCCGTGCTCCTGGCAGGCACGTATCATTTTTTTGAAGCCTGCTTGCTTCTCCGCGGCAAGCGGCCGATACCAGAAGTTGATGTTCTTTTCGCCTCCGATGGCGCCGTGCGGACCAAGCTCCCAGAGCGAGCTATAGCAATTGATCAAGAAGTTGAGACGATACTTTGCTAGAAAGGGAATCTCGGCAAGATATTGTGCGGGCGACCATGCCCAGCCCTTGACTCCTCTAATCGGAAATGCTGGATGCGAATCCGGGCGCTCGGAGCCGAAGGGAAGAGGTTCGATCTTCTGCGGGAGCGTGACGTGAAACGGACGCAGTGGGGCTTCAGTACCTGTGGCCGCATCCAGAGCCACGCCCGGCAGGATGCTATTGAGTGTTCTGGCCGTGCTTGCTCGCAATGTTGTTCCCGACAAACCTAGCATCCCGAGTTTTGAGAGAAACATTCGACGCTTCATTTGCGTCACCTTTGACCTATTTGGACTTCCCCGGCTTCGGCAGATCCGGTCCGGGCTCCCAACCCAGTGTCGAACAAGCCAGCAAAAACGCCCCAATGTAGGGTGGATAGCGCGGCGGAATCACCCGCGCGTTCGTGACTTTCCGCCGAATTGCCCGCGTGAAACGGGTTCGGATCGGCTCGCAGGAAACCAGAAGACTTCCCGCGAAGGACACCACCGGCGATCGTTCCGCCGGAAACAGGCGTTGCAGCACGGAAACTGCCATGGCTGCCAGTTCATCGCCCGCACAGTCCAGAATGGAACTGGCAACCCCATCTCCTGCCGCTGCGGCTCGTTCCGCTGCTTGCGCCAGTCCGGCCATCTGTCTCGCTGAGAATGGTCGCCGGTAGACGCAGTCCAGCGAGTCGTGAAAATCGGGAATCTCGAGCGCCTGCGAAATGAATTCGACAAGCCTGGTCGGCGGCCCGTAGCCGTCGTAGGCCTTCGCCGCAGCGTTCAAGGCCGTGCGACCGATACTATATCCGCTGCCCCCGTCGCCGTAAACCGGTCCCCAGCCGCCTATTTTGAGTTGCCTTCCGCCAGCGGCAATGCCCAGACATGAGGAACCGGTGCCCGCGATCACCATTACTCCGGGGCGTCGTTCCAGCGCACCAACATGAGCGATGACTAAATCACCGACGATGGTACGGTGCACAAAGCCCAGGCGCTCAAACACCGGGTCCAATTCCGCCGCGCCTTTTCCATCTGGACTCACGCTGGCCATTCCGGCGGTAATGTCGGCGGCATCCGCGGCCCTGACGCTCGCGTCCTGCAGCGCAGTCGTAACCGCCGCCGTCACGGCCTGCGAAGTCAATTCGACATCGGCGCCGTAGTAATTCGATCCCCCGGATTCGGCGTAGCCGATCTGCCGGCCGTCGCGAGTCAATATCGCGCATCGCGTTCGACTTGCGCCTCCATCCACGGCAACGACAAACTCAGGCTTCATAACTTACGGTCTCGGGTACTTCGCTGGCGCCCAGTTCGCGAAATGCCCCTTTACGGGTCCAACGCAGCACAAACCATGTGCAGGAAATCACCGCGGTGACTGCTGCCCCGGTCACGATTAGATAGTGGCCGCCCAGCAGGCTGATCACGAAAAGAATGGCCGCAGCAGCAAACACCACTCCAAGCCCACAATCGGCCAGATCCGCGAGCGTCTCCTCGTGAATGGCCTTCCGAACCTCGACGGGAGCCTGGCGGGCGACCGGTCCCCAAAGGCCCGCTGGCCGGCAGCGTAGATAGAATTTGAGCAGCGTTTCCTCGCTCTCCGGACGAAACAGATATGTCACCAGGACGATGACGAGTGCGCCGACTCCGAAGAGAAGCAAAAAACCGTGCCAGAAAGGATGCACTCGTTCGTCATGGAAGCCGAGCGGAAACCATACCAGGTAGCTCAACGGCAATCCCAGCACCAAGGCCGTCATTTCCCCATAGATGTTCAGCCTCCACCAGAAGAAGCGCAGCCAGGATAGAGGCAGAACGAAGGCAAACACCATCGAATTGATGAAGAGCAGCCAGGCACGCAAGCCCTGCACAAAGAAATATGCGACAAGAATGGACATGGCAAACAACAGTACCGACCCTACTCGCCCCGCGAATACGTAGTGCCGCTCGCTTTGGTTCGGCCGCAGAAAGGGCCGGTAGAGATCATTAACCAAATAGGACGCGCCCCAGTTCATCTCCGTGCTGATGGTGCCCATGTAGGCCGCGAAGATGCCCGCCACCAGCAGACCCATCAACCCCTTGGGCGCGTAATTGCGGACCAGGGTCGCCCACAATTCTCCAGCTTCCCCCACAGCCGCTGGTCTAAATAGAGCTGCTGCGATCATACCCATAAACAGGAATGGAACCACGCGAACAATCAGGGTTAAAACCGTATTGGCCAGCTGTCCTATCTGCGCGTGGAATTCATTTCGCGCCGCCATGAATCGTTGCGCCGTGAATCCTTCTCCGCCGGTGGGTGACGCGGCAAAAAAAAGGCCTTGTACTGCCAGCGCCATCATGGTCAGCGGCCCCAGACCTGGAACCGGCGGGATGACGCGGAAGAAATCGGTGCTGTTTCGGTTTAGAGCAATCAACTGATGAACATGCTCCAACCCACCCACGCGCGAGAGAACAATGGGGACAAGAATGATATTGCCCGCAAGGAAGATGCTGAATTGAAAGGCGTCGGTGTATGCCGCGCCGGAAAGGCCCGAAGTCGTCGTGTAAATCACCGTGACGGCGCCCGCGAAAAGAATCAGGTAAATCGGCTGCCAGCCCAGAATAGGCCCCAGAGCCGCTCCCAGCCAGCCGGATACGTAACCCATCAGCACTACGATGAAGCCAAAGCTCATGAATATTGCGTAAACCGCCCGGTAGCCGCGCGCCACTCGGCCGGAGTAACGTACATTCAATAATTCCGCCGAGGTAACGGTCCCCAGGCGCCGCCAATATTTCGACCACAACACTGCGCCCAACGGCATCCAGATGACGTAGGGAATCCACCAAATTCCGTTGCCCAGAAGCCCGCCTTGAAAAGTCAGCATGGTCACTGCAGGTGCAAGCCCTGCATCCGAGTAGGTAGCCACTGCCGAAAGACCGATAATCCACCAGGGCATGTCCCGGCCGGAAACGAAGTAATCGGCCACGCTTCTTCCCGCCCGGCGGCCGAAATGTAGACCGACCCCCAACATCAGCGCGAAGTAGACGCCTACCACAACCCAGTCTAGGTGCGTCATGAATGGGCCCGCCTCGTGGGCTCGCGCTCGAGTAACTCCTGCGTAAGTTCCAGCGCATGTTCAATCAGAACTCTGTCAGAGCCACTGCTGAACCGGGCGGATATCGTCTCGTAGCCATTTTCGTCGCTAGCCCCCGAGGCTGGCAGATATCCCATATATCCGTTGGCGAGTTCAACGATGAAGAGGCGTGCCCCCGCAGAGCGCTTCAATTCGAGTCCGACTTCCACAAAGGGCTCGACGGGCAGGCCCAGCAGAACAGCGTCGCCGACGCGAAAAGCCTGAATCTCGACGCCTGCATGCTGCTCTCCAGGGGAGCGCCGACAGGCTTCAAAATGCGTCAGCTCCGCGTATAGCGCTTGTAGTCGCGCATTCTGAATTTCTGGGGAAGCTCCCTCCGCTCGTTTGAGCTCCGCTACCTGTTCCTGCGCGCGCTTCTTTGCCGCTGCGGTTTCCTCGGGAGGTGGCAGCGGGCGAAGATCAAGATCTACCGACCGCGATGCGAAGTCGAGCGCGCATTCGTCTGCGGTTTCAATGGACGGAAGCGTTTCGATTGCCAGATCGGCGAGTTTTTGCCCAATCTGCGCCGCCCGCTCAAAAGTTCGTCCGGGACTCGCCAGACCCAGAGCAGTGGCTTCGGGAGACCGGCCGACACTTATGTTGCCCGCCGCGCCGTTCAGGAACATCGCGAACCCACCATGGCCCAGCGTCTCAGCGATCCGGGCCACCGCGAAACCCGGAAAGTCGGCCGTAACCTGCAGGTTGTCCGGCCCCAGCACAGTGGGATGACAAGCATAGTTGATGCAGACCGCTCGCGTGTGTTCGTTGAGGTCGGTGATCCTTAACAAGCCCAGGCCGGGATCCGTGGCTCCGTTCAGGCAGTGGCGATTTCCCCCGATGTCCGCCGCGTGGGCAGATCCAATTCCAATTCGCGCCCGAAAACGGCTTTCCCATGCGGCTTCCACCGCCTGGACGATGCCAGTCCGAAGACATTCCATGTATTTCAGATCGATTGCCTGCGCATCGGGCGAAAACATAGACGCGGTCACCGGCCCGCCATGGGTATGGGTAGCGGCGATCATGATGGCACTTGGTGCTAAGCCTGTGGCTGAACTGATGTCAGCCCTCGCCAGGGCAACGAATGCCGAATCCAGCGCCAGCACATCTACGCTGAGTATCGCTAAGGAACATTCACCGGCGTTAAGGGTCAGTGCGCGCACATACAACTCATCGTGAACTCCATTGGAGTTCGCGGTGCGCGCCGCATAGCCAGCCAGGCGAACAGCCGGAGGAGGCGTGATCCTCGAAAGGCCATAACCTGCGGTCAGGGAAAGCATGGACAGTCGAGCCTCCGGGGAAGCATTAGGACCTCTTTCCCTTCACCGCCAAAGCCAGTCTTTCTATGTGCTGCACGCAGGATTCTCCCAGTTGGACGGCGACCGCCGCCGAGAAGACATCCAGCGCACAAAGCTGCGCTATCGCCGAGCCCATGGATTCACCGGCAAAGGGCGTCTCCCACGAAGCCGTTAGCAGCACGACGTCGGCAGCCTTGGTAATCGGGGATGGGCTGTAATTGGTAACTGCCACGGTGGTGGCGCCTGCGTCGTGAGCAATCGTCATCGCATCGACCACATCCCGCGTGCTGCCGGTATGCGAAATGCCAATAGCCAAATCTCCGGCACGCAGACTCGCAGCGCTCATCGCCTGCAGATGACCTTCACCGAAGGCTTCGGCAGCCAGCCCTAGCCGCATCAGGCTGAGGCTCGCGATAGCGGCAGAATGGAACGAGCCGACAACGCCATACACGGCGATCCGGCCGGCGCGCACAGCCGCTGCTGCCGCCACTTCCACCATCTTCGGATCAAGCGAGCGAGACGTATTGTCGAGTGCGACGCGGTTCGACTGAAATATCTTCTGCGATAACTCCTCGACGGTATCTGAAAAGCTGATGGCTTCATGGACGTAATGCGCCGGCTGAGCTAGATCTTGCGCAAGCCTGAGCTTGAGCTCCTGGTAGCCACCAAAACCCGCCGCCCGGCAGAAGCGGATCACCGTCGATTCGCCCACATTTGCATCCCTGGCGAGCTCGGATATGGACATTCGAATCACCTGCTCGCGATGCGCCAGGATGAATTCCGCGATCGTTCTTTCCGAGGGGCGGAAGGTGGCAATGGCACTCTGAATTCGGATCAAGCATCCGGCCGATGCCGGTGTAAAGTGCCCGGTCGCGCCGGTTCGGTGTTCTTTGATCATAAAAGTCCTATCATTCAAAGATGAATACACTCACTCTATTCAAGAAGCGGGGAAAGGTCTCGACTCCTCATTCGGTCACCAGTGCATGTCTGTGACTGGCGTAGCTCCATTAGCCCAGCCATTTAATTCGGCCGCGATAGGGACGAAGAATCTCCCGCACGTCCTCGGCAGCAACATTATCTAGATTGCCACTCGGCAGGGCGGGAACTTGTGCGCCCTGCCGGGCAAGCAGGACAGAGCTTTGAACAAAAATGGCATTGATGACGGCTGCCCCGGCGACGGTCGAGCATGGACCAACCGGAAAACGGACGCCCGGAACGGAAAGTACGGCGTCTCCAGCTGGGACACAATTATCAATGACAATGTCCGCCACTTCGAACAGGCGCAGGCCAGCCTGGTTTCGCGGAGAGCTTGCTTTGGACTGGGCGAGACTGGTAATGCCGATAACGGGAACGCGCCGCTCCTTGAAACTCAAAGCCATTTCGACGGGCACCGCGTTGCGCCCGGAATTTGAAATAACAATGGCGACATCCCTGGACTCGACGGCGATTGACTGAAAGATGGTGGCCGCTAGTCCAGCAGTTCTCTCGGCCTCGGTGCTTTGCAGCGCCCCCCGCGAGAAGGTGATTCGATCGTCGAGAATCGCATTCACCGGCACTAAGCCCCCTGCCCGGTAGAAGGGCTCGGCGGCAATGAGATGCGCATGTCCCGTGCCGCAAGTGTGGACAACTCCGTCCTGGATCAGGCATTCGGCCACCAGCGCTGCAGCTTTTTGGATCGCCACAGCTTGCTCGCTTCCCAGTCTTTCCAGAATCGCAACCAGTTGGGCGAAGTAGCTGTGAAAGGAGAGGTTCAATCCCTCATTCATTCTCCCCTTGGTAGCGACTGTTTCATATCTGTCCATTTAGGTGGAACTTTACTCCACAGCAAAAAACCCGTCAACTCGCGTGAAAATAGCAAGATAAATAGACTGACAAAAGATTGCAGTGGACAGACTTTTTCTTTTGGGAGTAAAGTGCCACCATCTATATAACTTCTGAACCAAACACTTCACACGGAGATCCGGGAATGAAGCGTTGTTCGGCGCAGCTTGCCATTGTCCTTTTAGCCGTGGTTTGTTCCGCGCTGGCGCAGTTGCGTCGCTCTCCCGTGCGCGTTTCACCAGACGGACGCCGGGCCCTGAACGCTCAAACCGATGTCTTAGGTCAGGAAGTCTTGTCCGAGGGAGAACCGTCTTTTCAAAAGGTGGCGCGCTATTTTCCACCCATGCTGCAAACGCGCGTTCCTATTAGTGTAAAAGACCATCCCGACGAATTCATCGTGGGCTTTGATGGGTCACTGCTGGTAAAGGAGCAAGAAGTCGACTTTCGGGTGGGTGATCCGCCAAATCCCTACGGGGCGGACGGAGATTTCCAGCGGTCCCTGTTGGACGGCTACCTTCCTGTTCCGCAAGTTCGTTGGACCTTTGACGGTTTCTCCTACGAGGAAACGGCGTTTGGATACTCTAAAGGACTCAGCCCCGACGAACCTTTGCAAGCCTATATTCGTTTCAGGGTTACCAACCCTGCCGCCGAGACGCGCAACGCTCAGGTTACGGTGTATCTCGCACCTTCTTCCCATCCTGGCGCGAACCCTTCGCAATCGGTGGTTGTGCCGGCGCACGAGTACGCCGACCTTTACTTCTGCATTCCCTACAAAGTTGACGGGGCAAAGATAGCAGAGGCCAGTGATGGGGCAACCTTCGACGCCCGGCTGGCGGAGGTTCGTGCTTACTGGCACTCGTACTTGGACGAGGGCACGCAAATCGAGACTCCAGAGCCCTTTATCGACAATGCATGGCGCGCCTGGGAACTTTACAACACGATGAATGTGGATAAGGTGAAGGGCCTCTATGAAATTCATGACGGCTCGGGTTTCTATGAAGAAGTATTTGGTTACAGCGCGGCGCTCTACTGCCACGCGCTAAGCCTGCTGGGGCACCACGAGGACGCTGAGAAATACATCGAAAGTATGCTGGCGATGCAGAAGCCCAACGGTCAATATATTTCGACCTACGGCACCCCGGACAATGGGGCGCTGCTTTATGCGATCGGGCAGGAATATCGCCTGAGCCGCAACGAGGCATGGTTTCGCCGAGTCCTGCCGAGAGCGCTTAAGTCCATGCAGTGGATTCAGACCAGCCGCGCAAACACTCACGTTCTAGACGGCAGCGGACGCAAGCCTCCAGGCTACGGCCTGCTGCCGCCGGGGCCCGCCTACTGTGATTTCCAAAACCTGGTAGTGTCCTACTACTCGGATACTTACAATTGGTTCGGGCTGAATGAAATGGCGGCAGCTCTGCGCGAGGCCGCAATGCAGAAAGAAGCGACGGACTGGACTGCCGAAGCCGCCAAATATCATCAGGACATCCTGGAATCCATGCAGGCGGCGGTATTTCAAGACCACGGCGTGGAAGTGCTTCCCATCGAACCGCTGACCCATCGCCTGGAAAAACAAGGTTCCGAGTTCTACTATGCGCTGATTGCCCCTCTGGTCCTCGAGACCGAGTTCTTTTCGGCGACGGATCCACACTATCACTGGCTCACGGATTACATGGAGCAGCGCGGAGGCCTTCTTCTCGGGTTGGCCCGGATCTGGGACGCCACCGACCACGCTTACACTTACGGCTATGCTATGGAGAAACTTCGTCACGGCAAAGTGGACGACTTTCTGCTCACTTTTTACAGTTCTCTCGCCTACGGCATGACGCAAGACACCTACTCCGCTGTGGAAGGCACGCGCATTACCGAAGGCCTGAATGAACCGACACTACCGCATACTTACTCGAATACCCAACAGCTTCGCATGATGCGCATGATGCTGGTCAAAGAAGAGGCTGGCGAACTGTGGCTCGCGGCTGGGACTCCCCGGGCGTGGCTCAACACCCGCGAAGGATTTGCGATCAGTAACGCGCCAACCGATTACGGCACGATCTCGTATCGCGTTTCACCGGAACCGGATTCCAAGCTGGTGCGGATGTCGATTGAAAGCCCGGCGACCGCCCCCTCCAAGGTGCGCGCGCGGCTGGCAGCGAACTTCGGCAGGCTCGAATCGGCCACGATCAATGGAAATCCCGCCCACATTGATCATGATGCCGTGGTCTTCGACGGATCCATGCTCCATGGAAGACTTGAAATTCTGGCTCATTACAAATAAGGATCCATCGGATTGCTTCGATTCGTTGCGGCGATCAAGCCTGCTTTCAATGTGGCACTCGCAATAACGAGCATTTGTCCGCGCGTCCAACGCAGCGGCGTAAAACTCCTTTTGTCCGAGTCCGGAAGCGTCACGCGGCGGAGCCACACGCGTCTTCAGTCTCATATTCTTCCGAAATTTCAGGCCGCTTGTGATGCGCTCTTCCGCGTGGTAGACGTTCCGGTCTTAGCCCTTGGGTTTCACGCGCTAAAGGATCCCCTCCGCAAACTCAGGCGCCGCGTTCGCGGCCTAAATAGGCATCCCGGCATGGCCCACAGAAAATGTCTCGCGGGTGGAACACGGGCTCCTATTTCGTTGACAGGCCAATCCTTCCAACGTTATTAGAGAGCGTGGGCATTAAGCCGATTTTGTTCCATGCAACCATCTTGTGCTCCTCACAAAAACCAACCAGGAAAATCGCGTAATGGCAAAGATCCGATTCGGTTTGAGCTTTATCTGGTTATTGATCGCAGCGGGCAACTCTTTCGGCGCGGTCAATTTCCCCGCCGGGAAGAGCGCTTACATTGTCGCCTCGCCGGCATCGCCGCTGGAAAAGCGCACCGTAGGCCAGCTAACGGATTATCTGACCGCGGTCCTGCACAAAGAAGCAAAAGTCGTACCCAGCCTCAGATTAGTCCCGGCGTCGGCTTCTGCGATTATTCTCACTTCGACGGGACAGATGAATCCATGGGGCGCCAAACCACCGGCCAGTGCGCCGGAAGGCTTCGCCTTGATAACGGGAAAGTCTTCTCGACATGCGGTGGTTATAGCAGTTGGAGATACAGATCGTGGGCTGAAAAGGGCCATTCAGCAACTTGTCCTGCAAAGCCGGCAGGACGAAACTGAGCTTGTAATCCCCGAATTGAATCTCTCCGAAAAACCATGGATTCCGCAGCGGGAATGGGCCCTCTGTCCTTGGGTGCCATGGAACGTACGTGGAACCTATGTGAACCCGTACGCCGACGAGCGCGTGAATGTCTATAAGTTCACCGACGCGGAATTGTCACGATATGTTGACATGTTTGACTGGTTCGGCTTTAGTGGAGCGCAGCTGATCGAAGGGGCAAATAGCTGGAGCTATGCTGGTTCGGTAGAGGCATATCAGGACGAGCTGAAGAAAATGGCGCGCATGGCGCGCGATAATGGACAACAAGTTACTCTATGGGTCTGGGCAGCAGAATTCAATCACTACGGATGGGTTGATCCGGACCTTATCTATACGCCCTCCCCCGGGCATACCGCGTTTGACGATCCTGTAGTGCGCAAAGGATTTGAGAAGTATTACGACTATTACGCGGAATTAGCCCCCTACGTCGATCGCCTCATCGGGCACTTTTACGACCCTGGCGAACTCTCAAACCGGGAAGACGTATTCAACTACATGCGGCTTTTGGAAAGTAAGCTCAAAGCAAAGAATCCGCAAATCAAGATGTCGATTGACCTGTGGGGAGCGGAGCCAGGGTACTTCGATGAGCTGATCAAGAACGGGTTCAAGGATTATCTACTCCTCGAAAACAGCCTCCAGGACTATGTTCCAGTCCATCCAAACGGAGCGCAGACCTTGCGGGTCGGATCCGAGTCGCTTACACATCCCGCGCAGCGCGCAAAAATCCATGAGGCGGCTAAGCGCCTCGGCCTTGGACTCGGCCTTTGGGGCTGGTACGACACGGAATACGAGACCGACCAACAGGCCTCGATGTATGTGAACGGTCAGCTTCTCAAAAGCTTCGTGCAAGAAATCAAGAACGGCGCCGCCAAGATTTGGCCGATCGAGTATTGGTCTGAGATGGATGCCGATCATCTCAACAATATGTGCTCGTTGTATGTGGCAGGGCAGCTACTCTGGAATCCGGATCGCGATCCGGACGAAATCATGTCTGAGTTCGCTGACGGAATCTGGGGCCCGAGAAACGGCCCCAAAGTTCTCGAAGCGCTCAAGCTCATCGAGGACGTGCGTACCGGGCCAACATGGGACACCTATTGGTGGACGATGTCCGGGTACCGCCGCGGGACGGCCAATCCCGTGGAAGACCTGCGGCGTACCGAGGCATCCCTGACCGAACTGCAATCCTTGAAAACGGATACGACTTTTGTTCCGAAGTTCCCGCTGCCGGTCCCCCCCGGCACGCTAGTGGAACTCATGCTGCCCCACTTGAAGCAAATTCGGGCTTTTGCCGAATTCCGCATCGAGCTCGATCGCATTCGCGCCGAATGGAAAACTGGTACCCCTAAAGACCAAATATCGAAGGAACTCGCCGAGGCATGGAAACCGATTCCCGAATACAACACTTGGGTCGGCGTCTTCGGTCAAACCGAGAGGCGCATGCAGGAGATTTTGCTGCGAAGATTTGCTAAAGAAGCCGGCGTCGAACTTTCTGAGCCCACCTGGCTGCGAGCTCAGGATGCCGGCAGGCTGTTGCAGAAGATCCAGAACGTGCAGCGGGAAGTCCGCGGAGAGTGGGATTTCAAAGCATCCTATCTCAACGAGTTCATGTGGACGAGTGACAAGCTCAACAATCGCTTCGAAAAGTTGATTGCCGAGGGATGGGTGGTGAAGGCGGGTGACGATACCTATCGCCTGGTGAACTGGCAGGACTATGCTCAATAGCAGACGTTCCCGCTGTCACAAGCCGCTTTCCGACAAATCGCTCTTTTGGATGATGCTGGCTGTCCTGCTGGCGGCAAGTCCTTTATGCGCTCAAGCCGCCGGGCAGACGGCTGCCATTGTGATCCGGGGCGCGTCTTTATTCGATGCCAATACGGGCGCCATGTTAGCCGGCCGCACGATTGTGATTGAAGGCGAACGAATCCGCTCGATCGGCACAGATCAAGACCTGCCCCAGATTCCTGCCAACGCCACCGTGATCGATGCCCATGGCAAATATGTTATTCCCGGGTTAATCGATTCCCACGTCCATCTGGTGCATGTGCTCGATTTTGCGCACATCACCGGGGACGAGATCTTGCCATTTTTTCTAGCCAACGGAGTGACTTCTGTCCGTGACGTCGGCGACGAGATTGTTGCGGAGAAGCTGATTGCCCGGTACGCAGAGGCCCACCCAGGGTCGTCACCGCGCATATTTTTGTGCAGCCCGTTTGTTGATGGTCAACCTCCTTTCCATGACGACAATGGCGTCAGCTGGGGGGTAACAGACCCACGTGAAGTACCCGCCTTTGTTAACGATATGGCAGCATGGGGCGCTGTCACCCTGAAACTCTATGTCGGAACAGAACGTCCTGTCGGACAAAAAGTAATTGAAGAAGCTCACCATCGCGGCATGGTGGTCACGGCACATCTCTATAAGTATTCGGCCCAGGATGCAGTAGCCGACGGCATAGACAGCCTCGAACACATCGAGTCCGTATTCAACTACATCTCTCCTCCCGATGCGCCTCACATGCCCAGTTCAACCGAGCAGGCAAAGATGACCCCTGATGAGCTGGAAACTTTGCAGCAACGGATTCAGGAATCACGGGCGAACTTGGACCTCAACAACGGGAGCGCTCGCGGATTGATTGCGGCAATCGTAAAAGGGAAGGTTTCGGTCGATCCCACTTTGGTGGTTTTTCGCAACATGCTTATGTTGGCCGATTTGCCGGAGATCAACCAGAATCCTGACAATTCGCTAATGCCGGATCGCTTAAAGCGATTCTGGCCCGGCTATGGCCCTCAGCTAAAACCAGAGACTCTGCAACTTCGAAAGAAGCAATTTGCCAAGTACAAGGAACTGACTGGTCTGCTCTTTCGTTCGGGCGTCCTCCTACTGTGCGGGACAGACACACCGGAACCTTACGTTCCCCCCGGATTTTCAATGCACCAGGAGCTTGAACTTCTCGTGGAGTCAGGATTAACGCCGGCTGCCGCACTGCAGGCAGCGACCATCAGACCAGCCCAGGCACTCAAACAAGAGCACGAGATAGGAAGCGTTGACGAAGGCAAGCTGGCGGATCTGGTAATCCTGGATGCAAATCCTCTTGCAGACATTCAAAACACGCGGAAGATCGACAAAGTGATCAGAGGCGGCATCGTGGTGAGCCCGGCTTCTTTACTGAAGATACTACCCTCGAACTGATGGTCGAGTGGTGCTGTGCCTATGACCTTAGCGCTGATTCCGACATCACTTCGCGAACCGATTGAGCGATGACAGAAACCATTCCATTCAACCACCCGGGCGTCCGGAGGTTGGTCGCTCGCCGAGTGCAGGACATCCCGCGGGTTGGTTCGCGTTCCACAGACGCTGCTCTGGAAGAAATGATACGTGCCGGGGCCGACGTGATCTGTCCCAAGCCTTATCCTTCTACGCCACTCCCTTCACACATTCTTGAGGCGGCGGAGCGAGCGGTAAGGGAGACCATTAACCCGCCTTCGACCGGGGTGCCAGAGTTCCGTCAGGCGGTGGCCGGCACATTATCCCAAGAATTTTCCATCGATGTAGACCCCGAGACGCAGGTGTTGGCCACCAGCGGCGGCATGCATGCTTTGTTCATAGTATTTTCCACTCTGCTGAATGAAGGGGATTCGGTCTTGGTTCCGTCGCCCTGCTACTTTTTGGACGGTATTATCAAGCCGCTGGGAGGGAACCTCATCTACGTTCCCATGGCAGAGCAAGATAGGTACGCATGGGATTTTTCTCTGCTGGAACGCAGTATCCGCAAGACAACCAGGCTGCTTTTCCTCAATACTCCAGTAAACCCGACGGGATATGTTCTCACGCAAGAAGATCTGGACAATATTGCACAGATCGCGGACAAGCATGACTTACTGATCGTGGCAGATGAGTCGTACGACAAATTGGTTTACGACGGCCTCCGCCACCGCTGCATCGCATCTCTTGCCCACGCACGAAATCGAACCGTTCTGGTGAGAAGCTTTACCAAAAGCTACGCCATGCCCAATTGGCGAGTCGGCTATATCGTTGCCCCTGCTGACCTGATCACGATTTTTACGAGGACATTTGAATGGATGATGCTTTACGGGAACTACGTAAGTCAAAAGGCCGCCGCCGCTGCCCTTACGGGGCCTCAGGAATGGCTGGCGCAGTCCCTTCGCGAATTTGAAACTAATCGAGACCTATTCTGTAAAGGTTTAGGCAACATTCCGGACATTTCATTTGTAAAGCCGATGGGGGGTCCGTTTGTTTTCCCGAATGTGTCGAGTCTAAGGGGACGGTGCGAACAGATTTGCGATGTGCTACTGCGGAACTTTGGAATCCCTTCCGTGCCCGGCTCTGCCTTCCAATCAGAACATCACATCAGAATCGCCCTTGGCGGAAGCGAGGCTCTCATACAAGCGTTGCTGCAGCGATTCAGACTAGCCGTGGAGCACATAGGTCTCGAATAGAATGAAAGAACTTTTAAGTGATATCGAATCACTCTGTCTCCTTTGTGGCACGCCCGGTTTCGAAGAAGTGGTTGCCGGCGCTTTCTCGCAAAGACTAACAGCTGGCGGCATTGACGTCCGCACCGACAACCTGGGCAATGTGATTGGCCGCATTGCCGGCGACAATAGTCAGGGTTCCGTAATGCTGGCTGCCCATCTCGATGAGGTTGGCCTTGCCGTCCAATACATCGAAGAATCCGGCTTCCTGCGTTTCGATACCAATGGGTTGGTGGATCCGCGAGTCCTTCCTGGGACAACGGTGCTCGTGGATACAGCGGAGGGCCCACGCCACGGAATCGTCGGGATGAAACCCAGTCACTTGGTGACCTACGAAGACAGAAGGCGGCCTTTGCAAGCCGCCGACCTATGGATCGACCTGGGGGCCGATAACCGAGCGCAGGTACTCGAATGGGGCATCCAGGTGGGAGATCCCGTCTCCTACCGTCCCAATTTCCTTGCCGCTGCTAACGGCTACTTATTCAGCAAGTCGCTCGATAACCGCATAGGACTCGCGATATTACTCGATCTCTTGCGGCGATCTCACGGCGTGAGCTTTTCCTTCGACCTCTATTTAGTCGGGACGGTGCAAGAGGAAATCGGCGGCCGAGGCGCCAAAGTGGCGGCCGAAGCAATCAAACCGACCATTGCCATCATTGTTGACACAGTTTCTGCCACAGACGCCGTCGCCCGCCCACCTCAGGCTACCGCAGAGATCGGCAAGGGACCGGTTTTGCGCAGCTTGGACTTTCGCGACAGTAATCAGGGCACAGTCTATTCGAGAAAGCTGCGCAAGTTCATGATGTCCGTTGCGGCACAACACAATCTGCCATACCAACTTGACATCTTTCGTACCTGGACGGATGCATCGACAATTCATGTTACGGGCCAGGGCGTGGCGACGCAAGGACTTTTTGTACCCAGACGTTATAGTCACGCGCCGGTGGAGGTAGCTCACATACAAGACATTCAAGTGACTGCCGATTTGATGTGGAACTTCCTTCGCGCCCTGACTGAGGAGAAGCTCGAGAACCTGGCAAAAAGGTTTTAGCAACCGTGAGATAGATTGCTTTTGCGTGACACTGCCACGGAATACAGTATTTTCCGGATCCAGGAGATAAAGATCATGGGTAGATTTCGGGATTGGGGGCTTCTGCTCTTGTGCAATTTGATTTGGGGTGGGCAATTCGTAATTTACAAGATTGTGGAGCGGGAAGTCGGGCCAGTGTTCGCCGTCTTTTGTCCTATGACCATTGCCATGCTGTTGCTCGTTCCGATCGTACACCAGCCGGCTCAAGAGCACCAGTAAGGTTCTGTCTCTTCGGGATGCGGGCCAATTCTTGTTGATTGGCATTCTGGGCCAAGTCGTGGCACAGTTGTTCACCTCTTGGGGTGTACGCTTGACGCCTGCCTCGAATGCGGCCCTTCTTGGCCTGGGGTTGCCGGTTGTAACCGCTTTCATGGCCTATGTGTTTCTTGCCGAGCGAATGACCCCATTGCGGTGGGCAAGCTTCATACTCGCCGCCCTTGGGGTACTTGAGTGTTCAGGGATTCGCTGGGCCGACATAGATTTTAAAGACAGTAAATACCTGCTCGGGAACCTGATGATATTTCTGAGCCTTGCCGGTAGCGCATTTTACAACGTTTACAGCAAAAGACTGTTACTTCGATACTCTCCGCTTCAAGTCGTGCTATATAGCTACTACGTGTTCGTGGGTTTCATGTTTCCGATTGCCCTTTATACCGAGCCGCACAGTTTTCGCAACCTGCTGAATCTCAGCTCAACCGTATGGGTTGGTCTCATCTTGCTTGCGCTCTTTGTTTATTTCATCGCGATGATCATATTTCTTGATGTGCTCACTCGTCTGGACGCCACCCAGGCTGCGCTTTCCAATTACCTCATCCCTTTGTTTGGCGTTTTAACTGCCGCAGTGGTATTGCACGAGCGACTTACCACGTTCATGGTGATTGGTGGAGCGCTTATCCTTGTCAGTACTTTGATCGTGACGGTATTCGAAGAGCGGCGGCGGATTTTAGCTGAACGCTGCATCTCTCTTCAAGATAGTTAGAAGGTCTTTGGGGTGCGTTTAAGCCTATATGTCATGAGTAACCCTCTTTTGTTCCGCCCCGAACATGACCGAGATCTGTAACGCGCACAAAAGAACCCATTTTGAAAGGAGCAAGTGATGAGCATTGGCGGCGTTGGAAGTGCAGGGCGGCAGGATCATCCGTTGGATCAGGAGACACCGGTTGTTATCATCACTGGAGCTTGCGGTGATATTGGGAAGGCAACCGCTATGGCGTTTGCCAAACGTGGGGCCTACCTTGCCTTAAACGATCTCGGCCCCGATTCTTCCGCGACTGAGTTGATTGAGGCAGCTGCCCAACTTGGCGGCAACGCGATCTATGTCAGCGGAGATGTTTCAAGCCGCCACGCGGTCGATCGTCTGGTCAATTCAACTCTAAAGACATTCGGCGGTATTGACATCTGCATCGGGAACGCAGGTATCGTGAAAGTAGGCTCGTTTCTGGAGATGAGCGAAGAGAGCTGGAACAAACACCTTTCCGTCAACCTAAACGGCTGTTTCCATGTAGGCCAAGCAGCAGCCAGGGCTATGGTGGCCGCAGGCAGACCGGGAAAAATAATCTTCACCAGTTCCTGGGTGCAGGACATCCCTTCTGAGAATCTGACACCGTATTGCGTATCGAAGAGCGGCTTGAAAATGCTTGCACAGTGCATGGCACTCGAACTCGGATGCTACAGAATTACCGTAAACCTAGTTGCGCCCGGATTTGTGAATGCCGGACTCTCCGGCCGCATCTACAAGGAGAACCCTGGCCTCATTGAGGAATCCCTCAAGTTAGTACCGCTTGGATATCTCATGTCTGCCGATGAAGTCGCGGCCGCGATGCTGCTACTCTGCTCACGAGGGCGCCAAGTACATGACCGGCACCACCCTCCTGGTGGATGGAGGAAACAGCCTTTTCAAGAGACCAACAAATCCGTAATGCTTTGGGTTCCGTAATTCAGGAGAACGATCGAAGCCAGCGATGGTCTTAGTGGCGAACAGGCCATCACGGATGGACCGATTGATTCAATCGCACTGTTTTCAACAAGACTTCCGGATCGGAAACCACCCCTTCCCGAATCACTTTGTAGATCTTGCGGGTGTTCTTGATGTCTACCAGAGGATTCGCATCCAAAATCACCAAATCAGCCAGCTTGCCTTCATCAATGCTTCCCAGGTCTTTCTCGCGCCTTAGTACCCGGGCGGGATTGATTGTGGCAGCTTGCAGCGCAGCAGCAGGGGGTAAGCCTGATTCGACTAATAGTTCGAGTTCCTCGATGCAGAGAAAATCCCGGCGGCAGTGCTAGGCTCGGGTTCGTCGGTTCCTGCAAGCAACGGTACGCCTGCCCGAAAAAGAAGGTCTGTAAGGTCCTGATACCTTCTGAACTCCTGCTTTCGGGCTTCCAATGTTTCGGGCCGAAATGAGGTCGCATACGTCGGCCAGAAGTTTCGCAAACTTTCCGGGATATACGTTGCTTTCCCGGATCCTGGCCCACCCCGGGCAAATCTGGCAGCAGAAGCATATTTCTAAACACTACGAGCGTCGGATCAACCATCACCTTATGTTTTACCAGCGCCGCAACTAATTCCTGGACAACAGGACTATTCAGGTCTAGTTCTGGTCCCGTAGTTCTGGCAGATGCGGTGTCAACCGACGGCGGTGTCGTACGTGCAGCCAGGTAGCCATAAATGGACCCGGCCGAAATGTGTTCAATACTATCGATTCCATCCTCGGCGGCCTCCAACGGGGTGTATTTGTAAAGATGTCCAGTCACTGCCATGCCATGGCGATGGCCCTCTTCGATCACCTTGCGCCCCACTGCCCGCCCGGTTCCACCATAGATCTTCAGCGTAACCACGCCCCAGGCAGCCATGTCATCGACGAACGCGGGCACTTTCGCCGGATCCGTGATAACCGCATTCCAACCCGAGCCGGGATGAAAGGGTGGATCTCCGTCAATCAACGGGCTGGCAAGGAAAATTCGCGGACATGAGTCGGGATGGAGATTCGGCGTAACGGGCCAGTCACTTTCTCGGCCATGATATCGTCGCCCACATCCCGGACGGAAGTTACCCCGTTCGCAAGGAAAAGCGGCAGCACATCGTAGCTTGAGACATGGCCAAAGTCATACACGATCGCCAGGTGTGAGTGGGAGTCGACCAACCCGGGGATGACGTACTTGCCTCGTGCCCTTAATTATTCGGGCGCCTGCCGAGGATTCTTGACTCGGTGTTGGGGCGAACCAATCGCCTGTATGCGTCCGCCCACGATCACGATGGTTCGGTCCGGCAGCATCACTCCCTTGACTACATCGAATATTGTTGTGTTGCCGAATCACCACCGGCACAGGCTGCGACGCAAGTGCCGTTAGTGGCAAAGCCACGGCGAGAATGCCATCCAAGCAAGTTTCAGATCGGACGTTTTTTGTGAAGCACCGGTTCCTTTCGCGAATCCGACTTGAGGCTGGCCACTCTTCTCGGTAGTTAGTTAGCAACTTCTGTTGGCAGCAGTTGGCTGTTTGAGCGACTTAATGCCCGCGTTCCGACCTTAGTTAAGAGGCTTGATCTCGTTCTCTATCGTTGCAAGGGCCATCCGAAAACGAGAAGTTGTGTCTATTCTCTCGAAGGCATTGGGGGATAGTACGGTATCAAAGTTGCATTTCTATAATAGCGATTCGATCGCACTTCTCGTATGCCGCCGCCAGGCTCTCGAGGCTCCCGCGTTCGAAAGGCGTCTGCCAAACTTGATAAACCTCACTTGAGTACAGTTCCGCTGGCGGCAGATAGCCAATCGAACCATTGATCAGGTTTATATAAATGATCGTCCGATCGGGGAAATGTTGCCGCAAGTGTTGCTGCATCCATGAATAAGCCTCCATCATGCAACCAACGAGGAACGCATCACCGATTCGCCACACCCAAAATGGCATGGCAAACGTTTTTCCATCTCCCAGCGAGCGCCGAATATCCCTTTTGCGGCGAATACGCTCTTCCAGCGTACGATCAGTACATGCCTGTTGTTGCTGCTCCAGTTCGTCTGCCGACGGCCAATCTTTCAAGGGTAAATCGACGGTGAAATTATCGCGCTTCTAGTATCGTGGATGCGACGCGTGGTCTTCGATTCCATATCGCCAATGGCGCTCCCGATTCGACTACGCCCCCGTAGGTTAGTTCAGTACCAGCCGGCTCCATGCCGGCGAGCACCGCCAGTGAGGCGAACCCGAGTTGTCGGCCGTGGTGTCAGCTACTTTGACATCACCGACGTATTGATAGCGCGGCGCCAGTTCACCCGAAGCGCCCTGCAGGAAAATCACGGGTGCGCCGCCGGTGTTCGCTTCGATGGTCTCTCGCATCGCACCTACAAAATCGGGAGAAATCAGTGTGTTATCCCACGCCAATGTGGTTGGATGACAGGCATAATTCACGATCGTGGCAATAATTTTCCCCGTTCCGTCCGTCACACGCCCAACTAACAAGGCGCTGTCGGCTTCGATCGACGGATTGAAACCGGATACAATTCGCTCCTTTTCTGGGTCATGCAAATCGCGATTTGTCGCCAGCGAACAGCGTCCCACATTCCATTCCAGGGTAGCTTGTGTTTCCGAGCGGAGCGCCTGCTTTCGTCGCCTCAATGGCGGACTGTTGTACTTTCTGCAAATGCGCTCGCAGCAATTCCCCGCCTTTCCACGCCGCCTCGGGTTCGGCAAGCGGTGGAGCGGAATGGCTATGACTAATACTAAAAATGAATCGTGACTGGTCGATTCCCAAGGCCTCAGTCACCTGCTGGCGAAAAACGCGCTCGACCAAGATTTCTTCCAAATGCTAGCCTCGGCGTCGATCAAGACCAGTGGCTTGGCTTGCACGTCGCTTCGGAGCGTGAGTGCCGTCAGCGTCAACGGCCGGTGCACGCCATCGGCAGTATCGTGTTTTGCGACACCCCAATTGCGCGAATAAATCCCTACAGGTGGCGTAATGTCCACCCGGGCGATGCCGATCAAACCTCGAAATGATGCGTGTCGAAAAGAAGAGGGTGCGCTATTCATGCCGTGATATTCATAATGTGTTTGTGCCTCGCCAAAGAGCCTTGCATTCACCAATCTCCGACGCTTCCGTCCTTGTAAAAACTACGTTGCAGCACTTCCTGCTGAAACGGATGTTTCTGTACTTCCTCTTCGTTGATTTCGATACCCAGGCCCGGCCTCTTGTTCTGGGCGAACGATCCGGCCTTGGTTTTCCACAGTAAACCCTTCGGCTCACCACGTCCGACGCGCCACGGCACGTCGGCATGTACGCTTTCACAAATAATGTACGAGGGCGTCGCAAAACCAAACTCCAGTGACGCGGCTGTACTAACTGGCCCTTGCGGATTATGTGGAGCAAGCGCTACACGGTAGGCTTCCGCCAGCGCCGCAATGCGCCGCACTTCGCTAAGCCCACCGCAATGTGTGATGTCGGGCTGAATCACGCTCGCTGCGTGTTTCTCCAGTAACTCACGAAACGCAGGAATCCCCACGAGCCGTTCGCCCGTCGCGATAGGTGTTTTCACCGCTCGACGAATCAGTGCGATATCATCCATCGTCTCCGGCCAGCAGGGCTCTTCAAACCAGTACAACCCGAACGGCTCCAGCGCTTTCGCGAACAAAAGTCCCATAGGTGGGGAGGGACGCGCATGACAATCCACCATGATGTCGATTGCCCGCCCACAGCATCCCGCATCGCGGCCACGCATTTCTCCGCGTAACGAATCGGAATTAAGCCCTTCGAGCGGCATGGTTTCGGGAACGGCCATCGCTTTGAATGCGCTAAAACCTTCAGCTACCGCTTGACACGCAAGATCGGCAAATCGGTGCGCGTCCTCAGGTGAGGTTGTATAAAACTCTTCCATTCTCCCACCGCCGAGATGGCAGTAAAGCCGCACGTAGTCGCGCACTGGACCACCCCACAACTTGTGACACGGCACGCCATGAATCTTCGCCGAGAATGTCCCAAAGTGCGATGTCGATTCCGCTGATGGCTGTGCCGCGAACAATGCCGTTGCCATGCCAGAAATGCTGGCGATACATCATCTGCCAAAGATGTTCAATGCAGGTCACATCCTCGCCGATCAAAAGCTGGCTGAGGTCTTCAACCGCCGCCAACTACACCGCGCGTGTGATACTCAAGCGTGGCTTCGCCCCAGCCGACAAGGCCGGGTTGGTCAGTAAGCACCTTGACGAACACCCAGTTGCGCATCCGCGCATTGCAGACCAGTGTTTCAATCTTTGTAATCTTCATTATTTCTTCCGGCCAGCACGCCCAACGCGTCGTCGGTGGCAGCGAGGGTGCAGTCGATATCCTGCTCGCTATGTGCAAAACTGATACTGCCCTGTTTGCACGGCACTGGAAAGTAATAAATCCCTCGCTCTAAAAGAGCGCGCCGGTAGTCACAGTCGAACGTGAAATCATGCAATTCAAGAATGTCCCACCAGCATGTGGGTTCCTGCTCCGCAAAATAAACGCAGTGAGCGCTGCCCACGCGCGAAATAACGACTCTTACGCCGTGCTTGTCGAACAACTCCTGCTGACCTTCTCCAATTGTTGTGCGAGGCGTTCTAACACACCGTAAACATCCAGATCCGGATTCATCAATTTCTTCAAGCAGGCGATGGCCGCTGCGACAGGAACGGGATGGCAATTATAAGTACCCGCCAGCCAGAACTCGTTTTGTCGGATCGGTGCTAGATCGCCAAGTTCATGAATTGTTTCCTGCCGGCCAATGCAGAGATGGGGAATCCATTGGCAAAGCGCCTTACCGAAAGTGGACAGATCCGGGACTACTTGCGCAATCAGCCTGGTATCCACCCAAGCTCGCGCGAAATCCCGTCTTTACCTCGTCGAAGATCAACAGGAAACCGTAGCGATCCGCTAATGCTCGTAAGCCTGCCAGATAGCCGGGCTTCGGCTTTATGACGCCGATGTTCTGTAGAACGGGCTCAGTGATGAGCGCTCCCACTTCATATTTTCTGGCGACTGTTTCTACCGCTTCCAGATCGTTGAATTCAACTGCATGCATCAATTTCTTTTCGGCTTCGGGAATGCCGGCGGTGATGGGAACCAGTGGATATTCGCCGCCCCGAACACGGCGACCACCCAGTTGCTCCTTGGTGCTCATCAGATTCGCGGCGACGATGTTGTGATGGCCGTTGTAGCCACCTTGCGTCAAAATGACGTGCGGCTTGCCCGTCCATGCGCGGGCGACGCGGATTGCTTGCGCCGTCGCTTCCGAGCCAGTGTTAAAGAACTGAACCTTTTCGGCAAAAGGCAGGCACTGCAGGAACAACTCAGCTAATTTGCCTTCATCCTCGGTCGGACCGCTTCCGTAATTGGATTTCTCCGCGCGCAGTGCACTGATAACGGCTTCGGTCTGATCTGGATCATTGTGGCCGAGGATATAAGGTGCAAACCCGGCATGATAGTCAATGTACTCGTTGCCTTCGACATCCCACATCCGCGCTCCGCGTGCCCGCGCAAAGGCGATGGTCGGATCGCACATGCGATTGAGCGATCCCATCCCTCCCGGAATGAGGTCAGCGTTGTGCTTCAGTAACGCCTTCGATTTCACAAACTCCATGTCTTCCACACGTTGCATGCAGAAACTTGTATCCATAGGGATCTCTTCTATGTACTCAGCTAATACTCAGCAAAATTACGGACAAGAACCCGAGCACTAGCCCGACACTTGTCATCGGGTTCATCCGTTCGCCAAAAAACAATCGGCCCGCCACGCCCACTAGAATGATGGCGGCTCCGCTCGTGACCGGGAAGACTACACTACCCGGCAACTTTGCATTCAAAGCTATTGCCATCGCCACCTGGCCCCCGATGCTCAAGACCGCCATCACCGCGCCCCACCCCAACTCTTTCAAGTTTGCCCGGGTTCTTTTCAACAGCATTGGAAGTGCAATGCATATGAAACCAGCGCCGTACCAAATCGTTAAGTATGGAAACTTGGCGTTCTCGGGAAGCCCCCAGGTCGAGATGATTTTCAGGCCGAAGGCGCTCATCCCGTTGGTGAAGAGAATCACCAACATCAGCAAATACCACATAGCTTACTTAACCTCTTGTTCGGTCAGAATTTGGCCTTCCCGCGTCTCACGCTTCTTCCCTTCGAACAAGCAGGCGAGCGCCACTAACGCCATCACGAATGCGGCACACTTCAGCAGGGTGAGGCGCTCTCCATAAACCAAAATAGAGACAACGGCCGGTACGCCCGCGGAAAGATTCATAATCAGCCACGGCACTGTCACTTTCCCAAGAGCCATTGAAGTTTGAAAGGCGAAGATGGCAACTGCGGCACAAATGCCAAAAAACACTGCGACACCGGCCGCCTTCCCAGGCAGCTGAGATTGCGCACCCAAAAAGAAGGTTCGTGCCAGCATCAGAACAGTCGCCCAGCCAAATACCGAGGCAATGAGCGGTGAGGCCCGGCAATGTTGCCGGTCAGCAATCTTCGATACACACGCCGAGAAACCGAAGCAGATCGCCCCTAGAAAACAGAGAATTATGGCAACGCCCATCCGTCCCCCCTCATTCGGTGCAACTAAAGATTCGTCTTAGAAGTCTGTGAACAATAGACACTGGCAAATACTCCGGATCGACTCTTCCGATCCACGAAACGCCCAGACTTGCGAGACGTCTTCATACTCGATGCTCCCCGTACCACGTCCAATCGCCGGGGCGTGATATTCCAGTTCGCTGAAGCACCCTAGATCATTGTTGACGTTGCATGCTTGAAAGACGATGCCACGCTCCCCCAGTTCGCCGGCACTGCTCCACGGAACATCGATGTACTCAGCGGAAGGATTCACAAAAGCGTTCCGCACGACTAGAACCGAATAGTTGGCGGTTGAATGCAGATACCCCGCCCGCCCCGTAGATGCTGCGGCGCGAATGCCGATCTTCTGAATTCCTGCAGACTGCATGTCATAGCAAACACCACGGCCTCTTACCGAAAGATCCGTTTGGGGAATAGAGCCAAAATACAGTGTCGGGTCTACTGCACTATGAAGGGGGAAAAAAGCCCTGCCCCCATGTGGCAATTGAACAAGACTCCAAGAGCTAATAGGACCTGCGTCGGCACCCCCAGGGAGTTTTAACGATGTTTTCTGGGTGTATCCCGCGTACTCCACACCAGCCATCTCCGCCCATGCGTTTTCGTACCTTAGAGGGTTCAAAGCGGTGTCCCACGACTTGTTGATCTCCACTTCGACAGTTTGTCGTGAACGGAATAGTCGCACCTTGCTCCGGTTCACGAGTTTGACAGTCTGCCCAGATTTTTTTAGTTCGTATTCTCCGGGGTCGATTTCAACCGGCACCTTATAGGTATTAAGATCCGGGAATTGCGGAAAGGACAGATCGATTTCAGGAGCGATCCACGTCCGATCTCCTCCCGGATTATGCCAACCCTCCCCATTGAAGAAGTCACCTGCATCTCCAGAGGCAAGAGCTGGATTCGTCCAGAAATAGTTTTCGTCGGAGTCCGCGGCAAACAGGCCGAGTACCCGCGCTCCGCGCGCAAGCAGCACAAGCCTGCTCCCATCCGCGGTTGTGCAAATCTCGCTCATCGCGCCGGCTCGCCGTAACACTCCGGTCAGCCCTTCAACCATCACCTGCGTGTCCTCTGTCGATCGAGTTACGAGTCCAGGGGATAAATAGGCCTCTGGATCTTTTGATAAGGAAGAGATTTCAGATCACTCGTGCATGGGCCCGGAGTATCGACGGTATAGCTCGCTTTAGCAATTGGGTCATATGCCCTGCGATGCGCCACAGCCGCCTTGACGCCAATTGCGAACACTTCCTCCGGTTCGATTCCCTGACTGCGCAGTTGGCCGAGATCAAACGGGGGAGTCTTGCGGGTAGTAAGCAAGATGCGAATTCCCTTATGGCGCACTACCGCGCAGGGACCCATGTCAATGTGAGTTCCCAACATGGACGCCAGGTGACTCCGATTGTCTTCCAGTTCAAAGCAGCCATCGCTGGTGGAAAGTAATTCAACATCCAGCGTCAGTGCCTCGGCATATGAGGCGGAACCTTGCCCACCGATGTCAAGAGTGACGAACGCCCCTCCACGTTCGGTTCTTAACATCGCAACCGCCTTCGGGTCATTGATGACTACCACGGCATTCGCCACAGAATTTTCGAGAAGGCCCCGCAGAAGGCTGTTTCCGCTGCCCGGCGCACCGGCGCCGATGTTATCCGAGGGTTCGACGAGAACAATCGGTCCCTGCTTATGTTGGGATAAATTTGAGAGCACACGGCTCAACGGCGGATCGATCACATTTCCAGACTCCCGATTTCTTTCCGCCAGCTCACAGAGTCGCCGCAGTTCCAAACGAGCTGCCTCGGGTTCTCCCACTGTTGTTGCGGTGAAGCTGGCGCCGGCTTCCCTGATGTCAGCAAAGGCAAAGCCCGCGAATACATTCACCACAAGAATTTCTGGGTTGGACTGTTCAATTATGCGAGCCAAGCCTTGAAGCGAGCGCATGGGTTCATCGGCGGTCGCAGTACCAGTCGGCGGCCACATAATGGAGGGATGTTCCCACACCGTCTCGGGCCGTACGCCGGTCTCCATCAGCCGCGCGAAGAGCCTGGCCGCCTGCATCGCAGCGTCCCTTGCATCTGTATGCGGGTTCTCTCGATAGGCAACGAGAGTGTCCACATGGCGAACCATTCTGGAGGTCATATTTGCATGGAGGTCCAGAACTACGCAGAGGGGCGTTTGGGCAAATCCAGGCAGATTGCGGATACGGGAAAGCAATTCACCTTCTACATCGTCTACGGACTCGGATATCATCGCGCCGTGCATAATAATAAAGATGCCGTCCAACCCGTTACTGTTCTCAAGGGCCGACTTGAGCGCACTCCAGAACCATTCGACCGCTCGATCTTCCACGACTGGACCTGGCATTGCGCGCATGTCCACCGCCGGAACGATTATCCACGCTTCTTCTTGACCTACCTCGAGTACGCCCGACAGAGGCGAGCCATCCCCTGCGATGCCAAGCATGTGCTTCCCTTCGCGGATCGTGAAATCCTCCAAGCGGGTACGGCCATCCAGAAAGCTATGGGTCTCATGGAAAAGGCCCGCCACCAAGACTCTCTTTCCGTCCATAGTTGGATTCCAACGAGATTGAACTCTGACCGCTACTCGTCTCGAACTCCTGAAAGCCTGTGGCAGCTAAAGGACTTTGTACGTTTCGTAGGTTTCGCGCATGGTTCTCCCCTGATTTAGATAGGTCCGCGCGCAGTTTTCCTGCTCCACTTTATTCGCAGCGAGCTTTAACGCCTCTTGCTCCACGTCCTTCGGGACAACAACGATCCCATCGAAATCGGCAAAGATCAATTCCCCAGACTGTACCGGCACTCCGCCACACTCGACGGGGACATCGAAAGCCTGCACACTGCCGCGTCCCTTCGAATCAAGTGGCTTGATTCCCGCATGAAAAACGGGAAAACCCATCTCGATGATCTTCACGCAATCCCGCACGTTACTATCGCAGATACAACCCACCGCCCCGTTGCGCATTGCCACCGTTGTCATCAACTCACCCCAGGGCGCGCACTCCGCGATGGGATCGATCGCATGGACCACCACGTCACCGGCCTTCAGTGAATCCATTGCTTCCAATTCGAGTCCATACGGATCTTCTTCGTTAATGTGATTCGTCTGCATCCATTGAATGGTTCGTGCCCGTCCGACAAACCCGCACGTCGAGACACCAGGCAGAAGAGGCCGCAGGCGCGAATGCATGGCTTGATTACGATATCCCAGACTGTCCAGCACATCGCATATTACTGCCACATACAGGTTTTCTTTTAAGAATTGAAATTTCTGCTCTTCACTTTCGAACATCAGTGCTCTCACAATTAGATCCCCTTTGCTACCTTCCAGGAACGTAGCCCTTTCCCCAAACAGCGGTATCCGGCTTCCGGAAATCATCCGAAAATGCATACCAGGCGGTCGTACCTCCATCCACAATTAATGTGTGGCCTAGAATGTAGCGGGCATCGTCAGACGCGAGGAAAACGACGGCGCGCGCCACATCCCAAGGCTGTCCAACGATCCCGGCCGGGATATTGCGACCAAAAGCGTCCGCATCAAAATCCGGCACGGCCGCGTAGTAATTCTCAACCTCGATGGCCCCAGGAGCGATGGCATTAACACGAATACCTTTGGGCGCGAGCTCGATGGCCAAGTGGCGAGAGAAGGAAACGATGGCACCCTTCGTACCACCGTAGACCGAGTTCGCACGCGCGCCCGCAAAAGCCTGAATCGAGCTCATATTGATAACCACACCGCTTTTTTGAGTTAGCATGCCCGGCAGTACAGCTTGAGTCAGGAAAAACATGGCGCGGATGTTCACGCCGTACAGGAGGTCGAATTGCTCAACCGTCACTTTTTCGAATGGCTCATTCATGCTGATTCCGGCGTTGTTGACCAAAACATCGATCCCGCCGAGAAAGTGGACAGCATCGTTAGCCAGCGCTTGAATTGAATCCGTCCGGCCAAAATCTGCCTGAACTGCGTCCGCTTTTCCCCCATTACGCCTGACTTCTTCGACAGCCGAAAGCGCACCCTCGCTACTATGCGAATAATGAAACACTACGGCTGCCCCCTCGCGTGCTAACTCCAAACCAACAGATCTTCCGATGCCGGTCCCGGCGCCCGTTACCAGAGCCCTTTTGCCGGCCATCTTTTTAGCGAATTGATCGGGGTTCTGGTGCACAAGAATCTCCACTTTGCTCCGATTGCCGAATCCCGCGAGTCACGGCAGAATCGGTCCGGTTCCAATATTTGCCCAGTTCTTCAAAGGAATAAAACCTTCGGCCAGCTTCACACCCGATTGATATCCCCGAAATTTCGCCACTACTTCCATATAGTTTGCGACGTCTAGACCTCCTCTTCGCAGAAACCATTCCCGTTGACTCTTGTGACAGCTCAGCATCTTCACTTTGGTTGAGAACGTTTCGGTAATATCCACATAGACCTCAGGCTGGAACCCGTAACCAGCCAGCGGCTCGAACATGTAGATCAGCGGCGACTTAGTGACAGCCGGCCGGGATGTGCGGAAGTTGCCCACGGTGGCAGCGAGTGCCGCATCGCGAACGAGAACAAACGTGTTGTTATGATCGCTGCCGTAATCGGTATGGAAGTGCGTCAATATAACGTCGGGGGCCGCCTGCCGGATTACATCCGCGAAGAGCTGCTTGGTCTGCAGGTTCACGTCCACGCCATAGTCGGATAGCCCCATTTCGATTAAGTCCGCCCCTAGCAAGCGGGCAGCCGCGTGGGCTTCCCGGCTGCGAATCTTGACGATTTCCTCCGGCGATCGGTCCATGGAAGCCGAGTCGCCTTGGCAGGCAAAGGCAACCGTGACCTGATCCCCACGTTCGATACATCGGGCAAGCGTTCCGGCGCAGCAAAATTCCACGTCGTCCGGATGGGCGCCAACGGCCAGAATACGGAGGGGCTTACGCGCTTTCGCGAGTCTTTTCTTCTTTATCACGATTCGAACTCCTTAGTTCTGTCCCAAGTCCACGTTTCAGATGCGAAATTGGAACTGGCGAGCTTCTTGAGCCGATCACGGTCTATCGTGACACCCAGCCCCGGATCTTCAGAAACTTGCAAGCACCCCTCACCATTGAGTCGAAAGGGTGAGCCAATAAGGTCTTCCACCAAAGGATTTCCCACGTTGAATTCCACATAAGAGCGGGAAGACAACGATGAAACAAAATGGATATCGGCAGCCACCCCAACGGCGGTATTCCAACCGTGCGGCACAACTTCGATACCGCGTTCTTCCGCCATCCATGCGATACGCCGCATTTCCGATAGGCCGCCCACCTTCGCCACGTCGGGTTGGACAATATCCATGGCGCGGCGGTCAAAGCACGGAACAAAAGATTGCCTTCTGGTTAATACTTCTCCATGCGCAATCTTGACCGGGGACTGATCCGTCAAACGGGCATAGCCTTCAAGGTCATCGGGCGCCAGCGGCTCCTCAAACCAATACACACGATAGTCCGCCAGCATCTTCGCTCGTTCCAGCGCATCCTTGAAACGCAACTTCCAGAAGGGGTAGCTTCCGCCCATATCAATGATCAGAACGGTATCATCGCCCGCTGCCTCTCGAGCCTGTCGAACCAGTCCTTCATCCTGGGTCAGGCTTTGCCTTCCGAATGGCTCCCACCCCAGCTTGATTGCGCGAAACCCCCTGGTCTTCATCTCCCCGATCCGCTGGGAAAGAGTCTCCAGGGGTACAAAAAGGACCGAACCGTATGCCGGAACCGCGCGGTGGAAGCGGCCGCCCAAGAGTACCGACACTGGTTGCTTCAAGATTTTCCCGGCCACATCCCACAAGGCAAGATTGATGGCGCTGATCGCGTGTGTCATCGCTCCGCCCCGGCCGAGCCAGAAAGTGATCTGGTGGAGCTTTTCCGTCACCCGCTCGATTTCGAGCGGATTTTCTCCCACGACGAAACGCTTCAGCCAATCGAGCGCGCCAACCGCCTGCCCCTTTTCCGAATAGCACGCACCCCAACCGCTTAATCCCTGGTCGGTGTGCAACTCAAGGAAGACGTGATAATTCCTATCAACTGGATAAATGATCCAATCTGTAATTCTCACTCTTGTCCGTCCATCCGTCCCCTCTTGAGGGACTTTCGTCTGCCCAGGCGCGCCGTCCTCACCGGTTCCGCTTCTAGACGCGTGATTCGACCCGGGATTTCCGCCAATAGGCGTTGACCTTAGGCGAAACGTGCGTCAATCTTATATTCGCCCTTCACATCCTTGAGGAGAGCGATAGTATCCCTCTCGAGCACTGGCGTCCCGCGCCCGTTCACTTTGGCCGAGACTAGCCTGCGGCCATTTCCGGAGCGCAGGCGCATTCGAATTTCCGTAGGCAAAACTGCCAGACTCAATTTGGCTTCGACCCGCAACGACTTCCCGTCCTTGGCCATTTCGGTCGCGAGATCTACATGGCCACCGAAATGAGTGCCCATCTGGTGAACCGCCAGTCGACTGCCCGGCTTGAGCCAGCAACGAGGAATCGCCTGGAGCAACCAAAGTGACTGCTGCGAGCCGTCGTAGCCACCGCGTTCGTTGACAAACATGTTCCGGATGGCGCGCCAGCGCTCGCCGTCGCCGGGCGCGCAGGATGGTACGCCATCGAGGGATTCGACGCCGACGCGATCTCCATGATGAAGCACCATTGCCACATTATGGAAAAACCATTCGAAAAATCTAGGCAGGTCGTCGCGCTGGAGAAACAGATCGAATCCGATTGGCCACATCGTTTCGTACTCGACGTAATGCCTCCAAAGGAAGTGGCGAGCGGCCGACTTGTCATTCACATCGCTAAAGTTTTCGTCAGCGGTCGGTTGTCCAAACGCGTCCTTAGCAATCTCAAAGTAATAGCCTTCGCCTTTCGGCATACCCGATTCCACGAAAGCAAGCGACTGATCGACAAGCTCATCATGCGGATCCAGAGCACCCCAAGCACCCGCGCGCAGCGGACCGTACCCGGTATAAGTCCAGTCGGTTTTTGCCCAATCCAATTCATATACATCACGAGGAACATAAGCGAGCATTCTTCCGTTGGGAAGGGGCAGCTGGCGGGCTCGGTCGCGAGCCTCTCGATATCGATCGCGCAGACAGCCCCGGTAATCGTTTAGTTCGCGGGCCAGTTCGTCCGCACGAGGGTGCGCAATCTCGCGAAGCAAACGAACCGCCTCTATCTGCCCGAAAATACAGAAGGCGTCGTTAAAAATAGTATTGCCGGACAGCCAATCGTGCGCGGAGGCCGCGGGCAATAATCCCCAGTGTGCAACTTTTTTTTCGCTTTCTTCCCGCATGGTACGGCGACGCTGGGCAGCCGTCCAGTCGCAAGCGTCAAGGATCGCTTGTAGCGGTGACCCAGGACCATTCCCCAACCACTCACGATCGCGGGTAATTCGATAATGAGAAGCGAGAGCCCACAGTTCAGTACCGTGACTGAGGAGCAGTGTGTTCGCGGTCCAGTCGCCGAAATTACCCAGGAAGCCGGGCCGTCTTGCAAATCCTTCGCCGGACACCGGAGCCCCTTCACCCATATCCTGACGCGTGAGTTTTCCGAAATCGTCAGTCTGGGTATCGATGAAACCTTGTAGCACTGGGCGTGAATACCTGGTCAAACCACGAAGATCTAATGTGGGCAGCGCCTTGGCACCATTGCAAGGCCAGTACATTTCGTAATGATTTGGGCTCGTCTTGTACATCCAAACGCGAGCCTTGTGACGATACCCGATCTGTTGCGCCATCTGGCCCGCAACCGCCGTTGTATAGTCATTCACAAAGGGAGCCGGAGTGACGATGCCCCCGGATCCGCCCACCAGGCCTTCCCAGAAGGATCGGGTCTCGCCGAACAACTCCTCCTTATTGAGACCAATTAATCTTTCGGCCGTCTCATGGCTGACCGCTTTATACGGGAAGATAAGATCGATCGCGGATTCCTCCCCCGCCAACAATGGGACGGCCCATTCCAGGACTTTTGTCGGCCGCGCCTGCATGCCTTCCGGCGGAGCAATCTCCTCATGCCAGTTGAGCGAACCTTTTGCTGGGGTCTTTATGACATAGCGCACGTCATTTTCGACCAATCCGAACGGCGGCGTAAATGAATGCGCAATGCTCTGGCCGAGTTCACGGCCTTGTCCGGCCTTATACCCGAAGTTCACCTGGCTGGTGTCCCCCATATGCAACCATAAGTGACCTTCAGCTTTGTCGGCAGATGTATTCCGCACGCTGAAGCGGGCCTGCAGCACGAGTAAATCCTCTTCGCGGGGCTCCATCCCCTTCTCCAGGGGGCGGTCCAGAAAGTGCGCGAACACCACTTGAGTCCAAATGAGGCTGCCGTCCTTTGTCTGAACATGGGGGATGGGCAGATGACCGCCTTCGAGACTTCTTGTTACCGCAGGGTTTCCCGTAGCAGCCCGTTCCACAAATTGCGCGGGATTTCCATAACCTGCGGAAACATGAAGAAGGTTATCCCCCAACAACGCCAATTCCTTCGCCATACCGGCATTCCCGCGTGCATACTTGAGAGGACCAAAGACCATGGCTCCATCCCAAAGCACACCGGCTTGCCATTCGTGACCGGGAACCCCGACGTGCTGCACCGCTCTCGTCATCGGACGCCAGTATTTTTCTGCTTCCTCGAGTGTCCACTCGTGCCCCGGTTCCTCCGCTGTGGCATAGCATAAGTTCGGACCGACAAGCGTTGCCCCGGCAGTGGCAAGAAATCCCTGTAACAGTTGCCGGCGGCTGACGTAAACCTTTCCCATGATCGCAATCTCCGGACTACACAAACCTAGTTATACGTGGCTCGGTGCGGCAGCCACCATGTGCCCGCAATGCTACTCGCTCTACCCATGCACGTTCATAAGAATGCCATTTTCGGCTGAACGCTATCGCGCGAATCCAAGCCATCACACAGAGAGAGGGGGGAAGGACTCCCTTCCCCCCTTTTCATCCTTTGAAAAGAGATCCGCTTAGAACGTCACCCGGCCGGCCAGCTGAATGACTCTTGGGACTTGATTGACACTGGTTACTTGTCCGAAGGCAAAGCCATTCACGTAATTGTTGGGAGCGCCAAGATTTGGGTGGTTAAAGATGTTGAACATCTCGGTGCGAAACTGAAAATTTACGCCTTCATGCAGAGTAAAGTCTTTGTAAACTGCGAAGTCTGCATTGAACGAACCGGGGCCAAACAGAGTTCCGGTACGCGCATTGCCCACCGTTCCCGCCGCAGCAGGACCAAAACACGAACCATCAAACCAGCTACCCGGGGTTGGATTGCTGACGTGGCCGCTGCAGGTTTGGTCAGCCCTGACCCCGTATACCTGGATGTTAGCCGTATCCCCGCTGTAATACACATTGAAGGGCACCCCACTGGAGTATGGGGTAGCAATTCCGGAAACTACCCACCCACCCACCACCGCATTCGCGACACCACCCTGATTGAGCCAGCGGCGCCCTTTGCCGAACGGCAAGTCCATCAGGAAATGGAACTTGAGCTGCCGCGGGACGTAGCCCATGGGACCGTTAAACTGGTTAGGATGATAAACATCGATAATATCCTGTCCAATATTCCTGGCCCAGACGAAGGAAGCCTGGTAAGTGTAGTGTTGAGAGCTCTTCCTTACAAGAGCAGTCAACGAATCGTAATGGCCATTCCCTTGTCCAAAAATTCCGCTGATACTTGAAAAATCTGGGTAGGGTGTACGCGACTCAACGCTTCCGGGCCCAATTTGGGCTTGGTTAAAGTTCCAGTAGTTTTCTATGTGGGAAGACTGTTGATGCTGGTACGTAAGCTCTCCAGTCATCCCCCACGGCAACTCTCGCTCCATTCCCAGGCTCGACTGCTGCGTATATCCGGTGGGCTGATGCGGATCCCTATAGTAAGCACTCGGAGCAGCCAGCCCCCCAGTCGGCCCACCATTAAAGAAGTTATCTGCGGAAAGGGTAGGAGTGGGGGTGGTATTGTAAACCAAGAACGCGCCCCCGTAAGGAATCGTGAACGAGTTGGCGGCCTGCTGCCCCCAATTCCGAATATAGTAGATGCCGTAACCGCCTCGTACCACGGTCTTGTTGTTTTTGAAGGGTCGCCAGGCAAAACCAAAACGAGGGGCGAAGTTATTCGTGTCCCGAAAAGCTAACGAACGCCTAGGCAGATTTGTTTCACTAGCCGGCACCAGGAAACTACTGTAGCCGTCGTAGATGAAGTCAGGTCCGATACCTCGCTGGACAGAATTGCCAGCCACTACGATTTTGTTAAGCATCGGGTCGAAATTACCCCAGATATCACGTTTCTCCGTTTCGGGTGTCGACAACTCGTATCGCAGACCAAAATTCAGTGTCAAATAGGGTGTAGCCTTCCAGTCGTCCTGCGCAAAAAATGCGTACTGACCATAGCTCTGTTCCTTGGCAGGAAGATCCGTATAGATATAACCCAAGCTAGGAAGACCCAACAGTAAATCCGCTGCTGCGAGCCCACTGTAAGTATTGTCCGAGAAAAAGAAAAACGGCCAACTGGTGTGGGTATATTGATTGGGAGCATTTGTAAATGTAATGCTGGCCTAGCAAAGCCAACCTTGAATCAAGTGACTTCCTCGTGCACAAGCGACACGCTCTGAGTCAACTCGGTAAAACCCGGTAATCAAAAGTGACGTTGTTCCCTCCTTGGCCAAAGGATCCAAAGTCATCGACAAAAACGATCGGATAGTGGTCGATCGGGTCTGGTCCAAAGCCTTGGGGCTCAGTTGGAGGAGGATTTTGGGGTTCTACATTGACTTGGGCCGTTCTCTCCCGGTGGTATCCGAAACGGGTCTCCGCAACCAATTTTGGAGTCCAAGTCCGTGTCCACCCCACCCCGCCGTTGAGAACGTGTAATCTTCCCCGGCGCTCATCCATTGGGGATACAGCGGCGCCGCCACTCCTGTGCCGCGGCTGGATCGTCGCCCGCACGAAGATAGAGTCCTTTTGCGTTGCCTGGTAATCGAGGCGAAGTTCCGTATTGATTGTTACTCGAGATATGTTGGGATGCTGGTAGTCAAATTGTTAACGATTCCAGGCCGAGTGGGCTGGAACATCAGATTCAACATATCCGTCATTACGGGTTCGATACGATCCGAGGGGATAACGTTATTGGGGAATGGTGTTCCGGTGCTCGGGTCCACTATCACCTTATCCGGCAACAACTCGCTGAAGTCGCCGCTTCGCATCTTGGTCCGTCATGACCGTATCAGTCCCTTGGTAAAGCAAGCGCTGCCGATGCCCTTCCCAGTTGAAATCGAAGAATAGCTTGTTCTTGACGATAGGCCCGCCGAAATCGACGCCAAACTCATTGCGAATAAGGGCATTTTTCTCTTTACTGTAATACTCACTCGCGTTGAGGGCGGCGTTGCGATTGAATTCCCAGAGCGCCCCATGGAACTGGTTGGTACCTGATTTGGTAACCACCATGAGCTGAGCTCCCACCATCACCGAACTCAGCCGAAGACTGCGATTTCTCGATGCGGAATTCCTGAATACTGTCCACCGAGGGATTCATTGCCGGACCAGCCCAGGATTCGATTCGGTTATCCACGCCGTCAAGACTATAAGCGGCGCCAACCAGAGAATTCCCACCAACGCTAACAAATGTATTCAACTGGGCCTGGATCGAACTGCCCTGGGTACCGGCGAAACTTACCTCCGGTTGAATGGTGGCCAGGAGGGAGAAATCTCGACCATTGAGAGGTAACCCGGTGACTTCCCGTTGCGAAAGCGTGGTTCCCACCGCCGCGCTGTCAGTGTCCAGGCGCGCGGCTACGCCGGTAACTTGCACCTGCTCCGAGACGCTGCCAACTTGCAACTGGGCATCAACTCGTCTTTTTCTCCTGCACTTCAACCTTTATCCCGGGATAGACCCCAGTCTTGAAGCCGGCTTTCTCCACCGACAGGCGATAGACACCGCTGTTCAAGTACGAAAAGGTAAAGGTTCCAGACGCGCCCGTTACCTGCGTGTCTCCAACCCCCGTAAGCTCGTTCTCAAGCCGGACAGTAGCACCATCAATGATGGCTCCAGTGCTGTCCGTGACTGTTCCAAGCACTTGCCCTTGTGGAACCTGGCCATGAGCTTGGTACACTCCAACTGCCACCACCATGCAAAGAATCAGTGTTAATGATCTTGAGTAGCGCATCCCGAATCCTCCTCACCCCGTCCGTCCCGTATGCCTTCGGCATATCGTTTTCTTCGTGAAACACTGGGTGCTCGTTCGTGGACCTCTTTGTATCGTTGAGCTTCTTGCCTTGTCAATCAAATGCGGTCCCCGGTTCCACCCGTGGGACAGTTTCTGGAAACTCGGCCGGGGCTGGAAACGTGGAATGTTCCACGAAGTTGAATTTTGGTTTTACATGATCGGGAAAAGCGCAGTAGAGCGAGGCTGCCGCCATTCCCAAACATATTGGGCGTACTGCAACCCCTGCTAAGTAACACGACAATCAGGAAGGTACCCGATCCCCTACTCTACTTGTCTGACTGAAACGGCGAAGCGGGAAGGCCTTCGTGGTTGTAAAGATTGCAGTCCGGATTGGCGGCCCATCCGTAGCGAACATAAACGGGAGACAGCACGGCAGAACTGGATACCAGAACCGAAGAACTGTCGATTCTGGCGTCAGCGGGTGAGAAATTTCTGTCTGCGCCGGCTACTTCAAATCCTCGCAGCTGGCCATTTTTCGCGACAAGCCCGCTCGCCGCATGATCGAACCAGACCCGCATCGCATGCTCCTCCGTCGTAAATTGGCGATAAAGAGGGCCTGAATACTCAATCTTCTCGCCATAGGAAATTGCCCTCGCCGCGAGTGCCAGGCGCGACCCCACGTCCTGCTTATCGATGGGGTGGATATTGGCGCCATCTCCTATGTCAATCGCAACAGCCATACCTGTATTCCTGAGCGCGAGTGACCGCCGTTGCGCGTCCCGTACTTCGGGCCACAGGGTTTCCGGAGTTGCATCGAAATTAGCAATTTGCACAAACAAAAAAGGAAAATCGCCCTCGCCCCAACTGCGCCGCCAGTCTTGGATCATGGTCTGGAAGAGATGCGCGTACAGGAAAGCTCGGTCTGCTGAGGCGTTGCTTTCTCCCTGATACCAGATCACACCGCGAATCGCGAAATGGGTGAGCGGCGCGATCATCCCGTTATAGAGAGCCGCCGGAGCCCATGCGGCAAAATCCGGATGCCAAGGCTTTGGCAGCGCTGGCTTGCCTTCTTCATGAGCCTTTGCAGCCAGATCGAAGTCGCGAGATTCTTTTTCCAGTTGGAGCAAAGTCGTCGCTTGGCTTTCCACCGTCTCGCTGCGCGCGGAAAAGACCGGCATGAGAGAGGCATCTGCCGAAAGGGCTCGGAGACTGGTCCACGCCTCCGCGGGTGTTCCTCCCCAGTAAGACTCAATCAGTCCAATAGGAACGTCTTCCATCTGCTCTATATTCCGGGCGAAGAAATAGGCCACCGCCGAAGAATCACCGACGGTTTCCGGCGCGCAAGGTGTCCATGTCTTGGCGGTTATATCTCCGAGCTGATAGTCGGAAGTTTTAGGTTCAACCTGGAATATGCGGATGCGGGGATAGTTCGCCGATGCAATTTCCACATCGGCGTTTGCGGCCAATTTTAGCGGAAACTCCATATTCGATTGCCCCGATGCAACCCACACGTCACCGACGAGGATGTCGTTTAGGCGAAGAATATTGTTTCCTTTGATCGTCATTACAAAGGGTCCACCTGCTTTCCCAGGGGACAAGTGCACGCTCCAACGACCCAGGCTATCTGCCGCGGCGGTTCGGCCTTCTTCACGAAAACTTACGGAGACTGCTTCACCGGGAGTTGCCGTTCCCCAAACATGAATCGGGAGTCCTCTCTGTACCACCATGTGATCGGCTAGAAGTGCCGGCAAACTAACATCGGCCCGGGCATTCCATGTGAGAATCACGAGGAACGAAAGGAGCCAGATCAATTGTCTTCGCATGAAAGACATTTCCTTTCTGACCTTAATCTTTGATTAAAAACAATATAGAGTACGGCAGGAGATGCCTTACGAACGACTTTCTCTTTTCGGCTGGATAATTTCTCGATTCGCCCGACTGAAACCTTACATCTTAGAGGAGTCGTGCCTAAAAACAATTACTGGCCTTTATTCAGAGATGGATCCAATATGCCCAATGGTCTTGTTCTGCCGAAAGCGTGAAGCGACATCGGACACCATGCCGTATCGAATCTCTGCACCACCCTCGGTCGCTCGCGCTCCAACATGCGCTAAAAAAGCGTCTACAACCCGTGAAACAGGACCGTCTCCCCACGTTTCGAGACCGACGACGTCGGCGTGAACACCAATCGCAACCGCTGTTTCCTTTCCAGTATTCCTCGCCCAGTCGTAGTGACGGTCGAACATGTCCGTGCGGGACACGAGCTTATTCGCCAGATAAAGCTCAGCAGCGTCAACGCCCATGTTGAGAGGCACTTCGACGAGATCCAGATACTTACGATCCGCATGGGGCGGTGGCAAGATAGAAGTCCTAGACACTCTGTACGGGATGGTCAGAGGCGAAATGTGTCCTGACCAATCCAGTAGCCGATCCCAACATCCACCGTACTCATTTGGATGAATCGCTTGCGCCGAGAAACTCACAGTAAAACCTTTGCGGACCAACAACGCCTGGAGGTCGGGATCCGCGGCAGAGTACCCGGCGCAAAATGCCTTGGGCGGACTAAACCCCCGGTGAACAAATGCGGCTATACTCTCATCCAGAATCATCGAGCGTTCCTTCCGCGTATAGCCCGTCATTAGCACGTCGTAGCCGCTGCTGGAGTCTTCCTTGATCGTTCGTCGATGTTCACATTCGCTAGTGGCGCCACCGGCATACGGATAGGTGCGCGGCCGGACTCCTAGATGTCTGATCAGATCGTAAAACATGTGGATATGCAGACCAACTTCCGCTTGCCTATCGGCCTGGGCCTTCAAAAGGTAGGGAGTGAACCCGGCGTCGGCACCGTCCATTTCCGTGGACTTCACTACCAGGTACCGGGGATTGTACATGTGCGTCCACAAGGTGGCCGGGTAGGCATGGGAACACGCCTCAAACCACCGCACTGCAGCCCCGGGCTTTTGCAGCCAACCCTCAAAATTCGAGAAGACGATGACGTGAACAATGCCGCGCTGTGCAGTATCTTCGCTAGAAGGTACACCGCTCTGAGGCCCGCCGGACCCTCGTCCCGCGCAGCAGTCAGAAACTCCGAACCCCAGCACTCCAGCCATGACGGCACTCTGGCGCAGGAAGTCTCGCCGTGTAGGCTTGGCAGTAATGTGCATAGTTTAGTCGCAGCTGAACTTACGGCTTAGGCAATTCAAGGGAACCGCCTTCCCGTGACCTCCGTTCCGGGGCTTGAACAATCCATGATCAGCGTATCCATAAACAGTCTTCGATGAGCGATTTGCAGCTCGCATCCGCGCGACCGTCATTGTCAACCAAACCGGTGATGCAAGGCCTTCAAATTCGACTGAGCAAGAAAGACCGCGAAGTCTTCCTTAAAGCTTGTTCTATCACAAAGGTTTCCATATGCAGATTGCTTCTTGTATTGCCGTTCCACCTGTGAGACAGTTTTCCCGGCAAGCCCGAAGCCGGCGTTTCCATTTACGGGCAGATGGAGGCTCCATGAGTACATCCAATTCCAACAAGAACCAAATACCCGCGGTCGGCCGTACCTTCGCCATGCTGGAACTGCTGGCCCACTCCCGTAAGGCCCTCAACGTTTCCGAAATCAGCCGGACTCTCAGGTTGCCGAAAAGCTCGACCTTCCGCATGTTGATCGCCTTGGAAGACGAGCACTGCGTGCAGAAGGATACGCACAGCGGCAGATATCGTTTCGGATTTCGCCTCGTGAACCTAAGTCGCGCGGCAGTGGAGAACCTGCAAATTCGTGAATTAGCCAGGCCCTTCTTGATCTCGCTGATGCTCAGCACGGGTCTAGCCGTTCACTTGTCGGTATTGGCGCATGGTCAAGCCATTATTATTGAAAAAATTGAAGCCCCCGGATTCGGCCGAATTGGGACCTGGCCGGGACGCGCAATGGATATCAATTCGACTGCGGCAGGAAAAGCGCTCATTGCCTTTCTTTCCGCGGAGGAGCTTGACCGGGAAGTAAAATCCAGAGCTTTCGTGAAGCACAATCAAAAGACGATTACTTCCTTGGCTAAATTAAAGGAACATCTGGCCGGGGTGAGGGAGTTAGGTTACTCGGTGGACGATGAAGAGGACGAGATCGGCGCCCGCTGTGTTGGCGCTCCTATTCTTGACGCCACGGGGAAAGTTATTGCAGCCGTCAGTGTCGTAGGAACGGTGGACCAAGTCTCTCGAGAGGATTTCCGGGGACTTGGGGCGACTGTGAAAAGGTGTGCTGCAAGCGTTTCCCTAGGCCTTCATCCCGCGTAACCGGAGGACGCGAGCGTCCTATGAGAATTGATGATCGGTGTTTCGCCCCCCAGGGTTCAACGAAACCGGATGCGCATGCATACGTTTCAGGGGATCCACCTGTTTATTGTTCCAGTCAGCCTGACGATTGCTCAGGATCTTGGAATTCCAGTCATAAAAACCCCTGTCATCCGCAGAAATTCCGTCTGGATATTCCACCCATCAATTTCGCTTGGTTCGGTTCACAATTCTCTTTTAGAGATCGTTTTCGATTAGGAAGCGCCCGTAATCGTTGGTTTCCAGCCAGTGATAGAGGTGAATTTGATACAGATAGGAGGCTACAAGTTCCTCGCCCAGTTCGTGGGTGTCCACGCACAAGAATGGAACTTGAAGTCCGGCAAGCACGGCGATTAGGGACTGCGTGATGTGGTTCGGGTTTGCGCCTCCATGGGGATAGGAGGACTTCACTTGGCTCAATGCGGCAGTGATGACCAGGAGTCGATGGGGATAGCGACTCATGAGTCGCAAGCGATTCACAAAGACAGAACGCTCGGCAGTCAACGAGTGGATCAGGTCGGAAAGGTCTTTGCGTTCTACAGCGCAGACATCCTCCAAGCCAGCGACCGAGTAGTCCCCCACTTTGAGCGGTCTCTTCTCGATCCCCGCGAACCATCCTTCAAAACGCGAAAAATCAAAAGGGCTCTGTTCGCGGGTATCGACCAGGATGACCAGTCGTGGCGTCTTGAGTTGGGTTCCGCCGCGTTCCGCGAGCACCGGAAGTGCAGGATGGGGTACGGGAGCTGCGGCCATCGGCCATTCCAGAGGAGAACGGATCAAGGTACGCCGAGTCTTCATGATTATCGAGGTGTCCTTCTCACACCGCAATTTGTTCCAATTCCCATTCATGATGCAGCCCGCCGAGGATTTCTCCAGTTGTGATCCGAGCATCCGCCGGCAACTCGTGCCGACGAGTAATCGGCGTGACGGGATTCAATCGTTCTCTTTCGTTGTCTGGGATACCGGCACCTCTAAGGCAGAGTGTGGACTTCCTTGATTGTAGTGGATAACCCATTCTCGAAGGGTTCTCCGCAGATGCTTCTTGCCCGGCAGGATGACATAATCCAAACACTCACGCCGCATGGTTCCGATCAGACGTTCGTAATAGGCATTTGCCTTCGGAGTCTGCGCCGGCGCGCGCAGCACTCTCAGCCCGAACGATTCCAGCTCCTCGTCTACTTCTTCCGAAAAGATCGAGTCACGTCATGAATCAGAAACCGATAGTCTTGGTCGCTGGGAATCACATTGCGGAACTGCTGTGTCCAGCCAGCAGTCGGATGTAGTGCAGGATGCGGCGGATTTTGACTTCCATCATCACGAATAGATAGAGCACTTAGAATCTGGCTGTGATTACAAACCAGGAAGTCCAGACAACGATGAATTGGGTTTCAATAGCGGATTGCCTTGCGCATCGATAGCCGGGCGCTTTTCAGTACGGACCCAATAGGGTGCCAAGCATCCACGCGTAACAGAACCAGCATCGGGGAACAGACTTGCCGAGAAGCGAGACCCATCTGTGACATGCAGCTGTGTTTCCTTGGTGTGGTGTCGCGGAGAGTAACGAAAGGTACGGGGCCGCATACGTCTGAGATCCTGTAAAGTACTCGTCCACCAACTGCTTTCTTCGCGACAGTCTATAGCCCTACGCACGTCCGAAATTAACCTCAAACCACTCTCGCCACTCGTTAAATACAAAAACCACCATCAACCAAGAAACTCCTCGCCAGACTTTCGCACTTTGATGAAGGCGAATGGCGAGGACATCAAAACGATTCAGGTGTTGTTGCGCCATTCCAATTACAAAGTGACGGCAGACACGTACATGCAAGCGGTCATTCAAACCAAGCGTGCGGCACAGACAAAGCTGGTCAAAATGATTCTTCTTCCGAGCAAACTGGCGGGGGAAGAACAGGCGTCTGGAGAGTGATCTTTTCATATTGGACCCTTCTGAACCCTCGGCGGAAAGGCCCGATTCCGACAAGTTCTTTATTTTGTTGGCGTCCCCGACGGGATTTGAACCCGTGTTACCGCCGTGAAAGGGCGCTCATACGCTGTATCACGTTGTAATTACAAGGCACCGGTCGCACCGTAATGCCCTGTAAATAGCGGTAGAGAATGCAAAGGAACCGACGCTCTGTGTATCGTCTGTGTATCGCGAGTTTTGAACCAAAACTCTGGAAAAAGCGATGTGGGATCTTGGGAACGAAATACAAAGATGATTTCGAGCCGTACTGGCAAGATGAGACGGACTGGCTCTGCACGGTTGAATTCTTGCCGACTGACGATCCAGCGGCTCGGATCTTCGCTTCGGACATCATCGGGTATCTCTTTGGGTACGCCCATTTGACCAACGCCCGCTCTCTCGCACTCGTGGGTGATCCGGACGCCAATGCTTACGAACTCCTATTCTCGTTTTCGTCGTCTGACGAAAAAAAGCAGTTTCTGCAACTAGTCCGCTCAAATCCAGACATGGGAAACGACTACATCGAAAATGATTTGTTGCGGCCCACAACTGAAGAGATCAAGGATGCTCGTCCACTCGCGATGGTCCTACCCCAGGACGTTCTGAACCATGCCGCGCTGATTACAGCCACGCTATGCGCGGATACACAAGGTGATCGCTGGATATCGTGACCTCGATCAGGATCAGGGAAATCTTGAATCTCAAGATGTCGACGCAGCCAGCGAGGCACACAGGAACTATTCACGAACTTTGGGACGGGGCCTAAGTTGGAGTTGAGCAGTCTTCGGGGGAGGGCTGAGCGAACGAGCGTCTGACTCAAACCGGAGTCTGTGGCGGTTTGGTTTTCATTCCGGGCTCGGCTCAATACCCGCGGAAAGCTTGCCTCAGGTAGTGATGCAGTTTGCGCAGACAAAGCCCGTAAAGAGCGCCTGGTCTTCGCGCGAAACCTTCTACTCAACTCTTGGTTTTTTGGACGAATTCCACGGGCATGTGGCTCAGCTTGGCATAAATCCGGCTCCGTCGCAGCAGAGGCCACCAATCGTAAAGATAGATCTGCATGGGTCGCCACATGGCAACCCATCCGGCAATCGTGAGGCTCTCCCGCACGATGGCAGCCCAAGTGCCCGCCTCATGACCCAACAAGATCTTGCTGAGAATTAGACATGCCGCCAAGAACAGCAGCCCGATGAAAAGACTCGTGCGGCCTTGCCTTAGGAGGCGCTTGAACTCCAGGTCAGTGATTTTGGCACGGTGAGCAAAGTGATTGTGGACGGCCGTCCTGATCAACTCTTTGGGGTCTTCGGTCGGCCACTGGTCCAAGTAGATGCGCAATTTGATCGGAGCTTTAGGGGAGAATTCTTGGGCCCAGCTCACGATGAATTCTTCTGCGTCGTCGTCGAGGTCCTTTTCAATGAATGGAGAAGGGTCCATCGAATTGAAAAGTTGGTTCATGTCGCGTAGTTTCAAACTTATGGTGTGGGGATGCCCCCGATCCGCAGCGACAGTGTCTAGTAATGAAAAATGCATACGAAGAGCTCTACCATCTTCGGTCTACCATAGGAAGACGATCATTACCGCAGTTAACTGCGCGGAAGTTGAAAACGAACACCGATGTCCTGCTTGAGATGTCTATTCCAGCGCCGCTTTGCCAGATTCGGCGGACTCGCCGATGGCACGAAGGCCGGTCATCGAATCGATCCCGATGCGGAAGAAGAGCGGAGTGATCAACTCGTCGCCCAATCTTAGCTGACGCTCCCCCAGCGCGTTTTGCCACCACCGGTGGTGCTTCCCTAATAGTTTCCGCGCGTGTTCCCGCTCGGTCGTATATTGGGGCTCGGGCAATTCCTCGTAGCGGCCGTTGACAATCACGCTTATCCACTCAGACTGGTCCTTGATCTCGTCAACTTCGAGACACACTCTGGGATTCGCCCGCATCCATTCCGTCTTTTGCCCGAAGGTTGATAGGACGTATATGTAGGCAGGCTCGTACGCAAAATATATAGGCACTACGTACGGCTGGTTATCAAGCGAGCAGCCGAGTCTTCCGAGCGAAGCGCTTGTCAGAAATGCACCACACTCTCCCTCTTTCATTTCATTGATCACCATAATCACTCCCGTCCTATCCAACAGACATGAGCGCCTAGCATGTGCAATGCCTCTGCAACATGTGAGCCGAGCTCAACAATTCAACTGGTTCTTCCGGCACGACAAACCAGCTCGGCGTTGCTTCAGGCCGTCTTTCTTTCGTCCACATCCACGTACTCTGCATCAACGACACCCTCATCTCGCTTCGACTGACTGGCGCTTCCGGGAGGTGGAGTTGCTCCCGCTCCCGCACTTGGGCCTGCACCCGTACCACTATCTGGCTGCGTCGCCCTGTACATGTGTTCGGCCAGCTTATGGGAGAGGTGAGTCAGGCGCTCGTGGGCATGCTCCATAGTTCCTTTATCGTTAGACTGCAGAGCGCTCTTGGCGTCGGCGATCGCGTTCTCGACCTCGCCACGTTCGGTACTGCTGACCTTGTCGCCATGCTCGCTCAGTACTTTGTCGACGTTGTAAATCAATGAGTCGAGCTGGTTCTTGGACTCGATTGCTTCGCGCTGTGCCTTGTCGTCACTGGCATGCGCTTCAGCCTCCTTCGCCATACGCTCAACTTCCTCTTTGCTGAGACCCGACGACGACGTGATTGTGATCTTCTGGTCCCTGCCTGTGGCCAAGTCCTTTGCGGTCACATTGAGGATTCCGTTCGCGTCAATGTCGAACGTGACTTCAATCTGGGGGACGCCGCGCGGCGCAGGCGGAATACCGGTCAATTGAAACTTGCCTAGCGTGCGATTCTGATTCGCCAAGGGACGCTCACCCTGCAACACATGGACATCAACTGAACTCTGGTTCTCAGCAGCCGTTGAGAAAGTCTCGGTCTTTCGGGTAGGAATGGTCGTATTGCGCTGGATCATCGCTGTCGCCACACCCCCCAGAGTTTCGATCGAGAGCGTCAGCGGAGTGACGTCGAGCAGGATCATATCTTTCACTTCGCCCTTCAGCACGCCGCCCTGAATGGCTGCGCCAACTGCCACCACTTCGTCCGGGTTTACCCCTTTATTGCCTTCCTTTCCGAACAGTTCCTTTACCAGGCGCTGAATGCGAGGCATGCGTGTTTGGCCGCCCACCAGCACGACCTCATCAATCTTGCTGGTGTCAACCTCTGCATCCTTCATGCATTGTTTCGAAGGTGGTACGGAGCGCTGAATGAGATCCTCCACCATCGATTCCAGCTTAGCCCGAGTCAGCTTCTTCACCAGATGCTTTGGCCCGTTGGCGTCGGCGGTGACGAATGGAAGATTGATCTCCGTTTCCATCGTCGTGGACAGTTCGATTTTGGCGCGCTCGGCAGCGTCGCGCAGCCGCTGCAGGGCCATCTCGTTGCCCTTGGCCCGCAGGTCAAGACCTTCGTCTTTCCTGAACTCGTCGATGAGCCAGTCCACAATGCGCTGATCGAGGTTGTCGCCGCCTAAGTGTGTGTCGCCGTTGGTCGACTTTACCTCAATTAGGCCGTCGCCGACTTCGAGGATCGAGATGTCGAAGGTACCTCCGCCGAAATCGTACACGGCGATGGTCTCGTTTTTCTTCTTGTCGAGCCCGTAAGCGAGCGCCGCCGCCGTGGGTTCGTTGATGATGCGCTTGACGTCTAACCCGGCGATCTTGCCCGCGTCCTTGGTTGCCTGTCGTTGCGCGTCGTTGAAATATGCCGGAACGGTGATGACTGCGTCAGTGACCTTCTCGCCCAGGTAATCTTCAGCCGCCTTCTTTAGTTTTTGAAGAATCAATGCCGAGACTTCTGGTGGAGTATATCGTTTGGCCTCGGCGAGGATAACAACGTGGTCCGCCTCCGGGTCGACTTTGAATGGCACCATTTTCAGTTCTTCTTTGACTTCATCGTAGCGGCGGCCCATGAAGCGCTTGATCGAGAAAACAGTATTCTCGGGATTGGTAATCGCCTGCCGCTTAGCAACCTGGCCGACCAGTCGCTCCCCGGACTTCGTGAAGGCAACCACTGAGGGTGTTGTTCGGCCGCCTTCCTCGTTCGGAATCACCTTAGGTTCACCGGCTTCGACGATCGCAACAACCGAGTTCGTGGTGCCGAGATCAATCCCTATAGTCTTCGCCATTTTCTCGCCCTCCGTTATTTATGAAAACCGTGGTCATACGTTACTGGCTATCGGATAAATTTGAATTATCGCCGAGTCTGGCGTCGCCAAGATATTGCGCGTAGCGGCGATCCGCCCGAGGACAATTACCGCGGTTGGTAGCACACCTCAACGTTAGCGCTTCACGCAACCATCGTCTGAGCAAGAGTGCTCATCCTCGAGGAGGTGGAGACTTCGTTGAAGCAAAGGACAATTCTGGGGACAACGTGTGGGCGCCTACACTCTTGCTCCCGGCGGGTCTGCGACCCCTACAGACGGAAGAAAATCCCGCACGTCAAGGCGTGCCACGCCGATCGGTGGCCGGCGAGACCATAATAATGGTGAGGCCATTCCAGTGAGCAAGGCAGGCCTCATCGTCTGGATGCCTCTTTAGGGCTGGGGTTGTGCCAAGAGCCGTCTGCAGCAATGATCGCATCCGCCTCCTTCGGTCCCCAGCCGTCGCGCTTGTAGGGGCGAGCCCGGTGGTGAGTCTTAAGAACTGGATCGACTACGGCCCAGGCTGCCTCAACGGCATCCTCACGGGTAAATAGGGCTCCATCACCGATCATCGCGTCACTCAAAAGCCGCTCGTAAGGCGATTCCTCTCCGTCTTGTTCTTCGAACAGGTAAAGCTCGCGCTGGTCTCCGATGAACTCTTTCCCCGCGAGCTTGACGCGAGCGGCGAGGGCGATGGCCGAACTGGGAGAGAGCCGGAAGCGCAAGTAGTTGGCCGGGCCGGTCGTCGGCGCTGAATCCGCGAAAAGTCTCTGCGGCGGTGGCTTCAACTCCACCAGAACCTCAGTCGCGGTGTCGGCCAGGTATTTGCCAGAACGGAGGTACCACGGCACCCCCTGCCAGCGCCATGAGTCGATGAAAAGGCGCAGAGCGCAGAAAGTCTCGACGTCGGAATTCTTTGCAACGTCTGGTTCCTTCCGGTAGCCAGCGTACTGCCCGCGCACCAAGTCGTCGGGCTTCAGAGGGCGCATGGCTTGAAAGATCTTGGCTTTCTCATTGTGCACAGCTCCAAAGTCCCTGCCGGCAGGCGGTTCCATCGCAAGCAGCGCGACGATTTGGAATAGGTGGTTCTCGATCACGTCTCGCAAACAGCCGGCAGTTTCGTAAAACGCGCCGCGCTTCCCCACGCCGAAATCCTCGGACAAGGTGATCTGAACGCTGGCTACGTAGTTACGGTTCCAGATCGGCTCCAGGAACGAATTCGCAAAACGGAAATAGAGAATATTCATGATCGCCTCCTTCCCGAGGAAGTGATCAATGCGAAAGATCGAGTTTTCTGGGAACACCGAGTGCGCGACTTGGTTGAGCTCCCGAGCGGAGGCCAGGTCTCGTCCGAATGGCTTTTCGACAATGACGCGTGCGTGGTCGGCCAGGTTCGCGGCGCCGAGTCCCTTAATCACTGTCTCGAAGAGTGAAGGTGGGATCGCGAGATAGTGCGCTGGTCGCCGAGAGCTACCCAGCTGCTTTCTTATCGCGGTGAACGTGCCTGGGTCCTTGTAGGCCCCACTCACATAACTGAACAGGGACAGAAGATGGTGCAGGGCGCGATGGCTATCGATCCCGCCGGAACGCCTGATGCTGTCGGTCACGCGTTTGCGCAAACGCTCCAGACTCCATTTCGGGAACGCGACTCCGATTACCGGCACCTTGAGGGAGCCTCGTTTTACCATCGCGTAGAGCGCTGGGAAAATCATCTTGTGGGCGAGATCGCCCGTCACGCCGAAGAGCACCAGAGCGTCTGAACGGGAGTTGGACATCAATCGCATCCGTTCTTGGCGGCAGATTGTTTCTCATGGTCCAATGCGATTGTGACGCGCATCATGATTTCGTCTTGCCCTCCTCCAGCAGTGTATGAACTTGCCTGCAAACATTCTTCAGGGTGAAGCCATAGTGCTGTCCTGAATAGCCCGAATTGGCGTTCTGCACCATGTTCACTGCGAGGAAGCGGAGTGTCTTTGATTCACAACTCATCCAAATGTAGGCGGAGCGAGGGTCGTCGAAAAGTGTGATCGAATGTGCCATTGGGTGCGCAGTGCCTCTTTCTGTTGAGATGGAAGATGGTCAACCCAAAGAACGAAGTTTCGTACGGACCTCTTGAAGGAGGACTCATCGACTACCCCTTGAGTTGCTTACTTTGGCAGTCCTGATGTTGGCATTGGCATGTTAGCCGCGAAAGTCCTGTTGCATCGGCACAGGCGGCGCTGCAGTGTCTTGTTCCCTCAACGGGGGCACAGTTGCAGGCGGGATGTGCGCACTTAGTCGTAGATTTCATGTGACCTCCTTTGGTCGACCGCGCATTCTTTCAGATGAGTCTGGGGTAGTGAGGTACTCCTCGTCGCATTGGAGAAATTCTTGGGCTCTGTCGTGCGGCACCCTTGCACTCCCAGCCAGACGAACAGCATTGCACCGGCGGGACCCACAATCTGTTCCGTTTTGCTCATTGCTAGAGGTCAATCGACGAAGTAGTCTCTAAAAGAAGTGTCGCTGTATTGTTGCTGCTTGAGATAGTCGACGGTCTCATGGTTTCCGAATACCTCCCCACGATCGTGGCCCATTTCCACGACGCCCTCTGCCCTGTTCTTGAGCAAAAGTGCACAGATTCCACATGGCCACAGAAAGATACTGTTTGCAGGACTCCCGCTGTGGTGCGGCCGCGATGCTATCCCATTCTGGCATGCACCCGCCCAGCATGGCCTAACACCAGTCACCCATGGGAGTTATCGCTAGGCCAGAACATTGAGCAGTAACTTGGCCGAGATTCCGAGGCAATGTTGGCGGAAGTGTCCGCACGGAGAAGAGTTCAACCGTGTGAACGAATCCTATCCCGTACCACGGTTGACGTTCTGCGCTGTAACGGACCTGAAACAAGGCCGGCATGGACCTGCAGATGAGAAATGAATCACCTTCTTCGAATCAGGGCGCCGTCGTTTCAGTGCGCGGCAGCGTCGTCGATGTGCGGTTTGAGCGGCACTTGCCACCGATTTTTTCGGTGCTGCGAGCCGGAGCGGGACGAGAGATCGTCGTCGAAGTCATGACACAGCTTGATGCGCGTCGGATACGGGGAATTGCCTTGACGCCCACGCAAGGTTTGGCCCGGGGAATGCCGGTCGAGGACACGGGCGCCCCCCTGCAGGTGCCGGTCGGTAAGAAGATCATTTCGCGAATGTTCGACGTGTTCGGTCATGCCATCGACCGACAGCCGGAGCCCGCGGATGTGCAATGGAGAACCGTCCATCGAGCCCCACCGCCGCTGTCCGAGCGTTTCACCAAGTCCGAGATTTTCGAGACTGGCATCAAGGCCATCGATGTGCTCGTCCCGCTGGAGCGCGGCGGCAAGGCGGGCTTATTCGGCGGCGCGGGCGTGGGCAAGACGGTGCTGCTCACGGAAATGATCCACAACATGATCGGCCATCAGAAAGGGATGAGCATTTTTTGCGGGATCGGGGAACGGTGCCGCGAAGGCGAAGAGCTCTACAGCGCAATGAAAGCGGCTGGCGTTCTTCAGAACATGGTGATGGTCTACGGCCAGATGAATGAACCGCCGGGCAGCCGGTTTCGGGTGGGAGATGTGGCGCTGACGATGGCCGAGTATTTCCGCGATGACGAGCATCGCGACGTTCTCTTGCTGGTCGATAATATTTTCCGATTCATCCAGGCCGGTATGGAAGTATCGGGCTTGATGGGCCAAATGCCGTCGCGCCTTGGTTATCAACCAACGATGAGTACGGAGCTGTCGGGGCTGGAGGAGCGTATCGCCAACACCAATGCCGGAGCTATTACGTCCATTCAGGCGGTGTATGTACCGGCAGACGATTTGACCGACCCGGCGGCGGTGCATGTGTTTTCACATCTCTCGGCTTCGATCGTGCTCTCGCGGAAGCGGGCGAGCGAAGGCCTTTATCCGGCCATTGACCTACTCCAATCCAGCTCGAAAATGGCGACGCCTGGCAACGTCGGCGATCGGCACTACAAACTAGCACAAGAAATCCGGAAGACTCTGGCGCAGTACGAAGCCCTCAAGGATATCGTCGCCATGCTCGGTCTGGAACAGCTTTCCCCGGGAGACCGTAACGCCGTCGCTCGCGCCCGACGGCTGGAACGCTTTCTTACACAACCGTTTTTCACTACCGAGCAGTTTAGTGGGATCAAGGGGAAGCTTGTCAGTCTTAAAGATTCGCTCGATGGCTGCGAACGCATTCTGCGAGACGAGTTTAAAGATTACCCGGAGAGCGCGCTCTATATGATCGGAGCGATTGGCGAAGCGAAAACACCGGACTCGAAAACCGAGACAAATACGGAACCCAAAACCGAATCGAGAAAGAAACCGAGAATCGAAACGAAACCCGAGACCGATACAGCACCGAAATCAGAACCGACACCAGAGTCAGCGAAGACCCATGAATCTTAAGATCCTTCTTCCGTTCGAGATTTTCGCGGAGAAAACGGACGTATCGCGCATCGTTGCCGAGACTCGCGAGGGGTCGTTCGGAATCCTGCCTCACCGCCTCGACTGCGTGGCGGCGCTTGCGCCCGGGATATTGACTTACGAAACAAAAGAAGACGGAACGGTTTACCTCGCCGTCGATGAAGGCGTGTTGGTCAAGGCCGGCGCGGATGTGCTCGTGTCCGTGCGCCACGCCATCGGCGGAACGGATCTCGGCCAGCTCCATGCAGCGGTGAAACGTGAGTTTCTGACACTCGACCAAAGCGAGCGCAACGTTTGCGCTGCGCTCACCAAAATGGAAAGCGGCCTCATCGGCCGGTTCGCAGAGTTTCAACATGAGCGATGAGCTGAAAGGTCAATCCGCGAACGAAGAGACGGCGTTCGTGCGGCAGGTGGGCGCGAAGGCTGCCCGCAAGCTCAGGGTGCAACGGGAGGGTAAGCAGGGGGTCTGGTTTGGTCTCGGCATGTCGGGACTTATTGGCTGGTCCGTCGCGGTACCGACGCTTCTGGGCGCGATGCTCGGCCTATGGCTGGACCGACGCCATCCGGGAAATCGTTCCTGGACACTTATGCTCCTAATTGCTGGATTGTGCATCGGCTGTGCCAATGCCTGGCATTGGGTAGCGCAGCAGGACAAGGCCATGCACGACGAACCAGAGGAATACAAATCGGAGGACAAGAAAGAGGATAAGAAAGATGAGTGAAACGTTGGCTCTCGTCTCCGCTCTTGTACTGCCGCTGCTCGCTGGCGTTCTGCTCGGTATGTTTTTCTTTGGCGGTCTTTGGTGGACAATTCGGACGGGCGTTTCGTCCAAACAGCCGGCGGCGTTGTTCTTCTTCAGCCTTTTACTGCGTACCGGTATTGCGCTAGCTGGTTTCTATTTTGTGGCGCGTGGCGATTGGCGCAGAGTGCTGGCTTGCCTGCTTGGATTTATCCTGGCGCGCATCCTGGTGACTTGGCGTACCCGCGTGCCGATTGCAAACGCGAAGAGGGCTCAGACTGTCGGTGAAGTATGCCAGTAAATCTCACATCCGATCAGCAGATTCTGTGGCAGCACGGATTTGTGAAACTCAACGGAACAATCGTCATGACGTGGGCGACGATGATCGTGATGTCGTTGGGCGCAAAATTGATCACACGCAAGCTCAAGACTGAAGGCGATATCTCACGCTGGCAAGGCTCCCTTGAAATCATCGTTACCGGAATGGAAGAGCAGATCAAGGAAGTGGGCCTGAGCGAGCCCGCGAAGTATCTTTCCTTTCTGGGCACGCTCTTTCTGTTTGTTGCGACGGCCAGCCTCTGTACAGTGATCCCCGGCTATAAGCCGCCGACAGGTTCACTTTCGACCACGGCGGCGCTGGCGCTGGGTGTGTTTGTGGCCGTACCTCTGTTTGGCATCAGGGAGCAGGGGTTGGTCAACTATCTCAAAACCTACATGAAGCCAACGTTCATCATGCTGCCGTTCAACATCATCAGTGAACTGTCGCGCACGCTGGCCTTGGCGGTTCGTTTGTTCGGCAACATGATGAGCGGGGCGATGACCATCGGCATTTTGCTCACGATCACACCCTTTATCTTTCCGATTTTCATGACCGTGCTCGGTCTGCTCACCGGCATGGTGCAAGCCTATATCTTCAGCATTCTGGCCACAGTTGCATTGCAGCCGCCACCCGCATACCAAAACCGAAGCCGGCTGTGGTTCAAACCAAGCCCGACACGAAGAATTTGAAAGCGCAACATTAATGTTAGCGATAAGAAGGACTCCTATGGATAGCGTTACCGTGGTCGCAGTCGTATCAGTCGCCACCGCCGGCATTACCACCGGCATCGGCTGTATGTGTCCGGCGCTCGGCGAGGGCCGGGCTGTCGCCACCGCACTGACTTCGCTGGCGCAGCAACCCGACGCCTCGGCCACGATCACTCGAACGTTGTTTGTTGGTCTGGCGATGATCGAGTCGTTGGCCATTTACTGCTTTGTGGTTTCGATGATTCTCATTTTCGCAAACCCGTTTTGGAGTCACGTCATCGCTCAAACCGGAGGGAAATGAGTCATGCTCATCGACTGGTTCACCGTCGGGGCACAGGTACTGAACTTCCTCATCCTGGTGTGGTTGTTGAAGCACTTCCTCTACAAGCCCATCCTGAAGGCCATCGACGCGCGGGAAAAGCGCATCGCGTCTGAACTTGCGGATGCCGATGCGAAGAAGAGCGAGGCACAAAAGGAGCGCGATGACTTTCAAAACAAGAACAAAGTGTTTGATCAGCAGCGCAGCGCTCTACTCGCCAAAGCGGCGGACGAGGCGAAAGTCGAGCGCGAGCGTCTTCTCGATGAAGCGCACAAAGATGCGGATACTTTGCGCGCTGTGCAAGCGGCCGCATTGCGAAATGACCAAAAGAGGCTGGGCAGTGAGATCACTAACCTAGCAAAGCAAGAAGTCTTTGGAATCGCGCGAAAGACACTCGCTGATCTGGCTACGGTCAGTCTCGAAGAACGCATGGGAGAGGTGTTCACTCGCCGCTTGCGCGAAATGGACGGGAAAGCCAAGGCGTTGCTCGATGCAGCCCTCAAGTCGTCGTCTGAACCGGCCGTCGTGCGGAGCACCTTTGATCTGGGTGCCGCTCAGAGGGCCGCGATTCAAAATGCGCTCAACGAAACCTTCTCGGCGGAAATCCACATCCGGTTCGAAACTTCGCCGGATTTAATCAGCGGCATTGAACTCACAACGAATGGACAAAAAGTGGCGTGGAGCATCGCGGACTATCTTGCATCGTTGGGAAAGGGCGTCGATGAACTCCTGAAGAAGAGGGATGAAGCTGCGGCGGCAGAAGCGAAAGCTGAGACCACGCCAAAAGCGAAAGCTGAGACCACGCCAAAAGCGGAAGCCGAGCCTAAGGCAGAGCCAAAAACGGAGCCGAAGCCGGAAGCGAAAATCGAACCAAAGCAGGAAGCAAAGGCCGAACCGAAGCCAGACGTGAAAGCTGAGGCCAAGCCCGAAGTGAAAGCCGAGCCCAAGGCAAAGGCAAAAACGGAGCCGAAGGCGAAAGCGAACATCGAGCTAAAGCCGGAAGCGAAGGCCGAACCGAAGCCAGAAGCGAAAGCCGAGCCGAAACCCGAAGCGAAAGCAGAGACCAAGCCCGAAGCACCTAAGCCAGAAACTGTGAGGGCATGAGCATGGAACCTGGGAGCCTCCAGCACGATTTCGACAGCGTGTTTGCTGGAATAAGGCAAGTGCGCGAAACCTTCATGCCGCGACTCACACTGCGCGAAGTGGGCATCGTCACAAATGTTTCCACCGGAATCGCGACGCTGTCAGGCCTTCCCGGCGTTGGGTATGAGGAGTTAGTGAGATTCCGTGGCGATCTGTTGGGCATCGCGTTCAACGTGGATGAGGACGAAATTGGCGTGATCCTGCTCGGCGAGTATCAGGATCTGCACGCGGGCGACGAAGTCGAACGCACCGGGCGGGTCATGGACATAGCGGTGGGAGGCGGTTTGCTGGGACGGGTGATCAACCCGTTGGGCAAACCGCTCGATGGCAAAGGCCCGGTTGCAGGGGACCAGCGCTTGTCGGTCGAGCGCCCGGCGCCGCCCATTATGGACCGCGCGCCCGTAGTCGTGCCTTTACAGACGGGACTGAAGGTTGTCGATGCGCTCATTCCCATCGGACGTGGGCAGCGCGAATTGATTCTCGGCGATCGACAGACGGGCAAAACGGCCATTGCGATTGACGCCATCTTGAACCAGCGAGGCCAAAATGTGCTCTGCGTTTATTGTGCGATCGGTCAGCGCGCTTCTGCCGTCGCCAAGGTGGTGGCCAACCTCCGCGAAAAAGGTGCAATGGATTACACCGTGGTGGTCGTCGCCGAAGGCAACGATGCGCCCGGCCTTGTCTATATCACGCCCTACGCCGCGACGAGCATCGCCGAATATTTCATGGAAAGGGGCCGCGATGTGCTCATCGTTTACGACGATTTAACGCAGCATGCCCGCGCGTATCGCGAGCTTTCCCTGCTGCTCCGTCGTCCGCCCGGGCGCGAAGCGTTTCCCGGCGACATCTTCTACATTCATTCGCGAATGCTCGAACGGGCGACGCATCTCAGCAAGGAGCGCGGAGGTGGTTCTCTCACTGCGCTTCCCATCATCGAGACCGAGGCGCAGGACATTTCCGCTTACATCCCGACCAATCTCATCTCCATCACGGACGGTCAAATCTACCTCTCGCCCACTTTATTCGAACTGGGAATCCTTCCCGCGGTCGACGTCGGCAAGTCCGTTTCGCGTGTGGGCGGGGCGGCGCAACGAGCCGCGTATCGCGCCGTAGCTGGGAACCTCAAACTCGGCTACTCGCAGTTCGAGGAATTGGAAACGTTCGCGAAGTTCGGCACTCGTCTCGATGAATCCACGCGCAAGATCATCGATCACGGGCAGCGGATTCGGGCTTGCCTCAAACAACCGGAATCGCAGCCGGTGTCGATGATCGAGCAGATCACCGTGCTCCTGGCTTTGACGGCGAACCTTTTTGACCCAGTGCCTATCGAAAAGGTGAGCGATGCGGAGCAGGCGATACAGAAGGCGACGTCGGACATCCCGGCGGACATAGCGGGGCGACTAACGTCAGCTGACAAATTGAGTGACGCTGACCGAAAGGCGGTTCTGGAAGTTGCCACACGTGCGCTTGCTCCATTCCAGCCTGCTCCTAAACCGAAGCCAGTGGAACCCAAACTCGACGCCGCGCCGAAGTCCACTGCTAAGGCCACACCCGCGCCCAAGGCTTCGTCATGAGCGGCACATTGGAGAGTCTGCGTCGAAAAATCGACGGCGCGGGGGATCTAGAAGGTGTGGTTCGGTCGATGAAGGCGCTGGCCGCATCCAGCATTGGACAATACGAGAAGGCAGTTCAATCGCTCGATGACTACTATCGCACGGTGGAACTCGCATTGGTCGCGTGTCTCCATCAGGCCGGCCCGGCTGCTCTCGCCGAGGTAAAACTCCCGCCGCACGAGCGGCCGCATGAAGGAAAGATCGGCGCGGTCGTCTTCGGTTCGGACCAGGGTCTTGTCGGCAGGTTTAATGAGGTAATCGTGGAATTCGCCGTACACGAGCTCAAGACGTTGCCCGGCAAAATAGCGAAAATCTGGGCCGTCGGCGATCGCGCTCACGCGCTCTTGACGGACATCGGTGTGGCCCCAGTCGACCTTCTATCGGTTCCGACCTCGGTGAATGCCATCACGTCTCTAGTCGGCCAGATTCTCATCGAAATCGAAGCGGCTCTCGAGCACGGCAATGTCGGTGAGGTCTATGTCTTCCACAACCACCCGAAATTCGGAGCCGTTTACGAGCCGGTCAGCGAGCGACTGGTGCCGTTGGATCACATCTGGCAAAACAAGCTGGCCGCAATGGCGTGGCCGACAAAGAATTTGCCGGAGGTCATTGAAGGAGCCGAGTCGGCGCTTCGGGCTTTCGTCCGAGGATACCTCTTTGTTCTGCTCTTTCAGGCCTGCGCCGAATCCCTTGCTAGCGAAAACGCCAGCCGTCTGGCGGCCATGCAACGCGCGGAAAAGAACATTGCAGACATTTTGGAAGATCTAAACCGCACCTTCCGCCGTGTTCGCCAGGAATCCATCGATGAAGAGCTGTTCGACGTGATCTCCGGCTTCGAAGCGCTGACGGGACGCCCACGCCACGCCTAAGTCCTGAGCACAACTCAGCTCCCACTTCGTTTGCTATCTCGTTCAAATCGAACAAGTGGAGTACTTGTGGCTGTGCAATCGCGGCTCGTCTACGAGGGACAGAACCGTCAGCACTGCTCCCTCCTCTATGACACAAATTCGCTTCGCTCGGCGGCGTGGGTAAACAAGTATTCCATTCTTACTCGGAGTCCACGCTTCCGAACATTGCTTGCATTGTCTGCCTGCTTCACGTACCGAGCAAAATCCTCGTTTGTCGTAATGCCCTTGTCTTTCAATAGTTGGACGATAGCTCCAACCTGAGCATCAAGCGTTTCGAGATACGGGAGTATGTCTTCGAATACCTGTTCCGCTGGGTCGATGTTCATCATGAATCTCCTTTTGAATCAGCCTCTCGAATTTCGACTCGGCACACTTGTCTTTCGCAAAAAGCTACCAGACGAACAAGCGGGCGCCGGAGCCGGAGCGGAACCTCCCGGTTTGGATAGAAGTATCGCGGGCCGGAGTCGTCCGACCGGGGTCTGCGTTCGGGAGCTCCGGCCGCGAGGCGCTGATCTCTTCTATCTCCACAGCGCCGTGGCGGTTCATAATCTCAGCAGCCGCGTCGGCCTTTTCACCTGAAGTCGTTGCGAAAACCATGACTCCTCCGCGCCGCACTCCCTGGACATAAGCTTCCGCGTCCGCTTCGACGACCCCGAACGCCGTGAGATCTCGAATCAAGCCCACTTCAAAATCAGTGTGTGGTGTACTCATGACTCCGCTACCCGCCATTTCTCGCGGTTCGCCCAAGACGCGGACATCTTTCCGAGGGAAACCGCGGGCTTCGAGATCGCGAACGATCTCGTCGACCGAGCCCGGGTTCTCAAACAAACCAACTGCCGTTTTTGTCATATTGTCCTCCACCAATTAAATTTGCAGGACTGTTACCGTTAATTCGTTCTGGCACGGTCCGCGACATTGCCTTGTTTCGGTACGTCGCCATTGCTTCTGTTCTTGTCTTTGCCTCGGGTAGCACTGATCCTCTGCGTGCTGGCTTTTTCGGGTTGCACCGAAGCCGTTACGAGCTCGTCTGTCGCTCCCAATGGACCCTCCGGTTGGCGGATAGACTGCTCTCTTGAGCCATCCACAGGGTAACCACTGTCCTCGAGATCACGAACGAGTTCATCGGTCGAACCCGGATTCTCAGACTGATCTACGGCGGGCTTTGCCATATTGTCCTCCGCCAATTTCGTCAGCAGCGCTGAGTCGCTCCCTTTAGGGTTGTCTACGACATGCCTTGTTTCGCGTGCATTGCTATGGCTCCGCGTTCTGTCTTTGCTTGGGGCCAGTGCAAGTTCACTGCGACTCACAACTCGGCGCTCTGCTTGCCGGATAAACTACTTTGTTGAGTTATCCATAGATTCGCCCATCCCCTTTCGAAATACTGTACAGAATGGCTCATTCCGGGCGCCGGCAGAGGGGCGACGTGTCGTATAGGAGCTCAAGCCTTCCTGCCTCACGCATTGGGAGTAAAGCTGATTGAAAAGCGTTCGCAGTGGTCGGCGACCATCATCCTCGTGGTATCGATAAGGGCTTGTGTATTCATTGGCCGTTGCTCCATTTCCAGTTCCGAATTTCCGGCATGTCCTGGCCGTGCTGGTCGATGTAGTGCTTGTGCTCGATGAGCTTGTCCTGCATCTGCTGCTTCAGGTAGGCGCCCTTAGTGCCAAGGTGCGGTAGCCGATCGATCACGTCTTGTACCAGGTGGAACCGGTCCAAGTCGTTCTGCACCCTCATGTCAAAAGCAGTCGTGATCGTGCCCTCTTCCTTGTAGCCCCGCACGTGGAGGTTTCTGTTGGTCCGGCGGTAGGTGAGCCGGTGGACTAGCCATGGATATCCATGAAAGCCGAAGATGATGTGTTTATCTTTGGTGAAAAGCGAATCGTAATCTGTTTCGTTTAGTCCGTGCGGGTGCTCACTCGAAGACTGCAGCTTCATGAGATCAACGACATTAATCACCCGGATTTTCAGATCGGGCAGATGCTGGCGAAGGATTGAAACGGCAGCCAGAATCTCCAGCGTGGGCGTGTCGCCACAGCAGGCCATGACGACGTCCGGCTCGGCGCCCTGGTCGTTGCTGGCCCATTGCCAGATGCCAATTCCTTCCGTGCAATGCACAACCGCGGCGTCCATGGTCAGCCATTGCGGGAGAGCGTGTTTGCCTGCAACCACCACGTTCACATAGTGCCGGCTGCGTAAGCAGTGGTCAAAAACCGACAACAGGCAGTTGGCGTCAGGCGGAAGGTAAACGCGCACGATATCAGCCTTCTTGTTGATGACGTGATCAAGGAAGCCGGGATCCTGATGCGTAAAGCCGTTGTGATCCTGCTGCCAGACGTGGGAGGCGAGCAGATAATTCAGCGACGCAATCTTCCGGCGCCACGGGAGCTCCAAGGTTACCTTCAGCCACTTGGCGTGCTGGCTGAACATCGAGTCGACAATGCGAATGAAGGCTTCATAGCTGTTGAACAGCCCGTGCCGCCCGGTCAGAAGATATCCTTCCAACCAACCCTCGCACTGGTGTTCGCTGAGCATCGAGTCCAACACGCGGCCGGCGGGCGCGAGGAATTCATCATTTTTTACTTCCCTGGCGTCCCACTGACGATTGGTGACTTCAAAAACGGCGCCCAGAAGATTCGAGAGTGTTTCGTCGGGACCGAAGACACGAAAATTGCGCTGATCCTGATTCAGTTTGGCCACATCGCGCAGGAACTTACCCAGTACGAGCGTATCTTGGCCGTCAACGGCACCAGGCGCAGGCACATTCACCGCGTGGACGTGGAAGTCCGGCATGCGCAGGTCGCGCAGGAGAATTCCACCGTTGGTGTGTGGATTGGCACCCATTCGCCGGTCGCCCTTCGGCGCCAGATCAGCCAATTCGGGGATGAGTCGCCCATTTTCATCGAACAACTCCTCGGCCTTGTAGCTTTTCATCCAGCTTTCCAGTTGCTTGACATGATCTGGATGCCCGGAATCCACGAGAAGCGGCACCTGGTGCGCTCGGAACGTTCCCTCGATTTCCAGCCCATCGACGAATTTCGGTCCGGTCCAGCCCTTCGGTGACTTCAGGACGATCATTGGCCAACGCGGCCGAGTGGTGTCGTTCTTGGCCCGCGCGTTCTTTTGGATTTGCCGGATATCCTCGATGGCCTTTTCCAAAGTGGTGGCCATGAGTTCATGCATATTTTCCGGCTCATCGCCTTCGACAAAGTGGGGCGTCCAGCCGCAGCCCCGGAGAAATTGCTCCAATTCTTCATGCTCGATGCGGGCCAGAACAGTTGGATTGCTGATCTTGTAGCCATTGAGGTGCAGGATCGGCAGTACGGCTCCGTCGGTAATCGGGTCGAGGAGCTTATTGGACTGCCATGCGGTCGCCAAGGGACCCGTTTCCGCTTCGCCGTCACCAATGACGCAGGCAACGATGAGATCGGGATTGTCGAACGCCGCTCCGAAGGCATGGCTGAGCGAGTATCCCAGCTCGCCACCTTCGTGAATCGACCCCGGCGTGGTCGGCGCAACATGGCTGGAAATCCCGCCGGGAAACGAAAATTGCTTGAACAGTTTCTTCATTCCATCTTCGTCTTGGCTGATGTTCGGATAGATCTCGCTGTAAGTACCTTCGAGGTAAACGTTGCCCACGAGCGCGGGGCCGCCGTGCCCGGGACCGGCAATGTAGAACATATCGAGGTCATATTTCTTGATGACCCGGTTGAGATGCACGTAGATGAAGTTCTGGCCCGGCGTTGTGCCCCAGTGTCCGACTACCAGCGGCTTGACGTGTGACAATTTGAGCGGCTCTTTCAGCAGCGGATTGTCGTAGAGATAAATTTGGCCGACCGACATATAGTTGGCGGCGCGCCAGTAGGCATTCATCTTGTGGAGCAGTTCGGGAGTGAGTGTGTTGGTTTTCTTGGGCGTTCTCAGAGTTAGCTCTTTTTTGTGCGATGCTTCGGGCTTTTTATCAAGCAACTCCGGAGTGAGTGTCTCAGTTTTCACGGTTCAATTCTCCTTCTTGTTCCTGCAGCCAAGTCCGAGAACCTGGCAAACTGTTTTGGCGATCATGAGTTCTTCGTCCGTCCGAATGACGCGGACTGCAACCCGGCTCGCCGCGGCGGAAATCACGCCCTCATTCACCGCATTTCGCTTTTCGTCGAGTTTGATTCCAAGAAACCCCAGCCCATCGCAAATTCGGTCGCGGACCGGGGCCGCATTCTCTCCGATGCCGCCCGCGAAGACCAGCGTGTCCAGTCCACCCAACGCCGCCGCGAATGCGCCAATCCATTTCTTGACCTGGTAGCAGAACAGCGCGACCGCTTCAGCCGCTCGCACGTCCTGCGTCTCGTGCTCCAGCAGGTCGCGCATATCGGAGCTGGTGTCGGATATTCCGAGCAGCCCGGACTGAAAATTGACCATCTCGTTGAATTGCTTGTCGTTCATTTTTTCAGTGCGCACCAGGTACCAAACCAGTCCGGGATCGAGATCGCCGGAGCGAGTGCTCATTGGCACCCCTGCGGTCGGTGTGAAGCTCATGCTCGTATCCACGGACTTGCCGTCACGTACCGCCGCCAGACTCGCGCCATTGCCGAGGTGGGCAAGGATGACGCGGCCTTTCGTTGCCGCCTGATCGCCGCAGCGAGCCAGCTCTTCCATCAGAAACGCATACGACAATCCGTGAAACCCGTATCGCCGCACCCCCAGCGCTTCGTAGCGACGCGGGATCGGCAGCAGTTGCGCCAGGCGCGGCAGGTCATGGTGAAAAGCCGTGTCGAAACATGCCACTTGGGGCAGATCAGGGAATCGGCGATGAAACGCCTCGGTCAACAGGATCTCCTCCGGCAAATGGTCCGGATCGAATGGACTGAGGCGCCTCAACTCCGCAACCATTTCGGCAGTGATTCGCTGCGGTTTGTAATACTTTGGCCCGCCATGCACGACGCGATGCCCAACTGCGGTCAATGCGCCCCGCCCGCTGCGCTCCTCGATCCAGTCCATGAGAGCGCCCACCGCCACCGTGTGATCCGGTGCCGGCACCACCCGCGAAAAGTTGTCCGCTTGATCCAAGCCTTTTACACGCAAGGTGGCCTGCGGCAGTCCAATCCGCTCAATCCCGCCCTCCAGAATCCGTTGCAGCGAGTCACACGTCTCGAACAGCGCAAACTTGATGCTCGACGATCCTCCGTTGATCGTCAGGATGCACTGGTTCGCTGATTTCATGGATGATTGCTTCGTCATTTCTGAAATCCGAACAAAGCCAGTTTTGCGCACGTGGACCTGTAATCCGTGTGAAGGATGCTTCGAATCCCCAAACCTTCTGCGATCTGAACAAACATCGGTGTGTTTTCGATGTACAGTACGTGGCTGGCTGGTGCCTGGGCGATGTCCAGCGCAAACCGAAAGATGTCCGCGTCGGGCTTGCGGATGTGGACGAAACAAGAGGAAATAAAAGTATCGACAAACCGATCGAGTCTGAACTTCCGAATGCGATGCGCATTCACCTCGCGCGCTTCGTTGCTGACCACGGCGACCTTCAGTCCGTACCGGATCTTGAGTTGCACGACTAGATCGATCATCTTGGGGTAAGATTTCGATTGCGCGAACATGAAGTGCCGAAACTGTGACCGCGTAAATGGGCGCTTTTGGTAGAAGACCACCCAATTTAAATATTCCTCGAACGTAAGCTTCCCCTCTTCATGAGTTTCGAAGACCAGGCCGTGCCGCTCTTCCATCTCCGCCCATGGCAACTGGAAGTTCTTCGCGGCCCGTCTGCGGGCGTGATGATCCCAACCGTTGGTAAGCAGAACGCCGCCGATGTCCACAAATAGCGTCGTGACCGGGATCGCTCTTTTCATTTGGCGACCGTCAATGCCGTGTTTGACCGTTCGCTGCGCGAGCCAGAAGAATGGCCGTAGATCGGGGCGCGCACGAACATCAGTGTGCTCGGAGATGTCCCAGATGTAACCGTGCAACTCGCGAGGCCGCGTTTCCATCATCGTTGCCATAGAATCCGGGAGTCTTCAAGTGGGACCGAAAGACCGTCGCCGTGAGGTATGGCTCGCGCCGTGTAGTCTCCCGACGGACGTGTGGCGGCAACATTCGCGTGGTAGACGCAGCCGTCGAATGCGCCAGGAAGTAGTTGCGCCCACTCCATTTCCTGCCGTACAGGCTCGCCGCCGTTAATTGCATCCGCATAAAGCTCAACTCGCACCGCATTTTTGCCGAGATCGTTCAGGAATATCTCGACTTCAAACATGTGGTGGTCCGCATCGGTTTCGACTCGCAAGTTTCCGAAGCGCAAAGTTCCCCACTTCCTATCGACTTCATCCTGCCAATCGACCATTTGCTTGCCAATTCCGCCTTTGTTCGCCGCGCGGTTGTGGTGGGCGGCGGCAGCTGGGAGATAGTGTTGCTCGGTATATTCGCGCACTGTGCGGTCGGCGGAGAAGCGCGGTGTCAAACGCGCCATGCTTTCCCGCATCCGCGAAACCCATGCCAAGGGGATGCCGCTCTTGTCGCGGGCATAGAACTCGGGAATCACCTCGCGTTCAAGCAAGTCGTAGAGTGCGTTGGCTTCGACAGCGTCCCAGGCGGGATCGTCGCCATGTTCCTGGCCGTCTCCTAACGCCCACCCCACTTCAGGCTCGTAGGCTTCCGCCCACCAGCCATCCAACTCCGAGAGATTGATGCCCCCATTCACGAGCACTTTCATGCCGCTCGTGCCGCAAGCCTCCCAGGGCCGTCGTGGCGTGTTGATCCAGACGTCCACCCCTTGCACCAGGTGCTCCGTTAACAGCATGTCGTAGTCGCTCAGGAAGACGATGTGGGGTCGGGTCTCCGGTTGGCGGATGAAATCTATCCATTCGTGGATCAGCGCCTGCCCTGCCCGGTCCTCCGGATGGGCCTTGCCAGCGATGATGAGTTGCACTGGGCGCTCGGAATTACTCAATAAACGAAGCAAACGCTGGGGGTCGTGCAGTAGCAGGTTCGGTCTCTTGTAGGTTGCGAAGCGCCGCGCAAAGCCCAGTGTCAGTGCGTTGGGATCAAAGAGACGCTTCGCCCGGTCAACCGCCTCAGTCGAAGCGCCCGAGGCAGCAAGTTGCCGGGATATTCGTCCGCGAGCGTATTCCACAAGAGACTCGCCGGCGGCGGTGCGGAATTTCCACAGCACGGAGTCGGGGACTCGCCGAATGTCTTGCTCTAGGTTTTCCGTCGTCCCCAACCAACGCCCCTTGCCACACGCTCCCGTCCACAAATCGTCGGCCGAAGCTGAGTCCCAGGTTGGCATATGGACTCCGTTTGTCACATATCCGATGGGAACTTCGTCCTCTGGCCAGCGGGGGAACAGGGGCAGAAAAATGTGCCGGCTCACCTTCCCGTGCAAGCGACTCACGCCATTCACCGCTCCGCTCCCGCGGACGGCCAGATAGGCCATGTTGAAATTTTCCGACGAGTCGTTCGAATTCTCGCGGCCAAGAGCTAGCAAGTCATGGAGCTTAATTTTGAGCTTCTGCTCTGCATAACCACCGAGGTATTGCTCGATGAGGGCTGGATCAAAACGGTCAAAACCGGCGGCCACTGCCGTATGAGTGGTGAACAGATTGCCGACTCGAGTCGCGGCCAGTGCCACTTCGAACGGCTGTCCTGTTTCTTCCATGAAGTGGCGGGCACGCTCTAGAACGGCGAAGGCCGCATGCCCTTCGTTCAAGTGACAAACTTCCGGTTTGATGCCCAGCGCACCGAGCAACCGCCAGCCGCCAATTCCGAGAAGAAGTTCTTGCTTGAGGCGCAACTCCGGCCCGCCACCATATAGTTCGCTGGTGATCCCTCGATGAGCGGGAAAGTTCGCCGCGTCGTTACTGTCCAGAAGGTACAGCTTCACTCGGCCGACCTGGACCTGCCAGGCGCGGAGCCACACCGAGTAACCAGGCAACGCGATCTCCAACCTCAACCACTCGCCATTCGAGTGGCGCAACGGCGTGATCGGCAACTGTCCGGGATCGTTGTACGGATAAAGAGCCTGTTGCTCTCCGTTCTTGTCGATCACCTGGCGAAAATAGCCTTGTTGGTATAACAGTCCCACGCCGACCACTGGCACACCCAAGTCGCTGGCGGCTTTGAGTTGATCGCCGGCCACATTGCCAAGCCCGCCCGAGTAGATCGGCAGAGCTTCGCTCAGCATGAACTCCATGCTGAAATACGCGACGCAGGTCAACGGAGCTTGCGGATGCTTTTGCTGAAACCATGCCGGCCTCTCCGCCGCCTGCCGCTTGGATCGCAGCAGTTCATCAACGTTCTGACGGAAAGCAGGATTGGCCAGTACGCGCTCGATCTGGTCGCGCGAGACCGTCTGCAGGACAACCCAGGGGTTATGCGTGATCTCCCAGAGTTCGGGATCGAGCTGGCGCCACACTTCGTCGGTGGCATGATTCCACGACCAATGCATATCCAAGGCGAGTTCCGCCAGGGAATCGAATCCCTCAATTTCGGTGGGCAGAAGGTTGTAGATCGGGTGGCTGACGCGGGTTTGCTCACTCATAATTTCTCCGCGTTCACGAGGATCGATGGTTCGACCGGGTTTCCAGCAGGAGGGCTTACTTTCATCACTCTCTCTTCAGATGCTGTAGAGACCTTTGCATTAAGGTCTCCCTCAACTTGTCGAACGGCTTGCTGCGCGCCCACTGCCTGATAAGACTCGCTTATCGTGAACGCGGCAATACGACTTGCAACTTTCCGCTTTGGAGTGTTGCCCTCGCCAATACCGGATCGACATCAAAGGGGAGCTCGACAATCCGCATAACCTTTCTGTCCTTATAACTGGTGTCTGCCGCCCGATTTGAATCAGAATGGATACCGCAAATAACAGCCCGTCGATGCCCAATGGATACTTCCAAGTCTTTCGCTGCAAAGCCAGGCAGCCGCGCAGTTAATCGCAACGCGCCGTCGGTCACATAGCGTTCGATCACAAGCGGGTGCAGAACCTCTTGTTCCGCTGTGAACCAATCGTCCTGGTCGCAGCCGTGCCCGCCGCCGCGGGATTCATAGATTTCGTAAGCACGCTGAGCGATCGACGCATCGGTCTCATTCATTCTGTCGAAAATATCGGCCTTGACGACCATTACGGATTGTGTTCTTCCAGGGTGTCGTTTGCTGGTCATGTGCTTCTCCTGCGCCGACTCGCCAGAGTTCGGCGTTCCACCGAAACTGGTGTACCGATGGGCAAGGCCCTTGCTACAGCCTTGCCCATGCAACTACGGGGAAGCTAAGCGGCTACCGCTACCTGTTGGCCTGAGTGCGTTCCCAATTCGGCGGGATGTGTAGTCTCGATGATGTCCTTCGCCTTGGCCACTTCTGCAGCGGTCCCATGGGCGATCAGCAAGAACTGATCTGTCTTGAGTGCCGTTTCGTACTTCACAACGCTGTCTTTAGGAATTCCTATGCTGTAGAGGCCGGCTCCCAGAGCGCCCAAAACTCCCACCTCCACCGCACCTTCCAATGCGGCCACGATCCATGCAACTAGGGGCCCGGCAACTAAGATTGGGCCGAGACCTGGAATCATGAAAACAGCAGATCCAAACAAGAGTCCCCAAAACCCTCCCCAGAACGCGCCAACTTTGCCCCAATATTTCATACGGTCGCCGGTATTGTAGTAGCCCACTACCTGCTCGTCCGTGTGGTAGCCTTTCCCAACGATCGATAACTTGTGCATGTCGATTCCACCACGCTGAAGCTCCTTCACTGCTTTATCCGCTTCTGTGTGAGTGTGATACACCGCGACAACTGAATTCTCTTTGGGCATTTCCGCGACTCCTCGAGGGCTTGATGTCATTCTCAGACAATCCATCAAAGTCCCAGCCCCAATCATGACAGCGCGCCCGCCAGGAGAACTGTTCCCTATTGCTCAGTGCAGCGGAGAACGCATGAGCGTATCCGGCCTGGAGACCAACACATTTCTGACTCGCATAATCCCGCCAGCATAGTTTTTGGAAGCCTTAGCCTCGCGGCCCGGCAGTGGTCCGCCTCCTGCCCGTCAGACCTTCACATTCCGCATTCATCGGTTGCGATCCACAGACCCTCCTCTCCGATGGCCCACCCGATTCGCCGGGCGCGGGTGAGCACTCTTGCTCAGAAGGCTGGCAACGCCGCTGTTAAGGTGGAGTCCTCGGGGGGAAAAGAGCAAGACGAACCTTCTAACGACAACCTCTGCACTAGATTGCGTGACTGCGACCGCTGTAGTTTTCGACCGGCACAGCTCAAATATGGCAGCTCGATATGCGGAACCGAAAATGCAGTCAAAAACTCCAGGAGGCAAACAATGTTAGCGAACACTACGCGTTTGAGGGGCCTTGTGATTCGGGCCACGGATGGCGAGATTGGAACGGCAGACCAAGTATATTTCGACGACGAGTCATGGGCGATCCGCTATCTCACAGTTAAGACTGGCAGCTGGCTGGAGGACCGGGAAGTCCTGATCTCACCATTCTCTGTGACGAACGTGGATTGGCCAGCCAAGCGGTTGGATGTGGCGCTGACGAAAAAGCAAGTCAAGGACAGCCCCAGCATCGATACGCAGCGGCCCGTTTCCCGACAGTACGAGATCGAATACCTCGGCTATTATGGCTATCCCAATTATTGGAACGGATCTTACCTATGGGGAGAAGCTGCCTCTCCCGCCATGACGACTCGGATCGATTCTCCGAGGGAAGTGCTGAAGGAAAGGATCCGGAGAGCGTCGATGGATTCGCATCTGCGCAGTACTGCCGCCGTCACCGGCTATCACATCGAGGCTATGGATGGCGAAATCGGCCATGTGGCAGGATTTTTCATGGACGATGAAACCTGGGCTATCCGTTACATTGATGTGGCAACACGCAATTGGTGGCCGGGCAAGAAGGTACTGTTTTCACCCGCGTGGATTCAAAAGGTCAGTTGGGTGAATTCCAAAGTGTATGTCGGCCTCTACCGCGATGCAATCCAGACGGGGCCGCTCTTCGTCGATTCCGTGCCGCTCACTCGTGAGTATGAAGATCGGCTCTACCGTCACTATGGCCGGCCTCCGTATTGGGTGCACGAAGACGAACACAAACCTGTTTTCTCCATAAGCGGCGCTTAACTGCGCGGCGCTCAAGTAGGGGCATGGGCATCCGGCAAAAACGGCTGGCCATAATTTTCGCTTGCACCCGCAGCGTCCCATCACAACTTTGAACGTTCCCTCTGGAGATCAGCATGATGAATAACACCGAACACCTGCATCCGATGGGCGAGAGTCATCATAGCCATGGCCAAACTCCTTACTGGAGGCGTGCGCATCATGATTGGCGCTTCTGGTTCGGCCTTATCGCCATGCTTGTGGCCATCGGTATCTACGTCGGAACCAATGACTTGTCGATGGTGCCTTCCGGCCGTCAGAAGCAAATGCCGGCTGGTAGCCGAGTTCCGTAGTGTTGTGCGACTAACTGTCCAGCACATGGTAATCCTCACGCTCAACACACGGTGGAGGCTCTATTGAGTATTGAATAATATAGTGACATTTGTGGAAACCTATGCTACTCTCCGGTCATGGGAAATCCGGCAGGAGTACGGCGAGACTTTCAGAAGTTGGAAAAGCGGCGGCTATTGGGGGCTCGGCTGTTGCGGCAAGGAGTACATCCAGCGGAAGTAGCCCGGCAGGTGGGAGTGCATCGGCAATCGGTCAGTCGGTGGGCCGCACAGTTGAAGCAAGGGGGAATGCGAGCGTTGAACAAGGCCGGGCACGCTGGGCGCCGAGCGCGCTTGCGCCCGGAGGACTTACGGCGTATCGAGCGGGGACTGAAACGCGGGCCGCAGGCTCTGGGGTACGAAACCGGCCTCTGGACTTCGTGGCGTGTGGCCCATCTGATCGAGCAGGAATGCAGGGTGAAATACCATCCCTCGCAAGCCTGGCGGATTCTGCGACAACTGGGATGGAGTTGCCAGCGTCCGGTAGGACGTGCGCTGGAGCGCGATGAAGATAAGATCCGGCGATGGAAACAAGAGCGTTGGCCGGAGATTAAAAAAAAGCCCGAAAAGAGGGCCGTACCATCGTCTTCATCGACGAAAGCGGATTGAGCGAACGCCCGCACCGCTGTCGGACTTGGGCGCCGCGGGGACAGACGCCGGTCCTGCAATATCACTTCAACTGGAAGATGTTGTCGGCCATGGCGGGGGTGACGTGGTGGAACTTCTATTTCCGGTTGTTTCCTGGGACCATTCGCAGCCCGCAGGTCATCGAGTTCCTGGCGCACCTGTTGCGCCACATTCCCGGCAAACTGCTGATCGTCTGGGACGGATTGACCGGCCATCGCAGTCGCATGACCTGGGATTTTATCCGCCAGCAGCGCGGGCGCTTGTGGGTGGAGTTTCTTCCCGGCTATGCGCCGGATCTGAATCCGGTCGAGTACCTGTGGTCGCACTGGAAGCAACACGAACTACCCAACTTCTGTCCGCAGAACTTTGCCCAGTTAAGCTACTATGCTCGCAAGGCTCTGCGCCGCATGCGGAAGCGACCCGCGCTTGTCATCGCCTTCTGGCGACAGGCAGAACTGTTCCCTCTGTAACTATATTATGCAATGCTCAATAGATGGCGCGTGAGATGGGCGTGCTCACGAAACACGAGAAAAGACAAACCATTCCGCAATTACCTTTGTATCCATTGCGATTCGAACCGATCTATCAGTATCGACTGTGGGGCGGCCAGCATTTAGCCAGCTTGCTCAGCGCACCCATGCCCACTGGCCCTATTGGCGAAGCTTGGCTGCTCAGCGACCGCGAGGATCATCAGAGTTGCGTCACCAATGGATCGCTCAAAGGGCAGACCATCGGTCAATTGCTGAAGCAGTTTCCAGAACAAATGATGGGGAGGCTGGCTCACAAGTTTCAGCGATTTCCACTGCTGCTGAAGTTCCTCGATGTGCATGAAATGCTCTCGGTTCAAGTGCATCCAACGAAAGCGAACAAGAACCTGTTGCCAGCAGGAGAGACCGCGAAGACCGAAGCCTGGATCGTGCTTGAGGTGGGGCCGGAAAGCCGCATCTATGCAGGCCTGAAGACCGGTACAACTGCAGCCGGTCTGCGACTGGCGCTGAAGAACGGGACGGTAGTGAACCAGCTCGCAGAGTTCACTCCGAAGCTCGGCGACGGAATTTTCCTGCGGGCTGGGACGGTTCACGCTCTAGGCGGCGACATCGTGGTGTTCGAAATTCAGCAGAACAGCGACGTGACCTTCCGCCTGTATGACTGGGACCATCTCGACGCAAAGACGGGCCAGCCGCGATCACTACAAGTCGAGCAGGCGATTGCCTGCATTGATTTTGCGGAGGGACCCGTAGGCCGGGTTGCGCCGGTAGTGGAGGCAACGACGCCAGTGAAACGCGAGGAACTGTTCGACGGTGAACATTTCTGGTTGTGGCGCCTGCTCGGACAGTCGCCGTTCTCCGTCGGCGCCGCAGGTGTGCCGCGCTTGCTGGTTTGCATCGGAGGCAGTGGACAGGTCGAGCACGGAGGGGCCGCTTACGCTGTCGCAAAAGGCGATGTATTTCTGTTGCCGGCGATGATCGGTGCGTGTACTTTTCGGCCCCGCAGCACAGTAAGCCTGTTGGAGATTGCCTTGCCGGATTGAAATACCAGAATTCAGAGACAGAACGGGGGACCATGGTGAAAAAGCTAGTCGTGTTTGATCTGGACGGAACGCTTGCCGAGAGCAAATCGGCTGTCGATCCTGAAATGTCGGGACTGCTGCACGACCTTCTCGGAATCGTCAAAGTAGCCGTGATTTCCGGAGGCGGTTGGCCGCAGTTTGAAAAGCAAGTTATCTCTAAACTCCCTCATGACGGACGCCTGAGGGAGCTATCCCTGCTTCCTACCTGTGGAACAAAGTTCTACCAGTACTCAGGAGAGTGGAAAAAACTCTATGAAGAAGATTTCACCAGGGATGAACGAGAGAAGATACTCAGTTCTCTCCAAAAAGCGCTGGGAGAAGCTGGTTACAAAGTCGCAAAGGTCTGGGGAGAAGTCATCGAAGATCGGGGAAGCCAGATAACATTTTCCGCATTAGGTCAGCAAGCGCCGTTAGAAGAAAAAAACAAATGGGACCCCGATTACACCAAGCGGAAGAAGATCAAAGCGATTCTTGACACGATTATTCCCCAGTTTTCTGTCCGAATCGGCGGCTCGACGTCGATTGATATCACGAAGCCTGGGATTGACAAGGCATACGGAATCGGAAAGCTGCGAGACCTCCTGCACATTTCATTGAAGGAGATGATTTACATCGGCGATGCCTTGTTCGTGGGAGGAAATGACTATCCCGCGGAAAAAGCAGGCGTGGACTCTATCCCGGTTAAGGGTCCCGAGGAGACGAAGCGAGTTATCGAGGCCATCATCGCTTGCTTAGCAGATCGCGATCAGGCGGCGTGATGAGAATCGCTGAAGCGTTGATGAGCGGATTTAAGCTGCGGCGTCTGGCAATGTTGATGGAGCCGGAGCCGGGGAATCCGCAGGAGATCGAAGGCGTCCTGAATCCGGCCGCCGCTCGTGGCCCGGACGGTGAACTTTACCTGTTCCCGCGCCTAGTCGCGCGGGGGAATTACTCGCGCATTGGCATTGCGCGAGTACGCTTCAATGAAGCCGGCGATCCGGCAGGCGTTGAGCGGCTCGGCATCGCACTGGAGCCGGAAGCCGATTATGAGCTGCACCTTGACGGCAGTGGCGGCTGCGAGGATCCCCGCATCACGTTTATGGAACCGCTTCAGCGTTACATGATGACTTACACGGCGTTTTCGTCCCGTGGCCCACGGATCGCCCTGGCGATATCGCAGGATTTGTTTCACTGGAAGCGACTGGGGCTCGCGACCTTTGCTGAATTTCAAGGCATCGATTTCGTTCACGTGGACAACAAGGATGCCAGCCTCTTCCCCGTCGCCATTCCCAATCACGCGGGGAAAATGCAGATGGCCATCCTCCACAGACCCCTTTTCCCGGGCACTCGTCCCGAAGAAACCGCGTGCCAGGCCGCATCGCGGGTGGTGGACCTCGATCATGAGAGCATCTGGATTTCCTACTGCCCGATGGCCTTGGACGGCTCCGAACCTGGTCACCTAGGCTTGTTTAATTCGCATCATCGGCTGGCCACCCCGGTATCGCCGTGGGAGCGGCTCAAGATCGGCGGAGGCGCTCCGCCCATCCTGACGCGACACGGCTGGCTCATTGTCTATCACGGCGTCAGCGAAACCGAAAAAGCGAACTACGGCGAACACCAACTCTGCTACTCGGCCGGGGTGATGGTGCTCTCGAAAGAGCACCCTCAAGTGATTCGCTATCGTTCGGCGGAACCGGTGTTGACGCCGGTACTGCCGCAGGAATGCCACGGTACGGTCCCTCACGTTGTATTCCCCACCGGCATCGACCGCCGCGACGATCTCGGCTTGCCGAACCGCTTCGACGTTTACTACGGGATGGCCGACTACCGGATCGGCGTGGCGCGCCTTGACCTGCCGGATGTCTTGCCGTCGGAAGGCGTTGCTGACTCAACGGAAGCAAGAGTGTAGGCGTACCTGCGAGAGGTGGGAATCTTCGTCTGTCGGGTTACCTGCTTGGTCATCAACGGAATTGTTGTGCATTTGCTCTGCGCTTCTGATTTCTCCGCTAGATGCCAAGGCGAGCAAAGACAAAATCCGCGATATCGCAACTTCCAATCTCAGCGGCGAAGCCTGAGGGCCACAAAGATACTGGCCAAACGGCCGAGGGCAGTCCCCATGACTGCTTCTCGCATCCGCGGAGTCTCCGCCTCCTAGGGATGAGCATTCTTGCTCAGACGACTCTCGCCTGGAGTGCTACTGTCGGGGCGTGCTTCCAAGTTGCACGTCATGGATCACTTTTACCCCAACAATCTTGGCAAGCCCACAAAGCAGAAAACAGCTTAGGTTCAACCTGCATGTAAGAAACTGGATGACAGAAGGTTCGCAATAACAAACGGACAGCCGACCCGTGACTCGAATCCTCTTTGACCGTATCCTTTTTGCGACCGATTTTTCACCAGCCTCGACCGCAGCGCTGCCCTACGCCACCGCGATCGCCCGACACTTTGGCGCAAAACTATATCTGGCGTATGTGATTCCCCCCGATGCGTATGAATTGATTCCAGTGGACGAGCGAGACGCCGCCCTGGAAAATATACGGGCTCACGTGGAAGAACAGATGGCGGCGGTGCCAGCAACACCGCTTCTCAAAGGACTTTCGCACGAGGTTCTCGTCGATCACGGTGTTGTTTGGCCGATGCTCTCGGCAATGGCGGAAAAGCAGCAAATCAACTTGATTGTGATCGGTACTCATGGCCGGCGCGGAGTCGAAAAGATGCTGTTGGGATCGATTGCCGAGGAAATCCTTCGTTGCGCGCAACGTCCGCTGTTAATGGTTGGGCCAGAGAGTTCGGCAGCCCCGGAAACAGAGGCTAAACCGCAACGCATTCTTTACGCGACGGATTTTTCCCCAGAGTCCGAGCCTGCGATGCACTACGCGTGCACTCTAGCCAAGGAATATAAGGCCACGCTCTTTTTCCTGCACGTCGCTGAGGATGTCTGGAAAGCGCCGATCACGACCAGGATGCAGGCTGCTGATTTTTTCAGCCTGCGCTTGGCAGAAAAGCACTGGGTATTGGAAGAAGGAGTGGCGCCCAAATTTCGCGTTGAGTTTAATCCGGTGCGTGCCGAATGCATCTTAGAGACCGCCGTCAAGTTACAGATCGAACTGATCGTGCTGGGTGTGCGCAGTACTCGCTTTCCGCGGGTGGCTGCTCATTTCCCTGGACCAACTGCCTACGATGTGGTTTCTCATGCGCGCTGTCCCGTGTTGGTCATACGGGGCGGTCCCGAACCCGACAGATGAGACGCTGCATCCGAAGGGGACTGGCGACGGATTGAAGCTCGCTGCTAATCCGAAGGAACAGGATCAAATTGGATAAACGAAAGTGAGGCCATTCATGTCCAGACATAATAAGAAAAAAGCGTTTCAAGCGGATATTCCGGCTGTCACGTCTCAGGAGGAAACACGTTCCAACGTTACCTCCCTTCCGAGCACCTCGCATGAAACCATCCCCGATTTTTCGACTCCGAGGCCCGCGGAGCACATCATTCGTCAGCGTGCCTACGAGTTGTACGAAAAACGTGGACACGAGGACGGCCATGCGGAGGAAGACTGGTTGCATGCTGAAGCGGAGGTCCTCGGTACAGTTTTCAGGAGAGCAAGAGTTGGATAGTGGTGGGAACCCTGGAACAGGAGTGCTAATCGGCCATGCACGGCCTCGCAATCTAGTTGGAGGTGGAAGTGATGAAATTCAATACCAAAGCCCTAGCCTTGACATCGGCGATCCTGTGGGGATTAGCGATGCTAGTGATGGGCGTAGCCAATTTGATCTGGGGTAACTATGGTCAGCAGTTCCTTCAGACAATGTCGTCGGTCTACCCCGGCTACCATGCAACTCGCAGCATTGCAGAAGTCGTCATCGGGACGATCTACGGAACTGTAGATGGTCTCGTCGGTGGCGCTGTCTTTGCTTGGCTTTACAATCAGTTTGCTAAGCCCGGTCTCTGAGCAATAAGAGGCCTGCCGAAAGCTGACACTGCTAGGATTTGAATGTGAGCGTTCGCCAGCCAACGAGTCGCTACCTTGCGCCGATTGAAGCGAAGCGATTCCATGACCGGCTCGGCTCTGGGCAGGATTGGCAACGCTTTCTACGAAAATCCTGCCATCAGCGAACTGATCGCGCATGCTGCTTTTCGACTCGGCGCACTCGGTACTCGGGTTCGGATGTGGAACGGGGACGTTCGCCGCTCGCCTATTGCAAGGATATCTGCCCGCAGGCGCACGCTATGTGGGGCTCGACATCAGCACCACAATGGTCTCACTGGCGCAGCAACGCATCTCCGATTTCTGCTGCTGTGCTGCCGACCAGGAGCGACCCTATTGCGGAGGGGACACTACTGCCTTTAACCGCTGAGAACTCTATATCGTTCGCTATGGCTGCGTTTATGAGTCGCCGGCCCTGGATGACGGCAATACAACATAGGAATGCAATCGCCGAAGATGATCAGCGACGGCCAATAGGTTCTCTGCGTGCTCTTCACTGCCAATTCTTCACCTAAATGGTTCAGATGTGTTAATCCGATCTACGGTTGGGCCATAGTGTGGGGATTTACGGATGCTGATTCCCCATAGAGGAATTCAACTGCTTCGCCCGTAGTTTTTCTCCAGAATCGCAAACAAAAGAATCAGGAGGGCCAGAAGTCGAATGAGATAGATCCACGGGCTACCCTCATTCGGGTGCTCGAAGCACAACAGGACGATTCGATTGATCGCTTCGATAAAGAAGAAAGCAGCAAAGGCAAGAAACAGGCGGTCGCGGGTTGTCCTCCAAAACCTGAGAAAAAATAGTCCCGCCGTCACGGACGCAGTAGCGATCACCCCAAGTAAAAATCCTTCGATCATGCTCACTCGCTCTCCCATATCAAGCCATAGAGAAGTAGCAGCATAGCGACAGCAGCTGTACCGAGCCTGTAACGGTAAAGATCGACATTTGGAATCAACACCAAATCGACGAAAATTAGCAGATTGGAAATCGCTAATCCAGCAAAACAGAGCCCACTCCAGAGAAGAAGCTTTTTCCTTCCCCGGATGTATCCGCGCATCAGCAGCGTGGCACAAGCTGCACTCGTGCAAGCTCCGATCACGTAGACGATCGCTCCCACCATCACTATCGGTCCTTCGTAAAACGAAAGGCACGAGCAAATTCGCGCACTGACGACGATGGCTTTGAATGGATCATCGTCGAAATACGAACGGTCTCGCGGCGATAGGTTAAATCAAGAGTCGAGAGAAGTTGATCTTGAGCGATGGATGAGGATTCATAGCGATATCCGTCCGGCGTGCCCTGGACGCACACGATCAGGCCGCGTTGCACGAGGTCATCGAGGAGAACGTCGACGATCTCTTTGGAGACGTAAAGCCTTTTGGAGAGGTTCTCAACAGTCCAAGGCTGAGGGCGGCTGTTCCATAGCAACAGCAACGCCTCCAGATGAGGGACAGTTTCGATCTGATCGAGGACAAAGGTGTAAACCTTTTCCTCGCTTACAGGAGACTCGGTCATTATGCGAGTGGTGGCAGCGTTTGGCGTCCAGCACACATAACTGCTCGACCTCGACGCCAAACTGCTCAATGTATCCTGCTTTGCGTCCAATTTTCAACACAGCGAACTATCGCGAGACGATATTCTTTGCGAGTCGATCTGCGCTAGAATTTCTGTGCAACTGCTGTTCGAAAGTACACGTCCTGTAACCCAAGATGAAGATTCTGATTTCTGGTGCGGGTATTGCGGGCCCCACTCTCGCCTATTGGCTGGCGCACTACGGCATGGAGCCGACCATTGTCGAGGAAGCGCCGACGCTGCGGACAGGTGGCTACATAATTGACTTCTTCGGCGCAGGCTTTGAGATCGCGGAGCGGATGGGGCTTGTCCCGGAAATACTCAGCAAAGGCTATCAGGTACAGGAGGTGAGGGTCGTAAATCGGGAGGGCCGACGAGTCGCCGGCTTTCCCGCCGAGACCTTCGCGCGCGCAGCGGGAGGTCGCTTCACCAGCCTTCCCCGCGGAGATCTAGCCGCTTCCATCTTTGCTACAGTGCAGGGAAAGGTCGAAACCGTCTTTGGCGATAGCATCGCCAAACTTGAACAAACGACAAGTTCCGTCCATGTCACTTTCGAAAATGGCCCCGCTCGCGACTTTGATCTTGTGGTGGGTGCAGATGGCCTTCACTCGCGAGTGCGTGAACTCGTGTTCGGTCCGGAAAGCCAATTTGAAAAGTATCTGGGTTATAAAGTGGCGGCTTTCGAAGCCCCAGGCTACAGGCCGCGAGAGGAATTAACTTACGCCATGTACACAGAGGTCGGACAACAGGTGTCGCGCTTCACGATGCGCGGCGACCACACAATGTTCCTCTTCATATTTGAAGATCAATCACTTGATCGAGGGAGTGAGAATGTGCAAACCCAAAAAGCTCTCCTTAAGAAGCGCTTTGGTGGTAGCGGGTGGGAGTGCCCGCAAATACTGAGTGCGCTTGATGCTAGCAGCGATCTCTATTTCGACCGCGTAAGCCAGATTCGGATGGATACGCGACAGGATCGATGGGCACGCGGGCGGGTCACGTTGGTTGGTGATGCCGCCTCCTGTCCTTCTTTACTCGCAGGACAAGGATCGGCTCTAGCGATGATTGCCGCTTATATTCTCGCGGGGGAGCTTCATCGATGCCAAGGTGACTACGCACTCGCGTTCGGACGATACCAGGAATTATTTGGTCCCTTCGTTCTGAAGAAACAGCAGGCTGCGCTCCGTTTTGCTGGTTACTTTGCCCCCGGATCAAAGCTTTCCCTGTTCGTGCGGAATCAGATGATGAATCTGATGAGGATTCGATGGATTGCCGATCTCGTGGTCGGCGGGGATATGGCTGACAGAATTGCAATTCCAGGATACTGATGGCGGGCACGAGGTACACGCTGGATGCTAGCTGGCGACAACCTCAGCGTAACCTCCGGAGGCAAACCTAAAATCCGTGTCTAGCGTTACCACCAATCAATCTCTGTCTCGAACAATACCGTGTTTAGATTCGACCTGCTCGGCGGGACGACTCTGGAGCAGGCTAAGAAGGCTGTCGCACTCCTGAACGAGAACGTGTTGAACGTTTTCGTAACCATGAAGCAAGACAGCGCCGTCGGCTAGGACACTCGACGCCGCAGTGCTATTGAATCGAACTGGCTACGGACGAGAATGCGTTGTTAGCGTTGGAGCCTACTAACCGAATCGTACCAACGACTAGCACGAGGATGACAGCCAGCATGACTGCCTGCTCAGCTATGTCTTGACCTTGTTCGTCGGCTACGAGTCTCGCCAGTTCTTGGAATAAATTTCCCATGGGCTTCGGACGTCTCATGCTCAGGGCTAGGGTATCCGACAGCCCGAAAGTAGGCGATTCCAAAGAGCATCCCTCGCCGGTCAACTTTCCGCTAATCCCCAGTCCGGACTCCCTCAAAAGGGCTCAAGACTTGGCTCTCGGAATTCTCTTTCAAGCGCTTGCTTGAATGAAGTATGTGCGCGAGAACACCATTCGAGCCACTCTCTGGGCCCTCGAAGTCGACAACTGGCGCTCAGTCAGACCCAAATTGTCCGAACGCGAACAAGTTCTCGTGCGCCTAGAGCACCCCGTAGAGTGCTGGACGTTGTTTTACGGCTCGATGGCATCTTGTGGTCAACGACATTAACCATTCGAATTGAATGTCTAGAAGACCCTGGCACTTAGTACTTGTGCGCTCGGACGACAAACCGCTTCGGCGCCGAACCAACGAAATAAAATGGATAGCAGCTCACTAGCGTGAGCGTGGATCCGAATGCCGCAGGCTCGAGGACTGTGATGTCATCGGGATCGACGACCTTGACCCAATCGACCTGGTAGTGGAGAAGCTCCGTTGCCGTCTGCAATTGAATCTCATCATTCTCGCGAATGTTTTTCAGTTCACGAAAGAAGGTGTCACGGTGGCCGGCGATTCCGCTGTTCCCGGTATCCCCTGGAAGCGGCGTGCCTTCGATATGTCCCGCACCCAGCCGTAACGTTCGCGAGCTGGTCCCTTGCAGGACTGCGACGGAAATTCCTAGTCGCGGGATATCTACTCGACCCAGAAGGTCGCCCGTTTTGATCACTCGTTTAGGCTGGGATTCGTGGCGCTCCTTTTCCCGGTGGATCTGGCCTTCCAAGGATCGTTTCGCAGAAACCTGATAAAGCCTTGCATCGAGCAGAGTGAATCCGACGTAACCGAGCGCAAGAGCGCCAGTGATGAAAAGCAGGCGTTGAGTCCAGCGAAGAATACTTCGAATTCGCCTGGGGCGCATCTCGCGTTCAGTTGTGAGCGTCATGATCGGTCGCCTTTGGCGATGGTGATCGAAGCTCGGACGGTGCGAAGTAACCGGCCCGGGTTCGGATCACCAAATGCCCATGTCCCGGTGCATTGGCCTTCACGAATATGTTCCGATAAGTTCCGTCCGGCTTTCTATTGGAAGGGATATAAGCGATCGTGTACTGATTGCGAACATCACGAGCGATGCGTTCACAAATAGGAAGAACTTCCTTTAATGACTCCGGCAAGAATACTTCGCCGCCCGTATCCTTGGCGAGTTGCCTGAGCACGTGAGGGTTTTGGTCGGCATCCTGCTCATCAAAGATACCGATGGTATAGATAATTGCGTCAGGGTGGCCAGCCATGGTCCTGATCTGAGACAGATTGTGTTTGCTGGCATTGTCGCCCCCGTCGCTGATCACGATCAGTACTTTCTTGTCGCGATTCCCCTTTTCCAGATGCTCAAGCGCAGCAGCAACCGCGTCGTACAGCGCCGTCTCACCATTTGCGGAGATCCGGGACAGTGCGGTCCCCAACTGAACGACGTCGTCTGTAAACGGCAGGTTGCTCGGAAGGCCGAACGACACCTTCTCGTTGAAAGTGACCACGAACATTTGATCCATCGGGTTGCTGGACCGCACAAAGGCCAAGGCCGCGGCAATCACGTCAGCGCGCTTCGGCCTCATGCTTCCACTGTTGTCGACGACCAACCCGACGGTTACAGGAATGTCCTCGTGACTGAAATGCCTAATTTCTTGAGGCACTCCGTCCTCGTAGACTTGAAACTCTTCTTTGCCGAGTCCGGAGACAAGAGTGCCTTTGCGGTTTTGAGCGGTTGCGTGGAGCACCACCTCGTCAACGGTCACGCGAATGGTGTAGTCGTCAATCGGTGGCTGCTGTAACGGAGATGATTCTTGAGGTCGGACGAGGCTGGGTAGAAGGACCAAGGCAACAAGTACGATCAGGCGCGTGTAGGCATGTCCCTGCCTGGTTCGTATTCCAGTGCGGGAGATTTCTTGAGTTTGCCCCCCCGTCCTGCCGTGCGGGCGTGATCGAGATGAGGACAGCTTTGTCATCCGGGTAGTGCTTTCTGGGAGAGAGGGAGGTGGCACTTGCAGACAACCTCCCCCGCAGCTTGACGTCGAGTCTCCCGGTGGCATTCCGGCACGCTTAGTTCAATAGAACTCGCCTCGAGATGAGCATAAGGCCGAGGCCTGCGACCAGCGCTACCAGCCCCATCAGTCCAACTAATGGCAATGAACTGGCCGTTTTCGGCAGAGAATTTTCGGCCACAGTCGCCGGCTCTGCAGCCGCCGGCGGTGCCTCAACAACCTGCGCTAGTTCAATTGGTTCGCCTTTCGGATCAACGGCCTCTATTGGTGCCGTCTTCAAAGCCTCGATAGGCGCTGCTGCCAACTCGATCGGCGTCGCGAGAACTGGTTCATTTGTTTCTTTGGCCAGTTCCACGGCCCTCGACTTTGCATAAACAAACTCTTCACCCCATTGGCGCCCGGGATAAAACCATGCTTTGAGGGCCTCCGGTTGTCCGGCTGGCCGCTCCCGGAAACTGATCACGGTTTTGTCTGTAGTTTTCAACCGATAGTTCGGGATTGCAAGGATTGTGGTAAATACATGGGTTTCGTCTTGATTGAATATCTGGACGATATGGCGGTCGGACTGGGAATCGAAAATCTTGAAGACGTAAGTGCCAGCGGGCAAGGTCTGCGCGCCTACACCCGGAACTTCTACTGGTCCGCTGAAGGTGATGACGGTCTTCCTGTTCCAGTCATCGGCTGATGCACTTGGAACCGCAAGCAGGCACAGCACAGCGACTGAGAGTACGGATGCAAACATCTTGAACAATTTCATATGTGACTCCTGTATTTTCTCCGAAGTAGCTCGTACGACGGGTCGTTAGGAGCTCTTATGTATTCGCGCACAAGAGATTGACAGCCGGGCGTGCGGCTTCTCAAACGTGGAGAGATTTATCCATCGCTAGTGTCAAGGTTCGCGCCTAGCGATTGCTGATCAATATTGACCATCCCTGCTCGCATGAATGCGGGGAATCGGGGGCGTCATTGAATGTTGTTTCGGAGTTGCTGGTTCGGGCTGCAACGGCGCGCTCATTTCCAGCTGTAGCACTCCATGCATCCAGCCTTATAGGGAACCGTGGTCCCTCCAGAGTGCGCCGCCCGGGGCTGTACGACAGATAACGGTAGATTCAAGTCCGGAGCCTACTACTTCTTGTCCTTCTCCTTAGCTTCCTCTTTCGCTTCAGCCTTCCCTTCGGCTACGGCTTGAGCTTTTGCTCCACGAACTTCCGCAAGGAACGGCTGGGCTACGGCTGGAGGTGTCACTTTGCCCAGCAGCAAAGCCCGAGTGGTGACCTTGCGTCCATAAATCGCGTGCCGGGAATCATTGTCCTGGCGGATCGATGCGCCTTCCAATGTGAGCCCCGCGAACACGCCCTTGGCTCGGGAGTACGTCAGGATCTCAGTATCCATCTTCCAATCCGTCCCTGCCTCAGCATGTCGTCCAACCGGACCCCGCTGCGGCCGAAGCGTCCGCTCCAACGTGGAAATTACTCTCGAGCAGTTTTTGCATCCCTTTTTCATTCTGAATGATCATGACCAGGTCCACAGCTTGTACGCCGATCTGCAGTCCCCAGCTTCCGCCGGAAATGGTGATGAACGCCGGCGCACTCCAGCCATTCGCGGTGCGGCAGGTGGCTACGCCTTTGCCTCCCTTGCCTCCGAACACAAAGCCGCCTTTGACCATGTGCGGCACAACGGCGATGCACTTCGCGTGCTCCAGCACTTCTTCCGGAATTCCCTTGTCAGGCATTCCCATAATTTCATGTAACACATTGGTCGCGTTTTCCAGTCGTTCGGTGGCATCTTCCCGCGCCGACCCCGCCCAGCAGAGCGAACCAAGACTTAACATCGCAAGAAATAACATTACCTTTTTCATAGGACAACCCTCATTTCTGACACCGATGCGCACTTTCTCTGGCTTGGTGCGGTGTACCCACTCGCACGAACTCCTAGTAGGATGCGCGCGCACCAGGTCAACTTCGACCGTAGCAAATCAGGATTCAAGAGATCTGAGCAATAGTGCTCACCCTCGCCGCGCTCAATCAGCGACAAACTGTGGTGAAGAAATCTATCCTGCCAGTACCGCGGACATTTCTGTCGACCATCCCCAAGTGGTGGAGAACTACCGCTCTGCGCACGAGATTGCGCTGCGGATTCGGAAAGAGGCAGCAACTACGGGAAGATCTGAGAACGGCGATGATTCCCCTCCGCTCTCTATTTCCCTATTTGAGGGACTGGTGCAGGCGTGCCCGCGACGGTTGAAAGGAAAGAAAGTGACGTAATGGCTGAACTTAAGAAAATAGAAGATCAGTACCGCAGCGGGAAAGGCCATTTCACGAGTTGAGAATTAGCCGACCACCGTCCGGGTCGATGAGCGCTATGGCGCAGCGGGTGGGGATTCGGAGGACCGGATAGTAAGGCCAGCAAGTGTGTACTGCCCCAATAAGCGGACTGTTGCGACAGCGTCGAAGGTAACGGGTACCCACATGCCTCCCAGTTCCGCAAATTGCAAAGTGATATGAATGTTCTTGAGCCAAAAGGAGGGGCTCTTGGCGGGTACTCCTTCAATTCGGCGGATACGGAAAGTGCTCGCATCTACCCAGATCTGCCCGCGCAGAAGGTTTCTGTCCTTCCTCTTCGGGAGGGTCCCCAAAACGTACTCAGGAACATCGCCGAAGTTCTCTTGCCTAAGGAAAACGAAGTCGTAGTTCGTCCGATTGACCTCGCTGCCCTTTCCTTTCTTCGCCGACTCGGTTTCCCGGTCTAAAAGCTCGCGAACCATTTTCGCTCCCCGTGAGTTCCCTCGCGCCTGAGTAATCTTGTATGTCTTCATGTCGGGAGGAACGAAATTGATCTGCGCCATGACTTCAGAAGTGGGTTTCTTATCAGAACCGTGAAAGACTTTGTATTCTCGCGTCAACTCATATGGCCGAGATTGGGCGGGGTCCTTAGGCTGGATGTCCTCCAAGCGCTGCAAGATTAGGGTTAGATCGGGAGACTTGATTTCAGCGGTGGACGGGGCTACCTGTGACGATGAGGCGAGCGTTGCCAGGAAAACCAGACATGGCAAACACACGAGTGCGACAATTCTGGGCACGTTTCTTATACGGAGTCGATACTGGACCTCAGATCCTTGTGTAGTCATACCAAGGAAGACTCCAGTGCAAGGCTTGGCAAGCGGCCCCAAACCGTCTGCGGAAACCTCCATTCGATGGCAAACCCCGATATCCCAGCACTATTGAACACATTCGTACTTCGACTTCACGTACGATCCACGGTTACTTCTGACAGGTGTCACTGACCATGGTCAAATGGGTGACCGTCATATGACCACGCTCGGCGGTGTGTTTATCCATGCCGTGCTCTTTCATCTCCTCTTTCGCGTCTTCCTTCATCCCATGCATCGTGGCATTTGACACTACGCCGACAACTTTGACCGTATGACCGACATGCTCGTCGAGCTTGACGCTGTCGCTCTTGATCTCCCAGGTTCCGCCGCCCTTGGCCGTCAGATTGTATTCACTGGCATCTTCGCCTTTCTGAAGACAACCGGTGAGCGTCCGCGTTTTCTTATGGGTTGTTTTTGTGGTGTCCTGCGCCGTAACCAGTCCGGCCACGCCCGCAAACATGAAAAGCGCAATGAGCCCAGTCACGATTCTGAGTTTCATCATTAGCCTCCAAGAACGTTCAGAACTTGCCTCACAGGTGGGATGTTACGACTTGCGCACAGAGCGCTACTGGTCAAACTTGCACACTCTTGAAAGGAGGCCGACATCACTGATAATCGCTAATGTTAAGGTTCCTCTCGGGTGCGTCACTTCGTAGACGATCGCGTACGCGCCCCTGCAACCGTCAGCGCAATCCCGCCTGCGATCAGCACAACGCTGATGATTGGTGACACACGCTCACTCTGAGTGGTCTCCATCCCAATGCTCACATCTCCGGCTTTAATTCCATGCTTTTCGCTATGGGGAATCGGCACGAGCAGGGATGCAATTCCGAGCACGACCAAAATCAGGCCTGCAAATAAAATGATTTTCATATATGGCTCCGGCGACGATAACAGCACGCAACGCGGATCTATGTGAGAGCGACGCTTAACTTGTTTCTCCGTTCTTGGTTCACTTTTCGAGTCCGAACTCATCCGGTGCGTCCTCGACGACCTGCGGTCCTCTCTCTGAGTGTTCCCGTTCTCGTATTTCGTTCTCTGATCGCGTAACGCCTCGTCGGCGCGTTGGGCATTCGATCCACCAAACCGCTCCGAACTTTAATGGGGCATATGCATTCCGCCGAACACGTAGAAGAGCACCAGAATGATCAGGACCAGCCCGAAGATTCCGACGCCTCCGCCCGTTCCCCACCTCTGATATCCGTAGTAACCACCACCACCACCGAACGCGAGTAGCAGGATAATAATGAGCACGATCAGTAACATGGGAATCTCCTTTCAACACCGGGTGTCTTTGATCTCCCACCCGGGTTATCGTTGAGTGTTAAATGGGCCATGGCCTGTCGCCGGACTATGATGCTGCGGGCTGGTCATCGCCCTGTGACCGGGCGCGATCAGCCATGTTCGGCCAGTGATCTTGTCGAAACTGGGACGCGCTTGGTGCGAGCCATCGATGGCCCACTCTGAAATCTAAGAAACTTTTCGGCGTTGCGTCTGTTCAAAATGGCTCACTTCGAGGGAGACCACCTCCAGTAGCGGAATCTGTGGCGTTACGCCGGATTCTGTTCTCGTGTGCGAAGAAGAAATGTCTAGCTTGGCTGGCGTGCCTAGCCGAAAATGTTTAGCGATGAATATTCCGTCCATGCCAGGCGTCTATGACCTTGCCTACCGGTTTGCCGCGGCTCTCGGAATCGGTCTGCTCATCGGTGCGGAACGGGAACGACGCAAAGGGGAGGGGCCCTCGCGCTCCCCGGCCGGTATCCGGACGTTCATGATTGCTTCTCTATCAGGCGGAGTGAGCTTCGTATTGGGAAGTGTGCCGCTGCTAGCGATCACCTTTCTTGGAGTAGCTGGCTTGTGTGCGATCGGATACATGCGCACTGAAGAGCAGGATCCTGGTCTGACTACCGAAACCGCTCTCTTGCTAACCGTACTGCTCGGAGGTTTTGCGCTGAAAGAGCCGGTGACCGCCTCGGCACTGGCGGTGACGGTAGCGATTGCGCTTATGGCTCGAACCCGAATTCACCATTTCATACGTGATGTGCTCAGCGAGGAGGAACTGACCGATGCTCTTATCTTCGCCGCTGCCGCGCTGGTGGTGCTTCCGTTGGTTCCTGATCGATATGTTGGTCCGTTCAGCGCTATTAATCCCCGGACGATCTGGAAGATCGTGATTTTGATCATGTCGATTAGCGCCGGAGGCCATATCGCCGTGCGTCTGTTCGGGCCTCGCTTCGGGCTTCCCCTGGCGGGGTTGGCTTCTGGCTTTGTATCGAGTGTGGCCACCATCTCGTCGATGGGGGCACGTGCTCAAAAGGATCCGGTGATTTCGCGGCCTGCAGTCGCTGGAGCGGTGCTTTCCACGGTAGCCACGGTAATTCAGTTGGCTGTGGTGTTGGCAGCGACCAGCTGGCCTGCATTTTCGGTACTGAAGATCTCCCTTGTTGGAGCCGGACTTGCGGCGATCATCTACGGGGCGTTTTTCACGTTCAGGAATATTCGACAAGGCGTGCCAGATTCAATGCAGGTCGGAAGGGTTTTTAGTCTGAAGACGACATTGATATTTGCAGGTACCATCGCTCTGGTGCAGTTGGCTTCGGCTGCGCTCGACGCGAAGTTCGGCGGAGCCGGGGTGATTGTTGCAGCTGCGGCCGCTGGCTTCGCCGATACGCATTCCGCCGCTGTATCGGTGGCGTCGTTGGTTGCGTCAGGAAAGCTCAGCGCTCAGGAGAGCGTGCTTCCAATCCTTGCCGGCTTGACCACGAATACTGTGACCAAGATGGTTGTTGCCATCAGCAGCGGTGGCAAACGCTTTGCCTTGCAGATCCTTCCGGGGCTGATTCTTGTGGTCTTAGGTGCGTGGTTCGGGACGATCTTCTCTCTCTTCCGTTAAATTGCCGATTCGTTTCAGAGACACAGTCCAAATTCTGCCGTCAGAAAACAGACACGTGCGATGGGCTTCGGCGCTTACGATGGAATCTTCACAATCAGCACAGAGCAGCGCGCGTGGCGTGCTACGGCCTCAGAAACACTGCCGAGGAGGAAGCGCCCCAACCCCGTGCGCCCATGTGAGCCCAGAGCAATCAAGTCGGCATTCCATTCTGAGGCAGCGTCCAAAATCACGTTCCTTGGGTCGCCTGTGGTGACTGACGTGGTCACTCTGAAGCCAGCAGAAGAGAGCATTTTCGCAGCCCGCTCTGCGACCTCGTGTGCTTGCGGGAGCCGATCCTCCAGCTCCGGATAGTACCCTGGGGACATCTGCGGCGGTGCTGAGATCGTAATCGGTTCGACGACATGTAGAACCCGGACTTCGGTATCCTGAGGTCGGAATTGCTGTACGAGGCTCTTCGCAGCAGCCTCTGAGAACTTGGAATCATCCGTGGCAAATAGAATCTTCATGACTTCCTCCCGTGCTGGCCAGACGTCACATGCGCGATTGCGATCAGGTACGCAGACCTAGCGGGCCGGGACTCTCCTGTGTTCTCAGAATCCGTCGCTAGCCGGCACTTTTGGGGTTCGATTCTCCCCGCATGGCACCGGCTCCTCCAATGTTCAGAGTCCACACCTTCGTAATCCGCCCGCGAGGTTTGATCGTTCCATTACAGCATCGCCGAACGTCACTCCAATGCACGCGCCCTGCTCCATGGTCCCGTTGTGGATCAATAGGCAGGGCGCGGGTTGGAGCCACCGTCTTCAGCGAAGCGACTGGAAGCCGAGGATCTGCCCAAGCGTGACCTCAAGCACGATGTACGAGCCGTTCGAATATTGCCCGTATTGGTAGCGGCTGTTGAATCCGTCTTCGTAGCCGTGACGAAAGCCCTGCCGAAAATAGTAGTTGTACTCGTCCTGGTCGACGTAATAGCCAGTGTAGCCATAGCTCGCGTCCTGATAGGCGAACGAGCCCTGGTAGTTGGAATGCCAGCGATCCTGCCGGTCCGCTTCTCCAGCGCGGTACCCCTGTTCATAACCGTAGTTCACGGCCTGACGTAGCAAGTCTGCGCCGTACTGATTCGTCTCGTAGTACCTATGACCGCGATGGTACCGATAGATCGGAGCCGAGTAGAAATACGGATCATGATCGTAATCGTGGTCGCGGTCGCTACGGATGCGTACCTGCTGCTGGCGTATCCGCTCTATGTAGTCTTGTTGATAACGGTACTGCGACGCACGGTTTTGTTGCTGTAGCAGCGCCGTCTCCCGCTGTGCGGTCTGCAGTTGCTGTTGCTGCTGATCTAAATGTTGACGGTACTGGGCGTTGCGTTGCTGCTGCTGTGAAATGAGTTGCTGCTGGCGCTGTTGCGAGAGCCGCGCCTGTTGCTGTTGGTCCTGGTGTTCCCGCTGCTGGCGCTGCGCTTGTTGCACCTGGTTCTGCTCTTGCTGCCTTTGCTGCTGTGCCTGTTGCTGTTGATTCTGCTGTTGATTCTGCTGTTGATTCTGCTGTTGATTCTGCTGTTGCTGCTTCTGCCGCTGGGCTTTTTGCTGCTGGTCCTGTTGTTGCTGCTTTTGCTGCTGCGCCTGCTGCTGTTGATTCTGCTGTTGCTGTTTCTGCTGCTGGGCTTTTTGCTGCTGGTCCTGTTGTTGCTGCTTCTGCTGCTGCGCCTGCTGCTGTTGGTTCTGCTGTTGCTGTTTCTGCTGCTGGGCTTTTTGCTGCTGGTCCTGTTGTTGCTGCTTTTGCTGCTGTGCCTGTCGCTGTTGGTTGGGCTGTTGGTTTGGCTGCTGCTTCTGGGCACTTTTAGCCTGGCCCTGCTGCTTCTCGGCCTGGGCCTGTTCCTTCTGCTTGGCCTGCTTTTCGTCCTGCTGATCCTGCTGAGCATAAGCAGGAACGGTGGTTCCGACAAAACAGAACAGAACTGCGGTGGTGATAATGAATCCGAATCGTTTCATGAAAGTTACCTCACATTCCCGCTTACGAGCGTTACCTCATGCTTCAAGCGTAAGCGTGGCAAAGAGTGCTTAACTGTCTCGTTTTGACCACTTGAAAACCCATGAGGCTGAGCGGTGGCTGTGGTTGGGCCCAACGCGTCTGCGCGTGCACGACGAACCGCTTTGAGGCGGCACGAAAAACCGAAAGGGCATCCACGCATTAGCATGAGCGTGGGTTCGGTTGGCGGTTGGGGTTGTACTGGTCAGACATTTACAGCCCTTCTGGGGGGCGGTACAATGTGCTTAACGTGGGGTTAGGGGAGGTGCACATGTCTCCGCCTCGCGAGTCCCAAGGTGCAACGAAAATCGCCCGGCAAACGCCCATTGATCGGCGATCCCAAGGAACGCGGAATTCCGCGATTCCGCGTCGAGCTTCCAAGAACAACCGCGAGTTCGATGTCCAGTCATTCCTCGCCACCATCGGCGAGGGCAGGAAAGCCATACTCTTTCCGAAGAAGCACACCATCTTCACGCAAGGAGATCCCGCAGACGCGGTGTTTTATCTGCAGACGGGCAAGGTAAGACTTACCGTTGTCTCCAAGACTGGCAAGGAAGCGACGATCGGCATATTGAGTGATGGGAGTTTCTTCGGCGAAGGTTCGCTTGCAGGCCAACCTCTCCGCATGGGTTCTGCAGCGGCCATGACGGATTGCGCTGTTCTGAGAATTGAAAAAAGTGCCATGGTGCAGACGCTCCACCGGGAACAAACACTTTCCGATTTGTTCGTGGCGTATTTGCTGTCGAGGAACATCCGATACGAAGAGGATCTGGTTGACCAACTGTTTAATTCCAGTGAAAAGAGACTGGCCCGAATTCTTCTCCTCCTCGCTCATTTTGGCAAGGACGGTGTGCCTGAGACCGTGGTCCCCACGATCAGTCAGGAGACTCTCGCAGAAATGATCGGCACCACACGTTCCAGGGTGAGCTTTTTCATGAACCGCTTCAGGAAATTGGGATTCATTCACTACAACGGTGGCCTGCAGGTCCACAGCTCGCTTCTCAACGTCGTTCTTCACGATTAGCTTGGTGCTAGACGTTCCCAGAAGATGGTTTTCTCTCGCGCCTCTCTAAAGACTCGGCTTATTGAAGCGAACTCGCCACGCTGGAAAAGGCATTATTGGCGTTCGAGCCGACTAGGCGAATCGTGCCGACCACGAGCACTAAGATAACAGCCAACATCACCGCATATTCGGCAATGTCCTGACCCTCATCTTCAGTCCAAAGTCTACACAGTAGCACTGTCATAAGCGCCTCCTCTCAGGTTGCTCGCTGAAGTCATGGCGTAGAACGCCAGTTCAACGACAGCCATGAGCAAATCAGGCATTTGCTGGATCTAACCCGGAGAGCGGTGCCATTTTCGTCGCGACCAGCACCTCCAACAGAGTTGCTGTGTTACGAACGCTTCCCGAGATGGTGATGAGTGCTTCTGAGACGAGGGGATGTTTTTCCGCCAGCGAGTCAAGACGCTCACTCACGTTGTAGAGTTGCTGAACTTCGTGCAGGATCGCATTCGGATGCATGGGGTACACGGCTTTCTTGAGAGCCTAAACAGACTTGCCGAAAGTTCGTACGCGACGAGTTAGGCACTTGTCACTCGGAAAGACGGAGTTAACCGCCCTCCCGTGCGACATGTTTACAGATCTCTACGCTGCTACGGCGACTTTATGGAAGGTCGAAGCAACGGCCTCAAACGTCTGAACCTTGGGCGTTCCATCGATCATTCTTGCCAAGGTTTTCAACACTTCCGGGTAGGTACTGGTGTTATAAGCTTCTGCATCGGCCCTGGTCTCCCACAGACTGATTGCGATCGCATCTAGGCTGCTGGGGTTTGACAGTGTTATCTCGTCCCTAAAGCCCTTCTGTTTTCGAAGTAAAGGCAGGATGTCCTTCTCAAATGTTCGGTTGTAATCAGAAAGCATATTCGATTTCAAATGAATAGAAACGGTGCGTGCAAACATATCAACCTCCTAAAGGTTGTTCACGCTAAGAGGAGAGAACTTCAGATGGGCTGACTTAGTTCAGGGAACCTGAAAGAGGAGAAGGTAGAAACCAGCTCAACTACATTATATCACCTGAGGTGATGTGCGGGCGCGCTCTGGCTGTTGACAGATTTCGTAAGCCCATGGGATGTCGTAGCCGTAGTATTCGTTTCAACATCGACTGATCTGATTCGGAATCTCACACCCCTGCACTTCGTCGACCGCTCACCAAGTTGTAGATCAGAACCACCGCCGCTGCAACTAGCAGCAAGTAGATCAGGCCCCCGCCGACATGGAGACTGAAGCCCAGAAGCCACAGAATCACAAGAACTACGAAAATTGTCCAAAGCATATTGAACCTCCTGCGCTCATTTGTGCTCATTCCTGAGCAGCGTATTGAATAAATAATGACAGGGGGAGCGTTGAGAGTCTGCGCAAGATTGCTCACCTACACGAAGGCGCAACCAGAAACCGGCTTGATCAATTTTGACCAGCATTCAGAGTTTTCAACGACAAAAATAGTGATGTAAAGCCCCTCCAGGAGAATAACTATGAAGATCATAAGAATGTTTCTGGCATCCTTTATCGTTTTGGGGACGTTCGCGCTGACGATGTCTCCTCCGTCGCAGTCGCAAACTAGTTCAATCGACCAGTCTCCGCAACAGACCCAAACAACAATGGCCGTCGAGCCGATGTCTCCAACGCCCACGTTCCGCGTAACCGTCATCAGCCGGACGGCTCGGGCGGTCAATTATAAGCACCGCGGTGGAGCCACCAAGCTAAACTTCGCGGGCACGGACCTCATGCCCAAAGCCAGTGGCGAAGCTAAGGTGGAAAGCAAGCAAGGCTATATCGAGATCGAAGTGGAATTCGATGAACTCCAGAAGCCTACGACCTTTGGCAATGAGTACCTGACCTACGTAATGTGGGCGATTACCCCCGAAGGCCGGTCAGTGAACCTCGGTGAAGTACTGCTGAATGGCAATCGCAGCAAGCTTGACGTTACTACCGACCTCCAGGCTTTCGCTCTGGTCGTTACCGCGGAGCCTTATTATGCGGTGCGCCAGCCCAGCAACGTGGTCGTGCTCGAAAACGTTATTCGCGAGGACACCAAGGGAACTACCGAGGCGGTGAATGCAAAATACGACCTTCTCGAGCGCGGTGGCTACATTCCCACCGGCTACAAATTCGACCCGGTTGTCATGAATGCCAAGTTGCCGTTGGAATTCTTTGAGGCGCGAAATGCACTGCGCATCGCTGAATCCGAGGGAGCCGAGAAGTACGCCAGCGACAGCTATCAGCATGCTGTCCGCCTAATGGACCAGGCAGATAAAAACGCCACCGGCAAGCACATCGACAAGAAGTCGCTTGTTTCGGTTTCGCGCGAAGCTGTACAGACAGCAGAAGACGCCCGCGAGATTTCAGTAAAGCGCATAGAAGCAGAGCGCATTGACGCCGAAGCTAGGGCGGGCGCGGATCGCGAAGCCGCCGCCAAGGCTCAGACAGTCAGCGCCGAGGCTGACACCGCCGAAGCACTTCGCGCACGTGATGAGGCTGAGCGCCAGAAACGGGAGGCCCAAGCATCTGCTCTCCAGCAGCAACAGACCGCCGATGCCGAAGCAGAGCGTAATCGCGCTGCCGCCGCAGCTGCCGCTGCAGCCTCGGAGCAGAAACTTCAGCAAGCGGAGCGTGATCGCGAAGAACTCCGAGCCCGCCTACTGCAACAATTCAACGCCGTCCTCGAGACTCGCGACACGGCGCGCGGCTTGGTCGTCAACATGTCCGACGTTCTCTTCGACACCGGCAAACACACACTTCGCCCGCTGGCGCGAGAGAAGCTGGCAAAGATCAGCGGCATCGTGCTCGCGTATCCGGCGCTGACGCTGGGAATCGAAGGCAATACGGATAGCGTTGGAAGCGATGAATATAACCAGGGCCTCTCCGAGAGGCGTGCAGAGGCGGTCCGGAGCTACCTCGCGCAGCAAGGAGTCCCGGAGTCCTCGATGACGGCAAAGGGCTTGGGCGAAGGCCAGCCCATTGCTTCAAATAGCACAGCAGAAGGCCGTCAACAGAATCGACGCGTTGAATTGATAGTGTCAGGCGACGTGATCGGAACCAAGATCGGATCCGTCACACCGTACGAGGTTCGGTAACCAAAGCGCGACCACGCCCAGGTGAATCCGTTAACCGAGAGCCGGCTTCGTTGTGAGCCGGCTTTTTGTTTCTTTGTGGCTCAATGGGGTTGATAGTGTTGTCATGAAATTAGGTGGGAATGTCGCCGTGGCCCTGCCCCCGGACTCGCGACTTCTGCTCAATTGCTGCTGAGGACCCGGTTCAAACGACACTCCCGGTGGAATTGAGGGGTATGCGATTTCCCAGTACGATGGAGCGAGCTAAATTCACAACGAGGTTGGAATGGTTAGAATCGGACGCCGCGAAGCGTTGTCTTTGAGAGCCTTCGCCGGCATCATGGCATTTGTTCTGTGTTTAGGCTGGCCAAACCAGACTGCGGCCTATGCGGTCCTTGCGCATGAAGCGATCATTGACAGCGCGTGGGACACCAACATACGCCCCTTATTGTTGAAGCGTTTTCCCGGTGCCACGCCACAAGAACTCAAAGAAGCACATGGCTATGCATATGGCGGGGCAATTATCCAGGACATGGGCTATTACCCGCACGGAAGTTTCTTCTTCAGCGACTTGACGCACTACGTGCGGAGCGGAGACTTTGTCCTGGCCCTTCTCCACGATTCCAAGGATCTTGACGGCTATGCCTTTGCGCTTGGGGCCCTCGCTCACTACGCCTCGGACAATGAAGGGCACCCCATCGGCACGAATCGCGCGGTCCCGCTCCTGTATCCCAAGTTGAAAACGAAATACGGCGACTCCGTGACCTATGAAGAAGACAAGCTGGCGCACGTGAAGACGGAATTCGGATTCGACGTTCTGGAGGTAGCACAGGGACGTTACGCTCCAGATACCTACCACGACTTCATCGGCTTTGGAGTTTCGGTTCCTCTACTGGAACAGGCCTTTCAGGAAACCTACGGTTTGGATTTGAAAACCGTTCTCACTAACGAAGACGAGGTCCTCGGTTCCTACCGCCATGCTGTCAGCCAGCTCCTTCCCAAAGCCACGCGCATTGCCTGGAGCCTGAAGAAAGACGAGATCCTGAAGGATCAGCCCAGCATGACGAAAAGGAAGTTTCTCTATAATCTTTCCCGCGCGAGCTACCAAAAGAACTGGGGAAAGACGTATCGGCCGCCGACCTTTTGGGAACGGTTTTTCGCCTTCCTTACTCGAATTCTCCCCAAGATCGGCCCCCTAAAAGTGCTGCAACTTAAAACACCTACGCCCGCGGCGGAAAAGCTATTCCAAGCAAGCTTCAACACGACTCTGAATCGCTACCGACAGCTGCTAACCAAGGTGGGTTCCGGCCAGCCAGACTTGCCCAACGAAAATTTTGACACCGGTGCAATAACAGGGCCGGGAGTATATCGGCTCAACGATGAGACGCACGCAAAGTTGCTGGACGCGCTGGCGAAGGAGAGTTTCAGTGGTGCTTCGCTCGAGGTTCGGGCTGAGCTGCTGGAATTCTATGGGCATCCGGATGCTCCTTACGCGACGAAGCGAAAGCCAAAGGACTGGGCGAGAGTCCAGGACGAACTTGAACAATTGAAGAAAGCAGCTCCGCCAGTGGCTCCGCCGGCCGCAGATGGTCCCGTCCAGCCCGGCCTCTCGTCCGAGTAAGAGGAAGTTCTTCTGTATTTTCTCGGCCGTGGCGGTTGAGGCTGTATGTGGAGATACGGCATGCAGTTGAGTCCAGCTAAATTCTCGGCCCGAGCCATAAAGGCCTCTTGGTGGTTGGGGACGGCCTCGCTGGCTTTTGGCGTTTTTATCAAGATCACTTCTGAACTGCTGGAGCACGAGGTGTCCGGCGTGGACCGTACGATCCTGATTGGTCTCGCAAAGGCACGAACTCCCTGGCTCACGGTAGTGGCCGTGGATTTGACGGCTTTGGGATCGGTCACACTCGTGGTGCTTATTTCGACCATAGCGCTGTGTGTACTGCTCCTGTTGAAGGACCGGATGGGGGCGGTGCAACTGGTGGCGGCTTCCGTGGGTGCAGGAATTCTAACGACCACAATAAAGGACTACATTGACCGGGCTCGCCCTGAGGTCGTTACACAGCTCGTCGAGGTTTCGGGCTTGTCCTATCCCAGCGGTCACTCGCTGGCGGCGGCATCCCTCTATTTGTCGATTGCCATTCTTGTGTGCCGGCATCTTCAAAGAACCGGGCATCAAATCGCGATTCTGGCCATGACGGTTGGGATCATACTGCTGGTAGGAATGACTCGCATCTACCTCGGAGTGCACTACCCAAGCGACGTCGCCAGCGGCATATCGCTTGGGGCGGCCTGGGCGCTTCTGCTGGCCGGGTGCTTTTCGCTTTTTTATGATCCCAAGATCGCCCGCCCCGGGCAATAGTTCTCTGGATCGTGCGTTGCCAGTTCCGTCGTGACTCCTGCCATTAGTGCAGCATCAGATGGAGAGCAGGAGCAGCTGCAAGGCTTCACAACTCTCTTTCTTCATCGCGCCCCCGGCGGGTCTTGCGCGGTTGGAATTCCGACCAGATGGCGATAGAACGCAACGGCCCGGTTGACCGAGGACGACTCATTTCCCGCGATCAGCCCGTTGGCATTCTTCCCCGTGCGCACGATGCTGTAGTACCGCCATACACTCTCCGATTCGCGATCCAGGAAGTACATCGACTGGAGGTCACCCGGGTGAAGAATAGGGATGAGGAAATAGCGGATCGTGCTGACGTTCTCCACATCGAAGACGAGTCGCCTAGCCGAAGCCTCCACAATGTGCATTCGGTAGATGGCCTTGCCAGAAAGGTTGTCAACCTGTTCGAAGTAGAGCACTTTGCCTTCCTTCATCTCATCGGACGTAAAGTCTCCGCGGCGTCGACCGGACTGCAAATCGGTCAGAGCATAGGCGTCCAGAATTAGCGTTCTCCACTGCTTGTGAGTGGTCGACCAGTAGCGCATGCCCACGAGTTTTGAAATTGCTCCAATTTGGCGAGACAAGCCGCTAGCTTCCGAGGTATGAGGAAATCGTGCGGCTACGGTCACCAACGTCGTAAAGCCCACTTCAGCCCAACCGGTGCATGCGGGCGGTTTCCAGTCCGGGCCGAGGTCAGACTTGCTCCACGATTTCACGATGGCCAAATCATCCAAACCCGGATAGAACGGAATCAGCTCATCTCCGCACGGCGGCTGCGGTCCTAGCTGAGACTCAACATCAATGAGCTGTGCCGCCTGCAGCGCAGGGGGAGAAAGCTGGAGGCGATTTGCCTCTTGGGCTGAATTTATCGCGGGCAATACCAAGAGGAGCCCCGAGAGAGTTAGCGCGTCGCGGAACCGGGACAGTTTATCCGTTACTAGCATTGCCTGCTCGATTCCGACTCCTGGGGATCGCAAATTGCCGTAGATCGTCGAAAACTCACAGACCCACAAATCTTCCAAAGGGACTATGCGTCGAGTGAGAGAACTCAAAGGCAGGATCCCGGACACGGCTGGGTGTCTGGGCGAAAGCCAAAACCATTGTTTCGTTCTGATCTCACACCTGTCTGGTCAAAACGGAACATACAATACGCACGCCACGTTGACGCGCTCGATGGGATTTTTGAACCTGACACACGGAACGTTCTGTCTCGGCTCAGGGTGGCCCGGCAGCAGGCACACCTCGTCGCGGAGTCACCGGCGACTTCCCAGCAAGATACGAACCCTGTGAAGTCGCTTGGCGGTCTGCATTTAGATCCCGCAGAGATGGTCAATTGTGCTCAGACCTCAGAGACCCTCCGAGATTAATAAAGAGATAGCCCTCACGCTCGCAATCCACGCTTCGCGAGGGTCGAGGTGGAATATGAAGACCAGCACGAAGGACAAGCTAAAAGGCAGCTTCCACGAAATGAAGGGAACGATCAAGGAAGAGGTCGGAAAGATAACGAATGATCCCGATCTGAAAGCCGAAGGGAAAACCGAAAAGAAGGAAGGCAGGGTTCAACAGAAGATAGGCCATGCTAAAGAAGCCGTCGCAGATTTGAAAGACAAGCTAACAGAGTTGAAGACTGGATAGGCCATTCAGTATCGGATCTGCAAAGTGGAACGAGCCATCGAAAACCAAAACGAATCAACGTCGAACTTGGAGAGGAGAGAATAATGCCGCAAACAGTGCTGGAACGAACCGGTGAGCACGTCGCCGAATCTGCGCGCAAGGCTTCTCGCGTGACATCTGTGGTTGCCGATGCAATTGAAGATGGCGTAGGAGCGGCGAGGCGTGTTGTGAAACAGGGCGGCGATGCTGCCGAAGAGTTCTTTGATGATACAACCAAGCGCCTGCAGCGACATCCGATTGAAACTGTCATTACGTCATTAGCGGTAGGCATGACCATCGGAATTCTGATCGGCTGGATGCTGAAACGAAGGTAGGTATGGCAAATAGCCAGGATGCTTGGAAGCAAGTTCTTGCTAGCCTGCCGTCGAAGCCTTCGCCGAACGAGATACCACGCGATAGCTGCCCCGATCATTAACCTGTTGAGCGGTTAGCAAGGCTGTTGATGAGACGCAGCACGAGTCCCGGCACCAGGACGGACCCGTGTGGCCTCCACCTTCTGTTCGGTCCCGTTGCGACCGGACCACACCGTTCAAGGAGCCCGCAATGTCCGAGCCGGACCGCTCCGGGAGTTTGCAGTCGAACACCACGATGCGCACAGCGAGTCCTCTGTTGTTCGGGAAAAAGTCAGCGTCCCCACATGGGATACCCGTGCCGTCCCTTCCAATGCGGATTGCGGTTGTTGGGAACCATCTCCCGCGACAGTGTGGGATTGCGACCTTCACAACGGATTTGTGTGATGCGCTTGCAGATGAGTTCGGAGCCGCTGGAGTATTGGTTGTAGCCGTCAACGACCCCCAATCAGGCTACAGCTACCCTGCGCGCGTACGATTCGAGATAACCGAGAGCGATCTCTCCTCCTATCAGGCAGCCGCCGACTTTCTTAATTCCAACAACGTCGATCTCGTCTGCCTACAGCACGAGTATGGGATTTTTGGAGGGAAGCGCGGCAGCCATGTCCTGCGGCTGCTGCAGCACCTCAAAATGCCAGTGGTGACAACTCTGCATACGGTTCTTCGTGAGCCAGATGTCGACCAACTGATCGTCCTGCAGGAAATCGCCGCACGCTCTGATCGTCTTATTGTTATGAGCGAGCACTCTTCCCAGTTTTTGCAGGATGTATTTAGGATCCCGGCGGGGAAGATTGACCTGATCCCACACGGCATCCCCGACTTGCCTTTTGCGGAGCCAGTTCTTCATGTAGATTCGCTCTCAGCACAAGGAAGGATCGTATTACTCACGTTCGGTCTGCTGTCTCCGAACAAGGGATTCGAAACCGTGATTCACGCCCTGCCACGCATTTTGTCGCGGCACAACAACGTTGTTTATGTGATCGCTGGCGCCACTCACCCACACGTCAGACGTCGCGAGGGTGATCGATACCGGTTCCAATTACGGGCCTTAGCCAAGGATCTGGGAGTTGAGGAGAATGTGGTCTTCCACAACCGGTTTGTCAGCCCTCAGGAAATGGCATCGCTAGTTGGTTCCGCCGACATCTACGTCACGCCGTACCGCTACGAGGCACAAGCCGTATCAGGAACACTCGCGTACGCCTTGGGCGCCGGGAAGGCGATCATCTCGACGCCGTACTGGCACGCTGCCGAACTCCTGGCCGATGGGCGCGGGGAGTTAGTTCCCTTCGAGGATCCAGCGGCTCTTGCAGATGTGGCAATTGAACTCCTGGACAACCAGGCAGCTCGCGAGGCCATGCGCAGACGTGCTTACCTCTATGCACGCCACATGGTCTGGGACCAAGTGGCGCAGTCCTATATGCAGACCTTCGTACGAGCTTCCGCTGGTCGCAAGCAACCTGCCCGCGCGGCGTTCCCCGTACAGACTGCCCAGAAGAACGCTACAAGCCAACTCATAAATGCCTGAGTAAAGGAGATCGTGACTATGACTGAATATGTTGGAGCGCTTGAAAAAGAAACTTTGCAAAACACATATTTCCGGCAGGTGTTATTCACGGCACAGCACGCACAGCTTGTCGTGATGTGCTTGCGGCCCGGAGAAGACATCGGAGATGAAGTGCATTCGAATGTCGATCAGTTCTTCCGCATCGAGCAGGGGGAGGCCAAGTTCGTCTTCCACGAGAAGGAAGCGCACCTGGTGCACGACGGAGACGCGGTGGTGGTTCCGGCAGGGACTTACCACAACGTGGTGAATACTTCGAAGACGGCACTATTGAAGCTCTATACGATCTATTCTCCGCCAAACCATCCTGATGGGACGGTGCACAAGACTAAAGCCGAGGCAGTCGCTGCAGAATTGGTGGAACACCACTAAAACGCCAGTCCCTCTCTGACCAGCGGGGGGACTTTTTGTTCCCGGCTGGCGAGGCGTCGTACGAATCATCCCCATTGGACCCTGGTGCGTGGCTTTGTTCGTTGTTCCGGTCTTGAGGCTGCTGCGGAGCTGGCAAATATGAATGCTCTTCTCCTATATCCGAAATGGCCGGACACTTACTGGAGCTTCAAGCATGCTCTGCCCTTTCAGGGCAAGCGTTCTTCGTATCCTCCTTTGGGGTTGCTCACGATTGCTGCCCTACTGCCAACTCACTGGGTGAAGCGCCTCGTCGACACGAACGTCCGCGCCCTAACAGATTCCGACCTGGCGTGGGCCGACGTCGCGCTGGTTAGCGGCATGCTGGTGCAAAAAGACAATCTACTCGCCATCCTGGCTCGGTGCCGCGCTCGCGGAATACGTACAGTCGTGGGTGGACCGATTGCCAGCGGTTTTGCGGAGCTGCATCGTTACGCCGATCATGTCGTGATTGGGGAGGCCGAGGACCTGATCGCGCCACTTGCCGAAGACCTGGAACGGGGTGCAGCAAAGCCGCAATACAAGGCTAGCGAGATGCCATCCCTTGATCGCAGCCCCTTGCCTGACTTGAGTTTGATCAATACCCGGCATTACTGCTCGATGGCCATCCAGTATTCACGTGGGTGCCCATACAACTGCGAGTTTTGCGACATCATTGAGATATACGGGCGCAAGCCTAGGACAAAGTCTGTGTCTCAAGTCATCACTGAACTGGAGCAACTGTATCGCCTCAAATGGAGAGGGGCAGTGTTTCTTGTGGACGACAACTTCATCGGAAACAAGAAGAACGTCAGGCAACTACTACCCGCGCTGGCCGAATGGAACAATCGACATCGCCGGCCATTTACGTTCTTCACAGAGGCGTCTATGAACTTGGCGGATGACCCTGAGCTTCTGGCGCTGATGAAAGCTGCTGGTTTCATCCGTGTGTTCCTGGGCATTGAGACCCCGGTAGAGGCGAGTCTGAAAGAAGCTAACAAGCTGCAGAACACGCAGCGCAGTTTGCTTGACAGCGTACGCTGCATTCAGCAACACGGTATCGAGGTTATGGCCGGCTTTATCGTAGGCTTCGATAGTGATCCGGAAGATGTGTTCGACAGGCAGGTCGAGTTTATCGAGGAGAGCGCCATCCCGATCGCAATGGTAGGGCTTCTCCAGGCACTTCCCGGCACGCAGCTGTACCGGCGCCTGGAGCGCGAAGGACGCCTTGTCAGCGACGCAAATGGAAACAACATCGATTGCAATCTGAGTTTCATTCCGACAATGTCTGCACAATGCTTGTTGGATGGGTATCGGTCGATCTTGAAGCGCATTTACGCCCCGGACGCCTACTATGATCGGGTCCGGCGGTTTCTGGAACGCTATCAGCCCACCCGAACACGCAGGTCGTTCTCGGAGTACATCGCGTTGTGTCGTTCTGTCGTGAAGCAAGGCATTCTCGGCGACGCACGAGCAAGCTACTGGAAGCTGCTCATTGATGCCGCCACACGGTACCGCCATGCCTTCGGCACCGCAGTGACCTTGGCGATCCTGGGTTATCACTTCAACGCAGTGACCGAGGAAGCCTGCCGGACTGACTAGCCGTCAGTTCCGAGTCTGCCTCAGACCTTGGTCAAGAGTGCCTGCTCTTCGCCACCACCATCATTCGGCAAACCTGCGGTAAAACCAGGTCTTCATCAACTGAGTCAGGACCACATAACACACCAGTATCACCGTCAGCAGCAACCAGTACCGGGGCGGAAGTGCGACGAACCCGAGCGCACCGGCAAGGGGCGAAACCGTCAGCCCGGCGCCCACCGCGACGATGATTATCGAAGTGAGGATGAGTGGCCAACTAGCCCAGCTCTGGAGAAATGGGATCTTGTTGGTGCGGATGACGTGAATGATCAGCGTCTGGGTAAAGAGCGACTCAACGAACCAGCCGGTGTGGAATAGGGCCGGGTTGTGCCAGCAATTGAACAGGTACAGCATCATGAAGAATGTCAGGTAATCGAAGATCGAGCTGATCGGCCCGATAAACAGAATAAAACGAAGGATCCCGCCAATCTCCCACTTGCGTGGCTTGATCAGCCAATCGGCATCCACCTCGTCGGTGGGGATCGTGGTCTGCGAGAAGTCGTAGAGGAGGTTGTTGGTCAGCACCTGAATCGGCAGCATCGGGAGGAAGGGCAGGAACGCGCTGGCCCCTACGACACTAAACATATTGCCGAAGTTTGAACTCGCCGCCATCTTGATGTACTTGACGATGTTGCCAAACACGCGGCGGCCTTCCAGCACGCCTTGCTCCAATATCAGAAGGCTGTTTTCCAACAGGATGATGTCGGACGACTCCTTGGCGATATCTACCGCGCCGTCCACCGAGATGCCCACATCAGCAGCCTTCAGGGCCGGAGCGTCGTTGATGCCGTCGCCCATGAATCCCAGCACGTGTCCTTTACTCTGGAGGGCGCGGATGATGTGTTCCTTGTGGGCTGGGGCCAGCCGTGCAAAGACGCTGGTCTTGGTAGCAGCTTCGGCCAGCGCAGTTTCGGGCATCCCCTCAATCTGAGAGCCGAGCAAGAGGTGCTCTACCGGCATTTCCACTTCCTTGCAGATATAGGCAGTGATGATCTCGTTATCGCCAGTCAGGATTTTCACGTCCACGCTCAGGTTGTGTAGCCGCTTCAAGGCCTCCGTGGCGCTGTCCTTTGGCGGGTCGAGGAAGGCCAGGAAACCTAGTAGGATCAGGTCTGACTCATCCTTGACCGCATAAACGGGTTCGTCCGTCGCACCCGGCATTTGCTTGTACGCGAGGGCGATCACACGGAAGCCCTGACCGTTCAAATCGTCCGCCAACAACCTGCGTTTGGCGTCGTGCTCGGGCAGGACCTCTACAACCTCTCCCTTGACTTCTACGCGGGTACACAAGCCGAGCACTTCTTCGACGGCACCCTTGCAGATCAACGTGTTCAGGCCGGTTTCATCTTCCACCACCACCGACATCCGCCGCCGCACGAAGTCGAACGGGATCTCATCGATCTTGCGATACTTTTCTTTCGCTTTCAGGCTTTCTTCCAGTTCCCCATGGTCGAGGATCGCCTCGTCGAGCAGGTTTTTCAGCCCCGTATGATGGTAGCTATTCAGGTAGCCATACTGCAGCACTTTCTCGCTGGGATCGCCATGTGCGTCCAAATGCTTTTCGAGTACGATCTTGCCTTGAGTGAGGGTGCCGGTCTTGTCAGTGCACAGCACGTCCATCGCCCCGAAGTTCTGGATCGCGTTCAGACGCTTGACAATGACCTTCTTGCGCGCCATCGCCAGTGCGCCCTTGGACAGGTTGACCGTCACGATCATAGGTAGCATCTCGGGGGTGAGTCCGACTGCCACTGCCATCGCAAACAGGAAAGCTTCCAACCAGTTATGTTTGCTCAGCCCGTTGATTAGGAAGACCGCCGGAACCATCACGGCAATGAAACGGATCATCAGCCAAGTGAACCGGTTGACGCCTTTATCGAAGCTGGTCAGCTGACGCTGCCCGACGATACTGGCAGCCAGGGATCCAAAGTAGGTCTTGTCTCCGGTGTGGATGACCACAGCCGTTGCGGAGCCGCTCTCCACGTTGGAGCCTAGGAAGCAAATATTGGGCAGTTCCAGCGGGTTCTGAACGTCGGCGGACATGGCGCCGGCTTTTCTCTCTACGGGTAAGGATTCGCCGGTGAGTGCCGCCTGATTCAGGAACAAGTCTTTAGCTGAAAGCACACGTACGTCGGCTGGGACCATATCGCCGGCAGCCAGTCGAATGATGTCCCCCGGCACCAGCATCTTGAGTGGTACTTCGGCTTCTTTGCCATCCCGCACTAACGTCGCGGTGTTGCTGACCATCGCTTTGAGCTTTTCCGCGGCGTTGTCGGCCCGCATCTCCTGGAAGAAACGCAATACCACGCCCAGAACCACCATCACGAAAATAACCGCCGTTGCGCGCAGGTCACCGGTCAGAAAAGAAAGCACACCGAGTGCCGTGAGCAGGAGAACTAATGGATTCTTGATGTTACTCAGGAGCCGCATCAGGGCCGATTGACGCTTCTCGCGAGCGATCTCGTTCAGCCCGTATTGCTTCAACCGAGAATCGGCTTCCGCCTGGCTCAGGCCGTCTGGTCGCGATTCAAGCTCTCTCAGGACGGTCTCGGTATCGGAGCGCGCCTTCTCCAGTAATTGATCGGAAACAAGCGCTTCCTTTCCGCCCGAGAGATTACCCTGGCGCTGAGCTGGACTCATCGTGGTCGTTGGCAAACCCATCCACACCTCCGCTATCCAGCAGACCGGGTCGGCTCCGATCTGTTCAACGATCCGACAATGGCCCGGTGTCCTGAAGATGTTACCAGTACGCTGCGCTACCCGTGAGGCTACATGAGCGCAGCATTGTGAGCTTGCGCAACGGAGGCTAGTGGATGCTGACTGCGCGGCATTCCGTTTTGTGAAATCGAGCCAATGTGAACGTGGTCCGGTTTCCACCGGGCATGGCGTGAGCAATTTTGAACAGTTTTCTGAGCCGAAGTATTTCAAATTGTTTTCAAGGTGAACCATGCCCGCGGCAGTCTATCCCGGACTCCAAAACGCAGTGCTGCTTTGTATCGACGACGACGAGGACGTGTTGCAATGCGAGAAGTCATTCCTCGAAAGCTTCGGGTATTCCGTGCTTACGGCTGCAAGCGGTGGCAAGGGATTGGAACTAGCCTCCAAGCACTCGGTTGACGTTGTGATTCTGGATTACTTCATGCCCGAAATGAACGGGCAAGAGGTAGCCATCGAGATGAGGCAACTTAGGCCGCAGGCGCCAATCATCATGCTATCCGGGGCAGTGGATATTCCTGAGCAGGCCTTGAAGTGGGTAGACGCCTTCATAGCCAAAGATTGTTTGGCCAGCCAGTTGTTGCCCACGATCGCACAACTCTCCGAATGCGGATCGACATCTCAGCCCTCGTGTGACGCGTAACGACGGAGAAGCCGTCTGTGAAAGACCGTGCTTTTTCGGGCAGCCGCCTGTGCTCCATTTTCTTCGCCTGACGCCGAGAATGTGAAGTGAAGATTCTGTTCAACCAGATCATCGTCCAGCACAAAGCCTTGCTGGCCTTGTTCGCGACAAATTGACATCGCACCCGCCTGTCCTTGAACTGGTCAAAACGAGACAGTTTGCGACCTCTGCCACGCTCTACGCTAAATCGTGAGGCAAACCTATGAAACGATTAGGAACTGCCAACGCAGCACTTCTTCTGTTCGTACTCCTCGGAGCAGCTGCTTTTGGCGACGCGCAAAGCGAAAAGCAGACCCAGCACGAGGAGCAAGCCAGACCTGAATCGCAGCACACTCAGCAACAGCCGCAGCATGCTCAACAACCGCAGCATGCTCAGCAACAGCAGCATGATCAGCAACAGCAGCATGATCAGCAACAGCAGCACGCTCAGCAACAGCCGCAGCATGCTCAACAGCCGCAGCATGCTCAACAACCGCAGCATGCTCAACAACCGCAGCATGCTCAGCAACCGCAGCGCGCTCAGCAACAACCGCAAAACCAAAACAAGCAACAGCACGCCCAGCAAAAACAGCAATCTTCTAGCGGCAATCATGGTGGAAACAGCGTGAGCAGTCGCGGAGACGTGGGCAGCCACACAACTCCGGGCCGGACGGTGTCTCTGAAGGGCGGCGGGTCAGCGAGCATCCGAGCCAACGGACAGATCCGCTCGGTCAACCGGGGCGGGATGCAGATTCAACGCAATCTCCGCGGCGGGCGAACGGCTGTGAGCGAGCACAACGGAGCGCGCATCGTGACCATGGGCCGAGGCAACGGCTATGTTCAGCATTCCTACGTCACGCGTGGCGGACGCTCCTATTATTCGCGCACTTATTATGATCACGGTGCCTATCGGGTGGGAATCTATCGCGGCTACAACTATGGCGGCTATCACTATTACGGCTACTATCCCAGCTATTGGTACAACCCCGGCTATTATGGCTGGGCGTACCAGCCTTGGGGCGCACCGGTGTACTGGGGTATTGGGATGGGTGGCTGGGGTTGGGGCGGATCGCCGTGGTATGGCTACTACGGCGGATATTTCTCGCCCTATCCGGTGTATGCGTCGCCGGCATTCTGGCTCACCGATTATGTGATTGCAGCGAATCTGCAAGCCGCTTACGCATCCCAGTCCGCAGCCAATTCCGATGCCGCGGCGTACGATCAGGTGCCGGCCAACTACGGCGACGGAGGGGGACAGGCAGCAAACTCCGCCCCGGTGACGCTGACTCCAGAGGTGAAGCAAGCGATCGCGGAGGAAGTGAAGGCACAGCTCGCGGCGGATCAACAACAGTCTTCTGGCGGACAGGCACAGGCTCTTGCACCCGCCAACGATGAAGTCCCACCGGCACTGGATCCCGCGCGGCGCACTTTTATCGTGGACAACAACATCACGGTGATCTCCGATGGCCAGGAATGTGAACTCACGGCAGGGGACGTCATCACGCGGCTCACCGACACTCCGGATGCTGACCAAAACGTTACGGCGAGTGTCTCAGCCAGCAAGAGAACGGAGTGCGGCGCGGGCAAGCAAATCACCGTTTCCGTGGAAGACTTGCAGGAGATGCACAACCATTTCGAGGAACAACTCAACAACGGCATGAAGGCGCTGGCGGAAAAACAGGGCACGGGAGGATTGCCAAAGGCTCCGGAGACGTCCACGAGAACGTCCGATGTGCCGCCTCCATCCCCGGATACGAACGCGGCCAAGGATTTGACCGATCAACAGGCAGCAGCCGATCAAGCCGAGACACAGGTGAAACAGGAGACCGCCGGAGGGCCGGGAGGGGGACGGTAGCGCGAAGGGGATGCGGCAGGATTGCCAATACTCTGGAAGCTACCGCATCCGAACACATGGGATGAAGAGGCAACACGCATGAGCGATCCCTTCATCGTGATTGTTCGACGTAGGCCTGGCTATGTTTGTTGTGTGAACGCCGACCTCGCTGTCCGTCGAGCCGCTCGCCCGGCTTAGCCAAACTAATTCCCAGAACCGTGCACTTCGGACCTGCGGAGCCATTCTCCCAGGCCTATCGTGTATCTATCGAGCCGATGAACAGTCCTGGCGAAGCACGATGGTCTGGACTCGTAGAAAGCAGAGCACTATGACCCACGGCACCCACAAACCGATACCAAAACTGCATAGAGCTCCCCAACCACCCCTGTCACACCGTGGGGCGGCGCCTGAGTCAGATCGAGCCAAGAAGCCACGGCTTACCGAGCCCTCTGCCGGCGACCAGGAACTGAATCCCGGAGATCGTGTCGAGGGGTTGGGCGACTTCGGAAAGCCGACTGGAGAATTCGGCACAGTTCAGCAAACTAACGAAGATGACGCGGTCGTGAAGTGGGATGATGACGGACGCATGCGAGTGCACCAACCGTCGCTCAAGAAGGTTTAGCGCGCCCGGCCAACCGGTTATCGACCTGAGGACCGCTCGCATTGCTTGACTTCACTAGGTTGAGAAGAATAAAGGAGGGAAAGGATCAATGCGATCTAAACTCGTCCTCTGGTTTCTGCTATTGCTGGCGGGATTTCTTGTTGGGTTCATCCTGCAGTATTCCAGACTGCACCGGGTACAACAGGAACTGTCTGCCTCGACAAAACAATTAGGACCTTGTCAGTCCAGCCAACAACTGGCGCAGCTTCGCGACACTGCCACGATGATGTATCTGGAGGTGGTGCAACAAAACTACGGGAAGGCCGGGGAGTATTCCAAAGAGGTATTTGATCAAGCTCAGCAAATTGTTAGTAGCACGGGGGACTCCGCACTTCGCAATTTGCTCCGTGACACCTTGGCAACCCGCGATCAGGTCACGGCGGACCTGGCGAAGGGAGATGCCGCTGCACTTTCGGAAACACAGCTAGTCTTATCTAAGCTGGAGCAAACTGCGAAGCATTGACGGATTCGAGCAGGTGCGCCTTTTTTCTCTAGCACCCTCGCCACGTGTTGGCTTGTGTCATAGTGCTGATTTAGCAGACGATCAATTCTGAACAGTTTTCTTCAGCCTAGAGTTTGATACTGACGATTGAGCACGCTCTGGCGTGAAAAGCGAACAGGCAAATAGCGTCAGAGCGAAAAAGGGCAGGCCGGGTTTCGTGGATAGGTCTGGCGGTATTATGGCAATCCCTTGACCAGAAAGAGCCACTTATGTCGAACGATGGATCCGAGATTGAACGCAACGCGGGGATTGACATGGCTCCCGTTGGTGAATTCTTTGAATGGAATCCGGGGCCGGACGACGGAGATCCGACTCTTCGGACCGACTTCAGCCTCAGCCTCAACCTCAAGGTGTCCAATCCCGTTGCTATATCGTCATATGCCGACTGATCTCAAAAGACTGTCATAAGAGTTCAGAGGGCACACCCACAACCATTGCACGCAACCGCGCAGGCAGTTGTTTCAACTTGCATTCGTCATTAGCTCTGTGGCGTGATATCGAAGGGCCAAATCCTGCGTGAACCTATCCAGAACAGGATGAGGCGATGAACTTTCCGGATTGCCGCTGAATTGTCGTCAGTCGCAATCCCCCATCTGTTTGCATCCGCTAGTGAGTGAGGAATTCTGATTCCTCCTCTGCACTCCTTCCGCACACTCGGCTAGATGCCAAACCATAAGCTGCACTGATTTACAGGACGGTCAATTCTGACCAGCTTTCCGACGTCTGGAGTTCGATACTGGCGATTCACGAGGTCCAGCCAGTCTAACGAACTTCGTGGACAGTTTTTGGTTTCATAACATTCTTGATGCAGGGAGGTTTTAATGAATCTAAATCTGCTCGATCCGAAGCTGATTGCGCTCGTCGCGGCGGTGATAGTGATCATCGCAGTGCTTGCCTGGCTATATGTGCGTAAACGCAGGAATACGACGCAAGACCTGCGGCAGAAGTTTGGCCCCGAGTACGACCGCGCGGTGCTGACGCATGGGTCAGAAAGGAAAGCACAATCGAAGTTAGAGGATCGCGAGAAGAGGGTTGAAAAGCTCAACATTCGCGATCTTGATCCGACCGAACACGAACGCTTTTCGAAACGGTGGGAAGCTGTACAGTCTCGTTTTGTCGATTCCCCGAAGGGAGCGGTCGCAGAAGCTGATGACCTGGTGTCCTCAGTCATGAAAGCACGCGGCTATCCCGTGTCCGATTTTGATCAACGTGCGGCGGACATTTCTGTTGACCATCCCCGAGTCGTGGAGAACTATCGGTCTGCGCACGAGATTGCGCTGCGGGTTGGGAAAGACCAAGCAACAACGGAAGACCTCAGAACAGCGATGATTCACTACCGCTCTCTATTCGAGGAATTGGTGCAGGTACCGACGGTGGTGGAAAGGAAAGAGGTGGCGTAAATGGCTGAACTGAAGAGAAAAGAAGGGGAGCTTACGACGGCCGAACTGGCGAGCTACGGCGTTCCGCCGAAGCAGCCCGAAGGACCCAAGCTAGTGAAAGCCCCAGGGCCGGAAACTCTGGGTCAAGCGCCGGCAGTCTCAGAGCCTGTGCCATTATTTTCTGAATCGGAGATGGGAGATTTCCGGTCGCAGTGGAGCAAGGTACAGACTGGTTTCGTCGACGAGCCGCGCCGCACCGTCGAAGACGCAGACAAGCTGGTAGCTGCTGTGATGCAGCGACTCGCAGAGGGTTTCGCCAAAGAGCGATCGGGCTTGGAAAAACAGTGGGACAGCGGCGATAACGTGTCCACTGAAAACCTGCGGCTTGCTCTACAGCGCTATCGTTCCTTTTTTGACAGACTGCTGAATTTGTAAGGACGAACGCGCCTTAGGATGCAGGAGGAGACCGCAACTACGGAGTGGTGTGTCGCGGCTCCAGCCCTCGCGTAGGCAGAAGTTATGCTGCCGCTGACTTCTGCATAGCGGTCATGTAGCTGTCCATCGACTGGGTCAACTGCGCGTCCACTTCGTCCGCGATAGTCATCACATCGGGCAGCAGCAAACTGAAATCTAGGGCACTCAGATTGCTCTGTAACGTCCCGAAAAGGGTCACTTGGAGTATTCGCGATTCGTGCACCAGCATCGCGGGAGTGTAGCCCTGCAGATATCGCAGCTTGCCATGGGCTACGGCTGCGGTCGAAAAGATGGCATCGCTGTCTTTCGTGGTCGCGCTGGGCTTTCCCAGCCGGACAATCAGGTCTTCAACCAGCTTTGGAAGATGTCCAGTGCGCTCTTCGGTAGTAAGTGGAAGATGGTTTAGTTCTTGGCTCTGTTTTACCCGCGCCAACCAGTCTTCAATGACGCCGGGAATACATCGCTGCAATATCGCGGCCACTCTTTCCTTCTCCATCCGGGCAGCAGGTTTTCGAGTAAGCATCTTTTCGTGGAGAAGGTCCGTGAGTTTCCCGACTTCGAAAGGTTTAACGAAGATTTCGTCCGCTTCCAGCAGGATTGCCGCCATGGCGGTCTGTACATCCGGGTATCCGCTGACGAGCAGAGTCAGTGCGTTCGGTTGAGAGTGGCGCATCGCGCTAATCACTGTAAAACCATCGCCGGCGTTCGGCATGTGCAGATCCGTGATGAGAGCGTCGAAGGTCTCGGTCGCGATGAGTCGAAGAGCTTGTGTCACATTGGCAGCAGCCACTACCTCAAACCCTTTGTGTTCAAGGGTCACAGTCATCATGTCACGAACGGCGTCGTCGTCATCTACGAGCAATACTTTGTGGCGAATCGGACGTTCGGTCGGAGTCATACGGTACCGCCTATCTTTAACAAACCAATGCCAGCATGACTGAGGTAAAGTTTGGAAAATGTACAAAAGTGAACAGTGTCTTAAGCACGACACGGGTAATCTGTGGGAGTTCGAACCGGAAAGCGGTCATGGGTTAGTGGCGGGAAACCGACGTTCAGACCCTCACGACCGCATTGCTTCACTGTACTTCAGATACTCACGTTTAAGGCTGAACTCGCCTGGGTTCGGCCTTTCTTGCATGCAATTGTGAGCATTACAGACCAGCCTTGGGCTTATCCTTCCCCTCACAATTGACAGTGGCGACATCTCCAGTCAGGAAGGCCTTTGACAAAACAAGTCACGAACCCGAAGAAAGCAGTCGCTTTCAATCCCCGCACCTTTCTTTCGACCATCGGGAAGGGTAGGGATATGTTGTCGTTCAAGAAGAACAACACGATATTCGCTCAGGGCGATTCGACCGACGGACTGTTTTTCATCCAAGAGGGGAAGGTACAGCTCACCGTGGTATCGGAAGCTGGCAAAGAGGCGACTCTTGGCATTTTGAGCGAAGGAGATTTCTTTGGAGAAGGCGGTCTTGCCGGCCAGCTCATCCGCATGTCGTCCGCAATCGCTATGACAGATTGCGTACTGCTGCATGTTGAGAGAAAAGCGATGATGCTTGCAATGAGTCGGGAACCAAAATTGTCCGCCATGTTTGTCAAGTACCTATTGAAACGGAACATCCGGTATCAGGATGATTTGGTTGATCAACTCTTTAATTCCAGCGAAAAGAGACTGGCTCGAGTTCTGCTATTGATGGCGCAATTCGGCAAAGAAGGAGTGTCCGAAATGACAGTCCCCAGGCTGAGTCAGGAGACTCTGGCGGAGATGGTGGGGACGACCCGTTCGCGCGTCAGCTTCTTCATGAACCGATTCAGGAAGCTTGGGTTTATCAACTATGACGTGGGCGACAACTTACGCGTCCACAGTTCACTCCTCAATGTTGTTCTTCACGATGACGACGGCCCAGAGGTGACTCCGAGAGACAAGAACCCAACTGCCATTACCAGCAAAGATTCAGAACCGCCTCCAGAGCGTGGCGGACCGCCCGACAAAGAGCGTGCCAAGCGGCCAAACCTCCCCGGCGTTGCACAACGCCTGAACTGAACCGTAAACGTTGATGCCAGAGTTCTAAGGTGCCGGGTGATGAAGCCGCACGATGGCCCGCGGTCATGGTGTTGAGCGAATGTCGCGAAGAACCGAGTCCGGAATGCAGGTGAACGCCACTGCCACTGAAGCAGTGTCGTTCATGGCATTCTCGATGACGCACGCGCAAGATACTGGAAGTTTCTGATTGACGCCGCCACACGGTAGCGCCGCGCCTTCGGCACTGCAGTGCCCTTGGCGATCCTGGGTTAACACTTCAACGCGGTGACCGGGGCAGTGTGCCAGACTGACTAGCATGCTGCGGACGTGCGTATGTTTCCTGCCTTTCAACGCCTTGGCGTCCGGTCAACCGCTTGAAGATCAGATCCCCCAGCACACCCTTTGACCCTTTGGAGGTTTTGCGTAAAGTGGTCACTTTTGAACAGACAGTCGCCCTTTGGCTCTTTATTTTGCGATCATGGCCGTTTGCTAGTGGAAGCTTTTTTCGACTGCATGCGTCATCAAGTCGCGGCGGCTGTGTTCCGCCTTGCGTCTCATGCACACGTCGAGGAACGGCGAATCAAATACAGGCTGTAACTATCCAGAGGAGATGTGACAATGGAATCCCCCACTGTGCTGTGCATCGACGACCGCCCACAAGTATTGGAGCTTCGCAAAGCGACTCTGGAATCTCATGGTTATTCGGTCCAGATGGCGTCGAGCAGCTACACCGCGATAAAGATGTTGGAGCAAACGTCGGTGGCCGCGGTTCTACTGGAGTACAAGCTGGAAGGCATGGACGCGGAAGCCGTGGCTTACCAGATCAAGCAACGGTTTCCCAACCTGCCGATCATTCTGCTTTCAGCGTACAGCGAAATGCCAGGGCGAATCCTATGGTTGGTGGATGAATACGTGATGAAGAGCGAACTGCCGGAACGGCTAGTGCCGATCATCGAACGAATATACAGGCTTGGACCACGTTCGGACCAACGGTGCCAGCGTTGCGTAGCGGCAGCGTAAGAGTTCTGCATCTTGCTGGTTATCGTTACTTGGCAGTTTTCGGGGGAGGGCTGCCAAACGGGCGTCCCGAACTGAGATAGGTTCGGGACGCTCTTTTCGCGGTCCGTATATCAAAAACTGGTCCACGCGGACGATGAACATGACTCACACGATCTCAACGCGGCGGCCTCTGGATTATGGGGCTCCTGATGATCGGCGGACAGGATGGAAAGCAAATCTACGCGAGGCCTTTACGAGCATCATGGAGTGCAGCGCTTTCCGCGTTCCAGGCAGCACCAAGAAACACGATCATGGCAGAGAACTCCATCCACACCATCAAGCCGATCGCCGCGGCCAGCCCTCCGTAAACAGGTCCATACTGTATCTGCCGGACATATATTCCAAACAGCAAATTGACGCCCCACCAGGAGATCGTCGCCGCAGTAGCTCCAGGCAGAACGGAGCTCCATGTCGTCGCGCCCAGCCGCGCAACGCGGTAAATCAACGCCAAGACGAACACCGCCAGGGCCATCGCCAAGACTGGAAGCATTATTGTCCAAAAGCCGAGAGCCAGCGGAGACTGGCCGAATCCGCCAGTCATCCACTGGCGCAACGGCCGCCCGAAGACACTCAGCGCGACGGCCAGGAGCCACGCCACAATCGACACACAGAACAAGAGCAAGCCTCGAAGTTGACGGCCGAGAAAAGAATGTCTCTTACGATCACCATAAATCAAGTGGATGCCTTCCATAATGAGCTTCATTACCTGTGAGCCGACGAGCAACGTCCCGACCCAGCCGAGAAGCACCCAGGTCCAGGGGTTCACTTCTCGACGCACCAGGAATTCGGACACGAGCTGCCAGCTGCCCGGTGGCAAAATCGCCGAGAACCGCGCAGCAATATCCTGGCCGGTCTTCCCTCTCAGGGAACTGCTCATCAGCCCCACTGCAACCAACAGAATCGAAAAAAATGCGAGAAACATGTTGAAGGCCACAGCCTGCGAAACCATGCCGCATTGTGGTATGACCCTTGCCAGTGTTCGGAACAGTTTCTTCGCGATAGAGCGCAGCGCCATTGCCCGAAATTATAGCGTCCACGATGTACACTGCCGCTCGGACACAATCGTGGCGACCTTCATGTGAAGATTGTCATCTTGCGAAGGACGGCTACATAGACGGATGCTCAGCGGGTCAAGGCCGAGACGGCGGGATTGGCGTTTTCCAGTCCAAGACTCGAGGAGTCGGTGACGATTCTGCCGGCTTGGGTAGCCGGCGCGGGGGCGCATATTTGCGCAGGAACATGCGAACGTATTCGTTGACCAGCCGGGAGCCGTTATCGGTTCTCATGATCACGCATGTTTCGAAACACAACGATGCATCGGAGAGCGGCTTTACGATGACGCCGTCAGCATGAAAGCCTACTGCCGTAGCTTGCGTAAGGATGGCGATGCCGACGTGATCGGATACTAGGTCCACTGCCTGCTGCGGCGCCATGACATCGTGAGCGTGCTTGGGGACGATTGACTCCCGCCGCGCTGCTTCCATGACCGCCTCATACAGAAGAGGATGAACCCGTTTCGCAAACAGAATCCACTCGTCTTTGGCCAGATCCTGGAGAACCAACTGTTCTTTGTGGGCAGCGGTGTGGGTTTCTGGGACCGCAGCATACAGCGGAGCCGGAGCAAAGGACACAGCCGTGATCTGGGCATCCGGGGGCGGCGCCGTCACCAGGGCGAGATCCAGTTCGCCTACAAGGACGCTATGAACGGACTCCATGGCGAACTGTGTCTTGAGTCTAATTCCGAGCCTCGGATACAGGGGAAGCTGAATCGCAAACAGCGCGGAAATCCAGTCGTGATCGGCATAGGGCGAGTGTCCAATGGTCAGGGTGCTATCGGACCCCTCGTGTGCAGCACGAGCGAGATGTATGGCCCGTTCCGTATGGGACAAGGCAGAACGGGCCTCCTCGACGAAGAGACGCCCGGCATCGGTGAGTTCTACAATCCGCCGCTTGTGGCGAGTGAACAGGTGAAATCGATGTTCAGTTTCAAGGTCGGTAATCTGTTTGCTGAGCGCAGGCTGGGTGATATGCAGTCGGTCCGCGGCGCGCCGAAAGTTCAGCTCTTCGGCCAAGGCAATGACTGCAAGCAGGTGACGGATTTCAACGCTGGGAAACACTGCTCCAAACCCCGTTCACGAGTTGGGTAACACCAGGTGTTTCGTCCTGCCATTTGCATGTGAAGCGACGAGTGGTTATGGGATTGGAACCCGACCGACTCGAAAAGGTTTCGAGAAAGGAGAAAATAAATTTAGAGGCGATCGATCCGAAACCGGCTCCAGACGGAGGTTCCGGTGGGGATTGGGTTCGACAGACTGGGTCGGGACGGGAAGCTAATGGGCCTCCGGGCGTGAGCCCAATCGGTCCCGGTTGTGAGTTGCCAAAGGAAGCTTCAACGGTCGGAGTTGGGGACCGTTGACACCGCTGCGCGGGAGTCCAATTCCATAAAAAATGGCGGAGTGCGAACTCGCGCTCCGCCGGGTATCTAATAAGGATAGGCCTAGGCCGTCTTGCGGCTCTTCGGATTGGCTCCCGCCTTGGTCTTTTTCTCCCGTTTCGTCGTAAGTTCCTCTGCCACGGCCTTTTGCAGTTTCTCAGCATCTACCCGGTAGCGTTTGGCGGCGTCCATCAAAACGTCATCGCGGCTAGTGATGGATCGCTGATAAGCCGAATCCAGCAGGCTGATTTCGAGGAGGAGTTTGCAAAGTTCGGCCTCGTCGTAGGAGCCCACTTGCTTGGCCAGAAGCTCCTGTGCGGACACGGAGTCTTTCTTTGCCTCTAGCTTGTGCCGCTTCGCCAGAGCCGGGACCTGGCTATGGGCAAGGTGGCCAATCAGGTAGTGGGCGACCGCCAACAAGTCAGCCTTCTTTAGCGGAGCAGATACGCGTTGGAGGATCGTGGCCAAGATACGATGGCGAGTCGTAATGGCCAGTTTCTCTTTTTCGATGCGCTTCCGGTCCTCCGCCCGCTCCCGTTCGACTTGCTGAGGAGAAGGCGTATTGGGATGGTGGACTCGGCAAGCTGGATCGGCACACACCATGACGACTTGGCCGCGCTTACCGCCGTCCATGACGATGGCCTCCGCCATCTTTTCGCATGGCTTCTGGTTCGCGGGGAGCTTTGTGCTTGCGCCGTTTGCCTTCGGCTTCTTGATCTCCAACTCCACATACCGATTCCGTCCCAAGGGAGCGCCCTCGCGGGAATTCCACGCCGCCGAAATCTGGATCAGCTGCGGCTTGGTTTCCAGAGTCTGTCTCACGGAAGCGTCGATCTTGGCCCGAAAACAGTCGGGGGAAGTGCAGGAATCCTTGCGCACGTCGGGGAAGAGCAACTTGTTGAATCCGGTCCGTTTCGGACAGTTGGCGCACGAACCTGCCTCGGGAACGAGGGTTTCATCCTGCTTGTCAAAGGGCGCGGACGCCAGTTGGAGCAAGATGTTTGATTCAATCCACGCGGCCAACTCCCGCACGGGAATCAGGACTTGGTTGTTGCCCTCGCTGGTCCACAAGCCCCGAAAAGCTGCCGAGAAAGCCTCCTGCTGCTGCGAAGCCGGGAGCTTGGCGATCAGCAAAGCGTGGCCGATGGTGATCTGATCTTTCAGGAATGCTTCGGCCACGGGCGGGATGAGGTCCGCGATGCGAATACGACCGTAGACGTAAGCCTCGCTTTTGCCAGCGCGGGAGGCGATGGTGGCGATAGTGTAGGCAGGTTCTCCGAGTTCCAAAAGCGACTTGAAACCGAGAGCTTCCTCCAACGGGTGGATGTCCTCGCGTTGCAGGTTCTCAACGCACTGGGCCTCGATGGCCTCGGCATCGGTCAGCTTCACCACGCGAACGGGAAGCTTTTCGATTTCCGCCAGTTTCGCCGCTCTCAGGCGACGTGCCCCGGCGACAACTTCGTACTGGCTTTCCTCCAATTCGCGTACCAGAAGTGGGGCGAGAATGCCTTGGGTCTTGAATGAGGCAGCCTTTTGTGTCGCTGATGATTTTGTGGCCGAGTACGCCAGACTGCAGGTAGCATCTGGCGGTGGCCGCTCCGAGCGGCACATAACGATCACAGCGAGTTGAGCCATTTCAGCAGTTCCTCATCTCTCCGCCATCCATCACTTCGGTGCGATGATATCGAAGTAACGTCGGGAGGAAGGCAGGTCGCAACAGCTGCCATTTTGCCTCTCAGAGTGATTTCCGCATAGCGACTGGTGGTCTCCAAGCTGACGTGTCCCAGCCATGCGCGAATAACGTTGATATCGACCCCCTGCTCCAGAAGCCCGACAGCGGTGGAATGGCGGAACACATGAGGGGAAACGCCGCGATATTTCTTCTCTGGAGTGGAGCAACGCAAGCCAGATGTGTGTCGTTTGACGATTTTGTAAATGCCGAATCTCGTCAGCGGTTTTCGCTGGCGAGACATGAACAAAGGAGTGGAGCTTTCCTGAACGTCAGTGATTAGCCTCTTCAACACTTCGGCAGTTTCGGGCCAAAGTGGGCAACTTCGCCACTTGTCGCCCTTCCCATGGAGTCGGATGCGCAATGGGCCGTCGAGATCGACGTCGGCAATGCGCAAGTCAGCGATCTCCTGCACCCGTGCCCCGGTGTTATAGAGGACCATAAAAATGCCGCGATCGCGAAGTGAAAGGCATCCATGCCGGGGCAAAGTCTTGAACAGAGTTTCGATTTCGTCGTGCTCTAAGTAATCAGTTTGCGGGAGCGCAGTGCGTTTCATCGGTATCGCCTCCACGCGTTGAGCTTCGGCTAGCATCTCGGGATATTGGAGGCCGAGATACCTGTAGAACGTATGAAGGGCGGCTAGTCTCTGGTTGCGGGTGCTCACGTGATTTCCGCGCGTCACCTCGATCATGCGCAGGAAGTCGAGCACACGCTGTGCAGATAGGTCTGACAAGATCAGCCGTGTGATCGGCCGCCGACAGTTGCTTGCGACATAGGCAAGGAAGAGTTTCAGCGTGTCCCGATAACTTCGAATCGAACCGGGCCGGAGTCCTTTTTGCGTCTTCAAGTAGTCCTCGAAAAATGCAAATATCATCTGCCCCACGCTTTTCACTGGACGCCTCCTTTGGGAACCAAACTCTGGAAGCGCCGGGCAGCCTGATTAAGAAGTTCTTCCGTGATGGTCAGGTACACGGCCGTTGAGTTGGGATCGACGTGTCCCAGGAATGTAGCGAGATACATGAGGCGGCAGTTAGGATCAATGCCCTGGCGGTACCAGCGCAGCAGGGTGGCAACCGCAAACGAATGCCTCAGATCATGAAGTCTGGGTGGTGATACGCCGGGTGGAATGTGCAGTTGAAGCCTGGGTAAGAGAGTATGGAAAGTCTGACTAATCGTGCCTACGCAGATGCAACCACGCTTTGTGAACGAAAACAATGGTCGCTCAGGTGCAGGATTGCAGCCGTGTCGTTGTTCCACGTAGCGTTTTAGCCGTTGTGCTAGGTTGGGGCCGAGCGGCACGATACGAGTCTTTTGGAATTTTGTTTCCCGGATGAAGAGCAAGTCACGAGTAAAATCGACATCGGCCAGAGTCAGCCGAACCACTTCGCCGACTCGTAATCCCAAGCCGTAAAGCAACGCAAAGATGGTTTCGTAAACCAGGCCTCGAAATCGTGCCCTCGACCGCTCCGGGAAACTGCGTGCTACGGCGAGCAGTTGTTTTGCAGTGTCGAGATCGAACAGATATGGAATACGGGCTGCCGTTTCAGGACGAGGAGAGGCAGTAACAGGGTTCCGTTCTATCCATTGCTGCATGACGGCGAATTTGAAGAAACGATGAACGGTTCCAAGAAGATGGTTGTAGCTGCGCGCACTTACGCGGCGTGGGTGAGATCTCAGAAAATCGTCGATCACTGAGCTATTGATCTCTGACCAGCCGGTGATCTGGCGACTCTGGATGTAACGATCGAACAAGCGCAACACTTCCGCGTCGGCGCAATACTTGCGATTTAATGCTCGCTTGTACTGCACAAATTGGTTCAGGAAGGGCGCCATAGAGCTTAAGAAGATGGGAGAGTTCATAGCTCCTCCCCGTCGCCCATGGCGATTTCCCTCAGGGATGCGATTGCCACCTTGCTGTAGACGCGAGTGGACTCTGGCGAGCGATGTCCGACGTAATCGCCGATTGTCTTCAGTGGAAACTCGGCGTCGATCAGGCGTTGGACGCAGGTGTGGCGAAGCGTGTGCGATCCGGCCTTGGGTACTTGAATGCCCGCCTTGTAAAGATAGAGCGCAACACTGGATGACACAGCCGCGGGAGTAATCGGAGCTTGCGGCGCACGGGCGCGGAAAAACAGATGACGATCTTCGGTCTTAGGCCGGCCATTCTTGAGATAGTCGATGATTGCTTCTGCGACAACACCCGCCAGAGGGTAGACTGTGGCGTGTCCTGCCTTGCGCGCCAGGACCTGAAGTCGCTCGCGCTTCCAGTCGACGTTGTCCAGAGTCAGTCTTGCAACCTCATGCGCCCGTAAACCATAGGTGACCAAAAGAAGCAGAATCGCGTAGTCGCGCCGCCCCCGAATCGTCCTTCGCTCCACCGCTTCTAGCATGCGGCGGACGTCATCCCATGAAATGGAACGGGGCACATCATTGAGTCGATATATCTGCGGAGTTCCTACAGTTCCGCTGAGGTCGCGACTAGTGATCCCCTCGCGGTAGCAGAACCGCAACAAAACTCGCAAATGACAGCAGAAACCGAGGCGTGTGCGGGGAGCGACCTTCGGTCTGTACTGCGCAATGAAAGCCGAAAGAACTGCCGGAGACAACTGGCCGAAAGAAGTGATGCCAGTTCGGCTGAGGTACTGAGCAAACTCATCCAGGTGCCGACGGTAATTGCGAATGGTGCTTTCCGCGAATCCACGTTCGCTGCGCAAATACTCAGCAAACCCCGGGACCTCTGATTCGAGTGGAAATGGGCGACGCCGGCGATTGCGCGTTACTGGCTCCTTGCAGGCGAGCTGCAGCAACTGGCGCACGCCACACTCAGCATCAATCGTATGCTTGCGCAGAGCAACGGCAGTCTTTGCCTTGGCCCCATGTTGCTCTAACCACTGCGATACGAACTCCTCTATATAGGCTTTGCAGGAAGCAACATCTTTGCAGCCTTTCTTCTGTACGAACTCTGCAAAATGAAAAAGCAGCGGCAACCGGCGATACACAACCAGGCGAGAGTAGCGGTGCGATTCCAGCCATTCCAGATAGCTTTCTATTTGCGGTGCCAGCCAACTGGCACGGACTCTGTCGACGGTTGAGGGCTTAACGTAATAATCTTCGAGCATGAAATCCTCCATTCGGAAATCTCCGACGGAGGTCCATGATCTGCCTAACCACACCCGCTATTGTCCTTCGGCTGCCGGACGGATTGACTTTCTCTCGTTTAGTTCGGCGACCGGCCTGCAGAGGCTCAACTTCAGAGTTGCCGACCACCCGCTCGGAAGTTCATGCACGGTTGCTATCGTGGAGAAATGCTCAAGATGCCCGGCATACTGCGATGCGCGCCAACCCGAGAACGGAGGTATAATGTGCTCGAACGTGGAATGAGCGGAGGTGTGCCCATGGCTTCGCCTCGCGAATCCAAAGGTTCAACGAAGGCAACTCTTGCGCTAATCGGTAGCGTAAATTGTCCGAACGTCGTTGGCACACGGGGCGCTCAGCGTGCTCTGGATTGTAATGAACCTCAATCCTCTTCGTTTTTTGATGGTTCCTTACGCGGTTGTGCAGCCTCATCGACGCCAATCGTCTCGGCGCATTCACCTTTTTCGTCGTAATCGCAGACGCGACCGGAGTGGATTTGTTTGCATTTCTGGCATAGTTGAGTGGCCATTTTTCCAGTTCCTCCAATTTGAGGTTAAGCAACAAATCGGCTGCGGAGCGGTTCGGCGCTGGGTACGCCCGTCGGCAGAACTGAAACATGCCTTTCACTGCTGGTGTGGGCAGCACAGACGAAGTCTTCACGGCCCTGTTCGTTGACTTCTAGATAGTCGGCGATGTCTTCGCAGTCCGGACGATTACAAAGAATCAGTCGATCCGGCGGATGCTCAAGCCGAAAGTGTTCCATGAGTCCCCCGTGTGATTTGGGTCCGTGAAGATTGCAGAGGCAAAGGATGAGCACATGGCTGGGCGCGGAACTCTGAGGCGAGGGAGAGTTGGTCGTACTTACCCCCGCCTTCGACCACCGTGTTGTTCTTGTCGATGGTGATCTTCTTGGCCTGACCGAGGTCGGAAATCTGTATGTTGTTCAGCTGGATGTCGAAGCCTTCGGTGATGGCCTTGCCCCCAGTAAGGCGGGCAACGTCCTGCAACATGCGCCTGCGCTGATCCCCGGAGCCGGGTGCCCTGACAGCAGCGACTTGCAGCGGACCACGCAGCTTGTTCACGACGAGAGTAGCCAGCGCCTCGCCCCCAACATCCTCTGCGACTATGAGCAGCGGCTTGCCACTCTTGGTGATTTGGTCAAGTAGAGGTAGCAGGTCCTTCTGGACTTGCCCCCAAAAATGAGACAACCGGTTAAGAGACAAAAACCATGGAATGGAGAAAATGAGTCATGGGATTGTCTCGCAGGCGGTTTACTCGAGAGTTCAAGTTGGCCGCAGTGCAGCGGCTAGAGCAAGGGAATGCCATTGCCGAAGTAGCGCGGGCAATGGAAGTCAACCCTAACGTGCTGCATCGCTGGCGCAAGGAGTTCCGGCAAGGGCCGGGCAATGCGTTTTCCGGTCAGGGGCAGCGACGCTGGTCGGAAGGGCGGATTGCAGAGCTCGAGCGCAAGATCGGGCAGCAAACGCTGGAGATCGATTTTTTGAAAGGGTGCTTGCAGCGCATCGAAGAACAGCGGATGCTGCAGGTGTCGAATGGAAATCCGCCATCCACCGCCAGGTCCGGGAAGCGATGAAGGCGGGCGGCGGATTGACGACGCAACGCATGGTGGAGCTGGGCCGGGTCTCTCGGTCCAGCTTCTACCGCTTCGATCCAGGAGCGAAACCAACCGCGGATCGCGACATGGAGTGGCGCGACGCGATCCAGCATATCGCGCTGGAGTGGCCGTGCTACGGGCGGCCGCGCATCACCGCCGAGTTGCGCCGCCAGGGCTGGACGGTAAATCCGAAGCGCGTGTATCGGCTGATGCGCGAAGACAACCTGCTGTGCGTGCGGCGGCGCAAGTTTCTGATCACGACCGATTCCAACCACGGTCGCAGAATCTATCCGAACCTGGCGCGGGAGTTGGTGCTGACCGGTGTCAACCAGCTGTGGATCGCAGATTTGACGTATATCAGGCTGCGGGAAGAGTTCGTGTTTTTGGCGGCGATCTTGGACGCCTTCTCGCGCCGGGTGATCGGCTGGGCGCTGGATCGCAGGCTCGACGACGAACTGACGTTAACCGCGTTGCGCATGGCGCTGGCCAAGCGCGCGCCGCTGCCGGGACTGGTTCATCACTCCGACCGCGGCTCGCAGTACGCCAGTGGCGACTACACCGGCTTGCTGGAAATGAACCAGATTCGCATCAGCATGTCGCGCAAGGGAAATCCCTGGGACAACGCCGCCTGCGAGTCGTTCATGAAGACGCTGAAGTACGAAGAGGTCTACCGCAACGAGTATCGCGATCTGGCCGAGGCGCGCGCCTCGATCGGTGAGTTCCTGGAAAAGATCTACAACCAGAAACGCCTGCACTCCGCGCTCGGCTACGTGCCGCCCGCCGAGTTTGAAGCACAGCTGGCAGCACAAACCTTGGAGGCCGCTGCGCGGCAACTTTCTTGGTGAGTTTTTGAGGCATGGGCAATCTTTCGATCCGACGTTGGCGTGGGAACACGCTGGGAGCTGGTTTGCTGCCCTGCCCCCAGCGCTCATCGGCCTCGATGAGTTGCAGTTGGCTATTCCTCGGCGGGTTGGTCTCCACCAGAGCCCGCCTCCGCTTCACCAACCGGGGGCAGTGTGCAGTACACTTGGTCTGCCGGTCCAGCATTTTGCAGCGAACGGCGAACTATCTCTTAACTGTTTGTCTCACCCCAGGGGGCAAGCGCATTCTTGGAACTGATTTTCTTTTCGTGAATGAGAACGTAGGCGTCCTCGAAATCAACTTCCATGCGTTCGGGGTCAGTGACGAAGTAGGGTGAGAGGTATCCGCCGACAAATTGCAGGCTGCCACCCCGTGGCTTGTCGCTGGTGTTGGGGGAAGGCCTATTGCCATCGCTCCCGGGAGCCGCTTCTTCGACACGAACCAAAATGCGGTCGTCAACTGGTGCAAGTTTCGCAGTCATGCGTGCAGGACCTCCGTCGTAAACTATGAATCGCGGAAGCAGGATACATTACAAGAATTATGTCTGAATTGAGCCTTGCGTTGTGGTCAGTTTTATACACTCGGGACAATTCCGATTGTGGATCGTGCTCAGCCAAGAGACATACATGAAACGACTGTGAGAGGCCGTGCGATTGTACGCTGGGGGACTGATGATCGAGACAAGGGAAGACTCAGGTCGCCTCCCTTGTGGTGGTGGTCTGTAGGAGGGGGAGGACTACCAAGAATCTCGCCCCTTTTCCGACTTCGCTAGTTACTTCAATCCGACCCTGATGATCTTCAACAGTTCGGCGGGCCATTGAGAGTCCCAGTCCTGTGCCATTTCCCTTGGTCGTGTAGAACGGGCGAAAGATGTTGGCCAGATGTTCGGGCGCAATACCGCGACCCGTATCCACCACGGTAATCGCGGCATCCCCTTTCAAGAGCGAAATCTGCACCCGAATTGCACCCTCGCCGTCAATTGCTTGAACCGCATTCAATAACAGATTCAGAATCAGTCGGTGAATCTGATCGCTGTCGTGTTCGACATTCGGCAGTCTCGGGTCTTTCTGGAGTTCGATGCTGATTGAGATGGAGGGCACTTGCTGGCGAGCCAACGCGACAGCGTGTTCCACAGTTGTGTTCAGGTCGCTCAAACGAATCTCAGGTGGGTGCGGCTTGGCGGCTTGCAAGAGGTCGGTGAGAATGCGGGTAATCTGCGCGATCTCCGCACCAAGGTCCATGAGCGCAGCACGAGACGAACTGTTCACCGATATGTCACTGCCAACAATTTCGATCACTCCTGCAATACCTGCGAGCAGATTGCGGATTTCGTGAGCCCGCCCTGTAGCAAGTTCTCCGACTGTAGCCAAGCATTCCGCACGCGACATCTGGGCACGATGCAGCCGTTCCACATCTTCTCGGTTCTCGCGTAACTGCTGGACCATGCGGTTGAAGTTACGCCCGAGGTCCCCGATTTCGTCACTGCGATTGTAAAAGCCTACCGTTACATCGAGGTCCCCATCCACAACCCGGACAATTTTGTCCCGAAGTTCCGCCATCGCACGTTTCAAATCGTCACCGCCGTTAGCCGGGGCTAGGGCCTTGTATCCGTTTTCGTGCTGCAAGATCATTGGAGAGAGTATGTCCATAAAAGAGTGCGCCGGATGCTAATGCCGATCAGATATGTTGCTCGGCAAGCCACGGTTCTGCTCGCAAGTGGCTCGCCAACTGCACATCCGGTGAAAGCCATCGGATCGGTATGGACTGAAAGATTAGTTCACCTTGGACGACGGTAAATTCCGTGCCGCAACGAAAGCCTGTGAACTCCCAATCTTGCGGATGAGCGAGGTGAACGTTGTCTGGTTGCCTGTACTCTATGACCAATGAACCGCAATCGAATGCAGGGCAACTCGTCGCCGCCGCAATTCGTTGATCCCGGGGTTCCAAACTCTGTAGCATGATGCGCTCTTCCTGATACTCGTTCCGCATGGCCAGTCATTGTGGAAGACGAATCGCTCCGCGCGCTTCGAGCCGATTCAGGCTGCCATTCTTTCTAGCGCGGGTTTATTGAGGATCACCAGACTGGTCCCCTTCGATTGGATGAACTCCTTCTTCCTGAAGGCGGCAAACAGACGGGTGACGGTCTCACGGGTTGTGCCGATCATTTCCGCGATTTCCTCATGCGTCAGAATGAGATGCAGATTTAGAGAATGATTTGAGTCACCCCGCTCCGCTGACCATCCCAGCAGGAGTTTGGCAAACTTTTGACCCGGGGAGTCGTTCAATCCCAAAGTACGGATTTCCTCGTAGGCTGAAAAGTAGTTGTGGCTGAGTTGCTGAGCCACCCTTATCGCCACTTCACCATAGTCGTGCAGGAAGGAGAATAAGGAGTCTGCTGCGATGAAGTTAGCTTGCCCCGGCTCGACCATTTCCGCCGTGACCTCATAGGGGTGGTTGGAGATCGTCGCACTCAGTCCCAGAACGTCTCCGTGCTCGGAAATCTTGGTGATAATGGTTCTGCCGTCCCGTGAAGTGGTGGAGAGCTTTGCCTTCCCAGTGCAAAGCACAAATGTCCCTCGCCCTTGCTGACCCTCCATGAACAACATAGCGCCACGCGGATAGATCGCAGAAGACGTGATGTCGTTCAACCTCTGCACCATTTGCGCGGGCAGATTGCAGAAAATATGCTGCTCCCGCACAGGGCACGTCATGCAGTTGTCGAGGATGTCGAGACCGTAAGGAGACTTCATGGATGGTTCCTCGTCTACCTGAGAAACACACGCGCTCTTAGCGCGTTGCGTTCGCAATCTTCGGAAAGGCCCAAATAGTGGGACCCCACTATGCGCTGATGGTACGACTCGCAGATAAGGTGTGACTGATCAAATTTGCACAGTCGTGCAAATCAAGGAAAGGAACCAAGTGGCAGTTCATTTCCTTGAAGTCGAGTACATGACTGAAAGCGGCTTGCCGCATTCCAAACAGCGAGGTTTGTTCTCTTCGCAGATCGTTGACAGGAGTTCGCGCCTCACTCAAGAGTCTGCGCGTGTCTTGATTCCCTGCGACAGGTTTCAAGATCGAATGGCACTCGGACATTGCCGTATCGGGGTTACCTGGATGAGGACACGTGTCGTGCACATTCGTGCATCAGGTTCGCGTGTGTTGGGAAAGAGTCTTTCGCAGCATTGGAATCAATTCGGTGCCTGATGCGAAACTTTGAGTTGCAGCGCGACAGAGAGTTTTCATCTCACGTTTGTGCAGATCACCCAAGTCCCTGATAAGTTGCCGCCTTCCCTCGAAGAAACGAAGTCGAACACAAAAGGTTCGCACACTTGGAAAGCATCGTTAACCGTCCTCTGCCGAAATACTATGCAACTGGCACGGACAACAACTCCGGGCTACACCGGGAGTTTCCGAGTGATTCGATAGCATCTTCGGCCGTGAGCCTGCCCATGAGCAATGCAAGCTTGGGATTGGTTGTCATCTGGAGGGGAGTCGGATCACCGCGCTGAACATATTCAGGAGCGCGAGTACCACGATTCACTTTCACAACAAACCTGATAGTTTTCATAAGTTTATGTCCTCAGGGGAAAGGCTAGGAGAATGATCAGAATGACGTCGTCTATTTCTTCACGTCACACTTATAACTTTGAGAAGCTGGTTACGCCGCATTCTAAGCAACGAGGACTTAGTCGAGATGTGATCAATCCGCAAGACGGGCACATTCTTTGTGATCGGAACCCGGCTGGTTGCGGTTTCAGCCTCCGCTTCCAATGGAGCAGCAGGATGGTGAACATCACGATCAGCAGTCCGAAGGAAATACTGGTTGCGTTCATGAAAGCGCCCCCTCTTGGCGAGTGCTGCACCAAAAATGAATGGGCAGGCGATCACTCGCTGAAAAAGCCTAAGGTGTGGGAGTACTTCAGATGGACTGGCTTAGGTCAGAAGACCTGAAAGAGGAGAACAACGTAACCGCCCCTATAGTTAGTATAGCAGGTGTGGACCTAGCTGGCGGGATGGGCTACGGAGAGGTGCGGAACCGATTGTTTTGCCCCCTAATTTCTCCCGTCAGCCTACGTGTCAAAGAACCCCTTAGAGAGGATCAAGAACGCGCTGTCTGTACCGTCGAAATCCAATAAGTTGTACATCGTTGCTGCCCTGTCACGGCACGGCCAGATGGAACGGCAGGGAACGAGAGGGCATCGGAAGGAATCAGTCAACGTAAGATGCGGGGGCGTAGTTCAGTTGGGTAGAACGCGAGCCTGTCACGCGGGAGGCCGCGGGTTCGAGTCGCGTCGCTCCCGCCTATCGTCTTCTGTCAAAGCTTCGCGACAGCATTACTTCCCCATTGCCCGACCACTCGTCCGAAATCCTCGGATCCGCCGCTGCCGGAACCGCATTTTCAGTCACAGGCCATGATCGTGTGGGGCGATTAGGTCGGCCATGATTCTTCGCACCACGTCTTCGATGGCGCATTGTACCTCGGGAGAGATCTCAGCGCTGGGTTCGAATCGCCGCCCCTCGATTCCATAGACCCGAAGCCGTGTTGGAAGGCGATCCAGAACCTGAGCAAGTTCGATTGCTTCTGCTACACCTAGGCCATGGGTCGAAGCATTTGTCCTGACGGACGCCAGCGACTGCCGGCCGTCCCATGCCTGCACCGTGCCGACCGGCGCACCTGTTAACACTGCGTCGACCAGGATCACGTCGTCGGCATCATTCCAAGCCTCCATGAGATCCAGAGCTTCGCCGATGCGCGTTTCCGCTTCGATGCCAAGTTCCCGCAATCGCTCCGCGACCAGGATCCCGGCCCCGTCGTCGCTTCGCTCCCGATTCCCGCAGCCAATGATAAGCATGTTTCAATCCTTGACGCACTCACGCTCTACTACAACCTTCAGGAAGTGGGTAGCGCAGGAAATGCACGGGTCATAACTCCGCACCGCTTGCTCGCATTTCCAGGTTGCTTCTTCGATGGGCCATGCCATCAACTGCGCTGCATACTCGCGGAGATCATCCTCGATCCGCTTCTGATTTTGCGAGGTTGGCGGCACAATCTTGGCGGCGACGATCAACCCGTTTCCATCCAAGGCGTAGCGGTGATAGAGAATGCCGCGGGGTGCCTCAGTGATCGCTTGACCTACACCTATCTGGTTGGGTGCCTCAACTCGTGGTGCGGCTGGAGGCTCGTATTCGTGAATGGCTCGCAACGCTTCCGCACAGGCGAAGACGAGTTCGACCGCGCGGACCACGATGCTCCGGAAAATGTTCTTTACGGGCGGTCGCAGGCCCGCATCGACCGCCGCCTTGCGTGCCACCTCAGGCAACTTGTCGAAATTCAAGTTATACCGTGCCAGCGGGCCTACGAGGTACGAGCCTCTTCCTCGCACTACGGAGTGTAAAGCGTTTGAGTGCTTGACATGCAACTCAACAAAGTGATCTTCGTATTCTGCGGCATCGATATCCAGACCGCGATTCGACACCAGGCGTCCCTCGTTGAACGGATACTCGTCCGCATGACGGAGTGCTACGAACTCATAGTCCTGCTCGAAGTCGGGAAACTGTAAACCGGCTGTCCAGCGCACCGTGTCCAACGAGGCCTCAACGGCCCATTCCAAATCACCTACTAAATCGCGCAACTGCTGTTTGGTGGGTGTTTTGTAAAAACCTCCGACCGCTGCGGAGATCGGGTGAATCTCGCGTCCGCCAAGCAATTGCACGATCCGATTGCCGATCTTTTTCAGCCGCAGCGCTTTTTCGACCAGCGCTCGATGATCTTTCGCCATTGCGATCGCGTCCTGGTAGCCGAGAAAATCGGGCGCGTGCAACATGTAGACGTGCAGGGTGTGACTCTCAATCCACTCGCCGCAATAAAAAAGGCGACGCAGTAGGCGAACCGCAGGGTCGATTCCAACTCCCAGAGCCCGTTCGATGGCGTGCACTGCGCTCATCTGGTAAGCGATGGGGCAGATGCCACAGATCCGCGCAGTGATATCCGGAGCTTCGGAGAAGTGACGACCACGAAGGAAGGCCTCAAAAAAACGTGGGGGCTCATAGATCTTGAGCTTCACATCGGCCACACGTTCACCCACGAGTTTGATGTAAAGCGAACCCTCGCCTTCAACGCGGGCCAGCGTGTCGACACGGATCGTTCTCGCTCCGCGTCCGGTCATGTCCGTTCACACTCTTCACTGGCCTTGCGGAACTGCCAGGCCCAGGCGTTGAATCCCCGGAAGGCGCGTGCCACTTGATTGCCCGACTGTCCCAGAATTCGGAACTGACTGGTAAGCGAAGCGGTATTGGGAGTCTCCATGGGCCCGTAACAACCGTAGCAGCCACGGTCGTAGGTTGGGCAGAGCGCTCCGCATCCCGCCTGAGTTACCGGGCCAAGGCAAGGGACTCCGCGCGCCACAGCAATACATACATTTGCTTTGCGCTTACACTCGATGCACACACTATAGGAAGGAACATTCGGCTTGCGCCCGGCCAGCGTCGCGGTGATCAATTCTATGAGTTGGTATTTGTTGATCGGGCAACCACGCAGTTCGAAATCGACTGGAACGTGCTCAGCGATCGGGGTCGAAAGCTTCAGCGTGCTGATGAACTTCGGTGTGGCGTAGACGACCCGGATGAACTCATCGACATCTTTCCAATTACGCAAAGCTTGAATGCCGCCTGCAGTGGCACAGGCTCCAATTGTAATCAGAGTCTTGCACTGCCTTCGCACTTCCTGGATACGCTGGGCATCTTGATACGTGGTAATCGATCCCTCCACCAGGCCAATGTCATAAGGACCTTTCGACATGGCGCGTGTTGCTTCAGGAAAATAGGCAATATTCACTGCCCCCGCAATGCCGAGCAGTTCATCTTCGGCGTCGAGGAGGCTTAATTGACAACCGTCGCACGAAGCGAATTTGAAAACACCAATTCTGGGCTTGTGTTTTGATTTAGAGCTCATACTTCTCCAGTAACTTCCGGATCTGCTCGTAGCGGAAAATTGGCCCATCTTTGCAGATGAAGTGTGGTCCATATTGGCAATGGCCACAAAAACCGACGGCACACTTCATGTTCCGTTCCATCGAAAGGTAAATATCGTCGCGGCTAAGTCCCTGCGTTTCTAGTTCCCGCGTGACGAAGCGCATCATGATCTCAGGACCGCAGACCATCGCGATCGAACGAGCTGGGTGCAGCCGGGAGTACTTGAACAACGTCGTGACTACGCCGACGTGGCCCCGCCAGTTCAGGCCGCCGTAGTCCACCGTGACCAGCACTTGAGTCTCGCGGTTGCGCGCCCAGGTCGCCAGTTCCTTACGATACAGCAGGTCCCGCGGGCTGCGCCCTCCGTAGAGTATGACTAATCGCCCATAGTCTTTCCGATTCTGCAGGACGTGATAGATAACAGGTCGCAAGGGCGCCAGGCCGATGCCGCCAGCCACCACGATGACATCCCGCCCTCGCGCAGCGTCTACCGGCCACCCTGTTCCGAACGGACCTCGTACACCCACGCCGTCGCCCACTGCCCGGTTCACCAGCGAATGAGTAGCCTGCCCGACTGAACGCACCGTGTAGACCAAGCGGTCGTGCAACGCTGGATCACCGCTAATGGAGATGGGCAACTCGCCAACTCCGAACACCCACAGCATGCTGAACTGTCCGGGCTGGAATACACTTCCATTGACTGGGTTCTCGGGTTCGAGCCTCAAGGTAAACGTGTCCGGCGTCTCCTTGGCCACCTGTCGTACGGAGTAGGGCTGGGGAAGCATCGGGTCGGTTGTAATTGCTGTTGCCATCGTCGTCATCTGACTGCGTATACGTCGAGCAACTGCAAGCGTGTCGCCTCCAACCGCTGCTCCATGATCTGCGCAAATCGCTTCAAAACCTCGTAGCCCAGATCGTGATTCTCGTCGCACTTCGTCCGCAGACACTCTCCATCGAGCGCAATGGCGCGCACGTCATCGACAGCGCGCGCGTGGAATTTCCATTGAAATGGTGGCAACAGCCACGACCACCCCAGGATTTCCCCAACGCTCAAGGTCGAAACGATAATCGGCTTGTGCTGGGGCGCCAGAACCTCGACGGCGACCTTCCCTTCCCGAATGAGGTAAAAGGTGTTGGCCGGGTCTCCTTCCCTGAGAATGTACGTGCCTGCTTTGAACCGCACGTTAGAGGCACAGCTCACCATCAGATTCGTGAAGCCGTCATCGAGACCGACGAAGAACGGGTGCTCCGCAATGATGCGTTCAAGGGTTTCCATTCTCGCCTCCTTCTCGAATAGCCCTGACCTCCTCGGTAATGTCGATACCCACCGGGCACCAGGTTATGCAACGACCGCAGCCAACACATCCCGTACTGCCGAACTGGTCGATCCAGGAGGCTAGCTTGTGAGTCATCCACTGGCGATAGCGTGCTTTGGCGGAGGTTCGGACACTGCCTCCGTGAATGTAGGAAAAGCTTTGTGTGAAGCAGGAATCCCAGCGGCGCCAGCGTTCTGCGTGATCTCCGGTAATGTCAGTTACATCTTCCACAGAGGTGCAGAAACAGGTGGGGCAGACCATCGTGCAGTTGGCACACGTCAGGCAACGGCTGGCCACGTCGTCCCAGCGCGGATGCTCAAAGTTCTCGTAGAGAAGCTCCTTGATGCCAGTGGTATCGATGCTGCGCACCTGCTGGCGCGCCGCCGCTTCCACCCTCGCTCCGGCTTCCTGGCAGTCTGCTGCGGTAGCCGGAACCGTTTCCAACTCAGTGAGTATCTCGGCGCCGCGATCGCTACCCGTGTCTACCAGGAAGCGGTGCCCCTCGGCCCCCAGGAGTTCTGTGAGAACAAGGTCAAAGCCCTTTGACACCTGCGGACCCGTTCCCATCGACGCACAGAAACATGTTGCCGCCGCCTGCGTGCACTGTACAGCGATGATGAACGCACCACGACGGTGCTGGTCATAGATGGGATCACGGTATTTGTCTCCGAGCAGCACGCGATCTTGCACGGCGATCGCCGCCAGTTCGCATGCTCGAGCTCCCAGGAACGCATGTGGACGTTCGGGCTTTGCCTCATTGTTCAGGATGCGGAACGTCTCACCCTGGCGCTCGGCCGACCACAGTCGAACGTCCGCCGGATGCAGGTAATTCTTCCAGCTCTGTGGTCCCACTGCGTATCCAAAAAAGGCATCATCTTCGCGGCGCTTCAGACGATAACGCCCCGGTTCCTGTTCGTCGGTCCATCCAGCAGGCAGATCCTCGACTGACTCAACATTGTCATAGACGATCGCTCCGTCACGCAGCCCGGGCCCGATGACTTCATAGCCCTTGCGCACCAACGCCTCAATCAGCTTCCCCAACTGGTCTGCGTCTAGGATATGTTCCGATCGCTGAGCCACGCGATCCTCCGCATTTTCACGACTCGCCAACAAGGCCTCCGGCGGCAACAAGTTAAGACTACTCCTTTTTTGCCCCCTGTCTGCCGGGAGCGTCTGTCTGCACTGGATGTCTCCTTCGCGATGAATGGTCAGAGCCCCGTGAGTTCTGCAGATCAAGGAGGACTCTCTCGCGCGGCTGCCGGCAATGCCCGAACAGCGCGTCGCCAGTTCTAGTCGACGATCCGGAGATATGCCCTGGCCAATTGTCGATTACTCCCGAGCGACGGGGCAATCCGGAAATTGAGGTTCAGCCGTGTCCGACAGCTTCAATGGGCTTTCATAGCGGCGTGTGAAGGGCAGGTTCCGCCGTTACACGTTATGTGCCGTTCAATGAAGGCATCACCAAGTTCGACACGGAGTTTGCCGTCTTCGGGCACAAAACGGCGAGCGACACAAAAAGCGGCTTATGTGTCTGGGCACATAAGCCGCCAGTTCTTCGAGGCTCCTCGGGTCGAAGCGTTTGCGGGGATTAGTAGCGGACTCGGCCAGCGCGGTGATGGGAACGCTGCGATATTCGTGATTGGCAACTGCATTTGGTGTACTGTGCATCGCTTTTCTCCTTATTATTTTCCTTCGTTGGGGACATGGGCGCACACATCGGACGTGAACGCCAAAGGCCCGGTTGGTGTTTGGGTTATGCGGCTGCGGTCGCCGCCGCGGGCTCGGGGGCGATGCCCCCGAGGATCACGGCAGCGGTGTGTTGAACGGCTTCCAGACTTTCGCGGAGAAGGTTGGCGTCTCCGTGCCAAAGCTGGATGTAGTCGGCGGATGCGGTTCCCGTCTGTAGGCCGACGGACTGGCAAACCACAAAGGCCACGGCTTCGGCCTCGGTTTCGCGGACTTGCTTGGTGGTGAGGGTGCGGCGCTCGCCGCGATGGAGCATCTCGTGGCCGATCTCGTGGACGAGCGTGGAGAATTCCTCGGCGGGCTGCATGCCAAGCAGCAGGGTGATCTTTCCGCCGTGGGACAAGCCTTTCGCGGGGCCAATCCGCTCGGAAAAGTTCAGCTCGATGCCTTGCGCGGCGACAAACTGCAACAGCCGTTCGCGGTAGCCACTCACGTCGCCCTGCACTTCGGTGAGCGTGGGCAGCTCCTTGCCTTCGGTCTGGGTGACGTCGAACACGTACACCGCGCGAAATCCGAACAGGGTGGGCTTGCGTTCCCTTCGCATCGCTCGGTTCGGCTCCGCGTCTCGTCCCTGACGCGCTTCGTTGCCGACCATGGGAGCCAGAATGAGAATGCCTTTTTCGCCGCGTTTGACGAAGCGGCCAAGCGAGTTCCACGTGCGAATTCCGGCAACGTTGCTGGCATCGGGTTTCTGTCTGGCAATCAACATCACATTGCCGAAGGATGTAGGTATGGAATCGGGCCATGGCGCCGAGGTATTGGGTGAGCACTTCGCTGTGCCCGGACTCCAGCGACTGGACGAGGTAATCGACTGCGTCTTTGGTTTTGTGTCTTGATTTCCTCTAACTTCATTGTTTTTCCCTTTCGCGCCGTTTCCGGCTTGTTTTTTTCTTCACTAGAGCGGCAGCGGGAAAAAACAAGGCGGAACGGGGCAAAGGGCAGAACGGAGGCCGGGGGAGGGTGGCAGGGCGTGAGGGAAAGCGCGGTTCGTGACAAACCGCGTTTGGTTTATGGTTTGGCGCGAAACCGGCGCAGTCCGAAACGTCCGTCCGAGCCGCGGCCAAGCGGCGTCCACCCGGAGGAGGGCGAAGTGGGAAAAAGATGGCGTAGCCTTCCTTTTCAGAATGACGGATGGTTACTAGGGATCGGAAGTCAGCACACGGTAGGCACTCACAGGAATTCGCAAGGCAGTGCGTGTGGCATTTTCGACTGACGCGCAGTCAGCCTTGATCGCTTGTCTTACAGAGAAGAAGGAGTCAGAAGAGGCGAGGGGGCCTTGAGGCCCCCTCGGAAGAATCAGCCGATCAATTTGCAGGCACAGGTTTAGGTTTACTATATTCCTATTTTGCATACTGTAGGTTAGCATAATTGGCAATGTATAAACTTGCGAATGGTTTACAATAGTGCTATTTTACTAACCATGAGGCAGCAAATCCAAGGAAAGCTAAACTGGCTCCAGCACAACCTGCCGGAAGGTTTGGTGGTTGACGCCGCCTGGCTCCAGGGCCGGGGTTATTCCAGTCCCCTGCGGAGCAAGTACGCTGCCCGCGGCTGGCTGGAGCAGGTGGCGAGGGGGGTCTACCGCCGCCCGCCGGCGCCGCCTCCTGCCCCGAAAGAGGATAAATGGCTGCGGTGGCAAAACCTCGTGATCTCGCTGCAGATGGTCCTGCAATGCCCGGTGATAGTCGGCGGCCGGACGGCGCTGGAGCTTCAGGGTTTCGCGCACTATCTGAGCCCGAGCGGAACACGGGAAGTTCACCTCTACGGTTACGCTCCGTTGCCCACGTGGGTCGGCAAGCTGAAGCTCGATACAAAATTCGTCTTTCACAACGCCAAGAAACTGTTTCGGGATGGAGCGATCACGAGCAGCCTCGGGCAAGGCGCCAATGTGAAAACTCAGGAGCATTCCAGCAGCGAGTCCCTTGGCGGCGGCCTAGCGCGGCAAAGCTGGGGTCAGTGGACTTGGCCGCTGACGATGTCGTCGCCTGAACGCGCCATCCTGGAGTTGCTTGATGAGGTCCCGGAGCGGGAGACGTTTCATCAGGCGGATATGTTGATGGATGGCCTTCGCAACTTGAGTCCGCGAAAGCTTCAAAAGCTGCTCGTTGACTGTCGAAGTGTAAAAGTAAAGCGGCTCTTTCTGTGGTTCGCGGAGCGGCACAACCATGCCTGGCTCCAGAAGCTCGATCGTAAGGACGTAGATTTGGGAAGCGGCAAGCGCATGCTGGTGCGCGGCGGAAAACTCGATACCAAGTTCAATATCACCGTTCCGGAGAACCTCGATGCCGGTGGCTGAGAATTATCGCCGTCAGGTCGCGCTGCTGATAAAGGTCGTCCCGTTTGTTGCGGTGGAGAAGTGTTTCGCCTTAAAGGGCGGGACGGCGATCAATCTCTTTGTCCGTTACATGCGTCGGCTTTCCGTCGATCTTGATCTGACGTATCTGCCCGTCGCGGATCGTGAAAAATCATTGACGGAGATCGATGCCGCAATGCGGCGGATCGGTGATGCCATCGTGGGTGGCATTCCGGGCGCCGCGGTGGACCGCGCTGCGCCCCGATGGGAAACCCGCATCACGAAATTGCTCGTGCGGGCGGATGAGGTGCAGATAAAAATTGAAGTCACGCCGGTATTGAGGGGATGCGTCTACGACCCCAAGACGATGTCTGTTGCGGCGAAGGTCGAGGACGAATTCGGCTTCGCCGAAATGCAGGTCGTGTCTTTCCCGGATCTTTACGCCGGTAAAATAGTGGCTGCACTCGATCGTCAACACCCGCGCGACTTGTTTGACGTGCGGGACCTTCTGGCCAATGAAGGGATCAGCGATGAGCTGCGTCGGGCCTTCATCATTTATCTGGTCAGCACCAACCGTCCTTTCGCGGAATTGCTGGAGCCGACGCGCCTCGATATCGCGGAAGAGTTTGCACGGGGGTTCGAGGGCATGACGAACGACGCGGTCACGATCGACGAGCTGGTGAAGGCGCGTGAGCAAATGATTGCGGAGATCGTCGGGAAGATGCCTGTGGATCACCGCAAGTTTCTCCTAGGCCTCAAGCGCGGCGAACCTGACTGGAAACTGCTAGGGGTGCCTGGCGCTGAAGAATTGCCGGCAGTCCGGTGGAGACTGCAGAATCTGGCGAAGATGGATAAAGAGAAGCGGGCGGAATTTATCGAGCGGCTGAAAAAAGTGTTAAAGCTGGAGGAAACGTCCTAGCTGGTGCATCGCTGCCTGAAGCCCGCGGGGAGAATGATTGTCGTCGTCGTTAAAGCATGGACGGGATACAGCAGAATAATGACGTTGCGCGTCGTATCAAAGGCTTCCGCCACGCAGTCGTGATCCGTTCCGTCGAGGTCGGCGATTGAAAGCGTCACCGGCCGCGTCATCTTGCGCCCGACGGGCAGGACGGGACCAAGAAGATGATCCGGCGTAATCAGGGTGTCTCTTGGCTTTCCGAACTGCCTGAGAAACGCGGGCGAGGGCTCAATCCGGCGGACTACTGCCTGAGCGCCGTTGCCTTGAACGTATTGGATGGGCTCAAGCACATAGACCACGCAGGCGTGGTGGTGCGTGCGCGCGAATTCGCGCGCTGAGGCGTAGATCGAGGCGCCGAACTTCTTGGCCAGTTTCATCGGTGTCTTGATTTCCAACGCGCAATCGGCGGCGCAGCGCGCATACGCATCGCCCTGGAACAAGGCAAACCGGGCGAAGTTGTTGGCCTCGCGCTCGAACTGATCGGCGATGTCCGGAGCCAGTGTTTTCTCGCACTCCTGAAACAGGCGAAACAGCTTGCGGTGCGTGGGGATTTCGTGATGCCCGGTTTCGTGGAGCTTCAGAAAATTCTGCTTGGACTCAACGACTGTATCGTCGATATGAATGACGCGTTCGCCGGCGTCATAGAGTCCAAACACCTTCGAAACAGCTGACTTGATGCGGTGGGCAAAATCGCCACCCTTGCTGCGTATGTAGGCAAGGATGTGGGCGGGGTCGAACAGGCTGGTGGGCGCGACCTGGATTTCCGCACAAGCGAGGATGTCTTCGATGGGCGTGGGGAGCGTGCCCCAGGCATCGGCGCGGTCGAGGAGCTTGCGGGCTCGTTCCTCGACCGCACGCAGGTCGTCGGGATTGAGGGTGCTATCGTCAGGTTTTGTCACTGGTTTTCTTCCGGCTGCGCATGAACTTGAGGTAGTCCATCAGTTCAGATTCCTCCGCAGGTGTAAGAGTGTGGTTGGCGAACGTGGCCACGCGTCCGTGTCTTTGGCCCTGGCTCCGAGCCTTGACGTTGGTGATGTAGCCGGCCATCTCCATCAGCTGGCTGTAATCGACTCCATAGATATCGGCGAGTGCATGCAGCACGTTCGGGGAAGGTTGCTGGATTTTGTCGTTCTCGATCTGGCTGAGATATGCGTTTGAAACCTCTTTGTTTGTTGCCTCTTCGACCTGTCTGAGCGTCAGCTTGCGGTCGGTGCGAATGGAGGCCAGGTACTGTCCAAGGGTGACTTTCCCGGAACTGCCCTGGGTAGTGCTGCCTGACATTGTGATTCCTCCCAAGTTTTCTCCTCTGCCGGAATTGTAGAGCGGACTGCTTGCATTTTCAAGCGCGCGTAGTGTATGCTTGATATACTTAGCGTGCTTCCATTAAGCTGCATCTGAGGGCCGGGGGAAGAGCCGCCCGGCAATGAAGGCGAGGGGAACAGAAAACCATGTGGCCGGGGAGGGCCAAAACAGCATGACCAGCACCGAGATCGACATCTTTGAAGTTTCGCAGCGGGGGGAGGAAGTTCCTGACGCCCCCGCATACCGGGTTCGCATTGACGGAGAAGTTTTCCGGATCGACACCCCGACACCCAAGGGCGAGCTGCTCCTGGGCAAGGTCGGGAAACGCCCATGCGCTTTTGAGCTTATCGAAGAATTCGTCCACGGCAAGAACGAGATCGTCGAGCCGGAGGAAGAAGTCGATCTCCGGAAGCGCGGACTGAAGGGCTTCATCACCGCCCACAAGGACATCGTGACCATCTTTATCAACGGCGACCCCTACAAGATCGAGCGGGGAAACCGGACGGTGGCCGAGATTCTCGTAAAAGTGGGCCAGACGCCTGAAGGGTATGCGCTGCTGGAAGAGAAGGACGGGCAGCCGCCGATGCCGCTGCCGCCGGACCGGCCGGTGAAGATCCACGGATGCGAGGTGTTCCACACGCAGCCGCAATCGGGCGGGTCATCGTAAGGGGCGCGATGGAGTACGCGAAAGAACAGATCGAGGAGCTGAAGGGGTATTGCTCGAAAGTCAGCGCGCTGACGGAAGGCAATGACACATACCTGCATCTGGAAAAGCTACGCCTTCCGGAAGGGTGTGAGCCCCGGGAATGCGATGCCCTGTTGCGTCCGTTCGGGGGACCAGACGGCTATCCGTCCCGGCTGTATTTTTCGGTGCAGGTCAGGTCGTCCTATACGCGGAACTGGAACGTCAGCAATGCGCGGATTTGCGAGAAGAACTGGTTTGCATTTTCGTGGATGGTCAACCGGCCGTCGCCGACGCTGGCGCAAATCCTGGTGGCCCATCTGACAGGTTTCACAAAGGAAAAATGAAGATCGAGATCAGGCTCACAGGATCACTGCACGGAGAAATTCTCCAGGACTTGGCCCGGCCGCACCCGTTCGCCGCGGAACGGGTCGGCTTTGTCTTTGGCCGGGTGGGAACGCTGGCGGGTGAGGGGAGGCTGATCCTTCTTACGCGGTATCAACCGATTCCTGACGATCAATACGTCGATGACCCCGCTGTCGGCGCCAGGATCGGGAGCGATGCCATCGCGGGAGCGATGCAGGCGGTCTATCACGGCCGCCCGGCGCGGGAAGGGGTCTTCCATATTCATGTACATCCGCACAGGGGCGAGACGGGGATGAGCGGCGTGGATGCCCGCGAAACTCCAAAGATGATGCCAGGATTTCAATCGGTCGGGCGCGAGGCAGCGCACGGCATCATCATTCTTAGTCTCGACCACGGCGCCGGCTGGGTGTGGCTGCCGGGCCGCAAGGAGCCGGTGGCCGCCGGGAGCGTTAGCGTGATCGGCAAACCATTGGGGGTTTTTCAGAAGGGGGTTCGCCGGTGAGCAAGGAGCGTTTTTCGCGACAGTCGTTTCTCGGGCCTGACTCCGATCAGCGGATCGCCCGGTGCACGATCGGGGTGCCCGGTCTTGGCGGCGGCGGGTCGCACGTCATCCAACAGCTGGCTCATGTTGGTTTTCAGGACTATGTGATTTACGACGGCGATATCGTCGAGGAATCGAACCTGAACCGGCTGGTGGGCGCCAAGTCGATTGATGTTGCAGCGCAGACACCCAAGCTGCACATTGCGAAAATGATGATTCTTGGCCTGCAGCCGCAGGCCAGGATCAGAGGCTTTGCCGGCAGGTGGCAGGATAATCCCGAGCCGCTGAGGGAGTGCCAGATCGTCATCGGCGGCGTGGACAGCTACCAGGGCCGGCACGAGCTTGAAGTGGCGTGCCGCCGCTACATGATGCACTACATCGATATCGGCATGGATGTTCACGGACAGTACCCGCCGGTCATCGGCGGCCAGGTCATACTCTCGTCACCGGGAAACCCGTGCATGCGGTGCATGGGTTTCCTGACCGACCAGAAGATCGCCGAAGAAGCAGCCCGCTACGGCAAGGCCGGGCCGCGCCCGCAGGTCGTCTGGCCGAATGGCGTTCTGGCGTCGACCGCCGTGGGGCTCGCCGTCGATATCGTCACTAATTGGACGCGGCGCGCGTTGCCTCACGCGTATCTTGTCTATGATGGAAATCAGGGCACCGTGAAGGAGAGCGTGACACTGCGGAATCTCAAGGTCACGGCGTGTCCTCACTTTCGAGACAGTGACGTTGGCGACCCTGTTCCTGTTGAGTTGTAAAACCGACCAGACATCAATTCCTAAAAGGCGGGCAGACTAGGAAGTGGCACTATCCCGCCCTACCCAAGGATTGCTGATCTTGATAATGGCCTCAATTAATGTCGCGACTGGCTTTACCGAAGGCCCCTTCAGGATCACACCGCATTCCATCGAAAAATCGCGGGACCACCGCGTCATGTTCGCAGATCCGATGTATGCCTTGTCGTTATCGGCGAGGACGATCTTCGCGTGAAATGTCTCCACTGAAGGCCTTCTGAACGCAGGATCGTGCGTTATGGCGTAGCTGAGAACTTCGATGCCCAGCGATGACAGCTGCGATTGTTGGCTGCTCAGGGTTTCGAGCTCTAGCCGATCACGCCCGCGCACGACGAGTATCCGATCTATCGGCTTTCCGGCGGTCGTATCGAAGAGCTGTCCAATCCATTGGAGGCCCTCGCTGTCAAGAAACGGGCTTACGATGACAAGTCTTCGTTGGGCCTGGCTGGCAAGTTCAAGAAGGCTGTCTTTGGTGTCGTAGAGCCGTGTCCACGCAAAACCCTGCTTTGGCAGGATTTCCATCAAGCGGGATGGATGCGCTGGCGGGCTTAAAGTAATGTCGATCTGATTGGAGTCGCGTTGCCGATACTGCGCGTATGCGACGCCGCGAAGAACAGCCGCGTGCAGGAGCCCCTCGCTCTTTGCCACCGCAAGCGTTATGCCGTTCTGGGACACCGAAAGCAAGCCAGCAGCCGCCATTGGTTGGATGATGGAATCCAGTTTTTGCAGTGAGACATTCTGCTCTCGTGCAAAGTCATCGACCAATCCGATACGCATTGAGAGAGAGTTGCGGTTGGCCAAGGACACCAGGAGTGCGGCGGCCACAAGATGGTCCGACGCAACGGCGTCAACAACCGCTTCTTCTGGTATCGACATTGTCATGATGGCTTCACCTCATCGGCGCCGAGTCGGAAATAGCCGGTGAGAGCCGTCTTGTCCGCGTCCCAACCTGGCGGAGCACCTCCGGTCAAGGCGGCGCGACTCAGAAGATTATTTCCGGCGAGGCACGCGACCTCGGGAGCCATAATGCAGGCGGGGCAGGCGCCGCCGCGATGGTCGCAAAGACTTCCGCCGTCGCATTTGAGAGCGCGCTCGGAGAGAAGCTGTTCGAGGAGCGTGAGGCCGTGATTGCGCCACATCGCTGATAGATTTCCCAAATCAGGCGTCATGCCCCTGCGGTAAACTAGAAAGGCTAGGCCTGCCGGAAAAACATATTCTCCGATGGACCCATGCTCTAGGCCAGAGTATTCAACGACGGCGTGAGCGAAATGGTGAGCCATCGTATGAAGAAGGAGATAGATGTAGTTGGGCAAGGAGCGTGGCGTAGGAGGTGTCGCGCGTTCGCGGTAGCTTTCCAAGAAGCGGCCGAAATCCAAGTATTCCTCAATCAACAGTCCGCCCAGCCGCATTCCGTCGCGGGGCGGCAGGTGTTCGCCAAGCGCATTCCGGCTCAGCCATTCCGTGACCCGCCGTTCGCTAAGTCTGATGTAGAAGCCCTCATTTTTCTGTTCAAGAAGATAAATCGGCCTCTTCTTTCTCTCCACGTAATCGAACGCGCAGAGCCGCACGGGCATTTCGAGATCCTTGATCGTGGTCGAGGGTGTGGAGCTGACACGGGTATAGCCGAACGTAAATTCGCAGATGTCGAGGCCGCGCAGGAGGATCAGTTCTTCGACCCCAAGCTGCCGGAGATGGCGTGTGACCGTTGTTGTGTAAGACTGACGCCCGTCCGCGTCGGCGGAATCGATGTCGCATACCTCGGGATTAAGAACCGATATGGCCGGCAGACTCGGGTCGGTTCCTTGCCGGTCAATGACCTCGGACCGGAGGGAGGCATGTTCCACCGCCAGACGGATTGGGTTGTAGCGTCTTGCCCATGCTTGGTTTGATTCGACCTGGGCGGAAAGAGTGGGCGAGTGCCGGTGCTGTTTTGCGATGAAACCATTCTCCTCGAAGGCCGCCCTCTTTTCGCTTAACTGCTTCTCCATTGTTTCCTTCAGGGGCGCGGGGATAACCTTCAGAATATCCAGCAGCTCTTTGTACGTCTTCGCTTCTTCGTGCCGCCCGTTTTCGGTCAACTGCCTCATGATTTCCTCGTGTGTGAGCGGCGTCCCAGGGAAGTTGTACAGCTTCATGAGGCGTGAAATCAGATCGGATCGCCGGGCCGCGGTGAGCAGCCCGGTGAGTTCAGCATCGCGGAAGAGGATGAAGCTGTCAGTTTGGGCATAGAAGACTGAGGAGGCCCGGTACGAGACCGGGAGCATGTTCCATTCCTTCGGGAGGTTGCCGTGCCCGCCGTCCATCCGGGGTTTTAGAAGTTCGAGCGTTTCACGATCGGCTTGGACAACCTCCTTCGTGGCGAGACACTGTACGCATTGGAATCGCCAGTCGCTGAAGAAAGGAGATGCGTTTGTGACGAGCTGATATTCGTCGTTGCTGCAGTTTTGGCATTTCTTGATCTGATTGACCCTGCCGTCGGGGGCCATCACCCAGCGGTAGGGGCTCAGCCCACAATAATTTCCTGCCCAGTGCGCGTAGACGACATCGACCTGTCGCCAGCCGTGACGCTTTGAATCCGAGCGGGGACAATCCTTCCTGTTCTTCTGTTGTTGCCAGCGATTATGAAGATCCTCTATGTCGTCAAATTCCACGAGTCGCCCGCAATCGGAACAGACGAATACGAGAGGATCGGGCAGGAAGCCTATTCGGCTGGGTTGATTGAGAACGAACTGTCCGGGATCGACGAAAGGCTCGTTCTTGTGGTTCAGAAATGCATTGTCTACGCATTGCTCCGGGAGGACCGGGACTTTGGTGCGGCAATTGGCAGCGCGTTGGAACCAACTCTCGACGAATTCGGCGAGGTGCTCGAACAATTGCTTCTGAACGGCCGGGGAGGAGGGTGTTACTGGAGTTGACACAGCGACTGCGACGCAGCATCCGAGTCCGCCCTCGTAGGTAAACAGAGCGCCGGGAGCGTATGATGTCGCGATTTGCGTTCTTGATCTCTGCATTCTCTATCCTTCCCCGTCCTCGCTGTCGAGCTCGCCCACGCGGCTGCGCTGCCTGCGCACGATGCGAAGAGCCTCGGCAATCATGGCCTTTTCATCGTCGCCTTTGATTCTCTTCCTGCCGAATGGCCTTGCCGGGACGAAGCGGCAGGCTTCGTCGATGTCGCGCAGAGACATCATGGGCTTCTGGCCGACGGGCGAGTTGTCCCAGTAGTCCGCCAGCCTGGTGGTTGCGTTTTCCGTGCGGAACTCATCGGTGAGCTGCTTTGCGAGGTTGCGGATGCGGCCGTCATAGTATTCCGGGTGTGGCGCTGCGCCTATGCGGTTCACACCACGTCCGGGAACGCCAAGCGCAAGAACGCAGAATTCCATAAAATCCTTGGCCGCCCCCGGGAGGTCATTCCCGGTGAAGAGCCTGTTTACATCGTTGACGGTGTCGAACTTGAGGGCGCGCTCTTTTTCGTCGTCGTCACGCTCGATGAAGAGCTTCTGCTCGGCCCACCCGGCGAGCCAGGCCTGGAACAGACTCGTGAGGACCCGGTCATGCGCCGTTGCAGCCCATCTTGTGATCGCAGGCGGGGCGATCATTCGCTCCAGAAAGCGGTGAAAAACGTCGTGGGTCTCGACGATATAGCGGTCCCGGCGCGCCTGCGGCGTGGGCACAAGGAGACTGAAGCCGACGTGGGTACGCCCTATGCGGGAAGACGCCTGGATGAATTCTGCTATGTCATTTGGCATGCCAGCGAAGAACATGGCGTTGAATTTGTCGACATCGACGCCGTGAGAAATCGCGGATGTTGCGACGATATTGCGCAGCGACTGATCAAGGTCCGGGAATTCGTCGCCGGTCTTGGTTCCTCCGTCAGCCTGGCGCATGATTTCCTGGATTTCGGCCACATCGATGCCGCCTGATATGAGACGGGTGTGGAACTGGCTCATGGCTCGACCGTGGCGCTTGTGTACCTTGGCCACTTCCTCTCTGAACGCGTCAATGACCTGGTCGCCGCCCTTCTTGTTGGTGACGTAAGTCAGCGAGATACGCATCAGGTCGAGAAGCGTTAACAGAATTCCTGGATCTCCCTTTGCGCATTCAGTGATGGCATTGGCATGAAAAGCGGTCAAGGGGGTTCCTGGCGTCAGTGCATCTTGGAGGCGCCGCACGACCTGCTCCGTCTGTGTCCCCGTCAGGAGGTCCTGCCATAGTTCAGTGATCGCGAGGTGATATGCGGCAAGGACACCGACGGTGGTGACGGTGTGGTTGCGGCCGTTCGTCATAATTGACGTGTATACGCGCATCCACGGGGCTTCTATCTCGGGGCCGCGAGGGTTGTTCCCCCCGATACCGCGGCGGCCAGGGTTGGAAGGAGTGGCGGGGATAGCGTAGAAGGATCGGTAAATTGAAGTGCCGGGATAAGGGAAATGCATATGCCGGCGCTGGTACAGCGATCCGAATTGCTGCTGGGGCACGCTGACGGTGGCAGTGGCGGCGATCACCTTGGGAAGGCGGACGGACTTGTTTCCAAAGGGGCTGCGCGCGACGCGGTGGCCCAGCAAGTCGGAGGCCCGGATAAACAACTGCTCCAGCATTGTCTCGAACAAGCCTGCGAACGTACCAAGACTTTCGTCCAGCAGGTGCGCTTCGTCCTGGATGACAAGCGATGGAAAGGGATCGCAGAAAACCTCCAGACCTTTCTTGTATGCGGGTGATATTGCCTCGCAGTTGTTCACGGCCGGGCCTTCTTTCAATTTCGGCCACGAGGGCAGAACAAGCCGGCAGGCGGCGGATTCCCGCCACCTGGCGAAGCCAAACATTCCCATGACTCGATTGATCGTGGCCGGGTGTTGGCCGATTAGCGCCAATTTGTCGATGACGCCGAGGAGCACCGCCGGGGCGTGGCGGTAAATGTCGCGGTCGATGATCAGGAAGGGCAGGGCGGACTGGTTGGTTTTTACGTTCCACTCGCACTCGCGGTTGAAGCAGAAAATTCCGATCTCATCGTCCGTTTCGGCGGAAATGCGCCTCAGGCCGGTACTCTGCGAACAGAGTGGACACTTCGGGATCTTGTTGAAGCTGTCGTTGACCTCGTTGTAGTCGGCGCCAAGATTGTCGTCATTCGGATGTTTCTTGTCATCCAGATGAGGAACGGGAGCCAAGCGTGGATCGTCGGACTTGTTTGGCGTATTGCCGCTTCCCACCCAAAAGCCGATCTCGAACGGTTCCCCGTCAACGGACCCGCTTCGACGGATCAATTCGACACGCATCAGAATGGAGAGGAGGCGTTGGGCTTGTTGCAGCGTCAGCAATCTGAGCGGGTATCGGATGAGTGCCGTGACGCCCATGCTCTTGCCGCGCAAGCGGTCCAGAAAAAGATTGAAGATAAGCAGTCCGAAAAATGCTTCCGATTTTCCGCCGCCGGTCGGAAAGTAAAGCAATGTGGCTGTCTCTTCGTCGAACGCGGGGTCGAACCACGGTGATTTCGCGTATTCGGCCATGCGCGAGGCCAGGGTTGGAATGTGGGCGAGAATAAAGGCTAGTTGGAACAGGCGCCATCTGCTTATCCCGCGCGCCTGGCCGGCTTCGCCAAAGGTTTGGTTCAAGAGAAGCCATGCGCGATAAGGAACAGCCTCGCGGCAGCCCGAGTCCGCTCGAAACTTCTTGAGCGCCTGTTCGAGAAGGTCTATTCCTAATTCAATCCGGCTCACCTCGCGGGAGTAATTTTCAATGTCCTGCCGGAATTTCTCCCGCTCGCGGTCGGCCTGGTCCGAATCTTCGACACCGGCGGCGGGATCGAGAGTTCGCTCTTCTTCGGTTATCCAGTCTCGATACGCCTTGAGGAGCGGCCTTAGAGACGCAGGATCGAATTGAGCCGCACCGAGAGTCGCAAAATCGGTGGGCACGCCCTCGATCTCGGTGGGCACGATCCGCGGCTGCTGATAGCGCGGCATCCAGGTCGTCGCAAGGCGCAGTCTGTCGCCCGCGCGCGCTTCGGTGACGCCGCAGTTTATTCCGATAGCGGGATAAGAGAGAAAATCGCGGAATCTGTAGGAGGGCTCGACCCGGTCCAGTTTCAATGAGCGGTGAGCGTTTGCGGGTAGTTCGACAGCAAGCTTCACCTGGTGAATGGCATGGTCAAAACGGTGCCGCATTCGTTTTCGTACGTCCTTGCTGTTGTTTTCGAGCATCACGCGCAAGTTGCGCAGCGTTTGATCGCGCAAATCGGGCTCAACGTCGACTGTCAGCAGGAGGCCGCTGAGATCGGGCGCAATGTCCTTGATTGACGGCACCGTTTTTCTTAAGGCCAATAGAAACTCGTTCCACCTTTGCTCGGAGCGTATGTTGCTAGGTCTGACGTTGGCGGGTCTGTAGGCCCAGTCTCGCCCTTCATCCGTTTGAATCCATGCGGCAATGGTTTTGATCACAGCCTCTCTCATGGATTTCGTCCAGGAGTCGACTGCGCCTTGAATGGTCGCTTTGTCGGATATTTCGACCGTCAACGGGGCTAGGTCGAGTGTGAGTCGTTTCCACTTTTGCGGGACATCGATGGGTTGAGCCGCATCATCGTTGTGGAAGATGTAGCGTCCTCTTTGCGCTGCCAGACGCGGCTCTTCCACGCCCGAATCGTCCTGCGCGGAGGAGGGTATGTCGCCCGTTCCTTCAGCGGAATTGGGCGTGGCGCCGGCGTCGGCGACCCACTCATCCGGGGATACCTCCACGCCGTGCTGACCCAGCAAGTCGCGGTAGATTTTTTGCTGAAGATCGCGTCGCTGTTGCCTCTGCTCTGCGGGTATGGTTTCTTCCCTTGTGATGGCAGCCTTCATCAGCGTCTTCATCGCATCACGAATTGCCGTCTCCAGGTCCTTGCGCAGCGGGGGACTCGGAAACAATTCAAGTTCGGGTTTTGTCAATTCTTCCCAGCTTGGCAATGCACGGACATAAATGGAAAAACCCGCTGTGACGACGAGGCTTCCTTTCGCCGACGATGAAACTTGGCAATCGAGGCCGTGAGTGGAGAGATGAATGTCCGATGTTTCGTCTTGTTCGCCGGTCTCTTCAAAGCGCGGGAGCAGGAAGCCGGAAACGAATCTAAGCGAAGGCTTGGTTCCAAAAACAAGGCTGCCCTCTGTCCCGTCGCCACTTGAGCGCTGCCAGGTGAGATTCAGCAGGGCGTCAACAATAGCCTCCTTCGCGTCGTCGAGACTAGCGGCAACGGCCGGCGGCAAGGACCGCAGGTCAGCAACTTTCATCGGACATCTCCTTCTGGATCGTTTGAGGTTACGGTAACGACGTGCTGCTCGGCTGTTTCATATATTCTCCACACCTCCTGCCGATGGGCCTCGGAAAAGCGGGCAGCGGCTCCATAGGGATCGACCAGCACAGACATAAACACTTGATGAAATGCGGAACCGCTCTTTATGCGCATTGAACGTGTCCAAAAAACTCCGAAATCCCAGTATGACCGCGCAACATCCTCAGCGATGCCGAGGGCCTTCATGAAGCATAGATAGTGGCGGCGGTCGCGAGGGGCTTGCGGCCTGACTTCGTCCCGCGGTGTGTCAACGAGATTGCCAACGGAGATCCACTGCCGAAGCGACTGCGGTCCCGGCAGCGATAAGGACGCATCAATCTTCAGCATCCGCTTGCGAAGTTCGTCCGCCTTCGCGGTGAGGTCGTACCCAGGTAGTTTAAGAGCCGCCTCGGCGACGGTCTTATGGTACAAGGTCAGCACATCAGGCGCGGTTGCGCTGATGTGAAGCTTTTCCCGCGCGGCCTCGACAAAATCCGGACTGAAGACACAAATCTGATCCCCAAGCTGGAGGTCCTTTGCGAGACAACGCGAAAATGGCTGCAACGCATCAGGGTCGTATGCAGCGAGCTCTGTTCCGTCGAAGGCCCTGACCTGAACGTCGCCAGATGTGCGAATTATGCGTGTCGGCCCAGAACCTTGGCTATGCGGGCCCGTCAGGTCGATCGTGCCGATGTGAGGCGGGAGCATGATGCTGTCAAGGTCGGGAATCTCCGTGCCGTGCCCTGTGATCGCCTTCTGGAACTGTTCCTGAACGAGAAGCAGGTTCCACTCGACTGGAGCGATGCCATCGAGTTGAAGCAAGACTTCAGTGCGTTCGAGAATTTGCTTTGCACGCGCGAGGTGGCAGAGCACCGTGAATGTTTTTGGAAAGTGGGGGCTGGTAATTAGTGCGAGGAATTGATCCGGGAAAGGTTCGACGAAAAGAATTTGCTCGCAACGGGTCTGAGTGTCAGAGCCATCGGCAAGTTGTTCCCTCGCTTCCCTGTTGTCTGCGAAGATGATGTCCTCGCCAAGTCTTTCTTTTATTGCCGCCAGGGACACTTCTTTTTCAACGCGCCACTCTGCAAAAGCACGGATAAGGTCCGTGGGAAAGGCAATGACTGACCGTGTCGAGTGTTTTGCACAGCGCGCCAGGCAGTCGTCGAATATGCGCGCCCCTGGATTGTGTGCTTCGGCTTCGGAGTAGAGCTTGTCGAATGCCTGCAGGAAGTCTGTCAACGCCGCGTGATTTGTGCCTGCCGATCCGAGCTTCAGCACGGAACTGATCTTCCCGCGCGGGGTTAGATGATCAAAGCGTGACCCAACGTTCTGGAGTTCGTGCCCGTGGTGATTTTCGGCGAGGAAGGTCAAGAACTCGCGGGGCGCGCCGGGCAATGCCATCAAGTTCTGCAGAGCGGCAAGGGCGGCAGCCACGGACGACGCAACCTCCTGATCGCCAGCATTGAGGAGGGCCCGCCTGAGTTTCAGTCCTTGGTCGACGAAGTTGAGAAGGTCCGCGCCGAATACTTCAACAGAGAGGTCGTCGAGTGAGCCGGGAGCAGGAGTGTCGGAATCTACAACGTCGGAAGTTGAATTCAGAATGAGCCGCGACGGAACGGGGCGACGATCTTTCGAAACACCACGTCGTACATCGTATTCGCTTAGGATCTTCCATCGCAGCGTTTGCATGGCAAATATATCGTCGGTGACCGCGAGAACCGGCGGAGAGGCCTGCCCATAGAGCTTTTCCACCACGCCGCAGAGGCGTACAACTGGGTCCCGCCAGTTTCCTCCGAGGGCATTGCGTGCCCGGCGTGTCAGGTCAAGAAGGACAATGTCAGGGCGTCGACCGCCACGTTCGGGACTGAGGCCAGCGTTGCGGAGTTGCTCGACTGTGACTGCATCCGGATGCACACCGAAGAGAAAGAAGGGGGTCTTTGAGGCATCGCTTGCCGCGTTAACATATTCATCGCGTTCTTTGATCCATGTGTAACGGCGAAGGCGTTGCAAGAATTCGTATTGGCGAACGGGAATATCTGATGAATGAATTCCGGCCTGCGGAACTATCTCGAAGAGCGTAGGGTGCATCAGTCCTGGATCGCGGGCAATCGCCTGTTGCCGTCGATTGCCGTCCTCGCCGGTCGAAAGATGCTTGAGGCTGTGAAGAGCCATCAGGAAACCGGATGCGGGGTCACGGTAGTCTCGCTCGTGAACACGGTTAAGCGGCTTGAGGGCGGCTCGAACGATCTGATCTCGGTCTACTAATAAGGTCCTCTGGGTTCCGCCAGCGTTGCGGTTCCACGGAAAGAAGAGAGTTACAAGACGCTGCTGGTCACAGATGCTTATTTTGGTGAGAACAGCCAGAGCATGAAATACGGCAGCTCCTTCAATGCCGAGCGGCCACAATAGGAGCGCTTCGCTCTTGCCTTCTGTGATGACTCGGTTGAATGTGTGTAGCACATCTTCTGCAGCTGCTCCAAGACGGCAACAACGACCAGGTTCGTTGCGTCGGCGCAGGCTGACATCGAAATGTTGACTGTGTGCTCCGGTACCGATGATTGGCGTGGCTTGATTGCTCGCATTGGGACTGCCGGACATCAGAATCATGCACCCGCGGCCATAGCAGACGAGTTTTCTTTGCCATCCGCCACTGATTTGGCATAAGCGACATCTGCGACAGCGTCGTCCTGAACGCCGCACTTGAAAGCGGCGCTGACGTGAACCGCAGCCGGGAGAGGAAGCATTCTCAGAGCCTTTGTCGAAACACTTACTGAGCCAGACATCCGGCGGAATCGTGTGTCGACAGCCGCCGTATTAAGCAGGCGGCGCAGAGTACTCAATGTAACTGTTTGTTTCTTAGTCGGATCAGGAGTGATGACGATGGTGTGGTTCTCAGTAACGAATCCTCGCCACCCCGGGACTCTCGCCTGGCGAACAATCGCGGCGATCAATCGACGAGGCTGTCGCCGGTTGCTTGTTCGCTGTAGAATGATCGCATCCGAGGATATGATCGCGTCACTCTGGCGATCGATTTTCACGAAACCGATACGATTATCCTTTCTGTCGAAGGGCTCGCAGATGCCTTTAGCTTTCACGTTGTGTGCCCAGAACAACGGAACTTCGGTTGGGCGCGGTTTGTTTCCCGTGCGATAGCGATGCTGCTCACGATTCCATACGAAGTACCCAGTCTTGGCAGCGTAGCCATAGTCCGCGATTGTTTGCAAACCGATTTGAAACAGTTTCTCCTGTCGGGTTTCATCAGGCAGTGCCCATATGTGGTCGGTTGTACGATCCGGAATGTCTGGCGTGCCGAGAAAACGGTTTGGCTCTCCCATCATGAGGAGAGAGCTTGTGGGGATCGCGACACGCGCGCGGGTACTTTTCTTTCGTAGTACGAGAACGCAGACATCGTATAAAACATCTAGGAACACGTCGCTGCGCTTGTCGATGGGATCGAGCTGCAGAACATTGGATGTTTCGAGAATGCGCTTTCTTAGCGCCGCAAAATATGGTCCGCCAACAAATGACATGGGAACGATAAGACAAATTACGCCACCGGGCTTTACCCAACGAATTGTTTGCTCAAGGAAGAGGGCATAGAGATTTACATGTCCGTCGCTAATGACGCTGGAAAAGTGTTTGAGCGTGGTCTTCGAGGGGCGAAAGATGCGCCCGTAGGGCGGGTTTCCAATGGCCGCGTCGTAAAGTATGTCGGGGGGCGACAGCGTCAGGGTGTCGGCACGTTGAATCGTAATATTGGGCTTTCTACCGGCTGCGGCGATCTCGTCACGAAGCAGATCACAGAGCAGGGCCTTCGAAAGTTTAGCGAGGGCGGTGTCGATTTCGACTCCCGCCAAGCTTGACTCTATCGCCTGAAGGGTCGTTTCCCCACGGGCACGCCGCCGGGCATGGTCAGCGATTCGAGCTGCGAGAGGCACTAAGAAGGCAGCCCCACCGGAAGCCGGATCGAGAATACGATCACGTCCCGGCTGAACACCCGCAGCCACGAGGGCTTCTATAGCGTAATGGGCAAGGTGTGGCGGTGTGAAGTAAGCGGAGAGTTTGCGTCGGCGCGCTTTTGGCATAAGGAGCGCATATAGACTGGCTACCCAATAATGTCTCTCGTCTCCCGGCAAACCGGAAAAGAAGGACCGGGTCCGCAAATCCAGAACACGATTGTTGATTATTGTGAGGCATGTCTGTAATGGTGTCATCCCAGAGCCCCGTAAGTCGTGTGCGATCTCACGCAGGTCACGTAGCCGACGGTTCAGCGCCCTCTCCGGCGTTTCAGGCTTAGGCGCTCTTAGCGCTGACATCATCATCGGTCCTGTTTATAGGTTCGCGTTAGCCGGTGTGCCAATGGCCCACAAGAGCTATCGGAAGCCGTGCTTCTAGTCTTAGGGAAAGCCAAGGACTGGCTGGTCGTGTGTCAGCTTCGGTGTTAATCAACACTCCGACCGGTGCGACACTCACCGGTGAGTGTAGTCATTGAGCGGATGTTTGAACAGCCCCGCCTGAGACGCCAACGTAGCTTCAGAGCGCGGGTGGCGTTTCACTGCCTGAGCCCAATTCCCTGGGCGATAGATGAGCCTTCACTGATTTCCAGAGCGGAGGTCTTCGAGACATCGGCTCCGAATTGGGGCCCGAGTTTTGCCATGTCGTCGGTGAAGAGCGTGGCCTCGTGGCTGGCGCGGGAGATGGAAACGTAGCCGAAGCGGGAGTTGAGCAGGTCCGGGTGGACGCTGGTATCGGCGTGAACGAGAACGCGTTCGGCGGTGAGGCCCTGAGAGCTGTGACTGGTGACGGCATAGCCGTGGTCGAAATGACGATGCTCGATGGCGTTGAACTCGATCTGGCGGTTGTTGTCGAGGCGTGCGGAAAGTCGACCATCGGGATGGATCGCCTCGATGGTGGCGAGGTCGCGATTGGCGACGCCAAGCGATTTGTCCGGGGCGGTGAACTGGATGCGGTCGCCTACGGAGAACTCACGGTCGATCTCTTGGTAGACGCTGACGCCGGTGAGTCGGCGGGGATCGTAGGTGGCAAGTTCTCTGGTTCGCTTTCTCGACCGTGAGCTGGTTTGCGGCTGGGTCGATCGCGACAACGATCGCGTAGGCGCCAGCTTCGATTCCGATGGCTTTGCTGCCACGTGTGTAGCGAACTACGTCGTTCGATCTCGTAGTGGCTTGCCCAGGATCGTTCGGCTCCGGTCATGTCCTGACGCTGAACCAAGACACGGAAAGTATGATCTTCCGGGGCAACGGTTCCATTGGCCTTCAACTCCTGGCGAACCGCGACGTTCAGTTCGCGGCGGGAAGCATTGTCCGGTGAGACGATGAGAGTGTTCTCGGGCGATTCGACGTAGCTCTTGGCGATGGCGCGGATGCGCTCTTCCGCGTTGGGAATTTCCTTCACGCGGCCCTGCTGTTGGAGTGCGTCGAGCGCAGCGGAGACTTGGCCCGTGGCCAGCAATTCGACGGCAGATTTCAGAGCCGGGTCCTGCTGGCGAACGATCTCATCGAGCTTGCGCCGTGCGCATTCCGGCTTCCTGCAGTTGCTCGAAGGGGCGGCCCGCTTCGACGCCCTGATGCTGGCGGATATCGCCGATCAGAAGCACGCGGTCATCGGGACCAAGCCGGGAAAGGAACTCGCGCATCTGGTTGGTGCTGGCGAGGCTCGATTCATCGACAAGGTAGAAGTGCTTTTGCTCTCGGTAGGTCGGGATTCGCAGTGCGGGCGAGGAAGCCTTGCAGGGTTCCGGCTTCGATGCCTGCCTCATTTAGTTGGCGCGCGGCGCGGGAGGTCGGGGCGAAGCCCTCGACCTGATAGCCCTGCCTTTCCGCAGCGCTGCGGATGACTGTGAGCGTGGTCGTCTTGCCCGCGCCGGCGAAGCCTTGGATTCCTTGGATGCGGTCCGGCGAGCTGAGAACATCTTCGACCACGCTCTTCTGCGCGTGGTTGAGATGCGAGTGCTGATCGGCAAGCGGCGATGGCGTGCGGACGCGAAAGAACCGGCTCAACATGGTTTTGGCCCTCACGCATCCTGCGGATAATTTCATGTTCCGCTTCGATGGTCTTGGCGGTGGTGAACTGACGGCCCGGAACGCCCTGAGGCCGCTCGACGATTTGAAATTCCCCGGAAGCCAAGCGAGCGTCAAGATTGGCGCGGACCTGGACATGGGTGATCTCGCCCATGCCGCGGCGGAGCCCGTCGCGGATCAGCGCACGTTCATCCACGACCGCCTCGCGCTCGAAGTTCTTGTCGCGAGAAAAGGTCAGAGATTCTCGAACGCGCTCAAACGAGTTGACGGGCTTCTCCTGATGTTGAGACCGTTCACGCGCTGCGCGTACAACCGCGTCCGCTTGGTGTCCGAAGTCTGCCGCCAGCTTCCGGTGCGCGGCCATCACCTCGCCCGGCGAATGAATTTCCTTGCGGTCACGCGTCGAGTGCGCAGCGATCTCGGCAGCTTCCTTCCCCGAGCGGCCCGTGCGTTCGAGGTATTCACGAATCTGTTGGCTCCGGGGACTGGATGCGTCGAGATATTCCTGTGTGTATCCCTTGATCTCCGGCGCACCGCTCCGCCCTGTCGTAATTTCGTAACCAAGTTGGCGCAGGCGGTACGTCAACTCGGATTGATAGATGGCCGTGGCAAATTGCTGGGAGGCGAAGAGGCTCTGCGGCTGAATCGCGCGCGGCTGGCCATTGTCGCGCTCGGTCACATTGAAAACGACCGCGTGGGTGTGCAGTTGCGGCGCGACATAGCCATCGACGGGGCGGGCGGTATCGTGCTCGAACTTGGCGGCGATAAATTTGCCCGTAGTCTCGGGCGGATGATTGCCGCCGATGCGGGCTTGCGTGTACTGTTCGAGCTGGTCAAGGGCAACGCGGACGCTCTCCCGGTGCGCTTCGCGGACACGCTCATCGCCGCCGACAAGCGCGGTCAGCGAGACGGATTTGGGCGCGGAAAATGTCGCATCCCAACCGGCGCGGTGCTCCATCGTCTTGATGGTCTTGCCGTCGGCATCCTGATATTCATAGGACGCTCGTTGTCGCACAAGCTGCTCGCCGGTCTGTGGATGCTGGCCCTGGCTGAGTTTCGCGAAGTCCTCGGCGGAAACCGTCCCGGCAAGGCCGAACTGCTCGGCCAGTCGCCCTTGCCATTCGCCCGCGATGACGCCGCGTTGCGACCAATAGTTCTGCTCCTTCGCGGTGAACTCCTTCTGGTGGTAGGTCTGTGCCTGGCCAGCGGAGAGCGGCTTGGAAATGGTCAGCATGGCAGTTACTATCCCCGAAGATTGAGGCTTTGTTGGGCGTTTACGTTCGTCTCAAGTTCGGTCTCCCGCTGCGGTATCTCGGTCGCCGTCCGGGGCGCTTTTCGCTGCGGCGGCGTGGGCACATTTGGCTCCGGCTTCAATCTCAAGCGGGCGCGCCTGGGGCTTAGTCGCTCCGATGTTTTTCGGATCGTAGGGGAGTTTGTCCTCGGGCGTATCGCGGAGATCGAAGTCACTGGCGACAACCGGCATATCGAAGTACGGGAATGAGAAGCGCGTCACATAGTTCTCGTACTTCATGTAGGCATGGAGGTCCGGGAGTCCGGAGATTTCGGACTCCATTACCAGCGGTTCGATCTGCCGGTCCAGCGCGAAGTTTCGCCCAGCGCGGGAGCCGTCGAAGTGGGTCTCGCGCAGCCGCTCGATCTCGACCTTTGCCGATGAACTTGCTGACCCACTCGCCAGCATTCGGCTCCTTTGTCTTGAGCCAAATGCTGGTTGCCGGTTGGGACAGCATGACCTCAGCCAGGTGGCCGTAAAGGTATTCCAATTGGGCCTTACCCTGGAAACCCAGAATCACCGGATTCCTGCTTTTTCGATTTTCCGTGATGGCGGTATGGAGTTGAGGGAGCTTTTGCAAGCTCGCCAGCTCGTCGATCACGAACCATGCCCGCTTTTGGCCCTCCTTCGGCTCGTTCAGCAGACGCAAGACGAGCAGGTCGATCCATAGACTTTGGAGCGGACGAAGTGCCTCACGTTCTGCTGGGAGTGAAGTAATGAAGATCCATCCCTGCCGCGTCTCGGCCCACTCCGTGGCCGACCACTCGCCATTTCCCTCGCCCTTCTTCGGGAGCAGACGGAGGCTGTCAGCGACCAGTCCAAGCGAGCCAAGAACACCAGCACGCTGATGGTGCGCCTTCGGGTCGATCAGGTGAGCATGTTCTGTTCCTTTCAGCCTTCGGTCGATCTCTTGCGGGTCCGACATCCACTTCACCAACTCCTCTGGTGTCGGGCCATAGGCCATCAGGAAGGCGAAGATCTTCTGTGGGGACTCGATGAAAAACTCACCCTTCTTGTCCTGTGGCGGCTGGAACAGGGACACCGCCAGAGCCTTTGCCTCGGAGCGACGGCGCAGCTCCTCCGCGGGCCCCCAATAGGGGCACCGCTTATCGAGCGGATTCAGGATCACGTCGCCATTCTTCGGGTCGTAAAAGCGCTGGACGAACTCTCGTGCCGGGTCGTAGACGATCGCTGAATCGCCACGAGCTTTTATCTGTCGAAGGATCTGGAGCATGATGGCGGTCTTGCCCGCGCCGGTATCTCCGATGATCTGCATGTGCTGTGCCTCGGCCCGCTCCGGTATGCGGATCATCGCCTTCATCCCGTCGGTTTTGATGCCGATGCCGTCTCCTTGGACCGCTGCCGTTGAACTCCCTCGGCGTCATCATCTCGGGGCCTTTCAGTCGTCGTCCGTACCTCAGTTGCCTTGCGCCGCTGGACGTCCTTGGCGATGGAAAACGGGAGCTGGATGACCAGTGATAGCAAGACCGAAAAGCAGTGGGAGCTTGTAGAGATCGAAAAGGCCATCGCCACCGTAAACCGCACTTCTTGAGGTAGGCACTCAAGGACGCGTCGATGTAGTTCTGCTCTGGTCCCAGGTAGAGAAGAACATAGCCGCGCTGCAAGGCGGGCCTGCGAGAGCGCAAGCGGGATGGGCTTGCCGCCCGGTTGCGGCGTCTTGCCGTCCTGTCACGTCGGCATTCGTCGCCAGACGCGGTTGAATTCCGCGAGCGCCCACCATGAGCATCCGGTAGTTGTCTCTGCGGCTCGCTCCGATTGCTCCGGCAACGCTCGATCGGATGTAGATCGGCGTGTAGAAACGCTGCAGTGGGCTGTTGCCGAAGCGTGAACCGGCAGTAAAGAAAAAGTCCGGTAAGAACGACCGCCATGAAGACCGCGCCATAGGTGTAAATCGGGCTGTGCGGCGGCCAGATGATGGTTTCTTTGCGTCCCCACTTTGTCATTGCCATCGCCTATTTCCTTCCTGCGGAGTAGCCAACTTCCCGGCGAGTTGATGCTTGGCCTCGCTGATTTCGTCGAGCAGTTTGTCGAACGCCTCCGGCGTGAGTCTCTGGCCTGCGGCCAGAGGCCGCAAAACGTTTACCAGGAGCAAGCGAACGCCGAGAATCTCGGCCAGAGATGGATCGCTCGCCGATACTCCACGCAACTCTCGCAGGATCACATCGCGAACCCATTCGCCCAGCGCGCACCCGTGCGCTGCAGCAGCCACTCTCGACCGCCGCAAATTCGGTCGCTGTCAACTTAGTATTGAGTGACCGATTGCGGCTTTCCCGGCCTCGCACCGAGCCCTTCTGTCCTGTCTGGTTCTGAATGATTAGGTAGCATCAGGGCACTCATTTCTCTGAAGGACGCAGGAACCTAACAGGTTCCCGCGATCCAACAAGTTCTTTGTTGTCATAGCGACCAACATTGGGTTCCGAGGGAACCTAAGCAGCGACCCTTTCAGGGGTGGAGTGTCAAAATTCTTCCGGTGCGAAGCACCGTTTTGCACCACCACGAAATTGAATGCACGATCATGCCTTCACCGCCCGCACAGAAGGCGTGGACTCCACCCCGGCTACAAGCTTCTTTGCAGGCTCCTCGGCCGCACCATTGCTCGGGCCTTTACGGACACGCAAAGTGGAGGCAACCTGCTTGGCTTGCGGTGTCTTCAGGAAGTCCTGGAAGTCGCGGTCCTTCGAGAAGACATAGTTGAGCGCCTTGTCCACAACATCGTCGGCGGATGCGTGGATAAAAGCGGCGTACTGATCGACCTGTGCGGCGGTAACCTCATCCAGCCGAACAGAAGCGCAGATGTGGCGGATTTGGTTGATTTCAAGCAGTGGCATGTTGGTTCTCCTTTATAGGTAGTGGAATCAGGGGATCTTCCTGCGCAGAATTGGTCGCAAGGCAGCAGCAAAAGGCAGCGCACTCCGTGCCGATGGTGTGGCATGTTGTACCTCGAAGACGGGCTCAATCAAGGAAGCGTTTCGCGTCGCGGTCATAGCCGCGAAGCGCAAGCACCTCGCGGACGACGCGGCGGCCGGGCTGACGTTCCACATGGACGACGAAATCGACAGCTTCTGCGATCTCTGCTTCAGTATCGGAAAAGGTCGTTTGCGCGTGGCTGCGCATGACGAGATTGGCGAAACGGCGAAGGGCTTTCTCGGCCGAGTTGGCGTGGATCGTAGCCAGCGAACCCGCATGGCCCGTGTTGAAGGAATCGAGCAGCGTTCGTGCCTCGATTCCGCGGACTTCCCCGAGGATGATTCGGTCCGGTCGCCAGCGGAGAGCGGACTTTCAAGAGATCGTCGAAAGAGATCGTTGGCCTTGAACGTATCGGTCTGGCATTCCGTCGGCAGAATGTTCGGCTTCTGGATCTGAAGTTCGGAGGTATCCTCGATGACGACGATGCGATCCTGTTCGGGAATAAAGTCGGCCAGTATCCGCAATAGCGTGGTTTTTCCGGTCCCGGTTCCGCCGCTGATTAGCAGCGTCTTTCCGCTGCGAATCTGCTCGGCTAAGAACTCCGCAAGCGCCCGCGTCAGCGTGCCGCGAGTGATCAGGTCATCGACGGTGTAATGGCGGCTGGTGAACTTCCTGATGACGAGCGCAGGTGTGGCAGCGCACGACCGGCGGAATCGACCGCCGCCAAGCCGGCTTCCGTCCGGGAGCTGCGCGTGCAGGAGTGGATTGTCCTCGTCGAGCTTCTTGCCGAGTTGATTGGCAATGACTTCGAGGCCGGTTTGTAGCTTGCCGGCGTCGAACGAAATGGTCTGCTTCTTGGTGACATGATCCCGTCGCGTTCGTACCACCACGAGGCATCGGGATTGCCCATGATCTCGCTGATGCTTTCGTCCAGCAGCAGCGGCTCTATCGGCCGAAGGAATGGCAGGATCAATTCGAAACTCATAGCGGGAACCTCACAGCGATGGAAGCCCAGCGGTTAGCCAGGCTTCCGAGAGTGAAGAGCAAGGGCTTATGCGGCCGTTTCCTCCTGGGGCACTTCATCGTGATCCTGATCTTCCGGGGCGGCCTTTTCGGCGCGGTCCAGCTTCAGGATCGAGGCGACCCGAATTTCCCAGACGCGCTGCTTCGTGTCCGTCTTCTTGCTCTCGTACTCCCGGCTGCGCAGTTCGCCTTCCACCTGGATATGTGCGCCCTTGGTGAGCGTCTTGGCGAACTCCGAGAGCTTGCCGAAGACTACGCAACGGTGCCATTCGGTGTGCGAGATGTACTTGCCATCCTTCTTGTAGGAGGACTTGGTTGCCAGCGAGAGAGTGGTGACGCTGAAGTCCGTGCTGTTGGTGCGAGCTTCTGGGTTGCTGCCGAGAAAGCCGATGAGGGTTACTTTGTTCTGGTACATGACAGTGTCTCCGTTTGTTGAATTCGCCCGTTGTTGCTCGGGTCACACTGGGCGGAGCTTAGCGAGTGGGCCCGGCTCCCAAGTGCCGAAGGTCTGCTTTCTGGGAGGGGCCCGAAAGAAGTTTGAGGGGCGTTCTTTGCCGCGTTTCTCAAACTTGTCTAGGGAGGAACCGATGACCCGAAGGGGCGCAGAATGCCGAAGCAGAAGACGCGAGTGCCGCCGGGCGCCGGAAAGGCCCCGAAGCTGTGACCGAGCAAGAGGCGGGATACATAACGGCAGACACGCTCCAGAGCAAAGTTGTCATCTGCGCATTGGCTGCTGAAGTTCGCGGCAATCGCGGCTCGATTCGAGCGGGCATGTCCGCCGCAAGAAGGACGCAATTCGCCACCGGTAGTTGCGCGTCGAAAGGCTCTTGTTCGCCGACTCCACCGGACACGAGGACAGGTGGGAAAAGCTAGCCGGATTGGCAGCCCGAAATGGACATGAATAAGTCTCTGGGCAGGTCGATGAATTCCTGAATCCTTAGCTGAATGCCTGGTCGGCCCGGAAGCGCACGATGGTCAGACCGAGAGGGTTCACGGCAAGCTCATTGTTCTTCACATTCTCGCGAAAGACATAGGTGACGCTGGCTGTCCATCGCTCCCGCTTGAGTTCGGTATGATCCGCGGGGTTGGTGTACACCTTCTCGAACTCGATGCGCGCCGAATACGGCGACTGTCGCAGGTCGTCAAGGATGACGTTCTTGATCTCCACATCGATATACGGCAAGCTGCTGTCTTTGACGTAATTCTGAATGCTGTTGTCCTTGCGTTCCTGGTCGATTACGGCACGTTGCACGTCGCTATTTAGGAAGTAGAGCGACTGTGTTTGATCGCGTTCGATCGTGAAACGATTGCGGCTGAAATACAGTTCCGCCCAGCGGGTGAGGTAATACTTGTTCTCCGCTTCCTGCGGGCGGTACTGAAAGTTCCGATAGTCGATCGCTTCCGCGTGGCCGACGTCGTTAATGCGCACGATCATCGGGTGCATGTTGGCGAGCGCTTGCTGACTCTTGAAAGTGAGCACCACCAGCGCGAAACAGACGGCGGCGAGCACAAGAATCGTCACCTTCAAATAGGTGTTCATGACCAGCGGATCGCCGTACTGTTCCAGATACCGCTCCGCAGCTCGGGTGATTTCGGGGGATGGGGTTGTGCTGCTGCTCATAAAATGAATGTCTCCTGCTTAGATCGCCCTGAGAATTGCCGCTGTGATCATCCTGCCCATTCCGCCGCCATGGCCGCCGGACGATCCGGAGAAGATGCTCATGGTCATGGCAGGAATCTTGAAGAGGATGTAGATGTTGACCAGTACTAGCAAGATCAGCAACGGAAGCTCCTGCACCATGTTGCCGGGATCGGAGAAGTTGACCAACTCCGTGTAATACTGCGCGAGCAGGTGTGACAGGATGCTCAGGACGGCCGCGGCGAGCACCTTATAGAAGCAGAACCCAATGAATGCCCGGAGCCATCCCCAGAACAGAAATTCCAGCTTGTCAAAGACAAGAAACGGGATAAATACGGGACCGAGGAGGCCAATGACTGCGCTGGCGATTGCTCCATATGCGACGATGGCGCTGACCGCAGCGGAGAAGGTGGCAATCAGAACTTGAATAATGACATACACGATGGCGTAGTAGGGATTCATCAGGGCCTTCACCATGCCGGGGCCGCTCGTGGCCTGAGCCTGATTCAGCGTGTTCTGAATACTCGTGATGCTGTCGCTGCCGATGACCGAGACAAGGTACTGCGCACCGCCGTTGATAAAGCCGCGGAAGGATTGGCCAACACCTGGGATGCTGCTGTCGTAGAATCGCACGAGCGTATAGGCGAAAGTGATCAGCATGAAGAAGCTGAGGAACTTCCCCATGTGGAAACCCTGGCCTCCGTGGGTGGAGGCCAGCGATTCCTGCACCCCAAACCAGACGAGCATGATGGTCGCGAGCGCGATGCACATGCGAACCCCCAAAGCATCGATTGTGGGCGACGCTGTGGCGGTCAGCGTGTCACAACCCTGCGTGATCCAATTCAGCACTCCCATACATCACCTCTCGCGGGTACATCGACAATCAATAGGTCAGGGCTTGTGCACCACCGTTGTAGGCCGGCGCAACATGTGTTTGATACGTGCTCGCGTAGTTCGCAGTGTCCTGGAATCCCGCCTTTAGTGCGTCCTGCTGTTGTTTCTGGGCGACGATCTGTTGAAGCGCAAGATTGGCGTTGATCTGGTTGGCATCCTGCATAGTCCGCAACTGCAGAAGCAAAGCCTGGTTGATGCGTTGAAGCGCCGCCATGATGGTCTGCTGGCTTGGATCTTGGGTTTGTGTCGCAGCTTCCAGATTGGCGATGTCGGTCTGTCTTGCCGTCTGATTGGCCCGGATCGTTCCAAGCGTTTCGAGATTGTTCGTCAGTACAGAATCGTTGATATCGACCGTGGCGCCCTGTGCGGCAATCTGTTGCTGCCCGGAGGTGCTGAAACTGCCGTAGCCCGGAATCATGCTGTTGGTGCGAGGAACGCTCACTTGTTGGTAGGCGGCTGACGCTCCATTTCCAGTGTTGGCGGAATTGACCCAGCCTCCGGAGTTGCCGTAGGTATTCGAGACCTGTTGCAGCAGTCGCAGATCCGAAGTCGGCGAAAGGAATCGTGAATAAAGCATCCGCGGCGCAAGCATCATCTGATGGTAGAGGTTGTACTGCTGCTTCACCTGGTTGTAGGTTTGGAGTGCCGTGCTTGCGATCTTGACAGTGTTTGAGAAAATCTGTTGGCCGTTCTCGATCTGTTGCACCTGGTTGCTGATGGACCGCTCCTCGTGCTCGATCTGGGTGATGGCGTGGGCCGATTGAGTGGGATCGTATACAATCCCCGACCCGAACTGCGCGTGCGCGATGGTGGCGGGCATGATGGACAAGACTGCGGCGAGGGTGAGACTAGTGCGTTTCATGGGGAGAGCTCCTTGTTGGGTAATCAGTGCTTCTTGTTTTTTTCGAGTTTGTTAGCGTCCTGCTCTCCCATCCGGCAGACCTCAGCCGAGGTATCCGAATGAAGACACTGCTGGAATGCTTTGCACACCGCCTCTGAATCGGCAGGGTCGCAGGCAATCTGCTTCTTGCAACCGAAGAGGATCAGAGTGGAAAGCAATGCAACGGCAACGATGATTCTGCGCATATCGCCTCCTCAATACGTCTGCGGAATAGTGTGGTTCGAGTACGCAGGAAGAAGCAAGTCCTGCGTGAAATACACTTTCACGCGGTGACCTTCTCGTATCGTGATGGTGGGTGGTATCTGTATGAAGCGATCAAGTATCGTGGTTGCAGACTGCGAAACACTACCAGCCGCTCCGTTGGTGAATGCTTGGGAACCGCTGGTGGTAATCGTTCCGCCACCCTGAGTGATCTGGCTGGCTCCAGCAATCACACCCAAGGCGATCGAGGTGCCGAAGATTTGGAGGTAGTGGTTGTTGACCTTATCTTTCAGTCCTTCCTCTCCGATCTGATCCAGACCCTGGAACTGGTCGAGATCGACGGAGTAACCGTCTGGCATAAGCAGGCGGTGAAAAACCACGGCCATACGCCGCTGTTGGCCGAAGCCTGCCGCTCCAATATTCTTGGCCTCGCCTAAAACAACCGTTCCCTCGGGAATGATCACGTGTTGAAGATCGTGCGAATACAGCGGATTTGAGACTAGGACTTTAACCGGCCCCACGGCGTCTCCATCCAGACGATTCATGAGAACAGTGTCGAGAACGGAGCCCTCGTAGACGAGATACGGCTGACCGACGGCTGAATCGATATTGGCCTCCAGTGGGCGTTTATACCCTCCGGGCGTGTCCTCTTGTTTTCCTTCGGCTGGTGGGGAGACGAGACTGCTGTTTGTCTGCCGTTCGACAGGGCCATATTGGGCGGGCATGGACAGGCCTTGCCGTTGTTGCTGCGGCGGATCGGCAGAGCGGGAGTACACAAGATTGGAAGCGAAACGGGAGTTGTCAGCTCGTTCGCGTTCTTTCGCAGCGATCAACTGTGCCTGCTGCTGCACAGGCGTGAGTTGCATCTGCATGTTGCCCTGCTGCGCTTGCGGGCACGGCTGGCCCGGATTACAGGGCACGGCAAGGCCGGTCGGCCCATAGGCCGCGGCTGCAGCCCGCTGCTGAGGAGTCGCAGACGCGAGCGCTGAATCTCCCATCGCAGCGGCCATTGTCGCCTGCTGTTCTTTCTGACGTTCGGCCTGAATCTGGTTCTTCAACTCTTGCACGTTGCTGTCGGTGTTGTCCTGTAAGGCTGGTTGCGGTGGTTGCCCTTTCGCGCTGGCCTGTTGTGCGGGGGTCTTCTTGCCGGACGAACTGAAGAGCGCCGCCACAATCACGAGCAAGGCAGCCCCCAGATAAACGAAGGTCTTGAGGTTCTTCTGCAAGACGCCTTTGGGCAGTTCCAGGTTGCGGTGCAACGTTGGTTCCGCCTGCGGTTCCGTGTGCCGAGTGAAGACGTTCTCGGTCATGACGGCGATCCCCTGCGCGTGAATTCCATCTTCTTTTTGCCCAGCTCCACGTATCCGCTGTCCATGATCTTCGGAATGATGTACGTCCCTTCCCGGAGGTCGTAGGTGACGAGGTTGGGTTTGCCGTCTTTCATCTCATAGACACTGAACTTCTCAGGCGCATTCGTCTTGATGTATGTGAACCTGTCGTCGTGATAGATCGATTGGATGTTGAAGGGAGCTTCGTTTGCCTTGTAGGCATAGTCGAACTTGAGCCGCGTCGGATAAGCGCTTTTGTACTCATCCACCGCCTGCTCGACGTGCGACTGCAGAGCGGCAAGCTGCTGCCTCGATTGTTCGAGTTGGGCGGCGGGTACGAACTGCGGGGGGCCGCTGGCGGCAACGATGGCAGAGCGATCGGCGGGTTCCACGATCACTTTCAAATCAGGGGTGGTCGATGTGGCAGAAATATCCTGGAGAGTGAAACTGTAGATGTTCCCCTTGTCCGTAATGAGATTCAAGTTGGAGCTGATGCCTTGTTTCGCCGGATGCACAAAGCAGAAGTTACCGACCACGTCCACAATCCAGAACTCCTTGTCACCCGTGGCGGCTTCCATGATCTTCTCGGTCGTGGGTAGTTCGATAAGGGTCGTATATTTCACCTTGGCGCGGATCGGTACGATGTCCTGCGAGTGATACTGCACAGTGCGTGCAGAGTCTTGGGCCAGAGCACCGATGGAGAAAACCACCAAAACACAATCAACGATGAATCCTAGGTGTCGCATACTTCTCTCCTTACGGGTTGGTGTTGGTGGTTGATACGGCCAGCCCGCGCGGCTGGAATGGCCATTCCTCCGCGAGATGGCGAAGCCCATCCGCAAAACCGAAGCGGTCGAAATATTCCCGCTTCTTTAGGTTGTCTCGGGCATTGTTTGTTGCCATCCAGTGCGAGACCGAATCGACGTTCAAATGCACTTTCTTGGAGGTCTGCGCCTTGCGAATCAGCATTTGGCCCGGTGGAACAAGGCCGTCGATAAGGTCCAGTTCGGTGTCGTTCAGATGAAACGCCTCGCGATAAACTTCCCGGTTCATGTCCGGGTTGGCAAGGAAGATCTTTGTCGGGCAACTCTCCGCCACTATCGCCAGCATCCCCGATTCCTCAAGTTCTTTGATGGATTGCGTGGCAAGGATCATCGCGGCCATGTGCTTGCGCCAGGTCTTCTGCGCCTGCACCACATAATTGCGAATGGTCTCGTTCTTGATGAAGAGCCACGCCTCGTCGAGCAGGAAGAACTTGGATGTGCCGAGGTTCTTCGGGTCGGTGATTTCATTCGATGCCCGGTGCAAAACATAAAACAGCAGTGGTTCCAAAACCTCCGGCGCGTCATTCCAACCGCGGAAATTGAACGTCTGAAAGCTTTTGAACGAAAGCGTGTCCTCGGCGTTGTCAAAGAGGAAGCCGTACTGGCCGCCGCGGGTCCAGCGGTGGAGGCGTTCTTTCAACTCGCCGATGATGTTGCCAAAATTCGAGATCGTGCGCTGGTTGGGCTCCAGCACGTAAATCCGCTCGATCGCGTCCCATAGCCGGCGTTCTTCTTTGAAGTCCAGACGGTAACGCTGCTCGTTGCCCTCAATGAGTACACGGAAGAAGCTGAAGAGAAACTGCAGATTCTCCTTGGTCTGAGGCAGCGAGAAGGGATTGATGGTGAAGTCCCGCGCGTCCTGACCCACATTGAGATACGAGCCCTCGAATATCGTCGTAAGCGACTGGAAGCTGCCGCCGATATCAAAGATGAAAGTCAGGGGCTTGTACTTCTGTGCGTTCTGCAACAGAAAAACGCAAAGATAGGACTTCCCACTCCCGTCATCCCGAGAATCAGGGTATGGGCAACGTCGCCGGTATGCAGGTTGAGAAAGTAGGGCGTGCTGTTGTCGGTTTCGACGACTGCCAGGTACTCCGTGCCGAGATGCGCGTTCGTCTTCTCGCCGGGCAGGATCGTAAAGAGAAAAGACAGGTCGGCGTAGTTCGTGTTCAGCAGATACAGCTTGGCGGAGGTTGAGCGCATAGTTGCCCGGCACGGTGGCGAAATATGCGTTTAGCTGGTTGTAGGTTTCCGCAAACAGATTGCCGTCCGCGTTGGTGAAGACGCCAGTAAACTCGCGCAACGAGCTGATCGAGTTCCGTTCGTGACCGGCCATACAGCACAATCGTGAGCGAGAAATCGCCAAGCGATTGACCGTCACCCAGGGCGCGCAGGCAATCGCCAAGATTTTCAATGTCGGCCTGCTTGGACTCGTCCACCAGCACATCGCGCGGGTTCGTCTTCGTGGCGTCGTTGCCCATCTGCGAGACGAATCCCGTCTTCGACATATTGAAGTGGCGGCGGCGCTTGTTCACTTCTTTGCGGGCCTTGTCCGCCGGGAGCGGCGTCCACTCTGTGACGACGTAGAAGTTGGCCGGAATCTTCAGCAGTGCATCGAGTACCAGGGGACGCGTCTCTGTGATGGCCTCTTTCATCGTCAGGACACGGACGATGTGATCGCCTACCCGCAGATGATCGCGTTCGGCTTCGATGTCGGAGTTGACCACTTGATAGTCGAGAAACTGGGTGGACTGCGGCCTTCCGGCAACCCGCCAGTCGTCATAATTCAGCAAGCGGCGGAAGAACGTGAATTGCCCCTGCTGATTCAAGACCTCGATTTGCATGAAATCAGCGAGCTGCCGAGCGAAGGCCTGAACGTGCTGGTCGAGCCGTTGAAGATCGCGCTCGATATGCGTCCGCAACAACGTCTTCATGCTGTCGTTGGTGAACTGCGATTTGAGTTCGCCAATCGCGCCCGCTGGATCGCGTAAGAGGCGAGCTAGCGCCGTGCCGACGCCGGTCTTCGACCGGGCGCCTTCAAGCAGGATGCAGTAGAAGATTTCAACCTGATAAAGATGGTCGCGCTTCGCTTCAAAGAACTTCCGCCGCTGGTCGATAGCGGCTTCCACAATCGGGTCGTCATATGTTGCGAACGGTATTTCGGGGCGGTTCGATTTGAAGAGATATTGGTAAACATGGAAGCCTGGGCCAAAGGCTTTCAGCGCCGCCTCCAACCGCTTCACTGCATACTCCTGTTCCGAGCGGTCGAGGCTTTCGTAGTCGACGCCGGGAACGCTGAGAACCATGCCGAGATCGCCGCTCTTCGTAAGGAAGGCCGTCTCATTCCAGAAGCCATAGAGGTTGATGTGGTCGTTCAGAGCCGCGCTCTCCTTCCACGGCTTGATGACCTTGTCGAGACGCAGCATCACACCACCTCCACGCGGGGAACTTGCTGCTTCGCGGCGTCATAGCGGAGCTTGTAGCGTTCGGACTTTGCGAGGATGCGGAGGAACGCCGGATCGCTGTTCGTTACCCAATGGCCGAAGGCAAAGCCGCCAATGAAGACGGCGATACCGGCGAGGATGGAGTTGAAGAGATTGAAGGCCCCCACAGCGCCGACGCAGACGAAGTAGAACAGCGTGCGTTCGACGCCCAAGTAAGTGAGGGGCTTATGCAGGCTCTTGAAGACTCGATTTGTGCGGCGCTTCTGCTGTGCTTTGTCTGTCATAGCGTCCCTCTCTATGCTTGCGAACGGGATCGAAGGTGGCTGGGAAGATGCGCTACACGCCCCAGAGCCAACTCAGGACATTCACCGCGAGAACGGCAATGCCCGTTCCGGCAGCAACGCCAGCCAGCGCCTTTTTCGCGCCGGGTTCGCCGTGCGCGAAGCCGTAGCCGCCGATGACGATCGCGACCAGACTTGCAACTTTCGCGATCGTGCCAGTGAAGAGGCTTTGGATGGCGTTAAAGCCGGTGTCGAACGGTGAACCCTGTGCCATCGCAGCCATAGGTGCGAGGAAAAGCATCGCAAGAATAACGGCGTTTGGACGAGACGCATTTCGACCGAAGAAGCAGTCTGGATGTGACGGGTGAAATAAATCTGGCACCAGCGTGGCATATGCACCTCCGGCAGGGGCTTAAAGCGGCTGCTTTTAGCGCAAACCTAACCGCCCTGAATCACGGTGTCCAATAACTTTTCGGATCGAGTTCATTCCTGGGGGTTATGAGTCCGAAAGGTAGAGTGATTCGACTTGGAACTGGTTGGTGAGATCGGCATGAGAAAAGCTCGACCGTCTTTGCGCCATAACGACATACCCATCGTCGCTTGTACAACCTTCCGTTACGCATATAGCTCCGGGTGAGCTATGGCGATTGTTCTGAAAAGAGCCGCCGCATGCGAGCGCTACCGCTGTCTCAAGCGATTTCCGGCGCTTTTGGCGAATGACTTTCCTTCTGTAATTCCCGCTTGTTCAATATGTTCTCCGTCTGAGGAGTGGCTTTGTCAGCGGGAATTGGCCGCGAGAAATCGAGCTGGCCTGTCTTTAATAACCTGCAGGAATGAACTCGATCCGAAAAGTTATTGGACACGGCGGCAGGAACGAATCAAATTGGTTAACATCGCCGGTCCCGTGGGGTTTGGACCAAACGGGCCGCCATCTCGCATCGAGAATACCTGCCGCTAACGAGGATTCTATGTCGACCCAGCCAGGTCCCACCACTCAGCTTATTTCAACGCGCATTGATTCACCGAACTCGGTGAGGGAAATACCCGTCAGTTCACGAGAAGCTGCTCGCCTCCTGAGGATGCATCCCAAAACCGTCCTCCGCAAGGCTCGCGAGGGCACACTGCCAGCTCATCCAGTTGGGAGGGATAGGAAGCGATGGCACTTCTATCTGTCGGAACTGGACGAATGGCTTCGTTCCCAAGTCATCAAGGCCAGTCTGGTGCGGCAGTAGAAGTCCGTCACGATTCGTCTTGTAACTCCTAACAGCGGGGGAATCACTGTGTTCCTAGTCGGGGTAGACTCCTGGGCGCCGGGTCAGTTAAATTCGAGCTGCGACCGGTGCCAGAATTCAAGGAGGATATGAATGCTGGCACGTTTCCGAAATGGCTGTCTCACGACAATTAGGAGAAAGGATGGAGTGGAAAGATGGCTCTTTCGCTGGCGCGAGCGTTGCAGTGACGGAACGTTGCGGGAGCGAAACAAGGTCATCGGAACCGTTGAAGAATATCCGACGAAAAGCAAGAAACTGCACGAGGCAGTGACCAGATTGCGAGTAAACATTAACACTGATGGGCCAACGGAGTTGACTTCGATCACCATGGCGAAGGCGGTAGATCATTACACGGTCCACGAACTTGCGGACTGTGGTGCGGAAGGCAAAGCCTACTCTACCCGCTCTAGGAAGACGCAGCTTCTGAGCAAGTGGGTTGTTCCCCACTGGGGAAAGCTGGAGTTGCGGGCCATCAAGACCGTCGCGGTGGAGCAGTGGCTCAAGACGATTGTCACAACGAAGTTCGGCAAGCCGAAACCTCTTGCCGGGGGAACGAGAGAGAAGATTCGCGACGCAATGAGTAGCATCTTCAACCACGCGATCCGGTGGGAATTGACCGATCGGAACCCCATCACTGGACCGACAAAGCGTTCAGGAGTGCGCGTCTCCGCAAAACGAGAACGTACACCTGACATTCTCGAAATCCAAGAGATGCAATTGCTTCTGGCAGCTCTTGGTATCCGGGAAAGGGCCATGCTGTTTCTCGACATGCCATCCGGGCTTCGTCGAGGCGAACTGGCTGGGCTGAAATGGGAAGACTTCGATTTCAAGAAGCTCCATGTGAGTGTCACCCGATCACTGGTTGACCAGCACGTGGGCCCGGTTAAAACTGAAACCTCCAGAAAACTGATGCCGATCGACGCGTTCGTGGCTCGTGAACTGTTGGCCTGGCACGCGGTGACACCGTACAAGAAGCCGTCCGACTATGTATGGGCCACTGATGCCAACCGTGCTGGAGCCAAGCGCGGGAAGCAACCCGTCTGGCTGAGCACGGTGATGCGCGATTACATCCAACCGATGGCCCGAAAGTTGGGCATCCAGAAGAAGGTTTCGTGGCACACCTTCCGACACACGTTTTCCTCGATTCTCAAGGGCAATGGTGAGGATGTGAAAGTAGTGCAGGAGTTGTTGCGACATTCAACGTCAAGGATGACGCTGGATACCTACACCCAAGCTCTCGGGCCCGACAAGCGGGCCGCGCAAAGCAAAGTTGTGGGCATGATCCGGCCGAAAGAGCGTGTATTTTCTGTGTATCGCGATGCAGATGGAGTTTCCGTGTAAAGCGTTGATTTGATTTGGCGTCCCCGACGGGATTTGAACCCGTGTTACCGCCGTGAAAGGGCGATGTCCTAGGCCGGGCTAGACGACGGGGACGAAAGGGTGCGGACGGAAGCGAAAACCTGCCTTTCGATGGTAGCAGCGCCTCTCGGGAAGTGTCAAAGCAAGGCAGTTTCCAGAGTCTTCCTCATTTATTTCCTCTTTTCCTAATGCACCCATACTTCGGGGGAACTGCACGCCCGCAAATGATCGGCAGGGATTCCGCCGTGTGTAGGAGACTCTTTATCCATTTACAATGGATCGTGGGAATACGATTAGCGAATTTTCATGGCTGACCCTCTTTATTTGAGCCTGTGGTTTCCCAGTTTCGACGTGGAAGACATGCTGCCGCATGCCCTGAGCGTGCTGCGGCAGTTTCCCTATTCGGCCCAACAACCGGGAATCACGTATCTGGCGGTCCATCCGGTTTCGTGGAGTGAGCCGACCATCCTGGAACAGCGCTTTCGGCCGGGCGTGACTCCGGAAGAGGCCATCGTTCTGGCGTCGGACCTGCTGCATGAAGACTATGCCTACGTGTTTGAAGCATTCTGGGACCTGTGGTCGCCGGTCACCGACGGGCAAGACTGGATCATGCAACCTTTGCAAGTGAAATTTCTCGTCCACGGCGGCGAGTTCGATGAGGGATCGAGCCGGGAGGCGGGCAACGTTCAAGTGGACTTCGGGATCGACACTCCATTTCTGCAGGAGAACCTGGCGTTAACGGGCGAAGTCGAAGAGAAGGTGCGGGCCAACGTGCAGAAACTCGTGGAGTTCGTGAACTACATCGAAAAAAGATCGGGAGCGACAGGGCGGCTGCTGTGGTCGGAATCGCAAGAAAATCTGGCGCAGAAGCTGGTGGAGCGGCTGCAGCAGATTCAATGAGGAAACGGGGGCAAAGAGGAATGGAATTCCTCTCTGCCCCTGTTTTGGTGCTTACTTTGTCCTTCCGCCTTCGACGCGCAGCTTATCGCTGGCAGCAGCCTGGGCCGCGGCCAAGCGCGCCGTCAGCACGCGGAACGGCGAGCAGGAAACATAGTTCAAGCCAATGCGGTGGCAGAACTCCACCGACGAAGGCTCGCCGCCGTGTTCGCCGCAGATGCCGACTTTCAGGTTAGAGCGGGTCTTGCGGCCGCGCTCGGTGGCCATGCGCACCAGTTGGCCGACGCCTTCCTGGTCGAGCACGGCGAATGGATCCTGCTTCAGGATGCCTTCGGCAATGTAGGTGGGCAGGATCTTGTTCACGTCGTCACGCGAGAAGCCGAACGTGGTTTGAGTAAGGTCGTTGGTTCCGAATGAAAAGAACTGCGCTTCTTTGGCGATTTCATCGGCAACCAGCGCGGCACGGGGCAACTCGATCATGGTGCCCACCAGGTATTCGACGGTCTTCCCTTTTTCCTCGAAAACTTCCTTGGCGACCCGATTCACGATCGCCGCCTGGTTGGCCAGCTCTTTGGGAGTGGCGACCAGCGGGATCATGACCTCGGGAATCACTTTGACGCCGTCTTTGGCCACGGCGACGGCCGCTTCGAAGATGGCGCGGGCCTGCATTTCGGTGATCTCCGGATAGGTGATCCCCAGCCGGCAACCGCGATGGCCGAGCATGGGGTTGAACTCGTGCAGCTCTTCCACCCGGCGAAGAACGGTGCGGAGTTCTTTGAGCTTCGGAGATTTGGGCTTGGTGGCTTCGAGCACGGCAATCTCGACCATCAAGTCCTCGCGCCGGGGGAGAAACTCGTGCAGCGGCGGATCGAGAGTGCGGATGGTGACCGGGAATCCGTCCATGGCGCGGAATACGCCGATGAAATCGGCACGCTGCAGGGGCAACAACTTCTTCAGGGCTGCGCGACGCTCCTTTTCGTCGCGGGCCATAATCATGGCGCGCATGTGGGGCAGCTTCTTTTCGCCAAAGAACATGTGCTCGGTGCGGCAGAGGCCGATGCCTTCAGCGCCGAAAGCCCGAGCCTGAATGGCATCGCGCGGAATATCGGCATTGGCGCGAACCCCCAGCTTGCGGAAGGGCTCCGCCCAGCCCATGAATTTCAGCAAGTCAGGATCGTCGGCCTTCGGCTCCAAGGTACTGAGTTTGCCTTTGATAACCCGGCCGGTGGTGCCATCCAGCGAAATCCAGTCTCCGGCCTTGAATACCTGGCCTTTGACGCGCATCTCACCGGCTTTTTCGTTCACCTCAATATCGCCAGCTCCGGCCACGCAACATTTGCCCATACCGCGGGTAACCACGGCGGCGTGACTGGTCATGCCACCGCGTGAAGTCAGGATGGCAGCAGCTACTTCCATGCCATGAATGTCTTCGGGGGTGGTTTCGGCGCGCACCAGGATGACGGGATTCTTCCTGGCGCCGTGGCCGGCTTTCTCCACCGCTTCATCGGCGGTGAAGACGATCTGGCCGACGGCCGCGCCGGGCGAAGCGGGTAAGCCCGTTGCCAGCACTTCAATCTTGGCGCTCTTTTCGTCCAGCCGGGGAACCAGAAAATCGTAAAGCTGGTTCGGTTCCACGCGGAAGATGGCTTCTTCCTTCGTGATCAGGCCTTCATCCACCATCTGGATGGCCACGTTAACCGCAGCCAGCCCGGTGCGCTTGCCATTGCGGGTTTGCAGCATGTAGAGCTTGCCGTCCTGGATGGTGAACTCGAAGTCCTGCATGTCGCGGTAGTGTTTCTCCAGCCGGGTGGTGATCTCGCGCAGCTGGTCGTAGACGTTGGGCATGATCTTCTGCAGTTCGAGGATGGGAACCGGGGTGCGGATGCCGGCGACCACATCTTCGCCCTGGGCATTCATCAGAAACTCGCCGTAGAACTCTTTTACGCCGGTCGCGGGATTGCGGGTAAAGCCGACGCCGGTGCCACTGGTATCGCCCAGGTTGCCGTAGACCATTGCCTGGACGTTTACTGCGGTGCCGAGCATGTCGTCAATGTTGTTGATGCGGCGATAGTGCTTGGCGCGCTCGTTCTGCCAGGAGCGGAACACGGCATCGCGGGCCATGACCAGCTGCTCGTGGGGATCCTGCGGGAAGTCGCGACGGTCGTGCTTCTTCACAACTTTCTTGTACTCTTCGATGACTTCCTTCAGCGCTTTGGCGTCGAGATCGGTATCGAGCCGGGCTTTTTTCTGCTTCTTCTTTGCGTCAAACACCTCGTCGAAAGCGGATTTCGGAATTTCCAGCACGACGTTGCCGAACATTTGAATCAAGCGGCGGTAGGAGTCGTAGGCAAAGCGGGGATTGTTGCTGCGCTTGGCGAGAGCCTCGACGCTCCGGTCATTGAGGCCGAGGTTCAAGATGGTATCCATCATGCCGGGCATGGAAAACTTTGCGCCCGAGCGCACGCTGACCAGCAGGGGATTCTCGCCGGTGCCTAATTTCTGGCCCTGCAAGTCTTCCAGGCGCTGGAGCGCAACTTCCATCTGGCGGTCCACTTCGGCGGAGACGCCGCCCTGCCGCATGTATTCGCGGCAGGCCTCGGTCTGAATGGTGAATCCGGGAGGCACGGGCAGCCCGGCATTGGTCATCTCGGCCAGGCCGGCGCCTTTGCCGCCGAGTTCGTCCTTCATCTTGCCGTTGCCGTCAGCCTTACCGCCGCCGAAAAAATAGACGTACTTTGTGCTCGATTTTGTTTCCTGAACTTCCGCTTCGGGGAGTGTGGTTGTCGCCATGATGAGTCCTTTTCTATTTTGGAGGTTCTTTTGGGTTTTCCGTCACGATCTCAGAGAAATCGGCAATAGTGGAGAATTCCTTTACCAGGGTCTGCAGCAAGGCCAGGCGGTTGGCGCGAAGTTGCGAGTCCTCCACCATCACCATGACCTGGTCGAAGAATTTGTCTACGGCCGGCCGGAGGTGGGAAATCTCCAGCAAAGCCTGTTCGTAATTTCCCTTAGCGCCGAGAGAGGCTACCGACTCCGCGGTCTGCGGGATCAGGGCGGCGAGTTCTTTTTCTGCGGCTTCCTGCAGGCTGGCCGCATCCATCGCGGAGCCGATCTGTTTGCCAGTTTCGCCGGCCTGCCGCAGAATATTTTTCATGCGCTTGAAAGCGGTGGAGATGGATTCAAAATCCGCCGAAGGACGCACCTTGGCCACCGCTTCGGCCCGCGCCATCGCATCCACAATGTCATCGACACCCGCCGCCAGGACGGCGCTTACCACGTCATATTTAAAACCCTTGACTTCGCGCAGATAGAACTCCAACCGCTCGCGAAAGAATGCGCGAACCGTCTCCGCGTAGTTCAGATCGGGAGCGAATTTCTTTTCCGCCGCGGTTCCACGATACGCCTCGCGGGCGTCGGTAAACAGTTGGTTCACACCGATGGGAAGCTTATGCTCCGCGATGGTTTTCACGATTCCGTTGGCTTGCCGGCGAAGCGCAAAGGGATCTTTCGAGCCCGTAGGCTGCAACCCGAGGGCGAACATACCGGCGATGCTGTCCGCCTTGTCGGCGATCGAAAGGACGGCGCCTTCGGTGGACCGCGGAACCGAGTCTTCCATGGATTGCGGCTTGTAATGATCGTAGACCGCGTCGGCAATAGCGCGGCGGGTGGAGTCCGGCATATTGCGATCCAGGTTTTGCACTCGCGCATACAGGCCGCCGACGATGCCTTGCAGCTCGGTAAATTCCTTGACCAACTCGGTGGTGAGGTCAGCCTTGGCCAGCAGCGCGGCCTTGTGAATCACGCCGGGACGGATCGCCATGCCGGCGGCACGAATGGCCTGCGAGAGCCAGCTGCACAATCGCTGCACCCGCAAAGTTTTTTCGTAGTAGCTGCCCAGGTCCTTTTGAAACGTCACCTGCTTCAGCCAGGTAGCCCGTTCCCGCAAAGGATGCTTCTGATCGGTCTGCCAGAAAAAGCGCGCGTCGTTGAAGCGAGCGCGGAGCACGCGCTCGTGCCCGTGCTGAATGATGCCTTGCGGATCGCCGTCAGTGTTCAAAACGGCCAGAAAATGCGGCAGCAATTTTCCGGAGCCATCTTCGAGAGCAAAATACTTCTGATGGTCACGCATCACGGTGACCAGAACTTCTTCAGGGAGCTCGAGGAATTCCGGATCGAAATTGCCCAGGATAACCGAGGGCCATTCGGTGAGATTGACCACCGTGTCGAGCAGAGGCTTGTCTTCGCGCCAGCGGGCGCCCGGGATGGTGCGCGTGGCAGCGTCCAGATCTTTCCGAATCCGCTTCTCCCGGGCTTCGCGGCTCAAAACTTTGGCTTGCTCCAAGGCCGCCACATAGGCGATCCCGGCGCGCGGAATCGGCACCGCTCCATCGAACAGAATGCGGTGGCCCCGGGATTCATTGCTTGCGCGGACGCCATCGAATTGCAGCGGAATGACCTCGCCGTCGAGCATCGCTACCAGCCAGCGCACCGGGCGAACGAAAAGCTCATTAGGCTTTTGCCAGTACATGTTCTTAGGCCAGTAGATGGAATTGATTTCTTTCGGGAGCAGCTCAGCAAGAATCTCCTCGGCGGCTCTTCCCTTCTTGGTGATCCTGGCGGAGAGATATTCGCCTTTGGGCGTTTTGATCTTCTGCAGAGCGGAAACTTCTACCCCGGCTTTCCTGGCGAAGGCGTGGGCCGCCGGTGTGGGCTGTCCGTCTTTAAAGGCGACGCTGGTAGGAGGCCCGGTGACCTGCTCAGTCAGGTCCGGCTGCCCGGCCGGTACGCCCGAGGCGAGCACCGCCAACCGGCGGGGAGTATCCAGGTAACTGACATGACCCGTGGGCTGCAGGCGCTCGCGGTCCAGCAACGACTGTACGCGCTCGCGCAACTCCAGCGAAGCGGCATCAATCATCCTTGCGGGAATTTCTTCGCAACCGATTTCAAGCAGGAAGTCTGGCAAACGTTCTATCCTCTAACAAGACCTTTGCCGCGGCTGTGCGCAGCGTCACAGTTGTTGTCACGTGGTCACGGGAGCGGCTTCTCTCTTTTTGGGTTCTAACTTGATGGTGGCAGGTTCTTCTTCTTTGGGCGCAGGCGGTTCTTCGCGCTGTTGATCCACCCAGGCGCGGGCAAGGCTCACGGCCAAAGCCCGGACCCGGGCGATAATTCCGACACGCTCGGTGACCGATATCGCACCGCGCGCATCGAGAATGTTGAATAAGTGCGAGCATTTCAGGCAAAGGTCATAAGCGGCCAGCAGGGGGAAGCGCGCCTTCTCCGGCCCGACAGAACTGGCCGGTTCACCGTTCGAAGAGGCGGAGCGGCGGCTTTCCTGGTCCAGCTTCAGCAAGCCGTATTGCTCCGCTAACCCCTTGCATTCGGCTTCGTAAAGCTCAAAATGCTTCCAGGCTTTGTCTACGTCGGCGAGTTCGAAGTTGTACACGGAGAACTGCAATTCGTCGGACAGACGCACGTCGCCATAGCTCACCGCCTGGCCGCTCGCCGGATCGCGGGCCCAAACGATGTCGTAAATCGAGTCCACATCCTGCAGGAACGCAGCAATGCGCTCCAGGCCATAGGTCAGCTCGACAGAAATTGGATCGAGATCCACTCCGCCGCACTGCTGGAAGTAGGTGAATTGCGTGACTTCCAGGCCATCGAGCATGACTTGCCAGCCGATACCCCATGCACCGAGCGTTGGAGATTCCCAATTGTCCTCTTCAAACTTGATGTCGTGCTGGCGGAGATCGATGCCGATTGCGCCCAGGGATTCCAGATACAACTCCTGGATGTTTTCCGGCGGAGGTTTAAGAATCACCTGCAACTGCGTGTGCTTGAACAAGCGGTTGGGATTCTCGCCGTAGCGGCCGTCGGCGGGGCGGCGCGAAGGCTGGATATAGGCCACGCGGTACGGTTTCGGTCCCAGCACGCGCAGAGAAGTTTCCGGCGCCATGGTACCCGCGCCAACTTCGACGTCGTAGGGCTGTTGAAGAACGCATCCGCGTTGCGCCCAAAACGACTGCAGGCGCAGGATAAGTTCCTGAAAAGTCAGCGGATTGGATTGGCTTTGAGTCAAGGGTTTATCCCGGTTAGCCTGCGGTGCTTCATGTTCAGCCCTGCCTGGCCGTCCGCGGCAGGACGCTCCATCCCTGTAACTTATGCTAAGGGATGATTGTAATGGATGGCGACGCCAAGCGTCAGCCCTTTGGGGATCGGACAAACCTGCCGGAGGCCGCTACGCATTGGCAAGAACGGAAGTCGCCGGCGAAGTAACGGGCCTCTGCAGTGCGATTCTTTGATCCCAAAAGCAACTCAACTCCAGCTAAGCGAGTTGCAACCGCTTCACTTTAATCCGGTTGGTATGCACTTGGGACAGATCGTAATGTGCTTGCTGGGTCAGCCAAGTTTCAGCGCTGCTACCGAAAACCTTGGACAACCGCACCGCCATTTCCGGCGAGATCCCCCGTTTTCCATTCACCAGTTCGGAGAGGGTGGTTCGCGTGACACCAAGCGCGGCCGCGGCTTGCGTAATGGTTAAGCCGAGCGGTTCGATACATTGGCGCAGGATAAAACCTCCGGGATGGGGCGGATTCTTCATCGGCATGGGTTAAGCTCCTTTCAGTGGTAATCGAGGTAGTCAACATCGAGCACATCGCCGTCTCCAAACCGAAAGACTACCCGCCAGTTGGCACGTACCGTTACTGCCCAAGAGCCTGCGAGCTCCCCTTTGAGCTGATGCAATCGGAAGCCTGGGAGGTCCATGTCGGAGGCCGCGTTGGCCACTTCCAGACGCGCCAGAATGTCGCGGAGTTTCTCGGCATGTTCACGACTCACACCGCGAGAATCGTCGCTCTCGTAGAGGCGCTTTAGCCCCTTATGACGGAACGAGCGAATCATGACTCAGCGTAATGCGTCACGTAACGGATGTCAACCTGGGCTGTAACTGCCGGTGGATTTGAAACGAGCTGGCGACCCGAGGCCCCACCAGACCAAAGTAGGGGACGGTAGCAGCGGCTAAAAGCCGCCCTTTTCCAGCATCGCCGCCGTCACCAGTTTCTTCTCGATATGGCGTTGTAGCGATTGCACGAGAAACTTGCGGAGGTCGGAGGCGCGTTGTTTGGGCCAGGGTTTGGCAGCGAAACTGTCGAGGGGGGCACGAAACATTTGCGCGGCCAGGGCGCGCGATTCGGCCGACATCTCGGAGGAAGCCAGGCGCTTATCTTCGGCGCAGACCAAGCCGTCGGCTAGGGCGTGGAAATAGGCGCGGCTGCCATTTAGCGCACGGCCACACACCATGCACTCGGAGAACTCTGGTAGGTACCCCATCAATCTTGTCATCCAGAGCTCGAAGTAGGTAACGGGCAGCCAGATATCCGGCCCGCGCAGTCCGGCTAGCACGGAAAGCGCCAGGCGGAAGACGGCATCGTTGGCCTCGCGGTCAGGGAGCAGTTCGTCCAGGAGTTCGGCGACGTGGGCCAGCGCGACCGCCCGAGGATAACTTACCTCTGTGGCCAGGGGGGATTCCAGAACATCGCAGGAGTCCAGCCGCGCCAGTTCCTGCCGTTCGCGGTCTTCATAGTAGGCACGGACGTAAGTCAGCGGCTCGAGCGCGCCGCCAAATCTTCGCTTCGACTTTTTGGCTGAGCGGGCCACTCCATGCACTTTGCCTTCCAGCCGGGTAAAGAACGTGACCAGCAGGTCGGCCTCGCGCAGGGGGTAAGTCCGCAGGATGATCGCTTCTGAGTCCTTTATCGGCATTTAGTACGTGGAGACACCTCGCGTCCCAACTCGAAATCTTAAACCGCTGAGGACGCGGAGAAGCACACAGAGTTCGCAAAGGATAAATCATGGCATCCCATTCCGACGTTTATAATCGTGCCTTTGCAGGATCCGTGAAATTTAACCACACTGAAGGACTCCATTGGCACTCGACGAAAAAATACAAGAGCTGCGGCGCGACAAACTGAAACAGATCGAGGCGCTGGGGCAACAGGCGTACCCGCGTAAGTTCGAAGGCACGCACACCATTCCGCAAATCGTCGGGGAGTACTCCGAGGTGAAGGGCGAGGAGCTGGAAAATTCCCGCGTTCATGTGTCCGTGGCCGGGCGGATTATGGCCATCCGCCTGATGGGAAAAGCTGGATTCGCCCACCTGCAGCAGGGCGGGCAAAAACTGCAGATTTACGTGAAGAAAGACGCGGTAGGCGATAGAGGGTTTGAGCTTTACAAGCTTCTCGATCTTGGCGATCACATTGGGGTCAAGGGCTATTTGTTTCGCACCCGCACGGGCGAACTGACCGTCCATGTGGACGAACTAACTTTTCTGTCGAAGGATTTATTGCCTCTGCCGGAGAAGTGGCATGGACTGACCGACGTAGAGCTGCGCTATCGCCAGCGCTATGTGGATTTGTTCATGAATCCGGAGGTGCGGGAAGTTTTTCTCAAACGCAGCAAGCTGGTGCAATCATTGCGGCGATTTTTGGATTCGCACGGCTTTGTCGAAGTGGAAACGCCCATGATGCAGCCCATCGCCGGCGGTGCTGTGGCGCGTCCATTTGTGACGCACCATAACACGCTGGACATTGATCTTTTTCTGAGGATCGCGCCGGAGCTGTATCTCAAGCGGCTGGTGGTGGGAGGACTTGACCGGGTCTACGAAATCAACCGCAATTTTCGCAATGAGGGGATTTCGACGCGGCACAATCCTGAGTTCACCATGGTCGAGTTCTATCAGGCTTATACCGATTATCGCGGCGTGATGGATTTGACCCAGCAAATGATCGAGCAGGCGGCGATTGATGTCACCGGTGGAGCCAAGACGAAGTGGGGCGAACTGGAAATTGACTGGGCCAACTGGACGCGGATGACCATGCGGGAGGCGATCATTCATTATTGGCCGGAAGCCGCGGGCGCCAAGCCGCAAATCGCAGATTTTGCTTCGCAGGATTCCGTGAAAGCTCTGGTTCAGCGCTTCAATACCGGTCACGCGCATGTGGCTTACGATCCTAAGGAACCTGCGGGAAAGACTATTGCCAGTCTCTTCGAAGCTGCCGCCGAGGAGCATCTGACCCAGCCGACGATCATCTACGAATTCCCCACCGCGGTTTCGCCTCTTTCCAAGCAGAAAGCCTACGAACCGGACTGGGTGGAGCGCTGGGAGATCTATGCTGGGCAAATGGAGATTTCCAACGGCTTCAGCGAACTCAACGATCCCGAAGAGCAGCGCCGGCGTTTTGAACAACAGCTCCACGAACGTGAACGCGGAGACGAAGAAGCGCATCAGATGGATGAGGACTACATCCGGGCGCTCTCGTATGGCATGCCGCCGGCTGGCGGAGTAGGCGTCGGTGTGGACCGCCTGGCCATGCTGTTCACCGATTCCCATTCCATCCGCGATGTAATTTTGTTCCCACTGTTGCGCCCGGAATAGGACCAGGCAGACAATTAAGCATAGAAGGCATCTCTCACGTATCCCGGCGCAGCAAGCTAACGCGCCCTGCAACGCGGAGTTCTCCTATGCACAAAGTCCTCCTCATTATCGGCATTGTCGTTCTGGTTTTCCTGGTCGCGATCGCGATCTTTGCTGCGACCTTCGATATCAACCGTTATCACGATCGAATTCAAACCGAACTGCGGAACCAGCTTGGCCGCAAAGTCACGTTAGGCGAGATGCACGTGGGTTTGTTCCCACCCCGTTTCCGGGTGCAGAACATCACGGTCGCCGACGATCCACAATTCAATGACCAGCAGCCTTTTGTCCAGGCACAGGAGCTAGACGTTTCCGTAAAGCTCCTGCCCCTGCTGCACAAAGCAGTCGAGATTAATACATTGACTTTGCAGCAGCCACGTGCTGAGTTGATTAAGAATGCGCAGGGAGTCTGGAACTTTGCTTCGCTTGGCAAGAATCCTTCTGCGCCTCCGGCGAGCACTCCAGCCACGCCCGCGAACACCCCAGCCTCGACCACCCTGCCGGCCCCCGCTCCTGCCGAACAGCCTTCGTCGCAACAAACTTTTTCGCTCGGCGAATTGGCCATCAAAGATGGGCAGGTTGCGATCACGGATCAGAAGAAAGGCGACCGGTCGGTTTACGACCACATTGACGTCACCTTACGAGACTTCGCGCCCGGCCATCCCTTTTCTCTGGATGCGGCAGCACATTTGCCAGGCACCGGCACGCAGGAGATCCAGCTTCAGGGAAAAGGCGGACCGATCGCTCCCAATCCTGCCGCTACACCCTTTAATGGAACGCTAAGCCTGAAGCAGGTGACGATCGCCGGCTTTCAGCAATTTCTCAATTCGCCTGCTTTGACGAACACGGATGGCATGCTCTCCGGCGAAACTAAAATCACCAGCGAGGCCGGCAAGCTCTCTGCCAGCGGCCATGCAACCGCCGACAACGTAAAGGTACACGGCATTGATCTGGACTATCCTATCGTGGCGGACTACGACCTGACGGACGACCTGAATTCGGACCTGCTGACGATTCGCAGCACCACCCTGAAGCTGGGGTCCACCCCGCTGGCGATCAGCGGCACCATCAATTCCGGAGCCACTCCGGTCAACCTCGACGTGAACCTGAACGCCAGCGATGTTTCCATTGCCGATGCGGTCAAGCTGGCCGCGGCTTCCGGTACCGCGTTTGACCCAGGCGTAAATGTCACTGGCACGGTGAACGCAATCATTCACGCCAGCGGCCCCGTCGACAAGCTCGCCTTGAATGGCAGCGTGAACGCGCGGGACATCCAGGCCACCGGCAAGCAACTGGCACGCCCTGTAGAGGTGAAATCCGTCACTCTGACCCTTACTCCTAGCGAAATTCGTTCCAACAATTTCAACGTAACTTCCGGCGGGACGGCGGTAGCAATCCAGTTTGCTCTGGCACAATATCTCGGCAAAACCCCAAGCGTGAATGCCACCGTCCGCGCTCCCAATGCGGGGTTGCCGGAAATTCTTTCCATGGCAAAAGCGTACGGCGTAGCGGCGTTGGATAAGGTGACCGGGGAAGGCACGCTCAACATGGACCTGCGGGCGGCTGGGCCGGTGCAATCGATAGCTTCGAACGCTGTACTCAAAGCGGTGAACGGCACGGTCGCGCTCAATTTCAACAATGTGAAATATTCCGGCGCCGACATGAACCATGAGCTTGCCACCATCGCGGGATTCCTGAAGCCGAGCAGCGGGAGCCAGCCCGGGGTCACCAACATTTCCACGCTTACCGGCAATATTGCCGTCAAAAGCGGAATCGCGCAGACGAACAATATGCGGGCGGTGCTTGACATCGGTAATGTCGGCATCACCGGTACGGCTAATCTGGTGGATCAAAGTCTGAACCTGCGCGCGACCGCGGTGCTTTCCAAGGACTCCAGCCAGCGGGTGGGCGGCACCGGGGTCGGGGGATTTATGCAGACTGCGCTGGCCAATAGTCAGGGCGAGCTAGTGATCCCGGTCATCATCACCGGAACCTTTCAGCAGCCGCGCTTCGCCCCCGATGTCCAACAGTTGGCCCAGATGAAGCTCAAGGGGTTGATTCCCAACCTTAATAATCCGTCCAGCGCAATTTCTGGTTTGCTGGGTGGACTTTTGGGAAAAAGCAGCAGCCAAAACACCAATCAGAATCAGGCGCAGCCGCAGGAGCAGCCAGCGAACCCGGTGCAACAGCTCTTAGGCATATTCGGAAAGAAGAAAAAGCAACCATCCAAGTAGTCAGCGCTTTTGCGGGCTGATCGGCGGGGACATGAGCATAACTCCGCGCAATAACCAGGGTGGTTCTGCTTTTGACAATGCACTGGAAGTAGTGCAATCGCTGGCATACACTCGCCCCAGTTCGGGAATCAAAACCAAGGCAGCGCTATCGTAACGTTCGCAGGAAGATGGCGAATGTTGGGTCGATAGCGCTTTGCTGTCTCTGCGCGCGGTTAGGGATGGTTCGCGATAGTCCCGCTTTTGCGCCCAGTTCCAGGCTGTCGAAACAATCTGATCCAGGGAATAGCGGGCGTGCCAGTTCAATAGTTTCGCGGCGCGGGAAGGATCGGCCACCAACTCTGCCGGATCGCCTGGACGGCGGGGGCAACACGGACCGGAACTTTTCTCCCGGCCACTTGCTCAACCGCCGAAACCACTTCGCGCACAGACTTCCCGCGGCCCGTGCCCAGATTGATGGCGGTCGAAGTTCCCTTCTCCAGATATTCCATGGCGAGCACGTGGGCGTCAGCCAGATCGTTCACGTGGATGTAGTCGCGAACGCAGGTGCCGTCCGGGGTGGGATAGTCGTCCCCGAAAATGTCGAGTTCCCTCCGGCTCCCAAGCAAGGATTCGAAGATGCAAGGAATGAGGTGAGTTTCCGGACTGTGCATTTCGCCGATGGCTCCCCCCTCATCCGCTCCTGCCGCGTTGAAATACCGGAGGCTGGCAAAGCGCAAACCGTAGGCGCGCCCGTAGGCTTCCAAGGCGTGCTCAAAAGCCAATTTGGTATCGCCGTACGGGTTTACCGGAATGCGCGGATTTTCTTCCACGATCGGAACCTTGGCGGGAATCCCGTACACCGCGCAGGTGGAAGAGAAAATGAATTTACGCACCTTGCTGTCAATCACGGCATTGAGCAGAGTAATGCCGTCCTGCACGTTGTTCTTGAAATACTTGCGAGGATTGTCCACGGACTCGCCTACGTAGGCATAGGCCGCAAAGTGCATCACGGCATCCACGCGGGATAATACGTCTCGCAGCTTCTCCGCGTCGGAAATTTCCCCGACCACCAATTCCAATCCGGCGGCGAGTTCTCGATGGCCGGTGGAAAGATTGTCATAAACGATGACTTCGTAACCTTTGCGCCGCAAGGCATGGGCAGCATGGCTGCCGATGTAACCCGCGCCTCCAATGACTAAGACCGACAAGATTTCCGCCCTCCCGAGCCTGATGTCCATCATAGCGTGAGTAACGCGAACTCGTGTGTTCTAAATATCTACGTCCTGCCACGTGGGCCGTCCTCCATTCTCATATTATCCCTACTAATATACTAGACATAATTGTATTGGTAATGTATGCTCCTGATTCATGAGCTCGCCAGCCATGGCCGAAGGTTGCTTCGCGGGTTGTTGTAGCGACCCACCCGGGGCACGAGATTCGAATGTATGAACCACCAGACATTCTGAGAACTCAGAGCCCAAGAGGATCCAAATCTTGGGCTTTCGCATTCTTGGGACAAGCATTTGAGTTCGGGTTGTAAAGGGAACCATACCGGCCGGAGAACGGAAAAACCGGATTTCACCAGGGAGAGACTTGGAATGCGCAAGCGAACACTAGGAGTGCTGGCAATCGTTTTTCATGGGCGCGGAAATGGCCTTGGCACAGGATACGACTTCGTCAGCAATCGCTGCCGACCGCCAGGAAATTGAGCTGCTCAAGCAGAAAATCGAGGAGTTAGACCAACGGCTCCAGGCCGAAGAAAAACTGCAGGCGACCAAAGATCAGGACGCTGCGGCCAAAGCAAAAGCCGGAGTCAGTCTCGACGCCGTCAGCAGTAAGGTGGATGGACTGGAAGGCAAGCTGAAGGATCTTGGCCCATTCCATTTCAGCGGCGATCTTCGGCTGCGCCACGAATCGTTTCTTGGTGGCGGCCCGGCCGATGGCGCGCCAGCCCGAACCGCAATCGCGAGCGCTACCGCCTGCGCTTCAACGCCACGGCAAAGCTGAACGATGAGATCTCGGGAGGGTTCTCACTGGCCTCCGGCGACCTGGGCGACCCGATTTCGACCAACTCGACGGAGACCGGCTTCTTCACGCGAACTCCAATCGCGTTGGACCGCGCCTACATTTTCTATACGCCGAAATTCTTCAAGGCGCTGAGCGCGACCGCCGGCAAGTTTGCCTATACCTGGGACCGAACTGAGCTGACTTTTGACAACGACATCAACGTCGAAGGCGCCAGTCAGAAGGTCGCATGGGACTGGGAGAATGGACCCCTCTCCCATTTCGGAGTGGTGGGCTTCGAACTGCCGCTCTTCGAGGTAAGTGGCGGCGCCGATTCGAGCATTCTCGGTGGACAGGTTCAGACCGGATGGAACCTGCTGCCCAGGCTCAAAGTTGCGGCGGATGCCGCGTTCTACGACTACCAGAATCCCGACAGCATCGCGCAGAACCAGACCAACGGAAACGGATTTGCCACGCAGGGCGCGAGCACCGGCCAGGGCGGCAACTTTGGTTTCAGCACGGCCGCCCTGACCAACAGTGTCGGAGTCATTGGCGGGAAGCGCGACTTCGTCTCCGGGTTCGGCGTTCTCGATACGCTGGTGCGGCTGAATCTCGACACCGGCATCACACGCTTTCCTCTATTGGCGCTGTTTAACTTCGCGCAGAACACGCGTGCCTGCCAGAACCTGCCCGCCTTTGCAGCGGCTGGGGTTGCGGTGACCTGCAATCCACGCGACCGGCAGGGATACTGGGCGGAGGCGCAATTTGGCCGACTCCAAACGAAAGGCGACCTAAGCTTTGATTACGTCTTCGCGCGCATCGAGCGCGAAGCCACGGTCGCAGCCTTTGTGGCCAGCGACTTCCGGCAACCCACGAATGTGGCTCAGCACCGGGTCGGAGTGGACTACCAGGCTTATCGCAATCTAACCCTCGACTTTACGGCGTTTATTGGCCGCCAGCTTATCACCGCGTCGACCCCTACGCCAGAGCGATGGCTAAAGCGACTCGAGATGGATGTCAACTACAAATTCTGATCTGCGGAGAAACGACGTGAAATACACGCGCAAGCGTATTGGAACTTTGCTCGCCGTCGTGGCAATTCTGGCAATGGCTCCTCGCGCGCCGGCGCAGAATACGGTGACGCTGCTCAATGTTTCCTACGATCCCACGCGGGAGCTTTATGAAGACTTCAATGTCGCCTTCGCCAAGTACTGGAAAGCGAAGACCGGCCAGGAGGTGCACATCCAGCAATCCCACGGCGGCTCGAGCAAGCAGGCCCGCGCGGTAATTGACGGGCTACCCGCCGATGTCGTTACGCTGGCACTGGCCTATGACATCGACGCCATCTCGCAAAAGGCCGGGCTGCTGCCGGCCGATTGGCAGAAGCGCCTGCCGGATAACAGCACGCCCTATACCTCGACCATTGTTTTTCTGGTGCGCAAGGGCAATCCGAAACACATTAAGGATTGGGGGGATCTGGTGAAGCCGGGGATTTCGGTAATCACACCGAACCCAAAGACTTCCGGCGGGGCGCGCTGGAATTTTCTGGCCGCATGGGCCTATGCGCTTAAGCAGCCGGGCGGTGACGAAGCGAAGGCACGGGATTTCGTGACGCGGCTGTACAGGAACGTTCCCGTTCTCGATTCCGGGGCCCGGGGATCGACCACGACCTTTACCCAGCGCGGGATCGGCGATGTGCTGCTGGCCTGGGAGAATGAGGCTTTCCTCTCCATCAAGGAGTTGGGGGCGGACAAGATCGAAATTGTGGTTCCTTCGCTGAGTATTCTGGCTGAACCGCCGGTCGCCCTGGTGGACAAAGTCGTGGACAAGAAGGGCACGCGGAAAGTGGCGCAAGCGTATCTCGAGTATTTGTACACGCCGGAGGGGCAAGCAATCGCCGCCGAGAACTACTATCGGCCGCGGCTCGAGTCGGTCGCCAAGAAGTACGCGTCTTTTTTTCCTAAGGTCAACCTGATCACCATTGACGAGGTTTTTGGCGGCTGGCAAAAAGCCCAGCAGACTTACTTTGCCGACGGCGGAGTGTTTGACCAGATCTATGAGCCGGGGCAGTGAAGTATGCGAATTACTTTTAAGAAACCGAGCATTCTCCCGGGATTCGGTCTGGCGCTGGGCTACACGATTTTGTATCTCAGCTTGCTGGTGCTGATTCCGCTGGCTGCTGCTTTCCTAAAGGCCTCCAGTCTTACCTGGCACCAGTTCTGGCATGTGGTGGCTTCGCCCCGCGCGCTGGCCTCCTATCGCCTGACCTTCGGTGCTTCCCTGCTTGGGTCCCTGGTCAATCTGATCTTCGGGACGCTGGTGGCCTGGGTGCTGGTTCGCTACAGCTTTCCCGGCAAACGGCTTTTCGACTCGGTGGTCGATCTGCCGTTCGCCCTCCCTACCGCCGTGGCCGGCATTGCATTGACGACGATCTATTCGCCGAACGGCTGGCTGGGCCGGCCGCTGGCGGCGATTGGAATCAAAGCCGCCTACTCACGCCTCGGAGTGGTCATCGCGCTGACCTTTATCGGCCTGCCGTTTGTCGTCCGCAGCGTGCAGCCGGTTCTGGACGACATGGAGAAGGACATCGAGGAAGCTGCCGCGAGCCTTGGGGCCAGCCGCTGGCAAACCTTCTCGCGGGTAATCCTACCGACCATTCTGCCCGCCGCCTTGACCGGGTTTGCCATGGCCTTTGCGCGGTCCGTCGGCGAATACGGGTCGGTGGTGTTCATCGCCGGCAACATGCCCATGCGGACCGAGATCACACCTCTGCTGATCATGACCAAGCTGGACCAGTTCGACTACGCGGGAGCTACCGCCATTGCGGTCGCCATGCTGGCGGTTTCGTTTGCCTTGCTGCTGCCAATCAACCTTCTGCATCGCTGGAGCTCTCGCCGGGAAGTGCGTGCCAATTTTCTGGTGGGGGACTCTCTCCCCGGCGCGATTACGGGAGGAACGGCATAGGTTATGGCTGGGACCATTGCGCTAACTCCGGAGAATATCTCGACGACGAGGAAGGTTGCGCGGCGCGCCACCACAGAATCGGTGGTTATGCGCTGGATCCTGATTGGCGCGGCCCTGTTGTTCCTGGGTATTTTTCTCTTTCTGCCGTTGGCGGTGGTCTTCGTCCAGGCATTCGCGAAAGGCGTAGTCACCTATTGGGGCAGCCTGCGCGAACCGGATGCTCTGGCGGCAATCCGCTTGACCCTGCTGGCTGCGGGCATCGCGGTTCCGTTGAATCTGGTGTTTGGCATCGCCGCGGCCTGGGCAATTGGGAAATTTGAATTCGTGGGCAAGAGTCTTCTCATCACGTTGATCGACCTGCCATTTTCAGTTTCGCCGGTCGTGTCTGGACTGATCTATGTATTGCTTTTCGGCCTCCAGGGGCTGTTGGGCCCATGGCTGGCCGCGCATAATCTGCAAATCATCTTCGCCGTGCCGGGAATCGTTCTGGCTACCATTTTTGTGACCTTTCCATTCGTGGCGCACGAACTCATACCCGTGCTGCAGGCGCAGGGGCAGGAAGAGGAAGAAGCGGCCCTGGTACTGGGCGCCAGCGGCTGGCAAACCTTTTTTCGGGTGAGCCTGCCCAACTGCAAGTGGGGACTGCTCTATGGCGTAATTCTGTGCAACGCCCGCGCCATGGGTGAATTTGGGGCGGTCTCGGTGGTCTCCGGCCACATTCGCGGGCTTACCAACACCATGCCCCTGCACGTCGAGATTCTTTATAACCAATACGATTTCGCCGCCGCCTTTGCGGTGGCTTCCCTGCTTGCGTTGCTGGCTCTGGTGACCCTGATGGTTAAGACCTTCGTTGAGTGGCGGGCCCGCCGCCAGGCCAACCAACTAGCACGCTGGAGCGCCCTGGAGGAGGCAAAAGCATGAGCATTGAAGCCAAGAACATCAGCAAGCAATTCGGACAGTTTGCAGCGCTCAACAACGTGAGTCTCGAAATACCTTCCGGCGAATTGGTGGCGTTGCTGGGGCCTTCCGGTTCGGGAAAGACGACGTTGCTGCGCATCATCGCGGGACTGGAATTTGCCGATTCCGGCAGCGTGCGTTTCGACGGCGAAGACATCACCACGCTGGAAGCGCGCGACCGCAAGGTCGGCTTCGTGTTCCAGCACTATGCGCTCTTCCGGCATATGACGGTATTCGACAACATTGCCTTCGGGCTCCGGGTGCGGCCGAGAAAATGGCGGCCTTCCCAAGAGCAAATCCGTGACAAGGTCCACGAGTTGCTCAAGCTGATCCAATTGAAGAATCTCGCCGGCAGATATCCCTCGCAGCTTTCCGGGGGACAGCGCCAGCGGGTCGCCTTGGCACGGGCGCTGGCAGTCGAACCCAGCGTGTTATTGCTGGATGAACCCTTCGGTTCGCTGGATGCCAAGGTGCGCTTGGAGTTGCGACGCTGGCTGCGGCAATTACACGACGAGGTCCACATCACCAGCGTATTCGTGACCCACGATCAGGAAGAGGCGCTGGAGGTGGCCGACCGGATCGCGGTCATGAACGAAGGTCAGATCGAGCAGGTGGGCAGTCCGGATGAGGTTTACCATCACCCGGCCAGCCCTTTCGTCTACAACTTTTTAGGCAATGTGAATTTGTTCCATGGCCGCCTCGACGAGGAAAGACTTTCCATCGATAAAAAGGCAGCCACCGGGAATCTGGTGTACGTACGCCCCCATCTGCTGGAGATCCACCGCCAGGCGACGAACGGCAGCCATTTCCGGGCCACTATCAAGCACATTCACTCCGCGGGACCACTGGTGAAGATCGAAGCGCTGGCGGAGTGGGGCGCGCCGGTGCAGGTGGAACTGTCCCAGGAACGCTTCCGCGATCTTCAGCTCACGAAGAATGAAGCAGTGTTCATCATCCCCAAAGAAATGAAGGTATTTCGCAACGGCAGGGGAACGTCAGACAGCGAGAACACGATTCACTAACTCGCCAAAAGAGCGCGCGGCAACTACGCTTTGTTTTCCTTGCCATGGACCATCATGGGCAGAAGTTGCGGCTCGCGCGTTTTCCTTTTGTTTTGGCGCTTCCTGGACTTAGCCGGAGATTCCTGGCCGGCGACGATATCGGCCAGGGTGGTGTTCTCCAGGATTTTGGCGGCGGCGTTTCGCACATCCAGGAACACCTGGTAGAGAGCACGGTGGCCGGTGTCGCGGTCAATGAGGCTGCGGAGTTGCTCCGCATCGCCGAAAGGAGCCAGCGGGCCGTCGATCAGGCGAATCACATCGCTCAGCAAAATTCCGGACGGCGGGCGGCGAAGCCGGTAGCCTCCTTTCGCGCCACGCACACTTTCCACCATGCGCGCGTTCTTGAGCTCCAGCAGAATCAGTTCGAGGAATTTCTCGGGAAGCCCCTCTTCATAGGCGATATCGCGGATGCGAATGGCGCCCCGGTCGTAGGCACGCGCCAGCATCATGAGGGCCTGCAGGGCGTAAAGACCCTTCTGCGAGATCTTCATAGATAGAGTATTCCATAAGCCAGATCAGTTTAATAGAGATTTCGGTGGCGGCTGTGTTTGAAACCAGTACCGACATTTCGAAGTGGTGCAGTTTCAGATTTCCTCTGCGTTCTCTGCGGCATTTCTTTGCGGTCTCGGCGGTTAAGAGCTTTCGGTTGGGGAAAATCAACGGCTTGCACCGCAGAGTACGCGGAGGTTTGCGCTAAGCACGCCGGGAAAAGCGAACCCGAGGCAAAGTACACCACCACCGGCATTTCTTAAGCTTTACGAAGCCGGAGGACGGGCTTTTAGTAGTTTTTGCCTGGATCTATGCGGTGACTCGGAGTACCTGCAGCGTAATGTTATCCGGGCCGCCACGCTCTTTGGCTTTATCCACCAGCGTCTGGCACGCCCTGGGCAAGGGCCCCTCGGCCACGGCGCTCCGCATCTCATCCTCGCGGACCATGCTCCATAGGCCGTCGGAACACAACAGCAACACATCGCCTTTCTGCAGGGGCAAAGGCTCGTTGGAACTCTCTGGCGCAACATCACGGCCCACCCCGAGCGCCTTGAGCAAAATGTTTCGCTGAGGGTGAACCGCCGCTTCTTCCTCGGAAAGCAGGCCCTGGTCCACAAGGCGGCCCACATAGGAATGGTCATGGGTAAGCCGCTGCATTTTTGACTCTCTTAAGAGATACAGACGGCTGTCGCCAATATGCGCATAGTGCAAAGTGCCGCCGATCAGTACGACGGCCGTGCAAGTGGTTCCTAAACCTTGCAGGGCGGGATGCTCATTGCCAAAGCGAAGGATCTGCTCGTGCGCCGCCTGAAAGGCGGCAATCAGCGCCTGGGTGGGACTTGCAGCCGAGTCGGCGCCATAAACCTTTTCGATGGTTTCAACCGCAATTCGGCTGGCCTCCTGCCCGCCCTCGTGCCCACCCATGCCATCGGCAATAATGGCGAGCCTGCCCTTCTGCTGGAACTGCGTATCCTCGGCCGGCTCCCAATAGGAATAGCGGTCTTCGTTATTAGAGCGCAGGCAGCCGACATCGCTGAGACCCGCTTGCTCGATTCCCGGCCGGATCGGCATCATACCTCACGGACTTCACATTTCAGCGCTGGCGTCAGCGCAGGAGAAATAAGAGCCTACCCTATCATGACTAGCAAGGGCGTGACGAATCACATGAGCGATTCATACTTTGCAGGCGGAGCGATTCCGGGAGGAACCGCGGTGAGCGACAGGCCGGGCAATTGGGCAGCCTTAATCATGGGCTGCTCCTCTCCTCCGGTTGCTGAACGACATATTCGTCAAGCACAGTGCCCAACATGGCGGCCGTAGGTACGGCAACCAGGGCGCCAAGAATTCCGGCCAAAGCTCCGCCGATGGCTAGAGCCGCAATCACAGCGACTCCGGACAGGCCGACGCGCGCCTCCATAATTCGGGGAGTCAAATAGGCGTTTTCCAATTGCTGATAAGCCAGATAAAAACCAATCACGCCCGCCACCTTCAACCAGGAATCCAAAAGAGCGACTAATCCTGCAAGCACCACTGTTGCACCTGGACCGATGATGGGTACAAAATTCGCGAAACCGGCGAAAACCGCGAGGGCATAGAAGTAACGAACGCGCATCAGGCCAAGCACAATGGCTGTCAGGGCGCCGAGTATCAGCATCAGCAGAAGCTGCCCGGTCAGCCAGCATTGTGCCCGCCCTGCCGCCCGGGACAGGGTCGCGCGCATCCGGGAGCGGCGATTGACCGGAATGAGGGACATCGCCCAATTCAAACTTTCGTTCGATTCGAGAATGAAATACGCAGTCAGCAATGCGACAAGGAACAAGTTCAAGATTCCGCCCGCTATGCCAGCCACGGCGCTGGTGGCATGCCGCAATAGACCTTCCGCAGAAGCCCCGATGTGCGCCGGATTCAGTCTTCGGGCAATTCTTTCGCCGAACGGCAAGTTCTTCAGGTGCTCAGACAAGCGTTGAAGCTGCTGAGGAATATCCTGCACCAGGCCCTGCATGTCTTGAACAATGGGTGGCACCATGAAGACAATAGTCAACGTCAGTGCCCCCACTACCCCAGCCACCAGAATGAGAATCGCCGCGCCTCGCCCAGGTCTCCAGTTCCCGATGTGCCAGCGGTGGATCCACCGGATCGCAGGAGTGAAGATGATGGCAAAAAGTATGCTGATGTAGATCAGCAGCAGGGTATGCCGAAGTAGCCAGGCTACATACAGAGCAAGGGCGAACAGCAGCGCCGTAATGAGGTCATTGCGGCGCTGCGCCGTATCGGACAATCCCGGCCCCTTTCCCCCATGGGCAGTGGTCATCCGCTGATTTCCTGCCGCAAGACCTCCTGGCCGCTCGGTATAGTGACTGCGGTAGAATTCTCAGCCGTGACAAAAAGCTGGAAAGTCTTGTAAGTCGTTGGGGCCTTGAATTCCGCTTCCAGATTGTCATTCACTCGAAGTTCCCCTTGCTTGATGGCCGGGGAGCCGGGCGGCTGGATCCAGACCACATACGTGGCCTTGGAAGGCGTTAGATTTTCCGGTCTCGCCAGGTGCTTCACCTTTAGGTCCACGACGGTATTGCCATTGTCGTCATGCGACACCGTGGCGGTTGCAGTGGCGGCGGGAACGCTCATGGCGGGATTAAGGTGGACCTGCTTGCCACCGCATGCCACGAGCATGAAGAAGAAGGCAGCAGTAAATATCAACGAAGTTTTGCGCAACATCATGATGATCCTCGAACTCTTGGATGAAGCCACAAGGGATGCGGTTTGCTCTATGCCGTTTATGCCGCTGCCGGATCGTGCGCGAAAAAGGACGTGAGCAGCACGCGCTGCGGCCATTCTCTCTTCTGCCGGTGAACCATGCATTGCTTTTCAGCGTTGCGGGTTGCCGTCAAGAGACACTATTTCGTAGCGTTCTCGAACATAGGTGGACACCATTACGGGCAAACCGCAAATAGAGATGCCTTTAGGTAGGAATTCTAGCCAATCAAAATCCCCAGCTCTCAGAGGGAGGCCTGGTGAGCGCGGCAGGACTCGAACCTGCGACCCATGCCTTAAAAGGGCATTGCTCTACCAACTGAGCTACGCGCCCACTCTCTTCAAATCTAACACAGTGCGGATTACTTGTTAGGATGCCTTCTCACGGTACCTGCGGCTAAATACCGGTTCTCCGCTGATATAAACTTCCCCGGCAGATTCTATTCCAGCAAAATAACCGACCTCCCGATAGTCCTCACAATCATGAATGACAAAGTCGGCAGATTTGCCTGGTTCGAGCGTTCCCATGGTGCTACCACGGCCCAGGCTGTAGGCGGCATTGACCGTGGTCGCTGTAATCGCTTCGGCGGGCGACATGCGCATTTGCGTCGAAGCCAGAGAAAGCACGAATGGAATCGAAGGCGACGGCGAGGAACCGGGATTGAAGTCGGTGGCCAGCACGACCGCAAGTCCGGCTTCGATCATCGCGCGCGCAGGAGCGTATTGCTTCGATCCAAGCATGAAGACTGACGCCGGCAGCAGGACGGGCTGCACGTGTGCCCTCGCCAGAGCTGCAATTCCGGCAGCATCCACCTGCTCCAGATGATCGGCGCTGGCTGCGCCGAGTTCGGCCGCCATTTGTGCGGCCCCCGAACGGGACAGCTGATCGGCATGAACGCGGAGGCCCAAGCCAGCCTGGCGCGCGGCTGCAAGAATCTCCGCTGGAAGCGGCGACATCGAAAATTCCAGGCTCGCAAAATACGTCGCAATATTCCGCCAGGCCTTGAGCGGCAACTTGCGGAATCATGTGGTGGAGGAGCAATTCGACATAGGCCCCGGGATCCGCCCGGTATTCGTCGGGCACCTCGTGCGCCCCCAGAAAAGTGGGAACATACCGCAAAGGACCGGCAGTACTCAACCGGCGAATCACCCGCAGCAGCTTCAGCTCGTCTTCGACCGACAAGCCATATCCCGATTTGGCTTCGACCGTGGTGGTTCCGCACCGCAAAAACCATTGCGCATAGCGGCGTGCAGCCGTTAGCAGGTCATCTTCTGAAGCTGCCCGCGTGCGGCGCACAGTCTCACGAATGCCGCCGCCTTGGGCGGCAATTTCCCCATAGGTTGCCCCGGCCGCGCGCTGTTCGAACTCGTTCGCGCGGGTGCCGGCGAATACAGGATGCGTATGGGCGTCTACGAAGCCGGGCAGGACGATTCGTCCACCGGCATCCACGACTTCCGTCGTGGCAGAGCAACGGCACTCGATTGCCGCGCTCCGGCCGGTAGCCACAATGCGGCCATCCCGCACAAGCATGCCACCATTTTCCACGATGGCCAGATCGCACAACTCTGCCCCGGTGCGCGGCCTCGGAGGGCCGGCCAGAGTCAGAAGCTGGCGGCAGTTCAGGAGGGCAAGTTCGGGCATTTTCGCAGGCGCTCTTCGACCGCAGTCTTGAATGCAGCATCCTGAATGCTTTCCAGGTTGACGCGCACATTTTCCAGCGCGCCGGTTTGCGCGGCTACCGCCAGGAGTTTCGCTACTTTGAGGTCCGATGCCATACGCACCGGGACCTGGAGTTTCTCGAGTTCTTGCCGCAAGGCGCAGACGCGCTCCAACACTTCGAGCGGCACGAGAGTGGCTCCATGCAGCGCCTCTTCGACGTAGGGCGCGCGCTCGCTTTTCGGACGCTTGTACGCTGCCATTACCAGTTCGTAGGCTTGGGCGTCGCGGTCCGTAGCTTCGGTGAAGAAAATGCGGTCTTCTTCAAATACCATGGCATCCGCTTTGGATAGCCGGCTGACCATGGCGCCCAGGGCTGCGGCCATAGCGGCTGCGGCAGCGGACGCGCTGCCTCCGCCGGGAGTCGCGGTCGGAGCAGCCAGCGCATCGAGGAACTCCGGAAAACCACGGCGTGTGGCTACGGCTTCCGCAATCCTATTCTCAAGAACCACCTCCGGCCGAAAATTTTCATAGCGCAGGAAGTATTCGGCGGAAAGCTCGACGGCCTTCTTCGGGATAAGCCCGACGATCTCGCTTCCGACTATGGTCACGCCGTAGCGCTCCGCCTCGCGGCGCACGGTTTCGAAGACCAGATGCATCGGCGTCTGCTCAAAATCCGTCAGGTTCATGGAGACCTGCGCCAGATTGCGGGACGCCAGCATGACTCCCATCGCCTTCAGGTAACGCAAGCCGCCGGAAGAGTGGCGAATGGTCTTAGCGATGCGCTTGGCGATGCTCACATCCGGCGTACTCAAATTGATGTTGTAGGCGATCAGGAATTTGCGCGCGCCCACCACGGTCGCACCGGCGGTGGGATGGCAACGTGGTCCGCCGCAATCGGGAGCACGCGAGGGCACGCTTCCCATCTCCTGCAATAGCGCCTCGAACTGGCCGCGCCGGATGTTTTCCAGGTTGACGCGCTCGGGCTGGCGTGCCGCAGCTTCGTAGAAATAAACAGGTACGCCCAGCTTGCTCGATATTTCGTTGCCGACGCGCTCAGCCAGCTTGACGCACTCTTCCAGCGTGACGCCCTCGATGGGGATGAACGGCACGACGTCCGCCGCGCCGATGCGGGGATGCGCCCCCTGATGGCGAGTGAGGTCAATCACGCTTACTGCCTTTTCGACGGCGCGGAACGCGGCATCGGCCACCGCTGCGGGTGGTCCGACGAAGGTAAGAACGGAGCGGTTATGGTCAGCGTCCGACTCGTGGCCCAGGAGAACGACCTCCGGAACGGAGAGAACGGCCGCTACGATCGCCTCTACCTTGGCGGCATCGCGCCCTTCGGAAAAGTTGGGAACACACTCAATCAGTTGTCTTGACATATTGGTTCGAAGAATTATTTCATCGGCCGCTGGATGCCATGCTCCTGCGCGAAACGCACGGCGTCCTCGTATCCGGCATCGGCGTGACGGATTACTCCTGTCCCCGGGTCGGTCGTAAGTACGCGCTCGAGACGGCGTTCACTCTCCTCGCTGCCGTCCGCCACCACCACCATACCAGCGTGCTGCGCGTAACCGATCCCCACGCCGCCGCCGTTGTGAATGGAAATCCACGATGCGCCCGCCGCCGTATTGACCAGGGCGTTGAGCAGCGGCCAATCGGCAATGGCGTCGGAGCCGTCGCGCATGCCTTCGGTTTCGCGGAACGGCGAAGCCACGGAGCCTGTGTCCAGATGATCGCGGCCAATCACAATGGGCGCTTTCAGTTCCCCTGCGCGCACCAGGCGGTTCATGGCCAGGCCAAACTCCGCGCGCTCGCCATATCCCAGCCAGCAAATGCGCGCCGGCAGCCCCTGGAAGCGGATATGGCGGCGCGCCAACTCCAGCCATCGTGCCAGGGTTTCATCTTTCGGAAATAATTCGAGCGCCAGACGATCCGTGCGATAGATGTCTTCGGGATCGCCGGAGAGCGCCACCCAGCGGAACGGCCCGCGTCCTTCACAGAAAAGCGGACGAATGTACTCCGGCACGAAACCCCGGAATGTCGAATGCCTTCTTGCACCCCCGCTTCGCGCGCCTGGGTGCGGATGTTGTTGCCGTAGTCGAACGTCACTGCGCCTTTGCGTTGCAGCGCCAACATCGCCTCGACATGCACCCCCATGGCCTGCATGGAATGTTTGACGTATTCGGCCGGATCGGCAGCACGCAAGGCAAGCGCCGCATCCAGAGTCATTCCGTTCGGCACGTAACCGTTCAGTGGGTCGTGCGCGCTGGTCTGATCGGTCAAGGCATCCGGAACGATGCCGCGCCGGACCAACTCCGGCAGAACATCGGCGCAGTTTCCCACCAATCCTACCGAGAGCGCTTCGCCACGCGCCCGCGCCTGATTCAGGATGAGCAAGGCTTCGTCCAGGCTGGTCTCCATGCGGTCGCAGTAGCCGGTGGCGACTCGCCGTTCAATGCGCCTGGGATCGACATCGACTCCGAGAAAACACGCGCCATTCATGGTCGCAGCCAGCGGCTGCGCGCCGCCCATCCCACCCATTCCGCCCGAGACCACCAGCTTTCCGCGCAGCGAACCGCCGAAATGTTTTCGCGCCATGGCGGCGAAGGTCTCGTAGGTGCCCTGCACAATGCCCTGGCTGCCGATATAGATCCACGATCCCGCAGTCATCTGGCCATACATGGTCAGGCCCATGCGCTCCAATTTCCAGAACTGTTCCCAGTTGGACCAGTGGCCCACCAGGTTGGCGTTGGCAATCAACACGCGCGGCGCCTCGGCGTGGGTGCGGAACACTCCAACCGGCTTTCCCGATTGCACCAGAAGGGTTTCGTCGTTTTCGAGCGCCCGAAGCGCCCGCACCATGGCGTGAAAGCATTCCCAATTGCGCGCTGCGCGCCCGGTGCCGCCGTAGACAATCAGCTCCTCGGGCCGCTCAGCCACCTCCGGATCGAGGTTGTTCATCAGCATTCGCAAGGCGGCTTCCTGGTGCCAGCCCTTGCAACTCATTTCTCGCCCACGTGGAGCCCGGACCTGGGTCATTTCCTGCAGCATGGCTCAACTCCCATCAACCTGCTCCCGATGCCGAACGATCCGAGCAAGTTCTGCCGCCTACTATCTTATATTTTCATCCCGCTGGTTGATCGTGGGAAGTCTGGAATGCGATTCGTGGCCTGGGGAAGCTACTGACGGCGCGGGAGTCCGCCAAAGTCGAAGTTGGCGCGAAACGATGAATGGCGCTCCTTTTGCAAGGCAGACTCGCTAAGCCTTGAAAACCGCATCACGCGGCGGATAGCGCCTCGGTCCGGAACTTGATTGCTGCAAACGTGGTTAGCACAATAAAGAGGAGCAAGACAGCCAATTGGGTGACGGCAAAGGGCGCCTCGGTTTGATGGGGAGCCAAAGCTCTTAAAGCCGGAACTTTCTCAAACAACTGCACGATCAGCACGAACACGTTCAAATAAAGCGCAACCATGGCAGTGACGACATAAGCGCGCCGCCATACACCGGCGAGATGGAAACCGTATCGCGCGAGCGCAGCAACGGCGAGAACGACCATAGAAATGATGCCCACCTTCAGGCCCGGCGTGAGGTGAGTGTTGGGAAAAGCAAAACCGGTAAGGCTGGTCAACGCCGTGAAGATGAGAAACACGGCAGTAATCCCGCTCATGCGGCGATTGGACAGCAAACCAAAAAGAACGATGAGGCCGGTCGCAATGGCGATCAGGCTGATGATCACGTGAATCAGGGTGTAGGTGGCGGTGGGGAGGCCGAGGATCATCTTGCAACGTTCCTTTCCGCAGCGATGTCTGGGGAGACGATCCTACCCGGGAAAGCAAGAAATTACCAGAGTGGTGCCAGCCGGAGGTTAGGGTCCTTCAGACGATTCTGACTATTGGATCTTATTTCTCTCCGACAAATTCTGACGCAAAACAAGGAAGCTGAATATTTTTAAGAGCCTTTTGGAGTTCCTTGCCTCTTTGCTTATTAGATGTCCTTTCGCTAGTTCACTTCCTTGAACACGTTCAAGCATTTACTTGACAACATGTTTTTGATGATTGAATATTTGAACATGTTCAAGCGCGCCGCTTCTACTGAAAAAGGTGAACTAACTCGCAACACGATTCTGGAGAGTGCCCTTCAACTATTTCGGGACAAAGGATTTAACGCGACCACAATGCGTGATGTCGCCGCCCGAGCGGGAGTGGCGCTTGGGCGCCGCGTATTACTACTTCGCTTCTAAGGATGCTATTGTAATGGGATTCTACGAGCGTGCACAGGTCGACCTCGCTCCCATGCTCGATCGGTCGCTGGCCAATGCAAAGGGTTTGCACGACCGCGTGAGCGCGATCATCCGGGCAAAGCTAGATTATTTCGCGGCGGATCGTAAGCTCATGGGAGCGCTCTCCGCCCACATTGATCCCCACCATCCTCTATCTCCATTCAGTGAAGAAACTCGCAACATTCGCGACCGCGACATCGGATTTTTCTGCCAAGCCGTCGAGGGTGGGAAAGTACATGTCCCCGAAGACCTGAAGGCCCACCTACCTCGCGTGCTGTGGCTCTATCAAATGGGATTGCTTCTCTTCTGGGTATACGACTCTTCACCCAAACAAGAGCGGACCCGAAAACTCTTTGAGAAAAGTCTGGCTATAGTGGTCTCGCTCATCAAGCTTTCCTCTCTACCCTTGATGCGCCCCGTCCGAAAACACGTCACCGCACTTCTGGAAATTGCCTACGGGGAAGAAACCGTCGATGTACTGGAACCGACGCAATGACCCAACCGCTCAATATCGTGATCCCGGGAGGTAGCGGCCAGATTGGCACGATCTTGGCTCGGCACCTAGTTGGACAAGGCCACCATGTTTCTGTTTTGACCCGACACAAACATGCCGCGCCGTGGCAAGTTATCGTGTGGAATGGAACGAATCTTGGTGATTGGGTAGGCGCGCTCGAGGGTGCGGACATATTAATTAACCTCTCGGGTCGCAGTGTAAACTGCCGATACACTGAGAAAAACCGCGCCGAAATTAAGGAATCCCGAACCGTATCGACGCAGTTGCTGGGCCGCGCGCTTAACCAATTGGCACATCCGCCTCGTCTCTGGATGAATGCCAGCACGGCAACAATTTACCGACATGCTTTGGATCGTCCGATGGACGAGGCTAGCGGAGAAATTGGTGGTGAGGAGTGCGATGTCCCGAGCACTTGGAGATTCAGCATTGATGTAGCCACGAGTTGGGAGCAATCCTTTTTCGCTGCAAACATTCCGAACGTCCGCAAGGTTGCTCTTCGCAGCGCAATGATCATGAGCCCGGATCGTGGCGGCGTTTTCGATCAGTTACTTCGCTTAGTGAAGTGGAGGCTAGGAGGTGCTGCCGGCTACGGACAACAATTCGTCTCCTGGATACACGACTCGGACTTTCTTTGCAGCATCGATTACCTGATCGCGCACGAGGAACTAGAGGGCGCTATCAATCTCGCAGCACCGAACCCAATACCCAATCGTGAATTCATGCAAGCCTTGCGCCGAGCTGCAGGAGTGACCGCCGGTATTCCTTCCAGTCGCCTCATGCTCGAAGTTGGCGCGTGGCTCCTTCGCACCGAAACCGAACTGATTCTAAAAAGCCGACGGGCCATTCCCTACCGGCTCCTACAATCCGGCTTCGTTTTCCAATTTCCCGACTGGGCGGGGGCAGCAAGAGATTTGGTCCTTCGCTATCGCGCAAGGAGGAGCCAATGAATGATCTAGAGCAGAAAGCGTCGATAACCCGTTCGCAGTGGAGCCTAATTTTCGTCATTCTTGCGGTGAGCGCAGGTAGTGTCATGTATCGCCTCATCGTGCGTGGAAGACTGGAGCAAACAGCCGCGCTATTCGTGGGTATCCCGGCGGTCTTGGCGATCATTTTGGCGATGATGCCGAAAGCTAAAACCGTGAAGGGTGGAATTGTGAAAGGCCTCACTCTCGCTTTGCTTCTGTCCGGACCTCTCCTCGGCGAAGGCTTCATCTGTATTCTCATGGCCTCGCCGATCTTCTATCTCGTAGGGCTCGCGGTGGGTGCTGTTGTCGATTGGAACCGCAAGAAACGGCAGACAACTCTCTCGTGCCTACTGCTGATTCTCGTTCCAATGAGCATTGAGGGCACCGCTCCGAAGCTATCATTCAATCGTGAGGAAACGGTGCAAGCGTCACAGGTGGTAAATGCCACAGAGGAACAAGTGCAGCTGGCATTGAGTCACAGCCCGCGAACCGATACACCATTGCCAGCTTACCTTCGAATGGGGTTTCCCCGACCCATTCAAGCACGAGGCGAAGGCCTGCAAGTTGGTGCCTCCCGCACGATTCACTTCGCGGGCGGCGAGGGTCATCCGGGTGACCTCCTGCTCAAGGTGAAGGAATCACGCCCAGGATATGTCCGATTCGAGGCGGTGTCCGACAACAGCAAGATTGCACACTGGTTGGACTGGAAGTCCTCGGAAGCAAATTGGAAGGCGCTGGATGCCCAGCACACTCGCGTGAATTGGACGATACATTTCGAAAGGCGGCTTGATCCGGCGTGGTACTTTCGCCCATGGGAGCGATATGCGACTCACCTTGCCGCTGAGTATCTAATTCGGGCCAATGCAATCCCGGCGCAACAAACGCGGGGAGAGTAGAAATGGGACGTATCGCCATAGTCCGATTCGCAGGACTTTATTTTCCCGTCATTGCTGCATTCCTCGTCGCGTTTCTGCGACCGAGACGGACAGGGACACTCCCTGCGGCGCTACTGGGTTTTGTCTGGACTCTGCCATCATTGCTGGGGGTTCAATTGCTCAACCTGCACTTCGGCTGGTGGACGTTTAACGCCTCGGGCGGGCTTCTTCGTGGAATGCCTGCCGATCTTTACTTAGGATGGGCGGTGCTTTGGGGAATCCTTCCGATTCTAAGTTTCGATGAAACCGGAATAGTATGGGTATCGGCGGTTTTCTTCGGGATTGACCTAATCCTCATGCCGGCATGCTCTCCTGTTGTTGTTCTCAGCCATCGCTGGTTAACTGGTGAATTTGTTGCTCTCGGTCTTGTTCTGGTTCCCGCGCAACTATTCGCGCGGTGGACTATCAACGATACGCATTTGAATGCACGTGCGTTACTTCACGTGTTCGCGGCAGCCGGAGTTTTCCTTTTCTTGATCCCTGAAGTTCTCTTCGCGGTGCGACCAGGACACCGATGGGACGCGTTGCTTGTAGAACCTGCATGGTTGCGAAACTTGGAATTGCAGGGCATCGCCGTGCTCGCAATTATCGGGGTTTCCGCGGTTCAGGAGTTCGCGCAACGCGGGAACGGTACGCCCATTCCTTATGATCCGCCAAAACGCCTCGTGGTCAGCGGACTCTATCGGTATATCGCGAACCCTATGCAGCTCTCATGCGTGCTTGTGATGACTGCGTGGGGCTGCGTGCTCCGAAACCCCTGGTTGGCGGCAGCGGGCGTCATGTCTTTTCTTTATAGCTTGGGCGTCGCCGGCTGGGATGAAGGTGAGGACATGAGACTTCGTTTCGGAGAGCCTTGGGACGAGTACCGCAACAATGTCAAAGCTTGGAAACCACGATTTCTACCCTGGCACGTCCCGGACCGTCCGCTAGCGAGACTGTATGTTGCGGAGACCTGTGGTCCGTGCTCTGAAGTACGCCACTGGTTGGAGTCTCACGGCGCGATCTTGCTGCAGGTGGTCGCCGCCGAGGATCATCCTGCACGCGACCTCCAGCGCATGACTTATGATCCCATGGATGGGTCCGATGTGGATGAGGGTGTCGGTGCGTTCGCACGCGCTCTTGAGCACATCAACCTAGGATGGGCCTTTGCGGGCGCCTGTCTGCGACTTCCTGGAATCAAGCAGATGGTTCAGCTGGTACTCGACGCTAGCGGGCTGGGGCCGCGATACATCCCGAGGCGTTCGCACGAACCGCCGCTGGCCGCCCTTAGCGCGACTTGTTCGATTGACACTTTGCCTGGTGCCCCAGGCCTGTTCGAACCTCGTCACGAAATCCGGAGCGTCATCGAGCCTCAGACGTGATCTTCATCTCTACCAAGGATATTCACTGGTTGAACGTAACTGTTGAAATATCTCCATTGAGCCAAGCATGACGGATGGAAAGGAAGGGAGGCAAAGCACGTTTCGGGAAGCGTCTGAACCCTTAGACGGGCAATTCTTCCTGCATCCACCCGGTCTCCGGCTTCGGCTCGGCAGTGAGGTCGAGGACCAACTTCTCCAGCACCATACGCTTACTGACCGGATTGGAGCGCAGCGCGAGATCGGTCTTGGCAACCAGGCGAATGGCGCGGGTGAGTTCCCTCTTGGATTTGTAACGGCGAGCCTGGCGGATGATGTCATCTGCCGCAAATGGCGGAACGCGAAAGCCCTGCCACAAAGCCGCCCATAACATGCGCTGATCGCGGACGTTGCGCTCGACGATGACCAGCATCTGGCGGAAAGTTTTGGCCAGCATGTAAAGATGGCCGATGGCGGCTTCGTCGCCTTCTCCGGTGGTGAGGATGGCGTCCAGCATTTCCAGCGCACGGACACGGTCTTTCGAGGAGATGGCGTCGGTCAGTTCGTACAGAGACCGCTGCTTGGCCGCCAGCACCATGGTTTCCACATCGCCCAAGGTGATCTGCCGTTTCTCGCCGACGTAAAGAATCAGTTTCTCCAGTTCGTTGGAGATCATCATCATGTCGCCGCCGAGCGCGTCCACCAGTTCACGGGCGGCGTCGGAGTCAATTTTGACTTTCTGGGTGGAGCAATAATCGGCCAGCCAACGAACCGCTTCCCCTTCTTCCACGCGCGCCAGCTCGACGATGGCGCAATACTGGCCAAGCGTTTCGCGGATGCGGGTGTAGCGATCCTTGTCGGTCATGTCCATGCGGCGGACGTCGGCGGGAATGCTGATGTGGTCGGCGACGAAAATCAGCACGGCATCGGGATTGGGATTCTTGCAGTACTGCTCGATCGCAGCCAGCTTTTCGTCGTTGGAGCCACGGCCGTAGAGACTCTTGACTCCACGCACGAAGAACACCTGAAAGGGCGCCATGAGTGAGGGGGTGCGGGCGCGGTCAAGTATTTCGGCCAGGTCCGTCTCAGCCAGATCGAATTCGAACAGGCTGAAATCGCGCAGCTCGGGCGGCACCAGATGCTCAATGATGGCTTCCCGGCAACGCTTGCGGAAGAAGACCTCATCGCCCACGAAAACATAGGACGGGCGAAGCTTGCGCGCCTGCACGTCGCTCACAAACCGGTCCGCCTGGGCGAAGGCGCGCATTAGAATCCCTCCAGAATGTTGGAGACGAGAGTGCGGGCGAAATCCTGCGACAGGCGCTGGAATGCGGGCGAGTCTTCCTCAAAAAAGCTGTTCAGGTCGCGGGAGACTTCGTATTGCTCGCGGAAAACGTAAGCCGGATTTTCGTACAGGACTTTGCCGTGGCGGTCGGTAAGAGAGACTTTCATGCTGACCGTAATCAGCATGCTGGCCACGCGGCCGGTCTGCGAATCGTAAGTCAGCGGGGCGGTGTAGGTGGAGAAAACGGTACCGCGCAGGGTAGCATCGGCGGCATCGCTGGCGGCGTTCAGGATTTGGTAATGGGTGCGCGTGGTAAATTCGCGGACGACGGCCGCCGTAAGACGCTGCTCAATCTTGTAGGTTTCGGTATTGTTGACAAAGGCTGGTATGGCAATGGTGCGAATGTCCGTAGGCAGCGTCACCGCATGGCCGGCAGTGTGATAACCGCAGGCGGCCAGAAAACATGGAGCGAACAGGCAAATCAAATTCTTGGCGGATCGAAGTCTCCGCGCCGCCAGCATGGGCGCCGCAGGCCTCATTGAATCTTCCCTCGGGGGAGGCTGGCGGCCATGGCTTCTGCACATTCGACGGCGGTGGAAGCGGCGATGCGCAGATTGTCCGCCGCAGCCCACAGCCAGACCGCGTTGGGGTCGCTGACATCTGCGTGAACCGAGACTAAGATATTCGCCTGGCCCGCCGCGTTGACGTTATTGGGCGCCTCCTCTGCTAGCTCCGTAACGGTCACGTGTTCGCCAAACAAAGCCCGCGACATGCCGGCAACATCCACGGCGTCTTTCAACTGCACGCGCAGCGCAAAAGCGTGGCCGTGGAAGATCGGCGCTTGCACCAACAGGAGTGACGCTAGAGGCGCTTCATTGCCGCCGATGCGCCGATAGTGTTTGAGAATGCGGCGCTCGATGGTCGCCAGCGTGGGAGCTGAATGATCTCCGTAACGGGACAGCATGTTAAAGGCAACTTGCGCGTCAAACACCTTCTTCGGTAGCTGCTGGAAGGAAAGCAAATTGACCGTCTGTTGATGCAGCTCATCCATTCCCTTCTGACCGTGTTCCGAGGCCGGCTGGAAAATCGTGCCGACTACTTGTTCCACGACGCCCACGTTCTTCGCACGAAGTAATAGCAGGGCCAACACCACTGCGGCGGGATGCGCGATTACCGAAGGCCCGGGCTGCAATTCCACAACCGGAGCGCGGCCCAACTGGCGATCAATCCAGGGTGAGCGAACCACTGCTTGCGGCTCGTCTTCGAGCGCATAGGAAAGGTCTACAACGGCGCTGCCCGCGTCCCGCGCAATTTTCCAGTTCTTGTCCGTGCAGTCACTGTCGGATGCGAAAAAAGTGAAATCCAGGTTCTCAAACTGATCCGCGCGGACACTCTGAATAAAGTTGATTTCATCGCGTACCGACTCCAACTGCCCGAGAGACTCGTCATCGTCCAGCAGTTTGACGTCCACCGAAGGAAAGTTGCGGTCGTTGAGTACCTCGGCCACTTCTTTGCCTTTGAGCGTGCTAGCCCCAACGATGGCAAGGCGGTAGAGGGCGCCGGCGCGTGCCGGGTCGGTTGTTGGGGCTGCGGGCTTGGGATGGGAACTCATGATGTTTGTGATGCCTCTCGGTAAGGTGGAGGAGGGGGCGGGCCCTTTCTCCGGAAGACCCACTGCAACCGCCAAACGACGCCGGAGCACATGTAGGCCAGCGCCATTACGAATAGTACCCATTGTGAAAAGTACCAGATTGCGGCAAACAGCAGGCCAAAGAGAATGATCAGGCGAAACGGCTGGCGCATGCGCAAATCAATGTCTTTGAAACTGTAGAAACGCCAAGTGCTGACCATGAGATAAGCCACCGCCACCACCAGCAGCAGCCAAGTCACAGCGGTCCAGAGCGCCGAAACCGGCTCTCCGTTAGAACGGTGAACAACTGCCGCGATTACCGCGGCTCCGGCAGGAATTGGCATACCAACAAAATATTTCTTACCGGGACGTCCGGGGTTGGAGGGCTGCGGATTGGTGGTGATGTTAAACCGGGCCAGGCGGCTGGCTCCCGCCATCAGGAACAGGAAGCTGCCGATCGCACCTAGCTGAACCATGCGACCGAGCCATTCTGGGGGCAGAGATAAAGCCAATTCCCGGAATCCCCACATCCATGCCAGCATGGCCGGAGCGACGCCGAACGTAATTACGTCCGCCAACGAGTCGAGTTCGCGGCCAAAGTTGCTGCTGGTGCCCGTCATCCGGGCAATTCGGCCATCCAGCCCATCGCATAAGAAGGCAAAACCGATGGCTTTGGCGGCATTGTCAAAATGCCAGGGTTCCGCGGGGGTGCCGTGCGTGATTTGCAGGATGGCGTAGTATCCGGCGGCGATGTTGGCGGTGGTGAACAGCGAAGGCAGAATGTACATGCCCTTGCTTTGGCGGCGAGGCCGTTGATCCTCCCGGCGACGCCTCGGGATGATGTGGAATTCGTGCTCCATTACCGGGCTCCTTGCGTGACTCGCTCGGCACCAGATCTCGTGAGATCTGCGGATTCGATTGGAAGATGAGCCAGAACGCTGACGCCGCCTTTGACGCGACCACCCACTTTCACTTGGACGGTCGCCTCGGGTGGCAGAATTACATCCACACGCGAGCCGAATTTGATGAGGCCTACTCGCTCTCCGCGCCCAACGTGGTCGCCAATTTTCTTTGTGAATACGATGCGCCGGGCCAGAAGTCCGGCAATCTGCTTGAAGATGACGGTGTACCCTTCCCCCTCCACTGTCACCGCGTTCTGTTCGTTCTGCTCGGCTGAAGCTGGATTCATCGCATTGAGGTATTGCCCGTGCCGATATTGCACTTCGCGGATGACGCCTGCAATCGGCGAACGGTTTACATGCACGTCGAAGACGCTCAGAAAAATGCTGATCCGGGTATGCGGAGTTCCGCCAAGCACTAGCGGAGAAACGTCGGTGATCTTCCCATCTGCAGGGGAGAGGACGGCACCGGCCTCAGCGGGAATGGCGCGCTCGGGGTCCCGAAAGAACCACAAGAAAAATGCTCCAAGAAGCAAAGCCGGCGCGGCCCACATGGGTGCAGCCAGCCATGCCAGCAAGCCAGCCGCGGCAAGCATAAAAAGACCGTAATAATAACCATCTGCAACCATGAAGTTAGTGGAATTATAGAGCAGGCTGGAAAGAAGGTGGGGATTTTGCCAGCTTACGGATTGAACTTAGCTTATGCGGGCCGCGTCGAATATATACAACTCCCCGCGCGGCCCGAGCCGTACAAATGTAGAGAAAATCAGGCCACTTGGCTTGGCTGCAACTGCGACCGATACTGCCGCTCGATGGACTCCATCTGGTCCTTGAGCCGCAATTTCAGCTTTTTCAGGCGAATTTCTTCCAGCTTTTCATCATCGGTAAGGTAACGTTTTTCTGTGAGTAAACCCAGACGTTGATCGTACTCCGTGTGCTCCATTACCAGCTTGCGGAACTCCTCATGGCTGGCGAGGAGCTGGTCTCTAGAAGCGAGCATCCAGCTGACCTCCTACCGGGATTTCGCTTAACCCTACCACAGGATTTTTGCCCTATCAATCCCGGAAATTGGGGTGGGGACCTTACAGTTGTAACCCGTGACGGTGGGCAAAAGTACTCAGCAATCGCCGGGGGTAACTAGACGTTTGTAAGATTACTGCGGCCACTGACAAAATTCATATCAATTTGAGACTGAAGGCAAGCGCGTCTTCCTCCGGCTCGCGATAGTAGTTTTTGCGGCGGCCCCCCAGAGTAAACCCGGCCTTTTCATATAATTTCCGCGCCCCCACATTGGATTCCCGGACTTCGAGGAATACGGCCGTCGCGTTCTCGAGCCGTGCCAACTCTAAAAACCTCCCGATCAGCCGAGTTCCCAGGCCACACCGCCGTTCTTTGTCGGCGACAACCAGATTTTCCATTTCCCATTCGGGGATGATTTGCAAGGCGCCCAGAAATCCACAAACCGCACGATCTTCTTCCGCCAAGAACATAATGCGTCGGGGCTCGGACGAACGGACAGCTTGCTCATATTGCTCGCGCGACCAATGTGCGGCTGTGGCTGAGCTGCGATCAAGTGCCATCAAAGCAGGAATATCGTTTGCGGTTGCTGGCCGGATGAGCAAATCGTCTCCCATCGCAACTACGAACTGGGTTTCGCGAAGATTTCCGCGTCCGAACGGCGGATGTAATTGGCTTCCACATGTTCCGGCAAAACAGCGATGCCGGCTTGGATTTTATGCCAACCCAAGCGGGCAATGGCATCGCTGCGCGGTCGGACGATCACCTCGACATGCCCTCCAGCGCTGTGAACGATATCTACAAGGCCCGCGTCTGGCGTGACTACTGGGAGGTCAGCGGCTACCGCGAGAAATTCGTCGCGTGACAACAGTTTCTCCTGTATCAATTTCAATTCCGCTTCTATCTCGTATTCGCCTGCGTAAATCTCGTTTCGTCCGGCATCTAGCGCCGCGAGAACCTTTCGTTTCAAGTTGCCTGACGCCGCGACCGCTTCCAGCAGGGAAACCGTCGCGATCGGCTTGCTCAAGACCTCTGCGAGCGCCTTGATGGCAGCTAATCCGACCCGAAGTCCGGTAAAGGAACCGGGACCGGAAACAACTGCGAACCCACCGATGTCTCGCTTGGTGAGACCGTGCTTTCCAAGAAGAGCGGCAATTTGTGGGACGAGCTGCGCGGAAAAGGTTCCACCCTGCAAAGGAACAATCTCCAAAGTGTTACAGGCTCCATCCTTGTGGGCCTGGGCGAGGGCGATGCTGCCGTTTTTGCCCGAAGTATCAGCGGCGAGCAGAAGCATTTGTGAGCCTTTGTCGGAGCCTTTAAGTCAGCTTCTCCTCGACCAGTTCCAGCAGTACGCCTCCCGCACTCGAAGGATGCACGAAGACATATTTGTGGCCGCCTGCCCCAGTCTTGATTTCCTCCGAGACCAGACGCACACCGTCCTTTTTCAATTTGGAGACAGTCGCCACCAGGTCCGGCACGCGCAGGCAAACGTGGTGCAGCCCCTCGCCGCGCTTGCTTAGGAACTTCGCGATAGCGGATGTTTCCGAAGTGGGCTCCAGCAGTTCCAACCGGCTTTCCCCCACTTGCGCCATCACCAGACGGACTTGCTCCCTCTCGACTACTTCCTCGCGCGAGATGCTCAGCCCAAGCATTTCGTAAAAGGGTCGTGCCGCAGCGATCGACTTAACCGCAATGCCAAGATGATCAATGGATGTCATTATCGTCCTCGATACCGAGCCTGGGCAACACACCTACTTGCCGGCCCGACTCACAATTTCTTCGATCAGCGCATACGGATCACGCTTATGTTCAGCAACTTCTTCCGCATAGCGCCGCAGATTACTTTCGCTAATCTGCTCGCGGGCCCGTTCCAGCAACGTATCCCGCAGCATGGCGACAAGCCGCTCCTGCCAATTCTGCGCACTTCTTTTGAAGAGCAGCGCTTCCTTCTTTAGGTACCCCTCCAACTCACGTATGGCAACTGCCAGGTCTTCAAGCCCTCTACCCTCGCTGGCGACGGTCTTGACCACGGGCGGCGTCCAGCCATCGGCGCGCACTGAGAGCGATTGTAACGCACGAATCTCGCGCTCCACGCGCTCTGCCCCAGGATAATCGCTCTTGTTGACCACAAAAATATCGGCGATTTCCATGATCCCAGCTTTGATGGACTGCACGTCGTCCCCCATGCCGGGCACCAGAATGACGACCGTGATGTCGGCGAGGCGGACCACCTCGACTTCGTCCTGTCCCACGCCGACCGTTTCGATGAGGATGACATCGCGACCCGACGCATCGAGAACAGTTGCGACATCCGCCGTCGCACTCGCCAGACCGCCGAGCGAACCCCGGGTTGCCATGCTGCGGATGTAAATTCCTGGGTCGGCGAAGTGTTCCTGCATGCGGATCCGGTCCCCAAGAATCGCACCTCCGGTATAGGGGCTGGTGGGATCTACCGCAATGATGCCAACCGTCTGGTCGGCTTTGCGGAAATGACGGGCCAGTTGATCCACCAACGTGCTCTTGCCGGCACCTGGCGCCCCGGTAAGGCCAACGACTCGCGCATGTCCGGTGTATGGGAATAGGCCCTTGAGCAGGTCCGACGAGCCGGGCGCACGGTTTTCCACTGTGCTGATGGCACGGGCCAGCGCTAGCACATCGCCGGAGCGCAGGCGTTCAATCCAGGATTGGAGGTCGGAGTTCAGAGGGAACAGTGTAAAGCAGGAGAGGGAGCAAACAAATCGGCAAGAGGCACAGGGTGAGCGGAGTGGCCTGGAACTTAAAACCTGTGGTAATCCCACATAAGATTATGCTAGCGTTATGTGGCATTACCACAGGAGGGGCACGGGGGTGGCGGAATCGAAGCTGGATATCTTGCAGGGAACATTGGACCTAATGGTTCTGCAAACGCTGGCCGCCATGGGCGCGCTGCATGGGTATGGAATCGCCCGCCGGATTGAGCAGGTAAGCGGAGACCAAATTCTGCTCAATCAGGGAACAATCTACGCCTCGCTGGTACGGCTCCAGCAACGTGAATGGATTTCCGCTGAATGGGGCACTTCGGACAACAACCGCCGAGCCAAGTTCTATTCCATCACGAAAAAGGGACGGAAACAGCTGGCGGAGGACGCCGCCTATTGGGAAAGGCTGACGGGCGTAATGGGCCGCATGCTGGGGATGCAGCCAGAAGGCGGCAACAAATGATGCGTCTATGGTATCGAGTGTTCCAGCGCTTCCGCTCCTATTTTCCTGATTCTCATCAGGACGCAGAGCTCGACGCCGAAATGGCAGCTCACTTGGAGTTCGCCATTGAGGAAAACCTCAAAAAAGGTATGCCTGCGGAAGAGGCTCGGCAGCAGGCGCTCATTCGATTCGGCGGAATGGAGCAAGCCAAACAGAAACATCGCGATGCCCGGGGTGGCTTCGTTCTCGGCACTGTGGTTCAGGATATGGGATATGCGCTGCGCATGTGGTGGAAGAACCCGGGGTTCGCGCTTGCGGCAGTAATCACAATCGGGATGGGCATAGGCGTCAACGCGGCTGGTTTCACGCTTGCCCATGCGGTGCTTTTCAAGAGCATGGGATTCGGCGATAGCCGCATCGCTTATGTAGTTGGCAGTCAGCCAGGCTGTGAACTGCCTTGCGATGTCGGGCGATCCTACCCGGACTTTCTCGATTTCCGCGCCCACGTCAAAACGCTGCAGTCACTGGTTGCATATAGCGTCACGTTCGTCAGCGTAAGTGACAAGAGCGCTTTCCCGGATCGCTACGAAGCAATGCAAATATCGGCGAATGGGCTCGATGTACTGGGTCACAAGCCTCTGCTCGGCCGGGGCTTCATTCCCGCCGATGAACTGGTGGGTGCGGCACCGGTCGCGATGCTTACTTATGGACTGTGGGAAAGGCGTTACGCGAAAGACCCATCCATTGTCGGAAAAACGATCCGCGTGAGTGAAGTACCGACGGTGGTGATCGGAGTCACGCCACAAGATTTGCAACTGCGCCCGATCAGCGTGGACCTATGGCTGCCGCTGGTCCCAGCGGGAGAATGGCAGAAGCGCGAATATCGCCGGCTCATGATGTTTGGAAGGCTGGCTCCAGGGGCCAGTCTTAGGTCAGCCAATGCGGAGATGGACGGGATCTCGCACCAGCTCGCAAGCGAATATCCGGTCATCAACAAAGATATCGGAATTCGGGTTCTAAGTGCACGCCAGTATTTTGGCGCTCGCATTCGCTTGATCTTTCTCGCGCTGTGGATCGCCGTGGTTTTCGTTTTGCTGGTGGCGTGCGCGAATGTGGCGAACCTGATGCTGGCACGGGCGGTAGGCCGGAAGCGGGAGATCTCGATCCGCATCGCACTGGGTGCAGGCCGCTGGCGGATCATTCGACAGCTGCTGGTGGAAAGCGTGGCTCTCTCAGCGGTAGGCGGCATGGCGGGATGGGTATTCGCTGTTTGGATAGTTCGCACGTTCGACGCTGCCGTTCCCGACAAGCCCGCGTGGGTCGATTTCACCATGGATTATTCCGTGCTCGGTTATCTCGCGGTAATTTCCGTCTGCGCAGGAATCCTGTTTGGCCTTGCACCGGCGCTGCGTTTGTCGAAAGTTGGAGTTCACACTGCACTTAAGGATGGCGGCCCGGGTGCGAGTGGAGGGGCGCGCAGAAGTCATCTGGCGACTGTACTTGTGGTCTCAGAAATGGCGCTAACCGTCGTGTTGCTGATCAGTGCAGGGTTGATGGTCCGGCTCATTCTAATTGCATATCCGTCGCAGCTCGGAGTGAATACCGGCAACGTGCTCACTATGCACGTGGATTTGCCGGAGAAGAAGTATTCAGGCGCCAAACAACAGATATTCTTTTACGAACAACTGGAATCGCGCTTGCGTGCGCTGCCGGGAGTGGCATCCGCATCGGTGGCGTCGAACCTGCCGGGCGGCGACGCCAACCGCTTCGGCTATGAACTCGAGGGTGTGCCACCGATTGACCCACGGCAGGCTCCGCAGATCGGCGAGTTGGGAATTGGCGCCGATTACTTTCGCGTGATGGAGGCAAATCCGCTACTTGGCCGCGGGTTCACGAATGCAGATGGCGTGGCGGGAGGTCCCGTGGCCATCGTGAACCGCGCCTTCGCTCTGAGGTCGTGGCCGGGGGACCGAAATCCCCTGGGCAAGCGGCTTCGGCTGCTCACAAATGAAAAACCCGGCCCCTGGCTGACGGTGGTTGGCGTAGCACCGGATATTTCGCAGAGCAATACCCTGCGAAAAACATTCGCCCCGCTCATTTACCTGCCCTATCGGGAAGAACCGGAGGCCAGTATGGCGGTTGCGGCGCGTACGAAAGTCCCACCAGCCACACTGAGCAATGCATTCCGGCACGCGGCGCAAGCGGTGGATGAAGACCTGCCTGTATTTGCCTTGTACCCTCTGGATGAAGCCCTGTACTTACAGAATTGGCCGATCCGGGTATTCGGCATTCTGTTCAGCGGCCTTGCGGCGATGGCGCTTCTCATGGCATCGGTAGGCCTTTACGCTGTAGTCGCGCACACCGTGAACCAGCGCAATCAGGAAATCGGAGTGCGAATGGCGATGGGCGCCAGCAGGGCTAGTATTCTTCGGCTCGTGTTCGCACAGGGGATGCGGCAAATTGGATTGGGATTGGGTCTGGGTTTGCTGGCGGCCTTTGCACTCTCGCGTTTACTACGTGCCCTGCTTTCGCGGGAGCTGCAGCCGGATGCAGCCATATTTCTCCTCGTCGCGCTCGTGCTCGTCGCGGCAGGAGCTCTGGCCTGTGGTATCCCAGCGAATCGTGCGACGCGAGTGGATCCCGTGGAAGCCCTCCGCTGTGAGTAGGTTCGAAAGCCGAAAGGAATGCCCTATTCCGGAAGTCCCGCCGTCCGGTCGGATGTCCCGCCTGCTGTACCTTGGTACCTGTACCTGTCACCCAAAGTAAGTGACCGAAGTGCCAAAACTGTGGCACGGGGGAGCTATTCCCTGCCCAGCCGGAATTGCTTACTATCGTTCGCAGTTCGATTGCGAGAAGCCTTATGCAGCAGGAAATGATCCAAAACGAACTTCTTGACACGCTGGCAGGTTGTTATGAAGAAGATCCCGATCAATTCATCACTTTGTCGAAGCAGACGGTAGACTCGTCTTCCTCCCGGGTGATGGTGGCAGAGTTACGAAATGAAGGGATCGTGGAAGAACAGATTCGCGGGGTTATCCGGCTGACTCCTCGAGGCTATACGGTGTTCAGGAAGAGCCGCAAACGCACGGCATAAGATTCCGCCGGCCCACTGCGGGCGCGCCGGGGCAGTCGCGCCGGTTTCAGGGCTGGCTGGAGTCGGCAGGCGGCTTGGATATCGTAATCGCTTTCACCGAAGTGCAGGCTTCGGTACCCGGATCGTAAGTCGCCGATCCTTCCAGATCATCTTTAGTCGCCCAAAACTCCAGCGGTGGCCGTTTTACTCGATTCGGCAACCCATTGAAGCGCGCTTTGCCATCCATGTTGGTTCCCACCTCTAAGTCCATTTTGTGAAATATGCCGTAGGCAATGTGCACGCGAATCCTCGAGTTGTAAACCGGGGAGCCGGACTGATCTTTTACGGTGAATGCTACGGAACAAGGTCCAATGCTGCCATCCACGACGGGAACTGCGTGGGGATCCGGGGCCGGGTTATCCTTCGCGCGAAGGCCTATAGAAGCGCTCAGCAGCAGGGTCAGTACCATTAGGATTACTCGAATGGAAGCATGATGGGCCGCAGCCCCAAGGGTTTCAGTAATTTTCATGAAGAAAGCATACCGCGTAAGCCGGGGAGACGAAAAGCTTCGAACAGGCTCGCATTCTCAACCCCAGCAAGTAATCCTCCGGTAGATTACCCAGGCTTGTAACTATAGTCATCTTGTTCTTGGGCGGTGGCTGAGTCACTCTGGTATTGGCGATGATCACCAAAGTCACGCCACAGTGTGCAAAGCTCTGCCTATGAGTGATCCTAAACCTGCGAAGGGTGCCGACTGGACGCGCCTTTTAGCCGATCCCGATCTCGTGACTCATCTTGCGGAACTGTTGCGGACTTACCGCGACGCCCCCCCGGCCGAGCGAGAACGCGCTCTGCTGGAGGCGATGCGTAAAATCAAGGAAGGACAGGCCAAACTGACCGGCGACCCGGAGTATCCGGTGTCCGCGCCGGAACCAGAACCGCCCGAGCCTACCGCCACCGATGCCGCCGGTACTCCTCCCTTTGAACCGAGCATCTTTAGCCGCTCGTGGGGAGATGATCGCCGATCACATCCTCGCATGAAGTGTTTTGTCGTGGTCGAGTTGCGGGTTGGCGATGCCGAGAAACCGACGTGGGGCAATCTATCCAACATCAGTTTAGGCGGGTGCTTTGTAGAAACCCCGATGGGCTTTGAGCCCGGGAAGAAGGTCGGAATCGGGCTTTGGGTAGCCAGTGGGCAGATTTGGGTGAAAGGCCTGGTGCTGAACGGCGTCGTTTCCCACACCAGCGTAAGCCATGGATTACGCCTCCGGTTTGCGGACATGGAGCCGACCGAACGCGAAACTCTGCGTCAATTTCTTAAGTTCGTGGAAACCTCCACGAAGAGCTACGACAGCGACCATGGCTATCTGGCACAAATGAAGCGCTGATTTAGGCGTTTCGATCTGATTTTCCATTCTTCTTCGACGCTTCGGCATCCTCTTCCGCCCGGAGTCATCATACTTTCACGGAACCGGCGTATCCTTGTATCGATGGGTATGTGATCCGGAAAAAATTGGTAAACTGAATTAGTGGCCCAATAACCGTAACCATCCCTCGGCGAGGGACTTACTCCGCAAGAATAACCGGCGCGAACTCCACGTCTAAGGAGAGATTTCTACCATGGTGGCCAGCGATCAGGCGACTTTGACCGGGCAGCAATTGCAGCTTCTCAGCATTAATACCATCCGGACGTTGTCCATAGACGGAGTGCAAAAGGCAAATTCGGGACATCCCGGCGCACCCATGGGCTTGGCGCCGGTGGGGTATGAGCTCTGGCAGAACTTTCTGCGCTATGACCCGAAAGATCCCCTCTGGCTCAACCGGGACCGCTTTGTGCTTTCCGCCGGCCATGCTTCCATGCTGCTTTATTCCCTGCTCTACCTGGCGGGGGTAAAGGGGGTCAATGCGAACCGCGAGATAGTGAATACGCCCGCCGTTTCTCTGGATGACATCAAGCGCTTTCGGCAACTCGACAGCAATACTCCCGGCCACCCTGAATATGGTTTAACCACCGGCATCGAAACCACTACGGGACCGCTGGGGCAAGGTGTGGGCACGAGCGTGGGGATGGCAATTGCTTCGAAGTGGCTGGCGGCCCGCTACAACCGGCCCGGCTTCGAAATTTTCAATTACAACATTTATGCCATCTGTAGTGACGGCGACATGATGGAAGGCGTGGGAAGCGAGGCGGCATCGCTCGCCGGCCACTTGCGTCTGAGTAATCTTTGCTGGATTTACGATAGCAACAACATCACCCTCGATGGCCCGGCGGCCTGGTCATTCAACGAAGACGTGGCCGCACGATTTCGCGCATACGGCTGGAACGTGTTGCATGTGACCGACGCCAACGATCTCAACGCACTCAATCGAGCCTTCGGCAACTTCGCCAAAACTGCCGATAAGCCAACTTTTATCGTGGTGAACAGCCACATTGGCTATGGCGCTCCTCACAAGCAGGATACGAACGCAGCCCACGGTGAGCCGCTGGGCGAAGAGGAAGTGCGGTTGGCCAAGAAATTCTACGGCTGGCCGGAAGACGCGAAGTTTCTCGTGCCCGAGGGCGTGCTGGAGCACTTTCAGGAGGGCATCGGCAAACGCGGCGGCGACTTGCGAGACAAGTGGGCAAAGCTGTATGCGGACTACAGAAATCAACATGCGGATTTGGCCGGGCAGATCGAGTGCATGCAGCGGCGCGATTTGCCGGCTGGGTGGGATACGAACGTGCCAAGCTTCCCCCCCGATGCGAAGGGTGTAGCCACGCGGGAGAGTTCAGGTAAGGTGCTCAATGCGCTGGCTCAGAACATCCCCTGGCTGCTGGGCGGGGCCGCCGATCTGGCTACATCGAATAAAACCGATTTAAAATTTGAGGGCGCCGGAACCTTCGCGCCGGATAACTATGGCGGCCGCAATTTCCATTTTGGCGTGCGCGAGCACGGAATGGCGGCGGCGCTGAATGGAATGGCGGTCTCGAACCTGCGTCCATTTGGCGGCACCTTCTTCAATTTCAGCGATTACATGCGGCCCAGCATTCGGCTGGCCGCGCTCATGGAAATTCCGGTCGTGTATGTGTTCACGCATGACTCGATCGGTTTGGGCGAAGACGGTCCCACGCACCAGCCGATTGAGCAGTTAGCTTCCTTGCGCGCCATGCCTGGATTGATATTGATTCGGCCGGGAGATGCCAACGAAGTGGTCGAAGCGTGGAAAATCGCGGTGCAATCGCGCAAGGAACCGGTTGCGTTGGTGCTCACGCGACAAGCCTTGCCGACTTTGGACCGCTCAAAATTTGCGCCAGCATCGGGTGTGCAGAAGGGCGCTTATGTTCTGGCCGACGCGCCGGGCGGTAAGCCGGACGTCATTCTGATGGCCACCGGCAGCGAAGTTCCACTTTGCGTCAGCGCCTACGAACAATTATCCAAAGAGGGCGTCAAAGCGCGCGTGGTCAGCATGCCGTGCTGGGATATTTTTGAGAAACAAAGCGAAGACTATAAGAAACAAGTGCTGCTGCCCGGCGTCACAGCCAGGGTCGCAGTCGAGATGGCCTCGACATTCGGATGGTCGCAGTACGTCGGGCTTTCCGGTACGGTCATTGGTATGCACCGCTTTGGAGCCTCCGCGCCGCTAAAGGACTTACTGAAAAAGTTCGGCTTCACTACCGAAAACGTTGTAGCAGCGGCTCGCCAGGCAATGGCCCGGGCGAAGTAACGCAAAATCTAAACAGCAATCATCATTCAGGAGAGTGGAATGAATCCTACTGGAATTTTGGAGACCGCAAAAGCTACCAATCCATTAATCGGACTGCAAAAATTCGGCCAATCTATCTGGCTGGACTACATTCGGCGCGACCTGCTCACAGGCGGGGAGTTGAAGCGCCTGATCGAGGAAGACGGCTTGCGGGGCATGACCTCGAACCCGGCGATTTTTGAGAAGGCCATTGCGGACAGCAATTTATATGACGACATCCTGAAATCGCTGCAATCCCGCACCGATCTCGACGCCACGGGGCGTTACGAGATTCTCGCCATTCGTGACATTCAGGATGCGGCTGACATTCTGCGATCCGTCTACGACAAGAGCAATCTCCGCGACGGCTATGTGAGTTTGGAGGTTTCGCCCTACCTGGCGCGCGATACGCAGGCCACGCTGCATGAAGCGCGGCGGCTTTGGAAAGCAGTCGGCCGGCCCAACGTCATGATCAAGGTGCCCGGCACGAAGGAAGGGATTCCCGCATTTCAGCAGCTGATCAGCGAGGGCATCAATATCAACGTAACCCTGCTCTTTTCGCAGGAGGTTTATCAGCAGGTCGCGGACGCTTACATCGCCGGGTGTGGAACAGTTGGCAGCTCGTGGCGGCGATGTCCACAAAATCGCCAGTGTCGCCAGTTTCTTCATCAGCCGTATTGACAATGCTGTAGATGCGGCTATCGGCACCCTGCTGAAGGCTTCGAAGGACGCAAGCGAGCAGGAGAAACTCAAGAGCATTCAGGGAAAGGTGGCCATCGCTAACGGCAAGCTGGCATACCAGCGGTATGAAAAAACATTTGGTTCCGATCGTTGGAAGAAATTGGCAGCCAAGGGAGCACAGACCCAGCGCGTGCTCTGGGCCAGCACCAGCACCAAGAATCCGCTCGTACAGTGACGTCATGTATGTGGAAGAACTCATCGGGCCGGACACGGTAAACACCTTGCCTCCGGCAACGCTCGAGGCCTTCCGCGATCATGGGCATCCCCGGGTTAGCCTGACCGAAAACATCGCCGGAGCTGTGCAGGTCATGAAGACAGCTGGCGCAGGTTGGCATCTCGATGGACGAGGTCACAGACAAGCTGACCGATGACGGTGTTCACCTCTTCGCGGTGGCTTTCGACAAGTTGCTGAAGGCGGTGGAGAAGAGCACGCAGACAGGCGCACGATGAACCGGCTGAGCTACAAGCTGCCGGACGCCTTAGCCTCAGCGGTAAAGTCAAACCTGGAGGATTGGCGATCCGGAGATAAAGTCCGGCGTCTGTGGCAGCGTGACGCGTCGCTGTGGACTGGCACGGATGAGGCCAGCTGGCTGGGATGGCTGGATGTCACGAAGGAGCAGATCGCAAATCTCTCGCAACTCCAGCTCTGGCCGGCGAAGCCAAAGCGGGCGGCTTTACCGACGTTCTTTTGCTGGGCATGGGCGGTTCGAGTCTCTGCCCGGAAGTTCTGGCGCGAGACATTTGGCCAGACTCGGCGGGTTCCCAAAACTTCACGTCCTTGACTCAACCGACCCGGCACAAGTGAAGGCGTTTTGAAAAGAAAATCAATCTTCCCGAAGAGCCTGTTCGTTGTTTCCAGCAAATCCGGGTCGACGCTTGAGCCGAATATCTTCAAGCAATACTTCTTTGAGCGCACAAAGCAAGCCGTAGGCGCTCAACAATGCGGGCAGCCATTTTATTGCCGTAACCGATCCCGGCTCCAAGATGCAGAAGGTCGGCGAATCCGATCGCTTTCGGCACATTTTCTTCGGTGTGCCCAGCATTGGAGGACGATATTCGGCCTTGTCCAATTTCGGAATGGTTCCGGCGGCGCTGATGGGGCTGGACCTCGCCAGATTCCTGGATTCCACGCAACAGATGGTAGAAGCTTGTGGCCCCGCAGCCCTGGTCGAAGACAATCCCGGTGCATTGTTGGGACGTCATTCTCGGCACCGCAGCAAAAAGTGGCCGCGATAAAGTCACGATCATTGCGTCTCCGGGAATCTCTCGATCTCGGTGCCTGGCTGGAACAACTGCTGGCGGAATCCACCGGAAAGCAAGGCAAAGGAATTATTCCGGTAGATCGCGAGACGCTCGGTTCGCCCGAGATCTACGGCAAGGACCGTGTGTTCGCCTACTTGCGGCTGGAATCCGCCCCAGATGCGCAGCAAGACGCCAACGTCTCCGCCCTTGAACAGGCTGGCCAGCCAGTAGTACGAATCGCGGTAGAAGACATCTACAACCTGGGCCAGGAATTTTTCCGCTGGGAAATTGCTACGGCCGTTGCCGGTTCGATCATAGGAATCGATGCCTTCAACCAGCCCGATGTCGAAGCCAGCAAAATCGCCACCCGCGGCCTGACCGACGCGTACGAAAAGACCGGTTCCCTTCCGGCGGAATCGCCCGTGCTCGAGGATGGCGGAGTGAAGCTCTTCACCGACCCAACGAATGCTGCCGCACTAGCGAAGGCTGCCGGCAACGACAAATCGCTTTCCGGCTATTTGCGGGCGCACTTGAACCGGCTTGGAGCTGGAGATTATTTTGCGCTTTTGGCGTTCATCGAGATGAACCCCGCTCACGAGTCCAGACTGCAGGAAATGCGGCATAGCGTGCGTGATAAGAAACGCGTGGCGACTTGTCTGGGATTCGGTCCGCGGTTCCTCCATTCCACGGGACAGGCCTACAAGGGCGGCCCGAACAGCGGTGTATTTCTTCAGGTTACGTGCGATGACGTGGCAGATCTCGCCGTCCCTGGCCAGAAATACACCTTCGGCGTGGTGAAAGCCGCACAAGCCCGCGGAGACTTTCAGGTGCTCGCCGAGCGCGGGCGGCGAGCGTTGCGGGTGCATCTGGGCAAGGATGTTTCTGCCGGTCTGGATACCCTGAAACAGGCCTTTCGTCAGGCTTTGAGTTAATTTCCTCTGTGAACCTCCGTGTCCTCTGTGGTTGTGTTTTGAGATCGCGGAGCTTCGCGGCACCAAGGAGCGACAATGCGGATCGGAATGGTAGGACTTGGCCGGATGGGCGCCAACATGACACGGCGCCTGATGCGCGGCGGACACGAAGTGGTCGTCACCGACCTGAGTGCAGACAACGTCAAGAAAATTTCCAGGGAGGGCGCGATAGCGTCCGCTTCCCTCGACGATTTTGCCGGCAAGCTGGGCAAACCTCGCGTCGCCTGGCTGATGGTTCCGGCCGGCGGCCCCACCGAGGAAAGCGTGCAGGCGCTGGCGCAGCGCATGCAGGCCGGCGACATTTTGATTGACGGGGGTAACTCCTATTTCAAAGATGATGTCCGCCGCTCGCAACAACTCAAGGCCAAGGGCATTCACTACGTGGACGTTGGCACCAGCGGCGGGGTATGGGGACTGGAGCGCGGCTACTGCATGATGATTGGCGGCCCCAAAGAAGCCGTGCAACTGCTCGATCCCATTTTCAAGACCCTGGCCCCGGGCCGCGGCGACATTCCCCGCACCCCGGGCCGCGACAAGATGCCCGGCACCTCCGAAGAAGGATACGTTCATTGCGGACCTTCCGGCGCCGGGCACTTTGTAAAAATGGTGCACAACGGAATTGAATATGGCCTGATGCAGGCCTATGCCGAGGGCTTCGACATCTTCCGCAACGCCACCAGCAAAGAATTGCCGGAAGAGATTCGCTACGATCTCAACCTGCCGGACATCGCCGAAGTGTGGCGGCGTGGCAGCGTGATCAGTTCATGGCTGCTCGATCTGACCGCGATGGCGCTGGCCGAGAATCCCACGCTCTCCGAGTACACTGGATTTGTTCAGGATTCCGGCGAGGGCCGCTGGACGATTGAAGCGGCTATCGCCGAGGCTGTCCCGGTGGATGTGCTTTCGGCTGCGCTGTTCACCCGCTTCCGCTCGCGCCAGGAGCACACTTTCGCCGAAAAGGTACTTTCCGCCATGCGGCAAAAATTCGGCGGCCATGTGGAGCCGGGCGAAAAGAAGAAGACGGCGTAAAATTTCCGCTGATGCGCGGAGGAGTACGGATGGCTCAAACACTAACCATGCCTGCAACGCAACGAGTCGGGAAGATCGGCGATCCCTGCGTGATGGTTATTTTCGGAGCAGCCGGCGACTTAACCCGCCGCAAGCTGATTCCCGCCCTCTACAACCTCGCTAAAAGCGAACTGCTTTCGCGGGAGTTTGCGGTGGTAGGCGTGGCGCGGGCTCCCATTTCGACCGAAGACTTTCGCAAGAAGGCCGCCGAAGATATCAAGGAGTTTGGCACGGATACCGTTGACCCCGACATCTGGGAGTGGTTCGACCAACGCCTGTACTACCTTAACGGAAACTTCAACGACAAGGACTTGTACCCGAGGCTGAAAGAATTTCTCGAAAAAGTGGACCGCGACCATGGCACCCACGGCAACCATCTCTACTACATGGCGACGGCGGCTGATTACTTCGGTCCGGTAGTCGAGCAACTGGCCGCCATCGGCCTGATGGAAGAGAACGAGCATTGGCGGCGCGTCATCATCGAGAAACCGTTTGGACATGATCTCGAGTCCGCCAAGGCTCTGAACCAGCAACTTTTGCAGGTCGCCACCGAGCATCAAATCTACCGCATCGATCACTATCTTGGAAAAGAGACGGTCCAGAACATTTTGGCTCTGCGCTTTGCCAACGGCATTTTCGAGCCCGTGTGGAATCGCCGCTACATTGACAGCATACAAATCTCCGTCGCAGAGACGGTCGGCGTGGAAGACCGGGGCAGCTATTACGATAAGGCGGGCGCTCTGCGCGACATGGTGCCGAACCACATCATGCAGCTGATCAGCCTGACCGCCATGGAGCCACCGGTTTCGTTCCGAGCGGATGCGGTTCGGGATGAGCAAGCTAAAGTTCTGCACGCCATTCAACCCCTCAGCTCCGAAGAGGTCCTGAGCAAAACCGTTCGGGGGCAATATGGCGAGGGAGTAGTCCGCGGCAAGCGCGTGCCTGCCTACCGCTCTGAGCCGGATGTTCCAGCAGATTCCAAGACGGAAAGTTTTGTGGCCATGAGGCTGCAGATTGACAACTGGCGCTGGGCCGACGTTCCTTTCTTTCTGCGAACCGGCAAGGCGCTGGCGGCACAGAATACCCACGTCGTCATTCAATTCCGGCGCGCGCCTTTTGTGTTGTTCCGCGATACGCCCGTGGACAGTCTCATGCCCAATCAATTGGTCCTGCACATCCAGCCGGAAGAAGGCATCTCGCTGCAGTTCGCCGCCAAAGTTCCTGGCCCTTCCATGCGCCTGGGCGCCGTGGACATGAACTTTGAATACGCCGACTATTTCGGACAGCAGCCTTCCACCGGCTACGAACGCCTGCTGCACGATTGCATGATCGGTGACGCCACGCTCTTCCAGCGCGCCGATATGGTCGAAGCTGGGTGGTGCGTTGTCGAGCCCCGTGCTCGACGTATGGAAAGCGCTGCCGCCGCGAAACTTCCCTAATTACTCCGCCGGCAGCTGGGGCCCCAAGGAAGCCGACGATCTGTTGGAACGCGACGGCCGCCGCTGGAGAAACTTCGAAAAATGATTCTGGCTGGCGACATCGGAGGCACCCATGCCCGGCTGGCTCTCTTCGATGTTTCCGGAGGCCAGTACGTTCCGGTTTCCCTCACCGTATTTCCCAGCCACGAATATCCCAGCCTCGACGCCATTGCGCGGAGTTTCGTTGAGACCACGAAGGTAAATCCTGAGACGGTTTGCTTTGGCATCGCGGGCCCGGTGGTCAATGGCAGGGTGGAGGCCACGAATCTTCCTTGGATCGTCGACGCTCGAAGTCGTGGCCACATGAGTTGCGGATTCCGAACGCCATGCTGATCAACGATCTTGAAGCCAACGCATGGGGAATCCCCGCTCTCGCCGCCAAGGATTTCGTTCCACTGAATCATGCGGGAATGCTCTCGGGCAATCAGGCAGTAATTTCGGCCGGCACTGGCCTGGGCGAGGCGGGCATTTATTGGGACGGGTTGAAATTTCACGTCTTTGCCTGCGAGGGCGGGCACAGCGACTTTGCTCCAGGCAACGAACTTGAGGTGGAACTGTTGCAATATCTCGCCAAGAAGTTTGGCCATGTGAGCAACGAGCGGGTTCTTTCCGGCCCGGGGCTGGTGAATATTTTCGATTTTCTTCGTGACAGCCAACGCGGGGCGGCCCCGGAATGGCTGCTCGAGGAAATGCAGAAGTCGGATCCGGCGGCGGCCATTTCCCGCGCTGCCACGGAAGGAAAATGCAAGCTTGCCGGAGAGGCATTGCATATTTTCGCTTCCATCTATGGAGCCGAAGCAGGCAATCTTGCCTTAAAGCTCCTGGCTATCGGTGGCGTGTTCGTGGGTGGCGGCATCGCTCCGCGAATTATCTCGACGCTGACTGGTAATCCTGCGTTCATGCAATCCTTCGTTGCCAAGGGCCGCATGCAGCCGCTGATGGAAAAAATTCCGGTTAAGGTTATCATCAATGATGAAACTGCATTGCTGGGCGCGGCGCGCTATGCAGCACTCAATTCGCGGTAATTCGATAAATATGCCGGGCTCGCCGGAAATTCGCATTGTCAATAGCGCACACCGATCTCTTTCAGGCGGCGGCCTCTGAGTTCGTCATGCTCGCCACGGAAGCCGTCGATAAGCGCGGACGTTTCTGCGTCGCGTTGTCCGGCGGTTCGACGCCGCGAGGTTTGTATTCGCTTCTCGCCAGCGGCGCCGTGGAAGCGATCCCGTGGGACAAGATTTTCTTCTTCTGGAGCGACGAGCGTCACGTTCCGCCCGACAGTCCCGAAAGCAATTACCACATGGCGCAACAGGCCATGCTTTCTAAAGGCTCCGTTCCCGCTGACCACATATTTCGGATTCGTGCCGAAGAACCGGACGCGGACATCGCTGCCCGCGCTTATGAAGCGACATTGCGCACAATCTTTGCCGTGCAACCGAATGCCATTCCCCGCTTTGACCTGATCTTGCTCGGCATTGGGACCGAAGGACATACCGCCTCCCTGTTTCCCGGCAGCCCGGCCCTCGACGAAACCAAGCGCCTCGTGGTGGCCAATCGGGTGGAAAAGCTGAACACGGATCGGATCACTTTCACTTACCCCCTAATCAATCAGGCTGCGTGCGTGATGTTTTTGGTAAGCGGCACGGATAAGGCGGAAATCCTGGAGCAGATTCTCGAGCATGCCGGGGACCTCCCAGCGCAAAGGGTTTATCCGGCCAACGGAAAATTATTGTGGCTGGCAGATCATGCCGCGGCCGCAAGGCTGTCGGATACCGATTGGGCCGCGGCCCCTTAGCTTCGGACAGACAGATTAGCCCGCGGCGACTTCTTTGCACAACGACAGGCCCAGGTCAATCAATTCATCCATCTCCTGCGCGTTGGTTTCAGCCAGATGCAGGTGTGGTTCGCGCAGAATTTCATTGCGCAAAATACCGCGCCGCTTCAGCATCCGCTTATCCAGCGCCAGACCGGACTCCAGGTGTTGCAGGCAGAACGACAGATAGGGCATTGCGCGATACAACAGCCGACGCGACTCCTCCACTTTGCCCGCGTCGAAGAGGCTGATAATCTTCGCGTACACTTCGACGATCCCCGGCCCGGCCATAATTCCGCCGGCGCCTTTGGGCAGACCATCGGCCATGTAAATTCCCCACAGGCCAAAGACTACTTGCAGCCGGCCTTCGGACTCGCGGATGATGTCGGCGCACTTGGCCCCAGGCAAGGGGTTCTCCAGCTTGGCAAATTTCAGATTCGGCAGCCTGCGCGACAAGTCAGCGTAGACCTTGGGCGAAATACCTGTACCCGTAAAATCGGCATCCTGGATCATGATGGGAATGCTGACTGAACCGGCCACTCGCTCGTAGAAGCGAATCAGTTCTTTCACGCTAAGGGGCGTGATCCGCGGGGGCAGCACCATCAAACAATCCGCGCCCTTCGACTCAGCAAAGCGCGAAAACTGAATTGTTGTGAAGATGGACCCCGAACCGGTGCTGATCACAACCGGCTTGCGTTTGGCAGTATGTTCCAGCACGACCTCCGCCACTCTATAACGCTCGGGATCGGAAAGCTTGTAAAACTCCGTGCCAAACCCCGGCACACAAACCGCAGTGGCTCCCCTCTCAATGGCAAAATCGACCTGCTTACGCAGGCCTTGCTCGTCCAGGCTTTCATCGTCATGGTAGGATGCTGCCATTACCGGAATTGCCCCTCGCAGTTTCATTCACGCTCCTTGGAAAAGTTCACATCAGTATAGCGTGGTGCAGGGCCGCAGCAATTCGGCAGCCCTGAATGCTGCAAACAATCCTGTGCACAAAACATCCCGGAGAGTTGCACTCGGCCGATCAACCCGAGCCGCCTTACCTCCCCAAAAGAACCCTGTAACTTTCCCGCCGCTGGCACATCCCATTTGCGCTTCCCGGAGTTTCCAAGAAACCTCAGGCTCCAAACACAATGCCCGCAAAAGGAGGGAACTGTGAAGTCCACTTTGTTTCGCGCCAGCCGCTTGCTGGCAATTCTCATACTGGCAGTCGTATCTGCGACTGCAACCGATCACAAACGCGATGTCCTTGTCTTGACCAGCACGAACGATGCCACCCGCAACCAAATCGTTGTTTTCAAGCTGAATCTGGGACGCCCCCCTTCGTTGTCCTTGGTGAAATCATTGCCTACCGGTGGAGCGGGTGGCGCCGGCGGAAACGCCGGGGCGGTCCAATTCAGCGGCTTCTCGGGCGCCGTCGTAAATTACGGTTCGAATAACCTGAGTCAATTAGTGCGGACCGGGGACTTCATCGGAGTCCTCCGAACCATCACGCTGGCTCCCGATTGCACCAAACCTGTTTCGGTTGCGCTCTCCAATGATCAAATGTTTGTGGTCGGCGCCAATTGTGCGGAGAGCCACAACTGGCCCTGGGGCAAGTTGGATGGCAGCGTGGTTTCCCTAGCCGATTCTTCCTCCGGGCAAATCGTTGCGGGCGACAGTTGGGCTGCCGTCACCCTGAAGTCCGGCGCTGTCCTTCAATTGCCATTAAACCCCAGGGGTGCGCTCACCGGCAGCAGTTCATCGGTTTCGTTGCCCAACGGCGCCAACGATACTCCCCTGGGCGCCGCGTTCTGGGGAGACATTCTGGCCTTCAATCCGGCTCACAGTCCGGATAGTTTCGCGCTCATAAGCAAGCACGGCGACGTCTTCCCCGTATCCGGACCACAACCTGCTTATCCGAGTAACGCTCCCTGCTGGCTGGCTAAGGGCCCGGGAAATGTATGGTATTCGGGCAACACTCCGGCAGCGTCCATCTCGATATTTTTCAGCGACGCGCAAGGCGGAACGTTCTACAAATCGGTCTCTTTGCCGGGCGCCCCGACGGACTTGACTGTCTCTCACGATGGCAAATGGCTCGCAGTGATTTACACCTCCACGGATGGCAGTGGTGCCCGCGTGGCGGTCTTCTCCATTGATAGCTACGGAGATTTATCTCCCGTGGCAACGTCTAGCCCAATCGGCGTTGACGCTTTTAATGGAGTGGCTATCAGTCAGTAGCATTGCGGTCAATCATATGCGTGAGAATCAGGGGGCTGACATTATGCCCCCTCTTTGTCCCGGCGAGCGCAAGGTTCGGCTCCCTCATTCGGCCTCTTGATCGGCCTGCGTTGGTCCGTGCGAACCTCATTTTAGGTTCGTGAGCGAGGACGGCACTTCTTCCGGATTCAGGACTACAATACTCTCATCATGGACTCATTGATTATCGCTGGACGGGAATTTCGTTCACGTCTCATTGTCGGCACCGGAAAGTACAAATCGTTCCAGGAAACAGCCCGTGCCCTGGATGCCAGTGGGGCGGAAATGGTGACCGTCGCGGTGCGGCGGGTGAACTTGGACCGGAGTAAGGAATCGCTGCTGGACTACATTGATCCCAGGAAATATTTTCTCCTGCCCAACACGGCCGGCTGCTACAGCGCCGATGAAGCGATCCGGGCAGCGCGCTTGGGACGCGAGGTGGGCTTGTCCGATTGGGTAAAGCTGGAGGTCATCGGTGACCAGGCGACACTTTATCCGGACGTTCAGGCCACCCTTGAGGCCACCCGCATTCTGGTCAAGGAAGGTTTTACGGTTTTGCCGTATACCTCTGACGATGTGGTCTTTGCCAGGCGCTTGCTCGATGCCGGGGCGAGCGCGGTGATGCCGCTGGCCGCTCCGATCGGTAGTGGGCTGGGCGTGCAGAACCCGGCCAACATTCGAATTCTGCGGGAAGTGATCACCGCGGTTCCACTGATTGTAGACGCTGGCGTTGGCATTGCTTCCGATGCCGCAATCGCCATGGAACTCGGCGCGGATGCCGTGCTGATGAACACCGGCATCGCAGGAGCGCAGGACCCGGTCCTCATGGCCGAAGCGATGAAACATGCCGTGCTCGCCGGACGGCAAGCTTATCTCGCGGGACGGATGCCGAAGAAACTATATGCCACCGCCAGTTCGCCCCTGGAGGGCGTGGTCCGGTGAATTGCCGAGTAGATCGTACCCTTGCACGACATACCCAATAGCGAGAGCGCCTGCATCGCGTTCCTAACAAAAAAGGCGGCCGCATCGGCCGCCTGAACCTTTTTTCGCTCGAAAATGCTCAAAGCATTTTGACGCTATCCACGTGGATCGTGTCGCCGGATACCTCTCCCTTTACAGCCACGTGATGGCCGATGTGATCTTGCAGTGCATCGGGATTGTCCACGGTCAGCACCTTTTTATCCTTATCGGTGACAACCACCATTTTTGCGCCCTTGTCGAGACACTTCTTCGCGCAAGCCTCATGACCGGCCGAAGCGCCTTTCGCCCCGCACATGGAATCGCTCACCCAGCCCTTTACGGTTTCCGTCTTCCCCATGTCGTCAGCGCTCCATGCCGTGGCGGCCATGAGGGAGAACATTGCAAATACTGCACAGATCAGCGACACTTTTCTCATAACCAAAACTCCTCTGCGTTGGCGGCCGAAGCCGTCGAATTTTTTGGCCGGACTGGAAGGTTCTGCCCAGCGCCTCCGCTGTGCGCGCTATGCAGCCACTCCACATACTTCCCGAGTATTCGCCAACTATAGCACAATCGGAGCACGGTAAAGACGCCGGACGTACAGGCTATTTTCGGGCCGATCCCGTGGTGGGACGCTGCACTGGCGAGGGTGCCGGCGAGACGTAGACTACCTCCCCGGGACGGACATAGTGCAACTGCTCACGCGCTTCTTGCTCAATGGTTTTCGGGTCGGTCTTCAGCGCCTTGACTTGTGCCGTGAAGGTATCTTTTTCTTTTTGCAGATGATCAATTTGCTTTTCCAGGCGTTGATACTCGGCCTTCTTTTGCCGGTACACCACCATCCCGTTGGCGCCGAACATCACGTGCGCAAACAGCCAAGCGGTGAAGATAGCCACAGCCGCCGTGGCCACTTTGCGGCGGACCTGGTAGAGGGGGATTAAAGTTGGCCGAACCTTCTCGGCAAGACGCTCCGCCAAGGCCTCGAAGTCCGGTCCATGTTCTTTCAGCGCCCGTAGGCCTTTTCCAGGCCGAGGTATCGCGCGAAGTTTCAACCTTACTCGAAAATCCATTGCTTGGCCGCAGCGCTTAATTTCTCTAAATCCTGTTCACTTCCGGCTTCGGAATACAAACGAACCACGGGCTCGGTTCCAGACAACCGATAGCACACCCACGCCCCGTCCTCAAAAATGAGTTTGAGGCCGTCGGTGCGGACAACCTCCTTGACCTTACGGCCAAAGAAATCTTTGGGTTGCAGTTGTAACTTCTCAGTGAACTTCTCTTTCACCTCCGCCGTCAAGCGGAAGTTTTCGCGCCTGGGATAAAACGAACCAACTTTGACAAACAGATGGCGCAGTTGTTCGCCCAGAGATTTCCTGCGGCACGCCACCATTTCGCAGCAAAGCAGGCCGGCGAGCACCCCATCCTTTTCCGGAACGTGATGGCGGATCGAAAGCCCAGCGCTCTCCTCGCCGCCGATGGCGATCTTGTCCTGCTTGATCAGTTCGCCAATGTATTTGAAACCCACCGGGGTTTCGTGCAGTTCGATCCCGTAATTCGCGGCCAGCGCATTGACCATGTTCGTGGTCGCAACCGATTTGGCCACGCCATTCTTCCACCCCCGGCTTTCCACCAGATAGTCGAACAGCAGGGCGATGATGTAGTTAGGCTGAAAGAACGTCCCATCTTCATCCACAATGCCGAATCGGTCGGCGTCACCGTCGGTGGCGATGCCGATGTGGGCTTTCACTTCCTTCATCTTGCCGCGCAGGTCCGCCAGCAGATGATCGTCGGGCTCAGGCGCATGACCGCCAAAGAGTACATCGCGGTAATCATGGATGGTCGCGGTTTCCACGCCAGCTTCGCGCAACAGGCTGTCGGGATAGCCACGGGCTGAGCCCCAGAGCGGATCGAACGCCACGCGCAGCGAAGCCTTTTTTTATCGGCTCCCAGATCCACGACCTCGCGTAAGCGCGCAAGATAGGTATCATGCGGATCAATCGAGCCCGCCTCGCCTTTCGCCTGAGGAAGCCGGCGCCTTTCCCGCATCCGCTGCGGCGATCTCCGCCTCAATATGTTTGGTCACCTCCGGCAAGGCGGGAGCACCATCGGGCGTGGAAAACTTTATGCCGTTATACTCCGGCGGATTGTGCGAGGCGGTAAAGTTGATCGCGCCGTCGGTTCGTTCCCGCATGATCGCATAGCTGATGGCAGGAGTCGGCGCCGGTTCGGCGATGACCAGCGGGGTTATGCCGTGGGCGCCGAGAATTTCCGCCGCCATGGAGCAGAAAGTCTCCCCTAAAAAACGGGGATCACGGCCGACGATCACCCGCGCGCCCGGAAGGCTTTTGTGAAGCCACATAACGGGCAATTCCCGTCACCGCGCGGCGCACATTGGCAAAAGTAAATTCTTCCGCCATAATGGCCCGCCAGCCTGAGGTTCCAAATTTGATTTGTGTTGGCATGGCAGAAGCTTTCAGAATTCAGCCTTCAACTTTCTGAGTGAACGTTAGAGTATCATTTTGCTGAAACCTGACCGCCGCAAACTGAGAACTCGCCTATGACCGACAAGATTCTCGTCATTACAACCACAGGCTCGCACGACGAAGCTCGCCGCATCGCCGACGCCCTGGTGGAGCGGCGCCAGGCCGCCTGCGTCAATATTATTAAGGGGGTCGAGTCCATTTATCGCTGGAAGGGTAAGACCGAGGAGACGCAGGAGTGGATGCTGCTGGTCAAGACTACCTCGGCCGCTTATGACGACGTGTGCAAGACAATCCATGAACTGCACTCTTATGAATTGCCGGAGTGCCTGTACCTCGCAATTGATGGCGGCCCCAAGGACTACCTGAACTGGATTGGTGAGGCGGTCGGGTAGACGGTCCTGACCGCTAAGTCTTATCTAGGGCTTGCCCGAGATCGTCAACAATATCCTCGACGTTCTCGATGCCCACAGAAATGCGCACCATGCCATCGGTAATGCCGATGGCTTTTCTTCCCTTCTCGCCCAGCGCCGCGTGAGTCATGGTGGCGGGGTGCGAAATCAACGTCTCGACTCCGCCCAGCGATTCGCCCAGCGAGCACACTCGCACATTCTTGAGCAGCTTTTTCGCATTGCCGAGTGAGCCAGTTTCGAACGTGATCATGGCGCCGAAACCACTCATCTGGCGTGTTGCCAGTTCATGTTGGGGATGATCGGCCAATCCGGGATAGAAGACTTTCTTCACCTTCCTGTGTTTCGCCAGGAAACCGGCGACGACTTTTCCGTTGCAGTTATGCTGCTCCATGCGCACGGCCAGCGTTTTCACTCCCCGCAGCACCAGCCAACACTCAAACGGAGAAAGAATCGCTCCTGCCGCTTTCTGCACAAACGCTAGTTTCTCCAGTTGTTCGTGGGTGGTGCAAACCACCACTCCGCCCAGTCCGTCGCTGTGGCCGTTAAGGAATTTCGTCGTCGAGTGCACCACCATATCGGCGCCCAAAGCAATCGGCTGCTGAAAATATGGCGACATGAAAGTGTTGTCCACGGCTAACTCGACCTTCTTACGCCGCGTGATCTGACTGATCGCGCACAAATCGCTGACTGCCATTAGCGGATTGGTGGGAGTCTCCACGTAAACCATCCGGGTGTTCTTACGGATAGCGCGCTCCACATTCTGCGGATCGGTGGTATTCACATAAGTGAACTCCAGACCGTAATTGGCCAGCACCTGATTGAACAGCCGCGGCACGCCCCCATACAAATCATGTCCGCAAACGATATGATCGCCGGACTTGAACAGAGTGCAAATGGCATTGATCGCCGCCATGCCGCTGGCGAACACGCGTGCGCCCAGGCCGCCCTCGAGGGCCGCCAAATTCTGCTCCAGCCGGGTGCGCGTGGGATTCGAAACCCGGGCATACTCGTACCCTTTGTTCCTGCCCAGTTCCTGCTGTACATACGTCGACGTTGGATAGATGGGCGCTGCCACGGCTCCGGTCTCGGCATCGGGTTCCTGGCCGGCATGAATGGCGCGCGTGGCAAACCCGGATTTCATTTTTTGCTTCACCGGAGGATTGTACTGTTGAAGCCGCTGCCAGCGCGAGTTCGACGGAACGTTTTGGTTGTGCGAGGGCTGCTGAATCCGCGTGACAAGAGCTCTTGGCAGAAAGTATCCGATGAGGGACACTCCCAATTCGGCACCGCCCCTGAGTCCCTTCCTTGACTTCCCTTCTTATCCACCGCGATAATAAAAGGTTCTTTTGCCATCCCTAAACTTTCAAGGAGATTTCGTGGCGTCCACCGCGAGTCCAGCGGCCCCGGTCGTGAAAAGTGGCGTTGCTCCTCTCCGCGCCGGACAGGGATATTCGTTCTTCCTGCGCCGCCTGCATTCGCTGACCGGCATTATTCCGGTCGGCGCGTTTCTCTTCGAACACATTCTCATCTCCAATGCAACCGCCATCAGCGGTCCCGGCGCCTACGCGCGCCAGGTAAGTTTTTTGGCCAATCTGCCCCTGGTTTGGGGCCTCGAGTTTTTCGGCATATGGCTGCCGATCGCGTTTCACGCGCTGTACGGCTTTTATATCTGGTATCGCGGCGAAGCCAATGTGGGCGAATACCCCTGGACGGGCAATTGGATGTACACCGCCCAGCGCTGGACCGGCGGCATCGCTTTCTTCTACATCGTCTGGCATACCTGGACCATGCGCTTCACCGGGTCGATCTGCATGAGTTACCCGGGCGCTTCCTTCGGAAAAGTGCAGGCCGAACTGGTTCACCCCGCGCTGCTGGCATTTTATGTAGTCGGCCTGGTGTGCGCCTCCTGGCATTTCGCTTATGGCATTTGGCTGTTCGCGGCAAAATGGGGCATCGTCTCCGGTGAGGTCGCTCGGAAAAGGCTTCTTGTATTGTGCCTGGCATTTTTTGTGCTCTTGAGTGGAGTGGGCGTGGCTAGTCTGTACACCTTTCGCGCGCGATTTCCCCAGCAGCCAACCGACGCGACGGGGGCAGGCCAGGTAGAAACCAGACTGGGGACCACCCCGCAGTGAACAGGTCCATCAAAGATGGCAAGTAATCCGAAAATCATTGTGATTGGCGGCGGGCTGGCCGGACTCGCGGCGGTGATCAAGATTGCCGAAATGGGTGGCAGTGTCGATCTGTTTTCCATCGTGCCGGTCAAGCGCTCCCACTCCGTTTGCGCCCAGGGCGGCATCAACGCGGCCAAGAACTTAAAGGGCGAGGGCGATTCCACCTGGAAGCACTTTGACGACACCATCTACGGCGGCGACTTCCTCGCCAACCAGACGCCGGTCAAAGCCATGTGCGAGGCTGCCCCCGGCATCATCGACCTGCTCGACCGCATGGGCGTGCCCTTCAACCGCACCCCGGAAGGGTTGCTCGACTTCCGCCGCTTTGGCGGCACACTCTACAACCGGACTGCGTTCGCCGGCGCCACCACCGGCCAACAGCTTCTCTATGCGCTCGACGAGCAGGTGCGCCGCCACGAAGCCGACGGCAAAGTAAAGAAGTACGAGCACTGGGAATTTCTTTCGGCAGTGCTCGACAACAACCGCGTCTGCCGCGGCATCTGTGCCATGGACCTGCGTTCCATGGAAGTGCGTACCTTCCCCGCCGACGCCGTCATCGTTGCCACCGGCGGCATTGGCGCAATCTTCGGCAAGTCCACCAATTCCGTAGTCTGCACCGGTTCGGCTCAATCGGCGCTGTATCAGCAAGGCGCGTACTATGCCAACGGCGAATTTATTCAGGTGCATCCGACTTGTATTCCCGGAGAGGACAAGTTGCGCCTGATGTCGGAGTCGGCCCGCGGCGAAGGCGGTCGCGTCTGGGTGCCCAAGACTCCCGGCGACAAACGTGCCCCCAAATCCATTCCAGCCAGCGAACGCTGGTATTTTCTCGAAGAGTGGTATCCGAAGTACGGCAACCTGGTGCCGCGCGATGTGGCCACCCGCGCCATCTTCAAAGTCGTCTACGAGCACAAGCTAGGCATTGATGGCAAGCCGATGGTCTATCTGGACCTGACCCACATTGACCGCGCCATCCTGGACCGCAAGCTCGAAGGCATCCTGGAAATTTACGAGAAGTTTGTGGGCGACGATCCGCGCGACACGCCCATGAAGATTTTCCCCGGCATGCATTACACCATGGGCGGCCTGTGGGTGGACTTCAACCAGGCTACGAACATTCCCGGCATCTTCGCCGTGGGCGAGTGCGAGTATCAGTATCACGGCGCCAACCGCCTGGGCGCCAATTCCCTGGTTTCCTGCATTTTCGGCGGATTCACCGCTGGCCCCAATGCCGTGCAGTATGCCCGCAACCTGGATTCTGCCGTCAGCAACGGACACTTCGATGCCGAGAAGAAAAAGCAGGAAGAGGACAACGCCCTGCTCACCAAGAATGTCGGCGACGAAAACCCCTTCCGCTTGTGGCGGGAACTGGGCGAACTGATGACCGAGAACTGCACCGTCATCCGCTACAACAAGACTCTTAAAGACACCGATGCCAAGCTGGTCGAACTATTGCATCGCTTCCAGAGGGTGAATCTTAGTGATCGCACGCAGTGGGCGAATACTTCGATTGCTTTTACCCGCCAGCTTTACAACATGCTGCAACTTTCGCGTGTGATTGCCCAGGGCGCGGCTTTGCGTGACGAGTCCCGCGGCGCTCACTACAAGCCCGATTTCCCCGAGCGCGACGACAAGAATTTCTTGAAGACGACCAAAGCGACGTTCGCCCCTGACGCCGACGAGCCAAGGTTCGAGTTCGAGCCGGTGGATATTTCATTGATTCCGCCAAGAGCAAGGAAATACTGAGTTTGAGACTGACCGGCACAACCTAAGCTAGGCCGATGCCGAAGTTGTTCCGGTTGTGAGTTGCTCCTGGGCAGGGACTGCTACCTCAGGGCATACCGGGAAGGGCACGAGTTCTACTCGTGCCGGTTCAGGCGCTCTTTGATATTTCGGCTTTAGCCGCTGGGGGCCACGAGTCTAGCTTGAACCCAGGGAAGGCGGAGCCGTAACGGTATTCGCTGGGTTCATTCACGAGTCTGCGCTCGACAGGATTGCGATGGATATAGTTTTGATGGCTTATGAAATCCCGTCCGTCGCGGATGCGATGGTCAGTGAATCCCCGCTGCCAGATTTCTCGCCTGCGGCCGAGGACAGCGCCAAGAGCGTGAGAATACCCGCCCTTGATGAACTGCACCGCATGTTCGAGCGTAACGTCATGAGCCGGGGTGAACAAGAGATGAACATGCTCCGGCATAACGACAAAGGCGTGCAGTTGGAAGCGCCCTCCGCGGCGGTAGCGATAGACTGTCTGCAGGAACAGGCGAACGTAGTTCTCGACCACGAACAGCCTTCGACGTTGATGCGTCGAAAACGTCACAAAATATGTTCCGGGTGGGGAGATAAGTCGTCCGGGCTTCAAGGGCAAACCTCAGCGGGTGAACCCGCGATCTTTGCCTAGGCTAAATCGGCACGAGTGGAACTCGTGCCCTTCCCGGTAAAGTTTTGTTGTGCCAGTTTCGTTTTGGAACAAGCTAATGGCTGATAAATCCGTTCTCTTCAAAATCCGCCGCCAATCCAACCCTAGCGCTCAAGCGCAGTGGGAAGAATTCGAACTGGCGTGGCATCCCGGCATGAATGTGATCTCGTCCATGATGGAGATCGCCCGCAACCCGGTGACCCGCGACGGCAAACAGACCACGCCCATCACTTACGACTCCAATTGCCTGGAAGAGGTCTGTGGCTCCTGCGCCATGCTGATCAACGGCCGTGCCCGCATGGCCTGCTCGGCCCTGGTGGACAATCTGGAAAAACCGATCGTCATTGAGCCGCTCTCCAAGTTCCCGGTCATTCGCGATCTCGCCGTAGACCGCAGCGTGCTTTTCGAAAATCTCAAGCGGGTCAAAGCCTGGGTTCCGGTCGATGGGACCTACGATCTCGGGTCCGGCCCGCGCCTCACCATGCAGGAGCAGGAAGCTGCCTATCCGCTTTCGCGCTGCATTTCCTGCTGTTGCTGCATGGAAGTCTGCCCACAGTTCAACGAACAGACCGGCTTTGTCGGCGCCGCGACCATTTCTCAGGTTCGCCTCTTCAACACTCATCCCACCGGCGCGGCGCTCAAGCACGAGCGCCTTCTCGCGCTCATGGGCGATGGCGGCATCCAGGAATGTGGTTACGCCCAGAACTGCGTGGAGGCCTGTCCCAAGGACATCCCCCTCACCCGCTCCATTTCCGAGGTTGGCGGGCAAGTGATGAAACAAGCCATTGGTGACCTTTTCCGTCAATAAATTTTGTCAACCCGCCCCGTCCGGAGCCCATGGCTTGCAAAATAAGCACCTACTTAAGTAGTTATTTTTCATCTGGATACAAGACTTTCGCCAAGTTTGACTTAAAGCGGAACTCCACCTGCATGGAAGTCCAATGGTAAGCGAGACCGCGATTACTTCTTTGCGGTTCTCGCGTTGCATTTGGTAACCAGTGACGAATTACCTTGGTTTTCTTCGTCTCTGGATGTAGATTTACCCGCCTGCCTTGCGCGCCGGGGCAGCATTCAAGGACCTGTGGCCACTTCGTGAACGTGAAGGTTCCAAGTCGATTTGTTCTGGCCGCCCTGCTGATCGCTGGGCTCTGCAGCCAAGCTTTGGCACGCCATCACTCCAACCAGAATGCGGCTCATCACGGAAAGCATCATCGCTACCGCCGGGGGCTTCTGTGGAATCCGCTGTTCCGTCCCACTCACGAATCTCTGCTTCGCCAGAACGAAGAAATCGATCGTCTCGAACTGCCGCGCATCCAGGACGATAACGAACTGGAAGAATTGAAATCCGCCGGCGCGTTGGTTCCCATCCGCGCCAGCGAAACTTTGCGCTTTGATCCTAGGCTCGATCCCAGCCGCCGCTACTGCCGTCCCTGGACGCGCGACTTTGTAGAAGACCTCGCTATTGCTTACTACCAGGAGTTTCACACCTCTATTCAAGTGAACTCAGCCGTGCGCACCGTGCAGGTGCAGAAAAAACTTCGCCGTCACAATCGCAATGCCGCTGCCGAAAGCGGCGAGGCGGGCTCTTCCCATCTGGCGGGCATCACCGTGGACATCCAGCGCCGCGGCTTGACGCGGGATCAGATTCAGTGGGTCGAACAATACATGGTTCCACTGCAGGCCATGGGTCTCATCGAACCGGAGGAGGAGCGCCATCAGTGGGTTTTTCACGTGATGGTTTCCGATCATTACGAAGGCTGGCGCAACTCCAGTGTGGTGGCCACCTCGGTCGCTTCCGCAACCCCGTCCGAACCCGAACCGGAAGCCCCATCCGCGGATCAAGTCATGACATCGCCGTCGCTAACCATCCTTGCACAGCAACCCTAGCCATTCCGTTCGCGCTAAACTGGCTTCCAATCATGATCGTCCTCATGGCGGGCCTTCCCGGCTCCGGTAAATCCACTCTGGCGCAGGAACTAAGCATTCGCACTGCGGGAATCATTCTCGACAAGGATAGGATCCGGGCGGCGCTCTTCGCACCCCATGACGTCGAATACTCGACCGAACAGGACGACTTCTGCCAGGAGTTGATGCTGGAATGCGCGGCCTATCTGTTTCGCAAGAATCCGGCGCGCACGGTTTTTCTGGATGGCCGCCCTTTTTCCCGCCGCTATCAGGCCGAGCAGGTGATCGAAGCCGCGGAAGCCCTCGGTCAGCGGTGGCATATTCTGGAATGTGTTTGCTCGGAAGAGATCGCTCGCCGGCGTCTCGAAGCGCAAGCCGGCGAGCATCCCGCCCGCAACCGCGACTTCGCGCTTTATAGGGAGGTCAAAGCACGGTTTGAAGAGATCACCTTTGCCAAGACGGTAATCGACACCGATCAACCTCTGGAAGATTGTGTGGAACTGGCGGTTCGCGCGCTGTCATCCTGACACCGCTTTGTCGTAGAATCCAAAAGATCACTTCAAACTTTCCATCGAGGATTCAATGCGCCGAACCGCAACCCTGTTCTCCATCTTTGCCCTGCTCTCAAGTCTCGCCTGGTCGCAAGGCACGACTACGCCTGCTCATAAACCTGCCACAACTCACCCGGCGCCGGCGGCTCCTGCGGGGCCAAGAGCAGTCATCCAAACTTCGGCGGGCAACTTGAATTGTGTCTTGTTTCCCAAGGTGGCGCCAATCGGCGTCGCTAACTTTATTGGCCTGGCGGAGGGCACCAAAGACTGGACCAATCCCATCTCGCACGCGAAAAAACACGGGGTGCCGCTTTACGACGGCACGATCTTCCACCGTGTGATTCCCGAGTTCATGATTCAGGGTGGTGACCCGGCGGGGACCGGCGAAGGCGACCCGGGTTACGCATTCAAGAATGAAACTTCACCGCTGCTGAAATTTGACCGCCCCGGTCGCCTCGCCTATGCCAATGCCGGGCCGGATACCAATGGTTCGCAATTTTTCGTCACCGAGCTTCCCCAGCCCAGCTTGAACGGCGGCTACACCATCTTCGGCCAGTGCGACGAACCCAGCGTAGAAATCGTCAAGAAGATCGCTCGCATGCCGCGTAACGCCAACGACCGGCCGAACAACCCGGTGAAGATCATTCATATCCAAATCGTGAAGACGGCGGTACACCATGCAGTGCGCAAACCAGCGGTGAAGGCTGCCCCTAAAAAGCCGGTTCAATGAAGTAGCGGCATTCTGCCAGTCTTTCAGGGTAAGTTCTTGCGCTTTTTGAAATCACCAAAAATTGCCGGCGTGAAGCCGGCGCTAAATGAAAGGACCTCATGACCCGTCAACCCGGAACCTACGCAGTGTTCAACACCTCGGAAGGAACGATCGTCTGCCGCCTCTTCGAAAAGGAAGCGCCCAAAACCGTGGCCAACTTCACCGAACTCGCCGAAGGCAAGCGCGAGTGGACGCATCCCACCAGCCGTAAGAAGAGCACTGACCGGCTGTACGATGGCACCATTTTTCATCGCGTGATTCCCAATTTCATGATTCAGGGCGGCGACCCTGCGGGCAACGGCATGGGCGGCCCGGGCTATCAGTTCGAGGACGAAACCAGGAACTCCCCCCACAAGTTCGACCAGCCGGGCAAGCTGGCCATGGCAAATGCGGGTCCCAATACCAACGGCTCGCAGTTCTTCATTACGCTGGCGCCCACAACCTGGCTTACCGGCAAGCACACCATTTTCGGAGAAGTAGTAGAAGGCCAGGACATCGTCGAAAAAATCGTCAACCTTCCCCGCAATCGGCAAGACAAACCGAATAAGGATGTAATGCTCAACTCGGTACAGATCGAACGCAGCTGATGATTAATCAGTTAACATTTATCGAATACAAGGGGCGGTGTCCGGAGACCGAAACCAGACAAACGGGAGGACAGGTCTTCTTACTTGGCCGCCCCAATCCATTGACAGGCAAGCAATTGTCAAGTGTATAGCTTTCAGCTAGTTATCCACAGTGTTCCAACTGGAACATTAGGGAGTTAATTCTTAGACGGTCGCGAGCGCTGCTCCCTTTAACTGCCGCACCCGCTCGTAGATCTTCACGTATTCCCGCGCCGAGGCGTTCCAGGAAAAATCCTTCATCATGCCGTTGCGCATGAGGGTCTGCCAGGAAGTCTGGTCCTGAAACGCCACCAGCGCTTCCTTGATCGTCGTCAGGAGCGCCTCACCGGTGTACTCGGCGAACTTGAAGCCGGTTCCCTTGCCGGTGCGGCGGTTCCAGGGCTCAATGGTATCGTCCAGCCCTCCGGTGGCGCGCACGACCGGCACAGTCCCGTATTTGAGGCTGTAGATTTGGTTGAGGCCACAAGGCTCGTACCGCGATGGCATGAGGAACATGTCACTGCCGGCTTCGATCTTGTGCGCGACGACGTTGTCGTAAGCGACCTTCAGCGCAATCTTGTGGGGAAATTGACGTGACAGCCGCAGGAACATTTCCTCGTACACCTTGTCGCCGCTTCCCAGAACGACCATGATCATTTCTTCGCGCGCCAGACGGTCCATGATCTGCGCGATGAGGTCGAATCCCTTCTGCGAGGCGAAACGGGAGACGATGCCGACGACCGGCGTGCGCACATCGGCGCCGGGCATGCCAAATACATTGAGCAGATCCTGTTTGCACTTGGCTTTGCCGCTCAGGTCAGAGGGCGAGTAGTTCGCGGCAATGAACTTGTCCGTCTGTGGGCTCCACTCTTTGTAGTCCACGCCGTTCAAAATCCCAGCAAGAGTCGCTGAGCGGTCATGTAGAACCCCTTCCAGGCCGAAGCCGAATTCTGCGGTTTGAATTTCCTGCGCGTACTTGCGGCTGACCGTGGTCACAAAATCGGAGTAGACCAGCGCACCCTTGAGGAAATTCACCTGCCCGAAGAACTCCATTTTGGCCATGGTGAACAGGTCCCAAGGCAAAGTGAGCAGAGGTAAAGTGTCGGGCGGAAAGACGCCCTGATATCCCATGTTGTGAATGGTGAACACACTGCCAAGCTCGTGGAAAGCAGGGTCCTCCGCATATTGCGTACGCAATAAAACGGGTATCAGCGCGGACTGCCAGTCATGGCAGTGCAGGATTTGCGGCACCCCTATAACCTTGCAAGCTTCGAGCACCGCACGCGAGAACAAAGCGAAACGCTCGGCGTTGTCGGAATAGTCTCCGGCTGAGGTGCCGTAGAGATTATCGCGGTCGAAGAATGGCGGATATTCCACGAAATAGAAGCGCACGCCCGAGTGATTGCCGGCTGCCACGATCGAACAGAAGCGGTAGCGGTCATCGAAAGGAATGGTAATGCTGCGCACGACTTTCTGCGCCTCCGGGAGCTTGGTCTGGCGGTAGCGAGGCAGGTACACGCTCACCTGATGTCCGAGAGCGGCCAGGGCGGCTGGGAGCGCGCCCACAACGTCGGCGAGGCCTCCGGTTTTGGAGAAGGGCACGCATTCGGAAGCAGCGAAGGCAATATGCATGGAGCGGACCTCCAGAGTTTCAGCCGGATTTAGCGATGCAAGCTATGATAGAAACGTGCGGCACGGAAATCACTCCCGCAGGGGATGAACCGTTTGAAAGCCAAGTCTAAATGCCCGCGAGAAGGAGGGTCAACGTGCCCCGAGTGTCGGCCGCGCGACCGCGCGTGAGCAAGCCCAAACTGGGCCAGCACTTTTTGGTGGATGAATCGGCTGCCCAGCGTATTGTCGAAGCACTGGGCGACATTTCGCAGCGTACTGTGCTGGAGATCGGGCCGGGGCGAGGCATCCTCACTGCCCTGCTGGCCGCCCGCGCCCGCCGTGTGATTGCAGTGGAACTGGATAAGGTGCTGGCAGCGCAGCTGCGGATGAGCCTTGGTGCGGAGAATGTCGAGATTATCGAAGGCGACATTCTCGCGGTGGATTTCCAGACGCTTTTCGGACCGAAGCCGGGAAGCACTCGGCCCGGGATGGACAACACACCGCAACCGGTGCATGTGGTGGGAAATCTTCCCTACTTCATCACCTCTGACATTCTGCTGCGATTATTTGCCGCGCGGCGCTTCTTCGACAAGATGGTGTTGATGGTGCAGCGCGAGGTAGCGGAACGACTGGTGGCGTCCCCGGGCGGACGAGATTATGGTTTGCTTTCAGCAACGGCGCAGCTTTACAGCCGGGTGGAGAACTTATTCACTCTTTCACCCGACGCATTTTCACCGCCTCCCAAAGTGCACTCGGCGGTTGTACGCTTCGAAATATCCCCGAAAGTTGAACGCTTGGGAGTTCCGGAAGCAGAATTCATTGAGTTTCTGAAACTTTCTTTCGGGCAGAAACGGAAAACGATTTCGAACAATTTGAAGGCGCAGTACAGGCCCGACGTTTTGAAAGCGGCATTGGGTAAGGCTGGCGTGAAGACAACGGCGCGCGCGGAGACTTTATCGCTGGAAAAGAGCGCGGCGTTGTTCCGGGCGCTACGCGATGGGCACGGATCGTAGGGCGTGAAAGCGACTGGTTAAGGTCGGCAGTCTAGCGCAAGGGAGGCGGCTTATGTCCTCAACAATACGCCCTCCCGCAGTTGCGGGACGTTTTTATCCGCGCGATGCCCAGATGCTGCTGGGCGAAGTCCAGGCTTTTCTTTCTCCCCGCCAGGAACGCAGACCGGCACTGGGCTGCATTGTCCCACACGCAGGTTACATCTACTCAGGACACGTCGCGGGGGCAGTGTTTGCACGAATCGAGATACCACAGCGATGCATCGTGCTTTGCCCAAATCACACTGGACGAGGAACGCCGCTCTCGATTATGAGCGCCGGGACTTGGGAAACTCCGCTTGGCCCGGTCACAATTGATTCGCAATTAGCAGAAGACCTGAAATCGGGCTTCGCTCTTTTGCGCGAGGATAGCGAAGCACACCGCAGCGAACATGCGATAGAAGTGGAGCTGCCATTCCTGCAAGTACTGAACCGGCAGTGCGCATTCGTACCGATTGCGGTAGGAACGGCGCAATTCGAAGCTCTCGAAGAGCTGGGGCGGGCAATGGGAGAAGCTTTACGCGAGCAGGCAGAGCCGGTCTTGATCGTTGCCTCGAGCGATATGAATCATTATCAAAACGATGCGGTCACTCGGGTAAAGGATCACAAGGCAATTGAACGGATACTCGCACTCGATGCCAGGGGCCTATACGACACCGTGCTGCGGGAAGACATCAGCATGTGCGGATTCGGACCTGCGGTCGCAATGCTGACGGCAGTTAGGGCATTGGGCGCGAAGTCGGCGGACCTGGTGAAATACGCAACCTCAGGAGATATCTCAGGCGATCGCGAGACGGTAGTAGGTTACGCGGGCGTCCTCATCAACTGAAGGAACCTTTGGCTGTTTCGTCCGGTTCCTGCGCCCGCTCCGGCCGGATGGGAAAGGTCAGCGATGCGGTCTCCGGACTAAGCCTTCAACTTAAGCTTTGACTTGTTCTCTTCCAGAAATTCGCGGAGCTTGTCGCCGGAGTCGAGCAAACGGATCCACTGCTCGTAGTAAAGCGTCACGGGAAAGCGGCCGAGACCGTAGACGCTGACTCCACCCTTTTCGCCGACACGGAATTCCAGGCTGCCGGTGCGCCGGGTGCCTTGTTGCTTTTCCAATTCAGCGAGACGAGCTTTTAGTTCTTCGTAACTTGGTTCAGACATAAATCGGCCTCATGTAGTTGGCGGTGAGAACACAAATTGTTACATGCTGAGGAGCGGAATTCAATCGGCGAAGAACAATTAATGGTTCGGGGGCGTGAACCATCGTGCTTTTAGGGATCAACTCGGCGTAGGTCGCGCCGGATCCGTTTAAGACCTGGCGCTCACTTTCCATAGGCTCGTCTGCCGATCCACTCCTTCCACGGCAGCGGTGGCAAGCGCCAGAAAGCCGCTGGTATTCGCTCCACTCGGCAAAAACGCATTTCCGTACTGAAACAATCCCATGGGCCAGCGATCTTTTCTCCACTGCCAAACACTCGGCCAATCCTGACCATTCAGGCTGCCGTAAAGATTCACGTTACGGTCAAGGTTAACGCCGCTGGGCTCAACCATCGTGGAGAAGAAGATGATTTCCCCAACACGGCAGCCGTAGATGGAAGAACTGCTCAAAGGCGCACGCTGGAAAAGCTTCCCGCTACGATCGAGAAAGTAAACATGGTTAGTTTCGAACGGAGTGTCGGAGGAAAAGTAGACGCCTTCGGAGGCGGGAACCAAGGCGACCGATCGCGCCTGTTGATTGCCAGCGAGGACAACATCCACTGCAGAAAAATTCAAGTCCGCCCGCAAGATGCGGCATTCCGGTCCATTATCGCCCGTCAATACCCACAAGCAATCTGCCCATTGGTCAAAAACGACGTTGTGAACGTGTCGAATCGCACCTTTGGGGAAAGTGTAGGCTACATTCCAGGTTGCACCGCGATCTGCCGAAACAAAGATGCGCACTTCGTCGCGTTCAGCATTGTCGAAGTATTCGCCCCAGAAGATACGATCGTCAGGAGTGGCGGCGATCTGCAGAGGGCGTGTGCCGCGGATAATCCTGTGGGTTGCGCGAAATTCCCGCTCACCGGGAGCCAGGGTCACGATCGCGCCCGGTACGGCGGCGATTAGATGCCCGGAAGAGAGGGTTGCCAAAGCGTGGAAGCCATCGCGAACCAGGCGTGAGGCAAGCCGATGGCAGGAGGTCAAACTGCGCCAGGTGGCAGGCCGGTAGCGAGCGACAGGTTCCCATCGCAAGGGGTCTGCGAAAACTTTGGCGCGGAGGAGTTGGTAGCCACGGGAGGCGTAGAGCATGTCGCCGTCCCAGGCCAGTGCGCGTAGATTCTGGAATGTGGCCAGACACGTGAGATGTAATCCGGACTGGTCCGAGCAAGATGGCGAAGCGTCTCGTGAGTTAACGCTTTGACTACGCATTGAGGGGCTGCTCAAGGGTCAACTCCGGCTATTAGTTCTCCGTCTTGAGCGCCAAATAGGGCCCGATGGCCAAAACATCCATGCGGGTGCGTTGAAAGCAATCAATCGCCTCTTCGGGGGCGCACACGATGGGTTCATTCTCGTTGAAGCTGGTGTTAAGAATGACCGGGATTCCCGTTTTGCGCTCAAAAGCCTGAATCAGATCGTAATAGAGAGGATTCTCCTCACGGGCAACGGTCTGCAGGCGGCCGGTATTGTCCACATGATTGACGGCGCAAAGCTGGTCACGTTTCTCTGGACGAATCTTGTAAACGTGCAGCATGAATGGTGAGGGATGATCATGCTCGAAATATTCGTGCTGGCGGTCCACCAGGATGGACGGAGCAAACGGCCGGAACCATTCGCGGTGCTTAATGCGGGCGTTGAGCACATCTTTCATGTTGGGCAGGCCGGGATGAGCCACAATCGAGCGATTGCCCAGGGCGCGCGGCCCCCACTCCATCCGGCCCTGGAACCAGCCCACGACGTTGCCTGCGGCAATCTGGTCGGCAACCGCGGCGAGGAGCGGCTCACGATCCAGCTTGCGATATTTTAGATTGGCCTTCCGCAAACTCGCCTCGATACAGGCATCGGCAAATTCGGGACCGAGGTAAGAATTCTTCATCTCATACTGGCGGGGCTGATTAAGGACGGAATGATAGGTATGCAGAGCGGCCCCGATGGCCAGACCCTCATCCCCTGCCGCAGGCTGAATCCACGTGCGGCGGAATGGCGTCTCGGCGAACAACTTGCCATTGGCTACGCTGTTCAGTGCGCAACCGCCCGCCATGGCAAGGTCTTCGAGCGGGACGCGCTTGTGTAGTTCTTTTAATAGATGGAAGAAAACCTCTTCGAAGCGGTGCTGCATGGCGAAGGCCAGGTCCATATCGCGCTGCGGGATCTCACTGTGAGGTTTGGTGGGTTCGCCGAACAGCTTCACCATGCGGTCGGAAAAATGCTTGGCCAGAGACACGGTGCCGTCTTCGGAAATCTGCATGCCCTGATTGCTGCCCAGGGGCATGAAGTATTCCAAATCCAGTTCGAAGCCCCCGTTCTTCAGAGCAATGACCTCGCGAATCGTCTCGCAATGAGTGTCCTTGCCGTAGGGCGCAAGCCCCATGACTTTGCCTTCGTCGCCGTACTTCTTATAGCCAATGAATTCGCAAATCATGGTGTAGAAGCTGCCCAGCGAGTGCGGCAGAAAAACGCGGTCGAGCACTTCAATGTCGTTGCCTTCGCAGCGCGCCATCATGGTGGAGACAAAGTCGCCGGAACCGTCGTAGCTGAAGCCGGCAGCCTTCTCCCACGGGGAGCAGTAATAGGCGCTGGCAATGTGAGCGATATGGTGCTCAAGATGATGCTCCTGAAATCGCAGCGCCTCGGGCTCCGCGGCAAGAGCCTTTACCAGCAGAGAGCGCACGTCGCGCATTGCCTCTTTACGCTGGCGCAGACGGATGAAGTTGAGAATCTTTGCCGGATTGGCCAGCGCATATTGAACTTTCTTAGCCAGGTTCGCATCGCTGTCCTGGCCGACGGCAACGTGGTCGATATCGGAAATCTTCGCGCCCACGGCGTTCAGACAGGCTTGAACCGCCAATGCGGGAAATCCGGCGTAATGTTTAATGCGGTTGAGGCGCTCTTCGGCAATGGCAAAAACGACTTTGCCGTCCTGCACAATGGCCGCGGAAGCATCCGCGTGAAACATGTTGAGCCCGAGTATCAGCATGGAGCGAAGGGTTCTCCTGTGGAAATCATGGGTTTGAAGGGCTTGAGTGGCTGCCGAGAAACGTTTCGGTCGGGACAGTGACGGGCAAACCGGAAGAGCGGGACTCCACGGCACCGAGCGTCGTGAGCGTGGTGGAGACGATGTCACTGAACCGAATCGGGGACTCGCCGCCATTGCGAATGGCAGAGGCAAAGGCCTGCCATTCTCCTTGATGGCCTTTGTCCTGCCGGAAACGCGAACGAAATGTCTGCTTGCGGCCGTGGCGGACCAGATCCAGACTGCGAAAGTCATCCAGGACAGCCGCGCTCCCCCCGCCGAAAACCTCCACTCGCTCCTTGGAGTAAGACCGGTCCCCGTTGGCGAGATAGCTGACCGTGCCCTGCGAACCGTTGGCGAATTGCAGCGAGATGATCACATTGTCATCGGAATACTGGCCGGCATTGGCCAGAGAGCGAGTCTGGACTTCCATGGGAAGCGATGCCGCCAGGAATGCAAGAAGATCTACGAAGTGGCAGACCTCGCCACGAATGCGGCCACCGCCTTGTTCGGGATCGTTGGCCCAGTGGTCGGGGGGAAGATAGCCGGCATTTACACGATAGTGCAGCGCGAGCGGCTCGTTGATGCCGGCAAGAAATGATTTCATTCGCACGATCATGGGTGCAAAACGGCGATTGAAGCCAACCATGAGGAGCGGCCGTGTTTCGCACGCCGAGTGAACTTCGGCGATCTCCGCTAACTCGCCTTCAGTCAGGCAAAGCGGCTTTTCGCAGAAAACATGTTTGCCCGCCCGCAGCGCGGCTGCGACTTGCGCGGCATGAAGATTGTGACGGGTCGCAATGACGACGGTGTTTACGGCGGGGTCTTCAATGATTTTCGCGTCATCCGTGGAGCAGTAGCGGAATCCGAATTTTTCGGCGGCGTGACGGGCATGGGAACCATTGGCCGTGCAAACGCCCACCAACTCAAGGCCCGACACAGACTGCATGGCAGGCAGCAGGGTGCCGGTAGCGAAAGCGCCCGCACCCAAAAGGCCGACGGTTACGGATTGACCGGCAACCGGGGACGGAGCAGTTCCCTTCCCACGCAACTCGAGATGCTGCCTCTCATCCGCCTCGCGGGGATATTCGATCAGCACGCCCAGCGATGGCTGCGTGGTTTTGCCGGTGATCAAGTCGTAGGCGCCGTGCGCCTCATCAATGGGAAATCGATGCGTGATAAGAGACTTCAGATCGAGCTTGCCTTCCGCGAGGAGTTCCAGAAAGCACTCCATGTTGCGGGTCTCGGTCCAACGCACATAGCCGATGGGATAGTCACGTCCCTTTTGCTCATAAGCGGCGTCATAGCGGCCCGGACCATAGGAACGCGCAATGCGGAAGTCGAGCTCTTTTTCATAGTAAGCTTTGCGCTGGATGTCCATGCCCACGGTGCCGACCGCAACCACAACCGCACGGTCACGCGCGATCTGTCCGGCAAGATTCACCGGACCGCTGCTGGGAGTCTCCGCGGTAATGAGCACCGTATCCACCCCGCGCCCGCCGGTATTCTGCAAACACAAATCACGAAATGAAGATTCGCCGATGCTGGCTGCGTCAGCGCCAAGCCGTTGCGCTAATGCAGCCCGATCGGAGACGAGATCCAAGCCCAACACGCGGCAGCCGGCCGCTTTCAAGGCCTGCACCGTAAGTTGGCCGAGAAGACCCAGACCGACGACCGCAACGTTATCGCCAAGTTTCACTTCTGCGGTGCGAATACCGTGTAGGGCTACTGCGCCCACGGTCGTGAAGGCCGCTTCGTCAAAGCCGATGTTTGGGGTGGAAGGAATCCTGGCTACAAGCAACCGCGGCACGCAGGCAAGTTCGGCGTGCACGGCATAACCGGCACCGGCGCAGGCAACCCGGTCACCGACGCTGAGATCGGTAACACCTTCGCCAACCCCAACCACCGTCCCGGCGCTGCTATAGCCAAGCGCAGTGGGCTGATCCAGACGGCTGCGAACGGCGGCAACCGCCGAAAACAATCCGTCGCGCTGAATCTTGCTGACGACCTCATGAACCAGATCAGGACGGGCCTGCGCCTTTTGCAACAGGTTCTTGCTGGCGAATTCCGAAGAGGCGCGCTCAGTTCCCGCCGACACCAGCGAGGCCGCAATGCGCACCAGCACGCAGCCGGGAAGCAACTTGGGCGCGGGAACATCCATCACCGCGATGTCGCCTGTACGAGCATGCTGGAGAACCTGCTTCATGCGCTGGCCACCGGTTGAGTCTGCATTGTTTCGGAGGCCAAACTCCGCCCGCCGCCGTCAAGGAAAGTTTGCATCCAAAGTTCCAGCGTCAGGAATTGCCAGATCTGCGGTGACCAGTCCTGCTCGCCGCGGCGGTGCTGTTCGACCAACGAACGAACAGCCTGGGGACGGAACAGGCCGCGACTACGCACCCTTGTCTCGGAGAGCAAATCGTCCACCATTTCTTTGAGATCGTTGGCCAGCCAATAATCCACGGGAGCGGCAAAACCGGCTTTGGGCTGCTCCAATACCTCGCGCGGCAAGATATCCTGCATGGCCTGGCGGAAGATGTACTTCGTGGTGGGTTGAAAAAATCCCTTGAGTTTGAGATGGGGCGGCACGTTCCAGGCTACGAATTCGGCTAGTTCACGGTCCAGAAATGGCACGCGCACTTCCACGGAGGACGCCATGCTCATCTTGTCGTTGTAGGTCAGGTTGAGGCTGACCATGAAAATCTTGGTATCGAGATAGAGCATCTGGTTGAGGAAGTCGGCTTCATGCACCTGCTCAAAAGCCTCGAGGTGACGGGCCGACGGGTCGAAAGCCGTAAGCTCGTTTTGCAGGGCCGGTGAATAGAGAGAAGATTTTTGCTGAGCGTCCAGGTAGGTGCAGTTCCGGATGAAGCGCTCTGCGGCAGGCAGAGCGGCGCTGCGCGCCATTTTCTTGGTCAGACGTATGGTTCCCTTGAACTTGCTGCCGCGCATGCCCGGAAGCCTAAGAACCGTAGCCTCAAGCGCGCGCCGCAACGGAGAAGGCATGCGTCGGTAGGCTTGCGCCCAGTAATGAGCTGAATGTTTGCGATAGCCGGCGAAAAGTTCGTCGCCGCCGACGCCGGAGAGCAACACGGTGGCCTGCTTGCGGGCCTCGCGGCATACCAAATACGCGGGGATAATTGCCGGATCCGCAGTCGGCTCATCCATGTGCCAGATAAGTTTAGGGAGCAGGTCGGCCACGTCAGGTTCGACGACAATTTGCTGGTTCTCGCAACCCAGGCGTTGCGCTAAACGGGCCGGGACATTGGGATCGTCAAGGGCCGTCTCCCCCACTCGGTACTTCTCCGGGAAAGTAATCGTGTAGGTGCGCACGGGCTGTCGTGTGGCGCGGGCCATAACTGCCGCAATGCTTGAGGAATCCAGCCCGGCGCTCAGGAACGCGCCGATGGGAACATCGCTGACCATCTGGCTTTCCACCGAATAGCGAAAGCGCTCGCGCACTTCGTGCCCCAGGTCTCTCTCGTCCCGCGGAAATGACGCATTTGCAGGCGGGAACGTCAGATCCCAGTACTGGGTTATTCTCAGCTCACCAGCCCGGAAGATTGCGTAATGGCCCGCAGGTAGCTTAAAAATTCCGCGGAACATCGTCTTCGGATCGGGGACCCACAGGAATGTCAGGTATTGGTGGAGAGACTCGTGGTCAAGCTGTACTTCGATGTCCGGGATTTCGAGTAGCGCCTTGACTTCGGAGGCGAATGCCAGCCGCGGCCCTTGGTGAGCGTAGTAGAACGGCTTTACGCCAAAGTGATCACGGGCCAGAAATACGACCGGTTCGCCAGACCGGAAATCGCAAATGGCGAAAGCGAACATGCCGTTGAGGCGCTTGACGCAATCGGGCCCCTGTTGCTCATAAAGATGGAGCACCACTTCGGTGTCGGTGTCTGAGACGAAACGGTGGCCTTGGCTCAACAACTCCCGGCGCAAATCCGCGAAGTTGTAAATCTCCCCGTTGTAGGTGATCCAAACGGTGCCATCCTCATTGCACATGGGCATATGGCCGCTCGGAGAGAGATCGATGATTGCCAACCGGCGGCTCCCCAAGCCTACATAAGAGCCGTCGGGAAAATGCTTCTCCCACAAGCCGGAGTCGTCCGGGCCGCGATGGGCCTGCACTGACGTCATGCGTGCAAGGACGCTCCGGTCTCCGCAGTTAACGATTCCACTGATGCCGCACATGGGGCGGTGGCTAGTCCTTCTTGGTTCTTAATTCGTAGATCTTAGCCTTGACATGAAACAACTGAACGCTCTGAAGAACACAATAAATGAGTCCCGGCACGCCGTCCAGAAAGCCGAACCGCAAGATGTAACGGTATAGAAACAGCGCCACGGGGGACCCTGGCAACCCCAAAAGCCTCTTTTTGAGCCAGCGGCGGCGCTGCGCCTGCGTGCCGAACAAGTTCGGCGGCAAGTCTTCAAAACTCATGTCACCCTGCAACCAAACTCGGGATTCCCAATTGGAGTACTCATCATGCTTTTGAATGTAGCGGGAAAGCGAATCGACATTGTGGTGGATGAGCGGGTTTGCCAGGGCGTCGGTCTTGCCGGAAACCACCACGTGTTCGTGCACTTCCATGTCTGCCATAGAAGCATCCTGGTCTTTCAGGCGACACTCGTAGCGGCCTTTGCCGCGGCGAAACAGCGACAGCTTATAAAAACTCGCCCCGCAATGGCGCAAGACCCGGCCAAGAAAATACATGCGCAAGGCGATGTGATAACCGTCAAACTCGGGATTCTCAATTGCCTGTCGAATTTCTGTGGAGAGTTGTGGCGTCAGTACTTCATCGGCATCGATTAAGAAAACCCAGTCGTTCGCGAGCGGAAGCGTATCCATGGCCCACTGGCGTTTTTTGGGCCATCCGCCCTGATAGTGGAACTGGATGACCTTGGCGCCAAAGGATTCGGCAATCTCTTGAGTTGCATCGGTGCTTTGGGAATCAATGACATAAACTTCCCCCACGTCGCACAAAGACTGCAGACAACGTGGCAGATTGCGGGCCTCATTGCGCACGGGAATGATTACGCTCACCGGCAGCGGCTTCACTGCGGTGGTTCCGGGGGACTGTAAGATTGTGGCGAGGTTGTGCATTCAGGATGTACCATTCATCATACCCGGCAATACTGGGTTGGGAATATCTCAGAAGGTAATCGGGATTGTAGGCAGGGTGCTCGCGACGTGAACCGCCATCGTGCAGCCACCCCCTCTGGACGCCAAATCCCCACACGCACTTATTTACTGAGCACCTTGGAGGCAATGAAAATCAGTTCCACACTTGTTTCTGCTCAATCCAGAAAGTCGTGTTTCGTGCCGGGTAGACAGCCCAGCGCTGCACCCCTCGCAGTTAAACAGCGGGGCCCGCGATATTGCAGTTCGGTGACCAAAGCTCACGCTATTGCAAATACGCGATTACCATGACCGACTCAATGCTCTCTCCCCTTCTACACGAAATGCTGGTTTGCCCTCGGGATAAGTTGACGCTCGAGCATGAGCCGGGAGTAATGTTTTGTGCTGCGGGCCATCGCTATCGTGTGGTTCAAGGCGTTCCCATTTTGCTACTGCAAGAAATCGAACAGACCCACGGCGAGGGCGTCCGCGCGTTAGCAGTGGCTGCCCGAGGAGCAGAGGCCGCCCTGCCAGAAGTTGAACTCCGCGAAGCCGAGGTTGACCCGTTTGTGAGGGACTGGATCGCGGCGACAAATGGTAACCTCTATAAGCATTTAGTTGGGACCCTCACCGATTATCCAATTCCTGGGTTGAGATTGCCGCCGCCGGGCGAAGGGAAAGTGTTTCTTGAAATTGGCTGCAACTGGGGAAGATGGTGTATTGCCGCAGCCCGTGCTGGATACCGTCCGATCGGAATTGATCCTTCGCTCAAAGGCATTCGTGCTGCTCGGCGAGTAGCCAAGCAACTAGGCATCACTGCTGACTACCTCGTCGGCGATGGACGATGTCTGCCTTTCCCCGATGGGTCTGTGGATCAGATTTTTTCCTACAGCACACTGCAGCATCTCTCCAAGGTGAATACACGCTTGGTCCTGAAAGAGATTCGTCGCGTTCTCCGTCCAGGTGGCAGGTGTAAAGTGCAGTTGCCCAATGTCTTCGGTATTCGCTGCCTCTATCACCAAATGCGGCGAGGTTTCCGGGAAGGACGAAATTTTGAGGTACGTTACTGGACCCCGGGTGAACTGAAGAGGGACTTCCGGAACACTATAGGCCCGACAGAAATCTCTGTGGACGGATATTTTTCGCTTAATCCGCAGATTGAAGACCTTCGTTTCCTCCCGCCCAAATACCGAGCTGTGATACGTACGTCGGAGGCATTGCGCAAATTATCCACCGTAATCCCACAAATGCTCTACTTTGCGGACAGCTTGTACGTCAGCTCTATCAAACTTGCGTAATTTTTCGCCAGCTGGTGTCTTCCGAATTGTCGTAACCGCTGAGGCCAGTCCCGGCGCATGCACGGCTTCTCCAGGAGGACGAAGTACAGGCCGCAAACCACCACAATTACACTTCCCACCAGGGCGAACTGACATAGGAGATAGATCCAATAGGGAATGCCCGGGGCAATGCCCTTGGTAAAGCGAGCGGTGGCGGAAATTACTTCATAGTGGACCAGATAAATTGAATAGCACATTCCACCGATGGCTGTGATCCAACGGTTAAAAAAAATGCGGCGGAGAGTGCTACCGCGAAATGCAGCGCAATAGAGAAGCAGCACCCAGGCGGGGAAAAGCCAGTGCGCAGAACGTGGAGACTGCAAAATAAGAAACAGACAGCGGCCATCCCGCCAAGGCCACAAGGTCCCATCCCAGGTGCTGCCGGGGCGCTTCGTTCCAGTCAACCACAAAATGTCCGCCAACAAGAAGCCAATCAGAAAGAATTGCAAGTAGGCCAAAACTGAAAGAGAGAGCCGGGGGCTGTGCGCAACAGCAAGGACTGCGCCAGCAAGTTCCCACAATAGCTGCCAGCAAGCAAACCCGCCGGAATCTCGATTGGGATGGCAAATACCAGCGTCAGCAATGGCACCAGTACATAGAACTGCACTTCAATTTCAAGCGACCAGGCCACTCCCAGTGCTGGGCTGAAAGTCCCGTAAATCAAGCTATGCAGGTAAAAGAAGCTTGCCGCAAAGTGGGAGTAGAAACCAGCCACTGGTTTGCCCTTCACAAGCAGGGCCAGAACAAACAAGCCGATCAGCGTGACCACGTAAGGAGGTTCCAGCCGGGTGAGCCGGCGGAGATAATATTTCCGCAAGCTCACGGGGGGTGCGCCTTTGAGATGGTGTGCCGCAAAAGGTAGCCCCAGAATAAAACCGCTGATCACGAAAAATAGTTCCACTCCGTGGAAGCCTACCGAGGCAGCCTGGCACAGCCAATCGGACTTGGGGGAAGCCAGAGTGTATGGAGCAGATTTCGCCGTCAGGTATCCATTCAAATGGAAAAGGACCACCATGGCGATGGCGGCGAACCGCAGCCCGTCCATTTCAGGGATGAATCGTCCAGAGCTGGTTTCGCGGGAAATATGAGCCAGGAACCTGGTCGCAAGCGAGTTGCGGCCTTGACGGGCCAGTGCGGTGTCGCCTTTTTGTGGGCTCGTAAGAGCGGGCTCACATGTCGCCATGCCGAAATTCCATATTTATCGGATACAGCGAATCTTAGCGTATCGCAGCGGCCCAAGCTACAGGTATCAGAGATTTTGGAGAAGATCGCGCGCCAATGCAACTATCTGATCAACGTGACGCCGCCAGGAGAATTCCCGGGATCGGGCGAGTCCGCGGCCACCCAGGTCGCTGGCCAACTGTGGCGAACAGGCAATCTTCGATACCTGTTCCGCCAGGGCGTCCGCGGAGAACCGTTCAAAAAAGACACCGGCGTTGCCGCAGATTTCGCGATGCACAGGAAGATCGGAAGCAACAATCGGACGGCCACAGGCCATCGCTTCCACAAGTGGATGAGCAAAAGTTTCGGTGTAAGCCGGAGTAACGTAAATGTCGCAGGCTTTGTAAAGATGGTGCAGGAGACGGTACGGAGTCGTGCCCAGTTCGACGATGTCGTCCGCAATACCGAGTTCGCGCACAAGGTTAGATGCGGTAGTTGTTTGGTAACTCCCAGGATTGGTGCCAGGCCGCAACTGGCAGGTGAGGAACAACTTGATTCTGCGGTTATTAAGACGTTTCTTTAAGCGGGGCAGAGCACGAAAGAGCGTCTCGAAATTGCGATAGTAATTGTAGTGACTCACGAACAGGAGCCGAAGCTCGTTTTCCCTGCGCGAAAGCCTGGCTGCGATATTGCCGGGGAATTGCTCTTCGTCGGCGAAAAAGGCGTCATGATCGAAGCCATGGTAGATGCTTATCACATTTCCGCCGGTCCAGCGCCGCAGATCAGCGGCAAAGGCCTCGCTGGGTGCGACCGTACAATCCGCCCAATGAACTGACCGTTTGGCGAGAACTCCCCGGATACGGGTACCCAGCCACATACGGTATTCGCGCCGAGCCCGCAAATCCCTGTAAAAATCGTTCGACGTATAGAGAGAGTTTCCAGAAAGCAAGATTTGCGGAACAGGAGACCGCCGCAGGGCGAAATTTCCGGTGGAGACAAGTGCGTCTGCCCGATTGCGGCGGATCAACTCTGGAAGGGCGGTCTGCTCCTTCCAGAAACGCTGGCCAGCTGCCCCACAGGAGACTTCAACGAACGAGATATTCACCGGCTTTGCAAATTCGCTTCGCAATGATGGACTTAACGCTATCGTGGTCTGAACATCGCCCCTCGCCGAGAGCTCGGGGATTACGTTACGAAAATAGGTGAGGCCGGCTCCCGCACTCGCCGCAAGTCCATTCAGGAAAAGCCGCATCATTGGCCGGCTGCGACTGCGTCATAGGTTCTATTCCACAGTTGAGGCTTGGAAGTAGTCGTGGAAGGCGATTCAACCGTCTGTTCCTGTGGAAGGAGGTCCACCAAAACAAAAGCCAATGTCCAGAAGAAAAGACACATGTAGTACCCTACAGCAAACATCCAGTCCTCAAAAATCGCATGCAACATTGCTCCGGCAAGAACTACTGCAATGGGGACAGCGGGAGAAAACGGATTACCGGTGCGACGCATCCACAGCACCACTCGAACTACGTTGAGTCCAATCAGAAGCACTAGAACATAAAATGGCGCAACTCCCAACAGTCCCGTCCACTCCACAATCGCCAGGTAACTATTGCCGTGCTCGCGAGTCGCTCCGGTAACGGAATGAAAAGTGATGTCCTGGGGCCGTGCTTCCACCGAGGTGGCGCTTGTCCCAAACCCTGTCCCAAACCAGGGGTGTACCCGGATAGCAGCCGAAGTCTTGGCCCAGGGTGTTTCGCGGGAATTGAAGATCCTTTGTTCGCGATCTCCCTTAAAGAGATATGTATCCGTAAGCTTTTCCAACACACCTTTTGATTGGACATCTGGCAAGGGGGCAAGAAAAGCGGTAAAGATCGCTGCCAACAAACCTAAAGCAACCCCTTGCATGAGCAAGCGATAGCGACGCAAGCCGAAACAAAGCAAGAACGATGAGATGCATGCAGCCCCAATGGCGGCGCGAGCATAGCTGTGCAGCAAGAGCAGAAGGCACAGCAACAACACGAAAATTCTTCGCTTATAGGAGCGTGTGCCCTGACTCACAATCACTCCCCACAGCATTAGCGGCGCTATACCGACCCCCATTACCACTCCCAGTGAATTGGGGTTTCCGTACAACTCGTAGTGCAATACGAAATAGCACAGAGCGCTGATATAGGTGAGCACTTCACACGCCAATAAAAGGCCGGCGAAAAATTTGGCTTCCCGACCGATAACGGCTAACCGGGCCCCCGCCGCAGCGTAGAAAAACACGAGCAATAAGCTGGCTGTTTTCAATAGAGCAATTTCGGGATAAGCCGATACCAATGCGGAAACAAGAGCCGCTGTTATTGCGAAGATAGCTATTAAATGCTGCGTGCTAAATTTCTGGACCGGATTTCTTAGATATAGCGTGAAACCCACTGCCGCGCCAATTGCCAGAACAGCCCACCGCCCTATGATCCAAGCGGCGTGCAGCGGGACATTCATTCCTGCCAGCAAGAAAACCAACATCAGGAGGGGAAAGAATCGCTGCCGATAGTTCCAGAGCGCCAGGGCGACGACTTCGAGACCGACCAATCCCGCCATATAAAGAGTCGATCTTGACGAACCAGTCACAGACTGAAAAAGAACAAACAGGCCCCCCAATATAAGCCCCAACAGGAGAATTCGGGATAGCGTCTCAGACATCAGTAGGAGCCCCGCAGGCAATGGCCGCCCTAGCTATGCCCTCCGCACATTTTTCAGGCCAGTTGTTGTGGATTCTCTCCAGGGAGTGATGAGCCATAGCGGCTCTCAATTCATCATTTCCAGCGATTTCTGCCATTGCTGATGCCAGTTGAGCAACAGCACGCATAGGAACTACCCGGCCATTCCACCCGTCCGAAACCAGGTCCTCGGCGCAACCCGCAACGTTGCTGCAGATAATGGGCAAAGCGCAACTCATAGCTTCATTCACCACCAAACCCCACGGGTCAGAGTGAGTTGGGAATACGAACACTTCCCCTAGCCCATAGTACTTCGCCAGTTGCTCGCGTTGCTGGAATCCCGCAAGATGAATGAATCCTGGCGAAATACCGATGGCACGCCGGGCCAACTCCTCGCGCGCAACACCATCCCCGACAAAAACCAACCCAACCGCGGAACGCAACTCCGGCCCCAGTTTGCCATATGCTTCGATCAGGTCAAAGACACCTTTTTCCTTCAGTAGCCGCCCGACGAACAAGAAGTACCTTGATGGTAAACCAAGAGCGCTTCGTTCGCGCTCCGCATTTCGACGGGCATCTTCTGCATGGCGGGAAAAGAACTGGCTATCGACCGCGTTGGGAGCACAATAGATCCTGGTTTCATCAATGCCAAAGCTCGCGACGTATTGAAAGGACGATTTTCCAGGAACGATAAAACCACTGCAGGATTTAAGAAAGCGCGTCTTCAACAACTCAATCAACTTATGCCCTCGGCGCGAATCACGGGCCGTACTTTCCACCCAGGCTAAGCACGGCACTCTCTTGCTGCGCATCCACCAGAGCGCCTGCCAGGAGGCCAAATAGTTATAGCCACCGCATACCGCAACGTTTGGCTTCGCGCGTCTAAATGCGGCCAGTACTCCTCGGTTAAGCAGAATATGATATCGCCCCAGGCGGCGCCTCCAGGAAGGCAAAACTTCGTAGGAAAACTCCATTTCACGCTTGTAAACCAGCCACTGTCGTTGAGTAGGGTCGGTTTCCGCCAGAAAAATGACATGCAGGTCAATCTGATCATGTCGCGCGAGTGCATTGAAAACCGGAATACGGTAAGGAGACATAATCTCGGTAAGGATAACCAGCCGCGTCATGGAAGGCATTCCCGGTACAGTCGGGCCAACTCTGCCATTTGATTGGCAAAACTATACTGCTCGACACTCCGACGGGCGGCAGCCCCCATTCCTTGCCGCAGGGAGCTATCGCTCAGCAACTGTGAAAGGGCATCACTCATAGCAGAAAGATCTTCCGGAGGAATGAGCCAGCCGTTGTGCTGATGCTGAATGATCTCTTCAATTCCCTGGCCTGTACAGGCAATGACTGGCTTACCGGCAGCCATGGCCTCCAAATAGACGCACCCTAAACCCTCGTAACGGCTGGGGAGCGCGAACAATGTGCAGCGCCTGATCGCTTCCGCAACTTGTCCGCGACTCTTCCGTCCGAGAAATCGTACCCGGGTCGCAATTCCAAGCGTCTCAGCCAATTGGCCCAAGCGAACCTTTTCCGGCCCATCGCCGATGATCTCACAGAGAAGCTGAGGGTACCTCTCCCGAACGGCTGCGAATCCCCGCAGTAGCAGGTCGTGTCCTTTGATTGGGATCAGGTTCCCGATGCTCAGTACCGTTGAGTCAGCGCCGGCGTTGAAGGCAGGTTTAAACATTTCCAGGTCCACGCCGTTGTAGAGGACCACCGCATCCGCCGTTGCATGGCGAATCACTTCTTGCCGAACTCTTTCGCTTATGCAGACCACTTTCTGCGCTGCAGCATACGTCTGCTGACAAACCTCCCTACACTTCCTTCCCGCTCGACCTTGCACTTGGTTGGTGAAAAATGCGTCAAGGCCATGAACGCTAACCACTGCGGGGACATGAAACTCTTGGCCGAGTAGGACAGCCGCATGTCCACTGGGCAGGGCCGCGTGACCATGAATCAGGTGGATCGGGTGTGTGCGATGCAATTCACGCACTTCGTGAAGGATACTCCGAAACAAGAACTGCCCCGACGAGGCAAGCCCACCGCCTCCTGGCAAGGAAAAATAACGGCGCCAGTTGGCAGGCACAGCGGAATCGGAAGCCTGAACACCTCTTCGGTAGAAAGGCTGAACGGCGAGTACCGTATTGGTGATTCCCTGGTGCGCCAGCCACGGCAAGGGTTCGGCGATAAAGCACCCTAGTGCCTCATTACCTTTCACCGGGTAAAAAGGAGTAATGGTCAGGACGTGCAAAGGCCGGGCAAGGTTTTTCTGCGGACCATCGGGGGCGGCCGGGATTGAAATCATCCTAGAAGGCTGTGCGCCGTGTCCGCCTGGGTAACATGCATGCGGCCATTTGGAACCGAAGGCTGCGCCCATTCTAGATGAAGATCACGAAGGCGCGCCTCCAGACGGACGTCACCATCCCGTAATTGCAGAGAATCCACCACGTGACGCCGAGCGCAATCCAGCAACCGGCGGCGCACAGGTTTTTCTGCATCCGAAGGCAGGGGGTGCAGTTCGCGGGGGTCGCCGCGCAAGTTAAACAGCAATTCACGGGACGAACCGCAATCAATTATCAGCTTATAGCATCCCTCGCGAACACCCAGGATTCGCGCTCCCAGGCGGTTGTTTAGGCGAAATGGGTTGGTGCACGTCGTGACGCACTCCGTCAGAGCCGGGTCTTCCCAGGATTGCGCCGTTTGTATGGCCGGCCAACGACTTCGGCCACGAAACTTCGCCTCCGCCGGAAGGGCCAAAATGTCCAGTAAGGTTGGGGAAAGATCAATCAGACTGAAGGGAGAGTCAACGGTTTTTGCCGCGCCGTCCTGGCTGGGCACATGCACAAGCAACGGCACGTGACTCAGTTCCTCATTTACTTTCGATGGCGAATGGAAAGACCCTCCATGATCCAGAAATTCTTCGCCATGGTCGGCAGTAACTGCCAGCACACAGTTTTGAGACAAGCCCAATTTACTTAGCCGATGTACCAACCTTGCGATCTGTTCATCCACCCACCGAATGCCTGCATCGTAGAGTTCCAACATCTCGTCTCGATGCTGCTGCAATCGTCCTGGAGCTAAATCGCCACGATTCCAAAATGAATTCAGGTGCCGGGCCCGCGAAGCGTCCATCTTGTGTTGGCCCATTAGTTCCCGGGCCTCCGGAGGCGGGTAATAAGGGGCGTGAGGGTCCATCAAGTGCAGCCATAGAAAAAACGGAGAGTCTCCCGTTCCGCTCAACCATTCCAAGGCGCGATCCACAATCACGTGGGCCGCAGGAAAGCGCCGTAGGCTGTCGAACGAGCATGGCGTTCGGTGGCTGACTTTCTCGCAATATCTGAAATACAACTCGTCGTAAATTGGGCCTAAGGGACCCAATTTACGGCAGTTGCTCTCCAGGAACTTATTTAGTCGGCTATGCCAGGATCCGTTTGCACGCGAGGAATCCGGATTGTGCGTCGGCGCAATATCCGCGGCGAGAAAATCTTCAAAGGCGTCGAAGCCGGCCTCGTACCCGAAGCGCTTGGATAAATAAGGATTGCCTGCGAGAAACGCGCCGGTGGCGTAGCCCGCCCCCTGCAGCGCACGAGCAAGCGTTGTCTCGTCCGGCGCCACACCAACTACGTCCCTGCCCAGAGCCAGGGGATACCGCGACGCCATGATGGCTGGGAAAGAATAGTAGGTCGGGACTCCTGCCGCCATCGCATTGCGGAATACGAAACTTCGGGAGGCGATGGAATCCAGAAAGGGCGTGGTGGGAGGCCCATAGCCAAGAAAACCGGTGTGGTCGGCACGTAGACAATCTACCGTCACCAGCAATAACGATCGAGCATCTGACATCCACCCTCCACCATGTCACACATCATTTTCGTTCTACCAAACTTCACCAGCAACCGTCCCTCCGGAGTGATCGCTCGGTTTTCTCGTTTGCAACCGGTTCCGGATGTCAACATTCTAAGGGGCCGCAATCAGCATGACGCAGCAACGCTTGCGGACGACTGACGATCTTTGCGCCGTAAACGGCACCTTTTGTGTTACGAGCCGAGCCTGAACAGAAGAACTCCCCTGTCACACCCGACCACGTTTAGATAGCTTACAAGTAAAGCGTATCCAAAAGTATAGGGACTCGCCTTCAGGGAATCAGGCGTTACACGTTTCCACGCCCTCTCCCGGCGCGGTTCAAGGCTTCCAGGAAACTTGGCAATCGGCATGGTATTCTGTGTAAATTCGGTCTGCCGTACGTTGATTCTATGATGGAGCCGATCCCAGTTTTGGTCTATCGAGTGTCGAAACTGCCTGGTTGCTGCGAGCAACCTGGCCGGGCAGCTTCATGTTCTAATACAGAGTTGCCTTACCCAATCTCCGAATGACAATATTCCCGACCCTCTTTGGCGTGCTCGGCAAAGCGCGCCGTCCCAAATCCCGGCTGAATGCCATTTGTTGTCTTGGGCTCGGCTGCTTGTTGGCAAGCTTCATCCCATCCACTTGCGCCATGGCACAAACCGCGCAAGAGGTTCCCCGGCTGCAGGTCTTCGGCGGATACTCGTACCTCCATTTTGACAGCAAGGCATTCGGCTTCGCGAGTGGCTCCAACCTGAACGGTTGGAACGCCTCGGTAGCCTGGAATATCAACCGGAATTTCGGAGGGATCGCCGAACTTTCCGGGCAATACAATTCGCAGTTCAATCTGCGAGACTTCGCCGCCGGGCCCCAATTCCTGCTGCCGCGAGGCAACAAAATATTCTTCGCGCATGTGCTTTTCGGCAAAGGAAGGACCTTCATCAACGAAGGTGGCGGAGTCGGCGATACGCAACGGGCGTACGTAGCCGGGGGCGGAGTTGACTTCTCGTTCCGTCATCGTCTTGATATTCGTGTGGTTCAGGCTGACTTCGTGCGCACAGAACTCCTGGAGCATACTCAGGACAACTTCCGAATTTCGACGGGTATCGTGTACCGCTGGGGTGGAATCCGAAGAGTCAAGCATAGACCGCCGAATACGCAGGCACCGTAGATTCAATATGGGCGACTTTTTATTTTTTCGAAAGCATGGGGTGATCCCAATTCGTGCGGCAGTCCTAATCTTGGTCTTGTTTGCCCTAGCCTGCTTGCCTGGTTGCGGAAACAGTTCCGGAAGCAGCAGTGGCGGCGGTAGTTCCCCATCTTCGCGCCTGGCGCTGGTCACGCTGCCCAGTCAAAACGGCGTATCGACTTACCGTGTCAGCCGGTCAGGAGTTCTGACCCTGGTTGCGGGTTCCCCCTTTCCCGCCGGCCTGTCCCCCAATGCACTTTGGATTCTGCCCTCCGGTAATTTCGCCTATGTAGCTAACCAGGCGGAAAGCGATATCTCTCTGCTGAAAATAGACAACAGCACCGGTTCGCTTACCGAAATCATGCCTCGCACGCCGACGGGCGTAAACCCGTCATCGCTGGCTATGGATTCAGGCGGGACCTTCCTTTACGTCGCCAATCAGGCATCGAATACGATTTCGGTTTTTTCCGTCGACTCTTCCAGCGGCGCACTCACGCCGGTTACCGGATCGCCGTTTCCGGCAAACCCTGGGCCGCAGACCTTGCTCATCTCGCCTTCGGGCAATTTCCTGTTCGTGTGCAATCCGAATATCGCGGCGGTTTCCGTTTATGCCATCTCTTCCGGTGCTTTACAGCAAGTCACGGGATCTCCCTTCGCGGTGGGGCATGTTCCTGTCTCCATGGCGATTGACTCCGGCGAAAATTTTCTCTACGTGACCAACCAGGCCGACGGCACTCTTTCGGTATTTTCCATTGCAACCACCGGCGCGCTAACCCCTATCAGCGGCTCGCCTTTCACCATTGTGACCGCACCGGCAGCCCTTGCTCTCAATACTTCCGGCAACTATCTGTACGTCACCAATCATGGCGCCGCCAATGTTTCGGTCTATGCACTCGATTCCATTACCGGTGAGCCTACACAGATCGCCAACTCTCCATTCACAGCGTCGGCAACTCCCTCTTTCCTGGTTCTGGACCCATCGAACACATACTTGTTGGAAGGGGATCAGAGCGCCAAGACAATCTCCACGCTCCCGATCACTGGCGACACAGGCGCGCTTACGGGTATCTCCAACACCGCTACGCTACCTTCGGGACCCGGAGCGGTATCCCTCACAAAATAGTCTTTTCCGATGATTCGCTTTGGCATAGCCGGCTTTGGATTACATGCAGCCAAGCGTTTGATGCCCGGCTTCGCCTCTGGCAAAACACAGCTGCGTCACCGCGCTCTCCCGGCGTGACCTGGTCAAAGCGCAGGAATCGGCGCGGCAGTTTGGCATCGCCCACACGTTTTCTTCCACCGCAGACTTATGCGCTTCGCCCGAAGTGGATGCGGTCTTCGTGGCTACGCCCAATTCCCTGCACCGGCAAGATGTGCTGACTGCGATCATGGCCGGCAAGCCCGTTTTGTGCGAGAAGCCGATGGGCATGAATGCAGAAGAATGCCGGCGCATGGCCGAGGCTGCCCATCGCGGAAATGTTTTGTTGGGAGTAGCTCACGTTTTCCGCTTTGAAGACAGCATCGCCTGGCTGCGCGAAAGTTTGCAGGCGGAGAAAATCGGCAAACCCCTGTTTGCTCGTGCGGAATTTTCCTTTCCCGGCGCTCGCCAGCATGCCCGGACATGGATCAACGATCGCAACGTTGCCGGCGGCGGCCCGCTTGCGGACGTGGGCATCCACTGCATCGATACTTTGCGTTACATCCTGCAGGACGAGGTGATCCGGGTCAGCGCCCGCAGCTTTCCGAACAGGGACTTTCTCGACATGGAAGCCGCCGCTGCTTTGATTCTGGAGTTCTCCCGAGGAACGCTGGGAACAATCCTGTGCTCCTTCCTTGCCGAGTACCGCACTCCTTTGGAGTTTGTGGGCGAATCCGGCGTTTTGCGCGCCGACGATTGCCTGAATGTGGAAAGGCCGATCATCCTGGAACGGCGCCAGGACGGAGCCACAATTGAAAGCGCAACCGTGTCGAATCGGCTAGCCTACGCCCGGCAGGTGGATGCGTTCGCTGCGGCGGTAGAGAACCATACGGCGTTCGCGATACCCGGCGAAGAGGGCTGGCAAAATCAGGAGATCCTGGACGCCGCCTATCGCAGCATGCAGACAGGCAAAGCCGAGAGTGTGCCGCAGGTGCGTTGAGCAAACCGGAAGTTCCAGAAGTTATACTCGTCCCATGCCCGAAAACTGCTGGACTTCTTCCGATCATGTTCACGAATACCTTGGCAGGGCGGATTCCCTCCCCCACCGTGCCGAGGGCGAAGCTGTGCTCCTGGAATTCTTGCCGGCGGAAGCAACGCGCATTTTGGACCTGGGTACCGGCGACGGACGTCTACTCTCTCTTGCAAAACGGCGCTATCCGCAAGCGCAGTGCATTGGCCTCGACTTTTCGCCTGCCATGCTGGAACGGGCACGCCAGCGCTTTGCGGGGGATGCTTCGACAAGAATCTTGCCGCATGATCTGGACCATCCGCTTCCCGACCTGGCCAAAGTTGACCTGGTCATCTCCAGCTTTGCCATCCATCATCTCGTTCATGAGCGTAAGCGGGCCCTCTATGGAGAGCTGTTCGGGATGCTCAAGTCTCAAGGTGTGTTCTGCAATCTGGAGCATGTCTCCTCGCCGACCAATCGTTTGCACGAGGAATTCCTTTGTTGCCTGGGTATAACGCAGGAAACCGAGGACCCCTCCAACAAATTGCTGGACGTGGAAACGCAACTCGGCTGGCTCAGGGAAATAGGGTTTGTGGATGTAGACTGCCTGTGGAAATGGCGCGAATTGGCTCTTCTGGTCGGCCGCGTCGAATGAACTACGGCTGGGTGGCTGCCTCGGCTGCCGGCGGCTGTGGCGGAATCCCCTGCGCCTGCACGATGGCCCAATGCCATTCCTGGTCCGCATCCAGCTTCCCGCCAATGTCCTGGTGAAAAACTCCGGTGGCGAACGGCGAGGCTGCGCCTTTGATGTGATAGAGCACGGTGAAGTCGGATGGCTTACCGGCGGGCTCTTCCTCTTTTTCTTTTTCTTTAGCCGCGGCCGGAACCAATTTGGCAGCGCCCCATTGCGCCGCCGTCTTCGTTTCCGGCGGCCGCACTATGGTCAGGCTGACGGTAATTTCTCGCAGCATCCAGCCGGTATTGTTGTGTATCGTAACTTGCAGCGCATCCTCACTAATATTCGCCGGGCCATCCAGTTTCACCAGTTCATTTCGCGGCAGATCCTGCGAAACAAACGGATCGGACACCAATGCACCCGTCTTGGCATTAAACGCAAGACTGCACGTCACATCCGGGGCCGCTACATGAATATCTCTGCCCACGCCGTCGAAAAGGAATTTCATATTTCCCTTGAGACGATCCTTTTCCGCTTGAGCCATCACCTGCGAGAAATTGTCGTTATTAATCACCGTGCGCGCGGATGGGGGTTCCGGTTGGGCTGCGTTTTTCTCTTTTTCCTCTTTCTGCTTACGCAAGGCGCGCGCAATGTCGCCCAGAGGCACGCTGTTACCATCATCGGACTGCGCAACTGAACGGAGGCAGGGTAAAATCACCGCCGTCAGCACTCCGAGAATTAACCATCGCGCGTGGAACTTCATGTCAGCCATTCCTAGCCATTGTGCCGCAGACCTCGTGTGATGCCACGTACCGCAGGTAACGAGGCATTCGGCTGATTACTAGGGCAAGCCGGCACACTCTAAATTCTAGTCAGGAAGGTCGCAGACGAGGTCCGGCGGAGGTAAACCTTAGTGCTAGACCTTTGGGAAACGGGAAATCCTCTTCCCGGCAACGAGGGGTGAGACGAAGTGGCGCACAACGGACGCCTCACCCAAAAAAATCGCACTTACAAACCGGAGACGCGAAGGCGGTTGACCGGGTCGGCCAGACGTACCGGACGCCGCTTAAAAATCCACCGAGCGACTGCTACCCCAAGCGCTGCGTAACAGAGATGAACCAGTTTCATAGCCACCCCACGGTGGGCAGTTACTACCCAAACCTAACAAGGCTAGATCGGCCGGTCAATGCGACAAAAGTGCCATGAATTTGCTTGCACACGCACGGAGGTAACCCAGCGGAATCATACCTGCAGCACATCGCCGTCCCGCGCCACCAACTCATACAACACAGGATTGACGAAAAAGCCGATGAACAGGCGCGAAACCAGCCCCGCCACGATGACGATCGCAAAGGGCTTCTGGGTATCCGACCCGATACCGGTGGAAAGTGCGGCAGGCAGCAGGCCTAAACACGCGACCAGGGCAGTCATCATGATCGGCCTCAGCCGCAACAGCGATGCCTCGCGCGTGGCCGAGCGGATGTCCATGCCTTCCTGGCGAAGCTTGTTGATATAGGAAACCAGAATGACGGCTGTTTCCACCGACACCCCCAGCAAGCGCCAGCAACCCGAGCACCGACGACACGCTGAATGGGGTATGCGTGAGCTTAAGCGCGATCAGCGCGCCTACCGGCTCGGTCATCACGACGCCGAGAGCAATGGTGACCGGAAATTTAAAATTTCCATACAGGGCAAACAGGATCATGAAGATCAGCACCACCGCCACCGGCCCAATGATGTAAAGCTGCGCCTTAGCCGCCAGTAGCAGCCCGTACTCGCCGCCCCATTCCAGACGGTAGCCCTGGGGAAGCGTCACCGCTTGGTTCACAGCCGCCTGCCCGTCCCGCACGGCGCGCTCAAGATCCCGCCCTTTGATGGAGTACTGCACCCCGATATAGCGGGAATTGTTTTCCCGATAAATGAACGACGCTCCATTTCCCTGCTTGATGTCGGCAAGCTGGCTGAGTGGCAGCTGTTCGCCATCCGGCGCTCCAACAAGGAGATTTCCAATGGCCTGGGCGCTGCTACGGAATTGCGGCTGCATGCGTACGACAAGATCGAATAGCTTCTCTCCCTGAATCACCTGCGTCGCTGCCTGACCGCCCACAGCAGCCTCTACCACCGCCTCCACATCGGCCACGTTAATGCCATAGCGAGCGACTTTGTCGCGGTCCACATCAATCAGCAGGCTGGGCTGTCCCAACTCGCGCACCACCGTGAGCTCAGTGAACCCCGGCACCTTCGCCAGCGTATTCTTCATCTGCACGGCCTTGTCCTGCAGCACGCTGAGGTCGTCGCCATAAATCTTCACCGCGAGCGAACTCTTCAACCCGGTGAGCGCCTCATCCACTGCGTCCTCGGCCGGCTGCGTGTAGTTGAAAATGATACCGGGGAACGCCTTCAGCTTCTTATCAATAGAGGCAATCAGCTCCTGTTTTGTCGAAGAATCGCCGCTCCACGATTCGTCTTTGTACGGCTTCAGTCCGACATAGAACTCGCAATTGAAAAAGCCAGTAGGATCGGTACCATCATCGGGACGCCCGAGTTCGGAGCCAACGACCGTGACCTGCGGATAGGACATCAAAATCTGCCGGATTTGCGGAGCAATCTTGCCGGCTTCTTCGAACGAAATTGTGTACGGCATGGTAGCGCGCACCCAGAGCGCGCCTTCATCCAGATGGGGCATGAACTCCCCGCCAATGAACGGAACCAGCAGCAGCGTCGCACCGAAAATGGCAGTCGCAATCGCCAGGGTAATTTTCGGCCGGCTGAGCGCCCAATCCAGCTGCCGGGCGTATTTGTCTCTCATCCATTCATAGGCGCGGTTGCGTTTTTCACGCACGCCCTTCTTAAACCAATACGAAGCCAGAACCGGAACCAGCGTGAGGGTGAGGATCAGCGCTCCGATCAATGCGAACGACATCGTCTCCGCCATGGGATGGAACAGCTTGCCCGATGGCCCGGTCAGCGCGTAAATCGGCAGATATCCCGCAATAATGACGGCGACCGAATAGAAAATCGGCCGGTCCACATCTTTGGCGGCGGCAATGATGACTTCATCGAGCGAATACTGCTGCCCTTCCCGTAGGGCGAGCTCGCGATAGATGTTCTCCATCATCACGACTGTGCCGTCAATCACGATGCCAAAATCAATTGCCCCGATAGAGAGCAGGTTTGCGGCAACATCGTGCGCATGCAAGACAATGAAGGCAAACAGCAGGGCCAGCGGGATGGTCAGCGCGACGATTATGGCGGCGCGGAAGCTGACCAGAAAAAAGATCAGCACGATGAGCACTAAGACCATCCCGCGGAGCAGGTTGCCCTCCACCGTGTCCGTGGTCAGATCCACCAGTTCGCTGCGGTCATAAAAGGGATGGACCTTGATGTCGGGCGGCAAAATTCTTTGGTTCAGCTCTTTGGTCTTAGCCTCCACCCGCTTGAGCACATTTTGCGTCTGATCGCCGCGCAGCATGAGGATGACGCCTTCCACCGCGTCGTCGTTCTTCTGATAGCCGAATTCACCCAGACGCGGCGCGTGGCCGATTTGCACCTCCCCAATGTCGCGCACGCGAACGGGAACGCCATGGTTCGCGCCCACCACGACGTTGCCGATATCGCTTGTATCCCGCAACAAGCCGAGTCCGCGAACGTAGTAGAACTGACCGCCCTGGGAATAGAACCCGCCCCCTGCGTTCGAATTGTTCGCGGCAAGAGCGTTCACAACCTGTGGAACCGTCAAGTGGTAGCCGTAAATCTTCGCCGGATCGAGCAGCACCTGGTACTGCATCGTGGTGCCGCCAAAGCCGGAATCGTCCGCCACGCCCGGCACCGAGCGGTAAGCACGTTCCACCACCCAGTCTTCGTAGGTCTTCAGCTCCTGCGGAGTGCGATCCGGGCTTTCGAGCACGTAGCGATAAACCAGGCCGCTGGGACTGAATAGCGGCGCCATGGAAGGAGTCACCCCCGCAGGCAGCTCCGCATCTCCAATGCGCTCGAAGACGATTTGCCGCGCGAAATAGCTGTCGGTGTCTTCCGAGAAAGTCAGCCGCAGGTCCGACAGACCGTAAAGCGAGATGGACCGCATCACCACCATGTGGGGTGTACCGTTCATCTCCAGTTCGAGTGGCAACGTGACCAAACGCTCAACTTCCTCGGCGGCATGGCCGGGCCATTGGGTGATCAACTCGACCTGCGGAGGCGAAAGATCCGGGTAAGCATCCACCGGCATACGCTGGAAAGAAACAATGCCGCCAACGGTGATAAATGCCGTAAAGATCAGCACCAGGAAGCGCTGGCGCAACGCGGCTTGGACAATGCGATGGATCATGGAAAGTTATTGCTGCAGCGAATTGGAAAACTGCAGAAACAGGCTGCCATCGGCGATCACGCGGTCGCCGGACTTGAGGCCACCGGTGATCTCTGTTTCTCCTTTCTCGCTTTCGCCCAGAGTCACCGGACGCTTGCCAAATTGATTGGGGGAAAATTGCGCATAGACGAAGGGCTGGTTCTCCGCATCGCGCAGGACCGCCGCATCGGGCACCGCCAGCGCATTCTTGATGGCGCCGGCGTTTACCGTCGCCGTCACGTACATATCGCGCTTCAGTTTTCCGCCCGGATTCTGGGTTTCGATGCGGGCCTGTAAAGTGCGCGTATTCGGATCGAGCGCTGGCGCCAGATAGGAAATACGGCCCTGAAATACTTGCGGGTAACTGTCGGTTTGGATGGAAACCGCGTCTCCCACGTGTACATAGGGCAAATCTTGCTGATAAATATTCACCAGAACCCAGACGGTGTTGACATTGGAAATCATGAAGCACTGCGTACTTCCCGGCGCCAGCAACTGACCGGCAGAAACGTCCTGCTCGACAACTTCCCCGTCAATCGGCGCGCGCACCGGAACTTCAAAGGTAGGCGCAGCCTTGACGAGAGAGTCCGGGTCGTCCACGCCCATAACCTTCAGCGCTGCCTGCGACGATGCCAGATCTGCCCCGGCTTGCACCTCGGCGGACTCTGCCGCCAGCAAATCCTTCTCCGAGACGGCGTGGTGGTTGTATAAGTCCTGGGATCGCACATACTCACGGTGCGCCAGTTGATAGGCATCTTGGGCCTTGAGATAGTTGCTGCGCAGCTGCGAAAAATCCGGGCTGGCGACGTAGAGCATCGCTTGGCTCTTCTTCACGTTCTGCCCCGGCACGACCACGATCCGGCTCACCGGCCCGCTCACCGGAGTAATCACCGGGGTGGTGTGAAAGCTGTTGTAAGCCACACTACCCGTTAGCCGCAGCGATCGGCGGAGAGTCGTGGGCTCAAGCGTGATTACTTTCACGTGGGCCATCTGCTCCTGCGGAATAGTGAATAATTCTGCACCGCCTGCATTTTTGGCACTCTGGCTGGAAGCCGCAGGTTCCGTGTCGCCGCAGCCGCCTAAAATGAGCAGCAGAGAGAAGAAAGCGATTCCTCCAGCCAAACGGCTGGCAAAACTACATCGCCTGGACTGTGTCATGGCAGGTTCCTCGTTCCGGCAGCTTCCTTCAACTGCTCGACGGAGGTCATGTAAGAAGCCAGGGCCTGGCGGTAAGCAAGTTGAACGGCGCGGTAGCTTCGCTCCGCATCCAGAAAATCCAGCAGACTGGCCGCGCCTTTCTGGTACGCGTACTGACTGATGTCGCGTGAATCCTGTGCCTCTTTCATGTAGCCGCCGGTATAAAGTTGAACGATTTCTTCGTTACTCTTGAGCCCTTCGTAGGCGCTTTCCACGTCTCCCAGCACGACTTCGCTCGCGGACTGCTGTAATTGCTCGGATTGGGTCAGGGCGTATCTGGTCCGGGCAATTTCACCCTGATTGCGGTTAAAGAACGGCAGATCGAAATTGAGAAAAAGCGACGCCGTATTCTGGCCGGCCACGTGGGTGAAATCGTAGGTGGTGTCCACATCGACTTTGCCGTTGGCCTTGGCGAGCAGGATCTGACTTTGCGCCGCGGTTACGCCCAGCTTGGCAGCTCGCAGGTCCGGCCTGTTCTTCAACGCCTCCGCTTGCAGGCTTTCCAGCCCCGTAGTCACCGGTTGGTAGGCAAGATCGCCCGCAACATCGAAATTGGTCGGCACGGCGTCGTATCCCAACAGCTCGCGCAGCCCAACCAGCGACTGCACCCGCGCCACTCGCGCCGAGGAGACATCCGTCTGGAACTGCAATAGCTGCAATTTGATCTTGAGAAAATCGGCCTCGCTAATGGCGCCTGCTTTGTACTGGGTTTCCCCGATATCCACCGTCTGCTTAAAACTCTTAAGCGATTGCTCCGCGAAACGCAGCGTAGATTCCGCCAGCAACACGCCGACAAACTGCTGCCCCACGTTGAAGGCCAGTGTGCGTTCCGCATCGGTCGTTTGCGCCCGAGTTACGGCCGTCAGGTCGCGCGCCGCCTGCAAACGGTGCTGGCGCTTGTGTCCGCGCTCGAAAAGATAACCGACACCCACGTCGAACTGCTGCGCCTGGTCGAGGTTGTCGGCGGAGAAAAATTGCGGGCTAAAGATAGGGATGAACTGCGAGTCGAACCCAAATGTCGGATTGGGCCGCAGGTTGGCGGTAATCTCCTGGGCCTGACTCTGCAGCACCAAACTCCGCTGCGCCTGCAACTGGTGATTATGGGCAAGCGCAAGGTCCACTGCCTGATCCAGGGTCACAATCGCGGCAGACTGCGCAGCGGCAAATCCGCTTAATAGCAAACAGCAAGCGATCGCTGAGCCTACTCGATTTGCTAAATGCATAAGTCTCAATTCGATCCGCAAATGCGGCGGTTCCGTAAATTAAATTCCATGGGAAATTGCATCGGGCGCGGAGAACAGTAACCTCCATGCAATGCAACAAATCCTGGCCGTACAGGCTAGGCGAAGAAACCTAAGCTACCGGTGGAGGACGTACATACAAATGAAAGGTAGGATGAAAAGACTCAGAACACGCTACCGGGATGGGTAAATTGCCGACGGTCCGCAGGGCGGCGAACACCGTGAACCCAAGAGGCGCGACCGCAGCCGACTGGGTCATAAGGCAAGTCAGGCAAAGAGTGTTGGCCGCAGAAATGGGTTGCATTTCGGCGGTAGGCCCCGAGATACCCGAAGGCAAACCGCAGAAATGCGAAGCCTGCCCAACGCTGGCAAACAGGACCAGCAGCACGCACGTAACACCGAGAACCCGCTCCAGGCGAGAGCCGCGGGTAAGCATTCGAGTTCGTGTCACTCCAGCAGGCTGCCGCGCAAAAGCCATACAGGCTTCTATCCTAGCACCGTCGCGCAACTTTATTCGTATCTTGAGTAGTGGCGTAGTTTCAGCCTTTCTCTCGCGTTCTCGGTGGCATTGCTTTGCGATCTCGGCGGTTAAGAGCTTTCGCTTCCGTAAACTAACAGCTTGCCACCGCAAAGTACGCTGAGATCGGCGCTAAGGCGCGAAGAAACTATTGTCCGTCTTTCCCTGCTTCAAGTTCGGCGCGCGCCAGTTGCAGTTCCTTGCGCGTGGCTGCAGTCACTTTCGGATACCCTAGATTCAGCTCTTCCATCGTCTCCACAATGGCCGCGGCGACCACCAGCCTGGTGTACCACTTATCATCCGCCGGAACTACGTACCACGGCGCGTGTTTGCTGGCCGTGTTGCGGATCATGTCCTCGTAAGCACGCATGTAGTCGTGCCAGAACTTCCGTTCTCTTACATCGTTGGCAGAAAATTTCCAGTTCTTCTCCGGTTCATCCAGCCGCTCTAGAAACCGCTTCCTTTGCTCTTTCTTGGAGACGTTCAGAAAAAATTTCCGGACCACGACTCCATTGTGCGAAAGATAGCGCTCGAAGGCGTGAATGTCGTCAAACCGCTCCTGCCAGATATTTTTCCTGACCACCTCAGCAGGCATCCGCTCGTGGCTCAAAGCTTCAGGATGAACCCGAACTACCAGCACTTCTTCGTAGTAAGACCGGTTGAAAATCCCTATACGTCCACGCTCCGGCAAGCACCTCATGGTTCGCCACAGATAGTCGTGGTCCAGTTCCTCGGCAGTTGGCACTTTGAAGGAGAACACCTGACAGCCCTGCGGGTTTACGCCCGACATCACGTGCTTGATGGCACTGTCTTTACCAGCCGCATCCATCGCCTGGAAAATCAGCAGCAGCGCCCAGCGATCCTGCGCATACAGCTTGCTCTGCAAGTCCGCCATGGTGGCAATGCCCTTTTCCAGCAATTCTTCGGCATGCTGCTTCGAGTGCAAGTGTCCGTTATCGGCCGGATCAAAATCCTTCAGCCGAAAGCCTTTGCCATGCTCAATGCGGTACGGTTTAACCAGCTTGCTTGCCCAGCTCACAAGGGCTCCTTCCTGCACTGTACATACTTGGATGCTTCGTTTTCGGGCAAAAGCAAAGTTTACCGCAACTTTCGTAATCTCCGGCGCGGTTCAGAAAAGGGGCACTGGTGCAGTTTGGAAAAGAGGGGATGGCCTTTGGCCGCGCCGATTGGGGAGAAGAAATGCCGTCCGCGCCGCTGCGGGCCAAGTAGCGAAACCGACGTGAGTGTTAAGTAGGGTGTCTAACCGCCCGGAGAAAAGACCACTTCTTCAATCTTGGGTGCCCCATGTTTGCCCGGGGTTGGCAAACGTGGGACCCGGCTCGGAGCCACGGACCTTCATGGACGAAGCCCCAATTGCATCGGTTTCAGTCGAGCCGTTTTCGAATCCATTTCCATGCCCACGGGGTGCAATAGGCAGAATCGTCAACTGGCTTCTTCACCGATACGAATGTTTTTCCAAACGCCACCTGGAGCCGCAGGAGAGCCGTTTGCGACTCAGACCATCATACTTGTCGAGCGGCACAGTTCGGCGGCGGCCAGCCGGTCGGGCGCACCTAGCTTGCGCAGCATTCGGTGTACGTGGTTCTTGATGGTCTGTTCGGAAAGGTTCAGTTGCGCGGCAATTTCTTTGTTGGTAAGGCCGCGGTCGATCATCTCGACCAGTTGTTGCTCACGGCGGGTCAGGCCAAGATCGTACTTCAAGCGAAGCCGAAACACTTGCGGGCGTTGCGCGGCAACAATCTCGAACAACGCCATGCAAAGGCTGGGAGGACACACCGCCCGGCCTCCGGCCACTACGCGAACCGCAGCGGCCAGCTCCGAAGCGGTGGCGTCCTTCAGCACATACCCGGCAACCCCCTCGCAGACCGCCCGCAGAAATGTCTGCCGGTCCTCTTCCATCCCCATCAAGAGAATCCGCAGTGCGGGCAATGCTGCCCGAACCTCCGCAATCAATTGCAGGTCGGGTAACGTAAGCAAGGTGGAATCGGCCAGCAGGATATCCGGAGCCGCGGCAGACACCTGCATGACCAGCTGCGCCGAGCAGGCGGCCGCCTCCACTATCCGGATGTCGTTCTTCTTGCCCAGAAGCTGCGCCAGAGCTTCGCGCAAAAGCCGGTTCTCGGCCAGTATGAATACTTTTATGATTTCCAAATCCACCACGATCTTCCTTAAAAGGCTGGGGCGCTGCACTTTCCTAAAGCATACCTGTCCCCAGCCCTGGCTCAGCAAAGAAGAACGATTGCGAATGGATGGGAGTTCCGATTTGGAAATAGAGAACCAACCCGGCACCGGCGAATCCGGCTGCCGAGATCCTCAGTCCAGCGCCTTGTGGAAGCGAACCACGCTGAGGCTGATCAGACCAACTCCCAGGACCGCCATCGCAGCCATCTGCGTCCAGAGAATATTCATGCTTACGCCTTTCAGGTACACCCCCCGGATCACCACAAGAAAGTAACGCAAGGGATCGGCGTAAGTCATGATCTGCAGCCAGCGTGGCATGGTGCTGATGGGAAATCCGAAGCCGGAAAAAGTAATTGCCGGCATGATGAAGAAAAATGCGGTCACCATGGCTTGCTGCTGAGTGGAGGAAACCGTGGAAATCAGCAGCCCGATCCCCAACATGCAGAGCAAAAAGAGCACCGTCCCCGCGAGCAGCACCGCGATGGACCCTCGAAACGGAACCTGGAACCACAGTGTTCCCACGGTGGCGATCAGAGCGACATCGGCCAGCCCGATCAGGAAAAATGGCACTGTTTTGCCCAGGATGAACTCAAACGGCCGGATAGGCGTCACCATCACCTGCTCCAAAGTGCCGATTTCGCGTTCGCGGACCACGGCGAAAGCCGTTAGCGTAGTGACCAGCACGAGCGTAAGGCTGCCGATCACGCCCGGCACAAAGAACCACCGGCTTTTCAGGTCGCTGTTATACCAGGGGCGTTGCTGCAGTTCGACTCGCGGCATGCGGTCTACCAATTGCGGCGAAATCCGCTGCATCCGGTCCTGCTGGTAGTCCTGAGCGAAGCCTTGCGCGATCTGGTTCACGTAGCCTGCGGCGATCAGCGCAGTATTGGAATTGGTCGCATCCACGATCACCTGCAGGGGGGCAGTCTGCCCTTTACGCAGGTTCTCCGAAAAACCGGGATGAATTTGCAGCGCGACGGTCACTTCGCCACGGTCAATCAGCTGCACCAACTCCGGCTGCCGCGTGAGTTGATAGCGTAGATCGAAGTAAGGGCTCGACGTGAAGCGCGAGACCAGGTCCCGGCTCTCCTGGGTGTGGTCGAGATCGAGCACCGCGATCGGCACATTCTTGATTTCAAAAGTGGCCGCATAGCCAAAGATCAGCATCTGGATGATCGGCGGCCCGAACAGCACAAAACGAGTGCGCTTGTCGCGGAAGACCTGGATGAATTCCTTGATGAGCATCTGTTTCAGCCGCGATAGCATCGTCCCTCCTAGACCAGCCTCTTGTGGAAGCCGCGCGTCGCCAGCGCGGCCAGCAGCACGGCAAAAATCGCCAGCGGGATGGTCTCTGCCTGCAACCTCCCGAGCGGAGTTCCCTTCAGAAAAATCATCTTGAGCGCGGAGACGTAATACCGCGCCGGCAGAATGCGCGTGACCAGTTGAATGAATGCCGGCATCTGCTCAATCGAGAAAAGAAATCCGGAGAGCAGGAATGCCGGTAGAAACGTGGCGATCAGGGCAAGTTGGCTGGCGGCCAGCTGGCTTTTGGCGATCACCGAGATGAAAAATCCCATGCATAACACGCGCAATCAGAAACAGCGCCGATGGTGAGGAGCAATGTGCTCAACTCTCCCCGAAACGGAACATGAAACCAGTAAAGCGCCAGCGCCGCGCACACCCCGACGTCGAACATCCCGATGACGAAGTAGGGCGCCAGTTTGCCGATCATGATCTCAAGCGGTGTCACTGGCGTAGAAATCAATTGCTCCATCGTGCCCCGCTCCCACTCGCGGGCGATGGTCAGCGAAGTGAGGAAAGCGCCGATCACCGACATCACCAGCGCCAGAACACCCGGCACGATGAAGGCGCTGCTCTCCAGGTTTTCGTTGAACCAGGTGCGCGTCTCCACGCTGAGCGGCGCCGGTTGCTCCGTTCTTCCCTGGCGTTGCAGCCAATTCAGTTGCACCTCATTCGAGTAGCCCTGGATCACGCCCTGGGTATAACCGATCAGCACATTGGCGGTATTGTCATCGCTGGCATCAACCAACGCCTGCACCCCGACGGTCTCTCCGCTGTGCAACCTTTCGGAAAAGTCATCGGGAATGACCAGCCCCATCTTGGCTCGGCCCGAGTCAATGGCATGGACCAGTTGCGGATAACCGCTCACCACGCCCGCCACCTGGAAATACTCCGACGCCTGAAAGCGCTTCAGCAGCTCCTGGCTGTCCTGGCTGCCTTCGCGATCCAGCACATAGATGGGCAGATGCTTCAGATCGAGACTCACGCCGTACCCGAACAGCAATACCAGGATGACCGGCATAATCAGGACGATGATCAGGCTGCGCGTGTCGCGCAGAATCTGCACCATCTCTTTCATGGCGACGGCTTGCAGGCGGGTCCAGCTCACTTTCAGTTGCTCTCCTTTCTTGAGGCCTGTCTGTTCGCTGGTCAGCGAAACGAAAACATCCTCCAGGCTGGGGCGAATATGCTCGATGTTGCTGACCGCGATGTTTCCGCTCGCGCAGATACGACTGAATTTTTGGCATGGCGGACTTTGCCTCGTGCACGACGCAGGTGCAGCGCGTTGCCGAACACCGCCGCATCCAGCACTTCCGGAGCGGATTGCAATGCCTCCACCGCGGGCCCCAGCGGCTGGCACTCCACCAGCAGCAACTCTCCCGTCATGAATTTGTGTTTCAATTCTGTCGGAGTGCCCAGGGCCACCAGCTTGCCGCGATTAATCATGGCCAGCCGGTTGCAGTACTCCGCCTCTTCCATATAGTGCGTGGTAACAAAGACGGTTACGCCCTCGGCCGGCCATCTCGTAGATCAAATCCCAGAACTGCCGCCGCGAGATGGGGTCCACGCCCGAAGTGGGCTCGTCCAGAAAAATGATCGGCGGGCGATGCAGCAACGCGCAACCCAGCGCCAGGCGCTGTTTCCAGCCTCCCGGCAGGGTCCCGGTAATCATCCCTTCCTGCCCTTTCAGATCTGGCCATCTGCAGCGCCCACGCGATCCGTTCGCCAACTACTGCTGTTGGCACGTTGTACAAGCCCGCAAACAATCGCAGGTTCTCGATTACCTTCAGATCGTTGTAGAGCGAGAACTTCTGAGACATATAGCCGATGTTCTGGCGCACCCGATTCCGGTTCGCGCGCCACGTCAAATCCCGCCACCAGCGCTTTCCCGGAAGTTGGCCGGAGCAGCCCGCAGAGCATGCGGATCGTTGTAGATTTCCCCGCGCCATTAGGCCCGAGGAAACCAAAAATCTCGCCTTTGCTGGTTTCGAGGCTGACGTGGTCTACCGCTGTAAACTGCCAGAAGCGCTTCACCAGGCTCTCCACCTCGACCGAGTGCTCGCTCATCGCTCCCGGCTCCCTCCACCGCTGGTCACCGCGTCCACAAAGAGATCTTCGATCGTCGGCGTAACCTGCCTCATCTCAGCCACCGGAACTGCCCGACTGCCGCAAGCGCGCCTCGAACTCAGAAATGCGACGCGCCACGTCGTCCACCACCGACGTGCACTCCATCTCCCGTGAGCACCAGGCTGGAAATACCTTCCGCGCCTTGCAGTTCTTCGCGTAGCCGACGCGCTTCGGACGAGGTGATGGCCAGCACATCCTTCCCCAGGCGGCGCTTTCAGTTGCGCAGGCGTGTCACAAAACAAAAGCTTCCCTTGATTCAGCAGCGCCACGCGATGGCAGCGCTCCGCCTCGTCGAGATAAGCCGTTGAAGTCAGGATGGCCACGCCCTCAGCGATCAGGTCATAGAGAATGCGCCAGAAATCGCGTCGCGAGACCGGGTCCACACCGGTAGTCGGCTCATCGAGCAGAATCACTTTCGGCCGGTGAATCAGGGCGCACACTAGGCCAAGCTTTTGTTTCATCCCGCCGGAAAGATTCCCTGCCAGCCGTCTTGCGGAATTCGCTCATGCCCGCCGCTTCCAACAGCTGCGCCGATCTCTGCTGGCGTTCCGCCTTCTGCACGCCGAACAAGTCAGCATAGAAGCGGATGTTCTCATCAACGGTGAGATCTTCGTACAGTCCAAATCTCTGCGGCATGTAGCTGAGGTGGCGCTTGGCGCCCTCCGGATCGCGGCCCACGTCGCACCCGGCGACCATGGCCGCGCCCTGATCGAGCGGCATCACCCCCGCCAGCATGCGTAGTGTCGTCGTCTTGCCCGCACCATCCGGGCCCACGAGGCCAAAAATCTCTCCCGCGTGAACTTCGAAAGTCAGATTGTCCACGGCGCGCACGCCGGGGAAACTCTTGCCCAATCCGGACAAGGCAATGGCGGCTTGTGGTGGCGGAACTCACTGCTTGCTTCCCCGGCGTGTTGAGAGCGATTTGGATTTCCGCGTCCGCCGGCATTCCCGGCTTCAGTTCATGGTTGGGATTTTCGACATCGATCTTGATGCGATACACCAGCGTCACTCGCTCCTTAAACGTCTGCACGCTCTTGGGGGTGAACTCCGCCTTGGAAGCGATAAACGAGATGCGGCCGTGATACGTCTTTCCCGGATACGTGTCGGTATGAACGTCGGCAGTTTGTCCCCAGCGGATGTGCCCTAGATCGGTCTCGTTTACGTAAGCCCGCAGCCACACATCATCCAGGTCGCCGAGCGTCACCACCGGCGTATTGGGCGCGACCACCTCGCCTATTTCGGCTCTGCCGTACCAGGATCACGCCGGACTTCGGCGCGCTGCAGCGTCGTGTACTCCAGATTGATGCCGCGAGAGTCGCAGCTTTTGCTCCGCCTGCACCAGTTGCGCGCGGTCCACCGCCAGTTGCTCTTTGCGTGTTCCTTCCATCGCCTCGTCGTATTGCTGCTGAGCGCGATCGCGCCACAGTCTGCGCGCGTTTCAAGTTGGTTTCGGCCTGATCCCGTACTTGTTGGGGTCCCACCTGTTCCCGGTAAAGCGTGTCGGCCCGATTGAAGTCGAGCTGCTTCTGCTTCAGGTCCGCCTGCGCATCCTGCAGAGTCTGTTGCGCCACTTGCAGCTGTTGTCGGCGTGTTCCGGCGAGCGCCAGACCAAGCTGGCTCCGTTGCACGCCCACCGCAGCACGGTCCATGGCAACCTGCTGGCGGTAGTCCGCATTGTCCAGCTGTGCCAGCACGGCTCCCTGCTCAACCCACTGGCCCTCTTCCACCGGCAACTCCACAATTCGCCCCGGAACCTTGAAGCCGACCACGCTCTCGTGAGTTTCAATGTTGCCGGACAGCTTGAGCACATTCGGGTCCGAGACCGTCCGCCGCCATCACCGGGCGAAAGTAGAAGTAGTAGACAGCCGCGCCAACCGCGGCAACAAGAACAAGGATGAAAAGAATTCTGCGTTTCATGAAGCCGCTCCTGACTCTTGACTGCTGATTCCCGCCCAGAAGATCTCAAATGCCGGATCGAGCACCTGATGCAAATCTCCGGTGGACCCCATGCTCCAGAACATGATGGTTCCCAACACGTTCTGCTGAAAGACGCGCATCATGGCGGCCGGGTCGAGGTCGCCGCGAATTTCTCCGCGCTCCTGTCCGTGCCGCAGCACTCCCGTAAAAATCTTGCGCCCCTCGGCCAAGCTCTCCACGAACATGCCGCGCACCTCGGAGTTCAAACACACCGTGGCCAGCAGCCCGCGGGCGAGTTGTTGGCTGCGCGCCGGCTCTTCCACTATCCGGCCCATAAACTGTCGCAGCACTTCACGTATGGCATGCTTGCCCGATTCGGCGGCCGCCTGCGCTTCCGCCACTTTTGCCAGTTGACCCTCCAGCAGCACGCCCAGCACATGTTCTTTGCTGGGAAAGTAGTTGAAGAAGGTTCCCTTGCCCACATCGGCGGCTTCGGTAATGTCCTCCACCGTCGTGTTCAGGATGCCGCGTTTGGCGAACAACGCCATGGCCGCGCGAAAAATGCGCTGGCGCGTCTCCGTGCGCTTGCGTTCCCTGCGGGAGAGCGGGTCAGCTGTGGATCGAACTCGCCGGGCGTTGGAAGAATTCATGTATGACCTATAGTCAATTGTGACTAACAGTCACTATTGTGACGCGGGCGTCCCTTTTTGTCAATAGGCGATGAATTCGAGTCGCCGGCAGGATTCCGTGCGGAAGAATCGGAATTACTAGCGGGATACTTACCCAAACTGGATAGGACAGCTGAGCCTCACTTCGCTCGGGAAGAGAAGTTCTTCACCACTTGCAGGACGCCATCCAGCGGGATGCGCACCCAATTGGGGCGATTATTGAGTTCGTAGGCGATCTCGTACACAGCTTTTTCGAGAATATAGGTATCCAGCAAAAGTTGGAATTCTTCCTGGCTGCGCGGAATAAACGACGCCTGGTCACAAGTCGTGCGATAAGCCCGCAGAAAGCTGGCGGAGACCCACTTCCTCCAGTACGTCGCCCACTTCCCCATCGAACCCATCTTCTCGGCGGAAACTAGCTGGCCGGCGCCGAGCAATGGAGCATAGGCCGCATAATGGAAGGAACGCAGCATGCCCGCCAGGTCCTGCAGGGGCGACAGCTTCCTGCGGCGGTCCTCCAGTGATCGGGCCGGCTCTCCCTCAAAGTCAATGATGACGAAGTCCGTTCCCGTATAGAGCACCTGTCCCAGATGGTAGTCACCGTGGATTCGCATGCGCGTGGCGGAGAAATGGTGGCTTGCCAACGATTGCAGCTGCCGTTGCAGTTGACTCTCCGACTCCAGAACTTCTTCGGCATCTCTGCGAATGGTGGCCTGCAGTTGCATCAATCTCTGACGCATCAATCTCGTCGTGGCACTCAGCAGCTCCGTTGCCGAGTGCATCAGATCGCGTTTGGCCTCGTCGTTGAACGCCTCCGGCTTCAGCTCCGCATCTTCTCCGGATGCAAGCGCAAGATGGAGTTCCCCCGTCCGCTTTCCCAGCAGCGCCGCCGAATCCAGGTAAGCGCCGATGCGCTCTCGTGCCAAAGACGGGATCGCTTGAGACGACAGCTCCAGCACCGTGCCTTCCGGAGCATCCGGAGTTGCAACGCCGCCTTGCTGTACCCCCTCATAGAATTCGGCCAGGGAATCCAGGCTGAAGCGCCAGGCGTCGCCCTGGTTCACGACATAACCTTGGAAAATACCCAACGCCGTGCGCAGGCCGTCCTTGCCGGTGTACTCGATGCGCCCCGCCACCGCCGGCGAATTGCGAAATGACGTTTTTTCGGTGAGAAACGTTCCAATCTCCAGATCGGGATTGATTCCCGCCTCCAGACGCCGAAAGACTTTGAGCACCAAGCGCTTCCCGTAAATCACCGAGCTATTGCTCTGCTCGACTTTCATCAAGGTGGGCGGCAGCATGCCCTGTGACGGCTGCCACAGCTGCTTCAGTGCTGTAGAAGGAATCCACCGGATTTCGCCATTTTGCCCATGGCAGGACTCTCCCCGGGCCAGCGCATCCAGAAGCCACGTCTGAAATCTTTCGTCCATGAGCGCGTCCCGCAGCACCATTTCATGCGAAGACTGCTGCATCGGTATCCGAAGATGTGGCGCATTGGCATCTGCGCTCCCCGCCGAAGACTCCTGCCCCGGCGCAAGGAGAACGTCATACTCCTCGGCCGGCCCGGCGGTGTACTGCACTTCCGCGATCACGAAATACGCCTGCAGTTCCCCCGCGCGAACCGGCGCCACCTCGCGAACCTCGACGGCGCGTATCTCCCGGGCCTTCCCCCCGAACCAGCGCCGGGTCTTCAGGTAATCCGGCAGGACTTTGGGCAATCCCGCTCGCAGAGCGGCGATCACATCGTTTTGGGAGCCCGGAGCCTTCATGATGCGGAAGTCAAATGCGTGTCTGGCGGCTTCAGGCTTACAGGAAGTAGTCGAAGTCGCGTTCCGTCCGCAGCTTCTTGCGGACGCGGAAAATGTGGGCCGGCACTTTGTGCGGATTCAGTTCCACGTAGTTGTGCGGGCCTTGCCAAAGATAGCGAGTTTCGGTCAGCAGATCGTGCATCTGGTAGGACTGATGCGGGTCCAGGCCAAACAGCTCCAGCGGCAAATCCACCCAGCCCGATTGCGTGTAATAAGGATCGAGATTCACCACCATGACAAGAATTTCGGAAAGATCCTCGGTGGCCTTGCTGTAAGCGATGATTTGGTCGTTGTCGGTCGAATGAAATCGCAGGTTCCAGTCACTTTGCAGCGCCTTGTGCTCCCGGCGTATGCGGTTGACGTCAGCCATCAGCATCCGCAGGCTGTCCGGCCGGTCCAAATCCCAGCTGCGGATCTGATACTTCTCTGAGTCCAGGTACTCTTCGCTGCCAGGCCGGAGGGCGCGGTTTTCGGAAAGCTCGAAAGCGGGCCCGTAGATTCCATAGCTCGCGCCCAGAGTCGCGGCCAGCACAAAGCGGATCATGAACGCCGGCCGCCCGCCAAACTGCAAGTACTCCGTCAGAATGTCCGGCGTGTTGGGCCACAAATTCGGCCGGAAATACTCCCGCAATTCCGTTTGCGTAAGTTCGGTGAAATACTCCATCAGCTCGTGCTTGGTGTTCCGCCAGGCAAAATACGTGTAAGACTGCGTAAATCCTAGCTTGGCCAACTCTCCCATCACCTTGGGCCGGGTAAACGCCTCCGCCAGAAACAGCACATCCGGATACTGTCCCTTGATCTCCGCGATCAGCCATTCCCAGAAGGCAAACGGCTTGGTATGCGGGTTATCCACGCGAAAGATGCGCACGCCCTGCTCAATCCAGTGCAGCACCACGCTCTTGAGCTCTTGCCACAGCTCTTCGCTCTCCTCGGTTTCGAAATCGAGCGGGTAAATGTCCTGATATTTTTTCGGCGGATTCTCCGCGTACTGCACCGAGCCGTCCGGCCGGATGCGAAACCATTCCCGATGCTCCTTCACATAAGGATGGTCCGGCGCGCACTGAAACGCCAGGTCGAGGGCCAACTCCAATCCCTTCTCTTTCGCCCGCGCGAAAAACCGCTTGAAATCTGCAAGCGTTCCCAGTTCGGAATGAATCGCTTTATGCCCGCCTTCTTTGGAGCCAATCGCCCACGGACTGCCAACGTCATCGGAGCCGGCAGTTTCCGAATTATTCTTGCCCTTGCGATTCACTCGACCGATGGGATGAATAGGCGGCAGATACAAAACGTCAAATCCCATCCGAGCCACGTAATCCAGCTGCCTTTCGCAATCCGCCAGCGTGCCATGCGTCCCCGCCCCACCGCACGAGCGTGGAAACATTTCATACCACGCGCCAAAGCGCGCCTTCTCCCGATCCACAACCACCGCCAGTTCCCGGCTGTAGGTACTGGCATGGCGCCGATCGGCGTGCTTCACCATCAGCGCAGACAGCTCCGCATTCCACGCTTTCTCTACCGCTTCCTGCACCCGTGTTTCGTGTAACGAGCGCAGTTCCTCCGCCCAGTCCGCAAGAAGAGCGCGGTCGCCGGCATTAGCATCGGCGCGCGCCGCAGCCCGCTCGATCAGCTGTACACCGGTGAGCACGTCCACCGAAACATCCTGCCCGGCATCGAATTTCTTCGCCAGGTCGCGGCGCCAACCCTGAAAGCGGTCTACCCACGCCTGCAGGGTGTAAAGATGCCGCCCCTGGACCGGAACCTGAAACTCCGCACGCCACAGGTCATTGACTGCCGCCTGCATGGGCACTTCCATCCAACTCTTCTGCGCCGCAGGCCGGTGCAGCAGCATGGCCACGATCACCTCATGCCCGTCGGAGAAAATATCCGCGCTCACGCTGACCGCATCGCCAATAATGCGCTTGATGGGAAAACGCCCGCCGTCCACTTCCGGGCTCACGTTCTGAATGATGACGCGCCGTGAGGAAGCAAAGCTTCGGGATTGAGTTTTTCCACTTGCCATGGGCAGGCCAGAGTTCGAGCGGGCGAGAAGCCCCAAGGATAAAGCTCCTGGCTAAAAATCTATCACATGGCGGTCAGGACACAAGCCGCGAAAGAGCTTGTTGCCACAGCAACTCATGGCGGATGCCCGCGGGCCTAGGGCAATTTAGCCAGGAGCAAGCGCTTGGGATGCGCAAGCACTGCGGTAAAATGCGAATGCTTCCCCTTTCACGCCCGGGTGGCGAAACTGGCAGACGCACGGGACTTAAAATCCCGAGTTCCGAAAGGAACGTACCGGTTCGATTCCGGTCCCGGGCACCATCTAACTCTAGCCGCAGGTGGCCCACCTTTGCGATTTTTGTTTTGCAAGGGTAGGGATGCATGGCTCTCACCCTCTTGGGATCTTTCCTTCCTGTAGTCGTGTAATGACTTACTTGTACGTATAACATGCACTCCCACAGTTTCGTGGCGGGCAGCCCAGAGCCGCTGCCGTTGCGAGATCCGGAGAAGACGACCAGGCCGTGACCAACTTCACGATCAAGCCCCAGCCATAGTCCAATCACGGTCCCTGCCGAGCAGCGGCGGCATGAGAAGGCACGGCAGCGCTGACACCCCTACACCTCATCCTCCGTCAACTTGGCGATCACCCCGAAGTCTTCCAACGTCGTCACATCGCCCTTCACTTGCCCGCTGGTCGCCAACTCGCGCAGCAACCGCCGCATGATTTTCCCGCTGCGTGTCTTCGGCAGCGAATCCGTAAATCGAATGTCGTCCGGCTTGGCCATCGCTCCAATCTCTTTCGCCACCCACTTGCGCAACTCTTCTTTCAATTCCGCCGTGGCCGCTCTTCCCTGCTCCAGCGTGACGAACGCCGAAATCGCCTGCCCCTTCACATCGTCCGGTCGCCCGACCACTGCCGCCTCGGCCACCGCATCGTGCGCCACCAGCGCCGACTCCACCTCCATCGTGCTCAACCGGTGCCCGCTCACGTTGATCACATCATCCACGCGCCCCATCACCCAGTAGTAGCCGTCTTTGTCTTTACGCGCTCCGTCGCCGGTGAAGTACATCCCCGGAATCTGCGACCAGTACTGCTTCACGTACCGGTCCGGATCGCCATAAATCGTCCGCAGCATCGCCGGCCACGGCTGCTTCAGCACCAGAAATCCTCCCGACCCCTCCGCCACCGGATTCCCCTGCATATCCACAATGTCGGGCGCCACCCCCGGAAACGGCCGCGTCGCCGACCCCGGCTTGGTCGCCATCGCCCCCGGCATCGGCGTCAGCATCATGCCCCCAGTCTCCGTCTGCCACCATGTATCGATGATGGGGCAGCGGTTGTGGCCGATGATTTCGCGGTACCACATCCAGGCTTCGGGGTTGATGGGCTCGCCGACGGTGCCGAGGAGGCGCAGGCTGTCGAGCCTGTGTTTTTTGGGCCACTCGTCCCCCCACTTGATGAAGGTGCGGATGGCGGTGGGCGCGGTGTAGAGGATGCTCACGCGATGGCGGTCGATGATGCTCCAGAAGCGGCCGCAGTCGGGGAAGTTGGGCGCGCCTTCGTACATCAGGCTGGTGGCGCCGTTCTGCAGGGGGCCGTAAACGATGTAGCTGTGGCCGGTCACCCAGCCGATATCCGCGGTGCACCAGTAGGTGTCTTCTTCTTTCAGATCGAAGACCCACTTGGCGGTGATATAGGTTCCGACCGAGTAGCCACCGGTGGTGTGCACCACGCCTTTGGGTTTGCCGGTGGTGCCGGAGGTGTAGAGGATGTAGAGCGGATGCTCGGCGTCCAGGGGCTCGGCGGGGCATTCGTCGGAAGCCTTGGCCATCAATTCGTGCCACCAGTGATCGCGTCCCGGTTGCATGTTGATCGGCGACTGGGTGCGCTGATACACGATCACGTGCTTCACGCTGGGGCATGATTTCAACGCTTCTTCCACCGCGGGAAATAATTTGACTTCCATGCCGCGGCGGTAGGCACCGTCCTGGGCGATGACGGCCACGGCCTGCGAGTCGTGGATGCGGTCTACCAGCGCATTGGAGGAGAAACCGCCGAAGACCACGGTGTGGGGCGCGCCGATGCGGGCGCAGGCCAGCATGGCGATAGGCAGCTCCGGCGTCATGCCCATGTAGATGGCGACGCGGTCTCCTTTCTTGACCCCGAGATCCTTCAGCACATTGGCGAACTTCTGCACCTCGCGATGCAGTTGCTGATAGGTGAGGGTGCGCACCTCGCCGGGCTCACTCTCCCAGATGATGGCGGCTTTATTCTTGCGCCAGGTCTCCACGTGCCGGTCGAGGCAGTTGTAAGAAAGATTAATCTGCCCGCCGACAAACCACTTGGCCCAGGGACAATTCCATTCCAGGACTTTGTCCCATTTCTTGAACCAGACAAGTTCGTTGGCGATGCGGCCCCAGAATTTTTCCGGGTCTTCGACCGACTCGCGGTAAATGCGCTCGTAGTCTTCCAGACTCTTGATGTACGCGTTCTCGCGAAAGCTCTCAGGCGGCTCGAACTTGCGGTCTTCCTGCAGGACGGAATCAATGCTGGTCTGATCGGGCATGTAGGTTCCTTTTAAAGGCACTCGATTTTATCGTGAGCGGGTGCCGGAGGTCTTGGGGATTCGAAAAGCGTAGAGAGATTGCAGAAAAACCCCGCCCAAGCAAAGCTTGGACGGGGCACCCTCAAGAGTAGAATTGCACGTGCTTGGCCGGACACCCGCCCCACTTATCGCCCATGTTTCTTCCCATTTTGGGAACAACCCTGGCAATTTCTAAGATTCGTCTTGACCGCTTATATAATTAGACATATTTACGTATAATGGAATCAGCGCCCCGAGCTGTGGCGTGGATTGGCTCGAGCCGGAGAGATATCCGTGCTTTTCCGCCAGCCGTCAGGCGGGACATAGGGCAAGCCCTCTACACCGCGCAGCAAGGAGAGACCGACCCCTCGGCCAAGCCGCTGCGAGGCTTTGGCGGAAGCTCGGTGCTGGAAATAGTCGCCCGTCACGACGGCGACACCTGGCGAGCGGTGTACACCGTACGTTATGCGGAAGCTATTTATGTGCTGCATGCGTTTCAAAAGAAATCGAAGCGGGGCATTGCCACACCGAGGAAAGAAATGGAACTGATCCGCCAGCGGTTAAGCGATGCGGAACGGCTTCACCGGGAGAGGCAAAACTGACGTGGCCAGAAAAACAATCAGACCCACCGGTTTGAGGAAAGCGGCAGCGAAGAGTCCCCGCATGGAGAAAAGCAGCGGAAACGTCTTTGCCGACCTCGGCTTGCCCCATCCCGAACAGGAACTGCTGAAGGCGCAGCTCACGCTGCGAATCTACCGGCTGATTAAACAACGCGGCATCACCCAAACCGAAGCCGGGAAAGTTCTCGGGATCAAACAGCCCCACGTCTCGGCGTTGATGCGCAACCGGGCGGGTTCGTTCTCGGTGGAACGCCTCATGGACTTTCTCACCCTCCTGGGGCAGGACATCGAGATTACCGTACGGCCCACAAGCAAACCGCACGGGGAAGTTTCTGTGGTGGCGTGAACGTTTCGTCTGTCCCCGCTTTTTCCCTGTCCCCGCTTTTTCCCGCACGTTTGGCACGGGGCCGGATGTGGCCACCAACCCGGCCGGATATTACTTCGTCAACTCAACTAGGTATTTGGCCATGAAGTCCATAAAGAACTCCTTTGTGGCAGGGAGTGCTTTGCCGAGAGTGATTTCTATCAGCTTACCCTTCGCTGGCGCCACATCCGACCTAGGATCAGACATCACATATTGCAACAGTCCCCACAGCTCTTTACGGTCGTCTTCGGTTAGTTTGTCGTCGTGCCAGAGCAGTTTTCTTGCGGTATCTATTGAGCATTGCATAATATAGTTACAAAGGAAACAGTTCGGCCTGACGCCAGAAGGCAATCACCAGGCTTGGTCGCTTGCGCATCCGACGCAGAGCTTTGCGGGCATAGTGGCTTAACTGGCCAAAGTTCTGCGGACAGAAGTTCGGCAGTTCGTGTTGCTTCCAATGCGACCAGAGATATTCCACCGGATTCAGTTCCGGAGCGTAGCCGGGGAGAAACTCCACCCACAACCGCCCCCGCTGATGGCGGATGAAGTCCCAGGTCAGGCGGCTGCGATGGCCAGTCAATCCGTCCCAGACGATCAGCAGCTTGCCGGGAATGTGGCGCAACAGGTGCGCCAGGAACTCGATGACCTGCGGGCTGCGAATGGTCCCAGGAAACAGCCGGAAATAGAAGTTCCACCACGTCACCCCCGCCATGGCCGACAACATCTTCCAGTTGAAGTGATATTGCAGGACCGGCGTTTGTCCCCGCGGCGCCCAAGTCCGACAGCGGTGCGGGCGTTCGCTCAATCCGCTTTCGTCGATGAAGACGATGGTGCGGCCTTCTTTTTGGGCTTTTTTTTAATTTCCGGCCAGCGTTGCTGCTTCCATCGCCGGATCTTGTCTTCGTCGCGCTCCAGCGCCCGTCCTACCGGTCGCTGGCAACTCCAGCCCAGTTGCCGCAGAATCCGCCAGGCTTGCGAGGGGTGATACTTCACTCCGCATGCCTGCTCGATCAAGTGGGCCACACGCCACGAAGTCCACAGGCTGGTTTCGTACCCCAAAGCCTGCGGCCCACGCTTCAGTCCTTTCTCGATGCGCCGCAAATCCTCGGGGCGTAAGCGGGCGGGCCGTCCAGCGTGCCCGGCCTTCTTCAGTGCTCGCACTCCCCCCTGCTTCACTTGTGCGGCCCAGCGACTCACCGACTGCCGATGCACTCCCACCAGCCGGGCAACTTCCGCCGGATGTAGTCCTTGCCGCAACAGCCGCGCACCCAACAGCCGCCGCTTCTCTAACCTCTGAAAATCTCGCCGCATTCCCGCCGGATTTCCCATGACCGAACAGTAGCACAGGAATGCGAGAATGTCACTATATTATTCAATGCTCAATAGGCGATCTTCCATCCATGGATAGGGACGGCCACACTTATAACAGAAGTAAGGACACACATAAGTGTTAGGTGAATCGTAGATCTTTCCACCACGGATTGGTGCCTTGCAATTCTGGCAAACATCAATACAAGGATCGCCGCACTGTTGGCAATGTTCGTCCCGGCTGAACTTGTCCTTCCCGTCCGCGCTGAGTATGTGACCCCGCAAACAAATCTGTGCGGCGTAGAAACGCGCATCTGGATGCTCTCCCCAATTCCAAATGTCTGATTCGAGTTTCCTTTGTTCGAGAGCATTCGCGACCTGATTAACGATGAAACCACAGCGTCCGTCAGTAACGACAATTTCTCCGCCAAAACTCAAAGGTTCAAGATCGGGCTGCCGGACCTGCCATTGCTTCAACCACTCCAACGCATCCCCCGTCGCTTTTGGCGGAGCCAAAACACGGAATTCCCCACCGTCTTCGGGATACACGGTCGCCACTCGTTGCAGCATAGACTCATCGTGTGAGCCTTTTAGGATCGCGTTCTCGATGACAACTTTTAGCGCCATGTCTTTTATTTCTTCTTAGGCAAGGTTCAGCAGTAGATGGCTGCTGCCCGAACCTTGTCGAACCAACTTCTCTACGATTCTCTTGTGGTCGTCTATTCGATGCCATTGTATGGCGATTTCCTCGATTGATCCTCCGTGAGCCAAAACATTCTTGGCAGCATCTTCAACCGTATAAATCCACCAGCGGCTTTTGGCGGTCGGACAAAGAAATGTGCGTTGTCCGTCATAGAGGTTCCCAGTTTGTAGTACGAGACATTCGCAAGTGATGGCGTATCGTTCGGCGGGACAACTGGTTTAGCCCGAAGCGAGTCAGTCCACTCTTTGTTGAGGGTAAGAAGTTCCTGTATCAAATCGTGCGGAAAAATACCAATCTCAATACCTGCTTCAATAAGAGTGTGATGTCCATACACCGATTCATCTTTGTCCGGCATACCGAACACGACTCGTGCGACCTTGCCGTTAATTAGGTGATTAGTGCAGGGAGTCTTATTTGGAGAGTAACGAACGGAACAAGGTTCCAGCGTCGTGTAAACAGTTGCACCTTCGACATCAGCGGCATTCAACTTTTTCAGCGCGCAAAACTCGGCGTGATCTCCCTTTCCTGATTCGCAGCGGTAGCTTTTGGCTAAGATCTTGCCGTCTTTGACAATGACTGCGCCGACCTTCGGATGCAGACGGTCGTCCTCTCCAATGCTCTTTTTCGCTTCAATGACCGCCATTTCACAGAATTGGCGATCCAAAGTGGTTTGAATGAGTTCCGACCCCGCTTTGGTTAGGGTAATGTCTGCGAGAAATTCGTTAGGCATCGCCATATTCTTTGTCTTGGTCAGGTGCCCACTCAAAACAGCGACTTGGATCAGTGCGGCTTGCAAGGTGCTAGCGATAGAGGTAGCGGTTAGATTGTCGTCAATGGTGTGACCACCACGGAAATGATTCAGGAACTCAGCGTAGCTGATTGGAACTTGTGTGATCTGGGGATGGATGTGTCCTTGTGGCGTCCCTTCCTTGAGGATCATCCGCGAATTATATTATGTGCGGGTGGCGGTGGCCACATCTGACCCGTTCCGAGCCTGCACGAATCTTGAATACATGGACGCCCCTTTCTCGCGCTTTTTGCGCGAAGGCCTGCCCTAGTGGGTCGAGGGTGGGCCCCAGCCACATCGCGGGCGAGGGCGCCCGCGCCACACGCCTCGGTGGCTGGTGGCCCAGGTTCGCGAGCGCTCTTTGTGAGCTAACCTGGGGATCGGGAATACTCTACTCTGGCGTCTGGCCTACCCGCCTCCGTTTTTGGGTCGGGTCCCGGGTCTCGCAACCCCGGCGAGACCCGGGCCACCCGAGCGAGATTTAGAATGGGCACCTTCGCGGGCGAGAGCGCCCGCGCCACACGCCTCGGTGGGGTCACAACTGCAGATCCCTCCACCGCGCGGATCATCGCCTTCGCGATGATCGGCTCCGGTCGGGATGACAGATTTTTGGGATGCAGGCGGGTTCTATAAAAGGGGATGTCAAGAGAAAACACTCTCCTCCTCGTAGGGAGGTTTGGTTGTCTTGACATCCAGCCCCTGCCGTACGAATGCGATGCATCTTTGGATGGAACGGTTCGCGGATTCACGGACTCATTTCCTGTTCATCCTGGGCCCGTTAGGTCTTGCGCGGAGCGCCTACAAGCAACGCGGTGGCAGTGGCCAACCATGGTTCTATCTGAGCTCGCGCCGTCGCGCGGCCTATGGCTTTGTTGGGTTGTCCGAGGGGGCATATGGTGGCCCGTGAGACTCACTGCGTCTATCCGCCCAGGATACTCACCCTCGAACCCGTGCGCGCAGCATTGCAACCTTCGAACGGCAGGTTACCACCTGCCAGACTCCGCGGTGTAGCGGCGCGCTCACGCTGCTTGCGGCTTCAGTTGCTCGGCGTTGAACGGTTCTCCTTTCTTCCAAAGACTCAAGGCAATCGCGGCGATCTTGCGCGCCAGCGTCAGCCGGGCCATGGCCGGCAGCATTCCCTTGGCCAGACGCGTATTTCGTAGAACGCGGAAACGGGCCTTGCATCGCGCTGGCGGTGGTGGCCGCGCTCTTGAAGACATTTTTCAGATCGTGGTTGTGGTTCAGGTTCAATCCGCGAATGCACACCGGCTTTCGCGGTCGCAAGTCTGTCCATCTCTCCACATAGTCGGCGCTGCTGCGCGTCTCCAGCCCCAGGCCGCAGTAGGCCCAGAACTGACGCTTGCTGCGAAAGCGATACGGCGTTTGCACCCGCCCGATCAGCACGGCCGCGCGCATCGGACCGAGATACGGAATGGCGCGCAGCAGCTTCGCCGCCTCATGCTTGTGGCATTCCACCATCACCGCTCGCCGGGCTTCGCGCCGCAAGCCCTGCAACGCGTCCAGCTCCTGGTAGAGGATCTCGCGCGCGTCGATGCTGCCCGCTCTCGTTCAGTTGCGCCAGCCACTCGCCGCGATGCCGCTTGCCCGCATACGCTTCTTGCCTGCGTAGGCAATCGCCTGGCTGCGGTACAGCGCTTTGATCCGGCTCATCACTCGCGTTGTGTCCTCGGTCAGCGCGGCTGTAGCTGGCCACCAGCTGCTTGCAACGTACGCGTGCTCTGCTCGCCGTGATAAACCGGCGACAGCATTCCGGCCCGCAATAGTTCCGCCAGCTTGCGCGCGTCGATCCGATCGCTCTTGTTGCCCGCCTTCAGCAGCGCGTTCTTCCGCGGATTACACACCACCACACGCGCCACTTGTCGCACCAGCACATCGTAGAGCCAGGCCGAGTGCGTTCCTTCCTCAAAGGTGACGTGAAGTGTCCGCGCAATCCCGGAAACAAATCCAGCATCGCAGCCGCTTGCGTGGCCAGCACCGACTGCATCACCCGTTTTCCTTCTGCATTCAGCACTGCCACCCTGATCGTGCTCTGGTGGACATCCAGACCAACGTATTTCACACTCTCCATGGGTGTTCCGTTCCTTCGGCGTAGTTACTGTTGATCACAGCAACCGCAGCCTACTATGAAAGGGGCGCCCTTTTATATTGCGTGGCCCGGACGGGTGGACCACATCTGAACCCGTTCCGAGGCTGCACAGATGTTAAAGCCTTGGGGTGCCCCATTTCTCGCGTTTTTGCGAGAAGTGGGGCCCGTCCACGAGCTCAGACTCGGCCTTGGTCATTCGTCACAGACGTTTCCTTTCATCCAGGCTAGGTTCCCTCGTGCCTCGCAACCTCAAACGTTATTACGGCGCCGACCATCTGCATTTCATCACCTGCAGCTGTTACCAAAGGCGCCCTTTGCTAGGCTCGGCGACGCGGCGGGATCTGTTTCTGGAGGTATTGGAGCAGATGCGGCAACGCTATGGGTTCGTCGTGCTGGGTTTTGTCGTAATGCCGGAACATGTGCATCTGCTGATTAGCGAGCCTGAGCTAGGAAATCCTTCCATTGCGATGCAGGCGGTGAAACTCGGCTTCGCGCGGAAGGTAATTGGAGTGGAGTTTAAGAAGAAGGAATCGCCGCGCACATCTGGCAGAGGCGTTTCTACGATTTCAATGTGTGGAGTGACAAGAAACGGATAGAGAAGTTGGACTATATGCATCGCAACCCGGTGAAGCGAGGGTTGGTCGGTGAGCCGGAGCAATGGCAGTGGAGCAGTTTTCGGGCTTACGCTTATGGGGAATTGGGAGTGGTGCGGGTGAACGAGTGGCAAGTGCTCAAGATGAAGGTGCGGTCGGCGTGAGCAGATGCCGTTCTTGTGGACAGGCCCCACTTCTCGCAAAAAGCGCGAGAAATGGGGCACCCCAAGGGTTTAAGATTTGCGCACGATTGGTACGGGGGCCAGATGTGGCCCACCCGCCCGGTGAGTGAGCTTCTCGATTAACTGTAAGATGAGTTGAATCCGGGAGTAAACAGAGTGAGTAAAGCGATTGAAGCGCTGCAGGCTGCACAAAAGCGCGCCATGGCCGGACGCCCCAAGGTTGGCGGCTTTCCCTACCTGGCGGAAACGCTCCGGCGGGCAGGCGTGAAGCACAATTTATGGAACCTGCCATCCTGCCAAAGCATTTATCTCACGAAGGAAGGTCCGGTTGTTATGCAGGGTACGCCTTTAGTCTCGGGCATGGCCGATGTCCCCGCGTTCGACCGTGAAGCACTTATCCGGGCACTGAGAGCGGACCAGGGAGGTGAGACCACCTTCCCTCAATTCCTGATGGCCTCCTGGAATGCGGGTGTGGTCCACTACGATGTTGATTTCGACGCACGCACTGTCACGTACTATGGGTGCAACGGGGAGAAGTACGCAGAAAGTTATCGCGCTGCGAACGTGGAATAGGGACCGGGGCTGGCGGCCCAGATTCGCGAGCGCTCTTTGGCGAGCGAACCTGGGATCGGAAACATTCCACTCTGGCGGGATGGCCTGCCCGTTCCCCTCCGCTTGTTCCCTTTGGTCGGCATGACAAGGCGTGGAGAGCGCCCTAGACGCGGGGCGTGAACTCTTGGATAGCTGAGGGCAGGCTCTGGGGGCGGATGGCTGCCGAGCTGCGCTCGGGCTGGACGGGGCAAGCCCCGTCCCCACACGGCCGGTGCTGGGGGCATGGTTATTTCACCTTGCGGAAGGTGTGCCAGGCTTCGCGGTATTGCTCGAACTTGGATATCTTCTTGCCGCGGTATGGGAACAGGCGCAGCGATTTCATTTTGCCGAAGGCGCTGGGCGGGAAGATGTACCAGATGTCCTCGGGGACGATGTAGGCGACCAGGAGATCGATTTCATCGGCGCGGTAGGGAGTGCGCTGATGCGGGTGGGCGCGGATGTGGTATCCACCGCCGGGCTGGGCGCAGACGCAGTGGGCGGACTTGACCTGCACTTTGAGGAGGCGTCCGGCGACGTCGACGATGAGATCGTAGCGCTCGCTGTCTCCCCAGGGCTTGGCCACGCCGAAGCCCAGGGAGGCGGCTTTGGCGAGGAAGGCGGCCTCGCCGATTTCACCGCGGCGTTTGGTGTCGCGGGGCGACTGGGCAGTCTTCTCCTCAGAGGCGGGAGTGCGCCTCGGCGAAGACCGCTGGTTTGGCATGGGGCTGAAATAGAAAAGGCGCAGCGTGGTGGCTGCGCCTCCATTCTTTTCTATCTATTTCCAGATTAGCAAATTAGAGGGGGGTAATGGTCAAAAACGGGAAATTTATTTCGCAATTTACTTGGCTAACCAGGAGGCGCGATGCAAGATATGAAGGCCGTGACAGGGCACGAGAATGAAGCTACTTCAGTAATTCACGAATTCGCTGCACATGTGCACGCATGGTCGCAACTCGCTCAAGAAGTTCTGGAGGAACTGCATGACCGGAGGCGTGCGCAAATTTCAAGTAATCCTCCAGAAATAGCTGAGTCACAAGCATGTGATCGAGCCATGATTTGAAGAGAGCCTTTCGTTAGTATTCATAGCGCCGCGAATTATACGTGCTGTTTCCAGCGGAGCGGGATAGGAAAATAGTTCGGAAAATCACTTTCTATTTGTGCGAGAGTTTCCGAAATCTCTTCCCTAATCTCATCCTTGGTTAATATTTTGCCGATGGGATTTAAATTCCGACCGCTAAGGATAGGAAGACACCATTGGGCTCTGCTAGATCTCGGGTTTTTGTAGTGCTGCGCTAAAGCGTAAGCGTAGAAGTCGGCAGGCTGGGTAAGGATTGTCGCATCTCTGGCTATATAGCCCCACTTTACTAATTTGGGCTTACCATTTTTGGCCCTATAGAATTCACTAGCGCGTTTCAGTAACTCCAATGCAATCGGTTCATAATGATCCTGTTTGTCGAACACTAATTCTATGCATTCGTCATCTGGAACCCATGTCATGAGGCGAGGCAGGAGAGCATAGAATTCATGAAATATCCTCTAGCCATATTTGCCCACGGGCTTCTATCTAATAAATCCTGGTGATAGCTCACTCGAACTCCGCCGAGCACTGGAGTTAATGAACATAGCTCTGGAATTGGCCCAATCTATTGAGTAGTCGCTTAGTCGTTCAGTCCATCGCAATACCGACATATGCAGTCAGATATATGCCTAAGCTATCTTCCATAGCAAAGCGCATTGATTCCACTGTTCTATATGCCTACGAATCCGGCAACGATACGTGCTCCTTGGCATGTGTCCGGTTCGTCGAAGTATCCGGTTAACATAACGAGAATAGTAGTGGACGATCAGTGAGTCGAAAAGAATCCGTCCAATTCTTGACTTTGAGCACACGTATGGTTACCCTGCTCTCTGAGCAGAATAAACATATCCAAAAGCCAATTCGCCAACTCCGCCAAAAACCAGCGAATATGCGACTTTGAAGCGCACTCAAAAAGTTGTCAGTCCGCACTCTGCTCTCAAGCTCAACTCGATGCCGAGAAGCAGGCGAAACAGCGCGAAGCACCTTCCGCCACGCTTCAACCAATAATTAGAAACTCGTTTCACCCACCTATCCAGTACCTCAGCGAATTAACGCTATCCCGCAATCTGCGATAAGCTAACTCAAAACGCTCTGAATCCTTTAGAATATCCCCCTTCATTCTGCGTTTAAACCTAAAGCCTGCTCGTCCACATACCGAAACAAATGAAATAGCTCAACTGCAACGTAGTTCCACCAAACCACGCTGAACAAAGCCAGAAGATCTCAATACCTTAGGTGAACCTGCCATCTACGTACCCTTCAAGTGTTATACACGTAGCATCATCCTTGAGATGCGTATCCGAATCATCATATAACTTCCGCCCCTGAAGATGTGTCGCCACATCTGCTCAACATATGCCGCTGCGCTCAAATCACGCAGTCTACCTACCCCCGCTCCAGCATTCCCATAACAACTTTTTGACCAATGGCTCACCACTTCATCCTCATCTACATCTATGCATATATCTACCTACCGCCATAAAATCTCATCCACCTCACAGTATCCCTCCGCCCAGTTTAGTCAGAGTCCGCTCGAAAGAGCCAAGCGCAGCCGATGAGCACAAACCAGCTGACTATCAGGATTCCCAATCGCACCTACTCGTAGCTGAGATCCATGCGCAATACTAGCATCCAAAGCCACAAGCCATTGCTGAGCAATATGATCCTCAAATAGCCCAGCTACTAACTGCTTATAGCACTCCTGCACTTCCAGCGCTTTAGCTCTGATAGTAGATCTTTGACCACAACACTCCACCATCCCACCAAAAGCTACATCAAGCAACCTATTCATAAAACTATAGCTTCCGTAAATCTCGGTGTCTCTCCATTAAAAGACCCTTTATCTTATCAAATATATACCTTTATTCTAAAATCACAACCCAAAATCTAACTAAAATTCTCAAAAAAAAAACAAAAAAAAATCCTTATTTCTGCAGCAGAATCAGCAACTTAGCCGGAAAATCGTAATTTTGGGGGCTTGACAAGATTTTCTCAAAATGGGAAAAGAGGCAGCGGATGGGTTCATCCCAGGTCTTCGCAACCCCGGCGAGACATGGGTCCCTCAAGGGCTAACTGGTGCTTTAGCCTGGACACAAGCCTCTATCCCAATCCTCTGCTCCCCCGCATACACCACGAACCGCTTGCCGCGCAGAAATCCTACCAGCGTCATTTGGAACTCCCGCGCCAGTCGGACTGCCAGACTCGAGGGGGCCGAGACCGAGGCCAGCAGCGGCACCCCGGCTACCAGGCATTTCTGCACGATCTCAAATCCTCCCCGCCCGCTGACCAGGACCAGGTAGTTGCCCAAGTCGCCGAACTGATTCAGCAGCGCCCAGCCAATCAACTTGTCCACGGCGTTGTGCCGCCCTACATCCTCGCGGACCTCAATCAGATCTCCCGCTGCATTGAACAATGCCGCCGCGTGCAGGCCGCCGGTATGGCTGAAAATGGACTGCCTTTCCCGCAGCCGCTCGGGAATCTCGCACAAAACTTCGGGCGCAACCCGCAGAGACTGGTTCGGCGCCCGGATCCCTCGCACCCGGATAGCGTCAATGGAAGCCTTCCCACACATGCCGCAACTGGAAGCGGCAAAGAAGTTGCGCTTCATCTTCTCGGCGTCGAATTCGACTTCGGCCGCCAAGCGCGCATCCACTACATTCGGCTTGCCGGAGTTTTTCTGCTTCCCGTAGTCCAGACTCTCGATATCGGGCCTGCCTTCAATCACCCCTTCGGTCAGCAGGAAGCCCGCCGCCAATTCGAGATCGTTCCCCGGAGTGCGCATCGTCACACTCAGAGCCGCACCGTTTACCCGAATCTCGAGCGGTTCCTCCCCCACCAGCGAATCGAGTCTCTGCTCCACCACCCCTTCGTTCCACTCCCGGACCGTGGTCACATCCACGCTCCGGCTCGGGGGTACAGGTTTTGCTGAACGCTTGTCCGCTGGCTGCATCTAAGTCCCAGATTACTTCGTCCTAGCAGAATACTCGCATTGCCGAGACATTTCCTTGACACGTTTGCTCTAGGAGTGTGCTCTAATGATCTCAACTACTGGGAGGCGCCCTATGTGGAGCTATCAGCAAGGCGTCCGTTTGGTTCTGCCCGTTTTAACGGGTCTTCTTCTTTCTGTGCCTTCTTTTGCGGACTCCCAAGTGCGCATCGTGCGCCTTAGCGACGTTGAAGGCGAAGTGCAAATTGACCGCAACACCGGCCAAGGGTTTGAGAAAGCCTCGGTCAACCTGCCTATCACGGAAGGTGTCACCCTGCGCACCGGCCATGACGGTTTCGCCGCAGTCGAATTCGAAGATGGCAGCAGCTTTCGTATGACCCCCGGAACCTTTGCAGTGTTTACAGAACTGAAGCTGCGCGACTCCGGCGCCAGAGCTTCGGTCGCCAACCTGCGCCAGGGGATGGCCTACGTGAATTACATGGGCACGAAGAATGAAGAGTTCTCCATCAGCTTCGGTTCCCAGGCTCTGAAGCTCGACAAAGCCGCCCATCTTCGCCTCGAAGTCGGCGCCACCGAAGCCGCGGTCACCGTATTCAAGGGCGATTTGCATGTAGACAGTCCCTCCGGCGTGGTGGAACTCAGCAAGAAGCAAACGGGCACGTTCTACCTCAACGATCAAGGCCCCCATACCCTCGCCAAGAACGTAGAAGACAACCCCTACGATGACTGGGACAAGAAGCAGGAAGAATATGCCCAGCGCTATGCCAAAAACAGTCCGCTGAGCAACTCCCGGTATAGCTACGGCGCGAGCGACCTGGGGTACTACGGCAACTTCTTCAACGTGGCTGGGTATGGCACGGTGTGGCAGCCCTATTTCACCGGCGCCGGTTGGGATCCCTTCATGAACGGCGTTTGGGCTTTCTATCCCGGCATGGGCTACGGTTGGGCCTCAGCTTATCCGTGGGGCTGGCTGCCCTATCACTCCGGCTCATGGATGTTTATGCCCACCTACGGATGGGTGTGGCAACCCGGCGGTGCATGGATGGGAGTGATCAATACGCCGCGCCCGGTGAACGCTCCTGCAGGATTCCGCCCTCCGCTGGCGCCTACAAGACCCTCGCGCAGCCTGATTGCGGTGGGTAGCGGGCCCATGGCCCCGGCGGGGACGACTTCGGCGCAGCGCCTCATTATCCGCAACAACTCTGCCGGCATAGGAATTCCTCGCGGCAGCATCCGCAATCTTAACCGCATGTCGCAGCAAGCCGGGCAACGTGGCTTTGCCACCGCCCGAGTTCAGCCGCAGGCCACCAATCCGGTGATGTACCGAACTATGGCCCCGCGCAACGCCCCGACCACGGCGGCCGGTCCGAATCCGTCAGCGCGGCCGAATGCCTCGGCCCGCCAGGGTGCGGCGCCCGGCAATACCAGCCCGAGGTATTCCCCTCCGCCCTCGCGGCCCGCCTACACACCTATGCCTTCGCCTCCCATGCGCTCGGCCCCGATGGGTGCGGCCCACGCTGGAGGGCCCGGTCGGAGATAAGGCGCAGATTGGCGGTTGGTTTTTGCAGCAGAGCCGAGAGGCGACCCCGGGTCGCCTCTCTCTTATTTTCTGACCGGGCGAACCCTTGCCGACTTCAACTCCCAATTTCGATGGTGAGCAGTTTCTCTATCTCACTACGCGCGGCCGCAAGACCGGCCACCACCGGGAAATCGAAATCTGGTTTACGTACTTCGACGGCCGCTTCTACTTGATCGCCGAATATTCCACTTCCCACTGGGTGCAGAATCTGCAGGCTCACCCGGCTGTTCAAGTTCGCGTGGGAGAACACCGTGTTTCCGCGCGAGGCCGCATCTTGTCCCCTGAAGCCGATTCTGCCCTGAACCGGACCATCCAGGATCTCTCCCGCGCCAAGTATGGCTGGGGAGATGGCCTGGTGATCGAACTGGCCCCCGGGCAATAAAAAACCGGAGCAGCAGTTTCGCTGCTCCGGTCCGAAAACCCGGACTCTCGCGAGCCCCAGGTTCCGGGTAAAGCGCTTGCGCGCTCAGGTCTGTAACTCAGAGATCAATCTCAAACTACCGATCCACGACCGTCCCAGACAGTGATATCCAACACGCACCGCTGTGATCTCACGCACCGTGAGGCCGAGGAAGAGGTTCACTTTCGGGCGAGGAGTGCCCCATCCTGGCGCGTTCTGTGCGCAAGGGTGGGATTCCCCACGTGCATGGGACAAACTTTCTTAAACCGCGCCATGGGAAAAGGGAAGCCTCGACGGCCTACGCCACCTTCCTTATCACCAGCGCCGAGTTCTTCGACCCAAATGCAATGCAATTACAGATCGCGTGCTCAATTTCTCTCTTCCTGCCGACATCCGGCACATAGTCCAGATCGCATTCCGGATCGGGATTCTGCAAATTCAGCGTCGGCGGAATCTGACCGTTCTGCATCGCCACAATCGTCGCCGCCACGCCCGCCGCCCCGCATGCCCCCTGCGGATGCCCGATCTGCGACTTCAACGCCGACATCGGCACCTCCCGCGCTCTTTCCCCCAGCGCCAGCTTCAGCGCCCGCGTCTCAATGCGGTCGTTCAGCTGCGTCGAAGTTCCATGCAGGTTCACATAGTCCACGTCCGCCGGACCGATCCCTGCGTCTTTCATCGCCAGCCCAATGGCGCGCGCCGGTTCTTCGCCGCACTCCTCCAGCCGCACCCGGTGAAAAGCTTCACAGCTGGAGCCATACCCGCAAACCTCCGCCAGAATCTTCGCGCCCCGCGCCCGCGCGTGCTCGTACTCCTCCAGCACGAACATCCACGCGCCCTCGCCCAGTACGAACCCATCCCGGTCCACGGAAAACGGCCGCGATCCTTTCTCCGGCTCCTGGTTCCACGAGCCGGTCAGAATCTTCATCAGGATGAATCCCTTCACCGTGCCCAGCGAAATCGGGGCATCGGCTCCGCCGCTCAGGATCATGTCCAGCCGCCCCGACTGAATCTGCCGCATGCAGTATCCAAACGCATCCGTGGACGAAGTACACCCGCTGGTGATCACATGACTCGACCCGCGCAGCCCAAAGCGCACGCTCAGTTCGCTGGAGAACGTCCCCATCACTCCCGTCGGAACGCAAAACAGGCTCAGCTGTTTGTGCAGCCCCTGAAAAAACAAGCGGTACTGCTCCTCGCTGAATTCCTGCGCGCCGCCGCCCGAGCCGATAATCACTCCAAACCGCCGGCTGGTTTCGAGCGGCAGGGAAGCGTAGTCAATGCCCGCCGTCTGCAACGCCTCGGTCGCCGCCGCCAGCGCCAGGGGCAATACCCGCGACACATGCTTCCTTTCCTTCTTTTCCACCCAGGCCAGTTCGTCGAAGTTGGGCACTTCTCCCGCAATCTGTACCTGAATGTCCGAAGCATCGAACCGCGTGATGCGCCGCACCCCGCTCTCGCCATGGAGCGCCGCCCGCGCGAACGCTTCGTTCCCCATCCCATTCGGACTGACCACGCCCATGCCCGTAATCACCACCCGTTTTCTCAAAGCTCGCTCCTCCACTCCGCAATGGACACTAAGTGTATCGTCTCGGCGGCTAATGATTGTCAAAGAATTATCGAGAGTACAATCAACTCGTAAGCTCTGGTGCGGCGACTACTTGCGAAGCGGGAACCTCGAACCCGGAAAACCCGCAGAGCGGCCGCTGTCAAAGTGTTCTGCATGAAACGGATTTTCCAATGCGCGCCGAAGCTTTTCGCAGGTATCGTCTTCGCCGCGCTCCTCGCCTCCGCGCAACTCACGCCGCAACCCTCCGCCAGCGAATATCCCGCCCACGCGGAGCACGAGGGCGTCAGCATGGGCGCGCGTTTACTTGCGCCTCGCCAGCTGCAGCATGCCATCACCACCGACCTGAAACATTGCTGCATCGTAGTAGAAGTCGCCCTCTACCCGGAGAAAGGCGCGCCCCTGCAGGTTTCTTCGGACGCTTTCTCCCTGGGCATCGCCGGCACGGCTAAGGACATCAAGCCGGCAACCTCCCGCCTGGTCGCCGATATCCTGCACAACTACGGCCAGGCTCCGCCGGGCCCCGAGCCCCACGGCTCGGTCGGCATCGGCTACCAAACCGCATCGGGCCGCGATCCCTATGGCAATCAACAGCGCATGAGCGGCGTCACCACCGAAGCCCAGGTCGGTGTCGGACTGGGAGGAGGCCCGAGCGTAGGCATTCCCGACGATCGCGAGCGCATAGCGACCGAGCTTGAGCTCAGCAGCAAGAGCCTTCCCGAAGGCCGCACAGCCGTTCCCGTTGCCGGATATCTCTATTTCCCCTACCGCCCGAAAAAGAAAGACAAGCCGCACTACCAACTGGAATGGAACTCTGCCGGCCAGAAGGTAATCCTCCCCCTTCCTCGGCAATAGAATTCTCCGGGATTTTCCTCCGTTGCGCGCTCCCAGTCCATTTGCTATATTCGCGCCGCTCAGAATCGGGAACGAGGAGCACACCGCAAACGAGGATGGCATGAAATACATTGTGAGTTGGACTCTGCCGCCGGCGACCTTCAACGCCGCCACGGCTCGTTTTCTGCAGGCCGGCGGAATGCCTCCGTCGGCTGTCAAAATGATCGGGCGTTGGCACGGCATGAGCGGCAACGGCTTTGCCATCGTCGAAACCGACGATGCTAAAGCCCTATACACCTGGTGCGCCGAATGGGCCGATCTGCTTCCCATCAATACCACGCCCTGCCTCGAAGACGCGGACGCAGGCGCAGTGTTGCAGTCGCTCAAGCGGTAAGTTTTAAGAATGTGAAGATTTTTGTGTGCCCCGCCCTCCTATTCCGCTTTCGGAGGGGGGCTTGGCAAGCCTGAGTTGGGGTCCCGGCTACGCGCTGCCGGCTCAACCAGGGGTAAGGATTCTGCCTGCACTGGCGAATGTTAAGGTCAGGTTAAAATAGCGATGCTGACAGCCTGCTCACCCCCCACTTGCGTGCTATTCACAAACTTTCCCGCTCCAGTTACCTTTGCAATCGAGCAGACTTCGGGGGAGGGCTGCTGCTACCACTCAAACGCCCACGGCTCTTTTGAGCTTGGGGCGTTTTTTTTGCTCTGGGAGCGAGAATTCCGCAACGAAATGGAAATCCCGGGTAAGCCCGGTCACCCAGCGTGGCTACTCAAAAAACTTCACAAGGAGCTCCCATGTTTGCCAATCGATGGGCCAATCTGGCCGTGATTCTGATTCTGCTGGTCGTCGTCGTTCCAGCCGGGTGGCTCTATGGCATGTATATCGGCGAGTCGGCTATGGCCAAACACTTTCCCGAAGTCGAGAAGCTGGGATTTCTCTACGGGGCCATGGAAAACATTGCCAACATGCCCCTGGTCGGGGGCGTTTTGGCCAAAGGGCAGTGCGACGGCTTGCGAAAAGCTGACGAGGATGCGACCCGCGTCCCGCAATGGAAAGGGGTTACCGCAGACTATCGAATCCCCGACCTGACTCCCGAGATACGCAAAGCCTGCAGCAATCCGTAGAGCGCAGGCCGGGAGCTTGAATGTGTCAGCGAGCCCGTAGGGATGTGCCTTGCCGTTCTCGGCGTGCTCAGCGCAGACCTCAGCGTACTCCGCGGTTACAAGCTTTTGGATGGCAGGAAATCGAAAGCTCTTAACCGCCGGGAGCTTGAATCTGCCGGCGACACCCGCAGCCGGTGGGGTGTACTTTGCCTTTCCCGGCGTGCTTAGCGCCGACCTCCGCGTACTCCGCGGTTACAAGCTTTTCGATTGCAGGAAATCGAAAGCTCTTCACCGCCGAGGCCGCAAAGAAATGCCGCCGAGAACGCAAGAGAAAAACTGCAATTGCACCACCGCCTGCAGATTGTCTAATACCCAGTGCAAAACTGAAAATGCATCGGGTCGCGGCGGGCGCCCTGCCAGCCGCCTCCCCACTCGAATCCAGCGACGCGGAAGATGGCCACCACCCCCGCATCCATGTCTCCGGTCGTCCCCTGCGCATTGCTCAGCGGATTCAAATCCATCGCAATCCCCCAGGCATGGGTCGAAAGCTTGCTTCCCGTACGCTGCGGCCGAAACGAAAAACATCCGCCGAAAGTCTGGATCTTTTCCTGCAACTTTTGCTCCAGCACTCGCTGAAACACCTCCCCAAACACTTCCGCCAATTTCTTGTGACACGTTATCTGACTCACGCTGCTGTTTAAGTCCCACGACAGCTTCAACGGAAACGGCAAAGTGATTCTGGTCAAAAAATCCGCCTGCCACTTGGGATCGAGGCTTCGATCTTCGCGGATGTATTCATAAATATCCCCGAACGTGGCCACAATCTGCTCCAGCCCATGCGGCGCTTCCAAGCCAACCACCGGCAAGGGCGCAGACACAACTCCGCCCTCGCCCAAAACATTGTTTTGAGCCATGGTCCTACTCCTTATTTTTGTTTCTTATTCCTAGGAGCGCAGCGACGAGGATTCTGTTGTTGCGCTGCGCTTTGTGAAATCAGACCAAACTTTTACTACTTGTCATTCCGAGGAGCATCGCGACGAGGAATCTGCTTTTGTCGCCTCGCTCAGACATCCCAAATGGGAGGGCATGGCTTCAGCCGTGCCGTACGATGCGCGTTGCGATGGCCGCCCCACCCACCCCAAACCTCAAATACTGCATCTGCCCCACATGATGATCCAGATGCGTCAAACACCGCAGCACCGCGTTCAGCCGGTTCTTCGCGTCTTCCTCGCCCATCGCCGAGTAGGCTTTGCTCCAATCACTCTCCGACTGCTGCCGGATGGTCCGCCCCACCATCTCGACCGCCGCAGCAAACTTCTGTAACACTTCCTCTTTCGCCGGCCGGCCTGTCTCCGTAAACTCCCGCGGCCGGTCGCGCGCATAACCCGTATTCGCAATCTGCGCGCCGATGTAGTAATTCAGATTTCCCGTCACGTGCAGAGTCAAATGCCCAAAGCTGTTGCCGAAGGCAAAGGGCTTCTTCCAGAATTGTTCTTCGCTCAAGGGCGCAGCCAATTCGTGCACCCGCTGCGCCAATTCTTCAAATCGTTGAGCCAATCCTCGTCCCAGGGTTTCCTGCAAGCCATCCATGAATCCTCTCCTCACAGTAGCGGCTAACCGCGCACTACTGCCACACCCAGTTCGTTCGCTCCACAAAAACCGGCGGCTCGTAGGTCTTGCCGGCCGCCAGCCGTTTCTCCTCGCGCCGCGTTGTCCACAACAAAATCGGGCCTACGACGCTCGCCACCGCCCGCGATCTCCCGCCAAATTCTTTCTCCACCTCCCGCCGCAGCGAGTGAATCTGCTCGCTGACCTCGCGATTGATCTTGCGGAACCTCCGCTCCATCGCCCACAGCGCTCCGTTGTAGGCGGTGCTCACTTTCTTCATCTCCCGCGCAAAGCGCTCGCGCACCCGCGCATCGGGATAATCCCGGTACCGCCTCCATCCCTGCAGCATGGTCTGGCAAATGCGATACAAGCTCGGCCCATTGCATTCATAATCCCGCCAGAAAGCCCAGTCCAGAAATTTCTTCGAGTCCTCCCGCGAGATGGCCGCATGGCGAAAATTGAACTGGAATTGCCCATGGATGTCGGCCGGATCAATGCCTTCCAGCAACCGGCCTTGCTCCTCCATTTCCTGGTAGAGCGGAGTGCCCGGAACCGGCGTGTACAGCATGAATTGGTGAAAGTCGGCGTCGTGCGCCACCGCGTATTCAATCTCGCCCACAATGTTCTCCGGCGTGTGGTGCTCCAACCCCACGATCGTCGAACCCTGCACCCGAATGCCATGCTCCCGCAGCTCCCTTGTCAACTGCTGCGTGTCCGCACCCTGCAGCTTGGCGTAATTCGACTGCGGAGACTCCAGCCCCATCCAGACCCACGAGACTCCCAGCTCCACCAACTCCTGCATGGTGTATTTCCGGATGGCGTTGGCCGACGAAAATACCGACAGCTCCCAACTCTTGCCCGCTTCTTTCATGCGCTCCAGCAGGCGTAAGGCCCGCGCGCGGTGCAGCAGAAAGTTTTCGTCCATCACGAAAAACGACTGCACCCCGAGCGAAGTTTCCATCTGGCACATCACGTCGAACAGTTCGTCGCCGCTCTCATAAAAGTTGACGAACTTCCCTTTGCCCCCAAAGAAAGCCGAGGTCGTACAAAAGTTGCATCCCATGGGACAGCCCACCGAGGGAATGAGCGTCGCCGCCGTCTGCCCCCGCCGCTCCGGCAGGCGCATTCCCATCACCCGCGTCTGCAGCCCCGAAACGATTGCCGGATGCACGATAGGCGCGTTCACATCCTCGCCCAGATAAGTCCGCATCCACGCAATGCCTTCGCCGCGCACAATATGGTCCGCGTCGATCATTCGTTCCAAGCCAGGAATCGCCGCCACGTGCCCGCCCACCACAATCACCGACTTCGGCGAAACCTGCCTGACCATGCGGCACATCTCCCGCACCTTGCCCAGGTTCACGATGATGGAAGAGATCCCCACAATGTCGTACTGTCCAGTGCTCAACTCACGGGCAAAATCCTCGCGCCAGGGAAAATCCAGCACCGTGCACGGCGCCGAAATATTCGCCTGGATCATCATGATTCCCCACGAGCGGTGAAACATGCGCAGCGAAAACGCCCCCTGCGCCCGCGTCACCTGATTGTGGTAAAGCTCCATCGGATTGATCTTCCGGCTGCCGAAGTCATCGTCCTGCGCATACGGACCGAACACCGAACTCAACAGCACCCGCGCCTGCTTCCCCTTAGCGTGAACATCCATGTGGATAGAATCCTCCGATTCAAACCTAAGCACCCAGCCCACAGCGGAATGTGACCCGGCGCACGCCCAAGACACTCTTACAAAAAGATTACAAACGTTCTTGTCTTGACATTCCTCTGTGTCCCTCTGTGCTCCCTGTGGTCAAAGCAGTTAAGCTCTATAATCAAAAGCTTTAGCGTCCCGGAGGAACCTTGGCCTACGACGACCTGCGCGATTGGATCGCCGCTCTCGAACGCGCCGGCGAATTACGAATCATCCGCACGGAAGTCGACCCGATTCTCGAGATCGCCGAAATCACCGACCGCGTCTCAAAATCCTCAGTGGGTGCTCCATCCAAGCCCGGTTTAGGTTTGGGTGGGTCCGCGTTACTTTTCCAGAACATCAAAGGCCATCCCGGCGCGCAGGTCCTGATCAACCAGTTCGGCTCGCCCCGCCGCATGAACCTGGCCCTCGAAGTCAACGCGCTCGACGAAGTCTCCGACCGCATCCGCGCTTTCATGGACGTTAAGTCGCCCCAAGGCTTCCTCGACAAAGTAAAAATGCTGCCCATGCTCGGCGAGATGGCCAAGTTCTTCCCCAAAACCGTTTCCACGGGCCCGTGCAAAGAAGTCATCCGCAAAGAAAACTTTTCGCTCGATCACTTTCCCATCCTGCAATGCTGGCCCAAAGACGCCGGCCGCTTCATCACTCTGCCCTGCGTCATCACCCGTGACCCCAAAACCGGCAAACGCAACGTCGGGATGTACAGACTCGAAGTGTATGACGAGCACACCACCGGGATGCATTGGCAGAGACAGAAGATCGGGGCCGAACACTTCCGTGAACATCTTCGTCAATCGGGTAGCCCAGGTCTCGCCGCTGTTGCGAGACCTGGGAGTTCCGCGGCCGTCGACATCATGGCGCGCACCTCGGGCGGATCGGTGCTCATCGAAGGAAACCAGCCTTCCGGCCGCATGGAAGTCGCGGTCGCCATCGGTACCGAGCCTGCGCTGACTTTTTCTGCCATTGTTCCTGCGCCTCCTGACATCGAGGAGTACCTCATCGCCGGCTTCCTCCGCCAAAAGCCGGTTGAACTGGTAAAGTGCGAGACCGTGGATCTCGAAGTTCCCGCCAACGCGGAAATCATTCTCGAAGGCCACGTGCATCTCGACGAACTCCGCACCGAGGGTCCGTTCGGCGACCACACCGGTTTTTACTCTCTCGAAGATCTCTACCCTGTCTTTCACATCTCGTGCATCACGCACCGCAAAAATCCTATCTACGCGACCACCATCGTCGGCAAGCCGCCGCAGGAAGACGCCTACATGGGCAAGGCGGTTGAGCGCATCTTTTTGCCGCTGATGAAGCTCAGCATTCCCGAACTGGTGGACATCAACATGCCCATCGAAGGCGTGTTCCATAACCTGATGATCGTTTCCATCCGCAAATCCTATCCGGGACAAGCCCGCAAAGTGATGAACGCCGTCTGGTCGCTCGGCCAGGCCATGTTCACCAAGTGCGTCATCGTGGTGGATGAAGACGTCAACGTGCAGGACCTCGGCGATGTCACCCTCAAAGTGCTCAACCACATTGACCCCGAGCGCGACATCCAGTTCACACTCGGCCCGGTGGACTCGCTCGACCATGCCTCGCGGCTGCCGAATTTCGGGTCCAAGATGGGAATTGACGCCACGCGCAAGTGGCCGAGCGAAGGCTTCACCCGTCCCTGGCCCGACGAAATCGTCATGGACGCCAAGACCAAGGCTCTCGTGGACAGCAAGTGGAAAGCGCTGGCCAAGGAGCTGGGGATCGAGTGAGCCGTCGGCGCCCAGCCGTTAGCACTTGGCCGTTGGCTAAGCCTCGTTGTCATTCCGGAGAGTGACGAAGAATCTGCCGTGGAGGCAAGAGGGATTCCTCGCTGCGCTCGGAATGACCAAGCTGGTTAGGGCGGTCCACTTTCCTCGCTGTCGGCCTGAGCAAGAGACATCAGGTGCCAGGCTTCGCGGTATTGTTCGTACAATCCTCCTCCCGTCTTTTCTTTCCGCCAGGATAAAGACGGACGAATTTTCGGGTGGAAAGTGCATCCACCGGAATCACATACCAGGCGTCATGCGGGGCCACAAAGGCAGCGATGAAGTCAATTTCCTCCGCCGTGTAGGTGGCGCGTCCGCGGAACCGATGTTGAGAAACCGCCACGGGAAAACCAGAGCGCCCCACGCCGATGTTGGTGGTGAAAACCGACTTCACCTGCACGCGCCAGAGACGCTGGCCGCATTCCACCAGGAAGTCGTAGGGCCGGCGGTCGCCATAAGGTTTGGAGGCGCAGATCCCCAGGGATGCCGCCTTCAGGGTAAAGCGAAGCTCGGCAATGTCACCCCAGCGTTTCGTGTCCTTCCGGGCTCTTGGGCGAGCCGACTCGGTCTCGCCGGGGGCCGGGTTCAGAGATTGGTTTGAATTTTGCATGTGTCCTAAATAGAAAAGGCGCAAGCCCAAGGGCCTGCGCCTGCTTTCTTCATGTCTTACTTTCAGAGTAGCAAATCGGAGGGGGTGTTTGGTCAAATTTGGCAAATTTATTTTTGGTTTGGAATCAGCGGGTTGCGGAGATTTTGGCGGTTTTGGGGGCTTGACAAGATTTTCGGCAATGCACCAGAAATGGTGCAATTTGAGCCGGACTGAGCCGTTTCAGGGTTCGTAGACCCGGTGGCCGAGGTGGTGCCTCCGTCGCCGGATGCGCCGGCCGACTGGCTGGGTTCGATGCAGGATGAATTCGAAATCCTGGGCGATCTCGCCGCCTGGGTGGCGCGCGCCACGGCTCGGTTGCGCGAGGCTCCGCTGACGCATGAGATCGCGCTGGCGGCGCGGCGGTTGCCCCTGCCGCATCCCGATCCCGCAGATCGTTTTCTGGTTGCCACAGCGCAGGTGCTCAACCTCACGCTGGTGACGGCGGACGCGGCTCTGCTGGGGTTGGGGGAGATTGCTACGCTGGGGAATAGGTAGACCTGCTCGAACACGGCGAAGGGCTGCGGTGTGCGATGATGCAGCATCTTTGTGATCGAGGAACCTCCCAATGAATGCAGAAATCAGAGTGGCGTGTTCGGGGCGATGTGGCTTTGTGCTAATCCTTGTGGCGTTTGCTTTTTCGAGCGCTTGGGCAGCGTCCGGGCGCAGCGGCGAAGACGCGATTCGCGACCTGATCACGCGCTATGCCGCGGCGGTTGACGCGGCTGACCCGGAGCAAGCGGCGCAGATCTGGTCGCATGCGCCGGAGGTGAGCTTCATCGATCCGCTGGGGGAGGAGCATGGCCTGGCGCAGATTCAGCAGAACGTGTACACGCGCCTGATGGGCGGCATGTTCTCCGAGCGGCACCTCGAGCCGCATGACATTGCGGTGCATGTGTGCGGCAACGCCGCCTGGGCGGAGTTTGTGTGGGACTTCCATGCCAAGCTGCGCAAGGATGGCTCCGCTGTTACCACCCATGGCCGGGAGACGCAGATTTACCGCAAAGAGAAAGACGGCTGGCGGATTGTGCACGTCCACTACTCGGCAATGCCGGAGCGGCGAGCGGAGTAGAGGGTCGGGACCGCGTCTCGTCGCGGTGATGCGTATGAGTTCATCTCGCCCCACTTTTCAAAAAAAACAAAATCGCAAGGGTGGGCCTGGAATCGTCGCCGGGACCATGGCGTCGGAGAAGAGTACAGGTGGGAACGTCTTATGGTTTGTGCCCCAATGAACGTCAAAATCCCCGCCCAAGCGGAGCTTGGACGGGGCACCCTCGAGAGGTTGGCCGGGCCACCCGCCCCTTGATGCATGAGCGCAACAAGTCTACTCGGCGCTTCGGAGCCGACACGGTTATCTAATCAGCCTGCTTTTCTCCACCACCCGGCCACCAACGACGGCGTTCAAAACAATATGGAGGCGGATGTCTCCCGACACCAGTTCCGCCCACGACCCAGGTTAGCTCGCAAAATCGACTCGCGAACCTGGGCCACCAGCCCGCTTGAAATGGCGTCAGATGTGGCCCGCCCGCCATGTGTCCTGATTTCGCGTAGCGTTGGAGTAAGATAAAAACCTCAATTGCATGCCTGTCTACGTGGAAAAATTTTTGCTACCAATTTTGGCGGGTTCGATAGTAACTCTGCTCGTGCTAAATCCTTTCAAACTCGATTGGCAGCAGAGGTTGTCATTGTTTGTCGCAGTGAACGCACTAGGATTCTTTTTAGCGCATACGCTTTACAAGGGTAAACAAATCGATGTCAATCCGGAGCGCGCATGGTTGGCAGTTGATATGCGGGCCGACTTCACGAAGGTCGTGGACCGTATTAATCAAGGCAATATCATCGTTAGCGTGACGAATACCGGGCGGAGCGCAGCAACGAACGTGCGTTTGTCTTATTGCGTGGGGAATAGTGCGTCTGTGGAAGTACCCGACTGCGCCATGCAGACCGTTACTTTTCCCGATCTTGCTCCAAGCGTTACGCGTGGGTGGATGCAGCCCATTACATATCCTTTTCCGGATGCGCCAAGTTACCAAGACTATCGGCCCCTTTTCATCAAAGGACGATTCGAATATTCGCACGGGTACGGAGATGGCTCGACCACCTTCTGTGCCTTCCTCGACGAGACCGTACCGTCTTCTTTGCTGCGAATGTGTTCGAGGCACAACGAAACAAGGTGACGAAGGGGCCATTAGCGACCCAATCACTCCCTAGGCTACCCGCCCTATGATCTTCACGTGCTCGGATCCTCTCCTCCGAGCCTTGGTTTTTGAGCGATCCCGAATCTACTCGGTGCTACGGGGCCGGCACGGTTATCTAAATCAGCCTACTTATCGATTGGAAGATACATAGGCCCTCGGTCCCGCATTTCGGTGCTCTTGCCTCGCTTCTCAGGCTGTACAAAATCAATCTGAGCCTCGTTTTCTCGCAGTGATCCAGCGAGATCAAACTCGACAAGCTTCGTGTATGGATACAGCATAAACATTCTGTATTTGGTCGACTGGTCTGACACACGCCCGAGGATCCAAATTTCAGAGAATGGAATGCGTAATTCCTTCGTTTGCCTCAATACTTCTTCCACATCAATCTGCTTACCGTTTCGGGCAAGCACAAGTAGAAAGAAATATCGGGGGTAAGCTCTGCTGCATTTTTGTCCAATCACGTCAATCACGTCGGATCTGTGTTCGTCCCACTCAACGATCTCAACATTTAGAGTCATCCGATGGTTGTATCCAGCACTTTGGTCAAGAAATGAAACCTTGCAGTCGGGTGTCAAGTCTTTAGTCTCAATCTCTACCCAATATTCGTTTCCGGTAACTCTACGTAGGCCCAGTGCCCAAACGGCCGCGATCCAAGCCTCCCGTTCCTGCTTAAATCTCCCAGTCGCCGCAGCCACAAAACCGTGCGTTTTTATGACCGTCTCGAATCGTCGGATTGCCACGTTCGGGCTCATCCACAAATTGGCATAGCCCGAAGTTGCTCTGATCAAAGGTACCCTGCAACGGAGACAGTCAGGCGAGTCATCCCCGATGACTTCGTCCTTTGTTCCGCACTTGATACAAATGAATTTCATCCGACGTTGCCTATGGGCTCGTGGCGCCCAAGTCTTCACGTCAAAGTATAACTACCTGACATCTGGTGCCTAGCGGGGGGCTCGCGTCTGGCCGTGGTTCTAAGACACGGAGAGGTGGACCTGGCATTCCCTTGGCGAGGCTCGAAGCCTTCCGGGCATACCGACACCCTCGCCCTAAATCGCCAAAAACGCGATTTGGATAGGGACCGCGATGCTTGGCAATTGGGTGGAATCTAGATTTCTTGGAGAAACGGTTCGAGGGATTTCTGATTCTTGAACGAGGATCTGATCCGGTATCCTCTCCTCGGCGTTATGTCTTCCGCTTTGAGGGCTTGCCTCGGGATGGCACAGAGCCGGACTGGCCGCTCGTTCTCGAAGTAAACGACGTACAGAAAGTCAGCCACCAGGCGCAGGTTTGGATCGAATTCAGTCTCGTACAGATCTGGTATGCCCCAAAGCCGTGTGCAGCCCTTTACCTCGATCTTTAGCATTTCCCCTGGCTTGCTGCGGGCAATAAGGTCGTAGCCGTGATGTTCGGAGCTGCGTCCTTTCCCTTTACTCACATTTTCAACCGCGAACCCCTTGCGTTCCAGATGTCTAGTCACAAAATCGATGGCGCGCACTTCGACTTCATTGGGCATGGCTTGTCTCCTGCGCTGCACGGAGCAGCCGCGTTCGCCTATAGTACTCAGTTTTCAAGGGCATTCTTTGCTGCAGCCAGGTTATCTTCCACGTCACTTGCGGACTGCTTCGCACTCTCGACTTCATCCTGCGCGTCGTCGGGATCCGCGCCGTCAGCATTGTTGAGATGAGTCTGGACGTCGTCGAGGTTAGACTGTGCGCTCTCAATTTCCTCGACCGCTTGATCAAGATCTGAGTGTGCGCTGGCACGGTTGCCTAAGCCATTCAGAATGAAGATGGACAGCGTGAGGCACAAAAGTACTTTCACAAGTTTGTTCACTGGACTTCTCCTCTCATGTTCCCGGTTTGCACCGCGTGTGCAGCAGTCATGATTTTCCAGGCTAGCCTTCTATTCCGACTTCTCCAGTTCGGCGGACAGATTGATGATGCCGCCGGTCACCTTCATCTTGCGGTTCCAATCCTTGTAGCCGCTCTTCTTGACGGCGATGGAATGCTCTCCCGGCGCCAGGTCAATGGTTGAAGGCGTGTTGCCGACGAAGTTGCCATCGATCTCGATATCCGCGCCGGAAGGAGTGGAGGCCACCGAGATGCTGCCGGCGGGAGAGGTGGCTGCGGGCTTGTCCGGGGTGGCCTTTGCCATGTGGGATGGCCAGTCTTTTTCGATGGCCTCGCATGCGTCCTTTACGGCGTTGCCGAGGGAGCGGGTGGAGTGGCTCACGATGGAATCACCATCGCTGTTGAAGACCGCCACCTTGTTATCGCGCAGGGCCAGGCCTTTGCCGCCTTCGTGATCCAGGAAGACGACATAGTCGGCCTTTTCGGCTTTATTGTTGACGATTACGTCGGGACAGCGCTCTCCAAAGGTCTTTATGATTTCGGCGGTTTGCGGGCGCGCGCCACCCTGACTATGCGCAGCGAAGGTTCCACCGGAGCCTCCGGCATTGCCCGACGTGTCCCAGGATTGGCTGTCGGTAATGAAGACACGAGGCTTTTGTGGGTTCGTCTGCGCGGCGGCCAGAAGGGATAGGCATAAAACGACCGTGAGCGATCGCATGAGTTCTCCTTATTTATGAAATGCAGGGGCCCAAACTGCGACGGAAGGAAGGACTAGATCGTACGGCGGGGCCAGCCGGTGGGAAAGGGGAATTCGGTGAAGGGGATTACGACGGTAAGGAAGCGGGTTTCTCGCTAAGGCGCGCGCAAACCGGCGGGGCAAGCTTCGTCTCCACACAATCTGCACATAGCCTCCACATATGCCCCACCTCCGCGCTGCCAGGTCGTCGCCAAAAAGGGCGAGGACCGGAGACGGTTTGCGGCTCGTCAGGCTTTCCCTTTGGCGGAGCGGTTGCATCCAAGGGTTGCTCGAACTAGTCTTCGACTTTAACCTGAGACCCATGTCTGAAAATACCTCTAAGACTTCCAAGCCCGATTTCAAAGCCGGGGTACCCACGCAGCAACTTGCCGATGGAACGATGATCGCCGGACAGGTGGATGGTGAAGACATCCTGCTTTGCCGGCGGGGAGAGGAATTCTTCGCCGTTGGCGCGTTTTGCACCCACTATCACGGCCCGCTGGCGGAGGGGCTGATGGTGGGCGACACGGTTCGGTGTCCCTGGCATCACGCCTGCTTCAGCCTGCGCAGCGGAGAAGCTCTGCGCGCGCCGGCGCTGGACCCAATTGCCAGATGGAAGGTGGAGAAAGTTGGCAACAAGGTTTTCGTCCGCGAGAAACTCGGAGAGCCCGCGGCGAAGGCCGAGCCTGCGGCGTCTCCGGATTCGGTGTTGATTGTGGGCGGGGGAGCGGCCGCGCTGGCGGCCGCCGACATGCTGCGGCGGGAGGGCTACCAAGGGCCGATTACGATGATCAGTGCGGATGAAGCGCCGCCGTGCGACCGGCCCAACCTCTCGAAAGACTATTTGGCGGGAAACGCGCCGGAGGACTGGATTCCCCTGCGGCCTGCCGATTGGTACGAGGCCCGCAAAATCGATTTGCTGCTCGGGGCGCGGGTGACGGCGCTCGATGCCAAGCAAAAGCAAGTCAAGCTGCGGAATGGTAAGAGCTATTCGTATGGAGCGCTTTTGCTGACGACCGGCGCGGAGCCCGTCAGGCTGCCAATCGAGGGGGCGGCGGAGTCGCAAGTCTACTATCTGCGGAGTTTTGCCGACAGCCGGGCCATTGCCGCCCGCGCCGCTTCCGCAAAGAGCGCCGTGGTTGTAGGCGCGAGCTTCATCGGGCTGGAGGTGGCAGCTTCTCTGCGCACGCGCGGACTGACGGTGAACGTTGTGGCTCCGGAAAAGCAGCCGCTGGAGCGCGTGATGGGCGCCGAGGTAGGGAAATTCATTCGCGGGCTGCACGAGTCGCATGGAGTTATATTTCATCTGGAACAGACCGTCCGCCGCATGGATGGAGCCACCCTGACCCTGAGCGGAGGCTCGAAGCTGGGCGCCGATTTCGTTGTCGTGGGTGTCGGCGTGCGTCCTGCGTTGGCATTAGCTGAGCACGCGGGTCTGTCCGTGGATCACGGCGTTGCGGTGAATGAGTACCTCGAAAGCAGCGTACCGGGGATCTTCGCCGCCGGCGACATTGCGCGCTGGCCCGACCCGTATTCTGGAGAACGCATTCGCGTGGAGCACTGGGTGGTGGCCGAGCGCCAGGGGCAGGTGGCTGCGAAGAATATCCTGGGACAGCGGCAACGCTACGAGGCGGTCCCGTTCTTCTGGAGCCAGCACTATGACATTGCCATCAATTACGTCGGCCATGCGGAAAAGTGGGATGCGATTGAGATAGACGGCAGTCTTGACTCCCACGATGCCACCGTGACCTACAAGAAGGATGGGCGCACGGCGGCGGTGGTTACGGTCTTCCGCGATCTCGCAAGCCTGAAAGCCGAAGCCGCCATGGAGTCGGGAAAGTAGAGGGAGAGCGGGCGCCCCGTCCTTGTCCGTCCCGATTTGGACGGACTGGGCGGGACGTGATACGAGCTTGCTCGTTTACTTGATGCCTTGCCCACACTCCTTGGGATCGAGCATCCCGAGGTTCTCGACAACCTCGAAGTTTCCGTTCTTCACCTGCGCGATGTACATGTTCATGCGCACATGATGCTGGCCGGGAACCATTTCGGCTGGGCCGCCGGGACCCTGCGCGAGATTGGCATGGTCCAGAGCCTTGATCACATCGGCCTGGTTTAGCGAGCCTGCCTCTTTGACCGCAGCCTCCCAGAGTTTCAACCCTCGATACATGCCGGTTGATGCGCTGCCCGCGGTGAACTTGGCGCTGTCGGGGTAGAGCTTGTTGTATCGATCGAGGAGCTGCCTGCTGAAGGGATCGCTCACGTTCTGGTAATAGTCAAGACAGCTGTACGCGCCCTCGACATGGGCGGCGGGGAAGAAACCGGCGAAGTTCTCCTCGAAGTAGGTACACACCAGGTGTCCACCTCGTTTGGTGAAGCCGGAGTTGTAAAGCTGCTCCAGGAACGGCCCCACCCCGGGTGGAACAGTGGTATTGAATACCACCTCGGCGCCAGTGGAGTTAATTTTCTCGATGGTCGCGGCATAGCCGGTATGATCGAGGGGAAAGTACTCTTCGCCGACAACCGAGCCGCCGTGGGCTTTGGCCACTTCGCGCAGCTTCTGATTCATGACGTGAGGCCAGATGTAATCGGCGGAGGGGCAGTAGAATTTCTTCGCCCCTGTTTTCTGCATCAGCCAGGGAATGAAAGACTCCATCTGCTGCGCCGGCACCGGTCCGGTGCAGAAGATGAGTGGATCACATTCCTGCCCTTCGTATTGCTCGGGGTAGATGTAGAGCTTCTTGCCTTCGGCTACGGCCGGACCCTTGATCGCCTGCCTGGTCGAACTGTAGATGCCGCCGAGGATTACGTCTACCCGATCCTGCTGCACAAGCTTTCTGGCTTTGGCCTCCGCCACACTGTCGGTGGTGGCGCTGTCCTCAAGGTGCAGACCGATCTGCCTCCCCAACAGTCCGCCCTTGGCATTGATGTCAGCGATTACCATTTTGGCCACGTTCGCATTGGCCATACCCAGAAACGAAAGCGGTCCGGTCATATCCGTAATCACGCCGACCTTTATGGGTTGGCTTGTGGAAGTCGTCGTTGCCATCATCACTCTTTCTCCTCTCGGAAGCAGCTAGGGGTTAAGGTCGAAGGGCGTACTCGCCCCACCATACGGCGCTAACCTGCGCGCCAGTCGTCCGGCGAAACTGTAATTTGCTGGATGTTTATTCTAGAGCCCGACTCGCTCTATCTCACTCGGAAGCGGGTTGACCTGGATCAGCAGTTCCACGAACTCTCTTTCCGACTTGGGCAGCCCCCGGGTTCGGTTGCGCGGAGGGGCCATGTCATGTCGCGGCATTGTAGAACAGTCTGCTGTGAGGTGCGAACGGAATTTTTCCCGCGCAAATCTGAATTGTGTCGGGGCTATAATCCTATGGCGTTGTTCGCAATCCCACCGAAGGAAAAGAAATGGAAAGACGGGAAGTTTTGAAGTTGCTGGCCTTGGCGGCCGCGCTGCCGGCTCTGTCTTCGGAGGCGTTCTCACTGTTCCGCGGCATTCATGCCCAGATTGCAGAAATGCCCGGGTTGAAAACGCTGAACCCTCATCAGAATGCGACGGTCGTCACGATCGCCGAACTCATCATTCCGCAGACCAACACTCCCGGGGCCAAGGCGGTGAAGGTCAACGAGTTCATCGATCTGATTCTGAGCGAGTGGTATGACGAAGGCGACACGGCGCGATTTCTCTCCGGTCTCGGTCAGGTGGACGCGCGCAGCCAAGAGCTGTTCGGAAACCCATTCATCGCGTGCAGCGAGGCGCAGCAGAAGGAGATCCTCACCCAACTCGACAGCGAGGCTACGGACAGCCTGCCAAGGTTCCCCAATCCTTCGTATGCGGAGTTCGTAGCGCTGGCCAACCCGCCCGGCTTTTTCCAGACAATGAAGCGGCTTACGCTGATTGGCTACTACACCTCGGAGGCGGGCTTTGAAGAGGAGTTGCACCGTTCCATCATTCCAGCGGGACACGCGGGCTGTGCGCCCGTTCCCGAGGAGCTGGCGAACTAGACCATGATGACGAAAACTTACGACGCGATTGTGATCGGCTCAGGAATGTCGGGCGGATGGGCCGCGAAAGAGCTTACGGAAAAGGCATGGAGACGCTGGTGCTCGAGGCCGGGCGTTCGATTGTGCCGGAAGTGGATTACGTGGAGCACGTGCCCACCTGGGAGGTGAAGTTTCGCGGGCTGGGCGACCGCAAGAAGATGCTGCGAGACCAGCCCATCCAGAGGGAGGTTGGTGACGAGTGGAATGCCAAGTTTTTCGTGAATGACCGGGAGAATCCTTATTCCACGCCGCCGGACGAGCCTTACCTGTATCTGCGGGGGCGGCATGTGGGCGGGCGCTCGATCATGTGGGGGCGGCAGTCGTATCGCTGGAGCGATCTCGATTTTGAGGCAAACCTGAAGGAAGGAATCGGCGCGGATTGGCCGATCCGCTACAAAGACATCGCCCCCTGGTACGACCACGTGGAGGACTTCATCGGGGTGAGCGGGCAGGCGGAGGGCCTGCCGCAGTTGCCCGACGGCAAATTTCTTCCGCCCATGGAGATGAACTGCGCCGAACTGGTGATGAAAGACGTCATTGCCAAAACCTACGGCGGCAAACGCGTGATGACGATTGGGCGAACCGCCATTCTGACGCAGCCACACCGCGGGCGCGCCGCTTGCCACTATTGCGGGCCGTGCAGCCGGGGATGCATCACGCGTTCTTACTTCAGCAGCGTGAATTCGACTTTGCCGGCGGCACAGGCGACGGGCAAGTTAACCATGCGGCCGTACAGTGTGGTGCACAGTTTGATCTTCGATCCGCAGACGCAAAAGATTAAAGGCATTCGCGTGATTGATGGGCAATCGCACGAGGCGATGGAGTTTCATGGACGCATTGTTTTTTTGTGTGCGTCCACGATGGAGTCGGCGCGGATTCTGCTCAATTCGGCTACGCGGGAATTTCCTGACGGCCTGGCGAACTCCAGCGGGCAGGTGGGGCGCAATCTGATGGACCACATCTGCATGGTGGGGGCTACGGGCACGCTCGCCGGCAATGAAGACAAAATGCCGATCGGCAACCGGCCCAACGGGATTTATGTGCCGCGATTCCGCAATGTGACGGAAAAGCAGCCGGGATTTGTGCGGGGCTACGGCTTCCAGGGCGGCGGCCATCGCGAGGGATGGGAGCGTGGATTCACCATGCGCGGCTTTGGCGCCGAGTTCAAGCACACGCTTCGCCGGCCCGGCCCGTGGAAGTTCGGATTCACCGGCTTTGGCGAATGCCTGCCGCATCCGGACAATCGCGCAGAAATTGATAAAGGCAAAGTGGATGCCTGGGGCATTCCGACCCTGCGCATCAGCTGCAAGTGGAGAGAGAATGAACTGGCCATCAGCCAGAGACGCGGCGCTGACGGCGGCGGAGATGCTGGAGGCGGCGGGCGCAACAGATATTGTCGTGCAGGATATGCCCTCAGCGCCCGGGGTCGGCATTCATGAAATGGGCAGCGCCCGCATGGGGCACGATCCCAAAACCTCCGTGCTCAATGCTCACAATCAGGCGCATGATGTGAAGAACCTGTTTATTACGGATGGTTCGTGCATGGTCTCTTCCGCCTGCCAGAACCCGTCGTTGACTTACATGGCGCTCACGGCGCGAGCTTGCGATTATGCGGTCGGGTTGACGAAGCGGGGCGAACTGTAAGTTTCGCTTGCATCCCACGCGCCTGAAACCAGACTTCATCCGTCAGCTTGCCCGTGGACACTGCGTCGCGAGAATGCCTGTGCATTTCGGGCGCTGATGGTAGCACGGGGGGCGTTCGACTCCACGGCGGCTTCTTGCCTGCCACTTCTCGCGCAAAAAGCGCGCGAGAAATGGGGCAGCCTGGTTTGGAAATGAGCGGTATTCTGCCATTTATCCCGCCCCTTGCAGTTTTCGGGGAGACCCAATAGGCTGCTTGGACCGGCTTGGCATTTGAAGCCGACTATCCTGAGAGCTACGGTAGAACCGATTGAGTCGTTTTTCTCCACCATCTTCACGCCATATTGCCATTGATTTGGCGCGCGTGGTTGCCATCCTGCTGATGATCCAGGGGCACACTCTGGATGTCCTGCTGGCTCCGGAGTTACGACACGGTTTTGTATTTGACAAGTGGCTATTTTTTCGAGGGCTCACCGCGCCAACATTTTTCATGCTGTCGGGCATGTCGTTCTTTTTGGCGACGTCCCGCAAGTGGGAATCCTACGCGAGCCCCTCGCCGGCGTTTTACCGAAGGCTTCGCAAGTTCGGTTTCTTCGTTCTGCTGGGCTACCTCATGCATTTCCCGGCTCGCACATTGCAAGGCCTTCGCTGGCTGGACGCGAGCGGCTGGGAAAGCGGGTATCAGGTGGATGTGTTGCAGTGCATCGGGCTGACCCTGGCGGCGCTGCAAATTCTGGCGCTGTTGGCAAAAACGCCGGAGCGCTTTGCCCGGATGGCGGTGGTTTGGGGAGGGCTGGTGGTCCTGCTCACGCCGCTGCTGTGGCAGACGAGCTTGGGCTTCGTGCCTCATCCTATTCTCGCTTACCTGAATGGATTGAACGGCTCGCTGTTCCCGCTGTTTCCCTGGTCCGGCTATGTATTGTTCGGGGTGGGAGTAGGCTATTTTTGCAAAACATGGGAGAGCCGACGGGGAGCTTTTCCGTTTGTGCAACTGGGAGCCGGCGGCCTGCTGCTGGCCCTGGCAGCCACGGCCTGGCAGCACCTGCCCCTGGCGGCGTACGGCCATGCCGATTACTGGCACACCAGCCCCAATCTGGTTCTGGTGCGAATGGGGTGTGTGTGTTTTCTGCTGGCCGGTTTTGCATTCGTGGCGAAACGTGTAAGCCTTCCGGAATCGGCGATTCGTTCGCTCGCGCAGGAATCTCTGGTCATTTACTTCATCCACATCGCAATCCTCTATGGCTCACTGTGGAATACCGGGCTGAAGCAGGTCATTGGCCCGACTCTCACCTTGCTGCCCACGCTGGGATGGATCGGCGTCCTGTTGATTTCGATGACGGGGCTGGGTTGGAGTTGGAATTGGGCCAAGAGGAATGCCACGGGGAGAACCCGCCTGGTGCGGGTCGCGGTGGCTTTGGCGGCCGCCTACTCTCTTATGTAAGTTGAGAAGTTGTGCTTGCCCGGGCCAACCTCAAACCGTCCAGCACTTTAATATCTCCGTGCACGGATGCTGTAGGCTTTCTTGCCTCCCACTTCTCGCGCAAAAGACGCGCGGGAAATGGGGCACCCGACTGTTTGCCACTCGGCTGAACGTCCCGGATTGGAACTCCTGGTAGTTGTTTGTACCGCTGATGAGGCATGCGGCGACCTATACTGTCCCTTATGCCTGAGCTGGATTTGCTCGGCCCGTTGCATCGCTACTGGGGCTACAGTTCGTTTCGGCCGCTGCAGGAGCGCATTGTGCGCAGCCTGGTGGCCGGGCACGACACCTGCGTGATCATGCCGACCGGCGGCGGGAAGTCGCTGTGCTACCAGTTACCGGCACTGGTGTTGGGGAAGACAGCGGTGGTGATCTCGCCGCTGATTGCGCTGATGCAGGACCAGGCGGCGCAACTGGCGCAGATGGGCATTCCGGCGGCGGTGTTGAACAGCACGATGACGGCGGGCGAGCAGTCGCGCATCATGGTGAAAGCGCGCGAGGGCGAGTACCGGCTGCTGTACCTTTCGCCGGAGCGGCTGGCGCGAGAAGAGACGGTGGGCTGGCTGCGCGGCGTTCCGATTTCCTTCTTCGCGATCGACGAGGCGCATTGCATTTCCGAATGGGGACACGAATTCCGTCCTGACTACCGGCAGCTGAACCGGCTGCGAGTGCATTTTCCGCAGGCACATCTGGCCGCCTTTACCGCCAGCGCCACGCAGCGGGTGCGGCATGACATTCTTCACCAGTTGCAGCTGCGCTCTCCGGATAAATACATTGCCAGCTTTCATCGCCCCAATTTGCGTTACTCGGTAAAGGAATGCAAAGGGCGGGAGATGCCCGGGCTGCTGCGGGCGCTGTTGCGTAATTATCCGGAGGGGAACGTGATCGTGTACGAACCGACGATCGCGCGGGTCGAGCAGACGGTGGATTTTCTCGAGGAGCATGGGGTGGCGGCGATTGCCTACCACGGAAAAATGGAAGCCGCCGTACGCCAGCGGAACCAGGAAGCCTGGATGTCGGACGAAGTGCGGGTGCTGGTGGGGACCATCGCGTTCGGATTGGGGATCAACAAGGCGACGGTGCGGGCGGTGATTCATATGTCGCTGCCGAAATCCATTGAGCAGTATTACCAGGAGGCGGGGCGCGCCGGACGGGACGGGGACCCGGCGGACTGCATTCTGCTTTGGCAAAAACAGGATGCGGCGCTGCTGGCGCACTTCATGAAGCAAATCTCGGATGCGCAGGAGCGAGACCGGGCGTGGCAGCGTTATCACATTATCCGGGCATTTGCCGATTCGACGGAATGCCGGCAGCGGCAAATTTGCCTCCACTTTGGGGAACAGCCGAAGTGGCAGGCGTGCGGCACCTGCGACGTGTGTGGTGGCGCTCCGGCGGGATTGGGCGAGGCGGCCGAACCAGCGGTGGGGAGAGCGCGTTCGACTGCGGTCGCCGGCATGGCCGGGGTGGATGAAGCGCTGCGCGATTATCTGCGGGAGTGGCGGCGCAAAACGGCGCGGGCACAGGGATCGCCGGCGTTCGTGGTGATGCACGATACGGCGCTGGAGGAAATCTGCCGGAAGCAGCCGAAGTCCATTGCGGAGCTTTTGCAGATTACCGGGTTTGGCGAGCGCAAGGCGCAAATGTATGGGCCGCAGATTTTCGCCGCGCTGAAAGAGTTCGGCAAGGGAGCGCGGGCCAGCGAACCTCCCCGGGCGATTTCACGGCCGGCGGCGGCGACGAAACGATTGCTGAAGGAGGGACAAAGCTTCGCGGAGATTGCCACCATCCGCGGGCGGCAGATTTCGACGGTGATCAGTTCCGTTGCCGAGTTGGTGGAGAGCGGCGAGGTGGAGTTCAAAACCGGGTGGGTCGAGGCGTCCACGGTAAAGGAGATTGAAGCCGCTTGCGCGCGGCTGGGCACAGGAGCGTTGCGACCGATTAAGGATGCGGTGGCGGCGGAGATTACTTTTAACGAGATCCGGCTGGTGGCGGCGCGGCTGCGGTGGGAGGCAAAGCAGGAGAGGAAGGCTGCGGGGTGAGGATTGGAAATTCGACCCAGTCCCGTCCACTACCTAGGGTAAATGGTGCACTTCTGTGTAGAAGTGACCGCAGGAAGACTACAACCGGGACAACATCTGCCTCTAACGAACGACACATCCGCGCCACATTAAGGAGGCGAGATGCATCGGGACGAGTTGATGAAAGCAGATTTGTTCAGCGAGGTTTTGCTGGTTGCGTCGATAGTTCTGTTGCTGCTGCCCGTGCTGGTTACGCTGGTGTTGATTGTGAATCACTATTTGGGCCTTCCGTAGATGCGGAAGAGCACTGCGACCGTCACGCAGCGATTTACTTGTTAACCATTTGCCCGGCCAATCGTTGTACCGTCGAGAGCTGGATCATCCGTCTCGTCAGCCTCAGGCATCAGGGAGGAAACCGCCGTGCAAGAAGAACTTGTCATTTTCCCAACGTTTTTTGCAACCTGCTCTTGGATTTTGTGGGTCATCGCCAACTCGCTGCGCCGATACAGAACGGCGAAATTGCAAGCGTCTGCGGGTGGCGCAATACCTAGGGGAACAAAGAAGGCTAGAGAAATCCGAAGTCCTTCTGCCCGCCGCCGGCCTGCTCTGGTGGAAAGCGCAGTTACGCTCCCGCGATGCCGCCTTGGCCCGCGCAGCACGCCCGATCACACTGGTGACAAAGGCCGGCTCAGCCGCCATCGCCCTCGCAGGCATTTGGTTCGCTTCCACTCCGTCGGCGGCCCGCGACTGGATTGTCAAGTTGGTGCACTCCGCGGCCCTACAATATGCCGCAAGCCCCTACTGGGGCATGCTGGCTCTAGCAGTGGGAGCTGGGACGATCATCTCTATCCTCGTCAGTTCCTTGTTCGCGCTACGGACCTAGCCCTCCTACTTTTGGAAGATGGATACCTTGTATTTTTTTCTGTGCTCTCTGCGTACTCTGTGGTGAAATAGCTCCGCGATGTCCGCCGAGTCCTTGTCCGTTCCTGCAGGTGTTCCCCCCAAGCCGCGCCGCCGCATGTCCCCTGCGCAACGCGTTCTTTTCTTTGTCACGGCGTGGCTGATTGTCTCCATGCCATTTCTGTTCTGGTGGAACACGTGGTTTGGGCGGCATCTGTCAGACCAGCAGCTTGCCGAATATCTGCAGGATGACAAGAAGCCGCGGCATATTCAGCATGCGCTGGTGCAGATTGGGGATGGCATTTCCAAGCACGATGCTTCGGCCGCGCGCTGGTACCCCGACCTGGTCCGGCTGGCTTCGTATCCCGTGGATGAGGTGCGCAATACCGATGCCTGGGTCATGGGGCAGGACACGGCGGGCGCGGGCTTTCACCAAGCGCTGCTGGGGATGCTGAATGATCCGTCTCTGATGGTGCGCGGCAATGCGGCGCTGTCCTTGGTGCGTTTTGGCGATGCCTCGGGGCGGACGCAGATAGTGGCGCTGCTGCAGCCGGAGCAACTGACGGCGCCGCAGTCCGGCACGGTAGTGGACACGGCGACGGCCGGCACGGCCATTCACCAGGGCGGAGTGATCGCCAAGCTGCAGGTTGAGGGGAAGGCGGTCGAGATTCGCTCGGCGATCAGCGGACGCCTGCGAAATTTGTATGTACAAGAGGGGCAGCCGGTTACGGCTGGAGCGCGGATTGCGACGATTGATCCGGCGACCGAGCAAGCGTGGGAGGCACTGCGAGCGCTTTATCTGGTTGGACAGCCGGAGGATTTGCCCGCCATTCAACCTTACGAGCGCAATGTGCCGGATATTTCGGATGACGTGCGCAAGCAGGCGGTGCTAACCGACGAGGCGATTCGCAGCCGGGCGAAGTAGCGGTTGGACAGTTTACTTCCGAGAAGGTCAAGGCCAACGACGAACGGCCAAGGACCAACGACTGCGGTTCAAATCGGCATCGCGCCGACTTCTTTTTCGATTTCCACCGTATCGACCATGACGATGGCGTCCCAGGGGCAGCCGTCGAGGAAGCAGCCATCCGGCCCTTTGCTGATGCACTTTTTGCAGCCGATGCAGAGGATAGGGTCCACCTGAATGCGGCCAAAGGGTGGGTTGTCTTCATCCGGCACCCAGAACATGCAGTCTTCGACGGGGCAGTACTCCACGCACGCCGGGGAACCGGCGCAACCGGTGCAGCATTCGGTGATGACGGCCAGCTCTTTGGGTTTTTTCTTGCGCGGGGTGAGAAGGCCTTTGGACTTGGGCTCGAACTTCATCTCATCGGGGACTAGCCCGGGGGCCTTGGTCTCGGCAGGCATGGCGGGCATTATACCCCAGCTTTTGGCGGTTGGCACTTGGCATTTAGCTCCGGGAATTCCGAATTGGAACACGGACCGATGGAAGCCAAATGCTGAGTGCTAAAGGCTAACTGCTTCTGATATATTGACCATCCAGCCCCTTAGGATTCGCGTTCCCAGGTTTCGACACCAGCGTTCCGAACCCCGGCGTTTCGGGCACTCTTATCTCTCAGCCCCACGTGGGCGGAAGGAGCAGCACTCATGGCAGGCAAAAGCGTGAATAAAGTTATTTTATTGGGCAATCTTGGCAAGGATCCCGAGGTGAAGTACACGCCGCAGGGCACTCCGGTGGCGAAGCTCGCGCTGGCGACCAACGAGCGCTACAAGGATAAAGACGGCCAGTGGCAGGACCGCACCGAGTGGCACAACGTTGTACTCTGGCAGAGGCTGGCGGAGATTGCCGGCGAATATTTGAAAAAGGGCGGCAAAGTGTACATCGAAGGTCGCCTGCAAACCCGCTCCTGGGATGACAAGCAGACCGGGCAGAAGAAATATATGACCGAAGTAGTAGCCAGCGATCTGGTGCTGCTCGGCGGACGCGGCGAAGGCGGCGAGGGTGGCGGCGGATACTCCCGCGGAGCCTCGGGCGGAAACAACTTCGACCAGCGCGCGCCGGAACCGGAACCGGCGGGGGCGACGCCGATAAGTGATGAGGATATTCCGTTCTAGCTGGTGTCCCTGGGGACACGGTTCCCGCCGCGGTTTCTTTCCAGCGAGTTCAAGCCAAGAGCCCTGCATCTGCGGGGCTTTTGGTATTTGCGCGGTATCAGAAGGAAGTCCAAACGGACAACATATCCGCCCTACATTCCACTTACCAAGGTAACTTGCCCGGCGGATAAGAACTCTCCAACATCGTTGCATTTGCAATGTGGGGTTCTTGTTGCGTTTGCACGGGTAGGGATTTGTTTCAGGTCGTCACAACTACTAGGAGAAAAACATGAACAAGATTGTGCTTGTGGGGTTGATATGTCTGTCGCTGGGGGCCTTTGCGCAGTCGAACAACCAGCAAAGCCAGACGGGAACGGAAAAATCGGTGGCGTCGCCACGAGACGCGGCGTCCGGTCAGGCGTCGGGGAAACGGATGCATAAGCCGATGCTGGTCCATCGCGATTTAGCGGCACGCGATGCGGCTTCCGGGCAGGCCAGCGGCAAGACTGCGACCAGTTCGAGTAGCAGCGCCAGCAGCACACCACGGGTCGCGACCGGAGATGTGGACGGCGACGGAAGGACCGAGGTCAAAGCGGTAAAGGATTCCGGACATGCGACGGAAAAAGATGCCGTGCTGCACAGCAGTTCCACCATTCAAAGCCCGCGAGATGCCGCCTCGGGGCAGGCGACCGGGAAGCGGCAACACAAGCCGGTGACCGTTACCAAAGAACTGGACAAGGCTTCGACGAAATAGAGGGGTAGCCGGGGAATATGAGAAAAGGCCCCGTTCGCGAGAACGGGGCTTTTCCTTTGGGTGCAACATCGGGTAGTGTTTGGGACAATGGATCTGATCACTGCTGCTGGAATCCTGCTCGCAAGTGTTTCCTTTGCGCTGGCGTCACTTTCCCGCGTCCAGCTGGGTAAATCTTTTGCATTCGCGCCGCAAGCCAAAGGATTAGTAACTCACGGGTTGTATTCCCGGATTCGCAACCCCATGTATCTGTTTATGGACCTCACGGTTGTAGGCCTCACGTTGGCCACGCACTTCTGGTACCTGGCTTGCATTCTGCTGGTTCTGGTTCCGTTGCAAGTCCGCAATGCCCGTAAGGAACAGCAATTATTGCAGGAGAAATTCGGGGAGATGTATCTAGCCTATCGCGCAAAAACCTGGTTCTGAAAGGACTGGATCTAGTTTCTAGCGGAGCTGGTCCAGTTGGCGGCGCCAGTCGAGATCTTCGACGAACTCGCGCGATTCGCGCCAGCCGGAGCGTACCTTCACGAAGAGTTCCAGGAACACTTTGGTGCCGACCATTTTTTCGATCTGCAGGCGGGCGGCGGTGCCGATTTTCTTGAGCATCTGGCCGCCTTTGCCGACGAGGATGGCTTTCTGGCCGTCGCGCTCGCAATAGACGGTCGCAGCAATGCGGGTGAGCCTGGCTCCTTCCTCGAACTGATCGATCAAAACGGTGGTGGCGTAGGGAACTTCTTCTTTGGTCTCGACGAGAATCTGCTCGCGGATGATTTCCGCGACCATGAAGCGCAGAGGCTGGTCGGTGATCTGATCATCGGGAAAATAGCGCGGGCCTTCGGGCAGGGCGAGGAGAATTTTTTGCAGCAAGAGATCCAGGCCTTCCCGCTTGCGCGCCGAGATGGGGATGATTTCCTGAAAGTCGTGCAGGCGGCGGTATGCGTCAATCAGCGGAAGGAGCTTGTCTTTGCTTCTGCTCTGGCTCTTGCCATCGGCGCGGCCGTGCAGAAGGTCAATTTTGTTGAGCAGCAGAAAAGAGGGCGTCTTCGATTTCCTGACCAGATCAATCACAAATTGGTCGGAGGCGTCGCGGCGGCGGGCGGCGTCTTCGATGAGCAGAATAAGATTGCAGCCGTCGAGAGCTTCGCGGACCTCGGACATCATCTTGCGGCCGAGCGAACTGTCGGGCCGGTGCACACCGGGCGTATCCAGAAGGATGATCTGACCGGCGGGTCTTCCCTTCTGCCTGGGGGCATGGATGATTCCCAGGATGCGGTTGCGCGTGGTTTGCGGCTTGGGACTGATAATGGCCAGCTTTTCGCCGACGAGCGCGTTCAACAGCGTGGACTTGCCCGCGTTGGGGCGACCGAGGATGCAGACGAAGCCAGAGCGAAAGGACATGCAGGACAAGGCTACCAGTTTCGGGCGGGCGGCGATACGAGCGGGTGGCGGCTAACGGATGACATGGATTTGTACACCCAGTTTCAGTTTTCTCCAGGTCCTGTCGGCGGTATAGACGGGAGCGTTCAGGGGAATTCCCAAAGCCAGGCAGGCGGGGTCTGCCGTCAAACGGAGCCGTCCAGCACTACCCTACTCACGCCTGGCTGCCTCGCGATGTCCGGCGATAAGTTCGTCGGCCAACGATCTGCCGGGCTTCACATATTGCCGGATATGGCGGCGAGCCCGTTCCAGACGCCACTTTAAGGTCGTGATGCGTAGTTCGTCGTCTTCTATCCGCAGGAAGACTTCGTCTCCGGCGCTGATGCCAAGGGCTTTGCGATAGGAGGCGGGAATCACGAGGCGACCGTTTTCGTCCACACGCGCTCGGGTTTCGGGGTCCATGGTCACTCCGATGGATAATCGGCACTTTTACGGCAGGCTATCATACGGGCTCAGCCTCACGGGCGAGACTTCCGTCGCTCCTCGGCAAAGCTATATCAGCTTCATTTGCTTGGGTTGGGGAACGGAAATGCGCACCCGTTCCACGCGGCGGGTGGTGGAATCGAGGACTTCGAAGCGCAAGCCATTCTCCTGAATGACCTCGCCCTTTTGCGGGATATGGCCGGCTAGTTCGCTGACCAGTCCGGCGACCGTGGCCGATTCTTTGCTCTCCGGACGCACGCCGAAAAGCTCGACCAGGCGGTCGACGTCCATGTTGCCGGGCACGATGTAGGAGTGATCATTCTCGCGGACGACCAGCGCTTTCTCGTGTTCGTCCCCGATCTCGCCGACGATTTCCTCGACCAGATCTTCGATCGTGACCAGGCCGGCAACGCCGCCGTATTCGTCCACCACAATGGTCATGCGGATATTGTTTCTCTGCATCTCGCGCAAGAGCACGCTGCCCAGCTTGCTCTCGGGAACAAAATAGACGTCCTTGCGCATGACGCTGTCCACGGTGCGGGAGTGGGCTTCGGAGTCGGGAACCTGCAAAATGTCCTGGGCGTACACGATGCCGACGATGTTGTGAATGGTGCCTTCGAACACGGGAACGCGGGAGAAGGGCTTGACGCGCAGCAACTCGATGAATTGTTCGACGGTGGTGTTGGTGGGCACGGCGACGATTTCCGGGCGCGGCTTCATGGCCTCGCGCACCGTCTTCTCGCCGAATTGGACGACCGACTGGATAAGATCGCGATTGCTTTCGTCGAGGATGCCCTCCTCCTCGCCGGCTTCGATGAGAGCTTCCACCGCCTCGGCTTGAGTCTCGGGCGCCTCCTCTGAATGTTCTTTTGTGAGTGTCGTAACCGAACGCAGAAAACCGAGGGCCAGGGTAATGGGCAAAATGAGATAGATCAACAGACGCAATAGCCAAACCCAGGGAATGAGCCATTTTCCACTGGTTCGGGAGAAAAAAACGAAGGGCAGGAAGCGATTAAAAACCAGCACGATGATGACCAGGCTCAAGGTCGCCTGCAACACTTCTTCAATGCCCCAGCCATGCTCGCGAAAAACCAGAAAGCCGATCAGCATGGCGATGGCTGCAGTAATCAACTGGGCCAGGACCGCGACAGAAATGGAGGCCCGCTCGCGCCCAATGCCGAGTTTGGGTTCGATGGTTTGCTCGAAGACATCGATGTTGTCCTGGAATTCGCGGGAGAGAAATTTGCCGATTTCGTTGTAAATGCGCTCCACATAGGAGACGAGGGTAAGCAATGCAGCCAGCAGAATGAGCGCAATGGCTATGGCGTAGTTCATCGCTTTCGTGAGGAGCGGCCGCGCGTCTTGAGGGGTTTTCGTTTGGCTGGCGGCTTCGGAGCGGAAGGCGCACCGATTCTTTCGATTAACCCCGAAGGCAGTCCAAGCGATTTACGCAATTTCATTTCCTGGCGGGCCATCGCGCCCTGGTCCGACTCGTGATCATAGCCTGCAAGGTGCAGTATGCCATGCAGGGCCAGAATCTTGACCTCCAAAGCGAGAGAATGGCCAAGGTCGGCGGCGTTTTGGCCCGCAATTTCGGCGGAAATCGCGATATCCCCGGCGAGGCCAGGCACCAGGCCGGGCACGGGCGGAAAGGAAAGTACGTCGGTAGGTCGATCTTTGCCACAGAACCGGCGATTGAGCGACCGCAACTCTTTGTTGGTCGTCACCAGGACGTTCACGGCGCCCGGCAAACCCACGGACCGGCCTGCCCGGTGGAGAAAACGCACGAGCGTCATCTCAGTGAGGCCCGGCACCGGCTTTCTGAGAATAACCATGGGGCAAGAAGCAGGGCGACCATCCAGCGCCCTCTCGTTTATTTTATGCGTTTATGCGGCAGGTCGCGCTGGTTGATTATGAGGCAACTCTTTTTTGGCTGTCTTCGGAGGGAGTGCCGACGATCTCGGGCGTGTCATTCCCGCCGTTTTTGACCTCGGGCCGGGACTCGGTCCTGGCCTCAAGCAGCGGGATTTGGTCCTCCGCCAGGCGGCTCTTGTGTTCGTCGTAGGCGCGGATAATGCGCTGCACGAGATGGTGGCGGACGACGTCGGCTTCGTCGAAATAAATAAAAGTCAGCCCCTGAACATTCTTTAAAATATCCACCGCTTCGAGCAGTCCACTGCGGCGGGCGCTGGGCAGGTCAATCTGGGTGACGTCGCCGGTGATTACCGCCTTGGAGTTGAAGCCGAGACGAGTCACGAACATTTTCATCTGCTCGGAGGTGGTGTTTTGAGCTTCGTCGAGAATGACGAACGAGTCGTTCAGCGTGCGCCCGCGCATGAAAGCGATGGGAGCGATCTCGATGACGTTCTTTTCCAGATAGCGGTCCACGCGCTCGGGATCGAGCATGTCGTAGAGCGCGTCGTAGAGCGGGCGCAGATAAGGATCAATCTTTTCCTGCAGGCTTCCGGGCAAAAAGCCCAAGCGTTCCCCGGCTTCGACGGCAGGGCGAGCCAGAATAATGCGGTTGACACGCTTGGCCAGGAGAGCAGAAATCGCCATGGCGACCGCCAGATAAGTTTTGCCGGTACCAGCCGGGCCGATGCCGAACACCATGTCATGCTTTTCGATGGCTTCGAGATAACGGCGCTGATTGGGGCCTTTGGGCTGGACGGTGCGGCCGCCAAACGAGCGGGCGCGACCAGCCTCAGCTAAACCGCGGAGAGTCGCTTTCGGATCTCCGACCAGAACGCGCAGCAGGCTGTTCAGATCGCCATTGTTAAAAGTGAACCCGGAGCGCTGCAAGTGCTCGTAATCGGTAAAGACCTGCTGGGCGCGGGCTACGTCGCGGGGCGCGCCTTCGAGATCAATCGAGTCGGAGCGCAGGTCAATGGTGACGTTCAGCCCGTCTTCCAGAACATGCAGATTTTCATCCCGGGTGCCGAACAGGGTCTCGATGTTGGGGGTGACTGCGATGCTCTTCTTCATTCAGTAGATGGCGCGAGCTCCGTTGTGAGCGGGTTAGATGCAATGCAAGGTAGAGGGATGCCGGAATGGCTTCCACAGCGAGAGTACAGTGCCGCTTCAGGGTTATGACCTGCCGGGGTGCTCGGCGTTGAGAGCGGAACAACTACCATCGCGCCTAGGGTACCGCCGACGCATCGGGGAGTCAATGGGAGGGGCGAGAGGTTTGCTTGCGAGTCGGATTATCCTACTTTCGCTTCAGCTTGACGCAGAGAGGCCGGCACGGCCCGCGAACCGGCCCAAGCACGCAGGGCTTGAATTTCTTCGGCTCTGGTTCTGGAAAGCGGAACCGTCTGGGCAAGGGCTTCGAGAAGGGCCTGGGTGCGGAGCGGTTGCTTGCCGGCGTAAGCAGCGTAGAGCCCGGTCTGGACCACGGCTTCGATCTCAGCCCCCGAGTAGCCTTGCGAAACAGCGGATAGGCGAACCAGGTCGAACTCGCCGGGATCCCGTTTCCGGCGCGCCAACTGAATGGCAAATATTTGCTGGCGTTCGGTCTGGTTCGGCAGATCTACAAAAAACAGTTCGTCAAATCGGCCCTTGCGGATCAGTTCCGGCGGAAGCGCAGAGACATTGTTGCAGGTAGCAGCGACAAAAACCGGGGCCTTGCGATCCTGCATCCAGGAAAGAAATGCAGCCAGGATGCGGGCGGAGACGCCGGCATCCACGGAAGCAGAGTCGGGGCCACTGCCGGCAAAGACTTTTTCGAGTTCGTCAATCCAGAGCACGCAAGGGGCCAGCCCTTCCGCCACCCGGAACACTTTGCGGATGCGTTTTTCCGTTTCTCCAATGTACTTGTCGAAAACCGCGCCGGTGTCGAACTTGACCAGCGGCAATTGCCACTCCCCGGCAATGGCCTGCGCGCACAGGCTCTTGCCGCAGCCCTGCACGCCCAGAATGATGACTCCGCGCGGCGGCTCCAGGCCAAAGGCTCGGGCTTTTTCTTCCCACGTGCCCTGGCGTTGGGCAAGCCACTTCTTCAGATTTTCCAGGCCGCCGACCCCGGCCAGAGTGTTGGATGCTTCCACGAACTCGAGCATGTCGGAGCGGCGCAGCATGTCTTTTTTGGACTGCAGAACATCGGTGACGATCTCCGGAACTAATCCGTAGCGGCCGACGATGGCCTGGGAAATGGTGCGTTCCGCTTCCTCTTCCGTCAGGCCCCTCAGGTTGTCCACCATAGCGTCGAATCCGGAAGGCTCCAGGGTACGGCGAAGAGTGTGGGCCTTGGCCAGCCTGGCGGTTACTTCGTCAATGATCTGGCGCAGGCGCTGCCGGTCTGGAAGAGGAAGATCGAGAAATTCCACCAGGCTGGCCAACTCGGGAGGAATGGTGATGGAAGGCGCGGTCAGGATGACGGTCCGCCGGTTCAAGGAAAATTTTTGCCCCACATCGCGCAGGCGGCGAACGACAATTGGATCCTCCATGTGACGATGCAGGTCTTTCAGGATGAAAGCGGCCTCGATCGAGATTCCCTCTAGGTTGCCCAGCATTTGTGCTGGCTCCCGGCTGTTGTAGATCGCCTGGGCATGAAGGTCAGCATCGGAACCGGTGGCGTGGGATGGAATCCCGGCTGCCTCCGATTGAAAAGCCGGCTCCTCGCTGCCGCAGCGGGCCAATCCGCTGGCGATGCTCCACTCGAACGCGGTCAGATTCAGGGAGGCGCAGGCGGAACGAACCAGGCGCACGGCGCGCACTTCCTCGACCGTTTCCATCACCACGATGGGCGTGGAAGAATCGAGTAGGACCTTGAGACGGTCTAAAGTGCTCGACATTGATTGACCACTCGATGCGGCTACCGTAAAATAGCGTATTCGGCTCCCACCGGAACATTTCCTTAGAAAACGAAGGTAACGTATCTAAATGGCAAATCACTTTTCGGCGCTCAAACGCGCCCGTCAGACAGAACGACGCACCGCCCGCAACCGGGCCAATACCTCGCAACTGCGCAGCGCGTTGCGCGACCTTCGCGAGACCCTGGCAAAGGGCGACAAGACGGTCGCCGAGGAAACTTACCGGCGCACGGTTTCCACTCTGGACAAAGCGATTCAGAAGGGCGTATTGCATGAGAATACGGCTGCGCGGTATAAGTCCCGCCTGAGCAAACGGCTGAAGGCACTGAAGTAAGTTTTCATTCCCCCCGCATGTTCCAGTGTTTCCACCGGTATCCTTGAAACAGGGCTGGTGACGCCCCTATCCCCCATGTGTTTCCCGTCACATCCGTAAGCCCTGTTTGGCAGATAGCATTTCCATCCAGTTACTTAGCTGAATGATGGACACGATACAGGTCACACCGGCGACACCCGTCCCAGGTTTGACGAAAGAAGCGCGCCAAACGCGCGCTGCCATGCGCCTGTCTCTGCTGGTCGGCATTCTCATGCTGGCCGGGAAGATCACCGCTTACACGATCACTGGTTCGGCCGCCATTCTGACGGATGCGGCCGAGTCCGTGGTACACGTCATCGCTGTCAGTTTTGCCGCCTATGCTCTTTGGCTGAGCACTCGCCCTGCCAATGAGCGGTTTCTCTACGGGTACGAGCGGATAACATTTTTTTCGGCGGGTTTTGAAGGGGCGATGATTATCGTCGCAGCCGCGACCATTCTGTACGCTGCGATCCACAAATGGCTAGTCGGTCTCCAGCTGGAACATGTGGGCGTGGGGGTTCTGTTCATCGTCGCAGCCAGCATCATCAACGGCGCTCTGGGGTGGTACTTGGTGCGAACCGGAAGGCGCCATCGCTCGCTCATCCTGGAAGCCGACGGGAAACATGTGCTCACCGACTGCTGGACAAGCCTCGGGGTGGTTCTGGGCCTGGGGTTGGTTCTGCTGACTGGATGGAAGCCCTTTGATCCGATCTGCGCCATCGTGCTCGGCTTGAATATTCTGTGGTCGGGCGGACGGCTGGTTTGGGACGCCGCGCGTGGATTGCTGGACTATTGCGATCCGGAAGTGGGGAAAGATTTGGTAGCAAAGCTGGATGCCCTATGTACAGAATTGGGCGTGCACTATCACGGCCTGCGATTCCGCATGACCGGCTACCGGCTGATTGTGGAATTACACTTGTTGTTTCCCTACCATTCCGCGGTGGGCATGGCGCATGAGCGCGCTACCAAGCTGGAAGAGCGGCTTCGCGAGTCGTTGGGCATGCGTGCGGAGGTCATAACCCACCTGGAGGCATTGGAAGATCACAGCGATGTGCATCGCGAAGGGCACCACGCGAGCGGATAGAATCCTACACTCAGGGGCCGAAATTTTCGCTCATCCAGCGGTATCACCAGCGCGATAAGCTTCCGGCTCGCGCGCCATCAGTTGCGAACATCCGCCATGATTGCCTGCACTTCGGCCTTCAAGTCCGCGGTCAACGGCAGAAGCGGGAGCCGTGCCGGGCCGCCATAGTAGCCGTTGAGGTTCATGGCATATTTCAAACCAGGGATGCCTAACTCGGCGCCGACACGCTGCGCGGCCTGCGTCATGCGCTCTTGTTTAATGCGGGCCAATTCCGAATCGCCTTCTTTCCAGGCCGTATAGACTTCGTAGCAGGCGGTGGGAGCCGGGTCGGCAAAAGCAAGAATGCCGCCTACAGCCCCAGCTCGCAACGAGGACTCGAACTTCTGCGCAGTGCCCACCAGCGTCTGGAATCCAACTTCCTTTTGCCGGGTCTTCATCCCGCCCACGACACTCACTGCGGAGGACGATGGCTTGGATCCCTTTGGCGAGGCTGCTACCTGCACCAATTCCCCGCCCTGGCCGTGGATTTCAGAAACCACTCCCTGCGTCGCCGCGGCCAGCATGCGGGGAGTTACCGCTTCGAAGGTTTCGGTGACGGTGGCGGAGCGCTGGATGCTGCGAGTGCCTTCCACAATGCGGCGGACCTTCTCCACCTCGCCGCAGGATTCTTTCATCCCCACAATGTTGGGATGATCCGCGAGTTCAACCAGCATTTCCACTGGCATGTCGTACCCGGTGACCCGAGGAAAGTTATAGATCAGCACCGGCAAGGGCGACCGGTCGGCGACCATACGATAAAAAGCCAGTATGTTCGCCGCCTGCATCTGGCCGCGGTAGAAGCCGGGTGTGCGCACCAGGGCCAGATCGTATCCGACTTCGGCGGCGAACTCGGTCAGGCGCAGGGTCTCGATCGCCGACTCCATACCCGTGCCCGCGATCAGTACTTTATGAGGAGCGGCAACTGCGCGGGCCGTTTTAAGCACGTCGCGGCGTTCCTGATCGGAGAGCAAAACGCCTTCCCCTGTCGAGCCGAGCACTACGATGCCGGCTACCGGAGTTCTCGAGTAGCGTTCGACGTTGTGCTCGAGCTTTTTAAAATAGACGTTTCCATCGGGATAAAACGGCGTGGTGATGGGCGGAAAGATACCGTGAAGGAACATAGCGATCTGGTTCACTAGGATACCAGTTTCCAGTTTTGTCGAGTCCTCCAACCGGAACGCATCCGCTTGACAAACCTGCAGGAGTTCCTCATTCTGCCTCGACCGGAGTTCTGTCCATGAAGAAGCCTACAGCCGGAGCTTTGCTGCTTGCGTTCGTTCCTTTCCTGGCGGTCTGCTTTTCGGTATCGCTTTGGGATAGGGTTTATCCGCTTATATTCGGCTTTCCGTTCAACCTTTTCTGGCTCATCTGCTGGATTCCCCTGACCAGCCTTTGTTTGTGGGGTGCATACCACTTGATGGACGGCAGCAACAAGAAGGGCAGCCACGAATGACATCCCGCGTTGTGGCGATGACCATTATTTTCGGCATCATTCTGCTGGCTGCGATTATCGGCCTGTATTCCGGCCGCAAACGGCAGATGACCCTTGAGCAGTGGACGGTGGCGGGCCGTGGTTTCGGCTTGATTTTCGTCTGGCTTTTGACTGCGGGAGAGGTCTACACCACATTCGCTTTCCTGGGGGCGAGCGGTTGGGTTTACTCGCGCGGCGGACCCACGCTGTACATATTGGCATATATGTCGTTGGCATATGTGCTCTCGTTTTTCATCTTGCCGGATATATGGGAAGCGGGGCGAAAATTTAGCCTGCACACCGAGCCGGATTTCTTTCAGCAGCGCTATGGCAGTAAAGCTCTTGCCGCATTCGTCGCCATCGTGGGTGTAGTCTTCATCATTCCGTATCTGCAGTTGCAACTCACGGGGCTCGGCATCATCGTCGAAGTCGCCAGCTTTCAGGCAATCAGCCGGCCGCTCGCCATGTTGATTGCGTTTGTCGTCGTCGCCGGGTTCATTTTTGCCAGCGGCATTCGAGCGGTGGCGTGGGTCAGCGTCTTGAAAGATATCCTCATGCTGTTTGCTGCCCTTAGCATTGGGATCGGAATCCCATTTCACTATTTCGGCGGCATCCGCCCCATGTTCAAGATTCTGGTTGCCACCAAGGCGGCTCACCTCACCATGCCCGGCAGCACCGCTCACATGGGGCACACGTGGTACATCTCCAGCGTGTTGCTCAGTGCGCTCGGCGGATACGTGTGGCCGCATAACTTCGGGTCTGCGTTTACCGCGAAGAGCGGAGAAACACTGCGGCGCAATGCAGTCATCATGCCCCTGTACATGATCACCATGCCGATGCTGTTCTTTGTGGGCTTTGCGGCGCTGCTGGTTCTACCGGGAGTCAAGAACGGCGATCTGGCGCTGTTGACGCTGGTGCGTCAGACCTTTCCCGCATGGTTCCTGGGCATAGTCGGCGGGGCAGGCGCCGTGACCGCCATGGTGCCGGCGGCGGTTCTCATACTGACCGCTTCGACACTCTTTGCCAAGAATTTCTACCGGCCGTTATTCCAACCGTCTATGAGCGATGATGACGTGGCGAAATTGGCGAGGATCCTGGTCATTGTGCTCACCGGGATCGCCCTCACCCTTGCCATCTTCAGCTCCATTTCGCTTGTAGAGTTGCTGCTGCTGGCCTATGCAGGAATTGGGCAATTTTTCCCAGGCGTGATCTTTGGCCTGTACTGGCCGCGCGTCACCATGATGGGTGTTTTCTCTGGTCTCATCAGCGGCGTAGGGCTCGCCATGCTCCTGGTGTTCAGCAAACATGATCCCGTATTCGGATTGAACGCTGGATTCATCGCGTTATGCCTGAACCTTATCGTCACAGTTGCTGTCAGTCTGCTTACAACTGCGCAAAGAAGTGGATTCGAGGAGCGGACGGAAGCCGTTGCGGTTGCAGACTAGCAACGCGAAGGAGAACTGACTATGGCCGGCAAAGTGGAACGAGTGACCGTAGATCTGTCGTCGTACCCGGACCTTGTCGTGATTTATCTCGGGATGAAGGTGCGCAGTATCCGGGGAGTTGGAACCCTGTTCAGCTTCGGCTCCAGGATATCGCGGGCGGTGGAGGCGAAACCTGACGGCCTTCTCCTGCATGAACCGATCTTTTACTCGTTGTTTCCCCTACACGGCGGAATGCGCCAATACTGGCGTGATTTTGCCTCCCTGGAAAAGTGGGCGCGTTCCCTGCCTCACCAGCAGTGGTGGCAATCCTTCCTGCGTGACTCGGGCGGCACCGGCTTCTGGCACGAAACTTACTTCATGCGGGGCGGAATGGAAGCTATCTACGACGATGTCGGCGCAAGACTAGGATTTTCGCAGTTCGCGCCGACTCAAATTGCCCGCGGACCTATGTTCAGTTCCCGCCAACGGCTCCACCTGGACGGCGCCAGCACTTTGGAGCCGCCGGTGAAGGAAGGCGAACTAGAATAGCAATCAGGCGGTAGCCAACAGAATTCGCAGATCCCGCAGATTATTCCCAGTGGGATTGGTCACGACCGCATCGCCGAGCGCCACAAAGAATGGGTTCGCATTGAACGCCTTCAAATGTGCGGCAGCATCCAGACCGCGAGCTTGCGCCCGCGCCAAGGTCGTGCCGTCGGCAACCGCACCGGCCGCAGAGCTGTTGCCATCCACACCGTCGGTGCCCGCGCTCAACACGGTGATGTTCTCTCCGGCGATCTTTTCCGCGCACTCCAGAGCGAATTGCTGATTGCGGCCTCCCACGCCGCCATTGGTCACCTTCACCGTCACTTCACCGCCGGAAATCAGGCAGACGCGGTCCGACTTCTTCCGCAGCTCACGCAGGCGGCCGAGAAGATAGTCGGCGGCACGAGCATAGTCCCAATCGTCACAGGAGTTATCCACTTCTACCTGGAAGGCCGCTTCCCGAGCCGCGGCCGAGGCCGCGGCCAGGGCCGTTTGATTCGACAGCAGCGTCCACCAGCGAGAGCGAAGAAATGCCGGATCGTCCGACTTGGGCGTTTCTTCGAGCGAACGCTGCTGAAAAACGGCCCGCACCGAAGGCGGGAACTGCTCCATCATGCCGTATTTCGCGGCGATGGCATAGCAATCGGCGGCGGTAGTGGAGTCCGGCATGGTCGGGCCGGAAGCCAGAGCGTCGAGCATATTATCCGGGACATCGGAGACCAGCAGAGAAACTTGCTGGGCGGGATGCGCCGCCAGCGCGAGCCTGCCGCCCTTGATGGCGGAGAGATGCTTGCGGATGGCATTGATCTCGGCGATAGGGGCGCCGGAAAGCACCAGGGTGCGATAGGTCGAGATCAAGTCCTGCAGAGAAATTTCGTCATCCAGCAGCTTCTCCGCCATGGAAGAGCCGCCGCCACTCAGCAGGAAGATGACCAGCGACGATGCGTTCTGGGCGTCGAGCGATTTCAGGATGGCGCCGGCAGCACGCACGGATTCATCGTTGGGCGTGGGATGCCCTCCGCGGAAATAGCGGAATCCGCGCACCTGCGAAGCGGGCTCGGTGGAGCTGACCACGATGCCTTCAAAACGGCTGCCGGCACGTCCCTCCAGGGCCTGCACCAGCGAATGTGCCGCCTTGCCGATGGAGACGACGAAGACGCGGCTATAGGAATTCAGGTCGTAAAGATCGTCGCGAACCCGCAACACGCTTCGTTCGCAGCTGACGTGCCGTTGAAAGGCATTCTCGATGCTGCCCTCGCTCAGAGCGCGCTCGAAGAACTTGCGCGCCATTGGCGCATTTCAGAGGCAAGCGGCCCGGAACTGGCATCCATGGAAGACATGCGCAGGATTATAAAAGTAAAGGCGCGGTGGCTGGCATGGCGAGTAAAATCTGTGGCGAGCGGTAAGGCATATCATTGCCCCGCTCGGAATGGGCGAGTGAGTGGAATTCACGCTCGCCGCAGCGGCGATGGGGGCCGATCGATGAAGATTTCTCGACTGGCGTGGGTTTTGGTTCCACTGATTGCGATTGCCATGGGGCTGTTTGTCTATAGACAGGCCAAAGCAGTCCCGGCGAAGCACTCCGTAACTCTGCGCTGGACCGTCTCGCCGGAGGCAACTTCGTACAACGTGTATCGGGCCAAAGTGAGCGGAGGTCCGTATACCAGGATCGGCACTGTGGCCGCTCCGCCATATCGTGACGAAGACGTGAAAAGCGGAAACACTTTTTACTACGTGGTGACCGCGTTGCGCAACGGCAAGGAGAGCAGGTACTCGAGCGAAATCAAGGCTTCAGTCCCTTGAGCTTGATCCATTGCTCGGCATCCTCGATCGAGTAGAAAATCGAGAGGTTCTCCTTGGCAAGGCGGAGAATCCGGTGCATGTGAGCGGCGTGCTTTTGGACGGAATCGCGCACCACGAAGGCCCGCTTCGCATCGTGCGAGAAGGGATCAATTTTTTCCGCCAGTTCCATCATCTCTTCTCCCCGCAGTTCGAGCTCCTCCACTTCGCGTAGATCCACGATTTCGGAGAATTCCGGGTTAAAGGCCGGGTCCATGCGGAGAGACCGGGCGTACCAGGCGATCTCCCGTTCCGTGACCCGCTTTCCAAACTTGACGCATACGGTACGCCTTTCAGGAATCACCTTATATTCGGGCAGGGCTGCCGGAGGGTGGCGATTCGGACGATTCGGATTTGGCTCCAAACTCAAGAGCTTCTCCGCTATGAGCGGTCCTCCGATCAGCGACTGGGGACCTTGTGGTTCATCGGCAACCGGGAGTAGAACTTCAGCAATCCTTGGCGATTGCGCACAGCCGGAGTCGGAGACTTTCTAACATTCTAAACAACCAGCGTCTTCGGAATCCAATCCTGAATAACGTCTCGCAGCTCGTGCAACTTACCGGCAAAGAAATGGTCAGCTTTCTCAATCCGGACCAGCGCTTTGGGATCAGCTGACGATTCAATCGTATGCTCCAGCAGGGGTGCTGGACCGAAAATATCCTGCGAGCCGCTTACAAAAAGTTTCGGCTTGAGGCAGTCCTCGAGGAAACGGAAGCTATAGCTTCTGCCTTCGATCGGGGCAACCGGCAGGCCAAGGCCGATCAGTGCCTTCACCCGTGGTTCCGGGCATGCTGCCCTCAGTCCAACCGCAGCGCCAAAGGAGAATCCGGCTAGCACGACAGGCAGGTGAAATTCGCGGTCCAGCCAGTCCAGCGCCGCGAGCACATCTTCTACCTCGCCGCGTCCGTTGTCGTGTTCGCCGTGGCTGAGGCCGGCCCCACGAAAATTGAAGCGCAACACCGGAAACCCGAAGTGGCTGAGCGCCTTCATGGTGTGAAATACGACCTTGTTGTGCAGCGTTCCGCCGAAAACCGGATGAGGATGGCAAACCAGAGCGGCATATTTCGCCGCCGGAACACCCGGATTCAAGATGGCCTCCAGCCTCCCGGCCGGACCATCGAGGAAAAAAGATCGAATCGAACTGGAATGGAGGTTCACAATTTGTGCGGTCCTCTATCAGAATATCGAATTTCGGCTAAACCGGGGCTTAGGGTATTCTCTGAGCCATGAGTATGGGGACCCACGAGATCGCAACCACCGACGTCGTCGCGTTTACGCGTCAGCTGGTGGACATTGAGTCAGTGACCGGAAACGAGGCAGCGGTCGGCAGTTTTCTTTACCGCCAGCTGAGCGCCATGGGATACCGGGCGCAAAAGATCACGGCGGAAATGGAGCGTTGCAACGTATATGCAACTGCTCCGGAGCAGCCGAATCCCCAGGTCGTATTTTCCACGCACATGGACACGGTGCCGCCGTTCATTCCTTCCTGGGAAGACTCTACCTGCGTTTATGGGCGCGGTTCGTGCGACGCCAAGGGCATTATTGCGTCCCAGATTGCCGCCGCCGAGCGGCTTCGCCAGGAAGGCATTTACGTTGGACTACTGTTTCTGGTGGGAGAAGAACGCGACAGCCTGGGCGCGAAGGTGGCGAACCAAGGCGCGGCTGGCTGCAAATTTCTGATCAATGGAGAGCCGACCGAAAACAAGATGGCCCTGGCTTCCAAGGGGGCACTGCGGGCAGAAGTGACCGCGCGGGGCAGGATGGCGCACTCCGCCTACCCTGAACTGGGGGAATCGGCCATCGACAAGCTGATCGAAGCTTTGCACCGGCTGCGGGCGATGGAGCTTCCGGTCGATCCAGAAATTGGCGCCTGCACACTGAATATTGGTGTGATCGAGGGCGGACGGGCTCCGAATGTCGTGCCCGACAAAGCCCGGGCGCAGCTTCTTTACCGTCTTAATCGGGCCGTCAGAGAGATCTCCGGGCACGCATTCGTGAAGCAGTCGGCGATCTGGTGCGAGTTGAATTCACGCTGGAGATTCCTTTCGTCCGCTTGTGCACACTCGATGGATTGCCCACCATGACTGCCGCCTTTACGACCGATATTCCAACGCTGAGCAACTGGGGCCAGCCGCTGCTGGTCGGACCGGGCTCTATCCATGTGGCCCACACGGAAGGTGAGTTTGTGGAAAAGAAACAGCTCTACGATGCTGTGGACCTGTATGCGCAAATCGCCAAACGGCTGCTCTCCCGCCCCTGACATGGCGTGACTGTGGTGCTCGCCTGCCCCGGCAACCGATTGTCGCGGCTCATGAAGGAATGCTAGGCTCGGACAGCGAGTTCCGCGAATGCCCGCCTCCGCCAAATCCACCGGCCGTCTAAGATTTGCCGCGACCGATCGTGGTGTACGCGCTTTCCCTTTCCGGATTCCGGAAATCTGGGTGCGATTCCTGTTGGCTCTGCTTGGTTTGGGATTGGCTTTCGGCGCAGCGCTGTTCTCCACCGTTACGCGCGAGTCGGGAAACGTCTGGGCCACGCTTATCCTCGGTTCCACCGCACTGGTGCTCGCAGTCATCGTAGGATTGACCACAGTTCCCTATCTGGCGCGCCGGGTGGCCGTTACCCGCCTGCGAGAAGCCTTTGAATACGAAGTCACCCGGGCCGGCATTATCTACGTGGTGGCCGTCGTGGTGATCGGAATCGCCGCCCTGAATACCGGCAATAACCTGCTCTACATCATTCTGGCAACCATGCTGGCGGCGATCTTGTGTTCCGGAGTAGCTTCGGCGTTCGTCTTGCGTGGCCTGAAACTGGATGTCCGTGTACCCGAACACGTTTTTGCCAGGCGTCCATCCATGGCGCGAATTGTCTTGCGCAATGCCCGGCGATGGATACCGGCATTTTCGATCAATGTTGTTTCCGTCCGGCGAATCGCGGTGAGAAAAAAGTGGCGATGGGTGTCGACCACGTTCTTCTTTCCCGGCAGGCATACCCGAGGAAAGCAGTGGTTCCACCTGCCCGACCGGCAGCTTCGTCTGGTCGCACTCGAGCCCGCCAAGTCCGATATTTTTCAGGGGCCGGCCTACTTTCCTTATCTTCCGGCGCGGGGTGAATTGACAGCAGAGTTAAAGCTCTGTTTCGACAAGCGCGGTCTTTACCAGCAGGAGAGTTTCGGGGTCGCCACCCGCTTTCCTTTCGCTTTCCTGGTCAAAACCCGGCGTGTGCCGCTCCAACGCCAAATCGTCGTTTATCCCAGCGTCGAACCAACCGATGAATTCTTCGAGGTACTGCCGCTCATTAATGGCGAAATCGAATCCGCGGCACACGGCCGGGGATCAAGCCTGTACCGGATCCGCGAATACACATCCGAAGATTCGGCCCGGCACGTGGACTGGAAGGCCACAGCCAAATCGGGAACCCTGAAAGTACGGGAATTTACGCGTGAGGATCAACGCAAGCTGCGCATTGTCTTCGACAATCCTCCACGGGGGGCCGTCGCAGAAGAGAAATACGAGAGCGCGGTGGGATTGGCGGCGTCGCTGGCATGGCATTTTGCGGGAGAAAACGCTCAGGTGTCTTTCGCCTCCCAGGACTTCGCGAGTAGCGATATCCACCAATATCTCTCCCATCTTGCAGTGATCAAGCCGGGCGGCCCAGCGTCGGTGATCGAGAGTCTGCCGATCTCCGATGAATACAACATTGTGGTTACAGCGCGGCAGCGAGGCACAGTGCCCACCTCGTTGTGGGCCTGTTCTTACTTTCTGTTTGTCGGGTCATGAATGGGGAAAACAAGATTTCCCGGCATTGTGCCGACATTCGCTCCTGTGACGTTACCTTCGCTCCATTACCTTTGATCGCTAATGGCACGCTTGTGTAGGTTACGCGCGTGATAAGCCGCGTGTAGTCTTAAAGCAATCAACCAGCATGTCCCTGAAGCTCCAATTCTGGATCGACGTTATGTGGCTGGCCCACCCGGTCCTCCAGTTGGCCGTTGCCGTCTTCATGTTTCGGCGCAAACTGCAGCGCAGGTTCAAATTCTTCTTTATCTATCTGATTTTCCAGGTGGTAACTTTTCCAGTCGTTTTCTACTTGTCGAAAAGCACGCAATATTACACAGCATTCTTCTACACCTACTGGGGCATATCCGCGGTTTGCCAGGTGTTGGGATTCAAGATTATTCATGAGATTTTTCTTGACATCTTCAAGCCATACCACACGCTGAAAGACCTTGGCTCTGTCCTGTTTCAATGGGCCGCTCTGGTCATGTTGCTGGTGGCCGGTGTCATCGCTGCCGGAGCAGGACCGAATACGGAGCCGTTGGTGGCGGCGATATTAACCGTGGAACGCTGCGTGCGTGTCATGCAGTGTGGATTGATCATCCTGCTGATCTTATTTTCTAAGTTCCTCCGCATCTCGTATAAGCAGATCACCTTCGGGATTTCCGCCGGATTTGGAATATTTGCAGCGGTTGAGCTTATGCTCACCGCCTGGGTAGCAGGCGGACACAGCACAGTGGGTACCGGTCTGGTAAACGAAATTGCGTATAACTGCTCAATCCTAATCTGGTTGGTTTACATGCTCCTCAAGGAGCAACGACAAGAGGCTGCGGAGAATTTACTGATCCCACAGCGCTGGGAGCAGAGCTTTATGGATGTGCAACATCCCATGCCGGCAGATTCTCTCATTCCGATGTTCGAGGACATGGTTGAGCAAGCCATTTCCCGCGTGCATGACGGTCCCGCGAGCAGAGACTCGGCCGGAAGCTTCCAGCGGACTTCGAGCCGACATTGCAGGAAAAACTGACGGCTTCCTTGAGTGTGCCTTCCGAATCGAAAGAACTCGCCAACTCCACCAGCGGATCCGGCAGCTCATCTAACAAACGATAGCTATTCAATAGTTGTTCGTCTAATCTGAATCCCGATATCTCCCTGCATTTTGTTCGGATTTCGTAACAAGGCCGCTCCGCACTCATCCTTGCCGTGCAAAACTAAGCCTTTTAATTTAACGATTAGTCGATATCTGCTTGCATCAAAGGTACTTTCGTAATTGACCATTGGTAACCTTGACAACTCTTTATTCGAGTTATTGGCGCTGATCAAAGCCAGACGTAACCGGGGGCGATTCTTGACCGACCTTATAATTTCGCTGCGTACCGGTTCCAGATCCCAGGGGAATCCGGAACGCAGGAGAAAAGAACGATGAAACGTGCAATTCGGCTATTCGCACTGCTGGTAGGTTTTGCTTGCACCTGCTGGGCCGCAAGCGCCCCGCTGGTACCGGCTCCGGACGGTGGGAATCCTCCATGGTGCGCTCCCGGCCATCACTGCTGCTAGTGCGGTCGGAGCGGTAACCGCACAAACATGAGGGGGCTGAGAGGGGGCAACCACATCAGCCCTTTTTCTTGGACTTGGTTTCCCGCTCTCTCCTCCTCGTTTTTATTTCGCTAAATCCCTGCGAAAGGTACTCTCCCAGCTGCTGTGGATCCGACACCGGGCCCTGACAAGCCGCGATCAGAACAAATCAAGGCGCCACTCTTCCCTTCCCGGATCAGCGGCAGTTTCGGGATAGTCTCTGCCAGCGTGGGCGGCAAATTCTGTGGGACCGCTTTGTCCGTTCTCAACCTGATGACAGCTTTCCCAAAGCGAAACTGACGGATGGCTGCGGCATAAAGCTGGTTTGTCTGTTCGTCATTCCCGATTACGACTACCTGCGTGTGCGGAGCCGAAAACGAGACCGCCGCGATGCCATATGTAGCCGCAAACAGTCCGTATTGGCCGGCCACCCCGGCAAGGATCTCAATCGTCTGCCCGGCCCGATCGCGGTAGCCCGCCTCGCCGGTGTAGGCGTGTAAGCGCAGCAGTGCGATTGCGGCCACTGAGTTGCCGGCCGGTGTCGGTGAATCCTGAAAAGGCTTGCGGGGCGTGCCCAGAACGCCCAGCGCTTTGCCATCCCTGCTGACGGCATCCTGAGTGTCAAAAAAACCACCCTCTTGCGCATCGAAGAAGCGCTCGATCATCCGATCTCCAATCCGCCGCGCGAAATTGAAATAGCTGAGATCGGATGTGCTCTCATAGGCGTCCAGGCAGGCAACCGTGGCGAAGGCGTAGTCGTCCAGCAGTCCGGGGACCTCACGCCTCTCCGAATTTGTGTCGGAGTAAGCGATCACGTGCATCAGCCCCCGCTCTTCGTGCCATGCCTCCGCCAAAATTCGGTCCAGAGCACGCAAAGCGGCATGCGTGGCTGAATCCAGACGAAGCACCCTGGCGGCTTCGAGATAGGCCGAGACGCAGAGGGCGTTCCAACTGGTGTACATGGTTTTGTCGACGTATGGCGTTGGCCGCTGGAGGCGTGCCGCATACATTTTCTCTTTGGCCGCCAGAAGCAACTCGGCCACCCCCTCGGGCGAAAGGCTCATCCGCTTGCCGATTTCTTCCACCGAGGCCCGCACGAACAGTACGTTCTTGGCGGGATTGTGGTGCATCTCGCCAATTTCGTTAATGTCATAGTGCAGACAGGCAGCCTGCGCTTCTTCTTCGGTGAGAACGGCTTTGGCTTCATCCAGCGTCCAGGTGAAGTAGTCGCCGTCATCGTCCATGGAATAGTCGGCATCCTGCGAGGCGTAAAAGCCGCCCTTCTCATGATCGCTGAGCCATTCGTCCATCCAGCGAACAATGTCCTTCGCCACACTCGCAAAAAATTCGGAACCGGTGGCCTGATAGGCGTGCACGTAATTCTTGAGAAGCTCCGAGTTGTCGTAGCTCATCTTCTCGAAGTGCGGAACCACCCAGTGTTCGTCCACGGAGTAACGATGAAACCCGCCGGCAAGCTGATCGTACACGCCGCCGCGCGCCATCTTTTCCAGGCTGGTCACGAACACTTCCCGCAGGGATTCGTCCTGGGTTCTCACGTAGCGCTCGATAATCAGATCGAGGGCGGCGGGATGGGGAAATTTAGGCGCACTGCCGAAACCGCCGTTGCCGGCGTCAAACATCTTCAGCATGGATTCCACGATGTCGTCCACGACTTTGGGCGAGAACTCACCGCTGCGGCCGGCAAAAGAATCCGAGCCGGCGATGGCGTTCTGCACCATCTGCGCCTGTTCGACCACATCGCCATTCTTTTCCTGATAAGCCTGGGCAATGGACAGCAGCACGCGCTTGAAACTGGGACGGCCATAGCCGTCGTTAGGCGGGAAATACGTTCCGCCGTAGAAGGGCTTGCCTTCCGGGGTGAGGAAAGCGGTAAGCGGCCAGCCGCCTTGTCCACTGACCGCCTGTACGGCCACCTGATAACGGCTGTCAATGTCCGGACGCTCGTCACGATCCACCTTGACGGGGATAAAGCGTTCGTTGACGATCTGCGCTATCTCGGGATTGTCGTAGGACTCGCGATCCATGACGTGGCACCAGTGACACCAAACCGCGCCGATGTCCAGCAGAACGGGCTTGTTTTCACGCTGCGCCAGGGCGAACGCTTCCTCGCCCCACTCATGCCATTGGATGGGCTGGTGCATGGCAGAGCGAAGGTAGGCTGAGGAGGCACGGGAGAGGGAGTTTAGAGAGGTCACCTAGGTAGTCTAATCGCTTCCCAACAGATCGTCGCGAGCGCCCGCTCACGCTCCACCACGAAATTGTATGATGTTCCGGCGGTCGCGTTTGGATGGTTTCCGAGCAGGCAACGGTTCGAATTGCCTCATCGCCCGGCGCTCGGCCGTGGCCTTCTCGCGCAACTCCCGGCTGCTTTCGGTCTCGCGATACAGCGTTTGGGCAACCGACGCCGGTCCACGAATGTCGCTGAGCAGCAAGACTTCTACCTGAAACTCGCCGCCGTCGTTGGTGACGTGCAGCATATCTCCCACCCGAACCTCGCGGGCGGGTTTGGTGGGCAGCCCACTCAGGCGAATCCTGCCCAGATCGCAAGCCCTTGCGGCCAGGGCCCGCGTTTTGAAGAACCGGGCCGCCCAAAGCCATTTGTCCATTCTTACGGTCATGATCTACGTACCACTAGTCCGGCTTTCGCAAGTCACGGCGGTTAGGTGACAACGGCTTCCTGGGGGCGAAGCGCGGCCAATTCCTTCTCGATTTTGGCATTGATGCCATGGCGGGCAAAGTCAGCAGCCACACGGATAGCGTTCTTAATGGCGTTCGCGTTCGACGATCCGTGGGTAATAAAACAAACGCCTTTCACGCCGAGCAGGGGCGCGCCGCCGTATTCGGTGTGGTCGAGACGTTTTTTGAAATCGGAGAAAGCGCTGCGCGAAAGCAGATAGCCGACCTGGCGCGTGATGGTGGCGCGCAAAGTTTCTTTCAGGGTGCCGCGCACGAGATTTGCCAGCCCCTCGGAGATTTTCAGCGCCACGTTGCCTACAAAGCCGTCGGCCACGATGACATCCACTTTGCCGTTGAACAGATCGCGGCCCTCGACATTGCCGGCAAAGTTGAGGGGAAGAGCCTTCAGCAACGGAAAAGCCTCGCGGGTAAGTTCGTTGCCCTTGCCTTCTTCTTCTCCAATGGAAAGCAGGCCCACGCGCGGACGCCGCGTGCCAAACATGCTGCGAAAATAAATTTCGCCCATGACCGCAAATTGCTCGAGGTTGTGCGGTTTGCAATCCACATTTGCGCCTACGTCGAGCAAGATGGAAACGTTTCCCACTGCGGATGGGAAAACCGCGGCCAGGGCGGGCCGGTCCACACCGGGAATTGCACCCAGCACCATTTTGGCTGTGGCCATGGCGGCCCCGGTGTTGCCGGCAGTGACAAAGCCGGCGGCCTGTCCATCCCGAACCAGGCGCAATCCCACGCGCAGCGAAGAGTCCCGTTTGGCGCGCACCGCCTGTACAGCTTTGTCATCCATGGTGATGACTTCACTGGCATGGATTACTTCGATGGGCAAGGCTGCAGCCGCAGGATACCTCCGCAGTTCGGGCCGAATGAAGTCTTCCGGGCCGACCAAGGCGACGGGAATCCCGTAGTGGCGAGCGGCCTGGATAGCGCCTTCGATCTCCGGCCGCGGCGCCCGGTCGGATCCCATTGCGTCCAGGGCTATGACGCTTGGCATGACGTCGCCAAACTAGCTGGCTTCTTTAATATCCAGAACTTCACGGCCCTTATAATAGCCGCACTTGGGGCAGGCGCGATGCGGCAATTTGCGCTCGTGGCAGTTGGGGCACTCGGAAAGCGAGCGGCTCTTCAAAGCATCGTGCGCACGCCGCGTGCTGGTGCGCTTCTGGGAGTGCCGCCGTTTTGGATTAGGCATAGGATTCCTTTCGTAACTCGGTTACTAGCTAGATCGTTTTCGGCCTACCGATTGAGCTAGAAGCTAGTAGCTGCTTTTCAGTGATGAAACTTGCTGCGAATTTCTTTCAGCGGAGACCAACGCGGGTCTTCCAGGGGTTCCGCACAGGAGCAATGTTCATGGTTCAAGTTCTTCCCGCAATGCGGACACAACCCCTTGCAGTCCTCGCGGCAAATTGCCTTGATGGGAACGGCTAGCAAAACCTGTTCGCGCAGAACGTCTTCCAGCAGCAAGCCTTCCCCTTCATAGTAGCTTATTTCCGCTTCTGCAGCTGTCACGGATAGCTCCTCGCGTCCGGCATCGGCTCCGAGAGGGCGATAGAGCAAATCAAAACTACGCGTCAACTTCTGCGCGACCAGATCCAGACAGCGGGCACAGGCGATTTGAAATGTGCCAGCCAGCTCCCCGTTGACGCGGATGTCCTTTATAGTCTGGTGCTTACCATGATGCTCCTCGACTAACTGGGCGCGCCCGGAGGTCTGTAAACTGCTAGCTTGTTGCAAATCCGGGCTAAATTCTATCTGTCCAGGGCGAAAGGTCTCTTCAAAATCAATGGGATGCGCTTGCAACTCCTGAATTTCAAAAACCATAGGCACCCCACAGCGGAAGATGCCGCCGACGTAAGTTCATCAGCAAGCACGACTTAAGAATAAAGGCATGGCGAGAAAGGTGTCAAGAAAGCTTGGCCCGTTCCGGGGCCCACCTGTACACTAAGTCCGCAATGAGATCCCCCCTCGTTCGGCGCACGGCCCTCCTCCTGTTTTGCTTTCTGCTCTTTGCTCCAGCAAGTTTTGCTTCGGCGTACAACGCCCAGCCAAAGCTGGTCGTCGTCATTGTGATTGATCAATTCCGCGGGGATTACCTGCAGCGCTATGAGGACCAGTTCGGCCAGGGCGGCTTCCGCCTGCTGCTCGATCACGGAGCCTATTTCAGCGATTGCTATTACGAATACGCGAATACCACTACGGGGCCCGGCCATGCCACTCTGCTCACCGGCGCTTATTCCAATGGACATGGCATTCTGGCCAATGAATGGTGGGACCCGCATAAAGAAAAGATGGTTACGTCGGTCGAGGATGACAATGCCAGGCTTGTCGGGATTTCCAGCAACGGGCCGGGCGCGTCGCCCCACAACTTGCTCGCCGATACTCTGGGCGATGAACTCAAGCTGGCTACCCAAGGAAAAGCGCGGGTCTTCGGCATTGCCCTGAAGGACCGCGCGGCCATCCTCCCTGCGGGATTCTCCGCTGACGGAGCGTACTGGATTGACCACAAGAGCGGCGATTGGATCACCTCTGCGTATTACCGCAACGAGCTCCCGCAATGGGTGCAGAACTTTAACGCCAGCAAACGGGCGGAAAAATATCTGAACCGGGAGTGGAAAGACGATCAGGGCCGCGTTCTGCGAACCACCAAGCCGGAACCCGGCAAGAATTCGGACTTCTTCAAACTTGTGGGATCTACCCCTTTCGGCAACGAATATGAATTGGAGTTCGCCCGCGAGCTGATCACCTACGAAAAGCTGGGCCAGGACCCGGCCACGGATCTGCTGGTCATCAGCCTTTCGCCAAATGACCTGCTCGGACATCAGGTCGGGCCGGACTCGCCGGAGATGGCGGCCATGGCCTTGGCGCTCGATCGCGAGCTTGCCGGCTTCTTCGATTTTCTGGGCCATGAACTCGGACTGGCCAACGTGTGGATTGCCCTTTCCGCCGACCACGGGGTGGCGCCGACAGCCAGCGTATCGAGCAAATTGCATATTCCAGCGCCGATTCTACCGGGCACTAAAATGAAGGCGGAACTGAACCAAATGCTCTCGGCGCAGCTTTCCCCGGGCCATCCGCAGGAATTTGTCGTCGACTTCGGTCCCGCGCTGGCTTGGTTGAATGACAAGGCGTTCGCCTCCGCCAAAATGAAAGAAGAAGACGCGGAGCACGCAGTGGGCGAAGGCCTGAAGCAAGCCGGAATGCGCGCCTATTACACCCGCTCACAGCTGGCAAAGGGCGACACGCCGGACACCGAGACCGGCTTGCGGTTTCTGCACAGCTATTCTCCCGAGGGAGGGTGGTACGTAATCGGGGTCCCACCTCCATTCGCCGAAGGTAGCGAACAGGGCGCAGATCATGGGTCGTCCTATTCGTACGACCGGCATGTACCGCTGGCATTTTTCGGTATTCCGTTTCAGCCGGGGATTTATCGTACTCACTCGGAGCCGGTTGACCTAGTCACCACTTTGGCTTCGCTGCTCGGCATCAACAAACCCACCAGCGCGATTGGACGCGTGTTGACCGAAGGACTCGCGGCTGGGCACCATGGCGCCGATGCGGAGGGGGGCGACGCACCATGACCCCGACCCCGGTTGTCCATCCCGACATGTCCGTCAGCTTTGCCGGCATTCAACTCAAGAACCCCGTGATTGCCGCCAGCGGAACTTTTGGGTATGGGCTGGAATTCGAAGATGTCGTGCACCTCAACAAGCTCGGCGGATTCGTCGTCAAGGGATTGTCGAAAGAGCCGATGGCCGGTAATCCGCCGCCACGGCTGTACGAAACTCCCGCGGGGATGCTGAATGCGATTGGGCTGCAGAACGTGGGCGTGCGCGCCTTCATCGAGGAAAAACTGCCCAAGCTGCGCAAGATCAAAGATGTCGTGGTGTTCGCCAACGTATTCGGGCACACCCGGGAAGACTATGAGCAGGTGGTGCGGGTGCTGAACGAAGGAGAAGGCATCGCAGCTTACGAAATCAACGTCTCCTGCCCGAATACGAAACAAGGTGGAATTCAATTCGGCAGCGATCCCCGCTCGCTGGATGAAGTGGTCGGTACCTGCAAGCGCATCGCGCAGCGGCCGGTGATGGTGAAGCTCTCGCCCAACGTGACCAGCATTGCTTTTATGGCCAAAGTGGCCGAAAGCGCCGGCGCCGACGCGATTTCTCTGGTGAATACTTTTCTAGCCATGTCCATTGATGCGGAAACCCGCAAGCCGCGCATCGCCAACGTTACTGCCGGACTCTCCGGGCCCGCGATCAAACCCATCGCTTTGCGCCTGGTCTATGAAGCTTCGAGAGCGGTGAAAATTCCCGTGATCGGCCTGGGTGGAATCTCCAAGGCGGAAGATGTGGTGGAGTTTATGTTGGCGGGGGCGAGCGCTGTGCAGGTTGGAACGGCCAACTATTGGGATCCGCGGGCAACGGAAAAAATCGCTGATGAACTCACGGCGTGGTGCGTGGGCCACCGTATCGAGCGCCTCGCAGAACTGACCCGCGGGCTCGTCATGGAGTAACCAGCCCTATTCCCGGCCTTTCTTCTTAATCTCAATATTGAGCCGCTTGATTTTTTGGTTGAGCGTGGAGAGGGGCACGCGAAAGCGCTCGGCGGCGTCAGTCTGGTTCCAGCTGCATTTTTCCAGCATGTCTACGATGATCTGGCGTTCGCAGTCTTCCATGATGTCGAACAAGGATGCATTGCCCCGCCGCTCCAGCGCCGGGAGCGAGGAGCCGCGGCCGGTAATGCTGTCGGCAAGCAACTCCGGCCCGACTTCCGGACCGGAAGAAAGCACGACCGCACGCTCGATGACATTTTCCAGTTCACGAACATTGCCCGGCCAGGAGTAGGCAATCAACGGACGCAGCGCTTCAGGCGTGATGTGGCGCAAGGGACGCTCGTTTTCTTCCGAGTACTTCTTCAGGAAGAAATCCACCAGTAAAGGAATGTCTTCCTTGCGCTGGCGCAACGGCGGCAGGTCGATGCTGATAACGTTCAGGCGATAGAACAAATCCTCGCGAAACTTGCCTTCCTGGACGTGCTGTTTGAGGTCTACATTGGTGGCGGCGATAATGCGAACGTCCACTTGGACTTCATGGATGCCCCCCAGGTGCATGAATTTCCGGTCCTGCAGGACGCGCAAAATCTTGCTCTGCGTGTCCAGGCTCATGTTGCCGATCTCGTCGAGAAACAGCGTGCCGCGATCGGCCACTTCGAACAGGCCTTTCTTGGAGGCGACTGCGCTGGTAAAGGCGCCCTTTACGTGACCGAAGAGCGTGGATTCGAGCAGATCCGGCGGCATGGAGCCGGTATTCACCGGCACAAAAGACCGGTCACGCCGCGGTGAATTCAGGTGGATCGCCTTGGCGATGAGTTCCTTGCCGGTACCGCTTTCCCCTTGCAGCAAAATTGTCGACCGGCTGGTTGCTACCTGGCCGACCAGGTCGAAAATCTTCAGCATGGGCTCGCTCTTGCCCACAATGCTCGGAAAGTTGTAGCGCTGCTTGAGAGCGCGTTTGAGCTGAACGTTTTCTTCTTCCGCGCGGTGGCGAGCTACGGCCGCGCGGACGTCAGCCAGCAATTTTTCGTTGTCCCAGGGTTTTTGGACAAAGTTCACAGCGCCGGCCTGCATGGCGGCCACGGCGTTCTCGACGGTCCCATAGGCCGTGATCATGATGACCGAGATCTGGGGATCATGACTTCGAAGTTCCCCTAACAGATCGAGTCCGTTGCGGTCGGGCAAAGCCAAATCCAGCAACACGAGATCGAATGCACGCTCCCCCGTACGCAGTAGTCCATCCTCGCCGGTAGCGGCGGATTCCACGTCGTACCCTTCCATCTCCAGCAGGGTCTGGAGCGACTCGCGAATCGCAGCTTCATCGTCAATGATCAGAACCGAGCCTGTCGGCGATGGCGACATGGCTTCACTCCGGCGCGAAATGACAGCAGCTTCAGACATGAACGGCCTTCCGGATCAGAGGGAAATCCAAATAGAATGTGGTGCCTTCGCCGGGACGACTCTCGACGCGAATCTTCCCCGCATGTTCTTGGATGATCCCGTAGGTCACCGAGAGGCCTAGTCCTGTTCCACGATTTTGCTGGCCCTCACGCGCGCCAGATTTGGTCGTAAAGAACGGGTCGTAAATTCGCTGGATGTGCTCTTGCGCAATGCCGGTTCCGCTGTCGGAAACGCTGACGCTTACCCCGTCGCCGTTCGATGTGGCTACGCGCAGGGCTCCGCCGCCGGGCATGGCATCCCGGGCGTTCAGGAATAAGTTCAGGAAGACTTGCTGCAGCCGGCCGGAGTTGCCCGCGATAAGAGGCAAGTGGTCGCCGAATTCCCGTTCCACGTGTACTTTGGCGGTTTTGAACTGGTGTTCCAGCAGTCCCAGAGTGTCGAGAATTATCTTGTTGATATCCACCTCGGCGAACTCCGTCCCGCTGGTGCGGGAGAAATTCAACAGGTTGTTGACGATTTCCGACGCGCGGAAGGTCTGCCGCGTGATCTTCTCCATCAGCGAACTTTTTTGCGGGTCTCCCTGCAACTGCTTGGAAAGCATTTGCGCATAGGACGAAATAACGGCAAGGGGGGTGTTGACTTCATGGGCGACGCCTGCGGCCAGCAGGCCAATCGAAGAAAGCTTGTCCGCCTGGGCGAGCTGACCTTCCAGCTCCACGCGCTCGGTGATGTCATCCATAATAATGAGGCGGCCAACCACGTTGAATTTTCTGGTGACCAGCGGCGCAATCGCGACGTTTACGCTGCGGTCTTCTCCTGCAGGGGTATGCAGGCGGAACTTGTAGAGATTGTGAATTCCCGGATCGTCCCGCACCCGGTAGAACTCCTGCAGAAATTCGGGCGGGAAAATATCCTTGAGAGGCCGGGTGAGCGCCTGCCAGCGGGGCAGCGCATACATGACTTCCATTTGCGAGTTCCAGGATTCGATGCGATCTTCCAGATCCACTGCCAACACGCCTACGTTGATGGACTCGACGATGTTCTCGTTGAAATCTTTCAAGCGCTCGTACTGCGCGACTTTCTGTTCCAGCGAGGCAAACAGGCGGGCGTTCTGAACCGCAATACCCAGATAGCCGGCCAGCGTTTCCAGCAACTCCACATCTTCGCTGGAAAGAAAATCTCCATCCACCGTCTTGCCCAAACCAAGGAATGCAATGGCGTGCTTCTGCGCCCGGCAAGGGATGTAGTAATTCAAGTCGAGCCGGGCGACGGTCGCCTGCGCACTGGCGGTTTCCCGCGGCACCAGATGGGTGTTGTCGAAGAACAAGTGGCCGGCTTCCCACTCGGGCCGCGGCTGGCTGAGGAAGCTGAGGTCCAGCCCGCCGGTCTGTGCCATGCCGAAAGACTTGGCGAGTTCGATCTTCTGCTCGGATTCCGCGCCGCACAGGAAAATCGCCATGCGGTCCACCAGTAGCGTGCGCGACAGGCGATCCACCACCGCTCCCAGCATCTTGTCCAGATCGGTTTCTGCACTGAGCTCGCGTCCAAACTCGATCAGGGTCCTGCGGTAGTCGTAGCGGGAACGGTAGAAGAACTGATCGATGCGTTCCTGAATCCATTTGCGAACCGGATCGAACAACAGCGCGGTGATGACAATGGCCAGCATCAGACCCGCCGGCCCGGAACTCGGAATGCGGGCATGCACCAGTTCGGCCACCCCTGCGACGACGGCGAAGTAGGCTCCCGCAATCGCCGCTGCCGCTATGGTGTAAACCATGCCCCGCTTGAAGATCAGGTCCACATCCATCAGGCGGTAACGAACGATGGCGTAACCGAACGTCAGGGGCAGCAACCCCAACGACAGCACAGACACCTTCATCGCGGCAGTGGGCAGCGCCCCGGCCAGGAACGGAATTACATAAAGCAGGGTGAAGGGTGTAATCGCCAGAATGGTGCCGCGGGTGATCCATTTAAGCTGCTGCCGCAATACGGGAGTACGCGCCTGACGATAGCAATACAACAGCACGCCGGCGGCAATCACGAAGTACAGTGCGAGATACCCGATTTCGAGGCGCTCTAGATTCCACTTCAGCCGCTCGCTGGCCCGGAAAAAGCGCAACGCCAGCAGATGGATTCCCAGCAATCCCAGGCCGGGCAAATAAACGGCGGGAATGGCCCAGCGATGGTCCCGCACAAATTTCCGCTTCTCCGGAAAGGTCAAGACAAAATGCAAAAACAGCGCGGGCTGGAGCAAGCCGGCGACGACATTGCCCCAGTAAATGCTCCAATCGAATCCGTTGAATTTTCCGGTGTAGTGGAACGAATAAAAAACAAACGAAGCCAGACAGAAAATATAAAAATGCAGCGAACCGGGCGCAGTCCAGCGTCGCAGCAGCACATACAAGCCGATTCCAAGATAGATTGCCGCTATCAGCCGCAGCCAGATGTTGAGCGAACGTTCTGTGGGAACCAGAACTACGTCGGCATCCAAGGTACCGACTGCCGCGCCAGCGAGTAAGTGACCTTCGACCACACCCCGGTCCGGTAGAGCGCACGCATGCGCGCGGCATCATCGGGCACGGGCCGCTGATTGATCGCCACTAACTGGTCGTTTGCCTTGATCCCCGCTTTGTCTCCGGGACCGTTGGTCTCTACATGATCGGCCACCAGATGGCCGTTGTGTTCAATCCACCAAACCCCGTCATAGGGAACTTCGGCTTCGCGTTCCTTTTGGAAGTTGATGCCGGCGTAAACCATGGCCGCGGCAGTCAGCAACGCCAGGGCAACTGCCGTGAACCGGTTTTGCAGATTCTTATCCATTGGCCGCGGAGCCAGTCCCGACTGCAGGACGGAACCTGTCCTCGGGAGGGTCTGCACGTTCACTGCCATGCGCTGACGGGTATGCTGATTCACAAGTAGCGAAAAAGAAAAGACTTTTTCAATTATAGAAGTACCTGCAGAAGCCAACTACGCTTTTTAGTAGTATTCTGTGGGATTTAGTAAACACTTGTGCACGATCAAGTTACATCGCTCTTTTGCCAGCGCCTCCGCTGGTATGGCCTGCACATGAAGCCATCCGCTCTTGCACACCAGCGCACCGAGGGCATTCTGCCGCTCTGGCTTCCCTTCATGTCCTACGGTAAGCGAAAGAGTGGTGCCTCTAAAGAAGAGGGGAGTAAAAGAGGGGAGCAGATGATAAATCCACTCCCCTAACAGAAGCGACAGAGGCGATACACTCAAGTAGACTCTCGCAATCGGTCAAGAGTTGTCTGACCCGAAAAGAAACCGTCCAGGAATGACTCTGCGGCCACCAGTGATCCGTCAAAACACCTACACAATCGAGGATCACTGGATCACGCTGAATGGCGCGCGCATGCGCTACCTGCGCACCGGCTCTGGACCAGCGCTCCTGCTCGTGCATGGTTTGCTCGGTTATTCCTTCTCGTGGCGTTACGCCCTGCCGGCGCTCGCCTCACAGGCGACGGTTCACGCTGTGGATATGCTGGGCGTCGGCTTCTCCGACCGGCCGGCGGATCTCGACGGACGCCTCCGCGCCAACGCGGACCGCCTTTTGCGATTTCTCGATGCCGTCGGGGTAGACTCGTGCGATTTGCTGGGAACCTCCCATGGCGGAGCGGTAGCCATGATGACCGCAGCTCTCGCCCCGGAGCGCATTCGGCGGCTCATTCTAGTTGCCCCGGTTAATCCCTGGTCCGAGCGTGGCAAACGCATAGCTGCGTTACTGAGCGACCCAGTCATCGCGTCGCTATTCCTGCGCATTGCACCGCATCTGCAACCGTTTCATGGCTATTTCCTGCGCCGCCTCTACGGTGACCCACGCCGCATCCGGCCCGGAACTCTGGAAGGCTATTCGGCTCCGTTTGCGCTGCCCGGCGCTTTCCGCTGCGGTTTGGGAATCTTGCGCACCTGGAGTCCCGATCTCGAAGAACTGCGCAGGATGCTTCCACGCATTGCTCATATTCCCACCCTGCTGTTATGGGGAGCAAAGGATGCTGCCGTTTGCCCATCATCGGCGGAGGAATTGCGGCGGCAGTTTCACGATTGCCGCGTGCAAATGTTCGACGGCGTTGGCCATCTTCCTTACGACGAAGCGCCCGAGGATTTCAACCAAACCGTAGCCCAGTTTTTGGGAAGAGAGACCACTCCCGATCTCAACCATCCATGAATTGCCCGGAGTTCCCCTCGATAGTTGCGCCGCAAACACGCTAGAGGATTTCTCAGCGCGATGGGTTGATTCCCTGGGTGGCCAAGCCCCATGGCGTCACAGGTCTCTTGAAAGCGACAGGTCACAGGCAAGATAGGACAACTACAGGAGGTCGACCCTTGGGCGGGCTGTTTTTAATTCAGAACACCGGCACCAGGTTATTTTTCTTCTGATATAGCTTTCGGTCCACAGCGCGCATCACGTCGTTATAGTCGGTTCCGGTAACGTAAGGCGCGGTCGCCCAGGCGAACGACAACTCATATTCCTTTTTGGTGTTGAGATTCCAGGTTTCTACCAGGCGCAAAAGCCGTTGAATGGGGTAGTCGGCTTGCTCTTCACCAGTATCGGGCATCACGATCAGAAATTCGTCCCCCCCCTGGCGGAATACCAGGTCCCCGCCGCGAAATACCGACTTCAGCATCTTGCCGAACTCCGTGAGCACCGTATCGCCTTCGGCCGTCCCGAACTTTGTATTAATAGAGCGGAACTTATTGATATCAATCGCCATGAAAGTGAGCTGACCGCCGAGACGGTTGGTTCGCGCCACTTCTCGCGGAACCAGGATGTTCACTGCCCGCCGGTTCAACAACTGGGTCAGCGGATCGATCAGAGAAAAACTCTCCAGCCGTTCATTCAGCACCAGTTCGCTGATCAGGGCACGGCGAGTGGCATTGAGCATCAGCTTTTGTCCCAGCAGGTAAATATTGAACAGCAACACCAGAGAAATGAGGCCGAAGAAAAGCTGCGGCAGGTAGCCTTGCTCAATGTGGATGATTCTTTGCGCCCACATCAAATTGGGCAGCACCAGAGCCAATAGCCCGGTCGTCAAGACCAGAACGACAAGAATCACGATGGACCAAAGTTGCAGGTCGCGCCCGGAGATCTGGTTAATTTGTGCCTGAATTTCTTCCGCGCGCAACATGATCGAGGGTTGGGCGCTGCGTTCATCCCGCGTCTCCGACATCTACGCCCCCTTTCCGGCAACCTTGGAAACACTATGGTCTTCAGATTTTGTAACGCATGGAGAGACGGGGACGGTAAGGAAAGAGCGGTTGATGGTTACAGAGGTAATCTCGCAGGCAGCCAGGACTACGTAGGGTTGCGGGTCAGGCGGAAACTACGTTGGTAAGCACGTTGTAGCCATTCGCCTTGCGAAACGTGATTTCGACTTTGTGCCCGGCAGGAAGCGCATTGCGCAAGTCCCCCTCGAATATCAGAAGTTGTGGAGAAGCGGCGCCATCGGAGAACGTCACGACAGATTTGTTCGTCTGCCCGACGTTGGCCTCATAAAATTCTACTCTTTCCACCTTGCCGCGCTGCAGAAGCTCCGCCCCTGCAGAGGTTAATGGCGCTCTGGCCCGTGGCGAAGACCCGACCGCCGGACCAGAGCGCCATTTGCGAAGCTCAATGAAAGCGTTCATGCCGAACAGTCCCGAAATGGCCAGCAGAATCAGCGAAGTGAACAGGCCATCCACGGTGGTGATGGAACCGAAAAGGACAACCCATGCAATTCCCAACAAGGGAACAATCGCCAAGATGAGGGAAATAAGCAGAACCATATTTTTAGCCGCAAGAAAAATACCGCAAAAGACCGGGTCAGGCAAATATTAGAAGGGAGACCTATTCCGGCAAGGAGCGGAAATTGCCGATTTCTTTCAGTCCGTCGGCCCGGTTTTGCTCGAAGAAGCGCACGCGATGGCGGGAATGTTCGAACTCATGGATGTCGGCCCACACCTCAGCCCGCCAAGGTTCGTCGTGGATAGCGGCTTCGCCGCAGGTGGCACACCGGGTATAGAACCGTCGCAGCAGTTGTGGGGTTTCCTGGGTATCCTGGGGCAACTCCAGGAACACGCTGCGCACCTCCTGAACTTGCTCGTCCTCTCCCAGAATGTGTTCGTACCTTAGTAAGAATCCGAATCCCAAGCGCCGGGCTTCGAGTTCCGCCTCGTCCCGGGTGTGAAAGGGCCCGTATTCTGAACGCAAAGGTTCAGTGCAATCGCAGGCCATCCAGAAGGTTTCCTTGCGCGTCATTAGGGGTCTCTGGTCTCAACGTACGGACGAAAACACGTGTGCGATGCAATCTCAATGCACCTTCGCAGGATTGCAATTCGGGGGCCGATTAGGAGTATCTAAACTATTGATTTCCCAAAGTGTTAGCCGTGGTTACCAAGGGCATTGTTTAACCTGTTTGCAATGTTTTGCAGCCATTGCCCCGGTCCTCCTCCTCCGCCTCCGGTGTCTTCCAGCGATGGTCATCGGGTAACTTGGCGTCTCCGAGCAGGTGCATTAACATCGAAGGGTCAACGAACCGCAGGCGCTTCGCCGCAAGGTTGACTGCTACTCATGGGTAAACGCCGGGAGCCACGATCGAGCAAAGCCATTCCTGTCCGGATCTACGGGACCGATGCGAGCGGACGTATGTTTTCCGAAAATGTGGTGACCGTAGACGTCAGCCGCACCGGAGCCAAACTCATGGGTGTGGTGGCGGAAATCAAGCCCGGCGAAATTGTCGGCATCAGCCATGGAAGCAATAAGTCGCGCTTCAACGTGAAATGGGTGGGCCAGCCTGGAACTCCGCGTGCCGGCCAGATTGGTCTCATGAATCTCTCGCCGGAAAAACCGGTTTGGGATCTGCCTCTCCCCTCGGGGGGAATTGATTCTTTTCGGACCCTGTCCGCTTCGGATCGCCGGCAACATGCCCGCATGCAGTGCCTGAATTCAGTGCAACTTCAACCGGACGGGACAAGCGCCCCCATTTGGGGCAAAGCCTCCGACCTGAGCATGGGGGGGTGCTTCATCGAAATGCCCGTGCCGCTCGCCATCGGAACCAAGCTGAGGGTCGCTCTCTGGTTGAAGCAGGCCAAACTTTCGCTCAAAGGCAAAATTGTCAACAGCCGGCCGGGCTTCGGAAACGGAATTCAGTTTACCGAGGTGAGCCCTTCGGATGCCGAACTGCTTCGTGGCTTCCTGCAGAGCATCAGCCAAATGCCCATCCGTTGAAGTGTGATTTTCCTGAACGCGCTTATTCTGCAGCGGACACCAAAGGCGCTTCCTGTGCGGCATCCAGGGCATCCTTCCAGCGCAGGCCGCCATGGCCGGCGACGTAAAGCGCCAGCTCCAGGCGGCTCCAAACCCCGAGTTTGTCGAAGGTCGTGCGCAAGTAGTTCTTCACCACTTGCTCCGTTGTCATCAACCGCTGGGCGATCTCGCGATTGGTCATTCCCTGCCAGACTAGCTCCGCAACCTGCACTTCCCTTTGAGTTAAACGGTCCCTTGGGGGCATGACTCCATCTCCTTTTGGAATATCGCTGTGGCCAGCCGCACCCGTTTTCGCCCATCCTTGATTCCGGCCCGCAAAAAAAGCGTTCGTAAATGCTGCTTGACGGTACGCGGGCTGATCGCCAATTGTGCAGCAATCTCTTTGTTACTGCACCCCTGCACCAGCAATTGCAAAACTTGCCGGTCGCGCGGGGTGATCTTTATTTCGCTGATGTCTGTCATGATTGTCCTTCCACAGTTCTCCAACTTCTGTCTTCTGCAAACGCTCTACGAAATGCAAATCTTTCGCCAAACCTTCACCACCAGCTCAAAAGGACGAAGACCTTTTGGATAGCTGGAGTTGCGATGACTTCTCGTTAGCGTCTGGTAAGTAACAGCAGGTCCATCTCGGGAAAGGTCGTTCCATAACGGACTAGATTCATGATCCAAAGTTCCAAGGGGCTTCATTTCATGATTGGCAACTGCCGAAAGAACAATGCCTTCCGGAGAAGGTTTTCTCCCTGAATGTTTGTGCTCACATCCCGGAGAGTTGCTCTACAATGACACTAATCCTTCCCCATCTTCGGAGTTAGTGTCGGTGAAATCCACCAACAACGACGAAAAAACGGCAGCGAACGACCAGTCCCTGGAGAAACTGCTGTCCGCGGCCTGGGTGGTGCAACGGCATCACGACCGTCTGCAAACCGGCGAAGAGGTAGAGCCGGGTTATTCCGGCATGCTCCGGGAGATCCTGGAGCTTCAGGAACAACTGCGAAGCCCGCATCTCGATTTACGCGAAAGGGCGGCGCTGGCCGCGCGTCGGGTTCGTGAAATGCTCCAAGGCAGCGGCTCTGCCGTGGGCCTGGTCGAAGGCACGAGGCTCAACTATGTAGCCGCTACGGGAGGCGCCGCCAGCGAAGCGGGCGCCCAGGTGTTGCTGGATTCCAGTCTGTCCGCAGAGTGCCTGCAGACGGGCAAACTCTTGCAGTCTCCGGTGGCGGAAAACGACTCCCGGGTCAATTCGGAATTGTGCCGCGTACTGGGCGTGAGGGCGTTGATCGCCGCTCCGGTCCTTTACGAAAGCCAAGTCGCGGGAGTTTTGGAAGTTCATTTCGCTGAACCCAACTCCTTTCACGAGCAGGAGGTCCGGACCTGCCAGCTGGTGGCCGCTCTGGTAGGAGAAACGATCCTCAAGGCTGCTGCAAAATCACACGCATCCGCCAGTCCCGAATCCCCAGACTCCTTGCTGACCGATACCGCTCCTGCTCTGCCGCAAGACAAAGAAGCTCTGCTCGCCGTTCTCGAGAGAATCCGGCCCAAGCTGGAGCACATGGCAAGAAATCCCAAGACAGTGCTCTCTCCCAAAGGAGGCCCGGACGGGGCCGGGCCTCCGCAAGCGGCTTGCCGCGACTGCGGACGTCCGATGGGCGAAGACGAAATGTTTTGTGGCGCCTGCGGCAGCCCCCGGCAAACCCAGAAGGTCTGGTCCTCCTTGCTGGAGATGCAGCGCCGGGCAGAACGAGCTTCCCAAGAAGTCCACGGAGAAGAGGCTGAAGCGGGCGAAACACCGGAAGACCCGCTCGACATACTTCCTTCGGAACTGGAGGAGATCGTCGCTAAATACTCCGGCGAGAGCTTCGGAGACTCCACAGAAACATCTTCCGTAGTCTTGCCACCTTTCGCCGAAAAGCTGGTCACCCCGCTATCGGAGCCGTCGGACCTCGAGTCGCGTGCCGACGAATCGTTCCGCGAACCCGAAGACTCGGGACTCGGAGAAGAACCCGTCACACTGCACCAAACTGAAGCCCCCCAAGTCAATGGGGAGCATGACGCCCAGGAATACGCTGCCGGGCAACCGTTTTTGGTTGAAACTGCCCCAGAGTCTTCTACCGACAACGCGTATCCACCGTTTGCCGGCTTCGCGTCGGATACGAATTTGCTTTCTCTGACAACTGCGCCGGAAGAGGAACCCGCAGATCCTTCCGCCAGGGAGAATGCTTTCCCTAACTGGACCCCCAATCCCTCAGGCAGTGCTGGCCCTTCCGGTAGCGGGCAGGCGCTCGATTTCAGTGCACCGTGGGGATCGGCGGCGAAAACCAAGGAATGGCTGGAGGTACAACGCCGCAACAGCGCGTGGCTAAGCAAGAAATGGCAGCAGCAGCGGGCCAATGTTTATCTCATCGCTGCCGCCCTTCTTCTGCTGGCGGTACTGGCCGGCCTCGGTGCGCCGTCGCAGCGGCAAGCAGCTCTCACGAAAACGAGCGCGGGCGATCACACAGCCCCGCCCCAACCCGAACTGACCGTTTCCGAAAAGCTATTGGTTAGCTTGGGTTTGGCGGACCCACCTGCGCCCCCTGCATACCAGGGCAATCCTGACACGCAAGTCTGGGTCGACGTGCATACCGCCCTTTACTATTGTTCCGGCGCCGACTCCTATGGCAAGACGCCTGAGGGCCGGACCGAAACCCAGAAAGCCGCGCGGCTGGAGGGTTTCCAACCGGCTGCCCGCAAACCTTGCGACTAGCTAGGGGTTTTCCAGGAGTGAGGTACAGCATTTTTTGCTGCTATCCTGCTGCTATTAGGTTTGACAAGCGCTGTGTAGCTATCGAGAATGACTTGACGAGTCTTTTGTGGAGACCTAGACATTGGCAGATATTCCCCCCGTTTCCTCGAGCTCCGCTACTTCATCGGAAGAGTTAAACCCTCTTCTCAATCCTCTTCTGGAACATAACCTTTCGCGCTGGGCGCACGTTTATTTTACGACCCCCCCGGAGCGGCGAGACGAGGCCGTGCGCCAGCTGCTGAGAGAGCTCAGGTCAGAACCGGCGCCGAAGGTGCAACCGGAAGCTGCACCCGCCGCGGCGGTTGCTCCGGTTTCGCCGGACATTGTCTGTCCCGTATGCCGCCGGGGAAATCGTGCGGGGGAACGCTTCTGCGGCTTCTGTGCGGCACCGTTGGAAACCGAACCGGTGGCACCTCCTCCTGCGCAGGCGTCCGAGGAACCGGTCCCCGAAACCTTCTCGTTCCTGGGCCTGGCTGGGGACCCGTCCGATAACCATTCAGACGACAATATCGAATTTTTGCGCGAGAAATCTTTTGCGTCCAGCTATTACGAGCCCGAAGAGGAATCCCACCGGGGGAGAATTTTTCTTGTTACGGCATTGCTGATTCTGGTCGGATTGGCTTACGTCAGTTTCCCCTATTTGCGGAGTCACGTGCCCGCTATTCTGCAACACTATCGTGCTTCGGCGAAAGCCCCTGCGTCCCAAGCGCCTCCACCTCCGGTTCAAGCAACGGTGCCGCCCCCGCAACCGGACCCGGTGGCCGCGCTGCGCCCCGGCAATACGCAGCCAACCTCCCATCAACAGCCCGTGGAGCCGCCTGCACAACCAAAAGAAGCGTCGCCAGCGGCAGTCAGCGACATTTCCGGAACTTCCAAATCTGCAGCAGACTCGGTAACCCTCGCGTCAAAAACCGAACCGGACCCAGTCGCCGACAATGGCAGCCGTGAATTGTCGCAGGCGCAGCGCTATCTGGATGGTCGTGGCGTACCCCACGACAGCACTCAGGCAGTGGCATGGCTGTGGAAGGCGGTGGGAAAGCAAAATACCCACGCGGAGGTATTGCTCGCCGATCTTTATATGTTAGGGGCCGGCGTGCCGAAAAACTGTGACCAGGCGCGTCTCCTGCTGGTAGCAGCCACCAAAAAGGGCGCGCCGGAGGCCGCCGAAAAATTGCGCAGACTCGAAACCAACGGCTGCCCGTAGCAATTCAGCCCACAAAAATTAAGACCTCCGCTTTTCTGGGCGGAGGTCCTGTAAATCTTATAAGTTCAATGGTGAGTTTGCTTACCTAGACCGGGTGGGTATGCGGCTGGTGCTCCAAATCAAGAATACGATGTTCCCAGCTCTCCAGCGGTTCAGGCCTGGCCGATTGCTTCGTGGAGACGGGCTTCGTACCAGAGGGCGAGTTCGACCCGGTTCCAGAGTCCGAGCTTGTCGTAAATGACTCGTAGGTAGTTCTTGACGACATGCTCTGTGGTTCCGATGTTGGCTGCCACTTCTCGGTTTTTGAGTCCTTGGGCAACGAGTGCAATAACTCGCTGTTCCCGTTCATTGGGGATGCGCTTTCCATAGCTGTTGTCGCTTCCGAGCATAATTGCCTCCGATACAAGAGAGTCGCGAGTTTCACCCGCTTGATTCCACCACTAATTCCAAACCTTAAGAACAGGCGATTAAAATGCGCCTTAACCGTGCGTTGAGCCATATTCAGTTGTTTCGCGATCTCCGTGTTGTCGCACCCCTGGAGCAACAGGTCGGCGATCTGCCTCTCCCGCGGACCCAGGCGAACCAACTTATCCTTCATAACTCTACTTCCCCTTTTCCCTGACCCTTGGAACGATCAGCTTGTGTTTTGTAAAGATCTCATTCACCCGACATGACTACGCCACTAGCTACACGGATTGCCTCAAGCTGACATTAGCCTTCCTTTTGCATTCACCTTGCCACCCTCTTGCAACTTTCCGGAAAATCTTTTCCACACGCCCCACCATCCATCATGGATTGCTGACCGAACAGTGACCCTCGTCACACGAAAGAGTTTTTCCTCTGGAAAATCCGCATAAAGTGCAGGAAAAAGCGAGGAAAATGCGGCTCGACTCCGCCTCCGTGCGCCGTGGGTGCCACGGGTTGCAGCGTGGTTTCTCGCAAAGAGCTTGTTCAGCTTGGCAAAGAAATAGCAAAATCCTTCCATTGGTCCGTCCGGCGGGGAATGCAGGGGGGTAACTAGGGTAAACACCTTAGGTTAAAATTCCATCATCTACAGACATTCATGGAACTAATTACATCCGCCAATTCCCTAGTTTCTGAACTCTTTTATGGGGGGAATGAGGCTCTCCGACAGGTGTATTCTCTTAGTTTTCAGGTTGAGGTCGGGTCATGAAACTGACTGTCGTCATCCCGGTGTACAACGAGCGCCCGACTCTCCGCGAACTTGTGGAAAAAGTGTTGGCCGTGCCCCTGGAGCTTGAACTCGTCTGCGTAGACGATGATTCCACGGACGGCTCGCGAGAAATCCTGGCGGAACTGGCCGGTCTCCATCCCAGGGTCCGCGCCCTGCTGCAGCCTCACAACCAAGGAAAGGGCGCCGCCCTGCGCCGCGGCATACAGGAGGCAACCGGAGATTTTGTGATCATCCAGGATGCGGACTTGGAGTACGACCCGGCAGACTACCCGGTTCTGCTCGAACCGCTCATTCAGGGCAAAGCGGATGTGGTTTACGGCTCGCGCTTTCAGGGCGGGCGACCGCACCGCGTCCTTTACTTCTGGCATTCCGTAGCTAACTTCCTGCTGACCTTACTTTCCAACTGCCTGACCGACATCAACCTTACCGATATGGAAACCTGTTATAAAGTCTTCCGCCGCGAGGTAATCCAGGCCATTCCGATTGAGGAGGACCGCTTTGGATTTGAACCGGAGATTACCGTCAAAATCGCCAAGCGGCGACTGCGCATTTACGAGGTCGGCATCACTTACTGGGGGCGGACCTATGAGGAGGGCAAAAAAATCCGTTGGACCGATGGAGTGCACGCCCTCTGGTGCCTGTTGAAATACTCTTTCAAAGAACCGCTCAGGCCCCACTCCGCTGCACCAGTCGCGGAAGGCCGCTCCTCCCAAACGGCCGGGGCGGAAACGCATTGAACGCTGCAGCCGCTTTGGTCGCGAAAATGACATGGTTCGCCGCAATCCGCGCCATTTAAGTGCAAATAATTGCAGCTGCAAATGCGGAGTTCCCCGGCGAGAAAAGGCTCACTTGCAAGCGCCTCATAAATAGAGAGATAAAACCACCTGCGGTGAGCAGCCAGGTCTTTGACGTGCATCGGCGATTACCATGGTGATTCGTGGAGTTCACCAGATTTTATCCTGTGGGAATATTGGCTTTGCTACAATGGACAGACTCATGAAGCCGCTCCAACGATGTTACCCCTGCCGCATTCTCTTGCGCTGTTGTTGACTCGGCGTTCTGGCCGCATTTCGTCGCAAATTTCGCATTCCGCCGTTCAATATATGCCGTCGAGAACAACCTTGTTGCCCAGGGTAACTTGTCCCAGGCGCTAGTTGTTAGTAAATACATTCCAGAGCTGGAGGCTCCCAGATTTGACCGCATCGACTAGTCATCTTGTTTCTCCCCATGGTGGTGAGCTGGTAAATCTCATCGCGGATCCACAACGTGCCGCTGAACTGAAAGCGCACTCGCGCGAATGGCCTTCGTGGGACCTCACGCCGCGCCAGGTCTGCGATCTCGAATTGCTGATGAGTGGAGGCTTTTCTCCCTTGCGCGGTTTCATGACGCGCGCCGACTACGAAGGAGTCTGCCACAACATGAAACTGGCGGACGGCACACTTTGGCCCATCCCGATTACGCTGGATGTGAGCGAAGAATTTGCCAAAACGCTGAAGCCGGGCAGCAGCAAAGTCGCGCTGCGTGATCCCGAGGGCGTCATGCTGGCGGTGCTGGATGTGCAGGAAGTCTGGCAGCCGGATTTGAAAGCTGAGGCGAAATCCGTGTTCGGAACCACGAGCACGGCGCATCCGGGCGCGGATTATGTGATCAACAAAGGTAAGCCGTGGTATGTCGGCGGCAAAGTGGAAGGCTTGCAGACGCCTTCGCACTACGATTTCCGCATGCTCCGCCATACTCCCGCGGAATTGCGCGCTGAGTTCACGCGCCAGGGCTGGCGCCGTGTAGTGGCGTTCCAGACGCGCAATCCTATGCACCGCGCTCACGTGGAGCTGACGTTCCGGGCCGCGAAGCAAGCGGAGGCGAACCTTCTGATTCATCCCTCGGTCGGAATGACCAAACCCGGCGACGTGGATTACTTCACTCGTTCCCGCTGCTATCAGCTTTTATTGTCGAAGTTCCCTCAAGGCACGGCCATGCTTTCCATGCTGCCGCTGGCCATGCGCATGGGTGGTCCGCGCGAAGCCATTTGGCACGCGCTCATTCGCAAGAATCACGGCTGCACCCATTTCATTGTCGGTCGCGACCATGCTGGCCCGGGCAAGGACACCGATGGCAAGCCCTTCTACGGCCCCTACGATGCCCAGGAGCTTTTCAAGAAACATGAAGCCGAAATCGGCGTGACCATGGTTCCCTTCCAGATGATGGTTTATCTCGAAGACCAGGACCGTTATGTGCCGGCGGATGAAGTCCCCAAAGGCTCGCGCGTGTTGGATATTTCCGGCACGGAACTGCGCCGCCGTCTCAACGAAGGCGCGGAGATTCCCAGCTGGTTCACTTATCCGGAAGTCGTGCAGGAACTGCGCCGCAGTTTCCCGCCTCGCCACAAGCAAGGGGTAACCGTATTCTTCACTGGGCTTTCGGGTTCGGGAAAATCCACGATCGCCAACGTCCTCATGACAAAATTCCTGGAGACGGGCGGGCGTCCGGTCACGCTGCTCGATGGCGACCTGGTTCGCAAGCACTTGTCCTCGGAACTCGGGTTCTCCAAAGAACACCGCGATATCAACATCCGCCGCATTGGTTACGTGGCCTCGGAAATCACGAAGAACGGCGGCATCGCCATCTGCGCTCCCATCGCGCCGTACGACGCTACCCGCAAACACGTTCGCGAACTAGTGGAGCGCGGAGGCGGATTCATCCTCGTACACGTTGCCACGCCAATCGACACTTGCGAGCAGCGCGACCGGAAAGGTCTGTACGCGAAAGCGCGGGCCGGCATCCTGAAGGAGTTCACCGGGATTTCTGATCCGTATGAAGAACCCAAGGACGCGGAAGTGGTGATCAACACCGCAGAACTGAGTCCGGAAGAAGCGGCGCAGGAGATCATCCTGCACCTCGAACGGGAAGGCTTCATCGGCGTAAATCGGGATGGCGCATAGAGCCATCCCGTGTGTGACGATCGTCATTTTTTATGGATCTTGCTTTTAAGATTGCCGTTGGCTTTGTCGTAGGCACTCTGATCGGGATGACCGGAGTCGGGGGCGGGGTTCTGCTGTTGCCGGTCCTGATCTTCGGACTCAGAGTGCCTCCGATCATGGCCGTGGGATCTGACGCGCTTTTCAATTTCGTCACCAAAATTGGTTCCGGCTGGATGCACCTTACTCACGGCACGGTCCGGCGCAAAGTCGTGCTGGCTCTCGCTGTGGGTAGCGTGCCCGGTTCCATCGTGGGTGTGACTTTCCTGGCACATCTGCGGCACGTCCATGGCGATGGCGTAAACAGCATCATTCGCACCGCAGTAGGCATTCTGCTGGTTTGCATCCCTACGCTGTTGTTCTTTCAATCCCGCATTGAAGAGCACGTTTCCCATCATCCACCCACCATGAAGTCATTTGCGGGAATGTCGGTGGTTGGCCTGCTGGCAGGCTTTCTGGTAGGCATGACTTCGGTCGGATCGGGCAGCATCATCATGATGCTGATGTTGCTGCTGTATAGCTTCCCGCCCAAAATGATGGTCGGCACCGACATCGTTCACGCCGTGGCGCTCACCGGGGTGACCAGTCTCCTGCAATTTCATTTCGGCAATGTGGATCTGCCGCTGGTCGGCTCGCTGCTGATCGGGTCTATTCCCGGCGGCCTGCTCGGTTCCCACCTGAGCACCCGCGTTCCTGTACTCTGGTTGCGGCGCATTCTTTGCACGGTACTGCTGGCGACCGGCGCCCGCATGCTGTGGGCTTAGCTTTCATTCCATGAAAAATTCCTCGCAAGCTGAAATCCTCGAACGGATTCACTCCGCCCTGCAATCCGCCCGTACAGTGTTTGAGCGCTTCACTCCCGGAGAAATCGAGGCGGAGTACAAGTCCGGCCACGACCCCGTGACCGAAGCTGACAAAGCCGTGGACACGGTTCTCCGCAAAGAACTGTTGCGTGCAGGCGAAGGCTGGCTCTCCGAAGAAAGCGTAGATGACCTGAGCCGCCTCTCGGCGAAAAACGTGTGGGTGGTGGATCCTCTCGATGGCACGCGGGAGTTTGTGGAAGGCATCCCCGAGTTCTGCGTTTCTATTGCCATGGTCGAGGAGGGCCGTCCAATCGCAGGCGGAATCTGCAATCCTGCAACCGATGAGCTTTTTCTCGGCTCTCTCGATCTGGGCCTCACTTACAACGAGAGGCCTGCCCAGGCCAGCCAGCAGAAATCGCTGGAAGGTGCGGTCAGTCCTCGCCAGCCGCAGTGAAAGCAAACGCGGCGAGTGGACGCAATTCGCCGACGCTCCATTCCAAGTGCAGGCAATGGGATCGGTGGCTTATAAGCTGGCGCGAGTTTCTGCCGGATTGGCCGACGCTACCTTCACACTTACCCCCAAACACGAGTGGGACGTTGCCGGAGGAGCGGCTTTGGTATTGAGCGGAGGCGGATTTGTGCTGAATCTCGACCAGGTTCCCCTTGTTTGCAATAACCGCTCGCCTTTGCTTTCAGGATTGCTGGCGGGTGGACCGAGTCTCAAGGAACCGCTGCTAGACGCGCTGCAAGGATGCCTTCCACGGCGGGTGGCTCTGCCTAAACCTCTCACCTACTCTTGAGGGTGCCCTGTCCAAGCTCTGCTTGGGCGGGGATTTTCTGCCGGAGCCCTTTTCTTTAGCGTGGGAAATATCCCCATCTTCTCCCGCCGCCGCGCCGTCCGCTGCGATTCAATCTCCACGACTCCTGCTGCTCCCGTCCAGTAGTGGTGAAAGCTGCTCCACTCCCAATCCTCCGCTCGCGCCACTAGCCCGCGCGGGTTACCGGATTGCGATGAATGTAGCGAAGCTTTCTCTGGAATCGGTGCAGCGACCCTAGGGAACCAGGGAACCTGGGGACATCCATGATAAGTAAAAGTCAAGAGGAGACGGAGGTCTCCTGACGCTTGCAAGAGCAAGGTCTCGAAGCGGAGATCGGGAGGATCGGTTAACGAACGGCGTGCGATCCCGAGTAGAGGCCAAAGCGGCAGCTTGGCCAGACATCCATTTGCGGGAAACGGGGGCGAGCCCGGTCCACGAAGTATGAGTTAGGGTTGACCGGCCGGCCTCGATACAGACGGTAAGGAGCATGGGGAGTCGGAACTCCGTCGCCCAGTCCCCGAGTTGGCGAGGAACGGCCGGTGGATCGCCGCTAAGTTTGTAGGTTCTACTTCTCAGGCAGCTCTTGGTGTGGATTGTTCTGCGGGCGCACGCACCTGGAAGGGCTGACCGCTTTTGTCGACCGCCAGCAGATAGGCGACGAGTTTGCGTGCCACAGCCAGGGTGGCGCGGTTGCGATGTCCACGCTCCAGTTCGCGCGCATGGAGCGCCGCCAGTTGTGCATTCCATCGCGGGGCCAGCTTGGCCGCTTCGATCAGCGTGGTTTGCAGCCAGTGGTTGCGCTGCTTGGAGATCGGTCCCCGCTGCTGCTTGCCCGCCGACGATTTCAGCGCCGCCGTCAGACCGCAGTAACTCATCGCCCTGCAGCCGAATGGAAGCGATGCGCATCGCCGATTTCTAATGCCCAGGTTAAGGCTGTAATCTCGCCCACGGCAGGGATGCTCATCAGCCGCTCCACCCGCTCCGTCAACTCGGCATTCGCGCGCAGTTCGCGCACCAACCGGCGCTGCGTGCTCTCGAACATCTCCAACGCGCCGCGGCTCAAGCGCAGCAGGTCGATCACCGATTCGGGCACATCTTCCAGTTCCTCGAGCAGGCTGGCGAAGTATTTCTTGCGGTGCAGTTTTTCCTTCACGTAGAGGGCGCCGGTTTCCATCAGGAGTCCGGCCATCTTGTTCTTCATGCGCACCGCTTCGCTCACCACCAGGCTGCGATAGCGCAGCAGGCGGCGCAGTTCGCGGATCTGCGGCGCAGCCACATAGCAGGCGGGCAGAAGATTGCAGCGCACCAGGTCGGCGATGGTGCGGGCGTCCAGCGTGTCGCTCTTTTTTTTTCCCGCGCTGATGGCTTTCATCTTTGCCGGATGCGCCATCTCTAGCCCCGCGCTGTACGGCTTCAAGGTGTCGTAAATCCATGCACTTAACAGGGTCGCTTCCATCGCTCCCCGCCAGGCCACCGTCCGGGCCGATGCCCATTCGCGCAACCCGCTTCGTTGTGCCGGGATCGTGCCTTCTTCCACGACATCCCCGACGGCTGTTTTGATGCAGTAGCTGATGGTTTTCTTGTGAACGTCGAATCCGATATAGTGAAGTTCGTTCATGGGGTTCTCCGAGTGCGTTTTCTGAGCCGGCGTTTTCCTCGCCGGTCTCGGCATCGTAACCGCTCAGAGAACCCTTCTTCATTTCACTTATGCATTCATACAGACGGGACGTACCCCGATATTCTGGGCAGAAAACCGGTGAACGTTCCGTCTGTCCCCATATTGTCCGTTAGAACTGGAGGACTACTATCGAGCACCTCCAACGTGCCCGCTCTCGTGGGAAAGGCTGTCGCCCGATTTCTGCTTCTTCCGCGCATCCGGTCTGGGATCGGGCGCTGGATCGCTGATGAGGATAGGCGTAGTAATCACTTCAACCTCAGTCGGCAGTCGCAGGATCACCGTGGGGCCGTAGGGGTTCTCTTTCGACTCAGAGACGAGTTTGTACTGGTACGTAACTGTAAATGTCGTCGGCTCATGGGCCGCAAACTCCCAGGTCTTGGCGTTACTTTCAGCCGCCGCTACCAGCATTTTGTGACCGTCCTCTGGCGCTGTGGCGATTACTTTGTGCCCATCCGTTGTGACTTTCACATGAACAACCCCTTCGATCCGCGCCATACGCGCCAGTGGCGGATAAAGAGGAACTGCGGCTGCGGCAACGGTTGGCGGAGCAACTTTCATTTGCTGATCGGCTCCGGGCTTGTCTTGGCCCACTAACATCACCGAACACAGAAGGAGAACGGTAGCGGCATTAGAGAGCTTTATCATAGGTCATCTCCTAATTCGGCAATGGGTTGTGAGGTTGCGTTTCTGGATGGTCGGGATAGTGATCCACAACTTCTTTCGTGATGGCCTTATCCCGCAACGTCGCCCGATCTACCTCTGCCCAACTACTATTCCAGATGACGTTGCCATTGAAGCTCAGACTGCCTGCCCCTAGCCCTTGAGCGGTCCACGCTGAAGTCTCATACCCGCGATACTCCATCGAGAACGGCGACTGCTGCATGAACTGGTCTAGCGGCATGCGGAAGTCGTCCACGTGAGTTCCTTCGTGTCCGGATGCTGAGGCCCAATCAATGGAGCCGCCCGTAATCTTGCTTGTATCGAATCGCACCATCCAAGACGTGTTGTTGTTCATCGGTATGGTTTCGGCGGCTCCGTTCTTCACTGGCGGGTGGCCCGGCCAAGCGCGTACGATTTTACTCTTGTTTACTCTTGAGGGTGCCCCGTCCAAGCTTTGCTTGGGCGGGGATTTTCTGCCGGAGCCCTTACCTTTAGCGTGGGAAATATCCCCATCTTCTCCCGCCACCGCGCCGTCCACTGCGATTCAATCTCCACGACTCCTGCTGCTCCCGTCCAGTAGTGGTGGAAGCTGCTCCACTCCCAATCCTCCGCTCGCGCCACCAGTCCGCGAGTTACCGGATTGCGATGAATGTAGCGAACCTTTTCTTCAAATTTGCGTTCGCTCCAGACGTTGAAGTCATAATAGCGCGCTTGCCAGAAAGATTCCTCGGCCCGTAACGCCAACCGCCGCGCCACTCCCTGCTTGAGCGACTGCACCGCTTGTGCCAGGGTTTCGCGTTCGGGTTCGCTCACCAGAAGGTGGACATGCTCCGGCATCACGACAAAACCCAACACGGCGAACTCATAGCGTTGCCGCATCCGCTCTAGCACCTGCAGAAACAGATTCCGCCGCGTCGCCCAGCCTAGTAAAGGCCGCCTTTGGTAACAGCTACAGGTGATGAAATTGAGGCGTTTAGCGGGCGTCTGAGCCCGCTGCCGAAATCCCGAGCGCAGCCGAGGGATCATGCAGATAGCCGGCGCCGTAATAACGTTTGAGGTTGCGAGGCAAGAATGAATCGTAGCGTCGGACGAGAGCAACGTCTGTGACGAATGACCAAGGATCGGGTTTGAGCTCGTGGACGGGCCCCACTTCTCGCAAAAGCCGCGAGAAATGGGGCACCCCAAGGTTTAAGATCTTTGCAGGTTTGGAAGGGCGCTAGATGTGGCCCACCCGCCATCTCTCCAGAGAGAAAAACACTTTGAAAATCAAGAGAGAATCTATGATCTTCATGTGCTCGGCTCCTCCCCTCCGAGCCTTGATGCATGAGCGTAACCAGTCTACTCGGCGCTTCGGAGCCGACACGGTTATCTAATCAGCCTACTTATCATGGATGTCCCCGGGTTTCCTGGGTTTCCTAGGTTCCCGACAATGGTTTCAAACCCCAATTAGCATCGCGATCCTGATTTGGTCATCCTTGGGAGCCTTCTTCGAGACGGTGATAGTTCCCATCACGGACTGGAAACCGTTGAGCGTGGCCTTAAACCTATAGCTCCCGGGTGCCAGGTGACCCATTTTGAAATGTCCATTTTCGTCGGTTGTGACTCGCCTGATCTTCCGGTCGGCACCCGGACCCTGGATTTCAAACAGGACGTTAGCCAATGGCTCCGTCGGTCCCCTTGTTTGGCGACTGATGATCCCCTTGATCGACTGTACAACAAAGGGCTGCTCAATCCGGTTGATAATGTGCTCCGTCGGGGATTTTGTGAAATCCCCGACTGTGGCCTTTTCCTGAGCTGCCGCGAGCGCGCCTATGAGAATCACCCAGATCAAGAACCTTGCTAGCATTCGGAACCCCTAGTTGTGAGGATCGCGGATCAGTTGATCCCCCGCACGACCACTGTTCCGCAGGTTCGGCCTCTGCCCGCGAAGTTTGAATTCTCTCTGTACAGCTTCGTTGTGCGCTCCCTGTTGTGGCAAACCAATCTGCACCGTGGTTCCGTTTAGGACGTTTAGGTTTTGAAAATCGACATACTGTTTCCCGCCGTCAATCTTCGCGTATGCTTCCGCAAGTCCGTGGAAGGCCAAACTTGGCAATGAGACGGAGCGACCTTGAGAGTCCGTGAACTTCGCGGTCCTCGGGTCAATAATGACTTGGTCAGCCACGCCCGTCGACGGCAGGTCAGTAGGTTTCTTACCGTTTAGGTACCGAAGGTCAGCTTGGTTGTCGAGGTTACTGATCGGATCATTGGTCAGCTTCACTGGCCCGCTTGCGGTATTTGCGGTATCGCTTAGTGCTAGGCCGTAGGTATCCGAACTGGTCACCAACTGATTTACGAGCGTTGCTCCTTCGTTTCCGCTCAGATCAAGGCCGCTGGTGTCGAAGCTAACCACCCCAGTTTGCGCATTCATAGAGAGTCGATTTGCATCGTCCCCGGCAATCTGCTGCAGAACACTAAAACACGCATCTTTATTGCCACCTGTGCACTCAAGAATCTCGCCGGTTGGGTCAACCAGCCGGAGAGGATTATTCCGAACATACGCATAGCGATTGAGTTGCTGTGGGTCGAGTTTCCGCTCTGGCGTGATGATTACGGGATCGACGGATATGAAGCGCCCAAGACTCGACGCATAGTGGCGGGCGCTGGAGTAATCCAGCCCCGACTCCGAATCCCGTTCTTTGCCGGTGAACTTGTAATGCGTGACGGTGGAGGTTGGGCCAACCTCTCCTCCGTAGGGGTAGTAATCAATATCGGCGTCCACGCTCACGCTGGTGGGGCCCGATTGCGTCACCACCAGCCGGTTCGAGTTCAGGTGATCGCCCAGATAGAAGTGCACCTGGTTGCTGGGCAGGTCGCGCCGCGCCACCCGCATGCCACGGAAGTAGATGTACTCCGCGTTGATGGCGCCGCTCAGGTCGCCTTCCGCCATGTTCTCGCTGCCTACCCCGGTCCAGTATAAAGTGCCCGAGCTGCACGAGGGATACGTCCCGGCACACTTGATTACACGCCGTCTCCATCATAGACGTAGGTAGTGCCCGCCGTCGCGATGAGGCGATTCTCGGCGTCGTAGGTGTAGGTGGCCGAGCCGTTCGAGGTCATATTGCCGGCTGCATCGTATCCGAAGCCTGTCAGCCGGTTATTGCTGAGAGCAGGGGCGTTCAGCGGCTCGTACAGCACCTTGCCAGAGTGCAGGGCGCGGTTGTCTCCCGAGCCGGGACGTTCCTTCGCTCTTAAAGGCTCCTACCGCGGCTGCGGCCGGTAAATCCAAAAATCGCCACTCTGCACCAGAGTTTCCTGCGCCACCGGCGCCGGCATCGCGTTAATGCGTTCCAATTCTTCTTCAACCAGAAAATGCTGCGGGGCAAGCGAGCACACCGGATCCGTCGCCGTGGCATCTCCGGCAATCAGCAGCGCCTGGCAGCGGCAGCCACCGAAATCCTGGCTACGCCGGTCGCAACTGCGGCAAGGCTCCGGCATCCACTGTTCGCCGCGGAATTTCTGAAAGCTTTCCGACTCCTCCCAAATCCACCGCAGCGGCTGCTCGCGCACGTTTTCAAATGGCAGCCCAGGGATCACTTCCGCCGCGTGGCACGGCAAGACCTTCCCCGCTGGATTGATCAGGATCAATCGCTGCCCCCATCCTCCCATGCAAGCCTTGGGAAACCGCGCATAATAATCCGGGACGACTGCGTCAATTCGCATCCGCCCCGAGAATTTCTTCTGGGCCGCATCCGTAACCCGCACCGACTCTTCCACCTGCCGGCGCGTTGGAATGAGCGCCTCGCGATTCTTCAACGCCCACCCGTAATACTGCGCATGCGCAATTTCCAGCCGTTGCGGCTCCAGGGATGCGGCGAACTCGATCATCTCCTCGAGATGGTCCAGGTTCTGCCGGTGCACAACCATATTGACGGTGAACGCCACGCCCGACCGCCGGATCATCGGCGCAAGGTCAACCTTCAAGGCATGCGCGCGCGTTCCGGCAATCCAGTTCCCCGGTGCTTCCCGCGAATCCTGAAAGCTGAGCTGAACGTGATCCAGGCCGGCTTCCAACAAAGCTTTCAGGCGCTTCTCCGAAAGACCCACGCCGGAAGTGATGAGATTCGTGTAAAGCCCAGGACCATGCGCCGCGCTTACCAATTCAGTAAGATCTTCCCGCGCCAGCGGCTCGCCCCCGGTCAAATGCAGGTGCAGCGTTCCCAGCTTCGCCGCTTGCTGGAAAACGTCAACCCATTCCTGCGTCTTCAGTTCCGAAGCCACGGACGCCATTTCCAGAGGATTGGAACAGTACACGCAGTGCAAAGGACAGCGGTGGGTGATTTCGGCGATCAGCGCGAGAGGACCTGCCGGCATCAGAAGTTCACAACACCCTTCTGCTGCAGGCGCTCGATGAAGGTGAACACATCGCTGCGGATTTTCGCCGGGTCGGAAGAATCAAACTTCGTTTGCAGCTCCTGCACAATTTGCAGCAGAGTATGCTGGCCGTCGCAGCGCTCAACAATTTCCCGGCCTGTGCCCTGCAGCCGCAGCGCGCCTTCCGGAAACAAAAGAGTCCGCTCCTCGCCTTCCCCGCTCCAGCGCACACCAGTCGCCAGGCGCGGCAAGCTGGATTCCTCAAGCTGGCATCAGCTTCACTCCTCAGGATGAAAGGCGCTGGGCGGCGCCCATCCCGGCTGCACGTAGGAATAGTAGATGGCATCAAGCTGCGCCCAAAGAATTTCGCATTTCTCGCAGCAGCGCATTCATGGCGAGCTCCTGCTCCGTGCGCGTGCGCGCATGCTCGGCCACATAGTGAAACGCAAAGTGCGCATCCGCCGGAGCCTGATCGAGCCGGGCCTCAAAATAATCGAGGCCGCCGGATAACCACGGATAATGCTGCCGCAACGCTCCCATGCGCAGGGTAATCAAGTCGCGCGAGAATAACTCCGTCAGCGAAGACGCCACCGCCTCCAGCAGCGACCGGCTCCTGACCAGTTCGAGGTAGGCATCCACCGAATAGCGCACCGCCGGCAGAATCTCTTTGCAGCTCTCGACTCGCTTTCTGTCCAGCCCAGTCGCCTCAGCCAGCCGCAGCCATCGTTCAATGCCGCCTTCCGGGCTGCTATCGCCGTCGTGATCCAGCACACGTTTTCGCCAGGCGCGGCGGAATGAAGAATCGTCGCTGCGCGAAATCACGATCGCGTCTTTGATAGGAATGCGGCTCTGGTAGTAGTAGCGATTCAGCACCCAGGCCTGCAGCTGCCCGCGCGACAACCGGCCCTCGTGCATCAAGAGATGAAACGGGTGCTGGTGATGATACCGCCGCCGCCCGATCTCCCGCATTGCGGCCCGCAATTCTTCCGTGCTGAGCAGCCTTTCCTCGGTCACTGGCTCTAAAGTTCGAAGCGCCATCCGTCCTCCGCAACCTCCCATCCCGCATCGCGTACCTGACGATATTCCAGGCCGGATACATCAAGCATCGGGTTCGTATTATTGATGTGCACAAAGATCTTTCGCGGACGTTTCAGCCCGCTCAGCAATCGGAGGCTTCCCTGCTCTCCCGAAACCGGTACATGCCCCATCTGCCGGGCGGTCTGCCCGCTTCCCTGCACCTGAATCAGCTCGTCGTCGGTCCAAAACGTTCCGTCGAAGAGCAGCACGTCCAGCGCGTCCAACTGCTGCGTCAGTTCTTCATTCAACTGCGGAACCGCCGGAAAATATCCCAGCCTTCCACCACCATGGGCTGTGTTCAGTATAAGCCCCAGCAGCGCCTCATTCGGCTGCAATGACTGTAGACGCTCCGCCGTCACATAGCCCGGATAGCGCGTGCTTAAGGAAATTGGCAGACATTGAATTCCCGATTTCTGCCCCTGCAGGCGAAACCAGCTCAAATGATTTTCCCGGCGTGACATCCTGCCACTGCGCCTGCTTCGGCACACGCTGCAGCATGCCGAACATGCTGTTGTCCTTCACCAGGATTTCGCGAATCGCCGCGGTGGAATAAATCTGCAGTGGCTGCAGTTCGCGCAATAGCAACAATCCAAGAACCTGGTCGAGGTCGGCGCTGGTCAGCTACACTGCCGGCAATGGGAGATTGGCGCAGTCCTTCGCGAGGATGTAGAAAAGAATTTGCTTCGATCTGCGAACGCAGATCGGGAGAGGCGTTCAGCAAAAACCATGCGTGATCGTCCTCGCTGAGGACGACCTGCAACTGGCTTCTGGCTTCGCCCGAGAATGTACCCGTGCGGATACGCCCGCAGTTAGTGCAGGCGCAGTTCCACTGCGGAAAGGCTCCGCCCGCAGCGGTACCCAGGATCTCTACTCGCATCCGCTCCGATTACAGCTCGGCGCAGGCGTACGAGTTGATTTCGCAACCCAGGGAAATCTCTTCGAATTTTGGCTCAGTCCACATCTTTTCTAGTTTCATGGCGGCCATGCCGCCGTGTCAAGAGGAATCCGTAAACTTAGAGCTTCCAATGTGATTTTCGGGTTGCCGCGCCCGCAGCAGTACCGCATAGGCCGCAAATTTCTCCGAATAATCACACGAACCGCTTGAACTCGCTAGCGGGTCCGCGTATGATTCTCCCCCGCAATCGAAATCCAACTTCCCGTCAATTCACCTGGTCCGGAAGAAATGCTCACGAACCGAGCATAGGGACTTTGTTGCGCGATCGGGCGGGAGCGAATTTCCAGCCGTTGCGGGGCTGCAAGGATTCCGTTTTCTGTGCGGTCTCACGTGTAAAAACGAATTCGATTTGGCCGGCAATATCCAGCCACGAAATCCAAGGAGGATGCGCGTATGGCAAGCAACCGCGGTGTGGAGTATATGGGTCCGGGCGTCGTGGAAATCCACAACATCGATTACCCGAAGTTGACGCTGGGGAATCGCAAGTGTGAACACGGCGTCATTCTGAAAATCGTTTCTACTAACATTTGCGGCAGCGATCAGCACATGGTCCGCGGCCGCACCACCGCTCCCAAGGGGCTCGTCCTGGGCCACGAAATCACCGGTGAAGTCATTGAAGCCGGCCGCGATGTCGAGTTCATCAAAGTCGGCGATCTTTGTTCGGTTCCCTTCAACATCGCCTGCGGCCGCTGCCGCAACTGCAAAGAGCGCGCCACCGGCATCTGCCTGAACGTCAATCCTGCCCGCCCCGGCGCCGCCTACGGCTACGTCGATATGGGCGGATGGGTCGGCGGCCAGGCCGAGTACGTCATGGTTCCCTACGCCGACTTCAACCTGCTCAAGTTCCCCGACAAAGCCCAGGCCATGTCGAAGATCAAGGACCTGACCTGCCTCTCCGACATTCTGCCCACCGGCTACCATGGCGCGGTCTGCGCCGGCGTGGGACCCGGCATGACCGTCTACGTTGCGGGCGCCGGCCCGGTCGGCCTGGCGTGCGCTTCGGCTTGCCATTTGCTCGGCGCGGCGGTCGTCATCGTCGGCGATCTTATTCCCGAGCGCCTTGCCCAGGCCAAGAGCTTCGGCTGCGAAACCGTGGATGTCTCGAAAGACGCTTCCGTGGGCGACCAGATTGCCCAAATCCTCGGCGTTCCTGAAGTGGATTGCGGCGTCGATTGTGTCGGCTTCGAAGCCCGCGGCCACGGCCACGACGCCAAGAAGGAAGCCCCCGCCACCGTTCTGAATTCGCTGATGACCATCACCCGCGCCGGCGGCGCGCTGGGCATTCCCGGCCTCTATGTCACCGACGATCCCGGCGGCATCGACAAGAACGCGCAGACCGGCAATCTCAGCATCCGCATCGGCCTCGGCTGGGCCAAGTCTCACCACTTCACCACCGGCCAATGCCCGGTCATGAAGTACAACCGGCAGCTCATGATGGCGATTCTGCACGACAAGATCAAAATCGCCAAAGCCGTCAACGTCACCGTCGTCAACCTGGACGAAGCCGTCCAGGGCTACAAGGACTTCGACAAAGGAGCCGCCAAGAAGTTTGTGCTCGATCCTCACGGCATGGTTGCCAAAGCAGCATAGCTGGACCTTAGAGCTCACACTCGTTGTCTCCGGATGGCGGGTGTGGGCTCTCTCCCGGTTTGGTTCGAGCGCTTCGTATCGGGGCATCGCTTCAGCGATGCCAAAAGCATTCCGAGCTTTTCCACCCCGAGTGAGCGATAGCTCGCGAGGAAAACAGTCGTAAGTTCACCAGCACTACGCAACTACACATCACCACGAAAGGAATTCATCATGACTCTGGAAGACGCACGCCGCGTAATCGCCGCCGCCGAAAAGAAGGCCAAGGAAATCGGCCAGCCCATGAATATCGCCGTAGCTGACGAGGGCGGCAATCTGGTCTCGCACGTCCGCATGGACGGCGCCTGGATCGGCAGCATTGACATCTCGCAGAAGAAGGCCTACACCTCGCGGGCTTTCGACATCGCCACCAAGGATCTGGCCACGCACTCTCAGTCCGGCGGGCAGTTCTTCGGCATCCATGCCTCGAACAACGGCAAGATCATGATCTTCGCCGGCGGCATTCCGCTGAAGAAAAATGGCAAGGTCGTGGGCGCCATCGGCGTAAGCGGCGGCGGCGGCGATCAGGACCACGCCGTAGCCGAAGCCGGCGCGGCCGCGTTCTAGATTGATCCCGGACACAGCTTCTCCTCCCTCGGATGAGCGGGTGCCCCGTCCTTGTCGCGCTTGTTGCGACAGGGCGGGGCTTTTCTATCCACTGAGCGGTGCCCCACTTTTCGCGCGCCGTTTGCGCGAGAAACGGGAGCCACCAACGCCCGCAGTGTTCCCGCCTGCCGATCTTGCGGTTGGTGTCCCCGCAGGTGGCCTAGCTTTGCTGGTTTTTCAAAGATTCTCTCTTTCCAGTTAAGGGGTCTTCTCTGGCAAGGTGCCGGAGCCTCTCTTTCAGGCAGCGGCGGCCAGTTTGAGTTGAGGCAACAAGCTCAATCCGTCGTGGTCGGCCGGCGCGTATCAGTTGCTGCGGTAACCGCTACCTGCGCCGCGCCCTGTACATGCCCGCTTGAGTGACGGTGCGCCACGATCCCATCTGCGCACCTTTTATCGAGCCTTGCTCTCCCCAGTAAGCACAGCCGCTCCACGCCTTTTCCAGGAAAAGAAAAACAGAACAGAAAAATCCCAGGGTTGGAACTGTGGTACCATGATCAAGACGTTGTTCCTGATTTCGGAGCGGCTGATGGGCGGCTTGTAGCCGAGACTACCATGAGGTCTTTCGTGGTTGTAGTAGTTGGTCCAGGGCTGAAGGGAAGCGTCTCTGTGATCTGAGTCGGACCCAGTGTTTCGCGTAAGCCCATTCGCGCAGGGCGGTCTGGATAAAGCGCTCGGCTTTGCCGTTGGTTCTGGGGCGAGTAAGGTTTGGTGCGGCGGTGTTTGATTTCCAGATTCTGACAGGCGCTGCGGAACCGGTGGGAGCGGTAGCAGCTGCCGTTATCGGTCAGCAGAGCGCGCACGGGGAAGCCATGGCGAGCGAAGAACTCACCGCGCGTTCTCAAGGAAGGCGATGGTGGTTTCGGCCCGTTGATCGGGCAGCAGCTGTGTAAAGGCCAGTCGGGAGTGATCATCGACGGCAACATGCAGGGCCTGGAAGCCGGGATGCTTCTGCTTCCCGCGCAGGCGTCCGTCGCCGCGCAGCGAGACTTCGCCGAAACGCGTCATGCCCTTGATGTCCAGATGCACCAGGTCGCCGGGCCGGGGATGCTCATAGCGCACGATGGGCGGGCGAGGATTGCAGGTCACGCCAGCGGCTCAGCCGGGCACGGCGCAGGATGCGGCTGACCGAAGCCGGACTCAGACCCGTGCGGCGAGCGATTTCGTAGCCGGGCATGTGCCCCCGGCGTAATGACAAAACCTTTTCCAATAAGACTGAGGAAGTCTGCCGTGGCGAGCGCTGCGGCCTGGAGCTGAGGTCCCAGCCCCGCTGCTCCCCCGGCCTGATAGCGGCGCACCCACTTGGCGGCGGTCTTGGCGCTCACGTTGAAGCTGGCCGCGGCCAGCTTCAACGTGCATCCACTGCGAAGAACTTTTCTGGCCAACTGCTCTCGACTGTGGATCGTCAGTCGGGCATTCTGGTGATAGTCCATTCGATCTCTCCTGAAAATCTGCTTGCTCGCCACAAACAGCTTCTCCGGTTCAGATCGAATGGACAACCTCTTGAAAGATCACAGGTGCCCCACCTCTGATTGGCCGGGGTCGCCGCTCGGACACCGGCGCCAGGGCCATATCCCGGGCAAAACCAAATCGCCGGATAAACGTCAAAATAAATCAGGCGTGAAATCGTCAAAACTGGTAAGCGCAAAAACCGCGGACAAGTAGAATAGCAATACTTCTCGGCGGCAAGGTCGAAAATAGTTGCATCGGAATCATAATGGGAGCCATCCAAACTAAGCTAGGTGAGCCGGTTAGTGATGAACTGGCTCTGGTTCAAGCCGCCAAGGGCGGTGACATAAGCGCGTTCGAGGAGTTGGTCCGGCGCTATGATCGGAACGTTTTCCGGATTGCGCAGCACATTACGCACAACCGGGAAGACGCGGAAGACGTGGTGCAGGATGCCTTCCTGAAGGCTTACGAGAACCTGGGTCAGTTTCAAGGCCAGTCCAAGTTTTATACCTGGCTGGTGCGCATTGCGGTCAATGAAGCGCTGATGAAGTTGCGGCGCATCAAGCCGGGGCGCACGGTTTCACTGGACGAAGACGTCAAGACCGACGAAGACACGCTGCCGCGCGAGGTTGCGGATTGGAGTCCGAACCCCGAACAGCAGTACAACCAGGCGGAGTTGCGGGATATTCTGAGCCGCACCATTCAAGGCCTGCCCACGAGTTTTCGCACGGTATTTGTGCTTCGAGACGTAGAAGGTCTTTCAACGGAAGAAACGGCCGAGGCTTTGGACCTCAGCATTCCTGCGGTCAAGTCACGGTTGCTGCGTGCGCGGCTGCAGTTGCGGGAGCGGCTAAACCGTTACTTCCAGAAACGTGAGAGCGGAGATGGCAAACCGTGAAATGCTCTGAATTTCTGCAAGAGCTGACCAACTATCTGGACGGCGTAATTGACGAGCGAACCAAGGCGGAGCTAGAGGACCACCTGTCCTGGTGCCACAACTGTTACGTTGTCTGCGACACCACCAAGAAGACCATCGAAATCTACCGTGACTCCAAGCTCTACGAATTGCCGGACGACCTTCGCAACCGCCTCCGTTCCGCTATCGTCAACAAGTGCCGGGCGAGCAAAAAGGTTGGCTCCGAGGGGGCATAATCCGGCACTCTTTCGTCCCTAAGTTGTATTACCCATGTGACTTGTTGTTCCACAACTCCTTCCTATCTAATGGGTTTTACCGATTGACGAACCCTTTATCTACAGCTTGAATCTAAAGGATTGGCAGTAGGTCCAGGCGAAGGGGCCACGGATCTCTGTGGAGGAAGTATGATCGCCCAAATACTCGACAGTATATTTGGATGTGGACACCGACATTACAGCTTTCCCATTACGGTTCGTTCCCGCTCACGTTCGCAAGCGGCTTCCCTTACTGGCACATACGTCGTGTGCCTGGATTGTGCAAAAGAGTTACCCTACGACTGGAATGAAATGAAGGTAATCAGCTCTGCCGCCGAAAAGCGTGATTACGTGCGCTCGTTGGCGACCAAGCATGCTGCCTGAGTAAGGTTCTTCCTTGCCGCGAGCAGGGAGCGCTGCCAGACTCGTTTGGTCCGCTCACAGGGGCTAGATTTCTTCCTCTCATTTCCCGCAACCACGGCGACACGACCAACAAACTCATCGCAATCTTCAGAACGCCTTAGCCGTTGGAAGAGTTCTAGTATCCTTCGCCTTCGAGGCGGATCTTACCGCGAAACATCCGATAGATGAAGACGAAGTAGCCGACTGCGATCACCGCGGATATCAACCACCATACCAGCCCGACAATCAGACCGTGCTCCCCGGCAGCCGAGTTGTAGATGGTCAGACTGCGCGAGGGATCGGTGCTGGCAGGCAGGATCAAGGGGTAAAGCGCGAACACAGCCCCTACCAACATGGCGGTGATGTACAGGCTGGATGCAACGAAGGCGAGCTTTTCTTTGTGACTTCGGGTCCACCACAGCGTGAGAATCAGGCTTGCCACCACTAAAACAGGCACCAGCAGGCCGATGGGGTATTTGCGGTAATTGTCCATGACTGCAGGGCGGACGTAGACCGTAGCAGCCAGGCTAAGGCCGGTCAGGACAACCAGCACGGGCCAGAGAACAAAGACCACGCTGCGGGCACGGTCCGCCAGAGCGCCTTCCGTTTTGGTGATGATGTAAAGCGAGCCGTGAATGGTCAGCGTGACCAGCGCAACCACACCCGCCATTACCGTATACCAGTCGAGAATTCCGTTGTCGGTCCCGACGCGGAAGTTGGTCCACAGCGGCTCAAAGAAGTAGCCATCCGCGCCAAGCGGCACGCCGCGGATCACGTTGCCGAGGGCCGCCCCATAGAAGATGGTCAGCAGAGCGCTGGATCCGAAAAAGAGAACGTCGAACAGGCTTTGCCAAACCGGATTGTCGATATGGGTGCGGAACTCAATGCCGATGGCCCGCAGCATAAGAAGCCACAGAACCATCATCAGGGGAAGGTAAAAGCCGCTGAAGCCGGAGGCATAGAGCTGGGGGAAGGCGAAGTAGAGTGTGCCGCCGGTGGCCAGCAGCCAGACTTCGTTGCCGTCCCAGACCGGGCCGATGGCGCGCAGGATGGTGCGCCGCTCATCGTGGGTGCGCGCCGCAAAAAGATAGATGACCCCGGCGCCCAGATCGAAGCCGTCGAGCACGACATAAGCCGCCAGCATGACGGCAATAATCATGAACCAGAGCGTTGGCATAAGTCCTCAGGCAATGAAGCTTTCAGTATTCACTAGTGAACGCCGGCCGCCGCCACAGCGGGTCCGTGTTCAATCTCGCGGTACACCAGAAACAGGAACAAGATTCCCAGCACTGTGTACATACCCATAAAACCAATCAGGGTAAACATGCCGTTGCCGGCGGAGACGGTCTTTGAATAGCCGTCAGCCGTTCGCATGAGGCCGTAAACCACCCATGGCTGCCGTCCGAGTTCCGCAGTCATCCAACCGGCGGTGTTGGCGATGTAGGGGAACGGCAGACTGAGCAACAGAACCCATAGCATCCACGGCGTGTCGAACAATTTGCCGCGCCACAGGAGAAAAACTGACACGATCATGATGGCGATGAAAATGGTCCCCAACCCAACCATGATGTGGTAGCTGTAATAAAGCAGCGCCAGATTGTCCGGCCACTGATCCTGCGGGAAGGAATTCAAGCCCCGTACCTCTGCCTTCCATCGCCGGTAAGTCAGGAAGCTGAGCATGTTAGGAATCATGATGGGATTGTCGATCTGGCGGCGGTCGGTATCCGGCTGGCCGATGAGGACGAGCGGCGCGCCGGGTTGGCCCTGGAAGAGCGCTTCCATGCCGGCTAAGGTCGCAGGCTGGTTGAAGGCAACCATGCGCCCTTGCTGGTCGCCCGTGGGAAATAGCTGCACCACACTGAAGATGCAACCCGCAATGACACCGACCTTTACGAATTTCTTAGCGAAGTCGGTGTGCTTCCCCCAAAGCAGGTAAAAGGCTCCCATCGAGGCCATTGCGAAAGATCCGGTAATTCCGGCGCCGCTCATGTTGTGGGCATATTGCCACCACGCCCAGGGATTCAGAATCAGCTGCCAAAAGCTGGTGAGCTGCACAGAACCATCGGGTGAAAACGCATAACCCACGGGATGCTGCATCCAGGCGTCCGTGGCGATGATGAAGAAACCGGAGAGCCACGAGCCGAGAAAGACCGCTACCGCCGACCACCAGTGCGCGCGCGGGCTCAGTCGCTTTTCGCCGAAGAGGAAAAGCCCGAGGAAGGCGGATTCCAGGAAGAAGGCGAACATGCCTTCCATGGCGAGAGTCTGGCCGATCACGCCGCCGGCAAAGCGCGAAAAGTGGGACCAGTTGGTGCCGAACTGGAATTCCATGGGGATTCCCGTGACCACGCCAAGAACGAAATTGATGCCGAAGATGCGCGCCCAGAATCGGGCTGCCTGATTGTAGGTTTCATCGTTGCGCCGCAGGCCTAGGGTCTTGAGCACCACGATCAGCGGCGCCAGGCCCATGGTGAGCTGCGGAAACAGGTAGTGAAAGGTAACCGTAAAGGCGAAATGCAGGCGATCGACGAGGAGTGCGTTCATAGTTGCATCCGATGGCAAAGAATTATCGGTGAACAGGCTGCGAGGAAGATGTGATTTCCGTCACATGCCGGTATTTGACCCTGCGGCGGGGAGCTGTGCTGGCAATTCGCTGCCATTTTAGAAGCCTATGATCAAGATAATCGGCATTCCCAGCCTAGGAGTTTATGAGCGATTCCGGCGACGGTCGAGATGAGCGCGGCGGATTTCGCGCCGGCGATTGGCGTCTTCGTACCGGCGCTTCTGTTCGTCGGTTTCGGGAATCACGGCGGGCACCGGCATATGGCGCCCTTGCTTGTCCACAGCAACAAACGTGAGATAGGCCGAGCTTACATGCAACGACTGATCGGCGATATAGTTCTCCACCCAGACCTTGACGCCGACTTCCATAGAAGTGTGAAACACACGATTGACCGAAGACCGCAAAATGATGAGATCGCCGACGCGCACGGGAACCAGGAAGTCCATGTGATCCACCGAGGCGGTGACGACATAGTGGCGCGAGTGGCGATGCGCCGCGAGAGCACCGGCTAAATCAATCCAGTGCATGAGGCGGCCACCGAGCAGAGAGTTCAGCGGGTTGGCATCGTTCGGGAGGACGATTTCGTTCATTTCCGATTGCGATTCGCGGACGGGGCGGGGTACCAACTCGGCGGATGGGTTCATAGGTTCGTGCCCGGTTGAGTCTCCGAAGGAATCCTGCGCTGCAGATAGGACTGCAAATAGCACTCCGCCATTTTTTGAACGTGCGGTTCCGGGTGAGTGGAGAGCCACTGGCTCTGCGCAAGGTCGTATTGCAGTTTGCCGTGCGCGGCCGGGAGATGGCTCAATTCGCACACGAACCATAGCTCGAGGTACGAGCTTCGCTCGCGGGCGACAGAAAAGCGGATCGCGTCGGCAGAGCGCTGCACGGGCAGGCGGGAACAGGTTGCGTAGCCCAAATTGCACTGCTCCCTCAGCTCTTCATCGGAAGGCGTTGCGCCCACGTGACCTGGCGCACAGCATTGGCCGCTCCAAGCGGCCCCGAGGGGCAGGCGTGCTGGGTGCGGGCAACTCCCGTCGTCAGATTTGTGCGTGGGCAGAAAGTAGGGACAAGCCAAAGGATCTCCAGTCGAAGAATCAAGTTATTGTACTGACGCCGACGGAAGACTCCAATGTGGAAAACGGTGGAGTCGAAGAACTGGACTGTCGCTTGTAGTAATCTCATCTATCTGGCAACTGGGTACCAGCTACTGAGACCTGACCTTATGGACCGCATCGCGATGCTGAATGAAATCCTCTCGCAGAACCCTGGCGACGCTTTCGCCCGCTACGGACTCGCCATGGAATATTCAAATACTGGAGAAGTGGAGCGAGCCATGGAAGAGTTCGGCAAGCTTCTGACGGCGAATCCGGATTACACCGCGGGCTATTTCATGGCCGCGCAAACCCTGGCCAAGGCGCAGCGCGTGGAAGAAGCGAAGAAGATGCTGGGCGACGGGATTGCCTCGGCACGGCGCACCGGCAATGGGCATGCACAGGCGGAGATGGAAGCCATGCTCGCGGAATTGTAAGCGCCTCAGGAAACACTTACAGGCTAGCCAAGGATGAACTTCCTACCCGGAATCGTCTATTCTCTTTTTCCGAAAGAGCTTCGGCGGTCGTGGCAGCCGCTGTCGAACGCGGAACTGATCCGTCCAGCGTTAGTCGCCGGATTGCTGGAAATGATCGGCTTCCTGGTTTTGTCGGTGCATCATTACGCAGAATTTCTGGTACTCCGAGAGCACCAATTACACCCTCTGGCTGCGGCGAACGAAGGCACACAACTTTATATGTCTGGCGTGCTCACCGTGGAATATATCTTTCAGCCGCTCTCGCTGGTGCTGATCTACTTTGCCGCAGAAGGAGCCGCCCGGTTCGGCGCCGCCTTCCTGACGGATGAGGTACTTCCCTCACTGCCTTTCAAGCTTTTCGCCGTAGCATTGGGCTGGCAAAAAAAGAGCGTGCGGGAGAAATCTCTCGGGCCGATGGTGCCGGACCGGTGCGAAGTTCAGGGGGACGGCTTGCGCATTGCCTGCAGCCGGGTAAAAGATGGATGGCGGCTGTCCAGTACCATCGCTGTGGAAGGTGAGTTCTATGTGATCGAGAAACAGGAGCAGGCTGCGGCGCCTCGTTCGATTGTGTATCTGCTGCGGAAGATGCCGGCGGGTCAGATCATACGGGGTTTCTCCAGCTACCAACCGCCGCGCCGGATTTGAGCATGACTCTATCTTGGCGGTCGGGCCATTCGCCGCGTCAAAGTAAAGAGACGATAGGCGACGGGATTGGCTCGGCATAGCACATCGGCCCCCCCGGCCAGGCCGGAACGGAAGCCAGATTGGCAGATCTACAAACATTCCGAGCCGGAAAGTTGCCGAAATGACAACCTGCCCATCTCAGGGAGTGACCTGTGCGCCTGGCGCACACCCTCTAATTTCGAAAGTTAAGCTCCGGATGATACCCAGGGCCCATCCGGACCTCCCGAGGGCTTATTTTGGCGGTTTGGCCATCCTCGACATGGCCCACTCCACCAGTCCTGGGAAAAGCTGGTAGAGCTTGACCATGGGATGCATGGTCCAGGGTACGATTACTTCCCGCTGGTTCTTCTGATAGCCACGCAGGACCGCGCGAGCCACACGTTCCGGGCCGATACCGCGAACGGAACCGGGACGAACCTGCTTGAGTTCCCTGCCGCGGACGACATTCGCTCCAAAATTGGTGCGGACGTAGCCGGGGCAAACCGTCATCACGTGAATACCTTTGGTCTTCAGTTCGACCCGGGCTGCTTTGCCGATCGCGTTCAGCGCAAACTTGGTCGCGCTGTAGATGGCATGGAAGGGTAGCGGGATGTGACCCGCAACGCTGGAAATATTGATGATGGCGCCTGCGCCCTGCTTTCGCATGACCGGGATGACGGCCTGCATGGCGGCGAGGGCGCCGAAGAAGTTGGTCTCGAAAGCGTCGCGGCAAAGCGCCATGTCCACCTGGGCGACCGAATCCATGATGCCGTGACCGGCATTGTTCACCCAGATATCGATGCGGCCGAAGTGCGCCATGGCCACGCTGACCACGCGGTCAATTTCGTCGCGATGGCGGACATCGCAAGCCAGAGCCAAAGTTCGTTCCGGTTGGCCGACGCGACCGCGGGCGGCCTCGGCGCGGCCCGCATCGCGCGACAGCAGAACCACGCTCGCCCCCTGATCGGCAAAAAGTTTCGCAATGGCTTCGCCGATGCCCATGGAGGCTCCGGTGATGACAGCGACTTTGTCAGAAAGCTCATTTGAGGCCATGAGAGCTTCTAACCGGCAGGGAAGCACAAGTCAAGCGGGGCGTACAATCAGCCCAGGAACGAGCGCCCCAAACCGCGCTGGAGGCCGCAGTGAATCTTCTTCCCCTTTTTCCGCTCGAGGTCGTGCTGCTGCCCGGGACGCTGCTACCCCTGCACATTTTTGAGCCGCGCTACCGCGAGATGACTGCGGATTGCGTGGCGAAGAAGAAACCTTTCGGCGTGGTGCGCTCCAAAGAAGAAGGCATCGCCGAAATCGGCTGCACGGCGGAAATTCTGACGGTGGCACAACGGTATCCCGACGGGCGTTCGGATATCGTCACGCGTGGGGAACGGCGGTTCGAAGTTCTGCAGGTAAACCAGGAGCGTTCCTTTCTGCAGGCCGAGGTTTTCTATCTGGAGGACGAACCGGATAAAGCTACTTCCGCCGAAGTGGAACAGGCGGTAAAACTGCACGGCGAAATTATGGCGCTGGCCGGCGCGAAGCCCGCAGGCGCTGAGCAAACCGAGCGACAACAACTTTCATTTCACCTCGCCGGGTCTCTGCCGCTCGACCTGGACTTCAAGCAAACCTTGCTGGCCATGAAGTCAGAACCGGAACGGCTGCAAGCGGTGATCTCTTATTTTGAGACCATTCTTCCTACGCTCAAGCGTAACCTGCAGGTTCGGCAAAAGGCGGGTGGGAACGGGCACGTCATCTAAACGCTGGGGTTCCGACCATTCAAAATAATGCATACGAAAGTGCGAGTTACGGAGAGAAGCCGCATCTACGCGACACCTTTTATGGACTCATGGCCAAGAGAAACGCGCCCTTCTCTCGTTTGTCGCTTTCGGCATCAGACTACTGAAGCCAGCGGCGTATAATCGGCTTAAAGTCGCTGTCTTTCGTGGAGTTTTCTGTCATGAGTGTTCCGCAGACCCTTGGCGAGCTGCGCCGTAGTTCCTTCCCTGAATCCCGTTTGCGTGCCCGGCGTGTGAAAGACGAGCTGCGGGACAACCTGGTGGCCCGGTTACGGCGAGGCGGGCCTATTTTCCCGGGGATCGTGGGCTATGACGATACCGTGGTCCCGCAGATTATCAACGCAGTTCTTTCGCGCCACAACTTCATCCTGCTGGGATTGCGCGGGCAGGCCAAGAGCCGCATCCTGCGCGCTCTGACTACGCTGCTCGATGCGCAGATGCCCTACATCGCAGGCTGCGAGATCCACGACAATCCTTACGCGCCGATCTGCCGCCGCTGCCGCGAAACGATTGCCGAATGCGGCGACGCGACCGCGATCGCTTATCTCACCGCCGAAGACCGCTATGTAGAAAAACTGGCCACACCGGACGTCACGATTGCCGATCTGATCGGCGACATCGATCCCATTAAAGCGGCGCGCGGCGGACATCATTTGAGCAGTGAGTTGACCGTGCACTATGGACTTCTGCCCCGGGCCAATCGCGGAATTTTCGCCATTAATGAACTTCCCGACTTAGCCGGGAAAATTCAGGTGGGGCTCTTCAACATCATGCAGGAAGGCGACGTGCAGATTAAGGGCTACCCCATCCGCCTGCCGCTGGACGTGGCCCTGGTCTTTAGCGCCAACCCGGAAGACTACACCGCGCGTGGAAAGATCATCACGCCGCTGAAAGACCGCATCGGCTCGGAGATTCGCACTCACTATCCGGCGACCGTGGAAGAAGGTATTGCGATCACGGCGCAGGAAGCCTGGACGCAGCGCGACGGGCGCAAGCTGACGCTTCCGAAATATGTGCGCGAGGTTATTGAGCGGGTCGCCTTCGCAGCACGCGAGGACAAGAAGATTGACAAGCGGTCCGGCGTAAGCCAGCGGCTGCCAATTTCGTGCATGGAGAATGTGGTTTCCAATGCGGAAAGGCGAGCGATCCAGCACGAAGAAAAGCTGGTCGTGCCGCGCATCGGCGACATTTACGCGGCGCTGCCCGCTATCACCGGCAAACTGGAATTGGAGTACGAAGGCGAGATGAAGGGGGCGGACCACGTGGGCCGCGAACTGATCCGCTCCGCCATCGCGAAAACCTACGACGAATATTTCAAGGGCGCGGACATGCAGCAAATCGTGCAGTGGTTCGACTTGGGGGGCGAGGTTCAGCTGGCCGACACGGTTGCCGCCGATGAGGCCCTCAAGTTGCTGCGCGGCATCCAGGGCTTGATGGATAAGCTGGTTAAGGTCGGGGTCGGTCCGAAGGAAAGTGCAGAAATATTGGTCTCGGCAGCCGAATTTGCCCTGGAAGGCTTGCACGCGCACAAGAGAATCGGGCGCAATGAAGAGCGGGTTTTTACCGCCGGAGAAAAACAGCCGAAGCGGAGCGAAAGCCCTTTCGAACGGGACGAAATTCCCTATCGGCAGAGAAGGACGTTTAATTAGTGATTAGTCTCTAACAAAACCCACTAACCACTAACAACTAGTCACCAGCCACGGTTTTATGAAGCGCATTCGCTACAGCAAATACGTTCCCGATCCGGCGGGCGAGATGAGCATGGAGGATCTGCTCGGCGCTCTCTCCGACTATTTGCTGCAGAGTGGCTTCGATAACTACATGTACGATCCGTCCTTCGATCAGGAGCAGACCCTGGATGAGCTGCGCCAGGCCATTGAACAAGCACTGATGCAGGGCGACCTGCTAAGCGAAGAAATGCGCGAACGCTTGCAGCAGATGCAGACGGATGGCTCACTGGAGGAGTTGATTGAACAGCTGATCGAGCGCATGGAGCAGGAGAATTACATCAGCATCGATCAGCCCCACGATCCGTCGCGGCAGTCGAGCGTCGGTGGGCAAGTGGGGCAGGCGCAGCAGCAGGCGAAGTTTGAAATCACCGACAAAAGCCTGGACTTTCTGGGTTACAAAACACTTCGCGATCTGATGGGTTCGCTGGGGAAGTCGAGCTTCGGCCGCCATGACACCCGTGACCTGGCTACGGGAATTGAGGCCAGCGGTTCGTCCCGGACTTATGAGTTCGGCGACACGCTGAATCTGGACATCACGGCCACTTTGTCCAGCGCCATTCAACGCGAAGGTTTAAACCTGCCGCTGAACATCGAGTATTCCGATTTGCAGGTGCACCAGTGCGAGTATCAGTCTTCCTGCGCGACGGTGCTGATGCTCGACTGCTCGCACTCGATGATTCTCTATGGCGAGGACCGCTTCACCCCGGCGAAAAAAGTCGCCATGGCGCTGTCGCAGTTGATTCGCACCCAGTACCCCGGTGATTCGCTCTCACTGATTCTGTTTCACGATTCGGCGGAGGAAGTGCCGCTGTCACAGCTGGCGCGGGTGAAGGTTGGCCCGTACTACACGAACACCCGTGAAGGGCTGCGCCTGGCACAGCGTCTTTTGCAGCGCCAGCGCAAAGACATGAAGCAGATCGTGATGATCACCGACGGCAAGCCCTCGGCGCTCACCCTCGAAGACGGCCGCATCTATAAGAACGCTTTTGGACTAGACCCGCTGGTAGTTAGCGAAACGTTGCAAGAAGTTTCCAAGTGCAAGCGCGCGGGCGTGATGATCAACACCTTCATGCTGGCATCCGATTATGGCCTGGTGCAGTTCGTGCAGAAGGTCACGGAAATGTGCCGCGGCAAAGCCTACTTCACGACGCCTTACACACTTGGCCAGTATCTACTGATGGATTACATGTCGCGGAAGACCAAGACCATCCACTGAGCCGCAGGCCTTTCTCCGTAGTTCCCAAGTCATGCCGCTTTCTCCTGCCATTCGCTGGCCTGGTCGAGCTGTTCGATGGAGTTTCGGTCGAGCTGAAGTTGGGTCGCCTCGAATAGATCATGCAGTTGCTCCAGGCTGGTTGCGCTGGCAATGGGCGCGGTGATGCTCGAACGCGCCATCAGCCAGGCCAGGGCCACGCGGGCCGGACTGGAGTCTTGAGCCTTGGCTACCTGATCCAAAGCGTGGAGAATCCGGAAGCCACGATCATCCAAGTAGGATTTGACGCCACCTCCGCGCTGGCTTTTACCGAGATCTTTTTTCGAGCGGTATTTGCCACTGAGGAATCCCCTTGCCAGCGAAAAATAAGGAATCACTCCCAGGCCATTGGCCTCGCAAACCGCTTCCAGCGCCTCCTCATAGCCCGCTCGTTCATACAGGTTGTACCTGGGCTGCAAGGTTTCGTAACGCGGCAAATTATTTTGCCGGCTGACCTGCAAGGCCTCGACGAGCCGCCCGGGTTTGTAATTGGAGGCGCCAATGGCCCGCACCTTCCCTGCCTTGATCAATTCCGCGTGCGCCTCGAGCGTCTCGGCCAGCGGCGTGTCAGGATCGTCCTCATGAGATTGGTAGAGATCGATGTAATCGGTTTGCAGGCGCCGAAGGGAATCCCCGGCAGCGCGCAGAATGTAGTTCTTCGACAGTCCTTTCTTCCCCGGTCCCATTTCCATGCCGACTTTTGTGGCGAGAATGATGTTCTTCCGTTTGCCGCTGCGCCTTAACCAATTCCCGATGATGGTCTCGGACTCACCACCCTTGTTCCCGGGCACCCAGCGGGAATAGACATCCGCCGTGTCCAGAAACGTTAGTCCGGACGCGACGGCTGCATCCAGCAGCTTGAACGCGGTGGGTTCGTCTACGGTCCAGCTGAAAACGTTGGTACCAAGAGCCAGGGGCGGCACCTCTAGCGCAGAGTTCCCGAGTTTGCGGAGGATCATGACGTGGCATCCTTTGACGTTCAGGCAGTAATCGAAAGTTTAGATTGTTCAGCCGGGAATCGGTTGCAGGAGAAAACAGCCAGCTCAGTTATAATGCGGAACGCACTGGATTTGAAATCCTGACTCGCAACCGGAGAACCCCTTAGAGACATGTCCACGACACCCCTTCTTCCCACCTCTGTGATCGGAAGCCAC
>CAWHVI010000011.1:0-35789 GCA_963832765.1 uncultured Acidobacteriaceae bacterium | reverse complement strand
GGAATCGGCGACAGAAGGCCGCCTGCCTGCCGCCGTACAGGCTGCTGAAAAATTAGGGGCTCATTTCGCCTCGGGAGGGCCGGCTTCAGTTGGGGGCCAAGATCAGCGGGAAGGGCGGTGGAGGCTGCTCCAGAGCTTGCCCAGAATCTGAGAGGTCACCTCGTTGAAAGATTTTCCCTTCTCCACATCGCTGAAACCGGCACTCTGCATTTGCTCAATGGCAGCGGAGAATCGCCGGGAACTTACGGAGTCCATATCGAGGAAGCGGAACGCTTGGGCCAGCGGGATCCCGTCAGCTCCAGTCTGCAGGAACTCGATGCTGGCTGTGACTTTGCCGAACACGCTATTCAAATCCATTTTGGCCTGCGTTCCGTCGGGAAAACTACCCCTTGCAAGGATGGCAGAACCGCCAGTAAGGGAAAGACGTTGAACCACTCCAACAAACTTTTGGGTTTCGACGGTGAATAATGCCCGTTCACCATTGGGGACGCGAATGCGGGGCGCACGGGTGATTCTCCGAGGTTTCGCCGTCTTTTCCCGCATTATAAGCAGCATTACAAGCAGGCACGCGCGGGTCAACGTTACCGAAGTGCCCTGGAAGGACCAGGCTGGGTGGCGGTGTGGCTTTCGGCGGTGGCAGGCGATCCAAACGGGAGCCTGGTTGACTCCGTTACACGTTTTGACCTGTCGATGATCGTAACGGGGAGTTATGGACACTACGCGTTATTCCTCCCACAGCCTACATGCATTTCATGTCGCAATTCCGCAGCAGGGGGTATGGGCGATCAAGGCTGGAGGGGCTCTAATGGGAATGATGAATACTGAAGGAGGCAAGTTGAGTCCCAGAGCGCGGGAAGGAAAGCACACGATCGCAAGCGGAAGAATTGGCGGCGAAACTGCCTCGGACCCTGCGAACCGGCACAAACCGATTTATAAGCGGCATTCACAAAGTATAGGGCGGCAGGCTCTTGAAGAAGCGGCCGAAGCTCTAAGTGCTCTGTGGAAGATCAGACGACCCCATAAGGGCTGCTACGTCTTAAACCACTGAACTCAGCGTGAAACGACCAAGTTTGCCATTTCTTTCGCCTTGAAGGTCAATGGGTGAAATGGCGATTCATCGCTATTGATCGCTTTGATAGTCACGAACGGTTTTTCTTCGAGCCAAAAGTTGCGATTTGCAGAACGATGAAGCTCACACCCGTGAAGAACACAAGGTTTACGATGCTGGCACGATAACCGTTACGGCATCTGAGCCTCCATGGGGGTTGCCGCTGGCCAACACAGATACGATCAGGCCAATAAACACTCCCGGTGCAATCGCGTAGCCTTGAACTTCACTCCCGACAGGCACTTCGGCGTAGACAACGACCGAAACGAGGACCAGAAACGCTCCAATCAAACCCGCCTTCGCTAGTGTGTTCAAACCTCTGCCCCTCTTCACAATCCTTGATCTAGCCGCGCCTTGTTCTTTTCGAGTTGCAGGACTTCCTGCCATACCAGTGATTATCCAGAGCGAATGGAAAAGCCTTCTTGCGTCGCGACTTTTGAGACTTAAGGCAAGTGTCCGAATGGATAATGGAAACTTCTTCGTTATTGTTGGCATACACGAATCTTCGGACGCGAGGAGTGGCTGGAAGAGATCAGCATCTCCGGGTAAAGTGAATACAGTGGGCAGCATATGCGTTTTCGGCTCAAGCGCACCACAGATTTCATCCCTTTACGGATTTACGAGCTGCACTCGGTGCTGCAGTTACGGTTCGCACGTAGTACCCAGCCCAGACGAAACCATTCAAAGAAGATCCACGACCAGAAAATAAATGGATCGAAAGCGACCTGCGTTGAAATTGCGGGCCACAATACGAGAGAAGTGTGTGTCGATAAGGTTACCGGTGCTCTAGTTCGCCGAACGCCATATCTCGACAGAGAGACGGTGGCGGTTGCTGGAAAGTTGTTCCCACGATTTCTGAGCTACGTTGAGCAAGGAAAACCTCTCGTTGAGGTCCAAGTTACGGAACTCAAAACACCAGAGCTGTTGCCATCATCTGTTTTTGAGCCGCCTAGCGGAGCGGTTTCAAAGCCCGGGTGCATGCATCCCAGTTTGGGTCGCCTGATCAACAAAGTAACGCCTAAGTACCCAGAGGCGGAAAGACAAAAGTATGCGGAGGGAACGGTTGCGATATATGTACTGATCGCGAAGGATGGAGTTCCGCAACATCTTCGGATCGTCTCCGGATCGGCTCCAGGGTTCAACAAAGCAAGCCTTGATGCTGTTGAGCAGTGGCGTTACGAACCGGTCAGATGCAACGCTAATCCGGTAGATTTTGAAACCGTTATAACTGTCAACTTCAGCCTAGCTCGGTAGCTAAGTGTCGATAACAGCGATTACGCTCAAGTCCCGGCAGCCGTCCGCCGCAATCAACTCAGTCGTTACAAACCGCGCGAATCTCCGCCATGGAGCCGTTGATGTACGCTCGGTAGCTTTCGCTCTTCGATAAGTCGTGGTCGGAGAACGTCCATACACCCAGGCGATCCGGCTGCAAGGCCGTTTTCCATTTCGCGCACATTCCCCGGGCCCAATCCGCAACGCTGGTCGCGCCGTGAAAGCCGGTAATAATGGTTTGGTAGGGCGCGTAAGTCGTGCGGTATCGCTCGATCTGCGCAGTGCTGTACAGTTCGGTGTTCACCCAATAGGGCTGATTCAGCTCTCTCGCAACGTATTGTTGCAATTGTTGCACTTCGGGGACGCCGGTAAAGCGCGTGTCCAGCCAGGTAACGTAGGAAGCGCGCAGGTTACACCCGGTGGCCGGCAAGGACTCCCAGAAATTCTTCAGCGCGCCATAGCCTGGGGAGAAATTGCTCCATCCGTACCAGACGGCGAACTGGGCGGTTGTAGGAACCGGCAGCGCAGGCGCCGCCCAGACTCTGTACAAATTTCATCAGCTTCAGCAACTTCGGGTAAGCCACGGCGGTGGTCGTGCCCGGCACCCGCTTGCATCCGGACGGAGCGTCCTCCTGGTACAGGTAGCAGTACTCCGACCCATACTTCCATTTGGGAAACAGCACCACCTGCAGTTGCACTCCCTTGGCCGCCGCCGATTGATACATCAGCTCAATGTTGTTCCAATAAGCAGGCGTGTCGCCGAAAGGCAGAATCAGCATCACGCCGGTGTACCTGCCTTGCGAATGGACGGCTCCAAACGATGCGTCGATGGCGTTCTGGAAATTGCGGAAGTCCCACTCCTCCCAGAAGCGAAAGTCTTTGGCGCAGGCTTCGGGGTCGGCTTTGCAATCCGCGGGCGCATAGTTCCGCCAACCCGGCGTAATTTCCGGGTTGGGCAGCGTGAACACGTTCCAGGCGGTCTGCGGGCCGGAAGCCGCAAGGGCAGTGGCGCAGGTGAGAATGAGCGTTCCCAAAGCAGCAACGAGGGAATACCGAAGCTGTCTATACATACGACCAGTACATTGTCGTTCCAAGCGGAGCACTTATGAAAAACTTCGTGCCTTGAAAATTGCCGCGCCCGGAAGCATACTCTGCCCAAGGAGCCTTCATGCGACGCAGAACATTTCTCTCGACCTCTGTCGCCGGATTTGCCGCCGCTTATGCGTGGGGCGCAGAAACGGCCGCGCTGAAGCCCGGCGACATCCCTAAACGCGTATTCGGGAAGACCGACGAGCGGCTGACCATAATTGGCCAGGCCGGCGGCAGATTCCCGCTGTGCGGCTTTGAGGACGCGAAGGCTATTACGCTGCGGGCCCATGAACTTGGGATCAACTATTTCGATACCGCGCGCATTTACTGGGATGGCCGGTCGGAGGAGGTCTATGGGGACGTTCTGCCGCCCTTCCGCAAGGAAATCTTTTTGACAACGAAGTCCCCGCAGAGGCACTCGGCAGGGAGCGGAAGCGGATCTGGAGAAATCGCTTCGGGCGCCTTGAAAACGGATTATGTGGATCTCTGGCAGATTCACCAGGTCAGCACGATGGACGAGGTCGAACAGATTTTCTCCGCCCGGCGGCGCGATTGAAGCTTTCGAAGCCGCGAAGAAGGCGGGCAAGTGCCGCTTTATTGGCTTCACCGGCCATCATGATCCGCACGTGCACCTGGCCATGCTGAAGAAGTACGACAAGTACGACTCCATTTTGATGCCGCTCAACCCGGCCGATCCTTCCTACTTGAGCTTTGAAAAGATGGTTCTCCCAGTTGCCGTGGAACGCGGCATGGGCATTCAGGGCATGAAGAGTACGGCGAACGCCAAGTTGCTGCAGACGCTTTCCGTGAAAGATTGCCTGTCGTATGTCCTGAGCTTACCCATACACTGCCTGGCGCTGGGATGCACCACTCTGGGTCAGATCGAAGATGATGTGCGCATCGCGCAACAGTTCAAGCCTTTGGCAGAAGCGCAACTGGCGCAGATTCGGCAAAGAGCAGCCGGACTGAAAGGACCGCAACTGGAGGATTGGAAGATCAACACCGAAACGGCCGCAGCCGGCGTCCATCGGGATGGCGAATGTTCGTGAAATCCGGGAGATTACCGCCCGATCGTGGGCGCTGTCATTGCCATATGTGACTCCCGTCACATCACGCGACGAGCGATGCCGCTACAACCGAGGCATGACGCACGATTCTCTGTACGATGAAGGCCTCGTGGAGACGGTGCTGGCAGCTCAGGCGCTCGCAACCGCGGAAGAGGCGGACCGCATTAGCGACCTGCTGATGCGTTACATGGTGGCGTCGGGGTATTCCGACAGCATGGAAGCGCGTTTCGGCAGCGCGGAAACGTACCAACGCGAATTGCAAACATGGGTGGTGCTCAAATCGGCCGGCATATGGGAATGCTGAACGTGAACGGGTGAGCAAACCTTCTGCGCGTCTTTTCCCCCTGCCCAGCGATATCCGTTAGCTACCGCCAGCTATGCCAATTTGTGCAGATTCTGAAGAGATAGCGAAAGTGAAAGCATTTGCAGGCGCAAGTCCAACGCCTGGAAGACTCATGGCTGTCAATACGTTTTGCACACTACATTATGTTCCAATGGGAACACTGTGGAAAACCAGAGAAAGCCGCGCGGGGAGCGGAAGGGGAAAAAGTCCGGGGAATTCCTTTGACCACAGAGGGCACGGAGGAAGGTCCGTGCCTTGGGGTTCCGCCGCGGGCGCCATGGAAAGTCTTGCGACCACTCGCTCAGGATAGGATTCCGCCGCAAAGATCGCGACAAGGAAGAGGACACCGGCGTCTATAATCCTTGCGGACAAGTTTCCAACATTCGCCAACGGAGGTCTTCATGTCGCAAGCGATTCCTGAGAAGTATCGTGATCTTTTCAGCAAACGCGCGTTTGCCAGCCTTGCCACCCTCATGCCTGACGGGCGTCCGCAGGTAACGCCGGTATGGTGCAACCTGGAGGGCGACTTGGTGGTGTTTAATTCGGCCAAGGGGCGGCAAAAAGACCGCAACGTGCGGCGTGACCCGCGAGTGGCTATGGCTATTGTGGATCCCGAAAACCCTTACCGGTACCTGGAAATTCGCGGTAAAGTCGTCGAGATTACCGAAGAGGGCGCGGATGCCTACATCGACAAGCTGGCCAAGAAGTACCTGGGAGTGGACAAGTATCCGTATGCGCAGCCGGGCGAGGTGCGGGTGCTCTACAAAATCCAGCCTGAGCACATGACGATGATGGGATAGAACGTAAGGAGGCCGCTGCCCGCTGGCATCCGGGTTCGGGCCGACCCCAGGCGCATGAGTGCGATCACATGTAACCGAGGTCTTTCAGCCGCTGTTCAATCATCAGGCGTTCCTTTTGGTCCATTGCTGCAGCATCTTCCCGGAGCAACTCCCGCAATACATGATTCAAAAATGGCTCCAGTCCGCCGAAACGGGGTGCAAACTTTTGTTCTGCCCGTTCGCAGAGTGCAGCTTCCAGTTTCACTTCTCGCATATTCTCGGCCATAGCCAAATTATCTCGCTCCCGTAAATGCCTGCCGCAACCGGCTCCAAGCGGCGCGCGCAATTAATTGGTCGTCCGCGTCCAATCCAAACAACAAAGCAACCCCCAGAAACACGCCATAGGCCAGAATCAAAGCCGTCCCCATCACTACCCCGAGTGGGATCGAACCCGGCATCAAGCGAACCAGCCACAAAACCGCAAAGCTGGCGCTGACCGGGAGCACTAGCCGGTAGTAACTGCGGCTGTAAGGAAACAGGCCGAGCCTGCTATGAACTTCCTTGAGAGACCAGAGGTTGGTAGCAATCATTGCCGCCGCCGAGGCGACCGCCGCTCCCAAAATGCCCCAAATAGGTATCAACCAGAGGTTCAGCCCCAGGATCACAACCGCCATGACCATTTGAATGCGAAGGAGACGGCGTTCATTTCCAGACATGAGTAACAGGAAACCGACAGACCCGACGCCACAGTCTACCAATTCCGCCAGCGTTGCCACAGCCAGGGCCGCAGCGCCAATTTCGAAATCACGGCCGAAGATGCGCATGAGCGGATGGGCAAATATTACGATGGTAAGAATCAAGGGAATCGTGAGGCCAAGTATCCACTTGGTCAAGGTCTGATATAGACGCCTCAGAACTGCCTGCTCCCCCGCGGCGTGCAATTCCGCGATGGTGGGAGCAAACATTTGGTTCACGGCTTTCAGAATGCTCGGCACAAATGCTACCAAGCCCATGGCCACGGCATAGATTCCCACCTCGCGAGCATTCAGAAAAAAGCCGATCAGAATCCTGTCCGTCTGCGAACCCAGGAACTGCAAAAACACCATCCCCATGGATGCAATTGAGAAAGAAACGACTTGCCTTTCCACGGGCACGTGCCGGAGCGCCAGATCGCGCGATGGCTTCGGGGTTAATCTCCAGATGGCAGACGCAAACAAGCTGGTGACCAAGACCGCACTGACCACTTGCGCCGAAATATAGCCCCAAAGCCCAAGTCCCAGCGTAACGAACAGGATGGTGACGACCATCATCACCGGCGTTCCAATGAAGTTCTCGATGAGCGTACGTCTTGCGACGTATTTGTATCCCGAGATCACTTGCCCTAAGAACACATTCATCGTGCCGAAGGCCATGATGAGTGCGAATAGAACGATGTACCGGCTTAAAGCGGGGGTGTGGTAAAGATGAACTGCGATCCAACGCCCCCCCAAAACAAGCGCAATGCCGCAGAGTAGGTTCGAAACCAGCAGAACCAACACACTGCGAATCAGAAACCCACCCAGCAAGTTGAACCTCTTCGTCGCAGCGTACGCGGCCACAAAGCGAACCGCGGATTGGGGGAGGCCAAGCGCGTTGAAAGCGCTTACGAAGCCCACGATCGTCATGCCGAGAGCGTAGATGCCTAGAGCCTCGGCTCCCAAAACACGCGCGAGATAAACCTTGAACAGATAGGCAGCCGCGGCAGTGAAAACCGAACCGGCAAAGAAAACCGAGGACTGACGTGAAATCTGCCCCATTTGCTGGCGGAATTTGTCCGTACCGGAACGCGCCTGTTCCTCGGCAATGGCTTCGGCAAAAACAGCGTCCTCAATTGGCGAAAGATCCGGCATAGTTTAGAAGGAACAAGAATCTCGGAACAAGCATGGGAGCAGATTGTTCAATTGGAGGCATTTCTTGAGAGCGCCACAGATTTCCCTCACCGGTGAGTTTAAGAACTCAGATCACTTTCCCATGATTGTATATGGGCTACGGCAGCCATGCCCCCAAACCTGACTACCGGCACCATTTCGGTGAATGCAGGGCAGTCTCCACCGAGAGCAGATTTCAGCGGGCCGATCCAGGGGGCGTACGCGAATCTTGCGGCGTGCACCACCTATTTCGTTTTTTGGCACCGGTCAAATTAACTGCGGAGGCTTGCCTGGGCGAATGCTAAAATGAGCCAATTCACGAAACCAAAGTGAGCAATGGATAAAGGTGCTTTCCGCAGGCGGGGAGCGGCACGACTGCTGATTTGCGGAAACAGTATGTCTCAAGGTTATCGTCTGACCCTCTAAGGAGTCTTGATGGATTCGGGACTGATCCGAACTAGTGAACACATCGTCCGTGATGTGCAACCCAGCTTTCAGGCCGAGTTTCAACGGCAACTCGGCCCCCAGATCTCCGCTCCTGGCCCTTCCCAGGAGTCCGTGCTGCGTGAATATTTCCGGGTGTTGGTCAAACGCCGGTGGGTAGTGCTCGCGACGTTGGGGATTGTGTTTGGGATCGTCGCCATTGCCACCGTACGCGCGACCCGGATTTACGACGCCTCCGGCAGCATTGCCATAAACAAGCCCGATTCGTTCTTTCTCAACTTCAAGGATTCCGGGGGCGGAGAAATGCCCTATTCGGACACTTCGGACGTAGATACCGAAGTACGTATCCTGCAAAGCGATCTACTGGCTTTGCAAGTCATTAAGCAGCTGAACCTCGATCACCGTCCGGAGTTTGGTGGAAAAAGAGCATCTGCCAACGGAACACTGGGGCTCACCACGGACGAACTACAGCCTGATTCGACAAAAACTTCGAATCTGCTGGCAACCTTCAAGAACCATCTCACGGTTTCCTCAATTCCTGGGACGCGAATCATTGATATTCACTACCGAAGCCCAGATAGAGAACTAGCCGCTCACGTGGTGAACACTCTGATGAGCACCTATGTCGAGCAGAATTTTAAGACTAAATTTGAATCCACCATGCAGGCGTCCGACTGGCTGTCAAAACAACTGGTTGACTTGCAGATGAAGGTGGAAACCTCCCAGGAGAAGTTGGTGCAATACCAAAAGGAACACGAGATCCTGGGCATTGACGAAAAGCAAAATATCATTACGTCCAAGCTGGACGAGCTTAACAAGGAACTGACGGCAGCTGAGTCTGACCGCATGGAAAAGGAAGCCCTGTACCACTTAGTGCAGTCACCCGATATGGGAACTGTGGTGGCAGCCGCTGATGGCGATCCAGACAGCAAAGCAGGCTCTGCAGCAGCAAATGCGTCCTCCCTATTGGATAAGCTGAGGGCGCAACAAGCCGATCTCAAGATTCAGATGGCAGAGCTCAGCACCCAATTCGGCCCCTCCTATCCCAAAGTCGCACAAATGAGCAGCCAGTTGAAAGAAGTGGAAGCGCAGATCCAGCTGGAATTGAAGAAGATCGTGGAAAGGGTACGCGGAGAGTACCTGGCTGCTGCGCAGCGCGAGAGCATGTTGAACGACGCCATGGAGAAGCAGAAGCAGCAGGCCAACCAGCTCAACGAGAGCGCAATTGAATACAGCCTGCTGAAGCGGGACGTCGAAACCAATCGTACCCTCTACGAAGGTCTTTTAGAAAAGCTGAAAGAAGCTGGAGTAGCAGCGGGGTTGCACTCCACTAACTTTCGAACGGTGGATGTAGCCCGGGTTCCAACCTCGCCCGCCGAGCCAAACGTTCCACGCAACCTCGCGTTTGGCCTGGCCCTGGGGTTAACCATGGGAGTCGGGTTGGCTTTCATCATGGAGGGCATAGACAATACCGTACGGACCCCGGAGCAAGCCCAGGCCATATCGGGGCTACCGTCGCTGGGCATGATTCCGCTGGGTATCAAAAGTGGTCCGGATGCAGCATCCAAGAAACTGACGGCCAGCCTTTCAAATTCGGGGCTTGCGGCGGGGTTAAGAGAACCAGTGGAGTTAGTTACAGTTTCCCGGCCGCAGTCTCAAATGGCAGAATCCTATCGCGCTTTGCGCACCTCGCTTTTGCTCAGCTCTCTGGGAGCACCGCCCAAGGTCATCGTCATCACCAGCGCTCTTCCTCAGGAAGGTAAAACCACTACCAGCCTGAATACCAGCGTAGTGCTGGCGCAAAAGGGAAGCCGGGTTCTGTTGATTGATGCGGACATGCGCCGTCCCAGCATTCACAAATCTCTGAACCTGGGCCCGAGGACCGGTCTCAGTAACGTGCTGACCGGCAGCGCGACGTTGCAGCATGCTATCGTGCGGTCGAAAGACGTGCCGACCCTCTACGTTCTGCCAGCTGGTACTCCGCCGCCCAATCCAGCGGAACTGCTGGCATCTGCCAACCTGGGCAAGATTTTCGCCGAACTCAAGGATGAATACGATCACATCGTAGTAGACACGCCGCCCACTCTTTCCGTTACGGACGCGGTCATTCTGTCCACTCGAGCCGACACGGTCGTCCTGGTAATTCGGTCTGGCCAAACCACCAAGCAGGCTCTCCGCCGCGCGCGCGATCTTCTGATGCGAGTGAATGCCCACGTTTCCGGCGTGTTGTTAAACGCGGCAGACTTGCGCTCCCCGGATTATTACTACTATTACGAGTATCAGGGAAAATACGGCAGCCGGTACTATCAGACGGATGAAGCCTCTGATGAGGAGACAGAGCCGAGCGAAGAACTGGCGTCAAAGGCGCGGTCTAACGGCGCCTAGCGACTCCGCGAGACCCTGATTCCATCACCCGTTCGGCGAGCACTATGCGAATGTCGCTTCAGAGCACGGTGGCAAAGTCATCGGCTGCGGTTGCTTTATTGCTGCTAACCATCGGGTATGCTGCACTGGCCGGGCGCGAATATCTCGCTGCCCGCTTTGCTGGGAGGAACGACCTGCATGGCCTGCAAACCGCAGTCTGGCTGGAGCCGGGCAATGCCGAGTATCGGTATCAGCTAGGCCGGTATTTCTGGTTTGTAGAACGTTCGGCAGAGTCGGCCATCCCGCCTTACCAGGCGACCCTTCAGTTGAATCCTTTCGAGGCCCGCGCCTGGTTCGACCTGGCTGCGGTGTACCAATTTCTGGGAGACAGCAACCGCCAGGAAGATGCTCTGAGGCATGCCGTTGAGGAGGCTCCCTCCACTCCCGACGTCGCCTGGGAAGCGGGCAACATGTATGCGGTTCGTGGTGAAACCGATAAAGCACTGAAGGAGTTCCGTGTCGTTCTGGAAAACGATCCTTACCGCCCCCCAGCAGCGCTGCGCATCTGCTGGAGAATTGACCCCGATATTGATGTGCTTCTCCAAGATGTAGTCCCGCCGATTCCATCTGTTTATTCTTCTTTCCTGAGCTTCCTGGTCGCAAAGAAAGAGCCCGCCGCCGCAGCGAAGGTTTGGGGGGCGATGGTCCAACTCGGCCAGCCGATTGAAAGGCGCTACCTTTTTCAATACATAGACTCTCTGCTCAACGCGGGCGATGTAGATCACGCTCAACAAGGTTGGCAACAAGCGGCAAACCTATGCGACCTTTCGGCCTATCAGCCTAGCTCGGAGAATCTCGTGATCAACGGCGACTTCAGCCTGGACGTCCTGGATGGCGGTCTCGGCTGGATTTATCACCAGTCCCGGGACGTATCGCTGGCCCTGGATCCCACGCAGCCGCACACCGCAAACCGCTCCCTGCGCATCGTTTTTGACAGCCGCGGTCTGGAGGACAGCGGCATAGACCAGTTCATTCCCGTGCGGCCGAAAACAGAGTATGAATTCTCCGCCAACTTTCGGACGGAGGACCTGGAAGGAGCGGGAGGGCCGCGCTTTGTGTTGCAGGACGCTTACTCGAGAAATATTTATCTTGCGACCGATTTTTTAAGGGACGCGGATTTTTGGAAGAATGTGGGCGGTGTTTTTACCACGCCAGCTGAGACTAGGTTGTTGGTCTTACGAGTCCAGCGCTTCCCCACCGGAAGCCCCATCAAAGGAAAGCTTTGGATTGACGGTGTTCGGCTGAAAATTCATCACGATGATTCAGGTGCGAACCATTGAGATCTCCCCTGACGCTCACTTCCGTTGGCGACGCCTTAAGAGCCTCAAGCGTTCTATCTTCGAGTTTTGCGGCGATTCTCCTGTACGGCGCAGTCACGTTGTTATTGTTTGGCCCACTGGCTTTTGGGGCCGTTGAACCCTGGTCCATCTTTGTTCTCGAGGCCGGCTCCGCAGTTCTATTCGGTTTTTGGGCAATCTGGCAAGCGAAGCAGGAACAGCTGCAGATCGCGGGCAATCCTTTGTTTCTCCCGATGTTGTGTTTTGCTGCCATGGTTCTTACGCAAGTCTTGACGCACCATACCTCGTATCGTTACGTAACCTGGTCTGAAACCTTGAAGTATTGCGCCTACGGGCTGCTCTGTTTTCTGATAGTGCAAGGGTTGCGCCGCACGGCCCAAGTCCAAACTCTCGCGTGGGTATTTTCTGGATACGGATTCGCGGTGGCGGCATTCGCCCTGCTGCAGAGCCTCGATCCGGATAACAAGCTCTATTGGGTACGGACGCCACGTTCTGGCGGCTGGATCTACGGACCCTATGTGAATCATAACCACTACGCGGGCTTGATGGAGTTACTCTTGCCGGTGCCGTTGGTCGTTTCGTTGTTCGATTCTGTTTCGAATGCCCGACGCGCATTGGCAGCCGGAGTGGCCGCGTTGATGGCAAGTACAATTTTTCTGTCCGGTTCACGGGGCGGAATGGTTGCGTTTGCCGTGCAAATGGCGATTTTTGTATCTCTCCTCGTGCGACGGAGGAAAGGGCGCAAGCTGGCGTTGGTGCATGGGAATTTTTCTTGTAATGACGGCTGGCCTGTTGACCTGGATCGGCGGGGGGAAGCTGGCGGAACGCATGGAAAGCATTCACACGGAAGCGCATTCCGAACTATCCGGCGGAACCCGCCTGACCATCGATCGTGACGGACTGAAGATGTTCAAACAGAAACCCATTTTGGGGTGGGGCCTGGGCGTATTTCCCACCGTCTATCCCAAGTATCGAAGCTTTTACACCAACTTGTTTGTCAACGAAGCACACAATGACTATCTCCAGCTGCTGATCGAAATGGGCGGGCTCGGCTTTGCCCTCATGCTCTGGTTTTTGTTCACCGCTTATTACAAAGCGAGCAAGAAAATAAGCAATTGGACGGAAGACTACAATGGCGCTCTCGCCCTCGCCGCCATGCTGGGCATAACCGGGATTGTGATCCACAGTTTTGTGGACTTCAACCTGCAAGTTCCGGCCAATGCCGCTCTTTTCTACGTCCTGTGCGTGGTCGCCGCCATGGAACCGCGATTTCGCAGCCAGAACCGCAAAGGACATCGCAGAACCCCAACTCGATTTGAAGATCGAATGCCAGCTTAGGTGTACTCTTCTCGATTTACGCGAATTCCAAACGAGAATGCGGAGATTCAGTTGCCGGAAATTCGCAGAACGGCGGCGCCGTGAATTTCACTCTTCTTCAGAGACTGCAAGGCTTCATTCGCCTGCGCGAAATCGTAGACCTGAATCTCAGTCTTGAGCGGGACTTCGGCAGCAAGAGATAGAAAATCACGCACATCCTGCCGGGAGCTGTTGGCGACGCTGCGGATTGTGCGCTCGTGATAAAGCAGGGCATAGTCCATCTGAGGGATCGGAGCTCATCGTGATGCCCGCCAAGGCGAGCGTGCCGCCTTTTCGCAAATGACGTAGCGCAAGAGGCACGAGGGATCCGGCGGGGGCGAAGATGATGGCAGCGTGAAGCTGGTCCGGCGGATTGTCTTCGGCCGCGCCGACCCACGACGGCACCCAGTTTGCGGGCAAGATCGCGATGGGATTGGGCTCGGGTGAAAACCGAGACTCGCATCCCTGATGACGGGCAAGTTGGAGGACAAGGTGGGCAGAGGCTCCAAAGCCAAAAAGCCCGAGATGTTCGCCGGGCCTGATACCGCTCAGATGATACGACCGGTAGCCGATTACGCCGGCGCAGAGGAGCGGAGCCGCATTTTCATCGGAGAAGATCGCTGGAATAGCGTAGGCATAATCTTCCTGAACGACAGCGTATTCCGCGTATCCGCCGTCGGCGTGATAGCCGGTAAACTGAGCATGCTCACAGAGATTTTCCAAGCCGCGGCGGCAGTAGTCACAGGAGCTATCGGTCGAGTAAAGCCACGGGATTCCTACCCGGTCTCCCTCCTTCCATTTCTGCACACCAGCACCGACTGCGTCCACTACTCCAACGATCTGATGGCCTGGAATGAGCGGCAGCCTGGGCAAGGGAAGTTCCCCTTCGACAATATGCAAATCGGTGTGGCAGACTCCGCAGACGCGGATGCGCACACGTACTTCGCCGGGACGAAGCAGAGGGGTGGCTACATCTTCGAGGCGGAGCGGAGCCTGATCGGCGAGCGCGGGTTTATGCAGCACCATGGCGCGCATAAGGTCATTTAATCACGGGGAGAGAGAGGAAAGAAGCAAAGCCTGAAGCACCACAGCGGCCTCGAATCGGTTAGGATTCCAGTAGCGTTCGCAGATGGCCAACCAAACGCCAGGGATAAATAGATACGGGTCAGGAACAATCTTGCGTCTTCTCCTTCAGCAAATCCATCTCATTGCCATGAACCGTTCAGGACGGAGCCGACTTGCCTGGTGGCGTTCTCGTGTTCGACGAGCTTCGGGAGCGTTATTCTTGGCCTCAGCGCTACTCCCGGCGCTCGCACAGTCACCTGCCGAACCAGCCGGTTCGGTTGATCCTTTACCTCAGGACACCGGATCTGCGGGGCTAACGCAAACGCTGCGCCGCCTGCAGACGACAGGCCGGCTCATGCAGGTGGATGCGCATCCGGATGACGAAGACGGCGGCATGCTGACGCTGGAATCTCGCGGCAAAGGTGTGACCGTCACTTTGATGACGCTGACGCGCGGTGAAGGGGGACAGAACAAAACCGGCAGCAATCTGTTTGACGAACTGGGCGTGCTGCGCACCCTGGAGGTGCTGGCAGCGGACCGCTATTACGGAGTGGAACAGCGCTTCTCGCGGGTGGCCGATTTCGGCTTTTCGAAAAATGCGGAGGAGACATTTCAGAAATGGCAGGGGCATGACATTGCCCTGGCCGATATTGTGCGGGTGATCCGAACCTTCCGCCCGGATGTGCTGGTGGCAAGGTTTTCGGGAACGCCGCGAGACGGCCATGGCAATCACCAGGCCTCAGGCATCCTGACGCAGGAGGCATTTCGAGCTGCAGCCGACCCGAATCGGTTTCCGGAACAAATCAAAGAAGGCTTGCTGCCGTGGCAGGCGAAGAAGCTGTACATCGGCAACGTGTGTCCCTTTTTTGCTCAGACCTGCCCAGACAAGGATTACACCTTGAAGCTGAATACGGGCGAAACCGATCCGCTGCTGGGGATGTCGTATGTGCAGTTTGCGATTGAAGGGCTGCGGCACCAGGAATCACAGGGGCTCGGGGGAATTTCGCTGCCAGCCGGTCCGCGTTATTCGTTTTATCGCCTAGTGGATTCCCTGCTTTCGGGCGCGACGGATAAAGACGGGCATGAGCAGAGCTTCTTCGATGGGATTGATACGAGTTTGCCGGGATTGGCGAGACGATTCGCAGCAAAGCAGGAGGATTTGGCAAAGCTGCAAACGCAACTCGTGGCGATTGCGAACGACATCGAGGAGGGGGCGCGAGAGAGTGCAAAGGATCCAGCAAGCGCGGCAGCGCCCCTGCTGGCAGCCGTGGCGTCACTGAGGAAAGTAACAGCCGAGGTGCAGTCCAGCCATTTGCCGGAAGCCGACAAGCGGGTTTTCGCCGGCCGGCTCAACGAGAAGATACAGCAAGCGGAAAAAGCTGCGAATCTGGCATTGAATGTCACACTGCGAGCCAGTGTGATCGCTCCTCAACAACCCGTTGGAGGGCCGCAGACGGAAGCTGCACTGGCGGCCGTTTCTCCGGGCCAAAAGTTCGCGGTGCGGGTTACCTTGCACAATGGCTCGAAGTATCCGCTGAGCTCCGGGGTGATCTCGTTGCGAGGGACGGATCCCCGAATTGACCAGGAAGGAGAATGATGTGGTGGTTCAGCCGGGCCAGGATCATGCGGTTCTCTTTGTGGTGCAGGTTCCCGCCGGGTTTCCGTACACCCGGCCCTATTGGCATCGGAATAATCCGGAAGAGGACGCGATCAATATAGTGGACGATGCCAGATATGCGACGCTTCCCTTCCCGCCGATGCCTTTTCATGTAGATTCCAGCTATGCGGTTGCGTCCGGAAGCAGCGAGATCGAAGCTCCGGTGCTGGCGCAAGCGGTTAACAAAAAAGACGGAGCAGAAGAAAAGCGCAACGTGGCTGTCGTGCCAGCTTTTTCCGTAATGCTGGAGCCTGGAGAACAGGTGATTCCGGTTGAGAATGGGTCGGCGACCGGCGTGAAGGTCCAGGTGAGCTGCAATTTAACCGGAGCACAGCCAGGCAAGCTTCGTCTCGAAACCCCGAATGGATGGCGGGTGCAACCGGCAGAATTGGCTGTGGATTTAACCCGGCGCGGAGTGACGTGCGGACTATCAATTCAAAGTCTCCCCGGAAGCTTGAAAGAGGGCCGCGCCCAAATTCGTGCCGTGCTCGAGGCGGGTGGCAAGGAATACAGCGAAGGGTACGACCTGATCACGCGCGAGGACCTACGGGCTTTCTACTACTATCAGCCAGCCTTACAGCGAGTAAGCATTGTAGACGTCAAGGTCCCCAGGAATCTGAAGATTGGATACATCATGGGCGCGGGAGACGACATTCCCACGGTACTCGAACAGCTGGGAATGAATGTGACGATGATCCCGGCAGAGAAGTTGGCAGGCGAAGACTTGAGCCAATTCGGCACGATTGTTTTGGGGATTCGCGCCTATGACACCCAGAAGGATGTGGCAGCGAACAACAAAAGGCTGCTGGACTACGTTGCAGGAGGAGGCACCCTGGTCGTGCAGTACAACGCGGGGGTAAGCGATTTCAACAGCGGGCATTTCACGCCGTATCCGGCGGAAATAAGCCGTGCGCGGGTCTCGCTAGAGCAAGCGCCAGTCGAACTGCTTGATCCGGCGAACAGCATATTGCGATATCCGAATCAGATCACGCAGCGCGATTTTGAGGGCTGGGTACAGGAGCGCGGGTTGTACTTCGCGGAACAGTGGGATGATCACTTTAAGGCGCTGTTGGCGTCGCATGATCCGGGTGAGCCGCCACAAAAGGGCGGACTGTTGGTAGCGCACTACGGCAAAGGAATTTATATCTACACGGGATACGCCTTCTTCCGGCAATTGCCGGCGGGTGTTCCAGGGGCAATCCGGCTGTATGTGAATTTGTTAAGTGCAGGACATGAGGGCGGCCATTAGCAGTTGGCTTTTGGCTTTTGGCCATTCTTCCTTGGTCGTTGGCGAAACACTCACCGTAACTATTGGCTCCTCCACTTCGAGGGCAAAATTTCCTCGTGAGGCATAAGAGATTGGCCGACGATCAACGACGAACGACTAACGACATCTCGCTCCCCAACTTATTCGCGGCATTGGGCTGGGCAGCGCCACCGCGCTGAACATGATTGACATGATCGGGGTGGGGCCGTTTATTACCATGCCCCTGATTGTGAGCGCCATGGGTGGGCCACAGGCGATCCTGGGATGGATTGCGGGAGCGTTGCTGGCAACTTGCGACGGTTTAGTCACTGCAGAATTGAGTTCGGCGATGCCGGGCTCGGGCGGATCGTACCGGTATTTACGTGAGATTTATGGTCCCAAGAGTCTGGGGCGGCTGATTTCGTTTCTGTTCATCTGGCAGCTTTCGTTCAGCGCGCCGTTGTCGATCGCATCCGGCGCTATCGGACTGGCGGGGTACGCTTCCTACTTTTTCCCGGGGCTGGAGCATCAGTATGCCGTGCATAACTGGGGCTGGAATGTTCCTCTGCTCGGGGCATTGCAAATGCGGTGGATGGTTTCAGGGGCCACGTTCGTCGCCATTGGCATGGTCGTTCTCGCAGTTGTGCTCTTGTACCGCAAGATCACCAGCGTTGGATGGATGTCGAAGTGGCTGCTGGCGGGCGTGATCGCAACCATGGCGTGGATCATCTTTGCGGGCTTCAGCCACTTTCACGCAGCCCTGGCCTTTGACTTCCCGCCGGGCGCCTTTCATCTTTCGAACGGATTCTTCCTAGGGTTGGGGGCGGCCATGTTGGTGGCGTCCTACGACTACTGGGGCTACTACAACATCGCTTTTTTAGGCGACGAGATCAGGGAGCCGAGCAAGACTATCCCGCGGGCGATGCTGCTTTCTATTTTTCTGGTGGCCTGTCTGTACATCGCCATGAACGTCAGCATTCTTGGTGTGCTGCCCTGGAGGGAAATCGCGCAGGCGGGCCAATCGAACACGGGGTTGTACGTGATTTCGATCTTCATGCAGCGAATTTATGGAGCGTGGGCTGCCAAACTGGCCACTGGTTTGGTGATGTGGGCCGCCTTTGCGTCGGTGTTCTCGCTGGTCCTTGGGTACTCGCGTGTGCCCTACGCCGCCGCGTTAGATGGCAACTATTTCCGCATATTTGCCCGCGTTCATCCCAAGTACCACCTGCCGCATATTTCTCTGCTCGCACTCGGGTGCGTGGCAATTCCCTTCTGCTTTCTGTCACTTGCCGATGTGATTGCGGCACTGGTGGTGATTCGAATTCTCCTGCAATTTTTGGTGCAGGCGATTGGTTCGATCGTGCTGCGCATTCAGCACCCGGAGCTGCCGCGGCCATTCCGCATGTGGTTGTATCCCCTTCCGGCGCTGCTGGCCAGTGCGGGATTCTTGTTCATCCTGATTGCGCGGAAGAACTTTTTACGGGAAATCCGTTATGCGGCGGTGATCCTCGCAGCGGGTCTGGCGGTCTATGTGGTGCGCTCGTGGCGAAGCCGGGAGTGGCCCTTTACCGGGCGGCCCTCCGCTACGGCAGCTGAAGTTGCGGGTCAGTGAACATGTCGCAGCCGTTCAAAATCACGCCGCCTGCAGGTTCACCGTCCGGCGTCGAAACTTCCCCCTGGGCGCCTCTGCGCGAGCCCCTATTCCGCTCACTGTGGCTGGCCGCTCTCATTTCCTACACGGGCACCTGGATGCGCAACGTTGCTGCAGGCTGGTTGATGACGGAGCTTACGATGTCTCCGCTCATGGTCAGTCTGGTGCAAGCGGCCTACACGCTGCCGGTGTTTCTGGTGATTCTGCCGGCAGGCGCGCTGGCGGATCTCGTGGACCGCAGAAAATTCCTGCTGTTCACCCAGGGATGGATGGTTTTTGCCGCCGGCCTGCTCGGCATCATCACCCTGCGCGGCTACGTCACGCCGTGGGTGTTGTTGATTTTCACTTTTGTGTTGGGCTTGGGCGCGGTGATGAACGACCCCGCCTGGCAGGCGATTACACCCGAAGTTGTATCGCCTGAGCGGCATGCACCAGCCGTGGCATTGGGCTCAGTTGGCTATAACGTCGCGCGGGCGGTGGGTCCGGCGGTGGGCGGATTCGTGGTGGCGGCGGCGGGGGCAGGGATTGCGTTTCTGCTCAATGCCGCCACCTTCACCGGCGTGATTTTCTTTTTATACCGGTGGAAACGGCCGCGGCACGAACACATCGAGAGCAACCGGATGTTCGACGCGCTGCGCTCCGGACTGCACTATGGGATGCGCAGCGCTGTGGTTCGCTGCGTACTGGTGCGGACTGCAGCTTTCAGCCTGGCGGCAAGCCCTCTGTTGGCTTTGCTTCCGATTCTGGCTCGTCCGTTCGGCGCGCGGGGATATGGATTGCTGCTAGGATCGTTCGGGCTGGGCGCGCTGATAGGGGCGGCGGTTCTCCCGCGCCTACGCACCCGCTTATCCGTAGACGGTTTGGTCCTATTTGCCATTGTCCTATTCGCCGCAATGGTTTTTGCGGCAGGGCGTGTGGCAAGCTTCGGCGGATTGAATCTGATATTGTTTACAGCCGGAGTGGCATGGATCGGGATTTTGGCCTGCCTCAACGTGGCGGCGCAGACCATGTCTCCGCCGCAGATGCGGGCGCGGGCGCTTTCCATGTATATCCTGGTGCTCCAGGGCGGTATGGCGGTGGGCAGCGCGGCATGGGGAGCGCTGGCCACGAGAGTGGGCGTCCCCACAACCCTGTTATGCTCCGCCTGCGCCTTGGTGGCGGGGCTGGTGACCGTAAGGCGCTTCCGCCTGACTTCGCACGAACTGGAATTGGCCCCGGCGGTGGTACGAGATTGATTGAAGTCGAGTGAATCAAATTTGCTTCTTCAAGGAGAGATTCCAATGAAATTGACAAGACTCGCGGGCATTGCGCTGTTTCTGTTGAGCTGCGTTGCATGGGCGGGAGCACAGAGTTCCAAGCAGACTGAGAAACCTACCATTGGGAAAGTCCTGGACCACTCTGTAGGAAGTGTGGAGAGTGAATTCGTTCCCGCCGCCGACGCCATGCCGGAAGATAAGTACTCTTTTGCTCCAACCGAAGGCGAATTCAAGGGTGTGCGCACCTTTGCCGAACAGGTGAAGCACGTAGCCGCGGTAAACTACCTGATTGCATCCAACGATTCTGGGAGAAAAACCGCCAGTTGAGTTGGGCGGTGAAAATGGTCCTGATTCAATAAAGAGCAAGGCCGAAATTTTGAAGTTTGCGAAGGACTCTTTTGCCTATGTTCACAAGGCGGTTTCCTCCATCAATGAGAAGAATGCCGTGGGTTCCATCAAGAGTCCGTTCGGACAAGGCAGCGTTACGCGCCTCTCCATGGCGACGCTCATTGTGGGCCATTGCTTCGATCATTATGGACAGATGGTGGAATATCTTCGGATGAATGGGATCGTACCGCCGGCCAGCCGCCACTAAGGCATCCTGAACTTCACTGGCAGAACACTGACCTGCTTTCGCGGGCGGGGAGCGCCCGCGCCACATTTTCGGGTTGGCACGGAGGTGCTATTTACAGCTTTGGAGGTGAGGATTAGTTTTCTAGGCATCCCCCCATTCTGTGGAAGGGCCAGCCGGGTAGTTGTGTCGTTCCCTGCCTTTCACGAATGAACTCTTTCTGCGACACCCTCGCTGATCAAACGAGTGGTGCGTCAGGTTGGTGGGATGAAATGAAAGGTAAGAAGCTCAAGTCGGATCTTGCGGTGACATCGTGTTCGCGCCAGCACAGGGACGCGCAATCGGAAATCCGGAACTTTTTGCGGGCGCTTAACTCCTATCCCAAACAGTTTGCGGACGATCCCTGTCTTAGCTTCGAACAGTATCTGATCAGTGTCTCCTCGGCAGACATCGCCGGCGTGAGCAGCCGCCAAAACTAGGAGGCTGCTCCGCTCTTGCCCCGCTTCCAGTCGGCCAGCATTCCTACTCCTGCTATTCTGAAGCAATGAAGTGGCGTTCTCTCGACGAATCCACTCCGGAAACTGACCTACGTCCCTTGCGGCAGATTCTCGCCGAACGCAAGGATCTCGTTGAGAGATACGTGCCTGCGGAGACGCGCGAGACTTACGCTCGTGTGGTTGCGGAGCTAAAGGCGCGGCATCTAGCTGAGAACATCCTGACCGTGGGGCAGAAAGCACCGGCATTCGAACTCCAGGATCACAACGGGAACCTGGCCTCTTCGGCTGAACTCCTGGAGAAAGGCCGGCTTGTTTTATTCTTTATCCGGGGCCGCTGGTGTCCATTCTGTGTGGGACAGACGGAAGCCATGAGTCTGATCGCCCCGCAAATCGCGGAGGCCGGAGCTTCTCTGGCCGCAATCTCGCCGCAAACCGTGAAGCAATCTTTTTTCATGCACGATCAGCACAAACTGCGCTTCCCGCTGCTGAGCGATCCCGGGAACCAGGTGGCGCGGCAATTCGGGTTGGTGTATCGCGTTCCCGAATATCAGCAAGCGATCTACCAGCGTGTCTTTGTAAACCTGCCGCTGACGAACGGCGATGAAAGTTGGGAATTGCCGATTCCGGCAGCATTCGTGCTCGACCGCAACGGAACGGTGCTCTACGCCTCGGCCAACGAAGACTACACCCAACGGCCGGAACCTGCTGACATACTGCGGGCGGTCTCCTAGAAACCCGAAGCCGAGTTTATTCTGCCGGCCGATGCGGCTCAGCCCACGCGCTGCCCACTGCGCTTTCCGTCCGGTACTATGGAAGGAAGATGGCCAACAACCCTTTATGGCGTGCGGAGGATCAGACGGGCCGATTGGCTGAACTGACCGCGGGCACTGCCGATCCGTCGAAGGAGCTTCCGTTACGGCGCGATGTGCGCTCGCTGGGCATGCTGCTGGGCAAAGTCTTAGTCGAGCAGGCGGGCGAACCTCTGTTTGATGTGGTGGAGCAGTTGCGCCGGCTGCTGATCGGACATCGCCAGCAAAACGCATCCGATGCGGGTTCTTCTCCGATGGAAGAACAACGGATGGCGCAGGCGCAGGAGATCATTGCCCAGCTCCCCATCGAAGACGCTTACCGGGTAGGCAAGGCATTCGCCATTTACTTTGAGCTGACCAATCTGGCAGAGACCAACCACCGCAAACGGCGACGCCGGGCCACCAAGTTGCATCCTGAACAAAAGCCGCTCGCAGGGTCATTTCGCGGCACGCTGCAGCGTATGCGCGCGGCTGGTATGACGGGCGATCAGGCGCTTGCGGCCCTGCGCAAAGTAAATATCACCCCTGTGTTTACGGCGCATCCGACGGAAGTTGCGCGGCGAACGGTCTTACTGAAGCGGCGGCGAATCGCCAAACAACTGGCGAGGCTGGACCGCCTGCCGTTGGCGGGAAGCCGATGCGGCGGAGCTGGAAACCGCAATCTTTGCCGAGATTACTGCGCTCTGGCAAACCGACGAAGTGCGACTGCAAAAGCCGCTGGTCACGGATGAAATCCGCATGGGGCTGGACCACTATCCCATGTCGTTATTCGCCACACTGCCGCGCCTCTATACCGAAATTGCCGACAGCTTGCGCGATGTATATGGCATTGTCCTGGAGGAGCATGATCTGCCTGAGGTGATTCATTTCGGCTCATGGATCGGCGGCGATCGTGATGGCAATCCGTTCGTAACCCCGGATTGCACCCGGGATGCGCTGCAACGCGCCCGGAACGCCATCATCGGCCATTACATCGGCGAACTGGAGCACGCTCTGGACCCGCTGAGTTCCTCGGAACGACAGGTGGAGATATCGGAGGCGCTGCGTGCACAGCTCGCGGTGTATGCATCTCGCCTCGGCGATGAACATGCCCGGCGAGCGCGAATTTCTGACGCTGAACTCTACCGGCGCTTTCTCAACTTCATGTTGATTCGCTTGCGCCACAGCCGGGAAGAATCTTCCAACCCGAATGCCTATAAAAACCCCGGAGAATTTCAGGTAGATTTGCTGCTCATGCGCGAAAGTTTGAGCGTACACGGCGGACTGTTGTTAGCGGAGCTTGTGGTTGATCCGCTCCTCCGGAAAGTGCGCACCTTCGGCTTCCATCTTTCCGCGTTGGACGTCCGGCAACATGCGGTGGTGCACGCGGAAGCCCTGGCCGAGATTTCGCAGGCACTTCCTCACAATCCGGGCGTCGGAATACCCGCAGAGATCTCCGCCCAAAGCACCGACGTGCTCGAAACATTCAAAGCCATTGCAGATTTGAAAACACGCTATCCGCCCGGCGCTATCCGTCAGTACGTTATCAGCGGGGCGGAGTCAGAAGAAGACGTTTTTGCCATACTGCGGCTGGCTAATCTATGCGGTGTGCAATTGGCCGCGTCTGGAGACGATCCCGGTCTCATGCCGGTTCCACTCTTTGAATCCATCGGCACCCTGCGAACTTCTGCCACGGTCATGAGCCGCGTGTGGAGCGCTCCTGAGTACAAATGCCTGCTCGATTCCTGGGGTGGCTGGCAGGAAATCATGCTGGGCTATTCGGATTCCAATAAAGACGGCGGCATGCTGACCAGCACGTGGGAGTTGTATAAAGCGCACCACGAACTGCACGAGGCAGCGCGGGCACACGGCGTGCAATTACGTCTGTTTCACGGACGCGGCGGAACGGTAGGGCGCGGCGGCGGCCCAACGCGTGGCGCCATTCTGGCGCAACCGGTAGGGGATTTCTCCGGGCAAATACGCATTACCGAGCAGGGCGAAGTGTTGAACTGGAAGTATGCCGACCCGGTTCTCGCCGAATGGAATCTGGAACTGATGGTTGCCGCGTGTCTGGAGGCGCTGACCCGTCCCAGCGGGCCCGCCGCCGGGGAGGACCTACGCTGGCGAGATGCCATGGAACACATGTCGCGGGAGGCGTTCGGGTTCTACCGCCGGAATATCGTGGAAAACCCTGAGGTATTGCTGTACTTCGAACAATCCACTCCAGTGAACCAACTGGAGCATGCGCGCATTGGCTCGCGTCCGGCACGGCGCAGCCAGAGCCGCAAACTTGAAGATCTGCGCGCTATCCCCTGGGTTTTCGGTTGGATGCAGAGCCGCCAGGCGGTACCGGCGTGGTTCGGGGTTGGCCACGCACTGGAGCGCTTCGTGGCCAGGGCACGGAACCAGTGCAGCTTTTACAGGAAATGCTGCGCAGCTTTCCCTCTTTTCTCGAGCTTGATCGCCAGTGTGGAACTGGCCATGGCGAAGGCGGATATGACTATCGCCAGACTCTATGCTTCGCTCGTCAGCGACGAAAATCTGCGCGAGCGGGTCTGGACCATGCTGGTGACCGAGTTCGACCGTACCCGCCGCATGATTTTGCAGATCACCGGGCAGAGCGATCTACTGGAGAAGAATCCTGTCCTGGCGCAGTCTATCCGCTTGCGAAATCCTTACGTGGATCCAATGAGCCTGATTCAAGTGGACCTGCTGCGCCGCAAGCGCCTGGGGGAGGACACGGAGTCGCTGAATTATGCCTTAGGCGCGACCATCAATGGCATCGCGGCCGGATTGCACAATACAGGATAGGATGCGAGGAAGCGGCCGCGAATCTCGCAAGGAATTTTCTTGCATTTGCTCAAATCTCGGGACTGCGGCACACTGGGTTGTGAGGTGAGTTATGCCCGAACTGGCTGACAAGACCTGTGTTCCCTGCAAAGGCGGCATTCCGCCCATCAAAGGGCTCGAACTCGAAGGGCTCCTCAAGCAAGCTCCGCAGTGGAAGGCGGTGGACGAGCACCACATCGCTCGGACTTTTACCTTCCCGGACTTCAGGCAGGCGCTGGACTTTGTGAATCGAGTGGGGGAAATTGCGGAGCAGCAGGGGCATCATCCCGACATTCTGCTCACCTGGGGCAAAGTAGAAATCACGCTCTGGACGCATAAGATCGGTGGTCTCAGCGAGAGCGATTTCATCATGGCCGCGAAAATTAATCGTTTGCACGGGGACTGAGGCGCTCTACCACTCTGCCGGGCAGTAAGACTCGCCCATCACACACGCTTGGGCTTAGGGTGAACGTAGCGTTCGGTTTCTGCTGTCCATTTGAGAAACCGCCAGAGGTTGCCGCGCTCGCGCCAGACGAATTCCCAGAACACCAGGAAACCGATTTGCTGCATCCGCACGCCGCAATAGGTTTCGATTCTCCAAAGCAGATACGGGCTCCGCCATGGAGTAAGCCGGTGGCCGCGGGTGGCATTCCACAGAAAGCGGATGATGTAGCGCATGCGAAGTTGCCATCAGTATAGCTTGGCCTCGTTCATTCTGCCGGCGCACATGCAAGGCTAGCGGCCTGGCGATCACATGCTAGAATCCATGTTCCTGAAAAGAGACTCTGTTTCCATGTCCGATCAGACAGCCCGCCAAAAGGCCGAAGACCACTACTATGCGGCGCTCGACCGGGTAGCAGCCGGGGAGCCGGAGCATGCACTGGCGGAGTACAAACGATCGCTTGATGCGGACCCGACGTTCACGGAAACGATGCACGGCATGGCGCGCATATTGCAGGATCTGCAAAGGTTCGACGAGGCCATTACAGTCGCCAGGCGCATCGCAGACCTCGATCCGGACGACGTCTTGGCGCACACCAGTCTTTCGGTCCTGTATCAAAAGAAGGGAATGATTCCCGAGGCGGAAGAAGAAGCAAACAAGGCGCGCATCCTCGGCTGGAAGCAGCAATTGAAGAAGAGCGGCCCTTAGTCGGTTGGCATGCTGATAGTCTCGTGGTTTTGCCAACGACGATAAGGGTTTGCGAACGACCAACGACGAACGATCAAGGACCGATCTCTACAAATCATACTTCTTTACCAGGTGCCGGAACGAACGGTAGGAGATGTGAAGCGCATCGGCGGCGCGGGTTTGCACTCCATTCGATTGCGCCAAAGCTGCCAACAGTAGAGACTTCTCTACGTCGGCGACATATTTCTCCATTTCAACTCCGTTCGGAAGCACGGCCCCTGCAGGGAGAACCCGGTCCGTACCCATGGCAGCGGCCATGGCAAAGGCCTTCGGACGCTCCGCCGGCAGTTCGACATGCAACTCTTGTCCTGTCTCCAGGGCGACCGCTCGCTCGATTGTGTTTTCCAGTTGGCGGACGTTGCCGGGCCACTCGTAGCCGCAGAGGGCGTCCAGCGATTGCTGATTCACCCGCTGAATATTTCTGCCCGCGGCCGGCGCGTATTTCTTTAGGAAGTGGTTCACTAGAAGCGGCACATCTTCACGCCGTTCTCGTAGAGGCGGGACAGACACCGGGATCACGCTAAGCCGGTAATATAGATCCTCGCGAAAAGTATTCTCTGCCACCTGTTTGTCGAGATGCCGGTTGGTAGCGGCGATCACGCGCACGTCAATCGAGATTTCATTCGTTCCACCCACCGGCCGAACGCAACGCTCCTGCAGCACGCGTAACAGCTTGACCTGCATCGTCAGGCTCATTTCGCTGATCTCGTCGAGAAACAGGGTTCCCTGATGCGCAACTTCAAATAACCCGCGCTTGTTCTGATTGGCTCCGGTAAACGCGCCCTTCACGTAGCCGAAAAGCTCGCTTTCCAGCAAGGTTTCGGGAAAGGCGCCACAGTTCACCGAAACGAAAGGTTCCGCCGCCCGAGGCGAACAAACATGCACCGCACGCGCAACCAATTCCTTTCCGGTGCCGCTCTCGCCGTAGATCAGAATGGTGCTTTGGGTAGAAGCCACCGTGCGAATTGTCTGCTTGAGCTTCTCCATCGCGGGGCTGGCGCCCACGATGTTGTCCAGAGAATTTCGATTGGCGGCATCGCGCTTAAAGGCAAAGTTTTGCCGGCTCAGCGCCAGTTTCTCCAATGCGCGATTAATCGCGATCTTGATCTCGTTCACCAAGCCCGGCGACTTGCGTATGTAATCGCTCGCCCCACCGGCCTTCACCGCTTCCACGGCGGCTTCGTAATCCTCGACTGCGGTAATGAGGATGACCGCCGATTCTGGTGACACCTGATGGGCGTAGCGCAACACTTCGATGCCATTGGTTTGCGGCATCCGAATGTCCGTGATGATCACGTCATAGAGCGCACCGTCGAGTTTTCTTTTGGCTCCTTCCCCGGAGTTCACGGTTTCTATCTTGTGGCCCTCGCGGCGAAGAGCAATGTCCAGCATTTCACAAATCGAGCGCTCATCATCGCAAATCAGAATATTACCCATGCGATATCCCTCCTACGGTTGCTGTGGCCGCAACGGCGGCCGTGGCATCGTAGCTAGATTCAGTTGGCTGTGTAGGCGGAGAAATGGCCGACGTTTGGGAAGCTCCAGAGTCTGCCCGGGCAGCAATATGCCGCAGCCTGAGAACGAACTCGCTGCCCCGCCCAAGTTTGGAGCGAGCCCACACTTTGCCTTCGTGGGCCTGCACAATTTGATAAACGATAGCCAGACCTAATCCGGTGCCGCCCTCGAATTCGGACTGGAATGGCTCGAAAATTTTCTCTACCAATTGCGGCCTCATTCCAGGCCCGGTATCCGCAAAGATGACCTGCCAATCGTTGTTTTCCACCTGCAACGACACGCGGAGAGTACCGCCGTCCCGCATCGCCCGTACTGCGTTTTCGCAGAAGTTCCAGAACACCTGCTTGAGCTTGTCGCCGTCGGCCAACGTCCACGCCTGGGCAGCTTCGAAGTGGCGCTCAATATCGATGTTTGTCTTTTCCGCGGTAAGACGGTGGGCGAGCAGCGTGAGAGTATCCTCGAGCAGAGGCACCAGATCGACTTCCACAAAGCGATAGTGCTTTCCCCGGGAATAGGCCAGGAAATCGGTGATGATCGCGTTCAATCTTTCGGATTCGCGGGTTACGATCCGCAACAATTGGCGATGTTCTTCGCTCAAGTCGGGGATGGCGGAAAGCATGCCGACCGAACCCGCGATGGAAGTGAGCGGATTCCGGATTTCATGAGCGATGGCGGCCGCCAAACGTCCTACTGCCGCCAGGCGGTCCTGGATGCGCACTTCCCGTTCCAGTCTCCGAATCTCGGTCAGGTCGTCCAGTGTGTACACGTACCCAAGCGTGCCTCGCTCTCCCGCCGCCAGTTGTGATACACGCATCCGAAACATCTTGTGAAAATTACTCCGGGTGGCGGAGCGCACTTCGCCATGTATTTGCTCTGTGCCCGGCTGCGGCAGTGGATCGAGAAAGAATTCCTGAACGTTACGTCCAATCAACTCTTGTTCCGGCTTTTCCAGCAGAGCCTGAGCCGCGGGATTAGCCAGAGTAATGTGCCCTTCCATCCCAGTTGTGATGAGGCCGCCGCTCACCGCCTGAATGATGTTTTCATGGAGGGCCTGCAGGTTCTTGAGGGCTCCACTCGTATATTTCAGCCTGACGTCCACCTGCCGCAGTTTCGCGGACAGCAAGGATGCCAGGTAGGCGATCGCCAGGAACGCGAACAGGTTAACCAGGATGATCGCTTGTAACGTGCGGATCCCAGGATGAACTGTGGAATAGGAAGGAACGATTTCGTAATAAGTCAGCTCGAGGATCGTGCCGTACAAAATAAAAGCAAACGCCGCCGAGAGATAGGCCCACGCCCGGGGCAACAATACACAGGCCACGATGATGATGAGTGGATAGAGAAAATTCAGCGAACTTTCCACCCCTCCCGTGGCGTAGACCACTAGCGTGACCATGAACAGATCGGTGACGACCTGCAGCAGCGATTGAATGCGCTGCTCATTCCAAAAGGACAACAGAACCAAAAAGAAAATAGAAACCGTGTACCAGAGAAGCATCGTCTGGATAAAGAGACGAAGCGGCAAGGTCGTTGGCGTCAGGCGCGTAATCGCCAGCTCAATACCAAGCAGGAATGTAAGAATGATGATGCGTACCTTGACCAGCCAGGCCAGCCACGACCGCTCATCGAACATGGATTGCATGTCTATTCCAGGTTCTGGATCAACTAAGAAGGGCCTTCAAAAATCGCCCTTGTGCGTCCCAGGTTTGAAAGAAGACGTGGCAACAAAAGGTTGCCACGCAAAGCATGTTGAAAAGCATCCGGCCTAACCAGCCAGTTTGCCGATCATGGCGAACAGCGGCATATACAAGGAGATCACGATACCGCCGATCATGACGCCGAGCAGGCCAATAATGACAGGCTCCAGCATGGCCAACATGTCCTTGGTGGCGCTGTCCACTTCGTCTTCGTAGAAGTCAGCGATCTTTTGCAGCATAGCGTCCATGGCTCCGGTCGCTTCTCCCACGCCGATCATCTGGGTCACCATGTTGGGAAAGACGCCGGATTCTTTCAGTGGATCCACAATGGTGCGCCCTTCTTCGATCGCTTTGCGCACTTTCATGAGCGCCTCTTCCAGCACCGCGTTGCCGGAAGTTCTGGCGGTAATACTTAGACCTTCGAGAATCGGGACCCCAGAAGTGATCAAAGTACCCAGTGTCCGTGTGAAGCGGGCAACGGCGATCTTGCGAAGCAGGACACCAAGGATAGGCAGCTTGAGCAACGCGAGGTCGAAGTAGTAGCGGCCTCGGGGATCTTTGCGAATTTGCTTGACGCCAATAACCACGCCAGCGATGGCGATAAAGAAGAACCACCAGAACTGCTGCACAAAAGCGCTCAGCCCCATTACGATGCGGGTAGGCAAAGGCAGCGTGACATTCAGACCAATAAACAGGTTGGCGAAAATCGGCACTACCCATTTCAGCAACGCGCCCACAATCAGGAAGGCCAAGCTGACCACCGACACCGGATAGATGAGAGCGGACTTCACTGCCGCCCGCAGTTTGACTGCCTTTTCCACGTAGATCGCAAGGCGCTGGAGAATGATGTCGAGAATACCGCCGGTTTCGCCAGCCTCGATCATGTTGGTGGTTAGGTCGTCGAAGATCTTGGGGTACTGCCGCATCGCATTGGCCAGCGTCGCACCGCCCTCCACCGTGGTGCGGACCCCGGTCAAAGTCTTCTGGAACGCCGGATTTTCCTGATTGGAAGCCAGAATTTCCAGACACTGCACCAGGGGAAGCCCGGCGTCAATCATGACCGAGAATTGGCGGAAGAAGACCGCGATCTCCTTGGTGGTTACTTTCGTGGTGCCGAAGGTGGGCAGGACAAATTCTTTCCCCTTTTCGCGCACCGGGCCTGGCGTGATCCGCTCGCGCCTCAATTGGGCAATCAGCGCTTGTTTGTTGGTTGCGTTTCGTTCTCCGCTGACTTTCTCGCCTTCTGCTGTTTTGCCTGAAAATGTAAATACTGGCATAGCGCGTTCTCCTCACTTCAACGATGTCTCTGCCGGGCCACAACTTCGCACCGGATCAATCCTTGCCTTTCCAGCCTTCTTGCGTTCCCTCGATCTCTCCGCTCGGACATTTCCATCTCTTTACCGTTTGGCCGGCGCCGCTCCTCGGGCCATCGTGGGCGCTCCGCCCGAGCGATTCAGCAGGCTCGCTCCCCGGTTGATCATCTCCTGCAATTCATCCTGATTGCTGGAGCGTTGCAGCGCGGTTTCTAAACTGATTTGTTTTTGGAAATACGCCGTGGCCAGCGCCTGATTGAACGTCTGCATCCCGAATTTTTCCTGACCCGACTGCATCGAAGAATAAATCTGGTGAATCTTGTCTTCGCGAATCAGGTTACGGACGGCGGCATTCGGTACGAGTACTTCCATGCACATCGCCCGGCCTCTGCTATCGGCTCTGGGCAGCAGGCTCTGGCAAAGTATTCCCTCCAGAACCAGAGAGAGCTGAGCGCGAATCTGCGGCTGTTGATGCGCCGGGAACACGTCAATAATTCGGGTGATGGTCGAAACCGCCGAGTTGGTGTGCAGGGTTCCGAACGTGAGGTGGCCGGTTTCGGCGATCCGCAGAGCGGACTCGATCGTTTCCAGGTCACGCATTTCGCCGATCAGCACCACATCCGGGTCTTCGCGGAGTGCCGCGCGCAATGCGTCCGTGAAGCTTTTGGTGTCGGCATGTAACTCGCGCTGGTTGACCACGCAGTTCTTGTTCATGTGCACAAATTCGATTGGGTCTTCAATCGTCAGAATATGTTCGTGCCGCTCGGCATTGATCTTGTCGATCATCGCCGCCAGAGTCGTGGATTTCCCCGACCCGGTGGGGCCTGTGACCAGAACCAGCCCTCGCGGTTTGTCGCACAGTTTGGTGACGACGGCGGGCAAGCCTAGCTGGTTGAAGGACTTGATCTCAAACGGAATGACACGCAGCACCGCGGCCGTGGCTCCGCGTTGGTTGAACACGTTGGCGCGGAAACGAGCCAGGCCTTTGAGCCCAAAGGAAAAATCCAGTTCGAAAGTTTCTTCAAACCGGTGCTTCTGGGCGTCGGTCATCACGCTATAGGCCAGCTGCTTGGTCTCTGACGGCGTCAACTGCGGCAAGTCCAGCGGCACCAGATGCCCGTGTACACGGATCTGAGGTGGCGTGTTGGTAGTAACGTGGAGATCGCTGCCCCCCATCTCCAGCATTCGTTTCAGCAAATCACTTAATGTAAGCGCCATAATGTTTTCCTTTTTCTCGAGACTAATGAATGGTTTCGCGAGCCACTTCTTCCAGCGTTGTCATTCCGGCGGCTACTTTGATCAGCCCGCTGCGGCGCAGGGTGATCATTCCGCTCTCGATGGCGCGCTTCTTGAGCTCCAAAGCGGACGCACCGACCAGAACCAGTTCCTTGATATCGTCACCCACTTCCATGACTTCGTATAAACCGGTACGGCCCTTGTAGCCGGTGTTGTTGCAAGTGCCGCAGCCGCGCCCCTTGCGGATTTTGACGGTCTTGGCTTCTTCCGGACTGTAGCCTTCTTCGATCAGGGCCTGCGGTGGCATTTCCACGACTTCGGAGCATTCCTGGCAAATGCGCCGGACCAGGCGCTGCGCACAGATCAGGTGGACCGAGGTCGCTACCAGGAACGGCTCAATTCCCATGTTCATCAGGCGGGTGATGGTTTCGGGCGCGCCGTTGGTATGGAGCGTGGAAAGCACCAGGTGCCCGGTCAACGCGGCTTTGATGGCAATTTCGGCGGTTTCGAAGTCACGAATCTCGCCGACCAGAACAATGTTCGGGTCCTGCCGCAGGAAGGCGCGCAAGGCGGTCGCAAAGTTCAGGCCGATTTGCTCCTTCATCTGCACCTGGTTCACGCCCTGTAACTGAAATTCCACCGGATCTTCCGCCGTCATGATGTTGGTGTCCGGTGTATTCAACCGTGAAATTGCGGAGTAAAGCGTGTTAGTTTTGCCCGATCCGGTTGGCCCGGTCACCAGCACCATGCCGTAAGGCTTCAGAATGGCTTTTTCGAACTTAACCAGTGACTCGGGCTCGAACCCCAGCTTGGTCATGTCGAGCCTGAGGTTCTCCTTATCCAGGAGCCGCATCACGATCTTCTCGCCCCACAACGTAGGCAGAGTACTGACGCGGAAATCGAGCTGTTTCTTTCGGCCTCCGAGGGCCATCTTCAGCATGATGCGGCCGTCCTGCGGCAGCCGCTTTTCGCTGATGTCCAGCTTGGACATAATCTTGACGCGCGAAGTAATGGCGTCCTTCAATTTGAGCGGAGGCGTCATGATGCTCTGCAGCACGCCATCGATGCGGAAGCGCACACGAAACTCTTTTTCGTAGGGCTCCATGTGGATATCGCTGGCTCCCCGCTTCACCGCATCGCTCAGCACCAGGTTCACCAGCTTGACGATCGGGGCTTCATCGGCCGCCTTCTCCAAATCGGCGAGTCTGAGTTCCTCCTGCTCGGCTTGCAGTTCAACGTCGGCCTCACCCATTTCGGTCATGGACTGCATGACCTGCTCAAGGTCTTCCTGATGGGTCGTGCCGTATGCCTTCTCGATGCCTTCCAGGATTGAGCTTTCCGAAGCGACCACCGGCTCGATGTTGAAACCGGTCATAAACTTGATATCGTCCATGGCAAAGACGTTGGTGGGATCCACCATGGCGATTGTCAAAGACGCGCCGACGCGGCTCAGAGGCAATATCTGGTAGCGCTTCGCGGTTTCGAACGGAATCAGCTTGACAACGGCAGGGTCAATTTCAAAATAGGAGAGATTGATAGCAGGGACGCCATACTGTCGCGAAAGAAAGTTGGTGACGTCTTCATCGTTCAGAAATCCCAGCTTCACCAGGGCAGACCCCAGGCGGCAGTTGGTTTCTTTCTGAACTTTTGTCGCCTGCTGTAACTGCTCCGGGGTTATGACCTTTTCTTTTACGAGCAGGTCACCCAGCCGTTGAGACATACTACGATCTCCTATCGTTGCGGCAGAGAAGTACCATTATTTTGGTTAGTTCGCGCGGAATCGCAGCTGTTTGAGCACGGGAGATACAGCCCATTTCGCGTTGACACAAATTGTCACAGCAGACGGGTTACGGCACCAGTAACTTTAGTACTTGTACGGCGTAGGGTTTTGAAAGCAACGCGTTAGACAATCTCGCAGGCCCGGTGAAATGCGGATTTTCAAGGCTTTAGCGGGATTCGTTGCGCCAGCGGACATGCACTTCGGTAAGACCGGCTCAACAATTGACGGCGGGAACGCGTTCAAGCGCGCCTGAACACAATTTGCCTGAGAGTTTCGTATAAGAATCAAAGGAGCGGGAGCCCGGGCAACATGGCTCACCGCTGCGCGAGGCCGACCAGCAGTCCCAGTACACCGTCCTGCAGGAAGTGTGCCGTCATTCCCGGCAGCAGGCTGCGTCTCCAATAAGCCATCACGCCGAATAAACAACCGTAGACGGAAATCATTGCCATGTATTTCGATCCCTGATATCCGTGAGCGCAGCCGAACAGGATTCCCTGAATGATGACTCCCGTCGCGGCGCTCTTGGACAAGAGCGTAAGCTGACGCTGCAAATAGCCGCGGAAGATGATTTCCTCACAAATCCCTGCAGTCAGGGAGAGAAGCAGGAATGCAACAATTTCCGCCGGTCCCTTGGGGAACAGAGAACGCAACGCCTGGCTTGGTTTTGCTTTGAGCGCAACAGCGAGGCCGGCAAGAATGATGTTTGAAGTTACGAGGAAGATCACCGCAAGTCCGAGATCCTGGAACAGTCTCTTCCAACTCAACCATGTTTGACCAAGCAGTTTCCCCAGGTTGTTCCTGCGAAGCCGCAGGCCAAACCAGATAAAAGCAACCACCAGCCATTCGAAAAGAGCGGCCGTGATGTATCCCGCCACACGCCCATGACGCCTGACGCCGAACGCGCTGTGCGAGCGAGCGCCCAAGGCGGAAAAGCCCAGCAAAATCAGGACAACGACAACCGTATGCCAGAGCGGAGCGATCAGATTTTGCCCCGATTCATCGGGAGAGTGGAGAGTGGCCTCTGGCATGTGAAAAGTTATGGACCTCAAGCCGCAACCACAGCGGTCGCGCTGCTAAAATACATCATCGTATGTTCGAGAATCTACAAGAGAAACTCCAGCGCGCCTTTAAGAGCTTGCGGGGACAAGCCGTCCTCAGCGAAGAAAACATCCAGGAAGCGCTGCGTGAAATTCGGCTGGCGCTGCTGGAAGCCGACGTCAACTTCAAAGTCGTTAAGCAGTTCATCGATCAGGTTCAGGCCAAAGCTGTCGGCCAGCAGGTGATGACTGCGCTCTCACCCGGCGAGCAGGTTATCAAGATTGTTCGCGACGAACTGGTCGAAATCCTGGGCCATGACACGGCGCGAGTAAAGTTTGCTTCGCAACCTCCAACCATCGTGCTGATGGCAGGCTTGCAGGGCTCCGGCAAGACGACGACCTCGGGGAAAGCTGGCCAATTGGCTGAAGAATGGCGGACACCGGCCATTGCTGGTTTCGGTAGACGTTTACCGCCCCGCGGCGCGCGAGCAGTTGAAAGTTGTGGCGCAAGCAATCAAAGCCCATCTATATGAGGGTGAAGTTGGCGAGGCCAACACTGCGACCGTCGAACGGCTGGCCAAAGACGCCAGACGCGAGGCCGTCAACGCGGGCTGTGATGTGGTGATCGTGGATACCGCCGGCCGCCTGCACATTGACGATCAGCTCATGGACGAAATGCAGTCGCTCAAGCGGCTGCTCAATCCCCAGGAAATCCTGTTCGTGGCCGATGCCATGACCGGACAGGACGCCGTCCGCTCCGCCGAGGAGTTCCACAAGAAGCTGTCTCTTACCGGCGTGGTGCTGACCAAAATGGACGGCGACGCCCGTGGCGGCGCGGCGCTTTCCATCCGGCAGGTCACCGGGCAACCGATCAAGTTTATCGGTATCGGTGAAAAATACGACGCTCTCGAGCCATTTCACCCCGATCGAATCGTCTCGCGCATTCTGGGCATGGGCGACATCATGTCGCTCATCGAGAAAGCCGAGCAGCAGATCGACAAGAAGAAAGCGCAGGAGATGGCCAGCCGCGCCCTCACCGGCGATGGCTTCTCCCTCGAAGATTTTCGCGACCAACTGCAGCAGGTCAAGAAAATGGGTTCAATTCAGAACCTGATGGGCATGCTGCCCAGCATCGGCCCCTTCGCCGGTTTGCAAAAGGCGGCCGACAAAGTGGACGAAAAGCAGATCAATCGTGTCGAAGCCATCATCGGCTCGATGACCGTGCACGAACGCATGCATCACGAGGTGATCAACGGCAGCCGGCGCAAGCGCATCGCCCGCGGCTCCGGCACCAGCGTGCAGGAGGTCAACAATCTGCTGCGGCAATATGCGCAAATGCGAAAGATGTTCAAGCAGATGGGCAAGGCCAGCTTCG
>CAWHVI010000010.1:0-43051 GCA_963832765.1 uncultured Acidobacteriaceae bacterium | reverse complement strand
CTTGTACCCTGATGAATATACGTGCTGACGCTCGCAAGTGCCTAGCTACTTTGCGGTGCAAAAGTAGTCACATTGGGGCTCAAGATTCCAGGGTGAAGATGCACTCGTGCGTGCTAGAAAGAGCTGTAAGCAGCTACTCAAAGCGCACGGAGGAATCGAGTGATCAAGCTACGACACGAGCAGCCGACAGTGTGGGAAGGTCTGTTTGCCGAGGAAGTGGCTGAGTTGTGGGAACCGTGGATGCGAGTGGTGGATGAACTGTTGGAAGATGAGGAACTGGTGGATGTGGTTTACGACGCGCAAGGGAAACGGCATCCCCAGAGTCGGGTTCGGGGGCGCCGGCAAACGCCAGCAGAAGTAGCCCTGCGCATGCTGATTCTGAAGCACGTGCGCAACTGGAGTTACGAAACGTTGGAGCGGGAAGTACGGGCGAATGTGGTGTATCGCAGTTTCTGCCGGATCGGCATGGAGAAAGTACCGGACGCTAAAACCTTGGTTCGTTTGGGACAAGCGATTGGTCCGGAGAGCGTGCGGGAGTTGCATGATCGAGTGGTGGCGCTGGCGAAAGAACGCCGGGTGGTACAGGGACGGAAGATGCGGGTGGACACGACCGTGGTGGAGAGCAATATTCACTACCCGACCGACAGCGGATTGCTGAACGACGGGGCCCGGGTATTGACGCGGACGATGAAGAAGATCGAGCAGAAAGCGGGTGGGCTGAAGCGAAAAGTCCGTGACCGGACGCGCAGCGTGAGCAAGCGGGTCATTGCCATCGCGCATGCCTTACGCCACAAAGGGGAGGAAGGGGGACTGAAGCGTAAGCGAGAGTATGGGCGACTGCTGTGCTTGACCCGACAGATTCTCAACGATTCCCGGCGGGTGTGGCGAGAGGTCAAAGCTCTGCCCACGCGCCGCCGAAGGAGTGTAAACGGGTTGGTCGAAGGGCTGGAAGCCATGGCCGATCAAGTGCGCCGAGTGGTGCGGCAGACTAAGGCGCGCGTGTTCGCGGGGCTGACCCAATTTCCAGACAAACTGTTTAGTTTGTTCGAACCAGACACGGAGATCATCCGCAAAGGGAAAGCGGGCAAGCCCAACGAGTTCGGCAAGTTGGTCGAGTTGCAGGAAGCAGAGAACCAGATCATCACCCACTACGAGGTGTACCCAGAGCGGCCCGCTGACCAACACTTGCTGCTTCCCGCAGTGGAAGCGCATCGCCGCAAGCTGGGCCGAGTTCCGGGATGGGTAGCCGCGGACGCTGGTTTCTATTCGCGGGCCAATGAAGAAGCCGCCCAGGAGTTGGGCGTGAAGTATGTTTCGATTCCGAATCGAAACACACGCAGTGTAGAACGACGCAAACTGGAAAGGCAGCGCTGGTTCAAGAAGGGACAGAAGTGGAGAACAGGATGTGAAGGGCGGATCAGCGTGCTCAAGCGCCGCCACGGACTGAGCCGTTCTCGCTACCACGGACTGCAGGGCATGACGCGGTGGGTCGGACTCGGTGTGATCGCCGACAACCTCATCAACATCGGGCGGCGTCTGGCCCCGCAACCAGCGTGAGCAACGCTGAGGTTCGGCTTCATGCGAGCCGCGGCGCCAACTCACCGAATCTACACCGAGGAATCGCCCCTGCTCGGGAAGGAGTTTCTCCGGGGGCCATATTTTGCACCGCAAAGTAGCTATCCCTCGCGGTTAACAGACCAGCACATAACCCGCATCCAAATAGAAGGCGAATAAAACGCAAAGCTAATCATGTGGGTGGGCACGCGATCAACACGTCGCGCCAGTGTTAAAGTCAGGGCGTGCCTCGCTGCCAAAACGAAAAAAATCTTATGCACCAATACCTTGCCGCGATTGCGACAGGTATGACCTCTCCAAGGATTTGCTCTTAATCGAACCGCACCAATTCGTGCCATGACTCAGTGGAATGGCAGGCTTCACAGCCGACTGGGGTCCCGTCGGCTTTTAGCTGTTTCATGCGGTCCTGGAACTGCCCCTTGTGAGGATCAGCATGGCAGCTCGTGCAGGCGAGCCTCTGCCAACGGTAAGTGGCTGTTGACTTAGGCTTAAGATCAGCGTTCACTTTGTGGCAGTCGCCGCAGGAGGTTGCAACGTGCCCTCCTGTGAGGAGAAATCGCGTCTTATTGTGTTCTGCGAGAGTAAAAGTGGAAGGACGGTATCCGTCCAGCGTGTGACAACGCTCGCAGGCGTTAAAGTAGGGAGCCACGGCGAACTGACCGGCATGCTGATCACTGTGGCAATCGGTGCAATGCTGAAACTTGATCTTGAACAGTGTGTCCTTGCCCTTGGGAACATGGCACTGTTCGCATCCCACGGTTGCATGCTTGCCCTCCAGAGGATAAGCCGATGGGCTGGAGCTGCATCATGCAGCGATGAAGAGCAAAGAGCTCACCCTGAAACTGTCGTGGTTCAGCGTGAAATGGAGAAGCGGCGTTCTCCGATAGTGTAAGATTCCGCCGCCTTCGGGGCGGGGATTTTCAAGGCATCTCGGGGTCTATCGTCCGATGACTTTTTCTGTTCTGTGAACAGCGCGAGAGGGGCAAGCTCGCGCGCGGCCCGCATCGGCTCGATGAGGCCCGCCAAGTTATCCCTCAGCATATTGCAGTCTTTCCGCGCTCGCAGACGTTTCAGCAGAAAGGGAGTTCATCGCTCGCGGGCTGCACAGAGGGCTGGCTGCAAGACGGGCGCCCTTTCGATGTGTCTTGCTTAGAAGCGGACAACGAAACGCGGCCAGCCCCAAAAGGGCCGAGTCGTAACGCGTAAGTTCAATCGCATTGGCTTCTCCGCTTGCGATCTGCTCGACCAGGTCTCCGGAGTGCGTGATTTCCGGGCATCGTGCAGCCGAGGGCGCTCACTGCCATCCCCGGGGCCATCGCCCAACAGTGCCAGCCTGCCTCAGCCAGCTGCTGCTCGACCTGCCTGCCCTTCAAGAATGATGACCTCCCAGTGTCCGAACGGCATGGTCTCAAGGCCCGTCGACTTTGGCAGGTCAGCGAAGGCCGATGACTGGACCAACAGGGTGCCGGGACCGATTCGGTCTTGATGGCGCGATCGACCGTCAGGGTAAAGCAGCGGCAATTTGGACGTCGTCACTCATCGCAGCCCTGTTAAATGTTGTTCTTCTGCACGCAGGATAGAGCGGAGATACGGTTAAGGAAAGAACCAAATGTGGAATAGAACGTTAATAAAACGTTAAGTATTGCGTCAGGGGACCTGACAGGGCACCACACGTCAGGATGCACCACCAGCCGAAAATGCGATGGTGAGGACTGCGGCGAGGATCAGCGCGGACAAGCAAGGGGATAACCGAAGACCCGGACGACCACGGTCCAGAGCGATCTCTCGGGCATTCGGCGGAGATTCCGCATGAATGTGCGTCCATCGTCACGCGCCCGCGCGCGGGATCCCACAACGCAAGCTGTTTCCGGAGTGCTCATAAGCACCTCATGTCCAGATTGCGCCAAGTGTGTCGGCGCTGTTCTACTGTCGATGCGGGTGCTTGCAGCCCGCGACTGCTCATCATTCGGGGCCGACTATGCATGAACTCGGCGTTCTGTTGACTTTTACCGGTAGTCTCAGCCGGCGCCTTATTACTCGGTTTTCTTGCCCAGAAGTTGAAGTTGTCTCCAATCATCGGCTATCTACTAGCCGGAGTCGCCGTGGGGCCTTTCACGCCCGGCTTCGTGGCCAACCGCGCCATTGCGGAGCAGTTTGCCGAGATCGGCGTCATTCTGCTGCTGTTCGGAATCGGACTGCGGTTTAATCTCCAGGAATTGTTTGCGGTATGGCGAGTGGCCATTCCAGGTGCGCTCATCCAGAGCACGGTCTCTACGGTAGTGCTGGCGTGTTCCTGAGGATGTTCGGTTGGAGTTGGGTTTCGGGCATCATCCTTGGGATCGCCATCTCGGTTGCCAGTACCGTGGTGATGGCCCACGTCCTCGGTGAGCACCACGATCTACACGCGCAGATCGGTCATATAGCAATTGGATGGACCGTAGTCGAGGATCTTCTTACCGTGGCTGTGCTGCTGCTGTTACCCATTCTATTTTCCGCCCAGGGAGTCGTTGAAACCCCGATACTTGCCCCGGGCCAAGGATAGGATCAACTGCTTCTGGGGAACAGACACCGCCCAGGGCATGGAGCGTCCGCGATTGCCATGCTGCACCCAGCTCAGGGAGTCGGGCTGATAGCGGCGTTTCAGCCGCTGCACCTGACGTTCGCTCAAATGCAGCAGTGGCCTGGCTCGACAAATGCGCCACTGTCGTCCATATTTGTTTCTAATGGCCACAAAAATGAGGCGCATCGGCATTCTCACGGCCGGCGGCGACAGCCCCGGCCTGAACGCAGCCATCCGAGGTGTCGGCAAAACCGCACTGGGCTACTACGGGTGGGGAATCGTAGGTTTTCGCGACGGCTTTCGTGGCTTGGTCGAGAACCGGCGAATCAATCTGGATCGCGCCGCTCTTTCCGGCATTCTCACCATCGGCGGCACCATTCTCGGCACCAGCCGTGACAAGCCTCATCGCATGGTGATTAACGGCCAAACGAAGGATATGACCGTCGTTATCCGGGACAAGCTTAAGGAGTGGGGAATCGATTGCGTGGTATGCCTTGGCGGTGGCGGCACTGCGAAGAACGCCCTGCGCCTGCATCAGGCAGGCATCAATGTGATTACGTTGCCGAAGACCATTGACAACGACGTAGCTAAGACCGACGCCACTTTTGGCTACGCCACTGCTTTGGACATTGCCACCGAGGCAATTGACCGCCTACACAGCACCGCTCACAGCCACCACCGCATCATCGTGGCTGAGGTCATGGGGCATCGCGCCGGTTGGCTCACACTGGGCGCCGGACTCGCTGGGGGCGCGGACGTGATTCTCATTCCCGAAATCCCTTACGACGTGGAGAAGATTGTCCATGCCATTCGCCGACGAAGCAAGCAAGGGAAAAACTTCAGCATTGTCGCGGTAGCCGAGGGCGCGATGAGCCGCGACGACGCGCGTATCCACCGGAGCGTCGAGAAAAAACTGGGAAGCGCCACAACCTTGAACGACAAGATCGAGGCCAAACGCGAGATCGCCGCGCTTGATATTCGGCATCAGGGCAACACGCTGCGTCTCGCCAGACAGCTCGAGGAGCTGACGCGCCTCGAATCCCGGGTGACAATCCTTGGTTATGTGCAGCGCGGCGGCACGCCGTGCGCGGCCGACCGCATCCTCGCCACTCGCCTCGGCACAGCGTGCGCTGATCTGATTAACGAGGGGAAATTTGGGGTGATGGTGGCGGCACGCGGCGACGGAACGGCGCCTGTGCCGCTGCATAAAGTGGCAGGCAAGCGAAAGTCAGTTCCGCTCGACCATTCCTGGATACAAACAGCTCGCAGATTGGAAACCTGCCTGGGTGATTGAGCCAAACAGATTGTGCATGCGCACACCCTGCTGAGGTGCCACGCGTGTGATATTGAGTGTCCGATTTGGATCTCCAGGCGAGCCCGCCCGACCCGATATTTACCAATTGGGCAGAATGAATTCCCGAAAAGAGCAGTGACGTTAATCTCTTCTCCAAGATTGGTAGCCCGGCCGGTACTGCCTCAAGCTAGAACGGCAGGGAGAACCGCGTCCCGAGAAACTCTCTCAGCTTCGCCGTTGCCCTGAGTTGCGGAATCGGCCTCAGCTCCTTGAACGCCGACGTAAACGCGTTGGAAAGACTCCAGATCGTCCGCGCCGGAATTCCTCGTACTTCGGTTCGAATCCAGAAACCGACCTCCGGGCAACCTACGTGGCGATGCTTCAACTTCTGGTTCGTTCTAATCCAGCCCACCGAGTTGCTGCGTCATGAGGCCGTGGACATCTTCAATGTCGAACCACTGCACATGGGAATACTCGCGAAAAAAACGTCGGTACATCGGTCCGTTCAAGCGTGACCGAAAGCTGTGGATTGTCCGGATGGGTAGTGAAGTCTAAAACGGGCGCGCCGACCAGGGATGGATTCACGCCGCCGACTTTGTTGACCGCCAGCATCGCGTTGATCCTCGCCGTCGCAATGGTGCGCGTGAGATTGCGGAGGTTGCTGTTACTGCCATCGCCGATTCCGCTTGCCCCTTGTGCCGATCAAGTCAAGTCGCTTTCGCTATACCATCGGTTTCTGATCACATTGCATTCGCCAAGGACCCTTGTTGAAACCGGACTGCGTATGGGCCCTGCAGAGAAAAAAGCTAGATAGCGCTCCCTGGGGAATCAGAGGGGCATTTTCTCCGGTCCGGTTTTGAAAGGAAAGCCGCGAATTGCGGCTATTTCGCCAGATTGTCTGAGGAATTTAGCCAGCTTTCTCTGCATTGCAGACTGCGTGGCGGAGAGGGAGGGATTCGAACCCCCGATACGGTTTCCCGTATTCCAGTTTTCAAGACTGGCGCCTTCAACCGCTCGGCCACCTCTCCAAATTACAGTTTTACCATACCGTATTGCTCCGGATGTCGTTGGAGGTATGTTACTTCTGTGGAGGTTTTGGCGGTTGCGGTGCCACAAAGCGCGAGTCTGGAATCGGGACGTTCTGTCGCAATTGCTCAATCTGCAGGATTGAATTCGATCCGGGCCGCGACGTCGTAACGCGAAATGGCACTTTAACGCCGCTGTCTTCGCGATAGTCGGCGTAGTCAATTTGCGTTGGATACAGTCCCAGCGGCGACTCCGCATTGCGGACCAGGCGAACCAGCAGGCCAGACTCCTCATCGAAGTACAACCCTACCGGAGGCTCCCCGGTTCGCATGGCAAGAATATGGAAAGCCTCGTGGCCATCCACGCTTTCTGGAGCCGCGACCTTGAACGAGCTGAACATCGTCTTGAGGTTCACTGCAAAATGTAAATCGCCGTCCATTTCTGCGGCGTCCAGAGCTGCTCCCTCGAGTTTTCGAGGGGGGCGGCCGGGGAAAATCATCCAGCCTTCGTGGCCGTCAAAGGTAGTCGTCATATTACCGTTTGGGAAGTGTGTGGTTGTGGCGCTCTGGTCCGGCGCCTTGTAGAACACCTCCGATGGGAAAGTGTGCCCTCCCATGCCACTGACCGTTCCCTTTACTACGCGGCTGGAGATCTTTTTGATAGCCGCCTCGCCACCGAGGGCCTGTACATATTTATCAATCAGGTCGTTGGGGGCAGGGAGGAGATTGAGATCGGGCCTGGCGCTTTCTGTACCTTCGGCCATCGCCGCGAGCTGGGGTTGCCCCGGCTGACCCATCAATGGGGTTTGCAGGGGCTTGTCTGCGCCGCGATGGCAGGAATAACAAGTCACCTCCCGTTTGCCCTCGAAGTTGTCCCTGTTGATGGCAAACATCATGGTCATCATCTTGCGGGCGGTTTCTTTGGGTTTCTTTTCGTCACTGTCGAAATGCCCCTCGGCGTGGCAGTGGTCGCACTTCACTCCCAAAGAAGCCGTGATGAACTCCATGGCAGGGATCAACTGGTTGGCAGGGATTCCCTTGAGCACCTTGATGTTCTTGTAAACCTGCTCCGTGGTTTTGGGAGCACCCGATTGCTCGCCCGGCGCAACTGGGGTGGTTTGGGCCGCAGCGGTAAGCGCAATTACAGCGAGGAGGGGAACAAGTCTGGAGCCAAACAGCCGGGTTTTGCGAAGCTTCGGCGACATTGTCGTTGAGAAGAAAGCAGTTTACTGCAAAACGATCCACAAGCCGAATTTCAACACCGTTTCCATCCGCAACACCCCCGGCAGAGAGTTCACCTTTTCAGAATATGCCGCGATATTTCAGTCACTTACCGGTTCATATGTGGTTGCTCGCCAATTGACGGGCAGTGCATTGCTGAGCCGCGTCCAATCCAGCAAAGTCGCTGCGAACGGAGGCCTCCATGGCAAGTGCACTCATTGAATTTTGCGAGCAGGCGAACCCGGAAGTCCTTGGCCAGGTGCGCCAGGCAAAACGGCAGGGCGAGAAGCGAATCCAGACGAGTTTTCTGGCCAGCGTGGAAAAGCGGGTGCTCGTTTGGCTGGCTGAGAGGACACCCCGGATGATTAACTCCGATCATTTAACGCTACTGGGATTTGCGGCACAGGTGATGGCTGGAGCTAGTTACGCCCTGGCGCGAGGCAATCGCTACTGGCTGCTGGCGGGCATAGGATTTCTGGCGCTGAATTGGCTCGGCGACAGCCTCGACGGCACTCTCGCCCGCGTGCGGCAGAGGCAGCGTCCACGTTATGGCTTTTACGTGGACCACATCATTGACAGCTTTGGCGCGCTGGCGCTCATGGGAGGGCTGGCACTTTCGGGATATATGCATCCCGGGATCGCCATTGGTTTGCTGGTGACGTTCCTGCTTCTTTCCATTCAGTCGTATCTGGCGACTTACACCCTGGGTGAGTTCCGGCTTTCCTTCTGGAACTTCGGGCCTACCGAGTTACGCGTCCTGCTGGCGATGGGCAATCTGGCGCTGTTCCGCTGGCCGCTGGTTCTTAAGGGCCATTACCGGCTCTTCGATGTTGGAGGCATTGTCGGGCTGATCGGCATGGGAGCGATGCTGATCTTCATTACGGCACGCAATACGTGGCGACTCTATCGCGAGGAGCGTATCCAGTGACCGGAGACAGCTGGGAAGTCCTCGTCCGGCGTTGGGTGAAGTTCAACATGGTCGGCGGGATCGGCGTGGGCGTGCAACTTGTCATCCTCGCTATGCTCAAGAGTGGGCTTCACTTCGACTACCTGCTGGCGACCGGGTTGGCGGTGGAGGCTGCGGTGATCCACAACTTCGTATGGCATGAACACTTCACCTGGGCAGACCGTGCCGGCGGAAGAAGTATGTTCCGGTTCGCCAAATTCAATCTCACCACGGGAGCGTTTTCGATTCTTGGCAATCTGCTGGCGATGAAGCTGCTGGTCGAGGTTGCGGGCTTGCCCTACCTGCCGGCGAATGGGATTACCATTGCGTCGTGCTCGATGGTGAATTTTGTGGTGAGCGACTGCGTGGTGTTCGCCAAGTCGTGCAGGTCGTAATCGAAACCCAATTCTCAATCCCTGTGCGCGCGCATCTGCCGATCCACCGACCAGATGTCCGCCGAATTCTTTTCGAAGGGATAGACGTGGACCATCCAGCCGAAGATTTGCGGGAGAAAGCTGCCGCCTGCCGCCTCACACGCTTGCCTGGTGTTGATGGACCCCGCCAGACCAAATTGCGGCTTGGGGCTGAGCACGTCACTTCTTTTGGCCTCCGGAGGCAGGCACAGATTCACGTGCGCGTGCCACTGGGCAATGCTTAAAGGAATTCGCTGGTTGAGTTCGTCCGGCGGGGCATCCGGAGCCGCGGTGTACATTACGCCAATCAGCTTGTAGCCGTCGCCACGTTTTTCGTACAGCAACGAAGTCGGATGGTCCGGGTTGAAGCGCAGCCGCGCCTCGAAGGCGTAGCCGTAATTCGTAAAGTGATATTGCTTCTGCGGAACGTTGGGCAGAAAAATCTTAAAGCCATCCGCTAAAGCAGTGCGATAGTCTCGATATTTCCGCGCAACCTTCCGGGCCGAATCGACTACCAGCGCTGCGCGCTGTGCATCGCCAGGCCGTGGCTCGCGCAGTGCAGTCATCTTCATGTGCGGACCCGTATCCATGTGGCGGCTTTGCATGGCGTGCATGACCGGGGCGAGGCCGTCCCTTTGCATACCCGGCATCGCGGGCATGCCCGGCATGGAGCCGGTATTGTCCTTCGATTGCTGGTCCTGGCCCAGAGCCAAAGAGGCCAACAGCAACCCGGCGATCACGACCGCTCTTTTGCGCATGGATCTCCTTCGCGATTTTCATAGTTCTAACCCAGATTGGCCGGAATTGTTGCTGGAGGAAGGAATTGTAGATTACGCGAGTAATGCGCGTAGTTGTCGTCGCGCCTACACTCGCGTCCTATAAGACGGCGCTTTTTTCTGCAATGAGTTTTCTGATCTTCTCCACAAAACCCGCCGTCGCCATGTCTTCGGTCTTTTCTTTGCCGCGAGTACGGACGTTAACTTTGCCGGCTTCGGCTTCCTTGTCGCCGACCACCAGCAGAAAAGGGACCTTTTGCAGCGCGTGTTCCCGAATCTTGGCGTTCATCTTTTCGTTGCGGGCATCCACTTCCACGCGGACGCCGCCTTCTTTCAACATCCCCGCCACCTTATTCGCGTACTCCACATGCCGCTCGGCAATCGGAATGAGCGCCGCCTGTACCGGCGAGAGCCACACCGGAAATGCTCCAGCGTAGTGCTCGATCAGGACGCCAAAGAAACGCTCGACCGATCCATACAGCGCCCGATGCACCATCACCGGCTGTTTGCGCGTTCCATCTTCCGCCACATACTCCAGACCGAAGCGCTGCGGCAGGTTGAAGTCGAACTGAATGGTCGAAAGCTGCCACAGCCGCCCGATCACATCCACCAGCTTGACGTCAATCTTCGGTCCGTAGAATGCCGCTTCGCCCGGAATGGTCTTGTACTCGATGTTCCGCCGCTTGAGAACTTTTTCCAGCGAAGCGGTCGCCGAGTTCCACTGCTCTTCGCTGCCGACAAAATTCCGCTTGTCTTCCGGATTCCACGTCGAGAGCTCGGTCACAAAATCCTTGAAGCCGAAATCCTTCAGCACATCGAGCGCAAAATCCAGGCAGCTTTCGATCTCGCTCTCAATCTGCTCCGGCATGCAGAAAATATGCGCGTCGTCCTGGGTGAAGCCGCGCACCCGCAGCAGTCCGTGCATTACGCCCGAGCGCTCGTAGCGATAAACCGTGCCCAGTTCGCCCAGCCGCACCGGCAAATCGCGATACGACTTCAGCGAGTCTTTATAAATGAGGATGTGGAACGGGCAGTTCATGGGCTTCAGGCGGTATTCGGCGTCGTCCAATTCCATGACGTCGAACATGTTCTGCGCGTAATAGCCCTCGTGCCCCGAGGTCTGCCATAGCTGCCGCCGCGCCACGTGCGGCGTGTACACCAGCGAGTAACCGCGCTTGATGTACTCCGAGCGCATCCAATCTTCCATCTCCTTGCGGATGATGCCGCCCTTGGGATGCCAGAAAATCAGCCCCGGACCGGCGAGCTCCTGGATAGAGAACAGATCGAGCTGCTGCCCCAGAACGCGATGGTCGCGCTTCTTCGCCTCTTCGATCTGCGTGAGGAATTGGTCGAGGTCTTTTTTGGAGAAGAAGGACGTTCCATAAATCCGCTGCAGTTGCGGGTTCTTTTCATCCCCCAGCCAGTACGCGCCCGCGATATTCAGCAGCTTGAATGCCTTGATTTTGCCGGTCGAAGGAATGTGCGGCCCACGGCAGAAGTCGAGAAACTTGCCGGTCTTGTAAATCGAAATCTTTTCATCGGGCTGAGTGAACTGCTCGATGAAGTGGCACTTCATGAAGTCGCCTTCGGATTTGAACTTCTGCAGGCCTTCCTCGCGCGGCAGAAACTCGCGCGCATAGGGCAGGTTCTGCTGCACCAGCTCCTGCATCTTCTTCTCGATCTTGTCGAGATCTTCCGGGGTGAACGGAGTCGGACGGTAGAAATCGTAAAAGAATCCGCTCTCGGTGGCCGGGCCATGGCCGAGCTTGGTCTCGGGAAAAAGCTCCAGCACGGCGGCGGCAAGCAAATGTGCCGACGAATGCCGGAACACGCCCAGCGCCTCCGGATCTTTCTCCGTAAGAATGCGGAGTTCGGTGTCTTTCTCCAGCGGCCGTGTCAGGTCAATCAGATCGCCATTACCGGACTGTGTAGAGGCGGGGCTTGCCCCGTCCATCGGCGTGGCCTTGGCCGCCAGCGCCGCATCCGCCAGCCTTGGACTGATGCCTTTCGCAACCTCTAACGAGGTCGTGCCTTTGGGCATTTCTTTGACACTCCCGTCCGGGAGCTTGATGTGAATGGTTTCTGCCATAGGAATGTCGCAATTTGCTGGAAGATTTGAGTTTAAAGGAGGGCGGAAGGAGGGTCAAACATGGGACTGGAACGTCGATGTTGTGTATCGTGCTTGTGCCCGGTTCATCGCAAATCTGGCGGGCGCTGAAAGAAGCTAATTTTGTTCGGAAGCCGTGGTATCACTGTGGTCCGGCAAATCGCGGTGTGATGTCATATACTCTGGCGGGCGGCGTTCCTTGCCTAGCTTAGCAGGAGAACAAATATGGCTTTGCGCAGACGGGATTTGATACGCGCTTCTTTCATTGCACTTTTGTCATCAACGCCCTTGAAACTACGGGCTCTACCTTGGTTTCCCGCTTTTATGTCAGGACGGAAGAGTGCCAGTCTAAAGGAAGTGCGAGTCGGCGTGCCAGTCCCACTCTCCGACAATGCTGGCGATACCTGGGTCGCCACATGGGCCAGCGATGGCAATCTTTACTCGCCTTCGGATGATACCGGGGGCTTTCATAAAGCTGCGAATGCAAATGTGGCCTTCAATCGAATTATGGGGGATGATCCGTTGCATCTGAGCGGAGTAACGGTAAATCCCATGACGGAGTATGGAAAATTGGCTGAATTAGGTCCCGATGGCTGCAACTGGAAATCCAGCGGCTGTACCTTCATCGACGGTGTTCTGTATTTGGTGGTCGCGCGGCATCACTATGGCGAAGATAGTGGAGACCCTCACCACCGACAGACGGCGCAAAATGCAAGCATCATCAAAAGCACTGATTTCGGAAAAACCTGGACCCGTTCCGCAGACGCGAACTATCACGCACCTATGTTTCCCGGACGACGTTTCGCCACTCCTTACTTTATTGATTTTGGCCGTAACGGCTCGGAGCCGAGCCATGGCGGCAACTACGTCTACGCGTTATCGAACAATGGGTTTTGGGATTGCGGCGATGACGTCATCCTGGGACGCGTAGCGCGTTCCAAGATAGGTCTCTTGAAGGGCTCCGATTGGGAATTCTACTCCGGGGGGAATGGGGAACTCGCGGCCTCCTGGTCCGGCGATATGAATGCTGCGCTGCCGATTCTCAAAGAGCCTGGCAGATTTGGGATGAACGGCGCCGTTTACCTTCCTGCCCACCAGAGGTATTTCATGATCGGGTGGTTCTATCCGGCGGGCGGCGGAAAGATGAAAGATGCCGCAACCCACACCACATGGGACTTCTACGAGTCACCGCGGCCCTGGGGACCGTGGACCCGGATAGGATCCTATGAGTCTTCGCCATCCGGATACTACTCGCCCCAGGTCTGTCCGAAATTTCAAAGTTTAAACAAGGTCTTCGCGTTTACCGCGGGAAACTGGAGCAGCCCCACGGACTACCGTCTAACGGTCGTGCCGCTTGAAATCATCAGGTGAGGCAAGGTAAGTAAGCCCTACGATTCCTTCCTAGCTAGCCCAGCCCGCCAGTCAGCAAGCGAGCCAGGGGTGTAGCCGAATTTTTCCCGAAGTGTACTACCCCGTCAAACACGGGATAGGGTAGTACACTTCGGGCCTGCGCTAAACTTGTCTCGAAAAGGCGACTCCCAATCCTTGGGACGAGTACCGGCGGAGACGAAATCTGGCTTGGTTCGCTTTCCTAGGCTACGTGCCAGTCTGCTTTACTGTCGGTGTGCTTTCGATGCGTCTGTTTTCTACATTCACTCCGTCGTTCGTGGCCGCGATTGCGTGGATGGCTTTCTCTGTCATCGCCTCGAACCTGGCTCTAAGGTTTCTCTGCCCAAGATGCGGCAAATGCTTCTTTGCAAAATGGTGGTATCACAATGGCTTCGCGCGGCGATGTGTTCACTGCGGCTTGCCCAAGTATGCAGACCCGAACACAAGATTGAATCAGTAAGCGCAGCCGGTGCCCGGCAGCCTGCCTGCTTCGTATCAAGGTACGCCTTCAGGCGCACCGCCCAGCACCAGTCCAGCGGAGCCGCGCCAATCAGGCAAGTACACTGAGATCTGCCGCTTGCGCCCGATTGGCGCGCGGCAAGACGGGCCCGTTCTGGCGGCGACGCTTGAAAGCGCGCCCTGATACAAACCACGGCGCAGAATTCCACGAATTTCTGTGTGTATAGACATCTCTGTCAGCACATTGCCGGGGCGGGGGATAAACGGGGCTTCCGCAGGAGCCGTTTTAAGCCGTTTGGGGGCCTGGGTGGGCCTGGGGGGCACCCGAGACCTCGGAATCGAAATTAGAGGGTGTGCGCCCGGCGCACACCCCGGTCTACGAAAGGGGCAGAAGCCCCTCCGGGGCCGGATGCCGGCTGAACCCAGAAAGTCCGGGCGTAAAGGGTCTCTTTTTGATTGCCAAACCGGGATAGATGCAAAAGTTTGCACCCGTTTTTGCCATGCCTTCCGTTCTCCCGGCGCGCTTGAAAGCGCGCCCCGATACGAATCGCGGCGGTGCAGCACGTTTCATTGTCCGCTTCTCCCCTGCCCGGCTCCGCCGGCAAACTCTTCGCCCATCCAGCGCTGGAAAGCAGCCATGTTCTGCGTGCGGCCCAGGAAATTCCTCACCAGGTCGTTGGCGGACTCTGATCCTCCCGGCTCCAGGACCTCGCGGCGATAGCGCATAGGCGTGGGGCCGGCCAGCAGGTCGCGGTGGTCAAACTGCATGAAGAAATCCTCGGCGATGACTTTGTCGAACAAGTAGGTGTAGTAGGCCGAAGAGTAGCCGCCCAGATGTCCGAACGACGCATACATATGCGTTCCGGGCAGTGGAGCGAAGGGAGTGTATTGCTGGGCTGCTTGGTCGCAGATGGCGTCCGGGTCAGCGTCCTGCGGCTTGCCTTTATATAGGTCGTAGGAGATGGCGGTATAGCTGGTCTGCGCGGCCACCCAATTGGCCCGGCCGAAGGCGGATGCCCGGTTCATGCGGGCAACGAGATCCGCGGGGATCGGCTTGCCCGTCTTGTAGTCGCGAGCGAACGTGGCCAGCACCTGAGGACTGCGCATCCATTCCTCCAGCATTTGCGAAGGCGCTTCTCCGAAGTCGGCTTCCATAGTGATGCCGCTGATCCCGGCCCATTGCTGCTGCCCGCCCAGAATCCAGTGCATCAGGTGGCCGAACTCGTGGAAGAAAGTCACCACGTCGGAATATTCCATCAGGCCGGGGTCGGTCGCGCTGGGCGCGGGAAAGTTGCAGATCAGGACGGCTTCCGGCATCTGCTTGCCGCGGACCCCGTCGAGCACCGGGTCCATCTCGGCATGACTGAACTTGCCCTTGCGCGGGTGCATGTCCAGATAAAAGCGGCCAATCACTTTGCCGTGATCAATGGTGTCCCAGGTTTCGACCGCCGGATCCCAGGCAGGGGAGCTCACTTCCTGCCTGAAACTTACGTGAAACAACTTCGACGCCGTGTCCAAAATTCCTTGCTTCACCTGCATGTAGGGCAGGTAGGGGCGCACGGACTGCGAATCGAAGTTGTATTCCGAACGGCGAACCAGTTCGCTTAAGTAGGAGACCTCGTAGTTCCAGACCTTTTTGGCCTGCGGGTCCATCTTGCGCTTTTGGGCGAGCAACGTGTCGTACTCCTTCTGCACCATGGGGCTCGCGGCGGCGTTGACCTGCGCGATGAAGGCGGCGATGTTGTTGCTGTTGCCGATCATTTTGTCGGCGGCGTTGTAGTCTGCCCAGGAAGCGTAGCCGAGCAAGGTGGCAATCTCGTAGCGCGTTTGCATCATCTGCTCGAGCACTTCGCGGTTTTTGGGGTAGGCGCGGGTGTCGAAGGCAAAATATAAACGGCGCCGCAGGTCGTCGCTCTTGGCGAACTTGAGCGCGGGCAGAGCGTCGGGATAATCGGTGGTGATGTGAACCTTGCCGTCAGCACCCGGCTTGTGGCGGTCAATGTAGTCCTGCGGCAGGCCATCGAGCTCGGAAGGATCGGCCTCGATCGTCTTCTGATTATCGGAAATGTTGCGCTCGAACACGGACTGCTCTTCGGTAAGCTGATCGTTCAGCTTCCTCAGGCGGGCTCGGGTCGCATCGTCTTTGTCCACCCCAGCCAGACGAAATTCCAGGAGCTGCCGCTTGACGTAATAGCGGGTCGCCGGGTCGGCTTTGGAAACGTCGAGCTGCGACAACGCCTGATAGACGTCATGGTTCAGCGCCACTGCGGTTTGAGCTGCGCTGGCTTTGCGGACCATGGCTGTGGCATGGTCGCGGAAGGCCGCGTCGGGATGCACCTCCTGCATCAGATTGGCGAAGTAGAAAGCGGTGTTGATCTGCTGGACGGCCTGGTCATAGGGGACGAGCGTGTTTTCAATCGTCCTGGCGCCCTTGGCACTGGTAACGGCGTCGATGGAGCGCTGCGCCGCGGCAAGATGGCCGTTCCCCGTCTTCTCGAACGCGGGAACATCCGGCCTTGCGCTCCACAGCGGGGGCTGGGACGCGGGCGGCTCCTGAGCGGCGGCGATGATGGCGCATAGAACAACGGCCAATGCGAAGCAACGTTGGCAGGCGGGCATCGATTCCTCCATGGCGGATATGTTGAGGTTGGGACCGTGGAAATGCATGACGGCCGGTTGTTGCTGGACACACAACAGCCGACCATTCATCTATAGACGGCTCAGATGCCGCAACGTCAACCTACCATCCCACTTTCCGCCCTTTATTCTGCTCGTCCAGCCACTTCTTCAGCGGGGCAAAGTAGTCGAGGATGGCGCTGGCATCCATGTCGCGCTCGCCGGTTAGCGCTTCCAGCGCATCCGGCCAGGGCTTGCTGGCGCCCATTTCCATCATCTTGTGGAATTTTGCCCCGGCTTCTTTCGAGTTAAAGAACGTGCAGCGGTGCAGCGGACCGGTGTAACCCGCCTCATGGCACAGCGCGCGGTAGAACTGGAATTCCAGAATATAGGCCAGAAAATAGCGCACGTACGGGACGTTGCCCGCGATGTGGTACTTCGCGCCGGGATCGAAGTCGGCTTCGCTGCGCGCCACCGGCGGCGCAATGCCCTGGTATTTCAGCCGCAAATCCCACCAGGCTTTGTTGTAGTCAGCCGGCTTGACCTCGCCGGAGAAAACTTTCCAGCGCCACTGATCAATCATGTAGCCGAACGGCAGAAAGGCCACGCGGTCGAGCGCCTGCTTCAGCAACTGCGGAATGTCGTTGTCCGAAGACGGCACATGATCGAGCAATCCGACTTGGTGCAGGTAATCCGGCGTGATGGCCAGCGCGATGGAATCGCCGATGGCCTCGTGAAAGCCGTCGTTGGCTCCGTTCTCGAAAAGGTATGGCTGGCTCTTGTAAGCGCGCTGGTAGAAATTGTGCCCGAGCTCATGATGCACGGTGACGAAATCTACGTCGCGCACCTGCAGGCAGACTTTGATGCGCAGATCATCTTGATTATCGATATCCCAGGCGCTGGCATGGCAGACCACATCGCGGTCGGCGGGCTTGGTGAACAGGGAACGCTCCCAGAAAGTCTGCGGCAGCGGGGCAAATCCCATGGAAGTGAAGAAATTCTCGGCGTACTTCACCATGCCTTTGGGATCTACATTCTTGGATTTGAGCAATTCCGTCAGGTCGTAGCCACCGCTCTGCTGTGGCATTCCCATCAGCGGATAGATATTGCCCCAATCCTGCGCCCAGGGATTGCCGAGGAGGTCGGCGGGCATTGGGCCATCGGGAGGGACTAGATCCGGACCGTAATGCTGCGACAGCCGCGTCCGTACGAATGTGTACAGCGAAAGGTAAAGTGGCCGAACCTGCTGCCACAGCCTCTCGATCTCCGCGCTGAATTCTTCCGGAGGCATGTCGTAGTTGGAACGCCACATGGCACCGGTATCCTTGAATCCGATTTGGCGCGCGCCCTTGATTCGAAAGCTGCACAAAGCGGGCGTAGCGGTCGCGCATGGGAGCGCCTACTTTGTGCCAACCTTCCCAGAGATTCTCCAGCTCTTTCGGATCGCGGCTGCTGCCCATAATGCGCTCGATGGCGGTGATATCCAGGCAATCGCCGGGCTTGGGGCAATACTTGCCCTTGCCGTAATCGGCTTCGAGCGAGGCGGCGATGTTGGTCATCTCTTTGCGCAAGGCGGGATCCTTGGGCGCGGGCGCGGTGAGCGACAGCCGCAGCAGCTTGAACTTGCGCGCCAACTCCGGAGGCATCTTCAGGCGCTCGAAGCGCTTGGCCTTGCCGACCAGCTCTGTAGCCGCTGCCGTGTATTGATCCTGCGCGTCCGCCGCCAGGGCCTGCGTGTCCACTGTGATGAAGTTGTCCTCCACCCAGGTGGCGCGATTCACTTTGATACTGAGTTCGTTTAGCCGCGCCTCGGCCTGCTGCATAAACTTCTGCGCCTGTTGGAGAGTCGGCGTGGATTGAGCTTGCAGGGTTGGGGCGAAGAGGAACAGCAGCAGAAGCGCACGCACTTTCATCGAAGCCTCCCGCGAGGAATTATACGAGCGGGCGGCTCATGCAAGCGAAGCCCGGCGGTTTACGCTCCGAGAGGATTGCCGGTACAAGAGCCCTGAAAGGTTTACTTTGCGGCGGCAGCATCCAACAGATTCAGGAACGCCAATTTCTTTTCCGCAGCCAGGAACGAGGCTTCAAAGGAATTGCGCGCCAATTCCCGCAGGTGCTCGTCAGTGAAACCAAATGTCTGTTGCGCCAGTTGATATTCTCTCGACAGCGAGGTTTCAAACATTGCAGGATCGTCGCTGTTGAGAGTGATCATTACGCCCTGATCGAAATAACGCCGGACGGGATGCTCGGGCAGAGCCGGGCAGCAACCGGTGCGCAGGTTGCTGGTGATGCAGATCTCCACGGGAATTTGACGGGTGGCCAGCTCCTCGATGAGTTCCGGATCCTGGGCGGCGGTGAGGCCATGGCCGATGCGCTCGGCATGAAGATTCAAAGCTCCCCAGACGGATTCCGGCCCGGCATATTCGCCGGCGTGGGCGGTCAGATGCAGGCCGTTTTCCGCTGCATAGGCGTAAGCCTCGCGAAAAAGTTCCGGCGGCCCTTTTTGTTCGTCGCCGCCGATCCCCACGGCTGCCACGCCGCGATCCCGGTAGCGCGTAGCCAGCTCAAAGACTGGCTGTGCTTGTTCGGGGCCGAACTGCCGCACGGCGTCAAAAATCCACAAAAGTGAAATGCCGAAGTCGCGTTCCCCGCGCTCGCGGCCGCGTTCGAGGCCCTCGAAGATGGCTGCGAAATCCTGCTTGCGCCACAAGCAGACCCCCACGGAAACATAAACTTCCGCGTGCAATATGTTTTCCGCCTGGAGTTTTTCCATCAAGCGATAAGTGATGATCTCGTAGTCCTCTGCGGTTTGCAGGTCTTCCGTCAGAGTCTTAAATGCCATGAGGAACCCAGGGAAGTCCTCATAGCGATAGAGCTGCTCAATCTCGGCCAGCGTTCCGCTCTTGCCGTGGCGTCGCCGCAGCTCGAGCAGCGTGGCCGGCTCAACCGAACCTTCCAGGTGCAGATGTAGCTCGGCTTTTGGAAGAGTCCGGATGAAGCTGCTGGGTGGGTTGGAGGCTGACTGCGCCATATCCGAAATTGTAAGGGATAGTGCGCCGGTTGATCACGTGCGTACTCTGGCCTCAGGAGCAAGGAACTATTTGGGCACCATCCATAGCAGCCAGTAGGCTTGGACGTAAGCCAGAACGCTGATCATGGCCGCAAAGAGTACGCTGTGCCAGAAGGTTCCGCGCAAGACATTGCCTTCCTGCCCGATCAACCCGACGGTGGTGACGCCGACCGCAATGTTCTGCGGCGAAATCATTTTGCCGGTGACGGCGCCGGTGCAGTTGGTGGCGGCCAGCAGGATGGGGCTCAGATGAAGCTGGCGGGCGGCCGCCACTTGCAGATTGCCAAACAGCAGGTTGCTGGCGGTGTCGCTTCCGGAGAGAAAACAGGCTACCCATCCCAGGTAGCTGCTCACCAGCGGAAACCCGCGGCCGATGCGCGCCACCGCCGCTCCCAGGGTGTAAGCCATGCCCGAGTAGTTATAAAGATAGGCCAGCGCCACAATCAGCATCACGGTTAGTCCGGGCAAGCGGAGTTGCTGGAAGGTTTTTTTGCCCGAGCTAAAAAACGTGCGTGGGCCCGCCCGCAGGATGAGCGCCGTCAGCACTGCCGCCACCAACGCCGCCGTTCCGGCCGCGAGAGGCTGAAAGGAATAAAGCGCGGCATAGGGTTTCTGGTACAGAGTAATCAGAATTGAATTGTGAAGCGCGGGTATAGGAATCGCGAGTTGGCCTTTTTGGAATAGCCTGAGATACGACCACAGCACCATGACTGCGGAGAGGAGCGCCCAGGGCAACCAGCCGGCAAAAGCGGTTCCCTGCGCCAGAGCGGGACGATCTGTTTTTTCAACGGATGCGGTCTCCTTGCCGGGGAGCCTTTCCTTCTGCGGACGCCAGATTTGCAGGAAAGTGCTGGTGGCTCCGATTGCCGTGAGAGCCGCGATAATGTCGGCGGCATACGGCCCCCACAGATTTGAAACCACAAACTGTGCCAGACTAAAGCTGCCGCCGGCAACCAGCGCTGCCGGCCAGCACCTGCGCAATCCCTTCGTTCCACCTACAACCAGCGCCAAATACGCCGGCAAAATTAAGGAGAGCAGCGGAATCTGCCTGCCCGTCATCGCCGCCAGCTTGAAAACGTCGAGCCCGGTCACACCCGCCAGCGCGACGATCGGGATTCCCAGTGACCCGAACGCCACCGGCGCGGTGTTGGAGATGAGCGAGACGATTACCGCCCGGCGCGGCCGGAATCCGAGACCAACCAGCAGAGAAGCGGTCACAGCTACGGGCGCGCCGAAGCCTGCAGTTCCCTCCAGAAGCGAGCCGAAACAAAAAGCCACCAAGATGGCTTGCACGCACTCATCTCCCGAGGCGTGGTGCTCCATCCAGCGGCGCAGGAGTTCGATCTTGCCGGTTTCCCGGCAAAGGTTGTAGAGCCACAATGCGGTGAAGACGATCCACAGAATCGGCCATAAGGCATAGGCGAAACCGAACGCTGCGCTGCCCAGCGCCAACTTTAGCGGCATGCCCCAGACCAGCAGAGCCAGAATTCCGGCGCTGGCCAGACCACAAGCGGAGGCCAGCAGGCCGCTCTTGCGCAGCACTCCCATCAAAATTAGGACAATCACCAGCGGAATCACTGCCGCCAGCGCGGATAGAGCCACGGAATGCAGAGGATCGAGCGGTTGCGGCCAGACGACGGCCAGGGCGAGGATCATAGGAGCGCTTTCATGCGGCCAAAGGCCGGAGCGCGATTCTATTACCGAATGCCCGCGCGCTCCAACCATTCTTTCGGTGTAGGGTTCAGCACCGACGTGGGTTCGCCGCTGTTCTTGTCACTTCCCCATGTAAAATCAAACGGAATTTCTAATGCTAATGACCGGCACGCGCAAACTCATTATCGCGATTGATGGCCCGGCTGGCGCAGGCAAAAGCACAATTGCCTCCCGGCTGGCGCGCAAACTCGGCTATGTCAACCTGGAGAGCGGTGCGATGTACCGGGCGCTGGCCCTCAAGGCTATCGAATGGGACATCTCTTTCGACGATGAGCCCGCTCTTGTGGAACTCGCCCATAACACCCGCATCCGGCTCGAACCTACCGTGGGCGGCAACCGTGTTCTGCTCGACAATCGCGACGTAACCCAGCGGGTGCGAGATACGGATGTGACCCAGGCGGCGTCGCGGGTGTCGGTTCATCCTCAAGTGCGCGAGTGGATGGTTGCCCGTCAGCGCGAGATGGGTGAGGGCGGGGGGGTGGTGATGGAAGGCCGCGACATTGGCACGAAAGTTTTTCCCAACGCCGACGTAAAGATATTCCTGGATGCGGATGCAGCCGTGCGTGCCCAGCGACGGTTGCTGCAAACCGGGAGCGACGCGACTTCCGCCACCGCTTTGGCGGAAGAACTTCGCGAACGCGATCGCCGCGACCGCACGCGAACTTCCTCGCCGCTTGAACCGGCCCCGGACGCGGTGATTCTGGATTCCAGCCAGCTCTCGGAGGACGAAGTACTGCGGCACCTGGAGGAACTGGTGCATAACAAGCTGGCCTAAAGCTTTGCGTCAGCGATTGGGATCGAAAGGGATAGTGATCTCGGTAACGGTGCGCGACGAAGCCGCGGCATACTTCCATTTTTGAACGGCGGCGATAGCCGCATCACCCAGCACGGGATTACCGCCGAGCAGTTCGGCATGCTCCACGCTGCCGTTGGCCGCAATGGTTACTTTCAAACGCACAGTGCCCCCGATGGATCGCTTGTAAAGTTCTTCCGGGTAGACGGGATCAACCCGGGTGAGCAGTTTTCGCTCGTTGCTGTTGAAGCTAACAGCCACGGTGAGGGTTTTGACGCCTTCCGCGTTGGTTCCGGCGCTGACATAGCCAATCGCGCCCCGAGTGCCGGCGACGTAGGCGACCACCTCCGCATCGGAAGCGACCGTGGTCGGCATGGTTCCTCTCCCACTGAACTGCAGGGCCAGATAGTATCTCTGGAGATCGTCGCTGCTGCGGCCCAGATATTGCCGCAGGAAGGTTTCGTGGACCGGCCCATCTTTCTCGAAGACCGGTTCCACATGCACTCCCTCCAGGGAGGTACGTTCTCCCAGGAAGATGCCCTGAAGCTCGCGGACGGAGATGGTGTCGGCCTTCACGTTGGGATTGGCGATGATTTTGACGTCGCCCGCGCGGGCATTCGTGCTGCTGAAAATCACCAGCCCCAAGGCCATGAGAAGGATTTTTCGATGGTTCATCCCTGATCCATTCTCCTCAGAAGTAAAACGCTGTTCTCAGCACCAGGGCATTGGTACTGGTCTTGAATCCATTGGGGTTTTCCTGAGGATAAAATCCATCGGGATATGAGACGAAGGCATAGCCATCGATAAAGTGCGCCTCCAGTTTTATGTTCCAGAATTTTTTCAAATCAAAACACAGGGTGATGTCCTTGTCATAAATGTGGCTAGTGGGAAGGCTGGTGTCGGTTTTACTGGGAAAATAGGGAGCCAGCGCACCCTTTACTTCATTCCGCAGGGTGTAGTGCGAGTAATAGGAACCCAAACGCAGGCGCTCGGTCAGGGTATAGCTTCCGGCAACATACCAGGCGCGGACATCGGTGATGTTTTCGGTTGTGCCGCTGTAGATCATCTGATCGCGCAGGTAGCGGCGGTACTCAGAGTCCAGGTGAAGCCGTCCAATCACATATTCGGCGTAGAACTGGTTCGTCCAGTTGGCCCGGGAGTATTCGCTGTAGGGGAAAGTTGCGCCGCCGGGATTCACCTGATCGGTGCCTGTACCTTTGCCTGAGGTGTCCTCGTTTAAACGCGAGATTCCCACGAGCAGCCCTTTGGCTGGGGTCTGCAAGCGCAAATCTGCTCCATACTGCAAGCCACCCAAACTTTTGAAGACGGTGCCGTATTGCGAGAGGAGGTAGGGATAACCGCTGTGGACGCTGTCATGGCGATGCCCGGCGAACACGGTATAGGCAATACTTGCGGACCTCTTCAGGGGAATCGTGCCATAAATGTCGCCGCCCAGGTGAGCAATGGTGGCCTCGCGGAGATCGGTGGGATAGACGCCTTGCGGCAGCAGGGCGAAAGTGTAGAGAAAATCCTGGTCCTGGGTGTCATTGAAAAGGCCGAGCACCGTTTTCACCTTGCCCGCGCGAATGCCGAACCAGGAGCGGAAGCGATAGTCCGCCAGCGCCCAGTCGAGCGAGGGATGCCAGCGGCCCAGTTGACCCAGGTTGCGGTCGTAGAGCTGCACGCCCACGCGAAGCCGGTCGGTGACTCTGGTTGAGAGGTTGAGCCCCATGTCCGTCATGGCGCCGCTGCCGGAACTGGTGTTCATGGTGAGCCAGTTGTTCCGATTGGTGTAGACAAAGCCTTGCGATAACCAACCGTGGACCTGAACCATTCGGTCAAAGAGTTGGAATTCCTGCGCCTGGAGAAGAGGCCGGCTACCGCAAAGAAGCAGAAATGCCGTTACCAGGATTTTGCGGCCCATGGGTCTGATGATGGTCAGAGATCGCAGCTTGTTCCAGCTATCCATCGGCAGAAATCCAGGGAGACTATGATGAGAGAGTGGTGCGGGACAAAACTCCGGAACACTGACCTTTGGTAATTTAAGGCGCGGGCTTCGCGTTTCTGCCAATTAGAAATTGAATCCAGTCCTGATGACCAGGGCGTTGGTGTTGGGATCAAAGCCCTGAGGGTTCACCTGCGGATAAAAGCCCTCCGGGTAGCTGCCACCGGCGTAGCCATCCATGAAATGGCCCTCAACTTTCACGTTCCAGAACTTCTTGAGATCGAAGCGGGCGGCGATGACTTTGTCATAAATATGATTGGCAGGCAGGTCGCTGTCGGTCTGGGCGGGGAACAGCGGACCATACGGGCCTCCGGCGATGCTGTGGACTGTGTAGTGCGAATAGTAGGCGCCCAGAGTAAGCCGTTTCATCACCCGGTAAGCCCCTGAGAGATACCATCCTCGCGTGTCGGTTGCCGTCGTGAGCACAGTTTGGCCGATGGCGGTGAATTGCTCGTCGTGCACAAAGCGCCGATATTCGCCGTCAACCTGCAGATTCCCCGCGATGTATTGGCCGAAGAACTGGTTCGTCCAGTCTGCCTTGGAGCGGTCCGACTCCGGGGTTACGACAATTCCCTCGTCGGTGGGACCTGCGAATGTGCCTTCCCCACTTACATCCCCATTGATTCGAGAAGCTCCGATCAAGAGTCCCTTGAGGGGTGTGTTCCATCGCAGATCGCCTCCATATTGCAGCCCGCCATAGCGTGAGTAGTAGAGGTTATAGGCGGAGGTTAGATACTCGTATCCGCTATGGATGCTGTCACTGCGATGGCCGGCGAATGCCGTGTAGGAAACAATTCCGAAGTGGTTGGAGAGAGGAACGCTGCCATAGACGTCGCCACCTACATGGGCGATGGTAGTGTCGCGAAGATCGATGGGATACACGCTTTGTGGGAGTAGCGCAAAGGTGCGCAGAAAATCCTGGTCTTGGGTGTCGTTGTACAGGCCGAGTACGGTTTTTACTTTGCCGCCTCGCACCCCAAACCACGACTTGAAACGGTAATCCGCTACGGCCCAATCCAGAGAAGGATGCCATTGCCCCAGTTGACCCAGATTGCGGTCGTAAATTTGGGCGCCCACGCGAAGGTGGTCGGTTATGCGGGCTGACAGGTTCAGCCCCAGGTCCGTCATGGCGCCACTTCCGGAACTGGTGTCCATGGTGAGCCAGTTGTTCCGATCGGTGTAGACAAAACCCTGCGATAGCCAGCCGTGGACCTGAACGGCGCGATGAAAGAGCTTGAATTCCTGTGCGCGGGAAAAGGGCAGGCTGGCGAAGAATAACAGGCACGTGGTGACGATTCGTCCGGGCATGGAACCTCTTATTCCCCATCGGCAGGGCAAGACAAGGGCTCCAGAGTGTATGGAGTCAAAGAGGAGCACTCAGGCGGTGAACTTTCGTAACCCAGAGAGGGCAGGAATCTGGGCTGCGGGAAGGGATGGCAAAATTTTCAGGGCGAGTTCAGATTTGAGGTTTCTATGCCTGGCGAGCGGGCAACCTGCGAGCCCGCGCACTGTGATCGGGATAAGGGCCCTTACGACCAAGACGCGTGCCCGCAGCCAATTCAGCGCAGAGCTTCTGAGCTGTGCCGGGTTCGTGAAGATGGGTGAGGAACAGACGCCGGAGATGGCTTCGGCTCACGACTCCGGCCAGATATTCTGCGTAGAGCTTCGCGCCCAGGGTGTAGCCAATTTCCTGAGCCGCATTCTTCGAACTCCCGCTATCGCAGGCACTTATCAGGTCTTCAAAATCCATGCGGGACATCTGGCATGGTTCTCCTGCTTGCCGGCTGGGACAAAGCACTCGGGACCCGAAGTACGCCAGGGCATGTTCCAACACATCGGTATAGGCGCAAGGCTGCAATTCTGCGGCCTTCCCCGCCCGCTGCGGCAACCCGCGGCAAGCGCTGTGGAGAAATCTCGCCGCCTCCTCCACCGCATAAGCCAACCGAAACTCGCGCAGATAGAAGACGTTTATTCGGGGCAGATAGATGGAGCCTTGCTCGCCGATTTTTTCCAATAAGAGCGCTTGTTCGTCTGCCGCCGCGGATTCATGTTCCAGCAGTCGCCGCAGGCGAGTTTCCGAAAGATTGCTGAAGACCTCGGGCAGAAGATCGATTAGGAACTTTGGTTGGGTGGTGTTATGGGAGGAGTAGCGATTGATGCCGAGAAAGCCGATAAGGCTGTCAATCAGATTGTAGATCGTGGGCGCGGGGTCGGGACCTTCCTCCTCGCTGCGTCCCCAGCGGCTCAGATGCAGGCGGTAGTTCTCGTACTTCTCCAGCGGCGTCGAATTGAACACACAGACGATATCTTCCGTCACCTCCACCGCCTCCACGTGTTCCGGTTCCCCGGCGGCCTGCCAGTAAAGCGGATCGACGTTCTGCAGCACGGTGAGAGTTTTCTGCTGGGGCAGCTGTTCCCGTATCAGGCCGGGAAGATGGTTGGGGGCGAGATGCGATTCCCCGAAAAGCACCAAAATCACGGCGTTCGGATGCCGCTGGCGAATCTCGGCAATTTTGTGCATGGCGTGGCGGTCTCGCGCAGCGATCTTGCGGAGGTCATCGCGCGGCATGCAATCCAGGCCGTAGAGGGCTTCGGCATGTTCTCGCGCCGTAACCAACAGTTCATAGAACGGCGTCCAGTCGTAGCCCCAGTCGAGGTCGAAGCGGATGCGCTGGCGCAATTCAGTTTCGTCAATTTCACGGCGCCACCATTCGTCCAGAATGTGCTGATCGCGGGAGAAAATGGTTTCGACACCCAGCACCACGGGACGGTCCCCGGGCTGCGCGCGGTCTTCAAGGAGCCGGGCGGCAAAGCGCTGGCACGTGGGCAAGGCATGATAGTCGCCGACCAGGAGGATATCCGCGGCGTGTATAGGGTCTTGAGTTGTTCCGAGGTTAGTACAGCTCGGTAACTGGGGAATGCCTGGCTGAATTCCCGTAAATATTTGCGCTCGCTGCTGCGGTCCGTAGCCCGAATTTCGCGCTGAACTCCTGCCAAGGCATGCCGCTGCGCCTTACTGCGGCGGGAGCGTAAGCTGGTGGTCGTTTTCTTCATGCTCGTGCAGTTCGTTGTCTATGGGCGGTCGCGTTCGGCTCTTAGCCAAAGGCCAACGCTCATCCTTGACTGCGCCCTGCAACCCCCCTATCCTCGAAGGTTTGCAGCCATACAGACGCGCCTCCAGGGGGAGCAGTTGCCAAACCGGACACCGAAGAGTGAGCGGCAACAAAATCCGCCGCCACGGAATCTCATAGTGGCGACCACGGGGGCCAGCGGGTCCGTGTTTCTACGGCATTTTCTGCTCGCGGTCGAGCGCGACTCGCGGGTGCAGACGGTAAACTTCATAGCCTCCGATAGCGCGCTGCGCGTGCTTGCGGAGGAACTTGGCCTGCGAGGGCGCAGCAATCTGGTCGGCCAAATACTCGGCAAGGCGGCAACCCGCAAAATTCAGCTGCAATCGAACGATGACATCGGCGCCAACGTGGCCAGCGGTTCCTATCCCGCCGACGCGATGGTGGTCATCCCATGCAGCGTGGGCACGCTGGCGCGCATTGCGAATGGCATCGCGTCGCACTTGCTCGAGCGCGCCGCCGACGTTTGCCTCAAGGAGAAGCGCTCACTGGTGCTGTGTGTGCGTGAGACGCCGCTCAATAAGATCCACATCCGCAACATGTATCGCGCGGCCGACGCCGGAGCGACCGTCTTCCCCTTAATTCCCGCCTATTACTATCGGCCGGCCAGCCTCGACGATTTAGCTCGCGAGTATGCGCACCGGGTGCTGGCGCATATTGGTCTGCCACAGCCCAACAGTTTTCACTGGAAAGGCTAGGGCCTGGCTTCAAAGAACTGTTGCCTAAGGGGAGAGTCTTAAGTTTAGGGACGCTGTGGGACCAGCAACCAGATGACAGGCGGACATGTACGGCGGGAAGCAGACTCCTGGGTGGCGCAGTTCGGTCACTGAGCGGTAAGCGCTTGGCGGTGCGACCCTAGGCCTGCAACACCCACTCGCCAATCTTTTCTTCCAGATGGAAGCCGTAGCGTTGGAAGCTTAAATCGGATTCTTTGCGCATCACACGAGCCACGCCGACATATCGTTCTATTCCGGTGGTCAGGAAAACTTCGACCTCCGCACCAGGTGCAAGAGACGCCGCACAATTGCAAAGAAACCCGTCGGCACTGACGTTTTCGGTGATGGTTGCTTCCTCGAAAGGCTTGCCAGCTGTATCGGTCCCGCGCAGCTTGAGGCTCACGCGCATGCGCACGCGCGTTTGGGTCCGGCGTTCGGGGCGTTGGGCCTCCAGTTCTTCCGCCAGCCGGCGCTTCAGCAAAGCGAAATCCACCGGCTTTTGAAAGAAGCCGGTCGCGCCCAGGTTTTGACAATATTCGCGGGCCTCGTCGCCACCTTTGCCGGTTATCACAAAGACGCGAATGCGCGAGGTGTAGCTCAGGGAACGCAGGCTCTGGCACAGATCGAACCCGGAAAACTTCGGCATGACGAGGTCAAGCAGCACGGCGTCGGGTTTGTGCTCCAGCGCCAAACCGAGGGCCTGATCGGGGTCGCCGGTATCGAAGATTTCATAGCTTGCTTCCAGGCGAGCGCGCATGAGACCGCGCATGGCAGCATCGTCATCCACGATCAGGATTTTGGGCATTGCGCTTCCTCCAGCCTCGGAAAGGATTTCGGTTGGTTTGCCGCGTTCATCTCGATCCGGCTCCGCTGGCCGAGGCCGATTTTTGCCCTCCCTCGATTGCCTCGCGCAGCTTACGGGCCAGCGCATCGCGGGTGAAAGGCTTTTGCAGGAACAGACTGCCGGGGTCGAGAATGCCGTGGGCGCCTACGGTTTGCCCGGTGTAGCCGGACATGTAAACGACTTTGATCTTTGGCCGCAGCTGAACCAGTTGATCGGCCAGAACGCGCCCGCTAATGCCGGGCATGACTACGTCGGTGAGCAGCAGATCGATCGGGCCTTCGTGGTGCTGGCTCACATCCAGAGCCTCGCCACCATGCTTGGCCTCGAGTACCGTATAGCCGCAAGACTGCAGTACATTGCAGGTGAGGCTGCGCAGAGCGGCTTCATCCTCGACGAGCAAAACTGTTTCCGTTCCCCGGAGGGTATTCGAGAGTGTAGTTTCCGTATTGACGGGCGTGATCGCTTCATCCACCCGGGGCAGATAAATTTTGAAGGTCGTTCCCAGCCCTGGTTCGCTGTAGACATCAATGTAACCATCGCTCTGCTTAACGACACCGTACACCATCGAAAGGCCGAGTCCGGTGCCTTGCCCTTTGCTCTTTGTCGTAAAGAAAGGCTCGAATATCCGCGCGCGGGTGGCTGAATCCATCCCCGAGCCGGTGTCGGACACGGTGAGGCGGACATAAAGCCCCGTTTTCACCGGATAGGGATAACGGCGAACGAAGATGTCGTCCATCTCCGTATTGGCAGTTTCGATGATCAGCTTACCGCCGTCAGGCATGGCATCGCGGGCGTTGACTGCCAGATTCATGATGACTTGTTCGAGCTGGCCGGGATCGGCTTTGGTGGTTCCGAGATCGGCGGCGAGTTTGCTGGTCAGCTCAACGTCTTCGCCAATGAGCCGACGCAACATGTTTTCCATGTCTTTGACAACCGTATTTAAAGCGAGGACGCGCGGTTCCAGCACCTGCTGACGGCTGAAGGCCAGGAGTTGGCGAGTGAGCCCGGCGGCGCGGCGCCCCGCTGCCAAAATTTCGTCGGCACTGTGGCGCAGAGGATGGTCGGCCGCCAGCCCTTCCTGCAAAATTTCGCCATAGCCGATGATGACGCCGAGCAGGTTGTTGAAGTCGTGGGCTATGCCGCCGGAAAGACGTCCGACAGCCTCCATTTTTTGTGCTTGCCGAAACTGTTCTTCCAGCTTTTTGCGGGCGGTGATGTCGCGATTGACAATTACCAACTTCTCGACTTGACCTTCGGCATTCCTAACCGGGCTGGCGGTCGATTCGAGTACGCGCCAGGTCCCGTCTTTGTGGCGCATGCGATATTCGATGCGGCGGCCCGGCCCTCCGCGAAAAGCTTCGCGCGCGGCTTCATCGAGCATGGCGCGATCTTCCGGATGGACTTGCTCAAGGGGAGATGTTTCTTGCAGTTCCTTGGGAGACCGTCCCAGGATTCTGGCGTAGGCAGGACTGTTGTAGAGACGCTGGCCTTTGGCATCCACCAGCGCGATCATGTCGGCCGCATTCTCGCTGATGAGGCGGAATAATTCCTCGCGTTCGGCCAATTGCCGCCGTATGCGGTAAATCTGCAACTGCTGGAAAACCGTATAGATGTCGAACAAGAGCACCAGCGCCACCAGTCCGCGGACCGCGGTGGTGAGTTCGCCCGGATCGAATTTGCCTATGCTGAAGGGAAGTGACGGGAGGGCAAAAGAAAGAATGCCCAAGGTCAGAAGCAAGGTGATGGCGATGGCGGTAATCCACAGCCACCATTCGCGCCGCTCCACCTTGCGGATACCAAGGTTGATCTTGCGGCTTGAAACTACACTTTCGTTCGGATCTTCCAATTGGGTTCGGTTCATGTGAGGCAAAGCGTGGTGAACGCCGACCTCGTAATTACACACCCACTTGCCGGTACGTTGTTATGGAAATTTTCAGTTCTAATGCGGTAATGACACTACGGGTTGGTGAGATCCCCCTCCCATATCAGATCTACATTTTTCAGTAGGCCCCTATTTTGAAGAGGATACGCTGTCCTAAAGTGACACAAAGAGGAAAATCGACCTTGTTACGAAATCCGAACACAGCCAGCCGGCAACACTGTTAACGTACATTGTTCAAGTGAAGGCCAAGTCGTTAGCCGCCCGCTGGCCATGTGACCGGACATTTCCTGTCTGTTATTCTGTCAGTTCCGTACTGAAAAGCTCAGATGGCGCCCTTGACCGCGTTGGATTCCAGTGTGTCGCAAATGTGCTGCATCGGCTGCGGCGGAGTCGAAGAACGCATCGGCGGTGGTTTGCGCTGTTCAAGATGTGGCGATCTGCTTGAAATTGTCTACCCAAACTGGTCGGCCGGGACTGCTGCAGGGCTGAGTTCTGAAGAACTTAAAAGGCTCTGGCGGGAGCGTCGAAATTCCCGCTGCGAGCTGGACCAAAGTGGGGTTTGGCGCTTTCGCGAGCTTCTTCCCGTTCTGGCGGAGGGCCACGAAGCCATCACTCTGCGCGAGGGAAACACACCGCTCTACAAGCTTTTTTCCTGTGCTCGATCGGCTGGTTTGCACGACCTTTTCGCCAAGCACCAGGGGATGAACCCCACGGGTTCATTCAAAGACACCGGCATGACGGTCGCCGCGTCGTTTGCGCGGCAGGAGGGCTTGCGCTGGGTGGCATGCGCCTCCACCGGCAACACTTCGGCGTCCATGGCGGCCTATGCGGCGCGCGGCGGCATGCGCAGCCTGGTTTTAATTCCGGAAGGCAAGGTTTCCTGGAGCAAGCTTTCGCAGGCCTTGGACTATGGCGCCGCCACCTGCCAGCTCCGGACGGATTTTGACGGTTGCATGCGCGTGCTGAATGAAGTGGTGCAGCGCATGCCGGTTTACCTGCTTAATTCCGTGAATCCGTATCGTATCGAAGGGCAAAAAACTGCGGCCATTGAATTGATGGAACAGTTCGATTGGCAGGTTCCGGATCACGTGATCGTCCCGGGGGGCAATCTGGGCAATTCTTCAGCTCTGGGCAAAGCGTTTCTCGAGATGAAGCAGCTTGGGTTAATCCCGGCCTTACCGAAACTGTCGGTGATGCAGGCCGAGGGCGCGAATGCGCTGGTGCGCACGGTGCGCGAGAAGAAGGGCAAGGAACTGATCTCGGTACAGGCTGATACCATGGCCACCGCGATTCGCATTGGCCATCCGGCTTCCTGGAAGAAAGCGGTGCGGGTGATTGAGGCGACCGGCGGCACGGTCGAACAGGTCAGCGAAATTGAAATCGCGGAAGCGAAGGCCGAAATTGGAGCCGAAGGCATTGGCTGCGAGCCGGCCTCCGCGGTGACGTTGGCGGGACTGAAGAAATTGGTGAAGCGGGGTTTCGTCAAGCCTGCAGAAACGGTGGTGCTGATTCTGACCGGCCACTTATTGAAAGACCCCGACTTTACCATCAAATTTCACCGCGGCGATCTTTTCACCGGGACGCCGGAAGAAAAAGCGTCCGCCGTTCTTGCTGCGCAGCAGCGTGCTCCCATCGTTCTCGAGGCAAGCGCCGACGCAGTCGTGAAGGCGCTGGAGCAAGCGGAGAAGGCCAGCCTTCTCCACTGATATGACTGCGAAAAAGCGAGTCATCAAATCCGCCCATTCACTCGACTTAGTGTTACCCGCTACTTCCGCCAATCTAGGCCCGGGATTTGACGCGGCTGCCGTTGCTCTGGGGTTGGTTCTGAAAGTTCACGCAAAAGCCGCAGAGGAATTCTCCATTCAGGCGAGCGGCCGTGATCCTGAAATTTGCGGTGCTCTTGAGAATCATCTGATCCTAACGACCTACCGCGAGATTCTTGAGGCCGAGGGCAGGCCTATTGTGCCGCTCGCGTTGCGCATCCACAATCAAATCCCAATCGGCAAGGGATGCGGTTCTTCGGCCTCCGCTCGGCTGGCGGGAATCGCGCTGGCAGTGCACTTTGGGAAGTTGCGCTGGAACGATGCAAGAATTGTTGGCGAGGCTTCGCGGCGCGAGCATCATCCTGACAATGCCGCGGCCTGCTGGATGGGAGGCCTGGCCGTCGCGCGAATGGCAGGGGAATCCGAAGCGCAGGTGGCGCAGATCAAGCCGAAAGGGAAGTGGCCGCTCTTGCTGGCGATTCCTCCCGAACCTCTTTCCACCGAGGAGGCCCGTCGCGTCCTGCCGCAACAATATTCGCGCGCCGACGCAGTGGTGAACATTCAGAATTCCATGCTTTTGGTTGCGGCGTTTGTGCAAGGGCGGCCGGACTTGCTGGCATCCTCGTTGGAAGATCGAATTCACCAGCCTTATCGGGCGGCTTTATGCCCTCTGTTGCCCGCCCTGCAAAGATTAGCGGGAGCTTCTGGAATTCTGGGGGCAGTTTTGAGCGGGGCGGGGCCGTCGGTGCTGGTTTTTGTCAACCCAAAGGCGAATGTTGCTCAGGCGAAGTCGAAAGATCGCTGCGGAATTGAAGAACAGCCGGACTTTCTGCGGAACTGGTGACAACCAGCATCCGGCCGAGAGGCGGTGCTGGGGATAAGGGATGGAAGCGGCGCGGGGGAGGGTGAAAATTTCCGTAGTCGGCATTTGGGCGGGTTTTGAGTGTAATGGCGATTTCTCGCCAGTTACTTGGGACCCTCATTCGTACCGCTTGGACATTCGCCCTTTTCCAACAAAACATCGCGTTCTTCGATGTCATTGAAGGCGCTTGATACGACATCGGTCATCCTTTTCCAGCTTCCCAGATCAAGTTTGTATCCTTGCATGGTCGAGTTGCCCGTCTTGCTATCCGTGAGATGCTGGTCAACAGTCAGCATTAGAGGATAGCGCTCTCCTTCCGGCTCCCGCAGCAGTCCGGCAATGCTGCTCCTCACGTTTCCATGCGTCCAAGTAACGTTGAAATGCTCGCCGGGGTGGACAGTCGTACACACCATCAAGTCTCGGTTGTATCGGCTGTCAAGTCTTACTGAAAGGGAGAACGACGGCGCGGTGTCCGCAGCAATCGCACACAAACTCATGCATAGCGCAATCAACCCGAGAACGATCTGTTTTTGCATGGGAAGCCTGCCAATGGCGACGTTGCTCCCAAACTCTACGCCGGGCTGAGGCGATGGGCAAGGAATGCGGAAGTAAACTCCTGTAATCAACTGCTGTAAGCAGGCGTTAGCACTCAAACCCCCACCCCGGCGTCAATGAGCATCATACGCAGCTTTGAACCGCTAACAGTTGAAGGAAGCGAGATACCAGTGTTGCGTGAACGAGAAATGACCGGGAAATGGACGGGCGTAATAGCCGCAACCGAGTTCCGTCTTGTCCGCCCGCGCCTTCCAGCCAGCGGTTCGTAGAGGCTCCTCACGCACAACTTCATCGCTCTCGTCGTACACATAGCCTCGCGACGCCCAGATCATCCCACCGCGGTTGAACACGAATAGCCGACGCTCTCCATTGAGCGGAATTGCGCGAATTTCCTTTAGATACGAGGGGCGTTCCACCATGAAATACAGCACATCTCCGCCATCGTCGCAGAGATGGACAAACTGCCAGAACCGCAGCCCCACGCCAAGGACAACCAAGGGGAGAACGGCGCTGGCCAGCGCTCGCGACCATTCACGGCGTCGCATCCGTGCAATGGTGAGGATGAGCGCCCAAATCCCCAAACATGCCCATACGCCCAGCAGAAGCGGAATACCTATCATCACGAAAACAAAATTTGGGGCGATGGGGGTGGAGTTCAGAGCCACCAATAGCAGCGGCACTCCGATCGCAACCCACACTGGCCAGAGTTTTTCTATTCGCGACTTCGGTGGTGCGTCCACAATTCCCCCTAAGATGAGGAACATAGAGCCAGAGGAGACAAGGTCTACATCCCGGGAAATTTCATGCCTGCCAGTTTGCGGGCGAAGCTGGCCTTGCCCATCTGCTTGAACATCTTGCGCATTTGCGCATATTGCCGCAGCAGATTATTGACCTCCTGCACGCTGGTGCCGGAGCCGCGGGCGATGCGCTTGCGGCGACTGCCGTTGATGACTTCGTGATGCATGCGCTCGTGTACCGTCATGGAACCGATGATGGCTTCGACACGATTGATCTGCTTTTCGTCCACTTTGTCGGCAGCCTTCTGCAATCCGGCGAAGGGACCGATACTGGGCAGCATGCCCATCAAATTCTGAATCGAGCCCATTTTCTTGACCTGCTGTAGCTGGTCGCGAAAATCTTCAAGGGAAAAACCATCACCGGTGAGGGCGCGGCTGGCCATCTCCTGCGCCTTCTTCTTGTCAATCTGTTGCTCGGCCTTCTCGATGAGCGACATGATGTCGCCCATGCCGAGAATGCGGGAGACGATGCGATCAGGATGGAATGGTTCGAGCGCGTCGTATTTTTCACCAATGCCGATGAATTTGATCGGCTGCCCGGTTACTTGTCGAATGGAAAGCGCCGCGCCGCCTCGCGCGTCGCCGTCCATTTTGGTCAGCACCACGCCCGTAAGCGATAGCTTTTTGTGGAATTCCTCAGCGGAGCGAACTGCGTCCTGTCCGGTCATCGCATCGGCCACGAACAGGATTTCCTGCGGATTCAGCAAACGCTTGAGCGACTGCATTTCGTCCATCAGTTGATCGTCAATATGCAAGCGGCCGGCGGTATCCACGATGACGACGTCACAGCCGGCATTGACAGCCTCGCGGCGCGCCTCCTTGGCCAGTCGTTCGACGGTTGCGGTGTCGGCCTCGCCAACCTCTCCCTCGTACAAATGCGCTTTGATTGCCTGCGCCACAATCTTCAACTGCTCGCGTGCGGCAGGGCGGTAGATGTCTACCGAAACGAGCAATGGCCGATGTCCGCCATTCTTCAGCCAGTTGGCCAGTTTCCCGGAGGTCGTGGTTTTGCCGGAGCCCTGCAAGCCGGCCATGAGCACGATCGTGGGCGGCTGCGAGGCAAACTTTACTCGCGCCGTGTCGTGCCCCAGGATTTCGACCAGTTCGTCGCGAACAATCTTGATGACTTGCTCTCCGGGTGATAGCGCAGTCATCACCTGCTGGCCGACAGCTTTGGCCTGAACCTGATCGATGAATAACTTAACGACCTTGAAGTTGACATCGGCTTCCAGCAGGGCCAGCCGAATTTCACGCAGTGCTTCCTGGATATTTTCTTCGCTGAGGACGGCTTGTCCCCGCAAAGTCTTAAAGGCCCGCTGGAGTTTCTCTTGTAGATTCTCGAACATACGATGATGTATTTTAGCAGCGCGACCGCTGTGCTTGCGGCTTGAGGTCCGGAACTTTTCGCATGCCAGAGACAAGCTCTCCACCTCCCGAAGAATCGGGGCAAAATCCGATTGCTCCGCTGTGGCATACGGTGGTCGTTGTCCTGATCCTGCTGGGGTTTTCTGCCTTGGGCGCTCGCTCGCACAGCGCATTCGGCGTCAGGCGTCATGGGCGTGTGGCGGGGTACACCACCGCCGCTCTTTTCGAATGGCTGGTGGTTGCTTTTATCTGGTTTGGCCTGCGGCTTCGCAGGAACAGCCTGGGGAAACTCCTTGGTCAAACATGGTTGAGTTGGAAGAGACTGTTCCAGGATCTCGGTCTGGCGGCGGCCTTCCTCGTAGTTTCGAACATCGTTCTTGCCGTCCTCGCGGTTGCTCTCAAAGCGAAACCAAGCGAGGCGTTGCGTTCTCTGTTCCCCAAGGGGCCGGCGGAAATTGTTGCATTCCTGCTTCTCTCCCTGACGGCCGGGATTTGTGAGGAAATCATCTTCCGCGGCTATTTGCAGCGTCAGCTTACTCTTTTGTCCAAGAGCGCCGCGACGGGAGTCATCATTCAGGGAATCGTGTTCGGCTGCGCTCACGGATACCAGGGATCGAAATACATGGCAATGATTTCCGTTTACGGTTGTTTATTCGGCATGATGGCTTATTGGAGGCGCAGCCTGCTGCCGGGAATGACGGCACACTTCCTGCAGGACGGTGTACTGGGACTGCTGGTCGGCCTGGCGCAACGGCGAGCCGTGTTGCCCGGGCTCCCGCTCCTTTGATTCTTATACGAAACTCTCAGGCAAATTGTGTTCAGGCGCACTGGAGAAGCGTTTCGGCCGTTGATGTTGAGCCGGGCTTACCGAAGTGCATGTCCGCTGGCGCAACGAATCCCGCTAAAGCCTTGAAAATCCGCATTTCACCGGGCCTGCGAGATTGTCTAACGCGTTGCTTTCAAAACCCTACGCCGTGCAAGTACTAAAGTTACTGGTGCCGTAACGCGTCTGCTGTGACAATTTGTGTCAACGCGAAACGGGCTGTATCTCCCGTGCTCAAACAGCTGCGATTCCGCGCGAACTAACCAAAATAATGGTACTTCTCTGCCGCAACGATAGGAGATCGTAGTATGTCTCAACGGCTGGGTGACCTGCTCGTAAAAGAAAAGGTCATAACCGCGGAGCAGTTACAGCAGGCGACAAAAGTTCAGAAAGAAACCAACTGCCGCCTGGGGTCTGCCCTGGTGAAGCTGGGATTTCTGAACGATGAAGACGTCACCAACTTTCTTTCGCGACAGTATGGCGTCCCTGCTATCAATCTCTCCTATTTTGAAATTGACCCTGCCGTTGTCAAGCTGATTCCGTTCGAAACCGCGAAGCGCTACCAGATATTGCCTCTGAGCCGCGTCGGCGCGTCTTTGACAATCGCCATGGTGGATCCCACCAACGTCTTTGCCATGGACGATATCAAGTTTATGACCGGTTTCAACATCGAGCCGGTGGTCGCTTCGGAAAGCTCAATCCTGGAAGGCATCGAGAAGGCATACGGCACGACCCATCAGGAAGACCTTGAGCAGGTCATGCAGTCCATGACCGAAATGGGTGAGGCCGACGTTGAACTGCAAGCCGAGCAGGAGGAACTCAGACTCGCCGATTTGGAGAAGGCGGCCGACGAAGCCCCGATCGTCAAGCTGGTGAACCTGGTGCTGAGCGATGCGGTGAAGCGGGGAGCCAGCGATATCCACATGGAGCCCTACGAAAAAGAGTTTCGTGTGCGCTTCCGCATCGATGGCGTGCTGCAGAGCATCATGACGCCTCCGCTCAAATTGAAGGACGCCATTACTTCGCGCGTCAAGATTATGTCCAAGCTGGACATCAGCGAAAAGCGGCTGCCGCAGGACGGCCGCATCATGCTGAAGATGGCCCTCGGAGGCCGAAAGAAACAGCTCGATTTCCGCGTCAGTACTCTGCCTACGTTGTGGGGCGAGAAGATCGTGATGCGGCTCCTGGATAAGGAGAACCTCAGGCTCGACATGACCAAGCTGGGGTTCGAGCCCGAGTCACTGGTTAAGTTCGAAAAAGCCATTCTGAAGCCTTACGGCATGGTGCTGGTGACCGGGCCAACCGGATCGGGCAAAACTAACACGCTTTACTCCGCAATTTCACGGTTGAATACACCGGACACCAACATCATGACGGCGGAAGATCCGGTGGAATTTCAGTTACAGGGCGTGAACCAGGTGCAGATGAAGGAGCAAATCGGCCTGAACTTTGCGACCGCCTTGCGCGCCTTCCTGCGGCAGGACCCGAACATTGTTCTGGTCGGCGAGATTCGTGACTTCGAAACCGCCGAAATTGCCATCAAAGCCGCGTTGACCGGGCACCTGGTGCTTTCCACGCTCCATACCAACGGCGCGCCCGAAACCATCACCCGCCTGATGAACATGGGAATTGAGCCGTTCCTGGTAGCGACCTCGGTCCACCTGATCTGTGCGCAGCGCCTGGTCCGGCGCATTTGCCAGGAATGCTCCGAAGTCGTGGAAATGCCGCCGCAGGCCCTGATCGAAGAAGGCTACAGCCCGGAAGAAGCCAAGACCGTCAAAATCCGCAAGGGGCGCGGCTGCGGCACTTGCAACAACACCGGCTACAAGGGCCGTACCGGTTTATACGAAGTCATGGAAGTGGGTGACGATATCAAGGAACTGGTTCTGGTCGGTGCGTCCGCTTTGGAGCTCAAGAAGCGCGCCATCGAGAGCGGAATGATCACCCTGCGCCGCAGCGGGCTGATCAAAGTAGCCGCCGGAATGACAACGCTGGAAGAAGTGGCTCGCGAAACCATTCATTAGTCTCGAGAAAAAGGAAAACATTATGGCGCTTACATTAAGTGATTTGCTGAAACGAATGCTGGAGATGGGGGGCAGCGATCTCCACGTTACTACCAACACGCCACCTCAGATCCGTGTACACGGGCATCTGGTGCCGCTAGACTTGCCGCAGTTGACGCCGTCAGAGACCAAGCAGCTGGCCTATAGCGTGATGACCGACGCCCAGAAGCACCGGTTTGAAGAAACTTTCGAACTGGATTTTTCCTTTGGGCTCAAAGGCCTGGCTCGTTTCCGCGCCAACGTGTTCAACCAACGCGGAGCCACGGCCGCGGTGCTGCGTGTCATTCCGTTTGAGATCAAGTCCTTCAACCAGCTAGGCTTGCCCGCCGTCGTCACCAAACTGTGCGACAAACCGCGAGGGCTGGTTCTGGTCACAGGCCCCACCGGGTCGGGGAAATCCACGACTCTGGCGGCGATGATCGACAAGATCAATGCCGAGCGGCACGAACATATTCTGACGATTGAAGACCCAATCGAATTTGTGCACATGAACAAGAACTGCGTGGTCAACCAGCGCGAGTTACACGCCGACACCAAAAGCTTCACGGACGCATTGCGCGCGGCACTCCGCGAAGACCCGGATGTGGTGCTGATCGGCGAAATGCGTGACCTGGAAACGATCGAGTCCGCTCTGCGGATCGCCGAAACCGGCCACCTCACGTTCGGAACCCTGCACACCAACTCGGCGGTTTCGACCATCACCCGAATTATTGACGTGTTCCCGGCGCATCAACAGCCGCAGATTCGCGCTCAGCTCTCTCTGGTTCTGGAGGGAATACTTTGCCAGAGCCTGCTGCCCAGAGCCGATAGCAGAGGCCGGGCGATGTGCATGGAAGTACTCGTACCGAATGCCGCCGTCCGTAACCTGATTCGCGAAGACAAGATTCACCAGATTTATTCTTCGATGCAGTCGGGTCAGGAAAAATTCGGGATGCAGACGTTCAATCAGGCGCTGGCCACGGCGTATTTCCAAAAACAAATCAGTTTAGAAACCGCGCTGCAACGCTCCAGCAATCAGGATGAATTGCAGGAGATGATCAACCGGGGAGCGAGCCTGCTGAATCGCTCGGGCGGAGCGCCCACGATGGCCCGAGGAGCGGCGCCGGCCAAACGGTAAAGAGATGGAAATGTCCGAGCGGAGAGATCGAGGGAACGCAAGAAGGCTGGAAAGGCAAGGATTGATCCGGTGCGAAGTTGTGGCCCGGCAGAGACATCGTTGAAGTGAGGAGAGCGCGCTATGCCAGTATTTACATTTTCAGGCAAAACAGCAGAAGGCGAGAAAGTCAGCGGAGAACGAAACGCAACCAACAAACAAGCGCTGATTGCCCAATTGAGGCGCGAGCGGATCACGCCAGGCCCGGTGCGCGAAAAGGGGAAAGAATTTGTCCTGCCCACCTTCGGCACCACGAAAGTAACCACCAAGGAGATCGCGGTCTTCTTCCGCCAATTCTCGGTCATGATTGACGCCGGGCTTCCCCTGGTGCAGTGTCTGGAAATTCTGGCTTCCAACCAGGAAAATCCGGCGTTCCAGAAGACTTTGACCGGGGTCCGCACCACGGTGGAGGGCGGTGCGACGCTGGCCAATGCGATGCGGCAGTACCCCAAGATCTTCGACGACCTAACCACCAACATGATCGAGGCTGGCGAAACCGGCGGTATTCTCGACATCATTCTCCAGCGCCTTGCGATCTACGTGGAAAAGGCAGTCAAACTGCGGGCGGCAGTGAAGTCCGCCCTCATCTATCCGGTGTCGGTGGTCAGCTTGGCCTTCCTGATTGTGGGCGCGTTGCTGAAATGGGTAGTGCCGATTTTCGCCAACCTGTTTATTGGTCTGAATGTCACGCTGCCTTTGCCTACCCGCATCGTAATGGGGCTGAGCGCTTTTGTGCAGCAGTTCTGGTGGTTCTTCTTTATCGCCATCGCTGGCGTGGTTATTGGCGTCAAGCAAATTCGCAAAGATCCCCGAGGCCGCTACTACTTCGACCTCGCGTTGCTCAAGCTGCCTATCCTTGGTGTCCTGCTTCGCAAGATCGCCGTTGCCCGCTTCACACGGACACTGGGTACTTTGATCACTTCTGGGGTCCCGATTCTCGAAGGTCTAAGTATTACCGCCAGAACTTCCGGCAACGCGGTGCTGGAAGAGGCGCTCATGAAAGTGCGCAAAGCGATCGAAGAAGGGCGCACCATTGTGGATCCACTGAAAGAATCCGGCGTCTTTCCCAACATGGTGACCCAGATGATCGGCGTGGGAGAAGCGACCGGAGCCATGGACGCTATGCTGCAAAAGATCGCTGACTTCTACGAAGACGAAGTGGACAGCGCCACCAAGGACATGTTGGCCATGCTGGAGCCTGTCATTATTGGCCTGCTCGGCGTCATGATCGGCGGTATCGTGATCTCCTTGTATATGCCGCTGTTCGCCATGATCGGCAAACTGGCTGGTTAGGCCGGATGCTTTTCAACATGCTTTGCGTGGCAACCTTTTGTTGCCACGTCTTCTTTCAAACCTGGGACGCACAAGGGCGATTTTTGAAGGCCCTTCTTAGTTGATCCAGAACCTGGAATAGACATGCAATCCATGTTCGATGAGCGGTCGTGGCTCGCCTGGCTGGTCAAGGTACGCATCATCATTCTTACATTCCTGCTTGGTATTGAGCTGGCGATTACGCGCCTGACGCCAACGACCTTGCCGCTTCGTCTCTTTATCCAGACGATGCTTCTCTGGTACACGGTTTCTATTTTCTTTTTGGTTCTGTTGTCCTTTTGGAATGAGCAGCGCATTCAATCGCTGCTGAGGTCGTCACCGATCTGTTCATGGTCACGCTGGTGGTCTACGCCACGGGAGGGGTGGAAAGTTCGCTGAATTTTCTCTATCCACTCATCATCATCGTGGCCTGTGTATTGTTACCCCGGGCGTGGGCCTATCTCTCGGCGGCGTTGCTTTTATTTTGTACGGCACGATCCTCGAGCTGACTTATTACGAAATCGTTCCTTCCTATTCCACAGTTCATCCTGGGATCCGCACGTTACAAGCGATCATCCTGGTTAACCTGTTCGCGTTCCTGGCGATCGCCTACCTGGCATCCTTGCTGTCCGCGAAACTGCGGCAGGTGGACGTCAGGCTGAAATATACGAGTGGAGCCCTCAAGAACCTGCAGGCCCTCCATGAAAACATCATTCAGGCGGTGAGCGGCGGCCTCATCACAACTGGGATGGAAGGGCACATTACTCTGGCTAATCCCGCGGCTCAGGCTCTGCTGGAAAAGCCGGAACAAGAGTTCATTGGACGTAACGTTCAGGAATTCTTTCTCGATCCACTGCCGCAGCCGGGCACAGAGCAAATACATGGCGAAGTGCGCTCCGCCGCCCGGAGTAATTTTCACAAGATGTTTCGGATGCGTGTATCACAACTGGCGGCGGGAGAGCGAGGCACACTTGGGTACGTGTACACACTGGACGACCTGACCGAGATTCGGAGACTGGAACGGGAAGTGCGCATCCAGGACCGCCTGGCGGCAGTAGGACGTTTGGCGGCCGCCATCGCTCATGAAATCCGGAATCCGCTCACTTCCATCGCGGGTTCGGTCGGCATGCTTTCCGCCATCCCCGACTTGAGCGAAGAACATCGCCAATTGTTGCGGATCGTAACCCGCGAATCCGAAAGATTGAACGCGATCATCACCGATTTCCTGGCCTATTCCCGGGGAAAGCACTATCGCTTTGTGGAAGTCGATCTGGTGCCTCTGCTCGAGGATACTCTCACGCTGCTCGCCCACCGTCTTACCGCGGAAAAGACAAACATCGATATTGAGCGCCACTTCGAAGCTGCCCAGGCGTGGACGTTGGCCAACAGCGACAAGCTCAAGCAGGTGTTCTGGAACTTCTGCGAAAACGCAGTACGGGCGATGCGGGACGGCGGCACTCTCCGCGTGTCGTTGCAGGTGGAAAACAACGATTGGCAGGTCATCTTTGCAGATACCGGGCCTGGAATGAGGCCGCAATTGGTAAGAAATTTTCGAGCCATTCCAGTCCGAATTAGAGGGCGGCACCGGATTAGGTCTGGCTATCGTTTATCAAATTGTGCAGGCCCACGAAAGGCAAAGTGTGGGCTCGCTCCAAACTTGGGCGGGGCAGCGAGTTCGTTCTCAGGCTGCGGCATATTGCTGCCAGGGCAGACTCTGGAGCTTCCCAAACGTCGGCCATTTCTCCGCCTACACAGCCAACTGAATCTAGCTACGATGCCACAGCCATTACAGCCACGGCGACCGTCGGAGGGATATCGCATGGGTAA
>CAWHVI010000009.1:0-314805 GCA_963832765.1 uncultured Acidobacteriaceae bacterium | reverse complement strand
CTCGCTCAACATGACAAGGTATTCAGCGGTTTAGCTTTAATGCGCGTATGGTTCGGGTTCGTCAGAGCCATCCGCGGACGGGCTGGATGCGGGCGGCAAACCTCAGAGCTTGCGGCTAGCCGCGTATCTGTCCGGTTCCGACGATTTCGTACTTGGTCGAGGTCAGTTCCTCCAGAGCAAACGGACCGCGGCAGTGGAGTTTTTGCGTGCTGATGCCCATTTCTGCGCCCATGCCGAACTCACCGCCATCGGTGAAACGGGTGGAGGCGTTCCAGTAGACAGCGGCGGAGTCCACCAGGCGGAGAAACTGGCGAGCGTGGTCCTCGTTGCGAGTGACGATGGAATCCGAGTGCCTGGTGGAGTGGCGATTGATGTGGGCGATGGCTTCTTCGACGTTGGGGACCACGCGCACCGCCATGCACAGGCGTGAATATTCTTCGTCCCAGTCTTGCGGAGCGGTCGGGCGAACGTCCAAAGCGGGCGCCAGGCGCTGGGTTTCGGCATCGCCGCGGACCTCGACTCCGGCGTCTATGAGTTTCTTCACGATGCGGGGAACATAGTCGCGAGCAATGCGCTGGTGCACGAGCAATTTTTCGGCGGCGTTGCAGACCGAGGGCCGCTGCGTTTTGGCGTTGATAACGATGCTGTCGGCCATATCGAGGTCGGCGGATTCGTCCACGAAGATGTGGCAGTTGCCAGCGCCGGTTTCGATAACCGGCACGACAGAATTCTCCACGACGAAAGAAATCAACTGCGCTCCGCCTCGAGGAACAATGACATCCACCAGGCCGCGCGCAGTGATCAGTTCGCGGACTGAGTCGCGAGTGCTGGAATCGAGCAATTCAATTGCGCCTTCGGGAACGCCGGAAACCGCTGCCAGAATCTCGACAATGCGCCGATTGCTGCGAGCCGCTTCTTTGCCTCCGCGCAGAACGATGGCGTTGCCGGTCTTGAGCGTGAGAGCAACCGTGTCGGCGGTGACGTTGGGGCGCGATTCGTATATGATGCCGACCACCCCAGGGGCACACGCACTTTGCGGATGCGCAGGCCGTTGGGGCGAGTCCATTCGGCGACGGTCTGGTCAATGGGGTCGGGCAGGTCGGCGACATCGCGGATGCCCTTTGCCATGTCGTGCACCCGTGCGGGCGTGAGCAGAAGACGGTCGCGCATGGAACCGGTGAGGCCGCAGGTCTCCATGTCTTCGGCGTTGGCCGCGAGAATGCTCTTTTCGTTGGCGAGGAGAGCATCCGCCATGGCCAGAAGAATGGCATTCTTCTGGGCGGTCGTAAGCTGCGCCAGTTGCGCGGCAGCTCCGCGGGCGCGTAGAAGTTTTTCGTGGGTCGAGTTGGAGATGGCAACCGTGGTGGACATGGTCAAATCCTATGCGGGCGGAAAATACGTTCCAATCTTGCGTTCCAGAGCCCAGGCAATGGCATGGTCGTGATTGCCGTTGACAATGGCAACGTGCACCCCGGATTCGCTGGCGGTTTTGGCGGCGCGCAACTTGGAGCGCATCCCGCCCCGGCCCAGTTTGCTGTGGCCGTTGCACAGAGCTTCCATTTCAGGAGTGAGCTTGCGGACAGTGCGAACCAGCCGGGGACGCTTGCCGTTGGGCGTGAAGAAGCCGTCTACGTCGGTAAGTAAAAGAAGCCAGTCGGCTTTTACCGCGGTGGCGAGCAAGGCGCTGAGTTCATCGTTGTCGCCGAAAGCTCCTTCGAGTTCGCGCACGGAAACGCTATCGTTCTCGTTGACTACGGGGACCACTCCGAGCTTGAGAAGTTGGTGCAGCGTGTTCTGCAAATTCTTGTAGCGGACGGCCGAGGTGAAGTCGTCGCTCGAAAGCAGGAGCTGGGCGACTACTTTCTTGCCGAAAAACAGGCGCTCATAGGTGTGCATCAGAACACTTTGTCCCACGGCGGCGCAGGCCTGCATGAGCGGAACTTTGGAGGGCTTCTCCGTCAGCCCGAGGTTCGACATACCGGCAGCGATGGCTCCCGAGCTGACGATTAGATACTCATGCTGCGACAGGTCCAGTTGGTCCACCAGCGCCCGCATGCGGACGGTGTTGATGCGGCCGCCGGGGGCGATGAGGCTGGTTCCGACTTTGACGACGAAACGCACAATGCATTTAATTTAGCAGTTCCGGCGGGAATTGGGCACTACGGGATCGAAATGCGAGACAGGCGCGGGGAACTCGTCAGACTCGGCGAACGTGATGAGCAACCTCTTGCCGCTAAACCTCAGCGCACAGAATCTTTAGTCACTGTACGAATGCGGTTTTTCAGTGTGGTGTCTTCCTGCTCAATTGACAATTGGAAATGGCAAATTGACACTCTTGTCTGGAGGATTCATTGGCCTACATCCAGTTTCTTGGCGCGGCGGGCACGGTTACCGGTTCCAAACATCTGATCAATACCAGCAATGACGCATCCGGCAAAGGATGCTTTCAGGTCCTGATTGACTGCGGCTTGTTTCAAGGCCCGAAGGAATGGCGCGACCGCAATTGGCAGGATACGCCCATCCCGGCCCGCGAAATTGACGCCGTGGTGCTGACCCACGCGCACCTCGACCACAGCGGCTGGATTCCCCGCCTGGTGAAGGAAGGCTTTCATGGAGTCATCTACGCCACGCCTTCGACGATCGATCTTTGCAGCATCATGCTGCCGGACTCAGGCCACCTGCAGGAAGAAGATGCGGCGTTCTACAACAAAAAGAAGAAGTCGAAGCACGACCCGGCTCTTCCGCTTTACACCTTGCAGGAGGCCGAGAGCTGCATGCAGTTTTTTCGTCCGGTTTCGTTCGGTGTGGCCCAACAACTCTGCTCTGACATTTCCTTCCGCTTCGTGCCGGCGGCGCACATCCTGGGGTCATCCATGGCCGAGGTAACTCTTCAGCTCAATGGGCAAACCCGACGCCTGCTGTTCACTGGGGATATTGGCCGCGTGCGCGACAAGAACATTGCACCCGGAAAGGTCGTGCATTCGGGGCCGACGGAAGGCGAGAGCGCCGATATCCTCATCATGGAATCGACTTATGGCAACCGATCGCATCCGACGGTAGACCCGCGGCCCGAGCTGGCAGAGCTTATCCGCAGGGCGGTTCAGCGTGGCGGCAGCATCGTGGTGCCTGCTTTTGCCGTGGAGCGCACGCAGAAATTCCTTTTCATGCTCAAGGAAATGATGGAAGGCAATCAGATTCCGCGGCTGCCGGTGTATTGCGACAGCCCGCTCGCCATCAAAGCTGTCGAGATTTTTCTGAAGCATACGGAAGAATACAGCGACGAAACCCGGCGCCTGATCACCCAATACGGTTCGCCGCTTACCTGGCCGGGGTTCACCTTTGCGCAGACGGCCGAGGAGTCGAAAAAGATCAACGCCAACCGCTATCCCTCGATCATCGTTTCTTCCAGCGGCATGGTCACCGGAGGCCGCATCCTGCACCATCTGGCGCAGCGGCTGCCGGATCCGAAGAATCTGGTGATCTTCATTGGTTTTCAAGCGCCCGGGACGCGGGGGTTCACGATCAAGAGTGGTGCGGCTGGAGTGAAGATCTTTGGCGACATCGTGCCGATTCGCGCCCAGGTGGCTGCGCTCGAACAGTTCAGCGATCATGCGGACACGCCGGAACTCTTGCAATGGCTGCATACGTTCCAGGGGAAACCGGCGGCTACTTATCTGGTGCACGGGGAGCCGTCGGCATCGTCGCAACTACGGGAGGCGATGAGGCAAGAGTTGGGATGGAATGTGCAGGTGGCGGAGTGGATGGAGAAGGTGGAGGTGAAGTGAGCACTACTTCTTACCACAGAGGGCGCAGAGGACACGGAGGAGAACGAAACAACCTCGTGTAGTGGGCGAATGGCGGTCAGCGGCTTGTAAATTGCGCTAGGTCGCGTAGCTTGCCGGCCGCTTTTCCCAAATCGATGGACCTTACTGCCAGGGGCAATGCATCCGCCAAATGATTTGCTTTACCGGCTGCCACCAGCGCGGCCGCCGCATTCAATAGAACAACATCGCGCCGAGCAGATTTTTCTCCGGCGAGAACGGCGCGGATAATGGCTGCGTTGGCTGCGGCATCCCCACCGCCGATCTCCCCAAGGCTGGCACGCTGCAGGCCAAACTCTTCTGGCGTGACTTCGTAGCTGCGAACGTTGCCTTCGCGAACCTCGGCAATGCGGGTCGAGCCTGTGATCGTGATCTCATCGAGACCATCGCTTCCGTGAACCACCAGGGCGCGGTGCAAGCCCAGCATGCTGAGGGCTTCGGCCAGCTTTTCCACCAGATCGGCCGAGTACACCCCGACGACTTGTGCCGAAGCATGCGCGGGATTGGTGAGCGGGCCGAGCAGGTTAAAGACGGTCCGCAGCTTCAGTTCGCGCCGGGCAGGCTGTACGAATTTCATGGCGGAGTGCATGGCCGGGGCGAAGAGAAACGCCATGCCAACTTCCTTTAGACAGGCGGCCAAGCGATCCGGAGGTAAGGTGATGTTCACGCCCAGAGCTTCCATCACATCGGCCGAGCCGCACTTGGAGGTGAGGCTGCGGTTACCGTGCTTGGCTACCCGCACGCCAGCGCCCGCCGCCACAAAAGCGGTCGCGGTGGAAATGTTGAATGTGCCGCTGGCGTCGCCGCCGGTGCCGCAGGTATCCACCAGGGCGTCTCGCTCGGTATCGCTGACGTCCACGGTAGAATTCTGCTGAACCTGCAGGGGAGCGGCCTCGGCCCGGATGGCTTCGGCAAAGCCGACGATCTCCTCGACCGTCTCACCTTTCATGTGCAAAGCCACCAGGAGCCCGGCAATTTGTGCGTCTGTGCATCGGCCGGTGAGGACTTCCGTCATGACGCTCCGCGATTCTTCGCGCGAGAGCGACTCGCCGTGGTTGGCAATGCGATGGAGAGCGTCGAGGATCATGATTCGTCAATCAGCCCGACCGCAACCCGTTAGTCGTGCACCTTGGCCTACGCTGGTTTTCTCGGCGCGCTCGGCGCAAACTCAGCGTACTCTGCGGTTACAAACTCTTGATTTCCCGAACCGAAAGATCTTAACCGCCGAGAACGCAAAGAAATGCCGAGTACGCAAGAGAAAAACTGAAAGTGCACCACTAACCGCAGTCCGATGTTCTTTACCGATTGGCCGCGGTTCTATAAAATCAATAGTTTGCTGCCCGCAATGCTAAGCTGCAAGCAAGTTCCTGCCGATCATACACAAAACCAGGAATCATTATGAAAATTCACGAATACCAGGCGAAAGACATCCTGAAGAAGTATGGCGTTCCGGTGCCACGCGGCGAAATGGCGGAGACGCAGGCGCAAGCCGAGGCTGCCGCCAGGCGATTGTTCGACGCTGGCGCGACCGGAGTCGTGGTCAAGGCGCAAATTCATGCCGGCGGCCGGGGCAAAGGCGGCGGCGTCAAGCTGGCCAAATCGGTAGAGGAAGCGGCCGAACTGGCCTCCAAAATTCTCGGCATGACATTGGTCACGCACCAAACCGGCCCGGAAGGCCGCGTGGTGCGGCGGTTGCTGATTGAAGAGACCCTGCCGATCGAAAAGGAGCTATATCTCGGCATCGTGATTGACCGCGCCTCGGCCCGGCCGGTATTTATGGCGTCCGCGGCTGGCGGCATGGAGATCGAGCAGGTTGCGGCGGAAAATCCCGAGGCCATTCGCAAAGAGTACATTGATCCCGGCATGGGCCTGGAAGCCTTTCAGGCGCGCAAGCTGGCGTTTGCACTGGGGCTGAAGCCGCAACAGATCAATCCCGCGGTGCAGTTCATGACGGCTCTGTATAAAGCCTTTGCGCAATCGGACGGTTCGCTGGTCGAGATCAATCCGTTCATCAGCTGCAGCGACGGCCGCTTGTTTGCGCTCGATGCCAAGATGAACTTCGATGACAACGCTCTATTTCGCCACCCCGACGTTCGCGAGCTGCGCGACACCGCGGAGGAAGATCCGCTGGAAGTCGAGAGCTCGAAGTACAGCCTCAACTACATCAAGCTGGATGGCAACGTCGGCTGCATGGTGAATGGCGCCGGGCTGGCGATGGCGACCATGGACATCATCAAATACGCCGGCGGCATGCCGGCAAATTTTCTTGATGTCGGCGGCGGCGCCAATGCCGACCAGGTGACCCACGCATTCGAAATCCTGCTAAGCGATAAGAGCGTAAAAGCGGTGCTCATCAATATTTTTGGCGGGATCTTGCGGGTCGATACTCTGGCCACTGGGGTGGTCGAAGCCGCGCAGAAAACCCACATTCAATTGCCGATTGTGCTGCGGCTCGAGGGAACGAATGTCGAACAGGGCCGCGAGATCCTCAAGCAGTCGGGGCTCAATTTCATTGTGGCAGAAACCATGAAGGACGCTGCCGAAAAAGTGGTGGCGGCGGCCGGAACGCGATCATCCTAGGCGGGCATCATGAGCATACTGGTAGATAAGTCAACGCGCGTGGTGGTGCAAGGCCTTACCGGCCGAGAGGGAACTTTTCACGCCAAGGCGTGCGCAGAATACGGAACCAAGATTGTAGGTGGCGTGACGCCGGGCAAAGGCGGCACCACGCATGAAGGCTGGCCCATTTTCAATAGTGTCGCGGAAGCGGTGGACAAGACCGGCGCCGACACCTCACTCATTTTTGTGCCGCCGCCATTCGCCGCCGACGCCATCATGGAAGCGGCTGATGCCGAACTGGAGTTGATCGTCTGCATCACCGAAGGCATCCCCACGTTGGACATGGTGCGCGCCTGGGAATTCCTGCAGGACCGCCGCTCACGGCTCATCGGCCCGAACTGTCCCGGCATTATTTCGCCGGGCAAATGCAAGCTGGGCATCATGCCGGCGCGGATCCACCTGGAAGGTTCCGTAGGCATCGTTTCCCGCTCCGGGACGTTAACTTACGAGGCTGTCTATCAACTCACCACCCGCGGAATCGGCCAGTCCACGGCGATCGGCATCGGGGGCGATCCTATCATCGGCACAAACTTTGTAGACGCACTCGACCTGTTCAACCGTGACCCGCAGACGGAAGCCGTCATCATGATCGGCGAAATCGGCGGCAATGCCGAGGAGACGGCTGCGGAGTTCGTAAAGGCGCACATGCGCAAGCCCGTGGTAGGATTCATCGCCGGGCAGACCGCGCCTCCCGGCCGCCGGATGGGTCACGCGGGCGCGATTATCGCCGGAGGGAAGGGCACCGCAGCGGAGAAGATCAGCGCCATGGAGGCAGCCGGCATCCGGGTCGCTAAATCTCCTGCGTTGATCGGAGAGACTTTGGCGGCGGCGCTCGGGGCGAAAGTCTAATCCCAGCTTTTTCAGATTCGCCGGCTTGATTTCGAAACCCGGAACAGTTCGCCAACGACGAACAACCAAGGACCAACGACGAATATGAAGACTCTGGAACGTACCCTGACCATCGTCAAGCCGGACGCAGTGAAGCGCAACGCGATCGGCGACATCATTGAGCAGTTCGAGAAGAACGGATTTCACATTTTAAGCATGAAGATGCTGGAGATCTCCAAGCACCAGGCGGAGCAGTTCTATGCTGTCCATGCCCACCGGCCGTTCTTCAACTCGCTTACCGACTTCATGTCGAGCGGGCCGATTGTGGTGCTCGCTCTGGAAAAGGAAAATGCTATTGCCGACCTGCGAAAGTTGATGGGGGCGACGAATCCGGCCAATGCCGAAGAAGGAACTATCCGTAAGAAATGGGCTTCGAGCATTGAGCACAATGCGATTCACGGTTCGGATGCGGACGACACGGCCCGCTTTGAGTTAAGTTTCTTCTTCGCCGGATACGAGCTGACGAAGTAGTTTTGCGTCGTGCGGTGGGATTCCGCCGTAAGGCAGGCTGCTCACTTGTCACACAGCCTAAGCCAACGGCTCGAACAAATTGCCTTCGACGCGGTCCCCGATCTTGGGCAGATCCTTCTTGACGTACTGCAGAAAATGGGGCGTCGCCCGATGCGCTTCCAGCGCGGCGTCGTCCTTGTACTGCTCGTAGACGAGAAAGCGACGCGGATCGGTCTTGTGCCGGTGCGCTTGAAACATCAGACAGCCGGGTTCCTGGCGCGAGGCCTCCGTCAACTTCCGAAAATAATCGGCCACTTCGTTTTCTTTGCCGGTTTTCGCCATCCACGTTACTGCCAGCACGACCATCGTTTGCTCCGTACTCCTTGGTTTAGACTGCTACTCCCTGGCTGGTGAGCCCGCGCAATTTGGCTGCGAACTCGTCCACAAACAACGTCTGGTCTCGTCCCGGTCCGGTAGAGACAACCCCGATCCGGGCGGCGCTTTCCTTCTCCACAAAAGCCAGATACTCGCGCGCCGCTTTGGGCAGCTTTTCGAAGTGGGTGACTCCCTCCGTGGAGGTGCGCCACCCCGGCAGATTCTTATAAACAGCCTCGATGTGATCGTAGCCGCTGGCATGGGCAGGAATTTCCTCTGTCGCCTTGCCGTTGATCTTGTATCCCACGCAAACCGGGATCTCGGCCATTTCATCCAGCACATCCAGCTTAGTGACCACCAGCCAGGAAATGCCGTTGATCATGCCAGCGTAGCGCAAGAGAGGCAAGTCCAGCCAGCCGCAGCGCCGCGGGCGGCCGGTGACCGCGCCATACTCATTGCCGCGAGCGCGTAAGTGGTCACCAACCCCATCGAGAATCTCGGAGGGGAACGGCCCTCCGCCTACGCGAGTGCAGTACGCCTTGGTCACTCCAATAACGGTGTCAATCGCCGTAGGCGCGACACCGGTCCCGATGACCGCACCGCCCGAAGTCGCGCTGGAAGACGTTACAAACGGATAGGTGCCGTGGTCGATATCGAGCATGGTACCCTGTGCGCCTTCGAACATGACCGACTCGCCATCCGCAACCGCTTTATTCAGAAGGGCGGCGCCATCGCAGACAAAGGGCGCAACCTTTGCCGACGCGGCTGCATACTCGTCATACATTTTGTCCGGGTCGAGCGGGTCCGAGTTAAACAGGGCGTGCGCGATCATGTTCTTTTCGCGGCAGGCGTTCTCGATATGCGTTTTGAGCAGCTTGAGATCGAGCAGGTCGGCTACGCGCAAGCCGCGGCGGCCCATCTTGTCTTCGTAGGCCGGGCCAATACCCCGGGAGGTCGTTCCGATCTTCACTCGGCCGGGAGCATTCTCCGAGGCCAGCTCAATCATGCGGTGATAGGGCAGGATTACGTGGGCACGATTGCTGACAAAAAGATTCCCGTCCACCGCCACGCCGTTATCCCGCAGCCCCCCGACTTCCTTGAGAAAGGCAATGGGATCGAGCACCACGCCGTTGCCAATCACGCTGCGGCAGCCTGCCCGCAGCACGCCGCAGGGCACCAGCTGCAGAATGAACTTCTTGCCGTTGATGATGACGGTATGGCCGGCGTTGTGGCCGCCGGCGTAGCGGGCCACAACCTTGAAATCTTCGGAGAGAACATCCACTACTTTGCCTTTGCCCTCGTCGCCCCACTGGGCGCCGACGATCACGGCAGTCTTGCCCTTCTTCAAGTGCTTACTCCATCTGACAGATTGGCGCGGGTTTCGTGCCATTGTACTTCGGACAAGCCTCGCCCGCACTACGGGGCCGCACACACTTGCCGCCCGGGATTGGCTGCACAAACATTGAATTACTGGGATATTCGGGCCGAACAGATGTGTACTTACGATGATACCCTGCCGCGAGTAGATGGGCAATCAGGGGATTTATCACCTTTTTGGTTAGCGGTTATCAGTTGTTTAATTGACCTTGTCGTGCCCCCGGGGACGGCGTTGCCAGAATTCCGCCTATCGTAAACTAGGCCCTGGATGCCCGAACTCCCGGAAGTCGAAACCATTGCCCGCGGACTGGCCAAGCGCGTCACCGGCGACCTGATTGAATTGGTCTGGCTGGGGTCGAAGCCGCAGCCGCTGAAATCGTCGGCCACCGAGATCGTGGCGACGCTGGAGGGTAAGCGAATTGCCGATGTTCGGCGGGTGGGAAAGCATATCGTCTTCGATTTGCAGGAGGCTAGCAAAGCTTCGCCTGAAGGGGGGCGCGGGAAGAAGAGATCGAGAAGGCGGGGCAAAGCCCCCTCCCCACACGAGCATATTCGGTCCTCAGAGCGCCGCGGGGACGCGCAATGGATTGTCCACCTCGGAATGACTGGACGGATGCTGGTGTGCGAAGCTGGCGCCGAGATCGTTAAACACACACATGCCATCGCCCGGCTGGAATCGGGAAGGGAATTGCGGTTCGTCGATCCGCGGCGGTTTGGGCGATTGAGCGTAACCACAGGATTTGCGGCCGCCGGTTCGGAACCGCTGCAGGTGGGTCTGCAAGAGTTTATGGGCTTGTTTCGTGGTCGCAAGACCCCGATTAAAAGCGCACTGCTCAATCAGAAACTCCTGAGCGGGGTCGGCAACATTTATGCTGACGAGTCGCTCTTCAGGGCGGGCATTCGTCCCCGTCGCCGCGCCGCCTCCTTAAGCGGCGAAGACCTGCGGAGATTGTATGTTTCGCTCCGCGAAGTTCTGAAGGAAGCCATTGCCCTGGGCGGTTCTTCGGTTTCCGACTATGTCGGCGCGGACGGCGAAGAGGGTTTTTTCCAACTACAGCATCGGGTCTACGGTCGTGAAGGCGAACCGTGCCTGGTTTGCAAGTCTGCAATCAAGCGCGTTGTGATTGCCGGGAGAAGCAGCCACTATTGTCCCAAATGCCAGAAGTAAGTCGGAGGGCTAGGAGAATTTCTTAATCTTGTTCCTTACGTCTTCAGCGAAGCGCTGGACGAACCGGCCAACATATTCTGCCGGTTCGAGTTGGTCATCTTCGATCAGTGGGGTCAGCTCCATCGCAAAGTCAATCATCTCGGAAGCATCGACAGAATGACTCTGGTGAAAAGTGGCCTGGGCGCGGCGGCGGGCCAGCGCGGCCAGGTCGTAACGTTTGCCTCCCGCAATCTGCGAGTCGAAAACGCCGATCAGCGCGGCCGCCAGGTTTTCGTGCCCGCCGACGTCGAAGAGCACTTTGTCGTCGTCCATGAGCCAATCGAGGTCGCGCCAGCCCTCGCAGCCGTAAAGCTTGCTTGGACGCAGGTCGCGCGGCAGCTCCCGGATAGCTTCGATCGTCCGCAGTGCCACGCCCACATGGGTGTCGTGCTTGTCGGCGAGATTGTGGGTGTAGATCACTTTGGGCTGCGCTGCGGCGAGCAGCGTCTTTAGATCATTCTTCGGCCCAGCGTTGCTGGCGCTCTTTACCGCTGCGCTGGGATAATCCAGGAAAGCGACCGCCGAGTAATCTCCAACAAAGGCAGCTTTCTTCTGCTCAACCCGACGTACCGCCTGCATTTGCTCGTCCGTGTAATTGGCATAAGGACCGCTGCGCGGGCTGCCCGCGCCATTGGTAACAATGACAGCCATGAATGATTTCTCGGAATCGCCATAGCAGGCGAGAATGCCATCGAGCGCCATAACCTCGACATCATCCTGATGGGCAGCAATCGCCATATGGGTTACGCGCTGCAGGGCAGTGGTTTCGTCGGCCCCATCCGGAATCCAGATTTCCGAACCTGCCGCGCTGAGCTTCATCGGCTAACCCCCGCTTTCATTCGAGTCGCCGTCTGCAATCGCGCAACCTCTGCCAGGGTCAGCCGACGGAACTTCCCCGGGGGGACGTCCAGTTCGAGCGGCCCGTAGCGCACTCGCTTAATCTTCTCCACGTGATGGCCGATCTCTTCAAACATACGGCGAATCTGACGATTGCGGCCTTCAACCAAAGTGACCTCATACCAGGGATTATCGGATTCACGAATCGCAGTGACAGTTGCGGGAGCCGACCTGACTCTGCGCCCTTTGTCAGTGGGAATGAAAAGCCCTGCCCGCAAACGGTTGAGTCCTTCGGTGGTCGGTCTACCGGCGACTTTCACCATGTAGGTCTTCCGGACGTGAGATGCCGCCTTCATCAACCGGTCCGCAAGCTCTCCGTCATTGGTTAGCAAAAGAAGGCCTTCGCTCGCGTAGTCGAGGCGCCCTATGGGATACACGCGGGCGCCTACCCCGCGAAGCAAGTCCATCACCGTCGGACGCCCTTCCGGGTCGTGCAATGTGGTGACGTATCCTTTGGGCTTGTTCATCAGAAGATAGACGTGCCTCTCGGCGCCGTGAAGCAATTTGCCGTTGACCCGGATGTGGTCGCGCTCCAGGTCGGCCTTGCTCCCGAGTTCTGTGATCACCTGGCCATTGACCGAGACAAGGCCTCCGGCAATTAACTCTTCCGCTTTGCGGCGGGAGGCGATTCCGGCAGCGGAGATGATTTTTTGTAGTCGTTCGGCGGGCATTTGTTTTCGATCGGCGAGCGAAGCACCTCTAATTATTACGCAGCTGGATCGCTTTCGCCTGTGCCGGGCTCCCCGGCTGGTTCAGTGGATTCTGCCGCAGGCTCGCCCGCATTGGACGGTTCGGTTGCGTCGCTGGCCGGCTCAGCCGGCGCTTCCGCCGATGTCTCTGCCGGCAGTAGATCGCTTTGAAACGACTCCGCGACCAGCTTCTCGAATTCCTCCATGCTGGGCAGTTCGCTCACATCTTTCAGCCCGAAGCGCAGCAGGAATTCTTTGGTGGTCTTGTACAGGATCGGCCGGCCGATAACGGCTTTGCGCCCGCCGGTGGTAATCAACTTCCGTTCCAGCAGAGTGGAAATAACTCCGCCGGAATCCACGCCGCGAATGTCATTGATCTCAGGCACCGTAACCGGCTGCTTGTAAGCGATGACCGCTAAAGTTTCCAGCGCCGGCAGTGACAGGCGAATCGGCGGCTTCAGACTCTTGGCGAACGTCCGCACCAGGTCGTGCTGCTCGGGCTTGGTAGACATGCGGTACCCACCAGCGACCTGGCGTATTTCCACGCCGTGCGCTTCTGTGGAATAGTCCGAGATCAGTTCCTCGAGCGCCACGCGGACGCTCGACTTGAACTCGGCGGGTTCCGCGGGCTGTCCGTTCCCGGCAGACTCTTTCACCAGCTGGACGATCTGCTCCAGCGTGATCGGCGTTTCTGCCGCATAGATAATCGCTTCGAGTTTCGCTTTAAGACTCATGGGTTAGTCGTTGGTCCTTGCACTGCTCGGATCCAAGCCTGGCCTGCTTTTCTACCGCCAGTCGTCGCGCACCGCTGCCTGTTCCGTCATGACGGTTTCAAAGTTTTCGTGCTTGCGCAGCAGGATGTCCCCAAATACGCGCTCCTGCCGCAGTTGAATCGCCTGCAACCGCACCAGTTCGAGCAACGCCAAAAACATGCAGACCAACGCCTGCCGCGAACTCACATTACGCAATAACTGTTTCAAGCGTAGCGGCTTTTCTTCCAGCGACAAGCGCCGCCGCAGGTAATCGACCATCTGCGCGACCGTAACACTCTCTTCATCCACCTGGATCATCGGCCGCGTTCGGGCGCGCTCCATGATCTGCTGGAAGGTCTTGACCAGGTCAATGATGTCGGCAGCCAGTTCCGGCTCGGTACCCTCGGCATCCATGAATTCCTTAAGGGCCGGGTTCGACAGTACTGCGTTCTCGATCTGCTGCTTTTGCATCAGCATTTGCGCGGCAGACTTGAACTTTTCGTGCTCGATCAGACGGTTCACCAGTTCTAATCGCGGATCGTCAACCGCTTCCGAGCTCGCTGCGGGATCGCGCGGCAACAACATCTTTGATTTGATATGAATGAGCACGGCTGCCATGTAAATGAACTCGGCCGCGACATTCACATCCAGTTCGCGTAAACGTTCCACGTAGGTAAGATACTGCGCGGTGATCTTCGCGATCGGGATGTCGTAGATATCGATGTCCTGCTTGCGAATCAGATCGAGCAGCAGGTCGAGGGGGCCCTCGTAAACGCTGCCGACGCTGACCGCGAAGGGGAAGTCACTTTGCTCTTTGCGCTTCTCTTGCGCCGGTGTGAGCGACACCGGAGCGGTGGCTTCGGGAACGGATTTGGATATCTCAGACATCAACTTGTGGTGGCTACGCTATTTCGCGGCGGGCTTGCTGGCTGGAGCTTCATACTGCAGCGACATCCCCATCGCCTCGCGAACTTCAGCCATGGTTGCGTCCGCGACCCGCCGCGCCCTGGCCGAGCCTGCCTCCAGAATATCCCAGGCCAGCCGAGGATTCTCCTCATATTTCTTGCGGCGCTCCTGCATCGGATTCAGGATTTTCACCAACTCGTCCGCAGCCCAGCTTTTGCATTCGATGCACCCAATGCCCGCCGAGCGGCAGCCCGCGTCCACTTTAGCGATCAACTCTTTGCTGCTGAAAATCTTGTGCAGATCTCCCACCGGGCAGATATCGGGATTGCCGGGGTCGTTTCTTCGGACACGCGCCGGATCGGTGACCATCGTCTTCAACTTCTGCCGAACTACCGGTTCAGGGTCAGCCAAAAGAATCGTGTTGCCATAGGATTTCGACATCTTGCGGCCGTCGGTGCCCGGCAACTTGGCTGCCGGAGTGAGCAATGGCTGGGGCTCGGGGAAAACCAGTTCTCCCCCGCGGTTGTAGAACTGATTAAATCGCCGTGCAATCTCCCGCGTGAGCTCCACATGCGGCACCTGATCCTCGCCAACCGGAACGAAGTCTCCCTTGTACATCAGGATGTCCGCCGCCTGCAGCACGGGGTAACCGAGAAACCCGTGGGTGCTCAAGTCTTTTTCCTTGAGGTTCTCCTGCTGATCTTTGTAAGTCGGCACGCGCTCCAGCCAACCCAGCGGCGTGATCATGGAGAACAGCAAATAGAGTTCCGCATGTTGCGGCACGTGCGACTGTAAGAACAACGTGCAGCGCTCCGGGTCCAGTCCCGCCGCCAGCAAATCCAGCAGGACCTCGAAAGAATTCTCTTTCACCTTCGAGGGATCGGCATAGTCCGTAGTCAACGCGTGCCAGTCGGCGACGAAAAAGAAGCAGTCGTACTCATCCTGCATTCTTACCCAGTTGCTCACCGCGCCGACGTAATTGCCGAGATGCAGCTTGCCGGTCGGCCGGGCGCCGCTGAGCACACGTTTCTTTTTAGCGGAAGATGAAGGCATCAGACACTTTGTACAATATACGTGAAGATCCCCAAAACGGGCTGCAGCACGCGAACCAGCAAGCCCGGCGCCAGATAGACCAACGCGATGAGGGCAAACCATCCCACCATGTCATAGGCCCGGCGCGCCGATTCCGGCAGGAAATGCCGCAGCACATGGCTGCCATCCAGCGGAGGAATCGGGATCAGATTAAAAACCGCCAGAACAACATTGATCACCATGAATTCGTAAGCCAGCATCCACACCGGAGCTAACGGCGAATTAGGGTCAAGCGCGGGATGGGCGCCGGAGGAACCATGGCCCGAAGAAAAACCCAGCTTAATTAACACGAGAATTGCCGTCGCCGCAAATGCCACCAGGAAATTGCTGATTGGCCCCACCACAGACGTCAAAATGTCGTCGCGTACCGGATGCCGGAAATTTCGCGGGTCTACCGGCGTGGGTTTGGCCCAGCCGATCATGGGGATGTTCGCCAGCAGCGCCAATAGCGGCAGCAGAATCGTTCCGAAGATATCAATGTGCTTGATCGGATTGAGCGTAATCCGCCCCAGCATGCGCGCCGTCGGATCGCCGCAGCGGTTCGCCATCCACGCGTGCGCCGACTCATGTACGCTGATCGCGAACAGAAACGCAATCACTTCAAACACCATGTCAACATGTTTCAGCGTCATTGCGGTTGATTTCGATACTAACATGCAGACGCGGAGAGGCGATTTTCCGCCGCCGGGTTCGTAAACGGACTGAGAAAGGAACGCTATTTCTGTGTCAGCGTGAGCTTATGTTCACCCACCACGGCAGTGTCGATCCGGTTAGGCAAGTCAAAGCGCGAGTCCATACCAACGTCCGGATACTTGGGCTTGAGGTATTCTTCCACAAACAACTCTAACGCGAAGCGGGGGATCTCGACTCCATCGAGCGCGACCGAGTCGATATGCACCAAGGCCTGCCCGCCGGTTCCGTGCACGTGGGCAACTACCACCACATCATGAACTCCGCTGAAGACCGCAAGCAGCGGATTGAATGAAGCCGTTCCTTTCCGGATTTCGTCGAAGTCGACGCGAGCATTGGCCGTCACTACTCCCGGCCGCCCTTGAAAGCGCACCGAATGCACGCCCACAGGGAGCTTTATGTGCCCGGAAGCCATATAGGCGTTGACTTCATTTTCCGTAAACTCGGTTGGGGTCTGACTGGGATCGGCCAACGCGCCGTTATCCTTAACGTGCTTTGCCTTGCGCTCCATGCTGGCCACCGCGTTAGTGGGCGGGCGGCTGTCCGCGATACTCCAACTGCTCAGGAGCGCTGCTACTAATGCGACGGTTGTGACGGTTTTCATCGCTTCAAGGCTGCTCTGGTCGGTGCCGGCATTCCTTCGGAGACGGTGGGATTGGCAAGCGAGCCCGCGATGCTATACCCAGCGGCACGAGCCCGCGTTAGTTTCAAATTCAGGATTCCCGCCAGAGACGCCGTGCCAGTGACCTGGTAGGCTGCCTCGGGAGTGTCGAGTTCTCCGTCGGAAACTTCCAGTTTGCCATCCTGCAAGAGCAGCCGCCCCGCAAAATTTCTTACATGCAGCGGGCCCGCGCTTCGGTCCAGTACGACGTGAGCCAGCGTTCCCTCCACCTTTTCGATCTGCAGGCTGGCGTGCGCTGAGCTTACCAGTTCCGGCGCGGTCAAGCCGGCCGCCCTTGCACGATAAGACGCGGTTCCCGTGCCGGTGATCCATCCGTCATGCATGGCGGCGCTAAGGCGTCCCAGATCCACTAGCTGGAAATTGCCGCTCCCGCTGTATTCCGGCGGTTTGGCGGTGAAGTCCGCTTTCCACTCGCCATGGTGCTTTCCGCCCAGGACATTTCCATCGAGATCGGTAAGCCGCAAAACGCCACCCTCTAAATCCACATTTGCCGATGCATGGGACACCTGCAGCTTGTGGATCATCACCCGGTTTGCCGTCACTGGGCCCCTGGCACGCAAGTTCAGCAAATAAGATTGCGGCTGATTGGATGCAAAAAAACGATACCACGGGCTCTTACCTCGAGCGTTGAAGGCCTGGCTCCATGCATCGATCGAAATCGTGTCTGCGTGGAGACGAAAGTGAACCATGCATCGCCCCGGCAGTCCGCATTGGCGTGGGAAGTTCAGTGATCCGTGCCATGTACTCCCCGCCAGCGACGCGGTCAAATTCTTCACCTCGACTCCATCCGGGAGGAGCACTACGTTGGCCGACGCGATTTCCAGTGGATCGGTCAGCCCGTGAACATCGGCCCGCACAGACTTCAACTGCGCCTGACCCAGAATGCTTGGTGGGCTAAATGCCGACCATTGTCCAGCGATATGCAAATCAAGATTCGCAGTCCCATTCGCATTGGTCGGCGCCGCGGGCAAACCCAGGCTTGCCGCCAGATGAAGCAGACGCCGCACTCCAGCCTCTCCCTCAAGGGAAATGGAATATTCTGAGGTGGAGGACCAGCCGCTCACCAGGACGGGCGCGGGCTGGTCAAGGCCGAGCTTAAATGGTCCAACCTGCAGGTGGGGTCCGGCAGCGATGTGAGACCCAGCCGTTACCAAACGGTGAGTCGAGCCTCGCGAAGCGCTGCCAGAGGAGAGGGCAAGAGGAACCTTGCCCAGGACCAACGAGAGCCCGGTCTGATCCGAACTGATTGCAAAATTCCTCGTCTCCCCTTTTCCACTCCAGGAAGTTTCCGAACTGGCAGAGCCGTCGCGCTGCAATTTGAACGCGCCGTCCAGAGTGCCTTTCGCGACTAAGTCTTCCGCGATGCCCTTTTTAGTATGGCGGGCCATCGAAACTACAGATTGCATGGGCACATCTTGTGCGATGAAGTTTAGATCATAAAGACGAGAATTACTGGAGCCGCTAATGGCGCCGCTTAGGTCAACCGATCCGCCGGCAACGGGAGCCGTGCAGGCAATCTTTGCCAGCCTGGCCTCCATGGGCAAGTAATGAGCATTGCACTGGGCGGCGAGACGCAGAGTGCCGGCGCTATCCAAATCATAGCGGCGAAAATTGTCCACTGAGGCGCGTCCGGCAATAGCCAGATCCGCGGGAGTTCCCGTGAGCGTGGCGGAAACGGTCACTGCGCCCCGCCAGCCTTGATCACTGCCGTAAAACAGCGTGGTCGCTTGTCCAAGTTGACCTTGCTGCCATTGCACGTTGAATTGCAACGGCGTATCCCGCAGATTAGCGGCCCGCTGCCATGAGCCCTGAATGCGAACCGTTCCTGTGTCAGACAGATTGAAGTCTGTCCGCAATGGCTCCGCCTTCAACCGCATCGCCCAGGTATCCTCGGAGTCCTGCCATAGGCTGAAGTCCGCATCGTTCAACCGGTAGGGCTTTTTCTCCGCCCCGAACTTGAAATTAATCCGGGCGGAACTAGCCTCAATGTAGGGGAAGCCGGGGCGAACCTCAGTTTTGCTTTTGCTGGTCGGGGCGACCCGGGTTTGGTCGGCCCGCAGCAGAACATTCTCCAGATTCCACCGGCCTGCACGATTCCGGACAAGATTCAGACTGGGTTCGCTGAAGCTGAGCCGCGCGATTTCCAGTCGTCCGCGCAGAAGAGAAGTCAGACGCAACGTGGCCGTAACCTCATCCGCCCGCAGGGTTGGCTCGACCCCAAACGCGGGATCTTCGTGCACCACGAAATTCTGCAAATCAAAGCCAGGCTGGGGAAGCAGTTGCACACTGACCTTGCCGATCTCGACCTGGCGCCCCAACGCGGTGCTGATCTCCCGTACCAGCGTGGTGTGCACCCGCTGCGCTCCCGGGTGGAACACAAACAGCCCCACGACCACGGCTACTCCCAATACAACCAAGCCGCGTCTGGAGCGCAGGAACTTCAACGCACTAACCTGAAAGTACGGCGCCAGCGAGTCTCATCGAAGAAGTGAATAATCGTATGCAGCAAGATCTCCAACCTTTGCCCCATTCCGGTCTCCAGATACTGGCCTGCCGGCGTTTCGAAAGACCAGTAGACGAACAAGGGACGGCCAATCACGTTCTGCCGCGGAATAAATCCCCAATACCGGCTGTCCTGGCTGACGTCGCGATTGTCGCCCATTCCGTAATAGCTGTCCGGAGGAATGACGATATCGTTGCCCTGGATGTACTCCGGCAACGAAATCGCCCATTCGGGATTAACCCTCGCATTCGAATCGGAAGGTGGAACCGCCGGAAAATTATCACGGTAGGGGTCGTAGTCCCCCATGGTATGGATAACATAGGGTTCCGTAAGCTTCTCTCCGTTTCGATAGACAGCCCCATCGCGAAGATGAATTCTGTCTCCCGGAATTCCGATAATCCGTTTCACAACGTAGAGGCCGGGTTCCGCCGGAGAGAGGAACACTACGATGTCCCCCCGCCGTATCTGCCGGTAAGGGAGTACTGGGCCTATCCATTTTGTCTGCGGCGAAAACTGTATGCGGTTCACAAAGACATGGTCGCCGATCAGCAGAGTGTTCTCCATGGAACTGGAGGGAATCTCGAAAGCCTGCACGATGAACGTGATGATGAACAGGCCGGTTACCAGCACCGCGGCCAGCGAGGCGAGAAATTCTACGGTGCTCTCGCGAGGCTGCTCCTTGGCAGGCTCTTTTTTCTTGGCCACGAAGGCTCTCTCCTTGAAGATCTCTGTTAATGGACCAATCGCAGTGTGCGATTCCAGCGCGTATTCTGAAACAGGTGCCCAACCGCATAGGCGAAATGAAAAATTTTATCACCCGCCGTCACGGGAGCCGGCGAGTCCTCATCTGTGTCCCGCACCGACCAGTAGATGACCAATGGCCGTCCTACGATGTTGGCACGCGGCACAAATCCCCAATATCGGCTATCCAGGCTGTCCTCCCGATTGTCGCCCATAACAAAGTAGCTCTCCGCGGGAACGATGAGCTGTCCATCCTCCACCAATTTCTTTAACTCGAGCCACCAGTCGGCTTGAACCCCGGTATCGGGCGTATCGAGCTCCGGAAAATCGTCCCGGTAGGGAATACGGAAACTCCCAACATGCCGAGCGTAGGGCTCGGACAGAGCAATGCCGTTCACATAAACTCGCCGGTTGACCAGCCGCAACCGGTCTCCCGGAATCGCGATCACGCGCTTCACAAAGTGCTGCCTTGGATCGACGGGGTACTTAAAAACTATGATGTCACCCCGTCGCACGGAGCGATATGGCATGACGTGGTCAAACGAGCCGCCCTGGTCTCCATACCGTAGCTTGTCTACCAGCAGATAGTCGCCGATGAGCAGCGTATTTTCCATGGATTCGGACGGAATCTGGAAGGCCTGCACCACGAACGTAATGATGAACACTGCAATAACCACTGTGGTCAGCAATGATTGTGCCGAGTCGATCCAATCCGTTCCCTCCTGTTTTTCCTGCACTTCCGTCACAGCTTCGACTCCCGCCGCCCCGAAGCCAGTGCCGGCATATCCCTTTCTTTTGGCGACGCAACCAGATACTCGAGCGCTTGGCGCGCCGCGTCCTGCTCGGCTTCTTTTTTGGTGGAACCGGCCGCCCGGCCGACAAACTCCGTTCCACCATTATCTAGCGCGCGTAATCGCGCCTCCACCGTGAAAATCTTGCGATGCTCCGGACCTTGTGTCTCTACTAACACATACGCCGGTTGCGTGCGTCCAAGGGCTTGCAGCTTTTCCTGCAAAGCGGATTTGTAGTCGCTCGATGGCAGTCCCTGGCCGCTGCGAGCCAGGTGCTCCAATTCCGGTTCCAGGATGTAGCGCAGCACGACCCGGCGCGCGGGCTCCAGCCTGCCATCCAGGAATAGGGCCGCCAGCACCGCCTCAAGCGCGTCCACCAATAGTGCGGTTTTGTGGCGTCCTCCGCTGTTTTCCTCGCCGCGTCCCAGGTGCAGATAGGCGCCCAGGTTCAACTCCCGCGCTACCCGAATGAGATGTTTCTCGCTGACTAGATGGGCCCGCAACTTGGAAAGCTCACCCTCGCGGAAATGGGGAAAGCGCTGCACCAGTTCTTCGCTGACCAGAAATCCGAGAACCGCATCTCCCAAAAACTCGAGTTGCTCGTTGTCGCCTACCCGTGAGGCTCCAGCCGTTTGCTGTGCTTCCAGCTCGCGCGCCTGTGACGAGTGGGTAAGGGCCTGCTCGAGCAGTTCCCGCCGCGCGAACGCATGGCCCAGAGCCTGCTGCAGAGCCGAAGTATCTTGTGGCTTGATCATGAAGAAAACAGCCTAGGCACGGACGCGGAGGTCCGTGCGAGACGAACGGCGCAAATCCGGATTCAGCCTGGCCCAGACCGTCTACGGTTTCGGCGTACTTGGGTTTTGGGGCGGGGCGCTGGAATCCGAGCTAGGAATGCCCCCGGTTAACTGAACCAGACGGTCATGCTCGCTTTTGGCTGGTCCGGCGATCGCTGGCATTTGCTGGCTTAGCTCGACGGCGCGGTCGGCTTGCTTCAATGCGTCTCCATAACGCCCCTGCTTATCCAGCGTCAAAGTCAGCCGCAAGACTACCACTGGATCGGGCTGGGTCGGAAATGCATCCAGCGCCTTCCGATAATAGCTTTCCGCATCCGGATATTTTTCCTGGTTGTACGCCAGTGTACCCAACAGAGAATAGGCGGTCGATCGCATGTCAGATTTGTACGCGTCCACCTTTTCCTGGGGGGTGTTTGGAGGGATCACAATATCGGTGTCAATTGTCTGTAAACAGTGTTGCAGCAGTTTCTGGGCTTCATCCCAGCGCTGCTGCTTGTCCATGTCGGAGTCATGCGTGCCTTCCACCAGACTCTGCCCCACATCCAGGAGAGCTTCCGGGCTATCCGGATCAATGGCCAGCACCTTGCGGCCCATCTCCATCATCTTTGCGGGATTCTGTGCGCTGCGGTAGCCGCTCATCGCCGCCTTATAGAGCAGGATCCGCAACTCGCTGTCCGGATATTTGGTGGCAAAATCGTTCGCAGCACTCTCCAATGCCGCCGGGTCGCTCGCCTTCGCCATGGCAGCCTGGTAGTCCTGATACTCCGGCTGCGTCTTCGCCTGTGGCAACCGCTTCGCTTGCGGGGTTGTGGCCTGAGCTGTCCCGGTTTGCCCCGCCGGCGGATTTTGTGGGGTCGTATTCTCCTGTGCCCACAGAGACAAGGCCCCGCCCAGAATCATGACTGCCATCGCTGCTCGCTTCATGCGTTCTCCTTGTGGTCGCGATCCAAACCCAGGATCGTTTATTTCTTATCGGTCGGTGCCTCTTCCGGCTGTTGCGCCGGGGGATGCGGCGGCTCATACGGCTGCTGTATCCCACGTTCGGCAGCCGCTTTGGCGTCGGGCAGGGCCGCTCCCGCGGTTAATGCGGCGCGATACTGGTCCAGCGCAGCTTCCCGGTTCTCTTGCAAATCCAGAATTCTTCCCAGGTAGATGTGAGACCACGCCACTACCTTGGGCTCATGAGCGACTTCCAATGCCTGCTGGAAATACTTGCGCGCCCCCTGGATGTCGCGGTTCATGGTGGCGGCCTCTGCCATGATAAATAATGCCCGGCCCGGATCGTCACTTTTTTCCTCCAGGGCCTGCTGGGCCAGCTTCTGCGCCCCCTCGGGGTCTCCCATGGAAAGATGTTGGGAAGCGTTCTGTAGCAGGGTTGGCGTCTGCTCCTGCGCCAAAACCAGAACGTCGGGAGCAGCCTGGGTGGCGAACTGAACCTTCTCCACCTGTTTCTGCTCCTTGTGCACATCTATCTTCGCCAGCATGTCCTCGAATGCCGCTTTCAGCCCGGCCGGATCGTTTTCGAACTTTACCAGCGCGTCGTAGAAGTAACCGGTCAGAATATAGCCTTGTTTCTCGGCATCTTGCACCGCCGCTTGCCGCTCGGCTTCGGCATTCTTGCCGCCCATGGTCCGCGCTTCCACCGCCCGGATGAGGCATTCTGTCACCAGCAGCGCGGTGTCATGCTTGAAGCTCGCATCCATCGGCGCTGTTTTCACCGTATCGAGCAAGGGTTGTAACCGCTTAAGCTCGACGGGATACTTAAAGGCCATGGGATCCAGCAGATAGTGCAGGTACGTATGCCGGACCTGCTGCATCTTGGGGTCGGTGCCTTTGCCAGGCGAAATCACCACGTAGTAGTTGCTGCCGTAGTTGCGGGCGTTAGTTTGCCCGGGAGCGCCCATGGGCTGCAAAAAGACGGTAAACTGCCGGCCCAAATACCCCGCCGAGGGTAGTTTCAGGTAAACCTCGGTGTCGAACAGCATTTTGGATACCGGGCGTGTGATATTCCTCAGCCAGGGCGTCATAGTCTGGCTGATGCCGCTGCCAGATGGCATGCAGTCCGGTCAACTCCGCAAACTTCTGAATCGAGGGAAGCAGGCCCAGCACGGCGGTAGCATCCGGCGGTAGCTCGCCCTCTTTCCCTTTTGGGGTAAGTGCCGGCGGTGGATTCAGATACAGGGCCAGGGACACGTACTGCGCCAGCGTACGCGAAGCATCCGCCTGCTGATGCTGGGTGTACAGCTCGCACATGGCCTTGGTCACCTCAGACCCATCCGGCGAAGCCTGGACCGCCTTAGCCACTTCGTCACGGACCTGGGCCCGCAGGGGAAGGGAAGAGCTGAGTTCGGTGTTGAACCCGCAAACGTTGATGGCCGTCAGCACCGTGAACAGCGCTTCATTCGTGTCCAGGGAGACTTCGGGGGAATTCTGTGCCAGACCTGCCTGTGCCAGCAGCACGACCACGGCCGCTATCAACCAACTTCGAAACCGACAATTCAGGGAGTTGCCTCCGGGGGGTGCGGATCCCGATTTACGGGTTAAGTTTAAGTGGTTCTTGGCGGGGGGTCAAACGGAGACAGGGGTCACAGGCATTGAGGGGATTTTGCTACACCCCCCCCCGCGCGGCACATCGGATTCCGGTCCAAAACTTTGGAAGCGGAACCCGCAAGTAGCCCCTTGGGGGGCGAAATGGTGCTCGTGAATCAGGAACTTGGAACCAACAAAATGGCACCCTAGTGGTATGGCGATTCCACATCAGTAACAAGCCGACGCAATAAACACTAGGGCTACGGCCAACGATTAGAAGAGAATATTGACAGAGTATTTTGCCATGAATGATGCGCCAACTAGCGATCCTCGTGTGGTCCGGTGCCCGTTCTGCCCTTCGGGCAACCAGTTCCGGATCATGATTGCTTACAAGGACGGGCAATTTGTCTGCCCCAGCTGTTCTCACCATGAGCGACCCACGATTCTCTCTATTGCTGTTCATGCCCGCATTGCTTAAAAATGGCGATGGGCCTTAGTTCCATAGTGCTTGAAGGGCATAGTCAGGCGAGCCTGCCCGCTTTTGCAATCGTCTTTGGGAACAACTAATGGGGGTGCCCGTTGTTTTGCATAACTTCTTCCCGAAAGTCTTATGATAGGTGCTTTCGCGCCACGATGATCTGCAAAAGAATCTCTGCTCTGCGCTGGCGGCGATGGTTGTGTGCATCCCTGTCCATGTGACATTGAGTCTTTTGTCGCCAATAGTTCCAATCCCACCATTCAATCATTACCAATTCGGCCAGCAGTTTTTCACATTGCGGTGATAGCTTTTCCATGCTTCATTCCCTTGGCACTTTGGATTCCATAGCTATACTTGGCGACTACATGCAATGGAGACAACGAGATGGCACATTCCTCACCTGTTCCCTACGGAGTTGGAGATGCCGATGGTTCGGCACTGATGCCGAGGTTAAGACATGGCGCTCCTACACCGGCTGCAATCTACCTACGGATGTCCACTGAGCACCAACAGTATTCGCTGGAAAACCAGTTGCGGCTCATAGAACGGTATGCCCACGACCATGGATTTGTGGTGGTTCGGACCTACACGGATGCTGCGAAGAGCGGGGTGCTTCTGCGGAATCGAAGTAGCCTCCGTCAACTCCTGCAAGATGTGATGAGTGGGGCAATCAAATACAAGGCAATTCTTGTCTACGACATCAGCCGCTGGGGGCGATTCCAAGATATTGATGAATCCGCGCATTACGAATTTGTCTGCAAATCGGCAGGAGTGCCGGTTCACTACTGTGCCGAGGTGTTTCCCAATGATGGAACGCTGACCAGCCTGATGATGAAGGCGCTGAAGCGCACAATGGCCGGTGAGTACAGCCGGGAATTGTCACGAAAGGTCTTCGATGGACAGAAACGGCTGGCGCAAATGGGGTTCAAGCAGGGAGGAGTACCGGGCTACGGGTTGAGAAGAATGCTGGTGTCAGAGCACCGAATCCCAAAGCAGGTTCTCAAAGATGGGGAGAGGAAAAGCATTGCGACCGACCGGGTGATTTTGATTCCCGGTCCGCCAGAAGAAGTGCAACGGGTTCGGGAAATCTATCGCATGCTGCTAGCGGAAAAGCGGTCGGTGTACTACATTGCGAGCGATTTCAATCGCCGGGGTGTTCCGTACTTGGGAAATTCCAGATGGGACTACCTCGCGGTATACAACATTCTCACCCGCCCGAAATACTGCGGGTGTCACGTTTATGGGCGCACGTCCCAAAAGCTCTACGGGCCCACGAGGAGATTGCCTCAGAAGGAATGGACGATGACGCCTGGGGCTTACGAGCCAATCATTGACGAAAAGACCTTCCAGCAGGCGCATCAAATATTACAAAGTCGCACGATCAACAAATCGAACCAAGAACTTCTCGATTCACTCCACGCGTTGTGGAGGAGCAAGGGACGCCTATCCCTTCGAATCATCCAGAATTCGGCCACTGTGCCGTCAGCCTCCGTATATCGGCAAAGGTTCGGCAGTTTGAGGAAAGCATACGAACTGGTTGGGTACGGGAAACCAGCAGATTTTGGTCCGATTGATTTGCGCCGAAGGACGCAAGCTCTGCGGGAAAAATTGATGCTGGAAATTCAACGGCTCTTCCCCGACAAAATTCTGATTGTGCGGAAGGGTGGAAGATGGCGATCACGGCTCAGGCTCGGCAAGAATGGACGCTTCATTTCGGTTTTGGTTTGCCGTTGTGTGCAAACGCGAGAAGGCCATACTCGGTGGTGTGTTGACCTGCCACGACAGGAACGCAGATTTCCGGTTTTGTTGGCTAGACTGAATCGAAAAAATACTGGAATTCTAGACGTGCATGTTCTACCAGAACTGAAGCGGCAAGGTCGTTTCCAGCTTTCCTTGCACGATCCATGCCTCAAAGCTGGAAGGAAGCTTTCGACTTTGAATGCTTTTTGGGCGGCACTAGCGTCAGTTGGCTGGTTCATCAAACTGCGAAGCTGCGACTCGGGGAAGGCCTGACACAGTAAGGAGTTCGAGACCGCACCACAATCTGTTATCGAGAAGACTACAAAGTTGCTTTGACCGCTTCATACAATTCCCAAAGCTCTAAGCGCCTTCCCGTTCCCCACCACGGGTCATTTTCATTGATAACGCAAAGTTTGACCTTATCGATCCCGTCAAAGAGCAGGAAGCTGTGAATTCCATCGTTCTTTCGATTGAGTCTGCAGATTAGGGTTTTGTAGTCTCGTTCAGAAGCTACGGGATTTACGACCCAACCTAGGGTATTGTGCCTCCTCCGACGAGATCGACACATCATGATCGAAAGACGAATAGCATTGTCAAATTGCACCATCGCCCGCGTATGTCTTGGCAGGGAGAGCGTCGTGATTCTCTGCGGAAAGAATTCGGCGATCTGCGACAAGACCTTGGACCGTAGCTGCAGAGTAACCTTTCTGTGCTCAACTCTAAGAAAATTTCCTGGCGGAGGATCGTAGCCAATCATTTGGAAAATCTTGGCAAAGCCGCCCAGGCCATGAAAATAGGTCGAAAGTCCAGGAGTATTTGGGGCATCGAAGATGATTTTCTCGGTTAATCTACCCTTACGACGCAATAATCTCCTCAGTATGTCCAGCATTTCTTCTTCTTCCCAATTTTCCAATCTTTTCTTCAGGGTTGTTTGGACTCGATCAAATGTTTTCTGATCCACAATAGAAACGAAGGCTTTGGGCTTGACTATCCGTTGCTCCGCCGGAACGGATAAAGGGGGTGTGTTGAGTCTACAGGTTGTTTTGCCCCAGGTGCTGTGTCCCACATAGGTGGAATTGCGGAGGGTTCTCCCAATCGATGAAGGGGTCCATTTCCGACCGCCGATATACGGAATACCCCGATGGTTCAGTCTGCGGGCAATCTCACTCATCGTGAGATTGCGAAGCGCCATCGCAAAAATAGACCGCACGCAATCAATCTCTTTTTTCGGCCCTAGTACTAGAATCACATGATCCATCGCAAGTCCCTTGCGCTCCCCCTCCTGCAACGGCAATTGACGTTTCGGGTCAGCGGACACGACGAAGCGACGAAACCCATACACAGGTCTTGCGCCCATCCTGTACCCTAGCTGAGCCAGTCTTCTCTGCGCGGCCAACACTTTAACCCCGAGTTCGCGGCTGTACTCGGCGGCCATTGTTCGCTTCAAGGCTTTGAAGACGGAACTCGTAAGCGTTCCATCATTTGCAAATAGCTCAGCGCAATAATGGACGGGAATTCCCGCCTTCTTACAGACAAATTCATAGTGGGCGGCTTCATCAGAATCCTGAAATCTTCCCCAGCGGCTAACGTCGTAAACGAGGATTGCTTTGTATGACGTATTTCCCTGCAATACATCCGTCAGCAATGCTGTAAGTGCGCCCCGATGCCTCAGAATCACACCGCTTCTGCCAGCATCTGCGTAGGTCTTCACTATTGAGAAACCGTGCTGTTGAGCATATTGTTGGATCGCGGCCTTCTGGTTCTCGATGGAATACTGTTGAAGGTCAGTAGACATACGAACATACTGAGCAGCGGGGATGGGCATGGTGTGTTATTGCATACTTCAGCGGAACTCTACGAACTAGAATGTTTTGTAGTATCTGACAAGGGAATCTAGTGGTTCCCCTTAACGTTTCGGTGACTCAAGCGCTCTCATACAATCTGCCAACTTTGTAGCTCGCACCGGTTCTTGTCTGCAAATCTTCTCCAACGTGTGCTGATTGATTCCACGGCGCATAAATTCCCGCTTGGGGACTTTTGCGATTCTCGCTAATTGCTCGTCAGTCGCAACGGCATCACCTCCGGCCCTGCAAACCAGATTGGCTCTTTGCTCGTAAGGTAGTTAATTCCTATGTTCTGAGTTGTCCCGTTGTAGACCGTGCGCACGGGAAGAATATCTTCGTCCGGATGAACGAGAGCGAAAAACTTGAATTGTGGCCATAACTTAGGATCAAAGCAACCTTGAAGCGTGATCTGCGAGAGAAATTGCCGTACTTCCTCTGTTGCCTCCGGAAAGGCGACCTCTTTTGCTGTCAGGACACTCCAATTGCCCAATAGTTCGTTCACAGTCGGATACTGCGACATGAAATCAACAGGGCAGACCGGCACCTCCCAATTGCGAACGCGGCACTCCGCACGCCCGCCGAAATAGGCTTGCATAAAAATGCCATAGGCCGAGTCGGCATCTTTCACCTTGGCGCTCGGATATGTAATGTTGAGTTGTTTGAGATACGATTTTGCCACACTGGCTGGACTAAACATTTCGTCCGGACCTGGAGCGATGGGGTGTAGATCGAATTCCTGCTTTGCAGCGTTCAACAGCCCGACGGTAGTTTGCACATCCTGTCTGCAATACTCGATTTCTTCCAAATCCACACGTCCACTCGGCTTGTGGTCCAGCTTGCCTCGGATTCCGAATTCCTTGCATGCTGTCTTTAGGGAATACGATTTATTGCGAAGCGTCCAAAGCAGAGTGCGCAAATCCAGAAATCTCGCCCGTGGATATGATCTTGCCTTCTTACCTTTTTTCTTGATCCGCTCCTTCCACGGTTGCAGTGATTGAATTATGGCCGTCTTGCTGTTGAGCGCCTTAACGACGATGCGCGGAAAGAACTTGTTCTCTTCCCAGAGTCCGGATCGATTGCGCCATTGTGCCAAGATCAGTGACCACCCGCCATTTCTAGCGGATTCCCAGTCCAGAGCGAGTCTGCTTAGATCGAAAGGCAAGTTGAATCCAACGATGAGCGCTTTAGCCTGCATCGCAATCCCAAAAACTTCATGCACAAATTTCGAGCACGAGTACACTCGTAAGCGGTCGCAGCCATCCTCTGCGGTGTCAGGCTTTGTGGCTCTCGCGAAGGTCCGGAGGGCATCAAATTCTCTTGAGCGAAGCACCCCGTAATCGTGAAAGATTCCCTCTTCCATGCAGACATAGCTGTTGTTTCGCAATATGCAGAATCGCCAGAAGCCGAAGGTTAAGCTCTGATCTGCCGTGATCCGCGATTCACAGTCGAAAACAAGGGCAAACTCCGGCCATTTGGGTTCGCCATCTTTGCGCGTCCCGGCTGGCTTATCTTTCTGCAGCCGGGTTGTGTGCGCTCGGACGTAGATGTCATGACTTTCGCTCATCCCCAAACGGTCCTAATCCACACGCTTACGAATTTGTTCTCTGAGTCGCTTGTCTCGACTCAGGCGCTTAATCGCCGCCGCTGCCATTCCAGCAGGCCAGTCGCCTAATTGATCCAATTTCTCAAGTTCTTCTGCGGGAACCTCGCCACCGTACCGGTCCCATAGCGGCAATGATCGTCTGAAAACTATTGACAACAAGAAACCCACGTCCGACGAAGATGATCCGCATTTCTCAGTGACCGCTTTCTTTCGAGGATGCTTCATTGGTTTTCCTCCTCCGCTCTGTCTAGCAAGCTCGCCCACTTGCGATACGATGATGCCAAGAGTTCGAACAGTACAGCGGACGCTCTAAGTATCAGTGCAACCAGTTTGTGCAAATTCCTCTCAGGGCGCATGCTCACTTCTTCCCGTGCCAATCCCTCTGTAATTTCGCGGTGACAATTCAAGCAAAGCGTGACCAGAACACCAGACTCGTGTATCTCGCCGAACACATGATGTCCTTCAAGCAGACGGCCTAAGCGTTCTTTGTGAATTCCTTTCATTTCAAGCCAGTTGGTTGAAACACGAGTGAGTGACTCCAGACATCCGTATCCACAAAAAAGGCAAAAAGCCTGCTTTCCAAGCCGTTCTTCCCTAATGGCTTTGCGCCGGGCTGTCCGAATTGGACTTTGATCTCTCAGACCGCACCACCGTTGACTGCACGATAGAGAGAGAAATCAGATAGGGCAGGCTCGATAGCAATGATCGTGCGACCGGCAGTTAGAAGTTCTACTCCTCCAATGCGTCTTCCGTGCCACGGCGCAAGCGCATTTTTGTCACCGCGCAGATAGCGGCCTAGATCGCGAAGGTATCGGCTTAGCTGTTCACGTTCCATTGAAGAATGGGTCTTGACGGCAACGGGATTGCCGTGAACATCGGGAACGTAAAGCGTTTCCGAAAAGCGGTCACTTTTGGTTACCCGGAACCTTCCGTTGGATTTTGGCAGTGCCGACGGAAAGTATTTCTTGACCGTTTCGGGTTTGACGCCCTCCAACTTCGCCGCATGTGTCAGCGAAAGATTCGGGTCGCGGCGCATGGCTGAGAGAACATGCAGGGCACCGTCGCGAGCAACCTGGCTGCGCTCCGGGAGCTTGTCATGTAGGAGGTGTCGAGCCGGGTGACTCTTTATGTTAGACATCTGAGCGCGCCCAGATTTCTTGCTAACGGCCCTTAGTGTGCGTCGTTTTCTTGTCACCGTTCCGAAACCTCCTAACCATCGCCCAAATGCTGCCATGGCCTATGCTATCGACACTAGCAAGGTACCCTCAACGATTCGGTTTTGGCAAGATATAATCTATTAACATGCTTACATACATATAGTTACGATGATTAAACGGAAACCTTTTCCTCCGTTGAAATACTACCCAACAATCGCGTTTATCTGCATTAAACTTCGCATAAATGATATAATTACGCACAAATAGATGACAGACGAGAATCCAAAATGACCACAAAAAAATTTTTACCAGCGGGGTTGGGGAAGAGACCCCGAGGCAGGCAACGCCGCATCAACCCGAGTTGGGTAGTCGGGTCTGCCGAGACTTATGGCGTGCAGATCACGAATGCTTGGCCGAAGGTCGGAGACTAAATTGTTAGCCGCGCAATCGCGTGATGAAATTCTGCGCGTGCTGGATCGCACACCGGGCGGACTCATTGCCGGTATTGAAGATAATCGCAAATTTGCAACTCTTCTTTTTGAAATCATCCACGATCCGGCATTTCCGAAGGTTAGGACGAACTCTCAAATTCGATTTCTAGCTGATTCTCTGGGTGGAAGTGGTGTCGTAAAGCCTCGTCGTTCCCGCGACATTTGTGCAGAAGAGCGGGCAAAAATGAAACGAACCCACCACATTATTCGGTACGAGTTTTACGTGGAATGTTCTTGCGGATATAGCGGGCATTCCCAAGGTCATGCCTGCCCTACGTGTGGCGCGGAGATATTGTTTCCAGTGCAGTTCGGTATTTAATTTGCTTAAACGAAAGCGGGCCTGCCGACTGTTACGAGCAGCCGACAAGCCCTAACCACCAAAGGAGAGGCAACTCCCATGGCAGCTTCGCACAACTTACCGCAGTTCCCTGATTCCGACAAATCTCACATCAGCAAAAGTGGTGTGCTCACCCTGCACGGCTTTGGTATTCGTGTACGGATGCAAGCGGGGCATCTCGAAATTGAGGATGGTGTCGGCCCGGATCGTCGCAAGATAAGGCTCTCCCGCGTGGGCCACAGGCTGAAGCGTCTGGTCTGTATTGGTGAAGACGGCTTTGTGACCCTTTCTGCACTGAAATGGCTAAGCGATGTTGGTGCGTCGTTCGCGATGTTGGATCGGATCGGCAAGGTCCGAGTTGTTACCGGGCCAACTTCGGCGAGCGAAACTCGCTTGCGAAGGGCGCAAGCATTAGCGCTCGGAAACGGCCAGGCAGTCGCGATCTCGCGGGAGTTGATTGCGACGAAGTTGACAGGGCAGGAGAATTTGGTCCGGGACAAGTTGCGCGAACCTGACTCGGCAAATGTAATTGCCGATCTTCTTCATCGCTTGCCCAAAGCAGAAAGTATCGAAGCGATCCGGAGTCTCGAAGCTCAAGCTGCTGCAAAATATTGGAATGCTTGGTGCTACCTTCCGGTAGTCTTTCCTCGGAGCGATGTCGGGCGCGTTCCGAGTCATTGGTTGCGATTCGGGACACGACAATCCCCGCTGACAGGTAGCCCCAGACTCTCGGTCAATCCCGCAAACAGCTTACTCAATTACACCAATGCGCTCGCTGAGAGCGAATGCCGGTTGGCCGCGTCCGCGTGCGGCCTTGATCCAGGAATCGGGTTTCTTCACACTGACACTGCCAATCGAGACAGCTTGGCCCTAGACTTGATCGAAACCATAAGGCCAGCGATTGAAGCGTGGCTATTGGACTGGTTGATGCGGGAACCGCTGAGGCGAGCGGATTTCATCGAGGGTTCCGATGGCAATTGTCGAGTCTCATCGAGGCTTTGCTCAAAGCTCTCTGAGACGGCAGCCACCTGGGGCAAGCTCGTGGCTCCATGGGCGGAATACGTTGTGCATTCTCTTTTAGCAAGTCGCGGGTCGGAGGTGAAGTCGGTACGCGGTTTTAAGACACCGCTGACCCAGAACCATCGTCGCGAGGCTAAAGGCGCTTTGTCCCGTCAATTGAAGTTGCCAAAGGCGGAACACTCTTGCCGTGGCTGCGGGCAGATAATCTCAACTGGCAACAACCATTGTGCTAACTGTGCGGTCGAAGTCTCTAGAGAAAAGATGCGAGAGATCGCCAAACAAGGCCGCGTCGCCTCGAAGACTATCGAGTCGAGATCACGGCTCGCCGAAACTCAACGACGCCAAGCGATAGCTCGATGGCGCTGGCAGCCATCAAATCAGCCCGATTGGCTCACTGACGAGACCTATTCAGATCAGATTCTTCCTCGATTGCTCAACGTTACGCTGCCGGAGATCGCCTCAGCGCTAGCCGTTTCCATTCCCTACGCGTCTGACATACGCAGAGGGCGACGGAGACCGCATCCGAGGCATTGGAAGACACTGGCGCAATTGGTAGGTGTATCTGCGATTTCTCATTCTTGGGCTGATATCATGTCCTACGCACAAAGATAGGCTCAGAGTCCAATCAAAAAAAAAACGGCAAGGTGCTGGTGTCGTTTTCACGCCCGCGGGTTTAGCTCTCCTTGTGGCCGGGAAGATCACTCCGACCTCTTAACCTTTCACGAAAGCTCGACCCTGAGCGGTAAGCCTCGCCTCAACTGTAGGACGGTCATCGTAGAAATCTTCCAGTATCCGCTGCGTGTACTTGTGGGCCCCTTCGAACTCTTGTTGCTTTACTTCCCGCCAATCATCATGCAAAACATCGTTCCCCAAAACCCGGATGTTCTCATGTGCCCTTCGCTGCCTTGTTTCCGTAATAACCCCGTCCTGCGCCGCTGCATCTATTCGGTCAATCAGCTTGTTGGACTTTTTAGGATTGCCGTGCGTATCCTTTATCTCAACTTCATCGTAGCCATTCTTCTTAAGCGTTTTATCGAGAACGGACCGCAACATAGCTGAACCACTGCGATACGCTCCATTCGCGGCGTCCAATTCCGATTCGCGAAATTCCGTCACAATGTCTTGCGGCACAGACGGCGGCAATATGGCCTTCTCGATTGCCAATGGCAAGAAATCTCCCAGCACTGCCGTTTGTGCGTTACCCCTGTCGTGAATTTTTCCAACGGCCCCACGGTTGCAAACATTACAGCGGAAGAACTGCCACAAAATACGTGTGTACGGATTCCCTTCGTATTGATGTGGTGCGTTGATGATGACCACGCCCAGCGATGTATTGCTGTGGCCTTTTGTGTCAAAACTGGTGACAGCATCGCAGTCCGGGCAACGCGCCAAGACATTGTTTTCTTGGAGGTTGTAACGTGCTTTCATGTCTTCACCCCCCCTGAGTTGAGGATGTTTGCTGATTTTCACCAGATGGCGCAGCAATTCGCGGCATGACTTCGTCCATTGTGTAACGGACGAACTGCTTTCCAAGCTCCGTCAATTCATATTCCTCTTCGTCATCGAATGCGGATTTCATCGTCTGAGATGACTGCCCCCGGCGAGAATTGCGAGTCTTCTTAATGTAGTTGCCGTCGTAATCCTTCTCGCGATGCTGGCGGATAATACTGCCTGTGCTAAGGTCACGAATCAGCAGTTTGAACATATCCGCTTCGGGGGAATCCTCCCTGACTTCTGCTCCATGCACACCCATCCACATATCCCAACGCGTACACCCCGGATTCTTGTAAATCCAGCGGATGACCTTGAAGTGCATCTCCGAATAATAGTCGATCCACTGAATGAACAGTCGGACCACGTCATCAGTGCAAATCTTGTTCACGGCCGCGTTGCTGAGCAGATTACGAACCAGAACGCGCTTCCCTTCGCTTTCAGCGGCTGACCAGTCGCGGAAACATTTCTTCAGAAGCGACAAATACTCTGCGCTTTCGATTCGCTTACGTATGTTCTCGTCATTCAGGTCAAGTCGAGTAAGAATCTCCGCGATGGTGATGCCTATTTCCCTTATTTCGTCCTTCTGCAGTTGCAGCCAGCTTGCCGCTACCCTATTGAAGTGGTCCTGTTCCGTCTCTGACCATGCGCCAGCAGCCCCAGAGACAGCGCCGCCAAGTAAAGGTATAGCGCCGCCCACAATGGCCATCGCTAACCGGGCAACTCTTGGACCGTAGCCACTAGTCAGCAATTGAGCCATTTCCTTCTGTAAGTCTTCATCGTTAGCATCAAACCTATGGACTATCTCACCTTCCATCTGATTCACTTCCTTTCTCGTTCCAACACCGTATATGCTTCCACAGTTCTGCACGAAAGAAAAAGCGAAATTGCAGCCAAAATTGTGCATACTCTGTGGATGAGTGAGCAAAACGTGTGGAGAGCGGTGCACAAAAACCGGCGGAGTGACTCACGGCAAAATATATTTCCCCAAGACCTGCGGACTGTGGGAGATAGCGGATATCGCCTAAATTTGAAAAATACTATTCCTTGGAAGGGGGCAGCAAGGAACCTTAAAAGGCATGCGGGAAGCTTTCCATTTATGGGACAATTTAGCCCCGTTTAGGCCCAACACGGTTTGAATGAGCCACCGGCCCACCCTCAGATGGCAACTTCTACGGATAGGTGGCGGGTTGTCGGGAGGGATTCCATCGGTGACAACTATTACCTCGATGTAAAAAGTGCGGAATTTCTCAAGCCCGCGTCTGCTCGCTTTTGGATAAAGTTCGTCAGCAAGAAAGCCACCCAAACCATAAGATATGAAGTTGACTGCACCAACTTGAATAGCGGGTGGGAAGAGGCTATTCCAGACACCCTAGGTGAACAACTCTTGAACGGAGCTTGTCTCCACTAAATAGAGTTTGCGGCACTCGCGATTCCATCGCAGAGTCGCAGCTCCACGCGCCGCCCCCGGCCTGCTCGCCTCGCGCTCACCGCTTCGGTTCCCACGACCCAGGCCAGGGGGTGTAGCAAAATCCCCTCAATCCCTATAATCCCGTCAAACGGAAGGAAGCGCGCAATGCCCCGTGGCAAAATGCTTTGCGGACATACCACAGCCGTTGGATGCTTTTCCTCAAGCCCCACGGTTTACAGACCGGGCCCGCATCGCTGTGCTTCGTAGTTTTTCTGCTGCCTGCCCGATCGCCAAGGGCCTGCTGAAGTGGTATCCCTGAATTTCGTCACACAGATGGGCCCTCAGGAAAGACAATTGTTCTTCATTCTCGACACCCTCGGCAATCACCTTGAGATTCAGGCTCTTCGCCATGCTGATGATCGCGATCGTGATCGCTGCGTCATCGGGTTTTGCCGTGATGTCTTGAATGAACGAGCGGTCGATTTTAAGCCGGCTGACCTGAAATTGCCTCAGATAGCTGAAACTGGAATAGCCTGTCCCAAAGTCGTCAATCGCTAGCATGATCCCCATGGCCTTCAAATCCTGAACCACCGACAACATCAGGTCTGCATTATCCAGGAGCAAACTTTCAGTGAGCTCCAGTTCGAGGTACTGCGGTGCAAGACCAGTCTCCAGGAGCGCTCTTTGGATGAGCTCGCAGAAGCCTTCTTGACGAAACTGGATTGCCGACACGTTCACTGCCATCGTCACTGCGGGTAGACCTTCTTCTTGCCAACTCCGGGCTTGCGAACAGGCCGTCCTGAGCACCCATTCGCCGATTGGCAGGATCAGGCCGCAGTTCTCGGCAATTCGTATGAAACGATCTGGAAGTACGATTCCCAGCTTCGGATGCCGCCACCGGAGAAGTGCCTCCATTCCGGAGACCTTTCCCGTGGCGACGTCCATCTGTGGTTGATACTCTAGAAAGAGTTCTTCTCTCTCCAGTGCCAGGCGCAAACTGGCCTCCAGGTTGAGCCGCTCCACCGCTTGAGAATTCATGTCAGTCGTAAAGAACCTGAAATTGTTACGACCGGCATCCTTGGCGCTGTACAGGGCTGCATCGGCGTTCTTAATCAGGGCTTCGGCATCCATACCCTGTTCCGGGAAGATGCTGATCCCGATGCTGCAACTAACGGTGAGGGTGTGCTCTTGGACCACGAACCCAGCGGTCATGGCATCCATCAGCCGCTCGGCGGCAACCGCGGCATCCTGTATGTACTTTAACTCGGTCAACATGATCAGGAATTCGTCACCACCCAGGCGTGCGACGGTGTCTTGTTCTCTCGCCCACGTCTTGAGCCGTTCTGCAACTTCCCGCAGGAGAAGGTCGCCGATGGAGTGTCCAAGCGAGTCGTTGATGTCTTTGAACCTGTCGAGGTCGAGGAACAAAAGTGCAAGTTTGTTCTTCTGCCGGCGAGCGTGAGCTATGGCCTTGGCCATTCGGTCCTGAAGAAGGCTCCGATTGGGCAAACCCGTGAGGGCATCGTAATAGGCCAGGAATCTGACTCGCTCCTCGGCGACTTTGCGGGCCGTGATGTCTTCGTAGGTTCCGATGATGCCGATCACTTTACCCTCTCGATTCCACAGGGGCAATTTGTTGGTTCGCAGCCATACCCTAGACCCGTCCGGTCGATCCTGTATTTCTTCAAAGTCGAGCTTTGCACGCCCTCGTTCCATCACTAGCTTGTCATCGGCGCGATAAGCTTCAGCGTTCTCGCTCCATGCAAGGTCCATATCGCTCTTACCAACGATCTCCGCCGGCTTGCTTAACCCCGCGTCGGTCGCAAAAGTCCGATTGCAGCCCAAGTAGACACAATGCCGGTCCTTCCAGAAGACGCGTTGAGGAATCGTGTCCATGACGGTCTGCAGCGTCTGGTGCGCCCGGTACAGTTCCTCTTTGGCCCGGTTCCGCTCGGTAATGTCTTCCTTGATCGCGATGAAGTATGTTTCGGTCCCTGGGCCGACGTTCTGAACAATGGGCGTGATTGTCATCTCTTCGGGATAGCTTGTTCCGTCCTTGCGTCGGTTGACGATCTCGCCCTTCCAGACCTTGCCCGAGGAGATGGTTGACCACAATTCGGCATAGTAGATTTCGGGTTGTTCTCCGGACTTCAATATCCGCGGATCCTTCCCCACAACCTCTTGCTCGTTGTAGCCTGTCATCGCCGCAAACGCGCGATTCACCCACAATATTTTCCCGGCTGAATCCGTGATCATGATTGCGTTGGCGGTTGCTTCCAGGGCGGCTGATTGCACGTGAGATTGCTTTTCAGCCCATTTAAGAGAAGTCTTGTCCGGATGTCCGAGATGTTCCTGCCAAACCTTGTCGCCGCAAAGCAATGCCAGCATCAAGGGAAAGACAATAGCTCCGCAGAGAATGGGCACGACAACAGGCGAGTGCCCAATGAGAAGAGTTGGGAAAACAACATGCGCAAGGCCTCCACAGCCGGCCGCGCAAAACAACGCAATTGCGGCATACAGAAGCGGCCGGGCTAGAGCATACGGCTTGAACATAATTGCAAGGGTAGGAATACCGTTGCTATGAAGCTTTTCAGACCGCAGCTAATTTTGCACGGTACCGAAAGTAATCCTGTCCTCTTCTCTCTCTTTGCCCGAGGGGGTGGAATGCCAAAGAGGGTGCAAGAGAGGTAAACCCTGTGGTGTCAGCAGAAATTTCTAGGGAGAATACTCTATTACGGTGATGTACTCAGGCCGTAATTTTGGAGCGGTTGATCCATAGAAGCCTGAAGCCCCCGGCCAGGCACCATGCCATGTCCGCCAGATCAGAAGATGCGTGCAGCGCAGCGAATTCCGTGCGAAAGCGTTTCCGGAAACGCGGCTTTCTGGTGGAGAATCGAGTCGGTATGGTTCCAGCAGAACCGTGTCGAATCCAGGTTTCCCGAGCAGCCGGGCTGGCAGCTCAAACTTGAAGGGTGATGTGGGAGTGAATACAATCGCTCGGCAATGTTGAACCGCGCTTTGGCTACCGGGGATGATCTGCCAAGTATGCGCGTGTCGCGCGCGCCACTCGGGCCCGGTTCCAAGATCAGCTTGGTGATGGTTGCCGCTCTGGGGGTGCTTTTTCTGGGGTGCGGAGGCGGCGGATCCTCAGAAGGCGCCGGAGGACAGCCGCAGAGTCTGGCAAGCACCGTAGATGCTCTGGCAGTCGCGGAGTTTAATTCCAATCATTTGCCCGGCATGGTGGTAGCCATCGGACAAAAAGGAACGGTGCTGTACGCGAAAGCTTACGGTTACACGGACGTTTCCGCGTCAAAATCCGCGCAGCCGGACACCGTGTTTGAAATTGGGTCCGTTACCAAGCAGTTCACGGCAGCGGCCATCATGCAACTTCAGGAAGCCGGTAAGCTGAACATTGACGACTCGGCTTCCGCTTACCTGACGAGCTATGGTTTTCCCCCGCAAATCAGCATCCGGATGCTGCTGACCCATACCTCGGGGCTTTTCCCATACACGTCGCTACCCGATTTTGGGGCTTGGGCCGACGCGGGCGTTGCCGAATCCACCGTACTCACGAAAATTGCCGCGCAGCCGCTCAATTTCTCTCCTGGATCCAAGTACGAATACAGCAACAGCAACTATTTTCTGTTGGGCGCCATCATTGAGGGCGTCTCCGGAGTTACCTATCCCGACTATTTGAGCGCACATGTTTTCGGTGCTGCCGATTTGCAGGCAACTTACTACGAAGTTCCTCCCGCCAGCACGGCCGCCGTGGGTTACGTATTCAACGGGTCGCAGGCCGTGGCTGCCACGCCAATGATCCGTTCGGCGGCCTTTGCCGCGGGAGCGCTGTCTTCCACCGTCGGCGATCTGGTGAAGTGGGACGACGCACTCGCCCAGGGCAAGATCGTCAGCCCGTCTTCGTATAGCCAGATGATTGCGCCCACGGCTGTGTCAAATTTCGGCTACGGATTCGGCCTTGGGGTGGTAACGCTGGACGGGAAGACTTTCATTGAACACAACGGCAACATCACAGGGTTCAACGCGTTTAGCGGTTATTACGCAGGATCTGGCGTTTCCGTGGTGGTCCTTGCCAATGGGGACCCGTACTCTCCCGGGAACATCGCGGAGAAGATCGTCGAAGCCGCCTGCCGCTCGGTGGAACTTAGCGGAAGCTGTTAGGCGATGCACAACCGGACGGCAGTTTAAGTTTCTTGCCGGATAGTCAAGGCGAACCCTGCTTTATAATCAATGTTTATGGCCACCACGGCAGACACTTCCATCTCCGCACGCACGAAATTCGAGCCGGTCATTGGCCTGGAAGTGCACGTCCAGTTGCTGACAGCGACGAAAATCTTCTGCTCCTGCTCGACGCGCTTTGGCGATCCGCCGAACACCAACGTCTGCCCCGTGTGCCTGGGGCTGCCCGGCGCTCTGCCGGTTCTGAACAAGAAAGCCGTTGAGTTTGCCACGCTGGCCGCGATGGCGCTGAACTGCCGCATCAACGAGACTTCAATTTTTGCTCGCAAGAATTACTTCTATCCCGACCTGCCCAAGGGCTACCAGATTTCGCAGTACGACAAGCCGCTGGCCGAGTTCGGACACATCGACATCAAGGTACCCGGTGGAACGAAAAGAATTGGCATCACCCGTCTGCACCTCGAAGAGGACGCCGGGAAGAGTCTGCATGAGGGCTTTGTGGATGCCGCCGACAAGACTGCCATCGACCTGAACCGCAGCGGCGTGCCGCTGATTGAGATTGTCAGCGAGCCCGATATCGCTTCGCCGGACGAAGCCTACGAGTACCTCACTCGTCTGAAAGAGATCATCCTGTATACCGGCGTGAGCGACTGCAACATGGAAGAAGGTTCGCTGCGTTGCGATGCCAACGTGAGCGTGCGGCCGGTGGGGCAGAAGAAGTTTGGCACCAAGACCGAAGTAAAGAACGTGAATTCGTTCCGCTTCATTCGCGAGGCGCTCATTTACGAGATTGACCGCCAGATCGAAGTGATTGAGGGCGGCGGCAAGATCACGCAGGAAACTCGCCTGTATAACTCGAGCGAAGGCAAGACCTACGGCATGCGGTCGAAAGAGCAGGCGCACGACTACCGCTATTTCCCCGAGCCGGACTTGCTGCCGCTGGTAGTGGATGAAACGTGGCAGACAGCGATCCACAGCACTTTGCCCGAGCTGCCCGAAGCCCGGCGCAAGCGCATGGTTTCGGATTACGGCATCACCGAGCAGGATGCCCAGGTGCTCACGCTGACCAAATCGCTGGCCGATCAGTTTGAATCTGCGGCAAAAGCAGCCAAGAACCCCAAGCGCGTAGCAAATCTGGTGCAGAGCGAACTCATGGGACGCCTGAAGGCCAAGGGCCTGGAGATCGAGCAGTCGCCGATTTCGATGGGGGGTATGGCAGAAGCGGCAGATCTCGTTGAGAACGGCGCGATATCGGGAAAGATGCTGAAGGATCTTTTCGATCTGTGCTTTCGAGCGCGGCAAAGATTTTCCCGTCGTCTATGAAGAAGAAGGCCGCCCCGAGCAGTCGCGGGATACATCCGCGTTAGAGAAGATTATTGATGACGTCATCGCCGCGAATCCCAAGCAGGTGGAGCAATACCGCGGCGGCAAGAAGACCGTGGCGGGATTCTTCGTCGGGCAGGTGATGAAGGCGTCCAAGGGCCAAGCCAATCCCCAGTTGGTGAATGAGTTGCTGGCGAAGAAGCTGGGCGGCTAGCAGTGTCTGTGTGGGGGCGGGGCTTGCCCCGCCCCGTCGCGCGCAGCTCGACTGGAAATTACTGCAGCCTTGTGGCCGCCGGACGGAGCAAGCTCCGTCCCTACACAAGCTTTTCTGATGTTCAGAGATCACATCCAAACAGCAAGTTTCGTGATAATTATCAACTCGGCCCCATGCACAAGTATGCCTACTGGCGGACGCTGCCCCATATTCAGAAAACCAACCGGCCTGTCTTCGTCACGTTTTCGACACACAAGCGATGGCTTCTGCCTCCGCTGGCGCGGCAAACGGCGTTAGATTGCTGTGTGGGCGAACATGGGCGAACGATCGAACTGCATATTGCGGTAGTCATGCTGGATCATGTTCATTTGATCTTCACGCCCTTAATAGATCGCGAAGCTTGGCCGTGTAGCCTGCCGGATATCATGCGCAGGATCAAGAGTCGTTCGGCGGTGGAAATCAATCGACTTCTCTGGCGCGAAGGGCGCGTCTGGCAAGCGGAGTCGTTCGATCATGTGCTGCGTTCGAATGAGAGTCTGGCAGAGAAGGTGAACTATGTAGGCCAGAACCCGGTACGAGCGGGCCTGGTTACGGAGGATCAATCATATCGCTGGCTTTGGCGAGGATCGGTTCCTTTGCTGTAGGGACGTGAACATGGTCTGTGTGGGGGCGGGGCTTGCCCCGTGCCGTCGAGCGCAGCTCGAGAAGAACCGCTGCGGCCTTGCAGACCGCTGGACGGAGCAAGCTCCGTCCCTACACAAGTCCGTGCCCACACAAGTCCCGGTAACGCCTCCCCGGTGACTTCCGTCATCTGAAAACCCCGCCATTTCCCCAGTACCATTAATCATGGCGAAGTGTGGAGCTGGGAGGCACTTATGAAGAAGTGGAAACTCGACCGCATCATCAGCATTGCGACGCTGGTCACGTCGGTGGCGGCGCTGGTGCTGGTGCTCAAGCGTCCGGCCCCGGTAGCCGCGCCGCAAACCCCAGCGCAGATGAATGTCAATGCGGAGTCGTTCCAGGAGAAAATGTCGCAGCTCGATCAGCCTGCGCCGAGCCAGACGTCGACCACAGCACCGCAGGGCTCCGAACCGGACTACACGCAACCCGCGGCAGCCCCGCAGGACTTGGCTCCATCCCCTGCAGTCGCGCCGCAAAGTTTTCAGTCAGCTGCGTCCACGCCACAGGCCAGGCCTTCGCCGGCGCAGGTGCGCATCACTTCGAACGAGATAACTGCCGCCCTCGCCCAGGCTTCTGGCGCCCTCTCCGCGGGAGGAGGGCAGCTCTCGGCCAACAGCGATCTGGGCGCCATGCCGAATATCCTCGATCAGCAGGTCAGCTTCGATGGCAACCAGGCGCACGGACAATTTCTGGTCAATCTGGCGGGCAAGAACGTCTGGATCACGGTTTCCGGGCATCTGGGATCGAAAGACGGCTACGCGACTTTCGATCCGACCGAATTCAAAGTGGGCGATCTGAATATTCCGGTCTCGCTGGTGAATGGCGCGTTGCAGCAGCGATTGTCTGAGCAGCACGACCGCCTGAAATTGCCGGACAATGTCGGCGGCCTGCAGGTGGAAAATGGGCAGTTGGTGCTGACGCAGAAGTAGCTGATTTTTCGCAGTTGTATTTAAAGCTATCCTCACATTCTTTGGTGTCTATTAAAAGCGTGCGGCGCTATCCATCAATAGTTGCGGTGATTTGTACGGCTGTGATGGGTCTCATCCTTTCGGCTGGCTCGTTGTACGGCCTTACGCGAACGACGAATGTGGCGCAACATCATCGGTCGAGTGGCCAAGACCGGATCTCCGGCGGATCTCCAGCCGACGACGTATCAAAATCCAATAAAGGAACCGACAATGGAGTCGGGTCTCAACAGGAGCCTGCGGCCGAGTGGGACCCCGCTTCTTGCTGGGACTGCACAAGGCCCGCCGAACCTGCCGCTTTCTTTCTACTCGGGCTGATTCTCGTCGCGCCGATATGTGTTTGGGTGATACGAGCTAGAACTCGTAGGACGAGCGACGCGGTCCCACGCAATTCTTGCCGATGTGACTGTGCCCGGATCACCTGGGATTCCAGCGTGACCCGCGGGCTCAAATCTCACGAAATCCTGCCTTTTTCGACCCTGCGGAAGGCGAACAGCCGGGCATTGGGGGCCGGGGGCCCGGTAGGGCCTTGGCATCGTTTTTTAGAGTGGGGTGTGCGCCTGGCGCACAGGGTCTAATTTCGAGAGTTGGGTCGGAGATGGCCCTTGAGGGGCCAGGAAAGGGCAAAACAGGCTTAAATTGGCAATCTGGCGATGGCCCCTCATCCCAGTTCTCGCAAAGGCGGCGAGAACTGGGCCACCCCCAGACCTAAGGATCGAGCCAAAGACCTGATTTCAGACCGGTTTCGCCCCCAGCGCATTCTCTGCCGCCACCTGCGCATACCACTTCCCCGAATCCTTCATCGTCCGCTGCAGGGTCTTGTAATCCACATACGCGAAGCCGAGGCGCTGGCTGTAGCCCTGATCCCATTCGAAGTTGTCGAGCAGGCTCCAGTGATGGTAGCCGCGAACGTCCGCGCCGTCGCGCATGGCTTGCGCCAGCATGGCCAGATGGTCGTGCACATACGAGATGCGGCGTGCGTCATGAATCTGACCGTCCGGGCCCGGGCCATCGCCGTAAGCGGCGCCATTCTCGGTGATCTCGATGACCGGACGATTGTAGTCCCGGGTAATGCGGGTGACGATGTCGTACATACATTTCGGCCAGACTTCCCAGCCAAGATCGGTTCGTGGCAACGCGGTGCCCCGCGCCATCTTCGCCGGAAGAAACCAATACTGCGGGGTGAACAACCGCTCGCTCAGGCTGGGGGCGGAAACGATGGTGCGGTCGTAAATGTTGATGCCGATGAAGTCGAGCGGCACTCGCACCTGCTCCATGTCGCCGGACTTGATGCCCATCAGATAAGAAGGAAAGATGGGAAACGCGTCGGGATAGCGGCCTTTGAGCGCGGGCTCCAGGAACCAGACGTTGCGGAAGGCGTGAGCGCGGGCGGTGGCGAGCTGGTCTTCTTCCGAAGCGGTTGCAGGTTCACATGCGGACATGTTGAAGGCCGAACTGATGCGAGCCTGCGGCCGAATCGCCTTCAGCGCGCGAAATCCCTTGCCCTGCGCCAGATTTGCCGTATGCGTGGCCTGCAGCGTCGCGATCAGGCTTTTCCTGCCCGGCGCATTGTTGCCGGTCAGGTAGCCTTCCGTGGTAAACGCCACCGCTTCGTTGAGCAGAATCCAATCGGAAACACGGTCGCCGAGCGTGCGCGCGACAAGCGTGGCGTAATCGGCGAAGCGGTCGGCGGTCTCGCGATTGGGCCAGCCGCCCGCATCTTCCAAAGCCTGGGGCAAGTCCCAGTGATAAAGCGTCACCAAGGGGCGGATCTTGGCTTGGAGCAGCCCGTCAACCAAGCGGCTGTAGAAATCGAGGCCCTTCGGGTTAGGCTGGCCGGAACCTGTGGGTTGAATGCGCGGCCACGAAATAGAAAAACGGTAGCTATTCAAATTCAGCGATTGCGCCAGGGCGATGTCTTCACGCCAGCGGTGATAGCTGTCGCAGGCAACGTCGCCGGTGTCCCCGTTCTTGATTTTTCCGGGCGTATGCGCGAAGCGATCCCAAATGGATTCGCCCTTGCCGTCTTCATTCCATGCGCCTTCGATCTGATAGGAGGCAGTGGCCGCGCCCCACCAGAAGTCTTTCGGGAATGGAATAGAGCTTGCCAACGGTTGCTTGCCGGAAAACAGGTTGACGCGTCCATGCCTGCCCAGTCCAGTGGCAAGCGCGGCACCGGCAGCGGATTGCAGGAATTCGCGACGCGTAAGCACAGTTTGTAAGCCGTAAAGTTAACTGCCAAGCGAGCCGTCAAACAAGGGCCACAGTTGGTTCCCGATGATGCGAAACACGGTGAAGGCGTGGGCAGAATCGGACACCTTGCGGAACAGCAACTCGCCGCGGCCATCGCCGTCGGCGTCCACCACGTCGATGAAATCGTAGCGTGGCGTCAAATCCAGGTGCTGTGCATCGGTGATGTTGGAGAACACCTTGTGCAAGTCGCCGTAGATATCCTGGCGGGCAACCAGGGTTATGGTGTATGGGGGCTCCGGCTGACTGGCTTTCTTGCTTTGCGGCATGCGGGCAGTCGCGGTAAGAATAAGCACGGGCTCGTTGCTGCTGGAGGGATCAATCACGCGCAACTCGACATTTTCGAAGCTCGGCTGCGGAGCTTTGGCAGCGCGCTTGTGGGCCGATGAGGCGCGGGGCGGCTCTGCCGGGGCGATCGTTTGCGAGGCCATCTGCCTGGCGTGGGCTGCGATCTGGTCAGAAGCCATGGCTAGAACTTTCTTGCGGAACTGCTGCTCCTCATCCGGCTTCACCGGATAAATGAAGGAACTGGGTTCCGGCCCGCCAGCGTCGGAGATCGCCGGGACGATCTGAATTTCTGTCTTCTCGCCTTTTGCTGCCTTGGTGTTGGCGGGCCCCGGCGAACTCTTGGCTGCGGCTGCGCCGGAAGGGCCTGCGGGTTTTTGGGGCGAAGGTGGTGGCGCGCCGCGCTTCAAGGTTGGACGATCGGGATCTTCCTCGACGCTGGGCGGCGGCGTATTTGCGGCGACCGATGCTGTATCCGCGGGCGTCTTTGCAGGGGCAGGGGACGCGGAAGAAGCCGGAGCCGGAGATGTTTGTGCAGGAGGAGCAGGACTAGACGCGGCGGGCGCAGACGCCGGCGGCGGTTCGGCGGGCTTTTCCTTCGGCTGGCGGCGGCGCAAAACTGGTGGGCCCTCTTCCTGCTCGATGTCCCGTGGCTTGTTCGTGGCCCGACGCCCGGCGGAGGCGGGCTTTGCTCCTGCCGGCAGCCAGCTCCCGGCTCCAGCCCAGGTGTTGTTTGGACCTTGCAACGCGTTGTTGACGGTAAATAAGCCGAGCGATTTTCCCGAGCGCTCCGCCTCGTACACGGTGCCGGAGTCCAATGCCATGGGCACGGGATTCGCTTTGTAGGCGCTGGCGTCGTAGAAGTCGCCGTCCACCATGATTGCAATGGGAATCAGGTGGCCGTTGCCGTTGGGTGCAAGCTCGAGCAGAGCCAGGGCGCGTGGCCCCTTGTCGGGCTTTGGTCTGGTTGAAGACTGCGCGAATAGGGTTTGCGCAGAAAGCAGACCAACGCTTGCCAGGATGACGGCGCGACGCATGGTGCGGTATAACGTTTCAGAAGCCGGAGGAGAAACTACCATGGATATCAATGATAAGGCTCCTGCGTTTACTTTGCAGGATCAGAACGGTAAAGAAATGTCATTGAAAGACTTTCAGGGGAAGTACGTGGTCCTGTACTTCTATCCCCGCGCGGATACGCCAGGCTGCACCATCGAAGCCTGTGAGTTCCGCGATTCCTACAAGAAGATCGAAAAGACCGGCGCAGTGATCCTGGGAATCTCGCCCGATACCCCGAAGGCGCAGAAAAAGTTCGAGGAGAAGTTTGACCTGCCTTTCACTCTGTTGGCCGACGCCGACAAAACCGTATGCAACGCCTACGGCGTGATTCAGGAAAAGAACATGTACGGCAAAAAAGTCATGGGCGTGGCGCGCACTACGTTCATCATCGGCCCGGATGGGAAGATCAAGCACATCTTCCACAAAGTAAAGCCGGAAGGACACGCGACCGAGGTGCTGGAGTATTTAAAGACTGCGATGAAGGGCGCGGCGTAGAAGCCGGCTTCGTCGCGTATGGAACCTATAGGCCGGTTCGATGCCCGGCTTCCGCGTAGCTTTTATAATCGCGATCCCCGGCGCGTGGCCCGCGATCTGCTTGGCAAAGTGCTGGTGCGGCGGGAGGGCGCACAACTTCTTGCCGGGCGGATCGTCGAAGTGGAAGCCTACCTTGGCCAGGACGACCCGGCGGCGCATTCCTATCGTGGAAAAACTCCGCGCAATGCGGTGATGTTCGGGCCCCCCGGTTTCGTCTACGTTTATTTCATCTATGGCAATCATTACTGCTTCAATGTTTCCTGTCTGCCGGAGGGCGAGGCCGGTGCGGTGCTGTTTCGCGCCCTGGAGCCGCTCGAAGGGACGGAGAAGATGGCTGCTGCGCGCGGACTTTCGGCGGCGGGCGACCCGCGGCTTCTGACCAGCGGACCGGGACGGATGGCGCAGGCACTCGGCATTACGCGCGAGCGCGACAATGGGAAAGACCTGACCAGCGCGGCATCCGATTTGTGGATTGCGGAGGATGGCTTTCGCCGCCCACGTGTGCTGATCACGCGGCGCATCGGGATCACCAAGGCAGCAGAGCAACCGCTGCGGTATGTCGTCGCGGGGAATCGGTTTGTCTCGGGTAGAAAGGCCTTAAACCAGGAATCTGGCTAGTATCGAGCTGGCGCTCGATGAGGCGGGGCAAGCCCCGCCTCCACACAGCTTGGCACGGGTTGTGGCTGCAACTTCTGGCGCTGGAAATGGGGGCAGCCTCTGATGATTCAGAGCTTTAGCGTGTTAGAATCGGGGCTAGTTTGCTGGTGGGGAGCCCAGGTTGGTTGAGTTAGCGCCTTCGATTTTATCGGCGGATTTTTCCCGTCTGGCGGATGCGATGCAGGCTGCCGCCGAGGGCGGTGCTGCCGTCATCCATGTGGACGTCATGGACGGGCACTTTGTCCCCAACATCACGCTGGGGCCACCGGTAGTCAAGTCACTGCGGCGCGCCACGAAGCTGCCGCTCGACTGCCACTTGATGATCGAAAAACCGGACGAATATATTCCCGCATTTGCCGACGCAGGGGCAGATTGGATTTCGGTTCATCAGGAAGTGGACCGGCATTTGGACCGGACGCTGAACCTGATCAAGAATCACAATTGTCTGGCCGGCGTAGTTATCAATCCGGCAACTCCGGTGGAAGCGCTCTCCGAAGTCCTGGACATTGTGGATTACGTGCTGGTGATGTCGGTCAACCCGGGATTCGGCGGGCAGAAGTTTATCCCTAATGCTGTCCATAAGATACGGAGGCTGGCAGAGTTGCGGGCACGGCGCGGGCTGCAATACCGGATTGAAGTGGACGGCGGAATTGCTCTCGATACCGTGGCCCATGTGGTGAGGGCGGGGGCAGAAATTCTGGTGGCAGGCAACGCGGTTTTCGGCAAAGGCGATCCAACCCATAATGCACGAGAACTGCTGAAGGCAGCGAACGAAGCCTTGATGCAGAGGGCGTAGCGGGCAAATGGCCGAAGGTCCGGCACGAATCACAATTCCTGAGGTTTTTATGTCACGTCGTATTCCGGTGATGTTTCTCTTGAGTGTGCTGGCGTTGGCGGTGGCCTGCACCAACAAGAAGGTTTCCAATCCGTTGTCGAATGTCGGTTCGAAGCAGCCGGACAAGGTTCTGTTCGATCGCGCCATGGATGCGATGAAGCACAACCGCTTCGACACGTCGCGGATCATTCTGGAGACGCTGCTGAACACCTATCCGGATTCGGAATTCGTAGCCCGCGCCAAACTGGCGGTGGCCGATTCCTGGTACGCCGAGGGCGGTTCGGCGGCGCTGGCGCAGGCGGAGTTGCAGTACAACGACTTCAAGACTTTTTTCCCCAACATGCCCGAGGCGGCCGAAGCGCAACTGAAGATCGCCAACATTCACTATCAGCAGATGGAGAAGCCGGACCGCGACTACACTCACGCGATGCGCGCCGAGCAGGAATACCGGAACATGATTCAGCAGTTTCCCGACAGCAAGCTGCTGCCTGTGGCCAAACAGCGTTTGCGGGAAGTGCAGGAAGTGCTGGCGCAGCGCGAGTTTGAAGTGGGGCGTTTTTATTTCCTGCGAAGTTCGTATGCGGCGGCCACGGCGCGTTTGAAGAGCCTGGTGAACCAGTATCCGCTGTACAGCAAGGCGGATGAGGCGTGGTACATGCTGGGCCAGATTGCCGAGGCAGAAATCAATTTAGTGCGGAGTCGTCCTTCGTGCACCGGCATTGTGAATCACGTTCCCGTTCCGGCGGGTTGCATGGGCGAACAAGCCAAAGGGAAGTGGATTGCGGAGCAAACTAAAGAAGCGACGGAAGCGTATTCGCACATTCTGACCCGCTATCCCATCATGGACCGCGCGGAGGATGCCAAAGCGCGGCTGGAAGCCCTGGGACAGCCCGTGCCCCGACCCACGAAGGCTGCGGTGGCACAAAACAAGGCCGAAGAAGACAGCCGCCGCGAGACCGGCATGATGACCAAGGTGCTGCGGAACTTCAGCAAGCACCCTGACGTGGCGCAGGCTGCGCGCGTGGGCGATCCGACCATGGTAGACCCGGAACCCGTGAGCGCAACTTCGATTATGCGGGAAGCCAACAGCGTGATGATGGGCGGCGGAGCGGGCGATAACAAAGTTTCAGTGGAGACAATTGGGACCGGAGAGCCAGCCCCGAATGCAGCGCCGCCAAGTTCGGACGCGCCCGCCGCCACGGGTTCCGATAATTCTGGTAGCACCCCGGCTGGGGGAAATACCGACGCAGCCCCACCGGCTGCCAATGAATTGACTCCCAACGTTCCGGCCGATCCCAATGAATTGAAGCCGAATGTGGCGCCGGAGGGGTCGACTACCCCAGCTCTGCCGCCGCCACCGCAAGTTAACGAAATTGACACGGGTTCGGCGCAAGGCAACTCCGCCGATGGCAACAAGGCGGATGCGGCCTCGGATGACCAGCAGCCCGCTACCGACGCAGAGATTTCCTCCAGTAGGCACAAGAAAAAGAAAGGGTTAAAGAAGATCATCCCGCTCAAGTAGGTTGCGGGCTGTGGCGGCGGACGCTTTTCAAATAGCCGAAATCGGGCGCAGCTCCCGTTTACTCCCATAGGGTGCTGACCGCTGGTAACCTCTTACTCTATTATTCTCATTGACTTAGGCCTTCGATCACGTTACCTTCGCCCCAGTCCCCCCTTAGCAAAGGAACGTCTCTTGCCGCGGAAAATACTCCTCGCCGACGACAGCGTAACTGCCCAGAACATGGGCCGCCGTATCCTCAGCGAGGCCGGTTACGAGGTGGTTACTGTCAACAACGGTTCCGCTGCGCTTAAGAAGCTCGCCGAACACAAACCGGATCTGGTGATCCTGGATATCTACATGCCGGGATATAGCGGCATCGAAGTCTGCCAAAAAATCAAGGAAGACGCGGCAACCTCCAACCTGCCTGTTTTGCTGACCGTCGGGAAACTGGAGCCGTTCAAGGCGGATGAGGCGCGCCGAGTGCAGGCCGATGCCCACCTGGTAAAGCCGTTCGAAGCGACGGAGCTTTTGGCAGCACTCACCAAGCTCGAAGACAAGATCGTGCCACAGCCGGAAGGGCGGCCAACCAGCGCGGCAAGAGGCAAGACCGCCGAAAAAGCTGGAACGCCCGGGAAAGACAAGAAGGCTGGCGATAGTGAGAGCGGGTGGAAACAGCGGTTGAGAATTCCAAAATCCGGAGCCAAACGACAGGTCGCGGAGGAGAAGCGTGAGGAGAAAGAAGCACGCAGCACGGCCTTCCGCGAAATAGTGCGGCCGGAAGTGCCGGATACTGCAACCGCCACAGGGAGCCTTCCTGAATCTCTTCCGCCGGATATCACCGCAGAGGAACTGGCAGCGATCGCGTCGGCAGCGGCAGCCTTCGAAGGCGGCCTGAGCGGAGCTGAGTCTCGCAACCCGGAGGTCGCGGCGGAGCCCGCCTTTGTGGCGACTGCGGAACCGGCGTCCCTTGAGGCACCACAGGAAATGATGGAGGTGCCGCAGGTTGTGCAATCGCGGCCTCCGGTTGAAGAGATTTCTCGTCCTGCGGATGCGGCTAACGAGGTACCCTCGATTTCGCAGGCAGAAGCTGAATCGCAGCTAAATACTGAATCGCAAGTGGACGTCGCAACGCAGTCGGAAGGCCGGGTTGAGGAGCACGTTCAAGGCGAAGCGTACCGCCAGGCAGAAACCCCGCCCGAAGAGCCTGCGGTCGAGGCCGCAGCGAACTCGGTGGAGGAAATCGGCGAGGCGCCAGACGTGCAACCGGTGAGAGCGCCCACCGATGCCGAAGTCACGGCAGCGCTGGAAGCATTGGCTCCCGCCAATGGAGAAGCTTTCCCTGGCATAGCTCAGAGCGCGGTGGCGAACCGTGAAACTGTTGAAGACGGGATTGCCCGGTTTGGCAGAGAGTGGGGCGTGGTTAGCGCCGGCGGAAGGTGGGCTGCGCAGGAGGTCGCCGTATCCGCAGAGGAAGGCGCCCTGATCCTGGAGGAGGAGATGCAAAAAGCCAGAGCGGCTCTGGCTGAAATGGAATTGGAAATGGCACAGCCGCTGGAGGCGCAGGCTGAGGTTGCAGTCGCTGAGGAGAGTACAAGTGCCGTCTACGAGCAAGCAGAGACCCCGTACGAATCCGGCCAGCCCGGGATTTCGGAGACGCGGCCGGAAGAGCCTGTTTTGATTTCAGCCCTGGATTCAAGTGCTCCAAGCTCGGAAGCTCACGAACCGGAGCCGATGACTGAGGCACCCACTGTGCCAGTTGGTTCTTTAGAGACGGCAGAAGAAGTCACAGCGGAAGCTGTTAGCGAAATTGAGTCGGCGCAAAGACCAGAGACGGAGCCTGAGGTAGTGGAGGCAGTAGCGCAGAGCGAGGTCGCGACGGTCAGCGAAGCGGCGCAAATACTCCAGACGTCGGAGTCTGCGGAAGTATCCGCCGAGGTAGCAGAAGCGAATAATCCTCGCGAAGAGACAGCCTATGCCGCCGCGGCTTCGGTAAGCACCGATTTCCGCATGATCAGCCGCGTCGAGGCGACGCCGGCAGCGCCAGAACCGGAGCTTGAAATTGCGCAGTCTCAGATTGCCGCGGCTGAACCTTCGCAGCGTGAAGCTCCGGCGGCGCCATCCGAGCAGGAAGCCACGCTCGCGGCAGCCTGGGCCAACTGGCGCCAGATTCGCGAATCGATTGCCAGCCCGCAATTCACCCAGCAGGTAGCCGATGTGGCCGCCGCCGGATACAAGGAAATTCATCCGCCTGAACCCGCCGCATCCCACCCGTCAAACTCTGACGAGGATAAATCGCCTGTCCTGGTCGCCGATTCCGCCGCCATCGCGAGTATCGTGGACAGTGTGCTCGCCGAACTCAAGCCCAAGCTGGTGGAAGAAATCGCCAAGAAGCTGGGGAAAGAGAAGAAGTAAGCACGACCCTCTCCTGGTGTATCGCACCGATACTTCTAGTGTCCTGAGTCTAAAGTTCGTTTACAAAAGCGAGCGACCGATTCGAGGATTTGGTCGGCCGATTTGGTCCAGACGAAAGGTTTCGGGTGTTGGTTGTGGTGAGCGATGAAATGGCGGATGGCGTTCTCCAACTGCAGGGTGCTGCGATGGACGCCGCGACGGATTTGCTTTTCCGTCAACTCGGCGAACCAGCGCTCCACCAAGTTGAGCCAGGAGGCCGACGTCGGAGTGAAGTGCAGGTGGAAACGAGGACGCTTGGCCAGCCAGCGGCGAATCAGTTGGGTTTTGTGCGTACCGTAGTTGTCCAGGATGAGATGTACGTCGAGTTCGGCGGGCACGTTACGGTCGATGGTGTTGAGGAAACGGCGGAACTCGCGGGAGCGATGTCGACGATGGAGTTGGCCCAGTACTTTGCCGCTGGCCACGTTGAAAGCGGCGAACAGGCTGGTAGTGCCGTGGCGTTTGTAGTCGTGCGTGCGGCGTTCGATTTGTCCCGGGCGCATGGGCAGAAGCGGCGCCGTGCGATCCAGTGCCTGAATCTGGCTCTTTTCGTCCACGCACAGAACCAGCGCTCGGTCGGGCGGGTTCAGGTAGAGACCGACGATGTCGCGGACTTTGTCGATAAACAGGGGGTCGCGACTCAGTTTGAAAGCTTGGCTACGATGCGGTTGCAGCGAAAACGCGCGCCAGATGCGGCTGATACTGCTCTGGCTCAGGCCGGTGACTTGCGCCAGCGAGCGGGTGGACCAGTGCGTGGCCGCTTCCGGTTGTGTTTCCAAGGTACAGGCCAGCACTCGTTCCACCTCGGCATCGCCCAGACGGCGGGTGGTGCCGGGACGAGGCTCATCGAGCAGTCCATCGAGGCGCAGAAGCAAGAAACGCTTTCGCCACTTGCCTACCGTAGCCAGCGTGACCCGCACCTGGCGCGCGACCTCGGTATTGTTCCGCCCCTCGGCGCAGAGCAGCACGATGCGGGCGCGCAAGGCCAGTGCCTGCGCCGTCTTCGGACGGCGCGACCATTCCAACAACCGCTGCCGTTCAGCCGGAAGCAGAGTGAGCGGCGCGAGCGGACGACCCAGAGCCATACAGTCCCTCCTGCTTATATCAGATGCAGGAAGCCTGTTATTTATTAAACGAATATTAGACTCGGGACACTAGCGCTGCCCAATGAATGAAAGGCCGATGCCGTGAAGGTGGCACGATTCCCTGCGGCTCGTGCTCTCCCAACCCCCGGAGCGTTGGCTTTACGATATGGCAATCTTCGGGCGATGGTTGTGCCGCATTTTCCCTTTGCCGTTCTTGGGTTGCACTTTCGCTTTGAGCAGTTCGGGATGTACCCGTTGGATCAGTTCCTCCATGATCTGTACATTACGAACTTTTTGCCGAGCCAGATCGGCGAGGCTGGATTCGCTTGACCATGGCTTGCACAAATCGGCAACGGATTTCCCCGGTTCCTGTTTCAGGTAACAGGGAGCACATATCCGGCAAATCTCCGGCACCTCCCACGCCCGGTACCAGCCGCCCTGGGAATCAAAAATCGAGACGTGGAGATCCATGGGAATGGAGATGGTTTGCCGTATGGCTCCCAACATCGGCAGCGTGAGGTCAGGCAATGGGTTGAAAGTGTCCGCTCCCAGCATCTCAATCAATTTCGCGCCGGCCGGGTTGGCGTGGCCGGTAAATACCGAAATCTTGAAGAAGGTGTCGCTGGGGATTTTGCCCTGCTTGCGCATTTCGACCAGCACCATGAGCAAGCCTTCATCCCAGACCAGGAATCCGCGGACTCCCGCCTCCATGGCCCGCATCATGTCGCCAATCGTGTAGGAAAGGTAGTCGGAGCCGCGCACCCGAATGCCGCTGTAGGCCCCTTCGGAGGTGGAAGACATTCTGCCGATATCCCACATGACACGAGGGCCGGGCAGGATTACCAGTTCAATGTCCTCTCCATCGGCCATTCGCGCCATCTCGCGCAGTTCATCCATGGTCAGCAGAGTGGCCCCCATGGTCACGGCAATCACGCGGTGAATCTTGACTTTGTATTTCTTCGCCTCCTCCACCATGGCTTTCATTGTGGAGGGCCTCTCAATGCTCGAGATCTCGTTGCGATAGAAGCTACCGTCCGGAAAACGTTTGGATGAGGTTGGCAGATCGTAGGCATCCCGGGCGGGGATGTCGATGCTAGTTAGGAAATCCTGCAAGGCGGGAAACTCGAACTTGAATGCCATTCACCATCCTCCTGAGATTTTAGCAAAATGTTTGAGACGGCTCCCCGCCAACCCCATCCGGGCGCCATCCGGGCTCACGTGGAAGCTTCCCGCTGGTCTGTAGCTCGCAGGCGAGAGACGAGAGAGCGCGCGCCGGAGAGAAAAATGCCCGCGTCAATGCCCACCGCCAAATATGACACACCGAGTTTGCGATATTCCTGGGCCGTTTCTACATCGTCGCAATAAGTGCCGATTTTCTTTCCGGCTTTTCCGGCGAGGGCGACTGCTTCCGCCATTGCTTCATATATGCGTGGGTCTTTCACTTGCCCTGGTATGCCCAGGGACTGCGAGAGATCGTACGGTCCGATGAATGCAATATCCACGCCCTCCACCTGCAAAATCGCCTGGAGATTTTGAGTGCCCGCCATTTCCTCCACCTGCACGATGAGCACCGTCTCGTCGTTCGCGCGGGCGAGGTATTCCTGCGTGTCGTAAGCGCGATAGCTGGCGGAACGCACGTACGGCTGCAAACCACGCATGCCCAGCGGATGATATTTGCTGGCTCGCACCGCATTGACCGCCATTTGCACCGACGAGACCTGCGGAACCTGCAGGCCAGCCGCGCCAAAGTCCAGGGGTTTGGAAAGGGACGGCGGATCGCAATCTGGAGAACGCACCACCACGCTGATTTCGGTAGCGGCTCCGCTGCGGATAAGATTTTCCGTGTCCTTCAAATCAATTGAGCCGTGCTCGCGATCAACGATTACAAAATCGAACCCCGCCAAGCCCAACAGTTCGACTAGTTGTGGAGCAGGAATTTCCAGAAATGTGCCGACCACACAATCCTGAGCCTGGAGCTTTCTTTTAAGCGAGTTTGTGTGGAGACATGCTCTCGATTTGGAATTCTCGGTCACAGGCTCAAGTTTCCTACAAGACCGGGTCTCGTCGTTCCGTAATGCAGAACTAAGTTACATAATCAGGAACAAAACGTTAACGTTGTTCGAGGGGCTCTGTCAAGTGCGTCATTCTGAGTTGTCGGTAGCACATGATATGTCCGGTTGAGATAGCACATGAAATGTCCGCTTGGCGGGCGGTGAGGATAAGCGACCATGCGGAGCATGGAAGCTTATCCGAGGGCCGCGATGGAGCGGGCGATGAAAGTACAGGACGTGATGTTGCAGGCGATGGCGAAGAAGATCACCTGGTGGCAGGCGGCGGAGATACTAGGCATCAGCGACCGGCACATGCGGCGGTGGCGGGAGCGCTACGTGGAAGAGGGCTATAACGGGTTGCTGGACCGGCGGCGGGGCAAGCCTTCGCGGCGCCGAGTGCCGCTGGTGACGGTGGAGAAAGTGTTCGCCCTGTACCGGGAGAAGTATTTCGATCTGAACGTGCAGCACTTCCACGAGAAGTTGCAGGCCGAACACGGGATCAAACTGAGTTACACCTGGGTGAAGCAGGCGCTACAGGGAGCGGGGTTGGTGGTGCGCGGACGCAAGCGCGGGGCACATCGCAAGCGGCGCGAGCGGCGGCCGTTGCCGGGGATGCTGCTGCATATCGACGGCAGCCGCCATCAGTGGTTTCAGGACGAACGCTGGTACGACCTGATCGTGATTCTGGATGACGCCAGCAGCGAGATCTACTACGCCCAGCTGGTGGAGGAAGAATCGACGGCGACGGTGATGGTGGGATTGAAGGAAGTGATCGAGCGCAAAGGCGTATTCTGCGCGCTGTACAGCGATCGGGGAAGCCATTTCTGGTTGACGCCGAAGGTAGGCGGTAAGGTGGACTATCATCGCCGCACGCAAGTGGGGCGGGCATTGCACGAGTTGGGAGTGCAGATGATCCCGGCCTACTCGCCGCAAGCGCGCGGGCGCAGCGAGCGCAACTTCTCGACCTGGCAGGGACGCTTGCCGCAGGAACTGCGACTGCGCCAGATCCGGACGCTGGAGGCAGCCAATCGGTTCCTGCGCGAAGACTACATCGCCCAGTTCAACCGCCGTTTTCAGGCCGCGCCCAGACAGCGGGGGAACGCTTTTGTGCCCTGCCGGAGTCGTGATCTGGAACGGATATTCTCGCTGCAGTTCGACCGCAGCGTGAACCGCGACAACACCGTGAGCTTCCAGAATCTGAGCTTGCAGATCGAGCGGGTGCGCTGGCGGGCGACGTTGGCGGGCTGCCAGGTGGTGGTTCATCAGCACCTGGATGGAACTTTGAGTCTCACCCACGGACCACATTCCCTGGGTCGCTATGACGCCACCGGTGCGCCCTTACCGGCCAAAGCTTCTATAGAGCTGAGCAGGGGAAGGGGAACTGCCCCCTTCCCCTGCAACCCCATCCCCAAGCATTCTCTACAGGGAGCGGGGTTGGTGGTGCGCTAATCAACCGCGTGGCCAACCCAATCGGCGCGAGGGCAGCCTTTGAAACCGGACATTTCATTGCTACAAAACGACCGGAGCCGCCATCAGTGGTTTCTGGTCCAACTCTGCTACGACAGTGTCGTCATTCTGGTTGACGCCAGCAGCGAGATCTTCTACGCCCAGCTCGTGGAGGTAGAATCGACGTCGACGGTGATGGTGCGATTGTAGGTAGTGATCTAGCGCATAGGCGTATTCTGCTCGCTGTTCAGCGATCGTCGTAGCCATTTCTCGTTGTCGCCGTACGTAGGCGGTTAGGTGTTCTATCATCGCCGCACGCTAGTGTGGCTGGCATTGCTCGAGTTGGGAGTGCAGATGATCCCGGCCTACTCGCCGCTAGCGCGCTGGCGCAGCGAGCGCAACTTCTCGACCTGGCAGGGTCGCTTGCCGCAGGAACTGCGTCTGCGCCAGATCCGGACGCTGTATTTAGCCCCTTTGCGAGGCTGGTTCGGTTGATACGAACCATGCTGTCGGTAAAGTTGACCTGCCCATTGGCGGGCCGAGCCCTGGCGTCTATCATCCGGGCGGGGCCTCGCCCATGACAAGTCCGTGCTCATCCAGTTCGCCGCGTGCAGATTCGGGATGCTGCAACAGCGTCTCTTCCCGGGGGATTTAATGAAAATAGTCCCGTTTTCTTATTCAATCGCTGGGATTGCATTGTTTTCCAGCCAGGATTTCCGGCCAACGTGCAGCCTTTGTATGGAGACAACGGCATCGAGCAAATCCCGCGCCGCGTAAATCAGCTTCTGTCCCGTGTAGGTGGCCTTTAAGCCGAGCAAGGAGCGATGGTGGGGAGGCTCAATCATGTGCTACCCATTCCTTACGCGGTAGCGATAGAGTAGAGGGTCGGCAGATACAGAGGGGCCCGTGAAAGCACTCGTCAAAAGTAAAGCAGAGCGTGGGCTGTGGCTTGAAGATGTACCAGAGCCCGAAATCGGCATCAACGACGTCAAAATTCGCGTCCTGGCTACCGGCATCTGCGGGACCGATCTCCATATTTACGAGTGGAATGCCTGGGCGCAAAAGACCATCCCGGTGCCGCTGGTCATTGGCCATGAATTTGTCGGGGAAATTGTTGCGGTTGGGACTAATGTCACCGATTTCCATCCCGGCGACCGCGTTAGCGGAGAAGGTCACGTGGTTTGCGGCCGTTGCCGCAACTGCCTGGCCGGACGGCGTCATTTGTGCGCGCACACCCAGGGTGTTGGCGTAAATCGTTCCGGCGCGTTTGCCGAGTACATTGTTCTGCCCATGACGAATATCTGGCGGCATGCTCCTGACATTCCGCTGGAGGTGGCGGCGATTTTCGATCCCTTCGGCAATGCGGTGCATACTGCGCTTGCCTTTCCCGTGCTGGGAGAAGATGTGCTGATCACCGGGGCCGGGCCGATTGGCATTATGGCGGCTGCGGTTGTGGCGCATGCCGGCGCCAGGTACGTGATCATCACAGACCCCAATCCTCATCGCCGCGAACTGGCCGTGGCTGCGGCGGGCGTAACCCGCGCGATTGATCCGCGCGAGGCCACGCTGACGCGGGTCCAGACGGAACTCGGCATGCAGGAAGGCTTCGACGTGGGCCTGGAGATGTCGGGCAACGGCAACGCTCTCCGCGACATGCTCGACAATATGAGCCACGGCGGCAAGGTCGCAATCCTGGGCATCCCCTCACCCTCGGAGATGGCGATTGACTGGAACAAGGTCATCTTCAACCAGTTGACCCTGCGCGGCATCTACGGGCGCGAGATGTACGAAACCTGGTACAAGATGACGGTCATGCTGCAATCCGGGCTTAACATTCGCAAGCTGATTACCCATCGCTTGTCCTACCGCGATTTCGAGAAAGGCTTTGAGGCCATGCACTCGGGGAACTCCGGCAAGGTGATTCTCGATTGGCAGAATGTGGCCTGACCACAGGGGCAATATGGCGGAAAAAACGGCAACTCGCAAACAGCTTTCTTATCTGACCGATCAGCTTAATGCACTGAAAGCCAATGGAACCTATTTCAAGCTGCGCATTCTCGAAGACGAGCAGGCCGCGGTCTGCACCTATGACGGCAAGCGAGTCATCAACCTGGCGTCGAATAATTATCTCGGGCTGACCAATCATCCCAGGCTGTGCGAGGCCGCCGTTGCGGCCACGAAGAAGTATGGAGTGGGTTCCGGCGCAGTGCGAACCATTGCCGGCACCATGCGCATTCACATGGAACTGGAAGAAAAGATCGCGCGCTTCAAAGATGTGGAGGCCTGCGTGGTTTTTCAATCGGGTTTCGCCGCCAATGCTGGTGCAGTATCCGCGGTTCTCGGCAAAGAAGATTTCATCGTTTCCGACGAACTCAACCATGCCAGCATCATTGACGGCGCGCGGCTCTCGCGAGCCAAAATCAAAGTCTTCCGCCACAAAGATATGAGCCACGCGGAAGAGCTGCTGAAAGAAGTCCAGAATGAGCCCGGCCACAAACTGCTCATCACCGACGGCGTCTTCTCCATGGACGGCGATATCGGGCCGGTCGACAAGCTCTGCGACCTGGCCGATAAGTACGGCGCCATCATGATGGTCGACGACGCGCACGCCTCGGGCGTGCTGGGCCGCAACGGCCGGGGCACGGTGGATCATTTTCACTGCCACGGCCGCGTCGATATTCAGGTGGGAACGCTTTCGAAAGCCATCGGCTCCCTCGGCGGCTACGTGTGCGGATCGCGCGACTTGATCGACTATCTCTATCATCGCGCCCGGCCTTTTCTGTTTTCCACTTCGCATCCGCCTTCCGTGACCGCGACTTGCATTGCCGCTTTTGATCTTCTGGAGAATGAACCGGAGCGCATCGAGCGCCTGTGGGACAACACGCGCTATTTCAAAGCGCAACTTGCCTCGGCGGGGTTTGATATTGGGGGCAAGACCACTCCGGCCAGCGAAACGCCGATCACCCCGATCATCATCGGCGACGGCAAACGCACCATGGAGTTTAGCCGCGCGCTGTTCAGCGCGGGCGTGATGGCCACCGGCATCGCGTTCCCTACGGTCCCCGAGGGAAAGGCGCGCATACGGACGATTGTTACCAGCGAGCACACCCGCAAAGAGCTGGATGACGCGCTCGAGATTCTGAGCACGACCGCAAAGCAGCTCGCAGTGCTCTGAGCAGCCACTGTCATCCTGAGCGGAGTAACGGCTTCGCGAATGCGAAGCCGTTACGCAGTCGAAGGACCCCTTTCCCTATCTCGAAGCGAGGACCTCGCGAGGAGTTCTCGCCGTTGTACTTGAGCATTCCCGGATGCGCCGATGCGATCGAAATAGCTAAAGGGATCCTTCGACTCCGCAATTGCAGCGCGAAGCGCTGCAGTCGCTGCGCTCAGGATGACAGATGGCAGGTTACTGCTGAACAACAAACTGGTACGTTCCTGCGCCCGACTTCATAAACTGCGTTGCCGCCTTCCTGTTTCACCAGCGAAATTCCGGCGCTTTGCCGGATATCCTTGCCGCCTTCCAATATCTTCGCTCGCTGCCGGGAAATTTACCTCCGCCGTTGTGTTTGCCGGAACCACAATCTTCCACGTGGTTGTGCTTCCCGTCATCTTCCACGCCGAGGTAATTGCTCCATAAGGCGAATCGTAAGTCGCACTCGCCTCGCCTAAGCTGCGGTCGAATTGCGGATGCAGCACTATGTGATGAAATCCGGGCTCCTGCGCGTCTTCGTCAATCCCCGCCACATACCGGTACAGCCATGCCGCAACCGCTCCGTAGGCGTAATGATTGAAGGAGTTCATCGACGGATCGCCCATCATTTGGTCGCCGTTCCAGCGCTCCCACATGGTGGTAGCGCCATGGGCAATCATGTAGCCCCACGAGGGATAGGTTGTCTGCAGCAGCAGGCGGTACGCCACGTCGCTATGGCCGCTCTTGCTCAGTGCGATTAGCAAATAGGGTGTGCTGGGAAATCCGGTCGTCAGATGCCAATCGTGAGCCTTGATATCCGCAATCAGCTTGTCCACCACAACTCCGCGCAGGTTCTCCGGCAAAAGGTTCATGTGTAAGGCTAAAACATCGCTGGACTGGCTTCCGCTGCCGACCGTGCCATCGGGCTTAACAAACCGTTGCTCGAAAGCGGAGCGAATTTGCTGAAAAGTGTCGGCATACTTTTGCGCGTCTGCCTGCTTGTTGAGAGCGTGTGCCATCTTTTCCATCAGCGAAGCATCGTAGGCCCAGTAAGCGGTCGCGATCAGATCCTTCGGCGTTTCGCTGCCGATGGCCAGCCAGTCGCCATAGTCGTTGCCGCGTTCCTTCAGCCACAGGTAGTTGGGATTCGCACTCTGCAAATGCTCCATCCACTTCTCCATCGCGTCCCAGTTCTGTTCGAGAATGCGCTTGTCGCCGAATTGCAAATACGCGGTCCACGGAATGATCACGCCGGCATCGGCCCAGGCGGCCACGCTGCTGGAGACGTCGCCGACCATGGGTGAAACGTCGGTAAATGCGCCGTTCGGCCGTTGCGCATCACGGATATCGGTTGTGAACTTATGCGAAAACGCCGCCAGGTTTGCGTTGTACGAAGCGGTTCGCCAGAAGACTTCGGCATCGCCCATCCAACCCAAGCGCTCATCGCGCTGCGGACAGTCGGTCGGCACACTCAGGAAATTGCCCCGCTGCCCCCAAAGAATGTTGCTCCACAACTGGTTGACCATTGCGCTTGCAGTATGAAACTGCATGGTGAATGGAGCGGAAGTGTAGAAGGCCATGCCTTCCACCGCATCCTTCGACGGCGTGCCCGGATAGTCGGTGAGTTCGATATAGCGGAACCCATGGAAGGTGAAGTGCGGCTCGAAAGTCTCCACGCCCTTGCCGCGCAGCGTGTAGTAATCCGTAGCTTCGGCGCTGCGCAGGTTGGCCGTGTAGAGCTCACCATCCGGCTGCAGCACTTCTCCAAATCTCAGTCGCACCGTTTTTCCGGCCGGACCGGACACACGCATGCGTGCCCACCCCACCATATTCTGGCCAAGATCGAAGATATACACGCCCGCTTTAGGACTCTTGACGGTCTTTGGACGGAGAACCTCTTCGACTTCAATCGGCTGAAAATCTTGCGCCACCACCACTGCTGCGGGAGGTGCAGGCTCCACAAAGGCGGCGCGCCATTTCGAGTCGTCGAAGCGAGGCTGGTCCCACCCCGGCTGCTCCAGTCGCGCGTCGTAGTTCTCGCCGTTGTATAGATCGGAGCTGAGGATTGGCGACTCCGCTCCCTTCCACGAATCATCGGAAATGATCGTGTCGCGGCTGCCATCGCTGTATTCAATCTCCAGCTGCACCAGCAGCCGAACCGGAGGCGGTCCGAAATTGTAACGAGTCTGATTCCACGTCAGGCCGCTCGCATACCACCCGTCGCCCAGGATGGCTCCAATGGCGTTCTGTCCCTGCCGCACCTGCGATGTGACGTCGTAGACCTGATACACAACTCTCTTGCTGTAGTCAGTCCATCCCGGCGCAAGCACGTCTTTGCCGACTCGTTGCCCATTTAGGTAGAGCTGATAACTTCCCAGCGCAGTGGAATAAATTCGCGCCGACCGCACTTGCCGGCTCACCGCGAACTCGCGGCGCAACACACTTGCGGGCTGGGCCGGCCATGGCTCTCCACGCGGGGGTTGCCCTACGTGCGCCACCACCTCGGCGCGCGGCCATGCCGAATCGTCGAAGTCTTTCGTGTACCAATTTCCATTTTGCGCTGCGGCGGTCTTCCACTCCGGATCCGAAACGAAGCGCACGATGCCGCCACCTGGCATCCGAACCCGCATCAACGCGATCAGGCCGGCCGGGTTTGAGTGTAGGGGTTCTCCTTTTCCGACGATTGCCTCGGCCGCCACAACGTTCGACCCACTGGTTAGGTCTTCAGTAACAGGAATTTCCTGAAAATATCCCCACGCTCGATGCGGACCGTAATCGAACTCCTGCGAGGGCGCGAGCACCTGGTTGCCGTTCACCCATGCCGCAACGTTATCTCTTGCCGTGATGAAGAGCGTTGCTTCCTTCGGAGCTTCGGGCAGCGTGAAGTGAAAACGAAACTCATGCCGCCCGGGCGAGGCGTGGGTTGCGCCGTTGTCGTCGGCGGCCCAAATCCACTTTGGATCGGCGTCATAATCCCCTCGCTCCACCGGCATGTCGCGAGTGATCCATTTGGCCTTCCAGTCATCGGGAGAGAGCATTCCCATTTCCCACCAGCTCGGCTGACTGTAGGGAGAAGCTTCACCAGTCTGATCCCAGAGGCGCACCTGCCAGTAATAGCGCTGCCGCGACTTGAGCGGTAGCCCGCCGTACGGCACGTTGACGGATTGGTCGGATTCCACCCGTCCGCTGTCCCAGATCGCCGCTTTCTCCTGTGCCAAGTTGTGCAGGGAATCCGCCACGCGGATTTCGTACGCCGTTTGCTTCGCGCCGCGCCGTGAGTCCTGCATCTGCCATGAAAGCCGGGGGCGAACGATGTCAATCCCCAGCGGCTCCTGCATGGCCTCGCAGGTCAGCTTCGCGGGAGCGGAGTTCCCGGTCGGGCGGGCTTGGATTGTTGACCAGCTTCCGGCGATCACGAGACCGGCCAGCGCGAGCAATCCCCGGGCACGAAATCTCGTCGTCGTTTCCAGGATTGGGAAAATTCCTTGCATGGATTTGCCCTTACGCTTCTCTGGCATCGGATCTCCTATCAGCGGCCTGAATATCCCTATTGAACTTATTAATCTATTGCAAAACGCGCCGAATGTCGCATAATGTTTTTTGCCACCACTTTCGTTGCTTACAATCGTTTCCGCTTTAACCACGAGGTTCCTACCTCGCTGAGGATATCCGCTTGAAAGTTCAAGAAAAATTACACTATCTCGAAGATAAATGGGACGACAAACTGGCGCGAACCCTTACCGGTGTCGAGGGACTTCGCTACCGCTCGAACCTGCTCGGCTCCGACCTGCGGATCACCAATTTTGGCGGCGGCAACACCAGTTCCAAGGCGACGGAGAAAGATCCGCTGGACGGCAGTGACGCCAAAGTTCTCTGGGTGAAAGGCAGCGGCGGCGATCTCGGCAGCATGAAGGCCAGCGGGTTCGCGGGCCTGTACCTGGACAAGCTTCACGCCCTCGAACGCCGCTACCGTGGCCCTGCGTTCGAAGACGAAATGGTCGGGCTGTACCCGCTATGCAATTTCGACAACAATACCGTTGCTTCTTCGATTGATACGCCGCTGCACGGCTTCCTGCCATTTGCGCACGTGGACCACCTTCATCCCGACTGGGGCATCGCGCTGGCGGCTTCTGCCAATGGCAAAGAGAAGATGGAAGAGTTCAACCGCCGTTTCGAGCACCGCCTGATCTGGCTGCCCTGGCAGCGTCCCGGTTTCGAACTGGGCATGATGCTGCGCCGCGCCGTGACCGAGAACCGCGGCTGTGACGGGATCGTCCTCGGCGGACACGGCCTGTTCACCTGGGGCGACACCCAGCACGATTGCTACCTGAATACCATCACCATCATTGACCAGCTGGGGCAGTTCGTTCTGGAGCATGTAGAAAAGAAAGGCGACCACGATCTTCGGCGGCCCTCAGCTCGAAATGCTGCCGGATCATCGCGAGCGGGCGCTGGACATTTTTCCTTTCATTCGCGGCCGGGTGTCGTCCCGCCAGCGCATGATCGGCAGCTTCAGCGATCTCCCGGAAGTGCGGCGCTTTATCAACTCGAAAGATGCTTCGCAGCTGGCCCACCTGGGGACCAGCTGTCCGGATCATTTCGTGCGTACAAAGATCCGCCCGCTGTATGTGTCCTGGGAGCCGAATACTCAGCTTGCCGGCCTGCGCGAAGCCATCGAAGCCGCGCTCAAAACCTACCGCGAAGAATACAAGCAGTACTACGACTCGTTCGTTCAGCCCGACTCGCCCGCCATGCGCGATGTAAATCCCACCGTGGTGCTGGTTCCCGGCATCGGCATGTTCAGCTTCGGCAAGAGCAAAACCGAAGCTCGCATCACCGGCGAGTTTTACGTGAACGCCATTCACGTGATGGAAGGCGCCACCGCTATGGGGGCCGGCGCACCGCCGGCCGTGCTTCCGCAGGCTGGCGCTGCCGCCAAAACGGAAGCTTTTGCCACGTTTGCAAATTACGTGGCGCTGCCTCCCTCTGAAGCTTTTCGCATCGAATACTGGCTGTTGGAAGAGGCCAAGCTCCGCCGCCAACCCCCGGAGAAAGAACTGAGCCGGCGGGTAGCGCTAATTGTCGGCGGCGGTAACGGGATCGGCCGCTCCACGGCTCTGCTCGCCTCGCAGCGCGGAGCCAACGTGGTCGCTGCCGACCGCGACGAAAAAGAAGCCGGCAACACAGCAGAATCCGCAAAGCAACTTGGAGGCAAAGAAGCGGCGCATGCCGCTGGCCGTAGACATCCGCAATCGCCAGGCAATCCGTCAAGCGCTGCGCGAAGTGATTGCCAACTATGGCGGCTTCGATATCCTGATCAATACCGCCGCGATTTTCCCGTCTTCTCCCGACGGCACCATTTCCGACGAGCAGTGGGCGGCCACGCTCGATTTGAATGTCACCGCCAATCATCGCCTCTGCGACGAGGCCGCCAAAATTCTGCGCGAGCAGGATCTGGAATGCTGTATCGTCCTCATCAGTTCGGCCAACGCTGTGGTCGCAAAAAAGGGAAGTGAAGCCTACGACGTGAGCAAAGCTGCGCTCAGCCACCTCATTCGCGAGCAGGCGATTGCGCTCTCGCCGAAGATTCGCGTGAACGGTATCAGTCCGGCCACCGTGGTCAAGGGTTCGACCATGTTTCCCCGCGACCGGGTGATAACCTCGCTGAAGAAGTACGGCATTGCCTTCACCCCGCAGGCCACGGACGAAGAACTCCGCACTTTGCTGGCGGAGTTTTACGCCCAGCGCACGCTGACTCACCAGGCCATTGATCCGGACGACTGCGCTGAGGCGATTCTGTTTCTTGCCGGCCCAAAAGCTCGCTGCACGACCGGGCACCTGATTCCCGTGGACGGCGGTTTGGTAGAAGCGTACCTGCGTTGAGCGCACTCAGCCGTGGGCGATCAACCTCGCCTCGGCATGCTCATTTGTACACTTCGGGAATGAAGTTCTGACTGTGCAGCGGCGGCCGAATGTACTTGGCCCTTTCCAGCGGCGGCAACTTCAGAGGTTCGGGAGTCAGGTCGTCGTAAGCTATGAGCGAAAGCAAGTGCCGGATCACGTTGAGCCGCGCTTTCTTCTTGTTGTCGGCATTCACCACGTACCATGGCGCATGCTTGATGTCGGTATGGGCGAACATCTCATCTTTGGCGCGAGAATATTCCACCCATCGCCGTCTTGATTCCAGGTCCATCGGGCTCAGCTTCCAGCGCTTGGTGGCGTCGTGCATGCGTTCCTGAAAGCGGCGTTCCTGTTCCTCATCGCTGACCGAAAACCAATACTTCACCAGGATGATTCCCGAGCGCACCAGCATCTGCTCAAACGCCGGGCAACTGTGCAGGAATTCGAGATATTCGCTGTCACCGCAAAATCCCATGACATGCTCGACCCCGGCGCGGTTATACCAGCTGCGGTCAAACAGCACCATTTCTCCGCCCGCCGGAAGCTGGCTCACATAGCGCTGAAAGTACCACTGCGTTTTTTCTTTCTCCGTCGGAGTTCCCAGCGCGACCACGCGGCAAATGCGTGGATTCAGGCACTCGGTAATTCGCTTGATCGCGCCGCCCTTGCCGGCCGCGTCACGGCCTTCGAAGACGACGGCTACTTTAAGGGCTTTGTGGCGTATCCATTCCTGCAGCTTGACCAGTTCGAGCTGCAGTCGGCACAGCTCTTCTTTGTACTTGCATTCGTGTCCCAGGCGCAAAGGCGATTGCGCTCGGACTATGGTTGGGTGCGAGCCGTCTCTGGAATTCCGTTTGCCGTTTTTTTCCATCGCATTCTTCCACGCGGACGTGCGGCTTAAGAAAAGAATTGTCCTGGGCTACGAATCGGTTGCGACGAAAGAATTCTTTAGCGCGAAATGGGCATCGGATGTTACCTAAGAAATCTCGGATTGCAGTGTATTCCTCTGCCCCCTCTGCGGTTCAGGCCTTCGAGTCGCCTGCCCGCATCGCATCCCGCAGCATGGCGACGAATGCCTCGCGTGAAGCTTCCTTCACCACGCCGATCGGCGAACCCTTGGGCTCGCGGCTCAGTTCATCGAACATCACCATGCCGCGGGTAGGGCCGTCATTGGTGATGATGGTTGCGGCCAGCTTTTTCCGCTGCGTGGCAATCTCCGGGCGCAGCGCGACCGCCATGGCAATCGGGTCGGGCAAGTCAAAGCCGCGCAGCCCCGTTTCCTTCAAAGAGAACTCCCGCAGCTTCTTCTGACAATCGATGGCCACCCGCGCCCGCTCCGTGCCGATCTCGCGGATGGCGGCCGCATCGGCGTCATCGAACACGGCGTACTTACGCGAGATGTCCCAGCCCACCATCTCGATGGCCAAACCGGATTGCAGCGTAATGGCGGCCGCTTCCGGATCGACCCAAAAATTAAACTCCGAGACCGGCGTCACATTGCCGCGATAATCACTGACCCCGCCCATGACCACGCAGCGCTTGATCAGGGGAACGATCTCGGGCGCGCGCCGCACCGCCACGGCGACATTCGTCAACGGTCCCAGAGTAACCAGTTCCAGATTGCCTGAATATTCTTTCGCGGCAGCAATCAACGCCCCGACCGCGTCGGTCGAATCCGGAGCGATATCCCGAATGGGCAAGCCGATGTCTCCCATCCCGTCCCGGCCGTGAATGAATTGCGCCGTTTGCAGCGGGCGAATGAGAGGGCTGGCCGCTCCGCGGTGAATCGGTGCCTTGGCGCCGCACAGCCCGCGCACATAAATCGCGTTGCGGGTGGCCACATCCACGGGCACGTTTCCGGCAACGGTGCAGATGCCGGCGATCTCGATGCCGGGTTCCGCGAAGGCGATCATCAGCGCGACGGCGTCATCGGACGCCGTATCCGTGTCAACGAAGATGGCGCGGCGGCCTTCGGACGCGAATGTACCCTGAGCCAAGGTAAGTTCGCTTAACGCGCCCAAAGCAACCCCAGCCATTCCGGTACGCGCGAACTCTCGTCGAGATAACTTCATCGTCGCTTCGCTGCCGTTAGGAGGTCAGTCGAACTCGCACCGATCCCTGCTCAAGCTGCTACTTTAGTACCCGCACCCGCTAAGTAATCTCAGAGAGAACCTGCCGCCGGGCTTACCCGCGCGTGAACTGCGCCACGATCTCCCTGTGTTGTGGATACTGCCGCAACAACTCTTCCCGCTGGGCGATTTCGAAGTCGGTAAAATCGAATCCCGGCGCAACCGTGCAGCCGATAAGGGCATACGATCCCGGATCGCGCACGCCCGCGGCAAACCAGCGCCCCGCCTTGACCACCAGCTGCAACTCTTCGCGGGCCTCCGGATTGCTTCCCAACGTTTTCTTCGTGTGGCTTCCGCCTGCCGACAGCTCGTGCACCAGCAGTGCGCCGCCCGCGTAGAAGTGCAACATCTCATCGGAGTGCAGGCGGTGGAAGACAGAGAAGTCTTGCCCCTCGAGCAGGAAATAGATTGCCGTCGAAGCTTGTCTCGCGCCCGAGAATTCTGCCGGCAGCGCGTCCGCCGGGAGCGACCATGCGGAGCGATAGGTCTCGCGGAAATATCCGCCTTCCGGGTGCGGCACGAGAGCCAGCGTCTTGATCCAGTACTGTGCGTTTCGGTTCATGCACAGTTATCCTACGCCTGAGTCCAGTTTGAAAAGAGGTTCGTATCAGGGCATGGCCTCTGGCCGTGCCGTTGGGGGAGGAGAAAAAACTGGTCCGCGCCGGAGCGGCGCAACCAATCGAAAAGCCAGGGAACGGCAGGGCTGAAGCCGCTGCCCCGATACGAATCATTTCTCCAATTGCACCGCTGCCGGCTGGTAGCAGCAGACCCAAAAGCGGGGCTGAACCTGGGGCACCGATGTCTCATCAGTCTTCTTATGGCTCCCGGCCAATCAGCATTTCGTCTACGCCGCTCGCGGTTCTGGGTCGTGCCGCGGCTTGGGGCACTAATTTGGCCAGGCCCGGGGCGTAGCTCTTTTCCATGCTGTGGGCGGTCAGTTCATCCAGAGTGAACCCGCCGTTCACACGCACTGCCTTTCCCACATGCTCGAACAGCGCCAGCGGCGGTGGCAGGTGGGGAACGATGTCCCAGGCGTTGACCACGCGGAAGCAGGTATCGATTTGCACATCGAAGATGCGGACGAAGTCGTGATGGCCCGCACGCGGTCCGGCAAAGTTCTGTACTTCGGGCACAACCGCCAGGCCGCCATTGTGCAGCAGGTCGGGGGCGGCCAGTTCGCTGAGCGCCGCGCCCAGGCTGTGGCCAGTGAGAATCAGACGGGTGAACTTCTGGTCGGCGTTGCGAATTTGCGCGAACAGGCTGTCACGGACAACTTTGTAGACCGCCTGAAATCCTTTATGCACGGTCCCGTAATCGGGCACCGATTCATACTGCGCGGGGAGCCAGTCGAAGTTGTGCAGCCAGTCGGCAAGAGAGACCGTCCCGCGGAAGCTCACAAGTAAAGTGTGTGCTTGCGGGTTCTGTACCACCCAGCCGAAGGTGTCGCCGTCCTTGCGCATGCTCTGCATGAGGGCTATGTGCGGCGCGGGTGCTCCCGATGGTGCGGCCTCGGCGGCGATCGCCGCGGCGCGAATCTGGTTGACCCGCAGGGGGCCGACGGGCTCATAGCCGGCGGGCAGGGAAGCGGGCTGCAGCGCCGGCAGGTACGCCGCCTCTGCAATGGGAACCAGGACATCGTGGGCAAATTCAGGATCGAAGCGGGACACAGCTTACCTCCGGCGCGGAGCCGCGCGCCAGAAGTTTAGCGAAAATGGAGACGGAAAGCTGTGACGAATGACCAATGTCAATCCTTCCGGACAAACTGGCAGCCCCGGGTGAATCCAGCGGAGAGGTGCTTTCAAAACCTGCCAAGTACCGGCCACGCAGGATTAGTTCCCTACCTGACGGGAGGAAGCGGCTGACCGAAGAGGAAGGCGGCTATCTGATCCCCAGTGTTCCAGGGCTTGAATGGATCAATATTGGCGAGCACAATGATACAAACATGTTCTTTCGGATAGCGCTGCAGGCTGCTCGAAAACCCTTGCACGCCACCGCCGTGGTAGTACAGCAGCCTGTCAAATCTCTGGGTGATCACGACACCGTACCCGTAATTCTGTCCGCCATAGCTGGTGGTTTCGGGATAGACGCCAAACATTTGCTGCAGTGACTGCTTGGTAAGAAGGCGCCCCGGGATGGCCAAAGCCTCATTCCAGCGGTACAGGTCTCCGACAGTAGAGTAGATGCCCCCAGCCGCGAACGGAATGCTCATATCGATGAAATCGGCATTGCTGACGTGCCCATGTTTGATTTGGTATCCCGAGGCGCGTTCGCCGAGTACGGTGGCAGCGTTGTCGTACCCCGACTTCAACATGCCCAAAGGCTTGAAGATGTTCTCTTGCAAAAAAACCGCATAGGACTGGCCCGAGATCTTCTCGATAACCATGCCCAGCAGAACATACCCAGTATTGCTGTAGGTGAGCTTCGCACCGGGCTTGAACTCCAAGGGCTTGCTGGCGGCCACGGCAAGCAATTCCCACGGGGTTGCGCCGGTACGATTGAGTTTTTCGATTTGAGGGAAGCTGGGATAGTTGGGAATGCCCGAGGTGTGCGTTAGCAGTTCATGAATGGTAATGGCTTGCCACGCTTCGGGAAGACCGGTCACATACTTCGATGCACGATCCTGCACGCTCAATTGATTACGTTCCTGCAGCAGAAGAATGCAAGCCGCCGTAAACTGCTTGGTAAGAGAGGCAATGCGGAACTTGGTTGTCGGCGTGTTACGCGCATTCCATTCCTGGTCGGCGAACCCATACCCTTTCTCGAAGACGATTTTGCCATTTATGCCGACCAGGACAGATCCTCGGAAGGACTGCATAGCCTTTTCCGATGCAAGGTAGGTTTCGATGCGAGGGATTGCTTCGCGAAGCGGAACTTCCTGGCATTGCATGCCGATAGCGAAGAAGAAGAGTGGTACTGCGGCGTAGACAATGAACAAACGGCGCATGCAGTGGTTTATGTTTACGCCGGCTTGTGGTTGCGCTCGTCCCGCTCAATCACGCCGTCTTTGATGTGGATGACGCGGTGGGCATATTCGGAGATGTCCTTCTCGTGCGTGACCAGGACGATGGTATTGCCTTGGGCTTGCAAACGGTCGAGCAGAGCCATGATGTCGTTACCGGTTTGCGAATCGAGATTGCCCGTAGGTTCATCTGCCAGAATGATGGAAGGGCGGTTGACCAGGGCGCGGGCAATCGCGACTCTTTGCCGCTGGCCGCCGGAAAGTTCGTTGGGCTTGTGCATCATGCGCGATTCCATGCCCACCGAGCCCAGCGCCTCTTTGGCGCGATTGGCACGCTCTTCGGCGGGTATGCCGGCATAAATCAGCGGAAGCTCCACATTGTGCAGGGCGGTTGCGCGAGCCAGCAAGTTGAAGGTCTGAAAGACGAAGCCAATCTCTTTGTTGCGGATGTGCGCCAGTTCATCGTCATCCAAGTCACTCACCAGCTGGCCATTCAGCCAATACTGGCCCTTGCTGGGAGAGTCCAGACAGCCGATCAGGTTCATTAACGTGGATTTCCCCGAGCCGGAAGGTCCCATAATGGCAACGTATTCGTTGCGTTCAATGCGCAAGTTGATGCCGCGCAAGGCGTGCACCTGCTGCTCCAGCCCCATGTCATAGGTCTTCCACAGATCGCGCGTGGAGATCATGGAGGAATCCGGGCGGTCCGATTCCAGGGTGGGTGAAGCGAGGATCTCGGCGGTGGTCATTCTTTTCTCCTCGTCCGGTTGGAACACTTACGAACTCCCCGTTGACTCTGGTTTTCCCGGGAACTATTGCCAGTTCTGCATTGGACGTTACAAGTCGAGGAAAGTCTCGTGCTTACAGACTCTCTTCTGCTTTCTTGGGCGCCGAATTGTCTATCTTTACGCTGGCACCAGGACGCAAAGTGCGCAGCACTTTATAGCTGCCGGTCACGATCTCATCACCATTCTTAAGACCGCTCAGCACCTCGATATCGGTGGCGCCCGCAATGCCCGTGGTCACGGGGACAAATTCGGCCTTCCGGTTATGCAGCACAAACACACCCTGAATTTCCTCTTTATCTTCATTGGATGCGGTGTCTTCGGGGGCAGAGGCTTGCACCGATTGGGTGTCTTTGCGGGGCAGCAAATCCCCCTTCCGCCGCAAGGTTAACGCCTGGATAGGAATGGCCAAAACGTTGCCGCGGGTAGCCGTGGTGATCTTTGCGGTGGCGGACAGCCCGGGCCGAATGCCCTCCGGTGGATTCTGCAGCGTCACCTCTACCTTGAAATCTTTGGCTTCCTGTGTGGCCGTGGTCTGCTGCGAGGTGGAGACACCGGTGGAGCGCACGATGGCATTATCTCCGATTTCGCTCACTACCGCCTGGAAAGTCTTATTCGGAATAGCGTCAATGCTGACGTCGGCCGGCTGGCCCATGCGCACATTGACGATGTCCGTCTCGTCCACCAGAACCTCGGCGGTAATCACGGACAAATTGGCCAGCGTCATCAAAGTGCTGCCGGGCGAGTTTTGAATGCCAATCACCACGGTTTCACCTTCGCGCACCGGCAGGTTGGTGATTACCCCGTCGAATGGGGCCCGATACGTGGTTTTCTGCAGGACGTCCGAGGCATGAATCAAATTTGCCTGGTTCTGGCTGATGTGACGGTCGGCGGATTCCTTTTGGGCTTTGGCTTGGGCTACTTTTGCCTGGGCTTGCGTGAGTCCGGCCTCCGCAGCTTGCCATGTCGCTCGTTGCGCATCGAAATCTGACTTGGCAATCAGCGCATCTTTGTAGAGGCTTTGCGCCCGGCTCCAATCCAGCCGCGCCTTTTGCACGGCAGATTTTGCGCGAACCAAGTCGGCTTGGTCTGTGTTGAGCCCGGCTTGGGCTGCCACCGAATCTGTTTGCGCAGCCTCCAGAGATGCGCGCGTGGCATCCAGATCCGCCGTGGACTGAACATTTTCCAACTGCGCCAGCATTTGCCCCTTCTTCACGTGGTCGCCTTCGCGCACGTAAAGCTTGGTGATCTTGCCAAAAGCGTTGGCGCCGATGTTCACATACACCTTGGGTTTGATTTCTCCCGATGCGCTCACCACTGAAGCCAGGTCCATGTGGCGAACCTTGTCCGTCTGGACGACCGCGACGTTTTTGTGGCTCTGATAAACCGTGACCGCAATCAGCACACCCAGCAGGAGGACTACGCCCGCACCAACTGCTATCTTTTTTCCTTTAGTCATTTTTTCGCTGCCACCGTAAATCGATACAGGTCTTGATATTTCTTCTATCCCAAGGTGAGAACCGGGGCGCTCGGAAGTGCTGGACACCGGACCAGTCTCCTTTCCGAACCCATCGGGGTGGCGGGCACACCGTCAGATACGGAGAAGACCGTGTTAAAGTTCAAGTTCGTCCCGTCGGCGCGCAGATCCCCGGGAGCGCAAAGCAGAAGAAGCAAAACATATGGATTATAGAACGTTTAGGCGCCCTTAGGACAAGAAGAGCCGGCCCGGAACGCCTCATTTCCGGTTCGCTCCAAACGTTTATGGGAACAGGCCCTGCACAGCGAAATTCTGGGGAGATGGTGCATTTGCAATGTATTTAGTTTGTTTCGCTTAGCGCCACTGAGCCGGCCAGGTGAGCGCACAACTTGGCCTTGCCTTCGCATCATCAAACACTTAGAATAAATCCCACAGTTAGGCCGAGGAGTACCCCATGTTCCGCGGAGATTTCCGTTCTCGTTGTTTCGTGTTGGCTTTGACAATCGCCAGTCTTGGATTTGGGCCAGCGGTTCTCGCCCAGGACAATAGCTCCAATTCTTCCGCTGAACCAAACGCTTCGAGCTCTACGCAGGGACAAGGGGACCAGGAAGCCGACCCTCTTAAACGCCCGCTCAGCGAAAAGCAAAAAAAGGCCAATGCCAAGTCGCTCAAGCAGGAATTGAGCAAGACCTACAAGCGGTGGCTGAACGAGGATGTTGCCTACATCATCACGCCGGAAGAGCGTGCCGCATTTAAGCAGCTGTCCAATGACGAGGAACGCGACAACTTCATCGAGGCCTTCTGGCAGCGTCGCGACCCCACCCCGGACACACCGGAGAACGAGTTCAAGGAAGAGCACTACCGGCGCATAGCCTACGCAAATGAACACTATGCCGCCGGAATCCCAGGTTGGAAAACAGACCGCGGCCGCATGTACATCATGTGGGGCCCGCCGGATGAAATCGAATCGCATCCCTCCGGTGGCATGTATCAACGTCCGATGGATGAGGGGGGTGGCCAGACTACGACTTATCCGTGGGAAAGCTGGCGATACCGCTATCTTGAAGGCGTGGGCCAGGAAGTCATGATGGAGTTTGTGGACCAATGCATGTGTGGCGAGTACCGCTACGAAATGGATCCTGGCGCGAAGGATGCGATGGCGCATGTGCCGGGCGCCGGGATGAGCGACCTGGAGGCAATGGGTATCACACAGCGTACCGATCGCGGCTCCGCGAGCGGACTCTATACGGGGCCGACGGGGTTTGACCGGGCCTCCACACAAAACAAGGAATTCGATGTTTTAGAGCAGTATGCCAAGCTGAACGCACCTCCTCCCATCAAGTTTAAAGACCTGGAAGAGGAAGCGGTCACCCATAAGATCATTTACAACATGATGCCGTTCGACGTCCGCGCCGATTATGTAAAGGTGACCAGCGACACGGTTCTGGTGCCCCTGACGATTCAAGTGAAGGACCGGGATGTCACATTCGTCAATAAAGACGGGGTACAACGTGGAACCGTGAATATTTTCATCCGGATTTCCACGATAAGCGGCAAGGTGGCGTACACGCATGAAGACGTAGTGCAGGCGGATATTCCGGCCGAACTCCTGCCCAAAATGGCGGAGAACTCGCAGGTGTATTCGAACGCATTTCCGCTTCGGCCGGGACGATACAAAGTGGACGTTGTGCTGAAAGACGTAAACGGCGATCGCCGGGGCCGATGGACCAAGAGCATCATCGTCCCCGATTTTGCGGACGACAGGCTGGATGCCTCTTCCCTAATCGTGGCAGGCACCATGGAACCAGTGCCGACGCGCAATGTGGGCACGGGGATGTTTGTCATTGGAACTACCAAAGTCGTTCCGCGGGTTGGATCCGCGGACGGCAAACCGCCGGTGTTCAAACGCTCCCAGAAAGTGAATTTCTGGATGCAGGTCTACAATCTCGGTACTGACGAAAAGACGCACAAACCTTCGGCAACGTTTGAATACGATGTGGTGGATGCGGCCAACAATAAGGCGATCATCCACACCGTGGAGTCCACGGACAGTATGAAGAATGCTGGCGATCAGGTAACTCTGGAAAAGGCGCTCTCGGCCGCCAATCTGAATCCTGGCGTGTATCGTATCCAGATCAAGGTGAACGACAAAATTTCCAAGCAGACAGTGGACCCAACGGCAACATTTGCCGTAGAGTAGTCCCGCGCTTGGTTTCCCGTTAAGGGTGGTGTTCATGCTGCGTAAGCTCGGCTGCTTCCTCGTAGCGTTTGGCCTGGCGCTTCCGGTGTGGGCTGGGGAAAAGCCAGGTTCGATTTCTGGGCACGTGCGTAATTCCGCGGGCGCTCCCCAGATGGGCGCGATGGTGGAGATTCTCGGCTCGGTCGTTCCTGTGCTGCGAGCCTTCACCGATGCCGATGGCTACTATTCCATCCGGAACCTGATTCCCGGTGTTTACAACCTGAAGATTTCCGCTCCTTACTTCCTGACGGCAACGCGTTCGCAGGTAGCTCTCCACAGTGGTGCGGGGGCGATCGTGAACGTCACTTTGAATACGCTTTTCGACGCAGTGCAGTCAGCGTCATGGAAGGGCACACAAGACACGGACGATTGGAAATGGGTTTTACGCTCGCCCGCCAATCGTCCCATTCTGCGCCTGGCCAATGTTCCGGCGCTTGCGAATCGGACACAGGAATCTGACTTCAAAGGAAGTTTGTCTTTCCTGGCGGGATCGGCTTCGCAAGGCTTTGGGAGCGCGTCTGACATGAGTACCGGCTTTTCGGTGGAGAAATCGTTGTTCTCCTCCGGGACCCTGGCCTTGCGCGGAAATGTGGGTTACGGACCAGGTCTACCCGCGGGAGTGGTGCGGGCTTCGTATACGCATAAGCTCGCAAATGGCTCCGAGCCAGAAGCGGCGTTCACTTTGCGAACATTGCCATCTCCTGCGGTCGGCTTGCGGAAGTCGTCCTTGCAGGCCTTGGCATTGACCACTTCCGACGATTTTGTGATGGGGGACGTTTTGGAACTGAAGTTCGGCAGCGAACTGCAGACCATTCAGTTCCTGGGGCGGGTAACTGCCTTCCGGCCTTTTGGTTCGGCGCGGGCGCATTTGTCGCCGAACACGATCGTCGAATACAGCTACGCCAGTTCCAAACCCGATATGCGTCTGAACAAGGGATTCGACACGGCTCCCGCGGACCTCAGTGAGGCTCAACCGCGCGTGAGCATGGCGGGGTTCACTTCCGCCCTGGAGCGTGCGCATCACCATGAGGTTTCGTTATCCCGGCGGTCGGGGAAGGAGAGCGTACAGGTGGCGTTCTATTCCGACCGGATTACGGATCCCGCGCTAACCGGAGTGGGCGAGTTCCTCGGTGAAAACGGAGATATCCTGCCCGATCCGTATTCTGGAACTTTCACCTACCAAGGACGGGAGTTGGATACCCACGGCCTGCGTTTCGTCTGGCAGCATCAGCTAACCAACGACATTGCTGCCACCTTTGACTACGGCTACGGCGGAGTGCTCGAAATGGGGCCAGGCGAAGTCAATCTGCAGGACGCAAGGGAAACTATGCAGGTCAAGAACCAGCAGACGGTTGCAGGCAAAGTCAGCGGGACGCTAGGGGGCGGGAAGACTCACTGGATTGCTTCGTATCGTTGGACCGGAGGCAGGCCCCTTACCCCCGTCGACATGTTCGATGCCTCCCCGGGACAAGCAGACCCGTACCTGAGTTTCTTCCTGCGGCAACCGATTCCGGGCACTGGCTTTCTGCCGGGCCACATGGATGCCGTCATTGATATTCGAAACCTCCTTGCCCAAGGGTACGTTCCCGTTATGGGTGAAGATGGGCACACCGTGTACCTGGTGCAAACTGCACGCTCAATTCGCGGCGGCGTGGCTTTCAGTTTCTAGACGGCATCTGGTATAAGCTCGTTCCAGCTTGGGAAAATCTTTGTCCTTAAGAGGAATTCGGCGGATAGCTATTCTCACCCAACCGCTAGATTAGCGGTTCGTCCAAGTCAGCCTGCCTTTCCTCCTGCGGGGTGTGGTACCCTCGCTGTTCCATGTCCAAGCTCCCATCCGAAAGACGCTCGCGGTCGCGCGTAGCTGCACGTGTTCCGATAACCGTGCGACCTTCCGGCGATGTAGAGGCCACAGGTTTCACTCGAGACCTGAGCACCAGCGGCGTATTTCTCTACACGAACTCCGCGATGCTGGAAGGAAGTGAATTTGAGATGGTGCTCATGCTCCCTCCGGAACTCACCGCCGGGGAGAAGCGGTGGGTCTGCTGCCAGGCGGCCGTGGTGCGCGTGGAGAGCGCGAAAGAGAGCAGCGGTTTTGGCATCGCCGCCAGTATCCGCAACATGCAGGTTCTGCCAGAAATTCTGCCTTAATTCCCCCAGCAACGACCGAATACCAGGTCTCATTATGAAACGGACTTGCGCTGTTTTGATTTTTAGGAAGTGCTGGTGACGATCAAGCAAAAGATTTGAAAAAAAGGGTTCACATATGCATCGAGAATAGTGCATAATGCTGGCCCTTGGATTGCACAGCCTCTGGCGAGGCAATAACTTTAGGCTTTAGGTAAGCGAATGACTTGGCTCGAAAAGCTATCCCTAGGCGTATTGCGGGTCATAACCCCCGTAGGCCCGCGCTACATCCGTCCGACGCTCCCGCAACGAATCTATTTGCTGTGGATATTTCGACACTTCGAAATGTTGCCGCTGCAGGTCTTGAGTGTGCGCCAGCAGAAGTGGATTGATAGACTTTGCTCGCAGCATAGGTTTGTCACGCTGCCGCGGTCCGCAGGCATGGAGGATGCTCCCATCCTGGGCACCATGGAGTGGCGGCCCCGCATGGATGCGAGCGAATTACCTCCGGCACGTCCCAGCAGCGGAGTCCCAGCTCCAGTTTCCAGTTGGGTAGAGCGGCGAGCGCGGCACCGCTTCTGATGCACACGAGGCCAAACAGCTAGAGCTTCGGAATCAGAGTCACGCTTACGCGATCATGTGCCAGGCGAGGCGGAAATTCGCCTTGTTCCTGATAGCGGCGGACGGCGACTTCAACCCGCTTCGGATCCAATTCCACGCCCAGCCCCGGACCAGTCGGAATTGCAATCGATCCGTTCTCCACTTTCGGTAAACCACCAACCACAATGTCGCCCCCGTGAATCACGATATAGCTTTGGTTGGCGTATGGAAACGGAGGACTGGTGGCCACCATGTGAGCGCCAGCGGCCGTCCCCACCCCCAACTCTCCCCAGGAATGATGGTTGACGGGAATTCCCGATGCCTCGCAAAACAGCGAATGTCGGCCCATGACGACTTTGAAACAGCCAAGGCCGAGTTTGTTGCGCGCCAACCGATGGGCCGACTGAATACTCCAGAAGGGATTGCAGCTCTCGCCGTTTATCTCGCGTCGGACGAATCGAGCTTTATCACCGGACAGACACACGTCATCGATGGCGGTTGGACGCTGTAATCGGTCGAAAACTTTCGCCGCGTGCGGTTTGGGGAGAGCAAGACGAATATCAGTGGACCCGCTATAATAGTTTGATTGCTCAGGACCTGTGGCGACGGCCGTGCGAGGACGCGCAAGCCTACCCACGAAACCTTCCGCAGTTCCCGTTATGGGCGCGTAGCTCAATTGGCAGAGCAACTGACTCTTAATCAGTAGGTTGAAGGTTCGATTCCTTCCGCGCTCACCATTTCAATAACTTAGCGGCACCCTACTGAGCCAAAAACACGATTGTGTCCTTTTTGTGTCCTTTTTACTGGATTCGACGACTGGCCACTGCGGCCACCTCATCGATGTCCTGATGCTGGTACTTCATGGTGGTGCTCACGGCCGTGTGTCCCATGACATTCATGACCGCGAACAGGTTTTTGGTCTCACGGTACATCTCGGTGCCGAAGCCGTGCCGCGCGCAGTAGAGAACCAGATCCTCGGGCAATCCGGCCGCCTTCCTCGCTTCTGCGAACTGCCGGTTTACGGTCGTCAGATGGCCGCATTTGGCGCGTTTCGAGGGAAACACCCAACCCTCTTTCTGGTTCGAGTATCGGGCTAGAAGCGCCTGCCGCACCCGTGGGCTGATCGGCACAAATCGCCGCCCTTTTGGCGACTTGCTCTCATAGACGAAGTACCGGCTGTTCGCCCAGTCCAGGTGTTCCCATCGCATCCGGAACACCTCTTTCTGGTTGCGCATTCCAGAATCGCGCATGATGATCAGCACATCGCGTAACGGCTGCCTGCAAAATGGCAAGAGCTGTGCCTCGACGTTAGCGTCAATGACCCGCTGCCGGGCATGTTCCTGCATGAGTTTGATTTTGGGAGCGGCCCTGATGACGTTCCATTCCTGGGCTTTTCCCAGCATCCGCCGCAGGGTGCGGAGTGCATTGTTGTGGTTGGACGGACCGCCAGGGAAGGCCAGCCGTTCCGCGTCATCCCTGGTAATCGCACCGATCCGCATCTCTGCTACACTCGTGCCTTCGAGAAGTCGCCAGCCACCCTCGTAGTAGTCCTTGGTGGCTTGCTTTAGGTTTACGTTGGCGTTTACCCACTCAAAAAAACGTGTCTTGAAATCACGTAGGAGCGGAGTTCGCCTCCTGAGAAGTAGATCTCCCTTTTCCTCGGCTTGGGCCATCAGCAGACCTTCAACTCGCCGCGCTGCGGCCTCGTTCTTTTTCTTTGTGGATCCGCGGTAGCGTTTACCGTCGACCCAGAAATGGTAGTGATAGATCCCGCCTCGTTTGTGAAGAGCCATTGCTTCAGCCTCCATGTGCCCGCACGGACGGCCTTCGCTTGTTGGCTCTGACGTAATGTTCTACGTCGGCTAGATCATACTTGATTCTGCCGCCCAATTTCACGTAGGTCGGACCGATCTCCGCAGAGCGCCAATACCGCAATGTGCTTTCCGGGACTCCCCAAATCTCTGAGAGTTCCTTGGTGCTGACGAGTTGCCGGCAACCACGATAATCGGAGGATTCAGCCCGGCAAGTGGACTGTTGCAAAGGAAGGACTATCGTCGGGAGGTTGGCGCCGGAACGCTCGCTGCAGTCGGCCAGCATTTGAGCAGCCGCCTCAGGCTGAAGTAAAACAGCATTTCGCATGTTGCACCTTGTTCACGGTTGCCAGCCAGGTTCGCCACGGGACTGGCGATGTTGAGCTAGCGGATTTCGGCAGCCGTTCCTAGGCACGACGGCGAATTGCGAAGCTTGGCTGGCTGACATCGCATAATCCATCAAAGGGGTTGCAGACGGGCTGCGGCTCCTGTTACCCGGCTTTTACCCCGCTTTTCCGCTTCGGTCAACAAAGTGTTCTCATCGACCGGCCAACGAGGCGAAAGCCCGTCCCAAAGGGCTTGACACGCTCCTCGTGGGAACTCCTTAATCTGTAGCGCGTTCAGTGCAGAGGCAGTCTTCGTGGTTTTGTGAATCGCTTCAGACAATACGTTCTTACCGATTGCGCTTTGGCTGGGCTAGCGAACTGTGTGTAGCGGTGTAGTAGTGGACAGACAGCAAGGACTCATCCCTGCCGGGTACCAAGTAGCAGTAGATTGCGAAGTAATGACAGATATTCCCCTGATGGGGAACATCAATGCCGACTCATATCTTGGAAACGTCCGCTACCGGATCTGGCTGCAACTGAGCAATTAGCATCGCAATTCCCGTCACCCGGCCCACGATCTCAGCGTCTTGAGGATACCGCAAGTAGCGAATCGGAACCGGCGATTTGGGAGACGGAACGAGAAGCAGGCGGCTTCCTTCATGGTCGCACCAACTGCAGGCGTAGCGATCGTCCCGAAGTTCGACGAAATAGACAGGGCGGTCGTGTTCGCTCGGCCATATGCCCTTCATCACTTTGTTTTGATGGGGATCGATCTGGACGAATGCTTCTGGATGATTGACGCCGAAACCAAGAAAGCGCTCTTCGTGAATCAGTGCCTACGAGACCATCACCGGCCGCTCCTGCCAATCTCTCCATGACGACCCAACTTCTTACGAAGACCTGATTCATCCCGAAGATCGCGTTCACGTGCTCGCCAAACTCGATGAGGCCACTCGGACGGGCAATTTCAATGAGAAGTTCCGGATCCTCTGCGCTCAGGGGGCAATTCGTTGGGTATGGGTGAGAGGGTTTCCTGTGCGGGATGCCGCCGGCAAGATCCTTCGTCTGGTCGGCACCGCTCTCGAAATCACAGCGCAGAAGGAAGCCGAAGAACAGGTTGCCGGCCAATCTCGCACTGGCGAAGTCAGCATGGGCCGAAGCGGAAGCGCTGCGCAAAGGCGACGCTCTCGCTGACCCAGGACCTGCGCATGAATTTCGTGATGGATGCGCTGCTCAAGTCGCTGGAAGACCTGGTTCCGTACACCTGCGCACGGGTTCTGATCCCTGAAGGCGGTCCACATGTGCTTGCTCTGGGGGAAAGAAATTGCCCGGAACCCGAAAAGAAATCCTCAAAATTCCCGCTCGCATTCAAGGCCGATGAATCGTCGTTCTTCCATCGCATCCTCACCGAGCAGAAGAGCATCCTGATCGCCGACACGAAGACGGAAGAAAAGTGGCAGACCTTCAAAGGACACAAGCAACTTGCGTTCGTGGCTTTCAGTTCCCTCTGGTTGCATCGGGCGAGTACCTTGGATGCCTCTCCGTCGGCCATACTCAGCCCAATCTTTTACTCGCAGGAACACCTCCGTCGCGCCGAATTGCTGGCGATTCCCGCCGCCGCTGCCATCCAAAACGCAAAGCTCTACGAAACGGCGCGAATCTACGGAGAAGCGCTCGAGTCGCAACTCAACAGTCTCAAGAAGGCCGAAACCGCCTTAGCCCAATCGGAAGACAGCCGCAGATCAACGGAAGAGAAATTTCAGAAGGTGTTCCGGTCGAGTCCGATCCCATTCTCCATTACAACGTTTAAGGAAGGCCGCTTCGTGGACGTGAATGCGGCGTTTGAGCGCAGGTATGGCTACTCCCGTGCCGAGGTGCTCGGGCACACGGTTCATGAGTTGGGGATTTGGGACGATCCGAAAGATCGAGAGCTGATGCTCACCCAGCTCAGCAAGGGCGGCCCCATTCGCAACGTCATGACCCGGCTCCGTATGAAATCCGGGGAGATCAAAGTGACCGCCTATTCCGCCGACCAGATCCAGTTCGAAGGCGAACCCTGCATTCTCGCCGTCTCCGAAGACCTGCCCGAGATGAACCCGCACACGAGCAACTGACCAGCCATTGAAGAACAATAGTCATGAACGCTTTGGACTTGTCGACTGCTCCGGTTTTCGGGCAATGCAAGCCCGGTCCATCCTCGCCGCATCCTCTTAAGTCCTCTGTTTTGAGCCTCTGCCCGCAATTCCGACCAATTAGAGGAAAGATACGCGATCGACAAGGGAAACAGCGCCAGTATGCTCCCCATCTTGGCGTCCCGAAGGGATGCCGTGGGGAGATTCAGCACCAGCCGGAGCATCATGCTGATCTTTGAAGCGTGGAGGTAATCCGCGTTTCTGACTCGTGGATTGTGACCCCTGTGACCGCTCTCTGGCTGGCTGCCCGGTTCTGTATATGTCGGGCGTTGTCGAGCACGTTAGAAGCCAAGCGGCAGCGAACCCTCGCCTGCAGCCAGTCATAGATCAACTTCTGGTCGCTGGCATCAAACTCGGTCCTCAGAAGAAGCACGACGCAATCAACAAAATCCTCGAATTGGTGCCGGGATGGAAGCGAGGAGATTGCTGGCGGCGCATACGGCAGTTGCGACGGACGCCAGCACTGGCAACCCCCTGCACAGAGCAACACTCGAAGAACGGCGATAGCAACGGCTCCCTTCATCGGCCATTCTCTCGTCCATGGTTGAAAGAGGACGACGAAAGACTCCTGGATTTGGCCGGCTACGAACCGGTCACGAAAATTGCCGAACGTCTCGGCCGGTCGGTGCGTGCTGTGCGCTTCCGTCTTGGGGCCCTGGGGATGAGCGCTCGGGTCAAAGACGGATGGTCGCAGCGTGGATTGCGGAAGTTGCTGCGTGTGAGTCGTGCTCGACTCCGGTACCTCGTTGCGAGCGGCATGTTGCGAGTTCGTGATCCGCGAATCACCGGCAGTTCGTTGGCCTATTTGCACGACAAGAACAACCTGAATGGAAATAACAACCACAGACCCAAAGCTAGCATCGTCGAGGAGAATGCCTATTCCTGGAAGCGAGCCGCAAAATTCCTGGCAATAACCGTCGAGGATACTCAGAAACTGATCGCTGAAGGGCAACTCAAGCTCTTGGATACGTTTGTTACCGACAGATCGTTCGAAGACTTCTGCCGGAAGCACGGAAACCAAATCAACCTCTCTCTTATGGATCCAGCAACAAGAAGATGGCTGATGGGTGAGTATGGCATTTCAGAAACAGCCGCCGGCAAGCCCATTCCCCGCGCACAGAAGCACGCGCTAGTCATTCGAGAATGCAGGTGCGGACGAAGGATAGCAGGCAATGTCTATTTCCGGCATGTGAGGCACTGCCCGGCTCTTGCTGTAGCACTGGTGCCCAGGGTATCGGGGTAGCTCGGCAACAAACTGCCTGCTCGAGGGTCTCCCCGCTGGCTTGTGATCATTCGGTCCTTATTCTTTACTCGGAAATCGTTCGACTCTCTCTAAAGGAGGGCCCTTCGGCATTCAGAGAGGTAAGCGCTCATTGGGCGCCCTCCTCAGCAGCGGTCGAAGACGCAATTTTGGCATCCACTGACCATGATCCGGCCCCAGCCCGGAGAATAAACAAGAGCGACATCAACATTGCGAAATCGGCGCGCGCATCGCTGACCATGAACCAGAAGCCCTGGTTCGGGTGCGACAACTCAGGCAGCTTCGTCGTAGCAATCGCAGTGCAAATCACGATCAGCAGCGGGATCGCCACGACCCGGGTGAGGAGGCCAATCAGAATCAGGAACCCGCAGATGATCTCGAAGGTACCCACAAAATGCGCGGTGAAGTATGGATGCGAAAAGCCGATCCGAGTGAAGCGATTCACGCCCATATTTGGGTCGATGTACTTGAGGATGCCTTGAGTGAAGAAGATCAGGCCGGCAGCCAGGCGGACGAGCAGGATCGAACGTGATTGCCAAGCCGGACGAATCACTTTTGACCACAACGATTCATGTAAGTTTCCTGCCATGCGCCACCCCTTGATGTAAGATCGTATTATAACGAAACGCGATAACGATATTCGATATGAAAGGCAAATCCACCGATCAAGGCTTGTACTCTGGGCTGATCCGGCTACACATCCTTCACCACGCATGTGAGGAGCCGATATTTGGCTTGGGCATGATCGAAGAGCTTGCAAGGCACGGCTATCGATTGAGCCCCGGTACACTTTATCCCATCTTTCACGGGCTAGAGACAAAGGGCCTGCTCCGCTCCAAACCACAACAGGTCAAGGGCAAGATACGGCGTGTCTATTCCGCGACTCCGGCGGGGCGCAAGGCTCTTCAAGCCGCGAAGAAAAAGGTTCGGGAACTGTTTGGCGAACTCTTCGAGGCCCAATGATGTTCACTGTCCTATTTGTTTGCGCGGCCATGCTTGGCGGCGGCATAGCGTCCGTTGCGGGGTTCGGTATCGGCAGCATCCTGACTCCGGCACTGGCCGCCAAGTTGGGGACCAAACTGGCGGTCGCAGCTGTATCCATACCTCACCTGGTGGGCACAGTCCTGCGTTTTGTGTTAATTCGTGAGCACGTGAACAAGCGGGTCCTGCTCGGATTCGGCATAACCAGTGCGGCGGGCGGCCTGGTCGGTGCTCTTGTTCACACGCGGTTCTCCAGTACTGCACTCGGTTACGTGCTGGGTGGTCTGCTGATCTTCGCGGGAGCAACCGGCATCACCGGTCTGGCGTCGCGCATGCGATTTGGGCGCCGGGCAGGCTGGTTGGCCGGGGCGGCTTCTGGCATTTTTGGGGGACTGGTTGGAAATCAGGGCGGCATTCGCTCGGCCGCGCTACTGGGATTCGACATCGAAAAGGAAGCCTTCGTGGCAACCGCCACCGCAATAGCTCTGCTGGTAGATGCCGCTCGCATGCCTGTGTACTTTGTCAGCGAGGCACACGAGCTCGCGCACGTCTGGGAATACGTTGTCGTGGGCACCGTGGGTGTGGTTGTTGGCACCTTAGTTGGCCAGAAGGTCCTTATCAGGATCCCGGAAAAGGTCTTCCGCCGAATCGTTGCCTTCATCATTCTCGCGCTTGGAATTGCTCTCGTCGTTCATCCGAATCGATAGATCCCGTAAGGAGTGAACAGGTCATGACTGTTTCCCGACGTAGTTTCCTCAAGAGTGCCGGCCTTGTCGCAGGGGGCGCCTTGGTTGCACCTGCCGCGGCACAAATGCCGGCTTCGAACAACCTGGCAGAGAACCCTCTATCGGGTCCAGAGAAGGCCGATTACTCCATCCGCATCGCCGCGACACCCATCGAGATCGCGCCCAACAAGATCATCTCGGTCACGACGTATAACGGCCAGTTTCCTGGGCCATTGCTGCGTTTCAAAGAAGGGCAGAACGTAATCGTCGACCTGATCAATGAAACGGATACGCCGGAGCAACTTCATTGGCACGGTCAACTCGTTCCGGTAGATGTAGATGGTGCATCCGAGGAAGGCACTCCCTATATTCCGGCGCATGGCACGCGGAGGATCTCGTTCGTGCCGCGCCCCTCGGGCTATCGCTTCTATCACACGCACAATCGGGCGGGCGCCGATCTTCCGCCGGCCAGTACAGCGGCCAGGTAGGACACGTTTACATCGAGCCCAGGAACGAGCCGGGGAACTACGACCGCGAGGTCTTTCTGGTACTCAAAGAATTCGAGCCGAGCTTCAGCCGCGGCGGCGACATGGCACAGGATGTTTTGTCTCCGGCGACAAGAGTAAAGGCGCTTGAGGAGAAGGGCGAGGCAGCTATGAGAGCTTCACTCGCGAGAGGTTTGCCGCATGGGTACGAAGTCGGATACAACGCCTTCACGATCAATGGCCGCATGCTTGGATACGGAGAGCCAATCAAAGTGAGGCAGGGCGAGCGCGTATTGTTCCACGTGCTGAACGGCAGCGCCACCGAGATTCGCAGCCTGGCACTGCCGGGACATACCTTCCATGTCGTCGCTCTTGATGGAAATCCTGTGCCGAATCCAACCACCGTTCCTTTTTCTGTGGCTGGGAACTGCGGAGCGGATCTCTGCCATTGTCGAGATGACCCATCCCGGCGTCTGGATCATGGGTGATACCAGCGACGATGATCGCCACCATGGCGTGGGCATTGTGGTCGAGTATGCGAGCCATGCCGGCAAAGCGCAGTGGATTGCGCCGCCGAAGTTCCGCTGGGACTACACCAAGTTCGCCAAGCCAGGCGCCACCGCACCAGCACCCGATGAGACCTTCGAAATGACGTTCGCCAAGGAGAACGCTGCTGAAGAGGGATTCAACCGCTGGACAATCAACGGCGTGGCCCATCCGATTACGGGTGCCATGGCTCCGGCTGCATTCCATCTGCATGAGGGGCGGCGTTACCGCGTGCGAATGCGTAATGAAAGCGACGATCTCCATCCCATCCACTTGCACCGGCACACCTTTGAATTGACCAGCATTATGGGCAAGGCGACGGCAGGCGTCATGAAGGACATCGTTATGCTGGGCGGATATCAGGAGGTCGCCTTCGATTTTGTAGCCAATGATCCGGGGATGACCCTGTTCCATTGTCATCAGCAACTGCACATGGATTTCGGATTCATGACGTTGTTTGACTACGTCTAGGTTCGGCGAGATTTCAGCTAGCGGTTATTATCTGTGAACATAGCAACCCTTCGAGATCATGCGCACTGCTCGCAACAGGTTTTTCTGCGCAACGCCCACTCCTTCTTTCACGATGATCGGAGCCATGACGGAGGCCGCTGCCGGGTCGGCCCACCAAAGCTCGAATGCGGCATTCGACAGCAAACCAGCCTGGAGAATTGCCGACAAGTATGCTCAGAACTCAGTCTGTTTCGCATCACCGGTCATCGCGGCTGGCGCATTTTAGGCAAAGTTTTGTGGTGGATCGGTTTGCAGGTTAAGCATGGCGGAACTGCGCAAGATTGGCCATTCCTGCACCTGGTTCTGCGGCACTATCTCTCGTGCCCTGAAAAAAGAACTCACCACAAAACAGATACTTGCTGTCCGGTGTCCGACTTACGGTGCCGCAGCAGGGGAGAAATGCGAGCTTAGTACTGGCCAGCCGCGTACCGAGCCGCGTCGAGACCGCCGATTGATCGCTGCGGGTTGAGCGAGTCCCAGCCGACGAGCGGTGCCGTTGGATGTAATTAGGCGGCTTGCCCGGTACCGCTCGCCAGTTAGAACGATTGCAGAAACCGAGCTTCCAGGAATTCGCCCAGCTTAGCTGCCACCTTGAATTGCGGGATCGGATCGAGTTCCTTGAATGCGGAGGCAAACGCGTTCGAGAGACTCCACATTGTCCGCGGCTCTTCGTATTTCGGTCCGAAGTATAGGTCGTGGACGGAGCGGGCAAGGTGTTTGGGAGCTTCGAGTCTGCCCTCCACAAAGGTCTCGTAGATCACGACTTTGGCGGTCACACCCGTCAATTCGCTTCGCTGCCAGGCTTCTACCTGCTTCCCCATGGGTTCGAAGTTGCGCTGCATCCGATCAACGCCAACCGAAATGCAGTCGATCAACGAGAACGATTTCGAGTGTTTGGCGAGCACGGGCGCAAACGCGCCTGGAACAATGTCTACAAATTCGGGATTCCCACCCATCAGCTCTTTTTTGGTCCAGAACTCCTGGTTCAGGAGTCCCTGTGGGACTCGTATTCTTGATCAAAAATGCCAGGGATCGCTAGTGTCCCGAGTCTAATATTCGTTTAATAAATAACAGGCTTCCTGCATCTGATATAAGCAGGAGGGACTGTATGGCTCTGGGTCGTCCGCTCGCGCCGCTCACTCTGCTTCCGGCTGAACGGCAGCGGTTGTTGGAATGGTCGCGCCGTCCGAAGACGGCGCAGGCACTGGCCTTGCGCGCCCGCATCGTGCTGCTCTGCGCCGAGGGGCGGAACAATACCGAGGTCGCGCGCCAGGTGCGGGTCACGCTGGCTACGGTAGGCAAGTGGCGAAAGCGTTTCTTGCTTCTGCGCCTCGATGGACTGCTCGATGAGCCTCGTCCCGGCACCACCCGCCGTCTGGGCGATGCCGAGGTGGAACGAGTGCTGGCCTGTACCTTGGAAACACAACCGGAAGCGGCCACGCACTGGTCCACCCGCTCGCTGGCGCAAGTCACCGGCCTGAGCCAGAGCAGTATCAGCCGCATCTGGCGCGCGTTTTCGCTGCAACCGCATCGTAGCCAAGCTTTCAAACTGAGTCGCGACCCCCTGTTTATCGACAAAGTCCGCGACATCGTCGGTCTCTACCTGAACCCGCCCGACCGAGCGCTGGTTCTGTGCGTGGACGAAAAGAGCCAGATTCAGGCACTGGATCGCACGGCGCCGCTTCTGCCCATGCGCCCGGGACAAATCGAACGCCGCACGCACGACTACAAACGCCACGGCACTACCAGCCTGTTCGCCGCTTTCAACGTGGCCAGCGGCAAAGTACTGGGCCAACTCCATCGTCGACATCGCTCCCGCGAGTTCCGCCGTTTCCTCAACACCATCGACCGTAACGTGCCCGCCGAACTCGACGTACATCTCATCCTGGACAACTACGGCACGCACAAAACCCAACTGATTCGCCGCTGGCTGGCCAAGCGTCCTCGTTTCCACCTGCACTTCACTCCGACGTCGGCCTCCTGGCTCAACTTGGTGGAGCGCTGGTTCGCCGAGTTGACGGAAAAGCAAATCCGTCGCGGCGTCCATCGCAGCACCCTGCAGTTGGAGAACGCCATCCGCCATTTCATCGCTCACCACAACCAACACCCGAAACCTTTCGTCTGGACCAAATCGGCCGACCAAATCCTCGAATCGGTCGCTCGCTTTTGTAAACTAACTTTAGACTCAGGACACTAGTGATTGGAGCGATAAAGGGCTCTGCGATCTGTTGGCCTGGCCTCTTCCCCTCCCGGAATTCGATCACCCCACCCAACCGAGCAACCGGCGGGAGCCTTCGCTCAGATTTCAGCGTGTCGACGTTGGTCGGAATCAAGCCACCCGGAGTGTCAGCAGGGACGCACGCGCCTCGCCACCGCTAATGTCCGGCACGATGACGAGTTCCAACGCTTTGACATTCGACAGCTCCACCGAATGATCCTCCGTTTCTCGGACGGTGTCTGGAGGACTAAAGTTCCACTGCTGACGCCAAATCTCGCGGTAAGGATTTTCGCCCTCCGCCGACCAACGCACCACAAATTCTTGTGTCCGCTGGATTTTGGTCTCCTCAAATACCAGGTAGATGCGCCTGAGCGTCTGCGGCTGATCGAAGATCAGCCGGACAGTCTGCGTTCCTGGGGTGGCCGCGCACCAGCCCCGAGTCTCCTCCGTTAGCAGGGCCGCTTCGACAGGATGGCTGTCGTCCTCGGATGTGACCTCCACCGATGCTGTGCTGTTCAGGTCAAGCCAGTCCTGCTGAAGAGGCGAGGAACTCTGCGGAACATTGGAAATCACGCGCTTGCGCATATTCTTTTTTCCCTCGGACCGTTTTCCATAGGCGAGTGTAGCGCCTGCTATCTGGAAGGCCACGGTTTTCGTCGGGCCTGGTAGATCCTCTTCTTTTTGGGGCCCCGTGGGCTCAGCTTCGTCGGTTTCTTGACCGCATCCTTCTTCAGGGCGGCCTTCTTTTTCGTGCCAAGCGTGGCCTTCCTGGCCTCCGTCTTCTTGGCCGACGCAACCCGCCTTGAGACTGCCGCCGCTGGCCTTCCCCTCCGGCCGAAGAATGTGGTGAGCGAACGTTGCATCTTGCCCAGGGCTTCGCCGACCGCAGACCCCATCTTCGTAGCCTTCGCGCTCACGCTCAGAGGCCGGGCTCCCGCGGGGCGCACCTCAATCATACAGCGCTTGTCCGCTTGGCCCGTCTTCCGGTTATCGACGTCGCTTAGATGGATCTCCGCCCGCGTAAGCCTTTCGGTGAACCTGCTCAAAGCGCGGTTCACTTTGCCTGCGACAAAGCGCGTCAGGCTGGCGTCCACCGCAATCGTCTTGTCGCTATTGACTTGAATTTTCATCGAGTCCTCCGGCAAAAGGGGTGGCATCTGAATGAGTCAGTTAAGTTTACGCCTGGCGGGAAGGAGTTGTACGGGATGGCGGGCAACCCTAAGTCCCAAAACACACGAACCATTTCAACCTTTCGGCGATCAAAAGATAGAGCCATCCGGAAGGGATGGGAAGCGATCGTGGCCTCATGCGCCGTTGGAGGGCTCCGTCAGCGCGAGTTTGCATTTCGGCGGCCGCTTTTCTTTCCCTGATTTTTCAAAAGCCGCACGACGGCAAGGATGGTGTTCCAGTTGCGTGTAGTTGCCGGCACACCGAACAGCTTGTCGATTTGGCCAAGATAGCCGATCGTTTTCATGTGGCGACGGTAGACTCCGAAGACGAATCGGTTTTTCGACGCGATAACTCGCACGAACCACTCTTCCTCGGGAGGAAATGTGACTGGCAGGACAGCCCGGAGGCCTCCGGTTCTCGACAGGATACTCACGAATCGAACTGTATCGGGGCGCGACGGTTCTTCTCCAAACGGATTCTCCGTCTCCAGGCGGATGAGATCGCGACCATCGCAGAGCACAACCTCCACCTTGAATGGCAGCCTCCGAAGCAATTCAGCACGGAACTTTGTTCGAGAGCCAGGGCTGCGAACGACGAATGTTCCTGTGGCACCGACATTAATGACATCGTACTTGCTGAGTTCTCTTGCAAGGACACTGGGGCGAAATGTCCTATGTCCGCCGACGTTAACACCTCGAAGGAAAACGATGAGAGCCATACCGTGTCACCGGGTCGCCATTAGGCCTGCGTATTTTTTAGTTCGGCTGCCGCTTCCGGCTGGCGGGAGTCTTCGTTCGCGGTTTCAGCGCACGCTTCTTCCTGACTAGGGTACGCCGAGTAGCACCAATCTCGTATTCACTCTGCACCAGGCCGCCCGTGTAGGTGCGTGGCCACGAGGTGAAGGCGGATGTCGCGCGTCACCGGGCCAAACAACGGGATGCCTGCTCCGATCAGCACTAGCACTCGCGTGATCACCAAACGGTCGATGAACCCCGCCACCAGGAATCGTTGGATAGTGACTCCGCCATCGATATACACATGCTTGAAGCCGCGTGCCTTGAGCCGCGCCGCGATTTGGGCGGGTTCACCGGACATCTGCTCGACCACTCCGCCTTTCACACGCGAGAAGTCGAGCGGGCGGCTGCTCAACACCACCACCGGCTTCTTTCCGTAAAACCATTTGCCGAATGTCAGCACGACTTCAAAAGTCTTCCGCCCGATCACCACCACGTCGACGCCACCATAGAATTCCTCGAAGCCGTGTGGCTCCTGCCCGCCGGTCTCCAGAAAATCGAGCGCGTGGTTCGCCCGGGCAAGAAAGCCGTCGACGCTCACTCCACAGAAGACGGAAATCTTCATCATGCCCCCAATATGAATCATGCCAGTCTAGTGTCCTGAGTCTAAAGTTAGTTTACAAAAGCGAGCGACCGATTCGAGGATTTGGTCGGCCGATTTGGTCCAGACGAAAGGTTTCGGGTGTTGGTTGTGGTGAGCGATGAAATGGCGGATGGCGTTCTCCAACTGCAGGGTGCTGCGATGGACGCCGCGACGGATTTGCTTTTCCGTCAACTCGGCGAACCAGCGCTCCACCAAGTTGAGCCAGGAGGCCGACGTCGGAGTGAAGTGCAGGTGGAAACGAGGACGCTTGGCCAGCCAGCGGCGAATCAGTTGGGTTTTGTGCGTGCCGTAGTTGTCCAGGATGAGATGTACGTCGAGTTCGGCGGGCACGTTACGGTCGATGGTGTTGAGGAAACGGCGGAACTCGCGGGAGCGATGTCGACGATGGAGTTGGCCCAGTACTTTGCCGCTGGCCACGTTGAAAGCGGCGAACAGGCTGGTAGTGCCGTGGCGTTTGTAGTCGTGCGTGCGGCGTTCGATTTGTCCCGGGCGCATGGGCAGAAGCGGCGCCGTGCGATCCAGTGCCTGAATCTGGCTCTTTTCGTCCACGCACAGAACCAGCGCTCGGTCGGGCGGGTTCAGGTAGAGACCGACGATGTCGCGGACTTTGTCGATAAACAGGGGGTCGCGACTCAGTTTGAAAGCTTGGCTACGATGCGGTTGCAGCGAAAACGCGCGCCAGATGCGGCTGATACTGCTCTGGCTCAGGCCGGTGACTTGCGCCAGCGAGCGGGTGGACCAGTGCGTGGCCGCTTCCGGTTGTGTTTCCAAGGTACAGGCCAGCACTCGTTCCACCTCGGCATCGCCCAGACGGCGGGTGGTGCCGGGACGAGGCTCATCGAGCAGTCCATCGAGGCGCAGAAGCAAGAAACGCTTTCGCCACTTGCCTACCGTAGCCAGCGTGACCCGCACCTGGCGCGCGACCTCGGTATTGTTCCGCCCCTCGGCGCAGAGCAGCACGATGCGGGCGCGCAAGGCCAGTGCCTGCGCCGTCTTCGGACGGCGCGACCATTCCAACAACCGCTGCCGTTCAGCCGGAAGCAGAGTGAGCGGCGCGAGCGGACGACCCAGAGCCATACAGTCCCTCCTGCTTATATCAGATGCAGGAAGCCTGTTATTTATTAAACGAATATTAGACTCGGGACACTAGCAAATCACCGTCTATACAGTTAGACATCCCGATTCGATCCACTGTGTTTCGGCCGCAGCCTTGCCCCGTACCTGATGCCGCGGGGAGTATCCTACCGAGGATCCATCTGGCCACAAAATTGTATTTGAGAAATTACCCGGGTCCGTAAAGGTCGTACATGGCTCATATCTCACACCGGCTCTCGAATTCGTTTGAAGGTGCACTTGCGGGCGGAGGCGACCCGGCGACTTCGCCGTTGTATGTGTTCGGGCCTTTTCTGCAGCTCGTCGTTGTGGCCGGAGTCGCTCAGATTACATTTGGGGCAAGCGTTTGGTTGGTCGTGCTGACGGTTGCGGTGGTCTCCGCCATGTATCGCCAGGTGATCCGCTGGGTCACGGATGGAACCGGAGGGAGTGGGTTAACAGAAGAGGAATTTGGCGCCTGGGCGGTCAAAGTCAACTCGGGAATCACCTTCGTCGAATACACACTGACTTTCCTGGTTAGCGTGGCCGCCCTCGTGACCCTGCTGGCGGATCGTTATCCGCCCCTGGACTACGGCTTCCATGGACTTAAGTATCGAACCCTCCTTGCGGTGCTAATGAGCGTCTTAATCGGATGGCTGGTGAATCGCGGCCCGAAGACTGCAGCCCGGGCCTTCGGGCCGGCAACCCTTGGAGTACTTTTGTTGCTGTGGGTGATGATTATCGTCACTATCTGGAAATTTGGTTTTCACCTGCCGGACCTCAACTTAAATGCTTTCTCTTCCAGATACTTGAATCTGACCCTGGGCGGCTATTCTCGGCTACTCGCCCTCATGACCGGAATCGAAGTGTTCGCCAACCTGGTGGCGGCGTATGAGGGTACGCCGGAGCAGCGGAGCCAAAAAGCCTTCCGCAGTCTGATCATCGTGATGGGCACCACGTGCGTCACCATGCTTGTCGTCGGACCCGCCATCCTGAAACTATCCGATCCTACCAACCAGCAGGTTTCAGTATTCACTCAAACCATGGATGCGCTCCTGCCTCGCCCCTTCCCGTATCTGGGGACTCTGATTGGGATTGTGGTGCTGGGATCGGCAGCGGCGGCCAGTGCGCAGGGATTGCAGAACCTGGCCTTGGGTCTCCGTTACCGCCACTACATACCGGCGCGGATCGGTCAGCGCAACCAGTTTGATGTGGCGGACGCCCCGGTTTGGGTAGAAGTCGCAGTCGTTTCCGCGTGCTACATCAGCTTGGGAACCAAGGAGGAGACCTATCTCTCGCTGTATGCAATTGGAGTCTTCGTTCTCCTTAGCATGACGAGTTGGGCCGCAGCCAAGCGCCTGATCCGCCTCCAGCGGCGGCAGGCCTCCTGGCATAATTCCTTGGGTCTTTCCGGTACGATGATTGCGGCTCTGCTCACCTCCGGGGCCACGGTCATCATCTTCGTGGAGCGTTTCACTCAGGGCGCCTGGGCTTATTTCCTCTTTATCCCGGTGCTCTACTTTTGGTTTACCTACGTCCGGTCTCGACGCGGGGAACCGGTAGCGTTGTCCAACCATCTAGGCCGCCTGTATTCCGGGCAGTACTTGTTGCCATACCAACGGGAAGGAAGACCGGAGCACGAAATGACGCTCGAGGATGTCGTCGTGCCATTGGATGGTTCCTCCATGGCTGAGTCGGCGCTTCCGATCGCAGACAGTCTCTGCCGCACGATGGGCTGTCATTTGACCTTAATTTCTGCCGTCAGCGCCATGGGAACGGCCGAAACCTCCGGAAATCGCGGGAGTGGGAACCCGGAGGAGACTTATCTCAAGCAAATGGCGTGGCACCTGGAGCAATCGGGGTTGAAGGTGGATCTTGCAGTTGAGCGGGGACAGCCGGACCAAGTGATTACCACCGTCGCTCGTGACCTCGGGGCAGACCTGATCGTAATGACCACACACGGACGCTCGAGCCTGGAGCGATTTTTCGTCAGCGACGTTGCGGAACGAATCATCCGCAAGGCACGCTCACCCGTCCTGCTGATTCGCCCAACCGAGGAGTGGCGCAGCCGGCGTACCCGGTTCGAGCGGTTGCTGGTGGGGCTCGATGGCTCGAGAAGTTCAGAAAACGTGTTGCCTTACGCGAGAAAATTCGCGGAAGCCTTTGGCAGTGAGATTTTGCTCCTAGGAGTGCCCGAGGCCGATTTTGAGGAAACCCAGCTTCTTAAGTATCTGGAGAACGTTGCACAGGCGCTGCGTGGCAGAAACCTGAAGGCCAGAGCCTTGGCTACCGGCTCGGGTCCGGCTCGGACCATCGTTGCCGTCAGCGAGTCCGAAGATGCAGCCTTGATCATCCTGGCAAAGAACGGGCGCGGCAGTTCACGGCGCCGGGTCGCGCTTGGCAGTGTGGCCAACCGGGTGATCCAGACCGCCGAACGCCCGGTGCTGCTGGTCGGAGCATGGGACGGCCGATCCACCACCCGCAGACACACCTGACGCTTGCTATTCTGCAGTTCTGTCGGGCGAGAATCTGATGGGCATCGACACGGTCCGCAGGTGCAGATCGCGCTGCGGAAATGGAATTTCGATGCCTTCCTGCTTGAACAACCTAAAAATTGAAAAGTACATATCGCTCTGCAGGATTTGTGGAGTTCGAACCTGGCTCATCGTCCACACCCGCAGCTCGAAATCGAGAGAGCTGTCCCCAAAGCCAGCAAATATGACGTCGGCAGCCGGCTCCCGCAGAACGTCGGGGTGTTCATTGGCTACATTCAGCAGCAGCTGCTTTATTTTTTCTGGATCGCTCGAATAGGAAGTCCCGACCGGCAACGTGATCCGGACGCTGCGGTCATTGGCGGTCCAGTTCGTCACCCTTTGCGAAGTGAACTCTGAGTTCGGAACGATGATCACGACATTATCGTTGGTCCGTACCCAGGTACTGCGCGCCGCGATCTTGACAACGTCTCCCGTCAACTTTTCGATTTCCACCCGGTCGCCTACTTTGATGGGCCTCTCCACGAGCAGAATCAGTCCAGAAACGAAGTTGTTTACGATAGGCTGGAGACCGACCCCGATTCCAATACCAATCGCACCGCCCAAAAAAGCCACGCTGGTCAGGTCGAGGCCGAGGGACTGCAGTCCGGTCGTCAGCCCCACGAGGAAGATCAAATAACCCGTGCCCACGGACAAGGCATACTGCAGTCCCGGGTCGATGGAGGTTCGCGCGAGAATTCGGTCGCGGATGACCTTGCGACCCAAACGCGCACCTAGACCCAACAGGATCAGATAGCCAATCGCTTTGATCAGAAAAAGGGGCGTCACCGGCAGCTTGCCGATGTCAAAATAGGACAGGTTGAGAATCCTCCTGATTTCGCGGGTCATCGGCACAAGGGGAGCCCAGGAGGTGAGGCCGGACCTCCAGATGAGGACCAGCACCAAAACCAGCCCGGCCACTGCGGCGAGGCGAACCAACGTTTTCATTTCCAGGTCAACTCCCTAAGGGAAGATCCCAACTCCAGCGGCGGTGCGGAGGTTCCCCACCTCAGGCGTGCGCCGCTGCGTCTCTATGATCTCCCGATAGGCTGTGATCATGGTCTCTTCGAGCCCGGAATGGCAGGGGTTGTCGTTCATTATTTCGCATTCGCTGGATCATACACCCTGGCAAATTAGTCATTTCAGGTTTCCGCTTGGTTCGACGGTCCGTTGTGCCGTCTGCACACATACGCTTGTTCCCGAGGGTAGAATCATGGCTCGACGATGGTCAGGGAACGATTAGCGCTATCAAGCTTGAGGAGCATAACTTAAGGAGACTTTATGCAGGAACAAATCAAGCGCTGGCTGTTTGACCCCACGGTGGGAAGGCTGGTAGCGGCAGTTGTGGGCTTGGTCATCATCTTTGCGGTCAGCCGCCTGGCCCGGCGCTCATTAAGCCGCCATGTCACCGGCGCCGACACCCGTTACCGGGTACGGAAGTTCGTCACATTTCTTTCGTATGTGCTGAGCATCGCTCTGTTGGCCACGATCTTCAGTGATCGACTGGGTGGCCTCACGGTGGCGTTTGGAGTTGCCGGCGCCGGGGTTGCATTTGCGCTGCAAGAAGTCATCGTCAGCGTCGCCGGGTGGGTGGCCGTCTCCTTTGGTAACTTCTATTCCCCGGGAGACCGGGTGCAAATGGGCGGCGTGCGCGGGGATGTTATAGACATTGGTGTGTTACGCACGACGCTGATGGAGGTAGGTCAATGGGTGAACGGCGATCTTTACAACGGCCGGATCGTACGCATTGCAAACAGTGTCATCTTCAAGGATCCGGTCTTTAATTATTCTGCTGACTTCCCCTTCCTGTGGGACGAGATTACCGTGCCCGTTCGGTATGGTTCGGACTGGGAGTACACAAGAAATAATCTGGAGGGCATCGTCAATGAAGTATGCCGCGATTACGCGGTGGAATCGCGGGAAGCCTGGGAACGCGCCGTCAACAAATACCGGCTCGAACCAGCCCGCATTGAACCGATGATCACGCTCGCAGCCAATGATAACTGGATCGAGTTCACGGCACGCTACATCGTAGACTATCGGAAACGGCGGTTCGTGAAAGACCGTCTTTTCACCCGGATTCTGGAAGAAGTGGACAAATCCAATAACAAGATTCGGCTTGCTTCCGCGACCTTCGAACTGGTGAACATTCCTCGGTTAAACGTCCAATTCGCCGGCGGAAAGGGAGGAATTGATCCCCAGTATGTTCCCTAGTTTGCTGGGACGGTCCTAAACCACGATGGATCTCACTCTGTTCTTCGGCCTCATGGGCGGCTTGATCGTATTGGCCTTCATTGCCAATCGCCTGTTCCGCCACACCCGAATACCCGACCTGGTGGTACTGATTGTCATCGGCCTTCTGATCGGGCCCGTCTTTCACTGGGTTGACGTCGCACAGTTCAAGCCTGTAACTCAGGCCTTTGGCACTCTGGCGTTGATTGTGATCCTGTTCGAGGGTGGACTTGAGCTCAAGCTTCGAGAAACCATCAAACACTTTCCCGGCGCTTTGCTGTTGGCGTTGCTGAGCTATTTCTTGACCGTTGGGCTGGTCGCGGTGGTCATGGCCTACAGTCTGCACCTGCCGGCGATTTCAGCCTTGCTGATCGGTGCGGTTGTTGGTTGCACCAGCAGTTCCATGGTTCTGCCGATTCTGCAGCAGATGCAGATTGCGGATGCCACCAGAGTAACGCTGCTTCTCGAAGCCTCGCTGGGCGACGTTTTGGCTGTGCTTACCGCGGAAAGTCTGGTCAATATGCACACCGGCTTTGCCTTCCAGTCTTTACTGGTGAATCTGAGCCGTGAGGTCGGGGTGCCCTTGCTGCTCGCGGTCGTGGCCGGGGTGATATGGTCACGCCTCTTGCCGCATCTTTCGGAAGAGCGCTTCTGGCATGTGCTCACGTTTGGTGTCGTGCTTTGCTTGTATGCCGGCAGTCGAGCGCTTCATGGCAGCGGCCTCATCGCAGTTCTGGTATTCGGATTGACCCTGGCCAACGTTTCCAGCGTTCTCCGGCCTTTGATCGAGAGCGCGGAAGAGCTCGGGGTTGCGCCGGGCCAGGAGCATCTCCCAATCCTTACGTTTCATTCCGAGCTGGCTTTTCTGTTGCGCACTTTCTTCTTCGCCCTGCTCGGCGTGGTGATGGAATTCGTGACCCCTCGCTATCTTCTGCCGACGGCGGGAATTTTGGGCGCGATTCTGTTGGGACGATGGCTTGCGGCCGTCGTCAGCCGTTGGTCCCGGCATCAAATACCGGACGATGAACGAGAGTTGATCATTTGGGTCTTGCCGCGCGGATTGATCACCGCTGTCCTGGCCATCCAGGTGGTCGAAATCAGGGGTGCGGAATTCGCCTTCTTGCCCGCAGTCGCCTTTGCCGTGATCCTTGCCACAAACCTGATCGTGATCGTGGGGAGCGTGAGGTCCAAGAAAACGCTTTCCGGGGACAAGGCCGCCCTGCAGCAAAAGCGAGCGAACGTGGTCGTCTCCACAAGTTAAGTGTCACATTGCGCAAGGTTGCTGTTTGCGCGTGCGGAGGTTATTCCTGTCCAACCCTATTGAAGACTACGCTCTGATCGGCGACTGCCACACCGCCGCTCTGGTTTCGAAGCAGGGATCGATCGATTGGCTCTGCTTCCCGCACTTTGATTCCGCCGCTTGTTTTGCGGCGCTGCTGGGAACCCCTGAACACGGCCACTGGTCCATTTCACCGGTGGAACCCATTCGAATGGCTCGTCGCCGCTATCGCGAAGGCACTTTGATTCTTGAAACTGAATTCCAGACAGACAGTGGTTCGGCCCTGCTGGTGGATTGCATGACACCCCGCAACGACGTACCGGAACTTCTGCGGCTGGTCGTTGGCAAACGCGGACACGTCTCGATGAAGTTGGAGCTGGTGATTCGATTCGACTACGGGTCTGTGATTCCTTGGGTAACCCGCACGGCCCACGGCATCTCGGCGATCGCGGGTCCGGACATGCTCAGTCTGCGCACGCAGGTCCCGCTTCGCGGGGAAAACTTCAAAACCGTAGCTGAATTCACGGTAAAGGAAGGACAGAGAGTTCCCTTTGATCTCACCTGGTATCCCTCGCAACGCAGTGAGCCGTCGCCGCTGAATGTCGAGAATGAGGTTCAGAACACGGAGAAGTGGTGGAGAGAATGGTCGGATCGCTGTTCGTATCAAGGAAGGTGGCATGACGCAGTGCTGCGGTCGCTCATTACACTGAAGGCCTTGACGTTTTCGCCGACTGGCGCAATCGCCGCGGCGCCCACGACCTCACTCCCCGAGCTGATTGGCGGGGTTAGAAATTGGGACTACCGCTTCTGCTGGGTGCGCGATGCTACGCTCACCCTCCATTCCCTACTCAACGCCGGATATCTCGATGAGGCCCGAGCTTGGCGGGAATGGCTTCTGCGCGCGGTAGCCGGAAGCCCTTCCGAACTGAATATCGTTTACGGACTCCGGGGTGAACGCAGGCTCACGGAACTCGAACTCCCGTGGTTGCCAGGGTACGAGCGCTCGAAGCCTGTGCGCACCGGCAATGCCGCCTACAAGCAGTTCCAGTTGGATATTTTCGGCGAAGTTGCGAATACTCTCTTTCAGTGCCGGCAAGCAGGACTTGAACCGCACCAGGGGATGAGTGAGGGTGTGACGCAAGCCCTCCTGCAATTTCTTGAGACGGGATGGGAACGGCCGGACGAGGGCATCTGGGAAATGCGGGGGCCACGCCGCCATTTTACTCATTCCAAGGTGATGGCTTGGGTGGCCCTTGATCGCGCGGTTCAATCCATCGAGCGCGGATGGTTTTCGGGCGACATCAACCGCTGGCGCGCGCTACGGAATAAGATCCACGACCAGGTTTGCGACGAGGGCTTCGACGTCGAACTGAATTCGTTTGTGCAGTATTACGGCTCCCGGCATCTCGATGCCAGTCTCCTCATGATTCCGCTGGTCGGCTTTCTCCCTGCCGACGATGCCCGGGTGCTGGGAACCGTCAAAGCGATCGAAAACCAGCTTATGCAAGACGGCTTTGTTGCCCGCTATACCGTAGATCCGTCCGTTGACGGCATGCCCCATGGCGAGGGCCAATTTCTCGCCTGCTCGTTCTGGTTGGCAGACAACTATGGGTTGCAAGGCCGTCAGGAGGAAGCGGAGCACTTATTTGCACGGCTGCTCGACATTCGCAATGACGTCGGACTGCTCTCCGAAGAATATGATCCGGTTGCAAAACACCTCTTGGGCAACTTCCCGCAGGCATTTACCCACGTCGGGCTGGTGAACACGGCGTTCAATCTTTCTCGCGGCATTCGCCGCATCGGCCCGGCGGCCGCGCAAGAGTCGCCCCGCGACCGGCTCATCCCATAGGTAGCCTGAACCAAACCTCCTCGCCAAGACCCAACCACAGGCGAGAAAGCGCTTGACTCAACCCCAACTGGTTATTATACTTAACTAACAGAAAACAAACAACATAGATCTTAACTCTGGCGTCGAACCCCGGCCTTTGCCGTCTAGACGCGTTAGCCAAAAAGACCTTCCTTTCGTCAGGGTGTTGAGCCCTTCGGAGCGGCCACGTCATTTGCAATAGCGGGAACAATCATCGGTGCAACACGCTCGTAGGCGTCTTTCATGGCTAGCTTTACTGGCGTCGAGGATTGGAGCGATAGTTGCGCACTTCGCCGTGGATATAGCGATACGTGTCCTGCGAGCCTTTGCCGGCCGAGCTGCGGGCAATGCACTTGGTGACGTTGTGATCAAAGGCCTGCGGGACATCGCGATATGTCAGCAAGCAATAGGCAAAACTGCCGTTCATTTGGGGATCATCGAGTCCATGCCAGACAGCGGCGCATGAAGGGAGGCGGCGGTATGCGGTATATCTTGGCGTTGCTTGCATTGGGGATTGCCACTGCACTACAGGCAAGCGTGCCCTCCGGATCGATCGATGACTTCATCACCACCGAGATGCCGATCTCTGGAACTCCCGGCCTCGCCTATGCAGGCGTCGAAGACGGTGAGATTCATTCCGATGCACGTGGCGAGATGCTCATCGGAAGCGGCAGGAAGGTAACGCCAGATACTCCGTTCGTGCTTGGCTCAATCTCCAAGAGCTTCACTGCAATGGCGGTGATGCAACTGGTGGAGGCGGGCAGGGTCGACCTGGATACCGGGATTTCGCACTATCTGGATGTGTTTTCAGGCCGCCCGGCCGGCGCAATCACAATCCGCCAACTGCTAAGCCACACAAGCGGCTATTCAACACTGCAGGGCAACCAAACCCCGACGGACCTGACCCAAAGCAAGGACGCGCTATCACGCCAGGTGAAACGGATTGCGCAATGGACTCCTGCCTACGAACCCGGAACCAAATGGGAGTATTCAAACGCAAACTACCAAATTCTCGGCGCCCTCATCGAGGCTGTGAGCGGCCGGGAATATGCGAATTACATCGAGACAGAGATTCTCGAACCCATCGGCATGGAGCACAGCTTCGTCGCCGACGGAAAAAGCCATGACGCGATGGCGACAGGGCATCGGCCCTGGTTCGGCACGAAGCGCCCCATCGCAGGGAGCATGACCGATCGTGCAACTGCTCCGCAAGGCGGCGTCATCGCAAGCGCCCGCGACCTGGCCCGATATTTGGCAATCATGATGAATGGTAAGGACGACATCATCAGCGCAAGGGCAAAGGCTGCCATGATGCGCCAGGCCAGTGCGGCGTCACCGTTTTATGGCTTCGGCTGGTTCATCGATACCGAAAAGGGAACCGTGTTCCACTCTGGCTCCACCCCCGGAATCGAAACGCTTGCAACCATGGTTCCGGCAGAGAAGAAGGGCGTTGTCGTCCTGGTCAATGCGGGGAGTGGAATTGGGTTTGGCGAAACCATGGAGCTCCGCAACGGCATCAGCGCCAGAGCACTCGGCCTTGATTACGCTGGCGAAGGGAGTCGCTGGCAACAAAAGGCTGTGTTTGTCGGATTAGCTCTCATGCCCCTTGCGTTCTTATACAGCATGGTCTGGGCATGGTTTCATCGTGATGCACTGCGTGCCAAATCCGGCGCATTCGGGTTGTTCAGCCTGTGGTTTCCCCTGCTCGCGACGCTCGTGATGGCCTGGTTTTTCTTCTACCTTATTCCAAAGCTTTTTGGCGCATCGATGGAGACTTTGCGTCTCTTCCAGCCTGATCTGGCGCTGACGATGGTCGCGAGCGCAGTGACAGGAGTGATGTGGGCGGTGTTCAGGCTTGGCGTAGCCTACAGCCGGCCCCGCAGGCCTTGACTGGGGTGGCTTCAGAAAACGCACTATATCGTACGTTATGCCGTGGTGGAAGCCAGCATATCCGTTTGGCCGATTGCCGTACCACGCCATGCCAAAGATCCCGCTCAGCATTCGCTCGATCAGGTGGTCGCGGACAATAGTGCGCTCGGCTATCTTGCGGCCTTCCGGCGTGAGCTGAATGTGTCCGTCCCGCTTGACGGATACCAGTCCGTCTTTGGTCAGCCGCTTCAACGCAAACGTTACAGCGGGTCGTGTCACCGAAAGCCAGTGAGCCAGCGGTGCCGGGATGACAGCTTGGCCCTCGGATTCAGCCTCGGCGATGGCTTTGAGGTAATCTTCTTTTGAGATCGTGATCATCTGTGGGTTTCGTCCCGATTGGCTTTTAAACCCGTCAGTCGGGCGCAGTGGATAATACTGACTCAAATGAGTTCAATGCAGCAAATCGCGGCGGCTGGCGCGATTCAGCGCATCCGCTGGATCCAGGCGATCACAATCGTCTGGATGACCGTCGAGGCGAGCATATCCCTTTTTGCGGCCTGGCGCGCGCGCAGTCCGGCATTGCTGGCTTTCGGTGGCGACAGTGCCATCGAACTCCTATCGGCCGTCATTGTTCTCTGGAGATTCAGTGCCGCGACCTCACCTGAGCAAGCCGAGCGCCGCGCGGCTCGACTTGCGGGCGGATTGCTGTTCTTGCTGGCGGCTTACATAATTGCAGCCGCGCTTTTCACCCTCCTCGGGTACAGCGAGTCGAGGCCGACTGTCCTGGGAATCGCAATTCTTGCGGCAGCGGCCGTGATCATGCCGTTGCTTGCCAGAGAGAAGCGACGGCTCTCGCAGGCGACAAAAAGTGCAGCACTGAGGGCAGATGCCGCCGAGTCAGCCCTGTGCGCTTATCTCTCGCTGATTGCCCTTACTGGCCTGGTTGTCGCCTCGCTTTGGCGGGTTAGGTGGGCCGACCCGTTGGCAGCCCTGGCGATCGTGCCATTCGTAGTTTGGGAAGGTCGTGAAGCGATTCGGGGCAGACCTTGCCAGTGCAGCTGAAGACGTACTCCGTTTTCAACGTCAACAATACTGGATCAGATTTCTGTCAGCGCCCAGTAAGATCCCCATAGCATTCGTACGAAATTCGGCCTCAATCTTTCACATCTGCGAGCTTCGCGACGATTTTTGCGTCCCGCACAGTGCTGCTGAAACGGGGCCGTTTCACGACCTGACATTCGGAAACTTTGCCCGCGCTCTCGAGAGGGCACGCCAATGGCACCGCCGGTACGGTTGGGATGGACTTGCGAACGAGTTCCACACACCCTTCCTCCGTACAGGTTAAGGTCATCGTCCGAGCGCACGCATTGCACAACCAGAAATGGCGCACATGATGTGGATGCCCGCAGAACTCGCAAATCCCCTCATGTCTGCCGGACACGCGTCGCATGTCGACCTGGAAGAGCCTGCCCTCATGCAGGTAGCGGAATGTTGCGGCACATTCCGGATTGGCGCATTTGCCTACCATTGGTTCCGTCCGCATTCGTCCAGGATTCCCTACATCCAGAAAACAAATGTCTGAAGCGTTTCGAGTTGGGGCTGTGTGGAGTAATCTGCATCTAGGTGTATAATACATCCTATGAGCGAAGATGAATAACTATCGGGCCCTGGATCGCCAATACGGCATTCATCTCCGGCGTACTTCAGGCCTGAATGTCTCGTTCGGCATGTAGTAAAGGAGAACACTCATGGCAAGCAAAAGCGTGACTACGGCAGTCTTTTCGGTGCCCCAGGCCCTCAATGTCCTGCAAGCCGACACCACCGTCCTTTATCAGAAATTGCGCAGTTATCACTGGAACGTAACGGGACAACAGTTTTTCATGCTGCATGAACTGTTCGAGAAGCTCTATCGCGAAATTGCGGATACCAATGACGCCTTGGCGGAGCGGGCAATCGCACTCGGTGCACCACCAGTGCGAACGCTGGAAGAGCAACTGTCGATGGCGATCCTCAAGGAAGATCGCAACACACCAGAGAGCGGCAATATGGTCCGCAATGTACTTGTCGACCTGGAGTTGTTGACCGGGCGCCTGAGAGAACTGGCTCGTGACGCGGAGCGTGAGGGGGACATCGGCACGACGAATCTCGCACAGGACACGGCAGACCGCAATGAGAAGACCATCTGGATGCTGAAGGCCTACTTGAAACGCTAGTTCTTTCTCTTCGGCGGCACCCGGAGCAAATGGCCGGCGGTGCCTGCAGTGTTTACGAAGTGAAAATCGGGTAGTCGGCTAAAAACGGCGCGAGAAAGAATGGGAGAATCTCCATCAGACTCCGGCCGACCCCAGGCTGGGGCAGCGAAGCGGGCTACGCGCTTCTCCATTCAAAGATTGCCGGCGGACGCCCGACGGACAAATCGAGTCATGGAACCGGCGACCTTGGCTAGAACCTGAGCCCATTCCTTAAGGTGTGCTTCGCCGTCTCTTGTGAGAGTGTAGACCCTGCGCGCGGGTCCTGGCTCATCCGTGTCCCAGGCCGACTTGATGTAACCGTTCTCTTCGAGCCGCCGGAGCGTGCGGTACAAGACTGCCTTCTCAATCTCTCCATCGGTGAACGCATGTTCCGCCAGGCTTCCCAAGAGATCGTATCCGTACGAGCGGCCCTTCTCCTTGAGCACAAGCAAAAGCACTGGCTCTACGAATCGATAGAGATGTCCCATCGCGCACGTACAGGGGTAATCGTGCCGAGGGCATCTTGGGTCTGTTTTGCGTTTCTTTGCGGTGTTAGGCAATTGTATTTTCCCTGCTTTCGCGATGATGCTCAACGGCTGCAGCCGTGCTTTGAGTGATCGCAAGTATCTGTGCCCGTCTCCAGTCTACCGTTTACAAACTGGCTGACCAAAGTATCGGGATGCATCGCCGATACCCCAGTCAGCACCTCTACCGAGTTAGCCGCCAGCAGGTCCCGCGCACGCGCTCCCAATCCGGCGGCAATCACGACATCGACGCCATGCTCGGCAAGCCAGACGGGAAGCAGGCCGGGAGTATGGTCAGGGGCTGTTTCGAGCTTCCTGCCCAAAACTTTCCGTTCTTGCATGTTGGCATCGACAAACAAGAACTGTTCGGCATGACCAAAATGTTGAGACAGTTGCCCTGCCGATAATGGCATTGCGATTCTCATCAGAATTCCTCTCTTCCGCTCGAATGATTGCATGGTCTGCTGCATTACATCTAGGTGTATACTACATCCATTCACGAGATAGAGAAAGAGTCTCTGGAAGGAGAGACCTTCCCGGGAGGAGACGATGATCGGCAAAAGGGATGCACTACTGTTCGCTCTAATGTTTATTCTCGCCCCTGTCGTTTGGTCTCAAACGCAAAGTGATCCGGTTACGTTGAACGGTCTTGTGGGTGAGACGACTGTCTTATCCAATAACGACCTCCATATTTGGCTGCAAGGCGACCGTGCTGGATCTGAGGTTTGTTTAGGCCCGGCACGCTTTCTTGAAGATCAGGGTTTTCTGCCTGCCGTAGGGGACCGTATAGAGGTTACAGGCACGCGCGTGGGAAATGGGTCTCTCCTGGTAGCCAGCTCACTAGAAATAAGAGGCAAGAACTTGAGACTTCGCGGAACTTCCCCTGTAACGGGCTGTCCCGGTTGCAGAGGGCATCATTACGGCTACGGGGACGGTGGCGGTCATGGGCATCATTGCAATCATCACGGACACTGCTGCGGTCATGAATGAAAATCGCTCGCCGAAGTCAATCCGAACCCCAGTGTCCAAGGCCCTGCTGGTTGTGTTAGCAGTGGCAGGGTTTTGCACAACCGCTGGCTCCGCGGAACCAGGCAAGCTGGATGTGTTCGCGAAGTGCCTGGCCGACAAGAAAGCGACGATGTACGGCAGCTTCCTGTGTCCTCACTGCGACGATCAAAAGAAGCTGTTCGGACCGGCGTTCAAGTATGTTCCCTACATCGAGTGCTCGGTGCGGGGCACCCGTCAGATGACGTTCCCCTGCATCGCAGCCCAAGTCCGCTATACCCCCACCTGGATCTTTGACGACGGCGAACGCCGTGTCGGCCTTCAGTCACTGAAGAGCTTGAGTGAGAAAACGGGGTGCCAGTTGCCATGAAAAAGCGTACCGTCCGCTCTCTCCTGCTCGGATGCTGTCTGCTGGGCGGAGTTCTATCGGCCGTCTCTCTCCACAACCATTACAGCACTTCTGCCACTGAGTATTGCGACCTGAGCGCCACCTTCAACTGCGACCTTGTCAACCGCAGTAGTTACGCGCGTTTGCTTGGCGTGCCCGTTGCCCTGATCGGCGTACTCGGCTATCTTCTCCTCTTCGCACTATCGTTTGGCACGAGCCGGTTGCTTGCAAGCATCCGATTCGTGGCTTCCCTCGTCGGCCTGGCGTTCGCGCTCTATCTGGCCTATGTCGAGGCCTACATCCTCGCTATGTGGTGTCTGCTGTGCATCGGGTCGCTGGCCGCGATTTCTGCGATCACGTTGCTGGCGGGAATCGGCCTGCGTCAGACATGGAGTCTGGCAGCAACGGCACCGCAAACACAGGCGATTCGCCCTGAACTGGCGGACCGCGTCGGCACACAAGATATTCCTGAAGTATGAAGATCCAGGAGGATCAATCCATGAAGCCAAAGAATAGAGTTGGTTTGGCCGTCATTGCAGCCATGATCCTAGGAGCGGGCATCATCGCCGTTTCGGGATTCAATCCGTCTACCGTTCAAGCAAAAGCCAAACAGAAAATTGTAATTCACCTGTCGCACTACTCGGACAGTTCGCACTCAGCCTTAATGGCTGTGCATTTTGCCCAATACCTGCAGGAGCACGGTGCGGACGTGACCTTGCTGCTCGACGTGGAGGGCCCACGTCTCGCAGACCAGCGTCAAGTGCAGAACCCTGCTACCGGCATAAACGCGCAAATCTCCGCGTACTATGACGGCTTCGTGAAGGCGGGTGGCAAGGTGTTGGTCTGCCCGCACTGCGCCCAGGCCGCGGGGTTAACAGCACAGAATCTGCGTCCTGGCGCCCGCATTGGCAAGGACATGGGAGAACTTGCGGACGTGATTCTTGCTTCAGACAAGACCCTCGACTATTGAGAATCCCGTTAATTACCCAAGTATGAAGAAGAGGAGTCTGCCCCCCTAAGGGGCAGACCCCCTTCCAGAAACGGGAGCGTCGCGGTGTCGGCGTCTTGAGTCCCAATCGAAACCGGGATCGAGACAGGAATGGAATGGATAAACGAAATCTGGCGCGTCTGAATCCCGCTTGTGTGGTTTGTGGCACGCAGAATCCCAACGGCCTTCGCATCGAGTTTATGAACGACTCTGATGGGGTGTGCGCCCACTGGACCCCGACTGAAGGTTGGGAGAGTTTCCGCGGCATCGTTCATGGCGGCATCATCACCACCGTGTTGGACGAGGCCATGTCGAAGGCAATCATCTCGCGCAATTGGGAGGCTCTGACCGCCGAACTCAGGGTACGGTTCCGCAGCCCAGTGTCACTCGGCGAGCCATTGCAGGTTCGCGGCGGGATCACGGACAGACGCAAACGCAGAATCCTGGCAGAAGCAATGCTGACAACGGACAGGGGCCAAGAACTCGCTCACGCTTGGGCGACATTTCTGACGACTCCTGGACCGGGAGCGAACTAGCCGAGGTCGAACGACACAGCGATTGTGCGGGAAAGGCCCGATTAGTAGAGACGATCTTTTTCCATGGGAGGCGTTAGCTTGAACAGACGCGACTACCATGGTATTTCGCAATGCCGAACCAGAGGGTAAGGCTAAAGCCGTTATCGAAAGGAGCACACATGTCGAAGCCATACTGGTTTTTACTCATCATCGCGGTAGGTCTTCTTGTCCTCAGCACGTCGCAACCCGCCGCAACGCAGACAACCGATCCGGATCAACAGGATCATTCCATGGCGGAGCACAACTCGTCGCAAAATCCTGACTCGCACTTCGAGGGGGTTAACAAACGCGGTGACATGGCGATGGGCTTCAGTCACATGAAGACCACGCATCACTTCCGCCTCACTTCGACCGGAGGCTCGGTGGAAGTCCACGCCAATGACGCGAAAGATACGACCAGCCGCGATCAGATTCGTGCTCACCTGCAGCACATTTCGCAGGCATTTAAAGAGGGCGATTTTTCCGCCCCAATGCAGACGCACGGCCGCGTCCCGCCAGGCGTACCCACGATGCAACGGCTTAAAATCGACATTACCTACAAGTACGAAGAAACTGCTCGCGGAGGCAAGCTGCTAATCAGCACCGCAAACCCGGAAGCATTGAAGGCTGTCCATGAGTTCTTGCGCTTTCAGGTCCAAGATCACAGGACCGGAGACCCGCATACCATGCAGAAATAGCAGCGGACCAGATCGTGTTGAACTGAGCAAGAGTCGAGCGCCGAGTTTGCTCAGAGAGAAGCAACGGGCTGAATGGCCGTTCTCGGAGCCGAAAGGAAGGTTCTGCTTTTAGGAGTCGTACCATGTCCGATGACGGAACCCGGTGCAGGTCAACTGCGCCTGGCCCGCTACGCCCTGATGAGTGCGAGCATCCGGTCCCGATATCGTCACTCTTCTTGGCCTTCTTGCGCCTCGGTCTGACGGCCTTCGGCGGGCCCGCGATGGTGGTGTACATCCGCGACCTGGCTGTTGGGAAGAAGCTGTGGCTATCGGAGGCATCTTTCCTTGACGGAACGGCCGTGTGCCAGTCGATCCCCGGCGCCACCGCCATGCAAATGGCCGCCTACGTCGGCTTGCGTGTAAGGGGGGCAGCGGGAGCGCTGGCAGCGTTCGTGGGATTCGGACTGCCGGCATTCGTCCTGATGGTGGTCTTGTCGCGCGTCTACGAGGTCACGCGCAACCTTCAGCCGGTGCTGTCCGCGTTTCGTGGTCTCCAAGTAATCGTGGTTGCGCTGATGGTGAACGCGGGCATCACCTTCAGCCGCAGTTCCATTAAGAGTTGGCGCGATGCGATCTTGGCCTGTAGCGCCGGGACATTCCTTTTGCTTCGAGGCAGCCCGATCGTCGCAATCTTCGCATCGGCGGCAGGCGGAATGGTTCTCTGGCGCGGCGCGAAGCTGCCGATCAGGCCAGTGCATGCCGCGGGACGGCCTGGCGAGTGGCGAACGATCCGCATAGTCCTGCCGGCAATCCTCACCGCGGGCGGGATGCTCGCAGCTCTATTTGTGACGAATCGCCCACTATTTGACCTCGCGACAGTCATGGTGAAGACGGACCTGTTCGCCTTCGGTGGAGGCTTCGCCTCGGTGCCGCTGATGCTGCATCAGGTGGTGGACGTTCGGAACTGGATGGACAGCAAGACCTTCATGGACGGCATCGCCCTGGGCCAAGTCACACCCGGACCTATCGTCATTACCGCCACATTTGTCGGTTATCGGGTCGCTGGCTTGGCGGGTGCCGTCGTCGGAACGGTGGCGATTTTCTCGCCATCCTTCCTGATGATCTTAACCGCGGTTCCATACTTCGACCGGCTGCGACACGCATTGCTCTTTCGTGCGGCGTTACGAGGGACCCTTGCCTCGTTCGTGGGGTTGCTGCTGGCTGTGGCGATCCAGTTTGCCACTGCGGCCTCATGGACCGGTCCATCCATTGTTCTGGGGCTGGCGGCTTTCGCGGCGCTTCGCTTGAACGTCGACATCTTGTGGGTCGTGCTGGCCGGGGCCGCCTTTTCAGTCGCCCTCTTGTAGCCCAGCTTGAGTGGGCCAGAAACGGCGATTTTCGACGAAGGGCGCGGCTCTCCGGAGAGATACTAGGGGCAAGTTTCCGTAGCGCTGGTGATGCCGGGGAAAGGGCTCCGCCCTGAAAGTTCCATTCATGATCAACGGTTCGAGAGTCGTTGGGCCTGCCTATGCTTCGGAACTCCTTGCTGTCGATGCGCTGCTGCCCCGAGCTGGCTGGCCCTGCGCATAGCAGCCGTTAGTCACATCTAGGTGTATATTACAACCATAAAGGGGCTGCATGCACGGGGCTACTGTTCGCGTGAGCGACGACCCATCAATGATCAACAATCAAGGAGAACGACTATGAGCAAGGTTGCATTTACCACGTTATTAAACCGCGAAGACTCTGCCTTGTCCCCGCATTTTGGCATGGCAAAGTGGATTCTTATCCGCGACGACGACGATGGCCAGATCACATTTGAGCAAAACACAGCACTGAACGGCCGCGCGGTTGTGGACATCATCGTGCGGCACGGCTGCACCGATGTAGTCTTCACCCACATTGGCCCCGGGGCCTTCAGCCACCTTGAGCAGGCAGGCATCCGCGGCTGGATTGGCCCGGCTGACACGCCCGTGCCGCAACTGCTCGAGCGTTTTAGCAGTGGCGAGTTGGCGAGGGCGCAGGTGCCTGAGCCGATGCCGATACCAACCCCAGCAACAAGCGTGAGGGAAACCCTTGAGTATGGACTCGGTTTTCGCGCGAGGGGACGGGGCCGCGGGCACGGTTGCGGACAGCAACAGCACAGACACGGCGGAAGTGGACGACCCGGCCGACATTGAGAAAAGGAGGCGAGTATGACCGCGGACTCAATCTTTGTCGTTCAGGAGCATCACGCAAAAAGGCTTCACTGGGATTTCCGTCTGGAAATCGACGGAACCCTAAAGTCCTGGGTGGTACCCAAAGGTCCTTCCCTTGATTCCACCCAAAGACGACTTGCTATCCAAGTTCCGGACCATGACATGGAACATGCCAATTACGAGGGAATTATCCCGGAAGGGACCTACGCCGCTGGTCCGGTGTTGATCTGGGACAAAGGAAGCTCTAAGGCTATTGACGATGAACCTCCGGCGGCAAGTCTCGCGAAGGGAAATCTGAAGCTTGACCTTTATGGAAGAATCTTGAAAGGGGCTTTTTGCGCTGGCGGTGAAGGAGAGTTACGAAGGACGCACGGTCCAAGTCCACTGAGGATTGGACCAGTAAGTTGAATAGCCTTTCGGCCTATGAAACGATCGAGACCATTCTACCTTTTGATTCTTGGGATCGCGGCCGGTGCGGTCTTCCTCGGAATCCTTTACTTCCGAGCCGGGAAAACTCACCTTCAATCAGAAGCAGGCAAACTGACCGTGGCCGCGACCATTTATCCTCTGTACGACATAGCGCGGAACGTCGCAGGAGATGCGGCCGCGGTGGAGCTTATCGTACCTCCGGGCAGCTCCCCTCATATGTTCGAATTTTCTCCCCGGCAACTCCAGGCCCTGCAAAGTGTGAGAGCGGTTTTCGCAATCGGTCACGGGCTCGACAATTGGGTGACGCCGGTTACAAAACTTGTCCATGGCTCCCGGCTGATAATCGTGGACCAGGGGATAGATCTCCGCAGGTTTGAGGATGGAACGACAGATCCTCATTACTGGCTTAACTTTGGCAATGCGCAGAAGATCACGGACAATATCGCAGAGGCATTGATCCAGATGGACCCTGCGCACGCGGAGTTTTATCGTGGGAATGCGAAACTCTACAAAGAAAAGCTCGGAGACGCAGACCGCTACTTAAAAGAAGTCTTAGCTCCGGCGCAGGGGATGTCCATTCTGACTTTCCACGATGCCTGGTTCTACTTTTCGGAAGATTTTGGACTGAAGATCGCAGGAACTTTTGAGCCTGCCGCCGGAGAGGAACCTACGCCCCGGTATCTCGCCGCACTTCAGCGAAAAATAGAGACGGAGCATGTCCACATCATCTTTATCGAACCTCAGCTTTCCACCGCGATCCTGAAGAGTTTCGCCAAAGACAATAAGGTGGGCATTGCGCAATTGGATCCGCTCGGGGGAGTGGAGGGACGAACTACATATCTCGAACTGATGGAGTTTAATGCCGACTCCATTCGGCGGGCACTTCAAGAGCGAGGGCCTTAGAACCATGCAGGACCAAAATGCCGTTCAGGCAGAACAATTGTGGCTTGCTTTCGGTTCCGATGAACCGGTGCTTCGGGATATTTCCTTCTCCATTCCACAGGGAGGCATTACCGCCATTATTGGGCCCAACGGCTCCGGAAAGACCACGCTTCTAAAAGTGCTTTTGGGTTTTCTCTCTCCGCAGAAGGGGAAGGTGTGGGTTTTGGGAAAGACGCCGCAGCAGGCGCGCGGAGAAGTCGCCTATGTCCCACAACATTTCAGCTTTGACAAGACTTTTCCGATCACGGTTCTGGAGTTTCTGCAGTTGTCGCATCCGCACTGTTCGCAGGAGAAGATCGCAGAGTACCTGAGCCACCTGAATATCTCGGAGACGCTTCACATGAAGCTAGGGTCGCTTTCAGGCGGACAGCTCCAGCGCGTGCTCATCGAACGTTCCATGCTGGGGGACCCGAAAGTTCTTTTCTTGGACGAACCCTCGGCCGGCATTGATATCGCCGGGGCACAAACCTTCTACGAACTGGTCTCACACCTGCATCGGGGACACGGGAGCACGGTGGTGATGGTGTCGCACGAACTGGATGTCGTTGCCAACTATGCGGACCTTGTGCTGTGCCTGAATCGAAAGCTGGTCTGTCAGGGGAGGCCCCAGCAGGTGTTGACTCCGGAGACTCTGAAAGAGCTTTACGGGAAAGAAGCGGCGCTTTATCGCCATGCACATTAAGTGAGGACAGGAATGGAATCTATTGCCATGTTCGATCTCCCGTTCATGCAGAGGGCCCTGATGGCAGGTGTCGCGCTGGGACTCATTCTCCCATTTTTGGGGGTCTTCGTGACGCTTCGCCGGATGTCGTTTTTTGGAGACGGTATTGCACACGCAACTTTAGCCGGAGTTGCCATCGGCATCATAGCGGGCTTTAGCCCGTTCCTGGCGGCATTGGGGATCGGGGTCCTGTTTGGGGCCGCCGTGTTTCTTTTGGAGCGCAAAACGAACATTTCTTCGGATGCCCTGATTGGAGTTCTCTTCACCGGCAGCCTTGCGCTGGGGATTATTCTGATCAGCCTGCAGCACGGCTATCAGCCTGAACTCCTGAGTTTCTTGTTCGGCAGCATTCTGTCCGTCAGCTCGCAGGACCTCGGCATCATCCTGGTGTTTTCGGCTGTGATTTTCGTAGTCTTGCTGACGCTCCTGAAACAGTTCACCTTACTGGCGCTCGACAAGGAAACCGCCTGGCTGTACAGGGTACGTATAGACCTGTTGGACTTTTTGTTCTATGTGCTGTTGTGTGTCACCGTTGTGCTTGGCGTGAAGTTACTCGGCATCATTCTGGTTAGCGCATTGTTGATCATCCCGCCAACAGTTGCCAAAATGCTCGCCCCTTCGTTCAAGAGCTTGATTTTCGGGAGTGTGATCGCGGGCGAAATATTTATTGTGGTGGGACTGATCGTCTCGTATCTGCTGGATCTTCCCTCCGGCGCGACCATTATTCTGGTGGGGGTGATTGCATTTCTCCTGGTCGCGACCAGACACGTGTTTGTACTAAGCAGGTGATTGTGATGGCGTAGGAAATGTCGAATACGACGGCCGGGAGGCGCTCCTTCGGCAGCCTTCATGCCCACTCTGGATGAAATGGTGCAGCAGGGCCTGGTTGTGCTTTCTGACGTGCGCGCCTAGAAACCACGTGGCCGATTCCGGGACAGAATCAGAGTGTCACTCTCATACCCGGGGGCCGCCCAGTAGGCAGGAGTTCCAACCGGTACCGTGACCTTCACCCAGGTTAAAGCTGCTTCTATGCTTCGCTAAGACAGGCGTGAACACGCCAGCAAGAGCCATGTTTGGCCGCTTTTGTGCCACCGATTCCCATATGGAGGACAGCCTAACAGGTGAATTTCTTCGTCCAAAACGAACGGTGATGAAAATATGGTCCCGTCTAGTTTTGACCCCATAGACGGGACCTGTTGGGAAATTCAGGCAGCCAAATGGGCAAGGAACTCTCCCAGTTTGGCGGTTGCCTTGAACTGCGGAACCGGATCCAGTTTCTTGAAGGCACTGGTAAACGCGTTGGACAAACTCCACATCGTTCTAGGAGCGAACTCCGGGTAATCCGGCTTGAAGTACAGCCGATGGACATCGGACAGCAGGCTCCTCGGAGCCTCGAGCATGCTCTCGACGAATGCTGAATACAAAATCAGTTTCGCCCGTGCGTCCGTTATCTGGGTCTGGCGCCAGGACTCAACTTGGCGTTGCATCGGCTCGAAATTGCGCTGCATCCGGTCCACGCCGACCGAGACGCATATCGATCAGGGAGAACGACTTTGGTGTGTTTCGCTAAGACTGGCGTGAAGCTCCCCAGTGAACGCCATGTTCGAGCACACGAATACCCGATACCCGCAGGTCATCGCCAGGCGCATGCTCTTGTCGTGGGAGTTTCTCAGTCCGATAGAGAAACGGCACCCGTCCATTTCGGTTGCAAGATCGAGAACGCCGAACATCTTCATGCCGTCCGGTGAGACGGCGTACTCATCGTGGACGACTCCGATGTGACGGAACCCGAGAGTTTCGATCAGAGCCTGCACGATCTCGTGATGTGGGATCGGCCGGTGCGTTTCGGTTGCCGGTGGTGTTGGCACCAGGGTTAATTCTTCGCGGCCAATCGTCCGGCCGCTGTAGCCAATAAGCGTACTTGTTTCGGACATACTGCTTCCTCCTTGTTGGATTGAAGTGTGATTTCTGAATCGGTGTTAAAGAGAGTGGAACGAGTTGGGAAAGTTGATCCGGTATCAACCGAACAACGATGCTTGTTCTGGAACAACTGGTCTGCCACGCGGGCGTCTGCTTAGTGATCCTGGTCGTTGCCCGAAGATCAGGACCGAATCGCCGCCGATGGCGTCTTCGATGACTCCCGCTGGATTGCCTTGGGCGGTCAACAGGCTGGCCAGAGCTTCGGCGGATGACTCGTCATCAGTGGAGCGAGCGGTTGTTGGGAACAGCTTCTGGTGTTCTGCGCTCAGAGCCTTCCAGACGGAATCTGCGCTTTCTCCAATTCCATTTCTTTCGACGAGTTCGCGCGCCATCGCCGAAAGCATGTCGTCGTCTTCGTCGATGTTCTGAAGTCCTTCGCCCGCGAACTTGCCCTCCATGGTGAGCGCCACGAGGAGTTTCTTTCCCATCAGGCGCAGACATGCCGTCTGCATCGTGCCTTCGTAGCAGAGAAACTTCACACGCACTGGCCGTCGTTGACCGATGCGCCAGGAACGGCGACTTGCCTGCCGCAGAGTGTGCAGCGAGTATCCCGACTCGTAAAAGATGATGGTGGGAAAATCGAGCAGATCGAGGCCTGTCTCGACCAGTTTGGGATGCGAGATGACAACCTGCACACCTTCCTTGATCTGTCGTGCATACCAGGCTTCCCGCTTGGATGTGTCAACGCTCGACTTGAGAACTGCCGTGCGAATTCCCTCGTCATTCAAAATCCGCTGCAAACGAGCCGTGACATCGTGTTTCTGCGTGTACACCGCAAATACCTGGCAGCGTCTTCCTTCGGAGAGTTCTTTCTTGATCTCCTCGATCAATTTCCTTTCCTTGGAGTACAGTTGTTCCTCCGGCAGATCCTGCGTCTCAGCAATGACGAATCGAACGTTGCGCTTCAGCTCGGGATCGAACTCGGCGCCGTACAGGGTCCCGAGTCCATAGGGATGGTCCGGGTAGAGCAACAAGGTATTCAGCATCGTGCTCAACACCGACCGGTTTCCGCGGTGCTCCTTCAACGCCTTCCGAATGGCATCTTCCAGTTCCCGATACGCAGCCATCATGAGCGGGTCCATCGGGACACTCAGATATGCTCTCCTCGTAAGGCGGCAACTCTCCCGAGATGTCTTCGAGGAAGACGAACGCGCAGAGCTGCATCAGGAATTCGCCGAAGAGCAGAGGAGACGCTCCCGGCTTTCGCCGGACGGTGCTGGTCGTCTTCGATTTCGAACAGCGGTTGTCGGACGGCTCTACTTTGGTGATCGTTTCGAGGACGCCGTAGTCTTGCGTGAAGGAACTCCGCCCCGTGGTGCCCCATTCGTAGCCGTGCTCCTTCATCCTCGCGGCTTCGAGCCGGAACAGGGTGTTGAACAAGTCGTCGGCATATCCGCCAAGGAGCGTTCCAGTCAGTCCCACAATCCGGTCGGTACAGGACGACAAAGTCCCCAGCGCATTGCCTTGCGCCGTGTCGCCGGCCAGTTGATGGATTTCGTCGCAGATCGCGTAATCAAACCAACCCGGCATGTATCGCCCAATGAACTCGATGGGCGCCATACGCCGGATCTTCTCGGAATCGGCTTGCCAGAGCGCGCTATGGATAGGTCGGCATGGTTTATCGCCTCTGGATTCGACCGTCTCTGCGATTTTGACCTTTTCAAATTCGGCAACGGTCAATCGGCTCTCATCTACGATGACGGGCCTGCCCGTATCGGAATTGACCACGCAACCTGAATACGGACCCGACCGCGGTACGCGGTAAGCATGGCGCCAGAAGTATCCGAGCTTCGCCCGCTCCCGGCCCACGATGAACAACGACGGCCTTCCACACAGTGACAGCCAGCGCTGCCGTGGAGTCGTCGAGGACCTTCGCAAGCGCAGTTCGCTGAGACTCGTCTGGAAGCCTTCGCGCACGATGCGGCCGTTGCGCAGCCGGACCTCGTTCACTCCATGCGCCTTGTTCTCATCTCCGCCGTTACGGAGATCGTCGATCAGAAATACTCGTATTCCCGGCAAAGTGAGAAATGCTTCACGCGCCCACTTTTCGACCAGGTGCGGAGGCACCATGGCCAGCGTAGTGACTGGTTTCCCTTGGCTATGGACATGCACACCGCCCAGCGAGATCAACGTCTTTCCCGTCCCGCACTCTGCGACCACCATTGCGGTTCGAGCTTCTCGCCAGCGTTTGGCGAGCCCCATAATCGCGATGGCTTGGGCCGGAAAGGGTCTTCGCAACAATTCCTCGACCCGCGGTGAGACCGCATCATCGAACTGATGAAGCGCGGGAAACTCTTCGAGACTGCGTGCCCCGAGTAAGGCAGCATTCGCACGCATGTAGTCATAAATTGTGGACAGTTCTGGCATGGGAACTCGCTCACCCCAAATAGGAGAAAAGACTTCAGACAACAAAAGGCGGAAAAGAAGAGACCACAACGACTGAACTAGTGGGGAAGAAATCTGTGAGAATAAATTAGGCTTTGAATCGCACCGCGCTGACCGGGAGGCATCCGCTTGGGCTCAAGGGAGAGGAAATAGAGAGTCGTTCTTAAGCACACACTGGCGGCACTCGTGATCCGCCATCACTCATTAATTTCCATCTTGATCGGCAGCAGCCTGCAGCTTCTTTACGTCGAGAACGTCTTGTTCCCGGCCACTTGCAAGTTTGTTCCGGATTAGGTCATCTTTGGAAATCACGTTGACTTGCACTTCCTTGTCAAGGAGACCCTCAATTCGGTTCTGCCAGGCCTCGTCAAACGTGAGACCATCGATGCGCTGCAGGATATCCACGCGCGCGGGAGGTTGGCCGATCTGGAAAGTTGAGCCGTCCGTGAAATCTTGAGGGCTTAGCCCGTCTAGAGGCGCGCCATATTGGCTGAGCGCACGATACACGGCGGCACTGTTCGCTTCGTCAGAGCGGATGAAGAGATCTAGGTCTTTTGTTGCTCGCGGTTCAGCGTGCACGCCGAAAGCATACCCCCCCACAACCAGGTATCTAACGCCGTGCTCGTTGAATGCGCGTAGCAGGTCTTTCAGATCTTTCGGCAGCATCGGTCGGAACTCCCTTGAAAGCGGCGGCGAAGCTGTAGGCCGCTTCGCTTACATCCCAGACAGCTGAGAGTCGATCTCCAACAGGCAGACTTTGCCAGTAGAGATACGTCTCCAGTTGCTGTTGTTCAGTGTCCGTGACTTTCCGGACTCGCTTATCAGCGCTCATGTTCACCGCCCATGCCTACCGTCCGAGCTCGAGGACTCCGGCTAGATTATATTCTCACGCTCGCCGCTCGTCTCATCCTAAGCTCACATGGCATTTTACCGAGAAAGATGTCTCAGTTAGATGGCGCCGACGAAGACGTCTTCCAAACTCAGCCTAGGCCATTGAATCGAACCTGGTTCGGCAGGTAGCCGGATTGCCTCGCTCTCGACTCCCCAGCTCAGCCAGTCGAGAAACTGTTCTTTTGTTCCTTTGACCATCACTGGGTCACAACCGATGCCAAGGATTTGGCTTATCGCATGATGCGTTTTCAGTTCCTCTGAAAACCACTCGGCCCACTCCGGGACTCCGGGAATTCCGTAGATCTGGGCAATGGAAGCCCAGACAAAGCCATCCTCCGAGCCCGCCAACAGGGTTCTTCCTGTGTTGGACGACATGTTCCCTGAAGCGAACTCCTCCGACATCGCAATGAGGTGACGCAGCGGCTTTTTTCGTCCTGGGACTTGGATGGATCCTTTGAAACACTGCGCGTTTCGCTCCAGGCAGACACGGGTCGGCTGTACATCCGGTCCTTCCACCATGAATCGGTCTGCCATGGATATGGCTGCGCTGATGGCCGCGATCTGAGTGTCGCCACCAATCACCGAGATCAAGTGCGCCTTGGCCTGTCGGGGCGGATCGGGCAACACCTCGCCGATAAAACGGTCCAGGTGAAGCTTGATGCTGGTGGTTGTCTTCTCCGTGCTCTTCACATACGTCAGCCAACCGAAGCGAAGGTGAGCGTTCTTCATTCGGGTTCCTTCCTTTCATGGGTAAGGGTCTGGGTCTTGCCATTGGCAAAGACCAGCGTCAGTTCGTGCGAAAACCGCTCCCGGTCATGCAGGATCCTGGTGCCATCTTCTTCCTCTTCCTCCCAATGGTCGGTGAACTTAACGGATCGCCAGTGGGCAATGTGCCGGTCTTCACCTTCGCCAAAGACGCCGTTCAGCATGCCTGCCGTGCAGAGCAATCCAACGTGGCCGCCATGCAAAGGCGTGAGTGGTCTGCCTCGGACATCCTGCTGCTTCGGGAGAAGGATGCGGCTTGCCTGACGATAGGCCGCAGACTCCAGCAACAGGTCTTCAACTTCATCCAGTGGAATTCCGGTGTGGACGAGCGTGACTGGGCCTGAAGGGGGGACTTCATAGCGAACGGATGGACGTCTCACCCAGAGGCTCAAGGTCGGGCTTGATCGCCAACTGTTCGAGCCATCGGACGGACTCAAGTAACTGCGAGTCCCTGACGTGCTGGTGCCGCTTTCGCCGCGACTCCCAGCACTGCAATCTGTTTGTACTGCACGCTGGCTGGTTCCGTAAGCCTGTAGACCGACAGGTCCGCGAAGTGCTCACTCAGAATCCGCGCGCAGACGCGCAACTGAGGCTGAGGAATGATGAATACCAGCACTCCTCCCGGCTTCAACCAGCGGTAGGTGTGCTCCAGAAAAACCAGTTCCAGTCTCTGGTTATTGGTGGCGCCGATTTCGAGATCATAGGGAGGGTTGAGATAAAGCAGAGAAAAAGCCTCTGCCGGACTGCGCACGTCGAAGGCGCTGGCCTGCACCGTTTCGATGCCCAGAGCCCTGGGCTTGTTCAGCTCGATACGCGTCTATCTCGACTCCGTAGCGGCGCGCCTGCGTCCCCTCGAACTAAGTGAACAAGTGCCACTCCATCTCCCACACATGGATCGAGTGCAGAGAACTCAGATTCCCAACCAAACAATTCCGCAGGCGCTTAGCCTCCGCGACAGGCAATGGGAAAAATCCCAGCTTGGTCTTTCCATGGGGTCTCATCGCGCCCTGCCTCCCAGTGCCTGCGCAACCAATTCGTCCACTCGCATCGGAGCGCGATTCCTCGCGCACAGCGACGAATGAGCAAAACCCATTCACAGGAATCGGCCGCTCATCTTCAATTCGGTAGCCCCGTTCCACATGCTCTTGTTTGCGTTGGTCGTACAGGTTGGCTCTTGTAGACACACGAATTCTCATGGCCATCCTCATTTCTTTTGGAATTGCGCAGCGGGTTTCGACTGCGGCGAATCGGCAGGTCGCCCGATGAAAGACGGGTCAGTATTCGGAAGGAAGGAGCAGTGTGGTCACCGAGCGATCTGCTTCGGTGATGATCCAGAGGGTGTCGGTCTCGGTAACCGGATAGCTGCTGAGCAGCCGGAAGTCGTGCTTGAGGCTCAACTCATTTTCTGCTTTGTCCTCTTGGCACAGGTCGCCCCAGTCTCCGCGCAGATGTCGCGAGAGAAACTCCGACGGTGACTTTTGGACCTTTTCCAGTAATGCGAGTGCGCCAGGTGTGGCGACAATTCGCCCCGGACAAAACAGCGGAATGTTCGGGAGAGAGTTCATGTATAGGTTCCCCTTTTGGCGGTTCGTTTGTGATTGGTGAGAGCCCGCGGTAGTTGAGGGCGAAACGTCTAAGCACGCTGGTTTGTGATTGAAAATTCCCAACTACATCGGCAGGTCTACGGCGTGATGGCTTGGCTCCGACCCGACGGACAGAGTCAATTAGTCTCTACTCTTCTGACAGCCCCTTCGTGGTGTGCCGTCCTAAGCAAATCTCAAGTTCTGTATTGCCGGCGATCCGAGAGTTAGCCCTACTGTGGTTTGCGCCTCAGCGGCTTGCCAATCGCGAGCAGGAAAATGGCACTCTTATCCTTTGCGTGCGGTGAAAAAAAGTTAACTACATCATCGTCGAAGAACGTCAGCCCGGTAGCACCCAGGTTCTGGGCATACGCAGCCAGGTAGATCCTGCCGCCAATGGCTCCCGCCTCCAGCTGGACGGCCCGATAGCCGCGGTTCCCATACCGCTCCAGAATTGGTTTTAAGTCGGCAAGAAAGAAGATGTCCACGCAGGCGTCCGCCGGCAAATCCTGTTCCAGACCAAGGTGATGGGCTTCGGCTCGAAATTCTCCCCCCTTCAAAAACTCCAGGGTGTTCTGCTCACGGTTGGAGCCGACGCTTCAGCAGCGGCGGGTCCAGTTGGACGGCATGCCTCGGCCGGTACGGATTGGAAGTTGGATACAGAGAATCCTGACCTACTCTCGGGCCAAGGGTGCGTTCGCTGGGCTCACGTTGTGGCTCCTGCTGCGCGTAGGCAAGGGCAGTCGTTCCGAGAAGCAAGCATAGAAGTGCTGCGCTAATCACACCAGGTGGCTTCATGGTTGTTGCCTCCTTTCTTCAGACCGCACTTCGTCGTCCGCTGAGTAAGTTAATGACCAGGACCACCAACCCCACGACCAGAAGCAAGTGGATCAGGCCACCGCCGATATGCATACTGAAACCCAGGATCCACAAAATCAGGAGAACAACAAAAATCGTCCAAAGCATAACGACCTCCAGTGCTCATTCACGAGCACTTGAATGGGAGTATCATCCGACGTCCGCGAGGCATCTGCTTCGTGCGGACGGAGAGAGTTAAATGATGGGACTGAGCCGCCGGTTGAACATACAGACTCGGCCGATTGGCAAACAGCGGCAGTCCAATTCCGCAAGTCCTACTTCTGCTCTTTGGCTTCGGTCTTCGCTTCAGCTTTCCCTTCAGCTACGGCCTGTGCCTGTGCTCCGCGAATTTCCGCAAGGAACGGCCCAGCTACGGCTGGAGCCGTCACTTTGCCCAACAGCAAGGCCCGAGTTGTGACCTTGCGGCCGTATATCGCCTTCCGGGAGTCATTGTCCTGGCGGATCGATGCGCCTTCCATGGTAGGGACAACCCGGTCGCGGGTCAGTTTTTTCATGAACAGATTCCGAAAGTTAGGCTTTCTTGAGTATGGCGGGAGCGGGCTGAGGTTCATAGTTCACTGCTAAGTGTTGTTCTCCACGACTAGCTTCTGCCCGGCAAACCTGAGCGCCCGCAATATCCGACAAACGGGGTACTGGCGATCTGCCGTCGACCCGCATGCTCGCCGGCCACCGGGGTCGATTGCCAGAATTGTGCAGTTTGGATCAGCCAAACCATTCTTTCCGATCCTATGCTGTATCTATCGAGGAGATGAACAGTCGCAGCGAAGGGCGCTGCTGAGGCCTCTTGGAAAGAATCAGTGGAATATGCCCCATATCAGCAATAAGCCGATACCCAAACTGCATAAAGCTCCCCAACCGCCCTTGTCACACCCCGGGGCGGCCCCCGACTCAGACCGTGCCAAAAAGCCACCGCTGGTCGAGCCCTGTGCTACTGGCCAGGAACTGAGTCCCGGAGATCGCGTCGAGGGTCTGGGCGACTTCGGAATGCCGACTGGAGAATTCGGCACAGTGCAGCAAGCTAACGAAGATGACGCGGTCGTCAAATGGGATGACGACGGTCGTATGAGAGTCCACCAACCGTGGCTCAAAAAAGTGTAGGCCGCCCTCGGCTTTTAGGGCCTGGTCAGCGACTGTTGAAAGAAAAGAAACCGCGTGATGGGCTGAACTCAAAGACAGAAGCAACGGAGCTTACGTGGTTTACGACCGTGAAGTGATACGTGGCTTAATTCCAGAGTGGATAATCCTGGCACGCCGCAACCAAGAATTACTTCCGGGAAATTTGCTCCAGTAGATAACCGCATTTAGCTTGTGTGGAAGAAGCGGCGCTGTCCACGAGGGGAGCAGCATTCCCCGCACTGCCAGTAGCTGACTGTATGCCTGGCTCCTAATACGTGTCTCCCATCCCGCCATGGCCGCCTGTTTGGACGCCCTTGCTCCTTTCTGTAATGTCGGCGACGAGGGCTTCGGTGGTCAGCATCAAAGCCGCGACGGAGCCGGCATTGGTCAGGGCAGTGCGCACGACCTTGGTCGGATCGAGTACGCCTGCCTTGACCAGGTCTTCGTACTCGCCGCTGAGCGCGTTGTAGCCCAAGTGCGGGTCCTTCGACTCGTTGACCTTGCCCAGAACGATGGCGCCTTCCTCGCCGGCGTTCTCGGCGATCTGGCGGAGCGGCTCCTGCAGAGCCCGCTTCACGATGTTGACGCCGATTTGCTCGTCGCCTTCGACCTTTAGCTTATCAAGTGCGGGGATGCAGCGGGTCAGAGCCACGCCACCGCCGGGCACGATGCCTTCTTCGACGGCCGCACGGGTCGCGTGCATGGCGTCTTCAACACGGGCCTTCTTCTCTTTCATTTCGGTTTCAGTTGCGGCCCCCACTTTGATTATGGCCACGCCACCGACCAGCTTCGCCAACCGCTCCTGCAGCTTCTCGCGGTCGTAATCACTGGTTGTCTTATCGATCTGGCCACGAATTTCCTTTACGCGGCCTTCGACATCGCCATGCTTGCCCTTGCCTTCGATGATGGTGGTGTTGTCCTTGTCAATGGTGACCTTCTTGGCCTGGCCGAGATCCTCCATCTTCACGTTTTCGAGCTTAATGCCTAGATCTTCGGTGATGGCCTTCCCGCCCGTGAGCGTCGCGATGTCCTGCAACATCGCCTTGCGGCGATCGCCGAACCCGGGTGCTTTTACCGCAGCGACTTGCAGTGTCCCGCGCAGCTTGTTGACGACGAGAGTGGCCAGCGCCTCTCCCTCGATGTCCTCGGCAATGATAAGCAGCGGCTTGCCACTCTTGGAGATCTGCTCAAGCAGTGGAAGGATGTCCTTCATCGAGCTGATCTTCTTTTCGTTGATCAGGATATAGGCGTTCTCGAAGGCGACTTCCATGCGTTCGGGATCTGTGACGAAATACGGGGAGAGATAGCCACGATCGAACTGCATGCCTTCCACGACTTCGAGCTGGGTCTCAAGCGTCTTCGACTCTTCGACGGTGATGACGCCATCCTTGCCGACCTTCTTCATTGCTTCCGCGATGATGTAACCGATGGTCTCGTCGTTGTTGGCGGAGCATGCTGCCAACCTGGGCGATCATGTCGCCGGTAACGGGCTTGGAGAACTTGTCGAGTTCGCCCTTGATGCGGTTACCTTCCTTGTCGAGGCTGCCGCAAATGGTGGTGACGGCCTTCTCGATGCCGCGCTTCATGGCCATCGGATTGGCGCCGGCGGCAACGGTTTTAACGCCTTCGCGGTAGATGGCCTGAGCCAAAACGGTTGCGGTAGTCGTACCGTCGCCGGCGACGTCGCTGGTTTTGCTGGCGACTTCGCGGACCATCTGGGCGCCCATGTTCTCGAGGCCGTCCTGCAGTTCGATCTCTTTTGCAACGGTGACGCCGTCCTTGGTGATCGTCGGTGAGCCGAATTTTCTATCAATAACAACGTTGCGGCCTTTGGGTCCGAGGGTCACCTTGACCGCATCTGCCAATAAATTGACGCCGCGCAGGATCGCCTGCCGCGACTCTTCGCCGTGCACAATTTGCTTTGCCATGATTGAAACCTCCTGTCGCGAGATGAACTGTGCAGGCCTGCCTGCAGATGTGGGTGCTGTTGTTGCCGGGATCTTCCGTTCTGCCGTCGCGCCGCGCTCGGCATTCAGGGTCACGATGACGTCTGGTGCTCAGACGTCCGTAAGACGACGTCACTTGTGTGCGCCAGCAAGTTCTTTTTTGGCTGCACCGGTGACAACGCCCAGGACCTCCTCTTCTTTCATAATTAGGAAGTCTTCTCCATCAATCTTGATCTCGGTGCCGGAGTAGTTGCCGAATAGAATGCGGTCGCCTTCTCTCACGGCGAGAGGAAATAGCTTGCCTTCGTCATTGGTCTTGCCCTTGCCAATCGAGATGACTTCGCCCTCCTGTGGTTTATCTTTGGCAGAATCCGGGATGATGATTCCGCCTCGACTTGTGCCAACTTCTTCTGCTCGCCGTACCAGGATGCGGTCGTGGAGTGGGGTAAATTTTGTAGCCATGCTTGTAGACTCCTTTCATTCGTAACCGGTCGAGAACGGGGAATCCGCCTCTCAGAGCCAAGAACGGCGGACCTTGGACCAAAGGGAAACTTGGACCAAACCGAGCAGCACTATCAGGACGGATACCGCCAGAAGCATCAGCATCATATTGCTGAAGATGCCAAGCACGGCCGTGAGAGTCCCAAGAACGCTTAGACCGAGCGCTAACCAGAGCCGCCACGTAGCGGTACCTGGCTTCGCCATTTTGGATCTCATCTCCACCGTTCGGGCTCCTTGCTTCGCTCTTGCGAACTGACCGTAGCTCTGAATTTGCGAGGTCACGCCTTTCGACTCAATGAACTGAATAAACTTTACCAAGCCAGGATGGCTCAATCTGCTCAATAACGCTCACATTGTTGCGAGGAGAAGGACGGATTGGCACCGACCTGGGTCCATGATCATCTGCGAGCCATTCAATTCCCGTCATTTGAGCGAGTCTGCTCAGATTTGGGAACCCAACCCCCATCTGTCATTTCTGTGTTCTGATAATTCCACCCCTGCAGCATACAGAACCAGCTCTTCTCTCCTGGGCAACCTTAAGAAATGAATTATCCAGGCCACGCAGCTTTGTACGCTTAGTTCGGTCACACCCAGCTTGCCTGCAATATCGCTGTCGTTTAACCCACGGCCCACCAAGCGATAGATAGGTTCAAGCACTCCTATTTGCTCCCAAAAGCACCTCATCACGCGCCTCCTTCTTTGACTCCGACCGCCTTGGTAGCCAAGGCACCCTTATCCGCGGTTGTTCGAGCAGCAAACCGCAGCCGGGACGTTGCCTCGGTCAGGCGAATCCGCTTCCTTTAGCAAGTGTTGCGCTAAGAGGAGAGAACTTCAGATGGGCTGACTTAGCTCAGAGCACCTGAAAGAGAGAGAAGAAGTGCTCGTCTCTACCGCCATGATCGCTCAGACACCTCAACAATAGCTGGTCTGAATTGCTCACGACCGTCTTGTAGCCCAAACAGATTCTGCATGTCGCAATGACGGGACTGAATGTTTCTGTGTGAATGTGAGCGAGAGCTGTCCAAAGAACGCCGCTGATGACCCTATTACTCAGAAAGCTGCCGCAGTCCGAGGTTTTCGTCAGTACTGTGTCGAGAAGGATCATCCGAATCACCGGGCACAACCGGCGAAGCTGCCTGCCTCAGTTGGTCAAGCTCGGCCTGGACTCTCACCCATTCTTTTGGCTTGTGCTTGGTCGCATAACGCGCATCCGGATGTGCGAAGAATTCTAGGAGTTCGGCCCGAACCGCTGGCGATGCACAACTAAAATTCTGCTTTGCGAGCGCGTCGAGCAGTTTTGCGTGCGTCTCATCGTTGAGCCGATATTTTCCGGGGCCTGCCACTTCACCGGTATCAAAATTGTAGTTGAGCAAATCCGGTTGGCCGGCGCCTACCTGGCCTAGCAACTTCCGGTAGCGATCCAGAGTTGCGTTGAAGCTGGCTTCGAACATGCGTTCCGCTTCGGGCGTTGGCGTCCGGAGCTGTAGGACTTTTAGCGGACCGATCTCTGGCAGAATCTTCACAACAAAAGCGAGAAATCTTTCGCAAAAAGTGGGCGGCTGATAATTCTTTCCCCAGCTCTTTTGATAACTGGCGCGCGACAGGTTGTAGAGGAACTTTCTTTTCGTCATGCCGGGCTGGTCCTTCATGATCTCGCCTTTCTTCAGGCTCCAAGCAATGCGCGTTGCCTTGGGGAGAAGCTGGCTGACGTCATGACGGTAGGAGCCGGATCTATGCCAAGCTGAGCCACATGCCCGTGGAACTAGTCCAAAAAGGCAAGAATTGAGAGGAAGCAATCAGCTATCGCATAAACAGCCGTTCGCGATGGTTGGTGAAAACCTACGTGGCTCATGTCTAACGTCATCTTCCCTTGAGATGGGCGTCTGTCGAACTCGAAATCATACCCAGGCCAATGACAGGGACGCCAATCGACAGTTCTTAAACAGAGGGTTCCCCCCAGGCAGCAGTTCCTCCGCTGCCCTCCGGAAGTTCAAGTGTTTGGCCACAGCTCCTCACAGCCCGAACGAGCGAGTGCAGATATGGCCTGTAGGGAGTTTCCAAAACCACCTGTGAAGAGGAATTTGGGTCGGGCTGGCCAAAGCGGTGCCCTAAGCTACTTCGGCGAATGAAACAATCCGACGAGCGAGTTCTGGCGACGCATGAAGATCAGACTCTTACTCAAAAGATGAATAGGAGCTCATAAGCCCCAGCATCGGTCAGGGATGGGCGCGAGCGTGCGCGTATTCGTTAAACTGGGAGTAGCCAAAACAAGTAGCCGATGGTTTGCCCCAGGCCTCGGGATCATCTCCGGGCAGGAATCCAATCGTGCAGAGCCACGCCTCTTCATCCTGCCAGTACGGCTCGATATCACATTGCCGGTTCATTCTGTACTCGGCCAAATCCCGGCATTTTTGGGAATTTTGCTCAAGAACTCGCGGTACAACGACGGTACAACTTAGTTTGTTCCTTACAGGGCCAAACGGAGCGACCCGTGCCTTGTAGATTGTTGAAGTTCCATTTGGCGGCCGCCCTTTCACGGCGATTCCAACTGGCGAATAAAATCGGTTGCCGTAGCGAACTATGGGTTTTGTACGCTGTGTCCTTTTTGTGTCCTTCGCAGTTAGACGCCGTTCGATTTCGCCAACTTTTTCAACGTTTTTGGAAGCCGTCCGCGCGGGTCTCTTGATCGTTAAGTTATTGTGGCGACTGCAGTTGGTAACGCTGCAGCCAAATTGAGAACCATAACTCTTAATCAGTAGGTTGTAGGTTCGATTCCTACCGCGCTCACCGCTTATTTTCAGTAACTTGCAGATCGCAAAAAGCCAATCAACTGTTCTCGGGTCAGTACGTCAAGGCTCAAATGCTCTTTCGTTGACCAATCCTTTCAGTCACTTGTGAAGTCGTTGATGCTGTGCCGTAAAAGGTGACATGGATCTTTCGCGAAGGAGCAAAGGATAGAATTCACAGTCGGACAAAGCGAGATTTCGAAAAATCCAGGTACCCGAGCAAGGCGGCTCTGACGCACGCCATGTCTCCCTTAGCGCAACTGGAAATCACGCTCACTTGTTGCAGTTCCTTCTGACTCAACGCGAATGTCCTTCCCCTCATGGGGTGACATTTTCACGTTGCTGTTAGGGGGTGTCAGAATTATGGAGCTAAAACACGATTGGATGACGCCGGGGACAGCGAGGCCACCAGGAACTACACTTAGCATCCCTTGCGGCCACCCCCAGCAGGAAAAGACCATGCATTACGGATTCGGGCTAGGCTCGTGAGCCTTATCCGACGTTGGCGACGGTCAGCCGACGGTTTCTTTCCAGGCTGCATAGACCGCCGCAAATCAGGTGCTATTGCTGGACCGTGCGGGGGGAGCTTGCTCGAATGTGAATCGGATGGCCACAGACCTCCCATCGTTCCTCGGGTGTGCCGGGGCCAGGACATCAGACCATCCGAGCAGTCGATAAGTTTCGTCTTTCCACCGATGGCCTAGGCCATGGGCTGCCAGACATCGATCGCTACGGGATATCCGAGCCGATTACGCGACTTCGTTAATCCACTTTTCCTTTTTCGAGTTCCAAGTTCCGCTCAGAAGCCAACAAACGCGTTTCAAGCAGTGAATGCCAACTATGAACTTGGGTTTTGAATTCTTCATTCTTGTTCCGCATAGACATCTAATCGAGAACCCTGACGTGAATCCAAGTGTCCACAGGGAGAATACGGATGTGCTCGCGTCGCAAAGCGCTAAATGGTTTGCGAAGGCTGGCAAAACGCATGCAGCAAAGAGAGTATTGTGACCCGCGTCACGGCAATTCTCGGCGAACCAGTCGTACCTTCCAAAGATTCTTAGTTTCTGATGGGACCACAAGACCAAACGTTTGGATGCTTGCTCCCCAGCTACCAGTAGCAATATTTCGGTCGCTTTTGAAAAATAGAGGAAGAAGGCCTTCATGCACTACGTCCGTCCTTTGTTGCTGATTTGCCTATTTGCTTCTGGGCCCGGGGCCCTTTCGCAGGACTATCCGCAAGCCGAACTGTATGGAGGTTACTCCTTCCTGAACATTGACACTAACGGCGCGACTTCGCGCCAAAACACGAACGGCTGGGAGGCTTCCTATTCAGGAAGCTTCAATAGATGGTGGGCCGCTGAAGTGGACGTCAGCGGTTACTACAAGACCTACCTCGGGGAGTTGACAAGTCTTGGTCAGGGCGCAGTAACCGTCAAAGCGCTCATGCGCGAATATCTTTGGGCGGTGTTCCCTTGTCCTCCCGGGCCGCTTGCGGCCGATATGGGGGCTTTAACGGCTGGCGCCTGTCGCTTGCGTACCAGCACCGACCGCGCAATTCTCGGGCTATTTGGCGGTAGCCTCCTCGAATTGAGCCAGCGGCTTTTTCGCATGGACCGGTTTATGGAAATGCTGGCGGGCGAACCGTTGCGCGTGCATGCCTTCCTCGACCGTTTACTTGAAGCGCATCTCGCGGCCCTTGATCGGTTCGTCAAAGCAGTTGGCGGATATATTGATGTGGTTTGTTTCTCGGATGATCTGGGGGCGCAGAATGGCCCCTTGCTCTCGCCAAAGATGTATCGGGAGTTTTTCAAGCCGCGGCATAGCCATCTGTGGCGCCGCGCGAAAGAACTTGCTGATGTAAAGGTGATGCTGCATTGTTGCGGCGCAGTGAGATCGTTGCTGCCGGATTTAATCGAGGCGGGGATTGATGCCATCAATCCGGTACAAATCTCATGTCGTGGAATGGACGCCGGCGAGCTGAAACGTGAGTTTGGCAAAGATCTCACGTTCTGGGGCGGTGGCTGTGACACGCAATTTGTCCTGCCTTCTGCTAGTCCGGAGGAGGTACGCACACATGTCCTTCGCCAGATTGCAACTTTTTCGCCAGGAGGGGGATTCGTATTTCAACAGGTGCACAATATCCAGACGGATGTGCCTGCAGAAAACATAGTTGCAATGTTTCGTGCGGTTAATCCCTCACTGGGGATCAAACAACTCACATGACGGGCTAACGCCCGTGTTTGTATTCCTTAAAGTGATAATGGTTTTGTAATTTTTAGGTTCCACTTATCAGACCTTTCCCAACCCTGAAACTGCTTTCATGGATGTCGCCCGCCGGGTTGGAGGCACATGGTTGTTTGGAACGGTCGGATCACTTTTGGTGCTGGCGTACCTTGGCAGTGGACTGACGGGACAGGTCGGCGCAGCCCGTCTGCTTTTTAGTTTTGGGCGCGATCGGATCCTCCCGTCCAGGTTCTTCGCGCACCTTTGTTATTGCTTACCTATTCGCTTCTGCCACATTGGCCCTTTCGCAGGACTATCCGCAAGCCGAAGTCTATGGAGGGTACTCCTTGCTGAACATTGACACTAGAGATACGACTTCGCGCCCAAACGCGAATGGACGGGAGGCTTCCTATTCAGGAACCTTCAATAAATGGTGGGCCGCTGAAGTGGATGTCACACCTTGGTCGCCTCCGGTTGTAGCTTTTACGAACCTGCCAAGTGCCAGTCTGGGCTAGGCCTCAAAGCGGCGAAGGCGAATGGCTCTTCGGACCGCCGACGGTCCTGCAACAGGCCGGATGCCTGACGGTGGCTTTTACTTCGATCAGTGTCATCCGCCATTACTAGAATCAAACGACGACGCCCGCTGGACGAACTCATGCGCGAATAGCTTTGGGCAGTGTTCCCTTTTCCTCCCGGGCCGTTCGCGGCCGATATGGGGTCTAACGGCTGGCGCTTATCGCTTGCGCGCCAGTACCGACCGCGCAATCCTCGGGCTATTTGGGGGCAGCCTCCTCGAATTTAAGCCAGTGGCTCTTCCGCATGGACCGGTTCATGGAAATGCTGGCGGATGCATGCTTTCCTCGACCGACTGCTTGAGATGCGCCTCGATGCCCTTGAGCGCTTCGTCAAAGCAGTCGGCCGCTACATTGATGTGGTTTGCTTTTTCAGATGATCTGGGCGCGCAAAAGGGCCCCTTGCTCTCGCCGAAGATGTATCGCGAATTTTTCAAGCCGCGGCATCGTCAGCTGTGGTGCCGCGCGAAAGAACTTGCTGATGTGAAGATGATGCTGCATTGTTGCGGGGCAGTGAGATCGGTGCTGCCGGATCTAATCGAGGCGGGAATTTGATGCCATCAATCCGGTACAAATTTCATGCCGCGGAATGGATGCCGGCGAGTTGAATCGTGAGTTTGGGAAAGATCTCACGTTTTGGGGCGGCGGGTGTGGCACGCAATCGGTCCTGCCTTCCGCTAGCAACCCCAGCAATACTTACGTCCCGGACCCACTCTGGCGACTCTGATCCGCATCGGCAAACTCCGCAGCGATACCGAAGCGGCACAGCTTATGCAACAAGCCTAGCATCGCCTCCTTGAGCAGTTACGCCCCAGTCGCCACCCCCTTCTACCGCGCTCCTTCCCCCGCTCCCAAACCAAATCACGCTCGCACCCTGCTACACTCCCCTATCCAGAAAGGAGTCCATCGCCTTCCGCTTTTTCCTCTCTCTCCAGGCTCATTCTTGGATTGTAAAACACTCTCGGCATTCCGCCATTTGACAAAGCAAAAGACTCTCTGCTCGCCTCCAGGAGGCTAACAGTGTTACACGAGAACAAAGGCGAGAATAGCTTGGAGAACGCTTCCGCGCTCACAAGTCCTTTACAAACTGAACCAAGTGATCTTGCAATACGGGAGAGCGCGAACGCTATGATCAGAAGCGCTTCCTCCAGGAACTTTGCCCAGGTTGTATCCATTCCATCCCATGCTTATCCTTATCGGGACGTGGCACAATGCATATTGCCAGGCAGATCCCGGGGATAAACAAGCGGTATATACTAGCAGCGGGAGGTTGGGCTGCGCTTGGCAGCCAAGAGTGCCCGCAAATGGAACGAAAGATACGAAGAAGTACGCCAGCGAAAAACCCAATCAAGTCTGTGGTAAGGGCATTGCAGGCCATGGATGCCATCGGCAGCTTTGAGGATGGGATCAACGTTACCAAGCTGAGCAAGGAACTCAAGATGGGGAAGAGTACGGTTCATCGCCTGCTGGGGACCCTTCTTGAGCATGATGTAGTGCACCTTGACCCAAATACTTCCAGATATTCGTTAGGCTCAAAAATTGTCGGTTGGAATGGTATGTTGTTAAGGCAAAACTTGCTGGTTCGCTGCGGCTTGCCGATTTTGAGAGATTTGGCCGACAGTTGCCACCAGATTTGCAACCTCGCCATCCTTGATGGCGTTCATATAGTTATTGTCGCGCAATACGAATCTCAAACCCGGGGACTGCGACTGACCAAGGAGGTCGGGTCGCGTCAGTTCGCCCATAGCACGTCGCTCGGCAAAGCCTTACTAACGACGTTGGCCGAGGCGGAATTATCCAATCTGTACCCGAATGAGAACCTGGAGCGCGTAACCGAAAATACCATTACCAGCAGGGAGGGGTTGAAAGAGCATCTGCGACAAGTGCGGACAGAGGGCGTCGCCTATGATTTTGAGGAAAACGTATTGGGAGTTGCATGCCTCGGTACGGTGGTCCGAGATTGTGTAGGTCTACCAATAGGGGCGATCAGTATCTCTTCCCCAGTCACGTACGTTCGGGGCGGCAGTCTTTCGACTCTCAAAAATCAATTACTGGATGCGGCACATCGTCTTTCTATAGAACTAGGATACAAATCTCCAAGTTCTCCGTTTTCGTCGTTTGATAAGGCCCCGGTGGATGAACTGGCGCCTAATATGCTCGACCTCATGGCAGGAAAATTTTCCTAGCGTGCGATGAAACGGCTTCTTGCGAAAGTTTGCTTCTGTCCTAATCCGGAGAAGATCCAAGCCAGGCTATGCGGTCGCGATTTTCATTGGATTGCGGTCCACGCCGCCAGTAGAAGTCTGCGACAGAAATCTCCTTCTGCATATCTAATTCGGGTTTCTCTTACGACTCGATGACATGCGGTGGTCATTCCTTGCAGTGTGCAAGCTGCGCTCCTAGGGATATACGTTCTGTATAGCAGAACTAACTGCGCTTTCCTTCTAAAGCATCGTAGTAATCCCAGCGTGGTTCTATATTACAGAACTACTATCTCTATATAGTTGACAAGTTAGTCTCCAACGCAGGATAATCCCTGCCTTAGAGTTTGTTATTGTTTTGCTGATTTCGCAATCAAGTCAACCGTTTGCGCTCGTCCATGTGTGAAGCGTCTCATGATATGAACGCGCACTTTTGAGATATGCAGCGAGTTTGAATCCGGTGACTGACGAAAACGCTCCCCATGCCAACTTCTTCCGATTGGCTTGTCAGTTTCACTTTTTCTGACATTGCTGGACCAATTGGGACCGAGAAAATCTTTTGGGTCTGCATGGCTGTGTTTTTTCGTCGCGCTTCATCCCCGAGACGAAGATGCGCGCATTGGAAGAAATTGAGGCTGGCCGATAACAGAAGTTTGGAGCAAGCGGTACATATTCTTGACTGAAAGGAATTTTTCTCCGACATCTTTCTATGCGAATCACAAAAGTTGAAACCATTATGTACCGCAATGTTACCGAGGTTCATGCTGGAGGTGTTGGCTGGTTGTGGGTCCGTATTCATACCGATTCTGGTATTTACGGGACAGGTGAGACCTTTCCAGGAGTCGATGCCGAACAAGCGGTCATTCTGCGCGATTTTACACCTGTGCTTCTGAACCGTGACCCCCGGGATATAGAGCGGATTTGGCTCGATTTGCTCACCCATATCCAATATCGCGGATGGGCAGGAGCAGAAATGCGCGCGATTAGCGCGATTGATGTTGCGCTCTGGGACCTTCTCGGCAAGTCAGTTGGCCTACCCGTGTATGTTCTTTTGGGGGGGCAATGTTGGGATTTTATCCCGGTGTACAACACCTGCTACGACGATGGCTTCGACTTCAACAAGCAGCCAGCTGAACTTGCAAAGGATTTGATGAGATTAGGCATCACGGCCATGAAGATCTGGCCTTTCGACAATGCAGCCATTCGCAATCGCGGCCAGTCACTCACTACGGAAGACATCGCCGAAGGCATCGAGCCGGTCCGGCGGATTAGAGAGGCGGTTGGCGACCGCATGCGAATCATGATGGAATTCCATGGTTTCTGGAACCTGCAATGTGCCGTGGAGATTGCTCATGCCCTCGAACCCTACAACGTAACCTGGCTGGAAGAAATGCTACCGCAGGACAACGTTGCCGCTTATGAGAGCCTCGCCCGACAAGTAAAACAGCCTCTTTGCGTCAGCGAGCGGCTTCTGACACGCTGGGGATACCGTGAATTGCTGGAGCGGCGGGCTGCTTCGATTATCATGCCCGATTTGGCTTGGTGCGGAGGTCTAACGGAAGCCAAAAAAATCGCAGCCGCTGCCCACACCCAGTATCTGCCCGTCGCTTTTCACAATTGCGGCGGGCCGATCACGCACTTCGCATCGTGGCATCTTGCCATGGCTACTCCCAATCTGAAGATTTTAGAAACCGTACGTCGCCACTACACGAAGCGTTACCCACCCGTGGCAACCACTAACGGTGTTCCAGAGAAGGGGCGCCTCGGGATACCCCCCGGTCCGGGTCTTGGCACAGAAATCAAAGAGGAATTTCTGAAGAGCGGTCGCGTGCAGATTGAAGCTGTCGACGAGCGCACAGCGGATAGATCCTTAGTCGCTTGGGAGCGAGGTGAATCGATGAATCCGAAAAATGGAAGGTAAGAGCTTAACTGGTCTGTTGCTCCAGCGCCACGAGCGTCGTGCCTACATGGGTCAAGTGCGCTCCGTCGGGATCGTACCCCAGTTCTTTGGATAAACGCGCGGCCGCCTTGATCAAATGGTCCTTGAACTTGATGAGATTTTCTCCAAGCAGGTGCTGAGCGGGCATCGAAATATTCATGGCAGCAATTGGCCTGGTGGTGAAATCCCGCACAATCGTCCCAACGCAGACTACACCAGACTCGTTTTCTTCGAACTCGTATGCAATTCCTTCTTCTCGTACTTTCTGCAGGTGCTTTTTAAGGCGCTGCTTGTCCGTTATTGTGTGAGGATTTACCGCCTTCAACGTGTGCACATCACCGTAGAGTTCATCAAGCTCGGAGTCTGACAATGTCGCGAGCAGAGCTTTACCCAGGGACGTGCTGTGTGCCGGCATGCGATTGCCAACCCCTTCACTCATGCGAAGTTTCCCCATGGACTCGAACTGTGCCACGCAGAGGACCTCGGAACCTTCGAGCACGCCAAGGTGTGCTGTCTCGCGGCATACCTTGACTAACTCTTGCAGAATCGGTAAGCCATGTCGCAGCAGAAGGTTTTGCTTCACCAATAGGTTGCTCCACCCGAGGATCTTTGCCCCCAGGGTGTATTTGGACGTCCTCGGGTCGAGCCAGACAAGATCATGTTGGCGTAACGTCGTCACCAAACGATGGGCAGTACTTTTTCCAATTCTCAATTCCTTGCTCACCACTGGTACGTTCACTCCAGTAGGCGATCTTCCGATGGCGTCAAGAATGCGTAGTGCTTTATTCAAGGACTTTACCGGATATTTGGCCCCTAGATCCAAGCTCATAGTTCCTTTAATGTCGGTTTAAGCTATCGGCGCATACTCTTTCATAAACAAATGCTCTCTCTATTTCGGAACTTCCATCTGTATCTCTGTTTTGAGTAAAGGATCTTGAATAACATACGGGTCCGGGAGTTCCTTATAGCTCTGCAAGGCGATGGCGTCGAGTTGCAGCTCAGGTGTGGGCTGCGAATCCGGCACAGAAAACACCAGGTGATGCTCGCCTTTAGTCAAATGCATGTGCCACCCCGGATACCAGGAAATAGCCGGCGTGTTGTACACATCGCGTGTGAGGTGCTCGTCCGGACTGAGCACAGGGTAGGTTTCCAGCTCCGCCTTCTTGCCATCAATAGACAGCTCGAACTGGTGTGCGGCTTTCCCCGAGCTGGCGGATACCCGAATGTAGTAGTCGCTGTCTTCGGGCAGGTTGGCCTCAAATTCAATTTGTGGCTTTGCTCCCTGCGGATTGGTCTGCAGCAATTGGTGACTGTAAGTCGCGCCCTCACTGGGTGTTTTGGTGACATTGTCAGTCCGAGTTGCTTGCTCGACTGGTAGCACCACCGAATTGGCCGGGCGTACCGGGGCCAACGGGTACACCGAGGTCAGGAAATTCTGCACTTCCCATTCGGTGAAGTCGTAGTGATTCTCGGAGAGCAGCTTTCCGCTGGAGTCAGTGACAGTCAGATCGGCGAAGAAGCCGCCGGGCACATGCCAGACGTCGCCGGTCTCTGGGCCGGGAATGACCGACACCGCAGAGTCGGCGGGCAGGTCGAAGCTGCGCGTGATGTCCGCCACCACTTTACCGTCGCGGGTGCGTAGGCGATACGTCAGCCTGGCGCTCTTCCAGGATTTGAACCAGTAATCGTTCACTACGCGAATGTCTTTCGCGCCCTCGAAGTCGAAGAACAAGATCGGCAGCACCGGCCGATTGGCATTCTGCATGGCAAAGTAAGCGGGCTTCGGCATGCCGTTGAAGTTCACCGGAGCGCCGGAGTAAGCGAGCGGATAAGCATCGTCGAAGCGGCAATGGATCAGAGCCGTGCTGGGAGCAAAGCGCTGGGCGCGGGAGTTCTCGAACTGGAATTTGTGATATCTGGCATAAAAGCGCTCGCTCTCTTGGATCTTGGCCAGATAGTACATCTTGATTTTCTGGGTGGGCCAGACTGCGGGCTTGGGCGCGTCCAGGAATAAGGGATCATCCACCCAGCGGTAGGAGTCGAAGTTGTCCCAGATAGGACCTACGGAATCGAAGCGGAAATAGTCGTCACCGGCCATGGCCTTAACCGCCTCCTGCGAGGACAGTCCATACGAGCCGGTTTCGCTGGCGAAGTTCAGGGAATAGCCCGTCCACAACGCCGTACGCCGCTGCAGACCGTCATTCATGTTGGGATAGATGTGAATGTCGAATTCCCCGTGGCCGGAGGCGCGGGTTAGGGGCCGTGTGCCGTCCAGTTCCCGAATCAAGGCCGTAACTTGATCGGAAAATTCTGGTTGGCCGCCTTCATTCCAGGCCGACCAACCCACGACGGCAGCGTGAGAGCGAGTCTGCTTGATGGTCTCACGCGCAATCTTCAGAATGTCCCGATGGATGGGTTCAGTGCGTGAATATCCCCATTGCAGCGGCATCTCCTGCCAGATCATCATCCCCATCTGGTCGCATAAGTCATACATTTCCGGGGAAGATTGGTGTCCTACCATGCGGATAGCGTTCAGATTGCCGTCCTTATGCATCTCGATTCGCTGGGCATAACCTCGCCGATCCATCAAAGACATCCAATGAATGTCGTCATCGAGGACGCCCTTCAGGAAGACGCGGTGATGATTGACGATGACGTAGTGATCTTTGTCGTTGAACTCCACCTGGCGCAGGCCGACACGGATGAATTGCTGGTCCAGCACTGTGCCGTTCCGCACGACCTCTACCTTCAGGATGTGCAGGTAGGGCGCTCCCTGCTGCCACGGATACCAGAGCAGTGGATTGTCCACGCCCATCGGCAAATCAACGGCAATGTCTCCACCATCCAGCTTGATTTCCTTGCTGGCGCGGAAGCTGCGCGATTTTCCGCCCGGATGTTCAGGTTCGGTGAGCGTGGCTCGCACCTCAGCTTTGCCCGAACCGGAGTTTTGCAGATTGAGCTTTATTTGCACGTCTGCGTGTTTGAGATCCTGGCTCAATTGGGTGACTGCCCACAGATCGTCAATGCCGACATCGCCGCGGGCACGCAGGGAAACCGGGCGATAGATGCCGCCCATCGAAGCTTCCTGACCATAGGGCATAACGACGTCGTCCATACTATTGCCCTTGATGATGGTTTTCTCGCTCTCATAGCCCGCATCAAGCGGACAATCCACGCGGACTACAACTACATTCGAGGTCCCCTTGTGCAAGGCCGGGGTCACATTGATCTTAAATTCCGAATAGGCGCCGATGTGCCGTCCGACGTAAATGCCGTTCACCCAGACGCGCGCCTCGTAATCCACGGCGCCGAAATTCAACTCCACGACTGGCCCGAAGGAGTTGGGAACCTCAATCTCGCGCCGGAACCAGACCACGCCGTTGTAGTCCAGACCCTTGACGTACCACTGCGAAGGCACACTCATGGTTTTCCACGACGAAATGTCGTAGGAAGGGCTGAAATACTGCTTGCGAATGCCTTCATCCCCGGGATCGGTGGCATACTTCCAGGCGCCGTCCAGAGAAATCTCGCGCGACTTGTCCTTCAGAGCCTCCAGCGGCGAGGGCGGAACGTCGGGCGTATCGTCGGGATACGGCTTCACCATCTTGCCGTTGTAAAAAAGCGGGCTGATGTGCGGACCTGACTGCTGCAAAGTCACGGCCGCTAATAGCAGCGAAGTGCCCGCATGCGTGCAACGGAACTCGATGGACTGCACCGGCCAATCTGGATGACCAAGATGATGAGTAAAAAACATCAACTGACTCTTAGCTTCCACCGGCACCATTTGCTCGAGGTGATACGTCAACTTTCCTGACGCTGGTTGATAGGGTTTGAGACCATAGGCGAACTGAGCGTCGGGGACGAAATGCCCATAATGCACGTCGGCGACATTCTTGCCGGCGATCAGGGGAACATCCTCGATTTGCCCATTTGCGTAATGAACTACGTATTCTCCAACTGGTGTTTCCACGTCTGGCGCAATCGGAAAACCTGAGCCCACGTTCCCAATGAAATACAGGTCGGTCCCGGCATAGCCGCCCATCGGAATCGTCACTTGCGAGGGATACGGCTTGGGCGAGGGCGGCGATACAAACTGGCCTTCCGCTTCAACTTCGCTGATCACCGGCTCGTGCTTGCCGTCGTTGGAAGACCGAATATCCAGATAGATGCCTTTAGCTTCCGTTCCGGGAACAGCGAATGCGTGCCACTCGCCGCCCAGGCTGTACTGGCCGTTGATGGAAGCGATTTCCTGTTCTGATCCATCCGGCAGGATGAGGCCTACGGAATAATCGCGCGGAGTATTGCGCGGGGCGGCGTTGGATAAAAAGCGAACCTTCTTCACCCGCGCCGATGCGGCAAACGTAATTGTCAGCTTGCCGCTGGCTTTTCCGCCTGCCGGAGCCCAAGCGGTTGAGTCGTCTTGGTCAATCGCATTTCTGGGGGCATTTTCCTCGGCGTCGTGCGGATCCACCGGCTTCGCCTTGGCGGAAGCTTCGTTGCTTTGAGCAGCTTTGGCTCCGGCCTGCTCGCTCGATATATCGCCGCCCAGCTCGGGACGCCATCCCTCCCCCGCTACACGCACTACGCCCGTGCCCTTGGGATACCAGAACGGCACCCCCAGCCGCCGCCAGACTTCCATGCGAAACCCCGTGTAGTTCCAGTAGCCCGTAGTGTAGAGATCGAGACTACCGTCGTTCTTGACCGGCTTTACACTGGCACAACGGAATCCGCCGACGTGCAGCAATCCGTTCTCAGACTGCTGTGCGGCAGAAAGAAGGCAGGACGAAAACAAGCTGGCGAGAAACAGAACTCCATATCCAACGACCCGCGCTGTTGCCCGCGTAGCCGTGTGGGGTATAAACGAAGAAACGGTGTTCTCCCCAGCAAGACCGGGGCCCATAGAGATATTCATTTGCGCCTCATGTGCTCTGCAGTTCAGCACTCGGCCACCTCAGACCTCGGTTGCTTTCAACAAACGCCGCACACTTGATAGCTGGGTTCGCGCTGCTTGTGCCATGAAGGCCATGTCACTTCCTATCGTCAATAGCTGTGCACCACGTTGCTCATAATCTCTGAACTCCTCGGAAGACCAGGTCGGAAGCCCTACCGGTAGTGACATATTCTTGGCCAGAACAATCAGTTCATCCACTATTCGATCAACCGCGGGTGAGGGCTGCCCGCCGTTCACAAAGCTGGCCAGGTCTCCATTGCCGATGAACAGTCCATCAATGCCGTTGACCGACAGAATTTGCGATGCATTTGCGACGCCTTCGGGAGTTTCGATCTGCACGAAGAGAGCTGTCTCTTTGTTGGCATCTCTCCGATATCTCTCAAAATCGTTCATGTAGCGGCTTGCCCGGACTGGGCCCATGCCACGTCTCCCGAGGGGCGGATAGCGAGCAAACTCGACGGCCTTTTGGGCATCGGCGAGCGAATTCACCATAGGGATCATCACTCCCTGGGCGCCCAGGTCTAGTGCGGCGGAAACATATTCCCGCGAGTTCACGGGTACGCGTACCACTGCCGCGCTGTCGCTTCCCTTGCAAGCCATCAGAATGGTGCGCAGAGCCTCTCTTCCGAGAGGAAAGTGCTCCATGTCGATCAACAACCAATCAAAACCCGCATTGGCCATGAGTTCTGCCGAATATGGATCGCAAAAGCCAATCCAGCTTCCAGCAACGGACTTCCCATCCTGTAACAGCCGCTTGAATTCGTTTTTAGGCATATAGTGTTTTGCCGCTTGTGAGGCCCGGCAGGCCGCATTCTCCCATTCCGAAACCCCGAATGTCTAGAAAAAAGAACATACGTCCTGAATTACAGAACACTGAAAGTTTAGTCCTGAGGCAATTGTCGTCCATAAATATTCCAGCGACTGCACGTGTTCCGCATTGAGGAACGGTAAGACCATTTTTTGATTGACAACCGCTGAAAGGCGGTGATATTTTTTCGCGGCGAATAGCGTTCATGAGCCCTAACTGGAGTGTACGGCTCTCAGACGCGCGGTTCGGAGGAGAAAACTAATGAGAAGAGTGTTTGTGGCCGGAGCATTTTGTGCACAGTTGTTCTTTCTCTTCGTTTCTCTGGCACTTGGACAAGGCGCCAGAGGCACGATTAATGGGTCTGTAGCTGACCCAAGCGGCGCATTGATTTCAGGCGCTCAGGTCAGCATCACCAACATACTCACCGGTCAAGTCACAACAGTGACCACAACTTCAGACGGCCACTATTCTGCGCCTTTCCTCGTGCCTGGAAAATACGAGGTTACGGCGACACACGAAGGTTTCGAGACTCAAACCCAAACTAACATTACCTTGACTGCGGATCAGGTGGCCTCCGTCAACTTCGCGCTAAAGGTGGGGGCAACTTCCACCAAAGTGGAAGTGGTGGCGACGGGAACCCAGATTGATACGACCACCGGTGCCGTGAGTCAAGTTATCGACCAGAAAGCAATTTCAGAGTTGCCGCTCAATGGGCGAAACCCTGCTGAGTTGGTATTCGTCGCGCCTGGGTCCATCAACGGTTCCTTTACGAATGCAATTGCTTTGCCCGGTTCCGGAAGCGGCTTCCCTCAAGAAACAGCAGCCTCCGTGAACGGAAGCCGCATGGGTGGGGTTTTCTATCAACTGGATGGAATTACCCACATGAATAACTATTTTCAGACTGCCAGCCCGTTCCCCAATCCGGATGCGACTCAGGAATTCCGGGTCATCACCAACAACTTCGATGCTCAGTACGGCTACACCTCGGGCGCAATCGTCAGCATCGCTACCAGGTCAGGCACCAACAAGTGGCACGGCGGCGTTTTCGAATTTCTCCGCAACAACAAGCTCAATTCTGCGGACTACTTTACCCGCCAAATTGACCCCCTGAAGCGTAACCAGTTCGGCGGCTCGCTGGGAGGCCCGATCATCAAGGACAAGTTGTTCATCTTTGGCAACGTACAGCTGACCCGGGAACGCGTAGCCATCAGTTCCGGCGGAGTCCAGGTTCCGAACAATAACGAACTCAATGGCGATTTCTCTCAATTCTGTACCGTAGTGAATAACTCGACTTTTGATGCGAACGGCTTGTGCACAAATCGAGCCGGTCAGCTGTACAAAAGTTACAACGACCGCTCGGACGCGAATGCTTACGTAAACAACCAGATCGATCCCTCCACATTCGCCCCGTTTTCGGTAAATCTGGAACAGGGAATCCAGAAAACCGATGACCCGATCGGCAATATTATTCTGACCGGGAGATCGCAAAAGAACGATGCCTACGAGTACACCCTGCGTTCGGATTACAACATCTCTTCCACCCAGACTCTGACTGGCCGTTTCTTCTACGATAATTTCAATCGCCCCCCGTATGGCCCTAAGCTGAACTATCTCGCGGGTGATCGTTCCAACCAGGCGCAGAGCGCCAATGTCTCGGTGAACCACACCTGGACCATACGATCGAACATGGTGAACGATCTGCGCGTTGGCTACAATCGCAATAACAGCCAGACGATCAATGGCATCGATGTGAGCCCCAGTTCGTTAGGCGCGAATCTGGCTTCCGTCTCCACCACAATCGGCCTGGTTGCCACCAACGGTTTCTGGATTACCCAGATCCCGGTTGTGCAAGCCCGCCACAACTGGATTGTGGATGATACGCTTTCAATCACCAAGGGAAAGCATTCGATTGTGATGGGGGTTAATTCCTTCTCCCAGTATTCGCTGGAGAACGCGACCTGGGAGGCAGATCCGCTCATGTACTTTAACGGCTCGGTGACCGGTAACTCCGACGCCGATTTTCTCCTCGGGGATTTGCAGGAAATCGATACGGCAGCCGGCGAGTATAACGAGTATCACACCTTGAGCTGGGCCGCCTTCGGACAAGACAGCATTAAGGTCAAGCCCAACTTGAACGTCAATCTGGGGCTGCGCTGGGAGCCACAGACCGCTCCCATCTCAACCCAGAACAAGTTTTCCGAGTATTGGCCGGGACATCAGAGCACCCGCTTCCCCAACGCGCCGCCCGGAGTGGTGTTCCCCGGAGACGCTGGAGTGCCACAAGGCGGATGGCAAAATCGTTGGGCTACGTTCTTGCCGCGTGTGAGCGTGGCGTGGTCGCCTAAGGCATTGCCGAACACCAGCATTCGAAGCGCTTTCGCCTATATGGTTCCGCCATACGATTTTTCCTTCTACAACTGGCAGGGTCACAATTCTCCCTTCAGTCCGGAACATATTTTGACCTTCAATTCCGTGGATCCAGGTTGCGTCCTCAATGTCATGGACCCATTTGGATGCTACTCGCCAACTAACCACGTGGACCCGTTCCCACCCTTCGCCGGGCCGAAGTTCAATCCCGGTTCAGATGCTACCTTCGTTTTGCCACTGAATGTACGGGCCAGTTTTGCTCCAGGCTTTACTCCCGCGCATGAGGAAACCTGGAACCTGAGCATCCAACACTCCGTGGGTAATGACCTTTTGTTTGGTGTAACCTACATAGGCAGGCACGACTTCCACCTCCCGGTGCCACTGGAATTGAATCCGGGAATTTTCCACTGCGGCCCGGTCGGTCCTAACTGCACCCAGGGTCAGTACGACCTGAATGGGACGCGCGCCCTCTCTCCCACGTTCCAATTTATTGACGAATACTCCAATGGAGGAGTGGCGACTTACCATGGACTCCAGTTCACCGTGGATAAGCGCTTCTCGCATGGGCTGCAGTTCACGTCTAACTTCACATACTCCAAACAGTTAGACACGAGTTCTGTAGCTACGCTTTCCAATGTTGGATCCACCTATGACCCCTTCAATCCGAGAGCCGCCTATGGTCTTTCGGACCTGAATATTCCTCGTATCTGGAATAACACGTTGGTTTATCAATCGCCTAAACTTAAGGGATTAGGCAAGATCGGGAGCGGATTCCTCGGAAACTGGGAGATTGCCGGCATTTGGGTGCTGCATTCTGGACAACCATTTACCATCTCCGGCGGCAACAATCCCACCGTTCCCGGGGCGGGCGGAAACAATGCCTCGTTCTCGCAGGTCGGCTCCGACCACGCAGATTTGGTTCCTGGACAATCCTTGGGCGTGCGTCAGGGATCTAAGGCGCAGTGGCTGAACCAATATTTCAACACTGGCGCTTTCACCTACAACGCGATTGGAACATTCGGCAATTCGCCGCGAAACCTGCTCACAGGTCCCGGGTGGAACAATGCCGATTTGATGTTCTCCAAGAACTTTCCCTTCCACGAACGGTACAACGTGCAGTTCCGGTGGGAAATGTTCAACGCACTCAATCGGGCGGAATTTGCCGTCCCCGATACGACTGTGGGGGATTCCAATTTTGGCCGGATTACCTCCACCAACGGCCCACCGCGGCTTATGCAGGCGGGCTTAAAGCTGAACTTCTAAAACCACTCCCAACCAGCGGGCCGTGGCCATTCGGCCCGCTGGTTATTCTTCTCTTCCTCAGGATAGCGGTGCGTAATTTAGAATGGTTCCTCCCATGCGGCGGCTCTTCTGTATTCTGACCGTTATTCTGGCGGCGATTCAGTCCCAGTCCTCCGATTTATTTCGGGAAGTCTCTCCCAAAGAGAGCAAGATCACCTGGGTTCACGAAAATGGCCATTCCCCGAATCGCTACCTTCCCGAAACTACCGGGGCAGGCGTAGCTATCTTCGATTACAACAACGATGGCTGGATGGACATCCTGTTTGTAAACTCGGGAGATTCAGCTTTTTACCACCCCTCGGTTCCTCTCAAACATGCGCTGTATCGCAACAACCGGGACGGCACTTTTACCGACGTCACTCAGCAGGCCGGTATTACCGCCGACCTTTACGCGATGGGGATCGCGATCGGGGACTTTGACGGTGATGGCAACGAAGATATCTTCATTTCTGGTTACGGAAAATGCGTCCTCTATCACAATAACGGTGACGGCACCTTTACCGACGTCACTGCCACAAGCGGGATTGTGGCGCCGCATTGGGGCACCAGTGCGGTCTGGTTCGACTATGACAACGACGGAAAGCTGGATCTGTTTGTTGGAGAATTTGCGGACTACTCAAGCCTGAGAAGTTGCCAGCTTGCGGAATCCTATGGTGGTTCAGCGGATAATCTCCCCAGAGAACAAGCTTACTATTGCAACCCCAAGCAATTTCCCCCGGCTCCCAGCCATCTCTATCACAACCTGGGGAATGGACATTTTCAGGATGTCAGTGTCAGCACCGGCATTGCTGCCAGTCCCGGGAAAGTTTGGGGTGTGGTAGCCACCGATATTAATCATGACGGCTATACCGACCTTTTCGCCTCTAATGACACCATGGCCAACTTCCTCTGGGTGAACCAGGACGGCAAGAAGTTCGAGGACGTGGCCCTTGAGGCCAATGTCGGGTACAGCGCCGATGGCATGGCGCGTTCTGGAATGGGCGTAGATGCCGGTGACTTCGACAACGACGGCCTGCCGGACCTTCTGGTAGCCAATATTGACGCGCAGAACACGTCTCTCTACAAGAATCGTGGCGATGAGGTATTCCAGGAACTGAATCTGCAGACGGGCCTGGCGCCAGTAACCCGAATGCTCAGCGGCTGGGGATTGCGGCTTTTCGACTATGACAACGATGGTTGGCAGGATCTGATTCAGGTGAACAGCCATCCCGACGACCTGGTTGATTTGCGCAACCGCGGAGTAACTTATCGCGAGCCGCTTGTGCTGCTGCGCAATATTTCGGGCGCCAGGTTACAAGATGTTTCCGGCACGGGCGGCCCAGCATTCTCCCACCACTATGCGGGGCGCGGACTCGCCGTGGGCGACCTCAACAACGATGGAGCTCCCGATATCGTCTTTACTGAGGTTGGCGGTCCACCCCATGTGCTGATGAACAACGCCATTGCAGGAAACAACTGGTTGGGGCTGCAATTGAAAGCAAAGCGATCCAACCCGGCGGCGACCGGGGCGATTATCACGTGGAGCCTGGGAGGAAAGGTTTTCTCGCGTATCCGGAGTTCGGGAGGAAGTTTTCTGTCGAGCCAGGATCCCCGGGAGATTCTTGGGCTGGGCGAGGAACATCTTGACTGGGTTGAAATTCAATGGCCCGCGCCGAGCCACAGCGTGGATCGCATCGAGAAGCCACAAATCAACCACTACCTTCAGATTGTTGAAGGTGAGCATCCACCAGCGAAGCTGGAAAAGTCCTCCGCAGTCCGCTTGCCTTCGGCCAGACTCCTCTTGGTCGCGGCACAAGAAAGCACCGCTGGCAGGAGCCTGTCCGAACAGGCCCAGGCCGCGTTTGAACAAGGCAACTTCTCTGAAGCGGAGCAATTATTGGAACGTGCCGTCAAGGCCAATCCCAAAGATGCTTCTCTTTGGTTTTATCTGGGAGCAAGTTGCATGAAGCTCCAACATGAAGAGCGGGCGATTGCCGCTTTTGAACGGGCGCGGCTTCTGGCCCCCCGCCAGTCGGCGCCATATTTTAATCTCGGGCTTTTGTATTGGCGGAGAGGCGATGTGGGCAAAGCCAAAGAGGCCTACCAACATGGGCTGGCTTTGGATCCCACCGATTCCGGAGGATTGCAAAACTACAGCATCCTGTTAATGAAAACCGGTGAGTGCAAAGAAGCAATCACTCCGTTACTCGTACTCAAGAAGGACCCTAAACTTACCTTGCAGGCGCGGGTCGGGCTCATCGAGTGCTATTTGAAAACCGGGCAATCGTCGAAAGCGGATGTTGAATCGGACGAAGTTATCCGCTCCGGCGTTGCCGGCCCCGCCGATCAAACCAAGCTCGCCGCCCTTCTGGTAGAGCATGGCGATCCACAGGCCGCCGAGAAAATTCTGAAGAATAGCTTGCATCTCGATCCCAAGCAGGCGAATGCCAATGCCGCATTGGGCGCTATCTACTTAGCTCAAAAGAGATTCCCGGAGGCTTCCGCTTCCGTGCAACGAGCCATGCAACTGGCGCCCGACTCATCCGAATATGCATTAGTCTATGTTCGCACGTTACTGCAATGGAACCATCAACAGCAGTTGCTCGACTTCCTTAAAACCGTCGAGCCCAAGTTTGGAAAACTGCCGGAATTTCGCTACGCTATGGCCCTGGCTTATTACGGCGTCACTCAGTTCTCAGATGCGGCAAATATCCTGGAAAAACTCTTGCTGGACAATCCTCGGCGCCAGGACCAGATCTACTATTTGCTCGGCAACTCGTACCTTATTCTCGGCAAATTCGACCAGGCGGAAAAGGCCTACCGAAAAGCGATCGAGATCAATCCTAAAGACACCGCCTACTATGAGACTTTCGCGACGTTGATGAGGCGCGAAGGCCCTCAAAAGCTGGATGACGCTATTCTTGAGCTCAAACGCGCTCACCAATATGACCCGGAAGATCCCCACATAGATTTGCAACTCGCTCTCTGTTACGAAGCCAAAGGCGACTTGCCGAATGCTGTTCCACTGGCGGAAAAAGCTGTGGAACGAGAGCCGGATCTGACCCCCGCTCATGTTGCATTGTCCAGAATCTATTTCCACTTGGGGAAAAAGACCGAGGGCGAGCGGGAAAAGAACCTGGTCAAGGAACTCGAAAAACAACAGCAGATGCGCAGGAGTTCCGGCGGGGCGTCGGAGAGCTTAATAGAGCAGTGATCTTTTCGCCAGGAAGGTGCCGGGACGAAAAGGATTTCTTCCTTGTTCTCTTGTCTTCCTTGGCCAGACTGCCGGAACTGCACAAGCGTCAAACTCCCTTCCCCCTCTTTTGCTTCGCTGCGCCGTTGATGGTGACAAGCATCGCCGGGTTTTGTTGAGATTGGAACATCCGCGCTCCGCATTGTGAAATCCTAAATGAGATTGTGAAAAGTCTGCTGGTTGCCGGAATTGCACCGGCCGGGCGGAGTTGCTCTCTGACTGGGGCTTGTCATACCTCACGTTATCTTGAAAGCCTGACGGCGGCAGTACGGTAGGCACCCGCCTCTGCGAGGGTCACTCCTCCTAAAATTAAAAATCACGACACGATTTGAAAATTCCCACAGCGCTCGTGCGTGGGTTTCTAAGAACTGCCGTGGCGTCAAGCAGACAATGGGAAAGTTTGGAGTGTGTTCTGCGCCCTCTGCGCCGTCTGTGGTTTAATCATTTCCAGAATCATTTGAGTGCTAAACGTTACTATGCCTGCGCCCGCCAACAAGAAAATCGAAGCACTGCGCGAAAGGATTCGCCATCACGAGTACCGCTACTACGTTCTCGACGATCCCGAAATCTCCGACGCCGAGTTTGATCGGCTGATGAGCGAACTGAAGCAGCTCGAAGCCGGCCATCCCGAGTTGATTACGGCCGATTCTCCCACGCAGCGGGTTGGTGGTAAGCCGCGTGAGGGATTCGTCAAGGCGCCGCACTCTTCCCCTATGCTCTCGCTCGACAACACCTATAGTGAAGACGAGTTGCGAAATTGGGAACGACGGGTGCACGAACTTACCGGTCGGAAAGATATCGAGTATGTCTGCGAGCTGAAGCTCGATGGCATGTCCCTGGCCTTGCGCTACGAAGGAGCTAAGCTCGTGCGTGGCATTACTCGTGGGGACGGCACCACGGGCGAAGACGTTACGCTGAATGTACGCACCGTGCGCTCGATTCCTCTTTCGATTTTCTCCGAAAGGCTGAAGAAGGCAGGATTACCGCCTAACTTTGAGGTGCGAGGTGAACTGCTGATGCCGATCGCCTCGTTTAAGAGAATGAATGAGGAGCGCGAAAAGACTGGCCTTTCAGTTTTCGCCAATCCGCGCAACGCCACCGCCGGAACCGTGCGCCAGCTGGAGCCGGGTATTACGGCGCAGAGAAGGCTCGACTATTTTGCTTACATGTTGCTGGTGGACGGCCGCACTTACTTCGATCGTCATTCGAAAACTCTGGAAGCGCTTGAGACTGCAGGTTTCAAAGTCAACCCCGCGCGCACAGTTGCGCAAAGTATTCGAGGAAATCTGGAAATTTATCGAGCAGGAGGAGCCGAAGCGCGAAACCCTGCCTTACGAAATTGACGGCATTGTGGTGAAAGTGGACCGCACCGCGTTGCAGGAGGAGCTCGGCTACACGGGTAAAGCGCCGCGTTGGGCCATCGCCTACAAGTATGCTGCTCGCGGAGGCATTACGCAGATTGAAGACATTCTGGTGCAAGTCGGGCGCACTGGCAAACTCACGCCGGTGGCGGCGCTCAAGCCGGTTCCCATCGGTGGCACGACAGTGAGCCGCGCCACGCTGCACAACATGGACGAGGTTGAGCGCCTCGGCGTGAAGATCGGCGACTGGGTCGAAGTCGAGCGTGGCGGCGATGTAATCCCCAAAGTCACGCGCGTTGTCGACGATAAAGACCATCCCCGCGGCCATAAGTCGTTTCACATGCCCGAGCGCTGCCCGGTTTGCGGAGGTCACGTGATCCGCACGGAAGGCGAAGCTGACCACCGCTGTGTGAATGCCAATTGTCCGGCCAAACTGCGCGAGACCATACTGCATTTCGCCTCGCGCGGAGTGATGAACATTGACGGCATGGGTGACGCCCTGGTAAATCAGCTGACCGATCGCGGCATGGTGAAAAACGTCGCTGACATTTACAAGCTGACGAAGCATGATCTGCTGCAGCTTGAAAGGATGGGCGAGAAATCGGCGCAGAATGTGCTCAACGAAGTCGAAGCTTCGAAAAAGCTGCCTTTGGAGCGCGTGATTTTTGGGCTGGGCATCCGTTTTGTCGGAGAGCGTACGGCTCAGTTCCTGGCCGAGCATTTTGTTTCAATGGATCCACTGATGAATGCCAGCGAAGAGGAACTTGAGCAGGTCAACGAGGTTGGCCCACGAATCGCCGCCAGCATCGCCGAATTTTTCCAGGAGCCCAAGAATCGCGAATTAGTGAAGCGCCTGCGGGAAGCTGGACTGACTTTTACGGGAAAGAAAAAAGAACGCGGCACCAAGCTGGCCGGCAAGACGTTTGTGCTAACCGGCACGCTGTCCCACTTTACCCGCGATGAAGCCAAGAAGATGATCGAAGATGCGGGCGGGCGCGTCTCCGGTTCGGTCAGCAAGAAAACTGATTACGTCGTGGCGGGCGCGGATGCAGGCTCCAAGCTCGAGAAAGCCAAAGAACTGGGAGTGGCGGTCATGAACGAGCAAGAATTGCAGGACCTTCTTCTTTAGACAACTCCAGCCTGCATCTCCCTACAACTTCAGCATCACCGCACGATCCTCCACCTGCAGGCAGCGGCGGAAAATCGGTATAAGGTTCAGCCTGGTACCAGTAGGCAACCGAGTAGTAGTTATCTGCCCGGTCATCAGCATGGCCGTGTTCGATGGTGTATTTCAGATATTTCCGGAACGTGACTGGATTGTCGGCGTGCCAGCGATAGAGACAATATCGTCCGCCCGCAACGAAGTCGGTATTTTCGACGTCCTTGAGATTGATGAGGTGCGCGCCGATGTAAAGATAGGCAAACGGTCCGCCGACGAAGCCCCAGGCTCCATTGAAATAGTCTTCCAATCCGGTGCCGTTGATAACGGGTTTGGTCTCGTCATCGACGAAGATCATGTCGTCACCCTCGCCCATCCAGCGATCGTGATTTTGCAGAACGCCGAGTGTGACTCCCATGAGATGTCCGCGGCCGCGTGTTTCGAGAAAGACGTAGTTGTTCTTGGCGTCAAGATTTCGTTCTTTTTCGCCGGCTGCAAACTTGACGGCTCGTGTCGGGGCCATTTGCCGGTACTGCGCGTGGAAATAGAGACTTTGCTCCGGCAGTGACGGCATTAGTTGATAGTCAATGTTCGAATAGAAAGCGCCAACACTTTCCTTGCCGTCGTTGGTCACGGTGATCCGCGCCCATTTGCGAAAGGGCATAGCGAAATAGCAGTTGAGCGCTTTGACTGAGGAGCAGTTCAGAAACGCGGACTGATAAAGGTTGTACTCGCCGAGGTTCAATCCGAAGAAATCGCCGACTGGAGTTTCCACGCTGGGCTTGTCATGCCCGTCCCAGTAAATACGCAGAACGATCTCTTTCAAGTGGTGCGGGCTTCGCGCTGCGATGGTGAACCAGATGTGCGTAATGACGCCCGGGCCCGAGGCATTGAAAACCTCCCTGGTCTCACCGGGCGCGAGCGGCCATGCATCGCGATTGCCGCCGGTCCGGTCATAGCTCGATTGTTTGAGAGAAACGTAATCCTGGGCTAATGCGTATTCTGGCAAATGGAATTCGCCAGGTTTCGCTTGAGACGCAGTCTTCGCTGTGGCGGCAACCGCTGCGCCGCCCAGAGCGGCCAGACCTCCAAAGAGATTGCGTCGGGAGAGATTGTTGGAAGACATGAATGTTCCTCCGTGAGCAGTGATCTTAAATCTGTCGGGCTACTCGTTATTCAACCTTCAACCTTCAACATCACCATCCGATCCTCTACCCGGGGCAGCGTTGGAAAATCCGTGTAAGGTTCGGCTTGATACCAATAACCGACGGAATAAAAATTATCTGCCCGATTGTTGGCGTGGCCATGTTCCATGGTGTGCTTCAAATATTTACGGAACGTGACCGGGTTGTCGGCGTGCCAGCGGTAAAGGCAATATCGTCCGCCTGCCAGTTCCGGCGAGCTGATCAAGTGAGCGCCGTTGTACAGATTGGCAAATGCAACTGCGCCCGGGTTGCCGCCAAAATCCCATGCGCCGTTGAAGTAGTCTTCACTCCCAGTGCCTATGATTGTGGGCTTGCTCTCGTCATCGACAAAAATCATGTCGTCGCCTTCGCCCATCCAGCGATCCCTGTTCTGCAGTACGCCAAGGGCCACACCCATGAGATGTCCGCGGCCCCTGGTTTCAAAAAACACATAGTTGTTCTTGCCGTCCGGATTCAGTTGCTTCTCGCCACTGGGAAACACCACGGCTTTGTTGGGAGTAGCCTGTCGATACTGCGCGTGGAAATATAAACTGCGCTCGGGCAACGACGGCACAAGCTGGTAGTCAATGTTGGAGTAGAAATTGCCGACTTCCTGCTTGCCTTCGTTGGTCACGGTAATGCGAGCCGACTTGCGGAAAGGCATGGCGAAATAGCAATTGAGCGCCTTGACGGACGAGCAATTCAAGAACGCTGACTGGTAGAGACTGTACTGACCCAGATTGAGGCCAAAGAAATCGCCGACTGGAGTTTCCACGCTAGGCTTCTCCTGGCCGTCCCAGTACATGCGTAAGACAATTTCTTTCAGGTGATGCGGGCTGTCGGCCGCAATCGTGAACCAGATGTGGGTAATCACTCCCGGCCCGGAAGCATTGAACACTTCTTTGGTACCGCCCGCGGGTACCGGCCAGCTGTCGGCATTTCCGCCCGTGTGGTCGTAACTGGATTGTTTCAACGAAACGTAATCCTGCTGGCAAGCGTATTCGGGCAATTGATACTTGCCGTCTCCCATGTTGGGCACGTTTTGGCCATGGGCGGCAACCGCCGCACCACCAACCGCCGCACCGCCCAGCATAGCTAGGCGTCCCAGAAAATTTCTACGGAACATATTGCCTTCAGACATGTTTTTTCTCCGACGACGAAGATGGAATTTGGTTACAGGCCTCTACCGCATTCACAAAGTCGATTTCAAAGGCATTCAGCTGTATCGAACTCAGGTGGAACATGCACCAGTAGATTTTCCACTGCACTCGGAATAGCAATCTCTGTTTGTGTCGAATCAGGCTTTAATTGTCATGCCTAAGAGTCGCGCGGCGTTCTCATAATAAACCTTGCGCAGAATGCTGTCCGGCAAACCCAATCCGTAAATGCACCACCGGCCCTGAGGAGGTTTCGGCGCGGGAGCGTAGTCGAAATACTCGTCCTCCGTTTCAAGCGCTCGCGCATAAATCTCGTAAAGTTTGTCGCCAAACGCCTGTTGCGGAGTGGTCTTGTCGTGCGGCACCGCGTCGGTGCCGAAGATAATCCGGTCCTGATATTTCTCGAAGAACTTGCGCGCGGTGCGCGGTTGCCGGCCAATTTCGCCGATGCGCGCAGCCAGATCCACGTACATGTTCGGATAGCGGTCCATGCATTCGCCGACATAGCCAAGGTTCTCGGCGTTATTGCCGACGTGCAGAGAAATGAAGGTCGTCTTGGGATGTTTGGCATACATCCGGTTGCGAGCTTTCAGCAACTCGGCGTTGCTGGGGTAATCCTTCCCATAGAAGGACCAATCCGGATGGTTATTCAGTTCCTCAAAGCGCTCGTTGAAGCGGTCAATCGGGAGGAAAAAAGCTTCCGGATCGGACGTGTGAATCGCGACCGGCATATTCAGCCCGCCACAGGCCTCCCACATGGGATCGAATCGCGGATCGTCCACTTTGACCAATGGCCCAGTGCCGATGTTCTCGCGCAAGTACAGTCCAAGGATCTTCTCGATCTTCAATCCATGGGCTCCCGCCTCGTGCGCGCTGTGAATCATGTCCGCCTGAAGCTTCGGATATCCAGGTTGATTGGACTTCTCCCAGTACGGAGTGGTGAAAACGATGAAGCGGCCCGGATGGGCGGTCTGATACTTCGCAATTACATCCTTAAGTCCATTCCCCCAGCCCCCTGTCAGGTTCACCATGGTGTGCAGGTTTCTGCGATCCATGACCTCGAGCAATTCCTCGGGAGGCGCATTGTAGGTCATTTCCTCGCCAACAGAAACGCCGTGATCGTCTCCCTTTTGCCAGGTGATGTGAGTGTGAATGTCAATCACCGGAAATTTGGGACGTTGCACGTCGGTGACCGGCACGTGCAACATGCTCCTGGGCTCGAAATCGTTCAGGTCGAGCGACATTCTCTTGGAGTTCTTGATTGGTTTCTTATTAGACTCGTCCGCCTTCGCGGCTGGCAACGTACCCGCAACCACGGCTGCGCCGATTCCACCGAGCAACTGCCGCCGGTTTATCTCTGCCATGAAATCCTCCAAATCCTTTCGGTTTTAGCTTGCGATGATGTTAGACCAACGTGTATGAAGTCCAATTACAAGGCGCGGAACAAAGATCTTTCAGTTGTAAGTGACCATCACCTTGCCCATGGGTTCGGTTTTAGACCCGACTAGCTTGACGGCACGTCCGAACTCAGCCAGGGGAACGTGATGAGTAATCAGGTCTTTGAACTTTAGCTGCCCGCTCTCCAAGAATTGCAAAGTTCGTCCCCACGATTCACGCGTGTACCCGCACACTCCGACTACTTGCAGGTCTCCCATCACAAAGCGATTTCCCGGGATCGAAACGTTTTGACCATCTGGCGCTCCTCCAATCATAATGATGGTCCCGCCGCGTCTCACCAGCTCGAAACAGAGTTCGGTGGCTTTGCAGCCGCCCGCACAATTGATAACAACGTCCCAACCTTCCCAGCCGCTCATCTCCCGGAGTTCCTCGGGGTTGAGATTGGTCGTAAACCCGGTCATGCCCGCGCGATCCGCCATGGGACGCTGGGATTCGGAAACATCAATACCGAGCACGGCGGCAGGCGAATAGAGAGCGAGAACGCGCGCTGCCACTTGTCCGATCGTTCCGCAGCCGAGGATCGCGACCCTTACGCCTTTGCCAAGGTGCGCCCGTTCGATACTGCGAACCACTGTCGAGGCGGGCTCGACCATCACTGCTTCTTCGAGCGTCACATGATCCGCGACTTTGTGGCAAGAGCGCGCAGGCGCCGCCACGTACTCGGCGAAACCGCCATTGTGCGTCATCCCAATTTGCAGATGAGTTTCGCAGAGGTTCCTCTGGCCGGCCAGGCAATGCCTGCATGTCCCGCAGTCAAGATAACCTTCTACGGAGACACGGTCGCCTGCTCTTAAGTTCTTAACGCTTTTTCCGGCCTCTTCGACCGTGCCAGTCCATTCGTGACCAGGGACTACCGGATAGCGAGTGAAGGCGGGCGGTAAGCCCCCACGAATGATTTCTAGATCGGTGCCACAAACCCCGCAAGAGTTTGTGCGTATGACGACTTGGTCTGGTTCGCAGCCTGGAGTAGGAAGATCGGTGAGTTCGAAACAGGACGGCTCAGAAACCACGATCGCTTTCATCGCCAACAATTCTAGCGGAAAGGCCCGGCAGACGCACGGTTGGGCCGGGCGGAATCTTTCGGCTTGTTGCGCCGCAGACCTCGTCCGCCGTTTTCTGCTATTTTAAGTAGCCCGGAGCAATAACGCGGTCCCTGATTTTACAGAGGCGAGATCATGAAAAAAATTCTCAACAACCCAGCCGATTACGTGGACGAAATGCTCGACGGCTTGTGTCGAGCCCATCCCGAATATTACGCGCGCGCCGGCAGTGGCGGCCGGGTGATCAAGCGGGCAGGGAAGCCCCGCCCCGGAAAAGTCGGCGTGGCTTCCGGTGGTGGCTCAGGCCATCTCCCAGTTTTTACCGGCTATGTTGGTCCAGGATTGCTCGATGCCTGCGCCATTGGCAATGTGTTCGCCTCTCCCTCTGCCGAGCAGATGGCGGATGCCATGCGAGCCGCGAATTTTGGCGCGGGTGTACTGCGTCTCTATGGAAACTATGGCGGCGATGTCATGAACTTCGATATGGCCGGCGAGATGCTCGAGATGGAGGACGTCAAGTCAACGACGGTCGTGTTGACCGATGACGTGGCCAGCGCACCGAAAGATCAGGCGGGGAAAAGGCGCGGGGTCGCGGGCATCGTGTACGCGTACAAGATCGCCGGGGCGGCTGCCGAAGTGCAGACCGATTTGCAGGCCGTGACGCGAATCGCGCAGAAAGCCGCAGATGCCTGCAGGACCATCGGAGTGGCCCTGTCTCCCTGCACCGTTCCCCAGGCGGGTAAGCCAACCTTCCAAGTTGGCGAAAATGAAATGGAAATGGGCATGGGCATTCACGGCGAGCCGGGCGTGCAACGTGGCCCGTTGCAACCGGCCGATAAAATTGCCGACGAAATGCTCGACCGCCTCGTCGCCGATATGCCGCCGGGTGCGGGCGACCGCGTGTCGGTGCTGGTCAACAGCCTCGGGGCGACGCCTCCCGAGGAGCTATACATTCTCTATCGCCGGATCGCCAAGCGCCTGGACGATATGAAAGTTACAGTTACGCGTCCGCTGGTGGGGCGCTATGCAACCTCCATGGAGATGACAGGCGCATCACTCACGCTGTGTCACCTGGACGAAGAACTGGAACGGCTTCTTAACGCGCCTGCGGAATGCGCTTTCTGGAAGGTCTAACCTGTATGAATCAAGCCGCTGCTTTTACCACTGCCGATTTGGCCGAGGGCCTACGCCGCATTGCGGCGCGGATGGAATCGTCCGCCGAAGAACTGAACGCGCTCGACGGCAAGCTTGGCGACGGCGATCTCGGAGTCACAATGAGCCGCGGCTGTGCGCACGTGTTGGAGGCTCTTCCCAACTTCTCCAGTGATGTTGGTCAGGCGCTCATGGCCTGTGGGCAAGCTTTTACCAAAGAGTCAGGATCCAGCTTCGGCACGCTGTTGGCATTCGGATTGATGAGCGCGGCCAAATCCACCAAGGGACGGACTGTGGTGCCATGGTCGGAAGTTTCCAGCCTTCTCAGAGGCGCATTCGATACCATGTCGGCCCGGGGCAAAGCTTCGTTGGGAGACAAGACTGTGTTGGACGTGCTCGATGCTTCTGCAGCCGCGACTGAAGGGGTAAACGATCCCTCGGCAATTCTGCGGGCGGCGCTGGTGGCTACGCAGGAAACCATGGATCGCTTGCGAGATAAACCGGCTCAGATCGGCCGCGCCCGTATTTTCGGAGAGAAATCCATCGGACTTGACGATCCCGGGATGGTCGTGTTTCGCACGATGTTGCAAGCGCTCGCCGATCAGAAGTAGCAATAGCTATTGCCATCCTCAATGAGTGCCGGCCGCATCGGTCAGTTCACGGACAATCTTGACTTCTTGCTCCCGGTAGGGTGCCCCGTCCGGATGGAAGATGTCGTGAAACCATACGGTCGGTTTCTGCAACACGTAAGGGCGTTCCCATGAGTCCCACGGAAAATACGTCTGCGTCTTGCCCGCCACAAATCCCCAGTTGATTGCGCCCACATGGTGTTTCTTCGCCACGGGCAGCACGGTGTCGAACGTGCTTCCTGCCGACCGTGCCATGTATTCGGTGCAGATAATCGGGCGATGATAAGTCTCCAGCCACTCCACGTGCTTTTCAAAACTTTCCGGCCACGAATAATTGTGGAATGAAATTACATCGGATTCATCGAGCTGAATCCGTTCGATGGTGGAAAGCTTGTCGCGTTCCGACCAGTTACTTCCTTCCCACAAGCCGCTGGTAAGCGGTTGCGTGGGGTGGGCCGCCCGCGCCCATTCGTAGACTTGCGGAAGTAACTTTTCCTCCAATTGGCGTTTGTTCTTGGGGTCCTGGCCTGCGTAAGGTCCATCGCTGGGATCGTTCGGCTCATTCCACAGGTCCCAGGCCAGAATGCGCTGGTCCTTGGCGAACTTTCCAATTACGCCCTCCACATAAGCCTTCAGCCGCGGGTATTGCGACGAATCTGCCAGAGTCGCTGCTCCCGGACTCTGCACCCATCCCGAGTTGTGCACGCCGGGGATCGGAGGATGCTGCGGGCCGAGCTTTGGGGAAGGATCCCAGCACGAATCGAAGATCACGAAAATCGGCCGGACGTGGTGCCTGGAAGCAATGGACAGGAACTGATCGATCCGTCGGCTAAACCCGGCGGCTTCCTGCTGCCATAGCAGGTCGTGAAGAAACACCCGCATGGTGGTCATGCCCAGACTTTCGGCCCAACCCAGTTCCTTATCGATTTCATCCGGATCGAAGGTTTCCGCCTGCCACATTTCCAGTTGATTGATAGCATCTGCTGGGACGTAGTTGCTGCCGACCAGCCACGGCTGTTGCGCATACCATGCATTTGCTTTTGCTTCAGGCCAGCGCTGGCCCTGGGCTAGCGCCGGGATTGAAAGGAGGAGTGTTAGAACCACGAACCTGGGGAATATCTTCATGCCTGTTCTCCGCCAACCGAAATGAATAGCAAACGATCTTTCGCTATGGCTGCTCTGAGCCAGCGCCCTGCTGCTCCGGTGCAACCATCTGGCGTCTCCGCTGCCCTTTGCTTTTGCAGTCGGTTCGCGATCTGGGTCTCTTTCCGCGCCAGGTCTCGCTGCCCTAAGCGGGCATAGACGCGAGCCAGTTGCACGTGTACCTCTAGCACATCCGGGTTCACTTTCTCGACGTGTTCCAGCAAAGGGCGTGCGCTGGCAAAATCTTCGGTCTGTACGAATACGGTCGCGGCGACGAACTGTGTGTGGGGGTCATTGGGTGTCAAACTGAGCGCTTTCTGCACCGCGTGAACCGCTTCCTGGCCGTTTGTCCCTCCGGTTTTTCCCAGCAACTGCCCAAGCACCATCCAATATGCGGCGGTCTTGGGATGTTCCTTTGTCAGCTTTCGAAATATTTCGATAGCTTTCCCCGTTTCGCCCGTCGTGGCCAAACAAGCTGCCAGCATGAACTCGGCACGATCAAAGCCGGGAGCGAGATGCACGCTTTCCTGAAATTCCTTTTGTGCCTCGTTCATCTTGTTCATGTTGTAGTAGGCAAGCCCCAAGTCATAGTGAAATTGTGGCTCGTTCCCAAACTTGGACCGTACCGCGTTCAGGAAGTCAATCGCGACTCCATAATGCTTCCAGCCGATGAGGGCTTCCGAAAGCAAGAAGTTGTACTCGCGCGAATCCGGATCCTGTTGCGCCGCCAGACCGAATTCCCGGACGGATTCCTCGTACTTATGTTCTTTGAGCAGCAGTTCGCCAAGCGCTCCGTGCAAGGGGGCCGAATTGGGGTTGGCCGCCGAAGCCGAACGCAGAACGGTTTCAGCCTGCTCGGTTTTGCCCGCCTTAATAAGTGCAGACGACTTGGCAATGGCTGCCTGATCTGCCGTCCCGGCTAACGAAAGCACGGGCGACAGCAGGGTTAGCAAAAGGACGAGTGGCGCTAAGAACTTTGCCATTGCGCCCATTCTACCGCCAGAATCCCTCCGCGGGCACTAGGGCGCCCAGTTCGGGCTTGGAGCAGTTAACGAAAAGGGACTATGATTCTTTCATGCAAATCTTCCCGAATGTTTACGAAATCAAATCCCAATTTGGCGACCGGTACATACAGCAATATCTTTTCGTGGGAGATCAGGTCATTCTGCTGGACTCCGGAATTGTTAGCACGCCCGAATCCACTATTTTCCCCTACCTGGAGAAAATTGGAATCTCGCCCAGTCGGCTCTCTATGGTCGTTGCCATGCACGCCGATGGAGATCATCACGGCGGCCTCCCGTTAGTAAAAAGCATTTCGCCTACCACGGCCCTCGCCTGCCATCCAGGGGACCGCGAACTGATCGAGGATCCCGAGAAACTGTACCAGCGCCGCTACAACTTCCTGGCCCACGATCACGGCTTGGGCTCAGGCCGCGAGGGCATGGTGTATTCGCCCAATCCTTGCAAGATTGATGTGCTGCTCGAAGGTGGACAGGTCCTGGATCTTGCGAAGGACTGGAAGCTGAAAGTCTGGCACGTGCCGGGACATTCCGAAGGTCATCTGGCGGTTTACGACGAAAAGAACAAAGCCGCATTTACGAGCGATGCGGTGCAGACCGACGGCTACCCAACCATCGACGGCGAAATGGCGTTCGGGCCGACCTACTTCACTGTGGATGCGTATCTGGCAACCATCCACTTTCTTGAGAAGCAACCGATTGAGCACATGTTTACCGGCCATTGGCCCGCGGCTCATGGTCCCGAGGTTCGGGCTTTTCTTGAGCGGACCCGCGAGTTCGTCGAGCGCGTCGACGAATTGATCAAAGGCTATTTAAAGAGCCACCGCACTGCGACGCTCAAGCAGATAGAACACGATCTCAGTCCAAAGCTCGGAACCTGGCCGAAAGAAACCGACGATTTTCTCCAGTTCGCTCTTTATGGACATATGCAAAGGTTGGGAGAGAACGGTGTTGTGCGGGCCTCGAAGAGCATTCCGGTGGAATACAGTCTGGTCTGAGAATACAGTGGTTGCCAGAGGCAAGAAGCGTTCGGTGAAATAGTCAGTGAGTCATACAGTTCTTCGGCGTGCGCCTGGGCTATTGGTAAGCATCGTGGTGATACTAGTCGCGATGCGAGTCGTTCTCCTGTCACAGTCCAGCGATTCGCCCATTCATTTTTCCTTTCATCCCATCGCTTTTTCGTTGGACAGTTGTGAAACCCCGCAGATGCGTGCGCCGGAAACGATGGCGGGCGGCGTCGCTGTTTTTGATTACGATGATGACGGCAACCTGGACATCTTTTTTACCAATGGGGCCGACATTTCCACGCTGAAGAAGAGCTCAGCGAAATACTCCGACCGCCTCTTCCGCAACAATGGAGATGGCACATTCACCGACGTCACAGAAAAAGCCGGCGTTGCCGGAACCGGCTATGACACCGGAGTGGCGATTGGAGACTACGATAACGACGGGTATGAAGACATTTTCGTGGGCGGTGTTCATCGGAACACTCTCTATCACAACAACGGTAACGGCACATTTACCGATGTAACCGAAAAGGCCGGACTCTCCCAATCCGATGCCGAGTACGGTCCGCTATGGTCGGTGGGCGCCACCTGGGTGGACGTCGACAACGATGGCCTTCTCGATCTCTTCGTGGTGAACTATTTCAGCTGGAACGTCGACAAGGAGCCGCCCTGTACCGATTACTGCCATCCGAAATTTTACAAAGCCACTCCCAATCAACTCTTTCTGAACAAGGGTGACGGCACGTTTGTCGACATCTCCGCAAAATCGGGTATTCGTGCGCGCCCAGGGAAGGGAATGGGCGCGGCGGTTGCCGATTACGATGGAGACGGATTACCTGACATCTTTGTCACCAATGACAAGATGCTGAATTCGCTCTTCCATAACCTGGGCAATGCTCAATTCAGCGAGGTTGCGGTTGAGAGCGGCGTGGCGCTTACCAATGATGGCAGGGAGATTTCTGGGATGGGAACCGATTTCCGAGATTTGAATAACGATGGCTATCCCGATATTTCTCTCGTCGCACTGACGACGGAGACCTTTCCCCTGTTTCAGAACGACGGCCACGGCATTTTTAGCGAAATTACCGGGCAAAGCGGAATGACGCTATTGAGCATGCCCATGTCAGGGTATAGCCCGAATATTGCCGATTTCGATAACGACGGCTGGAAGGATATCTTTGTTTCCCGCGGAGATGTTGCGTCGCCAGCCATGGCAGATCGTGTGCCGGTGAATCAACCCAACAGCGTTTTCCGCAATCTTCAAGGGGAAAAGTGGTCTGCGCTTACCGAGGAGGCCGGTTTCACTTCGCAACCTCCAAAGCGCCATCGCGGGTCTGCGTTCGGCGATCTTAATCATGACGGCAAACTCGATTTGGTTGTGACTGCACTGAGCGCGCCCGCCGAAATCTGGATGAACGACGGCTCGGGAAATAATCACTGGCTGGAAATGGCCCTCCGTGGCACGAAAAGCAATCGAGATGGTATTGGGGCAAGAATACAAGTAGTAGCCGGCCGAATGACGCAGTACAACCACGCGACCACCGCGTCCGGCTACGCCTCCTCAAGCGCTGGGCCGGTTCACTTCGGGCTGGGTGAGGCGAAGATCGTGAATGAAATTACAATACGTTGGCCATCGGGCATAACTCAAACCCTAAGGAATGTACCGACGGACCAGATTCTGCGCGTTAAGGAACCGGAACAACATCGTACGGAAGGTCGCCCGAGGGCTGGAGCAAGAAAGCGTAAATGATTAACCCGTCCGGGTTTTAGGGGTACTACTTGGAAGCCGCGCTTTGGCCTTCCGTAATCACCATATAGCGACTCATCGCCGGTTTGACGATGCGGTCTACATGCTGACTGGGGCGCGGCCACTTAACTTCTACCCAGTCAATCTGACTCTTCCCCGCCCCCAAAATTTCGCGCGGATCCTGGCTCGATAAATAGCTCCCACCGCCATTCTCGAATCGGGAAAATACCTTTCCGCCCACCCTCCAGCGAATGAGGGCGCCGGTCGCCTCTGGGTTGGTGGTTTTTGCCCGAAGCGTAACCCCAAGCCAGTGATTGCCACTACCGGCCGTATTCATCAGTACGTGTACGGGACCATTGTTCTCGGTGAAAACAATGTCCGGGTAGCCGTCGTTGTTTAGATCGCCCACAGCCAAGCCACGTGCGCAATACTTTTTGGCAAAGGTCGGACCTGCCTGCGCACTGACATTCTGCATTCTTGTGCCAGTAATATTCCGCATTAGAATGATCGGTTGCCGGTAGGTAATTCCCGCGTTGCGGGTTGCCACCGCATCATCCGGGTGGCCGTTCGAAAGAATCAAGTCCGGCCAGCCATCGTTGTCGTAGTCGAAGAGCCGCATTCCCCAGCCGCTCATCATTCGCGTGGCTTGGCTGACCCCAGTTTTGAGATTGAGATCGTCAAACATCTCTTGCCCGATATTGCGATACAACGAAGTGGTCTGCGTATCTATGTTCTGAACGACTAAATCCTGCTGGCCATCCTGATCGAAGTCGCCGGCGTCCACTCCCATGCCCGATCGTGGAGCGCCTTCGCTGCTGTATGCGACTCCGGCTTCAACTCCCATTTCTTCAAACTTCTTCCCCCCACGATTGACCCACAGATAGTTCGGCATGGTGTCATTCGAAACGAACAAGTCGAGGAAGCCGTCGTTATTAATGTCGGTCGCAACCACTCCCCACTCTTTACCTGCCTGAGAACTAATGCCCGTAGCCGCGCTGACGTCGGCAAACTTGCCATTCCCCAGGTTGCGATAAAGCTGGCTGGGCATGGGTTTTAGGATCTTGGGATTGCAATAGTAGGCCTGCTGTTTAGACGGGCCCTCTTCAGACCCGCCGTAGGACTCCGCGGCTGAACATACCCTTAAGTTAGAGTAGTCCGCAAATTCTCCTACGAACAAATCCAGCTTGCCATCGTTGTCGTAATCGAACCAGACCGAACTACTCCCCCATTGCGGCGCGGCCAGCCCGCTATTCGCGGTCACGTCGGTGAATGTGCCGTTGCCGTTGTTGTGGTAGAGCACGCACTTGCCGAACCCCGAAAGATAGATATCTTCATAGCCGTCGCCGTCGTAGTCGGCGATCGCGACACCTTGACCGTATATGTCGGCGGTGACGCCGGCTTCTTTGGAAACATCTGTGAACGTGCCGTCGCCATTGTTGCGGTAGAGCACGGGATGCAGCGGAACAGCCGGCTTGTAGAAACCGCTGGTGCCGGAGTCAACCACCAGAATGTCCATCCAGCCGTCATGGTTGTAGTCGAAAATGGCTACGCCGGCACCGGTAGTTTCCGGGAGATAGCGTTTGGGGGAGAACCCGCTGTGGTGAACGAAGGAGATCCCGCTCACGCTGGAAGGAACTTCGCGAAAAATCGAAGTTGGAGTAGCCGCCGGAAGGGCAGCGCCGGTAAACAGCAGCGCCATAAACCCCAACCAGCCCCTGGACAACAACATGGAAAACTATTGTACAGCAGCCAACTTCACCACTCACCGGCGGGTCAGCGTCGCGTAGAATACGCAGTCTGTGGCTGACTTGTATTCGCGAGCGGCCCGGCCGCGATGAAAACTCGCCAATACGCCAATCAACGACCCGAAACGATCTTGCGACTCTTGCAGCAATTGGGAGAGGTTTCGGCCGAGGATCTATCCGCTCAATTGCGGGTCTCCATTGCCACTGTTCGTCGCGACCTGGCGGAACTCGAAAATCGCGGTTTGCTCCGTCGTACGCACGGTGGCGCGGTAAATATGGAACCGCTGCTCTATGAGCCGTTTCATGACTCTTCCTTCCGGGAGCAGATGCAGTTGCACGCCGCGGAAAAACGCAGAATTGCCATCGCCGCGGCCGATCTCATTCAGGACGGGGAGACTGTCTGTCTGGCGCCCGGCACCACGACCACCGAGATTGTTCGCAGTATTCGCCACCGCAAAAACATCACCGTCGTGGTCAACAGCGTGAATATGGCCATGGAACTCAGCCAGCACAAGGATCTCCAGGTGGTTGTAATCGGTGGCACGCTCCGCCCCAACTGGTTTTCTCTGGTAGGGCCGATCACGGAGGCGGCGATGCAGCAGATTTTTCCCGACAAACTGTTTCTCGGAGTTACCGGCATTCACCCGGAACAAGGCCTGAGCTGCCGGAACACCGACGCTGCCAGCACGATCCGAGTAATGATTCGCAATGCAAAGCAAACAATCGTGGTTGCCGATCACAGCAAGTTGCAGGCGGTTTCTACTTATCAGATTTGCCCGGCGACAGAAATTGAGTTGCTGATCACAGATTCTGCCGCCACCAACAATGACATTGCAGCCTTTGTCGCGCAGGGCCTTGAGGTTCGCCGCGTATGAGGTCGTTAAATATGCATGTTACAGCTCTATTCAATCAATTAAATGATTGATTAATTGATAAACAATCATTTAGCGTTTACTTTCCTCTCTCACTTCTATAGAGTTGAGGTCGCCCACCATGTCCTCGCCCGGCTGCTTTCTCGGTATTGACATCGGGACCTCCGCCGCAAAGATTGGTCTCTTCGCCCCCGATGGCACTCTACTCGGCACAGCGACACGCAGCTATCCCACGGAAATGCCGCGGCCTGGATGGTTCGAGCAATCGCCCGAATCCTGGTGGGACGCAGTGCGGCAGGGTATCGGCGAATTGTTGCAAAAGCGATCCGGAGAGGCCATCGCTGCGATTGGCATGACCAGCCAGATTTGCGCGCCGACTTTTGTTCGACGTGACGGGTCGTTACTCCGTCCGGCAATGGTTTATTGGGATACGCGCGCCAACGAATGCGTGCCGGAACTTTACCAGCGGATCGCGCGCGAAGCGCTAGCGGAAGAACTGAGTATTGACCTTCCGCCGTCGCCAACCTGGCCGCTTCCCCGCCTGCTTTGGCTGGCCAAACACGAAAAGAGAAACTTTGGCGCAGGCGCATGCCATGCTTCAGCCCAAAGACTATGTGAGCTTTCGCCTCACGGGAGAATTTGCCACCGATGTTTCCAGCAGCCGTGGGTTGGTAAATATGGCTACGGGCCGGGTCGCAAGCGGAGTATTGCAGTCGTTGGGCCTGCGCTCTGACTTGCTGCCTCGGCTGACAGAACCCTACGGCATCGTGGGAGGAATCTCACTGCAAGCGGCGGCGCAAACCGGAATTCCGGCCGGCACGCCGGTTATGACCGGAATCAACGATTTCAATGCCTCCGCCTTGGGCACCGGTCTGCGCAATGGCGACAGCTTCAATATCAGCGGTACCAGCGACCATACCGGAACGGTGATCGCTTCGCCGAATCGAAGCTGTCCACAGCTCACATGTGCGCCATACATTCCGGGCTTGTATCTTCTGTATGGCGTTACCTCCTGCGGTGGTGGCTCATGGGATTGGTTTCGCCGCGCCACGCGCATGTCGTGGAACGATCTGGTCGCAGCCGCCGAAAACGCGTCTGAAAATTCTGAGCCGTTATTATTTCTCCCTTATCTGCTCGGAGAACGCGCCCCTATTTGGGATGCGCGCGCCTCGGGAGCTTTCATCGGCCTGCGAACCTCGCATACCCACGCACATATGGCGCGTGCGGTTTTGGAAGGCGTGTCGTTTAGCATCCGGCAAGTTCTGGAGCTGGTCGAGGCAATTGCCGAAAGGCAAACAACTGAGCTGCGTGTTTCCGGTGGCGCGGCGAGGGTGGCGTTGTGGAACCAAATCAAGGCCAGTGTGCTGAACCGTCCCGTGGTGGTCAGTGAAGCGAATCTTGTGGCGGCGCGGGGCGCCGCCATGCTCGCCGCCATCGGCTCAGGTCTTTATCCCGACTATGCATCGGCCATCGAAAACATGACCGGCGTAGCCAGCCGTGTTTTGCCGGATGCGCAACTCTCGGAGCGCTATAAGCGCCTTTACGGAATTTACCGGGAGATCTATCCAACCATGAAAGACATACTTCACCAACTGCACGAAGTAGGTGCGGAATCTGCGAAATACATTCCTCCAAAAACCTCCCGGCCGATTGCCGTGATCTTCAGTGCCGGGAAGATCGCGCGCGGGTTTATCGCCCATCTGCTGACCCTTGCCGGGTATGAGTTGGTGTTTGTCGAGCGCGCAAAGCCTCTGGTATCGCTTCTTCAGGAACGTGGCAGTTATCACATTGAAGTGATGGGTGCGCCGGAAAAGAGCACGGTCATTGAGGATTTCAAAGTTCTGGATTCGGAGGACACACAAGGAATTGCAGAAGCGATCAGTCCGTCTGCTCTGGTTTTCGTTTCTATCGGTGGAACCAATCTTCCACAAATCGCGCCCACCCTGGCGGCCAGTTTTCGGAAGCTGAAGGAAAAAGACCCAGACAAGAATCTCAACGTCATCCTCTGCGAAAACTATTACCAGCCGGCGAAATGGTTGCGGGGCATGGTTGCCGAGCAGTTGCCGGAGTCTGATCGCGAGTGGTTCCACGCGCACATCGGACTTGCCGAGGCTCTGGTACTGCGCTCCTGCATTGAGCCGACAGAAGAGATGCGGCAAAAAGATCCGCTCAGCTTGAAAGTGCAAAACGCCTGGCAAATGCCGGTCGACGCCGAAGCCTTTGTCGGCGGGCCGCCGCGAATTGCCGGACTTGATCCGCAGGACAATTTCCAGGGGCGTCTGACGCAGAAGCTGTTTACCTATAACGCCATCAACGCCGTGGTTTGTTATCTCGGCCATCTGCGCGGGTTCACCGTCTTGAGCGATGCCGCCAACGATCCCGAGATTGCCCGGCTGGCCGCGCAGGCGGGAAGGGAATCGAGCGAGGCGCTCGTTCGCCATTACCATTTCAATCCCGAGGATCAGCAAAAGCTCGCAGACGGCGCGCTTGCCAAGTACCAGCGCAGCGAAATCACCGATCCCATCGAGCGTAATGCGCGCGATCCGCTCCGCAAACTCAGCCGGCATGACCGCTTGATTGGCCCAGCGGCTCTGGCCCTGGAAACCGGAGTTCGCCCTGAGGCTCTGGTCACCGCGATCGCTGCGGCATTCAGATATGAGTGTGCCACCGACCCTGCCGCGGTTCGTCTACAGGAACTCGTGAGGACAGAAGGAGTCGAGGGTGCTTTGGAGAAAGTCTGCGATTTTGAGGCCCACTCCGAACTGGGGCAAATGATTTTGAAGAAATATGCAGAGCTTGAAACGGGGAATGAGAAGAAGGTCCCGCTTCCCGCACAAAAATAATTCAGGGGGACGCATGAAACGCCACGCCATTTTCATCCTTGGTCTTTTGGTTGGCTGCTCGTTGCCAACCATCGCGCAGCAGCGCATTTCGCTCGCCGGTTACTGGCAGCGCTGGATTGCCGGCCAGCTCTACGATTCCATCCAGGTGCCTTCGTCCTATCGTCCGGTGGGCACAGCGCGTTTGGTCCGCACCATAGATTTTCCGGCCCTTAAAAACCAGCGGCTGATTCTGCGGTTTGAGGGAATCGCCGGGAATGGAATTTTGCGGGTCAACGGCCATGAAGCGGGAACGCTCGGCCCATACGCGCGACATGATTTCGACGTCACCGGCGATGTCGAACCCGGTCCGAATCAGATCGAAATGGAGATTACCGACTGGCAGGCACCCATGGGGCTCGGGCCAACCGCAGCCTGGGAGAGTTCCGGCGGAATCATCTACGATACTTATGCCGAGATTCACAGCGATCCCTATATCGAAAATGCTCATTTGACGTACACGCTATCGCCCGATTTCAAGTCCGCCGACTGCAAGCTCGATGTGTTTGTGGACAGCGCATCGGCCGAGGACGTGAAACTTACCGCCGATCTTGAGCACGAGCATGCCAATGTTTCCCATGTGCAGCAGAGCTCAAGCGTGAAAGACGGTCAGACCGTGGTCTCGTTGCAGTGGAAACTCGACAACGTGCACCTGTGGTCGCCCGACGATCCGGATCTCTACAACCTGTCTGTCGCACTCGATTCGAGCCATGGGCGCGATGTCTTCTCGACCGATACCGGCTTTCGTAGCCTGGTGATTCAAGGCAATAAATTCATTCTCAACGGACATCCGGTCGTCTTCAAGGGCGTCGCCCGCCACAATCTCTACGCCAACGAAGGCTTCACTCTCACCGGACCGCAAATCGAGAAAGATTTCCGCATGATCAAGTCCATGGGGGCCAATTCAGTGCGGCTGGTGCACTATCCTCACGACCCGCGCGACCTGCAGGCCGCCGCTCATGACGGGATTTTTGTCAGCGAAGAATCCGGCATCACCTGGGTGAATTTCGCCAAAGCTCCGGCGTCAACGCTCGAGACCGGCATTGACAATCTGCGAGCGGACCGTCCGCCGCGACTGGAATAATCCGGCGCTGTTCGCCATTCTGCTGGCCAACGAAAGCACGCCGACCGTGGCGGTGATGAAAGAAGCCAGGGAAAAAATCAAAGCCCTGATGCCCAGCGTGTTCTTTTCCATGCCGGGGCCCGAAGCGCCGGACCACAAACTCTCCACTATGAAGCAGATGTTCGACGAAGCGGGCTTCGATTTCTATACCGACTCATCCTTACACGTATCAGGTAAGCACCTTCACCAAGGTCCTCGACACTCTTAGGCGATTCCAAGCCGACGATCTTCTCCGAGTGGGGAGGCCCGGTGGGCAAACTGCCTCGCCTGCTGAGCGAGGAAGTTAAGGCGCTCGGATCGCTTATCCAACAGGGTCGCCTCGCCGGAACGTGGTTCTGGGAGTGGGCCGACATGACGCAGTACGGCCGCGAAGATATCTCGATGGACGGCCCGACCCTGGTCGAAGGCGTGGTCACGGCCGACCGCCAGGTCCGCCATGAAGTCTTCTCGCGGCTGGCCGAGCTCTATCGCTACAACATCGGCGAACCCGCGCCATCGCCCCGTACTCCGGAGTTGCTCGACTGCGGCAAGCTGGCCGCAGACGCCAACAGTTCCTACACCGAAATTCCTTTGCAAAGCGTCGCGACGCAGCAAACGGACGATTGGAACCAGCTGCAATCCGATATCAAACAGTACTGGAAAGAGAACTTTGGAGATTATCTGGAAAAGGGTGATGGTGAGTTCTGGACGTGGGACGCGTCCCACCTCTTGATCGGTCCGGTTCCTTTCTCCACGCCGCAGATCGAAGACCACACTCGCCCGCTGGTCGTACTTACCGGAAAGAACCTGGAAATTCCCGTGCATGGTCTGGCTGATCGCCTACACTTCCTCGGCAACGTCACCGTTCCTGACGGCTACCCAACCCGTGGTACTCCCGCGGAGCCAATGGGCAGCTACACCGTCATTTACAAGGATGGCGAGCGCCAGCAGATCCCGCTGCGCTGGGGGCTGGAGGTCACCCGCAGCAACATTATTTCTTCGGCCACGCGTCTCAACCCGGTCGCGCAGCTAGCCTCTCCACTCATTGAATACATCAAGGAGCCGAGTTACGAGGTCTATCGCACGTTTCTTTACACCGTGCCGGTCAAACACAAGCCGATCGATCGTGTGATCGTCATCGTGAAGCCGCTGCCTTCGGAGCGTCCGCTCATCAGTCTTCCCAACCAGACCGGCTCGGGTTACTGGGCTGGCGAAACGGCGCTGCTGATTTACGGAGTTACTGCCGAGCAGAAGCAGTGAGCTTGCCTTCAGCTCGGGAAGGTGCGCTTTTTTGGCGTGACGGGTATGATGCCTGACGAGCGTCTTCGCTAGGAGCTTGTCCCATGCCAGGAACCCTGAATCGCCGCGACTTCGTCAAATTGGCCACTGGGGCTGCCTGCGCCGCTGGGCTCCTAAACAGTTCGCGAAGCTTTCGCCAGCCACGCCGATGCTCCGCGAAAACTTGAGCTATTCGATTACTCTGGGGTCAAGCTTCTCGACAGCCGCTTCAAAAGTCAATATGACTATGCGCGCGAACTCTTCTTCAACATTCCCAATGACAATCTTCTGCTCGGCTTTCGCCAGCGCGCGGGACTGCCCGCGCCCGGCACGCCGCTTATCGGCTGGTACGGTGGCCATTGGACGGACGCGAGTCATACCGCCATCGAAGACGCCGACATCTTCAATGCCTTCGGCCAGTTCATCAGCGGCATGGCCCGCATGCACAAGGCCACCGAGTGACGCGGCCATTCTCGACAAGGCTTCTTACCTGATTGACGAATGGGCCAAGGCCATGGACCCCGATGGCTACTTCTACTATTCACGTAAGCCCCAATTTCCGCACTACATCTACGAAAAAACTGTTTGCGGCCTTGTGGATATGTACGCGTACGGAGGAAACAAGAAAGCCATCGAGTATCTGGAGCGCATTACCGATTGGGCGGATAAAAATCTGGACCGCAGCCGCCGCGTGCCCAGGCCGGGCGAAAGAGGATTCAGCGCCGACGGCACCGAGTGGTATACGCTTTCGGAGAATTTATACCGCGCCTACCAGCTCACCGGCGATCAGCGTTATCTCGATTTCGGCGATGTTTGGCATTACGATAACTACTGGGATTTGTACAACACTCCCAATCCCCGCCCCGACTACCGCCACGCCTACAGCCATTGCAACACGTTGAGCAGCGCCGCCATGAGTTATGCCGTGAGTGGCGACCCCAAGTATCTCAATACCATTGTCAATGCCCACGAGTTCTTCCAGCGTACCCAGGTTTACGCCACAGGCGGATTTGGTCCCGACGAGGAATTGATGCCGCCCGATGGAAGTCTGGGCGACTCCCTCGACACCAAATCAGCCACGTTCGAGACCGAGTGCGGTTCCTGGGCCATTTTCAAATTGTCCCGTTACCTGATGACCTTTACCGGCCAGGCCAAATACGGCGATTGGGTCGAAAAGATGTTTTGCAACGGCATCGGGGCAGGCCTGCCTATGCAGTCCGATGGACACACGTTCTACTATTCTGACTATCGCGTCGGCGGAGGCGCGAAAGTCTATCGCGAGGACCAGAAATGGTGCTGTTGCTCCGGCACTTACTCGCAGGCAATTCCCGACTACCATAATCTGATTTACCTGCACGATTCCGACGCACTTTATGTGAACCTGCTCGTTCCCTCGGAGGTTTCCTGGAAGGGAGTCACCGTCACGCAGGAAACGAGTTTTCCGGAGGCGCAGACTTCCAACCTGACGATTGGCGGCGCAGCACAAATGCCGATCCGTGTCCGCATTCCGGGCTGGTGTAAAGGCGCCTCGCTCAGTGTGAACGGCCAGCGACAGAATGTTTCTTGCGCCCCAGGATCGTGGGCCACGCTTGACCGCAAGTGGAACTCGGGCGACAAAGTCTCCATCGACTTGCCCATGGAGCTGACTTACGTGCCGGTAGATTCGCAACATCCCAAGCGCGGAGCCTTTGTTTATGGGCCCACGGTTCTGGTGAAGCGGCAAAAGCGCCTCTCCGCCGATTCGCTGACCAAAGGCAGCCGTCCGCAGTCAGGACTCAAGTTCAGCATGCCATCGGGCGGAGACGATGAATTTGTGCCCTTCTACTCCATGGGATTTCATGAGCCCTATGAGATGTACTTCGATGTTGTGTGAAGCGCGGAGCGGTTGCGGCTCATGACGTTCGATCCCGGCTTCGGCGTGACGCCTCTTACCCAGCCGCTTGGATTTTCCTACGAGTTCGGAACTTTCGGACCCCAGCCCGAGTTGCGCGCGCTTGATTCCATCCGCCCCAGCCTCCGTGACCCCAACTGCGCCGGCCCCGATCCTGTCTACGCGATCGCCATGGACGTTGGCCGCGAAGATGACCGTCCACGACTGCAGGAACATATGCTGCTGTTCGGCGCGGTCACTTATGCAGCGGGCCGCCTTGGCTCCGAACCGGTTCGAAGCCAGGGGCACGTTCACCGCATTTCTTCGCACAGCGGCTGGTCTCCCCCTGAGGTCTACGAAATCTGGAGCGGCACCGCCTGCGTCTACATGCAGGAGCACGCTGCCGATGACCCGGGCCGCTGCTTTGCCATCACCGCGGGGCCCGGCGAACTCATCGTAGTACCGCCAGGCTGGGCGCACGCGACTATCAGCGCGGATCCCTCCACTCCCATGACTTTCGGCGCGCTTTGTGACCGCGAATATGGCTTCGAGTACGCCGACGTCCGCAAGCGCAAAGGGCTCGCCTGGTATGCGCTCTTGACCGGCAGCGGCGAAATCCGCTGGGAACGCAATCCCACGTACAAGACCGGCGAGCTGGAAACCCGCGGCCCGCGCGACTACTCCGACCTGAGCTTAAAGAGCGGAGTCGCTCTTTACCGGCAGACAATTTCCGATCCGGATCGCTTGCAATGGGTCTCCCAGCCCGCTCTCGCCGCGTCCGCCTGGAATGGTTTCTCTCCGTAATACGGACAGCAATCCATTTTCTTGCTTGCTTTTTCTGCTCTGCTTCCCGGCAATGCGTATAATGCAGAAGCAAACAATCCAGCGAACTGCGAATGAATCGCAGCCGTTTTCCAAATTACCTCATGGGCGAAACTCCCTCTCCCAGTTCGCCGAGCCGGCGCAGCTTTTTGGGCGCCGGAACTGGCATGATCGCCGCCGCCGTCGCCGCGCCGCATTTAGCCTCGGCTTCGCCGGAGCCAAGCGCATCCAGCACTGAGTCAGAGCAACACCCGGCGCGCAAGATTCCCATCGGCGTGTTCGATCCCGTCTTCGCCCATCTCTCCCTCGATGCCATGATTGAAAAGATCTCAGGCATGGGCATGGAAGCGGTGGAGATCGGCACCGGCGGCTACCCCGGCTCGCCCCATTGTCCGGTGGAAGAATTGCTCGCCGACTCCGGCAAACTGCGTGCCTGGCAGAAGAAGTTCGAAGACAAGAACATCCAGGTGGCCACCTTAAGCTGCCATGGAAACCCGCTTCACCCTGACCCCAGACGCGCGCAGCAGGATGCGGAGACGTTCCGCCGGACCGTGCTTCTGGCCGAGAAGCTCGGCGTCAAGGTGATCGTCGGTTTCTCCGGATGCCCGGGCGGGGGCCCCACCGACACGATGCCCAATTGGGCCACATTTCGCTGGCCTCCGGAATTTGGCCAGGTTCTCGACTGGCAGTGGAAAGAGCGCGTTACTCCTTACTGGAAGCAGGCAGCCCAGTTCGCCCGCCAGCATGGCGTTCATCGCCTCGCTTTCGAAATGATTCCCAACATGGTGGTCTACAACCCAAAGACCCTGCTTCGCCTGCGCGATGCTGTCGGTGAGGAAATCGGCGCTAATTGCGACCTCAGCCATCTGTTTTGGCAGGGATGCAACGCGGTCGACGTCATTCATCTCCTGGGGAAGCAGAACGCGCTGTTCCACGCCCACATGAAGGATACAGTCATGTTTGAAAACAACGTGGCCCGCTATGGCGTGCTGAATTTTGCCCCGGATGACAACGATCTCTCCGAGGCCTCGGAAACTTTTCGTGCCGTCGGTTACGGGCATAGCGCAAACACCTGGAAAGAAATCATGCAGGCCTACATGGACGTAGGCTATTCAGGAATTTTCAGCATCGAGAACGAAGATCCTATCCTGCCCGGCGAAGTGGGCGTGGAACGGGCGGTGTACGTGCTCAAGAATGTGCGCAGCGAGCTACTGGGACCTTTGGCATAGGTTCTGAGAACCGAACTGGTTAAGAGGAGATCGCTAATGAACCGCCGAAATTTTTTGGGCACGATGACCGCCGCCAGCGTTGTAGCACGGAACTTCGCGTGGGCCGCGGACGACCACAAAATTGAAAAGTTCGGAATTCAGCTTTACACCTTGCGCAGCATCATCACCCCAAGCAATGTGGATGACATCATGGGCCAGCTGGCGACCATCGGCTATCGCGAAGTGGAACTAGCCTCCGACGTCAGGGCCTCGCCAGAACAGCAGCGCGAATCTTTCCGCCGTCACGGCCTGGCAGCGGTTTCCGCTCATCGCGCCTACGAACAACTCACCGATAAATGGCAGGGCGTGCTGGATGAGTGCAAGACGTTCGGCGTCCGCTACGTGGTCATCCCCGGCGTCTCCGACGACGTTCGCAATCGCCCGGATGGCTACAAGATCGCGGCGGATACGTTCAACAAAGCCGGCGCCATCAGCAAAAAGCAGGGCATCCAGCTTTGCTTCCACAATCATTGGGCCGAGTTCGTTCCCGATGCTGCCGGCAACAAGCCTTTCGACATCCTGCTGAAATATGGCGATCCGCAACTGCTCAAGATCGAAATGGACCTGGGCTGGAGTTCGGTTGCCGGCATCGATCCCATGAAATATTTCGCCAAATATCCCGGCCGGTTTCCGCTCGTGCATGTGAAGGACTTCAAGAAGCTCCCGGACCATAAGACCGTCTACAGCGGCCACTTCGACGGCGATGAGACCATCGCCAATATGACCGCCGTCGGCTCCGGCGTGATTGACTGGAAGCGCATTTTCGCGCACTCCGAGCAGGCCGGAGTCAAACACTACTTCGTGGAGCACGATGAACCCAAGCATCCTATGGAAGTAGCGCGCGACAGTTACAACTATCTGGCAAAGCTGCGATTTTAGAGATCGCGTCAATCGCAGCGGCGCTTCAACCGGCACTAGGAGAACCCTAATGAATCGCCGTGCCTTTCTGGAAAAGATGACCGCTGTTTCCGCGGCCACAGTGTTTGCTCGCAGTTTTTCACCGGCTGAAGAAATTCACCGTATCAAGAACATCGGCTTGCAGCTATACACCGTCCGCGAAGTATTGGCGGAAGACATGGACGGCACCCTGGCGAAAGTTGCCGCTATCGGCTACCGCGAAGTCGAAGGCCCGCTGCTGAAGCTTTCCGCGCAGGATACCAAGGCCGCCCTCAGCCGTCATGGCCTGGTCTGTCCCTCCATTCACCGCGACTACGATCAGCTCGGCGAAAAATGGCCGCAGACGCTCGATTTTTGCCACACCATCGGCGCCAAATACGTGGTGATCTCCTGGATCGAAGACAGCGTCCGCGATCGGCCCGATGGCTTCAAGCGTGCTGCCGGGGCCTTCAACCATGCCGGCGAAATGAGCAAAAAGGCTGGAATCCAATTTGCCTTCCACAACCACTGGATTGACTTCCATCGCACTCCCAGCGGCAAGCTGGGCTATGACGTGCTTCTGCAAGAGAGCGACCCCAATCTGGTAAAGATGGAACTGGATATTTGCTGGAGCACGGTAGGCGGCATCGATCCGGTTGAATATTTTGCCCGCTATCCCGGCCGCTTTCCGCTCGTGCATGCCAAGGATCTCAAGAAAATCCCCAGCCCCACCGTGGCCCAGGGTTCGAACATCACCGGCGACGATGTCATTCCGCTGATGACGGAGGTCGGCAGCGGCGTGATTGACTGGAAGCGAATTTTCGCTCATTCCCAACAAGCCGGCATCAAGTACTGTTTTGTCGAGCACGATCAGCCGAAGGACCCAATCGCCAGCGCGCGGGCGAGCTATGAATATCTGGCGAAGCTGCGATTCTAGGGCGCACGTTACGAATCGAATTGACACCAACAGATGACGCTGTATCCTTTCAAAGCGAACGGAGACCCCATTTGATGAATCGCCGCGACTTTCTTGGGAAGGCCACTGCCGTAACGGCAGCCGCCATGCTCGGCAAGAATTTTGCTCAGGCAGAGGAGCCGCACCGCATCCAGCGTGTCGGCATCGAAGCCTATACCATCCGCAATCTGCTGAAAGCGGACTTCAACGGCACGCTCGAGAAGATTGCCGCCATCGGTTACAAGGAGATCGAGTTCGGCCCCCTTGACGATCCCAAAGCCGCTCGCGCCACGCTCGATCGCCTCGGCATGACGTCTCCCTCGGGTGCTTTCGACTACAAGGACATGGTCGAGAAATGGCCCTACGTCTCCGAGCGTTGCCACATCATGGGGCAAACTTATCTGGTGATCGGTTCGATTGACAGCGCCCTTCGCAAGCAGCCCGACGGCTGGAAGCGCGCCGCCGATTCCTACAACCACACCGGCGAAATCGCCAAGAAGGACGGTATCCAGCTCACCTACCATTGCCACTGGATGGAATTTGTTCCGCGCTCCGACGGGACGCTGCCCTACGACATTTTGATCCAGAACACCGATCCCAATTTCGTTCAAATGGAAATGGACCTGGGCTGGACCAACGTTGGCGGCTCCGATCCTCTGAAGTGGTTCGCCAAATACCCGGGGCGCTTTCCCCTGGTGCATGTGAAAGATTTCACCAAGCTGCCCGACCCCAAACACGTTTACAGTGGCCACTTTGACGGAGACGAAGTGATTCCGGATATGACCGCCGCCGGCCACGGCATCATTGATTGGAAGCGCATTTTCAAACATGCGAAGCAGGCCGGGATTAAACACTATTACGTGGAGCACGACAATCCATCCGATCCGATGGAGTGCGCCCGGCTTAGCTACGAATACCTTGCTAAATTACGATTCTAGTTCCAGGAAGTAAGCGGCCACGAGGAATGCACAAACCATGAACCGACGGAATTTCTTGGGGACTGTGGCTGGGGCCACGGCCGCCAGCGTGCTCTCACAAAAGTTCTCCTGGGCGGCGGAGCCGCACAAAATCGCCAGGGTTGGCATCCAGTGCTACAGCTGTCGCGACATGCTTAATCGAGACTTCGACGGCACCATGGCCAAGCTTGCCTCCTTTGGTTACAAAGAGGTCGAGCTGGGCTTTTATACAGAAAAGCCTGCCAAAGAGATTCGCGCCAGCCTCGATCGCCACGGGCTGGTTTCACCCTCCGCCGGCCTGTACTACAAAGACATCGCCGGAGACTGGCCGTCGGTGGCCGACAAGTGTCACATTATCGGATACAAGTATGTCGTGATCCCCAGTGTAGACGATGAATTCTTCCGGCATCCGGAGCCCTATAAGCGTGCTGCCGAAGCTTTCAATAAGAACGGTGCTACAGCCAAGAAAGACGGCATCCAGCTCGCCTACCATTGTCACTGGCGGGAGTTTGTTCCCGATGCCAGCGGCAAGCGGCCTTACGACATTTTGCTCGAAGAATCGGATCCGAATCTTCTGAAGATGGAAATGGATTTAGGCTGGACGACTATCGGCCACGGAGACCCTCTGCACTACTTCGCCAAATATCCCGGGCGCTTTTCGCTGGTGCATGTTAAAGACTTCAAGAAAATTCCTCCAGCCAGTGTCGTGTATGGCGGCCACTTCGATGGTGATGAAGTCATCTCCGACATGACCGCGGTGGGCGAGGGCGTAATTGACTGGAAGAAGATTTTTGCGCATTCGGAGCAAGCCGGGATCAAGCACTATTTTGTCGAGCATGATCAACCCGCCGATCCAATGGCGTTTGCGCGGCTCAGTTGTGAATATCTTTCGAAACTACGGTTCTAGCTATGGCTCAAGTTATCCGATCGCCTAAAGTCTATGACGTTTGCGTCGTCGGTTCCGGCGCTGCCGGCGGCACCGCCGCTAAAGTGCTCACTGAGGGCGGCCTCAATGTCGCTCTTCTCGAAGCTGGCCCGCCGCTGAACCCGGAAAAGGACTTCAAAGAGCATCTTTGGCCCTACGATCTGGCCCATCGCGGGGTAGGGGTCGGTGGGAAGCAGGCCCATTTCGGCGGCGAATTTCTTGCGCCGAATGGGTTCTGGGAAATCGAAGGTGAGCCCTACACCTCAGCTTCCGGCTCCAACTTCCGCTGGTTTCGGTCTCGTATCGTCGGCGGCCGCACCAATCACTGGGGACGAATTGCCCTTCGTTTCGCTCCCATAGATTTCAAGTGCCATTCCAGTGACGGCATGGGAGACGACTGGCCTCTCACTTACGAGGAGCTGTCACCGTATTACGACAAGGTCGAATCGTACATTGGCGTCTTCGGAAGCAAGGAAAACATACCCAGCGCCCCGGATGGGATTTTTCTGCCGCCACCCACTCCACGCTGCACGGAACTCATCGTCAAGAAAGCCTGCGATCATCTGAACATTCTTTGCGTCCCGGCGCGGTTAGCCATTATCACCAAGCCGGTCAACGGGCGCCCGGCGTGCCACTACTGTGCGCAATGTGGGCGCGGTTGCATCAGCGCTTCCAACTTCAGCTCGAGCCAGGTCATGATTCCGCCGGCGCAGGCAACCGGGCGCTTGACTCTTATCACCGGCGCTATGGCCCGCGAGATCATTGTGGGCAAAGATGGAAAAGCTAAAGCTATTTCCTATGTGGATAAAGCGACTCGCACCGAACGGCAGGTCTATGCCAAAGCTTTCGTCCTCGGCGCGAGCACGTGTGAGTCTGCCCGTCTGCTGCTGAACTCGCGTTCGGCGCTGTTCCCGGACGGTCTGGCAAATTCTTCGGGAGTAGTTGGCCGCTATCTTACCGATACGGTCGGAAGCGACGGCTTCGGGTACTTCCCGCAACTCGAAAAAATGCCGCCTCACAACCACGACGGAACGGGAGGCATGCATCTTTACGTTCCCTGGTGGAAGTTCGACCGCAAGAACGACTACCTTCGGGGCTACCATATCGAATTTGGCGGTGGCCGGAGCATGCCCATGTTTGGCAAATTCCACGATGTTTGTAAAAGATACGAAGGCTACGGGACCACCCTGAAGCAGAGGTGCCGCACGATGTACGGCACCACGATTGGCTTCAGCGGCCGTGGGGAGATGATTCCTAACAAAGATTGCTATTGCGAGATCGATCCGTATGTCGTCGACCAATGGGGCATCCCTGTGCTGCGGTTTCATTGGAAATGGAGCGACAATGAACTCAAAATGGCGAGAGACATGCAGCAGACCTTCCGCGAAATTGTCGATGCCGCTGGCGGCAGCTATGTCGAGCCGAAGCTCGATCCGGAGCGTCCCTTCAATATTTTTGAGGGCGGCGCCATTATTCATGAAGTCGGCGCTGTTCGCATGGGAGCAGATCCTAAAACCTCGGTGCTAAATAAATATTGCCAGGCTCACGACGTGAAGAATCTGTTTGTTACGGACGGCGCCTGTTTCGTCAGCAACGCCGACAAGAACCCGACGCTCACGATTCTGGCGCTCTCCTGGCGGGCGTCCGAATATTTGCTGGAGCAAGCAAGGCAGGGAAGTCTGTGACGGATTTACGGTCGGTCAAACATCTTGAAGGCAAAACAGTATGAGCGTATCCCGGCGTGACATTCTCAAATCTCTGACCGTCGGCGCGGCCGGTTCGGTTCTGCGGGTCATTCCGGCGGAAGCCGCCGAACACGCCCACAACATGGTGACGCAGGAGAAAGCGGCTTCCCCCACCGGGGCATACGCGCCGAAATTCTTTTCGCCCCACCAGTATGCGACTTTGCGCTCGCTTTGCCAGACCATCATTCCGGCGGACTCAGATTGCGGCGGTGCCATCGAGGCGCAGGCGCCGGAGTTGATGGATTTGCTCACCAGCGAAAATACCGACTATCAGTTGGCATTCAATGGAGGGCTGATGTGGCTGGATCACACCTGCCTCAACCGTTATGGCAAGTTATATCTCGACTGCACGCCCGGACAGCAGAAAGAAATCCTGGACTTGATTGCGTACTCCGCGAACGCTGAAAAAGACCCTGGACTTAGCCAGGGAATCGAGTTCTTTGCCTTCCTGCGCAATTTTACTGTGGACGGCTTTTTCACCAGCAAGATCGGTATCGAGTACCTGAAATACATCGGGAACACATACCTGGCCAGCTTCCCCGGTTGCCCGCCGTTGCCCAACGCGTGAGCTTCGCGAAGGATAGCAATATGACATGCGCAAACGTGAGATCTGCGTGAGAAACGTCCACGATTCAGACTTGTTTTTCCTCGCTTTTAGCGTAGGAGTGCCAGAATCCGGACTGGGCTTCCCGAACCACCCTCCAGTTTCATGGGAGCCACGACGGCAATTGCGCCCAGAGCCGGCGCACGCTCCAGATCGGCAACGTCCTCAAGTTGATAAACGCTGTGCCTGAGGACGTACTTATGGACCGGAAAGTCGGTTGACGGACCATAATCGATACTGAGTGTATCTATGCCCAAGCCAAAAATATTTCTGCCTTCCACCAGGAATTTTGCCGCGTCCAGCGAATAGCCGGGAAAATGCATCACGCCTTTTCTGTCGGCATTGCGGAAAGCTTTCGCGGAATTCCACCGCGCATCCCAACCGGTGCGGGTTACGACAATGCTGCCTGCCGGAATTTGCCCGTGAGCATGTTCCCAGCGCGAGATGTCTTCAACCGAGATCTGGTAGTCCGGATTAGTATTTGCGTTGGCGCTCACATCCATCATAACCAACGGTCCGATCAGCCGTTCCGGAGGGATTTGGTCCACCGTCCACAACCCCTGGACAAAGTGAGCTGGTGCGTCAATGTGGGTGCCAAAATGTTCCGGTAGGCAGATGGTGCGGGCGAAGTATTGATCCTTTGCGATGGTAGCAATCGTTTTGGCCGAGAATTGGGGCCTTACGGAATTCTCGTAAGCGGGTACCTGCGCATTGATGCTGTGGGTCAGATCTACCACGCCCCGGAAACCACTGGATTGCAGCGTTCCACTGCGGCGCTCCTGGCCAAATAGAAGCAGAACCAGCAATAGCGTGAATCCAGCCACCAGAGAATGAACCTGCTTCATGGGCATAGGAAAATTTCTTCTAATAGGCCAGAGAGATTTGCGATCCACCCAAAATCAGTTGGATGCGGGTTTCTGACCTTGGCAGATCCGAACTAATTGTCGCTCCCAGGAGAGCCAAGTTCAAGAAGCAACGGGACATGGCCGGATAGCTCGAACTTTGGTCTTAGTCACGCGAGCAGCCACGCAATCCCGACAGCTACGCAAGTGCTGAGAAAATTTACCAGGTCGTTATTCAATAACCGGCGCCGCTCCAGTGTGGCTCCCATATAGCTGTCAGCGATCATTCCTCCCAGTGCCGCCGTTATGGAAATGCCCAGCCACCTCCAAGGAATCAGCCCGCTGAAGGCACAAACAGAACTTATGAGCGCAGCCGCCCCGAGTCCGGCGAGTGTTCCGAAAGGGCTTACCCCGCCGTCGGAACCGGCGGGCACAACCTTCCATGTTGTGATCAGCCGGGCTCTGTCGGTGCTGGCTTTCCCGATTTCGCTGGAAACCGTGTCGGCCGCGGCTTCGGACAGAGCCGCCGCCATCGCCAGCAAGTAAATGGCGTGTCTTGGGTTGAAGGTATACAGAACGGCGCAAAGGGCTGCAGTCCCAAGATTCGCCAGAACTTGTGTGGTCCGGCGGCCACCACGCTTCTCGGCAATGCCCAGCTTCTGTTTGCGGCGATAGCCCGAGCGGGTCGTGGTCCACGTCAGCAAGAAAACCGAAATAAGTGCCGCGAGCCCGGCTGTTCCTGCAGCGAAGTAAATCACGAAGCAAACAACCGCTCCGGCAACAGCCCCGCCGTTGCTTACACCGCGAAGCAGTCGAGCCAATAAAGCGAAAGCAACGGTGACCACGGCAGCGGTCCAAAGCCGATGCGGGTCCGCAACCAGCAAGGAGGCCGAAGGCAGAGAAGTGAGCGTCGGATTAAACATGGGCCTAACCGCGTGATACTGCGAGCATGCCCCAACTAATAGTAGGGAATTCTATCGTAACCCATTCCTCGGGGCTTCCCATCTGGATGACCTGTAGCTTCCAGCTTCTGCATCAAAGACTTACGTTGTACTCTAAACCAGCCCTGCCGCAATGGCGGGCTCACTTGTGGGGTCAACTATGGCGTCATCCGTTTGGTCTGGCTATCTTACCTTCGGACTTATCTCTATGCCGGTGCGGCTTTTTTCCGGCGCGCGCAGCTCCAGCATTTCTTTCCACATGCTGCACCGCGATGACTTGCAGCGGGTCAAGCAGCAATACGTATGCCCCGCCGAGGATAACAAGGTTGTGGAGCGCAGCGAAATCGTGAAAGGGTACGAATATCGCAAGGATGAATACATCGTTATCGAGCCGGACGAGATCAAGAAGATTGAGCCGAAGACCGCCAAGACCATGGAAATCCTGGAGTTTGTGAAGGAAAGCGAAGTGGATCCCGTGTACTTCGAATCTTCCTACTACATGCTGCCGGAGGAAGCCGGCCGCCGACCCTACGCGCTGCTGACCAAAGCTCTCGAAGAGAGCGAATATGTGGCCATCGCCAAACTGACGATGCACAACCGGGAGTACACCGTGTTTTTGCGTCCAACTCAAGGCGGGCTGATGCTGCATACCATGTACTACGAAGAAGAAGTCCGCAGGGTGGAAGGATTTGGCGCTCCAGATGTAGAACTGAAGGACGCCGAGGTCAAAGTGGCGCATCAGTTGATTGAGGCGCTGGCAGCGGAATGGGAGCCGGAAAAGTATAAGGATGACTTCCAGGAAAACGTAAAGAAGCTGATCGAGACGAAGCTCGAAGGCGGCAAGATTGCCGAAGTCGAGAAGCCCAAGAAACTCGCTCCCGTCGTCGATCTGATGTCAGCCCTGAAACAAAGCCTGGCCGAGATGGAAGGCAAGAAAAAGCCTGTGGGTACCGCCAAAGTGGCAGCTCGCGAGAATGCGGCAACCGCCAAGTCACGCCGGGGAAAGGGTTAACCACAGCACCCGGCAAGTGGCAGCCAGCCTCAGATTCTCAAGCTTCAGCTGGCTTTAGGCCTTTCCTTTATCCCCGCTGTTCTGTCACTTCTGCTATGGTGAAGCAACCTTCTGAGGCTTGGAACGCGTCAAGCACTACGTGCCCGTAAAAGCGGATGCCTAAGCCCCGGTCCTACCCGCGCTGGCGTATCTATCCGACTGCCATTAGAATGGAAAATCTTCCAGATCAATGACATTCAGACATTTTCGGCGTGGGATGCGAATGACTAAGGTTCGGGTAGGGTATCTGCTGGCCATGGCGGCCATCATTTTAGTCGCGACCAGCTGCGGGGATTATTTCCGTCCCATTGCTATCCCGATTCAGCCAACTCCGCCGACTCCTTCCGCTTTACATTACGTGCTGTCGCTGAGCCTCAACGGCATCTGCCCGCCTGCAATGGGCGAGGCCTGCGGACGTGGCGCCAGCAACCGGATTGACGTATCCGGCGACACGACCCTCGGGTCGGCGCAAGTGGGTCTGAATCCGGTCCATGCGGTGATTCTTCCGAATGGCACCAATGTATATGTGGCGAACGAAATGGAGGACACGGTTTCCTACTACAGTTCCTCAAACGTCGCACCGGTTTCCAGCATTAGTTTGCCTGCCGATTCGAGACCGGTATTCCTGAGTGCAACCGATAACACTTCGGTCTACGTAGCCGGCTCTGGCAGCAATGCTGTGTACAACATTTCGACCTCGACCGAAGCTGTTGTGCGGACGATCGGCGTTGGGCCGATGCCGGTCGCCCTTGCGGAACTCCCCAATGCACAAAAAATCTATGTAGCCAACCGCGGGAGTGGGGCGAGTCCGGTAAACGGTTCGGTACAGGTGATCAATGCCGTCGATGGCTCGGTAAATGTGATTGGTAATTCGTCCTGGAATTCACCCGTTTGGGCGGTAGCGCGCAGCGATAGTGCAAGGGTGTACGCGCTGGATCAGGGAACCGGGATGGTTTCGGCGATTGATACGTCTTCGGACTCGGTGGTGGGAACTGCTGTTGTGCAGCCGGGAGCAGATTTCCTGTTCTACGAACGCGCGCGCAATCACTTGTATGTAACGAATCCGCTGGCACAGTCACTCACGGTGTTAAATGCGGCCGATGATAGCCTGCCTGTATTGGCCACCATCAGTTTTGCCGCGGGCGGCGGGATTTGCGCGAGCGGCTGCATGCCCACCTCCGTGACCGTCCTGCCGGACGGCAGCCGGGCTTATGTCGTGAGCTACCAGATTGCTGCGGCTTGCTCGCAGGCAGCGGACACATCGCCTTGCATCACAGCCCAGGTGGCGGTATTGAGCGCTTCGAATTACTCGATCACCAAAGTCATCCCAGTCGACCTCGCCAGCGGGGCTTCCATGAAACCCGACACTCCTCAGATGCCGGTGTGTGATGCCGCGCGATTCCGGGTGTTCACGGCATCTTCCGCAGATAGTTCGCGAGTTTACGTGTCGTATTGCGATGCAGGAGCAACGGCAGTGATCCGCACCACGCCAGATACCTCGCCAGGAAGCGAGAATCCGGGCGACTATCTGGTTAACAACCTTCCCGCCCCGCTTAGCGCAAACCCAGCGCCAGCACCCGGGGCGCAGCCGCCCCCGCAGAACCCTGTGTTCCTGGTAGCGGGTCCATAGTCCGTCGCATATTTGCCGGATCCGGGGGTTTAGTGGAGAAGAGGTTTACGCCGAGGCCGCCCGGCCTTGGGTTCCGCGGCTATAGCGCAGCGCCACGTTCATATACACTGAGCCACTTTCGGTCTCAAAGCAAAGCACCATGGCTTCGGTGTCTTCCGTCCCGCTCGGGCCGTGCTCGGCGGTGTGCAGAACCGGCGGGTGAACGCGAAAGTGAAATCCCTGATCGTTGAGGGTGGTGATGGCATTGCCGATAATCTGATTGGCAAGTTCGCAAACTGTCTCCCGCACCAGAGAATCCGATTCGGGGACGGGAGCCCCGGCAAACTGGCTGGCCACTCGGACTGCCGTCTGCGAGTCGAGGTCGAAAATAATGCGGCCCTCAATATCGCCGGTAAGCCACACCATGGCCGCCACTCCCTTGCGACGGTAATTCTCGTCCTCCATGGAAAGATTTCCGATGAGCATGGGAGAACGCAGGCCTTGCGACAAGACGGCATCGGCGGCGTTGATAAAGGGCTGGATCAAATCCATTTTCATGCTACGCTCCTGTGCTCGCAGCCTGAGCCACCGCGCCGTCTTCTCCCAGAACATACTTGATCACTTCGTAAAGAATTTCCGGCTTGACCGGCTTTTGCACAAAATGACGCGCGCCGCGCTGCAGTGCGGCCACGATGTTCTCCTGGTAGCCGACCGAAGAGACCATTACGATGCGGGCATCGGGATGCTGCTGCACGATCTTTTCCGCGGCCTCAATGCCTTCCATCTGCGGCATCGTGATGTCCATCAGAACGATATCCGGTTGAGTGCGGTTGTACTCATCGATCGCAGCCATGCCATCGCTGGCTTCGCCCGCCACTTGCCCGCCGAAGGTTTCGATGATGCGGGCAAGGTTCTTGCGGGCGAAGACGGAATCATCTACCACAAGGTAGCGGACCGGTTGTCCGTCCTTACGAAGTCGTACCGGCGCAAACTGTTCCATACAACATCCTCCCCGAAACTCTCAGCGGCTGACTACTGCAGCCAACCGGATCTAGGTTCTACCTGAGCCGGCAGCCAGCCCAGTCAAGGCATGGCGCGGCACAATGTCATTTCCGCTTTCTACGGCGCACTCTGCCAGCAAGGTTGACGCCAGATTCCGCAATTCAACGACGCGCGCAACATTGCCGCGTTCAATCGCAGCCTTTGGCATCCCAAAAACAACGCAGGAATCCTCGCTTTGTGCCAGGGTGAGCCCCCCGGCAGCTTTGATATTTGCCATACCCCGTGCTCCGTCATCCCCCATTCCTGTCATTAGGACTGCGACGCTGCGAGTACCGCACTCCTCTGCCACACTACGAAATAACACGTCCGCCGAGGGCCGATGCCCGTTGACGTGCGGGTCGTCGCTCAACACTGCGACTTCCTCGCTGAACAGCCGCTTTACTTTTAGATGGCGGTTGCCCGGGCAGATCAAGGCGCAGCCGGAGCGCAGCAGGTCCCCGGATTGTGCCTCTTTCACTCGGATGGAGCTGATGTCATCCATCCGGCGAGCAAACTTGTCGGTAAAGCCTTCCGGCATGTGCTGCACAATCAGGATCGTACCCGGAAAACTCGCCGGCAGTTGCGGCAATAGATACTGCAGGGCTTGCGGCCCGCCTGTCGAGACTCCGATGGCTACCACTCGGGTCGGGCGTCCCTTGGCCGCGGTTGGGAATATCTTCGAAACCGGGTGGGGCTCGGGAGCCGGCGCGATGTTACGGGCCTGGGCTGCCGCATTGATCTTGGCAATGAGTTCCTCCGCAATCGCGGGCATTTGTCGCGCGACATCCACCGGCTTAGCCACAAAATCAAAAGCCCCCAGGGAAAGCGCCCGTAATGTCTGGGTTGCGCCTTCCTTGCTGTGCGCACTTACCACAATCACGGGAATGCCGAACCGGGATTTGATTTGTTCTAAAGTTTCAAGGCCGCTCAAGCCTGGCATCTCCAGGTCAAGGGTCACGACCTGCGGCTTCAAGTCTTCAATTTTCTTGAGGCCGAATAGACCGTCCACTGCCGTGCCAACGACCTGGATGGAATCGCTGGCCTGCAAGAGTTTGGGGATAATCTTGCGCATGAGGGCGGAGTCGTCCACCACTAGAACGCGAACCGGAGGTCTCATTGGCCGCCCCCTGCTGCTCTTGCGTTTGGCAATTTGCGTTCCGCTTCAAGAAGCAGCATTCCGCCCGCTGCGTTTTGTTCATCCGAGGCGAGTTGACGGGAACGTCGAACAACGGATGCCAGGTTCAGGACCAGGACTACACGCCCGTCCCCCAGGATTGAAGCGCCACTAACCAGGTCTGTGTCCACGGTCTGGTCGTCGATCGCTTTGATGACGAGTTCTTCCTCCCCTTCCAGCGAGTCGATGATCAATCCGAGCTTTTGGTCGCCGGCGTCAATGACCAGAATGAAGATTTTGCTCCGCGGATTCTGCGCCACTTCGTTGCGTATTTTTCCCAGTCGCACCAGTTGCAAAGCCTGCCCGCGCAACTGCAAAACCTCGTGTGCCTCGACCCGGTGAACGTCGCACTCCCGGGCGCGAGCAATTTCGTCTACCGCATTTAGAGCGATCGCGTATAGGCGATTCTCCACCCGGAACAACAGGGCTTTGATAATGGCCAGCGTGAGGGGAAGCTTCAGCCGGAAACATGTGCCCTGTCCCGGCCGATTCACGATCTCGACGCTGCCCTTGAGCCGCTGCAACACGCTATGTACGACATCCAATCCGACGCCACGGCCGGAAATCTCGCTAACCTCCAGCGCCGTGCTAAAGCCTGAGCGGAATAACATTCCCAGAATTTCGGACTCGCTCAAGGCAGCGCTTTGTTCAGAGGTCACTAGTTTTTGCTCGATTGCCTTGGCCTTTACCCGTTGCAGATCGATGCCACATCCATCATCACTGACTTCGACCACCACCTGATTGCCCTGGTGGAACGCAGCCAGCCGGACCGTACCGCAAGCGGGCTTTCCCTGGCGGGTGCGGTCCTCAGCAGGCTCGAGACCGTGGCTTACGGCATTGCGGATTAGGTGCGTAAGAGGCTCGGCAATGGCGTCCAATAGACTGCGATCGAGATCGGTATCCTGCCCTTGTACTACAAGTTCCGCCTGCTTGCCGCATTGCCGCGCGACGTCCCGCACGATGCGCGGAAAACGCCGGAAGAGCTGCTCCACCGGTACCATGCGCACTTTCATTACCGAGTGCTGCAGGTCAGTCAGCACCCGAGATTGAAAAGCCAGCGAGTCTGCCAGCCTGGCCCGCAGCGGATCTTTGGGATATCGCCGGCCAAATTCCGATAGCGTCTGCTGCAGCATTGATTTGCCAATAATGAGTTCTCCCACCAAATTCAGGAGCGAATCAACGCGTCTGGCATCCACGCGCAAGAAATTTTCTGTGAGAAGGCTTGGGGCGAGTTGGTGTTCGTCGGATTCCTGAACGGAGGCTGGCGATTCCAGAGTGGTTGGAGACGGGCTCTTTGCCTGCGCATTCCCGGCTGGAGCTGTTTTGAGTTCCTCGATCGTCAACTCTTCGACCGCGATCTCGGAGGTTACAGTGGGAATCCGGCATTTTGCAATCAAGTCTTCGACCGGCCGGCTGGTGGCCAAGACAAAGGGCAGGCTTCTGACCGATTGCGGCAAGCTGGCCGCCGGAACGGCGGCCAACACTTGCCCTAGAGAGGAAAGAGCATTCAGGATCAGCTGCCGCGCCGCAATGGGCATGGCGCAGAGGGGATCCAAATGAGCGATCACCTGGCAGACCCTTCTTTCCTGGCGCAGGGCGCTCTGGATTAGCAGGCGTTCCTGTTCGTTCCATACGGGCTGGATGTTATCGCGGAGTACGCTTTTCCTGGCTTGGGTTGTTGGAGATGCCTCTTGTCCTTTGGTCAGAGCGCGAATCAGTTCACGTAGCGGCTCAGCGGAGGGTAGGGCTGTATGGCCGCGATAGGACCCCAACATGGCCTCAAACGTATCGGCGGCGGTAAACGCGATTTCTGCCATCGAAACCGTGGAAGGAGGATTCTCTACGGCCAGGGCATCTTCCAGTTCGTGAGCCAGTTCACTTAATTCGTGAAAGCCGCACGCGGCGGCATCGCCTTTCATGGTGTGAACGGTGCGCCGGAGGCTGCGTACGGTTTCCAGATCGCCGGGCTGTTTCTCCAGTTTCAGAGTGTCGTCATTCAGAGACTGAAGCAACTCCTGAGATGTTTCGAAGAAGAGCTGCCGCATTTCCGCGCCGCGTTCATCGGAAAACCCGTTCACCCTGCCTCCTCGATTCGCTGATAGGCCGTACCGTGATTGCGGTGGATCATAACGAACTTGTCACTTAGCCCCCGCAGGCTTTCGGCGTGTCCCAGGAAGATGTAGCCGCCGGGATTCAGGCAGCGCCAAAACTTTTCCACCAGCCGCTTCTGCTCGGCTTCGTCGAAGTACATCATGACATTACGGCAGAAAATCGCGTCATTACCTTGGGGTAAGAACTGCGTCTTCAGGTTATGGAAGTCAAAGTGGACGATTTCCTTCAGCGCTTTCTTCACCGCATATCTTTCACCCACTTTGTCGAAATACCTCAGGCGATAGCTGTAATCCACCGGCGCCATCTGATGTTCGGCGTAGGTTCCATCCTGGCCCGCCCTGAGCACGGAATAATTCACATCGCTGGCCAGAATTTCCGCGGTCCAGGGCTGAGGGATGAGGGACTTAGGTAGGGAGGAGGTGAACGCGAATTGCTGGCGAATGGCCTGGTAGGCCATCACGTCAGCCAGCAGCATGGCGAGGGTGTAGGGCTCCTGTCCCGTGGAGCAGCCCGCGCTCCAAATGCGCAAGGAATAACGCTTCGTGTGCTGTTTGCTGCGCAGCAGGTCTTCGAGGATGTATTTCCGAAACAGCTCCAACTGCGGCAGATTGCGGAAGAAACTGGTTTCGTTGACCGTGAGGTCTTCCAGCAGCCGGGACAGTTCCGCGCGGCCTTCAGCACTGACCAGCAGACGATAGTAGCTGTAGAAGGAGTCGCTGCGGCGCTCTTTCAATCGTCCCTGAAGGCGGTTTTGCAGGAAATCCATGCGGCGCTCGTCGAAATACATTCCACATTCCTGATAAATGAGCGCGCGCAACAGCTTCAGTTCGGTTTCTGTCAAACGAGGAGCCAGGCTGGGTGTGCTCATGAGCGCTTTTGTCTGCAGTTCTTGTCTTGTCTTGTCTTGTCTTGTCAGTTGTTCCCGGCCGGCACTTCCATGGCGCCACCGATATCGTCAACAGGGGCCGGCAGTTTATCCTGGGCCGCGCTGGATTCGAGCAGCTTGGCCATATCCAGGAGAACAATGAGGCGGCCGTGCACCTTGCCCAGCCCAGTTACGCAACTCTGAAGGCTCTGCTGAAAAACTGCGGAAGACGGCTGAATATCGCTGCTGGGCAATTTCAAAACTTCGGAGGCGGAATCCACCAGCAGGCCGCAGAGGCGGCCGTTCTGTTGCACAACCATGATGCGGGTGCGCTTGCTGAGGGCCGGGTCCTTCTGCCCGAGCCGCTTGCGGAGATCGATGACGGACACGATCCTTCCCCGCAAATTGATCACACCTTCCACCCAATCCGGCGCATCGGGGACGGGTGTAATTTCCGGGACGCGCACAATCTCGTGCAGAGACGTGATGGGGACCCCGTAGGTTTCCCGTCCAACCTGAAATCCGATGATGTGCAGCTCGCGATTCATGAGGGCGCCAATTTCAGCCGCGGCCACTTGCCGCCGCCTGCCGCCGGGCGGTCCTGTTTTTCGCGCTTGCAGCGGTTTCCCGGCGAGAGAGTTCGGACTCATTCTCTGCCAGTTCAAAGCGGTCCATGGAGTCCAGGAGGTTACTGGACATTTTCGACATTTGTTCCGCAGACGCAGCTAGCTGAGTCGAACTCGATGTGGTCTGCTGCACCAGTTCTCGCATCCGCTCCATCGCCCGCACTACGGCCTGAGCGCCCGACGCCTGTTCTTCCACCGCGGAGTTATTCTCCTGGGTGATTTCGTTCAGCCGAGTGGTCGCGCGGGCAATTTGCGAGGACCCGTGGGACTGCTCGTTGGTCGCCGCGCCAATCTCCTGGGCAAACTTGTAAACCTCGGTGACCACGTTAGAAATCTTGCGCAATGCGGCGTGGAGGTCCTGTCCCAACCCCAGGCCCTCTTTAACGATGCCCGTGCTTTGATCCATATTTTCAACCGCCTTTCGCGCTTCTTTCTGAATGCTGCCAATGAGCTCGGAAATTTCCTTGGTGGACTGTGCGGATTTCTCCGCCAACTTGCGGACTTCGTCCGCCACTACAGCGAAGCCCAATCCATGCTCTCCAGCTCGCGCCGCTTCGATGGCGGCGTTGAGCGCCAGCAGATTGGTCTGCTCGGCCAGATCGTCAATCACTTCGATAATCTTGCCGATGTCGTCGGCCCGTTGCCCGAGCACATCGATGATCTGGCCGGAGGAGCGGATCGTAGTATTGATCTTGTTCAGACCGTCGGTGGCCTTTTCCATGGTGCTGATTCCGCTCTGCACCTCTTCCCGCGAACGGTTGGAAATGTCGAGGAGCACTTTGGCGGTATCCGCCACGCGCTGAATGGAAGCGACCATCTCGTCAATCGAGGCGGAGGTCTCGCTCACGCTGGCGGCCTGCACCTGGGTGCTCTTTACCATGTTTTGCACGTTAACGCTCATCTCGTGCATGGTGCTGGTCACTTCATCGATGGCCGAAGAAGTTTGCAGGCTGATTTTGGCGGATTCATCCGAGGCCCCGGCAACTTCGTTTGCGGCTCCGGCCACCTGCAAGGCGGCATCCCGGCCGTTACGTACCAGCGTCCTCAGACCCCCTGTCATACGCAAGAATGCGTTGGCGAGGGTATCGTTGCCGGAACGCGGCTCAACTTTCACTGCCAGATTGCCTTCGGCAATGGCTTCCGACACCCCAGCCATCTCTTTCAGGTAGGTGACCATGGCGGAAAACGTTCTGGCTAGGGCACCGATTTCGTCATCCCTCTGAATCTCAATCTCGTGTTCCAGGTCTCCCGTGTTTCCGATTTGCTGGGAGACTCGCATCAAATTGCCGAGCGGCTCGGTAATGGACCTCGCGGTCGTGAATGCGATAGCCACTCCCAAAGCCAGCGCTATCAGCGTGCTCAGAAGCGAAATGGTAATGGTCGCGGTGCCGGCCGTTTCGTCCGACTTACGCCGCTCATCGAGTACCTTGATATTCTCCTGGTCGGCCTGGTCGAGAGAGGTGTCGGCATTCTTCATCCAGGACGATGCATCTTTCTGTAGATAGAAGATTTGCAGTTCCGCTACTGTAGCGTTACCGGCGTCGACATCGCGCCGTTTGGCAATCATGGGCTGAGCGAATTCTTTTGCCCAGCTTTGCTCGGACTGCTGTACCCGCGCCAGGGCAGCTCGTTCTTCCTGGGAATTGGCTACGTTTTCCGTGCTAGTGAGTTTGTCGTTCAGCTCGCGAATGCCTTTGTCAATCTCATCGAGTTCGCGGGTGTCACCGCTCAGCAGATAGTTGGCCAGGTTAAGGCGGTTCTGCCTGATGAGAAACCGCACCTGGCTGGTGGCGCTGTTAAGTTCCAATGCCTTTTGGGCGGCTGCTTTTGCCCCATGCTCGCGCTGGACCGCGAAGATGTTAACCAGAAAGAGCACGATGACCATCGCAAGTACTGCCCCGAAGCTTAAATACAGTCTCTTGCCAATCGTCATCTGATTTCCTCAGCAGGCTCCCGGACGCGTAGTTTCTGCGCCTTTAGCAAAGCCCGAGTGTTCGGATCGCGTTTGCTGCCTAAGAGTGCTGTGGTTGCAAGTGCGGCACCTTTGCCAGCGGTCCTCCTAACCTTGCCACACGCCGGAAGCTTTCGGCTAAGTTGTTGAGATGTAAGGGTTACTGTGGTAATTGGCTCGGGGACGCCCGGTTTTGGAGGAAATTAACTTTGTCTCAGTCGGCTAGTTTCGTCTTAATGTGAGATGCAACGTCCCCATTAGGCCAGGCAAAGCTCGCCAGTCTCAAGTTTTGTATAAAGGCACCCTCCGGCTTTTTTGCTTGACTCAAATTGAGATAGTGAATAGTTTTCCTTGTAGATTCAATTACTTGTGACATTCAACCCTGGGGAAAGCATCCCTACGAATGCATTACCCGGAGCATCATCGTTGCCGGAAGTGTCGCATCTTTCGAGCGTCCGGGCTCCTCCTACGCCGGCATGCCGAACAAGATCGACCTCCTGTCCGAAGCCAATGCTCCGCCAGTGCTGGAGGTATTGGCCCAGCGTTTGCGAGTTGCTCTGGGAACGCCACTGGTGACGGTCCTCCTCCGCGACGCAACCGGATTCGTGCTGACTGCGGTGGCAGCAGACTCGCAGAGGGCGGCAGACGCCGCCAGGGCAGGCCATGATCGTGGGCAGATGCAGTTCGCTGGGCGATCTGGCTGCCCGCGCTCTTGCCCCGGATTTACCTTCTGGGGGTATCGCCGAAGCCGTAATGGCCACTGCGCTGGAAGATCTTGCCCCTGGCGGAACGGTGATCGCCTCACCGGTTCGGGCGGATCAGCTGCAAGGTGCCGTGCTGGTGTACCCTCGGCCGGATCGTGGCTTTACCGCTGAAGAAAAGAATCTGCTCGCGGCCACCGCGAGCTTTGCGGCGTTGGCGGTGGCCAGTTCCGAACACACCGTCACCGCCCAGTCGCAAATTCACGAACTACAGCAGCTTCTCGACAGCGCCTCTGAGCAGGGCCGGCAGGGCGAATCGTTCTTCACATTAGCTGCAGGGACGAACTTCTTACGGCTTCCCGAGCTGGCAAACACTTTGCTGAGGCGGGCGAGCGACCTCATCGGCGCAGAAGCCGGCGCTCTGGCCATTAAGCACGATACCAGTCTGGAAATTCTGATCCTCCAGGCGGTTGGCGAAGTTGAAGAGCCAGGGCTTGCCCAGTCGCGTCGCTTCAGCCATGCCCTCTCGGAAGTTTTGTCGCGGCGCACGGAACCACTGGTTGTCTCCACTGCCGAAGATCTTCTCGGCCCCGATTTCGCCACCATTTTGGGCTGGAAAGCCTGCGCTCTGTTGAGATTGCTCAGTCCGGCTGGCGACCTGATCGGAGTGCTCTGTCTGGCGAATTACGAGCGGGTGCTGTCCGATCAGGACCAACGGGTGCTGCAAGCCATCGCGGTTCCCGCGGCCCAGGCATTGGAGAACGCCCGGTTGTTCACGCGGATGGAGCACGCCAACCGGCACTGGATGGAGATTTTCGATGCTATCGGCGATTTCATCGTGGCCCACGACGGGTCCGACAACATTACCCGGGTGAATCGCTCGCTGGCGGACTTTATCGGGGTTCCTCCCCGCGAACTGATTGGGGTCAACATGTGCGCTCTGTTGGCCATGGATGATGCCGCTCCGCTGCGCTCCTGCCCTTTTTGCCGGGGCGCAATCGATGGCGAAGACGAGTATGTCCATCCCGTACTCGGTAGCACCTTTCTCATTTCTACATCCCAGGTGCACGGCGACAACAGCGAGGGCATGCAGACGATCCATGTATTGAAGGACATCACCGACCGCCGGGAGGCCGAACGCCGCTATCGCGAGCTGTTTGGCAACATCCAGGAAGGCTCTTTTTTCTCGACGCCGGAAGGATCGTTTGTCGAGGTCAACGACGCGTTAGTGCGGATGTTGGGGTATTCCACCCGGGAGGAGCTTTTGCAGCAGGAAGTCCGCACCCAGGTGTTTGGATCGGTCGAGCGTTATCAGAAATTTGCCGCTCCCATGCTGGAAACGGGAGTACTTCGCAACCACGAAGAGGCCTTGCGCCGCAAGGATGGCTCTACGGTCTACGTTCTGATCAATGCTTCTGCGGTGCGCGACGCCCACAATAAAGTCACCCAATTTCGCGGGCTGATGCTCGACATCACCGATCTGAAGGCTTATCAGGCGGAGTTGCAACGAGAGCGCGATTTTTCCGGGAAGATTCTCAACAATACGCAAAGTCTGATTCTGGTGGCGGACACCGCCGGCGTGGTGAGCTATGCCAACCGGCGCTGGGCGGATATGGGTTACGAACAAAAACAAGTGCTGGGCGTGCCCATGGAAAATCTGGTCGCTCCCACCCGGCGGCAGGCCTTCAAGGATGCTTTTCTGGCAATTTTGGGCGGACATCAGGTGGACAACCTTGATCTGCAAGTTTTGCGCGGCGATGGGCGTGTGGGGCAATTCTCGGTCAATCTGAGTCCCATGCGTGACGAGCAGGGCGCTGTAACCAGCATCGTGGTGGTCATGAGTGACATTACCGACGCCGCTACTTTGCAGGCTAAGTTAATGCATGCGGAGAAAATGGCCGCGGTTGGCCAATTGGTGTCCGGCGTAGCGCACGAAGTGAACAACCCCCTTACGGCCATTCTGGGCTTTGCCGACTTGCTGATGGAGAACGAGGAGTTGCCCGAAAGCGCGCGCAAGGACCTGCGGGTCATCCTGCAGGAGGCGCAGCGCACCAAGCAGATCGTACAGAATCTGCTGAGTTTCGCCCGGCAGATGCCGCCCCAGCGCCGGCCAGTGGAATTGAATTCCATCCTGCGGCGCACGGTTCAGTTGCGCTCCTATGATTTCCAAAGCCACGGGGTGGAAGTGGTGGAGGATCTGGATCAGAGCCTGCCCTACGTGATTGGGGATTCCCAACAGCTGCAGCAGGTCTTCCTGAACATCATGAACAACGCTTATGACGCGGTGAAAGAAACAGCGCGGCCGCCGCGGATTGAAGTCAAGACCACCCACAGTCAGAACACGGTTGAGGTTGCATTTCGGGATAACGGGCCGGGTATCTCTTTTCCCGACCGCATTTTCGATCCCTTCTTTACTACCAAAGAAGTGGGCAAAGGGACGGGCCTGGGGCTGAGCATCTGCTATGGAATCGTGCGCGAGCATGGCGGCGAAATTCTCTGTTACAACAACGCGGGGCTGGAGGGTGCAACCTTTGTGGTGCGGTTCCCGGCAGCCTCCGAACCTGCGTCGGTCAGCGCCGCCGCCGGAGGGACTCAACGATGAGTTCTATACCTGTCACTAACCCCGAAACTTTACCGGTTCTGCTCATCGAGGATGAGCCCGCCGTGATGGCATACGTGCGCGCGGCGCTGGAACGCAGCGGTTATTCCGTCGTCTGCAGCGAGTCCGGAGTTGACGCTCTGCGTTTGCTCGAATCCGGGGAGTTCATGGGGGTGGTTTCCGATATGCGTACGCCCGGCGGGGTCGACGGCGGGGACGTGCATGCCTGGATTTCTCAACACCGTCCGCAACTGGCATCCCGGCTCGTATTTATCACCGGTGACATTGCCAACGAAGAGACCGTGAGCACGCTGCAGAAGACGGGGGCTCCCTGTGTGGAGAAGCCATTTCGTGTGAAGCAGTTCATTTCTGTCGTGGAAAAAACCATGGGGAAAGCGCCATGAGTGAAGACTTACGCATCCGTTTGCTCATCGTGGATGACGAGCAAAGCATCCGCAAACTGTGCATGACTGTGGGCGAAGGCCTGGGATTTGCCTGCCTGGAGGCGGAGAGCGGAGAATCCGCGCTCGCCTTGCTGGAGGAGCAACCCGCCCACATGATTCTTACCGACATGGTCATGCCGCACATGTCCGGGCTGGAATTCCTGGAAAAAACCAAGAGGCTGCTGCCCCGCACCGAAGTCGCGGTGATGACCGGCCACGGCTCGGTTGAAACTGCGGTGCAGGCTATGAAATTGGGAGCCTACGATTACATCAGCAAACCCTTCACCCCACTCGAGGAGTTGCGGCACTTCTTGCGCCGCATGGCCGAGAAAGTACGTTTGGTGGAGGAGAACCAATTCCTGCGTGAGCGGGTAGACACGGAGACCGGCCTGCACGGAATTGTGGGCGCCTCGGGAAAAATCCAGGACGTGTTGCGCATGATCTCGCGGCTCAAAGACACCCGCACCCCGGTTCTCATTACCGGGGAGAGCGGCACCGGCAAGGAACTGGTAGCCCGCGCGATTCATTTCCGGGGATCTTTCGCCAATCGGCCCTTTGTGGCGGTGGACTGCGGTTCGCTCGTACCTACACTGATTGAAAGTGAGTTATTCGGCTACGAGAAAGGAGCATTTACCGGTGCGCTGCGTTCCAAGCCGGGATTATTTCAGTCGGCCAGCGGCGGCACGATTTTTCTCGATGAGATTGGCGAGCTGCCGCTGGAGATGCAAGCCAAACTGCTGCGCGTGCTGCAGGAGAAGGAAGTTCGCCCCGTAGGAAGCAACCAGAAAGTGAAGGTGGATGTCCGGGTAATCGCAGCCACCAATCGCGACCTGGAAGCTGAATATCGCAAGGGTGCATTCCGCAAAGACCTTTATTTCCGGCTCAACGTGGTCACCGTCTACATCCCAGCCTTGCGGGAGCGCCGCTCCGACATTCCTTTGCTGGCCAGTTGGTTTCTGGATCGTTACGCGCCAGGCGCTTCCATCCCGATCACCCAGGCGGCGACCAAATGCCTGCTGCAATACGACTGGCCGGGAAACGTCCGCGAGCTGGAGAATTGCATTGAGCGGGCGGTGGCGTTAGGGGACCGGCAGATTATTGATGTTCGCGATTTGCCGCCATCAATCGCCTCGTTCTCCCCTTACGACTCGGCGGAAAATATTCCGGCGGCGTCGCTAAGTTCGACCGATTTGGAGGACATCGAACGGATCACGATCCAGCGGGTTTTCGAGCAGGTGAACGGAGACAAAGCACGCGCCCGCAAGATGCTAGGGATCAGCCGGGCAACGCTGTACCGCAAGCTGAAGCGCTACAACATCGGAACCCGTCCGGCGCTGTCGCCGGCCAGCCATCGGCTGCAGTGAGGCGCAAACCGCCCACTTAAGTTAGACATCCGGCTTGAGACGGTGATTCAGTTTGAGACGGAATGATGCTCGTTTGTGACTCGATCATGGGGCGACTCCATGGTAAGTGGGGAAGAATCAATAATATGTGCGAATACCGCGGAGCCTTCCCCTTTGGTGCATGCCGTGCATACCTTGGTTTCGATGCGGTCTGGGAGATCCCCAGGGTCATGCTAACCGGCAGTTCCGGGGACCCAGGCTGCGTTCACCGAGGTTACGAAATGGTCAGCCAAGGCACAGCTCGCGCTCGTTCCTCACCGGAAAGCAGCACCGCTAAGCTGGCCAAATTCTTTCCGGACGCCACGCCGGTGCGGATTCCCGTGCAATTGACCCGGGTGGCCGACGATAGCAACGCCTTCAGTGAAAGCACAGTGATTGAGTTCGGAACCCCGCGCGAAGTTTTATTTGCGTCCACCCTCCCGCTGGAGTTTGCCGACCGGCTCCGGCTGCGGAACTCGGACGGCAGCCTGGATGCCGAAGCTTGCGTGGTAGCGGTGCAATACAACCCTGGAACCACGGCGGTCGCCGCGCGTTTCTCCCAGCCGGTCGCCAATTGGATTGTCAAATCATGAAGAAGTCATCTTCCGCGAACAAAGCAGAATGGAGCTCGTTACAGCTCCTCTACAAGCTGTACACCGCGCTCGCCCAGGAATTTTCCATTGATCTTTCGTTGTGCGACGAATTGCAGGACGGCGACAAGACGGCCACGCGAAAGGCCGTGGCGGCAGCACGCGAGTGGTTCGCCGCCGCGGACGAGCGCATTCAGGTACACCAGTTGCGCCAGTTCCTGCAGACCAGCCGCCTGGCCGATGAAGCCGGCTTGCGTGCCGCCCTGGCATACGCCCTGCACAAACCTGAACACGGCGATGCCGACCGCGACAAGATCGATTTTCTTTCGGTGCAGTTTTTCTCCGTCTGTGCTCCGTCATTGCTCGAAGACAGCGATCTGACCTTTGAGTTCGTCGCCAAAACTCTCGAGCCCGTGCTGGGCACCCAGAACCTGATTCCCCTGGCGAGCCTGCAGGGGCTGGATGACGTGATTCAGAAAGCCGAGGCCTGTCATACCTTGCGGGATCTCTATGCCAGCGGCGTGATTGAAAAAGGGCGGGAGTTGAAGCAGGGCGCGGCGCAGAACTACTTCGAGCCGGCTGCGCTGGTATCCTTCACGCGCTTTAACTTCCTGATGCGGCGCTGCTTCTTCCGCGCCATGCATCGCGATCTGAATGCTATTCTGGATGGCCTTCGCCAACTTGAGCAGCGCGGCGTGGCCGCTTTGGACTGTCGCGGTGCGGATCTTTCCGAAGAAGAACCCATTAGGCCGCTTGCGCATTATTTGCCAGTCATGGAAGGCCATGTTCCAGGCGGAATATTCCTTCGGCCAGCCACTGCGCATGTTGGTAGATCTGCGGGCTGCCGTGGACGCGGTTTTGATCGCCGGCAATGCCGAGGGGAAGGGAAAGGCCGACGCACCGGAAGAATCACCTCGCGCGATGGCGGCTGCCGCTTCCGGGGACTCGGATGGAAGTACACAGGCGAATGAATCTGAGTCGAAGAACGACTCCCAAAAGTAAGAACGCGGACGGATAGAGACCTTGGACCCAGCCACTGTATTGATCGTCTCCGACGATGCCGAGTTTTCCCGCGCCCTCACTGGGCGCTGGCAGGCCGAACCCAATATTCCCACTTTCACGCTCATGGGTAGTGACCTTTGCCAGGAGCTCGATGCGGAGGCATTCGACCTGGCTATTGTGGGCGGGGTTCGCCGCGAGGCGTTAGTCCCTATCCTGGAAGCGCTCGGGACGACGGACAGACCCGTTCTGCTGGTCCACGATAGCAACCCGAACGCGAAGGATTTGCGGCAGTTTTCTACGAGATTCATGCAGTTGCAGCAGCATGAAGGATGGCTTGACGCCCTGGTATTGGTTATTTCTGAGGCATTGCGCCGGATGGTTGCCGTGGGACGCCTTCATCGCACCGAGGAGGAGAATGCCCGGTTGCAGCAGCAGGCCACCCTGGGCAATTACATGCGGGACATGCTCCACAATCTCAACAATGCGCTGACTTCGGTACTAGGCAATTCCGAACTGCTTCTGCTGGAGCCCGGATCACTTTCCGCCACTTCCGTCTCGCAGATCGAGACGATCCGCAACATGGCGCTGCGCATGCACGAGATCCTGCACCGGTTCGCCTCGCTTGAGAAAGAGTTGAAGATGGTGACTCAGGCGGAGGACGAAACACAGGCGAAAGCAAAGTCGGCGGGGGCGCGGTAGGGACTACCGGCTCGCCAACCTGGCGACAAACCTCATATGTCCAACAAACCTGCACCCGCGCTCTGGCACGCCCTGCTTAAATCTTCGTCCAAAGTGGCAAGGGGCAAGCCACTGTCGAGGCATAGGTCGAGGTAAGCCGCATCGTAGGCAGTCAGGGCATACTTCCGGCTGAGGCGCTCGATTCTATGGAATACGGCTCTTGCCGGGGTTTGTTGCAAGGCAACCGGAAGCATCGCTAAGTCCGTTAGAAAGCTGCGTATCAAATCTTTCGAAATACGCGCGCGTTTTTCTCCAACCAGCAGGGCATTCAACACCTCATGGGGCCAGAAAGAGGTAGCCATTGCGCTGTCCCCTTTGTTGAACCGGTCAGCAACATACCGGGCCAAAGCGGGTTTTTCATCCGGGAAGCACCACGCCAGGACGATAGATGCATCCAGTACGAATCGCCTCATCGCCGGCCTTCATTGATCAGGTCTTTGACCTTAGCTCCGCGCAAGGAAAGTTTGTGACGTTTTCCGAAGCTTGCCAGGCGGTCAATCACCTCCGTCGTGGAGCCGTCCTGGGCAGACATGCGTTCTTTCAGCAGTTCACCCAGCAAACGCGAGACGCTGGTGTCGCGTCGCGCCGCTTCGATGCGAGCCCACTGGGCCACGTCTTCTTCCATGGTGACGGTGACGTTACGTAGGCGATTCGACACGAAAACAGTGTAACACGAAGACCGCTGTTAGGCGGCTCTTGATTTCCCGAACCGAAAAGCTCACAACCGCCGAGAGCGCAGAGAAATGCCGCCGGGACAACTGGAAAGTAAGAGATTGACGCAGATCGGTTGACAAAAGTCCTGCGCAAGTAGGCCCCCTCCAAATTCGTAAGGGCTATGCTGAGCCCAGTCCCTCCGCCCACGATGACAGCGGAATGAGTGGCGGAAGGAAGCCCAATCGTGTTGAACCAGTCGAATTGTTCCTGGGTTGCCATGGTTCGGTCCTCCCTTTATTTGCCGCGGAGATTGCATCCTCTTCTCAGCAGCTATACTTCACAACGCCAGGCTCTACCGCCAGCGGAGGCGTGATGGGTAAGGGACGGTTAGAAGCATTCAGCGACGGCGTGATCGCGATCATCATCACCATCATGGTCCTGGAGATGAAGGTCCCTCACGGGGGTGCTCTTGCCGACTTGCGCCCACTGCTGCCGGTATTTCTCAGTTACGTGTTGAGTTTCGTATATGTCGGCATCTATTGGAACAATCACCATCATATGCTGCATGCCTCCACTACTGTGACGGGCGGGGTGCTCTGGGCCAATTTACATCTTCTTTTCTGGTTGTCATTGTTCCCCTTCACCACCGGTTGGATGGGCGAGAACCATTTCACGGCGGTGCCCACCATTCTCTATGGTGTAGTGCTGCTCATGGCCGCCATCGCATACTATGTGTTGCAACAGTCAATCATTCGCACCCAGGGTCCGGATTCCGTGCTGAAAAAAGCAGTTGGGCGAGACTGGAAGGGCAAGCTCTCGCCGGTGCTGTATCTGGTGGCGATTGCTTCCACCTTATGCTCCGCGTGGATTGCGCAAGCCATCTTTGTGGCCGCCGCCCTGATTTGGCTGGTCCCGGACCGGCGCATCGAAAACGTCCTGCCACGCCACAGTGGACAGGCAGGTGAACCATAGGATTACCATGGCTCGTGCTGTGTGAGGTCCAGCAACGACGAACCGCTCATCCATGAAGATCTACCTGATCGATGGAACCTACGAACTGTTCCGCTACTTCTTTGCCGTCCCGTCGGCGACCGACGGAAACGGGCAGGAGATCGGTGCAGTGCGTGGCGTACTCAATTCGATTCTTTCCATGATGGAGGATGGCGCGACTCATCTTGGCGTGGCCACAGATCACGTGATCGAATCGTTTCGCAATGAACTTTACCCAGGTTACAAGACCAGTGAAGGCGTGGCACCCGAGTTACTTTCGCAGTTTTCCGTTCTTGAGCAAGGTCTGCAAGCCATGGGCGTAACCGTTTGGCCCATGATCGAATGCGAAGCCGACGATGCGCTGGCATCGGCCGCCACCCGCGCTTCGCTCGATCCGCGAGTCGAGCAGATTTTGATCTGCACGCCGGACAAAGATCTGGCGCAGACTGTGACCGGATCGCGTATTGTCCAGCTTGACCGGAGAAGGAATATTCTGCGGGATGAAGCTGGAGTGCTGGAGAAATTTGGCGTCGTTCCACAATCCATCCCGGATTACCTGGCGTTGGTGGGCGATAGTTCTGACGGATACCCGGGAATTGCCGGTTGGGGAGAGAAGGGCACCGCTTCGGTATTGTCGCAATATCGGCACCTGGAAAATATCCCGAAAGACTGGCAAAACTGGGAACGATCCATCAAGCGGGCGCGGCCGCTTTCGGAGTCGCTGTTTGGCGCCTGGCAAGAGGCCTTGTTGTTCCGCAGGCTTGCCACATTGCGGACAGATGCGCCGCTTTTTCAAAACGTGGACGATCTGGTGTGGCGAGGGCCAACAGCAGAATTTGAGCGCTTCGCCAAAAATATGAAATCCGACGCCTTGATAAAGCGGGCTTTGTCGGCCAGACATTAGAAGTTCGGCTCTTTACTTTTTGCCAATCCCTTCATATTTTCCTCTTATGCCCGGTTACTTCACTGCCGACCTCTTCCGCTTTCTTACCCGTCTGAAGCGCAACAACAACCGCGGCTGGTTCATGGCCCACAGGGAGGAATATGAAACCTGCGTCCGCCAGCCGGCTTTACGTTTTATCGGCGAGTTGGCCGCGCCCTTGTACGAAATCGCGCCGTATCTGGTCGCCGACCCGCGGCCTTCGCGGGGCTCGCTGTTTCGCATCTATCGCGACACGCGCTTTTCCTATGACAAGCGTCCCTACAAGACGCACCTCGCCATGCGCTTCTCCCACCGCGGCAAGGACGTTCACTCGCCCGGCTTTTATCTGCACCTGGAGGCGGGTGGCTGTTTCGCCGCGTCGGGCCTGTGGCATCCCGAACCGCCGACGCTGCTCAAGGTACGCAATGCCATGGTGTCGCGCCCCGCAGAATGGCGGACGGTCCGCAAACTGCTTAACTGGGACGATGCCGGGAAGCTGCGACGCGCCCCGCGCGGCTTCCCCGCCGATCACGAATTCGTGGAAGACCTGAAGCTCCGCGATCTGGGGACCGCCGTGGACCTCAGCGACAAGCAGGTCTGCAGCCCGAAGTTCATGGCGATCTTCGTTGCCGCCTGCCGCAAAATGTCGCCCATGGCGGCATTCCTGAGCAGTGCGCTGGGGTTGAAGTTTTAGACTTATGGAAATTCGGAGGCGGATTCGGCGACTTCTGTAGGAACGGCATTGGTCGCGGTTTGCGCGGAGCCCCTCCTACAAGGCCCGCCCGGCGCAGGCTCCCGATGCCCAGGCCCATTGAAAGTTGAATCCGCCCAAATGGCCGGTTACGTCTACTACTTCCCCCACAAAGAACAGACCCGGCACTTTGCGGCTTTCCATGGTTTTGGCGGAAAGTTCATTGGTATCCACGCCTCCCACCGTGACCTCGGCTTTGTCGTAGCCCTCCGTGCCCGCGGGAAGCACGGCCCACTCGTGGAGTTCCCGTTCCATTTGACGGAGCGCCGAATTCGTCCAGGCACTGGGAGTGTGCATCTCAACCCAGCGACTGGCCAGACGATGGGGAAGAACTTTCTGCAACTCGCTTCGCAACGCGGCGACGGTTCGCGGATGATTGGTTTGCAGCAGGGCTACGGTGACTTCGCGATCGGGCGCGAGATTGACGACGATGGGCTGCGGTTTTTTCCAATAGGAGGAGGCCTGCAAGATGGCCGGGCCGCTGAGACCGCGATGGGTGATCAGCATCTTCTCGCGAAAACGCTGGCCGTCGCAGGCAGCAATCACTTCGGCGGAAACGCCAGCCAAATCGGTATAGCGGCCGCGGTCGCTCTGGTTGAAGGTAAGCGGCACCAGTCCCGGTCGAGTTTCGCGAATCGCCAGCCCGAATTGCCGGGCCAGCGTGTAGCCAAAATCCGTTGCTCCCATCTTCGGAATTGAGAGACCACCGGTAGCCACCACCAGGACCGGAGCGCGGAATTCCTGTTCACCGGTTCGCACTACGAATTGGTCGCTGCGGCTGACCTGTTGCACTGCGATCTTCGTAAACAACTGCACTCCGGCAACCGTGCATTCGGCTTCAAGCATTCCCAAAATGTCTTGTGCGGAGCGGTCGCAGAAAAGCTGCCCCAGGGTCTTCTCGTGATAAGGGATGCGGTGCTTCTCGACCAGGGTAATGAAATCCGCCGGCGTGTAGCGAGCCAACGCGGACTTGGCGAAGTGCGAATTGGAGGAGATAAAGTTTTCCGGAGCGCAATGAAGGTTGGTGAAATTGCAGCGGCCTCCTCCGGAGATGAGGATTTTCTTCCCCGCACGTTCGGCGCGTTCGAGAACGGCCACGCGCCGTCCCCGGCGCCCCGCTTCGATGGCGCACATCAACCCGGCAGCGCCCGCGCCCAGGACGAGGGCGTCATATTGGTGAGAGGTCATCTTGGCTGACTGTGGCAAATTCATGGTAATGCATAGAGGGACAAGGCTGAGCCCAGCTCGCCGACTTCACTTACAGCCCACCGGAAACCTGATAGCCTTTCCCCATGCCGCTGCGAATCTCCGCTTTCCCCAAGTGCTATCTCGACGACCTGCTGGTGCGCCACACCATGTCGTTGTTCGATTGGATTGAGATGGCGCGCACTCTTGATGCCGACGGACTGGAAATGCACGATGGCTTCTTCGCCTCGCTCGACTCCGGCTATCTGGACGAAGTGGCAGAGCGTAGCCAGAAGGCGGGTTTCCAAATCCCGATGATCTGCTGCTCGCCCGACTTCACCCATCCCGACGCCGATTTCCGCAAACGTGAAGTCGAGCGCGAAGCGCAAATGATTCGCTTGTCCCGCCGGCTGGGAGGGCCGGGCGCCGTCTGCCGGGTTCTAAGCGGGCAACGCTATCCAGGTTTGTCGCGCGAACAGGGACTGGAGTGGGTGATCGCTGCGATTGGCCAGTTGCTCCCGCTCGCCGAGGAATGCGATGTGATTCTTGGTATGGAGAACCACTACAAAGACGGGCTGTGGCAATATCCGGAGTTTGCCCAGAAACAGGACCTGTTCCTGGCCGTGGTGGACAGCTTCCGCGGCAACAGACATTTTGGCGTGCAATATGATCCTTCCAACGCCATCGTCGCCGGGGACGACCCGCTCGATTTGCTGCGGCGAGTGGCCGACCGCGTGGTGAGCATGCACGCCAGCGATCGCTTTCTGGTGGAAGGAGCGACGATCGAGGATCTTCGGCAAAGCGATGGAACGGTTGGCTATTCTGCGAAACTCTGCCACGGCGTTACCGGCAAGGGACTGAACGACTACCACGAGATCTTCCGCATTCTTGCCGCTCACCAATACCGCGGGTGGATCAGCATTGAAGACGGTATGAACGGTATGGACGAGATGCGCGAGTCGTTGCAGTTTCTGCGAACCCTGAGCAATGAGTACTTCCCCGCGGCCGCCGGATAGGGTTCCTCGCGCGGCGGCAACCCGTTCTTTGTTTTCATCTACTTATCTATAAGCTATTGAAAACAGACACGAGACACTTGCCAGCCGCGGCGCCAATCGCGATCTGGCCCTCACATAGAATGCCCCGCAATTGCGCCAGGATGACTTATAGGCGCATTTAACGGCCCGGGTCGGTCGAGAGCGCATCCACGATCCTGGCAGGCCTAGAAGCCGATTGACCTATATCTTATAGCTATAACTATTGCAAATCCGACGAGGTCAATTAGATACGCGCATCAGGCTGCGTAACCCTGATACACCACCCGTTCGCAAGTGATAGTCACCAAAGAACAATGCCTTCCCCCGCCACGAACCTCTCCCGCATTCGCCGGAAGCCGGGACACCGCCATGGCCGAATCTCAAAGCCCGCATGTTTCACGCCATGTACGCCGGTTATGTACTTCCTGCACCTTGCTCGCAAAGGAATGCGCTCTTACAGTTTGTGCAACCTTCCACGTTTGTGGTTCAGAAAAACAAGAACGATCTTAGATTCTCAAATAACGGGCTCTTTCCTTTCGCGTTGAATATGAATCAGCCCGCGTAGTTCGCTCGCGCGCACCTCAGGGACGGAATTCCCCCTTCCTCCCCGCAAATACATCTTTTTTGCTTGGCGGATTGTCTGCAATCCGCGGATGGAGGAGTGTGATGAAAAGCCGGAACAGTTTTGTCGAAATTTCCCTCTTACTTTTGCTGAGTATCTTCCCTGCATCGCTATTCGCACAAAATTCCAATTGCACGATCGTTATTCCCGACGCGCCGCTGACCGCCGCAGGCTTGGCCACGCCCTATCAGTTGAAGGCTACTGATCCAAACGACGGCCCCTGCAGCGAGAGTGATAGCGGTTCCTCGGCATTCGTCCAGGCCGCGATCTTTGACCCGGCCACCGGACAAATTTCCATTTACAACCCATTGGTGATTGATCAGGGCTCCATTCCTGCGATTGACCCGGTCGCGCCCACGCTACCGGGCAACGCTATCGTGGCTCTCTGGTTCGGATTTAACGGCGACAAGCTGACCCAAGAGGAGGCGAACCCGGGCGTGCTGGAAGACAACCAGTGCGTGAACGGCACCTCGAACAGCGTCTTCGGGCAATTTTCTTATTGCAATGCGCCCGCATTCTTCAAAGCGGCCAATCGCGCCATTCGCCAGCGGCGGCTGCGCGTTCCGAGCCTGGGTCGCGCGAACGACGGCCTCCCCTGCCCCACGGTGCGGGATTTCTATGTTGTGGATCAGGATCAAAGCGACAATCTGCCTGTCACCTACCTGGTCAGTACCAGCGGGTTACTGGCGCAGAACACGCAGGCAAACTCTGCCGTGTTATCGGGCGCTACGACTGTAGGAAATCCCAGTGACAATGGCCTCCTGGACCGGTTTCTGGATCCCGACCTCGGCTGCACACCGTGGAAGGTTTCGGATCTGGCAGACCCCGGACAAAAAGTTCCAGGATTAGCGCTCAACGAACTGCAAGCGAAGTTCTACCAGCCACGTCCAGTCGCTTTGATACCCACGGGAGATCCGATGGCTCTGGATGACGACGGAGGAACGGATATGGCAAAAACAAATGCCTATCGCCGCGGAGTGGATCAGCCGCCGGCGGGCGCGCCGTGGCAGGCGGATACCCGGCGCTACTGCCGCCATATTCTCAGAATCGCTCCCGAACGCCTGTGGCTGGATCGATTCTTCCTTATTCCCAGTACATTTCATCCCGACAGAGGTGTGTCACCGGCGCCCGATGAGGCGAATTCCCTGTTCACTTTCATGGCGCAGCGATTGGTCGGCACTTATGAAATCCTCGGCTGCGAAAACTTGCTGGGCTTGCCCCTCCCGGTCTCAGTTTCTACCGACGAGAATGGAGTAGCCGTTAACGCCAGGATCGACCTGCCGCTCTTTAGCCGATGCAGACGATCGCTGGCACGTTACCAGCGCTGGGATGATACAGCCGATGCCGCAGATGCGAAGGCGGCTGCGGAAACAGAATAACGGCGTGACGGTCCTGTATGGGCCGGTCATGGGGGGCGCGAAGAACGTCCCCCGCCCGTTAGGGCGACACGCAGCCTGACGAAAGGACAGCTTGCCGCTGGGACATTGCACTCTTGGATAATTTCGCGCCGAAATCCGATGCTAGACTCTGCCCAAGCACCACGATTCGGTACGTCTTTCACTCTAGAAGCAATTGGAAATCAAGATCGCGGAATGAAGAGGATCGTTCGATGGATAGCGCTGAGCATAGTTTGGGTCTCGCTGCAAGCGGCGGCCCAGATTTCTCCCGGTCCGCTTTCCCGCGCGCACCAGACGCTCAGTGGGGCAACCGGTTGCACTTCATGCCACGAACTTTCCCAGGGCAAGCCGAGTTTCCGATGCATCGATTGTCATCGCGAAATTGGCTCGCGAGTCGCGGCGCGGAAAGGCCTGCACGGTTCTTTCAACATCCAGCCGGGTTCGAGCCAGGAATGCATCATCTGCCACTCCGAGCATAATGGCGTAAATTTCCCGCTCGTCAAATGGGACACGAAAACCTTCGATCACAAGAAGACGGGTTATGCTCTCGAAGGCAAACACGCTGGCTTAGCCTGCAGCAAGTGCCACAGCGCAGAGCACGTTGATCCCAAAGAACGCGCGAACATCAAAGTCAAGGATCTGAACCGCACGTTCCTGGGTGTCTCGCCGAGCTGCACCACGTGCCACCAGGATCCACACAAAAACCGGCTTGGCCCCGATTGCCTGCAATGCCACAACTACGGCGACTGGAAGGCGGTCAAGATCGGCAAGTTCGATCATTCGAAAACCCGCTATCCGCTGACCGGGTTACACGCAGAGGTGGCTTGCGAGAAATGCCACACGCCCGGGCAGGATGGGAAACCGCGATACACCGGAATTCCTTTTGCCCAGTGCGCCGATTGTCATTCCGACCCGCATCGCGGCGGCTTTAAGCAGACTTGCGAATCCTGCCATAGCACGGCCAGCTGGAAGCGTGTTCCGGCAACGGCGCTTGCCCAGACATTCGACCATTCCAAAACAAAATACCCTCTGCTTGGCAAGCACGCGGATGTGGAATGCGTGGCGTGCCACGCGGGAGGAGACTTCAAGAAACCGCTGCCCTTCCAGAAGTGCATGGATTGCCACAAGGATGATCACGGCGGACAATTCGCCAAGCGGCCAGGCGGAGAGGAATGCGCCACCTGCCATACCGTGAATGGCTTCAAGCCGTCCACTTTTGGAGTGAAAGAACACGCGAAAACGGCATACCCGTTGGAGGGAAAGCACGCCGCACTCAAGTGCGGGCAGTGCCACATTCCGAAGGGAAAAGCGACGGTTTACAAGCTCAAATTCCAGAGCTGCACTGATTGCCACAAAGATCCCCATGCCGCACAGTTCGCCAGTGCGCCGTACTTCAATCGCTGCGAATCGTGCCATAACGTGCAGAGATTCCAGCCCTCCACGTTCAGTCTGACAGAGCACCAGAAGACGAAGTTCCCGCTTACCGGCGGTCACAAGGCAATTGTCTGCAGCGACTGCCACAAAGTTTCGGCGGAGTTCCAACCTCCGTCAGCGCGCTATCACTGGAGCAATTTCGCTTGTACAACTTGCCATGAAGATCCCCATCAGGGGCAGTTTGACAAGCTCATGCGGCCAAGCGCGGATCATGCGAAATTCTCGGGATGCGACACCTGCCACTCGACGGAGTCCTGGCAGGAATTCTCCCACTTTGACCATTCGAAGACGACGTTCCCGCTGCTGGGATCCCACCGGACCACGCCGTGCAGCACCTGCCACAAGCCGAAGAATCCACAAATTGCGCCGGCTAAGGCCGATTTCAAGGCCGCCCCCACGCAATGCGAAGCCTGCCATGAGGATGTTCATGACTCGCAGTTCGCAAAATCGGAGGTAACGCATTGCGCGGAGTGCCACAACAACACGAAATGGAAGCCTTCCACGTTCGATCACGACGTGCGGACTTCCTTCCCTTTGCAGGGCGCGCATCGCAAAGTGGCCTGCGCGGGATGCCACAAATTGACTCGCATGGTGGCTGGGAAACCAGTTCTCTTCTACAAACCCACGCCGAAAGAATGCGCGGCCTGCCACGCCGCGCGCCCAACGCGAAAATAACGCGGCGCGCTTTTCTGACCTGCGGACAAAACCAATCTAAAGTCCCGGCGTACACGATGCGAACAGCAGCGTGATTGTTGTCCGCTGAGTGTCGCAGCAATGTACTACCGGGCGTGTACCACTGGACTGTACTAGGAGCACGTGTACAGAAATGAAAACACGATAGAAAATGCGGTTAGTACATCGGAATCCTGTCGCCACAACGCGTCTCTATCCGGGCGGCGGTTCACTACATGAGGAAGACGTTCGTTGCTGGGAAATCGGTTTCTACTTCTCACGCTCGTGTTGTCTCAGTTGGCGGCCGGCGCATTTGCGCAGCAGGCGCCGGCGCCGGGCGTTGATTCCGAGAACCCCCATGGTCCGCTGAAGATCGCCTGCGAGAAATGCCACACCGTTTCCTCCTGGGCACCGATTCGCAAGAAGCCGGAATTCAATCACAAGAAAACCGGTTTCCCCCTGCGTGGGATGCACAGCGGCATTCCCTGCCAGGAGTGCCATGTAAATCCGGTCTTCGCCAATGTGGGGAGCAATTGCCAGGACTGCCACGCCGATATCCACCGGCGCAAGAACGGAGCCCAGTGCGACCTCTGCCACGAAGTCTATGGCTGGTCGGTCTCTATCCACAACATCAATGAGCATCAGGACCGCTTTCCGCTGATCGGCGCTCATGCCGTGGCGGACTGCTATTCGTGCCACACCGCCGGAGCGGTGGGGAAATTCAATCGCCAGGCGTTGTCCACCGAATGCGTCAGCTGCCACTTGAGAGCATTTCAAAAGGCGACTGCGCCCAACCATGTAGCGCTCGGCTATTCGATGGATTGCCAGCAATGCCACAGCAGCATGGATAGCTGGAGGGTCGGCGTGCTTATGCCGAACGTGAGATTGCGCAGATGAGGCAAGCAAGAGCCAAAACGGCGCGCATCGCTCACGCGGTCAGGGTCATTGGAATCCTGAACCTCGTGCTGTTGTTTATGTCTGCTGTGTCGGCACAGGCGAATGGACAAGCGGTCGCAAGAATTCAGAACATCCATGTGACCCGCGATGGCGGAGACTTAAAGATTCAAGTGGATCTTACAAACCCGGTCACTCCCAACGTGATCGTGGCCACCGCGCCAGACCGGCTGGTGCTGGAACTTCCCGAGACCACTGCAACCGCAAAGCAGCGCCGCATAGCGGTAAACCAGAATGGCGTGATGCGCGTGCGTGTGGGACTGAACAGCGCCGATCCGCCAGTGACGCGGGTGGTAGTCGATCTTGCCGGCCCGCGCACCTATAAGCTGGCGGCCACGGCAAACACGGTCACTTTGACCGTGCTTCCGCAGGCAACTGCCACTCAGTCCAGCCAGAAAGATGTTGGGGCTGTGCCTGCAGGCTCTGCTCCCCTAATCGGAAGACTGTGGCAAAGACAGGAAAACGCTAAGCCGGCAAAGCAGAAGAAGATTGCTGCCAAGGTAGAGGCTAAACCTAGTCAAAGCGCCGTGGTTCACCAAGCGGTTAAAGGGCCCCGCAGCAGCTTCAAAGTGAAATATGTTGCGGAAGGCGCCGCCTACCTGGATGGTGGCCGCAGTTCCGGCCTGGCCGAGGGAATGAAGTTGGAGGTCAGGGATCTCCCCGCTTCTGGTGCGCCGGGTCCGGGAGCGGTCGTTGCGGAGCTTCAGATTGTTTCGGTCGCGGAGACCTCCGCCGTCACTGACATTCACGATGTCAAACGGGACGTTAAGCCCGGGGACTGGGCGCTATCTCTCCGCGGAAGATTCCAAGCGGATCAGCGATGAAAACGCCTTGAACTCCGTCGTCCCGAGTGCCCCGTCAGAGACATTCGCGCCAGTTCGAAAAACCAAAAGCCGTTCACGCGATACAGAGCAGCCGCATACTCTCGCTCCAGGAAAACAGGTTGCGGGCGCGCATTGGCTTTGACTACAGCGGAATCCGCAGCACCGGTTCGACCGCGGGCAGCAGCGGAGAAATCGGCTTGTCCTTTCAAACGGACATGACGCGCATTGCCGGAACCTACTGGAATCTGCAAGGTTATTTTCGCGACCGGCTGACCACGAACTCCCAGCCGGATGAGCAAACCATTCAGGATTACCTCGACCGCACCTACATCATCCAGCTGTACTATGACAATCCCAATTCGAAGTGGGTGGCCGGATTCGGGCGGCTCTACCTGCCATGGGCAGTCAGTCTGGACACCATCGACGGCGGATACGTCGGGCGCAAGCTCGGCCACGGCATAACGGCGGGAGTTTTCGGAGGATCGACGCCCGATCCAACATCCTGGCACTACCAACCTCACCAGCAGATCACCGGATCGTTCGTTAATTTCGAGGGCGGCAACTACGACGCTTTCCACTACACCAGCACCACCGGCGTGGCATTCAGCATGTTGAAGTGGCAGCTTGACCGGCCCTACCTCTTTTTTGAAAACGGAGTTTCCTACGACAAATACTTCTCTGTCTACCACTCGCTCATTGTCGATGCACCGCAGGGCGTCAGCACCGGCGGAATCAAGACCGGGACCGGGATCAGCCGCAGCTATCTCACCTTCCACCTTCAGCCCGCCCGATGGGTGGGCTTCGATGTGTATCACAACTACTTCCGCGATCTGCCGACCGCCGCAACCGCGCTCATTGGAACCGGCCTGGAGGACAAGGTGCTCTACCAGGGCTTGAACGTGGGCGTGAGGCTCGAACCCGTCAAGCACTTTGCCGTTTATACCTCGGTTGGGCACAGCGACAAGACGGGCGACGTGCGTCGCAGTCTGAATCAACTGTACGGAGTCACATGGAACGACATCGCCCGTACCGGCATCCGCGCGGATATTCATTATTCGAAGTTCGACAGCCCCTTCGCCCGCGGCGATTACCGGGTGCTGTCGCTGTCGCGCCACGTGGGCGACCGGATGCTCTGGAATGCGCAATTCGGAAGTCAATCGCTTCTGTCGTCTTTCACTGCCAACAATAAATCTCTTTTTTTTGACACCTCATTCGACACCAACTTTGGCAGGCATACCTATCTGCAAAGCGGTGTCACCTTCGAACGCGGCGCCCGGCTGAATTATGACCAGTGGTACATCAGCCTAGGCTACCGCTTCGACATGAAAGGACCCGGAAAATGACGGCTCATACTGCATTTGCTCCCTCAGCGCTCGCGGCGCCGAAGACGGGAAACCATCATCGCCGCGCGGTGATGCTCGCCATTGCGCTCGTCCTGGGCCCGGTCATCGGAGTGGCCATTTACGGCGCGAACTACTACCTGCTGAGCCAGACAGACCGGCCGTTTTCTCCCAAGCATCACCTTCTCAAGCCCGGAGGCGCGGTCGGGGTCAACATGGGGATCATCGGCGTACTCATGTTGTGCGCCATCTTTGTCTATCCGCTTCGCAAGCGCTGGGGATGGCTGCAAAAGCAGGGCGACTCAAGACATTGGCTGGATTACCACGTCATCCTGGGCGTGGCCGCGCCGGTATTCATTGCGTTTCACTCCTCATTCAAATTTCACGGGGTCGCGGGGATTGCGTTCTGGGTCATGGTGGGGGTGGCGATCAGCGGTCTGGTTGGGCGCTATCTGTATGGATTGGTCATCCGGCGAGTGGCCGAGGCGGAGTCGTCGCTCAAAGAATACCGGCAAATACTCGCGGACCAGACCACGGTGCCACAGAACGATCTGCTTCCGCTGATACATCTGCCCACTCGGGATGAGGCGGCGCACTGGCCAATGTTCAAGGCGGCTGGCTATGTTGTTCTGTCCGATCTGGCTAGCCCCTTTCGCGTCGCTCGCCTTCGCGTTCGCGGCATGACGATGGCACAAATCGTCGCCTCCTGGGGAGGCCTGCGGCCCAGCCGGAATCTGTTGCTGGAATGGGTGCTCGCGCTTGCCAGTAAGCACGCGGCCCTCTCCAATCGCATGCTCTTTCTGTCCCAGCTCAAGCGGGTATTGCAATTGTGGCACGTGGTTCACCGGCCATTCAGCTATGCCTTCGCTGTGCTGGCGCTCTTCCACATTTTTGTGGCGATGCTGATGGGATTCATCTGAGGACGGGCAAGTCTTATGGATAAGCTGATCACAGTTTTGCTGGCTTTGGCAGTTGCCGTATTTTTTCTACGCGACTATTTGAAAAAGCTAAAGACCAGGGAGGAGCGCGCCCGCCAGGCCGCGGAGAAGGGGAAGCTTTTCTCCGGAGGGCCGCAAGCGCAGCATCCATTGGTGGATCTCGCGCATTGCATCGGCTGCGGCACTTGCACAACCGTTTGCCCGGAGGGAGATGTCCTGGTCATGTCGGGCGGCAAAGCGGTCATCGCGAATGGGAATAAATGCATCGGACACGGCGTCTGCGCTGAGGCCTGCCCGGTCGGCGCGATCAGCATGGTGATGGCGAGCCCAAGCGCAGGCGCGGACATGCCCAGCCTTACGCCGGAGTATGAGACCACAATCCCCAACCTCTTTATTGTCGGAGAACTGGGCGGACTGGCCTTGATCAAAAACGCCATCAACCAGGGGCGGGATTGTATCGATGTAGTGGCCAGGAGAATTGCGGACCTCAGATCATCCAGCCCCGGAAGGGACACCTACGACGTGTTGATCGTCGGCGCGGGACCTTCCGGCATTAGCGCGTCGCTACGCGCAACCGAGCACAAGCTCAAGTACATCACGCTGGAGCGCGATGAGGTCGGGGGCGCTGTCGCCAAGTTTCCCCGGCAAAAACTGGTGCTGACCAGCCCCGTACAATTCCCGACCTACGGAAAATTTAGCAAGACGGAGCTTTCCAAAGAACACCTGCTGGCTTTCTGGGATATGGTTCTGAACCGGGCCGACTTCAACGTCTGTGCCGATACCAGCGTGGAAGATATCCGCAAGGGAGAAGACGGCGTTTTCAGAGTGATGACCGCGACCAACGAATATCGGGCGCGGGCCGTGATTCTCGGCATCGGACGCTCCGGCACTCCGCGGAAGCTGGGAGTCAAGGGAGAGGAACTCCCCAAAGTCATGTACCGGCTAATCGAGGCGGATCATTACGTCAACAAGAAGATTCTTGTGGTCGGCGGTGGAGATAGCGCAGTCGAAGCGGCCATGGGGCTGGCCCAGCAGAATGGCAACCAGGTAACGCTCTCCTATCGCAAGCAGGCTTTCGGTCGCATTAAGGAAAGAAACGCCAAGCGGCTGGAGCAATGCCTGGGCGCAGGCAGGCTCAAGGTTGTGTTCAATTCCATGCCGGTCGAGTTCCAGCAGGACGCCGTCGTTCTGTCAACCAACGACCAGACGCAGACCCTGCCTAACGATTTTGTCTGGATTTTTGCTGGAGGAAAGCCGCCGAATGAATTCCTGAATAAGATCGGCGTGGGATTCGGCAGCTCTCGCACCGAATAATTGCGCCGGAAGACCGCGGTTACGTTCCCAAGGCCCACGCGATGATGGTCTCTCCCCGCGCGCCTGTACTGTCCTCCAGTTCCTTCAGCAACTGCTCTTCCAGATTTTCGGGGTCAGGATGCATCTGACAGGCTTCGACTTCCTCGTCGCTCGCGCCGTTGAAGCACAGGTCGCAAACGATCAAGTCTTCCTCATTTTCATCCGATTTCACCGGCGGCCCGAAGGTACGGCAAAGCACCGGACGGTACTCATACATTTCGCAGGTACCGGTCTCCGGATGCAGCGCCGGACACGGCACATCATTGGCAAAATCGTCCCACCGCTTGGAAGCTTCCTCGCTTTCCGATTCATCCAGCAGCCCGGTCACCGGATCGCCGGGGAAAGTCGGGGCAAGCTTGGCCACGGTGGCTCTCGCGCGCGTGCGAATGCCTGCCGCCCGTTGCGGGTCTTTGTGTTCCAGTTCCGCCAAGCCGTTTCGCAAACGGGTTACATCCAGCTGATTGATGGAAAACACGCCCACGCAACAATGCGAGCATCCTGGCTTGCAAGCCAGCCACTTTCCGCTGCGCTGCGCGGAGTCAGCCAAAGCCGCATTCACAATCTGGACTAACTGTTGATCTCTGGGCGGTAGTGGGTGACACGGCATTATGGAAGGATACTTGAATCCCGTGCGGAAGCGAAGCGGGATGAAGCTGGGAGTGGTGCATTCTGCCCTACGCGGTTTTCTCGGCGTGCTTAGCGCAGACCTCGGCGTCCTCTGCGGTTACGAGCTGTTGATTTTGCCGAAACTGAAAGCTCTTAACCGCCGGGACCGCAGAGAAATGCCGCCGAGACCGCAAGAGAAAAACTGAAATCGCTACCGAAACCCATTGGTCAACTTCTTAAACCCGACCACTTGTGCCCACATCTGGGCACGCTACAAAATCACCCGTTCGTTCCCTACGCGCCGGGTTACGTGTTCGCGGTCCAGATATTCGAGCAGGGGGATGGCATATTTCCGTGATACCCCGGTCATTTCCTTAAACCGGGCTACATCCATTTTGGGCGATTTGCTTTTCTCGGCTTGCAAACGACGGCGCAATTCTGCCAGCGCGTCCCGGTGGAATACCAAATCATCGGAAACCTTAATCAGAACTTTGTCACGCAGCAACAGGGTCACGATTTTCTGCGCCCGCGCGCGATCCACTTTCAGTCCCGCCAACACCTCGTTCAGGGCAGGAACCTTCAATCCTGCCGTCGCAAAGGCATTCTCGATGATCGTCTTGGACTCAGCTTCCTCATCCTTCATCACCACGCCGCGTCCGGGCAGGCGCACCTGCTCACCGGTGACTTCAATCTTTTTCGAGCGCACCAGACTTTCGATGACAGTCGCGAGGACGTCTGCATTCAGAAGCAACCGCTCGCGCAATTCTTCGCGTGAGATTCCACCCACCAATGGATTCTTTTGCTGGAAGGCGTCCACGGCCGCAACCGTTTCAGCACATATTCCGCCAAATGCCCCAGCCGAGAGAAACGGTCCAGCGCTGCGCACAATCTTCCCCTGGCCCAAAAGGAGTTGCGCCGTTGCCATTACCCGTTCCGGCGTCCATCCCGTCTCGGCAACCGCGGCGGCAATGGTTAGGCCCAGCTTTCCTTGCCGCGCAACCCGAGCCTCCAACACGGTTTCGGGCGTACCGTCGCGCAGCGTCTTGAGGAACTCAATAACGTTTGCCCTTGCCGTCCTGCGTACAGGAGGGGAAGCATCGAGAATCACCCCTCCTCCGATGGTTTCCACCGGCGAGAATTGCCGGATCACAAAATGATCGCCCGGCAGTAACAGGGTGGAATCATCGAGACGCAACTGCGCGAACACCCGTTCTCCAGCAGAGATTTCCTTCTTCTGCAGCGATATCACGGTGGCAATGGTCTCCGCAGTGTGGGCATGGAAGTGAACCCGTGCCCGATCCTTGAGCGGCCGCGCACTGGGTAGAAGCGAGAGCAAAGCGTCAGCGCGATTCACCGACCGGAAGGTTGCGGGCGGCGCCAGCGACATTCCTCGCTGTAATTCCTCTTTGGCCACCCCCGCCAGGTTCAGCGCAGTCCGTTGTCCCGCAACCGCCTGCGCGGCGGCTTCTCCATGCACCTGCACATTCCGCACTCTTACCCGCTTTCCGCCCGGGAACACCTCCATTTCATCTTCTTGCCGAATCGTTCCCGAAATCAGCGTTCCCGTCACCACCGTGCCAAAGCCTTTGATGGTGAACACCCGGTCAATCGGCAACCGGGCCAGCGCGGTGGAATCCCGGGCCGGCACTTCCAGGGCCGTCTGCAATAAAGCTTGCTTCAACTCGGGCAAGCCGGCGCCGGTCAGCGAGCTTACGGGGATAATGGGCGATTTCTCCAGAAACGACCCGCGCAGGAAGTCTTCAACCTCAAGCCGCACTACATCGAGTGTTTCGGGATCTACCAGGTCAGACTTGGTCAGCACAGCGATGCCGCGTCGCACCTCCAGCATCCGGCAGATATCCAGGTGCTCGCGGGTTTGCGGCTTGATGGAGTCGTCCGCTGCAATCACCAGCAGTACGAGATCAATGCCCCCCACGCCGGCCAGCATGTTGCGCACAAAGCGTTCGTGTCCGGGAACGTCGACAAAACCCAGCCGCACCGTTTCGCTGCCCGGTGCGAGGAGTTCCAGGTGTGCAAAACCGATGTCAATGGTGATCCCGCGCCGCTTTTCCTCTTCCAGACGATCGGCGTCAATGCCGGTCAAAGCCTTGACCAGCGCAGTTTTGCCGTGGTCAATGTGGCCTGCAGTGCCGATAATCGACCGATTTCATGGGAAAAACAGTATAGCGGTACTTCTTTCCCACGGTTTGTGCGCCTGGTTTTCAACTTTCTCTGTCCAGCGCGGCTCCGAAATGCGAGAATAGTCGTCTAGCCCTCACATGACCACGTCCCCAACCCTTGGCATTACCCCGGAGCTCATCCGGGAGCACGGCCTTACCCCTGACGAATACGAGAAGCTCAAGCGCCTGCTCGGCGGGCGCGAGCCTACGCTCACCGAATTGGGCATTTTCAGCGTTATGTGGAGTGAGCATTGTTCCTACAAGTCGTCGCGGGTGCATTTGAAGCGCCTGCCGACGCGCAGCAAGCTGGTGGTGCAGGGCCCCGGCGAGAACGCCGGCATCATTGATATCGGGGACGGCTGGGCTTGCGCCTTCAAGATCGAGTCCCACAACCACCCGTCGTTCATTGAGCCATTCCAGGGGGCAGCTACCGGAGTGGGAGGAATTCTGCGGGATATCTTCACAATGGGGGCGAGGCCGGTCGCGGTGATGGACTCGCTGAGGTTTGGGCCCATTACCAGCCGTGTGGCGGCGGGGCTTGCCCCGACGGACGGAGCAAGCTCCGTCCCTACACAAGCTGAAGTTCGGAAGAACCACTCGGTTCTGGAGGGCGTCGTCAGCGGCATCGCTTCTTACGGCAACTGCTTTGGCGTGCCCAACCTCGGCGGCGAAACCAAGTTCGAGTCCTGCTACTCCGGCAACCCTCTGGTGAACGCCTTTGCTCTGGGCCTCGTCCGCCGCGAGCAGATTTTCTATGCCAAGGCTGCCGGTGAAGGCAATCCGGTCATTTACGTTGGGTCGAAGACCGGGCGTGATGGCATCCACGGCGCGACCATGGCCAGCGAGGAATTCAGCGAGGCTTCCGAAGCCAAGCGGCCCAACGTGCAGGTGGGCGACCCATTCCTCGAAAAGCTGCTTCTTGAAGCCTGTCTCGAAGCCATGCAAACTGGCGCTATCGTTGGCATTCAGGACATGGGCGCTGCCGGACTGACCTGCTCCACCTGCGAAATGGGCGGGCGCGGCCACGTGGGTCTGGAGATCGAACTGGACAAAGTTCCCCAGCGCGAAACCGGCATGAGCCCTTACGAAATCATGCTCAGCGAGTCGCAGGAGCGCATGTTGCTGGTCGCGGAAAAGGGCCGCGAAGAGGAGGTCTTTCGAGTCTTTCAGAAATGGGGTCTCGATGCGGTGGAAATCGGCAGGGTCATCGGCGAAAACACCATGCGCGTGCTGGAACACGGCCAGGTGGTCGCCGAGATCCCCAATGAAGCCCTTACCGATGACGCTCCGGTATATAAGCGCCCGCTCGAACGCTGGGAGCCGCCGGTAGCCCGCGAAATGCCGGAGCACATCCGGTTGGGCCAGACGGCTGACTTTACCGAAGATCTCAAACGGCTGCTCTCCAGCCCCAACATCTGCAGCAAGCGCTTTGTCTGGCAGCAGTATGACTCGATGGTCCAGACCAACACCGTGGAAGGCCCGGGCGCAGGGGATGCTGGCGTAATCCGCATCAAGGGTTCGCAACGCGGCCTCGCCATGGCTCTCGATGGCAACGGACGCTGGTGCTACCTCGATCCCCGCCTCGGCGCCATGCATGCTGTGGCTGAAGCTGCTCGCAATGTGGTGTGCACCGGAGCGACCCCGGTCGGCGCGACGAACTGCCTCAATTTCGGCAATCCCGAAAAGCCGCACATTATGTGGCAGTTCTCGCAGGTCATAGACGGCATGACCAGGGCCTGCGAGGAACTGGAAGCGCCCATCACCGGCGGCAACGTCAGCTTCTACAACGAGACTCTGGGCGAGGGCATCTATCCCACACCGGTGATTGGAATTGTCGGTATCTTCGAAGATGTGCAGAAGGCCGTACGCCCGGATTTCCGCGAGCCGGGACGCGCCATCGTCCTCTTGCGGGCTTCGGAACCCGGCGACGCCACCGATGCTGTCTCCGAATTCGGCTCCTCGGAATACGCCAAAGAGATTCTGGACTCCCTCTGGGGCTATCCGCCCGAATTGGAAATCGAGCGTGAAGCCGCTTTGCATAAAGCCCTCATCGAAATGGCGGAGACTGGCCTGCTGGACTCCGCCCACGACTGCTCCGAAGGCGGCCTTGCTGTCACACTGGCCGAGTCCACGCTTGCTAAAGGCATTGGAATCAACGTCGATTTCGCTTCCGAAGGCCTTGCCGCCGAGTTTGCACTGTTCGGCGAAGACGCTAGCCGAGTGGTCATCTCGTGCGACCGGAGTAATGTCCCGGGAATCCAAAGAATAGCGCTAAAATACAGGCTCTCGGCGAATGTAATCGGAGAAACAGCCGGACAGCAGTTGCAGATCAAGCTGGATGGCCGGGTGGTGGTTTCGACGAGTGTGAACGAATTGCAGACCGTATATGAAAGGTCTCTGGAGAAAGCGCTCCGGACCGAACCCGAGACAGTAGCAAGCAGCTAGGCTTTCGTGGTTGACCAAGGGTGTGCAGGAGCAAAGGCCAATGACGTTCGACAAATTTCATGACGAATGTGGCGTGGTCGCCATCTACTCGCATCCGGAAGCGGAGAAGCTCGCTTATCTTGGCCTTCATGCACTGCAACACCGGGGCCAGGAATCGGCGGGCATCGTCAGCTCGAATGGCATGACGCTGAATGCCCACCGCGCCATGGGGCTGGTGGCCGACATCTTCACCGAAGACGTTCTCGCCAAGATGCACGGCACGCTCGCCATTGGCCACACGCGTTACTCCACCGCTGGAGATTCTTCGCTGCTCAACGCGCAGCCCATCATGGTGCAGTCGAATAAAGGCGCCACCGCGCTGGCCCACAATGGCAACCTGGTCAACGCGCAGGAAATCCGCAGCCGGCTGGAGCGCCAGGGATCGATTTTTCAGACCAACAGCGACACCGAAGTAATTGTTCACCTGATCGCGCTTTCCCGGGAGCAAACCCTCCCCGAGGCCATTGCCGATGCGCTTCGCCGCGTGGAAGGCGCGTTCTCTTTGGTCCTCATGAGCACCGACCGCATCTTTGCCGTACGCGATCCTCGCGGCTTCCGCCCTCTGGCCATGGGCCGAATCCCCGCCCAGCCCGGCGAGAAGCGCGACACCATTGTTTTTGCTTCCGAAACCTGCGCCTTCGATCTGATCGGCGCTACCTTTGAGCGCGATGTAAAGCCGGGTGAACTGGTGATCGTCGGTCCGGAGGGTGTTAGTTCGAGCTTCTACGCTCCCGCCAGCGCGCAATCGAGTTGCATCTTCGAGCACGTGTATTTTTCGCGTCCGGACAGCATGGTCTTCGGCCGCTCGGTGCAGGAGAGCCGCGAGAATCTGGGTTGCCAGCTTGCCCGGGAAGCGCCGGTGGTTGCCGATGTCGTCGTTCCCGTTCCGGACTCAGGCGTCACAGCGGCCATCGGCTACTCGGCCGAGAGCGGAATCCCGCTGCGCTTCGGTTTGATTCGCAATCACTATGTCGGCCGCACTTTCATCGAACCGCGCCAGACCGTGCGCGATTTCGGCGTGAGGCTGAAACTGAATCCTGTCCGTTCGCTTCTCGAAGGCAAACGGGTGGTGTTGATTGATGATTCTATTGTTCGCGGCACCACCAGCCGCAAAATTGTGCGCATGATCCGGAGCGCAGGTGCGAAAGAAGTTCATATGCGCATCTCCTGCCCTCCGACCATTTCACCTTGTTTCTACGGCGTGGACACGCCTTCCAAGAAGGAACTGATCGCGGCGAACAAGTCCGTAGAAGAAATCCGCGAATTTATCGGCGCCGATTCTCTTGCCTATCTCTCTCTCGAAGGGCTAAAAAAGGCCTGCGGCGACGGGGAGAAGACGAACTACTGCTCCGCCTGTTACACCGGCAAATATCCGACGAACTGGGTGGATGTGGAAGAAATCCAGCCAGTCGCCATCGCTAAAAACTAGTTCTGCCAGAATCGACACTTCTGCTTAATCTGTAGGCGGATGGCCCTAGACTTCAGAAATTCGCCCAAGAATGGACTTCACAAGATTCGGATCGACATGGGTAGGGTTCTGAAGGATGCTTTGATGCTCTTCCTTGGCTAATCCATTGACAAAGAGTAAAGCGCGGTACGCCGAGTTCCGAACGTACTCGTCTGGATCCTCAAGCGCGCTCTTGGCAAGTGCTGCAAGTACTCTGTGATCTTTTGTATCATGACAAAGACTCGAGAGACAGGACGCAGCCATGCTTCTGCAGTCCTCGTCAGGGTCATTCGCGAGCATTGTTAATAGCCTTTTAGTTGCCGGTTTGTAGACAAAATTCATTGCAAGTGATGCTGCCGCGTTGTATCGCACCATCTCATCCTTATGGTCCAACAGTTCAACCAATGCAGGGATGCCAGGCTGGAAGAGGTAGGCTCCGAGATTCTGGGCGAGGGACCTCACTTCCTCAACGAAGGCGACACCCTTTCGCCAATTCTCCAAAGAAGCTTCCAGATTTTTCTCATTCTGTTCCACTGATGCGCTCCTAGATCGGATCCTTTGGCCGGTGCCCACCCTTGCGCCTTTGCCTTTCGCAAGGGTGGGGCGAGATGGACTCAGGCAGCATCGCTCTTCACGCTCCTAATCGCCGCTCCCGCTTCCCCGCAAGCATAGTCGCGATAGCTGCTCCAGGTCCATTGTTCCGCCTCCAGCACCAGGCCCCGCCGCCAACAAGGTCGGTGGCGCTCGCTGCCGCCTCCAGGGTCGCAGAACCAGGCGTGCAAAGCCCTGCTTGATCGCCTGCACTATACGTGAAGGATCGCCCTTCTCCGGCTCGCCGATCGGCAGGCCGTGTTGGAGGTCACGGTGCCACGAACAGCGTTCGGCACGCGTTCCGTTTATCCAATCGGATAGATTGTTTTTCGGAATGGGTTCTGACGCGGCGCCTATCCTGGGTCTTATTACTCTGCTTTTGAACAGCTTATCTGTCATCATAGTTCTGTCTGCCATTTCGATGCTGACGATATGTTTCCCACGGGAACATTAGAACGAATGTTCCAGCTGCGTTATATTTAACCCACCTTGCCTCTCGCCGAAAAAGCGCTGATCGCCCGCATCCGCCGCCAGACTCGAGCGCGACGCGGAGTTATTATTGGAATGGGGGATGACTGCGCCGTGCTGCGTATTCCACGCGGGCATGAAGCGCTCATCACCACCGACTTCAGCCTGGAAGGCATCCACTTCCGCCGCGAATGGCATCCGCCCGAGTCCATTGGCCATCGTTGCCTTGCACGTGGACTCAGTGACATTGCCGCCATGGGAGGACGGCCCATCGCTGCTTTTCTTTCCCTAGCCCTGCCGCCGGATCTCCCGCAAAAATGGGTGGACGGATTTATGCGCGGGCTGCTGACTCTTGCCCAAAAATATTCCGTGATCCTGGCTGGCGGCGATACCGCCGAATCTCCAGAGGGTGTCCTTGCCGATATCGTGGTCCTAGGCTCCGCACCTGAAGGCAAAGCCATCCGGCGCTCTGGCGCCAAGGCCGGAGACCACATCTATGTCAGCGGAGCGCTCGGTGCTTCCGCTGCAACCCTTCACCGCATGCTGAAAGGCCCCAACCGCAAGCTCAACCCGCGCGACTTTCCGCGTCACTTCTTTCCGGACCCGCGTCTCGCGATTGGGCGCCTTCTCCGCGCGAAAGGCTTGGCGTCCTCCATGATCGATCTCAGCGACGGTCTGTCCACCGATCTGGCTCACATTTGCCAAGAAAGCGGCGTCGGGGCAAGGATCCAGGCCGAAGCTATCCCGCTCGCAAGCATCGGAAAACCAGCCCACCAAGTAGACATAGCCTCCGCGCTCCACGGTGGCGAAGACTACGAACTGCTTTTCACCGCGCCCCGCGGCAAGCCAGTTCCGCGCAGCATCGCAGGAGTGCCCATAACCCGCATTGGCGACATCACGAAGCAGAAACAGGTTTCCCTGATTGACGGCAACGTCGAGTCCCGGTTGAAGCCCCAAGGCTGGCAACATTTCAGCCGCTGAATTTCCTCTGTGCCCTCGGTGGTCTATCTCCTTGGGGGGAAGTTACCCACGTCACTTCTCAGTCTCTACCCTCCGGCCACAAACCGGACTAGAGTAATCGTATGCGGTATCAAAAGTACCTTGTCCCCCTCGCCCTCTTTTTTCTTGCTCTGCCTTGCCTGGCCCAGCAAGCGAAGCCGTCCCCCAAGGTGGATGACGCCTTGGTGCAGAAAGCAATTCGGATCTACCTGCAAGCTGATTCCCGGCCCCAAGCCTCTTATTGGCGATCTCGATGGCGACGGAGTGGAAGATCTGGTGGTAGTCGCACACTGCCGCAATCCGGTCCTCGACGAGACCGAGGACAACTTCACAATGATCGATCCCTACAACACCTTCTTCGGCTACGGCGACACGCGAATCACCAGCCAGTTTGCCAGCGAAGACCCAAAGACTCGTGGCTTGGTCCTGTTGATTATTCACGGCCTGGGCCCGGACGCCTGGCACGCCGACAAGCCCAAGGCAAAATTTGTGGTGATCAATCTGCCATTCAAGGATGTCCGCCTAAGAAAATTTGAGGTAAAGAAAAAGTCGGTGATGGCCATCTTCGCCGAGGAAACCAGCGCGGACAACATGACCTCCGCCACCTTCTGGGATGGCAAGAAATACCGCTACGAGCCGCTAGCCGCCGGACTGGACTAAGCAGCACGCAGGGGCGGACACTCCGTCCGCCCGCCGTTCTATTCCCGAAATTCGCCTTATAATTCTCCCTGCCATGAATATCGAACAAAAGCTGGCAGAACTGAAAAAGCGCGACCAACTCGCGGAGGAAGGCGGCGGTCCGCAACGGCGGGAGCGCCAGCACAAGGAAGGCAAGATGTCCGCGCGTGAGCGGATTGAGTTCCTGCTCGACGAGGGCACCTTCGAAGAAACCGACAAACTGGTGACACACCGCTGCACCGACTTCGGCATGGCCGAGCAGAAATACTATGGTGACGGCTTCATCACCGGATACGGTCGCATCGAAGGCCGTTTGGTCTTTGTCTTCGCTCAGGACTTCACCGTTTTTGGCGGATCGCTCTCCGAAACCAACGCCGCCAAAATCGTTAAAATCATGGATCTCGCGGGCAAGACCGGCGCTCCGGTCATCGGCCTCAACGACTCCGGAGGCGCCCGCATCCAGGAAGGCGTGGTCTCGCTCGCCGGCTACGCGGACATTTTTCTGCGCAATACCCTATACAGCGGCGTGATTCCGCAAATCTCCGCCATTCTGGGGCCGTGCGCCGGAGGAGCGGTGTACTCGCCGGCCATCACCGATTTCATCTTCATGGTGGACAAAACTTCTTACATGTTCATCACTGGACCTGACGTCATAAAAACCGTTACCCACGAAGAGGTCACCAAAGACGAACTCGGGGGCGCACACACTCACAACGAAACCTCCGGTGTCGCCCACTTTCAGGCTCACGACGATGCCGAGTGCCTTTCCATGGTGCGTGAGCTGCTGAGCTTTATTCCCTCCAATAATCTCGACGACCCTCCACGCAAACCCTGCAACGATCCGGTTGACCGCGCCGACGACAAGCTCGACAGCATCGTTCCGGCGCAGTCGAATCTGCCCTACGACATCAAGGACGTGATCCAGTCCGTAGTCGATGACGGTTATTTCTTCGAAGTGCACGAGCATTTTGCCCGCAACATCGTGATCGGCTTCGCCCGCCTGAATGGCAAGTCTGTCGGCATCGTCGCTAACCAGCCGGCGTTTCTGGCGGGCACGCTGGACATCAATGCGTCGGTAAAAGGCGCGCGCTTCGTGCGCTTCTGCGACTGCTTCAACATTCCGCTGGTGACGTTTGAAGATGTGCCGGGATTTTTGCCGGGGACAAACCAGGAGTACGGTGGCATCATCAAGCACGGCGCCAAGCTGCTGTTCGCGTTTGCCGAGGCGACGGTCCCGAAAGTGACGGTGATCACGCGCAAGGCTTACGGCGGAGCGTATTGCGTCATGGCGTCCAAGCACATCCGCACCGACGTGAACTATGCCTGGCCGACGGCAGAGATCGCCGTCATGGGTCCGGAAGGCGCAGTAGACATCGTCTATAAAAGAGAGTTAGACGGCGCAGAGAATCGCGAAGCGGTTCGCCAGAAAAAGATTGAAGAGTTCCGCGACCGGTTTGCGAATCCCTACGTCGCCGCCGAGCGCGGTTTTGTGGATGCCGTCATCCAGCCACGCGAGACCCGCAAGAAGCTGATCCAGGCGCTGGAAATGCTGGAAACCAAGCGCGACAAGAACCCACCCAAGAAGCACGGGAATATCCCGCTGTAGGGCAAGTGTCTTCCGATCCTCAGATTTGCGATTTTGCAGATACCCCTCCCCCCTGTGCTCTTTTGGAATCATCAGCTCAGCGCCAGAACCCACTTCAAATCTCAGAACTATAAGGAGTTACAGGTAAAATCCTGCAAAATCAGGAGTTAGGCTGCGCGATTGCGAAGTCCGAACAAGTTGTCAAAGAGCGGTGAAACAATCTCTTCAGGATGGCGCAGGGGGTGGGCGAAAGCAATAGCTGGAAGCGGAAAAATTGGAGGCGTTTCCCAATATGGGAAGGAACGAAAACTCACAGGAGGCGAATCGAGAGTTTGTCAAGGCGCGGGGAACAGTTCACTTTCTGGGGTCAGCGAATGAATGTCCTGGGTGAGCTGTGGCTCCCCCGACCCCAACTTCTGTGGCCCGCCTCTCGTGCGACCAAAGGTATCTGTTTTTCAGTAGTTGGCGACGAACCCACGAGGCGAGGAGAAGAAAATCCCCGCATTTGCGCTTCCTTGTACCTCGATAACGGTGTTGGCGCTGCAACTCTACAAGCGGGATCGCCATCCTTAAGTAGCCGGCAGCCATTCTGGTTTTACCTTGGCGCCAGTTGGAGGATTCGTCAGCAAATCGCCGAGATACAAGGCGGAGCGCAGATGCAAAATCCCACGCGGGCGAAGAAGCGACTCACGATACGAGAACTACTCAAGCCTCATACCGGGGCCTTGCTGGTTGGCTTAATTGCCGTTGCGGGAGAAGGAGCCGCCAACCTGCTTGAGCCCTGGCCACTGAAAATCGTGCTCGACTATGTGCTGCGGGCCCACGAAAGTCACGCACAACTCATGCATTGGATCCAGGGATTCGTGGGGGCTGACAAGCTTTCCATGCTGAAATTTGCCTGTGCAGCGGTGTTGGCTATTGCGACCCTCGATGCGGTTAGCAGCTACGGCGAAAAATACCTGACCACGAGCGTCGGCCAATGGGTTGCATATGATTTGCGGCAGGCAATTTACTCGCACATGCAAAAGCTGTCACTCGCGTTTCATGACCAGGAGCGCACCGGGGATTTGATCAGCCGGGTGACGAGTGACATTGATTCCATTCAGAGCTTTATCACCTCGGGGCTCCTGGGAGTAATGATCAATGCCATCACCTTGATCGGAATGATCGCGGTCATGTTTTACCTGAATTGGCGTTTCACGCTTATCGCTCTTTCGGTGGCGCCCATACTGTTCACAGTAGTTTATTCGTACACCCGGCGGATCAAGAAAGCCTCGCGCGAAGTCCGCAAAAAGGAAGGGGAAATCACTTCTATTGTGGAAGAGGTTTTGTCCTCCATCCGCGTGGTAAAGGCGTTTGCGCGAGAGGAATACGAAGTAAAGCGATTGGAGGGCCAGGGCATCGAGGGAGTTGAAATCGCACTTCGGGCGAGAAGCCTCAAGGCCAAGCTCAATCCCATCGTTGACTTGATTGTTGCGGTAGGAACCTGCCTGGTGCTGTGGTTCGGAGCCCGCCTGGCGTTGGGAGGAGTTCTTTCCGCAGGCTCCCTCGTGGTCTTCATCATGTACCTGGGAAAAATGTACAAGCCCATGCAGGAACTTTCCAAAATGACGGACACGTACTCCAAGGCCGCCGTCGGGTATGAAAGGATACAAGGGCCGCTTTTTTATTTTTTATCTGTGCTTGCAGGTCGGCTGCTATCAGCACGCGCCTTCCGCGGACGCACAAGCGACTAGCCCGCAGGAATCAAGCGCTGCCGGGGCTACAAGCGGTGTGGGGCTCACATTTCCACTCGAAACAAGATCCACGCGCTTCGCCGTGATCGGAGACAGCGGCACGGGAGACCAGGCACAGTACGATGTGGCCCATCAAATGGAAGCCTTTCATCAAAAATTCGCGTTCGACTTCGTGATTATGCTGGGAGACAACATTTACGGCGGCCATTCGCCACAGGATTTCATCAAGAAATTCGAGAAACCCTACAAACCGTTGCTCGACGACGGCATAAAGTTTTATGCCGCCCTCGGCAATCATGATGATCCTAACCAGGAGCGCTTGTATAAGCCTTTCAATATGAACGGCGAACGCTATTATGCTTTCAGCAAGGGAGAAGTGGAGTTCTTTGTGCTGGACAGCAATTATATGGATCCCGCGCAGGTGAGCTGGCTGGATCAAAAATTGCACGTTTCTACGGCAAAATGGAAAATCTGCTACTTTCACCATCCCCTGTTTTCCGATGGGAAACACCATGGCAGCGACCCCGACCTGCGTGCCCAGTTGCTGCCAATTTTTCAGCGCTACGGCGTAAACGTCGTTTTTTCCGGACACGAACACGTCTATGAGCGAATGAAGCCGCAGGACAACATCTATTTTTTTGTTCTGGGAAATTCCGCAAAATTGATGACTCACGATTTTCCCCGCACAACCGGCATGGACGATTGGCTAGATACGGATCGAGCCTTCATGTTGGTGGAAGTTGCCGGCGGAAAGCTTTACTTCCAGACGATCTCCCGGGCGGGCAAGACGGTGGACTCCGGAACATGCGCGCTTCAAGTTTCAGCCACCGCGGCCGCGGCGGCGCAGTAATGTCCCTTTCACAAATCTGCAGTCAGCCGTGGAACCGGGAGGGGAAATGGCCTTATGGGCGCAGGCACGGATGAAAATGGATGGAGTCTGCATCGTTGGATCTTCTTTTGTGACACAAATGCAAACTCAATGAGTCAACTTTCCGTACACAATGAGTATCGCGGGCGTACAGATGTCACAGTTCCGCACCGCTCGCGCTGTGCCGCTCTTGCAGAGTCTTTCCTGGCTGCGATCCAGGGTCTCGGGGAAACCTTCGCGCCACTGGCTATCTGAGGGCAATCGAACTTCGCTCGACTGGACAGCCCCTTCGACTTCGCTCAGGGCGGGGTTGGGCGGCAATCCCCACATGCTAAGTCGACCCGGACGGGGCAAGCCCCGTCCCCACATGGCCTCGGACGACTTTGCTGGCTGGGGATCGCGACTTGAATCGCCATCCATCTTGCATGGGGATGTTCATGCGTCACAGAAACGGACCCGACTCATAAGTTAGATTGTCCTCATGCCGTGGGGACTGCCCCCCAGGTCGCGCCGAGCGAGGCAGTTGCATGGGGGAGGTTTCTGCAACCTTCACCTCGACGATAGCGTCCGAAGACGGGGGCGATTCCGTTGCCCAGTTGGGGAAACTAAGGCGTATTCACGACAGGGGCGGGCTCAAATTCCGCACTGCCTAGGCAACCACAAGCATGAGCACGAGATTGAGTTGCAGGTTTCTTAAGAATGGATTGGCGGTGGGCCTGAGCCTGACCCTTTACGGATGTGGCACAGGGGTCCACTCGGAGGCCCAACAGAGCGACATTGCTATAGCCGCTACTCAAGCGGGTGCTACTCCATTTATATCCTCCGTCCAACTGGTTGGGCAGAGTATCTCGGAGTTAGCCTCGGTGGCATTCACAATTTCCCCTCAGCCGAGCACAGTGTCAAAACCGGTGAATGTTACCTGGAAGATGAGCGCTCTTGCGAGTCGAGGCTACGTACATAGCGATTCGATCGACCTCCCGGTTTTTGGCCTTTATGCCGACTATCAGAACCTGGTAACCTTCCGGCTTACATTCAATGATGCGTCGTCCACACAGCTGCGATTTGTGATCGGAACTGAACCCTACGCGGACCCAACTGGAGTTTACCTAAACCCGACGATTCTCAAAGCTCGAACGCCGGAAAGCGTCCTGGGGTTCAGTTTCTTCATCATGAAATCCCTAATCAGTCCGCCGGTCATCGTGGATACAGATGGGCAAGTCCGTTGGGCAGTTCCCGGTGGATCCACGCAGGCTGTCTATTTTAGCGATGGGCAATTTGTCAGGGGGAGCGACAACTCTCCGACTGTTACAGTGCTGCAATTGGACGGCACGGAGTCAATACTGCCAACTAATCTTCCACAACCCCTTCTGTCCATGTTCCACCACAATATCGATCCAGGTCCTAATGGCCTTTTGGCCGAGTTCAATGGAACGGATGATCTTGGATTTGGTTACGAGGACATAGTGTCGGAAATCGCGCCGTTCTCGAAACAGCCACCGTTTCAAACTTTTGATATGGCGACCATCTTGACGTCGTATATGCAAAGCAACGGAGACGATCCAAGCTCGTTTGTGCGTCCGGGTGTCGACTGGTTTCATGCAAATGCGAGCACTTATGATCCGCGTGATAATACCGTCATAATCTCCAGCCGCGAGAACTTCTTAATCAAGCTGAACTATACAACTCACGATATAGTTTGGATTTTCGGCGACCCTACCAAATACTGGTATACCTTTCCGTCGTTGAGAGCCAAAGCCCTCACCCTGGATGCAGGAGGGCTTTACCCGATCGGTCAACATGGAGTGTCCGTCACTTCAGACGGTTACGTTATGATTTTTAATGATGGACTTGGGAGCCTGAATCAACCAACCGGAGAATCGGCTGGTCTTACTAGAACCTACAGTGCCGTATCTGCCTATTCCATAGATACCGCTGCTATGACGGCTCATGAGGTATGGGATTTCGACTATGGACAAACCATCTATTCGCCAATCTGTGGAAGCAGCTACGAAGCGCCGGGGAAAACTTATCTGGTTGATTTCCCGACTGCAGCGAATAGAACACAGACGCGACTGGTTGGCCTGGACGGGAATCTTGACGTCGCCTTCGATTTTCAGTACGCGCAACCCAACCAATGCGGGGCGGCTTGGAATGCGATACCTATAGAACTCGAAAAGCTGGAAATCAACTGAGGAACCGTGAATGAAGCCGCGTCGAAAGCTCTACGTGGCCGACGAGCCAGTCAGGGTTGAAAGCTCACAGAAAAAAATAAGAGTCCCGAAGTGCTGTTGAACTTATTCGTCTCGACCAGTAGCTCGCTTTAGACCCTTGCCGACCTGACCTCGTGGCTTCCCTTGCGGGGTGCTATGAGCGATCTGGGCTTGGGCTCCGGGCTTACCGCCAACCGGATAAACCAGTTCAACGCTTCGGGACTCTATCCTGCCTTTGACTTGGGCTCTCGTTCGCCTCGACCAGCGCTTTGCTATAGACCCTTGCTGACCCTCTCGGCCTGATCTTGCGATCCGCCGAGTGATCCCGCTTGAGCCCCGGACGCCGCACCAACCGGGAAAACTCTAGAACGTGTCAAAGAACGATTATGGTTTTACGCCTTCTATTTTCAGAGTCAACAAAATCCGCGCGACTCTATCTGCTTACACGTCAATCGAGTGCAGCCTGCGCACAGGGTGCTGACCGGATTCGGTGCAGCGTAATTGTCGATTTCCTGAGATTCTTCTCAAACTGGCCTTTTTGCGGCACTCCGCCAAACTTCGCCGGCCATGTCTTCCAACCGGGAGCGGCTTGCGGGTTGTGAAAATTCCGCCGATCGCCCGCTGCGCGAGCATTTCCCGCCCCGCGCGTCCTTATTCGTTTCACCGCAACTGCTTCCCGCCATACAATTGCCGCTGGGAGAAAAAATCATGATGAGATTTGACGATCCACACGACAGGGTGATTGACGTTGGTCCCAAAGTCCTTCTTCGCATGGCTGCGCTCGGGGGCATTGGACTAATCTTGGTTATTTTGCTGTTCTCATCCGTAGCCAGGGTCGAATCCGGCCATGTAGGCGTGCTCACGCTCTTTGGGCGCGTCACCGGAGAAGTGCTAGGGGAAGGCATCCACGTGGTCAATCCTTTCAAAGTTAACCATCAGATGACGATCCGCACCCAGGAAGTTAAGGAGTCCGCCAGCGTGCCTTCGAGCGAGGGCCTGGTGATGAACCTGGATACATCGCTGATCTACCACGTCAATCCGGACAAGGCCGCGACGTTTACCAGAGAATCGGTCCCAACTATGTGGATGTTCTGGTCGAGCCGAATCTGCGTGCCGCCATCCGGGAATCCACCGCTTCACATAGCGCCAACGCGCTCTACACCGGCGAGCGCGAGATGGTCGCCAAGCAGATTTACGACCAACTCGTCACCAAATTAGGCGGCCGGGGATTCACCGTGGAGAGCATTCTATTGCGCGATATCCAGTTGCCCGCAACTTTGAAGACTTCCATCGAGGCCAAGCAGCAAGCGGAACAGGAAGCCTTAGCCATGAGCTTCCGTCTGCAAAAGGAAACTCAGGAAGCGCAACGCAAGCGCATCGAAGCGCAGGGGATTCGCGACTTCCAGCAAATTGTGGCCCAGGGGATTAGCCCGCAGTTGCTGGAGTGGAAGGGCATTGAAGCCACGGAAAGTCTGTCCAAAAGTCCAAACACTAAGATCGTGGTCATCGGCAACAGCAAGAACGGCCTGCCCCTGATTCTGGGCCAGTAGGATACAAGGTTCTTTTGTAAGCAGGCTCGTGTGGGGACGGGGCTTGCCCCGTCCCGCCGGGGCACCCTGCTACGATACTCGCGTGGCTTCCCTGATCGAGGTCCGCAACCTAACCATCCAGTTCCCCGCCCAAGGGGAAGGATTGAGTCCGGCGACTGCAGTCCGCGAGGTCAGTTTCTCCATCGCTCGCGGCGAAGTCCTCGGCCTGGTCGGCGAATCCGGCTCCGGCAAGTCTCTGACTTCGCTTGCCATCATGCGGCTTCTGCCGCCGCCGGCGAACACGGCTGGAGAGATCCTGTATGAGCACGGCGCAAGCGTGATCAATCTCCTGCAGATTTCCGATGAGAACATGCGCCATCTCCGGGGCTCGCAGATCGCCATGATTTTCCAGGAACCCATGACCGCGCTCAATCCGGTTATGCGGGTCGGCGATCAGATTGCCGAAGCCGTGCTGGCCCATAACAAAATTTCGAAAAAAGACGCCCGCGACCGCGCGGTCACTGCCATGGAGGACGTCGCCATTCCCGACGCCGGCCGGCGCGCCCGCGACTATCCGCACCAGCTCTCCGGCGGCATGCGGCAGCGCATTATGATCGCCATGGCCATCGTCAACCGGCCGCAGTTGCTGATCGCCGATGAACCAACCACCGCTCTCGACGTGACCATCCAGGCGCAGATTCTCGAATTGCTCTCCGAATTGCGCGCCAAGTTTGGCTTGACCATGCTGTTTATTTCGCATGACCTCGCGGTGGTTTCACAAGTGGCCGACCGCGTGGCCGTCATGTACGCGGGCAATCTCGTCGAACTGGCTGGCAAGCAGGAAATCTTCTCGGCCCCGGCTCATCCTTACACCCGCGGGCTGTTGCGGGCTGTGCCTACGTTAAAAACTGACCGTGGATCTCCTCTGCAAACCATCGAAGGAACGGTGCCTTCCCTGCAGGCTCTCCCCTCGGGATGCCTCTTCGAGCCGCGCTGCGATTGCCGGGTGGAGGCGTGCCGGGAAGCGGTTCCTCCCTTGTTGGAGGTGAGCCCCGGCCACTTTGCCCGCTGCCCGGTGGTCACAGGCGGTAACCCTCACATCACGTAGCGGGGGATCTCTTCCAGATTGGAAATCGACCTCTCTGTGCCTCCCCAGGACCCTCTGTGGTTCGTTCCCCGCGGGTGAAAGGTCGAAGCTCTCGATGTAAACTTCCGTCATGCCTCATCTCTCGTCCCGCCCTGAACACCACCTGATCGCCTTTAGCGATGGAGGCGCCCGTGGCAATCCCGGGCCCGCCGGCTACGGCGTTGTGATCAAAGACCAATCCGGACAGAAGGTCGCCGGTCTCAGCCAATACCTTGGCCATCAGACCAACAATTTTGCCGAATATCAGGGATTAATTGCTGCGTTGGAGTATGCCGTCGAGCATGGGCCAAAGGCCATTAAAGTGATCAGTGATTCCGAGTTGCTGGTCCGGCAGATCAAGGGAATTTACAAGGTGAAGAATCCCACGCTCAAAGATCTGCACGGCCGGGCCAAAGATTTGATCGCGCAACTCGAATGGTTTTCCATTGACCACGCACTGCGCGAGCACAATCAGGAAGCGGACCGTCTGGCGAACCAGGCCATGGACAAAGGAACTGGCCGCACCTGATTAAAGACGGAGCAGAATGGGTGGAGCCCGCAGCCGAAAACTAGATCTTTTCTTCCGGGAACTCAACCTCCAGCCCCATGGGGTCGGTGAAGCGGTTGGTTAAATTCGCCAAGGCCGTGAGCATGTCGAGGTCCACGACCTCAGCGTCCGAGAAATGCTTTTTTAGTGCGGCAACCTCGGCGTCTCCTATGCTGTGCGGGTCGCGGGTGAGTTTTTCGGCATAGGCCAGAGCGGCCTGCTCCTTTTCCGTGAAACGAGAATAGTCGCCCTGCTTGAGCGCGCTCCAATCATCCGGGGTGAGGCCGACGCGCTTCGAGGAAGCCAGATGATGCTCCAGGCAATAGCGGCATTGGTTAATGAGGGAGACGCGGATATAAACAAGTTCGTAGAGCCTGCGGTCGAGCGAACGGCCTACGCTGGCATAAAAGTTCAGAAAGTTTTTCAGCATCTCGGGCCGGTGCGCGAGCGCTTTTTGAATGTTGCCCGGTTTGCCGCGAAGTTTCTGTTCGTAGATCTCTTTTACTTCGGGAGAAGCGTACTCTGGTTCGATAAGAGCGATTCGTGCCATGGGGTCCTCACGTGATGTTCAATTACTCTTAGATAATAACCGACTGCTCCTGTGCCACAATGCCAAGCTGAGTTGCCCCGTATAATGCGGACTTGGCCAGCAATAATTTTCTGGCTGGAGTCACCTGCGATGCTCTCAATCCGTCCCGTTACTGCCGGCGATGCGTTGCTGCTGAAAACCATGATCTATGAATTGGCCAAGTATGAGCGACTCGACCACAGGACCATCATTACGGAAGACGACATCGTGCGCGACGGCTTTGGGCCGCAGCCCAAATTCCGCGCTTTGATTGCGGAGTGGAACGGTCAAGCTGCCGGTTACGCTGTGGTTTTTGACTTCTATTCGACATTTCAGGGACGGTGCGGGCTGTTCCTGGAGGACATCTACGTGCGTCCGGAGATGCGGAAGAAAGGCATTGGCAAGGCATTGCTGGCACGGGTGGCAAAAATCGCATGGGAGGAGAATTACTTTTGCCTGCGCTGGGAGGTGCTGGATTGGAACCAGTTGGCCATTGATTTCTACAAGAAGCTGGATGCCACTTTCCGGGAGGAGTGGAAATCCGTCTCTTTGGCGGGGGCTGCGCTACAAGCGCTGACGTTGCAGGCACGATGACACAGGAAATCAGCATCGTGGGCGCCGGGTTGGCGGGGTGCGAGGCAGCGTGGCAGTGTGCGCGACGCGGCCTGGCGGTGAAACTGTATGAGATGCGGCCCACACGGTCCACTCCCGCACATCAGACGACCGACTTCGCCGAACTGGTCTGCTCCAATTCGTTGAAGTCCGACAGTGAGAACACCGCTCCCTGGCTGTTAAAAGAAGAAATGCGACGTGCGGGTTCTTTGCTGATGGAAATTGCGAGAGAGTGCGCTGTTCCGGCGGGACATGCGCTGGCGGTGGACCGCGAAGCCTTCGCCCAAAAAGTTACTGAGACCATCTCACGGGAGCCGCTGATTACCGTGCTTCGTGAAGAAGTTACGGAGATCGAGCGAGAGCAGATCACAATTATCGCGACCGGACCGCTGACCTCGGAAGCACTGACGAGCGAAATCGGCCGGCTGAGCGCAAGGCCCATGAGCGAAGAACCGGCGGGGGCGGCCGCAGCACATAGCCTCTATTTCTACGATTCGATCAGTCCCATTGTTGAAGCGGACTCGATCGATATGTCGAAAGTGTATCTGGCGGCTCGCTATGACAAAGGCACGGCCGACTACATCAACTGCCCATTCACGAAGGAGGAATACGACCAGTTCTATGATGCGTTGCTCAGCGCGCAATCGGTCGAGCAGCACGATTGGGAGAAACTGAACTACTTCGAGGGCTGCCTGCCGATTGAGGAGATCGCGCGACGTGGCCGGGACACGTTGCGCTTTGGGCCGATGAAGCCCGTCGGGCTGAAGAATCCGCGCACCGGTCGAATGGCGTACGCCGTCGTGCAACTGCGCCAGGAGAATCTGCGCGCCGATTCCTACAACCTGGTGGGTTTTCAGAATCACTTGAAGTTCGGGGAGCAGGGGCGTGTATTGCGGCTTATTCCCGGGCTGGAGAATGCCCGCTTTCTACGCTACGGGCAGATTCATCGCAATACTTACATCAATGCGCCGAGCTTGCTACTCCCGACACTGCAGATGAAGCAGCACCCGCGCGTCTTCTTCGCAGGACAAATCTGCGGTGTCGAGGGGTATGTGGAATCGATTGCCACGGGGCTTATGGCGGGCATTCACGCCTCCGCACTTGTGGAGGGTCAGGAGCCGCTGCCCCCTCCGCGAGAGACCGCTTTTGGATCGCTGGTTCACTACATCACGCACGCAGACCCAGGCAAGTTCCAGCCAGCCAACATCACCTTCGATTTGCTTCCTTCCCTCGAGGCTCGGATTCGAGACCGCCAGGAGCGGCACCGGCGGCAGTGTGAACGAGCGCTGAAAGAGTTTGACCGGTGGCTTGGGGCAATCGGTGCGAAACGCGAGGCCGGGAGCCTTGCCGGACTGGAAGTGCATGCCCGACAATCCCATTGACCTTGTCTGCGGTTCTTAGTACCTTGCTGCCAACTGGACCAAGCTCCAGCGAGGTGCCTACGTGCCCATTTCCGCAGTGGATACCCTCAGCCTCGCTTTCCAACACACCAAGCAGCAGCTGCTGCGGCCTTTCCGCATGGGGCAATGGTCCAAGCTGGCTTTCGTCGGATTATTGGCCGGCGAACTCAGCTCCGGCGGTGGATGCAATTTCGGGGTTCCTCACATTCCGCAGCGAAACAGCGGGTCGGAACATCTCCTCAGCTTGCCCTTCCCCTCGGTTGATCCGAAGCTGCTGGCAGGTTTGATCGGCTTACTGGTGGTGCTCGCCATCGTGCTGTGGTTGTTCTTTCTTTATATAAACAGCGTCATGCGGTTCATTCTTTTCGACAGCATAGTCGCCAAACAGTGCCAAATAGGGGGACGATGGGGCCGCCGGCAAGCGCCCGGGTTTTCGCTATTTCCTGTGGCAACTGTCTTTGTTCGCCGCCAGCCTGGTAGGGCTCACGATCCTGGTGGGCATTCCCGTCGCCTTCGGATTCGCGCTCGGCTGGCTGAAGAATCCTGGTGAGCATGTACTTCCCCTGGTCCTCGGCGGCGTTTTCTTGTTCTTTCTGCTGGCTGCGTTTGTCATCTGTCTCCTGGTGGTGACCGTCTTGAGCAAGGATTTCGTGGTCCCGCAAATGGCGTTGGAAGACATTAGCGCGTTTGAAGCATGGCGGCGTTTGCTGCCCATGTTGAGCCAGGAAAAAGGCGGCTATGCCGGCTACCTGGGCATGAAGATTGTCATGGCGCTGGGCGCCGCCGTGATGGTGGGAATTGCGTCGGTGATTGTGTTCCTGCTGCTTCTGATTCCGGTCGGAGGACTGGGCGTGGTCGCCGTCCTTGCCGGCAAAGCTGCCGGGCTGAGCTGGAACCTCTACACGATCACGCTGGCAGTGGTCGTTGGGAGCGTTGCGTTGGCGGTGATTCTCTATGTGATGGCGTTGATCTCCGTGCCGGTGATCGTGTTCTTCCCTGCCTACTCTATTTACTTCTTCGCGGCGCGCTACCGGCCGTTGGCCGCAGTGCTTTATCCCGCACCACCGGCGAGCCCGCCACCCTTGCCGCTGGGGCCCCAGCCAATCGGGTAGCGACCTCACCTAGGAACCGTGCCGCCAAGAGAACCGTCGGCCGAGAATGCACTTGATGATCAGATGATCGGTTGCGCCGGTTACGCCTACGCCCAAGCCGAAGTTGAACTCCCACTTTGGCCCGAGGTTGAGATCAATCGAGGGAACGATCTGCTGCTGCTGATCGCGCACTGGATCGAACCCGGTAATTGGCCCAAGTGATCCGTAATACTCCAGCCCTCCGGCGATTCGCTTCGTGAAGTCATAGCTGAACTTGGCGTTCGGGGAGAATACCACGCCCTGGTTCACGCCGGGACCGTGGAACGAACGATCGAGGGTAGGATTGAAGCTGAGATACCAACCGCCGATTTTCTTATCCACTATCGGGCGGATCTCCCAGGTCCAGGTATCCGGCGAGAATTCGCTTCTCTGGTATCCAATTTCGTTGGACACGCTCACTCCCACCGGCCAATTCCAGGACTCGGGAATGCGGAAGCGCGGCCGGATATGATCGCCCACCCACTGCCAGCCATTGGCGGGCTGAATGCTGGTGAAAATATAGAAGCCGGTCTCAAACCAGCTGTTGATGCCCTGAGTAATTTCTACTGTCTCGTGTTCCGCGTGATTGGTGGGCAGCATACCGTCCTGTACCGTCTTGCTGCCTTCGGCGGTGAAGTTGGAATGCAGTTCGACCATGGTGTCGCCCGCTGGGACCGTGTCAGAACCGTAGACCTGGATTTCGTAGTTATCTTGAGCGCTGATGAACTGAGGTGCAACAAGCGCAATGAACAGAGCGAGGACAGTTGAGCGTATGCGCATCGGATTGAGGAATGAATGTATGATGCGCGAGCGCAATCATTCGATACAACATCGAATACGGGTCGTGGGAACTTTGTGATGAGTGCGCGTGTCCAATCCTTGCAGACACGCGCGTGCCTGAGAGGAGCGAGCGATGGCATTCTCAGGCGGTGGTCCGGTAATCCGCAGATCAACGTTACTCCACTGATTGATGTGCTGCTGGTGTTGATCATTGTGTTCATGGTCGTGGTCTCGATGTCGCAAGAAAAAGGCCTGAAGGCTCAAATTCCGCAGCCGGCGAAGGATTCGAGCGTGCCTCCGCCCGAGCGCACGATTGTGATTCAGGTGGTATGGGACGGAAAGAACCAGTCTCCAGGATTGAAGATTAACGAGGATCAGGTGAGTTGGAACGACCTGGAGCCGAGGTTGCACGATATCTTCAAGCAACGGGCCGAGAGGGTGGCGTTTGTCAAAGGCGACGACGATGTGGATTTTGAGTATGTCGCCGACGTGATTGACATCGCGCGGGAGTCGGGGGTGGATCGGGTGGGGTTGCTGGGGAAAGAATGAACTTGGGAAATTGTCATTCTCAGCGAAGTTTGCCCGCGCCTGGCGCAGGCAAATGAAGTCGGAGAATCCCTACCACGGAATGAGGAGCGCGGTGAAGGGCGTAGGGATGCTTAGCTCAGCATGACAATCAGCTTACAGTTCAGTCTCTCGCCCGGTTCTTAATCCAAATCGGGGTGCCTACAAATCCGAACGCCTGGCGAATCTGATTCTCCAGGAACCGCTGATAAGAGAAGTGCAGCTTCACTTTGCGGTCGGTGAAGAGAATGAAGGTGGGCGGCGAAACCGAGGCCTGCGTCATGTAATAAATCTTCACCCGCTGGCTGATAGGGACCGAGGCGCGATCAAAATCGATGTGCTTGAGGAAGCGGTTCATCTCGCCGGTGCCAATGCGCTTCTGCCGTTCGGCGGCAACTTTCTCCAGGGTGGGGAAAATCTTTTGAATTCCAGCGCCGCTGGCTGCCGATACGAATAGCACCGGGGCATAACTGAGGAACTTCAACTCGTAACGCAGGCGTTCTTCGTAGGCTTCGCGCTCGTGAGACATCTGTTTGTGGGGCGCGGACGCCCCCGTCCGCGATGGTTTCTGGTTGGCAACGGCGCCCGCTCCACCCCACAGGTCCCACTTATTCACGATGATAACTACCGAGCGTCCGCTTTCGTGGGCATATCCGGCGATGGCGGCATCAAGCTGGCTGACGCCTTCGGTGGCATCAATCACCAGCAGCGCAATGTCGGCAGCTTCCAGATGCTTGCGCGCCATTACTACGGAAAGCTTCTCCGCCATCAGGTGCGTCTTGCCTTTGCGTCGGATGCCGGCAGTGTCGATGAAACGGAAATGCTGCCCGCCGTGCTCGACAACTTCGTCTACTGCATCCCGCGTGGTCCCGGGGATCGGCGAGACGATGGAGCGGCCCGTGCCGGTAAGCCGGTTCAGCAGCGTGGACTTTCCGACATTGGGATGTCCGATGATGGCAACTTTGACTTCCGTCGTTGGTCCTTGGTCGTGGGTCTTTGGCAAGACCGCTTTATCATCCAGCTGGATATCCGCTGGGGGACTTGCGGCTTCCGGCAAAACCTCGAGCACTGCATCCAGCAGGTCGTCTACGCCGCGGCCGTGCTCGGCGGAAATGGGGAAATAATTCCGGATGCCGAGACGATGAAAATCAGCTGCCAGGGACTCCTGCTTATCGGTGTCTACTTTGTTTATGGCCAGGAATAGCGGTTTGCCGGAACGCAACAGCAGGCGAGCGAGCTCCAGATCGGGGGCGGCCAGTTCGCTGCGTCCATCCACTACAAGAACCACGGCCGCGGCTTCGTCGAGGGCTACTTTTGCCTGACGGAAGATCTCCGCCGGAATGAAATCCTTGTCTTCAGGTAATATGCCGCCCGTGTCCACTATCCGCAGGGCATGCCCTCGCCACTCCGCTTCCCCGTAGAGGCGGTCGCGGGTGATGCCAGGTTCGTCGCCGACAATGGCGCGGCGCGAGCCGACGATGCGATTGAAGAGCGTGGACTTGCCGACGTTGGGACGGCCCACGATGGCAACGATCGGAGCGTCCGCGGAAGACGGCATCGAGTTGGGGTTAATACGAGTCAATGGTCAATGTCGGGTGGCTTCTACTGGGCAGGTTTGGTCGGCTGGTCCTGCTTGTGCCGTGTCGCTATTATAGAGACTCCGTGCCTCCCGCTTCTCAACCCGTGCCCAGCGCCGCCAACACGGGGAGCGTTTCACTCTATCAGTTCTTTTCGCCCGGAGGCACGCTTTCACGCACCCATCCGGCCTATGAGTTCCGTCGGGGCCAACTGCAAATGGCGCAGGCGGTCGAGCAGGCGCTGGCAGAAAAACGCCATCTGATCATCGAAGCCGGTACCGGCACGGGCAAGACTCTGGCCTATCTGGTGCCCGTGATTCGCTCCGGCAAGCGAGTCATCATCTCCACTGGCACCAAGAATCTGCAGGAACAACTTTTCTACAAAGACATCCCATTTTTGGAGCAGGCGCTTTTTCCGAATGGCGAAGGCAAGCTGAACGTCTGCTACATGAAGGGGCGGAACAACTACCTGTGCCGTAAAAAGCTGTACGACCTTACCGGCCAGCCGGTGCTCACCGGGCTGGAAGAAATCGAACAGTATCGGGCGATTGCTGCCTGGGAGCGGGCCACCCAGACCGGCGACCGGGCAGAACTGGCATCATTGCCTGAGGCTAGCGCTCTTTGGCACAAACTGGACGCTCGTGCCGAGGCGTGTCTCGGCCAGAAGTGCAGCGCCTGGGAGAAGTGCTTCATCACCGAGATGCACCGGCGTGCGGCCGAAAGCGACATCATCATCGTCAACCATCATCTGTTCTTTGCCGACCTGGCTATCAAACAGCAGTCGGAGTATGCGCCGGATGCAGGCATTTTGCCGGAGGTCGGCGCGGTCATCTTTGATGAGGCGCATGAGCTCGAAGACGTAGCCGGCAGCTATTTCGGCGTTTCCGTGAGCGCCGCTCGCTTCGAGGAACTTTGCCGGGATGTGGAAGCCTCGCTACAACGAAACCATTTGCTTTCGGCTTCGCTGGCAGGAGCGGTCAAGAGCATACGGGAGCGGTCGGCGTTTTTCTTCGCTCTGCTGCCGCCCGGGGAAGGACGGTTTGCCTTCAAGAATCGCAGAGATTTTTTGGAAGAAAATGGCGACGAGTTCTTAGCCGTCCAGAACTCGCTCACCCGACTGGGCGCCGAGTTGGGAGGTTTGTCCTCCAAGCCGGAAGAAGTGTTCAATTTTGTCCGCCGCGCCCAGGAATTGCAGGTGCAGTTGCGCTTCATCATGGAGGACGAGAATCGCAATACCGTGTTCTGGATCGACCGGCGAGGCTTTCGTGGGGCAGCTGCTCGCGAAAGATCGAATGTCTTCCTGCAAGCTACGCCCATTGACGTCGCGCCAATCTTGAAGACTTGTCTTTTCGATAAGCTGGAATGCGCTGTGCTTACTTCGGCAACTTTGGCCGTAGGCGGCGGATTCGAATACATGCTCAGACGCCTGGGGCTGGATTATGCCCGCGAGTCCGTGTTGCCCTCGCACTTTGATTATGGCGAACAGGCGTTGTTGTATGTGCCGCCCGATTTGCCCGATCCGCGCACACCGCAATTCGGCCCTAAAGCCGCAGAACGCATCCGGCAGCTCCTGGGAATCACTCGCGGCCGCGCGTTCGTGCTTTTTACCAGCTATGCGCAGATGAAAGACGTCTATCAGCGTCTGCTGGGAGACCTGGATTTCCCGATGTTGCTGCAGGGCGACGCACCCAAGAGCGCATTGCTGGAAGAATTTCGGCTGACTCCCCACTCCGTATTGTTTGCCACCGCGTCGTTTTGGCAGGGCGTGGACGTGCAGGGCGAGCAGCTCAGTTGCGTGATTATCGACCGCCTGCCCTTCGCCGTGCCGACGGATCCGATAGTCGCGGCGCGGGTGAAGTCGATTGACGCAGAAGGCGGAAACGCTTTCTTCCAGTATCAGGTGCCGGCAGCGGTCATCACCCTGAAACAAGGCTTTGGGCGGCTGATCCGATCGTTGCACGACCGGGGATTGCTTGTTCTGCTGGACAACCGCATTCTGAAGAAGCAGTATGGGCGGATATTTGTGGAGAGTCTGCCGAACTATCGCAAGACCACCGATCTGCTCCAGGTGGAAGAGTTCTTCGGCCTGAAGTAAGGATTACCAGAGGACAAGGACCGGGGTGGCGATATAACCAGCCACGAACATGATTCCAAAGATTGCTTCGGTGGATGTACCCATATCGGTCTTAAGATTAGGCGATTAGCCGCATACCCGTTGAGCCTGCGGCATCTTTATCAAACGTGACCGTGTATTGGCATTCCGCAGCATGTCCAGCGCGTTCGATCAGGTAGTCGGCAAAGTCCGCGGTTCCCGCCGCGTATCCGCGGAGCGCCTGCGCTACCAGTTCCGCGCGCTCTACCAGCAATTCCCGGCTGCGAAGTACGGTGTCCAGAACGCGGGCGATGTTACTCCGTTCCGAACGGTAGGAACTCTTCAGCACCCAAACCAGTTCCACAATCGCGATCATGGACACGTACCCGGGATTCTCCGCGGAAAACCTGCTGAAAAGTTCCGTAGCCGCCGCAGCCTGAACCGGATCGTCCTGCGCGATAAATCGGGCGAGCACATTTGTGTCGACACCAATCATGGCTTCTCAGGCTTCGTTTGCGCCAGGCCCCGTGCCCGAATCGCCGCGTTCATCTCCTCGATCGAGACGGGTTTCGTTGGCTTTGGGATCATCCCCTTGAGCGCCTGCACCGAGCCGGTGGCGGGGATGATGACGAACTGGCCTTTGGCAAGCTCCACGAATTCGATGCGGTCGCCAGTATTCACCCCGAGCGCGTGGCGAACCTGCGCCGGAATCGTGATCTGACCTTTCGATGTGAGAATCGAGGTAGCCATGGCAGCATCCTGCAAATGATGCTAGTTCCTTACATTATGGTAAGGCGCCTGGACCCCTTCGTCAACCGTCGCTAGCGTGGTGCTGCCAGCTGCGCGGGGGAGATCGTCGGACCCTCGCGGTACAATAATTGCCGCGGGCTTTCATTGTGAAGTCCCGCCTGGGAGATACATGTTCGAGGTCACGGTTGAAGACACTTTCGCGGCGGGTCACTATCTGCGTAACTACAAGGGCAAGTGCGAAAACCCGCATGGCCACAACTACAAGGTGCGGGTCACCTTGACCGGCAAAGAACTGGATAAAGCCGGCCTGTTGCTCGATTTCAGAGATTTGCGCGAGGTGATCAAGCACGTCATTGAACGGCTCGATCATCAGATGATCAACGATGTCGCGCCGTTCACGGTGTTAAATCCTTCCGCAGAAAACCTGGCAAAGTATTTCTACGATGAAAGCAATTCCCGGCTGCAGCAGGCTACCAATGGCCGCGTACACATCAAGAACGTGATGATCTTTGAGACGGAAACAACCACCGCGATGTACTCGGAATCCTAACTTTTTCCGTCTAGCCCATGTTGAAAAACGATCCAGCCGTTGAAAGCTGATTGCCGTGCAGATCACTGAAATCTACAAGTCGCTGCAAGGGGAGTCCACCTACGCCGGGCTGCCCTGCGTGTTTGTGCGGCTTACCGGGTGCAACCTGCGCTGCTCCTGGTGTGACAGCGAATATACGTTCACCGGCGGCAAGCGGATGACGCTCGACGCAGTCATGGCAGAGGTGGAAACGCTCGAGCCCGGCGGCGGTTTGATTGAGATCACCGGCGGCGAACCCATGTTGCAGGAGCGCGACGTGGTGCCTCTCATGCAGCGCCTGCTCGACGAGGGCTACACGGTGTTGCTCGAAACCAGCGGAGAACGTCCGCTGAGCCCAGTCCCGAAGGGCGTCATCAAGATCGTGGATGTGAAGTGTCCGCATTCGGGGGAGCCGAATACTTTTCGGGAAGAAAATCTGGAGACGCTCACTCTGCACGATGAAGTGAAATTCGTGCTGAGCGACCGGGCGGACTACGAGTTTGCCCGGGACTTCCTCCAGCGGCACGATTTACCCGGTAAGGTCAACGCGCTGTTACTCTCTCCCGCCTTCCAGAAGGATGCGAGCGGAGAGCGTGACACGTCGCACTGTCTGCTCGATCCGCGAGAATTGGCGGAATGGATTCTTGCCGATGATCTTCCGGTGAGACTCAGTCTGCAGATGCACAAATTCATTTGGGATCCGGCGCTGAAAGGGGTTTAGGCGGCGCTGGCATCCATCGTAAAGGGCTGCCGAGTCATCTAAATAAGATGGACGGCTTGCGTGACCAACGAACCCAAATCATCTCGCGCAGTGGTCTTGCTCAGTGGGGGAATGGACTCGTGTGTCTGTGCTGCTCTGGCGGCGCGGGATCATGATGCGGCCGCCCTGCACGTCAGCTACGGACAGCGGACGGAAGACCGCGAGCGCCGATCGTTTATTGCAATCTGCGACCGCATGGGGATTCGCAAACGGCTGATCGTACGCAATGAGGCGCTGCAGGCGATCGGCGGCTCGGCGCTAACCGATTCCAATATCGCAGTGCCGGAGTCGTCGCAGCTTGGGGAAAGTATTCCAGTGACGTACGTGCCTTTCCGGAACGCGCATTTTCTCTCTGTGGCCGTGAGCTGGGCCGAGGTTCTGGGGGCAGAAAAGGTATACATCGGAGCGGTCGAACAAGACAGTTCCGGCTATCCCGATTGCCGTCCGGCTTACTACCGGGTCTTTAACGAACTGATCAAGGCGGGCACGAAAGAGGGGCAGATTGAGGTCATCACGCCGCTGATTGCCATGCGCAAAGCCGAGATCGTTAGCCGTGGCCTTGAACTGGGTGCGCCTTTGGATTTAACTTGGTCTTGCTACAGCCGCGAAGACGCGGCCTGTGGGGTATGCGATAGTTGTGTTCTGCGCTTGCGAGCATTCCGGGAAGCAGGAGCGGAAGATGTGATTCCATATGTACAGCCGGTGAATCGGTAGCGTGTGATTGTGTTCCGATGAGCGCTTTAACAAAAAGGCTTACAGATTCACGAGCGTAACTGCTGCAGTCGGAAGTGAGATCGCAATTCAGGTTTAGGCGGAGGCCGGAAATGAAGCAACGTTTGGCAATCATTGCATTCGCCACGCTGATGGCGGCGTGGTGCGTACCGGTAAGCTTGGCTCAATTAACCGGTTCCGTGGCGGGCGTGTGCAAGGACGAGAACGGAAATCCCGTCGTGGGAGCAACCGTTGAATATATCAATACAGCCAATGGCAGGAAGTACGAGGTCAAGACCAATAAGAAAGGGGAATATTATTCACTTGGCATCGAACCGGGACCGTACAACGTTCTTATTACTTCGGCCGATGGCAAACCGATCGACAAGATTTCAAACTTCCGGGTTCAACTTGGCGAGAACACCCTCAATTCCGACTTGAAGGCGCGGTCCACCGGCTCGACCATTCCTCCAGAACAGATGCAGAAGATGCAGGAAGAACATACCAAAGCTGTAAAGGAGAACGACGTCATTAAGATCTTGAACCAAAAGTTGGCTGCCGCCAGTCAAGCCAGTAAGGCGGGTGATTACGATACTGCGATTGCCCAAATGACTGAAGCCACCCAGCTTGACCCGAACCGCGACCTGCTGTGGTTCACTCTGGGGAACGCCTACAAGGGTTCGGCCGACAAGCAAACGGATGCGGCGGAGAAGAGCAAGCGCTTGGCCAGTGCGATTGAGGATTACGAGAAAGCCGTGGATCTACGAGAAAAGGCGGCCCAAGCGGATCCGAAAAGCGCCCAACCGCAGAATCTGGCTGCCTACTATAACAATTTAGGCTCAGCCGATGCGACTGCCGGCAAGTACGACGACGCGGCTAAAGCCTATACCCAAGCTGCACAAGCAAACCCCGCAGCCGCGGGGCAGTATTACTACAATATGGGGGCGGTTCTTACCAACGGCGGCAAAGTAGATGAGGCAATTGCCGCCTTCGACAAGTGCATTGCCGCCGACCCGACGCGGGCCGAGGCCTACTATCAGAAGGGCGTCAACATGCTAAGCAAAGCTACCCTCCAGGGCGGCAAGATGGTTGCCCCTCCTGGAACCGCCGAGGCTTTTCAGAAATATTTGGAACTGAAGCCGACCGGTGATTACGCGGACGTTGCCAAGCAGATGCTGGCCAGCATCGGGGCCAGTGTGGAAACTCAGTATGGGAAGAAAAAGAAGAAGTAGCGCGATCTAAAGCTTTCTCCATTTCTACGGCGGCCTGCGGGCCGCCGTTTTCCATTTTGGGCAACCGCACATTACGAAGGTCTATGCCCTTCACGTTCTTCGTAGAAGACGCTGATTATTTTCGCTAGAGTGGATTCTGGACGGAGTCAGCGACAAGGGGGACTCCGTAGCCTCCCTCCCATTGACCCTGATTTCTACAAAGGTCCGTTGATGGCAGCACCAGGCACCGCGCCAATTCCGGTTACGCTTGATCTTCCCACTGGGCGGGGAGCCAATGCGACCCACGGCTTGTTGCTCGCCATGTTGCGCGCTGCTGGACAGGTAAGCGATCTCATCTTTTCTCCCGGCCGCCCCCCGCAAGTGGGAGTGCATGGCAACCTGATTCCGGTGGAGGCGCCCGGGTTGCGCTTGCTGACGGCTGATGACACGCGCCGCATTGCCTCGGACCTGATCGGCTCCAACAAACAGGCAATCGCCATGTTGAGAGAACAGGGATCCTGCGACGTTTCCTTCGGCCTACCGGGCATGGCACGCTTCCGGGTGAATGTCTTCATTCAGAGAGGCAGCTGTGCCGTGGTGATGCGTGTAATTCCGACCATTGTTCCCCAATTTGCCACCCTGGGATTGCCCCCTCAGTTGGGAGAGGTGGCCGACCTGCATGAGGGTATCGTGCTAGTCACCGGACCGCGTGGCTCGGGCAAATCCTCAACTTTGGCGGCGTTGCTTGACTGCATCAACGAACGGCAGACGTGCCACATTATCACCATTGAGGATCCTATCGAGTTTCTGCATACCCACAAAAAGGCTACCATTCACCAGCGCGAGCTGCACAGCGATACGCCCAGCTTTGCCCAGGCTTTGCGCGCGGCGCTGCGGCAGGCTCCGCAAGTGATTCTGGTCGGCGAAGTCCGCGATCGAGAGACCACTGAAATGATGTTGGAAGCCGCCGAGACCGGCCACCTGGTGTTATCCAGCCTGAATACAGTGGACGCCGCCAAAACCATGGAACGATTGCTCAGTGTGTTTGCCTTTGGCGAGCAGCAGAGCGTGCGCCGCCGAATTGCCAAGACATTGCGCTACGTAGTTTCTCAGCGCCTGTTGCCCCGCAACGGTGGTGGCCGCATTCCTGTAGTCGAGATTCTGAAAGCCGGCGCACGCACCCACCAGTATCTGGAGCAGGGCGACGGGCAGAACAAGAACCTACTGCAAATCATGAAAGACGGACGTGCTGACGGAATGCAGGACTTTGACGGAGAAATCGAAAAACTGGTTCGTGGGGGCATAGTGGATATGGAAACTGCCCTCAAGCACGCCAGTGATCCCCAGGAACTCCGCAGTGTGCTCCAGTGTGTCTAAGGCTGACGCCTGGCTCTGTCGTTCCTCGCCCCCCAATCTCTCGTCGAAACTGCGGTTTCTCCCTTATGATTTGGGCATGCCTGGTCCGCCTGAAGTTTCCTCAGTCTTAAGTTTTGAAGAGGCTCGACACATGGTGGAATTCCATGCCGGGCAGGTGCGGCCCGGAAGGACTGAAACTGCGGACCTGCTCGATAGTTGTGGCCGTGTGCTGGGCGAGGCTGTGATCGCCGACCGGGACTTTCCTCCATTTCGCCGCGCCGCACGTGACGGATACGCCTTGCGGTCAGCGGATCTGAAGCGCCTTCCCGCCACACTTGCTGTGGTGGGAGAGGTCAAAGCTGGGGCGTCGCCCGCCAAGATTCCAGCTGTGCGGCCAGGACAAGCTGCGGCCATCATGACTGGCGCGCCCGCGCCGGAAGGGGCAGATGCTGTTGTGATGGTGGAGTACACGTCGCAGCAGGGCAATCAAGTTGAGATTCAACAAGCGGTCGATCCTGGCGCCAACATCGTTCCCACTGGTTCAGAAGCGAAGCGGGGCAGTCGGCTGCTCTCCCCGGAATGCGTCTGGACCATTCCGCGATTTCCGTGGCCGCATCCGTGGGCAAGGTCCATATCGAGGTATATGCCAGGCCGCAGGTCGCAGTCCTTTCCACCGGAGACGAAATCGTGGACATTGATGCCGAGCCCGGCCCGACGCAGATCCGCAATTCCAATAGCTACTCATTGGGAGTACAGATCCAGGAATCAGGAGGAGAACCGGTGCTCCTGCAAGTTGCTCCCGATGAACCGAAGCGTTTGCGCGAACTCATTACTGAGGGTTTGCAGTCTGACCTGCTATTGCTGGCAGGCGGGGTGTCCATGGGCAAGTACGATCTGGTGGAACAGGTCTTGACTGAATCAGGGGCTGAGTTCTTTTTTACGGGCGTCAAAATCCAGCCCGGGAAACCGGTTGTGTTCGGCCGCGTACCAAGTGCCGGGAAATATTTTTTCGGTCTTCCCGGCAATCCAGTTTCCACTATGGTGACCTTTCAATTGTTCGTCCGGCCGATGCTGGACGCCTTGTCTGGCCGCACGCCACAGAAGTTGGCATTCCTCCACGCAAAATTAAAATCCGAGATTAAGACTAAGACAGGATTGAAGAGGTTCCTGCCCGGAGTTCTGTCCGGCGAGTTCGAGCAGGCGGAGGTGGAATTGGCTCCCTGGCACGGCTCCGGCGATATCGCGGCTACTGCCCTGGCGAATTGCTTTGTCGTAATCCCTCCCGACCGCGAACGAATCGGGGCTGGCGAATGGGTTCCGGTGTTGCTGCGTTGACCGCCCTTCATCCATGTAAGATAGAAGTTTCGCTATGCCGCGCAAGCTCACCCATTACGATGGCTCCGGCCGCGCCAAAATGGTGGATGTTTCCTCCAAGAGTGCAACGAAACGTAGTGCCGAGGCGAGCGCGTTCGTGGAGTTGAAGCCGGTTGTGCTGGCGAGCCTGCCCAAAAATCCCAAGGGCGCCCCCCTGGAGGTTGCGCGATTGGCGGGAATCATGGCGGCGAAAAGGACTGCCGACCTGATTCCCATGTGCCATCCTCTGCCGCTCTCCCATATTGATGTGACCCTGCAGCTATGCGAGAATGGCGTCGCGATCACCTCAAAAGTCACCACGACCGCCGTGACCGGCGTAGAAATGGAAGCGCTGACCGCCGCCGCCGTTTCCGCGCTCACCGTATACGACATGTGCAAGGCTTTGGATAAGGGCATTGCCATCCGCGAAATCGTGCTGCAGAGCAAATCGGGAGGAAAAAGCGGCGATTACGTCCGCAAGAAACGCTGACCTCTTCCATGCCCAACAAAGTCAAAGTTCTGGTGGTGGACGACAATCCCATGGTGCTGGGCATGCTGCAGAATGCGCTGACCCCGCTGGGCCTGGTCTCCATCGCCAAAGACGGTGCGGACGCGCTGCTCAAGGCCGTGGACGATCCTCCCGACCTTCTGGTGAGCGACTTCCGCCTGCCGGGCATGGACGGCTACCAGTTGGTGGAGAAGCTTCGCAGCCGGCCACTGACAGCTGGCGTCTCCGTTGTTCTTCTGGCCAGCAAAGCCGATATCAGCGAGAAGTTATCTCATCGCGATCCGGTAGACGATTTTGTCGAAAAGCCGTTCTTTCTTAGACAGGCCACACAGCGCATCAAACGGGTCATCGACAAAATCGTGCTGGAAAAGATGGCCAAGACCGCTCCGTCGGATGGCGTGGTGCGCGGCAGCCTGGCGCAGATGAATATGATTGATCTGATGCAGTCGCTGGAGATGGGCCGCAAAAGCTGCCTCCTGGTTCTCACCAATGCCGGGGAGAAGTGCGAACTCTATTTCAGCGAAGGCCAGGTGACCCATGCCGCTTATGGGGCTTTGAAAGGCGACGAGGCGGTGTTCAAGGTCCTGCGTTGGACCGGTGGCAGCTTCCAGATCAATTTCGAGGGCAAGACCACGCAACAATCCACGACCCTGAACACGCAAGGCCTGCTGATGGAAGGCCTGCGGCAGCTCGATGAATCCAACCGCGATGAAGTGGCTGTAGAAGTGGAGGAAGACGAAGACGATGTCCTCCTCGACTCGTAAGAAAGCGCTTCCAGTTTTGACCGCCGCAGTCGTGACCGTGAGCGATTCGTCCGCTCGTGGGGAGCGCGCCGATCTTTCCGGGCCAGCCGTAAGCGAAGCTCTACAGGGACATGAATTTCAAATCGTTACGACCGCAATTGTGGCGGACGAACAGCCTGCGATCCGCAAGGCACTAATTCGCCTCGTCGTCAAAGCGCGTTTGGTGGTCACCACCGGGGGCACGGGGATTGCTGCCCGCGACGTCACGCCGGAAGCCACTCGGGCCGTCTGCCGGCGGCTGGTGGAAGGAATTCCGGAGCGCATGCGCTCCGAAGGCGCAAAAAAGACGCCCTTTGCCGCTTTGAGCCGGGGCGTCTGCGGAGTTCGCGGCAAGTCGTTAATTCTGAATCTGCCGGGCAGCCCGAAAGGCGCGGTCGAATCGCTGGAATCCGTCATCGAACTCCTGCCTCACATGCTGCAGTTGCTCGCCGGGAACACGCGACACAAATAGCCGGAGCACGGGGTAAATCCCTTTCGCGTACACTTGCCTTTTGAAGATCATCCAACACATTTTCCAGCACTACACGGCATTTCTCTGGGCGCTGCTCAAGCCACTAGGGGCCTGGGGTGTATTCGCCATTGCAGGATTGGACGCAGCCGCCCTGGGCCTGCCCCTGGATGTGATCGTCGCCGGATACGTCTATCAGGACCGCTCGCGTTTCCTGCTGTATGCGTTGATGGCCTCGGCCGGTTCGGCGCTGGGCAGCATCGTCATCTACGTGATCGGATACAAAGGCGGCGAAGCCTTGCTTCGCAAGCGAATGTCGCCGGAGCGCTTCGACAAAATCTACGGCAGCTTCGCCAGGCATCCTTTCTGGGCGCTGATGTTCCCCGCTATTCTGCCGCCACCCACACCGTTTAAGCTTTTCGTGCTCGCGGCCGCAGTTTCGGAGATGCCCTTCCACAAGTTCCTGCTGGCCATTTTCTCCGGACGGTTCGTACGCTTCTTGATCTTGTCCTTTTTAACGATGAAGTTTGGCCCCCAGGTCGTGGAACTTACGGGCAGGCTGGTTCGCCAACACCTGGCGTGGCTCCTTGCGGCTGTAGCGATCGGGGTAGCTTTATGGCTGATTCTACGGAGAAGAAAAAAGAAGGTCCAAAAACAACCGCCGAGCCCGGAATAGCCGGCACTCGGCGGGACACTGCCTTGGAAATTCTAAGTTCTAAACCGCTGCGGTGTGATTGCCCTCACCATGAACAACTCCTGCCAGCGCATGCAGCACAACCGGCGTGGCGAACATGGCAGTGGTGAATAGCAGATCGCCTTCCAGGGTGTGCCGGAAGAAAGGCACCGCGGCTTCATAGCAGGTCACCAGGCCGGCCCAGTTCATGGGATACATCGTGCCCGCGGCCCACACCATGAAATTGGTGACTACAAAAAAGGAAATCGAGGCTGTCAGCGCCGCTCCGATGACCGGAACCGGCTTCTGGCGGTCGCGCAATCCCGTGCCCAGCCATAGCATGGCGGCGTACCACGCCCAGACTGCGAGCTGATCCCAACCGAAGGCGTAGTGATAGACGAACTTGTTGAGAATCAGATCCGAAGCGGCCAAAAGAGCGATCGGCAACCATATCTGCCGCTTGGAGCCGCGCGCCCCAAAAAACAAAAGCGCCGCAGCAACCGGAGTGAACTGCCAGGGGTGGGGAAGAAAACGGATCGCGACCGCAAAGACCACGAAAATATAAGGCAGCATTTAGATCACCTCGTCAGAATTTAACCCATGATTGTGTCCCCTGGAGGGGGTTCCGTCAAGGGCTGTCTCGCAAAAGCTACCGGCCCCGCCCTGGCGGGCCGAAACTCTCCCCAATGACATCCAACCTTCCATCCAATTCCACGCTGCAAGAAAGCGGGATTCGGCCATTTCGCCCAGGATAGGCATAGCGAAGATCCTGGAAGCGCACCACATATCCGCCGGGCGGGCTGTCCAACTGCTCGGTTTCCGTAATGGGATATTTTGCCCAATCCAGAAAAACACGCCCTAAATAGGACTGCTTCGCAGCCAACGTAACCGCAGTCTCCTTCGGCTTGTAGCGAATCTGCATGTCGCCCTGCGGGTCCACGTCCGGGATTGAAGAGTCCACCTGCATGGAAGCAAAGAAGTTCTGGGTCTCCACCACGCCGGACCATTGAAACGGGTTTATCCAATAAGGATAAGCCGACACGCGAATGGGGTCGACATTCTCATACAGACGGGCCTGCAGCGCGCTGACCGCCCTGCGGTGCTCGTAATCCCGCAGGCCCCACAGTGCCAGCACGCCAATAAGCGCAAGCGTCGCAGCCACCCGGCCCCCGGGGCCTTTTCGCCGCGCGCCCACTTCTTCGTTGATCAGCGAAAACAGAACCGGCAAAACCAGGCCAGCGATCAGGAGCACCAGCATCACCGGCTCAATGATGAAAACGATGTCCCAGGAATACCATTTTTCCGAAAACGGCCAAAACGGCCGCACCCCGTAATTATTGGTGAAATCGAGCAGAATGTGGCCCAGGACGGCCAGATAGGCAAACAAGAACAACAATCCCCAGCGCGGAGGCAAGCCGGGATCTTTTGTCCTCCGCCCCCGCAACCGCCATACCACATACATGACCCCTACCACCACCGCCGCAACTATGACGCCGCCGAGAAAAGAGTGTGTAAACCCGCGATGGTGGGCAAAGCCAAAGACCGGGTTCTTGAAATAGCCGAGCATGTCGGCGTCCGGAGCTTCGGCCGCCAGCACCATGGTGGCCGTGGCCAGCGCCGTCTTGCGGTTAAGGCCGGCGCGTGACATGCAGGCGCCGGTCAGAAAATGGGTGAGGGGTTCCAAGGAGTATGCGGGGATCGCCTTAAGTTTATCTGGCTTTTCGGAATTCCCGAAATCCCCGTTCGTGGGGTCGCTTACTGCACCTGCCAGGAGACGCCTCCGTCGCTTGTGGTCCAGACCTTGCCATCCGCGGTAGTCAGCTTTCCGTGCTGGGAATCCGCGAAATCGAGGCTCACGATATCTTTGGTAAGTTCCACTCCATTCGCCGAGGGCTTTACTTTCACCCAATGCTGGCCCAAATCGGAGGAATGGTAAAGCGCGCCGTTATTCCCTCCCGCCCAGACCTCCGTCCCGAAGGAGGTCACCGCTCGAAAGGTCACATTGCTGGCCACCTTCACTGGAGGCCATGACCGGCCTTCGTCGTTCGATCGAAGCAACGTAGCCCCATCCGCAGAAATGCTCCAGCGTGTCGGGACATAGTTGGCATTCATACGGCCCGCCGTTTCTTTCTCCAGAGCCACGGCTTGGGCAGTTTCGAAGGAGTCCTTGCGCCGCGAGAAAGCAGCAATCGAATTAACACTCGTCTTGGACTGCGAAGACGGTGCCGGAGGAGGGGGCGGAGCGGCTGCAGCCTGTTTAGTTTCTGCCTCTGTTGCCCGAGGAGCCGCCCCAACCACCGCCTGATTAGCGACCTTGGAGGGCTGAACCTGAATGGGAGGTCCCTCCTTAGGTTTGTCAGCTACCGCAACTTGATCAGCGCCGCCGGAGACCGTCACCTGCTCCTTCTGTGGCATTGGCGGAGCCGGGCGCAAAGCCAAAGCCCCGGCTGTTTCTCCCGGCGCCGCTCCCGCCCCGGCTTGCTGTTCATCCAGTCGCTCGGCCCTCATGTCACTGACCTTCCCCGCGTCGGATTCCCGCTTGCCCCGAGATTTCAGCCCTCCCTGCGGTGAAGGTGGCGATTCGAGTCTGGCAGTCATTCTGGGAGAAGCAGGGGGCTCGAATGAGGGCTGCTTTTTGGCATCGATGGAGGCGGCCTCATTTGACCTTGGCACAACATTTGCCGGAGCCGCTTCTCTTGAGGCCAGCTGGGGCAGGTTCTTCTCGTGCGACTGATACCGCAGCAACAGGACGCCAATCGCAACACAGGCTGCCAAAGTCCCCCAGCCAAAAATCAGCCGGCTGGGCCAGGCTGGACGAGTCCGGACGGGAGAAGCCGGCACAGCGGCCACTGCGGCAACATGCTCAAGCACAACTTCCGGCGCCGCCAACGCCACGATCTCACGGCAATTGCCGCACCGTGCCAAATGCGCCAGCACCGGTGTGCGTTCCCGCTCAGGAAGCGAGTTTTCGGCAAATGCGGTGAGTAGATCGGAATCCGGGTGCACCTCCGGCTTCGGGCTCGCCTGCAAGCGCTCGCGCACGATTTTGGGAAGCTGCTCCATATTGCTTGCTACTTCTGGCTCCTGCTATCCGATGCCGTCTTCGGCTTGCGGCTCGACCTCCTCTTTAGAGAACGTTGAATGATCACTTTTTTGCGCAAGATGTTGGCGAATATTTACCTGCAGGTCGCGCACGTCAATCTCCATGCTTTCTTCGGCTTGGCGGCGGCTCATGCCCTGCTTGGTCAGCCGCGCCACAATATCCTTGCGCAGGGATTTGGCAAGCTTGTCCAATTTTCGGCTGATCGTGGACTCATGCACATGCAGCAGGCGCGCGATCTCCGCCAGGGTACGGCCATCCAGATAGTAAGACGCGAGCAGGAAACGGTCTTCCGCGGCCAGCCCGGCCAGGACCTCGTCGGTCGCGGTCCGAACGCGAGAATCAACTTCGGATGACGGCTCTGGATCGGCTGCGGCGAACTGGCCTCCGTCTTCCTCTTTCTCCTCCAGACTCACCAGCCGCTTCTGACGGCGGTAGCGGTTGATGTACTCTTGCGCCATCACCGTGCGCAGCCAGCCATCGAGCGATCCGCGTCCGGTGTAAGACGCCAGCTTGCAGTTGCGCTGCCCGTCCCGGCTCTCGGTGCCATAGAGATCGGCGTAGAGCGAGTCGGCCAGTTCGCGAGCACTGGAATAATCACGCGTAACGCGTTCGGCCATGTCGTAGAGCTTGACCCGGAACCGGGTCAGGAAAATATCCCAGGCCTTTTCGTTGCCGGCAGCGCAGGCACGCGCCAGCGCCAGGTCTTCAACCCGTAAGCTGCTGAGTAGCTCATGCAGCTCCCCCGAAGTGGCCCCCGTCACCGCGTACTTAGCGGTAATTTCTTTCAGAATGCCGGCAAACTGTTGGTCGGTTATGGCGAATGCTTCTGCGCCGCTTTTTCGGTAGAGGCCGGCAATCAGGACTTCAAGTCCTGCAGAGATCTCCACCACGGGTTGGATACTCGGCGCAGTCATGCCGAAACCGGTATCCCGGATCGTATCAACTTTTTGCCTGCAAGAAACGCAGATTGTGCGTTCTCTGAGTGATAGGCCAGTCGCAGCGCGCTTTGACGGCGTCATGCGCGCGGTGGCGGTAGTGTCCGAAAAGGCTGAGGAGGAGATATGACTTTTAAGTTGTGGTTACCCTTCGTGATGTTGGCCCTGTTTGCCGCAATGTCCTGGTTTCCACGGAGCGCGATTCGAGCCGGAGAAATCGCGTCCACCAATGGCTATACGGTTCTTGATCCCATCCGGCATGGCAACCTGACGGTTTTTCCCGTGGTTTCCGCGGTTTCCCATGACACACGCGAATTTCTCACCCTCGATGAGGGCGTGCGCTCCGGGCGAGGTAGTAGTAACCGAATATGGCAATGTGCAGGGTTTAATGCGCAGGCGGGAGGCGCCACTTCCGCGTGATCGTGCCCAGGTCAACCAGCTGGTTCTGGTCAATAACTCCAGGCAGCCGCTGATCTTACTCGCCGGGGAGATTGTCACCGGCGGGAAACAGGATCGAGTCATCGCCAAAGACCGCATCGTGCCCGCGGAAAGCGATCCGATTGATCTGAACGTCTTTTGTGTTGAGCCGGGACGCTGGACAGCGACGTCCGCGAAATTTGGCTCCATGGGCTTTGCCATGGCGCAGCCGGCGGTCCGTGCGAAAGCGATGGGAGCCAAAGACCAGCAGCAGGTTTGGGAACAGGTAAGACGGCAGCAGACAGAAATCGCCGCGAATCTGGAGGCTTCTCCGGCAGCGGCCGGCGTGCAGGCCACCACTTCCTATGCCCGCGTCATGGACAATGCGGCGGTCAAAGAGCAAGTGGACTCGGTTGCGGAACCGATCCAGCGCGGCTACCAGAGCGTGATTCACCAGTTGCGCGACCGAAATGCCGTTGGCGTCGTGGTCGCGGTGAATGGGGAGATCATTTGGTCGGACATTTTCGCCAGCACCAACTTGCTGGAGAAATACTGGCCCAAACTGGTGCGGTCATATGCGGCGGAAGCCATTGTGACCAAGACCGGCGCCCGCGAAATCGGCGTTAAGTCCGCGCAGCAGTTTCTCGAACAAATGGAAGGGCGGCACGAATCTGTGGAAAGCGAACCCGGACTCTACCGTCACACCGAGATCACCGGCGATGGATTCAAGGCGTTTGAGCTGACATCGCTGCTGCCAAAGACCGGCTTCGATCTGCACGTGGCGAAGATGGCGGAGTAGAGACGGGGGCGGCGGGCCAGGCCGGTGGCCTACTCAAGCCGGCTCGAGCGGGCCACCGGCCGTCGCCACACGCTCTCTAAAACTTCAGGCAGCAAGTCGCGATGTTGCGGCTTAGCGAGCAGCGGCATCCGCTGATAGCAGCTCGTGGCAATAAATGTAGATATCCTGCGCCATAGTAACGATGAAGTCGGTTGGGGCGAGGAATGATTAGTATGGGGGTTAGGGCTCGTACTTGATTCATAAACACAGCAGGCGGGGTCCGTGGTGCGCAGCTTTCCAACAGAAGGAAAGCTGGGGCGGCCCTTTTCATAGCTGCGCCACACAAAAAGCACAGCTGGGCGAGTCCCCCGATTTATTCACAGCCTCCTGCCCACGGTTTTCTTCCAGGGCTGCTTGCATCGTTCGCGGCGACCGTCGCATACTGCTATTCCATGCTTCATGACGAAGTCGCAGTCCTGCGCCAGAAGCGACTTGATGCTGGCAAATCCGCCGTTCCTGATTCCTTCCAGGGCGTGTCGAAGGCTCGCGTGAAACAGGTACTGGACGGCCTCGCACTTGGGGACAAACCTGACCTTGTAGATGCGGTCTTTGCCTTGTTGGATAACGAAACGGATAGTTGGTTTGGGGCTGCTCCCAAGGGCACAAAATTCGGTGATGGTGCTTCAACTGCGCATATCGGTTGCCATGTAGGTATCCTCCAACGCGGTCGGAGCAAACTTGATCGAGAGGGACGCGACTACTGGATTAAACCGATGCAGGAACTCGGTGGAATAGAATCTGTCACCCTCATTGACTCAGTTTTTGTTGCTGGGCATCCGAGGGCGAAGTCAGGCAATTCCGCGTATCGGCTCAATTCCGATTTCAAGAAGATTCTTCAGGCAAAGGACAGTCAGTGGGAAAAGGAACTCGCGGCGTGGTCGAGCCAAGACGCAGTGAGACAACGACGCGCATATCAGGCCGAGGTTCAAGAGGAAGCACGGAAGCAGATTGATTCTAGTCATTCCCAACTCATCAAGGCCGCTGTTACACATTACGCTGAGAAATTCTTGCCCGGCTATGACGTCGTCTATATAGATGATGGGGACAGTTCAACCTACAAAGAAAAACTCGCGCAGGTAGGGATCAGCTTAACGTTGGCGGATGCCAATCCTGATGTTCTCCTTTGGAACAAGAGGACCGATAGCCTTTGGGTGATTGAAGCCGTGACCAGCGATGGAGAAGCAGATTTCCACAAAGTACAGCAGTTGAAACAGCTCGCGGAGCGCTCCGGGAAAAAAGCTATTGGCTTTACCACTGTATATCGGAATTGGAAAGACGCGGCTGCACGTCAGGAGCCGAACAAGAATCTCGCAGTGAATACCTACATGTGGGTTCAGTCCGACCCGGCTAAGCAGTTTTTGGTAAGTTCGTTTGAATGACGGAAAACACGAGTTTGTCGATCCAATTCTGCTCATACATCCTGGTCCGGTTCTCCTGTGCCATCTCGCCGAGCTGTCTCAGCTTCGTAATATCGGGATACCTCATCATGCGGAGGTCCCCAGCGTTCACCTGAGTGTGCCCATTGAACTGACGGAAATAGGTATCCACGACAGTCGCGTTCAGGAAAATCGATAGACCGAACGCAAGAGCCGAATCTAAGCCTTTCCCGTTCGCGTGGAAATAATTCAGGTGGTTCTCAAGACCGACTAACTTGCAATGGGGGAAGTAATCGCTCTCCAAGACGCGGGCGACGATTCGTTTCTTCTCTTCCTTGGAAGTGAATCGCTTTGTTAGCACGTAATTGCCAATGGGCACCAATGACCACGTCGTCTCCGGTGCGGCCACAATTGCCTGAGGTTTCTTGCCGGATTTCGGCCAATCCACACCCTCGGGTGAGAGATTGTTCGGATACAGAAGCGGAACAGACCGCAAATCCAGCTTCCCCCGCAAGAAATCCTTTGCTCTGAAATCAACCACCGGACCTGTGGAAACCGCTATGTCCAGTGTGGTGAGACGGGACGGCAAGCTGCCGACAAACTCCATCGCCTTCAGGCCGGATTCGTCGGCAGGTAGATGGATCACCATTTCGCGATCCAGAGGGCTGATCACGGTTGCATAGGGAACGGGATTGTGTGTGTGTGTAGACTCCGGTCCGTCGCTTGTGGTGACCGACACGACGGATGGACGCGCCTGCGTCTTGCGGGCTGCGAATACCACATTCTCTTGAAGTACAGCGTCTCCTGAGAATGCCTTCTGGCGTGACACAAATACGTGCGCTGCTTCGAGCGACATTGAGGAAAAGAACTTCTGCCGGAAATCCTTGAAGTACGTCCCATTACAGAAACTACGCGGGGTGATGGCAGACAACTCCCCGCCGTCCGCGAGCAACGCTGTGGTTAGGGCAACAAATCCTGCATAGATGTTCGAGACCTCTATGCCGCGTTTGCTGAGCAGTTCGCGCTCCTCAGAGTCAGTGTTTATCTTGCGATAAGGCGGATTGAGGATTGCGTGACTGAATGGTTTGAGAACTCCTGTTGCGGTGAATAGATCCATCTCCTCGTGGCAGAGCTTGAGGAAATCGGCATGAACAGTTTGTGCTTCTAGGGAAATGCCAACATTTGCCGCAAGACTCTTACAACACTTCAATGTCTCACCAAGAAACGGGACCAGGTTGTCGTCAAGTTCGACTGCCACTATCTCGACTGATGCAGGACGATGCCGCTGTTGAACAAGCCAGTTAACAAATGCTACCGTTAAGGAGCCGACTCCCGACCCAGGATCCAGCAGACGTACGGCAGTATCGGGCTGTAAAGGCCGAAACAAAGATGTGAGTAAATTAGCAACATCAGGTGGAGTCAAGAACTGCCCAAGTAGAGATTTCTCTTCACGCGGCCTATTGGCAGCGTCCATACGAAATTGCTCTACGGTCTTTAGCAGGCTTGAGGTCATGAAAGCTATGACCTTTTTTAGCATCTGCCGGCTTGTTCATGCCAGCTAATATTCTTCGGGAGCAAGCACCGCGGTATACGACCTTCCCGCTCCGGTAATCGATCAGACCTTCACAGCAGCCTTGGAAGTGTAGGGCCGGGCCAACCCCCAGTCCAAATTTCTCATTATGTGAAGAATCCCGCCCGCCTGCCTTTCAGCTCCTTGCCCCTCTTTCGGGAACCGGGGTGTGCGCCTGGCGCACACCCTCTGATTTCGATTGTTGTCCATCGGGTGGGGCCAAGGCCCGCCCGGCCCGCCAAACCGCTAGAACGGTCAATTCTTATAGCACGAAAGTGGGGAGGCAGCTGGGGTAGCTTTCTTGGCTGATTCGATGAGTGGGGCCGGCCTTGAGGAAACCGCCCACGAGCATGGAGAGAAATTTGTTCTTTGAGCGAGGCCCACCCCTCGGCGTTGCTCAGGGCAAGCGCCAAAAGCAGGCAAACATGGGGCACACTAGAAGGAAAGTGAGTGCTTGCTTTTAGAGTGATACTTTCAGGAGGAACCGAGGGCGCCTGGCTTTGTAATCCCATCCGCGCAGGCGTATCTTGCCTCCTAAGCCGCAAATGGAGGATGGCCATGAGATACGGTCGCGTGTGCGGTTTCTTGCTTGCTCTTTTGTTCTCTACTTCGCTGTTGGCCGCCGATTCCGGCTACCACGTCACAAAAACTTACAAGCTTGGTGGAGAGGGTGGGTGGGACTATCTCACAATTGACAGCTCCTCGCGGCGGTTGTTCATTTCGCGCGCTACGCACGTAGTGGTAATCGATGCCTATTCCGGAAAGCCTGTGGGCGACATCGCCGACACGCCCGGTGTGCACGGAATTGCACTCGCACCCGAGCTGAATCGCGGCTTTATCAGCAACGGCCGCGAAGGCACGGTCACGATTTTCGATCTGAAGACGCTGAAGACAATCGCCAAAGTCAAAGCCGGAGAGAATCCCGACGCCATCCTGTACGACCCTGCCACGAAACGCGTTTTTACCTTTAACGGCAGAAGTCACGACTCGACCGCCATTGACGCCGCCAACGGAAATGTCCTTGGCACCATCCAACTCGACGGCAAACCCGAGTTCGCGGTCAGCGACGCGCGAGGCGAATTGTTCGTGAATATCGAGGACAAGAGCGAGTTGACGGCAATTGACCCCGCAAAGCTGCAAGTGAAAGCAACCTGGCCGCTTAGTCCCGGTTGCGAATCGCCCTCGGGGCTGGCGATGGACCGCCAACACCGCCGTTTGTTTGCCGGTTGCGAAAACACAACCATGGCCATCGTGAATGCCGACACCGGCAAAGTGATTGCCACCGAGCCCATCGGACGCGGAGTGGATGCCGCCCGCTTCGACCCCGCAACCGGCCTCGCTTTCGCCTCCTGCGGCGAGGGCGCTGTTGACGGTCGTCCATGAAGATTCGCCGGATAGGTTCCATGTGGTGGAAAATGTTCCCACCCAACCGGGGGCACGCACGATGGAACTCGACCAGAAGACTCATGACGTCTTTACCATGACGGCGAAGTTTGGGCCGGCGGTGGCGGTGACCGCGGACCACCCGCATCGGCGGCCGGCGATCCTGCCCGACAGTTTTGTGGTTTTTGTTCTAAGCAGGTAAGCAGTTTGCAGCGACTTATTGGCGCCCCGATCGCATGCGAATGCGTCCAAACACTCCGCGCACGCTAGCTTTGCTGGTATGCCTGCTCCTCTGCTCGGCCGGCGTTTCTGCCTATTCCGTCCTCACCCACGAGCAGATCGTAGATCTGCTTTGGAAGGATCAGATTCGATCGTTGCTGCTAAAGCGTTTCCCCGCCTCGACGCCGGATGATCTGCGGAAAGCCCACGCCTACGCCTATGGCGGGTCGGTGATGCAGGACATGGGCTACTACCCTTTCGGCAGCAAATATTTCAGCGATCTGGTGCACTACGTGCGCAGCGGCGATTTTGTCGAGGCGCTGCTGCGGGACGCCTCTAATATCGACGAATATGCATTCGCTTTGGGTGCTCTGGCCCACTACGCTTCCGATAATAGCGGCCACCCGTTTATCAATCGTATTACCGCAATCGAGTTCCCCAAGTTGCAAGCCAAATATGGGAAGGAAGTGACCTACGCTGACAATCCCAAGAATCACATCCGCACCGAATTTGGCTTCGACATGGTGCAGGTCGCCAGGAACCGCTACACCTCCGATAGCTACCATGACTTCATCGGTTTTGAGGTAGCCAAGCCGCTTTTGGAACGCGCTTTCCTGGAGACCTATGGCTTGAAGCTCGATGACCTCTTCAATGTGGATCTGGCGATTGGAACCTACCGTCGAAGCGTCAGCAAAATTATTCCCGAAATGACGCGAGTGGCGCTGCTTTCGCGGCATGATGAAATCGTGAAAGAAACCCCGAATTTCAGCAAGAAGAAATTCCTTTACTATTTATCGCGCACCCAGTATCGGCACGAGTGGGGCACGGTATACCGCCGACCGGGAATTGGGACCAGAATTCTGGCTTTTTTTCTCAAGATTATTCCCAAGGTAGGCCCGTTTAGCGCCGTGAATTTCAAAATTCCCACTAAGAAAACGGAAGATATGTACATCCGCAGCGTAAACCGGACGGTTGAAGAATATTCCCGCCTGCTGGAAGAGGAGAGCCATCATCATCTTCGCCTTGCCAATCTGGATTTCGACACCGGACGCCCCACCCGCGCCGGAGAATATCCTCTGGCCGACAAGACGTATGCCAAACTGGTCGATGATCTTTCGCATCAGGGCTTTGCTTCTGCTCCCCCGGCGATCCGTAGCGATGTGCTGCGTTTTTACAGCGACGTGAATGCGCCTATCGCCACTAAAAGCGATAAGAAAGCCTGGCGGCGATTGTTGAATGAGGTCTATAGCCTGAACGAAGAGAATCCCTCACCCGCGACTGTTCCCACAGGTATTCTCACAAAATGAACGCCGACACGTACCAATTTGTAGCGCAAAACTAACCAGCCACCTGTCAGCCCGGGCGGAGCAACAGCAGCGCTCCGCGCTGCCGTTGCGGAGTCGAAGGACCCCGCGAGCGGCTGACACCGCGCGGCTGTCTCCGGGAATTCGCTCCGAACTCCGAGAAAGAATTCTCGCGACGTTCCTCTTACAACATGAGAATAGAGATCCTTCAACTTCGTAACTCAGGATGACAGTTGCTCCTCAGAGCACTCCGCCTGTTGTAGACTAAAACACTTTGCAACCTTCGCTGAGAGCCAGCCTGAAATGAACATTGCAGATGACAAGTTCTACCGCACCAGGGTCTCTCGCCGGGAAGACTTCGGTCCTGATTTGTGGATGGTGCGAATCCAGGTTCCCGGCGAGTTCAAATTCTTACCGGGGCAGCACGCGACGGTCGGCGTACAGGGCCTGAACCAGCGGCACGAACGCCCCTACTCCATTGTTTCTTCTCCGTACGAAAGGCAAATTGAATTCTTTTTTGAACTGGTCCCGGGCGGAGAGCTGACGCCGCTGCTCCATAAATTACAGCCTGGCGATGAAATGCTCATGCGCAAAATCCCCAAAGGACGTTTCACGCTGAATACGACGAGTGGCCGCCAAAATCATTTGCTGATTTCCACTGTGACCGGAGTGGCCCCGTTCGTGAGCTTCGTGCGGACGCTCTATCGGGAGTGGAAGGACGGCAAATTTCGAGGCGAGCACACGCTGCATTTGCTGAACGGAGCCAGCCGCTCCTGGGAGTTTGGCTATCATCAAGAACTGCTACGCGTAGCGCGGGAGACTCCGTGGTTCAAGTATGTGCCCACAGTGAGCCGTCCCTGGGAAGACACTCAATGGCCCGGCGAAAAAGGCCGCGTAGACGATTTGCTTCGCAAATACGCAGATCAATGGAACCTGAGTGGAAGCAATACAACCGGGTATCTATGCGGCCATCCCCAGATGATTGAGAACGTCAAAGGAATTCTGAAACGCGTGGGCCTTGCTAAAGAGCACCTCAAGGAAGAAGTCTATTGGGCGTCCGACAAGCAGTCGGCCGCGCAAATCCCGGTGCTCTGAATTGAGAAGAGAGTCCCAAAATTGGTTTTGCCCATCGCCTGCGTCCGGCCTGTTGTAGCCAATGCTGTGCAAAAAGCGCCAGGCCAGCGCGAGACCCTAAACTTTGATCAGCTTCCAGTTTCCGTTCTTTCGCGTATTACCAAGTATTTAGAGCTGGTGGTGCGCAGGATTTCCTTATCCTCTCCCCACCCGGTAAGTATTACCCAAGCGCACAAAAGCTATTACCTAAGTGACATTTACAGTGAACAGGTACAGCCCTAATATCCGATGCGTGGTTTGGCAGTTCTGGGGGAGGGCTGCCGAGGCGTCCTGAACTTCAATGTTCGGGGCGCTTTTTTATTTTGGGAAGCTAATCCTGGGCTAATTGCATGTTAGGGCTTTTCGACAACCTTCAACCTCCATGGCAATCAGGCGGAGCGCATGGCAAACCTTGGTCTTGCGACTTCTTGCACTGCGCTGCATCCAACAGAAGTGCTAGGATATTGAAATCGTAGTCCCCGCGCCAATGGTGCGGCGGGGTTGCTGTGGGTCAATTTCAGGGGAGGGAAGATGGCAGGCAATGGGATTTTTGAGGTCACTGATTCTAACTTTGACCAGGATGTTTTGAAGGCGGACCAGCCGGTGCTGGTAGACTTTTGGGCGGCATGGTGCGGTCCGTGTCGCGCTATTGCCCCAATCGTCGAGGAACTCGCGCAGGAATTTCAGGGCAAGATCAAAGTAGGCAAAATGGATGTGGACAGCAACAATGCAACCCCCATGCGCTACAAGGTAACCGGCATTCCGACGCTGCTGGTTTTCAAAGGTGGACAAGTGGTCGAGCAGTTGGTAGGGTACCGGCCAAAGGACGCCATCCACCAGGCCTTGCAGAAGCACATCGGATAAGGATGCAGCAGCCCAGATTTTTTCTCCGCGGCCTCAGCGTACTCGGCGGTTACAAGCTCTCTTGATACACCCAGCGAAACATAACCGCCGAGACCGCGAAGAAACACTTCCCGAGAACACAAGAGAAAAACTTAAAGTTCGCCAACGGCTCTAGTACTTCCTGAGCACCCCAATCACTCTTCCCTGAATCTGTACCGCGGCCGCCGCCACAATAATCGGCTTCATAGCCGTATTGGAAGGCTGCAATCGGATCTTGTCGCCTTCCCGATAAAAGCGCTTGAGCGTGGCGTCAGTCCCGTCCACCAGGGCCACGACGATGTCTCCATTGTGGGCGGTCTTGGACTTCTCCACCAGAACGTAATCGCCATCCAGAATATGCTCATCCTGCATGGACTCGCCGCGCACTTCCAGCACGAATACCTCTTTCGAGCGCACAAAGTCGGCGAGAGAAATGGTTTGCGGGTTCTCCACCGCCTCAATTGGCTGGCCGGCGGCGATACGGCCCAGCAACGGCAGCACCACGGTGGTATTGACCGACATGGCCTGCTTGAGCCGCCCTTTGGGAGGTAATAGATCAATCGAGCGGCTGCGGTTGTAATCCCGGGTAAGCAGCGCTTTCTTTTCCAGGTTTGTGATGTGCTTGTGCACCGTGGCCAGAGAACTCAGCCCCATACCCTGCTTAATTTCTTCGTACGACGGCGAAAAACCGTTCTTTTGCACGAAGTCGGAAATGAAGTCATAGACCTGCCGCTGCCGCCGTGTGATCGCCATAGCTGAATTGTTGGCGAATGGAAGGCGAATGTCAAGCGAATAAGTGCCCGCTGAGCCTATCGCCTTAACCTCATCCCCAATGCCCGGCAGAACAACTCCTCCCTCCGCGCTCTGAACACCACTGCAAGACCCGGTGCGTGGGCCAATAAACGGCGAGCGGAACAATAATCAGATAACCTGTCAGGTAGAGCCACTCTGGGATCGAATGCTGTTCTCGCAAGAACAATCCCCGTGCGAAGTTCACGTCAAATTGCGGACGCCAGAAATAATTGAGGGGCACGACAATCCAGGTCAGTACTGTCTGATATTTCCATCCTCGCGGATCGTAGCCCAGCCGCCAGATTGCCCAAAGCAACAGCGGGGGCATCACGACGTGAAAAAGGCTGAGCAAGCGAATCCACAGCGCAATGTGGGGATCGAACATGTATTCGCTGCCCCCAATCAAGTGTCGCCCGCTTAGCAGCGCTCCAAGCAAATCAATGGAAAGAATCGTCTGGAAAACGAGCAGACCTGCCGCCTGGGCCGAAAAGATGAACGGGCTCTCCAGCCACAGTGCAGCGACAACGAAAAAATTGCCCAAGTCGCAGAAATACAGGAAGTTCTGTACACCGTATTGTCGCCAATAAACGGGTACCCACACGATCACCCATGCAGTCCAGGCGATTTTCAGCCAGAGGGGGAGGCGCATGGCGGCATTGTACCTACCTGTTCAATGGTACCTGCCCCCAGGTCAAGGGTTGGGCCTGACTGCCCTTTTCGGTACCTCAGTAACTTGCTGGAGCGAAGTAGGTTACCTACGATGACTTTGGTATGCGTTATCAGGCGTTACTCTTTTCTGCGGACGAAAAAGCTTCTCGCGTGGTCAGCCAGATTCTCAGTGAACTGGACTTCCATGTTGAGGCGTGCACCGAGCCGTTTGCCGCCGTGAAGCAGATCACGAATGAGCATTACGATGCTCTGGTGGTGGACTGCGACGACGAGCAGAATGCGGGTCTGCTGTTTAAGGCCGCCCGCAACTCCAACTCCAACGGCGACTCTCTCGCGGTAGCACTGGTGCAGGGACAGGGCGCCATTGCTAAGGCCTTTCGTATTGGGGCGAACCTCATATTGACTAAGCCGATCAATGCGGAGCAGTCCAAAGGGACACTGCGGAAAGCAAAAGGTTTGTTGCGACAGGCGCAAGCAGCCAAGGCGGCTGCGGCCGCAGCTTCTGCCTCGCATGGGTCTCTCGCCGGGGAGCCCGCGAACGCAACCGAACCATCCGCCGATATTCCGATGCCATTGGAGCCCGCAGCCTCAACGCTGCCGGTACATCCTGAGTTTTCGGCCGGTGCGGTGCCCGGCGCCCTGGAACAGCAGGCAGAGGAATTTCCGGCGTTAGGACCTGCGGAAGCGGCCTTGATTGAATCCATGCCGGAGCCTTTGCCGGCTCAAGCTTCATCTGCCGCCGCTCCGCAACAACAGACAATCGCGGACGAATCGGCAGCAAAGAGTGAGACAAGCGCTTTGGCGGTCAGTTCGGCCGTCAGCTCCGCTTCATCCACCTCAGGAAGCGCGGCCAGCGCGGTTGCTCCCGCAAAGGAACTTACTCCCGCAAAACAAGATGTCTCTTCGGAAGCGGCAGCGGAAGAAAAACTATCGGAAAAGGCCAGCACTGCGCCGGCTCACAAGAAGGTGGTTGCCGAACAATCATCAGCCAAACCGCCATCAGCCGAGCCTTCATCAGCCAAGCCGAAACCGGCGGTGAAGCCCAGTCCGAAGCTCGATCCGCCCAAGTTCGCACAACTCGGCGGCAAGAATGTTGCGCCCCGGCAAACCAGCAATAACAGGAATCTGTTGATCGCAGCGGTTCTTGTCCTTGCCACTGCGGGCGCAGTCTACTATGCATGGCCCCAGTTGGAGCCTCTTCTCGACCGTTTCCCGGTCATGCAGAAATATCTCGGACTGCCACAGCCACAGTCTCAAGCCCTGGTTGCTCCTTCGCAGACCGCCGGAGCGAATGTCACGCCCGCGGTATCCGCCCAGACGCCGTCCTCGGAAACCAACGCGTCTGCTTCTCCCCAAGCGAATACGGCAGGAGAGCAGACTAATGTGGCGCCCGCACTTTCGGCGGACAAAGCTTCCGATTCCAGTAGCTCATCTGGAGCGAGTTCTCAAACGGTGCCGCAGCTAGCACCAGACGCCGCCGCTGCGCTATTGCTGCAGAAAGTCGACCCCACCTACCCACCCTCGGCCCGGCAACAGGGAATTCAGGGACCAGTACAGTTGCAGGCCAATATCGGCAAAGACGGGACCACCTCAAATATTAAAGTCCTCAGTGGAAAGCCGATCCTGGCCACGGCCGCGGTCGCAGCAGTGCAGCAGTGGAAATATCAGCCTTACAAAGTTAACGGCCAGCCGACCGAAGTGCAGACGCAGATCACAGTGGACTTCAAGCTTCCCTAGGGCGCCTGAAGCCTATCCAATAAGCAAGTGCTGCTTTGCAATTGCCTCGCGCCGATCTCCATCCCGCCAGCGGTATAATCAAGGGATATCCAGCCCCTAAAATTCGCTTCTGTGTGCGGGCGCACAGGATCGAATTTCCCCTAGGGCGGTTCTTAGCCGTTGTGCTAGAGGTTGAGGCCAGGTGCTGGAAGCTGGCTTATGGATTTCAAGCTCGTCAGCAATTACCAGCCTCGCGGGGACCAGGGCGCCGCCATTGAAGCCCTCACCCGCGGCATTTTTGACCAGGAGCAGCATCAGGTGCTGCTCGGCGTCACCGGCTCGGGCAAGACCTACACCATGGCCAAGGTGATCGAGCAGGTGAACCGGGCCACACTGGTCATGGCCCACAACAAGACTCTGGCCGCCCAGCTCTACCACGAATTCAAGAATTTCTTTCCGCACAATGCGGTGGAATATTTCGTTTCCTACTACGACTACTATCAGCCCGAGGCTTATGTGCCAGCGGCCGATCTTTACATCGAAAAGGAAGCGACCATCAATGACGAACTCGATAAGCTGCGTCTCTCGGCCACTCGTTCCCTGTTCGAGCGGCGTGACTGCCTGATCGTTGCTTCGGTGAGCTGTATCTATGGCCTGGGGTCGCCGGAAGCCTATTACGGCATGCTGCTTTTTCTCGAAAAAGGCCAGAGGATTAAGCGCGAGGACATTACCCGTAAGCTGGTTGAAATTCTTTATGAACGCACCGACGGCGAATTCCGCCGCGGAACTTTTCGCGTGCGTGGCGATGTGATCGAGATTTATCCCACCTACGATGACATGGCGTATCGCATCGAACTGTTCGGCGATGAAGTGGAGACGCTGGCGCAGATTGACCCGCTCTTTGGCACAGTGAAGCAGAAGTATGTCCGCCTGCCCATCTATCCTAAAACGCACTATGTAATGAAAGACGAAACCCGCTCCCAGGCAGTGAAGACCATCCGCGAAGAACTGGCCTGGTGGGAGGCCGAACTGGAAAAGCAAGGCCGCGTCGTCGAGGCGCAGCGCGTGCACCAGCGGACGATGTATGACCTGGAGATGATCAAGTCCATGGGCTTCTGCCATGGCATCGAGAACTATTCGCGCCACTTCACCGGACGGCTGCCGGGCGAGCCGCCACCGACCTTGCTCGACTACTTTCCGCGCGATTACCTGATGTTCATTGACGAATCCCACCAGACTGTGCCGCAACTGCACGGCATGTATCACGGCGACCGTTCGCGCAAGGAAACGCTGGTGGAGTACGGATTCCGCCTGCCCTCGGCGCTCGACAACCGTCCGCTGACCTTTGAGGAATTTGAGCACCGCATGAATCAGATGGTCTACGTCTCAGCCACACCGGGGCCGTATGAGCTGACGAAATCGGCGGGCGTGGTGATTGAGCAGATTATCCGGCCCACCGGATTAGTCGACCCGCCGGTCGAAATCCGTCCGGTAAAAGGGCAGATTGACGATCTGCTGCACGAAATCCGTGAGCGGGTCGCCCGCGGCGAGCGCGTCCTGGTCACGACGCTCACCAAGCGCATGGCCGAGGATTTGGCCGAGTATTACGCCGAGGTCGGCGTCAAATGCCGCTACATGCACTCGGAGATTGAAACTCTGGAACGGGTGAAAATCCTGCGCGACCTGCGCAAAGGCGAGTTCGACGTATTGATCGGCATCAATCTTCTGCGCGAAGGGCTGGACCTGCCCGAAGTATCCCTGGTAGCCATCCTCGATGCCGACAAAGAAGGCTTCCTGCGTTCCGCCGGGTCGCTGATCCAGACCATTGGCCGCTGCGCCCGCAATCTGAACGGCCGCGCCATTCTCTACGCCGACCGCAGGACCGATTCGATGAAGAAGGCGCTCGACGAAACCGACCGCCGCCGCGCCATCCAGGTGGCTTACAACGAAGCCAATGGAATTATCCCGGAATCCATCGTGCGCCCGCTGGAGATGTCGCTCGCCGGCATCATCGATGCCGATTACACCGATCTGACCGCGGAGGCTGAGGGCATTCCGGAGTTCAAGTCGCAGGAAGAACTGGATGCCTACATCGCCAAACTGGAATCCGACATGCGCGAAGCGGCCAAGCGCTTTGAGTTCGAGAAGGCGGCGAAGCTAAGGGATACGGTCAAGGAGTTGAGGACGAAGGAGTTTCTGTTCGCGTAGGATTCGAAAACAGAGCCACGAGATGGACGCTCTCCTGGAGCGGATGCGAGGAATGAGCGCGGCGGACCTTTCCGTTCTTGACGCGGCCGCCCATACTCCCGACAGCAATATGACCACCTCGCCGGGGAGCCCCAACGAGGTTCTATGGTCCGCCATGGTGGAACTGGGATGGATGAACAAGAAGGAGGATGGGCTTGATCTTCCGGGAGGCGCTCGCTTCACCATGAACCTCTACTCCATTCGCCCCGAAGGTCTGCAACCCATATTGAGCTTGCTGTCGGCTGTGTTGAAGGGGTACTGACGAATTGCTTTAATCGCGCGGAAAAGACTTTACGGGTTTGCCTTATGTTGGTCTTCTGGGCGTGCTTGCCTTGGTCTTAGCGTACTCTGCGGTTGCAAGCTGTTGATTTACCGATCCGAAAGGCTCTTAACCTCGGAGGACGCAAAGAAATGCCGCCGGGAGCGCAAGAGGAAAACTGAAACTGCACCGCTATCCAAGCGAGGGGATATTTGATCTCCAACCTTCTTTGTGGAATAATTGCCCCACTTTTGAGGCACCCATATGCTCCGGCTCCAGCCACAGCCGCAGCCCAGAAGCCACTGTTGCGGCGCGCCACTCGATACCGTCTACAGCTCCACCACCTGGGCTGTCTGCTCGAAATGCAAGAAACGCAGTCCGCTTCCTGCCGAATGGTTCTGCGGGAAATGTGAGCAGGAAAGCGGGCGCTACCCCAAAGGCGAGCTCATACCCAGCCATTCGCTGCATTGCCCGAAACGCCACGCCCTTCCACGCGGCGCCTGATTTTCGCGCTCCGTCCCGAGAGGCTTTAGGCTACCCCGTCAAATACTTCGGGTCCTGGTTCTTTCTTCCTCTCGGGATCGAGGAGATCGGAGAGCTTTCGGGTGAGTTCAATGCCGCACCCAGCTTCCTCTGCGCTTTGCACTTCCCCGATATTTCTGTACCGCATAATAGTCCAGCACAATGGTGCGTTCGGGAGGATCGATGTCCAAGGGGCGATTGGAAGCATTCAGCGATGGCGTGATCGCCATCATCATCACCATCATGGTGCTGGAGATGAGGGTACCGCACGGCGACGCCTTGAAAGACCTGAAGCCGCTGCTGCCGGTATTCCTGAGTTATGTATTGAGCTTCGTCTATGTCGGTATCTACTGGAACAACCACCACCACATGCTGCATGCCTCCACGGTCGTGACCGGTGGTGTGCTGTGGGCCAATCTCCATCTGCTGTTCTGGCTCTCCTTGTTTCCCTTCGCCACTGGCTGGATGGGGGAAAACCACTTCACCGCGGCTCCTACTCTGCTTTATGCCGCCGTGCTCCTCATGGCGGCGCTGGCCTACTATCTGTTACAGAATGTGATCATCCGTGCGCAAGGCGAGCGCTCCATTCTGAAAAAAGCCGTAGGGCGGGATTGGAAGGGCAAGATTTCGCCCGTGTTCTATCTCGTGGCTATCGTGACCGCGCTGCGATCTCCGCGATTCGCGCAGGCGCTCTTGGTCACGGTCGCACTGATCTGGCTGATTCCCGACCGGCGCATTGAACATGTGCTGCCGAACCGGGAGTAATTTTTATGGGTGGCCCAGTTCTCGCCGTTTTTGCGAGAACTGGGACCTAAATCCCATCAGGAGAACATCTTTTGACGAACCAGGGAACGCGTGTCGCCGTAGTGACTGGAGCTGCTCAAGGGATCGGGCGGTGTGTGGCGGAAACGCTTGCGAAACACGGTTACGCTTTGGCGTTGAATGATCTTCGCTCTCCAGTCGAAACCTCAGCTGTCGTTAAAAAGGCGGGTGCGCCGGTTCTGGAACTCGTAGGCGATATTTCCGATGAAAAGCGGGTGCATGCTTTCAGCGAACAGGTAAAAGCGAAATGGGGAAGAGTCGATGTGCTGGTCAATAATGCGGGCATCAGTTGCATCATGCCGGCGGAGGAGACCACTGAGCAACAGTTTCGCCGCGTTCTTGAAGTGAATCTGCTTGCGCCATTTTTCCTGGCGAAGGCATTTGGAACGATCATGCTGGCGCAAGGCTCGGGCAGCATCGTCAATATCGCTTCGATCGCCGGCATCACGGGCATCGCCGACAGGGTCGCGTATAACGCTTCCAAGCATGGTTTGATTGGCATCACCAAAACTCTGGCGGCGGAATGGGGCGGCCGCGGCGTGCGATGCAATGCGGTATGTCCCGGCTGGGTCAAAACGCAAATGGACGCCGCCGACCAGGCGAATGGCACCTACAGCGATCATGACATCACTGACCGCGTCCCCATGGGACGATTTGCTTTTCCCGAAGATATCGCCAATGCCGTGGCATTTCTCGCCGATCCGCAACAGAGCGCGTTTATCAATGGACAGGCCATCGCGGTCGACGGCGGCTGGACGGCGGATGGTTCCTGGCAAAGTTTGCGTTTGTCGAAACGGTCGAGTTGACCATTCAAGCCTGATTTGGCTTGAGATCTAGTGGTACCTTCTAATTCCCTACACAGCCGCGCGTTGTTTGGGCAACCAGCCGAGAAATTAATTGTCGCGAACGAATTGCTCAATTTTTTCCAAGAAATCACGACTATCGTGCTTGAAATAGTGCTTATGAGGCAGATCGTGGATACCGACCCTCTTAATTCCCGTCTCCAGGCGAATCGGATAAGAGTAATGTTCATGGCCGTCCCAAACACCGACCTGAAGATATGCCTGAGAGATCACAATCACCAAACAAATCTTTCCGTCGATCACCAACTGTTTGAACGAGGTCAAGTCGCGATCGTATTTGATGAATTCCTTAAGAACTTCACGAGCGAACTTTAGGCGAGTCTCCAACTCGCGGCCATCGCCGATCCCCACAATCTGCCTGCTGTCGTTCACCCCGACGACCAGCACGCCACCTGATGCGTTAGCGAAACTCGCTACATCCTCGGCAAACGTGACCTTCGCCTTGCCTTTCTCCGGGTCTTTCTTGACATGCCACATCGTGAGAGTCTCTTTGAAGTCCCACAACTGCGGCTCGCTCGTCTTGGCCTGGGAAGCCTTTACAATGAACTCACGCCAAAACTTCTCGCTCTCGAATAGGGCAGACTGCTTCTTGAACTTATCAATGTCCAGCAGAATATTCCTAAGGGAATCGCGCGTTTGTTCGAAGTACGTCGCGCACTTTTGGTAAACCTCGTTCGCGGTCCTTCGCACCACGCGCGCGCTAGGCACCACGATCTCCACACCCAGCGACAACTGCTCAGGATCCATGCTCTCGTAAATTTCAAAGCCAATCTCGTTGTACACGTCGTAATAGACCAGATCCCGGCGCTCGCGGACTCCCAGCACTACTTCAGTGAGTGCTGGTAATAAGTCCCTACCTGACCTTCCGACTTTCTCATGTTCAATGTCGATTTCTCGGTCTGCCATACGCGTCGAGCCCCACACTCGGTAGGTGAATAGGATCCGGGGAGCCATGGGGTCCCGTTCTTCAAGCCAGGTGACATAGCCTTCCAGGCGATCAACCTCTGTGCGGTTTTTCTCAGCAAACGCCCGCAGGGTGTTAAGTATGTCCTCGTATGATTCCGGTTCCCTATAATTCAGCTTCGCCGATGCGTCCTTCAATCTTTGGACGTCCAATAGCACTTGTTTCGTCTTTGTAGATAGTTCATCAACATTGATCTCTTTCTTGAAAATCCACCAATGAATCTCGTCAGAGCCGACTTCATTTCCAAACTCTGTACACTCATGGCCAGAGACGCCGCCCGCCCATCGCTTGCCATCCATAAGGTGCGCAGACTTGAGCACCATTTTGTGAATCCTTCCCAGCTTCAAGGTTGTTTCCGAAATGATCGCGTCGTGTACTTTGTCGTCGAGCATTGCTTTTCTCTTACTTCCGGACGGCTTCTTTACAATCATCCCGACAGAACCGCCAACCCAGTTTGACGGGTGGCACCACGGTACCGAACTCCTTGCGATTCTAACTTGCGCTTTGGAGTTTCCTCATATTTGGTGACAGCGCGTCTGACCCTGCAAAGGTGGACCACCCGGCGCGTATCGTACAATCCCAACACGAGTTATCACATGGCAGCGCAGGGCAAATGCGAGCTTTGCGGAAAACCAAGAGCGCTTCGCGATAGCCACTATCTTCCAAAGGCTGCTTACAAGAGAAACCGCGCCGGGCAGCTTAGAAACCCCAATCCCATCGTAGTCGTGGCTGGCAAGGCAAAGCAGAGTTCCAACCAAATCAAGGCATACAAATTTTGCGATGAATGCGAGGATCGCCTCAATAAAAACGGTGAGAATTGGATACTCTCGAACATCTCTACTGTCACATCGCAAGGTACACCATTTGAAATTCAGAATATCTTGACGCCCAGTAAGGCGGTAGATGCCGGCCCCGGGTTGCTTATATTTCGCGAACGGGATATTCCAGAAATAGATTTTGACAAATTAGTGTATTTCGCGATGAGCGTGTTTTGGCGTGGAACCCTCGATTGGCCGGTGACTGATGGAGGCGAGGTTCCAAAAGTCGAAATGAATGGTCGGCAGGAGACAGCAGTCCGCAGATTCCTTTTAGGAAAAGGGGGATTGCCGCGAGATATGGTGCTCACCGTCGCCCTTTGGCCGTTTAAATCCGTGCCTCCGGGCTTTTTAGTTCCGCGGAAAGACATGGGCTTTTATTGCAGGCGGTTCTGGTTCTATTTTGGAGGGTTCATCTTCTCATTGGCGCTCGGGAAGGCTATCCAGCGTGCCCTGAAGGAAACCTGCGTGTATCGAAAGCGAATCTTGCTTGTTAGCGAGGATATGGGCAGGACGGTCTTCGAGATATTTAAGACTGAATTTTCTAATGCAAATAAGTCGCGCATTGAAGAAACGATGAAAGAGGTCGCGGTTATAAAGGGACAGCGTTCGAGTTAGTTGGTGGAGGCGGCGGGAGTCGAACCCGCGTCCGAAAATGTTACTGGTCAAGAGACTACATGCTTATTCGCGTTCATGCCCCAGGCGTTTGCCGCCATCGCTGACGGTTCCCCCAGGACGTTCGCGGCCCCCGCTCAGAACGGACAAGAAACGGATTCCGCTAGCCTGAAAGCTTAGCCTCTCTCCCCAGACGTAGAAGAGAAGAGCAGCCCTCTGTGTGACGTTCGCTCGCAGCCCAAGGGCGAAGCTGCGGAGAACGGCTGCCTAATAAATTAGGCTGCGTATGCCATTTGTTGATTGGCAATTATCATTTTCCACGCGATTACGGGTGTGTGGACCCCGGCATGCCTCTTGGCCGCAAGCATCTCCGTCGAAGCCGTGACGCCCCCACTGGTGGGAATGGCCTATAAAGAACTGCTTCCAGACTAGGTTGCCCTCGCCGGGAAGTCAATTTACCCGATTAGATGATCAAACGGTAACTAAAGGTGCGCTTCGCAATAGACCGTGGTGATAGACCCTGCGTAAGCTGCCCGCCCGAGTGGAATTGCGGAAAAATGGGTTTACAGAACAGACCTATGAAAATCTCCGTGCGAATTGCCTACGCTTTCCTTGCCATGCTGCTGTTTTCTGCCGGGGCGATGGCGCAGCAAAGAACCGAGAGCGTCGAGCGCCAGATTTTTGATTCCGCCAACGAGGCCCGCCGGGCTCAAGGGCTTTTGCGCTTGAAATGGGATCCGGCGCTGGCGCGGGCCGCGCAGCAGCATGCCGCCGTCATGGCCCGGCAAAATATGCTTTCGCATCAGTTGCCCGCAGAACCCAGCCTGCCAACCCGCGTTTCGCGCTCGGGAGTTTATTTCATTTCTCTGTCGGAAAATGTTGCGCAAGGACACGATGCCGGCCAGATCAGCCAGGAATGGGTGCGATCCCCCCAGCATCGGCTGAATCTTCTCGATCCGGAGATGAACCGGATTGGCGTCGGCGTAGCCGAACGGGATGGCCAACTGTTCGCCGTCGAGGATTTCGCCAGGGTCAAACCGTAAAGATTCGAATCCTGCTTACTCGACGTACCGTTCGCTCCGCATCATAAAGAATTCTAAGATAGTTCTATTCCATTCTGCTATTCTATCTATCTAGTTATTTGCCGCGTTTTGCGGCGGCGATCCTTGAAACAGGCAGACAAAATTCGCAATTACGCCCGCGAAAGATATGTGGCGCCAGCCCGTGGGCAGCGTCAAGTGCGGTTTTCGATTCGAACCGGCGACGTGGTTCGCGATATGAAATTGACTGGTGGACGTGCGCCAGCCGTTTGCAGTGCCCTAAAGACAAAGGAATTCCTCCACGAAAATGCGTTGCGCTTGGTTTCCAAAACAGGACCGGAATCCGGCCAGAGTACGACAGTTACGTACACGTATGAGTTCATGGACAAAGGAAAAGACAACAAGGCAATGGGCCGCCAGGAAGCGTGGAACCGACTGCGAGGAGCTCTGAAAGATGTTTTCGCTGAGTTGGGTGGAGGCGAAAACTATCTTCGTAACGAGCGCGCTAACTTTTACGGCCCGGGGAAGGACCGATGAGCCGCGTCTATTGGGATACGATGCTGTTCATCTACTGGCTGGAAGCCAACCCAGATTTTGGAAAGAGAGTGGATGCGATCTGGTCGCGCATGCAGGAGCGCAATGATCAGCTCATCACCGGAGCTCTAGCCTTGGGCGAAGTACTGGCGGGCGCCTACAAACAGGGGGCTGATAAACAACGCATTCAGGATGTGAGAGCGGCGTTTGGGAGCGCGGTTTCGGAGGTGATCCCGTTCACTGCCCAAACTGCCGATTTATTTGGGCAGATCAAAGGCTCATGGAAAATACCCTCTGCCGATGCCATTCATCTCGCCTGCGCCGCCTCTGCGAATACTGACTTGTTTTTGACCAACGACAAAGACCTGGTGGGAAAGTTCGTGCCGGGAATTCAGTTTATTGCGTCGCTCGATACTCAACTCTTTTGACTGAGTTCGGCCCCGCACTCCCGCACCACTTTCACCAGCGCTTCCACATCGTCCCGCTGCGTGCGGAAGTTCACGATGCAGGCGCGCAGCCAGAAGCGCTCACCCATCACTGTGCTCGAAACAAAAACCCGTCCATCCAACTGAATTTTCTCCAGCAGCTTTTTGTTCAGCGAATTAAGCGCCTCATCATTTCCGCGCAAGCCGCTTGGCACGTAACGGAAGCACGCCATGCTCAGGCTCTGCGGCTCGCATAACTCCAGGTCGGGCGACTGCCGCACGCGCTCCGCCAGGCGCTCGGCGAGGGCAATATTCTTTTCGATCGCCTTGCGATATCCATCCCAGCCGTGGTGCTTGAGCGCCATCCAGACTTTCAGGGCGCGAAATCCGCGGGTCTGCTGAAAGCCGTATTCGCTGAGCCACACGGGGCCGCCCACGCCGGCGGCGCTGACCTCCGTTCGCAGATACGGAGGCACCAGGCTGAAGGCATTGCGCATCGCCTCGCCGTCGCGTACCAGCACGACTCCCGCCTCCACCGGCACATAGAGCCACTTGTGCGGATCGAGGGCAATGCTGTCGGTGCGGCTCAACGCCGCCAGCGCATCGTGATATTTCGCGCTCAGAATCGCCGGCCCGCCGTATGCCGCATCCACGTGCAGCCAGACTCCGTGCTGGGCGCAAACATCGGCAATTTCGGCCAGCGGATCGATCGCGCCCGTGTTCACCGTCCCCGCGCTGGCCACCACCGCAATGGGACGATGCCCCGCCTCCCGATCTTTCCGGATTGCCGCATCCAACGCCGACGGAATGATGCGCTGCGCCGCATCGTGCGGAATGATCCTCAGATTCCCACTGCCAATGCCGAGTACTTCTACAGCTTTCTGATTGCACCCGTGTCCTTCGGCGCCCTTATAAACGATCAGCCGCGGATGCGTCCCCTGCAAGCCCTCGGCGCGCACATCGAATCCCGCTTTCACGTGCCGCGCAACCGTAAGCCCGGTCAGCGCGGCCATCGAGCCGCCGCTCACCAGCAGCCCCATACTTTCTTCCGGGAAACCAACCAGCTGCTGGAACCAGCCGATCACCTGCCGCTCAACATAAATCGGCGCGTGGTTGCCGCCGGCGTTGCTGGGGTTCATGGTCGCGGCCAGCGCATCGCCGAAAATTCCCATCACGGTGGGCGGCGGATTCACCCAGCCAAAAAATCGCGGATGCCCATTGCCGAAAGGATAGGGCTCGACTTCTTCCGCAAATTGGTCCAGAACCGCGTCGGGAGTCTGCCCACTTTCCGGGATGCTGCCGTCCAGATACTTCGGCTGCAGCTCCTGCGGAAAAGGTTGAAACACCGGACGGCCCGGAAGCGAGCTCAAGTGTTTCGCGATCAGGTCCACCACTTTGTACCCGACGCGCCTGATCTCTTCTTCCGACCACTCCCACTGGTTGTCGGGTATCATGGGCCGACCTGCCGGTCGTGGCTCCGCAGTTTGTCTTCGAGATGAGCTTTCACGCTGGGCCATTCCGTATCCAGAATACTGAAATAAACCGTATCCCGCCGCCGCCCGTTCCAGCAAATCATGTGCTGGCGCAGCGTGCCTTCTTCTTTCGCCCCCAGGCGCAGAATGGCCGCGCGCGACTGCCGGTTCAGCGAATCTGTTTTCAGTTCCACACGAAAGCATCCCCAGGTTTCAAAGGCGTGCTGCAGCATCAGCAGCTTTGCCTCGGTGTTGACTGCGGTGCGCTGCCATGCGGGGACAACCCAGGTGGAACCAATCTCGACGCGGCGGTGGGCGAAATCCATGTTCATGAAACGGGTACTGCCCACCACCTGCCCGGAGCCACATTCCAGCGTGGCAAATGCGACCGATGCCCCGCGCGCCGTCTCCTGCAGAATCTTCTCCATAGTTTCCTGGAATACGCTCGGGGTCTGCATGGCGTTTGGCATCCAGCGAAAGATTTCCGGGGCCACATCTTCGGCAGCTCTCCATAACTGAGGAATATGCTCGCGGGAAAGGGCTTCCAGCCGCACCACTCTTCCCTGCAGCTTGACAGGCTGAACAGACGGATGACTCTGCTGCAAATGATTCATTCTGGCACTTTCATTCTTGCATAGAGCGGGTATTCAGCCGTACCCATTGATCCGACGCGCGGAGTAAATTGCGAAGGCTTGCGGTTGAGCGTGACGTGGAGGCATGCGCGCCCGCATCCCAGGGTTGCCAACCCCAGATCGGGACTAAGTGCGCATTTCCCGAGTCATGCTTCCTCACGAAATCTGGGATGCCCGGCCCCGGGAGAGTTTCTCAGGGTGAAACGGTCGGGAACGCCCATTTCCGTTCTTCCCTGGTCAGCCACGGTACATTATTCTGCTCAGGTTGGGTCAATTCCAGGAGAAATACCGTGAAACGACGTGAGTTCCTCAGAAATCTCGCCCTGACCGGAGCAGGGTTTCGCTGGGCGCCGCTATGGAAACACTCGGGGGCAGCAACCATGCCAGAGCACGCCGGGCCGATTCCAAGTTTGGACGAGTTGGCCGGCGATTGGATTTCGGGCAAGCAGTTTGAGCAGACTCCCTGCATCTGCAACTTTCATGGGGGAATTCAGGCGGGCAGGTTGATTCCCCTGGAGCACCGGGCGGATTTTCAGCAAAATAGTGACGTCTTGTCGGTCAGCGGCTTCGTAAACTTTCCCCTGGCTCAGGGCGGGGAGGTCGGACAACTTTTCCTGGATGACCAGGAAATTGCAGCCGACGACTACCGCTGGTACGCGTATCAGGTTTTGCGGCGGGCACAGGTCCGCGACCTGGAGATTCTCACCACGGTGCGTATGCCGTTCGAAGCCAGCGGAGTGCTGTTCCGGGTGGCGATCACCAATCGTTCCGCGCAGGCGCAGTTTGTCAAACTCACAATAAAGCTGCGTCCCGCCATTCGTGAATACCGGGAGACCTGGCACTGGGACCCTCCCCGTCCTGAAGAGAAGGATTTCGCGGATTTCAAGGCGAGCCTTTCCGGGGACAAAGTGCTGTTGGTGCGGGACGCGCGGAGCCGGAGCGCGGTGGCCTTTGCGTTTGTCGAGCAACCGGACGATCTGCCCGCCGAAGCGTCCGCAGCACACTGGACGCTCAATTTGGGACCGCAACAAACCCGCCAGATCGATTTCGTTATGGCGGCAGGCGAGGACTCGGCGGAAGTGCTAGAGCGAATTTCGCAGTGGAAGGCCAGATTCCATCAGGTCTTCGACGCTGCCAAAGACAAGTGGGAGGACCGCTTTCGAGATGCCTTCACGCCAAATAACCGGCACTTCTCCGGCAACCTGCCCACCCTGAAAACTTCCGATCCCCAGCTGCGGCGGCTCTACTACCTGAGCATTCTCAGCGTGCTGGAACTGGAACGCACCAATCTGCATGCGGAATACCCGCGAGTGATCATTACGGCTGCTCCGCGCTGGGCCCCCACACTAACTTATTTTTGGGATACTTCATTTTTCCCAACGCTCTATTCGCTGCTTGACCCAGTCATGGTGAAGCGCTTTCTTACTTTGTTTCTGGCTGCGGACATTCATTCCTGCTACGCCATCGATATGCCCAGTCTGCGCGGCGTAGGTCCCTGGTACTCCTTCAATGACTATGTGATTTTCCAGTTTGTATTGCGCTATCTACATGTCACCCGCGATTGGCAGTTTTTGGAGGAGCCGGTTGCCGGCAAGAAAGTGATCGATCGCCTGGAGGAATCCGCGCTTTACTGGAAAAGGCTGGTCAGTGGGTCGAGTCCTTTGGCCAGCTATGGGACGGCAGACAATCTGCTGGAAACGGTTCCTACGTATCAGCAGCGGGTGCCTGCGCTCAATGCCGCGAATGTTTGGATGATGCGGGAAGTGGCCAAACTCCGCGAGCGAACGGGCGACGCAGCACGAGCCAGGGACCTAAGGCAGGCCGCAGACCAGTTAGCCAAACACGTTCTGGAACTCTACGTGGACGGCAAAGGTTATTGGGCATGCGAGTTCGATGGCGGCAAGCGAGTCGAGGTACGTCATTGTATTGACTACTTCATGCTGATTTCCTGCATGGCCGAGGATTTGGGTGAGCAGAGGCTGCGGGAGATGAACGATTTTGTAGGGCGCGAGTTGTGGACGAAGGACTGGTTATATGCTCTTTCGCCGCTCGACGGGGCGGCGAAGGAATCGTTGCGGCCGGACCACGGCAGTACCGGCTCCTTCGATGCGTGGCCCGCATTGACGGCAGAAGCCATGTTCCTGGCCAGCCGGAAGGAGCAGCATGGAAAAGCGCAAGCGCTTCAACATTTGCAAAGTATTGACCCGGTGACATGGGAAGGACCCTTCGGTCAGGCACACTATTGTGCGGACCACGGCCGTCCCACGCGCAAAGCGGTTTCCATGGATTACTACGAAAGCACCGCGGGAGCGGCGTTTGCAGAGATCATCATTCGCACCATCTTCGGCTTTTCGCCGCAGGACGATGAGGGCTGGACTTGGGCTCAGCCAGGCTGTCCGGGGCTCAGCGCGGAGCTGCTGAACGTCCGATACAAAGGAAGACTGCTTAGTCAAAAGACCGAAGCTTGAGCCGCGTGGTTCTCCCGGTTGCGAGGGCGAGTGCTCAGCTCGACCGCCCCTCGGAGCCACTAGGAATCTTCGTTCGCCGTTTCAGCGCGCCCTTCTTGCGCGGTCGAGTTCGCCCCCGCCCCGTCAATCTCATATTCACTCTGCACCAGGCCGCCGCGATACGAGCGTGTCGCCACGTGGCGAAGACCGATGTCGCCCGGCACCGGACCGAACAACGGGATGCCTTCCCCGATCAGCACCGGGACGCGGGTGATGACCATTCGGTCGATGAGTCCGGCGGCGAGGAAGCGCTGAATGGTGACTCCGCCGTCGATATAGGCATGTCGAAAGCTGCGCGTCTTGAGGCGCGTCACAATCGTGGCCGGCTCGCCCGACATCTGCTCGACCGCGCCTTCTTGAATCCACGAGAAGTCCAGTGGCCGGCTGCTTAGTACCACCACTGGCTTTTCGCCATACAACCACTTCCCGAATACCAACACGAATTCGTAAGTCTTGCGCCCAATGACAATGACATCCACGCTGCCATAGAATTCGTCGAACCCGTGGGGCCCCTGGTCAGGTGTGTCGAGGAAATCGACAGTGTGGTTCGGCCGGGCAAGAAAACCATCCACGCTCACTCCGCAGAAGACTGAGAGCTTCATCGCGCGCCTCCGGACCCAAGTCAGGTAAGTTGATCCAGGCAATTGTGCCACAGACAAGAATCCGACTCAGAAAGGCCTTGCGTCACCGGCAAGCCATTTGTTGCCGAGCTTGCCGTTGTACTTGCAGCGCTCATTGCCTTTATACTGGCGTGGATGGATGTCGAGAAGACGATTTCCGAGATCGAGTGGTTGGAGCGTGCCTTCGCCGCCCATGACACCAGACCGCTTAGCGAAAGGGAACTCTCGGCTACGAACCGAAAGCACGATGAGCGCCTTGCCCATAGCCCATGGTTCCGCCTCTGGCAAAGCTACGGCGTCTGTTGCCGGCCCGAACCCCCGGGACTTCAACTGCCGGGATCGCAGGGCTAAATTCTGAGCGCTCCGCGATCGAGGGGCTCAGCCCCCGCAATCACTTCCCGCTCCTTCCCGACGCTTACCGAGTGGCCCTGACTCAACTTAAGCACGCACCTTACTCCTTGACCATCACCTGGTACTGTTCGATCTTGCCGTCGGGCATGGTGCGCTGCGACACTTCCAATGTTTTGTCGCGGAATTTGACGTTAAATGACCGGTGCGTCATGCCGCCGCGCTCCGAGCGCGCGGTTTGAGAAAAGCTGAGAGGCGCGCCAAGCGGCCCGAGACCGCTGGCAAAGTCTTGCAGCGCCTGCCGGCTGAAGTAGCTATTGGCGTCTTCGGTGAAGAGCGAACGGTCAATCTCGCCCCGTTGCAATCCGTCGAAAATCTTGCGGGCTTTGGCCTCTTCTCCGGAGCTGTTTTCCCGGGTGAAGAGCAAGGGGGTGATCTTGCGGGCAATATCGCCGGAAGCGCCAACCGCATCCTGGTTGGTGAGCACGACGATGGCAACGCGGTCATCGGGGAAGACCATATTTTGCGCCGTGAACCCGGAGACTTCTCCGCCGTGGGAAATGGCTCGATGCCCAAGTTTGTTGCTCACACCGACTCCCAGGCCATAGTCGGCGGAGACCCCGTCGCTGAGCAGCAGCGTGGTTTCCATTTGTTGGTAGGACGCAGGCTTGAGCAGGCTCTGGTTGATTAAGCTGATGTCCCAGGTGGCCAGGTCCTGCGCCGGCATGGCCAGCTCTCCGGCGGCGAACAACCAGCCGCTGCCTTCTTTCGGGGACGGACGCAGTGGCCCGAGCCCGAAACGCATGTAGCCGGTGGGATCGGCGCGGGTATGGTCCACGTCAATGTCAATGACATTCCGCATGCCAAGCGGAGTGAAGATGTGGGTACTCAGGAACTGAAACAAGGGCACGCCACCGGCCTTTTCAATAATCTCTCCCGCGATCACAAAGCCCGTGTTGCTGTATTGCCACTGCGTGCCGGGATCGAAGTCGAGCGGCTTTCGCGCCCACCCGTCGAGGATTTTGTCCGCGGTCACGGGCTGCAGCATGAACGGCGGCACATAGTCTTGCGGCCAGTAATCCTGATAGCCGGCGGTGTGGGAAAGAATCTGCCGGATGCTGATTTCTTTGGCGCGGGTGAGATCGGGGAGAAAACGGGAAACGGGATCGTCGAGCGAGAGCTTGCCTTCTTCGGCCAGCAGCAGAATGGCGGCGGCGGTGAACTGCTTGCTGATAGAGCCGATGCTGTACCGCATCTCCGGCCGGGCGGCAATGCGCGGCTCGAGGCTGGCGTCCCCATAGGCCTGGAGATAGGCGATCTGACCATCTTTGACGATGGCGAGGGAGGCGCTGGGCACGCCGGTGGCGGCCAGAGTCTGGCGGGCGATGTCATCAACTTTGACGCGAAGGTCTGGGGCGAGCGTTGCCGTCTGAGCCAGGGCAAGGCAGGCGTTGAGGACAAAGGTTAGATAAGCAGCTTTGCGGAACGAAGCGTACATGAGATCTCCCGTAGAAAAGCGCACACCTGCCTGAAAACTGAAGCGATGTGCAGCGAGAATGGTAAACCCTTTCGGGACGCGACTCGATCTGACCGGCATAGAAAATCGGGATTGGTCAAGGAACAGCGCTCTTTGGAATCTCCCGTACGTCAAAACATCCCACGCCTGAAATTTCAATCAGCTTGTTGACTAGAAAGCTCCGATCTTTTGAAGCTCTGATACGTTGGACGACTGGCTCGATCCGATCCCACTGTTCGTCGCGAGTCAATCCGTTCTCCCGCAGCACCATCAGACCCGGATGGACCTCGACATCGAGCAACTGGATAAAGTCTCGCGCATTCGTAGTGACAACTGCGAAATCGTGGTCCAGAGCATACTTCCATATCTCGCGATCCGAGCGACCCGCCAATCCAACATGGGGGACCGATTGAGCGTACACCCCCATCTCTGCCAGTCTGCGCGCCAATGTTGGCGAAATGTTCTCGTCCAACAGCAGACGAATCACTTGATGACCCCATGCTTCCTCTCCAGCATGAGGTGCTTCCTCGGCCGCCCCGGCCGATCTCCGAAGCGGGCAACGAGCCGCGCGTAGGCCAAATCCCGAGGACCAAGAACAGGAAAATCCTCCGCGATCTCAGACTCGTGAACGCCCTTTCGAAAGAATGCGGCGACATGCTGCAGTGGAATGCGCGTCCCCCGAAAAACTGGTTCTCCGCCTAGAACGTCTGGCGAGGACACAACCCGTCGTCTTCCCCATCGATATGCAGCCAGGTTCTTCGCCACCGTCTGCCGGAGCGATTTACATTCGATGGACATCAGCATTTCTCCCGACCTGTATACAAGGTCATTCCCTTCCAGCGACCACTGGGCCGCTTTCTTGTTTCCATGCGCGAGAATTTGCGCCAGAGACGCCTTGTCTCGCCGGCTCAACGGGAATGGAAATTCAACCAACAGTTTTACCAAAAGAACATCACCGGCCGAAAACTGGTGACGGAACGCCTTCCCGACCCGTTGTTTATGAGAGGGAGTCACTGCCTTTTTCTCTAAGGCAGTTCGGATCATGTCAGATGACACTTCAGCGATTGCCGCGGCCTCATTAACGGAGAACAGTTCAGGCATGTTCGTTAACCCTCTATTGGTAAATATACCACCTCAGGTGGTATATTTTGAGGCGCTGTGGAAGCAATCGTTGCGGCTCGACCGTCGGAGACATCCAGGAGAGCCAGGTGCATTATTTTCACAAGGCGAGGAACCTGGAAACAAAGGGATTTCCCCATCAGTTGCCGAAATCCCTCACGCAGCGGGGGGCAGATACGGTCCTCATCCCAGAATCCGCATATGCGCGCGGCAAACGCGCCTACCCCACGCTGCTGGGGCACGCCCCCACATCTTCCCCGCTTCTGTTAGATTTCTAAGCAAAGTATTCGCAGCCCTGTGGTCCATGGGGTTGCAGGTATCGTAACAATGGCTGTCTCCAACATTGTGAATTCGCCGCTGGTCGTACCGCAGCCTGTGGCTGCGCCGCTGTCTCGCGCGGCCGTGTTCCTCGTTCTGAAGCTCAACCCCGGACCCGGCGACCTCGACACCGTGCGCTCGCTCTGCAGCGATCTTTCTTCCATGTTCCGTGCCGTCGATTTTCGCGATATCGAAGCCCGGCTCTCCTGCGTCGTGGGCTTCGGGTCCGATGCCTGGGATCAACTGTTCGGCTCGCCGCGCCCGGCGGAACTGCATCCCTTTCGCGAGATTCGCGCCGGCGCGCGCCAGGCTATCTCCACGCCCGGCGACCTGCTCTTTCACATTCGCGCCAAGCGCATGGACCTGTGCTTTGAACTGGCCATGCAAATCATGGCGCGGCTCGATGGCGCCGTTTCTTCCGTGGACGAAGTCCACGGGTTTCGTTATTTCGATGACCGTGACCTTCTCGGATTTGTGGACGGGACCGAGAATCCCGCGAGGCGAGGAGGCGGCCAGCGCCGTGCTCATCGGCGACGAAGACCCCGCGTTTGCCGGCGGCAGCTATGTCATCACGCAGAAATACGTTCACGATCTGGGCGCATGGAATGAGTTGCCGACCGAGGCACAGGAGCGGATCATCGGCCGGAAGAAGCTATCCGACATCGAGCTGGACGATTCTGTGAAACCCACCTCGGCCCACAGCGCTCTGACCACGATTGTCGAGAACGGAGAAGAAAAGAAGATTCTCCGCGACAACATGCCGTTTGGCCGCGTGGGCGAAGGAGAATTTGGCACCTATTTCATCGGCTACAGCCGCTCGCCGCGCACCGTCGAGCAGATGCTGGAGAACATGTTCATCGGCCGGCCGCCCGGCAACTACGATCGTCTGCTCGACTTCAGCCAGGCCCTGACGGGGAATCTATTCTTTGTGCCGTCGGCGACCTTCCTGGACGCGGTCGGCGACGACCCGGCTGCCGATTTATCCGCGACGGAGCCGGCGTCAGTGGAATCTACAAACTCCGACGTTTCCAGCAACGATGGCTCGCTCAGCATCGGTTCACTCAAGGGAGATCTATCGCATGAATAACCTGCATCGTGAACTCGCCCCCATTTCTGACGCGGCCTGGGCCCAGATCGAAGAGGAGGTCGCCCGTACCTTCAAGCGTTACGTCGCCGCACGCCGAGCCGTGGACGTGAAGGGCCCGGCGGGAATAGCTCTGTCCGCAGTGGGCACCGGCCACTTGAAATCGCTTCCCGCGTCGCGCGAAGGAGTCGTCGCCCGGCAACGCGAAGCCAGGGAACTGGTCGAACTGCGGGCTCCCTTTGAGCTGAGCCGCGCTGCTATTGACGATGTCGAGCGCGGCGCCGACGATGCCGATTGGCAGCCGGCCAAAGATGCGGCCCGGCAGATCGCCTTCGCAGAAGACGGCGCCGTGTTTGAAGGTTATGCGGATGCCGGCATCGTGGGCATACAACAGGGCACCAGCAATCCGAAAAAGCCTCTCCCCGCCGACGTACTGCAATATCCCGACGCCATCGCCCAGGGACTAAGTCAGTTGCGGCTGGTTGGTGTCAACGGACCGTACGCGGTCCTGCTGGGCTCCGAAGCCTATACCGCCCTGGCCGAGACCAGCGATCACGGATACCCGGTGCTGGAACACGTCAAGCGGTTGGTCAACGACAAAATCATCTGGGCCCCGGCAATCGAAGGCGCGATAGTCGTGACCACGCGAGGGGGAGATTTCGAGCTCCATCTGGGCCAGGACCTCTCCATCGGTTATTTGAGCCACACCGACAGCTCAGTTCGCCTTTACCTGCAGGAAACCCTGACCTTTCTATTGCTGACGACCGAAGCGTCGGTTGTGCTGCCAAAGTAGGTCTGCGCCGCGTTCGAGCCCCATTTTTAGGCTTGAACAGGCCAGAACCACCCTAAAAACGGGATTGATGCCTGTATGCCCTGGCAGGTCGCTTTCTGGAGCGGGGTGTGCGCCCGGCGCACACCCCCTATTTCGACGATCGGGTCCTGGGTGATCCCTTAGGCCTACCCGTGCCTCGGAGAAATGTCACACATCCCTCGAACTCCCGCTTATACCGTAAAGCCCGAGCTTTGCTTATTCCTGGCCGGTCGTCCCGATCCTGCCTTGTGTGGACTGCAGGCAGCGCCGTCCCCCTGCGGCCCGTAGCCAATATTGGGCCCGGGCTTGCGACCTTGAAAAGCGAGGAATGATGAGCGAAAACACAGTTTCCAATGGATGCAGCAAAGCTGCAGGCAATCTGTAAGCTGCTAGTCACGAGCTTGATGCTCGTCGCGGTTATGGGAGCGACAGTCCGGGCAGAAGCAGGCGGTCCTGACCGGCGGGACGATGACCGGCGGGGCAGTGACCCGCGCGGTACTTATGCCATCGGCCTTTGGGGTGATCTACCTTATTCCGCACTTCAGGCGACACGGGCGTGCCGAACATGATTGCCGATATGAACTCGCAAGACCTTGCCTTTACCGCTCACGATGGTGACCTCAAGGCGGGCGGCGGCGAATGCACGGATTCGGTCTATACCCAGGGGCTTGCTTACTTCGCTTCTCTGCGGGCTCCGGCGGTCTTCACCCCGGGAGACAATGACTGGACCGACTGCGACCGCGTGGCCGGGTACAACTCGCTGGTGCAGCTCGATAAGGAGCGCAAGCTCTTCTTCAGCACACCTTTTACGCTGGGGCAGCACCGGCTTCGTCAGAAGGTGCAGACTGCGCCGCTGTGCCTGGGCGTGAGCGGCAACGTGCCCTGCGCGGAGAACCGGCGCTGGACGCTGGGTGGAGTGACCTATGCCACGTTCAATGTGCAGGGATCGTGCAACAACCTGTGCGATACCGATCCCGACCCGGCGGAGTACGCGGCTCGCAACGCCGCCAATATTCTGTGGATGCAGGAAACCTTCGCCGACGCCAAGGCGCACCACTCGGCGGCGGTTATGTTCATCTCCCAAGCCGATCCCGGCTTTGACGCCACCGACGCCACCCGCGGGCCAGTACGCGATCCCCAGACACTTGCCCAGACCGACGGTCAACCGGATGGCTTCCAGGAATTTCTGCTGGCGCTGCGGGAGCAGGTGATTGCCTTTGCCCGCCCGGTTGCTTACGTACACGGCGACTCGCACTACTTCCGCCTGGACAAGCCGTTTCTCGATGCGCAAGGGCAGCGGCTGGAGAACTTCACCCCGGGTGGAAACCTTTGGCGACAATCAGGCCAATGGCAACAATGACGTGAACTGGCTCAAGGTCACGGTCGATCCTGGCAGCCGCGAGGTGTTTAGCTACCAGCCACAAATCGTTCCTGCGAACCGGACGGCGGTCCCGGCACCCTAACGAGTCCAACGTGCAACGGCCCATTCCAGCCCCATTTTTGGGCTTGGATGGGGTGCTGGATGGCCCCATAAACGGGATTCCTGCCGGTACGCCCTGGCAGGTCGCTTCCTGGAGCGGGGTGTGCGCCTGCCGCACACCCTCTAATTTCGATTATCGGGTCCCGGATGGCCCTGGAGGCCACCCAACCCCAAAAGACGCTAAAACAGGCACCCATGCAGCCCTCACTCGAGGAAAAAACGAGCTTGGGGAGCCATGGTCGTATCAGGGCGCGGCTTTCAGCCGAGCCAGAACCCGCGCTTGTAAAGGCAAACGCACCCTCCGGGCGCAACTGCTCCAGAAATCACGAGCCTAACAAAATTGCGCCTCACCGGCGCGGTACTCAACGTGAGTCATCGTTGGGCGCGTGGAGTTGAGCCGGGGCACCCAAGATTGAGACTGAGTGCGCGTTTTCCGACTTGTACCTCCTCACGAAACCTGAAGCACCATGCAGGTTCCACAAAAAGCAACGCCATCCATTTCTGGATGGCGTTGCTGAAGCAAAGATGGCTACGCGTTAGCGCCGGCCGTGGCCGCCGCCACCGCCGGAGTGTCCGCCTCCACCAGAGGAGTGTCCACCGCCGCTAAATCCGCCACCTCCCGACCGTCCGCCGCCACCGGAGGAGCGACCGCCACCTCCATAGCTAGATCCCCCGTGGTAGGAAGGAGCGGCTCCGTACGAGCGCCCACCGCCGGAGTATCCGCGATTCGATGGCGCCGAGTAGCTGCGGCCCGACGAACCCGAGTAGCCCCGGTACGAAGGCGCTGCCGAATAGCTGCGGCCCGACGGAGACCCATAGCTGCGATACGAAGGCTGCGAGCCATAGCTGCGGTTCGGAGAACTGTACCGCTGAGTGTTTCCGTACGATCTGCCGGTTCCGTAGGAGCCTCGCGAAGAGTAGCCTTGCGAGCCATAGCGGCCATTATTGGAGTTGGAGGCATATGGACTCGATCTCACCGGCCCCGCCGGGCGCGGGACGAAGTTCGAGCCACGTCCTGCGCTCTGCCCGTTGCGCGGAGAAGCCGAGGGCCTGCCTGCCGACGAGTAACCCCGGCTCGAGGACCGTGGGGCCGCCCGCATTCCTGACGAACCGCGCACCTGGGACGAGCCGTTGTATCCGCGCATGCTTTGCGAAGGCCGCGGCACGTTGTTGCGGCCGGCAAAATTTCCGGCCGGACCTGACGACCTGCCCATCGAGCCGCGCGTGCCGTTACGTCCAGCCATGGCGCCATTGCCGGCGCCCCGGGCCATGCCCTGGGGCGGCCGAGGAACGGAGCGCCCGAAGGCCGCGCCATTGTTCATGCGTCCGGCGTTCATGCGTCCGGCTGCAGCCGCGCCTGGCCGCGCCATCGACCTGCCGCGCGCTCCTGTGCGGGCCCCAGCGGAGAAAGAGCCTCTCGATACCGTTTGTCGCGAGAAGGCGTGAGACGGGTGGTATCGCCGCCCGGCGTCCGGCGCTCGCTCCCAGCCGGCTCATGCGCGTTGGATTCACCGGAACCCTGCCCCCCAGCGAAGCCCGGGAGAACTGATTTGCGGACATCCGAACGCCCCCGCCGCGTATCCGCATAGAGTGAGTCAAAGTGCGTTGAGAAACGGCAATTCGGCCATGCGGCGATCGCAAATTCGCATAGTGGAACCCTGCGCCGAAGCCAGGCCGGCCAAAGCCGTTGCGGAAGCGGTTGAAGTCGTGGAACCGCGTGTTGTAAATGTTGACGCGGTTAAAGTAGCCCCAACGGGTGTGATACCAGGGGAAGAATGGCTCGCCCCAGCCCAGCGCGCACCAGCCGATGCCGCCTCCGAAGCCAAACCCAAACCCCGATCCCCAGGACGATCCGCCGAACCATGCCACCAGAGCGGGAGCGTAGTAGCCCGGCCCCCAATAGGAATACGGCCCAGGCGCCCAGCCCCAGTTGTTGCCCCAATAAACCCAGCGGCCATAGTGGAATGGAGCGAATCCCCAAGGTGCGTCGTCAACCCACGTCCAACCCCAGGGTGCAATCCAAACCCAGTGTCCATATTGATACGGCGCCCAGCCAACCGGCATCGAAGACGGGGTCCAAACCGGCCCATAGTCCGGCGTTTCGCTCCAGGCGCCGTATTCGTCCAGATCGTCAGAGCCAATCACGTTGGGAGAAACGTAGCGGGCGGATGCCGAGTGTTCATCGCGGTTGTCTCGCCCACGGCACCAGCTATCGAAGGAATCCGGGGCTGGCGCTTCCGCCACTTCGGGAGCGGCGGAACTATCGTCAGCAAAATGTGCCTGTTGGCCGGCTTTGATGGTAACGGTCGAGCCATTGCTGCTGGCCTCGCCTTCACCCTGCCAGACGGTGACGGCACTCGTGTTGCCCTGCGAATCCACGTCAATCCGGTACTCGCCGGGAGTCTGCACGGTGAAGGCTGTCTCAGGCGTATCAATCTCATACGTCTCACCTTCGGCCAAGTGGCGAACCCATAGGTCCAGCGTGCCCTGGTGGAGTTCGAGTTGGGTGCTATTGTCACCCACGCCGGTGAGCGTCAGGCTGCTTTCGTTGCTCGTACGAATCAAGCCGCTGCCCACGTTCAACTCGGCGCGCGAGTCTTTGTCGGTCCAGATATTGTCGCCGTTGGTAAGCGGACGGTTCAGGACCCCGGCGACCCAATCTCCGGTGCCTTGCGGCTGAATCGAAACCGAACCCGACATATATTGCAGCCGAGCCGCGCGTGTAGGAGGATCCTGGTCGGTTTGCGCCGATGCGTCAGCCTGGCCGTCGGGCGGAGGCGGCGGGCCATCCTGCGCGAAAGCCGTCAACGTTAAAGATAGCGCCAATAACGTGCCCCAAATCACGCTGTTAGCTGATTTCATAATGAATCTCCCGGGAGCTTCCCGAAACCATTGTCCATGCCCGAGCGGGTGCATGCCATAGGGAAATCTCCACTACCATCCGTTACTAACCCTGACCCGGTGAGCAAGTTGCGGGACAATTTGGGGCAACCAAGGCAGACAGCCTTACCGCCAGATCGCGACCCCTGTGCGCACAACGTTCCTTGCTTCAATAAGATGCGGGCTGAAAGATCGCCGGCAATCCAGGACCAAGTTAAGTTTCATGGTTCTGGCCACGCCCGGATTCCAAGAACAAGAGCACGCTCCGCAATGTATCTTGGTTATACTACCTGCTAATCAGCGGATTCCAACGACAGGACGTTTCTACTTTGCAGATGGGAACAGGGGCGCCAACCATGGATTGGTCGAGAGAAGTTGTCCTCGTCACGGGGGGCACGGGGTCTTTTGGCAAGAAGTTCATAGAATTGATGTTGCGCGATTTTCATCCGCAAAAGCTGATTATCTTCAGCCGCGACGAACTCAAGCAGCACGATATGCGGACGGGTGGCTTTGACCATCCCAGCCTGCGATATTTCATCGGCGATGTGCGGGATGAGCAGCGCCTGGAGCGCGCCTTCGAGGGCGTCACGGTCGTGGTTCATGCGGCCGCCCTCAAGCAGGTGCCCGCCTGTGAGTACAACCCCTTTGAAGCCATTCAGACCAATATCATGGGTGGCCGCAATGTGATCGATGCTGCCATCAACAAAGGCGTGCGCAGGGTTCTGGCGCTGAGCACGGACAAGGCCGTAAACCCGATTAATCTTTACGGGGCTACAAAACTTTGTGCCGAGAAAATGTTTGTACAGGCGAACGCCTACTCGGGGACGCAACAAACCCGCTTTAGCTGCGCTCGCTATGGCAATGTTGTTGGCAGCCGGGGAAGCGTGATTCCGGTATTCATGGAACAACGCAAGAGCGGCAGAATCACCATCACCGATCCGCGCATGACCCGTTTCTGGATCACTCTCGATCAGGGCATTCGCTTTGTGGTGAGCTGCATTGAGCAAATGCATGGCGGAGAGATTTTCGTGCCGAAGATTCCAAGCATGAAATTGACGGACATGGCGGAGGCCATCGCCCCGGATTGCGATGTCAGCTATGTGGGCATTCGTCCCGGCGAGAAGCTGCATGAAGTGCTGGTTTCCGAAGATGAAGCGCGCAATGCACTGGAACTGGATGACCGCTTTGTGATCCAGCCCTCTCATCCCTGGTGGAAACGGGAAAATTGGCGTCATGCACGCCCTCTTCCCGAGGGTTTCCGCTACACGAGCGATAGCAATACGGATTGGCTCACTTCCGCAAAACTGCATGAGCTTATGGAAATTGGCCCCGGTGCGCCGGTTCTCGCTAGCGGCCAAGTCAAACTGAGGAAAGTGGATGACTACGCCCGGCCGCCAAGCAGGAACTTAGCAATTTTGGGCGGTCCGCCCGTGCGCAGCACTCTGCTTCCCTATGGCCGGCAGTCGCATAAGCGAAGACGATATTCGGGCGGTGGTGGACGTTCTTCGATCCGATTGGCTTACGACCGGCCCCAAAGTCGCGAATTCGAGGAAGCATTTGCCGCCTGGGTAGGTGCAAAGTACGCTGTCAGTTTTAGTTCCGGAACCGCCGCTCTACACGGGGCTGCTTTTGCCGCCGGCCTTCAGGCGGGTGATGAGGCCATTACGACTCCCATGACCTTTGCCGCGACCGCCAACTGTGTGCTGTACCAAGGGGCCACCCCGATTTTCGCGGACGTCTCGGCGGACACGCTGAATCTTGACCCGGAGCAGGCAATGCCGGATCGGACCTCGCACCAAGGCAATCCTGGCTGTGGACTATGCCGGCCATCCGGCGGACTTGGATTCTTTCTCGATCTGGCTGAGCGCCATGGACTAGTCGTGATTGAAGACGCCTGCCACGCACTGGGCGGCGAATACCGCGGCCGTCGTGTCGGCGGCATCTCGCACATGACCATTTTCAGTTTTCATCCGGTGAAGCACCTGACCACCGGCGAAGGTGGCATGGTCACAACGAATAATGCGGGGTTCGCGGAGACGCTGCGCCGTTTTCGCAACCACGGCATCAGCAGCGAAGCCCGCCAGAGGCAGACTGCGGGTCAGTGGCGATACGAGATGGTGTTGCTGGGCTTCAACTACCGCTTGACCGATATTGCCTGTGCTCTGGGCCTTTCGCAGCTCGGGAACTGGAAGCGAACTTGGTGCGGCGGCGGCAGATCGCTGCGCGGTATACCGAAGCATTCCAGCATATTCCGGGAGTCATTCCGCCAGGTGTTCGTCTGGCGTCTATCCGGCCTGGCATTTCTTTCCGATTCGTCTCGACCCGGCAAAGTTTTCAGTGGACCGGGCGGAAGTTTTCCGCGCGCTGCGGGCGGAGAACATCGGCGTGAATGTGCACTACATTCCTGTCCACCTGCACCCGTATTATCGGGAGCGGTTTGGCTATCGCGGCGGCGAGTTTCCGGCCGAAGCCGCCTATGAGGGCCTGATCAGCTTGCCCATGTTCCATGGGATGAGTGATGAAGATGTTGAGGATGTGATTGAGGCGGTGAAAAAGGTTTTGGCGAAGTTCGCAATTCTTGGATGAGAACTGTTGCCATCGTTCAGGCCCGCATGGGCAGTACCCGGCTCCCGGGAAAAATTATGAAAGACCTTGGAGGAGACACGGTGCTGGCCCGGGTAGTGCGTCGTTTGTCCCGAGCTGAGCTCATTGATGAGATCGTTGTGGCAACCACCAATGGCGCCGCCGATGAGGTGATTGTCCAAGAGTGTAATCGTCTCAGCGTAGCTTATTTTCGAGGATCGGAAGAGGATGTCCTGGATCGACACTATCGAGCCGCCATGGAACATGGGGCAGAAGCGGTGGTGCGCATTCCCTCGGACAAGCCCGCGATCGATCCGGAAGTCTGCGACTTTGTTGTGCGGACATTTCCTGGAGAAGCAGCCGGATTATGCCAGCAATGCCTGGCAACGTACATTCCCTCTGGGCCTGGACACGGAGATTATGACCTTTGCCGCGCTGGCGAGAGCCTGGAGGGAGGGAACCAAGCCATACGAACGAATTCATGTAACACCCTATATCTATGAACACCCCGATCTTTTCAAGGTTCTGCACGTAAAAGGGGGACACGATTACGGTCAATACCGATGGACGCTGGATACGCCCGAGGATCTCGCTTTTTTGCGCGCGGTCTATGACCGGCTGGGGAATGTCGACACTTTTCATTGGAGGGAGGTTCTGGCCCTCTGGATCGTGAACCGGCATTGCAGCAGCTAAACCAGCACGTCCGGCAAAAGGTGCTACACGAATGCTAGCGAGAGCGGCCATGGAGCGGAAATTTCGGCGAGCGCACGCTTTCCGTCCTCTTTGCGAGATCAAACTATGCTGCTGGTAACCGGGGCGAGCGGCCTTCTAGGGGCAAGCCTGGTGTCCGTCGCCTCCGCCCAGGGCGCAAGGTCTCCGGTCTTTATCATAGGCATAAGCTGCAATTTTCCGGTATTTCACTATTCCAGTTGGACTTGACCGATTATGTCTCCACGTGGGAGATCGTCAGGAAACTGAAGCCGCTCAGCATCGTCCACTGTGCGGCGGCGACCAACGTTGACTGGTGCGAAGAACATCCCGGCGAAGCGCAGCAAATCAACGCAGAAGCATCCTCCGCCCTTGCCCGAATGGCTCGAGACCTTGGCGCAGCCTTTGTCTACGTGTCTACCGATGCTGTCTTCGACGGCAGAGAGGGGAATTATTCCGAAACGCATCAGCCCGCGCCAATTAACGCGTATGGCAGGTCTAAGCTCGATGGGGAGCAAAGGTCCTTCGCTTGCATTCTTCCGCACTGGTAGTGCGCGTCAATATTTTTGGTTGGAATGCGCAGGACAAAACCAGCCTGGCCGAATGGGTGCTTTACCAATTGGAGAGTGGTAAATCCGTTCCTGGTTTTGTCGATATCCATTTCACTCCCCTGTTGGTAAATGATTTGGCAGAGACGCTGCTAACCATGCTTGATGCTGGGCTGCAAGGGCATTACCACGCGGCGGGGTCAGAAAGAATCAGCAAATTCGATTTTGCCAAACGGGTGGCGGTTACCTTCGGACACGATCCGTCACCAGTGGCGCCGGTGAAGTCTTCGGATGCAGCCCTTCGGGCGCCCCGGCCGCTAGATATCTCATTGAGTACTGCGAAGATCGTTACGGCGCTCGGGCGGCCGATGCCAGATGTGGATTCCGGCCTCCTTTGCTTTCGGGCCCTGCGGGAAATGGGATATGCTCAAGAACTCAAAAGTTCGGCCTACGGATCACTGAAATGACAACCCTACGACTGGGAAAAAAGTTGGTCGGTCTGGAACACCCCACATTTGTTGTCGCGGATATTGCGGCCAACTATGACGGTTCTCTGGAGCGGGCGAAGCTATTAATCCGGCTTTGTGCGGAAGCGGGCGCCAACGCGGCCAAGTTTCAGAATTTCCGCGCCCGTACTCTCGTGAGTGACCGTGGCTTCCAAACGCTGGGCCAACAGGTTTCCCACCAGGCTGGCTGGAAGAAAAGCGTATTCCAGGTCTATGATGCGGCGGCTCTGCCCTGGGAATGGACCCCAATTCTTAAACAGGAGTGCGAGGCTAACGGCATCGATTATTTTTCGGCGCCCTATGATCTTGATGCTGTAGACATGTCGATCCACGTTGAGTTTACAAAATCGGCTCGGGGGACATCACTTGGCCGGAAATCCTGCGCAAGGTGGCACAAAAGCAAAAACCGGCGCTGCTGGCCAACGGTGCTTCGGACATGGCGGACGTACAGAGGGCCGTCGAAGAAATCCTGCAAATCAATTCGCAGCTCGTCCTGCTGCAGTGCAATACAAACTACACCGGAAGCCTGGAAACTTCCGCCACATTCATCGAGAGTTCTGCAGAGTTACCGTACGATGTTCCCCTCGGCAGTCCTGGGCCTTTCCGATCACACCCCTGGGCATGTAACCGTCCTGGGAGCTGTGGCCCTGGGGGCACGGGTCATCGAGAAACATTTTACCGACGACAACCGGCGTGAAGGCGTGGACGCCCGTTCTCCATGACGCCGCAGACCTGGAAAGAGAATGTGGACAGCACGCGGACACTAGAGTTGGCGCTGGGAACGCCGCTCAAGCGAGTAGTTGAGAACGAACAAGCTACAGTGATGGTGCAACGCCGTTGCCTGCGCGAGCGGCAGACCTAAGCGCCGGAACCATTGTCGACGCCAGCATGCTGGAATCCTTGCGCCCGGCTCCTCCTGAGGCGATCAAGCCCTATGAACTTGCCGAAATCGTTGGCAAGAAACTGAGATGTAATTTGACCGCCGGCGACTGTGTTAAGTGGACAATGCTAACGGAGCCCGATGACGGCTGTTAGGGGGCCGTCGCCGGTCCGCCGAGCCGGACTCCGGTACTGATGTTACGCGCCGATGCCGGCGTGCGAATGGGCACAGGTCACGTTATGCGGTGCCTCGCGCTGGCTCAAGCCTGGCAGGATTTGGGTGGCCGGGCTATGTTCGCGATGGCCGAGTCCACCGAGGCAATCGCAGAACGCCTCAAGCGTGAGAATGCGGAAGTGGTCCGGCTGGCGACTCCAGCCGGTACCTTGACTGATGCAGATTGCCTCGCGACACTGGCGCAGAGTCGTGACGCCGATTGGGTAGTAGTGGATGGTTACCACCTCGGTCCAGACTACCAGCGAACTTTGAAGGATAAGGGCTGCCGGATTCTTTTCCTGGATGATTATGGCCATGGTGAGCGCTACGTAGCCGATCTGGTCCTGAATCAGAATGCGCAGGCAAACCCGGATCTTTACAAGGACCGCAGTTCCGAGAGCAGACTTCTTCTGGGATCGCGATACGTCCTGCTGCGCCGTGAGTTTCGCTCCTGGCAGAAATGGAGTCGGGTAATTCCTTCGGTTGCCAGTCGTATTCTGGTGACTCTTGGCGGAAGCGATCCGGAAGATGTGACATCGCGAGTATTGCAGGCCGTGGACGAGGTTCAAGACCAGAGGCTCGAGGTCGCGGTCATTGCAGGCGGGAGCAATCCACATCTTGCATCTTTGCGCCGCCATATTTCCCAGGCTCAGCACGATGTGCGCTTGGTGAAGAATGCAGAAAACATGGCCGAATTGATGGCATGGGCGGATGTGGCTGTTTCCGCAGCGGGCGCCACTTGCTGGGAGATGTGCCTGCTGGGATTGCCGGCTGTTGTGGTTGATCTCGCGCCAACCAGGTTCCCATCGCTCGGGAACTTCATCGGCGCGGGATCGCAATTCACGCCGGGAGCGCCAATGCGCTTTCACCTTCCGCTATAGCAGGCCCGCTGTGTGAAATATTGCGATCTGTTGAGCGCAGAAACACTATGTCCCAAATGGGACGAGAACTAGTAGATGGCAAAGGGGCTGCCCGCGTAGCGGCATTGCTGCGAGGTGCGGAAATCCCCGGCGGGCGTCGCGATCGCAGTTCTTCCATGAAAACCTCATGTTAAGCCAATGAAGGTCCTGCTGCTCCATCCCGAAGACGGACTTCCAGCAATGAAGCTTGTCGGCGCCTTGGATTTGGTCGTGGATCTTGGGCGGGCCCCAGCAGCCACCTACGAGGACTGGAGCCGGCGAGCTGGCTGCCGGGTCGTCAGCCTGTACCATTTTGCGGAAAGGGCGGCGGATTTGCGGCGTATGCACACTCTTTTGCAATTGGGCATGGGCGAGGTGGTGGACGAGTTCGGAATTGACTGGTGGGACATTTCTTCCTTTTAATAATCGGCAATCTGCTGCGCTTGCAGCAACTGGGGAAACTGTTGGCGGAGTTGGGAACGGGATGGGAGTTTTCTGATCCCGCCCCCCCTTCTGCGGGAACATTCTGCGCCGCCGCGGCGGCGAAACGGTTCACACTCTGGGTAGAGGGCTGCAATCTGCCGTCCATCGGGTACGCCATTATCGCGAAGCCCTTTCCAATCTCAACACGGCTCAGTTCGCCCAGGTTCTGCAGGACAAGTTCGATCCGGAGCACACTTGGCGTGCCCGGCTGGCACGGCAGCGGAAGAAATAGTCAGAACCAGTCACACTTTTGCCCTCGGTCTACGTTAATGTGTCGCGCATGGCGGTGGCCTTTGCGGCAATGTTGCCGGAGGAAAAATTTTCCTGGTTTGCCCCGAAAAATCGGGGAGCTGAAGACGCTGCCTGCGAATGTTCTCATGACCTCGCTCGACCCTTACTTTATTTCCGGCGAGCCAAGTGAAATGGCGTCTCTCCTGAAAGCCTGGGAAATGCTGAAGTCAAAGCTCGTTTCCGCTGCCGAGGAGTTCGCCGATGCAGACGCAAGCGGCGCACTGGAGCGCATTCCGGCTCTCATCCGGTCCGGCGTGGCGGTGAGGGATTCGTGGAACCAGGTGTTGGACCGGGAAGACGTGACCGGCTGCCTGAGCGCCGACGATACCGCGCCGGATACCAGAATCCCGCTAATTTTAGCCAGAAACCGCGGGCTGGCTGCGGTTGAGTGTCATCACGGGGCTCTGGACCTGCGCATGGCGTCCAAAAGGCTCCCGTCGATTTCTATTTGGTTAAGGGAGAAATGGAGCGCGACTACTTGTTGCGGACCTGTGGAGTGCCGCCGCAGAAGCTGGTGATGGGCGGTCCGGCAACAGCCCTGGACACGTCAAGACCGGTGACGCGTGCAGCCGCAGCGCCATGGCTGGTCTTTTTTACAGAACCCTATCAAGCTGACGGCTGGCGGGCCGAGGAAGTGTACCGCGACCTGCTGCCGCGGCTCATTTCTCTGGCCAAAACCTGCGGGCTGCAACTGGTTTTCAAGTTGCACCCTTTCGAGAGCACCAGGAGTATCCGGCGACTGCTTCTCAAGGTATTGCCGGCTGCGGAGGAGCGCAAGATCCTGGTGATCTCCGGAGCCATTTCTGCCGAGCTTTGGGCCAACACCAACTTCGCTATGACGGTGCAGTCCACCGTGGCGATCAGTTGCTGCGAGCGAGGCATACCGGTATTTCTCTGCGCCTGGCTGGGCGGTCTGTATGGCGGTTACATCGAACAGTTCGAGCGGTTCGGGGTGGGTCATGTGTTAGAGAGGGCCGAGCAGATTGCGGATATCCCGCAGCTGATGCGAGGTGTGAAAACCTCATCCGAAGCCCCGCATTGGCAGAACATGGAGTCCGCCACGCTGCACAGCCTGCTGCATGGCGCTTATTCTTTGACTGCACAAGCGAAAAACTGAGGCCTGTTGCGATCTGCGAAATTCCCCTGAGAGAAGATCGAAATGCCGCTTCAAATTTTTGTGCCGCGATGGATGAATCGGGCCATCACGAATGCGCAAAGCTTAAATGCCAAGGCAATGTTGTCGTGCTTCCGCGATCCGCGTGCAGAGTGGACGGCGATGGGCAACGCGGAACCTCCCGAGGAGGTGAGTAGAAACGGGATTCGCATGGTCAAATTTCAAAGTCCCGCCGATGGGAACTTGACCTGACCCTTGCTTATCAGTCGAAATGGGATGCGATTTTCTATCCCGGAGTGGAGTGGCCGGACGAAGCGGGCCTGAAAATTCGGAGCCTTTGCCGAAGGCACATTCCCCTGATTGCGACGATCGAAGCCATTGGAGCGGATACAGAGGGCGTAAAGAAAGCATCCGAGGTTCTGGACACGCCGTTTTTTCGCAAACGGCTCGGAAACGCATAATCGACCGTGTGAAGTGGATATGTTGCGAAGCGGACCACATCATTGCCATCAGTCCAGCTCTTTGCCAAGCTGGTAAGGCCCTCTACGGCGACAAGATTTCCTATCTCCCGCTTGGTCTGGACAGCCGGTTATTCCACAATGCTGGACGGAAGGAGCCGCAACGTTGCCGCGTCGTCAGTTGCGGAACCGTATACGAGAGAAAAAGGCCGCAATTCTTTCTTGAGTTAGCCGCCGAGTACAAGCAGGCTGACTTCGTTTGGTTCGGGGATGGTGCGCTGAGGCAGCCACTCCTGGAGGAAGTCAAGCGCAGATCTCTCGACAATATTTCCTTCCCGGGAGCGGTTCAGCCGGCAGTGCTGGCGGAAGAATTGAGGAATTCGTCGATCTTCGTGTTGACGTCGCTGGCGGAAGGAGTTCCCAAAGTCTCTCAGGAAGCGGCGGCCTGTGGGCTTCCCATCGTGCTCTATGGTTTCTATGACGCACCTACCGTCGTTCATGAGCGCAACGGGTTGGTGGCCTGGTCGGATCGGGAGATGGACGAGCATGTGGCCAGGCTGATTGGCGATCCAGAGTTGCGCCAACGTATGGGCCTGGAAGGCGCCGCAATGGCCGGGGCATGGGACTGGGACCTGGTCGCGCCGCAGTGGGAAGAGCTTGTGATCCGCGTGGCTGCTTCCAGGTAAAAATCGTGTGTCTTACGCCCCGGCGGGAAAATTCAGCGCAGCGGCACAAACCGGACTGCAAAACCGCCTCCGCCAGAAAAGCAGGGATCACCGCTTACGGATCATTCCGGCAGCCTCCCTTGGAGACCTGTCTTGACTTCAACGCGGCAAGATGATCTCGGTCAGCATGTCGGGTTTCGTCTCGTCGCGCACCAGGTGGGGATATTTTTCCCCGCTGTGGTAGTCAAGTTTGTAGGTGGTGAAGTAGTCGGTGTTCTGGATCAATAATTCGAGCGGGCCTGAGCTCTTGGTCGTGTCGCGGAGCGCGTCATGGAAAACATCGGGCGTGAAGCTGCGGCCGTTCACGGCGATCAGCTTCATGCCGGGGCCGATTCCGGCTTTGGCGGCGGGCATGAGTTCTACCGTGTCAATGATGTCGCCCTTATCGTTCAGGTCGAGCCCGATGGAATATTCGGCATTGATGTGCTTCGAATAGCCTTCCCGCATTTTGGCCAGGTCGGACTGGGTTCCGTCGTAGACAACCTTCCATCCGCTATTCTCAATGCCGGTCAGGGGCGCGCCGGGACCGTGATTGGTGAGCCGCTCGGTCCAGAAGCCGCGCCAGTCATAGGGCGCAATCTGATTGAGCGCAGCGACAAGATCATCGAAGGTGTACGGCTTCATATCAGGCTCGCCGCCGGGGCCGCCATAGAACAACTGGCAGAAGTCATCAATCGACTTCTGGCCATGAGTCTGCTGGCGAATGATGGTGTCGGCCCACAGCCAATTCAGAACATCTTCCTCGTAGTAGTCGGACCCGCGCCGCCAGGAGGCCCAGGCAGGCGGGGCGCCCTGCATGGAAGGCACGCCATCGGCGGTGTCCTGCAGGTTGCGCCAAATGCGGCCGGGACGATGGTCCAAAGCCGCGGCGATGATGGCCAAATTGTCGCGATAGATTTCCGGATTGCGCAGACCGCTGCGGGCGCTGAGAACATCTCCCAAATAAGAGGTCAGCCCTTCGTACACCCACAGAAGGTCGTCTTTCATGGGCTGCTCGTAATCGGGCGTCGCCAGATCGGCGGGGCGGCGGTATTTGCCGTTCCAGGAGTGGACGTATTCGTGGGGCAGCAAGCCAGCGCCCAGGGTGCGCAGTTTTTCATCCACCAGAAAGCGCTCGCCCAGGCGGCTGTCGTTCGACTCGTTGTGCTCCAATCCAAAATGAGCCACGTGGTCGCTCAAGCTATAAAGAAAGTGATAGTCGCGGAAGTGTTGCACCCCGAAAAGTTTCTTCGCCTGCTCGGTCAAATTCGTGTACAGGCTGAAGTAGTTCTCCGGCGCTTCGAGCGCTGCGGCGCTGTCGGCGGCTATGTCCATTTCCTGATGAGGATTCTCGGCCAGCGGCACAACCTTCAAGTATTCGCCGGTAATCACGGGAGAATCCACCAGGCGGGTGAGGGAAGCGGGTTTGAACGAGATGCTCTCGCCGGACTGCGAGGCGATGGGCAAAGCCGTGCCGAACTTCCATCCTTCGGGAAGCCGGAGGTCGGCCTGATAAGTCAGCTGATCGGAGGTGAACCCGGCGGGATAGAGCAGCATGGTGTTCCAGTTGAGCACCGCCATCTTGTCGGTGGCGGATGGTCCTCCGGTGTACATGCCGCCCGCGGCGACGGGGGAAATAAAATCCAGCGAGGCTTCAAGGCTGGTGACGCCGGAGGGGACTTCGACGTGGAAGGTCCAGCCATCGAGCAAATCGCGCCGCCACGTCAGAACTTTTCCGTTGGCGGTGAACTGCAGCCCGGCCAAATCCTGAATCGGCCCGGTCGGCCCGTGCTCGCCGGGAATCCACTTGGGATAGTAGAGCGTCATGGTGCCCGGTTGGGCGGGCATTTCCAGCTTGGCATGGAAAAGTTTTCGAGGAGCGTCGGTGGCGTCCACAGACAGCTTGACGGTGGGAGCAGTTTGAGCGAAGGCACAAGTTGCGATGGCGAGGCAGGCCAAAAGACGCCAACGGGACATGGGATCCTTTCGTAACGGAGAAAATTGTGCAGAACTATTGAATATAGCAGCGCGGGTGGCGGCCGCGATAGATCGCCGGAGAGCGAAGGCCCCCCCCATCCCGCGCCTGTGCGCTGAATGACCGCGGGCCGTCTCGTGCTCTATGATGACTGCGTGGCGCATCGCGGAAAATTTATTACTTTTGAAGGTCTCGATGGATGTGGCAAGAGCACGCAGGTTGAGAAACTGGCGGCTGCTCTGCGGGAGCGCGGGCTGACCGTAACCGTGACCCGCGAACCCGGAGGAACGCCAACCGGGGAGAAAATGCGGCAGCTGCTGTTGGATACGAATACCGCCACGCTGGCGCCCATGGCCGAGCTGGCGCTGATGTTCGCCGCGCGTGCGCAGCATATTGAGGAGGTCATTGCACCGGGGCTCGGGGATGGGAAAATTGTCCTGTGCGATCGCTTTACCGATTCCACCGAAGCCTACCAGGGGGGCGGGCGGAAGCTGGGAAAAGAGCCGGTGCTGGCTCTGCATCGCATTCTGTGCGGCAATTTGCAGCCGGATTTGACCATCTTGATGGATTCGGATGTAGCCGCCAGTGTGGCGCGCGCACGCCGCCGGAATGAGGCGCACGCGAAAGGCAACCAACAAAAAGCCCACGACGAGAATCGTTTCGAACAGGAGAGCAAGGCATTTTTCGAGCGGGTTCATCAGGCGTATTTGACGATCGCTCAGCGGGAAAAAGAGCGGGTTGCCATGGTGGACGCTCGTGGATCCGCCGAGGAAACCCATCGCGAGATCATGGAAGTGGTGCGACGCAAGCTGAAGTTTGCAGATAAGACGTAGTAGCTTCACCACGGAGGCACAGAGTCACAGAGAAAATGCTTCGGTTCGAATGGAATAGGGCATTCTTACACCGTATTGATCTGTTTCTCTCTGTGTCTCTGTGCCTCGGTGGTGAAAAGTAAATCCTGTTATGTCCTTTTCTGGTTTTCATGGCAATGCCGAAGTGGTTCATCGCCTGCGCGAGATGCTGGCGCACGATCGCTTTCCCCAGGCGGTCATTCTGGCCGGTCCCGAGGGCTCGGGGAAATACACTCTGGCGCTGATGCTGGCCAAAGCGATCAACTGCCTGGCTCCGCTGACGACCGACGGCCTGCCGGATTTTTGCGGCAAGTGCGCCAACTGCACGCGCATTGCGCAAGCCGAAGACCTGCAGAGCCGGTGTGCCGAAGCGGTTGAGGCTCGCGAATCTCTTCGCGAAACCGACAAGAAAGAAACCCGGATTTTCGTGCAGACTCATCCTGACATCTTGATCATTCCTCCCGACCCTCCGCAGATGATGATCAAAATGGATCAGGTGCGGCGGGTGATTGAGACGATTTACTTCCGCCCGGCCGAGGCAAAAGAGCGGGTTTACCTCTTTACCGATTCGGCATTCATGAAAGAAGCCGCCAATTCTCTGCTCAAGGTGCTGGAAGAGCCGCCGGACTTTGCCACAATTTTCCTGCTCACCGAAAACTCGGGCGAGTTGCTGCCGACCATTCGCTCGCGTTCCATGATTGTTTCGCTGGGCTGCCTGTCCGTCGAGGAAATCGAAGCGTATCTGGCGAAGCATCGCCCGGAGTGGAAAGAACCGCAACGCGCTTTGGTCGCACGGTTGGCGGAGGGCGCGGTTGGCCGGGCGAGGAACTTCGATCTGGCGGCTTATACCGCGGCCCGTGCCGATGCGTTGACCATCTTGCGCTCCGCTTTACGGGCGGGCGATCACTCCGAACTTTTCAAAATGACGGAGGGCTACCGTGCGGGCGCAGAAGGCCGGGGCAAACTTGAGAGCTTGCTGCGGACACTTTACTCACTCCTGCAGGACATGACGTTCTTGAACTCGGGCACGCCGGAACTGGTCCGCAATACCGACATTGCGGGGGAACTGCAAAAGCTGGCGGAGTCGGCCGATTTTTCCTGGATTGCTCTCGCTTCGGATCGCCTCGCCGAGGTGGAGCGCGGCATGCGGCGAAATCTGTTGCGCTCGCTTTCACTCGATGCATTCGCGACCGCGCTCGAGCGCTGAGAGCGAATGCTAGAATCGCAGCGATGCCGAAAAGACAATCTGCGATAGACCGCGCCAAGAAAATTAAACTGCTGCTTTTTGACGTAGACGGCGTGCTCACCGATGGCAAGCTGTTCATCTTTCCGCTGCCGCGCCCCGGAACCACCACGCAAGACGAGGGCCCGGATTTTGGGCCGGTGCTGGAGGTGAAAGGCTTTCATGCTCACGATGGACTGGGAATTTCCATCGCCAGACTGGCGGGGCTGAAGACGGGAGTAATTACGAAACGAGTCTCGGCCACCGTCGCGCTGCGCGCCCGCGATCTGAAGATGGATTACGTGCGGCAGGGAATCCACGATAAACAATCTGCCTTAGAAGAGATCCTGAAACAGGAGAATCTTTCCGCAGCCCAGGCCGCTTATGTGGGCGACGACGTGATCGATCTCCCGGTGCTGCGGCGCTGCGGACTGGCGATCGCTGTGGCGAATGCTCGACCGGAAGTGAAAAGGGAAGTGCACCACGTGACTGCCCACTCGGGCGGAGACGGGGCGGCGCGCGATGCGATCGAGTTCATCCTCAAAGCCCAAAGGAAGTGGAAGCTGGGTTTCGAGCAGTATATTAGCGAGCGTCCCAGGAGCAGCACTTAGCAGTGAGTGTTGGGATCCGGAATCTGGCGGCCAATAGAAAACCCCGCGGGTTGTTTGCTTGGGGCGTGCTCGGGTCAACAACCCGCGGGGCTTGTCGCGTCTCCTTACTCACAAAGGCTTTCAGGAGTGTTTGAATTAGCTTAACGCCGAGTCGCTAAGAAAGTTATAGGGAAACGTGTAAAGATTTGTAAAACATCGTAAGCCATTTCGTCATTCCGGCAAGGCCGCCGGTGGCTTTGTCATTAGCTGCACGAAACGCGGGTCTTTGCGCAGGATTGCGAAGTCTTCATCTTTGTAGACGTCGTTAATGTGTTTGTAACCTTCCTCAATGGCGCGCCGCAGATGTTCGAGGGAATGGTCGCTGGCGCCCATTCTGGCGTACAGCCTGGCGATTGCATAATCAAACCGCGCGCGGTCTTCGGGAGAAGGCAGAAGGTTCGCAACACCCGTGCGGGCATTTTCCTCGAGAACATCAGGATCCAGTTGCAACGCGCGCGTGTAGGCTTCTGCTGATTTTTGAAACTCTTTGCGCGAAAAGTAAGCCGCACCCAGGTTGCTGTAGTAGCAGGCCTCCTGATCATGCAACCGGATCGCTTCCTGGTAGAGCTTGATGGCTTTCTTGGTCTTTTTTAGAAAGTAGTAGTCCACGCCCAGGTTGTTATAGGCCTCGGCATAGGCTGGATCCGCCTTAATGGCGAGCTTGTAGTGGCGGATTGAATGGTTCCACTCGCCGAGACTCATCTCCACAATGCCGATTCGATTGTGTAAAGAAGCGCTATCGGGATTCTTCGCCAGGGCCGCGCCGTAATAATCGAGAGCGGCCGCGAATTTCTTCTCAGCTCGCAGTTCGTCTCCACGAGTGGTTAATTCTTCTATGGATGCGCTGACGGCCGGAGCCGCAGAGAGGGCGCCTTGCGTTTCGCCTTGGGGAAGCCGGGAGGCGGCCGACATCGACGGGAGTGACGACGCCAGGACGGCAGCGACGGCAAGAGCGTAAGTGAGAGCGGGACGGGGCATAAGATAACCTCCGAACCGCAGCGGCTGGATCAGATGTCTCCCAGCCAACTGCCACTTGCCTAAGGAGGGTTGGTTCCTTCCTGAGGCGGTTTAGGCGGTGGATTCGAGGCCTTATCGTCGCCTTTGAATATCCCCGCAATTCTGCCAAAAAACCCTTTCTTCTTTTCTTGCGGAGGAGGCGCGGCGCTCTGGTCCACAGTGGTACCCGGCGGCGGCAGTGCCTTCTCTCCCCCCAGTCCAAGAATACGGCGGAAGAAGCCGGTGACTCCGACCGTTTGCTCACAAGTCTGACTCGGCTCCGTGCCGGCGATGAAAGCTGCCGAATAGTCGTCCGGGCAGGTTGGGGTGGCAAGAAGGTTGGTGAGCTTGTCGAGTTGAACGTCCACCACGCCTGCGGGCTGGGTGAAAGCCTTGGCATCCGAATACTGCGGCAGCGCCGTCGCCTTCTTCATGAACTCGGTCCAAATAGGCGCCGCAGTTTGTGCTCCGCTCAAGCCAATATCGCTGTAGTCGTCATAGCCGACCCAAACGATGCAAAGCAGATTGCTGGTGTACCCGGCGAACCATCCATCGTGCGAAGTGCCGGTCTTGCCCGCGGCGGGCAAGGCGAAGCCACGTTGCCGGACGGTAATCGCGGTTCCATGGTTTATGACTCCCTCCATCATGTCGGTCATGACAAAAGCGACCCGTGGATCAACCACCTGGCGGCTGTCGGCTTTAAAGTCGACAATGACATCGCCTTCCGCGTTGCGCACCGACTTCACCAGCAAAGGCGAGAGGCGAGTTCCACCGTTGGCAAAAACCGTGTAAGCGGATGCCATGTCAATGGGAGTGGCGTCATAGGATCCCAGCGCCATCGCCGGGGTTGGCTTGACGGACGTAATCCCCGCCGCTTTTGCCAGATCGGCGACCTTGTCGTAGCCAACCGCTTCGGCAACCTTAACGGTAGCGTTGTTGAGAGACATGGCCAGCGCATATCTCGCGGTCACGGAACCGTGGTATTCCGCTTTGTAATTCCGTGGCTCGTAGATTTCATCTCCGTAGACGAAAGTCGTTGGCTCGTCATTCACCATAGAGGAGGGGGTCAACACCGGTGTTGTCCCATCGAGAGCGGTGTTCACAGCCGCGGCATACACGAACGGTTTGAAAATGGAGCCGGTAGGGCGTCTGGCTACCGCATGGTCCAGTTGACTGAAAGCATAGTTCCGGCCACCGACCAGCGCCAGGATTTCGCCCGTGTGTGGATTCATGACCACTAATGCAACTTGCGCCTGCGGTCCTGGCTCCACCTTTGTTTCGTACTTTTTGCCTATCCTGATCCGCCGGGTGCGGCGTTTGGTCACCAGCTCATCCACCGCCTTCATGCCCATTTCGACGGATTGGGCGGCGGCTTTTTGCAGGTCGGGGTCCAGCGTAGTGTAGATGCGATACGACTGATCGTTCATCTGGCGCTCGTCCACTTTGCCGACCAGGCTGTCGCGGAGCAGATCCACGAAATATGGCGCGTCGCTGGCTTCTACATTGGGGGGAGCCAGTTTGAGAGGCGTGGCTTTTGCTTTTTCTGCCTGTGCCGGCGTAATGGCATGGGTCTCCATCATGCTGTCGAGCACCATGTTGCGGCGCTCCAGCGCACGTTCAGGGTGGCGATATGGGGAGAGATAACTCGGCCGTTGGATCAGCCCCGCCAACAAGGCTGCATCGGGCAAGGTAATGTCCTTCAAATCCTTGTTGAAATAGGCCTTGGATGCTTCCGCCAGTCCGCTGATGGCGAACGACCCGCGCTGACCGAGAGGCACCCAGTTAGCGTAAATCTGAAAAATCTGCTGCTTGTCGAACTTTTGCTCCAATTCCTCGGCAATGAGCATCTCCACCACTTTCCGCTTGATCGTCTTTTCAGGCGTAAGCAGGAAGCCGCGGGAAAGCTGCATGGTCAGGGTCGAACCGCCTTCTGGAAAACGCTGATGGATCAGTCCAAGGCGGCGCGAGAGATCAGTCCATGTGGCCTCGGCCATGCGGACGAAGTTCACGCCGCTGTGCTCGAAGAATCGCCGATCTTCGATGGCCACCACCGCATTGACCATGACCTTCGGAATCTGGTCGTACTTGACCAATTGGCGTTTGGAGCGCTGGTTCGCATCAAAAAGCGACGTAACCATCTCCGGCTCCAACTCGTAAGCTGCCAAGTCGCCCGAGCGGCCGCTGATGCTCGCCACCTGGCCCCCGGGGGTGTCGATCGTCGCCGATTCCTGATCGTGATAGGACTGCGGCCCGGGCTTGATCTCTATGCCATTCTTTAGGAGACGATAGCTCCCAATGGGAGATTTCCCATCGCTCTCGGAATAGCCGGCTTTCCGCAGTTCGGCGGCAATCTCGTGAGCGTCCATTTTTTCTCCAACGCGCACGGTCTGCGGGATGGCGTAGATCTTGGCCGAATTGCTGAAAATTTGTCCGCCGAAGCGGGCGTCAATGATGCGGCCGTACTTGACGTAGTAGTAGGAGAAAACACCTACGCCAATCGCCCCTAATACCAGGAAGGCGACCAGAGCGGAGCGCAACAGCGGATCGCGAGAGAAGAAATTCCACTTTTCCCCTTTCGCGCGATGCGGAAATTTGAGCTTGATAGCCACTTTTGAGTTAGGGGCAGCTCCACCACCGTCTACAACGGAACCGTCTACCTTTAGACGACGTGGGCGCGAGAAACGTTATCTGGAGCCAGATATCCCCAACCAGCCTGGCTGCCAGCCCGCCACGGGCTGAACTCGGCCAGAGCAGCCCCAATAGCGTTAATTCCTGTTCCCATTCTAATTGAGTTGGGCGAAGATCGCGATAACCACGAGGCTGGCTAATTGTTGGCGCCCATGTCCGTCACGGTGGCATCGAAGTGCAAATCCGTGGGATAACCGGGTATAGCCACGTGAACCACGTAAGGCACATCGATGCTTACCGAGCCGCTGCCGTTTACCCCCACGCGGTGGACTTTGATATCGTCCGGGGTAATGGGAATCCGTAGTTCCTTCGCTTTTTTGTACACGGAGTCCCGAATAGCCTCTTCCGGTTTGCTGTTGTTTGCGCCGTACAACGCCTCACTCTGGATTTCGCCCTGGAATTCGTAATTATCGTAGTAGGGCGGCACCAGCACGACGCACAGGTAGAGGGAAACTACGATGACGGACAACCCGAAGATCAGCTTGATTGAGCCCATAGGCGGCGTTTCACGGATTGGCGTGCTCTGCGTCTAACGGCTAGCGCGCCGGTTTCAATACATTCGTAAAAAAATCCGTGATTGCCGTGATGCTAGCATCGTGCATTTCGCGTGTCGAGCGGCGAACGACTTCCACAGTACCTTCGGTAACTTTCTTTCCCACGTTGACACGAAAGGGAATGCCCACCAGGTCAGCGTCTTTGAACTTCACCCCTGGCCGTTCGTCCCTGTCGTCCAGTAACACGTCGTAACCGGCGGCTTCCAGGCGGCGGGCGATGTCTTCGGCGGTGGTTTTCAGGGACTCATCCCGGACGTTCGTCGGCGTCACCACGATTTCAAAGGGCGCAATGTTCGGCGGCAGCCAAAATCCGTCCTCGTCATTGCTTTGCTCCACCGCAGCGGTCAGGATGCGCTCGATGCCGATGCCATAGCAGCCCATGATCGGCATGACCTCTTTGCCGTTCCGGTCGAGCACATGCGCGCCCATGGATTCCGAGTACTTGTAGCCCAGCTTGAAAATGTGGCCGATTTCAATCGCGGTGTCGATGCGCAGCGGAGAACCGCAATTGGGGCAAGGTTCGCCCGCAGTCACGCTGCGCAGGTCGGCATAGGCGGTTGGCTGAAAAGTCTCGCCCGGAGTGATGTTCTTGAGGTGGTAGTCCTCTTGATTGGCGCCCGAGATCAGGTTCTTGCGGCCTTCGAGCGCCTTGTCGACCAGCAGGATCGGGCGGGCGACATCGTTCAGGTCTTTGGCCCAGTCAACGCCGACTGGCCCTAAGAATCCCGCCGGCGAGCGGAAAACATCTTTAATTTCGTTCTCTTCCATGGGCCGGGTTTCTTTGCCGCGCAGCACGCCCAGCAGCTTGGTTTCGTTCATCTGATGGTCGCCGCGCAGCAGCAGGACGATGGCCCGCAGCCGCAGTTTGCCGGTCTTCTCGTCTTTTTCCTGGGCCATCAACGCCAGAGTCTTGATTTTGTTCTTAGGGAGAGACTCCGAGGAATCGCGCCACGTCCTCGATCGTTTTCTGCCCCGGCGTATGGACCAGCAGGGGCTTGCCGTCGCCCTCGGTTTTCAGGTCTTCGACCGCCTCGAGTCCGGGAGGCGGCTTTCTCGACATTGGCGGCATAGTTGCAGTTTTCGCAACTGGCGATACGGTCTTCTCCGGCCGCGGTGCGCACCATGAACTCCTCGGACTGCGAACCACCCATAGCGCCCGAGTCCGCCTCGATGGTCATGTATTTCAAACCGCAGCGGTCAAAGATCTTGAAGTAGGCATTACGATGCTTGCGGTAAGAAAGGTCCAGCCCGGCGTCGTCAATATCGAAAGAGTAGGAATCCTTCATCAGGAACTGACGCACCCGCAGCAGACCCGACTTGGGGCGCGGCTCATCGCGGAACTTGGTCTGAATCTGGTACCAGATTTGCGGCAACTGCTTGTAACTGCGCAGCTCTTTGCGGGCGATCTCCGTCATGACCTCTTCTTCGGTCATGCCCAGGCACAGGTCGGCGCCTTTCCGGTCCTTGAGCCGGAAGAGGTTCTCGCCCATGAGCGACCAGCGGCCGCTGGTCTCCCACAGCTCGCGCGGATGCAGGGCGGGCAGGTAAAACTCCTGCGCGATCTTGTCCATTTCTTCCCGGACGATGGCCGTGATCTTGTTGAAAGACCGTTGTCCCAGAAAGAGATAGGAGTAAATCCCGGCGGCCAGCTGACGAATGTAGCCGGCCCGGATGAGAAACTTGTGGCTGGCGACCTCGGCATCGGCCGGAGCCTCGCGCAGCGTAGGAATAAACAATTCAGACCAACGGTGCATAGTTCGGACCCTAAGTAGACAGGGAAACGGCTATTGTACGGGTTTGGGCAGTCCTTTCGCCAACGAGCCGGGCGAAGCGTCTTTGATTGCCGTTATCCCGACCGACTTGGACTGGTTTGACCCTATCGCCGGATTTCGACCGTCATCCGGGATGGCTAACGTTCCACCATTGACCAAGGGTATTTCCATTCTCCGTCCGACCAAAGCATGCAGTGACCAAAGCCCATCCAATTGTTCTCAAGAGGCATAAGCAATATGATTAAGAATTCGATTCAGTTCTTCGCCAGGGAACCGATTGCCACTTTCGCCGCGTCTGCGCTGGAAAATCGATCGTTTTAAGCAGAAGATCAGGGGCGCGTTCGCCCCTGCCGAGAACAAACCGGTCGCCCGAAGCTATGTCCCGCGTGCGGTATGCTCGTCGGGTCCAGCGCCACCCACTGTCATGCGTGCGGCGCGAGCGTTCGCTTTTCATTGGCCGCAGTGAGCCGCTCGCTCGGCAAAATGCTGCCGGAAGCGTCGGCCGCAAGCTACGCCATCCTGACCTTCAGCTGCATCATGTATGCCGTAAGCCTGGTCTGGACGCTGCGTGTCAGCGGATTTCACATGCCGCAGGGCGGAGGGATTGGCGCGCTGTTCAGCTTTGGCGGAATTGATCCCAGGGTGTTGGAGCGGCTCGGCGCGTCGCTGCCGCTGCTCTACAATCTGCTGCAGCCATGGCGCTTGGTCACCGCAGTATTTCTCCACGGCGGCTTGTTACACATAGGCTTTAACATGTGGGTGCTGATGGACATTGGCCCCATGGTCGAGGAGTTGTACGGTTCGGCCCGATTTCTCTTCCTTTATGTAGCGACTGGAATCTGCGGTTATATCGTCAGCAGTTTCTTCGGCAATTTCAGCATCGGCTGATCGGGCGCGCTGCTCGGGCTGATCGGCGCCATGCTGGCGGTCACCATGGGGCGCAAGAGCGAGACCATGCGAATGCTGCGTGGGCAAATTATTCGCTGGCTGATTTACCTCGCTGTGTTCGGATTGTTCTTCCACGGCATCGACAACTACGCGCACGCCGGCGGCTTTATTGCGGGATTCGTTCTCGGCAAGATCATGGCGGATCGAGCGCCGGTTTCGCCCGAAGAGCGCAAGCGCGCCTACTTCCTCGGCTGGGGCAGCGCGCTACTCGTTGTCGGCGCCTTCGCCATGGTCGTCTTCATCAATATCCGCGCCGTTTGAGGCGCCAAGGCCATCTTGTCTTAGCCGCGAAGCGGCGCAAGATTGCAGCCCAGGGCGTAAGCCCTTGGTCTATGGGAAATGAGCGAGCCCCGACGGGCGAAAGAAGAGTTTCGCCACGGCTCGATTTTCGAAAAGTGGGGCCTGCATTGCAGTATCCTTTCTGAGAAATGCGTGCCGCCGAACTCATTGCTCCGCTGACGTTCCGGCTTACTGACATGCCGATTGGCGATCCCGGACCGGGCGAAGTGCAGGTGCGGGTCGAGGCCGTGGGTATTTGCGGCTCCGATCTGCATGCCTACGCGGAAGGCGCGGTGGGCAGCACTCCGAATGCCTACCCTATGGTGTTGGGGCACGAGCCGGCGGGAACGATCGTGAAGACCGGCCCCGGCGTGACTGGCCTTGCGCCGGGCGACTGCGGAGCGCTGGAGCCCGCGCTTTATTGTTATCACTGCGAGTTCTGTCTGCGCGGACTGCACAATGTGTGCGCGAACATTCGGTTCCTGAGCACTCCGCCCGACCCCGGTTTTTTCCGCGAATGGGTAAACTTGTCCGTAGCCAACTTCCTTCCCGTTCCGGCCGACCTCTCGGCCGAGCAGGCAACGTTGATCGAGCCGCTCGCGGTGGCGCTGCACTCAATTTCTTTGGCTTCCATCCGGCCGGGGGAGACAGTGGCGGTCATCGGTACGGGGCCGATTGGGCTTTTGACCATTGCGGCGCTGCGAGCCGCCAAGGCAGGACGAATCTGGGCGGTAGAACCGGTGGCGCACCGGCGCGAGTTGGCCAAGACGATGGGCGCCGAGGTTGCTCTTGAACCCGCGGAAGCCGAAAGCGAAATTCTTCGCGGCATGGGGCAGCGCGGCGTGGACTGCGTATTCGACTGCGCTGCCGGGGAAGATACCACCGGCCAGGCCATTCGCATAACTTGCAACGCAGGCCGCGTTGTGCTGACGGGCATTCACTCGATCCCCTTCATCCCAATGAACGGCTCTGCCATGCGCCGCAAGCAGCTGACTATCATCAGCGTCCGGCGGTCCAATCACGAATCGTCAGCGGCTCTGGAATTGTTGCAGGCACAACCGGACAGGTTTGCGCCGTTGCTGACCCACGCCAGGGAGATGGAGCGGATCGCTGAGGCCTTCGTCATCGCCAGCCAATACCAGGACGGCGTCGGCAAGATGATCGTCCGCCCGTAGCGCTGTCCAACTTGAATCAAAACCGGCCCGGTTCTGTCTATCTCCGAATGTTTGAAGCCTCTAAGAATGGGTTGACGATTCTCACCCCGTCGACTTCTCGCATTTGCTGAAGATCTTCGGTTAGAAGAATGCTGCATCCCGATTGTTTGGCTGACCGTATGACCAGGCAATCCCAAAACGAGAAGCCGTGAAGCCGATGTAAATCGATGGACGCGACAATGTCGGCGACGTCGGGAGCAGCCATTATGTGTCAAACTCACACAGGCTGGCTGGTGGCCCAGGTTCGCGCCCGGGTTTTGGGCGCTAACCTGGGACCAGAAATATCCTCCGCGCCGCCCTGCGCTTGCCTCTCTCGATCTCGCGCGGTCCACTCTGACTCGATTTCCACGGTTCCTCTCTCTGGCAGCGGTGCCGATGATAGCAAGGGAAGGTCACGAAGTGAGACTGTGCGGATTGCTGAAAACACTTCAGGCCAGGGGGCATGAGGAAACGCTACCGGAATTGGATTGGTGCTTGCTGTGACGGATAACCCAGGTTAGCGCCCAAACCCAGGGCGCGAACCTGGGCCACCAGTCCTGTGTTCGTCAAGAAATTGAGCCCCTG
>CAWHVI010000008.1:0-467637 GCA_963832765.1 uncultured Acidobacteriaceae bacterium | reverse complement strand
TTCCGCAGTTGGATTAACCAGGCTTGCTGCCGCAATATCGTTCAGCCATCGCGCAGCCGCGTTCTTTCCCAGGCGAAAGAGAATCAGACTGTACGCTTCCAGCAGGGTTGGATAAGGCAGTACAACCTCGTAGCGATCACGAGACAGTTTTTGCAGTTCTTGCTGAGCGCGCTTGTGGTGGGCGTCATCGGGATCGGCCGCGGCATATAGCGGTCCCGTATCCGCCAGGACGGCGCGCGCTTTCATCTCCGTGTCTCAGCGAAGTAGCGATCATGCTCCTGGCTCACGTCGCGTCTTCCACTTCCCTTCACGGCCGGCGTGATCTGCAAAGTCCGGCGCGCTCTTAAGAATCCACGTTCGGCCAGGTACTCGCGCAATGCCGTTTGCACGACGGCAGTCAGTGAAGGGCGGGCTTCCTGGGCCTGCTGATAGCTTTCCACGGCATCGGCAAGGTCGTCTGGCAAAGTCATCGTTGCCCGTTTCACATCTTCAATGATATCACCTTTTGGTGAATCTGGTGATGTTGGTGATTTTGAACTGAGATCTGGCCCTTGAACCACGGGCGACCCGACCCGCTTTCCTTTGCCGCCCGGCGGGTTGTGCTAACTTACTAAACAGCCAGGACCCCATGAAATTTCTCCCTCGCGCCCTGCTCGCCGTCTTGTCCTCTTCTCTTCCCTGTCGCCTAAAGTTGGTGGCGCAACTCCGGACGCCTCGCAGCCCGCGCCCATCTTCGGTTTCCGCGACTCCGCTTCGCAACATGCTATCGAAGCCCGGTTCCTGGCCGTGCCCGACGCCAAACGGGCGGGAGAGAACCTCCGCATCCTCACCCAGGCTCCGCACGTGGCCGGCACGCCCGAGGACAAGGCCACCGCCGATTTCGTGGCGCAGAAATTCCGCGAAGCCGGACTCGAAACCGAAATCGTCGAATACAGAGTCTGGCTGAACTATCCCGCCGATATTAGCGTAGACATCACTGCCCCCGAGGGCGTCAACATGCACGGCCCCACGCGTGAGCACGTCGAAGGCGACCCCTTTCAGGACGACCCGCGAGTCATCACGCCTTACAACGGCCAATCTCCCTCCGGAGACGTGGAGGCCGAAGTCGTCTACGCCAATTATGGCACTCCCGAAGATTTCAAAAAACTCGAGGACATGAAGATTGATGTCCGCGGAAAAATCGTCATCATGCGCTACGGCGCAAATTTTCGCGGGGTGAAGGTTCTGCTGGCGCAGGAACACGGCGCCGCTGGAGTTCTCATTTACTCCGACCCCTACGATGACGGGTGGCGTCAGGGCGACAAATATCCCAAGGGACCGTGGCGGCCGGATACCGGCGTGCAGCGGGGCTCAATTGGATTGCTGGTCGAGTTCCCCGGCGATCCGACCACTCCCGGCATCCCCTCGGTTCCCGATCTTCCCGACTCCAAGCGCATTCGCCCCGAGCAATCCTTAGCGCTGCCGAAAATTCCTTCTACGCCGCTCTCCTACCACGATGCATCGCCCATCCTGGAACACCTGGGCGGCCCGGTATCGCCGCGCGAGTGGCAAGGCTCGCTGCCCTTTACGTATCACGTGGGCCCCGGTCCCGTGAAAGTTCACTTGCTTTCCAAGCAGGACTACCAATACCGCACGATCTGGGACGTCATCGGCCGCGTGCCGGGCACGCAGTCACCGGATGAGTGGGTAGTCGCGGGTAATCATCGCGATGCCTGGGTGTTCGGCGCGGTGGACCCCAACAGCGGAACGGCCCCCATGCTGGAAGCCGTCCGGGGTATTGGCGAACTGCTGAAGTCCGGATGGAAACCCAAACGCACCCTCATCTTCGCCAGTTGGGATGGCGAAGAGGAAGGCCTGGTCGGCTCGACCGAATGGGCCGAGCAGCATGCCGGCGAACTGGCCAACGCCATCGCGTATCTCAATATGGATGTCGGCGTCGCCGGCCGCGAATTTTGGCTCATCCTCCGTGCCTAGCCTCAAGCAATTTCTGCGCGATGTGACCAAGGCCGTCCCCAGCCCGCAAGGGGGAACGGTGTACGACGCCTGGAAGAAAGATTCCAAAGCCGAGCAGGAAAAAAGCCGCGAAACCACTGCGATTGCGTTCCTTCCGGCTTGCCCATGGAAGCGGACGTTCCTGTGGGAGATCTCGGCAGCGGCTCCGATTACACTCCGTTTCTACAGCACCTTGGCGTGCCCGCGACTGACATCGGCTCCAACGGTCCCTATGGCGTCTATCACTCAGCCTTCGACGATTACGCCTGGTTCACAAAATTCGCCGACCCCACATTCGTTTACGAGCAGGAGATGGCGCGGGTTTTCGGGATTGAAGCGATTCGCCTGGCAGACGCCGACGTGCTGCCCTTCGACTACGAAGAATATGGCAAGGAAGTCGAAGATTACGTGGATGCGACCAAGAAGCGGTCCGACGCGGCTTTTGGCGGGCAAGGGCCGAGCTTCGCCGAGATGACTGCGGCGGCAAAACATTTTGAGGAGGCCGGGGCGAAAACTCTGGCGCGGCAGAAGAAACATCCTGAGGATTCCGCCCGCCTGAACCAGGCTCTACGCGAGGCCGAGCGCGCTCTACTGATCCCGGGTGGCCTGCCCAGACGGCCCTGGTATACCCACGCCATCTATGCGCCAGGAATGTACACGGGCTACGCCGCGGTGGTTTTGCCCGGGGTGAATGAAGCCATCGACCAACACAATCTTGAGCTGGCAAAACAGCAAATTGCCGCGGTGGCGGCAGCGTTGAACCGAGCAGCCAAGGCGCTGGCGTCGGCTTACTAGGACGGCAAGTTGGCCCGGATACTCCTGTTCGGGAACATTCGCTCTAATGTTCCCGTTGGAACATATCGTCATCACAAAATGTGCTGACAGGCAACCCCTTGAATGGTAGAGGGTTGGAAGCGGCCGCGAGAACACTTTCGCTTTCTGTTCAAATAGCCTACTGAAATTGGGGGCAAACGCGACATTTGGTGCCGATAGGCCGGCACCTGGCCCGCCTCATCGCGCTAATGCTAATGTGGGACCCACGAAGCGTTACATCCCTGGGATGCCGGCATTGACGTTCTTGGGCTGGTCGTAGGGCTTCTGCAAATACTTTCTGGCTTCTTCCATTGCGCCCTGGGTGTTGTCGTTGGTTTGCAGAGCCTGGCGGTACTCGTTGGTAGCGCGTTCGCGCTGGCCGGTGATGTCGAAAATCTTGCCTAGCTGAATATGGCTCCAGACCTCGGTCCAGCGAGGATCGCCGTCGCCGTTGAGCGACTCGCGGTAGGCGTTGGCAGCCGCCTGGTAGTTGTGCTGCACGAAAAAGACTTCGGCGATACGGTAGTGCGCCAGCGAACTGTTCTTATTGCTTTCGAGCGCCTTGTTGAACTCGCTGAGGGCGGCGGCGAGATCGCCCTGCTGCACCAGGGCCTGGCCGCGCAGGATGGCGGCGCGCAGGCGAATTTCGCCCGAGTTTTTGAGCACACGGTCGTCCGGGTCTATGGCGATGCGGCGGGGACGCCCGAAAGTTTCTATGTTGAAGGCCGAGTCGGTCCCGACAACCTCGATACGCTTTTCTTCGGTCTTGCCATCGGTATCAATTTTCAGTTCAACCGGCATGCGGAAGAGATCGAGGTCCTGCTGGATCTGGCCGACGATGCGAAAGCCCTTGTTGTTGCCGAGACGATAGACACTGTATTTGGCCTTGAATTCCGGGGCGCCGGTGGAGTCGAACCATTGGGAGAAGAACCAGCGCAACTGGTCGCCGTAGTCCTTTTCGGCGATGGTTTGGAAATCCGCAGTGGTGGCCGATTTGCCGGTGTACTGGGTAAAGAAAGTACGCATGGTCCTGTCGTACTTCTGGTCGCCCTCCACCCAGCGCAGCATGTGCAGAATCATGGCGCCTTTGTCGGTGACCAGCGACTGTGACTCGGGAGAGAACATGCCGAGTTTGCTGGCGGTGGCCAGAGGCACGGTGTCATAGGACAGCGCGCCGACGGACATATCTTTGACCACTTCTTCCAGAGCGGCTTTGCCGGCGGCTTGCTCAACATAACGCGCCTCGGAATAGCGGGCGAAGCCGTCGCTCAGCCACCAGTCGTCGCGCGACGCGGGGCTGACCGAAACTCCCCACCATTGGTGGGCGATGGTATTGGCCAGCAAACGGTAATTGACTTTCGGCGTAATTCCGCGACTTGCGATCGCAGCAATCTCCGGAGCCCAGGCGGTGGGTACCGTGTCGTCAGGCAACTCGACTACGCGCAGCGTGGTGTTGGGCAGCGGACTGTACAGCGTTACAAAATACGTGAACTCTTTGACGGCGGTTTCCGCGTACAGGGCGCCGAGGCTCTGGTGAATGGGTTTGAAGAAGACGTGCAGATCGAGGCCGCCGTCGTTGCTCTTGAACTCCTGGAAGAGGCCGGCAACGATGGTGCCGGGGAAGCTGGGCTTGTCCCAGACGAAAGTGTAAGTCTTGGTCGGGAGAGCCCCGGCAACCACTTTCTTGGGAGCCGGCGTATCGGTGACAGTTTCTTTGCCGCTGCCGATCACGGTCATGTGGGCCGGAACAGTGATGTTGATGGTGGCCGTGAAGCGATTGATGCCGTAGGCATTCACCGGGAACCAGCGGGCGGCGTAGAGCAGATAGCTGGTGTCATCGTTGATCGAGGCCAGCTTGAGGCCCGGCACGGGGCCGTTGTCGCCGGAACTAAGTTCACCCTCATAATCGAAAATCAGGGTGGTGGAGGTGTCCTTGGCCATCTCGGCCGGGAGCTGAACCCGGACCGCAGAATCCTGCAGGGATCGTTCGGCCATGAGCGCTTTTCCCGCCTCGTCGGTCACCTTGGTGACGCGCAGATCGTTGTGCAACTCGAAAGAGGCGATGTTGAGATCCTGGAGGGCGGTGAACTTCACCTTGGCTCGGGCTTTCAGCTGATGGGCGTGAGGCGAGAGTTCGGCATCGATCTGATAGTCGTCCACACGGAGGCGCATGTTCTCGGCGGCCCAGGTAGGAAGCGAGAACAGAACGAGACAACAGGCGGCGAAAGCGGCGACACCGATTGACGTACGCCGACGCGGGAAAAGCATGCAGCAATATTCTCCTGGAATGCAGTTAGATGAAGATTGTTACCCAAAAGATGTGCCGGGACAAGGGTTCAAGTGACGGAAAGCGCGGTTAGCCCTCCGCGGGCATATCCCGGAGGGTGGCTGGGTTCTGCTGAACTGCCCCCGGCCCCTCGGTTAAGAAATGTCGCATGGCGCCAGGGTCGCCATTTCATCCTTGGCCGGCGACCCCACCGGGATCTGGTCTGACTTATGCATTCGCCTGCTTCTCAGCCATGTCGCCGATGATGGGCAGTTTCCACTTTTGGCCCTGGTTGGCTTTGAGCAAGAGGACTATCCAAATGATGAGTCCGCCGAGACCGACCAGCGGCCAGATCAGAAGCGTGAGCCAGACGAAAACGGGGATCATTCCGACGATGGATAAACACCGAAAGAGCAATCCAGGCCACGCCGAAGAAGATTGACTGGAACGAGTGGAAGCGGACGAAGCGGTTCCTGTTGTAGGGCTCCATTACCAGAAAAATAATGGCCGGAATAATGGTGACGTAGGCGAGCATGCCGGCAACATTGTCGGCCATGGCGCCAGCAGCGGGGGCCGCGGGCACCGCACCGCCGGCGGCTTTGCTGGCGCAAGCCGGACAGACGGTTGAACCTTCAGGTATTTGTGCTCCACAAGCGCTGCAAAAAGCCATGTTTTTCCTCCCTGGGGCGACTTCGCCGGTAGTTGTCCGGATGCGGGCGGTTCCGGCCGACTCCCTGAAACGGCACGCACGTTAGCAGAATCCGGACGTGAAAGCAAACGGAATTCGCATCTGGGGCCGGGGGGATACAGGTGGTGCGCTTGCCGGAATGAAAGATTGACGAAGATACGCGCAGAGCGTAACGTAGCGGCGTTTGTGGCGGAACGCCCTTACCCAGTAGGAGGACGTAACTCATGTTTTGCCCACGGTGCGGCCAGACGATGGCTGAAGGCACCTCATTTTGTTCATCTTGCGGGTCCCCAGCTGAACACGGCTACGGCGACCATATCGGAACAACCCGCTGCCTTCCCCGATGGGTCTGCTGCCGCCCATACGAGCGGCAAGGCTGTCGCCAGCCTGGTTTTGGGGCTGCTGTCCTTCACCTTCCTCGCGGCCATACCGGCGGTGGTTTTTGGCCATTTGGCGCTTTCAGAGATCAAGAAAAGTGCGGGCCAGGTGGGAGGACAGGGCATAGCAATCGCCGGCTTGGTCATGGGTTATCTGGGAATTGCGATGCTCCCGTTCATCCTGATCATTGCGGCGATCGCCATCCCCAATCTGCTTCGGGCCCGTATAGCAGCCGACGAGTCGTCAGCAGTTGCATCCATCAGAACAATCAACGCCGCGCAGTTTACCTACCAGTCGTCCTATCCGGCTGGTTATGCTTCCGATCTGCAGTCCTTAGGGCGGGGAGGAAAAGACTGCAGCACTCCAAGCCAGAGCCATGCGTGTTTGGTTGATGACCGCCTGGCTTCAGCCACAAATCGGCCTGGCAAGCATGGCTACATCTTCCTGTTGCAGGCAACGGGTAATGGAACAATGTATTTCGTCACAGCAGTGCCCGTTGCGCGCAACCAGACGGGGGTCCGGCAGTTCTGTTCGGTTGAAGATGGCGTCGTTCGTTTTGACGTTTCCAGCAACGCAATTTCCGATCACGACGCTTGTGCTGTGTTACCGCCGCTTGATTAGTTTCCAACCCTCCGCCGCAACCGAGGCCAATCTTCTGGCAGAGCGGAGCATGCAATCGGTATGTTTTGACATGCTCGGTTTGTAAACTATCTCCCTCCCGCCCTAGAATCAGGTCCTCCATGGCTGCGGCCGATGTCCCCGAGGTAGTTGCCCGCCGACGCTTCCCGCGCTTCCCTGCCTACTTGCTCGTGATTTTAGTTCTGGCTGGTCTCGGGGCTGCAGCGTGGCTGTATTTCATGGCCAAAGCGGCTTTGCCGCAACTCGATGGTGAGATTAGGGTTGCGGGCCTTGCCGGGCCCATCCGGGTGATCCGAGACGGGCATGGAGTGCCCACGATTGAGGCTGGATCGCTGGACGATCTCTTCTTTGCCCAGGGTTTTGTGACGGCGCAGGACCGGCTGTGGCAGATGGATATTCTGCGGCGAGCGGCGGGTGGGGATTTGGCAGAGATTGTTGGGCCGGAGGCCCTGAAACATGACCGCCAGCAGCGGATCCTGGGATTGCGGTTGGCGGCACAAAAAGCGGTAGAAATCGCTTCGCCCGAGATAAAGGCACACTACGAAGCGTATGCGCGAGGAGTAAACGCGTATATCGAATTGCACACGTAATCGCCTGCCGCTGGAGTTTCGCATCTTGCACTACTCGCCCCGGCCGTGGACGCCGGAAGACTCCACTCTGATTGCGGCGCAGATGGTGCAGAACTTGAGCCGCAGTCCCAAGACTGCCCTGATTCGGGAAAAGATTTTGGCCAGGCTGGGGTCGGAATTGACGGCGGACTTGTACGTAAACACTTCGATGCATGACCGTCCGCCAACCGTGATGCGGCACGTGAAGCCGGTGAGGACGGCGATTCAGGAGCGGACAGCTCCATGGCCGAGGGCGCATGGCACGGTTCCTCCGCCACATCGCTATTCTCGGATTTCTCGGCCGATTTTTTCGCGGACGATGGGCCAAGAGCCATAGGGTCGAACAACTGGGTCGTGTCGGGATGCGCACACGGTCAGCGGCAAACCGCTGTTGTCGAATGACATGCACCTGGGCCACCAGATGCCGAACCTATGGTATGAGGCGCATCTTCGCTGCGCCGACTTCGATGTCGCCGGAGTGACACTGCCGGGAATTCCGTATGTGATCGTGGGGCATAACCGGCGCATTGCCTGGGGATTCACAAATATCGGCCCGACGGTTGAGGATGTGTATGTGGAGACCTTCAACGCTGCAGGCCAGTACTTGACCCCGGAGGGCTGGAAGACGCCTGTGCATCGCAAGGAAGTAATCCATGTGAAGGGCAAACCCGACGTAGTTTTGGATGTTGAGTCCACGCGGCATGGGCCGATCGTCACCTCGCTCGTTCCGGGGGAATCCCGGGAATTGGCCTTGCGCTGGACCCTCTATGATGGGCTTCATAATCCGTTCTTTGCGCTGGATTCGGCGCAGAACTGGGAGCAACTCCGCAAGGCTCTCTGGGCTTTTGACGCTCCGGGCCAGAACGTTGTGTACGCGGATGTAGACGGCAACATCGGGTACCAGGCTACAGGCAAGATTCCGATACGCGCCTCGGGGGATGGCAGCCTGCCGGAGAATGGCAGCGACGATCAGCACGAGTGGACCGGCTACATTCCATTCGAGAAGCTGCCCAGCGTTTTGAACCCGGCGTCCGGCATTCTGGCCACCGCCAACAGCCGCATTACGCCAGATGATTATCCCCAATCGATCAGCGTGGAGTGGGAAGCGCCATGCCGGACGGAGCGCATTTACCGGGTGCTCGAATCCGGCCGAAAATTCTCTCCGGCGGATATGCTGGCACTGGAGATGGATGTGAACTCGGCGTTCGATCACTTTGTGGCCGAGCGGTTCGCGGCGGCAGTGGGTCACGCGGGCAAGGCTTCAACCCGCGCAAAGCAAGCTGCCGAGCTGATGCGGCAATGGGATGGCCGGATGACGGCCGACTCGGCGGCAGCCACGATTGAGACAAAAGCGCGCGGCGAGTTGGTACGGTTGCTGCTGGAACCCAAGCTGGGCGCTGCCCCGGAGAGTCCGGGGGAAGATGATGGCACGCTCAATTGGAAGAGCTATCGTTGGGCCATGCAGTCGGTGTGGCTGGAAAACGTTTTGCTCAACAAGCCTAAGCGCTGGTTGCCCGCGACCTATTCGAGCTACGACGAACTGCTGGCCGCCGGGGTGGAGGCAGCAATCACCGGGCAGGAAGCCCCGAAGGACCTGGACTCGTGGAGCTGGGGCGAGGTGAACCCGCTTGAAATCCAGCATCCGATCCTCGGGAGGATTCCGTTTTTGCAGCGCTGGACCGGGCCTGGGGTGCAGCCACAGGCCGGCAGCGGCTTCACTGTAAAGGCCGTTACGCGCAACCACGGCCCCTCCGAGCGAATGACCGTAGACCTCTCCAATCTGGATGGGTCCACTTTGAACCTGGTTACCGGAGAAAGCGGGAATTTTCTCAGCCCTTATTACATGGATCAGTGGAAAGCCTGGTACGACGGGAGCACCTTTGGGCTGCCGTTTTCCAAGGATGCGGTGGAGAAGCAGAGGGCGCACGTGCTGGTGTTGGAAGGGAGATAGCTTCGGGTTTCGGGATTCTGGTTTTGGGTTTCAGCTTCGCCCAAGAATGAAATGGAAAGCTTTTCCCTCAGTTCACAAATACCACGTCTGTGGAATTACCGATGATGTCGATCATAGCCTGGCCATTCGGCGGCACCAGTAGTTGATCCGTGTTGGTGTCGTAGATGCGGAAGTTGCCGTTTTCGCAAACGTACATGACGTTGCGGCCGGGGATAACCGTCATGCCCGTCACGTCGCCGTTGTCAGGAGGGAAGACGACGCCGGGAGTCGTGGTGTTGTAAATCGCCAGGCAGCCACGAGTTTCGCTGGAACCGGTCACGTTCGTGCAAGTCTTTGCGCCGACAAAAAGCTGGCCGTTGGGGCTGAGGGCCATGCGGTTGTGGTAGCCGTCGGTGATAAGAATCGGAGAACCGTTGCTGACGGTCATCGAGCTCGTATTCAGCAAGTTCAGCACCCCGCAATTGGCGGCAGCCGTGCCCGGATCGCAAGGTGTGCCGGGCGGCGTTCCTGCCACAAAAAGCGTGCTGCCGTTCAACAAACCGTAGGTCGCGGCCGGCAGAGGAGTGGTGCTTAGAATGGAATTTGTATTCATATCCAGCACGCTGATACCTGCCGCCGTGCCGCCGCACTCCGGACCGCAATCGAATACATACGCGGTTGAGTTATCGCTGCTGAAGACACCCCACACCGGATGATCGAAGCAACAGATTGGGGTGCGCGGGTCTACGCTGGTGCTGACGTTGCTCGGGGTAATGACAGTAACGGTACTGGAATTATCTCCGAAGGTCAGAAGGCGGTTGCCGTTCGGACTCGACACGATGGTACGAGCGCCGGGCACGGGAAGCGTAGCCAGAATGGTCCCGGTGGTGATGCCCAGCACTTCCACCGCGCCGGGCGTCAGAGGGGTCGCGTTCACTGCCGCTGTGGGCACGGCGGCGAAAGCGGTGAGCTCGTCCTGACCCACGGTCATGCTTTCGGTGGGCCCGGGTAGGATAATGGCCGGAACACTTGTATTGGTACTGGAGTTTTGCAGAATACTTTCTTTCTGGTTGTCTATAACGGTGACGCTGTTGTTGTTGGGACTGAACACCAGGGTCAACAGGCCGTTAGGAGAAAGTTGAATCAGGCCCGGCCCGGAATTGAGGCCGACAGTAAAACGCGAAAGCCTGTCCGTCGAGGTGTCCACGATGTTGAGAACGGGGAGATAGGCCCCAGCTGCCGCTGAAGGGTTGAGGGGGTTGGAAACAAAAGCGCGAGAGCCTACTCCGCTGGGCCGCGAGCCCGTGCTGTTGGAAGAACTGCTTCCACAGGAGATAAGCACCATACTGGCGATCATGAGAACAGCCAGGCAAAAAAGGGTTCGTCTCAAACCTGGGACTCCGAAGAGCATGAAGGATAAAGATTTGGATGCAAGAAGCGGGATTATAACAGAGCGAGCACAGGGATATTGTGAGGCCCGAGCCGCTAGGTAGTAAGCCGCTGCGCGGATCGGCCGACGGGAGTGTCCGCCCCGCATGGGAATCTTGTATCCTCAACTGCGATGGCTTCCGACCTCCTTTCGCGGCTGAAAAGCTCACCCGTGCTCTGCGACGGGGCGATGGGCACGTGGCTGTATTCCAAAGGCGTTTTTATCAATCGCAGCTATGACGAACTGAACCTTTCGCAACCCGAGCTGATTCGTGGCGTTCATCATGAATACCTGCAAGCGGGAGCGGAGATCATTGAAACCAATACTTTCGGCGCAAATGCCCTCCGGTTGGGCCGCTATGGCATGGGCGACCGGGTGCGAGACATCAATCTGGCAGGAGCCAGGTTGGCACGCGAGGCGGCGAAAAGCTTTGACGTTTGGGTAGGTGGATCGGTCGGGCCCCTGGGAATTCGCATTGAGCCGCTGGGCAAAACTTCGTTCGAAGAGGCGCGCGCCGCTTTTCGCGAACAGGTGAAAGCTCTGGTGGAGGGTAGTGTGGACCTCATCTTTCTGGAGACTTTCGGCTACATCGAAGAAGCTGCATCAGGCGATGCTGGCGGTGCGGGAAGTTGACCCGAAGATTCCAATCGTGGCGCAGGTCACGATGGACGAGGACGGAAATTGCCTGGACGGGGCAACGCCGGATACCTTTGTGCCGCGGCTGGAGGAGTGGGGTGCGGATGTAATCGGGTGCAACTGCAGCGTCGGCCCGGTTGCCATGTTGGAGGCAGTCGAGCGGTTGCGGGCGGCCACTTCCCTGCCCCTGGCCGCACAACCGAACGCGGGAGTGCCTCGCTCCGTGGATGGGCGCAACATCTACCTTTGCTCGCCCGAGTATATGGCCAGCTATGCGCGAAAGTTTGTAGCCGCGGGAGTGCGACTGGTGGGCGGTTGCTGCGGTACGACGCCGGAGCATACCAAGAGCATGAAATCCGCACTGCGGGTTGGGCGAGGCGCGGGCCCGGACGGTGGCTAGCCACGTTAAAGGTCCGGCGGCGCTGGTAGCAGAGGCGGCCGTACCCATGGAAAAGCGCTCCCGGCTGGGAGCCAAGATTGCTGCCGGGGAATTTGTCACCATGGTGGAGATCGTTCCTCCCAAGGGAACGGACATCCGCAAAGAAATTGAGGGGGCGCGATTTCTGAAGTCGGTGGGTGTAGACGCCATCAATATTCCCGACAGCCCAAGGGCCTCAGCCCGCATGAGCAATCAGGCACTTTCCCTGCTGATGCAGCGGGAAGTCGGGATTGAGGCAATTCTGCACTATACCTGCCGCGACCGGAATGTGTTGTGCATTCAGTCGGATTTGCTGGGAGCATCGGCGACCGGCATTCATAATCTGATCTGCATTACCGGGGATCCGCCCAAAATGGGGAACTACCCGGATGCGACGGCAGTTTTTGATGTGGACTCGATCGGATTGGTGAACATTGTCCATAACCTGAATCGGGGACAGGATATTGGCGGCAATCCTATCGGCGCCGGCACGGGGTTCATGATTGGAGTGGGGGCCAATCCGGGAGTACCGAATCTGGACGAGGAAATCCGGCGTTTCGAATACAAAGTGCAGGCCGGCGCGGAATATGCGGTCACACAGCCGGTTTTCGATCTTTCGTTGCTGGAGAATTTTCTGCGAAGGATTGAGCCGTTTCGTATTCCGGTGATGGCGGGGATTTGGCCACTGCTCAGCCTGCGGAATGCGGAATTTATGAAGAACGAACTACGGGTCTCGGTTCCGGACGAGATTGTGCGGCGGATGTCGGCGGCTGCCACGCCGGAGGCGGCCCGTGAAGAGGGCATCGCTATCGCGCGGGAGATGCTCCTCTCCGTGCGCCCCATAGTTCAGGGCGCACAGATCAGTGCTCCTCAGGGCAAGTATGCTTCCGCAGTAGATGTGCTGGAAGCGCTGGGCGCTAAGGCGTAACCACAGAGGGCGCAGAGAACGCAGAGGAAGCCACCAGTCGAGGCAGAAGCCCCAAATTCCCTCGCCCGATTGATCGTTTTCCACAGGTAACTTATCCACAGGTAACCGCTAAAGAACGATGAATAAATTCACGGAAATTTTCAGTTCTACTGGAAATCAGCTGGCATAAAATAGGAAACAGGGGTTACGCCCGTTGGCAAAATTCGAAGATTGCCTTCAGCGGTTGGAGAAAATTGTGCAGGAACTGGAAAAGGGGGAAATTCCCCTGGAACAGTCTCTGACCCTGTTTGAAGAAGGCATGCAACTTTCGGCCGCCTGCCGTAAAGAACTGGAAGAAGCGGAAGGCAAAGTGGAAATCCTGCTCAAACAGAACGGCAAACTCCAGGCCGAACCGTTTGAGCCGCAAACTGGAAAGGCTCAAGCGAAGAGATAGGCGGCGTTTCAAGTCTGCCGCTGCTCGTGTTCGTCAACTCTGCCGCGGTGCCAGCCCACTGCGGCAGCCAGCCCGCCGTAGACGACGGCATGCCCTCAGGAGGTTATGTATGCAGCCTCTCCATGTTTTTCTTTTGCAGAGCGACCCGGGGACAAGTCAGTCCCTCGTTGCTTCCCTGGGTAAAACTTTTCGCCTGGTCCAGCAGGCGCCTTCGCTGAACCAACTACGCAGTTCCCTCACTACAGACGGCACGGGAATCGTTGTTGTTGATATGGAGCTCGTCTCAATGCGCGATGTGGAGCGCTTGTCACACGATTTCCCCGGGGCCAGGATCATCTGCAATCACCGCCTGGCCGACGAAGAGATGTGGACTGCCTCGCTCAATGCGGGAGCTGCGGATTGTTGCCCCTCCTATGACACTCGCGGAATTCTTCGAGCGGCGCTGAATGAAGCGGGCGAAGACCGAGCGGCTGCCTAGACTGAAACAGGCCAGGATTCCCAAGGACGCCCATAGCGGCGCCCTTTTTTCTGGGTAGTTGCTCGCTCCCCAGGCGCACGCCGCACGGCGGAGCGCCTTGCTATACTCATGCGTCGTGCTTCCACAAACCCTAGCGCAAGGACAGGCAGCGGCGGATGCCGCATTGGAAAGATTGCTGCCTGCCGCAACCCAGCGGCCGGAATCGATTCACCGGGCGATGCGCCACAGCCTGTTTGCCGGAGGCAAACGGCTGCGTCCGATTCTCTGCATGGAGGCGGGGCGGATGATTGCAGGCTGCCTGCCCGACGGGATTGATGAGCTGGGCGCTGCCCTGGAGATGCTGCACACCTATTCGTTAATCCATGATGACCTGCCCGCGCTGGACAATGACGATCTGCGCCGCGGGCGGCCGACATGCCACAAAGCGTTTGGCGAGGCAATAGCCATTCTGGCCGGCGATGCCTTGCAGACACAGGCCTACGAAGTGATGGCGAAGCTGCGTTGTCCGGCAGAAGCGCGGGTGCGCATTATCGAGGAGATTGCGCGCGGCACCGGAACTATCAATGGAATGATCGGCGGGCAGGTGGTGGATCTGGAGGCGGAGCACCACAAGCCGAGTCTTGAAATGATTGAGTACATTCACCGTTCCAAGACGGCGGCGTTGATTACCGCGAGTGTAGTGAGTGGGGGCTTGTATGCGGGCGCCGATGATGACGCCGTTGCAAAATTGCGGTCGTTTGGACAAAAGATTGGGCTGGCATTTCAGATTGTGGATGACGTGCTCGATGTGACGCAGACATCAGAGCAACTGGGCAAGACGGCCGGCAAGGATACGGCGGCGGAAAAGGCAACGTATCCGGCTCTGTTCGGGGTAGAGGAGTCGCTGCGGCGGGCGGATGAGCTGGTGGATTCGGCTGTAGCGCTGTTGGATAATTTTGGAAAAAGAGCGGGGACACTGAAAGCGCTGGCGCGGTTTCTGGTGGAGCGGAAGAAGTGAGCGTGAGTGGTGCAATGTGACTGGCGTGGCCCGTTTGCCCGTTTTTCACTGTGCTCCCCGTGGCCTTCTGTGGTAAAAAATATTTAGGCGATGGAGTTCGCCATAACCGCCTGGATCCAGCCGTCAATGCGACTGGGCTGATAACTCCTACAAACTTTTGTAGGAGAACTCCATCGTGGATGGTCTGAAAGATTTCCTTATTATTTCCCTGGGCGCAATGTTCGGCGCCAACTCCCGATACTGGTTGAGCAGGTTTGCAGTGCGCGAGTGGGGCCCGGATTTTCCCTACGGCACGCTGTTGGTCAATGTGATGGGCAGCCTGATTGTGGGCTTTTTTATGGTCTGGACTACCGAGCGTGCGCTGGCCGATCCTCGCTGGCGGCTGCTGGTGGTGATCGGCTTTTGCGGAGCCTTCACGACATTCTCGAGCTACGCGTTTGAAAGCATGTCACTGTTTGAGCGCGGCCAATGGTTACTGGGGCTGGGGAACTTCTTTGGCAATAACGTGCTTTGCCTGGCAGCGGCATTAGGCGGCATGGCACTTGCGAGGGCGCTGTAAAATGGCAGACACTGTGGCCGTTCAAGTCACGATTTATCTCAACGAAGCTGACCAGTGGCACCATAAGCCGCTACACCTGGAGATCCTTCGCTATCTGCGCGAAGAAAATGTCTACGCTGCGACCGCGATCCATGCGGTGGCCGGATTTCTGGGCCGGCACAAGGTCGAAACAGCGCACCTGGTGGACGCGGGAGGCAGGCTGCCGGTGATTATCATTTTCGTAGACATGGACGAGCACGTGAGCCGCGTCTTGCCCAAGCTGAAAGAGATGGCGGCGCACCGGCTGATTGTCCGCGAGAATGTGGTGCTGGAACAGGGGAATCTGGATTAGAGCCCGGCTCTCCGGCGGCATCCGCGAACAGCTTTACCGCCGAGGACGCCGAAAAATATCTTAAATCAGCTTGCGCCCGTGACGCCGCTGAAGAGGTCTGTTTCAACCGCTAGCAGGGTCTGCGGTGGTACGGCCGCGGCCAGGTGAAACAACTCTTCGGGTTGGCGCAGGGCGCGGTCCCCATAGGTTTCAAGCAGCGGCACCTGGCTGTGATGGGCGCGGAAGGCTGCCACTTTGGTGTCCATAAATCCGCGAACATCAATTTTCGTAGTAACCGGCGAGAGCGCTACCGGCTGGCGCTCGGGCCAAGTCTTTAAGGCGGTCGTGTAGTACAGCTTCTGTGCTCTATGAGGAGGCAATCCGCCCGCAATCTGCTCGGCAAAACTGTCGCTGCGAGCCGCCCAGTGAAAGGCAGCGGTGGTCAAGAGCCCCACGGAGGAATGATCCACGTGGGCAGTCACCGTGCCTTCCAGCCCGAGGGTCAGCACAACTTGCGGCTGGATTTCGCGAATGCGGCGCATGAGGTCGCCTGCGACCTGGATGAAATCGAGGCTGGCCAGCCCTCCATCCGGATAATCGAGAATCGTGGCCTGCGTTACCCGCAGAATGCGGCAAGCCTCGTAGAACTCTTCCGTTCGAATCGCGGCGAGCTCATCGCCGGAACTGGCTTCCCCGCGGTTGGTGGCTGCATGGCCACGGGTCAGGCAGATTACATGCGTCTCGATTCCCTGCTTACGGTAGCGCAGCAGCGACCCGCCGAAAGCCCAGGCTTCGTCGTCGGGGTGGGCGGTGGTGCAGAGGAGTTTGAGCATGACTATTAAGTCACTTAGTAAATCGAACTTCCTGAACCGCAGAGTACGCAGAGGAAGATCGCATTGCTTGCAGTTTTACTTCTTCACCGCCACCGCCACCCCATCCCGGATGGGCAGAATCGTCGTAAATAAGTCCGGCGAGCCGTAAAGCAGGCGATTGAATTCCTGAATAGCTTTCGTATTTGCGTCGGCGGGATTCTTCTGGGTGACCTTTCCACTCCACAGGACGTTGTCCGTCACGAACAACCCTCCGGCACGCAGCCGCGGCAAAGCCAGCTTGAACACGCGCGGGTAGTCTTCCTTATCCACATCATTGAAGATGATGTCGAACTGTTGCTTCTCTTCGGAAAGCAGTTCCAACGCATCGCCGATCTTAACGCTGATCTGCTTGCCGACTCCGGCGCGGTCGAAGTAGCGCCTCGCCTGATCGGCATTTTTTCGGTCGGAATCGGTGTAGATGACGCAGCCGTTCTCGCCTACGGAGCGCGCCCACCAGATGGTGGAATAACCGATGGCAGAGCCAAGTTCGAAGACAGTTTTGGCCTGAATCATGATTGCCAGCTGATGCAGAATGCGCCCAACCCCCGGGCCGACAATGGGAATACGTCGCTGGATGGCCTCGGCTTCCATTTCGGCAAGGACCTCATCACGGGCAGGAAGGATGGAGTAAAGGTATTCGTCCACGGCGGGGACCGTGATGCCGTAACGAAACCATTCGGGGCGCGTCGTCTGAGTCATTTTCGCCTTCCTGGGAAAAGCAGGATCCTCGATTTGATCTGCCGGCGGGCCAACTGTCTCGTGATAACAAGACTTAAAGAATTCTAGGTGACCGTCACACCGGGGTTCATCTCCGTCACTTCGACAGCGGGAACCAGTTTCTGCAACTGGCTCGGCCTGCCGACCAGCACGGGAAATGTTCCAAAGTGCATGGGAATCACCGTTTTCGGCTTGAGCAAATTGACCGCATAAGCCGCTTCGCGCGGCCCCATGGTGTAGTGATCGCCGATGGGCAGCATGGCGATATCGGGTGAGTACAGCTCCTGAATAATGCGCATGTCACCGAAAACATTGGTGTCGCCGGCGTGATAAATCTTGAGCCCGTTGGAGAATTCGATGACGTAGCCGCAGGCTTCGCCGCCGTAGACGAGTTGGTCACCGTCCTGGATACCGCAAGAGTGGTCGGCGTGTACCATGGTGACCTTGATGTCGTCGACGGTTTGCGTACCGCCTTTGTTCATCTCGGCGAGATTCTTCACACCCTTCTTGCCCAGCCAGCCGCAGAGTTCTGGAATCCCAATCACGGACGACGGATTGCGCTTTTGCGCGATTTCCACCGCGTCGCCGATATGGTCTCCGTGGCCGTGGGTGCAAAGCATGATGTCCACTTTCTTGACATCTTTCTCTGCCGGAGGGCACATGGGATTGCCCATGACCCAGGGATCCACCAGGATGATTTTGCCGGCCGGGGTTTCGATGCGGAAGGTGGCATGTCCCAGCCAGGTAAGTTTGACGCCGTTGAGATTCATGAGAACTCCCTCCATGGGCCTGGCAATTAGCCATTAGCGTTTGGCCGCATGAAGTCAAACCACAGTGCGGACAGGGCTTAGCTGGGCGCTAACTGCAAATTGCCAACCGTTTAGTTTAATATGAACCGCCGTGGCGGAGTTGAAGGTCCTGATTTCTCGTGAACAGATTGCCCGCCGGGTGGCGGAAATAGGCGCGGACATCACGCGCGATCTTGCGGGTAAATCTCTCATCTTCATTGGCGTACTGAAAGGCGCAGCGATTTTCCTCAGCGACCTTGCGCGCCAGGTTCGATTGGATGCAACTTTTGACTTCATCGGCGTATCCAGCTACGGCAATCGGCCGAGCCCTGCGCAGGAACTGAAGTCGGGATGGGACTCGACTGGCGAAGTGCGGCTCACCAAAGATGTGGATCAGTCCATGCGGGGCAAGAACATCATCCTGGTGGAAGACATCCTCGATACCGGGCTGACGCTGACGTTCCTGAAGAAGATCCTGCTGGCCCACCAGCCTGAGTCCTTGCGGATTGCGGCCCTGCTTGATAAGCCGTCGCGACGAAAACAGCCTGTGGATGTGGACTATCTGGGTTTTACGATTCCGGACGAATTCGTCGTGGGCTACGGACTGGACTTCGCCGAGATGTATCGCAACCTGCCGGACATTTGTGTAATTCCGCGCGAGTAGCCCGGCCTGCCAACCTCGCACCCGAAAAAGAAGCCGGTTAGCTGAACCGTAACGATGACTTTCCAACTGACTGATATCATAGAATGCTGTGGCAGCGAGCGACGTTCAAACCGATTTTGGCTACAACATTGAGCCTCTTCTGCTGGAAGTGGCCGATGTGGTCAACACCACTCTCGACCTGGATACCACCTTGCGCCGGGTCGCGGAATTGGTTCGCAAAGTCATTGATTACCAGATATTTGCCATCCTTTTGCTGAATGAAAAGACGCAAGAACTGCGCTTTCGCTTTCAGGTGGGATACCCGCCAGAAGTTAGCGAGCGGTCGGTCATTAAGGTTGGCCAGGGAGTCACCGGATTGGCGGCACAAAGGCGCGAAGCCGTGCTGGTGAATGACGTGGCCAACGACTCGAGCTACATCGGCGCCGTGCCGGAAGTCCGCTCAGAGCTGGCGGTTCCGCTCATTTTGAAGAACCGGCTCATAGGCGTGATCAACATTGAGGCCGTGCAGCCCGGTTACTTCAAGGAAGAACACAAGCGATTGCTGACGCTGATCGGGTCTCGCATGGCCGTGGGCATTGAGAATGCGCGGCTGCATACTCGCACCACGCGGCAAGCGCGGACTTTACTCTTGCTCAATGAAATTGCACGCGAACTCACGTCGATTCTGCACGTGGATGAATTGCTGAAACATATCGCCGAACTGGTGGCGCGGCTGATCGATTACCAAATGTTCAGCATTCTCCTGCTCGATTCTACGGGACAGAAGCTGCAGCACCGATTCTCCCTGCGCTTTGGGGAAAACATCCAACTCAAGGACGACCGGCCGCTCGGGATGGGCGTGGTGGGCCACGCAGCCCAGCACAAGCACGCAGTTCTCGTCCCGGATGTGACCAAAGACTCCCGTTACGTGAACGTGAACCCCGAGACACGATCTGAGCTGGCGGTGCCCCTGATCTACAAAGACAAGGTTATTGGCATTCTCGATCTGGAACATACAAGGCGCGGATTTTTCACGGACGACCACCGTCGGACTATGATCACACTCGCAGCCCAGATTGCGATTGCGCTGGAGAATGCGCGTCTTTATGAGGAAATCGAGCGCCAGGAGAAACGGCTGGAGCGGGATCTGGCATTGGCTCGTGAGTTGCAGAATCGCTTGCTGCCACAGTCGCCACCCAAATTGGCGAATCTGGAGATCGCGGCGAAATTTGCTCCGGCACGCGCGATTGGCGGAGATCTCTATGACTTCGTAGGCTATTCCCTTTCGCGCACGGCGATGGTGATTGGTGACGTCAGCGGCAAAGGCGCCCCTGCGGCCATTTACGCAGCGCTGGTCAGCGGAATTTTGCGGTCTCATGCTCCGATTGAGCCGGGACCGGCGGAAATGTTGCGCGCGGTAAACTTCTCGCTGGGCGAACGCCGGATTGATGCGCAATTCGTCTCACTAACCTACGCCGTTTGGAATGACGAGAACAAGACGCTGCAGGTTGCGAATTCGGGCCTGCCTCGCCCTATTTATTGCCACCTGGGTAAGACAGAAATCATTGAAGCCACCGGTCTGCCCTTAGGACTCTTTGATGATGCCGACTATGACGAGTTCACATTTCAGGCAGAACCCGGCGATCTTTTTGTGTTCTTCAGCGACGGCATTCTCGACGCGCGGAATCAAAAAGGAGATCTATTCGGACGGGAACGCGTGCACAAGATAGTCACAAGATATTGCACCCAAACGGCAGACTACGTAGTGGAGTCTCTATTCAAAGCCGTAGCGGAATATTCGGCTGGGGTGGAAACCTTCGATGATCAAACGGTGGTGGTAATCAAGGTCAGAGACACGGCTGGGAAGAACAGTTGAGCCGCACGAAAGACTATCATCCGGTCAGGCCTCCGGCCTTTTCCTACCACACAGCCAAGACCGGTCCATCAGACCTCTACTGTGAGGATGTCGCTTTGGCACGTCTGGCTGACCGCTTTGGCACACCGCTGTATGTCTACTCCGCTTCCGCTATCCGCCAACGAGCCCGTGTTTTCGACGAGGCGTTCGGCAAGGCGCCTCATACGGTTTGCTATTCGGTAAAAGCCAACTCAAATCTGAGCGTACTTCGCTTGCTGGCAAAACTGGGTTGTGGTTTCGACGTAGTTTCCGGCGGGGAAATCGAGCGGGTGCTGCGGGCAGCGCCGAAAACTGCGGCCAAGGTGGTGTTCTCCGGGGTCGGCAAGACTGCGGAGGAGATGCAACTGGCGTTGAAAGTGGGCATCCTGCTTTTTAACGTCGAGAGTGAATCGGAGCTGCACGCGTTGGCCGAATGCGCCGCCAGAGCTAAGAAGACGGCCGCGATTGCGTTGCGGGTGAATCCTGATGTTCCGGCGGAAACGCATCCTTACATTTCCACGGGATTGCACCAGCACAAGTTCGGTATTCCGATTCAGCAGGCACAGTCGTTGTATGCGAAAGCCGCGCCGGCAAAGTTTCTTAGGGTACGCGGAGTGAGCGTGCATATTGGATCGCAGATTACCGACCCGAGACCGTTTGCAGACACGATGACGCGCGTGGCCGATCTGGTGCGAACCTTGCGCAGAGACGGTCACAGGATTGACTACGTGGATGCGGGAGGGGGCCTTGGAATTCCTTATGACGGAGCGCAAGGACGCGATTTTGCCTCCTCCGTACCGAAGTATGCTAAAGCTCTGATCGAGCCGTTGCGTGGCCTGAAGGTGCATCTGCTGCTCGAACCGGGACGCTCCATTGTTGGCCCGGCGGGCGCGCTGCTAACGCGGGTGGTGTACAAGAAGAAGAACGACGGCAAGAAATTTCTGATTGTCGATGCCGCAATGAATGATTTGATCCGGCCATCCCTGTATAGAGCCCACCATGAGATCGTGCCAGTGACTGCCGGCGCCGAATCTGCGCACGAACCCACCGACGTGGTCGGCCCCATCTGCGAAACAGGAGATTTCTTCGCACGGGAGCGCACTCTGCCAGTTGTGCAAGAAGGCGACCTTCTTGCCATTTTGGATGCCGGGGCCTATGGAATGTCGTTGGCGTCGAACTACAACACGCGTGCGCGAGCGGCAGAAATTCTGGTGGAGCGTAGGTCAGTGCAGGTAATCCGCAGGCGGGAAAGCACTGCGGACTTGCTCCGGGCGGAGGCCACGCCAGGCAGAACGATGCGCATCTGACCGGGAGCAGTTATTTGTTTTGTGCGGTCATGAGCGTGCGTAAGTTTTCCAGGCGCGTTGCGCGGTTCGGGTCCGGGTGCTGGTCCAGGAACTGGCTCATGGCATTCAATTTCGCCGCGGCCTCGGGCTTCTCGTTTGCTTCGATGTACAAACGCGCCAAAGCCGCCAAAGACTCCCAGTAGCTGGGACCATCGCTGCTCTGCAGACCTCCGGCCCGTTGCTCCATGGAGGCCAGCAGTTGCGCTGCTTTCGCCGGCTGTCCGGAACGCTGGTAGCAGCGCACTTGAATGGACCAAAGCTTCCAGTATTCGGCGCGCACTTCCTGCAGCATCTGGCGCTTTAGATCTACGCTGTACCAATCGAAAGCACGGGCGCGCTGCAATCTCCACTCATCTTCGCGAATGCCCCGGCCAGCCATTTCAGCAACTTGGCCGGGCGCGCCACGACTATCCAACAACCGCTCGGCCTGGTCTATGAGCGGGCTGCGAGCGGGCAAAGCGGGAGGGCGCGGAACAAGCTGGACTGCAGGGCAAAGCGCTGATATCTTCGCGCGCTCCACATTTTCTTTCTGCACGTCGCGAAATACGTCCGAGGCATAGATTTCCGCCAGCGAGGCGTGAGCCGGGGCAAATTTCGGGTCTTTCTCCGCAATCTCCTTCAGCGTAGCCATTGCCGAACGGGTGCTTCGCCCGACCATAGCGCGCGCAGCCAGGTACTGGTACAGGAGATCGTCCGGGTGCTCTAACAAGAGGTCCTGATATTCCTGCGTAAGCGCGCCCAAGTGGCCTTCAATGCCAAACTGTTGCACGGCGTCCTGGTAGCGCTCATTGACAAACAGGTTCGCGGGATAACGGGCGCGCAGCGAGCGAAAGGGGGCGATGTTGTGATCGAAATCCACGGGATTGCCGACCGGAGTCATGTCCGCTTGCTGAATCTCATGGCGGACATTCGGAGTAGGCCCGCACACCGCGGGGTGGACGGTTTGCGCCGCAGTGGCTGTAGTGAGCAAAAGCAACGCGAAACGAACGTACATTTTTCCTCAAATTGGCAGGCGGAGGGCCACAGCAGACCCTCCGCGCTGGCTTTGTCTATAGCGACCGCAGGAAGTTCAAAATATCCTGCTTTTGCGAAGCGGAAAGAGAATTGAAGCGGTTAATTACGGCACTAGCTTCCGAACCATTACTCTGGCTCTGACTGCGAGCCCGCGCGAAACGCATATTACCGCCCCTGCCGGATGGGCTGGCATGCACTTGGATAGCCTGCAAGAGATCGGAGGTGCGACCGTCATGCAGGAAGAACAAGCGCTGCCCCACCCCCCAAAGCGGAGCCGTGCGAAACTCATCTGCTTCGGCGACGCCCTGGTTGACGCCATCGGCGAGCGTCGAGCCCATGTGGTGGAGAGCGAAATCAGAGTAGGGATGATATGTGAGGCCATCTAAAGCTGCGTACTGTGATTTTGTCGTAGTAAGGGTCGGGCTATGGCAGAGAGCACATCCGATGGAGCTGAACAGCTTTTCTCCGTTTTTCGCCGATGGCGAAAAGGAAGCGGGTTGCGGTGCTGCCAGAAAGCGCGTGAAAAGCGAGAAAAAGACCAGATCAGAGGAAGTTTCTCCTCCCGCGGCCTCGTCAATCGGAGTTGCGTCTTCCGGGGTACCGTTATAAACGCATCCCGGCACCGCCAAACGTTCGTTGCCGAAGAGTTCGTTGGAAACACCTTGCTCGACGTTGTAGGCTTCGCCGGCAAACATCATCGAGGATTTGTTCTGCGCCTTCCAGCCGAATTTGGTAACAGTACCGTCGTTCCCGCTGACGTTCAGACGGCCTGCGATCCCAAGCTGAGCTTTGAGGCCCCGGTTGGCCGCCAGGTTAGCCTGTAAGGTGGCATCCGGGGTATTTTCCACCAAACCCAGTCCGAACAGGGGCGTTGGAATGCGAAAAACCACATTGCCGACCGCCAGGTGGGCAGCGAAGTTAGGTTGTGCAAGATTGCAGCCAGCGGCGTCGCTCCTGCCCGCAATCGTGAATAGGCCATGGACACCGCCATCCAGCGAACCGTCGGAGTTGCGAATGAAGCGGGCTTCACGCACCGGGCCATCTACGGTGATAAACGACGGAACAGAGTTGTGGGCTCCGTCCAGGGTGGCAAGTGCCACCTGTGGATTCGGAACCGGATTCTGTTGACTCTTGAGCCCCGGGCTGCTGCCACCAACGGCGGGCTGGGCGTGGCATTGGGCGCAACTATTGCCATTAAATGTGGGCCCCAGGCCTTTCCCTTCCTCCACCGTGCCAGAAACTGAGTCCACCTCCATGAATGCTTTCATGGCCTCGCCGAAGATGGACTTTTCATTGTCGCTGAGATTTGAGTATGGACCACCTGCTCCCGAGGGACCTCCCCTGGGGCCGGGGTCTTTTTGCGCTTGCGCCGGGCCGATAGCTATGAGCACGAACAGACTCACACACGCAGCCGAAGAAAATAGATAGGGGGACTTCATGTCGCTGCCTCCATGCACGGGGTTGACACATTTGTCACACGCGAAGGTGCTGTCTCTTACGACGATGGGCGCAGTGCCAGCTACTGTTTAGCCCCAAAAATTGCCGAGGCCAGCAAGCGTGATGCGAGTATTCAAAAGTTCGTTCGAATGCTGGGTGACCGGCCGAATCCGACTCCAGCAATCTCGAGCCCACAGGCTGGAACAAAATTGTTAAAAGGAACTTAGAGGTTACTTTTGTGGTAGTCAATCACCGGAAGTGCATACGCGGTTACCAGCAGGGCATGGCCTCCGGTGCCGGGTATAGCACCGCAAGTCCCCAGGGCCGGGGTGCATGGGTGCACGGAGAACTCTTCTGAGCGATGGTCTCTGTAACCGCTAACGCTGTCCCCACTTCAGCTTGGTGCGCAAGACATCGAAAAAGTTCGCTTCCGTGCGGAACAGTTTTACACGCAGCGCCGACTTGCGGCACAACAGGCGATCGCCATCTTGCAGCGGCATCCCGAGCTGGCCGTCTACGCTCAGGTAAGCCTCATCGCTGCCGGTCTTGGCCACGATCTCGATCTCCGCCTCATCGCGCACAACCAAGGGGCGGTGGGTAAGGGAATGCGCCGACACGGGCGTAATGACAAAAGCCTCTACCGAAGGCATCAGAACCGGTCCTCCAGCCGCGAGCGAGTACGCCGTAGAACCTGTAGGAGTGGAAACAATCAGGCTGTCCGCCTGATAACTGGAAACAAAGGTTCGGTCAACGTAGACTTCGCAATGATTGAGCCGGGCGATGGCACCTTTTCCAACAACCACATCGTTGACTCCATCGAAACTGGCAATGCAGACGCCTTCCCGGATTACATCGCAATGCACCATCGAGCGAGTTTCAACGACGCCACGGTTGTCCTCAATACTCTGTAGCACAGGGTATAGATTCTCCAACGGAACCTCGGTGAGAAACCCCAGTGACCCGAGATTTACACCCAACACGGGGATTCCCGCCTTCGCTACGGCTCGGGCAGCGGCCAGTAGTGTCCCGTCTCCTCCGAGCACCAGGACGAAGTTCAACGCTCGGGTGGACATCTGGTCACGTTCCATGACCTGCTGGCCGGGAGCGAAGGGAGCGGTTTCTTTGTCGACCACGATCTCGTAGTGGTGCTGGTGAAACCAGTCGAGGAGTTTGGGGAGAATTGCTCCCAATTCAGCTTTCCCCGGTTTGGAAATGATGGCAGCCGACTTGATGGCGGTGGCGGGTTGTTCAGCCATGGTTTAACTAAATTGTACAGAAAGTCTCAACCGGCACCGGAACGGCCGTGGTGCGAGGCAGCCTGCACACCCACAATTATTCCTTTCCATAGAGGAGAAATTCGCGGTTCCCTTCGGCTCCCAGAATCGGCGATTCGATCAAGTCCGTGGTGTGGCACCCTAAATCGACAATGCACTTGCGGACTTTCTCAGTGGCGGCAGTTTGCAGTGCAGGGTCACGTACAATTCCGCCCTTGCCGACTTGCTCCCGCCCCACCTCGAATTGCGGCTTTACCAGCACAATAACCTGCTTGCCGTGCGGCCCCTGCGGAGGAAAAGCCGCAGCCATCACTGGCGGCAGCACTAGGGTAGCAGAGATGAATGAAACGTCCATGACTACCAAATCCACCAGCTTCGCCCAATTGCTCGCGGGTAAGGTAGCGGGCATTAGTTTTTTCCAGCAGCCGAACGCGAGGGTCCTGGCGAAGGCGAAAATCAATCTGGCCGTGGCCGGTATCCACGCAAATGACGCGTGCCGCCCCATGCTGCAAAAGGCAATCGGTGAACCCGCCGGTGGAGGCGCCTACGTCCAGACATATCCTTCCGGCAACTTGAACTTTCCAGTGATCCAGTGCCTTCTCCAACTTGAGGCCGCCGCGGCTCACATATTTGAGATCTTCGCCAAGAATGCGGATCTCCGCGTCATCCTCGACGGCAGCGCCGGCTTTTTCAATTTTTTGGCCATTCACCAGAACTTTTCCAGCCAGAATGAGCGCCTGGGAGCGCTCGCGGGAAGAAGCAATGCCACGCTGAAAGAGCAACTTGTCAATACGCGTTTTCACGAAGCGGGAGAGAAGGAAAATGAAATCGTGCGAGACTCGTCCACCTTACCACGATCGTGCCAGCACCCGAGAGTGTGCAAGGTGTAGAAAGCATCCCGGCATGAGCAACTTATAAGGTCATCAGCGTGCTTTTCCACACGCTTCTGCACAGAAAGTGTTGAAAACTGCAAGAGAATAGCTGGCCGACCCGGATCGATTTGGAGACTGCGAGCGATCACATGAATTTGCAACGCTCCAGAAGTTTGCGGGCACGAGAAAATAATCTGCAGGTGAAATGGACCGATATCCAAGTGCAGTTGGCCTCCTAGCTGAGCGGCGGGGGACTCCACAGCACCCGCGAGCTGCAATCAAAGCTGCTAAGAGCTATCCGGCCACTTCCTCGAGTAATTTCTGATCGATGTCGAAGTTGGCATGGACGTTCTGCACGTCGTCGTGCTCTTCGAGCGCTTCCATGAGCCGGATCATGGTGTTGGCATTCGGCCCTTCCAGCTTGATGTAGTTCTGCGGAATCATGGCTACACTCGATGAAGCCGGTGTAAGACCTGCCTTCTTTACCGCTTCGAGAACCGCTTCATAGGCAGAGGGATCGGTCACCACTTCCCAATTGTCGCCATCGTCGCGCAGATCTTCGGCGCCGGCGTCCAGCACGATGGCCATCAAGTCATCTTCCTGGGCCGCTGATTTAGGGATGACAATGTCACCCTTCTTGTGGAACAAATACGCAACCGCCCCGGCTGAGGCCATGTTGCCGCCGTTCTTGCCGAAGACGTGACGGATCTCGCTGACGGTACGATTGCGGTTGTCGGTATTGATGTCCAACAGGACGGCAACGCCGCCGGGTCCATAGCCTTCCAGGGAGAACTCTTCGTAATTTACGCCGGGAAGTTCGCCGGTGCCGCGCTGAATGGCGCGCTTAATGTTGTCGGCCGGCATATTCTCGGCTTTAGCCGCGAGAATGGCCGTGCGCAGGCGCGGGTTGGTATCCGGATCGCCGCCGTTCTTGGCGGCAATGCTGATTTCTTTGATCAGGCGCGTGAAAATCTTGCCCCGCTTGGCGTCCAGAGCGCCCTTCTTGTGCTTGATTGTGGCCCATTTGGAATGGCCAGACATAGCTATACCTCGTCTTCAGAATTGTTTGATGGCGCTGATCTTATGCAAGCCGATCTGCCGGAATGAATTCGCCCGTGGAGGAGATCCATGGATTGCCCCTTGCTGCATGCAGGCGATGATGAAGTATAGCATGGGTGGCTCTACCCGACCGGCTCATCCAGGACTGAATCGGCTGCTAATTTCAGCCGATAATAAAGCCTTCCGTCCAACGATCCTTGTCCAGTTGGTATGGGTGTATCTGAAAGCCCTCAGGAAAGCTGGCAAAGCCTCTCTTGTCTTTGACGCGTTCGACAGCTGCTTTGGCCTCCCGACTCATTTGAGTAGACTCCGATGAGCAATTCGCTGTCGTCGCCATCATCTCGTTCTTGCACAAACCAAAGCAAATAAACCTCCTCCTTCACAGCCAGCCTCCCACGCCCCAGTATCCGCTCAACACCGCAGCCCATACAATATCCCCGCCGCTCATTCGTCCTCAATAGCGAATGACTGGGCCGCTGAGCACATTCTGGATGGCCGAACAAGACGAACGCATCGCCAGCACAGTCGCGCGGGAGCAGGGCCGCCTGCGGAACTTCATCCGCCGGCGCGTCGCCGACGAGAGTGAAGTGGAAGACATTCTGCAGGAAGTCTTCTACGAATTGGTGGTCGCCTTCCGGATGATGCAGCCCATCGAGCAGGTAGGCGCCTGGCTGTTCCGGGTAGCGCGCAATCGCATCATTGACCGCTTTCGCAAGAAGGGTCCCGACGGCCTCAACGCAGGATGCGTTGTCAGCGAACGAAGATGGCGAACCTCTGCTGCTGGAGGACCTGCTGCCTTCCCCGGAAGCCGGGCCCGATGCCGCCTTTGCCCGCAGCGTGCTGATGGACGAACTCGAGGCGGCGTTGCAGGAATTGCCGAAAGAACAGCGCGAGGTCTTTGTGGCCCATGAACTCGAGGGCCGCACCTTCAAGGAAATGTCGGAGTCTACCGGCCTGAGCATTAATACGTTGCTCTCGCGCAAGCGTTATGCGGTGTTGCATCTGCGCGAGCGGCTACAGGAAATTTACGACGAATTTACGAGAGGATCACGACAATGAAATGGATTTTACGAATCTTTGGCATTCTGCTGGTGCTGACGATTGTGTGCGCCGGCTTTGGCAGCGCTGTGCTGTACCTGTGGAACTGGCTCATGCCCGGCTTATTCGGACTGCACACCATCACCTACTGGCAAGCACTGGGATTGCTCGGCCTGGGCTGGGTGCTGTTCGGCGGGCCGCGCCTGTTGCCCAACCGTCAGCCTTATTGGCGTTACCGCATGCAGGAGCGCTGGGCCCAGATGACTCCCGAAGAGCGCGAAAAATTTCGCCAGGGCATGCGGCATCGCTGCGGCCGTTCCGAAGCTCCCGCTGCCAACACAACCGCATAAGCTCTAAAAACTTACGCGGAAGCGCGTATTGTCTTATCGTGATCCAAGGAGGCCGCCATGCCAGAACGGGTTTGTCCCTGGTGGCTGGGTTATTTTCTGGCGAGTCCGATTCGCCGGCTTTGGCAAAATCCCGCGCAGATTCTGCGGCCCTATGTACGTGAAGGAATGACCGTGCTCGAACCCGGCCCCGGCATGGTGTTTTTCACCCTCGAGCTGGCACGACTCGTAGGGCCGTTCAGGCAAAGTGGTCGCCGTGGACGTGCAGGCCCGCATGTTGCGGACGCTAAAGCGCCGCCTGCAAAAACGTAGCCTGCTGGACCGGGTGGATGCGCGGCTCGCGCAAAGCAACTCCATGGGAGTGGCCGATCTCAGCGGCAAAGTGGACTTCGTGCTCGCCTTCGCGGTTGTACACGAATTTCCCGACACAGGCCGCCTTCTTTGCCGAAGTCGCGCAAGCCATGAAAGCGGGCGCGACTCTTTTGCTGTCGGAACCGGGCGGCCACGTGGACGCGGCAAAGTTCTCCTCGGAATTAGAAACCGCTTTCCACCTGGGCCTCAAGCAGGTGGAGACGCCCGTGATTTCCCGCAGCCACGCGCCCTACTCAAAAAGCAGTAAGCAAAACGCGGACACTTCCCGACTTACATCTTGATGTTGGCCACGCTTTCCGACAACGTAACCGACCCTTCCAACTCAACCTGCTCCGAGGAGCTCCCCACCAGAATGCCGAATGTCCCCGGCGCAATTTCCCACTTCATTGCCTTGGGATCAAAATACGCAAAGGCTCGCGCATTGAGCTCGATGGAAACGTGCTGCGTTTCTCCCGGCTGCAGCATGACCTTTGTGAACCCTTTCAGCTCCTTCGGCGGACGCGGAACCTTGGCGTGCCCGTCGGCAACATAGACCTGCGGAACGGCTGCGCCCGCGCGGTCGCCGGTATTGGTCACATCGAACGAGACGGTGCAAAGCACGTCCGAATCCTCGCTCTTGGGAGTGACCGATAAATTCGCATACTTGAACGTGGTGTACGACAGCCCATAGCCAAACGGGAACAGCGGCTTGATTCCTTTCTGCTCATAGCCGCGGTATCCGACAAACACTCCTTCCTTGTACACGACTCGCTTCGTGTTCCCCACCGGGTAGTAGCTGGAGTACGTCGGATTGTCCTGCCAGCGCCGCTCAAAAGTGACGGGCAGATGCCCGGAAGGATTCACCACCCCAAACAGAATCTCCGCCAGCGCCGTGCCCCCCTCCTCGCCCGGATACCACATGGCAAGGTAAGCAGGGACGCCTTCGAGCCAGCCGGTTGCATCCACGTTCCCGCCGGAGGTAAGCGCAACCACTGTTTTGTGGTTGATGGCGGAAATCTCGCGGACTAACTCCGCTTGCCCGAACGGCAAGTCAAAAGTCCGGTCCGATCCTTCGGATTCGCTGTTTGCGTCAAAACCGGCAGCGATAATGACCGCGTCGGCTTTAGCAGCCAGCATTTTGGCTGCGCTGTTTACCATTTCAGCTTGGAGTGCGATTGCAACCCGAAACCGTCCCCCGATCGGCGAGTCCTGATAGTCCTCAGCGACAATCTTGTGAAACCCGGCAGACAGCGGAAGTGTGACATGCGGCTGCAATTCACGAGACAGTTCCCACTCATCAACCACGAGTTTGCCATCCACGTACACGCGGCTACCGTTCCCCTCGCCATCGCATTGCACGGCAATTTCATAGGCGCCGCTTGCCGGAGCTTTGTAGTATCCGGTCCACCGCCTCGAACTTTTCCGGCCCTCCCGGTATAGCTTTTCTGCGGCCTTCATATTCCCGGCGAAATCTTCCCAGGTCAGCCCCGCGGAATCAATGTGCTCCATCACTGAATCGGAAACGGGTTTCCCGGAAAGGTCCGGACCATTGAATACCTGAACGGTTACCCCAGTCTCCCCGTTTTCTGTTGCGGTCACGAAGTCTGTTTTGTCCGCAAGCTGGACCAGCGTGGGCAGCCCGGGATCGTAATAGACCTTGGCCGAGGTACCCAGAAAATTGCCAATTCCCTCGAGAACACTCACGGCATGAAAAGGAAGTGCGTGCGCGCTCCCACCGCCTGCCGGTACGACGGGATACGCGTCTGGCCCAACCACCAGCACGGACTTGATCTTTGTCTTGTCCAGTGGCAAAAGATGGCCATCATTCTTCAGCAACACCATCGTTTGCCGCGCCGCGTCCAGCGCCACAGCTCTGTTCTCCTCGCTGTAGCGGGAGATGGAAAGGTCCATCTGGTCGTGGTCCAGCCATCCGAACCGCGCCGCAGTCTGGAGCACGTGCTCGACCTTCTCGTCTATCGTGGCCACCTTCACCCTGCCGTCCTGGATCGCCGGCAGCAGAGTCTTGGCATTCATGTGATCGCCATAGGGCATCTCCATATCGAGGCCCCCATTGGCCGCAGCCACTCCATCGTAGGTGGCTACCCAATCCGACATCATGAAGCCTCGAAAGCCCCATTCTTCGCGCGCGATGCGATTGTTCAGGTAGCCATTCTGCGTCATGTGTTCGCCGTTCACCACGTTGTATCCGTCCATGATGGCTCCCACATGCCCTTGTTTCACGGCCCCTTCGAAAGCCGGCAAGTAGATTTCGCGCAGAGTGCGTTCGTCAATAATCGAGTCCGAGTTGTGCCGGTCAAATTCCGAGTTGTTGCCCACGAAGTGTTTGACCGTGGCGCTCACACCTTCCTTCTGTGCGCCGTCAATAAAACCCACAACTACCGAAGACGCCAGGAACGGATCTTCGCCCAAGTATTCGAAATTGCGGCCATTCATCGGCGCCCGATAGATATTCACCCCCGGCGCCAGTAGAAAATGAATGCCACGCGACTTCGCATCCCTGGCGATGCCCGCCCCGACTCTCTCAGCGACGATGGGATCCCACGATGCCGCCAATCCAATCCCGCCGGGATACACCGTCGTCGGGAACCCTGAAAATGCAGCGTCGTTCCGTATTCCGAAAGGCCCATCCGACATTTGAAACGGGGGCACGCCAAATTCAGGCAGAGGCATGCTGAACACGCCTCTTCCCCCTATGAAATCCAGCTTTTGTTCGAGGGTCATCTTTTGAACGATGACCTTAGCCCGTTCATGGGCATCATTTTCAGTTGCTTGGGAAGATTGGGCTAGAGCGGCAGCCGAACTCAGCAGAATTGCCACAGCCAGACAGGCGACTCTGCCTCTCGGAGAGTACATGCTAGGCCTCCCTTTAAATTTCGGTACGGCGTTCTATTTTACACCTCTTCGGAAGGCGTAGATCACTGCCAGCAAGGGTGGAGCCAGCAAAATCCCCCAGAACGGGATAAGGAATCCGAGGGCAAAGGGAGCGAGGATGGAAGCCCACATGGGCACCTTGGCCGTCCGCCGCATGATGTAGGGCTGGAGCAGGAATCCATCCACCACCACAATGCCCGCATAGAGGATGAGCACATAAAGCGGATGTTGCCAGTCGCGCCAGTTAATGGCAGCCGTCAGGGTTGGACCCATGAGGCCCAGAACGGGCCCAAGGTGTGGAACAAATTGCAGAATGGCCGCCATGCCCGACCAAAGCGGGGCGAGAGGTACCCGCAGCCAGAGCAATCCGGCCAGCCAGAGCACTCCCACAGCCAAGGAGTCGAGGCACTGCGCGACAAACCAGCGCTTCAGCGCCGTGCCCGTCAGTCGAAGATAGACGCCAAAATCCATTTGCCAACCGTGATCGCGCTAGACTGTCCCTGAGGGTTCCGGAACTCGGCTTGTAAACCTCCGTTCCGGCTTTTCGTCCATAGTAATAGCACTCACGTGGAAACGGCACTTACAGCGCTCTCCGGTTCATCGACCCAGGTTGAGGTGGCAGGCATCGCCGAAGAACGTTTCGACGCAATTGTGCGGCAGTACCAGCAGCGGGTGTATCGCGTCATCCTTCTTCTGGTAAAGGACGGCGATGCCGCCGACTCGCTGACGCAGGACTGTTTTCTTCGCGCTTATGAAAAGCGCACCAGCTTTCGCGGAGAGTGTTCCGTGAGCACCTGGCTTTTGCGCATTGCGGTGAACCTGGCCCGCGACCACCACAAGAGCCGCCGCAGCGCATTTTGGCGAAGGCTGGTCGGGTTGCAAGATGGGGATACAGAAAATGGCGCCGCGCTGGAAGTCTGCGCGCCGGAACCCTCCGCCGAGCGGAGCCTTCTGGCGCGAGAGATGCTACAGCAGGTCTGGCAGGCGGCCGCAGTCCTCCCCCAACAACAGCGAACGATTTTTCTGCTGCGCTTTGCCGAAGAGATGCCGCTGGCAGAGATCGCACAGGTGCTGGGAATTGAGACGGGAACGGTGAAAGCCCATCTGTTCCGCGCCATCGCCAAAGTGAAGCAGACAGTGAAAGGGATGCCATGAAGTTAGTGGAGCAATTGCGGGACGAGGAACTTACCGATCTCCTGCTGCAAAGCGAAGAGCGCCAAATGCGGGAAACTTTTGCCGGCGCGCCGCAGTCGTTGCGCTCGGCGGCGGAGCGGCCGGGTTGGTTTTGGCAGCGGCAGCGCGGTACGGTTCGTGAGCGCATTGCCACCAGCCAGCGCGCGTGGCCGGCTTTGACTGCCATGTGGGTTGGCGCAGCAGCTTTGCTCGTGCTTGCTTTCGCTTTGCTTCGCGGCGCTCCCGCACCTCAGCCGGTCCAAGCGCAGGCGCAAACCGATTCCGACCAGCAATTGCTGGTCGGGGTCGAACAGGTCATGCAAAGTGAAGTGCCGGAAGCGCTCGAACCGTCTGCATTACTGGCAAGCGAGATCAGCGCGGGCGCCAATACTCAATATCGTTCACACCAAGGGAATAAGGAGAACAGTAATGAATAAGAAGTCGCTTGCTCTGGCCGTATTCGTCTTCCCACTCATGCTGATGGCACAAGGTCCGGATATGGGGCCACCGCCCGGCGGACCCATAGGCGGGCAAGTGTCCGTTCGCGACGGCGGGGGCAAGGTCCTCATCCGCCACGAGATGGGCAAGTGGTGGCAGAATTCCGAGATCGCCAAAAAGCTGGCTCTGAGCGACAGCCAGATCGCAAAGTTGAACGATACCTTCTACAACCATCGCCTGAAACTGATTGACGACAGCGCCGCCATGGAGAAAGCCGATCTCAAGCTGCAGAACCTGCTCGACGAGGACGAGCCCAACAAAGGCCAGGTCAGCGCGCAGGTGGATCAGGTGCTGGCGGCGCGTGGAGCGCTGGAGCGCGAGTACACCATGATGAATCTGGACCTGCGCGAGGTGCTGAGCGTTCAGCAGTGGAAGCAGCTTAAATCGATTCGCAATGAGCGCGGCCCCGGAGACAATGTCTTCTTCTACCGTAAGTTTTCAACCGGAGGGCCCGTCGGAGGACCGGTCGGAGGCCCCGTGCCGCCCGGCACTCCAGCTCCGCCTCCGCCACCCGATCCGGGTCCGGACAATATGGACTGATTCCGGGCGCTGTTCTTTGCTCGGATGAATACGTCGGACCTAAGTTTTCTGCATGTTAGACTTTGAGTAAAGCTGCGCCGAGGTCCCACGCATGAAATTTGGCGTCATCATCTTCCCCGGTTCCAACTGCGATCATGACGCGCATTGGACAGTCCAGAACGTGACCCACCAACCGGTGACGTTCCTTTGGCACGAGTCGCATGACCTGCAAAATTGCGACGCCATCATCGTGCCGGGCGGCTTCGCCTACGGTGACTATCTGCGTACCGGCGCCATCGCGAAGTTTTCGCCAGTCATGGAGTCGGTTCGAAAGTTCGCCGATGGTGGCGGAATCGTTCTCGGCATTTGCAATGGCTTTCAGATCCTTTGCGAATCCGGCTTGCTGCCCGGCGCGCTCATGCGCAACGTCGGGCTCAAATATGTCTGCAAGCCGGTCCACGTGCGGGTGGAAAACGCCGAAACTCCCTTCACCAACGCTTGCCGCGAAGGAGAAGTTCTCACCATTCCCATCGGTCACATGGAGGGCAACTACTTCTGCGATCAAGCCACACTGGACGAACTGCACAGGGACAAACGCGTGCTCTTCCGTTATTGCAGTCCGAACGGCGAAATCACTGCGGAAGCCAATCCTAACGGCTCGCTGGACAACATCGCCGGCATTTGCAGCGCCGGGCGCAATGTATTGGGAATGATGCCACATCCAGAGCGCGCCAGCGAACCGGAGCTGGGCGGAATTGAAGGCTTGAAGATTTTTGAGTCGCTGGTCAGCGCCATGGCCGCTAAAGATTAGCTCACCTGCTCCACTGGATAGATCAGAACTCGAAGTAGCCGCCCGTTCCGGTGGAGTGGTTTCGATCGCTGGAGTTCTCCGGCAGCAATCCCGCCAACTCGCGCAGGCTTTCCCATGCGGCTTCATTCAAGGCGGGGTCAGCACTCACCAGTTCGCGAATCATCTGCCACGCCGCCACATTCAACGCGCCTTCGGGTGGAGGCCCCATAGCCAGCGATACCGAGCACTGCGGGCAAAAGCAGATGCGCTGCGCCGCCGATTTCTGCCGTGGCCGCACGCCCACCGTTTGCGCAAAAAGGTACACGGCAACAGACTTTTGTCCTGGCTCAATCCCGCAATTGCAGCGCAGGCAATACAGATTTTCCAAGATCCCCCTCCGCAGCAAAAGAAGATAGTGTCCCGCTTACCATCTGTACGCAAGTGCGTAGAAGGATTCCCGCATGCCGAGGCGAGAGGCCTCGGGTTTGCCGAACGGCTCAGCCAATGGGACAATAGCGAATGCAAAAAGCCTTTCCCCTATTCTTGTTGGCCACGGGAATGTTGCTGCCTGGCAATATCCGGGCGCAGACTCCCACGGCAAAAACACATACAGCTGCCAAAACAGCGCCAAAAAGTTCTCCCAAAACAACCCATGCGGCTACGTCGGCAAAAGGCAGACCACCGCTCACCTTGAACACAGAGACACAAAAGTTCAGCTACGCCTTAGGCATGAACCTGGGAGCCAGCCTGCATCAGGGCGCAGTCGAAGTTGATCCAGACATCGTGGCTCAAGGCCTGAAAGATGCTCTGGCTGGCGGCAAGACTCTGTTGACCGAGGATGAAGTAAAAGCCGCGCTCACCCAGACAGAAAGTGAAGTGCGCCAGCGACAAAAAGCCAAGATGGAGCAACTCGGCGAAGCCAATAAAAAGGAAGGCGAGGCTTTCCTTGCGGCCAATAAGGCCAAGGACGGCGTGGTGGCGCTGCCCAGCGGGTTGCAATATAAGGTGCTCACCCAGGGCACGGGGCCTAAGCCCACTTCCAGCGACACCGTGGTCTGCAACTATCGCGGCACGCTGATCAATGGGACGGAGTTCGACAGCTCGTACAAGCGTGGCAAACCGGTCACGTTCCCGGTGAATGGAGTTATCAAAGGCTGGCAGGAGGCGCTGCCGCTTATGCCCGTGGGCTCGAAGTGGCAGGTGTTTGTACCCGCAGATCTGGCCTATGGTGATCATGCGATGAGCCCCGAGCTTGGTCCTAACTCGACCTTGATCTTCGAGGTCGAATTGCTGTCCATTGAGGAAAAGGCGGCGAATGCTCCTGGGTCGAGCCCGGGAGCGGATACCCCGGCGACGGGCGGTGACAAGAAATAGTCCCAATTCTAAAGACGCAGCATCAGCCTTCCAAGGGAACTCGGGAACCAGAGTGTGCTCTAGGCAAAAGCAGCTTGCGTGGGGCACTCTGGTGCAATATGGACCAGACATCCGAAAAGTTTATCCGGCTGTCTCATCTGCGCAAGCTGCGGCGATGCGAGCAGGTTGCTGCAGTCTGCTACCGGGTCGGAGATCGAGGCATCGAATTTCTGCTGGTAAGAACTCGAGGCAACCGCTGGACCTTCCCCAAGGGCGGCACCGAACCGGGACTGAGTCACGCTCAGGCCGCGGCCCTCGAAGCTTTCGAAGAGGCGGGCGTGCATGGCCGCATCGAAGAAGCTCCTTTTGCTCGCTACTGGCGCCCCCCGGATACTGAAGCGCGCAATTCTGCCACGCGGCCTGGCAAAGAACCGGCGATCAGCGCCCATCTCTGTGAAGTTTTACGTCTGGATCCACCCCAGGAGTCCGGACGCAATCCCACATGGTTTTCCCCCGGCAAGGCAACGCGGCGTCTGCGCGAGGGCCGTAAGCCGGAGTATGCTGCCGAGATCAGCGGAGTAATCGACCGGGCAGTCGCGCGCATAGAGCGACAGCGAAGTACAGTGATTCGTGAATCTCAGTTTGAGCGAACTGGTCAAGACGCGTTGCAGCGGGTGCAGTTCCAGGCAGCTGTACCCCGGATGGAAGCAACGCTCGTCCGCTATGTTCGGCGGGAGGCTACTCCCAACGGGCTAAGGCCGAATGGTTATGGGAGGCGGGCGCTGCGCCAAGGCCGGGTCTTACAGATAGACGCGGCACCAAGTGGGAACGAAGATCATACGACATCAGAACCGAGGGGGCGACTGCCTGGTTGAGATGGCATCATCCTGTTCTTCAGGAGACGCTCCCCGAGTGATCGAGAGGTGTCGAGGTCGCGAAGCACCGCCGGCATTTGGGGGTGGCGTCGTTTTACGGGCGAGGGCCTTTTCAATTATTGTCTGGGCGGGCTGGTACCGCGGAGATGCCCGCTTCTGGATTCCCCGGTGCCCTTACGTTCCTGGTAGGCAGCACGAATCTGTTCGAACTGCTGAGAGAGGACTTCCAGTTCCTTGTCCGACAGTTTCTCTATGTCAATCATCTGATTATTTGCCCGCTTGAGGGAGCGGATGATTTCGTCCATCTTCAGGTGGAGCGCCCTGGCATCACGGTTCTGCGTGTTCTGAATCAGAAAGACCATCAGGAACGTGACGATAGTTGTGCCCGTATTCACGACTAGTTGCCAGGTGTCGGAATAATGGAAGCGAGGACCGGACATCGCCCAGAGAGCTATGATTGCCAAAGCTGCCGCAAAGGCCCACTTCGTACCTACCAGGATGGAAGCTTTTGCAGCCAAAACATGAAAGCCATCCACATGGGAATGCTCTTGTTCCACACTGCACCTCCGAATTGCTGTCCATGCTTTGATGTCATTGCACTGCTTTTGAGCAGCCAATGCGTCTTAGCGAAGTGGGTTTGGAGCTAAGCGGAGACTTCCAGGAGCGGGCGGTCCCGATATCCATAACATAGAGCCGGCCGGGCCCGGTAGCGCGGATGTTATTTTTCTGGAAGACGCGCCCCACCAGCAGTACGGTGTGAGCCGCGAGTTGCGTCGCCGCATCAAAAGATAGCTCTACCAGGATGAGGTATTCGGTTTCGCCTTTGCCCACGCGGTCAATGCCAGGCAGCTGAACATCGCTGACGATGTCCTGGGCGAATGCAGGATCATGGCAGCAGTCCCTCCCCCACCTGCTTCAGCACGGTTCGGCGCGATCATAACAAGCGAGCGTGTCATCGACCTCTGCCCGAGTCGTATAATGGCGGCGATCCTTTTCTGTTGCGAGGTTATTGTGCGTTCCCTATCCTTAGTATTCGTACATTCCCTGCTCATAGTAACTTTTCTGGCGCTTATTCCGGGTTGCCAAGGAGCTTTCGGGCAAGACGATAACCCCTACTCATTTCATGGGGATAGCCTGTCTCCATCACGCTTGACCGACACCCGCCCCAAGGGCTTGCCGGATGAAGAACCAACCCGGCGCATGCAACGCGAACTAGAAAAGAAACAGAACGAAGAGCGCCAGTCGCAGCTAAAGCAAGACACTGAGAAGCTCTTCAAGCTGGCCACCGAACTCAAGGAACAAGTAGGCAAAACCAACCAAAATATCTTGTCGCTGGACGTGGTTGAGAAAGCAGAGGAAATCGAAAAACTAGCCCACAGTGTGAAAGAAAAGATGAGGGGACCGGGCTAAGCGCGTTCTGTCTGGGGCTGGCCCCGGTTCACACTTCTTGGTCGCACGGCTCCTCCTGGTCGATCCATGAAGGCCTTCTTGCATTCTTCCAAACTGCGTCCGCTGCCCCTTAGATAGCGGCTAACTTCAGAGTACCAGCCCCAAATCCCAAAGCGAAGTTCCTCCATCCATGCGAAAACACCGAGACAGATGTTTCGCATCCAACGTTAGCTTCGTCGTGGAATAGAGATATCGGTATGACCCGGACGGAAAAGTTTGGTTAATTGCAAAGGAACCACAACTATGTCGCTACGCAGATATTTCACTATTTGCTTTCTTACCATCGCCATGTGCGGCGCTGCCTTTGCCTTGCCGCCACAGAACGATCAGGGCGCAAAGCAGGACATGGAAGATGCAGGACACTCAGCCAAACAAGCGGCCAAGGAGACCGGGCGCGCAACCAAGAAAACCGCAAAACATGCCGGACACACAGTGAAAAAGACCAGCAAAAAAGTAGCTCACAAGTCGGCGCAAAAGACGAGGGAAGGTGCGCGGAAGGTGGAAAAACAGACCGAGCCCAGCCACTAAGAGCGAGAAGGCGGGAGAGCCGATTCGTGGGTGGTTCTCGGTAGGAACCAATCTCACTTTCGCGCCATAACCAACTGTGGACCTTCTACAGGCAACCAAGGATCGGAATTAAATGCACTTGGGCAGCGGTGCCCAAAAGGAGCTATTCAATGGCAGACGATCCGAATAAGCGGGAAAATCAAGGAACCGGTACTTCGCAATCCTCTCAACAAAACAAGGATAACCCTTCAGACCGCTTTCAAAACCCCAGTCAGCGAAACGAACAGGGCGCCGAGAGCAACGTGCCGCACAAGAGCCCGGCCCAGGGCGGTCGTGACGTAGAGTCAGATGAAGGACAGAAACGCGAGCAGGGCGACCAGAAAAAGGCCTCCTAGAAGGCGCGCGGTTCTTGTAGTTTGGAAGAGGCCTTAGCGCGGACGAGCCGAGGCCTCTTCTTTTCTGCCCAGTCTGAGTGGATCGTCCGCGGATGGGTTTCGAGCACTAATTCATGATGAGGCCGGCGTATTCGGGATGCTGGTCAACATATTCGCGAACAGACGGACAAATGATGTCCACTTTGAGCTTGTGTTCGCGTGCCCATCGCAGAGCAGTTTCGGCCAGCCGCGAGGCGAGCCCGTGGTGCCGCAATCCTGGCGGCACTTCTGTATGGATCAACGTCAGGACCTTTGTATCCAAGCTATATTCCAAGTAAGCGACTTCCCCATCCTGCTCGATTTCGAAACGGCCGGTCGTCACATTTTCGGGGTTCTGCGCCTTGCCGAAGATTTTCATACGCCCTCTACTTGCCGCTGATTCAACCTGGATGTGGCTTTTACTCGTCCTGCCTGGCAAGCACGATAACTAATCTTTGCGGTCCGTGCGCACCCAGCACAAGAATTTTCTCGATGTCGCCGGTACGGCTGGGACCCGTGATCAGACAGAGCATAGAATTGCGCGCCACCGTGCCACGAGCATTCATCTTCTCGAAGGCGACCGTAAGATCGGGGACAAGCTGCGAAAGCGTCGCGACAACGATATGGATTGGCGCCACGATGGACGCCTTGCGCCCTCCGCATGCCGCCGAGACGAAAACTGAGCCGGTTGCAGCAACCAGGCTCTCTGCCAGCGTGATCGTGGCCCGAGAGGCTTCATCCGGCGGCCGTTCTGTGGACCAGTGAAGATCGCGCCCCGTAGGCCAGCTTGCGGCCATGCGTCGCAGGGATGGTGCATCCTGCACGAAAACCTGCCCCGGCGGAACCGAAGCCAAGATCTCCGACACTGCGGCGGAACTGGCCGCCATGTCGGGAGTCACCCGACACTCGGCCTTGTTGAATTCGCATTCTTCCTGGAAACGCTGAAGCGGATGAGGAATCGGAGCGAAGACCGGCCCGGCCGGGGATGATGAGGGAAGCGGCGCGGGTGGGTTGAGAGCAGACTTTATGCGCGCCAAGATCCGCGCCCGGCCAGGATTCTCAACTTTCTCCATGGCGACTCCTCCACAATTCGCGGAACGACTGTTTTGGAATGTCGGGGGCGCTACGCGCCTTGGTCCAGGCGCGCAACGGATCGAACACAGTGCGTTCGGCGCCCAAGGCATACATTGTACGAAGGGCAGAACGCCCAACACGCGACAGAAAAGCAAATCTGCCGGAGCCCATCATGCTCCATCGCCATACCCTAAACGCGACATTTTCCGTCCACGGGCGCTCTCCGGCAGCCACGGCATTCCGCCGGTTATGCAGCAAGTGATGATGGAGATTGATTTTGACCGGGCAGATATCCGTGCAAGCGCCGCACAAAGAAGATGCGTAAGAGAGATGCTGGAAGTCGTGAAGTCCGCGCAAGTGAGGTGTCAGCACGCTACCGATTGGACCCTGATACGTCGTGCCATAGGCATGACCGCCAACGGTACGAAAGATCGGACAGACGTTCAGGCAAGCACCGCAGCGAATGCACTGCAGCACCTCGCGCTGCTCAACATCGGCCAGAAGCTCGCTCCGACCGTTGTCCAGCAAGACGACATGAAACTCTTCCGGGCCGTCGCTCTCATGGGAAGCTCTTGGGCCTCCGACCAGCGTGTTGTAGCAAGTGATCCGTTGCCCCGCACCAGAAGTACCAAGCACTGGCCAAAGAACCGCGAGGTCGGCCAGATGCGGCACAATTTTTTCGATGCCAGTCAATACAACGTGAACCTTGGATAGGTCAATCCCCAGCTCGGCGTTACCCTCATTGGTAGTAATGGCCACCATACCGGCATCGGCCACAAGGAAATTCGCGCCCGTGATGCTCATTTCGGAAGAGAAGAAAGCGCGTCGCAACGCGCGCCTGGCGGCGGCCACCAATTGCTGGGGATCGTCACTATCCACGTCTTCCAGTTTTTCCTTGAAGAGGGCGGCAATGTCGGCGCGGGTGAGGTGCATCGCCGGTGTGACCAGGTGATACGGCGGTTCGTGACGGAGCTGGACTATGAACTCCCCGAGATCGGTTTCGAAGACTTTAATTCCAATTTTTTCCAGCGCGGGCGCTAACTGAATTTCCTCCGCCACCATGGATTTCGATTTTGTCACGATGCGAACGCATGACGCGTGGCGAGTCCGGTTATGTACTGGCGAGCCTCTTCCGCGTTCTCCGCCCAAAAGACATGCCCACCGCGTTCGATGACCTTCAGTTCGAATTGCTGGAGATACTGATCGAGGTGGCTCAGCGCTTCCGATTTGATTTGCTGGCTTCTCTGCCGGGCAGCTTCCCAGTCGTGAAACCTCGCTTTGGCTTGCGCATATGCGGGTTGTTGCGTCGCACGGCGGATAATCTGCTGGTGCCTGGGATCGGCGGAGTTGCGCACTGCGCGGCGTAGGAATTCCTGCGCGGCTTCGCTCATCGGGCTACACCGCGGGTTTTCGGCTGTCTGTGCCAGAATGCTGGCCAGGTGAAGCGTGCGCACTTTGGAATTGCGCCGCCGCAGAATACCTTCGATTTGCATGAGACAACTGGGATCGGTGGAGGTTAGGAATTCCGCACCTGAGGCTTCAGCGTTTCCGGCTTTACTGTCGCCCATAGCGGCGGAGATCATGTTGAACTTGGCGGCGAACGTTCCGCCGAAACCACAGCAGTCTTCGCTGTAAGGCATTTCGACTAGTTCGAGGCCTTGCACTTTGCTGAGCAACTCACGCGGTTGTTGCTTTAAGATGGAGCTCCCGCAGCGCGTGGCAAGCGTCGTGATAAGCCACTTTGTGAGGGAAAACCGCTCCTACATCGGAGACGTGAGCTTGGTTGACAAGAAATTCCGAAAATTCAAAAACTCGCTTTCCCAATTCGATGGCTTCCTGGCGAATGGCGGATTGCGCCAACAATTCCGGGTAGAAAACGCGCACCATCGTGGTACAGGACGCCGAGGGAGAAACCACTGCTTCCGCCGAACGGAACACCTTCACGAAGCGCTCAGCCAAGGGTTTGGCTTCCTGCCAGTAGCCAGTGTTGAAAGCAGGCTGGCCGCAGCAAGTTTGCTCCTCCGGGAAATTCACTTCGTATCCGACGCGGCGCAGGACTTGCGCCATATCGAGTCCGATTTGCGGAGACAACTGGTCGACGAAGCATGGGATGAACAGGGCGACTTGGGTCATTACATTTTCATTGGAGAGCCGACAGCGGCGATCTCTGTTTTGAGTTTAACAGTTACGAGCAGCAGGCCGCGCTTCACCGCAGTCGGGCAATCAGTGAGAAGACTTGTTGTTTCCCCAATTTCTCCAGTTGAGCCAACGCGAGGGTACGAACTGCGTCCGGCCCCAACTGAGCGCTTTGGCGTAGATTTTTGCTGGCAGCCTCATTCTGTCCCGTGGCAGCCAGAGCTAAACCTAACCTCAGAAATTGAATTCCTTCGGGGGCCGGCGAGAGCGTGACCGCTGTTTGGAATTCCGAAATGGCTGCCTGGGCTTGCCCACGTTGCAGTGTTACGATCCCGAGGACCTCATGCGCCTGAGATTGCATTTGATGCTTCTCGAAAGTCCAATGTTCGAGGGAGACTTTGTGCGGTAAGCGCGTCTTATCGATTCCTTCCAATGCGCGGCGCGCGTAACTCTCGGCGTGCTCCAGGAGTTGATCACGATCCGGCCGGCCACCAGCGCGGCTGGCCATCGCCGGGGCAAGCATCAGGAGAGTATTTAGATTGTCAGGGTTCGCCTGCAGCGCCTTCTTCCCGGCCGTAAGCATTCCATCGAAATCGTTGAGTTGCTGACAGGCACGAACTTGATTTTGGTAGGCGAGGCCCAGCAATTCAGACTTGGGAAAAGCTACCGCAAAGGCATTCACCTCCTTCTTAACTTGATCGGCAGCCTGCGTCCTGACTATTTGCAGGTAGGCATCCAATTCCTCTTGCGATTGTGCTTGCGGCGCTTGGGTTGGACTCACCAGTGCCCCAAATTGCGCCTGCATGCATGGCGGCCCGCCTATGAGGATGCACAGAGAAATCAGGAGCGCCAGTGGGTTCTAATTTGAGCCATAAAGCTTAGTAACCAGATCAAAGGTCTTCAATTCCTCTGCCGCCTTGGGATTTCCCGATTGCCGATACAACTTATAGAGGGTGTAGTGACTGGCAGCGTCGGTCGGATTCCGCGCGCTGGCCAATTCCGCTTCCCGAATTGCATCCGGCAAGCGGCCTAACCTTTGATAAACGTTCGATAAGACCAAGTGATTGGAAGGCTCGTTGGGCTCCAGGGTCACGGCCTTGGTCGCAAAACCCAGGGCAGTTTGCGGATTGTCATTCATGAGCAGACGCGCCATGCCTTGGAACGGCCAACCAAAATGGTCTCCAGTTTTTTCTACCAATGCTATGGCGCTAACATAGCGTGCGCGCGCCTCATCCAGTTTCCCGAGTTGTTCCAGGCAATAACCTTCCTGATACAAGCTTTTCCAGTCATCATGTTTAAGCTGAGTGGCGGTTTGGAAAAGTTGCAGGGCGCGGGCCACATCGGAACGAATCGTCAATCGGTATAGCCCTAAGTAATAGTACGGTTTGGAGTCGAGGGCATCCAATTGAGAAGCTTTTTCCATTTGCTGCTCGAACAGCACATACTGATTGAGATCGTAATACGCCAATCCCAGCCCCTCGTGAAACAGGGCGGAGTTCAGCCCCAGCTTCTCCGCTCCGCGCAATGCCACAACAGCGTCGATAGGCTCATGCAGTTGCAGGTGCGCGATGCCCAACCAATAGGCCGCTTGCGCATCCTCCGGACTCTCTCCGCGAACGGCCTCCGCTCTTCGCACAACTTCCTTCCAGCGTTTCTGGCGAACCAGGGAAAGAAGTTCAGGGTCGGTGCTCGCCTTTTTGGCCGCGGACGGCGCCTGCGGGGAGCCAGAAGGAATGGACTGGGAATGCAACCACGCAGAGCCGGACAGGAGGAAACCTAGCAGTAGAAACAGGCCGCATGCTCCGCGCCCAGCCGTGCAATTAATCCAAGTTTCAAACATGCTGATCCCTAATGCGATACCGGCAGTTTTTGTTCCTGGGCGGCATGAGCTTCTTTATCCATGCGCTCGTAAATTGCATTTTCGTTCTGAGCTGCCTGTTCCTGACCGGCCAAACGATAGGCGCGCGCCAACTGAAAATGGATGGCGGAGTCCTCCGGATTCAGGGTGCTGGCTTTCTTGAGAGCGGTAATCGCCTCGTTCGGCTTTTGCAAAGAGAGAAGGGCGCGTCCCCGTATGGTCAGCGCGCCTGCCAGGTCAGGCTTCAGTTCCAAGGCACGGTTGGCACGATGCAGCGCTTCCTGGGGATTATCCGAAAGCAGGATACGAGCTGATTCCCATTCCGAACGGTAGTCGTATGGATTCTGCTGGAGAGCATCATTGTAGGCACGCAAGGCGCCGTCTGAATTGCCAGAAGCCCAGAGGGCGTGAGCATACCGATAGTAGAGGTCCGGCACATCCGGGGCGCGTTCGATGGCTCTCTTGTAATGCTCTGCGGCATCCGGGTAAAGTTGCTTGATTTCCGAAACTTTCCCGAGCAGAAGTTCCAGCAAGTAAGACTTCGGGTCAATGGTTTGAATTTTATTGACCGTTATTTCCGCCAGGCTGGAGTAGACACCCCCCAAGGTATAAAGAACTTCGGTATTTTTCGGGTCGTCGCGCTGCAACTGTTCGAGTAGTTTTAGCGATCCGGTGAGATCATTCAATTCCACCAGGCTGCGCGCGAGAAATAGTTTGGCGTTGTTGTCCGCCGGGTTCAGCTGTGTGGCTGCTTTGAGCTCGAGGCGGGCTGCCTCGAAGTCTTCTAACTGAAAATATACAAACCCCAACAGCGCTCGCGGCGCTTCCAACTTTGGTTCCAATTGGCTGGCACGCTGTAATGGCTTGATTGCCTTATCGAGAAGACCCTGCTGGTAGTAGAGCCGCCCAAGATTATTGTATGCGGCCGCAAGATCGGGGCTTAGCTTGATGATCTCCTGATATTTCTGTATGGCTACGTCTGCGTGCCCCGACTGCTCAGCCAGCTTGGCCTCCTGGTAAAGCTGTTGCGCCTGTGCGCTTGGTTCAGCTTGTGAAAGGGCTCCGGGAACGAGCATTAGAACCATTACGAAAATGAGAGTTCCGGCTCTCGACACGACCTTCACAACACCCTCCGGGTCTTTCACAAATCTTATCGCACTGGCCAGACAGTACCAAGACTGGAAGCCGCTTTTGTTCGGCAAGGCGATAAGGTAGCGGCAGCTTCTCAGCTTTCAAGGAATCAAAATTCTACTTCCGGGGCGGAAGAGTTTGGAAGTATTGGAGAAATTTACGGCCGTCTTTAAGCACTTCTCCGCACGCGCCGAGTAGGGCGCGTGCGGAGAGGATTACAGCGACGGGTTTATTGTTGTGCGCCTAGAAATCAAATCTCAGCGCAAATTGTATGACTCTCGGCGAGTTGAATTGCCCGGTCACCCTGCCGAAATTTCCAGTAACCACGTCATTGAAGTTGGTGTCGGGGTCACTGAACACAACACGGTTGAAGGCATTGAAGAAATCAGCACGGAATTCCACCTTGCCTGTCTCCGTAACCTTGAAGTCCTTAATAAACGAGAAGTTTTCGTTGTAATGAGGGAAACCTCGGGCGCCGGGCAGGGTTGGCGGAGCATTCCCGATGGCAAAGGCTCCAGGATCGCTGAAGGCCGCGGAGTTGAGATACAGATCCGTGGCTGGGTTGAACTTGCCGGAATAGTGCAACCGCTCGGGCACACCCGGAACGATATTCGGGCGGGCCGGTCCATTAAACAGCGGCTGCTGGCTTCCACCGCTGATCGGCAGGACGACGCCCGCCTGGTATGCTCCAACGTAAGATAGTCCCCATCCCCCGATGATTTTTCCGGCGACTCCACCACCGGAAAGGTAGCGCTTACCCGGCCCAATGGGCAACTCGTAGGTTGCCGCAGCTGTCAGGTAACGAGGATAGGTGTTGCCGAACGTTGTACCTCCCAGGATTCTCCTCTCCGCCTTCGGATTGGCAGCGTCCAGAGGAGCGGAGCCGAAAGTAGAGAACTGGTCCGTAGCATCCGCGATAGTCTGCGAGTACGTGTAGCTCACCAGGAATGACAGACCGTTGGAGAAGTACTTCTGCGCTCGTAATTGCAGAGCGTTGTAGCGTATGTGCCCGTTGTTCTGAGTGTTTGGACTGATGTATTGGTACTGCGGGAAGGGACGCAGCGCCTGAGCAACCGTCCCTGAAGCTCCAGGGAAATCGGTTGTGAAGTTAGCGTAAGGTATTTGGATACCCGCCGCTATCGCGTCCGCCGAAGTCACGGGCTCGTTGAGCAAAGCACCATATTGCGCCAAATAACTGGCGTTTAACTGGTTCGGATTGAGTAGGTTAGCCCCCACGTGAACGCTGGCGCTTCCCACATAGCTGCCTTCAACTGCAATACGGTAGGGCAGCTGACGTTCGAGTGTTAGAGTCCACTCCTGGGTGTAACCGGTCTTGCCGTCCTGCGGTCGCATCCAGGCAAGGCTCTGGCCATTCACGGCATCCAAAGTGTGCGCTGGAGGAGCTCCCACCGGAGGTATGCCAGCATCCCAGGTATCCCCCGGAATCGCCCCCGGAATCGAGAACCCGTTGCTGGTTAGACTTTGCTGGGCCTGGTAGCCCGCCAGGAAGCTGGCTGCAATTTCAGGTCCCATCAGAGTGCTTGCGCCGCCTCTAACCGTGGTAATCCCGAAGCCGCCTCGCATCGTGGTTTTATCGTTGAAGCGGTAGGCGAAACCGAGCCGAGGCTGCCAATTATTCCAGTAGGTGTTGGCCAATTTGGATCTGCAGGTGGAGGACCCGCCGCTTGAGATGCAACCACCCTCCCCAGTATTGGCGGCATAGACAATCGAACCAGGAAGCCCTCCAGCGCCTGGGTTTGGAACCGTCGGGTCAAAGTTCGAGAAATATCCCGCAGAGCTCCAGGCCGGTAAGGAAACATCCCAGCGCAATCCCATGTTCAGATTGAACTTCTTTGTCATTTGGATGTTGTCTTGGATATAGAGCGCTCGATAACCGGTCTTAGTCAAGCGAGGCGGGGTGGGGGCCGTCGCGGTTACGGAGGTGGGAGTTCCCAAATAGAAGGTTGCAAACCCCCAGCCTAACTGCCCGGAACTGGGTGAACTTGGCAGCGAGGTTCCGCCACTTGGAAAACTGTAGCTGCCCAGATTGGTGGCGAAGGCATCCTTCTCATCCTCAAAGCGAATTTCCGTTCCGAAGGCGATGCTGTGCCGGCCCTTGCTCCATTTCACGTTGTCCGCGAAGAAAGTACAAGGCCAACAGCCGCCGCTATTTTGGCCGTTATCGTTGCCAGCTCCGTAGCCAGGTTCACCCGAAATGCCAATGGCTGGAAAGGGCTGACCTGGAGTTGTCAGAGGGCTGCTGAAGTCTGACGGGACAAGCGGGAAGAAGATGCGCACACCCTCCGTGTATTGGGTGCTGAACAGAATTTGATTGAGGAGGTGGCTATTGATAGTCCAGTCGAGGGAAGCGCGCGGCTCCCAGCCCAGCACATTGAAATTGTTTCCCGCCCCCAGAGGGCCGGAGATCACCGGCGAAGTGGGAACGTTAAATCTTCCCTTGTAGTAAGAGGCGTGCAAGACCAGCGAGCGGTTGATATTGTGATCAACCTTGAAAAGGTAAACAAGATTGTTCTGAGGAGCAGTCGGTACCGAAACCAAGGTATTCGCGGTTGGAGCATTGGAGGTCGCAGTAGGCATTAGCGCCATAAATTGCGAGCTCAATGGACTCAGGCGATCCGTGGGAATGATGTTGCCGGGAAAGGCGGTGCGGCATTCCTGTCCTCCCACAGTTTGGGTGGTGGCAGGATCAAAGATCTGCCCCTGGTAGACGACCGAGTTGTCGCAGGGGTTGATTTCTGGGGAACCATTCACCAGGACTGGATTACTTGTGAGGATGCTGGAAAAATCCCCCGTCTTCATCGCTGCGGTGGGAAGCGTGAGCAAGGAATTGCTGATCCCACCACGGAATCGGAACCAGTTGAAGTTCGTGAAGAAAAAGGTCTTGTCTTTACCGTCGTAAACCTTCGGAATATAAACAGGGCCACCGATCTTGAACCCGAATTCATTCTGCTTCTCGGTGGGAACGGAACTGGAAAAATAGCCCCGTGAATCCAGAGCATTATTGCGCAGATACTCCCAGGCGCCGCCGTGCAAGCGGTTGGTTCCACTGCGAATGTGGAAGTTTAGCAGTCCGGCTCCACGGCCATATTGCGCGTCGTACGCGTTGGTGACAATGGCGTATTCATCCACAGACTCAAACGGAGCGCCCAGCCCTTCTTGCCGTCCGCCACCGTCTGCATTCATGTAGGGAATTCCGTCGTAATAGAAGTCCTGACTGAAATCCGGAGCTCCGTTAATACGCGCTGAGAACGTATCTCCCGTGACTCCAGGCGCCAGAGTGAGGAACGTATCCACCAGGCGGGCGCCGCCCGAAACCTGCAGCGGCAGATTCGCCAAGGTCTGAGGCTCGAGTACAACACCGCGGTCGCCCTTGTCTTCGGTGACAGGCGCAATATTTGCTTCGACGTTCACCGTTTCCGAGACTTTACCTACGGCCATTTGCAGGTTGAGTGTGGTGGTACGGCCTACGGCTACTTCCACCCGGTCCGCCAGTTTGGTTCCGAAGCCGCTTTTCTCTGCCTTTACCGAATACGTGCCCGGAGGCAGGTTAAGCGCGTTAAAAATGCCCTCCTGTTCGGTGGTGAGCGCCTGGATAGACCCTGTTTGAGTATTCGTGACAGTGACGTTCACGCCACCCAATGCAGCACCCGATGGATCCACGATCGTTCCGCGAATGGATCCGTTCGCGGCGCCCTGTGCCCAGGCAGCCTGTTGGGAGCAGAGAAACAACGCAAGAAAAGCAAAGACTGGCAACAGCTTTACAAAACTACAGAACCATCCCACGCGGTACTTCATAGTTCCTCCTCAGCAAATTGAACCCGCTAACTGGAATGCAGACGAGCCACACCACGCGACTCCACATCAGCGCAGAACACTTCTTAGCCCCGTTTCTAAGCAACTGTCAAGGAAGTTCAATACCGTGAACAGAAGCACATCACCTTCACGTTTCAGCGCTTACGACGCCCGGTCGGCGCTCCGCTGAAAGGCATTTAGTGAGCAACGAAATCGAAAATTGTCGCCATTTGGCCGGCACTGTTCAATACGCTGAAATACATTGACAGGGGGGATGACTTTCAACTCAACATAACAGTAGCGGTGTAGACGGAATTTGAGAGGTAAAGAAGAACATGAGCTTTGAGCAGAAAATAAAGCTGTCTTCCTGTCTTCTCGTTGCGCAAATTCTGCTGACTTCATTCGCCTATGGCGTAAGGGTGAATCAGGATGAGCAAGCGGAAGCCAGGCGTTGGGCCGCAGCGAAATTCACCGGTAAGGTCGAGCCTGAGCCGCGCGAAAACTATCTTTCAATTGTCGGTGAACGCGGCCGCATTGAGGGCAACAGCCGCGATGGGCGCCCCCTACGAATCTTCAACGCTCAATATGCCCGCGGGCTGTATCTGGACGGGGCAAAAGGCGCGGTTGTTCACCTGACTTCTCCGGCGAAAACCTTCGAAGCCCTGGCTGGACTCGACGGCAGCTATACGGGCTGCGGCTACACCAATGCCAACCAGGAGTTTTCGGTCGCAACCGAGGGCAAGACCATCTTTCAACCTGCCGTGGTTAAGGTTGCAACAGCGCCCGTCGAGATAAAGGTCCCACTGAACGGCGCTACTGAATTTAGCCTGCTCAACGGACAAGACGCCGAGAAGGATTGGTGCGGCGATGCCGTGTGGGCCAATGCCCGCGTGACGCTGGAAAACGGCAGCACCATATGGCTTGGCGATCTTCCGGTTGGCGCGCCTGCCCGTCCCTTCACCAGTGCGGAGCCATTTTCATTTACCTATGGTGGAAAGCCTTCCGGCGAACTGCTGAGGAAATGGGGGCGAAGCCTTACTGTGAAACCGCTTGACAATCAGCGGACACAGTACACCATAACATTTCATGACCCGGACACACGGTTAGTGGTTCAGTGGATAGGAGTTGAATACCACAATTTCCCTACAGTGGAATGGACGCTTTACTTTGAGAACACCGGCTCTGCCGACACTCCTATCCTGGAAAACGTTCAGGCGATAGATACCTGGTTCCAGCGCCGCAGTGAGGGGGAATTCCTACTCCATCATTTCCGGGGAAGCCCCGCTTCGCCGACCGACTTCGAGCCGTTTGAAACAAAGCTCACGCCGAAATTTGAGCAGCATATTGCCACGTCCGGAGGGCGACCGACTGATCGTGCCTTGTGTTACTTCGACGTTGACGAATCGAAGAGCGGAGTGATTGTGGGGTTGGGCTGGCCGGGCCAGTGGGCGGCCGATTTCAGCCGTGACGACGATCGCGGATTGCGAATACGGGCGGGACAAGAGTTGACGCACTTCAAGCTGCATCCGGGCGAAAAGGTGCGCTCCCCTTTAGTCGCTCTTCTGTTCTGGAAAGGCGACTGGCTGCGCGGGCAGAACATCTGGCGTAAATGGATGTTGGCCAACAATCTTCCGCATCCCGGCGGCCAAACCCTTGCTCCAAAACTGGCGGCATCGAGTGCGCTGTGGTACGGCGAAATGAGCCGTGCGGACGAAGCCAGCCAAATGCTGTTCCTGCGGCGTTATCACGAAGAAAACATCAAGATTGATTACTGGTGGATGGATGCCGGCTGGTACATGAACAACGGGTCATGGGGGAACACTGGAACCTGGGAGATTGATCCCAACCGCTTTCCCAATGGCTTGCGTCCGATCGATGATTATGCCCACTCGATGGGCATCAAGCCAATTCTCTGGTTTGAACTTGAGCGCGTCACACGGGACAGTTGGTTATGGAAAGACCATCCCGACTGGCTCCTGAAGAGCTCAGAAGAAGAGCCGCATGGGCAAAGGCTTCTGAATCTCGGAAATCCGGAAGTTGTGCAATGGGTTGTCCACTTTCTGGACGATTTCATAACAAAACAAGGCATCGACGTCTACCGAATTGATTTTAACATCGCGCCTCTTCCCTTCTGGCGCGAGAACGACGTCCCCGATCGGCAAGGAATTACTGAAAACAAATACGTCATGGGGTTTCTCCAGTACCTCGATGAACTGCACAAACTGCATCCCAACGTTCTGATTGATACATGCGCTTCCGGTGGCCGCCGTGACGACCTGGAAACGCTGCGAAGGGCCGTTCCCATGCATCGCAGCGACTATTCCTACGAACCGGTCGGACAGCAAAACATTACCTACGGGATGTCGTTGTGGATTCCCTATTTTGGCTCACCCAATGTAGCGCGGGACAACTACGTGTTTCGCAGCGCCTGGGGTGCGCAGGTGAACCTCGGCTGGGACGTTCGCCGGGACGATCTCGACTACAACTGGATGCGACAAGCGCTGGGTCAGTGGCATAGCGTCGCCGCCAACTTCTTCGGCGACTACTATCCGCTAACACCGTACGACTCTTCTGATGATGCCTGGATGGCATGGCAGTTCTACCGTCCCGAAGCAGACCAGGGCCTTGTGCAGGCTTTTCGAAGATCAAACAGCGAAATGGAATCCGCGCAGGTGGAACTTCATGGGCTCGATCCAGATGCCCGTTATGAAATCAAGAATATCGACTCCCCTGGCACGCAGACTATGACCGGCCGTGAATTGATGGACAAGGGACTCCAAGTCTCACTCAAGGAGAAACCGGAGGCGGCGGTGTACACCTACAAGCGCGTAAGCAAGGAATAGCTACGGACGCGTTATTTGCTGCCGCGATCCGTTGAAGGTAAAGCTGCTGGGGATGGCTTTGCTCCACCTAAGCGAAACGGCTTGCGGTCGAGCTTGGTGACGGTTGACGAGAATTCTTTGATCTCGATGAACTGATTTTTCTGTATGCCAGCAAAGCTCTGGTGCGTTTTGCTGGCTGGCCACAAGACCTCAAGGTTCACGATCCGCGCGTCCGCACCTAATCCGATGTGCTGCTCCAACGGACTGGCGCCGAAAGATCCTCCGCTGCCGACCGTGCGATAAATGGCGCGTATTTGCTTGCCGTGATTTTCAACCGTGAGCTTGATTTGCGCTCCGATAGCGGCTCGATTGGTTTTCACCCCGACCAGATGAACGTTAATCCAATCGTTGTGATTGCCAGGATTCTCGAAGACGCGTAAGGCGTGTCTGTCCCCCGGCGTCATGCCTCCTACCTCGGCAACAATATCTTCATATCCCCGGCGGTCGAGATCGGCGAAGGCGATGCCGTGCCCCTTGTGCAGTTCCCCCGTCCCCGAGGATGCCGTGATATCCGCGAAGTACTTGCCATCGTGGTTTCGCAGCAAGGTATGAGGAATTAACGATCCGTAAGAAGGACTTCCGTTACCGAGATAGATATCCGGGAAACCATCGTTGTCCACGTCGCCGAAGTTGGCTCCCATTGGCATGAAAACTTTATCGAGCCCCACTTTCGCGGTGACATCTTTGAAAGTGCCGTCGCGCATGTTCTTGTAGAGCTTCATCGTTTCGGCATTGTGGGGCAGTCCTAGATAGGTACGCATTACTTCTTCGTCACTCTGGTAATAGCTATTCACCAGCAAGTCGGGCCAGCCATCGTTGTCGTAATCGAAAAACCAGGTGCTGAAGCTTCCACGCGGCTCCTGAACCCCGGCCGCCTGGGCAACTTCAGTAAAGGTTCCGTTGTGGTTGTTGTGATACAGGAAGTTGGCGCTGCTGAAATTCGAAACGTACAAATCGACAAACCCGTCGTTGTCGTAGTCGGCGGCGGCTACGGCTTTGCTAAACGCCGATTGGTCGATCCCCGCTGAGTGCGAGATATCCTGAAACGTGCCGTTTCCCTGGTTGCGAAAAAGCTGGTTGGAACCGCGCTCGTTGGCGACGAACAGATCAAGATATCCATCGTTGTCTATATCGGCCCACACTGCCGATTGCGTGGAGGTGGCCGGCTCCGCCAAACCGCTTTCGCGGGTCACGTCGGTAAAAGTGCCGTCGCAATTGTTACGCAGCAAGGAGCGGCGGACCGGGTATTCCCAGCCGCCGCGCAGCACCAGGATGTCCATGCAGCCGTCGTTGTTGTAGTCCGCCTGCAGAATATTCAGGCCGCCTAATTGATCACCGAGCTTCGCCTGAACGGTGCGGTCGGTAAAGGTACCATCCCCGTTATTGTGAAAAAAACGCAAAGGCTCGCATGGATCCATGCTCGAAATGACTACGTCCAACAGCCCATCGTTATCGAAGTCGTCCACGATGACGCCCCCCGCCAGAGAAACCAGGTTTAGTCCTGTTGCGGGAGCCACGTCTTTGAAGTGGGCAATATTTTCTTTGGAAGCGAAGGCCGAGGGAGGAATCAGGTAGGGCGCGGGCACGCCATTGGGGTACTGACCCAAGGTCATATAAGAGAGATTGAGCAACCATCGGACCTCCAGGCTTTGGGGATCCTGCTTAAGGTAATTCAAGAAATACTCGACAGCCTTTTGCGAATATTCCGGAACTGCAAACCGGGCGGACGAATCCATGGGGAAAATACATTTATCCCCGGGATCGAGGTAGACGTCGTTCTTCATCTCAGACTGGTGCAAATAAGCTATGCCTAATGTTTCCTCTATTGGGGGAATGAGGCGGGGAACGCTTGTCTGCACGATCTGGTAAGCATCCTGCCATAGCGCAATCGCTTTTTCCATGTCGCCCTGATAAGCGTAGAGCTGAGCTTCCGTGTAATACATCTTGATCTTTTCTGCGGGCGAAGTCTCGGCGTTGCTGGAGTTGGCGCTTTCTAACTTTTGCGCTAATCCCGCTCGCGCGCGCTCCAACGCGGGAGCGCGGGCACGGCAACTGGCGGAAAGATCCTGCGATGACGCTTGCAGCTCCGGCAATGCGCGCAAAATGGCTTCGGCCTCTTCCCCTCCGGCAACATTCAGCGTGTACTTGACGGCGCCGGTCGCTAGAAGTGGCGCAAGCTCCCTTGAAGATGTGGTCGCCCCCGTGGTAACTTCCGAGGCGCGTAAGATCTTCAGGATGGCGAAGCCTTCCGGAATGTGGACACTACCTGTGACTTGCCCCGCAGCAATGCCTTTTACGGCCTCCCTGAGCTCGACACGCAGAGTTTCGGGATCTAGTCGCCCGATAAAACCACCGTCACGGGCCGTTGCGCTGATGGATTGCTCTCTTGCCAGGGTGGCAAAATCACCGCCACGTTTCAGTTGGTCCAGCATTTCCTCTGCTTTCGCCGCTGACTCCACGACAATTATGCTGACCGGAATGGAATTCGACGTCTGGCCTACAGCAGGTATCGCAGGCAAACTCAATGACGCAAGCAGGGCGAGAACAGCAAGGGCGGCAATCTTCGCCCGCGACTTCGTGTCAGGCGATTTCACCATCCACCAACAAATGCGCGGAGCCCGAGGGAATGGGGATTCCAAAGGAAGACTTCCCGCCCTTGTAGTAAAGGCCAAATTCATTGATCACGAAAGGCTTGCCTTTGGGCAGATAGAGACGCACGTAGCGCGCCCGAAAAGCCGGCACATCCCGCTTAACGGTGACCAGCGGGATGCAGTCAATCGTGCTGAGCTTGCCGTTACTATTTTTCACCGAATCCACATCGGTCCAGGCGAATCCGTCATCGCTTTTTTGCAGTTGGAAGCTGACCGGGCGATAAGCGGGATTCTGCGTCTGTGAAGTGACAACGTACTGGTCCATCATGCAAGCCTTTTCAAGGTCTACCATGAACCAGTCGTCACCCGAAGATATTCTGTCATCGTCATGAACGACAAATGCGGTGTTCAGGTCACCATCTACAGCATCGAAAGGCCGATAGCTGGAAACAAGGAACTTTGAGCGGGCGTACTTCCCTTTCGCGAGATTCTCGCCGCTTGGAGCATTAGCTTTCCAGACGGTGGGCACGCTGTCCCGATAAGTAATTACCGGATCCCAAGTGATTTTGTTCGCCTCTGGATCAGCCGCTCTTTGGCCTGCATTCTTGTCCGCAACCACAAAAGCCAGAGTATCCCCTTCGATAACCGTTGCGTTCAGATCGTGTGATGCTGATTGCCTAGCGTTCATCTCCCCATGCGGCCATATTTTCTCCGAATTCAGCCAAAGCGAGAAGACTACGCTTTCAGCCATTGCCGCATGTCGGGTCACACTGCCCTCAATACGAACCTTGCCGCCATGGGGGGCTACCCACTTTCTAACCGCCGCGCGCTCACCGGGGATAAGGTAACCTGGGCCAACCCGGCAGTTTCCTTTGTCAAACCAGTACATTCTGGGATGAGCCGGATCGGCGATAAAGCTGAGATCTGTAAACTCGTGCCCGTTCGATTGCTGATAATACCAGTTATTCTTCCCCATCAACCCGCTGAACCCCGCCGATGCCTTGTAGCTCTCCGCAGAAAACTCGAAGGCAATGTGATTGATTGCCAGGCTGATCGGATTTTGCGTGTTTCTTACCGGTCACCACAATTCTGATCGTGTGCTTCGCCTTGGGGCTAATCCGGTTTTGTAATACAGAAATTCTTCGTAGGACGTGCTTCGCGGGCTGTAACAATCAACGGTTTTGCGAAAGTTGCCGTCAATGTAGATATCTGCTTTGCCACTCTCGGGTGAATGCAAAGCCCGCCAGTATACCGCGCTTCCTTCAAAAGCAAACTCGACGCTACTGCCCGGAGCGGAGCTTTCTCTGGTTTTGCCTTCGTAGGACTCGGGAACAGAACGATCACGCCAGGCCCCGGTGTATTTCACATCGGAACTTGCCGAGCCGACGATCTTGGTCACCCGCCCAAGTATCGGATCTGAAGATTCCGGATGCGGTTCAAACAAATAGCGGCATTGCACGTCCGTTGCGAGGGTTCGTCCATGCGAAAGCTTCACATCGAGGCGCTGAAAATCGGTGCGGCTCCAGTAAGAGTAAAAGCGGAATGAATCGTCGCAAACTCTGGCAACGTCGGCGCCTTCCGAATTGAGCAGGCTGAAAAAGCCGAACATGGCCTCCGGACAGTAACCCCAGACCCAGTCCTGCTTACCGAGATCGGTGCAACACCCGATATAAACCCCATCTGTGTTCCGCTCATTGGGAGGGTCCTGATTGCAGAGAAAGATGCAGAGGTATTTCTGAAGGAGGGTGCTATAGACAATTCCCCAAAGATGGCTGGGCGCCACGGTGGAGCCTTTGCCGCCCAACGCGGGTTCATCCCAGCTTCCATTGTAAAAATATTTCCACTTGCCGGGAGCCATTTTGTCGCCGATGGCGCAGCGCGCCGCACGAGAGTTCCAGCGCATTCCGGCCTCTCCGCGCATGTTCCAGCCCTCATCCGGAAAAACATAGAAATAGCCGCCACGGACGTCGGCGTAGAATCCGAAATCCGCCACGCCATTCCCATAACTCGAACCGGAAAACTTGAAGAAATCGGGCGAATAATAGTAAGTCTCGGAAGTGATGATGTCGCCCTCGTAGCGCCAGGTACTGCCTTTGTCGGTACTGGTCGCCAGAGCAATTTTGCGGCAGCCCGGATAATCGCGACGAGGCCCATCCTGCTCGACGTGCATGGGAGCGTACAATTTGCGTTCGGAGTCGTCGTACCACATGCCGCCGAGAAACCAACAAGCGGTCATGCCTTCGGGATAAGTTCCGTCCTCGACCCGCACCATATGATCAATGTCGGGTCCTTTGTAGCGCGCAGTCGTCGCAAGATTGATAATCCACTGGCTACGGAACTCCCATAGCTCGCCATCCATTCGAACGAACACCTGACAATTGTCAGGCCCGTACTGACGTGCGAAATCAAGTCCTTCCGGCTTTGCAGCCGGCGAGCGGGTCATTGAATAGGCAAAAGGCAAAGCCACCTCGCCGGCGGCATATTCGGTTCCACTCGTTTGTTCGGCAAGAGCCGAACTATGAGGGAGTACGACTGCGGCCAAGCCCAATTGTCCTGTCGTTCGCAAGAAATCGCGCCGGGACAACTCCGGTAACCCCAAAGTGTTTGCAGTTCGATTGTTTTGCATAGGGCTGAGGGTCTCGGGAAGTCCTCTGTTGAGCCGGGAAGCACAATACCGCAGGAGCCCAACCTTCGTCCGCCACTGTTCAGAGTATTGAACGGAACCTCATGCCTGCTTGACTTCGCGGTGCTGCACGAAACCGAAAGAAGACACTCTCACGACTCTATTTCCTCACTACACCTTTTCCTTCTGTCAGCGTGACAATTTTGTCCACTCCGGGAACGGAAAACTCTTCTGCTCGTCCACTTGGCCAGCGGACTTCAAGCTTGTCAATCTTGGAAATTGAGCCGAGACCAAAATGTATGCGGGGATCGGAGTTAGAGCCATAGCTTGCTCCGCTGTAGACATCGCCGCGCTGACGCACTCCGCCCCCGGTAACGAACACTTTTGCACCGATTGCGTCACGTGGGCTTTTCGCGCCACCCACCAGCTTGAATGCTACCCAGTGATTTCCGTTGCTGACCACGTTGCGGAGCAGGGTTGGAGTGGACCCCATGTTGTTGATGACGACATCAATGTGCCCGTCATTGAACAAGTCACCGAATGCCGCCCCGCGCGCGACGATCAGGTCCGCCAAACCGCTACCTGTGGCCGGAGCTACCTCTTCAAATTTTTTTCCATCACGGTTGCGAAAGAGTTGCGGGCGCTGCGCATAGGTGATTCCCCAGTCCTGCTGGTCCACTGCTGGATAGACATGCCCGTTCGCGATGAAAATGTCCAGAAGACCATCGTTATCAAAATCGAGAAAGCCGGTTGCCCAAGCCAGGAACGGAATAGTCGGGTACCCCAGCCCGACGCGATACGCAACTTCTGAAAAATTTCCGTTTCCTTCGTTCCGATAAAGCGAGTTGTAGTCGTCAGAGAAAGAGCTGACGTAGAAATCTACCTTTCCGTCCCGGTTAAAGTCCCCAACAGCTATACCCATCGTCGCCTGGGAGTGTCCATCGTCACTGAGCGCAAAACCTGAGGGCACGCCGATTTCCTCGAAAGTGCCGTCGTGCCGATTACGATAAAGGAAGTTAGCAACAGAATCGTTGGCCACGGCCAGATCAGGCCAGCCGTCGTCATCCATATCCACGAACACGGAAGCAAGTCCGTACATCCCCGACCGGTCTGAAACTCCGGCTTTTACACTCACGTCAGTGAACGTACCGTCCCCATCGTTATGAAACAGGTGATCGCTTTCCCCAGGAAGCCCCTGTGGGCCGCAAAATACGGGCACTCCGCGAAACTGGCAAAGTTTACCGCCGCGTGGGGGATGGTCTACGTCGAACTTTACATAGCCCGGAACGAACAGATCGAGAAGACCGTCCCGATCATAGTCGCCCCAGGTTGGGCCGGTTGACCAACCTCCCAAAAGCACGCCCGCCTTTTCGGCAACGTCGGTGAAGGTCCCGTCGTGATTGTTGTGATAGAGCCGGTTCTTTCCGTAGTTGGCCACGTAGATATCCGGCCAGCCGTCATTGTCGTAGTCTCCGACAGCCGCGCCGAAACCCCACCTTTCGTTTGCCACCCCTGCTTTGTCGGTCACGTCAGTGAACGTTCCGTCATGATTGTTGTGAAAGAGCATGGCGCGCGGAGGCGGCTCTTGCCCACGCAAGGCGGCTACGGTCGAGCCGTTTAGCAGGTAGATATCGAGCCAGCCGTCGTCGTCGTAGTCGAGCAGCGCAACCCCGGAGCCGGGAGATTCGATGATCGTCGCCTTTGCACCGGTACCGGAACGATGATGAAATTTGTCGAGGCCTGCGGCTTTCGTGATATCGGTAAAAACGACAGGGGCGCCATCCACGAATCCGCCGGCAGTAATAGGCCGTTGCTGCGCGTCTTTCACTGCGGCATGAGCAGGTCCTGTGGCCTCGCCTGCTTGTCCCATGGCCTCCTGATCTCCTGACTTTTGTGCCTGAAGAAGCGGCGATAAAACAAAGAGAGCGAACAAAAGCAGACAAACGCGTGCGAGCGCCGCGATTCCAACCCGCAGCAATCGTCCGCTGTTCTTGCGATGCATCCGGTTCATGGCTTTTGGGCAGCACTCCCGGGTAGCGACTCGCTCGGCTCATCCACTTGCAGAATTTGATCGCAGCGCACGTTCGTCAGTGTTTGCATGATTCCGCTGGGCCAACGAATCTTTATGCTGCGGGCCACGTCCTCAGATCCGAGGCCAAGATGTACTCGCTTGTCGCTGGAGGAAAGATAACTGCCCGCGGTTGTGACCGTTTCAAACTGTTTGCCTTCTGCGCCGGTCAACTCGACTTCGGCGCCAATCGCGTCGCGATTGCTCCGATGGCCGACGAGCTTTAAGGTCAACCAATGACTCTTGGTAGAGGTTTCGTTGCGCAGAACATATGCGGCACCATCATTGGTCATGACGACAGCGTCGGTCCGTCCATCATTGTCAATATCGCCGGCGGCCAAGCCGCGGGCGACCAGCGGCTGTTTGAAAAAGTCGCCTGAGAGTTGCGAAACGTCGATAAACCGGCCCGCATGGTTGCGCAGAAGCAACATCGGCTCGCGATAGTGAAACTGCGGAGCCTGGAGGCTGATGGTGTCCAAATCGTGCCCCTGCGAGATCAGAATGTCCTTCCATCCGTCATTGTCATAGTCCAAAAACTGAACGCCCCAGCCCGAGTGCATGCGTGTGAGCCTGCCTAAATCGGAGGAATCGGTGGCGTAGGCAAAGTCGCCATGCCCGAGATTGCGGTATAAAGCATATTTCTGGCCGGCGAGATCGGTAATCAGTAGATCGGGCAATCCATCGTTGTCGTAGTCTACGAAGTCGGCTCCCATCCCGGCATAGGTGTGACCGTCTCCGTCAACCGCGACCTCGGAGCCCAGGCCAACTTCCTCAAAAGTTCCATTGCCTTTGTTATGGAATAGAAATTCAGGCATCGAGTCATTAGCGATGAAGATGTCAATGTGTCCGTCACGATCATAGTCGGCCAGGGAAATGCCCAAGCCCTTGCCGGGGACGGAGAGTCCGGTCTTATTCGCAATGTCGGAGAAATGGCCATTCCCATCATTGTGGTAGACGAGCGGCGAAATTGGCTGAAACAGGTCGGGATGGCAATAGGCGCGATACCCGGCCCGATGCTCCCCGCAAAAAATATCGCTGAAATCCCATTTGAGATAACGCAGCACGATGAGATCGAGAAGACCGTCGTTATCGAGATCAACCCAGGCGGCGCTTGTGGACCAACCGCTGCCTGCAACGCCCGCCTTTTCGGTTACATCGCTAAAGGTGCCGTCGCCATTATTGTGATAGAGCCGGTTGCCACCGTAGGCCGTGACATAGAGGTCTTCATATCCGTCATTGTCATAGTCGCCAACCGCCACTCCCATACCGTAGCCAACGCCCTGCAACCCTGCCTTTTCTGTCACATCTTCGAACGTGCCGTCGCTTTTTTGGTGGTAAAGACGGTTCCAGTACTCGGGGCCGGTCTTCTGGGGAATGGCGTATTTGGGCATGGATTCATTGAGCGGGGCTTCGTTGACGAGAAAGATATCGAGGCGGCCGTCGTTGTCATAGTCGAACAAAGCGACCCCCGAGCCCATGGTTTCGACCAGGTACTTCTTAGAAGTATGAGAAGCCAGTTGGCGAAAATGGACTCCGACTTGGGTGGTTACATCCTTGAAGGTTGCAGGAACCACTTTTTGATCGTCTGGCCGAGTGGCTGGATTCTGAGCGAAGCCGAGTGTACCGGAACAACTGAAAACCGCCAGCCAGGCACACAAAGTCCTAAGAATTACCCGGAGTCGGTTCACAGATGGATTCCACACAAGCGCTAGAAAAAAACCATAACAGGTTGGCGGGATCGTACACAACGGCAGCCAGCGCAGGCCCCCGTCTTTTCCTCGGCTCACGAAGTTTCAATAGGCTGAACAGATACCGCGATGGGCAAGGGATTCGCAAGCTCGGCCGCGCGTTGCCGGCGAATATCCGAGGGCAGGTAGCGGATCATGGTAATCGCCATGACCAGCAAGGCAACAAATAGAAGGCCTGACATCGCGGAGAGCGTGTAGCCGATTCCCCAAGACGCCTTTTGCATACCAACAACCAATATTCCCAGGCTGCCGGCCACTGTGCCCGCCATATTGTAAATTCCATACGCCATGGACCAACGGTTGGGTGGAACGACCGAACAAAAAAGCGGCATGGAATTCCCTTCCAGCATGCCTCGGGCAACCGAGTAGATGAGCAAGTCCGAGGCAACGCTTCGTGCTGAGGGCATAAAGCCAATCGCCAGCATCGTGGGCGCCATCACGGCAAATCCGATGACCTGGACCGCCATTCTTCCGCGGAGGTCTCGTTTGGCCCACCGGTCTGCCAGTATGCCACCGCCGATGCCTCCCACAAGCGCAGGAAGAGCTGCGAAGAGCGTAATCACAGAGCCGGATTCAGTGAGACTCAGTTTGAAGTTTTCAAAAAGGTATGTGGGCAGCCAGGAGTGCGTGGGCCAGCTCGTCAGCGAAAGAGCGAAAGCCAGGAAGAGCAGCGCCACGGCGCTTGGTGTCTTGAGAATGGCAAGTATTTTGGGGACGAACGGCTCAGTTGCCAGAACTGCTGTCTTTCGCAGCTTCGCAACAGCGTCGCTGCGCAGAATTTGTGACCCCAGAAGCGCAGTGAGAACTCCCACCCCGCCAAGCACAAAGAACCCGACACGCCAGGAATAGTGGTCGGTCATATAGCCGCCATACCAACTCCCAAAACCAGCACCGGCGGTGAGGCCGCTCAAAGCAATACTGTTGGCGAGAGAACGGGTCCGGTCAGTGTGATAGCTCGCGATATACGCTAAGGCAGGGGGCAGGAACACTGCCTCCGAGACGCCCAGGAGACATCTGAGTGCAATTAACTGACTACCGCTTCGCGCCAGTCCGGTAGCGAAGGTGATAAAACTGAAAAGCACCAGACTTCCCAGAATGACCTTGCGCCGTGAAAAGCGGTCGCCAAGATAGCCGCCAATGGGAGAAAACACCGCATAGACCCACAGGAATGATGAGCCAATGAGAGCCAGAGTGATGTCAGAGAGCAGCAGTTGTTTCTGCAGGACCGGGAACACGGTAAAAATGGTCATCCGGTCGGTGTAGTTCAGGCACGCAATCAGCCAGACCATCCAGACCACAACCCATTTGTAGTAGGGATTGGGATCTTCGCTAATGTCTGTCGAATCCACAGTGGCTCGCGTTTAGAACAGATTTGCCTTGAATCTGTGGCGCTAGGTTATCCGATCCAAATGCCAGTGGGAAGGATTTGTGAAGAGCAGCCCAGAGAGGCTCCACTTAAATTTCAGCCTATTGAACAGGCGCTCTGTTCCCGGTGTGGAATACGCATTTAGCGTGCCGGACAGCTATCCAGCCGCGATTGTATGTCTGCCAATTTTCTACGGGCGATGGTTTGGTCCGGGCTATAAATCAGCACTTTCTGCAAGGTTTGTTGCGCCGCACCTCTCTCGCCCAGCATACATTCCGCTGTGGCGAGGTTGATTCCGGGTTCATCCACATCCTCATTCAAGTCGAAAGTCTTCTGCCACAGATCCTTGGCAGCCTGGACCTGCCCAGACTTTGCCAGAAAAATGGCCAGATTATTGAGAGCATTCATGTCACTGGGGTCGAGTTTCAGCGCGTCACGATAGAGATCCATTGCGTTCTGGTTGTCCCCGCGAATCTGGGCCAGATATGCGAGAGCATCAATCACCCGCAGGTCACGAGGATTCGATCTTTGCGCGGCTCGCAACAGAGTCCAAGCTCTGTCTTTCTCGGAAATATTGCCTCCCAGTACGAGATCATAGTAGGCAAGAGCCAAATCGCGCGGATTGGCGGTTCCTGCAAAAAACGGCACTAGCTCCTGGCCTGGCGGCGCTGGCTTGGATGCGTCCATAGGCCCCGGATTTTGCCGGATCCGGTGGTCCGTCCAGGCAATGTGCGGCATCTTCTCCGCTTTGCCCTTCGGCATGTGACAACTGGTGCAATCGGGATTGCTGGTGAAATGAGCGGTGGCGTACTTCGCACCCGTGTGACAAGCAAGGCACTTGCTCCGATAGAAAGCAGCTTTCTGTTCGGGCGGCGGCGAGAAGTGGGGATCGTGACAACTCATGCACGACATGCGGTCACCGCTCATCCTTTTGCATTTACTGAGGCTCAGTTCTTCAATTTCGCTGACTCCGCGGGTCATCATATTTTCGTCTGCGTAGACAAAGTAAGAAAGATAGTCTGAAATCTTCTCGCCCGGCTTGTAGTTATCCACGTCGCATCCCGCATGCTCGATGCGGGTATCGCCTTCCAGGTGACAACTGATGCAAACCGAATCGCGCCGCTCGGGGTCAAGCTTCATGGGGTTCACGACCGGAGCTTGTCCTGCTGCCGCAACATGGGACGCGGTGTCGCCATGGCAGCTTTCGCAGGTCACGCCCCCATGTAGAAACGGAAGTCCACGAAAATGGTTGCGAGTGCCCGGATCCTCGCGCTGAACGTCACTCATGTGGCAGCGCATGCATCCTCTGGTCATGGGCAATGCTGGCGGCATACTGTGCACGCTGCTCAAACCGGGCTTCATGTCGTAAGCGTGAGACTGGCCATAATATGCAACCGGAGATTCCAAGAAATAGCCATTGATCGTGTAGAGGTACGTAATGCCAAGATGTCCGGAGCCCAGGAAATATTCGAGTTCATGCTCCCCCTGCAGGCCCGGGTCTCCCGGACGTGCATAGTGCAGCCACAGCTTCCCGTTCTCATTCGAAACCCGGTAATTGACTCCGGATGGCGCATGATGGAAAGCTCCCGTAAGAATGCGGTCGGAAGCCAGGCCGCTGGCGTTGGCCATTGGCGTATTCAGGTATTTACGAAAAATTTCCTCGTGGCATTTGGAGCAGGCGGCGTCAGCCTCACGTACCGGAGTTGCACGAGGCTGTGTAGAGGAGAGATCTGCGGCGCTAGATGCCGAACAAGCCGCGAGCACGAGAGCCAGAAGTGTCCACCGTTTTAGTACCGACCCACCCATGATTTAATTCGAGCGATAATCTATTGCGCCAGGCAAAGCTACAACTTCCTTTGATAACAAAAAACAGCCGAATCCGGTTGCTTCACCAGGGTCGCTTGTAGCCCGTTTTGCATGAGGGCCCTCCCCTTGAGGCTCGTGCTCTCATGGCTATCGAGATTCCGGATCCGGTAAACGGCATCCGGTTGCAACGCCCTTAAAGGAAACACGGCTTGCGTGTAGTCACTTTCCGGCCGCTTTAGAACCACCACGATTCCTTCCGCGCTGTCGGGCAAATCGAACTGGTAGGCCATCCATGCATCATTGGCCTGCGTGTATTCCGTCAAGGGGTAGTAATCACCGTAGAAATATTTCTGAATAGAGCGATACTGCTCCAGCGAGCGCTTCACTTCCGCAAATGGAAAATGAACATAGTCGACCTTGCTTTGCACAGCGTCCCCCGATGCGAACAGGCCGTACGACAGGCCGGCGGTCATGCTGCTGCGTATGCGGTATTCGTTCTGAACTGTGAGGTTGGCGCCTATGGTTGTATTGAGCGGCACCCAGTTGAGCAGGCCATGGGTGTGACATTGATCAGCACGCAGGTTCCCAACAAAATCGGTCCGGGAAAGCGCAGTGCTGCGACCGACCGTTTCAAGATCGATGCGCCGGCCGCCGCTGGCACAATCGTCAATGATCAAGTGCGGATGGCGGCGCAGGAGTTCATCCCAGAACGCGTAAAGACCTTCGATCCAGCGGATCTCGGTCATACCCTGGCGGTCAGGTTCATCGGCGGCGCGCCAGAACTCCAGCGGCGCGATATTGGAATCGTTCCGAAAACAATCGAGGCCGAACTCGTCAATCTTCTTTGACATGAAATCGGTGAGAAACTGCCGCGCTTCCGGAGTGGCGAGATTGAACAGCTTGTCATTGTCCTGGATTTGATTGCGCGCGCTTTCGTTGGGAATCCAGTGCGGGTCGGAAACGGGCACATCCCAATCTCCTTTGGCGTCAAACCCTCGATAGACACGTTTGTTTTTCGGAACTTCCAGCAGCCACTCGGCATGTTCGGTGTACCACGGTGTTCCCTCACAAACTCGCTCCGGCTCAAACCAGAGGAGCAGCTTGCGGCCAGAGGAATGCAGAAGATCGCTGATGGGTCTGAAGCCCTCGGGGTAAAGATCTTTCTTTGCTTCCCAATTTCCTACATTCTTCCACCACGGCCCATGGCCGAACCATTCGGCGTCAATCCAGTAATAGTCCATGGGCACGTCGTGCGCGATGATTTGACGGATGTTTTCCAGATGATCGGCTGCCGGGGTTCCGCCCCAATTGTGATTCGTAATCGGCACTTGCAGCGGTTTTCCGCCGGGAGCAGGCCGGTGGTGGCGCAGAATGAATTGACGGAGGAGATTGTGACCACGAGTTGGCTCACCCTGCCAGAACAGCATCAGGATTTTTGGGCTACGGATCTCTTCTCCCGGGTGAAGCTTCAAGTGGGTCAACGCCATCCCCGCTCTGATCTGGAAGTTGGAATCGCCGGGGGGATGCTCGAATGAGGCAGCCCACTCTCCCGACCAGCCAATCGCCATGACAACGCCTTCCGCTCGGGTCTCGATGTTGAAAAATGGAAGAAATTGGCTGGAAGAACGACCGCCGCCCGGCTGCAAATGCAATTCGCCGCGCTCGCCGAGCACTCGCGTCATGGGCATGAAGTCGCTCATCGAGCAGGCGGCGCCTCGGGCGTAATGGATGGTTGGGTCGGCAGACGGAGAGGATAGATCAGTGTCCAACGGCCGGACGTTCTCTATGATCGGCGTATCCGTGCCACCCGTGTTCTTGAAGTAGATCACCCATTCGACCGCAGGGAAATCCTTGAAGACGGTTGCCACACAGCGCAAAACCAACCCTGATGCAGGATCGGTATAGGTCACTACCTGCTGACCCCTTCTGTCACCTTCAGGGAAACTGTTTACTTCGCATTTCCACGCCGGAAGGAACTCAGCCGAGTGGCGACTGTCATATACAAAGGAGAATGGCGGCTTTGACGCTTCGGGCAGCAGTTTGCCTGCCGTGCTATGGGAACTTCTGGAGGGTAGACAAAAAGCACCAGCCCAGGCTTCCGCTACAGCCATCTCGGATTCGGTGCCGAGGCTGTTGGACGATGCGCCTTCCGCACCGTCCGACCCCGCGTCGGCTGAATCCTGTTCAAGTCCGAGCATCTTCGGGGCCCGGCTCAGCGCAGCCGCGCCTACTCCGAGGCGCACAAAGTCGCGGCGTGTAAAGGAATTCTTGCTCATGCAGGAAACTGTTTCAAGATCGATAGATCAGACCTTACACAGAATCAACCACGTTCAATACACTGAAATGCCTCGCCAGTCTGCCGCGTCCATTATGCACCTTTTGAATAAGAGCAGGCGGGCTTATGAGTGGTTCGACGTTCATTAGGTTGAACATTCCCCGGAAACACGCCAAACGCGTGTAGAGTATTTGGCGGTCTTACACCAGGAGAGAAGCACTGACTGGAAAGCGCTGGAGAACATCCGCAACACAATCAATTGCCTTCGTCGCGCTGCTTGTCGGGGTGTCTGTTTCCCATGCCCAACAGGAGGGCCGTAAGCCTGCCCATCCCACGAATTTGGCCACGTGCAAATTTGACGATGGTGCGACTATCCGGACCGAGTACTCCAGCCCGCGGGTGAACGGCCGAAAGATTTTCGGCGGACTCCTGCCGTACGGAAAGGTCTGGCGCACAGGCGACGATAAGGCGACAACATTTGTCAGCGATATCGACCTGAGCGTTGGGGGCGAGGATGTGCCGGCTGGCCGTTACACTCTTTTCACCATCCCCGGGGCCGACAAGTGGACGCTCATCATCAGCAAGAAACCAGGGGAGCCTGGAATCCCTTATCCCGAGGGCGCAGATCTGCTACGCGTCGACATGCGCATCTCGAAGACGCCGTCTCTCATCGAGAATTTTGCGATTAGTTACGATCGGACCGGCGGAAAATGCGTATTGAGAATGAGGTGGGAACACACCGAGGCATGGGTAGACGTGGAGGAAAAGAAGCTCTGCTGGCCGACCACATCCCCGCTGACTTATCAATGTCCGGATCAGTGAGTTCCAGGTACGCGAAGTGGGCGGTCTTTATTTGAAATCCAGTTTTAGGAGATAGAGCTTGCAGAAAAACACAGCCAAGGAACTGCTCAAAAGTGGCAGTATTGCTTATGGAACCTCACTAGGCGGCTGCCTTGAACCCGAAGTTGCCGTCGTTCTCGCCGCCGCCGGACTCGACTTCTTCTTCATTGATACAGAGCACTCGACGACGACCTATGCTCAGATTCAGGGCTTGTGCCGAAGTGGGCGGGGCGCGGGAATCATCCCCCTGGTGCGGGTTACACAGAACGAGCCTTCGCTGATATCGCGCGCGCTTGATGTTGGAGCTATGGGAATTATTGTGCCGCATGTCAATTCGGCGGCTGAGGCTCGCGCCGCAATGAAAATCATGAAGTTTCCACCTCTCGGCCAACGGGGATTTGGTCTGGGAAGTATCGTCACCGATCTGAAAGGGAAATCAGCCCAGGAAGAGGTCGACTCAGCCAACCGGGAGACCATGGCCGTCATGATGATTGAAAGCCCGGAGGGCCTGGAGTGTGTCGATGAGATTGCTTCAGTTCCCGGAGTGGATGTTCTGTTCGTCGGTCCCTATGATCTCTCGCTCTCGCTGGGCATTCTCGAACAGTTTGACAGCCCCGTGTATTGGAACGCGATAGAGAGGGTGATCCGTGCAGGCCAGAAGGCCGGGATCGCGGTCGGACTGCAGTCCAAGAATATGCCCATGCTGAAGCGAGCGCGCGAAATGGGAGCCCGGTTCATTATTTATAGCAGCGATTTCTCGACTCTTCTTGACGGGTACAAGAGAGGGCTCGGCGAATTGAAAAAATAACCTCCCGGCCATTGCAGAACTAATCCGCCTCGTTGACTTCCAGCAGCACGTGGCCGCGGGATGGAATCGCGACTTCCGCCATGTAGGGACTTTGCGTATTAAACGGCGCGCCGGAAAACCTGTATCGCCGGTCCACCTTCAGTCCAAACCGCTCCGGTTCAAAGCGAATCCTTTTAGCAACGGGGTTCGTATCCAGATTGAAGCAATTGACCACGGCTGCGTTTCTAGTTGGATGGCGGTGCACATGGGTTAGCTCGTCGATACCGTAGAAAGTGCCAGCCGCAAAAAATGGCTTGAGCCGGCGGTACGTGTTCATGGCATCCTGGTGAGCCGCACAGACGGCCGTATCTGTTGAGGTCCCACCAATTCCCAAATGGCGGCAAGTTGACGCATTCCACCAAAACACCAAAGCCTGATCGTTATCGGTTCGCAGGTCTATGTGGATGTAGAGCGGCAAGGAATAGGCCAGATTGTAGTAATAAAGCGCGATGCTGCGGCCGGTGAGAAGGTCGTCCATCGGCTTCCACATCAACTCGAACGCCCAAACCGAATCGAACCCCTTCCCTCTTGAAGCATCTGCCCCGTGGCCGTAGTAAGTGGGCACGTAACGGATGTCGGAGCCTCCCACTGCCTGATCATGCATCTCGATCAAGACATCGGGACATTTATCATGCACCATCCGCGCCAGGCGGTTGTAGGCATCCACATGCTCCGACATGGTGGAAGGCACGGCGTGACCATGTCGCGGATCCCAGCATTTACCGTTGAACCAGGTCCCGTCGAACATGAAAAACACCACGCCGCTTTGCGCCAGCGCCTGCAAGCGGCGGCAGGTTTCTTCGATGTATTGGGATGAAGCGCCGCAGGGCGAATAAGGAATTACTTTGCCGTCCGGGCCAAGCCGGTCGCTGCCGACGATGACATCACAATGAGGTCCGACCCAATTCGCCAGTGGAGTGTGCAGCGACAGGCGCAGTCCGTATTCCGACTTGAGGAGAGCAACGAAATCGGTCAGCTTGCCTAGACGGTTCTCGTCCCAGATCTTGGAGGACTGTGGAGTGTCCCAGCCTGGATCGCAATAGAGAGCTTCGCATCCAATGGCCTTGGCTTTGGCAGCCTCCCGCTTCATGTCGTCCAGACGATAATATTTCTCGCGATTGGCCGGTTCGAGGTAGGCCGGGTCTCCGACCCACCAGAGTTTGTTGTCGTAAAGTTCGTTCCAGTGAACTGGCGGATCGAAACCTACGGGGGCTTCATGGCCTCGCGATTCCATTTCGGCGCGAAAAGCGTAGAAACCCTGGAGAATATCTCCGTGGAAGGCAGTCAGCCGGGTTATGCCGAAATCATGCATAGCACCGGCGGCTAGATGGAGATAGCCCTCCGGATCACCGGCGGATACACCGGCCCCTCCCCAGCGCAAGCCGATCATGCCTTGTTCCAGAGGAATGCGATCCAGGATTGCCCACTCTCTGGCCGATTGATTGTATTTCGTCAACAGGAAGCCTTGGTCTCCGTCGGTAAAGGCCCAGCCCTCCGAAGCGTAATCTTCATAAAGTGTGGGCCACACAGCTTGCGACCGCGGCGGATCTTCGCGGAGTTTCGAGTGGCGCTGCCGGTAGAGAATTTGATCCAGCGAGTAGTCAGCATATTGCTCGCGGTCGCCACGCGGCTCGCGGCGATAAGGGACAGCGCTGAAGGTTAACCGTTTTAAGGTCTCGGGCCGAACTGGAAGCACAAAGCCGCAGCGGAATGGCAAACTGATGGCGTGCGCGGTCGTATTGCGAACTCTTATCTTTTCCTCGATCCAAGGAGAGCGGGCAGCAACGGTGAACTGATGCTCTATGTGAATTCCCTGTCTTGTCAGCCCACTGAAGTTTGCTTCCAATTTGGAGTTGGTAATGGCGGAAAAGGACGGAAGACCGAAAGAGTACGAATACATCTCATCTGCAAGCGTTGTGCCAGAGGGAATATGCAGAAGCCGGCATTTCAAGCCGTCGCCAGCCGTCAATGACAAACGGAAGTGATCATTGCTCAGAGAGATTTTTTCTGATTTGCCAGGCTGTAGCTTTGGCGTGGCTTGCGCCTGCTGTCCGAGCCCGACCACCTGGGAAGCCCCAGCCATAGTCACGAAGCGGAGGAAGTCTTTACGGTTCAGCATTAGCATTGCAGCTCCAGTTCAATTCGTTCAACTTCTTCTGACCGTCAAGGTTCAACTTGTATTCCATCGAGATACACGAATGTGCCGGCGCCAAAATCATCCGGAGGCTGGCCCAACACTGAGATTTTTACTGTGTGCTTGCCAGCCGAGGGGAACGTTTTGCTGAAAAGTCCTACACCCCAGATATCGTCAGCGGAGTAGGTGTCAACCACGATATCCGGCTGGCCATCTATGGAAATTGCGGCCTTGCCGCCGTCGTCACCCAACTTGGTGAACCAGGTAAATTTGGTTCCCTCAAATTCAAATTTGAAGCGGGCGCCCTTCTCGTTACTGCGGCTGATGGTTCCAAGATATGCAGGTTGGAGATATTTCTCCCGTTGCCAGCTTCCCTGGAATTCAATGCCGGAGTCTGCCGCATCGTCAATCACCAGTGCACGATTGCTTTCGGGGCCTGCTGCCGCGACCAAACCAGAGCGCAATCCCGCGCCATCTACGGTTCGCACCTCATATTTGGCGGCTGGATCAGCGCCTGCGGAGTGATCGAAGTAGTAGGTTCCCTTTGCCACTTTGTCTAGAAACAGGGAGTCACGAAACACCTCGTAATAGGAAACCCAGTGATCGTCCGAGCCTGCTTCCCAAGTGATCTCTACACCGGGGTAGCTCATGTTAGTGGCAGGGTGCTTGCGCACGTCGCTTGGCGCAGAAGGTGGAATCGTGTCGAGGCGATTACCGGGATGGTAAGGGAGGTTCAGATAGATCAGTTCACCCGGAAGCATGCTTTCGATCAGGATTCCGTTCTTCATCAGCTCCGCCCCCATGCGGTTCTCACGCCGAGAAGACTCCTGATAGGAGACGAGATAGGACTCATCGGGCAGTAATCCTTTCGGCCGGATCGTGGCCGGACCGGGAGCGGGCCGCTTGGAAATAATGATCCCCCGCTTACCGTCGCGACTGAGGCGTTCGAAGTAGATGATCGGATCGTCCCCGGCGACCGCGGGACGAAACACGTGCGACCAACGTCCGGCGACGCCTTCGCTGCTCAGGAAATGGTAGATGTCAACCAATTGCCGCATGCCCTCGAGCTTCTGTGGGTCCCAGGTATCGCCGGCATTGTCGAAGGCCATGGTGAGTAATCCGCGGTATGTGGCTTTTTCGAACTTGTCCACCTCGTAGAAATCGCCGTTGGCGCCGGTTTTGTCGGGAGGCAGAAACAACGAAGACCAGTAATCGCTCAGAATTCCAACTGCGCCGTCACTGAACGAAATCGAGGAGGCATAGCGGGCGTAGTCATAGCCAACTTCGTTTCCTCCGCCGTTGCATGCCTGGAATGCGTCCTCGGGATGGCGATTGAGGAAGTTGCGCAGCAGTTGTCGAAATCCCTGGTCCTGGCCAAGCAGCGGGGTGGAGTCTCCCGCATACACTGTGGGAATCCCGTCCGTTCGCCACTCGAACTTGCCATACCGTTGGTGAAATCGATCGAGTAAATGAGAAAGATGTTCGACGACCGCCAGCTTCGACATATCCAGTGTGCCCTTGACAATCCAATCAGGGTGACTGCGGCCAATGTCTGACTTGGGGTCGGCCATGTAGATGGGGGCATAGATCAGTTGACCAATATCGTGCTTACGGAGATAGATCCCCGTCGTCTTGAAATCCGGGCCACCCCAGTCGCCCGTCTGATCCCACCAGCAACAGTCGCGGTGGTAGACGTCGGCGCCAATTTCGCTTATGTAGTCGGCCAGCCGGAAAATCTTGCGATAGGTCGAAGCGCCGTCTGCATCGAGGAGTGTCAGAGTCAGCGGGCCGTGCCCAATCCATCTTGTGTTTCGGGGGTCCGGCCATCCTGTTCCCTTCCACCACCAGCCTGCCTGACGAATTGCGCCGAACCATCCATCACGCGTGTAGTCCCAGAGATAACGATACTGCCAATCGAGAACGTCGTTGCCGGCTGCGTCCAGGTCGCCGTGAAACAGCCCCACAAACGCCATCGGCGTGGTCAGGGACTCGCCCGGCTTTAGATTCTGATTGTGGCCCGCGACACGAAATCGCACGGCGACAGAGCCATTGGTACTTTGCGTGAAGGTGGACGCCCAGTGGCCGAAGTAGTCCCAGCCAATGAAAAGACCATCGCTGTCGCCAGCATTCGCGATTGCGGCCCACGGTGCATACGCGGAGCTGCCGCCTCCCCAATAGGCTCGCCCAGCAGCGGGTTTCGCTGCGTTGCCAACATTGGTTAGCGTGGCAGTAATGCGAACCCTGCCTGCTTTGGGTGCAATCCATACAAGTGCAGCATCGTGCTGCAAAGCAGGAGTCATCGTGCCGCGGCCTATCGAGAGCACGCCGTTGGCACTTTCTCCCGGTTTGCGCCATTGGCTGGTCACAGCATCGTAGACCAGATCACTTAGCCGAAGAGGCATATTCCATTGGTGAGTCGTAGGGCGCGATTCATAGAAACGGGCCAGATCGGGATTCCTGATTCTGCCGGCTTCCGTAAACTGGTAGCGCCAGCCATTCTTGCCCTGCTCGCCACTGAACTCCTGCGAAGCCTGGTGAACCTCGCCATTGGGATAAACGATCTTGGGGTCAAAAGCAGTGAGGTCAAAACCTGTAGTTCCAAACCTGTTCACAATGAAGACCAAGCGGTCGCCGGCTTCAACATTTACTTCGGCATCAAGAGGAACGTTGACGTCAGCGTTGGGCACGTACTCCCATTTTTTATGCAACCAGTTCTTCAAAGGCCAAACCTGATCGTCGTTGTGCACGACCCGGGCAATCACGCCATCGCCAATGTAGTTGCCTTTCGCCGATCCGTTAAACGGGTCGAACGAATCAAACTCTCGTGCAACTCCCGGCTTCAAGTCCTCGGTTTTTAACGTCCAGCTTCCTGGACGGTTCTCTCCACCCGTCATCCAATGGAGCTTCTCCAATTCCGGCGGCGCAACCTTCGCGGTAAAGCTGAGAAATCGCGGCTCGCTGACCCGAAGAGACTTTGTGCCGACGTTTTTGAATTGCACCCATTCACGGATGATCGAGGTTCCGGGATAGACGACGTAGGTCTTCGCAACTTGCAGGCTGCCGTGACGCAGAGAGACATCAAGCTGTATTTCTCCGGAGGCCAGGGTGCGATCGCTTGCACCGATCAGTTTCCAGCCGCCGGAAAGGCTGGACAATGCTTTGCCATCAAGCACGCATGCGATCTCTTCGGAGGTCTGGTCTGCAGGCAGGAGTTTTTTCCCGCTGACTTTGTCTCTGAAGCTGCTGGTAAATAAACGTCCCTTCGAGAAAGCAATTGTTCGCTCAACTTTTGCAGTGCCGAGCGTCCAGGTGTCGGCGTTCCGCAGGACGTAGGCGTCTTCGCTGTTCGTCGCACCGGCCGGGAGGCTGGCGGCCAGAAAGAGCAGAGAGAATATCAACGCGGCAAGACTAAACCGGAGAATCACGTGCTTTGACATGCGTCGACCCCTTAATCAGGAGCTAGGCTGGCAGGGTGTTCCCTAGTGCGCTGGGCCAGCCAGGTAACGATCGAACCAATTCACAAATTCGTTGACGTCTTCTTTCGACTTCCAGAAGTCACCCCAACCGTGGCCCTTCCCGTGCCGCACGATGATTTTCACCATCGGTGCGCCCACCTCTTTGGCTTTCGCCGCAAAGCTTTGGGACTGCTGAAGGGGAACTACGGCATCGGCGTCTCCGTGGATGATCAATGTTGGAGGAAGGCTCGCGGTGAGGTAATAGATAGGTGAAATCATTCTGCCGACAATTTGCCGGCCCAGTTCGGTATCCGACTGAGAGCCGAAGGCGGCGAATAACGGGGCCAGTGGGCCACGGCCAACACCATCCACCCCCGGCGCCCCCCAATTGAGAAAATCCGTCGGCGGGAAGAAGCACGCGACGGCCTGCACGGCGCTACTCTCCCGGTCGACGGGAGCGGCGGCTGAGGCAGGTCCGGGACCGCCTTGGGTGGCGATCATCAGAGCGAGATGGCCGCCGGAACTTGACCCGAGAACGCCGAGCCGATTGGGATCAACGCCAAACTCGGCGGCGTTATGACGCACAAAACGAACCGCGCGCTCCACATCGAGAATAATGTCCTGCACATTGAAGCGCGGCATGGAACTGTGCACGACCGCGAAGACCGTATACCCGTGCCGCAAGTAAGGGGCGTAGTTTTCGACGTCCACGTGAACCATGGTGGGATCGTCATAGCTGGAGGCCCAGCCGCCACTGACCAGGAAAATGACTCCAGCGCCGTTCTTCTGCCCGGGCTGAAAGACATCCATGGTCAGGGCCATGCCTGCCTTGCGGCCGTAGATTACGTCCGATGTTCGTTTCACGACATTGTTTTCACTGGTGGACTGGGCGAGCGCGGGAGAACCGAAAACGGCGACGATGAGCACCAAAGACAGGATCTGGCATGTCTGACGAAGGCTGAAAGAGACAGTCGGATGCTGGAGACGAAAGGGGGCTGTAGTCATAGCTATTCTTTTTCTATCAGCGTCCCGGCAATATCAAGCGCGTTCAATAAGCTGAAAAGTTTTCGGGACGATGCGGAGGTCATACGAGGCTGATCACCCTGGATAGAGCGGGAAAATACGGGACGACGATGTTACTCCGAGGCAACCACGCAAGCGGATCGCTATTGGTCAGACGTCCGGATGTAAACCGCCTTGTGATCGGTGAAGAAGATGGCTCCGGATTTGCCGGCTTCCGGCAGGCCGCGCCCCGAGTCTTTGATGCCACCGAATTCTAACTGCGGCTCCTTCCAGGATGTGGGCATATTGACGTGGCAAAGGCCCGCTTCGCTCTCCTCCACAAATCTCCACGCTTTCGCGATGTCTCGCGTGTAAATGGAGGAAGCCAATCCGTAGACCGAAGTGTTGGCCTGATTTAAAGCATCTTCGAAGTCGTTAGCGCGCAAAACGGAAAGCACGGGGCCAAAGATCTCTTCTTGTGCGATGCGCATGTCCGGAGTAACGTCGGCGAATATGGTGGGGGCGATAAAGTAGCCCTTGGCATGTTCCCCGTCCGTGAGCGGGCTGCCGCCGGTGCGCACGCGAGCCCCTTCCTTCTTCCCTACCTCGATATATTCCGCAATGGTTTTGAATTGCTTCGGTCCCGCAACCGGGCCCATTCGCACGTTCTCATCCAGCCCATTGCCAACCGTGATTGTCTTCACCTTCGCGACCAGTTGCTCCACAAATCGCTCGTAGAGAGGCTTCTCGACGATCACTCTGCTGGTGGATGTGCACCACTGCCCAGTGCAGGAATAAGCGCCGAGAACAGCGGCATCCAGTGCAGCTTCGACATTGGCGTCAGCCAGAACAACGAAAGGATTTTTGCCGCCCATCTCCAGTTGAACTTTTGCCTGGCGAGTGGCAACTTTGGAGGCAATGCTCAACCCAACTTCCGTGGATCCTGTAAAAGAGATGGCGCGGACTGCAGGATGCATCACCAGCGCATCGCCAATCACGGAACCACGCCCCAAAATCAAATTGACTACGCCGGGGGGAAGCCAACCCGGTCAATGGCTTCGACCAGCAGCGCCGAAGTTGCCGGGGTAAATTCGGCCGGCTTCAACACGCAGCAGTTACCGCCGATCAGCGCCGGAAAAAGTTTGCGGCAAGCCACGTTCAATGGAAAATTCCAGGGCGTAATCAGGGTGACAACGCCAAGCGGTTGGCGTGTGAGATAACAGAGGACGCCCGGCTGCTCGGAGGGAACGTGCTCGCCACCCAGGCGGCGGCCCTCGCCAATTTGAAACTCAGCTTCTTTGATCGCGGAGAGAAATTCACCGCGTGACTCACGCAGCGTCTTCCCGTTCTCGAGAGTGATGGTGCGGACAAATACCTCTTCCTGTTCTCTGAGCGCGAGGATTACCTGTTGCAACAATCGTGCCCGCTCGGGTACAGGTGTACGGCGCCAGGCTGGAAAAGCCGCCGAAGCGGCATCCATAGCTCGTCCCACATCGGCGGGCGTTGAATCCTGCACTTCGCACAGAACCTCGTCGCGATTGGCCGGGTTGATGTCCTTCAGCATTTTGCCTGAATCCGAAGGGAGCCAGCGCCCATTGATGTAGTTTCCGTAAGTGTTCACCGCCAGTTGTGCCGTCACCATATTGTGTAGCCGCCGTCTACGTATACCAGGCTTCCAGTCATGAACGACGAGGCGTCGGAAGCGAGGTAAACAATCGTTCCTTTCAGTTCATCCAGGTTTCCGTAACGCTTCATCGGGGTATTCGCGAGGTTGCGCGCCAAAATTTCCGGGTTTTGCGCGCTCGCCGCTGTCTGTTCAGTCAGGATGTATCCGGATGCGATTGCATTCACGCGAATGCCATGGGGCGCCCATTCCGCGGCCATTCCTTTCGTCAGCAGCGCGACCCCGCCCTTGGCCACACAGTAGGCGACGTTGTGACGCGGGGCGATATTGCTGATGACCGAGGCATTGATCGAGGCCATATTAATGATGACGCCACGCTTGCGCCGGATCATCTCCAAGGCCACGCGTTTGCCGAAGTAGAAGAGGCTGGAGAGATTCGTGTCAAGGATGTCGCGCCAGAGATCGTCCTTCACCTGCTCCAGAGGAATACCTTCCGAAGGCCTGGCCGCATTATTTACGAGAATGTCAACGCCGCCGAATTCGCTCAACACTGCCTGCAAAAAGCGGTCTATCTGGTCCGGAACTCGAACATCGACTTGTCCAAAAAAGGCGCGGCGGCCGAACCCTTCCAGCTCTTTCCTGGTCGCTTCGCCTTCGTCGCAGAGCAGATCGCAAATGGCGACGTTGGCGCCCGCTTCCGCCAGCGCAAGCGCGTGCTGCCGCCCAAGGCCGCGCGACCCGCCGGTAACCACCGCAGTCTTGCTATTCAGCTTGAACAGGTCGAGAACACTCATAAAACGGACCTCTATTGCTTTGGCCAAGTGGTATCGCCGAAGACCGACTTCCAGTCATCCATGAAGCCGTGCATTCTTTTGTCGGTAAAAGGATGATCAAAGAGCATCTTCAAGAATTCAAAACGCATGGTGCAGATATCCGTTCCCGCCTCTGCAAACTCGCCAAAAGCCCGTGGAAACCGCCCACAGGAGAGAATTTTCGTAGTGAACCCGTAGTTCGCGTAAATGGTGCGGATGGGCCGGACGATATCAACCGGTTGATCCAGCACCTGGTCGAGGGGCCCGTTGAATATGGCCGCAACATCAGCCCCGCACTTGGCGGCAAGGTAAGCTTGAGCTACGGAAGCAATGGCAGTCAGAGCAATCGGCATGTCGCGCTTTTCGGCTTTCAGAGACTGAAGGGCCTGGAGTCCTGCCACGCTGAACGGCAGCTTCACAATGATCTTGCTGGAATAGCGATGCAGCCAGCGCGCCTGTTCCACCATCGGGCCTATGTCATGCCATCCAATCACCTGGCAGAAAACCTCCCCGGGGGATGCCTCCAGGATTGCGTCCAGGGTTTTGCGCATGTCCCGTCCGCCTTTGGAGATCAAGCTGGGATTACTCGTCACTCCCTGGATGATGCCCCATTCCCTGGCCTTGAGAATCTCCTTCGGATCGGAGCTGTCGATGAATAGCTGCATAGGTGTTAGCCCTCAAACAAGTCTTGTGCGAGAGTGCCAAGATATTCGACCAGACAGTCGTGGTAGGCGCTGTAGAACTCGGACGGCAGGGTGTAGAACTTTTCTCGCACCGCAAAGGTTTCGTCCTGGCCGCGTCTTCCCACATAAGCGAAACCGTAGTGGTGAAAGACCTGGTGGTGACGGGAAGGTTTTCGGTCCGGGCTGCGATCATACGCCCGCAGGCATTCTGCGGCAAAGTCTGATCCGTTCTCGGCTTCCTGACGGGCATAAGTGAGAGCGTCATTCCACCAGTTCAGGAAGAGTTCCGGTGCGTACTTCTCAAGAACGTCCACGTAGAGCAACTGCAGCATAGGCGAAATCTTATAATGCAGGAAGCCCCTGGTGGCCCGGCGCAATGCGGCTCGGGTTGGAGACGTAAGGTCATCCGCCGAATGGAAGTCGAGCATGACATGGAACTCGCCCGCTATCGCCTGCAAAGCCCGGACCCGGCGCTCCAGTCCCTCCAGTCCGTCGGCTCCACGATAATCCCATCCCTTTTCCGCCCCGTAGTTCGGCGCCACGTGAGTTACGGGCAACCCGCGGCGTGCAATTTCCCGCAGCACAAACAGAAGCTCTTCTTCGCTTGTCAGGCAGTCGAAGGCGGCGACCTCCGGGGGATGCTCATCAATTGTGAACTCCAGGTCGAAGGCTTGTCCCTCTTTGAGCGCACTGATTTCCGCGGTCAATGTTTCGATGGCCGCCAAAGCATCCCAGTACTTCGCCGCGAAGCGGCCGATAAGTTCCTCGCTTAGCTGATATGTCCTTCCTCCCACCTGACATGGCGACTTGTGATCTCTGAGAATCGCGTTTTTTTCGGCGCTATTCGACATTCCACGTTCCCAAAAGTCCGCCGGTGCTCCCGCTTCCAAAGCTTCGTAGTGGAGGATATCCGCCATATCCATGGTAAAAAAGGTGTAATAGCAGGAAGCGCGGAGCAATTGTCTGGCGCGCGCCAATCCTTCGGGCCCACGTTTCACCTGCAAGTGGTCGGCGTCCGCCCCATAAAACAGCGATCCGGGCTCATGCAAGGCAGCGAGGGTTCCCGCCACCCATAGTCCTTCGTAAGTGCTGCCTGTGTAGCCGGTTTCAATCGTTCCGAACCCGCATGCATAGTTACGGCTGGGCGGCCGACCGGCAACAAGGTCGTCAAGAAGATTCAACTCCCGAACCGAATTTTGGATTGGATTTGAGGCAAAGGAAAACTTCCGCATGGCCTGGAATACCGCCGGCCAGACTGCGGTGGTCATGCGGCATCCGATGCCGAGCCGCGGGACGCTGCCCATAGCCTCCGGCGCGTTCTTAGGGGCCAGCAATCGGCAGAAGCGGTCAATGACGGAGGCACTCGCCGGGTAAGCGGCGACCGCGAGCCCATTTTTCAGGCGGTTCACGCCCAGCGGGTCGCCCAATATGGTGGCTCCGCCACCCTGCCCCAGTTCTACAAACACCTCTTGGCCGTCGGGCAAGGCAGCCAGGAAAAACTTGGCCGCGCCGCGGCGCGCAAGCGAGGAGACTTGCAGAGGAACATTCGATGTGCCAAGCCAACGGTTTCCGCTATCGAAGGCCGCCTGCGCGGCAATCCAGTCCTCGCCTACCTGAGTCACTGTCTGCCATGCGGCTGGCGGATCCCATGTCACGGTATCCAGAATGGCAGGATTCGTCGCCGGATTCATGCGCAGATTCTGAAATGATTTATGGCTCGCCATACTGTTTCTTGTTCAGCCAATTCAAAGGGAGCCTCGGATGTTTGGCCTTCTCCGCATCCAGGCCCGCACGCCTCTCAACCGCTAATAAAGCTCGCAGTTAGACTACCTGATTGTCGGCTCTGAATCGTCAATTCGGCGAGCATGCGGAATCAAAAAATATTCAGCGTATTGAACAGGATTGGTATTTCGACAAGCTGATCTTAAGATTAAAGTTTGCCTATGGTTGCGTCGCCGCCGACTCGGCCCGGAAGCCGGTCTGCCCCTTCGAAACTTGCTGTCCGGCGGCGGGAGTCTTTGGGCTCACTTGCGGTCGGGATTTGTGAGCTTCCCTGCCTCCGGCCAATCAGTCAATGATGATGAAGATTATTGGTGTTCCACCTGGATAGTGGGGCGATTGCAGATGCCGAACTGACTTACCTCAGGATATGTCAGATCACAAGAACTGGCAGGGTGTGATATTGATTGTGAGCGCGTGGAGGGTGAACCGGGGGACAGTTTCAAGTATCGCCCTCTCCGGTTCCGTAGTGCCCAAGACTGACCGAAACTAACGGAGAGCTTCAATTCATGGCGATTGCGGTGGAAATGCCGAAGCCGGGAAATACGGTGGAGGAATGTATTGTAACGCGATGGGCGAAGCACAAGGGCGATTCGGTTTCTTCGGGCGATCTGGTTGTCGAGATTGAAACCGACAAAGCCAACTTCGAGGTAACCGCGCCAGTTGGCGGTACAGTCCTGGAGACCTTCTTTGATGAGGGCGCCCTGGTTCCGGTCTATACCAACTTGTTCGTTATTGGGAACGCAGGCGAGAGCGTGGATCCATTTCGCCCGGGGTCACAAACGGCGCGATCGGCGGCCGCACAACAGCCTGAGGAATCCTCGAAGTCTCCTCTCCAAGCTCCGGCACAGCGGCAGAATGTTGAGGCTTCTGCATCCCATGCCGCTCTAAGCCCGAGGGCCCAGACTTTCGCCACGGAACATGGGTTTGATGCAGCAGGAATCGTAGGCTCCGGGCCCGGCGGCAGGGTTCTGGAAGCGGACGTGAAACAGGCTTACCACTCTTCGCCACGGCTTTCCTCGGCGGCGAAGAAGGGTGTTGCCAGAGGGCTCGCGGCACCGGACGAGGGGTCGGGCGCTGGCGGCATGATTCTTTCCTCCGATCTAACGGCCGCTTCCAGCAAGATATCGAGTCTGCGTGAAAAAATTGCCGGGCGCATGCGCGAGTCGCTGGCGAACACGGCGCAATACACGCTTAACAGCTCGGCGGATGCGAGTGGATTGCTTAAGCTTCGCGCACGGGCGAAGGCTTCTACGGGATTACCGGACATCAACATCAACGACCTGGTCGCATTTTGCACCATCAAAGCCTTGCTGCTCATGCCCGAGGTGAATGCCGAATTTGTTGATGGCAGGCTGCGCAATCACTCAGAAGTCCACCTGGGTTTCGCGTGCGACACCCCGCGCGGCCTGCTCGTGCCGGTGGTTCGCAACGCCCATCAGCTTACGATTGCTGCGTTGTCGCAAAAGATGAAAGATCTGACAACACAAGCCGTGAGCGGAAGGATCGCGCTGGATGATATTTCCGGCGGGACGTTCACGATCAGCAATCTGGGATCCTTAGGGATCGAGTCTTTCACGCCGCTAGTGAATTCACCGCAGGTGGCAATTCTTGGGATTGGGACGATCCAGTTGAAGCCGATCCGTCGCGACGGGAAAGTAGAGTTCGTGGACAGCATTGGGCTATCCCTCACCTGCGACCACCAGATCGTGGACGGAGCACCGGGAGCACGATTCCTCAAAGTGGTGCGAGAGCAAATTGAAAACGTGGAGTCGCTATGTACGATCTGATCGTGATCGGGGCTGGTCCAGGTGGATACGAAGCCGCCGCTCACGCAGGCAAATTGGGGAAGAAAGTTGCCATTGTTGAGAAGAAGTACATGGGTGGGAGCTGCCTGAACGTAGGCTGCATTCCGGCCAAGACTTTCCTCCACTCCTCCAAAATTTTTCGCATGGCGCGGGACGCAGCGAAGTTTGGGGTGCGAGTGACTTCACCGGAGTTTGAGATGCCCACGGTGGTCGAACGCAAGAACCGCATCGTGGGCTCGTTGACCAAAGGCGTGGAAGGCATACTCAGGCGGGCTGGAGTGGAGGTCATCTCCGGCCAGGCGAAGCTGGTATCGCGAAATATCGTCGAGGTAGATTCCAAACGTTATGAGGCAGCGAACATTCTAATCGCCACGGGTTCACGGCCTGCCAAACCTCCGATTCCGGGGATCGATGCACCCGGAGTATTTGATTCCGACACAATTTTTGGCGTGACCAAAATTCCAGAAAGCGTCGCCATTATCGGCGGCGGCTACATTGGCCTCGAATTCGCCGGCTTTTTTAGCGAAATTGGAAGTCGAGTAACGGTTTTCGAGATGCTCCCGCAAGTTGCCTCGGGAACGGACCAGGAGATCGCGAGTCGCTTGTTGCAGGTCATGCGCCGCAATGGCGTGGAATTTCACCTTTCCTGCCGGGTCGTGAAAATCGAGGCGAAGAAAGTCCACTATGTTTCCAGTGACGGATCGGAACTAACCGCTGCAGCCGATTTGGTCTTGAACTCCACGGGGCGGGCTCCGATGGTCAATAATCTGGGTTTGGAGGCCACCGGAGTTGACTTCACGCCATGCGGAATCCGCACCTCCGACCGCGGCAAAACGAACGTTCCTGGAGTGTGGGCCTGCGGCGATGTAACGGGGAGGCGCATGCTGGCGCATGCCGCCACGCGCGAGGGCATGGTGGCAGTAAACAACATGTTCGGAAAGAGCGAGCGAATCCGGTATGAAAGCATACCTTCCGTGATTTACACCCACCCGGAGGTCGCATCGGTCGGTCGGACGGAAGAAGAACTGAAGGCTCAGAACATTGAATACAAGAAGTCAGTGGTGCCGATGGCTGTAGCAGGAAGATTTCTTATCGAGAACGAATCGCCGATGGGAGTGGTGAAGGTACTTGCCGGAGCTCGCTATGGTGAATTGTTGGGTGTCCATGCGCTCGGGGACCCGGCGAGCGAATTCATTATTGCTGCGGCCGCTATGATTGAAACCGAAATGTGCGTTTCCGATGTCAGCGAGATTGTGTTTCCTCATCCCACCGTGTCGGAAGCTTTGCGAGAAGCGATTCTGGGGATACAGCCAGGAGCTGAGTTGAATGCCTAAGTCCATCATCATTGATCCGGACGCGGTTTTTCGCCGCGACGTCATCCACTTTCCCGATATTCCGCTCAACGCCTACTGCAAAACGCCGCAGGAAGAGATTGAGAGCTACTCCTCCGAAGATTTGCTGAACCTTTGGCGCGATATGTGTGCCATTCGAGAGTTCGAGTCCATTCTGAACGAAATCAAACTCAAGGGAGCTTGCAAAGGCGTTACCTACAATCACCTCGGTCCGGCGCACCTTTCGATCGGCCAGGAAGCGGCCGCCGTGGGCATGGCCTTCCTGTTGACGCCGGAAGACCATATCTTCGGATCCCATCGCAGCCACGGCGAAATTCTGGCCAAGGGCTTCTCTGCTATCCGCCAAATCAGCGACGAGCGTTTGCTGGAAATCATGAAGTCTTATCGTGACGGCGCACTTCTCCGGCCGGCAGAGAAGAACTACAAGGGGTCGGTCCAAGGCCTGGCACTGCGCTTTTTCACTTACGGAGCATACAGCGAAATCTTCGCGCGAGAGACGGGCTTCAATCGGGGCCTGGGCGGCTCCATGCACGCTTTCTTCGCCCCCTTCGGGATTTACCCAAACAATGCCATTGTCGGAGGGTCAGGGTCCATTGCTCCCGGCGCCGCTTTGTACAAGCGCGTGAATCGCAAACCCGGCATCGTGGTGGCAAATATCGGAGATGCTTCTTTTGGGTGTGGTCCGGTCTGGGAGGGGATTACTTTCTCCGCAATGGACCAGTACCGCACCCTCTGGGACAAGGCTCTGGGCGGCGGTTTGCCGATCATCTTTAATTGCATGAACAATTTTTATGGCATGGGCGGGCAACCGCTCGGCGAAACCATGGGTGTTCAGTTCATCGCCCGCGTGGGCGCCGGCGTCAACCAGGACGAGATGCATGCTGAGCGCGTGAACGGGTATGATCCATTTCCTGTAATCGATGCCTTCCGGCGCAAGAAGCAGGTGCTGACCGAGGGCAAGGGACCAGTTCTTCTTGACACGATCACCTACCGGATCAGCGGACATTCACCTTCCGACGCCTCCAGTTACCGCTCTAAAGAGGAGATCGAACGCTGGCAGCAAGCGGATTCCATCCGCGCGTTCCGCAACAAACTGGCAAGTACCAAAGCTGTCTCTGAAGATGAGTTAGATAACACGAAGGCCCACGTCGAGGCGTTGGTGTTCGACATGTTTCAGCTTGCAACGGATCTGGAGGCAAGTCCGCGCGTGGGGTCTGAGTCCGAACTCGTCGGCTCGGTCATGTTTTCTAATCGCCGGGTTGAAAAGTTCGATGACCGTCCGTCAGAATTCCTCCAGGACCTGAAAGACAATCCCAGAGTTCAGCAGATTCGCGGCAAGATCCGCACCCCGACGCACGAAGGTAAGCCGGTTCCAAAGATGAAGGCGTACAACATCCGGGACGCCATCTTCGAGGCCATGCTGCATCGTTTCTCGATAGACCCAACCATGATTGCTTTCGGTGAGGAGAATCGCGACTGGGGCGGCGCTTTCGCTGTCTATCGCGGATTCACGGAGGCGCTCCCTTACCACCGGCTATTTAATGCTCCGATTTCCGAGGCCGGGATTGTGGGTGCAGCGGTCGGATATGCGCTGGAAGGCGGACGAGTCGTGGCAGAACTCATGTACGCGGACTTCATGGGGCGAGCCGGCGACGAAATCTTTAACCAGCTGTCAAAGTGGCAATCCATGTCTGCCGGTCAACTGGTGATGCCGGTGGTGCTGCGGATTTCGGTGGGGGCCAAGTACGGGGCACAGCATTCCCAGGACTGGACGGCGCTGGCAACCCACATTCCCGGATTGAAGGTCGTGTTTCCGGTAACTCCTTACGACGCCAAAGGCATGATGAATTCCGCATTGGTCGGCACCGATCCGGTCGTCTTTTTCGAAAGCCAGAAGATTTACGACTACGGCGAGATGTTTGTAGAAGAAGGCGTTCCCGAGGGCTATTACGAGATCGATCTGGCGCAACCCTCAATCAAGCGCAAGGGAAAAGACGTCACGATCATCACATTTGGCCCGGCGCTCTATACGGCGATCAAAGCTGCCGACGAACTCAAAACGTTCGGACTGGCCGCGGAGGTGATTGATCTCCGGTCCGCGAATCCGCTGGACTATGATCCGCTCGTCGAATCGGTTCGTAAAACAGGCAAGGTTCTGCTGGTTTCCGATGCAGTGGAACGGGGCGGCGTGACGCAAACTGTGGCAACGAATCTCACGCAGATGTGCTTTGACGTTCTGGACGGTCCGCCGGTTGTGGTGGGTTCCAGGAACTGGATCACTCCGGCGCCCGAGTTGGAAAGCCTTTTCTTTCCGCAGCCTGCGTGGTTACTGGACGCCATTCATGAGCGCATTCTACCCTTGAAGGACTACAAGCCACGCACCAACCAGACCCTGGGTGAGCTTTCCAGGCGGGCGAGGCTTGGGGTATAGGCTTGCATTCCGGCAAGGGTTCAATCTATTGAACGGCGTTGACACGAATTTGAAAGCCATCTAGAAACACACTGGCCCATGATGTTCTCAGCCACGCCTACCCTGTCGGAGATTGGTTCCGAACAACTTCCTCCGGCAAATACAAAGTTGACTTTCGATCGGCGCGCGTTTCTTGGGAAGTTGGCAGGAGCGTTTGGCGTTCTCGCGCTGTCTGGAAGCGTGGCTTGCGATCGCACGTCTTTTCACCGGCGGGTAGGAGTCTCAATCCCGTATGAGGCGGAGATTCTGAACGAGTTCTATAGGGACATGCAAGCTGAAGCCGAGCATCTGAAAAAGCTACTCCGCCTCGTCCTGGTGGACGCTCAGGGAGATTTTCTTAAACAAACCATCGATATTGAGCTTTTCATCGCACAGGGGTTCGGCGGTGTATTCATGTTTGTTCTGCCCGATGGCATGGAGCAGGTGGTGGCACACGCCCGGGCGAAGGGTGTCTGTCTTTTCAACCACAGCGCCAGCCCCATCACCGGGTGTACGCAGAATATTGTGCTCGACCAACTCAAAGCCGGAAACCAGGTAGGCAGCTACGCGGCGCAATGGATTAACCAGAAGCTTGGGGGAAAAGCCGAGGTGGGAGTATTGGCGAATCTGACCGACCCTCAATTGATCGTCCGGACGCAGGGGATAAAGGATGGTCTGCGGCAGAATTGTCCGGGAGCTGCCTTGGTGGGAGAGGTCGAAGCCAATACCGTTGAAACCGGAGCTGCGGCCGCAGCGAATCTCTTGCAGGCTCATCCTAACATCTCGGTTCTGCTGGCATTTGGCGACGATCCTGGTGTCGGCGCCTACACGGCCGCCACAGAAGCGGGCCGAAGGGATCCCAACCGTTTTTTTGTGGGAAGCGCGGATGGCACCAGGCTGGGCATGGAAAAAGTTGGACAACGTGGCATCTATCAATGCTGCGCTTTCTTTTTCTTTTCCTTCAGTGCTACGCAAGCCGTCCGCGACCTGGACCGATGCTTGCGCGGTGAACATGTTCCACCGACGCGCATTATGGGGAGCAAGCTGGTCACAGCGGCCAATGTCGAGGAGTTTGAACGTATCTCGCGCAACCCCCGAGCTCCGGAGTTTGCTCACTTTTACAACGATCCCGAGGTAATGCGCTACAGCGAGGCACCGCTCACAACACCCCAGTAATGGATCGCAACGTGAACACCCCAATTCGAATGCAGCTAAATTCGACACCCGTAGTTCGCGCAGTAGGGATCACCAGATACTTCGGGGGTGTACGAGCCCTCGAAAATGTCTCTCTCGATCTCATGCCCGGGCAAATCGTAGCGCTGGTCGGAGACAATGGCGCGGGCAAAACCACGCTGGTAAAGATCCTCAGCGGGATTTACCAGCCCGACGAAGGCAGCATCTGGCTCGGGGATACGGAGGTCCGGCACCTGGACCCGAGGCGCGCACGTGAGTTTGGCATTGAGACCGTGTACCAGCAACTCTTCCTTTGTGACAACCTGGGAGCCGCTGCCAACGTGATGCTGGGGCGGGAACCAATTCGCAGGCGCTTTGGACCTTTTCGCTTCATGGATAACAAGCGTTCCTTAAGAGAGGCCCGCGAGCACATCGGTGGGCTGGGCGTCGATCTCGACGATCTGGTTACCCCGGTGCGAAGGCTTTCCGGCGGCCAGCGGCAGGCGATCGCCATTGCCCGCGCCAGGTTAGGCGCGCACCGCCTCATTCAGTTTGATGAACCGACTGCAGCGCTGGGCATTCGCCAGACCCGTGCCACGTTGGAATTAATTGAGCGAGTTGCCGCGCAAGGGATAGCCGTGATCGTCATCAGCCACAACCTGGACGACGTGTTTGCAGTAGCTCATCGCATTGTGGCTCTGCGGCTTGGTTCCATTAGTCTCGACACTTTAGCCGGTCAAACGACCCGCGAACAGGTGGTTGCCTGTATGACCGGCATGGCCTTCGGGAAGGAGCCGTCATGAAGACCGGTCCTGGCGCGCTTCTGTCCAGAATGCTCGGCGGCGGACGGAATCTCGGTCTATTTGCAACCCTGCTTCTTGCTCTCTTACTGATCTCCTTGTTCAGCCCACAATACCTGAGCATCGACAATGCCATGGTGGTTGCACTGCAGGTTTCGTTTATCGGGCTCGCCAGCCTGGGCACTGCGTTCCTCATTGTCAGCGGGAATGTGGATCTCTCCATCGGTTCGCAGTATGCCATGTGCGCGGTTTCAGCAGCTTTGTTGGCCAAGCAGCTTCCGGCGCCGTTGGCGTGGATGGCGGGAATTGCACTCGGCGCAGCGCTGGGACTCATGAACGGTCTGATGGTTTGGCGGATCAGCATATCGCCGATCATCGTCACGTTGGGAACGCTCACGATCTTTCGCGGTATTGCGCTGCGCATTACCAATGGGTTCGGAGTCCGCGGTGTGCCTAAATCGTTTTCGTGGTTGGGACAGGCAACATTTCTTGGCGTGCCTACACCGATATGCGCGCTGGTCGTGTTAGGGGTGATCGCCCACCTGGTTTTGCAATACACGACGCAAGGACGGCATCTCTTTGCCTTCGGCGGAAATCGCCAAGCCGCAGAAGCCGCTGGAATCAATGGCAAGGGCTTGGTCCTGATTAGTTTCGCCTTGAATGGAGCGCTGGTTGGGCTGTCGGCGGTCCTGGCGGCGAGCCGATTTGGAACGGCAGCACCCACATTCGGCGTAGGCTTTGAGCTCGACGTAATTGCTGCGGTAATCCTGGGCGGGGTCGCGTTCACGGGTGGAGAAGGGTCCATCATCGGGGTGGTGCTGGCAGTGATCCTTCTTGGGGTAATCAACAGCGGGTTGATTTCTACGGGGATTGATCCACACTACGCACAAGTGGTAAAAGGCGCGGCACTGGTTATTGCGGTGGCATTGGACCAGCTAACCCAGGAACAACAAGAGCGGCACAGGAAAAAGCTCGCGGTGCTGGAGCGGGCTGGTTCTTAATATCTGATGAGCGGAAGTCAGACTATGCATAAAAAGTAGGCCGCACGCTCTCGGAATAGTTGCGCGCTACAAGGCACATTTCCCGCGCCAACAGCGATACTCGCTGGCTGGGAATCTGCCCGGTTGAACCGCGCACCGACACAGACGCAACCACTACGCCGATCGGATCGAGAATCGGAACTGCCACCGCTCTCACTCCCGCAACCTGCTCTTCGTCATTCAGCGCGAAACCGTTGGCCCTCACCACAGCCAGATGTGCTTTGAGTGCAGCAGGGGAGGAAATCGTCCGGGGCGTGAAACGGGCGAGTTCTTTGCCTTCGAAGAGCTTGTCCAGGTTTTCATCGGAAAGAGCAGAGATTAGAACCTTGCCCTGGGCAGTACAGTGCAAGTCGATATGGCGGCCGATCCAGGCGCCGCCCCCGGGATCCTGAAATGATTCCACCTTTGCAATGATGACCGCCTCAGCTCCCCGCTGCACCGTGGCCATAGTTGTGAGGCTGACACGCGTAGCAATCTCTCGCAGACAAGGGGAGAGCGTCTTCCTGAGATTTTGTTCCGCTACGCTGGCGCGCGCAACGTCTGCGAACCGCAACCCGAGAAGGTAATGCCTGGCGTCGATACTCCGTTGAATATAGCCGCGCGTTAGAAGCGTATGAATTAGGTAGTGTGTAGTGCTCTTGGGGATACTCAGTTTTCGGCTGACTTCGGAAAGAGTGAGTCCCTGGCGGGAGCTGGCCAGAAGTTCAAAGAGGCTGATGGCCCGATCCACGGCGGGCAGTCGAAAATCCTGGTCGTGGACTGTACCGTGCGCCTTCTTGCTTGGGGTAACCGCCCCGGGGACAGGCTTCGAATCTCGCTGCGGTTCCCTTTCCCGAATGCTGTGTGGCAGCAGTTGAATAATCCTCGTCATCGTCAAACCGATAATGACGATCACAATTTCTCATAGGACGACGGCATTGGTCAATGCGAACAATTGCAATTCCAGCGCTTTGTTCAATACGCTGAAATGAGTTGACGCCCTAGTAAGAAGCCTCTACAACATTGATTCGGCGAGGAGATCTACGCCGCTTTCAGCGGCAATTGGCCGATTCCGAAGCTTGAAACACGGGAGATCGTGGTGAAACCTCCGAAAGAACTGGCCATGTCGCTTTATCGCGGCATGGTCGAGATTCGTGAGTTTGAACTCAAAGCACGCAACATCTTCAGATCCGGACAGATGCCGGGATTCATCCACGTTTACGTTGGTGAAGAAGCTGTCGCGGTCGGCGTGTGTGCGCAGTTGCGCAAGGCTGACTACGTGGCCAGTACCCATCGAGGGCACGGACACGCCCTTGCCAAAGGAGTCTCCGCGCGTGCAGCTATGGCGGAATTAATGGGCAAGGTTGATGGCTGCTCCGGCGGGCGTGGCGGGACCATGCACCTTTACGAGCCGGAAGTCGGTTTTTTAGGATCGAACGGCGTTGTGCCACCCGGAATTCTAATCGCGAGTGGCGCCGCGTTGGGCGCGCAGATGCAAGGCAAAGGCCAGGTAGCCGTAGCTTTCTTCGGCGACGGCGCGGTGAACAATGGAGCCTTCCACGAAGGTCTCAACCTGGCTGCAACATGGAACTTGCCTGTGCTTTTTGTCTGTGAGAACAACCTGTACGCCACTGAAATGCCGTTCGCACAAGCCACCAAGAACACCAGCGTGGCGAGCCGTGCTGCAGCGTACAAAATTCCCGGGATAACGGTGGACGGAAACAATGTTCTGGAAGTTTACGAGAAGGCTGGCGAAGCGGTCGAGCGCGCGAGGCGAGGCGAGGGCCCAACACTTCTAGAATGTTTGACCTATCGCTGGTTTGGACACCACGAAGGCGACCCCGGCACTTCTTATCGCACAAAAGAAGAGATTGCATCCTGGAGAGCCAAGGATCCCGTCCATCGATTGCGCGAACAGGCCACTGCTGCGTCCTGGGTATCTGCGGCTGAGTTTGACGCCATCGACCGCGATGTTAACAAGGTGATCGAAGATGCCGCCGAGTACAGCATCCGAAGTCCCCAACCCGAGGTAAGTACGGCGTTGGATCACGTTTTCAGCACCTAGAAACCTGAGAGGAAGAGATGCCAGGAGTAAAAACAGAATCCCAGCCTGCGACCGAGCACTCTGCCGCTGAAGAGCGAGTGATCACGTATGCGGAAGCTGGAGTTGAAGCTATTCGTGAGGAGATGCGGCGTGACAGCAGCATCCTCTACATGGGCCAGGGGATCGGGCCTCGCGGTGGCAACTTTCAGCAAAGTCGTGGCCTGTGGGCGGAGTTTGGAGCACAACGCGTTCGTGATACTCCGATCGCGGAGCGTGGCCAAACCGGGCTTGGCATCGGCGCAGCGCTGGCCGGCAGCCACCCCATCGTGGATATTGTGTTTTTGGATTTTGTACTGGAAGCCATCTGCGAAATCATCCAGCAAGCTTCGACAATTCACTACATATCGGATGGCAAATTTAAAGTTCCAGTCGTGGTGCGAGCTGCCGGCGGAGGCGTCCGAAGCACCGGCCCCCATCACTCTCATACTTTCTATTCTTTCTTCATGCATATTCCGGGACTGAAAGTAGCTCTGCCGTCTACACCTTTTGACGTTAAAGGTCTCCTCAAGACCACCCTGCGTGATCCCAATCCGGTTATCTTCATCGAGCACAAGGGGCTTTACGGGTCTAAGGGTCATGTTCCCGAAGAAGAATATTCAATTCCATTTGGGCAAGCGATTGTGCGCCGCCCAGGGGAGCATGTGACCATGGTCGCGATGAGCGCGATGGTTCTCAAGGCGATGCAAGCGGCCGCCCAACTTGAGAAACAGGGTATTTCGGTTGAAGTCATCGATCCGCGAACCCTGGCGCCATTCGACAAAGAAACCATTTTGAAGTCTGTGGCAAAAACCGGTCGCCTGGTGATTGTGGATGAGGCTTACGCCTCCTGTGGTGTTTCCGCCGAAATTGCAGCCATCGTCGCCAGCGAAGCCTTATATGAACTCGATGCACCCGTCCTCAGGATTTGTGCCTTGCCGGCGCCGCATGCTTTCAGCCCCTCGCTCGACAACTACTTGATTCCCTCAGTGGAACGGATCGTAAGTGAAGTGGCTGCTCTGGCCGGGAAACAATTTTGACTCCTGGTCCCTCCGCATGACCGGGAATGATTTTTCAGGAGAGCAGTAGTATGAGCACTGCGATCGTAATGCCTCAGCTCGGACTGACGATGGAAGAAGGCACCGTCAGCAAGTGGCTGAAGTCACCGGGCGAAGCCATAAAGAAAGACGAGGCGCTCTTCAGCGTCGCCACCGACAAAGTGGAAATGGATGTGGAATGTTCGGTGGCAGGCACGTTGGGAGAAATCGTCGTCCCGGAGGGCGAAACAGTCCGGGTTGGGACCGTCGTAGCTTACGTCGTCGAAGAAGGCAAAAGCGCTGAGCCCGCTTCTCCCGGCAAAAGGATCGAACTGGGTAAAGCTAGCGGGGGTAGGAGTGCGCCACAGGCCAGCCAGGCGCCCCCCCACGCCGAGAAAGCTGCAGTCGGCCTCTCCGGCCGACAGCGGGTAGCTTCCCCTCGCGCGAAAAGGTTGGCGAAAGAGCTCGGCATAGAGCTGGAGCGAGTAGTCGGGAGTGGCGTCGGCGGACAAATTACCGAGCAGGACGTTCGCCGGACCTCGGGTGATCGGACGAAATCAACACAGTCCGATGCCGGCCGCCGTCAACTGATCGCAGAACGTCTGACACGCAGCATTCAAACCATCCCCACGTTTTCCGTTGCCGCCGAAGTGAATGCCGAAGCTTTGCTTGATCTTTACGAGAGCCTTAAGCAATCCCTTGCGGAAACCACGCGGCTAAAGCTGACGGTCACGGACTTGCTGCTCGCAGTTTTTGCCCGAATGCTTAAGGCAAGTCCCGACCTGAACGCAGTCTGGGACAACAATTCAGTACGTGTTCAAGGCGCGGTAGATATTGGTTTGGCGGTCGCAACCGACAAAGGTGTCATTGCACCGGTACTTCGCAATCTGGATAGCATGGAGCTTTCGAGGTTGGTCGCCACTCGCGCCGAGATGGTCGGGAAAACCCGTAATAATCGCCTGTCCCTCGCAGACTTGGAAGGTGGCGTTAGTACGTTGACCAATCTGGGCATGTATCGGGTAGATCACTTCCAAGCTATCATCAACCCGGCACAGAGTTCGATCTTAGCTGTAGGACAAATCCGGAAGCGGCCATGGGCAGACCAACAGCTAACAATCAAACCAACAATGATGCTGAATCTATCCGTAGACCATCGTGTTGCCGACGGCGCCGTTGCCGCAGTATTTCTTGAAAAAATGATTGAACTGATCGAGAACCCTCGCGACCTCCAAAGCAGCCCTTTGGCTGCTTCAGGTAATGGGCGGCGATCCAATGCGTAACCTCTCCGAGGAAATCGCCGGTAAAAAGGTTTACTCCGGACAGCTCGCCATTTATTGGCTGTGCCAGGCGGGATTTGCTTTCAAGGGCAGTTCCAATGAAGTTGTCTACATTGATCCGTATTTTTCCGATGTGGTCGAACGGCTGATCGGATTCAAACGCATGATGGCTTGCCCTATTCGCGCCGAAGACGCTCACGCAAACGTCGTTGTGTGTACTCACGAGCATCTCGACCACATGGATACCGATGCTTTGCCGGTCATGGCGCGGGATCCGCGGACGCAATTTTGCGGACCGATCGAATGCATTAAAGAATTCGCAAAACTGGGTATCCCTTCGGAAAAATGCCATTTGCTCGAAGAGGGGGATCGCCTCAAATTGGGCAACATTGAAATCAATGCCGTCTATGCCGATCACGGCGAATTGGCCCCGGATGCTTTGGGAGTCGTCTTGAATTTTGACGGAATCAAGGTCTACCACACTGGAGATACGGCATATCGGCCCAAGGAATTTCAGCCTGCTGTAGCCATGCGGCCGGACATCCTGATTCCTTGTATCAATGGCCGTTTCGGCAATCTGGACGCCCGCGAAGCAGCGCAATTAACTGCGTTAGTGAAGCCGAAAATCGTGCTGCCAAGCCATTTCTGGATGTTCGTTGAGCAGAACGGCGAGCCAGCCGCCTTTCTGGACTATTGCAAAGAGCTCGCGCCGGAAACCAAAGCGTTGCTGATAAAACCTGGCGAGGAACTCTCCTTTGAGAAGGAATCATGAATCGTCGGAAGCTCATCGAGACTCTTGAAACCATCGGCAAGCCGCCACAAGCCTGGGCAAGTTCCGATGGCACTACAGCGTTGGTCTTGCCGCATGGCGGCCGCATTCTCGGGCTGTTTGCTCCCGGTGATGACGAGAACTTCTTTTGGTCAAATCCCGCCCTCCAGGATGCCAAAACCGCCCGTGAATTCTATGCCGGTGAGCAATGGCACAATTCCGGAGGCGAGCGTACCTGGCTGGCTCCGGAAGTGGATTTCTTTTTCCCTGCCTTTCCGGATATTAAGCAATATTGGCAACAGCGCGAACTCGATCCCGGAAGCTATCAGATCACCGGCAACAACGGAAAGCTTACCTGGGGCGCCCGCGCGGCCCTCACGCTGTCACGAACTGGCCGCAAAGTGAACCTCGAAATTACGAAGTCACTGGCGCCAGGTTTGAATCCGCTGCGTTACGACCGCGAAAGTTCGGATGCCGGGGTTAAGTATGCAGGCTACAGTTTGCGCACTGCACTCAAGTTCGTAGGCGCCGGACCGCCACCCCAAGTCGGACTTTGGACGCTCACGCAACTTCCGCATGGCGGCGACATGCTGGTACCTACGTTCTTCCGCAGCCAGCCGAAGATCTATATGGGGACAATTTCTGAGGATGATCTCGGGGTTGGCGATCATCTGATCCGCTATAGCATGCGGGCAACCGGGGAACACAAACTGGGGATTCGGGCGACAGCCATTACCGGAAGAGCAGGCTATCTTCATACTGCTGGAAACGAAGCGTCGCTTGTGGTGCGGAATTTCGCCGTCAATCCATCCGCAGAATATGTAGATGTACCGTGGAGCGAGACAGAAAACTTTGGCTTCGCATTCCAGGCGTGCAACGTGAACAGCAACCTCGGAGCATTCAGCGAATTGGAGTATCACGTACCCGCGATCGGTGCCCCCGAGGGCAGTTCTTATTCGGAAGACTACTCACAACTGTGGGCCTTTCGCGGACCTGTAGAGGCGGTCAAATCGGTCGCGCGGCGCTTGCTTTCCTCAGATATCGAATAGAGGGAGTCACTGATGATTCTATTGACGGCAATTACGCCATCCGGGCCTCGGCTGGCTGTGAAAACCGGTGCGGGAATAGTCGTTTTTGAAAATGTCCGAGGAGCTAACTCCCTGCCGCCAACTCTCGAAGAGGCCCTGCTCACACCCGGCGGCCTGGATCGTGTTCGCGATTTTGTCGGCAAGAATCTCAAAGATCCCGCAAAGTTGGCAGTTCCCGAAGCGACCATTCAACTGGGGCCTTTGTTCAAGCCACGCAACGTGCTTTGCATCGGCCTGAACTATAAAGACCACGCCGCCGAAGGTGGAGTTCCACTGCCCGAGAAACCGGTGGTTTTCGCGAAGCTGACGAGCTGCATGACCGGTCCAAATGTCCCGATCGTCATACCTCCGGATACGCAGGAAGTGGACTATGAAGCCGAGCTTGCTGTGGTCATCGGCCGGCGGTGCAGGGGCGTTTCCACCTCGGAGGCATTGGACTACGTAGCCGGTTACACCTGCCTGAACGACGTAAGTGCACGGGACTTCCAACGCGGCGACGGCCAGTGGATCCGTGCCAAGAGCCAGGACACGTTCGGTCCCATGGGCCCGTATCTGGTGACCAGCGACGATATTCCAGATCCACAAACCCTGCCCATCAGCTGCTCGGTGAATGGACGAGTTCTGCAGAACTCCAATACCAAGATGATGATCTTCGGCGTGCGCGAACTGATCGCCTTCATCTCTCGTGGCATCACTCTGCAGCCGGGCGATGTCATCAGTACGGGAACCCCGCATGGTGTAGGCTTTGCACAAAAGCCTCCGGTCTTTCTTAAACCGGGCGATGAAGTTGTCGTGGAAGTGCAAGGCGTGGGAAGACTTTCAAATCCGGTTAGCGCGGCCTAGCCTGCATTCGTTGGAACTTCTTCATGGCCGGCCGGAATGTGAGCGCGGCCAAAGTTCATGAAAATCACAAAGGTTGAGACAATCTGGTTCGAGGCAGTGCCCGATGCCGTCTGGCGTCAGCGTTCGCCCCACTCCCGCCAGGCACTTCCGAACAATCTTTGGGTGCGCATTCACACCAATGACGGCCTCATAGGCCTGGGGGAAACCTATTACCTTCCACGCGCCGTGAGCGCCGTAATTCACGATCTGTTTGCGCCTCTTCTGATCGGCCGTGATCCTGCCGACATTGAAAATCATTGGAACAATCTATTTTCGCTCGTAAGTTTCTGCGGCTTCGCGGGGGCAGAAATGCGGGCCATATCTGCCATTGATGTTGCCTTGTGGGACGTACTGGGGCAATACACGCAGCAGCCTATTTACAACCTGCTGGGAGGCCGCAATCGCGAAAGCGTAGCCATCTATAACACCTGCGTCGGCTCTGGCAAGTATCGCGATTACACCGATTGGATGGAGGGTCGCGCCGGCGAACTGGCGCAGGACCTGCTCAAACAAGGTATCAAGGCCATGAAGATTTGGCCCTTTGATCGGTTCGGCACAACTCTGGCTGGGCCGGCACAGCCGCACGGCAAGGTGTCGCTCTGGGGGCAGGAAACCGCGGCGGGCACCCTGGCACACTTCATCACCGACCAGGAATTGAAAACTGGATTGCAAATTCTGGAAGATATTCGCCGGGCAACCGACGGGGCCATGGTGGTGGCGATTGAAGGCCATGCTCGCTGGGACCTGCCTACGGCAACCCGCATTGCCAACGCCCTCGAACCGTACAAAGTCATGTGGCTGGAAGAAATCATGCCTCCGGACAACGTGGAAGCGTTCGTCCGACTCAAACAAAGTACGAGAGTTCCCATCTGTCAGAGTGAGCGCGCCTTCACCCGTTTTCGCTTTCGCGAATACATCGAAAAGCCCGCAGCCGACGTGATTATGCCGGACCTCTCATGGGGCGGAGGATTTACCGAGACACGCAAGATTTGCAGCCTGGCGGATACTTACTACCTTCCCATCACCCTGCACGACACCATTGGACCTGTCGCTTTGTGGGCCGCGGCACACCTGATGCTACATATCCCAAATGCCATGATCCAGGAAGTGGTGCGCGGATACGTGGACGGCTGGTACAACGAAGTCCTGACGGAGCCTTTAGATATCAGCGGCGGGCAGCTACGGCTGAATGGAAAACCAGGGCTGGGCGCAGCGCTGCGGGAAAAGTTCGAGGAGCGCCCCGGCGCCCATGTAGTGGTTACTACGGAAGAACAAGTCAAAGGTTGGTAGATGCCTCTCTTCAAAGTCTTCTTCACCGGCGATTATCTCGACGAAGCCGGCAATGTGAAGTATGGCGATATTGGTGTCGCGCGCCTCGAGGGTTCCGGCTACATCCAGACAGGATTTCTCCTGGACCAGAAGCCGACTCCGGGCGACAACTCCTACTGGGATCGCCTCTACTCGCTTCAGGTCACACCCGAACATGTGGCCAATGCAAATGCCATTGTGATTTTCCGCCCATGGGTAAAAGCTTCAGCTTTTGCCAAAGGAGCGGAAAATCTGGTCGCAATAGGGCGCGCTGGCGCAGGATTCGACAAAATCGATCTGAATGCCTGCACCGAAAACGATGTGGTCGTCTATAACGCGCCCGATACGCTAACGCATTCCACAGCTTCGGCGGCACTCACGCTGCTGCTGGCTTTGGCGAAAAGACTTCCGCAACAACAAGAATTGGCTCGTATCGGCCGCTGGGATCGTCAAGTGGCAACGGTCGGAGATGACTTGATTGGAAAGACCCTGGGCATCATTGGCCTCGGCAAGACCGGGGCGGAGCTGGCCCGCCTCCTGGCGCCGTTCCATATGAATGTTCTGGCCTATTCGCCAAATGCGGACCCTGTGCAGGCAGAATCCCTGGGAATCGAACTGGTTGCTCTCGATCATTTGCTGGCCAATAGCGATTACGTAAGCCTGCATTGCCGATTGGAACCGCGCACGCGAGGAATGTTCGGCGAACGAGAACTGAGGTTGCTCAAGCCGTCAGCGTACCTGATTAACGTCGCTCGGGGTGAACTGATCCACGAAGACATTCTGATTCGAGCGCTAAAGGAGAGATGGTTTGCCGGCGCCGGACTGGATGTCTTCGAAACCGAACCTTTACCGCTTAGCAGCCCATTACTAGAACTCGACAACGTGATCCTGACACCACATTGGTTGCCGAGCACACATCGGGCAGCGCAGGCCACTCGCGATGTAGTAAACCGCAACCTGCTCCGCGTGGCGCGAGGAATGGTGCCGCAAAATGTCGTAAACCCCGAGGTACTGACACGCAAGGGATTCCGCGAGAAGCTGGCGCGCTTCGCTGAAAATCAACGAGAAGTGGCCTCAGCAGGCAGCAAGGTAACCGGGTGAAAACGAGATCTTCGAACTATTGCTATTGACGCGAGCGAGAAAAGAATTGAGTGTTCGCTGAAGGAGCGAGCTGTTTCGCGCCCTTCCGGGGAGAAAACTAGTGGGAATTTTTGAGGGATTTGTACTCACCTTTATTGCAGGCACCCTAATCGGGATGAGCCTCGTCCCACTGAAATGGATCCATGTCTGGAAGTGGGAGAACTTCTGGTTCGTCTATTCGTTGGTTTCTCTGCTCATTGTTCCAGTTGCGATTGCCTTCCTCCTCCTGCCCCACTTAGCCACTGTTTACGCAAACGTTCCGTTCAACACGGCGGCAAAGCCTTTCCTTTGCGGATTGCTGTGGGGAGTCGCCCAGCTCGGCGCGGGCATCTGCGTAGATAAAATTGGCCTCGCGCTGACCAGTTCGATCTTAAATGGATTGTGCGCCGCCTTCGGATCGCTCACACCGCTTGTCCTGCAGCACCCGGAACTGATTGCCAAGCCCAGTGGACTGCTTCTGCTGGCGGGAATTGGTGTCATGCTGTTCGGAGTTGTCCTTTGTGGATGGGCAGGCTTCCAACGCGAGAAGATCCAGTCGTCCAAGAATGTCGCCGCAACCGGTTCCCGCAGAGGCTACTGGATGGCCATCATTCTGGCGATCATCTCCGGCTTCCTGGCGGCCTTGCTCAACATTGCGCTGGCATTTGGCGGAGACATCGTTAACCTGGCGAAGGCTCAAGGCGCCGCTCCCACGTGGGCGGTTTTCGCGGTTTGGCCGATTGCCTTGCTGGGCGCGCTGGTCACCAATCTCGGTTACACGATGTATCTTCTGTGGCGCAACAAAAGCTGGGGAAATTTTCTCGCGAGGCCGGCTGAAATCGGCAATCCCATTCTGGCCGGAGCGCTGTGGATGATCCCGATCGCCATCTACAGCAGCGGAACCGTGTTTCTTGGCATTCTCGGCGTCTCCGTAGGATGGGCGTTGTTCCAGGTGATGTTACTCGTGTCCGGCAACCTGGCCGGGATTTGGACCGGCGAATGGCGCTACACCGGCCGACAAATATTCCGCGTGAATCTGGGTGGTGTCGCCGTACTTCTCGCTGCGACCGTTATGATGGGTGCAGCCAACTACTTTGCTCACTAGGCAAGCCCTCAGATTGAAGGAAGAACGGTGCTTAGTCTGCGTTCATCAACGATCGGCGGAAACGGAAGGAAGGAAAACTATGAAAAACGAACAGAAGCTGGCCGGCAAAAAAGCTCTGGTCACGGGATCCGGCACGGGCATTGGTCGTGAGATCGCTCTCCAGTTCGCCAGACAGGGAGCGGACGTGGTTCTGCATTATAGCCAGAGCCGTGAAGGCGCCGACAGCGCGGCGAAAGAAATCAAATCCATGGGCCGCCGCGCCGAAGTTTTTCAGGCGGACTTAAGCGACCTCAAGCAGGCCGTTGCTCTTGCGGATTATGCGATTGAAAAGCTGGGCTCGATCAATTGCCTGGTGAACAACTCCGGCATTACCTTCAACCGCCCGTTCCTCAAGACGGAACCTGAGCACTTCGACAAGCTGTTCAACGTCAATGTACGCGCCCAGTATTTCATCACGCAGCGAATCGTGCGCGACATGCTCGAGCATGGGGGTGGCGCAGTCTGCAATATTTCGTCCATTCACGGTTTTCAGGGCGCGCCGGAACACACCGTTTATGCGGCCACCAAGGGAGCCATCATCGCGTACACCCGTACCCTGGGCGTCGAACTCGCCCACAAGGGCATCCGCGTGAACGGAATTGCGCCGGGCTGGGTGACGGTGGAGAATTACTTCACCTCCATTCCCGGATTCAACGAAGCGGATGCAAAGAAGTCAGCCGAAAAATCGGTACCCGTTGCCCGGTACGGCCTGCCCATCGATGTCGCTCACCTCGCAGTCTTCCTTTGTGGCGACGACGCCGGCTTCCTGATCGGACAAACCATTGTGTTGGACGGCGGAACCGTTTCGTTGATGTCTCTGATTTCGGATTTCCGCAATGAATCTACTGTGCATTTCGGCGAGCGTTACGTTCTGAATGATTCGAAAGCCAGATGATCCTGTAACCCGAACGATTTCTTTGGCGCGGAGGAGGAAGAAGAAGGATGCCGAAGCGAGTGACGTCTGAAAACCTGACGAGGTTCTGCGTGGAGGCGCTTCTCAAGGCAGGTCTCAGCCACCACGACGCACAGACGGTAGCCGACGTTCTGGTTACAACCGACACATGGGGAACGTTTTCCCACGGGACGGCCGGCCTCAAACACTACCTCAACACGATGAAGGCCGGTGGCATTAATTCTTCGGCACAACCAGAAGTCATTGCGGAGGGTGCTTCCTGGGCCGTCATTGACGGGCATTCCTGTATGGGCATGTTGAGCTGCTCCATGGCAATGAACCTCGCCATTGAGAAAGCGCGCAAGAACACGATCTCCTGGGTTGGCGTAAAAAACAGCAGCCACTTCGGGGCCGCTGGATATTACGCCAACATGGCCGTAACACATGACATGGTGGGAGTGGCAATAAGCAATGCGGATCCGAACATGGCGGTCCCAGGAGCTCGTGGTCACGTCATCGGCAACAATCCCATGGCGTATGCGGTGCCAGCCGGTAAAGAATTTCCCATTCTTCTTGACATTGCGTTAAGTGCTGTCGCGGCGGGAAAAATCTACGCCAAGAAAGCAGTCGGGCAAGCGATTCCCTCCGACTGGATTACGGACGCCGATGGATTACCGACCTCTGACCCAAGCCAGTGGCCGCATGCCGGGTCCATGGCGCCAATGGCAGGTCACAAAGGTTATGGCATTGCTCTGCTTATCGAAGTCCTTGCCGGAGTACTGACCGGTGCGGGTGTATTAAGCGAAGTGAAGAGCTGGATGTGGGCCGCAGGAGAATCCTCCCACGTTGGCCAGGCATTCCTTGCCATCAACGTGGGCGCCATCATGCCGATTGATGCTTTCAAGCAACGCATCGATCACATGATTCATGAAATTCATCAATCTCCCACAGCCAAAGGCTCGGAACGTGTTTACGCGCCCGGGGAAATTGAATGGGAAAAGCGGAAAGACGCGCTGAAGAACGGCATTGCGCTTCCCGAACAAGTGTTGGCCGATCTTCTTCGCCTCAGTGAGCAATTGGGATTGAACAAACAATTGCTGGATTGAGAGGAACTGGAGAACTTATGAAGCGTCGTCAATTTTTAGAAGCAGCGGGGCGTCTGGGGGCAGGCTTCGGAATTGCAGGGTCATTGCTGGCAACCGAACCTTTAGGGGCACTAGACCAGCAGTCCACCAATAAAGGCTCCAAGGGCGCGAACGCCCCCACTCTTGCCTTTTCGCTTGACGGGCAGTGGTCCATCGCCACCGACCCGCAGAACGTAGGACGCGAGCAAAGCTGGTTTCACGCTCCCCGGCCCGATGCTAAGACCACTCGCGTCCCTTCCATCATCCAGGAAACCTACCCCGCTTACCACGGCGTGGTGTGGTACTGGCGGACTTTCCAGGCCGAGCGGCATCCCTATGCGAACGGCCGATATTTGCTGCGATTCAACGAGGTTGATTACACGGCCGATGTTTGGCTGAATGGAGAACATCTGGGCGGCCACGAAGGCGCCGACACTCCCTTCGTGCTCGATGCCACAAAAGCGATTCGCCCCGGACAGGACAACCACCTCGCCGTGCGGGTGCTCAACCCAGGAGATGAGCGCATTGATGGCATGGTTCTGGTGGAAACCCCACACCTCGACAAAGCTGTCCATTACACCAACGGCAATGTTTACGATTACGGAGGCATTCTCGAATCGGTTGATTTGATTCTCACGCCCGCCATTCGAATCACAGACGTTCACATCCGCCCCGATTGGAAGACCGGTGACGTAAAGATCACCGTCTCTGTGCTCAGCAATTCCGAAAAGAGTCAGCGTGCCCAGTTGCAATTCAACGTGGGCGCAGCGAATGTAGACCAGGCTGTATTAATGGATGCCGCCACAGCGGAAATCCATCCCGGCAAAAACATCATTAACCACGAGATCAGGATTGAAAATCATCAACTCTGGGATCTGGAAACTCCTTATCTATATCGCCTGACCGTCTCCCTCACCGCTTCAGGGGTTGAGGGTGAACACGCAGTTTCCTCAAACTTCGGTTTCCGGGATTTCCGCATCGTCAATGGCTATTTTCGGCTGAACGATCACCGCATATTCGTACGCTGTACGCATACAGGCAACCATACTCCGTTCTGCATCAATATTCCGCCTCCGGGTTTTCCCGACATGTTGCGGCGGGATTTGTTTTATGCCAAGGCTTGCGGTTACAACACGATTCGCTTCATCTCGGGAATCGCGCACCCCTACCAGCTCGACATGTGCGACGAATTGGGCCTTTTGGTCTACCAGGAATCGAGGGCGGCATGGCTTTTGAAAGATTCGCCGCAGATGAAGAGGCGTTACGAAATCGCTGTGCGGGAAATGATCCTGCGCGACCGCAATCATCCCTGCATTGGAATGTGGGGGATGCTGAACGAAACCACCGACGGGCCCGTATTTCGAGAGGCCGTATCGGCTCTTTCCCTGGTGCGTTCGTTGGACGAGACGCGGCTGGTGCTGCTTTCCAGCGGCCGGTTTGACGGTCATCTCGAAATCGGCTCCGCCAGCAATCCCGGCAGCCATGAATGGGAACCCACGTGGGGCAAAGAGGCGCCCGACTCCGGCCATGTCGAAATGAAGTATCCCTCCGGCATTGGCTCCGGCGATTTCCATTTCTATCCGCAGGTCCCGCAAACGCCGGAAACGAATGAGTTGATGCGCACGCTCGGCCATGACAGCAAGCCAATATTCCTTTCCGAATATGGCATCGGCAGCATGATGGATGTGATGCATGAGGCCAGAATGTACGAAGAGGCCGGCATTCGTTCCGATGCGGAAGACTATGTGCTCATGCGCTCCATGGCCGACCGGTTCGTGGCGGATTGGGAACGCTTCAACATGAGTTCAGCTTACCCGTATCCGGAAACCTTGCTGCAGGTGAGCCAAAAAGCGATGGCCCGCCATCGCCTGCTTGGGTTCAATCTCATCCGGTCGAACCCAAAGTTCTGCGGATTCAACCTGACTGGAATGCTGGACCACGGCATGACCGGTGAGGGGATCTGGCGATTCTGGCGCGACTGGAAGCCCGGCGCCTTTGACACTATGCAAGACGGATGGGCACCGGTCCGCTGGTGTCTCTTTGTGGAGCCAACTCACACTTACATCGGGCGGCCGGTCACCCTCGAAGCCGTAATGGCAAATGAAGATTTCCTGCGCCCCGGCGACTACCCAGCGCAATTCCGCGTGTGGGGACCAAAGGGTGTGGCTTGGGAGCATCAGGATACGATCAGCATTCCCGATGTTTCCGCAGGACAGGACGGCCCGCTTGCTGTGCCGGTGATGAAAGAGGACGTCGTACTGTCCGGGCCGGCAGGCGATTACAATTTGATTCCTTATATTGATCGCAACATCTCTCCGCCGGATACGTCGTGGGAATTCCACCTGAGCGATCCTGCTTCTCTTCCTAGGCTTGATGCCTCGGTTACTGGCTGGGGCGTCCCGGACAGCGCCATTTCCTGGATGAAGTCCCATGGAGTCACCGTTACACCGTTTAGTGGCAGTGCTCCTGCAAACCGCGAACTAGTCTTGGTGGGGAACGTTTCTGGAGAATCGCAGGCAAGCGACTGGAAAGAACTCGCCACGCGTATGGCACGGGGCAGCATTGTTGTTTTCCTTTCCCCGAAAGCTTTCAAGCGAGGGAAGGATTCCGCAGCATGGCTGCCTGTTGCCAAGAAGGGACGTGTCTACGAGTTCAGCGACATGCTCTACCACAAGGAGTGTGTTGCCAAACCTCACCCTGCATTTGAAGGCTTGCAGGGAAATGGGATGCTGGATTGGTACTACTACGGGCCGATGTGGCCGCACTACCTCTTTGACGGTCAGGATACGCCTGACGAGGTAATTGCAGCGGCGTTCGCCACCGGATACTCAACGCCCGGCGGCTATGCGTCAGGAGTTTTGCTGGGCTCGTATAAGTTCGGGGCAGGTCAGTTTTTCGTCAATACGTTTCCCATGCTGGACTACCTCGATAAGCATCCGGTTGCGGACCGTTTGTTGCTGAACATCGTCCAGTATGCAGGGCTCTCCGCGCAGGGACCTCTAGCCCCACAGCCGGACAATTTCCAAACTATGCTTCATGAAATCGGATATGCAGAGTGAAGCTCCAGGTCAGCTCTGGAGCCCAGGAGCCTCACTTTGGCTTTTCTAGGAATTGACCTCGGCACGTCCTTTATTAAGGCTGCAATCCTCGATGTGGACTCGTGCCAACTGCTTGCACGTTCACCGGGTTCCCTTCCCTGAACCAATCCCCGCTCTCGATCCCTTGAAACGGGAGTTTGAACCTGCCGCGGTCATCTCTGCCGTAACCAGTATTTTCCGCGAAGTCACTGCGTCCGCACCGCCGATTGAAGGGCTGGTCATGTGCACCCAGATGTCCTCCATGATATTGGTTGATGACGAAGGCAAGCCCCGGTCCAATTTCATCGGATGGCGTGACCAGCGGGCACTGGAGCCGCATCCCTCCAAGTCGGGAACCTACTACGAAGTTCTGAAGCAGCGGCTTACCGCCAAACAAAAGCAGGAACTCGGCAGTGAAATGCCTCCGGGATCACCCATTTTTTTTCTCTTTTGGATGGCGGAACAAGGCAAGCTGGAGCCGGGGCTGGTTCCGCTTTCTCTGGCCGATTTCGTTCTGACCACGTTGTGCGGTTCGCCACCCAGCGTCGAAAGTACGAACGCCATGTCCTACGAGTTGCTCAAGCTTGATACTTTGGACTGGCACAAAGAAGTGATTCAGGAACTCGGGTTCGAAAAGCTCCACTGGCCGCGAGTTCACCGCGAAGGTGAAGTCGTTGGGGCCTTGAGCATCGCCGGCACGACTATTCCTTGCTATACACCCGTCGGGGATTATCAGTGCGCGCTCGCGGGAGCACTGCTGGCAGAAGACGAAGTGTCATTGAATATTTCTACCGGATCGCAGGTCAGTCGTTTGACCAGCCATCTTGATTTAGGCGATTATCAAACCCGTCCCTTTTTCGATGGTAAGTTCACCAACACTTTTTCACATCTTCCTGCCGGACGCTCTCTGGATGTTCTGGTAGACCTGCTCAGCGAAATCGCGCGGAGTTCCGGAGCCGTGATCCCGAATCCATGGGACTACATCCTCACGACAGCAGGAGCGGCGGAGGAAACGGACTTGCAGGTGGACTTGAGCTTCTTTCCCGGACCATGCGGCGACAAGGGCGCGATCACCGGTATTCGGGAAAGAAATTTGACGGTTGGCACGTTGTTCCGCGCCGCCTTCGAGAACATGGCACAGAATTATTACGACCGTGCGCTGCGCATCTGGCCGGACCGCTCCTGGAGCAACATTGTTTTTTCTGGAGGCCTGGCGCGCAAAGTGGGCCTGCTACGAACCCTCATCGAAGCCAGGTTTCAGACGAAGTCGCGGCTCTGTCCTCTGGAAGAAGACACTCTTCTGGGCATGGTGGTGCTGGCCAGAGCATTCAGCGGCTGCGCCCCCTCGGTGCAGCAGGCAATGCACGATGTAAGACGGCAATTCAAAGTTGAAAATTAATTATAAGGAATGTCATAAATGGCGAATGGGTCCGCAATTTCTAGTTGGTCTAAGGAAAAAGCACTTGCACTCATTCGAGAAACAGCGCTGATGCCGGTCATTCGCGTCGCAACCCGGCAGCAGGCGATGTGTGCGGTGGAAGGAATTGTCGCTGGCTGCATTCCTATCGCCGAGGTCACGCTGACCGTTCCCGGAGCACTGGAGATCATCAAAGAGCTGACAGCCAGTTATGGCGACCGGTTGCTGGTAGGTGCTGGAACCGTTTTAGACGCTGAGACTTGCCGCCTCGCAGTGCTCGCAGGGGCAGAATTCATTGTGAGCCCCGCGCTCGATGTCCCTACCATCCAAATGGCTCGACGCTACGGGAAGGTCTCTATTCCAGGCGCTTTGACTCCGACAGAAGTGCTCGCGGCCTCTCAGGCGGGCGCTGACCTGGTGAAGATATTCCCTTGCGGATCGGTCGGCGGCCCCGCATACATCCGCGCGCTCAAGGGACCTTTCCCGCATATTGATGTCGTCGTTTCCGGAGGGGTGACCTTAGACAATGCCACGCAATTTTTTGCGGCAGGAGCTAAGGCCCTTGCCGTGGGCGAAGTAATCTTTGAGCGGGAAGCGGTTCGCCAGGGCAAAGCTGAGGTGATCAGCGCGAATGCACGCCGTTTCGCAGAGATCATTCGAGCGGAACATTCGAGGTCCCAGCCAAAGCAATAGCTCGCAGGTCTCCTCTCGAGATTCATGGATTAAGTTTGTAAACAAGCAGTGCCGAACCCGGGGCGTTCGGCATCACAACCGAGAGACCCGTGTTCATCAGGCCATCGCCTGACATGTTCGTTTGAACCGAGGTATCCAGGTTGGTCACGGTATAGGTTCCTGCCGAATCCAGGCCACTCAGTTTGTATTGTGCGGAATCTACCGTCACACCCGGCCGGCGAAAAACTTGCACCATCCCGCCGCCTAGATCGGAACGGTTAAACTGCCACGCCACCAGACTGCCGGTTTGTGGGATGGGAGGATAAGTCGGTTCGAGCGAAGTGGAGCCTCCTCCGCAGGCAACCCAGGCACATGGAACTAAGATGAGAAACCCGAAACTCCAGTGCAATCTTCCACGGCGTCGGACCAGCGCCAATACCAAAATGAGCACAGGAAAGAAGAATGCCAGGACCGCAAACCCCATGGCCGTCGCTTTGGAATGAGAAAGCGCACTCGTCAGTACTCTCGCGCCCCGCAATGCAGAGCCTCCGCCGGCTGAATTTGCCCCGGTGCGCGCCTCCAGCGGAACGTACGGCGTTAGAGGGAAGAAATCGCCATAGTAATAATCGGCGACGTGGCGCCACTGGGAAATCAAGGTGCCGAGCAAGTTGTAGTTCAGGCTGTCGGAGCGAAGATCCCAGACAAAGGCGACCGCTGGATTCATCTCACTCCGGAACGTGTAGGCGTCAGTAGCGTCAACCCCAGTTCCGAAATACGGGATCCAAAGCGACATGCCGTACGTCTGGTTCTGCATGCCCACAGCTTCGTATGCGTAGTCACTGCGCCACAGTGGCACCGAGCGCCGCAGAGTTTCCAGGTCATCGCGCCGCCCTCCGGAGGCGCAGGTATCGATGAGCAAATCTGGATGATCCGCGCGCAACTTGTCCCAATACGCGAGGTATTGGGTGACGTAATGATTCTCCGTAATTCCCTGCCGGTCGGTGGCGTCGTTCGCCTGCCAAAAATAAAGTGGGTCCACGTTGAAGTCTTGCCGGTAGGTGTCGATTCCCTGGTCAGTAAGGAACTGATCAAAGTCACTGCTCAGCCATTGCCAGGCGTTTGGGTCTCCGAGATTCAGCAAGCGCCAACTCGGATCGTATGCCTGACCATCCGGGTTCGCTGGCGGCGTCAAAAGCCACTCCGGATGATTTTGGTAAAGCCACGTCCCCGGCGTGACCCTCTCTGGTTCGAACCACAAAATCGTTTTTACCCCTTTTCCGTGGGCATAGTCGGAGACTGGGCGAATTCCATTTGGAAACCGCGCAGGGTCCGGTTGCCACGTCCCGGTATAAGCCCAGCTTCCATTGAACGAGTACCAGCCGGCATCCATCCACCAGTAATCAATCGAAATGCCCCTTTGTTGATAAAGGTCAATGAACATCTTCTGGTTTTGCTCGGTGGCATTTTGCATTAAATCGGTTTGACCAGAACTGGTTCCGGCGGCCTGCGGGGGAACCAAGTTCCCACCCGGTCTCGGCAGATTGTGGGCGATCATCCACGCTCGCCAGACATTTTGGCCATGAATCCAATCGCCTTTCCAGAACTGAAGCGCCATGAGCGGACTGCGGACTCGCTCTCCCGGTAACAACTTGAAGTGTGTGGTCTGCTGCCCCGCGAGCACGCGCAGGTTGGTACTGACGTCGCGCGTGAACTGCGCCTGCCACTGCCCTGGCCAACCCACCGCAAGAATGACCCCTTGTCCAGACCACTCGACATTGAAATAAGAAAGATTGGCATTCGTCGGCCGCCCGCCCGCCGAAGTGATCTGCATCACTTTGCCCGGAGTGAGAGCGTCTTCCAGGGGCTGGAAATCCGCGGCCGTGGCGGTCGAGCCTCTGCTGTGGTGCAAGAGAAACTCACCTTGTGAACTGCGCTGGAACGATGTGTCCAGCGCTCGAATGCTATCGAGAATCGAAGTGTCGGCCGTCCCTTTGTTCGTGAAGTACAGAGTCCATTCAATCGTCGGGAAATCGAGGTATTCGACGGCAACGCACTTTACCTCCAGGTGCGTGACCGGGTCCACGAATATGAGCGTGTGTTGAATTCGTTGGGCATCGAGTGGGATATCCGTGCGTTGCAAACTCCACTGCGGGAGTAAGGCGGCGGAAGATTGACCGCCATACGTGAACGAGAACGGGAAAGTGGGGTTCGCCCCGGTGAGGTTGGCAGAAACCCATTGCCTTGCCACAGACATCTCGTCGCTGCCGATGTCCACGGCACGAGCCAATGGAGCAACCAATACCAGCAGAACTGCATAGACCGTGATCCCGCGGTGCCCGGTCATATTTCCCGCATGCGAATCAAAGTGAACTTCCACAGCTTCAAAAACACTGCTGCTAATTGGGCTCTGTCGCCAAGAAGATGTCTTTAGTTCGCCGCCGATGGATTCCCTGAGCCCACTCGCTTGTACGTCAGCAAAGCCGAATCCGGCGCATTCCCCAGCTGGACTTCAAGGCCGTTCTCCATCAGCTCTTGCCCGGAAAATTCCTGACTTGCCGCAGAATCGAGATTCGTGACGTTATATCGTGCCGAAGGATCTAAGCCCTGCAGTTTGTATCGCGCTGCTTCACCTGCGCTGTGGGAACGGCGGAACACCTCAACAAATCCTTCTCCCGCCTCCGGGCGGTTAAATTCCATCGCTGCCCACACGTCATTCGCTAGGCTGTACGATGTCAAAGGATAGAAATCCCCGTAGTAGTTCGGGGCAACCGTGCGCCATTGCTCGACGAGCTTCCGCATCGCATCGGTGTCGGCATCTTTGCGACGAAGGTCCCAGCTGGTGATAATCCCCGGCGTCATCTGGCTGCGGAAGACATAGGCATCGGTCCCGCTGGTGCCGGTCCCGAAAAACGGAACCCATTGAGCCATCCCAAGAGTTTGCATCTGTTGGCTGATGGGCTCTTTCGGTTCGAGGAGATAGTCGCTTCGCGTCAGCGGCACCGCTCTCTTAAGTGTGTCTATGTCATTGCGACGCCCCCCGCTGGCGCACGAGTCCAGCAGCATATTGGGATGCCGCCGTCTCAGCTCATCCCAATAGGCAAGATATCCGGTGACGTACCGAATTTCCGTAATTCCCTGCCGGTCAGGCTTGTCGTTCGCGCGCCAGAATTTCAACGGGTCCATGTTGAAATCCTGGCGGTACAGATCAATTCCCTGCACGTTAATCAGCTGATCCACGTGATCGGTCATCCACTTGCGCGCGTCTGGATTTCCAAAATTAAACAGTCGCCAGGCCGGATCATAGAGCTGGTCACCTGGATTGGGCGGAGGTGTGAGCAGCCATTCGGGATGATGCTCATAGAGCCAACTTCCGTTCGTAACGCGCTCAGGCTCAAACCAGACAATGATTTTTATTCCGTTGGCATGAGCATGATCGCTCACCGCTCTCAATCCGTGCGGAAAACGCTTGGGGTCCACTTCCCAGGTGCCAACGTTAACCCAACTCCCGTTGTTCGGATACCAACCTGCGTCCATCCAAAAATAATCGGGATGAAGTCTTTCCGCGACGTAGCGATCAATAAACATGTTTTCATCCCGGTCGGTGGCTTCAGTCATTTCCACGTATTCCCGGGACGTATTCGCGGCCATCTGGGGTGGCGGAAGTTTGCCTCCGGGATGCGGCATGTTGTGTGCTTCCATCCAGCGCCGCCAGAGGTTTTGCGAACGCCGCCATTCGCCTTGCCAGAACTGCATCACGATTCGCGGTGTGCGAACCTCTTCTCCGGGCAGAAGCTTGAAATGGGTAAGCTCCTGTCCGAAGCGCACCTGAACACCGTTGGCGGCATCGCGCTTGAGATCCCCGGCCCATTGGCCCGGCCAGCCTACGACAATGATGACTCCTTCGCCGGGCCACGCTAAATTGAGATAAGGGAAATCGCCGTTGGACGGCCGCCCGCCCTTGGCGCTCAAATGCAGGTCTGCATTCTTGGGCAGCGGTGTCTCGTAGGGCTCATAGTCATTCGGTGTGGCCGGCGCGCCTTTGTTGTGATGGAGCAGGAACTCGCCATCTCCGTTTCGTTCCAATCGCGTGTCCAGAGCCTGAATGTTTTCGATAATCGGCGAATCCTTCGGCCCGGTGTTCTTTAGATACACGGTCCACTCGACCGTGGGGAAATCGTGATACTCGATCCCAACACATCGCACTTCCAATCCGGTTTTCGGGTCGCGATACACCTCGGTGTGTTCGGTTCTCTGCTCATCGATCTGCTGGGAGCTGCGCTGGACGGGCCAGGTCTTCAGGAGTTCGGCCGATTTTGCTCCGCCATAAACGAACGAAAATGGAGGCTCCGCGCTATAGTCAGCCCGCAAAGGCGCGATGGGAAGGGTGGTAAGGTCAAGTTCTTTCCCGTCCGAAAGCGAAACCTTTGCGTTTCCAAAATCAACCTGGTCCCAATCCAGCGAATCCTTCGAGCCTTCAATGTGCAAGGTGAAATCGCGGGAGCCGTTCAAATCAATATGCAGAGGGATGCCCGGCATTCCCTCGTGCATGGCCGCTGACCGGTAAACTTCTTTGCCATTCACGTCTACCGCAACCGTTACATTTCCGCGCCCCAGGCTCGAGTAGTAGGTAATGTCGTTGCTGTCCACGCCTATCACAGCGCTGAAGTGGCTACCCGCTGCTGGAAGATGAACTTTGAGGATTCCTACGGATGGACAATGCAGGCCATGCTCGAATTTCTCGTCCCCAATTTTCAGTCCATGACCTTGGCGGGAATTCTTCTCCAGTTCACCCCTTTTGAGTTCGGGCCAGAGATAGCCATCGTCGGGAGCCGATTCTGATTTTCCTTCGAACTTTGCCGCCGCCCACCTGCCGGCATCCGCTTTTTCTGTGGGCAAGGGCTCGCTGGCCGCCATGCAACTAGTTGAGATGAGTAGAAATAAAACGAAACCCGAGAGCAATCCGTAAAGTGTTTTCATTCCTTGAGCTCACACGTGCAGGCGTACGAAATCTGCTTGCGAAAACCCGCGTACCGTCGCGGCAGTAGCGGGAGTACGCCTAGAAGAGCGCCCCCGCCGGGCGTTTGCCCTGCAGGATATCCCGGGCAGCTTCGGCCGCCTGAATCTGCAATAATTCCACCGCTCTCGTGGAAACCGAGGCAGCATGGCTGGTCAGTATTACGTTCGGCATACTCCGAAGCGGACTATCCGCGGCGAGGGGTTCCTTTTCAAAGACGTCCAGACCAGCTCCTACAACCTTGTTGGTCTTTAAGGCAGCGGCCAGATCCGCTTCATTAACCAGCGGTCCCCGAGCCGTGTTGATCAACAACACGCCCGGCTTCATTTTTGCAATGGAGTCGGCATTGATCATGTGCCGTGTGTCCGGAAGCAACGGACAATGCAAAGAAATGATGTCGGCAGTCCGCAATAACGTGTCGCGATTCACACGCTCCACCCCATGCTTGGCGAAAACCTCATCCGGGGCTACAGGATCAAACGCAATCTGCCGAAACCGGAAAGGCTTCGCCTTCTCGCTGACTTTTCTGGCAATGGATCCGAAACCAACCAAGCCAAGAGTAAGGTCAGAGAAAGCTGGGATGGGCAGAAAAGGAGCGACACCCCATTTCCCATGTTTGATCTGGTCGTGATCCTGCGGAATGCGGCGAGCCAGCGAAAGAATCATCGAAATCGCGTGATCCGACACTTCCTCCTGGCAGTAGTTGGGGACATTGGACACCACGCGTCCCAAGTCCTTTGCCGCCTTAAGGTCAATGTTGTCAACTCCGATTCCGTAGCGGACGACACCGCGGGCATTCGGCAGCGCCTCCAGCACTCGGCGCGTGATCGGGGCCCACTGCACCAACAGCACATCCGCCCGGCCGCAGTTCTGGATGACATCATCTTCGGTTTTGCAGATCGGCTTGATCTCTTGCAGGGCGAAACCTGCAGACTCTATGACTTTACGCTGCAAGTCAATGGAGGGAAAAACGTGATCCGTAATGAGAACTGTTGGCAATCTGTCTCCCTAGGTTTCAGCTAGCCAAGGCCTCGCAGAATCGGCAACGCACCTTGCTGCGACCGCACTTGACCGGGCTGGAGATAAGGCCTGAACTTCGCGTTCAGAGTCTTGTCCTCATGAACTTACACACGTTTGAGGCCGGGCTTGTCAAGTATGTTCGATATGTTGAACAGCCCGCCAGAAAGTTCTTGGTATTGAACACTAACATTTCAATCGGAATTGTGGAGGTTGAACCGCCGGCAAGGGTGTGTTAACTCTTGCAGCGCCTGGCATTGGGCCGTGACGCCGCGCAAGCCCGAATCCTTTCTGTATGGGTTAGTTTTTCTGGATGCCATGATTCAACTGCTTCGGTTAGAGTGACGGGGCGGTCATTGAGAGGGGACAACATTTAATGGCGACCATTTGGGGAGCTTTGACCGTCGTGTTGGCGGGACTTGTGCAAGGCAGCGGTATCTGGCCCATGAAGCTGCTGAAGAAGTACAGGTTCGAACATTGGTGGTTCATCGCCATGCTGATCGGACTCGTAATCGCACCCTGGGTCATCACACTGACAATGTGCCCTGACGCATGGCGGGCGTATCAGGAAATTGACACCTCAACTCTTCTCAAAGCCAACGCATTCGCGTTGGCCTGGGGCGTGGCCAATATTCTTTGTGGCATCTGCTTCGTTCGAATCGGAGTTGCACTTACCGGTGGAATCCTGACTGGATTGGGCGTTTCTGTTGGGGTTACGCTGCCAATGATCATTAAAGGATCGGGACTCTTTTCCGAAGCTCCGAACCTGGGATCGTCCGCCGGAAAGGTCGTACTAGTGGGAGTCGGAGTAATGCTGGTCGGGGTCCTCCTGGCGGCATTGGCAGGCTTCGGCCGGGACCGTGCGCTGAAAAACACCGATCAGCCGCGAACGGGAAGCTTTCTTGGTGGGCTGATCATGGTCGTCATCGCAGGTGCGCTCTCTGCCGGGATCAGCTTTGCCTTTGTGTACAGCCAGGGGCCGATCGTGTCCGCAATGAAAGCCCATGGCGCCAGTGATATTCCCGCCAATTTTGCAGTCTGGGCGATTGGCCTGTTGGGCGGCGCTCTGATCAATGTGACCTATCCCGCTTATCTCATGACCAAAAACAAAAATTGGAATGTGTTGTGGGAATCCTGGCAGGAGCTAGCGCTTTCTATCGGAATTGGCATCAATTTCATCCTTGGTGTGGCCCTGATGGGGAAGGGTATGCTTTTGCTGGGCGCCTTGGGCGCATCGATTGGGTTTGGGATTCAACAAGCCATGCAGATGTTAGGAAGTCAAGCTGTAGGATTCGCCAGCGGCGAATGGCGGGGAATTACAGGCAAGCCGCGCTATGAAATGTACATTGCCATCGCTGTGCTGATTGTGGCGGCGATGGTCATGGCTTATAGCAACACGCTTGCGAAAACTTAAATGCCGACGGAGGACGGGGCGGACTGCCCTCAATTCATGACACACCGCGACCGAATTCTTGCCACTATCCGGGGGCAGCCCACCGACCAAATCCCGTGGGTCCCGCGCCTGGATCTTTGGTATATCGCGCAGCGGGCTCGCGGAACGCTTCCGGCTGGTTTGCGGGACCTCAACACCGTCCAACTAGCGGAAGGGCTCGGCGTAGCTTGCCATTCGCTGCGTGCAGATTTTACCCTTCCCCGTGAGCCACTCGACCACCTGTTGACCGGGTTGGGGTTCGAGAATCACCCCGACTTTCCTTACCGTGTCGAACTGCGCAGATTGCCGGTCAATTTCGAACACCACAACAGCCGCTATAGCACGAGCATCTCCACGTCTTCGGGCGAGATTTCCTTCATCACGGAAACCACTCCGGAGATGCAATGCGAGGGTATCTACGCGCTGTTCCCCCTCAAGTTTGCCATGACATCAGCTGAAGAGTGCAACGCCATTGCAGAAGTCTTCGAACATCTTGAGGTCATCCCTACTCCGCAAGCCTACGCCGCATATCGGCGCCGTATCGGAGATCAAGGTCTGGCCTTGGCCAGCGGGCCCGTCGCGGCTTCGCCACTGCATTCGATCCTGCATAACCTGATGCCGCAGGAAACCTTCTTTCTCGCCTTTCATGACACGCCGGATGCACTTTTCCAACTCGCGAAACGCATGGAACCCTGTTTCGAAAAAATATTGGACGCCCTCATGCTCTGCGAGGCTGAAGTCGTCTTTTGGGGATCGAATTACGATCAGAACCTTACATGGCCCTGGTTTTTCCAAACGCATATCGCTCTCTGGCTTAAGCGAGTCAGTGAACGATGCCACTCTGCCGGCAAATTGCTGCTCACCCACGCCGATGGAGAGAACCAAAAACTGCTGCCCTTGTTTCCAGAGTGCGGACTTGATGTGGCGGAATCGGTTTGCCCGGCTCCGATGACCCGTTGCTCATTGAAGGAATTACGTGCCGGGATGGGCCCCGGAACCACCGTCTGGGGTGGTCTGCCAGCCATCGCTTTTCTTCCATCGTCGATGGACGACTTGTCCTTCGAAACCTATCTGCAAAAGGTCTTCGCGGAACTCGGCTCCGGCGAACGCCTGGTCTTGGGAGTTTCTGACAATGTGCCTCCCAATGCGGACTTCGCACGAATGGATAGGGTGAAACAAGTTATCCAGGATTTTGGGCCCGTGACTCCAAACCGAGTTTAAGCCAATCGAGCACCGTTTCCTGGTTCTGGATATTGAACAAAATTTCGATTAGGCCGCTTGTGAGAGATACGCCCCGCAATTTATAGTCCACCCCTACAGTGGGGTTTTCTTGGTTAACGCGCTGTTGGTATAAGCTTCCGCTATGAGTACAATCGCCGCTAGCACACTTGAAGGCCGCTTTCCGAAGAAGCTTCCCCCTGGCCTCAAGGTCATTGACGTAGACGTTCACGCTCACGAAACTCCTGCCGCGCTGCTGCCCTATTGCGAGATGCCTTGGCGCAAGTCTTTGGAATTGATCGGTAAAGCTCCTGAGCGCTATCTGGACATCCCGTTCTTCGCGCCGCAGATGGCGGTTTGGACCCCGCCTTTTCCGCAGAGTGGGAGCGAACGCCGCCAGGTGGTTACCTCGGCAGCCCAAATGCGGAAGGACCTGGACGAGCTTGGCATCGCCGTGGGCGTCGTTTTCCCGGACAACCTTCTGTTGCTGGCCGCGTTGCGGGACGCGGATTATGCGACCGCGCTTGCCCGCGCATACAACCGCTGGTTAGTGGACGAGTGGTTGGGCGAAGACAATGGCATGAAGGGCGCAATTGTGGCTCCGTCCCAAAACCCTGTGGCTGCTGCGGAAGAGATCCGCCGCTACGGCGACCATAAGCATGTCGCTGCGATTTACCTGCCTTCTTGTTGCGTGGAGCCGCTCTATGGGCATCGTTCCTATGATCCGGTCTACGAAGCGGCGCAGGAAACCAACCTTCCCGTGATGTTGCACAGTGTGACCGCAATTTTTCCCGTCTTCCCTTTCAACCTCAACTGCTTCAGCACCATGTTTTCTGCCCACATCGCCTCCCACGGACTCTCCATGGTCGCCAATCTTTTAAGCATGATGGAGACAGGAGTGCCGGCACGCTATCCGAAGCTGAGAATCGGTTTTTCCGAGTCTGGGATTGGATGGGTTCCGTGGCTGATGATGCGAATGGATAAAGAATACAAAGAACGACGGCGCGAAATGCCGTTTCTCTCCGACTTGCCCAGCACGTATGTACGACAGATGTTCTTCGCCACCCAGCCCATCGAAGAGCCGGGAAACATGCAGCAGATGGCGACCATTCTCTCTTTGTTTGGAGGCGAGAAGTCGGTTATGTTTGCATCAGACTGGCCGCATCACGATTTCGATCATCCCAACAAGGTGCTGCAGATACCGGTATCGCAAGAAACACAAAGCGACATTCTGCGGGAGAACGCGGTACGGTTCCTGAAGCTGCGGGAGGGCGCGTAATGGCGTCCGAGTATGTAGTTGCCCATGTGGATGATCTACCCGCGGGCACTCACAAGATATTTCTCGTCGCCGGCCGCGAAATTGGAATCTTCAATGTGGCAGGCCGTTACTACGCGCTCCCCAACAATTGCCTTCATCAGAATGGGCCGCTTTGCAAGGGATCAGTCAGTGGAACCATCGAAACCAGTGCCGAAGCGGGCTGGAAGCCGGTCTGGGTGCGTGAAGGAGAGATTGTCATTTGCCCATGGCACACCATGGAATTCGATATCACCACCGGGCGCTGCCTCGCAGAGCCCCGCCGCCGCATAACCACTTACGAGGTAAAGGTGGCCAATTCAGAAATCAGGGTTTGTATGCCGTAGAGAATGTTCCTGCGCCCCGCAGTAGTCTGACCAAAGCGAGAGCGGACCGAATTTTCATTTCCTTCCTGTGAACGAAATTGCACCGAGCACGCTAATTATGAATCAACCTCGCGCAGATTATTTTGAGCCCAAGCTAGTTTCGCCCAAATTCGTGAAAGACCCCTATCCCCTTCTCCAGGAGTTGCGAATGCAGGAACCGGTGTATTGGAGCGAATCCATCGGAGCCTGGCTGCTGACCCGATATGACGATGTTGCAGTGACCATGAAAGACCCGACTCATTTCTCCAACGAACACCGTTTGGGGCAGGCAGTCAAATACTTACCACCCGAAAAACGCGCCCAGCTTAAGGGTTTTGAGGACCACTATAAGACAAAAGGCTTGCTTCACTCCGATCCCCCGGATCACACCCGCCTCCGCGCGCTCGTGACCAAGGAGTTCACTCCGAAGGTGGTTGAGCAGATGAAACCGCAGATCCAGCAAGTCGTGGATGGGCTTCTGGACGCCGCCGAGAAGAAAGGGGAGATGGATGTTATTCCCGACCTGGCGGAGGCCCTGCCCATCGGCGTGATTGCAGAAATTCTTGGAGTGCCGGTAAGCGACCGGCACATTTTCAAGACGTGGACAGACGCAATTCTCGGGTTCCAGGGAGTCAATAAACCTTCCGAAGCCGACTTATTCCGCGCGCAGGAGAGCTTACTGGCCCTTCGAGCATACCTAACCGACATGATCGGCGAACGCCGCCGCGCACCTCGGCAAGACCTGATGAGCAAGTTCGTCGCGGTTGAATCGGAAGGGGAACGGCTATCGGAGGCAGAGTTGATTAACACCTGTGTCACGCTGTTTACCGCGGGACACGAAACCACTCTATCGCTGATCTCCAACACTATTTACACTCTCCTGGCGAATCCAGATCAATTACAGTTGCTGCGCGAAAATCCTGAGCTTCTTACTTCGGCGCTTGAAGAGTCACTTCGGTTCGAAAGTCCTGTTTCCCGGCAGTCTCGCCTTATGAAGGAAGACGCCGAACTCCGAGGAAAGACTCTCCGGAAAGGCGAGATGTTGTTTCAGATGCTGAACGCGGTCAATCGCGATCCGGAATACTTCCCCGAACCAGACAAGTTTGACATTCGGCGCAAGAACAACCGGCACATGGCGTTTGGGCAGGGCATGCATTTTTGCGTTGGCGCTCCGCTTGCCCGCGCTGAAGGATTTATTGCAGTAAGCAGCGTACTGCGGCGATTTCCGAACCTGCGCCTGGTGGACAATGAGGCAGATTGGGACGCCACAAAACGGAATTCCCGAGTTCTTCTTTCCTTACACGTAAAACTTTGATGGAACTCTACTTCTGGGGCGAGTGGGTAAGTAAGCCCAGGCGTCAGCGGGTGCCATCAATGAACACGAATGCGGAATGTTGAAGTCCTGACCGATAGCTTAGGGGAGGCTGGCAAACATGTCTCGTACCAGAATCGGAATCATAGGAGCGGGATGGTGGGCCACGGAAAACCACATCCCAGTCCTGCGGTCTCTCCCCGATGTCGAAGTGACCTGCATTTGCGGGTTGGAACAGGAACACCTTCAAACAATCCAACAGAAATTTGCCATACCTTCTATCACCCAGGACTACGAGGAGTTGTTGTCGCGTGAAGATCTAAGCGGCGTGATCGTCAGCTCGCCGCATAGCTTCCACTATCGACATGCGATGGCGGCGCTGGAAAGAGGGCTTCCCGTCTTGTGTGAGAAACCAATGGCGCTCAAAGCCTCGGAAGCGAAGCACATCTTGCAACTCGTGGAAACTAAGGGATTGCCATTCATGATTCCGTACGGATGGAATTATTCCAAGCTCGCGGCGCTGGGAAGAAGAGCTGTCGAAGAAGGCGCGATCGGCGAAATAGAACATGTCCTCTGCCACATGGGAAGCCCCTTACGCGACCTTCTGAGCGGAACCGGGGCCTGGGTGGCAGACAAGTCTCTGCTGAAACCGAACCAGGGAACCTGGGATGACCCGTCTGCCGGGGGCGGATTTGCGAACGGGCAACTAACGCACGCGTTGGCATTGATGCTGTGGATTACAGGGCTACAAGCATCTCAGGTGTTCGCGATGGTGGGAAGGTCTAAATCTGGGAGCGACCTCTATAACGCCATCAGTTGCCGTTTCAGTAACGGGGCGACAGGAATGCTGGGAGGCGCGGGCACAATGCCGCCCCCCTCACCTTTCCAGGTGGACATCCGGATTTTTGGAAGCAAAGGAATGGTCCTGCTCGATGTCGAGCGTCCCCGGTTCGAAATCCATCTAAATGACGGCACGAATGTCTCTACAGATCCGGAAATGGCGCCCGGATCTTATCAGTGCGTGGAACCGTTGAAAGTCTTTGTTGATCTGATCCAGAGGAAACCGGTTGAGAACCGCTCTCCTGCCTGGCTTGGGAAGAGAGTCGTAGAAATTCTCGATGCGGCTTTACGTTCTGCAAGCAGCGAAAAGCCAGAGGTCATAGCCTGAGCGTTCTTTTCGGGTAGCTCACTATTTTCTGTCGCACTTCATGGGAGGGACCTGCCGTGCGCAAATTCGTTTCCAGGGTAATCGCTCTTCTTGTTATCGCTGTCCCGAATCTTTCTGCTCAAAATGGCGGCGCCCCTGTTGCCGACGCAGCGCTGGTTCAGAGTGTGCGAGCGGGAGAAGCACTTTCCTTTGTATACAACGGGAAGCCTTCTGAAGATCTTTTAGCTCGCTGGAAGAAATCTCGACACACTAAGTCTCTAGCAGATGGAAGAAAACTGCGTGTAATCACTTATCGCGATCCGGTGACGGGAATTGAAGTTTCGGACGAACTGACTTCGTTCCCCGGAGTGCCGGCCATCGAACGCATTCTCCGCATACGCAATGGCGGCACTCACGATACGCCCATCATCGAAAACATATTGCCGCTGGACCTGCAGTTTAATGCCGCTGGAACCGGTAAAGTGGCCATCCACTACGCCCGTGGCAGCATGGGAACGGTCGAGGACTATCTTCCGATGGACCAGGAGATCATAAGCGGTACTAAACTCGACCTGAGCCATTATGTTCTTGACGGCGACAAGCACGTGAATGGGCAACTGCCCTTCTTCAATCTGGAATGGCCGGGGGGCGGTCTGATCGGAGCGGTGGGCTGGACCGGGGAGTGGGCCGTCCGTCTGAGAGGTGAAGAGGGCAGGAAAGTCGTACTCCAGGCCGGTCAGCAGCAAACTCACTTGAGGCTCCACCCGGGCGAAACCATCCGCACACCGCGCATTTTGCTTTTGCAGTGGCAAGGAAACGACCGTCTGGTGGGACATAACCAGCTCAGAAAATTGTTACTCGCCTACTATGTGCCTCGGATTGAGGGAAAGACGGTGGTGCCCCCGATCGCAAATTCGAATGCCTTTGTCTACGAGTATCAGGGTGTTGAAAAGAAAACCGGCGAGAATCCTCTCGATGTGGTTTCGCACCTGAAACCGGGTCAGGAAAATGAAATCGCCAGCCTGGCCAATGACGCCCTTAACTGGGTGAACGAGAAGAATCAACTGGATTTCATCCGCGGCATCCCTCCCGTCGGCATGGAACTCTACTGGCTGGACGCAGGGTGGTTTAAGGGAGCGTGGCCTTTTGGAGTGGGTACCTGGGATCCTGATCCCGAAAAATTCCCTCACGGGCTAAAGCCAATAGGCGAGGCAGCCCATAAAAAAGGACTGAAATTCCTCCTCTGGTTCGAGCCCGGCCGCGTTGGCCCCGGTAGCGCCATTGCGACGCAACATCCTGCGCTGGGTGCTTCATCGTCCGGACGAAGGCAAGCTGGGTGGGCTGTTCAACTTTGGCGATCCCGCTGCGCTGCAATGGATGACAAAGACTCTCTCCCAACGAATTACTGATTGGGGATTAGACATTTACCGCCAGGACAGCAACATATGCCCTCTGCCCTTCTGGCGTAACGCGGATGCCCCCGACCGCGAAGGCATCACCGAAATTCGCTGGGTGGAAGGCCTGTATCAGCTCTGGGATGGGCTGTTGCGCCAGCACCCGAAATTGATGATTGACAATGCCAACTGGCGGATCACCGGGCCGGATATCGAAGTAATGAAACGCAGTGTCGGCTCACTCACTCGCAGTGAGACGGAATGCGGCGGCATTCCGCATCCCACGGCCACGCAACTGCAAACCGAGGAACTCAGCTTGTGGGTTCCGATCAGCGCAGGAACAGTGAATGGTTTCGACCCGTACACGATTCGCAGTGGCGCGACAAACGGAATGGGCTTTGGATTGGATCTGCAAGCTTCCTACATACCGCTGCAGGAAGCTAAAGACGGAATTGCCGAGGTTAAGTCCCTGCGCCGTTTCTGGCTGGGAGACTACTATCCTTTGACAGACATTGGCCTCGACGAGCATTCCTGGGCCGGATGGGAGTTCTATAGGCCGGATTTGAAAGCAGGGTTTGCTGTCTTGTTTCGGCGTGCTTTAAGCGAACAGCCCACCTTCCAGGCAAGACTACGCGGCCTTGATCCCGCGGCACACTATGACGTTACATTCGCACATAATTACGAAGCCGGTAAAAAACGCACCATGTCCGGAGAACAACTCATGCATCTGGATGTAGAAATCGCTCGACAAACCAGGGAGTCTGCTTGTCCGGTTCAATCAGGCCGGGCACTGATTCTTCATGAGTCGGCTATTTTCCCATGTACGCCGCCAGAAATTTCTTCATCTTCGTCATGGCCTGCTCGGACTCGGGAGAACCAAAGATAAAGGCCTGGAATACGTGCGGCATGCCTTCATAGATGTCCAGCACCGCCGTTCCGCCTGCACTGTCAATCGCGCGATATTCCCGAATGAAGTCACTCAGGAAAATCTCTTTCGTGCCTCCCTGGATCAGCGTTGGAGGATAGCCCTTTGAATAATCGCCGTACACCGGCGAGACATACGGATTCTTTTGGTCTTTGGGATCGGCGTAAGCGTCAGCCGCTCCTTTGAGGCCGACCGGATAGTCGAGGATGGGATCCGCCCTCTTGAGCGTGACGTAGGTATCGCCGGTCTCCGTGATGTCGGCCCAAGGCGACCACAGCACGACCGCGGCCGGCATACCCAATCCTTTGTCCCGCATCTTCAGGACCGAACCGGCAGCCAATCCGCCGCCAGCCGAATCGCCGAAGATGGCCATGTTCCTGGGTTGGTAGCCTTCCTTTTTCAACGCTTCGAAGACCGCCACGACTTGATCTGTCGTGTGGCCCCATTTCGATTCCGGCGCGAGCGTGTAGCCGATCGAAATAACTCGCAGTCCCGTTCTGTCGGCAACCCAGTTGTTCACTGAGGAATCCGGGCCGCCGGTAACGTAGCCGCCTCCGTGCGTGTAAAGGAGAAGCTTGCCGTTATCTTTCCATCCCTTCGGACGGACATCCACGACTGGCACTCCACCGAGAACCCGGTGCTCAGTTGTCGCGGTGAACTTTTTGGTCAGTTTCTCGTTTTCTTCAAATATCTTTTTGAGATCCTCGGGCACGACAGTGCTGCGAATTTTCTCCCATCCTGCAATGTCATTCGGGCCGGGCAGCGCAGGAGTCGCGGGCCCGGTCATCTGCCGCAGTATCTCCTGGGCCCGCGGCGAGACGGTGTTCGGAATATACACGTACGAGGAGGTCGAATCTTTGGGCTCGCCGTTCTGGGGTCCGTAGGCTAGCAATCGCATGGAGCAGCAAACGAGCAAAACCAGGAAAACCGTGATGACGGGATACGTGGCGATTTGTTTCGGCAAGATTTTTTCCTCGTGGTCAACGGGCACCGCTGACCATTCCGGATACTAAGTGCTCAGCCGCGAGTGTCAACCGATTTCAGCCTATTGAACATCGCCCATTGGTCCATATTTTCGATGGTATAACAACCCTTACGATGTATTTATCTCTGCATTGCCCGGGCAAACCTCGTGAAGATTACCAAGATTGAGACCTACGCCGTAAGCGCTGGATGGAAGAACTGGCTGTTCGTAAAGGTGTGCACGGATAGCGATGTTTATGGAATCAGCGAAGCGACCGTTAACGGGTTCACTGCGGCAACGGAAACCGCGGTTCATGAGCTATCCCATTTTGCCATCGGCAAGGACCCGCGCCAGGTAAATGCGATTGCCAACGCAATCATCACCACGATTGCCGACATCGGGCACATTCATCGCATGGTCATGGGGGCCATCGAGGTGGCTTGCTGGGACATACTGGGGAAGACCCTCGGAGTTCCAATCTGGCAGCTCCTAGGCGGCAAGCATAGAGACTCTATTCTCGCTTATGCCAACGGTTGGTATCGTACCGAGCGCACGCCCGAGCATTTTGTGAACATTGCGAAAAACGTAGTAGCCCAGGGTTTCAAAGCGCTGAAACTGGACCCTTTTGGAAACGCGAAGTTTTTCAGCAGCAACGCGGACTTGAACCTGTCGTTCGAAATCCTGCGGGCGCTACGGGACGAATTCGGACCTGATCTAAAAATCCTGATCGACGTGCACACCCGCTTTGCCCCCAGTGAATCCGTGCGCATCGCCAACAAGCTGGCCGAACTGGATATCTTCTGGTGGGAAGAGCCCACAACCATCGAGCGCATCGAACTGACCAACGAGATTGCATTGCGGTGCCCGATTCCCGTGGCCACAGGAGAGCAATTCGACAAGGTGGGCCACTTCGAGACTCTGGCTCGGGGCGGACATGTCAGCATTTTCCAGCCAGAGCCAATGTCATTGGGCGGGATCACCAACACCATCGCGGCGGCAAATATAGCCCACGCGAATGCGGCCTGGATCGCTCCTCACCAGAGCGGCGGCCCTGTCGCTACCGCGGTCTGCCTGCAACTGGCGGCCATCGTTCCAAACTTTCTGATCCAGGAACATTTCGACGCATTCAACGAACCGTGGACGCGCGAACTGGTGACGTGGGCCCCGAAAGTTGACCGCGAGACCGGCCATTTGCCGATTCCCACCGCGCCGGGCCTGGGCATCGATCTCAACCTCGAAGTGGTTCGGCAGCACCCTTACGACCCAAGCGCGTTTTTCGACACTTCCAAAACTGGATGGGAGAAACGCCTGGGAACCAGGAAAAAGGAAGTCAAAGCGCGATCCAATTAAACCAGGAGCATGCAGATGAGCCCATTATCTCGCCGTGATGCGGGAAAGATTTTGCTGGCAGGTTCCACAGGCTTGGCGTTAGGACTCCAAAATGCTTTCGGAGCCAACCCGGCCAAACCAACATCTGCGCAGGCCGAAAGCGGGAAATCGGCAGGAGCTTCCCGCTCGCCTAACCCAAACTCAGCACGGCAGAACGAAAGTGACGAACCTCTCTGGTCCAATGTCTTCGTGACGGAGGGTGCGGAACCGACTATTAGCTATCGCACTGGCTGGGTGGTTTATGAAGAGTCGCTTTTCAAAGGCCAGTTTGTCGGTCGCGGCTGGAACGGGGCTGGGTACATCAACTTTTACGACGGCCGCCTGAATCCAGACGAATTCCCCTTGCCTGAGGCCTTTCTCCTGGAGATTGACGGCCAGTTGTTGGCCACGGACTGGAAGTGGGGCGGCCTGGAGAAAACAGCCTCAGACGAGGCAAATTCTAAGATCGTAATCACACTCGAAAACAATGTCCGCCCCGTGACGGTAAAGGTTTGTACCAAACTGGACGGCACCGCCATACTCACCCGCTGGCTTGAAATTACAAATACCGGCAAACAACCGGCGGCCTTAGCTGTCGCCGCTCCGTGGAGCGGCGTGCTGCGCAAAACCGATCGCTGGCATGCTCATCTCGAAGGCACTTCCCTGCCGCTGTACTCGGTCGGATATTTCGATAGCTCACGCTGGGGCCATGAGGGCGATTTCCATTGGCACGAAATGCCGGAAGCGGGGTACCGCGTGGACGGACGCTATCGCCGCGGCCGCTATCGCCATCCCATGTTCATGCTCCGCAACAACGCACTGGGGGAACTCTTTATTGGCCAGTTGGCCTGGACCGGCGGATACAACTTCGACTTTGAGCTGAACACCGAAATGGGCGAGACTGCCGGTCCTGACACTGCCGCCGCCATGACGTTCAGTGCCGGTCTGGATGCTCCATCACCCTTACGCGTAATCGCCCCCGGAGAAACAGTGACCACGCCGGAAATGCATCTGGGGCTTGTGTTCGGCGACCTCGATACCGCCGTGCAGGCCATGCACACGCATATTCGCCGCAGCGTCATGATGCCCGAAGCCCGCGGCCGGACAGCGTGGATAGAGTCTGGGATCGGCCCCGAGCTCGAAATCACGACCGAGCAAGTCAACCACTCCATTGATGTCGCGGCCAAGGTGGGAGCCGAAATCTTTTTCATTGATGCGAGCTGGTACGCCCCGCCCAATGGCGACTGGTGGAGGACTGTTGGCGACTGGAGTGTAGATCGTCAGCGGTTTCCTGAAGGACTGAAGCCTTTTCGCGACCGAGTTCATGCCGCCGGATTGTTGTGGGGACTTTGGATGGATGCGGAACGAGTTGGAGACAAGAGCCGAGTGGCCAAAGAGCATCCGGATTGGCTGGCCATGAATTACGACGGCGAAAGGAAGATGGGAGGATTGCTGGATCTTACCAATCCAGAAGCGGCCAAATGGATGGAACAACAAATCATCCACGTGATCGAAGAAAACGAATGCGATTTCTTCCGCTTGGACTACAACACCATCCAGGGTCGGGGGATTAAGACCTTCCACGACGGCTTCGTCGAGAACGGCTATTGGCGCTACTACAAGACACAATATGCAATCTACGATCGTTTGCGCGCCCGATTCCCCAAAGTCGTCTTCGAGAACTGCGCCGGCGGTGGCGGCCGCACCGATCTGGGAATCGTCAGAAGGTTCGGTCACACCGACATCACCGACTGGCAGATTGCCCCGCGGTCGTTCACCATCACCAACGGCATGACGATGGCTTTACCCCCGGAGTATGTGGACCGGTTGTTGGGTGGGCAGAATGGGCAATCCACGGCCGAGTTCGACTTCCAGGCCCGGCTACTGCTTTTTCTTCAGCCAAAATTCGGGTTTCTATACCCCATCGGCGCCCAACCCAATCCTGTGTTCATGCAGCGCATCAAGCATTGGATTGATCTCTACAAGAACTTCGTCCGTCCTTACATTGACACCAGCCGCATTTACCACCACACCCCGGAGATGCAGGGCTCCGATCCCCATGGTTGGGGCGTGCTGGAACTCGCTTCGCGAGACCGCACTCGGGATATCTGCGGCCTGTTTCAGCTTTCCGCGCCGACCAAGCCCGAATATCTGTTGCGGTTGCGTGGTATCGACAGGTCGCGGAAATACCGCATTACCTTTGACAATTCGGGGCAAAGCAGCAGCGTGGATGGTTATACCTTGATGGAACAAGGTATCCCGGTACGCCTGGAAGGCGCGCTGACCTCCGAATTGTTGGTTCTTGAGGCGGTATAGGAGCGCAGCGTTTAGCGCTTATGGGTCGCGCCGGCTGTGTTTAGCCTGATGCTCCAAATCGAACTGGTAGCACCGATGAATAAAGTCTGGTTGTCGGACATGCCGAACGAACAGTTGGCAGCCACCTCAGGCGTAAGGATCTTGCCCAGCATCTCGCCTTTTGGGTTAAACACTTGTATCCCATCGCCAGCTGTGACGTAAACATTTCCGTCAACGTCCACCCTAAACCCGTCCGGCACCCAAGGTTCGATCACAGCGAAAACGCGAGGATTAGTCAGCGCTGTTCCATTGTTGATTACATCGAAAGCTATGAGTTGATGCGCGCGGAACTCGCCATGGGTGCGTCCAGTATCGCCGACGTAGAGCACCGATTCATCGGGCGAAAATGCCAGGCCATTCGGCTTGTCGAAATCCTCCGACACGGCCGTGATGTCTCCGGTTTCCGGCGCAACCCGGTACACCCGGTTTCGATCCTGCTCGGGTTTATCGCCGTGCCCGAAGTCAACCGGGCATAGAAACCCGTAGTCAGGATCGGTGAACCAGATCGACCCATCGGATTTGCAAATAACATCGTTGGGAGAAGTGAGGCGGCCGCCGCGATACCGGTCTGCCAGCGTCGTCAAGGTGCCGTCCTGCTCCTCGCGCGCCACCGATCGGCTCTCGGTGAGACAGGAAATGACGCGGCCTTCGAGATCTACAGTGTTTCCGTTGGCCCGGGCGGAGGGTTGGCGGAATACACTCAATCCTCCCTGCTCTGACCACTTCATGATCCTGTTGTTAGGAAAATCGCTGACGATCAGGTATCCAGCGCGCTGGACCCAGCACACGCCCTCGGCGAACTTCAACCCCGAAGCAAGAAGCTTCAACTCGGGGGAAGGACCAAGAATCCGCTGGAACTCATCGGTGAAAATCTCGAAGTTTTTGGACATGTTCAGTTGCAGTTTAAATGTAGAGAGCGGTGCGCACCTCGGCTAAAAATCGCGGAAGAACCCTCCCGCTGTCCACCCACCGTCAACGCACAAAGTTTGCCCCGTAATGTACCCGCTTTCCGGAGCGGCGAAAAATAACACCGCATGAGCCATTTCTTCCGTTGTTCCTGCCCGCCCCAGCGGGATGTGGTTGAGCAGCCGCTTGACCCGGTCCTTCTCGCTTGCGGTTTCGCCGTAGAAAAGCTGTTTTGTACCTTCGGTCAAGGTAGACCCGGGCGCGACGCAATTCACCAGAATGCCGTACTCCCCAAGCTCAATGGCCAGGGTGCGCGTCAGATGGACCACGCCGGCCTTGGCCGCCGTGAAGGCGCACTGCAATCGTGCCGGTATCACCCCGAGCACGGAAGCGATGTTGACGATTCTTCCCGCCTTTTGTTTCATCATCACTTGGGTCACAGCTTTGCTAACCAGGTAAGTCCCGGTCAAATCGATCTTCACGATTCTCTCCCACTCTTCAAGCGGGAACTGGTCAATATTCACCCGGTACTTGGCCGTATTGACACCGGCATTGTTCACCAGGATGTCGATTCGGCCAAATTGCTTCATCACCTTCTCTGTCGCCAAGGCAACACTGGACTCCTTGCTGATGTCTACCTCGATCGCCAGCGCCTTTGGTGAGTTGGCGGCACTTTCCCTGGCGGTAGCGAAATCGATGTCCGCGTAGGCAACTTGCGCTCCGTTAGCGCTGAGGGTGTCCGCGATGGATTTCCCGATGCCGCGTGCTGCCCCTGTAACCAGCGCAAATTTTCCTTCCAGATCGACTTTCATCTTCCGATTCCCCTTCCCATGGTTCTGCCCCGATCTCAAAGGTGATTTACGAAGTGCGCGCGGAGGAAGTCCCTTGTGGCGTAACGGCCGTTGGCCTCTTCCTGGGAGTATCCGCCAACAGCGCAGCAAAAATCGTCCGTGGTGGCTGGTATGGCTGGCGTCCGTGGGCCACCAGTTTGTTGTCGATCAAAAGCAAATCGCCCTTCTGCCAGTCGAAAAGCACCATTTCTTCCGCTATCGCCCGCCGGATAATGCTCAGATCCGCGAGCGAGATCTCCGAGCCATCGGCATGAGTTGAATGGTAGTAAAACCGGTCCCGAATGAATGGCCGAAGCAGTCTGGCCTTCGCGCGTTGCGCCGGACTGGGCCCGAGCCAGGCGCTTGTCCAGGGCGCAACCGACTTGTGAAGCAGGTGAGCCTGGTTGAACCAGATGCGTTCACCGGTAACCCGGTGAGCCTTTACCACGGGCGAAGCAGCGTGAGTTACTTCTAGTCCGCCATCCTTTGCCCAGTGCATCTGCCAACCGTTCTGCCTGGCCAGTGCTTCCATGGCGGGGCGGTCCGAGGTCCCGAAGGCGGTGCTCCAGGTCACCTCAAAACCGTAGCGCTTCTGCGTGGGTAGCTTCCGGTGAAGAATCAAGCCGCCTTTTTGTTCGAATCTCTCAACCAAATCGGGTGGCAGTTTCTTCAAGACAGCTCGCATATCGGCGATCGGAGTCTGACCACCCCCGCCGGGCGCAGTCTCGCAGAAGAACATCACTTTGTCCGGAGTGGGATCGGGAAAGTCCGGGGTGGGCGCCAGGTAACTCATCTCCTGGTGGAGACCTATAACCACATGCCGCGGAGCGTCGGTAGAGGTGACAATCTTTCCTGTCACCGCGCTGCGGGGAGTGGTCCCACCCGCGTAATCAAGAATTTCCGGTGCCATCCGTTGGGCAACTGCGGCGAAGTTTTCGGCGGTTTGGAGCGCCTTAAAGCCGCGAAAAAGGATCGCTCCCGAACGAGACAGGTCGTCCCGCCGGAGACTCTCATTTTCGGTAATCCAATCGAGGAACTCGTCCAAGGGGGTATCTGCCGCTGCCGAAGTAGCTTCAACGACAAAGGGAAGCTGGCAGTTCTGGCCGCCCCTTTTCCCAACAGAAGGATGCGACACCGGTATCTTCGTATTTCCCATAATGGAACGTCTGAGTGAGCGGAGACAGCTCTAGCGCTGTGGATCCCCCCAAGCTCTTTTAGAAAAACCCCTTTACCAGTGTCAACCGGTTTTCAGCCTATTGAACAAAGATTGGGTGCTCTACCCACACACGGCAAGCAAGCGGTTGACTGTTCAACATGACCTGTGATAACTCTTCAGTCATTATTATTAGCATTGCATAATATAGTTACAAAGGAAACAGTTCGGCCTGACGCCAGAAGGCAATCACCAGGCTTGGTCGCTTGCGCATCCGACGCAGAGCTTTGCGGGCATAGTGGCTTAACTGGCCAAAGTTCTGCGGACAGAAGTTCGGCAGTTCGTGTTGCTTCCAATGCGACCAGAGATATTCCACCGGATTCAGTTCCGGAGCGTAGCCGGGGAGAAACTCCACCCACAACCGCCCCCGCTGATGGCGGATGAAGTCCCAGGTCAGGCGGCTGCGATGGCCAGTCAATCCGTCCCAGACGATCAGCAGCTTGCCGGGAATGTGGCGCAACAGGTGCGCCAGGAACTCGATGACCTGCGGGCTGCGAATGTCCCAGGAAACAGCCGGAAATAGAAGTTCCACCACGTCACCCCCGCCATGGCCGACAACATCTTCCAGTTGAAGTGATATTGCAGGACCGGCGTTTGTCCCCGCGGCGCCCAAGTCCGACAGCGGTGCGGGCGTTCGCTCAATCCGCTTTCGTCGATGAAGACGATGGTGCGGCCTTCTTTTTGGGCTTTTTTTTAATTTCCGGCCAGCGTTGCTGCTTCCATCGCCGGATCTTGTCTTCGTCGCGCTCCAGCGCCCGTCCTACCGGTCGCTGGCAACTCCAGCCCAGTTGCCGCAGAATCCGCCAGGCTTGCGAGGGGTGATACTTCACTCCGCATGCCTGCTCGATCAAGTGGGCCACACGCCACGAAGTCCACAGGCTGGTTTCGTACCCCAAAGCCTGCGGCCCACGCTTCAGTCCTTTCTCGATGCGCCGCAAATCCTCGGGGCGTAAGCGGGCGGGCCGTCCAGCGTGCCCGGCCTTCTTCAGTGCTCGCACTCCCCCCTGCTTCACTTGTGCGGCCCAGCGACTCACCGACTGCCGATGCACTCCCACCAGCCGGCAACTTCCGCCGGATGTAGTCCTTGCCGCAACAGCCGCGCACCCAACAGCCCCGCTTCTCTAACCTCTGAAAATCTCGCCGCATTCCCGCCGGATTTCCCATGACCGAACAGTAGCACAGGAATGCGAGAATGTCACTATATTATTCAATGCTCAATAATCCTCTGTATACTCCCTGGCAGTGCTATCATTTTCTTTGCTCAGTGTTATCATTTTTCTTGATGTGGAGAGTGACGTATGAGCAGCGCGACTAATGGCGCGCCCACAGAAAGTCAGGGATTTCGACTCCCTGCGGTGGACCGGGCCATGAGCTTGTTTGAACTTCTTGCCGACTCACAGACCGGCTTAACCCTTTCCCAGTTGAGCCGGAAATTGGATATTCCAAAGAGTACGGTGCACTATCTCTTGCACACTCTTTCTACACGCGGATACGTGCAAAGGGACGCGGATGGGCACCGGTATTCTCTTGGCTTACGCCTTGCCGACGTGGCGCACGTAGACACTGCGGAATCGAGCCTGAGGGCCTTGGCTCTTCCCTACTTGCAACAAACCGTCGCCCGGTTGGATCTTACATCGGTCGTGGCAGTTCGGCGTTCCGCAGAGTCGGTAATCGTGGCGCGCGTTGAATCCCGGCAGGATGCAGGCGGCGGAGCTTGGGTCGGCCGCCACACAGATTTGCACTGCACGGCTCAGGGAAAAGCGCTGCTAACCGGCCTGTCCGAAGAAGAAGTGCGCAAGTTGTTTGCAGGGCGCGAATTAGCCCGTTTCACTCCCAAAACCATTACTTCCTTACCCGCCCTGAAGGCGCATCTAGCGGAAGTGAGGGCGAATGGCTTCGCGGTCAATGATGAGGAAAATGTTGTCGGGGTCCGCGCAGTTGCCGCTCCCATAGTTGACGCATTCGGGTCGGTTATCGCATGCGTTAGCGTGCGGGGCACGCCTCGGCAGATTCCGACCCACTCCCTTCGGCAATTGGGACGAGAAATGATCTGCTGTCTCGCGGGAGATCTCGCAGCGTTTATCGTGTGATCGCATCTAGGGGCCGGGTTAGTTCCCACCGGATACTTGCCCGAGACCTCTCTTCTACCCTTGATTTGTGCAGATAGGAGGATCTGTTCAATAGACTGAAACCCGTTGACATGCTTCCAAAGCATCCCCTAGAAAAGGTGGGGCGGAGGAATCAAATCACGGGGTCGGCATCCAGACGGGCAACGATTCCCTTCAAATCTGGTTTCGCCGCAGGAAACCTTGTCATCACTAGGGGATCGTGGCCGGGAATGATGTGAGCGGCGGAATCGGAGAGCGCACGAACCGTTTCAAAGCCCCGCAGCATGTCTCCCACGCTATAAAGCAGCGGATACGGATTTGCGGATTCCAGATTGGCGTAAAAATGGGCCGCATCGGAAGCCAGGACAAGCCAGCCTCGCCGAGTGCGCACGCGAACGATCTGCAAACCATCCGTGTGGCCTCCCACGTGATGCACGCTGACTCCGGGCGCAATCTCCGCGCGCTTCTCCACGAAAACGACTCGCTCCTCGTACACCGCGCCGACCAGAGCTTGAACGTGCGCCAACGTATAAGCGTCTCGAAGCACGCGATGCAACATGTTCTTCCCGGTCGCATAAGCCATTTCGCGTTCCTGTACAAAAAGACGCGCCTCCGGAAAACGGTCCAGGTTGCCGCAGTGATCGTAGTGAAAGTGCGTCAGAATAACGTCCCTGACGTCCTTGCTCTGAACCCCAATTCGCCCCATCGTTTCAACCGGACAGCGGAAGTATTCCCGTCCGCGAGCCCGAGCCTCCGCTGCATCGAAGCCGATGTCGACGACCATGCAACGTTGGTCATTGACGATCACCCACACAAAATAATCGATCGGCATGGGACCGTCGTGCGGATCGGGAGAGAGAAAATTCCGGCTGCGGGTGCTATCGCGCCGCGCGTATTTGATGGCATAGACTTCGTATTCGGGAATCGCTTGCGGCATGGTGGGCTATCTCTGGTCGGGCGCAATCGGCTTTCAGCCCGCACGTCTTCAACTTGTACTAACCGGCCAATCGAGCGGTCAAGCAGATTCGGCAACTGGCGGAGAGTTTATCACCATGCCTAGCGCACGTTCGGAGAATCCCATTCGGCTTCTGCGCTCCCTGCTCTTTGTTCCCGCCACTTCCGAGCGCTTTTTTGCGAAAGCGATTCACAGCGACGCCGACGGAATCATTTTCGACTTAGAGGACAGCGTTGCCGAGGGACAAAAGGACACCGCCCGTAAGACTCTGGTTTCTGTTCTCAACGATCTGGACTTTGGCATGAAAACCGTCGCCGTCCGGATCAATGGAGTCCAGTCTCCTTACATGTACAGAGATGTTGTTGCCTTGGCCGAGCATTGCCCCAGGCTTGATTTCCTGGTTCAGCCGATGGTCGAATCAGCGCATCACCTGCAATTTGCCTCCATTTTGCTCGACCAGATTCAGCGCTCAAAGGCCAGACGTCCGCCGATCGGTATCGAGGCAATCATTGAGACCCCTCTGGGTGTCGAAAACCTGCGTGAGATTGCCACGGCTTCGCCGCGCCTGCAGGTCCTGAGTTTCGGCGCGGGAGATTATGCAGCAGCCATGCGCATGAAGAATCATGTTGTGGGCGCTGCAGATGCCGCCTACCGAATCCGTCCGTCCGTAGAGTTCGGAGAACCGGACAGCGCGGACCAGTTCGGCGATAAGTGGCACTATGCGATGGCTCGGATCGCCAATTGTAGCCGGGCCTTTGGACTTTTCGCCCGCGATAGTGCGTATGCAGATATTAAAAACGAAGCGGGGTTCCGAGCCGCAGCCATGCGTGCGCGGGCGCTTGGTTTTCAGGGGAAGTTCGTCATTCATCCCTCACAGATTTCATCCTGTAACGAAATTTTCTCCCCCAGTTCTGCAGAAGTAGCCTGGGCGGAAACGGTCGTTCGGGAGCTTGAGCAAGCAGCTCAGCGCGGCCATGGCGCAGTCAATTTGAACGGAGAAATGGTGGATGAGGCGCACTCGAAACTGGCCAATCGGATTCTAGAGGACCACAAGCTCGTATTGAGCAAGCGTGGCGAAGTGGTTCATGACTGACCCTATGCCATTGGCGGACCTGCGCGTGCTGGATATCTCCACTTTCGTGAGTGCTCCCTTTGCGGCCGCCTGCCTGGCGGAGTTCGGCGCCGAAGTCATCAAGATCGAAAAACCCGGCACGGGCGATTCGCTTCGCCAGCTTGGTACGCCCAGCGACACGGGTGACTCTTATTTCTGGCTCAGCGAGGCGCGCAACAAGAAGTGTGTGACCCTCGACCTGCAGAAAAAGAAGGGTGCAGATCTTTTTCGTCGCATGGCCCGGAAGGCGGACGTCGTCATTGAAAACTTCCGGCCTGGCACTCTGGAAAAATGGGGCCTCGGCTTTAGCGACCTGCTCGCCATCAATCCGGGACTGGTCATGTTGCGGATCTCCGCTTATGGAGAAAAAGGACCAAGGAGCCACTTGCCCGGCTTCGCGCGGATTGCCCAGGCCTACGCCGGACTCACTTACCTGGTGGGGCAACCCGATACCCCGCCGCTCATCGCCGGATCGACCACCCTGGCGGATTACATCACCGGCTTATACGGCGCCTATGGGATTCTGATCGCTTTGCGTGTTCGCGAACGGACTGGAAAAGGCCAGTACATCGATATCGGCCTGCACGACGGCATCTTTCGATTTCTGGACGAACTGGCTTGCGTCTACGACAAGGCGGGTACGGTGCGCGAACGCATGGGCACTGAAACGCCGAGCTCCACTCCACACAGCCACTATCCTACAAAGGACGGCAAGTGGGTTGCCATCGCTTGCACCAATGACAGGATGTTCGAGCGATTGGCGAATGTCATGGGGCAACCTGCGTTAGCTGGAGACGAGCAGTTCGGATTGAAACCCAAACGGCTGCAAGCTCGTGAGCGCATCAATGGCATTGTGTCGAAGTGGACTTCGACCCTTGCCCGTGACGAGGTCATTCAACGCTGCTGCGATGGCGACGTTCCTTGCGGAGCCGTCAACAGCATTGCCGAAATTTTCAACGAAGAGCAATTTTGGGTTCGCGACACTTTGACTCGCATTCCCGATGAGCGTATTGGCGACCTTGCCGTTCCCGGGGTGGTGCCCCGCCTTTCTGATACGCCGGGGAAAATCCGGCACCTGGGCCGTGGATTGGGGGAGCATAATGCCGAGGTCTTTCGTAGCTGGCTCGAGATCGGCGAGAGCGAACTCGTTGCGCTGAAAGAAGAGGGGGTGGTCTGAACAATGGCCCGTACTGCGATTGTCTCGGATGCCGTGGAACGGGTGGCGCGTCTCGGTTGCGAAATCGCCGAAAATCCACTCTGGCATGAGGAAGCCAACAAAGTCTTCTTCGTGGATATCCCTCCGGGAACCGTCTACGCCTACAACCCTTCGGAAATGAATTGTGAAGTCAATCATCGAACGCGCGTTACCGGAGGCTTCACTCTGCAGGAGGATGGCTCACTGCTGCTGTTTCAAGATGGAAGAATTGCGCTCCTTCATCTGGATGGAACGCTGCGGGAAATCGCGGAGGGCAAATGCGCCGGCAATGATCGCTTCAATGACGTCATCGCCGATCCTGAAGGCCGGGTATTCGCCGGCGCCATGGGAGGAAACGGCCGTCTGTTCCGCTTCGATACAGACGGTGCCGTTACCGAAATGGCGGATGGGTTCGGCGGCCCTAACGGCATGGGATTCACCCCCGATCTGCGGGGCATGTACTTCACCGATTCTCCGGCGCGAAAAATCTACCACTTCGACTATGACCGACAAACGGGAATTTGAGCAATCGCCGGGTCTTCGCAGAAATTTCCGCAGATGAGGGATTACCCGACGGCATGACGGTAGACGCCGATGGCTACGTGTGGAGCGCCATCTGGTTTGGCAGCCGCCTCAAGCGCTATGCCCCGGATGGGAGCCTCGATCGCGAAGTATTCTTCCCGGCGACGCAGATCTCATCCGTTACGTTTGGCGGTCCCGAGTTGACAGACATATACGTCACCTCGACGGCTTCCAACACAGCGGATTCGCTCCGGCCGGCTGGGTGTGATCCCAATGCCCATCGTGGTGGCGACCTTTACCGGCTGCGCGTACCTGGCGTAAGCGGAAAAGCGCCATTTCGTTCGCGTATACGTCTCAAAAATGAATCGGTCCCCTCGGCGCCTCGCACCTCCGCACGTCCTCAATATTGAGGATCTGCGCCGCCTGGCGCGTAAGCGATTACCGCGGGTAGTCTTCGATTTCCTCGACGCAGGCGCGGAGGACGAAATCACATTAGCCGCGAACCGCGCCGCGTTCGAAACTCTTTCCTTCTCGCCCGCGGCATGCCGTCGCGTTGCCTGACTGCGATTTGCGAACCAAAATTCTGGGATTTGAGGTCTCGTTCCCCGCCCTGTTGGCGCCGGTCGGCTGCAGCCGGGTCATGCATCATGAAGGAGAAATTGGCGTAGCCCGCGCCGCCGGCGCGGCGCGTACGATATTTATTCTGGCCAGCGCTTCCGGCCACCGGCTCGAAGATGTGAAGGCAGCCTCCTCGGGCCCGCTCTGGTATCAACTCTACCTGGTCGGCGGACGCGCTGCTGCTGAGGGTGTGATTGAGCGCGCCTGGACATCCGGTTTCTCCGCGCTGGTGGTCACAATCGACACCCCGGTAGCAGGCATGCGCGAACGGGATTTTCGCAACGGGCTCAAAGAGCTGGCCGATAAGAGTGTCCTCGCAAAAGTTCCCTTTTTGCCGCAACTGCTGGCGCATCCTCGATGGTTGCCAACTTCCTGCTCGATGGCGGCATGCCCACCCTGCCGAATATTGTGGTCCCCGGCCATGGGCCAATGCCCCTGCTGCGCATGAGTGACGCTCTGGAGCGAACCTCCGTCACCTGGAACGACTTTCGTTGGATACGCGAACTCTGGCCGGGGCCGATTGTCGTCAAGGGCGTGCTGACAGCCGAGGATGCCTGCCGCGCTGTGGATCATGGCGCGGCGGCCGTCGTCGTCTCCAACCATGGTGGACGGCAGCTTGATGGCGCTCCAGCCACTTTGCAGGTTCTGCCCGAAGTGGTGAAAGCCGTAGGAAATCAGGTTGAAGTACTGATGGATGGAGGCGTGCGTCGCGGCACGGACATCGTCAAGGCCATTTGCCTGGGCGCTCGCGCCGTGCTGATAGGACGTGCGTACGCTTACGGGCTCGCCGCCGGAGGAGAAGCCGGAGTGACTCGCGCCATTGAGATCCTGCGCACTGACGTGGAGCGAACGCTCAAGCTCCTGGGATGCCCGTCGGTCGAGATGCTGGACCGTTCTTATCTGAACATCGGGACACAATAAACAAGGAGAACTGCGGTATGCGACTGAAGGGGAAAACTGCAATCATCACCGGCGCTGGATCGGGAATAGGAGAAGCGACTGCCAGGCTCTTCGCCGCCGAGGGAGCGCGTGTCGCCATCGTCGACCGTGACGCTAACGCAGGCGAGACGGTCGCCGGAGAAATTGGGCCGTCGAGTTTTTTTCTTGCTGCCGACGTGACCAGCGCCTCCGACATGGAGGCCGCCGCCGGGAACGTGGTCGAACGTTTCGGCCGCATCGATATTCTCTTTAACAACGCTGGTGTAGCGTGCGTCGGCGCCTTGCAGAGACTTCTGAGCAGGAATGGGATCGGGTGATGGCGGTCAACACCAAAGGCATTTTTCTGGCCAGCAAATCGGTGATTACCCGTCATGATTAACCAGCAGTCGGGCTGCATTATCAATATGGCGGCATGTGGTGCGATTGTGGCCTTGGCCAAGCGGGCTGCTTACATTGCCTCCAAGGGCGCTGTGGACGCCCTCACCAGGGCGATGCAGGTTGACTACTGCCGTTACAATATTCGTGTGAACTCTCTTTTGCCGGGCACAATCTACACGCCGTTTGTCGAAGGATTTCTTCAAAAGCACTACTCCGACGACATCGAAGGCGCCGTTGCGAGACCTGAAGAAACGCCAGTTATCCGGAACTCTCGGCACCCCTCAAGACGTAGCCTATGCGGCTTTGTACTTAGCTTCCGACGAAGCCAAGTTTGTTTATGGGAGCGGCCTGGTTGTAGACGGCGGCCTCACCGCGGGAAAGATCTTTGACTAACCGCTCGCTTGCCTCGCGCCCCAGGGTCTTCATAACCCGCCCCATCCAGCAAGCGGTGATCGCCAAAATCGCCGAAGAGTGCGAAGTGCGCGTGTACCCTCGCGACGAAGCAATTCCAAAGGAAGAATTGGCCGATGTCATCCAGAACGTGGACGGAATTATCCCCTCGGGCGTGCGAATCACTAGAGAGCTCATTCAAGTAGCGCCTCGGCTGCGGGTGGTGGCGAATCTGGCGGTCGGTTACGACAACATTGACGTTGCCGCGTGCACCGAGCGGCGCATCCTGGTTACCAACACTCCGGACGTTCTGACCGAGGCCACCGCCGACCTCACTTTTGCCCTGATCCTGGCAGTGGCCCGGCGCATTGCCGAAAGTGATCGCTATGTGCGCAGCGGGCGCTGGTCTCGTTGGGAATGGAACTACCTATGGGGCAGCGAAATGCAAGGCAAGACGCTTGGCCTCTATGGTTTTGGCCGGATTGCGCAGGCGACGGCTCGCCGCGGCCGGGGATTCGGCATGCGTATTCAGTACTACGCCCGCCGCCGGGCTTCGGAGAGTGTCGAACGCGATCTCACCGCCGAATTTGTGGACCGCGAAACTCTGCTGCGGCAATCGGATTTTTTGAGCCTGCATGTTCCATTTACGCCCGAAACGCGCCACGCAATTGCAGCCTCGGAATTCGCGCTCATGAAACCATCCGCCTTCCTGATTAACGCTGCCCGCGGCCCCATCGTGAATGAAGAGGACCTGGTCTCTGCCCTGCGCGGTGGCAGGCTCGCCGGCGCCGGTCTCGATGTTTTCGAAAATGAGCCGCAGGTGCATCCCGCACTGCTCACCATGGAGAACGTTACGCTCCTTCCGCACATCGGAAGCGCCACGGCCGAAACCCGCCTGCGTATGGCGCTTCTCGCCTGTGAGAATCTACTGGCTGGCCTGCGTGGCCAGCGCCCGCCGAATCTTCTAAACCCTCAAGTGTTGGATTGACACTGAGCCTGGCGGACCGCGCGCAACTCAGACTCGCGCGCCGAGACTCGCTCGCACGGCTTCCACCACCTTTTGCGGGGATGGAAGATAAAAATCCTCCATCGGGGGACTGTAAGGAACGGGCGTATGCGGAGGAGTAACCATCTGCGGCGCGGACTCCAGCTCCGAAAAGGCCTTTCGCGTCACCATGGCGATGATGTCAGCCGCTATGCTGCACCGAGGCGTATCTTCATCGACCACGACCAGGTGATGGGTCCTTCCGACGGATTCTAAGATTGCCTCTTCGTCGAGCGGAGACAGCGACCTTGCGTCTACCACTTCCGCGCTAATGCCTTCTTCCCCCAACTGGTCCGCAGCTTTCGCAGCAACATGTACCAGCCTGGAGAGCGCTACTACAGTGACATCGCTACCTTTCCGCACGACGCACGCCCGGCCTAGAGGAATTGAGTAACTCTCTTCCGGCACGGGGCCCTTCATGTTGTACAGCTGGATGTGTTCACAAAAGATGACGGGATCGTCGTCGCGGATCGCAGAAACAAGCAGCCCTTTGGCGTCGTAGGGTGTAGAAGGCGCCACGCACTTGAGGCCGGGAAGATGGGCGAACAATGAATAGTCCACCGTGGAATGTTGCCCTCCCGCTCGAACCCCGCCGCCGATGACCGTTCTCACCGTGAGCGGGACCTTCGGTTTGCCTCCAAACATGTAGCGCATTTTTGCGCCCTGATTGACCAACTGGTCCATGCAGACACCGAAGAAGCTGACAAACATCAACTCCGCAACCGGGCGAAGTCCTGTGGCGGCAGCCCCCACGGCAGCTCCCATGTATCCCGCTTCCGAGATGGGAGTATCCCAAACCCGCGTCGGTCCGAATTCTCCCAGCAGGCCTTTTGTAACGCCGAAGACTCCGCCAAAAGCATCCTGCATGGCCGCGGGACGCCCCGCCCCGCCGGCAACGTCCTCGCCAATTACCACGACGTTAGGATCGCGTTGCATTTCCTGACGCAAGGCTTCATTGATCGCTTCCCGGTATGTAATTTCTCGGTTCGCCATGGTATGTGCGTTCTTGAACTGATCGGCGCCTGTATGGAGAAGACCCTGACAGGCTGGAGTTATGACGCATAGTTGACATAGACATCCGCGAGGCACTCCTGCGGGTCCGGTAGTGGAGCATCTTCGGCTGACTTAACGGCGAACTCCACCTCGGCCACAGCTTTCTTCTCAATTTCCTCAATTTCGGAAACTGACAACAGAGTTCTCCGAGAGAACGCGATTCTTGAATGCAACGATGGGATCGCGTGCTCGATATGTCTGCTCCTCGTCCCTGTCCCGGTACTTCATAGGATCCCCTTCATAGTGGCCGAAGTACCGGTATGTCTTCGCTTCCAGAAGGGTCGCCCCTTCGCCGTTTCGGGCGCGGTCTACAGCTGCCGCGGCTTTTTGGTAGACGTCGAAGAAATCCATGCCATCGACGATCACGCCCGGAATGCCGTACGCATCCGCCCGGCTGGCGATGTCTTTTATTTTTATGGCGTACTCGACCGGGGTAGCTTCGGAATACAAGTTGTTTTCACAAACGAACAGCACCGGCAATTTCCAAACCGCCGCCAGGTTCAGCGCTTCATGAAAAGCCCCCTGGTTGGTTGCTCCTTCCCCGAAAAAGCTGGCGGCCACTTGTTTGGCTGCCCTTCACCTTGGCTGCCAGCGCAGGTCCGCATGCCAAAGGCAATCCCGCTCCGACAATGCCGTTCGTGCCCAGCATGCCCCGGCTGAGATCGCCGATGTGAAACGACCCACCTTTGCCTTTGCTGCTTCCCGTTGCCTTGCCGTAGAGTTCCGCCATCATTGCGGTGACGTCCAACCCTTTGGCGATGCAGTGTCCATGTCCGCGATGCGTACTGGTAACGAAGTCCTGATCGTCGAAATGAGCGCAGACCCCGACCGCGACTGCTTCCTGACCTGCCGAAAGGTGCGCGAATCCCGGAAGCCTCTTCTGCGGAATCAGTTTGTGGACCTTTTCTTCAAAAGCCCGGATCAGCATCATCCGCTCGCAGGCCCAAAGCAACTTCTCTTTGCTTATTTCGGCGGGAACCTGCCTGCGCGTTTTTCTTACCGGCATGAATAGCCTCCATCCACTACAAATTCCGCGCCGGTAGCGAATTTCGATTCGTCGGAAGCGAGATAGAGAATCGCGTAAGCCACGTCTTCCGGCAGCCCCACATGGCCGATAGGATGGAATCCGTTCACTTCCTTCATGAATGCTTCTTTGCCCTGCGGAGCCTTCGCTGCGTATGCTTCCAACTCTTCGTGCAGGATCCAGCCCGGATGCATGGAGTTGACTCTGATTTTGTCCTTCGCATAGAGAAGAGCGTCCGTTTTGCTCATCAGCCGGACCGCTCCCTTGGAGGCATTGTAAGGAGGAATCGCTCCGTTTCCGACCAACCCATAAATGGAGGACATATTGATGATGCTGCCGCCCCCCGCCTTCTTCATGAAGGGGATCGTATGTTTGGTGCAGAAAAACACCCCCTTCACGTTCACATTCATGACCTTGTCCCACTCTTCTTCTGTCATCTCATCAGTGGGCTTGTTTACGCCTGCGATTCCGGCATTGTTCACCAGAACATTGATTGCACCGAGCTTGGCGTTGATTTGGGGAATGACTTCTGCCACCTCTTTCTCGTTGGATACGTCAAGGTGCCAGTATTCCGCGACGCCGCCACTGTCGTTGATCTGCTGAACGACTTTCTTTCCGTTTTCGTCCCGCAAATCGGTGAGGGCAACTTTCGCCCCTTCCTGCGCCAGTAATTTGCAGACTGCTCTACCGATTCCGCCCGCGGCTCCAGTGACTATTGCAACCTTTCCCTTGACTCTATCCAATCCGCACCTTCCTTAACATTTGCCATCGCTCCAACAGGCGGGACTCGCGAAATCATTTAATAGATACACCGGCATCCACCATGAGAATGTGGCCGGTAACAATGCTCGAAGCATCGGACGCCAGGAACACGCAAGGCCCGATCAACTCGTCCGGTCTTCCCAATTGCCCCCTGGGAATGTTATCCAGGAAAGATTGCAACAATTTCTCTCCCCCGTAGACCGGATCAGCCAACGTTTCTCTCAATCCCGGGGTATCAATCTGGCAGGGGGCAATGGCATTCACCCGGACTCCCTTTTTCGCCCACTCGATGGCCAGTTCGCGAGTCAGTCCATTCACGCCGGCTTTGGCAGCCGCGTAGCCAGCGGTTCCATATCCCAACGCAATTACCGAAGCGATGGAAGAGACATTAATAATGCTGCCCTTCCCTCGTTCAATCATGTGCCTTCCCACGTGTTGACAGAACAGGAAAGTGCTGCGCAGAAACACGTTGAAAATCCCCTCCCACTCTTCCACCGTGACATCGGTGGCCGCGATGGGTTTGCCGGCCCCGGCCAAATTCATCAGAACATCAATTTTCCCGAATTTCTCCAGGACATAAGCCACGGCTTTCTCGACCTGCTGCGGGTCACGAACATCGCATACCACCGGAATGGCCTTGCCCCCAGCCTTCACCAGATCGTTCGCGGTTCGGTTCGCAATTTCCTCGCTGATGTCGAGGCACGCGACTTCGGCTCCGAAGTCGCTGAAGCCGCGGCAAACTGTCGTCCCAATGCCGCCGCCGGCCCCAGTGGCAAGCACATGTTTTCCCGTCAGGTCGAACAAGCCCCGAAAATTCATCCTTTGTTTCCTCCAGGCATTCCAGAAGCGACTGCTTGAAGCTATTACGTCGCAAGCCGCGAATCGCCGCCGGCAAACCGTGCCCCGCATTCGTTTTTATGGAGCGCTCCGGAGAGTGTCAACGTATTTCAGCGTATTGAACAAACGGTGGATGTCGTTGAAGTCGTCGCGAGGACCCCGATCTCAAAGCAGACGTTCACTTGGGACGATAGCGGAGACTTGGCCGAGCATCTTAAAGAGCTGACCATGGGAATCAGATCCAAGATGAAGCTTTCACATGCTTCCCGACGATGGGATAATCGTCCGGCGAGTGCCCAAGGGACTAAGCTAGCCGGAAGGTCCGCATGAGGACGTATCATCTGTTCAGCAAAATCGTTGTTTTGGTCGTTGTCTCGGTTGCTGGTCTTAGGACGGCTGGAGTCCACCCAAAGAACAATTTTGGCATCGCGTCGGCCAGAGCCGCGAAGCTACAGAGAATTGCCCGCCAGAACATAGCCGATAACCTCTCCCACTTCCCTGACGGAACCGACTTCTTCCGCGCGGCGCCCGGATATCCGGACGTATACCTTTCCGACCTCGGCCTCACCATGACCAGCCTGCCAGACCAGTTCAGTGCAGCACAAGTCAAGAACATCATCGATAAATTCCTCGCGCGCACCAATCGCTCAGGATGGATCCCGATGGCCCTCAGGAAAGACGGCAGCGTGTATGTTTACTGTTCCGGTTGGGATCGGCGTTGTGCGCACGCGACGGGTGACGGCGCCTTCTTCCTGCCGCTTCTGGAGGAACTCTATTGGCGGAAGACGGGCTCTACGGTCCAATTCACCGGCGATTCCCGGAAGATCAAAGCCGCCTTGGATGGCATCCCCCGTGATTCCGCGACAGGTTGCGTGAAAGTCGCACGCGGCGATGAGTGGGTAGCATGGGGATTTGAAGAAGAGCCCCGCAAGACTGGGATTGATGCAATCGGCTGCGTGATGTACTGGCGGGCAGCCTCCGCGGTTGCCCATCTCTACAATCGCACTAAAGATTTCGCAAATTCAACATATTTTACCCGCCAAGCCAATCTCATTCAGAAAACGCTGCAGTCGGAAAATTCACCGCTGTGGAACTCCGCCGCAGGAATGTACTATGCCGCCAGCGGCCAGAACCGCCAGATCGATATCCTCGCCTCTGCGCTCGCAGTACACTCCGGCCTGCCCACGCCGGCTCAGCGCATGGCCATCAGTCAATGGCTGGTGAACAATTACTCTTCGATCACCTACCACGGCTACGTACTTCAATCCCCAACTTCATGGACAATTGTCGGGTACATTCCAAGAAAAAAAGAAGATCCGTATGGAAACTCTCCTTATGGCGCCGAATCCTACCAAAGCGCGTATTGGTCGGTTGGCAACCAGTGGATATCGGAGGCCTTATCCGTGAGCAACCCCTCCCGCGCCGCCGCACTCACCACCGCATTTGCGGATAATCCCGATCCGACCATGGAGTATTACGCACCTCACGGCAGTCCCAAACATGGCTTCCCGCAGAACCTGGAGTCGCCCGTCGGCAGCACAGCATTCGCCATCTCCCATTGACCTGTTTTACCGGCGCGCTGGCCCTGAGGTGCCTACGAGCCTTGCTCACCTTCGGCTTTCTTCACCGCCGACTCCGCACCCTGAAAGCCAATCTTGCTGTGCGTTCCGTCGCAAAACGGCTTATTGACCGAACCACCGCAGCGGCAAAGAGCAAAATTCTGTTTCCCGGTGAGGTCGTACTTATTGCCATCGGCATCAGTTAACTCCACCGGACACTGCGAAGCGTCAACCAGATAAGGGCCGTTCTTTCTTACTTTGATTCGCAATTCGGGCATGAATCCTCCATAAAATTTTTCTCCACAGCTGTGTAAGTCAAGATATCACCAAACAGCGGATTGGATGATGCGAGACTATTCAATTTAGCGGGGGCGGACTATGCCGCGAGGCTTGCACTCTGCAGAGCGCCACGATAGAGCTGTAGATATTCGTCAATCATCTGCTTTGCCGTGAAGCGCTGGCGGGCGCGCTGGTAAGCGCGATTGGCATAACCTCGGCAAAGATCCGGCTCCTTCCGCAGACGATGAATGAGTTCCGCCAGGCTGTCTCCATCATTGGTTTGGAAATAAAGGGCCGCGTCACCCCAAACTTCGCGATAAGAGGGGATGTCATTGGCCACAATCGCGCAGCGGGAAAAAGCCGCTTCCAGCGCACAGAGCCCAAAAGGCTCGTACTTCGAAGTCGCCGCGTAGATCGAAGCGCGGCTATAGAGATTGCGCATCTGCGCTTCGCTTTGCGGTCCTTTCAGAGCAACACTGACTTCGGCCACAGCCAATTTGACGTCGGCGCGAATGGGATTCCTGTTGGCCGGGGCCGGCGCCTCGTCACTGACAATGCATACTGGCAAAGAGTGAGCGTGCTGCGTGAGCAGCGACACTTGCTTGCCCGCATCCCACAACCGTCCCACGGCAAGGACGGACTCCTCCTTCGCCACGTAAGGATTGAAATAGAGCGGATTGCGCCCGGGATGAATGACCGCCTCCGGGGCAAAAAATGTGTAGCTGGCATGCAGAGCATCCAGCATCCAGGCGCTGGGCGTGACCACGAAGCTGGCCTCTGACAAGCCTCGCGTCATGACTCCGCGATACCAGTGCAACCAGCGGCTGTCGTCGGGCTCTCGCCCGTGCACCGACTTCCACCAGCTGATCAGGTCCGTGTGAGCTGTGACAATCCGGGGGGCAGCAACCGGAAGGTTGCCGTAGCACGCGTGATGCAAGTGCAGCAGATCGGGTTTCAACTCATGCACAAGCGCACTGAGATAGGCGCATGAATCTTTGAGGTCGGATTCGCCGTCCTCCATCCAATCCAGTCGGAAGGCAGTGGGACGGTATTCCAGCCCGCGGAGGTTTTCCATCCAGGCGGTCTGCTGGGGTAAAGGAATCTCCCCCAGACTGACCAGGGTGACCCGTGTACCTCGGCCAACCAATCCGGTAACCAGCTCGCGGGTATAGCTCCACACCCCGCTCAACGTATCGGTAGTAACAAGAACGTGCACGCGCAGCCCCCGGGAGAACGGGCGCAAACCGCAGTGGACAAGCCATCTGCGCTCCGACTATGGCCTATTCTAACCGGGACACGGCCTGAACTTTAAAACAATTTCCTGTAACAACCTGCGAAAAGGCAAACAATTGCACAAATTATGCGGGAAATCGGTCGTTGGGCTCGGGAGCACGTCTTTATTCGGCGATTCCAAGCTTCCCGCACATTTCCTGCGCCAGGTCGAAGACGGTTTGCATTTTGCCCTGGGCTGCCGGAAGATCCGGGGACTTCAGCGCCATCTCACTGGAAAGCAGTAAAGCCGTTGCCGTGCCTTTCAGTTCGTTGCGCAACTCCCGTTGCACCAGTTGCCGTGCAATTTGCGATTCCTTTTGGCGCCGTTGCAATGCAATGTGCAGTTCGCGCACGATCCGCGGCACTCCGCTGATGGCAAAATTCACGTACACCGGGATGGCGGTCCCGATATGTTGCAGCAAGCTTTCGCTCTCGTCCGGGTCGGCATCCAGCATCAATTGATCGATGACGACCGCAGAAAATTCCTGCGAGCGCAGACGGCTCGCCGCCTGGCGCATGTTGGCGGCGACTTGCGTCGGTTCCGAAGTGGCTTGTTGTAACGCCTGGCCACATTCCTGCCCTTTGGCCATGCGCGTAATCAGTAGAATCATACCGGTTCAAGTTGCACGTCTTTCGCCATACGTCACAAGCTGAAAATGCTGGACTTACCCTAGCCCCGACCGCCAAATCGTTCCCGCCTCGGGAAGTGAATCCCTGTTCTGGCTTAGTCAGATCGCCAGGGAGTATTCCTTCAACTTTCGGTAGAGAGTGGTCTTGCCGATTCCAAGCAATCGCGCCGCCATCAACTTGTCACCGTTCAGATGCGTGATCGTGGTCAATATTGCTTGTTTTTCCAACTCCGCCATGGGAAGGATTTTTGAAGAACTATCTCCATTTTCGGGTGGCCTCACCGAGCTGTGAATGGCGCTCGGCAAGTCGCTGCTGTTGATGATGGGCCCGGTGGTCAAAGCGCAAGCGCGCTCCAGGCAATTCTCCAATTCGCGCACGTTTCCCGGCCAGTCGTAAGCCAGCATGGCCTTCAGGGCATCGTCACTGAGCGTGCGCTCCTGCCCGGTGGAGCGCATCAGGCGATCGAGAAAGAAGCCTACCAGTAAGGGTATGTCCTGACGGCGTTCGCGCAGTGGCGGGATCCGCAGGCTAAGAACATTCAGGCGGAAGAACAGGTCACGGCGGAATGCCCCCTGGGACACCGCCTGCTCCAGGTCGCGGTTGGTGGCGGCGAGAATGCGCACATTGATACAAACACGCTTCGTGCTACCCACCGGCCGGATTTCCTTTTCCTGAATCGCCCGCAACAGTTTCGCCTGGAGGTCCACCGGCAACTCTCCAATTTCGTCCAAAAACACGGTCCCGCCTTCGGCAATGGCCAGCAATCCCTCTTTCGCCTGCATCGCTCCGGTAAAAGCGCCTTTGACATAGCCGAACAGTTCGCTCTCAATGAGGGTAGGAACCAGGGAGCCGCAATCGACTGGGATAAAGGGCTTGTCCCGATACGGCCCGGAGAAATGGATGGAGCGGGCCACCATTTCTTTCCCCGTGCCGCTCTCGCCCAGAATCAGCACCGGATGATTGCTCTGCGCCGCTTTGGAGATGATGCGGTACAACTTCTCCATCTCCGGCGCGCGTCCCACGATTCCTCCAAAGCCCTGCTTCGACTTAATCTTCTCGCGTAGGATGCGGTTCTCGGTTTTCAATTTCAAATGAGCCGAAACCCGCTCCAGCAGCAGCTTCAACTCCTCCATGCTGAACGGCTTGGTCATGTAGTCGTAAGCGCCAATCTTCATCGCCTGGACGGCCGAGTGCACCGTCCCGTAGCCGGTCACGACGATGACGACGACATCGGGCTTGCGTTCGCGGATTTGGCGCAGCGCCTCCAGTCCGCCCGTCCCCGGCAGCTTCAGATCGAGCAGGACCACATCGATGCCTTGGGCCTCGAGCTGCCGGTAAGCGTGCTCGGCCGAATCGGCAACGTGCGTACTAAACCCGAGCGACTGGGCTACTTCGCGGCACACTTCGCGGATGGCGCGTTCGTCATCCACGATCATCAGGTTAAGAAGGTTGGCTCTTTCGACTTGCGGGGGATTCAACGCAGTGACGGCAGCAGTAGTCATAGATGATTGCCTCTTAAGCTCCAATCTGAATTTGGGATTGCACCGGTTTCGGCTCGGGTACGGCCTGCGGCAAGCGGACGATAATCCTCGTACCGCAGTTGGGCTCGCTTTCGATTTCCAGACTTCCGTTGGCTTCCAACACCAGGCGCTGGATGGTGGCCAGTCCCATTCCATTGCCGTTGGCTTTCGTTGTGAAAAAAGGTTCGAGCACATGGGCCCGGGTGGCAGCGTCCATGCCTTGGCCGGTGTCGGTCACGGTCAATACGACATAGCCGGAAAGCAGCTCCGCGGGGGAGTCTTCGCAGTCGGCGCAGTTGCGCACGGTCAGTGCGATCTTTCCGCCCTCGGGCATAGCGTCGCGCGCATTCAGCACCAGGTTGAGAACGATCTGGCGCATGGCGGTCGCGCTCATGCTGACTGCCCCCGCGCGTGGATCCAGATTGACGGCAAGCTCCACATGTTCGCCGAGCATATGCGCGAGAAAGGTCAGCATGCCGGAGATGACTTCGTTCCACGATCGCGAACCGGTCGGCTCCTCCTGGGGCTGCGCCGCCGAGAGCAGCTGTTGTACCAGCTCCGAACTGTGTCCACCGGCTTGGCGGATTTCTTCTACATAGGATCGCAGTGGGTTGCCGTGATCCAGGGCGTGGAGCAGCAGGTCGCAGTACAGGAAAATTCCTGTCAGCAGGTTGTTGAAATCATGGGCCACTCCGCCTACCACACGGCCAAGCGTTTCCAGCCTTTGCGATTCGCCATTCCGATACTCCGCTTGGCCCGGTCCGATTTTCTGCGGTGCGGGCGGCAGCTCCTGCTGGGCTTCTTGTTCATTCAAAGTTCGCAAGTGAATCGCCAGGAGTTCACGCTCAGCGCTTTGAAAATGAGCGGAGCCAACCAAAACTCGTATTTCGCTGCCATCCTTGCGGACGCCATCGCACTCGTGGTGCGAGGATTGGCCGGCATCGGCTGTGAACAAAAACAGGCTCTCCGGCATAAAATCCGCCAAAGCCCGGCCTTGCATTTCACAGCCTTCGAAATATCCGAACGTCTGTGCGAAAGAACGGTTGCCCAGCAGTACGCGGCCGCTCTCGACGATCGCCAGGCCTTCGCGGCAAGCTTCCATCACCGCCGTGAGCAGCGTGAGATCGGCCACTTCTTCTTTTTGGTCCTTCGCCCGAAATTGCACTACTGCGCCCATAAAATTCCCTCGCAGCACAACGCGCTTGGCAACTAAGAATCGCTGTTTGAAGGATTCCCCACTGGGAATGCGAACCGGAAGTTAACCGAAAGACTCACTCCCCAATTGGGAAGTGTAGGCGGGATTGTTCGTTCTGCTAAGGCTATCCGTCACAACTTTCTGTGACGGATGAACAGAATTGGGAATACGTTTTGGAAGGACCAAAAAGGGAAGGATCTAGTTTTGTGTGGGGTTCCGTATCGCACCGGTTGGTGAGCCGCGGGACCCCGTATCTTCAGTTTGAACTACCACCGAACCCGGCAGCCGCGCTCTGCGATTCGTTCTCCGGCTGCAGGATCACACCTTCGAACGGTGTGGCTGCCAGCAAACGCCCGTGAACCACCGCAACCCGGCGCAATGGATAGCCACCGTCCGCCCCCCGCGACCAACTGTGCCCGGAATCCCTGCTTTCAAAAACGACTCCCGTAACTGTGCTGGTCGCCAGTAAACGCTTCTTGCTCTCGTCATAAGTAATGGAGCTTATGTTCTTGTCTGGAAGGCCGTTCAACAGATGCTGCCAACTGGCTCCTTCATTCGAGCTCAGGTAGGCGCCCTCGCGTGCCGCAATCAGAATCTGCCCATCGGGGGTGACGGTAACCCCGCGAATGGTCAAGTACGACGGCAAGCTTGCTTGCCTCCAGCTAATTCCGGAATCCGAAGACAACAAGACCGCCATTCGCGTAGCAGCCACCATCAGCTTTCCGTCTCCAGCGACAGAAACCAGGTCCTGCTTGCCGAGTACGGGACCACCTCTCCAGCTTTTGCCTTCGTCGGTGCTGACCAGCAGACCGGCCGAAGTTGCTGCGATCCATTGATTTGAAATGACTTGCACGTCTTCAACTCGCGCATTCAGAACCGAGCGCTTCATGATCTTGCGGACTACGGCGACCCGCTTTTTCCCGCGCCGGACGGTGTGCGAGATGGTCCTTTCGTTAATCACGACGTTAGAGGATCGCCAAACGCCGGCGCCAGGATCCAGGAGGAAAATCCCGCGGTTGGTTCCGGCGATAAGCGTCCCATCCCCCGCCTGCCGGAGGCTGAATACATCGCGTCCGCCCAATCCCTCGCTTTTCTGGGTCCAGTGGTGCCCAGCATCGTGTGAGACAAACATCCCTCCCCATTCGCGGTCGTTCAAAACCCCGACAAAAATAGTTTTGGGATCCCTGCTGTCGGCAACGATCGATGTGACATAGCGATGCGTATAGCCATGGTTCGAGGCAGTGAAGCTTTGCCCTCCGTTGTCACTGGCCAGGATGCCTCCGCGGTCCGTCGCTAACAGAACCCGCTGCGAGTCACGCGGATCGACCAGAACATCGTTGACCACAATTTCCGAGCCGGTTACCTGCTTCCACGCTTTCCCCGCGTCCGTGCTCTTCCATAGGCCTTCGGTGGTTCCGGCATAGACAATGGAGGGATTGCCCGGATCCTGCTTGAGCACCCGGGTGCGTCTCGCCGCAAAAGGAATGCCCTGAACTTTCTGGAACAACTCACCGCCGGTTTGACTCTTGTAGATTCCCGAGCAGGCGCTGGCAAAGACCGTCGAAGGACTGGACGAATCCACGATGATGGAAAACACGTCCGAATCGTCAATCATGCCCTTGTTGATGTGTTGCCAGGTCGCGCCGCCATCGCTGGTCTTCCACGGCAGATGCCATGTGCCTGCGTAGATAGAATCCGGGTTGGTTGGATCCACAGCGATGGACTCAATGTTCTTGATCTGGCTCTCGGCAGCAGAAATGTGCTGCCAGGTGTCGCCGCCATCGAGCGTCCGGTAGACGCCGTCCAGCGCACCGGCCACGAGCACCTTAGCGTTGGAGTGTGCCATGGCGAGCGCACGAATGGATTTTCCATGCATGGCGGGCAAAGCTTCCCACGTCTTGCCGCCATCCAGGGTACGAAACAAGTCGCCGGCCTGCTGGTTTTCCACACTCCAGGCCGCAACGAAAATGGCCTCCGAATCCCGCGAAGACACAATCACATTGTCCAGGACGTAGTCGTCGTTCAGGCCTAAATGGGCGAGGCGCGCCCAGTTGCGGCCGTTATCGGAAGAGACAAACAAATCCCCCGTGCTGGTTCCTACATAGATGCGATCGGGTTTCTGCGGATCGTAAGCGAGGCTGCGGACGTCGCCACCATCCGGGCCTAAAACTTCCCATTGACTGGCCCACAAACTGCCGGCAGTCAGCGCGATCAGCATCAAGCCAGTCAACCACTTAGCATTCATTCGAAAAGCCATAGACTAGTCCCACCTGTGGTGTTTGCACCGCAAGTCTCCAGCCTGACAGCGCTCTACACACCGATCAAGTTACCGAAGGGAAGGAGAAAGAGGGCCGGTCGAAAATCTTTTGACCAGCCCTCGGTTTGTGGTCTTCCCTACTGTGGCTGTGCTTTCTTCTTGGCCGCGACATGCGGGTGGTCCGGCACCGGCTTTACCCTGTTTTCGTCCACCGGCTGAGTTCCTTCGTCTGAGAAGGTCGCCCCGGCTGGCACGATCCAGAACTCGTCGGTCATTGTGCCGGCGCTTCCCGTTCTGGTCTCGATCCGGGTGGGATCTATGCCCTGCTTCGCTTCGCCTCCCGAAAGGTAGGCTTTGGCATTGACTGCACGTTCCGCGGAGAGGTTCCTCCGCTTCTCCCCGGGCTCAGCGTTACCGACGATCACCAGCTTGTTGTCAGGGTTCTGTTGCAGGTTGTGGCCGACGTCATCCAGGATGGCCTTGCACTCGTTGTCCACCCTCCAGGGTTTGCCGATCTTGGCCATTTTGGAGAAGTCGCATTCACTAAGTTTGCTGGCTTGCGGTGGCGGAGGCGGCGGGACTTCCACGGTTACGTCAGTGGAAGCCGAAGCTGTGAGCCCGCGTGAATCCGTACAAGTTGCGCTCACGGTGATCGGTCCGGCAGAAGCTCCCGTAGTGTTCAGGGTTGCATTCGTACCGCTACCGGAAACCATGCCGCCGGTTGCGCTCCAGCCGGCTACGGTGACGGGAACATTGTCCGGACTGGTGCAGCTCGCGGAAATATTGCTGGTCCCGCCGGTCTGCAGTGTGGTGGGATCGGCTGTCATGGACATGGTCGGCGGATTCTTCGGCGGTTCTTTCACCGCAAAGGTTGCAGAGCAGCTCGCCTCGCCGTTCTTCTTTGCCTTGGGGTCCGTGACGTGCGCCGTCACCGTATAGCTGCCACCTGCCACGCCGTTTGTATCAATCGTGGCCGTGTTTTCCTTCCCGGCAACTCTGCCGCCGGTGCTGCTCCAGTCATAAGTGAGAGTGTGCTTGGGATTGAAATTACTGGCTGTGGCGGTTGCGGTGATCGGCTCTCCAACCATCACCTCATTCGGTTGAAGTGAGCAGCTTGCCGCCGGGGGCTCTGGAGGTGCGCCACCCCCGCCAAAAGTAAACAGCACGCCGCCGCGCAGGCGGACTCCGGCAAAATTTGGCTCCCGTGCATCCGACCCGGGGGGCGCAAAATCGGAAAAATTGTGATGCGCCAGAACATAGTCCGCTTCGAAGGCCCGGATCGTTACATGCTTCCAGAGAGGAAGATCCATGCCGCCGCCGAGAATTGCTCCAATGCCGGTATCGTTCGTGTTGAGTCCCTTGATGTTGAACTCATTGATACCCAGCAAACTGTGTAGAAAAAGATTCATCCCCGGCGTCCGGAACATGAGCCGAGGCCCCACCGAAAAAGTAGATTCGTAGCCAAAATCGTTCCGGTCATGCCCGATGTCGCCTTCCAGCCCCCAATGATTATCGAAGTTATACGTGAGCGCCGCACCGGCGCCCTTGCCCATATCCGGCGGTTGCACACTGGGTCCGCCGGGAACAAATGGATTGGGAACATGCCCTCCCGGATGGGTCCATTGATAGCCGCCAAATATGTCCCATTTTGGCGGGGCTTCGTCCTGGGCAGACAGAGAAACGGCCGTGAAGCCCAGCATTAATAGAATGGAAGAAAAGAAAAAGAGCCTTCGCGCAGCATGACAAAGTGACATTGCATCCTCCCAATAATAGGCGGAGTTCTGTTGCGGAGGCTTGAAACTCGTTCCCCGCACAGCGCCACTAGCCTATAAGTGCGTCGTCGTGACAGACCAATTGACGAGCTAGAATTGTACCGTAAGGAACGTCTCGGAGTGCTTGGCTGGTAAGGTTATTCTACTTATTACGTGCCCGTCTCAAACTGAAACGATGTTGCTTTGCACTTAGTAATACAATGACTTGGGAAAGGCCTGACCCGAAATCTGAGTGATACCAATCTAGTTACTCCTGCAATACCCGGCTCCCTATGACTCAGGAAAAAGTGCTGATTGTTGAAGATGAAGAGAATGAGCGCACCGGCCTCGCCGAATTACTGTCTTCCTGGGGGTATCGGGCGGAAACTGCCCGCGACGGGCTGGAGGGACTGGAAAAGGTCACAGCCTGGACGCCTTCCATTGTCGTTACCGACATGAAGATGCCCCGCATGGGCGGCCTTGAGCTTTTGGAGCACTTGGCCAGCGACTCTCACACCATCGCCGTAATTGTTGTTACGGCCCAGGGGACCATAGACAACGCGGTACAGGCCATGCGGATGGGGGCCTATGATTACATCACCAAGCCGATTGATACCAATCGCTTACGAACCATCTTGCAAAACGCCTCTGCCCTCCTGGGAACCCGGGCTGAGTTGGAAATCACTCGCCGCAAGCTGCGCGATGCGGGCTCTCTCGGCACTCTGATCGGCCCTTCCAAGAAAATGCAGGAGATCTTTCATCTGATCGAAATGGTCGCACCCAGCACGGCGTCGGTGCTGATTACCGGTGCAAGTGGTACCGGAAAGGAACTGGTTGCGCGTACTGTCCACGAACTCAGTCCCCGCCGCTCCAAAGCCTTCATTGCCATCAACTGCGCTGCTATCCCGGAAACTCTCATCGAAAGTGAAATCTTCGGTCACGAAAAGGGCGCCTTCACGGGAGCGCTCGAGCGCCGGACAGGCTGTTTCGAACTAGCGGAAGGCGGCACCTTACTGCTGGATGAAATCGGCGAAATGCCGGTGGCTACGCAGGCCAAACTGCTGCGCGTGCTGGAAGACCGCAAGCTGCGGCGACTGGGCAGCAAAGTCGAAACTACGGTGGATGTACGAGTCTTGGCGGCCACAAACAAAGTCCCGGAAGACGCGGTCGCCTGCGGCGAACTGCGCAATGATCTCTACTATCGGCTGAATGTTTTCAACATCCACATGCCTCCTTTGCGCGAACACAAGGAAGACATTCCCGACCTGGTTCATTCGCTGCTGGCGGATATGAACGAGAAGCACGGACGCAAGATTGCGACTTTGAGCGAGGCTGTACTGAATCAGTTTCGTAATTATTCGTGGCCGGGCAATGTCCGCGAACTGCGCAACACGTTGGAACGGGCGGTCATCGTCTGCGAAGGATCGGTCATCGAAACCAGGCATCTGCCGCCGGGTTTCGGGCAAAGTACGATTCGCCCCACCCTCGAAGATCCAGACTCGGTTCGCCTGGGTGTCGGCACTACGGTGGGAGAGGCGGAGAAGTTGCTGATCCTCAAAACGCTGGAAGCCACCAATAATAACAAGACCAAGGCGGCGGAAATTCTTGGGATTAGCCTGAAAACCTTGCATAATAAGCTTAAGGAGTATGGCAGCGCCACGGCCGAAGTCACTCAGGAGAAGGAAGAATAAGCCCAGGGCCCCTGTAGTCTGCCTTGCATTCTGCGGGCGGGCGCCAGGCTGTGGTGTTGAACATGCGCCTAAGAACTCAACTCGTGCTGGCCATCACCTTTATGGTGGCGGCTCTGGTCGCGACTTTCTCCTGCATTTACATCTCACAACTGCTGCGGCAGCGCATCACCAGCGTAGGAGAAAGCAGCGTCCCGGTAACCTCGCAACTCGCCTATCTGGCGGACAATTCCGTTCCCGATCTCAGCAGTACAAAGGTTGACACCGGCGACCCGGCATCCGTACGTCGCGCCATCTCCTACTATTTGAGCACCGATCGCGATCTGACCGCCATGCTGGAGTCAGTCGTAGGCAGCTGGCCCTACATCTATGACGCCGCCATCGTGGACGCAGACGGTAAGGCGATCTTGCACAGCAATCGGGATCTGGTTGGCAAGATCGTTCCCGACCGCCCCAACTTCCAGACGCTGCAACAAGCCAAATTTCTCGATCAGCTCAAACTGGTATACAGCCCGGCCAAAGTTTACGACGTCCGCATGCCGCTGCAATTGAACGGCGCGCCCTTCGGCAGCATTCGCGTCGGCGTTTCCACCGTTTTTTTGAAAAGCGAGATTACTCCCCGGCTGCAGCACGCGGTCATCTTTTCAACGATGGCCATCCTTTTGGCTCTAATCATGGCGGCGGCTCTCTCGCGACTTGCGCTGGGACCGCTGGAACAAATCAGCCGCAGCCTCGACAGCATGACGGCAGGCAATTCAGAAGTGGTTGCGGAACCCGAGCCCCGGCCGGACGAGTACGGCTTGGTGACTTTAAAGATTGCCCACTTGGGCCGCCAGATGCGCGACACCAAGGAAATATTCTCCGCGTTGAAAGACAATGTGGACCAGATCATGGCGAACCTGCAGGACGGCCTGATGCTGTTCACGCGCGATTTGCGAGTGGTGTTGGTCAGCGCGTCCGTGGAGCGCTTTTTGGGCCGGCCGCGGCGAGAGTTGCTTGGGCGCACCGCCAAGGAGGTCTTTACTTCGACAACTCCGTTGGGCTCCCTGGTATCGGAAGCATTTCAACTACGGAAACCCATTACTCAAAGGGAGATCGAATCACACAACGGGAAGATGGTGCAGGTCGCGCTCGATTTCATTCAGGAAGGAGGCGCACAGATTGGCGCCCTGCTGACTCTGCGCGATACCGAGTCGGTGCGCCGCATTGAAGACGAGATCGAAACCTCCCGCCGCCTTTCTGCCAGTGGACGGCTCACTCGCGGCGTAGCGCACGAGGTAAAAAATCCCATCAACGCGATTGTCCTGCATTTGCAGCTATTGCAAAATAAGCTGAAGCAAACCGATCCGGACACGCGTCGCCACATAGACATCATCGATAACGAGATCCACCGGCTAGATCGCGTGGTTCAAATCCTGGTGGACTTTACCCGGCCCCGCAATTTGCATCTGGAGGAAACCGACCTGCGTCGTGTTCTGGATGAGGTTGCATTGCTCGCCGCTCCCGACGCGGCCCAGCACGGGGTCACCATCGCCCGCTATCTCCCTCCCGACCCGCTGCCGGTCAAGGTGGATACCGATTTCCTGAAGCAGGCGGTGCTCAACGTTGTGATCAACGGAGTGCAGGCCATGCCGCAAGGAGGAACTCTCACCATCACCGCCTTGATAGAAAAAGACACCGTCGTCACCGAAGTTCGCGATCAGGGAGGCGGCATTCCGCCGGAGGTACAGGAAAAGATCTTTGAGCTGTACTTCACCACCAAGCAAGGCGGCAGTGGCATTGGGCTGGCACAGACCTATCAGATCCTGCAGTGGCATTACGGTTCGGTGGACTTCGAGTCCGCCGATGGGCAGGGTACTACGTTCCGCTTGCGCCTTCCCTTAGTGGAACTACGTTCTGAATCCTTCAAGGAAGCTGCCGCCCGGACATAGCCGATCACGAACACAATCGCGCTTCGCGGCAGAAAGCGCTAAAATCTCTACCAATAGCAGCAGTCCGGAATTCTCGGACGCATAGTGAAGATATGACTCTGGCCGCCATAGTGGGAGTGTGTCTTCTGACGGCATGGCCGTCAGTTCCGGCTCGGGCAGCCCAGTTTGCCTTGGCCGCTGCAGTACCACAGGAGTCCACCAGCAAGCCGCCTGCCTCTGCCGAACCTGGCGAGAGCAACACCAAGATATCCCCTACGGAACAAACCACCCCCTCCGCGAGTTCCTCGCAATGCAAGAACTCCAGCGGCACGGCTAAGACTCAGGAACAGCGCAAGAAAGGCCCGGCCGCGCCTTCAAAACCCACGAAACCCAAAAACAAGTCTGGCCATGCAAGCAAAGCTAAAAAACAGCATGATAAGCCGCCCACAGAGGCGGATAAACCGTCAGCGCCACCCAAGGTTGTGGTCAAAGACGGCGGAGCGACCGATCCGACCATCACAATCTCTCCCGGCCTTAACCAGCAACAGGCTTCCAGGCAACGGCAGAGCGCCGAAGAACTGCTGGCCAAAGCAGACGAGAACTTGAAGAAGATTTCCGGACAAGACCTCAATCCCACCCAGCAGGAATTGGTCAAACAAATCCAGCAGTATATGGAACAAGCGAAAACCGCGGGAAACACGGGGGATCTGACGCGCCAGCGCAATCTCGCGCTCAAAGCACAGCTGCTATCGGAAGAATTGGTAAAACCGTAGAAAACCGCGAAAATGTGCCGGCATGGCATGGCTGCTGTCGGGCCGTTGCATGTGGCTACCTTCCCCGGGCGCGCGCTTGATTCACCTTCAGCAATAGATCTTGTGCCGGTTTCTGTACCGGGCCGGGAATTCTCACCGCCTCAGTAAGAACGGCTCGTGCTTCATCCACCCGGCGTAGTTTGGCGTAGGCATAGCCCAAGCGGTAAAGCGCGATTGCGTTTTGATCGGGCTCATCCTTGAGCAACGCAGTCGCCGCTCTCAGTTCTGTGATCGCGGCCACGGTCTTGTCCTCTTTCATGAAGGCATAGCCCAGGGTAGAGTGTGCAGCCCCGGCCGAAACCTTATGCGCCCTATCCGCATCGGGAGCATCGGCTTTCGCTGCTGCTATCGCCCTTTGCGCATAGGTAACTGCCTTGGCGACGCTACCCGGCTGGGAGGCGTCTACGTAAGCATTGGCCAGCAGCAGTAGTGCCGAAAGGTTGTCGGGATCGGTGGTCAGCGTTTTTTCGCCGTAGGCCACCAGCCTCGGCATATCGTTCAACTGCGAAAGCGACATTAAGGCATAGGTTGCGACCTGGTCGTTAAATTGAGACTTGGGGAAGGCTGGGCCAAACTGCTCGATGTAATCCATCCGTGTCTTGGGATCGCTTTCGTTGGCTATGGCATTGAATGCGGCCGCCTCCATGAAGTTGTATGAGTTCTTATCTGTGGTCGCCTCATCAGAATCGGAATCGGAGCCTCCGGCACTAGATGATTTGGGCTGCGCAGCACTGTAGGCCTTGCCTCCGCGTGCCGCATACTCCATCACTTTGGGATAGTTCTTGGCTGACTGGGCTACATTGGTCTCGAAAACCAGCAATCCCAGATTATCTGGAGCAGCGGCAAGCGCCTTGTCTCCATAGTCCATCGCTTTTTGTGTATCCCCCGAGGCCTGATAAGACTGTGCAATTTGCCAGCTGCCGTATGCCACCGCTGAGGGATTCGAGGAGAACTTCTGGATAAAGTCCTCGTACATCGTGACCCGCTTTTGTCCGTCTTGCTCCGCGGTGATGGCCTGCAAAGCTTTGTCCTCAGGCGACCCGGCGGAAAATTGCCCAATGTTCCCAACCTGGGCGCGCGATGCAACCGCCGGCAACATAAGCATCAACAAGGCGAGAATCACATGGCGTTTCATGATGGGCTCCGTTAGCGAAGGGTGAAAGCTGCCAACTTCTTGCGCTGCGAATGCTAGCTCCGAAGCGGGTCGATTCGCAAGCGAAGAAATGCCTCCTCGCCGGGCTTCGGTTCGGACTACCTCGGACTGTGCTATTTTGGCAACAGATTTGCACCACTCCTCACCAATGACTTCCAGTTCCCTGGCAGCCCAATCGCCTCCCGAACGGCTCGATCGTCCGGCCGCTTATCTTTTTCGAATTGTGCTGATTGCCTTTCTCTTGCGCGCCGGGGGACTAATCCTGCTTCACTCCTACCGGGCAAACCTGGGCAATGACGAGTCGGTGCACATTGCGTCGTCACTCGCCTCAGGGCGCGGATTCAGTGATCCATTTGGTGGCAACACCGGTCCCACTGCATGGCTCGGTCCGGTGTACCCATTTGTGCTCAGCCGCTTTTTCCTGCTTTTTGGGATACAGACCCGCCTCGCCGTATTTTTTGCCATCCTGTTTAATGGTTTGCTCTCATCGCTAACTGTGCTTCCGGTGTTCCTGATCGGCCGGCACACATTCGGGCCGCAGGTTGCGAAGTGGTCAGCGTGGTCGTGGGCGCTTCTGCCTAACATCATGTATTGGGGGATGCGGTCGGTCTGGGACACCGCCCTTTCCACCCTGTTACTGACCATTCTGTTCTGGCTGACCTTGCAGCTGGCGGAATCCAGCACCGCGAGAAAGTGGCTGCTATATGGCCTGGTCTGGGGAGTTGCCGGGCTCACCAACACCGCCGAATTGGCGTTCCTTCCCTGCGCCGGAATTTGGATTTGTTATCGCCAGTTCCGCCAAAGGAAACCGTTCTTCCGGAATGCCGCCGTCGGGGCAGTCGTTTTCTTTGCCACGCTGAGCCCATGGATCGTAAGGAACTACGAGGAGTTCCACAAATTCATTCCGGTGCGCGGCAATTTCGGCATGGAATTCCACTTGGGCAACACGCCTAATGCTTCGGGAATGTGGCAAGTCTGGCTGCATCCATCACAGAACGTGAGGGAACTTCAAGAGTATCGGCAAATGGGGGAAGCGGCCTACATCCATTCGAAACTGGAAGAAACTCTGCGGTTCGTTCACGCCCACCCTGGCCATTTTGCATTTCTGACTTTCGCGCATTTCATCTACTACTGGTCAGAGCCGCCGCATGCAGAAGCATATCCGGGCATCTACGAGCTGAAATTCTTTTTTGCACTGGCAGCATCGGTGCTCGGCTTTTGGGGACTAGGGTTGGCTTTGCGCCGGCATTCGCCGGGGGCAGTCCTCTACTTGCTGCTGTTACTCAGCTATCCCGTGGTTTACTACATCACGTTTCCGCATCCGCGCTACCGCCATCCCATTGAGCCGGAACTCCTGATTCTGGTTCTTTTCTTCATCTCCCAGGTTGGGAAAGAAATCCACAGGCGAAAGCAAGAAGTAACCATTCTCTGAATTAGCGCGCGGCGGCGGATCATTTAAAGTGTAGTGTGCGTAGCATTCTGCAGAAGCCAGCGCTGCGTTTCGTTTTCGGCGCCAACATGATTTCCATGCTGGGCAGCGGCATGAACTCTGCTGCCGTGGCTTGGTACATTCTGCAAGCCACCCATTCCGAAATGGCACTGGGCACGTTTGCCGTCCTGCAAACCGTCCCCGCCATGCTGATGCTGCCGTTCACCGGGGTTCTCATTGACCGCGAGGACCGGCGCCGCTTGGTCATGATGCTCGATGGCGTACGTGCTGTGATCATCGCCGCAGTCGCGGTCCTTGCATTCACCGGCAGGGTGAAGGTTTGGGAACTGTACCTGATGAACACTCTGGTGGCCGCCGGCTTCTGGATGTTCTGGCCGACCATCACCGCCCTGATTCAGGAGCTCACTCCCGATGAAGAGTTTGTCCATTCCAATACTTTTCTGCTGGCGGGCATACAGGGCGGCTGGCTCCTGGCGGGATCTGTCGTAGGTTTCGTGTATAACCACATCGGCCTGGGTGGCGTGCTCCTGATTGATGTTTCCACTTATGTGGTTTCCTTCCTGTGCTATCTCGCCGTGCGCAGTGGACGGCATGTGGTGCCGCGGCCAGCGGAGTTACGCGCCGACATCGTCGCCGCGGAAAGCGCACTCGATCGTTTCATCCGCGAGATGCGCGAAGGTCTGCAATTCCTTCGTGGACGCAGCCATCTGATCTCGCTGGGAGTGAGCTGGGCGCTTTTTCTCGGCGCCATGCTGACCGGGGTGGTCGTCACCGCCCCCCTGAGCGACAAGGTGTTTCACGCTGGAGCTGTAGGTTACGGATGGCTGAATGCAGGCTGGGGCATGGGAGCATTTCTCAGCGTGCTCTACACGCCGTGGTTGATCGCCCGATTGGGCGCCCGGCGGGCGATTGCCATCTCCATGGGGGTGCTGGCGCTCTGCATGACCGTGGCCCCGCTCTCGCCCTGGCTCGCCCTGGCCGTTTTGGCTTACGGCGCGATGGGTTCCGGACGTGGCGTCAGCAGTGTGGCCATGAATACCAGCATTATGGAACAGGTACCGCCCCACTTCATGGGCCGGGTGCAGAACACCTTCTATTTTGCCGGTACCCTATTGCAGATGGTCTTGGGTTTTCTGGTCGGCGCCGTCGCGCAATACAATCTTGTCGCCGGATTCTCCATTATCGGCTTGGTGTACGTAGCCGCTCTGGTGAGCGCGACCTGGCCGGTCAAGTCGCAAGTTTCCTTTCCGGAGATTAGCTCGGCGGACTAGGTTTCGCGGTAGGGCTGCAGTTTCACCTTCTCTCTTGCGGTCTCGGCGGTGAAGAGCCTTCCGGGCCGGTAAATCAAGAGCTTGTAACCGCAGAGACGCTGAGGTCTGCGCTAAGCGCTGAGAAAGACCGAACACAAGTGCGCCACTCCGTTTCCCTCCGCCGTGGTCAATTAAAAGGCGGCCTGCTATTCTTGCTGTTTCAAAACAGCCCAGGAGAGATGCATGAGTTTTAGCTTGGAAGGCCGTGTTGCGGTTGTGTTTGGGGTCGCCAATAAGCGCTCCATCGCCTGGTCAATTGCGCAAGGACTTCACAACGCCGGCGCAAAACTCGCTGTCACCTACCAGAACGAACGGCTCGAGCAGGAAGCCAGGGACTTGATCCTCTCCCTGCCCGGCGCGGAGGCGTTCATGTGCGACGTCTCCAACGATGCGGCTATTGCCAACCTCTTTGCCCAGCTCAAGGAGCGCTATGGGAAGATCCACGTGCTGGTGCACAGCGTCGCCTTCGCCCCGACCGAAGAGCTGAAAGGCGAGTTCATCAATACCTCCCGCGAAGGCTTCCGCATCGCCCATGATGTCAGCGTCTACTCGCTCATTGCCGTTTCCCGGGAGGCCGCCCCGCTCATGGAAGACGGCGGCAGCATCATTACGATGTCCTACTACGGCGCGGAGAAAGTTGTCCCCCATTACAACGTGATGGCGGTGGCCAAGGCTGCGCTGGAATGCACCGTGCGTTACCTGGCCTTCGATCTCGGCAAGCGCAAAATCCGCGTAAACGCCATCTCTGCCGGCCCCATGAAAACTCTTGCCGCTCGCGCCATCTCCGGCCTGGGCGACATGCTTAGAGCGCACGCTGAGCGCGCCCCTTTGCAGCGCAATGTGGATGTCAACGAGGTCGGCGCAACCGGAGTTTTTCTGGCATCCGATGGCAGCTCCGGAATCACCGGCGAAGTCATCTACGTGGACTGCGGCTACAACATCATGGGCTTTTAGCGGATGCACGAGCTGTACCCGCGGGGCGAGGGCTGCAGGCGTTGCGCTTTTTTTATGGCAGTCTGGGTGGTGTTATCGGTGAATTCTGGCCAGACATTCACGACAGGATGCTTAAAGCTTCATAAAGAAGACCGATGTTGAGGCATCCGACATGGCGGGGGAAAGGCTTCGCAGAGTCGCCAGAGACCGTTGCTGTCCTTGAGCCACGCCGAGCCCCAAAGAGAACCTACCCTTACCAACACAAACTCTCGCAACCTATTTCATTCTCCGGCTCAGACGCATCAGCGGACGGTCACTACGATGCGCCGTTCGTCTTCCCCGACTCGCTCCAGCGCGATCTCCACATCCCGTTCACGAATGAAGCGCGGAAATTTTTCACCCCATTCGATCAGCAACAGGTTGTGTTCTCCCCTGAGATCATCCAGCGCCAACGTATCCAGCGCACTGGCGGTATCAATCCGGTAAAGATCAATGTGGAAGAGATTGGCCTCCGGGCCGCGGTATTCATGCACCAGTGTGAATGTTGGACTGGTCACGTCCTCCTGCGAAGCTGCACGAAAGGCTTCAGCTATGCCTTTTACCAGCGTGGTTTTGCCTGCGCCAAGATCGCCCCGCAGTAGAACCAGTTTGGGTGGCGCGAGCAACGCGGCCAACGTCCGGCCAAGCGCAACGGTTTCTTCCGGTGAGTGGGTAGTGAATTCCAATCAATATTCTGCCTGGAGAAGTACCCAGTATAGCGAGAGTGCCGAGATGATTGGCGGAGGGGCAGGATTTACCGGTCTTTACCTGAGACCCGCCCGAGCTTTTAGCAATGCCCGGTTGGAAGCGCAGTCCACGGTTATGCGCAGCATGCGATGATCCTCGTCATCCAGGGCAACGAAGCGAAAAGGCTGAAGAACTCCATCCCGCGACTGCTTGGTTGGGCGCAACATTTCCGCCAGGCCTCGCACCTGGCCGGACTGTGTCTGGAAGGCAACCTCTACGAAATCACCGAGACCAAGAGCGCTTGAGAGCTGCAGCAAACCACCGGTGACGGAAACGGCGTGAAGGTTTGCTTTCGCCCGCTGGCCGTTTCCCTTGTGGATAAGCGCCGGAACTGAAGATCCCAACTGCACGCGCGGAGCGCGCCGCTGGGAATGTACTTGGGGGAAGGCCATGCCGAAACCACTATCACATAATGGTAACCGGGGGCGAAAGATTACCGAAGCACTTGTACAACTTCGAAATTCAACCACCCGACACTGGCCGTCAGACGCGGGAAGCACGGCTATCGGCAGAAACGGTGGGTGTCCCAAGGGACGTAGCAATGGTGTTTGTCACCACGCCAAGCGGCGCGACGGGCAATCTGCTTATCTCGGCCCGCGGCCTGGATCAAATGTATGTCAGCCTCTGCTCTGCAGCCGCACGCACCCTTCGAAACGCTTCCGGCAGACTGCTCACCAGATCCGTAGCAACCAGCGAATGCTCGCCCATAGCCTCCCGCGCTACATCACCGGCCATCCCATGCAAATGAACCGCCGCCACGACAGCCTCGAAAATGCGATCGGGATTCTGCGCCATCAATCCGGCGACTATTCCCGTAAGGATGTCGCCTGTACCGCCAGTTCCCATGCCGGGATTGCCCGTCGTGTTCACCCAGACTGTACCGTCGGGTGCGGCCACCAGGGTACGGTGCCCCTTGAGCGCAACAATCAGTTCGTGTTCCCGGGCGAACGAGCGCGCAATATTCAGCCGGTCCTTCTGCACCGCCGCCGCAGTCGAATCAATCAGCCGTGCCATTTCTCCAGGATGAGGCGTAATCACCAGCGAACGGCTCCTGCCATTCAATTCCGCCGCGCGTCCCTCGAACGCATTGAGCCCGTCCGCATCCAGAACCAGTGGCGTACCAAATTTCTTGACGATTGCGCGGACAACATCAGCCGTCTCGGCATGGCGCGAAATGCCCGGCCCAACCGCAAGTACGGTTTTGCCCTTGGCCAAAGCATCGAGGTGACCATAGCCCAGGGTCCGCTTCGAAATAGTCCCTGCTTCGGTCTCCTCCAGCGGCTCAGTCATCAGCTCGGGATGAAACCCGGCCACCGTCGGCAGCACCGATTTCGGTGTTCCCACGGTGGAGAGCCCTGCCCCGGCTCGCAGCGCAGACATCCCGGCCATGGCTGCGGCGCCGGCCTTCCCCACCGAGCCCCCGATCACCAGCACGTGCCCGAAATTTCCCTTGTTCGAGTCCGGAATCTCGCGGCCCGATCGGCGGCGCAACGTCCTTGCCCGTGATCAAATTTAGTTGCAGCCGGGAAACGATCGCTTCCTCCGGCGACCCGATCGGCGCGATGATCGTTGGCCCACGAGTAAGAACCGCAAAGACGTGCGCCGGACGGGGCGCGGTAAACGTCACAATTGCATCCGCACGGGCAAATGTACCAGCCGGACCGCTCATCGAGTCAGCATCCACGCCGGAGGGAATGTCCACCGCAATCACGGCGGCGGTGCTCGCGTTCAACCGCCGAATGGCTTCGGCGTACACGCCGCTGACCGGAGGCTTGAAGCCCGTCCCCAGAATTGCATCGATCAGCAACTCAGAATCGAACACAGCCTTCGCCGCCGGCTGCAGGAGTTCTTCCCAGGAACGCGCAACCGCCGGCGACGCCGCCAGACGTTCGAGCATCTCCGCCGCATCGCCGCGCAAATCGGAAGGTTCCGCCAGCAGCAGTTCCCTAACCTGTTTGCCCGCATCGTGCAGTTTGCGCGCGGCGACCAGTCCATCGCCGCCATTGTTTCCCTTGCCGCAAATTACGCCAATTGTCTGCACCGCCGGATAGCGCGATAGTACGAACTCCGCCACCGCCGTACCCGCATTCTCCATGAGAGCTAACGATGGCACACCGAAACGCTCGCTGGTAGCGCGATCAATATCGCGCATTTCAGCCGCGCTCACAATTTTCATGACCGCCTCACGTTTTCGACGCCGTCAACTGCTCCAATTGGCGCAACTGTGCCGGCTCTCCCAAGGCGATCAGGTAGTCGCCGGGTTCGATGGCATCCTCCGGCAGCGGGTTGAACCGCATGCTCTGTTCGCGTTTGATGGCAAGAATAATCACTCCGCGCTCCTGGCGGATGCGCGAGCTTCCAATCGTCTTTCCCGCAAAGGGAGATCCCTCGGGCACGTGAATTTCTCCCATCTCCAAATCCATGCCGAGGTGGGTGGTGGCCGCATCCAAAAAGCTCACCACATTCGGCCGCAGGAAGGACTGCGCGATTCGCTGCCCGGCAAAAAGGTAAGGGAATACTACCGAGTCCGCGCCGGCTTTCAGCAAATGCTTCTCGGCATCTTCTTCGCTGGCGCGCGCAATGACTTTGAGCTTGGGATTCAGCCCCCTCGCAGTCAGGACAATGTAGACGTTGGTCGCGTCGGTGGTAGTTGCCGCCACCAGGCCGCGGGCGCGCTCAATGTGGACTTCGCGCAGTGTTTGCTCCTGCGTAGCGTCCCCAGCCAGCATCAGCCACTCGGGATCGCAGTGCTCGGTCTTCGCGGCATCCTGCTCAATGATCACAAATGGCGCATGCTGCCGCGCCAACTCCCGCGCCGCGCTAATGCCCACGCGCCCGGCGCCGCAAATGATGTAGTGATCGGAGAGCCGCCCAATTTCGCGCTCCATTTTTCGCCTTCCGAAAAAACTGCGCAGCTCGAATTCTAGCAAAGCCTGGGTGAGCGACCCGATACCGAGAAATACCAGCGAGACGCCAACCACAATCAGCCCTACATTAAATATGCGCCCCGCATGCGAGAGCGGATGAAGTTCTTGATAGCCGATGGTGGTGAAGGTCGTCACCACCATGTAGAGGCCATCAAACCAGGACCAGCCCTCGATGAAATGGAATCCCGTCATGCCCACCAGAGCAACTATGACTAAGGCGATTCCAATTAACACGAGATGGCGAAAGGCCTTCATAGTAAGTCTTGGCTGCTCGGGGTTAGTCGTTCTGCATCAGGCAACCCACTGCTTTCCAAAGAAAAAAGGCCTTCCCTGGTTTGCAAAAGGCCTCTGCAGATCTTGCGAACGTCTTCAGTCGGTCATCGCTTCCGAGCTTTTTCCCGCCCGGCTGAGTTCTCTCTGCACCCGGCTATGATGGCGGCCATAACTGAAATACAAAATCATGCCGATAATGAGCCAGACGATGAGCCGCAGCCAGGTATCCCCTGGCAAGCTGGCCATCATCAGGCCGGAAACCAGAATCCCCATAATAGGCACAAAAGGCACCCAGGGAGTCTTGAACGGGCGCTCCAGTTGAGGACGCCGGACCCGCAGAATCCAGATCCCGGCGCAAACAATAACGAATGCCAGCAGCGTGCCGATGCTCACCAGTTCGCCCAGAACTCCAATCGGGATCACCGAGGCGAAAATCGCCACGAAGATTCCCACGATGATGCTGGAAATCCACGGCGTGCGAAATCTGGGATGCACCGCTCCTGCCCACTCCGGCAGCAACCCGTCCCGCGACATCGAGAAGAATACCCGCGACTGCCCCAGCAGCATCACCAGCATCACGCTGCCCAGACCGGCGATGGCGCCCAGTTTCACCAGAATGCTCCCCCACCGCACACCCGTGTGATCGATTCCCACGGCGACTGGATCGGGAACATTGAGGGTCGTATAGGACACCACCCCGGTCAGCAATCCCGAGACCAGAATGTACAGAATTGTACATATGACCAGCGAGCCCAGAATGCCAATCGGCATATCCCGCTGCGGCCGCTTGGCTTCTTGCGCTGCCGTAGAAACAGCATCAAAGCCGATATAGGCAAAGAAAATCACTCCTGCGCCCCGGGCCACGCCTGACCAGCCATAATGCCCAAATTCACCGGTATTGGGCGGAATGAAAGGGTGCCAATTGGTTGAAGCAATCCCAGGATGTTTGGCGAGAAACACACCCGCAATGCCGATGAAAGCGAGCACGATCGCTACTTTCACAATCACAATCACAGAATTCAGGTTGGCTGATTCCTTAATTCCGATGATCAGAATCAAAGTCACGGCGGCGATGGCAAGAAATGCCAGCAGGTTGAAGGCGCCTTGTACGTGCTGCAGGCTGGATGGGAGAACTCCGTTCGCTTGCAGCGCCGGCAGAATGGTGGCAAGACGCTCCCAGCGGCCGTGGTATAACACCAGCTCAGTTCCCGGTGTGGCGGTCAAAGAAGGCGGCAGATGGATCCCAAAATCCTGCAGGAAGCTGTTGAGATACCCACTCCAGCCAGAGGCTACGGTGGCCGCACCGAAAGCGTACTCCAGGATCAGGTCCCAGCCGATAATCCAGGCGAAGATCTCGCCCAGCGTGGCATAGCCATAGGTGTACGCGGACCCGGCAATCGGGATAAGGGAGGCAAACTCCGAGTAGCAAAGCCCGGCGAAGGCGCAAGCAATCCCCGCCAGAATAAAAGAAAGCACAATGGCGGGTCCGGCGTACTGCGCTGCCGCCGCCCCTGTCAGCACGAAAATGCCGGCGCCTATAATGGCGCCAATACCCAGCGTAATCAGGTTGGTGGCGCCCAGGGCGCGTTTCAGTGAATGCTCACCCTCTTCGCCGGCTTCGTTCAAAATCTGGTCCAGCGGCTTGGTTGCCAGCAGCTTGGCCATGCGTGAGTTCTCCTTAGCACTTAAGCTGATTGGTGCGTGGTTGCCCGAGCCGCTTGCCGCGACCACAGGTAGTACACCGGAATCCCTAGCAGCACAATGATGAGCCCCGGCCAGGTGTATTGCGGCTTGTAGCGCAATAGTACGACATCAATGAACAACGCCATCACAATATAAATGATGGGCAGCACCGGATAGCCGAAGGCCTTATAAGGGCGGGGGGCATCAGGGTGCTTTCTCCGCAGCACAAACAGCCCCCCTATCGTGAGAATGTAAAAGACCAGGACTGCAAAAATAATGTAGTCGAGCAGTTGTCCATAGCTTCCCGAGACGCACAAAATGCAGGTCCAGGCCATCTGCACCATCAGCGAAACCACCGGAGTCTTGTACTCAGGGTGCAGCTTGGCCACGCTGCGAAAAAACAAGCCATCCTTGGCCATGGCGTAATAAACTCGCGCGCCGGAAAGAATCAATCCGTTGTTGCAGCCAAAGGTCGAAACCATGATAGCTGCAGCCATCAGGAATCCGCCCATGCTGCCGAACATCTGTGTCAATACCGCGGTGGCTACCCGATCTTCGGTCGCGTATTGGATGCCGCGATCCAGAATCGTCGCCCCATGCGCAGCCCCGTCCAGAGGCAAAATGTTTAGATAAGCGATGTTGCAGGCAATGTAGAGCGCCAGCACGACGCCGGTTCCCAAAGCCAGCGAGATCGGCAAATTGCGGCTGGGGTTTTTCACTTCGCCCGCCGTGAAGGTAACGTTGTTCCAGGCATCGGCCGAAAACAGCGATCCCACCTGCGCGACCGCCAGAATGGTCAGCGTGCCCACCCAGACCGTCGGGCCCCCCACACCCACCTGCACGGCGTGACTCGCGCCCAGGGCCGCGTTGCGCCAAAAACTTCCGTGGAAATTTGCGGCCAGGGCGAAGGCATTCCGTCCCAGGAAGACTCCCAATCCCGCAAGGCCGAGTAGCGCGGCAATCTTGGCAAACGTAAACACGTTCTGCACCAGGGCGCCCGTCTTCACCCCAAAAATATTGACGATGGAAAGCACAATCACCAGAACGATAGCGATGAGATTCTGGGTGTTGAGTCCGACGTCCATATTTCCCAGAACCATGGGGCCAATCGCAATGGGCGGGACCTTCCAGAAATGCAGAATCCAATGGGCGGAAGAAATGGAAGGAAAGAACACGCCGAGAAATTTTCCGAACGCTACCGCCACGGCGGCTATTGTCCCGGTCTGAATCACCAGAAACAGAGTCCAGCCATACAAGAACCCCCACAGCGGTCCGAGCGCTTCGCGCAAGTAAACATACTGCCCACCGGCCCGTGGCATCATAGCCGCCAGCTCGCCGTAGGTGAGGGCGCCAATGATTGTCATGATGGCGGTTACCGCCCAGGCGCCAATCAGCAGCGCCGGCGAATCCACCTCGCGCGAAATTTCCGCGGAAACAATAAAGATGCCCGAGCCAATCATCGAGCCCATCACCAGCATGGTGGCGCTGGTCAGCCCGAGCCCCTTGACCAGCTCTTTGTCTTGATGGCTGTGAATTTCCCAGTCGCTGGCAGCGCTGGGTGGATTCGGAATTTTGCTCTCCATGATGTTATCGGCGCTAACTGCGCGGGAATAGCCTTGACTCTATCTCAATATTCGCAAGAATTCCTCTGCTGATTGGCGGGGATGGGTAACTAAGTCGGATATTACCGCCACCGAATCTGCTCCGGCGTCAATTACGGAACGGCAGTTCGCGCGCGTAATCCCGCCAATGGCGACCAGCGGTTTGCTGGTAAGCGCCCTGCCCTGGCGCACGCCCTCGATCCCAATCACCGGGTCAGGGTTCTCTTTGCTGGGCGTCGAAAAAACCGGGCCGATCGCGATGTAGTCAGCCGAAGTTTTTGCCGCTTCGGCGACCTGCTCAGGATTGTGTGTCGACACGCCAAGCCACAGATTCGGGCCGATGACCTTGCGCGCGCCTTCGGGCGAAAGATCGTCCTGCCCCACATGCACGCCGTTCAGCCCAGCTGCCAGACACAAATCGGCGCGGTCGTTCATGATAAGCGTGACCGACTCGCCGAGCAGTCGTTTCAGTTCACGGGCTTGCGCCAGCATCTGCCGCGCATTGCCGGATTTATTCCGGTACTGAAGCAGGGTCGCTCCGCCCGCCGCGAATTCCTGCGCCGCGGCGACCAGGGCTGCATCATCTGGGAAAAAGCCGGGGGTAATGATGGCATAGAGGCGCGGCAGCGTGAGCATGGGTATGGGAGACAGCCTACATCATAGCGCTTGCGGTTCCTTGCGAGTCCGGAGTGTTCCAATTAGAGCGGGCGGTGAGATACTTGATGCCAGATGGCCTCCCGCCCACCGAATCCAGCGACTGATGCCGCATTGGCATCGCCATTATTCATCCGGTTGCGTCAGCCAATCCGTTCCCGCAGCTCCGATTTCGTCTCCGCCGCGGCCCTGTGCTTATCTTTGATCTTGCTGCTACCAACGTGCGCCGTTGCTATCGCCGCCGATTGGCCTCCCAATCTGGACCGGAAAAATGCTCCCGCGCAAACTCTCGATGGCCGCCGCATCGAGCGCTATACCCACGGTCCGCTCCCGGAATGGGGTTATCCTGCCGCCTCCTCGGGCGAATGGCAATATCCCGCCCCGCAAGAGACCGGCCCATCCGGACAAAATCACAACAGCTTCTACGTGGTTTTCCCGCGGCAGCCGCGGCGCAATTCGCCTCTATGCGTGGTAATGCACTCCGCCAATCGCACCGCCTTCGACTATCTGGGATATCAATTCCTCGACCGAAAAGTGGACCCGCAAGACCAACCCGCCGCGGTGATGACGCGCACTCCAGACGATTGTTACGTCCTCTTTCTGAACTCGACCAACGATGAATGGTGGGGATGGAGCGCAGCCCATCACGACCTCGCCAAATACGGTCACGAACTAACCCCAGCTGAAAAGCGAGTGCTCGATACCATCGAGTGGGTTATCCACCGATACCATATTGACCGCAACCGCGTTTATCTCTCTGGCGTCTCCATGGGCGGTTGCGGAGCGCTGGCTCTCGGCCTGCCCCACGGGAATATCTTCGCCGCCATGCTGGTCGTCGTTCCTGCAGGAACCGAATACGCCGCATTGCGCATGGGCTTCCCCGCCGCCCTTTCGCCGGACGCATCCCAGGAAGCGCACGATGCCTGGACGAAACAGATCTCCGGCTTCGGCCTGCCCGACCCGCCGGTTATGGTGGATTTCTCCGCGACAAACGACTCCTGGTCCAAAACTCAACCGGCATTGCTGCAAGCGGCGCAGGCCGGCCGCCTCCCGTTAATTCTCGCCTGGGGCCCCTTCGGCCACACGGGATCGAGCACCCCCATCGCCAGATATCCAGAAGACGATGTGGCCTTGGCATTTCCCTGGCTCGATATCCGCAAGAATGCAGCATACCCGGTCTTCACGCATGCTTCGTCCAACCAGCACTCGCCGTGGGAAGAATCCCCGGCCGGCTTCGACGAGTCCGGCCAGCTCAATGCCTACTTCCGATGGAAGCCACGGCAAGACAAGACCTCCCACTTCGCAATGACGCTCTGGATCGGGCATCCTGCCGTGGAAAACCCGCCGCCCACCATGCCGGACAGCGCAACCGCCGATATCACCCTCCGCCGCTTGCAGTCTTTTAAAGTCACTCCCGCAGGAACTTACACATGGAAGCTGGCCCGCGGCGGTAAGGTCGTAGCTTCGGGAAGAATCTCCCCCGACGTCGCCAGTCTGCTAACCATCCCGCACGTGGTGCTGACTGTCGAGCCGGCAGAACTGTCCGTAGAACCGGAAAAGTAGAGAGAGAACGCTGGCGGGCCCACGAGCGCTGGCACTCTAAGCCAAAATGGCGTGAATCTCGACAATTCCCTTACCGGCACCCATTGACGCCCGGATCGCGGTCTCGCGGATCGCGCTTGGGCAATGTGCCATCGAGGCGAAGCTCATAGGAATCCTGCACCTGCTTGCCCTCGTAACGGATGGACTGCTTGATCATCGCCGGTCGTGATTTCGTGCTGCTCACGCTGTACCAATTATTCGTGGATTGCGTATAAACCGGTCCGCAGCGCACAAGTCTCACCGCATATCCCAGCTTGTACAGCTCACCCATGGTGTTTTCGCCGCTGGGATGCATGCCGCCTTCTTCCAGTGAGACCGTCTTCACGTCGCCGGTCGAACCGCTCGCCAGCACGGAAAACGAGCGCTGTGCCAGCTTGATCTGTCCTGACATGGCCATCGGATTGAGATCGCCCTTGTAGGAAAGGTCCCATTTCTTCGGCCCACCCGGGGACCATTGTGCGCTGGGCAACAGTGAGGGCAGCGTCTTCCAGTTGTACAAGGCTGGCCCTGTAGGTGGCACCAGCAGAGAAGCGAAGGTGTGCGCCAATTCCTCCGGAGGCATGGCGGTGGAAACTGGCTTGCGCATGGCTGTGCTCGTCCCGGTGCATTGCTCCGAGTACATGCGCAATTGATTGGGCTGCAGCGGCGGTAAATCCGCGCCCTGGGTCAGGGTGAACCCTTCGCAAGGCCTGCCTCCGCAAGAGGACTGGATCGCCAAAACACCGGGATTTCCCCCCGCGCCCTTGATCCGGTACCAATTGGTGCCCCCGCCGCTGCTGCCAACCGGGCAGCGGGCAAGTTCCGCGGAAAGCCCTGCATGTTTCAAGGCGGCCAGCACCTGAGTTTCGCCGACCGGTGCTCCCCTTGTATTCCGAAAGTAAAGGTTGGCAACGATGGTCCGCGCGCCCGTAGCCAGAACTACGAGATTCCTGCCGCCGATCGTCATTGCGCCCTGGCGGGTAAAGCAGCCTCCATCGGGCAGGCAGTTCTGTAGCATCCTGGGCGGCAGGGGCGTCCACTTGATGCCGGGCAGCGTCTCCAGCCCTTGCCAGTCGGTGTTGAAACTTCTGGCAAGCACGAGCTTGACCGTCCCTGCCAACTCATCCTCGGGATTGCTTGCTGCATGTGCTGCTGACGAAACATTCAGAAAGAACAAAGCCACGAGAAAGGAAACTGCGGCTCTCCCGAAGAAATTGAGTTGCATCCAGATCCTCCACCGAGAATTTCGCTCGCCATGAACAATCTCGCTAATGCTGCAGCTTCACCTCAATACGATCGTGGATCCAGTGCGGGTCCCACCATTCTTTGGGATTAACCTGCACTCCGTTCAACAAGATGCTGAAATGCAGGTGATCCCCGCCCGCCAGCCCAGTCGTGTCGGAATGGCCGAGAAGTTGTCCCTGTTGAACCATGTCGCCGGGCTTTACCGCGAAATCGTTCATGTGGCCATAGAGCGACATCAGTCCGAAACCATGGTCGAGGACCACGGCGTTGCCGTAGATCCCGAAATACTGCGCCATAACCACACGCCCCCGATTGGCCGCCAGGATGGGCATGTGCTGTGTGCCCGCAAGATCAACGCCCAGGTGATATTCCTCGTCGACCTTCTCTTTGTTGTAGAGGTAATAGCGATGATCGGCGAAGGACGCTTCCGTCTGCGAGGGAAGCCGCGAAAACGCACCATGCCAAAGGAACTCGTGGACGGTTTGCTTCCTCAGATCAGCCAGCTCTTGCGCTTCCACATGGCGAAGATCCCGATTGACCAGCAGAAAATTCTTTAGCGGATCGTGTTGGTCCGAAATGGATGGTGTATTGGCGATAATCGGCATTACGACCTGCTGGATGAACGAATCGCTAATCGCCATTGGCCGCGCAGGAAAGCTGCGCGGAAAAGTGTGGATAGGGAAGCCCTGCCGGGTTTCGTTACCGGCATCGTCACGGGCCACGAGTTCGAAACCTGCGTCCGCAGGAGCGTTATAGGGGAAAGCGAAGATCGAGAACATGGTTCCCGCCGCTGCGCTCGGCATCTGGTAGCCCGGGAAAAATTCTCCTGCCACTTCGACGCCGGATTCCGTAGCGCCCGGCGAAACGGTGTAAACGATCATGTCGGCGCCGCCCTGGCTCACATAATGCTGCGTCGTCAACGCAGCCACCCGTGGCGGGACGGAACGAACCTGAACTGTTTGCTTCACCACCGCTTTCGAGCTGCGAAGGTTTGCTGCCCACGCCTCGATCACCAGCTCGGCTTGGCCATCCTCCAGCCCGGGAACATCGCCGCGCCCGGCCTTCAGGTTGAGCGTGAGTTCCCGTCCTCGCTTCGGCCCGAACCACCAGTTCCGGCGCGCGCCGGTATTCTCGTCCGCCAGCGGAAACGTCCGGCCCTTCTGCTGGTAATAGGCCTTGGCCTCCTTGATCCCCATGTTATTGCTCACCGTGACGGTCAGTGTCTTGTGAGCTCCCACTGCGCTGGGCAACACCGCGAAAACAATTTTCGGCGAGCTTCCGCGGAAAAATGCAGCCGCCAAGCCGATGATGGCAACCAGAATGACAAACAGCAGGAAATTGCGGAAACCGTGGGATTGTCTGTATTCGTCGCGAGCCAATAGAGAATCCTTATTGCTGAGAGAATTGCGCCCTCCGCTCCACGCCGAATGCAAGTTGGGGTGTGCCGAACGAACCACCCGTACCTGCGCCAAAAGAGTGAAAGGAAGGGCGCCTACAGGATAAACCTAGTGAAGCCTTGCCTCCAGGCGTATACTTCCGCGCAACACGTAGCCCCTCTGTACATACGCTAACGTAACAATTCCGAAGTTTATGGAGGAAATTCGATGAAGATACGGTTCATTCCGTCTTCGCTTCGCCCCATGAGTGTTGGCTTCGTTGCCGTTCTGATGTTTGCCAGTCGGGCCTCGGCCCAATCCATGGAAGATGCCGCGCCATTCCTGGCTCTTTCCGGCATCATGCTGTTGTTCATGCTGGTTTTGGGCATAGGCTCCTACGTATATCTGTCTTTGGCTCTTCAGACCATTGCCAGCAAGACGGCGACGCCCAATGACTGGCTTGCATGGATTCCCATTGCGAATCTTTTCCTGCTGCTTAGCGTGGCCAAAAAGCCGTTGTGGTGGCTTCTTCTCCTTCTGATTCCATTCGTGAACCTGGTCATTTTGATCATTGTCTGGATGGCGGTGGCCGAAGCTCGCCGTAAGCCCAACTGGTGGGGCATTCTTCTCATCGTTCCCGTGGTGAACATTATTGTTCCGGGTTATCTGGCCTGGGCGGACTGAAGTAGGCGGGTGGAATTGCGATGCGAATCGGATGACTCCCTGCGCCCCTGGCAAGAGGCCGTGCAAAGCAGACCATGACTGCGGCGCACGAAATCTCAGCAGGCGGCGCCCAGGTGCTCCCACCTCGAAAATATGTGACGGGCATCACCGAATGGGGTGACTCCCGACATTGGTTCCTACCCGCGTCAGACGGAGTCTAAGTAAGTGATATGTTGCCAACTCCGGATGCCGCAGCAATTCCCAAACTGTCCCTTCAGCTGAAGTCGAAAGAGAACAGCGCCGATTAGCTTATCGGCGCTTTTTGTTTCTGGCGGCAGATCGGGTCCGGTCAGCGGAATCACTTCAATGGGAGGAAAAGGCGATGGACAATGACATTTTGAACATTGTGGACCAGCGAACCGGCAAAAGGTACGACCTGCCACTTACCAAAGGGACGCTTCGCGCCATGGATTTGCGGCAAATCAAAACCGGCCCGGATGATTTCGGCGTGATGAGCTACGATCCCGCGTTTTTGAACACGGCCTCATGTCAGAGCGCCATCACCTACATTGATGGAGACAAGGGTATTTTGCGCTATCGCGGATACCCCATCGAGCAACTGGCGGAGAAGTGCACATTTCTGGAAGTCGCCTATCTCATTCTGTTCGGCGAACTGCCCACCTCGGCCCAGTTGGCGCAGTGGGTGGACAGCATAACCCACCACCGCATGCTCCACGAGACGACCAAGAAATTCCTGGAGGGTTTCCGCTACGACGCACACCCCATGGGCATGTTCATCAGCACCGTCGCAGCACTCTCCACCGTCTACCCGGAAGCCCGGAACGTACACGATCCTGAGGTACGCCAGCTGCAAATTCAGCGCATCATCGGCAAGGTGCCTACCATCGCCGCCTACACCTACCGTCACGGCGTGGGTTATCCCTATGTGTATCCCGACGACGAACTGAGTTACACCGAGAACTTCATGAACATGCTATGGAAGATGGTCGAGCCCAAGTACCGGGCAAACGCGGTTCTTGCCCGAGCACTCGATATTCTGTTCATTCTGCACGCCGATCATGAGCAGAATTGCAGCACGAACGTCATGCGAGCCGTGGGCAGCTCGCAGGCCGATCCGTTCGTGGCCATTGCAGCCGCAGCGGCTGCCCTCTCCGGGCCGCTCCACGGCGGCGCCAACGAAGAAGTGCTGAAGATGCTCGACGACATCGGCTCCAAGGAGAATGTCTCCGCCTACGTCGAGAGAGGTGAAAGCCGGGCACGGCAAATTGATGGGCTTCGGCCACCGCATCTACAAGAACTACGATCCCCGCGCCCAGATCATCAAATGGGCTGCCGACCGCGTCTTTGAAGTCACCGGCAGAAATCCCAAGCTGGAGATTGCCCTCGAACTGGAACGCATCGCGCTGGAAGACGAGTACTTCATCAAGCGGAAGCTCTACCCCAATGTGGATTTCTATTCTGGGATCATCTATCAGGCGGTCGGCTTCAGCCCGGAAATGTTTACCGTGCTGTTCGCCATTCCCCGCACCGTGGGCTGGCTCGCCCAGTGGCAGGAGATGCTGGAAGATCCGGAACAGAAGATCGCCCGCCCGCGGCAAGTCTACATCGGCCATGACAAGCGCGATGTCGTTCCGATCGAACAGCGGGGAGTAGAAGCGTCTTCGTTGAGCAAGTGACGTTTTCAAGCAGGCGTAGTGATCGGTTGGCTCCGTATTCAACCACGAAAGGCACGAAGGTACACGAAGCAAGCCTGTAAGCGGCGAACCTTCGTTAGACTTCGTGTCCTTCGTGGTCTATTTGTTCCTGGGCGAGGGCCGATGAATCCGTTCGAACAGATGAGCCGCGAGGATCTGCTGAAGGCTTTGGAGATGTTTGCCCGCAACTGGCTGGCGCACGATGGCTGCTGGTTCCTGGCGGCCGAGCGACAACATGGGCTGGAGGAGGCGATCCAACTGGACGCCGAAGCCTGGGCGCAATTCGCCGCCGTCGAAGCGCGCCGCATCATGAGCACCTTCGGTCTCCCCGCCGACGGAGGTCTCGATACGCTGGCGAAAGCGCTCACCCTGCGTATGTACAGCCTGATTAACCAGCAGCGCTGCGAATGGCGCAATGGGCGGCTGCGCTTTTACATGGACCGTTGCCAGGTTCAGGAGGCGCGCCGCCGCAAGGGCCTGCCTGATTTTCCCTGCAAGGCGGTGGGAATAGTTGAGTTTTCCACCTTCGCCCGCACCATTGATTCGCGAATCTCTACTGCATGCCTGCACTGCCCGCCGGATGCGCCCAGAGGAGAGTATTGCGGATGGGAATTCGCGCTGGAGCAAGCCGACGCGGACTCATAAGCTGCGGCGCTCGACCGCTCCCCGAAAGCATTGGGCATCCCATTACCCCGGTCACTTGTCCACGCTCGCTGGTGGCGCAAGAATTGGCCGAGTTCTCCTCCGCGGCATTCCACCCAGGAATTCACGGCCCGGTTAGAGACTTCCTCGCAAAGGCGCACGATGCAACGTATCTCAACTCCGTATTCGTTTTCCCTGCGGGCCTTTCCTATCCTCTTCTTTGGCTTCCTGGCATTCATTCTCTTCCTGCTGATGAGTAACGGCGTCTTGCAAAAAGCTCCCTTGTTTCTTCTGGTCGCGGGCGTGCTCGCGGTCGGGGGCTACTATTTCACCCGGCAGTCGCAACAGAATCTCGTGGATGAAGTAGATGACTGCGGTGATTATCTGGTGATCGGAAAAAGGGGCGCAGAAGATACCGTATTGCTCTCGAATATCAGCAGCGTAAACTTCTCGACTGACCGCCGTGGGGCTTCGGCCCGCATTACTCTAACTCTGGCCTCGCCCGGCAAATTTGGAAGCACCCTCTGTTTTGCCCCGCCGCCAGAGTTCCATTTCAGCTCTCCGCGCCAGAACAAAATTGCCGACGATCTCCGCATCCGCGCCGAAAAAGCAAGACGTCCTTGATAGCTGTCTCCGGCGAGGTGGATAACCCGCCGGGTGCCCCACCCTTGTCGCGTCTTGTGCGACAGGGTGGGGGTTTTGACCCCAAATCACCGCCGACAACTCCATCACCCGTTTCGGCCCCGTGGGCGTGGCTGGCGCGGAATTTGAAGGCGGAGGCTGACCCGGAACTGATCGAGGCTTATCGCAGGACGGTTTCGCTGCCCTTTGAGCCGGGCAGGTACAAGCGAACGGCGGTGAAAGTAATTGATGATCGCGGAATCGAGAGTTTGAAGGTGGTGGCTCTTAGGTAAAACTAAACCCCCGGTCATCCTGAGGAGCGCTCTTGGCGACGAAGGACCCCGTAGTCCCGGCGGCGAGAAATACCCTACAGGGAATTTCTATACGCCCCCCGCCGGGCGCCCCGGAGCTTTCCCGTGACGTCAGCAGCGGGTAATCTTGACACTCCGAACCGTACAGCGAAACAGAACAACGCATCCGTGGGCAAGGCGTTTCCGCCTCATCTATCCATCAAACTTTTCGGCGCGGCTCACCTAGAAATCGAACGAGGCGCTTGCGAATCGTTTGCGGTTTAGCGGCAGCGCACTCCCATACCGGCATGACCTTCCATCCCGCGCGGCGAAGCTTAGAAATGTCGAACTGGTCTCGCTCTACGTTACGTTGCAGTTTCGGCTTCCGTGAGGAGACACAAGGTATGGAACTCCGGGCAAATCACGCCTATGCAGTACGTAACGGTAACCAAGCCCGTGGCAGGTGGCGGCCCTGCATCTAGTCGCAAGTCCCGTTGCCGACGGCTCAGACTTGCGGGCCTGACATGCTTCCAAGCCCTTCCAGCAAGGACCTGATCTCTGTCTCGGCAAAGGTCTGACAGTCGGAGTAGAGCTTCGTCAACAGCGCAGGCAGCGTCTGCATGATGGAAGGGAGGATCTGCTGAAATTCCAAAAACGCGCCGCGAAAAACGCGTATCCTTTGTAGGTTCTGGCCCAACCGCAATTGTCGCTCGGTTTCGTCTGGCCAGATACCCTTCCAATAAACGCAGGTGAGGCAAGAAGCGGCGCAACGGGAGCTATCGTGAGATAAGAACGACTCCCACCCCGACTCCGCGAGCAAAAGACTTCTCAATGAATCGTCTCGGCGCTTTTCGTTGTTGCACCTTCTGCACGCGACTAAAACGTTACCTGCGACGTGCAAGCCTGCGCGAGAACGATTCATGCCGTCGAGATGTTCAATTACGCACACGTGCCCGTCAAATCGCAGGAGCAATATGGGCACTGGTTGTTGAACCGTTCGCGGACGAAGCTTTTCATACTCTTCGTCGTCGACTTTGATGGGCCAGCCTTGGCTGATACTGCGACTCAGTTCATGGAGAAACATGCTGACTAGCTTATTCGCGACGTCCGATTTGGCCCGCCGCGTGGCGGCGCGTAATTGGGACGTGGGGTCTTTCATCCCTTCTTAACCCCGAGGAGCCAATTTGCGTCCACGCCCAACACATCTGCGAGCGCTTTAAGTTCGTAATCAAGAACGCGCCGATAATTGTTTTCGATCTTGGCAACCGCTGCCCGGTCGAGCTGAATCCCGAGCCGAGCGAGCCTGCCTGAAAGTGCGTCCTGTGTTAGTGCTGGCTTACAACCTCGACGCGCCTCCGCTACGCGCCTCCCAATAATGTTTCTCCGTGCAGGCTTCCTGATCACACGGAGAGAGTATCTTCCCTTCAGACTACAAGTGTTCTAAACTGGAACAGTCCGAATGGTGCTGGCCAACGTCAATACCATGGAGCAGCACTGATGCCCAAGGGTGTTTTTACGAATAGTGACTGGGAGGAAATCTACTATGCCCTCGCTCGGAGGGCGGAGGAGATTGAGGCGGGCTCTTTTGACGACGAACCTGGGGAGGTCGACCGCCCTGGGTCGGACACTGCGCGATGGGCCGTCCATCTGCGCGAGATCATGGTTAAGGTCGCGTCACGGTACTCAGGCCCCAATCTGCCTTAAGCCGCCGAAATCCTGCGCGTCTAGTTCACCCTCAAAGGTCGTGAAACCAGCCGAAGCAAATAGCTCCTTGAAATATCTGAAGAGCCTTGTGTTCAATACCAAGCACATTTTCAAAGAGGAAGAAATCTAAACCGTAGTGCTTATTGAGTTCTTCGAGTATATGAGCGTAGTTCTTTGGAAGGCTCAAGCGCGGATCATCGGACCGCTTGTGCACATTCCTCAGAGAAAACGCTTGGCACGGCGGACCCCTACCACTCCGATGGACTGTATAGGGAATGGTAGTTCCGACAAGCGCTCTACAACATAGCCGTTCACGGCTTGCGACAAGTCTTTCCTGAGCACCTGAACGCTCGGATGGTTGCGATCAAAATGTTTCGCACGCAGCGCGGTCAATCTCTAAGGCAAGCACTGGCGAAAAGCCCGCTTGGACAAAACCTTCGTCAAGCCCACCTGAGCCGGAATACAGACTCACCACAGGAAGGAACGCCTTTCCCTTCAAATGATCTCCTTGGTTGTCGTTATCGAATTCGGATTCTAGCATTCGCTGCTGCAGCGCCAGACTGTTGAAAACTCAACCTGACTTGACATCGTAACATGGGCGAATACAAAGCGAATATATTACTATTGGACGTGGGGCCGGTGGTCCACCAAACCACTGCTGGCGCGAGTGTAGGTGGCCTACAATGCCCTGCCTGCCGTAGTTCGCGCCCTCCACCCCCTCAACGTGCCCCCACTTTCGTGGTCTTGCCCCGGCTCGCGAATTCCGGCATTCTGAAAGATTGAGCAGGGCAGCTCTTTGACAACCGTAAGTACCACGGCTCTAGATTTTACGAATAAGTCCCGATTCCTCTAGGATTTAAGCGCAGTTCACGCGCTAATCCCATGATTCTAAAAGACCGAGGGGGAGGGGGGATACTTATCCGGTTCGATTTCCCATTCTTCGCCAGGAATCTTTCAATGAAGGTAGTGTCAAATTTCCCGGCGCGGAAATCGGGGTCGGCGAAGATCCTGCGGTGCAGCGGAATGGTGGTGTAGATGCCTTCCACGATGAACATCTCCAGCGCGCGCCCCATGCGGGAAATGGCTTCGGAGCGATCCTTGGCTCGCACGATCAGCTTGGCGATCAGGGAGTCGTAATACGGCGGAATCACTCCCTCGGCGTAAGCTGCCGTATCCACGCGCACGCCGGTGCCCCCCGGCGGATGAAATGCCGTAATCTTCCCGGCCGACGGCGTGAATTTTTCCGGATGCTCGGCGTTGATGCGGCATTCGATGGAGTGGCCGCGGTGCACGATCGGCCCGAGCAGCACGTCTTCCATGCGCGCGCCCGCCGCCAGCAGAATCTGGCTCTTCACCAGGTCGACGTCGGTGACCATCTCCGTCACCGGATGCTCCACCTGAATGCGGGTGTTCATCTCGATGAAGTAGAGCTTGCGGTCCTCATCCATCAGGAACTCGATGGTGCCGGCATTCACGTAGCCGATTTCGGAAAGCGTGCGGCTCAGCATCTGCCCGATTTCGGCGCGCAGTTCGGGAGTCACCTGCGTGGAAGGCGATTCTTCCAGCAACTTCTGATGGCGGCGCTGGATGGAACATTCGCGCTCGCCCAGGCTGACCACGTTGCCGTGTTCGTCGGCGAGAATCTGAAATTCGATGTGGCGCGGGCGCTCGATGAACTTCTCCATGTAGAGATCGCCATTGCCGAAAGCCGCCGCTGCCTCGGATTGCGCCGCTTTGAACAGAGCGGGAAGTTCTGCTTCGCTGCGCACGATGCGCATGCCGCGCCCCCCGCCGCCGGCCGAAGCCTTGATGATCACCGGAAAGCCAACCTGCTTGGCCCACTCCGCGGCTTCGCCTTCGCTGGCCAGAATCCCCTCCGAACCGGGAAGGATCGGCACACCGGCCTTCTTCATGGCGGCGCGCGCTTTTTCTTTTTCGCCCATCAGGCGCGTGATTTCCGGTGGCGGACCGATGAACTTGATGTTGCAGGTCTCGGTTACTTCGGCGAAGTTGGCATTCTCGGCCAGCAAGCCATAACCGGGATGAATCGCGTCGACGTTGGCGATTTCGGCGGCGCTGATGACGGCAGGAATGTTGAGATAGCTTTGCGCCAGCGGCGGCGGGCCGATGCAGATGGCTTCATCGGCAAAACGCACGGGGAGCGAGTGGCGGTCGGCTTCGCTGTAAATCGCCACGGTGCGAATGCCCAGCTCCTTGCAGGCGCAAATGATGCGCAGAGCGATTTCGCCGCGATTGGCAATGAGGACTTTCTTGAACATGGAATCTAAGGATGCAGCGCCGCGTTCTCCTTCACGGCTCGGCGGCAATAGCAGGACCGAACCATCGGCGCGGACAAGAGTGGCCGCGCTATCCGGTCAGAATCCTGGCTACTTTTTCGCACGAATGGAAAACAACTCCTGGCCATACTCTATAGGCTGGCCATTGTTCACCAGGATTTTTACCAGTTCGCCGGCCACGTCGGATTCAATTTCATTCATCAGCTTCATGGCTTCTACGATGCACAATACCTGCCCAGCTTCGACTTTATCTCCGGGCTTGCAGAACGGAGGCGAACCGGGAGAAGGCGATTCATAGTAAGTGCCGACGATAGGCGAGCGAACAATGTGTAAGCCTTCCTCGGGAACCGGAGGAGCTTCTTTCGGCGGAGCCTGAGGAACCGCCGGAGCAGTGGCCAATTCCGCCGCACTCGGCGGGGCGGCGTGTACGGCAAAGTGACTAAAGCTCGGCGACCCCGCAGTGGCGGTTTCCTGGCCACGTTTGATGCGCACCTTGACGTCGCCGCGTTCCAGTTCAAACTCGGTTATGTCTTTTTCAATTAAGAACTCAATGAGTTCCTTCAGCTCTTTTTGATTCATCTTGAATTAGGCGGGACTAAACAGCGATCAAGTCGGTACTGCTCGGCGCCAGAACTTCGCACCCGTTTCTCGGTTACCACGACCATGTCTTCGATGCGCACACCCCAGCGGCCCGGCAAATAAACCCCTGGCTCGACGGTAACGACCATTCCCGGCTGCAGAACTTCGGTTTGACCGGCAGCGAGACGCGGCGCCTCATGAATTTCCAGACCCACGCCGTGCCCGGTCGAGTGAGTAAAGTAACGGCTCAACCCACTCTTTTGCAACACTTTACGGGCTACGCGATCCACCTCGCCGACGGTTCGACCGGGCGCGACGGCAGCGACCGCTTCGGCTTGAGCTGCCTGCACCGCGTGGTACACGCGGCGCACGTCTCTGGTCGGGCGGCCCACATAGACGGTGCGAGTCCTGTCCGAACAATAGCCAGAAAGTATAACACCGAAGTCGCAGACGACGAACGCGTTGGAGGGGATTTGTGCGTCGGCGGGCTTGCCGTGCGGCAGGGCCGAACGCTCTCCGGAGACCACGATGGTGGGGAATGACATGCCTTCGGCGCCGGCTTCGCCGCGCGGCAAATTCCATTTGGGCGGTAACGCCAGTCTCTTTCACTCCGCGGCGAATATGCTTGAGTGCGCCGTCAAAAAGGTTGGCGCCGATGACAGCAGCGGCACGAATCAGTTCGATTTCCTTCTCATCCTTGATCATCCGTAACTGCTCCACCAACGGGGCCGCGGGCCGCAGGCGAAAGCCAGAACCAAGCCGTGGACGCGAGCGAGCGATAAGTTTCAACGCTTAAGTGCTGGCCTTCGATGCCGAGTCGAAGCCGGGCGGATGCCCTTGCGTGCTCAGCCAGCCAATTGCCTGCTGCGACCACGGCGGCTTTGCGGGCAATCGCGACGCGCGCTTCGCGAACTTCCTGTTTGGCCTGGACCGTGTAGCGCCCGTCGGTGAAAAAAACGGCGCGGCTGCCGGTTACGAGCAGAGCTCCTGCGCTGCCAGAAAATCCACAGAGGTAACGGATGTTGGGAAGATGCGTAATCAGCAACGCATCCAGGCGATTCTCTTCCAGCAGGCTTTGCAGCCTCAGGAGGCGGGTACGATAGTCCACAGGAGAAGTGTAGCAAGCCGCGCTGGTTTAGGGCGCAAGCTCCGCCATCACCGCGAGCCAGTGGTCCAGCGATTGGCCTTTGGCGGAAAAACCGGGGTCGATGAAAACTTCTTCGGCTCCGATGTTGCGGCAAGCGGCGATGTCGAGTTTGATCTGGTCAAGCGATCCTGTGAAGATGAAGCGGTCTTGGGGCAGGGGCTTGCCGGTGACCTCGACATTGGCGCGGACAATCATCTTTAGAAAACCAGGGTCGCGGCCGGCGTCCTTAGCCATTTGTTGAATGCCGGCGAACATTTGCTTCATTCCTTCCACCGGCACGCCGACCGGATTCCAGCCATCGGCGTAAGTGGCAAGACGCTTCAAGGCAGGGGGAGCAAACGCCGCCAGATAAATCGGGGGATGCGGCTTCTGCACCGGCTTCACAGAAATGTAGGACTTCGGGAGGGTGAAGAATTTGCCCTGGAACTCTACCGGATCACTGGTCCAGATCGCGATCAACACTTGCAGGAATTCATCCGCCATCGCGCCACGGGTTTTCATGTCGGCATTGGTGGCCTGCATCTCGTCTTTGGACCAACCCAAGCCGAAACCAACCCGCAAACGGCCATTGGAAAGCACGTCCAAAGTGGTCAGCCGGCGAGCCAGCGTCACCGGGTTGTAGTAAGGCATATCGAGAACGCTGACTCCGAAATGGATTTTCCTGGTATGCGCAGCCGCAAAAGTCAAAGTTTCTACGGGATCAAGAGCATGTTTATAGGGCTCTGGGAGCGAGCCATCCGGCGTGGCTGGGTATGGCACCTGTGGCTTTACCGGATAGAGCAATCGCTCTACTGTCCACAAACTGCTATATCCCAATGCTTCGGCGCGTTGGGCAACCTTCACGATGGATTCCGCAGTAGCAATCGGGCCAATATTGGGGAGGGCAAAGCCGAGATTCATTTTGGCACCTTGCGACAGAAGAGATGGTCGGCATTGTAGTTGCGGCCTGCGGTTTGGGCAACATCGAGGGCTCGACGGGCGTCAAGAAATCCGCCAAAAGCGAAACCGCCGGATCTGGCAATTTCTCCAGAACTCCGGCGGCGCTTCCGGCTAACTCGTACGCTTGCTAGGTCTGAATGATGCGCGGGCTAAGGAAGAAGATCAGCTCCTGGTTGGAGGTGCTGACCGAACGATGCTTGAACAGGTCACCCAGCCAGGGAATATTGCCGAGCAACGGGACCTGCGAGATGTTGATCGAGTTCTGCGTCTGAATGACGCCGCCGATCACAACCGTGCCACCATCGGTGACCAGTACCTGGGTAGTGGCCTGCTGGTGCAACAAGGTCGGGTTGCCCTGAATGGAACGGCCAAAGTCAGGGGTCGTGTTCTCCACATCCACATTGAGAAAGATGGTATTTTCCGATGTGATCTGTGGAGTGACCGTCAATCTCAGGTACGCGTCCACGTAAGTTACGGTTGGCGGACCGCCCAACTGTGCCTGCGTGACGATGGGAACCCGGACACCCTGATTTACCGTCGCCAAGATGTTGTTCTGCGTGACGACGCGCGGACGAGAAAGAACTTTGAGTAAGCCGCGCGATTCGGCCATGGTCAGAATCGCGTCCAGTTGAACATGAGCACTGCGGTTAAACAGCGTGATGCCACTGGTCGGATTCGTTACCCCCAAGTTGGAGAACAACGGAATCTGAGTCAGAGTGGCGCCTTGGGGCGCTGAAGTTCCGACGATAGGATAAAGAGGACTCAGCCCGAACGCCCCAACCGGCGAGGTTCCTACGTCGCCTGCACCGCCGACGGAGGTGGACTGGTTGCCCCACCCAAAGCCGAGCTGGGTTCCGATGTCCCGCGCGAAGCTGCGCGTGGCAGCGACTACGCGAGCTTCAATTTCCACCTGCTGGGTCTTGCGATCCAGCTGTGCGATTAGCCGGTCAACGCTCGGAATTACCGAGGGAATATCCTGAATAATCAGCGCATTGGTGCGTTCATCCGCGATCACATCGCCGCGCTGACTTAAGAACTGCTTCATGGTAGGAACGATGTCTTTGGAACGAGCGTAGCTGAGGAAACGCGTGACCGTTACTTTGTCGACCGCGAGCGCTTCCGCTTCGAGCTGGGCACGACGCGCCTCGGCCTCTTTGCGCATGGTTTCGACGGTTGCGATGCGCAATACATTGCCTTCCAGCTGCCGGGACAGATCGTTATTCTTTAAAACGATATCCAAAGCCTGGTCCCACGGTACGTCATCCAGCACAATGGTCAGCGTGCCTTTGACGTTCGGATCCAGCACCACGTTCAGTCCGCTGATTTCATGGATCAGGCGGAAGAAGTCCTTGAGGTCAACGTCCTTCAAGTTGACGGAGATGGGTTCGCCGGTGTACTTGGGCCCGACTCCGACCACAGGTTCTTTGGCTTGCGCCCTTTGTTCCGCCGCCATATTCACGGCAGGTTGCGGCGCGGTGGTGGTTTGTTCAGCCATAGCCGCGCTGGGCCGAGGCAGCAGATCGCCATCCGGCTTCTCCACGAACTTTGCCGCAGCCGCGATAGCGCGAGCCGGGGTGGTCGGGACCGAGGCATCTTCAGACTTGGGTTTGAAAGACGGTTCGACGAACACAAAGTTGCTGGCGGAAGCGCCGGCCTTTGCGGAATTTACCGATGTTTCCGGGGTCGACTTGGGAAGCGCCGCCTGAACCTCAGGGGCTGCAGGACGATCAGCTTCGGCAGTGACGCGCAGCTTCAGCAGGAATTTATGGTTGCCCTCGTCCGCAATCTCATAGGGGCAAGGGCGATCGAGGTCCACCACCACGCGTGTGGTCGGAGGTTTTTGGCCGTCCATGCCAACCCGCACCCGTTGTACACCGGCGTTGTTGACTTGGATGGTCTGGGAATGCACGGCGACCGTATCCGGCAAGTCCACCACGACGCGCGCCGGCGAAGTCAAAGTACTCAACTTCGGCGTGACTTCGCCCTCGGTAGTGAGCTCCAGATTGACTCCGTCGCCGGCACTCACTACGGATGTGGTAAGCAGCGCGGCCCGTTTCGTCCTGGCTGTGCCTGTGCTTTGCGCACCGGCGGTTGCCACTACCGATAAGACCAGAAGTGGCAGAAAAGTATTCAGCAATTGCTTTCGCATTTCATCTCTCCCCGCAGAACGTCGCATCCCCATCAACTCCGTCAATTTTTTGCTCGCCTGCAAACTTATGTGGTGTCCAGCCGGCCCTAAACCGCCGGCGTAAAAATCTTCTTAGTTATTTCCCGCGTAAAGTGCTTGCCCAGCCGGTCTTGGACCGTTTCCTTGAAAACAATCGAATCGCCGGTAATCTTCAGCACATAGCCATTGAACACAGGATCGTTTTCCCGCAGGAAATAGGCCTTATCCAGAGAGTTAACGACAACCGCGATCATGCCGTTGTCAGAACTCACAACGCCCTTGAGGGCGATCTGATCGATGGCGAGGCAGCGTTTGCCAACGCTGCAACCCGATCCGGTTGCGGCTTGATTCACGACCGGACTCACGAAAGGATCCCTTGCGCCCGCGAAGTTAAGCACCTTCCTGGCAGGCTGGGTGCTTGCTGCCGGTTTTTCGCTCGCGACCGCAATGCTGGTCTTGTGTTTCGCACTCCTCCGGCTGGCTACGACCTTGGCGCTATGGGCAGCTTGCTTCGCAGCCTTGCGACTGAACGGGCGACCGTTTTCCGCCTTGGCGCCATCGCCGGTGGCTACCGGAGCATGGGTTGGCTGCGATGAAGCCTTGGCCGTATTGCCGAGCGCTGCATCGGAGTCGATCTGCTGTTTCTTCTGCAAAGCCTTCATGGTGTCATGCGTGCTTTGGATCAGGTCGGGATTCTGCCCCCAGGCAGCCCCGGCTGCCAGCCCCAACGCTAAAATCCCAGCCGCCAGTCTTGTGTTCATTGTTACCTCCGGGCCGCTGCCGGCGCGGCAGGCGGTTGCATGTCATGACTGAAAAATGTGGACGCGGTGCAAGTGGCCACCACACTCTCGTTGGGTGCGTACTGATAAGTGTGCTTCGCCTTGGCCTCGGAGGGCGTCTTAGTGCTCGCCATCAACATGCCTGAGATGTCCACGATGCGTTCCAGCTTGCTCACCTGGTCGAAGAACTTCACCACCGAGTAGTAAGGTCCGTCCAATTCCAGCTCGAACGGCGCCTCACTGTAGAACTCCTTGCTGACAACCGGCAGAGCGGTATAGCGGCGGATTTCGATTCCCGACTTCACCGCTTCCGCATCCAACATCTTGATGAAGTCTTGCGCTTCCTTCTCGTCGGGGACAATCTTGCGCTCGATTTCAAGCTGCTGTTTGAGATTTGCCACCTGACGGTCCATCTCGGCCAGTTTGGGACGATAGGATTCCAGTTCGGCGTTCTCCTGCATTTTGGCGTCTAGCGCTTGCTGCGCGGCAACATTGGCCTCCTGCTGGCCCTTGAATTCGGTAAAGTACAGGGCCACGGTGATCAATGCCGCAACCGCCGCCAGCACTCCCCACTGTTTGACAGTCGATAATTCGGTAAATTTATCCATAGATGTCCGCCTAGGATTTGCTCGCCGCCTTCGCGTCGGTCTTCGGGTTCCCCTTCTCACAGCTCAGGACGAACTGGAAAGCCTGCATCTCTTTAATCGAGTCGTCCTGAAAGGTTTCCTTGATCTCAATGTTGCGGAAGTATCCAGTCGCCTGCAAATTACTGATCAAGTTCGCCACTGCATCGGTGCTCAGCGCCATCCCCTCGATGTCCACGGAGGGGCCCTGGTCTTTCATGGTGTTAAGCCAGACCGCCTCGGTTCCATCCACAGTGGAGCCGACCGTGCTCAACAAATCCACGGGGCCGGTTTGGCCGGCACGGAGCTGGTCAATCACATCGACGCGGTGCTTGTAGTTCTGCGCCTCTTTCTGCCGCTCGAGATAGTGGGCCTTTACCTCCGCCAATTCCCGGTTTTTTTGTTCGGCCTGCTCCATCTGGGCAACGATGGTTTTCGCCTGCCGGTCGAGTTTGTACCAATACCCGAGGTTAAGAAGAGCCGCCACGGCGAGGGCCGCTGCAATCTTCATGAAAGGTGAGCTAAGGCTCCCCGCATCCATGGAGACCCCTGCCGCCGCCGCCGCCCCGTGTTTGCTTTTGGACTTCGAGATTCCCAGCAGATTGATTCGGATCATAGGTCTTCAAAACTCCTTAAAGCCAAACCCACAGCCACCGCGAGTTGCCCTGCATTTTGCTCGATCAATTCCGATCCCGGCCCCAGGGGCGGCGCGATCTTTTGGAATGGATTGAAGATTTCGACCGGCAGAGAGAATTCCTGACGCAAAGCCTCTACCAGTCCCGGAACCTTCGATGAGCCTCCGGCCAGATAAATCTTTTCGATGTGTTCTCCCGCCGAGCTGGCCCGGAAGAAGTCAAACGTCTTCTGGATTTCCAACACGATGATTTCGGTCACCTGCTGCAGGATCGGAGTCTTGGCGTCTTCGCTGACCGTCCCTACTTTGTGCCCCAACTTCAAGGCCTCGGCGTCATCGAAGCTCAGGTCCAGCTCCTTCTGCAGGGAATCGGTGTATTGATGGCCGCCGACGCTGACATCGCGCGGGAACAAGGGCGTCGTCCCCTTGACGATGTTGATATTCATGACGCTGGCACCCAGGTTCAACAACGCCACCACTTGATTGGGCGCCGGCTCGTAGTTGTACTCGTAGCAGTTCTGAAGGGCCAGAGCATCGATGTCCACAATAGCCGGACTCTTGCCCGCCATCGAGAGTACGTTCGTGTAGTTGAGAATCTTGTCCTTCTTGACGGCCACCAGCAGGACGTCCATCTGCGCGGTGCCGGTCTCCTCCGCCAGGACCTGATAGTCCAGATTCACATCGGCCAGATCGAAAGGAATATGTTGGGCGGCTTCTTTTTCAATCGTCTCCGCCAATTCCTGATCGCTCATGGAGGGCAGCGAGATCTTCTTCACGATGACGGAGTGCCCGCTGACAGCGGTTGCCACGCTGCGAGTCTTGATTTCTTTTTCGGTGAACAGCTTCGCGATCGCGCTGGAGACCGTCCCCGAATCCACGATCATCGAATCCACGACGATATCCGGCGCCAGCGGCTCGATGCCCAGATGGGCCACTTCAATCTGCCCACCCTTGCGCTTCAGCTCCACTGCCTTAATGCTTGAGGAGCCTACGTCCAGGCCCACAATCGTTTTCGCTCCGAATCCAAACATGTGCCCCACCTTCTATGTGGAGCGGGCGCCCTCGCCCGCTGGTTTTTTACAGTTGTCCGGCGGCTTGCACTGCCGCTTTTGGTTTCTTCTTGCTCTTCACTTCCACCTGGGTGGATTTTTCTTCCATCCACTGGTCGAGCCTTGATTTCTTGAAACGCCAGCGGTTGCCCAGTTTGAAAGCCGGAATGCGTTGCTCGCCTACGTATTTGTAAAGCGTGTCCGGACTCACCCCCAGGTACTGTGAAGCCTGGCGAATGTTCATGACTTCTCGCGAGTCGGCCATAGTTCCCATTCCCCTTCCACAAACCTCCAGGAGAAAAAATTCGTCGCACCAAAAACTGGGTTCGACTGAATTTTGGTGGACTGAGCATATATCAACCCCGAAAGACATGAGGTCGGGGTTTATTTCCGCGTTTTTCCTAGTTTTATGCCGGTTTTCTGGAAATTACTTTCGGAACAGTTGCAGGCCATATCTATATGTTGGGCCTGGCCCTGACCACGGCGCGTTTAGTAGGGGTATCTACGCAAATGGCCCGAAGGATAGTCCCCTGACATAACCAAAGTACCAAGGAGGGTACCGAAGTCTTACGACGAGTGGGGCGCGGAATTTGGGCGCTGCAATCGTTTGAAAATGAATCGCTTTTCAGTGGTTACTATTGCGCATGCCATAGGCCGCAAAGCTGATCGGCGCATAGAGTTGCGACTGCAGACGACGCCGAGTTTGGTCATGGATTCCATAAACAATTTCGATTGGACAGTGGTAGCATTCGCTCTTACATTGACAATTCATTGCCGGGTTCCGGGGGCCCTTGAGATGCTGGACAACCGGGAGAGGTCCTCTTGCTCCAACAGCTTGCCTCCGGAAGCCGGCGCCAGAATTGTTCTGCGGAGCCGATCGCTTTCCGCTGGCTGAGCGCCCAATCATTCAGATGACACCTGCTGCCTCGACGGTCTTGAAGGCTCCGTTCCAGAACTATGAGTTCGACCATGCCTACGACGAGATGTTCGAGGCGCCGGGCGAGCCGCGGGCGCACTATCAGGCATTGCACCGGACGCTGCTGGAATTGCCTCCCGACGAACTGCGAAAGAGCCAGCAGGCGGCCAATTTGTCGTTCCTGCATCAGGGCATCACGTTCACGGTCTACGGGAATAAGGAAGGCACGGAGCGCATCTTTCCAAACGATCTGTTGCCGCGCATCATTCCGGGCGCGGAATGGCGCAAGATCGAGCAGGGGCTGACACAACGGATCACGGCGCTCAATTTATTCCTGAAAGATATTTACAACGAAGGCCGCATCCTGGCGGATGGCAAGGTGCCGCGCGAACTTCTGTATAGCTGCAAGCACTTTCGCCGCGAAATGCGCGGCCTGGAGGTGCCGCGGGACATCTACGTGAGCATCTGTGGAACGGACCTGGTTCGCCTCCCGGACGGTAGTTTTGCCGTACTGGAAGATAATTTGCGCGTCCCCAGCGGCGTTTCCTACATGCTGGCCAACCGCAAGGTGCTGAAGCGTGTGTTTCCCACGTTATTTCGCGATTACGGCGTGTGGCCTATTGATCACTATGCGCAGGCCCTGCTGACGACCCTGCGCTCGCTGGCCCCGGCCAATTGCGCGGCTAGGAATGAGCCTTGCACAGTTTTGCTGACGCCGGGTGTCTTCAATTCCGCATATTTTGAGCACACTTTTCTGGCGCAGCAGATGGGGATCGAACTGGTGGAAGGGCGCGATCTGCTAGTCCATGACAACGTGGTGTACATGCGCACCACTGCCGGGTTGCGGCGTGTCGACGTTGTCTACCGGCGGCTAGACGACGATTTTCTGGATCCGCTTTGCTTTCGTCCGGATTCCAACCTGGGTGTTCCTGGGTTGTTCAACGCGTATCGCGCGGGCAACGTGACCTTGGCCAATGCGATTGGAACCGGAGTCGCCGATGACAAAGCCATGTATGCCTATGTTCCGGCGATGATCCGGTACTACCTCGATCAGGATCCTATTCTGCCCAATGTGCAGACATATTTGCTTTCCGACAAAAGCCAACGGGACCACGTGCTGGAACACCTGGAGGAACTTGTGGTCAAGGCGGTGGGAGAGTCCGGCGGCTACGGCATGTTGATCGGGCCGCATAGCACGGCCGAACAGCGCGAACAATTCCGGGAGCAGATCCTCGCGCAGCCGCGCGATTACATTGCTCAGCCCACGCTGGCATTGTCGCGAGCGGCATGCTTTCTGGATGGAGCAGTGGAATCCCGTCACGTGGATCTGCGGCCTTATATCCTTTACAACGGCAGCGTAACCCTGGTTCCGGGCGGGTTGACTCGCGTGGCGTTGTGGCGCGGGTCCCTGGTGGTGAACTCTTCACAGGGCGGAGGTAGTAAAGACACATGGGTATTGCGCGATGAAGAAACCCCAAACCTGCAGAAGCCGGCGGAGCGCTAAACGAACTTGCTGAGAGCGGAGACCATGCTTTCCCGTGTCGCGGACAGCTTGTACTGGATGAGCCGCTACCTTGAGCGGGCGGAGCACACCGCCCGGCTCATTGACGTGGACCTCCAGCTGCGCCTGGACCAGTCGCCGGAATTCGCGACGGGCCGTTGGTTGCGCCTGATTGAGGCACTGCAAGTTCCCGCTTCGTTAGTCGGAACGGCCGATGGCACCAGCCTGGCCGACACCCTGACCTTCAACCGGCTGAATCCATCTTCCATCGTTTCCTGCATCGCAGCGGCGCGCGAAAACCTTCGTCAGGTGCGGGAACAGTGCAGCACGGAGATGTGGGAGCAGCTGAACCGGCTGTATTTACAAATGCTGGAGAGGCACCCGGAAGGCGGATGGGTGCTGGAGTCGCATCTCTTCTTCCGCTCGGTGCAGGAGGGGGCACAGCTCTTTCAAGGCGTGACCGATTCCACCATGAGCCATGGGGAGGGCTGGCATTTCATCCAGCTTGGCCGGTTCGTGGAGCGCACGGATGCGCTTTCGGGTTTAATCGGGGCTCACTTCTCACGACTGATTCAGCCTTCCGACCAGGCGGCCGAGGGGACGGAATATCTCGAATGGGTAGGCTTGCTAAAGTCGTGCGCCGCCTTCGAGGCATACTGCAAAACGCATTCTGCGGAATTGCGGCCGCAGCGTGTGGCTGAGTTTCTGCTGCTGAATCCCGAGTTCCCGCACTCGGTGCGCTTCTCGGTGGAAAGCGTGCATTCGGCGCTACGCATGATCGGCGAGTTGACCGACCGGAAGGTGGTGCAACCGGTGCGCCTCGCCGGACGCCTACGTGCCGCTTTGAGTTTCAGCCAGGTAGAGGAAGTCATGGCCGACGGCGTGTATCTCTATTTAGAAAATGTACGCCGGCAGTGCAGCCAGATCCATGCCGCCATTCAGCAAGTTTATTTCGACTATCTGATCGAGTCGACGATGGGCGCCTGACGCAGTCGACTGTCGCCGTGCGGAAATTTGCCGGAGAAATCTATGGCCGTTTATTCGGTTCGCCACATTACGACCTTCGCTTACGAACCCGCGGTACGCGAGAGCATCATGGAGGTTCGCGTGCAGCCGCGCAACGAGGCTCAGCAGCGTTGCCTTACGTTCTCGCTCGACGTAAATCCCGGGGCCAACATCATGGACTACCGGGACTTCCTCGGGAACACGGTCCACCATTTTGACATCCCGGGCCGGCAGGTGCAGATCAAAATTACCGCCCAAGCCCTGGTCGAAGTCTTCCCTATCCCGTGTCCCCAGCCTTCAGAAGTCGGCAGCTGGGAGGATTTAGACGAGAACGTGAGCAAAGGGGATTATTGGGAGATGCTGCTGCCCAGTCATTTCGCGCATTCGACCGATCTGCTGCAGCAACTGGCAAGGGAAATTCTGCTGGAACGCCGCCAAAGTCCTTTGCAGACGCTGATGGACTTGAACGAGACCCTCTACCGGACTTTCGCCTACGTTCCCCACAGCACCCAGGTGGACTCTCCGATTGACGATGCGCTGCGCAACCGGCAGGGAGTGTGCCAGGATCTTTCGCACATTATGATTGCGCTGGTGCGGGAACTGCGCGTGCCCTGCCGATACGTCAGCGGATATCTTTTTCACGGCGAAGAGGATCGTGAGGATCGTTCCCCTGAAGGCGCGACCCATGCCTGGCTGGAAGCTTTCCTCCCCGGACCGGGATGGGTAGCATTCGACCCGACGAACAATCTGGTCGGCAGCGATCGCCACATCCGGATCGCGCTGGGCCGGGACTATGCCGATGTGCCCCCAACCCGCGGCGTCTACAAAGGAGATGCGGAAAGCGAATTGAGCGTGGTTGTGATTGTTTCTCCAGCCGAAGCGCCTCTGCCAGAGGAGATTCCACCCGCCACGGTTATCCGCTCCAGACCGCGTATGCCGATAGACAGTTTTCACTACGACCAACAACAGCAACAACAATAACTGCACTAGACTAAGCGCCTGGACTCGGCGCAAGACGGGGCGAGAAATCCCACCGCAGCGAGTTGCGTTTTTCCAACCTGCCGACGATACTGAAGCAGCAAGCCTATGAAAACCAACCTCGTTATTTCTGCTCCTTCTGCCGTTGAAACCGAGTGTCTTGTGGCCGTCGTTTTGGATCGCGGCGAAAAAGATAAGCCCGAGGTTATTGTTTCCGGGGCCGAGAAGGCCGTGCAGGAAGCGGCGGCCGAGGTCATCGCAAGCGGCGAAGCCACCGGCAAAATGCTGGAGACCACCCTGCTGCACCATCCTGCCAAGCTGAAAGCCAAGCGGTTGCTGCTCGTGGGCGGCGGCAAAGCGAAATCGTTTTCCAGCTTCGAACTGCGGCGGCTGGCGGGTGCAGCAGTGCGCGCCCTAAAAGCGCGCAGCGTCCGCAGCCTGGCGTTCGTGGCGCCGGAGGGCATTGCGGCGGAAGAGGCAGTGAAGGCGGTAGTCGAGGGAGCTTTCGTCGGCGACTACGAGTCAGACACGTACAAGAGTGACCGCAAGGATCGCAGCATTGAGGAGTTAGCGATTGTTGCGCAGGGCGACAAGACTCAACTGCAGCAAGCGATGGACGAGGCGCGGATCGTCGGTGAGTCGCAGAATTTCACGCGAGGATTGGTGAATGAACCTTCGAACCGCATGACGCCCACGATTCTGGCCGAGCATGCCAAAAAAATGGCGCAGGAAGTCGGCCTGAAGTGCGAAGTGTTCGGCGCGGACAAGATCAAAGAGCTGAAGATGGGCGCCTTCTGGGGTGTAGCCCAGGGTTCGGACGAGCCTCCGGCGCTGATCGTGATCCGCTACGAGCCCGCCGGAGCGCCGGCAAAGCCGGTGCTCGGTTATGTGGGCAAGGGTATCACCTTCGATACCGGCGGCATCTCCATCAAGCCTTCTGACGGCATGGAGAAAATGAAGTACGACATGGCCGGTGGCGCGACCATGATTGGGGTCATGCGCGCCATTGCGCTGCTGAAGCCGAAGATTAAAGTTACCGCCATCATCTGCGCGACGGAAAACATGCCATCCGGAAAAGCGCAAAAGCCGGGTGATATTCAGATTTCCATGTCGGGAAAATCCATTGAGATCATCAACACGGACGCCGAAGGGCGCCTGGTGCTGGCGGACGGGCTTTATTACGCGCGCCAACTTGGCTGCACCCACCTGGTAGACGCCGCCACGCTCACGGGCGCAGTCGTCGTGGCGCTGGGTTATGCGAATGCAGGCGTCTTTGCGAATGACGACGCTTTCTACGAGCGCTTCGCCAAAGCAGCTTCGGAGTCCGGTGAAAGAATGTGGCGGCTGCCCGTAGGCGACGAATACCTGGACCTGATGAGGTCCAATATTGCAGACCTGCAGAACACCGGCGGACGCTGGGGCGGAGCAAGCTCAGCCGCGGCCTTCCTGAAGGAATTCGCCGAAGACACTCCCTGGCTGCACCTTGATATCGCCGGCACCGCCTGGATGGACGACCAGAAGCCCTGGATCGCCAAGGGTCCGTCGGGCGTGGCGCTGCGCACTCTGGTTCAGCTTGCCAAGGACTTTGCCGGCTAGCCGCTCGCTCCTATACGACGATCAGGAGCAGCAGCTTGCTGCTTTTCAGCATCCTAGGACAGCTGATACTTCTCTGTCCGTCAGCACTGCTTTTTCTGTCCAATCTGGAGGATGCTATGAAAGCTCTTTTTGGAGTCGGGCTGGTAGTGTTGATTTTGGGCATTTTGTCTTTCTTTGTACCCATCCCGCGGCAGGAAAACCACGGCATCAAAGTGGGCGATGCGAAAATCGGGGTGGAAACACAACACAGCGAGCGCCTTTCCCCGATTGTGGGCGCTGTCGTGGTGATTGTCGGAGCCGGACTTATGATTGCAGGAAAACGATCATAGCGGTTCGGGCTGTATCACTTCGTTGCTTTTTCGAAAGCCGATTTGAGATCCGACACCAGAGGCGTTTCGCCTTTCTGCAATCCGGCTCGGCGAGTCTCGCGCCAAAGAAAATTGTTGTTCGGCCAACCATGGGCGTCATACATGGCCAGTATGTCTTCCGAGGGGCGGCTTTCCACCATCAGTACGATGTCGGCCTCCCGTGGCGTGTAGACGAGAACAAAATGCCCCCAGTTCTGGATTGCGTCTTCTACCGCCGCAATCGCCTGGCGGTCTTCCGGCAAAAGATTGGGATTGAACTGATCGCCATCATAGCTGGTGACGTAAACATATGTGGCATTGACCAGCGTTCCAGGAAATGGAGGAACGGTCCGCGGCGGCTTGGCTAACGCCGATCCAGCCAGGAACAACACAGCGATTGCGGAAACCAATGCGTTTTTCATGATCCCTCCCGGCACGCTCTTCCATACAGTTAGATGCCGAGAGACGAGATGAAGCGATGTTCCCTTAGCCCAGGTTAGCGCCCAAAACCGGGGCGCGAACCTGGGGCACACGGCCCTTTACATTACTTGTGGTACGCCAATTCCCATGGCGTCGAGTATCCGAAGCAACTCACGGCGAACCACAGCGACGGTAGCCAGCAGGAAGTTCTTCCGCTGCTCGTCGGTCTCAGACAGAATGGGATAGCGATGATAAAAAGTGTTGAAGAGCTGCGCCAACTGAAACGCGTGCTTGGCCAGGTAAGCCGGCTCCGTGGTGGCGATGCACTGGTCGATGATGTAGGAAGTCTTGGAAGCCGCCAGCCATAGCTCCCACAAGTTCATCTTCGGCCAGATATTTCTCCAAGGTTTCGCTGGAGACGCGGGTAGCCTGTGTCTTCGGCGAACGTGTCGGGATCGAAGCCCCCCTTGCGGAAAATATTCGTGGCGCGGACGACGGCGTACTGCGCATAGGGTCCGGTCTCGCCTTCGAAGCTCAGCGCTTCCTTGAAGTCAAACGCGATTACTGAGTTCTTGGTGAACTTCAGCATGAAGTAGCGCAGCGCGCCGATGGCAATTTGCGTGGCAATGGCGGTGCGTTCGGATTCGCTGAGCTCGGCATGGCGGGAGTCCACTTCTTTCTTGGCGGAGGCAATGAGCGTATCCAGCAGATCGTCGGCTTTCACGCCGAAACCTTTGCGGCCGGAGACTTCGATATAGGCGCGGGCTTTATCCTCTTCGCTTAGTTCGTAGCCCAGTTCGGCGGCGCAGCGAGGAGTCAGCGCCACCATCTCATAGGAGAAATGGGTATAGTGTTCGGCGGCTTCGCCATGGCCGAGACCGCGCAAGCGCTTCGATGACCGTGCTCTGCGCCTCCGACTGGCGGGCATCGATCACGTTGTAGATTTCCGCTACGTCGCCGAAGTGAGGATGGTCCTTCTCTCCATCGGCGGTTGAAATCCAGCAGTCATGGCCGTTGGGATAGCGATAGAACTTCTGGTAGCCGAAGTCGCGGCCGAGCAGTCCGAATTTCCACATATGGTAGGCGATGTCTTTGCCCACGTAGCCGACCGTGCCGTTGGAACGGACGATGACTTTCTGGTCTTCCTCGGTGATCTCCGTGCCCTCTGTGGTTGAACCCGTTCCCGCCCGCCGCATCACCCAGCAGCCTTTGTTCTTGCCCTCATTCTCAAAGAGCAGAACACCTGCATCCTTCAGCTTGGCAAACGCCGCATCCCAAAAATGCAAATGCAGGATTTCACTCTCCCGGGGCAAAAAGTCGTATTCGATGTCGAGCCGGTCCATGGTCTCCAGATGGCGGCGGAGGACAGCGACGGAGATCAGATCAGCAATCGCGGCCGTCTCATTTCCCCCTTGCTCGATGGCATGCAACGTCTGTAACCGTACCTGCAGATTCTGCTTGTCCTCCGCATACCATTGCGAGACCCGTGCGTAGAGGTCCCAACAGTAGTAGTCAAAACGCGGCTGGCGGGTGAGTTGCTCGATTTCCGCGCGGGATTTCTTTCCCAAATGCAGAAAACCCACAATCACGTCGGCGACCTGAACCCCGGTATTGTCAATATAGTTCTGTACGTCCACTTCCCTCCCCGCAAAGCGCAGCAGACGGACAAACGTGTCCCCGAGAATGGCATTGCGCAGGTGGCCGATATGCGCCGCCTTATTGGGATTGATGCTGGAGTGCTCCACCAGAATCTTGCCTGCTGGGACTTCGGCATCGGCTTTTTGTCCAGCCGCCAGCGCGGCGGCCAGGGCGCTGCGTTTCACCCGCGCATTGATGTATCCAGCACCGGCAATTTCGAGCTTTTCGAAGCCTTCGATTGGGCCAACGCCGGCCACAAGTTCCTCGGCAATCTTGCGCGGAGCTTTGCGCAGCTTCTTGGCCAGTTCGAACGCCAGCGGAAGAGCATATTCGCCGAACTCAACCTTGGGCGGCTGCTCAATGACGACTTTAGGCACGTCAAGACTGTAGCGGTGGCGCAAAAAGTCGCGGATATGCTGGGCGAGACGGCGTTCCAGGTAGCGATACAAGAGGTCCCCTAAACGATTGAAGAGAAGAGTGATTTTAACAAACTGCGCGGAAGTGCGAAGTTTGACGGTCGGTGCGGGCTTCCCTATGATGAAAACCAGCCATTGGCGCTTCGCTTTTAGCCGTTCGCCCTAGCGCTTGGCTTCTGCCTTGAACCGTCAACGACTATAAAGGCCAACGGCTGGACTTCTATGCGCATTGCCTACCTCGACTGCTTCTCCGGGATCAGCGGCGATATGTTTCTGGGCGCGCTGCTGGATGCGGGGGTGCCGGCGAAGCTCGTGGAAGATACTGTCGCGGAACTCAATATTGGCGCACACATCAAGATCTCGCGGGTGATTCGCAGCGGGATCAGCGCAGCCAAAGTGGATGTACATGCGCCTGGGAAAGTGCTCCGGAAACACCATCAGAAGCACGGGCACCAGCATGCGGAAGACCCTTCCCACGCGCAGGAACATGAACCTGCCAAAGCATCCGGTCTGCACGAGCACGGCCGAGGATTGAACGAAATCCGGGAGATCATCGGGCAGACTCGCATCGATCCGAAAGCAAAGTCCTGCGCGCTTTCGATTTTCGAATCCCTTGGCGCAGCCGAGGCCAAAATCCATGACGTCCCGGCCGAGAAAATTCACTTCCATGAAGTAGGCGCGGTGGATGCCATTGTAGATATCGTCTGTGCGGCGGTAGGCACCGAATCGCTCGGCGTGGACGAAATCGTCTGTTCACCTCTCAACCTTGGGGGCGGGACGGTCGAGTGCGCGCACGGAACCTTCCCCGTGCCCGCCCCCGCGACGGTGGAACTGCTCAAAGGCGCTCCCGTTTTTTCGTCTGGCATTCAGGCTGAGTTAGTCACGCCAACGGGCGCAGCCATCGTGAAAACGCTGGTAGCCCGCTTTGGCCCTCTGCCTGAAATGAAGATCGAGAAAACCGGCTATGGCGCCGGCTCGGCTGACTTCCCACGGCATGCAAATGTGCTTCGGCTCACGGTGGGTGAAGCGGCCACCGGTACCAGCAAAACTGCGGAGGAAACGATCTCGATTCTCGAGGCCAATCTCGACGATCTGAATCCGCAGGTCTTCGGTTACGTGCTGGATCGTTTACTGGCGGCAGGCGCCCTGGATGTTTTCGGGATACCGGTGCAGATGAAGAAGAGCCGCCCGGGCACCCTCTTGACGGCGTTGTGCAAACCGGACGATGCCGGAAAACTCGCAGAGATTATCTTCGCCGAGACTACGACCCTGGGTGTGCGACGCCGCGAGGAGAAACGCCAGATACTATCCCGCCAGTGGATTGCGGTTCCGACCCAGTGGGGCGAGGTCCGGATGAAAATCGCCAGCATGAACGGGACCGTGACCAACTATTCGCCGGAATACGAAGACTGCCGGCGAATCGCGGCGGACCACAAAGTGCCGCTGAAGAACGTCATGGAGCAGGCAGTACAGAGATATCTGTCAAAACTATGAGCGAGACTTTTTACATCACGACACCGATCTATTACGTCAATGCGCGGCCGCACATCGGCCACGCTTATACCACGATTGCGTGTGACACGGTAGCGCGGCGGCAACGAATGCTGGGCGTGGACACCTATTTTTTGACGGGCACAGACGAGCACGGGCAGAAGATCGAGCGCGCGGCGCAGGCGGCAGGCAAAACTCCGCAGCAGCTCACCGATGAAGTTTCAGCGCAGTTTCGCGGTCTGTGGGACCGGATGGGGATCAGCTACGACGATTACATCCGGACGACTTCCGATCGGCACAAGGCCGGCGTGCAGGCGCTCTGGCGTCGCCTGGCCGAGAAGGGCTTTATCTACAAGAGCCATTACACCGGGCAATATTGTGTCTTTGACGAGCTTTACGTGGATTCCGCCGGGCCGGGCGCGCCTTGTCCCGAGTGTGGACGTCCTACCGAAACCGTACAGGAAGAGAACTATTTCTTTAAGCTATCAGCATTTCAAGACAAGCTTTTGCAGCTTTATGATGCTCAGCCGGAGTGGATTCGCCCGGCGACGCGGCGCAACGAAGTGATCTCGTTCGTACGCTCCGGACTGCGCGATCTCTCCATCAGCCGCTCGACGTTCTCCTGGGGTATTCCGGTTCCGGACGATCCCAAGCATGTTGTGTACGTGTGGCTGGATGCACTGGCCAACTACATTACCGCGCTGGGCTACGGCTCCGGCGATACCGGCAAATTTGAAAAGTACTGGCCTGCCGATGTGCACATGATCGGCAAAGAAATTGTGCGCTTCCATTGCGTGTACTGGCCGGCGTTCCTGATGGCCGCAGAGCTACCTTTGCCTAAAGCTATAGTCGCCCATGGATGGCTGCTGTTCGAAGAGAACAAAATGTCGAAGTCGCGTGGCAACATCGTCCGGGCAGAGACGATTCTCGATGTTCTTGGCACGGACGCGCTGCGCTATTTTCTGCTGCGTGAAATCGTGTTTGGCCAGGACGGGTCGTTTTCGTTCGACGCGCTGGTGCAGCGCTACAACGCAGATCTCGCAAACGGGCTGGGTAATCTGGCCAGCCGCACCCTGACCATGATCCGGCGCTATTTCCGAGGCGAGGTGCCCTACCCCTCGGCGGCGGCGCGCAACAATTCGGATGATGTGGTACGGCAGATGGCAGAGCAAACGATTGCCGAATGCAGTCAATTTTTCACGGAATACAAATTCTCGGCAGCGCTGGAATCCATCTGGATCCGATTGGTAGCCACCGTGGACAAGTACATCGTAGAAAACGAGCCGTGGGCTCTCGGCGAGAAAGAAGACGAAGCGAGCAAAGCGAGGCTCGCGACCGTCCTCTACACATCGGCTGAGGCGCTACGCATCATCACTGCCCTGGCGCATCCAGTGATGCCCGAGGCCACCGCGAAAATCTGGAAGCAGCTCGGGCTGGGCGATATTCGGAGCTGTAAGCTTGCCGAATTGAAGTGGGGCGAGATCCCCGTGGGCACCAAGCTCGGGAACATCGAACCGGTGTTTCCGCGTGCGGACAAATCCGCCATTGAAAGGATGCAGCAGATGGAAGAACAAGGGCGCGGTGGAACGCTAACCAAGGAAAGCAACCCGGCTGTGACGGGCTCAGTTCCCGCAGAAAAACCGGCAGGCAGCAGCACCATCACAATTGACGACTTTGCCAAAGTCGAGCTGCGCGTCGGACAAGTTAAGGTTGCAGAGAAAGTGAAAGGCGCGGACAAACTGCTGCGGCTGGAAGTGGATTTGGGCTCCGAGGTCCGTCAGGTGGTGGCCGGCATCGCTGAGGCTTATGCTCCCGAAACGCTTATCGGCCGAAAGGTCGTGATCGTGGCGAACCTGGCTCCGCGCAAGTTACGCGGGTTGGAGTCAAACGGCATGATCGTGGCGGCATCCATTGAAGGCGGAAAGCCGGTGCTGGCAAGCTTTTTAGAGGATGTGCCGGCAGGGGCAAGGCTGAAATAATTTCTCCATCATGTTTGTCGATTCCCACGCTCATCTCGACGGAGCACGTTTCGACGCCGATCGCCATGAGGTTCTGGCGCGGGCGCGAGATGCCGGTCTTACGAACATCCTGGCCATCGGCACGGGGGATGGTCCCGGCACCCTGGACTGCGCCGCCAAGCTCGCCCGCCAGCACGAGTTCATTTTTGCCTCCATCGGCATTCATCCCCACGAAGCCAAGCTGGCGACTGATGCGGATTTCGAGCAACTGGAGCGCCTCGCCACCGAGCCGAAGGTGATTGCCTGGGGCGAGATTGGTTTGGACTACTTTTACGATCACTCTCCCCGCGAGACTCAGCAGCAGGTGTTCCTCAAACAACTCGAACTCGCACGCGCAGCCAAGCTGCCCGTGATCATCCATTGCCGCCCCTCCCAGGACGACGACAACGCCTGGCAGGACTGTCTGCACTTGTTAGAAGAGCATTGGGCAGCCACCGGATTGCGCGGCATTCTCCATTGCTTCACCGGCGCCTGGGAATACGCCAAGGGCGGGTTGGATATGGGCTTCATGATTTCATTTGCCGGCAATGTGACGTTCCCCAAAGCGCAACCGATTCGCGAGGTAGCGAACCAAGTGCCGCTCGACCGCATGCTGATTGAAACGGATTGCCCATACCTCGCTCCCCTGCCCCATCGCGGCAAACGCAACGAGCCGGCTTACGTGGTGGAAACTGCGCGCTGTCTAGGGAAGTTGCGGGGTCTATCGGTAGAAGAAATGGGGCAGCAGACCGCGAACAACTTCTATCGGTTCTTTTCCCTTCCCGAAAAGGAAGATTCCATTTAGTTTGGTAGGGACAGGCTATGCCAGAGAATACCTTCGATATCGTCAGCAAAATTGACTTGCAGGAAGTTTCCAACGCCATCCAGCATGCGTTGAAGGAAATTCACACCCGCTTCGATTTGAAGGATTCGAAGTCGAATATTGAGATGGATGGAAAGGACGCAATCGTGCTGCACTCCCTTGACGACTACAAACTCAAGGCGGTCAATGACGTGTTTCAGCAAAAGCTGGTCAAGCGTGGTGTGCCGTTAAAAGGCCTGACTTACGCGGCCATCGAACCCGCAGCGGGAGGAACGGTGAAGCAGCGTATCACCATGCAGCAAGGCATTCCGATTGAAAAGGCACGCGAGATCGTGAAAGTGGTCAAGAACTCGAAGAAGAAAGTGCAAGCCTCTATCCAAGGCGATTTGGTGCGCATCAGCGGCAAAGACCGCGACACGCTGCAGGACATCATTGCACTGCTGCGGCAGCAGGATTTCGGCGTTGACATGCAATTTACGAACTACCGGTCAAGCTAGACTGGTTACCGCGGTTTGGAGAACGAAAATGCGAATGGAGTTCAAGCGGGGAAAAGTTTTGGGTTCCTTCTCTTCGGCTCCGTGTCTCTGTGGTAAATGTTCTTAGGAAGATGAGCACCCCGGCCACCATTAACGCAAAAGAAATCTTCGCTATGCTGAGCGAGGACCTCGCGGCCATTGAGCGCGAGTTCGGCCGGGACACGGTCTCGAAAGTGGAGGCCATTACCGAGATCGGGGAATATCTGCGCGAAGGCGGCGGCAAGCGTATTCGCCCCGCCCTTCTCCTGCTTTGTTCCAAGCTTTTTCAATATCGCGGGCGGGGCGCAGTGAAACTTGGTGCGGTGGTCGAGATTATTCACACGGCGACGCTGGTACACGACGACATTATTGACGAGGCCCAGACCCGGCGCGGGCGACCCGCGGCGAACACCCAGTGGGGCAACCCCAAGTGCGTGCTGGCCGGCGACTGGCTTTACATGCAAGCCTTCAAGATTGCCGTGCAGGAGCGCAACTTCCGTATTCTCGACACTCTGATCGAACTCACCCAGCAGATGGTCGAAGGTGAACTGCTGCAAATTGAGAAGCTTGGTAAGCTGATATCGCTGGAAGAGCATTTCGATTTGATCTTCCGCAAGACCGCCTGCCTGTTCTCGGTATGCATGCGGCTGGGCGCGATTCTGGGCGGAGCCACGCCTGAGCAGGAAGAAAATCTGGCACGCTACGGGCTCGATTTGGGCATGGCTTTCCAGATCGTGGACGACGTTCTCGACTTAACTGCTTCAGAAAACATCCTGGGCAAGCCGGTAGCCAGCGACCTACGCGAAGGCAAAGTGACGATGGCGGTAATTCACGCGCTGGAACGATGCACGCCCGAGGAACGAAAGGTTATTGAAACCGTGGTACGCGAGCGCGCCTTCGAGAGCGTGACCCATGAGCAGGTTCTTGCGATTCTCAACCGCTATGATTCGCTGGCCGCCGCCAACCAGCGGGCTGTGCAGTATGCCACCCTGGCACGCAACGCCATTTGCAGCTTCCCGGAGAGCGAAATCAAGCAGGCACTTCTTTGGGCCCCCGAATTTGTGGTCGCCCGCGAAAAGTAAGCTGCCCGCGATTATCCCAACCATGCTGATCTCCTCTTCTTTCACCTTTGGATCTTGAATCCCGAAAAGACGGCTAGAATCTAACGTGCACCAGGCTCAGCCACATCACCCATGAACCATTTACTGACAACGCTGGCGCATCACGGCTATCTGCTGGTCTTCGCGGTGGTGCTGGCCGAAGCCATAGGTCTTCCCGTGCCGGCGGCGATGGCACTTCTGGCGGCGGGGGCCGCTTCGGCCGCTGGGAGTTTGAGCTTGCCCGCAGTCTTGGGAGTGGCGTCGCTCGCCATGCTCCTCGGCGATTCCCTGCTCTTCGTGCTCGGCGCGTACACCGGATGGGGTTTGCTCGGCGTTCTATGCCAAGTCTCTGCCAACCCGGAGAGCTGCATCCTGCGCTCGGCCGAGTCGTTCTACAAGCGTGGCAAGACTACGTTGATCGTGGCCAAGTTCATTCCCGGTATCAACAGCATGGCTCCCCCGCTCGCAGGCAGCATGAAGATGCGCCCGTTGCAGTTCTTGCAGCTCGATGCAGTCGGGGCATTCCTCTACATTGGCGCTTATACGGCCGTGGGCTTTCTGTTTCACGATTTTCTCGCTGCCATCACGCGTGGCTTGCACGCTGCGACCCACATCATCACGGGACTACTTATCGCGGCGGTTGCCGGATACGTCGTTTACAAAATCTGGCAACTTCGCAAGCATCGGGTCTATCGAGTCATCCCGCGTGTCCAGGTGAAGGAACTCGCCCATAAGCTGGCATCGGAAGAGAAAGAGAACATTCAGGTGATCGATGTCCGCAGTCACGGCTACTACGATTCGGGAACCATGCGTATCCAGGGATCGCTGCGGCTTGAGCCGAATCATTTGTCGGAAGAGGTGAACATCCTTCCCAAAGGCAAGGACATCTACCTGTACTGCACTTGAGCACGCGAAGCCACGAGCGCCCGGGTGGCGCTCCTGCTGAGGGAACAGGGGTTCAAGGCGTTCGTGATTCAGGGTGGCCTTGCAGCTTGGAGGAAATCAGGCCTGCCCCTCGAACCGGTGCCCCAGAATGATTTGGTGAAGCTGCCTACGTTCAGTTGAACTGCAACCTTCTTGCTTCTGGTTTTGGAAAGCACCCTTGCATCTCTTAATGGGAGCCAAAATAGAAACATGGATGGAAACAAAGAAATCGAGATTAAGTTTCGCGTCGAAGACTTGCGAAAGCTTACCAAGCGATTGCGAGCTGCGGGATTTCGATCGCTCACGCCGCGGACGCACGAGATGAATACTCTTTACGATCTCCCGGGTCAGCCGTTGCAAAGAAAGGGAGCCGTGTTGCGTCTGCGAAAATATGGTGACAAGTGGGTGCTGACTCATAAGGCGAAAGGCAAGACGGGCCGGCACAAAACCCGCGTAGAAAGCGAAACGGGAGTAGCCAACGGAGGGCAGATGGAGGCCATCCTGCAAGCAGTGGGCTACAAGCCCACGTTCCGTTACGAGAAATTTCGCGCCGAGTGGAGCGACGGCAAAGGGAAGGTGGTCGTGGACGAAACGCCCATCGGCAACTTCGGCGAGATTGAAGGAGCGCCCCGCTGGATAAATGCAACCGCCCGAGGCCTGAACATCAGCCCCAAAAGCTACATTACGGAAACCTATGCCGGGCTATTCTTCGCCTGGAAGAGGCGAACCAAGAGTCCGGCGAAGGACATGATCTTTCAGACGGTCAAGGCCGGGAAAAGTCATCCTTAAATTGTCACAGACCCGGCGCGAAGGTTGCAGACCACGAGCGAGCCGCTGAACGTTCGTGGACCAGGAAGAGTGGGCCGCCGGCCAGCAGAAATATTTCTAACAGTCCAGAAGCGTGAATCTGTCGGCGAAAATCCCGCCCAAGCGAAGCTTGGACAGCGCACCCTGGGGAGTAATTGAGAGTTTAGGATGGGCGCGCCGCGCTCACGCGAGATCGCATCCGGCTTGTTTCCCGCCCGGCTGACGACTACAATTCGGCCCCAGCACAGGAGGTCCCATGGCTGCCGCTCCCATCCCCCCGGTTCCCGCGACTGAACCCGCAAAGCTCTCCGAAGTCGAGCGGCTGGTTGACACTTTTGTTGCGCCCAGCAAGACTTTCACCGATCTGCGCCGCAACTCCAGTTGGTGGGCGCCGTGGCTGGTGATTTCCCTGTTCTCCATCGCGTTCATGCTGGTGGTCGGCAAGCAAATCGGCTACGAGCAGGTGACGCGCAATCAGATATCCCGCTCCGCCCGCGCCGATCAGTTCGACAAGCTGCCGGCCAAGCAGCAGGCCCGCCAGCTGCAGGTCGCCGCCAAAGTGACCAAGTACATTGGCTTCGCCTTCCCGGCCATCATCCTGATTTCTTTCGTGATTATCGCCGCCGTATTGATGGCCACCTTCAATCTTGGCGTCGGCGCCGACGTGCGCTTCGGCACCTCGCTGGCGATTGTCAGCTACGGCAGCCTTCCCGGGATTATTCACGCCACCCTGGGCATGATTGTGCTGTTCGCCGGGGTGGACCGTGACGGCTTCAATATCAATGTGCCGGTGGCGAGCAATCCCTCCTACTTCATGGACCCTTCGGGCAACAAGTTTCTGTATGTCCTGAGTTCGGGGCTGGATGTGTTTATCATCTGGAGCCTCATCCTGATGGGCATCGGCTTTGCCTGCAACAGCAAAGTCAAACGCTCGACGGCCATCGGCATTATCGTGGGCTGGTATGTGCTCTACAAGCTGGCGGGGGCGGGCCTGGCGGCGATGTTTTAGCAAGGTGCTCGGACTATGATTTCCGTGGAGAAGAAATGAAGAAACTTCTGATTTCCGTCTTCCTATTCGCTTCCTGTTTCGCCATGGCCCAGACCAAAGATCCCGTGACCTCGGTGGTGCGGGAGATTTTGCCGCGGCAGCAGAAAAACATTGTGGCGGCGGCCGAGGAGATGCCCGCCGATAAATACGGTTTCAAACCCACGCCCGGGCACATGAGCTTTGGCCATTTGATGATTCATATTACCGAATCCAACGATTACCTTTGCGCCAAGATTGGCGATGTGCCGGCCCCCAAGCCCGAAGAGCTGAAAGATTCCGACGGCAAGGACAAAATTGTCAGCGCGCTGAAGGCCTCGTTTGACTTCTGCGGCACGGCTCTGAGCAAGGTGAGCGATTCCCAACTGGGCGAGCCGGTCGAACTCTGGGGCGGACGCACCGCTCCCCGCGCCTTTGCGCTGATCGGCCTGACCAACGACTGGGCCGATCATTACGGACAGGAAGCGACCTATCTGCGGCTCAGCGGCCTGCTTCCGCCCACCGCCAAGCCAAAAAAGTAGCTACGTCCGCCTTGGTGGATCAAATACTTAGCTGGAAGCTATTGGTTCAACAGAAAAGCCGCCGACCCGGGGGCTCCGCGCTCGCCCAGATCTCCCTCCAGAACACACCGAGATTGCATCAGGATCGCTTATAGGCGCGTTTCTTGGCCTCGGCCAGCCCGGAGTATGTTCGGCCTCAGGGAGGGCTAGAAGTCGATTTTGCTATATCTTTGAGATATAGAGTCGACAACCGCAGGCCTCTCAAACAGATAGCGGCGGAGGCCCGATAGCGGCTGTCCGGGTGGCTAGATTTGCTTTATTACGGCTCCGTCTGCAATGACAATATTCCGGGCCCTACGAAATATTCGCGTTCTTTTTGGATACGAGTGCTGAGAGGGCGCCGCGGAGCTTCGCTCCGCCAGACAGCCGAGGGCGGCTGTCCCCACCCGCTACTCGATCTGCACCAGCCCGGCGGGTGGTCCGGCAACCGCCGGATGCTGGGGGCCGCGCCAGGAGTCGAGCACTGAAACCTGATGCACACAGGAAACCGTGCAATGCGGGGCACAACCTTTTTCGGTCACGTATTCGCGGCGGATGTCGGCTAAGGTGTACTTCTCCAGCGGGATGGCGGGATATCCACGTTGCTGCGAGCAGTAGTGCACCAGGCCGTCCTCGCAAATGTAGAGGTAGCGCGCGCCCGAACGGCAGCGCCACTGGTTGGGGCGGCCCTGGGCAATGTTGTCCTGAAAGGCGTTGATGCGGGTGAAGCTGCTTTTTTCCATCCCCTTCATTTCGTGATAGACGCGTTTTTCTTCGTCGGTCAGGGGCTGCAGCTGTCCGCTGCCGTCGTGAATGATGCCGATGGTCGAAGTGAAGCCCAGACTCAGCGCGCGTTTGCCGATGGTGAGGGCATCCTGCGGATTGCAGACTCCACCGCCCACCACGGAGTTGATGTTCACGTGGAAGTCGGCGTACTGGGCGAGGTTTTCCAGCTTCTTGTCGAGAACCTTGAGGCTTTTCTTGGAGACGTCGTCGGGGGTGACGTTATCGATGGAAATCTGCAGCCACTCCAGGCCGGCGCGGTTGAGGCGCTCGATGCGCTCGGGGACGAGAAAATATCCGTTGGTGATGAGCCCGGCAATCATGCCGTTTTTGCGGATGCGGCGGATGACCTCATCGAGCTCGGGATGCAGCAGGGGCTCGCCGCCGCTGATGGTGACGGCGGAGGTGCCGAGCGCGCCCAGTTTGTCGATCCGCTGGAACATCTCGTTGAGCGGCACAGGTTTAGAGACATCGTCAAACTCGTTGCAGTAGGTGCAGGCCAGATTGCAGCGGCGCATCGGAATGATGTGCGCCAGAAAAGGATGATCGGTCGAAACGAGCGCGCGCACCACTTCGCGGGCGCCGCGCAGGTCGCGGTAGAGGCGCTTCACTCGGCGGCGGAGTTTGGTGCGGGCAGGCATGCAGCTGTGAGTATTAGAGCACAGTGTCTGGCAAGTGATGCGTTTTCAACAGCGTTTGGGGAAAATTGGGAGCTAAATGGGGCAAGGATGACTTTGCGTTGAATTTGCCTTAGACTTCCGCAACTGAGGTTTGAGGTTAACGAGGTGTCTCGGCTGTCAGACGTTGACTAGAAAGCTCTCGCGGAAGTCGTCATACGACAGGACTTCCGTTTCCAGACCTGCGACAGCTGCGATCTCTCGCAAGCATTTCTGTTGTTGACCATTGATTTCCGCTGTCACGAACTTATCGCAATAAGGTAGATATACACTCATAAACAAATCATTACTTCCGGCACTAAGTTTCTCTCCTGCGGGATAATCCCGCACCGCCTGGTTATACCAAGGTATGAACCTCGCGTAGATAAGGGAACGGAATGGCGGGCAAGCATCCATAAACTGCTTAACCGTTGCCTCATCAGAGTTTTTCTTTGTGGCAAGGTCGTAATATCGTTGTGCCATCGCGTATACGGAGCTATTGGTGCTGTTTTCCAGTCGCGAAATCGCTGTCCGAAAATCGGCCGGTCGAGGCTCGCCGTGCTTTTCGAAGATCGCTTGAAGTTCCGATCGGAGTGCCAAGAACTCTCGCTTACCTAGCTTATTCCGCTCCGATTGGAGTTGTCGCTGGTCCACGGATACTCGTTCATCGACTAGAAACTCGGGGTTACGGATCGCCCTCTCGCAGTCGTTCCACTTAACATTCACAGTTTTCCAATTGAATCTTCTCGTGTCATTGAAGTGAGCAACGATCAGACGCTCGATTAGTAGATTGCTGGGAAGAAGGCAATCGCTAGGTCCCCTCTGAAGGCGTCGGCAACAATAGAAAAGTGCCTCGCGATCTCTGCGCTGGGGATGGGCAAATAATTCTTCTACAGACAACCCCGCGAAACGAAACCACAGGCCCGACTCTATCCCTGCCATTATCGGCCCAGACTTAGTGCCATCTTTAACGAGGCGATTGTGGGCGCTGGTATCGAAAGTTACGATGGGGATCTGGCCAATCATCCGACTCAGCCTCAACGCTCAATTGTGAGCGCGAATAACGGCACGTGGCAAGTGCAAATAGATGCCAATCCTATTCCTCGGCGGACGCCAGACGACTCTACGGTTCCGAAAGTTGCCCCTTCAACAGTTCTCCAAGATATGTCGCTAATTCGGTGACATCGTACTGGCCCATTTCATAGGGGCGGTCTGCGGCTCTCGATCCCGCGATGTAAGGTGCCCGATTCTCGCGGATGCGCTCGGGAACGGTTTTCCTTCCGCCCAGGATTCTGCCCTGCTTCATGCAGATCAGGTAATAGCAAGCGGCCCGAGCGGTTCTGCCATTGCCTTCGATGAAAGGATGAATCCAGTTGAGATTCCACAATGCAAACGCGGCAAGCATTGTTGGGTGCTCCACGATGGTCCAATTCTCATGGATGAGAGAGAAGAACGCGTCCATCATCTTGGGAACATCGTCGAAATGCGGTGGCACGTGATTGCCGACCCGGATCGGTCCTTCCCGGTAACGGCCGCCAAGCTGACAAATGTTGGAGACCGCCGCGTAGTTCAACGCCCAAAGGGTGTACTTATCGAAGGCCTCAATGCCTTTCTCGAGACCAATTTCAATGCAATTGGAGAGAAGGTCATATTGCCGAAGCAGATTCTGCTCTTGAATCTTGGTGTATAAAGCCGGGTCGTCTCTTTCTCTAACCGACATCGCAATCGCAGAAGGCTGCCGCCCTACGGCAGCAGCTTGATGTTTTCCGAGGTGATTCTGACGCTGTCTTTAGTAATACGGCCTTCGGCACTGAACGGTGCATTGCCGAATGCAAAGCTGATTCTTTGCTGCCGCAACTCGTCTTCGGTGACTTCCCTTTTTCTGGAGGCTTCTAGGATTTTGGTGAGCTCTGGATCAGTTGCAACATCGCGAAATTGTTTTCGGTCGGCCATATAACTTCACCTCCGTTGCGGAGGAATGACAATACTCCTTCACTTGATCGTAGTTTATCACTGATGTTCCACAGGATTGGCTGCCTGGTGGCGAAATTCGGAGCGGCGTGAGCCGAGAGCGGAGTGGCCCAGATCTCGCAACTGCGGCGAGATCCGGGCCACCTAAACAGCTTAGCGCTACATCCTGTCGTAGATGTAACTCTGCACGTGCGGCTGACCGATTTCATGCACGGTGAGCGTCATGGTCTTGCCGTCGGGAGAAACCGCAAATTTTTCATGATCCATCACCTCGCCTTTTACCTTGTCGGTCACTTCCAAAGTGTGGGCATTGAGGCGCTTGCCGGATGAGGTTGAACCAGCGGCGACGGCCGGACCTTTTTCTTCATAATCTTTGCCGTCGAATTTCATGCTGAGCGTGTCGTCGTAGGCGGGAGCACTAAAGGTCAATCCATCGCCTTCAAAAGGTGTGATCTCCCAGTCGGTCGGAGAAGCAATCTTCACTTCCGTGCTCTCCCAGGTGCCGGCCCAGCCCGTGCCGGCGCCCACCCGCTTGAGTTCCACGTCGAAATCGGAACTGGAACCGTCCGGCTTATAGTTGGCGCCTTTGATGCTTTGTGTCTTGCCGTCGGCGGAAAGCGTGTGGGTCATGGAACTGGTCACTTTGCCGTCCTTCTTCTCGACCATCTTCCAGGTATTGGAACCCTCCGGGGTAATGGCCACGGTTCTTCCGAAATGAACCGGTTGATCGCTGCCGTCGGCCACAACGGTGTCGGATACGTTGCCGAAGGTCAGTGTGTATTTGTTGCCGCCATCATCGGCGATTTTCATCTGCTCTCCGGCGATCTTGCTTTTTTCGGTATTGAGTTTCCATTTGCCGCAGAAAGGACTGTCGGCGGCACAGAGCGTGCCGGCGAGCAGGCAGACGAGCGCGAGTGAACCACAGATGCGTTTAGCCATTGGCTTCTCCTCCACGGCGGGCGATTATAGACCAACTTCGGGGCGAGAGTAATGACATGCGCGTGTGGAAAATGTCTGGGAGTGAACCGGACGATGTCGGCACTCCGGAGGAGTGAGGAAGCCGTCAACTATCCTTGCGGTACAACAGGTTGCGCATGGCGTCTCGGCGGGCTGCGTTCATTTCCGCTGAACTTTGGCGGTCTTCGGCGCCAGCGCCTTGCTTCGGCTGGAGGCCAGCTTCGTCGGGTTCGCTGCAGGCTGGACAACGGTTGGCGAAGCCGGGCTTGTCAGGCTTCAGTTCGAACTCTTCGGAGCAGACGACACAGACTCGGATGGGGTAGGTCATCCGTTCTATGATACGATGCGCGTCCGCCGGGAGAAAAGCCGCCGGACCCGCGTTCGGGACAATGGACTGGAGCAGCGAACACAGCTATGCTTACGGCAAAGCGCCTGAAGACCTTTGCCCAGCCAAAGAGTGCAGCATGAAACATCTCTCCCATGCCTCTGGCAGAAACTTAAGAACCGACTCCACCCCGATTTTCCCGGAGGAGATGTAGGTGCGCCCTTATGTGCGTTTGATGTTTTTGGCTTTGGCGGGCAGCCTTGGGGCTCCTGTCCTAACCTATCTGGCCAGCCGGGCCATGGCATTGCGAGCCCTACCGCTGTCGCTGCCGGTGGTCCTGCTGATCTTGGCCGGGCTGATTTGCGTTTTTGTCCTGCGCCAGTTGCTACTGAAGGCCGTGCCCATTATGGAGTCGGCGGCACAGCGGCAGGCCGAATTCCTGTTGCGCCTTCCCGATCGCTACGTTGGTCTTGCAATTTTTATCTCAGCGGCAGTGAGCCTTTTTCTTGAACTGGCCATCATTCGCTGGCAGGCGTCGGTTCTCGCGCTCTTCGCGTTTTACAAGAATTTCTCGTTGCTGGCCTGCTTTACCGGTTTGGGAGTGGGCTACGCGCTGGGAAAACGCAAGTCCCTGCCTCTTTTCCTGGCTATTCCCTTATTCGGCTGGCAATTCGCTCTGCTCTTATTTCTGCGCTATGGGCTGGCTGAGCCCAGTCGCGCGAGCCTTAAACTGCTGCCCTTCTCGGAGCAGCTGAATATGGGCTTGCCGGTGGTGCACAACATTGGGGTGGGCCTGCCGGCCCAATACCTGCTGGCATTCGTTTTTCTGTTGACGGCGCTGGCTTTTTTGCCTGTCGGTCAACTGTGCGGCTACCTGATGGAAAGGCGCGAGAAGCTTTCCGCCTACGGGCTCAATTTGGCCGGAAGCATTGCGGGCGTCCTGTTGATGTTCGGCGTGAGCGCATTCTGGGCGCCGCCAATTCTCTGGTTTCTGCTGGCATTCACTCCACTTGTATTTTTTCACGTATGGACGGGGCGCACACTCGCGTTCGCATCCATTTTTGCGGTGCTCGCCCTGACGATGGTGGGCTGGCCGTACGATCCCGCGTGGCAACGCATTTACTCGCCGTATCAACTGCTCGAGGTGGGGCACGAAGCCAATGGGCTGACCGTCATCGCAGCTGCGGGCCATTACCACCAGCGGGTCAATAACCTGGCGCGTTCCAATCGCAATGTGGATGGCGATCCCGAGCTGAGGAGGATTCGCAGCTACTACGAGTTTCCCTATCAGCTGTATGGACATGCTCCGGGTTCGGTGGTGGTAGTCGGAGCCGGAACCGGAAACGATGTAGCCGCGGCGCTGCGATATGGCACAGTGAAGGTGGATGCGGTGGAGATTGACCCCGCCATTTTGATGGAGGGGAGGATTGCGCATCCGGAGCACCCCTACTCCGACCCGCACGTGCATGAGGTCGTCAACGACGCACGAACTTTCCTGCACAATACGCCGGAGCGTTATGAACTGGTGATTTATGGCCTGCTCGACTCTCACACCCTGCTCAGCCAGGCCTCCAGCGTGCGCCTGGACTCTTTCGTCTATACGGTCGAAGGCCTTCGGGAGGCGCGTTCGCGGCTGAGCGAGAGCGGAATCCTGTCGCTCTCCTTCTCGGTGATGAACCCTCAGCTCGGGCGCAAACTTTTCTTGATGCTGCAAACCGCGTTTGATGGGCGGCCGCCGCTGTGCGTCGCGGCCGGCTATGACCAGGCGGTAATTTTTCTTGAAGCGAACGATAGAACCCTTAGGGCTCCGGCGGCACTTCTGCGAGAGAGCGGATTCAGGGATGCGACGCCTGAGTACGCGCACTCCTCCGTGATTACGGATGTATCGACCGACGACTGGCCATTCTTTTACATGCCCAGAAGGGTCTATCCGCTTTCATATCTGCTGATGGTGGCGGTGGTTCTGATGCTTTCCGCTTTCATCTTCTCCAGGTTCCTGGAGGTGCGGCTGCAAGTTGGGAATGCACCGTTCTTCTTTTTGGGAGCGGGGTTCATGCTGGTGGAAACCAAGGCCATCACAGAACTCGGGCTGGTGTTCGGGAACTCCTGGCAGGTGATCGGGGTGGTCATCGTTGCCATCCTGGTGATGGCATTTCTTGCCAACTGGATTGTGCTGCGCTTCACCGTCAAGAAGAACCTTGTGGCTTACTTTCTTTTGCTGTCCAGCATAGGCATCGGCTGGTGGCTCCGGGGCGGCAGCATTTCCTTCACCTGGGCGGGGCGCGTGGGCTACGCCATTCTGCTTACCAGCCCGGTGTTCTTCTCCGGCATGGTTTTCTCTACGCTGCTGCGTTCACGCGGGGCGATCTCCGGAATGTTAGGAATGAACCTGCTGGGAGCCATGTGTGGAGGCCTGCTGGAATATAACTCCATGTATTTTGGTTTCCGCTTCCTTTATCTGCTGGCTGGATGTCTCTACCTGCTTGCCTATTTGTCGGAGGTGATGGGTTTGCGCCGTTCGCGGGGCGGTCCGGAAGGCGCTACGGGGGAACTTCCTAGCGCGCTCGCGGAAAAGGTTGGGCGGTGAGCGGGGCGATCCGGCAACCAAGGCTCTTCGCCGCACCGCCTGGCAGGCTGGTTGCCGATCTAAAGCCGGATTTCCGGTGCAGCCGCTAAAGAATTGATCCAAGCTACCGATAGGGTCCAGTATGACAAACCCTATTAGTGGTGCCTCCCCCAGCTACGCGAGCCAAGTATTGCAACCGGCGGCTTCCAAGCCTCAACCGCAGGCCGAAACCGCGAAGAGCCCGGCGATTCCACAGGATACGTTCAGCCTCAAAAGTACCGGCGACGTTGACCATGATGGTGACAGCCACTAGGCACCGCGGCGTGGACTGAGACTCCCCGGTTCTCGCCACAAGAAAAAGGGCGAGAGCTGAGGGCGCTCGCATTGCACACTCCTGGTCGCGAGAAACCATCCTGAAGTTGCCCGGCGACGTCAGGATGGGGACACCTCGAAGCCGGCACCCGGGGTAAATCTCGCCCGTGCCAGGTCGAAAAACGGGTTCTGCTATACTGTCTGTGACGCTTTTGCACGGTTTGCTTGTTTTCGCGGTGGTTCCTCAGTTTGAACCAGTTGTATCTCCGCTTTTCCTGCCCGCCGTTTCCCTCAGCGTTAAATCTAAATTGAACGTGAGCGGCGTGGAAACTCGGACGTGTGTCCGAGCGTGTGACGACAGGCCTCTCCAGAAAGAAACAAAATCGAATGACTAGCTTTTCAGAACTGCCGCTGTCTGCTGCCCTGCAGCAGAAGCTGGCGGCGGCTCAATTCACAACTTTAACCCCCATCCAGGAGCAGGCCATTCCGCCTGCGTTGGAAGGCAAAGATGTAATCGGCACGGCGCAGACCGGGACCGGCAAGACTCTGGCCTTCCTGCTGCCGCTCATCGAGATGCTGCGGCGCGAGCCGTTGCGGCAGGCGAACGCGTTGGTGTTGTTGCCAACGCGCGAGCTGGCCATGCAGGTCCACGAGCAATATGAACAACTGCGCGGCAAGAACCTGCCGAAGGCGGCGCTGGTGATCGGCGGCGTAGCGGAGAAAACGCAGATTCTCAGCCTGCGCGGCGGTTGCGGTCTGATCATCGCAACCCCCGGACGCCTGCAGGACTTCATTGACCGCAAGCTGGCGGACCTGCGCCAGATCAAAATGCTGGTGCTCGACGAAGCCGATCGCATGCTGGACATGGGGTTTCTGCCCGCCATCCGGCGCATTGTGGCCACGCTGCCGACGCGGCGGCAGACCTTGTGCTTCTCCGCCACGATGGAACAGTCTGTGGCTAACCTGGTGCATGAATACATGCGCGAACCGGTGCGGGTGGCGCTGGGCTCGGTGCTCAAGCCGGCGGAAAGCGTGCAGCTCACGGCTTACGAAGTGCGCGCGGCAGAGAAAATGGATGCGCTCCGGCAACTGCTTTATGAAGAGACCGGGCAGACGCTGGTCTTCGCCCGTACCAAGCGCGGCGCCGAACGAATCGCCAAGTCGCTGGCGCGCGACGGCTTTCGCGCGGCCATGATTCATGGCGACCGCTCGCAGTCCCAGCGCAACAAGGCCCTGAGCGGGTTTCAGGAAGGCATACATCAGGTGCTGGTCGCCACCGATATCGCCTCGCGTGGCTTGCACGTGGACGATGTGGCCCATGTCATCAATTACGATGTGCCCAAGATCGCCGAGGATTTCATCCACCGGGTGGGGCGCACAGGACGCGCCGGCTCGCAGGGCCGCGCCACAACGCTGGTGGCGGGGGCGGAAGTACTGGAGTTGCGGCAGATCGAACGGGCGCTGAAGTTGCGTATCGAACGCCGGCAGCTGCAGCCATCCACCGTGGAGCAGCCGGTGCGGTTTGTACAGAACACTCTCTCCACGCGGACATTGACCGCGTTGCCGGGCGAGGTTTTCGTGTAAGGCTTCGAAAGTCAGATTGGGTTCGTAGGGCGCCCCGTCCAAGCATTTTTTTTGCTTGGGCGGGGTTTTACTTTGGGATGGTCAGTGTTAATATCACCGCCCACCGCACAATTCCTCACGCTTAACGCACGTGCCACTTCATACTAGAATCCCTGCCCATGGCAAAGAACGCTTGGACGGGGCATCCTCGAATTCCGCGGAGGGAGCTAGGGTCCCATATTCGTGGGATCGCAGGGATCGTGGCCCAAGGTCGCCGGCGTCACCGGATCGGGCGGAGAAGGCGGCGTCGCCCACGGAATTACGTTGAAGTCGAAGAATTCCAGCAAGTCGGGCTGGGCGGCATCGCGAGCGGTCAAATGCGCCGAGCTTCCGATAAAGCGGTCTTCGACAAATTTGATCACCGCGGTGTGATCCATGGGCGTGTGGGAAACAAAGTGCCGTTTCGCAAAAGGCGAAACGATAATGTTCGGCAAGCGGAAGCCTAACTGCGCCGCGAATCCCTGCGCCGCCGCTGCATCTGCCGGATTGGCGCCCGGTTCGCCCGCCTTCAGATCGCAATGCGTGGTCGCCATCCCCCCGGCCGGAACGCAGGGGCCGAATCCATCAGGATTAACTGAAATCTGCGAGATGTCGGGAATCGTGCCCAACGAGGCATCGGTATTGTCATTGGAGTGGCCCGGCACCGGCGGCACGTGATCGTAGGGCCCTCCGCCTTCGTCGTAACTCAAGAAGAACACCGAATCGTTCCACGAAGGACTGGTCATGAACATGTTCAGAATCTTCGCCACTTGCGCCTGGCCGGTCAGAATCGATTGCCCTGAGCCCGGATGTTCGTCGTTGTTGCCGAATCCGGCTTCGATGAAAGCGAAACTGGGCAGCGTGCCATTCGACAGGTCGGTATAGAACTGCGATAGCGGCGCAATATGGTTGGGATCAATGCAGAACGAGTTGGTCATATCGCCTACGACGCTGGAAGCCTGCGTAGTGCCGGTGCAGGCAGCTCCACCCGGGTTCGCATAGAGATAGCGCAGCGAATAACTGAGATAGGAAAACGTTGTTGCCGGAAGGTTTCCGTTCCCGGAAGTCGAACATTCGTCGTCGCCGGCGGGACAGAGACTGTTAGTGACGGTGTAGTAGAGTTTCCAGGAAACACTTGCCTGGTCGAGCTCAGAAAAAATCGAGGGGATACTAAGCTGGCCCACATGATCGTCGTTGCCCGGATCTCTGACCAGCCCCTGCGTGGTGCCTCCGGTAAAGGTCGCAATGCGGTTGGGAACGCTCTTGCTGGAAAGCGGCGAAAACCAGCGGTCTGAGATCGCAAACTGCGAGGCCATGTAGTAGTAGTAATTGAGGAAATCCTGATCGTAATAGCCCATGGCGCGCTTGCCGGCCATATCGGTAAAGTTGCCGGAGCAAGTTCCAGAGAGGCCGCAGGCTTTTGCGAAACCTTCAGCGGTATGAACAAATCCATCCATTTGGATGGGGCGCGTAGTCAGGAAATCATAGCGATTGACGTCGCCGTAGCTTTCCAGCCAGGCCGAACTCTCGTCGTCAATACAACTGCTGGTGAATTTGAACAGCGGATAGACATTGCCCTCATCGTCCATGTTGCTGATGAGGCTCAGCTTGTCGTCAATGCCATCCACTTCGTAGTCTTTGCCGTCATCCCCCATGTTCCAGCTGTTGGCTTGGCGGTACGGGTTCAGCATACCGAAATAGGAGTCGAAGCTACGGTTCTCCTGCAGCATGAAGATGACGTGGTTAACGGAATCTACATTGGCTGTGCCGATCGTCACGGTGGCCTGACCGACCGCAGTCGCGGTGCCGGAGCCCTGCACCGTAATGTTGTAAGTTGTAGTTTGCGTGGGAGTTACGGTCATGGTCCCGCTGGCTGCGACGGTTCCAATGCCATTGTCAATGGTGGCCGAAGCGCCATTGGTCGAACTCCAGGTCAGGGTCGAAACATCCCCGGCTGAAATCGTGGCAGGGGAAGCCGTGAAGGTCACGGTCGGCACCGGTCCGGCCACAACGCCGCGGCAGCCTCCCAACAGACCCACGGTTGAGGCCAGGAGAACCACTAAGGACAGCTGATGGAATTTGCCTCTCAAGGCGCACATTCGATGTAGGTGATGGGCGGAGGGTTGCTGAGGAAGAGGGACCGCTTACAAGTCCAATGGAGAGGTAAAAATTTTGCGCACCTGAAATCGACGGCACGTACCGCAGGCGTCTGGATCCCTAGGCGTCTACAGCTTTTCTCAGAGCGGCCCGCGCCAGTAACCGCGTGGAATCCAGCGTGGGCCGGGAGGACTCCGGCTCAACCAGCAGCGGAATCTCGGTGCAGCCGAGCACAACCGCATCGCAGCCTTCGTCGGCCAGAGTGCAGATGATTCCCCGGAAGTAGGTCAGCGTCGGGATAAACCGGACCTTCCATCAGATGCCGGGTCCCCAGAATGCCCAACCTCTTGTGATGGCAGCGCTGGGCTTCGGCCGCCACCTCGCGCAATGTGCCGCCAGGGGCGTGGGGAACGAATCCATTGGAAAGCCCGTGGATAAACACATCTCCTCCCGGGACATAGTGTTCCCCTCGGGAGTTTTGTGGTCGCCCTGCTCGACTTTGGGTCCGATTGGGTTCCCTCCCAGCGCGACTTTGTAGCTCTTCAGTTTCTTACCTTGCCTCATCAACATAAGAATTCGCTGGCTCTTGATAACAACAACGCGATCTGCCTTTGCATCTGCCGGCATCTCACTTGACGAAATAGCAGCGGCCATACCAAGCATCATCACCATGAACGCGATGGTTCGCACGTTGCGGATTATAGCCTTCCGGCGTCACCATGGTGCTAGGCTGTTATGGTGGCAACCCAGCTAAATCGAAATAGCGCGCGTACGTTTCCTCAGGCCATTTGCTTGTTGATTCTGGTGCTGGCTTCGCTTTGGCCTCTGTGTGGAGCGGCCGATTCCAAGGCGAAGAGTTCCTGGTCAGTTGGCTGGCAGCCAGTAAGGCTGGTAAACGGGGCGCCGATTGTTTTTCGTGTGAAGCCTCCGATACGACTCTCCTCGCTTTCAGGAAGTTGGTTTGGACACGAGGTATTCTTCTCCTTCGACCCGCCCAGCAAGACGTGGTACGGAATCTCCGGCGTCAGCCTCACAACCAAGCCAGGCGACTACACATTGCAACTTAAGGGAACGTCGGCGGCTGGAAAGGATATCTCATTCGAGCGGGAGGTCGCAGTCGGCACGGCGAAATATCCAGTGATCGCAGTAACGGTCGCCAAGCGATTTACAGAGCCCAGCACCGCGCAATTGAAAGAAATCCGCCAGGAAAAGACGCTGAAGCAGGACGTGTTTCGGCACTTCGAAACGGAACGGGAGTGGTCTGGTCCCTTCCTGCCTCCGGTGAAAGCGCGCATTTCGGATGTTTTCGGAACGCGCCGCGTGTTCAATGGCGAGACCCGCAGCATGCATGAAGGCTTGGACTATGCGGTTCCACCGGGCACCCCGGTTTCCGCCCTGAATTCGGGAACGGTCGTTCTGGCGCAACCGCTATATTTTGAGGGTAATTGTGTGGTCCTCGACCATGGGCAAGGCCTGATGACGCTTTACCTCCACCTATCGAAATTTGCGATAAAGAAGGGCGAACAGGTAAAGCGCGGTCAGGAAATCGGTCTAAGCGGCGGCACCGGCCGGGCAACCGGGCCGCATTTGCACGTCGCCGTCCGCTGGCAGGGAGTGTATTTGAACCCGGCGACATTATTGAAGTTGCAATTACCTCGCCGCCCGTCCGTCGCCGTGAAGCCTTAGCGGTCTCTGTTCACACGCCGTACTCACTACCACGCGGTCTGATAATCTTTCCTTTTCACCGGAATATCAAGGCTTGAAAAAGTTACTCTTCATCGTTCTGCTCTGCGGCATGGTTGGCGGCGGTTTCTGGTGGTACTTTCGCGAGCCGGAATTCCGCGACTTTGGCCCACTCTATCGCGAGTATGCCTACGTCACCAACAGCAAGAGCAACAGTGTCACGGCGATTGACCTGCGGACCTTTGAGCCGGCTAGAACCATTCCCGTGGGGCTCGATCCGGATGCCATTGCGGCCAACAGCAAGAAAAACGAAATTTATGTGGCAAATACCGGCTCAAACAATATCAGTGTGATTGACGCCGAGACCAACAACGTGGTGGCCACCATTGGAGTGCACGCTCTTCCCTATTCGATTGACGTCTCACAAGACGGCAAGCGGGCCTACGTGGCCAATTCCGCTTCCGATAACGTCTCGGTCATTGACCTGGAAAAGCGGGCAGTGCTGGGAAACGTTCGCGTGGGCGTCTCGCCTGGATTGGCGCGGGTTTCGCCCGATGGCACAACCGTGGTCGTCAGCAATCACGGCGACGGCACGGTATCGCTGATTGACGCCCACCGTTTGGAAGTGCGCAGCACGATTGCTACCTGCCGGCAGCCCAGCGACATTGCCATTCTTCCCGACAGCAGTAAGGCCTTTGTCGCGTGTAGCGGCTCGGCCCAGGTCGCCTCCATTGACCTGAAGAGCGACAAACTGCTCGCTTTGCTGGACGTCGGCAAAACGCCCGGCAATCTGGCACTCAAGCCGGACGGCGGTGAATTGATTGTGTGCAACTTCGATTCCGACAGCATTTCGATCATTGAGACTTCCACCAACGAGGTGGGAGAGAGTCATCTGATCGGGGCCAATCCGGCGCGGGGATTGGTAACGGCGGACAATTCACGTATCTACGTGACTGACTACGGCGCCAACACCGTAGCCATTTACGATATCGACGCAGGCAGGACACTCCCCGAGTCGCCTATTCCGGTAGGAAGCAAGCCGCAAGGGCTGGCGCTTTCGCAGAGCCAGAAGTACTTATTGGTATTGGATTCGGAATCGGCGGACGTCACCGTGATTCAGAAGCGGATACCCAGAAAGAAATTTGAACCCGGGGAATATTCGTTGTTGACTATGATTCCCGTAGGATTGCAGCCCAACAACATCGTGGTGAAGTCGTTCCTGTTGCCCAAGCCCCGATGGCAGTAAGTTGCAACCCCAGCTAGATGGCGGCGTGAACTTTGGAATACTTTTCCACCGGAACCTGTTGCTCTTCCGTGTATTGCTCGTAGCCGTTTGCCGCATAGCCAAGAGCACTGTCGAAGAAATGGTCGAGCAACTGTAACAGTTCGATTTCACCGTAAAGCTCAACCGGTCCACGCAGAAAACCCTGCCTCTGAAGAAAGTTCCACACGTGCCGTTTGGTCAGCACAAGCGCCCAACAGTAGTCGCTCAGCGGGACACCTTGCGCCGCCCGGCGTTCTCCAATTCGCAGATAGCGCTCTTTGATGTCCGCTTCAGACTTGGTGAGCAGCCACTCGCTGAGGTGATGCAGAATCTCATTGGCACGTTCCTGTAACTCCTCGGAAGGAACTTTCCGCATACCTCTTGTCCTCGACGAACTCCGCATTTTTCTTATGAGTTCGGTTGCAAGCTCATTCGAGTGACCCTCAATCAGACGAACTAAACGAAGACCAACCATGCCATCCTCACGATCTCTGGCGCTCGGGGAAAACTCTTACAAACGCCCTAATATTTGGATGCAGGAAATGGCCTGAAGTCGCAACTGGCCGCCGGCATTGAGGATGGTGCAGAAGAAGAGGAAAAGCTTACTTAGCCCTTGGCTCCGCAACACTTCTTGTATTTCTTCCCCGAACCGCAGGGACAGGGATCATTGCGGCCGATTTTTTCGCCGCGGACGACTTGCGTAACCGGCTGGCGCTCGCCCGAACCGGCCATGCGCGCCTGCTCGAGTTCTCTGCGCTTTTTGCGCTGGAAGGCTTCCTCGAGTTCATCGACGGACGTGGCCACAGCGCGAGGGCGCCGGCCATCGCCGTCGCCACGGGAGATGAGCGCCGCGGCACTGGGCTGCCCCGTATCGTCCGGAGGGGCTTCCACCACTTCCGCCCTGGGCTGCTCTAGAATCTGCATCAGGTACAGATAGCGGGTGGTCTCTTCCTGGAAGCGCTTCATCATGGCTTCGAACATGTCGAAGGATTCGCGTTTGTACTCGACCAGAGGATCGTGCTGGCCATATCCTCGCAGGCCAATGCCTTCCTTCAGGTGGTCCATATCGCGCAGGTGATCTTTCCACTGCGCATCGAGCACGCTGAGCATGATCATGCGCTCGTGGTAGCGCATGGCGTCGGGACCGATTAGCCTTTCTTTGGCATCGTAGCGGGACTTCAGTTTGTCGAAAATCGCATCGCCGAGTTCCTGCCGGTTCAGCGTTTGCGGCTGAATGCCTTCCGCGAGAATATCCACGCCGAAGCGGGTGAAGATCGCATCCTTCAATCCCTTGATGTTCCAGTCGTCGGGGTGAACCTTGACGGCGCAGAACTCGTCCATCAATTCGCTGAGGATTCCGGCAACATAGTCCTCGAGGATGAGTTCTTTTTGTTCCACGCCTTCCAGCAGCTGGTGGCGCAATCCATAGACTGCTTCCCGCTGCTTGTTCATCACGTCGTCGTATTCGAGGAGGTGTTTGCGGGATTCGAAGTTTTGGGCCTCGACCGTTTCCTGCGCCGACTCGATGCGGCGGCTGATTAACTTGGACTCGATGGGAATGCCTTCTTCCATGCCCAAGCGCTGCAGCAGCTTCGAAACCCACTCCTTGGCGAAGATGCGCATCAGGTCATCTTCGAGCGAAAGATAAAAACGAGAGGAGCCCGGATCGCCCTGGCGTCCGGCGCGTCCGCGGAGTTGGTTGTCAATACGCCGCGACTCGTGACGTTCGGTACCCAGAATATGCAAGCCGCCGACGGCAATCACTTCGTCATGCTCTTTGTCGGTCTCCAGTTTGTAGCGGTTCAGGAGTTCGATCCAGTGATCGGTGGGAACGCGGTACTCCTTGCCCTCGTAGTACCAGACCGTGCTCTTGCTTTCGTCAACGTCAATCTGAATTTTTCCCTGAGCCGCCCGCAGGGGCTGGGCCAGGCCTTTCTTCAGGCACTCGCGCTTGGCCATGAACTCGGGATTGCCGCCGAGAAGAATATCCGTGCCACGACCCGCCATGTTGGTGGCAATCGTGACCATGCTCTTCCGTCCAGCCTGCGCCACGATCTCGGCCTCGCGCTCATGCTGCTTGGCATTCAGAACCCAGTGTTTAACGCCCTTCTTCTTCAGCAGCTCGGAAATGCGCTCGGATTTCTCGATCGAGGTCGTGCCTACCAATACCGGCTGGCCGGACTGATTCAGCTTCTGAATCTCATCCGAAACCGCGAAGTATTTTTCTTTTTCCGTCCGGTAAACGATGTCGGAATTTTCCAGCCGCAGCAGCGGGCGGTTGGTGGGAATGACCATCACATCGAGGTTGTAAATCTTGCTGAACTCGGTAGCCTCCGTCTCGGCGGTTCCCGTCATGCCCGCCAGTTTTTTGTACATACGGAAGTAATTCTGGAATGTGATAGTGGCAAGCGTCTGGTTCTCGCGCTCGATCTTGACGTTCTCTTTGGCTTCGACGGCCTGGTGCAAGCCGTCCGACCAGCGGCGGCCGGGCATGAGGCGGCCGGTGAACTCATCCACGATGATGACCTCGCCTTCCTTGACCACATATTCCACATCGCGGTGATAGAGCGCGTGGGCCTTGATGGCGACTTCGACGTGGTGCTTGAGATCCCAGTTCTCGGGATCGGCGATGTTGCCGATGCCAAGAAGCTGTTCGACCTTCTCCCAGCCCTCGTCGGTGACCGAGATATTGCGCCGCTTCTCGTCGACAACATAATCGCCCGTGAGCGTAGCCGGCTCGCCGGGAGGCCCATCAATCTCTTCGCCCTTTTCCAGCTTCGGGATGATGCGGTTGACCCTGGCGTACTTATCCGTGGATTCTTCGCTCGCCCCTGAAATGATCAGCGGGGTGCGGGCTTCGTCAATCAGGATGGAGTCTACTTCGTCCACGATGGAGAAGTTGTGGCCGCGCTGCACGCAATCATTCAGATTGAACTTCATGTTGTCGCGCAGGTAGTCGAAACCGAATTCATTGTTGGTGCCATAGGTCACGTCGGCAGCGTAGGCTTCTTTGCGCTGCGCGTCGTCGAGATCATGGATAATGACGCCAACCGTCAGGCCCAGGAAGCGGTAAAGCTGGCCCATCCACTCCGAGTCGCGCTTGGCCAGGTAATCGTTAACCGTTATCACATGCACGCCGCGGCCGGTCAGCGCATTCAAGTAAACCGGCAGGGTGGCGACCAGCGTTTTGCCCTCGCCGGTCTTCATTTCGGCGATGATGCCCTGGTGCAGCACCATGCCGCCAATCAACTGCACGTCGAAGTGCCGCATGTTGAGCACGCGGCGGCCCGCTTCGCGCACGACGGCGAACGCTTCCTCCAGAATTTCGTTCAATACTTCCTTGGTAGCCGCCAGACGTTCTTCTTCGATTTTCTTCAGGCGGTTGGGATCGGCGTCGGACTCGTCCGCAATGCGGCTCAGCCGCTCATGGATGCGCCCGCGGAACTCGTCCGTCTTGCCGCGCAGTTGGTCGTCCGAGAGCTTCTGCATGGCAGGCTCGAGCGCGCCAATCGCGGCTACGCGGGGCAGCAGGCGCTTGACTTCACGTTCATTTCGGGTGCCAAAGACTTTGGCAAATGCCTTATCAATCAAAGGAAAACCTCAGAAGCCACAGAAGCACGTATTCGTGCTTCAAGCCTAGCATATTAGATGCCGGGCAAGCGCGTAAGTCGCCAGATGAGAACCGGCTGAGGCGAATCGGGCATGATCCTGGGTTTTCAGGTATATTCCCGGCAAGCGATGGCGACCTTTTACAGCAGTTTCTGTGAATGCGCGGAACGCTGGCCGGCCAATGTGGCGCTGGAGATTCAGCTTCGCGAGCGCGTGGAGAGCTACACCTATGCCGAAACCCGCCGCATGGCAGAGTGCATCGGCCGCTGGATCGGGGAAAACGGCTGTGAACCGGGCGCGCGCTGCGCCATTGCCGCCAATAATCATCCACGCTGGGTTGCGGCCTACCTGGGGATTATTGCAGCCGGATGCACCGCTGTGCCGCTGGACACCGCCCTGCACGCCGACCAGATTGCCAAATTGCTGAAGGACAGCGGGAGTTCGCTGATTTTCAGCGATCAGAAGCATTTGGAACTCGTTCGGGAAGCCGCGAAGGAGCTGACGATTGCGATTGCCCTGACCGACACGCCGCCATCGGACCAGACTGCCGGCGCCTCATGCAAGGGCACCCTCGACGAAATGTTCTCCGCCGGTGCAGGCAATTTCGTGGCGGCCGAGTCACCAAGCGACAGTCTGGCCTCTCTGCTTTATACCTCCGGAACCACAGCCGATCCCAAGGGCGTGATGCTTACCCACGCAAATTTGCTGGGAGAGGTCAATGCCGTTTTCGGCTTGCTTCAAATCGGACCTGAGGATGCGGTACTGGGAGTGCTGCCGCTATTTCACGTCCTATCGCAGATGGCCAATCTGCTGTTGCCGCTGGTGCGCGGCTCACGCGTGGTGTATCTGGAGACCCTCAATACGACAGAACTCCTGCGCGCCCTGCGGGAGCGCAACATCACCGCCTTCGCCGTGGTGCCGCAGTTTTTCAATCTGATTCACGAGCGCATTTTCAAAGAAGCTGCCAAGCGGGGCACATTCGCTCAGCGCGCGCTCCGCAGCCTGATGAAACTGAATGCTGCCCTGCGCAAGTTCCACATTAACGCCGGGCCACTTTTCTTCGGGAAAATCCACCAGACCTTCGGCGACAAAATGCGTTTTCTGATCACCGGCGGATCGCGCTTCGATCCGGCGATTGCCCGCGATTTTCATGCCCTGGGCGTTGACGTGTTGCAAGCCTACGGATTGACGGAGACAACCGGCGCAGCCTTCGTGGTGCCGCCCGGCCACAACCTAATCGGATCGGTTGGGCCTTCGCTGCCGGGAATCGAAGGAAAAATCCTCAACCCGCAGGCCAGGGACGATGGGCCGGCGGCGGGCGAAATTCTCATTCGCGGCCCGATTGTCATGAAGGGCTACTGGAACCGACCCGACGCTAACGCCTCCACTCTCGAAGACGGTTGGCTGCACACCGGAGATCTCGGCTACTTCGATGCGCATGGCAATCTTTTCATCACCGGACGGCAGAAAGAAATCATCATCCTGAGCAACGGGAAGAACATTTATCCCGAGGAGGTAGAAGCGCATTACCTGAGGTCTCCCTACATCAAGGAAATTTGCGTCCTCGGCCTGGAGGGTCCGCCGGAGGACCCGCGCTCAGATCAACTCTACGCGGTGATCGTTCCCAATATCGAAGTGTTGAAAGAACGCAAGATCGTGAACATGAAAGAGGTCATTCGTTACGACATCGAGAGTCTTTCGGCCCAGATCGGTTCCACCAAGCGAATCGCCAACTACGAAATCTGGCAGGAGGACCTGCCACGTACCACCACCCGTAAACTCAAGCGTTTCGAAATTCAAAAGCGGGTGCGGGCGAACCTGGGCAAGCACGTTGATGTCTCGGACGAAGCTCTGCAGGAGCAACCTCTCAGCCCCGAGGACCTGGATTGGCAGGCGCAGCCTGAGGTGGATCGCGCCCTCGAAGTCATCCGCGAAGTGGCGCGAAACGCGCCGCCCGAAATCCGACCGAAACAGAATCTGGAGCTTGACCTAGGTCTCGACTCCATGCAGCGGGTGGAACTGCTTTCCGCGCTGGAGGAGAAACTTGGCGGTGACGTAGAAGAGTCCCGCCTCGCCGAAATCTACAGCGTCCGCGATCTCGTAGACGCGGTGCTGGAAAGCGCTTCTGGCACCGCTTCCAGGCCTCGGCCGCAGTTTGCCGGCTGGGGAACGATCCTGCAGGAGTACCCCACCGACCCGGAAATGCTGGCGCTGGCCAAGTCACGCCCCATCACGGAAATACTGTGGTTCGGCTTCAGCCGCCTGGTTCAGATTTTCGCCTTGGATCGTTTTCAAATGCACGTTGCCGGTGTGGAGAAGATTCCCCGGCAAGGTCCGTTCATTCTTTCGTCCAACCATCAGAGCTATCTCGACCCTGCCATGCTGGGTTGTGTTTTACCCTGGCCTGTTTTTCGTAACACCTTTTCCTTGGGCACGAGCGAGATTTTCGGATCCGGCTTCATGCGGCTTCTGGCCCGCGCGCTGCGTGTGGTCGTCCTCGATCCCGACGCTAACCTCGTTCCCGCTATGAAGGCCGGCGCCTTCGGCCTGCGCCGCGGGCGTGTGCTCATTCTTTATCCGGAGGGCGAGCGCACCATTGACGGCACGCCGAGGATTTTCAAAAAGGGTGCTGCCATTCTCTCCATTCATCTGCAGGCGCCGATTGTCCCGGTGGCCATTGATGGATTCTTTGACGCCTGGCCTCGCGGAAAATCCTTCCAGGGATTCAAGCCGCTGAAGATGCAAATCGGCGATCCAATTTTTCCGCCACCGGAATCACAAGCATCAGAGGAAGCTTACACGCAGCTCACGGCTGACCTGAAATCCAAGGTGATGCAAATGTGGCAGGAATTGCGCGGAGGAACAACCGCGGCGGGAACCACCACCTCGAGCTAAACCGTGGCCGCCTGCACTTTTGATTCGAACGCGCGGCCGAAAGCATCCACGATCATCGAATCATATTTGTCTTTCGAACTTCGGATAATGCTTTCTTGCGCCACTTCCGGAGAGAGCTTCCGCCCCGGCCCGTTGACCAGCAGTTCATAATTTTCGGCGATCACCAGAACCTGTACTTCGACGGGCGAATCCACCGCCGGTTCGCCGGTCCGAATCAGCTTCTGGCTGGCTATTAGAATCGGAATTGCCCTGCGCAGCGCCCCGCCCATCGTCTTGGCGGTGATCTTCTGCCGCTTGCGCATGCCCTTTTCGAGGTCCTCTTCGCTCAGGTTGGCGGCTTTGTAGAGGATCTCGTTGGTGATGCCGATTTCATTCAGGTTCTGCAGCAGCGCGGCCGTGCGCAGGTCCTCGGTGCTCTCCGCGTCCAGACCGAGCGCTTTGGCAATTTGCGTCCCGTAGACCGAAATCCGGAAGGGCCGGCTCTCGCTATAGGTTTGGCTGTTGAGGAATTGCCGCAGGATCAGCAGAATTCCCTCATATCCGTCTTTGAGTTCGAGTAGACTCTTCGCGTTCCGCTCATACAACGTACCCATGGCATAGCTGGAAACAATCAGAATGCCGCCCCAAAGGATGACGTCGAGCCATCTCCCGTAAATGGGCAAGCTCAACGGGCGTACAAACACGGTTGGGTTTATGTAAGCGAGAAGCACCACCAACACGATGCTTGCGCAGGCCGTGAGTGTAGCGTGCCGGCGCCCGAAACGGTAAGCGGAATAAAGTGTAGGGAGAAAGTAGAACATCAACGTCATGGGCTGGGAGGCGACCAGAAAATTCAGCCCCGCCGCAATGACCACCAGAAACAACACCAGCCACAACTCAGGGTTAGCTTTTCGCATTGCTTGCTTTCCTCAACTTGCCCACAACCGCCAGGGGAAGAGAAGTGCCGCAAAATCCGACTTTTTCTCAGCCTTCCATGGTGAATCGAGGAAGTCACATTCGCCAAATTACGGAAGTAATTGGCCGCCAGAGGGTAAGGATTTATTTTGCGCGGGGGTGCGTCTGGTCGTAGACCTCAAGTACGTGCTTCATGGAAAGCTGGGTGTAACGCTGGGTGGTGGAAAGGCGCTCGTGACCGAGCATTTCCTGGATAGCGCGCAAGTCGGCGCCTTCCTCCAGCATGTGCGTGCCGAAAGCGTGGCGCAGGGTGTGGGGATGAACATCGGGCGAGAGGCCCTTGGCCACGGCAATCTTTTTGACGATGCGTCCGACGCTGCGGGTCGTGAGGCGGCCGCCACGCTGGTTAATCAGCAGGGCGGGAGTATTCTTTCTTTGCGCCCCGCAGATTTGTTGGCGAACCGGCAAGTAGGCAGCCAGAGCCGACCGCACCGAGTCTCCGAACGGCACGTAACGTTCCTTTTTCCCCTTGCCGCGGATGAGGATCGCCTCCGCGCTGAGGCGGATGTCGTCGAGGTTAATGCCGATCAGTTCGGAGTTTCGGATGCCGCAGCCATACAACAGTTCAAACATCAGCCGGTCGCGCTCGGGGAACGATGCGATCTCCGGCATCTGACCGTCGAGCACGGAATTCATCTCTTCAATGGTAGGGACTCGCGGCAGCTTCTTCGGAAGCCTGGGCGTCGAGACCAAGATGGCCGGATTCTGCTCAACGTGCCCTTCCTGCGCCAGCCAGTGATAGAAGGAGCGCACCGCCGCCAGCGAGCGGGCCACGGAAGTCTTGCCGAGACCCTTCTCGTAGAGCCGGGAAAGAAATCCACGAATGGCCAGGTGATCAATGCTGCGAAGATCGCGAGGGCCAATGTAAGCGGCAAAGTTATGCAGATCGCCCGTGTAGGCTTTGATGGTGTGCGGCGACGCATTGCGCTCGCGAAGGGAGCGCAGAAAATGGTAAACCGCTCTTTCGATCTTCGTTGGCTGACGTTCGGTTTTCATTGCAGGAACTCAGCTAAACAGTGCGGCACCTAGATACGGAGATTCAGAAGGTGTTCGTTTCTCTGTGTCTCCGTGCCTCTGTGGTGAAATCATCTTGCCTTCGCCCGCGGATGATGGTTCCGGTAAACGGTCTTCAGCCGGTCGAGCGCCACGTGCGTGTAAACCTGGGTAGTGGAAATATCCGCGTGGCCCAGGATGGTCTGCACCGTGCGCAGATCGGCGCCGTTCTCCACCATGTGCGTAGCGCAACTGTGGCGCAGCATGTGCGGGCTGGCATGACGCCCGGAACCGGCGGAAGCCGCGCCCACCATCTGCCAGACCCGCTGCCGCGTGAGCTTCCGCGCCCCCCGGCCGAGAAAGAGAAATGGCGGGTTCTTCCCCGCAGCCAGCACCACCCGCGCGCTTTTGATGTATCCCGTGAGAATCTGCTGCGCGGACTTCCCCAGCGGAACAATGCGCTCCTTGTCGCCCTTTCCTCTCACCAGCACATAGCCGAGATCCAGCTTCAAATCTTCCAGCTTCACCCCGACGATCTCCGAAACTCGCAGCGCTCCCGCATAGAACATCTCCAGCATGGCGCGATCCCGCATCGCCAGCGCCTCCGCATCTTTGCGTGTGGAAGCGGCGCGCGGGCTGCGCAGCAGTGTTTCCATTTCGTCATGAGCCAGAGCCTTGGGCAGCACCTTCCACTGCTTGGGCGAATCAATGTTGAGCGTGGGGTCGCGCTCGATGAGCTTGTCGAGTAATAGATAGCGGTACAGATGCTTTAGTGCAGACAACTTACGCCCCACCGAGCGGCCATCCACGCCGTTGCCAAAAAGCTCCTGGATGAAATCGCGGGTGTCATTGCGCCGTGCATTGAGCAGAGCACGCTTGTGCTTCTCCAGGAACCCGGCAAACTGCCGGATGTCACTTTCGTAAGCGGCCACCGTCAGCGGCGCCAGGCCTTTTTCGATCTTCAGGTATTCGCGAAAGCTGGAGATTACCTTTTCATTTGCTGCGGAGGACACCAAAAGAGTATGAGCGTTATCGGACGTAAGGCCAAGTGGACAGTCGGGTACTTGATAGGATTAGCTCCGACTATCCCCGATCTCCTTTAGCACTTCCACCGCATACATCGCCCCCTGCGGCGTCTCTTCATGCTTGAAGTAGGCGTACACATCTCTTCCCTGCCCCAGGTGCTGGCGAATGCGCTCCACCATGGCACGCCGCTCGTCGGCGGAATATTCAGGTTTGCGGTAGCGGTAGTAGCAGAAGCCGGCGGTGACCACGTCCGGCGTGACGCGCTCCTCGGTCTCGGCCACGCACAGGGCGCGCTTGTGCTTCTTGAGAATTTCGAAAATCTCGCCGGAAAACCAGGACTCATGCCGGAACTCAAATGCGGAGGGCACCGCGCGCGGAAGCGTCGCCAGAAATTCCTCGAGCAGCGCGGCGTCGGCCTTCAGGTTCGGCGGAAGCTGGAAGAGCAGCGGCCCCAGCTTTCCCGCCCGTTCCAGCGGTTCGAGCGTGCTGAGGAATCGCGGCAGAAAATCCTGGGTGTTCTTCAGCCGCTTGATGTGCGTGAGCACCTGGTGCGCTTTGATTCCCAGGCGAAAGCCTTCCGGTGTCTCGGCGATCCACTTCTGTACCGTGGTTTCTTTCAGCAGCTGCCGAAAAGAAAAGTTGACCTCGACGGTATTGAGCTGCGTGGCGTAATGCCGCAAAAAATTCTTCTGCGGCAGTTTGGCGGGATAGAAATCCGGCTTCCAGCTTGCATAGGCCCAGCCCGATGTTCCGGCAAATAATTGCGCCATAGAAGAACCGCGGCAAACCCGCGAGAAGCGGATTATACCTTCCGCCGCTTCCTGGCCGCAGCCGGACGCTTCCGCCGCGGCGTGCTCTCCGCCTGCGCGGCAATCTCAATTCCCTGCCCTGCTTCCTTCGCTTCCGGAAACCGCGGCAGCTTCTGCTTCAGCTCCAACACAGGCTCAAACAGATCGCCCATTTTCTCCACGCGCTGCAGCACCTGCGCGGCGTCAAAAATCAGTAGGTTCGCATCTTTCTTTTTCAGCGCGCGTTCCACTTCCTCCCATGTCACCGGGGTGGAAACCGTGGGCCGCTCCCGCGCCCGCAGCGAATAAATGCTGACCGTGGTTTTGTGCTCGTCGTTCTGGCTCCAGTCGACCAACACTTTATTGGTGCGCAGCTGCTTCTTCATATCGGAGACCACCATCTCGCGGTGCTCATCTTCCAGCAGCCGCGCCAGCACATGCGCAAAACCTTTAGTCGCGTCGTAGCTCGTTGGCGTGTGCAAGGGAACATAGATCTGCAGCCCTTTGGAGCCCGATGTCTTAGCGAAACTCTGCAGCCCGAAGTGCTCAAAGATGGCTCGCAACCAAAAAGCCACCTGGCAACACTGCACAATGTTCGCCGGCGGTCCGGGATCGAGGTCAAAGACCATCATGGTGGGGCGAGAAATATCTTTTGCCACCGAAAGCGACGGGTGCAGCTCGATCGAAGCCAGATTCGCAATCCAAACCAGAGTCGGCAGATCGTTGGCCAGAATGTAGTTCACGTCCCGGTGATTGCCCTCGCTCCACACCGGCACCGTCTTTACCCAGTCCGGCCGGTGCTTGGTCGCGTTCTTCTCAAAGAAGTACGGTTTGTCCACGCCCTCGGGATAGCGCTTCAGCGTCAGCGGATGGTTCCGCAGGTGGGGCAACAGCACCGGTGCAATGCGCGCGTAATAATCAATGACCTGTCCTTTGGTGAAACCGGCGACCGGGTAGAGAACCTTCTCGAGGTTGGTCAGGCTCAGCTTCTTGCCTCCGATTTCGACGATTTGCGGTTTGCTCATGCCACCTCGATGGACGGTCGTCCTGGGAGTTTACCGCTTTGCGCAGAGCCAGCCAAAATGCTCCTCGTGATCGACAGTCAGCGAACACGGACCTAGAGCACGGATTAGATGCTGCCCGCCTAACAGGGGTGGCGGGGTTGATGATGTAATCGCCGGTTTCGTCACCAATGGTTTAGGATTCACGAGGAATGGCACAGAACGACAAGAAGGAACTATCTGTCTGGGACTTACGGTTGATGGTTGCGGCGGTAGGGCTTGCCCTCTTTCTAGTTTTCTTTGTCTTGTCTATGGCCGCGGGCTGCGCTTGGGCGGAACATTATCAGCGCGGTGACGGCCAAGCTGTTCTGGCGGCTGTTTTCCCCGCTTTCATAATCGCCATGATCTTGACCATCATCTCCTGCGTATATATGGCAAAAAGATTTGGGAAGGAAGAAAACAACGACAAGAAGTAACCCTGACTCAGCCTGTTGCCGCAAGTTCGCGCCCAACTTCGGGCGCGAACCCGGGCCTCGCAGCTCACATCATGGAATCAGAATTGAAAGTATCTGCCACCACTTTCCAGCTTCCGTCGGACTGTTTCATATAGATGGTCAGGTATTTTCCCTTGTCCGTCACCGGTTTTTTGGTCTTTGGGTCGGTTGCTGTCATGGTGTACGTACCCTGCGAATACACCATGTCACCGCCCTTGGAGGCTACCGCCCGGGCGGATTGAAAGCTCAAGGAAAAGTTCGGATCTGCCATCATCGGAGTCGCGGCTGCCTGGATTGCTGTCTTTCCATTCACGGTGGGAGCTCCCGGGTAGAGAGCGCTTCCATCGTCAGCAAAGTAGCTGGCCCACTTATCCGGATCTTTTGTAGCCGCATCCTTCGACCAGGCCGCCTCCAGGTCTTTTACGGCTTGCACATCCGCCGCGCGAGTATCGGGCGGCGGGGGTGCGGAATTCGAACAGCCCACAGTCAACAGCGCCAGCACAAGGTTTGCGATCAACAAAGGTCTAAGCAGCATATTTCCTCCTCTAAGGGGAAGCAGTATAGCCGTTTTTCAATGGTTTAGGCGCCGCTTTTGACTTGAGCGGTGCAGGTCCGGCTGCCGTGAAAGCGAACTGCCCGCCTGGATGCCGTTTTTGCCCTTGCCAGCCGTTCCTAGACCGGGGTGTGCGCCTGGCGCACACCCTCTAATTTCGATTATCGGGTCTCGGATGACCCCGGGGGCCACACGACCCGCCAAAGCGCAAATTCGGCCAATCTGGAGGTCCCCGCGCAAGCCGATCCCCGGCCTTCGTACCCCGGTGCCCACGCTGAGGGCGCCGATAACATATCCAAATCGCGAAGCGACACGCAGCCACGAACATCGCCCCACCGGCGCGCATGAATCCCTCCCATCTAGTTTGTTAACATCCTGGTTGACAACTTTCCCTTGACACTCGGCGGTCAACCGGGTTACATTGCGCAGACTGTGGAGTGCGTTTGTCTTACGTCTAGCCACGTCAAAGAACCGGAAAAAATTGGCTGACACGGGCGCCAGGATTCGCTTATTCGCCATGATGGGGGGCTTGCCGATTTTCTCGCCATTTTTACTATGACCGCAAGCAGGCTCGTTTTTGGGATTTCCACTTCCAGCAGGCGAACGACCTCGATTCTGCAAACACAAAGACAAGATCGGCATCCAGTGTTCAGCAACTCTATGGAGGCAAGGGCAGCGTGACCAATGAAATCGAAAAGGCACTGAAGCTTAAAGCGAAGCTTCGTGCCGGCGAGTGCTGTATTGGCGCTCAACTCGGTCTGAACGATCCGTCCATAGCGGAAATTTTCGGCCGCGCCGGCTACGACTGGATCTCAATCGATACCGAGCACGCTCCCCACACCATCGATACGGTCAAGCAGATGCTGCAAGCGGCGGCGAGTACTTCGGCGGTGGCGCTGGCGCGGCCGCGCAAGCTCGACCTGGATGAAATCCGGCTTTATCTCGACATTGGGTCGCCCGGCGTCATGTGCCCTTTCATCAATGGTGGCGAGGACGCCGCCCACCTGGTCGAATTCTGCCACTATCCTCCGGCTGGCATTCGCGGATGGGGACCACGGCGGGCGGTTTACAGCATCGATCCCGATGAATATCTGGCCAAAGCGAACTCGGCCATGTTTTGCCTGCCCATCATTGAGACTCCCGAAGCGGTAGAGCGCATTGACGATATTTTGAAAGTGGACGGCATTGACGGCGCCGTCATGGGCCCAAACGATTTGAGTATGGCTTTGGGTGGCTTCAAGAAATTCGATAACCCGGCTTTCATTTCAGCTATGGACACGGTCAGGGCAGCATGCCGCCGGCATGGCAAGGCAATGGGCACGGGCTGCTACAGTCTGGAATTTGCCCGCGAGTGTGCGCGGTACGGAGACAACCTCCTGCTGGTGGCGAGCGATGACGGCTATTTGGCCTCCGAGGCGCGCCGCTGTCTGGGCGAAGTGCGGGCTGCAGTGCCGGCTCGATCTCGATGAAAAAGCTCAACGTACTCTATCTCCCTCCACAGCTCATCCCCGGCAGTTCGTGGGGAAGAGACGTTATTGACGTGATCAAACCGCCGCACGAGCTGCGTTTGTACGATCCCAAGCTGCCGCTCCGCCCGCAGATGGAATGGGCGGAGGTGGGCATTGATTTTGGCGGCATTATGGGAACCCGCGAGATGGCCGATCTGGCCGGCGGCATCAAGCTTTGGCAAGTGCTCGGCAACGGAATTGACCAGTTCGACCTGGAGTATTGGCGGTCGAAGAATGTTCCCGTGGCCAATTGCCCAGGCAATCTGACGGGCACCCCTCTGGCAGAATGCGCCCTCATGCTCATGCTCATGCTTTCGCGGCAATGGCATGGAACGCAGCGCAACTTGCAAGCCGGGGTGATCAATCTGCCCTTGGGACAGGAACTGGGAGGCAAGGTTCTGCTGATTGTCGGCTTCGGGGCTGCCGGCCGGGAGCTGGCGCGCCGGGCGGCTGCCTTCGGCATGCGAATCCAGGCCATTGACGTGCGCGATATCGGCGCCGACGAGAAGCGCCAATATGGAGTCGAATTTGCCGCCGGCCCCGAGCAATTGGATCAGGCGCTGGCCGGCGCCGATTACGTGTCCCTGCATCTTCACCTGACGGAAAAGACAAAACACTTCTTCGACGAAAAGCGCATGCGGCAGATGAAGCCCTCCGCGTTTCTCATCAACGTGGCGCGCGGCGGCCTGGTGGATTGCGACGCACTGGCCCGCTGCCTGGGCGAAGGACAGCCGGCCGGCGCGGGGCTGGATGTGACCGAACCTGAGCCGCTACCCACCGGTCACCCCTTGCTCCACCTGCCCAACGTGGTCGTAACCAATCACATTGCGGGAAACACTTACGGCACGTGGCGACGGCGCGCGGATTTCACGGCAGAGAATGTACGCCGCATCGCCGTGGGCCTCGAACCTCTTTCCTTGGTCAACCAACGTTCTGATGTGATGGCTCCGCCCGCGCCGGTGCTTGCGGAGCCATCGGCAGGCCACGACTAGGGGCTCCGACTCATTCCTTGCCATTCGGGCGCCCGTCCTGGACCGAACTGCCAGCAGAGCTGCAAGCGTTCCCCTTCGCGTCCTTCGTGGTGAGCCAAGGACACCACCGAACCGACCCCGCCGTTTGACAACATCCCCTTCCGCCACGTAATTTCAAATTTCTCCTTGATGCCTCGTCCAACCGCAGTGGAGGTCCAATGAAATACCGCGCATCCAAATGCCTCATCATCTTTTTTGTTACGCTGGCCACGCTGGCTTCGGCGCAAGACCTCGCTTCCTTCGAAAAGCGGGTCACGGTCAAGAAGCTGGCCAACGGCCTGACCGTTGTGATTTGCGAGCGCCCCGAAGCCCCGGTCTTCTCCTTCTACACCCTCGTGGACGCGGGTTCGGTGCAGGATCCCAAGGGCGAAACCGGCCTCGCCCACATGTTCGAGCACATGGCGTTCAAAGGCACCGACAAGATCGGCACGAAAAATTACCCAGCCGAAAAGGTGGCGCTGGCCAAGGTGGAGAAGATTTACGCGGCCTATGTAGAAGAGCGCGACAAGCCAGTCGGCCGCGACGACAAGAAGGTTGAAGCCCTGAAGCAACAATGGCAGGACGCCGTCAAAGCCGCCAACCAATACGTGGTTGAAGGCGCATTCGATGACATTCTGGAGCGCAACGGGGCCGAGGGTGTCAACGCGTCCACCAGTGATGACGAGACCAACTACTTCTACTCTCTCCCCTCTAATCGCCTCGAATTGTGGGCGTATCTGGAGTCGGAACGCTTTCTGCATCCGGTGATGCGCGAGTTCTACAAAGAACGCGACGTGGTCATCGAAGAGCGCCGCCTGCGCACCGACAGCAATCCGGTCGGCAGGCTGGTGGAACAGTTTCTCAGCACGGCTTTTCAGGCTCATCCTTATCATCGTCCCACCGTCGGCTGGATGTCAGACCTGAACACCTTCTCCGCAACCGATGCGAAACAATTCTTTGACGAGTACTACATCCCCTCCAATATGGTTACGGTTGTGGTGGGGGACATAAAACCCGCAGAAGCCATCCCTATCGTCGAAAAATATTTCTCGCGCATTCCTTCCCACGAAAAACCGGACGAACGCACCACCACCGAGCCGCCGCAGAATTCCGAGCGCCGCGTCGTCCTGCATGAGATGGCGCAACCGCTTTACCTCGAAGGCTATCACCGCCCCAGCTACCGCAGCCCCGATGATGCGGTTTACGACGCCATTACCGACCTGATGTCCGACGGACGCACCTCGCGCCTCTACCGCAGCCTGGTCCGCGACAAGAAAATCGCTTCCGCGACCGCCGGCTTCTCCGGCTTTCCGGGCAACAAGTATCCTCAGCTGTTTGCTTTCTATGCTTTCCTCATGCCGGGCCACAAACCGGAGGAAGCCGCCGAAGCCATTCACGCCGAAATTGATCGCCTGAAGACGCAGGACATCACCGACGACGAACTGCGCATGGTCAAGACCCGCGCCAAAGCGAACCTGATTCGCGGGCTCGACAATAACGAAGGCCTGGCGCAGCAGCTCGGCGTCTACCAGGCCCGCTACGGTGACTGGCGCGAGCTCTTCCGCTCGGTGGACCGCATAGATAAGGTCAGCAAAGCGGACATTCGCCGCGTAGCCAACCAGGTGTTTCTTGCCAACAACCGCACCGTCGGCATAATCGAAACCGCTACGCCCGCCGCAGCCAACAAAGGAGGCCAGCAATGAAGCGCTTAAGCCTCACGGTTCTCATCCTCGCCCTTCTCGCCGTGATTACACCAGCCGCCTCCGCCCAGGTGGCGGATTGGCATCAGATCAAAATCGCTCCCCTGCCGGCCTTCCATCCGCAGGAGCCCAAGCGCATCGAGCTGCCCAACGGCATGGTGATTTTCCTGCAGGAGGATCACGAACTCCCGCTGATTGACGGCGTCGCCCGCATTCGTGGCGGCTCCCGCGCCGAACCCGCCGAGAAAACCGGCATGTTGGATATCTATGGCGAAGTCTGGCGCACCGGCGGCACCAAAGAACAGACCGGCGATCAGCTCGACGATTACCTGGAAATCCGTGCCGCTAAAGTCGAGACCAACGACAACGCCGACTCCACCACCATTTCTCTTTCCTGCCTGAAAGGCGACTTCGACGACGTATTCAAGGTCTTCACCAGCCTGCTGCGCAATCCCGAATTCCGCGAAGACAAAATTGACCTCGCCAAGCATGAGGCCGACGACTCCATCTCTCGCCGCAACGACGAAGTGGGAGAGATTGCCGCCCGCGAATCCGCCATGTTGGCCTACGGCCCCGACAATCCCTATGCCCGCCAGCCGGAGTACGCGACTATAGCCGCCGTCACGCGCCAGGATTTGCTCGACTGGCACCGTACTCACGTCTCGCCCAACAACGTCATCCTGGGCCTGGTCGGCGACTTCGATACCGCCGCCATGGAAGCCAAGCTGCGCGAAGCCTTCGGCTCCTGGGAGAAAGGTCCAGCCGTTACGGCACCTTCGATTGACTTCGATCCCGCCAAACCCGGCTACTATCTCGTCAGCAAGACGGATGTGAACCAGAGCAACATCCGCATGGTCGAGCTGGGCACGCGCCGCGACAACCCCGACTACTATGCCATCCAGGTTTTCAACGAAGCCTTCAGCGGCGGCTTTGCCGCGCGCCTGATGGCGAACATCCGCACCATCCAGGGTCTGGCTTATTCGGTGGGCGGCGGCATCGGCACCGCTTTCGATCACCCCGGAATTCTGCGCATTGCCATGGGGACCAAGAGCCAAAGCACAGTTGAGGCCATCAACGCTCTCTACGGGCAGATTGACGACCTGAAAACCAAGCCCATCACCGAGGATGAGGTCAAGCGCGCCAAGGACGCCATCCTGAACTCCTTCGTTTTCAACTTCGACTCGCCCGACAAAGTTCTGCGCGAGCGCATGGCCTACGAGTTCTACGGATACCCTGCCGACTTCCTCGACCGCTTCCAGGCCGGGGTGCAGAAAGTCACGCCAGCCGATGTCGCCCGTGTGGCCGCCAAGTACCTGCACAAGGATCGGCTTGCAGTCCTGGTGGTCGGCAATCCGCCCGAATTCGACAAGCCGCTTTCTTCGCTTGGCGAGGTGACCAAGCTTGACATCGCGATCCCTCCGCCGCCGGGCGCCGAGCAATCCGAGCCCAAGCCCGCCGCCTCCAACGCCCAGGGCAAAGCCTTAGCTGCCAAGATCGCGCAGGCTCTCGGCGGGGAAACCAAGCTGCGCACCATCAAGTCCATCTCCGCCACCTACACGCTGACCCGCAAAACGCCGCAGGGCGACATGCCAATGTCCATGCAGAGCACCATAGTTCTGCCTGATCATCTCCATGTCGAGGCACAGGGCGCGATGGGCAGTTTTACCGTTGTCGTCTCGCCCGCGGTTGCTTTCATTGCGGCCGGCGGCATGGGCACCCGAGAAATGCCGGAAGCCCAAAAGAACGAAACGTTGCTGCAGCTCAAGCGCGACCTCATCTTCATTGGTCAGCATGCGAGCGATCCGGCTTTTGTCTTTGCCGCCGACGGCAGCGAAAAAATCGGCGACGTGAACGCGCAGATTCTGGACATCAGCGGTGACGGGGTCAACCTGCGCTGCTACGTCGATCCGCGGACTGGACGCGTGCTGCGCGAAACTTATCCTTCGATGGGCCCCAGCGGCCCGGTGCAGGCCGAAACCGACCTCGAAGACTGGAAAACCGACGACGGCCTGACCCTGCCCTACAGCCGCAAGAACAAGCAGAATGGCGAGGACTCGAGCTCGGTGCAGTACAACACCATTCACGTCAATCCCACGGTGGACCCGAAGTTTTTCGACAAGCCTGTGTCCGAGGCCAAGGCAAGATAACTTCTGAGAAGTACGGTGGCCTGGGTCTCGCCGCAGTTGCGAGACCTGGGACTCGGGGTGCTCCATTCTAAATTCGCGCCTTTTGCGAAATTTAGGGTGGGGATGTTGGAGCAGTGCCCCCCCTACTGCCTCAAGCCCTGTCAGGCTGAGCGATAGTTCTGATCGTTATGGCCATTGTTCAGCAAGTGGGCCACACCTGATCCGTGTAGAACTGGACCGTATACCACTGGTCCTCAAGCCGTCTTACGAGAGGAACATTGCAGGGTATTCCGGCGTACTTACCCGGACGATCACCGTTCGCTCGCGACAGCGAGTCCGTCGGATCAAATACTAAATAGACGCTGGTGTCCATTCCGCCCCATCCCCAGGCATCCCAGTCGATATGCTTTAGCTCTCCATTTGCTGGCATTGGCTGTGCTAGGACCTCCGCCTTGTAGTAGCGGGACCATATCAGCCATCTGGCATAGTTAATCGGGGCAGGATAGCCGAGCATAGGACGCAGGATTACCGACGCCAAAATCAGCAGTGCAAACAATCCAAAACCTATGGCTGCGGCTATCCGTTTGCGCGAAAACATGGGGAAATTCTAGCCGAGCGCCACCAAAGAGGTTGCCCCAGATTTGCTGGGGAGGCGTTTCGCACCACGGCTTTGCCCTTGACCCTTCCCTTACCCGCATTACCATAAGCGAACAAAAAGCGAATATAAGTATGGCCACCCTCCCGCTGCTCCCCGAGCCCGGCCCCAGACTCATCGGCATTGCCCGCCTCGCCGCCGACGGAGAATCCCTCCGCCAGGGCCACGCCGTCGAGTACTTCACCCTGCCGGTTCGTTCCCTGCTCAACCGCTGCACCAGCGCCCGGGTGCCTTTCGTCTGGACCATCAATCCCTACCGCGGCTGCGAGTTCGCCTGCAAATATTGCTACGCCCGCTATACCCACGAGTTCATGGAAATGCGCGACGGCGCCGACTTCGAGCAGAAAATCTACGTCAAGCAGCACGCCGCTGACCTGCTGCGGCAGGAACTGCGTCAGGTGAAGCCCGGCGAGGACATCGCCATCGGTACCGCCACCGATCCCTACCAGCCCGCCGAGCGCCGCTACGAAATCACCCGCGCCATCCTGCAGGAACTCGGCCGCCACCAGGGACTTGAGCTAAGCCTCATCACGAAATCCAATCTCATCTTGCGCGATCTTGATTTGCTGCGCCAGATCGCAGTGGGCAACCGATTGAGCGTGCACGTGACCATCACCACGCTAAATGTGGAACTGGCGCGACTTCTGGAACCGCGCGCCCCCAGGCCCGATCTCAGGCTCGAAGCGGTTCGCCAGCTCAGCCAGAGCGGCCTGCGCGTCGGCGTAAGCTGCTCGCCGGTGCTGCCCGGCATTACCGATTCCCCCAAAGACCTCGACGCCCTTGTTTACGCTGTGGCCGAAGCCGGGGCCAGGCACATCTTCGCCAATCCTTTATTTCTCAAGCCGTGCTCCGCTGCTGTTTTCCTGCCGTTTCTAGAAAAAGAATTCCCCGAGTTGAGAGAGCGTTACGGCGAACACTACGGCAAACGGGCTTTCCTGCCAAAAGCTTACGGGCAGAGACTTGCGCGACTGATGGCGCGCCTGCGAGAGAAGTACGGCCTCGGCGAGCGAGCGAACCGAACCGAGCGAAGTTTGCGGTCTCTTTCTATGGAGGAGAAGCAGCTAAATCTTTTCTAGTCTGGATGGATGCCGATCTAGTTCCGTGTTGCTGATTCGTCAAGCTCGGATCTCCCACAACACCGCACGGGGCTTGGACCTTTCGCGAGAGGCAGACGGACACAGGAGAAAAGCATTCCCACGGTTCTCCGAACGCTACTAACTGGGAACCGGCCTTTCACGGTTTCGCAAGCTGGGTGGGTCTGCCTGTGCTCAACCCGAAGCGATCACCAGTTGGAACGTGCCCCCAAGCTCCGTTGGGCGTCATAAAAACATGGACAGAAAGAGCGCACCCCACCGCAGCCCGCGCGGGAACGCGTGAGGCGCAACTTCCGACACCGCCGGAATTGCCGGCGTCCATCACTCCGGCGACTCCGTTTCAGCGCGAAGGAAACTGTTCGTACAAATCCGTAGGCGAGCCCTCCAAGCCGGACCCCAGCGCTTTCCACATGGCTTCGTCCATTTCCTTGCCGAACTTGTCGGTGTCCGGCGCGCTGAAATTGGTCAGAATCGCCCAGCAATATCCGTTGTAGCTGCGCACCACCAGCGTGCTGGTGCCGGGAAGCAAACCGCCGTGCTTCCAGTTGGCATCGCTGCCTTGCGGCTGGACCGAGATCCCAAGCCCATACCAGGATTTGCTGTCTTTCCATTTGGGAATATCGGGACGAGCCGTCATCTGTGCGATGCTGGCCGGGGAAAGGAGTGCCGGGCCGCGATGGCCGTCGAGCGCGGTGAAGAATCGTGTCAGATCAATGGCAGAAGCGATCCAGCCGCCGTGCGAGTCCATCGCCTCGATGGAAAAACTGCCATAGGGTGCGGGAACGTCCCCGCCGCCCGGAAAAACCGATGGCGCCTGGCCATTGCCGGCCATCTCGTAGTACTTGACTTCGTTCGGGGCCCGTCCGCTCAGCAGGGAATGGCCGATCCGCATGTCGTGAATGCCCATGGGAGCAAGCACGTGGGTCTGAACATAAGCCTCGTAGGTTTGTCTCGTTCCGATTACCTTTTCGATTACACGTCCGAGCATGCAATACCCGAAATTGGAGTAGATATACTTCGTGCCAGGGTCGAAGTCTAGGGGACGCGCCAGCATATAGCGGATGATGTCGCGAGCTGTGACCGGGGGCGTAAGGCCGAGAGCAGTGGCAATGTGCCCCGCATCTCCCATGGGGTCGTAATTAGTACTCTCGCGATCCCACCCGCCGGTGTGTTGCAGCAGATTGCGAAGAGTGATTTTGCGTAAGCGGGGATCGGCTTTCTTGGGTAATGGGAATTCAGGGCGAAGAATCTCTGAAAATCTGTCGTCCAGGTGTAGCTTGCCTTGCTCAACCAGTCGCAACACGGTGGCGGAGGTAATAGGCTTGGTGATGCTCGCGATGCGGAAGAGCATGTCGGGCTGCACCGGGGTTTTGCTTTCCTTGTCGGCATAGCCGTAGCCGCGGGCCAGAATCAAATGGCCGTCCTTGGCGACCGCCACTGCCACGCCGGGTATGTTCCATCTGGTCATGAGAGCGGGAATGACGTTGTCGTAGGCTTCGACTCCGGCAACGTTCGGACCCGACCTGGGAATATCGCTGCCCGCGGGGATGACATTCGTGTTGGCTTCGTGATTGTTTGGTAGGTTGCATCCGACCAGCATCGCACCTGACAACAACGCGAGTATCCCGAAACGGTAGGAGCGCAGTTTCATAGTGAGAAGAGTCCTTTATACAAGGTTGGTATTGTAACCGGGCCCGTGCCCCAGAGCTGGCCCGTTTTTGCCCAATCCCTGAGCGCATGGAAGGGGCATTCGAACGGTTCGCGCGCCGTTTTTCGCGGCAGTCTGGGATCGTAGACGGTCACACCTGGACAATTCGGGGCAGCCGCACTGCGTTTTCTTTCCAGAAGACAAATTCAAACAGTTTCGACCACCTCGGCCAGCGCCTTAGCATCGCTCTGTTCCTCCAGCATGAAGGCCAGCACCTCCTGTGGCACCGGCGCGTTCCACACCGGCGCGAACGATTGCCGGTGCAGCGGCGAGGGTCCATGCTCGCGCAGAGCGGCCAGGTGCCGTGGCGCGCTGTAACCCTTATTGGAAGCCAGCCCATAGGCGGGAAAGACTGTGTCCCACTCGCACATCATGCGGTCGCGCTCCACCTTGGCGATGATCGACGCCGCCGCGATCGAGGCGGAGAGCGCGTCGCCATGAATGATGGCGCGTTGCTGCAGCTCGCAGTCGAGCTTCACGGCGTCGACCAGCAGGTAGTCGGCATAGGGTTGCAGTTGCAAGACGGCATTCCGCATGGCCACGCGCGAAGCCTGGTAGATGTTGATCTGATCGATGCGCGCCGCGTCCACGGCGGCGATCGCCCACGCGACTGCGTGCTCACGGATGCGAAGTGCCAGAATTTCGCGACGCTCGGCAGGAAGCAGTTTGGAATCGCGCAGGCCGCGAATGCGATAGCTCGGATCGAGGATGACCGCGGCCGCTACGACCGGGCCGAATAGCGAGCCCCGGCCTACTTCATCCACGCCGGCAATCAGATGCGCGCCCGCATCCCAGGCTTGCTTTTCGAATTTCAAAGTGCAGCGCAGGCGCTTCAGCAGGCGCAGCTTGGCAGCAGCCGGCGACAGCTCTTTCCTGGCAGCGAGTTTGGCTTTGCGCGGCATGAAGCGAGGAGTTGCTCCCATGTTCGCTGAGGCGAGGGCTGTGAAGCAAGGAGGAAAACAGCCGGCCCTTTCTCGGGTTACACGCGCAGGATCATCACTTCGGTCGCTTTGATCAGCGCAGCGGCGGTCTGGCCGGGTTTGAGTTGCATTTCCCGGGCGGAGCGCGCGGTGATGATCGAGGTGATCAACTGTCCGCCGATGGACATGGTCACTTCGGCCATGAGGCCGCTGATCTGTACATTTTCGATGCGGCCGACCAACTGATTGCGTCCGCTGACCCGGCGCAGGATGTCCTTGCGCTCGGGAGCCGATCGCCCCCGGCTGCGATACAACAACCGGTCCACCTCGCTTTGTGGAATGCGGTGATGGCCGCCGGGGGTCTTAACGCTGCGGATTTTTCGCGAGTAAATCCACTGCTTGATGGTCGGAAAGCTGATGCGCAACTGCAGGGCGGCCTCGCGCGGCCTTAGGAAAGCATCGTCGCTCTGAGCCTCGTCTTTGCCAACCTGCCGGCCGGACTTGATCGTCATGTCTGCGGAATTATAAGAGCGAGACCCGCGACTGTGATAATCGTATATAACCGTATTGCTATTGTCTATACGACTGCATTACATATACACTTAATACTCCCCCCCCTCGCATTGGAGCGATTCATGATTGCATACAGACGCCTCTTTTTGTTTACCGCAGGACTATTTCTATTTGCGCTCACCCCGCAGTTGCGATCCCAAGTGTCGGCGGCATTGAACGGCGTGGTCACCGATCCATCCGGCGCGGCGGTCGGAGAGGCTACGGTAAGCGCGCGCAACTCAGACACCGGAGTTACGCGCAGCACTGTCACCAACCAAAATGGCCGGTATGAACTGCCTGCGCTTCCGGTGGGAGCCTACGAAGTCCGCGTCCGAAAAGCCGGCTTTGCGGAAGCCGTCCGCACCGGCATACGCCTTGTAGTGGGGCAAGAGGCCAGCGTCGATCTGAGGCTCCACCTGGGCAAGGTGAGCGAAGAGGTGCAGGTGCGGGGAGACGCCCCGCTGGTTAACGTAACAACCAAGGATATCTCCGGCCTGGTGAGCGAGAGGCAGGTAAAGGATTTGCCGCTCAACGGGCGAAGCTACGATTTGCTGCTGCCGCTGAATCCCGGAATCGTGAATTTCACCTCGGAAAAGACCGGCGGAATCGGGGTGTCGAACTCGACCACGGGAAACAACTTTGCAGTGTCGGGCAACCGTCCGCAGCAGAATTTGTTTCTGCTGAACGGCATCGAGTATACGGGGGCCGCGGAAAACAACATGCAACCGGGAGGCACCAGCCAGCAACTGCTTGGGGTGGACGCGGTACGCGAATTTAACGTGCTGCGCGACTCTTACGGTGCCGAATATGGCAAGCGCCCGGGAGGGCAGGTAATTATCGTGACCCAGTCGGGCAGCAATCAATGGCACGGCTCGGCGTTCGAATTTTTGCGCAACAGCGCTTTGGATGCCCCCAACTACTTCGATGAAGGTTCAGCTCCGCCGTTCCAACGGAACCAGTTTGGCGGCTCGCTGGGCGGACCGATCCGGAAAGACAACACGTTCTTCTTTGCCAATTACGAAGGCTTCCGGCAGAACCTGCACCAGACCTCGGTCGCCTTTGTGCCCGATCTGCAGTCACGGGCGGACGCGGTGGCCAGCGTGCAGCCTCTGCTCGTCTTGTGGCCTACGCCCTCACCGAGCGATCCGGACTTCCTGAGCGGCAGCAGTCCCGATGGCATCGCCGCGGTCTCGAGCAGCCCCTTGCAGGCCATTCGGGAGGATTTTGGAACGGCGCGGCTTGACCACGTGTTCGCCGATCGAGATTCGCTTTCGGCCATTTACACGATTGATGACGGCGACGATTTCACCGAGACCATTGCCGATCCTTATAGCTCAGACATTGTCGCGTTGCGAGAGCAGGTTCTCAGTCTGGAAGAGACACATTCATTCTCAGCATCCGTTCTGAATACAGTCCGCTTCGGTTTTTCACGGGCGGGCTACTTCTTCACCGGAGAGCCAACCCCCGGCACACCAGCAGCCGGCGTGCCTGGGTTTCTTGCGGGACATTCGGTGGGCGCGGTGGTGGTGGGTGGCAGCGCGGCCTCTAACCCGCAGGCACAGGTTGGCCTGGCGGGAAGCAACAATGGCAGCAATCTGACGGTTCATCGCAACCTGTTCACGATCGAGGACCGCCTGACGTGGATGCATGGAAGGCACCAGTTTGAGTTTGGTTTATGGCTGCAGCCTTTCCAGTCCAACGAAACCCTGGCACTCAGCCAGTTCGGGCAGGCAACTTTCACCGGGCTGCAAACCTTTTTGCAGGGAACGGTTGGGAGCTTTTTGTACGATCCCGCCCCCAGCGAGATGAACTGGCGATCATTGCTGAGCGCGTGGTATGCACAGGACACCATCCGCGCCAACAGAAAATTAACCGTAACTGTGGGTTTTCGCGCCGAGTCTACGACCGGGTGGAATGAAGCGCACGGACGGGCAGCGAACTACACCTTCAGCAACGGAGTGATTTCGACTACCCCGCATGTGGGCGACAATCTGTTCACCGTTAACCACGCGAAGTTCCTGGCTCAGCCGCGAGTGGGATTGGCCTGGAGCCCCATAGGCACGAAGACCGTGCTGCGGGCCAGCTTCGGCATGTACAACGACCTGCAGGATGCACTCGGCTACCGCGCCGACCAGAACGCTCCGTCCAATCCGACCTATGGCATTGCTTCCCTTCCCGTGTCTAGCCTTCCAATTGAACCGGCTGCTCCGGTCTCCGGCAACGCGAGACTAGTCCCCGGAGGAGTACAGCCGGACATGAATACCCCAGCGCTCATCTCCTGGTCGCTGAAATTGCAGCAGGAAATCTCCCGCAACACGGCCTTGACTGTCGGGTATGTGGCCTCGCATGGTTATCACGAAATGATCGGGATTGACGCCAATGAGCCCATTCCGACCATCTGCCCGGCGGCACCGTTGCCGCGACTTACCCCGCCAACTTTCCGGCCGAACTGGCGAATACGCCGGTTCCGGCTGGCGATTACTACATTCCGCCGGGGACGCCAAAGGCAAATCCTGACCCCATTCTGAATAACACCTGGACCTGGTTCTCGCTGGGAGACAGCTCCTATAACGCGCTGCAAGTGGACGTGAACCACCGCTTTAGTCACGGGCTTTCCTTACGTGGGGTTTACACCTGGTCGAAGGCGCTGAACGATGGGGATTCCCTCAACGGAACGACGGCAGGAAACGCCCCCGGGCTGGTGTCGAATCCCTACAACCTGCATGCGGATTGGGGGCTGGCGACTTTCGATGTCCGCAATATGGGAGTGATCAGCGCGGTCTATGAACTGCCTTTCGGGCGCGGCAAAGCGTTGGCGAATGGGCTGGCCGGATTCGGCAATGGAGTGGCGAGTGGCTGGTCGGTGAACAGCATTGTCACGGCGCAATCCGGTTTTCCGTTCACCCCGCAACTGAGCTACAACCCCTCGAACAATGGGGACACGCGCAACCCGGTGCGGCTGTTCCTCAATCCGAGTTTCACCGGCCCCGTCATCCTGGGGAAACCCGGTCAGTGGTTCAACCCGGACGCCTTTCTGGCTCCGCCGGCAAACAGCGGCTTCTATGGAAATCTTGGGCGCGATACGCTCATTGGGCCGGGACTGGCCACTTGGGATTTTTCCGTACTGAAAAACACGGTCCTGCACGAACAGATAAGCCTGCACTTCCGGGCGGAGATTTTCAATCTGCTCAACCGGGCGAACTTCAACACGCCCAATCTGATCGTGTTTACGCCCTCCGGAGTTTCGGGGACCGCGGGCGCGATCAACAGCACTTCGACCACTGCGCGGCAGGTGCAGTTTGGGGTGAAGCTGCTGTGGTAGGAAGGTTTCGGATGGACGGGGCAAGCCCCGTCCCCACACGAGCCTTGTCCCTGCACAGGCTTTAGCGGCTCTTGCGGAACAGGAGCAGGAAGGGCAGGCAGGCTATGGTGAGAAAAGCCAGCATCTGGAAATCGTCCACGTACGAGAGAAGCATGGCCTGCTGGCGGAGCATGGTGTAGATCACGTCATAGGCGCGCTGCAAGGCGGTGCCGGTTCCCGGATGCAGGGTGAGGTAGTGCTCGAGCTGTGCGAGGACCTGGCGGAACTGCTGGTTGGCGGCGCTCATGTGGCGGGCGAGAAGATCCTGATGGCGCTGGGCTCCGCGCACTAATAACGTCGTGACGATGGAGACGCCAAAGCTGGCGCCCATATTGCGGGTCAGGTTGTAGAGGCCGGTGCCGCGCCCCATGTCCTGATTGGACAGCGTGCTCATGGTAAGGGTGGTTAGCGGAACAAACAGGAATCCGTTGGCAAATCCGTTGACGATGTTGGGCCAGACGATGTTCCAGATGCCAATCTGCAGATTGAGATCGGCCAGCATAAATAAGGACAGAGCGCGGATGGCGATACCCACGCCGATGAGAATGCGGCTGTCAATTTTGCCCACCAGGCGGCCGGCGATGAGCAAGGAGAAGAGAGCTCCAATGCCGCGCGGCGAGACCGCAAGGCCGCTGTCGTAGGCGGTGTAGCCCAGCAGGTCCTGCAAAAAGAGTGGCAGCAGGGTCACCGTGCCGTAGATCACAATTCCAATCAGGCCTATGAGGAAAGTACCTACGGCCAGATTGCGGTCGCGCAGCACGCGCAGGTTCACGAGTGGGTGATCGGTGCGCAGCTCGTGCACCACGAACGCAACCATCGAGACAACGGTAATGACGGCAAACCAGCGGACCCAGTCTGAAGAGAACCAGTCCACTTCCTGCCCCTTGTCGAGGATGGTCTGGAAGCTGCCCAGCCAGAGCGCAAGAAAGCCGAAGCCGATGTAGTCAATGGGCAGATTCTTTTCCCGCCGGGCGTAAGGCGGATCTTCGACGAAAGCCTGGATCATCAGGATGGCGGCGATGCTAACCGGAATGTTGATGTAGAAGACCCAGCGCCAGGAGTACTGGTCGGTGATCCAGCCGCCCAGCGTCGGGCCCAGCAGCGGGGCCAGAATGATGCCGAGCCCATAAACAGCCATGGCCTGGCCATGCTTTTCGCGCGGGAAGCTCTCCAGCAGAATGGCCTGCGAAATGGGCTGCAGGCCGCCTCCAGCCGCGCCCTGAATGACGCGCGCAGTCACCAGCATCCACAAGCTGGTGGCAGCGCCACAAAGGGCGGAGGCGACGGCGAACAAAAGAACCGAAATGATCTGGTACTGCTTGCGGCCGAAGAAGTTGCTCAACCAGCCGGTGGAAGGCAGGACCACGGCGTTGGAAATCAAGTAGCCGGTGAGCACCCAGGTGGCTTCATTTACCGTAGAAGAAAGGCTGCCCGCGATGTGGGGCAGCGCGACGGACGCTACCGAGGTGTCCAGCACCTCCATAAACGTCGCCAGCATGACAGAGGCCGCGATCAACCAGGGACTGTAGCTGGGGCGCCATTGTTCGGCCATCACCGATTAGAATACGACCCCGGTGGCCCGGATGTTTTTTGTGAAGAGGTGGAGCGGCGGAAACCGCTCAAAAGTTTCTCAGGTGTTCCAGTTGGAACCCATCGTCAGCGCAGGGACCGCCGCATGAATCTCGTGAAGAAAGAAGCTGCCGCGTCTTTACAAACCGGCGAGACGTCCGGCACTTGTCTAGTTCGCCGGGGAGGCATTCTCGCTCAGGCTCTGTTGCCTGAAGAGCGGGGTTATGTCGGTGGAGATCGACCTCATTTTCCCAGTGACTCGGGCGTTGAAGTCGCATTCCAACCCGGGACCGTGAAGGAACTCCTCTGCGAGTTTCAGCTTCTCTTTGCCCTTGGAGGATGAGTAAATCGCAATCCAGCGGGGAGCGCTTTTTTCAGCCCGGTCCTTGGCTTGATACTCGTAGCAAACCTGGGCGTCGCTATGGTCTTTGAAATAGCGAGTCGTAATGACCACCTTGGAAATCTCGATCGAGTCCGGATGACGCATCCGTTGCTTGAGCGCTTGCGCCCCTCGGACCGCCAGAGCAAGGTCTTCCGGCGAGGTGGAATCCTGTGCCAGGGCACAAACACAGAGGACAAGACAAACGGAAAGAGTCAGGATTTTCACGGGTACTCCAGTCTGGGAGGGAGGCCCTAATTCTGCACTACTTTCGGGGCATAGTCAATGCTAACCGTTTCGTTCAATCTCCAATCCTTGATTCCACTAACTCCCTTGTTACCTTACACTTCCACGTGTTCTGTTGAGGGCGGACGGCCCAGCCGACCGCGCACAATTCTACTCTCGAGGGTAGAATCTCGTGGGCCAACTGCCTGCCCGCCCAGAACCTAGATTTTCCCTCCCCAACCCAGCGCCGCCCCTCCCGCGATCCCGGCGTCGGCTTTATAGAAAGCTTGCACGATGGGAATCTCCTGCGCCCGCGGGTTAATGCTGCAGGCTGGCAGCCCCTCGCGAATCTTTCCGAAGAATGAGGCCAGCATGCTGGAGACGCCACCGCCAATGATGATCACGTCGGGCTCGAGCAGATCGATGATATTACCCAGCCAGTAGGTGAGCAGTTGCGTCGTCTCCAGCAGGATTTCTTCCGCCGGAGGATCGCCCTCCGCGCAGGCCTTCCCCACCATCTCACTGCTCACGGCTCCCGCATTTCCACCAGCCAGAGCCAGCAAGGCTGCGCCGCGCACGGGGTCGCTCGCGACTTTGGCGCGGGCGCGGCGCGCGATCGCCGGTCCCGCGGCCAGCACCTCAATGCAGCCATGCTTGCCGCAGGCGCAACGCGGCCCATGGTAATCGATGCTCACGTGCCCGCCCTCAGCAGCCGCGCCGGTGCGTCCGTGATAAATTCGGCCATCGAAAACAATGCCGGTACCGATACCGGTGCCGACGGTGGCGTAGAAAACATTTCGATATCCACGTCCCGCGCCCCACTGGGCTTCGGCGAGCGCCGCGGCGTTGCCGTCGTTATCCACCTTGACCGGCACGGCGAAGTGCTGCGACATGCGCGCGGCAAGGGGGAAGTTGCGCCAGCACGAAAGGTTTGGAGGATTCAGGATCGTGCCGGACTGGGGATCGAGCGGCCCTGGCGCGCAGACGCCGATGCCACGGATCGAGCTTCTCGAATCGGCCTCCGCGAGCAGAGAATCCACCGCTGTGATGACGGCGGCCAAGCCCTCCTCGGGGGAACCGTTGGCGGCCATCGGCGCGCGCGACCGGCGCTCGATTTCTCCACGATGGTTAACCAGCCCGGCGGCGATTTTGGTTCCACCAATATCCACTCCCACCACCAAATCGTCACTCATCCCTTGCCTCCCGCCTGTTGCATGGCTCGCCGTTCGTCCAGATAACGGCCCAAAGCATTCTGCCACGTGGGCATGGTAAGACCGTACTGCTTCAGGCTGCGCGGCGACAGCACCGAATACTTCGGCCGGGGCGCGGGACGAGGAGATTTTTCGCTGGTGGTTGGGCGCACAATCGTCGGCAAGCCCGCGCGGGCAACGATTCCGCGCGCCAGGTCGAACCGTGTACAGTCTCCCCTATTTGTGGCGTGAATGATCCCTGCCGCCTGTTTGCGGCAAAGTTCCTGCATGACCAACGCCAGATCGGGGGTATAGGTGGGTGCGCCACGCTGGTCATTGACGACTTCCAACTCGGAGCGGCTTGCGGCCAGCTTGAGGACGGTTTCGGGAAAACAGCGGCCGTCATTACCGAACAGCCACGCGGTGCGCAGGATGCAGGCTTCGGGCAAGACCTGCAACACGGCCAGTTCGCCATCGGCTTTCGAACGGCCGTAGACACTGACCGGGTCACGCGGATCGTCCGTTTCATACGGGGTGGTCTTCTTGCCGTTGAAGACATAGTCCGTGCTCACGAAGAGAAGACGAGAGCCGGCGTGGCTAGCCGCCCGCGCTACATTCTCCGCGCCGCGACAGTTCACATCGAAGGCAAGCTGTGGATTGCTTTCGCACCCATCCACATCGGTGTAGGCAGCGGCGAGAACGATCCAGTCAGGGCGGGTGCGCTCGACAGCGGCCGTCACCTGCGATGGCTGGCGGATGTCAGCATCCTTTGAGCCAAGACCGGCGACGTCATCACTCGACCAAGTGCGCAGAAGAGGCTGGCCGAGCAGTCCGGTAGCTCCGAAAATGGTGATGCGCATGGAATAAATTTGTAAGGCGAGTTGATTGTAAAGGCGTCAGGGGTCGTTGCGCTATCTGGAGATTTCGCGCCAACGCTCCAATTATGTACGTACATTTGAGCCAGCACTTGATCCCTGGCCGGAATTACAGTTCGCCTGCTCATGGCCGATTTGAGAAAATAGGCTTCTGCCATGGCTCCGGATTGATATTGTGATCCTCCAAGATTGTGGGGCGGTTGCAGCTTCGCAGGAAACTCGGTTCTCGGCTATGCTTGTGGACGGCTCACGCGAATGAGATTAGTCCCCCAACACTTCAATCGGGAAAGCTTGCCTGCAGGGCGTACCATAATTTTCGGTTCAGGTATGAACTTTGACATACAGGTAATTTGATGCCACCGTCCAATCCCTTGGTTAAATCCATTTCCCCCGTAGATGATTTTTCCGCCCGCGCCGCGGCAGCGAGATCATCGAAGGTAGATGCCGCCGGCCTGGAATTCGCGCTCGGCCGTGCCGTGAGTGGAGATGTCCGCTTCGACAACGGCACTCGTGCGCTTTACTCCTCAGACGGCTCCAATTACCGGCAGGTGCCCATCGGCGTGGTCCTGCCGCGAACCGTGGACGACGTGCTGGCCACGATATCTTTGGCGCGTGAATTCGGCGCACCCCTGCTTTGCCGTGGCGGCGGCACCTCGCTCGCGGGGCAGTGCTGCAATGTCGCCGTGATTCTGGATTTTTCCCGCTACATGAACCAAATCCTGGAGATCGACCCGACGCGGCGAGTGGCGCGGGTTCAGCCGGGGGTGGTGCTGGACGATCTGCGCAACGCGGCGGAGAAGCATCACCTGACGTTTGCTCCCGATCCGGCTACGCACAGCCGTTGCACACTGGGAGGAATGATCGGCAACAACTCCTGCGGCGTGCATTCGATCATGGCGGGCAAGACCGACGACAACATCGAAGAACTGGAAGTCGTCACCTATGACGGCGTGCGGATGAAAGTGGGAAAGACCAACGATGAGGAATTGAACGCAATCATCCGCTCAGGCGGACGGCGCGGCGAAATCTACACCGGCCTGCAATTCCTGAGAGATCAATATGGAGGTCTAGTCCGCGAGCGCTTTCCGGATATTCCGCGGCGCGTCTCGGGATATAACCTGAATCAGCTACTTCCGGAGAACGAATTTCACGTGGCGCGCGCGCTGGTGGGCTCGGAGGGCACTTGTGTCACGGTGCTCGAAGCCACCTGCCGCCTGGTGCAAAGCCCCCCGGAACGCGTGTTGCTGGCCATTGCGTATGCAGACGTCTTCGAATGCGGCGATCATGTCCCGGAAATTATGGCGTACAAGCCAATTGGCCTGGAAGGGTTTGACGACCGCGTAGTGCGATTCAATCGGCAAAAAGGAATGCTCCCGGAGGGACTCGCGCTGTTGCCGGAAGGAGGCGGATGGCTGCTGGCCGAGTTCGGCGCCGATACCGTGCCCGAAGCCGAATCGCAGGCTCGGAGTTTGATGGCAGCTTTGCAGAAAAGCCCACGGCCTCCGAATATGCGACTGCTGAACAGCCGCGAGGCCAAGCGGGTATGGGAGGTGCGGGAATCGAGCCTGGGAGTGGCTTCGAGCGCGCCCGGCGAACCGATGCGCTGGGAGGGCTGGGAAGATTGCGCGGTTGCGCCGGAAAAACTGGGCGCGTACCTGCGCGACTACGGCAAGCTGTGCGATGAACACGGGTATTCGCCGGTTTACTACGGCCATTTTGGGCACGGGTGCGTGCATCTGCGCATGGACTTCGATTTCCAGACGGAAGGCGGCATCCGTAAATTCCGCAAGTTTGTGGAGGAGGCGACGGACCTGGTCATCCGCTACGGGGGTTCGCTCTCCGGAGAGCACGGGGATGGGCAGGCGCGCGGCGAACTACTGCCGAAAATGTTCGGTTCGGAATTGATGCAGGCGTTCCGCGAGTTCAAGGCGCTCTGGGATCCAGATTGGAAGATGAACCCCGGCAAAGTGGTCGAGCCCTACAAAGTGGATGAGAACCTGCGGCTGGGGGCAGCTTACAAGCCCTGGAATCCGGAAACGCATTTTCAGTTTCCGCAGGATGAAGGCAGCATGGCCCAAGCTGCCCTGCGCTGCGTGGGAGTGGGCAAGTGCCGGCAGTCCAGCGGTGGAGTCATGTGCCCCAGTTTCCGCGCCACTCGCGAAGAAGAACATTCCACGCGCGGGCGAGCGCATTTGTTATGGGAGATGATGCAGGGCGAAGTCATCCCCAAGACCTGGAAAAATGAGGAGGTCAAGCATTCGCTGGACCTTTGCCTGGCCTGCAAGGGCTGCAAGAGCGATTGTCCGGTCAGCGTGGATGTCGCCACTTACAAGGCAGAATTCTTTTCGCATTATTACAAAGGCCGCCTTAGGCCGCGCAGTGCGTACGCTTTCGCCAATATCGATTTGTGGGCGCGCTTTGCCTCGAAGATGCCGCTCCTGGCCAATTTGCCGACGCAGTTGCCGCTGCTTCGCGACCTGGCGAAATGGGCGGTGGGTATGCCGCAGCAGCGCAAGATTCCGACGTTTGCTTCGCAGACGTTCCGCAGCTGGTTCGCAAAGCGGGGAGCACAAAGCGTAGAAGGTCCAACCGTATTGCTGTGGCCCGACACGTTCAACAATTATTTCCTGCCCGATACAGCCAAGGCCGCAGTCGAAGTGTTGGAGGCGGCTGGATTCAAAGTTCAGATCCCGGGGCGGATTCTGTGCTGCGGCCGCCCGCTTTACGATTTCGGCATGCTGGATCGCGCCAAGCGGCTGTTGCTTGCAAACGCTTTCTACTCTGGAAACGGAAATCCAGAGTGGAATTCCGGTGGTGGTGCTGGAGCCCAGCTGCGCGGCGGTCTTTCGCGATGAACTCATCAACCTGTTCCCGAAAGATGACCGGGCACAGAAACTCTCGCGACAAACTTTTCTGCTCAGCGAATTTCTAAGTAAACACGCTCCGCATTTTCAATTGCCGCAACTAAAGCGCAAAGCGTTGATTCATGGGCATTGCCACCATAAGTCGGTGATGGGCATGAGCGCCGAGGAATCCGTTCTTAAAACGATGGGCGTGGACTTCTATGCTCCGGCTGCGGGCTGTTGTGGGATGGCGGGATCGTTCGGATTTGAAGCGCACCGGTATGACATCTCGGTGGCCATCGGCGAACTCGAACTGCTGCCAGCGGTTCGCCAGGCTGCTCCAGATACGCTGATCATCGCCGATGGCTTCAGCTGCCGCGAGCAGATTTCACAATGCACGGGGCGGCAGGCTTTGCATCTGGCGGAAGCGTTGAAATTAGGGCTCGGGCCAGCTTTACGGAGTCCCGCGGCGAAGGTATGATTTTAGTCAGTGTAGGCCCGTAGCTCAGTTGGTTAGAGCGCTTCCTTGACACGGAAGAGGTCGATGGTTCGAGTCCATTCGGGCCTACCAAGCTTTACTTCTCGCTTATCGATTTGGTGGCAAGCTTCATTCAGCCCGATGAGGCCTCAACTCCCCAGTTGTTTCCAGACACCGGTGTTGCACCGAACCTTATTTCCAGCATGAGAGCAATCTCCGTCCTCGCCTTAGTATTGGGAATGGCATCGGGAGCAGCAACTCAACCGCATAGTGCCGCTAACCCGGGCGAGGAGAGATCGGTGACCGTTATTGGAATTGACGATGCCCGGATTGCGTTGGCTCCCTACGTCTGGAAGCGCACCGGCAGCGGCGACACGGCGCGTGCCGAAGCGACCATGCCGGGTGCCTACCTGAAGCTGGATTTCGTTGGCTCGACAGCAGTGGGATTGCTGGTAGATGGCACCGCTAACGATGGTTGCGCGGCTTCAGCATGCCGGTCATTGATTATTCTGTGGACGATGGCGCGTTTACCACCGTGCAATTGAGCCGGACCGGGAAAGTCTATCTCCTGCCTTTGGCGCATGCGCTAGAAGCTGACAAACAACATCATGTGGAAGTGTATTTTCGTGCCGCCAGCCTGGCGTCAGATCGCTGGACGCAAGCCACGCATCACCTGCGGATAGCCGGAATTCAATTGGATGCGGGTGGCAAGCTTGTTCCAACGCCGTTGCGGGCGAAGCGGGCTATCGCCTTTGGCGATTCGATCACCGAAGGGGTCAACGTCGAGGGCACCGTCCCCTACTACTCGAACCTTCTTATGAACAATGCGCGAGGCACCTGGTTCCCCATTGTCTGTGCGGCACTCAACTGCGAATACGGGCAGTTGGGTACTGGCGGACAGGGCATGGTCACCACCACAATGCAAATCCCTCCCCTGCCCCAAACCTGGGACCAGTACGAACGCGGCAGTTCGCGGCTAACGAACGGCCGCCTGGATCCCGCGCCGGACTACATTTTTTGTGAAATGGGCACCAACGATTTTGAGGAGAAGAACGGGAAGCGGACGCACCTGGATATCACGGCGGCTTATCTCGCATGGCTGGTTGCGGTGCGCCGGAGCGCGCCGCATGCCAAGATATTTTGCATCACGCCTCCGTTGGGCTGGCACGCTGCGGAGATTCAAGAGGCGGTTCGCTCCCGCAGGGCGGACGGGGATTCGAAGGTCTACTTGATTGACACCGCTCCGCTAAAGGCCGGGTTTAAGGCCGGAGAAGGGGCCACGACACTGGCAGGAGACGGAGTGCACCCCACCCAATACGGCGACGCGATTCTCGGAGCTTTCATTGGGGTTGAGACCCAGAAGGCTATCGACAACGGCCGTTAACCGATCGCATCAGATACTCCTTCTGTGTGGTACTCCGCTCGCGGTTCGTGGGATTCCTAATAATCTTTCCCAGATTTGAAGTAAGCTGTCGTTCTGCTCGTGGAGTGGAGATGAGCCAGTCCGGATACCAAGCCGGCGGTTGGACAGCGATTTCAGCCGAAGAACCGCGAGACCTTTTTCGATGCCCAGCGGCGGAATCGCCATGCTACCTGGCGAATGTCGGCTTTGTGCGTGCTCGCAGCCGTAGCGATGGGCATTCCACTGGCATTGATTGTCACGCCTCTGCTCTATGGGGGCGGCTTGATTGCCGCAGATATCATCAATCTATTTTGGCCGATTCCCCCGGCTTTCTGGCAGCAGGCGAATGAAGTGGCCAGCTTCGGACTCGTTGCCCTCAACTGGCTCCTCCAACATACGGCTGCAGACCCGCGGGCGCTGGCGTTCGGCGCGATGGTCATGCTATTGCCGGGTACACTGCTGTCGATATTTCTGTGGATGGGAATCAGCACCATGTTCCGGCATGGGGGAGTGGGGGGCGCGCTGCTGGCACTCAAGGCGCGCGAGCCGAATCAGGCAGAACTCAGAGAATTACAGCTTGCCGACGTGGTCCAGGAAATGGCCATTGCCGCGGGACTGCCGGCACCACGCATTATGCTGGTAGACGCGCCAGGAGCCAATGCCGCGGCCATCGGCACTTCGCCTGCGGACGCGCGGATTGTGGTGTCCCGGCGATTGCTGGATGAGTTGAACCGCGAGGAGTTAGAAGCGGTGCTCGCTCATTTGATCGGTTCGATCGGCAATGGAGACTTGCACATTGCGTTCCGGGTGATCGCAATTTTCGAGAGCTGCGGGCTCCTTGTTGCGCTGGTCAATGCGCCATTCGGATCGCAGTCTCGCCGAGCGCTATGGCACATCCTCCGTTACGGGATTCGCGGGCCAGCGAAGTATGGGGGAACGGCGGAGGCCGCCGCAGTCGCAGATTTGCTTACCCGCAACGTGGGTTTAGATACGGATGACATCGACAGATTTTTCGATGCCACCAAAAGGTCAGCGCTGCGCTCCATCCGCAACTTTCTTTTCTTTCCGATTTTCTTTACCAATGCCGCCATCAAGCTCTGGCTTTGGTTTTTCTCGCTCACGGTGCTGGGGCCGTCGATGGCGCTGTTGTGGCGAACGCGCCGCTATCTCGCGGATGCTTTCGCCGTGCAGCTCACGAGAGATCCCGACAGTCTGGCCGCAGCCCTGAAAAAATTGCAAGACGATGGTGGGGCTATCTCCGGCGGCGGTTGGGCGTCGCATTTATTTATTGTCAGCCCGGGGCGCGGCGGTCACGCGGCGGCGGACGCACCGAGCGGACAGCAGATGCAGGCCCTGGCGCAGGCCTGGGTTGCCACTGGACAGCCGGGGGGCGGTCCGGTATCGGCTGTAGATCCAGCTAACTTTCCTGCTCTTACCGGCGAATTTACCGGCACAGTGCGGGCGGCCTTTGCGGGGGACGCGCAAGCCATGGCGCGGATTCGGGAGTTTAAAGAGGCGATGGCCGGCGCTGACCCGGCGTTGGCAGCGCACATCCCCGACATTGCAGACCTCGCCGCCGCAAGGACAGGCGATCGGACGGCAATCGCCCGTTTGCGAGCATTTCGGGAACACGCCGTTTCCGGTACAGAAAATCGAAAAGCTGAGGCAGACGACAGCGCACAGTCCTCCGACCCGTCATCCGTGAGCTTCCTCGGGTTTCATCCCTCGGTGGATCGCCGCTTGAAGCGGCTCGCGCGAATGGGGGCGCATTTAGACTTACCGGCAGGCGACCACAAGCAGTGGATCGTGGCCTTTGTTTTGTCGGTGATTTTTGCTCCGTTCCTGGTACTGCTGATCGGCCTGTTTTTACTTCTGATCGCAATCATGACCATGGCAAGCTTGACCTTTCTGGTGGTTTGGCTGGCAGTCATCCACAAAGTGTTTATGCTGGTAGCACATCAATAGCGGAAATGATGCCGAGTTCGCACTGAGGGGCACGGAAACATGTTGCCGGAATCGATCGGAATAGGCCTGACGGTCGCGATCCTGCTGTGGATGATCGCAGCTTACAATAAGCTGGTTGCGCTGCGAACGCGGGTGCGAACCGCATGGGCCGAAATGGATGTGCAGCTGGCGCGGAGGCACGATCTGATTCCAAATGTGGTAGAAAGCGTACGCGGGTACGCGCAATACGAACGCGCTACGCTTGAAGACGTTACCCGGACCCGGGCGCAAGCCATGGCCGCCGGCGACAACGTCCAGCAACGTTCCATGGCCGAGTCAGCTCTTACGGTGTCGCTGGGAAATCTCATGGCAATCGCAGAAAATTACCCTCAGCTAAAGGCGGTGGAGAATTTTCAAATTCTGCAGGAACAGCTTACTTCCACGGAAAACCGGATTGCCTTCGCGCGGCAGTTTTACAACGATGAGGTAAGAAAATACAACACAGCGTTGTTCAAGTTTCCACGCGATCTGGTTGCCGGGCTGCTGGGGTTTTCCCCGGCCGCCATGTTCGCCGGGGAGAAATCAGCCGAGGTGCGGGTGAATATCTGAAGGCACGCATCTGTGCGATTCGCGGCCGCATTGAATCCGGAAGGCGAACTGGGGCATCCACTATTGAAACTCATAACCAGATAGGAACGATTATGTCTACTTGGCCTTCCACTAGCGCTCTGGATGCCGGGACGCAGACTTTTCCGGTTTTAACCCCGGCGCAGATCAACCGGCTGCGTTCTGCCAGCTCCGTTCGGCAGGTAAAGCCGGGAGACATATTGTTTCACCCCGGCGATACGGGCGTGCCGTTCTTCGTGCTGCTTTCCGGACACATGGAGATTGTGCAGCCCACGATGCGAGGCGAGCGCCCGGTCACCACCCACGGTCCGGGCGCCTTCACCGGCGAACTCAGCATGATCTCGGGACAACGATGCCTTGTTCTGGGCCGGGTGACCGAGGCCGGCGAGTTCCTGGAGATGAACACCGAGAGCCTGCGAGCCGTTATCGCACGCGACGCCGAGCTCAGCGAAATTCTCATGCGGGCCTTTATCCTGCGCCGGCTGGCACTGATCACGCATCACATGGGCAACATAATACTCATGGGATCTCGCCATTCGGCGCATACTTTACGGCTGCGCGAGTTCCTCGGCCGCAATGGCCATCCACATACCTATGTGGACCTGGATAGCGACAAGATGTCGCAGGAGCTGCTGGACCGGTTTGCCGTCAAGGTGGAGGAGATTCCTGTCATTATTTGCAATCAAGGTACGGTTCTGCGCAATCCCACAATCCAGAAACTTGCCGATTGCCTGGGATTAAACATCAGCGTCGACAATTCGCAGGTTCGGGACCTGATCATCGTGGGCGCAGGTCCAGCGGGGCTGGGCGCGGCGGTTTACGCCGCCTCGGAAGGATTGGATTCGCTGCTGGTCGAGACAGAGGCTCCCGGCGGTCAAGCGGGGTCCAGCTCCAAAATCGAAAATTATCTGGGCTTCCCCACGGGGATTTCCGGGCAGGAACTGGCATCGCGTGCGCTCCATCAAGCGCAGAAATTTGGCGCCAGAATGATGGTGGCGCACAGCATCGTAAAACTGGACTGCGCCCAGCGCCCCTACCGGCTGGTGCTTGATAACGGAAGCGCCCTTTCGGCGCGGGCCATCGTCATTGCCACCGGCGCGCAGTACAACAAGCCGGCTATTCCCAACTTGAAGAATTTTGAGGGCCAGGGCGTCTATTACGGTGCGACGCATATGGAGTCGCAGTTGTGCGGGGGGGACGACATCGTCGTGGTCGGCGGCGGCAATTCGGCAGGACAAGCCGCGGTATTTCTATCGCAGACGGCGGGCAAAGTACATATGCTGGTACGTTCCGGAGGCCTGGCCGAGACCATGTCCCGGTACCTGATTCAGCGAATCACCGAGAATCCGGCCATCGAGCTTCACTGCCGGACGGAACTTGTGAGTCTGGAAGGCGAGACTCAACTGGAGCGGGTGGCCTGGATCGACAAAGCTACCGGGGAAACCTCCACACACAACATCCGTCATGTATTCATCATGACCGGAGCGTCGCCGCGCACCGAGTGGCTGCGCGGGTGCCTCGCTCTCGATGACAAGGGCTTTATTCTCACAGGACGCGATCTAGATGTCGCCGGCAACGGAGACCACACCGTGGCCTGGCCCCTGATGCGGCCGCCCCAGTTGCTCGAGACCAGTCTGCCCGGTGTATTTGCGGTAGGAGACGTTCGGGCGGGCAACGTAAAGCGGGTAGCCTCCGCCGTAGGGGAAGGCGCGATTTCGGTTCACCTGGTGCACCGAGCGCTGGCCGAGCTATAGGACTCACGTCTGTGTCTGGAGATAACTATGAGCGAGTGTACGCATGTCAACGATATCCGTTTCGCGAGCACGGATAAACATGTTTGTGAAGAGTGCGTGAAGATGGGCGACACGTGGGTCCACTTACGTCTGTGCCTGGAATGTGGAAACGTGGGCTGTTGTGATTCATCCAGGAATAAGCACGCGACCAAGCACTTCCACCATACCAAGCACCCACTCGTCCGCTCGATCGAACCCGGAGAAGCCTGGGTCTGGTGCTATGTGGATGAGCTCATGCCGGGAGAATTGAACGGGAGGACTTTTGTTCCCTCGCCTGACTGATTCCGAGCAGGACCGTGTGAGGCAAAGCGATTACAGGATCTTCTTTCCGAAGGCCGAGAGGGTTAACTCCACCGCCAGGTCTGCGGTCCGATTGTGCTCGTCAATCACGGGATTGACTTCAACCACTTCGAAACTCAACATGCGGCTATGGTCGGCAATAATCTCCATGGCAAGGTGCGCTTCCCGGTAAGTAGCGCCGCCGCGGACGGGGGTGCCCACGCCGGGAGCGTCCTCGGGATCCACCCAGTCCATATCGAGAGAGACGTGGTAGCCGATGGTGCCGCGCCCCGCCATGCGCAGCGCTTCTTCCATCACGGTTCGCATGCCGCGCTCATCGATGTCGCGCATGGTGAAGACTTCGATGCCGGCACGGCGGACGTTTTCCCGTTCGACGGCATCGATGTCGCGCACGCCCACCAGCACGCAGTTCTCCGGAGTCACTTTCGGGGAGAAATTGAAAATGTTGGCCAGATCCGGCGGCCCCAGGCCCATGATGGCGGCCAGAGGCATGCCATGCACATTGCCGCTGGGAGAGGTTTCGGGGGTATTGATGTCGGTGTGTGCGTCAATCCAGAGCAGGCCAATTTTTTGGTCTTGCCGCCGATAAAACTCCGCCACTCCGGAGACTGTGCCTGCCCCAACGGAGTGATCACCGCCGAGCACGAGAGGAACTTTGCCCGTGTCCAAGGTTTTCAGCACCTGCTCGGCCAGCTTGGTACAGGTGACAGTGATTTCTTTCAGGTACTTGGCGTTCGTTTCCCCAACCTTCTTCTGTTCGGGGATGGCAACGGCGACATTGCCAGCATCTTCCACGACGTGGCCGAGTTCCTCCAAACGGGCCTCCAGACCAGCTACGCGAACAGCCGAGGGACCCATGTCGACGCCGCGGCGGGATTGGCCGAGGTCGAGAGGGACGCCGATGACGCGGATTTTGCGGGGAATGATGCTGGAACTGGGCTTCGTTATGATTTCAGCATTCATGGTTCACCGCCGAGATCGCCGAGTAAACAAACATTAACGATTTGCTTCCCGTGATTCTTCGGCAAGCGGACATGGAGGTGATTCAACCCCTAAGGGTACAGCCGATGCAGCATCCTGGGAAACGGAATCGTCTCGCGTACATGTTCCAGACCGCAGATCCAGGCGACGGCGCGTTCTACCCCCATGCCGAAACCACCATGGGGAACGCTGCCGTATTTGCGCAGATCGAGGTACCACTTGAACGCTTCCTCCGGCAGGCCGTGTTCATGAATCCGTTGTACGAGTAGCTCGTACGACGACATACGCTGTGAACCGCCGACAATTTCGCCGTAGCCCTCGGGGGCCAGAACGTCCACGCAAAGCGCTAGCTCAGGCCGCTGCGGATCGGGTTCCATGTAGAACGCCTTTACCTTGGCCGGATACCGGTGCACCATGACCGGTTTTTCGAATTGCGCGGAAAGATAAGTTTCGTCCGGTGAGCCGAAGTCTCCGCCCCACTCAAACTTGGTTTCGAGCGCGCCTTTGGCGTGAGCATCCAGCAGCATCTGCACCGCGTCGTCGTATGTAATGCGGGGAAATGGGGATGCGATCTTTTCCAGCCTGGAAATATCGCGACCGATGGTCTGCAGGTCGGCAGGCCGTTTTTCTAGGCAGCGTTTTACCACAAACGAGATCAGGGCCTCCGCCAAATCCATAAGGTCATCGAGCGTGGCGTAGGCCACTTCCGGCTCGACCATCCAGAACTCGGTCAAATGGCGCCGGGTCTTGGACTTCTCCGCGCGGAAAGTCGGCCCGAAAGAGTACACCTTGCCGAGAGCCATGGCCGTGGCTTCAACATAGAGCTGGCCGGATTGCGTGAGATAAGCCTGCTCGTCAAAATAATCCACGGGGAAGAGCGTGGACGTGCCTTCGCAGGCAGCCGGAGTGAGGATCGGCGGGTCGGTGAGGACGAAGCCGTTGTCATCGAAGAAATCGCGGATAGCCTTAATGATCTCGGCGCGCATACGAAGAATGGCGGCCTGGCGGGGTGAGCGCATCCAAAGATGGCGGTGCTCCATGAGGAACTCGACGCCGTGTTCTTTGGGAGTGATGGGGTAGGGATCGTCTTCACCGACCCGCTGTAGCACCTGCACATTGATGACATCAAGCTCGTAGCCGCCGGGGGCACGCTTATCGGCACGCACTTTGCCTTCGACGATGATGCTCGACTCCTGGGTGAGCTTCTTGATGGCATCGAACACTTCAGGAGGCACGGCACTCTTCGGAACGACGCCCTGAATCTGGCCGGTGCCGTCACGGAAAATGGGGAAAAGCAATTTGCCGCTTTCGCGAAGGTTGTAGAGCCAACCTCGGATGGTAACGTCTTGGCCATCGTGCTTGCCGATGTCGGCGATTGTAGTTATGGGCATGTACCAGATTTTAACCGCAGAGAACGCAGAGGGCCGCAGAGGAGAGAGACACAGCCAAACTTCCCCTGCATTCCGGCAGGAACTGCCATCACCGGGTGCGTTTTCTCGGCGTTCTCTGCGCCGGGCGGTAAATTTCTACGCGGCGTCCAGCTTCCGGAAAGCTTCCTCCATCTTCTCGGCCGGTTTAACTTTTTCGTCGCCCTCGATTTCCAAAAGCAACGGCGGAGTTTGTGGGGCGGAGCGCAGCAGTTCCATCGCTTGCTTCCAGTCTACCGAGCCACTCCCGGGCCACAGATGGGAGTCCTTGTCCTTGGTGTTGTCGTGAATGTGGGTCGAGCAGATGTACTGCTTGACCGTCTCGAATGCCTGCGCGATGTCGCCCATGATGTGGGCATGGCCAACATCAAAGCAGACACCCACATCGTCAAAATGCGCAGTCTGAATTAATTCGACCAGCTTATCCGGCGTGCACAGCTCGTTGGGAATGTTCTCCAGCAGAATACGCACTCCCAAGGGCTTGGCGAAGGCGCGCAAATGTTCAATGGAGGTCATCGCCGCTTCCAGCTTGCGTTCGCCGAAAGATTCATTGCTAACACCGATGTGCTGGATCAGAAAGCGAAAGGGAATCTGCTCGGCAATCTCCAGCGCGCGTTTGATTTCGTCCATGGCCTCAATGCGCTGCGCGCGGTCCGTCGAGGCGACGTTCACCGGAGGGCTGCCGTCGCGGCCCCATTCGTAATCCGAATAGAGAGGGGCGTGTACGGAGTTGAGCGGCACGCCGGTGCTGCGAAACCAATCGGCAATCTCGCGCATGTGCTGCTTGCGATTGGCGTAGTCGAGATGCTGACGGGCCGCAAAAATTTCAATAGCCTGCGCGCCGCCACGCACCAGTGTATCCAGCAAGCCCGGGTGCAGCCGTTCCTTTACATACACATAAGTGGACATAGCTTTCTGCATCAGTAGCCCACCGCCTTTCCATGATTGCGGATGTCGCTCGCGCCCAGCCGTTCCCCCGTAGCCGGGTCAATCGCAATGCACTCGCCGTCACTCCAATTTGGCTGCACTTCTACAGTGTGACCCATTTTATCGAGAACGCGGACGCTTTCGGCAGATATCCCTGGTTCAACATAGGTTGTGTCCGGTAGCCATTGGTGGTGAAAACGCGGGGCGTTGACCGCCTGCTGAATATTCATCCGGTAGTCCACCACACCCATCAGAATATTGGCCACCGTGGTGATAATACGCGACCCGCCGGGAGAACCGAGCACCAGAAACAATTTTCCGTTTTTCAGAACAAGCGTCGGGGTCATGGAGGAAAGCGGCCGCTTACCGGGACCAATGGCATTGGCCGGACCTTGCATAAGGCCATAAAGATTCGGGACGCCTTGTTTGGCGGCGAAGTCGTCCATTTCGTCATTCATGAGAAAGCCCAGGCCGGGCACGGTAACGCGCGACCCGAAGATGGCGTTGAGCGTAGTCGTTACCGCCACGGCATTGCCCTGAGGGTCCACGATGGAGTAGTGGGTGGTGTGCTGCGGCTCAAACGTAAACTTCGGCTGGGGATGTCTTGCAGCATATTGCGCAAGCTGGCTGAAGATAGCAGGGCGGCGCGCGTCCCTGCTGTTGGTGGCATGCTTTGGATCAATGGAATCGCACCACGCAGCGCCATATCTCTTATCTATGAGCTGGGCTACTGGAATATCGGAGAAGTCAGGATCGCCGAGAAACTCGGCCCGGTCGAAGAATGCCCGGCGAAAAGCTTCGATAGTTAGGTGCATCGCCAGCGGCGAACGGCTGCCTGCCTTGCGCAAATCGTAGCCTTCGAGAATGTTAAGCATCTCGATCAGCGCAATGCCGCCCGAGGATGGTGGGGGAGCGCTGACGATCTCGTATCCGCGATATGTTCCACGGACCGGCTGACGCTCTTTCACCCGGTAGTGCGCCAGGTCATCGGTCGTGATCAGGCCGCCACCCAGCTGCATGGCGGCTGCCAACTCGCGCGCCATAACGCCGTGATAGAAGTCGTCAGGATTGGCAGCAATGCGCTCCAGAGTGCGCGCCAATTCCGGCTGGCGGAATCGTTCCCCTGCGTGGTAGTTCTTACCTTCGCGCTGAAAGATGCGGTGCGATTCGGGGAAGCCGGCCAACTCAGGCTCGCGGAATTCGGTTGCGTCATCAGCCGTAAGCATGAAGCCTGCGCGCGCCAGCTGGATGGCAGGAGCTATCACGCGCTTCAGCGACAACTTTCCATATTTCTTTTCGGCGTAGACCATGCCGGCGACGGAACCCGGCACGCCGCTCGCTCTGTAGCCGATCAGGTTGGCGTTGGGAAGGACATTGCCCTGGGCATCGAGATACATGTTCGCCGTAGCGGCGGCCGGAGCCTGCTCACGGAAATCAATAAAGTGAGTGTGGCCGCTGGCCGAGCGAAAGAGCATAAAACCCCCTCCGCCCAGGTTGCCGGCCTGTGGATAGACCACGGCGAGGGCGAATCCGGTGGCCACAGCGGCGTCCACCGCATTGCCGCCTTCACGCATGATCTCGGCGCCGGCTTGCGAGGCAAGTTCGCGGACCGTGACCACCATGGCATGAGGGGCTCGAACCGGCCGGGCAGTGGCGGCCAGAAGCGGCGCTGCGGCGAGAATCAAGAGCTGGGTGAGAACGATGAGCTTGCGGTGAAATCGCATGCGGGGTAGCTAAGGATTCAAGATCGAGGCTAGCCCAGCGTCTTGCGCGGAGTCAAACCGGGGTGTCAACCCGATCGCGAACCTGGCGGCTCTTTCGCCGCCGAGTGATCCGCTTCCGTCTTGGCGCTTTCGACTCAACCATCTCATACGATTGCCCCATCAGTCCTTCCATTTCTGACGTGGGCAGTACATCCAACCGTTCGAGTAACACCCATTTGTAACGGCCGACGTAAGGCGCCGCAGATATTCCCTCAATCTCGAGCAAGTCGGAAAATTTCTCCGGTGAGCACTTCAGGCAAAGGCTGGGCGGAACAGAATCCAGACTGAGCATGGCAAAAATCTTGCCTCTCACTTTGAAGCAGAGAGTCTCTCCCCACTGCAACTTTTCGGTGGCCTGCGGAAATGAGAGGCAAAGCCGGCGGATAATATCTACATTCATATTCAAAATACAGCCGATATGAAGCAACAATTAATTTAATCACATGGCTGAATCCGGACTGCAAATCCAGGAATCAAAACCCGACATGGAAGCGAAGGGAAAAACTCGGCAGCTGGGTAATTCGGATCTAGAAATTACTCCGGTAGGCTTCGGCGCATGGGCCATCGGCGGCTCTGGCTGGCAGTTTTCCTGGGGTGCGCAAAATGACGCAGATTCCATTGCCGCCATCCATCACACATTGGAATTGGGCGTCAACTGGATTGATACCGCGGCGGTCTATGGCCTCGGTCATTCCGAAGAAGTCGTGGCGCAAGCGCTGAAGAGCTGGCATGGCTCCAAGCCGTACGTCTTCACGAAATGTGTCCGGCGATGGGACAGCGAGGGCAACGTTCGGACTGAGGTGAGTGCCAAGTCCATCCGGCAGGAGTGCGAGGATAGCCTGCGCCGCCTGGGCGTTGAGGTGATCGATTTATACCAGATGCACTGGCCGCCAAATCCGGATTCACCGCAACTGGAAGAAGGTTGGGAAGCGATGGCGGATTTACAGCGGCAGGGCAAGGTGCGCTGGATCGGCGTCTCGAATTTCAATATAGCGCAGCTAAAGCGCGCCGAGGCCATCGCGCCCGTTAGCTCTTTGCAGCCTCGCTACTCGCTGGTCCATCGTGAGGCGGAAACCGAGTTGCTGCCATTCTGCCGCCGCGAAGGCATCGGCGTGATCGTTTATTCGCCTATGGCTTCGGGACTTTTGACTGGAGCGATGACTCGCCAACGGGCTGTTGCGCTTCCGAAAGACGATTGGCGGCACAAGCATCCGGATTTCAACGAGCCCAAGCTATCCGCCAACCTGGCGATCGTAGAGAGGTTGACAGCTGTCGCCCAGCGCTATGGCCGAACTCCGGGCGAGGTGGCGATTGCGTGGACGCTTTGCCGTCCGGCAGTCACGGGTGCAATCGTGGGTGCTCGCAATGCAAAGCAAGCGGAAGGTGTGATGCGAGCCGGCGACTTGCAACTTACCGAGCAAGACGTGATTGAGATCGAGTCGGCAACGGCAGTCGGCGTATGAGTCACAGGACGCGAAGGCAGAAACTACACTTCCTCCTTCGCTTCTCCCAGCACAACGTTCACTTCCATTTTCTTCTTGCCGCGATAAAAGGTCACGCGGACCGTATCCCCGGCACGGTGATTATTCATAACTTGCGCCAGATCTTGCTGATCCTGCACATCGCGCCCATCAATGGATACGATCAGGTCCCCACCCAGCATGATGGGAGTGTTTCCCAGGAACGCCTTCTCGGTTCCGCCCCGAAGACCAGCGCGGTCCGCGGCGCTGCCCTGCACCACTTGAACGATGAGCAAGCCATAATCTGCCGGCAACCCCATCTGGTCGGCCAGTTCTGGGCCAACAGGCAGCGTACGGACACCCAACACGGGGCGGCGCACCGTTCCCAGAGTGACTAGATCGTTGAGCACGGCTTTGGCGGTGTTGACGGGAATGGCGAAGCCGATGCCGGCGCTCTGTCCCACATTGGAAGCAATCATGGTATTGATGCCGATGACCTCGCCATGCCAATTGAGAAGCGGCCCGCCGGAATTACCAGGATTGATGGCAGCATCGGTCTGGATCGCTTCATCAATGGTCATGCCGTCCGGTTCCTGCACTGAGCGAATAGAACTGACAATGCCACGCGTGAGAGTGCCGGAAAGACCGAAGGGATTGCCAATCGCATATACCTTTTGTCCCACCTGCAAGTTGCGCGAGTCGCCCAATGTCATGGGCGCGAGGTCGGCGCCCTTGATCTGAATGATGGCGAGATCGTGAGACCGGTCGGTGCCGACAATGGTCGCGCGATATTGCTTGCGGTTGTGTAGCGTGACCTGCACCTGACGTGCATCGGCAATCACGTGGTAGTTGGTGAGAATGTGCCCTTGCTTGTCGATGATGAAGCCCGATCCCTGGCCCTCCTGCGGCACCAGTCCGTAGAAGAAGTCGAAAGCCATGGCCCGCGAGGTGATGTTGACCACCGACTGGATGTTCCGGCGGTAAACATTAATGTTGTTTTGTTCTTCGGGATCAAGCGATTCATTGCTCGCAGCCTGAGTTATGGCAACCTGGGTGGGATTGCTGAGCCAGCCGAGAGTGGACTTCGTCCGCGACGAGCGATAAGTAGTAAAGTAGAAGAACGCACTGGCAAGGAGGACGCCAAGGGCGATAGGACGCAGAAGCTTCATATTTTGTAGAAACCTTTTGAGCAGAGTCGTTCTTATTCTAAATCGGCGGCTCTAACCATGGCATCCTCTCCCTTCAGGTTCAACCCTATTGGCCCCGAGCCGGACAACTTATGCTCTCCGATTCCGCCATTCTGAAAAAAATCGAAGGACAACCCAAACGCGCTGCCGGTTTGAAGCAACTGGTGCGCGAACTAGGACTGCACGGCCCAGCGCGGCGCGAACTTTCGGATCGTCTGGAGCGCCTGGTAGCTGGCGGCCAACTCGCGCGGATCGACTCAGATCGTTATGCCCTTCCACAAACGGCAGCCAATAAGAATATGGTGGTCGGACGGCTCAGCATGCACCGTGATGGCTTTGGATTCGTCATTCCGGACGCCGGCTCCCTTGACCAGCGGCTAAAAACCCAAATTGCAGGCGACATTTTTATTCCACCGCCCGCGGTTGGACCAGCCATGCACGGCGACCGCGTGCTGGTGGAAATCATAGCGCTTCGTGCTGGTGGCCGCGCGGAGGGACGCATCGTCCGCACCGTTGGCCGGGCCAACGCGACGATTGTTGGCACGTTTCACTATGGCAGCCGGCACAGCTATGTCACTCCCATCGATCGGAAGATTACGCAGGAGGTCGTGATCCCCCCGGGAATGGAGATCCCACAAGGCGATTCCACCGTGCCCCCTGTGGCAGGCTCGGAGAATCCCCAACCGCTCAGAACACAGGGACCACTGAGGAAAAAACCCAAAAGAAATGTCGACCGCGTCCTCGGGAACGAGGCGGAACGCCGTGTTCAATTCGATGATCTGGAGGGAGTGGTGGTCGACGTCGAGATTACTGACTGGCCGACCGCTACGCACAATCCTCGCGGACGGGTCATCGAGGTTCTCGGTTATCCCGACGATTTTGGGGTGGATGTCGAGATCATGATTCGCAAGTTCCACCTGCCGCATCATTTTTCTGCGGAAGTGCTGGGCGAAGCGCAGAAGACCGCGCCGACGATTTCTGCCGGCGAACTCCGCCAGCGGCGCGACTTTCGCGATCTTCCGATTGTGACCATTGACGGCGAAACGGCACGCGATTTCGACGATGCCGTTCTTGTGCGGAAGCTGGAAAACGGCAACTATGAATTGCACGTTCACATTGCCGACGTAGCTCACTACGTGACCGCGGATTCAGCCCTGGATCGGGAGGCGCGGCTACGCGGCACCAGCGTTTACTTTCCCGACCGTGCCGTGCCCATGCTGCCGCTGGAACTCTCCACCGATATTTGCAGCCTGCGCCCCCAGGTGGATCGCCTGGTAATGTCCTGCGTCATGGAGATTGACCATCGCGGAGAGATTGTTGGTTACCAATTGGACGAAGGCGTGGTTCGGTCGGCCGAGCGCATGACGTACACGGCTGTAAACGCTGTGCTGGAGGGTGATGCCGCAACACGCCAACGTTACGCTCCATTGGTCGAAAACTTTGAAATGATGCGCGACCTGGCATTGATTCTGAATCGCAAGCGCGAACGGCGCGGATCCATTGATTTCGATTTGCCCGAACCGGTCATTGAGTTCGACGAATTTGGGTTGATGAAGAGCATCACCCGGTCGGAGCGCAATATGGCTCATCGCCTGATCGAAGAATTCATGCTATCGGCAAACGAGTGCGTGGCGCAGCATCTGGAAAATCACCGCATCGCCTCGCTCTATCGCATTCACGAAAAACCTGACGCCAAGCGGGTATATGACTTTGAGGTCATGGCTGCGACATTCGGCTATTCGCTAGGCGTGGGGCCGCTGCCCATCCAGCGCATGCAATTCAAGACCGACCGCCGCGCCAGCTACGGCACGGGAAAGCGGGCACGAGAAATAGAAATCCCCAAAGAAGTGCACATCACGCCGCGCATGTATCAGAAGCTGACCGAGAAGATCGCCGGCAAGCCTGAGGAACGAATTCTTTCCTATCTCATGCTGCGGTCGCTCAAGCAGGCACGGTACTCGGAAGAAAACCTGGGGCACTTTGCCCTGGCCGCATCCAGCTATACCCATTTCACCTCACCGATCCGCCGTTATCCGGATTTGATTGTCCATCGGATTCTGAAGGAAGTGCTGACGGAATCTGCAAACGGACGTGACTCTGTCGAAACGCGGGCCGGGAGCCACGCGGAGAATGCTTCTCCCTGGTCCAAGCGGCGAGAACACGCTCCTCCGCCGCCTATGGGCGGGCCGATTCCTCTGGAAGAACTGCACGAGATCGCCGAGGAATCCAGCCAGTCGGAACGCCGTGCTGACGACGCCGAACGCGAACTGATGGAATGGAAGAAAGTGAAATTCATGCAGGATCGCGTCGGGGAAGATTTCGATGGCCTGATCATCAGCGTGACCAAGTACGGCTTTTTCGTCGAACTGACCGACCTGTTTGTCGAAGGGCTGGTACCCATTGATTCTCTAACCGATGACCGTTACGTCTACCACGAAAACACACGCGAGATTATCGGCCAGCGCAGTCATAAAACCTACGGACTGGGGCAGAGGCTGCGGGTGATCGTGGACCGTATTGATCCGGTAGAAAAGAAGATTCAGTTTGCGGTTTACGAGGAGAAGCCGCTACCACGCAAGGGCGGCAAGAAGCGGCGTGCATAGGGCGAATGCCTCGTCCGCCCGCCGGTTGATGTAGAATGAAACCGTTCAACCCCACCTGCCGAGGATTGCTGCGGCGGGTTCCTTCCTGTCGGGACGTGGCTCAGCCTGGTAGAGCACTCGCTTGGGGTGCGAGGGGTCGGCAGTTCAAATCTGCCCGTCCCGACCAATCAATGACATACGCGGATTTCCTCCAAAACTTGACCACTTGCCTTGGAGGGCATATGCAACCACGTTTTGAGCAATTCATCAGAGAGAGGCAGTACCTCACCAACGTCACCCCGGCAACCGTTTCTTGGTATACGTACAGTCTTAGGTGGCTCCCCGGAGAACCCCACGCAAGGGGAATTGAAGACGCTGTGGTGCGTATGCGCGACAAGGGTCTGAAGGCCACGGGCTGCAATTCGGCAATCCGGGCGATTAATGCGTATCTTCATTGGTGTTACAACTCGCGCATCAAATGCAGTCCGGTTTGCACCCATTTGCGAGTGCCACAACTCAAAGAACCTCAACTAGTCCTGCCCACCTTCAAGCCCGAGGACGTGCGCAAGCTTGTGGCGTATAGGCCCAAGGGATTCAGCCCGACACGGCTTCACGTTCTGATTCTTACGCTAATGGACACCGGCTGCCGCATCGGGGAAGCGTTGGAATTGAAGTGGTCCGATGTGGACATGGACAATCTGCTTCTCAAGCTCTACGGCAAGGGCAGCAAAGAACGGATTGTGCCCATGTCGTTTGAGCTACGCCGACATCTCTACCGATGGAAACAACAGACGAAGTGCGACCTTGTCTTTTCCTCGTATCGTGGGCAGAGGCTTGGACGACGTAACATGCTCCGAGACGTTAAGCTCTTGTGCAAGCGTCTGAGAATTACGCCGCCGGCACGAACCATTCACGCTTTCCGGCACACTTTTGCGGTTAACTATTTGCGGCGCGGGGAAGTGTGTTCCATCTCCAAAAGATGCTCGGCCATTCAACGCTAGAAATGACAAGGCGATACGCGAACTTGCTGACGGAGGATTTGCAAGCCGTGCATGAGCGGGTGAGCTTGCTCGCCAAGTAGGCAAAGAGCGAACCGTCAGCGCTTGCCAAACTTCTTGTCAAGTTTCTCGTATAAGGCGCGTTCCTCAGAGGCAGTCAACTTGACATCAATATGAACGCGGCTAGTGTTCTTACCAAGAAAGATGGAAACTTTCGGAGTACCCTTCGCGTCTGTTACCCGTAGACCGCGGTTTCGCTTTTTGGTTGAGTCTGTCATGGGTAGGAATTGTAATCGCGGATCAGGTATAGAGTAATCACAAATTTTCAACCACAGTGCTAGCCCGTCGCGCCGCGCTGGCATAGACCCCGGTAAGGCTTGGATTCACGTGGATTCATGAGTTCCGGGCGAACTTCTGCACGACGTTGCTACAGGCCGGGGTTCCAGTTCAGGATGTCATGCAGGAAATGGGCCGCAGCAAGCTAGAAAGCACGCTGCGATACATGGCCCTACTAGAACAGGCGGACCTGCAACAGAAGGTTGAGATGATATGGGTTGAGGCATGGGCGGGTGACATTCTCGCTAAGTAACGGCTAGACACCGCGAGATGGCGTGCATACACTCTTGCTGTGTGTCTCACCATGCAAACATGGACGGAAGTATTTACCGCTGTTGGTACTGTGGCTGTAGCGATCATGGCTGTATGGGGCGACTGGATTCGTGCAAAGCTAGCGGGTCCCCGTTTGACGCTCACTCTTCGAGATGGCCGTGGTTTTCTAGCAGTTCAAAGCAATGGCATCGAGAAGTGGAACGCGTTCTTTTTTCACTTGGTAGTTCACAATCAGCGACCGTGGAGTCCTGCGAAGTCGGTTCGTGTAATGGTCACAGGGATAAATAAGCGGCGACCGGATGGCAGTTACTTCCGTGAAGATGCCCTTCCAATGCAACTGACTTGGATTTACAAAGAGCTTCCACACGACCCAAAACCTACAATAACCAGTCCAATGCTCTGCGATTTGGGATTGCTAGACGAAAATCAAATGAGATTTATCCTGTCCACGTACGGAATCCCTGAAAAATATCCCGGCTGGATTGGACGAAATGACTCAATGCGGGTAACAGTCAAAGCCGAAGCCGAAAACGGTGAATCCAAAGAATTGGTCATTGAAATATCGTGGGATGGTCTTTGGGAAAACGATGTGCACGAGCTTGAAAAGCATCTAGTGGTTAAGCGAGTTTTACCCTTGTAGCGGCAGGTCCACGCCACCAGCCCACGGCTGGACGCCGCGATTACTCTCTTGGAACCTAAATCTGCGGCCTAGGCTGAAAAGCCGAGCGCCGCTGTGCCTTTTGCTGTATCGTGCGTGCAATGCTGCTCGCATATTCCTATCGTGGCTGGGGATAATAGACAAGAAGCACACGAAGGTTCGGCATGGGGTATGGAACTTCGCGCTTTATGCGGTGCTCGCACTGGTCTTGTTCATCTTGGTCCTGAGCATGATGGAACGCCCCTTGAAGTAGGCGGGTCACAAGTCCTTAGGTCTCCCGTTCAACTTCCAAACACAGTTCTTCTTCACTGTGTGGAATGCGGCGAGTGACCCGCCAGGGCGTCTCGACTATTCTTTGACCTACGCCGGGGTAATTATCCTCACCGGCCTTAAGCACTACCGTCGTACGCAACACTTCTGTAAAGAGCCGTAAGGTGTAAGAACGCGCGTCATTAGCTGACATAGAGCCTCCGTATCAAGATAGTAAACACTATCCTAGCGTCGTGGATGAAGTCAAGGAAAATCTTCTTCAGGATGCCATTTGTTTGCGTTCTGTGCCCCGTATAACCACGATAATTAGCCGGACGTGCTATACATGGGGTCAAACCGTCCTAGGGCATCCTAGAGCGTGTTTAATGACTTTTGACATTATGTCCTCCTAGGCGAACAGATAGCGAAAATGGCCCCGGTGCATAATGGGGTTGGTGCATTTTAACTGTGAAAATTAAGGAGCTGCGCGTTGTGCATCCATCTTGTTTATTTAAAACGAGTTAAGCATGGGGCCGGCATAACTTATTGACTTTCTATTCGCCTTTCATTCGCTACTGATCTAGCGCGTCCTGATGACTAGGCCGCGCCCTAGGCGGATGATGATAGAGCCGCTTCGCTTCTGCCGCGGTCGCACGGATGCCGATTGCCACCGCCCGGTGATACACAACCCACACGTACGGCCCGGTACTTACGTCGGCGGCGTACCAGCCCACGTCCGGCAGTTTGGCCGCCTGATCGGTCGTCATGCGCCAGATTCCGCTGACTTGGCTACGCTGTACCGGCTGGCCCGACTTACCGCTTCGATCACCCTTCCAACTACCCATTTCACATCCTTTGGTGATATCACCATCTCTCAAGAAATTGCGCTCACGACGCCCGTAACTTGTAGATAACACAGGTAGCTAATAGGACCCCTATGATTGGTATTTATGATGATGATGGGTGTGTTATCACCAACCCTCAGTGTCTGACCCCGTCCACCTGTGCTAAGTAGTACAGGCCGCGGTTGCGCGTTAGCTTACCCTCTTTGAACGCCTTCGCTCGCCAGCGATAGAAGGTCGCATTCGGGCCTAGCTCGGCAGAGTGCATAACCACTTCGCCGGGCTTGAACGTCGCCATGATGTTCTGCTCCATTCGGTAGAGCGCCGTGTTCTCCGGCACAGCTTGCGGCTTCTCAGTCAGCACAAGGCCGCTCGGCAGAATCTCAAAGTAGTAGGTTTCACTCGCTGCGTCGCGTGGCAGGACTGTGCATTTCCTCGTTGAGTTCGGATCTTCAGGGTCGTGAAATTCCAAGAGGATAACCGTCTCCGTTTTTCTGCCGATGGCCGAGCTACCGATGAGCGCGTCACGGTGCAACTGGTATCGGTCATTGCCTTTCTGTTTAGGCGTGCCCACAGTCGCCAATATCGCCACGTTGCGCCGGATAGCGACACGCTGTAACGCATCAATGGCCGCGGACGCCGACTCCAGTTTGTTCAAGTCGGGAATCCAAAAATCGAGCGCCTCAATTGCCAATAAGGCGATGCCGGGCGATTGCTCAATAATTTCTTCTGCCACTTCCGCCGGCGAGCACTTCTGTTGCTCGGGAGTCAACCGGACGATACGGTCCAGGACGGCGCTGTCCAGTTTGAGCCGTTCGGCCATCCGTGTGACGGACCGCTTACTTCTGTCGTGTAAGAGCAGCCGGTAGTCACGCGGCTTGCACTTATGCCCGAGCACGTCCCGTCCGTTCCGCACGTCCTCAAGTAGCGGCGTCATAAATGTAGACTTACCGACGCCCGACGCGCCGCCAATGACCGAGACTTCACCCAGCGGGATAAGGCCGTACTTTCCGCCGTCAAGGCCGTCAAGGACAAATTCTGTCTCCCCGCCGTCATTGACTTCCCATTCCGTGTCCGGTTCAGGTAGCGCATGACCAATGGCGCGGAAAATTGTGCGGGCGCGGTAATCACTTCTTTGCCATTTGTCCCTATAACAGCCCGACTTGCACACTTCGTCGTAAATGCGGAACGGGTCATTGTTGAACCGGCGTGCAAGGATCTGGCACAGAGCGAAGTCCGCCTTACTGTCGTCGTCGTCATAGTCCGACTTGTCCCCGGCCCACAGCTTCTTAAACCGGGTTTCCTCATCAATAGGCACGGTGACTGATAAACCGTGACCGGACGAACGCGACAGCCGGTTATAGAGCGCGGTAATCTCGCTCTGCCGGTCCTTCAGTTCGTGCGGCGTCTTGCTTAAATGCCTATTCGAGTATGTGAAATAAATCCGGCCGCCTTGACTTCGATTGCCTTGCAGCCCGGAAACATCTTTTTGATTCCAGGGCCGGGAGCTTGCCTAACCCGAGTACGTGACAGCCCGTGCCGGAAGGTGAATACTCGCCGTATGAATCAAGCGCAATGACTACCTCGCGTGACTCCGCCGTGAACTTCCCCGTGACCGCATCGCAACATCCGTCAATGTCCACGCCCCACACGCCGTCCCCAAGCACAACGCCTAGGCCGTCATACGTGCCGCTGATGAGCGCTGCGCTGCATTCGGCATAGGTATGCCACGTGGCCAATTGTTCGGCATCGCTTTGATGCCGTTGGGCTGATATGGCCCACTTCGCCTTATGCAGGACCCATCGGGGACGTTCTTTAAGCCCTTCAATCGTCACCATGTCTTGTCCGGGCTAAAGGGCCTGCGAATGTCAGATAGCAATTCCCACCCCACGATCGTGTACCCTGCGTGGTTCTTTAGGTCCAGAAAAAAACCATGGCCCGCTTCGCAACGAACTTCCAAACGAACCATTTTCGGTCGCCTTCTTCGAAGTTTTTTTCCATGCCACGTCCACGACGTGACAATAATCCCGCATATCACAGCCGCTCTCTGGGCACTTCAGCTCCGTGTGGTCTCCGCATTTGTTGAAGATACGATCTAGATGGTTTGATCCTCGGGTTGCCATGTGATGTCCTCCATGTTAGCCAGTGTGCGAGCACCAGCCGGACCACCTTATGGATGGTCAGGGTGTTATTATTACCATTTAGCGTCCCGCACAACATGCTGCACAACAATTAGCAGCGTATAATCTGGTTATGAGCGCGTCAAACCCTTCTTTGAGTGATGGATAGCAGTGATACATGACGGTCTAGCAATTGGAAGAGTAAAACGATTGCTTCTGGATTGGGTAAATCTTCCTGTGCCAATAACCGATGATTGGCTGGATTCAATGCTCAAGAAGCACAGCGATGTGTTTGGTCCATTTGCCAACAACCGAGATAACCTTCGCACCGTGATCGAAAAGGTAAGGATTTTTCTTTAGGTGGCATGGACAGCCAAGGACTTACACAAGCGTGATTGGTGCTTATTCATAGCCCGCCAGGAATATAGTCGCGCTTTCTTGGGCACGCGGCATGGGTCCCCGGCAATATGGCGTCTGTTAGCCACCGTGGGTGGGGAAGCCGTGCGCCCTTTCTTAACGTCACCAAACTTCTGCTTGTAACTCCGCCCCCAAACGGCATTTGACCGCGTGAGCGTGTACGCCGACGTATGTCTTATTGTGAAGGTCCAGACTGCGAGGAACCCTATTTCTTGCGCGGCCCCAAACGGGAGCGTTACTGCCCTGATTGCAAACGAGACGCGAGGCTAAGATCGAAAAGAAGATATTGGAACACAAAGGGCAAGCTCAACCGCAAGAAAGACGTAAGCGCCGGGGCTGACTGGCTGGCTAAGCACTGCGCGGATAGATGAATCGAACAAGTCGAGATTGATAAGAATTTAACGTTTGCGGGATTGAACCCGGATTGCAACTCCTTTCGCAGATTGTACGGTCACATCAGTTTTTTCACGAGCTTATCAAGCTCACTGATTGTTGATCCCAGATGTTGACGGACGAAAGCACGCTGGCGTGCTAGCGAGCTTGCCGCAGGAAAATTCGAGGATTGCAAGGATTCGATTGCTTGGTCCCTGCGCGCACGCTGAGCCTCGCTATCTCGACGTGCGCATTGTTGTTGTGGTCGAAAGTCGGAATTGGAAGCTCTAATACCTTCTTGTGTACGTGCCGTTCTCCCAGTAGCCCTCTCGATCGGAAAGGTTTTATGGCGAGGTTTGTAATCTCAGCGTTAAGGATTGCCACGACGTAGTGAGCCTCGGTTTCATTGCTGAACGCCGCCCAATATAGCGTGTGATCTACAACAAAAGGTAACGGGCATGAGCGGCGGTCGAAACATGCAGCAGAAACGTTGGTACCGGCCGCGTTGTACAGCACGAGGTACCTTTGAGAAAGATGTTGTGCGGTCAGTTTGCCTTGGTAATCGAGCCACTCGAAGGCTGTTTGCCTCCCAGCTTTGTCGCCGCGCTTTTCGACCCAAAGCCGCTCAGCCTCTGTCATCCACGCGCCAACCTCTCGGTAACCATCTCGTATAAGTCTATCGGGGTTTTGCACGCTTAGCGAACCATCGCGCGCAAATATTGGCAACACGATTGTTGACGGGGAAAGGTGAACGTAGGGAAGTACGTGTCTTGCTATTGCCGTTCCATATACAAACGGCCCCAATTAGTCCGCTAATGTACACGTCATCGTATGGTTTCTTAGCTTGGAGAAGTTGTTCTGGGTCGGTCTCCGCCCAATACGCCCCATTTGGGTCTGGCCGTTCAGGGAGGTCCATAAAACGAACAAAGTAAAAACTCCTTGGAACAATCGTTGCGCCTTGCTTGAATGCCGCCTGATATTCACTCGGATTTGATTGTGTGGCCGCGCCGGAGGACGTAGAGAGCGCCGCTCGACTCCCCAGGTACACAACTTGTCCTTCTTTATTCACGGTCGTGAGATAGCGCTTTGCAATGTCCCAAGCAACGTCTTTTCCCGGCAGGTTGCCATTCCACTAGGTGGCTCTGGCTATTGTTACCGCTACAGGGTGAATATCAATTCCTTGCACATTGCGAAGGATTGAGCGGAGCCGCTCATTGTCCGTTCCGTTCGGGTTGTGCGATGGAGAATCACCTTGCTCAAGCGGTACCCGAATTGGCGAAGGTGCTCGAATACGAGGCAGTACTTGATGCGTTGTGGTCATTTACCGAAGGTCTCGCCGAATTAATACGAGAACGAAAAAACTCCATTTGGTCTTTCATCATGCAACAGCTACCGCCCCGCAATGCTTAAGGCACAGTTTGACTACATCATCGGCAATCCCCCTGGCTCTCGTACAGGTATATTGCCGACCCCGAATACCAAGAGGAAATAAAGCGGCGTGCCGTTGACCGCTACAAAATCGCTCCTAGGTCACAAAAGCTATTCACTCAAATGGAACTTGGGACAGTGTTTCTCGCGCATTCAATGGCGACTTTTGCTAACGCAAGCGGAAAACTCGGGTTTGTATTGCCTCGTGCCATTCTGAGTGGAGACCACTCAAAATCTCATTCAACGGCAGTATTCCTCTGATGCGAAGCTGAGGCTAACAGGTTATTGGACCTATTCGGGGCGAGCCCGCTGTTTAAGGTTCCTTTGCGTCCTGTAAGGTCCGCAGGATTGTGGTCATGCCCGACATGTTAATACATATGCCGGAAATGTTTGATGAGGCTATAGCGGCGTGTACAGCAATCGCGGAAGAAGCACGCGAGGACAGGGTAAGGACACACGCAAGACGGAAACAGCTCGGCAACCCCACGCGCTCACAGAGCCAATCGGGCGTGTAATATTCGCCGAGATCGTGCCGGTCACCTGGGGTCTATCAATTGCTGAATAGACGCCTTTGAGAACGTCCTCGCGGACTCGGGACAGGTCCGATAGCTTCTGTTCAGATGTAAAAGAATGCGCTCCCAGGTGGGGGAGAGGATTCTTTCTCAGCCTGAGGATTGCGAGAGCCAATAGGAAAAAGTCATCATCTTTACGAGGTTTGCTTATGTGCTCTTGGACTCAAAATAACACCGGCCCGTAGAGCACATCTTTTCCGTTACTTTGCGGAGGTCATCAGTTACCCTTACCTTGCGACAGTGAAGCCCATATCAATAAGCACGGAGCAATACTTCGCCAAGTACGTATCCGCAAGAAAAGGTTTTCAAGCTCGGATATTTCCTGTCCGGTCTCAGTGTCTTTCTGAGCGGTTGCTGTTTAGCGCGCCGCCCATAGGTAACCGTGAGGTAGCGTTGCCACGTGTCGAACGCCAGCATTGACTCCGGCTCAGCGTTGATTTTCGTCCAAGCTCTTTTGAGTGCCGCCATCCATCACGATAGAGCGGACTCCAAGTTCCAAAGTCCAACTGAAAACGCTCGGCGGTTGGCTCCACTTCTGAGGTCTAAACAGTACACTTGTGAGCCAAAGCCAGAACGCGCCTAGCGAATCCTCTGCTAGCTGAAATGGTCGGAGCAATTCAAGGGTCACGGTTTCGGGTGCTGGCTGTGCTCCGGCAAGCAACATTGGGCGATAGCTGTTCCAGTTCACGCCGTCAGACGCAATAGCGATGAGCGGACGTGGAGCGCCTTTGTACTGTTGCCACGTCCCGGCCACATATTCGCGCAATTGCTCTTCCGCTTCCCGAGGGTGGCGCTTAGAGACTTCTCAAACTCGATGATGACATTGCCGTAATAGGCATCCGCACGTCCGCGCTTTTCGCCCTCGACCCGATTAATGCGGATGAGCTTTTCCACGCCTCGTGCATACTCGGTAACCGCGTTTGTACCAGGGAATAGCTCTCGATGAGAGCCGCGAACCGTTGCCGTTTGGCAGATTCGTTGGCAAAGTTTTAATCTCGCGGAGATAACCTCGTAACGTTTCCCTTGTGCGTTGATCTAGCGTCTCTGCCATGTGGAGAAAGCCGAATGATAGCAGAGGCAGCTATTTGAGATGTTGAGGAACTCAGGGTCGCTTGCTAAACCTCCCTAGGTGGCGTTCCTAGCTTGAGTATTGACACTATTGTATTTAATGCTTTGAGGTCGGCAAAATGCAGTCGAGTTTGTTGGTGTTTGCCTCCAAGACCCCCAGCATATAGTATTCGGATAGGAGTAAATCCCGCTCAAGTTGTTGATTCTCGTACAGCCCCTCATAGAAGCTTGAGAGGTGCGCTTGGGGTGCGAGGGGTCGGCAGTTCAAATCTCCCGTCCCGACCATATTTAAAAGGCCGTGTTTATGCGGTCTGCCTTCACTGCTGTGATTTGGCGAAGTTCTACACTTGGGGCTCTGTGAATTTAATAAAAAAAGTGGGGGAATTTTTCAGGGCTCACGGACTCGTTCGGGGGCGTTACTTACCATGCCGGGCTCGCCGCAGGGGCCTTCGCGGTCCGCCTCGGGCTCCATTTGGCCCACTTGGTGACGGCGTTCTTTTTCTCAAAATGAGATTATTGACGTTTTTACGGAAGCCCCGGACGGCGGGCCCTCCGGGCAAGGCTGCTGAGAGATTTTCAAGGCCCCTATCCCATGATGCTGAAAACAAATGACTAACGCCAAGCCATGCAGGTTTGATGCAATTTACGAGGCTCGCTGGCTGGCTTATCTAGCTTGGGGGGTCCGGCCCGAGCTAGCGATGTGCGGAGACCGTGTCCTACTGTGACCTAGCGTAAATACCGCAAGATGTTTTACGCTGAGGTCATGGCGAGATTCGAACTCGCATCCCAATCGAAGATAGGTGACTTTGTGACGGTGGCCTATCTTCCGCTTCTGCACGGAGTCTTATCCGTTTTAGACGACAAGAAAACCGAGCGCATTACCATCGTAACGACCTAGGGTGGGTGGTTCAATACCCGAAAGTACATTGGATTACTTACATGAGTTCGAGACCATTTGGCCTTTCGGACATGACCATCGAGGAGGAGAAAAGAACGAGCAGCGATCCCCGTTCATATCGCAACTTCGCATACCTCCCTACTCCACTTACTACGCCTTGAATTTCTGACAGCGGCCAACAGGACGCGATTAATGGGGCATTGTAGGTGGGCAATTTTCCATCAGGCAAAGGAAAATTAGTCTGATTTGGCACCTTTCGGCATTGCCACCATTGCCTCAGGGGAGTTCACGGCTACAATGTCTCCCATGCTGCTAGTCGCTGTTGACGACGAGGCTGAGCATATTACTGGAATGCTGTTCCCAAGAAGCGAGTTCGGACATTCTCGTGTAACGCCTGCTTCGGGGCTCGGTCAGCAAATTTGGTGGCGAGGGACCAAATCTCCTTAACTAGCGCACCAAATTCCCAAGACTTTTCAGGGTCGGTATCTTCTTTGCGTTGGCTTGTTATATGATTCATCTCCTTATTCGCTCGCGTGCGTGCCTTCTCCAACGTAAGTGAGATTGTCGGGCCCCAGTCGGCAACAAAGTCGCGACCTACCACGTCATCTGGCTTGTTGGGCTTGCAGAAAAAGAAGTTAATCAGGTTCCGAAGATGGAGTACATAGGACTCTAAGACGGCATTCCTGTTTAAAGCGGCCTCCCCCTTCGACTGAAACCTGAGCAGGGTCGGACAAAAACTTGGTCGTGTAGAGCAACATTGTAAGCTCATAGTGAAGATGGATGCCGGAGTATTTCCTCAGTTCTTCAGGTAACATAGAACTCTCCATTTGCCGCATCTTAGCAAAAGCATTCCCCGCAGCTAGAGTCCCCCGTGACCAATCAGCGATACTCATTCATTCACGGCGCTAATATCCTTCCGTCGCAAGGTTAGCGTACCGGGCGAACCGCAGAAAACGGCAGAAGCCGTGCTTGTGACCTGGAGCATGGACTCCGCCCCTGTATCCGGCCCGGTATTCAGGCTCCGGTGATCGTGTCCGTTCGCCGGCCAAGCCAGAGATGTCATGAGAACCACTCCTATCATCGGTCGAGCGATTTTATTCGCAGTAATCGTCATTGAATTCGGCGCTCCTCTCAAAAAGATGCTTCTATAAGCTTGACGGCACGAAAATTCTAGGAACGGCTCAGTAGGCTGACCCGCTCATGCACGGCGCTAAGATCCTCCGCCAGCAGGTTCGCATAGCGCCTGGACATCTCCAGCGTGGAATGACCCAGCGCCTTCTGTAGATGGAACACACTCCCGCGTGCGTCTGCGAGCTCCGATTGCCGGATCATTGTTTCACCTCGCGCAAAAAGCATACAGATAGGTCCAGCGCTGTTTCTAGAGCTACGCATTTTGTAGGTCACATGTGTATTCCTGCGGGAGGAATTCCTTGGCTAAATGGTTGATTCGCGTCAAGTGGCCAACAGAAGCGGAAAGTTGTATTAGGATACGAGGGCCAGGAGTTCAAAATCTGCCCCGTTCCAGCCATTGCTTTCGCTTCTGGCGTGAACCCGACCTACTTCCTCCCGCTTTTCGGTACAATCAGATTGGAGTCATTCCATGCCCACAACTCAAGTCCGCGAAGTTAGCGCTGCCCGCCGTCTCGACAACGTTCGTTATGCCATTCGGGATCTTGCCCCGCTGGCCGACCAGGTGATCAAGCAGGGCCACAAAGTTCTGCCGCTCACCGTCGGCGACCCGAACATTTTCGATTTCGAGACGCCACCTCACGTGGTCGAAGCGGTCGTCAAGGCCATGCGCGACGGCAAAAATGGCTACGCGCCTTCGCAGGGCATTCCCGAGGCAATCGAGGCCATTCGCGGCGAAGCCGGTCGTAAGGGCATTCACAACGTTCAGGACATCTTTATCACTTCGGGCGCCAGTGAAGCTGTGGACGTATGCCTGACGGCGTTGCTGAATCCGGGAGACGAAATCCTTACCCCGTGCCCGGACTACCCGCTGTACTCGGCCGTGCTCGCCAAGCTGGGCACCGAAATCACAACCTACTTCCTCAATGAAGACGATGGCTGGCAGCCCGACCTCGTCGACTTGGGGAAAAAGATCACTCCGCGCACCCGCGCCATTGTGCTGATCAATCCCAATAACCCGACGGGTGCGGTTTGCTCGCGCCGCATGTTAGAGCAGATTGCGGAACTGGCGCGGCAGCACAATCTTTTGATCTTTGCCGACGAGATTTACGACAAGCTCATCCTCGATGACGACGAGCACATCGCGATGGCGTCGGTCGCGCCCGATCTGCCGGTAGTTACATTTGGCGGACTTTCGAAAAACTACCTGGCTCCGGGCTGGCGGCTGGGGTGGGGCATTGTCAGCGGCGAAGCGGCTGCTGTCAAACCGTACATCGAGGGCGTTCACCGCCTGCTGCGCGCACGCCTTTCGGCGAACCATCCCGAACAATATGCGGTAAAACCCGCTCTTGAAGGGCCGCAAGACCATTTGATCGGGGTCAATGCCAGGCTCCGCGCGCGCCGCGACCTGACCATGAAAACCTGCAATTCCATCGCGCGCATGAGCTGCGTTGCGCCGCGCGGCGCCTTTTATGCTTTTCCGCGCATCGATATTCCCGAACCGGACGAGGTCTTTGTCAAGGAATTGCTCCTCCAGAAGTATGTGCTGGTCGTGCACGGCTCCGGGTTTGGGCAAAAACCCGGCACCAAGCACTTTCGTATCGTGTTCCTGCCGAACGAAGCCACGCTCACTCGCGCTTATTCGGCGATTGCCGAGTTCATGCAGGAACGATACAAGTAGCATCCCCGGGCGGCGGGGTCATCCAGCGTGATTGACATTCACTCCCACATCCTTCCCGAACTGGACGACGGCCCGAAATCCTGGGACGTCGCGCAGGAGATGTGCCGCATGGCTGCCGCCGATGGCATCGAGCACATGGTCGCCACCCCCCATGCCAACGAGCGGTACACCTATGATCGCCGTCATGCCCAAGAGCTGCTCGAGAAATTGCAGGACTTAGCCGGCAAGACTCCGAAGCTGACCCTGGGCTGCGATTTTCACCTGTCGTATGAGAATTTGCAGAGTGCTCTGCTGCAGCCTGAGCAGTACACCATCGGCGATACGCCCTATCTTCTAGTGGAGCTGAGCAACTTCAGCATTCCCGCGTTTGTAGAAGAGAGCTTCACTCGCCTCGGCGACCGCGGGATTCGCCCGGTGATCACCCATCCCGAACGCAATCCTATCCTGCAACGCACGCCTCAGCGCGTACTGCAGTGGGTGGAGCTGGGTTGCGCCGTGCAGGTCACTGCCTCCGCATTGACGGGCGGATGGGGAGAGCGGGTATGGCGCACCGCGGAATGGCTCCTGCGGAGGGATGCCGTCCATATTCTTGCCAGCGACGCGCATGACGCCAAGCACCGGGTTCCGGGCCTTTCTGCAGCCCGCAAAGAAGCGGAAGGAATCTGCGGGGCCGAGGTGGCGCGAGCCCTCGTAGACAGTAATCCTCGGGCGGTTATTCAGGGCGAAATGCTTCCTTACATGCCCAGCCCCATCATGAAATAGGTAGCGAGTTACTGTCTGGGTGGGCCGTTTACGGGAACTGGATCGCCAACAACCGTCGGCTTTTCGTTGGAACTCGGGCCTGTGCCATCTATGGAGGGAACGGCGACCGCTGCGGCTTTTTGGGTTTGCTCCTCGGCATGCGCCGGGGCAAGGCTCGAAGTCATGGCGCTGTCCGGATTAAGCAAGTGAGCGTGGTCCGGTCCCAGACCCAGCTTGATAAGCGCCCGGGAATCCGGCGTGGTCACGCTTTGCCAGCCATTGTCGGACTGGTAGCGCCGCATGGCTTTCTGCGAGGCTTCATCCCATTTGCCGCTCGGCTTTCCATCCAGGTAGTGCTCGCGAATCAAGGCTTCCTGAATATCGCGGGTGCGCGCTGGGTCGATCTTCTGTTGCCCGCGGGTACGCCAACTGGCTTTGCGCCTGTGGCTTCGGCTTCTGGTGCTTTTTTTCTTCTTGTCGGAGGCGGGGACAATTTTGCCGCGCCGGGTTCGGGAATGGGCTGTCGCGGAGGTGTGGTGTACGCTAGTTTTCCCGGTTGAATGGACAGTTTTCTTGACTGGCTTCTTGCTCTCCGCGTGGCACACTCCCAGCGACAACACCAACAAAAGAGCCGTAAACAGATTAAACAGACAACGCGGCCAGAGCAAAATTCACCTCAAACTGAAAAACTTCGCTGAGCCAGCATAACCCCTGGGCCTCAGGGGTTCGATACAAAACTGCAATCGAAAGGGCTAGCACCGAATGACTCCATGCCTCGGAATCCGTACTAGCCCCGAATCTATGTTATGGCAGCTGACCGGCGAGGAAAATGGTTCCATCATCGGCGCCTGCGCCGCGCTGCCGGACCAGGAAGACCACATCCTGGCCACTCTTCATTGCAGACTGAATCTTGTTAAAGTCCTCTTCGCTGTTTACCGGCTGCTTGTTAACCTCAAGAATCACATCGCCGCGAGCCACTCCAATGTCATCCGCAAAAGATCCCGGCTTGACGTCCTGTACGATTACACCCTTACCGGCGGTAATTTCCAGCTTGTCGGCGATTTCCGGCGTGACGGCGCGCACGCTCATGCCGAACTTGCTCTGCTTCGGAGTGGCGCCCTCTTCATTGCCTTCATCGGTTCCCAGGCGGGCCGCGAACAGCTTAGCGCGGTCGGCTACCGTAACCGTAAGGTTCTGCTTCTTGCCATTCCGCACCACGCCAAGGCTAGCCTTGGATCCTGGCTTACGGCTTGCGATATCGGCAACCAGATCGTCGCCGGTCTTTACCTCTTTGCCATCCACGGAAACAATCGTGTCGCCAACTTTCAAACCAGCCTGGTCCGCTGGACTTCCAGGAACGACAGTAGAAATCGTAATGCCGGCACCCGTGCCGTAGACTCGCGCGATGGCAGGATTGGGTTCCCGGTTGAACATGATTCCTATGGAGCCGCGCGCCACCCGGTGTTCCGGCCCAATCAGCTGGTTGTAGACAGAAACCACGGTGTTCGAGGGAAGAGCAAACCCCACGCCCGCGTATGAGTTTGTTTCGGTAAGAATCGCAGTATTGATGCCAATCACTTCACCATCAAGATTTACCAGCGGCCCACCGGAGTTTCCCGGATTGATCGCCGCGTCGGTCTGAAGGAACGATTGGAAATCGCGCCCCGGCACGATGTCGCGCCCCTTCGCCGAAACGATGCCTGCGGTGACCGTTCCCACCTGGCCAAAGGGACTGCCGATGGCAAGCACCCAATCGCCCACTTGCATACCATCCGAGTTGCCCATCTTAGCCGAGGGTAATTGCCGGTTCACTTCGATCTTGATGACGGCCAGATCGGTTTCCTGATCCATGCCAATCACTTTGGCGTCATGCAGAACGGTAGGCGGATCGTCCTGCAACCTCACGCGGATGCGATCGGCCTTTTCGACCACATGGCGATTGGTAATGATGTAGCCCTTCGCGTCCACGATCACTCCTGAACCGAGCGAACGCTCGCGGATCGAACCACCATCGCCGCCCGGACCACCTTGACCGCCAAAAAAACGGTTGAAGAAATCGTCAAAAGGATTTTGATCGCCGCCTGGGTCGTCCCCGCCCCGCCGATGAGGATTCTTGATGGTGGACTCGGTGTTGATGTTCACCACGCTCGGCTCCAGTTGCTTGGCAATCTGCGAAAACTGGTTCGAGAGCTGTCGGGGCGAAGGAACACTCAGCGGAGTAGCGTCGCTCTTCTTGGACTCGTCGCCCTTCACCCCACGGGAAATCACTGTTCCAATAAGGATACCCACGGCCAGCGTGGCCAAGATGGTAAGGGTGTAGGGCAAACGGTTTGCTTTTAGGCGCCCCCACAGAGCGCGAACGCGCGGGTCCATAGTAAAGCTTCCTCCAGGTGAATTTTACGATTATACCTGCTGGGAATCCTCGGACTGAAATGTCGTTATCTTGGATGCGTGATTTTGGGGGTAAAAAGTTGAAAAGGAAACAAGACCCCGGTGCCTGTCTGGGAAACCAGCGGCTCTGCTCGGTTCCGCCTCAGAATGAGGCCGGTTTTTGCTAAACCGTCGCCAGTATCTCCACCTGGACCTGAGGTTGCAGTTCGAGTTCCGACAACAGTGAGCGGGCAATCAGACAGCCGCGCTCCGCCTTTTCCAGCAGGCGCCCGGCTCGTGCGCAGTCTTCTTCCCGGCAGATCAAGACTTTCGGACGTAGGACAATCTTCGTGAAACGCAGACTGCCTTCCCGTTTTTCGATCATTCCTTCTACGGCTACTTCAATAGTCTGGAATTCGAGATTGGATTTCTCCGCCATCCCGCGGAACGTCGCCACGAAGCAGCTGGCAACCGAGCCCAGGAGAAGATGCTCCGGCGTCCAGTTGCCGCCCTCGCCACCGAATTCCGGCGGGACAGAGAACTCCAGCGTGTACGGGATCCCATCACCCGGCTGCACAACACCTCTCCGATGAAACGACCATGAAGCACTGGCCTGGTATCTGAAGTGGGTTTCCATGGAACCTCCTTTGATTTGAGGTTAGTAGGCGCGCAAGGGCATTGCCGTAGGAAGTATCACAACCGCAGGTGATGAAGATCACAGCATGGAGCCGAGGGCTGCACGTTTCGATGGCAAAAAAATTGGGGGTAGTCTGTCTACCCCCTGCGTGGGTCGTCTCTCAAAGTGCGGGCCGGAGAGCGCCGAAAATGAGGAACGAATATGAGAAGAATCTATTCCCGCCACGGAAATGGCGCAATAGTGAAAAAATACTAGAAACCGGATAATGACTCTATGCCTTTTGATTCCAAGCACTTATATGATTTTCCGGCCACCACATTCTTGTACTCTTGCGTGGATCCGCTGGGCCAATAAATGACCACGCGCTCAATTCGGTCGTGCTTACCAAGGCCAAACGTGAGCGGCAGCTCCGATTGCGACAAATAACTGGATCCCCCCTTAACCAGGCGCAACTGCCGTTCGTCCCCTGCATGAATCTCGACGTAAGCCCCAATTGCGTCGCGATTCGATTTGGTTCCAATCAGTTGGAAACGCACGCTCTTGTTGCCGCTCAGCTGATCGTTGCGGTAAAGATACGCTGGACCGTTGTTGGTGGTCATCAGCAGGTCCAGGTCCCCATCGCGGTCGAAGTCAGCATAAGCCAGGCCCCGGCCGACTTTAGGTTGGCGGAATGCGTTGCCCAACTGGGCCGCCACATCGTGAAACTTTCCCGCGCCATTGTTGAGATAGAAGGACGGTGGTTGAGCATAGCCAATATTGCCTCGAATATTTCGGACGGTGTCATCAATATGGCCGTTGGCCACGGCCAGATCGAGCGAGCCATCCAGGTTGCCGTCGAGAAAGGCGCAACCGAATCCCAGGCGCTCTTTGGATGCCGCTCCGACTCCCGTCTGCGGGGCAATGTCGGAATAGTTCCCATCCCTCAGGCGATAAAGGCCGATCATTTCATCGTCAAAATTCGTGATGGCTATGCCGCTCACGCCGGAGTTATCGAAATCGGCTACGTCCACGCCCATGCCGGCGCGAGCTTTGCCTTCGTTGCTGAAGGCGATTCCCACCTCGATGGCCATATCCTTGAAGGTTCCGTCGTGTGCGTTGCGGTAAAGCTTGTTGGGCTGGGTGTCGTTGGCTACCAAAAGATCGGGCCAGCCGTCATGGTCAAAATCCAACATGGCCACGCCGAGCGATTTCGAACTGCTGTCGAAGATTCCGCTGCTGGCGGTCACGTCTTCGAAAGTTCCGTTGCCGCGGTTATGGAAGAGCCAGCAAGTCTCGCCGCGATAGGCTTCCGGCGTGCAATATGACTTGTTCTTGCCGTCCAGACTGCAAAACACGTCGTGCTCCGGTGACCACTTGACATAATTGCAGACGAACAGATCCAGCAGGCCGTCGCGATCGTAGTCGAACCACAGTGCAGACGTGCTCAGCGCTTCCCTGCCCGCCAAACCGCTGGATTTCGTGACGTCGACAAATTTGCCTTGGCCTGTGTTTCTGAAAAGCCGGTTCTGTCCCACGCAGCTGATAAAAAGGTCCGGAAAGCCGTCATTGTTGTAATCCCCCACCGCTACTCCCATGCCGTACATCTCGACATCGAGGCCGGAAGCGCGAGTGACATCGGTGAACGTTCCATTGCGATTGTTCTTATAAAGCCGCAGGGTGGTGCGCTGGCGCTTGTGGCCGGGCCAGTCCATACCATTGATGAGCAGTATGTCCTGCCAACCGTCGGCGTCGTAGTCCAGGAATGCGCATCCCGAACCCAGAGTTTCCGGCAAGAGCTTGCCGCCATAGGCCCCGGTGTTATGTTGAAAATGGATTCCGGCGCGGGAGGTCACATCCACCAGGCGAAAACCGGGATCCGTTTCCGACGCCGCAAGGACACGCGGCAAGTTCAGGCTTGCCGCTGAAGCCACACCCGCCATCCCCTGGAGAAACTGCCGGCGGTTCACGGAAGGTTCACCAACCCGTTGCGGATAGCATAGACCACCAGTTCGGCAGTCTTGTGAATGCCCAGGGTGTCCATCATATTGGCGCGGTGAACCGCGACCGTATTCGCGCTTAAGCTCAACTCCGAGGCAATTTCTTTGTTGGACTTGCCGTCCACGATCTTCTGCAGAATCTGCAATTCCCGCTGGGTGAGCGCCGCGCCCCGTTCCCCTTTCAACGCCTCCGGGCGGTCCAGTTGCGAATCAAGCACTTTCTCTCCCGCCGCCACCCGGCGAATCGCGGCTCCCAATTCCAGATCCACCGCGTTCTTGAGGATGTAGCCCCGCGCCCCCGCCGCCAGCGCCTGTTGTACCCATGTCTCCTCGGGGTGCATGCTCAGCATCAGCACCATGGCCTGCGGAGTGTTTTCGAGAATCTTGCGCGTCGCCTCCAGGCCGTTCATACCCGGCAGCGCACAATCCATGACGATGACGCGCGGATAGAGTTGCTGCGCCAGCCGAACCGCCTCTTCGCCATTACTGGCTTCACCCGCAACCATGATGTCGGGTTCATCTTCCAGAATACGCCGGAAGCCGCGCCGCACCAGCGCGTGGTCATCCACCAGCAAAACGGAAATCTTATTCGGCATGTGCCTCCGGTTTTTCTCTCGGCACTCTCAAGCGCACCAGCGTGCCACCCTGCTCCGGCGTGAGAAAAGCAATCGTGCCCCCTAGCAACTCGGCGCGCTCGCGCATAGCCACCGTTCCGATACCCAACCTGACGGACGGAGTAGTAAATCCCTTGCCATGATCCTCCACTTCCAACTCGAGCGCCTGCGGCAGAAAACGCAGCCGCACCCACGCCTGCTGCACTCCGGCGTGCCGCGCCAGATTGTTCAATGCTTCCTGGACAATCCGGTAAACGTGGATCGCGCTGTTACCCTCGACAGGAAAGTGCTCGCCAAATTTCTCATAGCTTATGCTAATTCCGGACTGTCTTTCCACCACCGGCAGATACCAATCGAGCGTGCTCTCCAACCCGGCTTCGTCAAGCATGACCGGATGCAAGGCCTGGGACAGGCTGCGCACCTTGTCCAGTGAAGTTTGCGCGATCTCCTGCACCTCTTCCAGATCGGACCGCAACGCCGAGCCTTCCGGAGCATGCTTCCCCGCCCGGCCCAGCATCGAACCCATCGCCGTCAGGATTTGCCCAAACTCGTCGTGCAGCTCGCGAGAGATATAGCGTAGCGTCGACTCCTGAGTAGCAATCAGCTTCTGCGCCAGGTCGCTGCGCTGCTCCGAAAGCACCGCGAGTTGGGCAAACAGTTTCCGGTTCGAGCGGATGATGTACAAACTGGTCAATATGATCGCGACCAAAATGGCAGTCAAGAAGAGGTAAACCTGCCGCTGCACGCGATCGTAAATGTGCCCAATCTGCTGCGCCGCCCGTTCCTCGCTGGCGTTGTTTTGGACCAAAAGGCGCGCAACCGCCGTGCTCAGCGCTGCCAAGCCGGGCTTGCAGGGACAACTGAATCTGCGCCCGTGCTTCCGCCTGCTTACCGTCGCGAGCAAGGGCAAAGGTACGATCCACAGCATCCCAGAATTGCGCCACCATCGTCCCCAAATATTCCCTTTGCTCCGGCGTGCGATCGGTGACCGCGACCTCAGCCTCCTGCTTGAGGGCATCCTCCAGATCTTCCCGTTTGCTCTCAAACTGCGCCGACCAAGCGGTCAGGGGATAAGGCTCGTCATTATCCAGCATGTCGCGCATGGCCAGCGCCAGCGAGTTCAGGTTGTTCTGAATGCGCAAAAGCTGAAGGGAGTCCTTGCGATTCCGGTCCACCAGGTTGTTCTGCATTTCGCGCAGGCTGGAAATCTGCCGCGTGATATAAGCGGAATAAGCCACCACCGCGGCCAGCGTGACCACTAGTCCTAAGAAGAGTCCCCCGGTCGGCGACCGGCGGGAAACAAGCGAGTGCTGCACCCCCCGAGGATACAACCTACCGCCCCGGCACGGCCAGCAAAGGAGTGCTAGCCAGTGATCCCGCGCATTGTGCGGCAGCACCCGGTGGCGTATAAAGGCGGGCTATCCAATATCGGTGCCGGAGATTTAGGCCTATGAGAATGCACAACTTGCGGATCGTGTTTACGGCGGCTCTCATCTGCTTCCTGGCCAACGGAAAAATGTGGCCTCAGTCGGCTCAGAGCGCTGAGCAAGACAACCAGGCCGCTTACCTTAATCCCGCACTGCCGATAGACCAGCGGGTGAACGATCTGGTTGGGCGGATGACGCTGCAAGAAAAGGCGTCCCAGGTTGTGCACAGCGCAGCCGCAATTCCCCGCCTGCACATTCCCGCATACAACTGGTGGAGTGAGGCCCTGCATGGTGTAGCTTCGGGCACAGCCACCGTTTTCCCTCAGCCGATTGGGCTCGCGGCCACCTTCGATGTCCCGCTCATCCACAGCATGGCGGTCGCAATCGGCACCGAGGCCCGGGCAAAGCACAGTGAGGATATTCGCAACGGAAATTATCTGGGGGTGGGACTGGATTTCTGGGCCCCCAACATCAACATCTTCCGCGACCCGCGCTGGGGGCGCGGACAGGAAACCTATGGGGAAGATCCCTATCTGACCGGCCGCATGGGCGTGGCTTACGTCACCGGAATGCAGGGCGACGATCCCAAGTACCTGCGCGTGATTTCCACCCCCAAGCATTATGCCGTGCACAGCGGTCCGGAACCGCTGCGCCACAGCATGGACGTGCCAATCTCGAAGCACGATGAAGAAGATACCTATCTCCCGGCGTTCCGCGCCGCAGTAACTCAAGGCAAAGCCGGATCGGTCATGTGCGCCTACAACCGCATCAATGGCGAGCCGGCCTGCGCAAACACATTCCTTCTTGAGGATCAACTACGCGATAAGTGGGGCTTCCAAGGCTACGTGGTTTCGGATTGCGATGCGGTGCTCGATATTTACCGCGGACATCATTACGTAGACTCTCTTGCGGCAGCCGCCGCTATTTCCATGAAGCGCGGTACCGACCTGGATTGCAATGACCCCGGTAACGACTACTCGCGCTATGTCGACGCAGTGAAACAGGGGCTGATGACCGAAAAAGATCTCGACCTTGCGGTTAAGCGGCTGATGAAAGCGCGCTTCGAACTCGGCATGTTCGATCCTCCTGAGATGGTGCCCTACGCAAACACGCCAATAAGCGAGAACGACAGTGAAGCGCACCGGCAGTTGGCGCTCCAAGCTGCGCGCGAGACTATGGTGCTGCTGAAGAACGATGGAGTCCTGCCCCTGCAGCAAAACATCGAGAAGATTGCGGTAGTCGGCCCGTTGGCGGACCAGATTGAAGTGTTGGAGGGCAACTACAACGGCGCTCCCTCGCGCGCCACTTCGGCCCTCGAAGGTATTCGCAAGCAGTTTGCCTCCGCACAAGTCAGCTTCTCCCCGGGGACATACTTCCTGCGCAGCCGCGATCCCATCCCACAAACCGCGCTGCGCACGCAAGATGGAAGGCCGGGCCTTTATGCCCAGTATTTCCAGGGCAGAGATTTGCAGGGACCCGCGGTCGCCACGCGGGTCGATCCGCAGGTGAACTTCGATCTCACCGGCAAGATACCGGCGCCAGGCTTGGGAACGGAAAACTACTCGGTGCGCTGGACCGGATTTGTTGTGCCCCAAGCGTCGGGCACATATCAGATTGGTGCGACCGGCGATGATGGATACCGCCTTTGGCTCGACGGAAAATTGCTGGTGGAGGATTGGAGCACTCACGGGCCTTTCACCAAGACTGCTACCGTCGAACTCAAAAAGGGTCGAAAGTACGCGATAAAAATGGAGTACTTTCAGGGCGGGGGTACGGCCAGCGCCAAACTCGTATGGTCCTTGCCGTCGGCCGATCCGCTGAAGCAAGCCCTCGCCGCCGCGAAGAAGGCGCAAGTCGTGATTGCCGTCGTAGGGATCACCTCAAACCTGGAAGGCGAAGAAATGCATGTAGACCTTCCGGGCTTCAAAGGAGGCGACCGTACGAGCCTGGATCTTCCACAAGAAGAAGAGGATCTGCTGAAGGCTCTCAAGAGCACCGGCAAACCGCTGGTCGTCGTGCTGATGAATGGCAGCGCACTGGCGGTGAATTGGGCTAACGAAAACGCCAATGCAATTCTCGAAGCCTGGTATTCGGGCGAAGAAGGAGGTGCGGCGATCGCCGAAACCGTGGCCGGAGCGAACAATCCCGCCGGACGTTTGCCGGTCACGTTCTACAAGAGCGTAGACCAGTTGCCGCCTTTTGAAGACTACTCGATGCAGAGCCGGACCTACCGCTACTTCACAGGACAGCCGCTTTACCCATTTGGTTACGGCCTGAGCTACTCGAAGTTCGTCTACCGCAATCTGAAACTTTCCACGCCCACGCTCGAAGCGGGCAACTCACTGGACATCGACGCAGACGTGCAAAACACCAGCCAGCAGGATGGAGATGAAGTGGTAGAGCTGTATTTGACTCCTCCGCAGGCTGCGGGCGCTCCCATCCGCTCGTTGCGCGCGTTCGCGCGCATGCACGTGCCATCGGGTGGTACCCAACACTTGCACTTCACACTCGACCCCCGCGACCTCAGCGAAGTGAATGGAGCTGGCGACCGGCTAATTGCAGCCGGCGAATACCGCATCAGCGTGGGAGGCGGACAACCCGGCACCGGCGCTTCCGTGGCCGAGGCAGGCTTCACGATTCAGGGCAACCAGGAACTGCCGGAATAGGGCGGCGAGGCTAGGTCGGGCACTCAACTGTATCAATCCCGAGGAGAAGAATGCCGGGAGAGAGTCGGCGCGCGCCGGGACGGTCCCCCTATAGGGATTGCCGCACCCGAGTCTTGCCTCGGCCTTGATGAGTACGGGCATCTGTCGGCAGGCCAGGAATTGAGAATGTGAGACCTTCGGCATGACGCGAGAGTGTACGCTCCGTAACTCCAAATCCGAATTGGCGGCCATGCGGCTCACTGTGCGATACTTACATTTGCCGACATGCATCAAGTAATACCCGAAGAGAACTCAAGGCTGCGGCGCATTGATTCAGGAGAAGCCCACAGTACCCACTGACCCCATAAGATAGTCCCAGCGCCGGGATGGCGGAACTGGCAGACGCAGCGGACTCAAAATCCGCCGGGCTTCGGCCCATGGGGGTTCAAGTCCCCCTCCCGGCACCATGGTTCTAAAAAGGGTTTATAAGAAACGCGTGATTCACCCAGGGCGCAGGTGCGCCTAAAATCTGCTCAAACTCTAATTGCTCTTCGCAACGCATCGTGGCCCTCCTATTCTCCCGGTCTCTTGGACAGCCATTCCCAGCACCGGCTGAAACGCTGGCGCCGCCGCAAACACCGTCGGATCCTCAGAGGCGCACCTTGCGAAACTTGCCAAGCGGCCGAAATGATCGTGGCAGCTCTCACACTCGCTCAACTTGGTTATGACCAGTACTGGGCCGAAGCAGGTCGCTGGACACGAGGGCGAACTCTTCAAGCTACAAGCTGCCATCTCGGGGGATGGAGGTCCGGTACTATACGAATCTTGTTCTGTTGTGTGAGCCGATCGAGATGACCTTTTACAGAATATGTGGCGAGAAACCAGGTATCTCGCGGCCACTCGCCCACCGCGTTCGCCACAGAATTGATCAACTCCTTCAAGGAAAGTCCTTGGCGATGGTTTGCGAGAGTCTGCAGGGTGACGCGGTCCAGGAATTCCACCGTTCGCCGCGAGTCCGCAATAAAGTCTTTGACTTCTTCTCCTCTCATGGTCGGCCAATGGCCAGAGTACAGCACGTCAATTGCGAGGCTTTCGAAGTACCGCAGGGTGGTGAGGTACATGTCGACAAAATAGTAGGTTACCGGAATTCCCATGCAGCCGTCGGCGTTTGGGCATCCCCGTCCATGAATGGCGTCGCTTACGAAGGCCGTTCGGTGCTTTCCATCATAGAACGCGAGATGACCGTGAGAGTGTCCAGGGACATGTAACACATCCAAGTCCCACCCGTGACTGACCCGAATTGTTTCGCCTCCCCGGAATACGGCATCCACGTTCTGTGCTTTGCCCGCATCCGGCCAAGGTTCATCGCTCTCGAAGCCGACGCCGTGCTCCGCCTTAGCGAAGTTGTACCGCAACTGGAAGAGTGCGCGTGGATCCTCCACCATCTTCCGGTCTGCTTCACCGCAAGCGAGCCTGGCATTTGACGCCACTTTTTTCAGAGCGCTGTTCCCTCCCTGGTGGTCAAGGTCCGGATGAGTTGTAACTATTTGGGAAATTCTCCTAGGATCGATTCTAAGGTCATCCAAATAAGGGAGGATCGCTCGCTCCGGCGTCTCGGCGACGCCAGAGTCAAGAAGCACAATGTCGTCTCCTATAAACAGATATTGGAAGAGATTTCGTTTTCCATAAAGCGATTGGATTTGATAAGCGTTCCGGTAAAGCTCCATGGCAGTTCCTCGCGTCGGATTGTTGCCCACTATATTTCAAACTATCCGATGCCTATATGATTAGGCATCGAGCTTGGCAGGTATATGCAAAGTGCAAATATCAAGATCATCGGCATCGAGACACTCCTCACAAACCATCCTTCTGATACCGCATACCTGAAGGAATCGCTGTTATTATGAAGCGCCATAATAATGAAATAGCAGCATAAATCATATGGTCGGCTGCATGGACGCAACTTCAAAGAATGGTTCGAGAGCGAAAGTCGCAATGCCCGCTACAACTATCTCTAATTCACGAAAAGAGCTGTCCGGCTGGGTGGAGAAGGTCAAGAGCGTGGTCCGAAGCGGGGTTTGGGCTCTACAAGTAATCCCCGTTGCTTGGCGTCATCTGGAAGCCTCGCGTTTGCATCAGCGAGAGATCTCGCGTGTAGCGGAACGGCTTTGGTCCCTCTGTGTTCCTCTGTGGTGAAATGGGGTTCCCCATGTCCTTCGTGGCGAAATCAGGGAACCACTCCCCGTCGCAATTCAAAAAGCACACCCGACCATTTAAGATAACGCCTATGGCGACGAGCACCACAAGCCTGAAACCAAAGATCGACGCCGCCTACGCCGACTTCATCGCGCGATATCCGGACTACATCCAAGGCGCTGCACTGGACCGCCTGCGTGCCACCGAATATCACCGGCTTGACCAGAAGGGTCAGATTTACCTCGACTACACCGGCGGCTCTCTCTATACGCAAGCACAAGTGGAGCAGCACTTGGCCATGCTGCGCTCCGGCGTCTTTGGCAATCCGCATTCCACTAACCCCACTTCGACCGCGATGACCGAGTTGGTCGAGCGTACGCGCCGCTACGCCTTGAGCTACTTCAAAGCGGACGACTACATCCTGGTCTTCACGCCAAACGCTTCGGGAGCGCTCAAGCTGATCGGCGAGTCGTTTCCGTTTGCGCCGGGAAGCCGCTTCCTGCTCACCTTCGACAATCACAACTCGGTCAACGGCATTCGCGAATTTGCGCGCGCCAAAGGCGCCGCGATCGACTACGCTCCGCTGCTCGCGCCCGCCTTAGGCCTGGATGAAAGCCGCCTGCAAACCCTGCTGGAGCAGGCCGACGGGGGGCGTGAAAACCTGTTTGCCTATCCCGCGCAGTCGAACTTTACCGGGGTCAAGCATTCGCTTGATCTGGTAGCTCAAGCCCAAAGTAAAGGCTGGCGCGTGCTGCTTGATGCCGCAGCCTACGTGCCCACCAACCGTCTGGATCTCAACGCGGTGCAGCCGGACTTCGTGACCATTTCCTTCTACAAGATGTTCGGATATCCCACCGGCGTAGGTGCCATGTTTATCCGCAAACCTGCCTTTGCCAAACTGCGGCGGCCGTGGTTCGCCGGCGGCACCGTCAACTTTGCCTCCGTGCAAGGCCAGGCGCACGTGCTCTCCCCGGGGGAGGCCGCTTTCGAGGACGGCACGCTCAATTACCTGTCCATCCCTGCGGTCGAAATCGGGTTGCGCCATCTGCAGACCATCGGCATGGAGATGATCACCGAACGTGTCCGCTGCCTGACGGGCTGGATGCTGGAAGAGTTGCTGGCCCTGCAGCACAGCAATGGGCGCGCCATGGTCCGCATCTACGGGCCCACCACGACGCAGGCGCGCGGCGGAACGGTCACACTGAACCTCTACGATCCGCAGGGGCGCCTGCTGGACTACCGGCGCATCGAGGAACTGGCCGGACAACAAAACATTTCATTGCGTTCGGGCTGCTTCTGCAATCCCGGCGCGGGAGAGATCGCAGAAGGACTGACCGAAGAAGACATGCAGGCGGCGCTCACCCTGGGCGACGACGTCAATCTGCTGAGCTTCGTGCGCATGATGCAGGATCGCGACCACAAGAGCGCGGGCGCCATTCGCGCCTCGATTGGTTTAGTGAGCAACTTCGCCGACGTCTGGCGATTCCTGCGCTTCGTCGCGGGCTTCCGCGATCAGACCCGGCTTGCCATCGGAGAGGTGACGTTCGACATCGAATCCTGCCGCATCATCCGGGATGGCAGCTAGTTTTTTCTCCCAGGTTCGTGAGGGATAACCCGGCTTCGTGTGTCTTAACTGTAGACAAGTTCGCGGGTTCATCTTGAGCGAATAGCGCCCAGAAAACCGGCGGGCTGCGTGCTCATAACAACGACAACGCCTGATTGACGATCCATGCGCCCGCGTAGGCAATGGCAGTCATGTAGGCAAACTGGATTGCGGGCCACCTCCAGCTATTGGTTTCACGCCGGACTACCGCGAGGGTGGATGTGCACTGCATTGCGAAGGCAAAGAAGACCAATAGAGCCATGGCGCCTGCAAAGCTGAGATCCTGGTGGACCGCGGTTTGAAGTGACAGCGAGTGGGTTGATGGATTGGTCGCGTACAGAGTAGCCAGCGTTCCTACGATCACCTCGCGGGCGACGATGGAAGTCAACAGCCCCACGCCGATTTTCCAGTTAAAACCCAAGGGGCGGATAACCGGCTCAATGAACCGGCCGAGACGCGCAATCGCACTCTGCTCCAAACCCGGCGGCTGGCCATGATGAAGCGGGAGATTGGTCAAGGCCCATACCACCAGCGACACGCATAGAATCACCGTCCCGGCCTGCTGTATGAATACGCGTCCCCGATCTACCAGACGCAGACCGATCGACCGCCAGGTGGGCCAGCGATATTCGGGAAGCTCCAGGACGAATGGGACGGCGGTTGATTTCAGCACCGAAGACTTGAGAATTTTCGCGGTCGCGATGGCTACCACAAATCCCAGAAGATAGAGCGACAGCATAGCGCAAGCAGGAGCGCTTAGCAGGGGACCAATGACTGGGCGGTCAGGAATGAAGGCGGAGATCAGCAGCGTGTAGATGGGGAGCCGCGCCGAACAGGTCATGAAAGGCGCGATCAGAATTGTTGCCAGGCGATCACGCTTGTTTTCGATGGTGCGCGTGGACATGATTGCCGGGACCGCACAGGCGTAAGCCGACAAAAGCGGAATGAAGGCCTTGCCATTCAGCCCTACGCCGCGCATGGTGCGGTCGGAGATGAGCGCAGCCCGCGCTAGATAGCCCGAGTCCTCCAGCAGGCCGATGAACAGGAACAAAAGAAGAATCTGCGGCAGGAATACCAAGACCGAACTCACGCCCTTCCACATGCCATCGAGCAATAGGGATCGCCAGAAATCGTTCGCGATCAAGGGCGCGACTTTCTGGCCGAGCATGGTCAGCAGATTTTGAAATGCCGTGCTGAGGGGCTGTCCAAGGCCGAATACGGATTGGAAGACCGCGCCGACCACGACAACAAAAATAAGTGGTCCCCAGATCTTGTGGAGCACAAGAGCATCGAGCCGGCGTGTCCATGCCGCGGGCAGAGGTGCGCGGTAGCCGGCGCTTCTTCCCAACTGTGATGCCCAGCTACGATTTTGGGAGGGCGCCTGGAGAACTGGAAGTGTGACGGCCTGACCTGGACCAGGCTTACTCTCAAGGAACCGATCGATCGCATCCAGGCCTGTGCCCTTCGTGGCACTTACCAAGGCGACCGGTGACGCCAGTTCGCGGGCCAGCTTGAGAATATCAATCTCTCCGCCACGCCTGGCGAAGAGATCGGCCATGTTGAGCAAGACGAGCGTGGGCAACCCGAACCCAAGCACGGCTGAAGCGAGTGGCAGTTGTCGCGATAAGTTAGTGGCATCGAGTACGAGCAGCACAGCGTCAGGAGGCGAGACACCCGGCATGCGTCCCGTCAAAACATCCACAGCAACACGCTCGTCTTCCGAATATGGCGCGAGGCTATACACTCCGGGAAGATCGATGATGCGAATTTCTTTTCCGGCGACGGTGAAGATGCCCGAGCGATGCTCAACCGTGATGCCTGGATAGTTGCCAACACTCTGGCGCAGCCGGGTGAGACGATTAAAGAGAGTTGACTTACCGGAATTTGGAGGACCAATCAGGGCCACAGTGCGAACTTGCCGCTCCCGCCGGGTGTCCGCCTCCACCGGTATTGGAATTGATGCCGCCACTACGACGTCCCTTCTTCCAGTGAAGCACGGCCTTGGGTTACAAAGATGTGCTTTGTGGTTTCTGCGCGCAAGGCAATCTCCGCCCCGTCAATCTGATATGCAGTCGGGTCGCCGAATGGAGCGCGCCACGAGACCCTGATTTCCACTCCGGGAAAGAGCCCAAATCGCATCAAGAACTGCTGGGTCTCCAGTGGTAAATCGATTTTGTGAATGATGCCTGCTTCACCCGGTTCAAGCTCAGCGAGCACGGAGCACACTGGTGTTTTCTCTAGGCCCACCCGTTTCTCGCCTCCTTCTGGACCAACGCGAGGAACTCAGACTGCGCTTGTAGCGGGAAGAATAAGGCGAGCGGGACAGCATATCGCCAGCGGCCCCTGCTTCCCGGTGGGTCTGAAAGAATACGAGTGCCGTATTGGGCTACATACGTCGCCCCGATCTCGTTTTCCGAATGGCCAAGCGCAAGCAGATTTGCAATCTCCTCTGTCATTTGCTGTGCGACAACCGAACGATGCGCAGCGATCGGCTCAAGCCAGCAGCAGGGTACGATCAAATGTTGGGTGAGCCAATTGTAGTTTTCCATTTGCGAGGGTTTAAGTAGCGGCACTTCCTGGGCAATTGCAGTCCACATCAAGGCAAGGCTAAGAATGACGATCGGTCCAGTACGATTCATAGTGAATCCTTACTATTTAGGACCCGATACTTCGCCGGAGTCAGCACTCTAGTATAGGTATTCTCTGGGCCGCACGGCAGAGCGAACCTATGCTTCGCGAAAGGGCGCTCAGCCTGCGGGCACCTCCAGCATGGGCCGCAGCCGACTGCGTACCGCCCAGCCCTGCCACCAACGAAAATGTTTCCGCGCGGGCCGTTCGTATTGGTAGTCGAAAAATGCCATAGCGGTTTCTTGTCAGACCCCAGGCTCTCACGGTGCTTCACCAAAGGCTGCCGTAAGGGCAAATTCTTTGGTCCTTCCGGTTACATGCAACTTGGTTCCGCAACTTGTCATAGCGCGTCCCCGTAAGACAGTCATCGCCCGCTGCCCGTAGCGTGCGGTTCTCCTGGCGCCTCACTCTGTCCACGGCCTCGCCCAGATGGATGGCAAAAAAGTGAAATTTGTAAATCCAATTTCACTCTAACCATTCCTGGTGTCGCTCACCGAGGCAATGTACGGATCCCACATATCCATTGGCCACGGCCTCGATACTCTCGCGCTGCTCCTCCGTCAGCGTCTCCCAGAATCCATCCAGACTGGCTTGGCTTCGATCCTCTGCCACGTACAGCACACGAGGCCGCGCCAGTCATTCACCAGCGTGAAGTACTTATGTCCTTTCCGAAACGCCTTTTCGTCTACTCCCAGCTGCAGCAATGGCTCGGCCTGCATTCGTGCCAAGGCTCGCTCCACTGCGCGTTCCATGATCCCGTGAATCTCGTCCCAGATCAGCCCCAGCTGCTCGCCCTCCGCCTTCTGACTCGCTGCCCTCAGCCAGTCGAGCACCAGCCGTTCCATCATCGCGGTGATCGGCTTGAGGGTTCAGCCCAGGGCATATTTCTTTACCCGCATCCCATGGTTGCAACAATTGCAACAAGGCTGCCCGGGCGTGCAGACTCGTCTGATCTTGGCAAGTGTCCAGATGCCACCATTGTCGCTCCCCTTGATGGTCGTACAACTGGCAACTCGCTGCCATTCCCGGCATGGTCAACTCGACATCTCCGCGTGCTCCAGGTATATGTGTATTGTATTAGGCCAGCACTTGAAGAACTAGATCTTCACCGCCTGGGGGAGAAACTGTGGCCTATTTTGAGATGTAAATTGCGAAGAGAACGTCCCCGGACACCTATCTACGAGGATACTTCCGTATGCAATGTTACTGACTTAGATGCAACGAGTTTGGGAACTGTGTTGCGCAAGTAATCTTGGGTGTAAGGCATGGCGCAATGCTGGTTCGCTGGCGGCGTTCGTGACGCGGTGGCGGAGGTAGGTAATGACGTTCTCAAAGCGTCGCTTCAGGGTCCGGGCCACCTCCAGCATGGGCCGCAGCCGACTGCGTACCGCCCAGCCCTGCCACCAACGAAAATGTTTCCGCGCGGGCCGTTCGTATTGGTAGTCGAAAAATGCCATGGCGGTTTCTTTCAGAGCCCAGGCCCGCGCGGTCTTCAGCCCGCTCTGACGTAACTCGCAAAGGTTTGCGATCCGCCGTTCCATCGCCGCTGTGTTCCGCAGCCAGTCATAGCGCGTCCCCGTAAGACGTCATCGCCCGCTGCCCGTAGCGTCGGTTCTCCTGGCGTTACTCGACCATTTCTCTACCAGTCGTAATCACTCTCTCGTTGTCGATCTGTTGATTCACTTCATAACGGATAGCTCACCGAGGCAACGTAGGGATCCCACATATCCATGGCCACGGCCTCGATACTCTCGCGCTGCTCCTCCGTCAGCGTCTCCCAGAATCCATCCAGACTGGCTTGGCTTCGATCCTCTGCCACGTACAGCACACGAGACCGCGCCAGATCATTCACCAGCGTGAAGTACTTTTTCTTGACGAGTCGGCCTAATCATTTTGCGAATTGCGGCAATTAGTTGTCTTCGTGCTTACCTCGCTTCACCGCCCGTTCCTGCCCCTGAATCGCGTCCAATGCAAAGCCCCAGCTGTTGGGCCACCGCTTTTTGGCTCGCTGCCATCAGTATCTACGTCAAGCCCCAGCCGTTCTATCAGCGCGGTGAATCAGCTTGAGGGCTCAGCCCAGCGCAATTTCACAACCCGCACCCCATGCTCGCGGCACTCGCTCCGCGCTGGCCGGGCGTGCAGTTCGTCATTGAATACAAAACGACATCGCCATTGACAATAGTGGCATCACAGTAATACATTGCGGGCCGCTTCGGCCAGTGCAATTTTGCGATGTGGAGCGGTCATTGCTGGAATCCACCCAAACTTCTGCCAACTCTAAAAAAGGATAACCGGTTTCTTTCATGCTGGTATCGCCTCCGGATACACTGGTGCCACCATGTACGAATATCAGAACAGCCAGCCCCCGATTCGAAGGTCAGGTGTCCTTGGTGGTGGGGGGAGCACGAGGAATCGGGCGTGCGATTGCAGCACGCCTTGCTCAAGAACAGTCCCGAGTGGTCATTGCAGATATCAATGGGCCCTTGCTGCAAGCAACGGTACGCGAGATGCAGGGCGAAGGGGTTGAGGCTCAATCCATACAGTGTGACGTCCGCCATTCGGCTGACATCTCTTCCATGGTTGCGCAGACACTCGCCTGGCATGGGCGAATTGATGTGCTTATGTATGTGGCAGGAATTGCTCCGCTTGTTCCTTTCTTAGAGACCAGCGAAGCGACCTGGGACGATACTCTGGACATTAACTTGCGGGGAGCATTTCTCACCGCGAAAGCAGTTGCGCCTTCTATGATTTCGCAAAAGCACGGCAAACTTGTGTTCATGGCCTCCACAAATTCGTGGGAGGGAGAACCAGGTCTGGCTCACTACAACGCATCGAAGGCTGGCCTATTCCTGCTTGCCAAGACGCTGGCCCGGGAATTGGGACCGTACGGCATCAATTCTAACGCTATTGGTCCAGGCTTCATCCGAACTCCCTTAACCGAACCGATTCTGCGCGATCCGGAATTTACGAAGAAGTATGATCCAGCGGGTGGCCTGATCCCGCTAGGCAGGTTAGGCACGCCCGAAGATGTCACCGGCCCTGCCCTTTTCCTGGCTTCTCCGGATGCTGCCTACGTCAATGGGGTGCTGCTGTTTGTTGATGGGGGACAGATGGCGTAAGCAGGAAGCCATCTCCGCTACCGGTTGTTACAGGGGCGGTACTCGATTGCATATTAGCTACCCGTCGCCGACAAACGCACGAAAGCTACTCCGTGGGGCTTTACAACAGTCCCGTATGTGCCGGCAGCGTGGCCTATGTTTTTCTGCCTCCAGACATCGTGAACTACACGCTTTCCGGTCAGGCCAAGCTCCTTCCAATCGACAGAAATTTTGGAGTCTTTATCTCCGAGATTGAAAAGTCCCACCGCCAGGCTGCCATCCGCCATTGGCTTGGCGAGAATGAACTCGTCGCTGCTCTTTTTAACGACCTTTGCCTGTTTTCCCAGCGCATCCTGATTGATATCAATCACCTCGGAATTACAGAGGATGTTCAAAGTAAACGGATCCAAGTGGCTCATGTCACCGGAAAAGAACAGCGGCGAGGCCATCAGCGACCACATGGACATGTAGCTGTACTGTTCGTCCGGAGTGAGATCGGTCATTTTGGCGGGCTCAGAGAAATCGTGGGCGTTTCCGATTTTGCCGATGAGCAGGTAATCCGGATCATTCCACATCCCGGGGCCGGCGTACTCGGCGTGAGCGGAATTGGAGAAACCGATGCCATAGAAAGCCGGCAGTGATGTTCCCTTTACCAGGCCCAGGTCATCGCCCGTACGCCAGGAATTGCCTCCCACTGCCCCGCCCCACAGCCAAACGTCACCCATTCCATATTGGCAGAGGTTGAACACGAGATCGCGGGCTTGCGTCTTCAGGAGGTCGCCCATGAGCGCGTAGGGTTTTTCATAATCCTGTCGGGTTCGCTCGTCCTTGGGGGGAGCGATGGAGTCGTAGGAACACCAGTCGTACTTCAAAAAATCGAAGCCCCAGTCGGAAAACTGACGAGCATCCTCGGATTCATGCTTGTAGCTCCCGACGAAATCGGCGCAGGTGAGAGGTCCGGGAGAGGTGTAGATGCCTGCCCTCAAACCCTTGGAATGGATGTAATCCGTGAGAGCCTTCATGTCCGGAAAGCGGCGATTGGGACGAATAGCCCCGTTGGCGTCGCGGGGTTCGCCGCCGAGCGAAGGATCGCTGGCGCCCGGCTTCACCATCCAGGCATCGTCAATGTTCACGTACTGGTAGCCAAAATCGGCCATGCCCGAAGCGACCATTGCATCGGCCGCCTGACGCATGACCGCGTCAGTAACGTGGTCATAGTGCGTATACCAGTCGTTCCAGCCCATCGGCGGCGTCAGGGCAATTTGATCTCCGATGACGATCATAAACTTGCGGGTCGCGGCCCCTTTCTGATTAGAGGCTTTCAGCGTGATGGGATACTCGCCCTTCGCCTCGGGAGCTGAACCTTTGATGATGCCGGTCTCGGGGTCCAGCGATAGCGACGGCGGCAGTCCGGTGGCGGAGAATCGCATCGGCCGCAGTCCGGTACAAGGAATACGGTAAATAAATGGCCGTCCGGGACGGACACCGTACACTGCCGGGCCGTTGATCTTGGGCTTCGGTCCGGGAACGGGAGTGAGGATTTCACCCCCTGAGGCGAATGCCATGGTCGCATATAGGAGAGCAGCGATAAAGATAGCAAAATACGAGCGAGAGACTGTTTTCATGATTACGCTTTAACTCCAGTCGGTCGGGAATTAGTATCCTTTGGCATCCAATGACCATAAGCGAAGCCCAGCTTCGTCGTGTACGTGCACGACGCGGAATATTCAAGGATGCACGGCAATTTGTCAATCAAGAAAGCTGTGTGCTCTGGCTCCCCCGGTGTTTACAGGATCGGCAGGTTTGCGACTGAATCGAGGTACTCAGTGCATGCTGGCAATCAGCCCATAATGATAATCTAATGAGTTTTATCGCTGCCTGAGGAAAAGGAATCTATGCATAGCGAACGCTTTGAAGGCCGAACCGCGATCGTAACCGGAGGTGCTTCGGGGATTGGCCGCTCGGTCGCAGCCCGTCTGAGTGCCGAAGGCGCTTCGGTCAGCCTTTGGGATCGGAACCAGTCTTTGCTGGTCGAGGCTGTTGCCGAGACCCATGCCAAGCATCAAGTGGCACTCGACATTGCGGACTTCGGCCAGGTTACAAAGGCTATGGAAGAGAGCGTCACGGTTCTGGGCGGGGCTGACATACTGATTGCAAGCGCAGGCATCACTGGCCCGAATTCCACGGTGTGGGAATATCCTGTTGACGCCTGGCGCCAGGTAATGGATGTGAACTTGAACGGCCTCTTCTACTGCGATCGCGCCGTGGTACCTCACATGCAGCGCAAAGGATACGGGCGCATCGTGAACATAGCCTCCATCGCCGGCAAGGAAGGTAACCCGAATGCATCGGCATACAGCGCTTCCAAGGCCGGGGTGATTGCCTTGACCAAATCCCTGGGAAAAGAGCTCGCCAAAACGGAAATCCGGGTCAATTGCGTTACTCCTGCGGCGGTACGGACATCCATCTTCGACCAGATGACGCAGAGCCATGTCGAGTTCATGCTCTCCAAAATTCCGATTGGGCGATTCGGCAGAATTGACGAAGTGGCATCCTTAATATGTTGGCTGGCCAGCGAGGAATGCTCGTTCAGTACTGGAGCTGTGTTTGACGTCTCCGGTGGCCGGGCGACCTACTGAAAAACTCGTGTTCCAGCTCAGCATTCCTCGTCTGTGGATTGCAATAACCCAACTCTGGAATCGTCGCGAGAAACCACACCGCGGTTCAATCCTCGAACGAGCACCGATCCGAGAAGCGCACCGCCTGCAAGAACGTAGAGCCCCGCCCGGGAAGAGTGGAAGCTTAGATCTGCCCAGTTCTTAAGATTAGGAGCCACGAAGCCTCCCAAAGCGCCGAGAGCATTGATCAAGGCAATGCCGCTGGCGGCGGCAGCGCCGCCTAGATAAGCGGCCGGGAAGGTCCAGAAGATCGGCTGAACCGCCATAAAGGCTGCCGCAGCGGCACAGAGGGCCACGATTCCAAGGACTGGGTAGCTCGTAGCAGAAACCGCAATGCCGATTGCCGAGACCGCAAGGGTAACCGCCGCAATCACGCTGTGTTTACCGGTGCGTTCCGCAAGCCGCGGCAGCAAGTAAGTGGCGGCCATGGCACAAACCCATGGAATTGCGATAACTACGCCGACCCTCAGTCCGATCTGCGTTCCCAGCAGGGCCGCTACCTGTGCGGGAAGATAAAAGATCACGCCATAGACACTTGCCTGAATTAGAAAATATATAGCCACGCAATGCAACACGTGAGGATTGGCCAGCACTGCGTTCCATGGGGGAGATATTTTCTCAAGATTCTCCTGACCGATTGCCGCGATAAGAGCTCGCTTCTCTCCCGGTGGCAGCCAAACTGCATCCTTCGGTCTATCGTCCAGATGGAAAAACGCCCACACACCAACCACGGTGGCAAGAAGTCCTTCAGTCAGAAACATCCATTGCCAGCCCTGAAGACCGAAACTTTGCAGCTCTAATAGAAATCCCGAGAGTGGTCCACCGAAAATAAACGCGAGCGGCGCACCAAAATAAAAGAGTCCGACCACCTGCCCCAAATAGGCCTTGGGGAACCAGTAGGTCAGGTACAGAATGACTCCTGGGAAAAAGCCCGCCTCCGCCGCTCCAAGTAACGCTCGCAGAATGTAGAAGGAAATCGGTCCGCGGGTGAATATCAGGGCCGCAGAAGTAAGTCCCCAGGTCACCATGATGCGCGCCATCCAGACACGCGCTCCAATACGATGCATGAGGAGATTGCTTGGAATTTCCAAAAGCGCATAGCTCACGAAAAACAATCCAGCGCCGAACGCGTAGGCTGCGTCCGATAACCCAACCGATACTTGAAATGCCTGCTTGGCGAAACCTATGTTGGAACGATCCAGGAATGCAAGGATATACATCAACAACAGAAAAGGAATGAGTCGCCGGCGGCTGAGCCGAACCGCTTCAGACAGCTCTTTGGACGAAGTTGCGCGCATCTTCTACTTCCGCAAAATGGCCGGGTCCAAATGCTGGTGGAAACCCGGCCCCGGTTTAACTATGAAATTCGATTGCTAATGCCGCGCGTGTTCAATTAATTTCCAGTTCGTCTTTCCCGGGCAACTTCGGGAACGCCGTGTGAGGCTCAGTCTGGTACCAGAACGCAACCGAAGCGATGTCATCGGTCAGGGGCAAATACCTGCCCCCGCTTTTCCATCCCAGCGCCTGGATGGTCACCCGCAAATCGGACTCAAAGCGAACGGGATCGGGGATGTGCCACCGATATAGTCCGAATCTTTCCTGAGACTTATACAAGCCGTCGGGCTTGAGAACCTGCACGAGTCCGGAATAGGGGCTGGTGAATTCTTCGTATTGATGGGTCTCCTCGTTCTCGAAATCATAAGAACCATTAAAGTAGTCCTCCGTGCCCGTGCCGGTGATTGTAGGAAACTCCCGGTCACCATCCATATAGAATTTGATTTCTCCTTCGCCCCACCAGCCGTTGTTGTGCACACCCCAGGCCATGTACGTTCCCACATATTGCCCCTTGCCCCTGAATGCCATCCACGATGGTGTAAACCTGCTTATAGGGAAGAGGATTAACCCGGCGAAACTGCGCATGGAAGTAGGCTGCATCCTTCGGCACGGGAGCCAGGCTATAGTCCACCTGATAGTAGATCGTCATGGGTTTCACATCGATATTCTCGATGGTAATTTTCGCCTTGTGCCGGAACGGCATGGGCCAATAGGAATTAAAGGCGCTGCCTGGATTGACGCACACCGGCAGCGAAGAAAGCCTTGCATACTTGCCCCAGCCCATGGCAAAAAAATCGCCCACCGGCACCTCGACAGACGGTTCCTTCTCGTCATCCCAATACATACGCAGAATTGAAAAACGCCAGTTTCCCGTCGGCGTCATCCAAATGTGCTCAATCGCGCCGGAGCCGGTGATTTCGGCCACGGTGTAGGTGGCGCCGGCCGCGATGTCTACCGAAGGACTGACCTTCCAGCCCCGCCCAAGCTCTCGTGCAGCCCTTGCGCCCGTGCCTTCGGTTGCCATGCCTCCCTTGCCCTTTTCTCCGGTTGGGTTCTCAGGACTGATGGACAACGTTTTGGCATTGGAGAGACGATAAACATTGCTGAGTTGATTCTGAAGCCCATCGTAAGACGCTTCTTGGGTGAGGGCAGCGAACGGTACAGAAAGAAAAAATACGGCAACGGCAAAAATCCTTACCTTCATGGGTAAGTGTCCTTTCGTCTTGACGATTAAGTAGATCCGCACCGCTTTACGACTGCCATTTCAGCGAGATTGGCTGTCGGTTTTTAGCGCTCGAAGATTCTTGCATAGTTTGGGGCAAAGCGGTAATGCGCAGTTTGGCTGGACGATTTCCGCAGTTGGCGGCGGGCCAATCGCAGGGCCGTGGCCTAAGGCGAAGAAGCCGGACCACCCTCGAACGTACGCCCGGACTACTTGTCCACTTCCATCCCGGACTGCACCCGACAACCATCCCTAGAGAAAGCGCATCTCGTGGGTGCAGCGAAAGTAGGATTACCTTCGGTTAAGCGCGATGAATCCACGGACTAAAGTTCCGTCCCGAATGTTCGATGGGGTTCTTAAGGACGGAACTTTGACCAGGCACTGCATTCGGGCATTGGTGTTTTTGGCTTCAGTAGCATTTGCCTTCGCCGCGGATGACGCTCCTAAGGCCGATTACCATGCCGATGTGGAGGAAGTGCGCTTGACCTTCTTCGCCACGGATCAGGATCACCACCCTGTGGCGGCAGTCAAAGAAAAGGACTTTGTTGTCGTGGACCAGGATCTAGTGGTGCGCAACTTCAATAGCTTTAGACGGGCGGTCTGGACGGATTTGGATGTCGCCGTGATCCTCGATTCCAGCGAGTCGGCCGCGGACCAGTTCAAACAGGAGGTTGCCGGCGCTTTGCGGTTGATGACGCGGAGCCCCGAGATTCCGGAGCGGAGCTTCTCCCTGATTTCGTTTCGCGCATCAACGCCAGCCTTGATCTGCTCGGGCAATTGTCGAGCGGCGACTGCCGCCGGCCCAGTCGTCATGCAAGCCGGAGCGCTCACGCCATTGTTCGACTCTGTGGTGTTGGCAACAGCGGTTATCTCGCAGCGCGCGAACCCGCACTCGAAGAAGGCGCTCGTTTTGTTTTCTGACGGGGAGGATACCATTAGCCGGAATGGGGCGGCGGATGCTTTGGCGGCCGCGCTGGCAAACGATATTCCAATCTACGCGGTTGACCTCAATCGTGGCGGGCATTCTCCGGCAGGCACGGCTCTTTTACAGAAGCTGGCCGGCACGACCGGAGGCCGTTACTTTGTCCTGGAGCATGATCCAAGTCAGGCGTTGGACGCGGTGCTCGCCGATTTCCACGCAGCGTATACCGTCACCTATCGAGTGCCCGATCGCACCGCCGGCTTTCACTCCGTCCGCATCTTACCCACCCACAACTTGAATCTGCACTTCCACTGTCGCAGCGGCTACGACTATTCCGCGAGCCGGAATTGATTGGAGGGTTCCGTGAAACCTGGTTTTTCCCTTGCATTGATTCTGGCTTGCCTTGGTCTTCCCGCCATTTGCATTGCCCAGGATGCGAACCATCAGCAAGGCACGATTGTCAGGATGCGTATGAGCGACTGCATCGCTGCCCAGCACGGATTCATGGCGGCCCTTTCAGGCGAAGGCAGAGTACAGACGGGAGAACTGTGTCCCGAGTATGTTCTGGTCACCGGCAAAGTGGTTTATACGATCGTCGGAAAATCCTCCAGCGATCTGCTTCCTTTGGCGGAGGAGACCCGATTTCGCTTCCAAAAGAATCAGCTTCTCATCCGCATTGACGACGCCAAACACGAGTCGAAATTTGAGATCAAGCAGATGCTGCTGCGAGCGGAATGGGAACAAAGCCGGAAGCGGCAGGGATATGCGGGGGATCCCCCACGGCATCACTTTGATGTCGCGGTTACCAATGAGGATCGCCGGTAGATCGCAGCGTCTTTCCCAGGTTAGGCTGACTTCCGCTTCGAAAGCTGCTACTTAAGGCCGGTAATGGTTGGACTCAGTGCCGTGGGTGTGGGCACAACTTTTCCGGTGCCGTCGTGGTCCATGCCGTGGCAGGTCAGGGTGCAGTTGCCATTCGTATATAAGAGCACCCCGTTATAGGGCCTGACGACGTTGACGTCGAAGTTCACCAGTCGCGCCCCGCCTCCGGCCCCGCCCGCCGGCACACCGTGCGCGGTATGACATACGGAGCAGGAAAACCCGGCTTGCAGGTGCACGCTGTGCGTTGGAAAGCTTACATTCGACATGATGCTATTCAGGTCGTGGCACTTGGCGCAGAGCGAGAATGGCCCGCCACTGCCAGGATCGGTTCGCAGGTCGGCGTTCAGGTTGATGACGGGGCTACCGGGGCCGCCAGCCGGGAAAGTACCGGGAGCGACCTGACTCATCAAGTACGGACGTTCCAGAATATGGTCGTTCACCGATCCGTGCGGCCCATTGGGTCCGGCGCCGCCGAACTCGCGGTTGTCATCACTGTTGTGACAATCGGTGCAGAAGATACGGGCGCCCATGGGGCGGACCTGAATTCGTCCGGTCAAATCCCACATGGCCAGAAGCAGACTGGGCTGCGAGATGCCGGTCGCGTCGCGCATCACCGGATGTGCCGAGATAGCGGAGACACCGAATTGCGGAATCAGATTGAGCGGATCGCCTCCAAACACCGCCCGGGTTGGCAAATATCCATATGTTTCCGGAAGAACCTGCTTGCCGGTGCTGTTTCCGTGGCAGCGGAGGCAGGTTTCATATTGCATAGTCGCCGGGCCCGTAAGGCTTGATCCGTCCGCCGCCACGCCCAAGGTTCCATTCTGCGAAGGGCGAATGTCAGGAGCGCCATTGAATACTGTCACCGGGCGAGCCGCGTGGCCGTTGTGGCAATCGGCGCAAGTGGCATGACGGTTTTGATTCAGAACCACCGCTTCGTTCAGAGAGTGGGTATTGCTGCCGAGGGCAAAGGGGTGCGCTTTCTTCTCAAATTCGGCAAAGACATTCGGGACGGGTTGCAGAAGTTTGTCGCTGCCGTTATGGCAAAGAATGCAGCTTTGGCTCGTAGTATCGATGTTGGGGTAAGAGTCAATAGGATTGCGCAGCAAGCCTGCCGCACTGCCTGCATTATGCGAAGCGTGGCAGGACTGGCAGGCAAACTCTGCTACCGTCGTGTACCCGCCCAGCCCGGCGCTCGGGTTGACCACTGCGGCCGAGGTTGCGTGCACACTGGTAGTCCATTGCTCCAGAGGATTGTGGATCGAATTCACCGTGCGCGGCTTGGTCTCATGGCAGGAAAGACAGAGTCCGCCATTCACGTTGTCGCGAACCAGAAAATTCGGAGACTTCTTATCGGTGGCCTCCACATGCGGGTTATGGCAACTGTTGCACTCCACATTGCCCTGAATCAACTTTACGGACTGTGTGGTATCGGCGGTTGCCCCGGTGGTAGTCAGGGTCTGTACGAGATCGGCGGCATCTTTGAGGGGCAGCTTCAGGCTAAACGGATGCGAGGCTGCGAGATTGGGCAGCAGGCCATTGCTCATCGGTTGGGAAAGCATGGTGGCGCCGTAAACCACCATTTGGCCGGGCGCCACCGTTCCATCATGGCAACTGAGGCAAAGCGAACTGGCATCGCCCAGCGTCGGTTGCATCGCAGTATTCTGGAGAGTGTCGCTGGAATACAGCTGGGTGTAGGTCTGGGTGGATAGTTGCTGATTCCACAGAGGTCCCTTGCTGGCGCTGGAATGCGGAGCGTGGCAATACAGGCAGGCGGAAGACATGGAACCCCGCACCGGATTGGCCAAGGTGGAAAGATCGTGCGGTCCCAGAACGTCCCCGGATTGCGCGGCCGCGCCGCATGTCATCAGAATCCATGCCAACAGGATGCGTCTCACGGCATCGCTCCCGCTGCCGCAGTCTTCACCCCGTGATATTGAAACACCTCGACTCGGCGGTTGTATGAGTCCACCACATAGATAGCGTCGTTGTTATCGATAAAGAGCCCCGCCGGCAGTTGAAATTCTCCTAGCGCCGTGCCCCGCTGGCCAAAGTGATAGAGCAGCTGGCCTTCGCGATCGAAAACCTGCACCGTACCCCAGAGACCTTCGACCAGATAAATGTGATTCTCGGAATCAATCGCGATGCCCTTGGGGCGGAACACCTGCCCACCAGAGTCGCCCAGGTTTCCAAATGCACTCAAGAAATGGCCCGCCCGATCGAATGTCTCCACCCGGAAGTTCATGGCATCTACCACCGCGAGCATGCCGTTCTTGATATGCAGTTCTGTAGGAAAATTGAATTCGCCATTCCCGCTTCCGCGTTTTCCAATCGTGCGCAGGATGTCGCCCTGGGGATTCAACACATAGACCCGATGGCGCAGCGTGTCGGTTACATAGATTTCCTGGGTGTCCGGATCGATGGCGATGCCGGTGGGGCGTTTAAAGTACCCTTCCCCGCCCTTGAGGCTGCCTAGCGCTCTCTGATACTTGCCGTTTTGGCCAAAGACAAACACTTTGCCTGCGCTGGAATCTGTAACGTAAATATTGTCCTTGGCATCAACCGCCACGCACTGCGGTTCCAGCATTGGATCTTTAATCTTTTCTTTTCGCTCTACGAACTTGTACTTGTGCTGATTAGGATCGAAGATATGCACTCCGCCGAGTCCGGGATCGCTGACGATCAGACGCCCTTGCGAATCCACCGCGATGCCGTACGGGCGAACTAATTTCTTGTAATCGGGCTCACCTGCAACGATATTGACCAGCTTCGTCCAGAAGCCGGCTTTGCCGCGGATATCCCGTTCCGAGGTGAACACCCGTTCGAAACTTAACTTGCGTCCGCCTTCCAACAGGAGATCCGGCGGCATTGGCACAGGCTGAGTCTTTTGCCGCTTGGCGGCGAAGACAGGCGCGATGGTTATGACAAGCAGGCAACAGGTCCAAGCCGCGACTTCGCCATACGGAGGAACTGCTGGCGCGGCCTAGAATACGTTGAACCATCTCGACACTCCGAAGAAATATGAGTTGATGGTCGCTGGTGGTATCGGCGATGCGCTGATGGACTGGTAGGCCCGGGTATAGCCGGCTCTGAGCACAAGCTTGCGAAGATTGTAATCCAGGCGGGTGTAGTAGCGCTGCGTCTCGTTGAATGAATTCCTCACATTCGAAAGCGTGTCGCTGGTCGCGCTGGCGTAGTTGAAAGTAAGCGACATTCTGCGTAAGGGAGAGGCGCCCACCCCCACGCTGTAACTGCTGCCATCGAACAATACCAGGCTGTTATCGTCGAGTCCCGGCACAGGTGAGGGATTGAGCAATCCGCTGGGAGTCAAAATGGTTCTGCCGTGCGACTTTGAATAGTTGCCGGTAAATGTGTAACGGTACCATCCCAGCGTACTGGATACGATATTGGAGCGGTTGTCCGAGGTTCTGTCCTGCAGCAGACCGCTTTGCGTGCCGCGATACGTCCCGCTCCAATAGGTGTATGCATTAACCCGGCGCCGCACGTAAGTTCCATAGGATAGGGAGTTGGTAGTGTAGATGGCGATGAGAGTTTGCACGTTCTGGGCATAGGACAGATCCGCCGAGGTCTCCCAACGGCCGAACTTGCGCTGCATCCCTACATTTCCGGTAAAGCTCAGACCGCTATTGCCCGTTTCCTGAGCGTTGTCGATCATCCCAAAACTGAAGTACAAGAGGCCAAAAAGAGGGCGGGTATAGTTGTAGGAGACGGTCCCGCCATATTGAGTCAGGTCATAGCTCTGGCCGTTGAAAACCTGCGATTGATGGCTGATTCTGCCGTGCAGCAGGAATCCGTGGCCGATGTTGTAGTTGGCGAAGGCGCTGGTGCCGAAAGAATGGGAATTCCCTCCTCCGATAATGAGAATAGGCTCTGCGCCTGCGCCGACCAGGTCTTGCCGCAAGGCGCCTGCCAGATTTGTGGTATATCGCACTTCGCCGATGAGGTTTAGACGAGTGGTCGGGTTTATTGTGGCCATCGCGTCGCTGGTATTCGTGGCTCCATCGTTGGTACCGCTGAAACTGTCGTTCCCATAGGACGTGCGGCTCCACGCTGCCGAGAAGTTGCCGGAAAGTGGTAACAGATGCGACGCGAAGATTCCATAGGTGGAAGAATTCGCCAGGGAAGAAGTCGCGGAGTTGTCCACGCCGATGAAGGCAGGTGTGTCCAGGTTCAGGTTCTGCCGGGTGTAGTAGCCGTTCAGGTCAAAACCTGCCAGGTTGTAAGTGGAAGTTAGATTGAAGATGTGAGTTTTCGAATGCAGATCCCCTTCCGCTCCCAGGATGGAAGAGTCGTTCGCGGAACTGGTATAGCTCGCCGACAAGGTCGGCAGCCCCGGCAGCAGTTCGCTCCAGCCAAGTGAAAATGACTGCCCAGAACCCTGGGTAATCAACCCACTCAACCCGGGGATCCCATACTCGCTACTACCATTGAAGTTCTTGCCGTAAGAAACGAACCCGGGGAAATGGCTTCCGGCGAATATGTTGGCGCTGGCGATCACGCCGCTTTCATCAAAAATGGATTGCGTGCTGGAATTGTTTTGATTGCGGTTGTAATAAGGCTGCACAGTAAACGACAAAAAATTGGGATCGTGGTACGCCCCCTGGAGCATGCCGTTACCGGAGAAGTTCATGCTATGGCTGGATGGTCCGAAAGTTCCGTAACTTCCGCCGTAGCCGATCCCCAATGTTCCATTGAGGTTCATATTTAATTCGTCGCCAAGTTCGATTTGCGCAACGCACGGAATGCTGATCGCTATAACGAGCAACACGCATCCGGTTTTCGCTAGCTTGACAAGGAATTCCATATCGTCTTGATCTTCGCGTTCTTGCGCAGTTTTTGCCCGAGAGCGGAGCGCAGCTGTTCCACTTGCTGCTTCTGCAGGTCCGCTGGTAACTTGCTCTTGACCTCGGCGAATGGGACTTTGCCGGCGGCAGTGTGGGATTCGAGGCGGAAGAGTGTGAACGCATTCCCCAGTTGGATCAGTGGACTCACCTCTCCCGGCTTCATGTTTGCCGCCATCTTCACCACCTCCGGGGGCAGTTGGCTAGGTCCACATGGTTTGTGGTCGCCCATGTTGACCCGGAAATCGTCGTCGGAAAGCTTTTCCGCAAGTAACCCAAAGTCGCGGTAAGTCTTGGCCGTCCTGGCTTCACGAGCGGCGCTTTCGGCACGGAGCCGCGCTTCTTTCAGTACCGCTGCACCCGCATTGGCAGGGGGGAGGATGGAAATACTTTGAATGTGGAACAGTTCTTCACGCTGGAACTTCTCAGGATGCTTATCGTAGTAAGCTTTCGCCTCCGTCAACGTGACTCTCGACTTGTCCACCACTTCCCGATTCAGCAGAGCTTCAATCAAAAGAGAGCGGCGAATTTTCTCGCGCAACACCGCTTGCGAACCGTTCAGCTCGATCTTGACGAATTGTTCATAAGTTGTCTGATCGGGGAACTGGGTGCGGAATTGCTTTTCGGCGCGGCTCATGCGTTCCGCCGGGATCGTCATGTTGCGGCGAATGGCTTCCTGATAGACCAGTTCCTCGAAGATAATCATGTCGAGGGCGCCCTGACGGATTTGGGGCTCGAGTCCCTCGGGAAAACCGTTGTGCTGTTTCGCATAAGGAAAGATCGCGAACATTTCGCGTACCAGATCTCGATCCGATAGCGGAGCCCCGTTAACCCACGCCACAGTTTTGCCGGTGACCTGGGGAATCAGCATCTTGGCTGCAGGCAGTGTGGCGCCCGCCATAGCCGCTTCGTGGGTAGGAGCGTGCGCGGCGGTCTGCGCCCCTGCGGCCAGGCTTCCCAGCAGAACCATCACGGCGGTATTGAGCAGAAATTTCATAACCTTCTCCCGCAAAGCCGGGCAAAGACGGGGGAGGAGTTTCCCTCCCCCCAAAGGAAAACTAAAACTTCGTTGTAATACCGTTAATTCCGCTGCCTTCGTTCGATCCGCCGGCGCCGGTGAAGTGGCACTGACGGCAGAACTGTGTCGCAGAGGAAGCTTGGTTATAGTTTGGCGTTGCGCCCGGATTGTAAGGCGCAGCAATGAAGAAGTAGCTGGGATAGGTTCCCGTCGTGGCTCCAGCTACCGGTTGGTTCGCGCTCGCGTTATAGGTGTACATGGTATGCGGTGTATGGCAGGTGGTGCAGACCACATACGCATCCGCCGCGGTGGTCGTCGGAAGCACGAGAGGATTCGTGCGGCCGAACGTCACGTTAAAGGAGCCATAGTGCTGCGCGAAAAGAACATAAGCGGCATTGGCCGGATTGACCTGAATGCAATCCGCCGGCGCGCCGCCCTCGGTGCAAGCCCCGGTGTTAAGCAACACCCGCGGCGTGGTGCCGGAGGTGAGACCTAACGCGCCCAAAGTGGCCAGCGGGCCGATCGGGTGGTCGTTCTGGTAATTGCCGTTCGCCGTGCCATCCGCGCCCAGCAGAGTTGGAATTGGGTTCGGTCCGTAACCCACGGGAAGCAGGCCCATGGACTTTTCCCAGGATTGATTGGTCATCATGGCGCCCTTGGCAATATTGCCGTCGTGGCAGCTAAGGCACATCATGACGCCAGTGGTTAAGCTTTCATTCGAGGCTGCATCGGCAGGCAGGGTAATCGCATATTCCCCCTCGTCGCCGAAGCCCAGAGTTTGGTTGTAGAGCGGTCCCAGGTCCTGACCCCACAGGGCAAAGTTGCCGCTGTTGGTATCGGTAACTGGTCCCGCCCCGGTGGCAGCGTTGCCGCCGTTGCCACGAGCTCCGCTGTGCGGAGCGTGGCAACCGACGCAACCCCGGCCGCCGTTTTGGTGAGCACCCAGCTTATCTACCCCCGTCATGCCGGTTGCGCCACCCGAGTAAGTTTGCGCCATTGCCAGGCTGGTCCATATCAGGAAGCAGGCCACAATGACGATAATTTTTTTCACTTTGATACCCTCCTTAGTACTATGACTGCGCATTGCCCGGGTCTACTTAGCCCCGCTTCGGCTGTCTAAACTCTCAGCCAAATTCGTTGCGAGTTCATGACTCGCGAATCTCTTGCCGGCAAACTGCTTGTTGAAAACCGAGGAAACGTTCTTCGGCGAAGCCGGATTGCTATGTCCACTACCTGCGCCTTTCTCCTTCTTTCCGCTCTTCCGGCGATCCCCTTCCGCGGTCGCCTCGGCGTCGGTCACATACCGGAACATCTGCACCCGCCCGGCATATTGTTCGGAGGTGAAGACGCGATTGTTCTGGTCAATGGTCAGGCCGGCCAGCGCTCTGAACTGTCCGGGGAGCATTCCGTGACCGCCCATCCAGATGAGTAACTGTCCCTCGGGCGTAAACACCTGCACCCGGTCCTGCATGCTGTCGGCAACCCACACGTGGCCATCGCTATCCACGGCGATCCCTTTGGGGCGGGCAAAATAGCCGGGTCCATCCCCGGCTTTGCCAAAGGTGCGAATGAAGCCACCGTCGGCATCGAAAACTTCGATCCGGTCGTTGAACGTATCCGAAACAAACAGATTTCCGTCTTTGTCCACCGCTACGTTGGTCGGCATGGCAAAGTCCCCCGGCGTCGTCAGGGTGTGCGCTTTGCCCGGAGTTCCCATCTTGCGCAACAGCTTGTGGGGAGGGTCGGCATCGTAAACCAGAATCTGATCCGAGCCGGGATCGGCGACATAGAGAAAACGGTTTTCGTTATCGATCGCCAGGCCAGCGGGATCGGTCATGCCCTCGCTGATGCTGCTTTCGACTTTGTGCGACGGGTCAAAAACCAGCACCCGGCGCATCTCGCTGTCAGCCACGAAGAGCGTGTCGCTATCGTCAATCGCCAGGCCGGTGAGCAGTCCGAAACGCGCCTGCGTCCCGTTCTTGATGAGCTCAAGATCCTTGTTATCCGTGCTAAAGATAAAAATCGCATGCACCTTGCTGTCCGCCACGTAGAGCCGGTTCTTGGAATCCACTCCCATCCCGTAAGGCGTCACTAACTGGAATAGCCGACGGTCGGATTGAACAGTCTCGCCCACCGCAACCCCGGCCAGCCGATCCATCCAGCCCGATTTCTTTTCGGCTTTGGCTGCGGGAGCTTTTTGTGCGCAGAAATAATCCAGGTATCGGATCCGGGCAATTGCGGGAGGATTGGGCCAGACAATCTTGGAAACATCCAGCCGATCCATAAACGTGGGCTTCGGGCCCGCTGCTTCGCCCTTCTTCTTTTTCTTGTCGCCGAGAGCCGACGGGGCAAGAAGAGCCAGAAGCAGACCGAAGACGAGTGCTATCCCTGCTCCGCGCTGGATCGAATTTTGGCAAGTTCCGAACATCGTTATCTCTAGCGCGTAAAACTCTTGTGGCACGTGCTGCAAAATGCTGTGTTGTTCGCCTGGTCGTTCACCAAAAGACCAGGCTGGGTGGAACTGTGCGGCTGATGGCAGGTGAGGCAGTTGATCGCCACCCGTACTTTGGTGTTGTCGTTAGGATCCATCTGGTCCACCACCGGATGACGATCCACCGGATGTCCAAGGCCATACTTGATTGGCAGCCGCGAAACCTTGGCGAAATAGTTTTCCGGCAGTTTGACTTGTCCGTTGAAGATCGTGACCAGAGGTTCGTTCGCCACTGGGGTTGGCCTGGCCTCGGGGCCATGGCATTCCAGACAAAGCGCATTAGGGCTACTCACGCGAAGCAGGTGCTCGTTATTCCCGCCATGCGGGGTATGGCAGATGGAGCATGATTGCTCGAACGCCGGCTGGTGATGCACTTTCTTTTTCGCCAGTTCCGCGATTTCCGTGTGGCAGCCCAGGCAAATGTTGACCGCGTCAGTCTTGGGCAAGCCCGGTTGCCCGCTGGCATGCGGGTTGTGACAATCGGTGCAGTCAGCCCATCGCGCCCGGATGCGGGACCTTGGCATCCTCAATCTCCTTGCCTTTGTCGGCATGGCAGGTGAGGCAGAGCTCTTTGGAAGAGGCGGCGGTGAGCACCACCTTGCCGTCCTTGGCAGGTTGATGGCAGGTATCGCATTGTCCGTCGCCGAAGGGCATGTGCACGAACGCCTGCATCAGCTTGGGGCGTGCAGATTCGTGCGGATTGTGACAGGTTACGCAGTCGGCCTTCTCGAACGGCTGGCCTTTGTGTGCCGCCTCCAGCGCAGGATCTTTGGCATCGTGGCAGTCCAGGCACAGCGCCGGGGTCGCCTTGGTCAGGTGATCTTTGAATTCAGGCTGCTGGCTGTCACCCGTTTTGTGCATCACATGGCAGGTGTCGCAGCCCATATCCAAGCGCCGGATGGCGGCTGCCTTTTGCCGGAACATTCACCCCAATGTTGTGGCATTGCAGGCAAAGATTTTCGCCTTTGCCGCCCGATAGCGGCTTCACCAGCTGGTTTTTGTTGTCTGAGCTGTGAGGGCTATGGCACGTGAGGCAATCACGAACCGCCGGCGGATGAACGTGCCCCTTGATTTGTGACGCATCCTTGTCGGCGTGGCATTGCAAGCACAGCTTGACTGGCGTCGGCTCGATCAGCTTGATGTGGGTGATATCGCGGTTGGTGCGAATCTCATGGCAGCTCAGGCATCCGGTCGCGATCGCCGAGTGAACGGATTTTCCCTTGGCCTTGTCGGCATGGCACTCCAGGCATTTCGCAGAGTCTGTTTTGGGGTCTAGGGTAACCGGATGCACCACCGCGCCAGCGCGTGAACCCGCCAACACGACGAAAAGTGTGGCCAGGGCAAAGTGAATCGCCCAGTTACCCCTCTCCGCCCTCAATGCCAGCTTTTTGTACATGCCGCCTGCCGTCTCCACTCCGGTCATGCGTGTTCAAACGCAGGACTTAGGGCTGTGCAGAACTGCTACATCCGACACGACTGGTTTTATCTGCAGTCGCTGCAAAACGCCACAGGGGTCGCGGAAAAAATGAATCGCGATGCCAGAAATGGGCCTTTGCCAATTTGGAAATTTGGGAAATGACCCTAGTCACCGGCATGTGCATATTTCACTAATTATGGGTGTTTCACGACAGTACCATGCGCACGTATCCCTGTGATTGGAATCACATTTAATCGTGGCCGGGAGGAATCCAACCTGCAAATGAAATCGCCGCTGCAAAACCAGGGACGCCTGGTCCTTTTGGTCCCAAATTTGCTGACAGGCGGTTTCGTCACGAGTCGGTGTGATGGTAATCACGGCGAACCACTTTGGGAAAGATAGACACTGCCTGAGGTACGGGACTAGTCTCCGCGCTCCGCCGGTTCGATAGACTCGTGCTAGGTCATTGTGCGAAAGGAAAGAACGCAATCATGAAAACAAGCAAACTTGTCATGCTGATTCTGGCCATCGCTGTGGCGCTGTTCCTGGTTGTTCCTCATCTGGCCTGGGCCGAAGACGGCGCTAGCCTGTATAAAGCGAAATGTGCCGTTTGCCACGGCGCCGATCTCAGTGGCAAGCCCGCGGCCAAGATTCCCAGCTTGGTTTCGGCGGAAGCCAAGGCTAAGTCTGATGCCGAACTGACCGACTTTATCGCCAAAGGCGGCCCGGCCAAGAAGGCCAGCCACGCGTACGAGTCGAAAGGTATGAGCCCCGATCAGATCAAGATGCTCGTCACTTACATTCGCGAGCAGCAGAAAGCCAAATAAGGTTGCTGTTCCCGTAGCGCGAACCCAGCTGTCTGACACAACGGAGCAACCGATTGGCCGGAAGGGCGTGAGTGATCCAGCCGCGGCGCGCCAGTGCTGACAGCAAGGCCGGAGGATTCCGCCCATCCTAGGTTCGCTGAAACCGGGAACAGTGCGCCCGGGCCTTGATCCTCATCCCAAGGCCCGGGCATTTGTTTGTCCCGATACGTCCAGATCCCCAAGAGGGACCCCGGGCTTTTGCCCAGCCAACAGTTTCATTCACCCCACTTCCCTGCTTAATTCGCTACCGTGAGCAGCCCCACGGACAATGAGATCACGGCGTGCTGTGATCTTGATCACAGCCGTTCTTGTCTTGGGAAACTACGGTTAAGAAGCGGTGTGAGGGCGCTGGTGGAGCAGCCGCCAAGAGGAGAGCACATGGTCAACACAAGTGGAATGCCGGGCGGCATGGGCGTCGCGCGTGATTTTTCCCGTAATCCCATGATTGTCTACTGGGAAATGACCCAGGCGTGCGGTTTGGCCTGCAAGCACTGCCGCGCGGAAGCGATGCCGACTCCTCATCCCCTGGAACTCACTCCATTAGAGAGCAAGCAATTGCTGGCGCAAATCGCCGGGTTCGGCGATCCCCTCCCCCATTTGATCCTGACCGGCGGCGATCCACTTAGCCGCAACGATCTGTATGAAGTGATCGATCATGGACGATCGCTGGGCCTGGAAGTTTCGATTACGCCCAGCGCCACTCCCGAGCTCACCAATGCTGCCATCGACAAGCTGAAGGCGCACGGGATTCAGAGCCTTGGGTTGAGCCTCGACGGTTCCTGCGCGGCAAAACATGACGCCATCCGCGCGGTTCCCGGGACTTTCGACCACACGGTCGAAGCCGCTCGCCATGCCGGACGGCTGAACCTTCCCATTCAGGTGAACACCCTGGTGGCGGAGGAAACCGTAGAAGACCTGCCCGCGATCTACGAATTGTTGCGAACAAGTTTTCCGGTCATGCGCTGGAGCCTGTTCTTTCTCATTTCGGTGGGGCGCGGTAAGGCGCTGAACGAAGTTTCTCCCACGGAAGGCGAGCGCATTATGAAATGGGTGCTCGACTTGGTGCCGCACGCGCCTTTCGCCGTGAAGACCACCGAGGCGCCGTCCTACCGTCGACTTGCCTTAAAACGGATGCGGGCCGCGGGCATGCACGGCGCAGAAGTGGAAAACACGGCGGTGTACAAAGGCTTCCAGATTCGAGACGGTCATGGCATCGTCTTTGTATCGAACCTAGGCGATGTTTATCCTTCGGGATTTCTGCCGCTACCCTGCGGAAATATACGCAGCGGTTCGCTGGTGAATATCTACCGCAACTCGCCGGTTTTTCGCGCGCTCCATAACCCGGGAAAGTTTCTTGGCCGCTGCGGCGCCTGCGAGTATAAGCAGATTTGCGGCGGATCGCGCGCCCGGGCGTTTGCGCATACAGGGAACGTGCTGGAGAGCGATCCCTTCTGCCCCTATGTGCCGGCACAGCCTGCCGTGGCAATGGCCAAACGTGTCAACTTAGCGAATAGAACGGTTTCCCTTTGTATTCCTTTGCGCCTTCTCCGGCTTGGGAAGATTTTCGCCGTATAATGGCGGACCATGAGCTTACCGGAACAAATCCAGAAAGATATTACGGCCGCGATGAAAGCACGGGAGGAGGCAGCGCCTTTCAGCGCTGCGCATGATGAAAACCGCCCTAAAGAACCGCGAAATCGAAAAGATGGCGCCACTCGACGACAAAGAAGCGCAACAGGTGCTGGCGACGTTGATCAAACAGCGCAAGGAGTCCGTGGAGCAGTTTCTGAAGGGCGGACGGAAAGAGATGGCCGACAAGGAAGCTGCGGAAATCACGCTGATCGAGAGTTATCTCCCCAAGGCGGCGGGCGAGGAGGAGATTGTAGCCGGGCGTAAAGGCGGCGATCGCCGAGATGGGCTCCCCTACCATGAAAGACATGGGAGGGGTGATGAAGGCTGCCATGGCGCGGTTCTCCGCCGCCGGAATGCGGGTGGACGGGAAAGTCGTGAGCGATGCGGTGAAGAAGGAATTGGCCGGGAAGTAAGGGGATGGTTGAATCTGGCCCCTGCTCCGTCCTGGGCGACAGCCTTCCTAAGCCTAGTCGAACGGGTGGGGCTTTTTATCTGTGCCGAATGCTCGGCGGCGTTCGCGACGGAGCAAGTCTGCGAGGAGAAAACTTGTCCTCCTTCTATTCCCAATCGAAACTTGTTCTAAATATTCCCTGCTCAGGGTCTCGACCCTGTCGATTCCCGCGCACTACAATTCTGTTCCGGCGGACGCTGCGTTTAGGAGGGTGTTGCCAGTGGGTACTGGACGCAATCCGTCAAACTGTCGAGTGGCTTCATCAGCCACTAGGGTTCGACTTGTCTCCTCGGGTCACTCGACCGTTCAGAGGAGTGACTTGACAAGGTTTTTGTCTGAACTATGATGAGAGCTTTGCGGACTGCGTTCAGATCCTAGTTTCAGGCCCCGGCTCGACGACCGGGGCTTTTGCTTTGTCGTAGGCACTGCCGTTAAAGCTGAGTCCCGGACAGGCCGGGAATCGCTTGGAAGTGACCCAAATTGCTGGGCGCAACGTTGTAACCCAACTCCATCGCGGTCTATCGCAATGAGAAGGTCAGCAAGTCGAATACGTAGGCCCTTGGCCTGATTCTCTCCGTCAATTTGTCCGGCGTGCAGGGCAACCGCGCTGTGACCGGATGAATCGGCACCGCAGCGAGCAGTTCCTGGAATGTCCTCGGCAGTTCAAAGCTCTAGACCGCCGAGAACGCAAAGGTGAACGCGGCGTTCGCGAAGAAGACCTGAAACAACGGAGAACGGGGCCCCACGAGTTTACAACCTCGGTCAGGTTTACCATCTCTTCATGCCCCGCAAGCCTGCGTCTGCCACGACTCCTACTATCAATATCTCCCGCCGGGGGGTGGAGCGGCTGAGGGCTGGACACGTCTGGGTCTATCGCTCGGATGTGGCTTCGGCGGACGGCGTGCTGCCCGGCGCGCTGGTCGGCTGTTGCCGACGAGCGTGGCAATTTGCTTGGGTCGGCGCTCTACAGTTCGTCCTCGCAGATTGCGGTCCGCATGGTTTCGCGCGAGCCCGTCTTCGACTTTCCTGCGTTGCTGCGCCAGAGAATTTCCGACGCCCTGGCCTATCGCGAGCGCGTGGTGCGTGACACCGACGCCTATCGGCTCATCTTCAGCGAAGGCGACTTCCTCCCCGGGCTGATCGTGGACCGCTACAACGACTTGCTCTCCTTCCAGTTTCTTACCCAGGCGATGGACGCCGAGCCCGTCCGCCAGACCCTGCTTGCCGAGCTGACCGAGAAGCTGAAACCCGCCGCCATTGCCGAGCGTGTGGACCCGCGGGTGCGCGATCTGGAGCAGTTGCCGCCGCGGAAGTCCGGGCTGGTTCAGGGAGAGAAGAGCAGCACCGTCGTCACCATGAACGGCGTGAAGTTTCCACTACGACGCGCTCGAAGGGCAGAAGACCGGGGCGTTCCTGGATCAGCGGGAAAACTATGCCGCCGCGGCGGAGTACGCGCGCGGCGAGGCGCTGGATGTTTTCTGCTATCAGGGCGGATTCGCGTTGCACCTGGCGGAGCGGTGCAGCGGTGACCGGGCGTGGACAGCTCCCGTCCCGCGCTGGAAGTTGCCGACCAGAACGCGGCGCTTAATGGGCGGGAGATCGAGTGGATCGAGGCCAATGCCTTCGACCTGCTGCGGGACTACGCGGCCGGCGGAAGGCAGTACGACACGATCGTTCTCGACCCGCCGGCCTTTGCCAAGAGCAAGCGGAACCTGGAAGGCGCGGTCCGGGGATACAAGGAGTTGAACCTAAGGGCGCTGAAGATGCTGCGGCCGGGCGGGACGCTGGTGAGCTGCTCGTGCTCCTACCATGTGAGCGCGGCCGACTTTCTGGAAATAATTGCCAGTTCTGCACGCGATGTGCACAGAAATATTCGCTTGCTCGAAAACCGAAGCCAGGCGAAAGACCATCCCATCTTATTGCAAGTCCCAGAAACCGCCTATCTGAAATGCGTGATTATGAGTGTAAGTTATTGAAAACATGGATCAATTATTAGCTTGACAATAACACACTCATATTTTAGCATCGCAACATACTAAAGCCTCATCCAAAGATGATGTAGGCTCAGAAGCCAAAAATTTTCAAACCCTTTTGAGGAGGATTTAGTCATGACTGTTCTTACCCGTTGGGATCCCTTTCGCGAGTTCAGCACTTTGCAGGACCGTATGAACCGGCTGTTTCAGCAATCCTACGGTGACGGCGGCGAGGAAGCGCTGACCACCAGCACTTTCGCTCCGGCGGTGGATGTGTATGAGGACGAGCACAATATCACTCTGAAGATCGAAGTCCCGGGCATTGAAGAGAAAGACATCGATGTCCGGATCGAGAACAACACCCTGACCGTCCACGGCGAGCGCAAATTCGAGAAGGAAGAGAAAGAGGAGAACTATCGCCGGGTGGAGCGGCAGTACGGCAGCTTCACGCGATCTTTCAATCTGCCGAGCACGGTAAACCCGGAGAACATTTCCGCCAACTACGACAAAGGCGTGCTGAAGATCAAGCTGGCCAAGAAGGCGGAAGCCAAGCCCAAGCAGATCAAGGTGAATGTGGGCTCGGAAAAGGGCGAGAAGACGCTGGAAGCCAAGGGCCGGAAAGCCGCCTAAGCCGGCAGTGCTCAGCGTGGTGGATTCAGCCGCCGCTCGGCTGTCCCAGGTCGAGTTAAGCCCTTGACAGTTGACGGGAGGTGGCAGAGGTGACCGCCTCCCGTTCATTTTGTAATTTGATAATCGGGTAATTTGTGGTTTGCAAAACGGGCTAGATCGGTTCAAATTTCTCGATCATCCAATTACGCGATGTGATTCGGGGGATGAAATTCGCGGCACGGTATAGAGATCCTTCGCTTCGGCTGGATGACAACGCAGAAAAGACAGGAATGATTTTATGGCAATTCGTTGGGACAAATTCACGGTAAAAGCGCAGGAAGCGGTACAGCGCGGGAACGAACTCGCTGTCGGAGCATGGCAATCCGGAACTGCAGCCGATGCATCTGTTGGCCGCGTTGCTGGAAGACAAAGAAGGCATCGTGCCGCCAGTTCTGGAGAAGATTGGCATGGGCCCGCAGGCGGTGCTCACCGAGGTGTATCGCGCGATCGAAAGCTTGCCCAAGGTTTCCGGCGGGGCCGCGCAGGCTTCGCTCTCGCAGGCGGCCAACCAGGTGCTGGAGCGCGCTTTCAAGGAAGCCGGCAATTTCAAGGACGAGTACGTCTCCACCGAGCACCTGCTGCTGGCCATCACCCAGGGCAAGCGCGAGGCAGCGCAGGAAATTCTGGCGCGGCACGGCGCCACCTATGACGCCATTCTGAAGGCGCTGACCTCGGTGCGCGGCATCGCAGAAGGTGACCGACCAGAATCCCGAGGCCAAGTACCAGGCGCTGGAGCGCTATGCCCGCGATCTGACCGAACAGGCGCGGCGCGGGCAAGCTCGATCCGGTGATCGGGCGGGATGAGGAAATCCGCCGCGTGGTGCAGGTGCTTTCGCGGCGGACCAAGAACAATCCGGTGCTGATCGGCGAGCCCGGAGTGGGCAAGACCGCGATCGTCGAAGGCCTGGCGCAGCGCATTATTTCCGGCGACGTGCCCGAGGTGCTGAAGAACAAGCGTGTGGTCGCGCTCGACCTGGGCGCGATGCTGGCTGGCGCAAAATATCGCGGCGAATTTGAAGACCGCCTGAAAGCGGTTCTGAAAGAGATCGAAGATTCCGCCGGGCAGATCATCCTGTTCATCGACGAGCTGCACACGCTGGTTGGGCGCCGGCGCGGCGGAAGGCGCGATTGACGCCTCCAACATGCTGAAGCCGGCGCTGGCGCGCGGCGAACTGCGCGCGATCGGCGCGACCACGCTGAATGAATATCGCAAGTACATCGAAAAAGATGCGGCGCTGGAGCGGCGCTTCCAGATTGTGTTCGTCGGCGAGCCGAATGTCGAAGACACGATCGCCATTCTGCGCGGCTTGAAAGAGCGCTACGAAGTGCACCACGGCGTGCGCATCAAAGATTCCGCCATTGTGGCGGCGGCCACGCTGTCGCATCGCTACATCTCCGACCGCTTTCTGCCGGACAAAGCCATCGATCTGATTGATGAAGCGGCCGCTTCGCTGCGCATCCAGATTGATTCGATGCCCACGGAAATTGACGAGCTGGAGCGGCGCGCCATGCAGCTGGAAATCGAGAAGCAGGCGCTGAAGAAGGAGAGCGACGCCAACTCCAAAGAGCGGCTGGCAGTGATCGAGAAAGAGCTGGCGGAGATTCGCGAGAAATCGAATGCGCTGAAGGTTCGCTGGAAGCAGGAGAAAGACTTGATTGCGCGGTCGCGGTCGCTCAAAGAAAAGATCGAGCACTCAAAGTGGAAGAACAATCCGAAGAGCGCAAAGGCAATCTGCAGCGGGTGGCCGAAATCCGCTACGGCTTGAGCAAGCGAAGACTGGAAGCTGAGACTGCGCGACTGAGATCACCTGGCAAGATGGCAGCAGCGCCGCCGGCCCGCGCATGCTCAAGGAAGAAGTGGACGAAGAAGACATTGCCCGCATCGTTTCCAAGTGGACGGGCATTCCTGTTTCCAAGATGCTGGAAGGCGAAGTGAAGAAGCTGGTGACGATGGAAGAGCGGCTGCGGCTGCGCGTTGTTGGACAGGATGAAGCGCTGGAGCGGGTGTCGAATGCGGTGCGGCGTTCCCGGGCTGGGCTGAGCGATCCCAAGCGGCCGATCGGTTCGTTCATCTTCCTGGGGCCGACCGGAGTTGGCAAGACCGAACTGGCGCGCGCGCTGGCGGAGTTCCTGTTTGATGATGAGCATGCGCTGGTGCGCATCGACATGTCCGAGTACATGGAGAAGCACGCGGTCTCGCGGCTGATTGGCGCGCCTCCGGGATACGTCGGCTACGAAGAGGGCGGGCAGCTTACCGAGCAGGTGCGGCGGCGGCCGTATGCGGTGATCCTGTTCGATGAGATCGAGAAGGCGCATCCGGATGTGTTCAACGTGCTGCTGCAGATCATGGACGATGGCCGGCTGACGGATGGCAAAGGCCGAACCGTGGACTTCAAGAACACGGTCATCATCATGACGTCGAACATTGGGGCGGCGTTCTTGCAGGCGGAGGGGCTGCAGCTCGGAAGCAGGAGTTCGAGCGATGCGTCTAAGCAGGTGATGAATGCGCTGCACGCGCACTTCAAACCGGAGTTCCTGAACCGGGTGGACGACATCATCATCTTCAAGCCGCTGGGCAAAGAGCAGCTGGTCAAGATTATCGACCTGCGCCTGGAAGATTTGCGGCGGCTGTTGGCTGAGCGCAAGATTTCCCTTGAGCTGACGGACGCGGCCAAAGAGCTGCTATTCACCGAAGGCTTCGACCCAAATTTTGGGGCGCGACCGCTGAAGCGCGCGATTCAGAAGCTGGTGCAGGATTCGCTGGCGCTGAAGATTCTGGACGGCGAAGTGCTGCACGGGGACCATCTCATCGTGGACGCCGACAAGAAAGCCGGCAAGATGAAGTTCGCGGTGAGCAAGCGGGTGGGGGAGAAGGAGGCGGTGAAGGTGAAACGATAGTTGATATTGGCAATGCAAGCTGAAGGCAGGCTCGCGCCTGCGGCTAAGCGCACGGTAATTTCCCAAATCGGAGCCAAGGCCCAACTTATTTAACCAGATCCGTGAACTCAGTACATCGGAACCCATAGAATCACTTTCGCAGGCGGGCGTTTGGAGGGTGTTCCCAGTGAGTACTGGCCGCCGCCTGTCAAGCGGTCGAGTGGTCCAATCAGCCACCAGGGTTCAAGTCCCTCGCCCTCCGTTGTCACTCTACCCACAGAGATTGCACTTGACATCAATCTGCCCGCGCTTATCATTGAAATTGACAGGCGGCGTCCAGTACGGAATTCCAAAGCCCCGGATGATTCCCGGGGCTTTCACTTTTAGAGGCCTTCTCGTGTATCTTGGGCGGCGAGGATTTTTACCCATGACAATCAGACGAAGCGCTCTCCCGCTACTTTCCGTTGTGCTGACTCTCCTCCTTCTAGCTCCGGCATCGCTGGCACAGGTCGACCTGCGCTGGAAGCCCAACGATCCTGACCGGCCACTCCCACCGATCATCACGCCCGGAACTTCGAGTACGCAGAGCACGCCCGGCCAGCCGCCGTCGGATGCGATTGTGCTGTTCGATGGCAAAGACCTTTCCAAGTGGGCGGGCGAAGACAACGGCCCCGCCAAGTGGAAGGTCGAGCATGGCTACCTGCAAGTCGTACCCAAGACCGGCTACATCCATACCAAGCAGGCGTTCGGCGACTGCCAGCTGCATGTGGAGTTTCGCGAGCCTACGCCGCCGCACGGCGAAAGCCAGGGGCGCGGCAACAGCGGGGTATTTCTGATGGGACTTTATGAAGTTCAGGTCCTCGACTCCTACCAGAACAAAACCTACGCGGATGGCCAAGCCTCGGGAATCTATGGACAGTTCCCTCCGCAGGTAAATGCCTCGCGCCCGCCAGGAGAGTGGCAGTGGTATGACATCGTTTTTCACGCTCCGCATTTCGACAGCGATGGCAAAGTGGCCCAGCCAGCACGGTTTACGGTCTTTCACAACGGCGTGCTGGTACAGGACAGCGTTGAACTCTCCGGACCTACCGAGCACCATGCGCGGCCGCCCTACAAGGCTGGCCGCGACAAGCTGCCGCTGGCGTTGCAGGATCATGGCGACCCCGTGCGGTACCGGAATATCTGGATTCGGGAGTTGAGTGAAGGGCAGTAACGAGCATTGTGGGCTCCCACTTCTCACAGACTCGGCGCGAAGTGGGGAACCCGTTAACTGTTGGTGTGCAGCGCGTCAGCGGCGTCTTTGACCAACTCTGAACTTTGCCAATCGGCGCCGTGGTACCACTTGAAGATGCGGCCATCAGGCCCGATGACGACCGTGCTCAGCGAGTGGTTGATCACATTTCCATCCTGCGAGTAAGACACCGCGAAGAACTTGGCGATGGCAGGGAGGTCTGCTGCCCGGGGAGCCACGAACTCCCAATGATGGAACAAGGAAGGCTGCTTGCTACGCACACAGGAAAAACCGTAGGCGCGTAGAACCTTCGGAGTGTCGTGTGTAGGATCGAAGGTAATGCTGAGCAAGTGAGTTTTACCGCTTAACGCCGAATCGCTCTGCAACTCGCGGTTAATCTCCGCAAACTCATGACTCACCCGCGGGCAAAAGTTAGGAAAAGGACAGCGGGTGTAGATGAAAGTCAACAGCAGCGCTTTTCCGCGATACTGCTGCAAGGAAATGTTCTGTCCATCCTGATTCACAAATTTGAAATCAGGGACAGCTTCGCCGGGAGCCGGGATATGCATTTCCGTGGTGGGTTTGGGTGGCGCGGTATGGCCGACGACGACAATGTTTTCCAACCACGACTGATCACCGCTGACGACTACATCGGCAGTAATCTGGTCGCCGGGAGCAAGCTTGTCGAGCAGAGAGTCGTCTTTCACCGTATACGGCATAGTCATGGCAGCCATGAAGCCGGGGATGTCGTCGCCATCCACCATGACGGAGTGGCTGCGGTGATCGGTGGAAATCACACGTCCAGTCAGGTGATAGCGCTTTTGTGCAGGCTTGCTGCACGCAGCAGCAACAATAAGTGCGAAGGCAACGGAGATCAGCAACAGGGAATTACGGATTTTCATTCCAGCTCCATTCTAAGTCTTACCGGATTCCTAATAGTGAAAGCGATAGCGCACCTCTAGATAAATCTCCCGCGGATGGTTCCAGTGAAACCCGCCGAAGGTCACACTGTTATCGAGTTCGACCCGCCGATTGGCCACGTTCAAGGCGTTCAGAGAAGCCGAGATGCGGTCGCTGAAAGTCTTGCCAATGGAAATGTCAAACGTGGTGTGACCGGGCAAGTAATCTCCCGGATAGGGCTGACCCGGAAAAGCGTTCACGAATCCCGAGCCGTAGTAAATGTTGGTGGAAGCGAAGCTGCGCCAGGGCAAGGTGACATCGCCTCCCATGTTCAAGGTGTTGCGCTGATCGTGGTCGAGTGGCGATAGACCATCGGGCAAAGAAAAATCCGTGAGACCGCCAGTGATCGCTCCGCCTCCTTCGACGAGTTGATTTGAGTAAGCCAGATGGATCTGGCCGAGCCGCGCGATGCGCGGAGACCGCAGAGTCATCTCCCATCCGCGGATGCGAGCCTGAGCGATGGTGAGCGGGAAGAAAAGATTCGACTCGCCGATGGTGTCATGATCGAAGAAGTTCCTGGCATTGGTATTAAAAGTGTCCGCGTCGAGAACCCAGCCGCGCAAAGGAATGGACACGCCGAACTGTGATTCTTCATCACGCTCGCCATGGAGTGGTATGAATCCCAAATCCTCGGCGGCGGCAAACTGGAGCAGAGGCCCAGAAGCGGTAGTCAGGGGCGGCGGCTGATAGTAATGTCCGTAAAATGCGCGGAACGTCCACTGCAGGTGCGGCACGGTCAGGGCGGCGCCAAAGCGAGGACTGATGGCCGTTTCCGCAATGTCGCCGGAGAAGTGTGTTGGCCGCATGCCTGCCGTAATGTTTAACCAGGGCGCCACCTGGAACTTGTCGTCAATGAAGAACGCTGCGAGATTTCCGGAAGGATGTTCGCTGTCGGCGAAAGGCGGGTTGCCGCTGCCGCCGTTGAATATCGCACCGAAGCGTTCGCTATCCTGCTGATAAAAGCTATACACCCCGACCTGCAAATTGTTCCGGCCTATATTTGCGGAGAAGCTAGCCTGTCCGCCGCCATAGGTTGAGGCACGATGATCGGTGGTTGCGATGGGAGTATCGTCCGGGGAGCTGTCGTAGTTGGCGCTGTTGTAGTGGTAGAAGGGGGAAACTGTCAGTAGCAGCTTGGAATTGAAGGTGTGCACCCAGGAAAAATTCAAAATGGCATCGGACTCGCGATCGGTATCCCGCAGGCCGAGGCTGGGATATTGGGCTTCGAAGTCATTCTCTGGAATCGGCGCATTTTCGATATCGTTGGGGTCGGGGTCAAAAGGGACCTGATAGAAATCCTTGCGCAGAGAGGTTACGAACCGCAGTTGGTTGGAAGGATCCGCATTGAAGATGAGAGAGCCAAAGCCTCCATATCCGTTCTGCGCATCATGCACGACCTGGGGGACCGGGGTTTCAATTCCCAGATTGCTGCGATTGCCGTTCACGCTGGCGTAATAGGCAAAGCGCTCGGTGTGGCTGCCAAAATTGAACTGGTCGTTCGTCTGGTAAAAATTGCCGAAACTGGTGATCAGCTCAGCTTCGTTGTTGCGCTCGAAACCGGTACGAGGGACGACGTTGAAGACGCCGTAGGTGCGGTCGCCGAACTCGGCGCCGTAGCTACCGCGATTAACCTCCAGGTAATCGATATCCTTGGGATCGAACTGCGGGCCGATATTCGACGCAATATTGGTGTTTGGCACCGGAACCCCATCGATGAGCCAACTGGTTTGATGGCCGCCGCGAATGTGCAGTTGATCATGAGTGACATAAGCGCCGGGCACATAGTCGGTGATCATGGCGAGGCTATTGGTGCGGTCGGCCCCGGGGGTTTTCCGGATCTCTTCCCGGCTGACTAGGGTCGTCGGAGTTACGGAACGCGCAGCTACTTGCTCGGGAGCAGCAGAGACGTTGACCGTTTCAGTCCCGGTGGCGATTTTCAAGGCAATGTGCAGAACCGGTTCAAAGCCGTTTTCCACGACGATACCCTGCTTCGTCTCTTCGAACCCCGGACTGGCAACTGACACCGTGTATTCCCCAATAGGAATTGCGTTGAATTCAAATTCGCCGTTGGCGCCGGTGTTGGTGCTCTTCGCCCAATCGGACGATTTGGCGCGGACCATCACCATGGCTCCCTGTATGGGGCGATGCTGCGGATCGTGAATGATTCCACGCAGGGACCCGAAAATCGAGGCTTGTAGCGGGTTAGAAAGCAAGATCAATGCACTGACAATCAAAACAACGTAACGCATAAGCTCCCCTGCCGGCGCGACCGGCGGTGCAGCGCTCGTGGACTGGTGCGGACAGGAAATCCCAGTCGAGCGTCAAGCCGAAGTTAGACGAAAGAAACGAAACACCCGCCCCTCCACTGGGACGGAGTTTCTGGCGCACGCTCCACGGCATGCGCTAATGACGAGCGAGGTGTTGTCTAGGCAACGAGGAACTGTGGAGGGCCACGAACAGCGTGAGCGGTTCCGGGCGATTTAGCCCGCGACAGTAAGGTCGGTTGGATTGGCAGGATCGCAGATGAATGGTTGTCTCGCCTGGCAGTGAGAGACGCCACCGCCCATTGCGAAACGGTAAGCGAGCACTGACAGCGCTGCTGACAACAGGGCGCGTTGACGATTGCGGCGCCAGGAAAGGCGTGCGTGTGGCGACGCATTCGTCTGCAGCAAGTCCGAGTGCAACATGAGCATTGCTTGCTTGCAAACAGGCCCAAGGCGCTGGGAGGGAATGAACCCAACAGCGAGAAGAACAGCAACAGCCTTGCCGTCAGCCGGTACATCGAGGTTTGTACAGAATACGGGAACCCGTCCCCGTGGCGCAACCGAGCGCCTGCGGTATTAATTCACCACAGAGGATCGCAGAGGACACAAAGGGTCCTGGCGTGTGCCCCTGCTGTGCCCTTCATGTTTAATGTTTTTCGCCTTCGCTTGCAGGACGAATCCAGATGGCCTGCCCACCGCCAGAAAACAGCACCGCCTTCAGCACGGTTTCCTTCGTCACCGGCTTGTGTTCCAGGGTTGTGTGCGTGGGATTTTCTTCGGCGTCCGGCGCGTCAGAGTAAATGTCAGCGCTGTACTGCCCGGAGCCAAGGAAATTCAGCGGAATGTCCAGCTCCGCCGCATGCCATCCGGCGATGCTGCCCACATACCAGTCCGATCCGTGACGGCGAGCAATGGTTACATAGTCGCCGACCTTGGCGTTCAGCACACGGGTTTCATCCCAACTGGTTGGCACTTCACGAATGAAATCAAGTTCCTTCTGCCCGTTGTAGGCCTCCGGATAATCGGAAACCATGGCGAAAGGACTTTCGAAGACCACGTACAACGCCGTCTGATGAGCGCGAGTGCCCATCACTTCAGGGCGTACGTCGCGCGCCTCGAATTGCGCCCGGGTTGCCTGTCGCATGGCGCCGGGCGTGTAGTCCAGGGGACCGGCCAGCATGCGGGCAAAGGCAACCATCACGTGGTGGTCGGGGTCATCTTCCGCGCTCCACTTGTTGTATTCCATCCCCAGCACGCTTTCGCGGGTAATGAGGTTGGGATAAGTTCTGCGCAGGCCATCGGGTTTGAATGCTCCATGGAAGTCCACCATCAAATGGTGTTCTGCCGCCTTCTTCACGACCCTGCGATAGAAATCCACCATCCACTGGTCGTCGCGGTTCATAATGTCAATCTTCACGCCGGCGATCCCCCACTTTTCATAAAGCGGGAACGCGTCGTCCATCTGCCGGTCAATGTCCGACCAATGCGCCCACACCCAGACGCGAACATTCTTCGATTTCGCAAAGCCGAGAATTTCCTGCATGTTGATATCCGGCTGAGGCTGCGTAAGGTATGCGTCCGAAGCGGAAGGGCCGACCGTATGGGCGGCCCAGCCGGCGTCAATGAGCATGTATCTGAAGCTATTGCGGGAAGCGAAAGCGATATAGTCCTTCATGGTGGCGGTGTTCATGCCGGGCTTATCCACTCCCTCGGCGTACGATCCGGACCACCAGTCCCACGCCGCTTTGCCGGGCTTGATCCACGAGGTATCGGCAATCGCGCAAGGCGGATTTAGATTGATGACCAGGTTCGATTCGATCAGGCGCCCGGGATTGTCAGCCACCATAATGACCCGCCATGGCGAGTGCATAGGGGTCTCGTTGATTACCGAAAGACCCGGCTCATCCACACGCGGGGATAAACGAGCCACCAGAGCGTTTTCATTGTGCTCGTCTCGTTGCAGATACATTCCCGCGTAGTTTTCTATATCGGCTTCGGTGATGGCCACCCACGCCACACCGTGCACTTCCGCCAGGAGCGGCATGCCGACCAGCCAAGCCGGATGTATGTTGCTCAGCGGCAGCACATGATATTGGTCCTCGTAGGGCGTGCGAAAGCTTTGCAGAATCAGCGGATAGGTTGTGGGTTCTTTGCTGAATTGAAATTGGGTACGTTCCGCGGTCAAGCGCAGCACTCGAATCGCGCTCTGCTCTGGAATCGCATAGCGGAAAGCGACGCCATCGTCATAGGCGCGGGCTTCGATAGAAAATTTTCGGCTGAATTGTGCCGTGTCCCGCAGTTCGACCGTGATGGCGTTGTAGCGATTGCGCACCGGGTTCGATTTGCCGGCCGGCACCGTATAAGTGTCATCCACACTGGAAACCGGTGTGGCGGAGACGATCTCGGCGTTTGTCCCCAGCGGGCTCTGATTCTGAATGTCCAGTTCGAGTGGCGATTGCTTCAAAACCGGTTTGCCGCGGTAAGTCACATCGTAAAGCAGCTGTCCTCGCTCGGAGCCGTTGCCGGCGATCGAAAAACTGATCTTCAACTGCCCGTTGGGCGAAGAGACCGCCGGTTCGGTTTGGGCTGCGAGCATAGTCGAGGCAAGAAAAACAGCAAGAAGAGTGGCGGCGAGTCTGAGCGATTTCATTAGGAATGTTTCTCCTCGGCAGGGATTATACGGCGGGAAGAAGAGTGTACCCGAAATCTCTGAGCATAGTGAAAACAAAGCTTCACCGCCCATTCTGGACCTGGAAGGCACATTGGTTCAGTTCCCGTGCTTAAAGCTTGTACCCAGGGTGTACAATCTCAGCACATTTGAAACCGTCGGCGACTACCATCAAAAAACGCGAAGAAGCAAGCAACAGGCTAGGTCGCTCGTGACAGCCCGTGCGGGTGAAGCAGTGCGAATTCCAGAAGGGAACTGTCATGAGAATCCTGCTCTACAACCCTGACAACGGGGTAACCCGCAACTTCATGCCGCATCTCTGGATGTTTCTGCTCCAGTCGCTCACCCCGCCTGGACACGAAGTTCTGTTGATTGACGGCAATGCCCAACCGATGGATGAAGATCGATATCGCGCACTTCGTCCGTCACAGAAAACATAGGTCTGGTGGGAATTGGCGCGATGACGAGAATGGCGGCCAAGGCTTATCGCATGGCCGATGCCATTCGCGCTGCCGGAGTCCCGGTCGTGATGGGCGGACCTCACGTGACCGAAGAGGCCGACGAAGCCCTCGGACGTGACGGCGGTCCGCGCCATGCCGACGCCGTCGCTCTCGGCGAGGCCGATGAAACATGGCCCCAGATCGTCAATGACGCGGCCCGCGGACAACTGAAAGATGTTTATGCGCCGCTTGATGTCGGCGGGAAAAGAAAGCAAGCCTTCGCTCAAGCAGTATCCCGTCATCCCCTGGAACTCGCTCGATCTCGATCAGTTCAATCTGATCCCCAAGATCGCAACCCCGTTCATGCAGAAGGTAGACGCCGGCTGGGGAACATTCCGCATCATCCCGGTGGAGTCCGGCCGCGGCTGTCCTTACGGCTGCGAGTTCTGCACGGTGACCGGATTCTTCGGCGACTCGATTCGCTTCCGCAGCAATGAGAGTGTGGTGAACGAGCTCCTTCTATTGAAGGAACGCGCCCGCAGCGAGAAGGGGCAGATCGCGGTGTTCTTCATTGACGACAATTTCGCCATCAATGTGAAGCGCACCAAGTCCCTGCTGCGCGACATCATCGCCGCCGGCGCCCAGCTCTATTGGGTGGCGCAGATCAGCGCGAACCTGCTGCGTGACGAAGAACTGGTGGACCTGATCGCCGCTTCCGGAGGCAAGTGGATCTTCATCGGCATGGAATCCATTGACCCGGCTAATCTGAAAGACGTCAACAAGGGATTCAACAAGCCCGGCGAATATGCCGCGGTGCTGGAACGCCTCGCCAAACGTGACATCCACGCCATCACCTCGTTCATCTTCGGCATGGACAACGACACAGTTGGTGTAGCCGAGCGCACCCTTGAGCAAGTCCGCACCTGGCCCCCGGGCCTGCCCATCTTCGGCCTGCTCACCCCTTTGCCCGCGACGCCGCTTTACAAGCGCCTGGAGACCGCCGGTCGCCTTACGCGCCCCAAGCACTGGCAGAATTTTATCCCCTTCAGCATGGCCCACACTCCACTGAAAATGACCATTGATGAAGCTCACGCCGAAGTGGAGTACGGCTGGGTAAATGCCTACAGCCCGGAGGCGCTGGCCAAAGCCGTTGACGCGATGGATGACCAGAAGATCGGATGCCGCATCAACATTTTCCTTGCGCGCCTGTGCTTCCGCGGGATTTATTTCCCCATGATGGGACGCTTGGCCTGGCCGAAGGTCATTGCACAAAATCGCAAGACCATTTTCAAACTGCTGCGGGAAGCCCTCTTCGGACGCAAGGTGCGCCATCAGCCAAGTTCCGTCCCCGAGACTCCATACGGAGAAGCCGCAGCCGACTAAGAGCGATGCATTGTGTGGGGCGGGCGCCCCCCCGCTGCTTTTGACTTTGATCTTGATCTTGCCTTTGCTTAACGAAGGATTGATGATCCCCGACCCCTAGCGGTCGATAGCTTTCATGGCCGCTTCGGGGTAACGATCGCCGGCGACTTCGTCCTCCGGGACAGCGGCCTCCAGCTCAGCCACTTGGGCGGCCGTCAACCGAATGTCCGCCGCCGCGGTGTTCTCCTCCAAATATTTCCGTCGCTTCGTTCCCGGAATCGGTACCACATCTTCGCCATTGGCCAGCACCCACGCCAGAGCGAGCTGCCCAGGTCTTACCCCAAGCCGCTCAGCGATAGCGCGCACGCGATCCAGCAGCACCTGGTTCTTGGCGAAGTTATCTCCAGCGAATCGCGGATAACGCTGCGATCGGAAATCGTTGCTCGGCAAATCGCTGGGCTTGGTGAATGCCCCCGTCAAGAATCCTCGGCCCAATGGACTGTAGGGCACAAATCCAATCCCCAACTCGCGCACGACCGGCAAAATCTCATCTTCCACATGCCGCTCCCAGAGCGAGTACTCCGTCTGCAGCGCGGTAATGGGATGAACCTTGTGGGCCCGCCGGATCGTCGCCGCCGAGGCCTCCGACAGTCCCAGATACTTCACCTTGCCCGCCGTCACCAGGTCGGCCATGGCGCCGACCGTATCTTCGATAGGGATCTGCTGGTCCACCCGGTGCTGATAATACAGATCAATGTGATCCACCCCCAGCCGCTTCAGGGAGGCGTCGCACGCCGATCTCACGTATTCCGGCTTCCCACTGATGGACCACTTCGTCGGATCAGCTTTGGTGCGGACATTGGCAAACTTGGTGGCAAGGAACACTTCATCCCGCCGCCCGCGGATAGTCTTGCCCACCAACTCCTCGTTGTCGCCAATGCCGTAGGTGTCCGCCGTATCCAGAAAATTCACACCGAGATCCAGCGCCCGTAAAATGGTCGCGGCCGACTCCTCATCGTTACGCTCACCGTAAAACTCGCTCATCCCCATGCAACCGAGTCCCATGCGGGAAACGATCGCGCCCTGTGAACCCAGCTTTACTTTCTTCATCGTCATGCCCTTTTGGATGGCAAAAGTGGCTTCCAGAATTCTTTTTTTGCATCTGGTTTTCGATTTGCTCCGCCACGAGGTTCGATGGGACAATGGGTTTCGCTTTTGGCCAAGGGACTCTAACCATGGGAGGCGGGGTTATGGGCAATGGTTCGCAAATAGCAGCCACCATCAAAGCAGTGCAGGAACAGGCCGAGCGTTGTGCCGCGGCCGAAAGCAGCGAGAACTATGGAGATCTCGATGCCCAGGTCCAAACCCTCGAGGGGCAAGCGCGAGAGACAGTCCAGGCAAAACTGGCCATCGCCGCGTTACTGCCAAAGCTCAAAGAACGCAAGCCCCTGGGTCCGGACGATCTGAAAACCCTGGAACAGCTCATCGTGGGAGACGCCGAATCTTTCGTCAAATACGAAGCCGACCTCGATGGTTGGAAGAGCGAGGTCACTCGCCTGATGGGAAAGATTGGCCAGTTGCAGTCTTCCAGTTGGATGTTGACGGCCTGATGCATCTGCGTGCCCTGTGCCAGGAACTGCGCCGCGTGCTGCCCAACATCGTCTATTACCTCAACCAGAGGCAACGCGCCGCCAAGTTCCAGGCAGCAACGAAGGGCCCGCTCGATGCCGAGGCCTACCGCGTGCTCAGCGAGATTGTCGAGGCGATGGCTTCTTCCGACAAGATCTGACCATGGGGGGCAGACCCCGGCCATTAGGTCGCATTTTCGCCTTTCACAAATGTGGCCAGAAAAGGGACGCGCGGCTATAATCCCGGTTTATGAAGATCAGCAGACTTCTCCCTCTCTGTTCCCTGGCGTTGACGTTTACCGCGCCGTTGTTAATGGCCGCCGGCAATCGGGTCGTGCAATTGAAAAACGCGGAAGGCGAGAGTGTTGGCACTGTCACACTGAAAAGCGCCAAGGAAGGTGTGAACTTGAAGCTCAACCTGAAGAACCTGCCGCCCGGCGAACACGCGATCCACGTTCATCAGAACGCCAAATGCGATCCACCGGACTTCAAATCTGCCGGTCCGCATTTCAATCCGGAAGCGAAAAAACATGGGCTGGAGAACCCGAATGGCCACCATGCCGGCGACATGCCGAATTTCAAGGTGGCGGAGAACGGCACCGCGAAATCCACTATTCTGAACAAGGACGTAACCCTGGGCCAGGACTCACACTCGCTGCTCAGCAATGGAGGTACGGCGATCGTCATTCACGCGAAGGCGGATGACATGATGTCCGATCCTGCGGGCAACGCCGGCGACCGTATCGCTTGCGGCGTGGTCGAATTTTGATGGAACTCTCGAACCCAATCATCTCGTACAGCAAGATTGTTCGTTGATCTTCTACCGGTGCTACCGAAGATGAACCGCCCGAATGATTCCTTGCGGCTGAAGAACCGGCATACTGGAGAGATTCTCCAGATCCGCCGGGTTCGAAACGACCAGGGTGAAATCGCTTTGGCCATTGACGGTTTGTTGCCGCCCGGAACGAGCGGCCCACCCCTGCATACGCATTTCTGCCAACGCGAGGAAGGAAGCGTTATGGCCGGATCGCTCGGAGCCCAGGTTGGTAATCGCAAAATCGTCATCCCGGCTGGGGGGAGCGCCGTCTTCCCTGCCGGAGTACCTCACCGTTGGTGGAACGCCGGGGCAGGCCTGCTGGAACTCCGCGGGCAGGCTATACCTGCTGGCGACCTGGACCGGTATCTTCAGGCTTTGTTTGCTGTCCTCAACGCCGGCGAGTCCCGCAAGCCATCGCTCTTCTACCTCACTCACGTGTTGTGGCGGCACCGTCATAGGCAAGCGGTGGTGACGCCGCCACGGGTCATTCAGCGGATTGTTTTCCCTATCGTTCTTCTGCTCGGCCACGCCCTGGGCAAATACCGGGGAGACCACTGGCCGGGGTCCCCGGCATCGTGTCCAGGTGCGCCGGACGTCGAAACTGTAAAGGCCTAACGGTGAGCGTACTTGGCAGTCCCAGAGTTGGGGTCCGGGCGGTCATCCTGATTCGCTGCCGGATACTTTGAAGTTGCTCGAGCGGGGATAATAACTCCAGCGTGAATTCCCTCGGCCCCATCTCAGCCCGCGTAAAGCAAGCCGCGGGCAATGCTGGCTTTGATCTCTCTGGAATCGCCCCGGTCCACGATTTTCCCGAGCAGCAATTCTTCTCCGAGTGGATCGCCAACGGATACGCCGGCGAGATGAAGTATCTCGAGGCACGCAATGACGTCGGAGAATTGAAGCGTACTTCCCTGCGCAACACCGTCCCCTGGGCGCGGAGCGTGATCGTGTGCGCCACCAACTACAACACCACCGAACCGTATTCCACCCAGATTCACCACCCCGAACGCGGCTGGATTTCCCGGTACGCCTGGAGCCGCGAAGATTACCACGAAGTGGTCCTGCGAAAGCTGCGCCAGGTTGAGAGTGAACTTCATCAAGCAATTCCAAAACTTCAAAGCCGATGTTACGTAGACACCGGCCCGCTGGTCGAGCGCATTTATGCAAAGTATGCCGGTGTCGGTTGGATGGGCAAGAATACTTGCGTCATCCATCAGAAGCTCGGCTCGTGGCTGTTTCTCGGAGTAATTCTTACTTCGCTCGACCTTCCGGCCGATCTGCCCGCCCCGGACCGCTGCGGCACCTGTACGCGCTGCATCGATGCTTGCCCGACTGACGCCATCCTCGCGCCCTATCAACTCGATGCCAGCCGTTGCATTTCTTATCTCACAATCGAAAAACGGGGGCAGATCGCGGAAGACCTGCGCGAAGGTATGGGACGCCATGTTTTCGGCTGCGACATTTGCCAGGACGTCTGCCCCTGGAACCGCAAAGCGCCGGTCACGAGCGCGCCGGAGTTTCAGCCGCGGGAGGGCTTGGTCAATCCCGCATTGGAGTGGCTCGCCGGCATGAGCGCCGAAGAATTTCGTGACAGGTTTCGCCGCTCCCCGGTCCGCCGCGCCAAGCACAGCGGAATGCGCCGCAATGCTGCCCTTGCCATGGGCAATAGTGGCGATCGGCACTTTATCGATGCCTTAAAAGGCATGACTGAGGATGAAGACCCGGCAGTTGCGGAAAGCGCACTGTGGGCATTGAATCGCCTTTCTGGGAAGTAACCGGGAGGAATGGCCAGCGCCGGAATGGGGACTTCCGGAACCCCATTTGAAAGTCGCCGCCCCTGCCGCTTATACTTGCACCCCGCCATGAAGGTGGTTGTCATCATTCCGGCTGCAGGCTTGGGCACGCGCATGGCGCCCCCTTCTACAGGGAAAAAGGGTCCGCCGTCCAAACAGTTTACCGAACTCGGCGGCACGCCGATTCTCATTCGCACCCTGCGCAAGTTTGCCGCTTGCCGGGAAGTGAGCGAAATTTGCGTTGCCTTGCGCGCCGATGAGATCGGCAATTTTCGCTCCCGTCTTGAAAAAGATGCGCCTGACATCCTGCAGAAGAAGGTCCAGTTTGTAGAGGGTGGTGAGCACAGGCAACATTCCGTTGCCAATGCGCTAGCGGCCATTCGCGCCGAAGTGGACGATATCATCCTGGTACACGATGCGGTGCGGCCCTTTGTCAATGATGAGGTTATTCAGCAAGTGATTCACGCCGTGGAAAAACACAGCGCCGCCATTGCGGGAATCCCTGCAGTGGATACAGTGAAACAGGTGGACCGAACCGCCGAAGGCGCAGTCATCACGGCCACGCTGCCACGCGAACGCGTAGTTCTGGCCCAAACGCCGCAAGGGTTTCGCTATGGCCTGCTCAAGAAGGTTTTCGATGAGGCCGCTGTCGATGGCTTCATGGGAACCGATGAGGCGTCCCTGGTGGAGCGCTCCGGCCATCCCGTTGTAGTGGTGATGGGTTCGCCGAGGAATCTCAAAATCACCACGCCGGGCGACCTTGAGCTGGCCGAATTCTTTCTGAACTCGGATAAGCCGTAGACCCGGCCTTCTAAATCGCCAGCGATTCATCAATGGCGAAAAAAGTCTCGCTGTGAAACAGCGCCTCGATCCCCTGGACAACCTCGCTGCCGCTGGACTTGGTAACCGCCCCTCGGAACCCCGCCTCACGGGCCGCTTCGGCAAGTTGACGTGAAACTTCCTGCACGCTTACCAGCAGCATCAACGTTTGGGGCCTGGCCTTGGCAATTTCACGGGCCGCTTGCAGGCCATTCATGGAAGGCATCGCAAAGTCCAGAATCACTAGATCGGGAGCCATGCTGGCGGCTTTTTCCACGGCGTCAATGCCGGTGGTAGCTTCTCCACAGACCTCCCAGGAAGGGTGCGCAGTCACCAACCTTCGCAGCAGCATTCGGATGGTAGGGTCATCGTCGGCGATTAGGATACGGCTAGACATCGTACTTATTGTGATGCCAGATTTGCCGCGGCACGACAATACAGAAAAGCCTGCAGTACCCCGATTACCAAGGTTTCTCGCATGCGGCCGGCCAGGCAACTCCTTGCCGCCAGTATGCCTCACCCCCGAAAAGTCCGCGCCTTCCCTTTCTTTCGCGAATAGCGCATTGGGCCGGCAGCCGTTTGCCGTACTTCCCGGTTTATTATGTCGAAATCAGCTCTATGGCAGAACTGCCCAACCAGCCGGAGACCTCCTCGAGCCGCAACATCTATACCTTCGGACTGACCGCGCTGTTCAACGACACTGCGACAGAAATGGCGTACTGGGTTCTGCCCGCGTTTCTGGTTTCCATTGGCGCGGGACCGGCGCAGCTGGGAGTTATCGAAGGCATCGCGGAAAGCGTCGCGTCCTTTGTGCAGCTTTTCTCCGGCTATCTGGCCGACCGCCTTCCCCGGCGCAAGCCGATTGTGGTCGGCGGATACTTCACCGCCAATGCGGTCAAACCGCTGCTGGCCCTGGTGACTTCCTGGGGGCAGGTTTTGGCCATCCGCTTTACCGATCGCTTCGCCAAAGGGATTCGCGGCGCGCCGCGGGATGTCATGGTGGCCGAGTCAAGCTCGCGTCTCGGCTCTGCCTACGGACTCCTTCAGACCATGGATTCTGCCGGAGCTGTGCTAGGCCCGCTCGCCGCGCTTTGGCTGCTGCGCTCGCATGGGCTGCGCACCGTGTTCTGGGCCGCCGCCGTTCCGGGTTTTCTTTGTTTTGCCATCGCCCTGATCGGCATCAAGGAGGTCCGCAAATCGCGCTCCCAGCCGGCCCATGCCATCACGCTGCGGGATACCTTAAGTTTCTCCGCGCTGCCCACGCCTTTTTACTTCGTGCTTTTCGCCGTGACGTTATTCTCACTCGGCAATTCCAGCGACATGTTTCTGGTGTTGCGCGCGCAGAGCATCGGCATTGCTCCCAAATACGCTCCGCTTCTGGGGCTAGTCTTCAACATCATGTACACGCTCTTTTCCTGGCCCGCAGGGCATGTGAGCGACCGGCTCTCGCGGAGGGGGATTGCGGCCGGAGGCTATCTGGTATTCGCCGCCGTGTATTTTGTCTTCGCCCTCGCCCCGTCGCACACCGCCATCTGGATTGCCATGGGTTCCTACGGCCTCTTCTACGCGCTGACGAATCCCGTGCTCAAGGCGTTGGTGGTGGAAAGCGTCTCACCGGACGTTCGGGGCCGAGCCCTCGGCCTGTATGCATTCGCGACCAGCGTAGCCATGCTGCTGGCCAGCTTCGTGGCCGGAGAACTGTGGAAACGCTTCGGCCCGCGCGTGCCGTTCTATCTTTCTTCCGGAATTGCCGCGATTGCCGCCGCCATCTTGATGGTATCCCGCATGGGCGAGAGCCGGCGTCGCATTTCCTGAGTGAATTCTGGAATAGCTCGAACGACCCACTTTGTGCCGTTTTCGCACTGCGCTAAGCTATTGAGCTATGAGGCTTCGAGGTCTCCTTCTCGAAATTCTTCTTGGTTGCGTGCTGGCAGAAGTCGCGTTCTGCCAAAGGTCAGCCAATTCCGAGCCAGCGCTAGTTTCCCCGCACGAGGCCGAACAGCATCTTCTTGAACGGATCCAGCCGACGTACCCGCCACTGGCCAAGGCCGCTGGAATCCAGGGAATTGTCAGACTTGAAATAACCGTCGACGAAACTGGCGCGGTCCATCCAAAACTCCTGAGCGGTCATCCTATGCTCGCACCGGCCGCGATCGAAGCCGTGCGTACCTGGAAATACAGGCCCTTTGAGAAAAATGGCAAACCGGTGGTAATAAAGACTGAAATCGCGGTTTCCATTCCCGAAAATCATGGCCCGGACGAAGCCACGCGGGAGAGCAAATTTCAAAGCACCTATTGGCCCGCCGAACGTAAAGGTGAAGAGGCCTTGAAAAAAGCCGACTACGCGGCAGCTAAGAAGAGCCTCCTCGTGGCCCGCGCCGCTGCCAAGGACCGCGGGGACTCGAAATGGCTGGAACTGGCAACTACCCTTTCAGAGCTGGGGACGGCCGAGCTTGGTGGGCAGAATTTGGAGGCTGCCGAGCAGCTTTATAAGGAGTCATTGGATCTTCACGAAAAGCACCAGAAACCTGACGAGGCGGGGGTTGGCGGGGCATTACAGTCCCTGGCCAGTGTTTACATGGCGGAGGATCACCTGCGAGAGGCCGAGCCCCTGATTGCGCGATCGGTACAAATCTACAAAGCGCGGATAAGGACGGTTCCGAGCGCGCAGATGCCGGAAGCTAAAGCGGATTACGGGCGCCATGTCGCCCTAGGCTCATTCTTGTTGGCCGCAATCGGAGCGAGAACACAACGTGAAGAAATGGCGCGCTCGCGTTGCGCCGATGCCGTAGAGTACGGGAAACAATGGCTGCAAGGCCGGGAACAAGACCTGGTCATGGAAAAGTGTAGCCAAATTCTAGTCCGGTCGAAATAAGAGCACTTATTTCTCAGTTGCTAATTGGACTAGTTGCTTTCATGCGCCCCGACGTGACCGCCGCAGCACAGCCATATAAACACCTGCACCGTCAGTGCCGCGCAGCTGTCCAGCACTGCATCCTGCCAACGCCCGGTGCGTGAAGGAAGATAGGTCTGGTGCCATTCGTCGAGGCTGGCGACCAGGGCCGTGGAGAAGAAAGCAATTGCCGCCCAACGGAAAGACCAGCGCGTGGGCTTCAGGATCGTCAAAGTCGCCCGCCACCCACGAAAAAAGAACCAGCTCAATAGCCCATAGCCAACGAAGTGTCCGCTTTTTCGGATGTAGTGATGCCAGGTTTCAAAGCGGAATGGGTCTACCCCGAACAGAAAATGAAAGATGGGATACAACAGGTGGCCGGTTTCAGCCGCACCCGCGAGGTCGGTAGATTCCAGAGCAATGACGCCCAACCAGATAAAGGCAGGAAGCCAAGCTTTCCAAAGCTGATTACTGGAAGCGTTCAATCGGCGAAGTTCCAGACGCGGTTATTCCACCGCATAGTTGGGCGCCTCGCGGGTAATCATCACGTCGTGCACGTGGCTTTCGCGTAGTCCAGCGACGCTGATGCGCACGAAGCGAGTTTTTTGCAGTAGTTCAGGAATGGTGGAGCACCCGCAATAGCCCATGCCAGACTTCAATCCGCCGACCATCTGGTGGACGATCATGGAAACTGATCCGCGATAGGGTACGCGCCCTTCAATACCTTCTGGAACCAGCTTGGCCAGGCGGTTAGCGTCATCCGCATTGCCAGACATCGCCGTGGATGCCTCGCCTTCCACGCTCTGAAAATATCGTTCACTGGAGCCAGATGCCATCGCGCCAATGGAGCCCATACCGCGATATGACTTGAAAGTGCGGCCTTGATACAAAATCATCTCGCCGGGGCTTTCGTCTGTGCCGGCAAACATCGAGCCGATCATTACTACGCCCGCACCGGCTGCCAGAGCCTTGCTGATGTCGCCGGAGTATTTGATGCCGCCGTCGGCAATCACTGGAACCTGCGCATCGCGCGTGGCGCGGTAGGCCTCGGCAATGGCCGTGATCTGTGGCACGCCCGCGCCTGTCACCACGCGAGTGGTGCAGATGGACCCCGGCCCGATGCCAACCTTAATGGCATCTGCGCCGGCCCGCGCCAGCGCGCAGGCGCCATCGAAAGTACCGACATTGCCGGCAATCAGATCCACTTCTGGCAGCTTCGATTTAATCGTCTTGATCGCTTCCAATACGCGCGTGGAATGGCCATGAGCACTGTCAATGGCCAGCGCATCCACTTTGCAGCTGACTAATTCCTGCGCGCGCTCCAAAAAGTCACCCGTCGCCCCAATGGCCGCTCCCGCCCGCAATCGCCCGTGCGAATCCTTGGCCGCATTGGGATACTTCAGCTTTTTCTGAATGTCTTTTACCGTGATCAAACCCTTGAGGTTGTAGTTGTCATCCACGACCAGCAGCTTTTCCACCCGGTGCTCGTGCAAAATCTTTTCCGCCTCTTCCAGCGTGGTACCCACCGGTACAGTGATCAGGTTCTCCTTGGTCATTACCTTCTGGATGGGAACGTCGAAGCGGCTTTCAAAGCGCAAATCGCGATTCGTGAGAATGCCAACCAGTTTGCCGTTCTTGGTAATCGGCACGCCAGAAATCTTGTACTTGCGCATGACTTCGAGCGCATCGGAAACCCGATCCTCGGGCGACATGGTCACCGGGTCCACGATCATGCCACTCTCCGAGCGCTTGACCTTGTCCACTTCGTTGGCTTGCTGCTCGATGGTCAAATTACGGTGAATGATGCCCAGTCCACCCTGTTGGGCCAGCGCAATCGCCATGTGCGATTCGGTAACCGTATCCATGGCCGCGCTGATGATGGGGATATTCAACGCAATGTTTCGCGTCAGTTGCGTCTGCGTGTTCGCCAGTGCCGGAACCACGTCTGACTGAGCGGGCAGCAGCAACACGTCATCGAAAGTCAGCGCCTCAGGGACGGGAAAGTGAATCATAGTTCTCTCGGGGAAGAATGATTTCCTATTGTAGAGAGCGGTGAGTTAGGAGGCAAATTGGCGCGGACATGGTTGCGATTTGGCATTCCCCTGAATGTTCGGCAGGGCATTCGGTAGCAAGTTAAAATGTCCGGTTTTTGTAGCAAGTGAAATGTCCGGTTTCAAAGTTGTGCCCTCGCCGATTGGTTGGGTTGATTTTGGGGATGGGGTTGCAGGGGAAGGGGGCAGTTCCCCTTCCCCTGCTCAGCTCTATAGAAGCTTTGGCCGGTAAGGGCGCACCGGTGGCGTCATAGCGACCCAGGGAATGTGGTCCGTGGGTGAGACTCAAAGTTCCATCCAGGTGCTGATGAACCACCACCTGGCAGCCCGCCAACGTCGCCCGCCAGCGCACCCGCTCGATCTGCAAGCTCAGATTCTGGAAGCTCACGGTGTTGTCGCGGTTCACGCTGCGGTCGAACTGCAGCGAGAATATCCGTTCCAGATCACGACTCCGGCAGGGCACAAAAGCGTTCCCCCGCTGTCTGGGCGCGGCCTGAAAACGGCGGTTGAACTGGGCGATGTAGTCTTCGCGCAGGAACCGATTGGCTGCCTCCAGCGTCCGGATCTGGCGCAGTCGCAGTTCCTGCGGCAAGCGTCCCTGCCAGGTCGAGAAGTTGCGCTCGCTGCGCCCGCGCGCTTGCGGCGAGTAGGCCGGGATCATCTGCACTCCCAACTCGTGCAATGCCCGCCCCACTTGCGTGCGGCGATGATAGTCCACCTTACCGCCTACCTTCGGCGTCAACCAGAAATGGCTTCCCCGATCGCTGTACAGCGCGCAGAATACGCCTTTGCGCTCGATCACTTCCTTCAATCCCACCATCACCGTCGCCGTCGATTCTTCCTCCACCAGCTGGGCGTAGTAGATCTCGCTGCTGGCGTCATCCAGAATCACGATCAGGTCGTACCAGCGTTCGTCCTGAAACCACTGATGGCGGCTGCCGTCGATATGCAGCAGCATCCCCGGCAACGGCCGCCGCTCGCGCCGCTTGCGTTGACAGGCTTACCGCTTACGTGCAGAATGCCAGCCTCATTAAGGAGGCTGTCCCCCATGCTACGAAAATCAGTGGTCCTGCTGATGGTTTTCGCTCCGCTTCTTGCCCTGGGGCAAAAATCAACCGATGCCGACAAACAAAAAATTACCGAGATCGAACAGAAGTTCGCTTCGATCGAAAATTTCAATAGCCCGGAAATGGCCGGTACGCTACAGAAGTATCTGTACAACGGCACGACTGTGGCCGTGAACCCCTTTGGGCGTGCCTTTCGCATGACCAAGCAGCAAGTGATTGACATGACCAAGAAACCGGATCCGACCGATCCTGACGCGAAGGGCACCACGCAGATCAGCGACCTGCAGGTGGAAGTGCTCGGCAATGCCGCCCTGGCCACCTACAAAAACACCACCACAGACAGCGGCCATAAGGAAGCGGCACTGAACGCCACTTATACCACGACCTGCGTGGACTCTTTCGTGAAGCGCAAAGGGCAGTGGTACATCACTAGCACAGCCTGTGTGCCGGCCGAACCGATTTCGCAGGCGCAGTGGGATGCTGTCATGAAGATGAGATCGGAAGAAAAGCAGCAGCAGTAATCGAGTCCCGCCGCCTCGCGGGTGCCCCGCCCTTGTCGCGTTTTGTGCGACAGGGCGGGAATTTTCGTTTGTAACGATGTTTTCGTCCGTTAGCTTTCTTTGCAATTCGTCAATTCCCACACCTTGGCGTACTTCCAGGAAACGTAGACCGCGTGGTACAGGTGCAACAGCAAGCCTTCGCGTCCATCGAGAAGACCCAGACGAAAGAAGTAGTTATAGATGAAAGTAAGCCACGGCCGAACCACAATGTTGACGATATTTCCATGCTGTCCCTTAGCGGCGGCCATCTCCGCGCCTAGCGACGAGTACCGGTTCATGTGGTCAATGTAGTCGGAGAGGGTGGGATAGGAGCTGTGGAGCAGGCCGTGCTTAAGGGTGAGCGTGTTTCCGTTTACCGCGATGGTTTCGTGCACGGGCGCATCCTGGAAGCGCCCTTTTCCACGACGAAATAGCCGAAGCTTGGGATCGGGCCAGAAGCCACCGTGTTTCATCCAGCGGCCCAAAAAGAAATTCTTTCGAGGTAACCAGAACCCTGCGGTCTCAGCCGTTAATTGCGGGTTCCCACCGGTTTTACCGGCCACTTCCACCATGAGGTACCACTCCGGCGAGCCCGCAGCAGAAACAGCGTTATTTCCAGCAATCAATTGTGCGAGCGCCGGCTCCAGCGATTCGTCGGCATCCAGGCTCAAAATCCAATCGCCGGTGGCTTTATCAATCGCCGAATTCTTCTGTGCGGCATATCCCTTCCATTCTTCGACAAATACCTTGGCGCCGTAGGACGTTGCAATGCCCACGGTCTTGTCCGTCGAACCGCAGTCCACCACGATGATTTCACCCTGCCCGTCGTCGACGAGCGGCTGCACGCTTTGCAGCGTGCGGCCGATATTGGCCTCTTCGTTGTGGGTGATGACGACAACCGAGAGTCTCACGGCAAGAAGCATACATGGGGCTTAGTGAGAGTTGGAAGGGGATCGGGAGGGTCGGCTCCCGGCGCTTCAATCCTGCTGAGACGACTCGTGAGCTATGCCGTCAGCGGTAGATTTAGGTCATGATAATATGACTATGGTCTTATATTGTGGAAAAATAAAGGCGCCTCATGAAGAAAATAGCGGCCGGGGAATTCAAAGCACGGTGTCTGGCCATTATGGATACCGTGCACGATAGTGGCGAACCGGTTTTGATCACCAAGCACGGCAAACCTGTGGCCAAGCTGGTGCCGGCAGAGAAGAACGCCGATGACATCTTCGGCTACATGCAAGGAAAGGTGAGGATCGTGGGCGATATCGTCAGCCCGGTCACTCCGCTCGGAGACTGGGAGAGCAAGTGATCGTGCTCGATACCCACGCCCTGCTGTGGATGGCGAGCGACCCGCATCGGCTCTCGAAGCGTGCAGCGGAGGCGATCCGCCAGGCGAGGCAAAGCAGCGGCGTCGCCGTCGCGACCATTACGTTATGGGAACTGGCCTGGCTGGCGGAGAACGGCCGGATTCAGGTGAATATCAGTGTGGAGCGGTTCGTGCAGGAGACCGTCTCCCGGGTCATCCTTCAGCCGATGACGCCGGCGATTGCCACCCTCGCCGCCCGCTTGCCGCAGAGCTTTCCGCGCGACACGGCCGACCGCATCATCGCGGCGACGGCGATTGTCGAAGGCTTCCCGCTGGTCACGGCGGACAAGCAGATTCGGCAGGCGAAGGTGGTGGAGACGATTTGGTAGCTGCGTCTTGACAATGAAGGCGCGCCCGATGGTATTCAATCCATTCTTGGCTCAGAGGCTGTGACTTTTTTGCAGCTCAGGCCCTCGGGAATCGTCATTCCGACCCCGAGCGGAAGCGAGGGTGGAGGAATCCCTAGAAGCAGCCCTGCGCTTTGGGTAGGGATGTTTCGACTGCGCCGGAGCCGCGCTTCGCTTGCTCCGCCTCCGCTCAACATGACAAAAAAACGGAGCTTAGCACAAAAAGTCACAGGCGCTCAGAGGAGTGGTCAACAACTGACTGGATGCCAATTGTTGCAACCATAGCAGCATTCAGCCAAATCGACGAAACTTCACTCGGGCGTTTCCCTTTTCCACAGGAAAATGCGCCACCGGCGCGGAGTGCAAGTAAAATCGCAGCGAAACAATAGCGAAAGAACCAAGGCTCTTAACGCAACATCTTGTGGTCACCTTTTTGGTTCGCCCCAAGGCATCGTGCTTTCTCAAGCATGCCCTAAAGTAACCACCACACCTCTAAGTTTCGCATTGACAATCAATAAGTTAGGGCTATCATGTGGTCAAAAGTGGTAGAAAGTGGTCTAGACGGTGGTGGCGGTGGGCGCAGCAACAACAATTTGAGGAGCCAGTGGACTTTAGGACTGACATCCCCCAAAACAGCCCCAACGGACCGGAAACCGTCGGCATTTTGAGCGTTTCGACCTCCCTCGTAGTAGCGGTAGCGGTTGCAAACCAAATGCACAGATCCTTCGGCGCCAAAAGCAGGCGCCTCAGGATGACAAGCTTGGGCAAAACTTATGTTTCGCGGCAATCACCCAACTCGTGTGGACGAAAAAGGACGGCTCAAGGTCCCAGCCGAGTTCAAGCGGGTGATCGACGAGAAGTACAACCCGCAATTCTATATCACGAGTTTGGACGGCAAGGTTGCCGAAATATATCCCTTCGAGGAGTGGGAGCGCATCGAGCAGAAGCTGGCCGGGCTCTCCAATTACAACCCTACGAAGAAGAAGTTTCTGGACCGGGTGAACTATTGGGGCCAGCAGGTAGAAATGGATGGACAGGGGCGGCTGCTGATTCCGCAATTGTTGCGCGATGCGGCCGAGATCAAGGGCGAAGTGGCCGTGACCGGCAACCTGAACCGTCTGTTGGTACGCAACCTGGAGGCGTACCGCAAGGAGATCGCAGAGCAAGCATTTACGCCTGACGATGAGAAGACGCTCGACGAACTGGGCATCTAGTGGGCGAGGGTTTCACAGACACCCCCAAGGGGGTTGGGCATGGGCAAGCTGGCCATGTTCCGGTTCTTTTAAAAGAAGCGATCACTTTTTTAGCCGTCCGGCGTGGCGGGACTTATATCGACGCGACGGTGGGCTTGGGCGGGCACAGCTACGAAATCGCAAAACGCCTCGGCGCACCGGGTCATTTGATTGGCTTCGATAAGGATCCCAAGGCGCTGGAGATTGCGAAAACCGTCGTCGGTCGTCCGTCGTTGGTCGTTGGCCAAAATCAACAGCAAGACTGGCCGGCGATCGAACTGAGACACGGATCGTTTGCAGATTTAGCGAACGACGCAGGGCGCACGACGCACGACGGAATCTTAGCCGACCTGGGCGTGAGCAGTTTGCAGCTGAACGATCCCGCACGCGGCTTTAGTTTTCAGGCGGAAGGGCCTTTGGATATGCGGATGAATCCGCAGTCCGAGCCTACCGCCGAACAAGTGGTAAATCAGATGGACGAGGTCAGCCTCGCGAATCTGATTTACGAATTCGGTGAGGAAAGGAGGTCGCGGAGAATCGCCAGAGCCATTGTCCGGTCGCGGCCGATATCATCCACTGCGCAGCTTGCAGCGGTGATTTCAGCCGCGGCCCGGCCAATGAATCAAGCGGAGAGGCGAATTCATCCGGCGACCAGAACCTTTCAGGCTCTCCGAATCTTCGTAAACCATGAACTGGACGACCTGCGGGCGCTGCTGCAAGCGGCCCCGCAGATGCTGAAACCGGGCGGGCGGCTAGTGGTAATCAGCTTCCACTCGCTGGAAGATCGCATAGTAAAAGACGCGATGCGCGAGGGAGCGAAGCTGGGCCAGTACAAGGTGCTGACCAAAAAGCCGGTGACGGCAACGGAAGAAGAGATTGAGCAGAATCCGCGGGCGCGCAGCGCGAAATTGCGGGCAGCGGAAAGAGTTTAGAAATTGGCCGTGTGGTGGCGATGCTTGCTCCGCGTGGCCAGGTAAGTGGAGCGGTCTAAACGGAGCAAGCTCCGTTGCCACACAAACATTCTTTACTTATGGAGGTAGGTATGTACACGGGAACACTCATTGATGACTTGATGGCGGCAGTGGAGCGGGCGGAAGAGCACGCTCAACGGGCTTCGCAGGAGAAAATGGACAACCTGTTGGCGGGTGCAATCTGCGAGATGGTTAAGGGCGACCAAAATCTGCTGGGAGCAGCTTAATGGCGACCGCGGCAATCCAGAGCTCAGGGCCCATGGCGCGGCGCAAGCCGTGCTGGACGGGTACACCGGAGGTTTATTTCTCCAAGGCAATCGATAACTCGCGCCTGGTAAAAGTGGAAAATCCCAAGCGCGAACGCGAGATGCGGCAGTTTGGCGTCGCCCTGGCTTGCCTGTTTCTGCTGGTGATGACCTTTGCCTGGCAGCACTTCAAAGCCATCGAGTACGGTTACAAGATCGAGTCCATGCGCATTCAGTGCAATAGCCTGGTGGAAGAAAACCATGCGCTGGAGCTGCAGGAGTCGTCATTGCGCGATCCGCAACGGATTGATGTGCTGGCGCGGCAGATGGGGCTGCAGTCTCCCCAGGCCGGACAGGTCATTCGCATGGATGCACCCACGCCGGAGGCCGCTTCGCCCGTCATGGCGAGCATCGCGCCCGTAGCAGTGATTTCGGTGCGGTAAGAGCCGGAAGCATCCGAGGGTCGGTTTGGCGGCTCGCCTGGACAGGCGTGCCGCCATTGTTGTCTCACCGCATTGTTTGAGGACCAGCATCATGGCAGCCCAAACGCGCCAAAATAATCACAGACTCTACCTGCTCGGCTCCATGCTGCTGTTGTGGGCGCTCGCTATCGGCGTGCGTTTAGTCTATCTACAGATCTTTTCCTACGGCGACTTTGAGCAACGCGCGCAGCGCCAGCAACAACGCACAACGGAAGTGGCCGCGCGGCGGGGCATCATCTATGACCGCAGCGGACATGAACTTGCGATGTCCATCAACGTGGAGTCGGCCTTCGCGGTGCCCAGCGAAATTCCCGATCTGGCCAGCACGATGTCTCTGATCGCGCGCATTACGAAAGATGATCCGCGGGAACTGCTGGCGCAGTGCGAAGGCCATCGAACATTTTGCTGGGTGGCGCGCAAGGCGGACTCCGATACTGCCAGCCGCATTCGCGCCTTGAACTTACGGGGCGTTCACTTCTTGAAGGAATCGAAGCGCTTTTACCCCAAAGGCGAGTTGGCATCGCAGGTGATCGGCTATGTAGGCACCGATGACAAAGGCCTGAGTGGTGTTGAGCGCGAGTTCGACGACGAGATGCGCGGCGAACCGGGGCGCATGATGATTTCTGTCGACGCTCACAAAAAGTGGTTCAGCAGCGTAGAGAAGCAACCTGTCCCGGGCAAGAACATCGTTTTGACGATTGACCAGCAGATTCAATACATTGCCGAGCGGGAACTTCAGACGGCGATGGAACAGACTCATGCCATCACTGGCACGGTCATCGTAGAGAATTCACACACCGGGGAGATCCTGGCGCTGGCGAACCGCCCGACCTTCGACCCCAACGATTCGCGCCAGATCACATCGGCCAAACTTCGGGATCATGCGATTAGTGACGTTTATGAACCAGGCTCGACGTTCAAACTGGTGACGATCGCGGCGGCTCTGGATGAGAAATTGACCAGGCCGGATGAAATGTTTGATTGTCAGAACGGCTCCATCGTTATTAATGGCCTGCGCATCCACGACCACAAATCGTTCGGCATGCTCTCGGTGCGGGACATACTGAGGCACTCCAGTGACGTGGGCGCGATCAAGATCGCTCTGCGCCTGGGGGAAGGCCGGTTCTACAAATATATTCGGGCGTTTGGCTTTGGGCAGCAGACCGGAATCGAATTGCCGGCGGAGACGCGCGGCCTCACCAAACCCGTCAACCGCTGGTCGAAGGTCTCCATTGGGGCGATCTCCATGGGGCAGGAGATCGGAATTTCGCCCATTCAACTGGCGGCCATGGTCTCGACTATCGCCAACGACGGCGCATGGGTAGCACCGCGCATTGTTGCAGGGACCACCGAACCGCGCAACGCCCCGCAGACTATCGCCTTTCATCCTGGAGTAGAGCGCAGGGTGATTGCGCCGCTGACGGCCGCGGAAATGAAGCAGATGATGGCAGACGTTGTGCTTCACGGTACAGGGCGGAATGCGAACCTGGACGGCTATAGCGCGGCAGGCAAGACGGGAACAGCGCAGAAGTTCGATCCGATGAAGGGCACCTATTCACATACGAAATTTGTAGCATCGTTTGCCGGGTTCGCACCGGTGAACAATCCTGCGATTGTAGTGGCGGTGATTCTGGATTCACCGGTTGCACAGCATGTGTACCTGCAGGAGGGCGGATGGACGGCCGCCCCTGTCTTTAAGCGTGTGGCGCAGCAGGTGCTTGAGTATCTCCACGTTCCGCATGATGTCGAGTTGCCCGCCAGGCGCGAATTGCTGATGGCTGAGCGCCGAACCAAAGACCAGGACCTGACTGAAGAGCCGCCGGATCACCTGGGTGCTGCCCTCGATACAAGAGACACAGATGCAGCCGTTTCGGCGCCTGCATCGCCGCGTCCGGAGCTTGCACAATCATCGGATGACAATGATGGCGTGGTCCGCGCGGCCCTGCGTGAAAGAGAACCAGTGGCAGACAACGCGCTGCAGACCCACTCGCCCGCCACTCCACCGCGAACCGAACCCGCGACACCAGCTCACTTGCCGTCCACCGGCACAGTGATTCTCGATGTCGAACAGGGAGGGATTGTGGTGCCGTCCTTCGTGGGGAAGAGCATACGTTCCGCCATCGAAATGGCCGAGCAGAGCAGCCTGGACATAGACGCAGTCGGTAGTGGCGTGGCAGTTGAGCAAACTCCGATTGCGGGCTCGCACGTAACGGCCGGGACAACCATAACCGTGACGTTTGGGCGGTGACCCTACAGCCTGGATCTAACATTCCCATCGGCATCGATCAAGGCAAGAACTTACCCGGCCGGCGGCCCTATAATTCATTCCAATGACGTTCCAAACACTCCTCGACGGCGCGGAAATCCTCGAACAGAGCGGAGATCAGGCCGGCAATCCTCCGGTTAGCGGCATCGAGTACGATTCGCGGCAGGTCAAGCCCGGGGACGTGTTCGTCGCCATGCGCGGCGAGTCGAGCGATGGCAACAAGTTCATAGACAAAGCTATCGGCGCGGGAGCGGTGGGCATTGTCAGCGACTCTCCGACGGAAAAACAGCGTGCAGCTGTGGCTTGGGCGCGAGTATCGCACGGACGCCGGGCGCTGGCGCGGCTGAGCGCTAATTTCTACCGCCGTCCGGCAGAGAAGCTGGCCGTCATCGGCGTCACGGGTACGAATGGCAAGAGCACCACGGCGTTCCTGGTGGAATCCATTCTGTCCGCAGCAGGCCGCAAAAGCGCGCTCATCGGGACAATTGAATATCACGTCGCCGGCAAGACTCTGCCCGCGCCCCACACCACGCCCGAAGCGCTGGACATCAACCGTATTTTGGCCGAAGCGCTGGGCAATGGCGCCAGCGAGGCAGTCATGGAAGTTTCATCCCATGCCCTCTCTCAACAGCGCGTCTACGGCATTCCGTTTAACACTGCCATCTTCACTAATCTGACCCGCGATCACCTCGACTATCACCACACGATGGAAGAGTATTTCGCGTCGAAGCGGGTGCTGTTCGAAGGCTGCGGAACCGATCCGCCCCGGGCCACCGTCCTGAATGCTGACGACGAGTATGGGCAACAACTCGTGAAGTTCAGCAAAAAGCGCAGCGCCGAAGTCTTCACTTATGGCCTTGCAAAAGGTGACTTTCGGGCTGAGAAGGTGGAGGTCACCGCGCGTGGGAACCGCTTCGATCTGATCACTCCCACGGAGACAGTGCCCATTTTTTCCCCGCTCATTGGCAAGGTGAATGTGTATAACATTCTGGCTGCCGCAGGCGCGGCTTACGCGCGCAAGTGTGATGCGGAAGCAATCGCCCGAGGGATTGCCGGGCTGATCCGCGTTCCGGGAAGGTTCGAGCGCGTGGACTGCAGGCAGCCCTTCACCGTAGTCGTGGATTACGCCCACACCGACGACGCACTTCGCAATCTCACGGCGCTGGCGCGCGAGTTCGTGCGCAGGGCGGGACAAAAGGGCCGTGTGATCACGCTTTTCGGCTGCGGCGGCGACCGCGATCGCAGCAAGCGCCCGCTGATGGGCGAGGCCGCGGGACGAGGCAGCGATTTTGTGGTGCTGACTTCGGACAACCCGCGCAGCGAAGACCCTCTGGGCATTATTAATGACGCGCTGGTCGGGCTGCAGAAATCTGGTGCGAAGTACAAGATCGAGCCGGACCGACGCGCAGCCATCGCACTGGCTATCCGTGAAGCCCGGCCCGGGGACATCCTTCTACTGGCGGGCAAAGGCCACGAGAAAGTGCAAGTGACCAAAGACGGCGAGAGCGCCTTTGACGACAGGGATGTGGCGCGGCAACTGCTGCGTGAGGCAGGATATGATTGCGATGCCGCCGCTGCGGCCGCAAATTCATGAAGCTGGTACTCGACCGCATCGCCGAATTTCTCTCCGCCACTGGCGAGTTCGACCACAAAGCCGTGGCACGGGGCTATTCCATCGATTCGCGAACTTTGCAGCCGGGAGAGTTGTTTTTTGCTGTCCAGGGCGAGCGATTGGACGGACATGACTTCGTCGAGGGGGCATTGGAAAAAGGCGCCGTCGCCGCGGTCGTTCGCAAGGATCGGCTGGCCCGCTATGCGGTGAAGACGCGCCTTCTTGCCGCGGATGACACGCTGGTTGCTCTGCAGACTCTGGCTACAGCAGTTCGCCGCTTGTGGGGTAAGCCGCTGGTCGGCGTGACCGGATCCACTGGCAAGACCACGACCAAGGAAGCTATCGCCCACGTCCTCGCGTCACGTTTTCGAGTGCTGAAGTCCGAGGGCAACTTCAACAATCATTTTGGATTGCCCCTCATGCTGTTGAAACTTGAGCCGGAGCACGATGTCGCCGTCATTGAAATGGGGATGTCCCATGCGGGCGAGATCGCCGCGCTGGCGAAAATCGCCCAACCGGAAATTGGCGTGGTGACCAACGTCGCCGCGGTGCACCTCGAGTTCTTCCATTCGGTCGCGGACATCGCCCGCGCGAAATATGAGCTGGTGGAATCGCTGCCCTCGACCGGAATCGCCGTGCTCAATGCCGACGATCAATACGTGTCGCAGTTCGGGCGGGACTTTCGCGGCAAGGTTGTTATGTACGGGCTGAGGGGTACCGCCGATGTCCGGGCAGAAAATATTCAAGCGCATGGAGCGGAGGGGTCCTCCTTCGATGTAGTCGTGGGGAGCTGCCGCGAAAAGGCGACTCTGCCTCTCGTGGGCAATCACAATATTTACAACGCCTTGGCCGCAGTGGCGGTAGGGCTGGAGCGCGGGCTGAACCCTTCCGAGGCGGTGAGTGCGCTGACTTCCCTTTCCCCGGCTGACAAACGCGGGCAGGTCGTCAAGCTGGATAACATTACCGTCATCAATGATTGCTACAATTCCAATCCAACGGCGCTTGCCGCGATGGTAGATGCGTTAACGGCCTTGCCTGCCGCGCGCAGGATTGTTGTCGCCGGCGAGATGCTGGAGCTTGGTCCGGCAGCCGAAGAGTTGCATCGGCAATCCGGCCATCAGATCGCTGCAAAGAAGATCGATGTGTTGCTGGGTGTGCGCGGATTGGCGCAGGCGATGGTCGATGCCGCTCGCACCGCAGGAATACGGGCCGAATTCGCAGCCACCCCGGAAGAAGCAGGCGCGTGGCTGGCCCGGGAAACAAGAGAGGGAGATGCCGTTCTCTTGAAGGCATCGCGCGGCGTAAAGCTGGAAAAAGCTCTCGAAGTCTGGAAATCGCGCCGCGAACTTTCAGCGAGAGCACGCTAAGGCAGACATCGTGGAGGCGGATTGCTCTATTGGCTGTTGTTCCTGAAGCTGTACCATTATTTTCCGCCGTTCCGCATTTTCCGCTACCTGACGTTCCGCACTGCGTTCGCCAGCCTGACTGCACTGTTCACCGGCCTCGTGATTGGACCGTTGGTCATCAATCGTCTGCGCGAGTTTCAAATCGGCCAATACATTCGCGAAGAAGGCCCGCAGGCGCACCAGAAGAAAGCCGGCACCCCGACCATGGGCGGCCTGCTCATCGTTATTTCGGTTGTCGTTCCCACATTGCTTTGGGCCGACCTCAGCAACCGTTTCGTTTGGATCGCGGTCTTTTCCACCTGTGCCTTCGCCGCCATTGGCTTCGCCGACGACTACACCAAGGTTGCACACCGTCGGAACCTCGGTCTGACCACTCGGCAAAAACTGGGGCTGCAAATTCTCACCAGTGTCTTGATCGCCATCGGCCTGATCGTCATGCAGACCCGCGGCATGTACTCGACGCGATTATTGGTTCCCTTCTTCAAGCAGTATCGCCCAAACCTGGTGATTGACAGCCTACGGCACAACCCGCATCTTTGGCCCCTTGCCTTCCTCGGATTCGTTGTCTTCGTGGTTGTCATTATTGTGGGATCCAGCAATGCCGTGAATCTGACCGATGGCCTGGACGGCCTGGCCATCGGATGCACCGTAATCGCTGCCGGAGCGCTCACCGTCTTAACCTACGTCAGCGGCCATGCTACCTTCGCCGCATATCTGGACTTGCAACGCATGCCACAAGTGGGTGAACTCACCATTTTTGGTGGCGCGATGGTTGGAGCTGCCATCGGTTTTCTCTGGTACAACGCGCACCCTGCCGAGGTCTTTATGGGCGACGTAGGCTCCCTTGCGCTTGGCGGAGCCATTGGCACGGTCGCGGTCATCATCAAGCAGGAATTGCTGTTACCCTTTATTGGCGGGGTGTTCGTAATTGAGGCGCTTTCGGTCATCCTGCAGGTGGGATCGTACAAGCTGCGCAAGAAGCGCATTTTCAAGATGGCGCCATTGCATCATCATTTTGAATTGCTGGGATGGTCGGAGTCGAAGATCATTGTGCGCTTCTGGATTGCATCGTTAATATTCGCGCTGTTCGCGCTGACGACTTTGAAATTAAGATAGAGGTCACCACAGAGTCACAGAGAAAACAGAAGATTTTCTCTGTGACTCTGTGACTCTGTGTCTCTGTGGTCAAATGAACTCCATGGAACTGAGCGGAAAACGCGTGCTGGTGGTCGGCCTGGGCAAGTCGGGAGCCGCGTCGGCCCTATTCCTCAAGAAAAAGGGCGCACGCGTCACCGTCTCTGACACGAAAACCTTCGACCAGTTCGGCAAAGAAATCCCCCTGCTGCTGGATCAGGGCATTGTGGTCGAAACCGGCGGCCACGGCGAGCGCACTTTTCAAGAGCAGGATTTGATCGTAGTCAGTCCCGGCGTTCCCGTGGATGCGCCGCCGCTGATGCAGGCCCGTGCTCGCGGCGAAGCCGTGATCGGCGAGATCGAACTGGCGGCACAGTTTTTCCCCGGACGCATCGTCGCCATCACCGGCTCCAACGGCAAGACGACCACGACAGCGCTCGCCGGCGAGATTGCCGCCGCGGGCGGCCTTTCGGTGGCGGTCGGCGGTAATATCGGTACGCCTGCGGTCTCTCTGGTTGAACAGGCGGACAAGCAGACAGTCGCGGTTCTGGAAGTTTCCAGCTTTCAGCTCGAAACCATCCAGACCTTCCATCCTAAGATTGCCGTCGTTCTTAACGTCACCCCGGACCACCTCGATCGCCATCACACCTTCGCTGCCTATGTCGACGCCAAGGCCCGCATTTTCGAAAACCAGCAATCCGATGACTTTGCCGTACTGAACGCCGATGATGCCACCTGCGTGGAGATGGCCCGCCGCACGCGGGCGCAGGTTTACTGGTTCAGCCGCAGAAAGGAAGTAAAGCAGGGAGCGCACGTAAGAAAAAGCCAAGTGCTGTTCCAGACGCCCTCAGGAAGCCGGGAAATCATGCAAACTTCCGAGATCTCCCTCAAAGGCGCACACAATATCGAGAACGTTCTGGCCGCAGTCTGTGTGGGTGCGCTGCTGGGCTGTGAACCGGCAAAGATTCACGATGCCGTGCACAATTTCAAAGCCGTCGAGCACCGCCTGGAGTACGTTGCCACCCTCCGCGGCGTGGAATATTACAACGACTCGAAGGCCACGAATGTGGATGCAACCATCAAGGCTTTGGAATCGTTTCCAGCCAACATTCACCTGATCCTGGGAGGCAAGGACAAGGGCAGCGACTATTCTGTCCTGAACGATCTGCTGAAGCAGCGAGTGAAGCGGGTGTACACCATCGGGGCGGCAGCAGAGAAAATCGAATCGCAAATCGTTTCGCAGAAGAATGGCGGCCCGGAGCTTGTCCAGGCTGGGACCCTGGAGTCAGCCGTCAAGCGGGCTGCGACCGTAGCCCAGCCCGGGGACGTTGTCCTGCTGGCTCCCGCCTGCGCCAGCTTCGATCAATTCCGCAATTACGAGCACCGGGGCAAAGCCTTCAAAGAAGCGGTCCGCCAACTCACCGCCCAAGCTATGTAGGGCGAATCTTCATCCTTCGGCGGCAACTAGTTTTGCTCAGTGAGGTTGCGGTTCTGGAAGGGCCTATTCCGGCTTGCGGCTGTGGACCAGCTTCAACCCATCGGCCTGCAGGATGCGCTGCACCTGATTGCGCGCATGCACAGCCCACGGACCGGTGCGGTCGAGCTTTACGTAGGTCTGCCAATGCTTGAGTGCCTTGCGAGGCTGCTTCATCTTTTCGTACGCCAGGGCAAGGTTGTAATGGGCATCGGCGTAAGTCGGGGCTAGTTGCAGAGCCGTGTGGTAGACCTGAATAGCATCGGTCACCCGGCCAGTCTCGTCGAGCACATTGCCAAGATCGAAGTAAGCCAGAGCGTAGCGGGGATCAATTCCGATGGCGCGGCGGTAATGCTCTTCCGCCAACTTGTAGTCCTGGCGGTTGTAGTGGAGCGTGCCAAGATTGATGTGCGCCGCCGCATGGCCGGGATCAAGCTCCAGCACGCGCTGATAGGCCGAGATAGCCTGCACCTGATTCGATGGGTCTTCCTCGAGAGCAATGCCGCGGGCAAAAAGTTCGCTGACATCCGGGGCAGCGGCCTGGGCACTGGCAGTCGCTACCGGCGTGCTGGCTACGACTTTCTCGTCCGGCGTGAAATCGAACATGAACTGGCCGGCAATTGGCTCCAGCACTCTACCTTCATGCCGGAAAGCCACTCGGTGACCGGTGATAAAGGCGCCAGCTTCGAGCAGCGGATTTTCCATGCCCGCCGCCTGTTTTTGCATGGCTTCGAGTGACTGCCGGATTACAGCAGGGCGCACTTTGCGAGCGCACAGGTCGCGCACCTTTTTTATTTGCAGCAGGTCGAAGAAAGAGTAGCTTTCGGCAGGAGCGACAAGTTCAGCTTTCTCCCAGCTCGCCAATTGACGCGCCGTAAGCCGCAGGATACGAAGTAGATCTGCTCGACTATACCGATGCACTTGTTTAGATAGCTGCGTTTCAAAAGTATTATCCGGAATGCGGTCGGCGCTTGCAATAGCAAATTCATGGCGAATCCTCTGCGACAATGCCGCAACAACGGTGCACATTTGGAAGACCCGAAGGATTTCTTGTGCAATGCTGTGGAAAGCGAAACCAGAAAGCAAGGCGAGGCTTTCAGCCGATCCAACGTTGCTGGGATCACCTTCGTAACCCCCGTTCACCGGCTTTTTACCTGGTATTCATGGTGCTGCAAAGTAGGTCGGCTACTAATTCAATATGCCGATTTCTGGTTTCGCGGGACAAGCCACCGGACCCGTATTCAACAGTCCGGAACTTTTCCCCTCTCGCGGTCTGGCGCAGCGTTTCCTGCCTTTCGAACGCATCCGGGAACTCTACCGCCGTTCGCAGCAACCCATCCATTGTTCCCTGCTGGAGAACGTTCTGGCGGAGATGCATGTAGAGTACCGGATTGCGCCCAGTATGCCAGGCTCGGTGGCCGCCTGCTCAGCTTCAACGTCGACCGCAGCTTCTCCGATGTGCTGGATGGCTTTGTGCTCATCGATCTTCGTCAGACCGATCCGGGCGCCCTGGCCCGCTACATGGGAAGATCGGAAAGCGAAGCCCTCCGGCGGTATCATGGGTTGACCGCGTCCGCAGGAGAGGCATGAAGCGCCAGTCCCCGCAAGAACCCCGACCCAACCGCGAACTCACTCATCTTGCCCTGCAAGCCTGCCTGGTGGGAAAAGATGCCGCCTACAATCTTCGCGATTTCATCGAGAACTCCTCCAACATGGCCTTCATTTCGGTCAAGGACTGCGAGAAGGAACTCGATCGCATGGAGCGTCGCGTGGATGAAGAGATCCCCGGCGCTATCACCGAAGTGACAGAGCCCGAGGCGCGGGAACTTCTTGCTTGCCTCAAGCTGATCATTGACCTGGAGCGTATTGGCGATCTGACCTGCTCGATTGCTATTCGGTTGCAGGACCTGCCTGTGCGTTTGCTGCGCGACGACAGCCACGACTTGATCGCCATGTCTGGGGTGCTGGAGAAGATGCTGGAGGCGGTATACAACGGCTTTCTGCAGCGCGATCTGAGCGCGGCGAGCTGGGTGATTCAGACCGACTCGCAGATTGATCAGGTTTGCCGGGGAGTCTTCCGGCGTCACTTGGAAAGCCGCGAGCGCCGCCGCCGTGACTACAGCACTACTGTGCTGCTGGTCGCACAGGCATTCGAGCGCGCCGGAGATCACACCAAGAACCTGGCTGAAGAACTATTTCATCTAGTGGAGGGCCGCAGCGTACGCCATGAGCCGAAACGTCCGGGACGCTATAAGTTGGAGCCATCGAGCCCCGGGCGGATTGGACCACGGAAGGTGAAAGCCCCACCTTCGAAAGGTCCCCGGCGCTCATAAGGAGCAAGAAGGCTGTGCTTGCCTCTGTGAACTCTGAGCCCTCTGTCTTTCGCTTTTATTCGAATTGAATCAGCACAATTTCCGGGGAAGTCCCAAGCCTCATCGGGGGGCCCCAGGTACCAGCTCCGTACGAGGTGTAGACCAGAAGATTGCCGAGCCGCTGTAATCCGTAAACGAATCGCCCATAAATCCTCGACGTGATCCAGGTAAAAGGGAAGAACTGCCCGCCGTGAGTGTGTCCGGAAAGCTGGAGGGAAATTCCTTCTTCCTCCGTGATCTTCACCCGGTCAGGTGCATGGGTCAGCAGAATGCTGGCACGATTCCGGTCCAGCTGGGCTTTTTGCAGCAGGCCGCGAAAGCGGTCGTCGTTCACCGAATCGCGAAAGTGAATGCCGACCAGTTGCAGGCCGTCGACATCGATCTTTTCGTTGTTCAGAACGCGGACGCCGGCACTCTCGACCGCCCTGAAATATGCATCGCGATCGTGAAATTCTTCGTGGTTTCCGCTGACAAAATACGTGCCCAGCGGCGGGGAAAGATCACTCCAGGGCTGGGCCCAGGCGTCGATCTTGGCGGCAGTTCCGTCATAAAGGTCGCCGGGAATAAATACGATGTCGGGGCTGAGCCGCTTAAGCTTCTTGACGATCCCCCGGATAAATTCGAGTCCACGGACAGGACCGAGATGTGTATCGCTGACCAGGGCCACCACCCGTCCACGCCACGATTCCGGCAAGTTCGGAAGCTTGACGCTTATGCGTCGAACTCGAGTCCATGCCGCATTCACCATCGCAAGGAGACTCGCAAGCATTGCCGCTGCGAAGAATACCAGCGCGAGGATTCGGCCGTCCGGGTGCAACCCAGCCAGGCGCGCTCCCCCGAAAACCAGCCAGCAAGCAATACATGCCAGAAAGCAAAAACTCAGCGTTCCCAGCCACGCTGCCGCCACCATGTAATAGACCCTCACCGCCGGATGCGTGTATCGCCAGGCCAGCAGCGACGCCGTCACAAAGCTGATGGAAAGCAGCCCGATGGCGATTTGGAACTTTGTAATGACCGGGAGGATCTGACATAACCCAGAAGGCTGTCCAGGTCTCGTACAAAAACCAATGAGCGAGGAATAAGATCGATTGAGCAACACCAAGGAAGACCAGGATTCGTGATCGCAATTTGAGGAAGTTTTCTCCTGACACTTAGATGAGATTCGGGCGCGGGAGGATTTGGGTTAGAAGCTGGATAGTCAAACGCAGGAAATAACTGCGCGGCGGGGCGATTGCATTGCCAGAGAAAAGACCGCCGAAATCAATGACATTCAGGCGGTTGTTTAAATTCTCAACATCAGCTTGCAGGCTGGTTTTGAACCGTTCCCGTTTGACCAAATCCATGCCGACGGACGCATTGATGGACATGGACGGTTTCACCCGGCCATCCTCGAACTTTACGCGGTTTACCACCGCAGGCCCATACTGGGCCAGAGCTTCTTCCGGAGTGCCTTCGAATTCGAAGGGTAACCCGCTGCCATACTGCCCGCCGGTGGCGAACCATACCCGCGGATCGAGCTGATAGCGGACGCGGAGCCGCAGCGTGTTGCGTTGATCCTGCGAGTCCGGAAAGCGTCCGGCAAGCTGAGTCGATGGCACTCGCCGCATCGTCGCCAAGGAAGAGTCCGCCTGTGACCGGGAACCATGTGGTTCCCAACATGTAGGAATAACTCAGAAATCCGGAGAAGCGGCCCCACGTGGGCAGCTCCAGCTTGGCTTCGGCGCCATAGATAACCGCCCTGTCGAAAGCAATGGGAAAACTGACCGCGGTGTTGAGAATCTGGTCGTCATCGGCAAAGTTGTTTACGTAGCGCCGGTAGTAGTTGGCATCGAAGCGGAATTTTCCCAACAAAGCCTTGGTCAGTCCAACTTCATAGTAGTTGCCCTGTGACGGTTCCACCGGCAAGCGCAAGACGTCGGGATTCAGCGATACCACCGCGGGCGAACTGGACAATAGAAGGTTCTCCGAGGAAGGTGTCTGGAAAACGCGATCGTAGGAAGCATGCAGTACCAGGTTCGCCGAAGGAAAATATCGCGCAACCGACACCCGCGGACTGACCGCATTCTGGTTCACGATGAGCTGGTAATGGTCCCAACGCAGCCCGGCACTGACCGTCCATTTGCCGAGGCGGATGCGATCCTCTAGAAACGCAGCCTGCTCCAGATCGGGCCGGCTGCCCATAAAGGCAAAGGTCGGCGGCGTACCGTCATCGAAGCGAGTGGGGTCGGTGATAACGTCGCTGAAGTTTTCATGCAGGAACATGGCATCGGATTCAATCCCCGCCTTCCACTCATGCCTGCCGTGGTGAACCGAAATACTGCCATTGAAATAACCTTCTTTGAAATCGTTGTGCAGGAAGGCGATCACCGGCGTAGCGAGCGGGTTGGAACTCAGATCGTTGGAATCGTCACGTACCATCCCGCGCAAATTGCCCACTATGTCGGACGAAAAAATATGCTGGTAGGCAGCAATGCCGATGGTCTCCGCATTGTCGCCGTCCTGCCGCTGCCCCGCCGCCTGCTGGATTTGCTCGTTCGGAATCTGGTAGCGGGAGAATTCGCGGCGCAAACTCAGGTTCAGACGGTCGTTTTGTGTGATCTCGCGCTCGTAGCCAAGAGAGAAATCGCCGGTGGTTCCGTTATTGGTGTAGTTTTCTGGAACCACGGGATTCAGATAGCGTTGGGTCATGCTGCCATCGGCGCTGCCGGCCAGCGTGTTTGCCCCCCAGGAATATTGGCCACGGGCGAACGCGGCGCCCGTACCGAAGGTGCCTCCGGAGAGAACCGCATCTCCATGCAGGCCCGGCTGGATATCGTGCAGCGTATTGACCTCGATGACTCCGCCCATCTTTCGGCCAAATTCCGCGGGAATGCCGGCGGTGTAGACGTTCATGGACTCCACGTCATCGGCTTCAATCTCCGGGCCGAAGCTGGGCGAGCGGTTGTCGCTGAGCGGAATGCCATCCACGACAAATTGCGTCTGGTACTCCGAACCGCGCGGGTGCAGAACGGCATTGCCCTCATACAACCAGCCGGGCTGCGAATTCACCAGATCCTGTAAGGAGCGGCCAGGCAGGGAGGTGGGGCGATCCTTGATGGTCTGAGCGCCGATCTCATTGGACGAACCGGCACGATGCGGATCGATCAGAGTGGCGGCGGCGTTCACATTCACCACCGCAGAAACCGGAGCCAGACTCAGTTTCACCGCGAGGTGAGTTGGAATGGCGGAACGAATCTCCAGCGACTGCGAGACCGGCGCGAAGCCCTCCCGGTGGACCACCACACGATAAATGCCGTAAGGCAAGCGGCGGACCACCAGGCTGCCAGAGTCGTCGGTGATCAGAGTGTCTTTGTATTCGTTGGCTTGGCTGACCAGTTCGACCCCGCTCTTGACCCCGAGCCCGGATGGGTCTGTGACCTTGATTCGCAGCTCGCCATTGTAACTTTGGCCGAAAAGCGGCAAGGCGTAAAGGCAAACCGCGGCGATCGACAATAAAGCCGCCTGAAAGCGCACGCTGATTGGCCACTCCATGAAATGCGATCCGTGACCTATGATGCCACATTCGGGAGAACGAGCCGCTTCCCTGGACCCGTGGTTTGTCGAGAAGAAAGGACCTCAGGGAGAGAACATCGCACAACCCGCGACGTTCAGCTACTGGTCTTCCTCGCGGTCCTGCTCGAAGAGAGTGCTGAAGAGCCGATAGGCTGTTATTGGAATGACTAGGATGCAGCCCACCGTTCCGACCAGGAACATGGCGCTCAAGGTACGAAAAAGCGCGTTAAAGAAAACGTCCAAGATGCACACCCCTCTGCGTTGCCCGCATTATAGCGAGTCTGCCGCCGCAAGCAAACCTTGGGTTGGCCTGGATTCTCGGGTGCAAGAAGATGGCATGATTCCGGGATGCTTAAGAGGGATCGGAGGGGCTGTGTAGCTGGAAGTCTAACGTAACAAGAAACTGGAGCCGACGAGCGGACTTGAACCGCTGACCTGCCGATTACGAATCGGCTGCTCTACCAACTGAGCTACGTCGGCCTGTGCTCGATTCTAAATGTGAGGCGCAGACGCGTAAAGGGCGGGGACCGGCCCGTGCCATAATGCTCTCCGATGGGTTCACACGTGCATGGTGCCGGCCCCGACATTCTTCGCCGGGTGCGCCAAATTCAGTCCGTCACGATAGTTTGGATGACTGCCGAGGCGATCGCATCGCTGGCTGCAGCCTGGAGGGCGCGCAGCCCTGCTCTGCTGGCATTCGGGGGCGATAGCGCCATCGAACTGCTCTCCGCCGTCGTCGTGCTGTGGCAGTTTCGGGCGAATACTCCTCACGAGCGCACGGCAAAGCGCGCCGCGCAAATCACCGGCGCCTTGCTGTTTAGTCTGGCAGTCTATGTAGTCCTGGTTTCCGCCCGCTCCCTGTTGGGATACGGCGAACCGAAACCGTCGTATCTGGGGATTGGCGTCTTGCTGGTTGCTGCCATCGGCATGCCCTGGTTGGCTCGCGAAAAGAGAAAACTCTCCGCAGCCACCGGCAGTGCAGCACTCAAGGCCGATGCCGCCGAATCCACCGTCTGCGCCTATCTTTCTGTCATTACTCTGGTTGGACTGGGAATCAATGGGGTATGGCACGTCGCCTGGGCTGACCCGGTTGCGGCGGTGGCCATCGTCCCTTTCATTATGTGGGAAGGGTGGGAAGCGATGCAGGGAAAGGCGTGCGGGTGTTGCTGAAAGACGACCTTTGCTGGGTCAAAAGAGTCCCAGACATATCTTGACCTGCTCTTGAATGCGATCAAATTTTTCCGCCGACAGAACGCCGATCGCAGGATATTGGACTAATGCTTTTTCAAGTGTTGCCACCTGATCGCATTTGGCCCAGCAGTCATAATCCAGCCCTCCGTCCCGGGCTTTAAGCGGAACACGCATACCGAATCTCGCGTGCTCTTTTGTCGTGATTGGAACGACACACACATCAAAAGCGAACTTGTTCAGGGCGTCGACCGACAGAATGATCACCGGCCGTAGCTTATCCAATTTCGCAAGATGGACTTCGCCGCGACGTGGAAAGGGCATCTAGTCTCTCGTGATGGACCGGATGGATGCAGCCTGAAAAGCACGGACCTCTTTCCGCTCTGAATCTTTTACCGAGGCAAAAAACGCCTCCGCCTCCGCCTCCAACTGGTCGTGCTGTTCTTGCAGCATGGCACGCTTAAGGAGCTGGTTCACCCGCTCACTCGCCGAGTGCTCTCCTTTGGTACGGGTCACGTAGTCGTTTACTTCACGGTCCAGCGTGAAGCTCTTGGCTGTCCTAGTAGAACTACTCATATGTTAACTCATAGTAATTATGCTGTCGATCAGCAGTTACGTCAAGCCTGATCTGATTGATGTGAATCCAAGCCCCATTTGTTGTGAATTGGGGGGGCCGTCGCAATGCCCCTCCGCACGCAAGCAGAGCCTAACGAACTACGCACTGGCGGGTTATCTCTTGCCATATTTGAGCCAGATGACCGTATCTAGCTCGGCAAGATTCTTCGCGGGATGGTCTTGGTTATCAAGCAAGGAGGTCCGCAGTGTCTTAGCCAGGAAAATATAGCGCGCTCCCTCACTCGCCAGTCGTGGTGGCTTGTACTTGACGGCTCTAAGGTAGTCCTGAACGGGCTTGTTCAACACAGGGTATTCTTCGGGAAACCGCAAACAGAGCATTTCAGAAAGAAAAGCTCCCCGCGTTGGAACTTGCTTCTTCTCCAGGCTATCAATTTCTTTTTGAACTACATCATCTCGGTCTTCATTCGCATCGAGAATCCTTACAAGGCTTTGTGATGTCCTTCTCAGTCAGAATGTCGGAGCACTCGCTGGCCACATATTCCCATAGGGGAATCCAACACCAGACGTTATTGTAAAAGTCCTTCCCGGCGCGGTTCGTGGGCTTGAGCCCGTAAAGATCCATTCCCATGGCGCAACCTATTCCCCGCCGTTCAGGCTGTTGTGCGTCGGCGGACGGAAAACCATTCGTTCAACTTTCAACTCGTTGCCCGAAACCGCAATCTCAATTTTCTTCTTGCGATAGAACCGAAGAGTTTGGGCCATCGCCGAAAACAGAGAGGATTGAACCGACTCATTGCCGCTTTGCACTGCGATGGCATGGACTGTTTCCGACGAATCGCCAATCTCAAAGCGGAGGTTATGCTGGTCCGCAGTGAAGGCTACAGAGGAATTGCCCGACTCGCATTCGTCCGCTAACCTATTGAGCAGGCGTCCGCAGGCGCGTTTCATCTCGACCGCGTTCACGATTGATCGGCTCACTATTCGTATCCTCACCGCAGTCTAGAAGGTCGCACAAATGCACGCAATCCCTGCTGTGGCTTAACACAGTATTCTCGAAGTCCAGCCGCCGGGGAGGCGAGCAACCCCAAACGCGAAAAGGCCGCCCGGCAAAAGGCGGCCTTTTCTTAAGGGAGAATAGTTCCAACGGAGGTTTAGACCGTCAAAACTTTCTGGCGAAATCTTATGAGCCGAAAAAGGGGGGTGTCAAGGGATTTCTTGGAAATAACTGTCTTTGTTTTCAATGACATATGAAATGCGTAAACAACTCTCCCTTTTAGAGCATTTTGAGACGAAACCGGCGTCCCACCCTTTAAACCACCTGAAATTAGGTACTTAGAAGGAACCGACGCCTATTTGTTCTTGTCGGAGAGGTGGAGCGAGATGAACTCGACCTCCTCGCGACGGTCGAGAAAGTTGTTGGGCGAGAGCCGGCGGATGAGCACCCGAACCCCGCCAAAAGCGATTCCCGCCACGATGGCGAACCCTCCAATGATGGCGCAGAGGATTATAACGTTCACCAGCAGGTTGGCAACGTTGTTCTTCTTGTCGAAGTAAGTGTTTTGGTTCCAGGTGACGTCGGCGTCGTAATTCACCGATTCAAGCAACGACTTTGCCTGACTTTGCGAAAGTGGTCCGGCCGCTACAACATCAATCGGCCCCGTACGCCGGTCAAAGTACGGCGCGATGGTCATTAGCGATGCCCCTGCAGATTGCGGCTGCGCGCTCGACTGGTGCGCGGCATCCATGCGTTGTAGATTCCTGGCTGCGATCTGCGGCGTGGGATAGGAGATCACCATGAGCGTGGCTTCTCCTCCGGAAATTTGATAATCCGCCTGGGCTACTTCCGCGCCGGAGTTGAAATCCACCAGGCTGGCCGGCAAGGGTGCGTTTATTTTCGACAGGCCCACCGGTCCAACTACGTACTTTACGGAGTTCTCCACCCGTCCCCGCGCAGGCAAGTAACCCGTGAGTGTGGGAACACTGCGGTTGCCTCCGGCAGCCAGCGGCAACATGCCCGCCAGTTCCCGCAGTTCGGCGGCGGACATAGCGCTCAGTTGCTGGAAGACGGCATCCACCAGAATGTTGCCGCGAAAAAAGAGCACACGGTCGTTCAGCGACGCGCCCTGGTCTCCGATCTGCTCGGTGAGCATGGAGGGCAGTTTGTAGTAGGTAAATGCGCCGTAGGAGCCGGTTGCATCCGCAAAGCGGGCGGCCTTAATTGTAAGCTTGCGCCCGCCCGGCCGGGTGTAAGTAGCAGAAGCGAAATCGGTAAAGCCGTATTCCCTCAGCAACGCCGCATTCGACGCGTCGGCAGCGGCAGGGTCGGTGCTGGTCTTTGCGGCGCCGGACATGCTCCAGCCGCCAAATTGTTTGGGCAGAATGGAAGCAAGGTCAGACCCCGCTGCAAACGCCATTCCGGCGAGCAGTGCCGTAAGGATCACGAGAAACGCAAATCGGCTAGTCCGCATGAGGAAATACGAGCATCAGTTATTAGACTACAGAGCGGCACCTAAAGTTTCCAGACGCGGTGCATGGTTGGGCGCACGGGCCGGACGGTAAGCTGGCGCTTTCCCGCCCTGACCCTTGCTGCTACATTTTAGGGTCGTGTCACCCTCTCAAGAGTATGCCCTACGCCTACGCTCGCGCCAGTCGCGGGTCGCCCATTACGAGAGAATTCACATTCGCCTGGGAAATCTGCGCCTGGTTTTGGCGCTCCTCGCAGTCATGGTCGGGTGGGCCTCCTTCGGCCGGCACTACCTTTCCCCCTGGTGGCTGGGCGCGCCGATTGCGGCGTTCGTCGCTACCGCCGCTTACCATTCCGGCATTCTTCGCGCCCGCGAGTTGGCACAGCGCGCAGCCACCTTTTACGAGAACGGCATAGCTCGCCTCGAAGATCGTTGGGACGAAATCGGAGAGACCGGCGAGCGCTTCGACGATCCTCATCACGTGTACGCCGCCGATCTCGATTTATTCGGCAAGCACAGCCTGTTTCAGCTTCTCTCGACCGCGCGCACGCGCATGGGGGAGGATACGCTTGCGCAATGGCTGCTTTCACCGGCGTCGATAGGATCCGTCCGCGAGCGCCATATTGCAGTCTCCGAACTGCGCGACCAGCTCGATCTTCGCGAAGACCTTGCTGTACTGGGCGAAGATGCCGGGGTAGGCGTTCACCCCGAAGCACTGTTGCGGTGGTCGGAGGCTCCGAACCTCATGAAACACCTATGGCTGCGGTGGCTGGCTCCCGCCCTCGCTGGTCTGGCAGTCTTGGGCGTAGCGGTGTGGATTTACTTCGGGTCCGCCACGCCGCTCATACTCATCGTACTGTCCGAGGCCATCGCCACTTACAGGTTGCGGGAAGCTCTGGAGGCAGCACTGCATGAAGCCGAGCACGCCTTTCGCGACTTGGACCTCCTTTCGGGAGCGCTGGCGCGGCTGGAAGCCCACGCTTTCCAGGCGCCGCGACTGCAGGCGCTGCAACGGGAGCTTTCATCGGGCCAGGTCAAAGGCTGCCAGGCAATCGGGCGGCTGAGAACCCTGGTAAATTGGATTGATTCCCGCCACAACATTGCCGTGCAGATGCTGGACGCTCCGCTCATGTACTCGGTGCAAGTGGCATTCGCCGCCGAGCACTGGCGCCGCACTCACGGCAGCACCGTGCGGCGCTGGCTGACTGCGATTGGAGAGGCGGAAGCCCTCCTTTCCCTGGCAAGTTACAGCTTCGAGCATCCCAACGATCCCTTTCCGGAATTTGCGGAGGGTGTCGCTGTTTTCGAGAGTAACCACCTCGGCCACCCGCTCATCCCGGCAGAGCGCTGTGTTCGTAACGATGTAAGCATTGCCGGAAAGAACCGTGTTCTGCTGGTAAGTGGCTCTAACATGTCGGGGAAGAGCACCCTGCTTCGCGCCGTTGGCCTTAACGTTGTTCTTGCCATGGCGGGCGGGCCGGTACGGGCTCACGGTTTACGGCTCACAACGCTGCAAGTGGGTGCCAGCATTCGGGTCAACGATTCCCTGCGCGAAGGCAGCTCACGCTTCTACGCCGAGATCGCGCGGCTACGCAAAATTCTCGATCTCGCGGGAGGCAATCCCCCCTTGCTTTTTCTCCTGGACGAACTCCTGCAAGGCACCAATTCCAAAGATCGCCGCATCGGCGCCGAAGGCATCGTGCGCGCTTTGGTCAATCGCGGCTCGATCGGCTTGGTCAGCACTCATGACCTAGCTCTGACGGACATCGGCGGATCGGAAAACGGCGATCTGTGCAACGTGCATTTTCAGGATGAGCTGGAAAACGGCGCGATGACGTTCGATTACAAGCTGCGCGATGGGGTAGTCACGAAGAGCAACGGGCTGGAACTTATGCGCTCTGTTGGGCTGGAAGTGTAGTGCGAAGCGCCGAGGTCCGGGGGCGAAACGCGATCAGCGGAAGCTGTTTCACCAGCGCACGGCGATCACTTTCACTCGCGCTATACCGCCAGCCCAGCAACCAGCTAAACCCTGCGCGCACCACCGGCGCGATGAACCGATTCCGGTATTCGTAATCCTTGATCACTTCCGCTGCTTCCTCCTCGCCGAGAAAACGGTGCGAGGCAGCGAAATGTTGCGAACCGATGGTCACCTCTTCCCCTCCCTTGGCCTCAATGTTTCGGACCCAGTCAGAATTGGGCCCGAACCCGTTCGCCACCACGACCTCGGGACCTTCTTTGCGGTACTGAACGACTTCCAGAACGCTCTGCCGGGGCAGACCAGAGCGGCGGCCAACATGGGTGAGCAATACGAAACGCTTTCCCAATAGCCAGCCCAGGTGCCAGTGGTAGAGGCGGACGGGTGCGCGGAGAAAATACCAAAGCGTTCCTTTTCGTTTGATCTCGATCATTCTGAATAAATTATGCCAAATTCGACCTCGTAAAAACCATAGGGCTGATACTCCAGCCGGTAGCAGATTCACTGTATTCGAGCTTCCAATCATTTCCGCAGCAAATTCCTGGCGATGAATAGGACATTGGCCGGCCTTTCGGCAAGCCGCCGCATCAGGTAGGGGTACCACGCATCGCCAAAGGGAATGTAGACCCGCATGCCCCATCCCTCGCGTACGAGACTCTGCTGCAGGTCGCGGCGGACGCCGTAGAGCATCTGGAATTCGAAACTCCCGGGTCGAATCTTTTCCTGAACCGCAAAGTGCTTGAGCCGGCGAATGAGGCTTTCATCGTGGGTGGCCAACCCGTGATAAACGCCGCTGTTGAGCAACAACTTTGCCAGCTTAAGATAGTTGGCATCCACATCAGACTTCTTCTCAAAGGCAATCGTGCGCGGCTCGTTGTAAGCGCCCTTGCAGAGGCGAATGCGGATGCCATCGGAGAGTAGTCCGGCGACATCATCTTCCGAGCGGCGCAAGTAGCTTTGAATCACCGCCCCAACCTGGCCCCGGTTCCCCGGCCGGCGGTGCAGATCACGAACCAGGGAGAGCGTGCGATCGGTGTAGGCCGAGCCTTCCATATCCACCCGGACAAAGCTGGGAGGAGACATCCCTGCGGCTTTGGCGACCAGGGAGGAGACCTGTTCGCGAGCCAGGTTCTCATCAATGTCGAGCCCCATGTGGGTGAGTTTCAGGCTGATGTTGGCGTCCAGTTTGCGAGCGGCAATTTCGTCGAGCAGGCGATGATACAGTTCACCGCTGGCGCGGGCTTCCTCCACTCTAGTGACGTTTTCACCGAGATCATCAATGGAAACGCTCAGGCCGGATTGATTGACGGACTGCGCAGCACGGAGAACATCTTCGGGTTCGGTCCCGGCGACGAAACGGCGGGAAAGGCGCCGGCCAATCGAGGAGCGTTCGGCAACGGCGCGCAAGGAGCGATTGGCGGAGAGTGAGGTGAAGAGTGCCCTCAACACAGGAGTTCCTCCGAGACGCAGGAAAACCGCCCGGATCTACATGCGGAGCTCACAGCAGCTTTGTATCACACCCAAGCGATGCCACGCCGACGCGACGTTCACTCATACGGTTTGAACTTGAGTTCCACAGGTTCGCGAGTCTCGTGCGAGGCAGGAGTCCACTTCCATTTGCGGACGGCCTGAGCGGCGGCATTGGTGAGAATTGGCGGGCCACCGCGAACACTGATGGTCTTCACCGTGCCATTGGGCGCCACCAGCGCTTCGACCTTGACGGTCCCGCCCAAATGCAGATCGCGAGCGATACGCGGATATTCGGGTTCTACCCTTGAAACTACCTTGCGGCCATTCGATTGATCTTGCTGCGCGAAGCAGGCCATGGCAACAAGAAGTGCTCCGAAAGCGAACAGTCTGGCAATGCGATACAACATGAGGATGGAGATCTCATGATAAGAAAAATCCGCATGGGCTTGAAGATTACCTAAGTCATGCTGGCCAGGGGCCAAGCGCCCAAGTGGGAGCATCGCGCCTGACAGAAGTCTCAATACAGCGGTGGTTGGCCAGGAGGGCGGGTTTTCCAGCGCCGGTGAATCCACAACCATTGATCGGGGTAGCGGCGCACATATTCTTCGATGATTTTGGTGAAAAGCTGGGTGTTGGCTACGATATCGGCCTCAGCATCATTGGTGCGGATGAGGTTCACGGAGGGGTCGAAGCGCAGACGGTACTTCCTGAGCACGGGATCCCAAATGGTGAAGCCGGGAACAACCGCCGCGTCGGTGCGCAGAGCAATCCTTGCCAGTCCGCTGGCCGTGCATGCGGGAATGCCGAAGAAATCAACGAAAATGCCTTGCGAGGCGATCATGTTGGTATCCATGAGAATGCCGACGACTTCTCCGCGATTCATGGCAGAAAGCAGGCCGCGCACGAAGTCATCTTTATCCACCATGGCGTTGCCGTGCATGGTACGGTACTGGCGCATCAGGCGGTCCAGATAGATATTGTCCAGCGGGCGCATGATCACATGCATGGGATGTCCGTGCAACGAATGGGTGAAGGCGGAGAGTTCCCAGCCGCCGAAGTGCGCGGTCAGGAACAGCACGCCTTTACCACGGGCAAACGCCCGCTCGTAGTTTTCGAAGCCGTCGTACACCACGACCTTGTTGACGTTTCCCAGCGTGTACTTGGGGAAGCGACAGACCGCGGCGAGTTGCCGCCCCAGCGAGCTAAATTCGCCGCGCAGAATCTTCGCTCGCTCGTTTTGTGTTTTCTCCGGAAAGGCCAGGGCAAGGTTCCGCATGCCGACGCGGCGCAGGCGGGAATGCACCAGGTAGACAAGCCATGCGATGGAAATGGCAACAGCCCGAGCCAGGGAACGAGGCAACGCACCTAGGCCCTTGATCACCAGCCAGGCTGCCGCGTACTCGATTCGCTGCCGCATTCAGGGGAAGCGTGACGGTAGCACTTGCAAAAATTGCTTGTCAAATGCAGCGAAGTCTCGGTAGCGGCTCACTGAGCACTTCGAAGTCTTAAGGCTTGGACCGGAACCTGCCGTACCAGATGGCGGGCTCAGGCACGGGTGAACTCGTGCCTTCCCGATTGGTTGCGGATCGATGATCTATCTATGCCTATGAATTCGTTCCGTTTCACTGCAGCTTGCAACTTTTCCGCAGAGCTTAACCAGCCCATTTGGCCCACTTGGCCAACGTGCTCAGAAACGGATAGGCACCTTTGGGTGCTTCGATCTCGCCATCCAGAGAAGTTTTGAAAGGCACAAACTTGTTATAGAACTGGTAAGTGCTTTCCTTGTCCTGTTTAACCACGGCGCCATTCAGTTCTAACCCGGCAAAAACTCCACGCGCCCGCGAGTAGCTCAGAACCTGGGCGCGCAACTTCCAATCGGTATCGGCAGCGGCGTGACGGCCGACTGGGCCTGCCGCCACACTGGCATCCGCCCCCAGTTTGAATTGGCTGGAAAGCAGATTCTTCATGCCGTTGTCATTCATGATCAGCATGACGAGATCCACAGCCTGTCCGCCAATCTGCAATCCGACGCTGCCGCCTTCGATGGTGATGAATGCAGGAGCGCTCCAACCCTTTGGAGTGCGGCAACTGGCGACACCGCGTCCGTAACGCGCGCCGACAACGAACCCGCCCTTCAACATGGAAGGCACCACGGCGACGCACTGTGCCGAGCCGAAAACCTCGGAGGGTATGCCATTGTCCGGGGTATTCTGGATTTCATTCAGAACGTCGGCCGCGGCTTGCAAACGGCTGTTGGGCTTGTCACTCTCATCTGCCGCTATCGCCATCGCGGACAAGCACACAACAACCCACAGAACTAAAATCTTTTTCATTTTTCCTCTACTTTTCCTGGGGCTCAGAAACTGAAGCTCATTCTAAATGATTCAGCGGCAGACAAAATGGATGGCTGTTGTGGAAAGCGAGTGAATCTGATTGATACACCTGGGGTTAGGACCAAAAAAATCGGGGCTGGCAACGGTGACCCTAAATCTCCGCTTCCAACCCCGTCTCCCAGGTTCTGTGGTAGGTGAGGCGAGTATGCGGGAAGGATCCCAAGCCAACAAGATTACCGAGGGCAGTGTCCCAAGGTAATGAGCTGCAACCTAGCGGGCGGTGACCAGCGAATGCGTGATGGCATGAACCGAAAGCGCGATCCGGTTCTGCACCCCAACCTTGCGCATGAGCTTGGCAACATGCGCTTTGACCGTGCGCTCTTCAATCCCGAGGGCAGCGCCAATTTCCTTGTTGGAACGGCCCGCAACCAGCATTTCCAGAACTTCCTTTTCGCGGTCGGTAAAGGTTACGCGCCCGGCAGGAAAAACGCGGCCTGGCGCCGAACTGACGCGCTCGATGAACATGGAAAGCACCCGCCTCGGTGCCCACACGGAACCTTGATTGACGATGCGGATGGCTTGCACAAATTCCTTGGGCGCCGCCGCTTCATCCACATACCCTTTGGCTCCGGCGGCGATGGCTTTCAGAATAGTCTCTTCATCCACTCCAGAACCCGTCACAATGATGCGCAGGTCGGGGCGAGACGCCTTGAGGCTCGCCATCAGATCGAATAAATTATTTCCACCGCGGTTGCCGAGCAACACGAGATCAATGCCTTGCAACGCACTAATATCGGGGAAAGAACAGGAAATCAGTTCAAAGTCCGGTTCTGAATCGAACAGGGCTCGAAATCCGACAAAACGTAGAGGATCACTTTCGACCACAGCAACCCGGATTAGCGGCTTCTTAGCCAATGCTGGTTTCATATGTGATATGCGCGACCTGCGTTAGCATAAATGGAAATCGGCGCAATTGAGAAGCCCAGTAACGAATTGGCAATTACGGCGGTAACATGGGAGAAAACAGGTACAAGAAAGGTTAGACATCATGAGATTGGCCTACCGGAGCGCGATTTGGAGCGTAGCATTCTTGTTCTTAACGGCGTGGGCGGCGGCGCAAACACCATATCAACCTAAGTTTCCCGGAGATCCCGCTCGTTCGGAGTCCGAGGCGGCGGCGCTGGGTTACGTGCGAACCGTTCTACGAGCGCAGAAACTGTATGAGAAAAAGAACGGGCACTATGCCAAGTCATTGGCTCAGCTGGTACACACCGGTTCTTTTACGCGACGAATGGCAAACACCGATCAGGGCGACTACATGGTGGGCTTCCGCTCACAAAAGGACGGCTTTATTCTCACCATGACGCCTCACCAACTGGACGCGGAACACCGTTCGTTCTACGCGGAAGAAGATGGCAAAATTCACGGGGAAGAAGACAAAGCGGCAGGCCCGGACTCACCGGTCGTTGGTAAAGCCTACGCTTGAAACCGGGATTCGGAAGTTTGATCAGCTCCCTTTTTGAACTTCAACGGCCTTGCCATTGCGGAAGGTGACGCTTAGCGGCTTGCCGCCATTAGCATAGTTCATGGTCTTATCTTCGGAGCCGCCCGATCCTTCGGCAACTCCCAGCCCAACGGCGAAGCTCACCTGGAGCTCACTCATTCCCGGCTTTAGTTCATGACGGTCAATGGCAGCCCATACGTCGCTCGTCCAATGTTTGTAAAGGTCGTGCGGGTCCTGGATAAAGAGCATGTCGTCGGCGTAGAAGTGATAGTTCCCATCGCTCACGATGCCAATGGAAAACGCGTAAGCCTTGCCGTCCTTCTCGAAAACCGCCATGATCTGCCGGCCCGGACTGTCGGGAGCGGCGGCCGTAATCACATTCTTGACTTGCAATTTTTCGAGGGGCAAGAGCTGGCCGGCTTCATGCGCGAAGTTTACGCTGTGGCTCCCCGGTTCATACGGATAATATGTGTAGGCGTAGCCGAGCTTCACCCAGACCGGCTGCTGAGTCAGTTGTTGTGCGGATTTCAGGTCATAGAGATATAACTTCTTCGGCGTCACGTAATAATCTGCATTCAGGGGCGGCGCGGGTTTGTGAATCTGCGTCGCTTTTTCCGCATGGCGCTCGTAAAGGATGTAAGCCGTGCGCGCCGTGACTACAGCCAGGGCGATCCAAAGGGCAATCTGAATTTTCTTTCCCATTGGGGCCAAACTAGTCGAACCAGTGGCTGCGGTAGGCAACCCACCAGCTGAGATAAACGATGGGAATGGTGGAGAGCAGTGCCCACCAGAGCGGCAGCACAAAATCGGCGATCAACCCCAGGACCGTGAAGCATCCCCAGAAGAGCTTCTTCTCCATGCCTGTATTCTAGTCACTTTGTCCCGCCAACTCGGGAATAATGTGAGTTCACCACTTCCGAAAGTACAGGGACCAAATTCGACTGTGCGTCTCCAGGGAACGCAGCGAGAAGACGGGGACCGGTTGCAGCGGCAGCGTATAAAAGAAATGCGAGGGTTCCGTGATGAAATGTTCCATCCGAGAAATAGCCGAGCACGTCAATGCCGCGGTGCGGGGAGATGATCGCGTCGAGGTGGCCGGCGTCGCGAGCATCGCGCGGGCGGTACCGCGGGATTTAGTCTTTGTCGAGGACGAAAAGAACCTGCGGCTGGCGCTGGAATCGCAAGCGGCGGCGGTGATCGCCGGCGAGTTCGCGGCGACGAGCGCTGCGTCGAAACCACTGCTCATCGCCCGTCAACCGCGCCTGGCATTTGCGCGCGCGGCGCAGCTTCTGTCACCCGCCTCGCGAATGGAAACCGGCATTCATCCCAGCGTGGCTATCCACCCTTCGGCCCGGGTCGCCGAGAGTGCAGTTATCCGGGAGCGGGTAGTAATCGGGGAGAACGTTGCGATCGGAGAGCGCACGCGCATCGGCGCGGGCAGCATCATCGGAGAGAACGTAAGCATCGGCCGCGATTGCCGAATCTATCCTAATGTAACGATTTATCCGGGAGCGCGGCTCGGCCACCGGGTTATCGTTCATGCGGGTGCGGTGCTGGGCAGCGATGGCTTCGGCTACGTCCGCGACCTTACCACTGGCCACTATGAGAAGTTTCCGCAGATCGGGCAACTGGAAATCGAAGATGATGTCGAAATCGGCGCCAACACGACGATTGATCGCGGCGCACTGGAGATCACCCGCATTGGCCATGGCACCAAGATCGACAACCTGGTTCACATCGGACACAACTGCCAGATCGGCGAGAACGTTGTGATCGCGGCGCAGGCCGGCTTTTCGGGGAGCATCGTAGTGGAGAACAATGTCGTCCTGGGCGGGCAGGTCGGCATCGGCGAACATGCGCGGATCTGCGAAGGTGTGATGGTAGGAGGCCAGGGTGGGATTTTGCCGAAGAAGATCTTGCGAGGCAAGGGAATCGCATTCTGGGGAACCCCGGCCCAGCCGCTAAGGATGTATCTCAGGCAACTAGCTGCGGTCGGGCGTTTGACAAAGAAGATGAGCCCTGAAGGACACTAAGCAACACGAAGGCTGTCTTGCGGGCTAAGAGGCGTCCTCGGGATGCTCTACCGAGCTTTTCTTGTCGCCGTTTTCCGCCGCCGTCTTACGTAAGTCGTTCAGGATGGTCTGGTGATCCTGATTCGAGTAGTCCCGGGCAAACCGCGCGAGCGCCTCGGTGAGGATGTCATGGTGGTGCAGCTTGTCGAGCCCCTGTTCGCGGGTAATCTGCAGCCAAAGCCTGTGGAGCATGTGGACATCCTCGGTCTTCATGGTGGGCGTGTGTGGACCGATGCGGAAGGTATCAACCGCTTTGTCGGGGCGCACCACCTGGAAAACAAATTGGCGCTTGGGTTCGGGGGTGGCTTCCCAGGCGCGGCCCAGTTCGAAGGCCTGCTCCTGCGAACTCATTTTGCTGGAAAGGCCGGACACGACGGCGGAGGACTCCAGATTGATCGCGGTCTGGACGACCGCCGACCAGACATCGCGCGCGGGGACTACCAGAAGCGAAACCTTTTTGCCGAAACCTTCCGCGATGGAAACCGCGCGGGTGAACAAAGTCTGTTCGTAGTCGCTAAAAATCTGTTCCATCGAAAGGTCGTAGGCCGCAGCGCCAAACTGGCTGACGCGGGCAGACATCACCACGATGTCCTGATCTTTGGTATCGGTTCGTTCCAGCACCCATTTCAGGTGGTTCAGCGTGTTGTAATCGCGCACCGTCACCAGCACATTCCCCGGATGAATCCCCATGCCGGCACGCTCCACCGCGTCGGTCTGCTGGAGTTGGAAGTGCTCCTTCATCTGCGCTTGTGCCAACGCATGCTTGCGCTGATTGGCTTTTTCGGAAATGGTGAAGATGAGAAAGAATGCCCCGGCAAAGGCAACGCCGGCGATGGTTGCCACGGACTTGGTAAACAGATTCACCACAGCGGTCGAGAACAGAACCAGGAAAACGGAAGCTAACCCAAGCGGAATCTCGCGTCCCGCAATGTGAAAGTTCGGAGGCACTTTCCAGCCGCGCTCGCCGTGATATTTGAACCGCAATACCAGCATGGCCAGGCTGTTGAAGGTGAAGCTCCAGATCACACCAAAAGCGTAGGCCTCGCCCAGCAAATAAACGTCGCCATGGCTGGCGAGAATGGTAAACAGCTGCAGCACAACAACCAGATTGATAATCCGGTAGCTGGTGCCGAAGCGCTTATGGGGCTGACGGAACCAGTCGGCCATTACACCGTCTTCGGAAACGCGGTTCAGCACGCCATTGGATCCGATGATGGCGGTGTTCACAGCTCCGGAAAGGATCAGGAACCCGACCACGACCACGAACGCACGGAACGCCAGGCGCAGGAGTTGCGGCCCCCATAGATACATCGCCAGCCCGGCAATCAGGTTGTCTTTATAAACCGGAATCCGGACCGAGTCGGGAATGATCATCACGAACAACAGCGCCGTAAGCCCGGTGAAAACGAAGCTGTAAATCGCGATGATGACGGCAGCCCGCTTCAGATTCTTCAGCTTGGGGTGAGCCAGTTCGCGGTTCACCTGAGCCAGCGATTCTTCGCCGCTCATGGCGAGCACCGAGTGGCCGAAGGCAATCAAAATACCGAGAAGCCCAAACTTCTTGGCAAGGTCTTGTGCCAGCGTCGCGTGCTTCAGGAATCCCAGGGCTTCAGTACTGAAATTGAGATTGCCCGGAATAGGGAGTGGTACAGACTGATAGCCATTCTTTAACAGCGTTACTGCCGACCAGCCCAGCAGGATGACCACCATCACGGTCGTGATCTTCATCACCTGCAGGGCCTTCTCGCTGGATTCGTGGATGCCCTTTGTGTTCTGCCACCAGAAATAAACCGTAACCGCGACGGCGAAGACTACGGAAGTCCAATTCACATTGACTTGCGGTGTGCCGTGGGCCAGGGCATGCACAGCGCCCGGAATCCAGCCGTGCACATCCATGGTCAGCAAAATGTCATTCATCAGGCCGGCGATGTATTGCCCCGCAGACACGCCGGAGATTGGCCCGGTGAGGATGTAGTCGAACATCAGCGCCGAGACGCTGATTTTGGCCAGCGTTCCGCCCAGCGCCTCTTTCACGACTTTGTAGACGCCGCCGCGCACGAACATGGAGCAGCTTTCGACGTAAACCGCGCGTACCGTAAAAGAAAACAACATCACCGCGAGAATGAACCAGGGAGCCGACTTCCCCACCGCCTGCTCGGCAATACCGGCGGCGTAGAAAGCCGAAGAGCCAAGATCGTTGAGCACGATGGCGGCGGCTCGCCAGTAAGAAATAAACGTCAGCATCACCGACGTGGCGACCACAATGCGTACACGATTGGCTAAGGGGCCGGGTTGGTTGGGCGAGGACATTTATGCAGGTAGGCGCAAGGGTCAGTGGCGAAGGGAGTCGTCCGAGCCAAAGAGCGACTCGGCCTCTTCGACGCCGCTCATACTCGCAACGATCGCCGAACCGATAGATCCGATCGCGACTTTCAGCTCCGAAATTCCAATTTCAACAATGACCGCTGCGGGCATAGTCCACCAATGTTAGCCGATAATTTAAAAACCGCATAGCGCAGCCGCCATGGGGTGGTGCTCCACTTTCCCTTTATTGATGTTTCTCGGCGTGCTCGGCGCTGGCTCGGCGTACTCTGCGGTCACAAGCTCTTGATTTACCAAACCGATAGCTCTTAACCGCCGAGACCGCAGAGAAATGCCGTCGGGAACGCAAGAGAAAAACTGAAACCAGTGAACCAACCACGGCAGCCGCCTGAATCGGCTAAAAGGCGGTTTGCTATGCTTTGGTGTGCGGAAAATTCACAAAAGCGCATGGCTGCTGGTTTTGCTCTCTGCCGGCCTGCAGATCATTATTTTCCCGCTGCCGAATCTGTATATGCTGTCCTGGTGCGCGCTGGCACCGCTGCTGATTGCCTTGCTACGCGCCCGGCAGCCGGAAACGCTGCAATTTCAGGATGGCATCAAGCTCTTGCCGGCCAGCCCCTGGCAAGGATTCCTACTCGCCTATGTCTGCGGCGTTCTCTGGTACGCCGGCAACTGCTACTGGATATACGGGACCATGCGCCGCTACGGCGGTGTGAACAGTCCCGGAGCGCTCGGCATTCTGCTCCTGTTTTGCCTTTATCTGGCGCTGTACCACGGCCTGTTTGGCCTGTCGGTGAGCCTGCTTGCCGGCAGAAAGTCGGTCAGCCGGTTCGCTTTGCTGCTCGTGCCCGCAGTTTGGGTAACCACGGAGTTGGCCCGCACCCGCATCACCGGCTTTCCCTGGGACCTGCTGGGCGTCACCCAGGTAGACAATGTCGCGCTGGCTCGCATTGCGACGGTCACAGGTGTGTATGGCTTATCGTTCGAGATCATGGTGGTAAATGCCGCTCTGGCCGGCGCATTTCTGGTGCGCCGGGAGCGCCGCAAGCAATTGTTGTTGGCCACCTTGGGCGCGGCGGTTGTGCTGCAGGCAACCCGCTGGGTGAATCCGCCCGCTTTGCCGACCGATCACACGGCCGTTCTATTGCAGCCCAATATTCCCATCCTCACGGATGCCGACTGGACACGCGAATTTTTCGACGAAACCCTGCGCGACCTGACCAGGATCAGTCTGAATGCCGATTTGCCAGGGGGCACCGCCCATGCCCCCGCACAGCCGCGCCCGAATCTCATCGTCTGGCCGGAAACCCCCGCCCCGTTCTTCGACAACGATGCCGACTACCGCAATAGTGTGAGCAATCTGGCACGGGAGGCGCAGACTTGGGTGTTGGTCGGTGCTGTGGGGACAACCGGACCGCCCTACCAGACCACATCGCCGATCTACAATTCCGGCGCTCTGGTTAGCCCCGGCGGAGAATGGACGGCGCGCTACGACAAAGTTCATCTCGTTCCCTTTGGCGAATACCTTCCGTTCCCGCGGCTTTTCTCCTTCGCCGGAGGGCTCACGCAGCAGGTGGGCAATTTCACCGCAGGCCGCGAATACAAACCCCTCGACGCCGGGGGCGCCAAGCTGGGCGTGTTCATCTGCTACGAGTCTATTTTCCCTAACGAAGTCCGGCAATTTGCCGCCAACGGAGCGCAGGTGCTGGTTAATTTGTCCGACGATGTCTGGTACGGCGACAGCGGCGCATATGCGCAGCACCTGCGGCAAGCCCGCATGCGCGCGGTGGAAAACGACCGCTGGCTGCTGCACGACACCAATACCGGGGTGACCTCATCCATTGACCCTTACGGCCGGCTGGTTGCCTCGCTACCGCGCAAGGAGCGCACCGCTTTACGCGCGCCTTACGCCCTGTCGAACGTAACCACCTTCTACACCCGCCATGGGGATTGGTTTGCTTACTTGTGTGCGATAATTTCTTTAGTGGCGCTGTTGATGCGCCTTCCATTCCGCAAAAAGGCAGAACGCAAAGCATGAATGTCGAACTCGATCAGGAATACACGGCGCTGAAGGACAAAGTCCGCGAACTACGGGAGTATCTTTGACACGGACAAACTGCGCCCGCAACTAGCCGAGATCGAAAAGCAGGCCGCCGACCCGAATCTCTGGTCGAATCCGCAAAAATCCCAGCAGGTCATGCGCGAGAAAAAGCGCCTGGACAACATGCTGTCCACCGAGTCGGACCTCGTCCGCCGCAGCGAGGATATTTCCGCTTACTTTGAGTTGGCGGGCGAAGGCGAGAACGTGGATGCGGATCTTCGCCGCGAGATCGACGCCCTGCGCCAACTGGTGGATCGCCTGGAAACCGAGACGCTCCTTTCCGGCGAAAACGACGCGCGCAACGCGATCGTCACCATTCACCCTGGCGCTGGCGGCACCGAGTCACAGGACTGGGCCGATATGCTCTTGCGCATGTACTTGCGCTGGGCTGAACGCCGGGGTTTCGAGACGGTGCTTTACGATTACCAGCCCGGTGAAGAAGCCGGCCTGAAATCCGCCACTTTTGCCGTGAACGGCGAATATGCCTTCGGTCTGCTGACCAGCGAAATTGGCGTACACCGCCTGGTTCGTATCTCGCCCTTCGATCAAGCCAAACGGCGCCACACTTCTTTCGCCAGCGTCTATGTCTCCCCGGAAATTGACGACAGCATTGAAGTCGTCATCAAGCCGGAAGACATTCGCACCGACACTTACCGCTCCAGCGGCAAGGGCGGCCAGCACGTGAATACGACCGACTCGGCGGTGCGCATCACCCACATCCCGACCGGCATTGTGGCCAGTTGCCAGAACGAGCGCTCCCAGCACAAGAACCGCGAGCGCGCCATGAGCATGCTGCGCTCCAAGCTCTACGAGCACGAAATGGAGAAGAAGCGCGAAGCCACCCGGAAGATCGAGGATTCCAAGCTGGATATCGATTTCGGTTCACAGATTCGCTCTTACGTGTTGCAGCCCTACCGGCTCATCAAGGATCACCGCACCAAGGAGGAGGTCGGCGACGTGGATCGCGTGCTGGACGGCGATTTGCAGCCCTTCATGCGCGCCTACCTCATGATGCGCCGCGGGGAAAAGCAAGCCACGTAGGATAAAGACAACGCTCAGGAGGCTGGCGCTATGCCGCGCATGCTGGATCTGATTCGCGCCTCTGCCGTGCCACTCAATCTGGTGCAGTCGGCAGCCAGGGGTGCGCTCTCGCTGCCCCCTCTGGAAATGGTAGAGATCCTCGTCTATTTGGTCACCGATAACAACGATCATAAAGACCTCAGCGAGCAGGCCCGTCTCACTCTGGCCAATTGGGACGAAGAAGCCGTGCAGGCCATCGCGGCGGATCCTCATACTGCTGGGCAAATTCTGGATTACATGGCTGACCTGCAGAACTTCCGGCCCGCGTTGCTGCCGGCTTTGCTGTCCAATCCCGCCATTTCCGAAACGGTCGTTGCTAAATTGGCGGCTGCAGTACCACGCGCGGAGGCGGAGGTCATTTCGGCGAGCGCTCGCGCCGAATCTCCTGTCATTCAGGAAGCGCTTCGAGCGAATCCGAACTTGGGCAGCCAGCACTCGGGCGATTCTTCCCAAGCCGAAGGCGATGACGTCCTCGGCGAAGAGCTCACCGCCTACCTCACGGAACACGCCGCGGAAATTGCGGCCGAAGAAAAGCCTTTCCAGCCGATCGGCGGAATGCATGAAGAGATTCTGGCAGCGGAGCCCGCGGTGAAAGTGGCAGCTGCCGGAGGGAACGGCAGCGTCTCGACTGAAGTAAAGAAATCGATTGCTGTAAAGAAGAGCCACGCCGACGAGCAACGTGGCAGCGCTTTGCAGAAAATCTCCCGGCTGGACGTCAAAGGCCGTATTCAATTAGGCATGAAGGGCAGCAAAGAAGAACGCTCCATTCTGGTACGCGACGGCACCAAGGTGGTCGCCCTGGCTGTGCTCGATTCCCCCAAGGTTACGGAAGCGGAAGTGGAAATGTTCGCCAGTCAGAAGAATGTGCTGGAAACCTTGCTCCGCGGTATTACCATGAAGCGCCGCTTCATGAAGAACTACAATATCGTGCGTAATCTCACATGCAACCCGCGCACGCCGCTCGATGTCTCGCTCGGGTTGATGAAGAATCTCCACATCGCCGACCTCAAGAATCTCTCCGCCAACAAGGACGTATCCGAAACCATCCGCAAGTTGGCGCTCAAGATGTATCGCCAGAAGAGAGACCCCAGCAAGAAAGATGTGTAGATACGAAAGTTCTGTCTGGCCGCATTCTTACATTCTGTCTCCGAAAATCGCCGTGCCCACGCGCACGCAGGTAGAACCTTCCTCGACTGCCACTTCAAAATCGTGGGACATGCCCATGGAGAGCGCGCCCATTTTCACCCCCGGCAGGTTCTGCGCCGCGATGCTACTTCGTAGCTCTCCCAGCCGGCGGAAATAAGGGCGCGCCCGTTGCGCCTCCTCAAAAAGCGGTGGGACCGCCATCAACCCATTGATCTGGAGAGAATCGAAAGAGGGCGCGGCTTGCAGGATTTCCTGCAACTCGCCCGCTTGCGGAGCCACCCCGCTTTTTGCCCGCTCCCCGCCAATGTTGATCTCGATCAGGATGGGAAGCTTTTTGCCGGCCTCTGCCGCCGAGGCATTCAGACGCCGCGCCAATCGCAGGGAATCCACCGAGTCCACGGCGCCGAACAGTTCCACCGCTTTCGCGGCCTTGTTGGCCTGCAGATGCCCGATCATGTGCCACTCAGCCTCCGCCAGATCACGCAGGGCATCAACCTTCGCCGTGAACTCCTGCACCCGGTTTTCGCCGAACAGCCGTACCCCAGCCTCGTACGCCTGGCGAGCAAGCTCCGGGGAAAACGTCTTGCTCACTGCCATCAAGGAGATTTCGCCGGGATCGCGGCCCGTCCGCCGGGCGGCGGCAGCCATGCGCTCACGCACTCGCGCGATGTTTTCAGCAATGCCCATGAAAGCAGTAAACCACAGAGGACACAGAGGAACACAGAGGAAGTCGCGAACCCGGATTTCCCCTGTGCCCTTCTGTGTTCCTCTGTGGTGAATGAAAACTAAGCTACATCATGGCCGTCGGTGGCGCCGGTTCATTCGGGTCCCCGGCGCCAGTGAGCGGCAAGAAGATCATCAGCGCCGCCAAGCCGATCATTACGACTACTCCGGCAGAATAGAGCGGGTTCGCGAAAATCTGGGGCGCATGATTGGGAGGCGACCAGGAGGGCACCAGTTGCATGCCCGCCCAAACCAGTCCTAGCAGCGACTCCCCTACTATCAACCCCGAAGCCACCAACACTCCTGCATTCTCAACCCTCGCCTTTTGCGCATGATTGTATCCGCGGCGCTGCGCCACCCAATCCGCCAGCGCGCGGAATAAGCCGCCCAAAAAGATGGCCGACGTCGTCTCGAAGGGCAAGTACATCCCCACCGCCACCAGCATGGGGCTGCGGACTTGCATCATGATCAAAGCGATGCCAAAAAGTATGCCGACAACCACCAGAGGCCAGGGCATGTCCCCGCCGACAATGCCGACCGCAAGCGTTGCCATGAGTCCCGCCTGCGGGGCCGGCAACTGGCGGTCGCCAAACCCGGTCCCGCCGTGCTGGATGTTGCCGCGGTACAGCAGCATGAGCGGCCAATACATCACCAAACTCGCAACGACGACGGCAATTAGTTCTGCCAACTGGATGGTGCGCGGCGTGCCTCCCAGGATGTAGCCGACCTTGAAGTCCTGTAACAACTCCCCGGCTACTGCCGCAGAAACACAAACCACCGCCGCCACACCCAGCACCGCCGCTACTCCCGAAATGCCGGAAACCCCGAGCGAAACCATAAGCAGAGCGGCGATGATCAACGTCGAAAGCGTCAAACCGGAAATCGGATTATTGGAAGATCCAATCATGCCGACCAGACTGCCTGAAACCGTCGCAAAGAAGAAACCCACGATCAACATCACGACCGCCGCCAAAACCGCCGGCCAAACCAATCCCGAGATATGGATATAGAGAAAGCACATCAACACGAACATCACCGCGATCAGGCCCAGCACCACTTTCGAACTCATGTAGCGCTCCGTGCGCGGCAATTCGGCCTGCTGTTCGGCGCTCTGGCGCAAATCGCTGAACGCCCGGCCCAGACCGGCGGTCAGATTCTTTCCCATCTTGATGAGCGTGTAAGCCGCCCCCACAAGCATTCCGCCGACCGCAATCGGACGCACCACGAACTTCCACACTGCGCCCGCCATGTCGGCCCAATCCGTTGGCGTGTCGGCAGGTAAGTAATGCCGGATCTGCGGCCCCAGGAAGAACATAATCAGGGGCACCATCAGACCCCACGCCAGCACTCCGCCGGAAAACTGCAACGCAGCCAGGCGCAAGCCAATGATGTATCCCACGCCCAGGTACGCCGGACTTACGCTGGGCGCGGCGACCATGCTTCCGGCTCCGGCGGGCACGACGTTGTTGCTACCGGAGGCGCCCAGGCGAACCTGGCTGCGCCCCAGGCTTCCGACAGCAAAATGTAAGTCCTTATCGGCGGCAAACAGCTGAAAGCGGCCCAGCATGTAGACCAGTCCGCCCACCCCGATATTCCAGAAAAGATACTTGGCAGCCTCTGCCCCGCGCTGGCCCGCTTTATGAATCTCCGACGCCGCCACGGATTCCGGGAATGGCAGCTCCGGATCTTCGACCATCACGCGCCGGACCAGCGACACAAACAACACTCCCAGAATGCCTCCCACGGTCATCAGCGCCGTGGACTTCCAATATGCATCTGCCGGCCGGAACGATGGCCAGGCCTTGGAAATCAAAAATGCCGGAATGGTAAAAATGGCGCCCGCCGCCACCGATTCGCCGATTGAACCCGCGGTTCTGGCGATGTTCTCCTCGAGCAGCGTCCCGTTCCATGCCCGCAGTACCGCCATGCCAATCACCGCCGCCGGATAGGTGGCGGCAATCGTGATTCCCGCGCGCAGGCCGAGGTAGGCATTCGCCGCGCCCAGGATCACCGTCATGAACAGTCCGAGCAGGATCGCGCGGAGGGTGAACTCCCGCATCTGCATGTTTTCTGGTACGAATGGACGGTGTTTGCGGGAACTTTCAGCCACAGGGTCCGGTGTGCTCATGTATAAATCCTCGCGAGTATTTCAGGATCGGCCTGATAAAGACAAGATCGCGCACGTTAACATGTGCAACCAAACGATAGCAAGCGAGGGCGCTCCTCCAATAAACATTTCTTTTGTTACAGCTTTTATTTCATTGAGATAGCGATGGCGAGACGGGTAGCGAAACAGAGTATTTCAAAAGGCGCCTGGAGGCTCCGAGGATGTCAGGTGATAAAGCAATTCTTCGGAGGCGCAGGATTCAATGCGCCCCCACCAAACGACTTTGCGGCAGAGAGTTGATCCAAAACTTACTGCTTCAGACCGTAGCATCGGAGAGCGCAGGACTGCGCTCAGCCTCAGCCGACGCGTAGGCGAGCTCTGTGAGCCGCTTGCGATAGTAGCGGAAGTTCTCCCATGACACATCGGGCGGTACGCTGTGATCGCAGCAGGGAATGTAGCCTCCGGTCTTGAACAACGGCGGTACCTTGCGGTTCACTTCGGCATCGATGGCATCCTTTCCCGCCGCCATGATGCGCTTGTCAATGCCTCCGATGATCTGAAAACGCGGGAAGGCCTTGCGCACTTCGACGACATCCATCCCGGCCGCGACTTCCATCGGCCCCATGCCGGTGACGCCCCCTTCGATAAATTCCGGAATCAGCTTCCAGTTGTAGCCATCGCTGTCCACGACCATGATTTTGACGCCGTGGTCCCGCAGCATGCCGGTGAGTTTCTTGTAGCTGGGCAGAACGAACTCGCGGAACATGGCCGGCGATATGAAGGATGAGTTTTTGAAGCCCAGGTCCTCACAGGCATAGCAGAAATCCACGTCAATTTCGTTCAATACCTGGTCAAAGAGATAGGTTTGCAGGTCTCCCAGGTGGTTCATGATGTCGCGGACCAGTTCGGGTTCATCGTGGAAGGCATAAAGCAACTGCACCGGGCCCATCAGATAGCGGGTGGGATGGTAAATTCCACAAAGCCCGCTGTGCCCGCCGACGGCTAATACAAAGTCGCGGTTCTTGTACTGCTTCTTGAGCTCGGTCCAATTCGCCGGCAGCCGTCCTGCCAATTTCGGCTCCAATCTTTCCGCCTTCACCTTCTCCCAATCTTCCCGGCTGGCGACCAGGGGTTTGATGATGTTGGCAATACTGGAACGGCCCTTCTTGTCTTCTCGAATATGGCCGCGCTCGTCCTGAGAGATGATCACGTCACCGCGCTCTTCGAGCACCTTGTACTCGAAAAGTGGATAGATGAAGGAGTTCAAAGGGATCCGGCGGGCGCCAGGGTCAATGGTGAAATCCAGGTGCGCATCTTCTGCAAACGGAGGATCGCTGAGTAACGTGGTGCTCAACGGGTCGAAAGCGCCCTCTTCCTGGTCCGCACTCGGGTTCACGCTTTGGGCGCGATCGCTGCGCAATGGAGCTCCGGCGGCCTGCCATACCTGCAGAGCTTCTGGCCAGTAGTCCCACTCCCACAATGGGGGTCGGTCCACCGGCTCAAAGTCCATTGTCGCCAGGAATCTTTCACGAATATTCATATTGTCCTTTCACCCGAATGTTCTTTTTCAGCTCCCGGCTGACTGCGGGAGCACATGCAACGCACCAATCCCTCGAAACTAGACTCAAGGCTGTTCTCCAGAAGCACAGTGATCCTAATCACGAGCGTCCGTGATGTGGGTCGCAGTGGGTCTTTCGGCGCTCACTGAACATGGGAATGGCCGATAGGAAAGCAGATAAACCGTCCAGCGCCTCGATTTCGGCTAAAGGAGAGTCCACCAATGACATCGCGGGAGCGAGTTCTTCGCGCCATCAACCATCAGGAACCGGACCGGGTTCCCATTGACCTGGGCGCGACGCGGCAGTCGGGCATTTCGGCCTCGTCATATCATCGGCTCAAGAAGTACCTGGGGCTGGACACGCCCACGCAGATGGTGGACCTCATCCAGATGCTGGCCGAGATCGAACAGCCGGTCATGGAGCGCCTCGGCGTAGATGCAGTTGGGGTCTTTCGCCCCGAAACCAATCCCGGGCTGGGCATCCGCAAGGAAAATTGGAAGCCATGGAAGTTGTTCGATGACACCCCGGTGTTGGTGCCCGGCGGCTTCAACCCCGTTCTCGAGCCGGAAGGCAGCTATGCCATGTTGCGCAACGGCGTGCCCATCGCGCGCATGCCGGCGGACGGTTTCTATTTCGAGCGGGTGGAAAAATTTCCCGGCGCCGCCCACGTGGACGTTGATAAGTGGCAACCCTACCAGTGGAGTAATGAGGAGCTCGAGTGCGTGCACGCCCGCTCGGAATGGCTGCGCAAGAACACCGACTACGCGCTGATCGCGTGCGTGAATCCTCCGCAGGAATTTTTCACTGGCATGGGAACAGGCGACTTCGAAGCGTGGTGGATGACTCTGGGCAGCGAACCTGAGTATGTACACACCCTGTTCCAGAAGAACGTCGAGACCTGGCTGCTCAATCTCAAGCGTTTCGCCCAGACCGTCGGAGACAAAGTCGACATCATCCAGTTCACCGACGACTTCGGCACGCAAGAGTCACTGCTGCTCTCGGTCAAGATGTTCCGCGAACTCATCATGCCGTACTACAAAAAAGGGTTCGATTGGATTCATCAGAACACGCCATATAAAACCATGCTCCATACGGACGGAGCTATCTTTTCCTTGATTCCCTCCCTGATCGAGATGGGTGTAGATATTCTGAACCCGGTTCAGGTGAACGCCAAGGGAATGGACCCCGTCAAGCTGAAAGCTGCCTATGGCGATAAGATCGTGTTCTGGGGGGGCTCGGCCGATTGCCAGCAGACTTTGGCATTCGGTACGCCGGAAGACGTAGCCCGCGAAGTGGAAACCAACGTCAAAGCCCTGGCTCCGGGCGGCGGGCTAGTGATTGCATCGGTTCACAACATTCAAACCGGCGTTCCGCCGGAAAACGTGATCGCCCTGTTTGATACTGCCCGAAACATGTCGGTATATTCAGGTGCAGACGCACAGAGCACCGTGCTTGCCTGAACGTGCGAGGCAGGCGTAGGACATGTCATTCCTGGGCATTGATCTAGGTACGTCTTTTATCAAAGGCGCGGTGCTGAATCCCGCTACCCGGGAGCTTGCACACGTGCAGCAGAACGCCTTTCCCCGATCCGGTCGCGACCGGAAACCCTCTCCAGTGTGAATACGATCCGCAAGAAATTTTGACTGCTGTTCGAAAGCTCATCGATGGACTCGCTACTCATGCGCCAGACTGTGAGGGCGTGGTCATGTGCACCCAGATGCATGGGCTGGTATTGATGAACGACCGCGGCGAAGCGGCATCCAATTGCGTGACCTGGCGGGACCAACGCGCCACCATGCCGCATCCCTCCGGAGCTGGATCGTATTTTGACGTGATCGTTGGGCGCACCAACCCTGCGCTGCGCCGGCAATTGGGAAATGAACTCGATCCCGCCCGGCCGATCTGCTTCCTCTTCTGGTTCGCGGAACAGGGCAAGCTTGGGCCGGGACTTATCCCGGTTTCTCTGCCCGATTTCGTTCTCAGCACGCTGTGCGATTCGGAGCCCGGGGTCGAAGCCACCAACGCCAGCGCCTATGGCGCATTCAATCTGGAGACTTCCGACTGGCACCACGAATTCATTCAAAAGCTGGGACTCGATCAGCTCCGCTGGCCGGCCGTGCGCAAGCAGGGCGAGATCGTAGGTTATCTGAAGCTCGGTAACAGGTCAGTTCCCTGTTACACGCCAGTGGGCGATGCGCAGGCTGCATTAGCCGGAGCCTTGCTCAGCAAGGGCGAGCTCTCCTTGAACATCGCTACCGGCGCGCAGGTCAGCCGCCTGACCGATAAGTTGAGCCTGGGAGACAACCAAACCCGTCCCTATTTTGACGGCAAGTTCCTCAACACTTTTTCTTATCCGCCGGCGGGACGTTCGTTGAATGTGCTCATTTCCCTACTGACCGAACTGGCCGCCGCCCAAGGAGTGGAAATGCCGGATCCCTGGGCATACCTTGCAAAAGCAGCGAAGGAAGTGGCGGACACGGACTTGCAGGTGGATCTCAATTTCTTTGCCGGACCGGAAAAAAATTCCGGTGAAATCGCAAATATCCGCGTGGACAATTTGACTGTCGGCCACCTGTTTCGCGCAGCCTTTCAGAATATGGCTGACAGCTACTACGAATGCGCGCTTCAGTTGTGGCCCGAAAAATCGTGGAAGAACCTGCTTCTTTCCGGCGGGCTGGCCGGCAAGCTGGAAGTGTTGCGGGAAATCATCCAGCGGGAGTTTGCCACCGGCTACCGCCTCCCGCCATTTGCGGAGGATACTCTGTTCGGGCTCCTCATTCTCGCCTCGGTGTTCAGCGGGAATGCACGGTCCGTCGAGGAAGTCTCACGGCAGCTGACGCCCGCCACCGTCCAATCAAGTACACTCAACCAGCGTTAACCACAGAGGTCACAGAGGAAGGCACTGAGACACGGCTATGAGCACACAAATCTCCCCCATGTTGGCCGTCACCGACGCAAATGCCGCCATCGCCTTTTACCAGAAGGCCTTCGGCGCGAAACTTTTGTGGGATCTCGATCGCTCCGTCGCCGGCCTTGCCATTGATGGAGCCCCGTTCTTTCTTGCGGATGAGTCGCCGGAGTACGGCACCCGCGGGCCATCGTCGGCAGGATTCACTACCGTGAGGATTGAGCTTTTCGTGGATGATCCCGTCGCGGTGCACCAGAAAGCCGTGGCCGCGGGGGCAACCAGCCACAGTCCGGTGCAGGAACACACGCACCCGACAACTGGACCAAAACCGATCAAGCGCATGCTTCAGGGCTCGGTCACAGACCCCTTCGGACACTGCTGGCTGATTGGAAAGTTTCTCGAATAGAACGGTGAATCTGAAGATGCGTATCAGCGCGCGACTTTCAGGTGCGCCGTTCCTCCACAAAAACTCCCGCGACGGTAAGGGGCACCTGCGATAAGGCGACATGGCGGGTCACCCTGTACAAAATAGAAAAGCCGCCTACGCCCAGGCGGCCCTTCAATCACAATCAACCCCTAAACTTCTACCCCGCAGCCCCAGCTCCCGGCCCAACCACCGGCACGACTCCGGCCGCCGTGGCCGCCGCCGCTTCATTCAGGATACGGTGATGGATGGTGAACAGCGCCAGTTCCAGCCGGTCCGAGACGCCAATCTTGTCATACACGTTGCGCAGGTAATTCTTGATGACCTGCTCGGTGGTTCCCAGCTGCGAAGCAATTTCTTTGTTCTTGTATCCCTGTACGATCAGCGCGACGATGCGCAGCTCTTTTGCCGTCAGGCGGTCGCGCACCCGCAATCCAACCATATCGTTTTCGGTCAACTCGCTGGGCACGGCGATATCCTGCACCCAGTTCTCGCCCCGCGCCACTTTGCGAACGCAGTCCACCAGAGCCGGACTAGTAACATTCCGGTAAACAACGCCGTGGGCCCCGGCCGCCATGTAGCGCTGCGCACTTTCCCCGGTATCCGCCAAAACTACCAGCCGCGTCTTGTTGCGGATGGCCGACTGCAGCACGGCGTTGAAGTCGTTGTAAAACCCTCCGGCCACGATCAGCACTGCGGCGCGGAACTTGTCCAGGGCCATGAACATCTGCTCCGGCGTCTGCGCCTGCGCCACAATGCGCATTTCGTCCTCTACCGCCAGCACTTTGGCAATTCCGGCGCGAAAAATGGCCTGGTTATCGGCCAAAATTAGTTTCAGCATCGTTTCAGTCCCTCAAGCTTAGTGGCGAACGAAGTCATACGAGTCGATCACGCAGGCCACACCGCGCGCATCCGCAGAACCGCCCGGTTCATCGGTGCGAACCACGCGCCCACGGCACTGTACCACCACACTTTCCGTGCCCCCGGTTACCTCAGGGGGCAGGGTGATCTCAAACTCCACATTGGAACCCACGTCCAGCGCCGCATCCGCCCGGATGTACACTCCGGCCGCACTAAGGTTACCGGTGACTCCGGCGTGGTCGCCGCTTTCCTGTTCTTTGTGGATCTTGATTGGCAATTCCAGGGGAAATCGTTTCCCCGTCCGTGCGTCGGACACAAGACCTCCTGATTCCTGGCCATCCTTGCGTGCAAAAGCCAGTCCCATGCGGTAATCCCCCCATGGATTCCCTACCACTGTACCTTTGGGCGGTTATATCACGAATAAGCCGTTAGGCAAAGATGGGGTGACTGCAAAGGTACGGGGATGAGACGGGAATTTCTGGGAAAATCAGCCCTGAAAAGCCCCAACCCTCCCGCAGAAATGAGGAAGGGTAGGGTGTCTGCCGAGGTGAGGTTAGAAGTATATCCGGTTGGTCAGCGTCACCGAGTGTACGGCCACCTCCACCCGGCTGTTGTTGTACTCTCCCGATTTCAGCGAACTTTGCCCCACGCTCTGCGTTGCCGGCAGTTGTACCTGATAGGCCAGATCGAGGCGGTAACGGCCCCGGCTGTAGCCGAAGCCGGTGCCAATCGTGTTCTGCAAAATCGCGGCCGTCATCGGCGTCAAGGTCGCCGAAGGCACCGGATTGGTCGCATACGAATAGCCACCGCGGAAAGCCAAATGCTCGCCGACCGGCGACTCCACTCCTACGCCGAACACCCCCTGATCGCGCCATTGCAGCGGAATCACATCCTGCATGGAGTCGGACCCCACCAGTCCGTTAATCGTGCTGTTGGTGCCGTTGGTTAGCTTCACGGGAAGCTGGTTGAACGAATGGCTCCAGTCAATCCAGTCGCCCTGGAAATTGACACGCATGCGCGGAACCACCAGCCACGAAATCCCGCCGGAGAATGCCTGCGGGAATTTCGTGTCCACCTCGGCATCGTAGTGAAAGGTTGCGGGCTCGTTCACTCCCAGTGTGGCGAATTGCGCGCCGGCATCGCCCGAGGCATCGCCATGCGTATGAATGCTGGTGCTCATCTTGTAGGCCAGGCCGATGCGCAACCGGCGATTCGGCGTAATCAGCGCCCCGAAACTGCCGTTATAGCCGACGCCGCTGGTGTGCAGATCGAGCAAGGTCTTGGCGCCGGCCAGGGTCGGCTGCGACTGAAAAATGTAGGGCGCAATCAGCGTGTTCCTGTCATAAATCGCGCCAAACGTACCGCCGACTGAAAGCTTCTTGTTCACCACGAACGCCAAACCCGCCGCCGAACGCAACGTAACCATCGCCGACTTATTCTGCTGCAATCCATAGCTGGTTCCACCCAGGCCGCCCGGCGGATCCAGGTATTTCCAGTTCGCCGTCATCAAAGTATCGGGCGCAACCGCAACTCCCAGCGTCAGCCGCTTGCTGAGCGCCATCGAAAAGCCGCCGTAGGGAATCGTTCCCGCCGAGGTCACGATGCTCCCCGTACTTGAAACCGAGTTGGTGAAGTTGCCCGTGGCAAACAGCGTGGTCGCGCTGAACTCCAGCGATTTTCCCGAAAGCCCGCTCAACCCTGCCGGATTGCCCTGCATCGCTTCCAGCGGGCTGGTAACGGTGGCTACAGTCGCCCCCGCCAGCGAGGTGGCCCGCCCGCTGATTCCGTTGTCCAGTGCACCGCCAATTTGCGCAAACGCCGTCGCCGTCATTCCTGCGAGGACGAAAACGGAAAAATTGCAAGCCGCAAAAATCCTGCGTCGAAATTTTGCTTCCATGGTTGTCTCCACATCTCGATAAAGTGCCGACACGAAATTGCGCCGATGGTCCCACAGAGGGCACCTCTGTGCCAGTTACGCTCAGCCGCACCCGAGGTGACCATCGTGTACAGGTGAACGCGCGGTCCGCGCATCTCGTGGAGTATTCGTGCCGGGCCCCCGCTTCCAAGTGCTGAAAGTACCCAACGCGCCGATCACCCGCGTAATTTGTGGATTCTCATCGGCCCCGCCAAACTATGCGGACCGGATTCCCCCGCCGTCACTCGCATGTTGAACATCCCCATGCCGGGTACCATTCGCCTGTCGGAGGTTGTGTCGGCGCTTTCTACCGCTCTCGATCTCACCGAAGGACAGCCCATGGGCCACGCCATCCGCAGCTGCATCATCGGCATGCGCATTGCGGAAGAACTTCGGCTGAGCCCGCAGGAATGCGCGGATCTTTACTACGCGCTGCTTCTCAAAGATTCTGGCTGCAGCACCAACGCCGCGCGCATGCACAACATTCTTGGCTCGGACGACATCAAGGCCAAGCGCGAGGTGAAGTTCGAAGATTGGACCAAGCCCAGCCTTTCCGGACTGCGCTACCTCATGCGCAACGTGCTGCCGGGAAAATCATTTGCTTTGCGCTTTCTGAAGTCGGTCGAGGTCGGGCTGCAGCAAAAGCAGAATAATGCCGAGGTCATCGGCGCGCGCTGCGAGCGGGGCGCCGAAATTGCCCGTCAGGTCGGCATGAGCGAGACCACGGCGCAAGCCATCCGCAGTCTCGACGAACACTGGAACGGCGCCGGCTACCCCGACGGCCGCAAAGGAAAGGAAATCCCGCTCTTGGCCAGGATCATGAACGTCAGTCAGACCCTCGATGTGTTTCTTACCGGACGCAATCTCGGCGAAGCCATCCACGTCATTTCGCAGCGCAGCGGCACCTGGTTCGATCCGGAGATCGCCCGGGTAGTGCGTTCGCTCCAGAAAGACAAGTCTCTATGGATGCGGGCCGCTTCCAAGGATGCCCGCGAATACGCTCTGCAAATGGAGCCCGGCGCCGCCATTCCCGCGACGCCCGAACACCTCGACAGCATGTGCCAGGCTTTTGCGGAGATCATTGATACCAAGTCGCCCTACACCTACAACCACTCCATCGGCGTGGCCCGCGCCGCCGTCGAAATTGCGCAAGGACTTGGACTTTCCGATCACACCGTGACTCTGGTTCGCCGCGCCGCCCTGCTGCACGATCTGGGCAAGCTCAGCGTGTCGAATGCCATCCTGGAAAAACCCAGCGCGCTCACCGAAGAGGAATGGAACGTCATGAAGATGCACCCGGTGTACACACGCCTCATTCTGCAGACCATCTCCGGCTTCGAGCACCTTGCGTTTATCGCCTCCGCCCATCATGAGCGCCTCGATGGCTCGGGTTATCCCGACGGCCTCGCCGCCGAAGAACTACCTTTAACCGCCCGCATCCTTTGCGTGGCTGACACGTTCCAGGCCATCACCGAGAACCGCCCTTACCGCGCCGGCACTCCGCGCGAAGCGGCGGTCAAGATCATGCAGCGTCTCGCTCCCCACGCCCTCGACCCCGACTGCGTTGGGGTGCTGTGCCAGAACAAGCCAGCGCCGGCGGCCGTTCCCCGCACGACAGGAGCACCAGGTAGCCCACGCCGTTTCCACCGGAGCGTAGAAATCGCATTCGGGCGCCCCATCCTTGTCGCGATTTTTGCGACAGGGTGGGGATGTTGCCGGTCTTCATCTCGTGCCCGGGTTGAGAGCAGTACCCCCAAGGCTTCCACCAGATCTCTGGCCTGCGCCCGCCCGAATCGCTTAGTATCTCCTCATGCCTTCCGCTGGATTCAACGGACTGCGCGTGCTGGCGCTCGAAAGCCGCCGCGCCAAGGAGATCGCGCAGCTCATCGAAAACAATGGCGGCCAGCCCATGGTCGCGCCGTCCACCCGCGAAGTTCCCGCCGGCTCCAGCCCGGAAGAGTTACGCTTCGCCGCCGAGTTGTTGCAGGACCACTTCGGCGCGGTGATCTTCATGACCGGCGTGGGCACCCGTGCTCTGGTTCAGGCGGTCGAGCCGGTTTGCTCCCGCGACCAGTTCGTCGCCGCGCTGAGCCGCACCAAGAGCGTGGCCCGTGGGCCCAAACCCGTAGCCGTACTGCGCGAGCTCGGCGTACCCATCACCCTGACCGTCCCCGAACCCAATACCTGGCGTGAAATTCTGCAGGCGCTCGATGAAAACACTGAAAAGGTTCCATTGCGAGGACAGCGCGTCGCCGTGCAGGAGCATGGTGTCCCCAGCCCGGAGCTCTACGCCGGACTGAAGGAACGTGGGGCCGAGGTTTTCCCGGTCCACGTGTACGAATGGCAGCTTCCCGAAGACACCGCCGCCTCTCCGCAATGCCGTCACCGCGCTGGCGCAAGGGCAAATTGACGTGGTGCTGCTCACCTCGTCCGTGCAGATCCACCATCTTCTGCAGATTGCCGAAGAAATGCAGCTGCGGGACGAAGTCCTGCATGCCTTAAATCGCGCAGTTCTCGCCTCGATCGGCCCGGTGACCTCGGAGACACTGCGCAGCTTTGGGATCGCGGTTGACCTCGAGCCCTCGCACCCCAAAATGGGCCTGCTGGTCAAGGAAGCCGGAGAGCAAAGCGCCGAACTGCTGCGCCGCAAGCAATCGCGGTGAGACTTTCCCTCTTGTCATCCTGAGGCGCTTCGCCGAAGGACTATGCGTTTGCTGCCGTCGCGTTAATTCTGGCAGTGTACGACATGGAGCCGTCGGCAGAAAGCTTTTAACCGCCGAGGGCGCTGAGGAATCGCTGAGTACGCTGAGAAGGCATTCATGACATCTTTAACTCTGCGTCCTCTGCGCTACCTCGGCGGCCTCCGCGGTTAAAGCCTTCAGCCGAGGTCAGACCCGCTCTGGCCGTCACCCTTCCGAAGCCTCAACCCGGCCGACGCGTCCGGGAAGTTTCTTCGGCAGCCGACTTCGGCAGCAGCCACACCACCACCCGGTATCCCAGCAAGACGCTCAGCACAAACGCAAATTGCAGCGGCTTGCGCAGATCGGCTTTGACCAGCCATATGTAGTGAATCACTCCGGCGATGGCGCTGAAATAGATCAACCGGTGCAGCACCTGCCAGCGCTTGCCGCCCAGCTTGCGGATAGACCAACGGGTGGAGGTCAGCGCCAGCGGAACCATGAGCACGAAGGCCGTGAAGCCCGCCGTGATGAATGGCCGTTTGGCTACGTCCTTGAGCATTTCATGAAAGTCGAAGAACTTATCCAGCCAGACGTAGGTCATCAGATGCAGCGAACCGTAGAAGAATGCGAACAGCCCGAACATCCGCCGGTAACGGATCAGCCACGGCTGGCGCAGTAACTTGCGCAGCGGCGTGATGGCCAGCGTCGTCAGCAGAAAAATCAGCGTCCAGTTGCCGGTGGAATGGGTGATGAACTCAATGGGGTTCGCGCCTAAACCCGCTCCCCACGAAGACATGTCCGTAGGATGTGCGCCGAAGAATCCGTACAGCAGCCGCCCCAGCGGCGCCAGGCACGCAAGAAAAACTCCGACTTTGAACCAGCGAATCATTCAGGGAAATCAAAAGCAGATTCCTCAGGGCTGAGGCCCTTCGGTATGACAACTTCGCTAAAAATTCTTCTTCAAGTCCATCCCTGCATACAAACTTGCGACCTGATCGTAGCCATTGAACATCAGCGTCGGACGCTTAAGGAACTCGCCCAGGCGCCGTTCTTTGGCCTGGCTCCAGCGCGGATGGTCCACGTGCGGATTTACGTTGGAATAAAAACCGTACTCCATCGGCGCCGATTCATTCCAGGTGTTGATCGGCTGCTTCTCCACAAACTTAAAGCGTACGATCGCTTTGGCGCTCTTGAAACCATATTTCCACGGCACCACAATGCGCAGCGGCGCGCCATCCTGATTGGGCAGCACTTCGCCATACATCCCAAAGCACAACAGCGCCAGGGGATGCATAGCCTCATCCATGCGCAAGCCCTCGACATAGGGCCAATCCAGCACTCGCACCCGCTGCCCCGGCATCTGTTGCAAGTCCAGCAATGTGGTGAACTCGACGAACTTCGCCTTCCCCAGGGGCTGCGCCCGCTTGATTAATTCGCTGAGCGAAAATCCCACCCACGGCACAACGATGGACCACCCCTCCACGCAACGGTGCCGGTAGATTCGCTCTTCCGGGGTGGCCATCTTGATGATGTCATCCACGTCGAGCACCTGCTTTTTGCTGACCAGCCCGTCAATCGTCACCTTCCACGGGTGCGTCCGGAAGTTCTTTGCCAGATCGGCCGGTCCCTCTTTGTCGGTGGAGAATTCGTAGTAGTTGTTGTAGTGCGTGACATCCTGGTAGGGCGTGATCTTCTCCGTGGTCGAAAACGGACTCTTCTGAATTCCGTCAATCTTCGCCAAATCTCCCGGCGTGGCCGCGTGAACGGCCGCCGAAGGGGAACTCAGTTCTTTGATCCCCAAACCTGTCATGGCCGCAGCGCCGGCCAGCGCCGTTCCGGCCAGAAACTTCCGCCGGTTCAGGTACAGGCTTTTCGAAGTGATTTCCGAAGAAGGAATGTCCGCGGACTTCTTAAGCAACATGGAGGACCTCCACCAATTGTACGGGGCTGCTTTCTAATTGGATGCGGCAAAAGCTAAACCGCTGATAACCAGAGCGTTCCTCAATCGACAAGCGAATTGCCACAGTCCAATAGGACGCCCGATCTCCCAAAAAGTTTCAATCGAAATTCATGAACTTTCCATCGCTTTGGCTCGTAAACTAGAGACAGTACCGGCCCCGCCGGAGGTGTACTCATGTTTTGCAATCGCTGCGGAACCACGCTGCAACCGGACTACAATGTCTGCCCAAAATGCGGAACTCCGGTCAGGGCACGCGCTGCCGTGGCCGATCCCACCCGCTTCGCCGGCCACGTGCGCACGCTGGGCATTCTCTGGATCGTCCTCGGCGCCATCTGGCTGCTGCCGTCCTTTTTTCTGTTGACCATGGGCCGTGCCGTTCATTTCTTTCCCATGGGCGGCGGCCCCTTCGCGCACATGATGATGCCGCCTCTCATGTTTAGCCTGGGCGCCGGCTTTCTCGTGTTGGCTGCCGGCGGAATTTGTGTCGGCCTGGGGCTGATGCGCTACGAGCCCTGGGCGCGCATCGCCGCCATTGTGCTCGGCATTCTTTCGCTTTTTCACCCGCCCCTGGGTACGCTGCTCGGCATCTATACGCTCTGGGTATTGTTGTCGAATGATGCCGCCGTGTACGAACGAGCTGCGAACCCGCGCTGAACGCGTAAGTTTCTCTGGGCATTTGGTAGTGGAGCGCTTCGCCAGACGTTGGTGTTGCTCGGCGTGCTCAGCGTCCTCCGCGGTTAAAGCTCCTGATTTCCTCAACTAAGTCTGAAATCGATGGCACGATTTAGCTTTTCTCTGTGCGTCTGTGTCTCTGTGGTGAAATATTTCTAGCCCTCGCGACTCGGCCCCAGGAACTCCCGCGCGCGTTTATAATATATTCTCGTCAATACGACTGAATCTCCGGCCTGTACCCAATCATCTCAACCTTTTGGAGGAAATATCATGGCGCACGAAGTCCCCCCCCTGCCGTATGACTATGCCGCTCTCGAACCCATCATTGATGCCCAGACCATGAAGTTGCATCACGATATGCACCACGGCGCATACGTAAAAAATCTCAATGCGGCGCTGGAAAAGCATCCCAACCTGCAATCGAAAAGCGCAGAGGATTTGCTCAAAGACCTGAATTCCGTTCCGGAAGACATCCGCACCGCGGTCCGCAACAATGGCGGCGGCCACGTAAACCACACCATGTTCTGGAAGATTATGAAGCCCAAGGGCGGCGGCGATCCCACCGGCGCGATTGCGGAAGCCATCAACAAGGCCTTCGGCAGCTTCAAGGATTTTCAGGCCAAGTTCAATGACGCCGGCGCCAAGCAGTTTGGCAGCGGCTGGGCCTGGCTGGTCGGAGACTCCAGCGGTGCACTAAAGGTGATCAGCTCCGCCAATCAGGACAGTCCCATGTCGCAGGGCCTGTATCCCATCATGGGCAACGATGTTTGGGAGCACGCCTATTATCTGAAATACAACAACCGCCGCCCCGAGTATTTATCCGCCTGGTGGGGCGTGGTGAACTGGGATGAGATCAATAAGCGCTACGAAGCGATGAAGTCCGGCAAACACTAACCTGTTCTATCCGCATGGCTGCAGACACAAAGCCTTCAGTTCTTCACCGGCTGAAGGCTTTTCTTTGCTCGGGCGATAGCCAATCAGTCCATCCCTTTGGACTTGTCGGTGATCGGTTGCACGCCGTCGGGGCCGAAGCGGAGCGTTTTGACTTCATCGGCCGCTCCTTGCCGGGGCAACTGCACTCCATTGAAGGTGAGTTCCAAAGCCCCGATGTTCCCTGCTTTTACCACAATCTCGTGCTGGGCCGATAGCGACGTTTTCTGGCCCGCATGCAGCATCTCATTCAGGGTTTCATTTCCGTCGGATGAAGCCTTCAGCCAGCAGTCGTCGCGGGCCTGAATGGTCAACGTGAGATTCGTAGCAGTGCCGGGGTGCTCCGCTGGCGTTGCCGGCGGGGGCACGGGCTCCGGGGAGGCAGCGGCAGGCGCAGCAACTGTTGATGTTGGCAACTGCGGCGTAGCGCTCTGCGGCTGCGGTGCAGGTTCCTGGGTTGCCGCCGGAGGGTTCTCCTGCGCGGCGGGCGATTCCTGCACCGTCTTGCGGCTGCGCCATCCCCACACCGCAAAGCCAAGAGCCACAAGCAAGAGAAGCGCAGCCAATTTATCCCAGGGCAGCTCGCCGTCCCCTCTTTTTTTCGTGCGCGACTCTTCCGCGCGGGCAGCGATCGAAGCCAGGTCCACTTGCGGTTCCGGCGCCGGCTGGCTGGCGCCCGTCTCCGCCAGGTAGTCGGAGACGGCCTGGTCACCGTCCATGCCAAGATGCTGGGCATAGGCGCGCACGAAACCTTTGTTGAAAATGCCGCCGGGGAGTTGGTCGAAATGCTCCTCTTCCAGCGCTTTCAACATGCGAGTGCCGATTTTAGTGGCGGTGGCGACTTCGTCGAGCGTCATGTTCTGGCGCTCGCGCTCCCGCTTCAGTCTGACCCCCAGCGGTTCCACGGTGCACTCTCCCCATCTTTACAGAAAACATCATAAAAGATGGCTGACGGCCCAGCGGGAAAATTCGTGGCGATGGAGCAGACTTGTCAAGGGGAAGACGAAGGAACAAAAGATCAGTGCTGCTACAAAGCGCCGGTCAGAGGCGGAAACACGGCTTGTAGGCTCCATTGGTTAGCTCAACAGTTTCACCCCAGAGTGCCGACATCTGGCCGGTGGACTTGCTGAGCTGTGCGGGCTTTTTGCCGCAATCGGACAGCACACGCTCCGCACGGGACGAAAAATCCTTTGGCCGCAGTTTGAACCGCTCGATTAGCTGACAGGCATATTTGTCGCCGACGAAATACTCGCGATTCAGCGCGAAGAGGACCTGCACCAGGTACTGCGCAGTCCGCGTAAGGCACCCGGCGGTGTTGTAAACGTCGGCCGCAGCAGCGCAAGAACGGCAGAACTGCAGGCTAAATTCAGCCGCCCACAAGCAATCCTGCACGATGCGGCTGCGCAAAGCCTCGGGATACCAGGCAACTGACTGCTTCAGGCGGGCAATCTCGCCGCCGGGATCGTGCATGGGCACACATGCGTAAATCTCCCCGAAGTAGATGACGCTGCGGAAACCGTAAGGCGGCTGCTGGTCGTAATCGTGATGCCAGATACCCCGGCATCCTTCTTCGATAACGGTCCGCACCTGGTCGAGGTTTCGGTAGAGAAAATCCACCTTCCCCACAGTCGTTTGGATGCAGGCGCCTCCGTTGACCCATGGTCCCCACTCGTACATCTGGGTGACCGTCGGCGACGATCCCGGCGTGCCGATGGCTGCGGCCACCGATCGCACATGGTCCACCGAAAAGGGCGATGCCTCGCGATAGTACAGGCCGATGTCCACATCCGAATCCGGCCGCGCAATGCGGCGGGCGTAGGAGCCACCCAGGACGACGGCGGCCATGTTCGGAATGGCGCGCAAACCCTCCGTAAACAACTGGAGAGCCCGCACCTTTTCGGCAGGAAGGCCAAGACGGTTCACGAGCCACCATTATCGCCGAATTCGGCAACCAACTGTCCAAGGGGCCAGGCGCAACCCGACCGAAACCGGACCCCATGGGCGATGCACGCAACTAACAGATTTTATGTGGCTTCCGCCGTCTGCAGGCCCGTGGCTTCGTGGGTTCGGATTACCAAGGTTCGTTGCCCGCTCCCATTGGTACTCATATAATTCAAACACTTCCTCCCTTCTTTGAGGACGCAGTTTCATGACCAAGGGCACCGGCACGGCGCGGCACAGGCCGATCCAGGAACTGAACATCTTTCACGGCGTGGCCAAGGCCCTGACCTCCTCGCTGGACCTCGACTCCATTCTGCAAACCATCATGGAAAAAATGGCGGAATATTTCCGCCCGGACACCTGGTCCCTGCTCATGGTGGATGAGGATCTGCAGGAACTTTACTTTGCCATTGCGGTGGGCAACGCTTCCGAATCGTTGAAGAACGTCCGCCTGAAAGTGGGAGAAGGCATAGCCGGATGGGTGGCCAAACACGGCGAGCAGTTGATTGTGCCCGACGTGATGGCCGATCCGCGCTTCGCCAAGCGCATTGACGAAATGACCCAGTGGGAGACGCAATCCATCATCTGCGTGCCGGTGCGCTCCAAACACCGTGTGCTGGGAGTGATTCAACTGGTCAACGTCAACATGGAAGGCTTCGGCGAGCAGCAGCTTTTCTTTCTGCAGGCGCTGTGCGACTACGCCGCCATCGCGATTGAAAATGCCCGGGCCGTCGAGAAGATTCAGGAACTCACCATCACCGACGATGTGACCGGGCTTTACAACGCGCGCCATTTATACAAGGTTCTCGAAGCCGAGGTATACCGCTCTTCGCGTTTCAACTACGAGTTCACCGTGGTGTTCATTGACCTCGACCACTTCAAGCAGGTCAATGACACCCATGGCCATTTGATCGGCAGCAAGTTGCTGGCGGAAATCGGCTATCTGATCAAAGCCCAGTTACGCCTGATTGATTACGCCTTCCGCTATGGGGGCGACGAGTTTGTGATTCTGCTGCCGCAAACCGGCAAAGACGCGGCCGTGGTGGTGGCCCGCCGTATGCGGGACACCTTGCGCACCACGTACTTCTGCAAGGATGAAGGGCTGAACCTGAACGTGCGCGCCTCGATTGGACTTGCAACCTACCCACACGACGCCAAGAGTCCCCATGACATCATCCGCCAGGCCGACGAGATGATGTACATGGTTAAGAACAGCACCCGCGATAACATCGGCATCGCCCAGCGCGGCATGATGAAGTAGCCATCGCCGCCTCTCGCTTTTATGGTGATGAAGTATGCCATCCCGCCCGCTTCCGCAGAACACACTGATATCACAGGGCTTGCGCGATGTATATCTAAAAGCTATAACATAGCGACCGCTCAGTTTCCGCGTAACCGACTAAGCAGCAATGAATTGCTATGGATATAGCTCACAGATATAGCGATTTCAAATCCTGGCCCCAAAAATCGAGCGCCGACCCCAAGGTCGCCCCGCGGCCAGATCGTCGCTCTACGGCCATCCTGGCGCATTTGCGAGGCATTGCAGGAGACGGTCCGGATAGCGCTCCGCCCCGGGGCGGGACGGGACCCTGCCAGAGGCTCTACTGCACCCGTAATATCATTTGCGTTCCACCGTCCAGGTGGACGTTCTTTTTATCTGAGCTGACTACCGATTCCTGGGCGGAGCTTTTCAACTCCAGATTCTTCAGGCCAACGACACCCTGGCTGCTGGGGCTCAGGGCGCCCGTGGACCTGCCTTGAGAGCCTTGCGGCATGGACGGAACACTGCCCGCGGGATAAGACGGCTGCGCCGACCCTGCGCCCCCCGCGGGGCCGCCCATCGAACCGCCGCCGCTGCTGCCGCCACCCGTCGGTCCGCCCGCCATCCCCCCCATAGGGACGCCCTCGGAGATCGCCATCGCGTTCTGCATGGGCGGGGCGACCGCCTGCACTAAAGCCGAGATGGGCAGTTCCTGGCCGCCTTTCATCACGACGTGATCGAACGCCAGGCCAATACTGGAGTCCGGCGATTCCTTGCTGTGGGCATTGACACTGGTGACGTGGCCGATAATTTTGCTTTCGCGCGGCATGATGACTTTGCCTTCGGCGAGCATATCCATCGTGCTCTTGGCCTCGAATTGCTGGCCCACCTTGACCTTTTTGGCGTCGAGCGACTTGGAGAGCTCCACCGGAATGAGGGTGTTGGGCGCAAGCCGGACGACGGGCTGGGCCGGAGGCGGCTGAGCGGCGTCTCCGGGATTTTGTGCGAGGGCGAAGCCCGCCAACGAAAGAAGAGCAACAGACAAGAGAATTTGCTTCATGGCAGAATCTCCGGCGATGAGGTTGGGTATTTCTTGACTGCCTTAAGGATATAGGATGCGATTCACCGAGGCCAGTTGCCAGTTAGAAGCAGTAGTGGAGCTGTTTGTAGTTTTTCTCTGCGTTCCCGCGGGGCATTTCTCGGCGATCTCGGCGGTTGAGAGCTTCGTTCGGGACTAGAGCCCGTATCCGCAGAGCGCGCCGAGCTTTGCGCTAAGCAGTGCCGAGAAAGACCAACACCAGACCACGCGGTCTGCGGTGGCTGACCTTCCTCATAAAACTAGTGAGGCAGGGCACCAGGAACGCTGAAGCCATAGCTCTGCATCAGCTCCTGCATGGCCGGAGTCTTCAGATACTCCAGCAACTGGCGGGCGAGGTCTTTTTGCTTGGAAGTCTTCAGAATCACTGCCCCCTGCTCGATGGGCGGGTAGTCCGACTGAGGAATTTCTTTGTAGACTCCTTTTTCCTTCATGGACGGCGCCAGCGCCAGAGAAAGCGCGAGAATGCCCACATCGGCGCTGCCCGAAGCTACAAACGAGGCAGTCTGCGAAATGTTTTCGCCCAGCACGAACTTTTCGGCGACACGGTCGTAAATCCCTTCATGCCGCAGGGCCGCCACCGCGGCCCGCCCATACGGGGCGTGCTGCGGATTGGCAATGGCAATTTTCTTGATGGCGGGATCAAGTAACCCCTGCAAGCCCCGGCTGAGGTCGAGCTTCGAAGAGTTCGGCGCCCACAGCACAATCCTCCCGGTGGCGTACGGATACAGACTGCCCGGTTCGGTGAGGCCCGCCGCTTCGAGTTTTTGTGGATAGCCGATGTCGGCGGAAAAGAAGAGATCGAAAGGCGCGCCGTTCTGAATCTGCGCGAAGAAGTTGCCGGAGGAGCCAAAAATCAATTTGAGGTTGTGACCGGTCTCTTTCTGAAAGCGGGCGGCAATTTCCGGAAAGACAAACTGCAGGTCAGCCGCCGCCGCCACGGTCAGGTCCTGAGCAGAGCACAGAGTGGAAGCAAACAGGACCGCCAGCAAGGTCCAGCGGAAAAATTTCTCCATGCCGGGCAGTTTAACAGCGACCCAACTCTGCCGCCGCTACTGCACGTTTACCGCGATGTCAGTTGACTGAACAGGCGAACCCCCGGCCGCAGTCGCAGTCACGCGTACGACGTACGCGCCGGTGGCAGTGCCCGACTGAATCGTGTAGGTGCCGCTAGCCACCGCGCTGTTGGTCATTCCGCTGGCCACCGCGATGGCCTTGAGCGTAGTCGTGGCAGTCAAATCAATTGCCGCATTACTTGCAGAAGTCGTAGTAGGCGTGCTGCCGTCGGTGGTGAAGTAAACGGTCGCGCCCGGAGTCGCATCGGCAAAGCTGACCGTAACGTGCCCGGTGAATGTGACCGCCGCGGGAGAGAAACGTTGGAGTCGCTACGGTCGAACCGCCACTGTTCCCGCCGTTGTTTCCACCGCTGTTGCTGCTACTGCCACCGCCGCATCCGACACTGAAAGCCAGAAGGCCAAAGCAAAGCAGTGCGATCAAAGCCGCCCAGCGCCAGCGGCGGGCGGGAATCCCGATCACAAAGAAGCAGGCCAGGAAGCCGCCGCCGCTCAGGGTGAACCACTTGCCGCGCGAGCGATTGGCAGGCAGAAGGACTGGAGATCGCATGCGGTGCTGTCGTGTTCACATTCAGCGTGACAGTGTCACTTGTCTTGAGGTGCTAAGTGTGACGGACGCGTGTTGCTATTGCTATTATGAACGAGCAGGAGAGACCGGCGCATGGGCGGAGGAGGGACGAAAGCGCAGGCGAGATTGACGTTGCGCCGGCGCGCCCAAATCCCTCTCGAACATGCTCGATAGTTTCGCCGAGAGCCGCCAGCGGACCCAATGTCGATCGTAGTCGGACTGGCAGTGACAGTAAAGCTGGGTGTGGTCGAAAAACCCGGCCATGCCCGCGCCAGTTGATCTACATCCACAGAACCCAGGCCGGTGGCCAGATCATAACCCGCTTTCGCGCTGTAGCCGAACTGAAAGGCCGAGCTGGAGGAAGGACAGGTCCTGAATTCGGTGCCCTGCTGTGCAGGGGACGATGATGTTGCCAGAGGTCACGTCGTGAAATGCCGCGGGAGTGGAACCGGCGAGTGTATAGAGTTCCTGGTTGGCGTGACCCAAACCTGCGGAATTGGAAGCCTGATTGATAATCGCCAGCATTCCACCAAAAACTTGCGACCCTACGGAGGTGCCTCCGAAAACGTTCAAGGTTCCGTCTGCCAGGCGAAAGCCATTCACGCAACTGCCCTGGGAACAAACCAGGTAGCCGTCATGGTTGGGCGACCCGGGAAGCGAAACATCGGGGACGTCCCGATGCGAATCCGCCGGCGTGAGCGCCGTTTGCCAACTCGGCTTGCTGAAAAATGTGCTTACGCCCCCGCCGGCGGCGAACAGCGATTGCGAAAGGACGGTGCCGGTGCCGGTCACGGGTGAATCATTCCATGCCATTTCCGGAATGTAGCTCAACGCGGAACTGATAACGTCATTCCCGCTGGCGCCTGCCCAATAATTGTTTCCACCTGTCGTGTTGTCGCTGGTGAATTCCGTACCGCCCACGGCAATCACTTCGGGAATGGCGGCGGGCACGTCTACCGAGAGTCCCCGGGTTGCGACGCTGACGGCAGTGGAGGAATCGCCATCGCAATCGGCAGCGCCGGCGTCGCCCGAGGCTGCGGTAAGCGCTTGCCCCTGCAGGTTGGCTTGCTGCACCCATCCCTGAATCGTCTGGCGCATTGCTGAGCGCCATATCGGCTTCGCAGAGCCCGTAACTGATGCTGATCACCGGCGCGATGTCCTGATCAACAGCATAGAACAGAGCATCGAAAACGCCGCCGTTCTGGTCCCGCGTAGACGAAGATCACGGTGGCGTTTTTCGCCACGCCGCCGGACCACTCGACATCGAGATTGGCCTCATCGAGATCGCTGTCGTAAACGGCACCGGGCTCGGTGTCCGGGCACCAGCAACAACTGCGGCGGGTTGACCGACAATCCGGCGGCAGCTGCGGAAGGCGTTGGCATCGCTCACGTCAATGAGCGTCTGCCCCGCCACGGCAATGCTTTGGCCAGAGCCGTCGAAGCCGGCGTTGTAAAGAGGCTCCAGGTTGTAGATGGTAGCCAGATCGCCGGGCGCCAGGAAATGGTTTCCCGACTGAGAAGAGGTAAAGTGCGGCACGATCTTCCGCGAGCGCGCCTTGGGGCGGAAATCGTTGAGGCGGCGCATGGCCAGAGTCACATTGGCGAGCGCGGCCGGGAGGAACAGGCTCAGTCGCATTGGCAAAATGCATTTTGCCGTTCACCAGATACTGGTGCATCTGCAGGCGGAAGGCTGATTCGATTTGCCCGGCGGTTCCATCGAAGGAGATCTCGGTGCGCCCGCGCGAAGCGCGAATGCCGGTGAAGCCCTGGGCTTGCAGCCAAGCGGTCACCTTGTCGAGATCGTCCTGGTTCATGCCAAAGCGCGCGGCATATTCGTCCGGAGTCAGCCACTTGCGGTAATTCGGCGACGCCGGATCGCGCTGCTCCTGAAGCAACTGGTCCATCGCCGCCTGTTGTGCGGCGGAGTGATTGAAGACCAGAGTCACCCCGTGCAGCTGCATGTCAGAGCTTAGGGCGCCTTTATCGTTCTGCGGACGCGCCCGGGGCGAGACATTGCCCTTCAGCATGACCATCTTTTCGCTACCGATGCCATGCAGGATGCGACTGGGAGGTCTGGTCTGGGACGACGCTACCGACAACGCTGCCAGGCAAAATACCACCACCGCCCACACATTAGTGGGCAAGGGCACACGATCTTTACGCATGCGATTATTCTCTCTCAGAGCTGCTAAGAATTGCCTCCGGCCTGTTGCAGATATGGATTCCAGCTTCCATATTGCGGGATGCCCGGCTGCTGAAATATTGCACTCCCGGCGCGGGAAAGCGAGATTCCGGAAGTACCAAGGCGGCTTAGGCGGTGTCCTGGCGGCCCACAGTGGCTTTAAACGGGAGCAAAAACGGTCCGTGAGGCGAACGAAAATAAAGGCCTGCCTCCCTGTCGTTCATACAGGAAAGCCATTGCGTTTACTCCTCCGTTTGCGTCTGCACCGCGGCGGGCCGGGGAGACTCGATGGGGGCGATGCCTCCAGCAGCCAACTCAGGCGCTGCCTGCTCGACTGGACCAAACGAGAAGATCATCTCTTTCTTTTCTTTTTCGACCAGAAAATCGAAATCGCAGCCTTCGTGCGCCTGTAAGACGCGCTCCTCGTAAAGCTTGCCGTAGCCCCGGGTATAGTGCTGCTGCGGCGGCTTCCAGGCCTGAAGCCGCGTTTTCAGTTCGTCATCGGAAATGAGCAGTTCGAGACTGCGCCGGGGAACATCCAGCTCAATCTGGTCCCCTGTCTTCACTACCGCTAACGGGCCGCCGACCCTCGACTCGGGCGAGATGTGCAACACCACGGTTCCGAAGCCGGTGCCGCTCATGCGCGCATCGCTGATGCGAACCATATCGGTGACCCCGTGCTTGATCAGCTTCAGCGGCAAGGGCAGCTTGCCGTATTCCGGCATGCCGGGGAAACCTTTCGGGCCGGTATCCTGCAGAACCAGAATGTCATTCGGCCGGACGTCCAGGTCCATGTCGTTGTAGCGCTCCATGTATTCCGAGTAGGAACCGAACACGACGGCCCGTCCGCGATGCTTCAGCAGAATGCCGGACGCGGCCGACTGCTTGATAATTGCGCCATCCGGAGCCAGATTGCCGAAGAGCGCCACGGTTCCGCCTTCCGGGTAGATGGCATTGTCCTGCGTCCGAATGACATCCGGCAGGTGCACGGCAGCCTGCTTGAGCGGTTCGCCAATCGGTCTTCCGGTCACGGTCAATGCGTCGAGATGCAGCAGGTTGCCGAGATTTTTCATCACGCCCTGGACGCCGCCGGCGTGGAAGAAGTCCTCCATCATGAAGGCGCCGTTGGGGCGGATGTTGGCCAGCACGGGCGTGGTGCGTGAAAATTCGTCGAAGGCGGTGAGCGGCAGATGATATCCCAGGCGTCCGGCCATGGCGACGAGATGGATGATGGCATTGGTCGAGCCGCCGATCGCCATGTCCACGCGGATCGCGTTGGCGAAGGCCTTGGGCGTCATGATCCTGGAGATACGCAGATCCTCCTTCACCATCTGCACAATGCGGCGGCCTGAATCTTCTGCCAGGACCAGGCGCGCGGAGTCAACCGCAGGAATAGCGGCACAGCCGGGAAGTCCCATGCCCAGCGCCTCGACGATGCTGCTCATGGTGGAAGCGGTGCCCATCACGCCGCAGTGGCCGCCGCTGCGGACGATGCTATTTTCGAACTCCGCCCATTCCTTGTCGCTCATTTTGCCGGAGCGGCGCTCGTCCCAATATTTCCAGAGATCGGTGCCGGAACCTACCGGCTTGCCGCGAAAATGTCCGGCACGCTGCGGACCGCCCGTCACCACGATGGTTGGCACGTCCACGCTGGCCGCGCCCATGATCGCCGCCGGCGTCGTCTTGTCGCAGGAGGTCAGCAAAACCACGCCATCAATGGGATTGGCGCGAATGGTTTCTTCGACGTCCATGGACAGCAGGTTGCGGAACATCATGGTCGTAGGCTTCATCAGCGGTTCGCCCAGCGACATGGTGCCGAATTCCAGAGGAAAGCCCCCGGCCGCCCACACGCCGCGCTTAACCGCTTCCGCGATGGGTTTGAGGTGGGCGTTGCAGTTGGCCAACTCGCTCCAGGTGTTGCAGATACCGATAACCGGCCGGTTCCTAAATAGTTCGGAGCTGAAGCCTTCGCTCCGCAGACAGCCCCGGCTGGCTACTGACCACTCGTCGTCCCCACCTAACCACTCAGAACTGCGCAGCTTGACCGACACAAGATCCTCCGTTTGCGCCCGGGATTGGTTTAATCCACAGGCTGACAATTTTCAATGATAGCAGTTCGAGGATGGGGTTGCTCCGTGACGGAATGGCAGCAGCTTTCGGGGTGATTTTTTCTCTGCGTTCCCGGTGGGTTTCTTTGCGCGCTCGGCGGTTAAGAGCTTTTGGTTCGGAAAATCAAGACCTTGTGACCGCAGAGTACGCAGAGCGCGCTGAGCACGCCGAGAAGGACCAACATAAGGCAAGTGCACCGTTACCGGAAATCATGTAAGGCATCCTGCATCTTTTACCGTACGTTAATGTCAACCTGCTTTGCGAGACTCTCGCAGCGCTCATGAAAAAGTTACTCGCCTGCGGTCAGGAATTCCTGGACTTAACGGGTTGGGGACCGTAACTCGTTTGCCTGGCACGCCGGATTTGGCATGCATCTTGCGATCTTCAGGGAGGTAGCTGCAACACTCTAATTGGAGGTCATCATGAAATCTCTCAGGACATTTGGTTGGCTCGGAACAGCAGTATTGTCGGTAGCTTTACTGACTCCGTTCTCCGCCCTGGCACAGACAACCCAACAAGAAACGCCGCAGGATCCGCAAACGCAAAGCCCTTCAACCCAAACTCCGTCAACCCAGAATCCGCAAATGCCGTCGGCGCAGAGCCCGTCTGAAAATCCCGGGCAGAGCGCATCGCAAGGTCAGGAGCAGACCTTCATGGGGAAGGTTTCGAAATCGAAAGGCGGTTTTGTGCTGAAAGATAAAGCGGCCAACACGGCATACAAATTAGACGATGCCGCGCAAGCCAAAAAGTTTTCCGGCAAGAACGTGAAGGTTACGGGAACACTGGATCCCGCGACCAATATGATTCATGTCACTGATATTGAAATGGCTTCCACTTCAGCATATTAAAAAACAAAGTCGTTCAAAACAGAATTTTGAGAGGCCCTTCACCGGGCCTCTTTCATTTTTGGCATTTTGCGCCAAAAAGAGTTTCGTCTGGAGAAGCAGGAATGTCGCTGGGTTCACGCAGATATTACATGCTGCGCTTTTTCTCTCAACCCGTAACCTTCCGGGCATCAGTCGCTTGCGGTTTGGAACGAACGGTGCATCGCAATTCGTGTAGTGGAGCATCCAATATTGCAGAGCGGTTTCAACGGAGCCTCCGGAGCGGTAAGCAATCGAGCGGCAGTGGCCTGCCTGTCTAGACTTGCGGACGCCACAATCATCCTTGTGTGTCAACCGCCGCGGCCTTGGCGCGGTGAAGCAAAACCTCAGGAGACCGATCCAGATGAAGAATTTCCGAATCTTAATCGCTGACGATTATGAAGTCGTGCGCTGTGGAATACGCTCTTTGTTGCAGCGCCATGCGGGCTGGGAAGTTTGCGGAGAGGCATCGGACGGACGTGACGCAGTTACCAAGGCGGCACAATTACATCCGGACGTGGTCATTCTGGACATTGGGATGCCGAATCTGAACGGCGTAGAGGCAGCACGCCAGATCTTGCACGATTATCCCTCGACCATGATTCTTGTGTTGACGCTGGATGAATCCGAACAGGCCATGCAGGATGCGCTGCAGGCCGGGGCGCGCGCCTATGTATTGAAATCGGACGCGGGCCGCGATCTGGTGGCAGCTCTCGAAGCCTTACAAAACCATCGTACCTTTTTTACCGCAAAGCTCGAGGAGATCGTGCTGGAGGGCTACGTAGGCCGCAGAAAACCGGATACCTGGAGCTTTGCCAATCCATTGACTCATCGGGAGCGGGAAGTCGTGCAATTGCTGGCGGAGGGACGATCCACCAAAGAAGCCGCTGCAGCTCTCGGCCTGAGCGTGAAAACCGCGGAAACTCACCGCTCGAATATTATGCGCAAACTCGGTCTTCACTCCGTGACCGAACTCGTGCTTTTTGCGGTCCGCAACAATATCGTTCGGGTGACGCCACCGGTCAATACCACACCGCTGGAGGAAGAAAACCTGGGGCAGTACAGCAATTGAACGGGGGCAGAAGTCCCGAAAGCAAACGTGGCGTCTAGAGACGCAGGGCATCCCCGTGGAAAACGCCGCCTCCGGTCAGGCGGCTTTTTTCTTATTCAGGTCAGTCTGCTGCCTCTCAATCTCGATGCGCTCGTGCTTTACATCCAGGCGAAGCCGCGCGTAGAGACTCATATACAGATTTGCCATCCAGACCAGACTCAGCCACGCGATGAGATATCCTCGCCAGTCCGGCAGGAGCAGCACGAAGCGGGTGAGCAACACAAAGAACAGCGAGACGTAGTGGCTGAAGCAAAATTCGCAGGTAACCAGATAAAACAGTTTGCGCGCAAAAGTGGAGCGCGCCTGGGAGCGGCGGCGCCTGGCAAATTCCTGGACTTCGCGAAACACCTCTTCGTGGGTAACGACCCAACTGAGCGCGGCGACCGGCAGAGCGAGGATGAAGAGCCAGAGAAGCTGTAGGCCTGGGTTGTCCATTGACTGTGAGATGCCGCCAGGGGCAGGGTGGGCTACGGCGAGGTAGTTCCCTTCTACAGCTCTTTGAAGCCGGCCCTAACCCGATATCCCGATTCCCAATGAGCCGGGTTCCGGTTTCAAATGAGGATCGTAGAACGTGGGGCGGCGCGGGTTTTTGTCGTTTCCCTGCCTTGGGCCGGCTGAAGCCGAACGACGTCAGGCCAGGTCACGCTCCCGTTTTCACATCTCTTCCGTCCGGGTGTGCATCGCAAGCCTGTGGCCGCGAACTCCTCCAGCAAAATTGTGTACATCGCGGTGGGCGCGAACTGCGCGATTGCTGTCTCGAAATATGCAGCGGCCTTCTTTACCGGCAGCTCGGCGATGCTCTCGGAAGCGGTGCATTCCACGATTGACGTTGGCAACGAGCTGCTTCTGCTGCTGGGGATGAAGCGGAGCGCGAGGCCGCCCGATGCATTGCACCCTTTTGGCCACGGGAAAGTCCTCTATTTCTATTCTCTTCTGGTCGCGGTTTACATCTTCGCTTTGGGCGGCGGATTTGCCGTTTATCAGGGGATTTCACGACTGCGGCATCCGCATCCGTCCACCAATGTGCTCTGGGATTATCTGGTGCTGGGAATTGCGGCGGCCTTTGAATTCTATTCCTGGTGGGTTTCGGGTCGGGAATTGCAAGCACGCAAGGATCCGGAGGAGAGCATCTGGGAAGAAATCGTCGCGAGCAAAGACCCAACCGTCTTCACTGTGTTTTTGGAGGATTCGGCGGGATTAGCGGGGGAGTTTCTGGCTTTCCTGGGGATCTTTCTGGCGCAAGTTCTGCACATGCCTCGTATCGATGGTGTCGCTTCGATCCTGATTGGCGTTCTTCTGGCATCGGTGGCGGTGTTCCTGGTGCGGGAGAGTGGAGCGTTGCTGGTAGGAGAGCGGACCAGTCGCAAGAAGATCCGTCGAATCAGGGAGGTCATCCAGTCCGATCCAGCGGTGGAGGATGTGGGAGAACTGCTCACCATGCAACTAGGTCCGGAACAGGTGTTGGTTGCGGTGGATATTAAGTTCCGCGCCGGTCAGAGTATCCGGGAACTGGAAGCGGCGGTGGACCGGCTGGAAGCGAAGATTCGCGAGAAAGAGTCCACCGTGAAACGCATTTACATCGAACCGGACTCGCTGATAAAGAGCGCACGGCCATCCTCCCAAGTCGCATGAAGCGGCAGGTCTTCGGGTCCGAAAGCTGGTGGAGTGAGCTAGCGCGGGGAGCTTGCGCCGACGGCGCAATGGAGGGTGAGCAAAGTGAGTTCGGGAGGGCAGTTGAAGCGAACCTTGGGAGAAATCATCCCAAGGCCCCGGGTGGTGTACAGCTGCATGCCGTTCAGGCGGTATAGGCCCATGGAGTATTTCTCCCCCAAGGGCGGCAGCACCGGCGCTCCCACCAACGGAAGCCTGACCTGGCCGCCGTGAGAATGACCGGAGAGTTGCAGGTCCACCAGATTCTTCCGGCTGACGTCGTCCGCGAAATCAGGCTCGTGCGCCAGAAGGATTTTGGCTTCGTTCTGCGGCGCGCCCTTGAATGCGGCGTCGAGATCAGGTCTGCTCTTGATGACGTCATCCGTTCCACCGATCCAGAGGCGGGCATTGTTCGTTTCCACGGGGAAGGCGTTGTTACGGAGAAGCTGGATGCCATGATGCTTGAGCGACTCGATCACAAGGGCCGGGCGGGGCGCATAATCGTGATTTCCCAGGATGGCGAGGACTCCGAACCGCGGCCGCAATTGCGCCAGAACCTGCGCACACGTATCCGCGTCAGTTGCCAGACGTTTCGTTCCATCCTCGTGCGAGGTCACGTAATCTCCAGCCAGCAGTGCTAAATCCGGAGCCGCCTCATTAGCCTGCTTGATGGCAGATGCAAGAACGGGCACAACGTAGTTGCCATAGTGAAAATCACTGAGCAGGGCAAGAGTGAAACCTTCAAACTGCTGGGGCAGCCGCTTCAGAGTTATGTGAACCCGCTCGACGGAAAGTTCGTGCGGCTCCACGTCGTGGCCGTAGGCAAGCCCCGCAAATGCCCCGACCGATCCCGTGGCCAATGCCGCTTTGAAGAACTTTCTTCGATTCATGACGTTCTCAGTTTAGTTCAAAACAAATGCGTTCATTTTGCAAGTTACTGGCAGTCACTTTGTGTGTGGGCCCGGGGCAATGGAAACGGAGCGAAGTGTTTTTACCCCGGAAATGCTGTTGTAGTCTTCATTCACCTCGGCCCGGGGATCGGCGGAGATGCCGACACCTGCCCCTTCCATCTGATTGTTATGAATGGAAGCAGAACACTTGCCAGAGCCAGCGTAAATGGCGATGGCAGCCGTCCCGCAGTGGCGAATGACATTTCCGACGAATTCATTGCCTGTACAACCTGCCGTCCACTGCATGCCATATCTTTGAACATCGGCAATCTGGTTGTCATGTACACGGGAGTTCACGGCATGCCAACCATCGATTCCGCCGAAAGTGCGTGGGCCGCCTTGAATCCTGTTTTGGAAAACTTCCGCGCTGACGGTAAAGACGGGGAAGGGATGGGCCTTGTCCTGTTCGCAATGCGTGTTGGGCGGCCCCACATGGCCGGTCAGTTCAATGGCTTCGCCGTCCCCTTGCGCAGTGGAAGTGTTGGAAACCACGTTGTCGTAAATTTGGCCGCCGGTGAGATTGCGACTGCAGGCGTTGATGGCAATACCCAGCCCGCCGCCATCAATACTGTTGCCGGATGCGACGGCATTGTTCACATCCATAAAAGCGATGGCAATTCGTCCGGTGAAGCCAGCGATCTTATTGTTGCTGACGACCGCGCCATCCACAGGCGAGAAGATGGAAACGAAACCGCCGTTGGTCGAGAACCCGGGATCCTGGGAATAGGTGCAACCGTCCAGACGAAAATCAGGACTTTTCCCGCCAACGCCAATGGCCGTTCCTTTTGAGTTCTTCACGGTGCAGTGGGTAATGGCGATATGGCTGCTGTTGAAAACCTCGATAGAAAGCGACCTACTGTTCTGAACTGCGATGTCATTCAAAGTCACATAAGATTTGCCCACAATGCTTACCCCGCGATTGCGCACTCCCTGGGCATCGATCATCGGCTGCTGTCCCATACCGTAGGAACTGAACAAGAGAGGAGCGTCCGCCTGCCCGGACGAAGGAACGGACAGCTGCTCGAACCACGTTCGCCCGCGCGCCAGCAAAATCCGATCACCGGGCTGGAATTGGTGACGACCGACATGGCCCAGAGTCTTCCAGGCCTGGGCTGGAGAAAGCCCTGAAGCGGAGTCGTTGCCCTGCGCCGAATCGACGTAGTAGGTCGCCGCTGCCGCCGGCAACGTGAGGCAAACGACGATCGCGAGAATGGCCCGGAAGAACACTCTTTTGCTATTCCCTTGGATGCAAAGCAGAGAGCAATTGCGAAGGATTCACCTTCAGCACAACCGCGTGCAAGTGGCGGCCCAAATTCAAGAGTAATCGGAAAATACCCTGATTACCGACGAGCACTCATTCAGGCTGCATGCGATCGTTCTTATGACGCGCAAGAAATGAACTTCTGTGACCTGTTGGGGCCGCCTAAGAAAGCTGCATACTCCTTCGCAGGTAGATGAAACATTGGAGCTTACGGCGGGAGAAGGCTGTAGCCCTTTTTACCTACATAGTTGTTCAAAGACAAATTTTCCCTGGGAGTTCCCCTGAAATGCGCACGCCAGTTGTTTCACGATTCTTAGCGAGTATCGCCCTTCTTATCGGTTTCACAACCGCGTGTTCTGCGACCGTCTATTATGTGGACTCTGCCGCCGGCAAGGACAGCAACAGCGGCACGTCAACTTCCGCTCCATGGAAGACACTGGCGAAAGTCAGCTCTCATTCCTACGCTGCCGGCGACCAGATTCTGCTCAAGCGCGGTAGCACGTGGCGGGAACAGATCAGCGTGCATTCTTCCGGCGCTTCGGGCAAGCCAATCGTCTTTGGAGCTTACGGGACCGGCAGCCCTCCGCTGATCAACGCTTCCGACCTGGTGGGGAATTGGTCGTCGGCGGGAGGATACATCTATCGGGCCGCGATCTCCTGGGCGCCGTCGCATGTCTGGTACAACGGAAAGTTGCTCACCAAGGCCTCCAGCTATGGCGCCCTCACATCGGCAGAGAAGTGGTACTACTCCTCAAGCACGCTTTACGTGTGGGCGCCGGGGGGTGTGAGTCCCAACGGGCACGCCGTGGAAGCGGACCATCGTTCGCGGGCCATTGACATCAACGGCAAGTCTTACATCACAATCAACGACCTTTCGATGAAGAACAGCACCTCGAGCCTGGTAGCTACCTACAATGGAGCGCATATAACAGTGCAGAATTCTGCGCTCAAGAACTCCTGGGTCGGAGTCTATGCCTCAGCCGCCAGCCCCTATCTGGTTGTAGATCACAATACGATGATTGTTGATCCCGGTTACGTAGGAGGACGGGATTTTGTGTTCGTCAGCTCGACCAGTGCCGACAATCCTGTGGTCTCGAACAACGTTGTGGGCGACATCCAGGGATTTGTCGCCATTATGTTCAACGACGTGAACAATGCTCAAGCCTATGGAAATACCATCACTGGCAGCGGGAGCGGCATTGAAGTAGCCGCTACTACCCGCAGCGTAAGCGGGGCACAAATCTATAGCAACGCCATTTTTAACAGCGACCACCGGCTGCAGGACGGGGAGAGCATCAAGATTCGCGGCAATCCACCCTACACCGCTTCCGCCAATGTCTACCGCAATTTCATCCAGGGCGGTTCTTATACATGGGATGGGATTGGGGGCTGGTACGCGATCAACAGCCAGGTGTATGCAAACATCGTGATGAACTGCGTCAAGTACGGGATTCAGTTCACCCTGAACTCTTCGGCAAACACGTTTTATAACAACACCCTTTACAGGAACACGATTGCCGGGATTGCGCTGTACACCAAGGGTTCGGCACAGGTGAAGAACAACATCATCCAGCTGACCGGCACGGGAATTTCGGCGGACTCCGGGGTTTCGGTCACGGAAGACTATAACATCCTGAGCCAGGTCGCCATGCTGCGTTCGACGAATATATCAGCCGGTTCACATACAACGACATCAAACCCGACGTTTATGACAAGCTCGCCGAAGAGCAGCAACGATTTCAAACTGAGCTCCACTTCTCCCGCGATTGGAACCGGCACGAATCTTGGATCGCCGTACAACATGGTGATGGATCCTGCCGGAACTGTGTTTCCGTATCCAGCGTTGAACGAGAACACCTACGGAAGCTGGGAACGCGGGGCATTCGCCTACCGCTAGACTCTCTCCGATCCGCTCAACCAATGGTCCCTATTTTCAAAGAGAATAGGGATCATGCTTTTATGAAACACGCTTTGAATGTGCCCGCGGTCTCGCGCACGTGGCGTCGCGCGCTAATTCCTAAGACCAGCAAATAAACCAGCAGCGATGCCAGCACGCGCAGCGGCCAGAGCATATTGGGTAGGAGGAAGCAGGCTGCGACCATGGCAGAACCGGCGACAATCCCGGAAAGCAGTGCGGGGCAGTGAACCGGAATATGAATGCGCGAGTAGATGCGGAAGTAGAGAAGAACAATCACCAGGTCTGCCGTCAGGGTTGCAATGGCAGCCCCGAGCGCTCCCCAATAGAAACCCATAGTCAGAGTAAGAACCACACAAATGCCGAGCCCCAGGGCCTGAGCGTTTCTGCGTTCGGTGACCCGCGCCAGGGCCGTGAGTCCCGCCTGGCCTAAGAAAACATCCAGAACGGAAAGGAGGGAACGGCTGGCGGTGATCCGCAGTACCGGCGCGCTGGAGACAAAGCGGCTGCCGAGAAGATTGCAAATTTCCGGCGCGAATACAGCCAGGATAATTCCCACCGGCACGCATAAGTACAAAAGAAGATTCATAAGCCGGGTGCGGAGCAGGTCGAGGTCGGGAATGCGGTCCGCTTCATACAGACGGGTCATCACCGGCAGCAACGCATCTGAGGCAGCGTAGGTGAAAGATGGAAAAACACTGGCAAGTACCAGGGCCGCGGCAAACAAGCCGACCTGAGTGTGATCGGCAACCAACCCCAAGGCGACGATGGCGCCCTTTTCGTATCCGATTTGCGTGACGGAGTATGAGAAATAGGCAAAAGACTTTCTGACCAATGCAAGGAATTGCTGCGGCAGGAAAAAGCTGATCGAACCGGGCAGGAAGCGTCTGAGCTGAATCAATCGGAATGTCAGGACGATGAGCGACTTGGCAGCCAGGCCAATCAGAAGCGCAATCACCGACAGGTCAAACTTCACCACCAGAGCGATGACGCAGACGATTCCCGCGGTGCTCATAATGGAGCCGGGGAGAACGGAGCGGGAGCGCAGGTCGGCGGAAAAGACGCCAACGCACAGCGACGACGTTCCTTCCAGGTTGGTGAAGATCAGGCCGAGGATAATGCAGGTGGCGTAGAAATGCCCGCTGGAATAGGCGAATCCCGCAGCGGCGACCTCAACGATCGTGGCGAGCACAGTTGTGGTGAGCGTCAGCGCCAGGATGGAGGGAGCTTCTTCCGGAAAGGCGGCGACCGTCCGCGCGGCATAACGCGTCAGTCCAAGATCGAGCAGAACGTTAACCAGCGAGCCGACCGCGATCGCCGTGGTATAGATGCCGACGTTCGCGGGGCCGAGGTAGCCGATGAGCACCAAGCCGGCCAGCATGGCTCCGACCTTCAGGCCGGCACGGTCCAGCAGCAGCCAGGTCGTGTTCTTGCCGAATAGGCGGAGGACCTGATGGTGATGCTCGGGAAGGTCGAGGGGAGAAGAGGAGACTTGCCGGGCAGCGGCCTCGGGCGGCTCGCCAGCCCGTTCCAATGTCGAGAACTTGTCTGTCGTTTTCAATGGCTGGTTGGCTATGGTAATTGCGCCGAGGAGGACGTTGCATCGCTGGGAGATCGCAGGATGTTTGGCGCGGCAAGTTTTGCATGTATCCGCTGCTTCATGCGAACCAGTTCACGCGCAGAGTTGCGCAGTTGGGAGAGCAAGGGATACTTGGATTTTTGGAACCACGGCAGATGAATGCGGTAGGCTCCGTAGCGCGCTTTGTAGTCCGCGTTGCCGGTAAGATCGATAAATTCTGCCCCACGCGCTTTCCAGTAACGGAACGTGTGCCAGAAGATCAGCTCATTGGGACGAAGAATCTGGTGTTCGCGGAAACTCGCCGCTCCCCACACGTAGCCTCGGTTCGGTTCGCCCAGCGAAATATTGGCGGCGATGCAGCGGCCCTGGCGATCACGCACCCGCAGTAGCAGCAAGTTGCCGGTCGGCGACATGTGGCGGATGAGCGCGCGCACGCGGGCAAGCGAATACGTCGGGGTAAGTCCCTGATGATGGAAGACGTCGGAAAGCTGGGCATAATATTCGTCGGCGAATTCGCTGTCGGTGGACTCTTCCACATAGAGCCCGTTTTTCTCCGCTTTCCGGAGGTTGGTCCGCTTCTCGCGCGACATGTTGGCGAGAATCTGCTTTTCCTCCGGCCGCACATCCACCTCGAAGCTGGTATAGAGGTTGTACGGCAGGCCGGAGCGGTCCGCCTCTTGAACCGGCAAATTCCGGTCCATACATTCCATGTGGGCACAGCCCCATTCGCGAAAGGCAAATTTCATTATGGCGGCAATAGCCTCTGTCCGGCTGACACCGTCTTCCAGAAGAAACCCCATATACGCCGTCGACCAACCCGGAAACGGACTGCCCAGAACCTTTATGCCGAAGCGATGAAAGAGCAGCCCGGTGAAATATCCCAGGCGGCTGTTCCCTTCGTACAGTTCGGCCACCACGGGCGTGGCATGTTGTGTCTCGGCAACGAAAGCCATCCATGCCGGATGCTGGTAGATCGTCCGCCCACGAAAAGACGCAGTGTGCTTTCGCCAGTCTTCCCGGGTGAAATCAATGGGTGAAACTGTAATCATGAGAGGGAATAGTCGGATGAATGCAACCGGACCCTACGACGTTCCGTTTCTCAGCCGCTCAAACAACCAGCGGCGCCCCATGGTGACCAATTCGGTCGGATCAATGTTGTCGTCGCCGTTTCTTTCCTTGCGGAGATGGTCAAGCAGCGTTCCCACCGGCACGAACCAGCCGTTCTTGCCGGCCATGCGGCGGATGAGAGTCTCGAAACGTTTGTGCAGACCGCCATTTTCGTGAAAGCCATAGGCAAAATGGGTATAGACAATACAAACTCCGCCTTCTTCTTCCAGCCGGTCCTGATTCTTTTCGCTGAGAATCCTGCAGAACGACTCCACCTCGCCACCGTTACTGCTGCTGAACCACATGTTCACGAAAGGCTTGTTAGGTTCGTGGTAGGGCATGGAGGGATTCACTTTGTCGAGGTTGATCTCGTCGAACGCAAAGTTGCGCACATACTTCACGTATTGGCGGCAAATGTCACCCCAGAAAAAGGGCGAGCCTTCGATGTGACCTTCCCAGTAATTGCGCCGGATGAAAGCGGTGGCGCAGCGGTAAGCGAGTTGGGCGGGCATGGTGGGCAAGCGCAAAGCCCCCCAATAGATGTTTTCCCGATTGTTGTCGTGATTGGAAAAGGTGTGCGGATCGTTGCCGATCAAGTCGCGGAAAACTTCTATCCCCTTCTGGGTAACTTCCCGCGTGGAGGGGTGGCTTCTCACGTTGTGCAGGCCGATCTCGAAACCACGCGATTGCAGCTCGCGGACAAACGCAAGGTAAGGGCGATCCGCCAGGGACGACCCGTGTTCCCGCCCATCGGTGGCGGGCAAGGACCACGCCGACTTGGTGGTGCGCAACCCGATCTCCGATAGCAGGCCATAGACCCGCTCTGTATTGCCCAGAGTGCTGTGGTCGGTGTCGTCGAAAATGCTGAAGGCGAAGTGTTTATTCTGGGGAAATCGGTGCATGGAGGTGTGTCGCGAAGGGGGGAGAGGACTCCTTTCTTATGAAGGTGAGTTGCTGTTGCGCATACTGGAATCGATCCGCAAAGAACCAAGATAAATGGCGATGACCACCAATAGAGAAATGCTGAAGGCGGCTAGCAAAAGAGAAGGAAGCAAAGCATTCTGATGGCTCACCGCCCAGCCTCCCAGAGTCAGAGCAGCGGTACACAAAACGCTCACGCCGACCACCCTGCGCGCCGGCCACCCCCGCTGCAACAGCAGGTCATAGAAATGCTGGCGGTCGCCGGAAAATGGTGAGATCCGCTTGCGCAAACGGCGCAGCATCGCCAACCCAAGATCGAGAAGGGGCAATCCGGCAAACACAATTGGGAGTAGAAGGCGCGAGTCATTGCCGGGCTGAGCTGTACAGAAGTCCAGACCGAGAAAGGCTATGCTCAAGCCCAAGAGCGTGCTGCCTGAATCTCCCATGAAGATGCGTGCCGGCGGGAAGTTGAACAGCAGAAAAGCGGCACAACAACCGGCGAGCGCGGTGGCGACTATGCATCCCGCAGCAGACATTTGCGAAGACGGCATGAGTGCATAGGCGAGGCAAATCACCAGGGCCACGCTTGCCGCCACCCCATCGGCGCCATCAAGAAAATTGAATGCGTTGATAAAAGCGGATACAAAGATGCACGTGCAAACGAGATTCAGCAGGCTGTTGGCAAATATCGGGATGGACCAGCCTGCCACCGAGAGAACAACGCCCACCCCAAGCTGCACGAGCAAGCGAACGATCGGCGGTAAACCGCGAAGGTCATCCACCAGACCCGTAACCCAGACCAGCAGGGATACCGCGCCGAGAACCAGAGCGTGGTTCACCCGCGCTGTAACCGCAATCCCGACCAGCAGCCCAGCCAGCATGGCGACGCCGCCCAGCCGCGAAATCCGCTTGGTATGAATCTTGAGCGGGCCTTCGCCGTCGTACAGGTTCCATTTGCGGGAGAGATGCAGTACCAGAGGCAAGGCTACGCTTGTAACCAGCAAACCAGCCAGTCCTGCGAAAGCTTGTGCCGAAGTCATCGTTGAGTCAGACAAGAACATGAAACAAGATGGCCGAGCTAATCGTTCAACGAATGGGCTTCCACTGCGCAAAGGAACGCTTCGTCATGCAATCAAAGACTCCCACCATAGCCGCACAGTTGACCAGGCAGAAAGACAGAACAACTGAACAGGGCAGCTTGATTTGGGCATCTTTCCGGCCTAGTGTGATAAGCGCCACCAAATAGAAGATGGTCTGCGCCGCCAGCGTAAAGCGGAAAAATGTGCTGTGCAGCAGCCAAAGATTGGCTACGAACAAGCCGCAGAGAAAGTATGCTACCAGCCAGCGCAGCAGCTTGTGCGACCACAACCCCAGCGCCAGCACACCTGTGCGGAAGGGATTCAGTACAGCTTTTTTCCGCAGAAGGCCTCGCAAGTCTTTGCTGACGATGCGCTTCTTCACCTTGAACATGGACTGAGCCTGCACCGGAAGGCTGGTCCAGGCCAGCACGTCGGGCGCGAGCACGTTGCGCTTCCCGTCCAGGGCCACTTGCAGAGGCAGGACGAAATCGTCGCCGACATTGGGATCGAGTGGCTGCCAAAGCTCACGGCGCATCGCAAAAAACGAGCCGGAAGCCGCTGCCAGCAGCCCGCGCTCGCTCTCCTGGCGGCGAATCCAGGCTTCATAGCGGGAATAAAGATTTTCATTCTGGCTGACGCCGCTTTCCTTCGAATTGAAGAAAACGGCGGTACCCGTCACCAGTCCAATTTTCAGATCGTAGAAATTGTCTACTGCGTTTTGCAGCGTGTCCGGCGAAACCAGGCAGTCGGCATCGCTGAAAACCAGAATCTCTCCCGAGCAGGCAACTACGGCATCGTTCTGCATCGAACTCTTGCCGCGGCGGATCTTGCCGCTTACGAGTCGCACGCCATGGTTGGCATATCGCTCGACGATTTCCGCGGTGCGATCGGTTGAGCCATCATCACCGATGAGAATTTCCAGACGGTCCTGCGGATAGGTTAGCTTCAGCAGGTTTTCAATCTTTTCTTCAATGGCGCGTTCTTCATTGTGGGCCGCCACAATGATGCTGACCATCGGTTGAATGCGTTGCCGGCGAATCGGCTTACGGCGCGCCAATAGCCCTGAAGCAAGCAGCGCCGGATATCCAAAGTAGACGTACGCCGGAACCGCCAGACAAATCCAAAAGATCAAAACTGCCGGAAAAATGTGCATGTTGTTTGCTAATCAGAGCTGGTTGAAGTTAATCAGCTCGATGTGCTTGTTCTCGATTGCGCTGCGCAGGTTCTTGTCCGTTAGGATCGAAAGCTCGAGCTGACGCCGCCCGGTGAATCCCGGGAACTCTTCCGAAACAGGATTGTTTTCGGAAAACCCGGGATGGCAAACGAATTCGTAGGTGCCATCGGGTAAGTTCTCAAATGCGAGTTTCACGCCCCGGGGCAGACTGTCCTGTTTGTTGTATTTGGGGTCGGGCTCCAGGCGGCAATCCGCGCGGCGGAACGGACGGAAACGGGCCTGGGTGAGCAGTTCCATGTATAAGCTGACGAGCAAGCGGCGATGCGGCGGCCCTCCGTGCGGCCCGCCCACGTAGCCGTTGCGCGGATAGTGGCGGATGCGCGCCACGCGCGTGCGGGGAATGTTTTCTTCCTGGCAGGCGATGGAGAATGCCTTGGCCACATAGGGGTAAAAATGGATATGGCGATGCGAGTCGGCGTGGCTGGGCGTAATGCCGCGTTCCTTCATCCATTGAATTTGCGCGTGAATTTCGGCTCCAATCTCGTCGACATTCACCCGGCGGCGCCACAGGCGAGCTCTCAGTTCCCCATTGCCGTAAAACTCGCCATGACCATTCACCAGCGTGGGTACTTGATCGGCGGGCAAGATAGGAGACCCCTGATCCAGCGTGATGTGAATTCCCACGCTCAAATCGGGAACCGAACTGAGTTGCTGGGCAGCATACTCGCTGAAGGGCTGGTTCACCATCATGGAAGTGCTGGTAACCAGGCCGTTCCGGTGAGCAAACAGAATTCCGTCGGTCACCCCGCCGGTCATGCCCAGATCGTCGGCGTTGATGATCAGCCGCGACTTGCTCATGATGCGGCTCTCTGCACGATCAAAGGAATTTTTCCTCCGGCCCGCACAATCGGTTCGGGGGCAACTTCGGTATCGACTGTCATCTGAGCGCCCAGAAGTTTTTGCAGATTTTCCTGCACGGAAGCAAGGTCGCGATGGCTGTTTCCGTTGCTGGGAACTGCGCGAACCACCACGCTCTTCGGTCCGGTCTGCACAAATTGGCAGAAGCGGAATGAAGAAGAGTATTTGAGCAGCTGATTCACCGTGCGCGGAGAAAGAATGCGGCCGTCGGGGCACGATAGCAAATCGCTGTCACGCGTAATAGTGGGCACCACGGTGGGAAACGCGCGACCGCAGGCGCATTGTCCTTCAGGCTGCCAGCAGCCGCGGTCGCCAATGCGATAGCGGATCAGCGGCATCACGTCGTTGATGAGAGCCGTCCACACGAAATATCCCTCTTGCCCGGCGGGCACGGGACGATTGTTTTCATCGAGGATTTCCAGATAGCCAAACTCGGGGATCAGGTGCATCTGGTTGTGCTCACATTCCTGAATCAGGCCGCAGATTTCCGTGTTGCCATAGGTGTCATAGACCTTGGCGTTGAACGCCTTTTCAATCTTGGCCCGCAGGAAGGGATATAGCGGTTCGCCGTCGGTAAAGACCGCGCGCATGGGAACGCTGGTTTGGCGGTGCAGAATGAGATCGGCCATGATGCCGAGTACGGAGGGAAAGCCTTCGAGCATTTCTCCCGAATGCCTCTGCAGACATTCGATGTAGTCCTGGGCGGTTTTCTCCGACAAATGAAAGCTACTCATGAGCAACTGCCGCTCCGGGCTGTTATAGGTCCAGTACGGTGGCGCTGTCCGGTGTGGAGGCGCAACGCGGCTGCCGAAAAACGTTACGCGCGGAGAGAGGGGCGCAATGCCCATCCATCCCAACTGGCGCATGCGGAATGCCCAGTTGCGTTGCGCCACGCGTGGACTGTAAGCGATTTTTAGGCTGGCGCCGGTGGTTCCGGTGGTTCCGACCCGAACGCACTCGCCGTCCGGAACAGACTTCGACAGAAGCGCGTCCCCAGCCTGGCGAACCTGCTCGCGGGCAAGCACAGGAAACTTCGCCAGATCTTCCAGACAGTTCAGGTCGACTGGAGGCAAGGCCGCATAGAAGGGAACCGTTTTCGAGGCATGCTGAGCCACCCGTTGCAGAGCTCGGAGCTGATGGGCTTTTACTTCTTCCCGGGTCCAATGCTCATGGCTTCGCAACTCTTCCAGGAATGCGTACATGGTGGGAGCGTAGCGATTCCGTGCCAGCGACCAGCCGCGGGCGGCGGTCAGAGCATTTTGCAGGCCGGACGGCATGCGGTCATAAACAACCTGCAGCCGGCGGGAGTGAGCGCGAAATAATTTTTCGATTGCGGGCATAAATCAGAGTGGCGTCGGTGTGAGCACTTCCACGTCCTGGGGATGTCTTTCGAATTCTGGATTTTCAAAGCTTGAGCTCGGCATCATCAGGAACAACGAACAAAGGTTCCTCGGCGCGAAGATTCTTCAGCGCAAACGGTAGCGCAATGGCCATCCACATGGCTCGATTGTCGTTCAGGCTGCCGGTATTCATGATGTCCAGGAACTCGAGGACAAAGACCGCGAAGACTGTGGCAGCGATAGGACCATATAAAAAGTCTCTGATGCCAACTTGCCGCAAAGCCTCATGGAACCCACACCAGAGCAAGAACGCAAAAAGCAACACGCTGAAAATGCCCATCTCGGAGCTGATCTCAAGAAACATGTTGTGCGGCCAGGCGCCGATTCCCCGGAAGACAACCGGAAATCCGCCGATACCAACGCCGGTGATGGGGTGCTCCACAGTGAGATGCCAGCCTGTTTCCATCAGGGCTTCCCGCGGCCCCAGCTCGCGGTGCACGTTGGGATCACCCAAGCGGGCCAGATAGTCGAAAGATGCTTGCGGAATACCGACGACCGGAATTACCAGCAGACCGGCAAGGGTGAGTATTCCGAGATCCAGCAGCAGGTTCTTGGTGCGAATCCCAAGATTCTTGTGAAGCACGAAACTCAGCGCGATACAACAAGCGAGGACTGCGGCCGGCCCCCTGGATCCCGCGCCCACTACCGCAACGCACAACGCCATCACCAAGCCATACAGTCCGATGCGGGCGATAAGAGATCGCCCCGGCAGCAGGAGATACCAGATGAGGACGATGGCCACAGCGGCATCATGCCCAAGCTGAATGGTGTCGCCGCCGCTGGATACCAATCTCTCTTTTCCGCCGAGGCTGCCAAACGAGTCGATCGCGACCACCAGGCCGAGGGCTACCAAGGTGAGAAAGAATCGCATGAAGGCGGATCGAGTTCGGAGAACAAGAAATGGCACCAGCACCGCGATTCCCACAAACACCACGAATCGGCCCACTTTATCCAGCCCGCCCTCAAAGTTTGGAGTGTAGGTGAGGCTCAGCAGCATAATGGTCAGGAACGGCAGGTAGATGAGGTAGGCTTTCGGATATTTGATCCGCATCGCCAACACATCCTTGCCACTCTTGATAAGCCCGCCGACGGTAGCCAAGGCAGCCAATGCAACCGTCAAGTCGATGGGCGATGCCGCGAGCTCAGGAATGCCCTTTAAAGTTCCGATCACCAGCAGTCCTGCCAATGCAATTTCCGGAAAGATTAGCAGCAGAACAGCTCCTCCAAGCCCAAGCGCGGCCAGCAGGAATTTAGAAACGGAGAGATATCCGAAAATGATGAGCAAGGAACTGCCCATCATCGCCAGCACAACGGTCAGAATCGCGAAGGCAGATTGAAATCGCCGCATTTGGGAAAAAATCAGGCTTCAACCCGGGAATACAGTTTCGCGACGCGCGGTTTGCCCAGAACACGGTGGTAGAAAGCCGCCAAGCGCTTCCGTTCGCAGTCGGTATTCAGCCGTGTGAGAACCGCTTTGCGCGCTTCCCTTCCCATCTCTTCCGTCTTCTCAGGATTCTTGATGAGCCAGGCAAGAGCGCTCGCCAGCTCGTCGGAGGCCTCCGGCTTTACGCAAAACCCGAAACGGTTGTTCCCCAGGAAAGGGCGCATGGGAGGCAGATCACTGACTACCGTGGCTAGACCGCAGGCCCAATACTCAAATAACTTGGTGGGAATGTTCTTCATGAACTTCGGAATGGGCTGCAAGGGCACTACGCCAATGCGGGCCTGGCGAAGGAGTCCGGGAACCTCGGGCGGCGTGACGCGACCTTTCACCTCCACCTGCTCCGCCAGCCCAAGATCGGAGATGCGTTTCTTCAACTGCTGGGCGGAGGCTTCGCTGTCGAAGTATCCAAAGATAAGAACCTTCGGGTGTATGCCGCCAGCCACCAGACGGTGAACGGCATCGAGCAGAACATAAATCCCGGTTCTTTCCGAGATGCCCCCCGAATAGACGATGTCGTAGCGCTTGGGATGTCCGTTGTGAACACCATTGAATAACTGCAGCGACGGCAAGTTGTAAAACACGATCTTCTGCCCCGAGGCGGCGCGAGCGTACATGCGCATCACCGAGGGGTCAGCCGTCACTACTCCGTCGAACACTTTGCAGGACGCGCTTTCGATCCAGTAGACGAGGCCGCCGATTGTCTTGCGAAGAGCCAGCGGAAGCCTCTCCTTGGTCAGCGCCATGGAGGGGAAATCCTCGAAAATGTCATACACCACGCGTTTGCGGAAGATGACCTTCAGAATCCACCCGACCGGCAGCATTTGCGGGGAATGCAGATGATAGATGTCCGCCTTTTGTCGCAGGGCTAACTGCAACGCAAACGGAGAGGTGAGCAAGCGGCTGATTGCCCCTTTTCCCCGCCGGTACCCGAAAATTTGAACCCCATTCTTGAGCCTGTCCTTTTCTCCGGGACATATGAGGCAAACGTCATAGCCCAATTCCGCCATATGTACACACTCGCGGTAGAAAGCGCGCGCGGTCAAGGTGGACACGCTGGAGACATGACATATTTTGACGCCCGGCGCAGGGGCGGCATCGTGTCTCAGTTGGTCAAGGGGTAAAGGTCTGGTTGCCATTCTCTAAGGTCGCCCCTTCAGGCAGAAAGAAGCGCCTTTCCCTTCCCAAGGCGTTGCTCCACAACGTCAGAAAGCGCGGAGCAAACGTATTCCACATGTTCCCTGGTCGCTTCGGCAAAAAATGGAAGAGCGATGCAGGCCGCTGCGGCACGTTCGGTGTTCGGCAAGCTCAGGGCGACATTCTGAGGCACGCATTTATGGAAGTAAGGCTGTTGATGAATGGCAGGAAAATACGCCTGGCAGCCGACACCGCAAGCGCGGAGTTCCTTAATCACCTGGTCCCGTATCGCAAGCGGGTCAGAATGGTTCAGTTGCACAATGTACACGAACCAGCTGCGAGTTCTGTCTGCGGCGGTAAACGGCAACGTCAAGAACGGCTGCCCGGCAAGATGCTGTTGGTAGATACCAGCTACACCGGCTCTTGCCGAAAGCAATTCTTCCGCCCGTTCCAACTGGGCAATTCCCAAAGCGCAATGCAGTTCGCTCAGGCGGTAGTTGAAACCCAGACGGGAGTGCTCAAGCCATGAGCAGCTTGCGTTGCGCCCCTGGTTGCGCATACTGCGGCAGGCTTCGGCAATGTGCGGATCGTCGGTCACGATCATCCCGCCCTCGCCTGTCGTCATCTGCTTGTTGGGATAGAAAGCAAAAACGCCGCAATTCCCGAAAGTGCCGACCGGGGCGCCATGGTACTCGGCGCCCAGCGCTTCGCAGGCGTCCTCAATGATATGCAGACCGTACTCGGATGCGATGGCGCGAATGGGGTGCATGTCACATGGCAAACCGAACACATGGACCGGCAAAATCGCTTTTACCCAGCGGCCGGTGACCCGGTCCCTAGGAAAGCGGCTGCCTACAAGCCGCTCACAACGTTCCCGCAGGAATCGGGCAATTTGTGCCGGATCAATGTTCAGCGTATCTGACGCAATGTCTACGAAAACCGGCACAGCTCCCTCATACAACACACAATTAGCGGACGCCACAAAGCTGAACGATGTGGTGACGACTTCATCTTCCGGCCCGATGTCCAGGGCACGCACGCACAGATGCAAAGCGGACGTGCCGCTATTCACTGCGATGGCGAAGCGGCTACCCACAAAATCCGCAAACTTTTCTTCGAACTCCGGCAGCTTTGCCCCGAGACTTAGAGTTCCACTCTTGAGAACTTCGGTGATCAAGTCAATTTCGCGCTGCGTGATGGACGGCTTCGACAAGGGTACTTGCATAAAACTCCTGGAAAGTTGCGGTAAGTTCAGATCGAGAACAGACGGTGCGGAGGCAAGTCAGTGGTAGTACTGGTAATCGGGTAAATCGATATTTACGCCGTTCAGGACGATCGAAACAATCGGTGTTCCCGAACCCGACAACACTTCGATACTGCGCCGCACCGCCTCGCGAGTAGTGGAACCCGAGCGGCTTACCAGGATTACGGCGTCGGCAAGCGGGGCCAGCGCCCGGGCATCCGCAAAAGGAATGAGCGGCGGCGTGTCAATCACGACGTAATCGCAGGAGCTGCGCAGGCCCTTCACTACATCACGCATTTGTTTGGAAAGGATGAGCGACCCCGGATTCGAAACCGGCGGACCACCCGGCAGAATGGCCAGGCCGGGCAACTCCTGCACCCCCATTAAAGGGCTCGTAGAGGGAACACGCAGGCGCAGAATGTCAGTAAGACCTGTAGTGGCTTTCAGATTGAAAGAAGATGCGATTCTGGACTTCCGTAAGTCCGCATCGATCAGACAGGTTCTGCCGGTCGAGGCCAAGGCCACGGCCAAATTCACCGCAATGGTTGTTTTGCCTTCCCCGGAAAATGGAGACGCAATCAGAATGACACGCAGTGGCTTGTTCCGTCGATGCAGCATGATCGTGGTCTGCAGCGAACGGATGGATTCGGCCACCGGCGAGCAATTGTCCTGGGAAAACATTTTGATTGCCGAAAGACCGGTGTCGGCCGGCAATGCCTTGCGCGCCAAGCCGATCCAGGCAAGAGGATTTCGCCGGTTCGCGCCTGCATATTCCAGCTGCGGAACCAGCGAAACGGCAGACCCCGTCAAGGTCGTGATTTCCTCGGGAGTGCGCAAAGTGGTATCGAAGCTCCCCTTCACGAAAGCGGCGGCAATTCCGCCGAACAGGCTCAGGATGAATCCGATCATCAGGCTGGGCATAGGCCTCGGCCACGTCGGGCGATCGAGTACACGCGCTGGGTCGAAGACCCGAACGTTGCTGGATTTCGATGCGGCTGCGATGCCGGCTTCTTTGATTCGCGCGTACAGCGTGTTATACAGATCGGAATTCACCTGCGCATCGCGTTTTAAGTTGTTGTACACCGCCATGGCGGGCATCTTGCCGGTAACCTCGGACAACTGAGCGGAGATGAGTTTCTCCCGCGAAAGGGCTGCCGAATAGTTATTCCGCAGCTCGCGCACGATCTCCTTTTTCTGTCCGTTAATCTCTTGCTGCAGCGCTGAAGCCTGGTTTTCAAGCTTCTTCACGTTCGGGCTTCGGGCGCCGTAAACGGTTTTCTGCTCGGAAAGCTGCGATTGCACTTCGATCAGCCGCTGAATCAGGGCCTGGATCATGGCGTTGTCACGAATCTGCGGCAAGGCGTCGGCATCTCCGCTCGCTCGCAACGAAGTGATGTACGGTTCCATTTGGATCCGGTCCGCCTGGGCTTGCGTAAGCTCGTGATTGAGTTCGCTGATGTTCTGGGTGACGGTACTCTGTTTGTCATCCACATCGACGATTCCGTGAGCGCGCTCATAGGCTGCCAGGGATTCGTCCGACTGGATCATTTTCTGGTGAACGTCCTCCAACTGCCGCTCCAGCCACTGGCTGGATTTCACGACAGCCTCGTAACGGGTCCGGTAATTTTTCTCTTCAAACAGCGAAGCCAGCTTATTCGCCACCGTAGGAGCCAGGCGGGGATCTCTGCTGGAAAACTTCAGCTCCAGAACCCGTGTGTTCTTGATCGGAGAAACGGAAATCGCATCGCGCAGATGCCGGAGCGCCCGATTTTCGCACTCCGTCAACTGGAAGCCATCTGAAGACCCACCGGTATCGGAGCACGGTTCACTGCCGACGATCTCCGGGTTTTGCTCGAGATGAAGCGCGCGGATGGCGGCGATTGCCAACTCATCGCTCTTAAGCACCTGGGCCTGCGTGTCAACGTAATCGGCGTCCAGCGAACCGTTGGCTGCTTCGTTCATGGAAAAGGTTTCTGACCCGGGCGGATCTACCTGCACGCGGACATCAGCCTCATAAGTCGGGAACCGCTTGTAGGCGATCGCCGTTCCGGCAATCACAACCGACAAAATGATGGCTGCGCACAGCGCTCCAAACTTCCAGTGGGCCTGAAGAATGCGGACGAGTTCTTTCGGATCGAAATTTCCGCTGTGCTCTTTCCTGCCTTGCGGCCAGCGGCTGTGGCTTCTGCCTCTCGAAGGAATCAGATAAGGGGCTTCCAGCGTTACTACCCCGTCGTCCTCTTTGTGGACAATGTCTTTGAACAGAATGTTGTCGTCACGCATAGACGTAAAACCTCTCGTTACCAGGGTGGATGGTAGATAACCGCGCCGGTGGCTGCGGTCAGGATGGCTTCCGCCGTGCGGCGCGCAGCACTTTTGGCGCCGCTGCTGGGAATAAAAAGCACATCGCCCGCGACCAGCGAAACATCGGGCGCCTTGGCCGACATGATCTTGGAAAGACGCAGGTGGATCTGTTCGGTTCCGGCCGGCGTCTTGCGAATGAGCCGCGTATGGTCCAGAGACGCCGGATCCTTGATCCCCTCCGCAAGAGCAACGGCCTGCATTACCGTAATGCTTTCGTTATTGTCCATGGTGAAGCCGCCCGGTTTGGTTACACTTCCGATTACGTAAACCACTCCGGCCACAGGCACCACAATCGTGTCTCCGGGCTGGATGTCAATGTTCGTCTTGTCCGGATGCTTCTGATCGGTCAATTCGACCATCAGCGGCTTCTCGGGATCATTCCTGCGGGTCACCAGTGCAGTTCTCCCCGCACGAGCGGTAAGACCACCAGCTTGAGAGATCATGTCGAGAAGCCGTCGCGGCGCCACCTCGGGATAAACTCCGGGTTTGTTTACCTCGCCCATGATGGAAACGCCTTGCGTGGCATATTCGTCCACCAGGATGGAGACATGCGGGTCATTCATGTACTGGCCGTCCCGGAAAGCCTTCTCGATCGCATCCGAAGCCTTGTCCACAGTCAGCCCGGCGATGTGCACGTCGCCGACGAAGGGCAGCGAGATGTTGCCGGTGTTGCTGATGCGGGTCTTCTGGGTCACATCGGGTGCGCCGTAAACCGTGTAGACGTTGATCTCCAGCAAGTCGCCATCTCCTAGCCGAACTCCGGCGGGAACTTGCGGAAGCGAAGAAGCTTTAACGCGGACCGGGGAAGACCCGGTTCGATTTGTAGCGGCGTTTTCACTCTCGACCGGGGCTGTGGCCGGTTCGATCCTCTTTGACTCGTTAATGCTTTGCTGCCCCCACACTACGGAGGCGAGGCACAAAATTGCAAATCCCGCGCGCCACCACGAGATTTCTGGGGATTTCCTGCATTTGCTCATGGGTACCCTTCCTGGGAGGGCAAACTAGTCTGCAGCGAACGAAAGCCCGGCTCTTTCGCGGGCGTAGCCGAACAGAAAGTCGTGCCGATCCACTTCCGATTGCGTCAGCAATTCCTCACTCGGCGTGTACTCAGGGACGACGGTGGTAAGAGCCTTCACCAGCCCGTAGGTATTCTTGGCTTCCACCAGCATGGAAAGTTCGTTGAGCCAGTTCTGCAATTGCTGTAGATCAATTTCACCGCCATCCAGCACGCGAATTTTGGGGTGCGGGGTAGCTTTGATTCCTTCTCCTTCTAATTGCAACTCCTCGAAGATTTTTTCTCCCGGACGCAGACCGGTGTAAACCAGCTTGATGTCTCGCTCCGGCTCCAGACCCGATAGACGAATCAGGTTCATGGCCATATCCACGATCTTGACGGGATCTCCCATATCCAACACAAAAATTTCTCCACCATGGCCCATGATGGACGCCTGCAAAACCAGTTGCACGGCTTCCGGAATGGTCATGAAATAGCGCTTGGCGTCCGGATGGGTAAGAGTCACCGGACCGCCTCTCGCAATCTGCTGTTCGAACAGGGGAAGGACACTACCGTTGCTTCCGAGAACATTGCCGAAGCGCACTGCAATGAAACGCGTGCTCTGCCGTTGCAACGCAAGGATGATCAATTCCGCAATACGTTTCGTGACGCCCATGACATTCGTCGGATTCACGGCTTTGTCCGATGAAATAAGGACGAAATTGCGGGCAGAAAACTGTCTGGCAGTCAACGCCACATTGTAGGTGCCGAAGATGTTGTTGGTGATCGCCTGGAAGCAATTTCGCTCCATCATGGGAACGTGCTTGTAGGCGGCCGCATGAAATACCGATTGGGGGCGGTGTTCCGCCATCACGTCGCGCAGCAGGCGAACGTCAAGAATGTCACCCACAATGGGAATAATCTCGAGCGCAGGAAAGGCAGTACACAGCTCAAGATGGATCTTGTGCAGATCGTTTTCCGAGCGCTCGAACAGCAAAAGGCGTCGCGGACGCATATCGGTCAACTGGCGTGATAACTCGGAACCGATCGAACCACCCGCCCCGGTAATCAACACCACTTCGTCATGGAAGCGTTGCCGGATCAGTTCGTCATCCAGCCTCACTGGTTTTCTGCCAAGAACATCTTCCACCCGGACGCGCCGCAATTGCCGGGAGGCCATACCATCATTCAGCCGGTGGGATAGCTTTGGCAGAATTCTCAAGTCCACCCGACAGCTGCTGCAAATCTGGACGATCTCCTGAATCTTGGCCGGCGAGGCGGAAGGCATCGCGATGATTACACTCCGCGCCTGCCAACTGGCGATGAGCCGCGGCAGGTCGGCAATCCGGCCGAGCACGCGAACACCTTGAATTCTGACGTTCTGTTTACTGGAGTCGTCATCGACGAATCCCACGGGATCCAGGTCGAGATCGGAATTCATTTTCAACGCTCGGGCCATGTTGGAACCGGCGCGTCCCGCACCCACAATGAGCGCATTTGTACGCGCGGCGCGGCCGAACGGGTTCTCCGAATAAAGACGAACCGCAAGCCGCGCTCCTCCCAGCAGCAGAATCATCAGCGCGGCATCGATGATCAAAACCGAGCGCGGATACGGACTCGCCCTTAACAAATATTTGGCAGCAACAAATTCCAATGGCAGGCTGACCAGGCACGCCCTACCGATATCCACCAGATCGCTCAGTCCGGCATAACACCACCATCCCCGGAATAGATCCGCCCAGTAGAATGCAACCAGCTTGATCAGCAGAATGGCCGGCAACGTCTGCAGAAACACGACGTTGTAGGGCCGGTGCAAATGAAAATCAAAACGCAGCTCGAAACTGATGTAATACGCCAGGGACGCCAGCCCGATTTGCAGAAACAAGATGATCTGGCGTTTGTATCGTCGGAAAGAGTCAGGGAACGAACCGGCAAACTCAAAGCTCATAGGAAATATCCGAACGCACTCGACTAGCTGGAACCGGTTGACAAGGAGCGACCTCGTATCCGTCGCAGGTGATGGCCACGGATCGCTGAATGAGTTCTACGGAAATTACGAGTTTTTTACGGTTATTGACGGAGAGGATGACGCCTTCCACTCCCTGCAATGCCCCGCTGCAAATGCGCGCTCGCTGCCCCGCTCGCAGGAATGGATGAGACGAAACCTTGCTGCCGTGGTCCAGGACAAGCCGCAGGTTTTCAATTTCGGACTCGTTCAATTCCGATCCTTCTCTTCGCGCCCCGGCGAACCCGAGAACTCCTTTAATCTGCAGGATGCCCAAACGGTTCTCACTGGAGCCCTCAGTTCGCACGAATAGATAGCCCGGAAAGAGGGGAACCTCAACTGTCTTGGAGCGGTCGCTCCAATGGTGGCGTTCCTGGATGAGCGGGAGATAAGTACTTAACTGATGTTGCCGCAGGGCTGACTCAATTTTCTTCTCCCACCGCAGCCGCGTACAAAGTGCATACCAGCTTTCACGCACAATTCCCAGATGGGAGGTCAAATCGGGTGCACCGCTGGAGCCGGGGTTATAAATGCCCAAAGCTTCGCCCTTTGAGTCCCATGGGCGATTTTCCACAGAACCCTTCATTCGCAGGTTTCGGCTCAAGCGGACCCTCTCGCTGCGGGCCTCTTGGAACTCGCGATCTCGAGACGCGCCTGAGTAAATTTTTGATAACGATTCGGGTACCGGGATTGAGTTGCTACAGATTAGCGATGGGTTGTAGGCTGCCGCAAAATATTAAGTTCATGAGTGACGCCTGAAAACAAAAGAACGCGAAGACAGTATTGGTGATGCGACATTAAGCATTTGAAAAGGCACCACGTCAGATCGTCCTTGTGAGATCAGGGTTTTACCGTAGACCGACAAATGAGCGACAGTAGGATCCTGGGTTGGGCTTTGTTTTTTTTGAAGACTTTGCAGTGGCTCCCCATTGAGGTGATTACCGATCTGTTACAGGTGGCCAATGCAAACCCCTTTGAGTGAATCACGATGCGTTTACGTCTCCCGAACCCTATCGATTCGCCTATTGGATGGATGTGTAGTCTGCTATACCTAAGCTGGAGTTCGTTCGTGATGAATTTTCGGCCGCCACAACTGCTAATGGGCATGGCATTGCTGTCCGCCTACTCAATCCATTCTGGCCATTGCTACCCGCAAACGGTCCAGCAGGCACATGCGCAGCAACGGGCCGAAACCGAGCAGGGAGCGAGCTCCGCACAGAAATTGTTTAACGAAACGATTCCACTTATCGGGAAAAGAAACAGGGCCCATCGGAGCAGACACAAAGGTGTGCTGAGCGGAAAGGCAGAACGTGTTGGACACTCATTGCTGCTGGGCGCCACCTAGAATATTCTTGAGGACTCGGCGATCGGCCTCGGCACGAATTGCGTTTATGTCCCCTCCTTCCACGGGAGGGTCCACGAGGTCAAAATGGCCATACTCATCTCTGCCACGCACCAGCAGCGCAAACTGGCGCTCCGTTCCCTCCTGAACAACTTCTGCGGCAATATAGCGGATGGCGATGCCAATGCGAGGAAACTCCGAGTTATTGGCCTTGGAGCCGTGTGCGACTCCGATATGGTGGAGCGACATTTCACCCGGCTGGAGATTGACGTTCACGGCCTTGGTCTCGTCCACTTCTATTGCGATCTCCTGCCCACGCGATAAGACATTGTTGGCCGCGTACGTATCAATCTGCGGCAACGGGGTTTTATGAGTACCCGGCATGATCTGGAGGCAGCCATTTTCGGTGGTGCTCGCAGCTAACGCTACCCACGCCGTCGTAACTTTAGGAGGATGCAATCCCCAATAAGCGCCGTCCTGGTGCCAGGAAACAAAGCACTGATCGTGAGGGAACTTGGCGAACCAGCCAGAATCCCAGACCAGGATGTTCCGGCCGATTATTCCTTCCACTGCATCCAGCACATCAGGGTTTGAGACAATTTCAAACACCCAGGGCAGGAAAAGATGAGTTTGCGCGAATATCTGGCGCCGCTCCCGAGGTTGCAGAACCTTCAGCTTGTCCTGATTTTCAGCCGTGTACTCTTCAAAACGACTCCGCAGTTGCGCGGCCCGTTGCCCGCTGAAGACGCGAATGGGGGATAAGTAGCCGTTGTTCTCGTAAGCGCGTATTTGTTCGTCGGTCAGAATCGCCACTGTGGTTCTCCTGGTCCCCGGTCATTATTCGCAGCCTCAATCTTGAATGCAATGGAATTTTGCTCAACGATTCAGTATTCCACGCTTCGAAATCGAAATGTGCCCGCGAAATGCCTCTCAGGCGACGGTCGGCATCTGAGGGCTCTGTTCAAAACACGGATCGCAAGCGGAGAACATCCGCTCTACCCGCAATGGCAGCTTCACAAAAAACAATAGGGAAGCTAAAAGCTAAAGATCGCAAGATGAAGACAAACGGTGTGGGAGAGGTATCTCCGCGATCTAAAGGACAGAAAATAAGAAAGTTGGCCATTTTATTGGACAGTGGCTGCGAGATTATGACTTCGAACTCATATGGGCGCTTAAGTCCATTCCGCCATATGAAACGCCAAGGGCGGTGCGTAATTTTGCTTGTGAGCGTTTCCGGTTTACCCTAACGTTCGTCGAGGAGAAGAGCCGGAAAAATGAAGGATGGGATCAGTGGACGAGTGGCGGTGGTAACTGGAGGTGCGCAGGGAATCGGGGAAGCTTGTGCTGAGGCCTTGGTGCAAGCCGGAGCACATGTCGCAATTCTTGACATTAATCCTGAGACTGGAGAGCGGTCGGCAAAGCGACTGGGGCCGAACGCTTTATTCGTCAGGGCCGATGTAGGGCGATCCTGCGATGTCGAGGCCGCTTTTGGAGTGGTTCGCAAACAACTCGGGGAGACCACCCTGCTGCTTAACAATGCCGCCATCGCCAAATACTGCCCCTTCATGGAAATCACGGAAGAGATCTGGGATGAAACGCTGCGGGTGAACCTCAAAGGTGCATTTTTATGTTCGCGAGCTGCGATCCCTGGCATGTTGCGGCAAGGTGGAGGTTCGATTGTCAACATGGCCAGCGTGCAGGCGTTTGTGAGCGAGTATGGAATTTCCGCCTATGCGGCCAGCAAATCCGGCCTGCTTGGGTTAACGCGGACGATTTCCATTGATTGCGCGCCGCTGGTGCGCTGCAATGCGGTGTGCCCGGGCTGCATTGATTCCCCCATGTTGCAGATTTCCGTGCAAGGCAAGAAAGAAGAAGAGGAAGCGCGGAAAAATCTGCATCTTCTGCGGCGAATCGGACGGCCGGAAGAAGTGGCGGAACTCGTCCTCTTCCTGTTGAGCGAACGCTCGGCTTTCATCACCGGGCAGGCGTATCGCCTCGATGGAGGTTTGGGAGCATGGATTGGGGCACTGCCGCAAAACGGAGCCTCAAGTCGCAGCACAAGTGAATCTTGATTCGGCTGAATCGCATGGATTCCTCGCTCCCCGATGGACTCTTCGCTGAGCTCCCTCTTGGCATCACTTGCTATTCCAAAGGGTGAAGCTCCATAAGCAGGTCGTTTGGATAAATCTTATTGACATTCTGCGCATGCACGATCTGGTGATGCACCAGTGTGACTCGCGAGACGGTGCGTTTCTCCAGGATGTCTACGGCCATTCGCATCACCTTTTCGCCGTACTTTTCGGGGAAATACGCGACCGATCCCACCAACCGGGTGCCCGAGCGCCTCATTTCATGCCGTGCTTCAATCACTGCCCCCTGGCCCACAATGGCACAATCTTCTTCGCGGCCAAAGTCGCGAAAGGCTTGCAATGTGCCCAAAGCAGAGGGATCGTTGATAGCCGCTACCAGAATGCGCCGCGCCTTGGACCGGCGGAGGTGACGGCGAATAACATTCAGGGCATATTCAAAATTTGGCCTGATTTCGTACTTGAACACGGGCACAGTGCTGGAGTGAGGGAGCACATGATGCAGGCCATCCAGCGCGCCCAGGATTCTGGCATTGAGGGTGGCTCCGGCGACTGGCTCCGTCATGCAAATAATCTCGTCAATCTGCCCTTGCCAATTCATGGCCGACCAGCGCCCAAGGTGCATTCCGCCAATGTGGCCGGCTTTGTAATTGTCAGCACCGAAATAAACTGCTCCCGGCTGAGGAGCATCCAGCGTGATCACCGGGATGCCGGCGCTCGCATAATCGGCCGCAAGCTTTGCCGAAATATCCACATGTAGCTGAAATTCAATTACTAAATCCACCTTCTCCCCTATGAATTCCGTGGCGTTGCGCAATGTGATCTTGCGGTTCGCCTTGTTGTTCAAAATCAGGAGTTCAATACCTGCATCTCGCGCCGCTGCTATCATGCTCTCGGTTACGACGCCAATAAAAGGCACCACCGTACTTTGCGCAGCATACCCAATGCGGAACCTGCGCGTATGTAAGGGCTGAAAACGGCAGCGATACCCACTCCTACCTACGCGCTCCAATAAGCCCTTTGCCTGAAGCGTTGACAGCAGGCGGAAGGCGGTTACTTTGTTCAAACTTGTCTTGGCCGCAACCTGACGCAGTTGCAGGACCTCCTCCGGTGTGCGGAACGAGGCGAGAATGTCACAGGCGCGCTCAACGGATTGAACCGCATAACGGGGACCAGGCGATTGTTCCATGGTTTCTCAGTGCTTTGATAGTTTCGCGAAATGAAATTCGTTCCGACGTAAGATACACCGAAGTTTCGTTTCGTCCAAGATTTTTGCTGGTTTTGACACATTGCCGGGCACAGCGTTTCGCATCACGCAATAAATCTTGGATCTATCCATTGAACTATGTTCACGGGACGGATATAGTGTCGGGGCGATTTTTACAAGCCATCCGCTTCATATTCTGCAGGGATAAGTTTGCGGGGACAAACAATGACTACGGACCTGTTTCGCCTTTCCGGGAAGACCGCTATCGTCACGGGCGGAGGCAGTGGGTTGGGCCAAGCCATCTGCCTGGGGCTGGCAAATGCAGGTTGCCGGGTAGCGGTGGCCGACCTTGTTCTGGACGCCGCGCAACGAACGGCTTTGCGAATCCACCAAGGGGGCGGCGATGCGTCTGCCTGGCAAATGGATGTGGGCCGGAAGAGCGAGGTGGATGCAACGATCGCGCAGATCCTCGAGCAGTGGAAACAAATTGACGTGTTGGTGAACAGCGCGGGCCGAGCCATCCGGGGCGCCGCGCTCGATTACGCCGAAAAAGACTGGGACACGATCATTAACGTGAATCTCAAGGGCGTATTTTTGTGCAGCCAGGCGGTGGGGCGCCACATGGCTGAGCGGCGCTCCGGCAAAATCATCAACATTGCTTCGATTGGCGGATTCGTGGCCTACCCCGGCAGCATTGCTTACCTGGCCAGCAAAGGCGGAGTGGTGCAGTTGACGAAGGGATTCGCTGTTGAACTTGCGCCCTATAACGTGCAAGTGAATGGAATCGCTCCGTCTTTGTTCGATACTCCCATGGTCGCGAAATCGCGGCCTGACTCCGAAGGTCAAAAGTATTTTATGGACAGAACGCCGGCCGGCAGGAAAGGCCGCCCGGAGGAGATTGTCGGAGCGGCCATTTTTCTTGCAGCGGATTGTTCCAGCATGGTCACTGGACATACCCTCGCCGTGGATGGGGGATTCCTGGCAGTGTAGCCGGGGCGGGTCCAGGGCTCTCGATTGCAGTCTAGGGCAGATTGCCAAACGTTCTCAAGAAACGCAACTATCACCGCCATGCAAACCCTTGGGAAGCAGTTGTGACCTCCTTTGCTCAACAAGAATGAGCGCGATATCCAAGGGAGGAAACTTCTTGACAGCCAGACCATTTGCAAAGGAATTCCGCTTGCCCTCTGCTCGCGGCTTGCTGGAATGATTTTGCCTAGCGTAACAGATATCAACCCACTACCACCAGCGATCACAGCTTTACGGACAGTTATATCTATGAAATATAAGACTTTACTATGATAACAATCGTTTTGTTCTACGAAACTCAAATGTCTACCATTGTTTTGTTTGACAAGTACCCAAGAGTACTGACAAGCTTTGCGCCACATCGAAGTGAATTTAACTCAATAGTCTGATTGTGCGTTTGATCGAGAATTCACGAAATACGCCCGGAGCCCACACAAGCAGCGGATGAGGGTCCCGGGAGTGGCCGAGAAGACAGTAATTGTAGCGAGAATGCGAGCTGGGCGAGAACTTTGTGCGGGTCGGGAAGGAGAGACTTTAGATGAAACGTATATTGCTATTACTTTCGCTGGCAACTGTCGGTTGGCTGTGCGCCACACCGGCATGGGCACAAATTGAAGTCGGCCGTGTCACTGGTACGGTCACTGACCAGTCTGGAGCAATCGTTAATGGTGCCAAGGTCACCCTGACAAACAATGCCACCGGGGTGTCCACATCCAGAATGACTTCTGATGGCATTTATGCCTTTCCCGCGGTACAGCCCGGAACTTACACGTTGCGGATTGAGAGCGAGGGATTTGCGGTCCACGTGACCAACAATGTCGAAGTCCACCTGCAACAGACCAATACAGTGGACGCCCGACTGCGTCCTGGCAAAGTTACCGAGCAAGTGGTGGTAGACACTACCGCTCCACTCCTAAAAACGGAAACAGCTGACGTCGGCCAGACGATCAACTCGATTACCGTCGATTCTATGCCCCTCAACGGCCGAAATTGGACGTCGCTGGGCCTGCTGGCGGCTGGCGTAAACACTGCACAGCCGGGATACAGCAATGACGGAGCCACGGGAAATCCGAGCGCCGGCTATTATTCGGTGAATGGGCAAGCGCTGGGCACCAACGATTTTCGTCTCGACGGTGTGGGCAACATGGCGATTTTCTTTTCTGCCGCGGCGGCCATTCAGCCTCCTCCGGACGCCATTGAGGAGTTCAAAATTCAAACTGGCGACTACAGCGCTGAGTTTGGCCATGGCGTCGGTGGAGTTATCAATGCAGTGGTGAAGTCTGGAACCAACCAGCTCCACGGCAATCTTTACGACTACTTCCGTAATGACGCGCTGGATGCCAAGGATTATTTCAGCGCGCAACAGGGCGCCCGTAAAGCCGAGCTTCGCCAAAACCAGTTCGGCGGCATGATTGGCGGACCGGTTTACATTCCCCACGTGTACGATGGCCGAAACAAAACCTTCTTTTTTGTTGATTACCAGGAACGCAGGGCCATCTCGCCCACTTCATACTTCACCGTAGTGCCATCGAGCTTGATGCAGAGCAGCAATTTCACCAACCTGCAGGATTTAATTACCTATAGCACCGGAACCAATACGGACGGATTGGGCAGGGTATTTCCTACGGGAACCGTTCTGGATCCGGCGACCACACGCCAGGTTGCCAACAACGCAGTGGATCCCATATCGGGGCTTACCAACACGAGTGGAGGAACGGTTTTTGTCCGGGACCCATTCTTCAACGGTAACAGCGTGGCTGGCATCTCGGATTTCACAAGCGGCAATATGGCCAATCTCAACCTGCTTCCCGCCGGCCGCCTCGATGCCAACGCGCTGGCTCTTCTACAACTCTTTCCTGCGCCGACCAACTCAGCGGCCTACTTCGCCGGCAACTACTTCCAAAACTTCAGAATCAATGACAAGGATCGGCAATTCGACATTCGGGTTGACCACAACTTCAGCGACAAGGACACCCTTTCCGGATTCGTAAGCTGGTCCAAGACAGATTCCTTTACCCCAAACTTCCTGCCGGGTGTTCTGAACGGAGGAAACTACTACAACGGCAACTACATCAATCCTCACAAGTCCATCTCCGGGAGCTACACACACGTATTTAATTCAACGACCACCAACGAGTTTCGCATGGCCTGGAACACACAGTACCGTTCTGCGAACGGCGGCCCCGAGGGAAATACGCTCGGAATTCCAGAGCAGTATGGAATTCAGGGTGTTCCGCAGTTCCCGGGGAATGGCGGGTTGCCCATCATCGGCATTAGCGGTCTTGCCGGGATCGGGCCTTCTGGATGGACTCCAACGATCATCGACGAGCGAGATATCCAGATCATCGACAATTTCACGAAGGTATATGGCAAGCATGTTCTTAAAGGCGGGGTCGAGATCAACAGCATGAAGGGTTTTATCTTGCAGCCGGCATTTGGACGAGGCGATTTTAGTTTCAGCGGCAACTTCACCGATGTCCCGAACCTCAATAACGGCACCACCGGCATCGCCCAATTTCTTCTGTGTCCGATGGCCTCAACGGTGGGTGGCGTAGATTTTCGTGGGTGGGCCTAACAGCGTCTCGGCTACCAGCGCTAACTGGACGCGCGACCACCGCTGGTACAACGCCGGTTATTTCGAGGACGCATTCAAGGTCACACCAACTCTCACCCTTAACTTGGGCTTACGATACGATTTGTTCACGCCCTACCAGGACGTAAATGGTTTCCAGGCTAACTTTGTGCCTAATAATGGCAACGGCCCTGGCGGCGCTTACTATATCCCGCAACAGTCCTGCGGAGCGCCGATGAACCCAGCCTTTCCCGAACTGCTCGCGGCAGATGGGATCCGGTTAGTTTGCTCCTCGGGTCTAGGTACCGGCTCCTACGGGAAGAAGAACTTCGCTCCGCGTATCGGATTCTCCAAGCGCATCACCTCTCGATACGTGCTGCGTGCGGGGTTCGGGATTTCCTACGGCATGCTTGACAGTATTGGGTACGGTCCCAACATCGGGCAGAACTATCCCTTCTACTACAATGTGGGCTATAGCTCGCAGACAGATCTCGACTCCGCTTCGTTTCCCCGATCCCAATACCGGCACTTGGCTACGCTGGAAACCGGTCTTTCTCCCATCACACCGGATCAGTTGATCCGCACGGTTTGGGCCTGATCAGCCGCTATCCGTACGCGCAACGAACCCCGTACAGCGAAACCTATAATCTCAGCAACCAATACGAGATCACCCACAACGATTCCATCCAGCTGGCCTACGTGGGAAGTGTCTCGCGCCACTTGACCAGTCTTATCAGCACCAACGTGCCCAGCCTGCTGTTGCTGCCGGGCTCTCTTTTCCCAGGGCCCGGGCAAGCCGGCTCCCCTTCCCCGATTTCGGCCAATACTCCTCCCTTCACACCAGCGGCGTCGGCCTGAATACAATTCCGCGCATGTAATACGAACACCGCTTCAGCTCCGGGCTTTGCTCTGGCGAACTATACCTTTGCCCGTTGCTTGACTGATAACAATCCCCAGGAGGCACCGGGCGGCGTTCGGGCCTCTTCCTGCAGGATTTGGCCCGCGGCGATTTCACGAACTGCCCGGAAAATGTCGCGCACACCGTGCATTTTTCAGGAACTTACAAGCTCCGTTTGGCTCCAAGATGCGTTGGCAAGGAAACAGAGTGACCAACGCGGTGCTGGGTGGCTGGCAACTCAACTGGATCTACAGCTACCAGAGCGGTAACTACTTCAGCGTTGGCTGCACACAGGGAACCACAACCGGCTTGGGTTGCTTTGCGAACACATTTGGTGACCCCTACGCCGGTGGTCGGAATGTGGATCATTGGCTCAATGCCAACGCGTTTGCAAATCCAACCCCACCGACGGCGGCAGATCCGGCGAATGGCGTGCTGTACCAGCAAACCAATTCGCTTCCTTGGGGTAAACCGGGAATAACATCGCTACAGGGCCCTCTTCTACAACGTGGACTTCTCCATCTTCAAGGAGTTCTACCTTAGGGAATCGAATTACTTCCAATTCCGGGTGGAGGGATTCAACACGCTGAACAATCCGCAGTTCAACAATCCTTCGCATCTGAACTTCACGGGCGATCCAAATTTTGGGAAAATTACCGGCGTAAGGAATGGCGGAAGAATCGTCCAACTTGCTTTGAAGTTCTACTTCTGAGTGGATCGAAACCGGATTTATTAAAAAGTGAAACAGGGCCATCTTTTGGAAAATGCCCTGTTCCTTAATTATTAAGTTCCACAGAACTGGGTTCCGTTTGCGGAACCATTGCAATCTAAGTTGGAATGTTGCGGGGGGATGAAATTCAAGTGCAATGCCGTGTCAGCAGGCCCGCAAGCTCCCGATCCCGATATATAACTGACCCGGGTGAATTTCAGGGAGAACTGTGCTTTGGCCACTCAGTATCTCGGTGGAAAGCAGTTTTCAGAAGCAATTCCTTTTCTTGAAAAAGCTTGGTCCCTAAATTAGTCAGACTTTGACAACGGCCCTGAGGATGCTACGGATGCCCGTGAGCGCGAAGAACTGGATCAAGACGAACCGCAATGAAACACCTTCGAAATGCAGTCGGAGCAGGGCGGAATTTGCTTCATCCCACGGCCAGGAACAACACTATATCTCCTAAAACAAGCACAGACGATTCGCCAGCACTACCAGTGATCTCAGAATCATTTTGGCAATCTGTAGTTATTTGAAACTATTTTCCATTACTTAGCGAAAACGACTTCGCGGAGACAATCATGCAAAGAAGAAGATTCCTAAAGCTTGGGCTGGCTGGATTGACAGCTGCAGCTCTCAAGCCCACGGCCTGGCTCTACCTTTCGACTCCTCTGACGAGGGGTTCTGCTTCATGCTGGGAGATCACTGGAGCTATATCGGAATCGGATGGCAGCTCGGGATCGAGTCCTGTGCTCTATCGGTGCTCGACGGGCTCAACATTGCCGATCAGCCGCCCGGCGCGAAGACCTGCATCAATTTGGATGCCCGCGCTTACGAATACCTTGCGCAGGAGTATCCGCTCCTGTGTGAACGGCTTAAGAAGGCTTTAGCCGAAGATAAGGTGGAGTTAATCGCCGGTTCTTACTCTCAGCCGATGGCGACGCTTTACTCGGGAGAGTCGAGTATCCGGCAGATTGTCGTCGGCCACGACGTCATCCGCAAAGCACTCGGCGTAGAGATCGAAAGTTTTCTGGAAGAAGAAGAGTTCTCGCATCCGCAGTTGCCGCAAATCCTGAATGCAGCCGGAGTCAAGTACACCAGTCTGGCGCAGGTGGACACGTGGGCGTATGCGGGATGTCCTGAGCTTCCACTGAACGTCTTCCACTGGAAAGGATTGGACGGTAGCACCATTCTGTGCCAGGCAAAAAACAGCCTGTTTGGCTACTTTGGCAGTGAAGAAGACCTGGAGTATTTTTCCACTCCGAAAGGCGAAGCGGCGATTGCCAAACTAGGGCAACTTGGGAAACCATGTCTTCAGTTCTGGGATGAGTTCGGCTGGGAAAATCCGGAAAAGCCCAACTACGAAAGCTATCCGGCGAAATTCGCCGAGTTCTCTGCGAAACACAACGTCGAGTATGTCACGTTGCGCGGATATCTGAAGAAATACGGCAGCCAGGCCAAGGAAACTGTTTATCTCAACATGGATTCCTGGAACAAGTTGCTGCCCTGGGGGATTGGCGGAGATCAAGTGCGCGTCAATGCGCGCCGCGTGGAGGCGATGTTACACGCAGCGGAGCGCTTCGACGCCGCGGCCCATGCATCCGCCGGAATGAAGGCGCAAATCAACGCGCTTGATAGCGCCTGGCGAAACCTGCTCACGGCGCAAAGCCACGACGTGGGCCTTTGCGAGTACTCGCGCTGGCAAGGCGACCGCATGGCGCCGCTCGGCCTGATTGAGGACCACCACGACCAGACCTGGGGCTCGATTGGCTATCACCATCTCGACGAGGGCGAAAAAGACGGTAAGGCTACGCTGGAGGCTTCGCTGATGGCGGTCGCCGACCGCGTTTCGAAATCCCATGCTGCAAATGGGCCGAGCGTGGTGGTGTTCAACGCTTGCAGTTGGGACCGCACCGGGCTGACGCGAACGGGAAAATGCTATCTGAGGAATCGGCTGGCCGAGAACGTTTCCGTGGTCAACAGTGCCGGGGAGACGGTACCTTTCCAGGTTGAACGTTCCGAGAATGACACTGGCGGAAAACTAGCAATGGTGGACGTCACGTTCCTGGCCGAGAACGTCCCGGGTATGGGCTATGACACGTACTTTCTGAAATTTACTCCGCAGGCGGTGGCATCTCCTGCAACGGCTTTGACAGTGAATGAAGAGAAATTCGAGCTGGAGAATCCGTTTGTGCGCGTGCGCCTGGACCCCGAGCACGGCGGCATTGTGAGTCTGGTGGAAAAGGAGTCCGGCAAGGAGTTCATTTCGGCAGAGAAGTTCTGCTCGCCGGCCTTCCATGGCCAGCCGAATATGAAGTATCCATTTCTGGCGAAAGACCCCGATGCGGAATACGATTCCAGCCGTGCCAAAGCCACGCTGATGTGGTTGGAAAAAGGCCCGCTGCGCGCCACGCTGAAAGCGGTCCACAAATGGAAGCAACTCACGTTCGAGACGCGCGTCACGCTGACGCCGAGTTCGCCCAACGTTGAAATCCTCAGTCGCATACTGACGAGCGTTCCCCCCGACGTTGATGACTTTCCGACCGGCCGCGCCGAGCGCAACATCAACCATGGATACTGGCTGGCATTTGCCCCGGCGTTCCCCACGACCGGTGTGCGCCGAGACTTTCCACTGGGCACGGAGAAGACCGAACACGAGCGACTGCATGGTTTAACCTTCGCCGATCTCGTAAGCGAGGATCAAGGTTTGCTGATCATCCACCCAGGGTGCCAATATTTCCGCAAGGAGAGCGATGGCAGTTGGTCGAATCTGGTCATGCGCGAGTGGGAATCGCATTTTACCCATGAATATGGGTTTCCGAATTATGCGGAATTTCGACACGCCTTGCTGGCGCACGGAGCGGACATGGATGACGGGCAACGCACTCGTGCCGCAATGGAATTCGACTCCCCGCTGCTTACGGCGGTTTCGACGGCGGGATCTGGGTCGCTGCCCGCGAAAAAGTCCTTCGTGCGGGTGGGGCCGGAAAATGTGCTGCTCTCCGCCTTTCGCAAGCGCCCTGACAGCGGTTATGAGCTGCGCGTGCTGGAGACAGCTGGCAAAGCAGCTACGGCAAAAATCGAATTGGGGTTTGCCGCAACTCGTGCGGTAGAAACGGATTTGCACGGCCGGCCGACCGGCAAGCCGATGACGGGCAAGGAGATCAGCCTACCGCTCCAAGCATGGCAGTTCCGCACCCTGCAGATTGTGTGAGGAAGCGAAAAGCGCGGCGGCTGTATGATTCGGGCGAAAGAGAGGGGAACAGGCTGAAGCAGAGAAGCGTACATGATCGCCGCCTTGAACCAAGTGGAGGCAGAACAAGGAGTGGGATATGACGCAAGCAGCGGGGGTGTCGACGCAGACGATTTACGGATGGAAGACGAAGGAAAGAAAATCCTCGTCGCCCAAACCGCATTCCTTCAACAGATTTAGGATGGTGGGCGCTGTAGGATTTGAACCTACGACTTCCACCGTGTGAAGATGGCACTCTACCGCTGAGTTAAGCGCCCAACTCTTTCTATTCAAACAGTTACCGGCAACTGCGTCAACCCCGCCAGCAATAACCGGCAGCAGCGAATGGTATGATCTCGCCTTGCCGGAAGCCGGAAGTCATAAATTTACTCCTCCCGATGTTCGGCGCGAGATGACCGCCTGATAAAAGAAAACTGCCCGTGCGAGGAAATACATGTTCGATTTTCGAGACAAATGTGTGCGGTTTCTTATTTTTGGTGTAGCAGCAGCCCTCCTTGGCATTCTGCCGTTGCGCGCTGGAACCGCCAGCACAATCCATCCCGGCTACTACCGCTATCCCACCATTCACGGCGAGATAATCATCTTTACCGCCGAAGGCGATCTATGGTCAGTCAACGCGAAAGGCGGCGAGGCGAGGCGGCTGACTTCTAATCCGGGAAAGGAAATCTATCCCGCCATTTCGCCGGATGGCAAGACCGTGGCCTTCAGCGCAGAGTATGAAGGCCCACTCGATGTCTACACCATGCCGGTTGAGGGTGGTTTGCCCCAGCGCCGCACCTGGAATGGAGATGCGGTCGTGGCTGGGTGGACTCCGGATGGGCGCGTGCTGGTGCGGACGCAACGTTACTCCACTTTGCCCGATCCCAAGCTGGTTGCGATTGACGGCAACAACCGCCGTGAGATCGTTCCGCTGGCGCAGTCTGCCGAGGGCGCCTACTCCTCCGATGGCAAGACGCTGTTCTTCACCCGCTACAACCGCCAGCCCAGCCAGACCAAGCGCTACCAGGGCGGAACCGCGGAGAACATCTGGCGCTTTGACGGCGGATCAGAAGCGAAGCTCCTGACCGGCGACTGGAAAGGCACGTCGCACAATCCGATGTTCTGGAACGGGCGAGTGTACTTTCTGTCCGACCGCGACGGGGTGATGAACATCTTCTCGATGAACGAGGATGGGAGCGATCTCAAGCAGATCACGCACCAGCGCGGCTTCGACGTGCAGTATGCCTCGATTTCCGGCGGGCGGGTCGTGTACCAGTGCGGCGGCGATCTCTGGCTGCTCGATCTCCAGAGCAATCATGATGCAGTGGTTCCCGTCACTCTGACCTCCGACTTCGACCAACTGCGCGACCACTGGGTAAAGAAGCCTCTGGAATATCTCACCGGCGTGCACCTTGCGCCCGACGGCAGCGCCGCGGTTTTCACTGCACGTGGCGAGGTATTTACCCTACCGGCGACGGCCGGACGCATTGTCGAAGTGGCCGGCAAACCCGGCGTGCGCTATCGCGATGCACGCTACATGCCCGACGGCAAGAGCATAGTAGCCCTCTCCACCGAAACCGGCGAAACCGAGTTCTGGAAATATCCGGCGAACGGAGTTGGTGCGCCGCAGCAATGGACGAACGATGCCAAAGTCTTGCGCTGGGAGGGGTTCCCTTCCCCCGATGCCCGCTGGCTGGCCTACGCCGACAAAGATCAAAAGCTTTGGCTGTACGACACGAAAAGCAAAGAATCCAAATTGATTGCCCAGTCCATGGTGGACGACTTCTCCGATCTGCGCTGGTCACCCGACAGTCAATGGCTCGCTTATGTGGAAGCGGCCGCCAACACTTTCTCCCAAATCAAGCTGCTGAACGTGAAAACCGGCGCCATTCATCCCATCACCTCCGATCGTTACAACAGCTTTAATCCCATCTGGAGCAAAGACGGCAAGTGGCTTTATTTCTTCTCCGACCGCATGCTTAAGACCACAATCGGATCGCCATGGGGCCCACGCCAGCCCGATCCGAATTTCGATCGCTCCATGAAGCTCTACGAATTGGCGCTAACTCCCGGCCTGCGCTCGCCCTTTGCGCCGGTGGACGAACTCCATCTCGATAAGCCGGGAAAGTCTGACGATAAAGAAGAGGGTGACGGGAAGCCGGAGGAGCAGGCAACATCCGAAAACGGAAGCTCAGAGGGGCCCAAAAAAGACGAAAGCAAGTCTGCGAAGAAGAAGTCGCCTCCCGTGGTGGATATTGACTTCGCCGATCTGGCATTCCGCCTCGAAGAAGTGCCGCTGCCTCCAGGAAACTACTCTTCCCTGCAAGCTACGCAGAAGCGTTTGTGCTGGCTGCAAAGAAATGAAGAGATGCCACCAAAAGAAGCTTTGCAGTGCCTGGATATCGCCAACAAAGCCGACCCACCGGAGACTTTGCTTGCCGACGTGAAGGGATACGAAATTTCGCTCGATGGCAAGAAAATCCTGGCGTCGAAAGGCGATGATTTTTACATCTTTTCTTCGGATGCGAAAGCGTCCGCCCTGGAAGACGCCAAGAAGCTCGACAAAACCAAAATTGATATGTCGCATTGGACCTTCGATGTCACTCCGCGCGCGGAATTTCACGAACTGTTTCTCGACGCCTGGCGCCTGGAGCGGGATTACTTCTATGACCGTGGCATGCAGGGGGTGGACTGGAAGGCCATGCGGCAGCGCTACCTGCCTCTGGTGAATCGTGTGGCCGACCGTGACGAACTGAATGACGTGATCGCACAAATGGTCAGCGAGCTTTCGGCTCTGCACATTTTCGTTCGCGGGGGCGATGCCCGCAAACCAGCGGATGACGTTCAACTGGCTAGCCTGGGCGCCGTGTTGCGGCGCGATGAAGCCGCCGGAGGATTCGTGGTACAGCACATCTACCGGCATGATCCCGACTTGCCGAACGAGGCTCCCCCGCTGGCCCGGCCCGACTCCCACGTGCGTGAAGGCGAAGTCATTGTGAACATTGATGGCCAGGATGCGCTCAGCGTAGCCGATGAACGCGCCCTGCTTCGCGGCAAGGCCGGACGCAAGGTGATGCTGGTAGTAAAGTCCGCTTCCGGCCAAAAGCGCGCTGTGCTGGTGACACCTATTTCGGAAAAAGATGAGCGCGATCTGCGCTATGCCGAATGGGAATATTCGCGGCGGCTCAAAGTGGACGCCGACTCCAAATCCCAGATCGGCTACGTCCACCTGCGCGCTATGGGCTCCGACGATATCGAGCAGTGGGCGCGGGAATTTTACCCGGTTTACGACCGGCAAGGTCTGATCATTGATGTTCGGCATAATGGCGGCGGCAACATTGACTCCTGGATTCTGGGCAAGTTGCTGCGCAAGGCGTGGTTCTACTGGCAGCCGCGCGTGGGCAATCCAACCTGGAATATGCAGTACGCCTTTCGAGGGCGCATCGTGGTAATTTGCGACCGCCAGACTGCTTCCGACGGAGAAGCCTTCACCGAAGGCATCCGCCGCCTCGGCCTGGGCAAGATTATCGGCGTGCGAACCTGGGGCGGCGAGATTTGGCTATCGCAGAGCAACACGCTGGCCGATAAGGGCATTGCTACCGCAGCCGAGGCCGGGGTGTACGGACCCGAGGGCAAATGGCTGATCGAGGGGCACGGCGTTGATCCGGATATCGTGGTGGACGACCTGCCGCACACGACCTTCGCCGGCAGTGACGCTCAGTTGGACGCTGCCATCCAGTATCTGCAGGAGGAAATCCGGAAAGACCCGCGTCCCGTTCCGCAGGCGCCTCCTTATCCCAACAAGTCGTTTCAGTATGAACCCTAGGCTATATCCGAACCCATCTTCTGCATGCGCGTATCGCTGCACTCGCGCTATGCTAGTATTTAGCCGCTGTTGAGAACCGGTTGGGGGTAACAAGAGCACAGGACTTGGGTGGGCTTGAGCAAACTCAAGTGTTCCCAATGCGGGTCGTTCCCGCATATTTTTCGCAGGTCGCAAAACCTAAAATTATCATCGAAGCATAGGCCAGATGAAAGACACCCTGGGAGTTTTGCTGGCGGGAGGAGCAGGCGAACGCCTCTATCCTCTAACCCGCGACCGCGCCAAACCAGCCGTCACCTTCGGTGGCATCTACCGTATTGTTGATGTCACACTTTCCAACTGCATCAACTCGGATCTGCGCCGGGTGTACATCCTCACTCAATACAAGGCGCTGTCGCTGAACCGGCACATCCGCGAGGGCTGGACCATCCTGGGCCGCGAGATGGGCGAGTTCATCGAGGTCCTGCCGCCCATGAAGCGGGTCAGTGAGAGCTGGTATCAGGGCACGGCTGACGCGGTATATCAGAACATCTATTCCATCGGATCAGAGCAGCCCAAGCACGTAATCATCCTTTCCGGGGACCATATCTACAAGATGAATTACGAACGGATGCTCCAGCAGCATCGCGATTCCGGCGCGGATGTAACCCTGGCGACCATTCAGATCGATCCCCAGGAGGTGGCGCGCTTTGGAGTCGTAGATGTAGACCAGGATCACCGCGTGATCGGCTTTTTGGAGAAGCCGCGGCAGACGGATCTGCGGTCGCCGTACAATCCCGCCAAAGTCTCGGCTTCCATGGGCATTTATCTTTTCAACACCGACGTCCTTATCCCGGTGTTGCTGAAAGATGCCGAGGATCCGAAGTCCAGCCACGACTTCGGCAAAGATATTCTCCCCAAAATGATGGACGAGTACCGCGTGTACTCCTTCGATTTCGTGGATGAGAACAAGAAGGAAGCGCTCTACTGGCGCGACGTGGGAACGCTCGAGGCCTACTACGAGGCCAATATGGATATCGTTTCAGTCTCGCCGGTGTTCAATCTGTATGACGAAGACTGGCCCATCCGCACTCACCAGCGCCAGTATCCGCCGGCGAAGTTTGTCTTCGCGGAAGCGGGCCGCATGGGCACCGCGCTGGACTCGATTGTTTCCTCCGGCTGCATTGTTTCGGGGGGCGTCGTCAAGGGCAGCGTACTTTCGCCCGATGTCCGGGTGAACTCCTATACCGAAATTGACTCAAGCATTCTGTTCTCTCATGTAAACATCGGGCGGCATTGCCGCATCCGCCGTGCGATTATCGATCGCGACGTGCACATTCCCGAAGGCACCACCATCGGCTACGACCTGGAAGCTGACCGCCAGCGCTATTTCGTCACCGACAGCGGCATCACTGTGGTCACACGGGATTACTCGCTGTTCGAGAATCCGGTCACGGTCGATTACTTCACCAGCGAGTAAGCCCCAGATACTAGCTTAGGGTGCCCCGTCCTTGTCGCGCTCTTTGCGACAGGGCGGGGATTTCCCCCGCATATCGCTTTCGGGCAGGACCCGACCTGGGCCGTCCCCTATTGCTTCCCCATATACACTCTGATAACCTCCCCATGGGAGTCCAATAGGAATGATGGAAAGCCATAAAAGCGAAATCCAGCAAGGCACGCTGGCCCTGATGGTGCTGACCACGCTCCGTTCCATGGGCCCTCAGCACGGCTACGGCATCGCCCGCCGCATCGAGCAGACCAGCGGCGATCGCCTATCCCTCAATTACGGAACGATATATCCGGCTCTTCTCAAACTAGAGCAGGAGGGCTACATCGCGTCCGAGTGGGGCTTGTCCGAGAATAACCGCAAGGCAAAGTACTACCGCCTCACCCGCGCCGGCCGAAAGAAGCTGGAACAGGAGACGCAGCAGTGGGAACAAACCACCGCCATGATGGCGCGTTTTCTTTCTCCCGCGAAGGAGCCATCATGAGATGGCTGCGCACAGGTTTTGTGCGGCTGGGCGAGTTATTCCGCCGCAAGAAGCGGGATGAAGAACTGGCCGCGGAGATCGAAAGCCACGTGCAGATGCACACTGACGACAATCTGCGGGCGGGGATGGATCCCGTGGAGGCACGGCGGCAGGCACTGATCAAATTCGGCGGGATGGATGCTACGGTTGAGGCTTACCGCGAGCGGCGTGGGTTCTCGTTTGGTGGCACGGTGTGGCAGGACTTCCGGTATGCAGTGCGGGTGCTGAGGAAGAGCCCGGGATTCACGGCGGTGACGGTGTTGACACTTGCGCTGGGAATTGGTGCAAACACGGCGATCTTCAGCCTGATTAACGCCATCATGCTGCGTACGCTGCCGGTGCGTGATCCGCAAAGCCTATTTCTTCTGAAATGGAATGGCCGCACAGTTAAGCCCCCGAATGCCAACCCGCTCTTTGGGGAGGGCTGCCCGGGTGATCATCCTGACAATTGCTGGTTTTCGTATTCAATATTTCAGCAGATTGAAGCACAGACACAACTTTTTTCTGGAGTTCTTGGTTTCTTGGGACACCCGGACTCGACGATGAAGGCAAATGGCCGCATTATTAGCGCGTCCGGTCTGGACGTAACAGGCGGTTTCTTCTCCGTCCTCGGGGTGCAGCCAGCGCTGGGCCGCCTGCTTGTTCCAGCTGACGACTCGGTTGGCGCTCCTCCTGTTGTGGTGATCAGCTACCGTTTTTGGCAGAACGTAATGGGGGGAAATCGCTCAGCCATTGGCCAATCTCTGCTAGTCGGAAACGATCGGTACACGATTGTTGGAGTTACAGTTCCCCGGCCTCTTCAGCTTGACCCCGGACTGGCAACAGATTTCTGGCTGCCTCTATCTGCCCTACGGGCTAAGGCAACCGACGACCATATTGCTGTACAAGTGATAGCGCGGTTGAAGCGGGGCGTCAGCATTGCTCAGGCGACTCCTACGGTCAGCACAATTTTTGCCGCCAGCCCAACAGTGCGGTCCCCGTTTTTCCTGCCTAACCAGACCGTCGGCGTAGAATTACTGCCTGCCGCCTACGGAAAATTTACTCTGCGGCGGGAGTTTTCTCGTTCTCTCTATGTGTTGTTAGCGGCAGTTGGTCTGGTCTTATTAATTGCTTGCGCCAACATTTCAGGCTTAATGCTGGCACGCACCTCTGCGAGGAGAAGAGACATTGCAGTTCGCGCTGCTCTCGGCGCAAGTCGCGGAAGGATCATTCGTCAACTCCTTACCGAAAGTCTCGTGCTGTCGCTGACTGGCGGAATCCTGGGAACTGTGGTGGGCGCTTGGGGCGCTCAACTTCTGGCTAGGTTTTTGACTCGGAATTTAACGTCGCTAATTCGGTGGCAGGTGAATGTTCATCCGGATTTCCGCGTTCTGATCTTTACCCTGTTAGTGTCCATGATGGTCGGAGTTGGTTTTGGCCTCTTGCCCGCCTTTTCAAGTAAACAGGTTGAAGTTGTTCCCGCGCTCAAAGAAGGAGCATCTGGTGTTGCGGGCGCTTCGCATAGGAGTGGGAGTTTCATGAGTAATATCGTAGTCGTAATTCAGATGGCGCTTGCCATGTTAGTGCTGGCTGGCACAGGACTGTTGGTGCGCACGTTCACCAATCTCAAAGCGGTGCCCCCCGGATTCGATCCAAGAAACCTCTTGCTATTCAGTCTGGACACAACCTACAGCAACCGTACCGGGGTTAACCGGGAACTTCTATACAACGAACTTCAGCAGCAACTCACATCTTTACCCGGTGTGACTTCGGCAAGCTACTCTGGGGAGCCGCTCCTATCAGGAATAGCTGGCAGCACAATTATTTACGCTGCCGACCGGCTCACGACCCCAGTTGTTTTCAGCCATGAATGGGTTGGACCCGATTTTTTTCAAACCATGCGGATTCCATTGCTCGCAGGTCGCGTGTTCGATGTTAAAGACATCGAACAAGCGCAGTCTTCTCAACTAACCGGGGAACAAATACGCGCGTCAAAAACAGTCCTCAGCGTACCAGTGGTCATTAATGAAAACATGGCGCACGTGTTATTCGGCAGTCAGCCCGCGCTTGGCCGATTCTTCTTCATGGCTGCGCCATGGGGTCCGACACTGAACTACAGGCAAGTGGTCGTGGGCGTGGTGGGTAACACGAAGCATGCCAATCTACGCGACGCGCTCGCCCCGACAATGTATCGGCCACAAACCTTTAGCCTCGGCGAATTTGAGGTCCGCACCGCTCTAGATCCGAAAGTCATGATGCCAGCAATCCGCGCTGCCATTCACCGCTTCGATCCCAACCTGCTCATCACCGATATGAAAACCCAGGAGAAGCAGATTGACCAGAACATCTACCAGGAGCGACTGGTCGCCAGTCTCTCCAGCTTGTTCGCGCTGCTGGCGCTGGTGGTAGCCTGTGTCGGCATTTATGGATTGCTCTCCTACCAGGTCACGCGCCGCACGCATGAGATCGGCATCCGGCTGGCGCTGGGCGCGCAGCGGGGTGATGTGCTGCGCATCGTCCTGCGGCAGGGGATCGTGCTCGCGGTTCTCGGTACGCTGATCGGCACCCCAGGTGCTCTTGCCGTGACCCGATACCTGCAAAGCTTTCTCTATGGCGTGAAACCGTCCGACCCGCTGACGATGGTCGCGGTGGCAGTCATACTGATTGCCGTCGCCTTGTTGGCCAGCTACATCCCAGCCCGCCGGGCTATGAAGACCGATCCCATGGTGGCCCTACGTTACGAATAGCACTCATATATTTCTATGCAGCTCACCCTCGACCACGTGACCATCTGCGGTTCAGACCTCCAAGCCCTGCAATCGGCATTTGCCAAAATTGGCCTGACTCCCGACTACGGCGGCCCCCATGCCAATGGCATCACCCACATGGCGCTGCTGGGGTTCGCCGACGGTTCGTATCTGGAACTCATTGCTCCGTACCAAGGGCAAGCAGAAGGCTCGCCGTGGGCAAAGTTGATGGTGGGGGACGCCGGGCCCGGCGCTTGGGCAGTTGGAACCGAAAATATCCAGGGAGCAGTAGCGCGGCTCAGGTCGCAGGGCATTGAAACGGTAGGGCCGGTGGCCGGGAGCCGCCATCGTCCCGACGGCACGCTGATCGAATGGGAAACTGCGTCCCTCGGGCCGGGATCAGCGGGATCACTGCTGCCGTTTCTCATTCAGGATCGCACGCCGCGCGAACTGCGCGTCCAGCCTTCGGCCGGCCTCCAGAACTCGGGAATTACCGGGGTCGCGGCAGTCGTGCTCGGAGTCGCCAATCTTGAGAGAGCAATCCGGCTATTCCAGCAGGCCTACGGATGGGACACCCCTGCCGTTGAACAACATATCAAGTTCGGCGCGCAGATCGCGCACTTTCCCAATACTCTGGTAATGCTGGCGTCGCCACTGAACAACAACTCAAACTCGCCGCTCTCGCAACGGCTGGCAAAATTCGGCGAATTTCCCGCCGCCTTCCTACTAAAAACGACCGACATGCTTGACGCAGCAAGCCGCTTCCCTCTCCTCGGTGAGAGTAATTGGTTCGGCCGGAAGGTCGCGTGGTTCGATCCGGCCAAGCTGCACGGGTTCAGGCTCGGACTGCTTCAGTCCTAGTGCATTTTCCTCTGGCTCGCCGCCACCGATGTACTTCTGAGTGCCCGCACGCCTCAAACTAGGCATCCAGCGCGGATTTTCACAGTTGACAACGCCAAAGCACGAGCGCTAAATAGCCCCACCAGGTTTCCAAACTCAGGGCAGAAAATCTTCGGCGTGCGCGCTGAGAACTGAGAAGCCTGCCAGGAGATAAGATGAATAAAGCCGATCTCATTAGCCGGATTGCCACGGGCAGCCGGATCAGCAAGTCGCAGGCGGCGATGGCCGTGGACACGGCCGTGGACAGCATTACAGCCGCACTCAAGAAGGGCGAACGGGTAGCGCTCATCGGGTTTGGCACTTTCTCGGTCTCGCAGAGAAAGGCGCGCAACGGCCGCAATCCGCAAACCGGAGCCACCATCAAAATTGCCGCGCGCCGCGTGGCCAAGTTCACCGCGGGCGCCGAATTGAAGAAAGCCGTCAACCGGGGGAAGTAGATTTCAGGTACACATTTCGGGATTAGTTTGAAGTCACGAAGCGGCAGGAGGTCGGTCCTGCCGTTTTGCTTTTTGTCCGTCTGAGCGAAGCTTGCCGGTTCCCCAGTCCCAGGGGAGTTCCAGTTTTTCTCTTGCGCTCTCCCACGCATTTCTTTGCGATCTCGGCGGTTAAAGATTTCGGTTCAGCGAATCAACAAATTGAACCGCAGAGCGCGCCGGGAACGCCGAGAAAACATAAACAAGGACGGCAATGCCCCGTCGGGCGACGGTTGCTGAATCCTTCACTCATCCGATAGAATCTAAAGACTCACAAAGGATCTGGAGACCATGAAGGCAGCTATCCATCCCGGTTACAACGAAGTGCGCGTTCTCTGCGCCTGCGGCAACAGCTTTGCTACCCGTTCGACCCATCGTGGCGACATCCACGTAGAAATCTGCTCGAACTGCCATCCCTTCTTTACCGGCAAGCAGAAACTGCTGGACACCGCGGGCCGGGTGGAGCGCTTCCGCCGCAAATACGCCAAGGTAGAGACGGCGAAGAAGTAGTTCCCAGGACAGGGTTCCGAAGGAATTGAGGTTTTCGCGGGGATTCCTTTGCCTACTCGTCGTCCTCGACTGGTTCGCCCACGGAATTGTAATAAACCGCCTTTGGCTTCTTATTCTTGGGTTTCTCCGGCTCGGCCGGTTTGACAGCCGGTGCTGGCGGGGTGCTTGGCGCGCTAACGGGAGCAGCCGGCGCTACGGGTTGGGCCGCCTCTTGAATTATTGCCGGAGCCATCGGAGCTTGCGCTACTCGAGCTGGCGCCACCGGCGTCGACAAAATGGAAGTGGTGGCGGAAGCCGCGGCCGGCATCTTGCGCCGGACCATCTGCGGCCTGCGTTCAGACCATGAATTCACCACCAGGGCCGCAATCAGCGCCAGGCAAAGCTCCAGCACGGCGGTGAAGAACGCCGGGAAGTTGAAGTCGCCCTTTCCGAGATAGAGCGGCGATTGCGGGTCGGCCTCCATGATGCGGGCCAATCCGGGCAGAATGACTGCCGTGATCAGTGACGCCACAAAATTCCAAATGGCTATTCCCAGCACGACCGCGATGAGCAGTCGCCCGATCCATTGCCGGGATTGCGCAAGGGAGAGATCCGGAGCAAGATCCAGCTTTGATTCATTCATAGCAAGTTGCCCTACCAACATCTTAGCGCTACTGGGGTTTAGTTCGTCGCGCAGCTTTTTGATCCGTTGCCCACCCCGCCAGCCAAATGCCCAGGAACAAGCATACGACTCCCAAAATCATCGTGGAGGTTGCAATGGTCCACGACAATGCAGGAGGACGTAGCAACAATGCGCTGTTCGAGACCTTCTCGACGATAAAGTTTCGGACAACGATCACGAGACTTGCCAAAGGGTAATCGACGGTTCCTACGAGTAATTCAATTCCATTGGCCAGTAGGACTGCCGATGCTATAGAGGCAAGAAAGAAACCGCGGAAAGGCGTGTCTCCGACGCTCATTGTTGTTCCATCCCGGTCTCATCCGTACCGGCATCGCTTGCACTGGCTTTCGGCTCCGAGTACAGCCAACGAATGGACAGGAAGCAGACCACCAGATACAAAGCCACAGTGATCATCGAGGCGATCAGGCTCTTCCAGGAAAATTCCGGAACGTCAGCTAAGACGCTGCGAGTTTGAAGGATCGCCCAATAGGTCGCCCCTGCCTGCACCAAGGCATTGATAAACACGAAGACCGCTTGGCTCAAAATCAGCCCGACAGCCACGGCTCCAATGTATTGACTCAGGAGAATTTCGCGTAGATTTCGCATAGGATGGGCCTCAACCGTGCGCATTCTCGCATATGGGCCCTCTTATGAAAAGGACGTAGAATAACC
>CAWHVI010000007.1:0-197416 GCA_963832765.1 uncultured Acidobacteriaceae bacterium | reverse complement strand
TATGCAGCGCAGCCGAATACCGCGAATATTTGGGCGGTGTGGAAGCGTCATATTGCCGTAGGAAAATTGTCTGCACGCGCGAGAGCCTTGGCACCGTAAACGTCTGCGTTCCAAACCTTCCCACCAGATTACGGCTGTTGCCCGGGCCCCATCCTAAATCGCTCCAGCGAACTTCAAACCCCCCGCCGCTCGGCGGCGTTACTCCCGTATCCACGCCGATCGTGGTCGAACTGGCCGCCGTGATCGCGGCTGCCGGCAGATCTGCCAGAAAGATATCTCCGATTTGCGTATTGGGGACCCCGGCCTGGTCCAACAGGGTTCCAAGCGATCCCGCATTTTGGTGTTTCAAACTGAAATCCCAGTGGACTTGCAACATCATCCGCGAAGGCGATTTTGTACCGGCTTCGTTCTTCCGCCAGGTCCCAAAAGTCAATCTCCACTTGACGCACAATCGCCGCAAACGATGCGGCCCGCGAAGGAGCGTTCACCTGTAACTCATCTCCCGGGAAAATATCCGCTGCCCCGCCCGGCAGGAAGTCGCTCCATGTGTCATACGCGCCCGACCACCCCGTTGCCGCTCCCTCCAGAATCGCCAGCGCTGCATGTTCACAATCGCTGGCCGTGCGCGCGGCCGGCTCTTTCACATGCCGCACCCCGCTGCGGATTCCATCATCTGCGCCATGGGTTTGCGCCGCGATGCTTGCCGGATTCGTTACTCGCGTCAGTGCCCGCCCCCGGCCGCGGTAATGAACCTCCGTCGAAAGCACCGGCGTCGGTATCGTCGGCGCGACCGTAAATGCTTTCACTCCAGTCACTGTCTCGCTTCCGGTCAGGTGAACCACCGCCGAATCGTTGGCTTTGCCCGCAATCGCTGTGTTCACGAACTGTTGCGATGCCAGTTGGCCCGCTGACCCGTTCAACCCCAGCGGTGTGCGTACCTGTGCCACGGTTGCTGGAGAAGTGGCCGGCACCAGCCAATATTCCGTCTTCGCAGTGCCGTCATCCAGTTGGTACACGACCGTGTAAAGTGTCTCCGTGGGGGTGGCGCCTGTATTCGGAACCAGCGCTACCGACAACGCGCCTCCCGATCCCAGCGTCGCGCTGGTTTTTCCCGCCGCCACCGTCTGTCCGCCGGACGTGGTGAACGCAGGCCAGGAAATCAACAGCACCCCTCCGGCCGGATTGCCGTCGGCTCTGTACACGGTGTCGCTGATGGTCGTTGTGGCCGGCCCCTGTGCCTGCAGTCTCAGCACCATGACTGCCACTGCCAGCACCAAATAAAAAAGCCGCCCCCTCGGGCGGCGCCTCTCGAACATAACTCCTCCATCAACTACTTGGATCTTTGTTGCGGCTTCCTCTGTGTTCCTCTGTGCCCTCTGTGGTTATCTTTCTGCCACCCGCTGCGTAAGAAAACTCTCCACACTCTCGACGTACACCTCCGCAAAGTCCACCACCGGGCGCCGAGCTTGGATTAAATCCATCGCATCTTCCAGCTTCCATCCCATCGAGCCCAGAATCGCCAGCGTCATCATGGGAGCGCGATGCACGCCGGCCGCGCAGTGAATCAGCAAACGGTTGTCGTCATTGCTCAGCGCCTTCTCCGCAAACTCTACTCCGCGCTCGAAAACTTTTGCTGGCTTCGGCTGGAAATCATCGTCAATTCCATTCCACAGCACCTCAACCTCATAGGGCTGTGCCAGTTGGGTATCGTCGAACTCGATCTGCATGTCAATCACATGCGTCACTCCCGCCCGAACCAATCCCGCCATGTTCTCCGCGTTCCAGATTCCGCCGCCCACCGCAATGCGGTTCGTCACCCACGTTAGATCCATCCCAGCGACTCACTCCCAGTTGATCGGCTGTGATGCGGACGTCCTCGCCCGCATTCCCAGGCGCTGTGTAAAACTTTCAGCGCCCACCGATCAGTTTTCATTTTACGGTATCGGCCACGGCGGCCACGCTCTTCGCCGGGATGTCTTTCGTGTCGGGACGTTCGTTTGCCAACTCTTCCGGCAATCCCAGCCGTTCCAGTAAAGTCTTGGCCAGCGATTCGTTTTCCGCTGACAATTCCCCACCCATCGAGGGATAGAGGCCAACCATCTCGAACAAGTACTTCATCGCCGTGAAATGCCCCTTCTCGGCCTCGTCCATGGTGCTCTCCACCAGTCCCACCGCCTTGCCCCCTACCAGAGCGCCGATCTTCTCTCGCACCTTTTCGAAGTCTGGAGCCTTACTCGATTTGCCACCCGTGCTCTTGCGCTTGATCGCCTTCTTGTCGGTTTTTCCGCTGACCTTAGCCATAATCCGTTCCACTCCGCTTCCGCGCAAAAAATTAGGGCGCGCTCGGCAGCGCGCCCTGTTCGTCAGATTTCTCTGATCTATGAATTCAGAATAGCAAATTCGCTAGGGGCTTTGGTCAAAATTTGGAAATTTATTTTTCCCTTGCTCACAATCACTTAGCGGGATTTGGGTCGTTTTTGCCTCTTGACAAGCATTTTCTCGTTTTGAGAATTTTGTCGGAAAAGGCAACAAGATTGCACTTTCTAGGAAAAGTTCGGTCAAGCGATCGAGCGCGTCCGGCAAACGCCGCCCCAGGGTGCGCCGGCGGCATTGCATCAACAGCGCAGCCTTCTCATGGGTGAAATCTTCGAACACAATGCTTGAGATCAAATCCAACTCTTCATCGTCGAGTTGATCGAGACATCTCTCCACGTCGCTCACAAAAATCACCGCATCCTCGAACGTTCCCACCCGGTACGACGTTACCCGCGTGCGGAAGAACTCCCTTCCCAACAGCGAAGGGAGCCTCCCCACCTCAATCGAAAACCGGAAGTAACGCCGCAGCAGGCCCGCGGTCCGGTCACGATACAGCCACAACGTTGGATCGCTGTCACAGAACAACTCGCCGCTTTCCTCTGGCCCATCCTGCGGTTGCCTCTCCTTCTGCGAACCGTCCATCGGTCCGGGATCGCTGCTTGCCCCCTTCTGGGTTTCGGGAGCGGCGGAATCGGGGGCGCCGCAGCCAGGGCTTTGTTTAAGCGCAATCGGCGTAACGTCACCCAACGGAAGTTCACTACTGAAGACAACCGCTTCGAACTGGTCGAACGCCATCTCGTCCGTGAGACGAAGCGTTCCCGTCTCGGCCGGTTCGGAGGCTTCTGGATCCGCATGATTGAATCTGTTCTCGTTTGTATTCATGCGGGTTCGCCTCCTTCTGCCGGCCGCTCGTGAACCTTGAACTTCAGGCGCGCGCCCAGCTTCATGGCCAGCCCGGTTTGCCGGCGCGGCCTGCGCAGCGAAGGCAGTCCAGCTTTCCGGCACACGCAGCTCCCGCAAAAGACATCCCCCGGTCCCTTCTGCCGCAAGAACAATCCCCCACATCGTTCGCAGTATTTCAATTCCAACTGAATGACTACGCCATCGCTTACTTCCATAATTGCCTCCACAGATAGGAATAAGTCCGTCAGCCACCGCCTTAGGCTCCCAGAACGACTCAAATCCTTCGCTGATAGCGAGTCCGAGAGTCAGCGGCCAAACAAAAAAGCCCTGTGCCGGCAAATACCGGCAACAGGGCTCGTTTCTCTTACGATGACCTGCTTGCGAATTACTCTGAGCTATCGATCTATTACTGCGTTATTAAGACACGAAGACTACATGGACGCCTGCTTTCGCTGGCGGAAATAGCCCTCCTCATAGCCGGATTTCAGCACGCGGCCATTTTGCACCACCACGCTGACCCGGCCCGTAAAATGAAGCGACCACAGCAGTCGCTCCATGGCCGGGGAGAGTACCTGGGCGGAACGCACCTTGCGGCGAAATTCGCCAAAGCTGTTCTCCTCGTTGCTCTCTTCATGAGTACACATAACATTTCACTCCAAGACACGAAGTAGAAAAAGTGTTCCATCGTATAGCCGATCCGTTCCAGAGGTCAACAAGTTTATTTCCTTTCAGATGTTGTGATTGTCGCAACAATAGCCCTGCGCTATACACGATTAAACACTCTTTGAGTGAAAACCGGCCATGGGCGCGGCTTTTGTTCTCATTTCGTAACAAAACTTGAAAAACGCTCTCCCGCCTGCCATCTGAAGTTAAATATCTAGCGGCGGGGCGATGCAGAAAGCTCCGCGCCGGCGCGATGGCGCCGCACAATCCACTGCCCCGTTGCCGCGGTTCGGGAACGGTGTTTCTTCCTTGCCCGCCGGGCGCGGAGCGCGGCCTTGCATGGTTTTGTGCGCCGCGCCAATTGCGGTCAAGAACTGCATTTCCTTTCAGATGTTCGCTTTATGCGACGAATAGCGCATTGCTATACAGCCATGCTGTACTCTTCCCGCCATGAAATTCAGAGTCCTGCAGGAAAATCTCCGCAAAACCCTATGGGAGCGCATTGAGGAGGGTGACTTGACCGGCTTGCGGCTGGCCAAGGAAACCGGCTTTCGCCAGGCGCACATCTCCAACTTTCTCAACCGCAAGCGCGGCTTGAGCATCGAGGGCATGGACAAGGTGCTCAAGGTTCAGGGGATTTCCGTGCTCGATCTCCTCGACCCCGGCGAGGTCAACAAGCGCGCCAGCATTGTTGCCCCCAGCCACGACGAATTCGAAAACGTGATGCTGGTCAATGGGGCGACCGCCGCCACCCAGCCCCTCATCGTGCGCATGCGGGTGCGGGACATTATGAAATTCAAGCGCAACTTTCTAAAGAAGCTGCGGCCGGAAATGGAAGGCGCCCGCGATCACTGGGAGCGTTTCGTGCTGGTGAAGGTGGACGCGCGCGAAGGCATGAGCATGTATCCCCGCCTGCTGCCCGGGGCAACCGTCCTGATTGACCGTCACTACAATTCGCTGAAGCCCTACCGCAAGGGCGAGTCGAACATTTACGCGGTGACTCGGCACGGCGAGTGCACGGTGAAGTATGTCGAACAGGCCGGGCGTCACCTCGTTCTGCGCCCGCACAACTCCAACTACTCGGTCGAGGTCATGCCTATGGAAAATGGCAAGCACGCCTCCGACTACATCATCGGCCGGGTGTGCCACGTGGGGATCGAGACGTAGGAATCTGGAATCGAGTTCTCCGCGCTGCGATGCCTTCGCGGGTACGCCCGAGGTACTGCGGTTCCTCAGGGTGACAGTCACTAGAAACAATTGGGGCGGCTTGCGCCGCCCCTTTAAGCGTTGCGGACAGAAGCGTTCGGGCCGCTAACACTGGTGCCGAGCACTTGCAGCCTTACAGTTTGGCGTTGCGCCTTTGCGGGAGATGGTTCCCCTTGAATCCCACCGCTGCGACGATTGCCATCAAAGCCAGCAGCATCATTCCGATCGATGCCGGCTCGGGTACAGCTATGATGTTCACGTCCACCGGCTGAATCCCGGGTTGCCATACTCCGTCGATGCTTTGCTCAATGAACATCGCGGTACCCGGAGGCCCCAGGCCATCGGTGTTGAAAAGTCCCCAGGTGAGTCCATCGGCGGTAAACACGATGGGGAAACCCTGGAATATGGCAAGGGTATTGGATGGATTCTGGGCGAACAGGGCGCCGGCTACGCTACCGGCGGGAGTTGCCAGCGTAGTGGCCGAGCCGTCAAATTGTCCGCTCATCGCCAATATGGGGCTGACCGGAAAGCTGACGCCGTAATCGGAGCTGACGATGGGCGAGCCGGTGGTGAAAATGCCGCTGCCCTGGGTTACGGTCGAGCAGGTTCCGGTAAAGGTGCAGCCAACCGGATCGGTCGAAAAGGAGAAAGAGTAGTCGTCGGCGCGAGCCAGACCGCTACTGAGCACAAGAGCGCTAAACACTGCGGCGAAGAGAAGACTCTTCATTGGTATCTCCCAATGATGGGGATTTTGCAAATGGAATGTAACTTCGGGGGAGAACCAATTGCTGAAGCCGATCCTAGTAACAAGCTATCGGGGTGTCAAACACAAAAGGGCGGGAGGAAGCCAGAATGTAAAAAATGTTGTGCAAAAAGTGCCGGGGTCTGTGGAAAGAGTCAAAAGCGGCTTCTGGCTTGCCGTTCCAGCCAGAGGAAAAATCCGCCGCACGTGTGCAGAAAACGAATTTTTCGTCACTTTTTGCTTCTCGGAGGGCGAATCAAACAAGCCCTACAGCTTACTACTGAGGAACGTTGACCACTGTCAATGCCACCGGCTGTGTCCCCGCCGGAGTCGGCGATCCGGAGAACTGGGTCAAGGTTCCGCTGGAGGTGTTAATCGTGAACCCGCTGATGCTGTTGTCGCTGGTGTCCTTGTTGGTGGCGTAGAGGAATTTGCCGGCAGGATCGACGGCCAAATACCAGGGCGCGGCAGTTGCGGTGAACGGCGACCCGGTAAGCTCGGTGAGTTCTCCGGTAGTCGAGTTCACACTGTAGGCAGAGATAGTGGCGTCGACATTGTTGGCTACATAGAGGAATTTCCCATTCGGAGTGATAGCAACTCCTGTCGGGGCGTCGCCGGTATCGAAAGGTGTCCCAGCCACCGGGCTCAACCCCCCTGTGCCACTCATAATGGAGAGTGCGGCCACTTTATCCGCATTTTGTTCTGCCGCATAAACGTACTGGCCTGTTGTTGCAAGGCCGATGGGTCCGCCATTGATCAGAATGTTGAAGGGCGATGATCCCGGAACGGCCGTCAAGGCTCCCGAAGTGTCGAAAGAAAAAGCTGAAACTCCCCCGGTGGAATCGCTGTAATTGGTGACGTACACATATTTGTCGGAAGCATCTACGGCCACCTGTACTGGTGTGGTGCTGGTGGCGAAGGTCGCCGGATTCATCGCCGTCAGGGCGCCGGTCGAACTGTTCACGGTAAAGCCGGCTACGTCGTCGTTCGTCAGATCGGTGACATAGAGAAACTTGCCCGCCGAGTCCATAGCCATTCCGGAGGCGCTGGTCAGCCCGCTCGGAGTTCCCACGGTATAAGGTGAACCGCTGATCTCGCTGAGCGACCCATTCGAGTTGATAGAAAATACGTGCACTTTGTCGGCAACGGCATCGGAAACGTAAAGGAAATTTCCCGCAGGATCAGCCATGACACCTTGACTGACAAGGCCTGAAATAGCAACGCTTGCGCCGCTCCCCAGCGCGCCGGTTGAACTATTCACGGCGAAGGACCAGACCTGGCCCCTGCTGGCAGTGAATAGATACGGTGCACTGGAAGGTGGTGGAGGAGGAGTAACGTTCCCGCCGCCACTGCCGCCACCGCAGGCGACCAAAACTCCGGTTAGGGCTGTTAGCACAAGAGTTCTTACGGTTAGTTTCATGGCAATTCCTTCCGGCGCTAACTTTTCGCGCCCCGGAGTTTCTTAAGGCCGATTCTATCCAAAGCTAAAGCGCGCCATGGTGATAACGCAGGCTCCTGCAGGTAACTTAAGTACCGGGTAACGATGAGGTACAGCCAACACTGTTGAGTAGCTTCCATACGGGTCGAGTGCCTGGCCCCACGGGATTTTGTTTGCGGAGGGGCGCTGCTGCCCGTTTCATGGACGTTGACAATCAGCGAGCAATCGCTAATGATTTTGTTGCTATTTCGGCTGAAAATGGTCTGAGGAAGCGATGGGCAACCACCCAGGGGTGATGGCTGCAATCCAGGCGGGCGACGTTGAGAGCTCTTCGGATTCTGCTGACAGAAGATGCCACGCGGGCTTCCGCGCGCGATGAAGCCGGTGTCTCGGGCATTATGCAGGCGCTATACCGCGGCCGGCAGGAGATGGCGGAGTTGCTGGTCGCCTCCGCTCCGGCGCTCGATATTTTTGAAGCGGCCAGTCTGGGCCGGGCAGAGCGGGTCAGCGCATTGCTGGAAGATGGCAGCGCAACGGCCTCATGGTCTGCCGATGGGTTCACCCCGCTGCACTTCGCCTGCTTCTTCGGGCAGGAGAAGATCGTCGAGATGTTGCTCGATCGTGGCGCCGATCCCAACCCGGTCGCCCGCAATCCCATGAAAGTCACTCCATTGCATAGCGCAGCGGCGGCGCGCAATTTGCCGATCGTCACGGCGCTGCTTGCGCATGGGGCCTTGCCGAACGTGCGCCAGCACGGCGGATGGACACCGCTGCATTCCGCCGCCCAGCATGGAGACCAGGCGATGGTTGAGGCGCTGCTCAAGCACGGCGCGGATCGCGCGGCCCAAAGCGATGACGGAGCGACGCCGGCAGATCTGGCGCGCAAGAGCGGACATGCGGAGATTGCAGAGGCGCTCGCCTGATTCGGCACAAGTTTTTCGGTGACCGAGGGTAGTGCGTTTGGAAGGGCGGGTGTTTTTGACGGTTCGTGCTCTTTTGCAGAGTCATCCTTCAGGACCACCGTTACCGAATTCCCCTAAATGCTTCTGCTATCATCGAAGTTCTGCCCGGATTTGCAGAAGCGATGGACGAAGAAATTCCCAGCATCAAAGTTCCTAGCACGGAGGGATTCATGGAAACGCCCAGCATGGCGGCGGGCGCGCGCCGCGACGAAGATATTGCTCTCGATCTAATGAAATTTGTGGCGATGACGACCGGCTACGGCAGGGTCAGTTCGTCGGGCGTGGGCTTCCAGGGCGGAGGCACGGCGGCCAAGCCCGAGGACTACGCCAGCCATCTGCTGGAGCTCTATGGAAAGTGTCTGGACGCGGTAGGGGGAAAGAAATAGGATGGGCAAGCGCCTGGATAGCTATGAAATCTTACCAGTTGCTGCTCTGTGTCCAGCTCACAAACCATCTATTTGAACTCTGCTGGATTTCGGTCTCTTTGAGGGGGAGATCGAAGTCACTCAGGAGTCGGTGCCATGCCACGTTATTACGTTGTCGTATCCCTCTTTGTGTCTTTTGTACTTGCAGCGGGCTGCGGCGGCGGAGGTCCGCTCCCGCCCCCTGCTCCGCCGGCTCCAATCGTCACCAGTACAACCATCGACGGCAATACACTGATCACCATTGCCGCGAAGAGCAACGATCTGGTCTGGGACCCTGTCCATGGAGTGCTCTACGCTGCAATCTCTCATGATAGTCCCAACTATCCGGGAACGATCGCGGCAATCGATCCGCTCACCGGACGAATGAACTCCTCTGTATCCGTAAGCCATGAAGCCGGTATGCTGGCGATCTCTGACGATGGACAGTTTCTTTACGCTGGCATGGATCCCAAGTCTTCAGAAGAGGGTTTCGTTCAGAGATACGTTTTACCTGCACTTACTCCAGATATTCAGATCTCCCTTGGGTCGCGGCCAGCGTATCCCCTAGAGCCTTCGCTCCCCTACTACCCCTTGGCCCTGGCGGTGGCTCCCGGTTCACCGCGCAGTCTCGCGGTCGCCAAAGGTTTATTCCAAAACGGTCCCGGTAATTTTGCGCAACACGATTTTGCGGAAATTTACGATGATCAGCAGGCCCGTCCCAAAATGATCAGCGACGGCTATCCCTTTGAGAGTAACTTTCTCGCTTGGGGGGCAGATGCAACCACCATTTATGTTACTGATCCAGTCCCGCAGCTCCATGTACTCTCGGCAGACGCCACCGGGCTTACGAATATTTCAACCTTCGTTATCGGTTTTACAGGAGGGCCGCTGTTTCCGTCGCTGCCCGTTCGAATTTTCTTCGATAAAACGACCGGCTACATATACACCGACCAAGGACAAGTGGTCGATCCGGCGAATGGACAGCGCATTATCCGGTACAGCTTTTGGGGCAATTCAGGTGACCAACAACCCGGGATCTTTTACCCCGATCCAAGGTTAGACCAGGTATATTTCGTTGAGACGATGTCACCCCATGTTTGCGTTTGGCCACAATGTAACACTTTAATAGGTACTCTCGACAAAACCAGCGGGCAAATTCTGCGCTCCATAAGCTTCAAGGACTTCTCTTACCCGCCTGTGGTTTTAACGCGTTGGGGATCCAATGGTCTGGCATTTACCACTAACAACGTCAGGTTGGATGGTGTTGTAATTGACCGGACAAATGGCAAAATATTCATTCTGCAAGGACCACTAGTGGCACCGTGAACACGCAGCTCGCCTTCCTGCATGCTGCTCAGCCACTATGTTGCGTCACCTCAACCGTATTCGCTTCGCAGCCTTCTGCCCGCCGTTCTGTCGCCGCCGGCCCATATCTGGGCAAGATCGGCACCATCCTGGCCCGGATAGGGTTGGGGAGGAGCGGCTTTGCGGATCGCCAAGAACGCAACAGCAACTTGTGACCGCTCATTGGAGTCCAAGAGGGTGGTGAGTTTCGCTGGTGATGCACCGAAGCATTGTCGGCTGCGATTGTCCACGGAAGTTCTGGAGGCAACCATTTTTACGAAAGAGCTTAAAATCACGATTACGGTTTCTGTGTTCGCAGCCGCGCTGGTCCTCTGCGTGGCTGGATGGAGCTTACCTGCTGACGACCAGTCGCCCTCCGCCCAGGCGCTTCTGCGGCGAGTCGTGGACCAGGAATTGAAAGCCGCAGACAGCGATCACAGCCACTGGATGTACAAACTCGAAGAACGTAATGAGCAACACAAAGATGTCAAGCTGGTGATTCAGACCAAGGATGGAGCTTTGTCCCGTCTGTGCTTCGTGAATGGAAAACCCATCACCCGACAAAAAGAGCAGGAAGAGAGCCAGCGGATCGCACAGTTGATACGGAATCCTGACGAACTGCAAAAACTGCGCCGCGATCAGGAAGAAGACGCGAACCAGACGGAGAAAATGTTTAAGCTGTTGCCGGAGGCGTTTACCGCTCGGTACGGCGAACGCCGTGGCGACCTTGTAGAGATTCTTTTCGAGCCTAATCCGCAATTTCATCCCTCCTCGCACAGAGCACAAGTTCTTCATGCCATGAAGGGCTTCCTTTGGGTAAACACTCGGGAAAACCGGCTCACCGAGATTGAAGGCCATTTGATAAAGACTGTAAAGTTCGGCTGGGGCTTGCTGGGCTATCTGGACGAGGGAGGCAGGTTTCATGTCGAGCAGTCGGAAGTTGCGCCCGGCCATTGGGAGGTCACGTTGCTGCGGGTCAACATGCATGGCAAGGCGCTGTTTTTTAAGACCATCGGAGTGCAGCAGAATGAGATCCGAAGCGATTTTCAAAAAGTTCCGGAAAACCTTACGCTAGCGGCGGCTGCGCGGGAATTGCAGCAGCGTTCTACACAAAATCCAGTAGGTTCCTGAGCGGACCAGGCATGTTCGGAGCTACCTTGAGCTTTCCCGGCATCCAACACTCGTCAGGCTTTGTGAGCCGGGATGCCGGCTATGGAGGCGTGTCATGGTAACTGAGATTACGCGCGATGAGCTTAAAGACAGACTGGATCATCCCAGAAAATTTGTATTGGTGGAGACTTTAGCGGTGGAGAGTTACCGCCACGCCCATCTCCCGGGCGCCATCAATTTGCCTCCCGAACACGTGCGGGCTCTGGCGCCAGAATTAATACCAAAAAAGGATATTGAGGTAATCGTCTACTGCGCCAGCGCCAGTTGTCATGCATCGGACAAGGCTGCGCAGGAACTTTCGGAGATGGGCTATTCCAACGTGCGCCGTTATGTGGGGGGTAAAGAAGATTGGGTGCAAGCCGGACTGCCGGTCGTAGGGGAGGAAACCAAAGCAGCTTGAGTAGTCCCTCCTTTTCTGCAAACAAACGCAATTGAGGGGGCCGCATCTAAGTCCAGCCGACGAGCGCTTCGGAATCAGCTTGTTCGGGTCCGCGCATCATTCTCTCGGATTGCCTTCCTACCTTCGGTTCAGACCGCACAGGTCTGGTGAGAAAGGCGACGTACATATCCGCCGGATTTTTGAGTCCAAGATTTCCACTGGCAAGTGACGCAAGAGAGCCTAAGGACCCCAGGCTTCCCAGTTGGCCCAGAAAAGCGGATCCAATGGAGGAATCCTGCGCAGGTGGCAGCAGCACAACTTTGGCTTCATAGCGAACCGGCAACAGCAAAGCCACGATAATCGCTAGCGCCGCCGCCCCCAGCACGAAGCGCAGAATGAATCGTTTTTGCTCCAGAAGCAAAACCACGAGGTCAAGTACCGAAACCTCGGTTTCGGCCCCCTGCTCGTTTGTTTCCCTCACGGCTTCTACGGGTTGGATATCAGTGTCAATCATCGCGTACGGGCGATTGGCAAACGCTAACCCTTAGGCGCCCCGCAACCTGGAGTTTTCATCATTCCCTTTTTACTGAATCCTTCATCCAAGAAAAGGTTGTTGCGCACCTTACTCTAAATACTCCGTCATTGGATGCGGATTTCACACATTTCACATACCTCGCGGGGCAGGATTCCGGTGAGAAAATCTCCAGGCCTGGCCCACCTTCTTGGGCGCGCTTCGTGTCCGGGTGAGGCTAACTGTCTTTTCCATCAGGCAAGTAGGAAAAAATTAACGATGTTTTCTGGAGCCGCTAAGGTTTGGTCGGAAAACAAATTTCATGCCGCCAGGATTTTAGCCACCCTGGGGCTGCTGATCGCATTTAGTTGCAGCCTTGCTGCCCAGGCACAAACCCCTTCCAAACAGTCAGATACGCCCTCATCGCCCAGTGGAAGATGCCATGATCCATCGCTTCGATTTGATGAAGGAATACCACGCCAAACGAATGTCGCAGGCGCGTAAGGAATTTGGAAATCGTGCCAGCGTGCTCGCGAATAGTAAAGACGGGCTGATCCGCATCACGATGGAAGATGGCGACCCAAAGCGGTCGGCTGAATTAGCCAACGGCTACGTGGAAGAATTCCGCAAACTGTCGGCGTCGCTGGCTATTACCGAAGCGGCGCGTCGGCGTCTGTTCTTTGAGCAGCAATTGCAGGATGCCAGGAACAAACTGACGGATGCGGAAAATGCCATGACCAAGACCGAACAATCGACCGGTGTTCTGCAGATTGACAGCCAGGCGCGCTCGCTGATCGAGTCTGCCGCGATGTTGCGCGCGCAAGTGGTCGCGAAACAGGTGCAGATCGAAGGCATGCGGTCGTTTGCCACCGATGACAACCCCGACCTCATCCTGGCCAAGAAGCAGCTGGCGGCGCTGCAGGCACGGCTCGACCAACTGGCCTCATCGCAAAGCGACACTGGTTCGGGCATCAATCTTTCCAAAGGGCGGGTGACCCAGGCGGGAATGGAGTACCTGCGCCGGTATCGCGACCTTAAGTACCAGGAAACAGTTTTTGAGTTGCTGGCCAAAGAATACGAAGTTGCGAAACTCGATGAAGCGCGGGAGGGATCCATCGTTCAGGTGGTGGATGCTGCGGTGCCTCCGGATACGAAATCTTCTCCGCACCGGACTTTGATTGTGGCCGGCACGACGTTTTTCGCTTGCATCGTGGCGGTTGGCTGGGTGTTGCTGCGGAGGCGTCTGGCATATGCCTTCGGCTTGCCGGTCAACCGGCAGCGTCTGCGCGCCATCGACGAACTCTGGAGGACAAAGCCTAAGGCGGTCTAAAGGTTTCCCTATATACAAGGCTGGGTTGTCGTCCTAATTTTCCGATGCACAATGCCGGATCCTCCACGGGCTAATACAGAAGTCGCTGTATTTCCGGTTAGACATTGCCGCCCCTAAGATTGTTGAAATGAAAGTTCTGTTTCTGAATCCACCCTTCCACCCCCGTTTTTCGCGGGAGCAACGCAGCCCGGCGGTGACCAAGAGCGGAACGCTTTATTATCCGAAATGGTTGGCGCACGCGGCTGGCGTGGCAATTCAAAACGGTCACGAAGTGGACCTGGTGGATGCTCCGGCGGCCGGACACTCGGTCCAGACGATCATCGATCGCGTGGCGGCGAAGAATATCGAAGCAGTCGTGTGCGATACCTCGACTCCCAGTATTTTGAATGACGTAAATGTAGTGAATTCGCTGGTGGCTGCGAAGCCGAGTCTGCACGTGCTTCTGGTAGGCCGTCATTTCTCGTCTTTGCCGCAGCAAACTTTGGCCATGTCGCCCTCTTTGCGGGCAGTGGCCACGCGCGAATACGAATACACCGTGCGCGATTGGCTGGCAGCTATGGAGTGTGGCGCCGACCTTTCCACGGTCGACGGCCTGGTCTGGCGCAACGGGAGCGGCGAGATTGTCACCAATAAGCAGCGCGAGGCCATCAAGAACCTTGACGAATTGCCTTTCGTCTCCGAGGTCTATAAGCGCTTTCTGCACACGCCGGATTATTTCTATGGCCACTCGCTTTGGCCACTGGTGGTTTTCGACAGCAGCCGGGGCTGCCCTTATCACTGCTCGTTCTGCGTTTATCCCCAGACCTTCAGCGGGCACACCATGCGCTACCGCTCGGTGGCAAACGTTGCCGACGAGTTCGAGTTCGTCGCGCGGGAGATGCCTGAAATCAAGACGGTGATGCTCGAGGACGACACCTTCATCATCAGCAAGCCGCGCACTTTGGAGCTAGCCAAAGAGCTGATCCGCCGGGGAAACCAGCTGCCCTTCGATGCCAACTGCCGCGCCGATATAGGCGCCGAAACTGAATCGCTTTCTACGCTGCACCAGGCGGGCGCCCGTCTGTTCTGTGTGGGATTTGAGAGCGGCGATGTTGACGTCATTCACGGTATGAAAAAGAACAATGACGACCGCCGCGATGCCAAATACCACGAAGAAGCGTTTCGCTTCGTGCGCCGCTGTCAGGAGTCGGGCATCATGGTGCACGGCTGCTTTATGGTCGGCAATTTGAATGAGACGCCGGCTAGTATGGAGAAGACGTTAGGCTTCGCCAAGAAGCTCAAGCCGGACACGGCTCAATTCTTCCCCATCATGGTTTATCCGGGAACGACCGCGTACGAAGAAGCCAAAAGGCGCGACTACATTCAAATTGAAGACTGGAGCGCATGGCTTACGAAAGACGGGCTGCACAATAGCGTAGTTACTTTGCCGAACATCACGCATGAGCAGTTGGTCAGCTTTTGTGACCGGGCGCGGCGAAGCTTCTATTTGAGCCCTTCCTATCTCCTGTACAAGCTCAAGCAGTCGCTGAAGGACGGCAGGGAGTTGCAGCGCAACGTTAAAGGTTTTATCACCCTCTCCAAGTATCTGCTGCGCGGAAGCCGGCACGAGGGAACAGCGAGGGTCGGGTCGGCCGGGCCCCCTGACGGCTTAACGCCGGCCGTGAGTAGCCCCGGCAACGACTAGCGCGTGACGGACCGATTGCGCACATTGAAGGCCCAGTCGTGTTCCTGAGGGTTGATGATCGAAAGTGTGTTTGACGATGGGAGACTGGAACGCACCCACATCTTTCTCGGTCATCATTCCCACATTCAATGGCGCAGAGCGCATTGGCCATTGTCTCGCCGCTCTCCGGGGACAAGTGGATCAAAGCGGCGGTGAGATTCTTGTGGTCGACGATGGTTCAACCGACAATACCGCCGAGGTAGTCCAACGGTATTGCAACGTCCGCCTGATCCGGCAAGCGAATGCCGGGCCGGCGGCAGCCCGCAATCGCGGCGCCCAGGAAGCACCCGGCACAATCATTCTTTTTACCGATGACGACTGTGTTCCTGTCTGCAATTGGCTTGACCAGATGCTTGAAGCGTTCGGGGATCCCGAAGTGGTTGGAGCGAAGGGAATATACCGCACCACGCAACAGCAACTCATGGCCCGATTCGTGCAGATCGAGTACGAGGAACGTTACCGATTGATGGCAGGGTTCCCTGTCATCGATTTTGTGGATACCTATTCGGCGGCATTTCGCCGCGACCGGTTTCTGGAGATTGGCGGTTACGATACATCCTTTCCGGTCGCGTGTGCGGAAGATGCGGAGCTGTCCTATCGCATGTCGGCTCGCGGCTGGAAGCTGAAATTCGCTGCCCAGGCCATTGTCCACCATGCCCACCCAGACTCCTTCTGGGGATATCTTAGGAAAAAATACAAATTTGCTTTTTGGCGTGTCCTGGCCGTACACAAAAATCCCCATAAGGCTGTACGGGACAGCCATACCCCCCAGCTCATGAAATTGCAGCTGTTCTTTTTGCCCGCTCTGCTGGTGGCCGCAGCGTTCGACGTCACGGCACGACCCCGGGTGCCTTCCACTGCGGTGGTGCTGGCTTTATTTTTGGCCACAACCGCGCCCTTTGCATGGCGCGCACTCCGTAAGGATTTCCTGGTGGGCTTATTTTCCCCTGCGATACTGGCGGCGCGCAGCTGCGCACAACTGCTGGGTGTGATCGCGGGAATCTTGTACGCAAGCCGGAAGCCCACTGCCATGGTGACCAAGTCCCCTGCTTGAAACGGGGCAAGACTCTCGGGTGCAGCTTAACCCGGCATTCGATTCATGCGCAGCCCTCACAATGACGAGTCGGCAGTAGTCGAGAGGACGAGCGAGGCTTCTCCCGCAGTTCGCGAATCGCCAACCAACAACCCGCCGCCGAGTTTTGCGGCTGCAATCTCGCGCAACATCGCAGCCAGTTTGGCGCGGGTGCTGACGGTTTCGTTGGTTGCGATTATCTTGCCTGCCTACCTGACCCATCGTCTGCCGGTGACAACCTACGCGGCCTGGGTGCTCATTCTCCAACTGGCGGCCTATGTCTCTTACCTCGATCTGGGAGTACAAACGGCAGTTTCCAAGTTCGTTGCCGAGTACGACGCCAAGGGCGATCGAACCGGGGCGGGCCGGCATGCCAGTGCCGGGCTCGTTTTCATGCTGCTGGCCGGAGCCCTGGGGCTGATCGTCACTCTGCTTCTAGCCTGGCAGGTGCCGCGACTGTTTCATGGTATGCCGGCAAACCTTTATCACGACGTCCGGGTGAGTGTGATCCTGGTCGGGTCCTCCCTGTCTTTCGGCCTGGTTTGCGCCGTGTATGCGGCCGTCTTTCTCGGACTCCAGCGGTACTGGGTGCCGATGACCATTGGCATCGTCAATCGCGTTTCGTTCGCCGTCATCATCCTGGCGGTAGTTGCTCTCCACGGCAATCTCGAAGCCATGGGAATTGCAGTGGCATTGGTGAACGTGGGCACAGGCTTGCTCCAGGTTCTTGTGTGGCGCAGGAAAGCATCACATATCCCTATATCCACAGCTTTGGCGAGCATGGGCATTCTTAAGACCATGGCTCGATATTGTTCGCTGCAGTCGATATGGGTTTTCGGCATGCTGTGTGTGGCAGGGCTCGACATCACCATTGTGGGGCACTACGACTATGCCCAAACGGCCTACTATTCGATCGCCGTACTGCCAACCAATTTTGTGTTGCTGATTATTTCTTCGCTGGTAAACCCTCTGATGCCGGCGTCATCGGCGTTGAGCACCCAGCGCTCGCCGGCAGAGATGGGTGATTTTCTGGCCAAAATTACCCGCTATGGAACGGTGGTGCTGCTGTTGACCGGGCTGCCATTAATGGTTTATGGATTTCCGTTTCTACGTCTCTGGGTTGGTCCGGCGTATGCCGTACATACGATTCGATATTTGAGGATTCTTGTTCTCGCCAACATCATTCGCAATCTCTGCGCGCCGTATGCCACCATGATGGTGGCGACCGACAACCAGGGACCGGCCACCGCAGCTTCGGTTTGCGAAGCGGTCGTGAATCTGGGCAGCAGCATCTATCTGGCGAGCCGGTTCGGCGCCATTGGGGTAGCCATGGGAACGGTGATCGGTTCGTTGGTGAGCGTCTCGCTGCATTTTGCCATCAGCATGCATTACTCGCGGCGGATACTCGCGATCTCGCGTGCCCGCCTATTTTTGAAAGGTATCCTTCAGCCTGCCATCACTGCGATCCCCAGTCTGCTTCTGTTGCCGCTATGGTGGTCGTCCCCCCGCATGGATCTAAACCCGGGACTGGCGATCTTTTGGGGCGCAGGCACGTTAGCTTTTGCTTGGCTGGCGGGGCTCAGCGGGAAGGAGCGTACTTACCTGATGCACCTGGCGAGGCGGCCGCCTTGGGCCACGGCCGAGCCCTGACGAACATCAAACCAGGGGAGCGTCTGCAGACCACACCAAAAGCATTATGTGCGTCGTTTCACAAATTCGTCAGGCAGGAGAGAAGTTCCTGGGACCGCGAGCCGCAAGCTATGTACGCCGGCTTTTACACGAACATCCAGCGGCCAGATTTTATCGCTCTGTTCTTCGGGAAAGACACGGGCTTGAGATCGGTGGCCCCAGTGGAATCTTCGGCGACGGAGGACCCTTCCCTGTCTATCAAGTCCTGGGAGGCCTGGACAATTGCCTGTACTCGGCCCAGACCCTTTGGACCGGACACGTGCCGCGGGGGAGAAGTTTCCATTACCACCCCCTGAAACGCCCCGGAAATCAGATCATTTGTGAAGCGGCCGAATTGCAAACTGTCAAAGATTCCGCGTACGAATGCGTACTGGCCTCACATTGCCTGGAGCACGTGGCGAATCCGTTGCGCGCCCTGGGCGCATGGAAACGAGTTCTCCGGCGGGACGGTTTTCTGCTCCTTGTGCTGCCACATAAGGACGGCACATTCGATTGGAAGCGCCCGACCACCAGCCTCGCACACATGATTGAAGACAATAGAAACGGAATCACGGAAGAGGACTTGACGCACGTTCCTGAGATCCTCGCGTTACATGACCTTGAGAAGGACAAGGCGGCGGGATCCAAAGACAGCTTTGAGCGGCGGTGTATGCAGAATTACTTCAACCGGGCAATTCATCATCATGTCTTCGACACTGCCACCGCCATCGCGCTGATGGATCACGCAGCCTTTAAGATCATGCGGGTTGACACTTCGAACCCATGCCACATCGTAATACTAGCTCGACGGCATGGCGGAGCGCCGGACAACGCAGCGTTCCTGCGAAGAACCGCCCAATGCTACCGCCGAAGCCCGTTTCCGTCCGATCATCGGCGGGACGGCGGGTGAGCCGGCGAATCTCGTTGGATCACGCGATGAGCAGCGAAATGACAGCACAATCCGTTTGCGCGGTGATGGTGACGTACCATCCCGATGCGAGAACGATGGACAATATAGACAAAGTTCTCGTTCAGGTGCAGGGCCTGGTTATCGTGGATAACGGTTCCGCTACCGACGAGATTAACCCGCTCCGAGCGGCAAGCCATCGCCTCGGATACAAGCTCATCGAGAATAGGGAGAATCTGGGGATTGCAGAGGGCTTGAATCAGGGTGTGCTCTGGGCCAAAAGTCAAGGCTATCCCTGGGTGATTCTCTTTGATCAAGACAGTACCGTGACTGACGGTTTTATGGATCATATGCTGGCAGCGTGGCGATCCCATACTCAGCCCGATCGTGTGGCGTCGATTCACCCCCGCTATGTGGATCGTGAGAGGGGAACCGAACCCCTTATTCGGCGCAGCCGGGACGGTGGTCCGGTCACTTCCTGGACATCAGGAGCGCTGATGCCGTCGTGGATATTCGACAGGATTGGACTGTTTGCCACCGAGTATTTTGTTGATTGTGTGGATCACGAATACTGTTACCGGATCCGGGCCGCCGGCTACGTTATCGCCGACTCACAACAGGCAATACTGCTGCACTCCCCGGGTCATCCCAGTAGCGTTCGCTTTTTAGGTCTGAACTTTCGACCCGGCAACCATAGCCCCATGCGGCGGTATTACATTTCCCGCAACCGACTTTCTCTGTATCGGAAATATTTTCGCACATTCCCAAACTGGGTTTTGCAATCGGTAAACGACGATTTCCGGGAGACCCTCAAGTGCTTCCTGGGCGAACGGGACCGCGCGCGAAAGTTCCGCTACTTTCTGCTGGGAACATGGGACGGCCTGACCGGGAGAATGGGTAAGCGAAAGGGCCTTTGAAGGACGATACCGGCATGCACAAATGCGATCGTTAAAAGAGGATTTCAGTGCGCAACTTTTTGGTGTCCCAGTGCTCTCCAACTCCAGCCGATATCGCTGTGCCTGGCTCTCGCAATTTCCTCACAAAGCGAATGCCATTGACTTCAAATCCGCAGGTGAGCTGCATTGTGCTGAATTGGAATGGTTGGCAGAACACGCTTGACTGTTTGGACGCGTTGAAACAATGCTCGTATCCGCAGCTCGCCATCATAGTCGTGGACAATGCCTCCACGGACGATTCCATCGCCAGGATAAAGACTGCCCATCCTGACGTCATGCTGCTTGAGAGCGGAAAGAATTTAGGGTTTGCGGGCGGCAATAATATCGGAATCCGCTACGCTCTGGCGCACCACTCCGATTATGTCTGGCTGCTGAATAACGACACCCGGCCGGCTCCAGACGCGCTCTCTGCCCTGCTGGCCAAGGCTCTTGCTGACAAAAGGATCGGGGCGGTCGCGTCCGTCAGCTACTATGCGGACGCGCCGCTACGCGTAGAAGCCTGGGCGGGGGCGCGAATCAATCTTTGGATAGGCTACGGGCGCAACAGCACAATACCACACGCGGACGATTGGTTTCACTCCCTGAATGGCACTAGTATGCTTGTCGCCCGGCAAGCTTTGGAAGATGCGGGCTTGCTGGACGAAGGATTTTTTCTCTACTGGGAGGACACGGAGTTCTGTCTTCGCTTGCACAAAAGAGGATGGCGTCTGGGTGCGGCTCCAGAATCCCACGTCTTGCATAAGGTGAATGCCAGCACCGGCGGCAACCGGATTATTCTTGACCGGTACCAGACGGCTTCAGGTCTAAGGTTGCTCCGTCTGCATTCTCCGGCGCCAACATTGGCTTCTTTCCTGTTTCTTGCCATACGTTTCGCGAGGCGGTTGTTGCGTCTGCAGTTCGCTCGCTGCCGCAGTGTATGGCTGGGCATACAAGACTACCGCCGGATGGTGTAATTGCCGCTGGAATGATTGGGAATGGCGACCTATGTCCTGGAACGAGCTCTATGCGCTTGACGCGCTCGCGATAGTCTTATTCACAGTCTCCTACTACCGCAAATGCTATCGCCAGGGCTACCGCATCGACTTCTGGTATTCACAACTGTTCCTGATCTGCGTCTTTCCCAACATGATTATGCTTCCCTTCGCACGCAGCGAGCTGAACTTCATCGTGCTGGGAAGAGATCTGGACGCCGTCGTAGCTGTCTTGCCTAAGGTGTTCCTTACTACCATGCTTGGCTACCTGGCAGTACTCGCGGGAGGCGAGCTGTGGCGGCTGCAGGTTGGCGCTGGCTTTCGCCGTGCAGCGCTCCGGGCGCTTGACGTTGTTCCCCGGGCTTCGATGATGGTCATGTCCTCGCGCTCGGTTCTGGTATTTCAGGCGGCGCTGTGCCTGGCGCTGCAGTTGGCGATCCTGGGGCTGTATTTCTCCCAGAGTGGCTTCGCCTTTGACCTCCGGAGCTACACCTTCGAGAACCCGACCTTACGGCCGATCGCATTGCTGATCTCCAATTATTCAATCGTGATAGCGTCTCACTGCCTTGCCCGGTATATCGACAGAAGAGAACGGGTACTTCTGGCCTGCACTTTGCTATTGACCTTTGGCCTGGTGTTTTTCGGTTCCCGGGGCAACCTCCTGGCGATCTATCTGAGTGTCCTGCTTTGTTATCTGGTGAAGCGGCGGCGAACCATCGGCCTCTGGCAGATTTTCGGCTTGGCCGCTCTCCTGCTGACGGTTGCGTTCTACCTCGGAAGTTTGCGCGCCGGGGAATATTCCATGGGCGGCTTCTTCGGATCACTTGTTTTTCTGTTGTTTTATGGAAATAACTTTTCCGATCTCCGGGATTTTGCCTGGGTCTATTCTGCCTGGGATCACGTGTTCTGGGCCGGCAAGACCTACCTCGCCGCGTTGCTGGCGTTTGTGCCACGATTCGCTTCGCATTTTCGCGATACCTGGGGGCTGGGGGTAGCGACCGCCTCAACGGTCGGCTTTGACCCGCAGGTGCATCCCGGATTGAGGCCGGGATTCTTTGGAGAAGGTTTCTTCAATTTCGGTTTGTTTGGAGTCGTTGCGGTTGGTCTCATGCTCGGCATTGTCCTGCGCCGGGTTGATCTGGATGTCAAAAGCGCTTTAGCAGACCCTCAGCCATCCATGATGAATGCCTTTGCCTCTACCATGCTGCTCGGGGTTGCCAGCAGCTTTGCGGTTTCTGCCGGCTTTTCGGGCTTGTATGTACTCGGCGGCATATACGTCTTCTCCTGGTTTTGCCTTACTGTACACAGAATGTTCACGCCTCAACCCGTTTTGATTTGTCGCCCTGACTGAAGTCACATTCGGGATTCGACCTCAAACTGACCCTGCGGTTTCAGCGAGAAGATCGTGGACGTGGCGGGCCGTTCTGGCCCACGAAAAGTGCGCAGCTCGGGCTGGGCCTTTTTTCTGAAGCTCAGCTCGAAGCGACGGGTCGAGCACTACTCTCCTGACCCCATCGGCGATTTGTTCCACGGAAGCTGGGTCCACCAGCAGGGCCGCACCGCCCGCCACTTCCGGCATTCCCGTGAGGTTGGAAGTCACAACCGGTGTGCCGCATGCCATGGCTTCGAGAACGGGAAGGCCGAATCCTTCATAGAGCGAAGGGAAGACCAGCGCTTCGGCCCCGCGATAAAGGGAAGGTAATTTTGCCTCCGGAACAATTCCGAGGAAATGTACTTTGCCGTTGATGTGGTCCCGCTGAATACGTCTTGCAATCTCGGGCACCGGATTCCCGGAGAAAACCAAATGCAGAGAGGCCGCCAGCCCGGAATTCGCAAAGGCCTCAAGCACGCGGAATTCGTTCTTGTGCCGCTTGCGGTTGCTCACGCAGAGCACATAGGGAAATGGCAAGCCGTATCTCTCATCCCCGGGATGGTAGGCAGAGTCGACACCACAACTGACATTGAAGACCTTCTCCGGATTCACCCCGGACCATTCGATGATCTGCCCCCGGGTGAACTCCGAGACCGTAAGAATCCTCGCGGCGCGGTGGCATGCCAGTTTTAACACGGTTGCATAGTAGAGGCGAATCAGCGGACTACTGTTCTCCGGGCAGTAGATATGGCTGAGATCATGAATAGTAAAGACGAAGGGTGAGGGACAAAACAATGGCGAGTTGTAACCCGGAGAAAAGAACAAGTCGTGGCGATGAAGGTTCCGTAAGGCGCGCGAGAGCCGCCACGCATCGAGTGCTGCCGCAGGCCCTGGTTCCAGCGGCAGGGAGCGATAGTCGAGATCAGCAAGCACGTGCCTGGCAAAACGGCCGATGCCGTGCTCTCCAATCCATCGCTGATCGGCATAGATCATAGGAGATTGTGGCAACCTTCATGGCATTGCTCAGGGCAGTATGACGGCAAGGGCAGCGGCAGTGAGCGCCATCTGCGAGGAAATCTGCGTCCAGTCACGAATTCCGCGGACGAAGGCTCCGGTGGGAAGCTTGTAGGGGACCACAATCTGATCGCCCGGATACAGGCGAAGGCGGTCGAATTTCCCTCCCGTAAAAAGCCCGTTTACGTTGGTGGCAGCGACCACAATGCCGTTGGCGCGAAGTACGAAGGCATGATGCAGGTCGGATTGCGGCTTACCTTTGCCGGCGATGTCAAGATACGAGCGTACGCTGTTGCGCGTCTCGAAAATGAATGAGCCCGGGTTGTAGACATCGCCCACCACAGAAACCGTCGAAGGAACATGCGGTATTAGAAGGCGGTCGCTGTCCTCCATGATCATATCCGGGAAGTCGTTCACGCTCTTGTCCGTAGGGGCCACGGGAATGGCAACGCGGCCGCTGGCGCGGGTGCTGCGCAGTTGCCCGATGATGGCTTCCTGAGCGGCCAGCGTTTGCTGCAAATCCCCGGGATTGGCGGATGCGGCGGTGGCCACTGCCGACTGGCGGATCTGCAGTTCCATGGTGTGCGCCAATTCATCGATACTTCTCTGCTGGGCCAGTCGCGCCGATTCCCGGGTGAGTTGCGTTCCATAGACATAGGCGTCCGGCGTCAAGCCGCCGGCGCGTTGTAGAACCGAGCGCAGCGTTTCGTTAGTTTGCAGCTTGTAGATACCCGGCCGCATTACTTCGCCTTCGACAACTACATATTGAGCCCGGTCCGCTTGCGGAACACTGATATCACGCTGAGAAAAAATGGTCACGATGTCGCCGGGTTTCAGATCGAGATTGCTGGCTTCGTCCTGTTCGATGATCGCCTTGCGAGGATTCAGCCAGATGAGCTTCGAAGTGAGGTCGATAGGATTGACGCGCTGAATGATGGCGTAATCCCAGTTGATCTCAGGAGCGTAACCGCGCACCTGATCCACCAAACGCGTGACACTGTTTGTGTTGCCGCTGCCTCCGGACATCTGCGGCGAGGCTTGACGTTGCGCCGGGCTACCGTCTGGTGTCCCAGTTTCAGCTACCGAAGGGCTTGGTTCATTTTGTGGATAAGGGCCGGGGCCTGCGTTGGAAATGCCTGCCGCGCCGGCAGGAACTCCCCCGGGATTTTGGTCGGAAGCCTGCACGGTTGCACCGGTTGGACCGTTGGCGCCTGTCATTCCGGCAGCAGGTTCTTCCCGACGTGCCATGAGGCTCTTCTGTGGCACCGGATATTCTGTGGCGCGGCCGTTTACGATGGCAGCGCGGTTGCGCCAGTAGTGCCGCGTCAGCAACGCCTGGGCGTTGGGAATCAAATCGCGAATGCGCATGCCCGGTTTCCACGGGTAACGCCCGGGATTGGCAACATTGCCACGCAAAGTTATGGTGTCTTCAAAGCGCGGAACGATAGAGAGCACGCGAACAATATCGCCATCTTTCACGGCCAAATCACGGGATTGTGTGTCGAGTGAAAATTCCAGTGTCTTGCGCGCCTGATGGTCCACCACCCGGTCAATGGTGATCTTACTGGTATCGGCCACTGTGCTCAGGTCGCCGGCATCCGCAATCAAATCGTTGAGCGTCGAATTGCCTTTCATCTCATAAATGGCCGGCGTATTCACGGAACCCGCAATGGCCACTAATGGCCCAACATGCGGAAAGTAGATGACGTCGCCGGACTGTAAGCGCACATCCTTGGACTTGTCGCCCTTGATCAGCAAGTCATAAAAATCGAAGTCGGTGATGGTGTCGCCGTCACGCCGCACCTGAATATGGCGCAATGATCCCTGCGGATCGGGCCCTCCCGATGCAAAAATGGCATTCACCAATGTGCTGAGAGAGCTGATGGTATAGGTGCCGGGATAGCGAGCATTGCCCACGACGAAAACCTGGAGGGAGCGCAAATGACCGAGGTTCGCGGTCAGATCGAAATTCTTGAATATTTTGGAAATCTGCTGCTTAAGATCCTGCGCCAGGTCTCCATAATGGACCCCGGCGACCTGGATTTCGCCAACCCGCGGAATGTAGATTTGCCCAGCGCGGTCGACAACGACGCGCAAATTGGCTTCTACCTGGCCCCAGATGTTGATTTGCAGTTCATCGCCCGGCCCGATGACATAGTCGCTCGGAACCTGCATCCAATCCACCGGGGAAAAGGTGCTGGGGGGATGTTGGAATAGAGATTGCCCAAATAGCGGCAAAGGCCGGCCGACCGAGTCAGCCACCATCTGCTCAAACTCGGTTCGAGGCTGGCTGGAGAATTGTGTAGGCAATTGCGATGGGTTCAAGGGCGGCGTGCCTGGTGAGTACTGGTCTGGACTGGAACCTGCCGGGGCCGTCAGCACCGGTGTGCGAACTGGCGCCGTGGTCTCGCCCGGTACGTTATTCGGACTTTGCCCCGGCGCGCTGCACTGGATACTTCCAGCCATCGCCGGATCCGAGCAGTCCACCGCGGTGCTCTGGATCGCATCTTGGGCGAGGGGAGGACCCAGGGATTGGGAGAGGCTGGCGACACACGAGAACACCAAAAACAGCCCAAGGAACAATGGCTTTTGCATGGGAACTTAGAATGCTGGGCTGCCGGAGGGGTTGTGACCCAAATCGGAGGATTGTACCCACGGGGCTGTACAGACGGGATGGAGAATGAGAGCAGCGAATGCAGTTCAGACTTCGGACCCGTATATTGGGATTACCGCTCCATTCAGGTCCTTGCCGCCTTTTCCGGCCAGCCAAACCATGAGACTGGCTACGGTAGCAGGCTGCACCCATTTGGAGGGGTTTGCTTTCGGCATGGCTCTGCGGTTTCCGGGGGTATCCATCGTGCCGGGCAAAATCACATTCGCCGTCAGTCCGGCGTCTTTATTTTCTAAAGCGACCGTTTTGATGAGAGAAACCATGGCTGCCTTGGAGGCGCTGTAGGCGCCCACATTTGCGCCGGGCTCCAATGCGGAGCGGCTGCCAATAGCGATAAGCCGCGCATTGCCTGTCTTTCTCATCAAAGGCAAGGCCGCGCGCAGCAGGTAGAATGTGGCCTTCAGGTTCAACTCCAACATTTGCTCGAATGTTCCCTCGTCGGTTTCCGCCACCGGTTGCCCGCCGGCAAAGCCGCCCACCGTATGCGCCAGCACGTCGAGGCTTCCGAATCTCTGCTCTACAAACCCCACCAACGTTTTTGCGCTTTCTACACTCGAAATTTCACCGGCAAGAGCGGTAAAACGCTCGTGCTTGAAATCAGATTGCTGTATTTTCGGCGAGGTGCCGACAACTGCAGCGCCAGCATCCAGAAACGCCCGGGTCACGTAAGTTCCCAGGCCACCATTGGCGCCGGTGACCAGGACAATCTGGTCCTTCATGAGAATGCTCCAATCTCGTCAAATCTGTGCGGCGGAGACGATGCTGCTTTCACGATGCAGTAGCGGTTTACTTATCTGGGAAAATTTGCCGAAAAGCTACGTTAGTAGCGCACCTTGGTCCAAACGCCGCCTGCGGCATTGCTTTCCAGCAAAGAATCCACAATGCTGTTGGCGCGATAGCCATCCTCGAAAGAGGCGACCGTGGGCGGCACCGCCGTCATTCCCTTTCCCGCCACAATCAACCCGTAGATGTCTTCCATAATATTGCGGAAGGCATCCGCCCACGCCTCCTGGTGCCCGCCCGGCAAATGAGCATATTTGCGATTGGCGGGGCTCAACAGCGAAGGATCCTTGGGCAGCACCGCATTGGCCTGCTGCGCGTGGCCAATCCACAACTCGTTTTGTTGCTCCTGGTACCAGCGGATGGATTCCTTGCGCCCATTCACTTCAAGCCAAAGATCGTTCTTGTGGCCGGCGCAAACCTGCCCTACAGAGAAGCATCCCTTAACGCCGTTCTCGAAACGCACCAGCACGCTTGCCAGGTCTTCGGTGGGGTTTTCAAACTCCTCGGTCGGTCCCGTGCTAGCCCCGGCAAACGCTTCCGCCGACTTCGTGGGCCGCTGACGCTTTTTGGTCACTGTCGTCAAATCCGCCAGAACGGCTTCAATCCGCAACCCCGCCACATGCTGTGCCAAATCGCACCAGTGGGAGCCGATATCCCCTAAAGCGGAGCTGGCCCCGCCTTTCTCCGGCTCAAGCCGCCACGAATAGACGCTCTCGTCAAACAGCCAGTCTTGCAGGTAGGCTCCGTGCACAAAAACCAGATGCCCCAGTTCGCCCTTCGCAATCATCTCGCGGGCATGCTGCACCAGCGGATTGCCCCGGTAGTTGAAGGTGACGGCATGCACCACGCCCGCTTCTTTTGCCGCCTTCCACATGCTGCGGGCTTCCGCCGCGTCCAGCGCCAGCGGCTTGTCGGTGACGATGTGCTTGCGCTTGGCGATGGCTGCCAGATTCACCGGCGCATGCAGGTAGTTGGGTGTGGTGTTGTGAATGACCTGAATATCCGGATCGGCAATCAATTCCTCGTAGCTGCCGTAAGCTTTGGGAACGTTGTATTGCGTCGCCTTCTTCTTCGCGCTCTCCAGGTTTGAGGCCACGACAGCCACCACGTCCACGAATCCGAGCCGCCGGACCGCGTCAATGTGATGTGCGCCGACGAATCCAGGCCCGACCAAACCCATGCCGATCCGCTGCATATTCGCCCCCTTAATTTTGGAGTGGAAAAACCGCTTGCCCCAGAGCTGGCTTAGTGCGATTCACGCGTGACCATGTTGCCGCGGCAGCCACGGAGAAAATCCATATCGGCGCCCACATTTGCCTGCATTACGTGATCCACGTAAAGGCGCTGGTAGCCCGTTTGCATCGGCAATGCAGGCGGCTTCCACTGCGCCCGGCGGCGGTCCAGTTCCTCTTGCGCCACATCGAGATGCAAGCGGCGGCCTTCGACGTCTAGTTCGACAAAATCGCCGTCCTTCACCAGCGCCAACGGCCCGCCAATCGCAGCTTCGGGACACGCATGCAGCACCACCGTGCCGTAAGCGGTGCCGCTCATGCGGGCGTCCGAAACCCGCACCATATCGGTAATGCCGCGCTTGAGGACCTTGGGAGGCAGACCCATGTTGCCGACCTCCGCCATCCCGGGGTATCCCTTCGGCCCACAATTCTTCAGCACCAGCACGCAGTTCTCGTCCACATCGAGTGCCGGATCCTCAATGCGCTGCTTATAGTGCTCAATATTCTCGAACACCACGGCCCGGCCACGATGCTTCATCAGGTGGGGCGAGGCTGCCGAGGGCTTAAGAACTGCGCCGTCGGGAGCGAGGTTTCCCTTAAGAATGGCGACGCCGCCGTGTTCCACCAGCGCCTTGTCATAGGGGCGAATCACTTCCTCATTCCAGTTGGCCGCTTCCTGGCAATTCTCCCAGATAGTTTTGCCGTTCACCGTCATCGCATCTTTGTGGATCAAGCCACGCTCCCCCAAAGCGCGAATGACTGCCGGCAATCCGCCCGCGTAATAGAAATCCTCCATCAGGAATCGTCCGGAAGGCATCAGGTTGACCAGAGTCGGAACGTTATGGCCAAGGCGGTCCCAATCCTCCAGCGTAATGTTCACGCCCACGCGGCCCGCCATGGCCAGATGGTGAATGACGGCGTTGGTCGAGCCGCCTACAGCGGCATTCACACGAATGGCGTTCTCAAAGGCTTCCCGCGTCAGAATCTTGGAAATGCGAATATCCTGCTTCACCATCTCGACGATTCGCCGGCCCGCGAGATGCGCCAGCACATAGCGGCGCGAGTCCACGGCGGGAATCGCAGCGTTGTGCGGGAATCCCAGGCCCAGCGCTTCCACCATGGAAGCCATTGTGGAGGCCGTGCCCATCGTCATGCAGTGGCCGGAAGAACGCGACAGGCACGATTCCGCGGACATGAACTGCTCCAGCGTAATCGTGCCGGCTTTGACCGATTCGCTGAACCGCCAGACATCCGTTCCCGATCCGATATCCCGCCCCTCGTATTTGCCGTTGAGCATGGGGCCACCGGAGACCACGAGCGCCGGCACATCGCAACTGGCCGCGCCCATCACCAGCGAAGGAGTGGTTTTGTCGCACCCGCAGAGCAGAACCACGCCATCCATGGGGTTGCCGCGAATGGATTCCTCCACATCCATGCTGGCCAGATTGCGGAACAGCATGGCCGTCGGCCGCAGGTTCGATTCGCCCAGCGACATGACGGGAAATTCCAGCGGCAATCCGCCCGCCTCCCAGACGCCGCGCTTCACATACTCGGCAATGCGGCGAAAATGCGCGTTGCACGGCGTGAGCTCCGAGAATGTATTACAGATTCCGATGACCGGCCGCCCGTCAAAAGCGCTGTCGGGCAAGCCCTGATTTCGCATCCAGCTGCGGTGGCCAAAGCCATCGCGATCCATCTTTCCAAACCATCCGGCGGAACGGAACTTGCCTTTGTCATCGGACATGAATTCGCTTTTCTCCTAAGTGCTCGGTTGTACAGAGGTTTCCTGGCTCATTGCGAAGCCACTATCGTACGGTATTTTGACAGCTTTGATAAGCCCGGCCTCCTGAGTAGCGAATTTGGCAGGCATGTCATATTCATCCGATATTTAATGTTTATTCATCTCTCTGTAACAATCCGCCGATAGCATCGCTGGCTGGTGGCCGGTGTCGGTTAGCACTTCGAGGCCCAGTCCCAGAGCTTCACAATCCAACAGCAGTTACACCTTGACTTTCATTGGAGGAAAGAATGAAGCAGTTCATGGTTTTGGCGCTGTCGTTCGTGCTGGCAGTTAGCGCCGTGGCAGCACCAGCCCCGCAGGATCCCGCCGGCACGGGGGCTAAGAGCAAAAGGAAGCGGGGCGCCCCGGTCAATGCGGTCACCAGGCGCCTGGATGATATGCAGCAGGCGATTGACGCGCAGCAACAACAGATTCAGCAGCTGATGCAGCAGATTCAAAGCCGGGACGCGCAGATTCAGCAACTTCAGCAGCAGAATACCCAGACTCAAAGTGCTGCCGAGCAAGCGCAACAAAAAGCGGATGCTGCCGCTTCCCAAGCCACTCAGCAGGGCCAGGAAGTCACTGCTGTGCGCAGCGATGTTTCCGACCTGAAAACTAACGTCACTAATACCGCGCTTAGTGTTCAGGAGACCCAAAAGGAGACCCACGAAGGCTTAGGTAAGCTCTCTGACTTGGCTCACGGAAAGGTGAAAATCGGAGCCACGTTCTACGGTAACTTCTCGCACTACACCGATGCCGGCTACGCTCCGGCGTTTCAAGACTTGCCCACGACCCAGCTGCCGCCGGGAAACAGCGGGCTCAACGTTTTTGAAGTGACTCGGGCGTACGTCAACCTCTTTTACACGCCCAGCGACGAGGTCACCCTGCGCATCACGCCCGACATCTATCGCCTAAGTGACGGCAATCTCTCGCTCCGTCTGAAATACGCGTTCGTCGACTTCCAAAAAATCTTTGGCGACGGAGCATTCAAGAAGACCAAACTGAGCTTCGGTCAAACACAACAACCACTGACCGACTGGGAAGAGGGGTTGAGCGGCCACCGTTACACGTATCTCACGCCGTGGAACTACCTGAGCTTGAGCTCCACCTACGTGGGCGCCAAGCTCCACGGCCCCATTGAGGTAAATGGCAAAGAGTACCTGGACTATGACATTGGCGTTTTCACCACCGCCAGCTTCCACTCGACGGAGACGAACGACAAGAAGCAGGCCATGGGCCGCCTAAGCATTTATCCGTTCGGCACAAAGACGGACCGCACCGGCCTGGGGTTTACGATATTTGAAAACTACGGTTACAATACGAAGCTTCCCTCACAGGTCAGCACGCCGCTGAACCGGTTGGCGTTGCTGGCGCACTATCAGACCCACGACAAGGCCTACCAGATCGCCTTCGAGTATCAGCTCGGGCGTAACGCGACGAGTGCGGGCAATATGTTCTCTGGCGACGGGCCGCCTTCCGGCGACCCCTTAGGCACCCTGGCTGGAACCGTTCTCGGCGGAACCAGCACGCGACAGCAAGGCTTCGACGTTTACGGCCACGCGCGCCTGGGCCACTCGCCGTTCTCGCTATGGGGCCTCTTTCAGGACTTCCAACCGAACACACACTTCCAGCCCGCTTCGCTCGGCTTGACGGATAACCCGTTGGACTTTGAGCGCACGGTTGGTGGCATCGCCTACAAAGTCACCGATCACTTCGACTTCGCGTTCGGCGACCAAAACCTTCATTGGAAGCATCCGCAGGGCATGGTCCCGGGAGGAGACACCAACGCGATCGTCATCTGGACGCAGTTCAACTACTGATACCTGCAGAAAAGGGGGGGCGTTCATCGCTCCCCCTTTGCAAGCTTCCACCTCTCAAGCAGAAACAGTCTGAAAGAAAGTTTACCTCCTGATCTGTCTTTCCCATTTTGTCCTAAATCCATTTTGGCTCTGTGCGTATACCAACTCAGCGCTGCTCCACGTACCGTTTTTGGTTAAAATCTTAAGAAGGATTGCAACCACAATCAGGCGTTGTCATCTGTAGGTAAAAGCAGTTCACGCTTGAGGTGAGTCCATGCCTGCAGCTCATGAGCGGTACGAGGAGAGAGAGGTACCTCCCTCCTTTCGTTTAGATGTTCAATTGCACGATCTTCTTACAAAAGCTCCGGCCCCCCGGCCCATCCTCTTACCTGACCGTGTGAAAGAGTCCTTTCCCGAACCGATTTTTCCTCAGCATGCTGAACTCTTGGCCCAAGACGACGATTATGAGGCGAATTTGACGCGAGCGCGCGCCGGCAAACGCCGTTGGACGGCTCCTCTGGTCTACCGGGCCATGAACGGCTGGCTGTTTCCCTACATGAAGTCCAGAGTGTTGCCCGGCCAGTTCAACCCCATCATCGCTTACTTGTTTACGGAGTGGAAGTGCAACCTCGACTGCCACTACTGCTGGGCCTTCGATAACAGCGTGCGGGGCATGACGGAAGATGTGGCCAAGCGTTCGATTGACTGGCTGCATTCGACGCCCTGTCGTGTGCTGGCATTCATGGGCGGCGAGCCCCTGTTGCGGCCGCAACTGGTGCATAAGGCATCGTATTATGCGGCCAAGAAGGGCTTCTGGATCTACATGCCGACCAACGCCCGCTTGCTGCGTCCGGATGTGATCGACCGGCTGGCGGATGCCGGCGTTGCCATCTTCAATTTCGCGGTGGATGTAGTGGACGAGAAACCGGGGCTGGCAAAAGCGTTGACCCCGGTGCGGAAATATTTCGATTACTTAATTCGTAAACAATACAAGTACGGCTACGCAGTGTTCTTTAATATCAATATCTGCCGCAATAATCTGGATGATGTGAAGCAGCTCACCGAGATCGCACGGGAACATGGCATCGCGACGGACTACCATCTGAACGAGTCGCCCATGATCGAGCAGAGCCACTTCAAGCACTACGACGAGAACGATACATTCATTTACCCGCACGATTGGCCGAAAGTTGACGAACTGGTGGATTGGCTGATTGAGAAAAACAAGTCTAGCTACAAGATGGTTAACTCGGTCAAACGCTTGCAGGATATGAAGGAGTTCATGCGGGGGAAGGTCGAACCGTGGAATTGCCGGGCCGGCCAGAATTCGCTGATTATCCGGGTGGACGGCACTTTAGCGCCCTGTTTCCCCATGTATTCGGCCACCCACGACTGGGGCACGATCGAGAACCACCGGTTCGAAGTCTCACAATTAGACGAAATGAAGACTTCCTGCCAAAAACATTGCTTCTCGACCTTGAACCATAACCTAGGTTTTTGTTACAACGATAGCAGAGCAATCAAATGGGTACTGAAGCAGGCTGCCCGTGGATTCCAGGGAACGACTGGCAGCTTCGCTTGATTTTCTTCGGCTTCGCCTTGGGGCAGGGTTAATTGGGAGTTGGTCTTTCCGGAGTGGAGCCGGAAAGATGCGTTCTTGCTAGGTTCCGGCGCCCCGGGATTTCGTCGTGCACGATTTCTCGCGGTGTAAACATCAAGCTCCTTGTTGTAAGTTACCGGGAGTTTCTGATGGGCTTTGACCGAAGTCGCGATCTGCGCAGTGCTCGTGTCATCCGCAAGCGCCGGGTAAAGCCTGCGCCCTGCCCGGGAATCTCTTTTCCGTGTTTCAGTTTTCCCTACCGTTCTTATCGTCACCAACAATTTAGATTGCACACGCCGGAGGAAGAAAATGGCGACTAATCTCGTTCGCATTGAAAACGACGAAGAAATTAAGCAGCGGCTTGCCGCAAAACGTGCCCAGCTTCGGCAGATTGCCGGACTGGACCAGCCGAAACATTTTCACCGTCCGGTGGAGCGCGCCTTCACCGCCGAAGAGCGGAGCAAAGTCACCATTCTGTTCGGGGGCTTTACCTGGAAGCACGAGGACCTGATCCGTGCCGTCTTCCAGGGCTGCGGCTACCGCTGCGAAAAGCTGCCGGTTCCCGATGTGCCCGCGTTCCAGACCGGGAAGGAATTCGGGAATAATGGCCAGTGCAATCCAACGTATTTCACGGTGGGAAATCTGGTGCAGTACCTCCAGTTCCTGGAGAAGGAAGGCATTCCCCGCCAGCAGATTCTGGACAACTACGTCTTCTTTACCGCCGGATCGTGCGGCCCCTGCCGCTTCGGCATGTACGAAGCCGAGTATCGCTTTGCCCTGAAGAACGCCGGGTTCGATGGCTTCCGGGTGCTGCTGTTCAAAGACAGTGACGGCATCAAGGCGGCTTCCGGCGAGCCGGGGTTGAAGTTCACCGTGGACTTCGGCTTCGGGATGCTGAACGCCATGCACCTCGGCGACGTGATCAACGACTTGATCTACCAGATTCGTCCCTTCGAAGTAAACAAGGGCGAGACCGACAAGGTGTTCCGCGAAATGGTGGACGGCCTTTGCGAGGACCTGCGCAAACGCAAATCCTTCGAGATTGAAGAGCGTGCGCCCAACTGGGCCAAGCCCAAGTTCAAGAGCAATAAGATTCTGCGCAATACTTTCAACGTCTTCGGCAAGTGGCACGAGCACATGTGGGGCAAGGACTATCTCGCCGCCCTGCGCACGGCGCGTGACCGTATGAACGCTATTGAAGTGGATCGCACCAAAGTAAAGCCGGTGGTGAAAATCACGGGCGAATTCTGGGCGCAGATCACCGAAGGCGACGGCAACTTCCACATGTTCGATTTCCTGGAGCGCGAGGGCGCCCAGGTGATCGTGGAGCCTATCGCCACCTGGGTTGCCTACCTGATGTATCAGGCGAAGGCGCATGCCACCGCCAAATGGCCGGTGAATCGCCCACACAAGAACCCCGAGTGGTATGAGTTCAAGAAGCAGTTCGCCAACTACATCGGCCTGCGCAAGAAGCTATGGGGCATCGGCGCCGGCCAGCGGATGTGGAACTTCTTTTATCACCGGACGATCAAGAACATGGGCGGAATCACGCACCATCTGGTTCCGCAAACCGAATTGGCCGAGATGGCGCATCCCTTCTACAACCAGTTCGCCCGCGGCGGCGAGGGCCACCTGGAAGTCGGCAAGAACGTTTACTACACCGTCCACAAGCTTTGCCACATGGTGCTGGCGCTGAAGCCGTTTGGCTGCATGCCGTCGTCGCAGTCGGACGGAGTGCAATCGGCGGTGATCAACAAGTTCAAAGACATGATCTTCCTGCCGATCGAAACCTCCGGCGAGGGCGAAGTCAATGCCCATAGCCGGGTGCAGATGGCGCTGGGCGAAGCCAAGGTCAAGGCCAAGACCGAATTCGAGCAGTGCCTGCAGAAATCCGGCAAATCCATGCAGGAAATCCGGGCCTACATTGAAGAACATCCGGAACTGAAGCGTCCGTTCTACCATGTGCCGCACCGCGAGGGCGTTACGGGAACGGCAGCTCAGTTCGTTCTGCACGTGAGCGACCGGATCGATAAGGACACGCGCTTCTGGAAACGTTCGCGCGTGCCGGGCGTACAAGTTCCGGCAACAGCGAGCGGCGACTGAGACGGTTCGCCCCTTATTTGTCATTCCGAGAGTACCGAGGAATCCGCTTTTGTAAGCAAGCGGATTCCTCGAACCTAAAGCTCTCAGATGGGCGCGGTACGGAAAGCCTTACTTAGAAGTTGGGAGAAAGCGTAATGCACGATCATAAGGGCGGTTCGCTGGTTCAGATTGCTCCCTTGCCTTTGGAACAACGCCAACGCATGGAGAAGCCGCACGACCACGACACGAAATTTCTTGTGGGGCTGGACGTGGGCTCAACCACGGTGAAAGCCGTGGTTGTGGACCTGGCGACGGATGCAATTCTGTGGCAGGACTATCAGCGCCACGAGACCAAGCAGCCCGAGAAGACACTGGAATTCCTGCGTCGTATGGAAGCGGAAGTCGGTATCAATCGCCACAATACCCGCATGTTCCTTACCGGTTCGGGAGGCACCGCCATCGCCGAGCAGATCGGCGCCAAGTTCGTGCAGGAAGTGACTGCCGTTTCGCTGGCGGTGGAGAAGTTGCATCCCGAGGTGTACTCCGTCATTGAACTGGGCGGTCAGGATGCCAAGATTATCGTCTTCAAGGATGACGCCGAAAGCGGACGGAAGAAGAAAATTCCTTCCATGAACGATAAGTGCGCCGGCGGCACGGGCGCGGTGATTGACAAGATCAATGCCAAGCTGAAGATTCCGATCGAAGAGCTGGCCGAGCAGGGATATCACAATATCAAACTGCACAAAGTCGCCGGCAAGTGCGGCGTGTTCGCGGAAACCGATATCAACGGCCTGCAGAAGGTCGGCACCCCGTCGGACGAACTGATGGCCTCCTTGTTTGAGGCGATCATTCTGCAAAACCTCAGCGTGCTGACCCGCGGCCACACTTTGCGGCCGCACGTTCTATTGCTGGGCGGGCCGAACACTTTTATTCGCGGCATGCGCGAGGCGTGGCAGGCCAACATCCCTCGCATGTGGCAGGAGCGCAAGGTTCAGATTCCCGAAGGGGCGAAGCCGGAAGACCTGATCAAGGTTCCGCAGAACGCCCAGTACTTCGCCGCCCTGGGCGCAGTGGAGTTCGGGAAGGCCGAGGACGATTGCGTGGGTTGCTATCGCGGTATCGATCAACTCGTGCATTACATCGAGTTTGGCAGGCAGGAAGAAAAGGCTAAGTCCGGCGCCGGCGGGTTGGTGAAGGACCACGATGAGCTGGAAGTTTTCCGGCAGGCCTATCGCCGCAAAAAATTCACCCCTGCCACCTTCATGAAGAATTCCACCGTGGCTGGTTTCGTCGGCATTGACGGCGGTTCCACTTCCACCAAAGCCGTACTGCTCGACGAAAACGGCGACATTCTGTGCAAAGCTTACCAGCTCTCCAATGGCAATCCGATTCAGGACACCATTGACATGTTCGAGAACCTGCGCGGGCAAATTGAAAAGCAAAACGCCAGGATGGAAGTGCTGGGTGTGGCGACGACCGGCTATGCCAAGGACATTTTGAAGGACGTCCTCAACGCGGATGTAGCGCTGGTGGAAACCGTTGCTCACACCGAATCGGCGTTGAAGTTTTATGAGGATCCCCACGTCATTGTTGACGTGGGCGGGCAGGATATCAAGCTGATCGTTTTGCACAATGGCCGCGTTAAAGATTTCAAGCTGAACACGCAGTGCTCGGCGGGAAACGGTTACTTCCTGCAATCCACCGCCGAAGGTTTTGGGCTAAAAGTGGAGCAGTACGCCGATCTGGCCTTCTCCGCCCAGGCGATGCCCGTTTTCGGCTACGGCTGCGCGGTCTTCATGCAATCGGACATCGTGAACTTCCAGCGGCAAGGCTGGCGGGCCGAAGAAATTCTGGCCGGACTGGCGGCGGTTCTGCCCAAGAATGTATTTCTTTACGTAGCCAGCATCCCGAATCTTGCCGCGCTGGGTTCGCGGTTTGTATTGCAAGGCGGAACCCAGAACAATCTGGCTGTGGTCAAGGCCGAAGTGGATTTCATTCGTTCCAGCTTCCGCGCCGCCGGCAAGAAGCCGGAAATTATCGTGCATGAGCACTGTGGCGAATCGGGCGCGATCGGCGCGGCGCAGGAATCGCTGCGGCTATGGCGCAACGGGCAAAAGACAACTTTTGTCGGGCTGGAGGCGGTCCGCAAGATCGAGTACCGCACTACCCGCAATGAAGATACCCGCTGCCACTTCTGCAAGAACGACTGCCTGCGGACGTTCATCGACATTCGTACCCAGCCCAAGACCGATCTCAGCTTTGTGGCGATTGAGAAGGTCACTAAGGTTCCTCTCATGCACGGCGAGCAGCGGCTGATTATCGCCACTTGCGAAAAGGGTACGGTCGAAGATGTCAATGACATGAAGGACATCAAGGCTGGGCTGGATAAACTTAAGGCAGCGCACCCCAACTTTGTGGATATGGCGTCGAAGGAAGTGTTTCGGCCCATCAATCCGAAGAACGTCTCCGACCCGCTACCCGTGCGTGGATGGGCCGGGTGGGCGAAGGGCGCCAAAGAACGGCGTGACCTGATGGAGAAGCGAAAGAAGCTTCGTATCGGCATTCCACGCGTGCTGAACATCTACACTTACGCGCCGCTGTTCAATGGATATTTCGAGAGCCTTGGGGTGCAGCCGGAGAACATTATTTACTCCGATTACACCACCCAGGAGCTTTATCGAGCCGGCGCAAGCCGGGGCGCGATTGACCCATGCTTCCCCGCCAAGATCGGCATCTCGCATGTCTACAACTTGATTCAGGAGAAGCACCGTAAGAAGCCGCTCGACGTGATCTTCTTCCCTATGTATGACGTGCTGCACTCCCCGTTAGTGAAGATCGTCGCTGCCAACGCCTGCCCCACGGTGACGGCGACCCCAGAAACGGTGAAAGCCGCATTCACCAAGGAAAACGATGTCTTTGCCGACAACAATGTGAAGTACATTGACCCCGTCCTGAACTTCGCCGACCGCAAGCTATTCGCCTTCCAGATGCTTCAGTCTCTTCAGGAGGTGCTTGGGTTGTCGGACGAGGAAAATGAGCGCGCCATTGAAGTTGGTTATCAGGCGCTGACCGACTACGAAGCCAGCATCCGCAAACGGGCTCGCCAGGTGATCGACCAGTTGGAGCGGGAAGACCGTATCGGCATCGTCATGCTGGGACGTCCCTATCACCATGATCCCGGCCTGAATCACGAAATTCTCGAAGAATTCCAGAAGCTCGGCTATCCCATCTTTTCACAAAATACTCTCCCGATTGACGACGACATGCTGGAACGCCTGTTCGGCGATGAGGTCCGCGCCGGCGCGATTAGTCATCCTTTGGATATTTCCGACGCCTGGAAGAATTCTTACTCCTGCAGCACCAACCACAAGGTCTGGGCCGCGAAGTTTACCGCCCGCCATCCCAACCTGGTCGCGCTGGAAATTTCCAGTTTCAAATGCGGGCACGACGCGCCGATTTATGGCGTTGTCGAGGGCATCATCGAACAGTCCGGCACGCCCTACTTCTGTTTCAAGGACCTCGACGAGAATAAACCATCCGGGTCCATCCGCATTCGCGTCGAGACGATCGATTATTTCCTGCGGCGTTACCGCGAGGATGTCATCAAACGGCGCAGGGCGGAACAGGCGATCGAAGCCGAACTGGCCGCTTACGAAGCGGAGTTGCGCGGGCAGGTGGAGCAGGAAGCGCAGGGCATGGCCGCCGACTGAGGGCTTGCAGCTGTCATTTGTCTCGATCGCCAAATACTTCCGCGACGAAAGCCTGAATCGTCGCTCCGGTTCGCCACGCGTCTGCCGGCAGGCCCGCCTTGTGGCAGGTCTGTTCAAGAAAAGTAATCTGGTCCCAGTCGTGTTCGACCGGTACTTGCGGCAACAGCAGCCCGCGCCTGCCGCCCATGGAGACCAGCAATCCGTGGCGGCCGACCTCAATGTCTTCCGGCCGGATTGCCTCCAATGGAGAAAGGATGCTGAGCGAGATTTCGAGTTGAGGGAGTTCTTCGCGGGTGAGCGGAGAAAAACGCGTGTCGTTAAAGGCGGCGGCCTGTGCGGTCTCTGCCACTGCCCGGTATAAAGGAACTATGGGTAAGGCGTAGCCGACACATCCCCGCAACTCTCCGCCACGGTAAAGCGTGGTAAACACCCCGCGCAGTTCCTCTAGATGCGGCGAGGGCGGTATCCATGGAAGTTGCCGCCGCTCAATGGCCGAGGCAATCGATTCGTGCGCAAGCTTCAGAAGCAGCGTGCGTTCTTCGAAAGAGAATTCCTTCTGTTGTTCGGTGCGATTCGTGCGAGCTGCGGGAGAGGAATTCTCATGTGACGGGCACATTGTCTTTCCTCCGCCGGCTGAGGACGAAGGCGCGGCGATGGCGGCGTTTCACTACGCGGCGGTCAATCTTCGACCAAAACGCCGCAAAGTAGTCGACGGCCGACACCAGCGATACAACCACCATGAACCAGATCGCCACGAATGCGATCCAATGCAGCGGGAAGAAATACAAACCATAAATCGGCCATTCCTTCCAGCGGTGGTCGAGAATGACGGCGCTCACAGAAACGATCTGCACCACCGTTTTGAACTTTCCCAGATTGCTGGCTTCGATGGTAAAGCCCGCGGAGGCTGCGATGGAGCGCAAACCGCTGACCAGGAATTCGCGGCCGATAATTACTACTGCCATCCACGCCGGAACCAGGCTGGGGTTGAATTGCACCAGCGTAATGAAAGCCGCGGCGATCAGCAACTTGTCAGCCAAGGGGTCGAGCAGCATCCCCATGGTGGTGATTTGTCCACGCTTGCGGGCCAGGTAGCCGTCAATACCGTCGGTGATCGAAGCGGCGATAAACAGGGCTGTCGCCAGCAACTCCTTCTCTCCGTTGCTGCTGGGAAGCAGATGAGTGGACAGAATCCAGATCAGCAGCGGGATGCTGAAGATACGGCTCAGCGAGATGGAATTGGGTAAGTTCACGCGAGTACCGTGCTACAGGCCTGGGTGCCTGAAAACAGCACTTAAACAATTATCTGCCAGCGTGTAAAGGGAATGCAATGGAAACCGGAATTTCGAGGGAAAATCGGCTGACGGCGCCGGGCGCCGTCATAGCCGACTTGCCGCAACCGACGCCATCCTGTCTAAGCGGTAAAATCAAGGCAGGAAAGCGTGGGGGCAATTCCCAGGTGGCATGCGGCCATGCCTGCAACGCGTTCCCTATGGAGGCCATACCGAAATTGCGGCCATGAAACTGCCTCTGGATCTCTCGGACGAACCCGGCGCTCTTTCCCCGCGCACCCGGTTCCGCATTGCCATGGTGCTGGCGATAGCCGCCGACGCGCTTCAAATCTTCGTGTTTCCCCTCTTTGCCGAAGGTGCCTGGTCGCCCGCCGAAGACCTGCTGGATATCGGGGTCGCGGCTGCATTGGCTCACCTGCTCGGCTGGCATTGGGAGTTCCTTCCGACGTTTTTTGCCGAGCTTGTACCTGGAGCGGATTTGGTTCCCTTCTGGACGATTTCGGTTTTGCACGTATATCGAAAATGGAAGCAGATCGTAGTCACGGCAGAAGAGCTCCGAGAGCCGCCCGCGCTTCCCAAGCCTGAGAGCCGTTCCTGACGTAGATTTTAGGATGAACGCTGGCCCGAAAATCGTTGAATCGCGGCGGGCAGCTCCAACATGGAGCCCACAGTCATATCTGCGTGGGCGGCGTCAAAGTGGGGCGGCCGGTTTTCCAGATCAATGTGGCTTCCTCCCAGAAACCAGAAAACCGGCATCCCTGCCGCATTCGCAGCCTTGACGCCGGAGGCCGAGTCTTCGATGACAAGACATTTCTCGGGGATCGTATGCATCTGCGCGGCTGCGTAGAGGAAAAGATCGGGCGCGGGCTTGGGATGCGAGACCATGGACGCACTGAACAGGTGCGGTTCGAAGAAATGGGAGAGGCCGGTCAGGGCCAAGCCTCTGCGGATATAGGACACCGGACTGCTGGAGGCCACACATCGCGGCAGCGCCATCTGCGACAGAGCCTCTTGCACTCCGCGAACGCTTTGCAGCCGGTGCTCGAACGCATCCGTAATAGATCGTTCCAGCTTCTCAACAAAATCAGGCCCTACGGGATAGCCCTCCGCGGCGATCTGCTCTGCCATCTTGTGGCGGGAGACTCCGACAAATCGCCGGAAGACCGTTTCGATGTCAATCTGCATGCCGGCCGATTGAAGTGCCGCGGCGGCACACTCGCAGCTGATGCGTTCGCTGTCTAGCAGTACGCCATCACAGTCGAAAATGAGCAGGTCTATCTTTGGCAAGTTATTGGACTCGGCCACTGGCCGCCGGTGGAGAGAGATACTGCCGCATCGTCGCGGCTACTCCGATTGTGGACAGTGCCTGCAACGCCTGCTGAACCTTCACTGCGAAGACGGCGTTACCCGCCAATGCCGGACCAAATATGGACTCGATAGCGAGCACGGGGCGTGGATCGCTTCCGATGCTCTTTGCAATCCGTGTCAATTCCTGCGAGCGGGCGTCGATAATCGTAAGGCCGCGGCCGCGTTCGTCGGTGTTCACCTTGAAGTAATGAATCCAGCTAGCGATGACCAGGCACAGCAACTCGATCTGGCAGCCCTTGGCCAGTAGCTCTGTAATCGAAGGCAAAATCCATTTCGGTATTTTGGCCGATCCTTCGGAGCAGATTCGTGTCACCTGGTCTTTGATGGTTGGGTTCGAAAAACGCTCCACCAAAATTCTCTTGTAATCCTTCACCGATACGCCTGGAATCCGCGGGACGACGGGCGTCACCTCCTCCATGAAAGCCTTCACGAAGGCAAGGAACAGGCCGTCCTGCATAATCTCGTGAACATAGCCGTATCCAGCAATCGCCCCCAGATAAGCCATCGCGAGATGGCCCGCATTCAGAAGGCGCATCTTCATGAGTTCGTAGGGGACCACGTCGGAGACGATTTGCGCTCCAACTTTCTCCCACTGTGGCCTTCCGTTGCAGAACTTCGTCTTCGATCACCCATTGCATGAAAGGCTCGGTGACCACCGGCCAAGCATCCTCGACTCCGAACCGTGAGGATACGAACGCAATATCGTCGGCAGTCGTGACCGGCGTAATGCGATCCACCATGCTATTGGGAAACGTCACATGCTGAGCGATCCATTGCTGTAGCGAGGCATCCCGCAACCCGGCAAACGCAAGTAGAACGTTCTTCACCACATGTCCATTGCCCTGCAGATTGTCACAAGACATGACGGTGAATGGAGGTAGGCCACGCAGACGGCGGCGATCCAGCGCTTCCGTAATATAGCCCAACGAGGAAACTGGCTGGTGCGGATGTTGTAGGTCATGCTGGATGTCCGGATGCTCGGGCATGAAATCCCTGTGTCCCTTCGTTTATAAAATAGCCGCCCTCGGTAATAGTAAGGGACACGATCCTGGTTTCCGCGGACGCCATTTTTTCAATGGCCGCCTCACGCTGTTCGGGGCCATACAGATAGTCCACAATCGAGCCAATGATGCGTGCACTCGGCTGTTCTGCGCTCCGTATCACCAAGGTATAAAGGCGGTCCTGACCCTGAAGTGCGTCCCTCATGCGGGCATCGCTCTTCAGGATGCCCAAGCCGCATTCTCCCCATCGTTCCGTATCGTGGAGATGCAGCAAGTCGTCCAGATAAACGGCCTGGTGCGCGCGATGGAAGCCGCCAACGCCGATGTGAACCGTGTTTTGCCGCAGGAGGCCGCGATCGTACGAAGGTCTGCGAATCTCGCCATTCAACCTCGACAAATTGGCGCTATTTAGTTTCATCGCCTTCACGATAGCCCATACGGTGTCGCGGTCATCTTCGCTGAATCGACAGTTGAAAATGAATCTAGTTTTAGTGACTGGACCATTCTAATTGCTTTGGCTCAATCGGCTGCCTGCCCTTTGGCGTGGGGAAGCCGGATAGGCCACACATTGAAACAGAATGATGGAATGGAACTCGCGCCTAGTGCGAAAGTTCCTCGAAGGTTTTGTTGCCGATTGGGTATGCCCGCCAATCCTGATAGTCAAAGTGCCACCACTCGGCTTCGTAGACGCGGAAGCCCTGGGCTTCCATCTCATGACGCAGAAAGTCACGATACCAGTGCTGCAGGGATGTTCCGCCCGGATAAAAAGGATACGAGCGGTCGGAAAATTCGTCATAGACGCCCGGCATCTGAACCGGCTTACCAGTGCTCAAGTCGTACAGCGTGAGATCAACCGCGCAACCGCGATTGTGGCGTGAGCCTTCGGAAGGATTCGGCTACAAAGATCTTCTTGTCGTCGGGTGTCGCGTCCCAGAACATTTTGGTCACGTACCAGGGGCGATAGGCGTCGTGAATGAGCAGTCCATAACCGAATCGCCGCAAATCGTGATGAGCCCGGACCAAAGCCTCGGCAGCGGGCCGCTGCATGAAAGCGCGGGCCTGCTGATAAAGAGGCGTGCTTAGGAAATTATTGGTCGTAGCGTAGCGGATATCGAGTTTGATGGTCGGGTCCAGCGTGACAAGTTCCACAAGATCGGGTTTGCGGAAATTTCCTGTTTCCACCGGCGGGTGCGCCTTCAGAGCTTCGGTTCTTAGCTACCGCAACAGGCTTCAGCGGCGTGATGCGGAAGACCCTCCCATCTTCCGGCCCCACGGCACGCCGATTGGAAAACAACTTCTCCAATTTTTACCTGAGTGGCGATCCCAGTCCTTATCGCGCGTGAAGACGACAGGTTCGTGGTCATACAATCCACGGTTTGGATAAAGGAAGTGATCTTTCGAGACTTGCTGCAACGGCTCATATTCGTACCACTCGATGAGGGATGTCAGCTTTCCCGTCCCGCTCGAGGATGTAGAGGATGTCGTGATCCCAACCATACTCGCCGATGAGTCCGTCCCAATCCTTGGGTGCAGGAGTTGGGCGAGAGTCATCCACGCGAGAGAGCAGCTTGCCGTTAATCTCGAGAGCGTTGGGCTTTAAGATGATTCGCTGACCGTAGCTCAGCTTGTCATCCACGATCAGATTGTCGCCGAGCTTGCGAAGCCGGGTCTTGTAGCCGCCATAGCTCGGCAACATGAACAGCTGGCCTTCTTCTTCTGTTAGTTCAACTGCATCCTCTCCTTCACCATAGCGGCCGGCAAGTTTGCGGCTGAGTGCCGGATCAATTGCTTTTGTGATGGCAGGCGCTTCGCGTGGTTTTCCGGATTGCTGGGCCAACGCCATGCTGAGTGCTTCATGCGCAATCCGCGTGACCACCGAGTTCGAGGAGTCGAGGGTGGTAATGACCACGACACCTAACTTGGCGTCGGGGAGTGCTTCCAGTTCCGTAGCAAAGCCGTAAACTGCGCCGCCATGGCCGACAAGTCTTTGGCCGTCCAGCGACGAGAGCCGGAATCCAAGCCCAAAGCTGGCTGTGTCGTTTGCCGCGGGAAATTGCGGAGTCCACATTTCCTTCAACGTGGCTGGCTCGATCACCTGAGTTTGCTCCGCGTGGCCACCCGCCAGCAATACGGAAATAAATCGCCCCAGATCGAGAACCGTGGAATACAGACCTCCTGCCGGAATGGTCCCAAGCTGAAAGATGGGAGCATGAATAGTTCTTCCGTCGTAGGTCTGGATGAATGCTTTCGCCAGTTTGCTTTGAATTTCCGGAGTCAGTTCGAATGCGCTCGACTGCAAGCCCATGGGCTTTAGAACTGCGTCTCGCGCAACCTCAACAAAAGGGCGATTTGCCTGGCGTTCGAGCACATAACCAGCAGTCGCCACTCCGCCGTTGGAATACTTTGTGCGCTCTCCGGGCGGATACACCAGAGTCGTCTTTGCCAGGCTCATGACTGTAGCCTTCAGACTCGGCTCGCTGGGATCGAAGTAATGCCCAACCGGAGGTTCGCGCAACAATCCTGCGCGGTGGGACATCAGTTCACGCAGCGTGATGGGCTGCTGGTTAAACGGGTTAACCGGGCGAAACTCAGGCAGGTACCGGGTGATGGGAGCATCCATATCCAGTTTGCCCCGCTCCACTTGCTGCATGATTGCGATGTCGGTGAAGAGCTTGGATACCGAGCCGACGCGGTAAACGGTGTCGGCGGTTGCCGGGGTTTTGCTGGCGGGATCGGCAAATCCGAAACCTTGCGCCCAGACAATTTGCTGATCATCCACCAGCGCGATGGATAAAGCCGGCAACTGCTTATCTACGACCTCATGCTGGATGAATTGCTGTAATTTGCTGGCGACTTCCTGATAATCGCGGCGCGGAGGAATGGCAGTCTGCGCGAGGGCGGATTGCGCAAGGAACATGGAAATAATGACGCAGCCAAGTCGCGCCCAATTTGTCTTGCGCCTGCGAATGAACTGCATCACTAGTTCTCCTTAGGGCTCGATGCTGTCGTCATTGCCTCCTCGGTGACCGGCGATTCGGAACGTGCCCGCCGTCTCCAAAGGAAGAATGCCGGCAGTCCGGAAGCGATCAGCAGAAATCCAATCAGCGCCCGCAGCGGTTGCGCCAATGCGGTGTTCAGAACCAACGCGATCGCCGCCAAAATAAAGATGGCGGGTGTCCAGGGATATCCGGGAACTTCGTACGCTAATTTTTGTCCCGGATTTTTTTTGCGATAGATGAACAGCGCGGCAGCTCCCAGGGCGTAAAACATCCAACTGGAAAAGACCACATAAGTTAACAATTGCTCGAACGTGCCGCTGGCGGCCAACAACGCCGCCCAGATGGAACTGGCGACGATGGCAAAAGCCGGGGTCTGGAACCGCGGGTGAACTTCCGCCAGCTTTCGAAAGAACAGCCGGTCCTTGGCCATCGCGTAGTAAACGCGAGGAGAAGTCAGGGTCAGCCCGTTGGCGGCGCCGAACATGGAAATCAGAATCGCAAGGCTTACCGCCGATGCGGCTTTACTGCCGAAGACTGCCGCGATGGCAGCGGCTGCAATACTGTCGGAGGCTTCGGCCCGAGCTACTCCCAGTGCGTGAAGGTATCCCACATTCACGAGCACGTAGATGGCGACCAGCGCCAGGGTCCCAACCGCTAAGGCGCGTGGAAAGGTCTCGTGAGGGTTCAAAGTTTCGCCCGCACTGAAGGTGCAGTATTGCCATCCTTCGTAAGCCCATAAAACGCTGATCATCGCGAGGCCGAATCCTTTGAAAAGGTCCGCCGTACTCGCGGGCGCGAAAGAAGTTGCTGCCTGCGAGTGGGGATGCGCAAACCAAAGCAGAGCCACCGCCATCCCTAACACCCCGATGATCTTTATGGCTGTCGCATAATTTTGCAGGTTGGCCCCGCGGCGCGTGCCCAACACGTTCACCGTGGCAAGAACCGCAATCATCCCAATGGCAACGAGCTTGCCTAAAATTGGCGATAGAGGCACAACGCCACCCAAATACAGGCTGAACGCGACCGCTAGAGTTGCGACCGAACCACTGCTAATGAGGAAGAATAATGTCCAGCCGTAAAGAAAGGCAGGCAGCGGCCCAAATCCGTCGCGGATGTAGATGTAAAGTCCACCAGCTTCGGGAACGCGAGCACTCAGTTCGCCATAGGAGAGAGCTCCCAAAAGCGAAAGAATGCCTCCGGCGATCCACACCCCAAACGCCAGCCCGACTCGCCCATGGGCATTGCGCAAAACGCTGGCCGGCACCAAAAAAATGCCGGAGCCAATGACCGTCCCGATGATCAACAGGGTCAGATCCCAGAAACCCAGAACTCGCCTCAGAGGCATCGCTTACGTGGAACTCCGCTTAGAAAGAGTTGTAGATGATCTCACACAAATTTCCGAGCGCTTTGCTTTGGGCCTCCATATCCGGAAGGTTCGCGATCGTGAGATTGTTCAGGTACAGGGCCACGATCAGCTTTCTTCCAGAATGGGTTGTCAGGTAGCCGGCCAGAGCTTTGCTTAAAAGCAGAAAGCTGCCATCGAGAGCGTTGTCCCAAACCAACGTGCCGGTTTTGGCGGAAACGTGGCCGCGCACCGGACTGTCGGCCGGAACCGCTTCTGCCAGAGTTCCATCCACGCCGAGCACCGGGAGGGAATTCAGGTAAACGCCAAAATCATCGCGTTGACTCATGGCGCGCAGCAAGGAAACAACCGAGTTGGGCGTAACGTAATCCGCGCGGCCACCGCCGATGCTTCCGGTAAACGAAATCGCCTGCGTGTCCACCCCCAGCGTTTTGAGCAGGCCGGCTTCCCAGCGCATGCCCTGGTCGTGTGTACGTTGCCCGTGATGCACTGCAATCAACAAGGGAAGCATGCCGGCGTCCAGATTGTGGCTGGTCTTGAGAATCACCTTCAATGCTTCCGAAAAAGGAGGAGAGGTGTGCCGGGCGACCACTCGCAAATGCTCGTACTCCGTCAGAGGGGGCAAAGCCGTGCGATCCATATCGGCAAAGCGGCTCCGCTCAACCGTCACCCCGTGCGCCTGTAGCCGTTCGATCAGTAGGGTTCGAGCGAATTCTGCCGGGTCATCTACCGCGGCGATTCGCAGTACCGGCGCATGGCCGGAGGCAACTTGCCCGCGCACTGTAAAACGCCGGGGAGCAATTTCGTCGACGGTCACTTCTGTCTTTAAGCCTGCCGCCACGGTCCGAACGTCGATATCCCACTGCGCATAGGAAGTCTTTGGGCGAATCTCTACACGCGCCGGCGAGCCAACGTCCCCGGGTGTGACCATGACATCGAGAATGTCATCATTGACAACAACGGGGGTGATTTTCGACGGGCCGCTGCCGCTTCCCTCCGCCGGATCAAAGAGGCGATCATCTACTAATACGTCTTGGATGTGATTCACTCCGGCTTCACGGATCTGGCTGGCGAGATCATCGAGGCCCGAGAGCGGATCCGTCGGCGTCACCGTGGCATTCTCAAAAAACCCTGCATAGATATGGTCTTCGTTGGTAAAGGCCAGATGTCCGTTTGCATCAATGCGCCCGCTAAAATTTGGGTCGCCGGACGCGCGCAGAATCAAGGTTTCATCTGCTTTGGAAGCAGGGGCGATATAGACCGGTGTGACGAAGCGATAGTCCGGACCAATGTCCATAAGCGCCGCAGCCGTCGAAAACAGTTTGGTTGTCGAAGCCGGCGCGAACAGCTTGTCCGCATTCTGGCTGTAGAGCATCTCGCCCGTATCTTGGTCTACGATGGCAATCCCCCACGAAGCGTGCCGGTAGCTCTCCGCCTGGGTGAATTGTTCGATGGCGGCAGTGCTCGCGGGCGGCTTGCGGGAAGCAGCAGTGCAGGCAAGCACACAGGAAAGTAAGCAGAGCAGGAGCCGAGGCTTCGATGTTTTTTTCAAAACACTCACGCGAGCATTCAACAGGGAAAATCCTTGCTTTTCGGGTTGACAGTCTAAAGTGGTATGCAATATACCAAATACCGGAAAGAACTCAAGTTCTAACTTATGGCAATTTTCAGGAGTCCGACTCCGCTGATCGATCTCGAACACACACTCGTTCCTCGCGCAGCGTTATCTGACCAGGTTTATGGAGTTTTGAAGCACCGCGTCCTAACCTGCGTGCTGGAACCTGGCAAAAAACTCAACGAGAGATTGCTTTCGGATGAACTCAGCGTCTCCCGCACTCCGTTGCGCGAGGCGCTCAACCGGCTTTCGCTGGAAGGACTGTTAGAGCTGGTTCCTTATAAGGGCTATGTGATCACTCCGGTTACCCTGGAGCAGATTCGAAGCCTCTCCGAGCTAAGAAGAATTGTGGAATCGGAAGCAGCCGCCCTCGCAGCCCTGCGGAGCACCGTTGCTGAGCAGGAGCAGCTCCTCTCTTTAGCGGAGCTGCGGTACATGCCGGGAAGCCGCGACACGTACAAGGAATATCTCCGGGCCAACACCGCCTTCCATTTTGCCCTGGTGCGTTGTTCGCGTAATCCTAATCTTGAGCAGGTGGTGGTGTCGGTGCTTGATCAGCTGCAGCGGCCCCTTTATCTTGGCCTCGATGTAGGCATCGATGCGCGTGAGGCAACCAAAGAACATTTGGAAGTGGTAAAAGCGATTTGCGCGAAAGACACTCCGCGTGCAAGGAAGCTAATGGCCGAACAAATCGTGCACGCTGAAAAACGAATCCTTGCCGCGGTTGCGCGAATGCAGGAGGAGACGTCGCCGGACAGCGGAAAAATGCCCGCGACCGGCCGAACGCTCAAGGGAGCGGTGTGACCCATCCATTGCCCGCGCAGTTTTCTGGCCTAACGAAAGGCTTGCCGCTTAGCATTGACTCGATCGCTCTCTCGGACATCGGCGCGAGAAACTGGAATATCCTGCGGGAAGACGTACCCCTTCCCGCTGCCATCCTGAGGTCATCCGCGCTTGACCATAACGGCAAAATTATGGGGGATTTTCTCGCCTCGTCGGGAGCTTTCCTCTGTCCGCACGGCAAGACTACGATGAGCCCGCAGTTGTTTCAGCGGCAAATGGACGATGGTGCATGGGGGCTTACCGTAGCGACTCCGCAGCAGCTTCGCGTGGCGCGGAGCTTTGGACATAAGCGGATCCTGTTGGCCAATCAACTCACAGGAAGACTTGCCATCCGGTACGTTCTCGATGAATTGCGCGGCGACCCCGACTTTGACTTCTACTGCCTGGTGGATTCAGTCGATGGAGTGCAACATCTGATGGACGAGATTCAAAAGCATCCAACAGTCCGTCCCCTGCAGGTCCTGCTCGAAATTGGCTCACAGGGCTTGCGCTGCGGCTGCCGTACCAAAGAAGAGTCGCTTCGGGTAGCGCGCGCCGTGTGCAAGAGCGGCTCTAGCCTGGCGCTCCGCGGTGTCGAAGGTTTTGAAGGGTTATTTCGGTTTCAGGCGCAAACGGGAAAAACTGACCCCGTGACCGGCTTTCTCCAGTTCCTGGTGGAAACTGTCCAGTCGCTTGAAAAAGAGCGACTCTTTGCAGATGGCGACATCCTGATGACCGCGGGAGGATCCAGCTACTTCGATCTGGTAACCAAGGTGCTCCGCGCAGCGTCTTTGACAACCCCGACGCGTGTAGTTCTACGGAGCGGATGTTATCTCATCCATGATTCAGGAATGTATGCCCGTTTCGAGCAAGAGCGGCAAAACCGGCAAGACCGCATAGAACACGGCCGCGAAGGAAAGGCCGCCAAAGCCGAAGCAGCCCTGGAAGTTTGGGCCTACGTCCAATCGGTGCCGGAGACAACCCTCGCCATATTGAATGCGGGAAGACGGGACTGCGGGCACGATGCTGGGCTGCCCGTTCCTCTCAAATGGTTTCGCCCCGGCCTGCATACCAGACCTTGCGCACTGAGTTCTGAGTATATTGTCACTGCCTTGAGTGACCAGCATGCGCACATGCAGATTCCTTCCAGGCACCATCTCAAGGTGGGGGACTTGATTGGTCTCGGCATTTCGCATCCTTGCACAACCTTTGATAAATGGAAGCTGATTTTTGTAGTGGATGACGGATATAACGTCACCTCGGCGGTAGAAACCTATTTTTGAGATGAAATTCTATCCATGACCGCACTCCGCAAATCTGTTACGGCAAGCCGCTTGCTGGACGAGATTGACCGGAAGATTCTGGCAGCCTTGCAGGAGAACGGCCGAATCGCCAATGTAGACCTGGCGGAGAAGGTCCATCTTTCTCCCTCGCCATGTCTGGCGCGCGTCCGGGCTCTCGAGAGGGATGGCTTCATTGGGCGTTATGTCACTCTGTTGAATCCCGCATCCGTGGGCCTCGGAGTGAATGTCTTTGTACAGGTAAGGCTGGAAAGGCAGATCGAATCGAGTCTCAATGTTTTTGAGAAGGCAGTGGGAGCGCGCCCCGAGGTGATGGAGTGCTACCTGATGACGGGCACTTCAGACTATCTACTCAGGGTAGTGGTTCAGAACCTGGACGAGTTCCAGGATTTTGTGACGGGATTTCTTTCGAAGATTCCGGGCGTCGGCAATATCCAATCCAGCGTCGCCCTCAAGCAGGTGAAATATAAGACCGCTCTTCCTCTATAAATGGACCTGCCGCGGTTGGATCTTAGGCGTTCCAGGGGGCCGTAGGCGGGGGACTGTAACCATACTTCTTCCTGAATTTGCTGAGGTAAGTACTCTTGATAACTCCCTCCCGGGCGAGCGCGCTTATCGCGGCAAACGCGATGCTGAACCGGTCGACTTCAAAAAACTTCCGCAAAGCGGCGCGCGTGTCGCTCCGCCCATAGCCATCGGTCCCAAGTGTGATATAGCGCCGCGGTATCCAGGGGCGAATAAGGTCGGGTACCGCGCGCACGTAATCACTGGCGGCGATCACTGGGCCGGTTGTGGAGTTCAAGCACTGCTCTACCCAGCTTAGGTCCGGCTTGTTTTCGCTGTGCAGGAGTCTTGCGCGCTCAATCTCCAGACCGTTTCGTCGCAATTCTGTGAAGCTGGTTACACTCCAGACATCGGCCGAAATGTCCCATTCGCTTTCCAGAATATCTGCTGCCGCAATTGCTTCACGAAGTATTGCTCCCGATCCCAGTAATTGCACCCGCTGCCTGCGGGATGTGGGGCTCGGGCGAAATAAATACATCCCACGGAGAATGCCTTCTTCCACCCCACTTGGCATGGCGGGATGGACGTAGTTTTCGTTCATTGTGGTCAGATAGTAGAAGGTGTCTTCCTGTTTCCTAAGTATGGCGCCTATGCCGTCTTCAAGGATGGTGGCGAGTTCATAGGCGAAGCAAGGATCGTAAGCACGGCAGGCGGGAACGGTCGAGGCAACCAGATGACTGGTTCCGTCCTGATGTTGCAACCCTTCCCCTGCCAGCGTCGTGCGGCCCGATGTGGCTCCAATCAGAAAGCCGCGCGCTCTGGAATCCGCGGCTGCCCAGATCAAGTCCCCCACTCGCTGAAAGCCAAATATCGAATAAAAGATATAAAAGGGAAGCGTAGCCACACCGTGGTGCGCGTACGAGGTTGCCGCGGCAATCCAGGAAGAGAGAGCCCCAGCTTCACTGATTCCCTCTTCTAAAATTTGACCGTCTCGCGACTCCTTGTAGAAGAGCAAGTCCTCTTTGTCCTGAGGTTCGTAGAGCTGGCCGCATGATGAGTAAATACCGACCTGGCGAAACAGCGATTGCATTCCAAATGTGCGGGCTTCATCGGCAACGATGGGAACGATCCGCTGTCCTAGTTCTGAGCTCTTGAGAAGCCTGGAAAGCAAGCGCACGAATGCAACGGTCGTAGACGCCTCGCGTGGATCGGCCTTGGCGGTGAGTTCTGCAAATGAGACCGGGGCGGGTGGCTGCACTTGCTCTCGCGTACTTCTAGCCGGCAGAAATCCGCCGAGCGATTCGCGCCTTTCGAGCAGGTAGCGCATTTCCGGGGTATCTGCCGCAGGGCGGTAGAATCGCGCGTTGACCGCATCCTCATCGGAAATGGGAAGATTGTATTGATCGCGGATCCACAGCAGACCTTCTTTATCGAGCTTCTTCTGCTGATGAGCGGACATACGGCTTTCTGCCCACCGCCCAAGGCCGTAGCCCTTTTTGGTTTGAGCCAAAATGACTGTGGGGCGGCCAGCGGATCGAGCGGCGGCATCGAATGCGGCGTAGATCTTAACGGGGTCATGGCCCCCGCGGTTCAGGCGGTTGATCTGATCGTCGTTCAAGCCGGCAACCAGTTCTCTCAATTCGTCGTTGTGGTTAAAGAAGCGCTCGCGGTTGTAGGCGCCGTCATGAGCGCCATAACTCTGCAGTTCTCCGTCTACGGTCTCGTGCAACCTTTTCAAAATGGCGTCGGTGTGGTCCCGCGCGAACAGATCATCCCATTCCGAACCCCAAAGCAGCTTGATGACGTTCCATCTGGCTCCGGCGAACAAGCGTTCGAGCTCTTGAATGATGGAACCATTGCCTCGTACCGGCCCGTCAAGGCGTTGCAGATTGCAGTTGACCACAAAGACTAGATGGTCGAGCCCTTCTCGGGCAGCAAGCGTAAGACCTGCCAGAGATTCCGGCTCGTCCATCTCCCCGTCGCCGACAAAAGCCCAGACCTTCCGCCTATTCGATGCCACGAGACCGCGATTTTGCAGGTACCGCATGAAATGGGCCTGGTAGACGGCGGTGATTACGCCCAGCCCCATCGAGCCGGTTGGGAATTGCCAGAAATCGGGCATTAACCGCGGATGAGGATAAGAACACAAACCCTTGCCCTGGCTTTCCCTGCGATAATGAACCAGTTGATCTTCACTTAATCTGCCTTCGAGAAAAGCCCGCGCGTAGATACCCGGCGCCGAATGCGGCTGAAAGAAAACCAGGTCGGCACTGGAAGGACCGTCGGAGCTGGAGGAATCCGCTCGAAAGAAATGCTGAAATCCCACCTCGAATAACTCTGCTGCTGACGCATAACTGGCGAGATGTCCACCGACTTCGCTGTTTTCGGAATTGGCGCGCACAACCATGGCTATGGCGTTCCAACGCACCAGCGCGGTGATTCGTTTTTCAATTGCGACATCTCCCGGATAGGCGGGTTGATCGGGTAGACGGACGGTGTTGGAATAGGGGGTATTCAGCATCGGGGGAATGTCGACGTTCCGGCTGCGGGCGTGAGAGATGAGAGTGCGAATCAGTTCGATTACGCGGGCGGAGCCTTGAAATGCGAGTACGTCATCGAACGCTTCGATCCAATCCTGAGTCTCCGCCGGGTCCCTGTCGGCTACCACCGTGGACTTCACTGGTTCTTCATAAGTGGCGGGCAAGGTGCGACAACCTCCAGCTTGAGCATTGATCGAATAATGCTAAAGCCCGAAGCCCGATAGTCGATGTTGTATTCTCTTTCGCAGCCGGCCCAGCCTAAACGTTTATGCTGGATGTATGGATATAATCAGCATAACATGCTGCTCAGACGAGAAAAAAGCAGCAAGCCAATTACATTTGACTTCACGACATCTTGACTTCCAAGGCAGTGGAGACTCGGATCATCGCCGATATCGCTCCCTGTCCTACTCTCCCCCCACAATCAGCCCGTCTATTCGTATCGTTGGCGACGCAGTAGAACCGCGAAATTCGAGGTCATTCCCCACTTCGGAAATGTTGAAGAACATTTCCTTCAGGTTGGCCGCAACCGTGATCTCCTCTACCGGAAACGTCAGCTCGCCGCCGGAAATCCAAAGCCCCGACGCCCCGCGCGAGTAGTCGCCCGTGACCAGGTTCACGCCCATGCCGAGGAACTCCGTTATGTACAGACCTTCTTTGATATCGCCAATAATCTGCTGCGGCGTCTTCGCTCCCGGCTGCAAGAAATAATTCCCCGGACTGATGCCCGGCGTGCCTGCCAGCCCGCGCGACGCATTCGCCGTCGTCTGCATGCCGAGCTTCTTTGCCGTATAAGTATTCAGGAAGTACGACTTCAGCACGCCGTTCTCGACGATCACCGTACGCCGCGTCGGGATGCCTTCGCCATCGAACGGGCTGGTCCCGAACCCGCCCGGCATCGTCCCATCATCAATCACGTTGATGTGCCCGGCGGCAATTTTCTCGCCCAGCTTGCCCGCCAGGAACGAAGCTCCGCGATACACCGAATCGCCGTTGACCCCTTCAAAAATGTGCCCCAGAATGGAGGTCGCCACCAGCGGATCGAGCACCACCGGCACATGCGCCGTCTTTACCTTGCGTGCGCCCAGCCGCCGAATAGTCCGCTGTGCCGCCACCGTACCTACTTGTTCCGGTGATTCCAGTTTGCCCAGCTTGCGCGCCACCGAATACCAGTAGTCGCGCTGCATGGCGCCGTTCTCCGCCTGCGCAATCGGCACCGCCGCCACCGAACAATAGGAGCGTCGATATTCACCGACAAACCCGAGAGAATTGGCCAGCACCTTGTGCCCGCTGGCGGCATCGAACGAGCCGCCTTCCGAGTTCTTGATCCGCGGATCGTAATCGAGCGCTGCCTTCTCCGCCCGTCGCGCATAGCTGATGCGCTCTTCGCCAGGAAGCGAGTACACATCGGCCGAGTACAGATCGAGATCGCCGGAAAGCGCGCCCAGTTGCGAAGCCTCCGGCAATCCGGCAAACGGATCTTCCGAGGTAATCTTCGCCAGCTCCAGCGCCGACTTGACCATCTTGTCTAGGCTCTCGCGCGAAAAGTCGCTGGAGTACGTGCTCGCAGCCCGCTGCCCTCGAAACACGCGCATGCCAATCGCGCGCGATCCCGACTCCTTCAGCGTTTCCACCTGACCGAGCCGCACCAGCGTGGAGAACTCGTCGCCCTCCTGGATAACACACTCGGCTGCGGTGGCGCCGTCCGCCATGGCGCGGCGGACGATGTCCTGGGCAAGGATTTGAGATCGGTTTTGCGTTTGGACTTCAGCTCAATTTGAGTCGAATACATATGATTTATTTCCCACAGAAATGGACCGGGCGCGCCAAAGCTGGCAGAGATAATCTTCGTGGAACTTCGTGCCCTTCGTGGTCTCTTCTTCTTCAGTCCAGTGCCATTGAACAAATTCCGGTGAGTAATGCAATTATGCCTTATAATTATAAAAGAGGAATCGCTATGGCCACACTCACCGTAACCGCGAGAGGACAGGTCACCTTCCGCAAGAAAGTGATGGAGCATTTGGGCGTAAAGCCGGGCGAGAAGATTGAGTTGGACTTGCTCCCTGATGGCCGGGGTGTACTCCGGGCAGCGCGAGCGACAGGGAGCATCGACAGCTTTATCGGGATGCTGGCAGGCAAGACGAAAAAAGTCGCGACGATTGAAGAAATTAACGAAGCCGCCGCGGCTGGGTGGGCGGGCCTTCACGGTCCCAGGAAACGTACTGGCAGGAAATAATGCGAATCGCGGTGGACACGAACGTTTTGGTGCGGGCCGTCGTTCAGGACGATCCCAAGCAGGCCGAGATCGCATCCAAAACTGTCAAATCGGAGATGCTCGCCGTCGCCAATTCATGTTTGTGTGAATTCGTGTGGGTGCTGGGGCGGGTTTATGGGTTCAGACCTGCGGTAATTGCGGCCACGATACGCGAATTGCTCGCCGCCGGGAATGTCGAAACCAACCGGCTGGCAGTCGAAGCGGGACTGGCGATGCTCGATGCGGGCGGAGATTTCGCCGATGGTGTGATTGCCTATGAAAGCCGCTGGCTCGGCGGGGAGACGTTCGTGTCGTTCGACCGGAAAGCCGTGGAGACGCTTAAAGCGCAAGGGCAGGCGGCAAGGACGTTGTAAATGCACAGACACGTACAAGGAAGATCGCGCCTTGCCTACAAAATTACGCTATCCTGAAAGGTGCTCCGGCGACGGGTCGTAAGGTGCCTGCATGACTGGCTGGAGGGTGCCCGAAGGCTGTTGCCACGCGACGCAAACCACCACAGAGCGACGGGAGGAAACACGTGCAGTTCAACTTTGAACTCGATCGTGAAACCGACGGCCGATGGATCGCCGAGATTCCTGAAGTACCCGGAGCGCTCGCTTACGGCACTTCCGCGGAAGAGGCGAAAGCAAAAGCGTATGCATTGGCGCTGTACGCGATTGCGGATGACGTGGAGCGGCAAGACAAGGAAATTCCGGACACCATCATGCGTGCCCCGAGCCTTCTGTCTTGATCCAGTAGGTAAGCGCCAAATTGAAAGCCGTATTATTCGCTCTCCTCTGAAAAGGCTGGACTGTAGTTTCCCAGCGTGGCTCCCACATCAAGCTGAACCATCCAGAACGCGGCAACTACATGTTCGGTTTCCACGAAAACGAGGAAATTGGTCCGAAGATGCTGGCGAAGATTGCCAAGTACACGGGGCTGGAGCTATCGGATTTGTAGATCGGGCTTGGCAGGAACCGTTCGTAGCGTTTGATCGGAAAGCGGTCGAGATGCTTAAAGCGCAGGGAGTGGCGGCGCGGGGGTTGTAAGGTAGAGATAAATCTCCTCCCGTAGCCGCGAGAGACGTTGCACGTTGGAAAGTGATGGGACTCATCTTGCAAGAACTCACAGCACAGCGCAAGCGTGAGATGAAGCGGCTACTGCGGAAGATCGTCACCTTCATCGACAATCAGGGGATATATCCCCGCGGCCACGTATTTCTGGATAAGGTGGTGCTAGCCCACGTATCGAAGGCTCTGAACGTAGCTCAGGGCATCATGGCGCTCATTGACACGGGCTTCCCCGAAGAAGCATTTGGGGTTTCCAGAACAATGGTTGAAATTGCTCTTAACTTGCGCTACATCACCAACCGCAATTCAGAACAGCGCGCCAAGCGCTTTGTCCACTATGTGGCACGCTGGAAACTTGAATTGATGCGCAGGAGTTTGAAGCATTTCTACAAGACGGATGAAAAAGGTAATTGGGTGCTGAGTGCTGCCGGCGAGAAAATCCCAAACTATACCAAGGCCGATTTTCGAAACATGTTAGACAAGAGGCAGTACGCGACCTATCAGAAGACTGCGCGCAAATACCCCAAGCGCACATCATGGACGGACACGGGCAGCAAGGCAAGCAAGGGCGGGGCATGGATGATGGCAATGGAGCCCGATCGGTACGAAACGGTAAACGGCGTCCCGCTGAAATGGGATTTTGATTACGACTGGATGTATTTCTGGACATCGCAATATGTGCATGCCACAGTAGTGAGTATGGAAGATGGGCACGCTGCGCGCCCTGCCCACCGCTTCGTTGTTCGTAAGCCTTTTCAAGCCGGGGGAAGTAGGGCGGACATGGCAGTATTCAACGCCGCAGTGCAGTTAAATAAAATCTTAATGATGGCCTACCGAGCGCTGGGTCAGACGTTCGCACCAGAGATTGCGGACCCACTCGGAACTTTTGTCTCTGTGGTGAAAAACAATTGGCACTGGACACCAGCTTACTGCATGAACCCGCCCGGATCCTTCTTCGCCGTCCCGCCCACGGTCAGCCGGTCCACTTTAATCGTGGGGATCCCCACGCCCACCGGCACCGCCTGCCCATCTTTGCCGCAGGTGCCGACGCCTTCGTCGAGCTTCAAATCGTTGCCCACCATCGAAACCCGCGTCAGCACCTCCGGGCCGTTGCCAATCAGCGTCGCCCCTTTGATTGGAGCGGTAATCTTCCCATCTTCGATCATGTAAGCTTCCGACGCCGAGAACACAAACTTCCCGTTCGTGATGTCCACCTGCCCGCCGCCGAAATTCACCGCATAAACGCCATGCTTCACCGAGCGAATGATGTCCTCCGGATCGTCGTCTCCCGGCAGCATATAGGTATTCGTCATGCGCGGCATCGGGATGTGCTCGTAGCTTTCGCGCCGCCCATTGCCGGTATTGGCCATGCCCATGAGCCGTGCCGAAAGCTTGTCGCTCAAATAGCCCTTCAGCATGCCCTTTTCAATCAGCACGGTTTCCTGCGTAAAATTGCCCTCGTCGTCCACATTCAACGACCCGCGCCGCCACGGCATAGTTCCGTTGTCGACCACGGTGCATTTGTCGCTGGCCACCCGCTTGCCGATGAGCCCGGCAAACGCCGAAGTCTGCTTGCGGTTGAAGTCCGCTTCCAGTCCATGGCCCACCGCCTCGTGCAGCAGCACGCCCGGCCAACCGGGGCCGAGCACCACTTCCATATCGCCAGCCGGAGCCTCGCGTGCGTCGAGCTGCAGAATCGCCTGTCGCGCCGAGTCTTTGGCAAAGTATTCCGGCGTCTTCTCGCCGAAAAAGAAGTCCAGCGCCACGCGTCCGCCGCCGCCCGCGCTGCCCCGCGCCGAGTTGCCGTCGGTCTTAGCGATGCAGCCCACGTTCATGCGCGCCAGCGGCTGCGAGTCCTCCGCGAAAGTCCCGTCAGAGCCGATAACCAGAATATTGCGCAACTCGTCGCTGTAGCTGGCCCGGACTTCTTTAATCCGCGGGTCGTACGCCCGCGCCGCCGCATCCGCCCGCATCACCAGCTCGACTTTCGCGGTGATCTCCGCGTCCACCGAAGGCAGCGTAATCGGGTACAGGCTCCGCGCCTGCTTCTCCTGAAATCCCACCGTCGGCGTCTTCGCCGGACCGCTGGCAATCAGCGCCGCCGTGCGCGCCGCATACAGAATCCGCTCGGGAGAAAGATCGTCCGTGTAGGCGTAGCCGGTGCGTTCGCCGGAAATCACCCGCACTCCGCAGCCCGCCGAAATTCCTTGCGAGGCCGACTTCACCATGGACTCATCCACCATCAGCGAAGTCGAGGAAAGATACTCAAAGTAAAGGTCGGCGTACTCGCCGCCCGCCGAAAGCGCCGCCGCCAGATAGCGCTGCAAGTCGCCCTCGGTCAGTCCATAGTGCTCGAAAAAGAAACGATTTTTGTCCACCAAGATTAGATGCCCCTCACTCCGCCAAAGCTCCAGGCGGCAGTTTCATTATCCCATGCCCGGTTCTTTCCGCGCCCGATCTATTCCTCTGTGTCGTTTGTGGCGAAAGCCCTCGCGTTCCGCCGCCCGTCGCCTCGCGCTCCCCTCTCCTCTGCGCTCTCTGCGGTCAATCTTTTCTGTCCCTCTCCACATGTTCACCCATCACAGACTCCCCCCCATCCCCTGCCACAATTCTCCCATGTCCCCTGAATCCCTTGCCCAAACCGTCTCCGACTTCCTCGCCGGATCGTATGCCGCCGTAGTCCTCGAAAGCGGCGCGGTCCTCTTCGATCTCGCCCAATCCAAATACTCCATCTCCGGCGAGAGCAATAAATGCCTGCTGCATCTCTGGTCCTCGGAGCGCAACATCGTCCGCCGCGTGCTCGACGCCGAAATCAAAAACCAAACACTCCGCCTTGCCGTCCAGCGCCTCGGCCAAGCCCGTCCCACGAAGCTGGAAATCTGCCGCGAACGCGACCGCCGCACTCCCAACGCAAGACGGGCAGCCCGAGTTGCCTACCAGCGCACGCTCCACCGGGTGCTGGAGAGCAGCTTCCCCGCCTACACCGTGGTCAGGCTCAGCACTGCCATGGATCTTGAGCAGTCCTTCGGTCCCATCTATACCCGCGGCCTCATCCGCCAGGGGCAATCGGCCTACGCGGTACTTGGGGTAAATGAAAAAGAGGCTCAGGCCTCAATCGACGCTGCGCTCACCTTCGGAATCCTCTGGCTTGACTCCTGTCGCCAGTCGCAAGCGGGAAGAATGGTAATCGAGGGACTCAAGCTGTTCGTCCCCGCCGGATGCTCGACGCTTACCCGCGAGCGCATGGCCCGCCTGAACCGTTCCGCCGCCAAGTGGCAACTTTACGAACTGGACGAAAAAGAAAACGCCGTGAAAGAAGTTGATGTGTCCGACACCGGCAACGTTGCCACCCGCCTGGTTCAGCTGGCGGATGAGTCCGCCGCCCACGAACGCTTCGCCGGGCCAATCGCCTACGTTCGCCAGCTGATGAGCGAAGTCGAGATCGCCATTCTCTCTCCCGCGGAAATGGCCTTCCGCTGTCACGGACTGGAATTCGCCCGCGCCCGCCTCGCCCACGCCCCGGGCTCGTTCCACAGCGTGCCTGAAATTGTCTTCGGCCTCGGCGCCGAAGAGAAGGTGCTCTCCGAAAGCAACGCCGAGTCGCTGGACCGCCTCATCCGCAGCATCGGCGAAGTTCGCCACCCGGAGGGCCCGCGCGATCACCCACTCTGGCGCTTGCATCCTGAGCGTTGGCTGGAGTCCTTGGTAGTGCAAGACGCCAGCGCGCTCGACACTCGCCTCGATCCTTCGTGCTCCTACTCGCAGGTGCCCGCCTTCTCCGCCTCTGACCGTGCCATGATTGACGTTCTTGCGCTCACCCGCGAAGGCCGCCTCGCGGTCGTCGAACTGAAAGCCGATGAAGACATCCACCTGCCGCTGCAAGGTCTCGATTATTGGTCGCGCGTTGCCTGGCACCATTCGCGAGGAGAGTTCCCAAAGTTCGGCTACTTTCCCACCCGGGAACTTTCCCTCGGACGTCCGTTGTTTTTCCTTGCCGCACCCGCCCTGCACGTCCACCCCGCCACCGATACGCTGTTACGCTACCTCGCGCCTGAGATTGAATGGATGCTGGTGGGAGTCGACGAGCGATGGAGGCACGGCGTAAAGCCGGTGTTCCGCAAACGAGCCAAGACGTCTTTTGCACCCGGAGAAATTGCAGAACCTACGCGTCAGGCGAGCTAGAAGGAGTGCGAACGGGAGCGCATGGCTGCTTTCGTCGGGAAACCCAAGTAGAGACTCATTGCGGCACTCCTACGGGCGAGTAGAATAGCGAGATGGCGGAAGAAGTTTCAGAACTTTTGAAGAGGGCGCTTGCGCTTCCGCCAGAAGCGCGAGCCGCTCTGGCAGGTTCTCTTCTAGAGAGTCTCGACGAGACTTTGGACCCATCGGCCGAAGAAGCGTGGAACTTGGAGATCGCGAGCCGGATCGAGGAACTCGATTCGGGCAAAGTGAAGCCAATTCCATGGGCGGAAGCTCGGCGGCAAATTTCCGCCATTCTCCATGGCGGCTAAGCCACCTGGAGATCCACCCCTCGGCGCTCTCCGACCTGAAATCTGCCATAGCCTGGTACCTCGAACGTAGCGAGCCGGCTGCGGTTGAATTTGCAGCCGAAGTCGATCGGGGTGTCGCCCGGATTATCGAATCACCCGCGCGTTGGCCCTCGGGTGAGCGTGGTACTCGCAAGTTCGTTTTGAATCGCTTTCCCTTTGCGATTGTTTATCGGCAAAAACAGGCGGCAGTCCAGATACTAGCCATTGCCCACGGCCATCGAAACCCCGGCTTTTGGAAGGACCGTTTGTAAAGGCGAGCAGCAATCGCCCGCTCAAGGTTCCTGTCGAGGGCACGTTTCGGCCGTGCGGAAAGTCTTCCTTAACCCGAGCGGCTGAAAGGCCGCGAGGACCCCGCCCGCCGTTTCCCGCTCAACCTATTTCCACGCCCCCAGTGCCCGCCGCACATCCACCAACTGCGCCAGGTGATATGCATTGTGGTCCGCCACCAGCAGCGCCTCACGCAAAATGGTCTGCCCATCTCCCCAAGGAATCCTGGCAAACAAGTCCGTCTTCAGGTCCTTTACCAGATCCTGCATCGTTTTCAGGTCCCGGCGAAATTGCTTCACGCTTTCACCCCATGACGAAGTTTTTGGCGGCGCCGCCGACCCCGGCCAGTACCCCTCCGGCCAGTCCGGCGAAACGTGCTTGCGGTCCCGGCTGAATTCCACGATGTCCCACTGCGCAATGCGCATGTGCTCCAGCAGCATCCACGCCGAATGCGCCATTGCCTCGGGTTTGCGGCCGTAAAGCTTGGCCGGCATGCCCGCGATCACGTCCTCAAACTTGGCGTGTGCCCCGCCTCCGCCCAGTAACTCCACCAGTTGTGCCCTCAAAGCGCGATCCTGATTATCCGGCATCATCTTCCCCTCCCTGCTTACGACGCAGCCGTTGCTGTAACAGTTGTTTGCTCCTCCTTCCTTCTCTCCCGGTACACGCGCGAGATGCCGCGCACCAGCCGCCGAAAGGGAAGCTGCCCCTTGTCGTCCGCGAAAAAAATCTCCCCCGCCCGTGTCCCGCGATAGTGCCAGCGCTTGAGCAGGGCCAGGTGCTCCATGTTTTCCAGCGCAGATTTCACCTGTGCCGGCGGAAGCCCCGCCATCGCCTCCTGCACCCGCGACTCCATGGATTGCGTCTTCGTATGCTCCGCCGCCTGAATGGCAAACCTCATCGGCCCCGAAATGCCCCCGCGCTCCACCCGAAAAAAGTTTACCGACTCCGGCTCAGGGCTCCGTTGCACGATCACCCCAGCCAGCCGATCCATGCGCCGCACAATTTCCGGCAGCTGCGTCACAACCGGCTTCAGTTTTTCCAGCCGCGCATGTTCCCCGGCGGCGCTTTCGAAATCCAGCCGGTTTGACGCTTCATCGCGCAGCCCAGCAATCTCCCGCACCAGCGACCGCCCGCCGCTCTCGAAGTAGGCCTGTACCCGGCCAACTTCCCGCTGTACTCTGCGTCCTGCATCCCTTGAAGCAAGGCGCCAGGCACATCTTCATCTCGGAATAAATGCAGCCGGGGAATGCCGGGTCCGGATGCAGGTCTTCCACGCAGCGCCGCATCTTGAAAAAGTCGAGCGAGTCACTGGCGAATTTCTCCGCCGCCGTCCGCGAGACAAAAGGGCCATAATAAAGCGAGCGCCCGCTCAATCGCCCCAGTCGCGTGGTGATCGAAGCGCGCGGGTACTCATTCTCCATGTGCAGCTTGACCAGCGGCGCGAAGCGCAGCCGCAATCGCGCGGAATACGTCTTGGGAAAAGCCTCCCGCAGAATCTGATAGAGCAGAAACCCCGACTCGAAATCCGACCCGGTAGCCGTGTACTCAATCCAGCGCACGCGCTCGCGCAGGTTCAGCCGCTTGCTCTGCTCTGTGGGGGCCCGAGCAGTCGCTGTAAGCGCCGCCGCAAGTTGGCCGTCTTGCTCACGTACGGCTCCGCCTGGGGATCTTCACCACGCAGCAGAAATACCGCCGGAGCGGCCGGAACCGAGGCGAACAGCCCGGCATCCTGGCGGGCAGGAACTCGTGAGCGCGGGCAAGCAACACCCGTTCCATTCTAAGGCGCGCCACGGTCTCCCCGATGCACTCATCCGAAAAATGGCATGCGAAATCGCTTGCCCGGCTCTTCCGACCGCCGCCGCGCCAGCAAAGCTCCCAGCCCTACGCCGATCAGCAGCAACGCCAGGCTGCGCTTACGGTCATGGACCGCCAGAAAGCGCGTCTCCTGCGGCCCCACGACAAACACGCCGACGGGACTAACCCGTACTCCGCCATCCGCCCCCGCCGCCTTCTCCTTTGTTATCTTCCCCGGTTGGCGCATCCTTCCTTCCTGGCACCGGGCCTGAGCCTCCGCCGCCGCCAAAGCCATAGGCCACGCGTGCCACCGGCACCAGCGTCTTGTCGCCGGCGGTCACCGGATCTCCGAAGACGCTCCTCACTCCGGCATTCTTCGATAGGTTTTCGTGGAGAGACTTCACAAGATCGAGACTGCTCATCGGGAACTCCTTAGCGTGATTTGCGCAAGCGTGCCGCAGGCAACAGGATAGGGTTGAGATGAAGCTACGGCAAGGGATGTTGGCGGAATCGCTGCTTACCTCCGGATGCCCCGCCCTCTTTCCACAGCTTTTCCCAGTCCCACATCCCGGATGTCACTTTAGCCGGCAACGGGAATCCAAGTTGATGCGCCAGCATACACACCTGCCCGCGATGGTGGGCTTCGTGAGCAAGCATGTAGCACAGCATTTCCGGACCAACCGGCCAGGGCCGGGCCCAGCCGTCTCTGCGAAACTTTTCCACGCGCCCCCCGCCGCCGCCCAGCGCTTCCGCGAGCATCTCCGCGCAGCGAGCGGCGCTCTCCGCCAATCCCGCGCGGGCCTGCTGCGGCGTGCAGTGCGCGCGGTTGAGTTGTCGCGGAACCTTCAGATGCGGCGCTGTGAGCCTGATCCACTTGCAGCGAACGTTGTGCATGTGGGTAAAAATCGCCGCAATGGTACGGACCTTGCCGGGAGATTGCGCTCTCCAGGCCACGGGATCCAGCTGTTCGATCAGCATCCGGTTCATGCGCTCATTGACGGTGAAGATCTGGGCTGCTGCCGGGCCGAGTTGAGTGTAAAGCTGGGAGGAACGTGTAGTCACGCTGACTACTCCTGGCGGCCATGATAATTGTAAAGGTTTGGTATTTCCCTGCGTTCTCGGCGGCATTTCTTCGCGCTCTCGGCGGTTAAAAGCTTTCGGTTCGTTGAATTCAAGAACTTGCAACCGCGGAGTACGCTGGGGTCCGCGCTAAGCACCAAACTGCAGCACACCTTAACTTTATGCCACAATGAGCCTGTAATGAGTCCGCCTCTCGCAGAATTTCGCGCCCCCTCCCGTGGCGAGCGTTTCTTTAACCATATGTTTGGAGTTCTAATTGGTCTCGGTCTCGGCTTTTCCTACAATTACCTGCTGCAGGTCAGAGGGCGCAAGAGCGGCAAAATTTATTCCACCCCGATCGATCTGCTCGAAATGAATGGCAAGAAGTTCCTGGTCGCGCCCCGGGGGCGAACGCAGTGGGTCCGCAACGCGGAAGTTGCCGGCGAAGTCACGCTGAAGAAGGGAAGCATTCGCCAGACCTTCCGTCTACGCTCGCTTCCCGAACCGGAGAAGCTGGACGTCCTGAAAGCTTATTTGGACCGCTTTCAGCGGGAAGTGCAACGCTATTTCCCCGTTGCCGCCGGCTCGCCTTCGCAGGCCTTTGCCCCCATTGCGGAGAGTTTTCCGGCCTTCGAGTTGATTGCGGCCTGAGCTCTTCTATTGCCGGACGATCCTCCTCTGACTTCAGCGTGGCGGGGGAATACTCCTCGCCGCAAACTTCTCGGACCACCGGATCTTGCCGGTTGCCTGCATCACCACAAACAAAGTAATGACCGCAATAATAGTGATCGACAATCCGGTAAACCCTTTCCAGAAGAAAGCATAGGAGAATAGCACCAGGTAGATGAGTTGCGCTGTTCCCGCTTCCAGCGCGGCGAAGCGAATCCCCACCACCAGCCGCAGATAGCTCACCACCAGAATGACCGAAACCACCGAGGAAATCGCCATCGCGGTGTGAATGGAGACGTGGTCCACCATGTAAGCCAGCAGCAAGTGAAAGGCAAAGAAAGCCGTGGCGAGAAAAAAGTAATTCATTGGGTGGAGTGTGATATTGCGGATGGTGGTGACGATGAACATCAGAAAGAAGAAGAAGAAAAGCGAAACGGGAGCAAAGTAACTGATCTCTCCCGCCAACGGCCCGGGCTGAAGCTTCTCCGGCATGGTCATGCCGATCTGGAAACCCGAGATCAAGTCGTTGTAGCGCCAGGTGAGGTCCCAGCCCCCAGGCTTCGACTGCTCGGCCGTAGGAGAGAGCGTATCCTCGGCGAAATCGATGTCCTTGAAATTGGTGTGCATGGTCAGATCGAAGTCGTGCAACTGTCCGACTCCCTCCGCCAGTTTGTAGCGCCAGCTCTTCATGCCCTGCGAACGGTAGGCAACATGGAGCGCCGCTATATCGTTCGCGCCGATGGTCGCTTTGCCGCTGGTTCCCTTGTCGTCGGTAGCCAGTGGTAGCTCTTGTCCGTTCACGCTGAGGATGAGACCGTCGTACAAAGCCCGCTGCGCCGGGAAGGGCAGACGAAAGCTTACCGCTTGTGGCGCGCCGCTATCGTTGCGGAACTGGTAGTCCGCGGCAAAGCTCACCGCATAGGCGCTATACCAAAGCAAGCCCTTTTGCCGGTGATCGAGTTTGAGAGCAACATCGATCCGGCTCGCCTGAAGGGGCAGAGCGACCGAGCGTTCGTGTTTTTCATTGCGAATGATGCTGTTGCCATTCTCAATGACGCTGCTCGGCACAATTTCGGCCACAGTGTAGGTCGCCGATGGCGGAGCCTGCTCTTGTGCCGTCCCCCAGGTGGAACCGACGCGGCCCCGGAGTTGCTCATCGCTATTGTCGGTGCGGTAGAGAATGGTCGAGCCCAGAATGATCCAGGCAATCGTGGTACAGACGAAGATAAAGAGAAGCGTAACAATTTGACGAAACAATCGAGTGGCCTCCGGTCGCAGAATTCACGCAGTGGAGAGCACGAACCGGACCGGACCCGGTTTTTGCGGAAAGAAAGTATTTACCGGCGACGTGATGGGCAGCAACGTATTAGGGGTAACACGTGTGTGTCAAATCGAACACGCCCTGACGACCCCAACATCTAAGTGTTTACTTCCATATCTGCTCGAACGTGCAGTGTCCGGGCCGCTTTTCCGGACGCCAGCGCAGGAATTTCGTGCCATGGCGAAAACGGCCGCCCGAAAAATGGTCGTACTGCACTTCGCACACCAGCTTGGGCTTTACCGGTTGCCATTCCGCGGATCGTTCTGTGCTCCACCGGCTGGGTCCGCCCGGTGCGTGCCCGGTAAATCCAGGCGACCCCATTTGCCGCTCCACAACGGGCTTGAGTTCGGCCCGCTCCTCACGGTTGAAGCTGGAAGCAAAACCCACGTGATCCAGTAAGCCCTCTGCGTTGTACAACCCCAGCAGAAGCGAGCCAATCGCATCGCCCTTGGTAGCATAACGGAACCCGCCCACCACGCAATCCGCCGTGCGAATCCGTTTGACTTTGACCATGGCCGTGCGTTCGCCGGACCGGTAAGGCTCATCCAGACGCTTGGCCACCACGCCGTCCAGTCCCATAGCTCCCGGGTGCTGCATCCATTTCTGCGCCTGCGCAAGCAGTGTCGAAGCCGGCGAGAGTCGGATGGTGCCGTCTTCGCGCAATCCGTGAAAGAACTCTTGCAAGCGACTGCGTCTCTCCGAGAGGGGCAGGTTGACGAGGGGCTTCCCGTCATCCACCAGCAGGTCGAAGCAAAGAAGCGTAGCCGGAGTGGCCGCCGATAGTTTGCGAATGCGCGACTCCGAAGGATGAATCCGCAGCAGCAGATCGTCAAACGAAAGACGGTTTCCTACGAAGATTACAATTTCTCCGTCGAGCACGAACTGCTGCTCCGGCAACTCGCTCAGAGCCGCGACCAGCTCCGGAAAATAGCGCGCAAGTGGCTGCCCGGCCTTCGATTGCAGCAGCACCTTGTGCCCGTGGCGAAAAGCTAGGCAGCGGAAGCCATCCCACTTGGGTTCATAGAGCCATTCGCTGCCACCTGGAATCTCGCCGGCCAACCGGGCATCTGCTGGCGGATAAGGCGGCCGGACCGGCAACCGAATCGGCGGAAAAGTCTTGACCAGGCTCTCTGGCGGAACCGCCCCGTGCTGAACCGCTTTGGCCTTGCGTGCGCTGACCTTCGGCATACGACTCTTCGATGCGCAAATGGAAGTCGCGGTGATCTTTACGGAAGAGCGAAAGCCACATAGGCCGCGCCCGGCGGCGACTTGGGATCTCGCGACCCACTGGTTGCAATCACGATGTACTGTTTACCACTTACCATGTAAGTGGCCGGGGTGGCGGTCCCCGGGAACGGAAGCCTGCCTTCCCACAAGAGTTCTCCAGTAAGGCTGTTGAAGGCGCGGATCTTCTCGTCAAAATCGGTGGCCGCGATGATCAACACCCCTCCGGCCGTCACGATGGGGCCGCCATAGTTCTCACTGCCGGTATTCTTAACGCCTTTGGCGGTGAGTTCCGGATACTCTCCCAGGGGATGCTTCCACAGATATTTACCGGTATTCAAATCGATAGCGTTCAAAGTGCCCCAGGGAGGAGCGACCGCGGGATATCCATCCGCATCGTCAAACCGGACAAATCCGTTGATGCTGTACGGCATCATTGCGTTACCGCCGATATCCGCCGCAGAAGACTTTTCTCCGATGGCCGCTCCTTCGGGTAACCCCGCCTCGCTCGCGGTCCCGCTTGGGTTTCGCTGGTCCACCCCGCTCCGAACATATGCCAGCAAAGCATCGAGCTCGCTCCCCTGAATCCCCGGGAAAGAGGGCATCCTTCCCCTGCCTTGATGAACGATGTCGGCTAATTGGGCCGCAGATTTGCGCTTGTACACGCCGATCAGCGAAGGGATGGTGGGTGGAGCGCCGCCGCGCTCGGCTCCGTGGCAGACCGCACACTGGCCGCGATAAGTCCGTATCCCTTCTCCGGCGGCGGAGTCATTCTTGGTCAGCGTGGTAGTGAAGGCAATTTCATTGGAGTTGATATAGATAACTCCCGTGTTGGGGTCGACGGCCGCTCCTCCCCATTCGCCTCCCCCGGCAAAGCCGGGGAAGATGATCGTGGGCCTGCCGAGGCTGCCGGGAACGAACTGCCTTCCGCCAACAAAAGTATGGAACTGCCGCAGCGCTGCGGCATGGGCCTCCGAAGTGCGTTGGGTGAGCATGTCCTCAGTCAGCAACTGGCGGGTGTAAGGCTCGGGCAAAAGCGGCACCGGCTGCGTGGGCGAGGTTACTTCTCCTGGCACTGTGCTTGGCGCAACCTTGCGCTCCTCAATTGGGAAAAGCGGTTCCCCCGTGATGCGGTCGAAAACGAACACCCATCCCTGCTTGGTGGTTTGTGCCACTGCATCCCTCTTGCGGCCATCCCGTTGCACCGTAACCAGCGCCGGCGGCGCGGGAAAATCCCGATCCCAGATATCGTGGTGTACCCCCTGGAAATGCCAAAGGAGTCGTCCAGTCTCCGCATCGAGAGCAAGCAGCGAATCGGAAAATAAATTGTCTCCGACCCGGTCCCCGCCATAAAAGTCGAACACAGGGGAGCCCGTGGGGACGAGCACGATGCCACGCTGGGTGTCGAGTGTCATCCCCGCCCAGTTGTTGGCAGCGCCGGCCGTCTTCCACGCTTCTTTGGGCCAGGTATCGTAGCCCGCTTCGCCAGGGTGCGGGATGGTATGAAATTGCCATCGTAGGTCGCCAGTGCGCACATCGAATGCGCGGATATCGCCCGGCGGCGATGGATAAGTCTCCGGATTGCGGCTGCCCACAATGATCAAATCCTTGTAAATGGTGCCCGGGGTCGTCAGCCCGACGGATTGCGATTGGTAATCGCCTCGAAGCCCCTTCCGAAGATCGATGTAGCCGCCTTCCCCAAAAACCTGTATCGGTTTGCCAGTCTTGGGGTCGAGCGCATAGAGCAGGTTCCTCACCCCGGCAAAGATACGGCTCTCTTTTCCGTCGGTCCAGTACGATACGCCACGGTTAGCGTCGGGAGCATGTACCCCGGAGTCGAATGTCCACAGCAACTGGCCGGAGGCCGCGTTCAGCGCAACGACTTTGAGGAACGGCGTGAAGGTGTAGAGGACACCTCCGACAATCACCGGCGTAGCTTCCAGGCTGCCCTCTTCACCGGTATGGAAGGTCCACGCGATCTTGAGCTTCTTTACATTTTGTCGGTTGATCTGGGCAAGGCTTGAATAATGGTCCTGCCCCGGCTCACCGCCATAGACCGGCCAGTCAACGCCCGTTGCCGTAGCCTGGAATGCCGCTGACACGAGGCACAAGAAGACGGCGCAAACCACCAGACTCAGCATGATCACAGCGACAGCCAGCTTGCCGGTGCTCGGCCTTGGATGTTCAGGAACCTGATGCATCATTCGCGAATAAGGAGGGACACGAGTGAGATGTTAGGGACACAATCCAAACGAGTCAATTAATGAACTCCCACTGCTGGGACATGCATGCCTCAGCTCTCGTGAGGGAGATAACTTGGGAAATGCGCAAGCAGTCTCTATCTGGGGTGCCTGTGATCCCTTAAGACGGTGTACCCAGCGTAGCAGCCCGGCTGATGGGCGGAGCGTAGCCAAGACTTCATGCGGACGGTGGAGTTGTAGTGATCGAGCCCCATCAGGCCTTCTCGCGGGTAGCGAGACACCCAGAGATAGCCGGTCGGTCGCGAGATGCCAAACTCCTGGCACAAGGCATGGAATGCCTTCTCGCCCCGGCCGGCGGTCACTACAAAACTAACGCGCTGCCCCTGACATCCATCGTCTTCTATGGTATCCCGATCTCGCCTCCGGCGCTCGCTGCGCTCGCGCGGGAGTGTAAAGGATGTCATGAGACCGAACACAAAATTGGGCTGAATGGGCCACCAGTTCTCTCAGAACTGGGAGACTTAGCTTCTCCACTTGAGCGTCACCGGACCGGTCATTGGGTGTCTGATCTCGGCGCCGCTGCGCTGTGCTTCCAGGTAGGCCGCTTTCAAAGCGAAATACCATTTGGCGGGACGGTCGGCGTCGTCAATCAACATTAAATGAGGATTCTGCTTCAAGCCCTCGGCTTGTAGTTCCATGGTCCGGCGATCCTGCTCCACAAACTTCGTGAACACAAATTTCAACAGCGACGGCCCGAAGGGCACCCAGCGGAAGATATTCCAGCAGGCGACTACGTCAATCCGGCAATGGTTGCGAGTGATCGGCGTCACCGTGGTCAGAGACGTAAACCAGTATTTGCCCACCCGAATGGCTTCCTGACGGTGGTTGGGCAGGACAAAATCAATGGTGGTCGTGATGGAGTCTCCGTCGACATACAAGCGCAGCAGTTTGTAGGGCGCGCTGTTCGAGCTGGGGGTGTGCGCACTCATGCGAAAGCCATTGGGAATGGGCTCGAAGCTTTTCTCCTTCTCGTGAATGCTTTCGCGCTTGCGCCACCACCACGCCTGATGCACGAAAGGCCCATGCGCCGGGTCCATCAGGCCGATGATGCCGTGGTCCACACTCACCGGCATGTCGGCGGTCAGGTAGGCGGTTTTGTAGCGATCGCTGAATTTTGCGATCTCCGGCACCGGCTGGGTTGGCCCAGCTGCCTTACCAAAACTCGCGCTGGAGGGCGTTGGCTCCGGAATGAAGACCCACACGTAGCTGTCGCGCTCCTCGCAGGTGTAGCTCCCGGCATAGATGCGGTCCACCTTTATCTTTTGATCCGCAGTCAGCGACGGAATCGACTGGCACTGCCCGCTGTGCGCGTCGAAGCGCCATCCATGGTAGCTGCATTCCACTTCCCGGCCATCAAAGGCTCCGCAGGAAAGCGGCATCCCGCGATGCGGGCAAGCGTCGCGCAAGGCGAAAGGTTTGCCTTGGCGATCACGACCCAGAACCAACGGGATTTCAAGCAACGTTGCTTTCTGCAGCCGGTTCTTGCCTAGCTGATCGCCAGGCAGAGCGCGATACCAGAAGCCATGGAGCATGAGAGAATCCGGTACCTGACGTTGCGGGCTTTCGAGTTTGTTCATGGAAACCCGGCCAAGCGTAACACAGGCGGTGTTACCGAGGGTCGGGATGCGCTGCCCTCAATCCATCTTATTTATTATCAATCAACTACAAAGATTACCACCATGGTTCAATGGCCTCTTGTCAGATTGCTGTGCCTGGCCCTGGAACCTATAATTGGCTCACTCTGGTAAGAATTCTCCGTCAGGTTCCGGGTAGCAAAGCTGGAGGGGTATCTGTCCTCCACAAGGAGATCTTGAACCCGGATGCATAATCGCCTGCAACTTACCCTGATGGCTGCTGCCGTAATCGCGACCTTCTTTTCCTTCACCACGCCGAGGGTGCAGGCACAGTCTCATTCCGAGGGTAGTATTGTCGCCACCATCGACGATAGCGGTCACACTGTGTATGTAAATGACGTTGTTTCAACGTCTTCGGCCAGATCCCGGCATGCGGATTCCAGGCCGGTGCGGCGCAGCAGACTAGTTTTCTGGAGCGTCACGGATCATCGCTGGAAACCTGTGCCTAAGGCGAATGTGCGCGCGGCTCGCTCGGCAGTGGCGGAAGTAAACCAAATTTTGGCGAAGCGGTCAGCTTTTCGTCAGTACGGGAGCTTTTCCCCGTCCGCGCAGTCGCAGAACTATACACAAGTGGATATCGACGAGGCCATTGGACACGCGGCTGCACGTCATAATGTGGACCCCAATCTGGTGCGAGCCATGATCAAAGTGGAGTCCAACTTTAACCCGAATGCGGTTTCCCGCAAGGGAGCCATGGGGCTGATGCAACTCATGCCGGGGACAGCGCGGGCGCTGAACGTCACTAATCCATTTGACCCGGAACAGAATGTGGATGCGGGCGTTCGACATTTGAAAAAGCTGATGGAAAGCTTTGGCGGCGATGTGCGGCTAAGCCTGGCTGCGTATAACGCCGGGGCAGGAGCGGTACAGCGTAGTGCGGGCGTTCCGCACTTTGCCGAGACCCGCGATTACGTGCGGCGGATCACAACCCTGTACAACGGCGAAAGCGGTTCGGGAGTGCTGACGAGCCGGCCGGTGCGGCAGCCGATCCTGGTACAACGCGATGCCCAGGGCGCTCTGTATTTCAGCAACACCGAGTGAAGAAATGCTTCACCCGCAGGATATTCGAAGCTTTTGTGAGCACTTGGCGCTTAGAAGTAGACATTCAGACGTTTGGGTGAATGCCGGGAGCTGAGCGCCGAGAGGCTTGATTACGGCCCCAGGTTAGCTACCCAGATTTAGCTACCCAGGTTTAGCGGAAACAACGCAAGGTGAAATTTCAACTGCAAAGCCGACGCCTCCTGCGCTGGAGCGCGGCGCTGTTTTTGTCCATGGTTGCGCTGCCCGCGTTCGCCGGCAGCCACAGGTCCGACGCGTGGGCCAGTGCTCACTATGACGCTGCCGAAAGATTGCGCTCAGCTCTCAGCCAACGCAATAACCACCCCACTCGCCAGGACTATCAGCGGGTGCTTGATGCCTACCGGCGCGTGTACTACGGAGCGCCAACCTCCGGCAAAGCCGATCCCAGCGTGACCGCCGTCGCTGAGTTGCTGGTGGAGATGGGCCACCGCTTCGACGATGACGCGCTCCTGCGCAAAGCCATCCGGCAATATGAATTTCTCCGCCGCGAATACCCCGGCAGCGGGAGCCGCTTCGAGGCCTTGCTCGCCATTGGCAAGATTTACAAAGACGACCTCGATGAATCGGCCCACGCCAAGGCTGCCTTTCAGGAGTTTCTGAGGCGGTATCCCCACCACCATTTAGCTGACGAGGCGAGTGGCCAATTAAACGAATTGGAGCAAGTTGCCCGTAACCCGCGCCCTAAGCATAAAGATGAGCCGACCGCCAAGCTTCCGGACACGGATGCCGGCGCCGAAAACACCAAAACCGCATCTCCGGGCGCAGCTACAGGCACAGACCTAACGGAAGTCACCGGCATCCACTATTGGAGCACTGGAGAGTGCACGCGCGTCGCGGTTAAGTTGGCGAGGGCCGTCAAGTTTGAATCAGAACGCATTGACCATCCCGACCGTATTTTTGTGGACCTTCTCGATACGCAACTGCCTTCCTCGCTAGCCGGTAAAAGCCTGGATGGAGATGATGGCCTACTGAACAAGGTCCGCATTGCGGAATTCCAGCCGGGCAGGACTCGGGTCGTGCTCGAGGTGCAGGATGTGGACACCTACAAGGCCGCCATGTCCTCTGACCCTCCCCAGCTGATCATCGATGTGTATGGAACCCCGAACGCCGAGGCGGCAAGCAAGGCGGAGGTGAGGAAAATAGTTGGCGATGCGGATGAAGAGGACGACTCCGCAACCGTACGGAAGGCAGTCACAGCCCAAGCCAGGACAGGCTCCGCAATCACGCCAGCCTCGGAGCGCAAGAAATTGCCCACTTCCCGCAGGGTCCACGAAGCGCGGCCTACCGCGGAAGGGGATCGTTCCCTTATCCGAGCCCTGGGGCTGAAAATCGGCAAGATCGTGATTGACCCAGGCCATGGCGGACACGATACCGGCACGATCGGCCCTCACGGTCTCATGGAAAAAGACCTGGTGCTGAGCGTGTCGCTGCGCCTCGGCAAATTACTCGAAACCCGGCTCGGAGCGCAGGTTGAATACACACGGGACAATGATTCCTTTATCCCGCTCGAAACACGGACTGCGATAGCGAACCAGGACCAGGCCGATCTCTTCATTTCCATCCACGCCAATGCCAGCCACGATCCCGACGCTCGTGGTGTGGAGACCTATTACCTGAACTTCACTTCTTCGCGCGATGCGCTCGAAGTTGCGGCCCGGGAAAATGCCGTCTCCGACCAATCGATTTATGAATTACAGGATCTGGTCAAGAAGATTGCCTTAAAAGACAAGATCGAGGAGTCGCGGGAGTTTGCCACCGATGTGCAAAGCGCTTTATACGGCGGCCTTTCGGCCCGTAACACGGGCCTGCGTGATCGAGGCGTGAAGCGTGCCCCGTTTATCGTACTGATAGGGGCAAATATGCCCTCCATCCTTGCCGAAATCTCTTTCGTCAGCAATCCCGCGGACGAGCGCAAACTGCGAAGTTCCGAATACCGCCAGCGGATTGCCGAATCGCTTTACCAGGGCATTGCCAAGTACGTCAGTGGCCTGAGCGGCGTTAAGGTCGCCAGCAAGGTGGATAAGGGCGCCGGACAGTAGGAACCTGCCCAAGCTGTAGCCTCGCTAATTCTCTAGAATCTCTATTGCCTCGTGGTATTCCCCGGTTTGCCTCCTAGCCCAGCGAAGCACTAAACTCCGAATTCACGCCTCGCAGCGCGGATACGCTGCCTGTTTCGGAGCTCTGGTGGAAATTCTCGATCTTCGGCACTTTTCTTCGGGTGATCTGCGGCCTCTGCTCGAGGATGAGACTGAGGTTTGGGCTCGTCTGTTGTCATGGGACTATCGTGCTTCGGCGGACATGATCCTGCGCTATGCCGACACCAAGATTCTGCCCGGTTATGCTGCCGTGGACCGGGGCCGGGTTTGCGGCTATGCCTTCTTTGTCTACGAAGGTAATAAGGGAGTTGTCGGCGATCTTTTCGTAGCCAACGGCGGACGTTTGCCGGAGCCGCGCCAGGTGGAGTCGGAATTGCTGCTGCATGTCATTGAGACCTTGCAGCAATCACCGGGGATTCATCGGGTAGAGGCGCAACTGCTGTTGCATGACTCAGGGTCGGTAACGCAGTCGTTTCTGAACCAGGGGTTTCAGAAGCACGCGCGTCTGTTTATGGTCTTGCCGCTTAGTCCAGGGACCGTTCCCCGCGCGCAAGCGGGGCCAGAAATTGAGATTCGACGCTGGCATGAGCAGGACTACCAGGCTGCGGCCGCAGTGATTACGGCGGCGTATCGGGGCCATGTGGATTCCTACATCAATGACCAGTACCGCACCCTGAGTGGGTCATTGCGTTTTTTGAACAACATCGTGCGTTTCCCGGGCTGTGGCACCTTCGATCCGGAGTCTTCATTTGTGGCAGTCCATAAACGGGCCCGCAGTTTGGTGGGCTTGATTTTGTGCTCTCGCGTTCGCAGCGATGTGGGGCATGTAACGCAGGTATGTGTGCTGCCGGAATTCCGTTCGCAGCGCATTGGGGAGTCACTGCTGGCTGCGAGCTCGGCCAACCTGCAACGACGGAGTTTCACGTTGCTCTCGCTTACCGTTACGCAGGCCAACACCGGAGCGGTGGAGCTTTACACACGACTTGGATTCGATACCAAGCGCCTATTTGAGGCGTTTGTGTGGGAAGGATAAGCTACTGCCAGCTAAATGCTGTTAGCTATCTTCGCAGCAGCAGCATCAGCCAGCCCGCAACGAACACCCCGCCGACAAACATCGCGAAGCAGTACAGGCCGTAACGAAACTGATCGCGGAATCCGCTGCGCTGGGTAATGGCGAAAACCACGGAGGCGAAAACAGCAAAAAGAACCGCAGCGGTGAAGTGGGAGGGGGCCAGGACGAGAGCAAGCGGAACCAACGTCAGGATGGTCATTATTGCTTCTTTCCAATGGCAATGTGGTACGCGTCAGCCATGCTGATGAAATTCAGTAATCCGGCAACGATGATGTACTTCGTCCCGTAGTCTGCGGTGGCATGAGCAATCGCCGCCTGTCCCCAGTCCATGGCCCGGCTTACCACGTACAGCCCGCCGGCGCCGACATCGCCGACGAAACCCAGAATGTCGAGAATGTCGCCGCCATTGGGTTTGTACACGTGCCCTTCCATCAACAGGCCCAGAACAAACATGGTCCCGATGGAGGCCATGAGCAACAGGCCGCGAATCCAGCGCTTTTGAATCAAGTGCCCGGCGCCGGGAATCATCCAGCCGACCGCGGGCGCGACCACCGCCATCACTGTCGCCTGCGATGCCTGGTTTGTTTTGACAGGGGAAGAATTTGCCATTCAGATAATCACAATCTCTCTTTGAATTTTACCCGTTACTTCAGCGGAGTTGGACCGGGCGAGAACGTCAACTTCACTGCGTACCCCGAATTCGGGAAGGTAGATGCCCGGCTCGATGGAGAAACACGAATTCGGCAAAATGCGGCGCTCGTCGTGAATTTCAAGATCGTCCATATTGGCGCCGTTGGCGTGAATTTCCGTGCCGATGGAGTGGCCGGTGCGATGAATGAAATACTGGCCATACCCGGCGTTCGTAATGTGATCGCGAACGGCGCGGTCCACCTCCCAGCCGGCGATAGGACGCTTAGCAGCGAAGGCCTCCTGCACAGTTTTGATGCCGGCATCGCGGGCGTCACGGACAATTTCAAAGATTCCGCGCATGCGCTCTGAGGGAGCTTTGCCGATGAAGCCGGTCCAGGTGATGTCGTAGTAGACGGCGTTCGGGATGTTCTTTTTGCCCAAACATCCAGCAAGTACAAAATCGCCTTCGCGAACGGATGCTGAACTATCAGAACGCGGTTCGTAGTGCGGGTTACCGCTGTTGGCATTGATTCCCACGATCGGCGGATCGTCGGTGATCAGATTCTCGCGGCCGAACGCTTCCATGAACCATTGCTGGATTTCGTATTCCGTCGTTCCGCCATTGCGAGCGCGAGCGCCGATTTCCTGGAAGGCGGTGGCGGTGATGGCATCGATGGCATCGCGAGCTGCAAAGTGACTTTTAATCTGATCCTCAGTCAAGGTGGCTTCGAACTGTGCCACCAGATCGCCCGAGCTGACCACATTCTTACCTAAACCGCGAATCAGTTCGATGGTGCCGCCGTCCACCAGGGAAACATAAAAGATGAGGTTGTTGGGCGAGTACTGCATGGCGATGTCACGATGATCTTTCAGCATCACCTTCACGCAGTCGAATAGCTCCTGCCATGAGGCGTACTCGCGCTTTTGGCCAGGTAACGAGTCGAGGTGGCCTGCCTCGATCTTGTGAACGAGTTTAACGGGTTCTCCCTGGGCGGGGATCAGGTAAAGCCAGCGACGGGTGGCCATCAGGGTTTCGGGCAGCCCCAGTACGCGGTAGGCGATGGGGTCGCGATGATGATGGTCGTAGAAGAGCCAGCCGTCTATATTGCGGTCGCGCAGGGCGGCCTGAATGGCGGGGAGGTCCATGGGCAAGTGACTATTCTAGCAAGAGCCAGCGCGAGGAACGAATTTGCAGGTCTCCGGGCCGAGTGTTCCGGTCGATGGGACGCCTGGGCCAGGAGCCGTTACAGCGTCGTGGCTGCCCCGTCCGCTTGCTCATGGGCGTGATAGCTTGAGCGCACCATCGGCCCCGATTCCACATGGCGGAAGCCAAAGCGCAGAGCCTCTTCCTTCAGGTAAACGAACTCTTCCGGCGTATAGAAACGGGTCATGGGCAGGTGATCGCGCGAAGGCCGCAAATATTGGCCCACGGTCAAAATGTCCACTCCGCGAGTTCCCAGGTCCTTGAATACTTCCACAAGTTCCGTAATGGTTTCGCCCAGGCCAACCATGACACCGGATTTGGTTACCATCCCGGGTGAGAATTGCTTGGCGTTCTCTAAAAGCCGCAAGGTTCGTTCGTAGCGCGCCCCGGAACGCACCACCCGGTAGAGCCGGGGCACCGTTTCGGTGTTGTGATTCAGCACATCCGGTTTGGCGTCGAGGACGATGCGGAGTGGCTCCTCGAGTCCCTGAAAGTCCGGGATCAGGACTTCGACGCGGCAGCCGGAAGTCAGTTCGCGAATCAGCCGGATGGTCTCGGCGAATACCCGCGCGCCACCAACGTTGTCGTCGTCGCGGTTCACGCTGGTCACGACGGCGTGCTTCAAACCTAAAGTGGCTACGGCTTCCGCGACCCGGCGGGGTTCGTCCATGTCAATGGGGCCGGGCCGGCCCTTAGGCACGGCGCAAAAGCCGCAACGGCGCGTGCAAATGTCGCCCAAGAGCATGAAGGTCGCGGTCTTATGATTCCAACATTCGCCAATGTTAGGACATTGGGCTGATTCACACACGGTGTGCAGCCCGAGTCCACGCGCCAGCTTCTTTAAATTATGGAAGTTTTCGCCGACCGGCGCTTTGGCCCGCAGCCATGACGGCTTGGGGACGCGCAGAGGGGGATTCACATCAATCTGAACGAGCTGCGATGAGGCTGCCATGGCTCAGGTTGATTTTACACGGGTTGTGGCGCTTGCCGCACGCTGTAAGGTATCGGCCTGCTAAGGCTTTCAGTCTTCGAGATAGGCGCCAATCCACTCCTTGATGCGGAAACGGCGTTCATCCTGGGGATCGAAGCGGATGCCAAAAGTTCTTGTAGCATTTTTACGCCAGGCGACCGTGCTGCGCACCCAGATTCGAGGTAAGGTCAACAAAGCAAATGAAATCTCCACGTTTTCGCCTACAGAAACTGCCTCTGCGCCACGCAGCGACATGCCACCGGTGCTGATTTCCTGGCTGGTAGCGCTGAAACTGGTTCCCTCCGCTGCCGTTACCGTGACTTCGGTGACGACCGGAATCCGCATGTAGCGGCGAAACTCGTGTAGAACCAAGACCTGGGTAGCGCGCACCAGTTTGAGCACGGTCGGTCGCTCCAGCGGTTCGTGGAACACGGCGTTCAGGCCATATTTCGAGTAACGCAGCGCATCTTGCGCATTGCCGCCTACACCATAAATAACCAGGCGGCTGTTCGAAGGAGAGGTGCGCACGGACTGCAGCACGCCTTCCGCATCCGGGCCTAGCCGCACCACGCAGCCGTCGAACTTTTCCCTGGTGATGCGAGAGATGACATCGCCTGAAATCACAAGCGGTTCCGCACCAAATTGGCGGAAGCAATCGGCCAAAACGCTCTTGACCGGGTCTTTTACGTCAACAAAGGCAATCCGCGCAGCTGGTCTTTTTGCGGTAGGGATCGGCGAGAAACTAGGGAACGAGTTTTCCATGACGAAGGCGCTCATTTCTTGATTGTGGGGCTTCTCCGTGCGCTTGGCAAAGGGATACAAGGACAATCGTCCGGTACAGAGGTCTTATTACCCGGATAGACCGTTACTGTGGGTACTAAGGTTTAAGTGTTTGTTTTCAGTCTGATACGAAACTCCGAGGGCCTGGAGATGGTCTGTGGAAAACTATTCGCTCCAGCTACGGAACAGAAGCGCACCGTTGGTGCCGCCGAAACCGAAGGAATTCGACATGGCATATTCGATTTCGGCTTTGCGTGCCTGGTTAGGAACGAAATCCATACCGCGGGTATCTGGGTCCTGATTCTCCAGGTTGATGGTGGGAGGCAGAATCTGGTCCCGAAGCGACAACACGGTGATCCCAGCTTCTAGACCGCCCGCCCCCCCTAGAAGGTGCCCTGTCATAGACTTAGTGGAGCTGACCGGAAGGTTGCGCTGGAAACAATTGCGAATCGCGTGAGCCTCCAGGGCGTCACCGATCGGGGTTGAGGTGCCGTGGGCGTTGACATAGCCAACAACTTCCGGGCCGACTCCAGCGTCCCGTAAGGAATTGCGCATAACCCGAAAGCCGCCTTCGTGCTCCGGAGCTGGCTGGGTCATGTGGTAGGCATCGCCGCTCATGCCGTAACCAACCACTTCGGCGATGATCTTGGCCCCGCGCTTCCGTGCGTGCTCCAGTTCTTCCAGGATCAGTATTCCGGAACCTTCGCCGATTACAAATCCGTCACGATCCTTGTCCCAGGGGCGGCAGGCGCGTTCAGGTTGATCATTTCGGGTGGAGAGAGCCCGCATGGCGGCAAAACCGCCGACTCCCATCGGCGTGATGGAAGCTTCCGATCCGCCGGCGATCATCACGTCGGCATCGTTATGCTGGATGATGCGGAAGGAGTCTCCGATGGAATGCGCGCTGGTGGTGCAGGCCGTGGCGGTGGCTTCGTTAGGACCCTTCGCGCCGACCCGCATGGAAACCTGGCCGGCGGCCAGGTTGACGATGGCTGCGGGGATGAAAAATGGAGATATTTTGCGAGGGCCACCCTTCAAAAGGGCGGTGTGTTCGCGCTCGATGACATCGAACCCGCCGATGCCGGAGCCAATGTGTACGCCAACTCGCTCGGCGTTCTCGGGAACGATCTTCAATCCTGAAGCCTGCAGCGCCTCATCCGCCGCCGCAATGGCGAAGTGGATGAATCGTCCCATCTTCTTCACTTCCTTCTTCTCGATGAAATTCAGCGGGTCGAAGCCCTTCACCTCGGCGGCGATTTGGCAGGAAAACTGAGAGACATCGAACGGAGTACCATCGAGGCGCTCGAACTGATCGAATTGCGTGATCCGCCCTATGCCGCTCTTACCGGCAAGCAGGTTTTTCCACACTTGCTCGGTGGTGTGTCCTACGGCGCAGATCAAGCCAATCCCTGTAACTACGACTCTGCGCCCCAACTACTTCCCGCCTTTCCCGTGCTTCCCGATGTAGTCAATGGCATCCTGCACGGTGCGGATTTTCTCCGCATCCTCATCGGGAATTTCCATCTCAAAGGCTTCTTCAAAGGCCATTACCAACTCGACCGTATCCAGGGAGTCGGCTCCCAGGTCATCCACGAACGACGCCGTGGGGGTAACCTCGGCTTCATCCACTCCCAATTGCTCCACGATGATCTGCTTAACTTTTTCGTCAACGGCTGCCATGTTTCTCCTCTTGCTTCTGGTGTAGATTTTTCATCCGGGCAAACCTAAAACGCAGTCTGCCAGCGGCCAGTTTGCGGTTGCCAATTTTCCGGCTACTTGCTGACCTTGGCATGTTTCTCGACGTAGTCTACGGCGTCTTGCACGGTACGGATACGCTCCACGTCAGCGTCAGAAATCTCCAGGTCGAAGGCTTCTTCCAGAGCCATTACCAGTTCCACCTGGTCCAGGGAATCCGCCCCCAGGTCATCCGCAAATGAGGCGCTGGGCGTAATCTCGGCCTCGTCCACTCCGAGTTGTTCGGAGATGAGCGCCTTCACCTTTTCGCCGGTTTCCTTCTTGCCGTCGCCAGCCATACGGTCCTCCCAAACGACTGTAAAGCGAATGCAGTAGTGTACTTGGGTGCACGACGGAGTGTAAAGGAACGGGGGAAGAATAGGAAGCGGGGCAAACCGCCCCAGAGTGAAAAACAAGGTTTTCCCCTGTGCTTGCAAAACCGGCTTTGAAATTCGAGACTGGATGCCATGCGCGCTGTGGTGCAACGAGTCAGCGAGGCCCAGGTGACGGTGGGCGGGGAAATTGCCGGGAAGATTAACCTTGGCCTCTTGGTTTTGCTGGGGGTCGCAGCAAGCGACTCGGAGAAGGATGCTGACTATCTGGCGGACAAGATCGCGGGTCTCCGCATTTTTGACGATGAGAATGGCCGAATGAATTTGGCGGCCGCCGAGGTACGAGGAAAAGTTCTGGCGGTCTCGCAGTTCACGTTGTTCGGCGACATTCGCCGCGGTAAGCGTCCGTCATTTGATGCGGCCGCTGCGCCTGCGCAGGCCCGCGCACTCTACGAATACTTTGTGGAGCGCATCCGATCCGCCGGCCTAACCTGCGAGACCGGCCGGTTTCAGGAGATCATGCGAGTGGAACTGACCAACGAAGGGCCGGTAACCATTCTGCTCGATTCGACCAAGCTTTTTTAACCGAGGTTTATTGGGGTGTGCCATTCTTCTGGGCCGCAATCCAGGCGGTAACCCGCGCGTCCAGCACATAGAGCGGGAGCGCACCCCCATCCAGAATTTCGTCATGGAACGTCCGGATGTCGTACTTGTTGCCAAGTTCCTTCTGTGTCCGGGCGCGCAACTTCAGAATTTCCAGCTCGCCTAATTTGTAGGCCAGCGCCTGGGCCGGCCCCGCGATATATCGGTCCGTCTCCGACTGGACATCGGGCTCATCCTCGGAGGAGTGCTGGTGAAAATAGTCGACCACCTGCTGTCGGCTCCAGTGTTTGTAATGCACGCCGGTGTCCACCACCAGCCGGACCGCGCGCAGCATTTCGTCGCCAAGACGCCCGAAGTCGGAGTAAGGATCCTGATAAAGACCAACATCCTTCCCCAGGCGTTCGGCATAGAGCGCCCAGCCTTCGACGTAAGCGGTGTAGCCGCCCTGCTGGCGAAAAGCGGGCAGGCCGGGCAGCGTTTGCGCGATGGAAATCTGCATGTGATGTCCGGGAACCGCCTCGTGATAGGTCGTGGCTTCAATTTCAAGGACCGAACGGTGGGTAAAGTCGCCGGTGTTTACGTACACGATTCCAGGCCGCGAGCCATCCGGCGTGCCCTGGTTGTACTCGGCCATAGGGGCGTCTTTCTCGCGGTATCGCTGGACAGGCCGGATCTCCAATCGGGTTTTTGGCAACAGGCCGAAGAGGGTGGGAAGTTTTGGCTGCATCTCGCTGACGTAATAGCGATACTTGTCGAGAATTTCTTGCCCCGATTTGGGGACGAGTTGAGGATTGGTATTCAGTGAAGCGCGAAAGCTATTCAGATCGGAGAAGCCGAGTTTTCGAGCGATGGCCAACTCTTCGGCTTCGATGCGAGCGACTTCTTTCAAACCGAGTTTGTGAATCGCCTCGGGATCCATGGTGGTGGTGGTTTGCTGTTCGATGTCGAAGCGGTAAAGCGCATCGCCGTTGGGTAATGACCAGACCCCAGGCTCGGTACGGCCTTCGGGCGCATAGTCTTTGACGAGGAACTCGGCCAGCTTGTTGTAGGCAGGACGAACCTCATGGTCCACAGCATCCAGAATTTCATCGTGGAGGCGCTTGCGCTCACTTGCCGGTACAGTTTCCGGGAAATGCGTTACCGGTTCACCGAAGACGTTGGCTTCGCCGACAGGCGAGGAGATATCCTTGCATTGGCGAACAGCTTTCTCCAGGAGATAGCGCGGCGGCATGAGCTTGTCTTTTTCGCCCTGCTTCAGAACCGGAATCAACTCGTCGAAGAGGTGCGGAATTGCGCGCAGCCGTGCCAGGTAGTCTTCATACTGTTTAGTGGTATTGAACGGAATGATCTCGACGAACTGCGCCAGCATGAGCTGCGCGCCATTAATCTGGTCCACCGGCATTTCGTAAGTCTTGAGATCGATTCCGCGGATCCGATTTTTCAAATTGCGGACCATCAGAGACTGGCTGATCTGTTCCTGCTCCGAAAAGCCTTGGGTGTTCACGGCCGCAAATTGCGCCAGCCACTGCTCCGCGTCTCTACGTTGTACCTGCACGTGAGCCAGAGACCAATCGCTCCAACGGTCGTTGTAGCGATAATCGCCAATGATGGTGGCCTCTTCCGGGCTTTCGCGAAGCTCATACTCCCATTCGTCGGCCAAGAGCTGTTTGAAATGTGCGCGGCGTTGCTCGAGATTCTCGGCATCGGCCGCATGAGTATTGGGAACGCACGAGAAAATGATCGCGATACAAAGAGCCGAGGCTACCAGGCGCCACCGAGGCATGCTTTCCTCCTGAATTTGGCTGACCGATTCGAGCTAGCTTCCAATCTGCTTAATGTATGTCCGGCTGTCAAACTTCCTTCCGGTACTTTCCAATGACATGTAGCGGATCTTCCCAAAAATCGGGCGTTCGGACCACGCCCGGTCAAACTTGCCGACAATCGCCCAGGCTACTCCCGCGTAGCCGTTGGGATCGCGGCCGTCGAGTTCGTATTTATCGTTTAGACGAACGGCGATGTCAAAGGCTTCTCCGGGCGAGCGCGTCCATTCCAGAATCTTCTTTCCCCAGTACATTCGCACATAATTGTGCATCCAGCCATAGTCTGCCATTTGCCGCTGGGCAGCGTTCCACAGCCGGTCGTGAGTTTCGGCGTTCTCAAGCTGCCGCTCGTTATAGACAACCGGGCGATGGTCCGTCGTGTGTATTGCTAACGTGCGGTGCGCCCAGGGCTCGGCGCACTCAAAATTGTCGTAGTTGGGATGGAAGCGCACGAAATTGACGGACAATTCCCTCCAGGTGATCAGTTGATCGAGGAAAGCGTCTTTGGCAGGCCGGGGGGCATGAGCCTTTTGCACGGCCAGGGCCACGGTGCGTGGCCCGATGTGGCCGAAATGAAGATAGGGGGAGAGTTGGCTGGTGCCGGCGGTTTCGGGATGGTTGCGGAGTTTCGGATAATCCTTCAGCTTGCCGCCAATGAATTCCTTTAGTAGCCGCTTTGCCTCGCTGCCGCCGCCCTTCACTTCCCGGACCGGTTGCGCCGAGCGGTTCACCGGCCAGCCATCCAGAAAATCAAAGGTCACGGGCAGAGAGGCAAAGCCACGCGGCTTCTTCCACGGATATCTTCGCCTTGGAGTTCTTCGCCCGCGACCAGGAATTCCGGCAAAAGCCTTTGCAATCGCGGGCGAATGGTTCGTGCCGCATATTGCTCCTTCAGCAGAAGCTTCGAAGGCACGATGACATCTGCGTCCACGGTCCAGAAGGGAATCGCGCAAATTTCTTGCCGTATCCTGCCGCCACTTTTCCGGATCACGCAGCGGATTCTCGTCACCAATTACCAGCGCAGGCCTCAATTCCGCACATAGCTTTTCCAGTCGGTGATCCGGTGAACGCCGCAGCACAAAGGCCAATGCCGCGCTTCTGCAAGGCTTCGGCGATGTCAGGCAAGCCTTGCACTAAAAATGCAAAATGCCGCAAATTTGCTTCGGGGAAAAATGACAGGAGCGCGAAAAATGCCACCACCGGCTTTCCCAGCAGGTTGCCAGCTTGGACGGCTAAATCCAGGGCAGGATTGTCGTTGCCCCGCTGCGCCCGCTGCATCCAGTACACGACGCAGGTTCCCTCGGGATCGGGCGCTCCGCCCCGGCGGACAGTCACACGGGCGTCAGCGGCGAGTTGTTCGCAATCGGTCCATGGTTCAAGGGGAATGATCAAGGCGTTAACTGGCAACATCCGCCAGCCTGGCAGCGTCGGAACAGGCGCGGACGTTATGGGTACGAATCATATGCGCTCCTTTTAGAATTGCGGTGGTCTCCGCACCCAGCGTGCCATACAACCGTTCCGGGATGGGCATGTCTTTCCCGTCGCGGGCCAGCGCTCTCCCGATGAATGACTTGCGCGAGAGGCCGGCCAGCAAGGGATAGCGCAACTGGTGGAACTCGTCAAAATTCCTCAGTAAAGGGTAGTTCTGCTCGAAGCTCTTGCCGAAGCCGAATCCTGGATCGAGCACGATGTGGTCCCGCTTGACTCCCGCCATCATGGCGGCATCGGCCCACTCGCGCAGTTCCCGTTTCACCAATACGACAATGCCCGGGACGGGCGGCAGCGTGCGCCATTCGTCCGGACGTCCGCGCATGTGGACCAGCACCGCGCCACATTTCAGTTCCGCCAGCGTTTTGCGCATTAGCGGGTCCCAGCGAAAGCCGCTGACGTCGTTCACAACTTCGGCGCCGGCATTAAACGCGGCCCTGGCCACTTCCGACTTGTAGGTGTCTACAGAGATAAGCGCGTCGGGCCGAAGCTTCTTGATGGCCGTGATCACCGGAATGACGCGCTCCAATTCCTCTTTCTCGGTGACCGCGGCTTTTGGCGAGCTTGCCGCTCTGGGCGCGGTCTCTTTCCCGGCGCCTCCTGTCACCGCGGCCAGTCGGGCGCCCGGGCGGGTAGACTCGCCGCCCACATCAATGATGTCCGCTCCGTCGCGCAGCAGTTGCTGGGCATAGGCTATGGCTTGATCACGGTCCAAATGCTCACCGCCGTCAGAGAAAGAGTCGGGGGTGACGTTCAAAATCCCCATGATAAGAGTGCGCTTGCCGAGTTCGACCGAGCGGGAGGCCAGTTTCCATTCAAAGACCGGACGCATAGCGGTGATTCTAAACTTAATCTGCAGCGTCCGCCGCCGGCCGGCAGAAACAAGGGTTCCCAGAGATGTGAAAGACAACGACCCGCAATGCAAAACCAGTGAATCGCGGTATATACTACCGCCGCGTTTCGGCCCTTGTTTTCTTTCGCAAATCTATAACTCGGAGGACTCGTATGCACTGGCTTTGGATAGTGTTGATCGGGCTCGTCGCGGGGGCATTGGCCAAACTGATCATGCCTGGAAAGGACCCCGGCGGCTTCATGGTTACGATATTGCTCGGTATTGCGGGGTCGGTTATCGCCACCTGGCTCGGCCGGGCGGCTGGATGGTATCAGGAAGGGCAGTCGGCTGGCTTGATCATGTCAGTGGTTGGAGCGGTCCTGCTTCTCGCCATCTATCACGCGGTGAAAAGACGTTCCGCTTAATTCGGATCTGGGTTCAGCCAACTCAGCGACGGGTGCGAGCCTGAGCTTGCGCTTAGAGGAGTGGCGTCGATTGCAACAAACTGGGCTGCTGTTCCATTTCTTGATGTCAGGCCCACCCGACGCTCATCGACCGGGCTCTGAGCGCTAATGCTGATTTCGACAATCTGCAATTAACAGGCGTATACAAAGTCTGGGGTTCAGCGTGCGCGAGTACGACCTAATAGCAGAGTGGTATGCATCGGAACGCGTCGATCGGACGGGGGTGCCTGAAGCAACCTCCCTGGTGTCCTCGATCCCACGCGGATCGCTTGTACTCGATATTGGTTGTGGCAACGGTATACCTATAACACGCGCCTTATTGAGCGGGAGCCACCGAGTCATCGGCCTAGATAGTTCGGGTGCGATGCTTGCACACTTTAAGCAGAACTGCCCCGAAGCGTCTGCTGTTAGAGGAATGGTTGAGTCCTGTCCCTTCACCGACGGAGTGTTCGGTGCTGCGGTCGCGTGGGGCGTCATGTTCCATCTGAATCCCGAGGACGCGATTCGGGCAATTGCAAATATCTCACGCACCCTCAAGCGCGGTGCACCGTTCCTCTTCACATCCGGAGACGAGGACGGCTTCGATGCTAAAGAGGGCGAGATGAACGGCGTGACGTTTCGGTATTTCTCGTACAGCATTCAGAACTATCGACGTATCCTGGGCGATCACTGCTTCACATTGGTTGACGTCCACGCTGACAGCGGGAATAACACCTACTACCTCGCAAAGAAAAGCTGAGTTGCTGAGCTGATTGTTGCAAAATCCCTATATCGCTCATTGACCCTAACAGGACTTTTAGGCGTAATCCCCTTGCTCTCGCTGACTCTCCGAAGGGGGGCTTTCTGGCCCAAATTGCATTTGTCTTGACAAGCGATTGCACAATTACCGATGCTAGATTCGGTATTCTTTATGTTTTGTAAGCGCTCCCTGGCGGCGGTTGTTTGGTGCCTGTTGTTCGCGGCACAGCTGTCCGCTGCTCCGAAAAATACTCTCGCGGCGCGTATTGGCGATGTCCTTTCTCAGCCCGACCTGGACCGGGGCTTCTGGGGAATTGAAGTCGTTTCTCTTTCCACAGGAAAGGTTCTCTATGCGCATGAGGCGCAGAAGCTGTTTACTCCAGCCTCCAATACCAAGCTGTTCACCACGGCTGCGGCGCTGGCTCTGATCGGGCCGGACTACACCTCCCGTACGACAGTCGAAACCAACGGAACGCTCGACCGGCACGGCCGCCTGACGGGAGATCTGGTGCTGGTGGGGCGCGGAGACCCCAATCTTTCCGGCCGGGAACTGCCCTACACATTGCGGACCGAGCGCAGCGGTGACGCAATCCAGGCCCTGGAACAACTCGCCAATGAACTGGTGCAGAAGGGCGTGAAATATGTAGACGGCAACGTGATCGCGGACGATTCCTACTTCGCCTTCGAGCGTTACGGCGAAGGCTGGAGCCAGGATGACCTCGTGTGGGCCGATGGCGCGCCTGTTTCCGCCCTCACGATCAATGACAATGTTGTATTCGTCAGCATTCTCCCCGCCGACCGCGCCGGCGACCACGCGTTCGTCAACATCACCCCGTTCGCCGATTACTACCGCATCGATAACCGCATCATGACCACGCCGCCGGGTACTGGACGGCGAATTTTTATCAACCGCGAACCCGGATCAACCTTGCTTACGCTTTGGGGTAATGTACCGCTGGATGATCCGGGAGCTAACGAAGCTCTGGCCATTGACGACCCCGCCGAGTTCGCGGCCGCGCTCTTCCGCCAACTGCTGGAGAAGCGCGGAATCGTGGTTTACGGGCGGCAGAAGACCCGGCACACCGACTTGGCCAGCTTGTCTACCTTCACCGTGACGGCGCTTGCACCCGCCCGCGGGGGTGATGAGCCGGCGCGGGCTCTGCAAAACCAGCCTTTGGTCCTGGCCAGCCATCAATCCCGGCCGCTGATCGATGATGTGCAGGTCATCAACAAAGTCAGCCAGAATCTTCACGCAGAAATCTTATTGCGCTTGTTGGGTCGCCAGAAGGGTACGGGTGGGACGGTCGAAGGCGGGCTTGAAGTGGTGCGCGGCTTCCTGAACCGCGCGGGAATTTCCAGCGATCAGTATGTCTTTTATGACGGTTCTGGGCTCTCGCGGCAAAATCTGGTTACCCCGGACGCCGTGGTCCAATTGTTGCGCTACTGCGCCTCCCAGCCCTGGGGCGAAAGCTTCCGCAACAGTCTGCCGGTGGGCGGCGTGGACGGGTCGTTGGCTACTCGTTTCAGCGATATGCGCGTGGAAGGGAATGTGGAGGCAAAAACCGGCTCGCTTGGGGGCGTGAAGACTCTTTCCGGTTATGCCACAACCGATTCGGGAGAGGCGGTAGTCTTCTCGGTTCTCTCGAACAACATAAACCTTCCTGCAAAACGCGTCACCGACGCGATTGATGACATAGTCGCGGCCATCGTGAAGGATAGTCACGAGAAGAAAAAGAAGAACTAGCAACTCTCGCTCGCAGGCACCGCTTCAAACCCCGGCTGAAATGATCTGTCCCGTCCCAGCTGTACATTCTTTTTCCTCCAACTGTTCACGGTAACGTACATGCCGCCAGCGCGTCATTTCCACCAGCGGCTTCCAGACTGGATTCACCAGGTCGTGCTTGATCAACTGGTGCCAAAATCGGTTGGATCGCTTGTAGAGATACGACATGGCCAGATAAAGCGGTACCGCCTGCCAATCTTGCGGGCGCCGCCTCCAGATGGAGGTATGGGAGAACAGTCGCTGGTAGATCCATGCGTAACCTTGCTCCAACTCTTCAGGGGTCATGTGCCTGGGGCGAAAAACGGCATGGCTGGTGTCATAAAGCGACCAAACGCGATGCAACAATCGCCCTTGTCCTTCCAGTTGTCGAAATAACGGCGTGGCAGGGTAGGGCGTGAGGATATGAAAGGTCGCGCACTCCAAGCGGTTCTCTTCGACCCATTCCGCCGTGCGCACAAAAACATCCTTGTGGTCATGGTCGAAGCCCAGGACGAATGACCCATTCACTTGAATGCCGTGGTCGTGCAGCATGCGAACACGGCGTGCGTAATCCGACGTTCTGGGTGTTTTCTTGTGAGATTCCGCCAGATTTTCGTCGCTAAGCGACTCGAAGCCGATAAACACTCCAGTGCATCCCGCCAAGGCCATGTTCCGGATCAGGGCGGGATCATCGGTTACATCGATCGTGACCGCAGCGCTCCAGATTTTGTTGAGCGGACGTAGCTCCCGGCATAGGGCATGTAAATACTCGCGCCGGGAACCAAGATTGTTGTCCACGAACACGGCATAGGGTTGCCCATCGGCCAGGAATTCCGCAGCCACCTGCCGGGGATCGCGCATTCGGTAGGGCATGCGCAATCCATCCGTGGCGAGATAGCAGAACCCGCAGCGGTTGTGACAACCACGGGTTGCGATCAAGCTGGTCGTAGTCAGAAAACTCTTGCGGGGAACAAGGAAACGGCGCGGCGGCGGATCGTCAGAGTATTCGTTCTCATAGGTTGCCACGTACCGTGCCTGCAAGCATCCGTCCTCGGTGTCCTGCACAATTTTTGGCCACAACTGGACTCCATCCCCCAAAGCCAGCGCGTCGGCGTGGGGCGCGCATTCGCTTGGACAGGATAGAGCATGGAGCCCCCCAAGAACCACTTTCGCGCCGCGTGCTCGATACCAGTCAGCGAGAGCGTAGGCGCGCCCCGCGAAAGTCAAATGCACAGTGATGCCCACAAGTTGCGGCATGGGCTGAAACGGCGGACGGCCATGCAGTACATTCTCATCCCAGTACTCGACCCGCCAATGCGCCGGGGTAGTTGCGGCGAAGCTGGTCAACGCCAGCGTTGGGGTGAGCACGTGCTTGCCAAAACTGGCATTCGGATCCTTAGGATAGAAGGGATTGATCAGCAGAGCATACCGGGGCTCGATAGCTGCAGTCCTGGTTCCGAGCATTGGGGGCTCGACCATTTCGCGCGGAAGCCAGCGCTTTCGCCGCGGGCGCAAAAATGGGGTTTCTGTGGCAATCATACTTTGTAGTGTAAAGTACTTGCTAGAAGAAAAAACACTTAGATTTTCGTCATTTGAGCAATTAGGAGGGAACGAGAGCGGCAACTGAGGGCAGAAGCTCCGCCGTCGAGTCCGGAACGACTTTCTAAAGAAGTGCGCGGGGATTGGGATCCCCGCGCCTCTCTAGCCTTGCGCTATGCGTGCGCGGCCTGCGCCGAGCCGTGCTGGAAGCGGTACTGCAGGATCTTCGCCGCCAACGCCGGGGTGTCGGTTTCCTGGCCGGTTTCCTGGGTGCGCACGATTTCTCCACGGCATACGACCTCCGCGGCAGATAATCCTGCAATTTCCACCGGCAGCACCAGATTGATTTCGAGCTGCGCGTTCGGCGAGAGGCCGCCCTCGCCCTGGAACAACAAACCGGACCGGCTGATGTTTTCGGTGGTTCCCTGCCGCCAATCCTGTTCGCCGACCTGGCGATATTTCAGTGGCAAGTGAAGATTGAAGCGTTGGGCGCGGAAGGGCGAAACTTTCTCCCGGCCCCGAATGTGCGGTTGAATCAACGAACGAGATGCCATGAAAGCCTCCTGAGGGAGTGACGTGTCAATGACTTCCCGCACTTTGGCTTTGAGTGCGGGAAGGGTGAAGGGCTTCTGGAGCAGGTTGGTTCCTGCCTCCAGTACGCCGTTGTGGCCGATCGCATTTTCGGTATAGCCCGACATATAGAGCACTCTGGTTTCGGGCCGCACCGAACAGAGGCGGTCGGCAAGTTCGCGCCCATTCATGCCCGGCATTATGACGTCCGTCAATAGCAGGTGAATGGGGCCGGGGTGAGTTGCAGAAAGTTGCAGGGCGGAAACCCCGTTATTGGCTTCGAGCACGGTGTAGCCCTGTTTGGATAAATACTGATAAGTAATGTCGCGCAGCGTGTTTTCATCCTCCACCAGCAGAATGGTCTCCCGGAAAGGCCCGGACGCGGCTTCCTTGACGGCGGTTTGCGCCGGAATCGGCTCGCCCGCGGCGGTGACCCGCGGCAGGTAGATCTTGAATGTTGTGCCTTTGCCCGGCTCGCTGTAGACCCAGATATACCCTTCACTCTGTTTGACAATGCCATACACCGTCGAAAGCCCGAGCCCTGTGCCTTTCGGACCCTTGGTCGTGTAGAAGGGCTCGAAAATGTGAGTTTGAGTGTCGGCATCCATGCCAAAGCCCGAGTCGCTGATGGCAAGCATCACGTATTCGCCGGGTTTCACCGGCGTGTGCAGGCGTGCGTAGCCTTCATCGAGCGTGATATTGGCGGTTTCAATGGTGAGCTTTCCGCCTTGTGGCATAGCGTCACGCGCATTGACGGCCAGGTTCATGATGACCTGCTCAATCTGGCTGGGATCCGCTTTTACCGAACCGAGCTTGGCGCCGGGCGCCATGGCGAGGTCAATGTCTTCTCCGATCACGCGGGTCAGCATTTTGAGGTTCTCTGTGACGATCCCATTCAAGTCGACGACCTTAGGCGCAAACATTTGTTTGCGGCTAAAAGCGAGTAGTTGACGTGTCAGGCCAGAGGCGCGCTCGGCGGCGCGGGCGATTTCCTGCACCAGATTGCGGAGTTCCGTGTCATCGCCGATCTTGTCGTTAAGGAATTCGCAATAGCCGGAAATGACCATCAACAGATTGTTAAAGTCGTGGGCAATTCCGCCGGCCAACCGCCCGACCGCTTCCATCTTTTGCGAGTGCCGAAGTTGCTGTTCCAGGGCGCGCCGCTCGGTGACATCTTCGGCGAAGAGTTCGAAGGCAACCGCTTCTCTTTTCTCGCCGAGAATGGCTTGCCCGGAAAGCCGCACCAACACCGGCTTGCCGTCCTTGCGCATCCACTCGGAAGTCAGGTCTTTGAAGGGCTGAAGGGAGCGCAAACAATCTGCTAGGGTGAACCATTGCTGAGAATCACGATGCAGGTTGGCGAGATTTTCGTCGGCTAGCCCGGCGGGAGAATCATGGCCCAGCATTTCGATCATGGCCGGGTTGGCCTCGAGCACGATACCCTGCGCGTCGCAGCGGCAAATGCCGTAGGGGGCGTTGGTGACCAGCGAGCGGAAATTGCTTTCGGAGCGGTGCAGACCGTCCTGCACGGAGCGCAGCGCGTAGTTGCCCCAGCAGATCAGGACGGCAACGACCACGAACAAGGCGAGATCAATGAAGGCATTGCGGTCGAATTCGGCCGTGTGTTCGCCGGCAAGGGCAAAATAGCCGCTCACGGTCAACGCAAACGTGGTGGCTGCCAGACCAGGTTTCCACCCGCCGTACCAGGCGCTGACCATCACCGCTACGGCAAAAACCAGTAGACGACTTTCCACCACGTTGGTGAGCAGGAAAGCAGGAATGAGAGCCAAAATGATGCTGAGGAGGGCGACTCCGTAGCGCAGGACGGGAGCCCGAGCTGGAGAGAGATCGTACGGTCTGCGAAGAAGGGGGAGTTTCACTCGCATACAAGCCGATGCTAGTTCCCAAAATGGGAGGGCGCGAGTTACCCCGGTTCATCGGGGGAATGGCCAAAGGTCGCTGACCGAGAGCCTGAGGAAGAAGAGCAACCTTTTGGCGATTGCCGATTCGAGTGTGGAAAACCTAAGGCCGTGCTTCTGCGTCGTGGCAGAGGGCCCACAAAGACTTGCGTGCTTGGGGTAAAAGCCTGAAACTAGGGGCCATTCTCGTTCACAATCGGGAGAAAGCCGGAAGGCCGGGGGCAAGGAACGCATGAATATAGGTCTTTTCGGAGGAACGTTCGACCCGATCCACCGTGGCCATTTGGCCTTGGCCCGTGCGGCCCAGGAGCGTTTCCATCTCAGCTGCGTTCATTTCGTGCCGTCCAACATCCCGCCCCACCGGCCGAGTGGGCCGATGGCTTCGTATTTCGACCGTTACGCCATGGTCGTGCTGGCGACGATGGGCGAGAAGACGTTCTTACCCTCGCTGCTGGAAGCGCCGAATTTGAGCGCGGAAGCACGGAATTCGAAGTCGCGCTTGGCCGCTTCGAGTGCGAACTACAGCATCGATACAGCGCGCCGGCTCAAGACAATGCTAAAGAAGAGCGATCGGCTGTTTTTCTTGATCGGAATCGATGCCTTTGCAGAAATTGCCAAATGGCGTGAACCGGAACTACTGCTTCGGGAATGCGAGTTCATCGTGGCCAGCCGTCCGGGCTATTCGCTGGCGGATGTGGCGAATGCTTTGCCCGGCAATTTGCGTCCCAGGGCCGCGATCAGCAAGCCCTTTGCAAGGCAACCGGCGAAAGGTGATTTGGTGCTGGCCGGCGCCACCATTCATTTACTAGAGAACGTACACCAACCGGTTTCCGCGACGGCAATCCGAGAAGCGGTGGCGGGCAAGGGGCCTCTGGGTAGATTTGTAGATTCTGAAGTTGCCGAGTACATCAAGAAGATGGGCTTGTATAAAGGCAAATCGTAAGACGCACGTCGTTGGTCATTAGTCCTTCGCTCTTCTGCGGTTTGTCCATGAGCACGTGGCCAGTGGAGCAGTTTGACCGATGCAACCACAAAAGGCAGCGGAGGTACACGAAGCGAATTCGATGAAAATCAAGACCTTGGTGAAACTTCGTGCCCTTTGTCGCTTGTTCCCTGAAACTGACCACTGAAGCCGCGATGGGAGCTATTTGTCGGCTACAATGCAAGTGGCACAGGACCAACGATTAAGGACCAAAGACGTCTTTCATGAAGAAAACCGATCTGAAGAAGCAAATCAACGAAGCCATCCACGCCTGCCAGGAAAAGAAGGCAGAGGCGATCACGATTCTCGAATTGGAACAAGGCTCAGGAGCCTTCACCGATTACTTCGTGGTGTGCAGCGGCACCAATCCGCGGCAAGTTCAGGCGATCGCGGACGAAGTGGAGTTGCGGCTCAAGAAAAGCGACCTCCGTCCGGCTCACACCGAAGGTTACCGCCAGGCGGAGTGGGTGCTGCTCGATTACGTAGATTTCGTGGTGCATGTCTTCTCCGAACAGGCGCGCCGGTTTTACGATTTGGAGCGGTTGTGGAAGTCTGCCCGGCATATGGTGCCCGAGGACTTAAAGGCCCGGCGTTCCCGAAAAGGGCGGACTCCCACCGAAAGCGTGCGCAGGCAGCGGGCATGATTCTCATCGCAGAACAAATTGCTTGTATTCCCGCCGCTGCATAGGTCGTCTTGTTGAAACTCAAAATAGCTTGGATCGGCAAGACCAAGAATCCGGCAATTCAGTCGTTGACCGAGGAATACCTGCAGCGACTGAGTCATTATGCGGAAGTCGAAGGAGTTCTGCTAAAGGATGAAGCCGCTCTGCTCGAATTGAGCAAAGGAAACTCCCATTCGCGCACCCGGTGCGTGTTGATATTGCTGGACGGAAAAGGCAAGCAGATGTCTTCCGAAGAGTTCGCAAAGTTTCTGGGCGATCATCAGGACCGCAATCCAGCACCTTTGCTATTTGCGGTCGGACCCGCCAGTGGTTTTGCGGAGGAAACGCGGCAAGCTGCGACTCTGCGGCTTTCGCTGGGCAGCATGACGATTGCACATGAGCTAGCGCGCGTGGTTTTGTTAGAGCAGCTTTATCGAGCCTTTACGATTTTGAATCGCCATCCATATCACCTCGCGCACTGAAGGCTCAGCCTGCACCTTCGTGATATTTGCGGACAACTAGGGAAAGGTTACAGTCATCTGCATAGTCATGGTACGAATTCTTATTGAGGAAGAGTCGCATGAAAAATCCTATTGATGTGTTGCGCATGAAAGAGCAGGAAGTTCTGAAGATCAAAGTTGAAATCGAAGCGCTGCGAATCACGGCGCGGTTGCTGGCCGACGATGTGCCACCGGTCGGCTCGATCCCCAGGTCGGAAGCTCCACAACTGGTGGAGATGCCCTAATACGTCTTTGGGGCTGTTCCCGCCCTTATTCTTCGGCGGAAGGCGAAATTGCATGTTGTCTTGACGGGACGCAGGCCGCGCCCCACAATAACCGGATGACATGGTTCAAGCGCGAATCCGGCGAGTTAGATACCTCCGGCGAGAAAAAAGTCCGCACCGAAGGGCTGTGGGTCAAGTGCGAGAACTGCCGCCAGATCATCTGGAAAAAAGATCTGGCTGAGAATCTGAATGTCTGCCCCAAGTGCGACCAGCACTTCCGCATTGATGCCCGCACCCGCTTGGCCCAACTGCTGGATGACAATAATTACGAGATCTTCGCCTCCGATTTGAGTTCCACGGATCCGCTCAAATTTGTAGACCTGAAGGCGTACTCTTCCCGGCTTACGCGGGCCCAGAGCGACACCGGTCTGAAGGACGCCATCATCAATGCCCGCGGCAAGATGAACGGCCGTCCGGTGATTGTCAGCGCCATGGAGTACTCCTTTATCGGCGGAAGCATGGGAGCGGTAGTGGGAGAGGAAATCACCCGTGCGATCGAGCAGGCAGTGGAGAGCAAAATACCGATTATCATCGTTTCCGCCTCCGGGGGAGCGCGCATGATGGAGGGTGTCATCAGCCTGATGCAGTTGGCAAAGATCTCCGCCGCCCTGGCGCGATTGGACGAAGCCCGCGTGCCATACATCTCTGTGCTCACCGATCCCACTACCGGAGGGGTGACGGCATCCTTTGCCATGCTCGGCGACTTGAATATTGCCGAGCCGGGAGCGCTCATTGGGTTTGCCGGGCCCCGCGTAATCGAACAGACAATCCGCCAGAAACTGCCGCAAGGCTTTCAACGTAGCGAATTTCTGCTTGAGCACGGTATGCTGGACGCTGTGGTCCACCGCAAGCAGATGAAATCGCACATTTCGCGTGCGCTGGATTTTATGACCCCCGGTTCTGGAGCCAGCGGCGGTCGGCGCCCAGCCATCAGCCTAGGCAAAGTCCATCGCTTTTCAATCCCCAATTTGCCTGCTGGCTGCTGAAATATGGCGCGGGCCTGCGCTCATTCCGCAAACTGATAAGCTGAATGTGGTTGGAGGATCGCTGAAAGTTCTTCTTATTCCATGTCCTACGAAGCCGCCATAGCCCGCATGTTTGCCCTCGGCCACGAACTGGCCGATGCGACTTCCCGCAAATTCGATCTGGCTCACATGCGCGTGTTGCTGGAAGCCCTCGATCATCCGGAGCGGCGATTTCCGGCTGTGCTGATTGCCGGCACCAACGGCAAAGGTTCTACCGCAGCCACGCTTGCGGCAATTCTCGTTGCTTCCGGCTTGCGCACCGGACTGTACACGTCGCCGCACCTGGTGCGCATCAATGAGCGCATTCGCATCGATGAAGCAGAAATCGGCGACGCTGATTTTGCCCTGCTGCACGAACTCGTGGAACGGACTGCCGAACGTCTCGTCAGCGAAGGCGAGTTGCCGTGGCATCCCAGCTTCTTCGAGATGCTGACCGCGATGGCGTTCGAACACTTCGCGCGTAAGAAAGTTGACATCGCCGTGCTCGAAGTGGGCATGGGCGGACGCCTGGATGCAACCAACGTGGTCGAGCCGCTGGTGAGCGTGATCACCGATGTATCTCTCGATCACCAGAACTTTCTAGGTGAGACGCTAACGGAAATTGCGCGCGAGAAAGCCGGCATCATCCGGTCCGGCGGGATAGTGGTGACATTGCCACAGCAGCCCCAGGCCAACGACGTGATCGGCAATACGATTTTGGAACGAGAAGCGCGTGGGGTGAGCGCGGTACCCTATGTGCCGCCGGTCAGCCCTGCGAGTGCTGAGTACGTGGTTCCTAGCCGCGCTCACCCGGGAAGCATGGTGTCGAGATATCCAATGGCGGTTCGAGGAAGCGAAATTTGCGTTGAGACGCCGCTTGTCGGCCGGCATCAGCTCAGAAACGTCGCGCTGGCGATTGCGGCAGCCGAGGAACTGCACAAACAAGGGTTCCCGGTTACACCCGGATCCATCGAGCGCGGCATCCGCCAGACGCGCTGGCCGGGGCGCTTTCATCTCCTACCCGCGACGGATACCATGCCGGAATGTGTCTTTGACGTAGCCCATAATCCTGCGGGAGCGTGGGCTTTGCGTTCAACGCTGTCGGCTGCTTATGAAGACCGGCGGCTGACGTTTATCTTCGGCGCGATGAAGGACAAAGCTATCGCCGAGATGACAGAGATCCTGTTTCCTCTGGCGGACCACGTGATCGCTACGCGCGCCGACAACCCGCGCTCGGCGACGCCCGAGGAAATTCGTCAGGCCGCGGCACGAACCACGGTTGAAATCGAAGATGCAGCGGACGTGTCCATTGCTTTGGAGCGAAGCAAAGCGCTGGCCGGCCCCAAGGGCATCGTGGTGATAACAGGGTCCATCTATATTGTCGGCGAGGCCATGCGGGCCCTAAATATCCGGATCTGAATGAATATGCCGTCCTTAAAAAGATCGGCGGCAGAAGTTGAACCGCAGCCGCCCGCCTCTCAACCCACAAAGCGCGGCGCCTCTCGTCATTATGGCTGGCTGAGCCGGTTGCGTTCGTATCTCATTCTGGATCCTCTGGTTTTCGCGTACACCCTCGTTGTGGGTAGCCTTTCGTTGCCGTTTGGCATTTTCGATTCCAGCGGACGCATACTCCACGGTTTTGCCAGGATATGGGCCCGCCTCATCATGGCAACCGTCTGTTGCCCAGTGAAAGTTACGGGATTGGAGCAAATTAATCTCTCGAAGCCAAATGTCATTGCCGCAAATCATGGGTCTGCGCTCGACATTCCTATTCTCTACGCCAACTTGCCATTTCAGTTCCGCATCGCCTTCAAGAGTGAACTGCTTTCCTATCCGATCATTGGATGGCATTTGAAACGGTCTGGGCAGATCTGCATTGACCAACAGAATCCCTCGCGTTCGATCGGCAGTATCCGTTCCGCCCTCAAGAGCCTGAAGGCCGGCCTGCCGCTGGTCATTTTCCCCGAGGGCGGGCGCACAACAGACGGAGAAATCAAGCCCTTCTTGCCCGGCGCCTTTTTCCTGGCCATCAAAGCGCAGGTGGATATCGTGCCGGTAGCGCTGATCGGCACCTACGATTTGTTGCCCATGAACACCTACCACATCAAATGCCGCCCTCTGGAGATGCGGGTGGGAGAGCCGATACCAACCGAAGGTTTGACGCTTCGTGACATGGAAACTTTGTCGGCTAAAGTGGAAAAGAATCTAAGGGACTTGCACGGCCGAACAAGGGTTCTGCTTTGACCCATGGGACGTGAAAGGGGAAGATTCCAGTCGAGACCCATAACACCACCAGCGACGTTTCACCTGCAAGGTTCTTCACGTGGAACACCCATAGAGACGAGTTTGTAATAGTCGTTATCGGCCGCTAAAGGGCGCTGTTAGGAGGATCAATGTAGGGGAAAACTCGCGGAAGAGCCGTTATGATGGCTGTCGCCGTGGCGATAGGTCGTTCGCCCAATAGGATGCAACCGCGATCGAGAAATCGCGTTGCAGTTTGTACGGGTGAACTGGAATCCTGCACGTTGATCGTAAAATGAAGTCCCGAGTGGTGGACGGTGAGACGTCGGATCCACGGACTGAGGCCGGAGGTGGGGCTCCGGAACTACTGGAGAAATGGTACGGAGGCACACCGCCTCTGCGACACTCTCCACTAAACGGGCGATTGAGCGGCATATTGGTCGGCAGCGAGTTATCCACCAGAGCAAGGGGTGGGGGATTCACGTTGATCGTGAACTGCGCCGAAACTACCTCTGGCGGAGAGAAGGAATCCTCAACAGTCAGAGTACAGGGAAACGTGCCAGCAGCGGTTGCGCTGCCCCATATCAGCCCAGTTGCATTGTCCATTCTCACACCAGGGGGAAGGCACGCGCTGGCTAATCTTAGGTCAGCGGCGCTACCCGCCTTGAACAATCGTATTCGCGGTTAACGGAGCGCCACTATCGAAAAACTGGGCCAATGAGAAGGTTTGCGGCGAACCTGCCTCCAGCGGTGAGCTCGCTGTTATCGTGAAGCTTTCGGTCGCGGTATGAGAGGCGGAGTCAGTGAGCTGTGCTGTGAATCCCCCTGTCCCTTGAAACTTGACCGTGCCGGAGAGCACTCCAGTAGATGCATCAATGCTCAGCCCATCAACGAACAACGTAGTGGTTGATATCGGCCTGATAGACCATGTGAGGGCGCCACTGCCGCCAGTGGCCGCCAGCGTAGTGCTGTAGATATGGTCAGTCAAGCCTCCTGGCAGAATCGAGGCGGTGGTGATTTTGAAGGTCACGGGCGGCGGTGACGACCCCCCTGATGGAGTCCACCGCTTGCAGCTCCGCCGTCACAGGCTGTCAAGACTGTAAGCAAGGCCGCTCCGGCGATGTAACTTCCAAAACGTGGGCGGGTCAGTTTCATGACGGCATCTCCTCCGCCGTCGAAAAACTCATGGGTGGGTCGAGGAGCGTGCCATGTCCTCGTAGCCATCGAATCTTGGGAATTGATTGTTCAGGGTTATGTCGATACCGGTGATCTTGTCTCCTGAATGAACCGTGATGGCGTCACGCTGTAGTGGGAAGTCGAAGGCAGACTCATCGTTATTCCAGAACTCAGGAAAGTCCATCGCCACTAGCAGGACTAAGGGGCCAACGCTGGAAACTGCGACGAAATCCTCATCGATGGTCTGACTTCGACGGTGTAGGTTCCGGGCGGGACGGATAGCTGGTAAAACCCACGTAGCGCCGGGTTCCGCGACCCTGAGCGGTTTCCGTTCGTGTCGTCCTCGCTGGGACTCGCCAGCGCTGCGGTCACGCTCTGGCCCAGGTTCCCGGTGAACAGATATCCCGATACACTCGAGACGGCAATGCGGCGGGATTCATCTTCGGACGTGTAAGGATCGTCCACCTGTCGGGCAATGACATTAACCCCCTGGAACATCGATATTCCATCTCCAAAATAGATGGTTCCACTCATCGTTCCATACGCATTCCCTGTGCTCGCGTTTGGATATAGGCTTGAGATCCAGGCAGCATCATCCGGAGCCAGCACTGGAAAGCCGGCCTCTTTGCGAGCTTAGCAGAAAAGTACTGAGAACATCAACGGTATGCCGGCAAGCTCGTCAAGATGCAGGGGTAGTCAGCCTGCAAGAACGCGTCGAGATTAATTTGGGAGTGGTCCAACCCAGCAAAGTGACCCATTTCATGAGTGATCGCTTGATCGAACTGGTTAGCGGTGAGTTCGTAATTGGTTCCGCTGTCGACTCCATCCTGGAATTTCCCATTTAGAACAGTAGCTGACACTGACAGATAACCCTTCGTTGTATCAACCGCACACCCGCTGTTAAAGCCGATCACCGCCGACGAAAGACAAAGACTAGCGAAAAAGCTTCCATTGGCATCGAAAATAACCGGATTTTGTGTCCCTGACTTGCATGAACCCATCAATGCGTTGAACTGCGCAGCTGTAGTTACGTCACCCACCATATGCTACGGTGGCTAGCAGCTCGCCCGCGTTGGAGAACGAGATGTTTGCGGTGCTAACACTTTGCCAAACACCAAACGCTTTGTGCGCTGCCCGGCTGCGTGATCAATGACCTTAGTCCCGCTGCAGTTCACCGCCATGGGGCCGGGATCAACACGGTATGCGATTGGCATCTTCGCCGGATTCCACGTGAATGGTTGTCCAACGATGCCGTACGGCGGCTGGTTTCCCACTGCCGGCCCACCCACACCAGAGGCGCACCGGCAAGCGAAGGCAGCACTCAACCGCAGGAATGCCCCCCATTTCAGGAGCCCAGAAGTGCATCATTGACCGCCCCCAAAACTTCGGATGTAGCTCAGATCGGACAAGGGGATTGGTCAGCCTTCGCCTTCGTTATCAACGTCGCAGTTCGCGGAGAGGTTGTGTCCCTCTGGAACGGGCGCGCTCTTCGACAGTTGAAGAGGCCAACGTTGTTACGTCCATTGACTGCCGTTGCCTTACCGCTTTTGTCCCACGAAACCTTGAATCGTCCTTGCTCCAGGCCAACAGGACTGGTTAGCCCATCTCCGGACCGGGCCCAGCAGCAAGACCAGCTCCTGTCCTTTTGCATAACCCGTTGCTCCAAGCTGCCCCGTAGGTCCCAAAGATACTGCGGAAGATCAGAGTCTTCGGGATTTCCTTTGTAGAATCGAAATCGCATCGTGACCACGACGGTCATCAAATTCTTGAGCTGGGAGCGGCTCAATTCTGTAGAGAACTTGCGCTTGCCCCCTGGGGTGAGACAAACAGTTAAGAGATAGTTCGCCGTTCGCTGCAAAATGCTCGACCGGCAGACCAAGTGTACTGCACACTGCCCCCGGTTGGTGAAGCGGAGGCGGGCTCTGGTGGAGACCAACCCGCCGAGGAATAGCCAACTGCAACTCATCGAGGCCGATGAGCGCTGGGGGCAGGGCAGCAAACCAGCTCCCAGCGTGCTCCCACGCCAACGTCGGATCGAAAGATTGCCCATGCCTCAAAAACTCACCAAGAAAGTTGCCGCGCAGCGGCCTCCAAGGTTTGTGCTGCCAGCTGTGCTTCAAACTCGGCGGGCGGCACGTAGCCGAGCGCGGAGTGCAGGCGTTTCTGGTTGTAGATCTTTTCCAGGAACTCACCGATCGAGGCGCGCGCCTCGGCCAGATCGCGATACTCGTTGCGGTAGACCTCTTCGTACTTCAGCGTCTTCATGAACGACTCGCAGGCGGCGTTGTCCCAGGGATTTCCCTTGCGCGACATGCTGATGCGAATCTGGTTCATTTCCAGCAAGCCGGTGTAGTCGCTACTGGCGTACTGCGAGCCGCGGTCGGAGTGATGAACCAGTCCCGGCAGCGGCGCGCGCTTGGCCAGCGCCATGCGCAACGCGGTTAACGTCAGTTCGTCGTCGAGCCTGCGATCCAGCGCCCAGCCGATCACCCGGCGCGAGAAGGCGTCCAAGATCGCCGCCAAAAACACGAACTCTTCCCGCAGCCTGATATACGTCAAATCTGCGATCCACAGCTGGTTGACACCGGTCAGCGCCAACTCCCGCGCCAGGTTCGGATAGATTCTGCGACCGTGGTTGGAATCGGTCGTGATCAGAAACTTGCGCCGCCGCACGCACAGCAGGTTGTCTTCGCGCATCAGCCGATACACGCGCTTCGGATTTACCGTCCAGCCCTGGCGGCGCAACTCGGCGGTGATGCGCGGCCGCCCGTAGCACGGCCACTCCAGCGCGATATGCTGGATCGCGTCGCGCAACTCCATGTCGCGATCCGCGGTTGGTTTCGCTCCTGGATCGAAGCGGTAGAAGCTGGACCGAGAGACCCGGCCCAGCTGCACCATGCGTTGCGTCGTCAATCCGCCGCCGGCCTTCATCGCTTCCCGGACCTGGCGGTGGATGGCGGATTTCCATTCGACACCTGCAGCATCCGCTGTTCTTCGATGCGCTGCAAGCACCCTTTCAAAAAATCGATCTCCAGCGTTTGCTGCCCGATCTTGCGCTCGAGCTCTGCAATCCGCCCTTCCGACCAGCGTCGCTGCCCCTGACCGGAAAACGCATTGCCCGGCCCTTGCCGGAACTCCTTGCGCCAGCGATGCAGCACGTTAGGGTTGACTTCCATTGCCCGCGCTACTTCGGCAATGGCATTCCCTTGCTCTAGCCGCTGCACTGCGGCCAACTTGAACTCTCGAGTAAACCGCCTGCGAGACAATCCCATGACTCATTTTCTCCATTCCATGGTTTTTGTCTCTTAACCGGTTGTCTCATTTTTGGGGGCAAGTCCAACTACCCCATGAACGACTAGATTGCCCTGCGCATTGCGAGGCTGCGGGTTGGTAACGGCTTCTGGTAAAGCCTGGGAGAAAGTACCAGTAGACAAAATCCAAAATAGACAGCTCTTCGTAACCACATGCGCCACGCAGCTCTCTATGAGAAATCGAAAGCAAACGACGAGAGAAAATGCCCTCGAGACACTCCCGCCACCCTAAGTTCAGACTCATCTTGTACTAAACCTCTCTTCGAAGAAAAGAGCCAACGCGAAGCAGCATCGGCCCAACTTAATAGAGCGGGCATAATGCTACGGTGCGTGCCGGTTTGTCAAGGCCCATCTAAGCCGTGCCCTTGCTTCGGTTTATCTTCCACCGAACAGTCGGCTCGAGGGGCAGCCGATCGATGAGCCCGCTCGCTATTGTTCCAACCAAGAATCAGCAACCAAACCCTTAGACCGGGCGTCTAAACTGTTTACCTGTCTCTGGGGCATTTGGCATGAAGTTTCGCTGCTGGCATTGCGGCAGTTTTGACGGATACGTTTCCCGCGCGCGAACGTCTTTTGAAAAGTACTTCTTACCTGTGATCCTTTTGCGCCCGGTTCGTTGCGGCCAATGTTTCCGCCGTTCCTACCGTCCGCTGTGTGTTTCTGTGCGTATACCCAAGAATCCAGATGCCCCCAACCGTGTGACTGCCTGAACCGCGAATTGCGTCCAAGCTACTTGCCCGGCTATACTGTGCCATACCTGATCCGCGCCTTGTGGGAGGTTCGTCTTCAGCAGTAGTGAGGACCTAACTCGCGCTTCGGAGTTCAAGGGTGCCGCCTTCAGCAGTCCTCTGACCTCATGGCTGTCTAGTGCTGCGGAAAGTTTGTTCGCCACGCTGTTCCCCGCCAATTGTCGCATCTGCGGCGAGCCGCTGATCAGGATTTCCCGCTTACCTGTGTGTGCCGAATGCCTCGCGGCCATTCGCCCCATTTCCGGCGGAACTTGCGTCGTCTGCGGTGAGCGCATCTTCAGCCCTTATGCGGTTTCCGCGAACGGTCATGAACCTCTCTGTGGCCTCTGTCGCCGTATCGAGCCGCCATTCGTCCGCGCCATCGCCTACGGTAGCTACGAAGGTGGCTTGCGTGAACTGATTCATCTCCTAAAGTACGAGCAGGTTCGCCCTGCAGCGAACGTGCTGGGCCGGATGTTGGCCGAAGCGGTCGGTGAGCTGCGGCCATTGTTCGGTGATCGTCCAGTCTATGTTGTGCCGGTGCCCTTGCACCCTGAAAAGCTGCGGCAGCGCGAGTTCAATCAGTCGGAGCTGATTGCGCAAGGCGCCCTTACGTCAAAATCGGCCCATGGGCGTTTCATTTTGCACAACCAGGTGCTTGCGCGCCAGCGGCCTACACAGTCGCAGATTGGCCTGACCCGCCATCAGCGCCGTGAAAACATCCGGGGGGCATTCGTGGTAGTCAGGCCAGAGGAAATCGCCGGACGCCAAGTTCTATTGGTGGATGACGTATTTACCACCGGTACAACGGTTTCCGAATGCGCTCGCATTTTGCGGCGCGCGGGAGCATCAAAGATATGGGTGGCTACGGTGGCCCGTACCCTGAAAGAGGAAGCCAAGAACGCGAAGGTAAGTAGCGCAAGTGAAATTCGCATGCCCACAACGGCACTCGCTTAAGTCATGTCGGCAAGCTGGAACAATTCGCTGGTTCGCATGGAGGTAGCCAAGATGCCGCCTCCCGGCTTTCATCAGGAAAGCGATGGCTATGCCTTGCACGCCCCCGTTCTGGTCCTCAACGCCTCCTATGAGCCCATCAACGTGTGCGCCGCTCGCCGCGCTATCGTGCTGGTGCTGAAGGGCATTGCCATGACGGAAGAGGAGAACGGTCATTTCCTGCATGCCGCCCGCGTGGCCATCCGGCTGCCTTCGGTAATCCGCTTGCTGGAATACCGCCGCATTCCCCACCAGTCCCGTGCGCTATCCAGGAAGAACATTCTCCTGCGCGACCGAAATACTTGTCAGTTCTGCGGCGAGGTCATGCCCTCCGGCGAGCTTACTTTGGACCACGTGATTCCGCGCTCTCGTGGAGGTGCGTCCACCTGGGAGAACCTGGTGGCTTGCTGCCATCCCTGCAATCGCCGCAAAGGAAATCAGTTTCCTGCAGAAGCTGGCATGAAGCTGCTGCGCGAACCGCGCGCTTTCAATCTCCACACCAGCCGCCATATTATGCGACTGATGGGCCGCTCGGATGACAAATGGCGGAAGTATCTGTTTTATTAACGATTCGCGACTAGCCCCGGCGAACCTCTATACATTCGGTCGCAGGCTCCAAACCGCTCCTCTGAAATCTCTTTCCTGGAGATCCCGTCGTCAAGGCGGTCTGCTGATCGCATCTGCGTGAGGTCCGCCCTGCAACAACAAGCCAACTGGCCTTTTCTCGGGCACGTCGTCTTGCGCCGGACGGCCGTACTGTTCGACATCGAACATACCCAAAATGGCGAAGGTTGTAACCTCCGTTCCGATGAACAAGGTGGATGACAGGCGGATTCAGGAGCTGTGTTCGCTCATCGTGGCGGAGCGGGACCGGAAGAAGTTCCAGAAATTAGTCAAGGAACTGAACCAGGTCTTGAGTTCCAAAACGGAAAGGTTGCGAAACGGGAATCCCGGCTCTCAGGCGAGTGGCCAGCGTTCGTTGTGATTCTGTTCAATCTAGCGGTCGCATCCGTTGTGAGAACTTAGCCGCGTCGGCCATGTTCCCACGATAGTAGTAGGGGGAGATTCGTGTTTTATTCTCCCCTTTTGGGGACGGGGACATCAGCTCTTCTTGGTACGAACTTTCAGTGACATAGGGCCTGCAACTACAGGTTCTTTCAGTTGAGCCGGAATGTCCGCTCGCATCGAACCGGGCATGGGCATTTTGACGAGGGAAGACGGAATCGTTAAGAAACTCACACGACCGATAAAGTTAGCTGCGCCCGTGCTCGAAAGGCGCTCTGACCAGGCAGGCGGTTCGGTAGATAACTTGATCCTGTCGTCGCTTCCCGATCAGGAGTACCGCCTCCTTCAGCCTCATCTGGAGCCGGTGCCACTCCCGCAATATAAGATCCTCAATGAAACTGGAGCCCGGATCGATTTTGCGTATTTTCTCAACGCTGGCATGACCTCCATGGTGGCTCTTAGCAGCGACGGCAGGAGCGTCGAAGTGGGTATCGTGGGCAGAGAAGGCATGGTGGGCATGACTCTGACCGTCGGCCTGCGGCATGGGATTTTCCGCTCCATCATGCAAATGTCGGGAACCGGTTTGCGCTTGCGCTCGGAGGTTTTTCAGGACATTTTGCGCAGCGCCCCGACCCTTCGCTCGGAGCTCAACCGTTTCGCGCTCATGAATGCCATTCAGGGCGCCCAACTGGCGGCTTGCAATCGTCTGCACGAGACAGAACAGCGCCTGGCGCGCTGGCTGCTCATGTGCCAGGACCGGGTGGATTCCCGCCTGCTTCCCCTTACCCACGAATTTCTGGCGCAGATGCTGGGAACCGGCCGCCCCAGCGTAAGTCTGGCTGCCGCCGCTCTGGAGAATGCCGGGCTCATTGAAAACTCTCGCGGAGCGGTAAGGATTCTGAACCGCAAGAACTTGGAACATGCTGCTTGCGAATGCTATGGGGTCATTCAGCACCTGAGAGAAAAGCTGACTGTCGAATGATCGGCCCAGCGCTTAAATTCGGCTGGGCCAAACCTCGAATATTTTGGATACCTTTGTCTCAAAATGGGAAGAAACGGCCTCATTTTGTGAAGGGTAAATGAACAAAAAGCGAAATCCTGTTTATCGCCTATCTTCATCCATCTGAATTTAAATAACATATATTGTACGTACATGTCATGTACTACAAAATGTTCCCACTGGAACATTAGCGTCATCTTCGGAAGCATGACAGCGGGGAAGGAAGGCCGCCTTTGCGAGGAAGGCAGGTTCGCAAGCTCAGGCGCCGGCCAGCGCCAGCAGCGTCAGCAGAATGCGCTTCAGTCCCAGCTCGCGTCCAGTGCAATCGAACCACTCCTGCAGGGTGTGCGCTCCGCCCCCGGAGCCTCCGCCCCCAATAGCAATAGCCTCCCGCCCCAGCGAAAGCGGGATGTTCGCGTCCGTCGAGGCGCGCTGCACCATGGCTGTATTTCCCAGGTGCGTGTCCACGGCGCGAATGGTCTGCAAAATGCGCGCGTCGCTAGGTAATTCTCCTGCTGGGCGCTTGCCGATGCCGATCATTTCGTGAGTTAGGCCGGAGAAGCGACGCTGCGGCGGATTGCGCCGTTCCGCATCCTGCGATTCCCCGTCCACAGCTCTTTCGATGGCGAAATGTAGTGCTGCTTCCAAACGCTCGATTTCCGCCCGCGAGGTGGAACGAATATCCACTCGCATGCTGGCCGATTCGGGAATGGAATTCACCGAAGTGCCGCCGCGGATTACTCCGATGTTGAAAGTGGTTTTGGGTGAGGTTGGTACCTGCAGTTGGCAGAAATCCTGGACCGCGCGTGCCAGGGCAACGATCGGGTTGGGCATGCCGAAGTCGCTCCAGGAGTGGCCGCCGGGACCGCGCACGATGATTTCGAAGCGGCTGCTGCCGAGCGCTTCCGCGACGATCGTATCCGAACCGGCGCCGTCCAGCACCAGGCTGGCAGCAATCGAGTCCTTCCAGCGAGAGTTGGAAAAGATGTGCCGCATGCCGCGCAGGTCGCCTTCTCCCTCCTCGCCCACATTGCCGATAAAAAGAATGGGTGCACACAACGGCAGGGAAGCGGCCTGGAACGAAGCGGCAATCGCCAGAAGCGCCGCGAGGCCCGCGCCGTTGTCGGAGACGCCTGGTCCGTAGAGACGCGCCCCTTGCTGGCGCACGTTCAGCGGCGTGCCGGCAGGAAAAACCGTATCGATGTGTGCGCTGAGAGACATGCAGCGAGATCCCCGGCCAGGATGAAGCCCAAACACATTGCCGACTTCGTCGATAAAGACTTCCTGCAGACCCAGTTCGCGGAAGCGCTCCTGCAACCACACTCCGCGGGCCGACTCGCCAAAGGGCGGAGCAGGGATGCGGGCCATCTCCAAGTGCCATTGCGCGAAACGCGGTTCCTGGTTATGCAACCACGTGAAAGCCGAGCGAACTCCGGGCAAGGCGGAAATCCGGGAAATTTCGCGCTGCAAGTCAAGCGACGTCGCTGCATGGTGATTTAGGTGAGGCAACATGGGTAATGGGTCATCTTACAATGCGCGAGGGGTTACGGGCGCTGCTGTGCAGGATAGCGGCGTCTTAAGAGTTTCTCAGCAACACTCTCAGCGCTAGTCGGCGTTCTTCGATGGGATGGGCATGCCGAGAAACTTCATTACCATTTGCAGATCTTTCCACGTTTCTTTCTTCTGGCGAGGGTCACGCAGAAGGTAAGCCGGGTGATAGGTCACGGCCAGTTTGGTGCCGCGGAAATCGTACCAGTGGCCGCGGAGTTCCAACATGGGCGCATTAATCGCCAATAACGTTTTGGCGGCAACCGCTCCCAGCGCGACGATGACTTTGGGTTGAATCGCAGCGATCTGGCGCATGAGGAATGGGGAGCAGGTTTCGCACTCATCCCGCTCGGGAGTGCGGTTGCCGGGCGGGCGGCACTTGATGATGTTGGCGATGTAGATGTCCTCGCGGCGAATGCCCATGGCCTTGATCATATTGTTCAGCAACTGGCCGGCCCGGCCCACAAAAGGCTCGCCCTGCTGGTCTTCGTCGGCCCCGGGAGCTTCACCGATGAACATCAGTTCGGCATGGGGATTGCCAACGCCGAAGACGATCTGCTTGCGTCCTTGCTTGTGCAGCGGGCAGCGGGTGCAATCGCCGAGATCTTCGCGGATAAGGCGGAGAGCTTGGGCGGGATCGGTGATCTTCGACTCCGGGTTAGGAGCCACGAGCAAATCTTCTTCCATGAGGGGCAAGGAAAACACGGGTTTTGATTTCGGAGGCATGAGATTGGGCGCGGGTAGCTCTGGGGCTAGGGCAAGATCTGTGATCTCCGGGTTCGCTTTGACTGCTTCGCGGCGGTAAAAATCGTAAATGCCTAAGTCGTTGTAGAAGTGTATTCGGTCGGTTAGGGCACGGCGAAGTTGGGGATCAAGAGCATGCTTCATCTGCGCAGAATTGTAACGCAGAGAAACACAGAGGGCTGTAGAGATTTTGTGAATACGCCGTTTTCAGCGAAGCAAATTCGTCGAATGTTGCCATTCGGCAGGATTCCCATCCGAAAGCGGGCTGCTACGATCGCTCGGACCACTTCAGCCTGGCGTGTGGGGATACCGGCGTTTTCGGTGAGCGAAGGTCTCAAATACAAGGGACACGATGAGGCCTGGGGCATGCGAGCGATGAGTACCATCCCAGCATGGATTTCGTCGGCGACGCGGCGATGGCACGCTTCGGCTTCGCGCTGGGATGGGAGGCGGCCAGTTTACCGCACCTGATCGGCTGGCAGAAGGGGGGGCGAGTTCGAGGCTGCGAGAGTGAAGAATGAGGTGGGCATGCACTAGCGTTGTCGCCGAAACTATTCACAGCGCAACGCGACCATGGGATCGACGCGCAGGGCATGACGTGCGGGAATATAGCAGGCGACTAAGGCTACTAAGGTCAGCAACACCGCAACGGAGACCATGGTCAGCGGATCGCCGGCGTGCACCTCATAGAGCATCGAGACCAGGTATCGTGTCACTGCGAGCGCGATGCCAATGCCAAGAATGGTGCCCACAATTGCCAGAGTAATTCCCTGCCGTACGACCATACGCAAGACGTCGGCAGCCTGGGCGCCGAGCGCGATACGAATGCCAATCTCACGCGACCGCCGCTCCACGTCGTAAGAAAGCAAACCGTAGAGTCCAACACAGGCAAGCAGCAGCGCCAGCAGACCAAAGAAGCTTGCCAGGCGTGCCACTAGCCGCTCCTGAAACAGCAGGCGGTCAATCTGCTCCGATTGGGTGTGCACATCGAAGAGCGGTAGATTGGCATTGACTTGCGCGACCACTCTCCGTATGAGAGGGAGAACGGCTTCCGGGTCGGCCGCGGTTCGCACTTCAAATGTCGCTCCGCCCCGGGTATTCGGGGCAAAGATCATGGCGTGAATTCCCCGCCGCAGATCGCTGTATTTGGTGTCGTGCACGACGCCGACAATTTCGTAGCCCGGAGTCGGCGGACGGTAAGAGTCACCAGCTGACTCGCCGAAGCGCTTGCCGAGTGGATTTTCCTTGCCGAGATATTTCTCCACGAAAGCCTGGTTCACGACCACCGGAGTAGGTGTACTCATTGCTGGTTTCGATCCGGCGTTCAAAGCAGCCAGTAGATACGCAAAGTTGGCAGCAGCTGTCTCGAAATCAGGGGTAGTGAAGCTGCGTCCTGCCACGAAGGGGATATGCAATGTCTGAAAGAAATTGGGCCCGACACCCAACATGTCCGCCTCGGAGTGCTGATCTTGTGGCGTCCCCGGCCAATGAAAGCTCGTAACCATAAGAGCGCCACTCAGAAGGGGGGCCATCGAGTAGCTCGCCGATTTCACCCCCGGAGTCTCGGAAAGTCGTCCCTGTAGATCGCGGTAGAAGCTGTCTATCTGCTCGCCCTTGTAGCCAGCCAAATCCGGACTGATCGTGAAGATCAGGATATTGTGGGAGTCAAAACCGATGTCCACGCTGCGCAGGTTCTGGAGAGTGCGTACCAGGAGTCCGGCGCCAACGAGCAAAACCATGGCCAGCGCCACTTGCGCGATCACCAGGGCGTTGCCCAGGCTCAGCCATTTTCTGCCATGGCCCCGGGGCATCGAGCTGCCATCGCCCCGCTTCAGAACCGGGGCCACATCACCGTAGGTACTTCGAAGCGCGGGCGCCACGCCGAAGAGAATTCCGCAGAGCAGGGAGATCCCAACCGTGAATCCGTACACACGCAAGTCAATGCCGGCGGCAAATCCGAGAGGGTGGGCCTGATTACGCGACACAAACGAAACAATAGCGTGCGCACTGCAATAGGCGAACACAACGCCCAGGCTTCCGCCGAGGGTGGCGAGCATCACGCTTTCCGTCAAAAGCTGGCGGACGATCCGTATGCGTCCCGCGCCCAGCGCCTGCCGCACCGCCATTTCCTGTTGCCGCTTGGCGGCGCGAGCCAGCATCAGGCCGGCCACATTAGCACAGGCAATCAGCAGAATGATGCCAACGGCGAGCATCAGCACATAGAGCGGATTGGCGTACTGGGGACGACTGCCGGTCAAGCCGCTTTGTGCAGGCACGAGCGTGATTTGGGGATCATCATCTACCGCGGGTGCCTGCGGTCCGCTCGCCGCCATCGCTGGTCGGGGGGGAGGCAGGGCAATCGGCCCATTCGCCCCGGTTTTCTGCGCAGGGCTGGCGACTGCGTCGCGACGGGCAGAAGCCTTTCGCGGAGCCACTTTGGGCGTTGGAATCCTCACAGGAGCGTTGGCGCCAACGGCCGGCGGCATCTCTTCCTTCGTGGCACCCAGTGCCTTTGCTGTGTCGCCACTGTGAAAAAGCGGTGTCGATCCGTGCAAGGTCTGATTGCGGAAGAGGCCGCTCACCATTGCTTGCGCCTGGAGGAGAGGAGTTTCCGGCGAAAGCCTGCCAATGATTGTCAGCCACCAACTCGCTGCATCTGTGCGGCGATCATTCCGGAAGATGGGGTTGCTGGCGGCAATGCGTTGATCGTCGGACAGCGGAAGCCAGACATCGTAATCGCTGCCGGGAGTTATACCGGTAAATCTTGGTTCGGCCACGCCGATGATTGTGAAGGGGACACCATTCAGTTCAATCGTACGGCCCACAGCGTCGTGAGAACCACCAAAAGCGCTTTGCCAGAAACCGTAGTTCAATACGGCAACGGACTCAGCTGAGGGTGTATCGTCGGCAGGATTAAGCAGCCGGCCTGCAGCCGGACTGAGGCCCATGGTGTGGAAGAAGTCGCCGGAAACAAGTTGGCCGCTGATGACGCTGGCGGGACCATTGCCTGTGAGGGCCAGCCTGCCGCTGTTGGCAAATGCTGCCGTACCGGAAAAAATCCTGGCCTGCTCAATTTCGCGAAATATTGGCTCGGAGAACGAGCAGCCGGACGGGTTTCGGTTGCCAGGTCCAACAACATCGCTGGCGCAGTCTCCCGAGGACATGTAGCCGTGAACGCTTGGCGAGTTGCGTGCGCTCCATCTCAACAGCACAAGTTGCGAAGGATTCTGGACCGGCAAAGCCCGCAGCATCACAGCATCAATCAGGCTGAAAATTGCGGTGTTTATGCCAATGCCGAGGGCCAGCGTTAAGATCGCCACCGCGGCGAAACCACGTGACTGGCGCAGCATGCGCACGCCGAAGCGCAGATCCTGCAGCAGCTGTTCCAGCCAGATAAAACTCCACACCGCGTGAGTTTCCTCTTTTACCCGCACCACATTGCCGAACTTGCGCAAAGCAGCATAACGAGCCTCTTCCGGCGACATCCCGCGTTCGATGTTTTCCTGGGTCTCCATCGCAATGTGCTCGCGGATGTCCTCATCGAGACCGTCGAGCATGCGCTTGCGGCGGCTCATGATTCGCCTTCCGGTTCCGCCGGCCGGAGAATCTGCGCAATGGCGCCTGCCAGTATCTCCCATTTGCTGGTCTCGACCGCCAATTGCCGCCGGCCCTTGGCCGTCAGGCGGTAGAACTTGGCCCGACGATTGTTCTCCGAAGTGCCCTCTTCGACCGAAATCCAGCGGCGCTTGATCAGCCGGTGCAGCGCAGGATAGAGCGATCCCTGCTCCACCTGCAGCACTTCGTCAGAATTGAATTCGATCGCCTTGGCGATGGCGTACCCATGCGCCGGTCCCAGCAGGAGTGTGCGCAAAATCAGCAGGTCGAGCGTACCCTGCAGCAGCTCGATTCGTCCTTTGTCTTCTTTGGTAGACATTCTAGGGGAAGAGTATGACTGTACCAGTAGAATGTCAAGGGGAGGGAAGCTTTCGATATGGGGTAACTCTGCTTGGCTCCCCTGTCCGCGTTGGCTAGTTGTCCATCGTCTTGAACTGGGGACTGACGATCAGCTTCGGTTCCGTGGCCCGCTGCACATCTTCCGCCGTCAAGCCCGGAGCAACTTCCTCCAGCAGCAATCCCTCCGGTGTTACTTTGATGTAGGCCATCTCCGTAACAATCGTGTCCACAACTTTGACGCCGGTGAGCGGCAGGGTACATTTGTTGAGAATTTTGGGTTTGCCCTCGCGGGTGGTGTGCTCCATGGCGACGATCACGCGGCGGGCGCTGGCCACCAAGTCCATAGCGCCGCCCATGCCTTTAACCATTTTGCCGGGGATCATCCAGTTGGCCAGGCTGCCCTGTTCGTCCACCTCCATGGCGCCGAGGACGCTCAAGTCAATGTGGCCGCCGCGAATCATGGCAAACGAATCGGCGCCGGAGAAAAACGCCGTCCCCGGCATCTCGGTGACTGTCTCTTTGCCGGCGTTGATCAGGTCTGGGTCTTCCTGGCCTTCCAGCGGGTAAGGCCCGATGCCGAGCATGCCGTTTTCGCTCTGCAGGATGACTTCGATGCCCGGAGGAACGTGGTTGGCGATGAGTGTTGGCACGCCGATGCCCAGGTTGACATAGAAGCCGTCGCGCAGTTCGCGTGCTACGCGCTTTACGATGCGTTCGCGCTTGTCGTGGTCTTTCCCGGGTTTTGTTAGAGTGGCCATGGCCGGTGCAATCTTCTTCTGCCGGGCTTTGCCCGGCCGGACAGCCGAGGGCGGCTGTCCCCAGATAGCTTGTCTCAGCTCACTTTTCTTACTGTGCGTCTTTCAATGTTCTTTTCGTAAAACTCGCCATGTACGATGCGCTTCACGTAGATGCTGGGCGTATGGACCATGTCAGGATCAAGTTCGCCCACTTCCACCAATTCTTCCACCTCGGCGATCGTAACCTTCGCCGCCGTTGCCATCATGGGATTAAAATTGCGCGCCGTCTTTCGATACACCAGATTGCCCAGCTTGTCGCCCTTCCAGGCTTTAATGAGCGCAAAGTCGGCGGTGAGCCCGCGCTCCATTACGTAAGTGCGGCCGTCGAACTCGCGAGTTTCTTTGCCATCTGCGACTACGGTTCCCACCCCTGCGGGGGTGAAGAAGGCAGGAATGCCGGCGCCGCCGGCGCGAATGCGCTCGGCAAAGGTGCCCTGCGGAATCAGGGTGACGTCAAGTTTTCCGGAAAGCACCAGTTGCTCCAGCAGCCGGTTCTCTCCCACATAGCTGCCCGTATGTCTTTGAATCTGGCCAGCGGCCAGCAATTGGCCCATGCCGCCGCCATCGACGCCCATGTTGTTGCTAATGGTGGTGAGGTTCTTCACGCCTTTGTGGACCAGCGCGCGAATCAGATTTTCCGGGATGCCGCACAGGCCGAAGCCGCCCAGCATGATGGTTGCGCCGTCTGCAATGTCCTCGATAGCTTCGTCGGCACTGGCGATCACCTTGTTCATGGCTCAGAGATTTTATATGAATTCACCGCGCTTCGTCCGGTCAGAATGATTCACCACGGAGACACGGAGGCACAGAGAAAACGAAAATCGAGATTTAATCGGTTAACACTGCGGTACTCGCTTAGCGCTCCAGAGTCTATGCATTTTTCTCTGTGTCTCTGTGCCTCTGTGGTGAGGTCTTTTTCAGGCGATGCGCTTTCTCGAACTCCATGGCCAGTTCCTTGCTATCGAGGTTTTCGCGGATGTGCGCCAGTTCCTGCTCCAGTTTGAGCAAGGCCGCAGAAATGTTCTTTTTGTTGGTGAGGGCGATGTCGCGCCACATCGAGTAAGGGCTCGCGGATATACGTGTCATCTCGCGCAAGGCACGGCCACCGGCTTCCAGCAGCGAAGCATTTTCGCCGAACTCTTCAACTAAAGTGACGGCGAGCGCAGTGGATATCATTTGCGGCAAGTGGCTGATCCAGGCGCAGAGTTCGTCGTGCTCGGCAGCATCCATGCTGGCCACGCGCGCCCCGATTTTTTCGACCCACTGCACGAACTCACCACAGACACCGGAATAGATGTCCTGCTCGGCGGTGGGGGTAAACAGCCAGGCCGCGCCCTGAAATAAGTCGGGATCGGCGAACTCCACGCCACACTGTTCCTTGCCGGCCATAGGATGCCCGGCCAGAAAACGGCGGCCGGTCTGCTTGCCGAAAACTGCCGAGGCGCGGGCCAGCACTTCCGCTTTCGTGCTGCCGGTATCGGTGAGCAGGGTCTTGGGCGGCAGCACGGGACCGAGGCGGGAGATCAGATCGACGATGCCGCCGACCGGTGTGGCCAGAATAACCACCTGGCTGCCGCGTGTGGCGTCGAACGGGTCGGTATGAGCGTCGTCAATTGCGCCCTTATGGCGTGCTCGTTCGAGAACCGGCGCACGGTCGCAGCCAATGATGCGACCGGGGAAACGCTGTTTCTTGAGCGCCAGGCCCAGGGATCCACCGATCAGGCCGTTGCCGATGATCGTGATTTGGCGAATGGGCATTTAGGGGCTGGGCCGGTAGCGCGAAGAAGAATTGTAAACGAGGCCATGGTTTCCGGCCGCGAGAGAACTGATGAATGACAGCCCATGAGAGCCGCCGGCATCGAGCCTTAAGGCCGCGGATGAATTTCGACCTCGATCCACTCTACCGGCGAACCACGATCTCCGGCCTCGCGAAGCGGGATCTCAAGCACGCCATTGCGTATTTCCACGTGGCTGACCTGCGACCGTCCGCCGAAATAGTGCTCCGTCAGCTCAGCCCATGCCGCAGGCTGCGAATGGCGACTCAAGCTGAGCCGGCCTTCTCCAAAAGGAACAACTCCTAACCTGGTGGTTCGATCCAGCGCGTCCGCAGTTTTCGACGCGACGACAACGGATGCGGTCGTGCCGGCAATCCCCGAGAATTCGTTTTTCCCCGGCCCGCCATCGATGCGTTGTATTCGTAGCGCGACTAGAACCGGCTGATCGTTTTCGAAGCGCACCCATGAGGATGCATGACCGCCGCGAGTTAAAGGTGTGTACACCGGATCAAGCGGTTCAACCCTGAATTGATTCGTGGGACGCACAAGGTGAGCCAAGCCATTGTATTTCGCCACACACTGCGGAGAGGGCTCGCCGCGCGCTACCTCGGTGCTTTTGAACGTGGCCACGGAACCCAGAGTGCCGATGGCCACCGAGTCGAACCATATGTTGGGCGCGCTGCTCCAGTCGTAGCCCGAAGAGCCGTAGGTCGGCATGCCGAACTCGCCGCACAGGCTGCTGAAGAAGAAGCGGCGGTTTGCCTCCAGATCGTATTCATCCCGGGCCATCCACAAATCGTCGATGCTGTGCAGGTCAAAGTAATCGTTGTAGAGCGGAGAGAGCGCATAGTACATCAGGGCGACGTCCGGATTTTCTTCCCGCATCGACCCTACGACTACGTCCAGCGCCTTGCTGAGCATCCGCTCACCTGCCCAACCCATATCGTGAGGGGCGACACTATGGAGCTGAGGCACTTCATAGCCAAAGTCGAATTTCACCAAGTCGGGTTTATATCGCCGGATGTAGCGACGAGCGCGCTCGCGGACGATCTTCTCGACCTCAGGCCGCGTAAAGTCGAGCACATAGGAAGTTGTCAATTCGTCCTGGATGACGTAGGGCTTGCCATTTGCCAACTGCATCATCTGCGCCGGCGTCAAGCCAAAGGCGGCTGGATCCTCGCAACGCATGAATGCTGCCCACATGCCGATACGATGGCCGTCTGCCCGAACGCGGTTGAGGAACTCCTCGAAGTGAGGGAAACGCTCGGCCGAATGCTCCAGGCTGCCAAATTTCCCTTCCCAGCTTAGGTCAATGGAAAGCATTCCGGCCTGCAGACCGAAAGCTTTCATCTCTCGATAACCCTCCTCGAGGAGAGCCTGATCCATGGCATTTTCTTTATGAAAAGCTACCTGCTCGCCCCATGTGCACCACTGCGGGGCCAGAATTGTTGCGTTTTTTCTGGCAGAATTTTCTTTTTTGCGGACGATTCCAGCATTCATCAGCCCTTTATAGTAGCGGCGAATCGCTTCACGATAGTTCGGAGCGAACGTCCACAAAACTCCCGCCCCGAGCGTGAGCTTGCCAGGGCCACGCACCTGGCCCCATAAATCGCTGCGGTAGTCGAACACCAGACTGCCGCCCCGATCTTTTAGATCGACGAATAGGTCGCCGGTGGGAAGATCGGTGAGGCCGCAACAGAACGCGCTGGTCACGTTGCTCACCGCTTCCGCATTGGGCGTCTGTCTGCGGAAACCGGCAAAATAGTGAGAAGGCAATGCCCACTGCTGCGTGATCCCCGTGCCGCTGCGCCCAATAGAAGTTCGAGTGTCCAGATTCATGGCACGGTCAACAATGGGGCTTAAACCGGGGCTGTGGGACAAACCAGGCACCACCATTGTCTGGGCGTCAAGCGCGGGATGCGTCGCATCGCCTGTACCCTCGGCGAAAAGGTTCAAGCTGACCACATCCTCGTTGGTGGATGATTCGTATAGCACCGGCTCAACCCACAGACCGTGCCGGTCAAAACGCCACGCCACCAACAGCTTGCCCGAGCCGTTCACCTTTTCGTACGTCCAGACCACCCGGTTGCCTTGAACTTCGTGCTTAACCAGGATGCCAGGCGAGGCTAGTCGCTTGGTTGTCTGCCCCGCTGGCCGGACAACTACTGCCGGTTGCAACGGACCACCGGCTATGACATTGCCCTGCTGATTGAGAACGCGAAAATAGCCGTTCTGAGCCGTCCACTCCCAACTGAAACCTTCGCCCTCAAACTTCAGCGAGCGGTCGGAACTCAGGATATTGAAGGAGCCAGCCTCCGCTTTGAGATAAAACGGTGCAGCCAGACACGAGACGACACTGGATTTTATGAAATCGCGCCGGTCGAGTTTCAAAATGGGGAATCCCCTCTGGGCATAAGTTTACGGTGTAGTGTTTGGCTAACTATCCCAAGTGCTCCGCTCTGAGCCGTGACTCCAGATCGTCGGGATGCACCGCGCATACCAATGCCTCCTCGCGGTCCAGATGGCCTTGGCGCACCAACTCCAACAGCGATTCCTCCTGGCTGAAGGAACCTTTATTTTTGGTGAGCGTGATTTCCTGGTGCAGGTGTTGCAAGGCATTGCGCCGAATGTGCTGCCGCGCGCCATAGCCGACCATCAGCAACTCCACTGCCGGAACGCGGCCGCCGCGCTTGCTGGGCAGCAGAGTCTGCGTCAAAACAGCGGCCACAGCCATAGCCAACTCCTGGCGGATGGTATTTTGCCTTTCCGCAGGAAAGGAATCGGAGACGCGGGAGATGGTTGAGGCAACATCCGTCGTATGCAGCGTGGAAAAGACCAGATGCCCGGTTTCCGCCGCCGACACCGCGATGTGCATGGTTTCCGGATCGCGCATCTCGCCGACTACGATGATGTCCGGTGCTTGTCGCAGGGCAGCACGCAAAGCCGAGGGAAAATCGGGCGCGTCCGCGCCGATCTCCACCTGCTCGATCAGACATTGCCCGTGGGAATATTCGTACTCCACCGGATCCTCGATGGTGACGATATGCCGGGCTTCGTTACGGTTGATGACATCAATCAAGGCGGCCAGCGTGGTGGATTTCCCCGATCCGGCGGCCCCGCCGATGAGCACCAATCCGCGTTTCAGGTAGGCCAGCGCTTCAATGGCCGGCGGCAGATGCAGATCGGCCAAGGCTGGAACCTTAGAAGGCAGTGCGCGAATGGCCGCAGCGGCGCGCCCGCGTTCGCGATGCAGGTTGATGCGAAACCGCCCCAGGCCTTCCACGCGATAAGACGAATCGCCAATATTGGTTTCGCGGTACAGTTGCAACGCGCGGGACGTGAGCGCCGGGAGCAGGGCGGCTTCAATCTCGGAGCCTTCCAGATTCGCCGCCTCGAACGGTTTTACAACTCCATCCGAGCAGATGCACGGCGGAGCGCCTTGCACCAGGAGCAGATCACTGCCGCCAAGGTTCACCAGAACGGAAAGCCAGCTATCCAGGCGCGTCGTGGGATTCGCGGATTGAATTGTACGGGAGGCGGCAGCACCGCGAGACGAAACAGCGGATTGAGCCGGTTCATCCATGAGCCATCTCGGATCTCTCAGCCGCGGGTTACGCGATCTTGCGCCCCACCGCTGGAGCGATCATGCGCAGCTCTTCCATCAGCTTGGAGAACTGCTCGGGGTAGAGCGACTGCGCCCCGTCGGAAAAAGCCTTGTCCGGATCGTGATGCACTTCGATCAACAGCGCATCGGCCCCGGCCGCGACGGAAGCCCTTGCCATGGGAGCAACCTTGTCGCGGATTCCCGTGCCATGTGAGGGATCGCCCGCCATCGGCAGATGCGACAGCTTCTTGATGATGGGAATGGCGGAGATGTCCATCGTGTTGCGAGTGTAAGTCTCGAAGGTTCGAATACCGCGTTCGCACAGGATGACGTCGTAGTTTCCGCCGGACATGATGTACTCGGCCGAGAGCAGCAGTTCTTCGAGAGTGGCAGCGATGCCGCGCTTGAGCAGAACCGGCTTTTTCACCTTACCCAGTTCGCGCAGGAGGTTAAAATTCTGCATGTTGCGGGCGCCCACCTGGAAAAGATCTATGTATGGCAGCATCAGCGGAATCTGCGAAATTTCCATGACTTCGCTGATGACCAGCAAATTGAACTTGTCTCCCGCTTCGCGCAGGAGCTTGAGACCGGCCTCGCCCATCCCTTGGAAGGAATAGGGCGAGCTGCGCGGCTTGAAGGCCCCGCCCCGCAGGCCCCGGGCCCCGGCTTTGGCAATGAGTTCCGATACCGTGAACAATTGCTCGCGCGATTCCACCGAGCAGGGGCCGGCCATGACCACGACTTCATCTCCGCCAACGCGCACGCCGCGACCCAGATCGAGGATGGAGCCTTCCGGACGAAAAGCGCGTCCCGCCAGCTTGTAAGGAGCGCTAATGCGATGCACGTGCTCCACCCCAGCCAGCACTTCGAGGTTGCGGGTGTCGAAATCCGTGCGCGCGCCCACTGCAGCCAGAATGGTCTGGCGCTCACCAGTGGTTCGGTGGACAGAAAAACCCATGCGCACCAGGTGTTCCACCACATCCTGGATCTGCTCATCGGTTGCGAGTTCCTGCATGGCAACAATCATAGAAGTCGTTGGTCATTGGTCGTTAGTCGTCAGCGGTGGCTTTCAATCGTGGTTCAGCCAACGACTAACGACGAACGGCCAACGACGGTTTAATCGTTTACCTCCGATTCCAATTCCGTATCCCTCGCACCATTTGTGGCTTGCTGCGGAGCGATTTCTTCGCGCTGAATCTTGCGCATGATGTCAATGATGCGCTCGTAGATCCGCAGCATATCCTGATCGGGCAGTGGCCCCCGGTTGGCCTTGCGCACATTGTCGAACACCAGGCGCTCCCGGTCCGGCTCGTAGATCGGCATGGAAGAATTCTTTTTCAACTTGCCGATTTCGTGCGCCGCCTGCGCCCGCTCACTCAGCAACTTCACCAGTTGCTGGTCCAGCTCATCAATTTTCTTTCGCCAGCCAGGGATGTCCATGAAATCTGTCGTCAGCCGTTGGCCTGCCGCCATTGGCCAAATAAAGTTCTCTGTCCTTGTTTGCGAAGCGTTTCGGGGAGCTTTCGCGTTGCCAAGCGCCCGCCCAGCCAAAAGGCTAACGGCTAAGGGTCAATAGCTGCCCTATGAATTGTGCCACAGACTCGGCTTCTTTGCCGGGATTCCGTTCGATCACTTCGACGATCGCGCTGCCAACCACCGCAGCCTCGGCGAATTTGCCCACTTCTGCAAACTGCTCGGGCGTGGAAATTCCGAATCCTACCGCGATGGGTAGTTTCGTAAACTTCCGCAAGCGGCGTACGAGCTTCCGGGCGTCGCCGGTCAGTTGCTGACGAGCCCCGGTCACGCCAGTGCGCGAGACGGCATAGACAAATCCGCTGGATGCCTGGGCGATGCTTTTAAGTCGCTGATCGGTGCTGGTGGGCGCGGCCAGGAAGACTGTGGCCAGACCTTTGGCGCGCATCGCTTTCAAATACAGCGCAGCTTCCTCTACCGGCAAGTCGGTGATCAACGCGCCGTCGAGGCCGGCCTCCTTGGCGTTTGTTGCGAAAGCTTCCAGTCCCATACGCAGAACGGGATTGAAGTAAGTAAACAGGATCATGCCCACTTGCGAGCGCTGCCGGATTTCTTTGGCCAGGTCGAGTACTTGTTCCATAGTCGTACCCTGGCGCAAAGCCCGCTCGCTGGCCCGCTGAATCACGGGGCCGTCGGCCAGAGGATCGCTGAAAGGCACGCCGAGTTCGATGACATCGGCACCGGCGTCAATAGCGCCGCGAACGATTTCGCGGGTGCTCGAGAGATCCGGATCGCCGCAGGTGACGTAGGCGACGAGAGAGGGTTTGTGGGCGAAATCTAACGGCATGGATTTAATGAGAGCTGATCAGTTCGTTTCTTCAGGCAACAATCTGAGTGTATTTTCCCAAACCGAACCACCGCCATAGGGTCCATCGCCGTCCGCGTCGAGGTGAGGTTCATCAAACCACACCCAATCACGGTATGCCCCCCTAACGCACTGACTTCCGCGCGCGTTAGCCCGCTATCCCATGGGCCAGTGATATCCGTAATTTCGTGTGGCGGGTTGGAAATAGTGCCTGTCGCGGATCTTGCCCAGAAAAAATCCTTTGAAACCTGCTCACGGTCACCGGCAGCGAACTTCTTCTTGACATCACAACTCATGACAGCTCCAAGTTCTCCCGCAAAATCCCAATATCCTTATCCCCACGCCCCGAAATATTCACGATCACAACCTCGGACTTCCTCATCTTGGGCGCGCGCTTGATCACTTCTGCCACTGCATGCGCCGACTCCAGCGCCGGAATGATGCCCTCCGTGCGCGCCAGCAGCGTGCAGGCCTCCAGAGCTTCCGCGTCTGAAGCCGCCACGTACTCGGCGCGGCCCGTGTCCTTCAGCCACGCATGTTCCGGCCCGATCGAAGGATAATCCAGTCCCGCCGAAACCGAATGCGTGCTGGCGATTTGTCCGGCCTTGTCCTGCAGAACATAAGAGAAAGTTCCTTGCAGAACGCCAGGAGAACCTCCGCGAAAACGAGCCGCGTGATCGCCGAGGCTCTGGCTGCGGCCTCCGGCTTCCACGCCGATCAATTTGACCTTCTTGTCCTTAATGAACTCGTAGAATGCGCCAATCGCATTCGAACCTCCGCCCACGCAGGCAATGACCGCCGCAGGCAGCCTGCCTTCGGCCTTGCGAATCTGCGCCCGTGCTTCGCGGCTGATCACGCGATGAAAATCGCGCACCATGGTCGGGTAGGGATGCGGCCCCAGCACACTGCCCAGCAAATAATGCGTGGTGCGCACGTTGGTCACCCAGTCGCGCATGGCTTCGTTGATGGCGTCTTTTAGAGTGCGCGAGCCGGAATCCACACCGCGAACCTCCGCTCCCAGCAGTCGCATGCGGAAGACGTTCAGTTCCTGGCGGCGCATGTCCTCGGTTCCCATGTATACGACGCACTCGAAGCCGAAGAGGGCGCAAACCGTCGCCGTCGCCACCCCATGCTGTCCTGCACCGGTTTCCGCGATAACGCGATGCTTGCGCATACGCTCGACCAGCAGCGCCTGCCCGAGGCAGTTGTTGATTTTGTGCGCGCCGGTGTGGAGTAGATCTTCGCGCTTTAGATAAATTTTCGCGCCGCCCAATTTCTTCGTCAGGCGGCTGGCAAAGAACAAGGGCGTGGGCCGCCCTGCGTAGTTGCGAAGCAGTTCATCCAGGCTGCGCGCGAAAGCGCGGTCTTTCTTGGCTTTCTCGTATTCGCGCTCGAGTCCTTCGATCGCCGCCATCAGCGTCTCGGGAGCGTAACGGCCGCCATAGGCCCCGAACCGGCCGGGAACGAGTTTCTGTTTTAACGAATTTGTTTTCGCGACAGTAGCTGTTGCCATCATGTAGCCTGCGATGATCTCAAAATCTAGCGGCTTGTCATTCTGAGCGAGGCGAAGAATCCCTACCCGCAACACATTTGTCGGCGTCACGTACAGCCTTAATAAACGCCCGCACCTTCTCCGGGTCTTTCTTCCCCGGCTTCGCTTCCACCCCAGAAGAAACGTCCACTCCCCAAGATCTCAGTATACGCATGGCCTCAGCGACGTTGTCGGGAGTAAGGCCGCCGGCGACGACAATCGGATAAAGGTGCCCCATAGACGCGACAAAAGGACCGATTGCCTGCCAGTCGAACGCCCTGCCCGTGCCGCCTATCCTGGCTGAATCCAGGTGAATCGCCGCGAGGTTGTCTGGGAATTCAAAAGGCGATTTCCAGGCGATGCCTTCCTTCTCCTCGGTGAAAGCTATTGTGTACGCAGGAAGGGAAAGAAACACTTTCTTCTTGGTAATTTGTTTGCCCGGGCCCCGTTTTTCATCAGTATGTAATTGGACGGCGGTTAAGCCAGCCTCATCAGCAACGCTCGCGATCTTTTCCGCCGACTCATCCACGAATAGTCCGATTTTCTCCACACCCGGTGGGAGCTTCGCGACGATTCCCCGTGCGGTTTCTGGATCAACGTTCCTCGGACTCTTCTCATAAAACACAAATCCCAGGGCATCCGCCCCAGCTTCCACTGCGAGCGTTGCGTCCTCCAGATTCGTGATTCCGCAAATTTTGACCCAGGTCATACCCTGTTCTCGGTTGTCAGAGAATAGCGCCCAGCGGAAGAGATCACCAATTCCCGCTTGAGACTTCGTTCTGGGACTCCTGCAGCAGAGCCTGCAATGCTTCGCCGGGCCGGGGAGCTTTCATCAGCGACTCGCCGATCAGGAATGCCTGATATCCGGCAGCGCGCAACCGGGCGATGTCGGCGCCGGAATTGATCCCACTCTCCGCCACGCGAACAGCTTCCGGCGGCATGAACTCGGCCAATCGCACGGCAGTTTCAATGTCCACCTTGAACGTTCGCAAATCGCGATTGTTGATGCCGATCAAATCACACCCGGCATCGATCGTGCGCTGGAGTTCTTCCCGGTCATGCGCTTCGCACAAAACGTCCAGCCCCAGCTCGTGTGCATGCCGTGAGAACGAGACCAACTCACTCTGAGTCAACGCCGCGACGATTAATAGAATAGCGTCGGCGCAACTTGCCCGCGCTTCCAACAGCTGGAACTCATCCACCACGAAATCTTTCCGCAAACACGGCAGCCTGGTAGCGGCCGAGGCTCGCCGTAAGTTCTCCAGAGAGCCTTGGAAGAACTCTTCGTCGGTCAAAACCGACAAAGCCGTTGCTCCGGCTCTCTGCAATTCTGGCGCGAGCTCGCCAACATCGAAATTCTGGCGGATCAAACCTCGCGATGGGGAAGCTTTTTTCAGCTCCGCAATAATGGCCACGCCGTCTGGCGTTGCCGTTTGCAATGCCTTTCGGAAGCCGCGCGGATGATGCTCCGCCGCCAGCTTTTCCAAGCTCCGCAAATCGGCGATGCGCTTGTTTTCCGCGACTCGGCGGCGTGTGGCGGCGATAATCTGGTCCAGGCTCACAGGCATGACGAATGCTGTTGATTATAAGGGAAGGGCGGCCGAGGACCTGCACGCGCACCGGCGCCGGCTATCTTTGTGGCTTGGTTGATTTTCGGGCCTTGGAGGCGCGCGGCGCCTTATGTTCTTCGGCGCCGTCCATGCGGGCAAGCTCTTCAGGTACCAGGTGCCGCGCTCCCAGCAGAGTGCGGTAGTTGTCGAGAACCGAGGTGGCGCTGGTGAACAAGGGCTCGTAAACGCTTTGATTCGGAGCGGGACCTCCCGCGGAAGCCGGGCAACGCGCCAGCACGACCGATGATTTTCCAAAGCGCTCCAGTTTGATATGTGAAACCGGCGTATTGCTCTTGAGCATGTCGGCGGGCGAGGTCACAGATGATGCGCTGTCTTCAATCGACAGCTGCATCAGATCCTTGGGTTCACGGACATGAAAAACCAGCGTTTCGACCATGTTCTGCGAGTCCTGGCTGAAGGAATATTGCACGGAAGAAAACAGCGCTTGCACGCCAAACTCGTGGCGGATGCGCACCCAGGTTGCAGTCGGGATATCTGAAGACACGCGCGTGCTGGCGCCCGGCTGAAGAAAAGTTGGCGGCTGATCCAGACTCGAACGGCCGCGGTCCACTTCGAAATCGGTGCTGAATAGCGGCTCCTTGGGAACGCGCTCGAGCGCAGCCGCAATCTCCTTCTGCTCCTGGGGAGAAGGCGAGCAGACGTTCAGCATGTTCACTTTAACTTTCGGTGGGTTGGAAGCAGGCTGTTGGGCGCAGGCCCCGGCTCCAAGAGTCGCGATTGTCAGGCTTAGCAGCAGGTTTCGCAGCACGGATTGATTCTAGCAGGAGCAAGCCGGGGACGAAGCGGCGGAGGATCGAGAGGTGGAATTCTCACCGGAGGATGGCAGAAAATCACCAACCAGCTCCGAAGGGCAAGCAAACAGGTCCTGGAGAGGCGGCACTTCCGTAGTTGCAAGTGCCGGTCCTTTAGCGGTCAGTTCGATGATCTGATATCCGGCTCGAGAGAAGATTTCGAATGTCTCTGCGATTTTCGTTCGCTTCAGGTATTCGAACATGACGAGCCGCGGCCGCTGGTTCTTGAGAAAAAGCTCCATGCCCCGAAATACGGCGTTCTCATGACCCTCTACGTCGACCTTGACCACCGTGATCGGCGCCGGGGGATGGTGATCAGCCAAAAACCGGTCGAAGGTAATTCGAGGAACAGTAATCGTGGGCGCTTCAGTCCGGAATCCTTCGACCGCCCGGTTGCAGCTGTTTACTCCCCCAAGGTTTTCGAATTCGACGAGACCTTCGCAATCTGACAAAGCGACTTCGTGCACCTCAAAGGGGAGATGGTTGATTTCGATATTTTCGCGCGCCCGAGCAGCCGCTACTGGATTAGGCTCGAAAAGCCAGCCGGCCTCAAAGCAGTCTCCCAGTAGCAGGCTCACGGAGCCGACATTAGCGCCGATGTCCACCAGGGTGCCACCTCTGACATGGTCCCTTATGAACAAAACTGGTTCGACATTTGGAACCCGCGTATAGAAGATACCGGAGGATGAAGTGCAGTCAGGGTAGGCACGAAAACGTAACCCATTGAAAAGCGGAACATTGACCGGGGTTCTCGCCAGCCGTTTCCACATCTGCCAGCCGCCCGCAAGAAACAGGCGCTTAAGGCGTTCGTCCTGGTTGGATTTGTCGCGCCAGACAGATCCGAAAATATCGTTCAAACTGCGGATGGATTGTCGGAGACCCAGCACATTCCCTAGCGTGAAATAAGTATACGTTGTTGCGACTACCACCTAACATAATGCAACAAAACACAAAATCGCAGCTAGCTATTCTCGCCGCCGGCCCGCTTCCACGACATCAACTCGCCAATGGTCGAACCGCCGGTGCTCGACGCTGGGTGCTTGTAGGCTTCCACCTCGGAACGCGAGGCCTCTTCGCCCACGGCGCGAATGCTGAGCCCAACTTTCTTTTCTTCCGGACTCATTTTGATGATCTTGAAATCGTGTTCCTGTCCGGGTTCGAGATGCAGCGGCTGTCCATTGCCATCCACGGCTTCCGAATTGTGGCAAAGCCCTTCAACGCCGTCGGCGATCTCGACAAATGCGCCAAAACTGGCCACGCGCAGCACCTTGCCGCGCAGCACGTCGCCGATATGATGCTGCTCAAAGAACGTCTCCCAAACATCAGGCTGAAGCTGCTTCACGCCCAATGACAGGCGGCGCTTGTCCGGTTCGATGGCGAGAATCACGGCTTTGACCCGGTCGCCCTTCTTCAAAACTTCCGAAGGATGCTTCACGCGCTTGGTCCAACTCAGATTGCTGACGTGGACCAGGCCATCGATACCGTCTTCAATCTCGATAAATGCACCGAAATCGGTGAGGTTGCGCACGCGGCCTTCCACGGTGGCGCCCACGGGAAACTTGTCATGCAGGCTATCCCACGGGTTGGGGGCCAGTTGGCGCATGCCCAGCGAAATGCGGCGCTCGGCCGGATTTACATTGAGTACGACCGCCTCCACCTCGTCACCAATATTCACCAGCTTGGAGGGGTGCTTCATGCGCTTGGACCAAGTCATTTCGCTGACATGAACCAGTCCCTCGATGCCCTGCTCCAGCTCCACAAAGGCGCCGTAGTCGGTCACGCTGATCACGCGGCCGGTGACATGCGCGCCGATGGGATAGCGATGCTCGGCATCCAGCCATGGATCGGGAGTCAGCTGCTTAAAGCCCAGGGAAACGCGTTGTTTTTCTTTGTCGAACTTCAGGACTTTGACTTGTATCTGATCGCCGACATTGACCAGGTCGCGGGGATGGGTGAGACGCCCCCAGGACATATCGGTGATGTGCAGCAGGCCGTCCAGGCCGCCCAGATCCACGAACGCGCCGTATTCGGTGAGATTCTTCACCACCCCGGTGAGTACCGACCCTTCCTCGAGATGCTCGAGGGTTTTGGATTTCTTTTCGTTTTGCTCCTCTTCCAGAATCTGCTTGCGGGAGACGACAATGTTGCCGCGCTTCTTGTTGAGTTTAATGATGGCAACATCCAGAACCTGTCCCTTGGCCGCATCCAGGTTGCGCACTGGCCGCAGCTCCGCCTGCGAACCGGGCAGAAAAGCGTGCGCGCCCATGATGTCCACGGTCAGACCGCCCTTGATGCGTTCGACCACGGTGGCCTGGATGGGCCGCTTTTCGTTGTAGGCCTTTTCAATTTCGTCCCAGGCGCGCAGCTTTTGTGCCTTCTCGTGCGAAAGGTTGACGTACCCTTCCTCGCTTTCGCCCTTTACCCGCATCACGTCAATTTCGTCACCGGGCTGGAACTTGGGGTTGCCCTCGTGGTCCAGCACCTCGGCGATGGGCAACATGCCCTCGGACTTGGCGCCGATGTCTACGACGACATGGGTGGGAGTCAGCTTGAGTACCGTGCCCTTCAGCACGTGGTCTTCGCTGATCGCTTCTTCGCTCTCGGTGGTAAATGTCTCCAGGGCGGCGGCGAAGTCCTCGCTGCCAGAACTGCTGGCTGGTTTCTCTTCCGCGGCTTGATCGGACTGGGTTTGTTCGGGCTGAGCTTGTTCGGGCTGTGGGACGGGCTGCGCCAGCGCCGGAAGCTCGAGCGTCGGAACCTCAGAGGGAACCGGATTCTCCTCAGCCACGGAAATCGAAGAACTTGAGGAATCCAGATTGCGGGGGGTGCTGTCGTCGGACAAGATAATAGCCTCTCTGGTAGATCTCGCACTCAGTGCGGGACGGATGCGGGTGGTTCGGCGCGAACTGCCGGCGTGAATCTTAGGTTATGGTGAGCCCGCTCTGGCGAACGGACCAAACAATTCCAGCGGCTGTGCGTTGCAAAAACAACTCGCATCCTAAATTAGGACCCTTCGACTATAGCAATCGCTTATAAACAGTGTCAAACCCCAAACTGAAGCCACATGTTGCAGTTTGATGAATTTCGGTCAGCGTGTAGGAGAGTTTCCTGGACAAAGATTCAGATTGCCGATAACACCCGCTTTTGGCCCTGTCTTAAGGGTATCGGATAAGCCGACTCGGGGCCGAACGTCCAGTCTGGACTGCAGAATGCTACTTGCCAAGTGTCAATTGCTAAATGCTTGTTTACAATGTCCCTATGAAAGTCGCCCTCGGCGCCGATCACGGCGGTTTTGACCTTAAAGAAAAGATTCGGCAGCACCTTGTGGACAAGGGCATCGGAGTGCAAGATCTGGGGACGAATTCAAATGAAGCGGTGGACTACCCGGACTATGCGCTGGCGGTTGGAGAGAAAGTCGCGGCGCAGCGGGCCGATCGCGGCATTCTTGTATGTGGCACCGGCATCGGCATGTCCATGGCGGCCAACAAGATCCCCGGCATTCGCGCCGCCAATGTGCACAGCGAAGCAGAAGCTCAGCTCAGCCGCGAGCACAATAACGCCAACGTTCTGACCCTGGGCGGGCGCATGCTCGACGAAACCACCGCGCTGAGAATTGTAGACCGATGGCTGAATACGGATTTTTCCGGCGAAGGCCGGCACCGCCGGCGAATCGACAAGGTTGATCAGATCGAAAGCAAAGCCCAGCCTCACTGAGAAACTGGAAGAACGCGCACCGAGAAATCACGAAATGAAAAAAAACACTATGTCCCGCCCTCTTTACGAAGTGGATTCCGAAGTCGCATTGGCGATTGACAATGAAACCCGCCGACAGCACGACGGCCTGGAGTTGATCGCCTCCGAGAATTTTGTGAGCGATGCCGTGCTGGAGGCCATGGGCTCGGTTTTCACCAACAAGTATGCCGAAGGCTATCCCGGCAAGCGCTACTACGGCGGTTGCGAATTTGCCGATGTCGTCGAGAATCTGGCCCGCGACCGGGTGAAAGAACTCTTCGGCGCCGAGCACGCCAATGTCCAGCCCCACGCCGGTTCGCAGGCCAACATGGCGGCCTATGCGGCGGTAATTCAGCCCGGCGACACAATTCTTGGCTTGAACCTGGCGCACGGCGGACATCTCACTCACGGCCATCCACTGAATTTCTCCGGCAAAACCTATCGTGTCGTGCCCTACGGTGTGACGAGAGAGACTGAAACCATTGATTACGACGATCTGGAGAAGTTGGCCGAAAAAGAGCGGCCCAAACTGATCATCGGTGGCGGCAGCGCCTATCCGCGCATTATTGACTTTGCCCGCATGCGGCAGATTGCCGACAAGGTCGGCGCGCTCTACCTGGTGGACATGGCGCATTTCGCGGGCCTGGTGGCTGGCGGCGTCCACCCTTCGCCCGTGCCCCACGCGCAGATTGTCACCTCGACCACGCATAAGACGCTGCGCGGCCCCCGCGCCGGCATGATCTTATCCAAGGCCGAGTTTGGCGCGGCCATCGACAAAACCGTGTTTCCCGGCATGCAGGGCGGCCCGCTGGTGCACATTATGGCGGCGAAAGCGGTCTGTTTTCACGAAGCCATGCAGCCGCAGTTCAAGGCCTATGCCCGGCAGGTGGTTTCCAATGCCAAAGTCCTGGCCGAAACCCTGGCGGCAGAGGGCTTTCGCGTGATCTCCGGCGGGACGGATACCCACGTCATGCTGATCGATGTCTTTGCCAAAGGCATGTTGGGCAGCGAAGCCGAAAAAGCTCTCGGCGAAGCCGGCATCACCGTGAACAAGAACGCCATCCCGTTCGATACCAATCCTCCGCTCAAACCGAGCGGCGTGCGCATCGGCACGCCTGCGCTGACCACGCGCGGGATGAAAGAAGGGGAGATGCGCCAGGTTGGCCGATGGATCGCGGAGGGGCTGCATGGCCGCAACGACGCAGCTGTCCTGGCGAAAATCCGTCGGCAAGTGCTTGAACTGGCGGAAGCTTTTCCGCTTTATCCGGAGCGGCGGGCGAAGGCGCAGGCAGAGATCAGGGCATAGACGGAGAAGATTTCAAGGGAACGTTATTCCTACGCTTGGAACTCTGAAGCGTCCGGGAACCGCAAGTTGCTCTTGGAGAGAGCGCTGGTGAGCATTTCTTCAATCTGCGCGTCCTCGCAATTTCTCGCCATGGCCAGTTCGCTGACCAGCAAGTAGCGGGCGCGCTCCAACATTTTCTTTTCCCGGAATGAAAGCGGCTTGTTCTGATTCAGCACCAGCAGCCCCTTGAGAACCGCCGCCACTTCCACCAGGGAGCCGGTACGCATGCGTTCGGAATTCTCTTTGAACCGGTCTTTCCAATCGGCATTGTTGTCGCAATCGCCATCCATCAGAAAATCAAGGATCTTTTGAATTTCGCCGTTTTTCACCACGCGCCGCAGCCCCACCATCCCAACATTGTGGAACGGAACCATGACCTTCAGGCTGCTGGCTTTGATTTTCAGGAGGTAAAACTGCTCGACCGTCTCACCGATAGTCCGGCTGCTGATCTGTTCGATGACGCCTACCCCGTGGTTGGGATAAACGACTTTGTCGCCTATGTGGAAGCTGTTACCGCTACTCGACATAAAGGACCAACCAACGAGTGCAGGGCGACCAGAGATATTACTTACAAAGTCTACCCGACTCGCGTCCTCAAAGCAATTCCGGGGACGCCCCGGGCCGCAACCTGGAGCCTGATGTCGCCTGAAATCTATCCTGTAAATACCTTGTTGTCATCTGGTTACATTTGATTCGCGGCCCTCGGTTTCGCTCCTGGCCGTCCCGTATCTTTCAAGTTACGGCTCCCCATTTTCTGAGTACCAAATATTCTGGCTCGCCCGGAGGTCCCGAACCTGGGTTTATAATCCAGACTTTGACTCATGACCGAACAAATCAAGAAAAAGCTGCAGGAAGAAATCAACACGCTTGAGCACGAGCTCGCCCACGAGCTTCCCAAGGAGCTCAAGAAGGCTGTTGCTCTGGGTGATCTCAGCGAAAATGCCGAGTACCACATGGCCAAGCAGCGCCAGGAGTACGTCAAGGCGCGCCTGCGCCAGCTGGGCCGCCGCCTCGCCGACCTTTCGCTCATTAACATGAACAACATACCGAAGGACAAGGTTGGGCTGGGTTCCACTGTCCGGATTTATGACAATACCAAGAACGAAGAAATGCAATATGAGCTGGTAACCAGCGAGGAAAGCGACGTGGCCGCGGGAAAAATCTCCACCACTTCGCCCATCGGCCGCGCCTTGCTCAACAAAAAGGTTGGGGATAGCGCAACCGTGGTCACTCCCGGTGGCAAGCGCGAAATGGAAATCCTGAGCTTCATGACCATGCACAACAAAACCGAGGCTGAGGCTGGATAACATGCCTCGTGTGACATGCCGCGTATGACCTGGACCAGTGCCTTCGGGCGCGCCTGTGGGGTGCTGCTGGATGCCATCGTTCGCTGGCTGGCGCTGGCGCGCATCAATCCCAACGTGCTCACCTTCATGGGCTTGGTCGTCAACACCATCGCCGCATTTCTCTTCGGCTACGCCAATAGCGACAACCAGGCTCGCATGTTTCGCTACGCCGGGCTGGTCATCATCGGTTCCGGATTCTTCGATCTGGTGGACGGCCAGGTGGCCCGCGCCACCGATCGCGTCACCCGCTTCGGCGCATTTTTCGATTCGGTGATTGACCGCTACAGTGACGCTTCCCAATTCCTCGGACTGCTTGTCTTTTATGGCCGCGGCGAGCGATTTTTCTACGTCGTACTGGCGGCGTTTGTAATGATCAGCGCCATCATGGTCAGCTATACGCGCGCCCGCGCCGAATCGCTCATCGGCTCCTGCCGCGTCGGTTTCATGGAGAGGCCTGAGCGCCTGGTGCTGGTGATCATTGGCGCGTTGTTTAACGTCATGGCGCCGGTGCTGTGGGTGATCGCGGTACTTTCCACCATCACAGTCATTCACCGCGTTTCATACACCTGGAGCCGCACCCGGCTGGAAGCGCCAGCACGCCAAGTGGAAAGCAGCCACGCAGCCTAATCGCTCCGCATCATTCCAACTGGTCCAGCATCTAAGCAGGTTCTGCCCATGAGCCAGGGAACACTCCCGAATCCGCCCGCTCTCCCGAGCCCCAACCCATGGCTGATCGCCATTGCGGTGATGTCAAGCACTTTCATGGAGGTGCTCGACACGACCGTCGTAAACGTTTCACTCCCCCATATCGCGGGGAACCTTTCCGCAAGCACGAACGAGGCCACCTGGACCTTAACCTCCTACCTGGTTGCCAACGCCATTATTCTACCCATGACCGGTTGGCTGGCGAGCCGGTTCGGACGCAAGCGCCTGCTCACCGCTTCAGTCGTGGGATTTACGGCAGCGTCTTTCCTGTGCGGGCTGGCGCCCTCCCTTGGATTCCTCATCGCATGCCGGGTGATCCAAGGGGCCTGCGGAGGCGGACTACAACCGCTTTCTCAAGCCATCCTGCTGGAAGCTTTCCCCCCGGAAAAGCGCGGGCAAGCCATGGGCTTCTGGGCGCTGGGCATTGTTGTCGCCCCCATGCTCGGACCGGTGCTCGGCGGCTGGCTCACTGACAATTACAGTTGGCGGTGGGTGTTTTACATCAATGTCCCCATTGGCGTGATCGCCGTGATTCTCACGTATCTCTTTGTCTTCGATCCGCCCTACCTGCGCAAGAAGGCCATGGGGATTGACTACTGGGGCATCGGACTGCTGGTGCTGGGCATGGGCTCGCTGCAGATCATGCTCGACAAGGGTCAGGAAGAAGACTGGTTTGCTTCGCACTTCATTGTAGCCTTGGCCGTGCTTACGGTGATCGGTCTCATCGGTCTGATCATTCGAGAATTAGTCACCGACCATCCCATTATTGACCTCGGCGTGTTCCGCTACCGCTCCTTCGCCATCGGTACGTCGTTGATGGCGGCAGTTGGTATCGTGCTCTACGGCAGCACCGTGCTTCTCCCGCTCCTAATGCAGGAGGTTTTGGGATACACCGCAACGCATGCCGGCATTACCAATCTGCCCCGCGGCCTGGCATCTTTTGTTGCCATGCCCCTGATCGGCTATTTGACCTCAAAGCTGGATCCGCGCAAGCTTCTGGCCGTCGGCTTCGTTGCCGGAGCGATTGCTATGTACGATCTTTCCCGGCTCAGCCTCTCAATCGCTTCCTCGACCTTCTGGCCGCCGTTGCTCGTACAAGGGGCGGGCCTGGCCCTGGTATTTGTTCCGCTCACAACCGCAACCAATGATCCCATTCCTCTCGCCCGCATGGGCAATGCCACCAGCATTTTCAACTTGATGCGCAACGTCGGCGCCAGCGTCGGCATTTCGATTGTGGAGACCATGCAGGTGCGCGCCACCCAGAAACACATCAACATCCTGGGGGTTCACGTCAACCGCGCCAACCCGGTCACACAGCGTATCTTCCACGGTCTGCAAAGTTATTTCATGTCGCGTGGCGCCTCTCCGGCGGGAGCCACCGACCAGGCTCGGGCGGCTTTGTGGGCCATGGTGCAGCGTCAGGCCTCGATGCTGGCGTACAACGACTCTTTCCGCTTTCTGGCGGTGATGTTCGTGCTGATGATTCCGTTCCTGTTCTGGATGCGGCGGCCAAAGGGCGGCAAGACCGTCATGGCGCACTGATTGCTCCGCCGTCTCAACGTCTGGATTGCCGCGATTCGGAGGGCACGAATTTATTCCTGCCGTTAACCAAAGCTATGCTAATAACGCCGCCGGGAGGAGGTCCCACCCAGCAGTGATCCCATCACCCCGCGAATAAGTTCGCGCCCGACCGAACTGCCGATAGTACGCACGGCGCTTTTCATCATGGCTTCGCCCAGCGTGTCGCCGCGACGTCCGCGAGCGCTTGTGCCCAGTCCACCTAACGCACCGCCGAGGGAAGGAAGGCTGGCATACCAGGGCTGGCTTTGCTCCGCTTGTTGATGTTGCGTTTCCTGCGTAGTAGACACCGGCTGCTGCGCGCGGTTTTTCAGGCGTTCGTAAGCCGACTCGCGATCCACAGCCTTTTCGTACACCCCCGCCACTACAGAGTTGCTGATCGCCTGCCGTCGCTGGTCGGGGGTAATGGGGCCGATCTGGCTGTGTGGAGGATAGACCAAGGCGCGCTGCACCATGCCGGGCGTGCCGTTTTCCTCGAGGAACGAGATCAGCGCTTCCCCCACGGCGAGTTCCGTGATTACACTTTCAACTTTCAGGCTGGGATTGGTCCGAAAGGTTTGCGCCGCCGCCCGCACTGCCTTCTGATCGTTGGGCGTAAAAGCTCGCAGCGCGTGTTGCACCCGGTTGCCCAGTTGGCTGAGAACAATCTCGGGAACGTCAGTGGGATTTTGCGTGACGAAGTACACGCCCACGCCTTTGGAGCGGATCAGCCGAATCACTTGCTCGATCTTGGCTTCCAGCGACTGCGGCAGATCGTTGAACAGAAGGTGGGCTTCGTCGAAGAAGAACACCAGCTTCGGCTTGTCCGTGTCGCCAACCTCAGGCAGGCGCTCGAAAAGCTCGGAGAGCATCCACAGAAGAAATGTCGCGTAAAGCTGTGGCGAGCTCATCAGTTTGTCGGCTGCCAGCAAATTCACTACGCCGCGCCCGGAGTCGGTTTGAATCAGGTCATCAAGATTCAGCGCCGGTTCCCCGAAGAATTTGTCTCCCCCCTGCTGCTGCAGGGCCACGAGGTTGCGCTGAATCGTACCGATGCTCGCGGCGGAGATGTTGCCGTACTCCGTCTGAAAATCCTTCGCCGACTCTCCCACGTGCTGCAGCATAGCCTGCAGGTCCTTCAGGTCAAGCAGCAGTAACCCGTTGTCGTCGGCTATTTTGAAGACCAGCGTCAATACGCCGGTTTGCGTGTCGTTCAGGCTCAGGATGCGGCTAAAGAGTAGAGGTCCCATTTCCGATACCGTAGCCCGTACCGGATGACCTTCTTCCCCGAAAACATCCCAGAAAGTAACGGGGCAGCCGGAGAAAGCGAAATTGCCGATCCCCAGCTTCTGGAAGCGCTCCTGAAGCTTGGGATTGCCGGCTCCGGGTTGGCTGATGCCCGAAAGATCGCCCTTCACATCGGCTGCAAACACCGGCACGCCAATCCGGCTGAAAGCCTCTGCCATCACCTGCAGAGTGACGGTCTTGCCGGTTCCCGTCGCACCCGCGACCAGGCCGTGGCGGTTGGCCATGGCTGGGAGGAGGTAGAGTTCCTCGCTGCTTTTTGCGATCAGAAGGGGATCGGGCATGAGTTGTTCTCCATTGGATACAGGTCTAAACGGAACTCATTCTAAAGAAAACCGCCGTGGTGCGCGACCATGGGTTGGGGAGTTGCCACCGCCCCAAAGATATGCAGACGGCGCGGACAACCAGGAAGGGTGGTCTTCTTTCCTACGGATTTCCTACGGAGTGAGATTCCCGGTCTCCAGATAGTTCTGCGAGGGAACTCCAAACGCATCCGCCACTCGGTTGAAGAAGGCAAATAAGGCTGTTACATAGACCGCCTCGGCGATCTGATTTTCACTCCAGCCAGCATCCCTTAGCTTCTGCACGTCGTCGCCGGTGGACTTGTACGCAGCTTGGGTAATCAGCGCAGCGTACGCGAGTAGCGCTCGTTCGGCAGGCGTCAACCCAGCATCGTCGAGTTTGCCCTCCGCTATTGCTGTTACGGTCTGATCTGTGGCTCCCTGAACCCGCAGGAAGTAGGCGTGGCTGTCCAGTCAATACGGGCAGCGGTTCAGGTAGGAAACGTGGCTGGCAATCATCTCCTTGTGCCGCCGCGAAAGATGCCCTTCGGAGAAGTGAACCGTATTGGAGAATTCCACGACCTGTCGCAGGAAATCCGGACGCGCGCCGAAGCACTTGATAATGCCGGGCACTTGCTGTCTTCCCGAACCCGCCCGCCAGAAATCGTAAGCGGCAGCCGTATCGCCGGTGGCCTCGGCATCTTCGATGATTTTGATCTTCGTGGCCGGCTTTTCGGCCGGCGGTGCCTTGTCGTTATCTTCCTCTGCCACGAATTATGCCTCCTCCGGAATTTCCATTTCACCCACAGCGGTCTCGTGCTGCCCCGGCCTTCTCCCGAGTCGTTTTCGGCGGAACAGTTCATATACAGGCAGCCCCGCCAGCACCACCATTACGCCCAGCACTGCCTGCTTCGGCGAATGCGCCCCCACCAAAACCAGCATCAGCGCGACAAGAACAAGGAATGCAAGCGGTGTGAACGGGTACCCCGGCGTCAAAATCACTGAGTTGTCTACCCGCCCCCGCGGCCGCAGAATAAAAAGACCAGCCACCGTCAATCCCAGAAAGAACACCACGGTAAAGATCGCGTAAGAAATGATTTGCTCGAACGTGCCAATCAGAACCAGAAACGCCGCAATTGTTCCCTGAATCACAATTGCGTTCATCGGCGTCCCGAAACGCGAATGCGTGTGCGCCACTGCCTTCAGAAAAAGTCCGTCCTGCGCCATCGCATAATAAACGCGCGGCGCTGACATAATGAGAGCCGCCAAGCTGCCGATCAGGCAAACCACCACGATAGCCGCAAAGATCATTCCGCCCGGCGCGCCAAACAGCACCTCGCCCACCAGCGCCACGAAAGTTTCATCCGACGTTACTTTGTCGAGCGGAACGAGATATAGAAAGACGGCGCTCACGATGACGTAAACCCCCGTCACCGCCAGCATGCCGAATAACAACGCCCGTGGCACCGTGCGCCCGGGATCCCGCACTTCCCCGGCGATTTTCCCGACATCCCACCATCCGCCAAAGGAAAAGAACGCCCCGACCACCCCTACCCCCAAAGCAGGTCCCAGTGCCAACGAACCCGGACGCTGCGCCACGAACGGCGTAAAGTTCGACCACGATCCCAGGTGGAACACCACCGCCCAGATCGTCAGGAAGCCGAGCAGCCCCAACTTCAGCCACGTGGTCCAGCGCAGGAATCCGGCACTCACGCGCATGCTGAGGATGTTCAGCACGCACAATCCCGCAATGACAGCAATGCCCACCAACCGGACGCCAAGCTGCGGCAACGGCACAATGTAGGCGAAGTATCCGCCAAGTCCGGTCGCCAGGGACGCGGTGACCGCCGGGTCCATCACCAGCAGGCACATCCACCCAAACAAAAACGCGATGCGCGGGCCGTAGCTTTCGAGCAGGTAAACATACGCTCCGCCCGCTCGCGGAAAGCGCGCTGCCAGTTCGCCAAAGCATAGCGCCCCGCTCATGGTCAGCGCGCCCATGACCAGCCACACGACCAGCAGCCAGAATGGGGACCCCAGAGCCTTGGCCATTCCAGCCGGAGTTAGAAAGATACCGACCGCAATAATGCTGCCGATAACTGCGGCCGTGGTCGAGCCCAGGCCGAGCTGCCGCCGCAAGCTGTCAGCGCCGGATGGAGCCTTTGTGTTTCGCGAAATTGCAGCCTCACTCACAAAAAGTCTTCCAAGTTAATGGCGTCGTCGCCGGCCTCGCAATAGTACAAAAAGAGTAGGAACCAGCCCCGCAGATAGTAGTTTCATACGATTGACCCCACCTATTCGTAAGGACAATAATCTCCCCACTTTTGTGGAGTCTTTAATTTTCCCGGTGATCGAGGGTTGTGACTGCCGGGTTAGCAATCCCAGGATTCAATCCATATCCCAGTTGTGAAGGCTTGCACTCTATGGCGAATTGCAGAAAGTTTGCGTGTGTTCTTGCCTGCCTAGCGGCAGCCTGGCCGGTGGCGGCACAGCAGATCACCGGCAACATTCGTGGAACGGTAACTGATCCTACGGGCGCCGTGGTCCGTGGCGCTAGCGTCAGCGCGACCAGGACCGAAACCGGACTCCTCCGCTCCACGACCACGGATAGCGCGGGCGCCTACATTCTGCTGGAACTGCCCGTCGGTCATTACCAGGTGCAGGTGGAAGCCAAAGGCTTCCAGAAGTATCTTCAGCAGGGAATCACACTCAACGTGAACGAGACCGCCGAAGTTCCCGTTCATCTCGCTGTCGGCACGGAAAATGAGCAGGTCGAAGTCAAAGCCGACGCGCAACTGATTCAGCAGACCGTAACCAGTCTGGGCAAAGTCGTTCTTGAACAAGAAATTCTGGACCTCCCTCTCAATGGGCGCGATTTTAGTCAATTGGGTACGTTGCAGCCGGGTGTTGTTCCGCTGACTCCAGGGCTGAAGCTGGCGGGATCGTCGCTGCGCGAGGGGCAGGCATATGCAGTGAATGGCCAACGGCCCGAATCAAACAATTTCCTGATTGATGGCGCCAACAATTTCAATGGCGTGGATGGCGGCTTCGTTCTCAGACCGCCGGTAGACGCAATCACGGAATTCCGGATTCTCACCCACAACTCCACCGCCGAGTTCGGCAGCAGTCTTGGTTCCACCACCAACATCATCACCAAGTCCGGAACCAACCATTTCCACGGCGCGGTGTGGGAATTCCTGCGCAACGATGCTTTCGACGGCACCAATTACTTCGCTTCTACGACCGAACCCCTGAAGCAAAATCAGTTCGGCGCTACGTTCGGCGGCCCGATCCATAAAGACAAAACGTTCTTCTTTGGATTTTATGAAGGCTTCCGCAATCGCCAGGGCGAAACCCAAGGTTCCACCGTGCCTTCGCTGAACGAGCGGAACGGAGATTTCTCCGAGATCTGTCCGGAGGGCTTCACCAACGGCTTCTGTAACAATCCCGACCACCAGTTGGCTCTCGTGGTCACCAATCCGCCGACGTTTTTTCCCGACAACCAGCTGCCCCCGCCCTTCATCAGCCAGCTTTCGCAGAATCTCTTGAGTCTCTTTCCACTACCCAACACCGGCCCCAATACCTACACCTCGACGCAAATCAAGCACGACGATTTCAATGAAGGTGGACTGCGAATTGACCACTATCTGACCGCCAACGACACGCTGAACTTCCGCTACATGATCAATGACGGCACCCGCATCGATCCACTTTCCCCGGCGGGGGCGAGCGTGCCGGGGTTCCCGGTGGGTGAAGAACAACGCTCCCAGGACTTCGTGGCTCAGGAAACCCACACGTTTTCGCCTTCTCTTGTCGGTGTATTGCGCTTTTCATTTCTACGCAACAAGTTCCTCTTCGGCGAACGCCCCAATCACACCTCGCCAGCCAGCTTGGGCTTTGAATACGATCCCAGCCTGGATATCGCCGTCGGCCCTCCGCACCTTATTGTGAGTGCGTACACGACAGTGGGTGCTCCAATCACTGGGCCGCGCCGCACCTACGAGAATGCCTACGACTACACCGGCTCTTTAAGTTGGGTGCGGGGAAAACACGACTTGAAGTTCGGCGGCGGCTTTCAGCATCAGCACGTCAACATGCTGCAGGGCATCGCGACCAACGGATTTTTCGTTTTCGCGCCCTTTCCCATTACCGATGCTTTCGCCAGTTTTCTGATTGGCCAGCCGGTATTCTTCCTCCAGGGGCGCGGTGATTTCGCTCGCGGGATCAACGGCAAAGCACTCAATGGTTATGTGCAAGACACCTACAAAGCCACTTCGCGTCTGACCGTGAACCTCGGCCTGCGCTATGACCTGCCCTTCCCTTACACCGAAATCAAGAACCGCTTGACCCTTTGGGTTCCCGGACGGCAGTCGACAGTGATGCCCTCCGCTCCTCCCGGACTGCTCTACCCCGGCGATCAAGGGGTACCCGCAGGCTTGATCCCGACGGAGAAGAAAGCCTTTGCGCCCCGGGTAGGCATTGCGTGGGATCCGACGGGAAGTGGGAACTGGCTCGTCACTTCCGCGTACGGTATCTACTATGAGCCCTACTACACGGGCCAAGGAGGACCGCTGCAATCCCCCATCAGCGCGCCTCCGTATCTGCAAACGGAACAGATTAATCTCGGCCCGACTACCCCTCTCAATTTTGCCGACCCATACAATGGCAACCCGCCTGCGCCCGGCACTTTCGCCACTCCTCTGACGAACTTAACCATGGCGCAAAACCTGCCTCTTCCTTATGCGCAGGACTGGGACCTAAATGTCCAGAGATCGTTAACTAAGAATCTTCTGCTCGAAGTCGGCTATGTCGGAACCAAGGGAACGAAGCTGCCTCGCATGATTGAGGGCAATCCGACCGTATACATACCCGGCTTTGACGGAGACGGCAACCCTCTTTCCACCACCGATAATGCCGATCAGCGGCGTCTTTATTCCGGATGCACTCTGGCGGATCCGCCAAGCTCCTGCAAAGTTTCCTCCAGTGGCCTGATCGCGGGTGTTGCCAATTCCTCCTACAACGCGTTGGAAACCAGCCTGCGGCAGCGGTTCAGCCATGGGATGTCGTTTCTTGCCTCCTACACTTACTCCAAGGCGATTGATGATGTTTCGTCTTTTAATATTTCGGGCTCCGGCTCAATTCAGGTAGCTGGCGAGAACGACCTGGCGCAGAACCCATTTGACTTGGCTGCCGAGAGAGGACCGTCGCTTTTCGATGCGCGCCACCGGTTCGTGTTCAGCTACCAGTGGGCCATTCCCTTCTGGCAACAGCAGCGTTTTTGGTACCAGCACGTGCTGGGCGGCTGGCAGCTTAACGGAATTGTCACCGCCATGAGTGGCACACCGTTTACAGTTTTCGATTCGCGCGACGTGTCAGAGCAAGGCGGAGCGCCGGAAATCACCGGGTTCTCAGCCAACCGGCCGGATCTGATTGCCGGGCAGGATCCCAACGCAGGGCGGCATACCGTCGGCGCATGGCTCAATGCGGATGCGTTTGCCCGGGTCATTCCCGATCCGAACTCGCCGGTTCAGCAATTCGGCACCGCCGGGCGGAACATTGCGCGCGGGCCTGGCTACACCAACTGGGATTTCTCCGCTTTCAAGAATTTCAGGGTCACGGAGTCAAAAGAATTCCAGTTCCGTGCGGAGTTCTTTAACATTCTGAATCACACGAACTTCCATCTGCCGAATAGCGATATCAGTTCACCAACCTTCAATGAGATACTTGCGGCTGAACCGCCGCGCTTGATCCAATTCGCGCTGAAGTTTTTGTTCTGATAAGGGAGACGAAATGATTGGAGATACCTCAGCTCTGAGACACTCCCCTGTGCCCTCTGTGGTTTCATATTGAACTATGTGGCGCGGACACTTGTCCGCGCAAGTCCTTTAAGGGTAAGAATAGGTGATGCAGAATTTATGAAGTTCTATCCACAAACTCCCCGCACCCGCCGCTGGCTGGTCGGCATTCTGGCGACTCTCGCGGTTGCTTGGCTCGCCTGCGCCGGCTTCATCTGGCACGCCATGCATGAGCCTCCAGAAGAGTTCGGCCGCGTGATGATGAAATTGCCTGGGCCGGCTCCGTTCCTCCTCTTTCCCTTCGAAACCATGTGGCTGCGTGCCCGCGCCGGAAATCTGCAAATTGGCGATGCCGCTCCCGACTTCACCTTGACGAAAGTGGACAAGTCCGCCCAAGTCCAGCTTTCCGCGCTGAATCGGCAGAAGCCGGTGGTCCTCATCTTCGGCAGTTACACCTGACCGCCTTTCCGGCGGGAGGCTCCCGCTCTCAATAAGCTCTACGAGCAGTATGGCGACCGCGTGGCATTTCTGGTGGTGTACATCACCGAGGCCCATCCCAGCGACGTCTGGCAAATGGAAAGTAACCTCAAAGACAAAGTCGTCTTTGCCAGCCCCAAGGATGAAGAGGAGCGCGCCTATCTCGCCGGCGCCTGCGTGCGCAAACTCGGCCTGACTATGCCAGCCGTGCTGGACGAATTCGGCAACTCCACCGAGCGCGCCTACACCGGCTGGCCCGATCGTCTGTATTTGATTGACGCCAACGGCCGCGTGGCTTACAAGAGCAAGCCCGGTCCCTTCGGCTTCAAGCCCGACGATCTGAAAGCTGCTCTCCTCCGCCTCTCGTCCTGAGCGTTTTGTGCCCCAGGTTCGCGGCCCGCCGTTGGACGCTAACCTGGGCTCCGTCGGCAAAGATTGACGCTCTTCGCTCCCCGGGGCTACCGATACACCCGAGCGTGCGCTATCCTCATTGCGATCACCACGCTTACGAACCCCAGGCAAACTCCCGAGAACACGTAGTACGGAATCCTTACCTTCGGCCAGAGCCAGGCTGGAAAGCGGTCTGCCAGCTTGTCACTCCAGGTTTCCGCCAAACGCAGCGGTAAAGCCGCTTCCTCCGACCCCGGTTTCCAGTTGGCCGCGACGCAGGTGGCGCGCAGGTTCGAAAGCAGCAGGGCTGCAAACAGTATTCGAATCACACCTGGAGCTGCCAGCGTGTCAATCAAGTACATGAAGAAAACAACCGTTGCCGCATAGCGGCTGCGCTCCCGTACCCCGACGCCGCCGACATAGTAGTACAGCAGCACGAGAGCTCCGATCAACGGATGTCCCGCGATTAACAGAAAGGCGAACGAGGACACCGCCACCAGTGTGCATACCCAGTACCCCTGCGTGCCCAGATAGTCCACATCGCTTCCGCTTTCAACCGAAGGCCAGAGCAGGCTCTTGATGCGGCTATCACTGCGAGTTGATGAATCCGAAAGCCCGAGCGTTTCCATGATGGCTCGACATTAGACTCCTGCGGATACATTTCGTCCAGAGGGAAACCTACGGTGGAACCGGTGCTCGGGAGTTGGACGAGGGGACGCTCTCGCGCCCACGGGGCGATGTTTGACGAACTCTCCAATAACTCTAACCGCGCCACTTAGTTCCTGTGTTGCCACCCGCTCGTCCCTGTACCTCCGAATGCCCTCTCACCCGCTCTTCCCCCGCACGTTCCCCACCTGCCCGTGGCGCGAAGGTTTACAATAACCAGAGCACCCTCGCCCAGCGGTCCAGCATCCAATCGCTACGAGATGAGGAATTGAAGGTCCTTTGATGAAACGTATCTATGTGTCTTTTGCTGTCTTAGTGTTCACCACTGCCGCCTTCGCGCAGCAAACGCCGGCCAATAACGCGAAACCCGCGCCCTCCACCAGTCCCCGCAAGACGGACCGGGCTGCCGCTTACTATCATTACGCCCTGGCCCACATGTATGAAGAGGAGGTGGCCGCCTATGGACGTAGCGAACTGGCGAGCAAGGCCATTGACGAGTATCGCCAGGCCATCGAGGCCGATCCTACTTCCGAATTCCTGACCTCCGCTTTGGCCGAAATGTACATCAAGACCGGCCGCATTCGCGATGCTGTCCTGCAGGCGCAGGACATCCTGAAAAAGGACCCCAACAACCTCGAAGCGCACAAGTTGCTGGGACGCATTTATCTGAAATCGCTGGGGGACACGCAGGACGGCGGCGGCTCCGACAATATCCTCAAGCTGGCCATTGGACAATACGAGGACGTCACCCGAATCGAGCCCAACAATGTGGACAACCACCTTTTATTGGGGCGCCTGTACCGTCTGGATCACAACACCGCCAAGGCGGAAAACGAGTTCAAAACTGCTGTGCAATTGGACCCCTCTTCCGAAGAGGCGGTCACCATGCTGGCCTATCTCTATAACGACGAGGGCGATACCGCCAGAGCCACCAAAGTCCTTAGCTCGATTCCGGATACGGCGCGCTCCGCCAAGCTCTACTCCGCATTGGGTTACACCTACGAGCAGCAGAAGCAGTACAAGCAGGCGATTGACGCCTATCGCCACGCTGTGGATCTTGACCACGACAATCTGGATGCGATTCGCGGGCTGGCGCAAAACCTGCTCAATGACGGGCAGACCGCAGCCGCTCTCGAGCAGTACAAGATCATTGCCGACGCCAATCCAGAAGATGCCCAGACTTACGTTCGCATGGCCGAGATTTATCGCCGCAACGGCCAGTTTGACGATGCTCTGGAGAACCTGAAGAAAGCTGAGTCCATGGTGCAGGACTCGGTCGAAGTCTCCTATAACATCGCAGCCGTCTACCAGGCCCAGGGCCGGTATGACGATGCCGAGAAGGTTTTGCAGGACCTGCTGAAGAAGACCGAAAAGCCCGCCATCGCCAGTTACAGCCAGGAAGAGAAAGACAACCGGTCGGTGTTTCTGGAGCGTTTGGGAACCATTTATCGCGACGATGGCAACAACACCCAGGCTGTCGCGACTTTCCGCCAGATGCTCGGGTTAGGCGACGAGAATGCTGTCCGCGGCTATCAGGAACTGGTGGACACCTACCGCGAGGCCAAGCAGTGGCAACAGGCCACCGATGTCGCCAAGGAAGCCACCCAAAAGCTGCCCAGCGACCGCGGGCTGAAGATGGTCTATGCCTCGCAGTTGGCGGATATGGGCCAAGCCGACCAAGGGCTGGCCATGGTGCGCAGCCTGCTGAAAGGCGCGCCTGAAGATCGCGAAGTATACATTTCGCTCTCCCAGATGTATAGCCGCCTGAAGCGCTGGCAGGAAGCTTCCGATGCCCTGGACAAAGCCGATCAGCTCTCCAGCAAGCCTGACGAAAAGAAAGAAGTGCTCTTCCTGCGCGGCTCGAACTTTGAGCGCCAGAAGAAAATCGATTTGGCCGAAGAAACTTTCCGCAAGGTTCTGGCGATTGATCCGCAGAACGCCATGACTCTGAACTACCTCGGCTACATGATGGCGGACCACGGCATAAAGCTGGACGAGGCGCTGTCGCTGATCAAGAAGGCCGTCGCCATCGATCCGGCCAATGGAGCCTATCTCGACTCGTTGGGCTGGGCTTACTTCAAGCTCGGCAAGTATGATCTGGCGGAAGATAACCTGACCAGGGCTTCGCAGCACAACATGGGCAAGGATCCCACGGTGCAGGAACACCTCGGCGACCTGTATCAAAAAACCGGACGCCTGCGCTTGGCCGCCACGCACTGGGAGCGCGCCGTGGACGAATGGAGCAAGACCGTCTCCGCGGAAGTGGATACGGACGAACTCGCTCAGGTGCAAAAGAAGTTGGAATCCGCCCGCGTCAAGCTGGCCAAAGAAGATACGGGGAAACCGTAGCTGCCCCGTTGCGTACTGCCGAAGGCCCTGCCCAAGCGTAGCTTGGTCGGGGCTTTGCAGTCTACGCATCATTTGCCATGCCGGGGTCCGCATCCATGATCAAGGGCTTCACCATCCGCGAAACCAGCTTAGCCGACGTGCCCGAAATCGTGCGTCATCGCCGTGCCATGTTTGACGATATGGCGATAGGTGACACCCTATCCCGCGATCGCATGGAAGCTGCTTCCGGCCCTTATCTGCGCGATGCCTTCCTCAAGAAAGAGTATTTCGGATGGTTCGCGCTTGCTCCGGACGGCAAAATCGCCGGCGGAGTCGGAATCCTTCTGCAATCTTCCCCGCCGCGCCCCTGGGAAGTGCAGCACCAGCGCGCTTATCTGCTGAATCTTTACGTTTATCCAGAATACCGGCGGCGCGGGGTTGCAAAGCTGCTGGTAGAAACCAGCGTAGGTTGGTGCCGGGATGCGGGCTACGCCACGGTTTCTCTTCATGCCAGCGAAGTTGGCCGGGGCCTGTACGCCTCGCTGGGGTTCCACCCCACCAACGAGATGCGGTTGAGGCTACAGTAAGGGCGCGCCGCTTGCTTCCGTGAGTTCTGAGGCCGTTTTTTTTAACGCACAGGCGCAGAGCGGTGCCGCGGAGAGTGCAGAGGGCTCTTTTACTTCTTCTCAAGCTCCGCGCCCTCAGTCTGTTTCTCTGCGAACTCTGCGGTCAGAGTCTTTCACCGCAGAGAGCGCAAGGGGAGTCGCAGAGGATTCTTTTAGCTTCTTTGGTGTCAACTATCTATAGGTGCAGAGTCAGTCAGCCCAAGAATCTCCTTCGAGAGGAAATGTTCAGCTATACAGCCAACACCGGCTGCCGGTGCTTTGCAATGAAGTGGACGGTTGTGAAGATCAGCGCGACGGCGCAGAGCGCGATGACGCCGACCCAGAAATAACCAATGGTTGCGGGCAAAGCGTAAAAACCTAAATAGTCAAGATGGTTAAAGAATAGTTGTAGCGACCATAGGTGGCTTGTGTCGCCGTCGCGAAGGTAAGCGTGAATGATTTCCGCGTAGGGCCGATAACTGAGATAAAGCGTAGCGCTTGAGAGCAAGAGGCCGATGACGCCGGCGCATCCCAAAGTCTGGTAATGCGTCCCGTGTGAAGCCTGCTTAATAGAACGGAGCGGCTCCTGGCGATTTTGACGATCACGCACAATGCGACCATGGCGCCGCAGAACAACATGGTTAACCCCGAAATATTCAGCATCTGGGCATTCCGGCTCGCGGGTTCCTCGCCATCGTTCCACCATTGCCGGACAAGCGTGGGTTGATCACGCATCCCCTGATCGGCCCGGGCGGCAAGATCATAGAAAAACTGTGCCTGGTCTTTATCTCCCTGCTTTTCGTAAAGAGCCGCGAGATGATGATAAGGGCCTTGCAAAATCATATTGGCGGAATATAGACGGGCGAGGCCTTCCAGGCTTCTTTCTCCGCGGGGCTGCATCATTTGGCCGAAATGCGCAGCCAGCAGATATTGTTTAGCAGCGCCACGAAAATCGCCGTAAGCCGCCAGGGCATCGCCTGAATCCAGCAGTAGCTTGGCGTAGTGTTGCGGGTTCCAGGGCATAACCACGCTCAGGAAAGAATTCCGTGGACAAAAGGTTGGCAGCCGTGGCGGGATCATCCAGGGCATAGCGAACCATAATCTTGTGATCGAGTTCCTTCAGGCGGTCACGATAGGTGTCCAACCTGGAAGAGGCGAAGGCGGCCGCCATGGCGTTTTGCCAAGCGGGGATCGAGATCTCACGCGCCGATAGGCTTGCCGCGCGCAGCTTGTTCGCAACCAGAAGATGGGGAATCGCGTTTTGTGGATCGAACTGCTCGAGTTTTTGCACCCATGTCATCGAACTCAGGCAGCGGCTGATTGCGACGGGCAATCATGGCATAAATCCAGGTGAGTTGTGGGTTCAGGTGAACCGCTTCTCCTGCCAGCCGAGACGAATCAGGCCTGTCGAACCGATGTATGGCAGCGAAGGCGAGACCCTCGGCATCGTGATTCTTCCGTGCTTTGTCAGCCACTTTGGCGAAAGCGAGGATTCTCGCATCGTAATCCGCTTGCCGCGCCTGCCTGTTGAATTCCGGCTGCTGGTCGAAAGGAACGTAATACTCACGCAGTCCCAGCGCGAGCGTACGACCTTGGGCTACACAGATGCTGAGCGCCTGACGGAACGAGGGCACAGCGAAGAGCAGCAAGAATGCAACGAAGCAAACGGCAACGGCAATCAGAGTGCTTTTTTTCATGGGATTCTCCCGGGCGAAAAACTTCCCTTCGGACGCGATCTGATCTGGGCGAACTGGAATCATGAGGGATAAAAGCGCGTGTCTGGCCAGCATTCCGACGCCGCCGAGGGCCCAGGCCAGCGCCGACCAGTCGCCTTCGATGTGCGGCAGTTCGCCGAGCATCGCCCGGCCCCACACGGCGGCATGCGGTGGCGCGATTTTCAGGGCGTGCCGCAGAAATGTAACCGCAAGTTTGCGGGATAATTTCATGCGCCCCCTTCGCTGTGTGCCAGGCGGCGAGCTTGTCGCGGAGGCCGAACTCTGTACAGCGAGTCACCGAGCACTCCCACTCCCGTGGCTGTAAGCCGGTAGGTGTGGCGTGGCGGAACACCCTCATCTGTGGTAACCCACTTGGTTTCGAGCATTCCGTGTTGGGCAAGACGCATGAGAATCGGGTAAAGCGTGCCGGACTTCAGTCCGGTTTCCCGGCTCAGCTCATACCCGTAATGCCATGCCGAGGGTCTTTCGGCGAAACGTTCCAGAACGCTCACCGTCTGGGGAGACATGCGCGGAGTCTTCATGCACAAAACTCTACATATATGGAGAAAGCACGTCAAAACACCTTGGTACTACAACCAGCCAGCCATGAGCTAAGATCCAGGGGAACGGCCAGGGCCTAATGGCCAAGTGCTATCCTTCCCCCATGCTGGCCCAACTACGCCGTGGGGGTAAAACAATTTGAGAATGTGATCGCGCGAATTCAGCTAGTATGAGCCGTCCGTGAGGTGAGCGATGCCCTCATTAAAGGTGAAAGCTGTGCCTGCGTTTTTGGCCGGATTCTGTTTTCTTCTTGCGCCCCTCGGCTTCGCCTCACAAAACGATGACGCGAGCCTGAAATCGCTCTACAACGCCCGCCGCTGGTTCGAGCTTCGCGATGCTGTGGCAAAAGGTGCCGCTCCCGTTTTTTATCAGGGGGCCGTGGCATGTGCCTTCAATGACCAGCGTCGGTGCGAGAAAAAACTGGGAGCCGTCATTAAGTCTCGTCCCCAGTCCGAGGAGGCCTTTCAAGCGCACGAGACTCTGGTTTCTGTCTATTTAAGGCTGGGAAAATACCGGGAGGCACTAGAGCAAATCGATGCGGCGCTGGCGCTCAGGCCCAAGGAGTCCGACGCGCAAAACACTCGTTTACTGCTCGCGGCTCTCGGTGAGTCTCCCGATCAAGAGGTGGTGTGCAGGCATTACACTACCCTGCAACTCGAAGAGGGCGGATTACCAATCTCGATCCATGGTGTGACAGCAACGTATTGGTTTGATACCGGGGCTAACCTTTCAGTCTTGAGCGAGTCGGACGCCAAACGCCTTGGACTGAAAGTTCGTACAGTGTCATTCAAAGCGGGCGTCAGCACCGGCGCACAGGTTGATTCTCGAGTTGCCGTCGCGGACGAGCTTTCCGTTGGTGGATTCCTGCTGAAGAACGTTGCTTTCCTTGTATTTCCTGACGATCAGCCACCCTTCAATGAAGGACTGGCGCCAGGTTCGCGCGGGATCATCGGCCTACCCGTATTGTTGGCTTTTCAGAGAGTTGCTTGGGAGGCTGCGGACGAGAAATTTGAGATCGGCGCAAAGTCATTGAGCGCGCTTACGCCACACGCGGACATTTGCTTCGATGGAGCCTATCCAGTCACACAGGTCCAATTCGACAAACAGAACCTCGTATTCTCGTTGGATACGGGCGCGGTAAACACTGATCTCAACCCAGCGTTTGCCGCAGCCTTTCCCGAACTTATCCGCACAGCGGCCAAGACGGATGCGTACAAAATGGAGGGGGTGGGCAGCGTCAAATACATGGACGCTGCCATACTACCGTCGTTGCATTTCGGCATCGGGGGATTCCCGGTTGTCCTCAGTCGTGCGAATGTCCTGTTGAAACAGGGTGTTGCAGGAACAAACACTTTGCGGGAAACCTAGGCATCGACCTCTTGCGGCAGGCACACAAAACAACTTTCGATTTCAAGGCAATGACGCTTACACTTCAGTAGTTTTTGCTCCGCCTGAGTCCCAGACGAATTCTGAGTTCTGCCTGCCTGAATGCTATCCTTCCCCTATGCTGGCCTCTTATGCCGTCCGGGTGGACCAATCCCGCGGACGCCGCTACCCCGAGCCCCAGCATCCCTATCGCAACGACTTTCAGCGGGACCGCGACCGCGTCATCCACGCGCGCGCCTTTCGCCGGCTCGAAGCCAAGACGCAGGTTTTCACCCGCCGTTACTCGGACCATTTTCGCAACCGGCTGACCCACACCATCGAAGTCGCGCAGATCGCCCGCACCATCGCCGCGCAACTCGGGCTGAACGTTGACCTCGTCGAAGCCCTGGCGCTGGTCCACGACGTCGGCCATCCGCCCTTCGGCCATGCCGGGGAGAAGGCGCTCGACGCGGCCATGCGGCGGCACGGTTCTTTTTTCGATCATAATCTGCACGCCCTGCGCATCGTCGAGGATTTCGAGTTGCGCTACGCCGCCTTTCGCGGGCTGAATCTGACTTTCGAAGTGCGCGAAGGCATTATCAAGCACTCTCACGACTACAGCGCCGCCGAGTTTCCCGAACTGGCCGAATATTTGCTCGAGCAGCGCCCGCCGCTGGAAGCCCAATTGATTGATGTCGCCGACGAAATCGCCTATGACAACGCCGACCTCGACGACGGCTTCGAGGCCCGCCTGCTCACCCTGGAACAAATCCGCCAATCGCTTCCGGTTTTTGAGCGCTATTACCGCGAGGTTGCGAAGCTGTACCCTGACGCCCTCGAAAAGCTGCAATTCAACGAAACCCTAAAGCGCCTGCTCGACCACCTTGCGGGAGACTTGATCCGCCACGCCCGCGCCCACATCGCCGACTCTGGAGTCACCACGCTGGACGATGTCCGCGCCTGCCCCCGGCGCCTGATTTCCCTTAGCCCGGAGGTCGAGCGGGAGCGTCGCCAGATCAAAGCGTTCCTGTTTCAGCACCTTTATCTCAGCGCCGCGCTCGACCCCGAAAAAAACGATGCCGAGCGCATCATCACAGAATTGTTCGAATTCTGGATGGCCAACCCCGGCCAGCTACCCGCCAGTTACCAGGAAAAAGCTCTGCAGGAATCCTTGCCGAGGGTGGTCTGCGACTATGTTGCCGGCATGACCGATAACTTCATTTCCGAGCAATATGAAAAGTATTGCAACGGCAAATAGTTGCGCCGGGCGGAGCTTCCGAGCCCGCGGACTTCCCGCATTTTTTATCGGCGACCAGCCAAATTTACCCGGCAAACTGTTTTCACCCTTCACCGGAGCGCGAATAGGTCCTTTCTACTCAGCAGTTTACCTTCTGCTCCGTTTGGCATCTAACCTGTAAAGGGATTACCAGGCCCGAGGTAATGGGCTGAAATTTTGGTGCAGGCTGTGCGCTTCGTCAGTGCCGGCCGTTATGTAGCACTGGGACTACCAGACATTAAGCGGCACGCCCAAGGGCGTGCTGGAGTGGAGCCCCCACTCGGAAGGATGCCACAAACCATGATGAACCGTATCTTCGTATCTACCCTGCTCGCTGCTACCCTGGCCATGCCGGCGTTGGCACAGGACAACTCCTCGGCCCCATCGGCGGTGCCCGCGGCCAGCTCGACCGACCAAACCAGCACCTCCGGCGCCAGCGGCAAGCAGCCGCTGCAATATGATTCGCATGAGGGTTTCTGGGGCAAGATCAACCCGTTCGCCCGCAAGAAGTACGTGCAGCGGCAGGTGCAGCCCATCCAGGACCGGGTAAATGAACTCGACGAGCTCACCGCCAGCAACAGCAAAGAGATCAAGGACGTGGATGCCCGCGCCCAGCAAGGCATTCAGATGGCGTCGGCCAAGGCCAACGAAGCCGATCAGCACGCGCTCGATGCCGCCAACAAGGCGCAGACCGCACAGCAGACGGCCGATCAGGCCAATACCCGCCTGACCACGGTCGAGGGTGTGGTCGGCAACATCGACCAGTACAAGGCCACCACCCAAACCGAAATCCGCTTCCGCCCCGGCCAGAGCCTGCTCAGCAAGAAGGCGAAAGATGCGCTGGATGATATGGCCACTCCCCTGAAAGGGCAGCGCGGCTACATCGTCGAAGTGCAGGGCTTCTCTTCCGGCCACGGCCAGTCGGCCATCGCCACTTCGCAGAAAATGGCGGACTCGGTTGTTCGCTATCTGGTGCTGGAGCACGACGTTCCGGTCTACCGCATCTACGTAGTCGGCATGGGCAACGCTCCGGTCGCAGAGCAGGGAGCCAAACATACCACCGGCGGCCGAGTCGAAATCAGCCTGCTGAAGAATGACCTGGAACAGCTGGCCGCCACTTCGACCCCGAGCGCCCCGGCTACCCAGGAAACGATGCCGAATGATACAATGCCCGCGAGCCCGAACCAGACGGCTCAACCGCAGTAGTTCGGACGACAGGCTTACGCCTGGCGCCCTCCCCCGGAAGCCTTCTGTTTTTACAGGAGGCTTCTTTTTTGTCCGTCGAGTGACTTGCGGGTGAAGCGGATTCAAAGTGCATCTTGGTTTTTCTCGGCGTGCTCAGCGCGGGCTCGGCGTACTTCGCGGTCACAAGCTCTTGGGTTGACCGAACTAAAAAGCTCTTAGCCGGCGAGTGCGCAAAGAAATACCCCAAGAACGCTAGAGAAAAACCGGAACAGCACCATCAGCCGCGAAGCAGCGGCGAAAGGTGACGTATTGGAAGCCGGGACCTATCACTTCCTCGAGATGCCATTCCTGCGAAAGCCTCGAAAAACAAAGGGTTGAATCAGCCTTGGCCCTATTTGTCCGGACCCGGAATTTTGCCTTCCGCGTCATCATCTGCCAAACTGACATTCGCCACGCGTCTTGCTAAAAACCGAAGCTTACAACTGAGAGCTCCTCATGGGCCGCATCCACGTCCTTCCCGAACACGTTGCCAACAAGATCGCCGCCGGTGAGGTCGTCGAGCGCCCGGCCTCGGTGGTCAAGGAGCTTCTGGAGAACGCGCTCGATGCCGGCGCTACCCGCATCAAGGTGCAGGTCGAGGCCGGCGGCAAGAAGTTTATTCAGATTACCGACAACGGCTGCGGCATGGTGCGCGACGATGCCCTGCTGGCCTTCGAACGCCATGCCACCTCCAAGATCAAGAATGCCGAGGACCTGCTCAGCGTCGCCACGCTCGGCTTCCGCGGCGAGGCGTTGCCGTCCATCGCTTCGGTGTGCCGCCTGCACCTGGAAACTCGTGCCCCGGAGGAATCGTCGGGGACGGTTGTAGAAATCAACGGTGGCAAGATCTTCAAGGTGGAAGAGGCGGGCCTGCCCGCCGGAACCTCGATTACCATTCGCGATTTGTTCTTCAATACGCCGGCGCGCAAGAAGTTCCTGAAAGCCGAGTCCACCGAGCTGTCGCACATTGCGTCGCTGGTCACGCACTACGCGCTGGCGCATCCCGACAAGCACTTCGAGCTGCATTCGGCGACCAACGCCATGCTGGTGGCCCCGCCCGTTGCCGGCCACAGCGAGCGCGTGTACCAGGTTTTCGGCAAAGAAGTGCTCGATCAGCTGATTCCCGTCGCGGCCGCGCAGCCGCTGGAGCGGATTGGGCTGCCGCAGCCGCCGCCCTGGAGGAGAGAGGAAGAAGGCGAGGAGACCCCGAAAGATCCCGGCGAACTTCGGGCCCACGGCTTTGTCTCCAAGCCCGAAATTCAGAAGCTCAACCGCAATTCGATCTATGTCTTTGTCAACGGACGCCTCATCCGCGACCGGCTGGTGCAGCACGCCATCACCGAGGCTTACCGCAATATCATTCCGCCCACGGTGTATCCCGTCGTCTTGTTGTTTCTGGAACTGCCCAGCGGCGAGGTGGACGTGAACGTTCATCCCTCGAAAACCGAGGTTCGCTTTCGCCAGCAAAGCGTTTTGCACGATTTCGTGCGCGACTCGGTGCGCGCCGCGCTGATGAAGGCCCGCCCCGTGCCGCAGTTCACCACGGAAATTGACGCCCACCCGACGGCCAGCCTTTCGCTTACGCCCGGGGCTCGCAGCGCGGCGGCAGCTGACGGCGGCGCATGGCGGGACCTTTACGCCCCCGTGCAGGAATTCAACCTGCAGCCGCCCGCCGTTCCGCCGGCGACCGAGCGATTCTCTTTTGGGATGGAAGGAATTGCCGTCGAGGCGAACGCCGCTATGCCGGTGGCGCGGATGCCGCAGCAGGTGGTTCCGGAGGATGGATGCGCGCCTCCGATCGCGGACGAACCCGAACTGACGGGCGATCTGGCGCCATCGCTCGCTCTCCTTAAACCGCTGGGACAGATTCGCGAGTCATTTATTCTGGCGGTGAACCAGGAAGGACTGTGGATCATCGACCAGCACGTAGCGCATGAGCGTGTGCTATTCGAAAAAATTCTGAAGCAGCGGGCGGCGAAGAAAGTCGAGAGCCAGCGTTTGCTGATGCCCTTGGTTCTGGAGCTTACCCCCGCGCAGCAGGCCATCTTCTCCGAAATTTCTGATGAGCTGGCGCAGAATGGCTTCGAGGCTGAGCCCTTTGGCGCGCGCAGCATCGCGGTGAAAGTGGCGCCCGCTGGGGTGGAGGCTCCGCAAGTGGAGAAAATGCTGCACGAGCTGCTGGAGCAGTTCGCTCGCGAGGAGCAAAGCCTGAATCTGGAAAAGATTCGCACGCGCATTGCCGCCTCCATCGCCTGCCACGCCGCCATCAAAGTGAACATGCCGCTGGAGCACAACAAAATGGAGTGGCTGCTGGCCGAACTCGCCAAAACCGACTGCCCAATTGCTTGCCCGCACGGCAGGCCGGTGATTCTGCGGTATTCTCTAAAGGACATTCAAAAGGCGTTTAAGAGGATCTAGCTACCAGCTATTAGCTGCCAGCTTCTAGCTATCAGCTCTCAGCTTTCAGCCGGCTGTTTGCAGTCGGCAGGAGTTGGTAATTGGGAAGATCAAATCACAATGTGGCAAGGCGAACTAGAAGAGTCCGGATTTGCAGTCATCCCATCCGTATTGGGATTTAGGGAGATGGATTTGCTTGGGGCCGACCTTCAAATGTCTTCCCTGCCGCGCACCAGGGCCGGGATGCGGCATCTACTCTCCAGCAAACTTATAACGAATCTCGCCCAAGATAACCGATTGATAGAGATTGCTCGCGGAACGCTCGGGGCGGGCGCGGTACCATTCCACGCGACGCTTTTCGAGAAAACAGCGGCTGCCAATTGGCTGGTCGCCTGGCACCAGGACACGGCCTTGCCTTTAGCGGAGAAGGGTGAGCAGGCAGGCTGGGGACCATGGTCGGTCAAGCAAGGCATCCATTATGCTCACGCACCAGCATCAGCATTAGGGAAAGTGCTGGCATTACGCGTTCACCTTGACGAATCCAGCAAGCACAACGGTCCATTGCGAGTACTGCCCGGCACTCATGAACTTGGCGTGTTAAGCGACCGCTCTATTGATGAGTTGTGCGCCCATATCCGTGCGCGCGACTGCCTTGTGCCAAAGGGCGGAGTTCTGGCCATCCGACCGCTGCTTATTCATGCCTCATCAAAATCCCAAAGCGCTATCCCCCGACGAGTTCTTCATATCGAATATGCTGTTTCGATGGAAATCGCCGAAGGCATGAAGCTAGCTCGAGCGTGAGACCGGCAAATGCTTGAACAAGAACTCCACGACCTGCGGCAAGCGAAATGGCATCTCGACGGCAAGCCCGTGCGCACGCTGGAGGACGCCCGCGCCTTTGTGGAGTCGGTGGGATTCTGCCTGATGTATCCGCAGAAGCCGGCGGTGCTGGTTCCGACCTTTATCGCGGCGTGGGTGGGATCGGAGGACCGGCTGCCCTCGCCGCAGCAGGCTTTTGCCGATGCCCGCGCGCAGGAGGCAATCGCGATGATGGTCCGGTTGCTGCGGGAACGCGACGCTTACGAAGCCAACCTGTTCGGCGAAAACAATCCGTTTCTAATCGCGGGATCCATCTTTCCCTACTTCTATGCGCTGGTAGGGGAGCGCAATCCCCGGCAAGCGCCCAAAGCCGGCCCACGCTCGGAGTACTCCGAACTGGCCTGCGACGCCTTCGCCGCCATTCAGCGCGGAGGCCCCATCTCCAAGCCGAAGTTGCAAGAGACGCTCGGCGGCAGCATTTCTACCGCGGCGCTCGACCATGCCTTAGGAGAGCTGGGCGCGAAACTGCGCATCACTCGCGTGGACTACACGGCCGAGGGCTCGTTCTGGGATGTTCTGTACCGCTGGTCCCCGGACGCGGTGCGCGAAGGCATGGAACTTTCGGTCGCAACCGCGCTCTCCGCGCTGCTTTCCCGGTATCTTGACGGCGTGATCGCCGCCGATCAGCAGGAACTGGAGTCGTTCTTCGGCAACTTTGTCCCCCGCTCGCGCGTCCGGGAGGCGGTCAACGCCCTACTGGCGGCTCGGGAACTGGAGTTCCTCCGCGTAGGCAGCCGCACCCTGCTGCAGATGACGCCACCCAAGGCGGCCGGCAGGAGCGGCACAAAACCCGGCGCAGCGCCGGCGAAATCGGGCCCTCCCACCCGAGCGTAAAAACAAACCACAGGAATGAACCGGAGAATCCCGCTCCCTGGCGGCTCGCGGCGCAAGTCCCGAAAGGCTTGCGTCGTCGGATTGCCGGCGTGCGCGTATTCCACAGACCGTTTGCCGATGTCGTGTTGGGGGTGCACAAGCCCAATGCGGCGAACAGTGCGGGTTTTGGTCCTTCTGACGATTTTGACGGGATGCGGCGGAGTTTCGGTTGAGGGCCCGGTTGGATTCATCAACCAGACCCAGCACGATGACGCTGACCTGTGGATGATCTGGCAGGCGGCGCAGGAGAGCGTTGCCAAACAGATTGACCTGAACCCGGTGCAGCAGAGCCAAACCGGAGCGCCTGCCGAGAACTTGCCCGGAAACGCCATCGCCCTCGATACCGAGCCGCGCGAAATTCTGGTAGCTCCGGTGCAGGATGTCTCTTCAACGGCGCTCTCGGTGGCCACGGGCGTGGAGCGTCCCGATCCGACAGGGCTGATCGCCTGTCCGCCGCCATGCCAGGTGCGCTATACGCCGGCGTATTCGACCTACGCGCAACCGGCGACAAAATATGCCGCTTCCTGGGAGGGGCAGGAGCAGAACTTTTCCTCCATACTCCAGTATGAGTTTGAGAACCACATCCTGAACGCGCTGGGATACGACACCAAGTGGCGGTAGCTATTTCTTCTCGGCTTTCTTGCTCTCTTTGCTTTCGCTCTTGGGCTTGGATTCCTTCTTGCCTTCGGAATCCTTATCCTTATCTTTGGATGACGACTTGGCGGCCGATTCTCCCTCGGATGCACCGACCGATCCCGACTTCTTGGCGTAGTCGGTGACGTACCAGCCGGAGCCTTTGAACTGGACGGCGGGCGCGGAGATTACCTGCTCTATCTTGCCGCCGCACTCGGGACATTTCTTGACGTGCGGGTCGGAGAATTTCTGGATCTTCTCAAAGCGGTGACCGCATTTGGTGCACTCGTATTCGTAAAGGGGCATGGGCGCGGGTTGTGAAGCCTTGTAAATAGAAGATATCACGAACTGTTATGGGGCGGTTGCGCGGGCCGCCGAGGCTTTCCTGGCAGTGATAGACTCGCGTCCATGACAGCGGGAGAGAGCCAACTGGCGCCGGGACTGTATCTGGTAGCGACGCCGATTGGGAACCTGGAAGACATTACGCTGCGGGCGCTGCGCGTGCTGAAGCAAGCCGACCTGATCGCCTGCGAGGATACGCGCCATACCCAGAAGCTGCTCAATCACTTTGGAATTACGACTCGCACCGTCAGCTATCACGAGCACAACGAGGCGCAGCGCGCGGAAGAATTGGTGCGCGAAGTGGAACAGGGGGCGCGCGTCGCGCTGGTGACCGATGCCGGCATGCCGGGGATTTCCGACCCGGGGTACCGGGTGATTGCCTTGGCCATTCAGCACCGCGTGCCCGTGGCGCCCATACCAGGAGCTGCGGCATTTGCTACGGCGTTGGTCGCGAGCGGGCTGCCCACCGACGAGTTTCGCTTTCGCGGCTTCCTTCCAGCCAAGCGTGGGCAACGCCGCAAGATGCTGGAAGATGTCAAAGCATCGCAGGCGACGGAAATTTTCTATGAGGCCCCGCACCGGGTGATGGAGGCCATGGAAGATATGATTGCCACGCTGGGGACGCAACGGCGTGTCGTTCTGGCGCGTGAGCTTACCAAGGTTCATGAAGAATTTCTGCGAGGTACGGCTGGCGAGTTGCTGAATCTGCTGCAGGCACGGGGAGAAATCAAAGGCGAGGTTACGCTGCTGATTGGTAAGGCGGAAGCGGCCGCTGAGGTGGAAATGGACTCCGGCGCTCCCGTGAAAATCTACGACAGAGTTCAACAACTCATGGCGAACGAGAAACTGGACGAGAAGGCCGCGCTGAAGAAAGTGGCGAAGGAGCGCGGGATTTCGAAGAGCGAAGCCTACCGGGAGTGGCAGAGAGAAAAGGGGTGAGGGGAGGCCAGCCCGTCTAAGTGACAGAAGGAACTACGCAGCTTCGAACTTCTATCTAGGCCGCGGCACGACTTGCCCCGGCAAATGCCCGGTCATAAATCCACAGCATCGCTGCTGTCAAGACGCCGACTCCCGTTACAGCCCACCAGATCCGTTCGGGCCGGTGCATCACTTCGCCGAAATGATGCAGCAACGTTCCGCCGAACCAGCCGCCGATGAGCGATCCGATGCCAATGGGAAGAAAAGCAAATCCCATGTAAGTACCCTGCTGCCCGGGGGGCGCAAGGCGGGAGATGTATTCGTAGTAGCGCGGCGACAGGATGATTTCACCCAGGGCCAGGACAAACAGCGAGAGCACGGTTCCCCATATAGTGGGATGGAAGGCGACGACCAGCCAGGACAGCGATGCGATTAAGGTGCCCAGGATAATCGCCTGAAACGCGGGAAGTTTGCGGGTAAGAAAATTCACCAGCAGGGTGAGGCAGACCACGGTCAGCCCGTCGGTCACCAGAATCATTTCGACATCGGCGGTGGAGCTGATGTACGAGTGGATGTATCCCGGCAAACTGATGTATTGCTGCCAGAACACAATCCAAAAGCCGCTGAACAGCAGCAGAAACCAGATGAAGCGGCTGATGCCGGCGAGCGTAAGGATAAGCAGGCCGGTCCAAATCCACCAGGGTATGGCGATCGGAGAGAGCCAGGTAACAACACGCAGCACGAGCGCAATCCCCAACACGGGCAATACCAGCCGGGCATTGCCGAGCACAACGCAGAAGTTGCGCGCCACGGTGGCGACGGAAGGCGGAGGCGCCTGTTCCGCTTTACGCGGCTCGCGAAAAAAGAAGAGCACGACAAAGAACATCGCGAAGACGCTCAGCGCCGCCACGCGGTAAACGTTCTCCACTCCCCAATGCCGATGCGCCCAGGACGCGAAAAACGGTCCCGCGGCCCCCCCAATATTCACCATCGTGTAGTAAATGGAATAGCCGATGGAGCGAACGTTCTCCTTAGAGGCGCGGGCGGTCGTGCCCGCCACACAAGGTTTGACCAGGGAGATTCCAAGAGCCGGCAGAACGAGAATGAAACCGACGAAAAGTTCCAGCGGCATCGCGTTGCGCACCGGCGCCAGCCAGGAGGCTCCAATGGAACCAATCAGGAAATACGCCACGCTCAAGAGGAGATATGCGATGGACAGCGCGCGGCGAAAGCCGAGGCGGTCGGCGGCTGCGCCTCCGAAAGCGGCGAGGAACCAGACCATGCCCCCGAAAAGGCCGGTGAGGGTTCCCGTCTGTTCGGTGGAGAAATTCAGGCGATCCTGCAGATAGAGAGCGAGAGAGGCAAACGCCCCGTAGTAGGAGAGGCGCTCGAAAATCTCGGTGATGTTCGCAACCCAGAAGGGCCGCTCGAAGCCGGTGCGGATTTCGTGAAAGCGCTGGGAGAAGATCAGGCGCCGCTCCTTATGATCCACAAAGCTGGCCGAGACGCGGTTTCACTTCGGCCGCCGACAATCCGTACACACGGATGACTTTTCTGCGGCTCGTCTCTCCGGAGGCTATGGTAATGGAGGAGCGCGGAACCTTCAAAAGCTTCGCCAGGAACTCGATGCACGCCTGGTTGGCCTTACCTTCAGCCGGAGGCGCTGTCAGCGCCAGCTTGAGCGCGCCATCGAGTTCGCCGGTGATGGTGTTTTTCCGGGCGCGGGGCTGGACTTTGACTGCAAAGGTCGCGCCGGCGGGTGTGTCGCGGATTTCGATCATGGTCTTTCTCGGCGTGCTTGGCGCACACTCAGCGTGCTCTGCGGTTCAAGCCCTTGATTTAAAGCCTTTAACCGCCGAGACCGCAAAGAAATGCCGCTGGGAACGCAGAGGAAGAACTGAAACTGCCGCTACTGCCTCGATGGGTTGCTGGCCCTTACGCAGTCCAGCCTACTACAATACTTTCGTTATGGCCTCATTACCTCAGACGGATCCGATTCAAGACTTGCTGCAACACGCCAAAACCATCGCGGTGGTCGGCCTCTCCGACAGCCCGCTCCGGCCGAGCCACGGCGTTTCCGCTTACATGCAGAGCCACGGTTATCGCATTGTTCCCGTGAATCCGAAAATCACCGAAGCGCTTGGCGAGAAAGCTTATCCTACGCTGCTCGACGTTCCCGAGAGAATTGATATCGTCAATATCTTTCGCCGCCCGGACCGCGTGGAAGAGATTGTGGATCAAGCCATTCATCGCAAGGTTCCCGCTATCTGGATGCAGGAAGAAGTCATCAACGAGAAAGCGGCCGAGAAGGCACGGCGGGCGGGCATTTTCGTGGTGATGGACCGCTGCATTCTGAAAGAGCACAAGCTGCGGCTGGGCTGAAATACCTGCAGTCCCTGCCATTGATTCAGTTACAATCCGGACTGCGGCCGCACGGCGGAGGAGGTTCCGGTGTCCCGTCGAATGTCAGCGCTCTTCCTGATTTTTCTCTTTGTTCCCTTCACCATCGCAAAAGACAAGCACAAAGCTGTGCTGCCGGATTGCGTCTTGCAAGCCCACACGATTCTGGTGACCATCGACCCGGACGCCGAGATCCCGCTCAAAAGCCCCTATGCCAACCGCTCCGCGCAGGACGAAGTGGAGAAAGCCCTCATGCGCTGGGGACGCTTTCAGCTGGCTATGGACGCGAGCACAGCGGATTTGACCATCGTGGTGCAAAAAGGCAGTGGAAGAATGGTGAGCCCCACGATTGCCGGCGTTCCGCAGGACAAACGTCCGGTCATCGTACAACCGACGGAGGGAAACATCCGCATTGGCGCGCAGACAGAACCACCGGTTGAAGACCCGGAACATCCGGTCAGCCAGCCGCACCTCGGTTCCCAGGTCGGAGGCACGGAAGACAGATTTGAAGTTTACGGTGGCAACGGTTTCGACGGCTGCCCATCGACCTCGACACCTATCTGGCGATACATGGCGAAAGATGCGCTCAACGCGCCTGCGGTACCTGCAGTGGAGAAGTTCCGCAAAGTTATCGAAGAAGCGGAGAAGGAAGCGGCGAAAAGGAAAAAGAAGCAGCCCTAGGAAGTTTCACGATCTTCGGGCTTGCCGCGCCGCCGTTTGATTTCCTCCATGCGCTCGCGAATGCGCTTTTCTACCCCTTCGTTGGTCGGATGGTAGTAAGTCCGGTTGCGCAGGTTGTCGGGCAGGCACTGCATGTCCGCGACTTTCTCCTCAAGATCGTGGGCGTATTGATAGCCGTGCCCATAGCCGAGACCTTTCATCAGGCTGGTGGGCGCATTGCGCAGATGTAGGGGCACCGGCTCGGCGGCGGTGCGTTCGACATCCCGCTGAACGTCGCCGTAGGCGGTGTAGAGCGCGTTCGACTTGGGTGCGACCGAGAGATAGACCACTGCCTGCGCCAGAGCGAGATTGCCTTCCGGCATGCCGAGGAAATCCACCGCATCGCGCGCGGCCATGCATTGCGCCAGAGCGTTGGGTTCGGCGAGGCCAATATCTTCAACGGCCATGCGCACCACGCGGCGGGCGATGTAAAGCGGGTCTTCGCCGGCCTCCAGCATGCGGCCCAGCCAGTAAAGAGCAGCATCGGGATCGCTGTTGCGTATCGACTTATGCAGCGCGGAAATCAGGTTGTAGTGTTCTTCGCCGGCTTTGTCGTAGAGCAGGACGCGCTTTTGCAGGGCATCCTGGATGAGGTCGTCGGTAATCTCCGCGCCGGAAGATTTGCCCGCACGGCCCAGGGCCAGCGAGGCAGCCACTTCCAGTACGTTGTAGGCGCTGCGCCCGTCGCCGCTGGAGTAGGCGGCAATTTTGGCCAGCACCTTGTCGGATGCGCTTAGTTTCATCGGGCCCAAGCCGCGTTCCTCATCGGCCAGGGCGCGCTTGAGCAACAGGACAATCTGCTCTTCGGTCAGCGGGTTGAGCACATAGACGCGGCTGCGCGAAAGCAGCGCGGAGATGATCTCGAACGATGGATTCTCCGTGGTCGCGCCGATGAGGCGAATGCTCCCCTTCTCCACGTAGGGAAGAAAGGCATCCTGCTGAGCTTTGTTGAAGCGATGGATTTCGTCAATGAAGACGATGGTGCGGGTGCCGTACTGGCGGGCGCGGTCGGCATCGGCCATGACTTGCTTGATTTCCTTGATTCCCGTGAGGACCGCCGAGAACTCGACGAACTCGGCTTTGGTCATGTGGGCGATGATCTGGGCCAAAGTCGTTTTGCCCGTGCCCGGCGGACCCCAGAAGATGAGCGAGCCGAGATCATCGCGCTCGATCTGCGTGCGCAGCGGCTTGCCCGGCGCGACCAGGTGCTCCTGACCGACGAATTCGTCGAGCGTGCGTGGACGCATGCGGTCGGCCAGGGGACGGCTACGATCGGCGGGAGCGTCTGGGGCGGGCGTTGGTTGAAAAAGTCCCATACAAGATCATTTCACCACAGAGACACCCTTCGATTGCGCTCAGGGCATGCTCCGTTACAGAGAAAAGCCAAATCATTCAAAGGACACCTTGGCTGGGTTAGTTTTTCTCCGCGTCTCTGTGTCTCCGTGGTGAAAAGCCTCACGCCTTCTGCCTTGCCGCCTCATACAGCACGATGCTTGCCGCTACCCCGGCGTTCAGCGACTCGACTTGCGGCGAATGCGGGATGGCTACGAGTTCATCCATCTGCGCCATCAGGTCGCGCGGCAGGCCGGCGGCTTCGTTGCCGATGAAAATGGCGAGCGGCCCGGAAAGCTGCGCTTCCGGCAGCGGCGTGCCCTTATGGGAGGAGGTTGCGATCAGGCGCAGTTTCTCCCTCCGCATTTCGCCCAGGGCTTCCGCCAACTTGGCGCGCACGAACGGCAACCGGAAGACCGAGCCCGCCGATCCACGGATCACTTTGGAATTGAATGGGCTGACCGTTCCTTCGCCGAGAACCACTCCCGCTGCTCCGAACGCCTCCGCGGAACGCAGCATGGTGCCGAGATTCCCCGGATCCTGCACCCCGGCAATCGCCAGCAACGGGCCGTTCCGCGCCCTGGCCAGAACCTCCGCGAGCGAGTGTTCTTTGCAGTGGATCAGCGCGGCCACTCCTTGCGGCGTGTCACTGGGGACGGCGTCGGCAAACAGCTTGTCTGGCAGCAATAATGTTTGCACCCGATTGCCAATCTGAGGCAGCAGGCGTTCCGCTTTCGTCTGGGCGGAACTGCTGAAAAAGACAGCCCCAAACTTCAGGCCGCTGCGAATGGCTTCTTCTATGATGCGGAGGCCTTCGATGGCGCAATATCCATCCGGGGTGAGTTCGGCATGGGCAAATGCCCGCCGCAGCTCTTTCACCAGGGCATTGTGGCGGCCCTCAATGGGGCGCAACCGGGCGGAGGAGGCCGGGTGAGGCGTCGTAGAGCCGTGTTTCACAGCGTGAGCATCCCAGCAGAATCATACGCGTTTTTGCTGGTGCGCCTGGCAGCTATCCTTCGGGAAGCTTCTTCTGGTTCATGTAGTGACTAAAGTGTGATCGTCTTGTCGTCCACAAAGGGCTGGCTCGTATCATTGAACCGAACGATCCTATCGGGAGGAAAGAACCATGAATAGGGACCTAACTGAAATGGCGCGCAGCTCTTATGGATACGGCCGCTGGGCAGCACCATACTGGTTTATTGGTCCAGAACAAGGTCAGGCGCTTGAAGAAGGCGATCTTGAGCGGCGGACCGAAGCATGGTGCTACTTCGGAAAGCGCGAATTGGACGACTGCCGCGAATTTCACCTCCGGATCTGTGAGACCCGCTGGCACAAAGATAAGCCGCCATTGCAGTCAACCTGGAGGCCCCTCATGATACTTCTCGGAACTTTCCTCGCTAGGCCCACGGATAGGGAAAGCCTCCGGAACTACCAACGAGACAAATGGGGGAGCTCTGGCGGCGAGACCTGTGTGATCGAGCTGTCCGGGCTGGCAGCTCACGACCTTAATGTGGATCGAGACCGAAGTTCTTTCCGGGGAGAAAGAATTAGAGCGCTTCAGGAAAAAGTACAAAACTACCGTCCCGAGCTGGTCGTAATGTATGGCATTTATGACAAGGACGTATGGCAAAGCATCAGCAAATGCAAGTTCGAGGACAAGAACGTCCTTAAGCGAGACTCGACGATTTTTGCGCTCGCGAAACACCCAGTCAGCCGTGGGCTGAGCAATGCCTATTGGGAGTGTCTTGGGAAAGAAGCGAGGCAACTGGCGTGCGGTTCCGCAACCGGGTAATCCACCCAACGCGTTATCTGCTCTCGGCTTGGATGTCCCGTCGTGGTATGTTAAGTTTCGCAGTTTTTACAACCTTACTGGGGAAGGTAAGCAGTGCGCCCGGAAATAGTCAAAATTAACAGCGAAACGCCGGAAGTATCCCTGATTCGCTATGCCGCGGACCAGATCCGCTCTGGCCAGGTGCTGGGTATGCCCACAGATACGTTCTATGGCCTGGCCGCCGATCCCTACAACCTGCGCGCCGTGGAGCGCGTGTATGAGATCAAGTCGCGCTCCCGGCACAAGCCCCTGTCCTTGCTCATCGAGAGCGTGGACCAGGCCGAAGAAATGGCGCAGCCGCTGCCCGAAGAGTTCTACGCCCTGGCGCGGCGCTACTGGCCGGGGCCGCTGACCATTATTGTGAAAGCTTCGTCGCGCTTGCCGTTGAAAGTGACGGCGAACACCGGCAACGTGGCCTTGCGTGTGCCCAATGCGCAGATTCCGCTGGCGGTGGTACAGGCCGCCAAGATTCCTATTACTGCGACTTCGGCGAATTTGAGCGGAGAAACGGAGTGCACGACGGCGGTAGCGGTGCGCGATCAACTGCAGGATCGTATTGGAATCATCGTGGACGGCGGAACCTCGCCACGCGAGATAGCCTCTACCATCGTGGACCTCACCGATGAAGAAGCGCGCTGGCGCGTGTTGCGCGAGGGAGCTATTCCCTCGGCGGAAATTTCGGAGTTCTTTGCGCAGGGATGACCAAGTCTGTAGCTGAACGTCGGCGATCCCATCTGCCACTCTGGCTGCTGGGGCTGACAGTAACCGCAATCGCGGTCGCCCTCGGCTTCATCTCACGAGCCATCATCCACGAATCCGGCTTGCAGGAACTGCATCGGGCCGACGCCATTGTGGTGTTCGGGGCCGCCGAGTACTCCGGCCGGCCTTCACCGGTGCTGCGAGCCCGGCTTGATCATGCCTTTGAGCTGTATGAGCGAGGCCTGGCGCCGGTGATTATCACCACCGGGGGTGCCGGTGGTGACCCCAGCTACAACGAAGGCCAAGTCGGCCACGATTACCTGATGCACCGCGGCGTTCCGGAAACCGCCCTCATTGCCGAGACCCAGGGAAACGATACGGCGCAGTCGTCGGAGCGTGTGGGCCTGATCATGCGGACGAACCGTCTGCATAGCTGCCTGGCGGTGAGTGACGCCTACCATGTTTTCCGCATCCGGCAGATGCTGGAGCATGAAGGGGTGCAGGTCTACGTGGCGCCTCGCCCGGATTCCATGCCGCACACCGAATCGCAGCGCCTTCTCGTTGTGCTGCGCGAGGCTGCCGGGTATCTGGTGTGGAAGCTGCACATTCCGGTGTGACCGCGCACGAAGACCTACCAGCCCATCTTCCTTCTCAGTTCCGTGATGTGCGCCACGTGGTGGCGGCCGTGCCAGGCATAGAGCGCCAGGCTCTTTTCCAGTGGGACGACTCCCATCTCTGGGTGGCGAAAGCTCCGCTTCCATTGCTCGGGCGTTAGTCCGATCAGCAACTGGACCCAGCGTCCGTGCAGGTTCTCTATCATGGCCAGCGAAGTTTCGACGGGCGTGGTGTGGTTGTCCGTCAGTTCGGCCCAGAGCGCTTCAGCGTATGGTTTGACCGTGGGTTCCTCTTCGGTGAGCGCCAGCTTGAAGCGCACGTAAGCGTTCATGTGGCTATCAGGTAAGTGATGCACGACCTGGCGGACGGTCCACCCACCCTCGCGGTAAGGTGTATCCATTTGCTGCGGTGAAAAGCCTGCCACCGCGGCGCGCAGGGCGGCGGGAGCCTCGGCGAGGATGTCGATGAGCCGCTTGCGTTCTTCTTCGGTGGGCGGGCCATTGTAGGTAAATTTCCCAATGGGATAACGCGGGTCGGTCATTTTCGTTGCTCCAAAGAGGATTGAAGTTACAAATCGGATGAGGGGTTCGTGCGGGAAGCTGCAGAAAATTGAGGCTAGCGAAATCCTTCCAAACGCACTACGCCAACAGCTTTCCCAGCGCCTGCTGACGGTAGCCAAAGGTGCTCTCCATTTGCCTGCGAACGAACAGCTTGTCAGCCAATCCGCCTAGAAATCCAAAACCAATTTCGTACGCAATTACATCGCGAACCATGGTTCCCGCAACGCCATCACGGGTTTCTTTGCCGAACTCATGGCGATGACGGAAAGACCGGAACGGCCCTCGTCTCTGTTCATCCGCAAAGTGATGGTACCACTCGAATTCCGTGATTTCGGCGACCCAGTCCGCCCGCGTGAAAAGGTAAGGCGATACGCGAAACGAGGTGACGATCTGCGATCCTACTCCGGCGAGGGTGGGACGGCCCGCTGGCCCACCGGTTGGTACGACCAGGTCCAATTTGACGAGCCGGGTTGCCGTGGCCGGCGGCATGATGCGTGGCAGGTTCTCCGGATTGACAAAAAATAGAAATACCTGCTCGATGGGGAGTGGGACCCATTGCTCGAACTGGAGTCGCGAAATCATCGGATCGCTTCGAAGGCGGGCAAGGAGATCACGCCGGATCGAGTCTAAATTTCTGGCGGAAAGAACGCCATGTTAAAAGCATCCTGATGACAGGAGGCGCTATCCGGGCCCATGGGATATAAGCGGAAAAAATTGCGGCGGGAGAACGGCAAAGGCGTATCCTGCAGGGCTGTTCTGATGGTCGAGCTAGCTAGTCCAGTAGCTGCTGCACAAATGGTCAACGAACTTTCTACGGAGGTTTTTGACATGAAGCCTCGCTTGCTAGTTGTGTTCATGATGGTCTGTTTTTCCGCAATTTCTACTCAGGCGCAAAGGTCTGGCATCCCACATCTGGAGAAGCACGGCACCGCCACTCAGCTGGTCGTGGACGGCAAACCTTTTCTAATGTTGGGGGGCGAACTCTACAACTCCAGTTCCTCCAGTCTGGAATACATGCGGCCCGTGTGGCCCCACCTTGCCACAGTCCCTCTCAACACCGTGCTCACGCCATTGTCCTGGGAACTGATCGAGCCGCGCGAAGGCCAGTTCGACTTCGGGCTGGTGGATGGATTGATTCAGGGGGCGAGACAAAGCAACCTGCGCATTGTGTTCCTGTGGCTTGCCAGCTGGAAAAATGGCATGTCGAGCTACCCTCCGATCTGGGTGAAGCAGGATACCCAGCGCTTCCCGCGGGTGATCGAAAAGGACGGGAATCCGGTGGAGATTCTGAGCCCGCTGGGCAAGGCCTCCATGGAGGCGGATGCGCACGCCTTCGCCGCAGTCATGCACCACATCCGCGAAGTGGATGGCGACGCCCACACCGTTCTCATGATGCAGGTGGAAAACGAAGTCGGCGTTCTGGGAGACTCACGCGACCGCTCTCCCGCCGCCAACCGAGCGTATGCCGGGCAGGTTCCAAAGGAATTGATGAACTATCTGCAGCAGCACCGCGACACGCTAATTCCCGAGTTCCGCCAGATCTGGCAAGCTGCGGGGGCGAAGACCTCCGGCACATGGGAAGAGGTCTTTGGCCCCGGCCCCGAAACGGACAAAATTTTTATGGCCTGGAACTATGGCCGCTATATTCAATCGGTCACCGCGGCGGGGAAGGCCGAATATCCGATCCCCATGTACGTCAACACCTGGCTGGCCGGACCGAAGGCTGTTCCCGGGCAGTATCCCAGCGGCGGCCCCTTGCCGGATGTCATCGATGTGTGGAAGGCGGCAGGCACCGCCATTGACCTGTATTCCCCTGACATCTACGCCCCTAATTTTGAGGAGTGGTGCGAACGATATCACCGCGGAGGAAATGCGCTGTTCATACCGGAGGCGCGCAACGGCATGCGAGGGGGGGCACAGGTCTTTTACGCCGTCGGTCAGCACGAGGCTCTGGGTTTCTCGCCATTCGGGATCGACTTCTTTGTCGATAAGGAGCGCCCTACCGAAATTGACACTGACAACGACCTGGGAAAGAGCTACGAAGTGTTGATGAATATCGCGCCGGTTCTTCTGCAGCACCAAGGCAAGGGGGAAACGGCAGGCTTCCTGCTCGACCAGGATCACCCACAGACTACTTTGGAGTTGAATGGCTACAAGCTTGAGGTGCGGCTTGACAACGCTTTTGAGGCGGATGCCAAGCGGGGTTTCGGGCTGGTAGTCGCGCTGGGCCCGGATGAATTTCTGGGGGCCGGAAAGGGGTTCTGTATCTCCTTCAGCCCCAAAACAGCTGGCCCGGATCATGTCGGTATCAGTTATGTGGATGAGGGAGCCTACTCCGGAGGCGTGTGGGTTCCCGGCCGACGGCTGAACGGCGACGAGGACGAGCAAGGCAAGTGCTGGAGATTCATTCCACCTCGAATTCATATTGAGAAGGCGGTTCTTTATCAATACCGGTAGAAGAGTCTGCGAGTGCCGTCCCGAACCACGGCTTCATTTCGTCGGCCCGCGTAAGAAGCCAAGATCATGAGCCATTCCGGATTCCAGTGCGCCGGGTGCGGGGAATGGAACGAGACTACGGTGGATGCCTCCGCCGGCAGGTCGCAGCGCTACGTGGAAGACTGCCAGGTATGCTGCCGCCCCAACGTCCTCACGGTAGGTTACGACCAGGAAGTAGCCGAGTTTGTCATTCTGGCCGAGCTCGAATAGCGATATTCTTCCGGAGGTGAGGGAGGAAGATTTATGGCAATGAGCTACAGCGCGCCCGGCAGAATGGTCGCCCACAATATGGTGACGACACAGTTCGAACTGGATGGCTACCGCGTGGTGCGCACCTTGGGTGTAGTGCGCGGGATTGTGGTGCGCTCGCGATCGATCTTCGGAACCATCGGGGCCAGCCTGCAGACGATCATGGGCGGCAATATTACGCTGCTGACTAATCTTTGCGAGAAAACCCGCGCCGAGGCGTTCGATCTAATGCTGCAACACGCCGCCGACCTGGGAGGCAATGCGGTAGTGATGGCTCGCTACGACGCCACCGAAATCATGCAGGGCGTCACCGAGGTCCTGGCTTACGGGACCGCGGTAGTAGTCGAGCCCGCCAAATAGAGCTTTCGACTGTACTCGGAAGTTTTGCACCGGAGAAGATCTCGGTCTGTCTTCTCAGGAGCTCGGTGTATCGCTGCACGTTCCCGGTTTATGTGGTCCCCAAAAGCCGGACAAGACACTCGGCTTAACGATGCGAAATGCCCCCTCCGGAACCCACTCAATTTCCGTAAATGCGAGTTTCCAGTGGTCCAGCGGGCCGATGACGCCGGAACGATACCACTTGCCGTCGGACTGAAGAATCTCTCCGGCAAAACCAAGGTCGGCCGGTTTGCCGCCAAATTCGACGTTGTAGAGCTGAGCGCCGTTCTTCAGAAAATTGGTGGGATCGTCGGAAATGATGTAGTGCCAGTTGCCCATCATGACCCACTGGCCGGTCTTTGGGTGTTTCATCACTACCAGGCTTTCTGCCGGGTCCGCGCCGAATTCAGCAAGGCAATCGACGGTGTAGCCCGCCTGGTGTCCCTTGGGCACGCTGGGAAATTTTGCGCACGGCCGCAGCACTTTCCAGGTGAGCAAATCCTGCGATTCGGAAACGTAGGCCCCGGCCATGCCGTCGACGAAGACGCCGGTGGTGTACATGAGCCATCGTCCGTTCTTTTCGTCGCGGATAATGTTGGGGTCGCGGCCGGGAACCGAGATGCCCATGACGGGATCAGAAACTTTCGTCCAGCGCGTGAGGTCGTCGGAGACGGCAATGCCGATGGAACAGGCATCGTGCGGGGAACTGACGATTTTGCCCAGCGTTCCGCGCCGGTCATATTGCAGCGGCCGAACCGCCTGGATGCATCCTGCGTAGTACATGTAGTAGCGGTGGTTGGCTTCCAGGCAGTACGGCGCCCAGATCATATCTTCGTCGAAGGTGTTTGCGCGCTCGGAAGGGTGAATGACGTGACCGCGCAGTTCCCAGTTTTGCAGATCGCGGCTGATGCTCCAGGAAAGCGTCTCTTCATTGCCGGAATAAAACCAGTTCAGGCCGGCTTGTCCGCTGATGGAGTACAAATGCCACCAGCCGTCGCGGCGAACGAAGGTGTGATCTTTGACATATTCGCCGGGCGGAGCGTAGCGGCACTGGGTTGGGTCGGCGCTTTCGGCAAAAGGGGTTCCCGAGGTTTGCGAGGCGCCAAGCAAGGAACCGCAAGCGGCGGCCCCAGCCAGTTTCATGAAATGTCTGCGCTGCATTCGATTCTCCGGATCTTTCTGTGGATGGCCTTAATTGCTATCTTCTCCCACCTTCAACACCGCCAAAAACGCTTCCTGCGGAATGTCCACGCGGCCGATGCGCTTCATGCGCCGCTTGCCCTCTTTCTGCTTTTCCAGCAGCTTGCGTTTGCGGCTGATGTCGCCGCCATAGCATTTGGCGATCACGTTCTTGCGCATGGCCGGCACGGTTTCCCGGGAGACAATCTTGGCGCCGATGGCGGCCTGAATGGCCACTTCGAACATCTGTCGCGGAATCAGTTGCCGCATTTTGTGAACCAGCAACTTGCCGCGTTCATAGGCGAACTCACGATGCACAATGATGGAGAGCGCATCCACCGGTTCGGCCGCCACCAGAATATCCAGCTTCACCATGGGCGATTCCCAGTAGCCGGAGAGGTGATAGTCCAGCGAAGCGTAACCGCGGGAAACCGATTTCAGGCGATCGTAAAAATCCAGCACGATTTCGTTGAGCGGCAGCTCGTAATGCAGCATCACCCGCGAGGAACTGACGTACTCGAAGGTCTTTTGCACGCCGCGCTTTTCCTCCACCAGCTTCAGAATGCCGCCGACATACTCTTCGCCGGTGAGAATGGTGGCCATAATCACCGGTTCCTGCACTTTGGCAATCTCGCTGGGATCGGGCCAGCGCGAGGGATTATCCACCTCGATCATCTCGCCGTCGGTTTTGGTGATCTTGTAGCGCACGCTGGGCGCGGTAGTAATCAGGTCGAGATTGAATTCGCGCTCCAGCCGCTCCTGAATGATTTCCATATGCAGCAAGCCGAGGAAGCCGCAGCGGAAACCGAAGCCCAGCGCCACTGAGCTTTCCGGTTCGAAGAAGAAAGACGAATCGTTCAGCCGCAGCTTTTCCAGAGCCTCGCGCAATAGCGTGTGCTCGTGCGCGTCCACGGTGTAAAGCCCGGCAAACACCATGGGCTTGATCTCTTCGAAGCCGGGCAGGGGTTCAATCGCCGGATTGCTTTCATCGGTAATGGTGTCGCCGATTTTGGTGTCGGCCACGTTCTTGATGTTGGCCATCAGAAAGCCAACTTCGCCGGCGCGGAGTTCGTCGATCTCCACCGGCTTGGGAGTCAGCACGCCGAGCGTTTCTACATCCAGGACCCTTCCATTCCACATCAGGCGGATCTTCTGGCCCTTGCGCAGCGTGCCCTGGAAAACGCGCGTCAGCACGATGACCCCGCGATAGGGATCGAACCAGGAATCGAAAACCAGCGCCTGCAGTTGGTTCTCCGGATTCCCCTTCGGCGGCGGCACGCGCTTGACGATGGCTTCCAGCACATCGGGCACGCCTTGCCCGGTCTTCGCGCTGATGAGAACGGCGTCCGAGGCGTCGAGTCCTACCGCGCCTTCGATCATCTCTTTGGTGCGCGGAATGTCGGCGCTGGGCAGATCAATCTTGTTGATGACGGGAATGATTTCGAGACCGTGATTGATGGCGAGATAAGAGTTCGCCAACGTCTGCGCCTCAACCCCTTGCGAAGCATCCACAATCAACAGTGCCCCTTCACACGAAGCCAGCGAGCGCGAGACCTCGTAGGAAAAATCCACATGCCCGGGCGTATCAATCAAGTTGAGCTGGTAAGTCTGGCCATCTTTCGCGGTGTACATCATGCGCACGGCGTGGGCCTTGATGGTGATGCCGCGCTCGCGCTCCAGATCCATGGAGTCGAGCACCTGGGCCTGCATTTCACGCGCCGTCAGCGAACCGGTCAGCTCCAGCAGGCGGTCGGCCAGCGTGGATTTGCCGTGGTCAATGTGCGCGATGATGGCGAAATTGCGGAGAAAAGCGGAATCCATTGACATGAAACTGAGATGATTCTAACAGGCATGCTCGACGTAACCGTTTCCAGTTCCCGGTCCCGGCTATCAGTGTGTCGTTGATGCCATAATGGCAGACGATGCCATTCACCGCGATTGACCACGTCCAGCTCGCCATGCCCGCAGGCGAAGAAGCCGCCGCCCGCGTTTTCTACCGCGATCTCCTCGGCATGACTGAGATCACCAAGCCTCCGGAGCTGGCCAAGCGTGGCGGATGCTGGTTTGCCAGCGGCCCAGTGCAGATTCATCTGGGAGTTGAGCAGGAGTTTCGTCCGGCGAAGAAGGCTCACCCGGCGCTGCGCTGCTGCGACTACGATGCGCTCACCGCCAAGCTCCGCGCAGCCGGGGTTGCGGTCGAGCCCGACGACAACAATCCGGGAGTGACTCGCTGCTACATTCACGATCCCTTCGGCAACCGCATTGAGCTGATCCGAGGCTAGCTTCCTGAGCCCCCTGTTGCAGAGAGCAGGTCCCCTCCACTACGCTCGCTTCGTTCCGCTTCGGTCGCGACGACAGACTACGGATCGCCCGCTCCTCCATTTACAATCCAATCCTGCGTTTCTGGAGGAGGATCATGCGCAAGCTTTCCGCCGTCTGCCTGTTGTGCCTCGCGCTTAAATTTGCCCCAGCCCAAACCCTCTCGCCGCAAGTGCGCGACTTCGTCAAAGTCGACGCTCCGAACATTGCTCTGATCCATGTGCGCGTCATTGATGGGACAGGCTCGCCCGGCCCGCGAAGATCAAACCGTGGTTCTTGCCGGAGGCAAGATTGTTTCCGTCGGCGATGCGGCTTCAGCGAATATCGCCAAAAACGCGCAGGTTCTCGACCTGCACGGCGATACGCGTCATCCCCGGCCTGGTCGGCATGCACGATCACATGTTCTATCCTGTGGGTGGCGGGATGTACGGCGAAATGGGCTACAGCTTTCCACGGCTCTACCTCGCGGCTGGCGTCACCACTATCCGCACCACCGGTTCGCTTGAACCCTACACCGATCTCGAACTCAAGAAGCAGATTGATGCCGGCAATGTACCTGGCCCCCACATACACGTGACCGGCCCTTATCTCGAAGGCGCGGGATCCTGGGCGCTGCAAATGCACCAGCTCACCGGCCGCGACGACGCCACCAAAACCGTCAACTATTGGCTGGATGAAGGTGTCGGACAATTTCAAAGCTTACATGTTCATCACGCCGGCCGAGCTTTCCGCCGCAGTCACGGCCGCCCACAAACGTGGCGCGAAGATCACCGGACACCTTTGCACCATCGGTTTTCGCGAAGCCGCTGCCCTGGGCATTGACGATCTCGAACACGGTTTGCTGGTGGATACGGAATTTTTGCCCTGGAAGAAGCCGGATACCTGTCCCGAGAACCCCGGAGATATGGACGTTCCTTTCCAAACTCGATGTCCAGGCCGGCCCAGTACACGACATGATCCTCGATCTGGTGCAGCGCCATGTGGCCATGACTTCGACCCTGCCGGTCTTCGAGATGTTCATTCCCGGCCGGCCGCAGATTGAGCAGCGCGTGCTGGATGCCCTGACCCCGGAAGCGCGCGCGGCTGTGTTGGCCAATAAAGTCGCATCCGAAGATTCCGCTTCGATTCGCAAACGCTATGGTTCCGACACCTCGCCTTGGCCGCGCGGCTTTCAAAAAGGAAATGGAATTCGAGCGCGTCTTTGCGCAGGCCGGAGGCTTGTTGCTCGCCGGCCTTGATCCCACCGGCATAGGTGGTGTGATCGCGGGCTTCGGCGACCAGCGCGAAGTCGAACTGCTGGTCGAGGCCGGATTCACGCCGGTGGAAGCCATTCACATCGCCACCGCAAACGGTGCGCAATATCTGGGCGACTCCGATCGCATCGGGACAGTCGCCGCCGGCAAGCAGGCCGACCTGGTGGTCATTAAAGGAAACCCGGTCAAGAATATTGCCGATATTGAGAACGTCGAAATCGTCTTCAAAGATGGCATTGGCTACGACTCCGCCAGGCTGATCGAATCCGCGCGCGAAGCCGTGGGGAGCCACTGACCGATGCTGGTTCTGGCTTCCGCCTCTCCCGCGCCGTCAGGAACTGCTGCGCAACGCGAAGATCGAGTTCACGGTGCAGCCCGCCGACATTCCGGAAATTCCCCTGTCCGGCGAATCGCCCAAAGACTGTGCCGAACGTCTGGCTCGCGAGAAGGCCCTGGCCGTTTTTCGCCAAAGGCCAGACGATTGCGTTCTCGGTGCGGACACCGTCGTGTTCGTAAACGGAGAGATCCTAGGCAAACCCAACGACGACGCAGACGCAGCCCGCATGTTGCGTCTGCTCTCCGGCCGAACCCATCAGGTCATCACCGGCCTTTGCCTCATGATCCGTAAAGAAGCCGAGAGCGGAAGCTCCAGATGTACGCTCCCAAACCACGCTGGTCACCATGGACCCGCTGACCGAACAACAGATCAGCTTCTATGTCGCCACCGGTGAGCCGATGGACAAAGCCGGCGCTTACGCCATTCAGGGCGTCGCTTCCCGCTGGATTTCGCGGATCGAAGGAGATTACTTCAACGTGGTGGGTTTGCCGGTCTCGCTGGTATTTCGCATGGTGCGGGAAGGTGGCTGCCTGTAACTGTACACAGGAAGTTCAGAGCCGCGTTGTTCGAAATCGGGCCAAGCGGCTCTGAGATTACGTGGTCGTGCCGGAGTTCGGCTTGTCTTTATCGTCCTTGTCTTTAATGGCCGACTTGAAATTGCGAATGCCTTCCCCCAGCCCCTTGCCGAGGTCGGCAAACTTGCTTGGTCCGAATAACAGCAGCGCGATGCCCACGATCAACAGAATGTGCAGCGGCTGAAACAGTCCTTCACCCATAAATCCTCCAATTGGCGCACCAGGGAATCCCGAAGCAGACCCCTGTGGAAATTCTAGGCCTCCGCCGGGCAGTAGTCAAAAAGAGCTTCTTGCTGCTGCACTTTGCCCCACGATGGCCTTTCTCGGCGTGCTTCGCGCAGATCTCAGCGTACTCAGCGGTTAAAGGCTGGTTGATTTCCCGAACCGAAAGCTCTTCACCGCATCCTCGTAAGAGGCTGAAAACAAGTTGGCTACAGTTTCAGCAAAATGACGGAGCGCCACGAAGCCCTGACGCAATCGCTAGAAACCTTCGCCCGGGCCACGCATGAACATAGCCAACAGATAAGCGATCTGATGGCAGCTGCCGCGCGGCTTTTACACGTTGCCCAGATTCACGAATAACGGTCTTGACCGGTTGGAAGACAGCGGCACTTAAATTTGCAGGTCAGCCGCAGCGAACCAACCCACTGCCAATCTACGCTACAATAACCCTCATGTCGCAAGCTGCGCCGGTGATTACGCGTTCCCCCGCGGAAGTCATCCGCCAAACTCCCGTTTCCCAGGCGGCAAACGGGATCTGCTATGCCGTCTCCGGTGAGATGACCGTCTCGGCTCACGATCTGGAGCGCATGGTCGCTGCCGTTCCCATTGCTACCGCCGCTGCCCTCGAACGCAAGGCTTTTTACTTTGTTCCGCTTACCGTCAACCAGGGGGACGAGACCGTCATTGCCGACCGCTATGATGTCGCCCTCAGCGACAACGCCGTCTGCCATCGCAACCTCGACCTCAATGGCTCGCAGTGCGTATTCATCTCCACGCGCCTCATGGATGACAAGTTCTCCGTGGCCTTTGAGTTCTATATCAACGTGGGGCACGCGGTGGTGGAACGCGCCGGCGTGTCGCAGGCGTTTGCCGATGTGGTTTGGAAGCAGGTCGAATCCGGCGTCCGGGGCGAGACTTCGCTCGATGCCTGGGAATCGCGCAAGCTGGCTTCGGTTCCCGGACCGGAAGCTGAGAAGTACAAGAACGAATATTTCGCGGCCACCTTCTCCGACGCCATCTCGATCTATTTGCTGTCGCTGTACTTGGACGTGGACTACTACGACCTGCGCGAGCGCGATTATCCCTTGCTCGCTCCCGCGGCCATGGCGGAGCGGCTACGCAAGGTCGCCGACCTTTTTGCCCCGAATCCCGGATTCGACTTTGCCATCTACTACAAACGCAGAACCTAGCGCGGCTACGGATTCGTCGGCGGAGCGGTAGTCTGATTCTTGTTTTGCATGCCTTGCATTCCCTGCATCCCGTGCATGGGATCCATCATGCCCATGCCGGAGTGTCCCGACATCATTCTGGACATGCCTTCCATGTGCTCGACCATCTGCTCCCATAAATCCACATTATCCTGCGCCTGCTGCTTGAGCACCGGGTCGGTAATCTTGTCCAGATTGGCCCTCATTTTATCGAGCGTCGCGCGCATTTTCTTGACCTGATCCTGCATCTGCATCATCTGGTGGTGCATGGGCATCATGTGGTCATTCGTGGGGTGATGCGTGGGTTGTTGTGGTGATGACGATGGCGTAGTCTGGGCCCACAAGCAGGCCGTTCCCAGTAACAAGACAGCAATCAGCCGGAGTACGGATTTCATGAGGTTCCTCCTGAGGTGCTTCCTGATTGTATAGATGAGAAGATGAGAAAAAGATGTTTGAGGCGTACCAGAGTAGTGGTGCAGTTTTTCTCTTGCGTTCTCGGCGGCATTTCTTTGCGGCCTCGGCGGTTAAGAGCTTTCGGTTTCGGTAAATCAACAGCTTGCAACCCCAGAGCGGACCATTTACCCGTGCCCGAGTTCCCGTAAGGAGGAGGATTCGGCGCTGCTATAATCAAAAATTGCGCTCATGTCTGGAAAACGCCTAATCCGCTCCACTACTGTTCTTTGTGTGCGCCGCAACGGCGATGTTGTCATGGCCGGCGACGGACAAGTCACGCTCGGCGAAGGGGTTATCAAGCACACCGCCAAGAAAATCCGGCGCTTGTACCAGGACAAGATCCTTGCCGGCTTTGCCGGTTCCACCGCCGATGCATTTTCTCTGTTCAGCCGCTTCGAAGCCAAGCTGGAGCAATATCACGGAAATGTCGGCCGGGGGGCTGTGGAATTAGCCAAAGATTGGCGGACCGACAAGTTTCTGCGCCATCTCGAGGCCTTGTTGCTGGTTGCGGACAAAGAGCAGATGTTCCTGCTGAGCGGTCAGGGCGACGTGATTGAGCCGGACGGCGGTATTGCCGCCATCGGCAGCGGAGGTCCGTATGCCCAGGCGGCTGCGCAGGCGCTGGCCGAGCACACGCAACTCTCCGCCCGCCAGATTGCCGAAGAAGCCATGAAGATTGCCGGCAAAATGTGCATCTATACCAATGATAAGGTAACGATTGAAGAGTTGTAGGCAGTGATTAGTGGCTAGTGACTAGTGGTTAGGCAACCACGTGATTATGACTAACCACTAAGAACTAGCCACTAATCACTATTATGGCTATCTACCTTCCCGCAACCGCTGAAGAACAAACCGCGACGCTCGACGAGCTGACCCCGCGCGAGATCGTCACTGAACTCGACAAGTATGTCGTCGGTCAGGGCGATGCCAAGCGCTCCGTCGCCATTGCCCTGCGTAACCGCATGCGGCGGCAGAAGTTGCCCGCCGAGATGGCGGAAGATGTCATTCCCAAGAACATCATCATGATTGGTCCTACCGGGGTGGGCAAGACGGAAATTGCCCGCCGCTTAGCCAAGCTGGCCAATTCACCATTCTTGAAGGTGGAAGCTTCCAAGTTCACCGAGGTTGGCTACGTTGGCCGTGATGTCGAGTCCATGATCCGCGATCTGGTAGAGATCGCCATCGAAATGGTGCGCGAAGAAAAGCTTGAGGATGTCGCCGACAAAGCCGAATTGAATGCCGAAGAGCGTCTGCTTGACATCCTTTTGCCGCCTCCCGCCCCGCGTGCGCCGGAGCCCGGCAACACCGGCGGCTTGATCCTGGAAGGTACGACTTCTTCCGGCGACTCGCTTTCCCGTACCCGCGAAAAGCTGCGCCAGCAGTTGCGCGAAGGCAAACTTGACGACCGCACCGTGGAAATTGACGTCCGCGAACGCAATTTCCCCTCGTTCGAAATCATCTCCAACCAGGGCGTGGAGGAGATGGACGTCAACATCAAAGACATGCTGCCCAACATCTTCGGCCAACGCACCAAGAAGCGGAAGATGAAGGTCAACGAGGCTTTCGAGTACCTGATCCAGGAAGAAGAGCAGCGCCTGGTTGATATGGACCAGGTCACCCGCATCGCGATTGACCGGGTGGAAGACTCAGGCATTATTTTTCTCGACGAAATTGACAAGATCGCCGGGCGCGAAGGCGGCCACGGGCCGGACGTTTCCCGCGAAGGCGTGCAGCGCGACATTCTTCCCATTGTCGAAGGCACCACGGTCAATACGCGCTACGGCATGGTGCGCACCGATCACATTCTGTTCATCGCCGCCGGAGCCTTCCATGTTTCGAAACCCAGCGACCTGATTCCCGAGCTGCAGGGTCGTTTCCCCATTCGCGTCGAGCTGCAATCGCTCACCATGGAAGACTTCGTTCGGATTCTGACCGAGCCAAAATCTTCCCTGACCAAGCAGTACGTCGCCCTGCTCGAAACCGAAGGCGTAAAGCTCGAATTCACTCCAGACGCGCTGGAAGAGATTGCCCGCTTCGCCTTCCGCGTGAACGAAGGCACAGAAAACATCGGCGCGCGCCGCCTGCACACCATCATGGAGCGCGTGCTGGACGAAATCAGTTTCTCCGCCCCGGATAAAAAAGGCGAGCAGGTCCGCGTGGATGGCGACTACGTCCGCAAGATGCTGGTGGACATCGTGAAAGATCAGGATCTGTCGAGATACATCCTCTAAAGCTCCTGATGGAGCGACGGAGCATCCGTCAGAGCAGGATGCTGGCAGCACGGGCATAGACGAGACTCTCGTCCCACTTTTACAAGAACCAAAATCGCAAGGTGCTGGCAGAAAATCCCGTGCCCAAGCGAAGCTTGAGCGGGGGGCCCTCGAGAGTAGAATTGCGGCCTGAGGCCCGGGCCGCCCCGGCAGGCAGATGACCAGCGGAATCCCACCTTGCGTGAAAGCGCACGTATTGGCGCACCCGCTACCTTTTGGTCTCTGTGCATCTTGCAGATGAAGGCTCATTGAGTAAATGCTAAGATGGGCGCGGTTATTTCGGTGATATTTCGGAGTGCAGATGCAGCGCCGCAAGTTCATCAAGTCTTCGGTCTTCGCACTGAGTAGTACCTTCTGGCTGAAATCCTTCAACGCGCTGGGACTGGACACTGACGGGCGCGACCCGGAGGTGAAGCGCGTCCTGGTGATGTTCAAATGCCACTTCGACGCGGGCTTCATCGATACCCAGGCGGCAGTGGTGCATCGCTATTTTGCGGAATACTTTCCCCGGGCGATCACTATTGCCCAGCAGTCGCGTGAACCGGGCAGGCGGCGCTACGTATGGACCACGGGCTCGTGGCTGCTCTATGAGTATCTGGAGCAGGCTTCGGCCGCGGAGCGGCGGCGCATGGAGGCGGCCATTGCGCAGGGCGATATTGCGTGGCACGCCATCCCTTTTACCTGGCAGACGGAGATGCTGGACGCTTCGATGATCTCGGCCAGTGTTGGCCTGTCGCATTCGCTGGACCGCCGTTTCGGGCGGAGCACTACAGGCGCCAAGATGACGGATGTGCCGGGGCATACGCGTGGGATCATCTCGCCGCTCGCTTCCGAGGGAGTCAAGTTTCTGGATATTGGCGTGAACGATGCCAGCACGCCGGCGCAGTTGCCGGCGTTTTTTGTCTGGAAAAATCGTGGCGGCTCAACTCTGACCGTTCTGTACCACCACGGGTACGGCTGCGCTGTGCGGGTTCCTGGGTCCGATCTGGCGATTGCCATCGTGGTACGCGACGACAATAGCGGACCGCACCCGGCGGAGGAAATCGCCAGGATATACTCCGACCTCGGCCGCCAGTTTCCCAACGCGCAGATCGTTGCCACGAACCTGACGGAGATCGCGAACGCGGTGGAACCGTACCGCCAGAACCTGCCGGTCGTCACCGAGGAGATCGGCGACTCCTGGATTCACGGCATTGCCAGCGATCCGCTGAAGGTGGCTCGCTATCGCGAAGTCATGCGCCTGCGCCGCTCCTGGATTGCGGGCGGCAACTTTCAGGCGGGTGACGCGATCGATCTCGCTCTGCTGCGCAGGGTGCTGCTCGAACCCGAGCACACCTGGGGCACCGACACCAAAACTTGGCTGGACTTCGACCACTATACGCCGCGCGATCTCGCCACCATGCTCGATACGAAGAACTACAAAGTTGTCGAGTACAGCTGGGAGGAGAAGCGGCAGGATCTGTTCGACGGGGTGGCGACGCTTCCGGCGCCGCTGCGCGAAGAGGCGCGGACGGCGCTGCGCGCTCTGGATGCCAAGGAGCCGCAGTTCTCCAAGACGGCATCACACCCGGCCGAGAAGGAAATCGAAACGGCGCACTTCGTGCTTGCGCTTGACCCTCGTACCGGAGCGATCCGGCGTCTGCGCAATAAGAGCAATGGCCACGAATGGGCGTCCGACGATCATTTGCTCGGGCTGCTCAGTTACCAGACGTTATCGCTCGACGACTACGCGCGGTTTTTCAAGAATTATGTGATCAGCACGGAAGACTGGGCGAAGAAGGATTTCGGCAAGCCGAACATGGATCGTTTTGGCGCCGAGAGTCGCGAGTGGAAGCCGGCGCTGGAGCAACTGGAAGTTACCGACCACGCCCAGGGGCATCGCATTCTCGCCCGGCTGGAGTTTCACGATGTCGACGCGTTCGCAGCCGGCCGCGCCTCTTTCCCGCGGAAGATTTACCTGGAACTCACTCTGCCCAAAGCCGAACCAGTTATTCACTTCGACCTTTCATGGTTTCAGAAGCCCGCCACCCGCATGTCGGAGGCGCTATGGCTCACGTTTCGTCCGATTGCGCCGGACCCGCGGGGCTGGGTCCTGGATAAATCCGGCGAACAGGTTTCGCCGCTGGATGTCGTGGCTGGCGGAAGCCGCCACTTGCATGTTGTATCCAGCGGCTTTAGTTATCGGGGGGACGAGCGCTCGTTTGCGGTCGAGACGACCGATGCGCCGCTCATTGCCCTCGGGGAAAAGTCAGCATTGAATTTCTCCCGCAACCAGCCTGACCTGTCCGGCGGCGTCCACTGCAATCTTTTTAATAATGCCTGGGGCACCAACTACATCATGTGGTTCGGCGAAGATATGCGGCTGCGCTTTGTCCTACGCGCCTAACTCGATCGATCTGGGGAGGTGAAATGGCAGAGGAGAAGAACTCAAAAATAACGCGAAGAGATTTGCTGAAATCGGCCACCCTTGCCGGCGCCAGCCTCAGCGTGACCGGCATTCTCCTGGGGAAAGAAAAGATAACCTCGTCGAAAGAGGCAGCGGAGACTTCTTATGACTCCGTCATCGGCATGAAGTTCAGTCCACGCGATGTGGTTCGTGTGGGCATCGTCGGTCTGGGCAATCGCGGGAGTTCGATGCTCCCCGAATTCCTTGCGGTCGGCAATGTGCAGGTGACGGCGATATGCGATATCAAACGCGACTACCTGCTCAAGGCGCAATCGGTCATCGAGCAGGCTGGCCAGAAGACACCCGCCTTGTACTCGAACGGCGATCGCGATTTCGAAAATCTGTGCAAGCGCGATGATGTCGACTTCGTTTATACCGCTACTCCCTGGGACTGGCATGTCCCGGTAGCCTTGTCGGCAATGAGCAACGGGAAGGACGTGGGGGTTGAGGTCCCGGCGGCAACAACCTTGGAAGATTGTTGGGCGCTGGTGAACGCGTCGGAGAAGTACCGGCGACATTGCCTGATCATGGAAAATGCCTGCTACGGCTACAACGAGCTGATGCTGTTGAAGATGGTGAGGGCAGGAGTGCTGGGCGAGCCTCTGCATGGAGAGTGCGCCTACGATCACGATCTGCGCGACGAGCTTTTCTGGACCGAACACAGCGGGCTGTGGCGGAGGTTCCCGCACACCACCAGGAACGGCAACCTTTATCCCACGCACGGGCTGGGCCCGATGGCCAAGTACATGAACATCAACCGCGGCGATCGCTTCGACTATTTGGTCTCGGTAAGTTCTCCGGAAAGCGGGCTGACACTCTACCGCGAGAAGCATGTTCCGCGCGAGGACGCGAGATGGAAAGAGAAATACAAATGCGGGGATGTGAACACGAGCCTCATAAAGACCGCGTCGGGATGCACGATCATATTGCAGCATGCTGTGACTACGCCGCGGCCCTATGATCGAATCAATCTGCTTTCCTGCACCAAGGGTATCTTTCGGGATTACCCCGCCCGGTTGTTCCTGGATGAGCCGCCGGCCGATGGGGGGCGGCTCGGTTTTGGTGAATGGATGGCCGCCGAGCAATACGAAAAGATACGAAGCGAGTATGCTCCCGATCTCTGGAAGCAAGTCGGGGACCTTGCCCGGGAACACGGCGGCCATGGGGGTATGGACTTCGTGATGGTCTATCGCCTGATCGAGTGCATTCGCAAAGGGCTGGCGCCGGACATTGACGTGTATGACGCGGCCTCGTGGTCTGCCCCCGGGCCACTTAGTGACATGTCTGTGTCAGAGGCGGGCGCCCCGGTCAAGTTTCCCGATTTTACGCGTGGGAAATGGAACCAGAGCCGCGCTTAGGAAGGGTTTTTAAGCGGTTCCACCGAACGTATGCGGTTTCGGAGTTGCACCGGAACGAGAGATATCGTTCAGTTGAGGGGATAACCGGCTTCGTTCGGCTTGTGACCTTCTACCTTCACTACCTTCATTCCAGGCTTCACGTCTTGAAGGCCCACCAGGGCCACAGCACCGGGATATAGCATGACGGCCTCCTTCTGCATGCCGTTGGAGAAGACGGCGACCGGCTCCGCTTGGGCCTCGCCGCGAAACACTTTGGCGGTCCAGTACCTCTTATACTCACTCTCTGACATATCCAACAGTTTCAGCAGGGCGTCGCGCTCGCGGCAGTCTGGGGCGCGTACGAACAGTTTGATGGGCAAACCACCGGGCCACGAACGTTTCTCACCCGAAAAAATATTGCGCAGCTCAGATTTACTGAGATTGTCCACGGGGTTCTTTTCATTCACCACCACGGCCACGCTGTCGGTCTGAGAGGCGACGGATTGAGCTCCCGCTTCGCCTGCGATACAAACGGCAAGCAGCGCGATCCCAAGTCTGGTTTGCAGCTGTGCCATATCAAAAAGCGAATGCTAACTGAAGATGGAGTCCGTTCAGATCCGGCTGTCCTTTTCGCAGTATGTGATCCAGTTGAGTTTTGAAGGCGATGCTATCGTTGAAATCGTAGCGAGCGCCGAAGGACGCGCCATGGCGCAGCGAAATGTCTTCGAGCACACTTCTCGGATTCGCGTTGATGTATTGGTAGCGGAAGAAGGGGCGAATCCGGCCGAAGTTTTTGGAGATCAGTGAGTAGAAGGCCGGCATGTTGTACACAAGCGGGCTGCCCTGATAGGCATGCCTTATCAGAAAACCTTCGTTGAGGAATTCAATCCCGTGTCCGTTGTAGACAACATGCAGGTTGGCGATGGTCTGGCCCAGCCGGATGTTCGGTCCCCGAGCGGTATCGCTGATCTGGTCATGATAGATGGAGGCGCCGATCTGGAGTCCGGGAGTCTGGTCTGGACGTACAAAAAGCCCCATATTGACGTGGTTGCTGTTATCCTCGTCATCGAGCGCCACCCCATTGAGGTCGGGGCGCACCGTATCGCTGGATCCATACTCCGCAAGATAGTTCAAGCCCAATCGCCCCGACGGAATTTGGCCGGTAGCGGACACTCCCACGGCCTGGGTGGGTAGCGCGCCGCCATCGGTGGCAAACTCCATGATCAATGGGCGATCTGCCGTGGTTTGCAGCCACGTAGCGGTGTGAAAAGCGAGGTTGTAATATCCAATGCCAGTGTGATAACGGCCAAATGACATGCGCAGATGATCGTTGTAATCGTATTTAAAGAGCACGCGTTCGAGGTCCACGCTGAATGTCTGAGCCTGTTCTTCGCCGAAGACGACTTCTGAGAGGACGCTAGCTTTGTCGTTGATACGAGAAGTGAGCAGTAGATCGAAATCGCCGGTGTAGAAGTTCCCGTGTGAGCCGGGCACAAAACCGAACGTCCCTAATTCCGGCGTGCTCTGATTCAAAATCTTGTAGTCAACTTGCCCGAATCCCCGCCACTGAACGCCATTCAGTTCATGGAGCTGTTTGCGAAGAGCGTCTTGTTGAGCGTTGGTGGTTTGTTCGGGTGCGGTTGGTTTGAGGCTCGGCTGTTCGGTGCTTAGATTCGGCGGGGCGGCGCAGCGCTGCTGGGATTCGAGCGTGTTGACCTTAGCCTGGAGTTCCTTGACCTGCTGAGCGAGCTGCTGGATCATCTCTCGTTCCGAGGGGGCAGGGTCCTGCGCATGGCCCAGGCTGGTGAGCAAGAGGAGCAGTGCGGCTATGGCACGGCAAAAGCTCATGAAGTTCCTCTTAGCAGACCCAGAGACGGATTAACGAATAGCCGCGCGAAATGCTCAAGATCGCGTGATCCGATCCCTGGTGTTCCACTGGGTGTTTCCAGGAAGACGTGGAAGTTAGAATCACGGCTTACCTCGGTGATTCTGGAACAGTAAGCGGCCGGTAGCCCAAGGAGGATAAGTTGGAGGGGGCGGTTTTATCTGGAAGGACAGAGGTATTTTTCCCGCTGCGGGAACCTGGCGGGAACAGGAGTTGGTCGGGGCGATAGGATTTGAACCTACGACCCCCTGCGCCCAAGGCAGGTGCGCTACCAGGCTGCGCTACGCCCCGACTCTCACTGCTTTGACCGATTCTAAATTAGTTCTGGGAAGCAGGCTACCGGGGGAGCGGGAACCCGCGCCCAATTTCTTTTGCCATTGACCACGCTGCGGAGAGGAGCGCTTGTCCGGAGTGGTTTCCGGTGGTAGTTTGTGACTGCCGTCGGAGGAGGCCTCTATGCTGGAAGTGAAATCGATTGGGATGGGTCATCTGGAGACCTATCTGAAGGAATTACAGGAAGCCTCCGCAGCGCTGCACCTGAACTTCGCGCTGCCGGGATTCGATTTAGGGAGTGAGCTGTCGTTGCAGGATGCGATTGCCCGCATGGAGGCGTCGGTGGACGAACGGATCGCGCCCTGGAAGCACAATCCCACGGTGCTGGGGATGGCGGAGGAGGCCAAGAAGCGCTTCCGTGAGGAAATGAAGACAAGATCTCAGCTGGGCTTGTGATCATTCCTTCACCCTGCCTGCGGGCTGAGTCCGGGAGGCGCTAGAATGCTTCATGAACATCCGCCCGGAGCAGCTTCCTTATCGTGAGTGGTACCGCATTTTGATCAGCTCAGTTGCGCCCCGGCCTATTGCCTGGGTCTCCACACTGAACCAGGCCGGGCAACCCAACCTTGCGCCTTTTTCTTTTTTTAATGCGTTTTCCGGTAAGCCGCCGATCGTGGGCTTTGCGCCGGGTTTGCGGCGGACGGAAGACGGGTCCATGGAGAAAGACACGCTGCGCAATGTCCGCGAGACCGGCGAGTTCGTGGTGAACGTGGTCACTTATGATTTGGCCGAAGCGATGAATCTGACCAGCGGGGAATATGGCTCGACGGCAAATGAATTTGCCGTGGCCAAGCTGGAGATGCGAGCCTCGGCAGTGGTGAAGCCGCCGCAGGTGGCATTGTCGCCGGTGAGTTTTGAGTGCAGGCTGCGGCAGATTGTGGAGTTTGGCAGCGAAGGGCCGGCGGGCAGCCTGGTGATCGGTGAAATTGTTGCGGCGCATATCGGCGAAAGCGTGCTGAAGGACGGAAGGCTCGATCCGGATGCGCTCGACCTGGTTGGACGGATGGGTGGCAACCAGTATTCGAGAACGACCGAGCGGTTCGAGATGGTACGGCCGAAGGTGTGAGTTGCCCTCGGCAGGCTCACGCAGCTTTGCGCTTTTGTGTTTCTTTGTCCCGATGGACGCGACGGGATAGCAACGCCTTGGCTTTTTCCAGTTCCGCCCGGCGGGAGGAACTCAGACCGCGTCCGCCGCGGTTGATGAAGTAAGTCAGCATGCGGAGACCGGAGGCTGGGCCCTTGGGCGAAACCTTCTTCGAGGCCAGGCTGCGCGCGATGGTGGCCGCGCTCCTGGTAAAGAGCCCTGGCGGCGGGAATGTGGAAACTGTTTTCACCTTGGCCACCCAGCGCTTCTTCCCGGCGGGCTTCGATTTTGCTTTTGATCTTTTCCTGGCTGTCATCGCCATACTCTCCGTGGTCGTTTCTCTGGTGTCGCCTGTGATGCCGAGAGTCCATGCAGGGATGCTGGCTGGACCCGCATCTGGACAACACCCTTGGCTCGGGAATACGCTGGCAAGTGGCAGTGAGGAGGCGTTATGCGGATATGGATTTTCCTGGTAGTCCTGCTTGTGGTAGGCGGAGTGGCGTGGCATTTTGCGCATGCGGGCAATCCGCCGGCGGTCGGCTCGGAGGCGCCCGGTTTCACACTTCCGTCGCAAGAGGGTACGCCGGTCAGCCTGAAAGATTATCGCGGTAAGTGGGTGGTGCTGTATTTCTATCCCAAAGACATGACCAAGGGATGCACGATTGAGGCGCACAATTTTCAGCGCGACCAGGAGCAGTACGCCAAGCGGAATGCGGTGGTGCTCGGGGTCAGTGTGGACACGGTGGATTCACACAAACAGTTCTGCACGAAAGAAGGATTGAATTTCAAGCTGCTGGCGGATCCGGACCATAAGGTAGTCAGTGAGTACGGCTCGCTGATGAACTTTGGGGTTACGCAAATTGCCGCGCGGCATACGTTCATCATCGATCCCCAGGGCAAGATTGTGCGGTCTTATATGACGGTCGATCCCAACGGCCACAGTCAGGAAGTGCTGGCGGCGCTGGATGAACTGGAGAAGAGCGCGCAATAGATGGAGCCTGATCCCGTGGCTTGCAAATTATGATCCGCAGAGAAATACGGTGCCGGGACATTGCTCCTGTGGGGCAGCCTTTGTATTTGCGTAGCCCTCCCGCTTGTCGGGCAGCACCCAAGGTCGCCTATAGCGATCAGGAAAAGCCACTGGTTGCGCAACTCCGGGGACTCCGGCAACTGCCCGACGCGGAGCGCGCCAAGGCCACCAAGGAACTGGCTCTGGAAATACGAACGTTGCCGGCATCGCCGAACAAGACGTTCCTGGCCAAAGGGCTGGCTAACTTATCTACCGAAGGCGATTTTGGCCACGACCCCCTTCAGGAAGTAACCACCACTCTTGAGCGAGCACTGCGGGAGCAACCTGATCTGCCGGCGGCTGACCGCGCAGACATGTACCTTGAGCTGGCGAGTCTCGTGCGCTATGAGCACATGCAGGTTGCCGATCCCAACGCCCAGTTCAGGGAGGCGGTGGCCCAACTCGAAGCCGAGGATCAGGTAAGGCAGAAAGCCGATTTCTCTCTCCAGGATATGCAAGGTACCACCTGGTCCCTAAGCCAATTGCGCGGCAAGGTGGTGCTGGTGAATTTCTGGGCAACGTGGTGCCCGCCGTGCCGTAAGGAAATTCCAGATTTAGAGAAGCTATATCAGCGGTTTGCCCCCCAGGGGTTGGTGATCCTGGGGATTTCCGACGAGGATGCCGAGAAAGTCGCGCCCTTCGTGTCCGCTCAGAAAATTACCTATCCTATCCTGCTCGATCCGGGCAGCGCGGTGCACAAAGCGTTTGCTATCGAGGGGATTCCCAAAAACCTGGTCTATGCTCGCAACGGCAAGCTGGCGGCGGAATCCATCGATATGCGAACCGAGCGCCAGTTTCTGGAAATGTTAGCGCAAGCGGGGCTGCAATAAGAGCGGTTCCCGGCATCGCTCAAGCCCGGCTGGGGCGCAAGAGATCGGCAATCAGAACGATGGCTGCCGCGGCTACCAGCAAATGAATCAGGCTGCCCGCGAGGTGCAGAGTGAAACCCAGCAGCCAGAGAACCAGCAGCACCGCAATCAATGCTCGCAACATAGTCCATCCTTCCTTGCAGGCGCGAGTTTCCTTATAAACGGCATGGAGCGGGTTGGATGCTACCGGGGCCAGAAAAGGCTGCCGAGCAGGAACACCACCTGGGCGGCGGCGAGGCCCATCCAGATGCGGGCGCGCAGGCGCGAGCGGCCCAAGTCGCGGCGCAGATCGCCGTGCATGTCGTGAAGAAATTCCAACAGGATCGCCGGCGGTTGCGGCGGAGGCGGGCGTGGCCGAAGCGGCTTGAGACGCGGATGTGCTGCTATAGCCGGACTTCAGCGGATCCGACAGATGCGCTTTGGGCCCGTCAATCACCGAGGACCAGCGGGGCAACAGGATGGTCGCGTCGGCCAGGATCGCCGGATCGGGCCTGGATTTCAGTTCCAATGGGACTTGCCGTTCGGGAGCGACGGCATCGGCGAGATTGCGCAGAAACGAGCTGAACCAAAGATGGCTGAGCTGGTCGCCGAGGAGTTCCCCGACATCCACCGGCTGCGAGTCGAGCTCCAGCGGCGGCTGAACTTCGGGCGAAATCACATCGCCCAGGTTGGCGAAAACCGTCCGGTACCAGGGCGTGCGGATGCGATCGCCCAGCGGCATGCCTAAATTTGCCGGGCGGGAGGAGAGTTGCAGCGGCGGGAGCTTTTCCGGCGAGACCCGGTCGGCCAGATTGGTTACGAGCGATCTCCAAAGCGGAGGATCCCAGCCTGCCGGAGGAAGGAAGTTAAGCTCCTCGGACGCGCTGTCTGACGCTGCGGAATCTCCCTCAGGCCATGCGGGCTGGATGCTGGACATAACTTTTACAAGTGTCGCAATACCACCGCCAACAGTCAAACGCTTTGACAGACTTTTACACGGGCGGAAGCCGTCCAACGGCTGGTGCGGTTAGCGACCTGATTGATCTTTCCCATCCGCTATTGTTCCGCTAAAAAAAACAGGTGCGGTTTCCGCAGACTGGGTTTATTTTGTGTGAACCCGGCACGCGCAGGGGCAGGCGAAACGCGTGTGCGCCGGAACAGTTCCATGCCGGAAATTGCCAGCCAACTCAAACTGACCATAGCTGAAGATGACTACCCGGCGCTCTATCTGGCGGCGGACAACGCCTCGGGCATGGCGCAGAAGCGCCATTTGCGCTTCACGGCGATCATCCTGGGAGCGCTGGTCCTGAGCGCTGCGCTGGGGACCTCGGCAGGGCTGGTCCCTTCGATCGGCAAGATTCTGGCGCTGCTGAGTGGGGCTGGAGCGGCGGTCAGCTTTATTGTGACTTCCATCCGCAAGGCGATGAGGCCGGAGAAACTCTGGTACGAAGGGCGAGCGGTGGCGGAAGCCGCAAAAAGCATGGCCTGGCGGTACATGATGGGCGCCGATCCCTACCCGGAATCGCTTTCCCCCACCGAAGTGGATGGCAAGTTCATCGCAGATTTGCGGGTGATGGCACAGGATCAGGCGGAGGCGGCGCTGGGCATGGGCGGAGAATTCAGCGACCGTCCACAAATCACCGAACGCATGCGCGAAGTCCGCAGCGCGCCGCTGGAGCAACGAAAGCAAATCTACCTGATCTCTCGGATCGAAGATCAACGTAAGTGGTATGGGAGCAAGGCGCGCAAGAGCCAGGTTGTGGCGAACCGTTACTTTGTGGTGATTCAGGCGAGCCAGGCGCTTACCCTGGCGGCGACGGTTTTGCTGCTCTCTCCCGTTGGGTCGAAATGGAATCTGGGCGGAGTGTTTTCGGCGCTGGCCAGCGCACTGATCGCATGGCTGCAGGTGAGGCAGCATGAGCAACTGGCGCAGACCTATTCGGTGGCGGCTCTGGATCTCGGCTTCATTGAGGCGCAGGCCGAAGGGGCAACGACCGAGCAGACACTTTCTTCGCTGGTGGTGAATGCCGAGAGTACCTTGAGCCGAGAGCACAGCCAATGGATGGTGCGGAGAAGCTAGACTCGGCGTGGTGCGGGAATGGGTTCGCGGGAGTTTGCGGTCTTCCGGATGACGGCGCAGACCACCTCTATTCTCAGCTCTATTCTGCCGAGTTTTTAGTCTTCTTCAGTTCTTCCATCACGCTCTGGATGAGTTCCTTGGCGTCGGCGAGATTCTTCATGATGATCTGGATGTCCATAGCCGGTTTGCCCGGCCAGCGCTGGCTTTGACAATAGACGCCGTGCTGGCCGACCAGCGCCATAGCGTCGGTGATCGTGTCCATGGTGACGGCGAGACGGCCACGAGGAACTCCCATCATGGTCTCGTAGTGTTCGAGTTCTTCCTGCTTGTCGCGAAATACGGGCATACGAGAATTCTACAGGGTGGCCTGCCGGAGAAACGGAACTCTGCTATCCTGCCTGCGTAACGTGCATCTAACCCGGAGTCTTTCTCAAGCCCGGGATCTCCGGTTTTGCCCAGGCAAGTGTCCGCTACGATATTTCAGAAATTTGCTCCAGCCTGACAAGGAGGTTGTTATGCGCAAGCACGCTGTGATGGTTCCCTTTCTGATTCTGGCATCGGCCGCTTTTTCCGCCGCCCAAATGGATAAAGGCAAGCCGCTTAGCCCGCCCGCCTCGGCGGAATGCAAATTGCCTGATGGGAAAACTATCAAGACCGACTACTCCAGTCCTCGTCTGCGGGGGCGGAAAATGATTGGCGAGCATGACCCCTATGGCAAGCCCTGGCGGATGGGAGCCAATGCCGCGACCACATTTGTGACGGGGGCGGATCTTTCCGTGGGCGGGAAAGATGTTCCCGCGGGCAGTTACACGCTTTTCGCGATTCCGAATCCCGATCAGTGGACGCTGATCATCAGCAAGAAGACGGGCGAATGGGGAATTCCGTATCCTGGCGAAGGCGACGATCTGGCGCGGGTGGACATGAAGGTTTCCCAACTGCCGTCCAAGGTGGAGAATTTCACAATCTCTTATGAACCTTCGAGCAACGGATGCACCATGAATCTCGACTGGGACATGACGCGGGCCTCCGTGGACATTTCGGAGAAGAAATAGCCCTGGGCCGGCGAATCAGTATCCTCGCTTACGGCATGCGCAAAATCAGCTGAGTGCCGCTGTCGAGATGGACGTTGTCGGTTGGGGAGCTGATCACGGAATTTTGCAGGGCCGGACTCAGCGACAGCCGCTTGAGTCCGATCACCCCCCGGCTGCCGCGGCCCAGCGCCCCCATAGAGTTGGCGGAAGAAAACGAATTGATTTGCAGATCGGCCGCCGATGGCCGGGCAGCGTACGGGGCATCCATTCCAGATTGGGAGGCCACAGGGCTGCCACCTGACATGGCGAAGATGGGCCTGCCAGGAAGGGTTCCCATCGCCATAGGCTCGTGGCGGGTGAAGGTGTTCAGAGGTGGTCCGATAGCTTGAATCTCCGCTTGCAGAGGAATCTCTTCTCCGTTCTTCATGACTATGCGATCGAAGGCAATTCCTACCTGTGAGGTACGAGAGTCCTTGCTGGCCGCCTTGGTAGCGGTTACGTGACCGAGAATTTTGGTGTCCCGCGGGAGCACGATCTGGCCATGGGCCAGTAAATCCATCGTGCTTCTTGCTGCAACCTCTTGCCCCACCGCGCACTTTCTGGCATCGAGGGAGTTTGCCAACTCGGCGAGTATCACTTTGTTGTCGCCTAGGGGGGAGGGCGGCTTGCGGCTGGTTCTGCTCTGCGGTTGTTGGCGTGAACCTGAGCCAGGCGAATCCAGGTCTCCCGGGTTCTCGGGCTTCACCCAGTTTTGGGCTACGCAAACGCCGGTTGGAAGCAATGTAGTCAACCAAAGTATGATTTTCATGGCACACAATCCTCGCTATCCAAGCTGCTCACTTTCCCAGCCAAATTAGGATGCGCGTCGCGCGAGCGAGTTTACGAAAATACGGAGCCCATGCGCTTGGCTACGCAAGCCGTGGACTTATGGCTACGGAGTTTCACCTAGTAAGGCGCGTGGATACTCCGAGAAAAGGAAACTATTCACAATAGAGCAGGGTTCCCGCTTTGGGATGGTGTGACGATCAAGCTTTGGTTGGCGATGCCGATAGAGCGAAGGTGAATACTCCTGCCGCCGCTCAAGCACCGGACCGCCCGAACCCAGGCTCGGGATTGCGCTTTCTTGCACGCCAGCCTATTTTGACCCGTGAAGAGCAGGTATTCGGCTATGAACTGCTTTTTCGCGATGGGCCAGACAACTATTTCCGCTCGTTGGACCCGGATGCAGCCTCGCGCGACACCCTCGACAGCTCATCGTTGATGGGGCTGGATGTTCTTTGCGGCAACCGGCGGGCCTTCATCAACTGCACGCGAGAGGTTCTGGTGAAGGACTACATCACGCTGCTGCCTTCCAACCAGGCCGTAGCTGAGATTTTGGAAACCATTCCCGCCGACGATCAGGTGGTGGCGGCGTGCCAACGTCTCAAAGAGGCAGGTTATTGGATCGCGCTGGATGATTTTGCGCTGAACGATCCCCGGGAGCCGTTGACCGAAATGGCGGACATCATCAAAGTGGATTTCCGGAAAACCTCCGCGGAGGAACGGGCGGAACTCATGCGCCGGCACGGCCCCTGGCGTTGCCGCATGCTGGCGGAAAAAGTGGAGACCAGAGAAGAGTTCTTCAGCGCCCGCAAGGCAGGGTTTTTATATTTCCAGGGATATTTTTTTCGCGAACCTGAGGTGCTGGCGGCCCGCGAAATCCTGCGAACTGGGCGCACTATGTGCGCATGTTGCAGGCGGTCTCACGAGACGAACTGGATCACGGCGAGATCGAGGATCTCATCAAGAGCGAGGCTTCGCTTTGCTACCGCTTGCTGCGCTACATGAACTCGGCGAGCTTCGGCTTCGTCAACGAAATTCATTCCGTCCGGCATGCCATGGCGCTGCTGGGAGAACGCGAAATCCGGCGCTGGGTGCGTTTGGTCGCCACCCTGGCAGCGGGATCGGGAAAATCGAGCGAGCTGGTTCTGGCGGCTCGAACCAGAGGGCGCTTTTGTGAGTTGCTCTCCCCCCAACTCAAACAGGGAGGTTCTGACTTATTTCTGCTGGGATTATTCTCGGTTATGGACGCTCTTTTAGAGATTCCGATGGCGAGCCTGTTGGCCAGTGTTCCGGTGGACCAGGAGACCAAAGCCGCTCTTCTGATGGATTCAGGACGTTTACGGCCTTTGTATCGTCTTATGCTGGCGCGCGAATCCGGCCAGTGGCAGGCGGCCAACGAGCTGGGCCGCGAAATGCAACTAAGCGAGAGCGATGTTGCGGAAGCGTATTGGCAGGCCATGGTGTGGGCGCGCGAAGTCAATGCCGAGTGACCGGGCGATCTCCCAAACCACCTCAGGGAAGATCCGTAGGAGACGGCCCAGCCGCTTACAGTTACGGACGTGTAAAAATACACCGAATAGCACTTGCGCGGTATCTGCCGAGGGCGGTACCATTACTTTGTTCCCAAAGTGGCCACGCTCCCTAGCGGTCCCTGTGCCGACGAGACTCCAGGCGCCAAACGGATACAGAACATTTTCACCAGTGATTGCCAGCCGCGTTGGTTTCCCCTCGCACATTCTACGCAGGTGCGTGAGACGCAGTGTCACTACGGACTGATGCAATAAGCAAGCGACCGAATTCACTATCGAGCGACTGAAGGCAAACCATTATGAATGCAGGACCTAGACATCCCTCCGGTGGTGGGGGGAAGAATCGGAGGCGGCGTGGGCGCCGTCCTCCCCATCAGGGCGGCCCAGGAGGCCGTGATCGTCAACTCCAGGGCGGCATCTACTCGGCTCCCATGGATCACAGCTACCGCGCCGCATTGGCCGGCAACAACGGGCGCAATGGCCGGGTGCGGCCGGGATTTGCCGCCAATTATCCTATCGCCGATCCGGATCCTTTACCGGATCAGCCTGTGGACGCAGCCTCGCGGATATTCGCTTTCGTTGACGACTTGTTTTTCCAGGCGAAGATTCAGGAGACGGCGCGCAAGCTCAACGTCAAAGTTGAATTCTGCAAGGCGGAAAAAGATCTGCTCGACCACATGAAGGAGAACGGCGAGGAAAAGCCTTCGCTGATCATCTTCGACATGAACAACGCCAATGCCAAGCCGTTGACCCTCATCCCCAAGCTGAAAAGCAAGCTGAAGAAAGGAACGTCAATTATCGGGTTTCTGTCTCATGTGCAGGGCGACTTGAAGCAGAAGGCGCATGAAGTGGGATGCGATATGGTGTTGCCGCGTTCCGCATTTTCGCAGAACCTGCCGCAGTTGCTGCGCCGCCACGGCGCTCCGGAAGAAGACGCGATCAGCTAATGTAACAATGCCAGGAGGTGTTTGTTCCGTTTATCCTGGCGGCCAAGTCAGGTGGCGTCCTCCCAGCAGGTGTACGTGGAGATGGAAGACCGACTGGCCGGCGTCTTTACCTACATTCAGCACCGTGCGATAGCCATGCTCTAGCCCGCGCTGCCGCGCGATTTCTGCTGCCGTCAGGTGGCAACGCCCGAGAATCTCAGCTTCTTCACCGGAAGCTTCGTCAAGCCCCACGATATGTTTCCGGGGCACAATCAGGATATGCGTGGGCGCTTTAGGATTGATGTCTTCAAAGGCAAAGGTGTGCTCGTCCTCGTAGACCTTCCGGGAGGGGATATCACCCGCGACAATACGGCAGAACAGGCAGTTCTTCACAGTCGAATCGTCCATTCTTTCAGCATACTATCCGATTAACTCGATGGGGATGAGGGTGGGAGATGTCCGGGATTAGCGGCAGAAGCTTTGAATATTCGGCGGAGGCGGCGCGGGCATAGCGTTGAACTCTCCTGGCCAGCCGGTACATCCCCGGCTGCTAATCACGCGATTGGCGGTTTGCTCCAGGTCACGCGCTCTGTCTTTCGCTTGGTTCAGTTGGTCGTTGGTCAGACTGGTCTGAAGCTGCGCTAACGCGCTGGCCACGCCAGAGGCTTGATTGCCGGCGTCGTAGCTCACGAGCAACCAGACGTAAGCTTCCGACTTGTCCACATTGATGCCCTGGCCGCGTTTCAGAAGCAAACCCAATTGTTCCTGGGCCTGCGGCATACCCTGCATGGCGGATTTCCGAAACCAGATAGCTGCTTGGGCGTAATCCTGGCGTTCGAGCCTGACCATTCCCAGAAGGTATTGGCCGAAAGCGTCCCCATGATTGGCAGATTTCTGCAGCCAGCGGGCGGCTTCGTTCAAGTCGCGCGGAACCCCGCCTGAGAGGATCAAGCGACCCAGTAACCATTGCCCGACCGGGTCGTCTTGCAAGGCCGCTTTTTTGTACCAGATGGCGGCCTGGCCCGGCTCACGCGGGACCGAATTACCAGTGTCGTAAAGCGAACCGAGCATGACTTCCGCTGGAGGATATCCCAGGTCAGCGGAGCGATGAATATAGTCAAAGGCGGCTTGGACGCTGTGATCAGGACCCACACCGCTCATCGTATCCAGACCCATCTCAAACAGGCGCTGGGGGTTCGGGGATTGGGCAGAGCTGAAGCCGGCAAGTGCGATACTTACCAGCAGCACGGCAAAAACGCGCAAACGCATCCGCTTCCCCCGAAGTACCATGTTGGCTGGTTACGGGAGGGGAGTCAAAGTACTTTGGTCACAGGCGAGTGCTGCCAGTAGTGAAGTGGCCTGCAAACGGTTAGTCCAGGCGGACAAGGAAAATTGCCCCTTCCGACGTTTTGGCTTCGCGGGCTAACTCCTCAGCGCGACGGCGGTCATCACCGAGAACTCGAACTCTTACCCACCAATCACCCAGCGGGCTGCTGAAGCTTAGGACTCTCGCGGTGTGGTAACGGCGAGTCAACTGGTCCACCAGTTCGCTGGCGGCATTGTGGTCTCCGAAAGCGCCAATCTGCACCGCCCAGCGTCCGCCGGTGTCCAGCGGCGCGGGAGTCTGGAGCACCTCGATGCGTACAGTAGCCAGACCGGGCTGCCATACATCCAGTTGCTTGGCAGCGGCCAGTGAAAGGTCGAGGATGCGTCCAGGAATGAAAGGACCGCGGTCGGTAATACGCACCAGCGCGGAGTGGCCGGTCTTCACGTTGGTTACGCGCACGATCGAGCCGAGCGGCAGGGTGCGGTGCGCGGCCGTCATGGCATTCATGTCGTAAATCTTGCCGTTTGAACCGCGCCGGTTGTGATAAGGAGCGCCGTACCAACTGGCAATGCCCGTTTGCACAAAAATTGGCTTTGTACCCGCCGGAATGTCCTGTGCCAGGGAATCTTCTTCACCGGCGACGGAGGGCCTTCCGGCTTCCGTTGGAGTTTTCGCAGAAGGGGCCGGCATTGTCGGCGGCTCCTCGCCGGGCAGGGCGACTGCAGGCGGAGGCGGCGGCACGGTGGCCCGAGCGTGCTTATGGGACGAGCATCCGGTGAGGCACCCCGCTATCAAAGTGAGGGTGCCGGCGCGCAGAAGTGCCGGAGCCCAGCCTGTCTGCGGTTCAAAATTTACTTGCGCGAAGATTGATTCTGCTCCATGTAGTCGGCGAGGCGTGCCATCTTTTCGGCCGCGATCCGCAGCGCCTTGGTTGAGTGTTGACGGACCGCGGGCACAACTTCGTTATTCATAAAATTGATGAGTTCTTCGGTTTCCTTTTCTAGGAAATCAGTGGCCTGTCCGACTTTCTGATTGAA
>CAWHVI010000006.1:0-27528 GCA_963832765.1 uncultured Acidobacteriaceae bacterium | reverse complement strand
GGTGCGCTACCAGGCTGCGCTACGCCCCGACTCTCACTGCTTTGATCGATTCTAAATTAGTTCTGGGAAGCAGGCTACCGGGGGAGCGGGAACGCGCGCCCAATTTCTTTTGCCGTTGACCACGCTGCGGAGAGGAGCGCTTGTCCGGAGTGGTTTCCGGTGGTAGTTTGTGACTGCCGTCGGAGGAGGCCTCTATGCTGGAAGTGAAATCGATTGGGATGGGTCATCTGGAGACCTATCTGAAGGAATTGCAGGAAGCCTCCGCAGCGCTGCACCTGAACTTCGCGCTGCCGGGATTTGATTTAGGGAGTGAGCCGTCGTTGCAGGATGCAATTGCCCGCATGGAAGCGTCGGTGGACGAACGGATCGCGCCCTGGAAGCACAATCCCACGGTGCTGGGGATGGCGGAGGAGGCCAAGAAGCGCTTCCGTGAGGAAATGAAGACAAGATCTCAGCTGGGCTTGTGATCATTCCTTCACCCTGCCTGCGGGCTGAGTTCGGGAGGCGCTAGAATGCTTCATGAACATCCGCCCGGAGCAGCTTCCTTATCGTGAGTGGTACCGCATTTTGATCAGCTCAGTTGCGCCCCGGCCTATTGCCTGGGTCTCCACACTGAACCAGGCCGGGCAACCCAACCTTGCGCCTTTTTCTTTCTTCAATGCGTTTTCCGGCAAGCCGCCGATCATAGGCTTCGCGCCGGGTTTGCGGCAGACGGAAGACGGTCCCATGGCAGAAAGACACGCTGCGCAATGTACGCGAGACCGGCGAGTTCGTGGTGAACGTGGTCACTTATGATTTGGCCGAAGCGATGAATCTGACCAGCGGGGAATATGGCTCGACGGTAAATGAATTTGCGCTGGCCAAGCTGGAAATGCGGGCCTCAGAAGTGGTGAAGCCGCCGCAGGTGTCGTTGTCTCCAGTGAGCTTTGAGTGCAGGCTGCGGCAGATTGTGGAGTTTGGCAGCGAAGGGCCGGCGGGCAGCCTGGTGATCGGTGAAATTGTTGCGGCGCATATCAGCGAGAGCGTGATGAGTGATGGAAGGCTCAGCGCGGCTGACTCGACCTGGTTGGACGGATGGGTGGCAACCAGTATTCGAGAACAACCGAGCGGTTCGAAATGGTACGGCCGAAGGTGTGAGCTGCCCTCGGCAGGCTCCAGCAGCTTTGCGCTTTTGTGTTTCTTTGTCCCGATGGACGCGACGGGATAGCAACGCCTTGGCTTTTTCCAGTTCCGCCCGGCGGGAGGAACTCAAACCGCGTCCGCCGCGGTTGATGAAGTAAGTCAGCATGCGCAGGCCAGAGGCCGGGCCCTTGGGCGAAACCTTCTTCGAGGCCAGGCTGCGAGAGCGATGGTGGCCGCGCTCTTGGTAAAGAGCCCTGGCGGCGGGAATGTGGAAACTGTTTTCACCTTGGCCACCCAGCGCTTCTTCCCGGCGGGCTTCGATTTTGTTTTTGATCTTTTCCTCGCTTTCATTACCTTTACGCTCCGAGTTTAAATTTCAAGCTTGCGCTCCGCGGTGTGATGCCGAGAGTCCGCGCAGGGATGCTGGCTGCGGCCGCATCTGGACAACACCCTTGGCGCGGGAATACGCTGGCAAGTGGCAGTGAGGAGGCGTTATGCGGATTTGGATTTTCCTGGTAGTCCTGCTTGTGGTAGGCGGAGTGGCGTGGCATTTTGCGCATGCGGGCAATCCGCCGGTGGTCGGCTCGGAGGCGCCCGGTTTCACACTTCCGTCGCAAGAGGGTATGCCGGTCAGCCTGAAAGATTATCGCGGTAAGTGGGTGGTGCTGTATTTCTATCCCAAAGACATGACCAAGGGATGCACGATTGAGGCGCACAATTTTCAGCGCGACCAGGAACAGTACGCCAAGCGGAATGCGGTGGTGCTCGGGGTCAGTGTGGACACGGTGGATTCACACAAACAGTTCTGCACGAAAGAAGGATTGAATTTCAAGCTGCTGGCTGATCCGGACCACAAGGTAGTCAGCGAATACGGCTCGCTGATGAACTTTGGGGTTACGCAAATCGCCGCGCGGCATACGTTCATCATCGATCCCCAGGGCAAGATTGTGCGGTCTTATATGACGGTCGATCCCAACGGCCACAGTCAGGAAGTGCTGGCAGCGCTGGATGAACTGGAGAAGAACACGCAATAAATGAAGCCTGATCCCGATGGCTTGCAAACTATGATCCGCACAGAAGTACGGCGCCGGGCATTGCTCCTGTGGGGCGGCCTTTGCATTTGCGTGGCCCTCCCGCTTGTCGGGCAGCAGCCCAAGGTCGCCTATAGCGATCAGGAAAAGCTACTGGTTGCGCAACTCCGGGGACTCCGGCAACTGCCCGACGAGGAGCGCGCCAAGGCCACCAAGGAACTGGCTCTGGAAATACGGGCGTTGCCGGCATCGCCGAACAAGACGTTCCTGGCCAGGGGCTGGCTAACTTGTCGACCGAAGGCGATTTTGGCCACGACCCATTGCAGAAGTAACCACCACTCTGGAGCGAGCACTGCAAGAGCAACCTGATCTGCCGGCGGCTGACCGCGCAGACATGTACCGTGAGCTGGCGAGTCTGGTGCGCTATGAGCACATGCAGGTCGCCGATCCCAACGCCCAGTTCAGGGAGGCGGTGGGCCAACTTGAGGCCGAGGACCAGGTAAGGCAGAAAGCCGATTTCTCTCTCCAGGATATGCAGGGCGCCACTTGGACCCTAAGCCAACTGCGCGGCAAGGTGGTACTGGTGAATTTCTGGGCAACGTGGTGCCCGCCGTGCCGCAAGGAAATTCCAGATTTGGAGAAGCTATACCAGCGGTTTGCCGGCCAGGGACTGGTGGTTGTGGGGATCTCCGATGAGGACGCGAAGAAAGTCGCCCCGTTTGTCTCCGCTCAGAAAATTACCTATCCTATCCTGCTCGACCCGGGGAGCGCAGTGCACAAAGCGTTTGCCATCGAGGGGATTCCCAAAAATCTGGTCTATGATCGCAACGGCAAGCTGGCGGCGGAATCCATCGATATGCGAACCGAGGGCCAGTTTCTGGAAATGTTAGCGCAAGCGGGGCTGCAATAAGGCGGTTCCCGGCATTGCTCAAGCCCGGCTGGGGCGCAAGAGATCGGCAAGTAGAACGATGGCTGCCGCGGCGATCAGCAAGTGAATCAGGCCGCCCGCGAGGTGCAGAGTGAAACCCAGCAGCCAGAGAATCAGCAGCACCGCAATCAACGCTCGCAACATAGTCCATCCTTCCTTGCAGGCGCGAGTTTCCTTATAAACAGCATGGAGCGGGTTGGATGCTACCGGGGCCAGAAAAGGCTGCCGAGCAGAAACACCACCTGGGCGGCGGCGAGACCCATCCAGATGCGGGCGCGCAGGCGCGAGCGGCCCAAGTCGCGGCGCAGATCGCCGTGCATGTCGTGAAGAAATTCCAACAAGATTGCCGGCGGTTGCGCCGGTGCGGGCGTGGTCGAAGCAGCCTGGGAAGCGGATGTGCTGCTGTAGCCGGACTTCAATGGATCCGACAGATGCGCTTTAGGCCCGTCAATTACCGAGGACCAGCGGGGCAACAGGATGGTCGCGTCGGCCAGGATCGCCGGATCGGGCTTGGATTTCAGTTCCAATGGGACTTGGCGTTCGGGAGCGACGGCATCGGCGAGATTGCGCAGAAACGAGCTGAACCAAAGATGGCTGAGCTGGTCGCCGAGGAGTTCACCGACATCGACCGGCTGCGAATCGAGCTCCAGCGGCGGCTGAGCTTCGGGCGAGATCACATCGCCCAGGTTGGCGAAAACCGTCCGGTACCAGGGGGTGCGGATGCGATCGCCCAGCGGCATGCCTAAATTTGCAGCACGGGAGGCTAGTTGCAGCGGCGGCAGCTTCTCCGGCGAAACCCGGTCTGCCAGATTGCTTACGAGCGATCTCCAAAGCGGAGGATCCCAGCCTGCCGGAGGGAGGAAGTTAAGCTCCTCGGACGCGCTGTCTGACGCTGCGGAATCTCCCTCGGGCCACGCGGGCTGGATGCTGGACATAACTCCTACAAGTGTCGCAATACCACCGCCAACAGTCAAACGCTTTGACAGACTTTTACACGGGCGGGAACCGTCCAACGGCTGGTGCGGTTAGCGACCTGATTATCCCTATTGCTGTTGTTCCGCTAAAAAAACAGGTGCGGTTTCCGCAGACTGGGTTTATTTTGTGTGAACCCGGCACGCGCAGGGGCAGGCGAAACGCGTGTGCGCCGGAACTGTGCCATGCCGGAAATTGCCAGCCAACTCAAACTAACCATAGCTGGAGATGACTACCCGGCGCTCTATCTCGCGGCGGACAACGCTTCGGGGATGGCACAGAGGCGCCACTTGCGGTTCACGGCGATCATCCTGGGAGCGCTGGTCCTGAGCGCTGCGCTGGGGACCTCGGCAGGGCTGGTGCCTTCGATCGGCAAGATTCTGGCGCTGCTGAGTGGGGCTGGAGCGGCGGTCAGCTTTATTGTGACTTCCATCCGCAAGGCCATGAGGCCGGAGAAACTCTGGTACGAAGGGCGAGCGGTGGCGGAAGCCGCAAAAAGCATGGCCTGGCGGTACATGATGGGCGCCGATCCCTATCCGGAATCGCTTTCCCCCACCGAAGTGGACGGCAAGTTCATCGCAGATTTGCGAGTGATGGCGCAGGACCAGGCGGAGGCGGCGTTGGGTATGGGCGGAGAGTTCAGCGACCGCCCGCAAATCACCGCACGCATGCGCGAAGTCCGCGGCGCGCCGCTGGAGCAACGAAAGCAAATCTACCTGATCTCTCGGATCGAAGATCAACGCAAATGGTACGGGAGCAAGGCGCGCAAGAGCCAGGTAGTGGCAAACCGTTACTTTGTGGTCATTCAGGCGAGCCAGGCGCTTACCCTGGCGGCGACGGTTTTGCTGCTCTCTCCCGTTGGGTCGAAATGGAATCTGGGCGGAGTGTTTTCGGCGCTGGCCAGCGCACTGATCGCGTGGCTGCAGGTGAGGCAGCATGAGCAACTGGCGCAGACTTATTCGGTGGCGGCTCTGGATCTCGGCTTCATTGAGGCGCAGGCCGAAGGGGCAACGACCGAGCAGACACTTTCTTCGCTGGTGGTGAATGCCGAGAGTACCTTGAGCCGAGAGCACAGCCAATGGATGGTGCGGAGAAGCTAGACTCGGCGTGGTGCGGGAATGGGTTCGCGGGAGTTTGCGGTCTTCCGGATGACGGCGCAGACCACCTCTATTCTCAGCTCTATTCTGCCGAGTTTTTAGTCTTCTTCAGTTCTTCCATCACGCTCTGGACGAGTTCCTTGGCGTCGCCGAGATTCTTCATGATGATCTGGATGTCCATAGCCGGTTTGCCCGGCCAGCGCTGGCTTTGACAATAGACGCCGTGCTGCCCGACGAGGGCCATAGCATCGGTGATCGTGTCCATGGTAACGGCGAGACGGCCACGAGGAACTCCCATCATGGTCTCGTAGTGTTCGAGTTCTTCCTGCTTGTCGCGAAATACGGGCATACGAGAATTCTACAGGGTGGCCTGCCGGAGAAACGGAACTCTGCTATCCTGCCTGCGTAACGTGCATCTAACCCGGAGTCTTTCTCAAGCCCGGGATCTCCGGTTTTGCCCAGGCAAGTGTCCGCTACGATATTTCAGAAATTTGCTCCAGCCTGACAAGGAGGTTGTTATGCGCAAGCACGCTGTGATGGTTCCCTTTCTGATTCTGGCATCGGCCGCTTTTTCCGCCGCCCAAATGGATAAAGGCAAGCCGCTTAGCCCGCCCGCCTCGGCGGAATGCAAATTGCCTGATGGGAAAACTATCAAGACCGACTACTCCAGTCCTCGTTTGCGGGGGCGGAAGATGATTGGCGAGCATGACCCCTACGGCAAGCCCTGGCGCATGGGAGCCAATGCCGCGACCACATTCGTGACGGGTGCGGATCTTTCCGTCGGCGGGAAAGATGTTCCCGCGGGCAGTTATACGCTTTTCGCCATTCCGAATCCCGATCAGTGGACGTTGATTATCAGCAAGAAGACCGGCGAGTGGGGTATTCCGTATCCTGGTGAAGGCGACGACCTGGTGCGGGTGGACATGAAGGTGTCCCAACTGCCGTCCAAGCTGGAGAATTTCACAATCTCTTATGAACCTTCGAGCGCCGGATGCACCATGAATCTCGACTGGGACATGACGCGGGCCTCCGTGGACATTTCAGAGAAGAAATAGCCCTGGGCCGGCGAATCAGTATCCGCGCTTACGGCAGGCGCAAAATCAGCTGAGTGCCGCTGTCGAGATGGACGTTGCCGGTTGGGGAGCTGATCACGGAATTTTGCAGGGCCGGACTCAGCGACAGCCGCTTGAGTCCGATCACCCCCCGGCTGCCGCGGCCCAACGCCCCCATAGAGTTGGCGGAAGAAAACGAATTGATTTGCAGGTCGGCCGCCGATGGCCGGGCAGCGTACGGGGCATCCATTCCAGATTGGGAGGCCACAGGGCTGCCACCTGACATGGCGAAGATGGGCCTGCCAGGAAGGGTTCCCATCGCCATAGGCTCGTGGCGGGTGAAGGTGTTCAGAGGTGGTCCGATAGCTTGAATCTCCGCTTGCAGAGGAATCTCTTCTCCGTTCTTCATGACTATGCGATCGAAGGCAATTCCTACCTGTGAGGTACGAGATTCCTTGTCGGCCGTCTTGGTAGCGGTTACGTGACCGAGAATTTTGGTGTTCCGCGGAAGCACGATCTGGCCATGGGCCAGTAAATCCATCGTGCTTCTTGCTGCAACCTCTTGCCCCACCGCGCACTTTCTGGCATCGAGGGAGTTTGCCAACTCGGCGAGTATCATTTTGTTGTCGCCTAGGGGGGAGGCGGCTTGCGGCTGGTTCTGCTCTGCGGTTGTTGGCTGAACCTGAGCCGGCAAATCCAGGTCTCCCGGGTTCTCGGGCTTCACCCAGTTTTGGGCTCCGCAAACGCCGGTTGAAAGCAATGTAGTCAACCAAAGTATGATTTTCATGGCACACAATCCTCGCTATCCAAGCTGCTCACTTTCCCAGCCAAATTAGGATGCGCGTCGCGCGAGCGAGTTTACGAAAATACGGAGCCCACGCGCTTGGCTACGCCAGCCGTGGACTCATGGCTACGGAGTTTCACTTAGTAAGGCGCGTGGATACTCCGAGAAAAGGAAACTATTCACAATAGAGCGGGGTTCCCGCTTTGGGATGGTGTGACGATCAAGCTTTAGTTGGCGATGCCGATAGAGCGAAGGTGAATACTCCTGCCGCCGCTCAAGCACCGGACCGCCCGAACCCAGGCTCGGGATTGCGCTTTCTTGCACGCCAGCCTATTTTGACCCGTGAAGAGCAGGTATTCGGCTATGAACTGCTTTTTCGCGATGGGCCAGACAACTATTTCCGCTCGTTGGACCCGGATGCAGCCTCGCGCGACACCCTCGACAGCTCATCGTTGATGGGGCTGGATGTTCTTTGTGGCAACCGGCGGGCCTTCATCAACTGCACGCGAGAGGTTCTGGTGAAGGACTACATCACGCTGCTGCCTTCCAACCAGGCCGTAGCTGAGATTTTGGAAACCATTCCCGCCGACGATCAGGTGGTGGCGGCGTGCCAACGTCTCAAAGAGGCAGGTTATTGGATTGCACTGGATGATTTTGCGCTGAACGATCCCCGGGAGCCGTTGACCGAAATGGCGGACATCATCAAAGTGGATTTCCGGAAAACCTCCGCGGAGGAACGGGCGGAACTCATGCGCCGGCACGGCCCCTGGCGTTGCCGCATGCTGGCGGAAAAAGTGGAGACCAGAGAGGAGTTCTTCAGCGCCCGCAAGGCAGGGTTTTTATATTTCCAGGGATATTTTTTTCGCGAACCTGAGGTGCTGGCGGCCCGCGAAATTCCTGCGAACCGGGCGCACTATGTGCGCATGTTGCAGGCGGTCTCACGAGACGAACTGGATCACAGCGAGATCGAGGATCTCATCAAGAGCGAGGCTTCGCTTTGCTACCGCTTGCTGCGCTACATGAACTCGGCGAGCTTCGGCTTCGTCAACGAAATTCATTCCGTCCGGCATGCCATGGCGCTGCTGGGAGAACGCGAAATCCGGCGCTGGGTGCGTTTGGTCGCCACCCTGGCAGCGGGATCGGGAAAATCGAGCGAGTTGGTTCTGGCGGCTCTAACCAGAGGGCGCTTTTGTGAGTTGCTCTCCCCCCAACTCAAACAGGGAGGTTCTGACTTATTTCTGCTGGGATTATTCTCGGTTATGGACGCTCTTTTAGAGATTCCGATGGCGAGCCTGTTGGCCAGTGTTCCGGTGGACCAGGAGACCAAAGCCGCTCTTCTGATGGATTCAGGACGTTTGCGGCCTTTGTATCATCTTACGCTGGCGCGCGAATCCGGCCAGTGGCAGGCGGCCAACGAACTGGGCCGCGAAATGCAACTAAGCGAGAGCGATGTTGCGGAAGCGTATTGGCAGGCCATGGTGTGGGCGCGCGAAGTCAATGCCGAGTGACCGGGCGATCTCCCAAACCAACCCAGGGAAGTCCGTAGGAGATGGCCCAGCCGCTTACAGTTACGGACGTGCAAAAATACACCGAATAGCCCTTGCGCTGTATCCGCCGAGGGCGGTACCATTATCCTGTTCCCAAGTGGCCACGCTCCCTAGCTGGCCCCCGCGCCGACGAGACTCCAGGCGCCAAACGGATACAGAACATTTTCACCAGTGATTGCCAGCCGCGTTGGTTTCCCCTCGCACATTCTACGCAGGTGCGTGAGACGCAGTGTTACTACCGACTGATGCAATAAGCAAGCGACCGAATTCACTATCGAGCGACTGAAGGCAAACCATTATGAATGCAGGACCTAGACATCCCTCCGGTGGTGGGGGGAAGAATCGGAGGCGGCGTGGGCGCCGTCCTCCCCATCAGGGCGGCCCAGGAGGCCGTGATCGTCAACTCCAGGGCGGCATCTACTCGGCTCCCATGGATCACAGCTACCGCGCCGCATTGGCCGGCAACAACGGGCGCAATGGCCGGGTGCGGCCGGGATTTGCCGCCAATTATCCTATCGCCGATCCGGATCCTTTACCGGATCAGCCTGTGGACGCAGCCTCGCGGATATTCGCTTTCGTTGACGACTTGTTTTTCCAGGCGAAGATTCAGGAGACGGCGCGCAAGCTCAACGTCAAAGTTGAATTCTGCAAGGCGGAAAAAGATCTGCTCGACCACATGAAGGAGAACGGCGAGGAAAAGCCTTCGCTGATCATCTTCGACATGAACAACGCCAATGCCAAGCCGTTGACCCTCATCCCCAAGCTGAAAAGCAAGCTGAAGAAAGGAACGTCAATTATCGGGTTTCTGTCTCATGTGCAGGGCGACTTGAAGCAGAAGGCGCATGAAGTGGGATGCGATATGGTGTTGCCGCGTTCCGCATTTTCGCAGAACCTGCCGCAGTTGCTGCGCCGCCACGGCGCTCCGGAAGAAGACGCGATCAGCTAATGTAACAATGCCAGGAGGTGTTTGTTCCGTTTATCCTGGCGGCCAAGTCAGGTGGCGTCCTCCCAGCAGGTGTACGTGGAGATGGAAGACCGACTGGCCGGCGTCTTTACCTACATTCAGCACCGTGCGATAGCCATGCTCTAGCCCGCGCTGCCGCGCGATTTCTGCTGCCGTCAGGTGGCAACGCCCGAGAATCTCAGCTTCTTCACCGGAAGCTTCGTCAAGCCCCACGATATGTTTCCGGGGCACAATCAGGATATGCGTGGGCGCTTTAGGATTGATGTCTTCAAAGGCAAAGGTGTGCTCGTCCTCGTAGACCTTCCGGGAGGGGATATCACCCGCGACAATACGGCAGAACAGGCAGTTCTTCACAGTCGAATCGTCCATTCTTTCAGCATACTATCCGATTAACTCGATGGGGATGAGGGTGGGAGATGTCCGGGATTAGCGGCAGAAGCTTTGAATATTCGGCGGAGGCGGCGCGGGCATAGCGTTGAACTCTCCTGGCCAGCCGGTACATCCCCGGCTGCTAATCACGCGATTGGCGGTTTGCTCCAGGTCACGCGCTCTGTCTTTCGCTTGGTTCAGTTGGTCGTTGGTCAGACTGGTCTGAAGCTGCGCTAACGCGCTGGCCACGCCAGAGGCTTGATTGCCGGCGTCGTAGCTCACGAGCAACCAGACGTAAGCTTCCGACTTGTCCACATTGATGCCCTGGCCGCGTTTCAGAAGCAAACCCAATTGTTCCTGGGCCTGCGGCATACCCTGCATGGCGGATTTCCGAAACCAGATAGCTGCTTGGGCGTAATCCTGGCGTTCGAGCCTGACCATTCCCAGAAGGTATTGGCCGAAAGCGTCCCCATGATTGGCAGATTTCTGCAGCCAGCGGGCGGCTTCGTTCAAGTCGCGCGGAACCCCGCCTGAGAGGATCAAGCGACCCAGTAACCATTGCCCGACCGGGTCGTCTTGCAAGGCCGCTTTTTTGTACCAGATGGCGGCCTGGCCCGGCTCACGCGGGACCGAATTACCAGTGTCGTAAAGCGAACCGAGCATGACTTCCGCTGGAGGATATCCCAGGTCAGCGGAGCGATGAATATAGTCAAAGGCGGCTTGGACGCTGTGATCAGGACCCACACCGCTCATCGTATCCAGACCCATCTCAAACAGGCGCTGGGGGTTCGGGGATTGGGCAGAGCTGAAGCCGGCAAGTGCGATACTTACCAGCAGCACGGCAAAAACGCGCAAACGCATCCGCTTCCCCCGAAGTACCATGTTGGCTGGTTACGGGAGGGGAGTCAAAGTACTTTGGTCACAGGCGAGTGCTGCCAGTAGTGAAGTGGCCTGCAAACGGTTAGTCCAGGCGGACAAGGAAAATTGCCCCTTCCGACGTTTTGGCTTCGCGGGCTAACTCCTCAGCGCGACGGCGGTCATCACCGAGAACTCGAACTCTTACCCACCAATCACCCAGCGGGCTGCTGAAGCTTAGGACTCTCGCGGTGTGGTAACGGCGAGTCAACTGGTCCACCAGTTCGCTGGCGGCATTGTGGTCTCCGAAAGCGCCAATCTGCACCGCCCAGCGTCCGCCGGTGTCCAGCGGCGCGGGAGTCTGGAGCACCTCGATGCGTACAGTAGCCAGACCGGGCTGCCATACATCCAGTTGCTTGGCAGCGGCCAGTGAAAGGTCGAGGATGCGTCCAGGAATGAAAGGACCGCGGTCGGTAATACGCACCAGCGCGGAGTGGCCGGTCTTCACGTTGGTTACGCGCACGATCGAGCCGAGCGGCAGGGTGCGGTGCGCGGCCGTCATGGCATTCATGTCGTAAATCTTGCCGTTTGAACCGCGCCGGTTGTGATAAGGAGCGCCGTACCAACTGGCAATGCCCGTTTGCACAAAAATTGGCTTTGTACCCGCCGGAATGTCCTGTGCCAGGGAATCTTCTTCACCGGCGACGGAGGGCCTTCCGGCTTCCGTTGGAGTTTTCGCAGAAGGGGCCGGCATTGTCGGCGGCTCCTCGCCGGGCAGGGCGACTGCAGGCGGAGGCGGCGGCACGGTGGCCCGAGCGTGCTTATGGGACGAGCATCCGGTGAGGCACCCCGCTATCAAAGTGAGGGTGCCGGCGCGCAGAAGTGCCGGAGCCCAGCCTGTCTGCGGTTCAAAATTTACTTGCGCGAAGATTGATTCTGCTCCATGTAGTCGGCGAGGCGTGCCATCTTTTCGGCCGCGATCCGCAGCGCCTTGGTTGAGTGTTGACGGACCGCGGGCACAACTTCGTTATTCATAAAATTGATGAGTTCTTCGGTTTCCTTTTCTAGGAAATCAGTGGCCTGTCCGACTTTCTGATTGAAGTCCTTCATAGGGATACCCTTGTCGGCGGAAGCGAATGCCACCCATTATTTCGCGCGGGCGAATGTGGGTCAATCGGTGAGGAACCGGATATGTACCCAGAAGGACAAGACCGGTGCGGTAGAATCGCGCGATACAGAAGTAATTTGCACGCGTCATGATCTCCGCCAAACTCACGAACGGGAATGCGCGGGCGAAATTCCGCAAGGCTCTGCTCACCTGGTACGACGGCCATAAACGCGATCTGCCATGGCGGAAGGATCGCGACCCTTATCGGGTGTGGCTTTCCGAGATCATGTTGCAGCAGACGCGCGTAGCCGCAGTGCTCGAATACTACCGGAAGTTTTTGCGGCGGTTCCCCACAGTGGAAAAGCTGGCGGGGGCGCGCGAATCGTCCGTTCTAACCGCCTGGAGTGGTCTGGGCTACTATCGGCGGGCGCGCATGCTGCACGCGGCGGCAAAGCAGGTCGTCTCGGAATACAGTGGGAAATTTCCTTCGAGCGCGCCGGAGCTCAAGAAACTGGCTGGCATAGGGCGGTACACCGCAGCCGCTATTGCGAGCATCGCCTTCGGGGAAGCGGCGGCTGTGGTGGACGGCAACGTCGAACGAGTCCTGGAAAGAATCGTGGGCAGAGTCCTGGCTGGAAAAGAGCGCTGGCAATGGGTTGAAAATCTTCTTGACCGCAAGCGGCCGGGAGACTTCAACCAGGCGATGATGGAGCTGGGCGCTACTGTCTGCCTGCCGCGCCAGCCCTTATGCCGGGCGTGTCCGGTGTTTGATTTTTGCGCCACGCGTGCGGAGTTGGCAAAGCAAAGCCGCAACCAACGTCAAAAAAAGCGAGCGATTCACTATATGTTGGATTGCCGCAACGGATCGGTCTTCATGGTGCGGCGTGCGGCGGATGCTGCCTTGATGCCCGGAATGTGGGAACTGCCGGAGAGCCTGGATGCAGACTGTGCGGCGGAGATTGCGTTCAAGCTCCGCCACTCCATCACCGTAACCGACTACACCGTCCACGTACGCAAGGGAGCTGTTCCGGCGAATGCCCCAGGCCAATGGATTGCACGTTCGCGTCTAAACAGAATGGCCCTGACGGGCCTGGCACGGAAGATCCTGCGCACAGCGGAGATCATCTAAAATGAAAGTAGAAATGTCTGGAGGGTATTCATGCCAGCTCTGTCCGCGGGAAAAGCCGCACCCGGGTTTGATTTGCCGGTATTGAATGGCGGGAGGTTCTCGCTGCAAACAGCTTTGTCGCGTGGGCCCGTGATTTTGGTGTTTTTTAAAGTGTCATGCCCGGTTTGTCAGTATGCCCTTCCTTTTGTGGAGCGGATTTACCAGTTGCATGCGGACAAAAACGTAACCATTGTGGGCATTTCGCAGAACGGGGCAAGGGACACAACGGCATTCGTGAAGGAATACGGCATCACTTTTCCCGTGCTGCTGGATGACGCCAGCGCCTACCCTGTCTCGAACGCATATGGGCTGACCAACGTGCCGACCGTTTTCTGGATCGGACAGGATGGCGGAATTGAAGTTTCCAGTGTGGGCTGGTACCGAAAAGATATCGACGAACTCAACCGCAAAGTGGCGGAGAAGAACCGTGGAACGCTCATGCCGATCTTTGAGCCCGGCGAATCCGTGCCGGAATTTCGCGCTGGTTGAAGCTCGAAGAATTAGCCCGCAGGTTGCGGGCAGGAAAGCAATAACATCGCCAAAGCGGAAGGTCTGAGTTCACGAGCACTACCATTCCAGATCTTTTCTTCCATAGAATGTTTAGTCACATCCATCATAGCCACAGGAGCGTTGCCGAATGCTGAGAAGAGTGTTTCTGTTTTTCTGGATTTTCCTTGCCGCCGGGGCTTGGGCAGGGACGCGCAAGACGGTGCGTACGGTGCCCTCGGCGCGTATTCCCAGCATGGCCATTGCGGCGATGCAAAAAGTCAATCCAGAGCGCATCCGCGCCCATGTGCGCTTTCTCTCGCATGATTTGCTCGAAGGCCGCGGCACGGGGCAGCGCGGCGGAGATATTGCCGCCGAATACATTGCCACCCAATTCGCCCTCTATGGGCTGAAACCAGCCGGCGACAATGGAAGCTACATGCAGAAAGTGCCCCTGGTCGGCGTCACCACGCTGCCGGAGACCACTTTTTCCTTCGTGCCCGAAAGAGGTCCCGCGACCGACCTCAAGCCGCTGGACGAATACGTTGCCTTCGATGAAACGCAACAGCCGCAATCGGACGTAGACGCACAGATCGTCTATGTGGGCTACGGGATAGTGGCGCCGGAATACCACTGGAATGACTATAAGGATGCCGATGTTCGCGGCAAGGTGCTGCTGATGCTGGTGAATGAGCCGCCTTCGGACGATCCGAACTTCTTCAAAGGACGGGCGCTCACCTACTACGGACGCTGGACGTACAAGTATGAAGAAGCCGCACGCAAGGGCGCGGCGGGCGTCATTCTCGTCCACCAGACCAACATGGCGAGCTATCCCTGGGAAGTGGTGCGGAATTCCAATTCCGGCGAGAAGTCTTATCTGAAGGCCGAGGGTCCTAAGTTAAAGGTTGCTTCGTGGGTTCAGTGGGACGTAGCCCGGCAACTGACCGCCAATGCCGGCCTGGATCTCGACAAGATGCTGATGGACGCACGCTCGCCGGACTTCCAACCTGTTCCGCTGCCGACCAGGCTGAAAGCGCACATGGTGAGCAAAGTCCGCCCCTTTGCTTCGAACAACGTGGTGGCCATGCTTGCAGGCTCCGATCCCAGGTTGAGGGGCCAGGCCGTGATGTATACCGCCCATTACGACCATCTGGGGATTCGGCCTGATATGCCCGGCGACAACATTTACAACGGAGCCGACGACAATGCCACCGGATGTGGAGTTCTGCTGGAACTGGCGCGGGTTTATTCGTTGGCGGCGAAACATCCGGCGCGGTCCATCATTTTCGCTTCCGTGACGGCGGAGGAGCAGGGACTGCTGGGGTCAGAGTACCTGGGAGAGCATCCGCCGATTCCGGCTGGAGACATCACGCTGGACCTCAACTATGACGATCTGCCGCCGCTGGGCGCGCCGGAAGAAGTGGAAGTCTCCGGAGCGGAGCGGACTACGTTTTTCCCTCAAGTACAGGCCACTGCGAACGAGTTCCGGATGGCCATTCGCCCGGATTCCCATCCGGAAGCCGGCTACTACTACCGCTCCGACCACTTCAGCCTGGCGCGCGTGGGGATTCCCGCGTTCTCGGTGAGCGAAGGTCTCAAATACAAGGGACACGATGAGGCGTGGGGCATGCGCCAAGCCGATGAGTACACCAGCAAACGCTACCATCAGCCAAGCGACGAGTACCATCCCAGCATGGATTTCATCGGAGATGCCGCGATGGCGCGCTTCGGCTTTGCCCTGGGATGGGAGGCGGCCAGCCTGCCGCATCTGATCGGCTGGCAGAAGGGCGATGAGTTTGAGGCGGCGAGGGTGAAAAGTGAGGCGGGCAGGGATTAGCGGCGTCGCTAGATTTTGGGATGACGGTTGCCAGCGGGCACATCACGGGGCATCGAACCATCTATTGTGCAATTCCGTAGTTCAACACGGCCACGGGCTCAGCGTTCCGGAAAATATCCGGGGCTTGCGCAATTTCGCGAGACATGTTTTTCGCAAAAGTGTTGTCGGCGAGAAAACAAGGAATAGGCACGGGCTGAAATGAGAGAGCCGGTATCCGCCGGCGGGTGCCACGCTTCGGTCAGCCAACGGTCAATGCAGAAATCGACGGCTTTACTTGCTTGTGACCGGAGAATCTTTGCGCAAACGGACGACCATATCCAGCACGCGCTGGGCGACTTCCCACTTCGTGGTTTCAGGTACGTCGATAACGTCGTTGTGCGTAATGATCGTGACCGCATTGCGTTCAGAGTCGAAGCCTAAGCCCTCGCGGGATACGTCGTTGACCACGATGGCATCGAGCGATTTGGCAAGCAGCTTCTGGCGGGCATTTTCCAAAGTATTTTCGGTTTCAGCGGCGAAGCCGATGATGAGCTGCGAATGCTTCTGGAGCGACAACTCCGCGAGAATGTCGGCGGTCGGCTCCAGTTCCAAGGTGGTTGAGCTTTTGGACTTGATCTTTTGTGGAGCCGCCGATTTGGGGCGGTAGTCCGACACGGCGGCGGTCTTGATAACAATGCTGGCTTGGGGAAAGAGCCGCAGCGTGGCCTGGAGCATCTCTTCGGCGGATTCTACTTGAGTGAGTTCCGCCGCTCCAGGAGGGTTGAGGAATGTCGGACCGCTCACCAGAAGCACACGCGCACCGCGGCGCAGAGCGGCCTCCGCGAGGGCATAGCCCATGCGCCCGCTGGAGCGGTTTGTCAGGTAGCGCACGGGATCGATCTTTTCGCGCGTGGGGCCGGCAGTAATCAGCACAGTTTGGCCGGAAAGATCCTGCGAAGCGCCCAGAACTTCGAGAGTGGCCACAACGATGGATTCATTTTCCGCGAGGCGGCCGGGGCCGGTCATGCCACAGGCGAGGTAGCCTTCGCAGGGTTCGACGATCCTGACTCCGCGTTTTTTCAGAACTGCAAGGTTGGCCTGCGTCGCCGGATGATTCCACATGTTCACGTTCATGGCTGGTGCAACCACGACGGGTGCGGTGGTGGCGAGATAGAGCGTGGTCAGAAAATCGCTCGCGATGCCCTGCGCAAATTTGGCAAGAATGTCGGCTGTGGCTGGGGCGACGAGAAGAGCATCGATGGATTGCGCGACAGCGATGTGTTCGATGGCGGAATCAATGTTGGGTTCGGCGTTTTCCGCGGCGAACATCCCGGTGATTACCTTTTCGCCCGAGAGGGCAGCGAAGGTCAGCGGGCGGATGAATTCCTGTGCCGCTTCAGTCATGACGACCTGCACGCGGATGGCGCGATCCTGCAGCAGGCGCACAATTTCCGCCGCTTTGTAGGCTGCAATGCCACCGCTGACGCCAAGAGCGATTTTCATGGATACCTGGAAGACAGCCCTTTAGATGAGAAACCGCCTCGCCGTGACGCAAGCCCGCCGAGCAGGATTAGGACGGCTCCGCGCCGATTGCCTTATCGAGAGCTTCGTCGGCGGCTTCTACCGGGTCGTGCGGGATCTCGGGAACCATCCACTTCACTTTGCCAGCTTTGATTTCATCCTGCGCGATGCGGCAGGGTTTGCGGGAATGGGTTTCGATTACCGGAGGGGCCCCACCCTGCAACTGCCGGGCGCGACGTGCTGCCACCAGGATGTACCGATAATTACTGTCAAAGCCGTCCATCAACTTCATAAGTGCTCTCCTGCCCTAACGGCCACCTGGTGCGGCGGCGGTTACAAATGAACTCAGAATCGGTTGCAGCCGTTCGCGCATGTTGCGCAGGCGGCAGTTTTCGGCTTGAGTTATGGTACCAGCATTTGTTGCGATTGGCTGGGCCCCTGAGCGTTGCCAGCGTTCGGCGAGTAGAATCGCCCGCAACGCCGCAACAGAATCCTCCACGCGATCGTTCACCAAAATATAGTCGTATTTACAGTAATTCTCAATCTCCCGGGAGGCCGTGACCAACCGGCGCTGAATGACTTCCTCGCTATCCAGGCTGCGGTTGCGCAGGCGCTTTTCCAGTTCCGTGCGATTGGGAGGAAGAATGAAAATGCTGATAGCCTGCGGGAGCTTTCTGCTTGATTTGTGCGCGCCCTGGACGTCAATGTCGAGCAGCAGGTCGGTGCCCTTCTCTCCTGCCTCCCGCAGGAAGCGCCGTGCGGTGCCGTAATAGTTACCGAAAACCTTCGCGTATTCGAGGAACTCGTCCTGCCCGATCATTTCCTCGAATTCAGGGCGCGAGACGAAGAAGTATTCACGGCCATTTTGCTCGCTGCCGCGGGGATGCCGAGTAGTGTAGGAGATGGAGAAATCGAGACCTGGTACGATCTGGCGAGCCTCGTTCACCAGTGTGGACTTTCCCGAACCCGAAGGCGCCGAGATGATGAATACCGTGGTCATTCGATGTTCTGCACCTGTTCGCGGGCTTTCTCGATATCGGATTTGATCGCCAACCCCATTTCGGTGATCTTTAAGTGCTTCACCCGCAAGGCCGGAAGTTTTGGAAAGCAGCGTATTGGCCTCCCGGTTCATTTCCTGCAATAGAAAATCCAGTTTCTTGCCGACTTCGCCGCCGTCATCGAGCATCCCCAGGAAATGTTTGACGTGGGTTTGCAGGCGGACCAACTCCTCCTGAATGTCGCTGCGATCCACCAGCAGCGCGGCCTCCTGCAGGATGCGCTCCGGCTCAATTTGAGTTCCCAGCAATTCCTGCAGACGCGTTTTCAGGCGCTCGGAGTAACTTCGCAGCATGGCATGGCGGTGCTTCTCGATGCTGTCGCCGGCTTTCTGCACGTGCGTCATGCGCTCGCGCAGTTCGCGCTCAATGCTGCGCCCTTCCTCTTCGCGCATGTGATTTAACTTGGAAAGAGCTTCTTCGATCAGATCGAGGGCGGATTCTTCCAGTTGGCCATCCGCCGCGGGAGCTCCGGATTCCAGCGCGCCGGGGATGCGCAGAATGGCGTTCAGGTCAGGCTCGGCCGCCAACTGGAATTCCGCCGAGGCGGCGCGAAAGGCCGCGATGTAGCCGCTGACCATCTCGCGGTTAAGGGCAAGACCATTAGACTCTGCGCGCTGCAGGCTGAGTGTGAGTTCCACGTGGCCGCGCGCCAGTTTCTCTTTCAGAATGCGGCGCAGTTTCATTTCCAGAGAATCCGTCTCCGAGGGCAGGCGGAAATGGAGATCAAGGAAACGGTGATTGACCGATTTCAGTGAGAGGGTGTAGCCCAGTTGTCTTTGTTGATGGTGGTGACCAACACCGTGCGATGACGCGACCTGACCCTTCACTTGAGCAAATCCGGTCATTGAGCGAATGGGCATAATGAGTCCCTAGCTGTGCCGTTTACTTGGCCGCCTCCACCTTGGCGGTTTCCATATCTATGAATTGTAAGTCGTACAGGCGGCGATAGGTTCCCAGCTTCGACATTAGTTCTTCATGAGAGCCGATGTCCTGAATGCCACCGTCCTCCAGGACGACAATGCGGTCGGCGCGGCGTACCGTGGAGAGCCGGTGCGCAATCACCAGCACCGTGCGGCCCGCCATCAAATTCTGCAGCGCGCCCTGCACGAGAGCTTCCGACTCGCTGTCCAGCGCCGAGGTAGCTTCGTCGAGAATCAGAATAGGCGCATTCTTGAGCAGCGCGCGCGCAATCGCTATGCGCTGGCGCTCTCCGCCTGAGAGCAGCAGGCCGCGTTCTCCGATTACGGTATCGTACTTGGCAGGCATCTCCAAAATAAAGTCATGCGCCAGCGCGGCGCGGGCCGCCGCCTCGACCGCTTTTTGCGAAACCCAGGGCTGGCCGTAAGCAATGTTGTTGCGGACGGTGTCGTTGAAGAGCACGGTTTCCTGGGTGACGATGCCGATTTGCGAGCGCAAGGAATTCAGCGTGATATCCCGCACGTCGCGGCCATCCACCAAAATGCGGCCGGAGCTGACGTCAAAAAAACGCGGCAGCAGATGGACCAGCGTACTTTTGCCTGCGCCACTCGATCCGACCAGCGCCAGAACTTCACCGGCTTTGACTTCGAGATTGATGCCGGTGAGCACCTCGTGCGCGTCATCGCCGGAGGCATCGTAGGAGAAGCACACCTCCTCGAAACGGATGCTCTGGGAGAAAGGCGGAAGCGCCTTGGCGCCGGATTTCTCGCGGACTTCGTCTTCCGTATCCATGAAACTGAAGACTTCGGAAGACGCGCCGGCTGCCTGCTGAAAGCTGTTGTAGAAGAGGGCAAATTTGCGGACCGGATTGTAGAGGCTGAATACCGCCGCGATAAAGGTTACGAAGCGGCCCAGAGTGAATTGCGCATGAACGATTTCGTTGCGGCCCAGCAGCAACAGCAAAGCGATGGTGATGGCCCCGAAAACGTCCATCAGCGGAGAGCTTATGGAGGAGGCGGCAACGGAACGGAGGTTGGCACGGAACAGGCGCTGGGCGGCGGCGCGGAAGCGGTCCATCTCCCAGTTTTCCATGCTGAAGGCTTTCACAATCCGGTTGCCGGTGATGGTCTCCTGCAGCACATTCTGAATATCCGCAAGCTTGTCCTGGCCGCCGCGCGTGGTCCGGCGCACCTGACGCCCAATGCGCATGGCGGAGTAGACGATGAAAGGGATGAACAGCAGCAAGACCCAGGCCAGTTGGCGTCCCAGTACGATGACCACCGCCGCGGTGAACAGAAGAGTGAAGAACTGCTGCAGGAATTCGGCAAGAATGCTCGACATGGCGTACTGCACGCGCTCAATGTCGTTGACGATGGTAGAGATGAGGGTCCCGCTGGTGTGCTTCTGGAAAAATGCGGCCGAGCGCTTCAATAGCGAATTGTAGAGATCGTTGCGCAGGTTGGTGATCATGCCAAAGCCCGCATGATTCACCAGGTAGGTTCCGGCGTAATCGAAAACTCCCCGCAAGATCGAAGACACCACCAGCGCGTAAGCCACGATCGTCCAGGCGCTGCCATGAAAATGCAAGGGAACGAATTGCTGAAGATACACGGTGCCGTGGCCGGGGATGGTAAAAAGCTGAATATTTTCCGGTCCAGAAGCAGGGTTGAGGACTTTGTCCAGGATCGGCTTGATGAGCAGCAACCGGAACGCTTCCAGAAAGCCAACCCCCGCCAGCAGCAGCACGCCCGACGATGAGCTGCAACGAGAAAGGAAACACGTAGCGGACGATGCGCGTCAGTTGCCGCATGGGGCAACCTCGATGTGCGCGCGGAGCGGGACCGCGGATGCTGAAATTCGCATGCGTCGCAAGGCACCATTCTACTGAAAAACCGGCGGAAGAACAGTGCGACCTGGGCTTCCGAACGGCGATCCCGGACTACTTGGGGCTGTCGCGGTGGCTTACCTTTATCCGGTAGCCGGCTTTGCGCAGGCGTTTGCCGATTTCCTCGGAGATCATCACCGAGCGGTGCTGGCCGCCGGTGCAGCCGATAGCAATCGTCAGATAACTCTTGCCTTCGTGAATGTAGTGCGGCAAAAGGTAGATGAGCAGGTCGGAGATGCGGGCCAAAAACTCCTTAGTCTGCGGAAAAGAGCGAATGTAGCGCGCCACCTTGGGATGGCGTCCGGTCAGAGCGCGAAACTCGGGAACAAAATGCGGGTTCGGCAGGAAGCGCACGTCGAACACCAGATCGGCATCTTCGGGGACACCGTGCCGGTAGCCGAAGCTCACGCAGGATACCAGGATGCTCTTTTCGGACTCATGCTTCTGAAAGCGTTCGGTGACATAGGCGCGCAGTTCGTGAACGTTAAACTTGGAGGTATCGATGACCAGGTCGGCGACGGCACGAATCGGGCGCAAGCGACGGCGTTCGGTCGCCAGTAATGATTTGACGCTGGAACTGGTTCCCAGGGGGTGCGGCCGCCGGGTCTCGCTGTAGCGGCGCAGCAGGACGGCATCCGAAGCTTCCAGGAAAATCAACCGCGTCGGCAAGAGTCGCCGCACCGATTTAATGATGTCCGGCAATTCCCCAAGTTGTGCACCTTCGCGCACGTCCACTACCAGGGCCGTGCGCTGGATTTCGGAAGACTGGCCTACGAGTTCCGCGAAACGCGGAATCAGCCCGACCGGCAGATTGTCTACGCAATAATAGCCGAGGTCTTCGAAGGCCTTTAGGGCCGAGGCCTTCCCCGAGCCGCTCATGCCGGTGATGATGACCAATTCACCGGGACCGTGTGATTCATGCTGGGTTGGCTTGTGAGCGGACTGCGGACTTTTGCGCTGAGCTTACCGCGCGCCATGCTGAATGTTAACAGGGACGGTGATGGGCCGCCAGTCGCCGGCCAGCGATTGCCCCGCGAAAGCTAAAGCCGGAACGGAGCGCTTAACAAGCGGGCGGGGAGAGTGATGACCGCCCAAACCAGTTCCAGAACGCCGGTTACGACAATGCCCACCAGGCGGAATGGCAGGAGCAGGATCCATACCAGAGGATAGAGAATGAGCGCGGCCAGCGCTAACGGCCAGCAGAGCACGAACAAGATGCACCACAGCAGAAATGTGAACATGGCAATGCCTCCGCCTCTTGCTGATAATACGCGTGGCGCGGGCAAGAAGTTCCACCAGAAAATCGCAAGTCGCAACTGCCTACTTTGCGGCGAGATACTTCTGCAGAAACTGCAACGAGCGCAAGCCCGCATCCTGCCAGATTTCCCCGCTGAAACCATGGCCGATACCTGGATAGATCTGCATCTCGTATGGAAGCTTCTTCTTCTCCAGCACCTGTTGGAGGTGGTAGGCCTCGGCGACCGGAACAATCTGGTCGGCGTCCCCGTGCAGGATAAGGACCGGGCAAAAGCGGCGCATGAAGAACCGGGACTCCTTGGGCAAGCCGCCAAAAAATTCCACGACCGCCTGGACCCGGGAATCCACGGCAGCCACCGACAGCGCAAGGTAGGCGCCGAGGGAGAAACCGAGCAGGCCGATATGTTGGGCGTCCACTTCGGGCCGCTCCGCGACAAAGCTGATTGCATCCCAGAGGGTTTTTCCCCAGGCGAAAAAGTGGCGCAGGATGGTTGGCTTGTCCGCCACGCTGGTGGTTCCGGTGCGCTCGAAATAATGTGGCACGTAAACCGCAAAACCCTGCGCAGCCAGAAGACTGGCGGGCTCCGCCATCCGCTCGGAGCTGCCGCCGGAACCGTGGAGCCCGATGACGGCGGGAAAGCGCTGGCCATTTACCGCGGGGATGAAACAGTCCATGCGGATGGTCTTGCCGCCGCTTTCGAAACTGAGTTGAGAGGATTGGTTTCATGGAGAGTCGGCTATTGGCCCTGTTGCCCAAATTCAGGCCGTTAAGTTCCCACGGCGATTTCCGCCGATAGTTTGTGCAGCGATTCTTCGTACGGCGCGCGCGCAATGCCGCGTTCGGTAATGATGGCCGTCACGTATTTTGCCGGCGTCACATCGAAGGCTGGATTTTCTACTGCCACGCCTTCGGGAACCATTTGTTTGCCCGCAATGTGCGTGACTTCTTTGGCGTTCCGTTGCTCGATGGGGATTTTGCTGCCGTCCGGCGTGGCGAGATCAACGGTGGAGAACGGCGCCGCCACGTAAAAAGGAATGCCGTGCTCTTTGGCTAAGACGGCGACGGTATAGGTGCCGATCTTGTTGGCGACGTCGCCATTGGCGGCGATGCGGTCCGCGCCCACGACAATCGCGCCGATCTTGCCCTGTTTCATCATGGCGCCGGCCATGTTGTCGGAGATCACCGTGGTGGGAATGCCGTCTTTGTTCAGTTCCCACGCAGTCAGTCGCGAGCCTTGCAAGAAGGGGCGCGTCTCATCGGCGTAGACGTGAATTTTCTTCCCTTGTTCGATTGCGGCGCGAATCACACCCAGCGCCGTGCCGTAGCCGCAAGTGGCCAGCGCGCCTGCGTTGCAGTGGGTAAGCACGCCGCCGCTGGAGGGCATAAGAGTCGCGCCGTGGCGGCCCATGGCCTGGTTGGCGGCAATGTCCTCGGCGTGCATGCGTTTCGATTCCTCGATCAGCGCGTGTTTGATTTCCTGCAGCGGCCGGCCGCGAAGCGATTCGAACTTATCCTGCATGCGGCGAATGGCCCAGAAAAGATTCACCGCGGTGGGGCGGGTTTGGCCGATCACCTGGCAGATTTCGTCGAACTCCGGCTTAAGCTCGGAGACAGTCGCTGCCGTGGAGTTTTTCACGCCGAGCGCAATGCCCATCGCCGCCGATACGCCAATGGCGGGCGCTCCGCGGACCACCATGGTGCGGATTACATCCGCCACCTGTTCGTGGGTGGTGCAATTGACGTAGGTTTCTTCGGTCGGCAGCTTCGTCTGATCGATGAAGCGCACGCCGGAGTCGGTCCATTCCAGGGTCTGGATCATAAGTCAGCCGATAGCCTTTGGCCCTTAGCCGTTAGCTTCGAGCTATCAAGCCAATAGCTAAGCCAACGGCTAACGGCTAAATGCCAAGTGCCAAATGCTCCTTTCGCACATCGTTCGCAGTGAACACCGAGACAAACGGCGCCGGCGATGCCGCTTTCTCTACACTCGGCCTGCCCCCCGCTTCTTCCCGTTCCACCAGGCACATCACGCCGGCAACTTCGAATCCGAACTCGCGGGCGGCTTCGATCGCTTGAATCGGTCGAGGCTCCTGTCGTGCAGACATCGTCGACAATTACCACCCGCGCCGGTTTCTCGCGGAAGCCTTCAATACGCTGCCCGGTGCCATGCTGCTTCTCGGCTTTGCGAACCAGAAATCCGTCAATCGTTCCGCTCGCACGGCCACTGCAACAACAATGGGATCGGCCCCCATGGTCAATCCGCCGATAGCTCGCGGATTCCAGCCCCGCGCCCCGATCTCCTCCAGAAAAACCTGGCCGGTAAGTTGCGAGCCGCGCGCACTCAACGTCGTCGTGCGACAGTCAATGTAATAGTCGCTGACCCCGCCGGACGACAGCTTAAACTCGCCCAGGCGGAACGACTTTGTGGCAATGAGCCGCAACAGTTCCTGACGCGCAGAAGACATGAATGTTTAAGATAGCACGGCCGTTCGCCAGCGCCTGGACCGTTCACGTTCGCCGCAGCTCTTTACTTCCTGCGCCAGCGGATGCCCGCCTTGGTGATTTCCACCAGGATGCCGGCGTCGGTCGAGCTCGGCGCGGATCGCGTCGGAGGTCTTGAAGTCGCGGGCTTCGCGGGCGGCTTTCATGGCGGCGATCTTTGCATTTACCGCATCGTCGGATAGCTGAGCGGCGAGGGCGATTTCGACGGCTTCCGGGCTGATATCCTTTTCGCGGCCTGCGCCGCGCGCCCAGTCCAGGATGGCTTTGACCTTGGCGGCATCGTCATCTTTCAAGACGGAGAACAGGTCGTCGAATTGCTGCAAAACGCCGAGGATTCGCGGCGCGTCCTCTTTACGGAAGTCGCCGGAGTCGATCGCGGCGTTGGCGGCGCGCACCATCTCGAAAATCGCGGCCTGGGCCTGGGCGGTGTTGAGATCGTCGTCCATGCCGGCGCGCATGGCGGCTTCGGTTTCGCGGCGAGTTGCGTCATGCTGTCGCTTGCGCCGTCGGGAAAATGGCCGGCAGTGAGGCGCAAATGGAAGTTGCGCAGGCGATCCACGGCCGAGGCGGCCTGCTGCAATCCATCGAAGGAAAAGTTGAGCTGCGTACGGTAAGGCACGGAGGCCAGCAGGTAGCGAATCGACGACGGCTTGTAACCTCTGAGCACGAGATCGCGCAGAGTAAAGAAGTTGCTCAGGCTCTTCGCCATCTTCTCGTTGTTGAACAGCAGGAAGCGGGTGTGGAACCAGAAGCGCGCGAACGTCTTGCCGGTGAACGACTCGGACTGGGCAATTTCGTTTTCGTGGTGGGGAAAGATCAGGTCTTCGCCGCCGGCGTGCAGGTCGAAACTTTCCCCCAGCATTTCCATGGACATGACGGAGCACTCGACATGCCAGCCGGGGCGGCCGGGACCGATGACCGTATCCCAGGAAGCCTCGCCGGGCTTGGGCGCCTTCCACAGGGCGAAATCGCGGGCGCTGTCTTTGTCGTATTCGTCGAGGTCCACGCGGGCGCCGTCTTCCATGCCGGCAAAATCTTTTTTAGAAAGCTTGCCGTAGGCGGGGAATTTGGCGATGCGGAAATAGTAGGAGCCGTCATCGGCGCGGTAGGCGAACCCCTTCTGGACCAGGCCCTCTATGAACTCGGCCATTTTCTGGATGTGCTCGGTAGCGCGAACCAGAATGGGCTGACGGATGTCGAGATTGGCCGCGTCTTCGAGAAAGGCCTTCTCGTACTTGGTGGTGTACTCCTTGACGCTGAGGTGTTCGCGGGCGGCGCTGTGGATGATTTTGTCGTCCACGTCGGTGATGTTCATGACGTGGCGGACCTGATAGCCGCTTTGCAGGAGAAAGCGATGCAGGATGTCCACGGCGACCACGGTGCGCAGGTTGCCGATGTGAACGTAGTCATAGACCGTAGGCCCGCAGGCATACATGCGGACTTCGTTGTCCTGCAAGGGAGCGAAGGGTTCGGTTTGGGCGGAGAGCGTGTTGTAGAGATGAAGTGGCATCGTGGGCAGAATCGTTCATTCTAGGGGTGGGCGGGGAGGGGGTCAAATGAGGGAGGGGTGGCGGGAGGCCCGGGTAACCCACTCGAGGGTGCCCCGTCCAAGCTTTGCTTGGGCGGGGATTTCGACGTTCATCGGTCACAGAAGACAACACGTTTCCGCTTGTACTGTTCCCTGATGCCATGGTCCCTGCGGCGATTCCAGCAGTCCCGCCAGCTCCATTTTCTTACCTTCAGTTGCTACAAGCGGCAGGCAAAACTCGCGACGGCTGCGTCACCCAGGGTTTTCGAATCTGCGCTGGAGCGCGTCCGCCAACGATACGAGCTCTGTGTTACGGATATGTCGTGATGCCGGAACACGTCCATCTTCTGGTCAGCGAACCCGAGTGCGGCACCCTGGCGCAAGCCCTGCAGTCCCTCAAGCAGGGAGTCGCACGGCGGTTGGCCTTGCGCGCCGAGGAATCCTTCTGGCAGGCTCGCTATTATGATTTCAATGTCTGGAGCGAACGCAAGTTTATCGAGAAGCTTCGTTATATTCAATCGCAGCCCTGTGACTCGCGGACTGGTTGCTCGGCCGGAAGATTGGGAGTGGAGCAGCTTTTGCCATTACTTAACGGGAGCGGCAGGAGCGGTGGAGATTGAATCGCAATGGACGGCGCGACGGCGGGGAGGATCGGAATATTCGCGACGTTGAAGGTAAAGGCACCGGCAGAAAACCCCCGCCCAAGCAAAGCTTGAGCTGGGCACCCTCGAGAGTAAAATTGCACGTGGTTGGCCGGGCCAGCCGCCGATTTAACGACAGGAACGTTTTTGCGGTTCTAAGCGTCTACCGCTTACACAACCAAGTTTTCTTTACGCGCTTCAGGCGGACTCGGCTCCCGCTCACCCATGCCCTCAATCGTTATGTCGCCTCGGAAGGACGCTGAATCCAACACCCCATCAATTTTGACGAAGTGCGTTTGCACGATTTCCTTTTTGGAGGGATATTCGGTGAGGTGCTCTACCCATTTGCCCTGAATCCTCAGGTTCCTGCCTGAAATGTGACCAGAGAGAGGTATAGCCTCGTCATTCGGCGCTCCTTCGTAGACATACAAGAAAGCTTCCACTGTGGAGTCATCGTGTGGTTTAAGCGCCAACTCATATCCCAGAATATCCCCCGTCTCCTTATGAGCAAATGCGTTTGAATATACTTCCATTTGTGCGGTTCTAGAGCATTCGTCTGACGCGCCAAGATTTTGAACAGATGAGATAACGAGAAGAACGATGAGAGTGGAAACCTGTCTGCTCACTCGACTAGAATAGGCCGATTTTCGCAAACATCAAGACGCAAGCGCGTAACTGTTGAAACCCAAGTGTGCGCTTTTCCTTCGCTCGTTTCCAGCTCAGACCCACCCATTTCGCAAAGTAGCGAGCCAGCTAGCCCAGCCCTACCCCGTTATACCCAGGGGGGTGTAGCCGAATTTTTCCCGCAATGTATAACCCCGTCAAGTGAGGGAGGGGTGGCGGGAGGCCCGGGTACCCACTCGAGGGGGCCCCGTCCAAGCTTCGCTTGGGCGGGGTTTTCGACGTTCATCCGTCACAGAC
>CAWHVI010000005.1:0-96313 GCA_963832765.1 uncultured Acidobacteriaceae bacterium | reverse complement strand
CATGGATACCTGGAAGACAGCCCTTTAGATGAGAAACCGCCTCGCCGCGACGCAAGCCCGCCGAGAGGATCAGGCCGGCTCCGCGCCGATTGCCTTATCGAGAGCTTCGTCGGCGGCTTCTACCGGGTCGTGCGGGATCTCGGGAACCATCCACTTCACTTTGCCAGCTTTGATTTCATCCTGCGCGATGCGGCAGGGTTTGCGGGAATGGGTTTCGATTACCGGAGGGGCCCCACCCTGCAACTGCCGGGCGCGACGTGCTGCCACCAGGATGTACCGATAATTGCTGTCAAAGCCGTCCATCAACTTCATAAGTGCTCTCCTGCCCTAACGGCCACCTGGCGCGGCGGCGGTTACAAATGAACTCAGAATCGGTTGCAGCCGTTCGCGCATGTTGCGCAGGCGGCAGTTTTCGGCTTGAGTTATGGTACCAGCATTTGTTGCTATCGGCTGGGCACCTGAGCGTTGCCAGCGTTCGGCGAGTAGAATCGCCCGCAACGCCGCAACAGAATCCTCCACGCGATCGTTCACCAAAATATAGTCGTATTTACAGTAATTCTCAATCTCCCGGGAGGCCGTGACCAACCGGCGCTGAATGACTTCCTCGCTGTCCAGGCTGCGGTTGCGCAGGCGCTTCTCCAGTTCCGTCCGATTGGGAGGAAGAATAAAAATGCTGATAGCTTCGGGAACCTTCTGTCTAATCTTCTGCGCGCCCTCGACATTAATATCGAGCAGCAGATCGGTGCCCTTTTGCTCTGCTTCCCGAAGAAACCGCCGTGCCGTGCCGTACTGGTCGCCATTGTCGAACGGTTCAGCATACTCCAGGAATTCATCCTCACGGATCATCTCTTGGAACTCTGATTGCGATATGAAAAAATACTCACAGCCGTTCTGCTCATTGCCACGCGGTTTTCGGGTGGTATAGGAGATGGAGAAGTCAAGGCCTGGAACGGACTCTCTCACCTTCCCGACCAGCGTGGACTTCCCCGACCCCGAAGGCGCCGAGATGATGAATATTGAGGTCATTCGATGTTTTGCACCTGTTCGCGGGCTTTTTCGATATCGGACTTGATCGCCAACCCCATTTCCGTAATCTTTAGTGCCTCACCCGCAAGGCCGGAAGTTTTGGAAAGCAGCGTATTGGCCTCCCGGTTCATTTCCTGCAATAGAAAATCCAGCTTCTTGCCGACTTCGCCGCCGTCATCGAGCATTCCCCAGGAAATGCTTGACATGGGTTTGCAGGCGGACCAGTTCCTCCTGAATGTCGCTGCGATCCACCAGCAGCGCGGCCTCCTGCAGGATGCGCTCCGGCTCGAGTTGAGTTCCCAGCAATTCCTGCAGTCGCGTTTTCAGGCGCTCGGAGTAACTTCGCAGCATGGCATGGCGGTGCTTCTCGATGCTGTCGCCGGCTTTCTGCACGTGCGTCATGCGCTCTCGCAGTTCGTGCTCAATGCTGCGCCCTTCCTCTTCGCGCATGTGATTTAACTTGGAAAGAGCTTCTTCGATCAGATCGAGGGCGGATTTTTCGAGTTGGCCATCCGCCGCGGGAGCTCCGGATTCCAGCGCGCCGGGGATGCGCAGAATGGCGTTCAGGTCAGGCTCGGCTGCCAACTGGAATTCCGCCGAGGCGGCGCGAAAGGCCGCGATGTAGCCGCTGACCATCTCGCGGTTGAGGGCAAGACCATTAGACTCTGCGCGCTGCAGGCTGAGTGTGAGTTCCACGTGGCCGCGCGCCAGTTTCTCTTTCAGAATGCGGCGCAGTTTCATTTCCAGAGAATCCGTCTCCGAGGGCAGGCGGAAATGCAGATCAAGGAAACGGTGATTGACCGATTTCAGTGAGAGGGTGTATCCCAGTTGTCTTTGTTGATGGTGGTGACCAACACCGTGCGATGACGCGACCTGACCCTTCACTTGAGCAAATCCGGTCATTGAGCGAATGGGCATAATGAGTTCCTAGCTGTGCCGTTTACTTGGCCGCCTCCACCTTGGCGGTTTCCATATCTATGAATTGTAAGTCGTACAGACGGCGATAGGTTCCCAGCTTCGACATTAGTTCTTCATGAGAGCCGATGTCCTGAATGCCACCGTCCTCCAGGACAACAATGCGGTCGGCGCGGCGTACCGTGGAGAGCCGGTGCGCAATCACCAGCACCGTGCGCCCCGCCATCAAATTCTGCAATGCCCCCTGCACCAGAGCTTCCGACTCGCTGTCCAACGCCGAGGTAGCTTCGTCGAGAATCAGGATGGGCGCATTCTTCAGCAACGCGCGCGCAATCGCTATGCGCTGGCGCTCTCCGCCTGAGAGCAGCAGGCCGCGTTCTCCGATTACGGTATCGTACTTGGCCGGCATCTCCAAAATAAAGTCATGCGCCAGCGCGGCGCGGGCGGCTGCCTCGACCGCTTTTTGCGAAACCCAGGGCTGCCCGTAAGCTATGTTGTTGCGGACGGTGTCATTGAAGAGCACGGTTTCCTGGGTGACGATGCCGATTTGCGAGCGTAAGGAATTCAGTGTGACATCGCGCACGTCGCGGCCATCTACCAAAATGCGGCCGGAGCTGACGTCAAAAAAACGCGGCAGCAGATGGACCAGGGTACTTTTGCCGGCGCCACTCGATCCGACCAGTGCCAGAACTTCACCGGCTTTCACCTCCAGATTGATGCCGGTAAGCACCTCGTGCGCGTCATCGCCGGAAGTGTCGTAAGAGAAGCACACCTCCTCGAAACGGATGCTCTGCGCGAAAGGCGCAAGCGCCTTGGCGCCAGATTTCTCGCGGACTTCGTCTTCCGTATCCATGAAACTGAAAACCTCGGAAGACGCCCCGGCTGCCTGCTGAAAACTGTTGTAAAACAGGGCAAACTTGCGGACCGGATTGTAGAGGCTGAACACCGCCGCGATAAAGGTTACGAAGCGGCCCAAAGTGAATTGCGCATGCACAATTTCGTTGCGGCCCAGCAGCAACAGCAAAGCGATCGTGATCGCCCCAAACACATCCATCAGCGGAGAGCTTATGGAAGATGCGGCAACGGAACGGAGGTTGGCACGGAACAGTCTCTGGGCGGCGTCGCGGAAGCGGGCCATCTCCCAGTTTTCCATGCTGAACGCTTTCACAATGCGGTTGCCGGTGATGGTCTCCTGCAGCACATTCTGAATATCCGCAAGCTTGTCCTGACCGCCGCGCGTGGTCCGGCGCACCTGACGCCCAATGCGCATGGCGGAGTAGACGATGAAAGGGATGAACAGCAGCAAGACCCAAGCCAGTTGGCGTCCCAGTACAATGACCACCGCCGCGGTGAATAGAAGAGTGAAGAACTGCTGCAGGAATTCGGCAAGAATGCTCGACATGGCGTACTGCACGCGCTCAATGTCGTTGACGATGGTAGAGATGAGGGTCCCGCTGGTGTGCTTCTGGAAAAATGCAGCCGAGCGCTTTAATAGCGAATTGTAGAGGTCGTTGCGCAGGTTGGTGATCATGCCAAAGCCCGCATGATTCACCAGGTAGGTTCCGGCGTAATCGAAAACTCCCCGCAAGATCGAAGAAACCACCAGCGCGTAAGCCACGATTGTCCAGGCGCTGCCATGAAAATGCAAGGGAACGAATTGTTGGAGATACACGGTGCCGTGGCCGGGAATCGTAAAAAGCTGAATATTTTCCGGTCCAGAAGCAGGGTTGAGGACTTTGTCCAGGATGGGCTTGATGAGCAACAACCGGAACGCTTCCAGGAAGCCAACTCCAGCCAGCAGCAGCACCCCGAGGATGAGCTGCAATGAGAATGGAAACACGTAGCGAACGATGCGCGTCAGTTGCCGCATGGGGCGACCTCGCTGTGCGCGCGGAGCGGGACCGCGGATGCTGAAATTCGCATGCGTCGCAAGGCACCATTCTACTGAAAAACCGGCGGAAGAACAGTGCGACCTGGGCTTCCGAACGGCGATCCCGGACTACTTGGGGCTGTCGCGGTGGCTTACCTTTATCCGGTAGCCGGCTTTGCGCAGGCGTTTGCCGATTTCCTCGGAGATCATCACCGAGCGGTGCTGGCCGCCGGTGCAGCCGATAGCAATCGTCAGATAACTCTTGCCTTCGTGAATGTAGTGCGGCAAAAGGTAGATGAGCAGGTCGGAGATGCGGGCCAAAAACTCCTTGGTCTGCGGAAAAGAGCGAATGTAGCGCGCCACCTTGGGATGGCGTCCGGTGAGGGGGCGAAATTCGGGAACAAAATGCGGGTTCGGCAGGAAGCGCACGTCGAACACCAGATCGGCATCTTCGGGGACACCGTGCCGGTAGCCGAAGCTCACGCAGGATACCAGGATGCTCTTTTCGGACTCATGCTTCTGAAAGCGTTCGGTGACATAGGCGCGCAGTTCGTGAACGTTAAACTTGGAGGTATCGATGACCAGGTCGGCGACGGCACGAATCGGGCGCAAGCGATGGCGTTCGGTCGCCAGCAATGATTTGACGCTGGAACTGGTTCCCAGGGGGTGCGGCCGCCGGGTCTCGCTATAGCGGCGCAGCAGGACGGCATCCGAAGCTTCCAGGAAAATCAACCGCGTCGGCAAGAGTCGCCGCACCGACTTAATGATGTTGGGCAATTCCCCAAGTTGTGTACCTTCGCGCACGTCCACGACCAGGGCCGTCCGCTGGATTTCGGAAGACTGCCCTACGAGTTCCGCGAAGCGCGGGATTAGGCCGACCGGCAAATTGTCAACGCAGTAGTAGCCGAGGTCTTCGAAGGCCTTGAGTGCCGAGGCCTTCCCCGAGCCGCTCATGCCGGTGATGACCACCAGCTCCCCGGGACCGTGAGATTCATGCTGGGTTGGCTTGTGAGCGGACTTGCGGACTTTTGCGCTGCGCTTGCCGGGCGCCATGCTGAATGGTAACAGGGACGGTGAGGAGCCGCCAGTCATCGTCCGGCGATTGGCCCGCCGAAGCTAAAGCCGGAACGGGGCGCTTAGCAAGCGGGCGGGGAGAGTGATGACAGCCCACACCAGTTCCAGAACGCCGGTTACGACAATGCCCACGAGGCGGAATGGAAGGAGCAGGATCCATACCAGAGGATAGAGAATGAGTGCGGCCAGCGCTAACGGCCAGCAGAGCACGAACAAGATGCACCACAGCAGAAATGTGAACATGGCGATGCCTCCGCCTCTTGCTGATGATACGCGTGGCGCGGGCAAGAAGTTCCATCCGGAAAATCGCAAATCGTAACTGCCTACTTTGCGGCGAGATACTTCTGCAGAAACTGCACCGAGCGCAAGCCCGCATCCTGCCAGGTTTCCCCGCTGAAGCCGTGGCCGATACCTGGATAGATCTGCATCTCGTATGGAAGCTTCTTCTTCTCCAGCAACTGTTGGAGGTGATAGGCCTCGGCGACCGGCACAATCTGGTCGGCGTCGCCGTGCAGGATGAGAACCGGGCAAAAACGACGCATGAACAATTTGGCCTCTTTCGGTAAGCCGCCAAAGAATTCCACAACTGCCTGGACCCGCGAATCCACGGCAGCCACCGAGAGCGCGAGGTAGGCTCCCAGGGAGAATCCGAGCAGGCCGATACGTTGGGCGTCGACTTCGGGCCGCTCGGCCACAAAGCCGATCGCATCCCAGAGGGTTTTTCCCCAGGCGAAAAAGTGGCGGAGGATGGTTGGCTTGTCCGCCACGCTGGTGGTTCCGGTGCGCTCGAAATAATGCGGCACGTAGACGGCAAAACCCTGCGCAGCCAGAAGACTGGCGGGCTCCGCCATCCGCTCTGAACTGCCGCCGGAACCGTGCAGCCCGATGACGGCGGGAAAGCGCTGGCCATTTACCGCGGGGATGAAGCAGTCCATGCGGATAGCCTTGCCGCCGCTTGCGAAACTAAGTTGAGAGTGATGGATTGGCTGCATGGAGAGTCGGCCATTGGCCCTGTTGCCCAAATGCAGGCCGTTAAGTTCCCACCGCGATTTCCGCCGATAGTTTGTGCAGCGATTCTTCGTACGGCGCGCGCGCAATGCCGCGTTCGGTGATGATGGCCGTCACGTATTTTGCCGGTGTCACGTCGAAGGCTGGATTTTCTACTGCCACGCCTTCGGGAACCATTTGTTTGCCCGCAATGTGCGTGACTTCTTTGGCGTTCCGTTGCTCGATGGGGATTTTGCCGCCGTCCGGTGTGGCGAGATCGACGGTAGAGAATGGCGCCGCCACGTAAAAGGAAATGCCGTGTTCTTTGGCTAAGACGGCGACGGTATAGGTGCCGATTTTGTTGGCGACGTCCCCATTGGCGGCGATGCGGTCCGCGCCCACGACGATCGCACCAATCTTGCCTTGTTTCATCATGGCGCCGGCCATGTTGTCGGAGATCACCGTGGTGGGAATGCCGTCTTTGTTCAACTCCCACGCAGTGAGGCGAGAGCCCTGTAAGAAGGGTCGGGTTTCGTCGGCGTAGACGTGGATCTTCTTCCCTTGCTCGACTGCCGCGCGAATCACGCCCAGCGCCGTGCCGTAGCCGCAAGTAGCGAGCGCGCCTGCGTTGCAGTGCGTAAGCACGCCGCCGCTCGAGGGCATAAGAGTTGCGCCGTGGCGGCCCATGGCCTGGTTGGCGGCAATGTCCTCGGCGTGCATGCGTTTCGATTCTTCGATCAGCGCGTCTTTGATTTCCTGCAGCGGACGAGCGCGCAGCGATTCGAACTTATCCTGCATGCGGCGAATGGCCCAGAAAAGATTCACCGCGGTGGGGCGCGTTTGCCCGATCACCTGGCAGATTTGGTCGAACTCCGGCTTAAGCTCCGACAACAGTCGCAGCTTTCGAGTTTTTCACGCCGAGCGCAATGCCCATCGCCGCCGATACGCCAATGGCGGGCGCTCCGCGCACCACCATGGTGCGGATCACATCCGCCACCTGTTCGTGGGTGGTGCAATTGACGTAGGTTTCTTCGGTCGGCAGCTTCGTCTGATCGATGAAGCGCACGCCGGAGTCGGTCCATTCGAGGGTTTGGATCATAAGTCAGCCGATAGCCTTTGGCCGTTAGCCGTTAGCTTCGAGCTATCAAGCCAATAGCTAACGGCTAACGGCCAAGTGCCAAATGCTCTTTTCGCACATCTTTTGCAGTGAACACCGAAACAAACGGCGCCGGAGACGCCGCTTTCTCCACATTGGGCCTGCCGCCCGCTTCCTCCCGCTCCACCAGGCACATCACGCCGGCAACTTCGAATCCGAACTCGCGGGCGGCTTCAATCGCTTGAATCGTCGAAGCTCCTGTCGTGCAGACATCGTCGACAATTACCACCCGCGCCGGCTTTTCGCGGAAGCCTTCAATGCGCTGCCCGGTGCCATGCTGCTTCTCGGCTTTGCGAACCAGAAATCCGTCAATCGTTCCGCTCGTCACGGTCACTGCAACAACAATGGGATCGGCCCCCATGGTCAAGCCACCGATAGCTCGCGGATTCCAGCGCCGCGCCCCAATCTCATCCAGAAAAACCTGGCCGGTAAGTTGCGAGCCGCGCGCACTCAACGTCGTCGTGCGACAGTCAATGTAATAGTCGCTGACCCCGCCGGATGACAGCTTAAACTCGCCCAGGCGGAACGACTTGGTGGCAAGGAGCCGCAACAGTTCCTGACGCGCAGAAGACATGAATGTTTAAGATAGCACGGCCGTTCGCCAGCGCCTGCGACCGTTCACCCTCGCCGGCAGCCCCTTACTTCCTGCGCCAGCGGATGCCCGCCTTGGTGATTTCCACCAGGATGCCGGCGGCGGTCAGCTCGGCGCGGATCGCGTCCGAGGTTTTGAAGTCGCGGGCTTCGCGGGCGGATTTCATGGTGGCGATCTTGGCATTCACCGCGTCGTCGGATAACTGGGCGGCGCGGGCGATCTCGAGCGCTTCGGGACTGATATCTTTTTCGCGGCCGGCGCTACGCGCCCAGTCCAGGATGGCTTTGACCTTGGCGGCATCGTCATCTTTCAAGACCGAGAAGAGGTCGTCGAATTGCTGCAAAACGCCTAGGATTCGCGGCGCGTCCTCTTGAAGGAAGTCGCCGGAGTCGATCGCCGCATTGGCGGCGCGCACCATCTCGAAAATCGCGGCCTGCGCCTGGGCGGTATTGAGATCATCGTCCATACCGGCGCGCATGGCGGCTTCGGTTTCCCGCGCGAGTTGGCTCATGCTGTCGCTTGCGCCGCCGGGAAAATGGCCGGCGGTGAGGCGCAGATGGAAGTTGCGCAGGCGATCCACGGCGGAGGCGGCCTGCTGCAATCCGTCGAAAGAAAAGTTGAGCTGCGTACGGTAGGGGACGGAAGCCAGCAGATAGCGAATCGACGACGGCTTGTAACCTTTGAGCACGAGATCGCGCAGGGTAAAGAAGTTGTGCAGGCTCTTGGCCATCTTCTCGTTGTTGAAGAGCAGGAAGCGGGTGTGGAACCAGAAACGCGCGAACGGCTTGCCGGTGAAGGACTCTGACTGGGCAATTTCGTTTTCGTGGTGCGGAAAGATAAGGTCTTCGCCGCCGGCGTGCAGGTCGAAACTTTCCCCGAGCATTTCCATGGACATGACGGAGCACTCGACATGCCAGCCCGGGCGGCCGGGGCCGATGACCGTGTCCCAGGAAGCCTCTCCGGGCTTGGGCGCCTTCCACAGAGCGAAGTCGCGGGCGCTGTCTTTGTCGTATTCGTCGAGATCCACCCGTGCGCCGTCTTCCATGCCGGCAAAATCTTTTTTGGAAAGCTTGCCGTAGGCGGGGAACTTGGCGATACGGAAATAGTAGGAGCCGTCTTCGGCGCGATAGGCGAACCCCTTCTTGATCAGGCCGTCAATGAACTCGGCCATTTTCTGGATATGGTCGGTCGCGCGAACCAGGATGGGCTGGCGGATGTCGAGATTGGCGGCGTCTTCAAGAAAAGCCTTCTCGTACTTGGTGGTGTAGTCCTTCACGCTGAGACCTTCGCGGGCGGCGCTGTGGATGATTTTGTCGTCCACGTCGGTGATGTTCATGACATGGCGGACCTGATATCCGCTTTGCAGCAGGAAGCGATGAAGGATATCCACGGCAACCACGGTGCGCAGGTTGCCGATGTGAACGTAATCGTACACCGTGGGCCCGCAGGCATACATGCGGACTTCGTTGTCCTGCAAGGGAGCAAAGGGCTCAGTTTGGGCGGAGAGCGTGTTGTAGAGATGAAGTGGCATGGTGGGCAGAATCGTTCATTCTAGGGGTGGGCGGGGAGGGGGTCAAATGAGGGAGGGGTGGCGGGAGGCCCGGGTAACCCACTCGATGGTGCCCCGTCCAAGCTTTGCTTGGGCGGGGATTTTGACGTTCATCCGTCACAAACGATCACGCATTCCCACCGGTATTCTTCCCCGATGCCACGGTCGCTGCGGCGATTCCAGCAGTCTCGCCAGCTTCATGTTCTCACCTTCAGTTGTTACCGCCGGCAGCCAAAATTCGCGAGCGCTGACCCGCGCCGGGTTTTCGAATCCGCACTGGAGCGCACCCGGCAAGCGTACGAGTTGTGCGTCTACGGATATGTCGTGATGCCGGAGCATATTCATCTGCTGGTGAGCGAACCCGAACGCGGAACCCTGGCGCAAGCGGTGCAGTCGCTCAAGCAGGGAGTGGCGCGGCGGTTGGCGTTGCGGGCCGAGGAATCCTTCTGGCAGGCGCGCTACTATGACTTCAACGTTTGGAGCGAACGCAAATTGAAAGAAAAGCTTCGCTACATTCATCGCAATCCGGTAACCCGCGGGCTAGTGGCGCGAGCGGAGGATTGGGAGTGGAGCAGCTTTCACCACTACTGGACGGGAGCAGCAGGAGTCGTGGAGATTGAATCGCAGTGGACGGCGCGGTGGCGGGAGAAGATGGGGATATTTCCCCCGCTGAAGGTAAAGGCACCGACAGAAAACCCCCGCCCAAGCGGAGCTTGGACGGGGCACCCTCGAGAGTAAGTGCGTCGTTTAGGCCGGGCCACCCGCCGATTTAACGACAGGAACGTTTTTGCGGTTCTAAGCGTCTACCGCTTACACAACCAAGTTTTCTTTACGCGCTTCAGGCGGACTGGCTCCCGCTCACCCATGCCCTCAATCGTTATGTCGCCTCGGAAGGACGCTGAATCCAACACCCCATCAATTTTGACGAAGTGCGTTTGCACGATTTCCTTTTTGGAGGGATATTCGGTGAGGTGCTCTACCCATTTGCCCTGAATCCTCAGGTTCCTGCCTGAAATGTGACCAGAGAGAGGTATAGCCTCGTCATTCGGCGCTCCTTCGTAGACATACAAGAAAGCTTCCACTGTGGAGTCATCGTGTGGTTTAAGCGCCAACTCATATCCCAGAATATCCCCCGTCTCCTTATGAGCAAATGCGTTTGAATATACTTCCATTTGTGCGGTTCTAGAGCATTCGTCTGACGCGCCAAGATTTTGAACAGATGAGATAACGAGAAGAACGATGAGAGTGGAAACCTGTCTGCTCACTCGACTAGAATAGGCCGATTTTCGCAAACATCAAGACGCAAGCGCGTAACTGTTGAAACCCAAGTGTGCGCTTTTCCTTCGCTCGTTTCCAGCTCAGACCCACCCATTTCGCAAAGTAGCGAGCCAGCTAGCCCAGCCCTACCCCGTTATACCCAGGGGGGTGTAGCCGAATTTTTCCCGCAATGTATAACCCCGTCAAATGAGGGAGGGGTGGCGGGAGGCCCGGGTACCCACTCGAGGGTGCCCCGTCCAAGCTTCGCTTGGGCGGGGTTTTCGACGTTCATCCGTCACAGACGATCAAGCGTCCCCACCGGCCCTCTACCAGCCGCCTATCTCTCCGGATGAGCATAGCTTGCATGTCATGACATCAACGTACTGACGACATGTCCCAACGGGAACATTAGAACGATTGTTCCAGGCGCACACCGGAGCCGATACGTTATCCAGTCAGCCCTAACCGCTTCTGCAATGTGATCAACGTCACTGCTTTTTTTGACTTAACGTAGTTGCCTAATGGTAGGCGTTTGGGGTGGGGCCGCACCGAGGACGCCGGGAGGTAGGGGCCATGTTTCAAACATTGGACGAACAAATCGGGAAGGTAGAAGCCGGCCGGCACACAACTACGGAGCGACTGGTGCGCTTGGCCAGCATCATTGGCATTTCGGTGGTTCTGTTTGGCGGATTGTACCTTGCGATTGTTGCCTTGGAATGAGCAAGGTAATGTCTCCGGAAGCGGTCGCGAAGCGCACTCAGGCAGCCACCGGTCAATGATTGTTGGGAGCGGAAATTGATAAGCTGCCTCGATTTTCATCGATGGCAGGTTAGGCGCGGCATTATAGGTTTTCCGAGTTGCTCCTGTACGAGGTAGAAGTCGGCAGCACCGCCAAGATGCAGGGGGTGATCCATGGAATTAACGCTCACTTCGGAAGAAGAAAAATTCTTGATGGAAGTACTGCAGGAACGGCACCGCGAATTGTTAAGGGAACTCGCACGTACCAGCCATCGCGATTTCAAGAGGATTTTGAAACAGAACGCGAACCTACTGGAATCGATCCTTGAGAAGCTGAGGGCGGTAGAGGTTGCTTCCTGACGATTTGCAACTCAAATCAGGAAGACGCATGTAAACCGCAGAGGGCGCAAAGGACGCAAGGAATCCTGGCTTCCAGAGGAAGAAGTTCCAGGATCGGCTTAGTGGGTTGGTTGGGTCTGCAAGTCCACTACGGTGAAGCGCGCACGCATGCCGGCGATATTGGTGAGGGGCCAGGTGCGTCCTGCAGGCATCCAAAGCACGTCGCCGGGAGACTTGTGAATCAGGGTTTCATCTTTCGCCTTGAGATCGAGCTCGCTAAGCGCGATCAGTAGTTCATCCGCTTCTTTTCTCGGCGGCGGGTACACGTCCGCAGTCAGGAGTTGTACGTCGGCTACAGAAGCCGCGCCGATCATCATTTCGTCAATGAACTTCGCGTCGGGATCCACCGGTGCATTGATGGCTCCGCTTCCGTAATCCCAGGCCCCGGTTTGATACTGATAGCCATAGCTGGTGACCTTGGGATTCAGGAATTCCACGATCACAGCGCGAAAGGGGGAAGAGCCGTCGTTGCGCATGCCGGCCACCCGCGCTCCCATCCAGAAGTGAGCTCCTCCACGGCGAAAAGTGAAATGCTGTACGGCAGAAGTGCCCGCTGACCAGAGCACCAGCTCTCCATCCTGCAAAGGCACGAAGAGGAAATTGTGCGCATGCCGAACGAACGCCTGCTCCCTGGGGGCAAGAGTTAACTCAAAAACTCGTACCTGGCTGTTTTTGAGCAGAAGATGGTGGTGCGGCTCTTCCGCAATTTCCACGGCAGTCTGGGCCGAGGCGAGAACCCCGGAAAGAATAAGTCCAACGACGACCAGCCATTTCATGCCTAGATTGTAGATGCGAAATCGGGCTAGGTGAATACGACGGTTTTATTGCCATACAGCAGCACACGATTCTCGATGTGCCAGCGCACGCCGCGCGAGAGGACTACTTTTTCCAGATCGCGGCCTTTTTGCAGCAGATCGTCTATCTCGTCGCGGTGCGTGATGCGGACGACATCCTGCTCGATGATGGGGCCGTCGTCGAGAACTTCGGTGACGTAATGGCTGGTCGCGCCGATGAGTTTGACGCCGCGGTCGAAAGCCTGGTGGTACGGTTTGGCGCCGATGAAGGCCGGCAGAAACGAATGGTGAATGTTGATGATGCGATTGGGATAAGCCGCGACAAATTCGGTAGAGAGAATCTGCATGTAGCGCGCGAGCACGACGAAATCGGGGGCGTTGCGCTTGAGTTCCGCGAGAATCTTCTGCTCGGCTTCCTGCTTCTTGCCCTGCACGGTCGGAACCACGACAAAGGGAATCTGGTAGAACTCGGCAATGCTGCGCGTGTCCGGATGATTGGAGATGATGACCGGGATATCGCAATGTAGTTCGCCGCTTTTATGGCGGTTGAGCAAATCCACCAGGCAATGGTCGTATTTGGAGACCAGAATCGCCATCTTAGGGCGATGACTGGATTGCGCCAGACGCCAGTTCATCTCGAACTTTTCCGCCATGGGCGAGAAATGCCGGTGAAATTCGGCGAGGTCAATATCCAGATGCGTGGGGTCGAACTCCAGCCGCATGAGGAACAGGTTGGATTCCTCGTCGGCGTGCTCATCCACGTGCAGGATGTTGCCATTGTGGCGGAAGACAAAGTCGGAAATGCTGGCGACCAGACCTCGGCGGTCGGGACACGTGATCAGGAGAATGGCGGAGTTCTTCATTGTGCAGTTGGGCTTCCAGAAAGGAATACAACTATCATACGGGATGTGAGGCGGAGCACAAGTTCCGAAGGTAAGGTGGAGAAGAAGCGATCAGCCGATGCCCAACTCGTCCGGTGATTCGAGCGGCGTGCCGCAGCGGCGGCAAATGACGGCCGCACAGTCGCCGCAGATGAGGGGATCGCTGACCTCCTGGGCGCATTGGGGGCAGTAGAGCAGTTCTGGCTGTTTTTGTCGTGCCTCGGAGGATTGCGGAGTTTCCGGCATCTGGATGGCAATGTAGCATAGGAAGAGCCGTGGCGGACAATGACTGAGAGAACACCATCGCCGGATCGAAATCTGCAGCAAGAGTTCAACCGCTGGGCCGAGGCCGGGCGCGGCGAACAGATGGAGCAGCACCATCTGGAGATCACCGACAAGACTATTCGGCTGATGAATCTGCGGCCGGGCGAGCGGGTGCTCGACCTGGGTTGCGGCGCGGGCTGGGCTACCCGGCTGCTGGCGCGGATTGTGGCCGATGGGCCGGAAGGTTTCGGACAGGTGGTGGGCATTGATATTTCCGACGAAATGATTCGCCGCGCGCGGGCCGCGTCGAAGGATTTCGAAAATATTCTTTACGTCTGGGGATCGGCGGAGAAAGATTCCCTGGGAAGAAAACTTCTTCGACAAGATGCTGTCGGTCGAGTCGTTTTATTACTACGCCGATCAGGATCGTGCGCTGGCCGAACTGTTTCGCGTGATGGCGCCGCGCGGGCGCATGTTCATTCTGATCAATCTGTATAAGGACAATCCGCATTCCCTGCAATGGGTGGACAAGCTGAAAGTGCCGGTGCAGGTGCGGTCCGAGGCGGAATACGTCGAGTTGCTGAAGCGGCACGCGTTTGAAGACGTGGAGGCGCGGCGGATTCCCGATACCACGCCGACTCCCGAGGACTACAAAACGAATTCCTTCAACAGCGTCAAAGATATGCGGGAATTCAAGCGGATTGGGGCGCTGCTGCTGATGGCGTCGAAGCCCGATCTGCGAACGCCCGCGCCGGGGTATGCGATCTACTGATCAATCCCCAACTGCTTCCTCGCCTCGGCACTCAACCGCTCCGGCGTCCACGGCGGATCCCAAACAACATTGACTGCGGCGTTGCGGATGCCCGGTAGTTGCTCGAGCCGAGCTTTGACCTGCTCGCCAATCATCACGTGGGCCGGGCAGCCTTGCGAGGTGAGCGTCATGTCCACGGTGACGTTCTGCTGCCCAGAGTCCGGCTCGGGCGCATTCTCAAACCGCACTTCGTAGATCAGGCCCAAATCCACGATGTTCACCGGAATTTCCGGATCGTAGCATTGCTTCAGCGCGCTGAAAACTTCTTCCTGCGTTACGGGCATAGAAACTTCCTTTGTTCTAGTTTACCCGACAAAGGCACTTAGCCTTCCTGCGCTTCCAGAAAGCGTTCCGCTTCGAGCGCGGCCATGCAGCCGGTGCCGGCCGCCGTAATGGCCTGGCGGTAGCGGCGGTCCTGCACGTCTCCGCAGGCATAGACGCCGGGCACGCGGGTGTGGACGTTATTCTTCGTCACCAGATAGCCGTCGGCATCCATATCGAGCTGGCCCTCGAACACGCGCGCGTTGGGAATGTGCCCGATGCCCAGGAACATGGCGCTGGTAGGAAAATCCCAGGCCTTGCCGGTATTGACATCGCGCAGTTTCAGGGCGGTGACTTCCTGTTTGGCGGGATCGAGAACATCGTCCACCACGGTGTTGAGCAGGAAATGCACTTTCTCGTTGTGCTTGGCGCGGTCGAGCATGATTTTCGAGGCGCGGAACTGATCGCGGCGATGGATGACCGTGACCTTGGTGGCGAAGCGCGTGAGGAACGTAGCCTCTTCCATGGCGGAGTCGCCGCCGCCGATGACGGTGATCTCCTTGCCGGAGAAAAAGAAGCCATCACACGTCGCACAGGAAGACACGCCGTGGCCGATGAGCGCCTTTTCGCTGGGAAGTCCCAACCAGCGCGCCGAAGCGCCGCTGGCGATGATCAGCGTGCGGGTATGGATTTTGTCTTTGCCGACGTGGATCTCGAATGGGTTCTTGCTCAGATCGGCGGCCGAAACGTGCCCCAACTGATATTGCGCGCCGAAGCGTCCCGCCTGCGTGCGCATGTTTTCGATGAGTTCCGGCCCCTGAATGCCGTTGGGAAAGCCGGGGAAATTTTCCACCAGGGTGGTCATGGACAGCTGGCCACCGGGTTCATGGCCTTCGAGCACTAACGGCTTGAGGTTGGCGCGAGCCGTGTAGAGAGCAGCCGTATGGCCCGAGCAGCCGGAGCCGATAATGACGACGTTGCGAACATTTTCCATAGGATATAGATTCTGACGGCGGAAATTGGATTTATCGGTCGAGCGAAGCCAACGACCGCATTCCAATGTAATCTGCCAGTGGGAAATTGCACAAGGACGGGCGGCGGCGGCACTGGCGTGCGCCGCTGGATTCACCTGCAGAGAGAGCTGTGCACCTTCTATTTTCAGCAGTTTTATAGTTAAAAAGGGGTTCAACCGTAATCGAACGCCCTGGAATCCGTGAGTCTAAAAGCGTGTAGTAGAACGTCGCGAAAACTATCCGGTCAGGCTATTGAGGAATGCTCACCAATGTAAGGCTTACCGGCTGGTCTCCCGCAGGAACCGCCCCACCTGAAAGCTGAGCTAAAGCTCCAGTGGTTGAGTTGATCGTAAAACCCACAATTGTCTTCTGTGTCATATCCGGATTGCTCGCATATAAGAATTTGCCGCTGGGATCGATGGCGAGAGAATATGGTTTGCGGTGGTGGTAAACGGAGACCCGGTCACTCCTGTCAGACTGCCGTCTGTATTTGCTTTGAAAACTGAAATCGTACTATCCTCGTAGTTAGGCACATACAAGAACGTGCCAGAACGATCCAAGATCGATCCCGAGGCCTCGCTTCCTGCGGAAACGCTTGCACCTGCAATCCGGGTCAGGCTTCCGGTCGCACTATCGAACGAAAAGCCGACCACATTGTTCGTGTTGTCGTTCTGCTCGTTTCCGTAGAGGAAGCTCCCGTGGGTAGCGATTCCGTAAAGGCCGCCATTTAACATCGTCAGGATGGGAGAAGAACCTGAAATAGGAGCAAGAGATCCCGTACTGCTATCGCGCGAAAACGCCCATGCTCCCCCGAAGGTGATCCCAAAATCTCCTACGAACACAAACTTATTGGAATTATCTACGACTAACAGCGTCGGCTGATCCCCCGCACTGAAAGGTGAGCCGACCACTGCGGATAGCTTGCCAGTTGAGCTGTCCACATTAAATGCCATTACGTCGTTGTTGGCCGGATCAGCGACGTAAAGGAATTTGCCGGTGGTGTCCATAGCGACTCCGGCAGCCCCAAAGGGTAGAGGTGAAGATGATGGAGCCCCGACCGAATAAGGGGAGTCGTTGATTTCAGCAAGGACTCCCGCCGAGCTGATCGAATACACGTGCACTTGATTGTTCTGGGCGTCAGTTACATTCAGGAACGCCCGAATCGGCGACCTGCCTCGCTGAAACTCGGGCCGTTAACGGCGGGGGCACTGATGCGCCGTTGTGGACCACCGAAAGAAATTGATCCACTGAGGCCACAAGAGATATTCCTGATACGTGCGCTGAGATTTGATTTCCGCCTCCATTACTGCTGCCGCCCCCGCAACTCATTAGCCCAAAGATACGCCTTGGGCAGAGCGCTGGCCGACCCATTTATTCTTCCTAGCTGCAGATCCTGAAGATAGGAGCGAACCAGAACCTGCCGACTTACTTTGGCCCTTCTCGGCGTGCTCGGCGCCCTCTGCGGTAGAAGGCTTTTGATTTCCCCAACCAAAAGCAGTTAACCGCCGAGATCGCAAAGAAATGCTGCTGAGGACGCGGAGAAAAACTGAAACTGTGGCACGACCCTGCTATCCGTACGATTTCGCCGCTCTTTCTCCGTGGACCGAGATCGTCGCCTGATAGGCACTCGCCAGCCGCTCACCGATCAGTTCGCTCAGATGCCGAAAGAAAACGAAACCGCTGTGAGCATCTCTCTCCAGCAGGTGCAAGAGAGCCTTCTTTTCGAGCTTGCTAACTTTCGCCGGGCCGACACATTCGGCGGAGAGCACGTAGACAGGGTGCCCGACCATGCTGGACCAGCCGAACACTTCTCCGGGTTCGCTGAGCACGTAGGCAACCTGGCCTTCGCCGCTAGCGCGCAGCCGCACCCGGCCCTCCTCCAGCAAATACAAATGGGTAGCCGCCTCTCCGGCGCGGAAGATAACGGCGCCTCCCTCATGCGATTTTCTCTCGGCAATTTCGCGCACATGCTCCAGTGTGGACTTGCTGACGCCCCGGAATAGGTAAGCTTCCGTAATAATGGACATAGTCGCCTCTCAAAACAGGCCGGTCACTTTGCCTGTGTTTACGTCAACATCCAGCTTGCGGAAACCTGGATTGGACGAGGTTCCCGGCATCAGGCTGATGGTTCCAGCCATCGGACAAAGGAACTTTGCGCCAGAGTACACCAGCACGTCGCGGATGGGGAGGATCCAGCCTTTGGGCACGCCCTTGAGCGCGGGGTCGTGACTCAGGCTCAGGTGAGTCTTGACCATCATGGTGGCGTAGTCGTCGAACTTGGGGTCGGCCTCGAAGGCCTGGCATTTGGCGGTCGCTTCGGGCGTCCACGCTACGCCGTCAGCGCCATAGACTTCTTTGGCGATCAGTTCGACGCGGTCGCGCAGTTTCATTTCCAGCGGATAAAGATAGCGGAAATTGACTTTCTCATTGCAGGCGTCAATGACGGCGTCGGCCAGTTCCAGAGCGCCTTCTCCGCCTTTGGCCCAATGCTCCGACGGGGCGCAGCGCGCTCCAGCGGCTTCCGCAGCCTTGCGCACCATGGCGATTTCTTCTTTGGTATCCGTCTGGAAGGCGTTGATGCACACCACCGGATTGATGCCCGATTTCCGGATGACGCCAATATGGTGCAGCATGTTGACCAGGCCTTTTTCCAGCAGACCCAGGTTCTCCTTGGTGTACTCCTGCGGAAGCGCTAAGCCAAGCGCAACTTTCGGGCCGCCGCCGTGCATTTTCAGCGCGCGGACGGTTGTGGTCAGGACCGAAACGTTCGGCGTGAGGCCGCTGTAGCGGCATTTCACGTTCCAGAATTTTTCGAAACCGATGTCGGCGGCGAATCCGCTTTCGGTGACGTGGTAGTCGAACATTTTCAGGCCGAGCCGGTCGCCGATGATGGACGACTGCCCGACCGCGATATTGGCGAACGGCCCGGCATGTACCATGCAGGGCTGATATTCGGCCGTGCAGCACAGCGTGGGATTGATGGTGTTACGCATCCAGGCGGCCATGGCGCCTGCCACTTCCAGGTCGCCGGTCGTGATAGGGTTGCCTTTCCTGTCGTACGCAATGGTGATTTCGGCCAGCCGCTTGCGAAGGTCGGCGAGGTCGCGCACGATGGCAAGCATGGCCATCAGTTCCGAACTGGCGGCGATGCCGAACTTCGATTGCATCATGTAGCCGTCTTGCTTGGTCCCCATGCCGATGATGATGTTGCGCAGCGCCTGCGCGCAGTAGTCAATCACCCAGCCCATCTCGACGCGGGTGGGGTCAATGTCGAGGCGGCGCATTTTAGTGAGGCGCTCGAGTTGGGCATCGTCGTAGTTGCGCTCGTGCTGCATGCGGGCGGTCAGCGCGACCATGGCGATATTATGGGCGTTCATCAGGTCATTGATGTCGCCGGTCAGGCCCATGGAGAATTCCGTCATGGGGATGAGCAGCGCATTCCCGCCGCCGGCTGCCGTGCCCTTGATGTTCATAGTGGGGCCGCCGGAAGGCTGGCGCAGGCAGCCGCCAACATTCTTGCCGCGCTTGCCTAGACCTTCGATCAGGCCAAGGGAGGTGGTGCTTTTGCCTTCACCCAGCGGCGTAGGCGTGATGGCAGTCACTTCGACGTATTTGCCATCGGGACGGTCCTTTAGCCGTTCCATAATTCTCAGGAAGTCCAGCTTGCAAAGCCTTCCAATGGGGAAGATTTCGTCCCGCTCCAATCCCAGGCGCTCGCCCCACTCGTAGGGAGTGGGCATTTTTTCTTCTGCTATTTGTGAAATCTGCCAATTCTGCAAACTTGCTGCGTCATAAGGCATAAGGAGTCCTTGCTTCGACCTTTCTTAAGAGCGTTGCCGGAGCGTACCCTATTTTCTAGGCAAACAATATAGCGTATGGGTTTGGAAGAAACATCGTCGGTGACGAGAATCACAGCCAGCATTGTGCCTTAGTCCGACGCCCCGTTTCGGGCCTAGGCGGAGAAAGCCCGATGAGACGGTGGCCGCCATGCGGTTTCACGTCCAGTCACTTTAAGCCGATTTCTCTGCGGGTCGACCTTTCTCGGCGCCCTCAGCGCCCTCGGCGGTTACAAGGCTTTGATCTCCCAAACCGGAGCTCTTCACTGCCGAGAACGCAAAGAAATTCCGCCGAGGGCGCCGAGAAAAGCTGGAACTAACCGCTGGCCGCCTAATGGTAGATCCGCCTCTCAGGCGGTACATTTTCTGGCGGTGCCTCAGCTTGAAATCTTAGCGGGTGAGCCAAGCAATGACGCTTATGCCCAGAACTACGATTGGGATAACAAGCCACCCTATGAGGGTCTGCCTCTTGCGTTCGGCAGGGTCTATAGAGACAAACTGGACTTGCCCCCAAAAATGAGACAACCGGTTAAGAGACAAAAACCATGGAATGGAGAAAATGAGTCATGGGATTGTCTCGCAGGCGGTTTACTCGAGAGTTCAAGTTGGCCGCAGTGCAGCGGCTAGAGCAAGGGAATGCCATTGCCGAAGTAGCGCGGGCAATGGAAGTCAACCCTAACGTGCTGCATCGCTGGCGCAAGGAGTTCCGGCAAGGGCCGGGCAATGCGTTTTCCGGTCAGGGGCAGCGACGCTGGTCGGAAGGGCGGATTGCAGAGCTCGAGCGCAAGATCGGGCAGCAAACGCTGGAGATCGATTTTTTGAAAGGGTGCTTGCAGCGCATCGAAGAACAGCGGATGCTGCAGGTGTCGAATGGAAATCCGCCATCCACCGCCAGGTCCGGGAAGCGATGAAGGCGGGCGGCGGATTGACGACGCAACGCATGGTGGAGCTGGGCCGGGTCTCTCGGTCCAGCTTCTACCGCTTCGATCCAGGAGCGAAACCAACCGCGGATCGCGACATGGAGTGGCGCGACGCGATCCAGCATATCGCGCTGGAGTGGCCGTGCTACGGGCGGCCGCGCATCACCGCCGAGTTGCGCCGCCAGGGCTGGACGGTAAATCCGAAGCGCGTGTATCGGCTGATGCGCGAAGACAACCTGCTGTGCGTGCGGCGGCGCAAGTTTCTGATCACGACCGATTCCAACCACGGTCGCAGAATCTATCCGAACCTGGCGCGGGAGTTGGTGCTGACCGGTGTCAACCAGCTGTGGATCGCAGATTTGACGTATATCAGGCTGCGGGAAGAGTTCGTGTTTTTGGCGGCGATCTTGGACGCCTTCTCGCGCCGGGTGATCGGCTGGGCGCTGGATCGCAGGCTCGACGACGAACTGACGTTAACCGCGTTGCGCATGGCGCTGGCCAAGCGCGCGCCGCTGCCGGGACTGGTTCATCACTCCGACCGCGGCTCGCAGTACGCCAGTGGCGACTACACCGGCTTGCTGGAAATGAACCAGATTCGCATCAGCATGTCGCGCAAGGGAAATCCCTGGGACAACGCCGCCTGCGAGTCGTTCATGAAGACGCTGAAGTACGAAGAGGTCTACCGCAACGAGTATCGCGATCTGGCCGAGGCGCGCGCCTCGATCGGTGAGTTCCTGGAAAAGATCTACAACCAGAAACGCCTGCACTCCGCGCTCGGCTACGTGCCGCCCGCCGAGTTTGAAGCACAGCTGGCAGCACAAACCTTGGAGGCCGCTGCGCGGCAACTTTCTTGGTGAGTTTTTGAGGCATGGGCAATCTTTCGATCCGACGTTGGCGTGGGAACACGCTGGGAGCTGGTTTGCTGCCCTGCCCCCAGCGCTCATCGGCCTCGATGAGTTGCAGTTGGCTATTCCTCGGCGGGTTGGTCTCCACCAGAGCCCGCCTCCGCTTCACCAACCGGGGGCAGTGTGCAGTACACTTGGTCTGCCGGTCCAGCATTTTGCAGCGAACGGCGAACTATCTCTTAACTGTTTGTCTCACCCCAGGGGGCAAGCGCAAACCACACGCGCTTGCCGTTACCTTGAGTCGGCTTGTAATAAGTCTTCATCCCAGCCATCCTCTCAGCTGGCTAGCTCGCTATTTGCCTTTTGTAAGGCCTGCGCTTCCTCGGTTGCGACATGTAGCTCTCGCCTAGCATTACGATTTCCTCTAGACTCCAGACTAATCATTTAGCTCCCAGGGACCCACCCAAGGCTCACCATCCCTATAAGTACCGATAGATCCGGTCTCCCAGCTGTGCGGTCGTGGATAATGACAAATGGCTCCAAACCCGGCGAACCAGCCGCTTGGACCAATTCCCCACAGGTAGAGAACAGCAGTCCAGATTCTCCGGCGGTGGCCAATAGAACCGGTAGAGTTTCTGCTCCTCGGCTCCCCATTTGCTCTTGAATCTTGCCAAAGACTGGGAGTCGTCAGGAACTTCGCCGAAATCATACCGCTGATTGCCCCGTTCAACGGCGTTATGTATGGCATGCCACTGGATGAGGTCGTGCGGGCGCAGGGCGAAATTCTGCCGGGGACAGCCGGTGAATGCGTAGGAGACCGTTCCCCCGAATTCCAAAAAAATGGATCCCGCCATCACCTCCCGGCCGGCAATTCGTTCTTTCTCTGCCAGCAATAGCTGCATCAAGCCGCGTGGGTGCAGCAGACGCCACATCCCCAGAAAAAACCGGAAGGGACGTGGCGGCACGATCTTGCGCTTCATCGTGTCGAGATAAAGCTGATACCAGCGGAACAACTCGTCTTCACTTTCGGCGGGCCGTATCTGCAGGCCCCATTCCATCGCTTTCTTAACGGAGTTCTTAATCCGGTGGCGATGCTTCGAGGAACGTCCGAGGCGCAAATCCGTGACATTGGCCGGCAGCGGCAGCACATAGGATTGTCTCCACGGAACCCCAGCCATGCGCGCCCCAAGGGTTTGGTATGCGGGAGACTGCGTCTTGAGCTCGAGTTGGACCAAAGGATCCTTTTGCGCCAATGCTACTACTGTCCACAGCAGCGCTTCGGCGGAAGAGCCATCAATCGAGAGGGGACCGGCAACCGGGGTCCGCGGCAGCGAGGACAAGCGCCGCTTCGTTCTGCACCCGCCAATGGATGCCGGCAGGCCACGCGTGTAGGCGAGCGGCAGCACCCCGTACAACTGACCATCCGCGTCTTCACATGCCAATGCTAGTTGCGGCTGAGCATACTCGTGGTTCAGAACTTGAAGCCAGAGAGGATGGTGATAGATCGTAGCGTTTGGGTGGGCTCGGATGAAATGAATCCAGCGAGGGTCGGTGCGGGAATCAACTTCGACGACCCGCAAGCCATTCGCGTCGAATGGCGCGTGATTACCGGAAAACTGCGGCACGCCGTTCACAATGGGCCATTCCAGACCGCAGTTACACGAAATGGCTCCGCCTTGGATCTCCAGGCTTCGGCACTGCTGGCAGTCGGCGAGAGTGATCAACCCGCTCGCGATCGAACATTGCCTGTATCCACAGACTCTTTTGCAGGGAACTTCCCGAATGGTCTCAGGATTCGCGGCCTTGGCGGTAACTGCTTCCTTAAGGGCGAGTTGCTGGGCTCCGCAGACACACTCCAGGGTATCGAAAAGATGAAAGTTCATGCTTTAAAGCCGGTCAACTCGCTGACGGTGTCGTGTTGGCCTGACATTCGATCGGTCACGTTTCGTCCGCGCAACCAGTCAGGGTATGGGGTAGGCGAGGGTTGCGGCAGTGATTTGGGTCACGCTCGCGGCGCATTACGACACGAGTGCTTACCGGGACGAAGTTGGTCTAGTTAACTCAACAAATTTACAGCGTTACCCGCATATCGCTGGACGTGCCGCCGGCAGCGGGAACGTAGCACTTCAGCGTGTAGTCCATGACCATGCGGTCGGCGTTGAAGCGCCATCCGAGGGTGCGGATGGTGCGCTTCATGCGTTTGATCCAGCCGCGGGGCAGGCCATCACGGTCGCGCTGGTAGTAAAGCGGAATGACTTCATCGCGAAGCACGCGGTAAAGGTCCTCGCCATCGCGGGTATCGTGGACATTCATATCAGCGTGTGTACGGCCGGTACCGATGGCGAAACCATTCAGCCCGTCGTAGGCTTCCGCCCACCAGCCATCCAACACGGAGAGGTTCAGTCCACCATTCAGCACCACTTTTTGGCCGCTGGTGCCGGACGCCTCCAGAGGGCGCCGGGGATTGTTGAGCCACACATCCACGCCCTGAACCAAGTGGCGGCCGACGTTAAGGTCATAATCCTCGACGAAAACGAAGCGTTCCGCGAACTGCGGGTTGCGCGTCAGCTCAAAGATTCGTTGCAGCATCCGTTTGCCGGGTTCGTCGCGCGGATGTGCCTTGCCGGCAAAAATGAACTGTACCGGGTGCTTGGCATCGTTCACCATGGCAGTCAGCCGCTGAATATCGGCCAAAATCAGGTCGGCGCGTTTGTAGGTCGCGAAGCGGCGGGCAAATCCAATGGTGAGCGCATCCGGGGTCAATACGCGGCTCAATCTTTGCAGAACCGGCGCCGCTTCGCCGCGCCGGTCGGCCTGTTCCACCACGGACTGGCGGACAAAATCCAGCAGCCGCGACTTCAGGCTGAGGTGCGTCTCCCAGAGTTCGCCGTCGTCCACATTCTCAATGCCTTCCCAGATGCGGGCTTCGCCGCTGTGTTCGTGCCACCCGGTGCCCAGATGGCGGTCGTAAAGACGAAACATCTGCGGTGACAACCAGGAGGGAACATGCACCCCGTTGGTAATGTGACCGATGGGAACGTCATCCACCGCCTTGCCCGGATAAAGGCCCGTCCACATGGCGCGCGAAACTTCGCCGTGCAACGAGGAAACTGCGTTGGCGCGGCGGGAAAGCTTCAGCCCCAGCACGGTCATACAAAATTCCTCGTGTGGGTTGGCGGGGTCCTCGCGGCCCAAAGCCATCAAACCGTCGTGCGAAATGCCCAGCACATCGCGCAAGGGCCCAAGGTGTTCTTCCATCAGGCCGGCATTAAAGCGATCGTGGCCGGCGGGAACCGGAGTATGGGTCGTGAAGGCCACTTCGCGGGAGACTCGTGCCGCCGCACGGTTGAAGTCCAGCCCTTCCTCCTGCATGCGGCTGCGGACGGCCTCCAGCACGGCAAAACCGCTGTGCCCCTCGTTCAAATGCAGCACACCGGGCGTAATACCCATGGCTTTCAGCGCGCGGAAGCCGCCCACTCCAAGCAGCAACTCTTGCCGGATGCGGATGCGGCCGTCGCCGCCATACAAGCGCGAAGTCAATTCCCGGTCTTCGGGCGCATTGCCCTCCACGTTCGAATCGAGCAAGAACAAATTGCAGCGCCCGACCTTCATGCGCCAGACTTTTGCCCGGATCGGACCACTGCGGGTTTCGATCTCGACGGTCAGCGGTTCCCCGTTCGCGGCTATGGCGGGTTCCATCGGCAGTTGGCTCACATCGGTGTCGACATACTCCTCCTGCTGCCAGCCGTGGATGTCCAGCCGCTGCCGAAAATACCCCTGGCCGTAGTACAGGCCGATACCGACCAGCGGAATTCCCAGATCGGAGGCACTCTTGATGTGATCGCCCGCGAGGACCCCCAATCCGCCGGAATACTCGGGCACCGAGACGTGAATGCCGAACTCTGCAGAAAAATACGCCACGGGCCGGGACCGTAAAATGCCGGCATGCAATGCGCCCCAGGTACGATCGGCATCGAGATATTCGCGCTGACGCCGGTAGGCGTAGTTAATGCGGCTGTGCAGTACCAATTGTTGAGCCCGGCGTTCGATATTGGTAAGCGGCATTTCACTGAGAAGGGCGACCGGATTGTGATCTAAGGTGCGCCAGCGTACAGGATCCAGTTCCCGGAACAGGCCGCTCGTGTCGTGATCCCAGCTCCACCAGAGATTGCGGGCCAGCACCCACAGACGTTCGTGGATGGGAGCAATGAAGCGGTCAAGCGTGCGCGCCTCGCTGACGATGGGAGCAAGCTGCGCGGCCGTCTCCGCCAAAATGCGAATCTCGTCATCGCTGAATGCGCGAGTATCCGCGGTTTGCACCACAAGCACACCTTGCAGGACGCCGCGGTCAATGACGGGAACTCCCAGGAAGGATTGAAATGCATCTTCGCCGGCTTCCTTGAAATATTTAAACCGGGGATGATTTTTCACCTGTTCGACAGCGACAGGCCGCACGTGCTCTGCAACCAGACCTGCCAACCCTTCATGGAGTGACATGCGCAGCGCGCCTACACACTGCGGGCGCAGCCCGATGGTGGCGGCGAGCACCAGGTTCGCCCGGTCCGGCTCCAATAGATAAGCCGAACATACATCCGCGTGGAAGCGACGGGCGATCAGGGCGACCACGTTGGTGAGGGTCTCCGCCGGCTTGCCTCCCTCTTTAGTGAGGTTGCCGATCTCTTCCAGCGTCAAAGCATAGCTGTCGTCTTCGCTCACGGACACAGATTGGCTCAATTTATCTCCCCATTATTCGTTGATTTGCCGCTTTGACGATCTCCTGCCCCGATCGTCAGCTATTCTACTGGGTGGCTTGGCGCGCGCCTAGGTTACATGGGTGCAAAAAAATGATACACAGGATCGGGAAACCGTCAAAATGGGAGCCCTTTCAAGCCTTCGTTATCGTGTTCGGGCCGCATCACAGGGACAGCTCTGCGCCTGTGTTGCCGCCCCAAACCCTCGGCTGTAGCATGAAGATCTCGGCATATTGGAGGCCTTATGTCCACTGACGCAGTCGCCGCCTCTCCGAACCTGTCAACCGGCGGCACCACCAGGGTTTACAAGAACTTCATTGCCGGAGAGTGGGTTGAATCGTCTTCCGGGGAAACCTTCGAAAACCGTAATCCTGCCGATATGCGCGAGCTGGTTGGCATTTTTCAAAAGTCCGGCAAGGAGGATGTGGCCGCAGCCGTAGAAGCCGCCAGGCAAGCCTTCCAGCACTGGAAGTTGGTGCCGGCGCCGCGGCGTGCGGAACTCCTGTACCGGGCCGCCGAAATATTGACCGAACGCAAAGAGGATTGCGCGCGCGACATGACTCGCGAAATGGGCAAGGTGCTGAATGAGACCCGCGGCGACGTACAGGAGGCCATCGATACCGCTTACTATATGGCCGGGGAAGGCCGCCGCATGTTTGGTCCCACGACTCCGTCGGAATTGCCCAACAAATTCGCCATGGCTGTGCGGCAACCGGTCGGGGTTTGCGGCATGATTACGCCCTGGAACTTCCCCATGGCCATTCCCTCCTGGAAGCTGCTGCCGGCGCTGGTATGCGGGGACACCTGCGTAATCAAGCCGGCGCAGGATACGCCGCTCTCCACCTTCAATCTGGTGCGGGCGCTCAGCGATGCCGGCGTGCCCAAGGGCGTCGTCAACATTGTGACCGGGTTCGGGGCGGACGTCGGCACGCCCCTGCTGGAGCACCGCGACGTTCGTGCCATTTCCTTTACCGGATCTTCTGCCGTGGGCCGGACCGTTGGGGCGACTGCGGCTCAGAGCTTCAAGCATTGTTCGCTCGAGATGGGCGGCAAAAATCCCATGATCGTGCTCGATGACGCCAATCTGGACCTCGCTATTGAAGGTGGTCTATGGGGCGGGTTCGGCACCACCGGCCAGCGCTGCACGGCCACCAGCCGCATCGTTGTGCAGAAGGGCGTCTACAGCGAATTCGTGGAGCGCTACGTGGAACGGGCGCGGAAGCTGAAGGTCGGCGACGGATTGGACGAGACCACCGAGATGGGGCCCGCCATCAACGAAAAACAGCTGCAAACCGATTTGCAGTATGTAGAGATCGGCCAAGCGGAAGGCGCGAAGCTGAAATGCGGCGGCCAGCGCCTTGATCAAGGCAAGTATCGACACGGCTGGTTTATGGAGCCCACGGTATTCGCCGATGTGGATGCCAAAATGCGCATCGCGCAGGAAGAAATCTTCGGCCCGGTGGTTTCCATCATTCCATGCGATGGCTTGGAAGACGCCATCGCCATAGCGAACGGCATTGAGTACGGCCTGTCGTCGTCACTCTACACGCGCGATGTGAATCGCGCATTCGCCGCGATGCGCGACCTGGAAGCGGGCATCACCTACATTAATGCGCCCACCATTGGCGCCGAGGTACACTTGCCCTTCGGCGGCGTGAAGGCTACCGGCAATGGCCATCGCGAAGGCGGCATCGGCGCCATCGATTTCTACAGTGAGTGGAAGTCCATCTACGTAGATTTTTCCGATAAGCTGCAAAAAGCGCAGATTGACCGTGACTGAAGCTTGAGGCTGCGGTTTCTGCCGGATTTTCCGCGGGGAGCCGGCCTCGGTGTCAATGTTCAGGATCTGTCGTTCCCGATCTTTCGCCCTGCCAATCGGCCTCGCCGCGGCGGTATTGTGCCTACTGAGGCCGATGCGGTCCAGCAGCCATGCGGTTCAGCCGGCTCAGAACCAAGGCTCCTTGCACCTCGACCTGGCCGCCAATCCGGTGCTCGTGCGCGTAGTCGTGCGCGACGCCCAAGGCAAACCGGTAGACGGCCTTCGCAAAGGAGATTTCAAGATCTTTGATCGCGGAAAAGAACGGGCGATTTCCCAATTTGAGGAGGAGACGGGCCCTCGGGAAGCGGCGAATCCGCCTTCTCTCGGCATGCCTAGTCAGCCGCGGCCCGCGAGCCGTTTCTTGCTCGTCTACTTTGACGATTTACACATGTCCGGCACCGATGTCATGAAGGCGCGAAATGCGGCCAACCGCTATTTGGCTGCGAATCTTCAACCTGATGAGAGGGTAGCGCTGTTCACTTCGTCAGCCATGCTGTCGGATTTCACGGCTGATCTGAAACAACTCCACAACGCTCTTTTACGCCTTCAACCTTATCCCGCCGCAACCAGTCAACGCGATGGCCCGTCGAGTTCGCGAGCGTGGAAAAGCCTGCAGGGACTCAAACAAGCGGTCAATATTGTTTCCCTGGCTCAGGCATGGAAAAACATCATCTTTGTGTCTCCCGGCTTTTCTTGCCGAAACCATCACTACTACCTCGACCGGATCATTGGCGCCGCTCTGTACTCCAATGTGGTGATTAGTTCGCTCGACCCTGGACGCCTGGCGCTGCCGACGCGCGAGCCGGAGAGCACTAATGCCCCTGCGTCTTCGGCCAGTTCAGGCGTGGGGAAAAGCCAACCCGCAATCGATATAAACCGCCAACCACCCGTAGGGAACGTGCTGGCAGAGATTGCGGAAGGCACCGGCGGCGAATTCTTGCCCGACAATAATGACTTGACCGCAGCCTTTCGTGCGCTGGCAGGATCGCAAGGCTCTTATCTCCTGGCTTTCACCCCCACAGATACGAAAGGGGAGGGGGAGTTTCACACCCTCAAAGTCTCGCTGACAGAAGGGCATGAAGGATTCAGCCTGTGCGCCCGCCGCGGCTACTTTGCCGGACGGCCGGCGGACGAGCCGCCGCGACTTGAGATCCGGCCGATGGCGAGCCCGATGCTTAAGGCGGAAGCCCAGGAAAGAGCGAGAATTCGCGAAGCCGTGCTCTCCAAAACCGATCGGCATGAACTGCCCGTCGAAGTTCAGACCCAAGTTGCAAAAACCGCCGGCAATAGTGAATTGATAGTGCTTGCCCACCTGGATGCCAAGGCTCTCCACTTGCACAAGGACGGGATGCGCAACCGGGGCACGGTAACGTTCGTGTCCGTAATTTATGACGGAGAGGGAAAATATGTGACCGGTCAGGAGCAGCGAGCTATGGTGGACCTGCCGGACGATGGCTTGCCCAAGCTTCTCTCGGACGGCATGAACAGCAAGATTGTCTTTCAACTCCGACCCGGAAGCTATACGATTCGCGAGGTGGTGACTGACTCCGAGGAACACCAGGTGACAGCGTTCTCCAGAAAGGTGGAGGTGCAGTAGTTTTGTACGGCACAGGCAATCGATGCCGGAAAAGCACGGCTCTCACCTTGCGCATCGGGGCCGGCATCGGAGTGTTTATTTTTGGAGTCTTATTGCGCTCGCTCCCTGGCCTTGCTCAGTCGAACGATCGGATCAAGACTCCCGCTCAGCAGTCCAGCCCGAAGAGTCAATCCCCGTTCGAGCTGAAAGTTCGGAGCAACCTCGTGGTCGTGCGCGTAGTGGTCCGTGACGCGCAGGGCAAGCCGGTGGAAGGTCTCAAGAAGGAGGACTTCCGGTTACTCGATCGTGGCAAGGAGCAGTCCATCGCCCAGTTCGAGGAGGAGAAGGTCATCGCGTCTGAAGTTTCCGCGCCACCTTCCGTCGCTGCGCCACGCCAGCCGAGCGCGGCGCGCGTGATTGCACCGGAACCGCCACGGCGTTTCCTGGCGCTGTACTTCGACGACCTAGACATGTCGGATGCAGACGTCATAGATGCCCGCGACGCCGCGGATCGCTATCTCGCCGCCAATCTGCAATCAGACGAACGCGTTGCCCTATTCACAACATCGGCAATGCTGTCTGATTTCACAGTGGATCTGAAACAGATCCACGATGCGGTCTTCCGGCTGCACCCTCATCCCCGTGCGGGCAGCCATAGCGATTGCCCTGATATCTCCGACTACGAGGCGCAGGAAATTTCGGAGCATGACAATCCCAATACATCGGATGCCTGGAGGATGGCGCTCGACGAGGCAGTTAACCGTTGCCATTTGCCGAAAACAAGTGAAGTTGTGCCCCGAGGATCCAAGCCGCCAGAGCCGTCGGCGCCGCCCGCCCCATCGGACGCGGCCCCGGAAACCGTGGCCATGGTGCGTAACCTGGCCCGGAGCATCCTGGCTGAGTCCGCAATGCAGGCGCAAACCAGTCTCCAAGCCCTGGAGCAGGTTGTGAACCTTGTTTCACGAGCGCCAGGCCAGCGCAGCATCATTCTGGTCTCGCCAGGTTTCTTGTCCCAGAATGAACAATATCAGCTGGACCGGATTGTTGATCACGCTTTGCGATCGCAGGTGGTAATTAGTTCTCTGGATCCCCGCGGCCTGGCGCTCCTGATGCGCGAATCGGACATCACCGGTGGATACACACCCTCAGCCAACTCCGGTGCGGTCGGACCTCAACATACTACCGACACGAACCGCGAAATGGTCGCTACCGACGTACTGGCCGAGGTTGCGGAGGGCACCGGCGGCGAATTCTTTCACAACAATAATGACTTGACCGCCGGCTTCCGGGCGCTGGCCGGTTTGCAGGGTTCCTACATCCTGGCTTTCGCGCCGACCGATATTAGACACGACGGAAAGTTCCACTCTCTGAAAGTTATCTTGGCTGAAAGACACTCAGGCTTCCACGTGCAAGCTCGCCGCGGCTACTTCGCTGCCAAACAGGGGGAGTCGGCTGAGGCCAAAGCACAACAGAACACCTCCGCTGATCCCGATGCTCAGTCCAGAGAGCGGATCCGGGAAGCGGCAATGTCCAAGACGGACTCGCAACAGCTTCCCGTCCAGCTGCGCACCGCAGTATCCAAAGACTCAGCTGATTCAAGTGAGCTTTCTGTATGGGCTCATTTGGATACCAAGCCTTTGCATTTCCACAAGGAGGGCGAGCGAAATCAAAACACAGTGATTTTCGTCTCCGTCATTTTCGACCGCAGCGGAAAGTACGTGACCGGCCAGCAACGAGAGGCTAAGGTGGATTTGCCGGACGAGTCTTTGCCCAACCTTCTTGCTGCGGGCATGGATGTGAAAATCACGTTCCAACTGAAGCCCGGGAGCTACACCGTTCGTGAAGTGGTGATGGATAGCGAAGACCATCAGATGACGGCTTTTTCCCGTGGCATTGAGGTGCAATAGATTTCTGACGAAGGAGCTGTCGGATGCACAGAAACAGGGTTGGTTCCCGCGGGCAGGTACTCAAGATTGGGCTTGCAATGGCCATATTGCGATTCCTGATGAGCACCCCCGCCCTTGGAGAACAGAAGGCCGAGAATCAAGCCCGATTCGAACTGAGGGCGCGGAGCAATCTGGTGGTAGTTCGGGTGGTAGTGCGCGATGCCCAAGGCAAACCGGTGGCAGGGCTCCAAAAAGATGATTTCCATCTCTTTGATAAAGGCAAAGAACAGGTCATCAAGCAGTTTGAAGTAGAGAGCTTTATTGCGCTGCCGTCTAATGCACGCCCGGGCAAAGCTCTTCCACCGACTGCCATGCCCGGGAAATTTCTAGCTTTATATTTTGACGATTTGAACACGTCGGAAATGGACATGCTGCAGGCGCGTGACGCCGCCGATCATTACCTCTCAGCCAATCTCCAGCCGAAAGATCGCGTCGCCATCTTCACCTCCGCAAACATGCTCTCCAACTTTACTGCTGATCCCAAGCAGATTCATGATGCGCTATTAAAACTTCATTCCAGCCCACGAGCACTTACCCGGATCGGTGATTGTCCAAGCCTTTCTGACTACCAGGCGCAGCAAATTGCTCGATTTGAAGATGACTACACGATTGATGCCTGGAAGGTTGCGTTGGATGAAGTCGGCAGCCGGTGCCCCAACCCCAATCCAGTGCCCATGATCCAAATGCTGGCACGGAATATTGTGAGTCAGGCGGAGATCCAGTCGCGAACCAGTTTGCAGGAACTTGAGCGAATCGTACAGTACATGTCACAGGTGCCCGGTCAGCGCACCGTGGTTTTGGTGTCGCCGGGCTTCATGTCGGAGAGCGAACAGTACCAATTGGACCAGCTTATTGATCGTGCGCTGCGTGCACAGGTAGTTATTAGTTCGCTGGACCCTAAAGGATTGGCGCTGCTGATGAGGGAGTCCGATATTGCGCGGAGCTACACCCCGTCTGCTAACTCCGGGGTGATCGGAGCTATGCATAGTGTGGATTCGGGGCGCGAACTGGTTGCCACGGATGTGTTGGCGGAGATTGCGCAAGGAACGGGCGGCGAGTTCTTCCACAACAACGATGACTTGAAGGCCGGATTCCGCGCGCTGACTGGGTCTCCGGTGTACTACATCCTGGCCTTTGCTCCCGCCGACATGAAACCGGACGGCAAATTCCACGCGTTGAAGGTCACCCTGGCCGACAAGCAGAAGGGCGTCACCATCCGAGCCCGGCGCGGCTATTTTGCCCCGAAGAATGAACAAGAGGCCGACGCTGAGGTCAAGCAACAGGAAGCTTCCGCTGCCGAGGCCCAGGCAGAAGCGCAGATTCGCGAAGCGATTTTCTCCCACACTGAGATGCAGCAACTTCCGGTCGCTCTGGCTGCGAAACTTGCACAGACCGCGAATGATAGTCGCGAGCTGTCCTTGTTCGCCCATCTCGATGCAGCTCCACTTCATTTTCATAAAGACGGGGAACATAACCTCAACACGGTGATCTTCGTTTTTGCCATCTTCGATGAAAAGGGGGATTTGGTGACGACCCAGGAAAGAAGGGCACACGTTGATCTACCGGACGCGAAACTGCCGGGACTTGTCAAAGCCGGTGTGGATGTAGGCATGAGTTTCAAGCTGAAACCGGGAATCTACCGGGTGCGGGAGGTGGTGGCCGATTCGGAAGAGCATCATATGACGGCGGTCTCCCGAAATATCGACGTGCAATAGGCCACTGGGCGAATTAACCAAGCTGGGAATGCTGGCTGTCTCGGGCAGAAATGGGCACTCCCCAGGTGAGGCCGAGAGAGGTCGAGGGCGATCGACCGTCCTCCACCTAAACAACTTCCACGCCGATGAAATTGAGAGGCACAAAAAACGCGGACCATTTTAATCCGGTCCGCGCGTATCGCCTCTGAGGAACCTGTGCTCTACTTGCCGTTTTCTTCCACCCGAAGATTGTTAGTGACGGAAAAGACATTCGGCACACTTTTAGCTTGCATTTCAGCAATTTGCTTGTCCATCTGCCGGGCAACCACTCCTTCTAACGTGACATGGCCGTTGTCCACAATGATGTGGATCGGCGGAACGGCACGCAAAGCATACTGACTCAGGGTTGTGTTGCTGTAGATCGCACGGTACTCAGCCATTCGTATTTGGTCATCATTAGGAGACACAGGGAGCACCTTGATCTGATTGTCAACGTGCTCCACGCCTTCGATCTTTTTGACGACATTTTCTGCGTCCGATTTCAGCGTGGGCCGGGTGACCTGTCCGACCAAGGTCACGGTGCCGTCCTCGGAAACTTTGTAAGCGAGATTATCGAAAAGCCCGTAGTAGGGAAGCATCACCAACTGATGGTGCACGTCTCGAGTAATTCGCTGCATGTCATTCTGATTTAGCTGGCTGCGGTCGTTGTTGGAACCCTGTGCGGCGGCCGGAATTTGCCAGACTACCGACGCAATCAACAGGGCGAGAGCAAGTCTGAATGCGCTCATGAATTCTCCTTTCTTCTGCTGCTCTAGAGCAAGTACGAGTATAGTTCCGGAGAAATCAGGGACAATACCTCGAACACCTTATGTGACGGCCGAAATTCACGGAAAGTTGTATGGAAATTGGCGGAACGCACGGTCAGGGTTGGATGACCCCGGAAGCCGAACTGCGAGCCCCGGCACGTCTCAGTGTGATCAGGCTCACTGCCGTTTTTTGAAGGCTTACGTACAAGGGAATCAGGCGGAATCTTCCTTCCGCGGGAGGTGGGTATGCCGGCGATTCAGGCGCCCGCTCGGATTAGCATCGGCAACATCCTCTTAACAACCGACTTCTCGGTGGCCTCTCAGGCTGCCGTACCCTATGCCGCTGCCCTGGCCCGGCTATACGGCGCTAAGCTCTTTGTTGCGCATACAGTCGGGCCCGAGCCGAACCTGGGGGTACCGCTCGACCGCCTGCCTCACGAGGCCGACAAAGATTGGCGGGAAGCCGAGCATGATCTTCGCAAGTTCATGGATGGCAAGCTTCTAACCGGTCTGGCCCATGAGCAATTTCTGGAGCGGGGAGAATTGTGGGAGGTTACTTCAAGTATTATTGCAGAGTGTCATATTGACTTGTTGGTTATGGGGACCCATGGGCGGCAAGGACTGAGAAAGTTGGTATTGGGCTCGGCCGCCGAAAAGATATTTCGCCAGGCGCCCTGTCCGGTCCTAACAGTTGGTCCGAAAGCGACTGGTAAGCCACACAAGCCAAGGCACATTCTTTTCCCCACAGATTTATCTCCCGCCTCCCTGTGCGCCATGCCTTACGCACTCTCCCTGGCGGAAGAAAACGAGGCAACCGTAACGTTTCTCAATCTCGTCCCACTCATCCCCTGGCAGGAACAAGCCGCGGTCGAAGAGAACACACGCAAGCGGCTGGAAGCGCTAGTTCCGGACGAGGCCAAGGTGTGGTGCCGGCCGAAGTTTGAGGTGCACTTTGAGTTTCCAGTGGAAGGAGTCTTGTTGTTCGCCGAAGAGCACAACGTGGACATAATCGTGATGGGAGTGCACAAGCCCGCCGGAGCCTCCTTAACTTCGCATCTTCCCTGGACAGTGGCTTCGGAAATCGTGAGCGACGCACCTTGCCCGGTGCTGACGGTGAGAGCTTAACGAAAGGAATCTTCTAAGCGCGGGCCGAGAGCATGGAGAGGATTTCGCGTAGCCCCTGGCGGATGGGAGCGAGATCTGCACTCGAGGCTGCCGGAAAGGGCAGGGGCGGCTGTTTCTTGTCGCCTTTGCTTTCGGCGCGCAGGTGTTGTCGCGCTCCGGCTATGGTAAAGCCCTCCTCGTAGAGCAGCTTCTTGATACGCAGCACATTTTCGACATCTTTCCTGCGATACATGCGCTGACCGGTGCTACTTTTTACCGGCTTGAGCTGGGGAAACTCGGTTTCCCAGAAGCGCAAGACGTACGCAGGGAGACGGCACAGATTGGCCACTTCGCCAATGCGGAAGTAAAGGCGTTCCGGGATCACAACTTCTGCGGGTCTTGCTTTTGCCGCCGTCCTGTTTTGCAGTGCCATCGGGTCTCTGAAATCTCTATTCGCGTTTCTACCACCACCTGATGTTTAGAACAACCCTGATTTTCTAATGTGGCACTTTTGTCGTAACACTCATGCACGGCTACAACAGCGAAGTTGGTAACTAAATCTCGGCGCTCATCTTGAGGATCTTCTTCTGGATGGCATAAGTGACCAGCTGGGCCCGGTTATGCAAGTCGAGCTTGCGCATAAGATTAAATTTGTGTGCCTCCACCGTCTTTACGCTCACCCCGAGCCGGCCTGCCGCCTCCCGCACGGAGAGGCCCTCGGCAATCAGTTTCATCACCTGGCGTTCGCGCTGCGTCAGACCTGTCCCTTGCGTCAATTGGCCACGCCGGCGGGGCGCGTTCTCCGCCCTGGTCAGCAAGTCTGAGATCGGATGCGCATCTCCGCGGCAGATCTGGCGAATGGTGTGAATCAGGCGGGGTGCGGGGATATCCTTGAGCATGAAGCCGTCGGCGCCGGTTTGCAGGCAGCGAGCCAGATACTCCTGATCCTCGTGCATGGTCAGAAAGATCACACGCGGTCCCGGGTTTTGAGCTTTCAGCAGGCGGGCCGCCTCCAGGCTCGACATTCCCGGCATGCCAATATCCATGAGCACCAGATCCGGCTGGAGTACTCGCGCCTTCTCCAGTGCGGCTTCCGCGTCGCCAGCTTCCCCGACCACGGCCAGATCTTCCTCCCCCTCGAGGAGGCGGCGTAATCCGGCGCGAAACAAGGTGTGATCGTCAACCACCAGGCAACGAATGGGCATTAGGCAAGGCACTCTTATGTGTTGGTAGCAAAAGCGAGCGGCCTTTGCCGCTGGGTGGAAGCGGGATCCGTTCGGGAAAGAGGCTTATCCGGCAAGGCACGCCGCTCCCCCGCCGCGTGCCTGCGCACCGTTGCATGCGGAGCTGCTGGGAGCGTTATTTTAAGGCAAACGCCGCTTTCCGGGCGCGAGCGAACCTGCATGGTGCCGCCGAGGGCGGTAATGCGCTCCCGCATACCGCGCAGGCCAAAAGCGCCGCCTAAGCGCAAACTGCCGCCTGACATACCTAAGCCGTCGTCTTCCACCAGCAGGCAGAGCGAATTGCCGTTGCTTTTGAAGCGCACGCTGAAGGATTGGGCCTGCGAATGTTTGGCAATGTTGTGCAAAGCTTCCTGTAATGAGCGGTAAATGGCCACTTCCGCTTCACGGTCCAATGCGTCGATTTTTTCGGGAAGGTCCAAGTGAAACCGCATGCCGGTATTCTTGGCCAGTTCGAGGACTTCCTTGCGGATCGCCGGCAACAATCCCATCTCTTCCAAGACGCGTGGGGACAAGCGGCTAATGATACGGCGAAGATCTTCAACGGTATGATCGAGAAGCTGCAACGCCTCTTGAATCTTGGCCCGCGACTCCGGGCTCTGTCCGTCGCTGGCGAGCATAGCCAGGTAGAGGCGCAACACCATCAGCCCTTGCCCGGTTCCATCGTGCAACTCGCGGCTGATGCGTTTGCGCTCTTTTTCCTGCGCGCGCAACAAATGGCGGGAAAGCTCGGATACCTCTGGCGTTTGTAGATCGCAACTGGAGCTTCGTGCTTTATGGCGCACGTAGGGGAACATAAAAACCTCAAGATTGAAACTGGACGAAGCGGGCGATCCACCCCGGTTTCCCGGCTATGGACGGTGATGCTGCTGCTGTGGCTAAATCTCCTTTATTCTATCAAGTTCGCGCCGGAAGCTCCATCTTTATACGCAAATTTATCGGTTGAATTGCAGGGCTACCGCGCGATTTGACTGTGCTTCGGATACAATCCACATTTCATGTTGCGCTACTTTACATCCGGGGAATCGCATGGTGAAGGCCTGGTAGCCTTCCTGTCAGGCCTGCCGGCAGGCGTCAAGGTGGATTTGGCCTTTGTGGACCGCGAACTGTGGCGGCGTCAGCAGGGCTATGGCCGCGGCGGGCGGATGAAGATTGAGACCGACAAGGCGCATTTCCTGTCGGGGGTTCACCACGGGGCCACTATCGGTTCGCCGATCGCCGTCCTGTTGGAGAATAAGGACTGGAAAAACTGGCAGGAGTCGCTGCCGGTTGACGAGGGAGATCCGGCGAGGCACAAGCGCGTAGCTTCGCCGCGACCGGGTCATGCTGACCTTGCCGGCGCCCTGAAGTACAACTTTCCGGAGGCGCGGTATGTGCTGGAACGAGCCTCGGCGCGGGAATCGGCGGCGCGGGTGGCGATTGGAGCATTAGCAAAATTGTTACTACGCGAGCTTGGCATTCAGGTGTTGAGCCACGTTGTCGCTGTCGGAGCGGTGACGCTGAGTCACGAAATCCCGTGGGAACAGGTTCAAGCACTTTGCGAACGCAGTGAAATTTTGCTTAATTGTGCTGACCCAGAGGCTGAACCGCGCATGAAGGAAGAAGTAGACAAGGTTCTGAAAACGGGCGATTCCCTCGGGGGCGTCTTCGAAGTGGTGGCTCACGGTGTCCCTCCCGGGCTTGGCACCTACGTGCAGTGGGATGAGCGGCTGGATGGACTGCTTGCAGCCGCAGTCATGTCTTTGCAGGCAGTGAAAGCGGTGGAAATTGGATCGGGCGTTGCCGCGGCTTATTTACCCGGATCGGCGGTTCACGACGAAATTGGCTATGAGGCGAAGAGCGGGTTTACGGAGTTCAGCCGCAGCCGCAATAATGCGGGCGGAATTGAGGGCGGCGTATCGAACGGCGAGGACATTCGGGTTCGCGGCTACTTGAAACCAATTTCCACGCTGCGCCGTCCCTTGCAGTCGGTGGACTTCACCTCGCGCGAGCCAGTAAAGGCCGCTTACGAACGTTCCGATGTGTGTGTTGTGCCGGCGGCAGGCGTGGCGGCAGAAGCCATGGTTGCGCTGACCCTGGCGCGGTGCGCGCTGGAAAAGTTTGGCGGCGACTCGATGGGCGAGACGCTGCGAAATTTTCAAGGCTACTGCCAACAACTGAAGAACTACTGAATGATCTATCCCATCGTGAAGTTTGGAAATCCGGTGCTCGACACACCAGCCGAACCGGTCACTTCTTTCGACGATGAGCTGAAGAAGCTGGTCGAGGACATGTTCGAATCCATGTATGCCGCCCGCGGAGTTGGGCTGGCGGCGCCGCAAATTGGAATTTCCAAGCGGCTGGCGGTGATTGACATCAGCTTCAAGGAAGATCCCGAGGCGAAACTGGTGCTGGCCAATCCCGAGATCATTCAAAAAGAAGGACGGCAGCGCGGCAGCGAAGGCTGCCTGAGCATTCCCGAGTTCCGCGAAGACGTGACCCGCGCCAAGAAGGTCACGGTCCGAGCCCAGGACATCCACGGCAAGTGGTATGAAAAAACCGGCGAGGAATTGCTGGCCCGCGCATTTCTGCACGAAACCGATCATCTGGATGGCAAGCTGTACATCAGCCACGTCAGCGCGCTGAAGCGCGACCTGATCAGGCGCAAAATCCGCAAGCTGATGAAAGCGGGAGAGTGGTAGAGATTGAGGGATCTGGTAATTTGGGAATTGGATGGTTTACGGATCCCGAAGTCACGACTTGTCAATTTGTAAACCACTCAGCTAAAAAACGACGTTGTGCCTTCCACTTTCAATCTCGTCTTCTGCGGAACACCAATCTTCGCAGTGCCATCGTTGGAAACGCTCGTAGAGTCGGGTTTTGGAGTAAAGCTCGTCGTAACCCAACCCGACCGCCCCAGCGGGCGTGGGATGGACTTGGCGGCCTCGCCGGTGAAGCAATATGCGCAAAAATCGGGCTTGCCCGTAATCCAGCCGGAACGAATCAAGGAGAACGAGGAATTCAAAGGACAGATTTCTGCGCTCAAGCCGGATGCCATCGTTGTTGTCGGCTATGGTCGCCTAATTCCGCAGTGGATGCTGGATCTTCCGCCTCTTGGCAACATCAATCTGCATGCCTCGCTGCTGCCGAAATATCGTGGCGCGGCACCGATCCAGTGGGCGATTGCGCGCGGAGAGACCGTGACCGGAGCCACCACCATGCGGCTGAATGCGGGGCTCGACACCGGAGACATTCTGCTGCAACAGGAGCTTTCTATAGCGCCGGATGACACCGCCGATACGCTGGGACCGAAGCTTGCCGTAGTCGGCGCTGAATCATTGGTCCGAACCTTGCGCGGCCTGCAAGAGGGAAAGATCCATCCGGTACCACAAGATGACTTGCAGGCCACGCTGGCTCCGATTCTGAAAAAAGAAGATGGCCGAATCGACTTCAGCCGGGCAGCTTCGGAAATCTACAACCGGCTGCGCGGATTTCAGCCCTGGCCCGGTGCCTTTACCAGTTTTCGAGGACGTAACCTGAATGTTTGGTCCGGAAGCCCGATGCAGAAGACTGTTGCCCAATCGAAGTTGTGATCGAAGGCGACCGCTTGATAGTCGGCTGCGCAGATAACACAGCGCTGGAGCTTCTGGAAGTGCAGCCTGAAGGCAAGAAGCGCATGGCGGCCAAAGATTTCATTCACGGTTACCGACCTCAAACCGGGGATAAACTGGGCGAGTAGTTCCTTTCCTTCCCGATGCCTATCTCTCCTGCGCGCACCGCGGCTTTCGATATTTTGCTTCAGGTGGAGCGCGAGAAAGCCTACGCTTCGGAATTGCTGCATTCATACCGTTACGAATTGCTCTCTTCGGCAGATCATGGGCTCGCCACCGAGTTGGTGATGGGCGTTTTGCGCTGGCGCTCTCTGCTGGATGAACAGATTGCCGCGCATTCTTCGCAGCGCTTGGAGAAACTCGACCTGGAAGTCCTCATCTCGCTTCGCCTCGCAGCTTACCAACTACGCTTTCTGGATCGTGTGCCGCAGAGAGCAGCGGTGCACGAAAGTGGGGAATTGGTGAGGCGCGCGCGCAAAGGTTCCGCAGTGGGCTTTGTGAATGCGGTTTTGCGCAAGATGGATGGAAGTAACGGCATGAAGCCGGAGCTGTTTGAATCGGCGCAGAGCCTGTCCGAGACCGCAAAACGAACGGCGCACCCCCTATGGCTGGTAGAACGCTGGCGACGAGAATTCGGGGACGATGCTGTCCGCCAGATTTGCGCTTACGATCAGCAAGTCCCCGAAGCGGCGGTCTGGTTAGCAAACCCGGAAGCGGAGGCTGAGCTGATTCGAGAGGGCGTCGAGCTCGCGCCGGGTCGAATACTGACTTCCGCGCGGCGCGTGCTCTCCGGAGACCTGACGCGAACGCAGGCGTTCCGCGAGGGTCGGGTGTTCATTCAAGACGAAGCTTCTCAATTGGTCGGATTGCTGGTGGGTGAAGGCAAAGCCATTCTGGATTGCTGTGCGGCCCCGGGAGGGAAGACGCGGATTCTTGCCACGCGTAATCCCGATGCGGCAATCCTTGCTATGGAATTGCATCCTCATCGCGCGCGCCTCCTGCGCAAGCTAGTTCCACAGAAGAATGTGACCGTGATTGCTGCCGATGTCCGCCATCTGCCCATTGAAAAACGGTTCGACCGCGTTTTAACCGATGTGCCTTGCTCGGGAACCGGAACATTGGCGCGCAATCCTGAGATCAAATGGCGGTTCAAGCCGAAAGATTTAGAAGATCTTCAGGCTCGGCAGCTGGAAATTCTGCGCTCCGCCATGAATTATGTCGCGCCGGGCGGCAGGCTGATCTACTCGACCTGTTCTCTGGAAACGGAGGAGAACGTCGAGGTGGTGGAGAAGGCATTAACGGAAAGTTCTGCGTTCCGGGTTCTTGACTGCAAGACGGAACTAGAAAAGATTCGGCAAACCGGCGAGTTGTCCTGGACTGACTTGCCATCGCTGACCAGCGGCCTATATCTGCGAACCATCCCCGGAGTGCATCCCTGCGACGGATTTTTTGCGGCGATCCTGGAACGAATTGGCTAACGAACCTCCAGATTCACCACCGCCCCGGGCGATATCTTCTCCCCCGCCGCCGGAGTTTGGGAGGCGACGATGCTGGATGGTGAATCGATCTGTTGCCCCGGCAAGACGGGCACAATGCTCGCGGCCTGGGTGACCGTGCCAACTCGCATTCCAGCGCTCTTGATGATGGCCGTCACGCTGCCCAAATCCCTGCCAATAAAACTAGGCATTACAAAGGCACTGGGAGCGGGTTGGGTTGCAATGAGCAGGCTGATCTTGGGCGTGGCCACGCCATTCGCATTCGGCGACGGGCTTTGCGCCAGCACTTGATTGGCGGCATCGGTCGGCCAGGGCAATTCAGCGATGCTACTAATGTCGAGGCCCCGGCGCTCGATGTTCATTTCGGCGGCCCGGTCGCTTTGCCCGAGCACGTTGGGAATCTGGACTCGCTGTGGCCCCAGGCTATCGGCCACGCGCACTTCCCAGCCCCGGCGGACCCGCGTTCCAGCCAGCGGTGTTTGGGAAACGATCTTTCCCTCGGCGATGGTGTTGCTGTAATACTGACGTTCCATGGTAAGGGTAAGGCCGTTTTCCTCCGCCATCCGGCGCGCTTCTGCCGGGGATTTGTCCACCAAATTCGGAACGCTCACCTCGCGGCCGTGGATGGCGAAGCGCATCGTGGTGAGGGCAGAAACCAGCGCGACGACGAGGAGGACGAGCGTCAAAAAGATGAATCGGAAGATTTTTTTCATCTGGTTGCAAATTATAGTTCGGCCACTTGGTCCCGCTTAATGCGATTCCTCTTCGGCGGGCGCATTATCCGGCGTGTCCACTTTGGCCGGTGAAGAAACCGACGCCGGGGGAGGCTGGAACTGCCCCGGATCTTTCGCGGCCAAAGCCACCTTCATGAAATTCATCCAAATGGGAAGCGCGGCTCGGGAGCCGGTTTCCTTGTTGCCGAGAGATTTCTTTTCGTCATAGCCGACCCACACGCCGCAAGTGGTGCTGGGAGAAAACCCCACAAACCAGGCATCCGTAAAATCGTTGGTGGTTCCGGTTTTGCCCGCCAAAGGATATTTCATGCCGGCGGCGGCGATCGCGGTGCCATGCTGCACGACTCCTTCCAGCATGTCCGTCATAATGCGCGCTGTCCGCGAAGAGACAACGTCGCGGACCTCCGGGAAATCCTCTTCGAGCACATGGCCCTCATAGTCGGTCACTTTGGTGATGTATCGCGGCGCCACCCGGACGCCGTCGTTGGGGAATACGCTGAACGCGGAGGTCTGCTCCAGTGGCGTGATCTCGGCCGCGCCCAATGCCACCGGCAGGTACGGCGGAATATTCGAGGTGATGCCAAAACGATGAGCGTAGTCAATGACCGTCTTGATGTTCAGGCTGTCGGCCAGTTTGAGCGCCGGAATATTGCGCGACTGTGCCAGCGCGCGGCGCAGCGTGATCACTCCTTCGTAACGCTCGTCGTAGTTGTGCGGCGTGTAGGGTCCGGAAGGAGTCTGGAAGGTGACCGGCGCATCGAGGATGGTCTCGTCCGGGGAAGCGCCCCGGTCAATGGCCGCGGTGTACACGTAGGGCTTGAAAGCCGACCCCACCTGGCGCAGGGCTTGGGTCGCGCGATTGAATTTGGAGTCGTTGAAGTCTCGACCACCGACCATGGCCTTGATCTCACCCGTGACGTTATCAACGGCGACCAGCGCGCCCTGCGCCCCAGAGTCTTGCTCCAGGCTGACCTGGGCTTCCTTTCCGGGACCCAGTGAAAGAATCTTCACGTAGATGCGATTCCCCGGCCACAACGTGTCCTGGAGTTTGCGCTGAGTCCAGGCGATATCTGCGGGGGTGAGCGTTGCCGCGTAGTTACCGAATTTTATAGCTGCAGAGCCGGGAGAAACTGCCGTGACCAGGGCATGCATGTAGCCGTTGATCTCAGGTTCGTCGTCCCAGTCGGGGTCGCGATAGTTCTCCAAAGAGACGCCCTTGCCGAGAACATTTTTCAAATTGCCCTTCCACCCGTGGCGGCGCTCGTAGGCGGCGAGACCATCGAGAACGGCCTGGTTTGCCGCGCGCTGCAAATCGGTGTTCAGAGACGTGTAAACGGTCAAGCCGCCGGTGTGGACCTGATCGGTCCCATACTTGCTTTCCAGATAGCGGCGAATCTCTTCCACAAAGTAAGGCGCAAGCGAGTTGGGATCGTGCGCCAATTTCAGTTGCAGAGGTTCTTCTCGAGCGGCGTTGGCCACTGGCGCGGTGATTTTGCCGTCTTCCAGTAAGGAATTGATGACCAGATTGCGCCGTTTTAGGGCGCGCTCCGGATGGTTGATCGGCGAATATAGGTTGGGCGATTTTGGCAGCCCTGCCAGGAGTGCGGCTTCGTCCAGAGTCAGCTGTTTGGCCGGTTTGCTGAAATAATATTCGGAGGCTGCCTCGAATCCGTAGGCGCCATGGCCCAGGTAAACCTGGTTGGCATACAGAGTGAAAATCTGCGCTTTGGTGAAACGGCGCTCGATTTGAACTGCCAGCAGAGCTTCTTCAATCTTGCGATGCCAGGAGCGGTCGGGCGAAAGAAAAAGATTACGCGCCAATTGCATGGTGAGCGTGGAAGCGCCCTGCACCTTCCCGCCGGATTGAATGTCATGGTAGGCGGCGCCCGCGATGCGCCAGACATTCACTCCCCAGTGGCGGTAGAAGTCTTTGTCTTCGATAGAAATCAGAGCGTCGCGGAGCGCCGGAGGAAAGTCATCGTAAGAGGCAACGACACGGCGCTGTAGAGCGAAAGATCCGATCACTTTTCCTTCATCGTCATAAAGCTGGGTAATGGAAATGGGGCGGTAGTGCTCGAGATCCTCGACCTGGGGCAGGCCGGTGGTGTAGACCAGCAGCATACCAGCGGCCCCTCCAATGATCGCCGCCAGCAGAATCAGGAGAGCAAACAAAAGCCGGCGGACGGTCTTGCGGTTTTTGTATCCAGGTGGATCCGCCGGTAGCGGCTTCGAGTCGAGATCTTGAAAGAGGGACTGCATGCCAAGCAAGAAATCCGGGAGACCGCCCAAAAAAAACCGCGCGCCCAATAGGCGCGCGATCGGTCGAAACCATCAGTTGCGCCGGAACTCAGCTGGATTTGCTGCTGAGCAATTGAACCGCTTTTTGCAAGGGCAAATCCGGCTGGGGCGCTTGCGGCTTCTCTTGCTCCGGCGCCGCTTCATCTTCGTCGTCATCGGGTAAGGCCGAGTCGTCGTTGGCGGCGACCACGACATTTGGAGTTACAGCGGTATCCTGAATCGCCTTCCCGCTGGGGGAATAATACTTGGCCACCGAGAGGATGAGAGCCGAGCCATCGGGCAGATCGATCAGCTTCTGCATGGAGCCTTCCCCGAAAGTCTTGTCGCCGACCACGTCACCGCGGGCGTTCTCCATGACCGCGGCGGCAACAATCTCAGCCGGACCGGCTGTTCCCCTGTTCACCAGTAGAGCCAAGGGCAAGTTGGTGATTGCTTTGGAAGGGTCGGCGTTGAATGTCTCACGACTAACCTTCTGCCCTTGCAGGTAAGCGATGGTTCCGTGGTTCAGGAAGAGGTTTGCAGTGGCGATGCCTTCTGCCTCGTCGCCTCCGGCGCAGTTGCGCAAATCCAGGATCAGCTTCTTCGCCCCGGATTTTTCCGCTTCCTTAACCCGTGTTGCGACTTCCTGGGACTTGCCTTTGGTGAAGGCGTCCACTTGGATGTAGCCGATGTTGTTGTCCATCAGCTTTTCGCTGACCGCCGGGATTGCCACCACTTCGCGAGTGATGGTGAGTTTTTGCGGTTCTGCGCGGCGGGGGCGTACGACAGAAACCGTGATGGTGGATCCGGGGGCTCCAGCCAGCATGTTGTGAATCTCAGCCACGGACAAGTCATGCGTGCTCTTGTTTTCGATGGCTTCCAAAATGTCGGTTCCCTGCAAGCCCGCTTTGTCGGCCGGACCGCCCGGAATTACGGAAACGACCGTGGCGTATCCGAAGCGCTTGGAAACGGCGGCCCCGATGTTGCCCTTCGTGTCGGTCTTTTCGGATTTGTATTGTTTGTATTGTTCCGGGGTCAGGTAGCTGGAATCCGGGATCGAGCGAGTCCAGCAGTCCGTGCAAGGCGCCGTCCGTCACATTGGTAATGTTCGGTTCTTCCACGTACTCGCTGCGCACCCGCGAGAGCACTTCGCTGTAGACCTGAATCTGCCGGTAGGCGCCATCGTTGCTGGATGCGCGGACCTTCAGCCCTCCCGCCACGGTGAATAACAACAGCCCGGCGGAAAACGTCAAAATCACTGCCTTCATTTTCATGGACATCGAATAATCTTTTCGAAAGGGACTAACTTCCCGAGGAAGCTGAAACTTATTATAGCTCTTTAGATGAGGCTGCTTGTCGAACTGCGCCGCTTCAGGTGTTGATCTTCCGTAACTAGCAGAGTTCGTGGGGCTTGGCCTGTTCCCCAGTAGTACCGTAGAAGGGCGAATTTTTCGTCCGTAGCGCCTTGGGTGTATATTTTCGTGCCGCGGAAGGAAAAGACCATGAAAGTGTTGGCTATTTGTCTTGCTTTGGTGATGGCGGGTACGGCATCCGCCCAAAACAAAGGTTGGAAAGAACTTTTCAACGGCAAAGATCTTACCGGCTGGAAGCACGTAGGCCCGGGCGAAATGACTATCGAAGATGGCATGATCCGCACCCACGGCGGGATGGGATTGCTCTACTGGACCGGAGGCAAGCTGGGAAACTGCACGATTCGAGTGGTATTTAAGATGCGCGACCACAACGATAATTCCGGGGTTTTTGTCCGCATTCCGGTTGAACCTCGCGAAGCCTGGATGCCGGTGAACTACGGCTATGAAGTCCAGATTGATAACGATCCCGGCGGCGAAGACGATACCCACATCACGGGAATGCTGTACTCGCTTACATGGCCTCTGGCCAAGGCAGGCAAGCCCGGACCGGAGTGGAACACGATGGAGATCACTCTCGAGGGACCACGGACGATTGTGGTTTTGAACGGGACAAAGGTAACGGACTACAAGGAAGGCGACCCGGTCCCGACAAGGCATTTTGATTTCGAGCCGGAGCGTGGACTTCGGCCCAACGAGGGCTACATCGGGCTGCAGAACCACAGCGACCGGGACGCGGTTTATTTCAAAGAAGTGGCTCTCAAGATGCTGAAGAAGTAGGAACTTTCTGGAGGTCGCATGACCAGCAATCGTTTTTCGCGGCGGGAATTTCTGGAAATCAGTGCTGCAGCCGGGGCTTCTTTGGTTGCGAAGAAAGTAGTGCTGGAACCGGAGCCGGCATTGGCTTCTCAACAGCCAGTTGCGCCCAGCGACAGGTTGCGTTTCGGCATGATCGGAGTCGGCATGCAGGGCAGCGGGCTTTTGGGCAATTCTATTGAATTGCCCGGGATTGAATGCGCTGCGGCTTGTGATTTGTACAATGGCCGCCACGACCGCGCCCGCGAGATCGTCAAATCCACCAGCCTCCCCGTAACTCGCCGCTATCAGGAGCTTTTGGATAACAAAGAAATTGATTGCATCGTTGCCGCCGTGCCCGACCATTGGCACAAGCAAGTCGTGGTGGACGCGGTAAGCGCGGGCAAGGACATCTACTGCGAGAAGCCGATGTCGCATAGCCCGGCCGATGGCGTCGCAATGCTCGCAGCGGCCAAGAAGAGCGGGCGCATTGTGCAGATTGGCTCGCAGAGGGTAAGTTCGGCCATCTGCGCCAAAGCCAACGAACTGGTGGCGAAAGGTGCGCTCGGCGACCTCATGATGATCGAAGCCACGCTCGGCCGCAACGATCCCAACGGCGCGTGGGAATACCCAGTACCAGCGGACCTTTCGTCGCAAACTCTCGACTGGGATACTTGGCAAGGGGCTGTTCCCAAGCGCGCCTTCGATCCTTACATCTTTGCCCGTTGGCGCTGCTGGAAGGAATACGGCACCGGCGTGGCCGGCGATTTGCTGGTCCACCTGATCAGCGGCATGCTGCGCATCCTGGGCACCAGCGAAGCTCCAAAGCGGGCGATGGCGATGGGCGGCATTTTGCGCTGGAAGGATGGCCGCAACATGCCCGACGTCCACGCCGTGCTCTTCGATTACGGAAACGTCCACGTCTATATGCGGCTTAATCTTGGAACTGAGACGCCGCAGAGCTACCGGTTCATGGGATCGAAGGGAGTTCTCGACGTTGCGAGCTCCACCGTGACATTCATGCCGCAAAGCGGGACAAATACGGAACCCAGCTACTATGCGGAGAGCTTTCCTAAGAATTTGCGGGAGGCTTACGAGAAGGAGTGGCACCAGCAAAATGACCCGATTCCCGGCAAAGAGCCGGTGGAAGAAGGGATGTCGTATATTGGCGCTTCCATGGACGACACCAAGCCGCACCTCTGGAACTTTTTCCAGGCAGTGCGTTCACGTCAGCCGGTGATTGAAGATGCCGTGTTCGGCCACCATGCAGCGCTGGCCTGCCACATGGCAAACGAATCCTATTTTCGTGGAGGTGCGGTCCACTGGGATGAGGCTTCCAAGGCCATCAAGAGCTAGCCGACCGAGCTAGAAAAAAGTTAAGGAAGTTTGAAATCCACGGTGATGAGGGTTTGAGCTTCCACGGCTTCGCCGTTCAGCAGGTAAGGCTTGAACCGCCAATTTCTGACCGCATCGAAGGCGGCCTGGCCCAGCAGCAGTGGTCCGCGAATCAATTTCAGTTCCTGTATTTTTCCATCCTTCCCGATCCAAGCCTGGAGCACGACGGGCCCGCGCAACCCGGCTTGCAAAGCGCTTTCGGGATAGCTCGGTGGAGTCTTCTCTACCAGTAATTTTTCGGAAAGACTGGCTGGAATACTGACCGGCTGAATCGCCTCCATCAATGTAGGCCGTCTCTTCTCCTCCACTTCGCGCACCGTAGCCATCCCCGGAAAAGCTTGGTCAATACTCTCGGGAACTTGAAGCTTACGAGAGGGCTCTGCCGGGGGTGGTGTTTCTTGTGGGTTTGGAGACGCCGTGGGAATAGACACGTTTCTTGCCTCTTGCGCGGTCGGCGAGAACTCTGCCCGCGACTGGGCCGTAGCGTGAACCGGAACTACGTGGATTCTTTCGGGTTTCTCCTGGAGCGAGTCGCCAGGCATTTCTGGTACATCATTTTGGGCAGCTTGCATGTCCGCACCTTGGATCGGCTTCTGACTGACCGATGGCCCTAGCCACCCGTGGATGACTGATGTGACAGCAAAGCTTGCCTGGCTCAATGGTTGGCTCAAGGTATAGCCAACCGCAAAGAAGATTCCCCCCATCGCCGCGCTGCGCAGGAGGACATTGCCGCGCAGGGCATTCGTAAGCACCGTCGGAATGCGAACTCCGAAGTGGCGCAGCAAAGATTTTCTGCCAAGGTCATTTTCCAAGACGGCAAACTTAGGGGCGAACGTCGCCTCTTCTCCAATTGCTGAGGCGGATGGAGCAGCCGAAGCGGGCGCCGGCCATCCGGGCACCGCGCGTGGCAGCGGACGTGCGACTCCCGCTTGGGGCTCTATGATTCCCGCAGTTACAGCGATTTGTGGCAGGAAGGGCGTGATCCGGCGAGTGAAGCCTTCACACCCCAGCAAGGCCTGTTTCACGCGTTCGGACTGCAGCGGCTTGCTTAGGACCAAATCGGCGCCGGCTTGCTCCAGCGCCGCGCTCGCTTCCGTTTTGCCGATTACAATAGCGAAGAGGTTGTAATTTGACCTCAGCTCTCTCGCCGTTTTCAGCAGAAAGCTGGCTTCCAGACCTTCGTCCCAGTCAACCGCAATAAAGTGAAGTGTCTTGCCGGTAACGCTTTTGAGCGCAGCAAAAATCTCGGGATAGGCTTCCACACTTAACCCGAGTTCGTGGAGAGCAACACCCAGTTCGCGGGATGTCTCCTGGTCGGAGGAGAACAATAAAGACCTTGGTGACATAGCCACTCACAAAAGTAGTGCCTCCCCTGGCAGCCCACAAGTTACGAAGTACCTGCCGATTGGGTCGCCACAGTGCAGGTAACCCAGCGCGCGTTACCTGTCCAGTTGGACATTCCACGAGCAGCTTGAACTCTCTACAGGATGGTTGCCGAAGCGGCGTGATTCCAATCACAAAGAACCGTGACGTTAAGTACGGGCAAAGACAGGACTTAGAAAGCAAGATGAGCTCTACGCCATGCGGGCCCGGAGCCGGAGACTCCCGTGACCCGGCTAATCGGCACAACCCAACGTGGCAGGAGCTCATACAATGGAAGAGTCTTATCGACATCAGGTGGTCGCATGGTGGGCTGCGGGCCGCACCGGGTTGGCGAAATCCGCCTCGGCGCCAAATTCAATTCATTTTGCTGCGCCTCCACAGTTCGGCGGTTTGGAGGGCCGATGGACCCCCGAAGACCTGCTTTTAGGTGCCATTGCCAGCTGCTTTACCACAACTTTCCGGGTGTTGGCAGAACATTCGAAGTGGAATTACATCGATCTGCAGGTCGAAGTTCAAGGTGTTGTGAAAAAGGGCGATTCGGGTTACAACTTCACTGCCGTTGCCCTGCGGCCGGTGTTGAAGATTCAGAATGAGACCGAACGCCACCGGGCTCTCCAGTTGCTTGAAAAAGCTCAGGGGCTTTGCCTGGTTTCCCGTGCCCTGGCGGTGGACCAGCGCTTCGAGCCGGTAGTGGAACTTGAAAACGCAACGGCTGCCAGTTAGCCTGATGTTCCGCAGGTCGCCGAAATCGTTCCGCTCAGTCCGCTTGTCGTGGGACATTCCGTAGAGCGGGGGGGTGCTATTGGCCGACAAGCTATGGGCGGCCACCCGGCACGACCGAACCGGTGCTGTGATCCGTGTTTTCATAAGCGCTTGAGCGCTTTGCAGTAATCCCTACTATTTGAGCCCCGCCTATTATTGATAAAATGATTTTGTCCATGCAGAAAAAACGCACGTTGTTCGAGAAGATATGGGATGAACACGTGGTTTGTGTTCCCTCCGGGCAGCCGCCGCTTCTTTATATCGATTTACACCTCGTCCATGAAGTGACCTCTCCCCAGGCCTTCGATGGTCTGCGGATGGCTGGGCGCGGCGTCCGGCAGCCGCAGAGAACTGTTGCTACAGTGGACCACAATATCCCGACTGAACCGCGGGGCACGCCGATTCTGGACCCCATCGCCGCCCGGCAAATCGCCGCCCTGCAGAAAAATTGTAAGGAATTCGGGGTGCCGTTGTTCGACATGGATTCCTCCGAACAGGGTATTGTGCATGTGATTGGGCCCGAGCTTGGCCTTACCCAGCCGGGAAAGACCATTGTCTGTGGGGACAGTCACACCAGCACTCATGGCGCATTCGGAGCGCTGGCATTCGGCATTGGAACCTCCGAAGTGGAGCACGTGCTGGCGACGCAAACCTTGCCGCAGCGTAAGCCGAAAACCATGCTGATCCATGTCAGCGGCCAGCTGGGCGAAGGAGTGACTGCAAAAGACCTGGCTTTGGGAGTGATTCGCCAGATCGGTACGGACGGCGCGACCGGCTATGTCATCGAATACGCCGGAGACGCTGTGCGGGCGCTTTCGATGGAAGGCCGGATGACGCTGTGCAATATGAGCATTGAGGCCGGCGCGCGCGCCGCCATGGTAGCTCCCGATGAGACTACATTCGCCTACGTGAAGGACCGTCGTTTCGCACCGGCAGGCGCAGAGTGGGATAAGAGCGTGGCACACTGGCGTAGTCTGGCCTCCGATCCGGGAGCGCAATACGACAAGACGATAGAAGTGGACGCTACAAAACTGGCTCCTTTCGTTACCTGGGGTACAAACCCGGGTATGGTGGTTCCCGTGGATGGCCGTGTCCCGGAACTGAATGGGCTCAACAGCGAAGCGGAAAAATCGGCGGCTCAGCGTATGTTCGAATACATGGGCCTGAAGCCAGGTACTGCCATCGAGGACATCCCCGTCGACCGCGTGTTTATCGGATCGTGCACGAACTCGCGTCTGGAGGATTTACGGGCGGCGGCCCGGGTGGCTAAAGGACACCACGTGAGTTCGCAAGTGCGCGCCATGGTTGTACCGGGGTCGCAAGCGGTCAAACACGCCGCCGAAAAAGAGGGTCTCGACAAAGTTTTCCGCGAGGCCGGTTTTGAGTGGCGTGAATCCGGCTGCTCCATGTGTCTGGGAATGAACCCGGATATTTTGCAGCCCGGAGAACGTTGCGCCTCGACCAGCAACCGTAATTTTGAAGGACGGCAGGGGCGCGGCGGGCGCACGCATCTGGTAAGTCCGGAGATGGCTGCGGCGGCAGCGATCGCCGGACATTTTACCGACATTCGCGCCTGGCAGTTTAATTCGTAGCTGGCTGCGGCCGAGGTGAGAAAGACATCATGCAACCATTTCGCGTTCATCGCGGTAAGGTGGCGCCGCTCTTTCGCGCCAATGTTGATACCGACCAGATCATCCCCAAGCAGTTCCTAAAGCGCATTGAGAAGACCGGCTTCGGCGAATTCCTGTTCTACGATTGGCGGCGCACGGCGGAGGGCAAACTCGAGCCTTCGTTTTCGCTCAACCAGCCGCGCTATGCCGGGGCCAGCATTCTGGTGGCTGACAAGAATTTTGGTTGCGGATCGTCCCGCGAGCATGCGGTCTGGGCGCTTGCCGATGCCGGCTTCCGCGCCGTCATTGCACCTTCGTTCGCGGATATCTTCGCCAACAATAGCCTGCAGAACGGAGTGCTGACTGCTGTTTTGCAAGAAAACGAATGCGCGGAGATCGCTCGCCGCGCTGAGGAAATTTCCGATTATCGGCTCACCGTGGATCTCGAGCAGTGCAAAATTGCCGACGACCGCGGTTTCTCCGCCAGCTTTCCCGTTGACGATTTCATCCGCCACCGGCTTCTCGAAGGACTGGACGATATCGGCCTGACACTGCAGCACGAAGCCGAAATTACGGCGTACGAAGCGCAGCACGGGGCCTAGTTACCGGCAACCCAGCGTCTATTTTGTTGTCGAACCCGGTGCGGCTGCCTCTTCCGGTGGCGGCGCTTGCAGCGCCTGTTTGGCCGCATCCGGCAACTTGTTTGCATTCGCCAGCAGCAGACTGACCTGCCACATTTGCGGCTCCGTCAAAGTATCGCTGAAGCTGGGCATTCCCGTAAGGCGGATGCCGTGGGCAACTTTCCAGTAAGTTTCGCCCGGCGTATCGTCAGTCACGCCTTTGCCTCGGAAGAGTTGCGGCGGCTTGGGAAACATCCCCATGGCAATCTCGCTTTGACCGGCGCTTGGGGCTCCGTGGCACATGGCACAATCGTCGCGGTAAATCTTTGCTCCGGCGACTAGATTTGCTTCGTCCGCGGAGATCGGAGCTGATTTTGGCGCCTCTTTTTCGATCCGCGCATGCAGAGCCCCATTCGCCAGGGTCTTTTCAAAGGGAAGCGGCTTCGAGGCAGTTGCAACCGGTGCACTTCCGCTGAGAAAGTAGCCGAACACCACAATGATGACGCCTGCAATTCCCACAATCACTCCAAACACGAAAGCTTTCAACGGGCATCTCCTTTTAATGTCAGGATTCACGAACGCAAAAACTCTAACAGCAAACTCCAGGCTTGCCGTGCAGCATGCGGCTGATACGCGGCCCTCTCATCGCAGAAGAATCCGTGATCCGCATTCGAGAATTCCACGTTGACGTAGGTCTTTCCTGCCGCAGTTAACGCATCCGCCACTGCGCGCCGATGCTCAGGCTTGATGTGCTTGTCGAGTCCTCCCCAGATCAGCAGCATCGGACCGTGAAGCTGTGCGGCACGATCCAGCAGATCAGGCGCAATTCCGCCGCCATAAAAGGAAACTGCGGCGCGGAGAGGCAACGAAGTGTTCGCCAGGAAGGAAACTCTCCCGCCCATGCAAAATCCTATGCTGAAGATTCGACCGCTTTGCACTTCCTTCTGCGACTGCAGCCAGTCAAAGGCGGCGCGCAGATCCGCCTCCGCACCTGCAGGAGTTACGGCGCGAGCATGGGGCATGGAGGAGGAAAAATCCTTGTAATCTCCTTCGAAGCCTGGTCCAGTATCGGTGATACAGTTCCGGCGCGATGGCTACGTAGCCCTCCTCTGCCATGCGCTCGGTGACATCGCGAATATGCAAATTCACACCAAACGCTTCCTGCAACACAATGATTCCAGGATATGGGCCTTGGTTCGATGGGCGCGCAACATAGGCGCGCATGGTTTCTTCGCCAACGGCAAGGTGGAGCCATTCCTTCGAAATTGCACTTGGTTCAGTCATTGCCGCTCCAGTCTTATCGTTCCGGTGGAGTCAGCAGTGTGCTTGCGCTCTGCACCGCTGAGGAGACCTCCGGAATAATTCCCAATCGCACATATACCGGGCGCACTGCCTCGCGCAGCGCAGGCAAATGCAAACTGAACCAACCCGCGCCTGCAATGCAGATCAAGCCTCCAATCAACAAGGTGTGCGGCGCGCCGATGCGGCTGGCCAAGGCGCCTTCGAGAAGACTGCCGAACGGGGTCATGCCGAGAAAGGCCATCGAGTAGAAACTCATCACCCGTCCGCGCTTATCGTCGTCCACGATGGTTTGCAGGATCGTGTTGCTGGCCGCCATCTGCTGCATCATGCCGGCGCCGGCGATCATGATCATGGGCAAGGAAAGCCAGAGCATTCGCGAGAAGCTGAAAGCAACCAGCCCAGCGCCGAAAATCGCAGCCGATACAGGTATCACTACGCCCAATCCCAGGACGCTCTTGCGCGACGCCAGCACGCCCGCGGAAATCAGAGCGCCCAGGCCCGAAGCGCCCATCAGAAATCCCAGCGTGTGCGCTCCTCCTCCCAAAACCTTGCCGGCGAATATGGGCATGAGCGTGGAGTAAGGCATGGCCACCAGGCTGGAAAGCGCCAGCAGAAGCAACACAGAGCGAATCGGTACAAATCGGCTCACGTAGTGCCATCCCTCACGCAATTCGTGTAATACCGCTTGGGGCTGTAGGCGGGCTGGCGTAGGTGCGACGTGCATCGCCAAAAGTGAAATGATGACCGCGATGTAGCTGACGCCGTCAATCAGAAAACAATATCCCTCGTTCGATACGGCGATGATCAAACCGGCGACCGAAGGCCCGATCAATCGCGCCGCATTGACCATTGACGAGTTCAGTGCGATGGCGCTGCTCAAATCTTCCCGTCGGTCCACCATTTGCACCACAAAGGCTTGCCGCGCCGGCATGTCGAAGGCATTGATCAAACCTTGCGCCAGACTAAGACAGATGATTTCCGTAATGTTAATGACGCCGCTGAGAGCCAGCGCAGCCAGCGCAAATGACTGCAGCATGGAAAATACTTGCGTGACTACCAGCACGCGGTGCCGGTTCCAGCGGTCCACCCACACTCCGGCAAAGGCGGCAAGGAAGAAAGCAGGTATCTGGCCTGCGAAGCCTACGATGCCGAGTAACAAGGCCGAGTGCGTCAGGCGATAGACCAGCCAGCCCGTGGCGATGCGCGTCATCCACGTGCCGATCAGCGAAACCGTCTGCCCGCTGAAAAACAGCCGGTAGTTTTGATGGCCCAGAGCGCGCAGGGCAAACCGCCATCCCCCCTGCGCAGGTGCGCGAGGCGAATTCCGCGGCGCTGTGCTCATTCAGCAGCACCCCCACCGCAAGTAACGTTTTGAGACTCCACTCTGCCCGCCATCCGCCTTGCCGTTTTCCGCTGGCGCGTGAGAAGATTTGATGCCGGAATCTTCTGCGCTGTCCAGAACATCAAAGTACTATATTCGTCCGGGTGATGCCTTTCATTCACAACCAGCATTAAGCAGCACAAATTCTATTCAGGTGAAATCCAAGATGAGCGAAAAGATGGTTCCGGTTCTTATTGCGGGCAAGTGGCGCGCGAGCAAATCTACAGGATCCTTTCAAGCCGATAATCCATCGCTGGGCGAGCACTTGCCAGACCAATATCCGAGCTCCTCGCGCGAAGAAATGCTGGAAGCGGTCCAGGCCGCCAGCGAAGCCGCCACTATACTGCGCACAACCAGCGGAGCAAAAATAGCCGGTTTTCTGGAAGCCTTCGCCGCCGGCATCGAGCAGCGCAAAGACGAACTGGTGGAGATGGCGCACGCCGAAACCGGGCTGGCGAAAGCGCCCCGTCTGAAAGACGTCGAACTGCCGCGCACAACCGATCAGTTGCGGCAAGCCGCTATGGCGGCCCGCCAGGGTTCGTGGCGTAGACCCATTCGCGATGACGCGAAGAAGCTCTATTCTGTTTTTGCCCCCATCGGACCGGTCGTGGTTATGGGGCCGAATAATTTTCCTTACGCTTTCAACTCCGCGGCGGGCGGCGATTTTGCCGCGGCCATCGCGGCGCACAACCCAGTCATCGCAAAGGCCAATACGGCCCATCCGGGAACCACAAAGTTGTTTGCCGAGGTAGCATTGGAAGCCCTCAAGAAAACCGGCCTGCCTCTCGCGACGGTGCAATTGCTCTATCGCGTGCCCTCGGACGTGGGCTTTGAATTGGTCTCTCATCCCCTGATCGGCGCAACTGGGTTTACCGGCAGCCGCAATGCCGGCCTCAAGCTCAAAGATGCCGCCGATCGTGCCGGCAAGCCCATTTATCTCGAAATGTCCAGCGTCAACCCAGTGGTTGTCCTCGATGGAGCTTTGGGTGAGCGCGGCGATGCCATCGCCGGAGAGTTCTTCGCCTCATGCACCCTCGGCGCGGGTCAGTTCTGCACAAGTCCCGGATTTCTTGTGGTTCCGGACACCGAAGCAGGCAAGAAATTTGTCGCCGCGGCGAAGCAGCAGTTTGAAACAGCCACGCCTGGGGTTCTGCTTGGCAAGGCCGGACGGGAAGGCCTAACCGAAGCGGTAAGCATCCTGCAGAAAAACGGCGCTAAATTGGTCTGTGGAGGCCAGGCGCTGCCCGGCCCGTCGTACCGCTTCGCAAACACCTTATTGCAGGTCTCCGGCGACGACTTCCTCAAGCATCCTGACGAATTGCAGACCGAAGCCTTTGGTCCGGTTTCGCTGCTTGTGATGTCGCGCGATACGAAACAGACCATCGCCATTCTCAACCACTTGGAGGGCAACCTCACGGGAACCGTCTATTCCGACACCACCGGCAAAGACGACGAGGAATACAACACCATCGAGCCCCATCTTCGCTTCCGTGTGGGCCGCTTACTGAACGACAAAATGCCCACCGGCGTGGCCGTCAGCCCCGCCATGAATCACGGCGGACCTTATCCGGCGACCGGCCATCCGGGATTCACAGCGGTAGGTATTCCAACCAGCGTCGAGCGCTTCGTCGTGCTGCAGTGCTACGACAACGTTCGGCCCGAACGGCTGCCTGCCGCTCTGCGAGGCTGACAAACCGTTAGGCGCGCTGTTTAGTTCCCAAGTACGATTGCTATGTTTGTTTCTGGCAGGAGACTTCTAGATAGAATGGTTTACTTATCTATTCGTTCGTTACTACGCAAAGAAAAAGCCCTCCAGCTTGCAGATGAAGGGCTCGCGATAATCTTCCCAATCGGTTAACGCCGGTAGGCGGATCCGCCATGCCGGCGGCCATGGTGGTCCCAATTGCGAGGGTAGTGTCCATAGTAGCCGCGTCCGTAGTAGCGGGGGCCAGAAAACCCATAATAGTGCGGGCGGACATAATAGGGCCGTGCATACACGGGGCGATATGCGTGGGGATACGCATAATACGGTCGCGGATGCACAACGACATATCCGTACCCATAGGCGGGGCGCGGAACATACACGGGACCGACCCCAACTCCAACCACCACTCCGGCGTGTGCCTTCGGCGGAGCCGCCACCGTCATCGCTACCGCCAATCCCAGGACCGCCAGTACCGTTCGTTTCATCATTGCTGCACCCTCCGTTCTGTTCATGGAAACCCGCCCCTCCAGCAAAAGTTTCGGACGGGGGGTAGGTGCAATTCAGACGTTACGTGTGTACCTGTTTCTGGGAGGCCCTCAGAGCTTTGCCAAAAGCTCCGCCACCGGGAATGGCCCGGCCGCAGTTACCGATGCCCCGAACAGGCGCCGGGCATCGTCATTAAATGAGAGGGAATAATCAACGCCGAATAGCCCGTCGAGAAAATTCCTGAATTCCGGCTCAGCCGCGTCGCGCGTCGCTTCGTTATTCGGCGCCAGCAGACGATCGTTGATAAACAATTCGATGTTCTTCCCGTCGAAACGCAGCGCACCCTTCAAGCTCGGGTCAGATTCCAAACGCTGGCAGGCAGTCAACGCCGCGCGGGTTGACTTCTTCAGGCGGTCGTTGTTGCTTCCGTCGAGCCCAGCCTTGCGGTTGTAACGTATGCCGAGGCGTCCGTCGGTATTCTCGACTGCGTAATCGCCCTGGTGGCCGATCAGAACAATCCCCGGACCCTCGTGCACGTGGCGGTAGTCCGCAATATCGAGCAACAATTCATCGAAGACCTTATCTCGAATCCACCCATGCAGAACGGGGACGAGCGATTCCAGATCAAACGTTTCGGGATGATCGAGAAGCAGCTTTACATTCACGTGCTGAAATTCCATGTGTCCTTTTTAGAGATATTTATAAAATTTGCGTCCTGAAGCGGCCTCAGCCGCCGAACGGCCTGACAATGTTTAGCTCCCGGCAATGCCGTGTACCGGACCTACACCGTCACCGCCGTCATCATCTTGTGGTTGCAGCTGTGCGCCGCGTCAATAAAAAGTTGCGCCTCATCCAGTAAGTAGCGGCTGCGGTCCAGGGTGAACGGTTCGTCCTTTTTGGCATGCGCGTCGAATAAGTAATGCGCGAACTTCCCACCGGCAAACGGATCCCAGAACAATTGCGTATCAAAGAATCGCGTGCGGAACTCGGCCACGATCTGATCCTCATCGTCCCTCAGGTTTGTGTTTTGCATCTTCACCAACGCCTTTGCTCCGAGCAGCATGGCGCGGTACGCCTTGTTGCCCGCCGTTTCGATCTGCCCCGCTTCAAATGCCAACTGTCCTTCGAACAGTTCCCGCTCGGCCTCCGCCATTAGGAAATCAAATGGCGAGACCACTTCGCCCGCGCACTCGCCCACGCCCATATCGCCCAGGCTGTATTCCCGCGGATCACCCCAATCGCTGAAAAAAGACCGGTCCCCCACCGGCGGGCGCGTAAGGTCGTCGAGCATTTTCTTCAGCTCAGCCTTGCCGACTCGCTTAGTGAAATCCTTAAAGCTTTCGCTGTCGTGGCGCTCCTTGACATAGCGGTCGGTCAGCCGCGTAACCACCTGCGGAATATTCTTGGAGGGGACCGCTACCACCGGCAACCCGTAAGAACCGGCATTCTGCTCCCATTGTCCGCCCAGCACTACCTGGAAATGCGGCACCGCATAGCCACCCAGCTTGCGGCTCACCCCATAGAAACCAAGATCCGCCACATGATGCTGTCCGCAGCTGTTGAAGCAGCCGCTGATCTTGATGTGCAGGTTCTTGACCGCCTCATCCATTCCCGCGCTCTTCGCGGCCAGACGGGTCCGCAGCTCGCCCGCCAGTCCCCGCGAAGCCGAAATCCCCAGCTTGCAGGTGTCCGTGCCCGGGCACGCCACGATGTCCACAATCGCGCCCGCTCCCGGATCGCCCAGGCCTACCGCGACCAGAGCCTTGTGCAACTCCGGCAGGTCGCTCTTGCTGACCCAGCGGATCACAAAATTCTGCTCCACCGTGGAGCGAATCGTCTCCCTTGTGAAGCGGCGGACAATATCCGCCAATGCCCGCAGTTGGTTGGCAGTGATGTCGCCCAGCGGCAGAGTCACGGTAACCGTTACAAATCCGGCTTGTTTCTGCGGGCGTGTGTTGCTCTGCAGCCACTCCGCCAACGCCTCCGAACTTGCAATCGAAACCAGCGATGGGGTTTCGCCACCGGGCCGCAACGGCGACTCCTGCTCGCGCTTGGCCTCGTCGATGTATTCCGTCCAGCGGGGATCGTGCGGCAGCGTCTTGCGCTCCTCCAGGACCAGTTCGCGGAATTTCTCGATCCCCAAATCCTGGATCAGAAATTTCAGCCGCGCCCGGCTGCGATTCTTCTTCTCGCCCAGCCGCGCAAAAACCCGGGCAATCGCCTGCGCCAGCGGCAGCAATTCTTCCGGCGGAATGAAGGAATCAAAAATCTTTGCCTGGTACGGCACAGCTCCCAGTCCGCCGCCCACGTACATTTCGAATCCAATTTCTCCGTTGCCGTTCTCGCCGCGCTTCTTCGCGATCAGGCCGAGGTCATGCAGGCTGGCCAATCCGCAGGCGTGTTGCGAGCAGCCGCTGAATGCCGGCTTGAATTTCCGCCCAAAGTTCTGGCAATCGGGATGCCCCAGCAGGAACCTCGCGAGCGCCCGCGCGTACGGAGTCACGTCAAATACTTCATCCGGGCAAACCCCCGCATAAGGGCAGGCGGTCACATTGCGCACGGAGTTTCCGCAAGCCTCGCGGGTGGTAATCCCGGCCGCCGCCAGCCGCCGCATGATGCTGGGCGTATCGTCAATCTGCACATAATGCAGCTGAAAATCCTGACGCGTGGTTACATGCGCAATACCGTCCGAGTACTCTTCCGCCAGTTCCGCCATGGTTTCCAGTTGCGAAGCGTTCAGCCCTCCGGCTGGAATCTTGATGCGCTGCATGCCCGGCGCATCCCACATGGTCATCGGGCCCTTGGTCAGATCGCCCGACGGATACGCCATCTGCTGTACCTGCTTGCCGTTATGCCGCTGACCGTTGTCGTAGCGCTGGCCATAAGCACCTCGCCGCAGCCGAGTCTCGGCAAATAGCCGTTCGTCCATCTTCCCTTGCTTGCGCAGTGCAATATCGGTTTCGAAGATATCAATTTCGTGTGCCAGCGCCTCCGGTATCTTCCCGGCAAGTTGATCTTTCCAAAGCGAGTTCGATGTTTTCATCTGACCTGTCCCTAAAGATTTCGCTGATTAATAAAAAGCCCACCGGCCTATCGGGGGCGGGTGGGCTTTGGAATCTTTGATATGAGAGCTTTAGTTCACATTCTCCACACGCCAGAACTTGTGGGCGGACAACAACAGCAGCACATGCACTTCGCCCATCCTCGATTCTGACCGCGTGGTAACAAAATCGGCTCCAACTCTTCTGGGTAGGGGATTCCGGCAGAAGGGTTCATTTAGGCTATCCAAGTTGCTTGCCGGTGTCAATCACCGATTCGTGCCCAAGGCATGACTGGCATAGCGTTTGGCGGTCTTGGATAAACGTTCTAAGCCTATGAAAACTATAAATATCTAAGGAAAGACGAACCAGGCGGCTTCTCCGGTCCGCCCCCGCCTGTTCCCCCGGACCCACTGCTACCATCTCTCATGCAAACGCCGAGTCTCGCGTAGGATCATGCCGTAGTTGCGCCCCCGGAAGCTGAATCCTTCTTCCACCCGTCCGGTTACCGCCACCCCGGCGCCGCGCCCAGGGATGCCCCAGTTTTCGCTGAACACCCACATGCGCCCGCTGCCATCATCCAGCTGGAAGGCTCCCTGACCCATGGCCCCGAACGAAGTCACTACACGGCCGGCGATGGTCACTTCTTTTCCCGCGAAGTGTCCCGGATAGTGCTGCACCTTTGCGATAGAAGTACGCTCCGGACACGCCGCCAGACCCAGCGTCACCACAAGTACCAGCGCTACCAGCAGAATTCTGCTTTGCATTTTCGACACGTTCATCCCTCCGCCAAGTCAGACCAAAATGTCGCAATTTGCTTCCAAGTGTTCTTGCTCTCCGTTAAACACGGCCGGTAGGGTAATGTTGTGTGGACACTTGACTCGAATCCACCACCGGGCCCCGCAATCTGCGGGGATCATTCTTCGAAGGCTCTCCGCCATGAATCTTTCGGCACATGACATATATTGATGGAAAATCGGGATATAGATATGTTTACTAATGTGCTATCAAGCGAAAGCCGTATGGTCTAAGTGGTGCAAAATTGAAATTATCGAACGATTACGTTACTCGGGAATTTCTCAGTACCCGACTCTCAACAACCAGAAGAGCCCCGTGACCTCTGACAAGACAATGATTTTGTGCGTCGATGATGAGCCCTCCGCGCTTCAATTGCGCACTTTCCTTCTCCAGTCCGTTGGCTATTCCGTGCTGAGCGCCGGCTCGGGGGATGAGGCGCTTCGTTTGCTGGCCGAACGGCCGGATGTCCAGCTTGTATTGCTGGACTACATCATGCCTGGAATGAATGGGGAAGATCTTGCCGGGGAGTTGCGGCGTCAGCGTCCCGAACTTCCGTTGATCGTAGTTTCCGGCGTGGACCAACTGCCAGACTCACTCGTCAAGATGGTTGATGGTCAAGTCAAGAAAGGGGAGGAAACGCAGGTGCTGCTTCCGACTGTGGCGGCGGTTCTCGGAAAGCCGGAAGGGCAGCCTCTTGTCAGTGCGCCAGCCTCCCAGAAAACGATTCTGTGCGTGGAAGACGAGCATTTGCAGTTGCAGCTCAGGAAAATGCTCTTCGAATCGGCCGGCTTTCTGGTATTGCTGGCGCGCTCCGGAAATGAGGCGATGAAGTTATTCCATTCGCATCATGTGGATGCGGTAGTCCTGGATTATTGGCTTTCCGGCAAGAACGGCACCGCCTTGGCGGAAGAAATGAAGCGTTCCAGCCCCAGGATACCGATTGTGATGCTTTCCGGGTTTTCCTCATTGCCTGGGGAAGATGCGGTCGTGGACGCATGGCTCCGAAAAGCGACTACCGCGCCGGAGGACTTGCTCAATGAGGTTTCACGATTGGTCCGGCTTCGCAGTGAGACTGAAACCGCTCCATCCTGAATGCATATCTACCCCTTCCAACGCTTTTTAGCCTCGCGCGCCACGGTTGCCACTTTGGCGGTAGCTATCCTGTTCGTCTGTTGGCCCTCAAGGGCTTGGTCCGACACGCAAAAGCCCAGCAATCCTGTCAAGCAACTGACTCTCGAGCAACTCGGAGATGTGCGGATAACGACGGTTTCCAAGGAACCGGAAGAAGTATGGAAAACCGCAGCGGCGATCTACGTAATCACCCGGGAGGACATTCAGCATTCCGGAGTTACCAGCGTTCCCGATGCGCTGCGGCTGGCGCCGGGAGTTGAAGTGGCAAGAATTGACAGCAGCAAATGGTCAATTGGGATTCGCGGGTTCGGCAGCAGGCTCTCGCGCGACGTACTGGTGCTGATTGACGGGCGGACGGTCTACACCACGTTGCTGGCCGGCACTTATTGGGAGGTGCAGAATCTTCTCTTGGAAGATGTGGACCGCATTGAAGTAATCCGCGGCCCCGGCGGAACCATATGGGGCCCCAACGCCGTAAACGGCGTGATCAATATCATTACGAAAGACAGCAAGGAGACGCAAGGAGCTTTCGTGAGTGCTGGGGGAGGAAGCCTGGAGCACGGTTTTTTGAATGCGCGGTACGGTGGTAGCAGAGGAAGGAATTTCAACTATCGAGTCTACGGAATGGCGTTTGAACGGGGCCCTGAATTCCATCCGGATGGCCGTAACTTCGACCGGTGGCGCAACGCACAAGGCGGCTTTCGCTCCGACTGGGAGAAGACCAAACGCGATACCCTAACGTTCGAAGGCGATATTTATGACGAAGGAGTGGGAGAAAGTGTGGCGGCCACCAGCTATACGGCGCCTTATTCGCAGGTGCTCGACGGTACGGCCCATCTTTCGGGAGGGAATATTGTCGGCCGCTGGCAAAGAAGGATCGGTGATGGAAGGGATTTCCAGCTGGAAGCCTTCTACGACCGCACGAACCGCCGCGAGCCGAATTTCGCCGACTACCGTGATACATTCGACGTAGATTTTCTGGACCGATTCCGTTTGCCGGGGCGGGAGCAATTCTCCTGGGGTGCGGGAATGCGCTTCAGCCGAGGATACAATCCGGTCCTCGTTTCCGGCCTAACCTTTCAGCCGAATCGCAGGACGGACACGCTTTATACGAGCTTTTTTCAGGACGAGATTGGAATCATCCCCGATCGGCTCACCCTGTCACTCGGCACGAAGCTCATTCACACAAATTTTACTGGGTTAGGCTGGGAACCGAGTGCGCGGCTGCTCTGGACACCTACGGACAAGCAATCTCTCTGGGTGGCCTTCACCCACGCGCTGCGCACTCCCTCCGCCGCCGAAAGGAATTTCTATCTCTCCGGGTTCCTCGGAATAGGCCCCGGTGGATTGCCCTTCTTCGCGCGTTTTAATGCCAACCCTGACTTCCGGTCCGAGCAGCTTAACGGCTATGAGTTGGGATACCGCCGCCTTCTGGTGCGACAGGTCTATCTCGACGTCGCGATATTCTTTAACAACTATCACGATCTCTTCAGCGAAGATATTACCGGAACGCAGTTCATCGAAAACGACCCGGCTCCCACCCACATTCTTCTTCCAGCTGAATTCGGGAATGGGCTTTTGGGGACGACAAGCGGGTTTGAAATTGCTCCCGAGTGGCGGCCGGTGAACTTCTGGCGTCTGGGAACTTCGTACTCATTTCTGCAAATGAGCCTGAAGCGAGGCCCAAACTCGCTGGATGTCGGTACCGCACCGATTATTGAAGGTTCCAGTCCCAAGCACCAGGTCACAGCCTTTTCTTACTTGGATTTTGCAAAACGTATCGATCTCGATCTGACATTTCGCTATGTCAGCGGACTGCCGGAGTTGATGGTGCCGGCATACTCTACTGCCGATGCGCGGTTTGCCTGGCAGGCCACCCGGCATTTTCAATTTTCGGTTGTGGGACAGAATCTGTTTCAGCCCTATCATTTCGAATTCAGTGGCGATCCTGGCCCCCTAGTAGGGATTAAAAGAACCGTTTACGGACAGATCGCCTGGAAAAGGTAAATAGCTGGGCCATGTTTGGCTTGCCTTCATACTCGCCATCAAGCAGCGCCTTGCGGCGCTGGCAGCCTTCCACGCCACTGCTGTATCTTTTGCTGACAACGATAATCCTGGGTTGTCCAATTGCGTCTCCAGGTCAACAGGACCGCCCTACCGAATTCCAGGTCAAGGCGGCCTACCTTTATAACTTCGGCAAGTTCGCTCAGTGGCCTGCTAACCAAAACGCCGATCATGGCCAGTTGGAGATTTGCGTTCTCGGGAAAGACCCATTTGGCCCGGTGCTGGATGCGACAGTAGCCGGAGAAAAGGTCCGGGGCAAACCAATCAACATAAAAAGGCTTTCACAGCCGGAAGAAATTGGGGAATGCAACATCGTGTACATCAGTTCTTCGGAAGCACCACGGCTCCGCACCGTTCTTGATACCGCTGCGCGCCTTGGCGTCCTGACGGTCAGCGATATCCCTCGCTTTACCGAACAGGGAGGGATTATCGGATTTGTGACCCGAGACGACAGGATACGGTTCGAAGTGAACCGGCGTGCGGCCGAGGATTCCCACGTAGTTCTGAGTTCAGAGTTGCTGAAAGTGGCCATCAGAGTGATTAACAAGGGGGCAGGGGTCGCCCAAGACTGAAGATGATTCCGATCCGTTCACGCTCAATCTCGACCAAGCTTACGATGATGAATATTCTCGTGAGTCTTTCTGCGTTGCTATTGGCGTGTACCGGGTTTTTTGCCTACGACCAGATCACGTATCGTGAAAGCCTGACTCGTACTCTTTCGGCGCAGGCGCAAATCGTGGGTTCGAATAGCATTGCTGCGCTGTTGTTCAACGATCCGCAGTCGGCATCCAACACCCTTTCCGCGCTTAAGAACTTTCCCAACATAGCCTCGGCTGGCATCCTGACGGCGGACCGGCAGCCATTCGCCCAGTACAGCCAGGAGGCGGGAGATCAGGTCCGGAATGTTCCAGTGTTGCCGCCGACACAATCCGAGAGTTACGTTTTCAAAAACAACCATCTCATCCTCGTACGAAAGATTCTGTCCGAAGGCAAAGTAGAGGGTTTTGTCTATATCCGAGCGGACCTGACGGAAATCAATACGCGCCTTTGGCGGTATGCCTTTATCTCGGCCGTAGTCTTGGTGTTGTCTTTGTTCTTTGCGCTGGGGGTCTCGTCAACATTTCGCAAGTCGCTGGCTCGGCCCATCGTCGAGCTTGCAGAAACGGCACGCGGCGTGTCGCGCAAGAAGGACTATTCCGTTCGCGTCGTTCCTACCGGCGAAGGAGACGAACTGGCAGTACTGATCGACTCGTTCAACGAAATGCTTAAAGAAATCCAGGTGCGTGACGATGCGCTGCAAGCGGCGCACGATCAACTCGAGCAGCGGGTTTCCGAACGGACACGGGAACTGTTAGCGGCCAATCGCGAACTTGAGGCCTTCTCATATTCGGTATCGCATGATCTGCGCGGTCCCCTCGATGCTCTCAATGGCTTCAGCTATGTCCTCTTACAGCAATACGGAGACAAACTCGACGCTAATGGGAGGGAGGTTGTGAATCACATTCGCGCATCGGGCAAGCGAATGACCGATCTGATTGACGATCTGCTCAATCTCTCCCGTGTAACTACTAGAATCATGCAGGTAGAAAAAGTTGATCTCAGTGCAATCGTATATTCTGTCGCCGAAGAACTGCGGCGCAGCGATCCCAAGCGTGAAGTGGACTTTGTGGTTTCCGACTCGTTGGAAGCGCGAGGCGATGTAGGTCTCCTGCGCATCGTTTTTGAAAACCTGTTGCGCAATTCATGGAAATATACTTCGCGGCATGACAAGGCAAAAATTGAATTCGGCGCCGAACAGAGGAATGGAGATGTAGTGTACTACGTGCGCGATGACGGCGCTGGCTTCGATCCGCGCTCGACCGACCGTTTATTCCACCCATTTCAAAGATTGCATCCCAAGGCGGAGTTCCCCGGCAATGGGATCGGGCTGGTCACCGTGCAAAGAATTATTCACCGCCACCGGGGCGAAGTGTGGGCGCAGGGAGAAGTGGAAAAAGGCGCCACATTCTATTTCACTCTGAATTCCGAGGAGTTTGCCGCCTGACTGTTTCCGAAATTGACTTGGGGATTTTCGAGAAATGCGATCACGCCGCCTAAGCTGGCTTCCGATTTCCCAGAATGTTTCGCTGCACTGTTTCGACGGCGGATTCGGCCGCCTGGCGGCCGATCTGACTGCCTAAATTTCCCGCCTTTTCTTTCGCAATGTCAGCGATCTGCCCGGCCTTTTCTTCAGGAACCCGTGCCATTCCCCGTGCCTCCTCCGCGAATGACGCACAAATCTCCTCGCCCGATGCGGGCGCCGCAAATAGCCCCAGGCCGACTCCGAAGGCAAAACCAAACAAAAATTTCAGAAAACTCTTCAAATTGGACTCTCCCCTTGTGGAATCGTCGATATAACGCCCACTTGCTTATTTGTAGACACCGCCAGCCCGTTCCGAGTTGGCGAAGTTGCTCCTGCAACCCGGGCCGATCACCGGACCACTTTCCACAGCAGAATGAGCCGGGTGAACTCACCGCCACCGACAACAGGCTGGGATAAGGGTGCATCCCAGTTCGCATACAGGTTAGCGGCCGATCGCAATCTCGGCAGAGCATTGGGATCTCCAGCAACGCTGTCTTGAGAAGGCAATTTGTGAACACAGCGGAAAGCCCACTGAACAATTACGGACGGGACTCCGCCCTATACGGTCATGGGGCCGCCCGCGAACCCAATGAGAACCCAAGAGTGACGGAGATGCCGCGTTGCGCCGGGGTGGAGCGGCAATCATGGGCGCTCCGAGCAGTCTCGAGGGAAAGGCTGGCCCAAACCCTTGCAGGGGCTCAAAAGAACGCCAGAATTGCGTGCCGCAGCTCCGTGCAGGTGTCTCGCTACCTGGCGCGGGAAGCGAGAAGCCGAGTTCGGAAGATTAGAGATGAGCACCCGGTTCAAGGGCTGGCGGTCATCGCGGGAATGGCATTCCTTATCGGGCTCGTGGTGCGGGGGCAGAGGTCAAAATTCTATGGACGCTGACGTAACGAATGGCCGGCCATTGGCCGCAATCATCGCCGAGATGAACGAAGAGCTCAAGGAATTCGTGCAAACCCGCCTCGAATTGCTGAGAAATGAGATGCGGGAAAAGCTGCAGATCATTAAGGCAGCCGTGCCTCTCGCCGTAACTGCGGTCCTGTTCCTTCTCACAGCCTACGTGCTGATCACGTTGGCGCTGGTCGGCTTGTTGGCTGCCTTTTTCGCGGGCAACCCGTTTCGGTGGTTCTTTGCTTTTCTCATAGTCGCGGTCGGTTGGGCCATTGTCGGCTCTATAACAGGCATGCTTGCGGCTGCAGCGTTTAAGAAAGGCCGACTAATCCCGGAGAGGACCATCCAGGTTTTGAAGGCCGATAAGGCATGGCTGCAACGAGAGGCGAAGGAGCCACTATGACCACCGCATCCATTCAGGATCTCGAACTTAGCGCGTCCGGCCAACGTAGTCGAATTCATCAGACTGCTGCGGAGCTCAGATCGAAGATCGGGGCTACGCGAGACAAGTTCACCGTGGCAAATATGGCGCGGCAGCATTTCGTGGGAGTAGCCGTGACGGTGTCGGCTCTGGCATTGTCTCTGGGTTACCGATTTGGTGGAGTTTTCGCTAAATAGTAAAAACGGTATTTGAGCCCGTAGTTCTAGGCAGCTTTCTTTTGCCCTTCCGCTTTGGCTTCCGGATGTCCGCGTTCTGCGGCGGCGTGCTCGATTTGGGCATTGATCTCGCCGCCCGCCAAAAATGCCAACCCAGTCACGTAGAACCAGAATAAGAGGATCATGACTGCACCGAGTGAACCGTAAATCCTGCTGTAGGAATTGAAAAAGTGTAAATAAGCGCGGAACCCGAACGAGGCCGCAAGCCAGGTTAGAACTCCAAACAATGAACCCGGGGTGATCCAGTACCAGTGCTGTTCTTCCAGGTCAGGACCGTAAAAATAGATCAGGGAAAACGACAGCACGATGAAGGTCACTGCCACCGGCCATTGCACGATTTCCCAGGTCGCTATCAACCACGGTCCGAGGCTGAGTGCCGTACCGATCCAGTTGGCGACGAAGCCGCCCAGCAGCACCACTGTCAAAGCGAAAGTGACCAGCACAGAAATGGCGATCGTCAGACCGACCGCGATTGCGCGGACTTTCCACCATGACCGGGCTTCATGCACTCCATAGACCCCGTCGAGAGTGGAGATCATGGAAGTCATGCCTCCCGATGCAAACCACAACGTGAGAACAATGCCGAAGGTTAACTTGCCCGTGCCGGTACTCCTGCTGATTTCTACGATGGTTTGGCTAACAACGTGAAATGCGGAGGGCGGGAGGGCTTTCGCCAGATAAAACATGAGGTTGCTTCGGAGTTGTGTGCCACGACTGGCGAACAACCCGAACACAGAAAGCAGGAAAATCATCAGAGGAAAGACAGCGAAGATGAAGTTGTAGGCGAGTTCCGCCGCTCGCCCAATCAGGTTATCCTCGTCGATGGCGGCGTGCCAGACGCGGCTCATCAACTCCTTCCCGGAAAGCCCCCCCAGCTTCCAAATGGACTGCACCTGCTCTTTAGCGCTTAACTTCGACTCCCCCATAACTTCTGGATTGGATTCGGGGACGCTAAATGCTGTTGCTATCCTGCGAGTGAATGGAGTCTGCTTTACCCGTTTGCTTCGCGCGGCTGCTCGCCCAGTCCGGAATGCACCTGCAGAAATCTCGCTACCTGGTCGCGTGAGAAGACGCCTTGAAACTTTCCTTCTGCCATTACCGCCAGTTGATCGAGACTTTCACGGTCCATCATTTCAAGAGCTTTAATGGCGGGCATTTGGGGAGAAACCGGGCGTAATTGGGTGAGCGGGCGCATCACACTCTGGATGCTTGTCTGGTCCCAGCTTGAGCGATCCACCTTGCGGACTTCGTTGGGAGAGATGATGCCCACTACTTGGCCCCCCTGCACTACAGGGAAACAACGACTGGAGCTGTGTAACAGGTAATGATCTACAAAATCCCGTAAGCTCAAATAACCCTCGACCGTGGTGCAGTCCCGCTCCATGAACTCTGCCACGCGACGGCCCCGAAGATATCCCATCAGTTCGACCTGCAGGTAGCTGCCACGCGCAGCATCCAGTAGAAACCAGCCGATGAACGCAATCCACAAGCCGCCGAAATTTGCTCCGAGGAAGAACCGGTACAATCCAAACAGAATGAATAGCATGGCGACTACTTCGCCCACTCGTGCCGCGATGCGGGTGGAGCGATCCGGCTTGCCGGTAATCCACCAGACAATGGAGCGAAGCACACGTCCGCCATCCAGTGGATAGCCCGGGATCATGTTGAACGCTGCAAGTGCAATGTTGATGTAGCCCAACCAGAGGAGTACGGCAACGACCGGTGTTCCTGGTTCTTTGCCAGGCGACCATCCCGCAACGACGGCAATTCCGATGAAAAGGAACCCGATGACGAGACTGGTGGCGGGCCCGACAATGGCGATCCAGAACTCGGATTTGGCCTCTTTGGCCTCGGTTTCGATTTGCGATACGCCGCCCAAAGCGAACAGTGTGATAGCTCGGACCCGCAGACCTCGCGATTTGGCTACTAGCGAGTGCGCGAGTTCATGCAGTAACAGGGCAACAAAAAAGAGCACCGCGGTTGCCAGTGCAGCTGTCCACACGACAACCGAGCTCCAATTGGGGTTGACGAGATGAAAGTGCGACGAAAGCGACAACGCGATCAGAATCGCGATGATGAACCAGCTGTAATGCAGGCCAATTTCGATACCTGCGATCCGTCCGAGTTTTATCTGGGAGCGCAGCTGACTATCCTTTCGCCGTTAGTCTCAGGCTAGGTCCGCGAACCTTATTTGTCCCACAGGTTTTTCCTTTATCCCGGCAACCTTCAAGCTTCAATTATCCATGCCAGGATCCATCTGCAGCAGCCGGAGCTTTCATTCCAATAACAATCGCGAGACGTCACGGGTGACAACCCTGGCGCTAGATTTCTTCCTCATCGACTCTACCTCATGGTAATTCTCGAAAACAAGAGGGGCGGAAGAACCGAAGAAAATACGACTCCTCATTCAAGGGAGCGAGCGATGATTTGGACAGTAGCTATCGTATTAAGGGCGGAGGTAGCGGCGGCAGCCTGGTATTTCTCTTGCGCCAGAAAGGGAACGAAGAGCCACCGGAAGCGCCCCAAGGGGAGCTTACAGTCGTTTAGCCGGGGAACCTTGGCGAGAGTGTCACCCGGGACGACTGAGGAAAAACCTAGAGAAATGCTCCTGGCGCAGGATACCTTCCCTGCGCCAGGAGAATAGCCTCGAATGCGGAGCTGTGCTCCGTGTCTACGCCGCGCGTTCCGCCTGCGTGTTAGCCTTGCCGGAGATGCTGGTGAGGACTGCGTCCGCGTGCTTCTCTTCTTCCAAAGTTTTTTCCAGTAAATTTGCGTGTTCGGTTTCGCCGAGAATCTCAGCAAAGCTTCTCATCGTTCCGTAAGCGGCCATTTCATAGTGTTCGACTTTCTGGGCGGCGGCGATGATGCCCGCATCCCGCACTGAGTCGTCCGTCGCGTCAGTAATGATGTCTTCCCCTTCCGTAATCAGGGCGGCGATCCCTTTGTTCTTCTTGGAATCTACTTTGCTTGTAGACCGCTGCAATATCTGTTCAAGCCGGGCGACGTGCCCTCTGGTTTCCTGCAAATGGGTGTCGAGCGCCTGTTTCAGTTCCGGTTCCGTCGATTTCTTGATCATCTTCGGCAGGGCTTCGGTAATCTGGGTTTCTGCGGAATAGAGCTGCTGCAGTTGATCAATGTACAGCTTGCGAAGGTTGTCAAGATTTGCTGAGAAGAACTTCATATTGGCTTACTCCAATGAGTGGATTATTCGGACTTTCATACACAGTATGTTCAGCGTAGTCGAATCGCCATACATGGAATCGGGGATTTCGGATTCCCCCGATCCCTTACTGTGGAAAGCAGGGCTGCTTCTATCTCTCATTGCCGTGCACCGGTTGCCGCGGCGCCTCCCGCTGGGTCATAGTTCCGGTCCGTTGCCCACGCTCCGGAAGATACCTTGCACCTGCGCTTGCGAATTGCTGACGGGAGCCGAGGTCCGCCAGCGGAGTATAATTTTCCTTGGTCATGCAGAGTTCGCGCTATGCCCTCGTGGCGTATGTAAACGATCCCGTAGCGGATTTCATCAAGCAGCTTCGGCGGGAACTGCATCCCGACCTTCCCCATTTAGCGGCCCATGTCACCGTCCTCCCTCCCCGTATCTTGGCCGGAGGGGAAGTTGCAGCCATGGCTGCAGTCACGGAGATTTGCCGTCAGGTCGATCCCTTCGAAATGTCGTTGGGCGAGGTTGAAACCTTTATACCGGTGACCCCTACCGTTTTTATTCGTGTGGTCAACGCCTACAGGGTTCGCGAACTCCACGATCGGCTCAGAGCCGCAGAGCCTCTCGGAATGAACGAAGACTGGCCTTATCTGCCCCACCTCACCATCATCAAGATGAGTACCGAGGCGCACGCACAGGAGGCCTATCTGCTCGCCCGTCATCGCTGGGCCGAGTACGACGCCAGCCGCTACATTCATGTGCGGGAACTGACTTTCGTCCGTGAGCAGGAAGACCACTCGTGGGTGGATGTGGGTACGGTTCCGCTTACCGGTGTAGCCCCCCAGCGCCCTCTATAGTTTGCGAGGTGGTGTCCTCCCGGTTCCGCTCGGCGTAACCCTTGCGCGAAGTGCCCAACGGAGATTCGCCCTTAAAATAGCTGCAAGTTGGCCGAAGTGTCCTGGGTACTGTCTGATCGATTTTCCATTTCTTGCCATCGAGTCCCGAAAGTACATGTATGGCGGTGCGTTGCGGGAGACCGGCTAGCGGCGTACATATGAGATTGGACTGCTGGGCGCAGGGTACATCGCGCGTCTGAAACGGGCTCTCGGCGCTAGAGGACTGGAAATAACTGATGCAAATTGGAGTGTACGGAGCAGGATACCTGGGCACGATCATCTCGGCCTGCTTGGCCGATTTTGGAATTCCGGTAACCTGCTGTCACCCGGACAGTCTGCGCATGGTGGAAATGGCGCAGGGCAATGTGCCGTTTTACGAAAAGAACCTTACCGAAGTAATCCGTCGTAACGTCCGTTGCGGACGGCTGGTCTATTCCACCGATATCGAAACCTTTGCCCGCAAAGCCCAATTCATATTTCTGGCGGAAGACTCGCCGCAAGGCTTGGCGGAATTGGCAATCCGGGTAGCTCGCCCGGCGACCAAGCCGCCGATTCTTTCGATCGTGACTCCAGTACCTGTGGGGACTGCCAGTGAACTGGAACGGCAGCTGGAAGCAGCCGGCGTACCCGCAACCGTTGTTTCCCAGCCCATGTTCTTTACTCACGGTTGCGCGGTGGAAGATTTCAATTGGCCCGACCGCATCATTCTGGGAACAACATCGAGTGAAGCGGTCATGACCATAAAGCAGATTTTTCATCCGCTGGTCATGCGCGGTGTTCCGGTCATAGTCTCAAACCACGAGACCGCGGAACTGGTTCGCGAAGCTGCGACTGCCTTTCTGGCTACGAAAATTTCTTTCATCAATGAAGTTGCCAATCTCTGCGAACGGGTGAATGCGGATGCGGTCAACTTGTCCCTGGCGCTCGGTCTGGACAAAAAGATTGGACCCCGCTGTTTGCAGCCCGGCGCGGGGATGGGCGGTCTCTTTGCTGAGACCGACATGGAAGCGCTGGACGAGCTTGCGCGCGTGAACAACGTGCAGCTCAAAATTCTTGGCGCGGCGCGCGAAGTGAACCACGGCCAGGCCGAACACGTGGTCAACAAGATTTCCGGGATGGTGGCGTCGGTACGAAACAAAGACGTGGGATTGCTGGGGTTGGCGTTCAAACCGAATACCAATTCCGTGGCTGGTTCGTCTTCGCTGAGGCTTGCCCAAAGCTTGCTGTTGCAAGGAGCGCGCGTGCACGCCTACGATCCCGTAGCTATTCCGGAGGCTCGCCTGGAACTGAATGGTTCCGTACATTACTGTGATTCGCCCTACGGTGCCGCCGAAGGAGTGGATGCCCTGGTTGTGGGCACGGGCTGGCCGGAATTTCGTAGCCTGGATTTCAGCCGGATCAAAGGATTGCTGAAGCGTCCACTAATCGTTGACACCAAAAATCTGCTCGATGCCGCACGTATGCGTGCGCTGGGCTTTGAGTATGTCGGCATGGGACGCAACTGATCCTTCATTTGAAGGAATGCTCTGCGCGTTGTAATTCTGATTTCCCAGCCGTTGTCATCTTCACTTCTAGGTCCTGCCCGAGCCCTGTTCGGTACCTCTGACGAGCAGCCGCCGCGGTTGTTATAATCATCTCTCGCGGTGGGAGTAGCTCAACTGGCAGAGCACCGGACTGTGGCTCCGGTGGTTGCGGGTTCGATTCCCGTCTCCCACCCCATGATTGTTCCCGTACGCCGTGACGGGCAGAGCCGTCCGCCGAATTCCTACCGTTGTTATTCCACCCGCCCCCGAGTGAGGTTGGCATGATGCAGGAGTTTTCCGGACGTTGCAGCGAAACAAAACTCACCCGCCGTCGCCTGTTACGCAACTCAGCCCGGCTCGCTGCTGCGGCTTTTGCTTCTTCCCTCCTGCCACCGAATGTACGGAGGGCATTGGCGGATCCGCCGTCTTCCGGCTCATTTCGCGACATCAAGCACGTGGTTCTGCTGATGCAGGAGAACCGTTCGTTTGACCACTACTTCGGTACGATGGCGGGCGTTCGCGGGTTTGACGATGCCAATGCCTTGCTCTTGCCGAACGGGAAATCCGTCTTCTACCAGCCGGACGCGGAAAACCCCGAAGGTTATCTTCTGCCCTTCCATCTCGATACCCGCAAAACCAGTGCGCAGAAAATTCCTTCGACCAGTCACGCCTGGAGCGTTCAGCATGAATCCTGGAACGGAGGCAAGATGGACCGGTGGTTGGAAGCTCACCGCAAAGCCGATGGCGAAAACGGTCCATACGTTATGGGGTATCACACCCGGGCGGATATTCCGTTTCAGTTCGCTTTGGCGGAAGCCTTCACCATTTGCGATGCCTACCATTGCTCCGTTTTTGGCCCGACCTGGCCCAACCGTATGTACTGGATGACGGGTACGCTTGATCCCCAGGGAACATTCGGCGGCCCCATCATCAGCAATGTTGAAATTAACGGTGGCTACCGCTGGACCACCTATCCCGAGCGTCTGGAAAAAGCCGGTATCAGTTGGAAGGTTTATCAGGAAGAGCATAACTACGGCTGTAACATGCTGGAATACTTCCAGACATTTCAAAATACCGCGCCCGGATTCGCCGCTTCACAAGAACGGCTTGACCCATGGCGAGCCCGACCAGTTCGAGCAGGATGCCAGGAACGACCGCCTGCCCGCAGTCTCCTGGATCATCCCCACTGGCCCCACATCAGAGCACCCGGATTACATGCCCGCCGCAGGCGCCGCCTTCGTGGCCAGCAAAATTGACGCCATTGCAGCCAATCCCGAGGTTTGGGCAAAGACTGCATTCATTCTGGACTACGACGAAAATGACGGGATTTTCGATCACGTAGCGCCGCCAATCCCTCCGCCCGGCACCCCGCGCGAGTTCGTGCACGGCATGCCGATTGGCGCTGGATTTCGTGTGCCTTGCATCATTGTCTCGCCCTGGACGGCGGGAGGATGGGTTTGCAGCGAGGCCTTCGATCACACCTCGGTGCTGCAATTCCTGGAGAAATTCACCGGTGTGCGGGAACCAAATATCAGCGATTGGCGGCGGCAGACGTTTGGCGATCTGATCTCGGCTTTTCGTTTTGAGGAAGCTATCAAAAAGCCCCCGGCTTTGCCGGACGCGAACAGCGCTCTGGCCACGGCGGAGAATGCTGCTGCGCATCTGCCAAAGCCGCTGCTGCCTGCTGTCAACCAGGCTTTCCCGGCACAAGAAAAAGGGAGTCGCCGGCATATTTCTTCCGGAAGCAGGGCGAAAAGAGCTTAGTTTTCGCCATTTAGGTTAAGCTAATCGCTTCAAAGGTTTCTCAACAGGTGCAATGCGCAAGTTGCCACATGGTTAGAACCCGAATGGCCAATCAGGCATGACTTCCGAGAAAGTCACTCTGGCCCGGCGTTTTGTCGTACGCGGACGCGTACAGGGGGTGGGCTTCCGCTGGTTTGTGGAACGTGAGGCGCATATGCTTGGGGTCGCAGGATGGGTGCGCAATAATTCCGACTCCAGCGTCGAAGTGCTGGCCATGGGGACGCGCGATCAGTTGAGCGGTTTGCGGTCGCGTTTGCAGGAAGGTCCGCGCGCGGCACGCGTAGACAACGTAGAAGAATCGGAAGCCAAACCTGTAACAGGATTGACCACATTTCGGATCGAAGGAGCCTGGTGAATGTCTGATCTCGCAGCGAAGTGCGAGCCGTTAAAGAAGCTGATTCGCGAAGTGCCTGATTTCCCCAAGAAGGGCATTCTGTTCTACGACATCACCACACTGCTCAAAGATAAGCTCGGCTTGGCTACTCTGATTGATGCCCTGGCCGAATACTATTTGCAGAAAAAAGTGGACCTGGTGCTCGGAATCGAGGCTCGCGGGTTCATATTCGGTCCGGCACTGGCTTATCGGCTGAACGCCGGCTTTGTTCCGGTGCGTAAGCCCGGCAAGCTGCCCTCTGTTACCGAACGGGCGGAGTACGAGCTCGAATACGGCAGCAACGCCTTGGAAATCCACAAAGACGCAATCGGAAAAGGCCAGCGCGTGATCATCGTAGATGATCTGCTTGCGACCGGTGGAACGGCGCAGGCCACCGCCAAGCTGGCATCCACGCTGGGTGCGGAGATCGCTGGCCTTGGCTTCGTAGTCGAACTCGACTTCCTCAGCGGCCGTCAAAAACTGCAGGGCTATGATGTTCTCTCTCTGCTCCACTATGACAAATAAACGCCGTTTGCCCTCTGTCGCCGGGAAATTCGGGATATCTTGAACGCTGAATCGATTCGCAAGTTGTTTATAGAAGTGCGCTCCGGAAAGCTCTCGCCGGATGAGGCGGTTGCTCGTCTACGGCATCTTCCATTCGAAGACCTTGGTTTCGCCAAGGTAGATCACCACCGCAGCCTGCGCGTCGGCATGCCGGAAGTCGTCTTCGGTCTGGGAAAAACACCCGCGCAAACTGCCCAAATCTTTTCCCGACTTGCTAAGCACGGCGGAAATGTCTTGGCTACACGCGCCAGCAAAGAGCAGTTTGCCGCAGTGCGAAGGCGCGTTTCTAAAGCAGAATATCGCGAGTTAGCCCGAGCTATCGTTCTGCAGCGCGACAGCAAGACCTACGGTAAAGGGACAATCGCCGTGGTTTCTGCCGGCACGAGCGATATTCCGGTGGCGGAAGAAGCCGTCGCCACGGCGGAAATTATGGGAAACGACGTCCAGCACTTGTATGACGTCGGAGTGGCTGGCATTCATCGTCTGCTGGCCAACCGCGAAACTTTCAGTCACGCGCGTGTGATCGTCGTCTGCGCCGGTATGGAAGGGGCTCTGCCCAGCGTAGTTGGCGGACTTGTCGGAGTTCCGGTCATCGCGGTACCGACCAGTATTGGTTACGGTGCGGCGTTCAAGGGCCTGGCCGCTCTCCTGGGCATGATGAACTCCTGCGCTTCGAACGTCAGCGTAGTGAATATTGATAACGGCTTCGGTGCTGGGTACGTGGCCTCGTTAATCAATCGTTTGTAACGGATGAGACAGGGGTGTTGGTTTTTGAACTTACTGGCTCACTTGCTTGTAGCGAAAGCAGTCTATCCAGTGGTCGTTCACCATGCCAACTGCTTGCATAAACGCATAGCAAATTGTGGAACCCACAAAATTAAACCCGCGCCTCTTCATATCCTTGCTCATGGCGTCCGATTCCTTTGTGCTCGCCGGGACTTGCTTCATGGCGCGCCTGCGATTTTGGCGCGGCTTTCCGCCCACAAACTGCCAGACATAGCGATCGAAAGAGCCGAACTCCTCTTGCACTTTCAAAAATGCTTTGGCGTTCTGCGCGGCGGAGAGGACCTTCAGCTTGTTTCTTACGATGCCAGGATCTCGTAACAGGCTCTGCAGCCTGTGGCGATCATAGCGCGCGATCTTCCGGGCATCGAAGTTGTCGAAAGCGGCCCGGTAGTTCTCACGTTTCTTCAGGATCGTGATCCAACTCAGGCCAGCCTGTGCTCCTTCGAGAATCAGGAATTCGAATAGGCTGCGATCGTCGTGCAAGGGAACCCCCCATTCCTGGTCATGATAGGTGATGGAAAGCTCGTCAGTTGCCCACCAACAGCGGATAGGTTCGGTATTCATAAAAAAACAGGCGGGGGAGAATCCCGCCTCATCGTATTCAGGGTGCTATTGCAGCGACTTGGGATCCGAAAGATTCTTAGGGCTCTTCTTGTCGAGTGACGAAATCAACTGCTTGGCGCAGGCCGGTGGTTTGACTTTGCCGTCGCGGATAATCTCTCTGGCGCTCACCTTCTGCCCATAAAGCTTTTCGTTGGCGCTGCCGTCTGAACGCAAAGTGGATCCTTCCAGCGAAACGCCGGCAAAAAGCCCTTTCGCCCGCGAGTAGGAAAGAATTTCTGCTTTCATGACTACGTCGGTTGCGGTCTCCGCATTGCGGCCCTTAGGTCCAGCCGCCGCGGAGGCGTCAGCGCCCAACTTCACCTTGCTGCTCAGCAAAGACTCCGCCCCTTTGGGATTCATCACCAGCAATACGAAATCTGTGGCCTGGCCTCCCAATTGAAATCCGATGCTGACCCCCTCTAGCGCATACATTGCCGGAGCCCCCCAGCGCCCCGTGTAATGCGGTCCACTGCGGCAGATCATCACGCCGCGGCCATAGCTGCCCCCGATTCCGAACGCGCCCTTTTTTACGGAAGGCAAAACGATCAGGCACTCTGCCTTGTCCATGAGGGATTGCGGGATGCTGTCCGGGATGTCCAAAATCTCGCCCAGCACTTCTCCTGAATCCCGTACTCGGTCTTCTTCCTCTTTGGCTGCAAATGCAGCGGGCACAAAAGCGCATAACAAGAGTACGATGAGCACTTTCTTCATTAGATTCCTCCTGGTTCGAGTTCAAATCGTAAACTATTGCCGAAGTTCTAGCGAGAATCCTTGCCGATTGGAATCACCGTCACTTTGCGCGACGGCACCTGCCCCTTTCCCATGCCTCCCACCACCACCAGCGCTTCCGGATCGGAAATGAAAAGAAGCCCCTGATTATTCATGGTGGGATTGGGATTCGTTTCGTTGATCGTTTCCCATTTTGCAGAGTGCAAGTCCCACGCAAAAACAGTCGCAACCGGTTCGGCGGGCTTGCCGTCGTAACCTAGTCCGGTATCGGCGTCGGGGTTGTCGGTTCCTCCGGTGAAATAGATCTTTCGCTCCTTGTCGGATGCTCCCGCGGCAATGCCAAATCTTGCATCGCCAGGATGCGGCGGAATCTTACTCCATTCGATCTTGGCAGGATCATGATGGTCGATCTTTCCCATCCAACATTGGTCGGCGGGAAGAAACGCTGCTCCCTTCGGTTGCGGGTTCTTGTAGGCGCCATCCACGAAGACGATCGTGTCGTCCATCACCGCACCAGCGTGCCCGAAGACAGGCTGCCCAGGAAGCGGCGTACCCTCGAACCAGCGGCTTTTGTCCGTGTCGTAAATTTGTACGTTCGAGGTAACATCGCGATTCGAACGGCCGCCCAGCAAATAGATATAACGATCGCGATAGACTCCGATCACCGCATTGGCCACCGGCAGCGGCAGATCTTTTCCCCGCAGCCAGATCTCGTTCTTCGTGTCATAAATATTCACGTCGGGAACGACCGTGCCACGATTGTTGGGATCCACGACAACTCCGCCTATCAAAAATATTTGCCCATCTACTTCCATGGCGGCGGCATCAATTCGGCCAGCTGTGCCCGGCACCGGCTTCAGCGGATACCACTGGTCCCAGTCGGGGTCGAGATAAAACGCGGTGTTTGTCACATCCTCCCACGTCTTCTTGGCCCCCATCCCCATCATGGAAAAGAGCAGGGTTGTTCCCCGCGATTTATAAACGGCAACCGCATTCCCCGCTACCGCGGAAGGCAGCGCAGGCAGTCTCGGCTCCTCTTCGGCCTCTTTCGTTTGATTAGCCGAACTCTGCGCGGTCGCCGGCTTCGCCTCCTGCTGTGCATAGCAGAACCCAGCAGTTATTAGGAACAGAACGCTAAAAAGGACTTTTGGTCGTGTAAACATGAGCAGTCCAAAGTATCACGGCATGCAGCCCGAAAGAAAACCTTGCCGAGGCAAGTTCTCCTCCGGCCTCGCGCTACAATGACCCGCATGCGGTGGATCTGGAATTCGGGAAGGCATCGGTGGTATCTGCTCGGACTTTCTTCCCTAATCTGCCTGGGCGTGTGGCACTGGGCCGGAAGCATGTTGATTCCGGCCAGCACTGCGCGGGCACTCTCCAGAGGAAGGCCGATCGGCAACAACTCAGATCTTTATCCGCATTGGTTAGCTGCGCGCGAAATACTTCTGCATCACCGCGATCCCTATAGCGCAGAAGTGACCCGCGAGATTCAGAGTGGGTACTATGGGAGACCTCTCGACAACAATAGAATTTCCGACCCCCGAGACCGACAGGCTTTCACCTATCCGCTGTACGTGGCGTTCCTGCTTGCTCCCACGGTAACTCTTCCCTTCTCTTTTGTAATGAAAGGATTCGGCTGGTTGCTGCTGTTCTGCACCGCCGCCAGCGTCACCTTATGGATGCGCACGCTTGGATTGCATCCGCCAGACGTAGTCGTTCTTGCGATCATGCTGCTGGCGATGAGTACTTATGCCGTGGTGCAGGGATTCTACAAGCAGCAATTTACGTTGCTGGTGGCGTTTTTCCTGGCCGCTGCCGTCCTAGCCGTCGTGAAAGAACACCTGGTTACCGGCGGTTTTCTGCTGGCACTTTCTACTATCAAGCCGCAGCTTTCCGGGCTTTTGATCCTTTGGCTTCTCGTCTGGACCTTAGCAAGTTGGCGGAAGCGGAAGGCGCTGGCATGGGGTTTCGTTGGCACCATAACAGCACTGATGATCGGCGCGGAATTCCTGCACCCCGGCTGGGTTTCCGAATTCGCAGCAGCTGTGCAACTATACCGCCGCTATGCTGCGGACGAGCCGATCGTGCAGGTTCTGCTCACCTCCGGCGGTGGGAAGGTGGCGACGGTGGCCTTGATTCTCGCTTTTGTTTTTCTCTGCTGGAAACTTCGCAAAAGCGAACCAGCGTCGCTCGACTTCGGCCTGCCAATCGCGTTGGCAATGGCCATTACCCTGGTTATCCTTAACAAAGTAGCTCCCTATAACCAGATCTTGCTTCTGCCCGCGGTTCTTTGGCTGGCGGCGCGCTGGCAAGCAAACCCAAAATTCCTCTTCGGAGGACGTGCGGCAATCATTGCGATTCTAGCCTGCCTCTCCTGGCAATGGATCACTGCAACGGTCCTGGCCATCTGGTCATTCTTTGTCCCTATCCGGCAACTGCAATTGCTCCAGCTTCCGTTCTATACACTGTTCGCTTTGCCGCCCATTGTGATTATCGCTGTCCTCCTCTCCCTGCCTGCGAGTCAACCCCGTGATTCCGCAATCCCGACCGATTGATGAAGACATCGCTGGATATAGATGACATGACCCGATAACTACATTTCGCTATCGTGCCGATCGGTTGCGGCTGCCTTTGGCGATCTGTTCCACTTGCGCCAGGTGATTTAGGTCGTGGCCAGCGAACATGCGGACGACGCGCGCCAACGATTCTTTGCCGCGTTCCTCGTGCATGCCATAGTTCTGCCACAACTTCCTGGGAAGCGACTTCAGCAGCGCCAGATTGCTTTCACGCAGTACCCGGAACATTTCCAGTGAAGCCCCAGGATCGCGCCGCCGGTACTCAAACGTGCTCGCCCACACATCCTGATCGAACGCCTGGATGGTTGCGCCGTTTTGCGCAACGATCAGGCGCATCCGCCAGCCTCTCACCAGTTCGGCATCGGCCAGATGGGCAAGAATCTCCGCAATACTCCAGCGGCCCGGGGCCGGTCGCTGCAGCAATTGTTTCCGCTCGAGCCTTTTGATGATTGCTGCCAGTTTTCTGGGAGTTGACCGCTCGACCTGCAACGGGTTCTTACCTTCGACGTAGCCTAAGATGCGAGCGGTGTATTGTTGCGGAGTTTCCAGCATAATCCCTCCGATTCAGGCGGCGCCATCGCGCTCACTGATTCAGCTTGTCCAAATGGCGAAAGCCATCGCTAGCCAGGAAAAGCAGCACGCTGATCGTTCCGTTGTAGGCCATATGGATTAATAGACTGGAGGCCACCGATTTGGTCACCGCGCGGGTGATCGTGAGTACAAGGCCAACCAGGAAAACGACCAGCACCGGCGCCCATGCCTGCGCCAGTTGCGGCGCATGGATGAGGCCAAAACTCGCGGCGGTGAGAATGATTGCCGGAGACGGTCCGATCCGCCGTACCAGAACGGGATAAAGAAAGCCGCGAAAGAACAGCTCCTCAAACAAAGGCGCCAGCGTAACCCCGAACACAGACAAAATCCAGGCTTCGAGAGTCGTTTGGAAAAATCGGTCAATCGGCAATTCTTTAGGCATGGGCAGCACATGCGCGAGGCCCTGCAGGGAAATTGCGAGGACCAGGCCGATAAGGAGATAAACCGGCCAGCCGATTGGCCAATTCCAGCGGATCGCAGCCCAAAAGCTTCTGGTCCCACCGCGCCTTACGATCACTATCATGAAAGCGAATAGCACAAGGTACGCGAGAAATTGGGCGGCAACCGTCACCAGAGGAAACTTGGCGACTTCTGTCACCGGTAAGTGAGGGAATAGCAGGCGCTGTGCAGCCAATGTGCCGGCGAACAAAAATACAAAAATGGCTAGAATCGTGAGAACAGCGAGCGCGAGAACGTCCCAACCAGTCCAAGGCGGGTCTTCCTGGGGCACCGGGCCCCGCGGTGGTGGCGGATCAGAGTGCGGACCGGAATCCGAATTGAGATAGAAAGCGGAATTGGGCGGAGAAGACAAACGAATAGAGAGTGGTCACCAACCCTCTCCTTGAATTTATACCAAAATTCTGGGGGAAGCACTGATACTGCCGCCAAAGCGAGGATAGCGAATCGCCCGGGCCCGGCTAGGCGGCATTGGCATGGGATAATTCCGGTGACCTTCGGCAATCCAATGGCGAAGGAAGCCAAGAGTCGTAAATGGGCTCATATTCGTGCGCAACATTTCGCTTGCTCTGAGCAACCTAATGATGTCTTTAGGGGCCCAGGAGGAATGGAATGAAGTCAGCTACAACCACCTCTCTTTTAGCTTTGGCGGGTTTCGGACTGGCTACCGCCGTCGTAGCATTGCGAGGAGCCCGTAATAGCCCAGCTGGCCGCTCCAAAGCCTGGTACGACCGGCTTAACAAGCCTCGCTTTACGCCGCCCAAGCCAGTGTTTCCCGTCGTCTGGACGGGACTGTATGCGCTTATCGCCTGGTCTGGCTGGAGAATTTGGCAAGCAGAGGATTCGCCCGAACGGTCCCGCGCATTGCAGCTTTGGGCTGCCCAGTTGGCTACCAATGCAAAGTGGTCCAAGTTGTTCTTCGAGCGCCATCGTCCCGATTTAGCGCTGCTGGATAGCCTGGCCCTTGAATGGGAAATTGCGAACTACATCCTGGCAGCTCGCAAAGTAGACCGAGCCGCGGCTGGTGTTTTTATTCCTTATTTTGCCTGGGTAGGTTTCGCCGCGGTGCTGAACGCCGAAATTGCGCGCCGGAATCCCGACCTGTCTAACAGATTATTCGCGGCCATAGCGGACATGATTCCGAGCGCAACGCATTCCCCTGCCCACTGAGCCTCAACGGTGTACGGTGTTAGGACAATGACGTTTTAACGTCTGGTGGCAGGCACCTTAGATGTCTCCACTGGCGCGGTGGGCATGGTCGTTACCCGTGCTCCCGTTGAATTACTCGCGGCTGCTGCTCCCTGGGCTGCTGGTTGCGGGGTGGCCGAAGTGAGCCCCAGAGCCTTCCGCACTTCAGACTCCAGCTTGGCGAATGTGTCCTTGTTCTCTTTCAGGAAAGCGCGGGCATTTTCGCGTCCCTGGCCAATCCGTTCCCCTTTGTAGCTGAACCAGGAACCGGATTTCTCCACAATGTTGTGATTCACCGCCAAATCCAGCAGGTCGCCTTCGCGGGAGATTCCTTCGCCATACATGATGTCGAATTCGGCCTCGCGGAAGGGCGCCGCGACTTTGTTCTTGACCACTTTGATCTTGGTTCGCGATCCGGTGACCACGTCTCCATCTTTAATGGCTGCAATACGGCGGATATCAATTCGCACCGAGGAATAAAACTTCAGCGCGCGTCCGCCGGTCGTTGTCTCCGGATTTCCGAACATCACGCCGATTTTCTCGCGAATCTGATTGATGAAAATCAGGCAGGTGCGCGACTTGGAAACCGTTCCCGTCAACTTGCGCAGCGCCTGCGACATCAACCGGGCCTGCAGGCCCATGTGGCTGTCGCCCATTTCGCCGTCCAGTTCAGCTTTGGGTACCAGCGCGGCGACCGAATCCACCACCAACACGTCAATGGCTCCCGAGCGCACCAGAGCCTCCGTGATTTCCAGGGCCTGCTCACCGTAGTCGGGTTGCGAGACCAGAAGATTGTCCACGTCCACGCCTAACTTCTTGGCGTACGAGGGGTCGAGCGCATGCTCGGCATCCACAAAGGCAGCCATACCGCCGGCTTTTTGTGCCTCCGCGATCACCTGCAAGGTAATGGTGGTCTTGCCGGAGGATTCCGGGCCGAATACCTCGACCACCCGCCCGCGCGGAAACCCGCCTACGCCAAGGGCGGCGTCGAAAGAAATCGCCCCAGTTGAAATTACCGAAATCGGGACGATTGCTTCTTTGGAGCCCAAACGCATGATCGAGCCTTTGCCGAACTGCTTCTCGATTTGCGCAAACGCCAGATCAATTGCTTTTGTCCGTTCATCCGCCATAAAAGCCGCTCCTCGCGATAGATTTAAGAGAACTTCCGTAGCCTACACTCCGGGACTGGCAGGACGTAAGGTCATCCGTCACAAAAGTTGTGGAAAGAATATCACAGAGGCGAATAAAAAACGAATCCAGAATGCTCGGCTTGATTGACCGGGTGCCCCCGCCCTGGTCCCTCCTGTTTTTTGGAGGGACAGGGCGGGGCCCCTCACAGCGCAAGAGAATATTTACTGCAATACGGGCAGCGGGTCAGTTCCTCAACTTGAGCTACCTTTTTCGGCTGTGGTAGCATCCTTCCGCTTTGCAGATTCCGTAGGCGACTGTTCTGCTGAACAATCCGCCGACATCGGCGTAGAATCTCCTGTTTCGGTGCAGATCCCGGTATGAAGGAGCTAACTCGTGAAAGTCTATGAAGGCGCGAACATCAGGAACGTTGCGGTGGTGGGCCACGGACACGCCGGCAAGACGTCGCTGGTTTCGGCCATGCTGTACACGGCAGGAGCCACTCAGCGCCTGGGGCACGTGGACGATGGCAGCACCACCACTGACTATGACGAAGAGGAGATTGCCCGCCTGATGTCCATTTCGGCCAGCCTCGCGTACGCAGAGTGGGGCCAGACCAAAATCAACTTCGTGGATACCCCCGGTTTTAGCATGTTCGTCCATGAAGCCAAGCTGGTTTTGCCGGTCGTAGACGCCGCCATTGTTATCGTGGATGGGGTGGCGGGCGTAGAAGTTGTGACCGAACGGGTTTGGAGCTACTGCGAGGAGTATAAGACTCCACGTCTGATTGTCGTGAACCGCATGGATCGCGATCGCGCCAATGCCGAGCGCGTGTTGGAGTCGGTCGAAAAGGCTTTTGGACGCAACGTGATCCCCATCGAGCTGCCCATCGGTAGCGAAAAGAACCTGAGCGGCGTCGTAGATTTGGTCCGTATGAAGGCCTACACCTATCAACTCGGCGGGGATGGCAAGGGCAAAGAAACCGAAATCCCGGCCAATATGAAAGATCAGGTGCAGGCCGCCCATGAGCGCTTGGTGGAGCTGGTCGCCGAGGGCGACGACAAGCTGATGGAAGAATTCTTCGAGAAGGGAACCATCCCTGAGGAAGACCTTGTCCCTGCATTGCACAATGCCATTCGCGAAGACAAAATTTTCCCCGTCATTTTCTCGTCGGGTCTAGGCAATGTTGGCGCTGACCGGGTGATGGATTTTATTGTGGACTACACGCCCGCGCCGTCCGAACACGAGTGGGTGCAGGGCGACGCTGCTGCTTCCAGCGACGGCGACGCCCCAAAGCGCCACGAGACCGATGCCGAACCAGTGTCGCTCTACGCCTTCAAAACCGTTTCCGACCCCTTCGCCGGACGCATTTCCTACTTCAAAGTGTTCTCTGGTGTTCTGAAGAACGATTCGGCACTCCAGAACTTTAGCCGCGGTTCGCAGGAGAAACTCTCACACATCTCCATCATGCAGGGCAAGAGTGCAGTGCCGGTGCCTGAATTACACGCGGGCGATATCGGCGCCGTAGCCAAACTGAAAGACACGTTAACCGGCGATACGCTGGGCGATAAATCTGCGCCAATTCAATATCCTCGTGTCAAGCTGTCTGAACCGGCGATCACCTTTGCGATTGAGCCGAAAACCCGGGCCGACGAAGACAAACTCGGGCCTGGGATTCATAAGCTGATGGAGGAGGACGCCATGCTGCGATTCTTCCGCGACCCACAGACCAAGGAGTTTCTCATTGCGGGCACCGGGCAGCAGCATATTGAGGTAGTCGTCTCCAAAATGAAAAAGCGCTATCACACCGAGGTGAACTTGAAAGCGCCCAAGGTTCCCTATCGCGAGACCATTCGCGCCAAGGCCGATGTGCAGGGCCGCCACAAAAAACAGACCGGCGGCCACGGTCAGTACGGCGACTGCAAAATCAAAATGGAACCCTTGCCGCGTGGCGGAGAATTCGAGTTCGTCAACGACATTTTCGGCGGTGCGATCCCAAAGAACTATATTCCACCGGTCGAGAAAGGAATTAAGGACGCGGCCGCCCGCGGCTATTTGGCCGGCTATCCCGTCGTGGATTTCAAGGTGATTCTCTACGATGGCTCCTATCACGACGTGGACTCAAATGATCTCTCCTTCCAGATGGCCGGACGCATTGCCTTCAAGAAGGCTATGGAAGTGGCGAAACCCACATTGCTCGAACCAATCATGGTGGTGGAAATCACGGTACCGGACGAATTTGCCGGCTCGATTATGGGCGACCTGAACAGCCGCCGCGGACGTATTCAGGGCATGGACAATAAAGGCGGCAACACCATCGTAAAGGCCGAAGTCCCGATGGCGGAGATGCTCACCTATGGGGCAGACCTAACCTCTATGACGCAGGGCCGCGGCAGTTTCAATATGGAGATGCACCACTACGACATTGTCCCGGCACAACTCCAGGAGAAGATCATTACGCAGGTCAAGGCCGAGCGGGGTGAGGTGAAGGAAGAAGAGGAGTAGGAAGGCGAATTTTTTAGAACAACGCGTTCGCTTAGGAAATCTTCATCCCCGCCGCCTTGGCCAGCTTCGCCTGCCGCTCATCGAACGTCCAGAATTTCTCCGCTTTCAGTTCTAGAGCACAAGCAATGTGCAGGCTGTCGAGGGTTCGTACGCCCAGCTTCGGTCCGTGACGGCGAGCCAACTCGGCGCAGACTTCGAAAGCCTGCTCCGGTATTCCGGCCTGTGTCCAGAGTCCAGCGGTCAAATCGCTTTGGATTTCACGACATACCCGGTCCGATTCAGCCAGGGGCAAGTTCCGCCGGAAAACCTGCTGGCTGACAGCATGCACGAATTCTGCCCAGTGCAGAGGCGTGAACCAGACCGTTGGCTTGGACCCAAGCAACCGATCGGCAGCGACTGAGTGCTGATCGTTGACGTACACGGAAACGAAGAAACTCGTGTCGGCGTAGACCGTCAATAGCGTCCGCGGTCCTTGATCAAGTCGTCTACGACGGTCAAGACGCGGTCTCCGAAGATCTTTCTGCGGCGGGCTGCGAAGTCCGGCCACTCCACAGCTTTTTGTTCCTGCTTGGCAGGCACGATATGCGCAATCACGCGGTCCCGCTCCCGCAGTTCCACCGTCGTGCCCTGCCTCAGCCAGGTCTTCAGGCGGCGAGTGTCGCGCAGTTGACGCATGTTTACCGATGCCATGTCAGTATTGTGTCACATAGATGTGGCGCATACAAGCGGCCGGAAGTAGTGGGGCGAAAGGCCCTGTAAGCGCCTATTACTCACATCTCAACACATCACGCCAGTTCCACGTCTGTAAAACCGAAATCCTCGCCTTTGGCCAAAAGCTCTTGCTCGGTGGATTTGGCCAGTGCGTACGCGAAGCAATCGCCAAAGTTGAGCCCCGCCGCGTGTCGTCCTTTGCCGTACCTGCGCCAGGCGTAACGGGCAATTTCTACTTGCTCCGCGTCCACCGGCACCACGTCGATTTGAGCGCGGACGAGGAAAAGATCGAACTCGCGCCCTGCCGCTTCGCCGCGCCGCGCTTCCAGCACAATTCCGGTTTCCAGGGCATTCGCCGCAGAAAGCAGCCGGGCGTCCGCCTGCAGAATGCGGTCCAGGAAAGGCCGGCGCTCTTTCTCGCCGAGGAAGATGGCAACGAGAGCCGATGTATCAATGACCATGAAAAACAGCCCTCAAGTCGGGATACCGTCACGGTCATAGCCCAGGATCTCTTCTTCCGGACGGGAATCGAGAACCGGAAGGGCATCTACACGGCGTAGTAATTCCTCGGCTTGGACCGCCCGAATGCGCCCTCGCCGACGGGTTTGAAGCCGCTCCCAGCGCTCCTCAAGCGATTTCTGAATCGCTTCCGTGAGGGACTCTCCTGTTTCTGCCGCCACGCGCCGCGCGATCCGTTCAGTCGCCTGGTTCCGGATACTCAGAGGCATGATGCTCTAAGTATATACGATTGTATGTTTGTATATGCAAGCGTTAGTTAGCACCATTATGAGGATCGCGGCGCGCCTTCGACCCCGTCCGAAACCTCGCTGGTGGCAGGCCAAACTCGCGCTTGAATGCGCGATTGAAGGCTGCCTCCGACTCGTATCCCACCTCCGCCGCAATTTGGGCCGCACTGTGACTGGTCGAGGCAGAGCATTTGCGCGCCCAACTGAAGACGCCAACGCGTCAGGTAGGTCATGGGCGGTTCGCTAAGAAAATGGCGAAAGCGTTCGGCCAAGACCGACCGCGACGTTCCCACCTGCTTGGCGAGTTCGGCAATCGTCCAGGGATGCGCCGGCTCCCGGTGCATCAGGGCTAGTGCTCTTCCGATTTCCGGATCGCGGGCGCCGGCCAGCCAGCCGGTCTGGTTCTCCGGCAGACGCCCGATGTAGCGCCGGAGTGTTTCCACGAACAGCGCCTCGGATAATTTCGCCAGTACCGCCTCGCTGCCTGCGCGCGAAGCATCCACTTCGCCGACGGAAAAGCGAATCGAGTTTTCCAGCCAGCGCCCGGCCGAGTCATCGCGAACACTCACTTTGAACAGTGGCGGTAATCCCGCCAGGAAAACCTGGCTGAGCCGGGGCTCACAGACCATGTACCCGCAGACGAACTTGGTCATCTCGCCGCCTCCGCCCAGGCGGGATACTTTCAGTCCCTGCGAGAAGATCCTCTCCAGTTCTTTGTCATTGTCTACCGTCTTGGTGCGCCCGTTCTCGAGAACGTGCGGATCGCCATGCGGAAAGATGACGATGTCCCCAGCAGCCAGATCAATCGGCGCGCCGTCGTCCAGTCGCGCGTGCGCCCTGCCCTCCACCAGCAGGTGGAAGATGATGATGTGCCCGGAGCCCGGCGCGACATACGGCGCGAGCCGGCCGGACTTTGGCGTGCGCACGCTCCATGGCGAGGAAAATTCGCCGTTGTAGTAAAACGCCCCGTCGAGCTTCACCACTTTCAGTACTTCGGATAGGACGTCCATTCGAAGAACTCCTGCTTAGGACTTGCGGCAAACCATCCCGGACGCGCGGACAAGTGAAACACATAGTATCCGCAGGCGAGCAAGAAAACCAGACTCGCGGATAAGTGCTCCACCCCCTTTCCCCCGCATAGTGAAAAGCGTCGCAGGCGATGCAAATTGCCGGCGATCAATCCAGAAGAAGAAAAGAGAGGTAGCCATGCCACTGATTCAAGTAAAGCTGATTGAGGAAGTATTCACCCCATCCCAAAAGAAGGAGATCATCTCCAAGCTGACTGATGCGATGGTCAGCATTGAAGGCGAAAACATGCGCCCCGTTACCTGGGTAGTGATTGAGGAAGCTCGCAGCGGCGACTGGGGCATTGGCGGAAAAGCCCTGACTACGGAAGCGGTTCGCGCTTTGGCCGCCGGCAAGACCGAGGTGGCGGTCTAAAGCCGCCACGCGCAACCCACAAGAAAATTAAAAGGAGAAAACCAATGAAGAACTCAAATACAGCAACGGCGACGGCGCTTCGAACCATCGTCAACGGAGTCCCAGTTGAGGATCTGTTCACAACCATCGATGCGATCAAGGCCACTCCGGCTATCGCGAAGTTCAAGTTCCGGGTTCGTAATCAATGGATGGACGCTGCCCAGAACCGCTCGACCGTGGATACGCTCTACGGTGCCGGCCAAGAGCTATCACACCCCGACCCTTTTGTATTGCAAGCAGATGAACCTGCGATTCTGCTGGGCGAGGACACCGCCGCCAACCCCACCGAACATCTACTTCACGCTCTGGCGGCTTGTTTGACCACGACCATGGTTTATCACGCGGCGGCGCGGGGAATTCACATCGAGCAAGTCGAGTCCTCCCTTGAAGGCGATATTGATTTGCACGGATTCCTTGCCCTCGACAAGAACGTTCGTCAGGGATTCCAGGGGATCCGGGTCAATTTCAAGATCAAGGCTGATGTGTCAGAAGAACGCTTGCAGGAAATCGTTGAACTGGGCCCCAGCCATTCTCCGGTGTTTGATTCTTTGACCAAAGGAGTGCCGGTCTCGGTGACGGCGGAACGGCTGTAGGAAGCGGGAGGGCATTGGCGGGTAAGAATGCTGGTGCCCAAGCGCGCTCTCGTGGCAGAGCTAAAAAATTAATTTACTCAAAGGAAGGGAAATTCACATGGCAACCATCGCAATCGCACCGGAGTTGCACGATCTCAAATCCCGCCTCAAACGCACCTGGATAGCGGGCGACTACCACCGTATGGCGCGCTACATGGACCACAACACTCGCGATTTCTACGAGCGCCTGAATGTTCCGCCCGGCAGCAAGCTGTTGGACGTGGCTTGCGGCTCCGGCGAACTGGCCCTGCTCGCGGCCCGCGATGGAGTGGACGCGATGGGAGTGGATCTCGCTTCCCACCTGGTCGAAACGGCTCGCGTACAGGCCGCAGCACGCGGGCTCAATGCCCGCTTCGAAGAGGCGGACGCGGAGGATCTGCCCTTCGAGGACGCGAGGTTTGACGTCGTCGTCAGTCTGATTGGAGCCATGTTCGCCCCCCGGCCGGAATTGGTGGCGAGAGAACTGCTGCGCGTTTGTTGCCCGGGTGGCACCATTGCGATGGGAAACTGGACTCCCCAGGGATTTGTCGGGCAGATGTTCAAGATGATTTCCAGTTACCTCGCGCCCTCGGGAATGCCTTCCCCGGTTCTATGGGGCGATGAAGAAACCGTCCGCGCGCGCTTTGGAGATGGAGTGTCTGACCTGTGTTTGCAACCGCGCCACTATACGTTCGACTTCCCGTTCCCCCCGGCGCAGGTAGTCGACTTCTTCGCAACCTACTATGGACCGACCAATCAGTTGTTCGCCTCACTTTCTCGCGACGCGTACCAGGATCTGCATGCAGAGTTGGAAGCTTTATGGTTCTCACACAACAGAGCTAACCACGCAATGACGGTGGTGGAAGCAGAGTATCTGGAGGTCATTGGCACTCGGACGTAGTGGATCAGTCAGGTGACGATCAAGTTGTCTTGGGTTGCAAGCTGGCTCAGATCAGATCGGCCCGCGTGAGCTGGCAATTTCATGGATGGAACTCTGTGCCGCTCGCAGCGGCACAGAGATATGCACGACATCGTCCTGATCATTCACATCCACAACAATGGAGCCGCCCGATTTGGCAACAATGACGTGTTCATTGGGATCAATGACCTCGACTAGGACGACATCGGGAGTCTTCTCCAGAGCGGGAATGGCAGCATCCAGCAGCGGCAGGTACGGTCGCATATTCGCGGATGCTTCCGCGAGGTGGCCGCTGGGAACAAACTTCAGGGCTATCGGCGCAATCGCGGCAGGTAGGATCAGCGATACGTTGGTCCCGCCCGCCTGCTTCTCATGGACTTTTACGTGAATGAATCCTTCACTGCAAAGCGCGGCTCCGCCGACCAGTACGGCCCCCGCAAGCCCCACTCCAAGTTTGGCTAGAAAGATCATTTGGGTTTCTCCTCGCTTTGAGGTTCGTCATTCGCCGGTATTGCGCGAGTCAATCCATACGCGCACATTTTCGTCCTGACCACTCACCATGACCAGGGTGACGTCGCCGGCGCTCTCCAGTGCCTTGACCGCTGCCTCGATATTGAGCTGATCCTCGTTCGTTTCCGAGGCCAGAGCCTGTGCGACCTCCCATGGAATCGTGACGTCCACCTTCTCTTTGCTTTTCTTGTCAACGACGTGGACGATCATCTGGCCGTGCTCTTTGGCCACCCGAACGTTGCTGTCCGGCTCCTGGACTGTGACAAACTCGCCCTCCGGAGCCGACTTCAGAGCTTCCAGAATCATTTTCAGGTTCACTGGATTGGCGGCCAGGCCGGCCACCTGCACTTTGCCGTTCTTGAGCTGGCCATGGTTGATCGCGGGAATCACTCTTTCCGCCAGCGAGAGCGGGAGATTCACCCGAACAAGTTCATGTGTCTTGGCATTGTTGACTTTGACATGCAGATAGCGTTCGGTCGCATTGGACTGAACCGGAGGGGCTGCTAGAGCCATACTTCCGGCAAGCAAGACAACCAGGAGCGGCAGAGCCTTCTTTGTGGTTTTCATGGGCATTCCTTTCGGATGGAGCTTGCGTCAATCTCACATGCCAGAGTTACGGTGACAGTTGAGAAGAAGTTCCATGATTTCGCCTGGATAAGGAAGCCTTTCGGCTCGGTAAATCAACAGCTTGTAACCGCCGAGTACGCTGAGTTCTGCGCTAAGCACGCCGAGAAAGGCCAACATAAGGGAAAGTGCTCTTCTGTTTCTGCTTCAGATCAGCCCGTACTGGCTGGATTTCAACCCTTTGCCCTTGCCGCCGCTGCGGGGTGTCTCTTCGGCAGCCGCTTCAGCCCGGGTCCGCCCTGCTACAATTTGCTGCTCCATGGGAAGCACTGAACTTCTGGCATCGCGGGCACGTATTCATTAAGGTGATGTAAGGCCTGAAGTGTGTCCGTCGCAGCAAATCCTCAGGCTGAAAGCCAGGAGTTCCGGAGTGTCGGTTGGAAGACCCCCGCGCTGCTGCCATGCTGGTCCGTCGCTGCCTTGCCGGCGACGCCGTTGCATGGGAGCAGATTGTGCAGCAGTATCATCGCCGCATTTATAACCTTTGCTATCGCTTTGCCGGATCGGCGGATGACGCCCAGGACCTCACCCAGGAGGTCTTCATCCGCATGTATCGAACGCTGAAGTCTTATGATGTGGACCGTGGAGCATTGATAACCTGGGTGACCAGCATTACCCGCAATTTGCTGGTGGATCATTTTCGCAAGAGCCGTCATGACCGGATAACGGATTCGCTGGACGCGCTTGCCTCCGAGCACGAAGACGCCCGGCCGCTGGGCGAGCAGATCGCCGACAAAGGCGCTCCTCCCGATGAAGGAGTGCAGCAGCGCGAACGACAGGAAGCGGTTCATCAGGCACTGCAGAAGCTCTCTCCGGACCTGCGGGAAGCGGTCATTTTGCGCGACCTGCAGGACATGGACTACCGGGAAATTGCTGCTGTACTTAGGGTTCCGGAGGGCACGGTGAAATCGAGAATCAACCGGGGGCGGGCGGAACTTGCGCGTCAATTGCAACGTACCTATAGGCAGGTGATGTGATGCCGGACGAAACGAAAAACGGAATGCAATGCGCCGAGTTTGAAGCTTTGCTGGGTGATGCGCTGGACCATCATCTGACTGAAAGCTGGCGGGTGGAATTCGAAAGCCACGCCCGGGTGTGTGCAGTGTGTGGCCCATTGCTAAGGGAGGCTGAGGCAGGCCGAAGCTGGCTGAAATCACTGCAAATGGCCGAGCCTCCAACCGGGCTGGTACACAATATTTTGCTGGCCACAACCGGGCAGGAGAGCCGCAGGGTTGGAGCCCAAGTGGCGGGTGTTTCCTGGTGGGGGGAGTTCGTTCAGACGGTAGCGGCCCCGGCGCTGGCCTTTGTGCGGCAGCCGCGGTTTGCCATGTCGTTCGGTATGGCCTTCTTTGCCGTTTCCATTTGCATGAGTCTGGCGGGCGTGAAGATCACGGACGTGCACGCTGCCGATTTCCGACCCAGCACCATCAAGCGGAATTATTACGAAACTTCGGGACGGGTGGTGAAGTATTACGACAACATCCGCTTTGTATATGAGATCGAGTCGCGAGTGCGCGAGTTCAAGCGCATGACCGCGCCCGCGGAACCCGCTCCGGAAAATCCGGAGACAAAGGGCAAAGATCGCGGGAAGGATACCAGCGGGCGCCCCGATCCAAAACAAGATCGCAATTACGGCCAGAGCGGAGCAGCGCCTATGCTGGCGCAATCCTCGCAACTGCCGTCTACTGTGAGCAACCCAGGGAGGCCCTTATGAACTGCGCCAATCATCCTGATGCTTCAGCCGTGGCGTACTGTCGGACTTGCGGAAAGCCGTTGTGCGCACAATGCACACGCGACGTGCGCGGAGTGATCTATTGCGAGCATTGTTTGGCGGAGCGGGTTGAGGGCACGGTGACTCCAACGGCAGTTCCGGTGATCGTGAACTCGGGGCCGAATCCGGCTCTGGCGGGGATTCTGAGCGGAATTTTCCCTTTCGGCGTGGGTGCCGTCTACACGGGACAGTACGCAAAAGGCCTGGCGCATTTACTGACGTTCGTATTGCTGGTCGTGGGGGCGAGTGGGGGAAGTGAGACTCTTCAGACCATCTGCGGTCTGGGCATGGCGTTCTTTTACGTGTACCAGATCATAGACTCGGTGCGGACCGCGAAAGCGCTGCAACTCGGCCAGCCTGCTCCCGATCCGCTGGGGCTGGGGCGTGCCTTCGGCGCGGGAGAAAAAGTCGATACCTCCAAGACGCCGCTGGCTGCCATCATTTTGATCGGATTAGGCTTCCTGTTTCTTCTGCAAACTTCAGGAATTCTGGATATCAGCGTGGAACGGCTCTGGCCGCTCTTCCTGATTGGTGTGGGAGTCTGGTTGTTTGCCCGCCGCCTCGGATTGCTTGGTCCTGCGTGCGGACCACAGGTTCGATGCGGATCGTTCGTCGGGCCCGCGGTTTTGGTAACCATCGGCGCGCTCTCTCTGCTAGAGAACATACACGGCCCGGGCTGGGACCGCACCTGGCCTGCGCTGCTTCTGGCGATTGGACTGGCGATTCTTCTGGATCGTACGCACCCGCCGGTCACGCTGCCGCCGTCAACCGGGCTGAGCGGCGGCCCGGGACAGAATACTCAGCCGCCGGTCCCGGCCAGTGACACCGAGGTGAAAAATGGCTAGCCCGGTGCAAGCTCCGCCTCCGGCTCCTCCGCCACGGCCTGCGCGCTCGTTGGCCGGACCGGTAGTATTGATTCTTCTGGGCGTGGTTTTTCTTCTGGGCACGATGGGCGTGCTGCATTGGTTCATGCTGGGGCAATGGTTCGCCCATTACTGGCCTCTGCTGCTTATTCTGTGGGGCATCGTCAAGCTGGTGGAATATCAGCAGGCGCAGAGCAGCGGCCGTCGCGCCCGCGGTATTGGAGCAGGAGGAGTCTTTCTGCTCATCGTGCTGATCGTTTTTGGCCTCATCGCCACTCAGGCGGCGCGCTTCAACTGGCAGGAACTGCGCGACCAGATGAATATGAACGACGGCGACTTCAACTTCTTTGGCCATACCTACAGCTATTCGGACCAGCTGGCGCAGGAGTTTCCGGCCGGAGCCAGCCTGCGGGTGACGGATGACCGGGGCGCGGTGAACGTCACCGTTTCAACCGACAATCAAATTCACGTGACGGTTCACAAACGCATTGGCGCGGAGAGCCAGCACAACGCCGATGAATGGAACACCACCACCAAGCCGCAAATCACGGTTAGCGGTGGCGTTGTCACTCTAAATGCCAATACGCACGGTGGTGGTGACCACTGGGTAACGACCGATATAGACATCGCTGTCCCCCGCAAGGCCGCGCTTGCGGTCACGTCGCGTCACGGCGATGTGAATGTAACCGGCCGTGATGGTGACGTGGAGATTTCCAATCAACACGGGGACGTTGCGACTACGGACGTGAATGGCAAAGTCTCACTTCATCTGGAACACAGTTCGGCGCGCGTTTCGCAGGTTGCCTCAGATGTTTCCATCGAAGGCCGGGCGAACGATGTTTCGATCGAAGATGTCAAAGGTGAGGTGCATTTGAACGGCGATTTCACCGAAAACTTGAAGCTGGCCAGGATTAATAGGGCGGTGAGCTTCAGGAGTTCTCGTACCAACATTCAGTTTGCGAGATTAGATGGCGATTTGGATTTGGATTCGGGCGATCTGCAGGCGCAGAATATCACCGGGCCGCTGCGTTTGGAAACGCGTTCGAAGGACATTCAGCTGGGAGGGGTCTCCGGCGACGTTCATCTTACCGACGCCAATGGCGCCATCGAGATTCGCATAAGCAAGCTGGGCAGCGTGCAGGTGGAGAACCGCCAGGGCGACATACAAATTTATGTTCCGGATAAGGCCAAGTTCCAGGTGGATGCGCACGTCCGTAACGGGGAAGTGCAGACCGACTTCAGCGATCTGAAAGTTGACAATACGAACGATCGGGGTGTGGCCACAGGTTCGGTGGGTGGCGGCGGGCCGCTGCTGACCCTCAAGAACGAACACGGTACGATTGAGATCCGCAAAGCATCTTCGAATGCCTCGGCCAACGTCGGCGTCCCGAAAGTGCCTGCTCCCCCTAAGCCTCCCAAGCCTCCCCGGGTTCCTGAGGAGACAGATAACTGACAAGCGCGCT
>CAWHVI010000004.1:345000-466908 GCA_963832765.1 uncultured Acidobacteriaceae bacterium | reverse complement strand
TAGTAACGGAAAAAGCCATAAAAACCCGTCGCTGGTCACCATCTAAGCTTACGGATGGCGCCTCATTCACAACCCAAGGCCTTGGCGGGAAGGGAGGGTTCCTGGAAGCTCCCCGATGCCCAGATGTGGAGGTTATGACCGCTCATGCCGGGATGCTTCTGAAGCCACATAAGCCGGCGGTCGATCACAGTCAGCTTCCAGGTGGGCGTTATCGGCTGCATCAACGATTGCCGGGTACTTTCCAGGTATGCTGTCATGAAAGTGTCGCTACTCACTTGAGCAGCTCTCCTCCTCTTTTGAGTATTCACTGGTACTTGCAACTGACAAAAAGTCGTTCATTTTACCTGGACTGCTTTGGTCTCAGATGGGGTCAGACGAGAGGGATCACAATAACCGTAACCCTTTAGACAAGCCGTGTAATTACGTTGGTGCTCTGCGTCGGCCAGCATCTTGGCTTCGGGGGCAGTAAGTTTTGAGTAGTCACAGGTCTCCTGGCCACCCCCACAAGCGGAGAGGTTGCGCCGGTGGTCCGCAGTCGCGGTCTGCCCCGCTTCTATTGAAGTGAGTTTGGAACGGTCACACTCGTTCCAGCCATTCTCACAATTCTGCGAGTTGCGCTGGAGTTCTGCGGCAGTCACTTCCCTCGCTTCCGAAGGAGTTAGCTTGGAACGATCACAGATCCCAGTGCTAGTTTTACAGTTGGAAATGTTAAGCTGGCGCCTGGCTTCGTTCACGTCTCCGACTTCCGACGGGGTCAGTTTGGAGCGATCACAGGAGCCTACCCCGTCCTTGCAGTCGACGAGGTTGCGCTGGCGCTCCGCCACAGCCCTTTCACGGGATTCGGAAGGGGTCAGCTTGGACGGATCGCAGGATCCTATGCCATCGTTGCAGTTGGAGACATTCTTCTGGTGATCGGCTACTGCCAGGGCAGTTGCCTCGCGCGCGGTCAGCTTTGAGCGGTCGCAGTTGGCAAAGCCATACCGGCAGTTCGAAACGTTGCGCCCGTGGCTGGCGAAAGCTACCTCAGCCGATTCCGACTGGCTCAATTTCGAGCGATCGCAGCTTTCGCGGCCAGCTTTGCAGTCGGTCAAGTTCCGGGCAAGGTCCGATCCCTGCCCGAGTACAAGAACCGGCCAAAGACATAGACAGACCACTTGCACCCGAAGACATTTCCGTAGGCTGACTTTCATATGTTTGCCGCCTTTCGCCCGCTAGACAAAACCAGGCTGCAGTAGGTCATTCAGTTCTGCAACCGATCCGGCTCGGGGATGGTTCCTTGATGCAATTACTTCTTGTCTTCGGTTGCTTGGGCAACCTGAGAGAGAGAAGGAAGTGCTCGTCTCCAGCATCATGATCCCGCAGACCCGGCAAGATAGCTGGTCTGAATTGCTCACTTCGAATGGTGGCAAAGAACCCGCCTCTTCGGTGAGGTGCGCAGCCGAGGCCGCAAGAACTACGGAGTCTTTCGCAGGGCGAGCTTCACTGGCTTGTTTCGAAAGCGATCCGACAAGCCTACGAGGATTGCTGTCGGAAGCCGCAGCGTCCGTATCGTTTGATCGGTTTTGCTGATTACTTGGACCGCTGTGCACTCTCCGTCTTCAAAGGGATCCGAAATCAGCTCATAACGCTGGCCGTATATTTTTATGTGCTTGGAAGCGCTAAAGCCGAGCTCCTTTATTCTGGCACAGCTTTCGGACGCGGACCGTCCGCTCGCATGAGTCTTGAAAGCATCCGTCGGTGTGGGAATGCAGCTGTACGATCGGAACGTTTCCTTTGGAGAGAGTCATACCACCTCCTGAGCTCAGTGCGGATAATGAAGGGAGAGAAGGTCATCTCATCGACCTTCGCAAAGCACATGAAAGTCACGAAACCGGATACTCCGTCTCTTACCATGATCGCTCAGGCGCCAAACACGAACTGGTCTGAATTGCTCACTTCCGCTTTGTGGCCTAAATCGACAACCGGGATGTCCCAATTAACAGGACTGAATGTTTCTCGCAATGTGAGCAATCCTGTACAGAATCACGAGTCTTAGCCTGCCATCATTGACCTGTCGGAGACCGCCAAGGCGAGCCTCTTCTCAAGAGTTCGTCGGCCGCTTAGCCTCCCAAACGGAAATAGAAGAGGAAGTAGGTCGCGATGGAACCTATCCTTGGTTCGTTCCGTAGCCGCCTCCGCAGACGGTTAGCTTACGTTGCCAACTTGTTTCGAGCGCTGCTGAGGATACTTATTCCGCAGGTGCAACAGGTACAATCGCAAAGGATTTGCCCATTTTGTGGGCTGATTACGTCGCGTTACAAGGCGTGTTGCATGGAGTGCGGGAAGTCTTTCGGGCCAGCTTAGGCTTGAGCTCTATGCGCCCCTCTCAACCGTCCTCAGCTCATCCTCTGCGGGCCGTCCACAGCTAGTCACCCGCGACACGACATTCCCAGGAGGACCACGACCACACGCCTCAAGCGATTCCCTCACAAGTCCAGATTCTTGCCGGTACGGGGTGGGAAAGCGCTTCAGGCGCGCTACCGCTGACCTCACGATTCGCATCGAATGGGAGCGGATTACATGACAAGAACGACAAATGGCGCTCTTAACCGTTCGTGTTAGATCGGCTTAGCTTGCGTTTGTGCGCTCTCTTTCTTCTCTGCTTGTTGGCCATTCTCTTTTTCGAGAACTTATCAGTGGAGGGCTTGGAGTCTCCCAGGGCACGGCCACTTGGGTGTATTTCCATTCCGAGTTTTTCTTCTGTCACGCTGTCCATGATTCTCCTTGGTTCAACTTGTCACTCTGCTTACTGGAGAGAAGGCTCCACTAAGATGAAGGCTAGTCGCTATTTAGGTTTGCCCGAATACTTTTGGAATCGCCCGCTTGTCTTCTCGAAGCTCGGCTGCAGCGAACGCCTGTCCACACGTGCTGCATCTCCAGGTTGCGTTTGCTCGCAACAGTTTCCCCGCGCCTTGGTTGACCCGCGCATTCTCGCTGGGGCGAAACGCCATCACCAGTTCACCACCACACCTCAGGCAGTTTCGTTTTGTCATGTTCATGTTGTTACCACAAGTGCGAGTGCATTTGTCTGAGCACAATTGAACACTGTCTGAAATTGGCGAATGACCATCATCACGATTGGGGGAGAGCGATTGCCTTTAGGGAGTGCGATGGGGAAAAAGGGCTAGTCGTGCAGAACTACATTCAGCAGTGAACTGTGAACCTGGAGCCCGCCCTCTACTCCACCGGCGTAGTGAATGAATCCCAATTTCCTGAACCGGTTCATGAAAAAGCTGACTCGGGAGCGGGTGGTGCCAACCATTTCTGCCAGGGTCTCCTGACTGATCTTGGGAACCACGGTCTCAGGCATACCTTCCTTGCCGAAATGAGCAAGCATGAGAAGAACCCGGGCCAGTCTCTTTTCGCTGGAATTGAAGAGCTGGTCCACCAAATCCTCTTCATAACGGATATTCCGCCCGAGCAGATACGCCACAAACATATCGGAAAAGGCGTGTTCGCGATGAAGCGCATCCATCATGGCCTTCTTCTCGATCCGCTGAATCTGGCAATCCGAAATGGCAGCTGCAGATCCCATGCGGAGAGCCTGCCCTGCCAGGGAGCCTTCGCCAAAGAAGTTTCCCTCACCCAGTATGCCGATGGTGGCTTCCTTGCCGGTCTTGGATACAACGGTGAGCCTCACTCGGCCTTTCTGAATATAGAAGACAGCATCAGCCGCATCCCCTTGCGTGAAGATTCCCTGCTTCTTGGAAACAGTCAGGTTCTTCCTGCCCTCGCCAATCGTCGCGAGGAAGGTGCGCGGGTCGAACCCGCGGTTGTTCTTGGGCGGTGCGACAGAAGCCATCAGTAATCATTTTACTCCCGAAAGGCAGTCGGTTCGCGGAAATCCGTGTCGATGGGACTGCGTGAAGTGTTTGCCCTCATAAGCCAAGCGCCGCAAAGTGAGCCATTCTGCACAGTATTTCGCAAGCAAAGGAGCGATTCTAAACATGCCTCGAGAGAGTGGGGCCCGCCAAACCAGACGGCCTGCCTTTCGAGGCAGTAGCTTGCCTGGAACGTTGGTTCGCGGGCCATGGCGGGATGGTCAGAGGTTCACCCCGGTTGCGCATCGGTTGATGAAGTCTGACCAGCGAAAGCGAAATCGTTCTGCTGGGTAGTGGTGGGCTGATATTCGTTTCACTGTGGATGATCGTAGCAACGGGACTTAGCCGAGCTTCTGGAGGGTTCATGCCACCATCTGTTCAAGTCGGTGCGATTCTGATCGGGGACCAGCAACTAATGCCTCGGTTTGGTCTGGAGAGCGAGCCCTATTCGGGGAACTGGAGCTTGATAAAGGCGCTCGACAGTTTTGCCCTTGATCGTAAGGTCCACGCCGCTGGATGGAACTTCTTCTTCATGGCAGCGGAAGTGAAGGTGATGTTCTTTGGCGCTCTCGGGGCAAGAAAGATCCAAGACGCGTTACAACGAATTCTGGCAAAGGTAGGGCACTTGAACTACAACAGCCTCGAAGTAACTCGAATTGTCGCCAAGCACTTTCTCGGTGTGCCCTATGCCACCGTTTCGGCACACTCACGCCATATCCAACAAAGCTGGAATTTGGATGGCGCCGCAACGCGGCGCGCGGCCCAGCACAACGCGGAGTGGACCAGAGATTAAGCGCGTGGCCGCTCCGGGGGGAAGCTTATGAAACTTGATGAAGGCCAAAGTCTCGAGCAGGTTCTTGAGTCTGCAGTGGTCATGAGTTGGGCCGACCTGATGCCCAGCGTCCCGAACGGTTTGATCCACGTTCGATACGGATTCGCTCCAGGGGGTACGTTGGATTTTCTGCAGATATGGTTATCCATCACCCGCGGCCATTGGCTCCTGGCGCTCTCGTACTGGATGTCAGCTTCCAGGTTTCACGACGCCGGTGTCCACTTCGAGAATGGATACCAGTCGGACAGTCTGGCCCACCTTCTGGAAATGGTGATGCAAAATCAGCATGCGTTCGCTCTTCCTCCGAACCTCGGCCGGCAGGGGCTGCTCCAGATCGCAATGCCCACCGAAAAGGAGCGCACAGAAGCAACTGCCTCAGCGAGCAGCGCCGTTGATTGTATTGGCTCTCCCGTTGCTGAGCCTGCGCTGGCCTGAATTCCGGGCATCCCCATGATCCATAGTCACCTCGAAGTTTTGGGTCCTGGGCCAAAACCGGCATCGTCGCTATGGAAACGCGCATCTAACAAGAACAGTGAAGCAAACTGAGGCATCGATCTTCGAAGAGCGATATAGAGTGGTAGCCGTCGAAAACGATCGACTCCTACTGCGAGGAATTCTCAGCGGTCAGACGCTGACGATCGTCAACCCCATACCCGAGCTTCCGCTGACGCAAGAAGACTATCCGCCTGGAAAGTTAATCGCTCTGACCGACCCGTCCACTGCGACTCCGAATTAGATGGAGCTCTTGTTCCGAGTGCGACAGTGCCGGGATTGGATTTGCAGGCGATCCCGTTCAGATCCGTGAACCTTAGCCCGGCTTCTTGTATTCCCTGATCGCCCGGGAGGCGCACACCAGCGGCCAACCGTTGCTGGTAGCGACTATGCGGCGCTGAACCTGTAAGACTAGCTGATGCTTCCTTGAACTGATCTGCCCGGGGTCTACCCTCCTTCTTCTCCATGTGAGCTATCTTGCTCAGACACCAAAGCCCGAACCTGTCATTCTTAATTTTCCTGAGTGTGCTTTGAGGAGCGGCGACGCTGATTCGTAGCTCCCATTCTTAGGTCGCTGCGGAAGGTCCAACCGGGCTAGCCCCAAGCGGTCACATCCAGCCAATCGGCGTTCTTCATCCGTGCGCATGGCCGCGAAAGCTCACGGCGCAATACGGCTCGACCCTAAGAGCTCTCGAAAAGTCGAATCAGGGCAGCACCTCTCGGTGTATGAGGGGGTAGCCCGGGAAACAAAGAAGGTCAACAATCATGCCTCTAATTCAACTCCTGGAAGTTCTCATCGTGGTGGGTGTCCTGTTATGGCTGGTGAACCGCTTCATCCCCATGCAGTCGTCCATCAAGTCAATTTTGAACGGCGTGGTGGTCATTGCCGTGGTTCTTTGGATATTGAACGTTTTTGGACTGTTCCATTCGCTTTCCAAAATTCACGTCGGGAGCTGAAGGATAGCCTGACCACAGGCTAGCCCAGACCTCCAAGAAAAGCCTAGACAACGAATAAGGGCAGACATCTGCCACAAAGGAGATACATTGAAAATAAAACTGCTGTTAGCCGCGGTAATTGCACTGAGTGTTAGCGCACTAGCTCAGACCAATTCTGAAATGACATCGCCGGTCGAGCCCATGGCCTACACGCCGACCTATCACGTGACGGTAACCAGCCGCACGGTTCGAGCCGTCAACTACAAACACCGCGGCGGAGCCACCAAGCTGGACTTCGCGGGCACGGACCTCATGCCCAAAGCCAACGGTGAAGCAAAAGTGGAGAGCAAGCAAGGCTACATCGAAATCGAAGTAGAATTCGACGAACTCCAGAAGCCTACGACATTCGGCAATGAGTATCTGACTTACATCCTCTGGGCGATTACCCCCGAAGGGCGGGCGGTGAACCTGGGGGAAGTACTGCTCAACGGGAACCGCAGCAAACTCGACGTTACGACTGACCTCCAGGCCTTCGCTCTCGTCGTCACCGCGGAACCTTATTATGCAGTGCGTCAACCCAGCAACGTGGTGGTGCTCGAAAACGTAATCCGCGAGGACACCAAGGGAACTACTGAAGCAGTGGACGCAAAGTATGACCTTCTCGAACGCGGAGGCTACATCCCCACCGGTTACAAGTTCGACCCAGTCGTGTTGAACTCCAAACTGCCGTTGGAATTCTTCGAAGCGCGCAACGCCTTACGCATTGCGGAATCCGAGGGAGCCGACACCTATGCCCACGACAGCTATCAGCACGCTGTCCAGTTGATGAACAACACCGATGAATATGCCACAAGTAGGCACATAGACAAAAAAGCAATGATCGCAGTCGCGCGCGAAGCGGTACAGACCGCCGAAGACGCTCGCGCCATCACCGTCAAGCGGATCGAGCAGGAGCGCCTGGACAAAGAACGTCAAGCCGCCGCCAACGCGCAGGAAGAAACCCAAGCGCAAGCAGACGAGGCGATCCGGCAGAAAGAACAGGCCCAGTCTGAACAAGCCCGAGCCGAGTTCGCCAAAGCTCAGGCAGAGTCAGCCACAGCCAACGCGCAAGCCGCTCAGGCACAGGCCGAGTCTGCAACCGTAACGGCGCAGAACGAAGCGGCCCAAGTTCAGGCGGACTCGGCCAAGGCTAGATCCGATATGGCGGATAGCCAGGCTGCATCAGCAAGCGCGCTCTCCGCCGCTCAGGCGGACGCGGAACAATCCCGCTTGGCAGCACAGCAGGCTCAGTTGAGCGTGCAACAGGCGGAAGCCGATAAAGTAGCCATGCGTGCACGGTTGTCGGAGCAGTTGAATTCCATTCTTCAGACTCGCGACAGCGCACGCGGGCTCATCGTCAGCATGTCCGATGTGTTATTCGATACGGCAAAGTACTCGTTGAAACCAGGGGCACGGGAGAAGCTGGCGAAAGTCGCCGGTATTCTGCTCGCTTACCCGGGGCTCAATATCGAAGTCGGCGGCTACACGGACAATGTGGGCAGCGATGCAATGAATCAGACCCTGTCCGAAAATCGTGCAGGCTCGGTGCGGGATTATTTGGTGCAACAAGGCGTAGCGGCAAATTCTGTCAGCGCAAAAGGTTTCGGTGAGACTTTGCCGGTAGCCTCCAACGATAATTCCGCCGGCCGGCAGCAGAACCGGAGAGTGGAGCTTTTGGTATCCGGCGCAGCCATTGGCAGCCCGGTCAATGCGACAACAGGAAGCTTGCGGTAGAGCAATCAATCGTGTTCACGAGTAACGAAGGTAGTCACCTATGAAAGCATTTCGAATCGCCAGCATCGCCATACTGTCGGGGCTTCTCGGAATCGCTGCTCCTGTGTTCGCACAGCAGGAGCAGCGCGACGAGAAGCAGGACCATCCCGATCAACAACAGAGCAAACACCAGCAAGCCAAGCCCAGCGCGGGGCATGCTCAGCAATCACGGCAGTCCAACCAAAAACAACAGCAGGCGCAGCAACGGCAGCAGCAAGACCAAAACAAGCGGCAACAGCATGCTCAGCAACAACAGCGGCAGGCCCACAACAAGCAACAGCAGCGGCAGGACCAGAACAAGCAGCTGGCCCGGCAACAGAGGAGCAATGAACAACCCCAGCGCGCTCAGCAACAGCCGCGTGTCGAACAAAGCGCTTGGCAGCAGCATCGCGCACGAAACTGGCAGTCCGACCACCGCAACTGGCAACAACGTGGCGGCTACCACGGCTACCGCATCCCAGATGACCGCTTCCGCGGATACTTTGGGCCGAGCCATGGATTCCGTATCTACGGCCTGCCTTTCATGGTTGTCAGTGGATATCCGCGTTTCCAGTACCAGGGCTATTGGATCAGTCTGGTTGATCCCTGGCCGGAATACTGGGGGAATGACTGGTACGACAACGACGACGTTTATGTCGCGTACGTGGACAACGGCTATTACCTGTACAACAACCGGTATCCAAACGTAGGAATTGCGGTCAATATCTCGTTCTAACGGTGTACCCGGTCCAGCCTCGGAACCCGGGTCCGAGTTAAACCGGGTTCTCCTAATCAGTGTAGTAGGCGAGGACACGTTTGTGATTGGACGCCCTCTGGGCTCTCGGTTCGAGTCCCGGAGAGAGAATTTTGCAGGCGGCCAATAGGCCGTTCAAGGGCTCCCCCATTTCCTCGGGGGATTGCGGGTACTAGCGCGACTAAGGCTGCGTTGTTGGCATGAGACCTACCACACTATGAAGGAATCACTTCTCGGTCTTTCACGCGCTTAGGGCCGGTTTAAGATTTGCCAGCCTTGCCGGTTAAGTTCTTTCGTTGTGGTTTTCAGGCAGTTTCGAGCCCCACAATCCAGTCCGCATTTCCGATCCGCGATTGCCCGGCCCTTCCTGTCCTTGCAAATACTTGGCAGTCTCACGTAGCCTTGCAAGTTGTTAAAAGTACTCATTGTATAGACCCTGAAAAGGCTGGCGTCGGCGGTTCAACTCCCGGTAGAATCTCCAAAACACTCGGAAGATGTGTCGGCCATGACGACAAAACCCCAATTACGCGAACGGCTAATCCTTGAGGGTGCGAAACAGCTCGGGATTTCTGAACCATCGGATACCGAAGTCGACGCGCATGTCAGCCTTGCACGTGGCTTGGTGGAAAAGGACTTGCCGCTCGAAGGCTGCATCCTGATATTGGCAACGTGGAACGCAGCCCGTTTCTCATCGCAAAGCCTCCATGGGTTCGATCTTGGCGGCGCGGCGGGCGGGAATATAAGAAGCTATCAGTCCGACGGACGCCAGCAGCGTTGCTGTTGGCGCTTTCCAGGCCAGGGCCACGCAGGCTTGAGATTCCTGGCCTTCTTCTCTCCCGGGTTGCGGCTCCGGGATGAGCAGCGCGGTACAAGGGCAACCCCGGCATTCCGCAAAATTCCTACGCCCTGACTGTCCGGCACCACAGGAGGGGTAAGTCACGCTAGACAGTTTCGCTGAGTTCAACAGCGGGGCTTTTCGTGGCCCGTACTTAGTGGCGACGGGGCTTGTTCTATGTGTCGTTCATGTGACCGATTCGGGGCCGTACCCACTTTTCGGTTTTCGTGAATGTCCATGGCAAGAAAAAACCCCGCCATCGGCGGGGTTCGTTGGCACGCAAATAGTTCTTACGGACAGGAGTTGCTGACCATCTGCAAATCAGTGACCGTCATATGCCCGTGCTCTTTATTGTTCTTGGTCATGTGAGCATCGGCTGCCGCATCCTTCGCATCCTCCTTCATGTTATGAGCCGTATTGTTCTTTACCACGCCGGTCAGGGTGACCGTGTGGCCAACATGGTCCGCCAGTGCGACCTTGCTGCTTCGCACTTCCCATGTGCTGCCGTCCTGCCCTGTCAAGAGAAATTCCTTGGCATTGTCTCCCTGACTCATACATCCAGTTATGTCCCTCGTGTCGGATTTGTCTTTTGCGTTCGCATCCTGAGCGATGACCCACGACAAGCTAACCATTCCCAAAACCAATCCCAGGACCAAACGCCTGATTGTCTTGATATTCATGAAGTTCCTCCTCAGAAACGCACTCGGCTTACCCAGCGCGGAGAGCCGTGGATTCCCACGCCGAGACTTCGATGGCAGCGACGGTTATGGAGTTGTCGAGAAAACCCAAATGCGAGCGAATACTCAAATTTTATCGAGGCCCCAACACCTCGTAACGTGTGATGGTATACCCAAGGGCTGCGCCCAGAAAGACATCGGAAGGAAAGTGCGCACTAGTGGTTATCCGGGAAAAGCTGACCGCGGCCGCCAGGCCATATACCGCCCAAGGCACCCAGCGGTGCCTGTGGTAGCGCGTTGCAACTACCGTGGCTACGGCGAAAGCACCGGCAGCATGCCCGGACGGAAAGCTGCTTCCCTTGAAGGGCGACTTGCCGCCACTGAAAAAAGTGTGGTTGAACTCGGCACCCGGGGCCACATCCGAAGGACGCTTTCTGCGGGTAATTGCCTTGATGGCGAGATCCACGACAGCGCTATCCGCGTAAGCTTCTCCTGCCAGCAATGCCGTGCCCACCTGATAAGAGTCATGCCGCATATAGCCCGCAACCAGCAACGAGGCTGGCAAGGCTATCACCTCCGCACTTGTAATCGGGGCGTCGAATGTGTCGTTCACATCGTCGAGGTTTCCTGCATGGGAACGGAAATAAGGCATCGCGTAGCGATCGGCGATGATTAACCCGGCAGTCCCACCTGCGATGGCAAGAGTGGGGAGCCAATAGTGCCCCTTCGCCAGGCGAGCAGGATACAACAGCCAAATACCTTTTTGATCGTGAACAAAATTTCCCGGCAGGCTGCGCCACATCACCTCCTGGTTTGACGGAGGATCCGCGGTTTCTTCGTTTAATTCTTTGGCGTGCGACGGGCTATCCGGCAACTGGGAATTCGCGGTCTGCGAATAAGCAAATGGGGACGCACCAGAAGCCACGACAAAAAGCATGAGGATAAGCCGGGAGAACGCAGTCATGTGCGCTTTTCGATGTAATTTTGTGGTTGACGGTAGCTTTCGCCCCACTTGCATGCTTCCTGTTTCTCATCCGCCTGCATCCAAATCGTGCGCCATTGTGTCGGTGCAAGGAGGTATGGTCACCGCGAGGGCAGAATGCAAGACATCGAGGAACCTTCCCGGGAGAATCTTTGCCGTCATCCTGGCGCTTGCCTTGGCTGCCGGCTATCCCGGCGAGGCTGAGGCCTATGCCGTTCTTGCGCACGAAGCCATCGTTGACAGCGCTTGGAGCACCCATATACGCCCTTTGCTCCTGAAGCGTTTCCCGGGTGCCAGCGCCGCGGAACTCAAAGAAGCGCATGGCTACGCCTACGGTGGGGCGATCATCCAGGACATGGGGTACTACCCCCACGGTAGTTTTTTCTTCAGCGACTTAACCCACTACGTGCGCAGTGGAGATTTCGTCCTGGCTCTTCTTCGCGATTCAAGTGACATAAAAGGCTTCGCCTTTGCCCTGGGCGCTCTCGCTCACTATGCCGCTGACAATGAGGGGCACCCCATCGCCACCAACCGCGCGGTTCCGATCTTGTATCCCAAGTTGAAAAAGAAATACGGCGACGTCGTCACTTATGAAGATGGAAAGCTGGCGCACATCAAGACTGAATTTGGATTCGACGTGCTGGAAGTAGCCCGCGGACGCTACGCGCCCGATAGCTATCATGACTTTATTGGTTTCGAAGTAGCGACTACTCTCCTGGAACAAGCGTTCCGCGAAACCTACGGCTTAGATCTGAAAAGCGTTCTTTCGGACGAAGACAAGGTAATCGGTTCGTATCGTCACGATGTCAGTCAGCTTATCCCCAAAGCGACTCGCGTTGCCTGGAGTCTCAAGCGCAGCGAGATCATGAAGGATCAGCCCGGCATGACAAAAAGGAGGTTTCTCTATAATCTCTCCCGCGCCAGCTACCGAAAGAACTGGGGAAACGACTATCAGCCGCCCACCTTTGGCGAAAGGCTGCTCGCCTTCCTGGTTCGGATTCTTCCCAAATTCGGCCCTCTAAAAGTACTCGAACTCAAAACCCCGACTCCGGAGACAGAACGAATGTTCGAAGCGAGCTTCAACACCAGTCTGGATCGCTATCGGCAGTTGCTGAGCCAGGTAGGCACCGGCCGGCTGCGATTGCCCAATGACAATTTTGATACCGGCAATATCACCGGACCAGGAAAATATCGCCTCAACGACGAAACCCAGGCAAAGTTGCTTGATGCGTTGGCGAAGCAGCATTTCGTTGGTGCCACGCCTGAGCTTCAGGCCGAGCTGCTGGAATTCTTTGGCCATCCGGGGGCGGATTATGCGATCAAGCGAAAGCCAAAAGAATGGGCGAAGGTCCAAACCGAACTCGAACAATTGAAAAATGCAACTCCGCAAGATGCTCCACCCTCCGGTTTTTGAAGCGCCGTAAATTAGAAGCTAAGAAGGAGTACGGAATCTATAGCTCGATTTCCTATTTCGTGGCGCATTGGGTTCACGAAATCGGCATTCGCATAGAAGGAATGGATGCGCCCGCTATAGTGATCTGCCATGGGAGCCTTGTAGCCGCTCTCTTGCCTACGAATTTGGTTCCAGCTTGCGCTAGAAACATCAGCGTTCACCAGCTCATCTATTGTAGCCACAGCCGAGGTTCGACGGCAATCCGATAGAAAGATCGCCCGCAAGGTTGTAGATCTCGAACTCGCTGAGCGCCTAACAACACGACTCTGGCTTCATTGCTCCATAAGGCAGCGCGACCAGTCCCAAGAGAGGCACTGCAATCCTGGCCGATGAATGCACGTTCCTCGATCCACCCGCGTCGGAACTTCCCGATGGACCAGCGCCACATCGCGATCAAGCATTAACTGGGTGATCACCCCTCGCCCAAGCGTCTCCATATTAGAAGCGCGCACGGCACGTTCAAGAAAGAAAGAGCCTGCGCGGTGGAGTCGACCTGGTCATCGTATTTCGTTCCGGGAAAGCCGGTCAGTTCGGTCACATAGTTCGCGAGCCATGGGGCATTGTGGGGCAGGAACACAAAGCCATTTTCAAACCAGGCCGTCTGGGCGTGGAGGCGCATGATCTTATCCATTCCTGGGAGAGGTTGATAGGGAGTGATCCCAAATACGTGCTCTGCCTGTAAATCCTGGATCAGCTGCGTTCCGGACGCCTTGTCCTCAATCAGAACCCGGTGAACCCCATGAAGATGAGCCAGTTCTTTCACCCTGCGTTTAAGATCAGGGTAGTTCAGCCGTTGCCGAGACACATGGAGCAAATAGACATGTCCGTTTGCACGACCCCAGGTGGTGCAGACGCTGTAATCGCTGAGCTCGGTTGACTTGTTGGCGGTGTCCCAACTCTGGATCTTGATGTCAAATCTCTCCGGCAGGTCAGCTACTTCGTAGAATCGCAGCCAGTCGGTTTTGACCATTGCACCACCCAGCGGAATCGGGTTTTGCTGGTATTGGCTGGAAAAATTGTATTCGCCCATCCGCTCGCGGATTCTTGCCAAGGTTTCCAGAGTCTCGCGCTCGGGATGAAGCGCCTCCCCCGCCTTGCGCTCGAAGCAACGCCTGCCGATCGGGCTCTCAATAACAAAGGCTTCATCCTGCTCGGCGATGGCAGGGAAAGATAAAACCTCCCAAGATTCCTGCTCTAGCACATGGCCGACCAGGTCTTCCTGGTGTAAGCGCTGCATAATAAGGATGATGCAGCCTTTGGCCTTATCGTTGAGCCGACTCAACAAGGTATTGTCGTACCACTCGTTGACAGACTTTCGCCTCGATTCGGAGAGTGCCTCGTCGGGCTTGAGGGCATCGTCGATGATGATGAGATCAGCGCCACGGCCTGTCAGGACGCCGCCAACCGATGTCGACATGCGGGTCCCCAGGTCGGTTGTCATGAAGTCATGTACCGCTACCCGCTCGGCAAGTCGGGTGGGAAACAATTGTTTGTACCAGGCGCTCATCATGACCGTGCGGCAATCGCGCGCCAGCTTGTCGGCGAGGTCCTGGCCGTAGCTAGCGCAGATCACATGACCTGCTGGATGGTGTCCGAGATACCAGGCAACGTAGGCAATCGAGGCACAATGGGATTTGAGGTGGCGCGGAGGGAGGTTGATGATCAGTCTTTTGATTCTGCCCTGGCGGCAAGCCTCCAGTTTTGTAGCGATGAACTCGATGTGCGCACCCAGCAAAAGACGAGTCTGAGGGTTCAGTTCATAGAATGCGCGTTCAATAAAGCTGGTGAAGTCACGGCGCAGAATGAATTGATACTCCTCAGGTGACAGCACATTTTGCAGGATTAGAGTTCTCCTTTACGGGGATCATCCGACGTGCCGGATTCCACTTCTTTCGGCGGCTCCGGAGATGACTCCCCATCGAGGCAGAGTGATTGCGATTGCCGGATCCTTTGCAGGATGTTGCCCATGACCGTCTGGTCTTCGGGGCCAATGATTACGCCCTGGGTGGTCGGTATCAGGTTCTGACTCTCCTGAAGCCTGGCCTCGTTCAGGAGGGTTGAGGTCGCTTTGGGATCTCCCGCAGCCGCCCGATTCACGGTCTGCTTAGCGATTGCCTCTCGCTTTGAGATCCGCTTGCGCTTGCCGTTTTCGGTGACTTCGATCCGAGCACGCAACTCTTGCTCGATTACGGTTGCGAAGTTGAATGCGCCTTTGGGCCGACCCTTCGCATTACCCGACACTCCTGGTTTGAATTGTGAGTGGCGCGGAGGCTTCTTGTAACCGACCGCGTTCGTTGGATTCTCAGCGTCAGCCATGATGAGCCTCTCCAACCCTGGCTGCTAGATCGTTGAATCGTTTTCTCGTGACCGCATGAATAGCGTGGTCACCGGTGTGCCTCTGCCAGCGACGGATTGCGACATCGACGTAGAGCGGGTCAATCTCGATGCCATGGCAGACGCGGCCCACCCGCTCAGCGGCAAGCAAGGTCGAACCGGAACCCAGAAATGCATCCAGCACCAATTCGCCGCGAGCGGAGCAGTCGAGCAAAGCATCAGCTATGAGTGCTACAGGTTTCACGGTGGGATGCAGGCTAAGCAGATTCTTTTCATCAGTCTGTTTCGACATGGTATTTACGCTCGGATATTCCCAAACATTAGTTCGGTTGCGCCCATACCGGCCCAATTGGATGTTATTGCGATGCTGTCCTTTGCCGTTTCTGAATACGAAGATCAGTTCGTGTTGCGAGCGGTAAAGCGACCCCATGCCACCATTGTCTTTTTTCCAAACGCACAAATTGAGCAACGCATCATAGATCTGTTTTCCAGCGGCAAGCAGTTCGCCCATGTGCCGCCAATCCATGCAAACGAATTGGAGAGAGCCGCTCGCGCTGTACCGAACGAGCAGCCGCAGGCTGGTGGTCAGAAAAGCTACGAACTCGACCTCAGTCATCTCACCGGAAGCCATCTGGAATTCGCGGTGTCGGATAGAGCCGTTCCCACTCGCATGACCGTCGATTGGGACATTAAACGGCGGATCGACAAATACCGCAGCAGCCCGTCGGCTTCCCATCGATATCTCATACGATTCCTGGCGTAAAGCATTACCGCAAAGCACCCTGTGTTTCCCGAGCAGCCAGAGGTCGCCCGCCTGAGTGACCGCCGGACCGATTTCGTCGATGTTAGTGATGTCGTCAGAATCGGGCTTATTACTCGCTTCCTCCAGGATCAAATCAATTTCGGGAACCTCGAAGCCTGTGACCGTGACGTCAAAATCGCCCTCAATGGTCATCAGGTGTTGCAGTTCGATCGCAAGGATAGCTTTTTCCCAGCCAGCATTTTCTGCTAGACGGTTATCGGCGAGCACGTAAGCTCGAATTTGATTCGCGGACAGATTCTCGATCAGGATCGTTGGCACCAGGGTAATGCCCAGCAACTTGGCCGCTGCTATTCGGCCGTGGCCGGCGATAATCCTGCCCTTCCGATCGACCAGAATAGGATTTGTGAAACCGAACGTCTTGATGCTTTCGGCGATCTGGCGGATCTGGTGTTTCGAATGCGTCCTCGCATTGTGGAGCAGGGAATTTCTCCCGGAGAAGGGTTAGCGCGAGACTGCGCCCTCCGCCATCTTTTCAAGCAATTAGCGGTGACGCAATCCGCTCTGCAATCCGTTAGTTCGAACGGTTAAGCGCCAACTCTACGACCTTAGTGTGCGCTTGCGCCATTTCGTCGGTGACGACATCGCCGTACAGATTCATCGTCGTGCGGATGTCGGTGTGCCGCATCAGTTTCTGTTGCACAGCGATTGGCGTACCGACGGCATCGAGCCATGAGCGGTAACTGTGACGGAGAGTATGGGTCGGCAGTTTACCGATCCCCGCCCTCTCTGCCGGTCGGTGGAATATCCGCAGGACGTGCGGATAAGACCATGGCAAGCGCCCCAGCTGAACCGGGGAAGCGAACAACCAATCTTCTTCAGCAGTAAATTGTGAAAGCAATTTCCACGATTTCAGTCGCTTTAGAAGTTCCTGGTCCATATTCATCCCCTTCCCGGAATAGACCGTCTTTACGTCATCGACGTGTTGACGAACGATTGCCCGATCAATCTGCAACTTTCCGTTGAGCCAATCCACATCGCTCCACTTCAACGCCAAACACTCACTGATTCGGAGTCCGAAGCAGACGCAGAGCAACGCCATCGTGGTGAATGGTTCCTCCAGTTGAATGACAAACTTTCGAAACTCTTCCACCGTTAGGCTCCGAGGCTGGCGGGTACGTTTCGTCGCCCCTTTGACTACAACCAAGTCAATGGGATTTCGCGAAATTTCGAGCGCCCCGCTCCACATCGCAAATTCCATGAGCAGATGTAACATGCTGCGCACATGGGCCTTGCTTTTCGATGCCAGCGGCAATTCCCGTAACCAGAGTTCGATGGGTCGCGGTTGCATCTCGGCAATCGTTGTATTTCCCCATTTCGGGAGAATGTGGTTATGCAGCCAGGAGCGGTACATGCGCGCCGTGGAATGGCGCGAAGGCAAACGCTCTCCCTCGTAACGCATCGCTAAAGCCTGCGCCGTGCATGCTTGATCAATCACCGGTTTGGGGTTTTCGCTTATGCGCCCGAGAATCTCCCATATCAGGGGCTGTGCGGCCCGGTGCGCGGCTCCTTTGGTTCGGAATTCCTTACGGGTTCCAATCAACTTCGAGTGCCGCTTTCCATCTTCCCACCACAGAAAGTTCCAGGTTTTACGTCTTTTGTCGAAAACAATACATCCCGTTTTGTTCCGTATGGCCCTTTTCATTGCTCCGTCCTTTCCGCAGGGCCCACGGATGGCGGCTCGAATGTTATCACGGTGGATTCCTGAAAAGCGGCGTCTAAGTCAGTCTTCCGAAAGCGCCAGACTCGGCGCTTTGCGCCCGAAAGAGCAAACGCTTTCATCTTGCCCTGGCGAACCCATAGCAAGAGCGTGCGAGACTTGATCTTTAGGTATTGCGCGGCCTCGATCGCGGTCAGCCACTCAGTTCCCGGAGTCTGTTCAAACTGCTGAGAGATTGTCACGGGCGCACCACATTGAGGGGAAGGATCGGCGTCGCACACCTACTCCTGTGACGCGGCAGGCAAGATGATTACGGTGGATTCGGGCACCTCGAGTGGGGTTTGCCTGATCTATGATGCATTAGGACGCATGGCGGAACAGCAAAAGGGATCGAGCTGCAGTTCGAGCTATCAGGAAATCGCCTATGGCCCGACGGGCAAGCTAGCGCTGATGAACGGTTCCACTCTGGTGAAGGCGTTCGTGGCGCTTCCCGGAGGGGCGCAGGCGGTGTACACGTCGAGCGGTCTGGCTTACTATCGCCATGCCGACTGGCTGGGGAGTTCGCGGCTGGCGACGACCACCAGCCGCACCCTGTACTACAGCGTGGCCTATGCACCATTTGGAGAAAACTACGCGGGATCGGGAACGCAAGACCTATCTTTCACCGGGCAGAATCAGGATACGAAGAGCAGCTCCTCCGGCGGGGCGGGCGGGCTGTATGATTTTCTTTATCGTGAGCAGACGCCAGTGCAAGGGCGGTGGCTGTCGCCCGATCCGGCGGGGCTGGCGGCGGTGAACCCGATGAACCCGCAGAGCTGGAACCGCTATGCGTACGTGGGAAATATGCCGTTGAACTTCACCGATGTCTGGGGACTATTGACGGGCTGCACCGACAGTCATGCTAATCCGGATTACTGCACTGATGTTACGGCGCCTCCGGTCGCTCCCCTTGATCCCATCATGGCCAGAAACCCGGTGGATGACGACAGAATACCGTACAACAGTAATGTTCCTGCTCTCTGCAACCTCTTCCACTACCCGCAGTGCTTCCAAAACCACGGTGGCAACGGCGGTGCCGCAAACAACGGGTTCACTCTCGGCATTCGCCAACCGGGCCAGACTTGGAAGAACTGCATGTCGGCGAATGCGAATACTTACAGCATCGGCGGGAGTGTGGAACTTGCTGCCAATGTGGCGACGGGAACAAATACGTCGTACTCGTCCAACGTCCTCGTAGGCACAGTAACGGGAAATTCCATCAACACATTCTTCTTTGGTTCGACTGCTGATGCTGGGGCAACCATGGCCGCTGATGCGCCGGGCTTGGTCAGTACGGCGATGGGGTCAGCCACAACCTTTGGCAGAAGAACCTCCAGCATCATGTCACTGAATCTCGCTGGTACACCGGGAAGATCGGCAGTTGCGCTGAGCCAAGCTTCTGGAGGAGTGAAAGCGGTGCTCGGCAGAATCGGAAACGCACTCAGCCTTGGTATGAGCTTCGCGACGCGAACAGCAGTCGATATAGGCTTTACGGGCGCTGAGGCAATCAACTGTGCGATACCGCAATGAGGCACGGCAATGAGCGAAGATACGGTTGGGAAACAAATCAAGAGCGGATTTCGACGTGCTGGAGCTTGGCTGCTCGGTTTCGTCTGGTTGGGCTTGGTGTTTGCGGGTATGGCCATCGCATTTACACCAAGCCCCCATTCGCCAGCGGTTGGATGGATGCTTCTCGGCATCGCGGCATTGGTGCTCGTTCTTACAATGGACAGGTGGGTAAAAGTCTTTCCCGGGCTTCTCGCCTATGGGGTTGTGGGCAGCATACTCATGCTTATGAATGGACATGCGGTGAACCATCCGGAAGTCCCGGTTTCTCGGCTTGAGGCCGCACTTCTGATAGTGTTTTTTGCCGCTGCTGCTGCGCTATCGTTCACGTTCACGAACCACAAGTTGACGCTGCCCGATCGCATCGCATTGTTGATCTTCATCTTTTGTTTTTTTTGGCAGGCTGTAGCACCGCGCGTCATGCTAATAGCGCTGGCCATCGGCTTTGCCTGCCTTGTGGGCGCGTGGGCTTATGACCGCCTACAACGTCGCCCAGAGACGAACGTGACAACGTGATGATCTACAACTATGACGAGGCTGGGAGTTTGTCGAGTGTTCCTGTTGCCGCAAACAACGGGCCTCTTCAGTTGAAGGGGCGGAAGGGCAACAACTGCCTCAACAGCTTCAACAACTCCAAAGCGGGATCGGCTGTAAAGTTCTTTAGCGCGATCAACGGAATCGTGAATGTTAAGGAAGCTTGGCCTGACTGGACCGTCGTTCCGGGAGCCAAAGCGGCGACCGTCTACGCCGTATCAAAGGCTAGCACCGCAATAGGAAACACAGAGTTCCTGTCCATCACTGGCGGGGAATCTACCATCATTACTGCGCCGACGGCAGCCGGCATCAACGCCGTCGAGTCATCCTCTGCAGGCCCGGCTGGTTTATTGCTCATTCCTTTCGCTACTGCGATTGATGCCGGTGTACGTGATTTCTGCAGCTATCTCCCAGATGCCACGCTTAGCTTCAGTCTCCCATCGGTACCGTGATAACGACGCCATTGGGGACAACTGTGACGCCGAGGTGAGCATGGATATAGTGCAGAGCACGTTATCGGAGTTTGCTAAACGCCACTGGATACTTGGTGGCATCGGGGCTTCGCTGCTGTGGTTCGTGGCCGGTGAAAAGTCAAAGCACAACATAGGCCCGCTGTGGCGAGGTGTGGGAGTTGTCATTCTGTTGGTTGTGTGCGGCTGGGCCGTTGCCGAGCAAGAGTGGATCGGTCTTGTTGGGGGAATCGTCGTGCTGTGCATCGAGGTGTACTGGATCATCCGTGCGCCTCAAAAGACGGATGCCAAAACCTGACATCTACAGCTACGACGGTGCTGGGCGCTTGATGAATATCGCACAAGCCGCAAACAACGGGGGTTGGTTTCAGAACGCAGTGAACTATCTGAAAAACCATCCAGTTTTCATCTCAGTCAACGAGATACTCGCAGCGCAGATTACCTACCAAGCCTCGACCAAAACACTTTGCGCTAATTTTGGGGCCGGAGCTTCTGTCCCACCGACCAAGGCGGTCACAGTGGGCATTCTGAACGAAGGCAATATGGGGAATTGGACGAATGTACAAAGCAGTTGGGGCTACTCCTTTGGAGCCAACTTATTCCTGGGATACCAGGCCTCGACCAACTCATCTGGAACGATCGGCGGGCCAACAGTCTCTGGTGTGGGGCTTTCCGGTTCGTACACCTACGGCGGCTGCACGACTATCCCCTAGGAGAAGAGACAGAGAGCGTTGGGAGGAACTCTATGCTGATTCTTGTAATGATGCTGCTAATCGGGTTGTTCGCTGGCGTTTGGGGATTCATGATGTGTTTCCTCCCTGCGCGGTGGGACAGACTTACAGAAGCGATGAGCTTCGCTGGCCGCTGGACCGAGCCCAGCCCGAAGCGCCTGAATCCACTCATCCGATTGGGTAACCGCGTCGCCGGGCTAGCGATCCTTGCTGTGGGTTGCTGGTTCTCCTATGTAGCTGCTTCGGAGATTTATCTTGTGCTCACTGGACGAGCGACGAGTCACACGGCAGCTCCCGTCAGCGGGGCGCTTCCCAACTCTCCGACATCGGGGATGATTGCCCTTTCTGTTTTCATGGTTCTTGCAGGTGTGCTAATGGCCGTTTTCCCGGCAAAGGCCGTGGCCGTCTTTGAACGCGTCTGGCCTGCTGGGCGATCAGTAACGCCGTCGGCTGCTCCGAAGGTAATGCTGTTTGTGAGGCTCTGCGGTGTGTTCTTCGCCTTCCTTGCGGTGATGTCCCTGATCCATTGAGCAGAAACCGAATGAGCCGCGTCCGCGTCTTTGGAGCCGCGCTGGTGGTTCTACTGGGGTGCGGGCGTGTTGACCGGATCATAAACCGCGCCGGGATGCCGCCGAAGAATCCCGCCCATCCGCCTGTTGAACTCCCTGCCCTCGAAGGTCAGCCCGTGACCGAGACGGTGGACTTGAGGAACGGGAACGTGCATCTGGAAATCCCGATCCGGGCCGTTCACCAGAAAACGGCTGCCCCGCTATCCCGCCACTGAACAGAGTGCCCGCCCTTCGCGTTCCTGTGCGGCTGTAGCCTGCGATCGATCTGCGAGGTGTGAAGTCTCCGGGTCTCCGGGTGAGATTTTTTCCTTAGCTGCCGATCCGCCGCTGCCGTTCCCGGTTCTGGCTGCCGGGGTGGTTCGGCTGTCCGGAGGTGCCGTTGTTGGGTGGTTCCGGGCGTCGGTTTCGCGGGTTACTGTGCGGTATCAGCCAAAGTCAAAAGCGCGCCGCCTTCGGCGTCGGGTGTGAGGGTGACACGTCACCCCTGGGAGGGTTGCTGCCGAGTACCGCGCGCGGATGCCCTACTGGTCGCCGTGCGATGAAGTGCAGCACGAGGCGGAAGCCGAGGGCCTGGCCGCTGCGTTGTTCAAAGACGATCCGCGCACGAATCCGTTTTTCGTGATGGTGCCACGCCAAATCTTCGCGCACTTGCTGATCGAGCAGCCGAAGCGCACGCCGGAAGAACTGCTGGCGATCTTGCGCGACGAGCGCGAACTGGCAAAGAGACTCAAGGACACCGAGCACGCGGCAGCGATCTATCCCGACGCGGGTCCGCAGCGCGGCGGAATGATCGCCACGCTCAACAGCGTATCGAATGCGCTGAAACTCTTGCCGCGACGCGACGAAGTGAAAACCAGTTGGACGGCACTCGAATGGGCGAAGCACCGGCAAGGATGGTTGTTTATCACCAGTCCCCCGGAGTTCCGCGAGCGACTGCGGCCACTGGTGAGCATGTGGCTGGACATGCTGGTGCTGCGCATGATGAACCAGGGCAAACCAGGAGTGCGCCCGGTGTGGTTCATCCTCGACGAGTTGCAAAGCCTTCATGCGTTGCCGCAGTTGCACACGGCGATCACGGAGAGCCGCAAGGGTGGGCAATCCCGTGGTGCTGGGCTTCCAGGGGCGCAGCCAGCTTGAGGAACTGTACGGACGCAAAGCCGAAGCCATGCTCTCGCAGCCTGCAACGAAAATCTTTTTACGCACCGACGAGGCGAACCAGGACTGCATCAGGGCATCGCGTGGTCTAAGTCCACGCTCGCAATAGGGTTGCCGGAGTGGAGCGGAAAAACCGTGTCAGGTCCCGCTGTTGCCCCAAATAACGGGCCACAAACTCCTCAGCCCTGCAACCGCCTTAATGCGTTCAACTTGGACTACTCTCAGCCAATTCATCCGGGCGGAGTCACATCCAAAGATCACATTCTCCAGAACCATACGACGGGGATGCCGGGCAAGTCTCAATACCGAGGAAACTGGTTCGGCATCACGGTCATAAATGCTGCGACGTATCTCTTTGGATCAGAGGATATTCAAGGTACGTCACACGTTTTCAACTTCACACTCCCCCAAATTCTTGCGCCGTTTGCCACATACGACTTCGGGACTGATCCGACCGGTGCTCACACCGCCTCTAACCGCGTGGTCACTGCGGGCTGTTCCACAGTCGTCACTTCATATCCGACACCGGGGAGCTGAGATGAAGCTGAAAGTAGCAATCATCCTAGTTGTGGCAGCGGGGTTAATTCTGGGAGCTTTTTACATGATGGGGTTCAGACTGAGATTCGGTAAGGACAAGCTTCACACTCAGGGCAACGCTCAAGGAGTGCCTTTGGCTACTGTCCGGTTGCTGGATGCTTCAAAGACGCCACTCCAATCTACGGACATACGAGCTTACAACGGAATCTACCGTGCGCTCGGGGCGGCGAGTGATCAGTTTGCGAGTTGGGAGAAGAAGAATGGGTACGGGAGCTTAGGCAGAGACAAAGATGGGAAATTGTTCATTCCTGATTTTCCAATCTTCTCGAAGGTTGCTTGGATGTATATCGATCCGGTTGACCTGTCTCTGGAGGAAGTGAGGCAGCTGATCCAAGAGTGCTCTGAGGTCGAGGCGCGAACGGATGACGTCGCTGTCAGGGAGGAGGTCTCCCGTCTTCGTTCGTTAGCTCAAGAAGCAGCTTCACGATCAGCATCACTGCGCTTCGATCAACCCTGATCCCCAGAGGCTATCAAGCAGCCCGACTAGAGGAACCGCAAACGCGATGAGATACAGCAATAAGGTAAGCGTACGGAAACATGAGCATCGGAAGAGAAAATTATGGAAAGAAGTACAATTCCCGTCCTCTCAGACAGATAGGGATTTCCGAGAGGCACAGTCAGGCAGACACTCTGGTTGCCGGTGTTCTGAAAGTTTTTCTTTTAGCTGCGGGTTTGGTTCCTTGGCCGCGCCGATCTGTGTCCCGGCCTTGCCGTCTGGCAGGTGCTTAGTTAGATATCTGCCATCCGTCTGCAATCCGTTTATTGGGTTTACCATCGCCTGTTAGATACTAATATGCCATCCGTGGCCGTGCATGTCGTTGAATTTACGTTGTTAGGCGGATTCGAATCCCTCCCTCTCCGCCATTTTTGACTCAGGGTCCCTCGGCTACGCTCGGGATTTCGCCTGCAGGCTCCCGCTTCGCTCACTGCAAATCGGCTCAAGTTCGAATCCCTCCTCCGCCATCACCTTTGTCAACTGGAACTTACCGGCCGGCGATACCTGAACTGATCCTCGTAGGATGGGAGGCCTCCCTGGATGGAGAACACCCAGTCCGGGGAGCGCAAAGACCTGCTAAAGTTCGCGGCTTTCCGTCGAGATGAGAAAGGCCGGTCGCCCCATACGGTATATAACAAGTTCAGGAACGGGATGCACTTCGCGGTCGAGATCCTGGGTCAGAGTCACTTCGGATTGTGATCTGGATCACTTGCAGTCATGGCACGCTGCCCCTAGACTCATTGCATGCGGTATTCGACCGCCATCGCGTCTGCCTTGTTAGCCCTCTGTTGGGTGGCCGCTCCCTTATTAGGGTGCGCGTTAACAGAGAGGGTAGTGACGGCGCACGCGCATGAATGCTGCAGGCATATGGGCCATATGTGTGGTACGGCGAACACGCCGCACTCGCACTCGTGCTGCAAAACTGGAGCGCAGCCGGGCCGTGCAATGGTTGTTACGGCCGAACAGCAATCAGTTCCTATCCTGCACGTAGTTGCCACCGTCTACGCATCGCTAGAGCCGCATATGGCTGGATGGATCGACCAGGGCGAGCTTTCTCAACCTCCCAACGAGTTCCTGCCTGACACCACGGTCCTAAGAATCTAGCCCAATCTCCGTCCACGTGTGTTTGGCGCAATCCCGAAGTGTTGCCCCTAATTGACGGAGAGAATTATGAAATTCCTGCACGTACTGCTTCTGCTGTGCGCGTGTGCGATTACAGCCAACGCGGAGGATCCGTTCCTGGCAACGGATGCGTTGCTGCCGCAACCCCAGCACTCCGAAGGCTCCGGCCCCGCATTGACACTCGAGGAAATCGAGCAGATGGCGCTGATCGGCAATCCTGATATCCGCGTTGCCGTTCGGCAGTTGGCCGTGGTTGAGGCTCGGGTGCCTGCCGCTGGCGCGCTCGATGATCCCATGCTCGGCTATCGGGGATGGGGCGCGCCCCTGAGCCAGCCTTGGAATTACAACGCGGCGCAGAACATGTTCATGGTGAGCCAGACCTTCCCTGGCTTTGGCAAGCGCGGTCTCCGCAGCAACATTGCGCGCATCGATGTGACCGCGGCAAAGGCGGCGCTGGAAAACGTGCGGCTGGATGTGCGCGTGCAGGTACGCAGAGCCTTTTACGATCTGCTGCGCGCGCAGGACGAGCTGCGCATTCATGATGAGCACGTCGCCATCGCACGCCAGGCAGTCGATGCCGCGCGGATCAAATACACGGTCGGCAAAGTGCCGCAGCAGGACATCCTCAAGGCGCAGGTCGCACTCACCCGTCTCGCCGAACACCTGATTCATTTCGAAAAAGATGCCGACGTCGCCCGCGCCCGTTTGAACACACTGGTGGGGCGCGATCCGGCCACGCCCATCAACGTTCGGGGAGACTACGGCATTCCCGATCACCTGCCGGGTACGGAGACGCTGGAGAAACTGGCGCTTGCATCCAGGCCCGACCTTGCGCAAGCGCAAGCTGCTCTTGAGAAGAGCCAGCAGGAGCAGGCTCTCGCTTCCAAAGCTTATACGCCGGATTTCACGGTTGCGGCCGGGTACATGCTGATGCCGGACGGCAACGACAAGCGAAATCGGTACATGATCGAGGGCACGATCAGCCTGCCGTGGCTGAACCATCGCAAACACGATTCCGAGATTGCCGAAGCCAAAGCCAAGGCCAGCGAGCAGGAAGCGGAGCTGGCGGCCCTGCGGAATGCCGCCTTCGGCCAAATCCAGGAAGCGTTGGCGCAAGTTAGGGCGGCGAAGCGTCTAGCAGACGTCTATCACGATGCGCTGCAGCCTCAGGCCGAGGCCACACTGCGCTCGACCGTGATCGCGTACGAAAACGACCGAACCGATTTTCTCAATCTGCTCGATAGCCAAACCAGCGTGGTTGACATTGACCTTGCTTATTTCCAGGCGCTCGCCGACTTCGAAACCCAGTTCGCTGACCTGGAGCTGGCAGTCGGCGCTCCGATCAACCGGGTCAACTCGCCGGCCGCCCCGGAGGTGACGAAATGACGGAACAAAGGTACAAGCACGCTTTCCTGATCGCCCTGGCAGCTTGCCTTGCTCTGGTTGGCGCGCTCGCCTATGTCGCTTCGGAAACCGCCCACCATGCTCCTGAACCGAACAATATTGTCGCGGCCAAAGGGCCCGATGTTCCGGAACATCCAGTCACGGCCGTCGCTACCGCTCCCTCGGCGTCCGCCCCGCAACTCGCCCCGGTGCAGCTTTCGCCGCAGCGCTTGCAAGCCATCGGCGTGACCACCGCAACCGTGGAAATGCGCACCATCAGTAACGAATTGCGCGTGCCGGGCAACGTGGATGTGGACGAGCGCCGCCTCGCCTATGTGCAAACTCGCTTTCCTGGCTGGATCCAGAAGGTCTTTGCCAATGCCACATATCAGTACGTCCGCAAAGGTCAGCCGTTGTTCACCATCTACAGCCAGGAACTGGTCAGCACGGAACAGGAATACCTGCTGGCCAAGGAAAGCCAGCATACTTTCTCGACCGACGGGCACGGAACGGCCGCCAAAGAACGTGATTGGCTGCTGCAGGCCGCCGCTGACCGGCTGCGCCAATTCGGCGTGCCGGCAAGCGAGGTTGACAGGCTGGAAAAAGCGGGCACCGTGCAGCACGATGTCACGATTGACTCACCCGCCTCCGGCTACATCACCGAGTTCAACGCGCTGCCTAATCAATACGCGCAAGCCGAGACGAAGCTCTACACGATCGCGGATCTCTCCAGCGTCTGGGTCAACGCGAACGTCTACCAAACCGACGTTGGGCAGCTCAAGCCGGGAACCCCGACAACAGTGACGGTGGATGCTTATCCAGGGAGGAATTTCCGGGGGCGCATCGAGCAAATCTTGCCGCAGGTTGATCCGGTGACCCGCACCGTGCGGGTTCGGCTCGTCTTCAGCAATCCAGGAATCGCGCTGAAGCCCGGCATGTTCGTGAACGTTAACATCAACGTCCCACTGGGGCGCCAGTTGGTGATTCCAGCCTCAGCCGCGTTGCAGGCGGGGACGCATGAAGTCGCCTTCATCGATCATGGCGGCGGATACCTCGAACCTCGTGAGATTGAAATCGGCCCACGTCTCGACGATCACGTGGTGGTCACGAAGGGACTGCACGCGGGCGACAGGATCGTGAGTTCCGCCAACTTCCTCGTGGATTCGGAGGCGCAGTTACAGGCAGCCATCGGATCGTTCGCGCCTCCTCCACCCGGGGCCGGCGAAGCGGCGTCAATGAACATGTCCACGGAGGAAGTGACGGTTGACTTCAGCACCGAACCGTCCCCACCTCAAAAAGGAGACAATTCCGTGCGCGTGAAGCTCACGGGCGCTGGTGGCAAGCCGGTCACGGAGGCTCAGGTGAACGTAACTTTCTACATGCCGGCCATGCCGGCGATGGGCATGGCGGCCATCAAGAAGGTCGCCACACTGACAGCCCGGAGCGACGGAATTTATGAAGGCTCGCTTGATCTGCCCAGCGGTGGTTCCTACCAGGTGACGATCACCGCGCAGCGTGACGGGCAACGGATCACTTCCAAACAATTGGTCGTGAGCGTTGCAGGAGGCATGTGATGATCTCGCGAATCATCGAAGTGTGTGAGCGCAACCGCTTCCTGGTGTTCACAGGAGTTGCTTTCCTGATTGCGGCAGGAATCTGGTGTATGTACCGGATTCCCCTCGATGCGCTACCCGACATCAGCGATGTGCAGGTAGTCATTCACACCGAGTGGCCGGGAGAGCCGCCCAACGTGATTGAGGATCAGGTCACCTATCCTCTAGTCACAACTCTGCTGTCCGCGCCACACGTCAAAGGCGTGCGCGCGCAAACTATGTTTGGAGACTCCTACGTTTTCGTGGTCTTCGAGGATGGCACGGACCTTTACTGGGCGCGCTCTCGCGTGACCGAATATCTGCAACAGATATCGGGCCGGCTTCCGCCGGATGTACATCCCGCCATCGGTCCGGATGCGACGGGGGCGGGTTGGGTGTATGAATACGCGCTTATCGACCGCACGCACACCAAGAACCTGGCTGATCTGCGTGCCCTGCAGGACTGGTACCTGCGCTACCAGTTGGAAACTGTGCCTGGCGTCGCGGAAGTAGCCACAATCGGCGGCTATGTCCGCCAGTATCAGGTGAGGCTCGATCCCAACAAGCTGTTCTCCTATGGCATTCCGGTTTCGACTGTGATCGATCGCGTTAGGGATAGCACGAACGAGGTCGGTGGCGACGTGCTGGAAATGAGTGGCGCGGAATACATGGTGCGCGGCCTCGGCTACTTGCGCTCACTGCAGGATCTGGAGAACGTTCCCGTTGCTACAAAAAACGGAACGCCGGTGCTGGTGCGTGATTTGGGGACGGTTGCGTTCGGCCCCGATGTGCGCCGAGGCGCGGCCGATTGGCAGGGCGAAGGCGAAACCGTCGGCGGAATTGTAGTGATGCGCTACGGCATGAACGCCCTGGACGTGATCAACGGCGTTAAGGCCAAGCTGCGGCAGATTGCGCCGTCGCTGCCGCCCGGCGTCGAAGTAGTGTCAGCCTACGATCGTTCGTGGCTGATTGATGAGTCGATCAAAACGCTTAAGCGCGATTTGATCGAGGAAGCCATCATTGTCAGCTTCGTGAGCCTCGCATTCCTGTTTCATCTCCGGTCGGCGCTGGTGCCGATCATCACCTTGCCCATCGCTGTTTTGGGCGCGTTCATTCCCATGTATTTCCTGCACGTCAGCTCGAATGTGATGTCGCTCGGCGGTTTGGCCTTAGCAATCGGCGTGCTGATAGACGCGGCCATTGTGATGGTCGAGAACGGGTACAAGCATCTTGCGGAACGCAGTGGCCTCGCTCCCGGCGAACAGATCGATGACGCAAAGCGCCGGGCCATTTTGTTGGGGGCGGCCAAGCAGGTCGGTCCGGCGCTGTTCTACTCTCTGATCATCATTCTGGTCTCATTCCTCCCGGTGTTCTTGCTCGAAGCGCAAGAGGGGCGCATGTTTCGGCCGCTGGCCTGGACCAAAACCTCGGCTCTGGTTTTCTCCTCATTGCTCTCGATCACCCTGGTGCCCGTGCTGATGCCGTTATTCATTCGTGGACGTTTGCGGCCGGAATCCAAGAACCCCGCGGCGCGCGTGACTCATGCCCTCTATCTTCCCGTTCTGCGGTGGTGTTTGCGTCACTGGAAGCTGGTCATCGCCGTGAATTTGGTTTTTCTGGCGGTGACGATTCCCTTGTATTTCAAGCTAGGCAGCCAATTCATGCCGCCGCTGTATGAAGGATCGTCTCTCTATATGCCGAGCGCGCTGCCAGGCATCTCAATTACCCAGGCAACTGCTCTCATGCAGGAGCAGGACCGTGTCATCCGTTCTTTTCCCGAAGTGTCGACGGTTTTCGGCACAGTAGGGCGCTCCGACAGCGCCACCGATAACGCTCCGCTCGACATGTACGACACAACCATCATGCTCAAACCACGCGAACAGTGGCGCCGTGGCATGACCTACGAAAAGCTGATTCAGGAAATGGACGAGAAACTGCAATTCCCAGGCTTGACCAACACCTGGACCATGCCGGTGGCCAGCCGGCTCGACATGGAGTTGACCGGCATCAAGACTCCGGTAGGCCTAAAGATCCAGGGGCCGGACCTGAACCAGATTCAGGAGATCGGTTCCCGCATCCAGCAAATCCTTTCTACGATGCCGACGACGAATTCCGTGTTTGCCGAGAAGGTATCGCAAGGCTTCTATCTGAACATCGATGTGAACCGGCTGGAGGCTGCGCGCTACGGGCTTACCGTAGGAGACGTGCAACGAGTGATTACTTCTGCCGTTGGCGGCGCGGATGTTGCGCAAAACGTGGAGGGACGCGAACGTTTTCCCATCAATGTTCGCTACGAGCGTGGTTTTCGGGACGACCCTGTGGCTGTGGGCCGCAGCTTGATCGGCACTCCTTCCGGCGCACAAATTCCCATCAACGAAGTGGCTCGCGTCTTTTTCTCTCGCGGCCCAGCCATGATCCGTGACGAGGACGGGACGCTGACCGGTTACGTATTTCTCGATTTGAAAACCAAGAACTACGGCGGATTTGTAAATCAGGCCGACAAATTGCTGAAGGCGAAATTGGTGATGCCCGCGGGGTACACCTACCGCTGGGCCGGCGAATATGAATTTGAGCTGCGCGCAAAGGAAAGGCTCAAGATCATTCTGCCCATCGTGTTCTTTGTCATCTTTATCTTGCTGTATATGGTCTTCAAATCGGCCGCCGAAGCTGCCATGCTGATCTTTCCCACCCTCTACGCTATGTCGGGAGGACTTCTTCTCCAGTGGTTGCTGGGATACAACTTCAGCGTCGCGGTATGGGTTGGATACATTGCGTTGTTCGGGATCGCCGTCGAAACCGGCGTCGTCATGGTCGTTTACCTGCACGAGGCGCTGCAGCATCGGATGGCGCTGGGTACTCCTTTAACCGACGTCGATGTGGAACAGGCCGCAATTGACGGCGCGGTTCAACGCCTCCGCCCCAAGCTGATGACGGTCACAGCCGTCATTCTCAGTCTTGGGCCCATCCTGTGGGAAACAGGAATCGGATCCGACGTGATGAAGCCGATCGCTGCGCCCATCGTCGGCGGAATGATCACGTCGACGGTCCATGTGTTGATCCTTGTACCTGTGTTCTTCTACCTAATGAAGCGCCGCGCCGTGCGTATTGGGTAACGGAGAACAGCAATGATGCCCACCATCATGGTCTTGAAGCTTGCTCTGCCTCCTTCACACAGCGAAAGCCTATGTCTGCTTTGCGGTCCATACTGGGGGACATGAGAAACATTTTTGCATGGTAGGGCGTGGGTCGAGCTGACCATTCGCCCACCGAAAGCCCATCTTGACGAACCGGTCGAAATACCAGCCCGACCCGCTGACTTGATAGAACGAGCCTCCGCGCAGCAAAGCGTAGCGGTTCCCATCGTTCCTTTCACTCTCCGTCCACTGCCACACGTTACCCGACATGTCGCTGAGTCCGAATGTATTCACCCCCTCGCGTTGGGCCGGCAAACGCCTGCCGACCGAAGAGGAATGGCAGTATGCGGCCGGCGGCCAGGAGACGTCCCGCTACCCGTGGGGCAATACTTGGCAGGCAGGTTTGGCCAATGATCACGGTCCCTCCACCTCCGCGGTCACGGCCTTCCCCAATTGTAAAGTGACGGCCGGGCGAGTCATTTACCGGCTGGGTGGCGCTGTTTTGCTCAACCGTTCTTGAGCAGCCTCCAACTGCTTTTGTTTTATTTCCTTTGCCGCGTTCAAGCTGGCAATCGCCTCATCTTTTTTCCCCATGGCGAGGTAGAGTCTTCCGAGCTGGTAGTAGGCTTGGTCAAACTCGGGCTGTAGCTGAATCGCGGTTTCCAATTCGCGCACCGCTTCTGAGTTGCGTTTCTGTTTTGCCAGTTCCTTGCCGAGCTCGTAATGCGCCGATGCGTTCGCAGGATTAATACGAATCACTTTCCTGAGCAAGGCAACCGGTTCATTCCCTTCCGCGGTATTCAGAAGAACCAGGGCGAGCTGATAGTTGCATTGTTCGCAGCCGGGATTCAACAGAATAGACTTGCGGAGAGCAGAAATGGCCGCCTTAGGTTGCGAGAGCTTGGCGTATGAGCGGCCCATCAACAGGTATGCGGGGGCAAAATTCTTGGAAGATAGGATCGCGCGTTCGCAAGCGTCGATCGCATCGCGATAGCTACCGAAGTTGAAGTAACTCAGCGCAAGAGCGAATTGGGTTTCAGGAGAATGATCTCCGGAGGCGAGGGCGCGCTTGAACATTCTTATGGCGGTTTCGTTATCTCCCGCTTTTTGGTAGATGCTTCCGATATGGAACAAAAGGTCGCCGCGCTTCGGAGCCAAGCTTATAGCTTTTATCAGCGCGCTGATGGCTTCCTGCAATTGGCCAGCCGCGCCCAAGGTCAATCCCGCAAGGTCGAAATAATCCGCACTCCTGGCTCCTTCGGACACAGAAGCTAGCGTCTTCAGCGTGTTTTGATCGTCTCCGTCCGCAAATTCGAATTTGGCCAGCAAAAGTTTGGCTCGGTCTGCATCCGGCTCGGCGGACAGGAGGCGCGAGAGGCTTTCAACCGCCTCATTAATAATTGCGTGTTCCGTAGCCTTGGGCAAAGCATTCTCTCGGAGTGCGTCGAGGAGAGATTCATAGCTGGTCATCGCTGGAGCGTACGAACCACCAGCTGTTTCCAATTCGGCGAGCCGCAACAGAACCATTGGATTGCCGGGGTTCACGCGGCGCGCCGCCGCAAGGGTTTCCAGCGCCTTTGCGGCTTGCCCGGACCGAGCCTGCGCTCCTGCCAACTCGTACAGTACGGAACCGTCGGTCGGGGCGGATTTTTGGGCGCGTTCCAAAGCGGCGATGGCTTCGGGTAGAAGGCCCTGACGGGCGCGGATAATCCCAACGTTATAGTTGGCCGTCACGTCATTCGGCGCCGATTTTAGTGACTGCTCAAATTCGGCGAGAGCGCGATCCAGTTCTCCCTGCCGCAAAAAAGATGCCCCTAGATTGTTTCGAGCAGCAAGAAAGTCCGGGGCCAACTGCAAGGCGGTTTGATACTCCTGGATGGCTTCCTGCCGACGGCTAGTCTGGTCACAAATGAGACCGAGAAGGTTGTGGGCCTGAGGGTCCTTGTCTCCTAAGGAAATGGCCTCCCGTAGGGCCGATTCGGCCCCTTCAACATTCCCCAGACGTAGTTGTTTGGAGGCGATTTCAGCCAAAACCGCGGTTTTGCCGGATCCGGCTGGATGGCGAGGATCGGGCTGGCCGGCTGCCGGGCGCACGACCAAGAGCATCGCCCACAGGATGAACTGAACACGGTTCAAATAGTTCATGTTCCTCCGAACCATTATCACGAGGTCTGTGGCTTGTCAATCGAAGGCGACCCGCCGCGCGTTTGCCTGTGCCCGACAAACCGTTGAACAAAATTCGGCGGAGGAGTGAAACGCCGGTATTCCCTTCACAATATTCTTGACAATGCTGCTTAGGTTGCGATAAAAACTGACCCGCACCCAATTTGAACAAAGCTCACTACAAATAATGTAGCACAGCCAATAGTTCAACTCGTCAAACGCCGCTCAGAGTGCACAGCGGCCAGGCTTAGATTGTCCGGTCAGGAACGCTGGTTCGAATGAAATCAAATGATCGCGGAGGCGGCGGTTTCCATATGAAAACAAAACAACGCGGGAAGTTTCTCACTCCGAAATGGTTTGTGTTTGCGGCAATCGTATTGCTTGCCGGCCTGGGTGTCGTATCGAGCACCGTCCAGGCTCAAGTGGAGCGCGGAACCATTGCGGGCACCGTCCTTGACCCTCAAGGAAGCGCGGTGCCCAAGGCGACCATTGTCGTCACGAACGTCGCCACAGGGGTCGCCGGAAAAACGCAAACCGGGGACACCGGTGATTTTGTGGTTCCCAACCTGATTCCCGGAGAGTATTCGGTGACGGCCTCGATCGCGGGGTTCAAGACAACGCAACAGAATGGGGTCAGTCTCCAGGTCAACGGGCGCGTGGCATTAACTTTAAAACTCGAGGTTGGCCAGGTGCAGGAGCACGTGCAGGTCACGGCGGGGGCCCCTCTTGTACAAACCGAATCGTCCGAAGTGCAGACACTGGTGACGCGACGCGATGTTGCCGAGTTGCCACTTAACGGAAGGACCGTTTTTCAGCTGGCGCCATTAGTTGCGGGAGTGAACAATGGAAGACCGTCCAGCAACGCAAACAGTACAAGCATTCCCGACAATGCACGCGCCCAACAGGGACTCGGCGCCAATGGGCAAACCCAAGATCAGAATACTTATCTCTTGGATGGAGTCTTTAACAACCAAGTCAATCAAGGCTTGATAGCCATTCTGCCCCCGCTGGAGGCAATTCAAGAGTTCTCCGTTGAAACCAGCAACTTCATGCCCGAAATTGGGCGTGGTGGCATGGTCATGAACGTCACCCTGAAATCCGGCACGAACAAGTTTCACGGTAGCGCATTCGATTTCCTGCGCAACTCCTCGCTGGATGCCGCTAATTACTTCGATGCTCCCACGCCGGATAACCCTGAGCGATTACCTCACTTCGTGCGTAACCAATTTGGAGGTACTTTTGGGGGCCCGATCATCAAGGACAAGACGTTCTTCTTTGTGGATTATCAAGGCACACGAGAAAATAAAGGGGAAACCCTCAATACCGTAGTTCCTACGGCAGCGTCGCGCGCGGGCGACTTTAGCGGAACCGATCAGACCATCTTTGATCCGGCGACCGCCTGCGGGTTCGGAGCTAATCCCGCCTGCGCCGTAGTCGGCGGTAATCCGGTTCTCACCAGGACCCAGTTTGCCGGCAACAAGATTGATCCCTCCAGGTTCAATTCTGCGGCCGTAGGGGTCCTGCAGTATATTCCGTTGCCGAATTCGACGATCTTTACGAATGGCCAAGGCATATTCCACAGTACCGCAGGCCGCCTGCACACCGAAGACTCCTTCGACATCAAAGTTGACCATCAACTCACGAGCAAGGACTCTCTGAATGCCCGTTTCAGCTTCGGAAATTCCTATACCGTGCTGCCTGGTTCCTTCGAGGACTATCCACAGTACAAGCCCGCGGTTGGTACTGCGGGTGGTTTGATCGGTGATGTGAGTAATCCTGCTCGCAGCGCCGACCTGGAGGAAATTCACACCTTTAGCCCTCATATTCAGAACGAATTCAGGGCTGCATACATCCGGTCAGGAGCGGATGCGACCCAGATCGGCTATGGGCACAACTATGCCGACCAGCTCGGAATTCCTAACGTAAACATCACCCCGAACAATAGTGGGTTTCCGGGAATCCATGTCCAGCACCTAAATGGGATTGGGGAATCCGCTTTTTTCCCTCTCATTGAACTCGAAAATGTTTATCAAGCTTTGGATAACGTGACTTTCGTCCGTGGTTCCCACACCATGAAGGCTGGTGTTGATATCAAGGAAATCCGGCGCGCATTTACGCAGATTCTTGGTTCCCCGGCTGCCAGTTTCAGCTTTGGGGGAGATTTTACTTCCGACCCCCAAAATCCGAATCCCAGCGCCACCGGCAATGGCATCGCAGATTTCCTGCTTGGTATACCAGATGGTGCGAGCATTACTGTGAATGCGGGTGCGCAAACTATAGAAACCACCGAATTTTCCGGCTATTGGCAAGATACTTGGAGGGCAACACCCAATCTAACTCTCAACTACGGCGTCCGCTATGACCTCTTTACTCCGCAAATAGTAGCCTCAAACAAGATGAGCACTTTTGATTTTCAGACCCAGGAGTTGATCCTTCCCAATCAGGACAATTGCCAGGGAGTTTACTGCAATCGGTCTTTCACTACGACAGATTGGAACAATTTCTCGCCCCGCTTTGGATTTGCATACAAAATGGGCCGGCAGGGAGTAGTCCGGGCTTCGTACGGCATGTTCTATGCCCCCGAAGAGCAAGATGGGCTTCAGATGACGCAAAACCCCCCGTTCGTGGGAGGCTCGAGCTTTGTCAACGAGGCCAATCAAGGTGGCACTCAAGTTATCAACAGAACGCTGGATATGGGGTTACCTCCAGGCAATGCCCTGATTCCTATCACCAATCCCAGCGGTTCTATTTATTTTGTAACTCCGCGCAAACCGACCGCCTACACGGAGCAGTGGTCTTTAGGGGTGGAACGGGAGATAGCCACAAATCTAGTTGCCGAAATTGCATATGTCGGCAACTCTTCGATGCACCTAAGAGACCAAACCAACCCCGACCAACCGCTGCTTGGAAACGCGCCGGTTGTTCCCGTACCAGGAATCGAGGGCAGTCAAACGAGTGTTCTCTATCCTTTTCACAACACGCTTCCCAACGTGACCGGGATGTATGACATCAAGCAGGATGGCCGGGGTAGCTACAACGGTCTGCAAGCCAGCCTCACCAAGAGGTTTTCGCATGGCCTTTCCTTTATGACCAATTACACTTGGTCGCACATGATCCAAGTCGGCTACTTCGATGGTGTGGGTGCACAGGATTACCGCAATCCGGATGCCGAGAAACGCAACGGTGATTCGGACATGAGGCATAGGTTCGTGTTTAGCGGACTGTACGAACTGCCGTTTGGCCATGGTAAGCCTCTGGCTGGAGGAGCCTCCGGAATTGCCAACGGGATCATCGGAGGTTGGCAACTGGGAACCGCTACCATCATCAATACCGGCACGCCCTTCACTGTTGGCGGGGGATATGACAGGCCGAACCAACTTTGCAATGGAAACCTGTCAAAGGGGCAACGCTCCATAACTCATTGGTTCGATGCCAATTGTTACGCCGTGCCAGATCCGGTGACGGACGTCAATTTTGGCGGCTTCTACATCCCTTACGGGAATACTGCTCCCAACACTCTTTTCGGTCCGGGTCAGGTCAACGTAGACTTCTCGTTGTTCAAAACCTTTATGATTGGCGAGAACAAGCGATTGGAATTTCGCGGGGAAGCGTTCAACGCTTTCAACACGCCACATTTCTCTCCACCGGACGCTTGGATTACGGACAGCACCGTGGGGCAAATTTTCTCCACCGCCAGCGATTCGCGGCAAATTCAGCTGGTTCTGAAATTCAGTTTCTAGGCCATCTTCTCTGAAATCAGCTTTCCCCGTACGTGCAGCTGTTGCGTGCGGGGAGCAAGCCTTTCAGCAGAGGGGATGGACGATGAGGAGCGTATGATGCTTTGCGCGGAGCGGAATACAGAAGCAACTTCACCATGAAGGCTGAGAAAGAACTCTGAAGCCAATCACCGTCGCAGCTGCCAAGCCATTGACCATCAACCGCCGTCACTTTCTTAATTTGCTGTGGGCTAGCGCACTATCCGGCCGGGCCTGGGCTCAGGGAATGGCTTCCCGCGACGTAAAAGCGCAACAACGCGGGCCTGCGTCCGGCCGTCCCTTTGATGCGAAGTTTACGGATGTAGCGCTTGTTGCCGGACTCACTGAGCCGGTGATTTACGGTAACTCCGATCACGCAGACTACATCCTCGAAACCATTGGTTGCGGATGCGCGTTTTTCGACTACGACAACGATGGCTGGATGGATATTTTCCTTCTGACTGGAACCAGGATGCAGGGTGCCCCCGCCGGAACGACCAATCGCCTCTACCATAACAATCGGGATGGAACCTTCACCGACGTCACTGAAAAAGCGGGTCTGAAGAAAGTGGGCTGGGCTTCGTCGGTATGCGTCGGGGATTACAACAATGACGGATACGAAGACCTTTTCTGCACCTACTACGGCCAAAACGTGCTCTATCGCAACAATGGGGATGGGACATTCACCGATGTGACCAAAGAAGCTGGGCTCTTCAGCGACGAAGTCCGATGGGGCGCCGGGGCCAGCTTTCTCGACTACAACCGTGACGGCCACCTGGATTTATTTGTTTCGAACTACCTGCAATTTGATATCAAGCGATGTCCCGAAGATTGGTGAAACCAGCAACTGCAGTTGGCGCGGAGCCCCGGTGGTGTGCGGGCCTCGCGGCCTGCCTACCGGAGTGCATTCGCTGTACCGCAACAATGGCGATGGAACATTTCACCGACGTCAGCAAGGAGTCTGGAATTGCGGCCGCTAGGGGCAGTTACGGAATGACGGTAGTCGCGGCCGATTTCGACGAAGACGGCTGGCCCGACATTTTTGTAGCCTGCGATTCCACGCCAAGTCTGCTTTTCATGAACAATCACGATGGCACCTTTCGCGAAGAGGGCATGCTGCGCGGGGTCGCTCTCAATGAAGACGGGCTTGAGCAGGCCGGCATGGGGATTGGAGTGGGCGACTACGACCTGGATGGTCACCTTGATCTTATGCAAAACCCATTTCTCCGATGACACCACGGTTCTGTATCACAACGATGCCAAAGGCAACTTTGAAGACCGGACACTTCCTGCTCATCTCGGCGTAGAAACTCGTTACACGAATTGGGGCACCGGAATTTTGGATCTCGACAATGATGGCTGGCCCGACATCTTTATTGCCACTGGCGCGGCCTATCCGGGAATGGAAAAGAAGCTGCCACGATACAAAGACAAGTCTCCGCGCGTGCTTTTTCGGAATCTGGGAAACGGAACGTTTGAAGAACTCACGACTGAGGCTGGCCCCGCGATCAATACCGCCCATACCAGCCGGGGATGCGCCTTTGGCGATTTCGATAACGATGGCGACCTGGATATCCTGATCGTGAATCTTAACGAGCCGCCTTCCCTGCTGCGTAACGATCTACAAATGAACCATCACCACTGGCTCAAAGTGAAGCTGGTTGGCACGAAGTCAAACCGCAGCGCGATTGGCGCGAGAGTAAAGGTGCGCTACGGAGACAAGCTGCAAACGCAAGCCGTGCTCAGTCAGTCCAGCTTTTATTCGGCCAACGATCCACGGCTTCACTTTGGGCTGGGACCGGAAACCCGCGTAAGCATGGAAGTGATCTGGCCCAATGGCGTTACCGAAAAGTTTAGCAACGTTCCGGCAGACCGATTGTTAACGATTGAGGAAAGCAAAGGCATTGTTCGTAGCAAGGGCTGGGCCAAGAACTAGCTTTCACTTCACAGGAGCTCTCATGAAGTCTTCCAGGCGCGAGTTTCTACAATCGGCGGCGGGTGGGGTAGCCGCCAGTTGGGGAGGACTGCAGATCATGGCCGGTCCTCCCGCGTTCGCTCAGGCGAACTCGAGCCCGAACCAAACTCCGCGACATCAGGATTTCTTCGTGTATGGCTCAGCCTTCTACCGTCCGCCCAATCCTCCGCCTTCCGAACGGCGCGAGATGCTCAAGGCCATTGCCCAACAGTACAAGTTCAACATTATTCGCATTTACAGCTCCTGGGTCTATCTGAATCCGGAAGAGAGCCGGTTCGACTTCACCGAACTCGACCAGGTTATGCACTATTGCGATGAGTTCGGGCTGAAGGTCCTGGTGGGAGTGATTCTAGAAGACGCACCCTACTGGCTGGAAGTGGCCCATCCCGGAGACGCGCTATGTAAATGCCCGCGAATACGCCGAGAGATTAGATGGGAGCGGCAATAACGTAAGCGGCGGATGGCCGGGCCTCTGTCTGGATTGGCAGCCGGTACGCGATGCTGCGAGCAAGTTCATCCAGGCGATGGCAAAAGCAGTTTCCGCGCATCCTTCGATGTACGCCTACGATTGCTGGAACGAGCCTCACATCGAGCCGGCCTGGGGACATCATTTCTCAGAGACAACAGATGATCTCCTCTACTGTTACTGCCCCGCGACGACGGCAGCCTTCCAGCGCTGGCTGCAGAAGCGGTACGGCACACTCGACAAACTGAACGAAGCCTGGGTGCGGCGGTATCCAAGTTTCGCCGCCATTGATCCTCCCCGCGATCAGGGAACCTATCTCGATTGGGTTGACTGGCGCCGATTCATCATCGAGCGCAGCACTGAGGAAATGCGCTTCCGGGTGGAGAATGTGCGTGCGGTGGATAAACGTAGCATCCTCGAAAGCCACGCCGGTGTGCAGAACGTGGTCGAGCCCTGCGCTGTCTACGGCATCAACACCTGGCGGCTGGCGGAGGTGGTCGAGACCTGGGGACTCTCGAACTTTCCTCGGTGGAGCATGTTCCCGGTTTACCAGGGCACGGCGCGGCTTGAGATTACCCGGGCCAATGCCGGCGGCAAGCCGTTCTGGATGACTGAGCTCCAAGGCGGCCACGGGAGCAACGGCCTGGATCGCAGCCGCAAGATGCGGCCACGCGACATTCGTTTGTGGAACTGGATGGCTGTGGCTACTGGCGCCAAGGGCGTTATTTATTGGTGCTATCACACGGAGGCGACGGGTTTTGAGTCCAGCGGATTCGGCCTGGTCGCACGTGATGGCTCCGCAACCGAGCGTGTACTGGAGGCTGCGGACGATAACCGCCTGATCCAGGCTCATTGGGATGTCATTGAGAATTACATGCCAAAATCCGAGTTGGCGATTCTCTTCGACGAGGACAACTCGCTTCTCGCCTTTGCCATGGCCGGCAATGAGGCTGTGTCGACGAGCTCTTTCAGCGGCTACTACAAAGCTGTGTGGAATAGCGACCTGTGGGCCGATTTCATCGAGCCGAAGGGCTTGAAAGGCTCTCACTACCGCGTAATCATCGCCCCCTGGCACTTGATCGGGAAAAAGGAAACGCTCGATCACCTTCGTCAGTTCGTGGAAGGTGGAGGCACCCTGATTTTGGAGACAGGCTTCGGGATGTATGACGAGCGCATGTTCTTCAATCCCTATATCCCGCCGTTCGGACTGACCGATGCCTTCGGTTACCGGGAAGGGGAAAGCTTTTACATGGAGAACAATGACGGCAAAGCCTCCGCGAAACTGCAGGAAATGCCCGCATCGGAGCGGGTATACGTAGATGGCTATCTGCAGTTTTCCCAGCCGGTTTCAGTGAAGGTCAAGGCTCATACGTTTCTTACGCCAATCACGGTCACCTCCGCCACCGTGATTGCAAAGTACGAAGACATGCCGGTAGCGGCGATGAAGAAGGTGGGCAAGGGGCAGGTCTACTATTTCGGCACGAACCTGGGCGCCAGTATCGCCACCGGGGATGGCGGCGGGCTGGAAATAGTACGAGCCATTGTGAAGAGCGTTTTGCAGCCCAACGTAAGTGCTGAAAAAGTGCGGCCCAGGCTCATCGAGGGTGAAAAGCGCAGCCTGCTGGCGGTTTTCAATGACGGGGTCACGGACCAGACCGCGACCATCACTGTGCCCGCCCGTTATACCCGTGCAACCGACCTGTATAGCAATCAGACGCAGACCATTCAAGCGAATGCGGTCCAGGTGACTGTGCCTTTTGAGGACGTAAGCGTGCTTCGGCTGGAATAACGCACGGCTGGAACGGATTCATCAAGCGTATCGGCTAAAGGAGCAAACGTGGCTGGGAACCATTCTCGACGGGAATTTGTCCGCATGGCGGCTGGCGGGCTAGCGGCTTCTTTCGGCGGCCTGCACATCTTTGCAGGGCCGAATATCTTTGCCCAATCGGTGCAGCGCCGCCCTTCGCCCAAGCAGGATTTCTTTGTCTACGGTTCCGCTTTTTACCGCCCTCCTAACCCGCCGGCCTCCATGCGCCGCCAGATGTTGAAGACGATTGCGCAGGAGTACAAGTTCAACATCATTCGTATTTACAGCCCGTGGGTTTACCTCAATCCGCAAGAAGGACGTTTCGATTTCGCCGAACTCGAGGAAGTCATGCGGTACTGTGACGAATTCGGGCTGAAGGTTCTGATGGGAGTCGTCCTCGAAGACGCTCCCTACTGGCTGGAAGCGGCTCATCCGGAGACCCGTTATGTAGATGCCCGGGACCATGTCGCCCGACTGGACGGCAGCGCCAACAATGTGAGCGGCGGCTGGCCTGGACTCTGCCTTGATTGGCAACCAGTGCGCGATGCTGCCGGCAACTTCATCCGCACCATGGCAAAGACCCTGGCGCGGCATCCCTCCATGTACGCCTATGACTGTTGGAATGAACCCCACATCGAGCCTGCCTGGGGCCACCATTTTTCAGAGACAACCGATGAACTGCTCTACTGCTATTGCACCGCCACGCAGGCGGCTTTTCGGCGCTGGCTGAAGAATCGCTACGGGAAGCTTGCAGACCTCAATGAAGCCTGGGTGCGACGCTACTCCAGCTTTGAGGAAATCGGCCCTCCTCGCGATTCCGGGACTTATCTGGATTGGATTGATTGGCGGCGCTTCATTATTGATCGCGACACGGAAGAAATGCGATTTCGCGCGGACAACATTCGAGTCGAAGATTCGCAGAGCATTCTCGAGAGTCACGCCGCGGTGCAAAATGTGGTCGAACCGTGCGCGATCTATGGGATCAACACCTGGCGGTTGGCCGAGGTCATGGACACCTGGGGGCTTTCGAATTTCCCCCGCCTGACGATGTTTCCCGTTTATGAGGGAGTTGCGCGCCTTGAAGTTACGCGCGCTAACGCGGGCAACAAGCCGTTCTGGATGACCGAACTGCAGGGCGGCCAGGCGGGAAGCGGTCTTGAGCGCAGCCGCAATATGCGGCCACGCGATATCCGATTCTGGAACTGGATGGCGGTTGCATCCGGCGCCAAGGGAGTCATCTATTGGTGCTACCACCTCGAAGCCACCGGATGGGAGGCCGGCGGCTATGGCCTTGTGGCGCGCGATGGTTCTCCGACAGAGCGCGTGCTTGAGGCCGCTGAGGACAACCGTCTGATCCAGGCGCACTGGGACCTAATCAGGAACTATCGGCCCAAGACCAACGTCGCAATACTGTGCGATCAGGACAACGCGCTTCTAACCTTTGCCATGGCCGGCAACGAGCACGTCTCCACCAGTTCCTTTCGCGGATACTACAAAGCCCTGTGGAATAGCGACCTGTGGGCAGATTTCATCGAGCCGAAGAGTCTTAAAGACAATCCTTATCGCGTCATCATGGCGCCTTGGCATTTGATCGGCAAAAAAGAAACCTTCGACGATCTGCGAGCCTTCGTCGAAAATGGCGGGACTTTGCTCATTGAAACGGGCTTCGGCATGTTTGACGAGCGCATGTTCTTTAACCCCGCCATTCCGCCTTTCGGTTTGACGGATGTATTCGGTTACCGGGAAGGCGAAAACTTCTGCATGAAACGGGAGGAGCGCGGCGCGCCGGCGTCGACAATGCCGGCTTCCGAACGCGTCTACGTAGATGGCTATCTGCAATTCTCGGAACCAATTTCGGTCAAAGTGAAGGCCAACACCTATCTGACTCCGCTTGCTGTGAGCTCAGCGAAAATCATTGCCCGCTATGAAGACACACCCGTGGCAGTCACTAAGAAGGTTGGCCGCGGGCAGATCTATTATTTCGGCACGAATCTGGGAGCCAGCATTCAGGCAGGGGATGACGCAGGCCTGAACCTGGTACGCACGATCGTTCGCAACGCAGTGCAGCCGGCGGTCAGCGCAGAGAAGCTGCGGCCTCGCCTCATTGAAAGCGACAAACGCAGTTTGCTTATGATTTTCAACGACGGCATCGAAGATCAAAGCGAAAGGATCAAGTTGCCGGCTCGCTTCACCTCCGCCACGGACCTATACACAAATGAAACGCAAAGACTCCAGGGGAATACCCTCAAGGCCACTGTGCCCTTTCAGGACGTTTCGGTATTCCGGCTGGAGTGATCTGGTTTCGCGCAAACAAAGAGGTTCGAGGAGAATCGTCGACATGGCTGACCAGTTCTTGCCGCAAGGTTTCCGCTCGCCCATGACAAGAGGTGTGAGAGCCGCTTGGAGCGGACTGGAAATTTCGGCAGGGCCGCAAGAAGCTGTTGCCCCAACTTCGAACGCACCAGCAAAATCCGGCGATTTCTTTGTCTATGGAACGGCATTTTATCGTCCGCCTAATCCTCCACCTGCCATGCGGAGAGAAATGCTCAAGGCGATTGCGCAGGAGTACAAGTTCAATATCATCCGAATCTACAGCGCATGGCCTTACCTGAATCCGGAACCGGGGCGTTTCGATTTTGCGGAACTGGAAGAGGTGATGAGTTACTGCGACGAATTCGGCCTGAAAGTTCTCATGGGCGTCATTCTGGAAGACGCGCCTTATTGGCTGGAAGCGGCCCACCCGGAAACTCGATTCGTTAATGCCAAAGGTCAGGCGCGCCGGCTCACAAACAGCGGGAACAATGTGAGCGGCGGCTGGCCGGGATTATGTCTGGATTGGGAGCCAGTTCGCCAAGCTGCCGCGAAATTCATCGGTGAAATGGCAAAGACAGTCTCCGCCCATCCTTCCATGTACGCCTATGACTGTTGGAACGAACCACGCATTCAGCCGGCCACGCGTTCCCACCATTTTTCGAATACCACAGGGGACATTCTCTACTGCTACTGCGCGAAAACCGTTGCCGGTTTCCAGCGTTGGCTGCAGCAGCGCTATGGAACGTTAGACCATTTGAATGAGGCTTGGGTACGGCGCTACTCCAGATGGGAAGAGATCTACCCGCCGCACGAACTGGGAACGTATCTCGATTGGGTCGATTGGCGCCGCTACATGATTGATCGCAGCACCGAAGAAATGCGCTTCCGGGTGCAGAACGTACGGGCGGTCGATACGCGCAGCATCCTGGAAAGCCATGCCGGAAGAACGGCGGCGCTCGAGCCAATCGCGGCTTCGGGCATCAACCCCTGGCGTCTGGCGGAAGTTGTTGAGGTATGGGGACTCTCCGATTTTGCCCGCTGGGATACCGCTCCTAATTACGTTATGGCGGCAAAGCTCGATATGACCCGCTGCAACGCCGGCAATAAATCCTTCTGGATGACCGAACTACAGGGAGGCCACGGTTCCCAGGGCCTGTTTCGCAGTCGCAACATGCGGAGTCGAGATATTCGTGTGGGCAATTGGTTAGCGGTAATCACCGGGGCGAAAGGGTTGTTGTATTGGGCCTACCATGCCGAGGCCACAGGCTCGGAGTCCAGCGGTTTCGGCCTGGTGAATCGTGACGGTTCGCCCAGCGAGCGCGTCTTTGAGGCCGCCAATGACAACCGTTTGATTCAGCAGCACTGGGATGTCATCCGGGACTATAGGCCTAAAGCCGATGTTGCCATCCTTTTCGATCAGGACAATTCCCTGCTTTCGTTTGCGATGAGCGGTAATGAGGATGTTTCAGTCAGCTCCTTTCGCGGATATTACAAAGCGCTTTGGAATAGTGATGTTTGGGTGGACTTCATCGAATCGGCGGGTCTGGAGAACAGCAGCTATCGCGTGATCATCGCTCCTTGGCATTTGATCGGCAAGCAGCAAACCTTGAACCGTCTCAGGCAATTCGTCGAGAACGGCGGCACTCTCCTCCTGGAGACCGGCTTTGGCATGTACAACGAACGCATGTTCTTCAATCCCGTGATTCCCCCGGTCGGATTGGCCGAGGTTTTCGGCTACCGCGAGGGTGAAAACTTCGCGATAGAAGAACCCGGAAGCCGAAGCTTCTTCTGGCAGAACTTAAAGTCTCTGAAGACGGATCCCGAACCGGTGTACGCTCATAGTTATCTCGAGTTCTCAAGTCCGTTGCAGGTCAGGGTGAAAGCACACACATTCCTAACCCCGATCGCGACTATCTCGGCCACCGTAATTGCCAGATATGGAGAGACGGCTGTCGCGGCAATGAAAAAGCTTGGACGGGGCCAAGTCTATTATTTTGGAACAAACCTTGGGGCGAGCATTGAAGCAGGAGATTCGGGCGCGCTTGAATTAGTTAGCACGATCGTAAAGAGAGCCGTGCAGCCGCAAGTCAGCTCTGAAAAACTGCGCCCGCGGCTGATTGAGGGCGAAAAGCGCAGCCTGCTCGTGGTTTTCAATGATGGCGCGGAGGATCGGACCGCCAGCATTCGTCTGCCGGTTCGCTATACCCGTGCCACCGATCTGTACGCGGATCACACTCAAACTGCTCAGCAAAATACAATTCAGGTAACGGTTCCCTATGAAGACGCGCTAGCATGGCAATTGGAGTGAAGAAAGCCTGAGCATCACCCTTGTTTTTAGGTCCTTGCTTGCTCGATTGGATGTGCCGAAGATGCAGTTGAATGGCTTTCCTCGCGCCACGGTCGTCATCGCGGTTTCCTGATTTCTCCGCATGCGACGGGTGATCGGTCAACTATCGGAAGCATGCCAAGCGTGCGTTCGAACTCCTGAATGCTCACCAGAGTCCCTTCCAATTATCAGGTCCTCACAGATATCATTAAAGACTTCCGCAGCAACCGCCCGCTGAAGTCTTGTGGGGGGGACCCCTTATTCGGATTGAGTGATGAAGATTTCAAAGCAAGGCAGCAATCGCCCTGGCCTATCCGGAACAGCTTCGCCAATCCTTCATGAGAACCATTCAAGCCGAAATACTCCGGGGATCAAGGAAATCGCCAAAGCGGCAGGTGTCTCCATTGGCACGGTAGATCGTGCGTTACACTCCCGGCCGGGCATCAATCCCGTCACTCGTGCGAAGATCGTGCAAACCGCGGAGAGCCTAGGCTATCGGCCAAATCTTGCCGCCCGTTACTTGAAGCTCGGTCACCAAAAGACGATCTCTATTCATCTTCCCCAACAGATTGCCTCTTTCTTCGATACTTTGCGGGAAGGAATCAGGCAGGCTGCCGCTCAATTTCGGCCAGAGCTAAACATCGAATTCAAGATGTACCCGCGCATCGGTCAGGGTGAAGTTGAGTCGGTACGGGCTGCGCTGGGCAAGCCATTCGACGGTATCATCCTCGCGCCCAGCTCCCGGTCCACGCCCCTCATTCGTAAAGCTACGTCTCGGGGCATTCCCGTGGTGTGTGTAGCAACAGACGCACCGCACACGGACCGATTAACTGCCGTCTGCTGCGATCCCTTCATCAGTGGCGCGGTAGCCGCGGAACTGTTCACCCGCACATCGCAAGGCAACCGGGAAATCGCGATTCTCACAGGAGATCTATCCACTTTCGATCACTCTGAAAAAGTACGAGGCTTCCGCTCCATGCTTCAGGATTTGCGCAGCGCTGCTTCATTGGTGAAAGTTGCCGAGACCCACGATAGCCAGCGGGAAGCCTACCAACAGACTTGCAAACTTCTTGCACGACACCCAAAGTTAGCAGGACTTTACGTGAGCACTGCCAATTCATTGCCGGTGATCAAAGCGCTGGAGGAGAATGCAAAGGTTGGAAAACTTACCGTTGTGCTCACAGATCTATTCCCGGAGGTCGTCCCGCTGATTCGTTCGGGCAAAGCACTCGCAACCATCTACCAACGGCCGTTTACCCAGGGCCGGTTGGCGTTTGAGGCCTTGTACCATTTCTTAATGGAAGGAGTTCGGCCCCGGCCCATTCACAAGCTTGCTCCTCATATCGTGCTGCGAAGCAACCTCGACCTTTTTGTTGAAAACTCACTGATAGAACTTCGCGACAGAAAACTGCCGCAAACAGGAGCGGGGAAAGTTCCTCTTTAGGAGTTGACGTTCAGGACATGGCTATGTTCAAGTATGGCATGCTCCGAATCGTTAACGTACACGTAATGACGAAGTCGGCTGGCCGTTTGTGGCGTGCCTCTATCTCTTCTTACAATTTCGGGGTTGCGCTCGGCGCCTGCTGGTTGGGGGCGATTCTGCTTACCTGCGCGCCTCATGTACATGCGGCCGAAAGGTACACGGCCCAATCTCCCGATGGAAAGCTTTCAATCTCCCTCAAGCTGAGTAGTAAGGGAGAGCCGGTGTACGACGTCGCCTATAAAGGACAAGCGGTCCTTAACGACTCGCCATTAGGCCTGTACCTGAAGGGAGAACCCGCCCTGAACAAAGGACTTCGGGTGTTGGGAACCAAGCCCCGGTCCGGCGATGAAACCTGGGATCAAGTGGCTGGAGCTCAGCACCAGGTGCGCAATCATTTCCAGGAACTCGAAGTTGCGTTGCAGGAAAAGAAAGGCCTGAAGCGGCGCTTGGACATTGTTCTGCGCGCATACGATGAAGGCGTTGCGTTCCGCTACCGGATACCGCAACAGCCGAACATCAATTCTTTCACTATTTCATCGGAAGCAACTGGATTTGTTTTTCCCGCAGATGCGGCCGCCTATGGCCTGAATATTGGCAAGTTTGTTTCCCCCTACGAGGGTGAGTTCAAAAAGGTCCAGTTGGATGACATTCGCCAGGATTCGCTGTTTCTATTGCCGTTGCTTATCCATCAAACCGACGGCCCTTGGGTTGGGCTGCTCGAAGCCGACTTGACTGACTACGCCGGGATGTACCTTCGCGGGATCGAGGGTGTGCCTCATGCTCTTGCCGCCGTTCTCTCTCCGCTGCCAAGCCGGCCAGATGAGGCCGTATTGGCCAACACCCCGAAACTCACCCCTTGGCGGGTGTTGATGATCGCTCCGACCCCGGGCACATTGATCGAGCACAATTACCTGGTGAAGGACTTGAGCAGGCCAAGTCGCGTGCAGGACACATCCTGGATCGTCCCAGGAAAGACTTCGCTCTTCTGGTGGACCGGGCAATATCCCTACCCAACGAATTTTGTAGCCGGCCCGAACACTGCGACTTATGAGCATTTTGTCGATTTCTCCGCCGAACACCATTTTGAGTACGCCCTACTCGATGATGGTTGGTCCACGCATGAGGACATCACCCAACCGGTGCCCACACTGGATATGCAAGATCTGTTGCGCTACGCCAAGTCGAAGAATGTCCGTCTTCTGCTCTGGGCTCCATGGACAGCTATTGATCGGCAGATGGACGTTGCATTCTCTCTCTATGAAAAATGGGGGATTGCCGGCATCAAAGTGGACTTCATGGATCGCGACGATCAGGAAATGGTGAACTTTTGTGAACGTGTGCTCCAAAAAGCAGCGCAGCATCATCTGGTGGTGGATTTTCATGGGACTTATAAACCCACGGGAGAGAGCCGCACCTATCCCAACCTTCTCGTACGCGAAGCGGTTATGGGACTGGAATACAGTCTCTGGAGCAAGCGGACGACTCCGGAACACGACGTAACTATTCCGTTCACCCGCATGTTGGCAGGGGGGCTGGATTACGCGCCGGGCTCTTTCCTTAATGCAACCCGGGGGCAATTCAAGCCGCGAGAGACCGAACCCATGGCTCAGGGCACCAGAGCGCACCAGCTTGGGCTGTATGTCGTACTCGAAGCGGCTCTGGAAATGGTCTGGGGCTATCCCGAAGCTTACCGCAACCAGCCAGGCATGGAATTTCTGGAAAAAGTTCCTACTACCTGGGATGAGACAAAGGTCTTAAATGGGTCTGTTGCGGAATACGTCACCATAGCCCGGCGCCACGGAGACAGATGGTATGTTGGTGGTCTGACCAACTGGGAGGCTCGCGACATTACCCTCGCTCTCGACTTCCTCGGTTCGGGAGAGTATAAAGCCGAAATCTTTGCCGACGGCCCCGATGCAGATAAGAATGCGACCAGTCTGCAGATCAAGCATATGCAAGTAACGTCAGCCACTACCATCCCCTTGCATATGGCTCCCGGGGGAGGTTTCACGATGATTTTGACGAAAGCACGCTAGTCTGTTCTGACTCTTTGACGTGGATACTCCCTACATGAATAAGCTTGAACTTCCGAGCGCACCGACAAGACAGACTGGCCCAGTGAAAGCCTGGGCCGAACCGGTCGTCATTTCGACGTACCATCCCCTTCCTCCAGACAAGAACCCAATGTTTCTGGAGAAACGCGTATACCAGGGAAGCAGCGGCAAGGTGTATCCCCTGCCATTCACCGATCGCATTACCACGGAAGCGCAAGAGCATAGCTGGCAAGCTTTGCATATCGAAAACGAATTTGTAAGGGTGATGGTTCTGCCCGAAATCGGCGGCCGCATTCAGGTCGGCCTCGACAAGACTAACAATTACGATTTTTTCTACCGGCAAAACGTCATCAAGCCGGCGCTGGTCGGTCTCGCCGGCCCCTGGATTTCCGGTGGCGTGGAATTCAACTGGCCGCAGCACCATCGCCCGGCCACATTCATGCCGGTGAATGCCGAAATCGAAGAACATGTGGACGGTTCCCGCACGATCTGGTGCAGCGATCACGATCCCATGAACCGCCTGAAAGGCATGCATGGCGTGTGTCTGCACCCCGGCAAGTCGTACATCGAACTGAAGGTACGACTGTACAATCGCACTCCCCTCGCGCAGACCTTTCTCTGGTGGGCCAACATCGCCACTCGCGTGCACGAGCTATATCAATCGTTCTTCCCGCCCGATGTGCATTACGTTGCCGACCACGCCAAGCGGGCCATGAGCCGTTTTCCGCTCTGCGATGGCTACTACTACGGCGTGGACTATGGAGAGCGTGCTCGCAGTGGAATACCGCAGGAAGAGCTGCCGCCAGCGTTTGTTCCGTCGGGAACATATCCTCCGAACGACCTGGGCTGGTATGCCAACATCCCCGTTCCGACCAGCTACATGGCAATGGGATCGAACGAAGATTTTCACGGAGGTTACGACCACGCAAGAAACGCCGGCGTGGTTCTGCTGGCCAATCACCACATCGCCCCGGGAAAGAAGCAATGGACGTGGGGAAATCATCCCTTTGGCTATGCGTGGGACCGAAATTTGACCGACGAAGATGGCCCGTATATCGAATTGATGGCCGGGGTTTACACGGACAATCAGCCTGATTTTTCTTTCCTTGCACCGGGGGAAACCAAAACCTTCAGCCAATTCTGGTACCCCATTCGCGACATCGGGGCGGTGCAGAAAGCGAATCTCGATGCAGCCTTAAGTTTGCAGGTTTCGGAAGGCAATGTGCGAGTGGGTGTTTGTGTAACAAGCGCCGTCCATTCCGCAAAAATTCGTTTGCATTCAAAGGATGTCATTATCGCCGAATGGGTTCGCGATCTGTCTCCGGAAACATCATTTGTTGAAACCGCGGGGCCAGGCCCCGGGCTGCAAGCAAGTGATCTTGCCATCACCATCGAAGCGGATAACGGCAAAACCCTGCTTCGTTATGCCCTGGAACCTCTGAAAGAACAGGCCGTTCCTCCCCCGGCAACTGAGCCTCCGCTTCCGCAAAACATCACAAGCGCTGACGAACTTTACGTTACCGGATTGCACCTGGAACAGTATCGTCACGCTACCCGCTATCCCGAGGCCTATTGGCAGGAAGCACTTAAGCCGTGATCCGGGCGACAGCCGCTGCAACAATGCGATGGGCCGATGGCATCTTCGCCGGGGAGAATTCACCGAAGCCGAAGCGCACTTTCGCCGCGCTGTGAAGCGCCTTACGCTTCGCAACCCGAATCCCTATGACGGCGAACCTTACTACAACCTCGGCCTGACCTTGCGTTACCTGGGATGTGACGATGAAGCCTATTCGGCGTTTTACAAATCTGCCTGGAATCAGGCATGGCAGCCGTCGGCATATTTTTCGCTCGCCGAATTGGATGTCAAACAGGGGAAGTGGGAGCGCGCGTATCAGCATCTTGAGTTTTCTTTGCGAAAGAATGCCGATCACCTGAACGCACGCAATCTGTATGTGATTGTGCTTCGCCAGCTGGACAGAAACCAGCAAGCCGAGCAGCTTCTGAGCGAAACACTTGCCCTGGATCGCATGGATTCATGGACGCGGTATCTGCACGACGGCACATTGCCGAAGGACAACCAGCTTCTTTTCGATCTTGCACTGGACTACGCTCGCGCTGGACTTTACCGGAATTCTATTGAGATTCTGCGAGCCCTCGACCGGGGTGTGAACGACGGGTCCGTTCCCATGCTTCTTTATGCTTTGGGTTATTTCTACGAGCATACTGGTGACACGGCTGCAGCGCGCAAGGCTCGGAACGAAGCGGCAACCGCTACGCCGGACTATTGCTTCCCCAGCCGGCTGGAAGAACTCGTTATTCTGGAATCATCCAAGAACTGCGACCCGAACGACGGGCGCGCCGCCTACTACCTGGGCAATCTCCTTTATGACAAGCGGCGGCACCGTGAAGCGATTGTTTATTGGGAAAAATCGGTTCACCTGGATCCCTCGTTTTCTGTCGCCTGGCGCAACCTCGGCATTGGCTATTTCAATGTGCTCGAGGACGCTGAAAAAGCACACTCGGCTTTTGACAGAGCCTTGCGTGCCAATCCTGCCGATGCACGGGTGCTCTACGAGCGCGATCAACTCTGGAAGCGAGTTGGCGAAACGCCTGCGCTCCGTCTGGCCGAGTTAGAGAAGCATCCGGAGCTCGTGCGGCAGCGCGACGATCTGTCTGTCGAGTTGGCCACGCTCTATAACCAGACGCGGCAGCCCCAGAGAGCGCTGGCATTGCTGCAGTCGCGTAAATTTCAGCCCTGGGAAGGCGGCGAGGGGTTGGTCCTCGGGCAGCACGTGCGCACACACCTCGCGCTTGGCCGTAACGCGCTGGCTGATGGAAAGAGCCGTGAGGCACTCGGTCATTTTGAGGCAGCACTCTCTTGCCCGGAAAACCTGGGTGAAGCTACACACCTACTGGCCAATCAGAGCGACATTTACTGTCTGATCGGAGAGGCTCAGCACGCAGCAGGAAGCCATGCGGCTGCCCGGGAGAGCTGGGAGCGCGCAGCCCGGCACAAAGGCGACTTCCAGGAGATGAGCGTGAAGTCATTCTCCGAAATGACTTACTACAATGCTCTCGCACTGAAGCGGCTTGGACGCGCTTCCTCGGCCGAAGAACTTTTGCGTTCACTCTTGACTTACGCCGAAGCACTCCAGAGAAAGGAAGCCAAGATTGACTACTTCGCGACTTCCCTCCCAGCCATGTTGCTGTTCGAGGATGACTTGCAGAAGCGGAACACCGTCACTTCCCTTTTCTTGCAGGCCGAAGCACACTTGGGCCTGGGAAACTCCGAAAGGGCGCGGGCTCTGCTCAAGGAAGTCTTACACCTGGACTGCAATCACCTGCTCGCGACCGACTTGCTCGCGGAACTGGAGTTGCCCGCAAGAACGTGACCGATATTGGCCCCGGTACCGACCGCGCTGGCCTGATCGATCACACTGGCAGTTTTATAAGGACCTCGGTCGGGTCATCGACGTGTAGGAACTCAGGCCCTCTGTAGAGCTGGCCCGGAGCAATTTTCGAGATTTTGAATCCTGCGGGCGGCTGGGCTCAATCGCGGATTCCACTCTTCGGTGGTTCTCGACTAAGGAAAGCTTCGTCTCTTCACTACTCTGTGCGGCAGAATTCGGTGCGGCAGAGTCGAAGAAGCCGTGCCGGCGAAGCAGATCCTCGATGGTCTCGATCGGCTCAGCTCCCTCCACGATCGGAAAACGAGAGCATGTCCAGTTCATTGAATTATCGTCACACATGGCGGATTTCCATTTCATTGGTCGCTCAGTTCTTTTGCAAATCTTGCCAGCAGCCGAAAAGCAGCCGGCCAGCACGACAAGCCTTCTCTTCGGTTCCACCATCGTTCCAGGCGGCTTAGCGAGTGCTGACAGTATGGTATGCAGATCTGCGGAAGCAAGAACCAGTACATCAGTTCGGTCGGCGTCACAATTGTTCCTCCTGAAGCGATTTCTTTCGATCAAGCGTCCTGGACCATAGGAATTTCGCAAAGGCGTGCAATCACGTCTTCCATCTGAATCCGGGCGCGCTTGAGCCTTCGTATTACGACGTCCATAGCTATTCCCAGCGCGGCAGCAGTTTCGGTAATGCTCCAGCCTTGAATGTCACAGAGGACATAGACTTCGCGGTATTCGCGCGGCAATTGCATCGCGTGCATCAGAACTGCTTGAAGAACACCGTTAGGCGTCGAGCACCACCGGATTGTGGGGCGGCATGAGTCGGTTGCCAGCAGCATCGGGATGATTCCTCTCTTCAAGAACAATCTCAGCGGACACCCTGCTCCTCCCCCGAATAGCAGGGCGTCCCCGAGATTGTGCCCCTCAAAGCAGCAGCGCTTCTTGGGGCGGTAAGCAAGCCGAACCTGTTTTGATTCGGGCCATTTCAGGACCTTCCGGTTCCTTGCTCATTGGAATGGTGCAGATCGGTTAAATTTCGTTTCAGGATCGCTTGATTTTTTTTGCGGGCGTCGAGAACGTTGCCTGTGGGATTAGTAACCTGGGCGCGAGTTATTGACTCGGCTGCAACTTTCAGCGCCTCTTCTCGCGGTATAGAATGTTGCCACTGGCGGAGGTGTTCACGAGGCCAAGGGCTTGCAATTCCACGAATTTGATCAGTCTTACGTAGAACGACTCCGTGGCGGCGACTACCGCACCGAACAGCATTTCGTCGGCTATTTCAGCGAACTGATCCAACTCAAATTGCGGAGTCGCGTGCGCTCGCCACAGGCCGTCGAGGACTTGCGGCAAGAAACCTTCGCCCGGGTTTTTGCAACTCTGCGCAGCGAAGAGGGTATTCGACAACCGGAGCGCCTGGGAGCGTTTGTGAACTCGGTTTGTAACAACGTTTTGCTCGAACATTACCGTTCCGCTTCCCGGGAAGATCCGATCGAAGATGATGAAGATGCCCGATTCGCCGACAAATCCGTGGACATGATCAGCGTCATCTCGCAAAAGCAGATGCGGGAGAAAGTCCTGCAAATTCTGGAGGAACTCTCAGAAAAAGACCGCCGGATCATCAAGGCCATATTCCTGGACGAATGCGACAAAGGCGACGTTTGCCGAGATTTCGGGGTGGATCGGGAATATTTCCGGGTCTTGCTGCATCGCGCCAAACTGTCCTTTAAGTCCTCATACCTGAAGAGCATGGCAGCCTCTTCCGGACAGAGGCCGGGATAGCCATGAAACGATGGGTGGCGCTCTTTCACTATGTGAGGAGAAGGAATAGGTAGATGCAACACGCTGACGCAATTCAAGCTATGGCCACCGAGAAGTACCTGCTCGGAGAACTCACGCCGGAATTGCGGGAAGAATTCGAGGAGCATCTCTTCTCCTGCCCGGACTGTGCTTCCGATATGCGCGCGGCAAGCGCGTTCGTGGAGATCAGCAAAGTGGCGCTCTCTGAAAAGCTGCCCGCTACGCGGCCGGTGGCAGTTTCGACCCGTCCTGCGCCCGGATGGTTCGCCTGGCTACGGCCCGCCATCGCCGTGCCGGTTATGGCCTTGCTGCTGCTTGTCATTGGATATCAAAATTTCGTCGCCGGCCCTGGGACAAGAAGAGAGGTCGCGGATCTGCGTACTCCGCAGATTCTGCCTTCGGCGTTGTTGGTCAGCGCGCGCAGTGATCGAGTTCCTCTGCTCTCAGTCCGCCCGAATCAATCTTTCTTGTTGTTCGTTGATGTACCGGCTGACCACCGCTTCCAGTCTTACTTATGTGAGTTGTATTCGCCGTCCGGGTCCCTGGTCTGGTCTCTTCCTGTCTCCGCCGAAGCCGCAAAGGATACACTGCCCCTTCAAGTGCCGGCCGGAGTGGAGGTTTCGGGGAGGTACACTCTGGCAGTCAGCGGCGTCGTCTCGGGGCAGGATCGTACTCCGCTAGTGCGCTACCCTTTCGATCTGCAGAATCAACGATAGTAATTACCTCATCCCACCGGGAGAATAATCATGGAAACCAATACCAGCCGAATCCACTACTACCATGCCGATGCCAATGCTCTGGGCGGGCACATCAAAACGCCCTTTGACCGGGCTGTTCCCGTTCAAGCACCGCTCTCGCTCCCGCCGGTTGGAGGTTATGCGTCGGCTCGGGCCGGCGCCTACCAGTTGGAAGGCATTGTTTCCTTCGCGAATGCCTATTCTCAAGTGGGCGGCAGCGTCAGTGAGAAGAATGGCGCCTGGACTACGGTGGCGACCTCTGTTCTCGAAGGAGTAAATGTGCATGACATCCTGACTGCCGACCGGATCGTCACGCAAATCGCCACCGAACACCCTCGAGAGGGATACGACCCCAAAGTTACTTTCATTGGTACGCGTATTGAAAATCTAAAGGTCGGAGGATACTCCATCGAAATTGCGCTTGATCTTAGCCTCTGCAGCCCGGGCGGAGATCGCTATCCCACCAAGTCTTGTTTTGACGATGAGCGTTTCCTGGCCGCGGTGGTTGAACAGTATCGTCGAATGTCGGACGAGAAATGCCTGCCAGCCTGGCAAAAGGACCGGCAAATTCCCAACTGGGTACGCGAACGGTACACATGGGATAATTCCAACGCGAACCGTCAGCAAAAGGGCACCGTCCTATGTACCCTGGTAAAGGAGATCCGAGGGGAATTTCCTGGCAAAGTCTTCGGCAACGTGATCGAGGTCCCGGAGTTTGGGAAAATTTTTCTGGCCGAATTGCTCGTAGATCACAATTCCTTCCGGTTGATCGGGATGCGGCTCGAATTGGGCTGTTTCACCCACGGCAGTCTCAGCTTCTCCTCGTCCAGCATCGAGGGCCGAACCGAGCCCTGAAGATAGTTTTCCTTGCTGGATTTCTTGTCATCCTCGTCGCGTGTCGCGGCCGGAGAGCGACTCCGCAGGATGCTTTCAATAAGATAGAGACTACCTATCTTCAAGGAGATTTGCCGGGTGCGCGAGTTGCCGCTGAGCAAGCGTACCGGCAATTCTCAGGCAACGACGTAATTTGGGCCTGGAAGTTTCGCGTTCTGCAAGGCGAGATCATGGCCAAGCAGGGCCTTAGCCAGAACGTGCTTGCCATTCTGAAAGACGACCTTCCGTCATCGCTGGCCGGCAGCGATTTGGATGTACGCAAGCGCATGCTGCAGGCCCTCGCTTACTCCCATCTGGGAAACGCGCAGGCCGCGGACAAAAGTCTGCAGGCGGCCGAGCAACTCTGCTCTCCAGACTGCCCCGCACGAGGAGAAGTCGCCAGAATCGCGGGGGCAATTGCCGCCGAGCGCAACGATGCAGATCGAGCGGAGAGCTTTTTCCGCACAAGTTTAGCGATCGCGCGAGAACGAGGCGACAAATTTCTGGAAGCCTCAGATCTCCTAAACCTCGGGGTAGTTGCGATCGGTAAGGAGCACTTTGACGAGTCGGTTGACTGGTCAAGCACGGCTTCCGCCCTCGCTCATGAAATCCATGCCAACCTCACCGAGGAGAAAGCTCTGGGGAACCAGGGTTGGGCCTATTACAAAATGGGCGACTTTCACAGATCACTCGACTTCTTCGTGAAGGCGACGAAGAGCTCGCAGCAACTTGGAGCTCTGATCGACGAGGTCGAATGGCTCAACAACCAAGGCTTGGTTGATCTTCAAATGAACCGGTTGCCGGACGCAGAAAATAACTATCGCCAGTCCCTGGAGTTAGCGCGCACCAGCCAGAATAAAGTCCAGATCATTGCGGCCCTCACTGCATTGGCGTTTGTTTCTCTCAAAACAGGAAAGGTGGGCGCGGCAGAGCAATACAGCCAGGAAGCGCTCCATCTCGCACGCGAACAGGCCGACCGGCCGGACGAACTGTATGCGCTCCTGGTACAAGCCGAGATTAGCGCTCAGAGCCAGGATGTAAAACGTTCCGAGCAATTGCTTTCCGAAGTCGAACGCGATCCGCAAAGCGATACATCGCTACGATGGGAGGCGGAGGATGACCTTGCCAAGCTGTATGAATCGCAAGGTCGGTTCGCGGACGCCGACCGGCAGTATCGTGACTCGCTTACCACATTGGAAAAAGCGCGGGCGTCTCTCCATAAAGAAGAGTTTCAATTGCCCTTTCTGGCCAACGCCGTTCACGCCTATGACGACTATGTCCGTTTTTTGATCGAGCGGGGCAGGACCACCGAAGCTCTGCAGGTTGCCGACTTCAGTCGGGCTCAAACCTTATTGGAGGGCCTGGGCGCCCTGCCGAAACAAACTTCCTTTCACCCCGCTCGCGTCAACCCGCAGCAGATCGCCCAGGCCATGCACGGGATTGTTCTTTTTTATTGGCTCAGTCCGGACCGGTCCTATCTCTGGGCAGTGACGTCAAGGCAGACCAGGCTATTTCAGCTGCCGCCAAAGGCTGAAATTGAAGAGCTCGTGCAAAAGTACAATCGGGCGTTGCTCGGACCCTCTGACGTGCTCGAGACCCGAAACTCCGCGGGTACCAGACTCTACGATTTACTCATCGCTCCTGCGGCGAAACTCATTCCCCACAATTCCCAAGTCTTCATTATTCCTGACGGAAGCCTGAACCACTTGAATTTCGAAACCCTGCTGGCGCCCCAACCGGCCCTTCACTATTGGATAGAGGACGTTGTGGAGAGTAATGCGAATTCTCTGCGGCTCCTGGCTCCTTCCACTCAGCCTCCGGGGAGGCGGGCCGCGAATTTGTTGCTGATTGGCGATGCCGTGGAAGTTGTGCGCCAATACCCTAAGCTATCCAACGCCGCCGCCGAGATGAACGACATCGCCTCTCATTTCCCCATAAACAAGCGGCTGCTCTTGCAGGGCAACGATGCGACCGCTGCAGCCTATTTGCGTAGCAAGCCGGAACGTTTTTCAATCATTCACTTTGTGGCGCATGGCTTCGCCAGCCAGTTAACCCCATTGGACTCGGCGATTGTGTTGTCGAAATCCCCTCTAGAAGATTCATTCAAGCTCTACGCCCGGGATATTATTCGCCATCCCTTGAACGCGGATGTAGTGACCATTTCCTCCTGTTACGGCGAGGGCTCCCGTGCCTATACCGGCGAAGGGCTGGTGGGGCTTTCCTGGGCTTTTGTGCGTGCGGGAGCTCGCCACGTGATCGGCGCCCTGTGGGAGGTCAGCGATACTTCTACACCCCAGCTCATGGATCATCTTTATTCCGAACTTGAAAAAGGAACTCCCCCGGCCCAGGCCCTGCGCCGAGCGAAGTTGGAAATGCTGCATTCGGGAAGCGTTTTCCGTAAGCCTTTCTACTGGGGTCCGTTCCAGCTTTACAGCGGAGCCTGGCAGCGGACACCAACGCCCCGAGCAAAAGATGGCTCTTTGGCCAAGCGGGATAAATAGGATGACCAAGCACCGTGATTGCGTCGAGTATCGATCCTAGCCAGCAGGCCGGGAAAAAGACAATGCCTCTTCCAACTGTCCATTTCCGGACACTTCTGTCCGGAAGTGGACAGTTTTCGCTTTCCTGCCGACTGGCCTAAAATGGACCATCTCCCCTCTTTTGTTAAACTTGCAAGGATTACGACCTATGGCTGCCCACGTGCCATTAGGAGGGTGTTATGGATATCGCCCGCCCCGACTTAAAGCGCCAGAAACGCCGCCGTCAAATCCTTATTATGTTGGCTGTCGTCGTGGCCGTTATTGCCGCCACCATCGGAGTCTCGCGCCTGAAACCTGCCGCACCCTCGGTCGAATGGGGAACTGTCTGGACCGACACCGTCAAGCGCGGCGACATGCTACGCCAGGTGCACGGACTCGGCACGCTCACGCCCAGCCAGGAAGCCATCCGCCAGATTCCCGCCGAGACCGAAGCCACCGTCGTGCGCATCCGCATGTTGCCGGGATCGCTGGTCAAGGCCGACACCATCCTGCTCGACATGAGCAATCCGCAGGTTGAGCAGGAAGCGCTCGACGCGCAATTGCAATGGAAAGCTGCCCAGGCCGCCTACCAAAGCAAGCGCGTTCAAGCTCGAAAGCGACTTGATGACGCTGAAATCCTCGGCCGCCACCGTCACTGCGGACTATTCGCAGGCGCAGCGCCAGGCCGATACCGACAAGGCGCTCTACGAGCTCGGGGTAAAGTCCGGCCTGGAATACAAGGCTTCCAAAGACAAAGCCGACGAACTCACCACCCGCAACCAGCTCGAACTCGAAATGCTCACCGCCAACCAGAAAGCCATCGCCACGCAAATGGCCGAGCAGCAGGCCAAAGTGGACCAGATGCGCGCCCTCGCCGACCTCAAGCAAAAGCGCCTTGACGAACTCAAAGTCCGGGCCGGCATTGACGGCGTGCTGGTGGATCTCCCGCTGCAAGTCGGCCAGCACGTTACGCCCGGAACCATGCTGGCCAAAGTCGTGCAGCCGAACCACCTGATGGCCGAACTGAAGATCGCCGAAACGCAGGCCCGCGATATTCAGATCGGCCAGGCCGCTTCCGTTGACACGCACAACGGCCTGATTCCCGGCACGGTCATGCGCGTGGACCCGGCCGTGCAGAACGGCACCGTCACCGTGGACGTCAAGCTCACCGGCGATCTCCCCAAAGGCGCGCGCCCCGACCTGAGCGTGGACGGCACCATTGATCTGGAGAGGCTGGACAACGTTCTCTATGTTGGACGCCCCGCCTTCGGGCAGGAAGAGAGCACCATTAGCCTGTTCAAGGTTGATCCCGATGGCAAAGGAGCGGTGCGCGTGCCGGTGAAAGTTGGCAAGGCGTCGGTCAATTCCATTCAGATTCTCGAGGGACTGCACCAGGGCGACACCGTCATTCTGTCCGACATGTCGCGCTGGGATAACACGGACCGGATTCAGTTGGAGAGGTAAATGTGGCGCGGGATGCGCAGCATTATTTAGGGGATAAGTATTTATGAGGCACGTACAAGTTTTTTTCGTTATCGTGGCGCTCTTTATAGTGACGCTTCTCTCAACCGTTGTGCCTTCCTTGAGAGTTGTAAATACGGAATCGGCTAGGACATTGCGAGAATATTGAAATGACTGCGTTTAAAGAACTCCGTTTCAGCTACAGGGACCTGGGGGCCTCCCTTGCTGGCTCGTATATTTTTCACATTATTCTTGTCGTCGGCCTGTTCTATTTCTATGCGCAACGTTCGAAGTTCGTTGTGCCGCATGTGGCGAAGGTTGGTACTGATGCACATGGTACGCATCTGGTTTGGCTCCAGGGCAATCGAAGAAACGTTACTGTCCCTCAAACGCGCAAACCGCTAATTACAAGTCGTGTTGTTCGCAATGCAGAGGGCAACGTTTTTCGGTTCGACAGAAATCCTCGAAGGAAACGGTCTAGCAAGAAGGTGATTGTGTCCTCTGCCGGGACTCCAGCGGATGCATCCTTCAGTGGCGAGGACATTCGACCGGCGATACCTATTACGACACTAGACCCAGTCATAACGCCCGCTGACCTCGGTGACCTCAAAGGGGACGTCATTGTAGAGGTTACTATCGACCGTGATGGGAACATGGTCGCAAAGAAACTTGAGCACAGCTTGGGACAGGCAGTCGACCAAAAGGTTCTTACCGCGATAGAAGGCTGGCGGTTTCACCCAGCAATGAAAGATGGCCAGCCAATTTTATCCAAACAGGATATTCATTATCATTTTCCCGTTTACGATGCCGGACCAAGTATGGGGCAAGGGCCGCCCGTAGCTGGCGCTATCGCACAGAGCCCTTGCCCTATCCTACTCGTCAGCGGTGCGGCCGACCAAGATCACATCTCAATAACATTTATAAACATGGGCAAACTTGCGATTCGCCAGCTTGAATTCAACTGCGGCCCTCGCAATTCGACGATTGGTAAGATGGCCACTCTTTCGCCATGCCGTGAGAACAATTCCTTGTTTTATCCGGGACATGAATACACGCTTGACTACGCCAATCAACACCAGTCGCATGACGTTCTGATATCGGTCAAGAGTATTACGTTGTCCAACGGAAATGTCTGGAAACCATCACGAAGTCAATCGTGTCGTATGGTGGCGATCAACGGTGACGATCATGTTAACTGACCTACAGAATACCAGGAGGAGTGGCCATGGGCAGCGTTCTGAATGACCTCCGCTTCGCACTCCGCCAGTTGCGCAAAAGCCCCGGCTTTGCAGTATTTGCCATCCTCATCATGACCGTAGGCATCGGCGCCACCGTCGCAATGTTTTCGATCACTAACGCGGTGCTCTTGCAGCCCCTCCGTTACCGGCAACCCGGCCAGTTGGTGCTCGTCACTGGCGGATCCACACCTGTTCGCTACGACGAAATCAAAGCGGCGGCACGCTCCTATACCGACATTGGCGCATACGCCGGCATCAGCGAAGATATGGCGCTCTCCGGCGTTGCGCGGCCCGAGGTATTAAAGGGAGCGCGTGTCTCGGCGAACTTCCTGCGAGTACTGGGAATCAATCCTCTGCTGGGACGCGGCTTCGCCGATGAAGACGACAAGCCCGGCGCGCCTGGAGTTGCGCTCATCAGTGCGGAGCTGTGGCAGCGCCGCTTCGCCCGAGACCCGCGCGTGATCGGCCAAACCGTCACTCTTGCCGCGGCACCGCACACAATCGTCGGCGTCCTTCCTCCTGGATTTCAATTCCCTTTCCCTGACCTTGATGTATGGGTAGCAAAACCGGGCGAAGAGGCGATGATCGATCCATCCTCGCGCCCCTTCAGCCCGACTATGGTGGTCTTCGCCAGATTGAAGCCCTCGGTAAGTCGGCAGCAGGCAAGCGCCGAACTCACTGTTTTGAATCAGCAGTATGCCGCCGCTCACCCTGGGATGCTCGACGCCAAACCCGATCCCACGGCTCATATTGATTCCTTGAAAGAAGAACTCATTTCCGACGTTCGTCCCAAGCTCTGGCTCCTTTTCGGTGCCGTCGGCCTGGTGTTGTTGATCGCGTGTGCCAACATCGCGGGTCTTCTTCTGGCTCGGGCGGCTGGACGCGCACGAGAGTTTGCAACCCGCGCTGCGATCGGCGCTGGCCGCGCACGAATCTTCCGGCAATTGCTAGTGGAAAGTCTCCTTTTCACTTCAGTCGGCGGCACGCTGGGTGTTCTTCTCGCGGCGTTTAGCTTAAGGCTCGTCAGAAGCGCCAGCTTCTTCGATTTGCCTCGTGCCAACGAAATTCAAATAGACAATTCAGTCCTAGGATTTGCGCTGCTCCTCTCCATCGGTACCGCCATTTTTTTCGGGCTGGTTCCTGCCCTGGCTTCGTCAAAGCCCAATCTGACCAGCGTCCTCCGCGGAGGCCAGGAAATTCCGGGCTCATCCAGCTTGAGCAAAATTGGAATATTCAGCTCTCGTACCTTTCTGGTTGCCGCGCAAATCACGCTCTCGATCACCCTGTTGATCGGTGCCGCTCTGCTGATCGAAAGCTTCGCGCATCTCTATCGAGCCGACCCCGGCTTCCAACCCAGCCATGTTCTGACCATGCGCATCGCTTTGCCGCCATCCCGCTACGATACGCAGGAAAAGCGAGCCGCTTTTTTTGCTGATCTCACGCAGCAGGCCGAATCGCTGCCCGGGGTTCGTTCGGCCAGCGTGACACTTACTCTTCCCATGACGGGTTTTGCCGGCATGCCGGTGCAGTTGGCTAAGGGGCCGATTCTTCAACTCAATCAGCGGCCGATCGCCACCGTTCAACTCATCTCGCCCGATTACTTCCGCACTCTCGGCATCTCGCTCAAGCGCGGCAGAACATTCACCGAGCACGACGATTCTCGCTCCAATCCTGTCGTCATCATTGACGAAGGCCTTGCGCGTCGCCTTTTTCCGGATTACCCCAACGGGCTCGATCCGCTTGGCCAGCAAATGATCATCGGTCGCGACACGCATCCTCATGAAATCGTCGGCGTGGCCACGAATGTGTATCAGGCCGGCGAAGATCAGAAATTACGCCCCGGATTCTATCTCTCCGCAGCCCAAAGCTCAACGCAAACGGCCATGCTGGCGGTGAAAACCGTCGGAGACCCACTGCTGCTGGCCAATGCGATTCGCGGCCGGGTCTTTTCCATCGACCCCGCGCAGCCCGTCTCCGATGTCAAGACTATGGATGACATTGTGGAGGAATCCGAAGGCCAGGTCCATCTCATGATGCGCCTTCTTAGCTCCTTCGCCGTCGCTGCAGTTTTTCTTGCCCTGCTCGGACTCTATGCCTCGATTTCCTACTCTGTTATTCGCCGCACGAAAGAGATCGGCATTCGGCAGGCCCTCGGCGCACAGCGAGGCGATATTGTCTCCCTCATCCTTCGTCAAGCTTTCGGTGTTTCTCTTGCCGGAATTCTCTTCGGGTTGGCTGCCGCGTTCTGTCTAACGCGGCTGCTGAAGGACTTTTTGTTTGAGATCAGACCTAACGATCCCACCACGTTTGTTGTCGTTGCGTTTCTGTTTGTACTTGTCGCGCTTATCGCGAGTTACCTTCCCGCCCGCCGCGCCGCCAAAATCGAACCCATGGAGGCCCTGCGCTATGAATGATTTCCGCATGCACGGCCTCTATGCCTTGTCATTCCGAGCGAAGCGAGGAATCTGCTGTGCTGCTGGGCCGCCACAAAAGCAGATTTCTCGCTTCGCTCGAAATGACAACGGGAAATGCTGAAACGAGACAAGGAGAAATGCTCGAAACGACAAGCGAATGCTCGAAATGACAAAGGAAAGTGCTCCAAATGACCGTGGACCGAAACCATAACCAACGAAAGGCACACACATGACGCAAAACGGCGAGCCGTTGATCCAGATTGAAGGCCTCACCAAAATCTTCTACACCGACGAAATCGAAACCCACGCGCTCTCCGGCGTGCACCTCTCGATCAGCAAAGGAGAGTACGTCGCCATGTCGGGCCCGTCGGGCTGCGGCAAGTCCACGCTGCTCTCCATCATCGGCCTGCTCGATACGCCGACCGACGGCAAGTATTCCCTCAACGGCAAGCCCGCCGAGAACCTCGACTTCGCCGAGCGCTCGCGCATCCGCAATCAGGAGATCGGCTTCATCTTCCAGAGTTTCAACCTCATCGGCGACCTCACGGTCTATGAGAACGTCGAACTGCCGCTCACCTACCGCCAGAAGATGCCCTCCGCCGACCGCAAGCAGCGCGTCATGGAGGCGCTCGAGCGCGTGGGCATGGCGCACCGCCTGCGGCATTACCCGTCGCAGCTTTCCGGAGGCCAGCAGCAGCGCGTCGCCGTAGCCCGCGCTCTGGGCGGCAAACCTTCCATCCTGCTGGCCGACGAGCCCACCGGCAACCTCGACTCGCGCAACGGCGAAGCCGTCATGGAACTGCTGCGCGACCTGCACAAAGAAGGCGCGACCATCTGCATGGTGACGCACGATCCGCGCTTCGCCAAGCATGCCCAGCGCGAAGTGCATCTATTCGACGGCAAAGTCGTCGCCGAAGAAGAGCTGAAGAAGCTATTGGAAAACGTTGGAGCATGAACGAACGGGGGGTGCCCCACTTCTCGCCGCGTTTGCGAGAAGTGGGTGTGGCGCGGGCGCCCTCGCCCGCGAGAACTGAGGAGGCAGATATGACCGGGCTACTCCACGACCTGCGCTACGCCATCCGCCAACTGCGCAAAACTCCTGGCTTCGCCGCCGCCGCGATTTTGACTCTCGCCCTCGGCATCGGAGCGACCACCGGAATGCTCGGCATCGTAGAGTCGGTCCTGATCCGCCCACTGAACTATCGCGACGCGGATCGAATCATGCTGCTGGGCGTCTCACGGCAGGCCGATTCCACATCCAACATCTCCTACTTCGATTTCCAGGAGATGCAGCGCAGCCTCCATTCATTCGATCAGCTTTCTGCCTATAGTATTTTCCCCGGCCCGGTGCAAACCGATGACGTCGCGGAGACCATGATCGTCGCCGCTGTAACCACGAATTTCTTCGATCTGCTGGGCATTCATCCCGTGCTGGGCCGTTCGTTCCTTCCCTCCGACGCTGCTTCGCAGGGTGGAGCTGTTCTCGTCGGCTATCCGTTCTGGCAGAAGTCGATGCACGGCCGGCGCGATGTGATCGGCAGCAGACTCAAGATCAACGGCGACTTTTTTACCGTCATCGGCGTGATGCCGCCCAACTTTCAGTTTCCTGCCCAATATCAATCCGTGTGGACGACTTTGCAGCTCACGCCCGCTCTTAAGACAAAGCAAGGAATCGACACCTTCAGCGTCATTGGCCGGCTGAAACCGGGCCTGACCCTGGAGCGAGCGCGCGCCGAAGGAGAAGCATTTGTTCGCCACAAGCCAGGCACCGAAAGCGCGGCTGAGCCTTCCCATTTCTGGATCTACCCGTACCAGAGAATTGTCACGGGTGATGAGCGCCCTGCGCTGCTGGCATTGCTTGCCGCATGTCTGTTGCTGCTTCTGATTGCCGTGGTGAACACAGCTAATCTACAGATTGCCCGGGCGACTCGCCGAGAAATGGAAATCTCGCTGCGCGCTGCCCTGGGCGCAACCCGCGCCCGCATCCTGCGCCAGCTCACAGTGGAAAGTTTACTGCTCTCATTTGCCGGGGCCGTTCTCGCCTGGTTTCTGGCGATCGGCATCGTGCACACTGCCGCTCATCTCTTCTCGGGCTATCATCGCTTTGATGAGCTTCGCCTTGATACCTGGACCTTCTCGGCTTCGGTAGCGGTAACGATTTTCTGTGGCGTCGCCTCGGCGCTCGCTCCTGCCTGGTATCTGCTGAATCGCAGTCTTCACGCGCGGCAGAGCGGCGCCGGTCGGGTAACTCGCCCGCAACGGCTCAGCGGCGCATTAGTCGCGTCCGAGGTCGCTCTCACTTGTGTTCTGCTGACTGGTGCCGGACTGTTTCTCCGCACCTTCCGCGCCCTGCAGAAAGTACCTCTGGGTTTCGAACCCGACCACGTAAGTAGTTTCTTTTTGACTCCGCAAAATCCGAACACTCCCACCAATGCGATCGTCTCCGCTTTCGACCGCCTGCTCGACCGCCTGCAACATTTGCCCGGCGTGCAATCTGCTGCCGTGGTAACTTCCCTGCCAGCCTCGGGCTTGCAAATCACTCTCAATGGCGGTTTCAGCATTCCGGGCCTCATTTCTCCGGGCCAGAAGAGTCAGCCGACTACCCGGCTCTTGGCTATCAGTCCAGACTATCTCCGCACAATGCGAATCCCTTTACTGGCCGGACGCTTGCTTTCCGGCAATGACACTCTCGGCACACCACTCTCCGGCATTGCAAATCATGCGCTGGTGGAAAAGTATCTGCGCGGCATCAATCCGATTGGGCAGCAGATCGTGCTCGACAAGGATGCCGAAGACAAGGACGACGAGCTGAACAAGCCCATCACCATCGTCGGGATTTATGGCGACGTGATCCAGAACAACAACATCAGCGGTCCAGTGCTGCCTGAGGTCCTCATTTCTTATCGCCAGCTGTCGCCTTCCGGCTTCTTGCCCCATTTCATGATCGGCTTGGCTCCGGCGTTCGTCGTACGCAGCCAGCGTGACTCCGACGGGCTGATCCGTGACATCCGAGCCGTGGTGAAAACCGAAGCGCCCGATTTTTCCATTGATGATCTCGCCTCAATGAATGAGCAAGTCCGGAACACGCTCGCAATCCAGCGCATGACGGTTCAGATCACCTCCGTCTTTGCCTGGGTGGCGTTGCTTCTCTCAGCCTTCGGTATCTACGGAGTGCTGGCCTATCTGACGGGGCAGCGGGTGCGCGAAATCGGTATTCGGCTCGCCCTCGGCGCTACCCGCCGCAACATTTTTGCGTTGGTCTTTCGCCAGGGCGCCTGGATGATCGGCCTCGGTCTATGTGTAGGCTGGGTCGGAGCTCTCATCGCCAGCCGCTGGATTCGCAGCTTTTTGTTCGGCATCACCACGCACGATGCTCTCACCTACGTCTCGGTGGGGATAGTAATTCTTCTCGCCAGCGCCATTGCTATTTTTCTCCCCGCCCGCCGCGCCGCCAAGACCGACCCCATGGAGGCCCTCCGCTATGAATAAAGTTGTGCATAAAGCGCCAAAAATAGGCAAAACTGCCTACAGTTTTTGGAATTCTGCACATTTTTGCACACCCTCATTTTTCCCCGTAAGCAATACAAACCACGAGAGTTCTGCACTATGTCATGACACTTATGTACTGACGATACGTTCCTATTGGAACATTAGAACGAATCACGAATCGAGAGGGCAATGATCCAACTTAAACACGTGGAACGCAGCTACAAAACGGGCGCCGGACAAACCTGGGTCCTGCGCCGCATCAACCTGGAAATTCGCGAAGGCGAATTCCTTACCATCATGGGGCCGTCGGGGGCGGGCAAGTCGTCGCTGCTCAATGTGCTCGCGCTGCTTGACGACCAGTGGCAGGGCGAGTACTGGTTCCGCGAGCAGGCGGTCCATGAAATGAAACGGAAGCAGCGTGCCGAGCTGGCCAAGCGCAACATCGGCATGGTCTTTCAGAGCTACCACCTGCTCGATGACCTCACCGTGCAGGAGAACATTGACCTGCCGCTCTCCTATAAAGATGTTCCCCGCAGCCAGCGGCAGAGCATGGTGGCCGATGCGCTCGACCAATTTCAGATCGTCGCCAAAAAAGATCTCTTTCCCAATCAGCTCTCCGGAGGACAGCAGCAGCTTGTCGGCATCGCCCGCGCCGTCATTCACAAACCCGCACTCCTGCTCGCCGATGAGCCGACCGGCAATCTCCACTCCAGCCAGGCGAAAGAGATCATGGAATTGTTCCGCCAGCTCAACCAGAACGGAACCACCATTGTGCAGGTCACCCACTCCGAGACGAATGCGGCCTACGGAAGCCGCATCATCCAGCTCGGCGACGGATGGATGACGGGCGATACCGGCAACCCCACGCTCGTGCCGGGAGCAGCGGTGCAGCCATGACGCACAGACATTTTGCCGAGCGATTCCTCGCGTGCGTGCTCGCGTTAACCACCACGATGGCGACGGGCCAGACAGCCACGTCCTTCCGGCTGGAGATGCCCAAGTCACACAACCCGCTCAGCCCTTATTCTCCTGAGAAAGTGCCCGAGCCCAGCCTGGCCAATTCATCGCGGCTGGATCAACTCATTCACGATGGCAAACTCTATCTGTCTCTGAAAGACGCCATCGCTCTGGCGCTGGAGAATAATCTTGACCTCGCCATTGCGCGCTACAACCTGCCCATCGCCGATACCGACATTCTGCGCACCAAAGGGGGAGGATCTTTTCGCGGTGTCAACACGGGCATCGTGCAAGGCACCCCGGGCGGCGGTGTTGGAGGCTATGGCGCTGGAGCTCCCGGAGCGGGAGCCGGCGGCACGACCAGCGGCGCGGGTGGCGCGGGAGCGGGCGCTTCCGGGCTGGTTCAGTCCACGCTGGGAGCAGGCACGGCCGTCTCTTCGTACGACCCTCTGATTAATCTGAACGGCGGCGTCGAGCACCAGACTTCACCTCTTGCCAACCTACAGATTCCAGGGCGTGTCGACTCTCCAGACCAACAGTAGGTGCATGTAACTGCCGGCATCACGTCAAAGCTTTCCAACCGGCACCACTCTCTCTTTTCAGTTCGACAACAATCGCCAGTGGGTCAACAGTATTTTTAGCCAACTCAATCCGTTTTGAATTCCTACTATCGCATTAGGTATCCAGCAGGAACTCCTCGCCGGCTTTGGTTTCGGGCCGAACCTTCGCTACTTGCACATCGCAAAAAATAACAAAAAGATTTCCGATATCGCCTTCAAGGACCAGGTGATCGCCACCGTCACCCAGATCGAAAATATGTATTGGGATTTGGTCAAGGCCTACGAAGAGGCGAGCGTGGACGAGCAGTCGCTGGCCTTTGCGCAGCAGTCGCTCGACAATGCGAAAAAGGAGCTGCAATTGGAAAGCATTCCTGCGATGGATGAAATGAAGGCCGAGGCGGAAGTCTCCAAGCGCGATCAAGATTTGACGATTGCGAAGACGCAGCTCGAACTGCAGCAGTCACTGATCAAGAATGCGCTGACCAAGAGCCTCGACGATCCGGTGCTGGAGGCCATGCCGGTGGTGCCGACCGACACCATGCCCGCCGCTGACATGCAAGCCGAACAGCCCGTCGCTGACTTGATTGCCGAAGCTATGCAAGGCCGCCCGGAACTGGCCGAGTCCGATCTCGATTTGGTGAACCGCCAGATCAGCCGCAAGGCGGCGCGCAATGCCTTGCTGCCCACGCTTTCGCTGCAGGCGTTTTATGGGGGCACCGGGTCTGGCGGGTGCGGTCAATCCCTTGTACGCCGGGCAGGTCACTTCGATTGTGCCGACAGATTTGGGAGGCGCGATCGTGAATGCCTACAACAACTCGGCTCCGGATTATTATGCCGGGCTGCGGCTGGAGCTTCCCTTGCGCAATCGCGTAGCGAAGGCTGACCAGTACCGCTCGGAACTGGAATACCGGCAATCGGAACTGCGCATGGAGCAATTGAAGAAGCAGATTCGCATCGAGGTGCGCAACGCGCAGTATGCGCTGGAACAGAATCGCGCGCGGGTGCAGGCCGCCGGCAAAGCGCGCGATTTGGCGCAGCGAACCTTCGAAATCACGAAGAAAGAACAGGAACTGGGATCGGGATCGAGCTTTCAGACGCTTTCCGCGCAGCATGACCTGGCGGTGGCGCAACTGGATTTCGTGACCGCCACCACTACCTACGAGAAGGCCAAGGTCGAACTGGACCGGGCGACGGGAACCGCTCTGGAACACAATGGGATTTTGATTCAGGATGCGATCAACGGGAAGGTGAGCGGGGCGACACCGTAGGCAATGCTCCTGAAGCTGCGGGAATTGTTAGAGAAGTTACATCGCGATGGATGTCTATTTATTTGGGCGCCCGGAACCAAAAACCTTGAAACGCAGAGAGCGCAGAGAAAAGCAAGAGTTCGCGGAGAGATAGACATGTTTGCTGGAGGCTTAAGCAATGGTAAATTTCGGAAACCAGCTCAGGCAAATTTTAAGGCGGCTGGGACGGACGCCGGGGTTCACGGCGATTACGCTGATCACGCTGGCGATCGGCATCGGCGCGAACACGGCCATCTTCAGCGTGGTGGATGGTGTGCTGCTGAAGCCGCTGCCGTATCCGCATCCGGAGCAGTTGGTGGGGCTGTGGCACAACACGCCTGGTCGTAACTCACAGGAGTGACGGCTCCCATCAACTATTTCATTTATCGGGACCAAAGCCGCACATTTAGGATATCGGCCTCTACATGAAGACACGGTGAGCGTAACCGGGAACGGAACCCGAACAGGTGCCGGGCTTGGCTAGTGACGGATGGTATGCTTCCGATTCTTGGAGTGCAAGCCGATGCTAGGCCGCTGGTTCAACCACGTTGACGATTCGCCGGACAGTCCCGCAGACAGCGATCCTCAGCTACGGATACTGGCAGCAGAAGTTCGGTGGCAGTCCATCGGTGCATAGGGCGAACGATCACAGTGTATGGGCAGCAGTGCAGATCATCGGCGTAATGCCGCGAGGTTTTCACTTCCTGGACCAGGAAGATCCTCGTCTCTGTCTGCCCTTTCAACTCGACCGCAACAAGACCTTCCTTGGCAATTTCAGCTATTCGGCAGTCGCCAGGCTTAAGCCGGGAGTCACGTTGGCAGATGCAAATGCTGATGCGGCACGCATGCTTCCGATTGTTCTCCGGTCTTTCCGCCGCCGCCGGGATTCAACCTGCAACTATTCGAAAATAGCACATTTCGGCCCGAATTCACGCCCGTTGAAGCAGGACGTCGTGGGGAATGTGGCGGAGTTCGCTCTGGGTGCTGATGGGCGGCATCGGCATCGTGCTGCTGATTGCCTGCGCCAATGTAGCGAACCTGCTGCTGGTACAGGCCGAAGGCGCCAGCAGGAACTCGGCGATTCGCGCAGCGCTCGGCGCCAGCCGGAGCGGCATCGCCGGGAGATCTATTGATGGAGAGCGTGACGCTTGGGCTGCTCGGCGGCGTGCATTGGGTTTGGGACTTGCTCCTATTGCGCCTTCGGCTGCTGGTCATGCTGGCTCCGACAGGGCTGCCGCGCACTGCAGGAAATCGGAATCAATGCGCCGGAGCTTTTCTTCACCCTTGCTGTGTCGACTGTTTGCCAGCCTATTCTCGGGCGTTATTCCGGTCCTGAAATATCGAAGGTTCGCGTTTAGCTACCGGCATGCGTGAGGGCGGACGCACGCTGAGCCAGAGTCGGAAGCAGCATCGCGCGTGGAATTCTTGTGGTCGTCCAGGTAGTCGATGGCGCTGGTGCTGCTGATCTGCTCGGGTCTGATGATCCGTACCTTTCGGGCCTTGATCGGGTGGACCCGGGTTTTCATCGACCCGTCCCACAGTGCAGACGTTTCGCATCTTCGTTCCACAAGCGGATGTATCGGAAGCCGGAACATGTGGCTCGGATGCAGCAAGAGATTCAAGAAAAGAATCGCAGCAATTCCAGGGGTCTCCTCAGTGGGATTGACCATGCGGTCCCGATGGATGGCTAGTGGCGCCTGGCGCGATCCGATTCTGCTGCAGGACAGGACGTATGCTGCAAGGGGAATGGTTCCCGCGCTTCGCCGATTCAAATTCGTCTCGCCGGGATTCTTCCACACTCTTGGAATCCCGCTCGTTGCCGGGCGCGATTTCACCTGGGCGGACATCTACAAGAAGCGTCCTGTTGCCCTTGTCTCAGAGAACCTGGCGCGCGAATATTGGGCACGCCCGTCAAGGCTCTCGGCAAACGAATTCGCGTAGGTAGCGAGGCAAGGACCGACGACTGGCGGGAAATTGTAGGAGTTGCAGGCTAATGTGCACGACGATGGCGTAAATCAAGACGCTCCCACGTCCGTGTATTGGCCGATCTTTGATGAATCGTTCGAGGGCATCGCAAACCGAGAATGCAGCGCCCGGAGTGGCTTTGTTATTCGCAGCCCGCGCGCCGGCTCGGAGAGCTTTCTGAAAGAAGTGCGGCAGGCAGTGTGGTCCGTGGATGCGAATCTTCCCCTCGCAAATGTCCACACTCTTGATTATTTCTACATGCAATCCATGGCACGGACTTCTTTCACGCTGGTCATGCTGGGCATCTGCGGGCGCGGCGGGATTGCTGCTAGGAATCGTTGGCCTGTACAGCGTGATCGCATACTCCGTAGCCCAGCGAAGGAAGGAAATCGGCATCCGCATGGCGTTAGGGGCGCAGCGCGAGGCGCTGGTGCGGATGTTTGTGCGGCAAGGGCTGATTCTTACGGGCTTGGGAGTGGTTTGCGGGCTGGCCGCGGCTGCGGGGCTGACGCGGCTGATGGCGTCGCTGTTGTTTCATGTGAGTACACTGGATCCGATGACGTACATTGGTGTGACTGTGATCCTCGTTGCGACCGCGATACTGGCGAGTTATGTGCCGTCGCGGCGGGCGGCGACGGTCGATCCCATAGAAACGTTAAGGGCCGAGTGAGGGTGCGCGGATGAGATTCGGAAATCAAGGAAGGTGGGCGGGAGCTGCCTGCCGAGCTGCACTCGGCTGGGCGGGTCAAAGACCCGCTCCCACACGGGCAGTGCCGGTGCAAACAAAAATCCCCACCCTCCCGCAAACAACGCGGGAAGGAGGGGGCGCCCCTCGCTGCAAATACTGATCATGCAGACCACCACCAAACCGGCGGAAAGCTCCATTCCCGCGGCTATCAAGAAGGACCATCACAAGCCGCGGGTGTTGGCGGCCGACGACCAGCAGCATATTCTCGAGGCTCTCGAACTGCTCTTGCGCCCGCAAGGGTATGAGGTGGAAACGGCATCGTCTCCGGCTTTGGTTCGCGAGGCTCTCGCCGGTGGTCCGTTCGATGCTCTGCTGATTGACCTGAACTACACGCGGGATACGACCTCGGGGCAGGAGGGTCTCGATCTTCTTACGGAAATCGTCGCGCAGGACAGCACGGTTCCCGTGATCGTGATGACTGCCTGGGGCAATGTGGAACTTGCCGTCGAAGCCATGCGCCGGGGGGCGCGGGATTTCATCCAAAAGCCCTGGGAGAACGAACGCCTGCTGGCCATTGTGCGCACGCAGATTGAGCTGCGCAGAGCCCTGCGCGAGGCGGAGCGGCTGGCGGCGGAGAACCAGCTGTATCGTGCGCCGGGCCGGCCCGAGTTTATTGCGACCGCCCCCGTCATGCGATCGGTGCTCGAAGCCATTACACGCATCGGTCCGTCGGATGCCAACGTTCTCATCACCGGCGAGCACGGCACCGGCAAGGAAGTTGTGGCCAACACGCTGCACGCGCTTTCGGCGCGGGCAAACCGCCCCATCGTGACGGTCAATACGGGTGCACTACCGGAAGGAACGTTTGAAAGCGAACTCTTCGGCCATGTAAAAGGCGCGTTTACCGATGCCCGCTCCGACCGAATTGGCCGCTTTGAACTGGCGGACGGCGGCACCATTTTTCTGGACGAAATCGGCAACGTACCTTACCCGCAGCAAGCGAAGCTATTGCGGGTGATCGAATCGGGCGCTCTCGAACGGGTCGGATCCTCGCGCACGCGAAGAGTGGATGTACGCATCATCTCCGCCACCAATTCGGATCTGCGGGCTGCGTGCGCAGCCAGCGAATTCCGCGAAGACCTGCTGTTTCGCCTGAACACGGTGGAAGTGCATCTGCCGCCGTTGCGCGAGCGCTGGGAAGACATCCCAATTCTCGCGGCGCACTTCCTGGCCCGTTACGCCGCGCGCTACCGGCGGCCGGTACAGCGGCTCGATCCCTCCGCATTGAAGCTGCTGGTGCAGTATTCCTGGCCGGGCAACGTGCGCGAACTGGAACACACGATGGAACGCGCGGTGCTCATGTGCCGCACGCCGGAGCTTCAGCCCGCCGACCTGGGACTGAGTTCGGTCCGCTCGCAAAATCGCAGCCTGGAGGATCTCAGCCTGGAGGCGGTGGAGAGTGTTCTGATTCGCAAAGCGTTGCAGCGTTTTCAGGGGAACATCAGCCAGGCGGCGGAAGCTCTCGGGCTCAGCCGTGGCGCTCTTTACCGGCGGATGGAAAAGTATGGGCTCTAGCCCTCGCTGGAAAGCAAATTCGGGCGCGCGCAGCGGAAAATATGGACGACGGCGCCTTCGCTTCGAGCGGCGCATCGGCTTACTGATTTTTTTTATCGCAGTACCCGGCCTGCTGGTTAGCGGCATCCTGATCTGGTTTCAGCCGTGGTCGCTGGAATCCAAACTGGCATTGTTTGGCGCGGAGCTGTTTGCGTGGTGGCTGCTGGCCATGTCTTTGCGGGAGCAAGTCACCCGCCCATTGCAGACTCTGGCCAATGTGATGTCGGCGCTCCGCGAAGAGGACTACTCTTTTCGCGCCCGGGGCGCGGCCCTCAACGATGCGCTCGGCGAGCTTTCCCTGGAAGTAAATTCTCTGGCCGATGAACTGGCGGACCAGCGCATCGGTTCCATCGAGGCGACGGCTTTGCTGCAGCGGGTAGTCGAGGAAGTCGAAGTCCCATTATTCGCATTCGATCGCGAGCGGAGGCTGCGCCTGATAAACCCTGCCGGAGAGCATCTGCTGCAAAAGCCGAGCGTGCAATTGCTCAGCAGCACAGCCGACGAGCTTGGGCTGGAAACTTGCCTGACAGCGGAAAACGGAAGCTTGCTGCCGCTAAGTTTCAACCTTCCAAGCGCCCGCTGGATGCTTCGCCGCAGTACATTCCGGCAGAGAGGGGTGCCGCACACGCTGCTGGTGCTGTCCGATGTGAGCCGGGCTTTGCGGGAAGAGGAGCGCAAGGCCTGGCAGCGTTTAATACGTGTGCTCGGGCATGAACTGAACAATTCGCTGGCTTCCATCAAGTCGATTGCCGGCAGCCTGAACAGCCGGGTTTCGCAATCGGCACTGAATTCAGAAGAGCAACAGGACTTCAGCCGTGGGCTGGAAGTGATCGAGAATCGCGCCGCAGCGCTCAACCGGTTTCTGCAGGCTTATCGGCAACTCGCACAAATGCCCCCGCCCAGCCTGCGACAGGCGGCGCTGGTGCCGATACTCGAACGCGTGGTCGCTTTAGAAACCCGGCTGCCCATACAGATGGTCAGAGGCCCCGACATTCGGTTGAGCGTTGACCCCGATCAGATCGAGCAGATGCTGATTAACCTGGCCCGCAATGCGGCTGAGGCGGCGATCGAGACGATGCCTCGCAATCAAGCTGAGAAAGAAGATTCCGGCGGAGCGAATCCGAAAGTTGTGATTCGGTGGGAGGTTTCCGAGAAGGACGTGGTGGTAAGGATCGAAGACAATGGCCCCGGCCTGCTCAACCCGAGCAACACATTCGTTCCCTTCTACACGACAAAGCCTTCGGGCAGCGGGATTGGCCTCGTGCTTTCCAGACAAATTGCGGAGGCGCATGGCGGATCGCTCGAACTGCTCAATGGCAACGGCCACCGGGGCTGCATCGCAAAAGTCGTCTTGCCGCTGCCGAAAGCAGGCATTGAGACTTCGCCGGCATCTCGGGGCCCGTCCTGAACGGCTTTGGCGTGAGGCTCAACCCGGACTGTAAGATGGTTCGCCCTTTTGCCGCTGACCGGCCCGTTTCAGGCGATTAGGTGCGCCTGAGCATCGGTGCGGGAGTGCCAGCGATAAACCGTGATGGAGTTTTTCCAAAAGAACTTTTCCGCGGCCCCCGGCCCCTTTCCGTCCACATACTGCCGGATAATTGCGTAGGTGGCGGCATAGGGCACGAGGTGATCGCTGTTCGGCCAATCGCTGCCGTAGAGCAAGCGGTCTTCGCCAAATATTTCCCAGATTTCGTCGAGCCACGGTTTGTAAAAGTCGAGATCGGTCGGCACCTTGCCATCCACTTGCCGCAGAACCTCCGAGCCTTTGACAAAGACATTCCCGCGCTGGCCGAGAGCGTGTAAGTCTTGCTCGTACGCCTTGCGGGCGGCAGGGTTCTGCGGCGGCGCCGCTTGCGGCAGGTGATCAATCACAATGCGCAAGTCGGGGATGCGGTCGGTGAGATGCAGGATTTCCAAAATAAGAACCGGGTTGGGGTTGGCGCTTTCCAACAACAGGCCGGCAGCCGACAGCCGCTTCAGATTCGTTATGAATTCAGGATTGCTCAATTGCGCGCCGAGATCCCTGCCCCACAGGTTGCCGTAGCGAATGCCACGGAACAGAGGATTCGCCTTTAAGTGGTCCAGTTCTCGCGGGAAATCGCTGGCCGCAGGGTCGAGATCTCCAATGATTCCGACGATTATCTTGTTCCTGGCGGCAACTTGAAGCAGCCAATCGTTGTCTTTGACCCACGGGCTGCACTCCACTGCGATTGCGCCCACGACTCCGAACGGGGTGGCGAGACTCTTGTACCGCGGCGGCAACGCCGGCCGGTAAAGGGCCTTATCCGAGGGTTCGGGCCAGGGAACGCCACCGGGCCGAGTGGGATCGAACAGATGAATGTGCGCGTCAATCATGGGAAGCATCCGAGCGGGCGGATTTGGCGCAAATGCCGAACCGAAGGATCGGACGCCCTGCATAAGAGCGAAATATGATCCAGTCTTGAGAAAGGCCCTGCGCCTTCGATCAGTCAAGATTTCTCCTCAAGCTGTTTTCAATCTCCGTCGATCACTCTCCGAAGCGATGCACAAAGCATTTTAGACCTTCACCCCAAGGCAGCCCAGTCGAAGCGCAAGACTGACGACCCAGGGAAACCAACGCGCAACGCGATTGCTGGTATTCTCCTTGCCTGACATCGGAGAAGCCTGCCTTTGCCTTCCCTTCAAAATAGCCGCGTCCGCTGGATTCTCATCGCGTGGATCTTTGCCATCGGCGCGGTGGCGGTTCTCGATCGCGTCAATATCTCCATTGCCGGGCAGTTCATAGCGCGTGAGTTCCACCTCAGCGACGTCCAACTGGGATGGGTATTCAGCGCATTCGTGGTGGGGTACGCCTTATTCCAGGCGCCCGGCGGATGGCTCGCGGACCGGTTTGGACCACGCAAGGTGCTGACGATCGGGGTGCTGTGGTGGGGCGTATTCACCAGCTTGATCGCGTTTCTGTCGCCGGGGATGATCGCGCTGGTAGCTATTTTGATTGGGCTCCGCTTCAGCCTGGGAATCGGAGAGGCCGTGATGTTCCCGGCGTCGAACTGCATCGTGGCTGCGTGGGTTCCGTCTTCGGAACGTGGAATCGCGAACGGGATCATCTTCGCGGGCGTGGGTGTCGGTGCGGGAATCACTCCCCCGTTGATCGTGTATTTCGTCTCCCACCACGGATGGAGAGCTTCGTTCTGGGTAAGCGCAGCACTGGGTCTGATCGCAGGCGCGGTCTGGTACGTCATCGCGCGCGATACACCTGCCGGGCATGCATGGGTTTCCTCGGAGGAACTCGGCTTGATTCAGGCCGGATTGCCTCGACACGACCCGCTTGCTACCCATCATGCCGAACTCAGTTGGAAAGAGATCTTCACCCATCCAGATATTCTGGCGATCACCTTCAGCTACTTCGCCTACGGATATGCCGCCTACATTTTCATCAGCTGGTTCTTCATCTATCTGAGTGTGGTGCGCGGGCTGAACCTCAAGCAAAGTTCCTACTACACCATGGTGCCGTTCCTGGCTATGGCCGTGGGATCGGCGCTGGGAGGATGGATCAGCGACATACTTACGAGGTCCTATGGCAAACGTGTCGGGCGATGTTGGTTCGCCTCTGCCGCCATCGGGCTCGCCGCAGTTTTTATTGCGCTGGGTACGCAAGTGCAAAGCGCCCAACTGGCCAGCCTTGTGCTGGCCGCCGGGGCGGGGGCCTTGTATCTCTCGCAGAGTTCTTTTTGGTCGGTAAGCGCCGACATCGGCAGGCGATCGGCGGGTGCGGTATCGGGCACCATGAACATGGGCGGCCAGGCCGGTGGCGCGCTGACCGCATCGCTGACACCGGTCATTGCAAATCACTTTGGGTGGTCGGCGTCTTTTCTGGTGGCCGCGGCTTTATGCGCGGCAGGCGCACTGGCGTGGCTCACCGTGCCGCATCGCTCCAAGTCACCTCACGGTGAATCCATGCGGTGATGAAGATGCAACTTCCATCTTGACGGAGCGGAATAATCCATTGATGATCTCTGACGCCCGGCATCTCCAAGCTGGGCGATTGCACGTGAGGGTCCTTGAAGGCGTACAAGATCGCAGTCATTGAAGGGGACGGCATTGGACGGGAGGTCGTCCCGGAAGGCCTGGGTGTTCTGGAAGCCGTGGGCCGTGGTTTCGGCATCGATTTCTCCTGGCAGCACTTCAACTGGAGTTGCGAGACCTACCTCAAAACCGGACGAATGATGCCCGAAGATGGACTGGAGCAACTCCGGCCCTTCGATGCGATTTATCTCGGCGCTGTGGGCGATCCGGCTGTGCCCGATCACGTGTCGCTGTGGGGGCTGCTGATCCCCATCCGGCGCGCTTTCCAGCAATACGTCAACCTGCGCCCCGTGCGGCTGTTTCCTGGAATTCATTCCCCGCTGAGAAACTATCCCCCCGGGCAGATTGATTTCTGCATTGTTCGCGAAAATAACGAAGGCGAGTACTCCGAGGTGGGCGGGCGTATGTACCGCAATACCGACGCTGAAATGGCTGTGCAGGAAGCGATTTTTTCCCGGCGCGGCTGCGACCGCGTCATGCGTTTTGCTTTCAATCTGGCCCGCGAGCGTAAACGCCATGTCACTTCGGCAACCAAATCGAACGGCATCGTCCATACCATGCCTTTCTGGGACGAGCGTTTTTCCGCGATCACTCGCGAATTTCCGGACGTCCGCGCCGACCAGTACCACATTGATATTCTGAGCGCGCATTTTGTCAGCCATCCCGACTGGTTCGACGTGGTCGTCGGGTCCAATCTCTTTGGCGACATTTTGTCGGACCTGGGAGCCGCGGTCACGGGATCGATCGGCTTGGCGCCTTCTGCGAACCTCAACCCGGAATGCACTTACCCTTCCATGTTTGAGCCGGTTCACGGCTCCGCCCCGGATATCGCAGGCAAAGCGATTGCCAACCCGATTGCGCAGATCTGGTCGGGTGCGCTGATGTTGCGGCATTTGGGGGAAACCCCGGCGGCGGAAGCGCTCGAAAACGCCATCGAAACGGTACTGGCAGGCCCGGAAGTGCGAACACCCGATCTTGGAGGTAAAGCCACAACCCGTGACGTAGGCGAAGCCATCGCGAAACAACTTTCGTGCGCTAATCCGCAATGAAGACATCTGACAATTCGGCCGCCCAACGTGGGCGGCGTCGCATTGCGCGGCGTTTGCTTCCCTTCCTATGGGGGCTTTACGTTATTGCTTTCCTCGACCGGGTCAATGTGGCCTACGCTGCGCTGGACATGTCCCATGACCTTCATTTCAGCGATCGAGTATTCGGGCTGGGCGCGGGGATCTTCTTTATCGGCTACGTTGTGCTGGAAATCCCCGGGGCGGTGATCGTCGAACGCTGGAGCGCCCGGCGCTGGATTGCGCGCATCATGATTTCCTGGGGAATCATTGCCAGCCTGGTCGGATTCGTCCAGACGGCGCATCAATTCTACGTAGCTCGATTCATTCTGGGCGCGGCCGAGGCCGGCTTCTTCCCCGGCATTATCGTTTACCTTACCCACTGGTTCCGCTATGAAGATCGGGCCAAAGCGGTGGCAGCTTTCATGACTGCGGTCCCAATCTCCAACATCTTCGGTTCGCCCCTCGCAGGATTAATTCTGCGCATTCACTGGTTTGGCTTGGCGGGCTGGCGATGGCTCTTCATTCTGGAGGGCATTCCATCGGTCATTTTCGGCATAGTCACTCTTTTCTACCTGACAGATTGGCCGAGTGAGGCCTCGTGGCTACCGAAAGACGAATGCGACTGGATTACCGGTGAACTGGCTCGCGAGCAACAGCGAAAAAATGCATCCGGTTCCCACACGATCTGGCAAGCCTTTTGCCATCGCGACGTGATCCTGATCACCTTGGTCTACTTCCTGGGAATCACGGGCGTTTACGGTTTCATTATCTGGTTTCCGACTATTTTGAAACGGGCTTCCGGCCTCTCCAATATGACCGTGACCTTGCTGGTGGTGTTGCCTTACCTGGCTGCTTTGGGCGCCATGCTGCTGAACGCATGGCTATCCGATCGCGCTCAGGAGCGTCGCTGGCACACGGCCGTGCCGCTGTTCGCATCTGCAGCTTTGCTGGTTCTGGCGATCGCTTCCGGGGCGCATATTTGGGTTGAGCTCGTCTTCTTCATTCTGTTCGCCGCTTTCATAGAAGCTCATCAACCGACCTTGTGGGCGCTGCCGACCGCGCTTCTCGGGGAGTCGGCGGGAGCCGCGGCTATTGGAATGATCAACTGCCTGGGAAACCTGGGCGGGTTCGCGGGGCCTTATATCATGGGCTATCTGGCAACTCGCACCGGTTCGTTTTCTTATGGGCTGATGTGGCTCACGGTAAATCTTTTCCTGGGCGGGATTCTGGTTTTAATTGTGCGAAAACCTCGTCCACCCAATATCTTGAACGCTCAGATGGGAACCACCTGATCCCGACGGGCTGCGCAATGAGCACCACCAGTCAAGGAGCGCGATGAAAATCACTGAGGTTCGCACCCGTGTGCTGCGATGGCGCGGCAAGACCGCACCTTTACCACCGCACTTTTGCACGAATCCGTTGGATGTGCTGCAGCTGGACCAGGCCCCGATGGGCACATTCGCTTTTCATGAATGGCTGGTGGTCGAGATCTTCACCGACAACGGACACGTGGGAATCGGTAACGCGGCCTTGACTCCTCAAATCACAAAGAAAGTCATCGATCTTCACCTCAAGCCTTTGATCCTCGGCCAGGATCCGTGGGACATTGAGTTCCTTTGGCAACATATGTATCGCAAAACCATGGCCTTTGGCCGCAAAGGCATCGGGATGGTCGCCATCGGCGCAGTCGACATCGCGCTTTGGGACATTCTGGGGAAGTCCGCAAATCAGCCGGTTTACCGCCTGCTCGGAGGCAGAACCAAGCCCCGCATCCCGGTCTATGCCAGCCGCCTTTATAGCTCTGAGCTAAGCCAGTTAGCACAAGAGGCAAAGAGCTACAAGGATCAAGGCTTCAAGGCGATGAAACTGCGTTTCGGGTGGGGGCCTGTGGATGGGGCGGCCGGAATGCAACGCAACCTCGACCTGGTTCGGACCGTACGCGAGTCGGCGGGAGACGACATCGACGTAATGGCGGACGCTTACATGGGCTGGACCCTCGACTACGCCAAGCGAATGCTTCCGCTGCTTGAGCCTTTCCGTTTGCGCTGGCTGGAGGAACCCGTCATACCCGACGACATTCATGGTTACGCGGACTTAAAGTCGTTTGGGCGAATTCCCATCGCCGGGGGAGAGCACGAATTCACTCTCTACGGATTTCGCCAACTGCTCGAAGCCCGCGCCGTAGATTACATTCAGTTTGATACCAATCGCGTGGGCGGAATCACGCAGGCGCGAAAGATCGCTTCTTTAGCGGAGGCCCACTCCGTTCCGGTGATTCCTCACGCCGGGCAAATGCATAATTACCACATCGTGATGGCCAGTCTGAATTCACCGATGGCCGAGTATTTCCCGGTGGTTGACGTCGAGGTGGGGAATGAATTGTTCTGGTACATTTTCGACGGCGAGCCCAAGGCCCAGAACGGGTTTATCGATCTCAACGACGAACTTCCGGGATTGGGGCTGACCCTCAACGAGTCGGCGCTCAAAGATTTCGAAATTTCCAGCGGCTAGATCGCGTTGCCACCTTTCTGAACGTCCGCTACCGGTATGTGCCAAAGTTTCCGGATCGCAGCGCCTTGCCCTCAACATGGTAGATTTAGGCAGATGCGTGCAGAAATCGAACAAGCCGTCCAATTAATGCAGCGCGGTGATGAAGCAGCTCTGGAAGAAGCTCTCGCATTGCTGCAGAGCACGGTATTTGCATTCAGCATGAGAGTGTGCGGCCAGCGCGAAGATGCCGAGGACACCATGCAGGAAGTGCTGGTGAAGTCGGTTCCGCACCTGCCGAATTTCGACAGCCCCAAAGCCCTCGTGGTCTGGCTCTACAAAGTGGCCAAGAATCGCTGCCTGATGAGCCGGCGGCGCAGCAAGTTCGCTCCCGCGAAAGAGCTTTCGCTGGAAGAGCTGATGCCTGACCGGAAAGAACTGGAACGCCTAAGCGAGAGCGGGACTATCAACCCGGAAATGTTCGCCATTCGCAGCGAGGAGGCTGGCCGCCTGCGCCAAGCGGTGCAAAAACTGCCGCCGCCGTATCGCATCGTTCTTGTGCTGCGCGACATGGAAGGATTGACCGACGACGAAGTGGCCGAAATTACCGGCCTTCAGCCCGGAACCGTCCGTGTGCGCCTGCACCGGGCGCGACTCTTCGTTCGGAAAGAACTGATGAAGACATGGAAGCCCGGACACGGAGCCTCCCGAATTCCAAAATCACACCCCGCTGCAGACTCCCAGGCCGGCTCGCTGCAAAGCCATGTTCGCGGAGCTTTCCAACTATCTGGATGAGAAACTGGACGATTCTGTCTGCGAGGAGTTGGAAAAGCACCTGGGCGATTGCGAGCCTTGCCAAGCATTCGTGACCACGCTGCAGGCCACGATCGAAGCACTCCGTCAAATACCCGCGCCAAATTCCGCGACGGCCACAAAACTGCGCAAGGAATTAGTCCAGCAATACGAGCGCGCCGTAGCACAGGTTTCCGGGTAAAGGCGAAACCACGGTCTGCTCACTTCTTCCCGCGGTTTTCCGCTTCCGCCAGCCAGCCTCGCCGCAGCTTCTCTTGCGAGATACTGGAAAGATATGGTTTGATATCCAGAATCGGCGTGCCGTCCAGCATGTCGAGGCCGCGGACGTGGAGTGACCTGCCATCGCGGCGAAGCAACTCGACCACAGTGAGCGCAATCGGATTCGGCCGTCTGGGCGAGCGGGTCGCGAACACCCCGTGAGGGCGATCGTCGGTAGGGGGCATGCCGAGCAGTTCGAAGCCTTCCGCCCGGTCGAAAATCCAGATTACAAACAGATGGGAGAAGCCCTCGATGTCCGTGAGGCCAAGCTCAAACTCCGGCAAAATATCGAGAATGCCTTCGGCTTCGTGTTTTGCCCCGGGACCCTTGGGGACATCCTTGGTCTCTTTGTAAGGACTTCTCACCCATCCGATGGGCTGCAGCGTAAACGTTGTCATCTCCTTATCTTAGAAGCTTTTGCCGGACCTCAAAGATTCTTGTAACAAAAATACAGAAAATGCATTTTTTCCTGTGGTTTGCCGATGTGAACCACGCGGGAGGCATTCATGATTTCGGCCCAAGTTGATCTTACCCAGCCGCTCAAACAGCAACGCCAGTTCGTGGCACAGACCGGGAGCGGTCACACCCTCTTAATGGACGACACCGCGGGCGGCACCGGCCCCAAACCGATTGAACTGGTTGTGGTTGCGCTGGCCGGCTGCACGGCATTTGACGTGGCGACCATCCTGCGCCAGAAGTATCACCAGAGAATTACCGGATACGAAGTGCGAGTGGAGGCGGATCAAGCGGAGCGTCCGCCGCAGGTATTCACCGACGTTCGCATTCATCACATGGTTACGGGTTTCGAGATTGACGAGTCCGCGTTGCAGGAAGCCATTCGTCTGTCCGAAGAAAAGTATTGCTCGGTGGGCGCGATGGTCAAGCAGACGGCGAGCTTCCACACTACTCATGAGATCATCGAGGACAAAACGGCCTGGCTGCATCCAGTCGAGGCTACTGGAGTCTAACTTGAATACTCGTCTTCGATTCGGTATCGCGTTCGTTCTGATGCTGGGTTTAGGCACTAGCCTTTTCGCTCAGCAAGCGGCGGCGCCTTCGTCGCTTACTTTGCAGCAGGCGGTGGCCATTGCTTTGGAGAAGAATCCTCTGCGCAAAGCCGCTTTGGCGGACACAAAGGCATCGCGCGCCGATATGGAAAGCGCACGCTCGTTTCTGTTGCCTCACTTGAGCTTTTCCGAAGCGGCGACTCGCGGCAATGATCCCGTGTATGTGTTCGGCGGCAAATTGCGGCAGCAGCGCTTCACCCCTGCCGATTTTGCGCTCAACACCCTGAACACGCCGCTGCCTTTCGGCAACTTCGCCACCCGTTTTGGCGGCAACTGGAACCTGTTCGATTCCTTTGCCAGCTGGCGCGGCATGACGCGGGCCAAGTTGATGGACGAAGCCAGCCATCAACAATTGAACCGTACTGAGCAGGAGATTGTCTTCCGTGTGGTGAGTTCCTACTACGAAGCCCTGCTTGCGGCCAAGCAGCTGGAGGTTTCCCGGCAGGCAGCCAAGACCGCGCAATCTATCGTGGATCGCAGCCAGGTGAGATACGACAGTGGCCTGGCCGTGCAGTCTGATTTGCTGACCGCAAAAGTCCGGCTGGCGGAGCGGCAGCAGGAAGTGATTCGCGCTACCAACAATGTTGACTTTTCTAAAGCGCAACTCAACACCGCTTTGGGCATGCCAGCCGACTCTGCGTTCCAGTTGACGGATGTCCTGGGTGAGCGCATGCTGCCGCTTTCACCGCTGCCCGACCTGGAAACTCAGGCGCTCAAGAATCGGCCGGACTTGAAGCGCATCGCTTCGCAGGAGGCGGCGCAGCGGGAGAGCGTCTCCATTGCGAAGTCATCGTATGGACCGCAGGTCAATGCGTTTGCCGATTGGGAACTTGACAACCCCACCTTCGTCGCAGGCGGAGGCGGCAATAACTGGGTCGCGGGGCTGGAGGTTCGATTTGATATCTTTCAGGGCGGTGCAAAGCACGCCGAGCTCTCGCGCCAGCGTGCCATCGAGGAAAAGGCTGTGGCGATGAAGCAGGCTGCCAGTGATGCTGTCCGTTTGGAAGTCCGGCGCGCCTATTATGACGCCGACGCCAGCCGGCAGCAGGTCGACGTGGCGCGAGCCGCCATCGATGAGGCCAAGGAAAGCCTGCGCATCAATCAGGATCGGTACGACAGCGGCTTGATGACAGTCACCGACTTGCTTGGCTCCGAGGACTTCGCACGCAGCACCCAGACCAATTACTGGCAGGCGGTTTATCACTTTTACACCGGCTATGCCAATTTGGAGTTGGCTAGCGGAACATTGACTTCACAATCTCCAGTGGTGGTGCCATGAATCGTAACCGCGCAATCTTCTTTCTTCTGTTCGCCGCAACCGTGGGCCTGAACAGTTGCTCGTCGGAGCCACAACAGGTAGCGGCCTCCCCGGAAGTCGTCCGCAATGTTCCGGTGCTCGCCTTGCAGCAGACCGAGGTACCTGACCTGCTCGAAGCGGTGGGGACCGTCCGGGCCGTGCAGACCAGCACCCTCGCCAGCCAGATGATGGGCAACATTGTGGAGATTCGCGTCCACGAAGGCGATCGGATGCAACGCGGTGAAGTCCTCGCCATCATCGATGACAGCCAGCCCCGGGCCGCCGTGGACCGCGCTGTTGCGGGTGAGAACGCCGCCCAGCAGCAACTCGCAGCGGCCGGATCTGACCTGGCGCTGGCGGGATCAACTCTGAAGCGTTACCAGAATCTCTACGAAAAGAAATCGGTCAGCCCGCAGGAGTTTGACGAAATAAAAGCTCGCGAACAAGCGGCGCTTGCGCGGCGCGATATGGCGCAAGCGGATCAAGCGCAGGCGAAAGCGGCTCTCGCCCAGGCGCGCACATCACTGGAGTACACGCGCATCCGCGCGCCCTACGATGGCGTTGTCATCGAGAAAAAAGCGGAACCGGGCATGTTGGCCTCGCCCGGCACGCCGCTCCTCACGGTTGAAGATATTCGCCGTTACCGGCTGGAGGCTCCCCTCAATGAAACCGACCTTTCTCATGTTCGAATCGGGCAGCCGGTTTCAGTCGCGATCGACGCGCTCGGCGACACCACGCTGAAGGGCAAGGTGGCGGAGATTGTGCCGGCCGCCGACCCCGCCAGCCGCAGCTTCTTGATCAAGATTGATCTCCCGGCAGATTCTCATCTGCGCTCGGGCCTTTTTGGACGGGCGCAGTTCCCGCGCGGCGAGCGGCAATCCCTGTTGATTCCTCGCAGTGCGGTTGTCGAGCATGGCCAGCTGCAGGGCGTCTTTGTGCTCGACCGCAGCCATATCGCCACGCTTCACTATGTGACCCTGGGAAAACGCTCGGGAGACAACGTTGAAGTGCTGGCCGGCCTGCAAAGCGGAGACCAATTTGTAGCCGCGCCCGGAGCGCTTGAACTGGATGGCAAGCGCATAGAGAGTCAGCCATGACCAACAATGAGCCCAAACCCGCGGCCCCGTCTGCCCGCATTGCGCCTGGCAGGCCGCATCGCCCATGCCTTTATTGACTCCAAGCTCACGCCGCTGGTGATTGTGGCCGCGCTGCTCGTTGGGCGCGTTCAGCATCCTTCAAACCCCGCGGGAAGAAGAACCGCAGATCGTCGTCCCCATGCTGGACGTGTTCGTGCAGATGCCGGGCGCCTCGGCGGCCGAAGTGGCACAGCGCGTCAGCATGCCCATGGAAAAGCTGCTTCGCGAAGTGCCGGGCGTCGAATACATTTATTCGATCAGTCATCCGGGCGTCAGCATGCTGGTCGTGCGCTTTTATGTGGGCACAAAAGAAGAAGACGCAATCGTAAAGACGTACAACAAGCTCTACTCGAATTTCGATCGCATTCCTCCCGGCGTTTCGCAGCCGATCATCAAAGTCCGCTCCATTGATGATGTGCCCATCATGGCTCTGACGCTGTGGGGCAAGGGCTATGATTCCTACCGGCTGCGGCAAATTGCCGGAGAGCTGGAAAATTCCCTCAAGCCGCTCGACGACGTTTCTGAAACCAAAATTATTGGCGGACGCCCTCGCCAGGTGCGGGTCGTTCTCGACACTCAGCGGCTTGCCGCCTACGGGCTGACGCCTGCGGCCGTCGTGGGACAACTGCAAAGCGCCAACAGCCGCGGCCAGGCGGGCAGCTTCTCCCGCGACAACCGCGAATTTCAGGTCGAGGCAGGTGTGTTCTTTACCAGCCTGGACGACTTGCGGCAGGTCGTGGTGGGAGTTCACGATGGACGTCCTGTCTATTTGCGGGACGTCGCGGAAAAGCTGGAAGATGGTCCTGCCGAGCCGGACAACTATGTTCTGTTTGCCAAGGGGCAGGGCGCAACAACACCAGCGAGTGCCGCGGAGGATCACATTGGATCGGATTATCCCGCGGTAACCATCACGCTCTCCAAGCGCAAAGGCACCAACGCCACCATCATCTGTGAGCGCGTGCTGGATAAAGTCAATTCGCTGCGCGGATATGTTCTTCCTCGCGACTTGAATGTCACGGTCACGCGCAACTACGGCGAGACCGCCAAAGATAAATCCGACGAACTGCTCAAGCATTTATTGATCGCCACGTTGTCAGTCACTCTGCTGATCGCGCTGGCGCTCGGCTGGCGTGAGTCGGGTGTGGTCCTGCTGGCTGTTCCCGTGACCCTGGCCCTCACGCTGACGATCTTTTACTTGTACGGATACACCCTGAACCGGGTCACGCTTTTTGCGCTGATCTTCTCCATCGGCATATTGGTGGACGATGCCATTGTCGTTGTGGAGAATATCGTGCGCCATTTCCGCTTGCCGGGAAGCCAGGGAAGACCTCTGTCCCAGGTCGCGGTCGAAGCCGTGGATGAAGTCGGCAATCCCACCATTCTCGCCACGTTTGCTGTGATCGGCGCCATTCTGCCCATGGCGTTCGTTCGCGGCCTCATGGGTCCTTACATGCGGCCCATTCCAGTGGGCGCTTCGGCAGCCATGTTGTTCTCGCTGATCGTAGCCTTCGTTGTTTCGCCATGGGCGGCTCTCAAACTCCTGCGGAAGTATGCGAATGAGGGAGCCCACTCCGGGCACGAAGCCGAGGGCTGGACCACGCGCCTCTATCGTCGGGTAATGAACCCTCTCATTCTTGATGCTCGCCGCCGCTGGATGTTCCTGGGCGGCGTAGTGGTGCTGTTGTTGGCCGCAATCGCTTTCATTCCACTGAAGTGGGTGCGGGTAAAGATGCTTCCCTTCGACAATAAGAGCGAGTTCCAGGTGATCGTTGACATGCCCGATGGAACCCCGCTCGAGCAGACCACTCGTGTCGCGCAGGAACTCGGCCGCTACCTCGGCCAGCAGCCTGAAGTCAGCAATTATCAGATTTACAGCGGCACCTCCGGACCCTACAACTTCAATGGTCTGGTGCGGCACTATTTCCTGCGCTCTCAGCCCAATCAGGCGGATATTCAGGTTAATCTGCTTTCCCGTCATGACCGCAAAGCGCAGAGCCACGAAATCGCGCGGCGCTTGCGTCCCGGCCTCGACAAAATTGCCGCACCCTTCGGCGCGCGCATCAAGGTCGCCGAAGTTCCACCCGGGCCGCCGGTGCTGCAAACGCTGGTGGCCGAGGTCTACGGGCCCAACTACAAAGGCCAGATCGCGCTAGCCGCGCAGATCAAAAAGATTTTCCAGCAAACGCCGGGTGTCGTGGACGTGGATTGGTATGTCGAAGACCCGCAGACCAAGTACGACATGAAAGTGGACCTCGACAAAGCGGCGCTACATGGAATCTCTCCCGTCGAAGTCACCCGCACGCTGCAGATTGCTTTGGGCGGCGCCGACGCCGGTCTCCTGCACGACGAACAGTCGCGCGAAGATATTCCCATTGAAGTGCGGCTGGCCCGGGCCGACCGGTCCTCGATTGAAGATCTCGGCAACCTCAAGCTGCCTACGCCCTCCGGAAGTCAAATCGCCTTGCAAGAGGTCACGGACCTCGACAAGACGACCATTGACACCAGCGTCTATCGCAAGAACCTGATGCCGGTTGTATATGTGACCGGCGACGTGGCCGGCGGCGAAGAAAGCCCGGTGTACGCCATCATGAAGATGAGTGACGCCATCGACAAAATCCAAATGCCCGACGGCTATGGGGTGAAGCAATATAAGGGCACGACACTGCCCGAGCGTACTGACCACTACTCCATGAAGTGGGATGGCGAGTGGCACATCACGGTGGAAGTCTTCCGCGATCTGGGACTGGCTTTTGCCGCTGTTCTCGTGCTGATTTACGTACTGGTCGTGGGCTGGTTCCGGTCGTTCCTTACGCCGCTGGTCATCATGGCGCCAATTCCGCTAACCCTGGTCGGCATCCTGCCCGCTCACGCCATGATGGGCGCCTTCTTTACCGCAACGTCCATGATCGGCTTCATTGCCGGCGCAGGCATCATCGTGCGTAATTCCATCATTCTTGTCGACTTCATCGAATTGCGCCGGTCCCAAGGCATGTCGCTTGAAGATGCCGTCGTGGATGCAGGCGCAGTCCGCTTTCGCCCAATGTTATTGACGGCGGCGGCGGTTGTGGTGGGCGCCAGTGTGATACTATTCGACCCGATTTTCCAGGGGTTGGCCTTATCGCTGATGGCTGGGCGAAGTTGCCTCGACCGTTCTTTCCCGCATGGCTGTGCCGGTTCTTTACTATCTGTCAGAAAAGAGAAAGCCGATGCCGCCGCTCGCATCCCCATTCGCCGGAGAACATCGCCGAATGTGAAACGCCGCAATGCGATGTTCCGCAGAACAGTTTGGCATGATCTAAGGAGGCTTTATGACCGTAGAACGTATGCTTCGCTTGATTGCCGGGGCCTTTGTCCTTGCGTCGCTGGCGCTCGGATACTGGGTGAGCCCTTACTGGTATCTTTTCACCGCCTTCGTTGGCCTGAACCTGTTTCAATCCGGATTGACCGACTGGTGCCCCATGATGGCGATTCTTCGGAAACTCGGAGTCGGCTGCCACAAGGCTCCACTTGGACATCAGACCACATAGATAGCAGAGACGTTGAACGGTGCTAGACCGGCCTTCCTTTAGGCCGGTCTGGTGTTTTATTCGACCTCAATATCCTGCTCGCCTGCGGCGGAGGTTCCTCCGCACCCTTCGAACCTCGCGTACCAACCAGTTCGCGCGCCCTCGCCTCTATCCTCTTTTCTTTCTTCGTGTTCCGACGCCCTCTGTCTTTATGCCTTTTTTACGAACTTCTTGCTCAACTGATTCTGGTCGCGCTGCCCGGAGGTTAAGACTCGTTATGTTGGTTATCTTATCGATTCGCATTCTGGAATTCATATTCGCTGCCGGGATTATTGGCTGCGCTCTGGTGTTGATGTTGACCATGGTGGAAGATCTCCGCACCCTGTTCGGTGGCGACGAAAAGCCGGTAGAGTCGGCCTCGCCTGCCGAAAACTAGACTACGGCACATCGCGAGATCAAGGCACCACTCCCCCGAAGCGGACTCCTCACAGATAAGGCAGCCGCCCCGAGTAATCTCCGGAATGCGCCTCTGCAAATTTCTTCCCTGCTTAACCAAGCCCAAGCTATAGTTTTCGTAGGAACCTTTCGCGATCGCGCTGGCTCGGAAACCCTCCTGGGGTCGATAAAGTCCGGCCTGCGCCGGAGGAGAACATGAAAATGAAGAGATACGGAGTGGCAGGATTCGCCATTGTGCTCGGGTTGGCGGTCGTGCCTGCAACTTCACGTGGGGCGGCCGCACCAATCTCACAGGAGAACGCAGAAAGAGTTTGCCACGAGGAAGCGGTTCGCCGATTGCACGTGCAATCTCGGGAAGTTGGCACGGATCCATTGCGGGGCGGCAATGCCGGCAGTTACCGGTTCAAGTGGTACACGGATCTCTCCAATGGCAACAATTCCTCTGGAACTTGCGAGGTCGACTCCAGAGGAAGACTCGCCCGTTTTGATCGGGATGGTGCTGAGGGCGGAGGCATGGGTGGCGGCCGGCGCAGGGAGACGCCCGTCGACGACTATCCGCGGGTGAAGATCGACACAGGGGGAGACGGGAGGTTCGACGGCGGCCGTTATCGCGACATTCGCCTTGAACGAGCCTATCTCGATACGCGAGGAACTCCTCCCAGGCTGGCGTTAGCCGGCAACAATTTCCGCATTGTTTTTTCTGGAGAAATAGTTCGGCTCAACAACCGGCGCGAATTTACCATGCGGATCAATCGCGCGGATCACGGAGATGTGCAGGGACGGGCGGAGATCCGGCTGAACCCTGACGGAAACGAGATTGAGGCGGTTAATTTTCGCGGCCGGATGGATGGCACCCAGCTAAACAGCACCTTCGTCCGCGGCCGTTAGCGGAATCGCCGCTCTTCACGGGACGGTAGAGCGTCACCTGCTTGCGGGCGCGGGACCCTCTCCTGCCCCGTGCGCCGAGGCACGACATGTTACCTCGTGAACCGCCCAGTAACAAGACCCCACTAGAGTTCTCCTGATCGAAGCCGCACGCCGCCATGGAGAGTCCATAGCGAGATACTTCTAATCCAGGAAAAGAAAGGTAAGTCACATGAGAAACAGGACCGCGGTTCTGGCCTGATGGTTACTGCGCTCGTGGGCACGCTCTGCGCGCAAGAGGGTCCCACACCGCACGGCATTCCACATCTCGACCATGTGTTCTTCATCATGATGGAAAACCATGGCTACAGCCAGATTATCAATAATCCCAACGATCCATTCGTGAATCAGTACGCCAAGTCGGCGAATTCCTCGACTAACTACTCCTTGCGGTCGCACATCCCAGCCTGACTAATTACCTGGAAGTGGTGGGTGGTTCGAATTTCGGTGTGCTCAACGACAACTCGCCAGATTGGCACAATGGTAGCTGTACAAACAATCTGACGTCTGGCACGACTTCATTCGACAATGGTGCGCCTGCCATTTGCCCAATTTCTGGCAGCGGCACGGACGCCGCCACACCTGCCGTGGATTTAACCAACGAAACCTCCGGTCCCCCGGGAGACAACAATATCGACGTCGTGCATGCCCTATCCTGCCAATCTCAACACCGTAGGAAGAACTATCGCCGATCAACTCGCAGAACGGGGAATGAGCTGGAAGTCCTATCAGGAAAGCTTGCCTCTCAGTAGGGCCGACAATGTGAACAGCAGCGACGGCTACTTTACCGACAAAACGGATTTCAGCAAGATCGTCCCGGCATTGAATCCGTCGCTTTCGCAGGGTGATGTCGTCTCTCTATACGCGGTAAAGCACAATCCGTTCGCATACTTCCGCAGCGTCCAGGAAGGCGAGAACCCGCACAGCAGCCTCAAGAACAGTGTCGGCTTTGACGGTGCGAACGGCTTGTACGCTGACCTGCGCTCTGGCCGCGTGCCGAATTTCGCTTTCATCGCACCGAACCAGTGCAATGATCAGCACGGCCGGGGCAACGCCGGTGCTTTCTGCAACTACGACCCCAGCGATGATGGCTCGCAAGCAGGGCTGAATCCGGCACTAATGTATCGCGGCGATGTGACCGTCCAGCAACTGGTAGACGCCATCCATCACTCCCCGCGTAGCACGATGGCCGCAGTGCCATCGTTCTGACCTGGGATGAGAACGACTACAGCACAGCACCCAACACCAATCAGGTAGTTTTGATCGTGGACACCAACTACGGAGCACACGGGTGCAAAGTGGTCAGCGCTACACTCATTTCTCATTGCTGAGGTCGCTGGAAGCGGGCTTCGGTTTGCCCTGTCTGAACCACGCTTGTGATCAAAGCTCGAAAGTGATGTCGGACATGTTCGGGGACGGCTATGACCACGACCGTGATCATGGAGGCCGTCGATAGGCTGCAAGCAGGTCTTTTCCTTCGCATCTGCCCTTGGAGCTGCGGCTCCAAGGGATCCTTCCTTCATCTCGACGCGGTCAGCCTACGGCGCTTCGATCAGCTCCATTTTTCCGTCGCGCGTGCGATGGAGCACCATCACTTTGCCCTTGGGGTCGCGGAATACAAAAACATCGCGGTCGCGAAAATGGGCCTCCTTGATGGCCTCTTCCAAAGTCATGGGACGCAAGGCGACAGAGTCATCCGAGTGAACCAGGTGAACCTCTGTGGTCCTGGCGACAGGTGGAAACTTATGGACGACCACCGGGATTGCGGCAGTGGCAGTAATCCCGACTGCAGCCTTTATCTCTTCTGGTGCAGCTTTGCCATTCAGTTTCTTTTCGTGGTTCTTTTGGGCGTGGCGCTTTTTGCTCCGCCACCTCGTCTTGTACTTCACCGCTTGCTTTTGCAAGTGTTCGAACGCTTCGCTGATGGCGGAGGACATGTCGTTGGACTGAGCTAAACCGACCAGCGGACCCTTGCGCGGGCTGATGGTAATTTCGGCCTTATGCCGGTGCTTTTCGACCGTGAGAATCACCTTGGTTTCGAATTTGTCGCCTAAGATTTTACGGATTTTTGCCAGACCGGTTTCCACTTCTTTGCGGATGTGCGGAGTAATTTCGTACTGCCTGCCGGTGTATTCCACGTTCATGAGCGCCCCTTTCTGAGTTGAAGGATTTGGGCACTTCGAGATATAGTCTAGGTTCGACGTTCCTTTTCCCAAGTCGGTTCGTACCTGCCATCGCCTCCTGGGGCCAATGCTCCTGTGCACCATCCCCTGGGTGCCCTATTGCCCACGGTAGCTTAGCTCCCGCTGGCGCATGGTCCTCAGTACCGGCTCTTTCCTGGCCACCCTCGCTCATGCAGGTGGCCGCCGCACCCTTCATATCCTTGGCGCACTTTGCTCGGGCTCCTAGCGGGGCTGCGCTTCCGTCCTGCGTTGACGCTGCGCGGCGCATAGCGCAGCGCCGGTGGTACCGGCAACGATCCTCCACAGCCCAACGGGCGCCGTATTCGGGAGCGGTCGGAGCTCGGCTGTCCCTCTCTCGCCGGGAGTGCTTTACGGCGTGGGCTACTGAAGCCGAGCGTCAGTCACAAGGTGTCGCTCCTGGTGACGAGGCGGAGTGGACAACGAATCAGGGAAGACTCAGCCCGGCATTTCGCAGCAGTGCGCTTGCGGAGCCGGCAAGGCCAGGGATCGCTGTGGTATGTAACCGTATTAGCGCTTCCCTTGTTCTCGCGCTGCTGCCATTCTCGTCAGCGGCATATGCGACGGAGGATCACCGTCGGAAACCCGCGATAGCTGACCCAGTCGCTGAGTATGCCGCCAAGTATTACCTGCCGTTGTCTGCAGCTCACAACGCCGCTCGCCCCGCCCCCCCCCCCGCGCTCTCTCTTTTCTCCCCTCTTCTTTCCTCCACGTCTCCTCAACCGCGAGGCAGCCTGCGTTAACAAACTGAAGATCGCGAAATTTTGACGCCTTGCCAAGAGCTCGAGATGAATGCTCCTGCGTTTTTTCCTACCCGGATGCGCAGAGAGCGTGACGCTGTTTCAAGCAAAGCTCACCACTGTTTCCATTGACCAACTGTCCTTGACTTGAACACATTGCAGCGCTTATCGGCCGGTCGAGTGCGCGGCGCACTACAGCGACAAGAAGTGAAAAACCAGCTCAAGGATGGCAACTTAAGGTTCACAGCAAAGCAAAAGAGTACATGATGAAGCTGTGGTCCCGCAGCTACAGGATGATCCTCGATTTGCTCACTCCTCCGAGCATTCGATAGTGAAATTACGCTCATGCAAAGGAATTATGGTCGCCATTACAATACTCCTAAATTCATTATCGCTCAATGGCAATGCAAAATCAATACCACCGAACCTTACAAGCAATTAGACTTCAAGAGATCTCCATACTATCAGCGTTGCAACCTGGCGAAGTATTGCTCCAACAATTCCCGCAATTACTTCTTTACTCTTCTTTGATGGGTGCTCGGAATGCGCATATCTTCGCGGTATTTCGCCACCGTGCGGCGGGTCACCTGAATGCCCTGCGATTGCAGGATGCGGGTAATCTGCTCGTCGGTCAGCGGCCTGGCGGGATCCTCTTCTTCGATGAGCTTCTTGACGCGGCGTTTGAGGATGAGCAGCGAAGTGCCGCCACCCTCGGGACCGTTGACGCTCTCACTGAAGAAGTAACGCAATTCAAATACGCCCTGAGGGGTGTGGACGTATTTGCTGGCGACCGCCCGGCTTACGGTAGAAGGATGCACTCCGATTTCTTCGGCCACCTCCTTGATCATCATGGGCTTTAACTGATCGATGCCTCGTTCCAGAAAATCCTGTTGGCGGGCGACAATCGAATAGCAGACTTTCGTGATCGTCTGTTTGCGCTGCTCGATATTCTTGATGAGCTGGATGGCGCTCTTATAGCGCTCTTTCACATAGTTGCGGGTATCTTTGTCTTCGGCATCGCGATTGAGCAATCGCTTATAGGCCGGATTGAGACGCAACTGCGGAATGCCGTCGTCATTCATCATGACCAGCCACTCGTCGCCGTGTTTCACGAAGGCCACATCCGGCTCGATGAGCCTGGCCTGCACGTTGTTGTAGCGCGCGCCGGGACGGGGATCGAGAGTGCGAATGTAGTCCAGCGCTGGCTGAATGGCCTCCATAGGACGGCCGATGGCCCGGGCAATTTCTTTGAATCGCTTCAGTTGCACGTCGTGCAGATGCTGGTCCACAATCGCCATAGCGTCGGCAATGACTTGTTCCGTGGCCGCCCCGTCGCCATTCTTGGCAGGAGCCAGCTTCTGGTGGTGACGCAACTGATAGAGCAGGCATTCCCGTAACTCACGGCAAGCTACGCCGGGAGGATCCAGTTGCCGAACTACTTCCAGCGCCTCGTGCAGATCTTGGCTGGTGAATCTCGCCTGAAATTTAGGCTGCTCGGCAGGAATTGCTTTGGGCGCCGGTTCGGCGGCGGTTTGTGGAAGGGCTGCCACAGCTGTGGCTGAAGTCGCGGAGTCCGATGATTCCACCAACGCCGATCCGTTCCACTCCGCCGCATGCTCGGGCGTAGAGACATCGCCACCCACTTCTTCAATCTCTCCGAGCCCAAGCGCAGCCGCGTCCTTCATCATAGTTTCGGCGGCAGCTGCATCGGCTTCCGGGGAAGATGGCGGCGCAATACCCAGCAGTTCTTCGTCGCTCGCGATCAGATATCCGTCTTCATTCAAATTGCCGATAATCGCCTCAGCCGCTTCCCGCACTTCCGGGCTTATGGGGACAGCGCCAAGCTGCCAGACCAGATGGTCGGTCAGCGTGCTTGGCTTGGACAGAAAATTTTCAAAGGAAGGACGCTCAATATCCTCCATCTCCCGCGAGCTACGATAGCCGGGGTCCAGGTACTCCTGGAAAAACGAGCCAAAATCAATCTCTTCGAAGGGATCTTTCTTTTCTTCGGCGGGGGCGGTGGCTTCTTCGGCGGCGGGGCGGTCGCGCTCTTCGTCGCGGCGATCAACATCGTCCAGCAAAGGAACGGAATCTTCCAGTTCCTCGAGGACCGGGTTCTCCACCATTTCCGCAGTAATCATGTCCCGCAGCTCAAGTTTGTTGAGTGCCAGCACGCTGACCATCTGCACCAGACCCGGGGTTAGGATCTGCCGCTGCGAAACTTTCAAATTCAGTCTGGGCTGGAGTAAAACCATAGTCGTTCGTCGTTAGTCGTTGGTCGTTGGCTTTCCGCCGTTGGTTGGAGCCAACGACGAACCACCCAAGGACCAACGACGATTTCTTCATACCAGCGAAAAACTCTCGCCGAGATACACCCGCCGGACTTCCGGATCGCCGGCTAACTGCTCCGGCACTCCCTGGCGGAAAATACGCCCTCCTTCAATGATGTATGCCCGATCCGTGACGGAAAGCGTCTCCCGCACGTTGTGATCGGTAATCAAAATCCCGATTCCGCTGACCTTCAGGTCACTGATGATCTTCTGCAAATCCAGCACCGCGATCGGGTCGATCCCCGAAAACGGCTCATCCAGCAGGATGAAAGCCGGACTTATGCACAAGGCCCGGGCTATTTCCACCCTCCTGCGCTCGCCGCCAGACAACGCATAACCGCGATTCTGCCGGATATGCTCCAGGCCCAGCTGATCGATCAGCTTCTCCGCCCGCTCCCGGCGCTCGTGCCAGGGCATGGGCTGCGCTTCGAGGACGGCCAGAATGTTTTCCTCAACCGTGAGCTTGCGGAAGACCGACGCTTCCTGGGGGAGATAGCTGATGCCGTACTGCCGTGCCCTCAAATACATAGGCACGTCGGTGATGTCTTCCTCGTCGATCAGTACCCGGCCGGTATCCGGGGGTACTAGTCCGACGATGGCGTAAAACGTGGTGGTCTTTCCGGCGCCGTTTGGGCCAAGTAAACCAACAACTTCGCCCTGCTCCACGCGAAGGCTTACACCATTTACCACCCGGCGGCCGCGGTACGATTTGCCGATTTCGTCGGTGGCCAGAGTACGCATTTAACGTGCCACTTGCGTCTGCGTTACGCTCGGTGAGGTATCTGTTCCTTCAACCAGAACCCTATCACCCGTCCTAAATAAAGTCAACGAAACCCCGGTAATCTTGCCCCGTTCGGCATCAAAAATGCTAGGCGGTCCGCCGGTCAGGACAAACTTCTCATCCGCCACGATATAGGTCAACTGGTCGCCGGTCGCCCGCCGGCCGGGCTGCGTAATCACCACATCCCCATGAGCAACGATCCGGTCTAGATTGCCAGTTCCCGGGATTGCTCTGTTCGTCGCGCTTTCACTGGAACCTGAGCTCTCTCGCCGAAGGAATGCGCCCATTTGTTTCGAGGTGAGAGTGAAATCCGCAGCCTTCACTGTAACCCCCTGTGAAAAATGGACGTTGCGCTGGCTATCCACGTAGCTGAGCTGGCCCGAGGTGATCGTCGCGGAAGAGATTTGGCCGTTCTCTCCTTTCATCACCAGAACCGTGGATACCGGTTTGGCTGCAGAACCGCTCGCCACCATGGAGCGATCGTTCCGGTCGAACTCGATGGAAGAGGCCGAAACAACATTGGCGTTCTGCCAAAGGCGGGCGTCTCCGGTATAAAGCGCAATCGCCGGATCGCGATGAACCGTCATGCGGCCTGCGGTAACGTGAATCGGACTGGAGGCTGCCAGTAAGGCCCCATCGGGCTGAGGCTTGAGATCGTTGTAAGTGCTTTTGACATCTCCCTCCGCGTACCCGTCCCCGCTGGCACGGTTCAGGCGGAAGATGCGAGCCGTAGTTACCATGTTCTGGTCCTGCACTCGGGGAGAACCAGAGAGCTCAAACATCTGGTTGCCCGCCGTATAGCGGGCAAAGTCAGCCCAAGCCTGACGGACTCCATCCGTGTACATGACGTTGCCCTTTTGCACCACGCTCTCCATACCCTGCCCCGGGGCAAAGCTCGCCTCGAGTGACGCGCTGGTGCTCAGCCGATCCGGCTGGCCGGGGCTGCGATTGACGATGCGGGCATGGGGCGCTCCGCGGACCAAAGAGAGCTGGCCCAGCGCATCGAATTGGGCCGTAAGCTTTTCGGCGGTGATGAGAGTTTCTCCGGCGTTTGGCGAGTTTGGGCGAATGCTGATCTGCGGCGGCCCGAATGTCTCAGCTCGGGTAATGCGTTCACCACCGGCTACAAAGAAGTCCATGGCAGGAGCGCTAAGCTCCACCGTTTGCGACCGGGCAGTTGTAGCATCCGGGTTCAGGCAGTTGCACGAGCTTGACATCATCTTCGGCGCGAACTTTGCTCGGCACATTCGTGCCGGTAAAGCTCACCACCGCGCGCCCGGCGCTGCCCTGCACCCGGCTGCCGTCGCCTCCATCCAGCCGGACATTTCCTGAGAACACCGCGCTGCGCAGCGATGGTTCCTTTCCCTCCAGGAGCATTTCCAGTTGGTCAGCGCGAACCTGGCCCGATTGCTTGCCGGCCAACTCCATCCTCACATTGCCGGCGAGAACCCGCTCGACAACATTATCCTGGGTCAGGAACAGCGTGGCCTCATCCGCCTGGCCCTGCCGATCCCCCTGTTGCAGACGCACCGATTGCAGCACGATGCTGCGAGGATCTTTGGTGATGGTCCCGTGGGCGGCCGTCACCGTGGCTGGAGTTTTTCCGCGTGAAAGCAATCTGCAGCTGAGAATCCAGGTTGAGGGTGTGAGTTTTCGAGGCATAGCTCACGCCGACCGCCGAACCGCTGGCCTGCGGTATGCGAAATTCTATCTTTTCCTGGGTGCTGGCGTTCCCCGTTTTCTGATTGAAGACCAGTCCGCTGGTACGTAAGTGAATGGGATTCTTCAACTCCTTCGGGGCAGCCTGATCGGGGCTCTTCCCCCCCGACGGATTCGCTTCCAGGTCAATCTGCACTTCGCCCTTGGCGGTCACATCGCCGGAAGCCGGATCGTACTCGAATTCCGAACCATAGATCTGGTCGTAGCGGCTGGAGTCGCGGCCATATAAAGTGATGGCTACGTCGTGTAGCTGATAGTGTCCGCCGTGCGCGAACTGGACTTCCTTCTTGGCCTGAATTTTGAAAAGAGTATGGACGCCCAGCGATCCGGAAAAAGCAAAGCCCTCCGAGCTCTGCTGGATGTTGAGGGCAATCTTCTCCGGCACCTGCTTCAGCGCATTTTGCACGCGGTGCCGGGCATAGAGATACGCGCCGACCACAATGCTGACCGCAACAATTGCGCTAATCGCAAACCAACGGCGAAGTCGGGAAATCGAAAGCGGCATCTGAGGACAGTGTACTTCAGCGGGCCTCACAGGAATCTGCTCTAAAGGGCCGAAACCGTTTGACCACGTAAGATTTATTCTATATTGTATAGATAATGTCTGGCCGTGATTATCTCGGCGAATTCGAACACGTCGTTGTCCTGGCGCTGTTGCGGCTGGAAGATCGAGCCTATGGAGTCACGGTGCGGCAGGAGATCGAACTCCGTACGCACCGTGAGGTCTCAATCGGCGCCGTCTATGCCACCCTTGATCGTCTCGAAGCAAAGGGGTATGTAAAGTCGCGTCTCGGCGAACCCACTCCCGAGCGCGGTGGTCGGTCGAAGCGTTTCTTCCATGTAACCCCTAGGGGAGTGACGGCGGTGAACCGCGCACAACGGGCGCTCCAGAACATGGCGGAAGGCCTCGACCTCATCCGGAGCTACTCATGACGCCTCAACCATATCCTGCTCAGCCGCCGAGCGTTGCTGTTTGGCTCGTAAACCTGTTCACGCCTTCCGAAGAGGCAGAAGCGATTTCAGGGGATCTGCATGAGGAATTCTCCCACCTGGCGTCGAAATCGGGAGTGGCTTTCGCCCGGCAATGGTATTGGCGACAGGTTCTGAAAACCATCGCCCACCTTTTCTGCAGCGCCTTCCATGTCGCTCCATGGGCGACCACGGCCGCCGTGGTGGGCGGATTCTTACTGCGGAGGCTTGTCTCTGGGTTGCCCGAGAGCGCGATATTTGCAGTTCTTGAGAAGTACCGGGTGTACGACCATCACTTCAACGTGTATATGTTCTTCGCATCAACTGGCATCGACATCGGGCACGTTGTCACGTTCTTGTTCGTCGGCTGTGTCGTCGCGTTGTGCGCCAAAGGCAGAGAAATGGCGGCTACCCTGACGCTAGGTCTCATCTTTGGCGCCATGGCTGTCGTCGGTTGCCTGGTAACGTTGGCCCGCACTGGGGACTACCCATTTCTGTGGAGGCTGACATGGTACTTCGCCGATTCGTTAGCGATCGTTAGCGGCGGAGCCATCGTCAGAATGCGCAGATCAGCCGCAAGAACTCTGCCTGCAATCACGTAATTTGCCCGCAATAACTCCTGGACAGCTGCCTGGAACCTAAGCCAACAAAAAGTCTCTAATCATCTAGACTTGGAAACATGAGCCTGCCCACGCCCGCCCTGCTCGATCTGCAGAATATCCAGGTTATGCGCGGAGGCAAAGTCGTTCTCGACGATTTCACCCTCCGCATTCACGCCAGCGAACACGTCGCCATCCTCGGACCGAATGGCTGCGGCAAATCAACCTTAATCAAAACCATCACGCGTGAGTGTTACCCAGTGGCGCGTGAAGGCTCGAAGATCAGCATTCTGGGCCGGGAGGTTTGGAATGTATTTACCCTGCGCAATCTACTCGGCATCGTGTCCAACGACCTGATGGCCTGGTGCAACCCCGAGTCGGTCGGCCGCGACATTGTGCTCTCCGGGTTCTTCAGCAGCAGCCATCTTTTTCCCAATCACCTGGTCCAGCCGGAGCAGATCGCCTTGGCAGAAGGCGCTTTGGCGCAACTGGAGGTTCCGCACCTGGCGGACCGCCCTGTCTGCGAAATGTCTTCGGGCGAAGCCAAGCGCGTTCTCATCGCGCGGGCTTTAGTTCATAAGCCGAAAGCTCTGCTGTTTGACGAGCCCAGCAACTCGCTGGATTTCCACGCCCAGCACAGTTTGCGAGAGACCATGAGCCTGCTGGCCAACTCCGGCATCGGCATCATTCTGGTGACGCATGAATTGGCGGATATCGTCCCGGAGATCAAGCGCATCGTGCTGATGAGCAAAGGCCGCATCGTAGCCGACGGCCCAAAAGAAGAAATGCTGCAGGAGGAGCGGTTGTCTCCACTATTTGGCATCGAAGTAGAAATTGCTCGCAGGAATGGACACTACCATCTGTGGTAAATTGCGCAATCTTCTCAGCGAACTCTGCGTCCTCGGCGGTTTCTAACACCATTTGAAATCTAGTTTGGCTAAGCCGTTAACCAGCCTTAAGCCCTCCTATCGGACCTCCGTGGTTTCCTCATGCCGCCTGAAATCCCGCAATGACAGCTCCAGCCCGCCAAATTCGGGGTGGTCATTGTGATCGAGCGTGAAAGCGATGTCCAGCGCATCGCCGGGAAGAAAGTTCTCCTGCTGCCAGCGTTCGGCAATCCGCCACCCGAGAGCGTCCCAGGCACGGGAACTTCGCCCGTTTGTCGCACCCTGGTTCGCTGCCAGCTTTAACTTGATGTGTTTCTCTTTCATCACCCGCGCGGGAGTCAGTAGGCGAACATCTCTCGAGAGAAACACCGGTTCCGGATTGCGGCTGCCGAAGGGCTCCAGCCGCTCTACCAGATGAAATAACTCAGGCGTAATTTGTTCCAGCGGCAACTCCGCATCGCACTGCAAGACCGGCGCAAAATCTTCCGGAGTCAAACAGCCGCGGGCATATTGATCGAGATGAGCGCGAAGTTCGGGCACCCGGATCGAGGGAAGAGAAAAGCCGACGGCGTGAGAATGTCCGCCAAAGCGGGTAAAGAGCGCCGAACAAGACTCCAGCGCATTGAGCAGATGAAAAGGCCGAATGGAACGGCCCGGAGCCGTGCGCTTCCTCGCCATCGCGCGAGATGACCAGCGCCGGGCGCCCATAGCGCTCGACCACACGCGTCGCGGTAATGCCAATGACCCCGCGATGCCAGCCCTCGCCGTCGACCACCATGCAAAAGGATTCGCGCAGCGCCGGATCTTCTTCAATCCGTGCTTCGATTGCCTGCACGATCCGCCGCTCTTCTTCCTGGCGCTCGGCATTCAGCTGGTCGAGCCGCGTCGGCAAGCTCGCGAGCCCGCGTCATATCCTTCACGCTGAATAGCTCAATCACGTCGCGGGCAACATCCATCCGCCCGGCCGCGTTGATGCGCGGCGCGATACGGAAGGCCACTTCGCCGGAAGTCAGAGGACGCCCGCCAAGCTGGGCAACCTCCAGCAGCGCCTTCAGACCCGGGTTTACGGCGGTGCGAAGCGCGTTCAGCCCCAGCTTGGCGAACACCCGGTTTTCGCCGCTAAGCGGAACAGAATCCGCAATGGTGGCAATGGCGACAATCTTCATAAACGACAACAGCAGTCGCGACTGGTCGCCCTCGCGCCGCCGTTCGATCAACGCCTGTGCCAGCTTGAAAGCCACGCCCGCGCCGCAGATTACTTTGCAGGGATAGTCACATCCTGCTTGATTGGGATTCAAAACCGCCAGTGCTTTGGGAACGCCGTCCGCGCCGGGCAGGTGATGGTCGGTAACGATCAGGTCCACGCCGAGTCGCTGCGCCGTATCGGCGGGAGCAAAGGCACGAATCCCCATATCCACGCTGACGATGAGCCGAATGCCCGCCGCCGCAGCGCGTTCGATCACGTCGTCGCGCATGTCGTAGCCATCGCGGATGCGGTGAGGAACGTGAAAGTCGGTCGTGCCACCGCACATCTCGATAGCCGTTTTCAGGATGATGATGGCGGTAGTGCCGTCCACATCGTAGTCGCCATAAATGAGGATGGTTTCCTTGCGTTCAATGGCGGCTTCGATGCGCTCCACAGCAGCCTTCATGCCGCTCATCAGCAAGGGTGAATGCAAATGGGCAAGCGAAGGCGAAAGATAACGGGCAGCGGAATCGGCGTCACAGATTTCCCGCGCCACCAGTAAGCGCGCCAGGGTCGCGGCAGCGGGCGGGCCTTTGATCTGAAATTGAGGGTTGTCCCGCAGTTGGGTGGCAAGCAAGTCCACCTGCTGCGCGTCGACGCTACGCAGGCGCCAATTCACGGTTAGCTTTCGTCGTCCGGGCCGGGCTCGTCCATGGGAATGCCGCCGAAATCTTCCGTCAGCTCCAGCACCCGCTGATAGCGGTCATACCATTCGGTGGAGGCTTCGTAAACCATCATCACTCCCTGATGCGCGAAGCCGAGCTGCACAAAGCCCGTCTTCCCCAAATACGTCCGCAGCCAGCGAGTTTCCTCCACGTCTTCTTCGTTGGCGAAATCGGTGTGTTGCAAGCGCTCGATAAGTTCGTCAAGGTCTTCCCGCGAGAGAGTCCAGGAATCCATCGTAAGGAACGGCGCGTCAGCGGCTTTGGCCAGCTCCACAAAGTCCTTCCAGCTCTCGGGATTGCCATTCGACTTCCACATCACGCTCTGCACTTCCTCGTAGTCCACATAACCCTGGAAGCGGCGCATGCCATGGCCTTCGATGAAGGCGGTCATATCGTCTTTAAGCGTAGCGAGATTGTCGGGGGCGGAAGACATGTGGGGGCTCGGGTTAATTTGCATTGTAAGACTTTTTGCAGGCAGCGACTAGCTGCTGAGTTCTCGCTCTTACCCCGATGGAAACACAACTCGCTAGCATTCTTAATTTTCAGCCCGCAGGTCGTGGTGTAAACTTTGCCTCACCCTGGCCGTTCTCGGCGCGCTTGGCGCAGACCTCAGCGCACTCTGCGGTTACAAGCTCTCGATTTACCGAACCACACTTAACCACCGAGATCGCAAAAAATTGCCCGGGCAATGCAAGAGAAGAACTGAAACTGCACACTACCCCTTGCCGCCCCCGCTGCGCCGCTTCCGTAGGGCGCGCTTCGGCTATTCTGTTGCTCGGCAGCGACCCGCCTCGCGGTTCGCTTTTCTCTTCCATGTCCGTTCGCGGGTCCCGACCTATACACGGTTCGGCCCTCCGCGTCACGACTGCTGACGTTGTATAGGTGGTCTCGGCATAGGGCCTTCGATATACACTCTCTGGCTTTGCTATGCGCCGTGCGTATCGCCCAGTTCGCGCCGCTATCGGGGCCATTTATGTGCGCCACATCCTCCGCGCTACCGGCCGCTCAGATGATTTGTTTTTTCGTTTATCCTCCTCTGCGTCACCTACTACTCCCCTACGCTCTTACTTTGGATACATCCTTTTGTAGAAGGTAACAGCAGGACGGCAAGAGCAGCCTGTTACTACCTGATTTGCATGAAACAGGACAGAGTTCTTCCAGGTAAAAAGATTGTTCCCGAGCGTATCCGCGAAAATCGAGATCCCTACTACGCAGCCCTAAAAGTCGCAGACCAAACTGGGATCAAGGACACCTTGATGTATCGGAAATGGCTGGCTACCTGGCGCGATTGCTTAAGGGGCAGCTTTCCGAAAAGTAAATTCAAACTGCCGCACACCACCCCCGGATTCCCCAACCGGCGGCCGGCGCCTTCTGTGCTACACTACCAGTTTCGCGTAGCTCCTTACATCTGCATCATGCTGCTTTCGAAAGAATATGTGGGCTACTTGGCCCGCGAACTCACAAAAAAACTGATCGCTGGCGAGTTCATCGAGACCAAGTCGCCGCCTGCGGTCACGGAGAAGGTCCATGCGGCCATGCTCGAAGAGATGACCCTCGAGGACCGCATCAATGACGAGGTTCGCGTCATCCTCGAAGCCTACTCCGAAGAAATGCGCAAAACCGGCGCCAACTACCAGGAAATGTTCCGCAAAGTGAAAAGCGAACTGGTGCGCAAATACAAGGCGGTGCTGTGAGGCTGACCCGCGACAAAGTCAACCAGATTGCCCACGTGGTCACCGACGCCTTAGCCGAATCCAACAACGTTGAATTTGTAGAAGACCGCAACACCATCCGCCTCGAAGTGCGCAGGCTTCTTGAGGAGTTGCTTAACCAGGAAGCGAAAATTGACCAGTCCGCCCGGCAAAAGATCGAAAGCCAGAAGCGCACCATCCTCGAAGGCAGCCAGGAATGGGACATCCTCTACCGCAAGTACTACAACGAGGAAGTGAAAAAGCTGGGCATGTAAGGCTGGTCTCAGGTTACCTGAGGTTACCGGCCAACTGCCGCGTATCCCAACTCACCCCGCTGCGTGATCTGCATCACAGTGCAATCTCGTAACTCCACCTGACAATCTTGTTTGAGGAGGTGGAGTGTTCAGAATTCTGCACGCGGAGTTCCTGGCGCCGGGCATCAAGCGCTTCGTCATCGAAGCGCCCCGCATTGCCCGCAAGCAGCAGCCCGGGCAGTTTGTCATTATCCGTCTCCACGAACACGGCGAGCGAATTCCACTCACCATTGAAAATTCCACCCCGCAGCACGGAACCATCAGCATTGTGGTGCAGTCCGCCGGCAAGACCACTACGCTACTCAATTCGCTAAGCGCCGGCGACACGATTCTGGATGTCGTTGGCCCCCTCGGCAAGCCCTCCCACATTGCAAATTTCGGAACCGCCGTTGTGATTGGCGGCGGCGTAGGCACCGCCATGGCCTATCCGACAGCCGCCGCGCTGAAACGTGCCGGCAACCGCGTCATCTCCATCGTCGGCGCGCGTAGCCAGGAATTTGTGATCCTCGAACGCGAAATGCGCGAGGTCAGCGATACTCTCATGATTACGACCGACGACGGCTCCTACGCCGAAAAAGGCCTGGTGACGGACCGCTTGCGGCAATTGATCCAGAACGGCACGCGCATCGATCTGGTATTAGCCGTCGGCCCCATCGTCATGATGAAAGCTGTCGCCCAGATGACCCGAGCCGAGCGCATCCCCACAGTCGTGAGCCTGAACCCTATCATGATTGACGGTACCGGCATGTGTGGTGGCTGTCGCGTCATGATTGACGGCAAGAGCCAGTTCGCCTGTGTCGACGGCCCCGAATTTGACGCCCACCAGGTCAACTTCGACGTGCTTGTTCAGCGCAATGCGATGTACCGCGAAGCCGAACAAAAATCGTTGGCCGAGTATCGGTCCCAGCTTGAAGCTCGCACCAACCGTGCGAATAGCACGCAAGAGGGGGCGTGCGTGTCAGGGGGAGGCGTAAGGTGAAGACGCCTCCCTCGCCATCCTCCAATCCCCTTCTTCCGCGCGAGCGCATCAAGTTGCCGCGGCAGCGCATGCCTGAGCAATCCGCCATCGCGCGAGCCAAAAACTTTCATGAAGTGAATCTCGGCTACTCCGCCGAGCTTGCCCGCCAGGAAGCCCTGCGCTGCCTGGAGTGCCGCAATCCCGTCTGCGTGGATCAATGCCCGGTAGGCGTCAAGGTGCGCGACTTCGTGCGGCTGATCGTGGCCGGAGATTTTCTCGCCGCCGCCGCGAAAATCCGCGAAGACAATGTTCTGCCCGCCGTCACCGGCCGCGTCTGTCCCCAGGAAGATCACTGCGAGGGAGCATGCCTGCTGTGCAAGAAAGGCGAGTCCCTGGGGATCGGCTATCTGGAGCGCTTTGTCGCCGATTACGAGCAGCAGGCCGGCATTCGTAGCCTGCCCAGCGCGCCTCCTAGCGGGAAGAAAGTCGCGATTGTCGGCAGCGGGCCTTCGGGATTGGCCGCAGCGGGAGACTTGGCGCAGAGAGGCCACAAAGTTCACGTCTTCGAAGCCCTGCATGAACTCGGCGGGGTCCTCGTCTACGGCATCCCCGAGTTCCGCCTGCCCAAGCAAATCATTCGTGAACAACTCGATTACATGCGCGCCATGGGCGTGGAGTTCGAAACCGATGTCGTCGTCGGAAGAACCGTCACCATTGACGAGTTGATGAATGACGAGGGCTACGACGCGGTGTTCATCGGCACCGGCGCTGGATCGCCGCAGTTCATGAACATTCCCGGCGAGCACTGGAATGGCGTCTATTCAGCGAATGAATTTTTGACCCGCATCAATCTGATGCACGCCTACGAGTTCCCCACCTACGATGAGCCCATGCTCGATCTTCATGGCCGCGACGTAGCCGTGATCGGGGGCGGTAATACCGCGCTCGACGCCATCCGCTCCGCTCTGCGCCTGGGCGCGCGCAAAGCCTACGTAATCTACCGGCGCAGCCAGGCGGAAATGCCGGCCCGGGCTGAGGAAGTGAAGCATGCCCGCCAGGAAGGCATCGAGTTCCTCATGCTCACCAGCCCGGTTGAGTTCCTCGCCGACGAAAAGGGATGGCTGCGGGCCGCCCGCTGCATCTGCATGCAACTCGGCGAACCGGATGCCTCCGGGCGCAGGCGCCCGGTTCCGGTAGAAGGTTCGGAGTTCGATCTGCCGCTCTCGGTCGCCATCATGGCCATTGGGACCACTGCAAATCCGGTCATTCAGAGCACCACTCCCGGATTGCAAACGAACAAGCGCGGCTACATCCAGGCCGATCCGGCAACGCAACGCACCTCACGGAAGGGAGTCTTTGCGGGCGGCGATATTGTGACCGGCAGCGCCACCGTCATCCTTGCCATGGGAGCCGGCCGTCGCGCGGCCAAGTCCATTCACGAGTACCTGACCACCGCCGAATGGCGGGAACCAGAAGCCACAGAAGCTTGTGCGCCAGGGCCTGCCCAGAGCTTGTCGAAGGGCTCACGCCCCGTCTTTGGGCGTTAACCTGGGCCATTCCGCAGAATCCAGTAAGAGCGGGCTTGGTTCAGAAGCCGGAGGGCTATCGTTGGTTGTCGACGCATCCAGAGCTAACGCTGTAGGCGTTGGCAGTGTAGGTGTTGAATGTGGCGCGGGCGCCCCCGCCCGCGACTGCCGGCGTAGGCAACCCTTCTTGCCTCCAGAAATGCTGGGCTTGTCTAGCAAGTTTCCCTCGTTCCGGCCGCAAAGTCCCGGAGTTCAACGATGAGGACATTCGGGAAGTGCTGGCATACAGCTATCGGATTATTTATCGACTGCGACCGGAAGAAGTCCTCATCGCCGCTGTGATCCACGGCAAGCGAATCTTGCAGTAGCAAAAAAAGGGAAAAGCCAATCCTCGGGTCGTACTCACGACAACCCGTCAATCCGCGCCCCCTCCACTACCCCGCCTTCTCCGCAGGATCTCCCACGCCTCCCGATACGGCTCAAATCTCGATCGCTTCTTTCGGCTTCCCGGAAACAGCTTCATCGATCGCAGCCGTCCGAACACCGCCGCCGGAAACACGTACCACGCATCCTCCGGGACAACATAGGCCACCAGCGCGTCAATGTCTTCTCCCCGATACGGATTCAGCGAGTTGTCATGCAGCCGCACGCTGTACCCTCCATCCTTTCCTTCGCGATGCGCCGACTTCACCTGCACCCGCCGCAACCGCTTCCCTGCGTCCACGATAAAGTCATACCGGTCGCTATCGCCCCACGTTTTCGCGACTCCCATCCCCAATCCCGCCACCTTCGCCATAAACGCAGCCTCCGCAATCTCGCCCCGCCGCTTGCCGGTCATGCGTGTACCACCGGTTGTGGGACGGGCGCTCTCCCCCGCCGCCTTGCGCTCGCTCTTGGCTCCAGATCTTTTGTTCCCCGCCTCTCTTCCACGCCATCCTGCCTCCGCCCCCGCCATCAGATCTCCCACGACTACACCAACTGCCATGCCATTTCTCCTCTCTTACCCATGCATCGTCTTTTCGCAGCAAGCGAACCGCGAGCAACCATGTCGGGAATCGGCCTTTGGCCAACCCTCCCGCAAACACAAAAGCCTCTTCGGATTGATTCCGAAGAGGCCCATGCCGCCGCTCCCCTGCGGCGCTCAAAACAAAGGCGCAGACCCCAGAGGCCGCGCCTTTCCAGAATTTTTATCTCTACTTTCAGTCTAGCAATTCCGCCTGGGTAAATGGTCAAATTTTAGAAATTTATATTTCCTTCAGAATGAGCAGCTTAGCGGAAATTTCCCGATTTTTACCCCTTGACAAGATTTTGCCAAAAATCTCCCACTTATATTAGCCCGAGTGCCCCCGCCCGCAGAACTCCCCACTCACCTGGAAAACAGCCTCCCCATAGCCTCTGCACTCGCCTCCGCCCTGACATTCCTGTCACAGAATCAGCCTAAGCCTTCCACTTTCAGCAACGCGGGCCCGGCCCCAGTCAGACCGTCCAGCCGCGAAGGCGACGTTCAAGAATGTAGCCCTTAGTAGCCGGCGAGCCCTCGAGTCTAGCCCACAAAGTCAGAGCTTCACACCCTGTGGCGCGGGCGCCCCCGCCCGCGAAAACTGTCCCTGAAAAACACTGTCTTCCTTTAGCCTCGCACTCGCCTCACGCCCAATGTTCATCCATCACACGACAGGAACCTCAAGGCCTCTCTAAGCTGCCTGCACTGGCGGGCGAGGGCGCCCGCCCTACTTCCCAGATTTCCGGGTCCAGCCCAAAAGGCAAGAGCCAGATTGATTTCTCAACCCGGCTCTTAATTTATGCCGGCGACAACCTACTCCCACGCAAGTGTGGCGCGGGCGCCCTCGCCCGCGAAAACTGTCCCTCGAAAATACCGCATCTCTTTAGCCTGCGCACTCGCCTCAAGCCCCATGTTCATCCGTCCCAGACAGAATCTCAAGGCCTGTCTAAGCTGCCTGCACTGGGGTCGAGGGCGCCCGCCCTACATTCCAGATTTCCGGGTCCAGCCCAAAAGGCAAGAGCCAGATTGATTTCTCAACTTGGCTCTTATGTGTGCCGGCGACGACCCACACACGTGTGGCGCGGGCGCCCCGCCCGCGAAAACCGTCCCTCAAGAACACTGCCTCCTTCAGCCTGCGCACTCGCCTCAAGCCCAATGTTCATCGATCACCGACAAGAACTCAAGGCCTGTCTAAGCTGCCTGCACTGGCGGGCGAGGGCGCCCGCCGCACAGTCTCTAAAAGCGGCTTCATCCTGCCCGCCGCGCCACGAGCCCTCGCGTGAAGAACCGACGAATCCTTGCACCAGCGCGGCGATTTCGTCTGCGGCCGTGTCCAAGGCGAAATGGCCGCCGTCGACGATGTGGACTTCGGCTTTCGGCACATCGTGGCGATAGGATTCCGGCTCGGAGGGGTCGAACGAAGACTCATACTTGCCCCAGATCACCAGCAGTCGCGGCTGCTTCTCGCGCATCCATGCTTGCCATTTCGGGTAGGCATCCACGTTGGTTCGGTAGTCGTAGAAGAAGTCACTCTGAATCTCGGCCTGGCCGGGCTGATTTAGAAAATAGAATTCGTCGGTCCAGAGATCGGGGTTATGGCGTTCCACATTGGGATCGTTTCCCGCATGGCGGGCCCTCGTCGTTGCCAGCGAAAGGAGATTTGTGCGCAGCGCGCTCTCGTTGGCAGCGCGATCGGCCCAAAAGGCGCGCCGCGTTTTCCAGTTCTCTCCGAGACCGGCGTTGTGGGCTACCGCATCCTGGACGATGAGAGCTTCGACTCGCTCCGGGTGGGCCAAGATCATGCGAAAGCCCACGGGGCCACCGTAATCCTGCATGTAGAGGGTGAAGTGGGAGAGCCCGAGCGTTTCGGTGAAGTGATTCATGATCTCCGCGAAGTGATCGAAGGTGTACGCGAATTTTTTCGGGTCCGGCCAGTCGCTGTGTCCGAAGCCGGGGTAATCGGGAGCGACCAGGTGATAGCGATCGGAAAGTCGTGTGAAGAGAGGCTCGAACATTCGCGAAGAAGACGGCAAACCGTGCAGCAGGAGAATCGTCGGGGCGTCTTTCGGACCAGACTCCCGGTAGAAAATTGACAGCCCATCGATCTGTGCGGTGCGATAAAAAGTCGGATACTTCATGGGTTGTTCCTCTCGTCGGTTACCTGGAAGCAATCGGGACATGCATACCTCGCCGAAGTCAGAGATCGGTCACCCCGGTAACTTTCCGGCGAGCCAGTAATCGACACTGAACCTTCCCGGACCGGAGCAGATCAGCCAGATAAAGAAGAGCACGTACAGGACTTCCGGAAGGTAAAGGAAATCGTCGAGCCAGTTAAGAGGCGAAAGTCCTTCAGGCAGAGTGGAAACCGCGCTGGTTAGGGTGGCGACAGTCATATCGATCAATAAAGCCACGCAGGCTGCGCTCGAAAGAAACCCCACGGTCAGCAAGGACCCGCCAACGAACTCGACACCCGCCACGAAATAAGCCGTCTGCCGGGGAAACGGGACTTTGGCCTTAACGAGCGTGTCGTAAACAGGTTTCGTGCCGCCGGCGACAAACAATTTGTTTGCCCCGGAGATGGCGAAGAACAGCCCGATCGAAACGCGTACCAGCAGGATGGCATATTGTTCCAAGTCGCTGCTACCCTGCAGCGCAAACTGGACCAACCGTTTCCAATCCATCTCTTGTTCCTCCATCGAAGGGAAACGCGGTAACGCACACCCGATGTCAGCCTTACGTGAGATCAGTGCTCTGTCCGACCTCGATAACGTAACCGTCAGGGTCGCGGATATAGCAGCGGATCTCGCCGTACGTGGGGACCAACTCCGTGATGAACTCGGTCCCCTTTCTCAATTAGCTCTTTCTGGGCGTCCCCGATTCTTATGCCGCCGAAACCGACTTCTTCTTCCCTTCGAGTGCCGGTAGAAGAAGGTTCAGAAGCGCTTGATCCGAGAACGGGTTCTGACCTGAGATCAGCTCGCGATCTTGAAGGACGTAGCTCTTCCATGGCGCGACCACACTTACGTCACCGCCCGCCGTACGCAAGGCGAAGTCCGGGTAGAACAGAACCTTGCCACCAATCTCAAGCGGCTCCCGCTGCTGCTCTTCCGCTGTCGAAAAGATGGTCATCTTATATCCAGAATAGATCCATCCTTGAGCCTTTGCCTGCGCTCCGGCGGCATCGCCCGCCGCCAGCGCGGCGACCAACTCCTTCGAATTCGGAAGAGCCGAGAGAAGTGAAATCGGGCCATGGCAGAGCACTGCCGTAGGCTTGGATGTTTCATGAAAGTGTCTCAGCACGGTGCCAGCGTCGGGATCATCGAGAAGATCCATCATCGGGCCATGGCCGCCGGGGACGAAAACAGCGTCATATTGATCCAGGCCCGATGCGATGACATCCGAGATGCGAGTTGGATTTTTGAGCCCCGTCAGACTGTCGCGGAATTTTAGATAGTCCTGAAGCTTAGCCTCGTCCCCGCCGAAGAAGTCGGCTACAGCTGAATGGACATCCATTTGCGGCGTGTTGCCTTTGGGGTTGGCGAAAGTGATTTCGTAGCCCTCCTTCATCAGGGCGCGAACCGGAACCGTCAGTTCGTTGAGATAGTAGCCAGCGCCTGTATAAACCTTGCCATCTTTCAAGGGCAAGCCATGACCGCTCGATACCAGCACTAAGACTTTTCCTTTAGTTGTCATTGTTGTTCTCCTTTTTGAAATCGAATTCTTCTCCTGAATATGAACTAGCTCATCGTTCGGCGGCTTCCCCCGGTCCGCAAGGACCGGCTACCGCGGCTGATGTGAGTTATGCCCCGGGGAATCCAAACATCAACCACGACTGATTGGCCACCCAATGCGGATATAGCTCCGTCATCCGATCAAATAGCTCCTGGTCGGAGGTTGCTGATTTGTGCCGTCCATTTTGGCGCTCCTTTCGACGTCAGAGCGAGTGACTGTTCAGAGCAAAATTGCAGAGGCGCAACGATGAGGCGCAGAGCCGGCATCCCATCGGGCCCGACTGTTAACCGTAGGTGAGGGTCAGTGCTCTGTCCGACCTCGATAATGTAGCCGTCAGGATCGCGGATGTAGCAGCGAATCTCGCCGTACTTGGGGATCGGTTCGGTGATGAACTCGGCTCCTCGACTTTTCCATAGTTTGTAGCAGCCTTGAATATCCGCAACGCGGAAATTCATAAAGCTGTTGATGTGATTCGGGGCGGGGACGCTGAGGGTAACCGTCGGCTTATCCGGGGTCGGCCCGCCGCCGACGTTCAGAATCATCCAGATATTCGCAAGCTGAAGATAGGCAGGCGCGTTGCCGTCACCCAGGCTCAGAATGCGAGCGCCAAAGACCTTTTCGTAGTAGCGGGCCGATCGCTCGATGTCGGTGACGGTGAGAAACTGCGCGATGCTGATTCCCTCGCGCGGGGGCATCTCATAGCTCTTCTGGTCGACTTGTACGGCGTTCATTGACGGCTCCTTTCGATGCAGTGCTCATCACAAATACGGCGTTCGGAGTCCCGCTCTCAGTCATAAACAACAATGGATCGACGCCAGCTACCCGAGCGGTCCTTTTCGGTAAGTGGCGAGATGGCATCATTCGTAATATGCCGGCAATTTCTTTTGCGAGTCGCTTTGGGGCTGGTCATGGCTGCTCCAGAGCTGCGCATCTTCCTTCGCGATGACTGCCGCTATCTTGTCCATGGACCGCAGCTTCTTCAACGGCAAGCTGCCAAATAGTTGGAGCGAAGCCGTCGAACTTATCGAGCAACTTGGTGAGGTCCAACCGCGCGAGGAAACGATGAATTTGTGTTCCGCGTCGGCGCGGCCAAGCCCACGCAGACCCGAATGATCGGCATCGATCCGGGAGTTCCCCAGTGATTGGATGCAACGATGCGAAGAACGTCTGCAATAATAGGCAGGAGCAGATCCGCTCTTGGGATTGCTGAGGAATTCTAACCCTCGTCTGGGACGTAAAAGGGCGGCGGCTCTGGCGGCATCGGAATGAACTGGCGGGAGCGACGGGACTCGAACCCGCGGCCTCCTGCGTGATAGGAGGACGTTCTAACCAGCGGAACTACCCCTCGCATAATGAGGATTGCCCGATTCCTTCCGGTTCCCTCCGACGCCGTCCCGTGCCCTGCCGTACCATCTGACCCTACCGTGACAGGGGCGCCCGCCCCACATTCAATCGTCCCGGAACACGGAAGTTAAGCCCCCTACGACGCCCCGACGGGTGCTTTGTCGAGGCTGCGCGCCGCGAACTCAATCACAGCTTTTACCTGGTCGCGATCAAGCCCGTCGTACCATTCCATGATGTTGTCGATATTCGCTCCGGCTTCCAGGTTTTCGAAGATGACGGACACCGGCATCCGCGTGCCTTTCAAAACCCACGCGCCGCTTACCTTGCCCGGAACACTCTCCACCGCTGGACACTGCGACCAATCCAGATTTGCCATGGTCCGGCTCCTCACCAAGGATAGCCCTCCAGTCCCAAAAGGCAAAGGCCACATTCGTCTCTGAATGTGGCCTTTATTTATTCCGTCGACGACCTATTCTCCCACATGTGGCGCGGGCGCCCCCGCCCGCGAAAACCGTCCCCGGAAAACACCGCATCCCTTTAGCCTCTGCACTCGCCTCCCGCCCAATGTTCATCCATCACAGACAAGAGCCTCAAGGCCTGTCTAAGCTGCCTGCACTGGGGGGCGGGTCCGCCCGCCCCACACAACATTTATGTCCAGCCCACCACTAACCAAATACCGCTATCGCCGCCGGCTCCCGCATCTGCAAAAAGACGATGCCCCTCTCTTTGTCACCTTCTGCACCGGAGCCCGCATTCCTCTCCCCGACAGCGCTCGTGCCCTGGTCTTCGAACACTGCCTCCGCGAAGACACCCACAGAATCCATCTCTACGCTGTAGTGGTAATGCCCGACCACGTCCACTTCTTGGTCCATCCTCTCCGAGACAAGCACGGCTGGGCATTCCCACTGGTGGACATCATGCAGTGCATGAAGGGAGCCACCGCACATCGCCTCAACAAACTGCTGCACCGCTCCGGCCCGGTATGGGAAGAAGAGTCTTTCGATCACGTCCTGCGGTCGGACGAAAGACTAAAAGAGAAAGTTGAGTACATTCGCCAGAATCCGGTGAGGCGGGGACTTGTCGAAAGGCCGGAAGATTACCGCTGGCTGTGGATCAATCCAGAATTGATTTTGTAGACCTGTGGGGCGGGCGCCCTCGCCCGCCAAAACCGTCCCTGAAAAACACAGCATCCCTTTAGCCTGTAAACGCGCCTCCCGCCAAATGCTTATCGGTCACAGCCAAGAGCCTCAAGGCCTATCTAAGCTGTCGGCATTGGCGGGCGTGGGCGCCCGCCCCACATTCCAGATTTCCGGGTTCAACCCAACGCAAAGGCCACACTCGTCTCTGAATGCGAGCCTTTATTTTTGCCGGCGACAACCCCCTCTCCCACACACGTGTGGCGCGGGCGCCCCCGCCCGCGAAAACCGTCCCTAGAAAACACAGCATCCCTTTAGCCTCCACACTCGCCTCACGCCCAATGTTCCTCCATCGCAAACAAGAACCTCCAGGCCTGTCTAAGCTGCCTGCACCGGCGGGCGCCCGCCCTACATTCCAGATTTCCGGGTTCAACCCAAAAAGGCAAGAGCCAGATTGATTTCTCAACCCGGCCTTTATTTATGCCGGCAACGACCTACTCTCCACCACCCATGTGGCGCGGGCGCCCCCGCCCGCGAAAACCGTCCCCAGAAAACACAGCATCCCTTTAGCCTCCACACTCGCCTCACGCCCAATGTTCCTCCATCACAAACAAGAACCTCCAGGCCTGTCTAAGCTGCCTGCACCGGCGGGCGCCCGCCCTACATTCCAGATTCCCGGGTTCAACCCAAAAGGCAAGAGCCAGATTGATTTCTCAACCTGGCTCTTATTTATGCCGGCGACGACCGGAGTTTACCCTGCGCCGAGTCGAAGGGCCCCCCACAGACTTTCGCGTGCAATACCATCGGCCCGACGCGGTCACCCACCGGCCCGCGACGCTAGATCCGGGGGGCAGATCTAGAATTCCTCCGGAATCCGTGGCAGACTTGTAGCCGTCATGCCTATCAATCAAGCTAGCTACGGCTCCAGAGGTGGAAATCTAGCGATTGTTCTACTCTTGCCTAACATAGTTGCGGACGACCGCCTCGTCTACTTTGACCACAACAAGAAATCCGGTCATTGGGTAATACGCGATTTCATCTCGGGACAAAGACTCGACAATTTCAGCGGCGATTCACAGCTAACGGTTCCCGATATCGAAGCGGACGCAACGTATGATGAATTTCCTGTGTGGTGCAATGTTGAAGAGCAACCGGCAGAGTGGCGGACTTATCTAAGGTTGCGAACCACGGCAGTGCGCCATTTGAATGGTCCGCTCGGCTCGACTTGTACACCGAATCCGCGATCGGGCACGTGGCAATCCATACGCTTTTAAGAGAGCCAGACAAAACGATAAAGGTTGTAAACGCGTCACAAGCTTTGCTACGCGCGATTTCCTTGCCAAAAGGCAAAGGCCACATTCTTTACTGAATGTGGCCTTTATTATGCCGGCGACAACCGGATTTTATCCACAAACCTTCGCCTGCTATACAATCGGTCCGACGGAGCTCAGCTTATGACGCTTGCGCGGCCTGAGCCGCTCGCAGCAAATCTGAGTGCGGTGGATCGTACCCTAGAGTACTGGAGTCCGCACTCGGCTTGGGCCTCAGGCATATCAACTCTCCGAATGCGTAACTTGAGCAAATTCCCGAGATCCGGTCGGAAAACCATGGTACACTTCAACGCCAATTTTCGAGAAACCTATGGCTTCACGACGCCTCGAATGCTTCCCGACTGGCTTATACGCCCACTGGCTCGACGGAGAGTGGCTAAAGATTGCATACCCCATTGCAGTAGAAGGGATGAGCGGTAGCCTTGCCGACATCGCGGAAGGAGGTTTGAAGCTACACGCACTCTTTGGGACCCGCATCGCAATAAGCGACATTCAGCTAACCGACAGCGAGGCAATTGTAAAAGCGTTTGCCAACCCGGAGTTCCGGGAGTATCTCAAAACGGACCCGACGTTCGTAACCCTTATCTCTAGCCCGCCGCAAGGCGTTACAGATACGGACTTTGCGAGAGCGACCAGCGGGCTTTACAGAGCCTGTACGCAACCGCACTGGAGAACATCCCTGATGGGTGTTCCCGAGGAAATCATCAAACGTTTTGGAGATGCGATACTTTGCACGGACAATGTGGTTGCTCAGCAATGCCTCTCCGATTCCAGTAAAGGACCAGGAAGGGTCATACAGGAGTATCCCCAACACTCTGAAAAACTCGAAGGCATCCTTCATGGAGTACATTTCTTCGCTCATGGTACCGGGAGAGTTGCTTTGCAGCCGATCACTAGCCGCTCATATGTAGATTGGCTGACCCAGTTCTTGAATACGCCAGGACTCCCGGATGAGCACTACAATGCATTCGAGAATATCTACGAGTTAGTCGCACAGTGGGTCCCTGATGCGTCAAAACGCTACGCAAGAAGCTCGCTGAATTCCGCTCTCGAAGCCAAAGAGCCAGATCGAAATAAGTGGCCGTTGGAGTACCATCGGCTATGGCAAAGTGTAGTACACGCTTGGAACAGCAATGTATCTGAAAACCTCGGAACTGCCAGATCGTCCATCCTTCCCTTGCCGGACGCCCTTATTGGGGATCGAAGCCGTGTCACCGATGCTGCCGGACCGTTTCAGATTTCGGATGGCCTTGTACGGAATCGATTCGACTCCGGCATGTTGACGTTCGATCCGACAACCCTCAGCTGGAAAGTTATTGAGAACATAAGGAAAGAACACCAGGAATTACAGGAGAAATTGCAGAATGCGCTATTGAAGGGGGACACAGGGAAATACGAAAGCATGCGCCTTTCGTTGATCGAGAAGCTGAATGCCGATATCGCTCCCGAGTTGAAGGCAAAATTTCGAGATATCATCTGGTCGACGACGGGTATCCTGGGTCTGGCTACATTATTTTATACAGACCAAGCTCTTTTGGGAGCTGCTTTTACGGTCGTCGGGGCCGTCGGCGGCACGGATGTCTTTCAAAGGCTGACCAGAACCGAAAGAAGAAGGAAGGCCGTGTTCAACACGCTACGGGCGTTCTGCGAAGATCTTCACGTCTCCAGCCCTGAAGATTAACTGGATGTCCTCTGCTCCCGCCCAGAATTGCCTGTGGCCAAATACCCTGCCCAAACGGCAAAGGCCACATTCATCTCTGAATGTGGCCCTTATTTATGCCGGCGACGACCTACGCTCCCACACACTTTCGCGTGCAGTACCATCGGCCCGGCGGGGCTTAACTTCCGTGTTCGGGATGGGAACGGGTGGATCCCCCGCGGTAAGATCACCGACCTCTTGAGCAGCTAGCCATTAGCCCTTGGCCGCTAGCTTTGCAGTGCTGGCGACACTCTGTGCACATCCCCCAGCGTTCGGCGCTGCAAACTTGTAAAAGATCGCTGAGGACAATGCCTCACAACTGAATAGATTGGTTTTGACTAGTCACTAATCACTAGCAACTAGTCACTACATAGGCTTTTCGTCGGCGCACAGTTGTCAGTGTTGCTTCAATACGCCCAGTTTCTGACGATCAATTACAACATTGCCGTACCTGTCCAGTTTCGGACTAGGTACTGGCAACTGGGTACTAACAACTGTTTCTGCACCGAGTAAATTTTATGGTCAAGCCGAACGGGCGATTAGTACAGGTAAGCTTCACGCATCACTGCGCTTCCACATCCTGCCTATCAACCAGGTAGTCTTCCTGGGCCCTTCTTAGACTTGCGTCTTGGGAGATCTCATCTTGAGGTGTGCTTCCCGCTTATATGCATTCAGCGGTTATCACAACCGGACTTCGCTACTGAGCGGTGCCATAGGCATGACAGCTCAATCACAAGAGGTCCGTCCATCCCGGTCCTCTCGTACTAAGGACAGGTCCTCTCAAATCTCCTGCGCCCACAACAGATAGGGACCGAACTGTCTCGCGACGTTCTGAACCCAGCTCACGTACCGCTTTAATAGGCGAACAGCCTAACCCTTGGAACCTTCTACAGCTCCAGGATGCGATGAGCCGACATCGAGGTGCCAAACCGGAGCGTCGATATGAACTCTTGGCTCCGATCAGCCTGTTATCCCCGGCGTACCTTTTATCCGTTGAGCGATGGCCCTTCCATGCAGAACCACCGGATCACTAACGCCTACTTTCGTACCTGCTCGACTTGTAGGTCTCGCAGTCAACCACGCTTATGCGTTTGCACTCGTCGGCTGATTTCCAAACAGCCTGAGCGTAGCTTCGCGCGCCTCCGTTACTGTTTAGGAGGCGACCGCCCCAGTCAAACTACCCGCCTTAGTGTGTCCTTCTCCCGGGTAACGGGAGTAAGTTAGAACCACAGAACTCGCAGGGTGGTATCTCACCGTTGGCTCCTCCAAGTCCGAGAACCTGGAATCAAAGCCTCCCACCTATCCTGCGCAGCAAGTGCCATAGTTCATACTAAAGGTATAGTAAAGGTGCACGGGGTCTTTCCGTCTAGTTGCGGGCAACCGGCATCTTCACCGGCACTACAAGTTCGCCGTGTCAGTTGGCAAGACAGTCGCACTTTCGTTACGCCATTCGTGCAGGTCGGAACTTACCCGACAAGGAATTTCGCTACCTTAGGACCGTTATAGTTACGGCCGCCGTTCACCGGGGCTTCAGTTCAAAGCTTCGCCTTGCGGCTAACCTCTCTCTTTAACCTTCCGGCACCGGGCAGGCGTCAGCCCCTATACGTCGTTTTCGACTTTGCAGAGACCTGTGTTTTTGTTAAACAGTCGCAGTGCGCATTTCTCTGCGGCCTCTTCGGGCTTGCACCCTAGTGAGGCACCCCTTCTCCCGAAGTTACGGGGTTATATTGCCGAGTTCCTTACCAACTGTTCTCACGAGCGCCTTTGGATATTCTCCTCGTCTACCTGTGTCGGTTTGAGGTACGGTTCCCTTTTGTTCTCCTTAGAGGTTTTTCTTGGCAGTGTGGAATCGGCGGCTTTCCCCCATACGGGTTACTGCTTTGCGTCTCAGTGATAACTCCTCGACGGATTTGCCTATCGAAGACACCTTACACGCATCGACCGCCATAGCCATAGGACGGCCCGCTTATCCTTCTGCGTCACCCCATCGTAATAACGAACACAAGGGAGCTCCGGAATATTAACCGGATGTCCATCAGTTACGCCTTTCGGCCTCACCTTAGGGACCGGCTGACCCTGAGCGGATTAACCTTTCTCAGGAAACCTTAGACTTTCGGCGCGGAGGGTTCCCACCTCCGTTATCGCTACTTATGCCGGCAGGGTCTCTTCTCAACCGTCGACCAGTCTTTTCAGTCTGGCTTCAAACTGTTGGGAATGCTCTCCTACCACGCCGCCCTCTTTCGAATCACAACCAGTTGGATTTCCTTTACGTTCCTTGCGACTTCTTCGCGGCCTCCACGGTAAAAAGCTCTTGACCGCGGAGATCGCAGAGAAAAGCTCGCCGAGTTCGCCGAGAAAATCTGGCTTCTGCGGCCTTGCTCTGCGTCCTGCGCGGTTAAAAGCGTCTGACCGCGGAGATCGCCGAGAAAGCTCGCCGAGTTCGCCGAGAAAATCTGACTGGGGTAATTCCAAAGAGAGCGGCATTCGCTGCTTCGGTGACAAGCTTGAGCCCCGTTATATTGTCGGCACCGGACCGCTTGACCAGTGAGCTATTACGCTTTCTTTAAAGGATGGCTGCTTCTAAGCCAACCTCCTGGCTGTCTGGGCGTTCCGACTTCCTTTCCCACTTAGCTTGTACTTGGGGACCTTAGCAGGCGATCTGGACTGTTTTCCTCTCGACGACGAAGCTTAGCCCCCGCCGTCTGACTCCCGGATTGGTTGTTCAATGGCATTCTGAGTTTCGTTGGATTCAGTAAGCTGGAAAGCCCCCTAGTCCATCGAGTACTTTACCACCACGACAAATCATCCGAGGCTAGCCCTAAAGCTATTTCGGAGAGAACGAGCTATCACGGAATTTGATTAGCCTTTCACCCCTACCCTCAGCTCATCGGAGCTTTTTTCAACAAACACCCGTTCGGCCCTCCAGTGGGTGTTACCCCACTTTCAGCCTGGCCAAGGGTAGATCATCCCGCTTCGCGTCTATTCCTGCCAACTGATTCGCCCTATTCGGACTCGCTTTCGCTGCGGCTCGCTTACGCTTAACCTTGCTGACAAGAATAACTAGCCGGCTCATTATGCAATAGGCACGCGGTCAGACTTTCGGCTTGCGCCGCATAGTCCTCCCACCGTTTGTAGGCACACGGTTTCAGGTACTATTTCACTCCCCTCGCAGGGGTTCTTTTCGCCTTTCCCTCACGGTACTGGTTCACTATCGGTCAGAAGCTAGTATTTAGCCTTACGGGATGGTCCCCGTAGCTTCCCGCAAAGTTTCACGTGCTCCGCGGTACTCAGGTATCGGCTTCGAGTCCAGTTCGTTTTTGCCTACGTGGCTATCACACTCTATGGCCCCGCTTTCCAGCGGGCTTCGACTAACGACTGGATTGGTAACTCTACTGTTGCCGACCCTACAACCCCGCTCTCACCCGAAGGTGGAAACGGTTTAGGCTCATGCGATTTCGCTCGCCACTACTCTCGCAATCGAGGTTTCTTTCTTTTCCTCCGGGTACTGAGATGGTTCACTTCCCCGGGTTCGCTCGTGCCCGACTATGGATTCATCGGGCCGTACGGGGGTTTTACCCCCGTGGGTTTCCCCATTCGGAAATCCCCGGATCAAAGCCTACTTGCGGCTCCCCGAGGCTTATCGCAGCTTGCCACGTCCTTCATCGCCTGCTTCTGCCAAGGCATCCACCATGCGCCCTTAGTAGCTTGACCATAAAATTAACTCGACACACGGGCGGCTTCGCTGCCAGCCATTGGCTTTTGGCCGTTAGCTGTTAGCTCAACCTCCCACACGCCGTGAAAATCTT
>CAWHVI010000004.1:0-342500 GCA_963832765.1 uncultured Acidobacteriaceae bacterium | reverse complement strand
ATCTCTCGATATTATGCGGTATTAGCCCCGGTTTCCCGGAGTTATCCCCCACTCAAGGGTAGGTTAGTCACGTGTTACTCACCCGGTCGCCACTGTACTCATGGATTGCTCCACTTTCTCGTTCGACTTGCATGTGTTAGGCACGCCGCCAGCGTTGATTCTGAGCCAGGATCAAACTCTCGTTTGAAACCTAGTTCGCCTACCGACGGGTAGAAGGTAGGCTGCCACCCCCGCCGCTCGAAAGGGCGTGGTGGCGACCACTGGCACTCCGCTAAGAATGCAGTGGCCTATCTTGTGAGATCGCTCGGACTTATGCCCGAGTCTTCCTCTCACGACTGGCACGTTCAACCAAGTTGTCAAAGACCGAACCGCGTTCCGCCTGAGCGGCGCGCTTTCAGTCCAGAGCAATCTGTGGGGTCGAGCTGCGCTCGACTGGAACGGGGCAAGCCCCGCTCCCACACAAAATTGCCTGTCCTCGAAGCCTGTACACGTTACGGGTTCTGTGCGGCAACTGTCAAGCTATACACCTAACAGGATTTCCACTACTTATCCACACTCGAGCGCAACAGAATTCATCTTCCGCCCTCACTCCAGTGCTGTTTTGGCACGAAGCCTTACACACGAATGCAGACGGAAGTCCGTAACTTGAGAAAAGATCCTTTTGGAGGTTTTTGCGAAAACCCGCTAAACCCTTCGAGACGCTCACGTCCCGAATTACAGCCTCGTGGCCGAGGCTAATTTCAGGTCCTTACCTTTTCCTGGGTATGTCCTGCTCTTACTTTAGATGCCGGGTCAGCGACGAGAGATGCAAACGCCCGGCTAGCCACACTGCTCTCGGTTCATTCTTTATAGCAGCTTCCCGTCTTTTTGACAAGCTGGAGTTTACGGCCGTTCCTTAGTTTTGATTTTGCCGCCATGAGAAAAGCTTTTGACCGCCGAGATCGCGAAGAAAGGCCGCCGAGAACGCAGAGAACCGATGAAATCAGGACACTAGCGGGTTTACCAAGTGGGATCGTGAGCGGTCGGGCTATGCTGCGCGCACAGGCCCGCGGTTCGCTGTTCTCTCCGCGGCGATCTTCATCTGCAGCCCCATCTTCAGCTTATCGAGGCGTTTTTTCTCCGCATCCCGCTCCTGGCGCAGCTCCTGAGCTTTCGCTTCGTGCCGTTTCTCCGTCACTAATTCGTAGTGATGCACGCGACCCCCTTATGAAACGCGCCCAGTTTAGTCGCCCGCCCAAGGGGAGCGCAAGCCCTGGATTTGCACAGGGCTTCCAGCCGGGGGTCCTGGTTTCACCACCAAGGACACTAAGGCGCACGAAGGAAGCCGGCCCGGAATTCGGGTTGTTTAGGGATGTTTCGACTGCGCGAGGGCATTCGCCCTCGCTCCGCTCAACATGACAGGTTAATTGGTCTGAGTGGTGGGTCTCAGTCTTCTTCCGACGATCTCGAACTTCCCTTGCAGCACGATGTTGATTGCATCCGAGTAGGCGATGTGCTCCTGTTCGAGAATCCGCGCGGCCAGGGTGTGCTCATCGTCGGACTGCAGGACCGGGACTGCTTTCTGCACGATGATGGGACCGTGGTCGAGCTCTTCGTCTACAAAGTGCACGGTGCAGCCAGTGACTTTGACACCGTAGGCAAAGGCTTGTTCCTGCGCCTCGAGTCCGGGGAAGGCCGGCAGCAGAGAAGGATGGATGTTGAGAATGCGGTGCGGGAACTGGCGCACGAACCAGGGGGAGAGCAGGCGCATGTATCCGGCGAGACAAATGAGATCGACCTGGTGGGCTTGCAGCGCGGCGGCGGTCTCGCGATCGTGCTGCTCGCGGGATTTACCCTTGGACGGAATGGCCAGCGCGGGCAGGCCCATGCGGCGGGCGGTTTCGAGGCCTTTGGCATCGGGCAGGTTGGAAATGACCACGGCGATGCGCGCGCCGGGAATTCTTCCTTCGGTTATTTTGGAGGCAATGGCCTCGAAGTTGGAGCCGCGTCCGGAAAGGAGAATACCGAGATTCTTCATGACTTCTTCCGCACCCATGATAATGCAGCCCAGTGGTGACGAGCAGGATCGCCCCTAAGGTAAATAGGCGCAATCATTTTCTGGGAGCCGGGCCGCTTTGTGATGAGGGGAAGATGCTGCTGACGATCGAACGGCTGGCGGAGAAGAGTTCGCTGCCGACATCGGGAACAAAACCTGCGCGCCGGGGCGGAGCGGCGCGCAGCTTCCTAGACAAATCAGTTTCCGGACGAGGTGGACATCCCGGAGTGAACCGGCTGGCCGTTTACTTCCATACCGGCCAGTAGTTTTTCGTCCTGATCCTGAAGGGACGTGGGCAGTTTGGCGTAGGAGAGCGACTCAGCCTGGTTCTGGCCGGTAGTGAGGACATAGTTGATGAACTCCTGCAGGTCCTGACGCTTGGCGTTGTCGGTTCCATTCTTGGGAACCATGAGGAAGGTCAGGCCGCAGATGGGATAAGCATTCTGAGCAGAGGCGGGGGGATCGACGATGGGAGTGCGAACGTCGCTGGCGAGCTGCTCGTGGAAAGCGTCGATGGCGGCGGTGGTGCCGGCGGTGTCTGGAGCTTGCCAGTTCCCTGCGGCATTGCGGATGAGGGCTACCGGAAGATTATTTTGCTTGGCGTAGCTTAACTCCACATAGCCGATGGTGCCGGGGGTCTGCTTGACCACGCCGGTGACGCCTTCGCTGCCCTTGCCGCCCATGCCGGTAGGCCAACTGACGGAGATGTTCGCGCCGACTTTCTGCTTCCATTCCGGGCTGACTTTGGCGAGGTAGGTGGTGAAGATGTTGGTGGTGCCGCTGCCGTCGGAGCGATGGGCGACCACGATCGGATCTTTGGGCAGGTTTTCTCCGGGATTTTCTTTCCTGATGGCGGGATCCTGCCAGTTCTTGATATTGCCGAGGTAAATCCCGGACAGCGTAGCGGCGCTGAGGCGAAGAGGATTCTTCAGAGCGGGCAGGTTGTAGGTGATGCAGACGGGGCCGGCGCTCTCGGGGATCTGAATGATCGCGGGCATGTCCTTGAGTTGGTCGTCGCTGAGGGCGGCATCGCTGGCGGCGAAATCGAGGAGGCCTTTTTTGAGTTGCTGAATGCCGCCGCCGCTGCCGATGGACTGGTAGTTAATCTGGACGCCGGGGTGGGCGCTCTGAAAGTCGCTGGTCCAGTGGGTCATGATCGGGTTGATGAAGGTGCTGCCGGCGCCGATGAGGGAGATAGTTTCTCCCGAGGCTCCGGATTTAGAAGAACTGTTGCACGCCAGGGTCAGCGAGAGGCTGAGGAGGGCGACTCCGAGAAGAACGGTGAACGGCCAACGGTTGCGCATGGGGATTGTCCTTTCTGAATTTTCGGAAGTGGAGAAGAGTTCAACCAGGGCGGTAGTTTGGATTCGCATTTTCACAGCAAGGATGGAATGTTACAGGCGCAGAGCGCGCATGGGAGTGTTAAAGGACTGTGAAAATTTGCGGCCGGGAGGCGGGGTGGGTGCCTAAGACGAGGATTGCCCGCCGATTTGGGTCTCCGGTATAGTTTCGATATGCCCATGTACCGCGATTTTCAGGCAACCGACCGCTGGACCAAGAAGCAGGTGCATTGCATTTATCAGGCGCTGATTGTGGCGATTTCTACGCGGCATGCCGACGCCGTGGACGTGAAGTTTCTGGTGGATGGGCGGACGGTGTGGGTGGCGTTGCCGCATCCGGCGTGGGTGGAATTCAAGAAGCGGACGGGGAAGGCGATTACCGATCCGCTGGCGATTGAGATTGCGGGGCATTATTTGAAGACGGCGCTGGAGTCGGGCGAAGGCGTGGGGCGGGAGATGTATTCGCTTACGGTGCCGGAGACCTTGCGGCATCTGGACGAAGTGGCGCGGCAGGCGGAAGCGGCAACTCCCGCGTAATGCGGCAGATTCTCCTCGCGGCCTTTCAGCCGCTCGGGTTAGTCCGAGCGCAAGGCTTAAGGCCCGACTGGAAGTCGGGCCCTTCCCGGTTGCCGTGGCTTTGCGAGTTCCCCCGCGGCACGACTGAAGTCGTGCTCTCCCGTTAGTCCCTAGTCTCTTTGCATGGCGCGCTTCAGCGGGGTGACGGTTTTGCGCGCCTCGCGTTCGGCTTCTTCCAGCCAGTCGGCGCCGCGCTCGATCACGTCTCCGACTTTGTCGCGGGCTTCATCGGCAAAATCTTCCACGGCTTCGCGGGCGTCTTTGTATTTGCGGCGGAGGTCGCGGCGCAGTTGGCCTCCGGTTTTGGGTGCGTAGAGCAGCGCGACTAATGCGCCCGCACCCAGTCCAATCATTAGAAATGTGATCGCCAGGCCAGCGTGATTACAGTGATCTTTTTCGTTCATATCAGCACCCCCCTTGGAGAATGTTTTCGTTGGATTCGTCTGGATTGATTTTAGCTGTCTTCGGGCAGTAATTGCTTGCAAAGAGTTTGGGTTCGAGGCGAGCACAGGGCGAGGGTTTCCCAATTCTGCCTCAATCCGTTTAGAATGAGTTGCTTGATTGTCTGTGTCCTGCGGAACTGTGGCCTGCCCGCCAGGCTGGACTCAATCACTCTCATCAAGGAGATTCGCCCAGCAATGTCTATTCCTGCGACCCAGCTTCGCCCCGGGATGATTATCCGGCACAACAATGATCTGCATTCGGTGTTCAGCGTGGAGCATCGCACGCCCGGCAACCTGCGCGCTTTCATCCAGGCCAAGCTGCGCAATCTGCGCACCGGCGCCATGTTCGAGCACCGCTTTCGCTCGCCCGACCCCATCGACAGAGTGAACGTGGACGAAGTGGAGATGGAGTTCCTGTACGCCGACGGCGACAGCTACTACTTCATGGACACCACCAACTACGAGCAGACCCATCTGACCAAAGAAATTCTGGGCGACGCCGTGGATTATCTGATTGCGAATCTGCAGATCAAAGTGGAGTTCTTCGACGGCAAGGCCGTAGGCATTGAACTGCCGCAGACGGTGGAGTTGACGATTGTCGAGACCGAGCCGGGGCTGAAGAGCGCGACCGCTTCCAGCGTGACCAAGCCGGCGAAGACCGAGACCGGGCTAGTGGTGCAGGTGCCGCCGTTCATCAACGAAGGCGAGAAGATTCGCGTGGATACGGCCGAGGGGACTTATTTGTCGAGGGCGTAGGTCGCCTGTGATCCGGTTGGTCCTTCCTTAGCTCGGAAGATGGGTTCTGCTTTCGATCCTTTTTCTTTTTTCTTTTCACTCCTTCAGGCGATGCTGCGCTTAAGCCGCGCCGACTTTGGCTCAGCCACTTCGACGCGGTTTCGTCCGCCGCGCTTGGCGCGGTATAACGCTTTGTCGGCGGCCTCGATGACCTGGGATGGTTGCCGCAGTCGGGTGGTGGACTGAGCGACGCCGATGCTGACGGTCACAGAAAGCTGGCCGGGCGAAGCGGGAGGCGTTTTGCGGCGAAGGTTGGCGCGTTTTTTCGGGGCGGGTTGGCGGCGGTCGGTGCCATGGGAGGCCGCGCGGCGATCCTTGGGATCGCGCACACGAAATGCGGTGGACTCGATTTCCATGCGCAGGATTTCCAGGTGAGGCAGCGCATCGGGCAGGCGTTCGCCGGGAAATAATATGGAGAACTCTTCTCCGCCGACGCGGAAGGCATGGCCGCCGCCGCTGACGCGCGCGAGTTTTCGCGGCCACCATGCGAAGCACCTGGTCGCCGATATCGTGGCCGTAGGTATCATTGAAGTTCTTGAAGTGATCGATGTCCACGACGGCGAGGGTGTAGCGCTCGGGCAGCGAGAGCAGCGCGTCATTGAAGGAGCGGCGCGCCGGGAGTGTGGTGAGTTCGTCGTGATAGGCGAGGAAGTAAGAGTTCTCGATGATGGCGCAGGCCAGGATGAGTCCGGCAACGGTGAAGTAAGCGCTGGCGATTTTTCCGCCGCCGCCCGCCTGCATTCCCAGAAAAGCCGCGGCCAGAGCCCAGAAAAGACCGCCCTCGATCGGTCTGCGATCCGGAAGGAGGCGGAGCAGAGAGATTGCGGAAACGGCGGCGAAGGCCAGCCAGGCAAGTTGCGGGAGGGGCGTCCAGGCAAAGAAGGTATCCGGGAGAAACGAAGCGTCGAGAAAAGATGGAGGAGAGATTTGTCCGGGACGGCAGAGCACGGCGACAAAAACCGACTGCAGAAAAAGCGCGCCGAGGAAGGGAGCGATGGAGGCAAAAGTGAAGCCTCGCTCACGGAGGAGTGAGAGGAAAACGAAATTCAGCGGCAGCAGGATGGCAATGGCTTCGAGCGCGATGTAACCGGACCCGCGAAAAGCCGGGCGGTGGCCGGAGAAGAATTCCAGCGCGCTGTGCGCGAGCAGCAGAACGACGAAGGCAAGCAGGGCGCGGCTGGAATGGAAACGCCAGGCGAGGACAAGGCCGGCGATGAAGACGATGTAGTAGAGGGCGGTGATGGCCGATGGGGGAAGGGATACGACGCCGCTATGCAACAGGACGACGGCCGCCAGCAGGAGGAACCCACCCGGCAGAAGCAACGATTTGAGGGCGTCCTTGTTCCAGAGATGCCACCGCCCGACGGTCTCTTTCCTCGGCCAGAGGGGGAAAGGGTCATTATGGCAACAAGGGCGGGGCGAAGGCGAGTGGCGGGAGAGGTTCGGTGAATCCTCTGAATCTGCTCGGAAGATGCGATCCAGACCTTCGGTTCGGCACCCCGCCACCGTCGTGTGACTTACGGAAAATCGCGAAAGCCCGGTTTGTGCCCACCCGCCAGGATTGCGCGAGCTTTTTTTAATAAATCGGGGTCTTCACAGGCCAGTGCGAAACGATACCCTAGCTGGCTCAGCTTGTAGTCCTCCGGAACTGAATTGATCGTTACAAAACTCCGTGGAGCGATGAGGCCAAGTCTCGTTAGATTTTCTAATGCCAAACTGCCTTCGGTGTAAACCGTTTTACCCTGGGCATCTCCCTGCCTGCCCGGCGCGGCCGCTTCCAATCGTGCTCTTTCAGCTTCCCACTTGGCTATTGATATGTTGATGGGTGCATGCCACGGGGGTACCTGCCCTGTTTCTATTGACGCTCCACCGGACTGATGGACTACCTCATGAAAACACATGCTCAAGAGGCGAGCATCGACGGGTGAAAGTTGCTTTAGGATTTCAGGGAACGCCGCTTCGTGCCCATCTCCAGTAGCGTTATTTGCCAGGAGTGCCGCCCAACGGTCTTGCAGATCATCGTCTTCTTCAAGGGACGCATTCTGTACGATTGAGGTCAGTAGCTTATAGGGAACGCGGTGCGGTTTTAACCCGGCTGCTTCCAGCATTCGTGCCGTTTGTTCGAACAGGCGTACCTGACGTTTGAGCCGAAACGCTAGGACGTGATCATGAAGAACCATGCCGACTTCTTCAGCCGCCGGACCTGCAATTGCCCTGATCAGGTCGGAGAAGGGTTTCATCGCGCCCTCAACCGTTCCCTGAACTCCGGCTTTTACGAGTTCCGCATCATCTGACATAAAGTGGCTCTATTCTAAACCTCGCCTGATGGCCGGTACCCCAGCGGCACCGGGCAAAAGAATCGCGAATTAGGTACTTAGTTGACCCGACTAAAAGTCGGGCCTAGTGCCCCAGGTTCACGCCCCTCGTTTGGGCGTTAGCCCGGTAGCTGTTGGCTTCGGGTGGCCCACCGAGGGGCGCGGGCCGCGAATGCTGGTGGCAACCCGGCGCTCCGTCCTGGGCTATCATCGGCCGCCCCTCCGGGGCTGGGCCGCGCCCGCGACAGGCGGACAAGAGTGTCCGCCCCACATGGCACTCGGGTCGCAATCACCACCCGATCCGTCTAAGTCCCTCCACCAAGTCGAAATGCTGATCGCGGCTCAAGAGCGGCATCCCGTGCTGGCGGCAGAGGGCGGCGATCCAGATGTCATTGGTGGGAATCGGGGTGCCTTGGCGCTTCAGTTCGAGAGTGATCCCGGCGTACTCGTGCGTGGTCGGCTCGTTGATATCGAGCACCAGGCAATCGTTGAGCAGGGCCTTCAGCCAATTGGCGTAGGTTGCGCGGTGGTGCGACTGGGCGATGCCGTAGCGATACTCGCCGAGGACGATGACCGGAATGGCCACCTGATCGGCGCGAGCGAGATGGGCTAGGACCGCGGGATCACCTTCTGCGGCGGCGGATAGGGCGTTGGTATCGAGAATCATTGCCAGAGAGTCATTTCCAGAGTTCCTGGTCGATCTGCTCGAAGGCCGCTTCTACCCGCTTTTCGACTTGCTTTCTCTCCCGGTGAAGGTGTTTGAGCTTCCCGAAATGTTTCATCCAGGGCCTTTCCGGAGAGCTGGTTTTCAATTTTTCCTGGACTGCCTCGGTGACGAACTGGCGCAGAGGGATACCGCGCTCGGCAGCGACGGATTTGGCGCGGCGGAAGAGGAAGTCGGGGATTTCCAGGGTGGTTTTCACACGGTTCCCATATTACCATATTTATGGGAGACTCCGCGGGGGTAGCGCGGGCATATGCCTTACCATGATGCCGAACCGCAGGCGGCAGTCGCGGGCGGGGGCGCCCGCGCCACACAGGGGCGATCGCTCGATGGACAGCCGGGGGCGGCTGTCCCCACGTGAGAGTTGCCGATCCAGGATGGGACTGCTGCCAGATTTGGGAAGACGGAACCTTCCGTTTCTTGTCGAATCGCTTGTTCTATCCCCTCGCATGCATAAGAATCGGGGAATCCAAATTAGAGACACCTTATGCGAATGCTAGTTGCGGAAGACGATACCGCCCTGGCCAGCTTTGTGAAAAAAGGCTTAGAAGCCGAGCACTACGCGGTGGATGTTGCGGCCGACGGAGAACGGGTGCGGGCCCAGGCCAGCGAGTTTAACTATGACTTGCTGGTGCTCGATCTGAATTTGCCCCGGCTGGATGGAGTTACGATTCTGCGTCATTTGCGGACGCGGAAGCCGAGCATGCCGATTCTGATATTGACCGGGCGCAGCCGGATTGAGGATCGGGTGCAGTGTCTGGATTTGGGGGCGGACGACTATCTGGTCAAGCCGTTTTCCTTCACCGAGCTTTCGGCGCGCATCCGGGCGTTGTTGCGGCGCAGCCATTTGCCGGTGGAGTCGGTGCTGGAGGTGGGGGATCTGAAGCTGGACCGGGTGGAGCGCAAGGTGGAGCGGGCGGGAAAGAGGATTGAGCTGACCTCGAAGGAGTTCGGGCTGCTCGAGTACCTGATGCGCAACGCCGGGCGGCGGGTGACGCGCGCCATGATCATTGAACATGTGTGGAATCTTTCCTTCGATACTTGCACCAATGTGGTGGACGTGTACATCAATTATTTGCGGCGGAAGGTGGATGACGGCTTTGGCAAACGGTTGATCCATACGGTGCGCAGCGTGGGATACGAGTTGAGCAGCAAGAACGAAGAGCGCGGAAACGGGAGCCGCGGAATGAAAGCGGAGGCGGCGACAAAGATCCGAAGCGAGGAAGAGTCGGAGTTGCTCGACGAGTTGTTGCACGCGCTTAAGCCAGCCCATCACCGGGCTGCAGTGCTCATTGGAGCTGGGACTCCGAGGGCCGCACACCGTGGAAGAATATCGTGAGACCCTCCAGATGGCGCTGTTGAAGGCGGAAGAGATTGCGCACTGGACGGGCAGAATTCGCGATCTGCTGCAAAATGAAAGCTTCGCCGGAACGCCAAGGGACGGCATGCGATGCTAGGCAAGTTTTCCCATCCGGCAATCCTCGCCGCATATGGGAAACATTTTCCCCTCACTACAGCCTCCTAATCTTCCCCTAATCGCTCTCTAACCTTCCCGGGATGAAATGGCGGAATGACGACTTCCGCGATGTTTGTTCCTCCCGATGGCGGCGTGCTGGTGGCGAGCGCCAGCACTTCCCTGCGCGAACAGGTACGGCACAGCCTGCATGGGCGCGCGCCGTCCGGTGCAGGAAGTTCTGGGCGGGGCCGAGGCGCTGGTGAAGCTGGAGAGCGGCGACTGGCAGGTGCTGTTTCTGGACCGGCGGCTGCCGGACCTGGACGCCGAGGAATTGATTCAGATTATCCGGCGGAGGTTTCCGGGGATTGAAGTGGTCATGCTCGATTCCGACAGCGGGCAGGATTTCGCAGGATCGGCCGCGGAAGTCCACGCTGCGTTTGCCCAGGTGTGCCCTAGGCTTCCCGAGAACTCCGGCCGAGCGCCGGTCGAGCCGTTGCCGGGAATGATTGGCGAGGCGGAGAGCATGCGGCGGGTGTACCGGCTGGCGCGGCTGGTGGCGCCGCGCCTGACCACGGTGCTGATCCTGGGACCAAGCGGCACGGGGAAGGAATTGCTGGCGCGGGCCATCCATCAGCTCAGCCCGCGGATGGCGCGGCCCTTTGTGGTGGTGAACTGCGCGGCCATTCCGGAGACGCTGCTGGAATCGGAATTATTCGGCTACACCCGGGGAGCGTTTACCGGCGCGGTGACGGCTTCCCTGGGACGCATTCCGGCGGCCCAAGGAGGAACGCTGTTTCTCGACGAAGTGGGGGAGCTGCCGCTCGGCCTGCAGGCCAAGCTGCTGCGCTTTTTCGAATACAAGGAAATCCAGCGGCTGGGCAGCACGGAGGCGGTGCGGATCGATGTGCGGGTGGTGGCGGCCACCAACGCCGACCTGGCGCGCAGCGTGGCGGAAAACAAATTCCGCAGCGATCTTTACTACCGTCTGTCGGCCTTTCCGCTGGAGCTGCCGCCGCTGACGGGACGGGTTTCCGGACATCCGCCCGCTGGCGGAGTATTTTCTGGCGCGGGTGGCGGCGGCCTCGGGGACGCCGGCGCCGGAGCTATCCCCGGAGGCGCTGCGCATTCTGGAGTCGCAAGCCTGGGAAGGCAACGTGCGCGAGCTGCAGCAGGTGATGGAGCGGGCCTACATTCTTTGCGACGCCGGGAACACCATTCTGCCGCGGCATCTTTATTTCTTCACCGCCGGAAGACAGCGGCCGGCGAGCGGCGAGGCCTGGACGGCGGAACTGTGAGAGAAATCTTAGGGCGCGCCTTCGCCTACTGGCAGGCGCCTTGCACGGAGCAATGACATCCATGCCCCCATTACTTTTGAAATCGCCGGCGGCGGAACCGCATCTGGTGGACGAAATGTCTCTGGTGCGCGCCTTCGCGGTCTTTACCGAAGCGGCCAAGTCGCTGGAATCTTCCTACACCCAGTTGCAGGGTGAAGTTCTCCGCCTGCGCTGCGAGCTGGAGGACAAGAATCGCGATCTGGCGCACAGCCTGGCGGAGAACCTGCGCATGCGCCGCCATCTGGACCGCATTCTCGAGGGCCTGCCCTGCGGGGTGCTGGTGACCGAGGCCGACGGCTCGGTGTCGGTGGCGAATCCCGAGGTGCGGCGGCTGCTGAGCACGCTGGCGGGTGCGCCGCTCGACCGCCTGCCGGAGGTGCCGGTGTGGCTGCACGAGCTGCTGCGGGACGCGGTCGAGGCGGGTTGCGAGCGGGAGCATCCCTGCCGCAGCGGGGAGCTGGAGTGGATTTCCATCCGCCATGCGCAGGTGGAGGGCTCGGCCGGAGCCAGCTCGATTTTCATTTTGCGGGATATCAGCGAGAGCAAGCACCTGGAGCGGGCGCAGGACACGCTGCGCCGGCGGCAGGCGCTGGCCGAGCTGTCGGCCCTGCTGGCCCACGAGGTGCGCAATCCGCTGGCCAGCCTGGAGCTGTTTGCCGGGCTGCTGGCGAAATCGCAGTCTGGAGGGAGCGCCCGGGCAATGGACGGAACAGCTGCAGGCCGGGTTGCGCGCCCTGGCGGCCACGGTCGAGAACGTTCTGCAGTTTCACGGCCAGCCGCCGCTCGATCTGGAACCCGCCGATCTGGGAGCGCTGCTGGCTTCGTTTGAAGAATTTGTGCGCCCCCTGGCGCAGCAGAGCAAGGCGCGGCTGGAACTGGCGCACCGGCTGGATGGAGTACGGATCGCCGCCGACGAACACCGGCTGGAGCAGGTGTTTCTGAACCTGGCGCTCAACGCTTTCCGCTTCATGCCGGGCGGGGGAATTTTCCGGGTCAGCGGAGATGTCGGCATCGAGAACGGGAACCGGGTGGCGCGGAGTGGAGATGACCGACACCGGCATCGGCATCGCCGGGGAGCAACTCTGGGCATATTTTTGAGCCCGGCTTCAGCAGCCGGCCGGGAAGTCCGGGGCTGGGGCTGGCGGTGTGCAAGGCGATCATGAGGCAGCATGGCGGAGCCATCAGGTGACCAGCCGCCCGGGCGCTGGGAAGCCGACTTTCCATTTGCAATTTCCTTTGCTGGAGGCGAAGCGCATGAACGCACAGGTGCTGGTGGTGGATGACGAAGCCGGCATGCGGGCCGGCGCTGGCGGCCAGTTTTCTGCGTAGCAGGGCTGGCGGGTGGAAACCGCCGGCGGGAGCCGCGGAAGCGCTGTCTCGCTTTCGCCGCGGGATGCATCCGCTGGTGGTGAGCGACATGCGCATGCCGGATGGAGACGGCCTGGCGGTGATGCGCGAGGTGCGGCCCATTGCGCCGCAGACCGCGGTGATTCTGCTGACCGCCTTTGGCACTGTGGCGGATGCGGTGTCGGCGATGCAGGACGGGGCCTGCGACTATCTGATGAAGCCGGTGGCCTTTGAACATCTGGCAGCGGCGGCGCGAGGATGCTGGAGCGGCCGGGCCGAGGGAGAAGGGCGGGGGCGCCGACGACAGTCCGGGAACTGATTCCGGAAACGGCAGAGAGTAGACGAAGGAATGGTCGGCCACTCGGCCGGCGCTGCGACGCGCCCTGGCGCGGGCGCGGCAGGCGGCGGCCAGCTGATGCCGACATCCTGGTGCAGGCGGAAAGCGGCACCGGAAAAGAGTTGCTGGCGCGGATGATTCACGCCTCAGCCCGCGGCGGGAGCATCCCTTTGTGGCGGTGAACTGCGCCGCCTTTCCCGGAGACCTTGCTGGAGAGCGAATTGTTTGGCCATGCCCGGGGGGCTTTCACCGGAGCGCATGCGGCTCGAAGCCGGGCAAGTTCGAGGTGGCCGACGGCGGCACCCTGCTGCTCGATGAAGTGGGAGAGATGCCGCTTAGCCTGCAGCCCAAACTGCTGCGGGCGCTGCAGGAGCGGGAGTTTGACCGCCTGGGCGAGACCCGAGCGGTGAAGGTCGATATGCGCATGATCGCCACCACCAACCGCCGCCTGGAAGCCATGGTGCGGGAGGGGCAGCTTTCGCGCCGACCTGTTTTACCGGCTGAATGTGATTCCGCTCGCTTTGCCGCCGCTGCGCGAGCGGCCGGAAGATGTTGCCGAACTGGCCGACATATTTTGCCCGGCATTTATGCCGAGCGGCGGCCAGATCGGCTGCCCGCAGTTGCACGTGCGCGATTTTCTGTGCGCGCCTGGAACAGCACCAGCTGGCCGGGACGAATGTACGCGAGACTGAGCAGAATCGTGATGCGGCGGGAGGTGGCGCTCTCGGGAGCGAGGACAATCTGGAGCTGGAGGCGACTCGGATCCCTCGGCGGGAGATGCCGGCCTGGCGGCCCCGGCCGCCGGCCCGGCGGGGCTGCGCCGGCCGGGCTCTCGCTCGAAGACATGGAGCGGCGGCTGTTCGAAGTCACGCTCGATGCCACCGGCGGCAACCGCTCGCGGGCGGCCGAGATGCTGGGCGTAAGCCTGCGCACGGTGCGCAACAAGATCCGCGGCTACGGCCTGCCGCCCAAGGGGAGCTACGCATGTCCATGATGGACACCCCGGAAATCGGCGCGCTGAGCCGGTTTCTGGACGTGGATGTCATTCCGCAATTCGCTGATCACCTCGAACCTGGCCAACATCGATACCCCGGGCTATCGCACCCGCGACATCAACTTTTCGTCAGGAACTGCACCGGGCGGACGGGCGAGCGGCCAGATTTGCCTATGCCTCGCTTTCTCCGCTGGCGCATGCCGGTGCTGGGGCTGATCTAGCGGCCCGACGGCAACAACGTGAGCCTGGAACGCGAAGGGCTGCTGCTGGCCGAGACCCAGCTGCGCTACAACCTCGGGATCAACTGCTGCGCGACGACGTTTCACATGATCTCGAGCGCCATTCACGAAGGGAGCTACGTCGTGAACCTGTTCGGCATGCTCGAAATGAGCGGCTCGGCGCTCACCGCCGAACGGCAGCGGGCGGAAGTGGTCACCAGCAACATGGCCAACGTGGAGACCACGCGCACCGCCGCAGGGCGGCCCCTACCGGCGGCAGCTGGTGGTGTTCCGGGCGCGGCGCCTGACCCATTTTCCCCTGGTGCTGGCCGGCGGGTCCCGACACGGCGCGGGAGTGCGGGTGGACCAGGTGGTTGGCGATCCGGCGCCGCCGTCGACCGCTATCAGCCGGGACATCCCGACGCGCGACGCCAAAGGGTACGTGGCTTATCCGGCCATCAATCCGGTCGAGGAGATGACCGATCTGCTGGGCGCGGTGCGGGCCTACGAGTTGAACGCGTCGGCGGTGCAGGCGACCAAGACCATGATCACAGCAGTCGCTCGATCTCCTGCGCTGAACCAGCTCGGTTCGGCCGCAGACGCGAGAAAAACTTCTCGATGGTCGAAGCTTGACCGAATGCCGGTCTCCGGGATCGCAGTGAATCCCGCCATCAGCCGGGCCGCCGGCGCCGGCCACGGCGGAGCGCGGGAGTGGGGATTTGTCGAGACCCTGCGCGGCGCCATGGACCAGGTGAACCAGTTGCAGAGTCGGCCGACCAGCAAGGTGGGGGCCTGCTCGAAGGCAACGGGATGGATGTGCACAGCGCCATGATTGCGGTGGAAAAAGCCGATCTCTCCTTCCAGCTGATGATGCAGGTGCGCAACAAGATTGTGGCCGCGTACCAGGAAATCTCGCGCATGCAGTTCTGAGCCAGCCTGCCCCGAACCACTACGGCGGCGCCCGATAACGAAAGAGCGAGAACAAGGAAGCGCGGTGGCCGCTTCCGCCGGCGAGCGCATGACCATGCCGGACTAGGAGACCAGAGTGGCAGTCGAGCCGCCGAAATCGTTCAGCCAGGCCGTTAACCAGGTCGGGGACCTGCTGCGCGGGCTCAGCTCGCAGCCAGCGCCTGCTGGCTGGGCGGAGGCGCAGCGCTGGTGGGGGCGACGCTCTGGATGTTTACCGGGCTGATGGGCAAACCCAGATACGTCACCCTGTACTCGGGGCTGAAGCCAGAGGAGGCGCAGACCCTGGGCAGCCGGCTGGCGGCCAAAAACATCGCCTACCAGCTGTCGCCCGACGGTAGCAGCCTGCTGGTGCCGCAGGATCAGCTGGACGCCAGCCGTCTGGAGACCGCGTCGCAGGGGCTGCCGCGCAATGCGCGCATGGGTTTTGAGATCTTCGACACCCCCAACTGGGCGGGATCGGATTTCACCGAGCAGGTCAATTATCAGCGGGCGCTCGAAGGCGAACTGGAGCGCACCCTGCAGACGCTGAGCGAAGTGGAGGCGGCGCGGGTGCATCTGGTGCTGCCCCACCCATCGCTCTACAGCGAGCAGCAGACCGAAGCCAAGGCGGCGGTCATTCTGAAGACCCGCAGCGGGCAGTTGTCGGAGCAGGCGCAGCGGGCGATTCCGCAGCTGGTGGCCAGCGCGGTCGAGGGGCTGCAGCCGGAAAACGTGACGGTGGTGGATGCCGACACCAACACTCCGCTGCTGCGGCCCGAGCCAGCCGGGAACGGTCTCCTACGAACTGGATGACGAGCTGGGAAAAACCCTAGTGCGGACCCTGGAACCGGTGGTCGGGCGCCGGCCACGTGCGGGCCAGTGTGCATGTGGAGTACGACCTGAGCACCAGCGAAAACACCGACGAGATTTACGATCCGAAAACCACCGCGGCGCTGACCCAGGAGAAATCGGAAGAAACCGCCGGCGGGGCGGGACCGGCAGGCATTCCCGGGACCGCCAGCAACGTCCCCGGAGGGACGGCGGCGACGGTGAATGTGAGCGCGGAGAACCAATCGTCGCGGTCCGAAAGCACCAGCTATGCGGTAAGCAAGACGGTGCGGCACGTCACCCAGCCCCCGGGGCGGGTCAAGCGCATTGCCGCGGCGGTGCTGGTCGATGACGCCGCCGAGATCACGGAGAAAGGGGGAAAACGGACGGTCAACCACCGCAAGCGATCGGCCGAGGAGATGAAACAGATTCAGGCGTTGGCCGTCGGCGGCCATTGGGCTCGATACCCAGCGCGGCGACGTGCTGTCGCTCGAGAACCTGTCGTTCCAGGAACCCTTCGCCGAAACCCCGACGCCGCCCAGCCTGTGGGAGAAGCTGCGGCAGTTGCTCATGCAGTGGATGGGCCTGCTGCGCTATCTGGGAATCCTGGCTTTATTCGCCATCGTGTACTTCCTGGTGCTGCGGCCGGTGAAGCAGCAGATTGTCACCGCCTTCCGCGAGTTGCCGGCGCACGTGATGCGCGGCCACAAAGAACTGGGTAAATCGGCGGAGGCCACGCTGGCGGCTTCGGCGGTCGAAATCGAGACGCCTACCGCAGATGAGGAGTCGCGGCGGGCCACGGCGCTCAAGAAGCAGCTGACGGAGAAGGTGAAAGCCGAACCGGCGGCAGCCAGCCGGCTGGTGCAGAGCTGGATCCGGGAGGATCGTTAAGGTGCTTGCCGCCCCGGCACCGCCTCATCTGACCGGCATGCGGAAGGCGGCCATTCTCCTGGTGCTGCTGGGAGAGGAGGTGGCCAGCCAAATTTTCCGCAACCTGCCGGAGCAGGACCTGGAACGGCTGACGCAGGAGATCGCGGAGCTGGAATACATCGACCCACCCACGGCACAGAGCGTGCTGGAGGAATATCACGGCCTCGCGATCACCCAGGAATATCTGGCGCAGGGCGGAACCGATTATGCGCAGAAACTGCTGGTGAAGGCCTTTGGCGAAGAGGGCGCGCGGCAGTTGCTGAAGCAGGTGTCGCACGCCGCCGAGATGAGCGCGGGCAAGCTGGATTCGCTGCAGAAGTCCGATCCCCAGCAACTGGCCAAATTTCTGGAAAGCGAGCATCCCCAGACCATCGCGCTGATTCTGGCGCACCTCGATCCCAAGCAGGCTTCCTCCCTGCTGATGCGCTTTCCCGAGACGCTGCGCGCCGAGGCCATCAAGCGCATGGCACAGCTGCGGCAGTTTTCGCCGGAAATTGCGCAAAAAGTTTCGCCGTGGCGCTGCACAAGCGCCTGGAAGCGCTGGGCGAACAGCACCGCCGCGCCTATGCCGGAGTACAGGGCGTAGCCGACCTGCTGAACCGGCTGGATCCGGTGGCCTCGAAGACGATTCTGGAAACCATCGAGAAAGAAGATCCCAAAGTCGCGCTGGGCATTCGCAATCTGATGTTCACCTTTCAGGACTTGCTGGGAGTGCCCGACGCTGGGCATTCGCGAGCTGCTGGGCAATCTCGACAAGAAGACGCTGGCCATGGCGCTTGCGCGGGGCCACCGAAGAGCTGAAGAACTACATATTTCAAATCCATGTCGTCGCGTGCGGTAGAAATGCTGAAAGAAGACATGGACGTGCTGGGGCCGGTGCGGGCGCGCGACGTGACCAAAGCGCAGCAGGAGACGTGGCAGTGGCGCGCAAGCTGGAAGCGGACGGAAAAATCAGCCTGGGAGCCGACAGCGAAGATGAGTACATCGTTTAGCCCGGCGCTGGAGCGGGAAGAGGAAGCCGCGGCGGCGGCGCCGGAGATTCCGGAGGCGCATCCGTTTCTCTACGTGCCGGTAGCGGCGGGCCCGGCACCGGGCGGGGTTGCGTTGCCGGCCGGGGCGCAGGCGGCCGCGGAGCAGAAGAGCTGGGAAGAGACGCTGCGGCAGAAGGCGCGGGCGGAAGGCGAGGCGGCGGCGCAGGCCCGCTATGAGCAACACCTGGCGCGGGTGCGGGAAGGGTTGCGAGTGGCGCTCGAAGGCTTCGCCCACGAGCGGACAGCGTATTACCGGCAGGTGGAGGGAGAAGTCGTGGAGCTGGCGCTGGCCATTGCGCGCAAGATTCTGCATCGCGAAGCGCAGGTCGATCCGCTGCTGCTGGCGGGCCTGGTCCGAGTGGCGCTCGATCAGATTGAAGGCGATACCAAGGTCGCGGTCGGGTGCATCCGCAGCAATTGGCCGATACGCGCGCGCTTTCTTCTGCACACGATGGACGCGCAAGCGGTGCCGGAAGTGGTGGAGGATCCGACGGTGCAGCTCGACCGCTGCGTGCTGCAGACCACGAACTGGGAACCAGCGGAACTGGGAATCGAGCCGCAGTTCAAGGAAATCGAGCAAGGGCTGCTGGACCTGGTGGCCAAGCGGCCGGCAGGTGAAGGGTGAAATGGCAGAATCTGCTGAGCGCCGTTATTTTGCCCGCTGGAGACCTTATCGACCTTGCGCTGGCGAGGGCGGGTGGTACAAGTTTCGGCCAATGGTGGAGTCGGAAGGGCCATTCAGATCGGTGGGCGAGATGTGCCAGGTCGTCAATCAGCCGCGGGCGGATTTTTCCGGGAGAGATTGTCGGCTTTCGCGGGACGACGGTGTTGGCCATGCCGCTGGAGCAGCCGAGGGAATTCGCTACGGCGATCCGGTGATGACTCGGGGAGCCAAACCGGCGCTGCTGGTGGGCGGGCCTGCTGGGGCGAGTTATCGACGGCGGGGGGAGCCTCTGGATTCTCTGGGACCTTACGCCGGCAGCGACTACCAGACGCTGGACGCGGCTGCGCCGCTTCCCCTGAAGCGCGAGCCGCATCCGGGAAGCGATCGGCTGCGGCATTCGGGCAGTGGACGGTTTCTCACTTGCGGACGGGGGCAGCGGCTGGGAATTTTCGGCGGCAGCGGGGTAGGCAAAAGCACGCTGATTGGCATGATGGCGCGCAATACCGATGCCGACCTGACGGTGCTGGCGCTGGTCGGGGAGCGCGGCCGCGAGGTGCGCCACTTTCTGGAAGACGTCGCTGGGAGAAGAAGGACGAAGCGCGTCGGTGGTGGTTGTTTCGACTTCCGATCAGTCTCCTCTGTTGCGCATTCGCGCCGCGCTGGCGGCCACCGCGGTGGCGGAATATTTCTGCGGGCGCGGCAAAAACGTTTTGCTGGTGGTCGATTCGCTTACCCGGCTGGCGATGGCGCAGCGGGAGATCAGCCTGGCGGCGGGAGAACCGCCCACGGCGAAGGGCTACACTCCATCGGTCTTCACGCTGCTGGCGCGGCTGATCGAGCGGGCGGGAAAATTTAGCGGGGGCAGCATCACCGCGTTCTACACGGTGCTGATGGAAGGCGACGACCAGCAAGATCCGCTGGTGGATGGCGGCGCGGGCGCTGCTCGATGGGCATATCATGCTCGACCGGCGGCTGGCCACCCGCAATCACTATCCGCCGATCGCTATCCTCGACAGCATCAGCCGGCTGATGCCCATGGTCTGCGCGCCGCCGCACCTCGCGAAAGCGAGTGGGCTGCGCCGGCTGCTGGCGGCTTACCACGCTCGGAAGACTTGATCCGCATTGGCGCCTATCAGAAAGGAAACGATCCGATTCTCGATCAGGCGCTGGCGGTGATGCCCGATCTCAATCGCTTTCTCGAGCAAACCCCGCAGGAAGCGGCGCCACTGGCCGACAACACCGCCCGGCTGCTGGCTCTGCCCGGCTAAGCGCATGGCCTTTCAATTCTCCCTTGCGGCTTTGCTGCGTTTCCGGAAGAGCCTCGAGCAACAGCAGGAAATCCGGTTGCTGGAAGCCAACCAAAAAGTCGCGGACCTGCTGCGGGCGATGGAGCAAGTGGACCGGGCGCTGGCCGGTGTGGCGGCTCACGATGCGCACGAACTGAAAAGTGGAGTTCCCGCGGCGGAACTGCACTTTGACCTGCTGCGGCGAGGCGTGCTTCGCCAGTGGCAAGAGAGTCTGGAAAAAGAGCTGGCGGCGGCGCGGGTACACCAAATGCAGCAGCGACAGGCCTTCCAGCAGGCCTGGCGGCAGCGCGAGGTGGTAGACACCTTGCGGCGGGAACAAGCGCACACCTACGAACAGGAGCAAGCCCGGCGGGAGCAGCGGCGTTTGGACCACCTTTTCTTGCTGCGCCGGGACTTTGTCCGCCGCGAAGTGCGCCGTCGTGGATAGGCTTTGCCCGGAGGCGGGCACAGGTTGCCCATTTCCCGGGGCCTGCGGTTGAGCCGCTCTGCTGCTGACTTATCGGCAGAATTCCCTCCATCTTGAATCTCAACCACTTATTCGCCCCCGCAAACTGTGGTGGAGCTTGGACCTCCGCGTGCGAGTTGACGCCACAGCGACGGATTTCTCCGGCGCGGGCACAAAACCGTGGTTCTGAACCTGATCCAACCCGAAACGGTAGTGACCCCATCCGCCACGGCGCCAGGTACGGCGAGCACTCTGTTGAGCTCCCTCTTTGCTAGCATTCTGCAAAGTGTGGCGGGGGAAGCTAATCAGATCGGCTCCATCCCGCAGACGTCGCAGATCTTCGGGAACCCGCAGGAGGATGCTCGGGCGCCGGCTCCGTCGTCTGCGGAGAAGCCACCGGAAGAGGAATCGTCATCCGGTTCCACGGGAAGAACATCGGGGAAGCCGGGGGGCAGCCCATCCTTGCCACTGCCTAGGGATGTGGAGACCCCATCGAAGTTGCCTTCCCATGCAGCGAGCTTGACCGCCTTCGCGCCCTCGCCTGCACTGATTCTGCCGGACGCGGCCAGCGTGGCAGTTGCGAAAACAGAGATTTCGGCGCCGGAAGGTTCAGGAACAAGAGCGACGGCTTCGAACGATTTGGCTGCCGGGCAGGTGGCGCGGACCAGGAGTTTGCGCAAGACACATGGGCTGGCCGATGCGTCTTTGCCTTCGGGCGATTTCCCTTTGCCGGCGCGGGGTCCGACGGACGGAGAGCCGGTGCTGCCTGGAAAAGCGGAAGCTTCGGCCACTGGCAACTCGTCGCCGGCGGTGGGATCAGCGAAAGAGACTGAAGTTGCCTTAGCGGCGGTAGCGGTTGCAGGGACGGTGGAGAAAATCACGACCCGTTCCGTTCCAACCAAAACCGGCGACTGGCCGGAGCCAGCCGGTGATCCGGCGGCGCCTTCCCAACCGGCACAAGATGCCGGAGCCCCGACTGCAAAGGCTCAAGCACCGGCCAAGATGAACGATGTGCGCGAGACTGCGCAGGGCGCCGCTGCCCCACAACCACAGCCCGTGCAAGATGTTGTATCTCCATTTTTGGACTTGCAACCGCCTCTCAGCGTCAAAGGCGCCCACGAGATTCCGAAGGCAGACTTGGGTGCGCAAGCACAATCCCCGGCGCAGGCCGAGGCGGCCGCGCCGAACCCTTCGGCCCGCTATGCGCAGGCCGTGGAAACTCCGTTCACGCCCGCCCCAGATTTCTCGATGCTTTCGGCGACGCTGAAGCTGGTGAGGGCAGGGCCGGAAAGCGCGGCCGTCAAAATTGGACATGCGGGGATTGCCGACGGAAGCCCCAAAGCAGCGCATGGCGATGTAGCGTCTCCGCCTGCGCCGGCGGCGGCGAATGGTTCCGCTTCGAACGCTGCCGACACTTCCTCCGGCAAACCGGCCGAGAGCAATACGCTCGCTCCCGGGAGCCATGCGGCGCCATCCGGTTCCAGTCCCACGGCTCAGAGCACCGCTCCCGCGCAATCTCCGGCCACAAACACGGAGAATGCGATGGCGTTGTCGCAGGCGGCGGCCGCGATGCACTCCAGCGCCGCGCCGGTTCAATCGCCGACCGTGACAAAGCATGCGGGAGATATCCATTCGCCCGACATCCCCGCAATGATGGATTCCGGTCCGAACCCTGTCCCGAGCGCACGCGTGGTGGACGGGGCGAGGCAAACTGAGATGCACATCGATCTGCGCAGTCCAAGCTTCGGCAGCGTGCAGGTGCATACCACGGTGCACGACAGCCAGATTGGGCTCGTGATCGGAAGCGACCGGGGGAACCTGCACACGCTGCTGGCGGGAGAAGTTTCGGGACTGCAGGCGGCTTTGGGCCAACAGGACCTGCACCTGGAGCAGATTCACTTCCTGGGGCAGTACGCCGGTTCCAGCACAGGATTCTTCGGGGGAACCGGTTCGCAGTCCGGCTCTCTGCGCCAGGGCCGGGCTCCGGCGGCCGCGGCGCGCGGTGCTCCTTTGCGAGAGAGCTCCGACGACCCGGAGACGTCCGCCTGGCTTACATCCGGACTGAGCATTCATGCTTGAGAAGAGATAAGAACGAATTCAAGAGAGGGGTTATGCAAATTCATCCACTCGCCGGTACCGGCAATTCCTCCAATTCATCTTCGCCGGCAAACTCATCATCGAGCGTAAACAACATGTTCATGCAGATATTGACGGCGCAGTTGCAGAATCAGGATCCACTGAATCCGGTCGATCCGACTGAATTTACTTCGCAACTGGTGCAGTTCAACATGCTCGACCAGCTCGCGCAGATCAACCAGACACTACAAAACGCCCTGACACCGCTGCAGAACGCACCCGCGGCTGATGCGGCCAAGACCAATTCCGCACAAGGAGTCCACTAATGCCGAATTTTTCCATTCCCCTTTCCGGGCTGACCTCGGAGGCGACGGCGCTCTCCGCCATTGCCAACAATCTCGCCAACCAAAACACCACCGGCTATAAGGACAAACGGGTGCTGTTCACCGATCTGTTCTATCAGAGCCTGGGCACCACGGGGTCGGGCGACCCGGTGCAACTAGGGGCGGGCACGCAGGTGGGCACCCTGCCTTCGACCTTTACCCAAGGCAGCGTGCAGTCGACCGGGGTGCCGACCGATGTGGCCATTCAGGGCGGCGGATTTTTTATCGTGCAGAAAGATGGAGTGACCAGCTACACCCGGGCAGGCGATTTTTCCGTAGACACGAACAACTTTCTGGTGACCAGCGAGGGGCAGCAGGTCATGGGATATCCCGCGGTGAACGGGGTGATCGATACCGGCACGGCGGTGCAACCGCTGCAGCTGGGGGCAGGCAGTATCAGCCCGCCGGCGACGACCGGCAACCTGCAGGTGCAGACGAATCTGGATGCAGGAGCTGCGGTGAATACGGGTTTTTCCACGCCGCTGACAATTTTCGATTCGCTGGGAAACAGTCACGTCCTCACCCTGACTTTCACCAAGGTCGCGGCCAACGCGTGGAATTATTCGCTGGCCATTCCGGGGGCGGATCTCAATCCGACGCTGGTCGGGGGCGTACCCACGCCGCAGACTGGAATTCTGGCCAGCGGGTCGCTGGGCTTTGACGGCAACGGGGTACTGACTGCTTCCAGCGCGGGCACGGCCGGGGCGCCTGCTTACGTGGGCACGGGAACGGGAACGATTTCCGGGGTGGCGGCGGGGGCGGGCAGCGCAGCGGAAACCATCACCATCACCGCGCTGGACGCAACCCATTTCTCGGTGAGCGGTTCGGCCTCGGGGCTGCTGGGCACGGCGACGGCCGGAACTCCGTTCACCTCCGGGCAGATCAATTTCACAATTGCGGCGGGCGGCACGGCCTTCGTCCCGGGAGATGCCTTCACCATCGCCACCACCCCCGGCACCCTCGCCAACATTACGGCCATCGCCATCAACGGCTTCGCCGATGGCGCCGCCAACATGACTTTCAACTGGAACCTGCTCAACGGCATCACGCCGTTGCTGACTCAGGTGGCGGGCCCGAGCAGTACTTCGGCGACTCAGCAGGATGGCAGCGCCAGTGGCTCGCTGGTCAGCTTCGCCATCGGAAATGACGGTACGGTGACGGGGTCCTTCAGCAACGGCAAAACCGCGGCGCTCGGTCAGTTAGCGCTGGCAAGTTTCGCCAACGAGCAAGGGCTGCAACTGGAGGGCAATACCGATTACGGATTAACGCTGGCTTCCGGGCAGGCGGTGATCGGGGTTGCGGGCACGGGAGGCCGGGGGAATCTGTCGGGGGGATCGCTCGAACTTTCCAACGTGGACATTGCCAGCGAGTTCGCCAATCTGATCGTGGCGCAACGCGCCTTCGAGGCCAATGCCAAGGCGGTGACCACCTTTGATCAGATCACGCAGGACACCATCAACCTCAAACAGGGATAGAACTATCGGGTTTGCATGGCGGGACGTTCGGTGAAGAAGCGGCTATGAGTCGTTTTTCATGAATTTTTCGTAATCCGCCCCTGGGTTGGCCTGTGCTGAAACTCGCACCGCGCGGGCGTTTCCAGCGCATCCTCTTGTAGCGGAAAGAGTTTGCGGCGACTTTTGGGCAACCGGCATTTCTTTTCTTCCACCCACCGCCACGGCACAGCACTTGCATTGGGCTATGCCGTGGCCGATTCCAAAAGCAGCTTTGCCAGCCCGAGCGGGCTGCCACTGGGCGCACGCGGTAAGTGGGTTGCGCTGGCGGGAGTGTTGCTCATAGCCATCGGCTGGATTGGACAGCGGATCAACTCCACCACCCGGGCGGCGAGGGTGCCGGCAGCGGGCGTGAAGTCGGTGCTGCACCTGGAACCGTTTGTGGTGAACATGGCCGACCCGGAGGAGAAGTCTTATCTGCGGGTAGGCATTGACCTGGGACTGGGAGGCGAGGCGCAAAACGATGGCGAAGGCGCCGTCTCGACTGCGCTGGTGCGGGACACGTTGCTGGGGGTACTGGCCACCTGCCGTCCCCAGGAACTGCTCACCGCGGAGGGAAAGGCGAAGCTGCGGGGGCGCTTGTTGGAAGCATTGCAGCAGCGCGCGCCGGAGCTGAACGTCGAAGAAGTGTACTTTACCGAATTTCTGATTCAGCGCTAACCATGCCGGAAACTGCCGCTGCCACCCAATCCGAAACACCCGCCAGCGGCAGCCCGGGGGCCTGGGCGCGGGTGCAGAGTCTGGCCTGCGATCTGACGGTGGAGTTGGCGTTGCCGGAAGTAAGGGTGCGCGATCTGATGCAGATGCGGCCCGGCTGGGTGATCGATTCCAGCTGGGAGGTCAGCGCCGACGTTCCCATGCGGGTGAATGGGGTGTTGATTGCGTGGGGCGAGTTTGAAGTGGTGGCCGGGCGGCTGGCGGTGCGCATGACGGAACTGTCGGACGCGGCGGCGGGATAGACGAAGCCAGCAACCGGCGCGAAAACAAAACCCAAGACACGGAGAAAGCAGCAGCCAATGCCGGAAGCCATCGCCATACGAGCCGCTGTCGAACCGGGCAATGAGTGGCAGCGCGCGGTTCGCTGGCTGAGGGGGCTGTTGCGCGGAAGCAAAAGGCATCCGCGCCGGCTGCGCCTGTGCGAAACCCTGGGGCTCGGCGAGCGGCGGCTTCTGGCGGTGGTGGAGTTTGAGCGGCAGCGATTCCTGCTGGGTGCGACCGGCAACTCCCTGGTCCTGCTCACTGCGTTGCCGGATCGGGATGCCGGCGAGGACATCCGCGCCAGCAGGAAAAGACAGGACGGAAGACAGGATTGAGGAATGGAGAGAAATGAAAGCACGCTGTACCAGATGGCTGGCGGCAGGACTGCTTATGCTGCCGCAGCGCGCGTGGGCACAACCGGCCCACTTGCCCTCTTTACCTTCGTTGCCGTGGACCGCACCCGGTGGGGCCAGCGGGTCGGTGCCGTGGAACATCCTCGTCCTGCTTACGCTGTTGACCTTGTTGCCGGCGCTGCTGCTTTCCATGACCCCGTTTGTGCGGCTGCTGGTGGTGTTCCACTTCCTGCGGCAGGCGCTGGGGACGCAATCGACGCCCACCAACCAGACGCTGATTGGGCTGTCGCTGGTGCTGACCTACTTCCTGATGCAGCCGGTGGGGCTGGCCATTCACGACACGGCGATCGTGCCCTACGAAGAAGGAAAGATGGACGCGGTTACCGCCATCGAGCGCGGAACGGAGCCGCTGCGCCGCTTCATGCTCAAGTTCGCCCGCCAAAAAGATCTGGCGCTGTTTCTCGAACTGGCCAAGGAGCCGCGGCCGGCCAAACCGCGACGACCTTGCCATGCGGGTGGTGGTGCCGGCGTACATTCTCTCGGAGTTGAAAGCCGGCTTTCAGATCGGGGCGGCGCTTTATCTCCCGTTTCTGGTGGTGGACATGGTGGTCGCGGCTATCACCACGTCGGTCGGCATGTTCCAGCTGCCGCCGGTGGTGATTTCGACGCCGCTGAAGATTCTGCTTTTCGTGATGGTGGATGGCTGGAACCTGCTGGTGGGTTCGTTGCTGAAGAGTTTTACATGAGGAATCGAAGATGCCGCTCGATGTAACCGTGGAACTGGCGCGCAGGACATTCGAGGCGGCGGTCTGGCTGGCGGCGCCGCTGCTGGCGATCGCCACGGTGGTAAGCCTGGTCATCAATCTGGCGCAGGTGCTGACCTCGCTGCAGGACACCACGCTTTCGACCGTGCCTCGGCTGGCGGCGGTGGCGGTGGCGGTGCTTTTTCTGCTGCCCTGGATGGTGCACCGTCTGGGCATGTTCACGGTGGAGCTGTTTTCCGATTTCCGTCCGTATTTGCAGTAGTGGTCCGCGAGTGCCGGGTCAGGAAAACTCATGGGCGTATTGCACTTCGAGCCATTGGATTTCGAGCGGTGGATCGCGTCGCTGGTATTCGTGGGAGCGCGCATCGGCGGAATGATGACCTTCGCGCCTTTTTTTGGCAGCGACGGAATTTCGATCCCGGTCAAAGCCGGGTTCACCCTCTGTCTCACCGCGCTGCTCTATCCGGTGGCCGGGGTGGTGGGCGTCAAGGGAGACATGCTGGGCTGGACGCGGGTGATGGTGGGAGAAGCCATGATCGGACTGTTGTTGGGGCTGGCGCTGCAGCTGGTGTTCGAGGCGGCGCAGACGGCGGGGCAGATCGTCGGCATCCAGACCGGATTTTCCCTGGTCACCATTCTCGATCCGCAAACCCAGGCCGACACCCCGGTGCTCACCGTGCTGCACCAACTGCTGGCGCTGCTCATCTTTCTGCAGTTGCATGTGGACCACTGGCTGCTGCGCGGCCTCGCGGCCAGCTTTACGTATTTGCCGCCGGGGAGCGGCTTGGGGAGCGCGCTGCCCGGACGGGCCCTGCTGCACGCAGCCGGGGGCATCTGGATGGTGGCGGTCGAAATTTCCGGGCCGGTGCTGGCGGCCACGGTGGTAGTGGACATCGCTCTGGGGTTTTTGGGCAAGGCTTCGCCGCAGCTTCCGGTCATGTTTGTCGGCATCCCCATCAAGTCGTTTTTGGGGCTATCCATTCTGGCGGCGGCGGTTTCTTTCTGGCCGCGAATTTTCGAAAAGAGATTCACCGAGGCGCTGCTCCTGGGGCAGCACATGCTGCGCCTGGCGCGCTGACAACGAAAAACCATGGCACAGGAGAACAGAACCGAACGAGCGACCCCGCGACGGCGGCAGAAGGCCCGCGAGCAGGGGCAGGTCACGCGCAGCCGCGATCTGATCGCCGCCGTGGCCACGTTCACCATGGTTCTGACGATGGCAACCGAGGCCAACGACTTTACCGGCGAATGGCAGCGCCTGCTGCGCACCGATCTGGAAGCGGCCGCCACCGTGGGGGCGCGCGCCCGGAATCTGGCTTTCGCGAGCTCCAGCCTGGAGGTATTCCGCCTGCTGGCTTTCCTGCTGGGGCTGAGTTGGATGGCGGCTTTGCTCGGGGGCCTGGCGCAGGGCGGGCTGGTGTTCGCGCCCACCGCGCTCCAACCCAAGCTTTCGCGGCTGAGTCCAGCCACCCGGCTGGAACAGCTTTTCTCCCTGCCCTCTCTCGGACGTCTGCTGAAATCCCTGCTGCCGGCGGCGGCGGTGGTGTGGCTGACCATTTCCGTACTAAGCCGCGACTGGGCCGTGGTGCTTACCCTGCCGCGTCTGGCCGCACGCCCGCTGGCCGGATTCACCCTGGGCCGGGGATACGAGGTGGCCTGGAAGGCGTCCCTGGTGCTGGTGGCCTGGGCGGGAGCCGACTACCTGATCGAGCGACAGAAGTTCGAGAGCGAACTGCGCATGAGCAAGCAGGATGTGCGCGACGAATACAAAGAGATGGAGGGGCATCCCGCAGTCAAGGCGCGCATCCGCCGCCTGCAGCGCCAGTTGCACCGCCGCCGCATGCTGGAAGACGCCAAACGGGCGGCGGTGGTGGTCACCAATCCCAGCGAGTACGCCGTAGCCCTCGAGTACAGCCCGGAGATGCCGGCGCCGAAAGTGGTGGCCAAGGGGCTGAATCTGTTTGCCCAGCAGATTAAGCAGGTGGCCCGCTGGGAGGGCATCCCTCTGGTCGAGAATCCGCCGCTGGCGCATGCGTTGTATCGCGCCGCCGAGGTGGGACAGTCGATTCCTCCCAAGCTCTACGCCGTGGTAGCCGAGATTCTGGCGGCGATCTACCGCGCCGAAGAACGCGCCCGCCGGGAAGCGGCGCAAGCCGCGGCAGGGGGCCGCTAAGCCATGGCCGAAAACGCCAACACGCTTCCGCTGGCGCGCCATCCGGTGGCGGAGTGGACCGTCCCCATTGCCGCCGTGGGGCTGGTGTTCGTGATGCTGGTGCCCATGCCGGCGTTTCTGCTCGACCTGTTGCTGGCGGCCAGCATTACGGCGTCGGTGCTGGTGCTGCTTTCGGCGTTGCACATTCTGCGCCCGGCGCAGTTTTCCGTCTTCCCCAGCCTGCTGCTTTTGCTGACCCTGCTGCGCCTTTCCCTGAACCTGGCGTCCAGCCGCCGCATTCTGCTGCACGGCAACGAGGGGCCGGCGGCCGCCGGACAGGTGATTCGCGCTTTCGGGCAGTTTGTGGTGGGCGGCAATTACGTGGTCGGCTTCGTGCTGTTTGTCGCCCTGATTGCGATCCAGTACATCGTGGTCAGCCACGGCGCGGTACGCACCGCCGAAGTGACCGCGCGCTTCACCCTCGATGCCCTGCCCGGCAAGCAGATGGCAATCGACGCCGACCTCAACGCCGGACTGATCGATGAGGCGCAGGCGCGCTCCCGCCGCGAACAGATCGGCCGCGAAGCCGAATTTTACGGCGCCATGGACGGGGCGGCGCGCTTCAATCAGCGCGACGCGCTGGCCACCATTCTGATTACGGCGGTGAACATCATTGCCGGATTTCTCATTGGCGTGTTCCAGCTGAACGTTCCCTTCCAGGAAGCGCTGCGCACCTACACCGTGCTCACCGTCGGCGATGGGCTGGTCACCATGATTCCCTCGCTGCTGGTTTCGATGGCCGGCGGCATGGTGCTGACCCGGGCTTCTTCGGAGAACGGCCTTTCGGGCGATCTTGGACGCCAGCTGTTTTCCGCGCGGCGGCCGCTGTTCCTGGCGGCGGTGGTAATGCTGGCCTTGGCGGCGATCCCCGGGCTGCCCAAATTTTCCTTCCTGCTAATGGGAGGAATCATGGGGCTGCTGGCCTGGCGTCTGCCGGCGGGGCAGACGGGCGAGGAGGGGGCCGCGGCCGGACAGGGCAAGGGAAAAGGAAAAGATCGAGGGAAGGGTCCAGACAAAGATCAGGACAGGGACAAGAAAGCTCCGGAATCGTTTGAAGACCTGCTCAAACTGGATGAACTGGGCCTCGAAGTCGGCTATGGGCTGGTGCCCCTGGTGGATGCGCAGCAAGGCGGGCAGTTGCTGGCGCGCATCAAGGCGCTGCGCGGCAATCTGGCGCAGCAACTGGGATTCATCGTTCCGCCGGTGCACATCACCGACAACCCGCGGCTGAAAGCGCGGGAGTATGTCATTTCGCTGCGGGGGGTGGAAATTGCGCGCTGGCAGATGCAGGAAGACCACCTGCTGGCCATCAGCTCGGAAGTTTCTCCGCCGCCGCTCGCGGGAACCGCCACCCATGAACCGGCCTTCGGGGTTTCCGCCCTGTGGATCGCGCCCGGGCAACAGAATCAGGCGCTGGCCGCGGGTTACGCGGTGGTGGATCAGACGTCGGTGCTGGCCACCCATCTGGCCGAGGTAATCAAGCAACATGCGGCCGAGCTGCTTACCCGGCAGGAAGCCAAACGCCTGCTCGACCGGTTGGCGGAGAGCCATCCTAAGCTGGTGGAAGAGCTGGTGCCCAAGCTGCTCAGTCTGGGCGAGGTGCAGAAAGTTCTACAGCAACTGCTGCGCGAACAGGTCTCGATCCGCGACCTCTCCACGATCCTCGAAACCCTGCTCGACAGCGCGGCCATGACCAAGAACCCGGTGCTGCTGGTCGAAAGCGTGCGGCAGGCGCTGGGACGGGCGCTGGTGCGCCCGCTGCTGGGAGAGGATGGGGGGCTGAAAGTGGTCACGCTCGACGCGGCCATCGAGGAAGAGCTGGGTAGAGCTTTCAACCCGCAAGCCAGCGTCTCGGCAGCCACCGGGCTGCAGCCCTCGCTGGTGCGCCGCCTGCTGGACGGCTTACGCCGCCTGGCCGGCGAGCAGGCTTCGGTCACCAGCCCGGTGCTGCTGTGCTCGACCCCGGCCCGCTTTCACCTGAAGCGTCTGCTGGAGCCTTTCATGCCCAAGCTGGTGGTGGTCTCGCCGGGGGAGATTCCGCCCGCGATTTCGGTGCAGTCGGTAGGGGTATTGCGATGAAGCGCAGCCCGCCAGAGCGAATGGAAAACCAGTCATGACAGAAGCCACCAAGCGCGCCTATACGGCGTGGCAGGACGACGAGGAGCGGGAGCGTTTGCTGCTGGAGCAGCTGCCGCAAGTGCGCTACATTGCGCGCCGCATCCACGAGCGCCTTCCCCGCCACGTCCCTCTCGAAGATCTGGTCCATGCCGGGGTGGTGGGGCTGATTGACGCCCTGCACAAATACGACCACGGCAAGCACGTGCAGTTCGGCTCCTACGCCAAGTTCCGCATCCGCGGAGCCATTCTCGACAGCCTGCGGGAGATGGACTGGAGCCCGCGCGATTTGCGGCGCAAGGCGCGGCGGGTGGAAGAAGCCCATCGCAAGCTGCGCCTCGAACTGGGGCGCAATCCCTCCGAGCCGGAGCTGGCGCTGGAGCTGAAAATGGATTTACGCGGGCTGCAGCTGTTGCTGGGAGAGATTGACGGCCTCGAAATCAGCAGCTTGCGGGTAACTTCGCCCGGGGATGGAAAGGAAAACGATCTGGCCGAATTCCTGCCGGACGATCCCAAAGATACTCCTCTGCTGCTGTGCCTGCACTCGGAGATGAAACAGCTGCTGACGCGGGCCATCGCGGAACTGCCGGACAAAGAGCGGCAAGTGCTGGCGCTTTACTACTACGAAGAATTGACCATGAAGGAAGTGGGGGCGGTGCTGGGAGTGGGGGAATCGCGGGTTTCGCAAATTCATTCCATGGCGCTGGTGCGCTTGCGGGCGCGGATGAGCGAACTCACGGGCAGCCACGCCGCCAAACCCTATGCAGCCGGGGCTGCCGGCGTCTGAGGGAAGCGGCGGGAGAGGCCAAGCTTGGAAAAAGTTCTCAACCAGGAACAGATTGATGCCATGGTGCGGGCGGCGCGCGGGTCGCAAGCTCCACCTTCGTCCGCCAAGCAGAAGGTGGTATCGGCCTGGGATGCCCGCCAGGCGGGGCAGATCGGGCGCGAGCAGATGCGCTCGATCAACACCCTGCACGAAGGCTTTGCCCGCGATCTGACCCACTCCCTGGGCGCCTATCTGCGCATCGTGTTCGACGCCGCGCTGGTTTCGGCCGAGCACCTCACCTATGCCGAAGTGCTGCAGCGCGTTCCCGAGATTACCTACCTGGCGTCCGCCAAGTTGTCGCCGATGGGCGGCAATGCGTTATTGCAGCTCGATCTGGCGGTGGTGTTCCCTTTGATCGACGTGCTGCTGGGAGGAGAGGGCAAAGGCACGCCACCGGGACGCGAGATCACCGAAATTGAAGAGCAGATTCTGGAGACGATCATGCGGATCATCTGCCGTGAACTGCAAAAGGCCTGGCACGCCCTGGCGCTGGAATTTCAATTCGAGGCCCGGCAACGTCCCGACCAGGTACATCACCTCATGCCGGCGGAGGAAAAGACGCTTTCCCTGAGCTTTGAAATTACCCTGGCGGAGAGCCGAGGCACGCTGAACCTGGTGGTTCCGGCGGTGGTTTCCAATGCGTTGCTCCGCAAAATTTCGGCGGGCTGGGCGGCGGCCAAGCTGCGGGTGCATCCCGACATCGAAAAGCGCCTGCGGGATCGCCTGCTGGCGGCTCCCTTTCAAGCCGAACTGGTGGTGAACGCGCCCTCGGTGCCGTTCGCGCATCTGGCGCAGCTCGCGCCGGGAGCTTTGTTGTCGTTGCGTGAGCCGGTGGGCAAAGCCGCGACCTTGCGAGTGGGAGAGCGCGCCCTGTTTGCCGCCTCGGTGGTGCGCAGCGGGCAGCTGCGGGCCGGGCAATTGCTTGAAAGTCTTCCAGCGCTCGAGCTGAAACCGAAAAGAACAGGAAAAAAACGCAGCCGATGACCGATACTCCGACCGCCTCGCCGGGCGACGCCCACACCCTGGAATGGATCCAGGCGTTCGCCGAAAGCTTTGCCCAGGTGCTGGGCAGATTGCCGGGGTCGGCACTTTCCGTCGAGGTCATGACCGAGGCCCCGGCCGACGCCCTTCCGCCTGCGGACAGCGACCTGCAGACGGTAATCACGGCTGCGGGCTCGCTGCGCGGGGAAATGAGTTTGCGCCTGACCCGAAACACAGTGCTCGCCCTGGCGCAGTTGTTTTTGGGAGAAAGCAGCGATCCCGCGGCCGAATTCAAGCCGGAGCATCGGGAGGCGGCGGAAGAACTGCTGCGGCAAGTGGGCGGGCACGCGGCCACGAACTTGAAACCGCGCTGGGGAGAAGTCCACCTGCGGCTGGAGTTTGCTTCCCCGCCATCCTGGCCGGCGGGCGCGAGCGGCTGGCTGGCCTCTGCCGCCGGGGCGCCCCTGGCATTTTGGCTGGAATGGCAGTTGAGCGCCGCCCTGGTGGTCGCTTTAACGGGCGCATCCGCATCCCCAGGAGCGGCGCCGGTACAAGAGGCAGTTCCTGCGGCACCCCCTGCGGAAGCGACCGGTGGCGGAGGCAGACTCGGCTTGCTGATGGACGTTGAGCTCGACGTAACCCTGCGTTTCGGGGGCAAGCGGCTTTTGCTGCGGGACATTCTCGAACTGGGTCCGGGTTCGGTGGTGGAACTCGACCGCCAGGTGCAAGAACCGGCGGACTTGCTGTTAGACGGGAAGTTGATCGCGCGCGGCGAGGTGGTGGTGGTCGAGGGATGCTACGGCCTGCGGGTGCTGGAAGTGATTTCCCCTCCCGGATAAGGTATGCCAGGAACAGGCAATACCAGCGACTGGAATGGACCGGTCTCGCAGAACCCTCGGCGATGGCAGGACGCTTTCCCGCGGTGCGCGGGCGGAGCTTGTCGGACGCGAAGCGGAATGCTGCGCCGGCTGTTCTCGCGCGGACGCGGAATCTGGCTGCACCCGCAGTGGTACTGTTCCCCGCAATGCTTCGAGAAAGCCGCACAGGAACGTTTCGCGCGCGCCCGCGTTCCGCTGCTGGCGGTCCCGCCACCGCGCCATCGCATCCCGCTGGGGTTGCTGATGCTGTCGCGGGGACAACTGACCAACCGGCAGCTGCGCCTGGCGCTGGAAGCGCAAAACAGCGAGGGCCGGGGACGGCTCGGGGGCTGGCTGGCAGAGCATGGGATTTGCCACGGAAACGCAGGTAACCGCGGCGCTCGGGATGCAGTGGAGCTGCCCGGTGCTTCCGCCATGGGCGACGGCGGCTGCCGAGTGCAGCCAAATGCTTCCTTTCCGGCTAATGGAAAAGTTCCGCATGCTGCCGGTGCAATACGTGGCTGCAACCCGGGTCCTCTACATAGCCTTCTCTGAGGGGGTGGACTACACCGCGCTGTACGCCATCGAGCAAATGCTAGATTGCCGCACCGAGGCCTGCCTCATCTGCCACAGCGCCATGGAGCACCGGTTCGAGGAAATGGGGCAGGAGCGGCGGCCGGGGGAGCTGCTTTTCGAGGGCAAACGGGAAGCCTCCGAAATGGCGCGAATTACGTGCAGCTATGTGCTGAAGCTGGGAGCCTGGGAGGCGCGGATGGTGACCTGCGGAAAGTATGTTTGGGTGCGTTTGCAATGTGCTGACGAGCTGACCAACCTGTTGTTTCTACGGCCCGGCCTTGCTTCCGCAGAAGCCGAACCTGGGTGCGCAGAGGAGGACCGCGCCCGGACCCTGGCTTAACTCGTCCGGCATGGGATGGTTTCGAACATCTTTCCCGGCCCGGCTTGAAGAGCAAATCCAAACCCTGCAAGCAGTAAAGTTTGCGGTGACCGCTGCCGATAGGTAAGTCAACGGCGGATTGTGCCGCGAAAGTTGGCGGCGCATCGGTCCTCGCCGTCTGGATTCGAGGCAAGACCATGGATACACAGCCATGAAGAAAGTGACCGCGTTGATCGTGGACGATTCCTCGGTGATGCGCAAAATTGTGGAGCGCTCGCTGCGCCAGGCAGGGATCGATCTCAACGAGGTGCGGGAGGCGGGCAACGGCGCCGAAGCGCTCACGGCATTGCAAGGCGGCAGTGTGGACCTGATTCTCTGCGATATCAATATGCCGGTGATGGACGGGATTGAATTTCTGCGCCAGATGCAGGGCATACAAAATGCCAAGAACATCCCCGTGGTGATGATCACGACCGAAGGCAGCGAGTCGCATGTGGTGCAGGCACTCTCGGTGGGAGCCCGGGGCTATATCCGCAAGCCGTTCACCGCCGAACAAGTCAAAGAACACGTGATTCCCCTCTTGGATGACAAGAAATGAACCTGGCAAATCAGCCGACGGCAGACAATGCCATCCCGGACAATTGGCAGCCGTTCCTGGAGTTGGCGTGCCGCGAAGTCTTCGAAATCATGCTGGGGTGCAAACTGGAGCCGCTCCAAGAGGGAGATCCTCCCCCTTCCGAGTTCAGCGCCATCGTCGGGCTCGCCGGGCAACTGTGCGGAGTGCTTTCACTGCGCTGCGATGCGCAATCGGCGACGCTGATGGCATCCAAGATGCTGGGTGTCGATCCCAAACAGGCGGATGAACATATGTGGGACGCGCTCGGCGAAGTCTGCAACATGATCGCCGGCAACTTCAAGAACAAGCTTACCGGGATGGGAGACGGCTGCATGTTGTCGGTGCCCACGGTGATTACGGGAGCCGATTACAGCTTTCACTCGCTGGCCAATGCGGGCGAACTGGAAGTGATGTTCCGCTTTGAAGGTTCTCCGGTAGTGGTAGCCCTCGAAACGCATAACTAGACAATTGTTGCCGATCTGCCTTCGTGCGGAATGCTTTGCCGGAAGGGCCCGGCAAGAGATTCCCAAAAACTTGCCTTCACAAAAGTAATCAATCCGCTTCCCGGCGGTAGCTTGAGCCTTCGCCACAACTTAGCGCCTTTCACTCCAGGATGCCCGACTGGCCCGTCGTTTGCTTGTGAGGATGCGAGGCCCAAAGCAATGAACAGTGGATACTACGCGGCGTGTGCAGGCTTGCGGGCGCAGACGCAAGCCCTGGAAGTGGTCGCCAACAATCTGGCCAACCTGAGCACTGCCGGTTATCGCGGGCAAATGCCCATATTCCACTCTTTGCTGGCGGGGGCGACGGCAAGAAGCAGTAATCCCCTGAACCGGGCCATCAATGATTTCGACATTCTAGGCGAGGCCCGTGTGGACCGCAGCGCCGGGAACCTGCAACCCACGGGCAATCCGCTCGACCTGGCGATGGAGGGCGGCGGGTTCTTCGTGGTGCAGACCAAGAATGGCATCCGCTACACGCGCAACGGCAGCTTTCAGGTTTCCCCAAAGGGACAGCTGACGACGAACTCGGGAGATTTGGTGCTGGGAGTCCAAGGGCGGCCCATCGCCGTGCCGAGCGGCGTGGTTTCAATCAGCGCGGACGGCACACTCTCGGTCAATGGCGCGGTGGCGGATCAAATCCGCATGGTGGAGTTTCCGGCGGATACGGTACTGACTGCGGAGGGAACTTCCTATTACACCGCCGGAACGGCAAAACCGCTGCCCGCTGCGGGCAGCTACATTCGCCAGGGGATGATCGAGTCGTCGAATATCAATGCGGTGCTGGCGACCGTCAGTTTGATCGGCGTGCAACGGCGCTTCGACATGCTGCAAGGCGCCATGTCGGCTTACTACAACACATTCAACCGGATTGCGGCCGAAGACCTCCCGCGGGTCTAGGGAAACCGGGAGCGAAGAAGGGAAAGAGAATCGCATGTTTCGAGCCCTATACACCGCAGCCAGTGGGATGACGGCGCAGCAGTTGACTCTGGACAATGTGGCCAACAACCTGGCCAACTCCTCGACTGCCGGATTCCGCCGCCGGCGGCTGCAGTTTGAAGACCTGCTCTACCAGAATCTCATCATGCCTGGGGCCGCGGCTACGCAGCAGACCACCATCGCGGCCGGCTTGCAAGTGGGGCTGGGCACGCGAACGGCGTCGTCCGAGATCATTCAGCTGCAGGGCAACTTCAGCGCGACCGGGAATCCGCTGGACTTGACGGTGCAGGGTGAAGGTTTTTTCCAGGTGACGTTGCCGAGTGGCGAAAATGCCTACACGCGCAGTGGGGCCTTTCATCTTGACTCGCAGGGCAACGTGGTCACGGCGGACGGCACGCCGCTTACCCCGGCCATCACCATTCCTCCCAATGCGACTTCGATCACGGTGGGCAGCGACGGAACGGTCAGCGTTACGACCCCGGGCCAGACGGCGGCGCAGCAGGTGGGAACCATCCAGCTGGCGCTGTTTCCTAACCCGGGCGGCTTGAACAGCGTGGGGCAAAACCTATTTCTGGCGACAACCGCTTCCGGCGACCCCATTGTGGGTACGCCGGGTGGGAGCGAAGGACTGGGCACGATCGAGCAGGGCTACCTCGAGCAGTCGAATGTGGACGTGGTGGAAGAGTTTATCCAGATGATTCTGGCGCAGCGTTCCTACGAGGCCAACTCGCGCGTGGTGCAGGCGTCCGACGAGATGTTGCAGCAGCTGAACAATCTGGCGCACTAGGGAGGGGAAAGTGAGGCTCTGGCTGGCTTGGTCCTTGATTCTGGAAATGGCGATGGCGTGTACCGTTTGCCAGAGTCAATCACGGATGCCGCCGGTGCGGTTGCATGAGAGCGTAGAAGTAAAGCGCCAGACGATTCTGCTGTCCGATCTTCTTCCTGCCGAGAGTCCCGCCACTTTGAAAACCGCTGCTGCCGCCATTGAACTCGGAGATGCGCCGCAGGCCGGCAGTGTACGCGTATTTCCAGCAGCAAAGATTGCCAGGAAACTGAGCAGGCATGCGGCATTGTTATCCGGTTTGTCGGTGCCAGCCCGCGTCACCGTGCGACGGAAAGAATGGCGGATACCGGGGCAAGCGATCGAAACCGCAATCGCGAAGTTTTGGAAGCAGCAAGGTTGGAAACGCGACGCTTTACCCGAGACGGGCGAACTCGCCTGGACGGCTGCCGCTGCGGTGGAGAATCCCGTCTTGCAGGTCACCGCGTCCCAGGTCGATCCCCGGCGACAGATGCTTCAACTGCGGCTGCGCTGTGTGGAGCGCTCGACCTGCGGCAGTTTTCTGGTGATGGCGCCACTATCGCGGACGTCACCGGCGCAAGCGTCCGAGGCGGCCCAAAGGGTTACGGCTGCCCGGCCGGAGCCCATACCAAAAGCGGGCACGCACCCCAGTTCTGGGCCAATCCTCGTACGGGCCGGGGATTTTGCGACGTTGGTTCTCGAAAGTGAGGGCATCCGCATTTCGCTGCCGGTGACTTGCCTGCAACGAGGCGGATTGCTGGAAACCATCCGCGCGCGCCAGGTGGGGGGACAGCACGTCTATCAGGCCGAAGTCGTTGGCCACGGCATGCTGAAAGCGGTGTTTTGAGGGGTGAAGTTTTGCAAGTCGGGAGGGGGACGCTTGATGCAATTACGAAATTGCTGCTGCATTGCCGGCAGTCTGCTTTTGTTTGTGCCCGGAGTTGCGGCCAAAGTTAAGGCATCGAAGAGCATTCAGCATGAAAACCGGGCGCAGTACATCCAGCGGATGCAGGAGCAGGCTCCCGACGTATCGGCCACCACTCCGGGAAGCCTCTGGACCGATAACGGCAAGTTCGTGCACTTTTTTGCGGATTACAAAGCGTCCCGCGTCGGGGATCCGGTTACCATTGTCGTGAATCAGAGCTTGAGCGCCGAGAATGCCGGCAGCGTTTCCACCAGCCGCGCGCTTTCCGCCAATTCAGGAATTACCGCGCTGGGCGGGCAGTTGAAAACCACGGGCGTGGAAAGCCTTTTTTCCCCGAACTCTACACAAAACCTGACCGGCAAGTCGCAAGCGGCGACAACCTCCACGCTCACCACCAGCCTGGCGGGCACAGTGGTCGCAGTTCTACCTACCGGGGTGCTGGTGGTCGAGGCGGAGCGGCAGATCTCGATGAACAACGAACGGCAGACGATTCTGCTGCGCGGCCTGGTTCGCCCCGGAGATATTGCGCCCAACGGCAGCGTTTCCTCCAACCAGGTGGGGAACCTGGAACTGGAACTCAAAGGCAAGGGGGTGCTGAGCGATGGCACGCGCCCGCCGAATCTGCTGGTTCGCTTGATCTTGAAGGTCGTTGGTTTTTAGGAGGATGCTTTGCAGCGTCTGGTTTTACTCGTGGCTTTCATGATTCTGCTGCACGCGGGTCTTTGCCCTGGCGAAGATACCGTCCACCAGTCGCTGATTCGTGACATCACCAGCATTGAAGGCGTGCGTGAAAACCCCCTGCTTGGCTACGGCGTGGTGGTCGGGCTCAAAGGAACGGGCGACCGCCAGCAGACCATCTTCACGACGCAGACTTTAGCCAACATGCTGCAGCGCATGGGGGTACAGGTTTCCCCGACGACGCTGGTGGTAAAGAACGTGGCGGCGGTATTTGTCACGGCTGAGCTTCCCCCCTTTGCCCGGCCGGGCACGCAAGTGGATGTCACGGTTTCTTCGACGGGTGACGCCATCAGCCTCGAAGGAGGCCTGCTCCTGCTCACTCCTTTATATGGAGTCGATGGGCGCATCTACGCGGAAGCCCAAGGACCGCTCACCTTGGGCGGCTACACCGCGGGGAAGAGCGCCAATGCCAAGCAGACCAACCATCCCACGGTGGGCCGGATCCCCAGCGGCGGGCTGGTGGAACGCGACATTGCGGTGGACCTGCGCAAACTGCCCCGGCTTTCCCTGCTGCTGAATGACCCGAACTTCACCACGGCCGAAGCTGTCGCGGCGGCCATCAACCATGAATTCGGGCAAAACATTGCGAGTGTAACCGACAGCCGCGAGGTGGATATCCGGGAAGTGGTTTCGACCGGCGCGCCAGATATTCCGGCCTTGCTTTCCCGGGTGGAGAATCTGCCGGTCGAGGTCCACCGCCGGGCACGGGTCGTAGTCAACGAGCGCACCGGGACAGTGGTCATGGGCAAGGACGTACGCCTTGGAGCCGTGTCCATCCTGCACGGCGGGCTTTCGATTGAGATCGCCACCCAGTTCGCGGTTTCTCAGCCTGCTCCGCTGTCGCAAGGGGGGAAGACCGAAGTCGTGCCCCAAACCGCCGTGGGCGCTGAAGAGGCGCCGGCCCGGCGTATTGAGCTGGGAGAGGGGGCGAGCGTGGATCAGTTGGTGAATGGACTACAGAAGATCGGGGCGACGGCGCGGGATGTGATTGCAATTCTGCAGGCCATCAAGGCAGCCGGAGCGCTCGACGCCGAACTGGAGGTGATCTGATGCTCGCTATTGCGTCAGCCTCGATCTCTCCGCCGGCCGGAACTCAAGCTCCGCGCAAACTCCGGGAATCCGCCCGGCAATTCGAAGCCTTGCTGCTCAACACGCTGTTGGGTCCTTTGGAGAAGACATTTTCCTCGGTGCCCGGACAAAAGGACGTACCCGGGGCGTCCGACTACGGCTACATGGCCACCCAGGCTTTGTCCTCTGCCATGGCCGCGGCTGGAGGCTTGGGGATAGCCCGCATGATTGTGCATAACATCATGCTTCGTCAACCGGTTACGGACGAACCGGGGGCTAAAGTTTCGGCCTCTCCAAGCCGATAAACAGAGTGAAAGAAAATGCAGAAATTGTCCATGGAAGAGCGAAAGATGGAAAGTTGATTAAAGGATTCTAATGGGCTGCCGATACCTGAATTGCAAGGCAATGTGATGGGCAATATTAGGGTCGGAGGTGGCAATGAGAATTGATCCCAATGGGAGAGCGCAGCAGGCACAGGATGCGGGGGAAGCTAACTCACCGAGTGCGCGGCCAACGGCCGCAACGCCGTCGCAGTCCGCCAGCCTAACGGACACTGCGCAGCTTTCTGCGGATCAGGTGCGGGTGCAAGCGCTCAGCGCACAAGTGAACGCTCTTCCGGAAATTCGCCAGGAGAAAGTGGCTGCGCTGGGACGCGCGATTCGGGATGGCACTTACCAGGTTTCCCCCGAGCAGACGGCGGAAGCGATGCTGGCCGAGTTCTCGCCACAATCCCTCGCGGCCTGATGGAGGCAGGTGCTGAATGGCCGATATTTCCACGGACCGGCTGGAGCCGACGGCGCCAGCCATCGCACCGGCGGAGCGGCAGAACCACGGCGATGCGAATGGCCGCTCACCACGGCGCCGTGCTTCGCGCCCCGCAGCGCAGCGTCCGGAAGAGGCGGAAGAAGCACCGGAGGGCCCGGACCACGAAGTGGACCAGATGGCGTGATTCCCGTTGCCGAAACCAGAATCCGAATCATGAATGCCTCAACTTGGTTTCCGCGGGATGCGAATCAGACGACTTCCACGATTTGCGAACTTTCGCGATCCTTTGTGCGGGCGCAAGCGGCCATGCTGGGCGCTGATCTTCCGGCGCTGGAATCGGAAACCGCGCTTCAGCGCGAACTTTGTTCGCAGCTGGCGGGTGCCGGCACGGGAATGGATTCCCCGGAATTCCAGAATGTGGTGGAGCATCTTCAATGGCAAATTCGTCTGTACGGCGCCGTGCTGCGCCGCTCCCGGCGGACCTTGGGAATCTTCTGCCGTGCTTTCGCCAGCGCAGCCGGTACGTACTCTGCGCCGGGCGGAGGCGTGAATTCTGTGCGGAGCTGATTCTCTATGGGCGGCCTATTCGGAACTTTGGCGGTAGCTACCGGGGCGCTCCAAGCCGAGCAAGGCGCGCTGAGCGCCACCACGAACAATGTGGCGAATGCCAACACGCCCGGCTATTCGCGCCTCCAGCCGATTCTGGTGGAGAACCCGCCGATCGTCCTAGGATCGCTTACTATTGGATCGGGAGTTTCGCTGGAGAAAATCCAGAGTGTGCGCGATCCCATCCTGCAGCTGCGCATTGCCGAAGAAACCCAGCAGCAAGGGCAACTCAACACTTACGTCGCTGCCTTACAGCAGGCGCAGGTGAATTTCAACTCCAGCAGCGGGGACCTCGAAACGCAGATCTCGGCCCTCTTCGGCAGTCTGGACCAGCTTTCCACCAATCCCACCAGCCTTGCCTTGCGCCAGGGTGTGCTGACGGCGGCGCAAAATCTGGCCACCACATTCAACAACACCGCCAAGAACCTGAGCCAGCAGCAGTCGAGCCTGGATCTGAACGTGAGCCAGGCCGTTTCCCAGGTGAACACGCTTACCGGCCAGATCGCCGATCTCAACATCAAGATCAGCAACCTGCAAGGGCTGGGCCAGGATGCCAGCCCGTTCGTGGATCAGCGCGACATACTGATCGGGCAATTATCCGGTCTGGTGGACGTCTCGGAGATCCAGGGCGACAACGGCTTGACGCTCACCACATCGAATGGCACCGCTCTTGTGGTGGGCGGGCAGAGCTTCGCGCTCAGCACGCAAACCAACGCACAGGGGCTTCGAGATGTTTTCTCCCAGGGAAACGACATCACTACGCAACTCACCTCAGGACAGCTCGCCGGATTGATCCAGGTGCGCGACCAGAAAATTCCCGGGATTCTTACCCAGCTCGACACTTTGGCCTCCGGCTTAGCCAATGGTCTGAACGCCGCCAACCGGCAGGGATTCGACCTGAACGGCTTCAAGGGCAGTGACATTTTCGTAGCTCCGCCGGTAAATGGCCAAGGCTATGCCACCAACATCGCCGTGCAGATCACCGATGCGTCGCTGCTGGCCGCCAGCTCGGACGGAAGGCCTGCCAGCAATGGCAACGTGGCCTTGCTTTCCGCGGTGGCGAATCAGCCGATTGACAAGCTGGCGAATCCCAACCTGAACGAGCAGGACAGTCCAGCCTCCGCCGGCACGCTCAACCTGAATGATGTTCTGACGGTAGGCACGCAAACCTCGGTGACCGCCGGAGGAGTAACCTTCACCTACACCAATGCCGCCACCGCGGGCGTGAACCTGAATGAGGTGACTGGTAGCACGTCTGTGACGGCCGCGACTCCGCTGGCCGCAGGCGACGTCATCACTGCGACGCGCGGCGGAAAAACCACGATTTACACGGCGGCCGCCGATACGACTGTGGGCAACCTGATCATCGCGATTAACACCGGCATTAACGGCCCCGTCGCCGGGACCAACATTACTGTGTCGGGTAGCGATCCTCAGCACAACCATTACCAAGCCGTGCTTGCCGGCGGGAGCCTGCAAATCGTGGATCTGAACGGGAACAATGACCTCACGGTTGTGCAGAGCAGCGGGGCAGAGTTAGGCACTTTAAGCACCAACGCTGCCGCCACCTCCACGCTTCAGGACCTCATCAATGCCATTAACGCGGACGCGACGGCTGGCGCGAAGGCTGCACTGGTCAATGGAAAACTTGTCATCACCGATCCCCAAAACCACGGTGACTTATCGGTCACAACGACAGATACTTTACTCGGAGCTGACGTCGCCGGAGTTGCTTCGAATTTCTCCACGCCCAACTTCACGACCGGCCTGAATCCCACGGACTATTACTCCAACCTGGTCTTTGGCGTGGGCAACGATGTTTCCAACGGCACCGCGGAACTCGGCGCTTCTCAGTTGATCCTGCAGCAATTGCAGGACCAGCGGGGCAGCATCTCGGGTGTGGATCTCAACGAGGAGGCTGCCAACATGATTCAGTTCCAGCGCGCTTTTGAAGCCGCGGCCAACGTCGTCACAGCGGTCAATGAGATGCTTTATACCGTCATCAATATGGGGCACTAAACGCATGAGTTCCATACGAGTTAATCCTTATCCCATGCCGGACCTGCTCGCGGCGTTGCAGCATTTGCAAGCGGACGAGAACACGGCCAACCTACAGCTCGCCACCGGCAGCCGGATTAACAAGCCTTCCGACGACCCAGCCGGGGCGGCGCAACTGGTGCAGATCAATGCCCAGAACAGCCAGTTCGACTCGTTTCAGCGCAGCGCCAGCAGCATTAGCGACGAGCTTTCGACCGCCGACTCGACCCTCAATTCTGTTACCACAGCGCTGCAGCGAGCCATTAGCCTGGGAACGGAAGGGGCGAATGGCACGCTGTCCGACTCCGACCGCGCCGATGTTGCCGGCGAATTGCAGGGGATTCAGAACCAGCTCATCAGCCTGGCAAACACCACGTTTCAGGGCCACTTTCTCTTCGCCGGCACGGTCAACGCGCAGCCGTTTGTCGTGGACGGAACCCAGCCTTCCGGAGTGCGCTATGACGGCAACCAGGGCGTGAACAGCGTCGCGATCGGCAACGGTTATCCCCTGCAAGTGAACTTGCCGGGATCGCAGATCTTCAATGGATCAGGAGCGGATGTGTTTCAGGCGGTACAGAACCTGATTGCGGCACTCAACACGAACTCCGGAGCGGGGGCAGCAGTCAACCAGGTGGACGAAGCTTACAACTACATCACCAGCCAGCGCGTGTTCTACGGGAACGGGCTTAATCAACTGCAATTGCAGCAAACTTATCTGCAGAATGCCAAGCTCGGCCTTGCGCAGCAACAAAATACGGTGGGGGCGGCCGATATCGCCTCTGCCGCGACGCAATTAGTGCAGGATGAAACCAATCGCACAGCGGCGCTCACCGCCATCGGCCGCATTCAGCAGAACAGCTTGTTTGATTACCTGCGGTAATTCGAGTTTCACCACAGCGGGCAAGCGGGGATTGCGGGATCGGCCACTTTGGTGTTCTAACGCGTCTTCTTCTGCCCCTCCATCCACGCGGCCGCCGCCGCAAGGTGGGCCCGCGCACTCTCCAAGCGGGCTTTTTCCGCCAGCAGCCTGCCTTGGACTCCGGGCAATAACTTCTCCAACTGCTGCGCGTGGGATCGGTAGTCGGATAGTGCGCGCTCCCATTCCGTCTCCAAGGGAGGCCCGGACGGTACTTTACCAAGCAATTTTGCGGTCTGCCGCAGCTCTTCCAGCAGGCCGGTGAGTGATTCGGGCTCAATGCCGCTGGAATCGTCCGGGTTTTGCCACTTGCGGATGGTGCTGCGCAGACGGTCATTGGTTTGGCGCAGAGACTCGAGGGGGAAAGTAGACATCAGCCCTTCCAGCCCATCAGCTCGCGGCGGTCGAGGGCGTTGAGAGCAGTTTCGGTCTTCTCGGCAACACGTGGCGCACTTGCCTCCCCGGCCGCGACCCAAGCCTCGCGTACTTGGAGTAGAGCCGCAATTTGTTGCTCCAGGATTTCGCGGGATCCGGCCGCCTGCGCCTGCACCAGAGCGTTCCGAAGCACGTGATAAAAGCGGGCCAGATTCTGGATTACGTTGGCTTTGATCGAAATATCCAGCGTGCATTGCAAGTGACTAATCACCTGGAGAGCATGGTTGATGCAGTTGGTTCTATCTTCAATCTCATGCCGCTCGATGGCCTGAATGGCCCGCCGCAGATCGTGAATGATCTGCTCGTAGAGCAGCACGACTAATCGAACACCGCTCGCTCCCTGGCCGGAGGCTTGCTGATATTGGCGTCTCGGGTCCATGACTTGCCTATAGGCCCGACGTAAGCGTGGGGTGCGAACTCTGCCCGGTCTGGCTGGAGGAATTGATCGAGCCGATGATCTCTGTGACGGCCTGCAGCAGGAGCGGATAGGCTTGCAAGCTGGCATTCACCTGATTGAATTGTTGCGTCAGCTGCTGCTGCTGGCCGGCCAACTGGATTTCGAAGTTGCTGATGTTGGAATTGAGAACCTGCTGCTGTGCCTGGTTCTGCTTGATGTCAACGTTGAGAACCCCCTGAGTAGGGCTGGTTAGATTCGTCAGGTCCTTGCTGAAGATGTTGGCGAACCCGGTCTGGGAAGTGTTTTGAAAAAAAATGCGGAATGCCGCGGGATCGGAGGCCAGGACCTGACTGGTGGTTAAACCGGCAGGCGTCAATCCCAGCGTCAGCGTGCCATCGTCATTGGTATTAATCCCCAGCGAGGTAAGGTTCACCAGGCCATTGTTGCCCACGATCGAGTAAGCCGCGTCACTTAGCAGGCTGGATTGCAGCGAACGGAGGGAGATATCGGAACCCAGAGGCCCCTCCGTATTAGTGGTTGGGTCAATCGTATACTGCTGATTGACGATACCGATCAGTGTGTTGTAGGCGGAGACGAACTCGTTCACTGCGGCCAGCGTATCCGTTTGATCGGCGGCGACGGTCAGCTGGACCGGAGTGCCAGGGGCAGCGCTGGCCAGGTTCAAGGTCACCCCCGCAATTGCGCCGGTAACCGTGTTGGTTGCGCTGCTTAGGTCTATGCCGTCCACGTTGAGCGCGGCATTGATGCCCGCCACCTGATGAAGAGGCAAAGATGGAGCAGGGGTCGTGGCAACGGTGAAAGTATCTCCCGCCTGAAAGTCCGTTGTTCCCGCTGCAATCGTGAAGTTGATGTTGCCGGAGGCAAAGGGCGTGCCCACTGTCGCCGTGCCTAGATCGCCGGACAGGGAGCCGGTGACCGAGAAATGAGTCGCGTCCGTAGCGGTAATCGTGATGTCTTCGGCGATGCTCGCCAGACCTCCGGTGACATCGGAGATGGTTCCATTTCCCGTCCCGACGTAGGCGGAAGTGCCCGCCGCGCCGGTGGAGTTGACTGTGAGGGTGCCGGGTTGCCCTGAAGTGTGGCTGAGCAGGGACAAGCGCGAACCATTGGCGTCGGTGACCACGCTGGCGGTCACGCCGATGCTGCGGGCAGTGATGTCATTGGCCAGCTGGGTCAGGGTTTCATTGCCGGCAATCGGTACGATGTACGTGGGACCGCTGGCTCCCACCTGGATCGAGAGGCCACCCGCAGCGAGAGTGCTATTGGGAATGGGATCGGTGTAGACCAGCGACTGAGTGGCCAAATTGGTCACCGTAATCTCGTGAACCCCGGCGAGCGCCGTGGTTTGCGCTGTGGCCGTCAGAACCTCCGGGTTCGAGGAATTCGCCGCAAGCGCAACCAGAGGGCCAGTGGGATCTTTCAGCGCATTGACCGCGGTAGCCAGCTTGGTGAGGTCGTTGTTGATTCCGAGAAGAAGGCCGGCTTGCGTGGCAAGATTGGAAGCTTGATTTTCCCACTGGGTCAGCGGACCGCTCTGGGCATTGATAATCTGCTGCACGACCGAGCTCACGTCCAAACCCTGGCCGGAAAGCAAAGTCGCCGGATTCAGACCGACCGTCACGAGCGCTCCTTTGCGTCAGCATCCATCGGGCTCGCTGCGGGGTGACGCACGGCCTGTAGTATCTGTCGAATGGCGTGGATCACGTTCAGCATTTGATCATTCGGCTCCTGCAGGACCAGGCTTCCGGATTGCTGATTCAAAAATTGATAAATCATGATGTAGTACTGCATCGGTGTGTCCCATTGCACGCGCACTTCATGTTGGGGCACCAAGGGCACTGTCGTCTCTTTATTCGTTGAGGCAACTTCCCGGTTTGAACCGTTGTCCGTTTCAGGACCAGAGGACTCTCTGGCAGGGCGCGAATCCCTGGCGACAGGCTGCTGTTCCGGAACGGGGGAAGAACTGCTGACGGGCCCGATGCTCATGCCGAGCTACCTTGGGGAAAACCGGACGGAGGCGGCTCGGCCGCCTCCCCCGGGCTTACTTTATTGGAGCAGCTTGAGCACGAGCTGCTGCTGCTGGTTGGCCTGAGCCAGAGCGGCGATACCCGTCTGTTCCAGGATGGAATACTTCGTCAAGTTGGCCACGGCCGAAGGAATGTCGGCAGCGGTGATGGTGTTTTCCGCCGAGGTTAAGTTCTGTACCTGACTGTTCAGCACGTTGCTGGCGGCGGTGAGTCGGTTGACGCTCGCACCCAGCGTACCGCGTACGCTGGCAATGTTTGCGATCGCGGAACTGATGAGCGTCAGGGTGTGTTGGGCATTGGTTTGGGTGGTGATGTCGGCTCCGGATGCGTCCAGGTTTACCGAGTTTCCACCCGTCCCATTGGTGATACCGCCGGTGGTCAAGGCCCCGATCTGCACCGAGATTTGGCTCGATCCAATCGCGGTTGCGTCACTCAGGAAAATGTTGGTTGGCCGGGCTGCGCTGGTGGAGGTAGGGTTGGTTAAGGTCCCGAGTTCGGCGGCGGTGTTGGTGGAATCCACCTTGAGGTTGCCGCTGTTGTTCGGGTCGTTGATCACCAGGTTGCCGTCGGCGTTGATGTAAGCGGATAAACCGGCGCTATCGGTGGCAGGATTGCTGATGGCGCTGATCAAATCTCCGACCGTGGAACTGTCCGCCGTGAACGTAAAGCTCTTACCGCCTGCATCGAAGGCAACAACTTCCCCATCGGTGAGGGCGGTGGCGGCGGTTACGGTGGCGTTGCCCACCAACTGGTTCGGATTGGTGGTTGCGACTCCGGTGGTATTAGGGGTCGTGAAGCTGGTAGGAGCGCCCGCCACCGCAGCTCCCAGCACGGTGTCGTTCGTGGTAACCACCAGGTCGTTGCGATTCTGCGGATCGGTGATTTCGAGGTTGCCGTTGCTCAACACCGCCTTGGCTCCGACCGTGGTGTCGTTATTGATCGCATTGAGGAGATCCTGAACGCTCGGGTTAGTGGTATCGGCAAACCCGGTGGTGCCGGCATTTAGAATTGAAGCTCCACCCGTGACGGCGAGGTTGTTGTTGCCTGCGGTGTCGCTGATTTGCAGCTGCCCGCCGACCAGTTCGGCGTGTAAGCCAGATGAAGCTCCGGCGATGGTGATAGTGCCATTGGCGCCGCCGCCGGTGCCCACGAAGGCGACGTTGCTGTTTTGGTTAATGGCATTGATTAAATCGCCGATAGTATCGGTCGATGCAGCCGTCACCGTGAAGGTTGTGGTTGCAGCCCCATGGGCAATCGTCAAGACTCCAGAAGCGACAAGCGTGGCTCCCGTCGTGAGTGCGGTGCCGGCGCTGATCTGCTGATTGGGATTAGCGGCCCCTGCCGGCGCATTGTATGTGAATGTGGTTCCCCCCGCCGTAACCGAAGTCGCCTCGCCCGGGGTGAGGGCGGTACTCGCGGTCAGCGCACCAGCAGTGGGACTATCTTGCGCGTTGAGGTCGGGCGCCGAGCCGCTTTGAAACACCGCCTGGCCGTTGTAGGTGGTGCTGCTGCCGACGCGGTTGATTTCGGCCAGGATGGACGCATATTCAGCCTGCAGCGCGGTGCGCTGGGTGTCGGAGACCGTTCCCGTGGCCGATTCGGTGGCCAGGGTAACGGCGCGATTGAGTAGGGTGGTGACCTGCGCCAGAGCACCATCGGCCAATTGCAGTTCGCCTACTCCGTTGTTAGCGTTGCTAACCGATTGGGTAAGAGCAGTGACGTTGGCCTGCAACCCGTTGGCGATCGCCAGGCCGGCGGCGTCATCCGCGCCGGTGTTGATGCGCGACCCGGAAGACAACTGGGCAAGAGTGGAGTTCAGGGCGCTGCTGGTGAGTGTCAGGGAATTTTCCGCCGCCAGGGACGGAATATTGTTCAGAATTCCTATTGGCATCGATTGCTCCTTAATATGGTTGAGTGGTTCCGGCTTCTCTGGAACCGGCTCCCCCAAGTTCTGGATGGAGCGCCTGTTCCGTTCCCTACTTCGGAACCCATCTGCTTTCACGTGTCCCATCGGCAGACTCGGAATTGGCTTTAGCGGAACGCTGCAGGACTTCCCGGTACATCGGTAATTCCGGGGTCGCCGGAACTGCTAACCGGGATGTTTTTTTATCCGATGGGTAATTACACGACACGCCCCCAAGGCACAACTGCGCCCGGGAAAGCGAGGGTGGATGATTCTATTGACCCGCTTGAATAATCGCCCGTTCACGGTGAACTCGGACTTGATCAAGTTTATCGAGCAGTCTCCGGATACGGTCATCACGCTTCTCAATGGAGAGAAACTTCTGGTGCTGGAGAATGCCGAGGAAGTCTGCAAGCGCATTGTGGAATTCCGGCGCAGCATTCTCCAGGAGATTTCTTCGGCTGCGTGCCCGGACACCACACCTCCGGTCGCGGCAGGCCCGAACCAGCGGCGAGCAGGGATACAAAAGATCTCCCCCGAGACCCGGCCGGGAGGTAAGGCACGTGGACAAAGCCAGCTGGACCGGCGTATTTCTGGCGGTTGGCGGGATCCTGGGCGGCCTGCTGCTGGAAGGGGGCCGGCTCTCTCAGGTTTTGCAACCTACCGCGGCCCTGATCGTTTTCGGCGGCACGTTCGGCGCAGTTCTGCTGCAGTTTCCTTCCCGAGTCGTATTGCGCGCGCTGCGCCGCGTCGTCCGCGTCTTTGTGGAGCCCAAGAATGATCCCCGGCGCATCGTCGAGGACTTGGTCAAATTTGCCTACAAGGCTCGCCGCGAAGGCATCATTTCCCTCGACGCCGAGCTGGAAAACATCGAGGAACCATTCCTGAAGAAATCTCTCATGCTGGCGGTAGACGGGACCGAACCCCGCGAGCTGCGCAAGATGATGGAACTGGAACTCGACAACCAGGCGGAGTGGGAGGAAGAGACTTCGTTAGTCTTCGAGTCCGCTGGCGGCTTCTCTCCCACGATTGGGATTATCGGAGCGGTGCTGGGCCTGATTCAGGTCATGCAGCATCTCGACAAGATTGAGGAAGTGGGGCGCGGCATCGCCGTAGCCTTTGTCGCCACCATTTATGGCGTCGGCGCGGCCAATCTGATTTTTCTTCCGGCGGCCGGAAAGCTGAAGATTCGGTTGCATGAGGACCACGTCATCCGCGAAATGACGCTGGAAGGGGTTGTTTCCATTCTGGAAGGCATGAACCCGCGCATGCTCGAAACCAAGCTGCTTGGCTTCCTGGCAGAAGCGCGGCCGCTGCCCCGTGGATCTGCCCCAGTCGAGGTCGGCAAATGAGACGGCGTCACAGACGAAGGATGCACAGCAATCACGAGCGCTGGCTGGTTTCCTATGCAGATTTCATCACGCTGTTGTTTGCATTCTTTGTTGTCATGTATTCCACCGCGCAAGTGGACAAACGCAAGGTTGGCAAGCTTGCCATGTCCATTCAGGTAGCCTTCCAGGAGCTTGGAGTTTTTCCCTCCTCCACGACGCATATTCCGGTCGATTCGCGCGAGCCCATGCCTTTTAACAAGGTGCAGGAAATCGAAAACGCCGCCCGCACCGCAGCCTTGGGTAGAATTGTGGCCCAACCTGGCGAGCAGGCTTCTTCCGCGCAGCAAAACGGAGACCTGGAAAACCTGCGCCGTGAGCTGCAGGCGAGCCTGGCTGCAGAAATTGCACGGAATGAAGTGGCGCTCCGGAGCACACCCGATGGACTAGTGATCAGCCTGAAAGAAGTGGGATTTTTCGATAGCGGTTCGGCCGCGGTGAAGGCCAGCTCGCAACCCGCCTTTGCGCGGATCGCCGCCGATTTGGCGCAGCGTTCCTATTACATCCGCATCGAAGGCCACACGGACGATATCCCCATTCACAATGCTCAGTTTGCTTCCAACTGGGAACTCTCCACGGCTCGCGCCACCGAGTTGGTGCGTCTGCTCATCCTAAAATTCGGGTTCCCTCCGGGCCGGCTCTCCGCCGCGGGCTATGCTCAGTATCATCCAATCGCCAGCGACGCGACGGAAGAAGGACGCGCCCAGAACCGCCGGGTGGATATCGTAATTCTGCGGGCAGAAACTTCTCACCAACCGACGTCTCCCGCTGTACCACCCTCGCCCTCCCCACCACCCGCTCCGGAAAAGGCAAATTGAGGCTTCTTACCGCTCTAAAGCGGCGACGGTGACGAACATGCCTTCTCCTGATAACGTGGACTCATGGTACGGGAGATCTCGGCAGGCGGCGTGGTGGTGCGAAAAACGGACAACGGGTGGTCGGTAGCGGTGATCGAACCGCAGCGGGAGGCGTTTGTCGTTACAACTTCCAAGAAAAAGAGTCCACAGAAAGAGAAGTTGGTGCTCGCATTGCCCAAGGGTCTGGTGGACCCGGGAGAAAAGCCCGAGCAAACCGCCATCCGCGAGGTGCAGGAAGAAACCGGTGTCACCGGAACCATAGTCGCCAAACTGACCGACATCAAATATGTCTACGTGCGCACCTGGGGCGACAAGCAAAGGGTTTTCAAGATAGTGAGCTTTTATTTGCTGAGCTATGACACGGGACGCATCGACGATGTTTCCACCGAGATGCGTATCGAAGTCAAACGGGCACAATGGCTTCCGCTGGAGGAGGCGGTTCGAAAGCTTTCCTACAAAGGGGAACGCGACGTTGTAAAGCTCGCGGAGAAATACCTGCAGGGCCATCCGGAGTTTGGTATTGAACCAGTTGGCAGCAAAATCTGACTTCGCGCCAGGTGTTTGCAATCACATACAAGTGTGATTCCCGGCACTGCAAAGACGGCGAAATTGTGGTTGCGAAATCTACGTATATTATTGAATACAAAAGATTTATCTTGACAAGATGGAGGGGGGTATCTAATATGAACTCACATTACTGAGGCGCGTGCCGATGCCATCCTCACTCCACATCAAAATCGGCACGCGCCGTTTGTCTTTTTGGACGACTCCCGCATAATGAAGTTGTGAACCCTCCCAAGCTTCCCTTTCGGAGCCTGCTTGTGCTCCTCCTGCCGGTAGTTCTCGTCATGCCCGGTTACGCCGCTGCCCGGAAGAAATCGCAGCCCGCCAAGCCCGATCATGACTATGTTGCAGCACTGGCCACCGCCGACCGCTTTCTGCACTCCTGGCAAGCAGGGGACCAGGAAGCTGGATTAATGATGCTGAGCGACGCAGCCAAGCAACGCTGGTCCGAAGACCGGATGGAACAGTTTTTCTCTACGGGTGAGAATGCGGCTTACGAAATCAGCCGGGGCCAGAAACTGAATACTGGGCGTTATGCTTTTCCTGTCACGCTGTTCGGCTCGGCACCACGGAAGGGCCACCGGCGTGAGCGCCTTTCAGCAATCGTTGTCGTCCAAGACGGGGAAGAATGGGAAATCGATAAGTTACCGCTGCCGTAAACTTCATGGCTGCAAAACACGTGTTACCACAATCGAGGAGTACAGGCATTGGCGATGAAGCGTTTCCATAAAGTTGCGGTTCTTGGTGCTGGGACGATGGGGGTGCGAATAGCCGCGCATTTTGCGAACGCGCGTGTACCCAGCCTGCTGCTCGATGTGTGCTCGGCGGGAACCACTCCAGCGGAACGAAACAGGCTCGCAACTGCGGGGCTCGAGGCCGCCAGGAACGGCAAGCCGGCAGCTTTCTTTGAGCCATCTTTAGCGCACATGGTGACAGCCGGCAACTTTGATGACGATTTGGAGAAACTCGCCGAAGTGGATTGGATTGTGGAAGCCGTGGTGGAGAATCTCGAGATCAAGCGCGAACTGTTGAGGAAGGTTGAGTCCATTCGCCGGCCGGGAACGATCGTTACGAGCAACACCAGTGGGCTGCCGATAGCGAAGCTTGCCGAGGGATTTTCGGAAGACTTCCGGCGCTGCTGGTTCGGTACGCATTTTTTCAACCCGCCGCGATACATGCGGCTCGTCGAGATCATCCCCACGCCTGAGACCGACCCGGCATTGCTGGAGGCGGTCACCTGGTTCTGCGACGTGCAACTGGGAAAGGGAGTGGTCAGGGCGAAAGATACGCCGAACTTTATCGCCAACCGCATTGGAGTCTTTTCTCTGCTCAATACCATGCGGTTAATGCAGGAAATGGACCTCAGCATTGAGGAAATAGACGCGCTGACGGGAAAAGCCATCGGCTGGCCGCGTTCCGCCACCTTCCGCACCCTGGATATGGTTGGGCTGGATGTCCTGTCGCATGTGGTGGCGAATATGGAAAAGGCTGGCGGACGCCAGTCGCCCCCCGAAACGCTGCCAGATTTCTACCACCAGATGATCGAGCGTAAGTGGCTGGGCGACAAAACCGCAGGCGGATTCTATAAGAAGGTTCGCATCGGCGAAGGTAAAGATGTGGAGCGCCTGGCGTTGGATTGGAAGACGCTCGAGTACCATCCGCTGCGGAAGGCGAAGTTTCCGGCAATCGAAATCGCAAGGAATGCGGAACAAACAGGTGCACGGCTAAGAATGCTGCTGGGTTTGCCCGAGCTTAATTCATCCGCTCCGGCCGGCGGTCTACAAAAAAATGACAAGGCCGGCGCATTCTTGTGGTCGGCCTTGGCCGATCTTTGGAATTACTCCGCCAATCGCGTGCCCGAGATCAGCGATTCGATAGCCGATATCGATCGTGCCATGCGGCTCGGTTTTAATTGGGAAATGGGCCCGTTCGAACTTTGGGACGCCGCCGGAGTTGGGGTGACCGTCGAGCGCATGCGGCAAGAAGAGCGGCCGGCGGCGGAGAATGCGGTCAAGTTACTGCAGGAGGGAAAGAAATCCTGGTACGTGGAGGCCATTGGCACAGCTTCGGGGCGCGCCTGCTGGGATCCGAGCATTGCGAGCCATAAGGCCATCGAAGTCCCGCCCGGGGTGTGGTCGGTGGAAGTTGTCAAAAAGTCGCACGGCGTAGTCAGGAAAAATCCGGGAGCGTCGCTGGTAGATCTGGGAGATGGGGTGGGATGCATCGAATTCCACTCGAAGATGAATGCCATCGGCGGCGACATTGTTTCTCTGGTATCGCAAGCCCTCCAACAGGACGGACCCGGAGATGGGTTCGAAGCATTAGTGATTACGAACGATGCGGCAAATTTCTCTGTGGGCGCCAACCTTATGATGTTGCTCATGCTGGCCCAGGAAGAAGAATGGGACGAGATCGACTTGGCGGTCCGGCAATTTCAGGCTATGACACAGGCGATCAAGTTTTCGCCCAAGCCGGTGGTGATTGCGCCCTTCGGCATGACTTTAGGCGGAGGTTGCGAGATGTCGCTGCACGCCGCAGCGCGCCAGCCGCATGCCGAGCTCTATATAGGCCTGGTGGAAGTTGGAGTGGGCCTGCTTCCCGGTGGAGGAGGATGCAAGGAAATGCTCTTGCGGGCGCTGGACCGAGTAGCAGCTATGCGACCGGGGGCAAGAGGTGAATCGGTTGAGCTAGTGGAAGCGATGAAGAAGACGTTCGAGACTATCGCTATGGCCAAAGTTTCCACCTCGGCGGATGAGGCGCGCGCGCTGCAATTTCTGTGCGCCTCGGACCGCATCACCACGAACCGCGAGAGAGTGCTGGCCGATGCGAAAACCCGAGCTTTAGAGCTGGTGCGAGCGGGATATGAGCCACCGCTGCCCCGCAACGATCTTTCCGCTCCGGGCGAAAATATTCTGGCCACGCTGAAGCTGGGCATTCATCTGATGCGCCAGGGAGAGTACATCAGTGACTATGAAGTAAAACTGGGAACAAAGATTGCAGAAGTTCTGTGCGGCGGGAATGTGACGCCGGGGTCAACGATTAGTGAACAGCATGTGCTCGATCTGGAGCGTGAAGCGTTCAAATCGCTGTGCGGGGAGAAGAAGACGCAAGAGCGAATTCAATACACCTTAAAAACGGGGAAGACGCTGAGGAATTAGCAACTTCCGAATCGATTATTCAGTAGACCCAAGGAATCAACCGGTAGCGTGTCTTTGCCCGGTACTCCTCGTAACCGGCAAGATTTCTGGATAGATATTTCTCCTCATCGCAAAGGCGCCAAACGAGGGTGCCGACCATGGGTATGCAAAACAGCAACCCCCAGGCAGACCCAAGCCCGAGAGGAATTCCTACTATTATGAGCAACGCTCCCGCATACATGGGGTGACGGACCAGACGATAGGGGCCCGTAGAAACCACTCTCTGTTTTTCGGCAACCTCAATCACGCCAGATGTGTAACTGTTCTCCTTGAACACAAAGTAGATGACGAGAAACCCCAGTTCTAACAGCGCATCCCCAAGGAAAACCAAGTATGCCGAAAGATGGGACCAGCCCAGATGGCGATCGATTCCGGGGAAGACAATCAACGCGATGAAAAAGATGTTGGCTAACAGCTGTATGAGCTTTTGGCTTGGTTCTTTCTCTGCGCCGGCTCGAGCCCTAAGCCGCCGTTCGATGAGCGCGGGATCCTTCTTCAGGAAATAGATCGTAATGAGAGTAACTGGCACCGAAAACGCCACCCAGAAAACCCAGCCTTGCCAGTAGCGAAACGAACAGGCGGACAAAAACACTAGTATGCCCAAGGCAAGCAGAAACTGCGCCAGCCCCTCGAATGCTCTCTTTTTCAAAGAAACGAGGCGATCCATGTCATTATTATCCGGCGAAAATTCCGAGCCGTGGGCCGCGATTTCTATGCGAATTCTAAAAGCAGGCGCGCTCTACTTTGCGGTGGTGTTTGCGGCGGGGTTCGTGTTGGGGACGATACGCACGCTTTGGGTAGTCCCGCGCGTGGGCGTAAGGACGGCCGAACTGATGGAGTCTCCGCTCATGCTTATCGTGACAGTGCTTGCGGCAGCGTGGGTGGTCCGGCGGTGCAAGCTGCCATTTGTGGTTTCCACGCGGCTCGCTGTCGGGCTGCTGGCCCTCGCCTTCATGCTTTCGGCCGAACTCGGATTCACGCTCTGGCTTCGCGGACTCACCGTCCGCCAGTATCTAGCGAGCAGGGATCCGGTATCAGGGACCGTTTATTTTGTGTTGCTGGGAGTGTTTGCGGTGTTGCCCGTACTGGTCGGGCGAAAGTAAATCCTGAGGGCGGTAATCAGCAATTCGCAATCGACCCATCTAGAATCAATTGGTGACTCTTCACCTGTTGCCCGGAGGCCCGCTATGCGTGAAATCGTGATTGTTTCCTCAGTACGCACTCCCGTCGGCCGGGCCTTCAAGGGGACACTGCGGACGACTCGTCCGGATGAGCTCGCCGCTGTTGCCATCAAGGGAGCGCTGGAGCGCGTCCCGCAGGTGGATGCTCGTGAAATCGAAGATGTGATTCTGGGCTGCGCCATGCCGGAGGCGGAACAGGGGATGAACGTGGCGCGGATTGCCTCGCTGCGAGCGGGGCTGCCGGTGGAAGTTTCGGCCATGACCATCAATCGCTTCTGCTCCTCGGGCTTACAGGCAATCGCCATGGCAGCGGAGCGGATTTCAAGCGGCGCGGCAGAGATCATCATCGCGGGCGGAACGGAGTCCATGAGCATGATTCCGATGGGCGGTCATAAGATTGCGCCCAATCCATGGCTGATTGAGAATTACCCGGATTCCTACCTCACAATGGGTCTTACCGCCGAGCGCGTGGCGAAGCGCCTGGGAATCACGCGGGAGAGGGCGGATGAGTTTTCCCTGCGCAGCCATCAGAAAGCTTTGGCCGCGATCGCTGCGGGAAAGCTCGAAGATGAAATCGTGCCCGTGCCCGTGACTTTTGTCAGCTCGAACGGCGCCAGGCCGAAGCGGCAGGAAATCGCATTCAAAGTAGACGAGGGCCCGCGGCCGGACACGTCCCTGGAGGCGTTGGCCGCACTCAAGCCGGCGTTTCATGCACAGGGCGCGGTCACGGCAGGAAATTCTTCGCAAATGTCGGACGGGGCGGCCGCGGCGATCGTGATGTCGGCCGAGCGGGCGGAGGCGCTGGGCATCCAGCCGCTGGTGCGCTATGTCTCGTTCGCCACCGCAGGTTACAAACCGGAGGAAATGGGACTGGGGCCGGTGTTCGCCATCCCAAAAGCGCTGAAGTTGGCGGGGTTGAAGCTCTCAGATATTGACGTCATCGAATTGAACGAGGCTTTCGCAGCGCAGGCGCTGGGTGTGATTCAGGAAGCCGGGCTCGATCCCGATCGGGTGAATCCGAACGGCGGCGCGATCGCGCTGGGGCATCCGCTGGGCTGTACCGGAGCAAAGCTGACGGCTACGTTGATCCGCGAATTGGAGCGGCGAAAGGCGCGCTATGGCATGGTCACCATGTGCGTGGGAGGAGGCATGGGAGCGGCAGGGATCTTTGAGCGCCTGAGCTGAACCTACGATGAGCTCATGGGTTTTTCCTTCGTGAACCTTCGTGCCCTTCGTGGTAACCGCTTTTTGGCACCACAAAGGACACGAAGGTTCACGAAGGATAGCCCATGAGCTTGTGACGAATGACCTTGTCTGGATTTCGGCCGAGCACCCACAATCTCTGCATGGCCACCTCTCCTCTTCGCAGGTTTTCTGCCCAGCAAGTCAGCCATGGAATCATCACCGCCGCAATGAAAGTGCACTCCGAACTTGGTCCCGGACTTCTCGAGAGCGCCTATGCCGCCTGTTTGCAGTTTGAACTGGCGGACGCGGGCTACCATGCTTCCGCTCAGGTTGGGCTCCCGGTGGTCTACCGCGGTACGAAAGTAGAACTCGGCTATCGCATGGACCTTATGGTCGAGGGTCTCGTCGTGGTCGAGATCAAATCGGTCGATGCGATTGCTCCCATTCATCAGGCCCAGATTCTTTCTTACCTCAAGCTGAGTGGCAAATCCCTTGGACTGCTTATAAACTTCAACGTTGTACATTTGAAGGAAGGCATCCGGCGGTTCGTCAACGGCAGACACTGGAATGAATAAACCGCCGACGTGCACGAAGGCTGTCTTTCGTTGCAAGGGTCTCTGATGGCCGCGACTCCCACCCTCACAATCTCCGGCGGAAGCTTCCTTCTTGAAGACCGCAACGGCAGCGAAGTCTTCACGCCTGAGGATTTCACCGACCAGCACCGCCTGATCGCGCAAACGGCGGAAGAGTTTACGCAAAACGAAATTTTGCCCAACGTCGAAAAGATGGAGCAGAAAGATTTTTCTTTCAGCCGCACGTTGTTGAAAAAGGCCGGCGATCTTGGGCTAAGCTCAGTGGAAATCCCGGAAGCCTACGGCGGTCTGGAGATGGACAAAGTCAGCGCCGCGCTGATCGCCGATCACATCGCAAAATACGCCGGATTTGCCACCACCTGGGGAGCCCACAGCGGGCTGGGAATTGCGCCTCTGGTGTATTTCGGAACCGAGGAGCAGAAGAAAAAATATTTACCCAAGCTTGGGGCTGGAGAGATGGTTGGCGCGTATGCGCTGTCCGAAGCTTCCTCCGGATCAGACGCTCTGAACTGCCGTGCGCACGCTTCTCTCTCGCCCGACGGCAAACACTATGTTCTCAATGGCGAGAAAATGTGGATCACCAACGCCGGGTTCGCCGATCTGTTCACAGTCTTCGCCAAGGTAGACGGCGAAAAGTTTACCGCGTTTCTGGTAGAGCGAAATGCGCCCGGACTTTCCATCGGAGCGGAAGAGCACAAGATGGGGATTCGCGGGTCGTCCACCTGTCCGCTGGTTCTCAATGATTGCCGGGTGCCTGTAGACAACGTGCTGGGCGAAATTGGCAGAGGGCATGTGATCGCCTTCAACATTCTGAACCTGGGCCGGTTCAAGCTGGGAGCCATGTGTCTGGGCGGAGCGCGCTTCTGTACCGAGAATGCAGTGACTTATGCCAAACAGCGGAAGGCGTTCGGCAAAGCTATCTCCGATTTCGGCCTGGTGCGGGAAAAACTGGCCGGCATGGCGGCCAGAATTTACGTCGGCGAGGCGCTGGTATATCGCACCGTCGGCCTGCTGGACGCCGCACTCTCCGCGGTGGACAAAACCAGCGCCGATGCCGCGAAGGCCATGCGCAAAGCGATTGAAGAGTACGCAGTCGAGTGTTCGATCGCCAAAGTCTGGGGATCGGAGATGCTGGATTACGTGGTGGACGAAACTGTCCAGATTTATGGCGGATATGGATTTGTCGAGGAGTACCCGGCGGAACGAGCATATCGCGATGCCCGCATTAACCGGATTTTCGAAGGCACGAACGAAATCAACCGGCTGATCATCGCGGGCTTTCTGCTCAAGCGAGCGGTCTCTGGACAGCTGCCGCTGATGCCCGCGATCAGGAAGGTCATGGATGACATGCTTTCCGGTCCGGCGACCTTGGAAGAAAGCGATGGCCTGCTTGGGCCGGAGCGCAAACTGGTTGCTCAGGCGAAGAAGCTGGCGCTGTTCGTGGCAGGCGTCGCCAGCCAGAAATACATTCAGACTTTGCAGGACGAGCAGGAGATTCTGGGCTCGATAGCCGCCATGGTCATCGAAGTTTATGCCATGGAATCGGCAGTGTTGCGCACCGCGAAGATGACGGAAGCACCGAGTGGATCGGATACGGAATTCGCCACTGCCATGACGCGCCTGTATCTTTCACAGGCTATGGACCGGCTGGAACAAGCAGCCAGGAAGGTGATCGCGGCAGTCGCGGAAGGCGATACCTTGCGGACGCAAATGGCAATGCTCCGGCGGTTGGCCAAGCACGAGCCGGAAAATACGATCCTGTTGCAGCGGCAGATTGCGGAGAAAGTCGTTGAGCGCGGAAAGTATAAGCTCGGTTGAGCAACCTATCGCGGTCGAGTTCTGGACATCCATCGCTCATGCTGTTAGCTTGGCGGTTCACGGTCAAGCGTCGGAATCGAATATCGAGGAGGCTTGAGTCCGCATGACAGCGAAGCGTGAGGGTATGCTGACGTCATTAGCGCGCAAGGTTGGAACCACGGCAGGGGTCATCGTGGCCAAAACGACTCATCTCAAGGACGAAGTCGCGAAAATAGGCAAGCCAACAAGCGGTCCGCCTTCGATGGAGGCGCAGAAGGTTGATCCGCCTGAGCAAGAAGTCGGAAAGAAGAAGGCCCGCCGCAAGAGGCCGGCTCCCAAGAAGCAGGCAACGCGCACGATTGCCAATCGTGAAAAACGCGCGAAAAAGCCTGCCCGGCGAGTACTGAAGGACAAAGGCTCTAACACGAAGAAGGTTCGAGGGAAAGCCTAAATGAAATTACTGACTGTGGTTCTTCTTACGTTAGTCCTATCAGTTACTGCGGCAAGCGCGGACGATCACGATGTTCCCCCGCCTTCTCCTTTTGCCAGTACACTCGCTCTCACACCGCCCATGGGCTGGAACAGCTGGAATAAGTTTGCCTGCAACGTCAGCGAACAATTGATACGCGAAACGGCGGATGCCATGGTGAAGTCCGGCATGAAAGACGCCGGCTACCAGTACGTGAATATTGACGATTGCTGGCAGGTGTCGCGCGACAAAGAAGGCAATATCGTTCCTGATCCGCAGCGATTCCCTTCGGGCATGAAGGCGCTGGGCGACTACATTCATTCTTTGGGGCTGAAGTTCGGGATTTACTCGGACGCGGGGACGCACACCTGCGACGGCCGTCCGGGAGCGCGCGGATACGAGTTCCAGGATGCACGCCAATACGCAGCATGGGGCGTGGACTATTTGAAGTTGGACTGGTGCAGCACATCGACCCAGGATGGGCCGTCATCCTACGTGCTGATGCGGCAGGCTTTGGATGCAACCGGCCGGCCGATTGTGCTTAGCATTTGCGAATGGGGCACGAACAAGCCGTGGCTATGGGGAGAAAAAGTAGGCGGCAACTTGTGGCGTACGACCGATGACATCGCCGACCGCTTTCAGAACGGCAATAAGAAGGGCGGCGGCATGTTGAACGTCCTGGACCTGCAAGTCGGGCTGGAGAGCTACGCGGGGCCGGGGCATTGGAACGATCCGGACATGCTGGAAGTCGGCAACGGTGGCATGACCAACACCGAATATCGTTCGCACTTCAGTTTGTGGGCGGTTCTAGCCGCGCCACTGATTGCCGGGAATGACCTGCGCAATATGACTCCCGAGATTCACGACATTCTCACCAACAAAGAAGTCATTGCCGTGAACCAGGATCCGCTTGGGCGTGAAGCGCGACGGATCGCCAAAGATGGGGATTTGGAAATTTGGGCCAGGCCACTGAAAGACGGCAGCCGAGCGGTCGTGCTGTTTAATCGCGGGGCGACAACCCAGGAAATCAGTGTGGACTGGGAACAATTGGGCTATCCGGAACATTTGAGCGCAGCAGTCCGGGACCTATGGCAACACAAAGACCTCGGAAAGTTCACCGGAAAGTTTTCGGCCCCCGTAGAATCGCATGGCGTCGTGATGGTCACGGTCAGGCCGTAGTTCCAGATCGGCAATCCTCAGCTTTGATCTATTTGTTTCTAAGGCTTTTCACCGGATGGGTCGTAGGGGATGCGTACGCTTTCGGCAGATCATAGTTAGCGAAACGCGTGCCCAGCGGGTTGCATACTGCCGGGGCGACCAACATCCCTGATTGCGCCAGAATCTCAGAGGTGCACATTCTTGTGCAGGAGAGCGCATGAATCCACCTTTGAGAACAAACGAACCGGGAAGAAATTCTGCCGCATCCATCTCTGACAGGCAACCGGATACGCGCCAAGGTCCGGAGGACGAACCTCAGTCGGCGTTTTTGCCCGAAGCTGGCAATACCGTCTTACAATCCAATGGGTTCTTTGGATCGGCCATGAAGTGGCTGGCAGACGTATTTGCCGATGTTGGATGAACCCTTAGTTTTTGCGAAGGGCAGCAGCGGGGATTGTGGGAGGGGTTGAGATCTTAAGGCAAAAGAGAAAGGCTGTGACATTGGTTATGCTCTAGCCACCCGCTCCTGCGAGGGAGCTGACAGCGTGGAGACATGTACCGTCACAGCCCTTGATGCGATCACTGCTTTCGCAGTTCCAAACCCCAACGGCTCCTCGCAGAGTCCGTCGGTTTTTTCGGGTCTGGCCGCTCTTTCGGTTACCCTTCTGAGCGAATCACCCAGCTTACTTCGGATCGGCAACGTTTTATTTTCGCCAACCCTTTCAGCCGTCGACGGGTGCAAAGTTAAATATTTGCCCGGCCAGTGTCAATGCCGCTTTTCAGTGCAATGCCTCAGTCTGAAGGTGTCGGGGACGCGCCGCGCAAGAGACTGAATTGTTAAAACTTAATGAAGGCCAGATTAAATTGTGCTGGCTTTTGCACAGAATATGCACACATCCTCCGAACCAAAAAAGATTCTTGACGGGAAGCGGGTTCCGTCGCTGATGGTTGTAGCCACAAAGAATTCCATGTTGGATCTGGTTGCATACGTTGATGGCGGCTCCCAAGGCAATCCGGGGCCGTCCGGTATCGGGATTGTCATCGCCGGCCACAACGACGGCCCAATCCGAATCGCCAAGTGGATCGGACAGACAAGATAATAATGTCGCAGAATACGTCGCTCTGATGGAGGCGATGCAATGCGCACTATCGATGAATGCGCGCCGCCTGCACGTCTATTCCGACTCGGAAGTGGTGGTGAAGCAGATGCAGGGCGAATACAAATGCCGCAGCCCCCGGCTCTATTCCCTGCATTGGATCTGCCGTAAGTTGGCCCGGTCGTTCGAGTTCTCCATATCCCACATTGGCCGTACCGGGAATCTTGAGGCAAACATCCTGGCAAATCGGGCAGTTCGCAATTTCTCCAGATAGCGTCAAAGGGTTGAATTATCTACGGGGCTTCCAGTTGGCGCGAAGTTCTTTCTGCCCCGCGGATCACTCGGCTGCCAGAGACAGGGCTCGGGCTACATTTCCACGACCGAGGTTCTTTTGATTTTGCCAATCCTCCCTCGGCGACTTAACATACTTCTTCCAAAGAGCCCGAGCGCTTTATGATTGAGGCAGAGGTTCAAACCAGCGCACTCTTGAGTGACGAACGGGTTCGTATGTTCGAAATCGGAAAGAATCTGCAGGGACAGATCGTCGATGGGAAATTCCCCTTGCTGCGCCTTCTGGGCAGCTCGAATGACGGCCTTGTGTTCCTCACCGAACGGAAGCAGGAGCCGAGCCAGGCGGCGATCAAGTTGATCCCGGTGAAGAGTGAAAATGCTGCCGTTGCGCTCGCCGGCTTGGAAGCGGCTGCCAGGCTCAGTCATCCTCATCTCATTCCATTATTTGAAGTAGGCCAATTCCATTTCGACGATCAAACGTACTTATATGCGGTGATGGAAAACGCAGAGGAAGACCTCTCGCAAATCCTTCCCACCCGCCCTCTCACGGCAGAGGAAACCCGCGAGATGCTTCCCCCCGTTCTCAGCGCTCTCCGGTATCTACATTCCGCAGGTTTTGTTCACGGCCACATTAAACCGTCCAATATCGCGGCCATTGGCGACCAGATCAAGATTTCCAGCGACGGAGTGGCCAGCATGAATCGGGAGAACCCGGTTCTCCGCTCGCCCAGCCCTTATGATCCCCCAGAGAGCGGCGCTGCACTCTCTCCCGCAACAGATGTCTGGGCGCTGGGCGTGACGCTGGTTGAGGTGTTGACGCAGCGGCCTCCGGTTTTCGACGATGCGGGAGAAGCGGTACTGCCTGAATCGGTGCCTCCTCCGTTTTTCGAGATCGCACATAACTGCCTGCAGCCCGATCCTAAGCAACGGTGGTCGTTGGAAGAAATTAATGCTCGGCTCCATCCCGCCGCGCCTGTTCAGTCCGTCAAGACCGCGGCCTTGAAACAACGTGCGTTCGGGAAGCTCGGCTGGGTTATTGCAGGCGCGGTGCTCGTCCTGGTTCTGCTGGCCCTTGTGGCTTCGGTTGCACATCGTACTCCAGCGATACAGAAGTCTTCTTCCGCTCCGCCGCAAGCGGCAACTCCAGAACCGGCCCCGGCCATGCCGCTGACCAAGCCTTCTGCGGAGGTTCCACAGAATACTGAGCAGCCCGATTCGGTTCCGTCAGAGGCGCCCCCTTCACAACCCGAGGAAACGAGCAGCCCGGGCGGTGTTCTGCACAAAGTAATGCCAACTGTCCCCAGGAGCGCGAGCAATACCATTCAGGGCACCATCCGGGTAGCCATCCGAGTTGACGTGGACTCGTCGGGAAATGTCTCGAAAGCGAGCTTCATTTCTTCTGGGCCTAGCAAATACTTCGCTAAGCTCGCCATGCAGTCGGCGAGGCGGTGGACGTTTGTACCTGGGAAGAATGAAACCCAGGACGCCTCAAGGGAATGGATCCTGAGATTCGAGTTCCGGCGAAGTGGAGTGCACGCGATCGCTTCCGGCCCCCGCGAGTAGCGCTAGTAGGACCTGCAACTGAGCCTAGCCGGAGTATTTCCACGATGTAGGCAGTGGATTATTTTCCCCTTTCGGCCTTCGATTCCCTTCTGCCGGTTTGGGAGGAACCTCGGCACACGGTCCAGGGCTGAAGTTTTTCACAAACTCGCCGATACGAGATTCGTAAGGAGGGCTCTATGAATTCCTACCCAGTACAAGCCAATTCTCTCGTCTCGCAAGACCCGCAGGCACAGGCGCAAAGTTCCGCAGCACCGAACCGTCCTGCACTCAACGGAACCGCTCATGTTTCAGCGCTGCCGCAGGATACGGTCACGCTGAGTTCATCCTCAAAAACGGAACGGACGGCTACCGGCGAGGCATTGGCCACCAACGCCACCCCCAACAAGCCGGCCGCACACACCCATCCATTGGCGAACTCCCCACAAAAGGGATAGCGCGTAGCCGCCATTTCCGGAAGGTTCTGGGGTACTCGCAGCGCGCGAGAAGTGGTTAGCTTTCTTTCTGGCGTACCGCTTTCCGCACTCGGTGCTCGCAATCTTGTGTATTGAGGCAGGAATCCGCTAACCTCAACCGCTCCACCGGGCTACCCTCGACAATGTGGGATTCGATGATCTCATCCACATCGGCGAGGGTAACTCCGCCATACCAGACGGCCTCTGGATAAATCACGAGATTTGGGCCATGCTCACACTGGTCGAGGCATCCGGATTGGTTGGCGCGCACCCTTCCCTTCAGCCCGCGTTGCGCCAGCTTTTGTTTGAAGAGCTTCTGTAGTTCGGCGCGGGCTTCGGGATCACAGCAACCGCGTGGATGGCCGGCAGGCCGTTGATTCCCGCAGATGAAAATATGCTTCTCGAACTTGGGCATGAGAAAACTCTAGCAGGATTTTAGCGGAACGGTCCCTACGCAGATAACGTGGGGATGCTAGTCCTTGAGGGGAACGATTGTTTTATCGCCCTGGCAGAAGGTGGCAACGCGGGTGATGCTACCCTGCACATCGCGAATGTACATTACCGGACCAAAGCAATAAACGGCGTGGCCGGTTTCCGCGAAGTACCATACCCCACCCTTGTGCGCCACTGGTATGGTCCCGGGTTTCACGGGATGGCGCAGCGGGGGGGCGACGAAACTGCCGGGAAGAGTTAGCGACAACAACAGCAGTGCCAGAATTTTCATTGCCTAACCAGGACCCCTGGGAGGGTCAAATCGTAGTCAACGTTCTACGTGCGTCGGACGAATCGGACGTGTCTTTCGGCGGCCTTAGCGGAGTCACATGCCGCTTTCTCTCCGCCTTTGCGGGCGGGGTCGCCTTGGAGGACGGAGATTGCGTTTCCGCCTGCGCCTTGGCTTGCGCTTGTTGATTGATTTCACCCTGCAGGTGGCTCAGTTTGGCCGAATCGCTGAAAAGCTGTCCGATCAGGTAGCGCTGGACATCAATGGTTTTGCCCTGCTCCACAATCAGCATGGTCATCAGCCCATAGGAGAACAGGAAGAGCAACACCAGAACTGGGAACATCACGCGTTTTGGCTTTGGGCGTTCAATCGTGCTCTGCGGCAATAGGTTTAACAAAGGGCACCCCATCCAGCCCCCGCTCGCGGGCGCTGGTACAAATGCAGCTTGGACGCCAAGGATGTTACTTTGGTTAACTTGATGGCAAAAAAAGAGTTAGCGTGAACTTCGAGCAGAAAAGCCAAGCCAGCGGCTGCAATCCGCTGCACATAATGGGTAATCAGGCATGGTTACTTTTGGGGAGTAAGAGGGCGCCGGAGCATCATTTCTGCCCCAGAACCAGCTTGGCAATCGTCGCCAGTTGCATATTCGAGGTGCCCTCGTAGATCTTGCCGATTTTGGAGTCACGCCAGTATTTCTCGACCGGGTAATCCTTGGTGAAGCCATAGCCGCCATAAATTTCAATGGCCAGCGAGGTGACGCGCTCGGCCACCTGCGAGCAGAACAGTTTGGCCATGGCGGCCTCTTTCAGAAAGGATACCCCGGCATCTTTCAGGCGAGCCGCGTTGTACACCATCAGCCGCGCGGCTTCGATTTCCGTCGCCATTTGCGCGATTTGAAATTGAATTCCCTGAAACTCGGCGAGGGTTTTGCCGAACTGCTTGCGCTCTTTTGCGTATCTCGCAGCAAATTCCCAGGAGCCGCGGGCGACTCCGGCCATTTGGGCGCCAATCCCGATGCGTCCTTCGTTCAGCGTCTCAATCGCGATCTTGTAGCCCTTCCCGGCTTCCCCGAGAACATTCGTGGCAGGCACGCGGCAGTCTTCGAGAATCAACTCACAGGTAGAGGAGGCTCGAATGCCCAGTTTGTCTTCCTTCTTGCCGACGGTGAAGCCGGGGAATTCCTTTTCGATCAGGAAAGCGGTGATGCCTTTGTAGCCTGCGGCAGGATCTATATTCGCAAACAGCACGAAGAGGCCGGCCTCCTTGGCATTCGTAATCCACAACTTGCGGCCGTTCAGGACGTAGTCGCCATTTTTCTGTTCGGCTTTGGTTTGCAAGGCAAACGCATCGGAACCGGAGCCGGCCTCGCTCAGAGCGTAAGCTCCGCAGGTATCGGCAGCGAGGCGGGGAAGGTAGCGCTTTTTCTGTTCGTCTGTGCCCCAGCGCAGCAAGGCATTGTTGACCAGCGTGTTCTGCACGTCAACCAGCACCCCCGCGGAGGCATCCACACGAGACAACTCTTCTACCGCAAGGACTGCTTCGAAAAACTTGCCCGCCCCTCCGCCGTACTGCTCGGGAATCTCGATGCCCATCAGTCCCAGCTGGAAAAACTGCTGCAGGAGGCCGTGGTCAAAGCCGGCTTTCTCGTCCATTTCTTTGACCAGCGGACGAATTTTTTCCTCGGCAAATTGCCGGATATTATTACGGAACAAGGATTCATCTTCGGACAATGAGGTGAGCGGCGTAGGTGAGAGTGATTTGCTCAGACATGGAAGCCCTTCCAGGAAGCGACTGTGAATTCTAGCACCGGAAGAGGGGTAAAGAGATTGGCGGCGCCATCCCGCCATCGGTATAGAAGCTGATCACCTGGCCCCGGCAAACGTTGTCCATGGCTGCGGATTCATATCGCGCAAGAGCTCCTCCTGCCCGATGAACTCCGGATGTGCTTGCAAATGCTCGCGGGCATGGAAGGCGGTTTTGCAGGCATGTCCCGCCGCAGCGGTGAACTCCATTTTCGCCGCCATGGCAGCATCGGCGACTTTATTTTGTACGGCGCCCGCAACTCCGTAGGGTGGCTGCCAGGTAGACATCCCGCGGGGCGAGAGATCGACGTGACCGCAGAGAGTGCGTTCGTCGGGTTCGATCTTCTTGTCGAAGGTGTCGAAGTGGTCTGCCAGAAAACCTTGCGCGGCCCTGACATCAATCTTGCCCTTGTTCTCGGCCATCAACTGCTCCCAACGGGCATGGCGGGCGTTGGCACTGGATCCCATATCGTGCATGTCGAAATCGGTTTCCTCGCGCGCCAACTTCTCGTTGATGGGAAAGTTCGACCCCACGAAATATCCATCCGTCTTGCGTTCCAGCGTCACATTCTTCAGGCCGAGTTCGAGGCTGGCAATTTCATTTTTGTTGATGTCCGCAATCAGCCAATCATTGGCGTACCCGCCGTTATTGCCCTCTTTCATGATGCGGGCAAAATCATCGATCGAAGTGGAATACTGCATGGCCTTGCGGGCGCGCACAAATTCGGGAATGCCGGCCGGGTCGTAGCCAAAAAATTGCGTGATGGTCGTCTCGGTGATGATGATGCCTGCCGAATTGACCCCGAAATCGTCGCCGCTGTGAATCAGACCGGGGAATCCATCCATCAGGATTCGCTGGCCATGGGCAGGAACAATGTCGAAAACGATTGTCCAGCGTTCGCCATCCATGTAGTTGGTCCAGTCATTGTGGGCGATCACGATCTTGCCGTCGCGTGTGTAACTGCCGGTGGCTACAAAGGCGCTGCAATGGTCGGGCGCGGTCACCGAAGGCGGCGACTGAATGCCGTGCTGCTGGTCATATTGCTTGACGTAGTAGGACCATTCCGGAAAGGCATTCATGGCCACCACGTCCCACACGTCCAGCTTTAGGCCATGGGCATTGGCGCCATCGGCGATGCCCTGCAGTTCGTCGCGGTACTCCTGCTCGATGTGCGGCCACATCATGTTTTGCGCCGCCTGGCGGAAGAATTGCCAGTCTTTGCTATTGTCCCGAGTCTGCTCGAAGATGGTGACTTTCAGCGCGTCTTCGATCTCGGGCGCCAGCAGGTATCCATGTTGAAAACCGATATCCGCGGGCTTGCCTTCAAGGTGGACAAATGTCCAGCCATTTTCGGCGGGACGCCGGAAGGCATGCTTTAGACGAGAGTCGGTTTTCGGAGTCGCCGCAGCAGGAGAGCCAAAGCTTAGAAGCAAGACCAGCAAGAGGGAAAGCAGAAGAGGGCTGCAGCGCATGAGTCACTCCAGGTACGGAATCGTACCAGAATCCGTGCATCTACGTGGATGGATGCGCGTCTGTCGGGACGATTTTGAGCGACACTTCTCCGCTATCGTCTTGGGCATGTCCAGGCGCGCCGCCGCGAAGGCTTCACCGCCAAATACGACGTGGACCGACTGCTCTATTGGGAGTCTTACGATGACGTGTACAAAGCCATCGGCCGTGAAAAGCAACTGAAAGGCTGGAGGAGGGACCGGAAAATCGCGCTGATCGAGTCGTCGAACCCGCACTGGCTGGACCTGGCGAGAGACTGGTACCCCTGGATGAAGGAAAGTGAAGAGGATAGGGATGCTTCGACTCCGGCAGGCCAGCCGGAAACGGCTGGCCCGCCTGCGCTCAGCAGGGCAATGCGGCGAAAGCCGTGAATGCAACGCCAGCCTAGCGTTTTGTCATTCTGAGCGGAGCCGCGCCGATGGCGCGGCGCAGTCGAAGAATCCCTACGGTTGTGCGGACGCTTTGTATCAGGGGATCGGGTCTTATTTCTGCTTGAACCGAGAAGGACCGACCTCAGTCCCCAGCGGCGGACACTCTTGTCCGCTAAAACCAAATTACTCCTGGATGAAGGACAGCGAAGAGCATAGGGATGCTTCGACTCCTGCAGGCCAGCCAGAAACGGTTGGCCCGCCTCCGCTCAGCATGACAGTGCGGCGAAAGCCGTGAATGCAACGCCAGCCGAACGTTCTGTCATTCTGAGCGCAGCCGCGCCGCATGGCGCGGCGTAGTCGAAGAATCCCTACCGTTGTGCCGACGCCTTGTATCAAGGGCCGGCTTCAGTCCTGCCTTATCGTGAGGAACCCCTTCGGACCTGTCGAGCTCAGCCAGTCCCGTTCCGATTTTTGCCAGGAACAAAAGCCGTTCAATAGCATCGTCAATGGTGGCATTGGGCGGCATCGCCTGAAGCGCCTCGATAATGCGATCGCGGGTGAACGGCTCCTGCATGGCTCGATTGCAATACTGTGTGCCCCCCAGGTTCGCGAGCGTGTCTTGCGAGCTAACCTGGGCGAAGTGATGCATGGAGGAAAGGGACTGGCGTGCGGGCGCGAAGGAACGGCGGAGAGGGTAGGGATGCTTCGACTGCGGCAGGCCAGCCAGAAACGCTTGGCCCGCCTCCGCTCAGCAAGACAACGCGGCGGAAGCCATGAATGCAGCCCAACGCTTTGTCATTCTGAGCGGAGCCGCGCCGTATGGCGCGGCGCAGTCGAAGAATCCCTAGAGGCGTGTCGATACTTTGTATCAGGGGCCGGCTTCAGCGGACCGCCGATTCAGAAGAGCTGAGCCCCCCTGGCAGCGGCCGGTGCCTTCGAGCCAGGACCCGCGTTTGCCAACCCCCGGCAAACATGGGGCACCCGAGGTTGAAAGTGAGTGCTCGTTTGGGAGTGGTTCTGCGTGAGATGTGGGGGCACCGCCCACGAACCCATCTAGGAATACCTCTTCCATTGGCGTAAAGTGCTGTGCGAAGGACACTGCGACAATGGGCACGGTCCTAGGCACCGCGATCGGAGCGATTCTGGCGACGTTTGGATTTCTCGTTATGCGCAATCCTATGCGACTCGCCGTTCTTGCTCCAGGGGCGCGTGGATACTACCAGCGCATGGTTTTGGACCCGTCCTCTCGAAACGCACTAAGAATCCTGGGTGTACTGGTTTGCACTTTTGGGCTCTGTATCGGCACTGCCGCCACAGGCGGATTGCTTCAGTCTCGGCCTTTGCAATCCATCTCCGATGGATTTCTGGTCTTGTTGGGGATCGTATTTGTTTCTTCTTGGGCGGTTAGTCTGATTCTCGCGATTATCAACGGTGTACGAGGTCAAGGGTTTGGCGAGTGGTTTCAGATGTGGCGCCAAAGCGCGGCGCTTGGAGAAATCAATGTTTATCCACCTGTGACCCTTAAGATGCAACGCGAGACAACTCTTGTCACCGGTATTTATCTTGGGTCGCTTTGCATAACCATAATCGCAGCGCTGATCTCCGGTCCGTAGCTGCCGGGTGCCCCATTCTAAATTTCGCGTTCTTTGCGAAATTTAGGGTGGGGACGTTCCCTCGCATGGGCCCAGAGCCTGCCCTGCTCCGGGTCGAAGGTCTCGCGCTTTTCGAGACCTGGGAGGGCGGCGCCGGGAACGGCCCGACTTCCTTCGGCCAGTCCACCGAGCAAAGCCCCGTTGGGGCCGGCAGAAGGTAGCTCAGGGCGCAAGCCCTGGTTCCGAACCAGCCCCGAGCGTCACCGCCCATCGGGCGCAAACGGGCCCCTGAGTAGTTGTTAGCGGCGTGCTCGGCCCCCCGGAGAACGGCCACTGCCTTCGAGCCAGGTCCCACGTTTGCCAACCCCGGGCAAACGTGGGGCACGCAAGATTGAAAGTGAGTGCTTGTTTGGAGAGTGGTACTGGCGAGATGCGGGGCGCCCGGCAACAGCCTAACGTTTTGTCATTCTGAGCGCAGCCGCGCCGCATGGCGCGGCGCAGTCGAAGAATCCCTACAGCCGTGCGGACGCTTTGTACCAGGGGATCGGGTGCCCATCCTAGCGCGGTGTTCGCTAGGGTGGGGTCTTATTTCTGCCTGAACTGAGAAGGACCGACCTCAGTCCCCAGCGGCGGACACTCTTGTCCGCTAAAACCAAATTGCTCATGGATGAAGGACAGCCGAGAGGGTAGGGATGCTTCGACTCCGGCAGGCCAGCCAGAAACGGCTGGCCCGCCTCCGCTCAGCATGACAACGCGGCGGAAGCCGTGAATACAGCCCAACGTTTTGTCATTCTGAGCGGAGCCGCGCCGCATGGCGCGGCGTAGTCGAAGAATCCCTACCGTTGTGCGGACGCTTGTGTCAGGGTGCGGCTTCAGCCGCACGAAGTTGACATCGTGCCCATCGGGCGCAACTGTCTGGCGCGGGTTTCCAGCCTTAGATGGGTTTGTACCGCGCTGCCAGCAGGCCGCTTGCGGAACTAAGGTCAACGTCCGCCAACAGTAATCCTTCCTTACCATACGGCTGATAGCAGAGCAGCGTCCCATCGGGTCGTGCAACCGCCGAGGTTGTCGGCGATCCGTCGCTCGCACAGTTTACGGTCGCGAAATAGCAGGTGCTCTCTGCAGCGCGGCAAAGGACCGCCTTCTCATGAAATGTATTTGCCGGATCGCCATAAACGGAAGGCACGCAACCTCCCGGCTCCGCTTCGTGGAATTGCGGGTGGAAGACAATCTGCGCCCCCTGCCGTACCGCCCAGCGCACAGTCTCCGGATAACGCCATCCTTCATGGCAGATCACAATGCCGAAGGTTAGCGGACCCGTTTTGAAAACCCGTCTTCCCGACCCCGGCGTGTACGTGGATTCCTCGGAGGGGTCGAGTTGCACTTTGTCCTGGAACCCGAGGCGGCTTCCGTCACGATCAAAGACCAGCGCAGTGGCGAGGAGTGCGCCATTAACAATGCGCTCGGTGCCCAGAATGACGGCTACGTCTGCCTTCGCCGCAGCCGCCGCCAGAACAGACCACGCCCGTTCTAGAAACGCGGGATCAGAAGCCACAATTGCCTTCCCCGAAGCGCGGTAACCCGGAACGTAGCATTCCGGAAAGCAGACGAGTCGGGCGCTCCCGGCTGCGGCTTGGGTAATGGCTTCTTCGGCGAGCGTCACCGACTCCTCGCGTGTGGCAGGAAAACGGAGATTCGCAAGAGCAACCCGAAATATGCTCATGAGCTTGGCAGAAGTGTAACTGAGTCGCGACCAGTTGTAGAGCCGCCGGTGCCTTCGAGTCAGGTCCCACGTTTGCCAACCCCCGGCAAACGTGGGGCACCCAAGATTGAAAGTGAGTGCCCGTTTGGAAAATGGTACTTTGTGAGATGGAGGCACCCGGCCCACATATAATATTTTTCTGGTGGAACTACAAGATTCCTATTACACGCGATTTTGGAGACGACTTTGGAGGGATGCTGCCCCGTGGGCCAGAGATAACATTGTATGGGCGCTCGCAGGAATAGGACTACCACCCTCCTCCTCTACGTCCGTGATCCTCACACGCAAATAGATTGGCTGTTGATAAAGACGACGTTTCAGCTTTATCTTTTCGCTCTCGCGGTTTATTTCCTCATCCAGCTATGCCGAACCCCCAAATAAGCTGGACCGCGATAGAAAAGTACGAGAAATCGAACTGACCAAGACCATCTCAGGGTTGGAATTGACTATTAAGCAATGCGATGCGGATATCCGCAACCTAACAGAACATCCGCCAAGAAGCGCAGCAGAACAACACGACTACGACACAGTCAAAGGGGTTTTGAAAGTGACCGGGGCAAAAGGACTGGCTGCGCTTAGGCATATTAGAAAGCACGGCAGTCTGAAGTTTGGCACCTATCCTCCGGTTATTGCGCAAGGCCTAAAAGTTGAAGACATGACGTGGGTCTACAATCACGCGGCTAGCGAAGGCGTGTTGACTGTCGACGATGGCGGAAGAATTGGAGCCGGCGAAAGAACATTTTCCATATCTCCGAAAATGGAAAAGGTGTTAGACGATTTGCTTTTCGAGACCAGCAAATAACCTAGGTATCCCAACCCTAGAAAATGGCACCCTCACACCGGTGCCCCCTTCACCTAGTCCTTCCACACCTTCTCCACAATTTTCTTCTTCCGGTATATTCCATTCAGTGGCGGCATCGCGCACAATCCCAATAGCCCATGGCCAACCCCGGAGACTTCGCCTACACCGTCAAGCAGCAGGCCGACATCGTCCGCATTGTGGGCGACTACGTCAAGCTGAGGAAGGCGGGTGCGCAGAACTACTCCGGCCTGTGCCCGTTCCATGGCGAGAAGACGCCTTCGTTTTCCGTGCACGCCACCCGCCAGTTCTATCACTGCTTCGGCTGCGGAGCCTCGGGCGACGTCTTCAGCTTCGTGCAGAAGATCGAGAACATTACTTTCCCCGAAGCCGTCCGCGCGGTGGCGCAGAAGCTGGGCATCGCCCTGCCGAAAGCGACCTTCTCCAGCCCCGCCGAGGCGCAGGAAGCCAAGCTGCGCGCCGTGCTCCTCGACGTGCACGAGCGCGCGGTCTCTTTCTTCCAGGAGTGCCTGCGCCGCCCCGAGGGCGCCCATGCCCGCGAGTATCTTGCCGGGCGGGGCCTGAATGAGGAGACGATCAAGGCCTTCCGCATCGGCTATGCGCCCGATTCCGGATTCCTGCTGCGCGACCGGCTGAAAGCCGAGTTTTCCGAGCAGGAGTCTACGGGAGAGCGGATTGTTTTCGTGGAAGGAGGTCGAATGACGGCGTCAGCTCGGATCCTTCGACTCGCTCGCCAAAGGACGGCGCGCTCGCTCAGGATGACAATCGCGAGGGTGAAGGGGCAGAAGCCGGGCCGGAAGCTGGCGGCGATGTACTCCAAATTCCGCAACCGGGTCATGTTCCCCATCGCCAACGAATCCGGCAAAGTCATCGCCTTTACCGGGCGCACCCTCTCCACCGACGAAAAAGCCGGGCCAAAGTACCTGAACTCGCCCGAGACCGCCATCTACTCCAAATCGCGCGTGCTGTTCAATCTCGACCACGCCAAGGAAGCCATCCGCGCTTTGAACTACTCCATTCTGGTCGAGGGCCAGATGGATTGCATCTCGGTTTACGCCGCCGGATTCCACAATGTGATTGCTAGCTCCGGCACAGCGTTCACCGAGCTACAGGCGAAGCTGCTGGGACGCTTTCAGTAAGAAAGTGGTCGTCAATTTCGATCCCGATACCGCCGGCGCGAGCGCTACCGAACGCACTCTGGGCCTGCTGGTCGAAGAAGAATTCGAAATCCAGGTGCTGACGCTCGAATCCGGTTTCGATCCCGACCTCTTCATCCGCCGCAAAGGGAAAGACGCGTACGCCGCCGCGCTCAAACAGCTCACAAAAATATTTCGACTACCTGATCGAGCGTGCCCGCGGGCAGTTCCCGGCACGCAGTGGCGAAAGCAAAGTGAAGGCGGTCAATTACCTGCTCCCGCACATCCAGAAAATTCCCAGCCGGATTGTCCGCGACGAACTGGCGCAGGAGATTGCGCAGAAGCTGGGCATTGACTCCGCCGTGCTGCGCCAGGAGCTGAAGCACGCCGTCTCCAACCGCTCGACCAGCGCCGTGAAAGCTCCAGCCACCGCGCAGATCACCGACGCCGAGCGCATCCTAATCCGCGCGCTCTGCTCAGCCACGCAAATGGCTGACGAAGAGCACCTCTCTGCCCGCGACGGCGCCGAAGAGGAGTTCGACCCCGCCCGCCAGGCTCGCTATGCCCTGGTCAGCGAAAACATCCATCATGGCCTGGCTTCCGAGTCCCTGATCGAAACCCTGCTTCACGCCCCGCCGGAAGCTGCCGATGTAATGGAATTGCCCTGGCCGGAGAGCGAGCGCAGCCTGCTGGCAGCCATTTTGCTGAAAGAAGACGAAGAACTGACGGCCGAGCGGCTGGAAGGAGCGGTGCGAGCGCTAAAGCGCATCCAAATCCGGCGCGAACTGGAGCGCATCCAGCGGGAACTGCAAGTCCCGAACCTGGAGCCGGGGCGCTTGCAGGCTTTGTTACAGGAGAAAATGCGCCTCAAACGCGCCCTCATGGATCCCGGATTGACCGAAAACAGCCCGGCCAGCCGTACGGCCTAACCCTGAGGATCATGAAACTAAATGGAGTCACGAAACATCTAAGTCATTAAGATAGCGGGGGATAACCAGGAAGCAGCGGCGGCGATAGCCAGTTCCAAAGCAGGAAAGGTACGGCCATTCGTGCTATACTCTGAAAGTTTGTGTCGGCGTAGCTCCGCCAAAACTCCGTTCCCACCGAATCCAATAACGTCTTTCACGTCCTTTACGGGACGAAGAGGGTAATTTTTCTTGGCACTTGACGACAAGTACGACGATATCAAAAAGCTGATCGATACCGGCAAGGAGAAAGGCTATCTCACCTACGATCAGGTGAACGAGCTTATTCCGCAGGATGTACAGTCTCCCGACGACCTGGACGATCTGCTGACCACCATCGGCACGCAGGGCATTGACGTGCTCGAAGGCCCCAAGCTGCCCTCGCTCGACAAAAAGTTCGACGACGAGGAAATGGGAGAGGACGTGGAACTCGACCTCACCCCCGGGGCCATGGAAAAAACCAACGACCCCGTTCGCATGTATTTGAGAGAGATGGGGACGGTGCCGCTGCTTACGCGCGAGGGCGAAGTGGAAATCGCCAAGCGCATCGAGCGCGGCCAGTTGCGCGTGCTCAAGGCGCTTTCGCGCTCGCCCATTGTGATCAACGAATTGCTCGCCATGGGCGAGGACCTCAAGAAGGGGGTCCGCTCCATTAAGGAAGTGGTCACCTTCGACGAAGAGGAAATCACCGACGAAATTCTGCAGAACCGGCTGAAGGAATTCACCGGCAAGATTGACGAACTGGCCAAGGCGTACAAAAAATCCGCCCAGGTGCAGGAGAAGTTTGTCGCCGTATCGCAGAAGAAAAAGCCCAAGGAATACCGCCACTTTCGCATCGGGCTGGCGCGCGCCGTAGTGCGGGTTTCGTTGGCGGTGCGCAATCTGGGATTCACCAACAACGAACGCAAACACCTGATCGAGCGCGTCAACAAAACCGTGGACGGCATGCGTTCGCTCGACCGCCAGATTCAGAATCTGGAGAAGAAAGCCGAAGCCACCCGCAGCGACGATCAGCGCAAGGAATACAAGCGCCAGGCGCGGGTCATCCATGCCGAACTGGAAAAGCTCGAGCAGGAAGCGGGTGTGCTGTTCCTGGAACTCAAGCGCACCCAGCGCGAGATCATCCAGGGCGACATGGACGCCGAGCAGGCCAAGCGCGAGCTCATCGAAGCCAACCTGCGCCTGGTCGTATCCATCGCCAAGAAATACACCAACCGCGGACTGCAGTTCCTCGACCTGATTCAGGAAGGCAATATCGGCCTGATGAAAGCCGTCGACAAATTCGAATACCGCCGCGGCTACAAATTTTCAACCTACGCCACCTGGTGGATTCGGCAGGCGATCACGCGTGCCATCGCCGATCAGGCGCGTACCATCCGCATCCCGGTGCACATGATCGAAACCATCAACAAGCTGATCCGCACCTCGCGGCAGCTGGTGCAGGAACTGGGACGCGAACCCACGTCGGAGGAAATCGCCAAGCGGATGGACATTCCGGTGGCCAAGGTGAGGAAAGTCCTGAAGATCGCGCAGGAGCCGATTTCTCTGGAAACCCCCATCGGCGAAGAAGAAGATTCGCATCTGGGCGACTTCATCGAAGACCGCGGCGTGGTTTCGCCGGCGGAAGCTGTGATCAACGTCAACCTGAAGGACCAGACCGGCCAGGTGCTGCGCACGCTGACGCCGCGCGAAGAGAAAGTCATCAAGATGCGCTTCGGCCTCGAAGATGGCAGTGAGCACACCCTGGAAGAAGTTGGTCAGTCGTTCGCAGTGACGCGCGAACGCATCCGGCAAATTGAGGCCAAGGCGTTGCGCAAGCTGCGGCATCCCTCGCGCTCGCGGAAACTGCGGGCGTTTATGGACGGAGTCAGAGACTAGGTCAGAAGTCAGAATGCACAATTGAGGGCGCGAGTGATCGCGTCCTTTTTGCTTCTCCCATTGAATACGTAGCAAAACAGCCCCACTCAAGCGAAACCCGGGCTTGATTGGGCCACCTGTGGTTTCTCAAGACGTTGTACCTGCCGGAATGCGGCTGATAGGCGGAGCGTAGCCGAGACTACCATGGGGTCGAGAGAAGTTGTAGTGCTCTAACCAGGGCAACAGGTTTTGATCGCGTTCTTCGGAGTGAGCGTAGTGGCGAGCGTAGGCCCATTCGCGGAGAGCGGTTTGAATGAAGCGTTCGGCTTTGCCGTTGGTGCGAGGAGTGTAAGGGCGAGTGAAGTGGTGGCGAATGCCAAGCCGGAGGCAGGCGGCATGGAAGTAGCGGGAGCGATAGCAGGAGCCGTTGTCGGTGAGCAGGCGGCGAATGTGGATGCCGTGTTGAGCGTAGAAGGCGACGGCGGCGCGGAGGAAGGCGATGGCGGTTTGGGCGGTCTGATTGGGGAGCATGCGGGAGAAGGCGAGGCGGGAATGATCGTCGATGGCGACGTGCAAAGCCTGCCAGCCGGCAAACTGAGGACGACCACGGCGGCGACCATCGCCGCGAATGGAAACCCGCTGATAACGGGTCATTCCCTTGATGTCGAGATGCAGCATGTCGCCCGGAGCGGGGTGTTCGTAACGGATCACAGGAGGAGCGGGATGGAGATCGCGCCAGCGGCTGAGATGGGCGCGTTGCAGGATACGGCTGATGGTGGCGGGACTGAGCAGGGTAGCTTGAGCAATCTGATAGGCGGGGCGATGCTGACGACGCAAGGCCAAGACCTGCTCCACCAGGTGGGGAGCGGTGCAACGCGGACTATGGCGTGGCCGCGAAGAACGGTCCCGCAGACCCGGCGGGCCGAAGCTACGATAGCGGCGTACCCACTTGGTGGCGGTTTTCGCAGTGACATTGAAGCGGGCCGCGGCCCGCTTCAATGTCATTCCGCGGGAAACTCGTTGTACTAACTCCTCTCGACTGCGCAGGGTAAGTCGGGCATTCTGGTGGATGTCCATTCGCTCTCTCCTCAGAGGTGATTGCTCGCACAATCAGCTTCTCCGGTTCGGATCGAATGGACAACCTCTTGAAAGATCACAGCCACCCTCGTATCTGGAAAATGGTTCACACTTCAGGATGGAGAGATTCAATGAAGCTTGCTTTGCTGATCGCAACGACACTGGTCTTCTGCCTGCCGAACGCTGTAGCCCAAGTGAAGGTATTTACGAACGATCCGCTAACCGGTCTTCCTGTGATTCCGACGACCGTGACAAAAGACGGGGGAAATGAGCCAAAGAAACTCCCCGATGCGCGGGTTTGCAAAAGCAAGATGCAAGGCAACTTGTACCCGCTCATCTATTACATTTTTTCGAAAGACTACAGCAAGGCCAATGCCAGCGTCGCCGCGACCGTTGCCTGGTATGCCTCGCATCTTGCGGGATTCAAGATGGTGCATGGGTACGATTCCAGAAAGTCGCAGGATATTTTTTACAATGCGGAACGGACCATTCTGGTGATTGTGACGGGGACGCCTGGCGCGAAGGGCGAGAACACGGGCGCCTTTGGAGTCGCATACCAACGTTACCAGCCGGGACTCTCGGAGGCGACGATTACAAGTATGGCGCAGGGAAAAATCGTCTGCCCATGATCCATAAACCCGAGGAACAGGGCTGATTAGATAACCGTGTCGGCTCCCGGCCGCCGAGTAAACCTGGAAGCGCTCAAGCAACCGAGGCTCGGAGGAAAGGAGCCGAGCACGGTTATCTAGTCAGCCGGGACAATCTCCCGGATTGGGACGAAACAATGGGGGTCACTTCCGTCAGTCCCTTTTTTTGTCCACCGACGCTGCCCGATTCTCCCTGGTCCTTTGGTCTCGGCTATTCGATTGGCAGTGTTGGTGATTGTCAAGCCAGAGACACCGATCGGCTGGCACCGTAAGGGATTCAAATTGCAGAGATAGCAACGTTCCGTCCCCTGGGTTATCCGTGTAACTTCACGGAAGGGTCACCGCCGAGGTAGAGAACCCGCGCAGCAGCACATTATCGCTGGTCAGGGTAATGGATCCGGGAGGCTGCAGGGCGGTGGTCTGGTCCACGTAGACTTGTTGTCCCTGGCTTGCTCCCGGGAGAGAAACGCTAACGTCGCTGTCATGCTTGTTCACCAGCAAGATACGACGTTTGCCGTCACGAGTAATCACAGCCATCGCGTACACGTAATCTGAGTTGGAGACTTTCGCTTCCACAATTTTATCTCCGGGCCCGAAGTTGTCCTTGAGCAGCTTCAACACCCAGTAGCGCGCATTGGGTTTTCCCGTGTTCCAATCCAGCAAAGAGACGCTGGGAAACTGCGTGGGGTATCCAACCAACTGGGACTCGCACACAATGTCGATGCCGAGTTTAGAAAGCTCACCATAGATGTAGGCGAACATGGAACCGACCAGATTCCAGTGGGAATTCGGAATGGGCCCCATGGTCTTTCCTTGCGTGACCATCAGCACATCGTCGGCGGATATAGCGCCCACCTCATTAACCGCTGTACGGGTGTTGGGAGAGAGTCTCTTGCGGACGTTCTCTATGAAGCCTACTCCTTTGAGAAAACCGTCTGCCTGGGCAAAGAATGTGTACTGCTGGATCTCCGGAGTCTGCTCAGGGGTGGGAATCGCGTAGAAATGGTAAGAAATGTAGTCGAGAGGAATCCCAGGTTTGTGGTTCTTGGGATTCAGGAAATAGTCGAAAAAGCCCGGCGACTCCAGCGGAGCGCCGAGTGACATGCCAACAAACTTCGTCTCCGGCTTCACTTTTCGGATTGATTCGACGACCGAGTCATAGATGCGTGTGTAGGTTTCAGGTTTGGTGTCATGCTCGAAATCAACCTCGTTGAGCACTTCCCAGAGGGGAATAGAGTAGTGATAGCCGGACTCGTGCCGCTTGCCGGCCTCGTCTGTAAATCCTCCATTTGTGTACCAGGAAAACACACGGCCGTAATAGTCGCCTATTTCCTTCATGGTGGGATCGCGCAACTCGGTTCCCTGCACATAGTCCCAAATTGGTTTGTTTGGGTCGTCAGGATAGGGAACCGGTTTCTCAACTTTGTACATCCACTGCGGAGTGGTGCTGAAGTTCAGCATCACCGGATGTCCACGCGTGGCTTCGAGAAAATCGATGGTTAAGGGATCGATGAGAGAAAAATCCCAGGATGTTTTGCCCGCCGATGGAGGGTCGAGTTCCGGAACTGCGAGCTTAGGGTAAGGGTACCAAGGCACGAAGCGAACGTAGTCCGCTCCCATTTCCCGCAGCGATTGAAATGCGTTATCGTGAATCGCGCTGCCTCGGCGCAAAGGCGGGTTCACCACCACCTGCAACGAAGGAACTGTCTGCGATATCCGAGTGACCTTATCCCACTGCACGGACACTTTCGGTGTTTTCTCTTCTGCGCGCACCGGCATGAATGCGGCAGCGAACAACAAAAGCATTGCTGAAAGAGGCCGGAATTGCAGATTCATTGCCCAATCCCTCCGCCGAATAGGCTTGCCGTGTTCCGTATCCGTAATCGCATCATGTGCCGGGGACACCACTGAATCCGCAACTATGTAGCGCGAGATTAGCTTCCTGCCAGTTTTTCTTTTGTCTGAACTGGAGAAAGACGCACTTAGGTTTTTGGCGACTTACTGGCACTACCGTGGTCTTTAGGCCCTGCCATCCGATTCGGGACAGTACTGTATTGCATATGGGAAATTAATTCAATAGGTAATACGGTCTCCACCTTGGTGAACATCCCAGGGGCCAACTAATCATGACTGCGGTTGGAATAATCCAGAAGCAGGGAAAGAATCTCGTATGGATGAATGTGTACCGTCACCTGATTCCCGAATGTAGTCAAGGCCCGGCCTTCCGGTTTCTCCATCAGGTTCGTGATCGTCGCAGCGGTCGGTTTTGGGGGAACAGTCAGGTGCACATCGCTTTCCTTCCCCGCCCATTCAAACATTCGCAGAATAAGGCTGTCGCTATCCTCGGCTTTCTTGAGTGCAGTTGCCACGACATTCTCCGGGTTCACGGTCAGATAACTGTGTTCCGGGGGAAGCGCTCCTTCGTGAGATGCGACCTGCCACGCAGCCAGTTTGTAGTTGTATTCATACCCGCGCCGCATGGTCAGCGCTTGTTTCCAATCACCGGAATGCGGATACAGGGTATACCCGAAGTGATGATGACCACGGTCGGCGTCTGGGTCTGGCCAGGTTGGCGCGCGCAACAGCGAGAGCCGCAAAACGTTGTCTTTTGCGTCGTATCCATATTTTGATTCGTTGATCATGCTGAACCCATGTTCTCCATCGCCCAAGTCGGCCCAGCGCAAAGCAGGTACTTCAAATTTTGCCTGCTCCCAGCTGTTATTTCGAGTTGTGGGGCGGTCAATGCTTCCATCGGTACTGCTGCCGGATGCGCTCCAGCGCGGCCGCGAAAACTCTGCGGGCGGCGGCGGCTGTCTGGATTTTGCCTGCTGCCGCGTAGCGACTGAAAGTCAGGAAATGCAGTTGGCCCGGCTGGTCGAACCGCCGCAGCGACCAAGGCATCGGGAAAAGATTACGACCGGAAACACCCAATGGTCTGTGACGGATGAACGTAAAAACCTCGCCTAGGAAACTGCCTGTGTGGAGACGGGGCTTGCCCCGTCCAGCCGAGCAAAGCTCGGCAATTTCCCTCCGGCTCATCACAGGAGGTAAGAACAGGCGCCGACCTCCATCCCACGGCAAGACCGCCCACCTTACCGCGGCGTCGGCGCCAGCGATCTTAGATACGCCACCACCGCCTCCGCATCCTCCCGGGTCATGCGAAACTGCGGCATGGGTTGGCGCAGGGGCTTGCCGTTGGTCCAGATTCCGGTCATGAGCAGGCGGATCAGGCCGGCATCGCCTGCGGGTGGAGCGCCGGCGATGCGCGGGGCTTTCAGCGGCCAGTCCTGCGCCGGCTCAGCCGGCTTCAGCCACACGGCGGCGCCTTCCAGCCAATGGTCCCGCTCCGGCTGGCCGTTTTCGTCCCGCGGGGTGTGGCATTGTCCGCAGCGGGAGAGGCCCTCGACGATATATTTTCCGCGGGCGATCGGCTGGGTTGCGCCCTTCGGCGCAGAGGCTGCAGGGTGAGTTTGCTGGCCGAAAGCGAACGTGCAAACGATCAAACTTGGAAAGAGCAGAGCGCGGGCGAATATTTTGAGCTTCATAGGCCGGGAGAACACAACGGATCAACCGATGGCGCAAGGAATTGCCCGTGCAGAAACTTTCGCAGGGACTTTTTCGAAGCGGCCGAATCCGCTCCAGAATTTTATCGGTCTTTTCCTTTCCTTTCCACAAACAATTTCCAACGTCCACAGTTTCTGCACAAGGGAAAGGAAATTCCCAATTGCGGCGGGCAGCCCTTTCAAGCAAAGTACTCGGCAATGCACGCGTGAGATGTGCGATCGCTTGACTGGGATTGCGGCAGAGTTGGCGGTTGCCGGCGGTTCTCGAGGGAGCACCGCTGGAGAGTTTCCCGGGCGCGCCTCGGCGCGTGGGAGCTTGGGCGCTGTGGCCTCCGTAGAAGTCCTCCTCGCATGGGTCGGACTGAAACTGTCGGTCGCTGCAGTCGCCGCCGCATTTGCGGCGCAAAGGCAAGCGAAGCATCCACGAAGCAAATACGGCTCAAGGTGGCTGGCCTTGGGCCGTAATTTTTGAGAGCTGGCGCCGAGGGCTGTTGGTTGGTCCTCGGCAAGATTTTCGTTGAGGATTCGCTATTCTTTCGCCTATACTGAACCGCAAATCCAGTTTCATTCCAGGTTTTGAGCTTGCGAAAAAATGCGGTTTACGATTTCCAGATCTTTCGCGGTTTTCCTACTAAATTCTTTACATCCACAGCGCGGGCGACGCTACCATGCGATGTTCGCAATGAGTTTCTTATAGGTTCCTTTGGCAACGACCGATTACAGTCTCGCGCATAGTTTGCCGGCCAATGTTGAGGCCGAGCGCTCCATTCTGGGCGCCATCCTGCTGGATAACTTCGCCTACAACCAGGCGGCTGAGAGCCTCAAGTCCGATGATTTCTCCCTCGACTCACACCGGCGTATTTACTCACGCATGGTGGATTTGGCGGAGTCGGCGCGGCCGATTGACCTGATCACCCTCACCGAGGAACTCGACCGCAAGAAAGAGCTGGGAAGCATCGGGGATGTGGCCTACATCTCCAGCCTGCTGGACGGGGTGCCGGACCGCCCGAGCATCGAGCATTACATTCACATCGTGCGCGACAAAGCGCTGCTGCGCGGGCTGATGCACGCCGCCAATGCCGCGGTGGCGCGGGCGGCGGAGCAGAGCGATCCGGCGGAAGACATCCTGAACGACGCCGAAGCCGCCATCTTCGAGCTTTCGGACAAGCGCATCGGGCGCGGCTTCATGGATGTAAAGGAGATCGTCAAGGAGAAATTTGGTTCAATCGATGCGCTGCTGCAAAAAGGACAGCGGATCACCGGAGTCGAGACGCACTATGCCGACCTGGATGAAATGACGAGCGGGTTGCAAAAATCCGATCTGATTATCATTGCGGCGCGACCCTCCATGGGAAAAACCGCATTCGCCATGAACATCGCGGAGAACGCGGCCATACTCGATCAAAAAGTGGTCGGTGTGTTCTCGCTGGAAATGTCGAATGAAGCCTTGCTGCAGCGCCTGCTGTGCTCCGTCGCCCGTGTCGACTCACACAAATTCCGCACTGGTTCGCTTTGGCAGGAGGATACAAAGAGGATTTCCCAGGCCATAGAGAAATTGACGCATGCCCCGATTTTCATCGACGATACGCCCGGCATCGCGCTCAGTGAGATGCGCGCCAAGGCGCGGCGTCTGAAGCAGAAGCAGGGCGCACTCGATCTTCTCATCGTTGACTACTTGCAACTGATGTCAGGGGGCTCGCGGCGGTTCGAGAATCGCACCCAGGAGGTTTCTGCAATTTCTCGCGGACTCAAAGGACTCGCCAAGGAGTTGGAGGTCCCCGTGGTCGCTCTCTCCCAGCTGAGCCGGGCGCCCGAGAGTCGCGGCGCCGGCGATCATCGTCCTCAACTTGCAGACCTGCGCGAATCAGGATCAATCGAACAAGATGCGGATGTGGTGGCATTCATTTTTCGCGAGGAAGTTTACAAACCGGACGTGCCGGAACTCGATGGCATTGCCGAAATTCTGATTCGCAAGCAACGCAACGGGCCCACCGGAACGGTGAGGCTGGCGTTCCTCAAAAGCTCCACCCGTTTTGAGTCGATGGCCGAGGGTGGGATGTCGCCGGAGTAGTCTTTGGGGATAGAATCCCGCCGAAGCGGATGCTCGCCGATGTCGGGAGGTCTAATTACGAAAGCCAGCTGAAGCAAGCGACCTTCGAACCGGACCACCTGCCTCAGCTGGCCTAGGGCAGAGTTGATTAAGGCCAAGCAGCGTAACGGCCCAACGGGCCGGGTAAACCATGCATTTTGAAGAATTCGACCCGGTTTGAATCCACCGTTCCCGACGATATGGGGCCACCGAGTAGAACGGCCTTCCTTACTATTATTGCCGTGATCCCGCGCACAAACCTGGCGCTTTCTATCTGTGGAAAAGCTTGTGGATGCGAAGGCGATGGGAATTGGACGGTCACGAGGCAACCGTTCGGTCGGTCCATGGGGACGGGATATGGTCCTTCTAAGTGATAGACGCCCATGGTGTTAGATTAATTTTAGGGACCACTGGAATAGCCGGACCACCGTCTGCCAATTTAAGGCAAGTTTACGGATTTGCACAATTTTGAGGGGACTGCCCCCGCCGAGTGGCTCAAAAAATCCGCAATTCCATAAGGGCATTCGGCGCTCACTTCCGCCCCATGGTTGGCGCTTTGCAAGGCGATAATTGAGTTCCGAACATTTATCGCACGGTCAGACAGGAATCGCCGTGAGGGAGAGGAAAGCCAAATCCCCACCCGCCCTCAGCGCTGCCAGTTTCTCCGCATAAATTTGAATGCCGCTTCCATCCGTTGCAGGGCGTGGTTCGAAATTCTCCCCTCCGCGAGCGGTTCTTCTTCATTTTCATTGCTTTCTTGATTTTCGTTGCTCTCTTGGCTCGCCTCTTCCGCCGCCACCGCCTCCCGGAGCAGCTCCCAGGCCTCGCGATACTGCTCATATTTCGCGGCTGGCGAATTCGGATACAGCGTGATGGATCCTTTGCCGTGAATCAATGGGGCCGGGATGATGTACCAGGCATTCTCGGGAACGACATAAGCTGCCACGAAATCGAAGGATCCCGCGGCATAGGCGTGATGGCCGCCGCGCACGGTGCAGACGTAGCCGGTTTTTTCTTTGCTGAGGGTGGACTTGACCTGCACGCTGACGAAGCATCCGGTCTTGCCGATGACGAAGTCATAGGGGCACATTTCTCCCCAGGGCTTGCTTACCGGCAAACCATGCTCGTGGGCTCTGGCCATGAAAACCGACTCTGCCCATTCGCCACGGTGTTTCTTATCCTTAATAATTTTCGGCCTGACAATTTTCGCTTTCCGATTCTTCATGTCCCACCCGGCGATAAGCCCGACCCCGATACCCGCAAGAGCGCAAACGCCCCCTAATATTCCATTAGAAGTTCCTCAGAATGCCAAAAGCAAGGGTTTTCGAGGGAATTTGCAGAGGCTTTTCCCAAAATGGGAAAACGATGCTCGTACTGGGGGACACTTTTTGGAAATTGGTGAGACAGGGAACGGTTTCTCAGGGGAGTTCGTCGGCTGACGTAATCACGCGGTAATCCACATCCAAAGCACCATCAAAATGCCGCTTGCCGCAATGATTCTTCTGGACTTCCGTGCCGCGAAGACCACTCTCAGATGTCGTGCTCTTAGTCTCCCGGACCAGGTACATCAATGGCCCCTGATCACCAAAGGGATCAGCCTTCTCCATAACCAAGCCCCAATCGGGGTTGTAGCGGCCGGGTCAACCGAGCGGATGGCGATTTCGAAGACAGACGGAACTGGCCCGTATTTCCCGTCCGTCCTTGAACGTTTTTCGCTGCCTTAACTTTGAAAAGACACCTCGAGCGCGACACCCGAATAGTTGACCTTCGGAACCAATTGACGATTGGGTCCCTGTTCGAGTTCGACCAGGCCGTAACGCTCCATGGTTCGCAGCGTGCGCGAAAGATTGGAAGTCGCACGGCCAGACCGCTCGGCCAGTTCGTTCAGAGACTTGGGACGGGTTTGAATGATGAGCCGTAACAAGTCCCTGTTCTGGTCCGATAAGACCTGTGACAAAGACAGCAGCGATTCAAACCAGACCTTGGGCTCATCCTTTCGGGGTACATACTCCCCGCGCGCAATCGCCATCGTCCGCTTCTTATAGGTCTCTCTGGAGGCAATTCCAACTTTTAGAGTGTTCATGGTGTTGCGTCCCTTTCCTTCAGAATCCGATCCACTTCCGTCCAGAAGTCGCTCAGTAAGGTGGCCGCGTCGGCATAGAGGTAGAACCTTACGCGTTGTCCCTTGTGCTTGTGGTCATATTCAATCCTCGTCCGCGCTCCCGGTCCCGTTCCTTCAGTAATGGGGTGAGCATTGTCGAATCCCAGGAGGCGCTGGTTGTTCCCATCATGCAGCGTCAGCGAATAGTCCAGACCATGAGGCTTCTCGGAAGAAGCCGGGACTCGCTTGACGACAAACTTTACCCAAAACGCTCCTTCGACAACAAAGGTTTCCCCATCAAGGAGGAGGAGGGTGTCGAGGCTATGGTCGATCGCCACCTCTGTTCATGTTATCAGTCGGTGATAACTATGTCAAGACCTTGCCCATTGAATTTCTGTCCGCCGTGAACCTATCGATTCATCTCGAACCCCTCCGGCAAAGCAGCCTCAAGATGGATGTGTTCGCCGGTGAATGGGGTGGTGGAATTTTAGGAATTGGGCGTGCAGGAAATATCCTCCATCGCCGGGGAGGCCGGGGAGATTTTCGAGAGGCTGGCCGGATAAACCGTAGGCTGGTGGCTGTAGATGATCAAGACGTTGTACCGGTTTCGGAGCGGCTGATGGGCGGCTGGTAGTTGAGGCTACCATGAGGCCGGACGTGATTGTAATAGTCGGTCCAGGGTTGAAGATAAGCGTCTCTTTGTTCGGAGTCGATCCAGTGTTGGGCGTAGGCCCACTCGCGCAGAGCAGTTTGGATAAAGCGCTCGGCTTTGCCATTGGTGCGAGGCGTATAGGGCCGGGTGCGGCGATGCTGGAGAGCCATCTGCAGGCACGCGCCGCGAAACTGACGCGAGCGATAACTGCTGCCGTTGTCGGTGAGCAGGGCGCGCACGCCGATGCCGTGGCGGGCGAAGAACTCGACCGCAGAGTTGAGGAAACCGATGGTAGTTGCGGCTTTCTGATCGGGCAGCATCTGGGTGAAGGCCAGGCGGGAGTGGTCGTCGACGGCCACGTGCAGGGCCAGGAAACCGGGATGCTTGCGCTTGCCGCGCAAGCGGCCATCGCCGCGCCGGCTGACCTCCGAGAAGCGGGTCATGCCCTTGATGTCGAGATGCAGCAGGTCGCCGGGCCGGGGATACTCGTAGCGCTGCACGGGAGGAGGGGGATTGAGATCGCGCCAGCGGCTGAGGCGAGCGCGGCGCAGGATGCGGCTGACCGAAGCCGGACTCAGCCCGGTGTGGCGAGCGATCTGATAGCCGGGCATATGGCCACGACGCAGGGCAATCACTTTTTCCACGAAAAAGGAGCTGGCCTGACGCGGACTGTGGTGGGGACGCGAACTGCGGTCGGCCAGGCCGTCGGCTCCTGACTGGCGATAGCGCGCCACCCACTTGGCGGCGGTTTTAGCGCTTACGCGGAAGGCGGCGGCCGCCGCCTTCCGCGTCTGTCTCTGCTCCAGGACAAATCTGGCGAGATCTTCTCGACTGCGAAAGCTGAGTCGGGCATTCTTATGCATGTCCATTCGATCCTCCGAAGGCACTGATTGCTCGTCACAACCAGCTTCTCCGGTTCAGATCGAATGGACAACCTCTTGAAAGATCACAGGTGCCCCATTCTAAATTTCGCGTTCTTTGCGAAATTTAGGGTGGGGATGTTGGAGGCCGATGCAAAACCAGCAGCCGGCTGCGAAGGGCTTGTAGAGATTGAGCCGGAATGGACGGCGCGAAAACGCGAAGGAGTGGCGGAACACTCTGCTGTGGGACTATCCCACTCAAGCCAACACCCGGCTTGAGGGCCACCGGTCCACCTTCCCTATTGCCAAGCCCGGAAGCGGCTTATCTAAACACCTTGCACCATACCGAGCGAACTCTAAAGCACTGTGATCCTGAGCGGCTTCCGCGAAGAATTTTAGGCAAGCCTCATTCTTCGCAGCCGAGGGCGGGTGCGCCGAAATGCTTGCAGCCTGGAATGTGTCTCGCTGGATAGTTCGTTTAACTTCGGCAGCTTGCTCTGTGTCGTCGAACTGCAGGAAGTTGTCAAGGATTCCAGTCTCGACAAAGTAGGCCGCCGTCGCAAATTGTGAAAAGGGACTTCGACTGTGGAAGTCGATAACGTTCAAAACTCTGCCGGGCGGATTTTTGAGTAGAGTCGAGAAGAGGCGCAGTGACGGTAGCCTCCCGGTGGCGACTGGCGGGGCTTTCGCCACGCCGCCTCAGTCCGGTTTGACATAGTTCTGTTTCCTCTTCCCGCTCATCGAACCGGACAGGCGGATTTCCCGCATCCGGCTCTCGGAAAAGACGCACACCGAACCGAAATTCGGTATGTAACGCCGTCTGCAACGTCTGAACACAACTGCGGGGTGGCTAGACTCGTCGTCAATCCCCGTGTCCTTTGTTGCTTCTGGCGTTAGTCTTTAACTGAGGTCCCTTCCCTCCACCGGCATTACCCGGCTTCATCAGTACTCCGGACCTCTCCGCCACCCCACACGGCCTGACCTGTCTCTCGCGAGTTGTCAGTTGATCCTACTTGCGATCACCGCTGGGGCTTCCCGTGTTGCTACTGGTTAACTTTGCCTGCTTGCCGTCGCCATTACCCCGGCAGGTCTGATGGAACTCGTTCGCTCGTACTGTCCCATCAGCGGCGGCCCCCCCGATTACACGGCGGGTTGGCTCCTGCATTAATCGTTTCGAGGCCTGCTCAGCGTTCACTCACGTTACGGCCTGCATGCTCGCCAAGTCACCTACGTGACCCTCTACACCGGAGGCTCCGACAGTTTCGTTTCCTCCACCGCCGCTCCGATTGCTTCCGGGTGGAGCGAACCCAGTTCCCGGGCGGGACTTTCACCCGCAGTCGACCAGTGCCTTTTCACGGCGCACGTGCTATCGGGATTTATCGGCGAATTGACTGGACCCACTGCCGCCGGTCGCTGTGGTAAGGATTTCCACAATAGCGATGGATCGCTTATGCCTATGGGCTTTCATGCCAACTGGGCTGGTGCAGCACTCGGGGCGTCGTTGAGATCATGTGTTTTTGTCAGCGCTTTTTCAAGGATCACATCAAGCCAATCCCTTGCGGCGACGGCCAATCCCGGAAACTGGGATTGGCGCAACAGGCGCCCTGACTCCTGGGCTTTATCTGCGGCCTCACTTGACTTGCCATCACTCAATAGAACGGCCGCTTCCACCATGAGTACCGAGTATCGGTCGTAAACATAGCGACGGTCGCACTCGTTAAGCCACTCATGTGCGAGCGTGCTGTTTCCCTGAACCACTGAGTAAAAAAACGCCGCATCCAGGGCGAGGCCGGACTTTACATTAATCGGACATTTGTGACGTAACTTCAAAGCCGCCTCCAGATGTGTGTTGGCCAGTTCGAAGTCACGAAGATCCATAGCAGATTCGTAAGCAATGATGTTTGCCGAAACCTCCCCGCCTGCACCGTCGGCGATAGACAGAGCTTTGGCTATCAATGCACTATCCCAGTCGCGTGGGCGCACTCCGCCTTGTGCGGTTCCGGCAATTGCCAACAATGCACACCGGCGTTCCGTTTTCTCAGGAGAACGGAGTAAGTCCCATATTTGGGCTCCGTCGGAGCGATAGAAACTTCGCATTGGGATCAGGCTCAGTATGCCCATTGCTCCAGACATTACTGAGAACGGATTCATACAGCTGGATCGCAACGGCTCGCCCAAAAAGCGTCCCAGTCCGAAGGCAACCGCTGCAAGCAGGAAGGAACTCGCCGGTCCTCCTACAACTACGATCAGCATGCGCTTGGCCAGATTGTGCGCGCCAATCGGCACGATCGTGACCAAGCCACCGAACTTGAGCCGCGTTCGGCGGAAGCGCAGCCCATCGGCTTGCCGATGCAGCATCAGGGGACCGACCGTGAACGATTGCACCTGGAAACGAACCGTAAGGGCAGCCACGGCGTGCCCCAGTTCGTGGACAAACACAGCAATGATAAAGAAAAGCACAAATGCGGCTAGTCCGAAGTGCGAGCCAGAGCTGACAGTTTGTAAAGCCATCCCGAGGAACATGCCGGAAACTAATGCAACAGCGAGAGTCATTAAGCGCTTAACGGTGAAGGGCTCGCGCTGCTTGGGTTGTGGGCGCATATCCTGTTTTAGCTATTTATCACGACAATGCTCTGCTTGAAAAACTTGCCGCGTGCCCGATGCGTTTGCACCGTCCAGTGTGCGGGAGCAGGGCAATATAGCGGTCCAGAATATAGCGTATTGCGGGGCCGTCATATACCACGAGGTTGCTTGGTTTGGGGAACGGGCATTACCACGAAGTTGCGCCGTTTGTTCGCCCTTTCAGCGCCAAAAGGCGACCGCCAACCCGCAAATAATGGCAAACTGACCAATTTTCGGGCGGGCACCGATTCCTGGACCGAGGTGTGCGCCTGGCGCACACCCTCTAATTTCGACGGTTGGGGTTCGGGTGGGCCTCGGGGGTACCACCCCGCGTCCCAAATCGCCCAAAAGGCCTTGTAGCGATTCCCAAAATGGGAATCCCAACCCGAAACACGTGCCCGGCGACGTAAGCCTTGGGGACACGACTTCCCGGTTCGGGGCTCCAGCCAACCTTTCCCAACCGCCTTCCCTCCAAACCCAGACCGCGCGCATGCTCGGCATGCGCGACTGCGTCTGTGTCCAATGCGCATTCGAAATCCCGGGAGTAAGAATAATGTCTCGCAGAAAACGGCGGATCGCAAAAGGGCTGCTGGCCGGCATGGCGGGCGGGCTGGTCGCTTCCTGGACCATGAATGAGTTTCAAACACTGTGGACCAAAGCCTCCCAGGCAGCCAAGCCAAAAGCCCAGGAAAGCCCCGACCATGGCCCGGGCGAGTTCGAAGAGGATGCCGAAGACGCCACCATGAAGGTGGCCGACCGGGTTTCCCGCAAACTGCTCCACCATCCGCTTGGCAAGGAAGAGAAGAAGAAAGCCGGGCCCGTCGTGCACTACGCCTTTGGCACGGCCATGGGAGCGTTGTATGGACTGGGGGCGGAACTCGCTCCCCCGCTGACCACCGGCTTTGGCACAGGTTTCGGCGCCGCTTTGTTCGCCGCCGCCGATGAAGTCGCGGTACCGGCTCTCGGACTCTCCGGGAAGCCCTCCGAGGCGCCTCTCTCCAGCCACGTCTACGCGCTGGCGTCGCACCTGGTATACGGGGCCGCGACCGAAGGCGTTCGGCGATTAATGCTTGCAACTTTGTAATTCATTTATCATCTATGTCCCTGATGCCCATCACCATTCATGCCGATCCCGGCACGCTCGCCGGCCGCTACGAGGCCGTGCGCAGCGCCACCGAGAGCCTCTCCGCCCAGCTCAAGGCCGACGATCACATGGTGCAATCCATGACCGACGCCAGCCCGGTCAAATGGCACATGGCGCACACCACCTGGTTCTTCGAGACTTTCATCCTTGCGCCGCACCTGCGGGACTACCGCCCCTTCGACAGCCGCTTCGCCTTTCTCTTCAACTCCTATTACAAGCAGCTGGACGGGCATCCCTTGCGTTCCATCCGCGGCACATTTTCGCGCCCCACGCTGGAAGAGGTGCGCGCCTACCGCGCCCACGTGGACGCCGCCCTGTTGCCGGTGCTGGAGAGCGCCGACCCGAAGCTCGCCACCCTAGTCGATCTCGGGCTCAATCACGAACAGCAGCACCAGGAACTCATCGTCACCGACATCAAGCACGCCTTCTGGACCAATCCGCTGCAGCCCGCCTTCATCTCCACTGCGCTCGAATCCGCAGCCACTCCCCGCTCCCGCGGATGTGGGTCGAGTTCGACGGCGGCATACACGACATTGGCCACGCTGGCGAAGGCTTCGCTTTTGACAACGAAACTCCCCGCCACCAGGTGCTGCTCCGTCCCTTTCGCCTGGCCTCCCGGCTCGTCACCAACGGCGAATATCTCGAGTTCATCGAGGCGGGCGGCTACCGCAAGCCCGAGCTCTGGCTCTCGGACGGTTTGAATCAACTGGCCGCCGATGGCTGGCAGGCGCCGCTTTACTGGGAGAAGTCCGCAGGAGAATGGCAGGTGTTTACCACCGCTGGAGTGCAACCGCTGACTCTCTGCGAGCCCGTCTGCCACATCAGCTTTTACGAAGCCGACGCCTATGCCCGCTGGCGCGGATACCGCCTGCCCACCGAAGCTGAGTGGGAAGTGGCTGCCGCCTCCGTACCTCTCCAGGGAAACTTCGCCGAAAGCGGCCGATTTCATCCTGCCCCCGCCACCGGCAACGACCTCGAGCAGATGTTCGGCGACGTTTGGGAGTGGACCGCGTCTCCCTACGTTTCTTATCCGGGATATCGCCCTCTGCCCGGTGCTCTCGGCGAGTACAATGGCAAATTCATGTGCAATCAGATAGTGTTGCGCGGGGGATCCTGCGCCACGCCGCAGTCGCATATCCGCGCCACTTACCGGAATTTCTTCCCGCCACCGGCGCGCTGGCAATTCATGGGAGTGCGGCTGGCCGATGATTGCGCGTGAAACCGTTTCCCTCCCAGAGATCGCTGAGGAAGTGGCCGAGGGCCTGCTCGGCACGCCAAAATCTCTTCCCCCCAAACTTTTCTACGATGACGCCGGTTCGGACCTGTTCGAGCGCATTACGCAATTGCCCGAATACTACGTGACCCGCACGGAAATGTGCATTTTGCAGCGCTTCGCCGGCGAGATTGCCGCCGCCGCGGGCCCCATCGCCAGCGTGATCGAACTCGGCGCCGGCACCTCCAGCAAAACCACCGTGCTGCTCGCCGCCCTGTTGCGGCAACAGGCGGCGCTTTCATTCTCTCCGGTAGACATCTCGGCCTCGCCCTTGCAGGCGGGTCAGGCCGCCCTGCAGCGCCGCTTCCCCCAACTTCGCTACACGCCCGTCGTTACCGATTTCCTGCACGACCTCTCGTTCCTCACCCGCGCTCGCTCTCCCCGGCTCGTCTTCTACCTGGGATCGAGCATCGGAAATTTTGAACCGCTTCAGGCCGTCTCGCTCTTGTGCCGGCTCCGGCGCTCCCTCAGCCCGGGCGATTCTCTCCTCATCGGGTTCGACATGCGAAAAGATACCGAAGTCCTGCACGCCGCCTATGACGACGCTCAGGGAGTGACCGAAGCCTTCAACAAGAACATCCTGGTGCGCATCAATCGCGAACTGGGCGGCCACTTCGACCCCGGCGCATTCCGCCACGTAGCTCTCTGGAACGATCGTGAGTCCAGAATCGAAATGCACCTGGAAGCCATGGCGCGGCAATCCGCCCGCATCGATCTGCTGAATCTGACCGTCAAATTCGAAAAGGGCGAAAGCATCCACACCGAAAACAGCTACAAATACAGTGACGCCATGATACAAACCCTCCTGCGCAACTCCGGCTTCACCTTCATGCAGACCTGGAAAGATGACCTGGATTGGTTCTCAGACGTTCTGGCTCGGGCACTTTAACTCCTTTCCGTTGACGCCATGTGCCCCAGGTTCGCGCCCCGGTTTTGGGCGCTAACCTGGGCTCTTCCCATGGGATTTCCTGGCGAAGCCCCGGGACGGAGGGCGGGTGGCTGTGATCTTTCAAGAGGTTGTCCATCCGATTTGAACCGGAGAAGCTGGTTGTGACGAGCAATCAGTCGCTTCGGAGGATCGAATGGACATTCATAAGAATGCCCGACTCAGCTTTCGCAGTCGAGAAGATTTGGCCCGCTTCGTGGTGGAGCAGAAGCAGACGCGGAAGGCGGCGGCCGCCGCCTTCCGCGTAAGCGCTAAAACCGCCGCCAAGTGGGTGGCACGCTATCGCCAGTCAGGAGCCGACGGCCTGGCCGACCGCAGTTCGCGTCCCCACCACAGTCCGCGTCAGGCCAGTTCCTTTTTCGTGGAAAAAGTGATCGCCCTGCGTCGCGGCCATATGCCCGGCTACCAGATCGCCCGCCACACCGGGTTGAGTCCGGCTTCGGTCAGCCGCATCCTGCGCCGCGCCCGGCTCAGCCGCTGGCGCGACCTGAATCCCCCGCCTCCGGTGCAGCGCTACGAGTATCCCCGGCCCGGCGACCTGCTGCATCTCGACATCAAGGGCATGACCCGCTTCTCGGAGGTCAGCCGCCGCGGCGATGGCCGGCTGCGCGGCAAGCGCAAACATCCCGGTTTCCTCGCCCTGCACGTGGCCGTCGACGACCACTCCCGCCTGGCCTTCACCCAGATGCTGCCCGATCAGAAAGCCGTAACCACCATCGCCTTCCTCAACTCTGCGGTCGAGTTCTTCGCCCGCCACGGCATCGGCGTGCGCGCCCTGCTCACCGACAACGGCAGCAGTTATCGCTCGCGTCAGTTTCGCGGCGCGTGCCTGCAGATGGCTCTCCAGCATCGCCGCACCCGGCCCTATACGCCTCGCACCAATGGCAAAGCCGAGCGCTTTATCCAGACCGCCCTGCGCGAGTGGGCTTACGCCCGACACTGGACCGACTCCGAACAAAGAGACGCCTATCTCCAACCTTGGACCGACTACTACAACCACGCCCGCCCTCATGGTAGCCTCAACTACCAGCCGCCCATCAGCCGCTCCGATACAGGAACAACGTCTTGATCATCTACAGGCACCCGGCCACGCGGCGCCACGCGCGCCCACCCAGGTTAGCCGCCAAAACCAGGCAGCGAACCTGGGGCACATGGCTTGGACGGCACCCTCGAGAGTTACCTTCTACCTTAGCCGGTCACCCGCCGACGAGGAGTAGTCTGATAATGGTTCGCACAAAGAAACGATTATGGCGAAAGCAGATGCCGTCGTGGTCGGCGCGGGTCCGAATGGGCTGGCAGCCGCGATCACGCTGGCGAGAGCGGGCGTTTCCGTGGTTGTGCTGGAGGCGGAAGCGACCATTGGCGGCGGGGCACGCTCAGCGGAGCTGACGCTGCCGGGGTTTACGCACGACATCTGCTCGAGTATTCATCCCTTCGGCTACGCGTCGCCTTTCTTTCGAAGTCTGCCACTGGAGCAGTTTGGCTTGCGGTGGATTGAGCCGCCAGCGCCGGCAGGCCATCCGTTTGAGGATGGAAGGGCGCTGGTGGTGGAGCACTCTCTGGAAGAAACCTGCGCCGCGCTGGGCAAAGATGGGAAAGCCTATGCGTCACTGCTTGCGCCGGCGCGCGAGGCGTGGAATGCGTTGCTGGCAGCACGATCTCCGCTGGAGGCGCTGCCCAAAATTCTCACCGCAGAGAAGCCGGCGCGCAAAGCCCTGGGTTCCGCGTGCAAAGTTGCTAGCCGAAGTTTTACGCGGCCGGAGACGCGGGCGTTGTTTGCGGGCATGGCGGGGCACTCGATGCTACCGCTGGAAAAGGCAGGAACGGCGGGCGTCGCGCTGGGACTGCTGGTGACCGCGCACGCGGGAGGATGGCCGTTTCCGCAAGGCGGGGCGCAGAAACTCAGCGATGCGCTGGCGGGATATCTGCGGACACTGGGCGGAGAAATCAGAACCGGGTACAGGGTGAGCGATTTGCGGGAATTGCAGTCACATCGCGCCGTGCTGCTTGATCTGACGCCACGGCAGATTGTGGCTATGGCGGGGACACTTTTCCCCGAGCGGTATTTGCGAGCGTTGCGGCGTTATCGCTATGGAATCGCAGCGTTCAAGATGGATTGGGCGCTGTCCGATCCGGTGCCGTGGCGAGCGTCGGAGTTGAGACGGACCGCGACCTTACATTTGGGGGGATCGCTGGAAGAGATCGCCGCGGCAGAGCGGGCGGCGTGGAGTGGGTCGGCCAGCGAGCGGCCGTTCGTCCTGGCTGCGCAGCATTCCTTGTTCGATGCAACTCGCGCGCCGTCGGGGAAGCATACGCTCTGGGGGTACTGTCACGTGCCTTCCGGATCGGAAGTGGATATGAGCGAACGGGTGGAGGCGCAGATCGAGCGCTTTGCGCCGGGCTTTCGCGATTGCATTCTTGCGAGATCGGTGATGCCGCCGCGCGCGCTGGAAAATCACAACGCGAATCTGGTGGGCGGCGACATCAGCGGCGGAGTGCAGGATTTGTGGCAGTCGCTGATCCGGCCGACTTTGCGCTACTGGAAGACGCCGCTCGCCAACGTCTACATCTGCTCGTCTTCCACGCCCCCGGGCGTGGGGGTGCATGGCATGTGCGGATATGTGGCCGCAAGGCTGGTTTTGAAGAAGGTTTTTTCCGCTTCCTGAAAAACCGGACAACATCGTTTCACCACGGAGACACGGAGTCACAGAGAAAACCCTAAATCAGGAAGAGAGCCGGAGGCGTATGCGATGGCGTTGAGTAATGCAAAAGTATTAGAGACGGCGGAAATGCGCTTTTGTAAGATCGCCCGGTTTCTACTTCGATTCTTATGACGCTATTGAAACGCGCGAAACCGGAAATTGTGGCGCGGTTCCTGGCCGCGTGCCTGGTGGCGCTGCTGGCCGCAATACCTTTCGCAAGCGCCAAGGATCCTGACAAGGCGGACCTCTCTCTCAGGGACATGACCGGAAAAAAGATGCGTTTGCGGGACTATCAAGGGAAGACCGTGGTCCTGAACTTCTGGGCCACATGGTGCGGGCCTTGCCGCGAGGAGATGCCGAGGCTGGTTCGCGCCGAGAAGGAGTATGGTTCGCGCGGGGTCGTCTTCGTGGGGGTATCACTCGATGACGATAAGACGAAGGGAAAGATTGCAGGCTTCGTGCAGGAGCACGGAATTGACTTCCCCATTTGGGTGGGAGCGACGGGGGACGATCTGGATAAGCTGAAGATGGGCCCGGCCGTTCCCGCAACCGCCTTTATCAATCCAGAGGGCCGGATTGTCGCTCGAGTGGAAGGAGAGATTCGGGATGAAGAGATTAAAGAGCGGCTTGATTGGCTGACGCAAGGTCAAACCGGCCCGGCCCCGCAGGCTCGCGTGGTTCACCTGGATAACGAGAAATAATTCCCGCCCAAGCCTTGCCTAACATCTTTGGTTTCTGTGCTCACCATTGGCAGTCTTTACATATTTGTATTTGCATGTCCCGCTAATATTTTCACACTATTGTGCTGCTTCGGGAGCTCTGCAAATATACCGCACCTGAGAGAGATGGCTGCGGCAACTTGGATGGCTGTCGCGCCGACCCAGGTGGATGGCACAAACCTCAAGCAAAGCTGGACCTCGTGCGGATTGTGCTTTACCACAACTATTTCGATGGAGCGCCGCGATGAAATCATGTGAAGCTTTCTTCCGCCCAAGTCTGCACACGGGAATGGTCCGTATTCTTGCCGCGTTGGTTGCGATTCTTGCGCTGACTTCGCCTCGTCCGGCAAAGGCGCAGGGTTGCATCGTGGCGCGGTCCACACAACAGACTTCGGGGCCGGTTACTCAGGCGGGTTATCTTCAGCCCCACCATTGGCAGTTGACGATCGACTACCGGCACCAGTATTCGTTTCGCCACTATGTCGGTTCGGTAGAACAGACGCAGCGAATTCAGCTGGGCAATGAAGTGGAGAACCGCATCAATCAGGAGAATTTCCAGGTCATTTACCAGTTGACCCCGCGCTGGAGCGTCAGCGCAGACGTGCCGCTGCTGTTCGCCAGCCGGCGGGCTGCCAACGCCTACAACACCTATCATTCGAACGGATTTGGAGACATTATTGTGGGCGCGCAAACCTGGGTTCTGAGCCCCACCAAACCACATCGGGGAAACATACAGGTGGGCTATGGGGTGCTGATGCGCACCGGCACCGATAAAGTTCAGAACACGTACCTCGCTTCGGCGAATGCGACGTCTACGACCACGCGGCCGGTGGACTATTCCATTCAGCCCGGTATCGGAGGGTGGGGGATCGCCCTACAGGGGCAAGGATTCCGTTCCTTTGGAAGACAACAGTTTTACGCCAATGGAAGCTATCTGATTACGCCGCAAAATATGAATAACTATTTGCGCAATCCCGGTGGCAGTACTCAAGACCCGTTGACGGAGTTCAATTCCATTTCCGACGAGTATCTGGTCGAGACCGGCATGGCATTCGATATTCCGCAGGAAAAGGTACACGGGCTCGCGGTTACGTTTGGCCCGAGATTCGAAGGAGTTCCGGCGCACGATTTGATTGGGGATAGTCTCGGCTTTCGCCGTCCGGGCTTCGCTCTCTCGCTGGAGCCCGGGTTCAACATGTCGTTGGGGCACTACCTGCTGACCGCAAGCATTGGGCGGGCGATATGGCGGGCGCGGGTTAAAAGTGTTCCCGATATCATGGAGGGCAAGCACGGCGATGCCGCGTTCGCCGACTGGGTGTGGTCGGCGAGCCTGAGCCGCAGATTCTGAAAGCTGTCAGGCGGCGGAAGTCAACGGGGGAATATAAAAGCGAGCAGGTGTTGGTGGCAGGATAGTTCCGCAGATTAGGTTTAGTCGAGACCGGCCGCATGATGCAAAGGCCGTTCGAGAGCGATGGATTGACCCTTCCAGACGCCGGCCGGTTCGACAAAACAATACTCAGGAACAATTTCTCTGATCTTGGCGCGGACGGGGGCAGCCCCGTCCACACTCAGCGAGAGGCGCAGCTCTTCCAATTTGCGCTGCAGGTCGAGCCAGTTCCGGCCGCATCCGCTGGTGCGCTTGATTTTCGGGCACTCGGTATCGATGACAAGCTCGTGAGCGTAGAAGAGTTCTTCTTCCAGCTTTTCGCCGTCGCGGAGACCGGTGAAGCGGATCTGAACCTCCGCCTCCGACTTTCCGGAGAGGCGCGCCAGATTGCGGGCCAGGTCCACAATACGAACCGGCTCGCCCATATCGAGGACCAGAATGTCGCCGTGAGAGCCGAGGGTAAAGGCCTGCAAGACCAGGGCGACCGCCTCGCGGGTAATCATGAAGAAGCGTTTGACGTCGGGATGAGTGACGGTGAGCGGCTGATGGCTTCCCAGCTGTTGTTTGAGAACTGGAACCACACTGCCGCTGGAACCGAGCACGTTGCCGAATCGCACCGACACGCAGCGCATCTGGCTGGAGGGGCGTGAGGAGACAATCAGTTCTCCAATTCTTTTGGTGGCGCCCATGATGTTGCTGGGGTTGACCGCTTTGTCGGAAGAAATCAGGACGAAGCTCAGGCAACCGGCGCGCTCGGCAAGCTTCAAAAGGCCGGCCAGAGCCAGCACGTTGTTCTTGACCGCCTCCTGGACGTTCTCCTCCATCATGGGGACATGTTTATAGGCCGCAGCATGAAAAATAATTTGCGGCTTCCATTTGGCAAGAAGGCGATTCAAGTGTTCGCGGTCATTTACGTCGGCAACGCAGAAAGTGATCCGGGAAGCGCCGTTTTGGCGGGCCTCGAGATCGAGCCGCAGAAAAAAGAGGCCGGTCTCACTCTGGTCCAAACAGATGAGATGTTGCGGGCCGTAGTCCAGGATCTGATGGCAAAGCTCCGAACCGATCGAGCCGGCCGCGCCCGTGACCAGCACGCAGCGTCCGGCGATTTCGCGGCGGACGGAGTCGAGGTCCAGCAGGACGGGCTCACGTCCAAGCAGATCTTCCAAACTTACTTCCCGCAACTGGCTCACGGTCACTTCTCCGGCGATGATGTCTCTTAAGGCGGGCAAAGTGCGGAAGGCGATGTTGGCGCGCGTGCAGATTTGGACAAAGCGCTGCATCTGCGGGCCGGTCGCCGAGGGCACGGCGATCAGGATTTCGTCTGCCGGGTGGGAAGAAAGCACGCCGGGGAGCTGGTCCACCGTACCCAACACAGAAACGTCGTGTACGCGAATCCCCAGTTTGGAAGGGTCATCATCCAGGCAGCCAACCGCGACGAATCCGCTTCCGCTGCGGCGAAGCTCGCGCAGGATGGTTTGCGCACCGGCTCCGGCCCCGAGGAGCAACACGCGTTTGCAGGTGAAATGATCGGCGCGCACGGAGTCGGCGAGAATGCGGGAAAACAAGCGCACTCCGATGAGCAGCCCCGTCGTCAGCAAAGCCTCCAGCACATAGATGGAGCGGGGAAATACGGTGACGCCGATCGCGTGCCGCATGACCAGCCAGAAGACCGCGGACCCTGTCCCCACCGCTTTCAAGATGTCGATTCCATCGCGGACGCCTACATACTTCCACCAGCCGCGGAGCAAACCGAAGAAGGCGAGGGCCGGCAAGCGAACCAGAAGCAGGAGCGGCATGGCGACGAGCAGAGCAGAACGTTGGGGTACGGTGAAATCGAAGCGCAACAACCATGCGGTAAGCAAGGAGCAGCAAATCAGGCCGGCCTGAAGAATCGCCGTGAGCCAAAGACGATGGCGCAGTAATGATTGCGGGATTATGCGGTTCATATTTGCGGAAAAGGGGAATGATTTCGCCACTTGAACTTGTGAGATCAGACAGAATTGCCGAACGGTTCCAGCGCTAAACAGCCGCCCGTTCAAGGCTCAAGGTTTCGAGCCGGTGACAGGCTCGCTCGATGTCCTGTTCACTCTTGGCAAAGCACAGGCGAACCAAATCGTGTCCGTCGCCGTTATGAAAAAATGCTTCCCCAGGAACGGTTGCCACTCCGGTCCGGCGCAACACGAACATAGCGCGTTCCTTGCTGTTCTTGCCCGGAAGGGAGGAGACATCGGCCAGCACGTAATACGCGCCCTGGGGAACGTGGGGCGGAAGTCCAATGCGGGCAAGAACGGCACACAGCCGATCCCGCTTGGCGGCGTACTCGAGCGACAGATCGCGGTAAAAGGAATCGGATAGTTGCGCGAGTCCTTTTGCAACCCCGTATTGCAGAGGCGACGGAGCGCACACATAGATCAAGTCATTCATATGGCCGATGCGGCGCGCCCACTTCTCCGCGGCGACGGCATACCCGATTCTCCACCCGGTAATGCTCAGCGTCTTGGAGAACCCGGAAATGGTAATGGTGCGCCCGGCCAAGCCTGCGAGCGCACCCGGACTCACATGCGCCCGGCCGTCATAGAGGAAGTGTTCGTATATTTCGTCCGTGAATAGGAAAAGTTCCCGCCGGCCGGCGAATTCCGCAATGCATTCGAGTTCAGGGCGGGAAAACACTTTTCCGGAAGGGTTGGCCGGGGTGTTGATCAGAATGGCTTTGGTGCGGGGAGTGGCGAGCTTTTCCAGGTCCGCAAGCGAGAACTCCCAGCCGGGCGGCGTCATCCTGACATACCGGGGCACGGCTTCCACCGCCAGGAAAGTGTTGACGTGGTATCCATAATATGGCTCGAAAAGGATGACCTCATCCCCGGGATCAAGCAGAGCGAGGCAGGCGCAGTACAGCGCGCCCGTGGAGCCCGCGCTGACAATGATTTGAGTTTCGGGATCGGCGTGGATGCCGTTGCAGCGTTGCAGCTTTTCGGCGATTGCGAGCCGCAGTTCGGCAAGCCCGTCGAAACGAGTATAGCTATTGAAGCCCAGCTCGATTCCCTCATACGCCTGGCGGCGTACGATTTCCGGAACCTGGGTGTCGCACACTCCCTGGGCAAGATTGATGCCGCCCACTTTCTCGCATTCGATGGACATGGCGCGGATTTCCGCCTGTTCGATACGAGCGCTTCTCTGGCTGAGGGATAAAGTCACGGCGATCTTCCTGGCTACTTGAGCGACATGGCGTGCACAGGAGCGGATCTGGAGGCAAAGAATTCCTGGATGCAGCGGTTGATAATCGAAACCTGCTCTTCCGTGGTCTCGGCGCTCATGGGGAGAGAAATGACTTCATGGCAAATCGCCGCCGTTTCCGCGAGGCCCGGATTGTCGAGAGCCAGGCCCTGGTGTTCCCACAGCGGTTTGGGCCAATGAATCAGAGTCTCGACTCCCTGCACGGTTAGATATTGGCGAAGTTCGTCGCGCCGCCGGGTCCGTATTACGTAGTTCTGGTAACTGTCGAAATAGCCCGCCGCGGCAAAATTCGGCAATTGCAAATCTTCGATTTCGTGCAACCCTGTCCGGTAGAGATTCGCGATATGCCGGCGGTGCTCGATCCAGTCCGCCAGATGGCGAAGCTTCACCTCGAGCACCGCAGCCTGCACATTGTCGAGCAACGCGGTGTGGCCGTGGTAGTGGAATTCCCCGGTCTGGCGATCTTCGCCATTGAAGCGCATCAGGGTCACGAATCGGGCGACCTCGGGATCGTCGGTGGTCACGGCGCCACCGTCTCCAAGCCCGCCTAAGGATTTAAAAGGGTAGAAGCTGAAACAACCGGCAAGACCGAAGGAGCCGGCGGCCCGACCGGCAAAAGAGGCTCCCAGGGCCTGGGCGGCATCCTCGATGACCGCCAAGCCATGTTTTTGGGCGATTGACACGATACGATCCATTTCGCAGATGCGGCCGTTCAGGTGGACCGGAATGACCGCCCTTGTCCGCGGGGTGATGGCAGCCTCGAATTTTTCCGGGTCCATGTTGTAGTCGGGACGAACATCCACCAACACCGGCCGGGCCCCGGTATACACAATGGCGGAAACGGTGGCGGCGAAAGTATGCGCGACGGTGATGACTTCGTCGCCGGGTCCGACCCCAGCCGCCAAAAGGGAGAAGTACAAGGCGTGGTAGCAGCTGCCCACGCCGACCGCGTATTTGGTTCCCACGAACCCGGCCAGGCGCCGCTCAAAATCGCACAGTTGCTGCCGCAAGACCAGGTCGCCGCGGGCCAGCGTATCGGTGATTGCGAAATCGATCTCGCTTTTCAAATTGCGATAGTGTTCGCGGGGATCGACAAACGGCACACGGTAGGACAAGTCGTTCTCCTTTATAAGGTTGGAAATGCGGGGCTGCTTTGGGGGAGGATCAACCCCGGCCGGCGGCAACTGCAACGCGCTGCTTCTCCATTGCTTCCAAGATTGAATTCTGCAACTGCCCGGCTGAAAGGCCGTGGCGATGCCGCAGAAACTCCTGGTCGCCAACACAGTCGCTAAAGGCGGACGGAAGCCCGACCCTTTTGAATAGCACGGGTGTTCGGCACTGTTCTGCGAGAACCTCGGCCACGGCGCTTCCCAGCCCTCCGATGAGGCTATGCTCTTCAATGGTAAAAACTGCGCCGGTTTCGCGGGCTGCGCGGAGAACCGCATCCTGGTCGAGCGGCTTCAAGGTATGCATGCTAAGCAGGCGGGCGTTCAGGCCGCAGTGACGCAGTTGCTCCGCCACCTGGAATCCGCAAGCAAGCATGCCGCCCGTCGTGATTAGAGTGAGGTCTTCCCCCTCGCACAGCCGGACGGCCCGGCCAATTGCAAAGCCCTTGAGATCGTGGTGTACCGCCGGCTCGCCGGCCCTCCCTAAGCGCAAATAGCAAGGCCCGGGGCGCGAGGCGATAGCCCGAGTCGCGGCTTCCGCCTCCAACGGATCGCCGGGGGCCAGGACGGTCATGTTGGGAAGAGAACGCAGGATGGCCAAATCTTCCGTAGCATGATGACTCGCGCCCAGAGCGCCATAGGCGTATCCGCCGCCCACGGCGACGATCTTCACGTTGAGGTTGTGATAGCAAACATCGTTGCGAATCTGTTCCAGGCAACGAAGAATAGGGAAGTTCGCAATCGAGTAAGTGAAAACGATCTTTCCGCTGAGCGCCAGCCCGGCCGCAATCCCCGTCAGGTTCTGCTCGGCCACACCGACATTGAGGAACCGGCGGGGGAACCGGGAGGCAAAGGGCTCCACAGCCCCGAATCCCAGGTCGCCGACCAAAAGGAAGATGCGTTCGTCCTGTTCCGCGGTGGCGCACAGGGCGCGGAAAAATGCGCTTCTCACGGTCGCCTCGCTAACTCGGAAAACGCCCGGTCCATTTCCTGGCGATCCGGGGTACGGTAATGCCAGAGCAACTGGTTCTCCATAAAGCTCACACCCTTCCCTTTTACCGTGTGGGCGACGACGCACGTGGGTCTCGGCGCCTGCAACGGAATCCGGCCGAGCGCCGCTGCAATCTGTTCGACGTCATGGCCGTCAAGCTCCAGCGCCGCCCAGCCGAATGCCCGCCATTTCTCCGCTAACGGGTCCAAATTGAGAACTTCCTGGACGCTCCCCAGGCTTTGGATTTTGTTGTAATCCACGATTACGGTGAGGTTCTCCAATTGATGATGAGCGGCGAACAACGCGGCTTCCCAGGTGGAACCTTCATCACACTCACCATCGCTGAGCAGCGCAAAGACGCGATGAGTTTCCCCGCTGTATTTTGCCGCCAGAGCCATGCCGCAGGCGATCGCCAAACCGTGGCCCAGGGAACCGGTGGAAACTTCGACTCCGGGCACACTGCTGGTAGCGTGCCCGGGCAGAGGCCCGCCGTTTCGGTAGAAGTCCTCCAACCAGCCGGCGGGGAAAAACCCACACTCCGCCAGCGCGACATAGAGCGCGGCGCAGGCATGGCCTTTGCTTAAGATGAAGCGATCCCGCCCAGGCCAAACGGGATTGGCGGGATCGATCCGCAGAACTTTGCCGTAAAGCACCGCCAGCAATTCCGCCATGGAAAATGCCGAGCCGATGTGCGAACTTCCGGCCCGGCAGATCATGTGGAGGGTTTGAAGCCGGATTCGCTGGGCAAATTGCTGCAGCGGGTGAGGGTCGGCAGTTTCCATGAGTTTAGGTATAGGGGGAACTTCAATCCAGGATTGCGTAACCGATGTAGGGATCCCATTCCACGCGCTGTATTCTCAGGCGGCCGACGGGCAGAGTCTCCAACAAGGCCTGGGTTTCGCCGGGCCATATAGGATTGTCCAGCTCATCGAAAGCGAGCACTGCGCCCTTGGGCATTCGCGGCACCAACTGCTGCAATGCCACCTTGGTGGGTTCATAGAGATCGAAATCCAGGAACAGCAAACTGATCAACAACTGGCTATTCTGCTGGGCGAATTTAGGAATGGTTTGGGCGGCATCGCCGGCGATCAACTGCACTTTGGGGATGTGCCCCAGAAAGCGGTCTTGATCGTAGATCTGCAGCAAGGCCAGCAGTTCGTCGTAGCTGCTGGTCTGAAAATCTCCCGGTTGGGCAATGCCTTGGCCGCTGCGGTCATTTTCGTTGACCGAGGGAAACCCATCGAAGGTGTCGAAGCCATAGATGCGCCGTGTCAGATTCTCCGGCTCCAGGATAGTACTCAGTTTTGCCCACGCCATCAGGCTGAAGCCGCGAAAGATTCCGCACTCGACGATGGAACCCTTGACCGGCAACACCAGCTTAAAAATTTCGTACATGGCCAGAAAGCGCTTCAAGTGCTGGCGACGCACATATTTGGGAAAGTTTTCCAGCTTACTCTCAATGCTGTCCGTGGAGTTGACGAAGATGCGCTCAAGGGCCTTGCCCACGGATTGTTCACTCTCAGTTTTGAAGGTTTTCATCATCTTTTCTTCTGCCTCAACGGCTTGCGGCCAGTGGCGCGACCTGCTCAAAATCGGCTTGCTCCGGCGGGGTCGACGCCGTCACGGGGCGGGCCAGGGCAAACAGAACTCGATGCCGGCAATCCTGCTCGTCAGGGCAAATCGGGAACAGGGGAGCAACCTGCAGCGTGTCTGTGCTTAGGGGTGCAATGGATTCGAGGCGTCCGTAAAACAGCTTCTTAAGCCTTGCCTTGGCCTTGAAACTGATGGGAATCAACTGCCAGCGTACGGCGGTTCGCCGTATCCCATCACGAAGTTTTTCGAGGAGATTGGCAGGTTCGCCGGGAAAGGCGCCGTAGAGCTGGGCTTGAAAATGATGGCGGACCAATATCGTATGCAGTTCGCTTGCCGGAAAATATTGCTTGCTGAAGGGACTGGGGTGGAAACCGGGCCAGTGGCAATTCGCCAGGCAGATCAGCAAAACACCGCCCGGCCGCAAAATGCGTTTGCATTCTGACAGGACCGTTCCCGGGTCGGCAAAGTAATAAATGGCCTCGAAGATAACAACGACGTCCAAGGATTGCTCACGAAAGGGCAGCGCGTGCGCGTCCAGACAGACGAGCGGTACGGTATTGGCGCGGCTCGAGCTATCGTGCAACAAGGTTGCGCAGGAGTCAGCGCCTACCGCGTGACGCGCGTACTGGGCGAGGTAGGCGAGGCCCAGTCCCGCGCCGCAGCCCAGTTCCAGGAGATCTTTTCGTTCGCAAAACCTGCGGGCAAAGTCATAGCGCGTGTGAAACATGCGGAGCGCTTCCGCCGTGACCCGGTCCCCGGGACGCTCGGTGACCACGGAGTAATCGGGGAGCGCAGTTTTCGCGAGGGTTGCCGCCATTAGCGTGGCTCGCCTATCGGGGCGTGACCTGTGAGGTTGTGGAACATGCAGCGGTCTCCGCGGGTATGCGGCGGCCGACGGGCCGCACAAGGGTGAGAATCGTGGTTGCCAGAATCCGGCAATCGAGGAGTACGCTGTGATGTTTGACGTACAGCAAGCTAAGCCGCATTTTTTCGGGATGAATCTTCCGGAAATAGTCCTCGTCGGGATGGGCGCTGCCACGCAGGATTTCGGCCTCGTTGCGAAACCGAAGGGAAGCGTAGTCGGTCACGCCGGGGCGCAGGGTGAGCACCGCTCTTTCTTCCTCGCTGTATCGCTCCACGGCCCAGGGAACTTGCGGACGGGGGCCGACCAGGCTCATTTCGCCGCGCAGGACGTTCAGGAGTTGCGGCAGTTCATCCAGCTTCCCTTTTCGCAGCCACCTTCCCATCCGGGTCACGCGCGGGTCGTCGCCGGGCGTGGAGGAGCCGCCGATCTGATCGGCATTTTGCACCATGGTGCGGAACTTGAAGATGCGGAAGGGCGTGCCAAAGCGCCCCGCCCGCACGCCGCGATAGAACACGGGGCCTTTCGATTCGAGTTTGATCGCGAGCGCAATCAGCAAAAATCCCGGCAATAAGAAAAGCACGCCCGGCAAAGCGACGGCGATATCGCAAATGCGTTTGCTCATGGCACTCTATCCGCTCGCACTGCGCCGTCCTTTCCAGCGGATCCCAGGCAGGGGCAGCAGCAGTGCGCCGTACAAGGCTCCGAACCCGTGAGAAAAATGGCGTGCCGCAAAGACCGGCGGCAGGAGAAACAGGAATCGCCAGTTGCGTTCCTGCGCCGCCAGAAAAGCGGAGGCGGAGAGATTGGCGGCCGCATAGCCGCCGACAATGGCGAGAAAAACGTAAACGAATTGGGGCCACAGCAGGGCAGCCGACAATGCCAAAATCAAACTCATCACCAAGGCAAGCGGAACCCAGTGCCGCCAGGACCAGGCGCGGCTCCCGAATTTCACAACGTAAGTGGTCCAGACTCCGTCGGCGAAGTTGTGCCGCCACAGCGCCGGGAGCGTAGCGTCCGCGACGTAGTCGACGACGACTTCGGGAACCAGCAAGATGCGGCCGCCCGCAGCATGAATCCTCCGGTTCAAATCCATGTCCGAACTGCCGGTGAGGTTCTCGTTGAAGCCGCCGATTTCCTGCAGGAAAGCTTTCCGGTAGCAGCCAAAAGCGACCGAATCGCTCCAGGTCGGCTTTCGCACCCGGGTCTTGATGCGCGCGTTGCCGGAACCGAATCTTGCCGCCAGCGCGAGGGCGATCGCCGCAGCTATGCCGCTTGGCGCGCCCGGCTGGATCTCCAGAATGCCGCCCACGTTCTCCGCGCCCCACTCCTTCTGATATTGCACACATCCGCGAATGTGGTTGGAACGATAGCGGGAATGGGCGTCGATCTTGACCAGGATTTCCCCGTGCGCCGCCGCGAGGCTCCGGTTCATGGCTGCCGGAATGGAGCGAGCGGGATTCTCGACGAGCCGAATGCAGGGATGGCGGCGGGCATAGCCGGCGACAATCTGGCGGGTGGCATCGTGGCTCATGCCGTCCACCACCAGAATCTCCATACGATCCCCGGGGTAGTCATTGGCCAGAAGCGAATCCAGGCAGGCGGCAATATATTTCTCTTCGTTGCGGCAAGGAATCACCACCGAGACAAACGGCGGGTCGGGGACGCTTGCCGAAACCCGCGATGTGGGCTGCACTTCCGGGATCGACAAGGCCGCTTCAAGAGTCGCTGGTTTCATTTTCCTTTGGGTTCGGAGAGCACGAAAGCAATTTGCCAGGCCCACCAACGGACTGGAGGAATAGGCACGAGCGCCGCGTCCACCGCCTCCAAGGCGGATAACAATGGATCGAAAATCGGCGTGCTTCTAAACGGGACGGCAAGTAGGCTGGCCAGATGGAAGAATCTCCATTCGACACGGCCGAAGAACTGCCGGGCGCCAAGCACCTCCCGCCGGCCGAGGATGTGTTTGGCCTCATAGGGAGTCCGCAGGTGAGGGGTTAATGTCCGGTAAGTGTGAAAAAGATGGATTATGTCTCAGGGCTTCGACGCAAAGCACACTGCCGGAGGGCTTTAAAACCCGGGCCAACTCGGAGTACGCGCGTTGCAAGTCAAGATGGTGCAAGACCCCGCTAACGTTGATGAAGTCGAATGTCCTCCCGGGGAAGTCCAGGGATTCACAGTCCATGACTTTGAATTCGGCGTGCAAGCCGCGTTGCTCGGTCTCCCTGGCTGCGTTTGCCACGGAGGTAGGAGAGATATCGATGCCGACGGCTGCGGCTCCAGCCTCCGCCATCAGCTGAGTGTAAAATCCATTTCCGCATGCGTAGTCGAGTACGCGAGCTCCCGGAAAGCAATGCTGCCTCAAGTAAGACTCCGCGAAGCCCTTGCTTTTGCGGGCCACGCTGTACCATTTCTTGTTGGCGGTGAGCCGCGCATTGAGTTGAGGATCCTGGATGAGATCCGGCTCGCGCAATCGATCGTGGAATTGGGCCTCAATGGCTTTGCGCTCTTCTAGAGTGTCCATCTTTTTCCTCGTCTTGAAAAATGCTGGAGCGGCGAACCCGCCGTACAGAAATCGTTATCGGACCGTTACGAGGCCAGATATTTGGAAAAAAGATACCGAACGGATTTCCGATGGTGGGCGTAGTGGGTTCGACTCATGCCGTTCCCCATGCTCAAGTGTTCGTCATGGAGGACGTGCAGCCTGGGGCTCATACATAACCGCCAGTCCCAGAGTCCGGCACGTTTCGCCGAGGGCAATCTCCTCCCCGAAGAGAAAAATCTGGTCGTCCAGATAGCCCCCGGCTTCAAAAAACCGGCGGCTAAGGATCAAGAACGAACCATGCGCCGCATAGATTCTCCGCTTGCCGTAGCTGGCGGATCCCGACCGGATACGGGGAACCATCGATTGCCAGATCCTCTTGCCTCGGGAGAGCCAATCCCAGGCCACGCCGAAGGGATAGCAAGAGCTATAGAAGCGCATGGTGAACCTCCGCCGCCGACCGGGGCGTTCGGTCATGAACGGGTTTTGCTCAACCCTGCCTGACACCAGGCTGATGCGAGGAGCAAGGATGCCGACGGCGGATGGATCCTCATCGAAAAGCTTCGCCAAAAAATTGCTGTCCTCAATCAGGATGTCGTGGTTAGAAACAATAACCCAGTCGGGTAAATGCTGTCCCTGCCCAAGGTAGGCGTCCACCGCAAGCCTGGCCCCCGCAAAGTATCCTCGATTTTTTGCGGATTCGAGCAGCCGAACGTTCGGCATGCGGCCGACCACGCTCCGCAGTGGGGCTAATAGTTCTTCCCCCGAACAGTTGTCTACGACAATGACTTCCACCGAATCCAGGAACCGTGCCTGCCTGCGAAGGCTGTTCAGCAGCGCCATCACGGAGCTGGCTGCCCGGTAGTGCACGACCACGATCAGTGCCTTTGCGGCGGGGGTGGCGGGTTTCATGCGTTCTTCACAGGGGAGGGCTCGCGGCCGCGAGCCCGCAACTGGGCGCCATCACATGCCGCCATGCCAAGCCCCGCGACCAGCAAGGCGAGGATCGGTCCGTTGTAGACAAAAATCGAGCCAATCGGCGACCAGACGACGAAAGCGTAGAAGGCGGCGAGCGTAACCAGGGAAGCTGGCCTTCCCCAGGAGCCCGTTCGGTAGCAAAAACCCGCGAGATATCCCGCCAGCGTGCAAAACAGAAGCGCGCCCGGCAAGGAGAAATCTTCGATCAGACCACGGAATGCTGTGTATATGTTGGAGTTATTGCCCTTCTGGTCCAAAATTACGAGTTCTTCATACATACCAGTTTTGCGAGCGTGTAACCCAAGCGCTTCCAGCAGGCCACCAAAACTGTAGGCTCCTAAGCTTATCTGGAACGTGCCCAGCCCTTCCGGTCGTTCCACCCAATCGCCGAAGGTGGCCAGATAACCGACTGTGGCTGCCTGCACGCGGCCCCAATCGAAGTCCATCTCGGCCGTCAGTTGCTGATCCGGCTTATGGATGCGGAAAAGGTCAATCACCAGGAAGAAGGACACGGCGGTTAGAACCGCCAGTGCCACAGCCAACAGGGAACGTCTTCCGGCGACGCGGAAATGTTGTTGTCCCAGGCAAACCTTGGCGGCCAGCCATCCACCTCCCCCCAAGGCTACTGCGATGAGCGTGTTGGCTCTGGCGGCCTGCACCAGGCTGAATGCCAGCGCGGGCAGCAAAGGCACAAAGCATAATGCTCTTTGGCGACGCGTAATGGGCAGTGCGCTGGTGATTCCCCCCAGTAACGCGGCGGGATACATCCAGGTGGTCAGAAGGCGCACCAGAGCCGGCGATTGTTCGCCGGAGTAGCGCTCCACGGCAAGTAAATGCCCTACATCGAGAAAAGAGGAAAAGGACAACGTGAGGCCGTAATCGTTCAGCGCCGTGCCTGCCGCATCAAGGGCGCCAGCCAGGCTGACTGCGCTCAGCGCTACCGTCCACCGCAGCAGGACGGGAACCGAGACTTTGGACAAGGGCGCAAGAGGCACGAGTGAGTCACGAGAACCACCTTCCGCGATCATGGCTCCACAGGACATCCCCCCGATGAGCACCAGCAAGAGCCACATGGACAAGGCGGATACGCGATATTCGGGAGCCGCGGTCAGCGGAACCAAGAGATAGATTAGCCAGATTGCCGGCGCGAAGACGCTGGGCGCAACCCAGCTTCGTTGTTGGCACCGGGTCATCGTGACCAACAGGCCAAACAGAAAGGTAGGGACCCACGGCGATGCCAGAAGATTACTCACAACGCTTCCGTCAGAAAATCTTCCGATGCTACCGGCGCTGGCTTAGTGGCGCGTACCGCGGTTCGCAATTGCGCCGCCCGGCGGAACCGCCGCATGGGTGTCAGCACGAACACCATCAACAAATAAGCCGCCGAGGACACCAGGCTCAGATACGCGGCTGCTCGATAACCGAATTGCGGAATCAAGAACCAGTTTCCACCCGCGTTGACCGCCAACGCGGCCACCATGCCGGCCAGCATGCGCTTGGTCATGCAAAGGATTTCGAGGGGCTTGTGCGCCAGCAGTCCGAGCTGCCATAGGAATCCGCTCACCGCCAGGGGGACAACGATGGCGGCGGCCGGTGGCGTCTCCTTGCCCAGCACGAAACGGCTGATCCAGGGAGCGAAAAGCACAAACCCTGCGAGGATGGGCAAGAACATCAGAATCTGGTATTTCACCCCGGAACGAAGGGCGGCAAGAGCGGCTTTGGGGTTGCCGGCATTCCAATGGTTCATGATGAGCGGGTGCACCGCCAGAGTCACGGGCATGAACAGCAGCGAGAATGACCGCACCACGACGTCGTAGATGGAGGAATACACGCCCGCCGCGGAATACCCGGCAAAGCGTTGCAGAAAGAAACGGTCGGAAACCAGCAAACCTTGTTGACACAGCAGCCACAGCGCCACGGGCCACCCAAAGCCCCAGAGCCGGCGAAGTGTGTCACGCTCCTGAACCGAGAAATAGGCGCTGGTTCCGACGCGGGAGCGCACAAAATGCCGTGGCCGGAAAACAACCGGCTCGAGGAGCGGAAGAGAATATCCCAGACCGATCCCCAAAAGTATCAGCCAATACTCGTGCCAACCGGTGAGAACCAGCAGCGCCACCGGAATGATCAGACTGCCGACGGCGCGCACGATCTCGAAATGCAAAACCCGGCGGGAACGCAGCGACGCCTGAAAACGCGCCATGGCCACCGTGTAAGTGATCAGCACCGCGAACAGCCCAAGGGAAATCAGCAAGGGCCAGCCGGTTTGGATCCCGGAAAGCCACATGACTCCGGCCAGCCCACCCCCACCGAGGAAAATGGAGAGCGCAACCCCGCTCATGGAGGCATGCCGGAAACTTTCGGATTCGCCCGCCCGGAAGGGCTGGCTTTGAAAGCGAAGAATTCCCTGGGCGAGCCAGCCTGCCATTCCGGAGGCGGTGGCCATGACCACAACGAAGACCACGGCATATCGCCCATATTGCTCGTAGCCAAGCAGGCGCACAAAAATTACGACCGACAGGAATCCCATGAATGCGGGCACCAGCTTGCTCAGGAAATAATTTGCGGCATCGCCGGCCAGCTTCGCCCGGTCATCCCGAGGCCCAGCCATACTGGCGGCAGCGGAAGCTCGTCCGATCCGTCGACCGTCGGTATAAAGTTGGGTCAGCAGTCTGCGGGCCTCCCGAATTATCAGTGTGTCGGCCACTTGGTTTTATTCGCCGCTTTGCCGCCGGTAGTCTTCCACCTTCTCTTTAACCCTGTGACCGTTGCGCGATGCCAGGCGTTTCCACAGGCGATGGGTGGAAGCCTGAAAGCGCGAGCCATTGGGAGGCGACCAGGGCATGCCGGCACTTACGGTATGCAGGACTTCCTGCGCAAAGTCCTTGCGGGAATCGTTCCTATCCAGCGCATCCCAGTGCGCCTTGGTAAGCGTAAACAGGCAGGCGAAAACAAAGCAGAGAGCCATCCCCAGGAACATGATGGTCGAGCGGGGAGGGAACGATTTTCTTTCGGGCACGTCGGCCGCGTCGAGCACTTTGACGCTGGGGATCTCTTTGGCTTCGGCGACTTTGGCGAGCTCGTACTCCTGGGTGAGAGTTTCGAAGACCGCCTCTTCGACTTTGGTGCGCCGGTAGAGGTCCGCGTAAGAGACGCCCAGCAGGGGCAGCTCACGGATGGTGGGGTAGAGCGAATGATTCTGCAGGTCGGTCAGGTCTTTGGCGATTTCCGCTTGGCCGCCGAGCTTTTCCAACTGGTGTCGCAGCTCGGCCACGCGGGCCGTTACCGCCCGCACGTGCACGTTATTGTCGGCGTAGATCTGTTTCAGTCCCTGCAGTTCCGACTCGGCGGCGATCAGTTGTCCCTGCTGCACGGCGGCCGCTTCGACCATGGCCCGGCCCTGCTCCTGGATGTCGATGGCGCCGTTTTTGCTGGAGAACTCGCTGAAATCTTTCTCCGCGGTTTCCAGGTCCTGCTTGACCTCGCGCAGGCGGCCTTCGAGAAACAGACGTTCGCGCCGCGCCGAAGAAGTGCTGAGCTGGCTGACCACGGTGTTGAGTTGCGCCACATACTCCTGGGCCATGGCCGCCGCCCGTTGCGGGCTCCGGTCGGTGACGGTGATGGCGATGATGCCGCTTTTCCGGTCTTCGGTGATGGCGGTGTTGTCGGCCAGCTTTTGCCGTGCCAGCTCTTTCATGTGCCTGCCGTAAACGTGCTGTAAGTCGAACTTGCCGAGTAAGTCGTCCTCCACCGTGCGGCTTTTTAGGATGCCGACAAAAAGATCGCCGGAGCTCTTGATGCCGAGCATATCTCCGGCCAGCCCGCCCAGCCCGCCCGACATTTTTCCGCTCAGGGTCGCAACCAGGGCCATGCCGGCTCCGGATTGCTCCTCGGGCGGCATCAGGCGGATGGTAGATTCGTATTCCTTGGGAATCAGGAAAGCCACCAGGGTTGCCGCGAGCAAGCCGCAGAGCGCAGCTTTGAATAGAACCGCGCGATGCTCCCAAAGCAGGCGCAGCCTGGCCAGCGTGCGGGTGTCTTCTGCGGAAACTTCGCGGAGACTCGCGCTCTTCCCCGGCGAGGAAACTATTTCCAGTTCCGAGTCTGCGGAAGTCGGGGTCATAGCATCGTTAATGTCAATGCAGCAGTGCAGGTCAGGGTTTCCATCCCCACTTCGGCCAGTAGGTCAGGCTGAGAGAAAGCGCAACGTTAGACCGGGTGTCGGTGGCCAGCTGGGGGAAGTTCCAGCGCTCGTACTGTGCCGTCCCGGAAAAGGAGAGATCCGGGCGAAAGCGCAGGTCGGCGCGGACCGAGACGTCATCGAGCCGTCCCCCCTTCAGGAAATCCGGATTCACGCCCTGGTGGCGATAGCCGAACTGGATCTTGTTTTGCGGGGAAAACCAGTAGGTGCTCCACAGTTGGGCGCCGCGGCCTTCCCGGCCCGCCCAGTTGCCCAAGATGTGTCCATCGTTGGTGTAGCTGACCGGGTAAACACTGTTGTTGTAGCTGATGCCTTTCCCATCGAATCCCGAGACGTCGGTGTAGACGCCTTCGGCCCGCAGATCGAGTTTGGGGAGATGGGGAAACTGCGGGATGTAGAGTCCCGGGCTCCAGGAACATCGCTGGGGGGCGGCCAGGGGCAAAACGTCGTCTTCGCAAAAAGAATCGGTATAAGCGGTCAGCCAGTTCCGCAACCGGGGAATGCGGTAACTAACGTCGAAGCCGCTGTGCCGGTCCCCGGCGTCCACATGTGGTTCCGCATAGTCGCTGGCGACGCTGGTAAAGCTGGTCCACAAACTTCCAAGGGTAAAGGGATGTCCCAGCCCGCCGAACACGACCGTCCGGGTAAAACCGAACTCCAGGTTGGGGGTAGGTTTGAAACTCAGTTTCTGTCCGTGCACGAAGGGTTGTGGGCTGAACCGCCCGGGACCAATCACCTGTCCGGTCCGGGTCACGATGTATGGCTGTCCGGCAAGTTGCCCGAGGAAGAACTCGGCCCGCGCCGGCCCCAGCCGGCCCATGATTCCCGGGAACTTGAAAGGATGCGGATTCGAGATGCGGAACATCAGAACGGGCTCGGCATTCGTGCTCCACAGGAGGGCTCCGGTCTCGGTCGGCCCCCAGGCCAAGGCCTGTTTTCCAAAGGAAAACTGCAGGTCTTTGAAGGTGGCGCTCACGTAGCCTTCCAGAATGTCGGCCCGATTCACCTCGGCCGCGGGAAGGCCGGGAGCGGCGGGGATGTTCAACTGAGTGGCGACCGCCTGGCGGGCGTCGGCAGGCTCGGGCGGGCCGGAGGGCGCGTGCTGATATTCGGCGCGAAGGTAAAAGGCAAAGGGGCCGGCGGAGCCGTGAGCCGACATGCCGGTGTAGCTATTGGTTCCCTCTTCGAAAGGCCGCCCGTAGTCGTTGATGAGCGTGCTGCCGAAATTGTAGCCGTCGGTCAGTCGGGCACCGGAGATGCCGGTGACGCGGGTGTAAAGGGAATCGAGTTGGAGGGACAGGTTCTTGCCCGTGTCCAACTGCTCTTCTTCGGGCAGGAATTCCTGCTGCAGTGCCCGATAGATGCTTGCGCCGTCGTTCCCATCCCGGTCGCCGCCGGAGATGAGCGCGCCGGCTTCCTCGAGAAGCCGAGCGCACTCCATACGGGTCCAGGGACGTTGACCCAGCATTTCCGACTGCACGTAGCCGAGTGCGGCCAACCGCTCGAACGCCGCGTAGACCCAGCTGTCCAGAGGGACCGAAGGCGAGCCTTTATTTTGCGCACTCGTTGTCTCCGGGGAGGGCGGAGGAGGCGCGTTCGAGCCCCAGCCCGAGCCGCCCAGTTCGGGATCATGGTGAGCACGGTAGACCTGGCGGCCCAGGTACCATCCCAGAGCGCTGCCGACGATGGCGTCGGAGGCGAAGTGCTGTTTCGAAGTAATGCGGGACACGGTGATGCCCGACGCCAGCCCATACGCGAGAAGTTTCGTAAGCGGCCCCGGATATTCATGGGCCAGAATGCTGGCCGCCGACCAGGCAATGGCGGCGTGCTCGGAGGGAAACGAATCGCCACCCTGAAAGAATGTTCCCGAGCCGTTCCGCTCCAAGGGCCGAGGGCGCTGGGTGACCGTCTTCAGAAGGTAAGCGGCGGCGGTGCTGCCGATGGCCGCCTCCCCCGCAAGCAATCCGGTTTCGCTCAGGTGATCGTTATGGGTAATGTTTCCCCACAAATAAGCTGCGCCCATTCCGCCGACCAGCGAGTAGGCCGCGTAGTTCGAAAAATCCAGACTGCTTTTCAGCTGGCGGGGAGAGCCGGGCACTTGCTGCGATATCCAATGGTCACTGGCCACGGCGGCTCCGGCAAAGGCCAGGAATGGGAAAACAAATTTGGCATCGTGGCGCTGCGTCTGAAACGGGGAAGCCCAGAATTGGGCCTGATCCTGAGCCAGGTGCCGGGCCAGGGGAACAAACGGCCGATTCTGGGGATCTTCGCCGGTGGGGAGAAGGCCCCAATCGTTTTCTCCGCGGTTTGCCATTTTCCGCATGTTGAAGAAGTGTGGTCGAGTGAAATTCTTCGACGAGCCAGGCGCGCCGGGATTCGGTGAATCGTTGATCCCTTCCTCCGTCTGTGCGCAGGCGGGAAGCGCGGCTAAGACCAGAACCAAAAGCGGAACCCACAAAGACTGGCTTGGCATACGGCCCGCTTCAAAAGCTTCTGGCCACCTGAATGGCGACCCCAACCGCGTAGATCAATTGCGAGGCCTGCAGCGTGCTCTTCCATTTGGTGTTTCCGCCGACGGCCTTTTCCGGCATCATGACCAGGTCTCCGGGATGTAGTTCGGTGCTGAGCGCGCCTCCTTCCCACATTCCACCAGAGCCGCCGACCACCGCACCGTTGGCGCGAATGACAAATACAGCCTTGCGGTTGGCCATGGGCGTGGGGCCGCCCGCCTGCCGCAGATACCATCCGGCATTCTTGCCGGGACGGAAGGTAATCGCGGTCGGGTTATAGACCGCGCCATCCACCATCACAAAATTCGGTTCCTTGGGGATCAGCAACACGTCGCCGGCACGCACCTGCAGGTCGGAGGGCGTGTTGGCCCAGCGCTTTGTGTCCGGCGAAATGTGAATGACCAGCCGTCCGGCGGGTGGAGTATTTTGCAGTTTGGCGACCACACTCTGCCACTGCGACAGCGATACCTCTTTCGCCATCTTCTGATCGGCATCGGTTTCCGGCGTCAGCTTCAGGGAGTCGCCCTCGCTCTGCACCCGGCGGATCCAGTCCACGCGGGTCTTTTCTTCCAGTTCGCGCACTTGCGCCCGCTCCAGAATGGCTCCGTAGGGATAGGCGTCGGCGCGGAAGCCTCCGGCACGGGCCAGCACCGAGCTGAGCTTTTCCCCCTCATGAATGCCGTAAGTGCCCGGCCGCATGACCTCGCCCTTCACGGCGATGGATGCCCCAATATCGTTCCAGCCGGCCATCTGCGGAATGGTCAGCACATCGCCGTCGCGCAGGGTGACGTCATCCTCCCCACCGCTAGCGATGGCTTTGGCGATGTCCAGGGTGTGTTCTTCGCCAACCCGCTGGGCGCCACCCTGCGGCAGATAGCTGGTCAAGTCCGCCGACTGGCTGTCCGCGCTTCTTTTGAGGCCACCCGCAAGGCGGACCAATTCCGAGGCGGTCATGCCTTCGCCGAGCGGATACGTGCCAGGGCGGGCGACTTCTCCCTGCACCGTGGCCGCGGGGGGATCGGTCCGGGCCAGATCGCGATGGATGAAAACGCGGTCTTTCGGCTCCAGCAACAGATCGTTGGTCTGATCTCCGGAAAGCGCCTTGGTCAGATTGACTCTGATGACCTGCAGCTTGCCATCCGGGGTGTGACGAAAGACCTGTGCGTCCTGCAGTTCGGCGTTAGGCGTTAAGCCTCCCGCGAGATAGACGGCGTCGCGCAGATGGGTCACGCCGTTGGTGACGTGATCGCCCGGATCGCGCACCGCGCCGTTTACGCTCACTACCGGCGGATCTTCAAAATCGTAGCGGCCGAAAATCCGTACGGTGTCGAAAGGCTTCAGCGCTAAGCTCTTGTTCTTCCCATCCAGAACGTCACCCAGGTTGAAAGCCAAGACCTCAGGAGTGAAGTCGGGCGGTTCGAGACGGATGATTTCCGCGTGACGCCGCGAGGGCTCCGGCAGCAGTTCATTCGAGCCGATCAAGTCGGCGACCGTCATTCCTTCCTTGTAGGGATACTTGCCGGGATGGAAAACATGGCCGTCGAGGTAGATGGTCTGCTCGCTGTAGGAGACGATGGGAGAAATCCTGATCTTGTCTTCGCCCTGTACCTGAAAGTCTTCGAGCGCCCTAGTCACGGCTTGCGCATCGTTGGTCTGGGGCAGGTCCAGGCGCAACATAGTCCGGCTTTCGTGGGCCACGAGGCGTTCGACATCCACGTGGCGAAGCGCCCCCGAGGGCAAAACCCCTCCGGCCAACTCCAGGACCTCGGCCAGGCTGGCGCTTCCTTTCAGTTCGTAAACGGCGGGCCGGCGTACCATGCCCTCGACCGTGACTTCGGGGCCCAGGGGCGGCACTTTGATGATGTCGCCTGCCTGCATGCGTTCGAGATCGCCGCTCACACCGTGCAGAAGCATGTCGTAGGTGTCGATCTGCTGCACCAGTTGCTTGCCGCGAAAGTGCTGCAAGGTGCGCAGAGAGCCACCCGCACTGGGGCCGCCGGCAGCGTAGAGGGCATTGAGAGGGGTGGAGAGCGAACTGATGTCATAGGCTCCCGGCCGCTGAACATCGCCCACCACGTAAACCCGCACCGTGCGCAGGCGGGCCAGCGAGATATCCACATCCACGTCGCGATACTGATTACGCATGACCGCCTGCATGACGCGCTGGACATCGCCGAGCGTCCGGCCGGAAACCTGCACCGGCCCGGCTTCCGGCAAAGCCACCTGCCCTTCGCGATCGACCACCCGCTGCAAGCGCTGCGAGACGCTTCCCCAAAGCTCGATATTGAGGCCATCTCCCGGTCCCAGGACATAGTCCGGCCCTACCGGGAGATCCATGGGAAGTTCGTCGAAATTGCCCGTACCGTTGCGAAAGATATCCGCCCCAAACCGCTCCAGCACTGGGCTGCGGCGCGATACCTGCGAATAGAGATCGTAGAGCGAGGGCACGTCGGCATAAGGGTTGGCGCGGTGGCGGATGACTGGCTGGCCGAGGGTGGGATCGTTCAACGGGGGCGCCAGGCGCGGGCGATCTAGGCTGGCGCGCTGTTGAAACTGCGAGGTTTGCTGTGCGGGAGGGTAGACACCACTGTCGGAAATTCGAGGGAAAGGAACGCCTCTCGAGCCCGTACCCGGGATTGACGGAGAGGCAGCACCAGCCATTCCCATACGGGGAGCTTCCGAGGCCGAGGTTTGCAACAGTCCGGGAAGCTCTTCGGGGCGAACTCTGGGCAATTGATCGTAAGCTTCGCCATTCGCGTCGAACGAATTGTCGGGATAGCCGGCATCGAGATTGTCGGACGGATAAGTTGGAGGCGGCGCCGACTGAGTCTGCTCTAATTCCCGCGCCGGGTTGCGCAGCGGTGGCTGCGAACCATTTGGGTATGCGGGAAAATACTCGGGCGGCGTTCTGTCTGGCGGGTTCTGCCCGGCGGGCGGTTCCTGCAGCTCTTGGTGACGCGACCAATAGCGCTCCTCCTGATTTCCCGCCGCAGATTGAAGGTTTGCCGGTCCCGACGCTGACGACGCATTCCCCTGTGTGCGCGCGAGTGTGCGAGTTCGCCAATAATCTTTCCGGGCGAGTTCTTCCTGGGTGGGCTTGGGGCGAACATAGGAGCGGTCCTCGATCTCCTGCGTGGCGAGAATACGAATGTTCTCGTCCTGGCGCAGCAGGAGGAAGAGCGATTCGTCGGTAAGATCTTTGGGATCGAGCAGCCGCCCTTGTTCGAACGCTTCCCGCACCAGCCGTTTTTTCACGGCCAGCAGCAATCCCGGTTCGCGCTGGAGAAGCTCAACGATCGTGTCCGCCGACAGGGAAACCCGTTGCTCGGCTTCCATCTCGGCCTGGCTCCGCATAACTTTGTCCCGTGGAACGCTGCCGTAATCGCGCGTTTCCTGCGCAGTCGCTTGCGAAGAGAGCGTCGCCAGCAGTAAGACCGCCGCCAGACAATTGAACCCACGATTTGAGATTAAGAATTTCACAGCAACCTCCGGCCGGCTGGCTTGCAGAAAAAGAAAAAGCTAACGAGAACTCGCAATCGCCCGTAGGCTGTAAAGCAATTTCAGCCAGCGTTCACAGCTCCGCCCTCTCACTCACAGGGCGTCCTGTAAGCTAACCCGTTTAGATCGAACCAGACAGCGAACAACTCATTACAAACTTCAATTCGCCTGCGAGTTGCGTTCCGGGTCCGGCATGGCCGACACAACCAGCTTTCGCCCGCGCAGGGCGCTCAAGATGCTTTCTTCCGAGTTCTCGATACGATTGGAGCGAATATCGAGGCTGGCCCAATAGAACATGGTGCTGTTACGTTCGGCGGCCAGAGCCAGAATCCGCATCTGCGGAAATCGTTCCAGCAGGACATCGCAAATGTGCGGCCGGTCCTCAGAGCGATCCAGGGCGACGATCAGCACGTCAGGACGCGATTGTTCCACGGTGCCGAGAATCGACGATTCCTCTTCCAGAACGCCCACGATCTCAATATCGGGCTGGGCCGAGATTGTGGTCACCACCAATTCCCGCATCAGACGGGGCCGATTTGCGATCAGAACTCGTATTTTTCGCACACCCCACCTCGAATCGAAGTGTGCGTCCGGCATCAAGAAATGAAAAGGTTCAATTCGGATTGGAGGGAAGTGCGTCGACTCGCCCGTAAGTACCAATTTGTAGTTGGATCCAGGGTACCTAGTGCAGGAGACGCTGTACCAGCAGGGTACTGATTAGCCGCGCGCTAAAAAGAAAACTGCCTGTAATTACGGTCGCAGCATGCTTGTAGAGTAGTAGCTACAAAAGTGCCGGCCCCGAACTGAACTACGAAATCGGTAGACGGACCGATTAAACGTCGAAACCATCGTCCAGGAAGCGTTTCCTGAATTGGGTTTCGTTTTATGGAAAATTAACTTTGATTATCTTGCATGGTTGACCGGCACGCTTATACTTGTGCGCACCTGAGCACTCATTGCCCTGAGGGGGAGCAAGTGGGTAGGTATCTCCTAGGTAGTAGCAGGGACCTTTATGGCAATGGAAGCGGAAATCATTCGCGTCTTTATTTTGGCGGAGAACCGGCTTTTGCGCGAAGCGCTGGCTCTGTTGCTGGGCAAGAAAAACTGCATCCAGGTGGTGGGTGTCTGTGCTCTTTCGTCACAAATGTTGAACCAGATCGCCGAAGCCTCTCCCCAGATCCTACTCTCCGATTCCAGCGTGCTGGCGGCCCCCAATTTACAAGTGATCGCCGAGATTCGCGCTGCCGTTCCCGGCCTTAAGGTTGTCACCATTGGGATGGAAGACGACCGGAATATTTTTCTGCGAGCGGTGCGGGACGGAATTTCCGGATACATCTTGCAGGACGCTTCCGCCATGGAACTGGCGGCGGCGGTGCACACGGTCTCGGAGGGAAAGGCGGTTTGTCCTCCCAGTCTGTGCAGAGTGCTGTTCGATTTTGTTGCGGAGAGCCGCGTTCAACCGGCTCGGTTCAGGCTGGGACAGGAGCTTGGCCTCACTCGGCGGGAACAACAACTGGTACAGATGATCGACCGTGGCCTTACCAACAAGGAGATTGCTACGGAGTTGAATCTGTCGGAGCAAACGGTGAAGAATCACGTTCATCGCATGCTGCGCAAGCTGGGGGCACCGGATCGGCTGGCGGCGGTGAATCTTTGCCGCCCTTCACGCCCTGCGGCCTGAGCAATTGCGGTGTTGAACTTGACGCTGCTAAAACCGACGACGTAGGATCGCCTACGACGAATGACTGTTCAGAATCCTGCTGCGAAAGCCCGTGCTGCTCACCCGAAGCCTGCTTTTCCTTTTCTCGACTTGAAAGCAGAGTTCGAGACCATCCGTGAGGAAGTGTTGGCTGCGGTAACGGAGGTATTCACCAATCAGCAATTTATCCTGGGGCCGGAGGTTGCAGCTTTCGAAAGCCAAATTGCGCGTTTGGCCGGATGCGAGGTTGCCATCGGCTGCGCGTCGGGGACCGATGCTCTGCTGCTCGCTCTAATGGCTCTGCAGATTGGGCCTGGCGACGAGGTAATCACCACACCGTTCTCATTTGTCGCAACCATCGGACCGATCGTCAGGCTCGGCGCCAAGCCGGTCCTGGTGGACATTAACCCGGATGATTTCAATCTCGACCCGCATGCAGCCGGGAAAGCGATCACAGATAAGACCCGAGCAATTTTGCCGGTGCATTTATTCGGCCTTGCCGCCGACATGGATGCAATTATGGAAATTGCAAGGGCTCAAAACCTGGACGTTGTTGAAGATGCCGCACAGGCCATCGGGGCTCGCTATCAAGGCAAAGCTGTGGGGAGCCTGGGTACGACCGGTTGCTTCAGCTTCTTCCCGTCGAAGAATCTGGGCGGCGCCGGAGATGGAGGGATTGTGACGACCCAGAACCGGGAACTGGCCGACCGCTTGAAAGTCTTGCGGGTCCATGGAAGCCGCAAGCGGTACCAGTACGAACTGTTAGGTACCAACAGCCGGCTCGATGCGCTGCAGGCTGCGGTGTTGCGAGTCAAACTGAATCACCTGGGCAAATGGACCCGGCTGCGTCAAGAACATGCGGCGCGCTATCGGCTCCTGTTTCTGCAAGCGGGGCTGGATCGCACCATTCAGTTGCCTTTCGTTCCGTCCGGCCGGGAACACGTTTACAACCAGTTCGTTATCCGCACGCCGCAAAGAGACGAACTGCGGGAGTTCCTGACGCAGAACGGCATACCCACCGAGATTTACTATCCCTATCCTCTCCATCTTCAGCCCGCATTCTCTTTCCTGGGATACAAACCGGGCGATCTGCCACGGGCAGAGAAGGCTTGCGAAGAAGTGCTGGCTCTTCCCATCTCTCCCATGCTCAGCGAAGAACAGCAGCAGCAGGTAGTGGAGACCATCGCAGCTTTCTTCCGGCAGTAGCAGGCTTTACCAGTAATCCCTACCGCACAGGCGCGCGTGATCCGGATCACAAATGCGGCAATATCTCCGTGGTAGATTGAGGTCGGCTGCCCAGCAGCCGAGCAGGCCGCTGCCGTAGTTGCAGCCCGCTCAGCGAAGAAGACTCTTCGCTTCTTCAAACAGGAGGTTCGATGCTTGCCGCAATTCTAAAAGATTGGAATAACCTGGTATTAGAAGACATCCCCAAGCCGGAACCCGGCCCGGGGGAGGTGCTGGTCCGCATCAAGTCCTGCGGGTTTTGTGCCACCGACTATAAGGCGATCAAGGGAACACGCAGGAATGTGGATTTTCCGCTGCTTCCGGGGCACGAGCCGGCGGGAATCATCGCCGGAGTGGGACCTTACGTTAAGAATGTCAAGGAAGGCGACGAAGTTATTCTATCTCCGAGTGGTTTCTGCGGATACTGCCGGAATTGCCGCATCGGGTTGACCCACTATTGCGAGCACTCGTACACCACGGGCGGCGATGGTACCGAAGTTCGGGCCGGAAGTTTCGCCGAGTACACGGTTACCGGCGCAAACGTCGTGTTTCCCAAGCCGAAGAATCTCAGCTTCGATGCCGCCTGCCAGGGCGAACCGGTAAGCGGGGCGTGGAAAGGGATCATTCACTATTCCGAGATGGCGGTAGGGGACGACGTAGTGGTGATCGGCACCGGGGGCATTGGCATGTACTGCCTCATGGTGGCCAAGGCTGCCGGGGCCGGACGGCTGATCGCGGTGGATGTCAGCGAGTTCGCGCTTCGGACCGCGCGTGAGCTGGGCGCGACTCATACCATCAATCCCACGAAGTGCGATGTAAAATCCGCGGTTTACGACATTCTGCCGGCTGGCCCCGATCTGGTCGTCGAAGCTGCCGGCCCGGTCAAGGCGGTGGAGCTAATGGTCAGCCTGGTACGCAGGGGCACCCGCTGGAACATCTTCGGCATTACCACCCACGAAAAGTTCGAACTGGATGGCGGGCTCATGCACTTCCTGGAAGCTCGCATGGATTCGAGCTTCAGCACGACTCCGCAGGCCATGGAAAAGGCTATTCGGCTCATGGACCGGGGTCTGGTGAATGTCGAGAAGGTAATTTCGCATCGCTTCCCACTCTCGGAGATTCACAAGGCAGTCGAAGCGATGGGTTCGCCAGAACGCAATAAAGTTGTGATTCATCCGTAGGGAACCGTCGGTAGACTGCAGCAAAAAAAATCTGCTTGCTTATTGTGGCAAGCAGATTTTTCGCTGCACGTGGAATCCTTTTCCGACCTCAACCGATTTTCTCGGCTACCGATTTGGCCTGCGTGAACAAATTCAGATAGTCCGGGCCACCGGCTTTCGAATCCGTGCCCGACATATTGAATCCCCCGAACGGATGGGCTCCCACCATCGCGCCGGTGCATTTGCGGTTGAAATAGAGATTGCCCACGTGGAAGTCGCGGGTGGCAATGTCTATTTTTTCGCGGGAGCGAGTGTACACCGCCCCGGTCAAGCCAAACTGCGTGCCATTGGCAATTTCCAGGGCATGCTCGAAATTGCGTGCCTTGATTACCGCCAGCACCGGGCCAAAAATTTCTTCCTGCTCCAGCTTCGATCCCGGCTGAACGTCGGCGATCACAGTCGGCTGAATGAAATAGCCCTCGCCAGTGCCTCCCGCCCGGGCTCCGCCGGTGATGAGATGCCCACTTTGGCGGCCGTACTCGATGTACTTGAGGATTGAGTTCATCGAGCCTTCATTAATGACGGCGCCAAGATTGTGGTTCTCGGCGGGATCGCCAACGCTGAGCTTTTCCACGAGCCCCTTGAGTCTTTCGAGAAACGCATCGTAGACGCGCTCGTCCACGATGGCCCGAGAACAGGCAGAGCACTTTTGCCCCTGAAAACCGAATGCGGAAGCGGCTACCCCCTCGACGGCGGCGTCAATGTCAGCGTCGGGATCGACGATGATCGCGTCCTTGCCGCCCATCTCGAGAATGGTGCGCTTGATCCATATCTGACCAGGCGCTTGTTCGGCGGCACGCTTATTGATATCGAGACCGACCTCACGAGATCCCGTGAACGCAACATAGCGGGTCTTGGGGTGAGCGACCAGCGCGTTTCCGAAGGTTGCGCCGGAGCCAGGGCAGAAATTCACCACTCCATCCGGCATACCCGCCTCTTCCAGCAGTTCGACAAACTTTGCCGCGATGGTCGGGGAATCACTCGATGGCTTGAGAATCACCGTGTTGCCGCAGACGATGGAGGCGGTGGTCATGCCGGCCATGATGGCGCAGGGAAAATTCCACGGCGGAATGACTGCCCCCACGCCGAGCGGAATGTACAAGAGCGAATCGTGCTCGCCTGCCAGCTGAATGGGGGGCTTGGCTTGCGCCAGGCGCAACGCCTCGCGTCCGTAAAACTCGCAGAAGTCGATCGTCTCGGCGATGTCTGCGTCCGCCTCAGCCCAGTTCTTGCTGACTTCGAATACCAGCCAGGCGCAGAGTTCGAGCTTGCGCTCGCGCAGAAGGCCGGCCACGCGAAACAGCAGGCTGGCGCGTTCCTCAAAAGAAGTGCGACGCCAGGACTCGAACGCTGCTAGGGCCGCCTGCATCGCAGGCTCAACGTGTTCTTGCCCTGCCTTCTGGTGCAGTCCCACCACCTGCGAGGGTTGCGCCGGGTTGATAGACCGAATCTTCCCGGAAGTCTTCACCCGCTTGCCGCCGATAATCAGGTCGCACTCCTGGCCCAGTTCGTCACGCACTTTCTCCAGGGCGCGCCGCATCTGGCGGGCGGTATAGTCGTCTGAAAAATTGGTGGCAGGCTCGTTGGCAAATGGCTTGTTGGGACGGACGAGTGGCGGGGCAGCAACTTCCAGGGTCGCCATGGGAATACCTCAACGGCAAGAACTAATCGCAGAAAACCGCGACAATTCGATTCTAGCACCGCAAGCGGAGGACTTTGCGGCTGAGGTCAGCGTGTGTTGAGCGTATCCTGAACTTCCTTCGGCTGATAACTCACGGCGGCGGTGCGCTCCAATTTGTCCCACGCAAAGCGCTGGCCTTCGATGGCGCGTTTGATGGTCTTGAACAGCACCAATGAGAACAACTGGCGATAGGCGAAGCGTTGCAGCCACACCTGGGAGAGCAACCACCTGTCTTCGTGGGCATCGGGTTGGCGGCGTTCCAGGGCGAAGGCGATGGCAGAGGCAACAAAATCGATCACCAGGAACGCCATGAAGAAGATTACGAGGCGCAGGAAGTCGGCCGGATCGGTGGATTCCGGATGGAAATGTTTCTGCACGAAATACCAGATCGCGGCCCCGGCGAACATGATGTCAATGAACGGGGAAACCAGGGGCAGAATGATTTGGAAGATCACAATGTTCGGCAACGCCACCCAGCCCAGCACGCCTTTGCGGGTAAATGCAGAGCGATGCTTCCAAACCGATTGCAGAATACCGAAAGACCAGCGGAAACGCTGGCGCATCAGGCCGTTGGCATTGACCGGAGCTTCGGTGTACGCCAGCGCCATATCTTCGTACTGCACCCGGTAGCCGCGTTGCAAAAGAGCCATGGTGAGGTCGGCGTCTTCGGCCACAGTGTCGGTGTGGTACCCACCGGCTTCGAGCACCGCCGAAGTGCGCCATGCGCCGAGCGCCCCCGGTACCACGCTGACCGCACCCAAAGTGTTGAGAGCGCGGCGCTCGAAGTTCTGGCTGGTGATGTACTCCAGGGCCTGCCAGCGCGTCCACAGATTCACGCGGTTACCAACCTTAGCGTTCCCAGCAACCGCGCCCACTTTGGGGTTCAGGAAGTGAGGCACGAGGCGGCCGATGGCATCCGGAGCAATCACCGTGTCCGCATCGATGCCGACAAAAATCTCCTCACCCTGCAGATGCTGTAGGCCATAATCGAGCGCTTCAGCCTTGCCGAAGTTGGGCTTGGTCAGAATCACAACCCGACCGGCGGCCTCCTCGGCAGCGAAAGCGCGACGGGTGACTTCCAGGGTTTCATCGCGGGAACCATCGTCAATCACAATCACCCGAAGGTTCGGGTAGGTAGACGCCAGCACGGCGCGCACCGTGCGCACGATTACCTTCTCCTCGTTGTAAGCGGGAACCAGCACGGCGACCTTGGGCTGATAGGAGTTCTCCCGTCCCGCTACTCCGTAGTGGGGTTGCCGCAAGCGGTCAAAGACGGCCAACGCGCCAATGATCAGCAAACGTCCCGTCATGAGAACGTCGCCAAGAAGGAAGATCCAGGTAATGCCCTTGATGGCCACATCGAAGAGCCAGAACCCAACCCATGTCAAACGTGCGGCCCAACGCTCATTGGCTGGCAGGGGGGGCATGATTTCGGCACGCGTCTTGCCCAGGAGATTGGAAAGCGGAACGATGCGGTAGCCGCGGGCGCGAATTCCTTCAATGATTGTCGGCAGGGCGAGAACGGTTTGCCGCCGGTCTCCTCCGCCATCGTGCAGCAGAATGATGTTGCCGCAACTGGTGTCATAGAGCTTGCAAGGCGGAAGATGCGCCAGGACAAAGTCGGAAATCTGCTTCGCCGAGCGGCGAGGGTCGTCGCGCCAGTCGTTGGCGTCGACTTTGTCGCCGATGGTGACGTAACCCATGTCCTGGGTGCGCTCCAAAGGGCGCACTTCATCTTCGGTGTCCGGCTCGGCATCAATCGAGTAGGGCGGACGGAAGAAGATGGTTGTTATGCCCAACCTGCTGGCAAACAACTGCTCGGTGAGGTTGAGTTCCAGTTCGGCGTACTTGCTCGAAATATTGCTGATGTCGGGATGGGTAAAGGTGTGATTGCCTATTTCGTGGCCCTCGCGGTAAATGCGCTCCGCCAGATCGGAATACTTGTCCGCCTGGATGCCAATCAGAAAGAACGTGGCCGGTGCATTTTCCCGCTTGAGAACGTCAAGGATCTTTGGCGTCCACTGTGGGTCTGGCCCGTCATCAAAAGTGAGGACCATCTCATTCGGGCTGGCTCCATAGCGGGCCATGCGATAAGGCTGCGGCAGGGGCGCCAGAGCTTCGTCGGTGATGAGTCCGGAGTTTGGGTCCTGAGTGATGTTGCGCGTGCCGTCGGCCGGGCGCGCCTCGATGCGCAACACCTCGCCCCGGCCGTTCATGTCTACGTCCTGGCCGGGCGGAACGTCTTTCAGCTTGGAAGGCGCGTTCGCCTCGCCGGGGAGATCCCAAACCCTCCACAAGGAGCGGTCCTCGGATCCCAGACGCCACAGGGCGAAAGTCTTGATGCCTAGGGTTTGCGCGGCCCGCATTTCGTTGAGCGCGGTGGCGGCATCCAGAAACCAGATGTCGTGCTGAATGTTGCGCTCGTCTTCATAACTGACGTGCGGATTCAAGCTGTCATCGTCGAAATCCACCGTTTCTTCGGAGTCCCGTGCCGCCAGCCACGCGTCTTGCACGGTTTGCGGCCGTTCCACTTCGCCCGGAGGCAGCTTTCCGTTCTTGAGCCTCTCCGGCCAGTCGTAGCCAAAGTTGGCGATGCCGCAAATCAACTTATCGAGAGGAATGTTCTTTTCCGCCAGCTTCAGATTTTCAACGAACCAATCCTGCGAAGCGATCGGTCCCGGTTCGCCGCCGGGGTAATGCTCGTCATAATCCATCAGAACCACGCCGTCGGCCGCCACCGCGACCGCAGCATAATTCCACTCATCGTTGTGCGAAGGCACACTCACGTAGAGCTTCCGGCCTTTGGCATGTAGATCATCCGAGAGCTCATGCAATAAAGAAAGAAATCCGGGCTGCCCTGCTTTGGGGAAAGATTCGAAGTCCACCATCAGGCCGCGAAACTTGTCATCGCTGTCCAGGAAGTCATCGATCTGATCGCGAAAATTCTGGCGGGCATCCGCATCGTTCAGAAATGCACTGATATCCACCCAATCCAGGCCATCGAAGTTATTGACCAGGGGGAAAACTTCCATGGCCGCATTTTCCGCCTTCAGATAAGGCATGACCTTCTCGTCCACGGTGTGAACGTTATCGCCTTGAATGACGTCGAAGGGCTTGTTGGTGAGAGGATCGGTGCTTTGCAGGTGGCCGTCGGGGGTAACGGCCGAAAGCCAGACGGGAAACAGCAAATCAATCTGGCGGGAGTATTCGCGTAGCGAAGAAAAGCTGGCAGCATCCGAGGGATCGTAAAAAGCCGCCCGAATGCCTTCCTCGGAGTTCAGCACAACCTGGGATGGAGCCTTCTTCGACTTTCGGTGGCTTCGCAGGGCGGCCAGCTTCTGCCGCTCTTTCAGCTTCTCTTTTTCCTTTTTTTCTTTCTCTTTGAGTGCGTGGTAGGGCTTGGTTTGTACGCGCCACTCCAGGGCAGGGAGCGGCTGGCTTTTCAGGGCGTTATAAACAAAAAAAACCACCAGCAACATGATGCTGACGCCCAGCACGTCAAATAGCCGCCGCAGCCGCTTCCAGCGGGCCTGACGCGGATCGTAGAAAACTGGTTGCGCCATGGAGGTAGAGCTAAACTTCGTCCCAAGCTACGAGAGGAGGGGCGTAGGTAAATACGTCTTTACATGATACCGGATTGCCTCACCTTGTGACGCGGAGATTTGGCCCAAACAGGCTATATTCGCTCAGTGCGGGAATTGCTGCGGCAACATCGAAAGTTTTTCTTCCTCGCCACCCTGGCGGCACTGGCTCTGCGTCTGCTTTTCTTTTTCTTGTTTCCTGCAGTGACTTCCGATTCCTTGCTCTACGGGGATATCGCCAAAAACTGGCTGCAGCATGGGGTTTACGGAATTACCGACGCCGGGAAGATCGTGCCGACAGCGATCCGCCTGCCGGGGTATCCGGGCCTACTGGCGTTTGTTTTCGCCATCTTTGGAGTAGACCACTACCGGCCTGTCTTGATCTTGCAGATCCTGGTCGATCTCGGCACCTGTCTCCTCATTGCCGACATGGCGCGGCGTCTGCTCTCTCCGCGAGCCGCGAAAGCCGCCTTCCTACTCGCGGCACTCTGCCCCTTCTTTGCGAACTACGCTGCCGCCGCGCTCACGGAGACGCTGGAAATATTCTTCACCGCTCTGGCTCTGGATTTGGCGTTGATCGGCGTCGTGAGGCTACCCAGCGGACGCCTTGGCCCGTGGCTGGGATGTGGCCTCGCTACCGCGGCAGCAATTCTGCTCCGGCCGGATGGAGGCCTTCTTCTCATTTCTATTGGCTTATACCTCATGTGGTTCGGGCTTCGGCCGCCGAGCAGTGTCTCTCGCACACGAGTGTTGCAGGCCGCCGTTGTCTTCGGTTTTGTATCTCTGGCTCCCCTGGTTCCCTGGACCTTACGCAATCTGCACACGGTGCACGAGTTTCAGCCGCTGGCTCCTCGCTACGCTACGCAGCCCAATGAAGTCGAATCGCTCGGCTTTGACCGGTGGGTGAAAACCTGGATGGCCGACTACGTTTCAGTGGAAGAGATTTACTGGGCCGTTCCTGGAGCGCCGCTCGACATTACGAAATTGCCGGTTCGCGCGTTCGACTCCCCGCAGCAACGCGCAGAAACTGCGCGTTTGTTTTCTGATTACAACAAGGTCCTGCAAATCACGCCGTCCATGGATGCGGACTTCGAGGCTCTTGCTGCGCAGCGCATTCATGCCGCACCTTTGCGCTATTACTTGTGGCTGCCGATCGTACGGATCGCAGACATGTGGCTGCGCCCCCGCACGGAGCTGTTGCCCGCGGACACGCGCTGGTGGGAGTTCAACGACGATCCCAAATGGTCTGCGGCGGCAATTGCCTTCGGTGCAGTTGGCCTCTTGTATTTCGCGTTCGCCCTGGCAGGATGGGTACGAGGCCGCATTGCTCCCGAAACCGTTGTGCTGCTCGTTTTTCTGCTGTTGCGCAGCGCCTTTCTAGGCACGCTCGAGAACCCTGAACCTCGCTACACGCTTGAGTGTTACCCGCTCGTAATCATCCTGATTTGCATGAATTTTACCCAATTGCAACGAAAGCCCGGCGGATCAAATCTACGGAAATCGGGACTGCCCTATGGGGTTTCATAGCTCCCAGACGGTGCGGCTCTCCCTAACCCTAGGTGATTAAAAGGTTTGTCCGTGGTTCAGTAGTTGCACTCAGGTTGGCAAGTCTCCAGGGCTCCGCAGTATTGGTTTTCGGTTCACGACGGTTTAGGGCGCTGCCTTACCCAAAAAAGGAGCTGTTATGCGAATTTCCTCCCGGGTCGCTCTCCTATCAGTTGCGATATTCCTGAGCTTCGTCCCCTCTTCCTGGCCGCAAACCTTTACCACGTCCCTGCAGGGAACGGTCTTCGACAAGACCGGGGCGCCGATTCCGAAAGCGAAAGTGACGCTTGTCAACCCGTCAAAGGCCAGCGAGCGTTCCATTGTCAGTGGTCCTGCCGGCGAATATTCCTTCTCTCAGGTAGCCGCAGGAACCTATCAGTTGAACGTAGAAGCGCCCGGATTCCGCAGATACGAGCAGAAGGGCATTCAGCTATTGGTCAACACCCCCGCGACCATCAATGCCACCCTCGAGGTCGGAGCGGTCAGCGAAACGGTAGAAGTCACCGGTGAGGCGGCTCTGGTGAATACTACAGACGCTTCCCTCGGCAATGCCTTCAATGAGCGTCAGGTAAAAGAGCTGCCTTTGGAAGGCCGAAATGTTCCCGACCTGCTCAGCTTGCAGGCTGGGGTCACCTACACCGGCCCTCGCGGCGGCTTGGGCGGGTCCGTTGATCGGGACAAGGACACGCGCAACGGCTCCGTCAACGGCTCCCACAGCGATCAAAGTAACGTCACTTTGGATGGAGTTGATGTAAACGATGACGTGAACGGATACGCTTTCACTTCCGTTCTGCCCGTCACCTTGGATTCCGTTCAGGAATTTCGCGTCGCCACAACCAACTACAACGCGGATGCCGGACGCTCCTCCGGAGCACAGGTATCACTGATCACCAAGAGTGGCACCAATCAGTTTCATGGCTCGCTCTATGAATACATGCGCAACACGGCGACCAGCGCCAACGACTACTTTGTGAAACAGGCGGAAGCGGCGGCGGGCGAACCGAATACTCCACCCAAATTAATCCGCAATATCTTTGGGGTTTCTGTGGGCGGCCCAATCATAAAAGACCGCTTGTTCTTTTTCGTGAACTACGAAGGCGCCCGGCAACGGGAAGAACAAAGCGTTTTGCGCATCGTCCCCAGCGACAACCTGCGGCTGGGAAACCTGCAATATGTGTGTAATAGCGCGGACGCGGCCTGCTCGCCCGGCAATCCGAATGTGTCCGTCACCAGCACAGACCTCGGCAATGTGGTTAACCTGACTGCCGCACAGATTACTGGGCTGGATCCGATCCATGCGCCATCCAATGCTGCAGTTTTGAGTTTCTTTAACTCATTCCCTAGCGCCAACGATTATTCCCAGGGAGATGGGCTGAATTTTGTGGGCTACCGCTTCCGGGCGCCGACCGCCACCAACAAAGACTGGTACATCGCCCGCGCCGATTACAAGATCACGGCCAGTGGAAGTCATTCGGTCTTCTGGAGGGGCGCTTTGCGCAATGACACGCAAGGCGGCGTTCCCTATCTTCCTGGGGAGGTGCCGGAGGAAACATTCGCCGATTACAGCAAGGGCTTCACCGTTGGTTATACGGCCTTGTTGCGTCCCAATTTGATCAATAACTTTCGCTGGGGCTTCACCCGCCAGAGTTTCGGAGACGTCGGCAACACCACTCAGCCGGTTGTCTTCATGCGGAACTTGAATGATGACCAGAATATCGACGGCTCGTCCAAGGCTTTCGTACACACTAATGAGTTCACCACGCCGGTGAACAATTTCGTGGATGATATCTCCTGGCAAAGAGGAAAGCATTCGTTGCAGTTTGGCGTGAATACCGCTTTTTTGCGCAACCCTCACAACAATTTTCTGAACTCTTTCAGCAACGCCTCGACTAACGCTTCCTGGCTGGCTGCCGCCGGAATCGCCAATACCGGCGGAGTCATGGATCCTCCTACGGATGGGTTGCCGAGAGTAGCACCTAGCTTTGAAAACGGCTACGACTATCCTCTGGTGGCTCTAATCGGCGCGATCACAGAAGCAAATGCGGTTTACAACTACCAGCGCGATGGCAGCGTCCTTCCGGACGGGGCTCCTGTGGCCCGCCGCTTTGCCGAGAACTCCTACGAGTTCTACGCGCAGGACTCCTGGAAAGCCAAACCCAATCTCACCATCACTTATGGCTTGCGCTACTCGCTTTTTTCGCCGCCTTGGGAGACCAATGGCTTACAGGTGACGCCCACGTTTGGCCTGGGCAACTGGTTTAACGAACGGGCCGCCAATATGGCGGAAGGAATCGGGGCTTGGTCCGATCCGCTGGTTGCTTTTCAGCTCGCCGGCCCTGCGAATGGAAAGCCGGGTTTTTACAACTGGGATTATCACAACTTCTCGCCCAGAATCGCGTTTGCCTATTCGCCCGGGGCTGACAGTGGGTTCATGAAGAAGGTATTCGGCGGCCCGGGAAAGTCCAGTATCCGCGCCGGCTTCGGCATGGCCTATGACCGCATTGGCCAGGGCATTATCTCTGCATTTAACCGCCGAGGGTCTTTCGGCATGTCCACAACCCTCACCAGCCCGAATGGTGGAGTCACCCTGGCCACTGCGCCTCGTTTCACTGGGCTTAATGATTTGCCGAGTTCTTTGATTGCCCCGGCTCCCCAGGGACAATTCCCGGTACCGTTTCCCAGCGGCAGTGAGGATGGCTCATATTCGGCATCGTCGTTTGGCCTCGACAGTTCGATCAAGACTCCCTACACCTACATGATTGACTTTTCGGTGGAGCGGGATCTCGGCCACAACTTTGCTCTCGACGTATCTTACGTGGGGCATTTGTCCCATCGCCTGCTGGCATTGGAAGATTTGGCCCAGCCCGCCAACCTCACCGATCCAAATACCGGAGTGACTTACTATCAGGCGGCGCAAGCCCTGGCCAAGAACTATGGGCAGGATCCCGGCACGGTGACGCCTGCGACGATTGGGCCAACCGCGCAATACTGGTACGACATGACGCAGGCCTTGCAGCCGGGCGGCATGTACACAACCAGCCCAGATTTCAGCGGCTGCGATCCTTTCCAAACCACCGACGCACTGCAAGTGAACTATGCGTTGTTTAATTGTTTTGCCGGAAATGAAAGCACCGCAATTCAAGTCATCGATCAGCTTGGGTTTCAGGATGCGAACAATCCGGATGTCTTCTATCACGGAAACTGTGGGGCCGCTTTTGGCGCCGACAATCCGAACTGCTACGTGAATACGCAATATGCCTCGCTATTTGCCTGGCGTTCGATCGGAACCGCCTCCTACCACGCGTTGCAGATTAACCTGCGCAAGAAGTTATCCTATGGCGTACAGTTCGACTTTAACTACACATTCTCCAAGTCAATTGACCTCGAGTCGGATGCGGAAAGAGTGGACGTGCTGGGTTCCGGTTCCTTGGGCTTGATCCAGAATGCGTGGATTCCCAGCCAGAACCGGGCGGTCTCGGACTTCGACGTGCCGCATCAGTTCAATGCGGACTGGATCATTGACTTGCCGTTCGGAAAAGGAAAGCGGGTTGCCGGTGCGGCGCATGGATTTGCCGAAGCTCTGGTCGGGGGCTGGCAGCTTTCCGGCCTGGCTCGCTGGACCAGTGGATTCCCGGTAAGCGTCCTGAACGGGGCCTCCTGGCCGACCAATTGGGACTTTGCTCCGAATGCCACTCAGATCGCGCCCGTGAAGACCCACACCACCAAGACACCCGGATCCGTCAGCCTGTTCCCCGATCCGACCGCTGCGCTCGCCGCATTCCGTCCGACCTATCCGGGAGACAGCGGCACGCGCAACAGTCTTCGCGGGGATGGCTACGCCGGACTCGATATGGGATTAAGCAAGCGCTGGAACATGCCTTGGGCAGAGAGTCAGAGCTTGCAGTTCCGCTGGGAAGTCTTCAACGTCCTGAACCTTACCCGCTTCGATGTTCAGAGCATTGATACGAATATTGATTCAACCGCGTCGTTTGGTAACTACACGGGCTTGCTCACCAACCCGCGCGTCATGCAGTTCGCTTTGCGCTTCGAGTTCTAACGGCCGAAGGCTGCGCCCTGCGGAGAAATTCACTAGGGCGCAGCATCCGCCACCAACCTCTGCGAAACCATTCCTTGGATTTTCTGCTTAGCTCAGCGGCGAATCGGTCATGCGGAAGCGCGTGCGCACATGTTCGGAGAGAAGTTCCACCGCATCACGGTTCGAAATCGGATCCGACTGCGCGAGGTATTTCATGGCCTCGACCAGCAACTTCTGCCCTTCCACGTAGCGAGAGTCGCTGCTTCGTTCGCGCCGCCGGCGTCCGGGAGAAGGAGCTACAGGGATGGTAAAAACTTTAGCCATGGGAAATTCTTCTGCTGCGACCCTACACTGGGTTGGATTCACGAATCGGAACCAGGGTTGAGTATATCTTCTGGTTCCGGCTTTTTCAGCCCCAATCTTTCCAGGCCTGAAGTCGCGCGGAAAGAGCTGAAAACGCTTACTTTGGAGCGTCTTCTCCCGCGGATCCCTGCACCACGGTTTTGGAGTCCGTTTTGAGCTTGAACGCCGAGTCGGGTATCTTGCGATTGAGCTGAATATCGGAGTATTTGGCAAGCCGGTAGTCGCCATCCTGCTGGAACAGTTGCTGCTGCACCGAAACCCCCCGCGTCGGGTCAATCCACAACAGAATGCGCGGGAACATGTTCTTCACCTTCTCGCTTTTCGGCGTGAGCTGTAGCTTATCAGTATCTATCCCTTCTACTTTTTCTATGCCCTGAGATTGGATATCGTACGACTTTTCCATCGCGTGGCCGCCACCGCCGAAGCCTAAGGCGAGAAAGCTCTCAAACGCTGCCTGGTTTTTTTTCGTGTCGTAGAGCGTTACCCGATTCAGGCGCGGCTCGAAAAACTGCAGTCGGCCGCCCATCAGAAGTACATACTTGGGCGTCGGATCCGTCACTTCCAGCGCCATCTGGATTTCATTACCCTGGCGGCGGTAGTACACCTTGCCTTTTTGTGTGTCCGTTTCCTGCACCACGGCGGTGTACACGTCCCAAACAAAATTCGCTTCCGCCGAATGGAAATTCTGCTGCGCCCGGTCCATGGCGTTCAAGACCGCTTGCAACTTCGCATCGGACTGGGCCATCAACGCCTGCGACGCCAACGCAATCGCGGCACAACCGATCAGCGCCGCCCGCAACACGCACGATAGGAAACTGGTTTTCAAGGTATGCTATCTCTCAACCCAAACCCTGTAGCTGGAGACGTGACCGGACTTGTCGTATTCCTTTTCGACTTTGCTGATACTGACCTCTCCCGAAATGGGCTCGATGATTGCCAGCAACTGATCTTGCAGCGATGCGTCCGCTTTTGTCGAAATCGCAGCCGCCTCGATTTCATACACCAAGCCGCCGGCTGCATCCGGCACAACGGTTACCCCGGTTTGATGCGGGTTGTGTTCCACCGGTTTGTCTTTGAAGTTGACCCAGAGGGGTGTAAGAAAGACGAACAGCAGAATCAGGGTCACCATGATGTCGTATTGAATGGTGCCGCGTTCGTGGGACCAGAAGATGAATCCCCGAATCGTCTGCCAGACTCCGTTGATCCGCACCGACGGAATTGCCTCGCTATTGGCCCCTGCTTCGGTTCGTTGCAATCGAGTTTCCTGTTCCTCCCGGCAACATTGGCTGCCCGGCACAACATACTTTAACCCTGCGGCACTAAATCGTCTCAGAACTTCTTTGCGGTTATGCGATCTCTTCCCATATAAGGTCGCAGCGCTTCGGGGATCACTACGCTCCCATCCGCCTGCTGATAATTCTCCAGAATCGCCAGCCACGTACGCCCCACTGCCAGCCCGCTGCCATTGAGCGTGTGCACGAACTCCAACTTGTTTTTGCCTTCCGGACGATAGCGGATGTTCGCCCGGCGCGCCTGAAACGACTCAAAGTTCGAGCACGATGAAATCTCGCGGAACAACTGTTGTCCCGGCAGCCAGACTTCAATATCGTACGTCTTGGCGGAAGAAAATCCCATATCGCCGGTGCACAGCGCCATTACCCGGTAATGCAGGCCCAACTTCTGCAGAACCTCTTCGGCCGCGTTCGTGAGCTTTTCCAGTTCCGCGTATGAATCTTCGGGACGCGAAAATTTGACCAACTCCACTTTCTGAAACTGGTGCTGCCGGATAATCCCGCGTACGTCCTTGCCGTACGAACCCGCCTCACTGCGAAAACACGGAGTGTAGGCGGTCAGCGAAACCGGCAGCCGCGCCGCCTCCAGGACTTCATTGCGATAAAGATTGGTGACCGGAACCTCCGCCGTCGGAATCAGCCACAGGTCTTTCTCTCCATGCGGCACGCGGAAAAGATCGGCGGCAAACTTCGGCAGTTGGCCCGTGCCGTACATCGACTCCGAATTCACCAGGTATGGCGGGAGAACTTCCGTGTAGCCGTGCTCGCGGGTGTGCAGATCGAGCATGAAGTTGGCCAAAGCGCGTTCCAGTCGTGCCCCCAGGTCCCAATAGACCGCAAAGCGCGCGGCCGTCAGTTTGGTGGCGCGTTCCAGGTCGAGCACGCCAAGTTGTTCGCCCAATTCCCAATGCGGCTTGGCGACAAAATCGAATTGCGGGGCATTCCCCCAGCGGCGCACTTCGACGTTGTCGTCGGCTGACTTGCCCACCGGCACCGTATCGCCCGGCATATTGGGAATGCCGTCGAGAATCTGCTGCATGCGGGTTTCGTGTTCCGCGGCGGACTTCTCCAGTGTCTGAATCTGCTCGCGCATGGCCTTGGTTTCCGCCATCAGCGCGCTGGCATCCTGTCCGCTCTTCTTTTGTTTGGCGATCTCTTCCGACAACCGGTTACGCCGCGCCTTGGTCGTCTCAGCTTCGGTAATGGCCTGCCGGCGCTCGGTTTCGAGCACTGCGAAATCCTGCAGTACCTCGGCAGGATCCATGCCACGCTGGCGCAGCTTTTCTTCCACCAGTGGCAAATTATTGCGTACAAAGTTCAGATCAAGCATAGGAAGTCAATACTTTACCGGAAAGCGAGCGACAGCGCACGTGGTGCGATCCCATTGGTGGTTAGCGAGGTTCCGGGTTACCCGTTATACAACTGAGCGCCGGCAGCTTCCCCGAAGCTCTCTCAGGAAAATGGGCCGCAGCTTCAGCGGTGGTTTACCCGCGGCAAGGCCGCCGCTACCGTGTTGCAAAAAAGTGGACGCAGTGATTTGGTAAATGAAACTGCTCCGGCCACCCGTATCGGCTCTTGTGCCCACACGAACTGCGCCGATTTTTCCACTGCCCTCTGAGAGCGAAACGTCTCTGGGCCAACAAGAAAGATCATCCGTAGCGATCAATGTTCCACCGGATTCCAATGCCTCCTGAAAAAATGCTTTGAAGACGCCTGCCTTATAAAGATCCTTGACCGGATGTTGTTCCCAAAGGAACGGGTCTGCGGCAACCGCGTATAGTTCCTTAAAATCTTCTTCGTGGAACGGCCTGAGTTCGAGGGGTTGGCTTTTCAAAATGGGGGGCCAAGGGCATTCTTAATGTTGCCCTCATGATGCCGCTCGCCACTCCTTTACCGAACGGTTCTGTCCAGACGGCCGGCCAACAGGAAGCAGTTCGGCTCCTTCCCTGTTGGCCGTAACTCCTGGAATCGGGCGAGGTTGCTGGGCAGGCTACGTTGGTGCAGATAATCCGAAGTGGGGATCGAGGACCATCGATCCACCCCGGCCACTTGCGTTGCCTGCACGGGACAAGAATTCAGGCTGCCTTGCCGGCTTGTTGCACGGACCTCAGAAATTTCAGCAGGTCGGCATTGACTTCATCCTGGTGCGTGGCTGTAAGGCCGTGTGGCCTGCCGGGATAATAGATTTCCTGCGCTCCCTTGATGAGCCTGGCCGATTTCTTTGCTGAATCCTTAATCGGCACGACCTGGTCGTCCTCACCGTGCATGACCAGTGTGGGCAAATCGAATTTCTTGAGGTCCTCGGTGAAGTCGGTCTCGGAAAAGGCCTTGATGCTGTCGTAGGAGTTCTTGAGACCGGCCTGCATGCTCCACAGCCAAAACTGGTCCAGCATTCCCTGCGAAACCTTCGCACCCGGCCGATTGGCGCCATAGAACATTACGGCAAAGTCTTTGTAGAACTGAGAACGATCTTTGGCAAGACCGTTTCGTAGTCCGTCAAACACTTCGATCGGGATCCCTTCCGGGTTGGAAGCGGACTTCAGAAGTATCGGCGGCACAGCGGCGATGAGAATAGCCGCAACCACCCGCTTTGTGCCGTGGCGTCCGATGTAGCGAGCAACTTCGCCTCCGCCAGTGGAGTGTCCCACCAGAGTGACATTCTTGAGATCGAGCGCCTCAATGACCGCAGCCAGATCGTCAGCGTACCCATTCATGTCGTTTCCAGACCCCGCCTGGCTCGAGCGGCCGTGGCCACGCCGGTCGTGCGCAACCACGCGAAAGCCATTCTGGGAGAGGAAAAGCATTTGTCCGTCCCATGCATCGGAGTTCAGTGGCCAGCCGTGCGAAAACGTGACGACCGGTCCTTTGCCCCAGTCTTTGTAGTAGATTGTCGCGCCATCTTTTGCCGGAATTGTGCTCATATGAATTTCCTCCTTAACCTTATGCGAGATGCGAGCAGAACTACTTGCACTTGGTGGTTTTATTTTGCGGGTACAAGCCTTTCGCTTGTCCGCTCCCCATTTTCAATCCGTCGTCTGTATTGCGCAGTTACGCCGCCCGCGGGACTTGTGCCGCGGGTTGACTGAGCCAGGTTTCGAAACGGGTCTCGCCGAGTCGTGCGTTATTGCCCGGAACCAGCGTTTTCTCGCCGAGTTTCGCTCCTGCGTAGCGCGCATTTGGATCCACAACGACTTCGCGGGCATCTTTGAGTGAGGCCAGGCGCCGCCGGACCAGGTCATCCACGCGAAACTGTTCCGGGCCGCCAATTTCGACGATGCCGTTTATTGGCCGGCTTACCGCAACCTTGGCCACGCCGCTTGCCACATCGTCGGCGGCCATCGGCTGGAAAAGTACAGAGGGCAAATGCACCTTGCCATCGGCCATGGAAATGTCGGCCAGGCCTTTGAGAAACTCGAAGAATTGGGTGGCATGCACGATAGAGTAGGGAATGGAAAATCCTTTGATCAGGTTCTCCTGAGCGATCTTTGCACGGAAGTAGCCGCTTTCGGACAGCCGGTCGGTTCCCACGACCGATAACGCGACGTGATGTTCGACCGCTGCGTCCGCTTCATAGGTGAGAAGGTTACGAGTTGAGGTTTCGAAGAACTTCAGCACTGCGGCATCCTCCCAAGAGGGAGAGTTTGATACGTCCACGACTACCGAGGCGCCTTGCAGCACTTGAGCCAGCCCCTCGCCCGTGAGAGTGTTGACGCCGGTGTTGGGTGCTGCCGCTACCGCTTCGTGCCCTTGCTCACGCAGCCTGTTGACGAGCTTCGATCCGATGAGTCCAGTGCCGCCGATCACTACGATTTTCATGACTATCTCCTTCAATTTTTGACCAAGGCATTTCGGAGCCGTCGGTCTCTTGTACTCATTGTGACTAATGATCCAGGGCTCGGAGCCCGCCCGACTCAGTGGCTGGAAGTGGTTGTTCTCAGCGCCTGTGCGAAGCCGCGCTCGATTGACCGCAGCCACTTTCACAGACTAGTTTTTGGATGGTTCCTCGACGCTAGAGCAAATGATCTGGAAAAATCAATACGGTACAAACTGTATTTCTTCGTGCAGGATCGTCCAGCACGCGGGAAACTGACCGCGAGCGCTCCCTTGGCAGTTTCGCCGGAACTAAAGCGCCCACACCACAGCCACCGCGGTGTGTGTGACCACCGGCGCCAGCAATTGACGGTTGCCTCTCCAGGCGCGCCCGTAGAACATGCCGGCAATGCTCGCGAGCAGGACATAGCGCCAATTGAAGGCAGCGCCTTTGTTGAAATGCGCCAAGCCAAATGGAAGGGATGCCACGACCAGTCTGGCTCGACGAAACTGCCCCAACCCGTTCCGGAAAACGCAAACAAATTCGGAGGCCGCTGGCTAGCAGCCTTGTTACACTGGCTGGCATGTTCTCCGGTCACGCCACTGCGGAAGGTACCGCCCGCTTTCGCAACCGTTTTCCTGCGTTGCGGGATGCCGGTCATTTTCGCCATCCCGAACACGCGCCCGCGGCGAGGGATTTGTGGCTTTCCTCCATTGGCGCCGGAACCTATCTTGGCGAGCCTGACGATGCCGCCGACCAAGCCTACACCGACGCCATCGTGACTGCGCTGGCTTCCGGCGTAAACGTGTTGGACACGGCCATCAATTACCGCCATCAGCGCTCGGAGCGAACCATCGGCGCGGCTCTGCAGCAGTTGATCGGTGCCGCTAAGTTGCAACGCGACGAAGTGCTGGTCTGCACCAAAGCCGGCTACCTCTCATTCGACGGAAATCTGCCGCCGGATCCCCGAGACTATTTTGTCCGCGAATACATCGAACCGGGAATTTTGGATTCGCAGGAAATCGCCGGCGGAATGCACTGCATGACGCCACGCTATCTGGAGAACCAGATTGGCCGCTCTCTCCGCAATCTCGGACTCGAAACCATCGACGTCTTCTACATCCATAATCCGGAGTCGCAACTGGCGGAGGTTTCGCGGGAAGTTTTCTGCCGCCGATTGAAGGACGCTTTCCACGCGCTCGAAAAGCAAGTCGAAGCCGGTAAACTGTGCTACTACGGTATGGCGACCTGGGGAGCGTTCCGTGTGCCGGAGGGTGCGCGCGATCATATCAGTCTTTTTGAAATGGAACGCCTGGCGCGGGCCGCGGGCGGGGAAAATCATCGCTTCCGGTTCATCCAGCTTCCGTTCAGCTTGGCCATGCCGGAAGCCTACGGCCTCGCCAACCAGAGCGACGGCAAAGAAAAAATGTCGCTGCTTTCCGCCGCGGCCCGGCTGGGAATAGCCGTGGTTGGCAGCGCCACTCTGCATCAGGGCAAATTGACTTACGGATTGCCCGAAATCGTCGGCCGTATTCTTGGCCTGAAGACCGACGCCGAAAATGCCATTCAGTTCTCCCGTTCCGCCCCGGGATTAACGTACCTCGCTCCTCGGCATGGGGCACAAAGAACACGTTGCCGCCAATCTGCGTCCGGCGCTCCTGCCTCCGACTCCGGCCGAGCAATGGAATAAGTTATTTACTGAGCGGTAGCGGGTTTGCTTAGCGCTTGCAGTTTCTCTTGCGCCAATTGGGCAACGGCGCTGGCAGGGTTTTCTTTTTGGATCTGTTCGTAAATCCGTTTCGCCTCAGCTGGCTGGCCGCCAGCCTCATAGGTCTCCGCCAATCCGATCTGCGCTGTCGCTTTGCTCACTGTATCTGAGGGCTTGGCAATCAGCTCGTTGTAGAGATCGATTGCCTGCTTATCCTGATGCTGGCTGCGGTAGAGCGAGGCTAGCGCCATTTTGGCAAGTGACGCCAGGTCCGAACTGTGGGAATCCGCAGCGCTCTTAAATTGCCGGGTTGCCGCCGCATCGTCCCCCATGTCAAGTGCCGTCACCCCGAGAAAATACCCGGCAAATTCGGCCGAACGGGTATGGGGATACTTCTCTACAATCAGCTTCAGCTGATCTTGCGCCCGCGCGGCCCGTTCCTTGGCGGAGGCAAAACTGGGTTGCTCCGGCTCCGCCGGCATGTTGGCGGGGCGCAAAGGCGTATCCATAATGCGTACTGCCTGGGTAAGTTCGAGGCTGGCCTTCTGGTCCTGCTGACTTAGCCAGTACCAGGTGAAGAAGCCGCCTCCCACAATCACCAACAGAAGTGCGGTGCCGATGACGATCTTCAGCTTGTGCTCCGCTGACCAATGGACCGTTCGCTCGGCCGCCTGCATGGTGACCTTGCTGAACCGGTCTTGCTTCAGTTGATGGCGAACTTCAGCGCGCACAAGCTTCCCTTCTACTTACTCTGAATGTTTGGCAAGTTGTCAGTCTAGCAGCCAAAAATCGGCAGCGCAAAACTACTCTCGCTAACCTGCATGGCCGATCTGTCGGGAGGAATCGAAACCGGTCTCCAGACGGGTGGCGAACCTACTTCTGCGCCTCTTCCAAAATTCCCTGTTCCAGCTTTTCCTGGCATTCGATGCAGTGCCGCGTCCAGGGCACTGCTTCCAAACGTTTGCCGTTGATCTCTTTTCCGCAGGAGATGCATTCGCCAAAGCTTCCTTCCCGAATGCGTCCCAGCGCGCCCTCCACCATCTGCAGCAACTGGCGGTCGTTATTGCTTTGATGAAAGAGAAATTCCTTGGTGTAGGAGCTGGCGGCGCGGTCCGCGATGTCTTGGGTGGAATCCTCGTCCACAGTGCGGCCATCCTGTTCGGTGCGCGAGACTGTACGGCGCAATTCCTGCTGCCGGGTCTCCAGTCTCTTCCTGAAATAATCGATCTTTTTCTTATCCATTTTTCCTGCAACTCTCGCAGCGACAGTCGTTAGCCCAGAGACTTCCTGCTTTCGGTTAAACGGTGATGATAGACGCACAAATTAAGATGCGTCAACTGACGCTGACGCAACATTTCCGCCCTTCCCCGTTCTTCGGAAACATGACTCCGCTGGCGCTTCCCGGAGCGGGCAGTTGTCACATAAAAAACAAACGGCCCCATTTCTGGGGCCGAATATCGGAAAGAGGCAAAGGCAGGAAATCAGGAGTGGCGATGCAAGGGCCTGCTCCGTCGGCCAGAGCAGATAAGCGGATCATCGACATCATTAGTGAGGATCATCTTTGGTGACGGCCTCTTCTCTTGCAGGGTTGGTGTGCATGTGCTGCGCCAAAGTGGGTCACTTCTGCCGCGATCCGAGCTTTGCTGTAAGTAGCTTTTCATCAATAACTTAACCGCAGTACGGAGGGGGCCTCGGGAAGGCCGGCGAAAAAGGAAAACAGGGTTTAAATGCAGAATGCTGCACATTGGCTGCATCTTGGGTTTACGAAAACCGAACGGGGCAACGATCAGCGGGCCTACGAATTTCCCGCTACCGTGCGCAGCTTACCCGGCATAAAGTGATATGGGGGCCAGGGGCCGCTGATCATCAACTCACAGTTCTTCAACTGCTTGGCGGCGCTGCTGTAACGGTTTTGATATTTCTCCACCGACTTGGAATCGATCAGATGGGCAATGTCGATCAGCATCCCATCGGAATTCACCCGCTTGCAGCTGATCTCTTCCTCCAGCGGGTTGAACAACTTGTGGACCTGCACCGACAATGCCCGAGCCTTGGTTTGGCGCTCCCGATCCTTCGATGCCTTTTCCCGCAGCTTGCAGAGATATTCGCCTCCGACCGTATCTGGCAGCTCAACGTCAATAAGCGCGTCGCGCAGGGAGCCGTCGCGAACCAAAACCTTTAGGTGCATTTCTGACTTGCCCCGAAGTTTCGCCACGCTTAGCCCGAAAGCTCGGCGGTTTGCCCGGACCGCCTGCCGCAAGGCATCGTCGCTGTCGAAAATGGTTCCAAATCGGAAGGGAAGCACGGTGCTGCTCCGGAAGCACACGCTCACGACGCGGGCATGCTCCAGAACATGCTTTTCTTCCAGCGAGCCGCCATTTCGCTCGTACTCGCTGACGATTACCGCAAATTCACCGCTCGGGTAGCTGAGAACTGAGGCGCCGTTCACTCCCTGAATGCCGTCCAGCAGGAAAGGACGCCGGGCACGCACGCCATTGCTCAAGGTCTGCTGTTCTGTGATGCAGTACGCGTACCACGCCATATAGGGTCTCCGGAATTTTTCCTCAAGACAAACTTAACGCTTAGAACCTCTTACGCCGTTGGCTACGGCTTTCTGAATCTGGAAGAAAGGAAGCGGTACTACCATCGGGAAAGGACGCGAACCACTGCATCCAACCTCATATTAACGCCGCATTCACGTAAATTGCAACCATTTCGTGGCATGGGGCATCGTCGCAGCTTCCCTGTGAAAATATCATGAGGTTAGAATGCGCCCGGGCCTTTGGGAAACTGCCGGAAACCCGAGGCCTCAGTTCGCTTTAACGGTTTTGTTTTTATGATCTTGACCGCTGTCTGACCGCTTTTGCAATTCCCGAGTTACAGCCTGCAGCATCTCGTCCCAGGGCGCGGGTTTTCCGGTCCAAATCTCGAATTGGCGGGCGGCCTGATGCACGAACATCTCAATACCGGGTATCACTTCCGCTCCCCGCGCTTTGGCCAAAGCGATTAGCCGGGTCTCGCGAGGGTCGTAAACCATATCAAAGACAACCTTTGCATTGATCTCGTCCTCGTGTAGAGGACTGTCGCGGGTGTTTCCCATCCCGACCGGCGTGGCATTGATAATTACGTCAAAGGCGTGTTTTTTGAGGTCAGCCCGCTTCAGCGTGCGGACTCTAGCGCTGCGGGCCAGTTTTTGCGCAGAAACCATGCTGCGATTCAGGATGTAGACTTCGCTTCCGCGCTCTTTCAGCCCGAACACAGCGGCTCGCGCTGCGCCTCCGGCTCCTAAAACCAATATCTTCGCTCCGGAGAGTGTAATTCGCTGCTCGAGAGGACGGACCACCCCCGCAGTATCCGTATTGAATCCGTAAAGCTTGCCATCCTGCGCCCGTACCACTGTGTTGCACGCCCCGGTCTTGTTCGTATGCGTATCCGTGTTATCGAGGTGAGCCACAATTTCCTGCTTGTACGGCATAGTGACCGAGAGGCCATGGATCGGAATTTCGCGCACGCAACTCAGCAGATCCTTAAGGGTTTTCGCGTGCAGAGCAAGATAGACCGCATTGACGTTCTCCCGCCGAAAGGCCACATTCATGATCGTCGGCGACAAAGAATGTGCCACCGGGTCACCGACCACTCCGTAAACCTTTGTGGCGGTGTCTACCTGGTCGATGCGGTAGGTGTCGCGCAATTCCTGTGCGGTGATCTGTCCGGGAGCGGTTTTCTCCTCCGCCGACACTGCGGCAAAAGTGAAGGCGCTGCCCGCGCGTACCCCGAGAACACGACTGATAATCCCCTGTTCTCCCATGCACATGCCGACCAGCGAGTGCTGGTCACTCTCTTTTTCGAGGAACTTCATCATGACCACGTTGTCATGCAGGGTCGTAGCCGTGCTCACGACCTTGTAGAAATCGGCGGGAAACTCTTTCAGTTCATCGAGGGTCTGTTCCAGTTTTTTAGTACCGCGGAAATCATGAAAGGAGAGGATCAGCGCCGCCCGGTCGCGTAGGCGCTCCAACTGCTCGGGCTTGCATCGGCTCGCGCTTTCGATTTCCAAATCAATCAGTTGGCAACCGGCGGCAGCAGCCTTCATAAGAATTTCCAACTGCGAAGCCAGCGAACCGCGGAACTTTCCTCCTCCCGCCTCCCGGCGGCAAGTGGCTATCAGCCTGACATGGGGGTGGTAGTCGGTAAAGGCTTTGAGCTTGGGCATGGCTGGCGCCGGATTGCGCAGATAATCCAGCCGCAACTCCACGAAGTCGTTGTCCCGGCTGAGGGCCTCCGCTTTTTCCACCATTTCAGCTGGGTCCTTGCCGATCACAGCCACGCAAACTTTGGGCAGACGAAGGGAGCGAACGCGAGCAATCGGGCTGATCGAAGAAGCGGTTATCATTTCAGTCAGTTGGCGGCGATATTACAGGCGCGTGACAGCGGATGCAACTGCTCACTACGATTTTTCTTCACCCCAGGCCCCCTGCAGCCTTGTTTGGCATAACACCGGCGTAACCTTGACCGGACTTACCTTGCTTGTTACTGTCCGACAGAAAGCCTTTATTTGTCTGGGGTTAGGTGCCGCCCGATGCAACGGAGACGGCCCTGGCTCGGAGGTTACATGAAGAAAATAGGACTGTTGCCGGTTATCTGCCTGTCGCTGATAGCCTTTGCCCAGCAATCGGACATGAATTCCAGCGCGGGATCGGATTCCGATACACCCAGTGGCACCGTTGCCACTACCGCCACCTTTCCCGTGGAGCGAGTGGAAACCCCGACCTACGCCGATCTTTACTGCGCCGGGTATGTCACCAACCAACTTGCGCCGGAATCGAATTTCGTGAGCGGCGGATTGCAGACGCCAAACACCACCAAGTTCGTCAATGGCGACGTGGTGTACTTGACGGGTGGTGGCTATCAGGCCGGCCAGCAGTATACGGTCGTGCGGGAACTGGCGGATCCCAATCGCTATGAGATGTTCAAAGGCCAGTTCGGCATGATCAAGGAAATGGGCCAACCTTACGCCGAGATCGGCCGCGTGCGCATCGTAGACACGCGCAGCAAAATGGCCATTGCCCAGGTAGAGTTCAGTTGCGATCCCGTAAATCCGGGCGACCTGGTCGTGCCATTTGCCGAGAAGGCGGCCATCAACTTTCATCCGCCGCTGCGCTTCGATCGCTTCGTGCCGCCCGTGGGCAAGCTGGGCGGGCGCATCGTAATGGCTCGCGATTTTGACACGGTGCTGGGAACCGGCTCGAAGGTGTACATGAACGCGGGTTCCAACCAGGGAGTGAAGGTCGGTGACTACTTCCGTGCCGTACGCACTTATGGTGCGGATTTACGCGACCCGGTCGACTCGCTCTCCTTTAAGGCGGCTATCGCTGAAGACTCGCAGAAAAGGCCGCCCTCGGTGAACGCCAACATGTTTACCAAGACCAATGGTCCGGATATCCACGTGCAGGACCTGCCGCGCCGTGCGGTAGGGGAAATCGTGATTCTCAGCACCACGCCGACGACTTCGACGGGCATGATCGTCTTCGCCATGGAAGATGTACACATTGGCGACGGCGTGGAACTCGATCAGCAACCGCAATAGATTTTTTCCGCAGCGCAGCGGTCCCGAACCGGGGAGGCGAAAGCCTCCCCGCAGTGTTTTTGGGCGGCGGCAGCTTCACCGGGCAAGTCGGATTGCATCGAATGCCCAGGCTTTGCGGCGCCTATATCTCAAGGCTATAGTATCCATGAACCCGTCTCCGGGGCGCTTAACTGGAGAATCGCAATAAATTGCGATTGTTATATCTTGTAGATATAGCAATTTCGATTTTTAGCGTTGTTTGATCGCAGTGGCTGGGCGGCGTTTCCTCGCCGCGGCCTCCCGATCGTCCGTCTGTGGCGATCCTGGCGCAATCCTGAGGCATTCTAGGCGACGTTCGGATAGCCTGGCGGGCGGGGGCGTCTGGAGCGGAGCCGAAGGATTCGCGAAATCGAGCCCGCACAGGTTTATGCGGTGACCGCTTGGTATTCTTCGTACGCGCCCTTGAAATCGGTGAGCTTATGATCCGGCTCGAAGTGCCAGATGCGGGTGGCGACTTCATCGATCAGATCGTGATCGTGCGTGACCAGCAGCACGGTTCCCTGATAGCGCTGCAGCGCGATGTTCAATGCATTGATGGATTCCAAGTCCAGGTGGTTGGTCGGCTCATCGAACACCAGAACGTTTGGCTTCTGCAACATGAGCTTGCAGAAGAGCAAGCGCGCCACCTCGCCGCCAGAGAGCACGTCGGTCTTTTTGTTGGCGTCATCGCGGGGAAACAGCATTTGCCCGAGTAGCCCACGGATTTCTTCGGCGTAGGCCGCCGGGTCCCACTGGTGCAACCAGTCGAAAACCGTGCTTCCGGGCTCGACCAGCGCGCGATGATCCTGCGCAAAGTACCCGATAGCGGCTTCATGCCCCCAGATCACTTTGCCTTCGGTAAGGAACGGACCATCGTACCCGCTGGTTTTGCGCAGTTCGGACTCAGGAGTAGTAGGAGAATTCGCCAGCAGCGCATTCAGCAGCGTGGTTTTGCCCGCGCCGTTGCGGCCCATCAGAGCAATCTTTTCGCCCCGCGTCACGCTGGCAGTGAAGCTTCGGACGACTGCCGTCTCGTCGTAAGATTTGCTCACCCCTTCCAGCTCCAGGATATGTTTTCCCGAAGGCCGCTTCTGCTCGAATTTGAGGAACGGGCCGCTGAATGTTCGATTTCGCCAGTTCGGTTACCTGCAGGCGTTCCACTTCCTTGCGGCGCGACTGCACCTGGCTTGACCGGGTGCCGGCCGAGAACCGCGCAATGAATTCATTCAACTGCGCAATCTTCTTTTCCCGCTGGGCGTTTTGCCCTTCGATCTGCGAGCGGATCTGCGTCTTGGCGACGACCATGTCGTCATAAGTTCCGGTGTAGGTGATGATGGTCTGGTAATCGATATCGGCGATATGGGTGCAAACGCTGTTCAGGAAATGGCGGTCGTGCGAGATGACGATGAGCACGCCGTCGTAATCGTTCAGAAAACCTTGCAGCCAATGGATGGAGTCGAGATCGAGGTGGTTGGTGGGCTCGTCCAGCAGCAGCGCCTGCGGATGGCCGAACAACGCCTGCGCCAGCAGCACGCGCACTTTCTGTCCGCCCTGCAGCTCTCCCATCTTGCGGTCGTGCAGTTCATCCGGGATGTCGAGGCCTTGCAGCAGAATGGCGGCGTCGGTTTCGGCAGTGTAGCCGTCCTCTTCGCCGATCACGCCCTCCAGTTCGCCGAGCTTCATGCCATCTTCGTCGGTCATTTCCGGCTTGGCATAGATCGTGTCGCGCTCTTCCAGCGCGGCCCACAGGCGCTTGTTGCCCATGATGACGGTGTCGAGCGCGCGATAGGCGTCAAAGGCGAACTGATCCTGGCTCAGCACGCCAAACTTCCGCGGGCGCACCACCGTTCCCTTCTGCGGATCCATTTCACCGGTGAGCAGCTTGAGGAACGTCGATTTGCCGGCGCCGTTCGGCCCGGTGAGGCCGTAGCGCTTGCCGTCGGTGAAAGCGGTGGAAACATCCTCGAACAGAACTTTGGCGCCGTAGCGCATGGACACATTGCTGACTGAAATCATTGTTCTCTAAGAGACTGCGGAGAGATTGCCGGTAAAGGCGGGAACGCAGCTGCTACAGCTAGAATACCATGCAGCCGCGAGCTTTCATGGGCGACCGCGCCCCAGAGCGTGGCCTGTTCTTGTCGAAAGGTTTGCAATCCCGGTTTGTGGGGGCGCTAACCTGGATGTCCCGCTGCGCTATTCATAGCGCAGGGCGCTGGCGTGCTTGCCTGTAGACGCCTTAGGATAGGCCCATGCCAAATGCAAAGCGGGTTCCACTGCGGGCGCTGAGACTTCCGGCTTGCCCGGCAACGACAATTGCAGTCCTGCTGCTTGCGCTATGGCCCCCCAGCCCGGCCGCTGCCGAGAACAACGTCATCCACAGCTCGCACGCGACTCAGGACGTCGCGCTGCAAACCAATCCGGCTTCACAGTTTTGGCGGAATGCGCCGCGAGTTTTCGCCGAACGCGATTCTTACGGCAAGCCGGTGCCGGGCCACCGGACGGAAATCCGCTCGCGCTGGACAAGAGACAATTTGTATTTGCTGTTCATCTGTCCGTACGAAGAGTTGAACTTGAAGCCCGCGCCCGACACGGCGCACGAGACCAATCAGCTTTGGAACTGGGATGTGGCCGAGGCTTTCATCGGCTCGGATTTTCAGAATATCAAGCGCTACAAGGAATTTGAGCTTTCTCCCCAGGGTGAGTGGATTGATCTGGATATCGACCTGGAAAGCCCTCACCACGAAGACGGCTGGACGTGGAACTCCGGGTTTCAGGTTTCGGCCCGCATTGATCGCGCGGCGCATGTCTGGTATGGGGCCATGCGGATTCCATTCGCGGCGATTGACGGCCGTCCGCCCGCCGTGGGGAATACGCTGCGAGTGAACTTCTTCCGCGCCCAGGGGCCGCCGCCCCGCAAGGAAGTCACCTGGCAGCCGCCGATGACCGATACGTTCCACACGCCGGAGAAATTTGGGGTGATGGAACTGGTCAAGTGACGGGAAAATCTGGTAGTGGTGCAGTTTCTGTTTTTCTCTGCGTCCCCGGCGGCATTTCTTTGCGGTCTCGGCGGTTAAAAGCTGTAACCGCTGAGTACGCCGAAGGTCTGGGCTGAGAACGCCGAGAAACACCAACATCAGTCCAAGTGCCCCACCACCAAAAATCTGTAACCGCAGAGGACACAGAGGACGCAGAGCAGACGGGCACGCCCGGGAGTGTCTCGTTACTTTGTCTTTCCCGGGCGAAAGTGGACCAGGTACACGCAGCCTAGAATCAGCAGGCCGATGCCCCACCACAGCTGCAGATGCAGGCCGGCCATTTCAAAACTCGCCGTGTGGGCCGCATAATCCCGCACGCCCTCAATCAGGATCAGCAGCCCGTAAACTGCCAGCAGGCCGCCAATGAAAAACCAGATGGACAACATTCCCTTCAGGCTCATTGTTTGTTACCAGAAAATGATATTCAAAATTACAAAAGCCACGCCGAGCGATGGCTGCCCAGGTAACCGGCCTGGCATAGAACGGCACTTCCTCCATCGAAGGCAACGGCGTCAGGCCGTACACCAGACCTTCGAGTTCCTTCTCCGGCTTGGGCGTGGTCATCAGCGTGACTGCCACGGTCACCACCACGTTGACGATCAGAGTCCACATGGCGCGATAGACGTTCTCGGCCATGTCCTTGGCGTGCGAGGAGAACGCCACGTAGCGGATCGCCGAGGGATCCATCTTGACCCATAGCCAGAGCAGGAAGGAAACCACGATGGCCACGAGCAATCCCCAGAAACCGGCCGCCGGCGTGGTGCGCTTCCACATCATGCCCAGAACCACGGTGCCGAACATCGGCACGATGAAGAAGACGAACAGCGCCTGGGCGTAAACGATGATGCTGGAGAAATCCATCACCAGATAAGCGGTGCCGATGCTGACGATCACGCCGATCAGAGTGCACCAGCGGCCCATGCTCAGGTAGTGCGCATCGCTGGCCGTCTTGCGGATGAAGGGCTTGTAGATATCGTAAGTCCACACGGTAGCGAAGGCGCTGACGTTGCCCGCCATACCGCTCATGAAGCCGGCGATCAGCGCCGTGACTCCCAGGCCGAGCAGGCCGGGACCGCAGTATCGGGCCAGCATGAGGGGAAGCGCCTCGTTGAAGGTGTGCACACCCGGCGTGTTCACCATGGTTTCCGGCATCAGCTTGAAGGGCAGCACGGCCAGCGCCAGCAAACCCGGCACGATGACGATGAGCGGCACCAGCATTTTGAAGAAGCCGCCGATGAGCGTGCCCATCTGCGCCGAGCGCAGATCTTTGGCGGCCAGCACGCGCTGCACCACCAGGAAGTCGGTCGTCCAGTAGCCAAACGAGATGGCCAGGCCCCAGCCGAAAACCATGCCGGTCCAGTGCACGCCCATGGGATTGCCGGTGAAACGAGCCCATGGTGCGCCACATGTGGGTGAAATCCTGGCCGGGAAAATTCTGCGAGATGCGCTGCACCATGCCCGACCAGCCGCCGGTTTCGATCAAGCCGGCGATGGGGATCACCAGGCAGCCCGCCCATATCAGCATGAATTGCAGCACTTCGTTGAAAGATGGCCGACAGCAGCCCGCCGGCCATCACGTAGACGCCCACGGTCAGCGACGAGACCCAGATGCTGAAATGGATGTTCCATCCCAGAATGACTTTCATGATGATGGCCATCGAATACATGTTGATGCCGCTCATCAGGATGGTCATCACCGCGAACGAGATGGCCGAGACCGACCGCGCGCCCTCTCCGTAGCGCAGCTGCAAGTAGCCGGGAACCGAATGCGTCTTGCAGATGTAATAAAACGGCAGCATCACCAGAGAAAGAAAGATGATGGCCGGAATGGCCGCCAGCCAGTAGGCGTGGGCGATCAGAATTCCGTATTGATAGGTCGCGGCCGCATAGCCCATCATTTCCAGCGAACCGAGGTTGGCGGAGATGAAGCTCAGCCCGGCAATCCAGGCGGTCATCTCGCGGCCGGCCATGAAGAACTCTTCGCCGGTGTCGGCGAATTTGCGCAGGTAGAGCCCCAACCCAAGCACCAGAACGAAATACAGCGCAATGATGGCCAGATCGACTGGCTTGAGGGACATCAGGTGAGGGCCGGCCAGATAGAAACAGAACACCGAAGTGTTCGTGATCAATGGGCGCTCCCGTTCAGCAGAGGCAGGATGTTGGCGTCAATGGCCTCGTCGGTGATCTCCGGCAATTTGACGTTGCGGTGCAGGCTCCAGTGTTCGAGGTTGACCACGGTTTCACCCGGCGCCACTTTGGTCATCGGGCTCAGGGTTTCCACTTCGAGAAATTCGTTGTTGGTGAAGGTTTCGATGGAGCAGCCGAAATCCGGGTAGGTTGCGGTCTTGTCCGCTTTAGCTCGCTTGATAAAAACTTCCCCGTTCAGCAGGTAAGCGGCCCACGAGTCGGCGTTGAAGGTGCCGAGCTTCTGAGGATCGGAGTTGTTGGGGTCCTGTTTCAGGGTCAGATATTTCCGGGTAAATTTCCAGCGGGGATCGGCGAGATTCGTGTAGGCCCACATGGAGAGAGGGTTGGTCACCTCGAGATTCTGAGGATGGTGGCCGCGCGGCGGGAAGCCGATTATCTCCTGCCCTCCCGGCGCCATCATGGTCAGCGCCCAGGCGGAGAACTCCAGAGTAAACAGCCCGCGGTTGGTGATCCGGTGGGTGACGGTAACTTCGTTGCTGTCGGCGGACATGCTGACCTCGATTTCCTTTTGCAGCGAAGTCAGCGGCTCGACCGGCGCCTGGGCGATCAAGCCGGTCGGCGTGGGCGTGATTTTGACCGGAACGTTGTCCGGCGCCCAGGTAGCGATGGGATCTTCGGGAGCCTTCCACACGCGGTCGCCGCCGCGCAGCTGGAACTTTTCTTCGCCGGTCTTGCCGATCTGATCGGCAAATTCCTTAAAAAGGTTCTGGCCGCCCGACGAAGCCGAAGCGGATGACGCGCGGCCCCACATCGCCGGTGACGATCAGTTCGATTTTTCCATTGGTGACGCGGTAGCAATTCTGCCAACCTTTATAAGCTGTCTTTTCCACTTTCACCTCGGCGCGCAGACTCATGGCGGCGGTTAGGATGACTGCGATCAACATGGCGCTTCGAAACATAGGTGCGTCTCTCTCCTGGGCGTTCTCCGCCACGTGTTGCTATGTAGAGTGGTGGGCGAAAATTTCCATCTGAGTTCCGCGCGGTATTGTACACCCGGCAAACGGCGGGCGGCTTTCCTTCAGGGGTTCCGGGGGAACCGTTCGGAGTGTGCCCCACGTTCACGCCGCGGTTTTGGGCGTTAACCTGGGCAGAGCAAATTCCCCGACGATGTGGGGATGGATCTGGCCTGTCCTTGCTTTTTGTCCATGACCGCGAAGAATGAAGGCGGACCTGCCCGCTGTTTGAGAACGAACTTGCTCAACGCCCCAACCCTCTCACCACTTGAGAAGTAAGGAGTATTTGGGGCGCCCACTGATTATTGGCGACTACGCCAACGCCGCTGGAAGAGTTCGGGCGGGATAAAAATGAAAAAGAATCGCCTTAGTGCGTCAGGACAAAAACAGGCTGACCGAGTGCTGCTGCACACAACCGTCGAGCCTTCGCTCGACCGGACAACCGAGGGCGGCTGTCCCCACGTGGGGGCGCCCCCCGGGAAGCCCGTTTTGCCGGATCAATTCCCAAAATGGGAATGAAAAGCCGGAATGGCGTCGGCTGGCCGGGGCAGGAGCGTTTTTATGAGGGGGTGTGCGCCTGGCGCACACCCCCCAGTTTCGACGAGAACCGGTTGGGTGGGCCCCAGGGCCTCCCCGGGGCAAAAATTCGGGATATGGGCTCGGGCTGGGCGGCCTTTTCGGGGGCATGGGCGGGAAAACAGCCCTGCTCAGCCCCCGGGAGTGGTGGCACTGCAGGCAATCGTCGAGTTTGCGCTCGACCAGACAGCCGGGGACGGCTGTCCCCACGTGGCCGGGTCCCCACCGAAGGCCTATTTATGCGCCAGAATTCTTACGCGGAAGCCGAGGTCTTTCGACAACTGCAGCATCTCCTGGAAAATATCTCCGTAGGCTACGGCCACGTGGTTCGACAGATAGTGCGCCATCAAGGTATCGCGCGAGATACCAAGATCTGCGGCCATGAACGGCCACTCGCGCGTGGTCCCATTCCACCAGGCATCGCGCGTAGCCTCGGGCAGCTTCACCACTTCGCCGCGTCCGATGTCCATCCACAGAACCCCGCCGCGGATATAGCTTCTCGCCCAGGTCATTTTGCCGGGCAAGCTTTCGCCGGTGAAAGTTCCACCCGGAGTCGGGAAGTACGCCGCCGGCTGGCGGTAGGAGTGCACGCCTTTCAACGTATTCGCGTCCTGATTGAAGGCATAAGCGCCGCTCGAACCGGAGTTCAGCAGCACCCAGATGAAGCGCCCGTCCCACTCTCCCCCCCAGCGCACATCGTGAAAGAAGACGCCCTGGTGCAGGCTTTTGGCCTTCAGCAGGCGCTTCATCATTTCCATGGGAACGGCGTTGCCCTGGTCGGCTTCGGTGGAACAGACGATGGTGTCGCCGTCCGATTCCGGGCGGCAGGTGGAATTGAAAAGCCCTTCGGAGAAATCCGATGGCGGGCGCAGCGGGATCAGGCCAAGCTGATACTGCCAGCCGATGCAGTCGGCGTGATATTCGTGCGTGAGATCGAGTACCGCCAGGTAGTCGCGCAGTTGCTCGCGGGTGGCGTTCTCGTCGAAGTCGGCCGAGCCATTTTCTTTCCAGTGGAAGACGATGCCTTTGTCCTTCACGAACTTCAATGCGTCATCGATGCGGCTGCTCTTGATGCGCTTTCCCCGGTCGATGATCCAGGCCTGATCGATCTTGTGTTCGGTGAACCCGTACCGATTCAACAGGCGCGGGCCGAAGTATCCATTGATCATGCCCATGGAGGTGTCGCCGAGCATCATGATGAGCACGCGCCGGTCGCGAATCTGTTGCGCCACGCCTTTGGCAATGGCTGCCGCTTTCCGGGAGACAGGAGCCTCGAAGCTGATTTCGCTTTTCGAATACGTCAGCTTGCCGGTGTCGCACCACTTGGCCAGCCGGTCCATAAATGTTTTGTCGGAGGCCCAATCTTTGGAGTCGGTCCAGATGCGCGAGAACGGCCGGCCCAGGCTTTCGAGCGACGCGCCGGTATTGAGCAGCCCCACCAGGCCCGGCCACTGGCCGGAAAAGTTGCTGGCAAGCAGAAGGGGAGAGTCCTTGCCGACCACGCCATCGGTAGTGTGCGGCGCGTAAAACCAGTGCACGCACACGGCGATGATGGGATCGTCAATGGGGCCGAGTTTCTCGATGGCTTCATGCGGCTTGGAAATGAAGCCTTCGATCAGTTGCGGCTCGTGTCCGAGTTTGCGCAGCGAGCGCTCCAGTTGCTCGGTCGCGGTGCGAATGCTGGGAAGGGCACGTTCGTTGGGAAGAGGCCGTCCGTCTCCCGGCCAGTAGAGAACGACTTTTTTCTTCTTTGCCATAGCGGTAGTAGCTTAGCGCAAACGGCTGACCACGGCTAGCTTGACGCGGCTCCTCTTCTATTTGCGTCAGGTTGAGCACGGTCCCGTCTTAAATTCAGGGCAGCCGCAATTCTTCTCTTGTGTTCCTCGAACATTTCTCTGCGGTCTCGGCGGTTAAGAGCTTTCGGTTGGGTAAATCAAGAGCTTATAACCGCAGAGAGCGCTGAGGTCTGCGCTGAGCACGCCGAGAAAGATCACCGGAGAGTGGGGTTACGCCTTTGGAGACCCGCCGGGACTTATACTGGAAATATGCCTGACATCCTGGGTATTGAGACCTCCTGCGACGAGACGGCTGGGGCGGTGGTGCGTTCGGGCGAGCAGATTATTTCCAACGTGGTGGCTTCGCAAATCGCGACGCATCATCCGTACGGAGGTGTGGTTCCAGAGTTGGCCTCGCGTGAACATTTGCGGGCCATCGTTCCGGTGGTGCGGCAGGCGCTGGCCGAAGCTGGAAAGACCTACGACTCGCTGGATGCGCTGGCCGTGACCCAGGGCCCGGGACTGGCTGGGGCGCTGCTGGTGGGCATCAGCTATGCCAAGGCGCTGGCCTTCGCGCTGGATAAGCCTCTGATCGCGGTGAATCATCTGGAGGGTCACATTCACGCGGTTTTGCTGGAGCAGCGGCAGAAGGGCGGATTTTCGACGGATTTGAATTTTCCGGTGCTGGCGCTGGTCGTCTCGGGCGGGCACACACATTTGTATCTGGCGGAGCAGAGCGCAGAAAGCTGGACCTACGAGAACATCGGGCGCACGCGCGACGATGCCGCCGGGGAGGCGTTTGACAAGGTTGCCAAGCTGCTGGGGTTGGGATATCCCGGGGGGCCGGTGATTGATCGGCTCTCGGCGCACGGCGACCCCACGGCGGTGAAGTTTTCTTTATCGCAGATGAAGCATGCGGATCGCAGAGGAGCCCGCGGTCTGTCTTCTCCCACGTCTCGCAAAACCGGCGAGACGTGGGCCACCCCTGGTATCGAAAGTGACCGGCCACGGTTTGATTTTTCTTATAGCGGAATCAAGACGGCGGTGCTGCGCTACGTGGAAACGCACAACATGAAAGAGACGATCGAGCGGCGGCGCAAGGCGCTGGCGGCGGTCAGCAAGCCGAAAATGGAAGACTGGCTGGCGAACTGCGATCCGCAAACGTTGGATCTGGTGGCTTCCTTTCAGCGGGCCATGGTGGAAGATCTGGTCAGCAAGACGCTGGCGGCAGCGCGGGCGTATGAAGTTGCCACCTTATTCGTCACCGGAGGAGTGGCTGCGAATCAAGAACTGCGGCAGCGCTTTGAGCAGGACGCGGCGCAGGAAGGAGTGCCGGTATTTTTTCCGTCACGTCCACTCTCGACCGACAATGCCGCCATGATCGCGGCTGCGGCCTATCCAAAATTTCTGGCCCACGATTTTGCGCCGATGGACTTTTCTGCCGAGGCCGGCATGGCGTTGAGGTAGAAGGTCTCCCAGCTTACAGCGGCTAGTTTGCCGCTTTTCCTTCCACCAGGGGCATTCCCAGGGTGGCGTGAAGCGCCCTGGCGAGCTGGCTTTCGATATCAATATCTTTGAAGATGGCGAAATTGGCGCCGTGTTCCGTGTTCTCGAAACCACTTTGCTTGCCCGCCACGATGATGACGGGAATGTTCTTCGTGGTGGAGTGGGCCTTCAGGATGGAAATGAGTTCCGTTCCGTCCATTTTGGGCATCTGGATGTCGGTAACAATAAGGTCGGGACGGATGTGTTTCAGGATTTCCAGAGCATCGAGACCGTTACAGGCCGACTCGACCTTGAAGCCGCGCTCTTCAAGGAAGCGGCATACCGTGTGGCGGATGAGCATGGAGTCATCCACAACCAGCGCTACTCGGGGCATTTCACACTCCGGCGCAGAGTCAACAGACCTCCTAAAGGCCGACATTAACAAGATTTAAGGACAGTAACAAGTCGCATCCGTGAAACGACGTATTACGACGGTCACGTGCCCAGTGCGGTTACTTTCGGATTGCGAAGCGCCGCTACGGAAAACTGTAGGAACATCTCACAGATCGTTGGGCTGCTTGGAGTCTTCGATGTTCATATCTTTGAATTCGCTGGACTCAAAGACGTCGCCGCATTCCGTGCACTGTACAAATTCCATATCGTCTTCCCGGGACACAACCTGTACTCTCGGGTGCTTGCAGGATTGTGGGTCAGTTGGCTTCCTGGAAGGCGACGGAGGCGGTGTGGGGTTCATGACTCTGGTAACAAGCTCTGAGGAGCAGACGGGCACAGATTTCGGCGAAAATTGCGGGTATTTTAGCGTGATCGGGCTGGTTGTCAAGTACCTACGAACTGCGTGGACTATTTTTGCGGGACAATCGTATTCGCTTCAACGTGAGCGTGTCGGCTACACCCGAAGAAAGTCGGCATACGCCGCGAAAATTATTAAAATGCGACTAGATTTGTCGCAATGGTGCAACCCATTCAGGTGTATAGGCTTACCACTGGATGCAGATTTTCGCACTTGCCTGCCGGGGCTTGCGCTCAAGCCTCGGCCATGGCTAAAATAGCATATCCGACTAAATAAGTCGTAATTACCGGCGATTCGGAAAACCTATGCTGAGGCTGAGCAAAAAGGCGGACTACGGGCTGATGGCGATGAAACATCTCGCCGAGCATGCCAATCAGACAGCATGCAGTGCCAAAGATGTTGCCGATGCCTACAGCATTCCGCCGGAGTTGATGGCCAAGATTCTGCAGCGGCTGGTGAAAGCGGGGTTGCTGCATTCGCAGCATGGAACCTACGGCGGCTACAAGCTGGCTCGTGAAGCCAGTGAGATCAGCGCGTTTGAAGTGATCCGCGCGATTGATGGGCCGTTGTTCATCACTTCGTGCATTACGGTGCGCGGCGAATGCGACCAGACCGAGCGCTGTACGATTCGCGAGCCGCTGCGGCGGGTGAACCAGAGCATCGAAGATGTGCTGAAGAGCATCAAGATTTCCCAGATGCGCGACGAAGCCGAGAACGGCGAAACCGTAGAGTTGGTCAAAATTCGAGAGTGAATCTCATGCGGGTGGACGTGCCGAGAGTCCGCCCTACGCATGAAACTAGAGTTCGAGGAGAAAAGCAGCTATGAGCACGGACGTGAAGGTAGGTCCTCTGGACCGGACAGAAGAGCGCAAGCAGGAGTGGAAGAAGACGCAGGGCAGGCCGCAGCATGAGGCGCCGGAGGGCGTGAAGCTGCCGATTTATATGGATAACCATGCCACCACGCCGATGGATCCGCGGGTGCTGGAAGAAATGCTGCCTTACTTCATGGAGAAGTTCGGCAACGCCGCCAGCCGCAACCACTCTTTTGGCTGGGTCGCAGAAGAGGGCGTAGAGCAGGCGCGGGCGCAGATTGCCAAGCTGATTGGCGCAACCGCCAAAGAAATCATTTTCACCTCCGGCGCGACCGAAAGCGACAACCTTGCGATCAAGGGCGCGGCCGAGATGTACCGCGAGAAGGGCAACCACATCATCACCGCCGTGACCGAGCACAAGGCGGTGCTCGACACCTGCAAGCGGCTGGAGAAGTATGGCTATCGCGTGACCTACATGCCGGTGCAGAAAGATGGATTGATCGATCTCGATGAGCTGAAGCGGCTCATGGACGACAAGACCATCCTGGTGACGATCATGGCGGCCAACAACGAAATTGGCGTGCTGCAGCCGATTGCGGAAATCGGCAAGCTTTGTCATGAGCGGGGCGTGATCTTCCACACCGACGCGACCCAGGCAGTGGGCAAGGTTCCGATGGATGTGAATAAGCAGAACCTGGACCTGATTTCGATTTCCGGGCACAAGATGTACGGGCCCAAGGGCGTGGGCGCGCTGTATGTTCGGCGGAAGAATCCGCGGGTGCAGCTCGCGGCACTGATTGATGGCGGCGGACACGAGCGCGGCATGCGTTCGGGCACGCTGAATGTGCCCGGGATTGTGGGCCTGGGCAAGGCGTGCGCGATCTGCCAGGAAGAGATGCCGCAGGAGTCGTGCCGCATGGCAGGGCTGCGTAACCGGCTGCGCGACAGCATCATGAGCCGCCTGGATGAGGTCTACATCAACGGCTCGATGGAGCACCGGCTGCCGGCGAACATCAACATCAGCTTTGCCTATGTGGAGGGCGAGTCGCTGCTGATGGGCATCAACGATATTGCGGTTTCGAGCGGATCGGCGTGCACCTCGGCGACGCTGGAGCCATCCTATGTGCTGAAGGCGCTGGGCGCGGGCGATGATTTGGCCCACAGTTCGATTCGCTTCGGGTTGGGACGGTTTAACACGGAAGCCGAAGTGGATTACGTGGCCGATCGGGTGGTGGAGACGGTTTCGCGCTTGCGCGAGCTTTCGCCGCTGTATGAAATGGCGAAAGAAGGGATTGATTTGAAGACCGTGAAGTGGGCGGCGGAGTAAGAGGGGTCTTCGTTGCACTGTCATCCTGAGCGAAGTTTTTCTGCGCGAAAGCGCAGAAAACGTAGTCGAAGGATCCCTGCCGAATATGGATCGGCAGAAGCGTGGAAAGGAATTCTCTTCGGGGCCGTGGCGCAAATTCCTTGACAAGGCGTTTGCGCTAGACAGTGAAAAGGGATCCTTCGACTGCGATTGATCGTTCGCTAACGCGAACTATCAATCTCCGCTCAGGATGACAGGGTTTGGTTTTTTGAAGAAAACAGGTTTGCGTTTGTTTTAAGGAGAGAGGAAAACATGGCGTACAGCGAGAAAGTAATTGACCACTACAACAACCCGCGGAACGTGGGATCGATGGACAAGAGCAGTTCGGAAGTCGGGACTGGTCTGGTCGGCGCGCCGGAATGCGGCGACGTGATGAAGCTGCAGATCAAAGTCAACCCGGAGAGCGGCATGATCGAAGACGCCAAGTTCAAGACGTTCGGCTGCGGCTCGGCGATTGCGTCGTCTTCGCTGGCCACCGAGTGGGTCAAGGGCAAGACGGTGGATGAGGCGCTGGCGATCAAGAACACAGACATCGTGAAGGAGTTGTCGCTGCCGCCGGTGAAGATTCACTGCTCGGTGCTGGCGGAAGACGCCATCCGGGCGGCGATTCACGACTGGAAGAAGAAGCAGGAATCGGCGAAGCCGGTAGCCGCGGAAGTAAAATAAGAAGTCCTTGGTCGTTTGTCGTTGGCGGTTCGCCAACAGCGAAATGACGAATGGTCGGTTCTATGACACCAGTTGCAGAAGAAGCCAAAACCGCGCCCGCTAAGGGCATTCAGGTCACCGACAAAGCGGTGGCCAAGATATGTTCTGCTATGGCGAAGGAAGGCATTTCGCCGGAGCAGGGCGGATTGCGCGTGGGCGTACAAGGCGGTGGATGCTCGGGGTTGAGCTACAACATCCGCTTCGACACGCAGCCGCGGGAGCGCGACCGGATTTTTCAGTTCGGCAATGTGCGCGTGTTCGTGGATCCCAAGTCGTTCATTTACTTGCACGGCATGACGCTCGATTATCAGGAGACTTTGATGCATCAGGGATTCATGTTCGTGAATCCCAACGCCTCAAAGTCGTGCGGCTGCGGGACGTCTTTCTCAGGGTAATTATGTCTGGCGGCCCGCTACTACGCTCCTGCCGGGCCGTTCTCCTCGGCACTTTAAGTTTGCGGCGATGCTCGCTGATCGCGGGCGGGGGCGCCCGCGCCACAATGTTCAGCCGCCCCACAGGACTGTCATGGTAATGGAAGCATCCAAAGCGGCCGTTCCGGCGGAACAGCCGGAACAGAACGGCACAGCGTGCTGGTCGTGCGGCGATATGCGGGCGGCGCAGTTCTGCGGCGCATGCGGCAAGGTGCAGCCGCCGCTGCCGGTGGACTACTTCGCATTTTTCGGTCTGCCCCACAAGCTGACCGTGGATACGGAGCGGCTGGAGAAGGATTTTTACGAGCTCAGCCGCAGGCTGCACCCCGATGTTTATGCCCAGGCCCAGAACCGCGAACAACAATGGAGCCTGGAGCAAACGTCACGCCTGAACGATGCCTACCGCACCCTGAAAGATCCCATCAAGCGCACGGAGTATCTGCTGCATCTGGAGGGCGTGCAACTGGAAGAGCAGTCGAAGGCGGCGACGGAAGCGGCGCGAGCCTCGGGCGAGATGAAGAAGCAGGTCATCCCGCCGGCGCTGCTGGAAGAGATTTTCGAGCTGAACATGCAACTCGAAGAAGCGCGCATGAACAAGAAGACGGGAGAGCGCGACGCCGAGCTGGAGAAGGAACTCTTACAGCAGAAGACGAAGCTCGAGCACCAGTTTCAGGCGCTCTCGCAGGAACTGAAGGGCGACTGGCACGATTGGGACAAGCTGATGGATCGCGAGCAGGCGGGCCATGCCATTCCCCAGGAAGAACGCACGAAAGTGCGCGACAAGATGGTGGATTTGCTCAACCGGCGAAATTACATCCGGAATCTGGTGAGGACGGTGGAAGAAGCGCTGGAGGATTGAATAATTTTGTAGTTGAGTAGATTTGGTAATTGAAAAGCCCGACAGCTTAAAAATCGCCAAATCACCGAACTACCGAGTTACCCAACCCAGCATCACTACAAAATGGCATCGGACCACATCATCGGCATTGATCTGGGCACCACCAACTCCCTGGTGGGGTTCATGCAGGGGGAAACGCCTGTCGTGATCCCGGGAGAGGATGGCGCGAATCTGGTGCCGTCGGTGGTGGCGCTGGATGAGCGCGATCAGATTATTGTGGGCAATGCGGCCCGAAAATATCTGATCGAAACGCCGGATCGGGCCGTGTACTCCATCAAGCGGCTGATGGGACGCGGGATCGAGGACATTCAGGACGAGCTCAAGCTGTTCCCGTTTCGTCTCGCGGAGGACTTGCAGCCGGGAGAGGTGATCCGCATCCAGTTGGGCGGGGAAACTTTCACTCCGCCGGAGATTTCGGCGTTTATTCTGCGGCAGCTCAGGCGCAATGCCGAGCGATTTTTCAATGCGCCGGTAAGCAAGGCGGTTATAACGGTGCCCGCATACTTCAACGACGCGCAACGTCAGGCGACCAAGGACGCCGGGCGGATTGCGGGACTTGAAGTGCTGCGCCTGGTGAATGAGCCGACGGCGGCGTCGCTCGCTTACGGTCTGGACAAGAAGCAGAACGGAATTGTCGCCGTCTACGACCTGGGCGGCGGGACATTCGATATTTCCATCCTCAAGTTGCATGACGGGATTTTCGAGGTGGTGGCCACGAACGGCGATACCCATCTCGGCGGGGATGACATCGACAATTTGCTGATCCGCATTGCGCTCGACGACATTCGCGGCGACCTGGGCCTGGATATCTCGCGCAGTGGAGAAGCGGTGGCGGCGATCCGCAAAGCGGTGATTGAAGCGAAGATTCACCTGTCGCAACACACCTCGGCGATGATCGATCTGGAACTCGACGGTGGCAAGCGCTACGAGCGCGAGATCACGCGGGAGCAGTTTGAACAGTTGATTCAGCCCATTGTTGACCGCACCGTCGGGCCCTGCAAACAGGCATTGAAAGACGCAGGGTTGAAGCCGGAGCAGATGGATGAAGCGGTGCTGGTGGGCGGTTCGACGCGTATTCCCAAAGTCCGGGCGCTGGTCCAGGAAATGTTCCGCCGCGAGCCGCACACGGATTTAAATCCTGACGAAGTGGTGGCGCTGGGCGCGGCGGTGCAGGCCAATATTCTTGCCGGCGGGTCGCACGCTACCGAAGACATGCTGCTGCTGGATGTGACGCCGCTGTCTTTGGGAATTGAGGTGGCGGGCGGCGTGACCGACAAGATCATTCTGCGCAACTCGACGATTCCCGCTTCCGCGACCCAGCACTACACCACGCAGGTGGATGGGCAGGCGAATGTGGCCATTCATGTTTTGCAGGGTGAGCGCGAACTGGCGAAAGATTGCCGGTCGCTGGCGCGGTTCGATCTGAAAGGTATTCCACCCATGCCGGCGGGCATTCCGCGCATTGAAGTGAAGTTTCTGATTGACGCCAACGGCATTCTGCACGTCTCGGCGCGCGAGCAGCGCAGCGGCAAAGCCGCCGAGATCGAGGTACAGCCCAGCTACGGCCTGACGGATGAACAGGTCGAGAACATGATTCTCGAGTCCTTCGACACCGCGGAAGAAGATTTCCGGCAGCGGCAGGTGATCGAGGCGCGGAATGAAGCCGAGACCATTCTGGCGGCGCTCGACAAAGGCAAAAAGAGTCCGGTGTGGGGACAGCTAAGCAGCGCGGAGACCAGGCAGATTGCGAAGCTGGAAAAGACGTTGAACGAAGTAAAGAAGCAGGACGATTACCAGGCGATCCGCAAGAGCATCGATGAGTTGAATCAGGCGACCACGCGCCTGGCGGAGTTGATGATGGACAGCGCGGTGAGTTCGGCGCTGAAGGGCAAGACCATGGATCAGGCGGATTTGGGCGAAGGACCGGAAGCGCCGCATCCGGTAGCCAAGGCGGAGTTCCAGTGAGCGGCGCGGGACTGATTACCGTCGCCAGCGCCAACGAGGCGGCGCAAACTCTGGTGCTACTGAAGTCGGCGATTCAGTCGAGCGGCAACGCGGTGTTTGCAGTCTTCGATCATGCGGCGGGTGCGAAAGGCGCGAGGCTGGCGCTGCGGCCTACGACAGTGGTGGCATTTGGCAATCCTGCAGCGGGAACCAAGCTCATGCAGTTCCAGCAAGAGATCGGCCTGGATTTGCCGCTGAAGATTCTGGTGTGGGAGGACGAGTCCGGAAAGGCCAGTCTGACCTACCACGACCCGAAATGGCTGGCGGAGCGGCATGAACTCGGCCCTGAAGGGCAGGGGGTCATTGCGGCGATGACCAAGTTGCTCAACTCGCTCACAGAGAAGGCTGCGAGCGCGGGCATTTGAATACGGCGCGAGATCGAGGTGATTATGGCGGATGAAAAGACGCAAGGTGCGGGAGCGGCGACGGTTGAGGCTCCGGGCGAAAACGCGGTCCAGGTGACGTTTCTGCCGGAGGGCAAGGTCGTGCAGTTTGAGCACGGCAAGCTGCACTATAAAGATCATGGCAAGGAGCAATCTATTCTGGACGTGGCGCTCAATAACGGCATCCGGCTGGACCACGCCTGTGGCGGCAACTGCGCCTGCACCACCTGTCACGTGTGGGTGAAGGAAGGCGCGGAGAATCTTTCCGAGATGGATGATGACGAGGCCGACCGGCTGGATATGGCGGCCGACCTGCAACTGAATTCGCGCCTGGGCTGCCAGGCGGTGATTACCAAGCCGGGCAAGGTTGTGGTCGAGATCCCGGCGTGGAACCGGAACTATGTGTCGGAGGAGCACTAGGACGGTCGTTGGTCCTTGGTCGTTCGTCGTTGGCCAACAGCTACGGACTGACAAACTCTAAAGGAGCTTGCATGGCGAAGGATTTGACCTGGGATGATGCAGAAGATATTGGCATTCTGCTGGCGGAGAAGCATCCGGAGGTAGACCCGCTGACGGTGCGGTTTACCGATCTGCATCAGTATGTGATTGCGCTGCCCGAGTTTAAGGACGACCCCAAAAAGTCCAACGAGGGCAAGCTGGAAGCCATTCAGATGACCTGGCACGAGGAGTTCCAGGACAACCAATAGAGCGACGTCCGCGTCTACCGGGCTGGCGCTTTTTCCAGATCGCGATAAAACTTCTGCAGCACATAGAACGCCTGCTTGCGCTCGCCGCGATCGGAAATCAGACCTTTACGCAGATGGTAGTCCTGAATTCCCGGCAGGGCGCGGCCGGGGGCGCGGAAATCCATCAGCAACCAGGGAGTTAGTCCGGCCAGATTCGGCATGCGCTGAATCATCGGGAGTTGGTGGCGGTAGACATTGGCCTGGTACTCCTCGCTCCAGCGTTGGTCGGGATCGCCGTGCAAACCAAACAGCGCACCGGCGCCGAATTCGCTGACGATCAGCGGCTTGTTGTAGATGCTCTTCCACTGCACCGCGTCAGCGTCCTCGGGACGCCGCTCATACCAGCCGATGTATTCGTTGATGCCCAACACATCCAGAAATTCACCCAAAGGATCACGCAGAATGAATGTGTTCGGGCCCTCGTGCTCGAAGTGATCCATGGCGGAAGTGATGAGGCGGGTGGAATCGAGTTCCCGGGCTTCAGCTGCAAGTTGTTTGAGAAACGCAAGGCGATCGGGCGTGACCGGAGTTTCGTTGGAGAGCGACCACAAGATGACGGATGCGCGGTTGTGGTCGCGGGTGATCATTTCCTCTAACTGGTTTTGCGCATCGGCGAGCGTGGCCGGGTTTGCGAAGTTAATGCCCTGCCATACCGGGATTTCCGACCACACCAGAACTCCCATGCGGTCGGCCAGGCGAATTTCGCTTTCGTTGTGCGGATAGTGCGCCAGCCGCACGAAATTGCAGCCGAGGTCTTTGGCCCAGCCCAGTAAAATCTGTGCGTCTTCAACCCTGAAGAGCCGTCCGCCGTGGAACGGAGATTCGTCGTGCAGGTTGATGCCGCGCAGGAAAATCGGCTTGCCATTCAGCAGAATTTTGCCGCCTTGCACTTCAATGTTGCGGAAGCCGATCTGGTCGCGCAATTTGTCGGCCCCGCCGGCAATGGCGACGTCATAGAGCTTCGGCTGCTCGGGCGACCAGAGTTGAACCTTGGCGGGAAAATGGAAGGTCGCTCGCCCGCTGGCGTCAGTCGTCGCTTTCTCGTGGATTCCGGCTTCCGGAATATCAATTGAAACCGACTCTGGGGTGGTCGCGCCGTTCAATTGGATCCAACCCGCAATCTCGTCACGTGAACCCTTCGCAAGCTGGACGAAATAGTCCTGAATAAAAACTCGGGGGACTTCGACCAGGCGAACGTCTCCGGTGATGCCGCCATAGTTCCACCAGTCGTAGCGCAGCGCGGGAACAGTGTCGGCAGTGCGGGTGTCGGTAACCTCAACCACGAGATCGTTATAGCCGTCGCGCAACTGGCCAGTCACTTCGAAGTTGAACGGAGTAAAGCCGCCTTCGTGCTCCCCCAGCTTTTCGCCATTCAGCCAGACGCGAGTGTGGTAGTTGGCGGCGCCAAAGTAAACGAACACGCGACTGTTCGCCGGCTTGTGGTAATCAAAGGTGCGGCGGTACCAGACCGGGTTTTCGTAGAAAAGCAATTGGTCGCGCTGCGTGTTCCAGTCTCCGGGCACATTGAGCCGCGGCGAGAGATCGAAGCTGTACTCCACGCGGTCGCTTTTATCTTGCGGTTTTCGATCCTCGTAGAACTTGTTGGCCAGCCCGGCTTCGATGGGATCCACAATGGCGGGCCACGCGCCGTTGAGGCTGATGGTGGTGCGATTGGGAATGTTTGTGATCAGCGTGTTGGGCGAAGCTGCGAGGGCAGACGAGAGAATCAAAACGATGGAAAGAACGCGGCAAGCTTGCATAGCGCGGCCCATCGTATTTCATTGGCGCGGATGGGTCAATCGAGGGGGGAAATTAGCGCGTGGTGGATGGCACGGTCTCTTCCACGCCGGCTTCGCGCAGAAACTTGGCGGCTTCTTCCGGCGGTGTGGGATTGATATAGAAGCCGGTGCCCCATTCGAATCCCGCGGTCTTGGTCAGCTTGGGCATGAACTCGATGTGCCAGTGATAGTAGTCGCTGGTGGGGTCCTGCACCGGCGAAGTGTGAATCACCAGGTTGTAGGGCGGGTTTTCCAGCACGCGGTTGGCCTTCATCAGCAGGGTCTTGATGGCTTTGGCCAGGTTCTCGAACATGTGCGAAGAAGAATTCTCATACGCCGATTCGTGGCGCTTGGGGAGAATCCAGGTCTCGAAAGGAAAGCGCGGCGCATAGGGAGCGAGGGTGGCGAAATCTTCGTTCTCGGCAACTACGCGCACGCCGGTTTCGATTTCCTGGCGGATAATGTCGCAAAAAACGCAGCGTTCTTTATACATGTAAAACTGCTTGGCGCCTTCGAGTTCCTCGGTCACATAGATGGGAATAATCGGCAGCGCGATCAACTGCGAGTGCGAATGTTCGAGGGACGCGCCGGCGGCCTCGCCATGATTCTTGAAAATCAGAATGTATTTGAAGCGGCGATCCTTGCGCAGATCGAGAATGCGGTCGCGGAACGTCCACAGGATGTCTTCAATGCGCTTGGGCGCGAGCGTCGCCAGCGTGGCATTGTGGTCGGGCGTTTCGATGATGACTTCGTGCGCGCCGATGCCGTTCATTTTGTCGAACATGCCTTCCGCCTGGCGATTCAGGTTGCCTTCAATGCCGAGCGCGGGAAATTTGTTGGGCACCACGCGAACCGTCCAGCCGGGAGAGTCGCGCTGCGGCGGGGGGCCGCCGTTGGGATTGGGACGGTAGGCCTGAATCTCCGGCGGGGTCTTATTCTCGTTGCCGTAGTCGAAGGGGCAAAAGCCGCCGCGAATCTTGACGGCTTCGCGCACAAAATCGGTAGGGCGTTTGGCGCGGTCCGTCGAGATTATGACCCAGCGGCCGACGATCGGGTCTTTCCGCAGTTCGGGCAAAGATAATTCCTTCCCAGTTGGATGAATCGAAAATCTATTTTACGCCTGCGGAGAAACATTCTGGAATAACTCGAATTGCGGAGTGGAGGTGGCGTCGTAGTAGACGCTGACCACGTCGAAGCGCCACGGGCAGGGGGCTCGCATCTGGCGCAGGTAGTCGCGGGCGACGGCGGCGAGATCGCGGAGTTTGTTTCGGTCTACAGCCGCTTCTGCGGGTTTAATATCGCGGCTGGTGCGGGTTTTGACCTCGATGAAGCATAGGACGTTGTGGTGCCAGCCAATGAGATCGATTTCCCCCCGGTGGTGGGGCGAGCGGAAGTTGCGGGCGACGATGGTGTAGCCGCGTTTGCGCAGGTAAAAGTAGGCGGCCTCTTCCCCGCGCCGGCCGGTGAGTTGGTGGGCGGGCACGTCTTCCGGCGGAAGCGTATGCCCGGCGAACCAATCGAGAACGCGGATGGCCGCATGGGTGAAGCGTCCGGAGCGCATGGCCTCTAAGCCTAAGCTCGGATCTATGGAAGTTGATGTGATGTTTGTCACATTGCGTCCGGTAACGCATTACAGTGCGGCTGTGCGATGCGGGGGCCGGCTCACCGGCAAAACAAAGGGCGGGTTCTCCGCCCTCGCATGTCCGCTTGCGCCTGGTTTATCTCACGTGGATGGTTTTTCCGTCGGGGTCGAGGGTGCCCTTTACCCGAACCTGCTTGCCTTCATATTTCTGCGCCAATTCCTGGTGATCGATATCGTAGGATTTGCCGCTGGATGCCTGCAGGACATATTTGTCGCCGGACTTGGCGATGGTGCCGGTGAAGATCTGCTCCTGCGATTGCGCCTGCGCGCCGGGAGTTGTGGGAGCCGTCTGGTCCGGCGGTTGCTGCTGTTGCGCAGACGGCTGTTGGCCGGGCGAGGTTGCCGATGGTTGATCCTGCGCTGGCGCGTTCTGCTGCGCGGAAAGGCGAGTAGTTGGAGCAATGGTGACGAGCAGGGCCAGAATGCCGAACCCGAGTGGGAGAGTGAATTTCTTCATGAAGTCCTCCGAAAATGAGTAGTGCTCGGAGGGATTGAGCACGCCGTCTGCCAAAATAGTAAGAATAGGACCTCTTCGCACTCGTATGACGGAGGTCACTTGGTCTGAACGTCTTAGCAGGATTGCGAGCCGAGAAGTTTTTCGCGGCTCGGAGATTGGCAGCCGGGGCATTACAGGGAACTCTGTAGGGGCGCACAATGCAATGCTTGCGTGGTTGAGCGCTAGCCAGGAAAAATTTGCGCAAGCACCCGCGCTTGAAGACAATCACCTGCCGTCCTAGCCCGAGTGCCGGATGTGCATCACGTCACCGTCCTGCACGATGTAGTCTTTGCCCTCCAGCCGGAGCGTGCCTTGCGAGCGGGCATTGGCCTCGGAGCCGGCTTCGAGCAATTGATCCCAGCGGATGGTCTCCGCCCGGATGAAATGCTTTTCCAGGTCCGAGTGGATCGCCCCTGCGCCCTGCTGGGCGCGGGTATTCACGGGGATGGTCCAGGCGCGGCATTCGTCTTCTCCCGGCAGTGAAAAAGGAAATCAGCCCCAGCAACTTGTAGGTGGTACGGATCAGGCGAGTCAAGCCGCTTTCCGTCAAACCATAGCTGGAGAGGAACTCGGCCGCGTCCGCATCGCTCATCTCCGCCAGTTCCGCTTCGACTTTGCCGCAGATCGCCGTAGCTCCGGCATTCAAGCGGGAGGCGACGTCAGTCAGCTTGATATTTGCCGACTGCCTGCTCCAGTTCTTTCCCGAGCTCCGAACTCTCGCCCACGTTCAGCACATAGAGAATGGGCTTTTCGCTGAGGAACATGAACCCGCGCAGACGTTTCTTGTCTTCCGGCGTCATCTCCATTTCGCGCAGCGGACGCTCCGACTCCAGTTGCGCTTTGGCCTGGGTCAGCAGCTCAAATTCCTTCTCCAGTTCGGCAGAACGCATTTTCTTCAGGTCTTTTTCCAGGCGCTCCATGCGTTTCTCGATCTGGCCGAGGTCGCTCACCATCAGATCGAATTCCACGTTTTTAATGTCGCGCAGCGGATCGACCGGTCCGACGTGAGGAATGGCGGGATCGTCGAAGGCGCGAACCACGTGAGCCAGGGCGTCCACGTTGCGCAGGTGGCCGATGTAACCGCTTTCTTTCAGCGCCTCCTGGCCAATCGCGCCGACGTCCACGTATTCCACCGAGGCGTGGGTCAGCTTCTTGGGGTTGTAGAGAGCGGCCAAGCGGTCCAGTCGTTCGTCGGGGACCTTGGCAACGCCCACGTGGGCTTCGCGCGGGTTGGCGCGGTCAGAAAGATTGGCCTTGGTCAAAATGCGAAAGAGAGAAGTCTTGCCGACTTGCGGCAAGCCGATGATGCCAGTTTTCATAAGGATTAGAAGATGATAGCAGGCAAGTTATGTCCTGGATCGGGCCGTGAGATACGTGACTACAAGTCCTGCAAGCAGAACCCCGCCTTCGACCCGGGTCGACCAAACGTGCAGCGCGTCAAATTGGATGCGCAGAGGATTGCTGGCCGCGGCGGAGGCTACGTCTCCTAGCGTGTCCCGTAGTTTGTCCATGCGGGGAATGATCGCGAATTGCGAGATCCCCGTGAGCACCAGCATCAAGAAAACGAGAACGTTGCCGGCGGAGACTACATGAAAGCTGCCCTTCGCCAGGCGTTCATAGAGGAGCGAGGCGCCCAGGAAGACCACGCCGGAAACAATCCCCATCCAGTGCAGAATGATCAGAGACTGTCGAACTACCAGTCCGGCCAAATGTGGAGTTGGCAGAACAGAGAATGAGATCCCCGCGACCACGGTGAAGAAGATCAGCCCGCCCACCCAGACAATGAGCGCCAGCAGCAGCAGGAAACGAAGGAAAGACATGCGTGAAGATGATATCGCTACAGGAGGGAAGAAGGCCAATCACGACGAGCCAGCGCGCCGGGAACCTAGTCACGACCCACTGGTTTCACACCGGCACCGGGACGCTGTCCACGATCTCCTGAATTACCTGCTCGGCTTGCTCAGATTTCTTCAGAGTGGAGGCGTAGGCCCCGTCCACAACTACGCGGTGGGCAAAGACGGGCACGGCGAGGGGTTTGAAATCTTCCGGAATGCAAAAGCTCCGGCCATCCAGAAACGCCATGGCCTGTGCAGCGCGGTAGAACATCTGGGAACCGCGCGGCGAAACGCCCAGGGAAAAATGTTCCGATTCCCGCGTCTTGCCCACGATCTCCAGGGCATAGCCGATCAGCGAGTCATCTACGCGGACGCTCGTAACCGCGTTCTGCATCTCCAGGATGTCAGCCCCGCTAAGCACGGGGTGCAAGTTTTCGAGCTGCGCGGCCCCCGCTTCGGAGCGCAAAATCTCGCGCTCCGCGTCGCCATCCGGATAGCCCATGCGCACCCGCATCAAAAAGCGGTCCAGTTGCGACTCGGGCAGCGGGTAGGTCCCGTGATGTTCCACCGGGTTCTGGGTGGCAATCACAAGGAACGGTTGCGGCAAAGCATAAGAATGCGCATCCACCGTCACCTGGCTCTCGTTCATGGCTTCAAGCAGCGCGGATTGAGTTTTCGGCGTAGTACGGTTGATCTCATCGGCCAGCAGCACGTTGGTGAAAACCGGCCCACGCTTGAACTCGAATTCCTGTTCCGCGGCCGAATAGATGGAGATTCCCAGCACGTCCGAGGGCAGCATGTCGCTGGTGAACTGCACCCGCTGAAAGCTGCAGTCGAGCGCTCGGGCCACCGCGTGGGCAAGCGTAGTCTTCCCGACTCCGGGGACACCTTCAATGAGCAAATGCCCGCGGGCCAGCAGCGAAACCACGGCCAGGCGAACGACGTCATCCTTGCCGCGAATGACCTTCCGCAGAGCTTCTTCCAGTCGCACCGCACGAGTAGATGCGGCAGTGGCCGCGTCGGGAGACATTACCGAATTTTACTATGCGGACCGGAAGCGGCAGGAGTTACTGAGGTTACAAAGAGTCCTGGCAAACGGCGTTTAGTACTTGGCCAATCAAGGATTTGAATGCTAAGTGCCAAATGCCAATTGCTGACCTCTATTGCGTGAATTCCGCCGGCCTTCCCGTCAGCCGCTCAATGCGCTTGGCAATCGGCGGATGAGTGGAGAAAAGATTGCCGAAGTTCATCCCGAGCAGGGGCTGAACGATAAACAGGTGTGCCGTTGAGGGCGACCCTGCCATGGGCACGCGGCGGGAGTAAGCGTCAAGCTTCGCGAGAGCGCTGGCAAGGGCGTACGGGTTGCCGGTAACGTGTGCCCCGGTCTGGTCCGCCTGATATTCGCGAGAGCGTGAAACCGCAAGCTGGATCAACATGGCCGCGAGGGGGGCGAGAAACAGCATCAGCAGCGCCGCCAGGCCGCCGCCGTCGCGGTCATCCCGTTCCATGCCGCCAAAAATCATTCCCCACTTGCCGATCTCCGCCAGGTAGGTGACAGCGCCGGCGATGGTGGCAGCGACCGAACTGATCAGGATGTCGCGATTGCGGACGTGCCCCAATTCGTGCGCCAGCACTCCTTCCAGTTCTTCGTCATTGAGCAGATTCAGAATTCCCTGGGTGACCGCGACGGATGCGTGCTGCGGATTGCGCCCGGTGGCGAAGGCATTCGGAGAATCCGTGGGAATCACATACATCTTCGGCATGGGGATGCCGATTTTCTGGGTTAGCCGCTCGACGGCCTGGTAGGCGCGGGGCAGTTCCTCGCGCGAGACAGGGCGAGCCCGGTACATGGCCAGGGCAATCTTGTCGGAGAAGAAATACGACACAAAATTCATGACCGCGGCAAAGATCAACGCGATCAACATGCCGCTCTGGCCGCCGAAAACACGCCCAATGAACATCAGCAGCAAAGTAAGCAGCGTCAGGAAGAACGCCGTCTTAAACGTGTTTCCCATAAGTTTTCCCAGCTATATAGATGTTACGCCATCTGGCCGGATTCAGGCGCGGGTGAACGCTCTCCCGCCGCTTTGGTTGGGAATTCAAGAACTCGTGGTATTTGGTGGAGTCCTACCGGGAACTCTTGCGTGTGATGCGAAGGTCTGCAGCCCTGCACTTTCCAGGGCAGCCGGTATAGGCGCCCGGCTTCTCCGGCAAGGCACTGACCGTTGCTGCGAATCAAATGGGGGACGGTGGAGGCCCGTCCCCCAAGTCAGAAAGTCGTCTAGCGGCGGCCCTTGCGGCGCGCCGGCTTCTTCTTTGCTGCTTTCTTCTTCGCCGGTTTGGCAGCCTTCTTTTTCGCCGGCTTAGCCTTTGCGGCTTTGCGCACCGGCTTTTTCGCCGGCTTCCTTTTTGCCGGTTTCTTTTTCACAGCTTTCTTCACTGGAGGTTTCTTGGCCGACTTCCTTACCGCTGGTTTACGAACCGGTCTGGGAGGGGCCGGGGCCGTTGCCATAGGTTCGGGCTCCGGTTCCGGTTCGGTCGCCACTGGAATATCCGACTCTTCTTCTTCCTCTTCTTCCTCCTCGAAGTCCTCTTCTAGCGAATCGCCATACGAGCTGCTGTCATCGAATTCATCGCCCTCGTCGTCTCGAGCGTAGAGGGTCTCGTAAAAGCTCATCTTTCCTCCTCCTGCCAGATGCCTTGAGCATCCGCTGAACCTGCGTGGGTGCTGCCTGCGCTAAGAAATAATGAAATGCTGATGCTGCAACTGAACGGCGCGCGATTATAGCATAGCGGCAACAGCCCACCACTATGTCAAAACCGTGCTACGCCTGCATACTACACCTAACTCATATGCAAGAGGATAGGTCCGAGAGGCGATGTGAAAAATATTAGATCAGGCGGCAGAGAAAGAATTTGGCATTCCGAGGAATGCCGTCTATTGGCGGATGAGCAGGATCATGCCGGGCCGGATGATGCTGCCGACCCGGTTGTCGCGCTTCAAAGCTTGGACCGTGGTGTGGTGGGTTGTAGCAATCGAACTCAATGTCTCACCAGACACGACTTTGTGATGTACCACGGAGTCGTGGGCGACTGCCTGCAAGTGATTGCGGGGCTTGGCCTTAGCTCTGGCAATCTGGCGGGTCTCACTAATGCTTGGGGCGACCGGCAGGTGGATATACAAGATGTGCCGTCCGCCCACGCTGTTCCCGCGCAACCGGTTCCAGCGACGGACCATTTTAGCCGGTACGGCAAAGTTGTCCGCTACGGATTGCACGGTATCTCCCCGGCGCACTTTATAGCGGGTTATGTGTTTGGCAAAGCTGAGCGAGTCTTCGGAGGCAGCATGCTTGCCGGGAGTAATCGGAATAACCAGAGCCGTATCCGGCAGCAAGGCGGCATCTGCTGCCAACGCATTAATTTTCGCAATCGCCTGTGGAGTCGTGCGGTAAGAGCGGGCAATCGAAGCCAACGTATCGCCGGAAGCCACGGTGTGATAGCGCCACCAGACGCGCATGTCTGCAGGAATGGGCGCAACGGCGGCCTCGTATTTGTCCTCCGTCCCCACCGGCAGATGGAGATCGAACGGCTCCCCATTCTTTGGAGTCGTCCAGCGCAACAAGCTGGGATTCAGGTCCTGGATTACGCCGGGCGTCGTGCCTATGCATTCCGCCACCAGCCGCAAGTCCACCGGGTAGTCAATCTTGACCGTGTCGGTTGGAACCGGCTGTTCCCGCACAATGTCATCCAGTCCGTATTGCGCAGGGTTTTTGGCCATAATGGCCACGGCCAGAATGATGGGCACGTAATTCCGGGTTTCTCTGGGCAGCACGTTACGCTTATAGAGTTCCCAGAAATCGGCATACCCAGTGCGCTTGACCGCCTGCTGCACCGTGCCCGGGCCGGAATTATAAGCGGCCATCGCCAGATACCAGTCGCCGAACTGCTTGTAGAGGTCCTTCAGGTGCTCGGCGGCGGCACGGGTCGACCTTTCCGGATCCTGGCGCTCGTCCAGCCAGAGATTTCGTTCCAGCCCATAGCCCTTGGCGCGGCTCGCCATGAACTGCCAGATCCCTCGTGCCCCCGCGCGGGAGAGTGCCGTGGGATGGAAGCCAGACTCCGCCTGGGCCAGATAGATCAAGTCCTGGGGCACTCCCTGCTCTCTAAACGCGCTGCGAATCATCTCCTCATAGCGGCCGCTGCGTGCCAAGCCGCGCTCCAGTACGCCACGGCCACGGCCGGAGAAGTAGTTAATATACCCGGCCACGGGGTCGGTCATCATCAGCGGTAAGTCGGAGTGGGTTGCTTTTACTTCGGCGGCTGCTTTTGCCTCGACATTGGGGTCCACCTCGGCCGAGGCCTCGTTGGCTTCATCAATTGGAGCGGGCTCGGATTCCTGCGCCGGGGAAGTATCGGCCTGCGCTTGATCTTCGGTCTGCACTTGCGCTTGTTTTTCGAAGCTGTTCAGCCCGCTAAGGATGTGATGGAATTCCGCTTCCAGCCTCGGATCGGAACGCGGCGCCAGGGGCGAAGCCATCAACAAGTCGAGTGCCCGGTCAAAATATTCGCGTGCTTCTTCCGGATTTCCGGCCTTCAGGCTCACCTGCCCAGATTGGAACTCCCTTTCTGCGCTGGCGATCAATTCAGCCGCCGGATCAGCTTTTGGAGCTACAGTTTCAGCCTCAGAATGCCGTGATTTGTCATCCGAAGCCGCGCTTGGATTGACACTGGCCGTCAGGGCTGGTGCGATCGCCTGTTTGGGAGGATTGGCGGTGACGGGATGCCCGTTCTGGCACGCCACCGCTCCAAGCAGTGATGCAAGCAGGGCCGCGGCCAGATGATTAGTCTTAAGCATCATATCCATCTATAACTTACCGTGACGCGCCGAAGTGGCTGGCAGTGTGACTTAGCAAATCGTACTCTCCCGCAATTTGCCAGGTCAATCGGCACGAAGGCCATGCACCGATTACCTTTGACACAGGCTGTGCATAATACTCCCGTCCATGCACCAACTGCAATAATTTTAGGGCATTTTTACGGCCAAAACCGCTTGGCTCCGCGCGGACAATCGGCCAATGATTCTCGCTGTCCGACCGGCCCTCTAGCTCCAGGTGAACGTCGCGACCGAGTTTTCCCGTAACGGGACCACTGCTGAGAGTCCCGCTTGCTGCAGGGCTACGGTGCGTTCCGGGCCAGGATTGGTGAGTACGAGGACTTTCTGTCCGTTAGGGTTCTCGAGAGCCACGTGTTCGAGATTGTTGGCTTCCGTTTGCGAATGAATGCGGCGGGCGCCGCGCTTGATGGTGCGCGCGTAGTGCGCCAGCGCCCAGTACAAACCAATGCGAGTAAGTTCTTTGGTCTGAGAGTTGATGACCACCAGCCCCGCACAAGGATAAGGACCGACATTAGGCTTGCCGTTTTCGTCCAGAGTGAGATTCCAGACCGTCAGCGAACGGCACCAATTCCGCAGGGACGCTCCCAGGATCGAGCTCCATTTTGCCCAGTTGTCCAAATAGTCGGGTTCATCGAGATTGCTGCCGCCTTCGGTAAAATGCATCTCTGCGTCGGGGTGCTCGCCATGGGCCTTACTGATCATGTCGGGGGTGCCGCCGTAGCAATGCCATGCAATGGATTTCGTATAACGGCGCACGTCGGGATCATCGAGTTCGCAGACCGCCCGGCCCCATAAGTTGTAATTGTGATCCAGCAGCCAAATTTGGGTGGGCAGCTTGGATTTCTCCAGCAAAGGTCCCAGATAACTGCCAACGAAATCAGTTTCCGCTTCCTGCGCCCAGAGGCAAGCCGGCATTCTACCGTTCTGGTCGGTGTCCACTTCGTTCTGGGTTGTAACCGCCTGAATGGGGACGCCCTCGGCTGCGTAAGCCTGCAGGAATTTCACAAAGTAGCGGGCGTAGTCTCCTAGATATTTGCGATTCATGGAACTGCCCAGCATCGAGCGATTCCATTTCATCCAGCCGGGCGGGCTCCATGGGGACGCGAACAGAAACAGGTCGGGATTGACCTGCCGCGCCTGGCGAAGAATCGGCAGAATATATTGGCGGTCGTGGGCGATCGAGAACCGCTTGAGTTGCCGGTCCTCATCTCCATCGTCGTAACTGTAGACGACAGTCGAGCAATCACTGGAGCCGATACAGGTGCGGCAGACATTCAGGCCCATTTCCGAGGGATGGAAGAGTTCGTGAAACAACTGCTCGCGCGCAGGCACGGTGAGCTGGTTGAACATGTAGCAGGCGCCATCGGTGAAGGCGCCGCCAAAGCCGAGTACCTCCTGAAATTTTTGGCTGGGATCGATCTGGACCGCTGTGGCCGAAGTTGTGGGAGTTCCTTTTTGCCACCGGATAGGCTGGTCGGCAGCGAAGCGCTTGTCTCTGGCGGTAACCCAGACCAAAATATCGGAGCGGGGCTTGACGGTTTCTGCCGGTTTGTCCGCAGCGGCCACGCCTGCAGGCATCGCGCCCACCGTTCCCAAACCCAATGCGGAGAGCTTTAAGAAATCCCGCCGCGAAGTGGTATCGCTCATCAAAGCCTCTTCTTTAGGCAAAGTATAGCTTTGGAGGGCCAGCCCCCAGGAACCCCTAGCAGCGTCTACGGCCCGACTGGGCCAGGGAGGCTTGACCTACACTTTCTGCGTTATCGTGCGGCTTCCGTATCGCGCCATCGCCAGATCCACAATCTCGCCAATCAAGTCCACATAGGACCGGCCTGAGGCCTTCGCCGCCATCGCAAATTCTTGCTTGCTGGCAAGCCACGGATTCGGATTCGCCTCGATTACATAGACTTCCCCCTTAGGCGTCAGACGCATATCAATCCGGCCATAGTCGCGTAACTTCACCGCCTGATAGGCATTCAAGGCTGTCTCCGACAGGCGCTTCACCAGTTCTTCACTCAGATCTTCCGCCACCGCCGACTTGGTCAGTTTGTAGACCTCGGTGTCTTTCTCAAACTTGACATCCCAGGTTGCAATCCGCGGCGTACCCTTAGGCAACTGTGAAAGATCGAGCTCCACGAAGGGCAGGGTATGCGCATGTTCATAGCTCCCCAACACCGCGCTGTAAATCTCACGCCCTTCGATGTATTCCTCAATCAGAGCAGGAGAATCAAATTCGTTCTGGATGTACTCCACTCGTTCCATCAATTCCTTCACACTGTCCACGAACGATGCCGAATCGATTCCGATCGAACCGTCTTCCAGCAAGGGCTTCACAATCAGCGGGAAGGAAATATCGTGCGCGTGCTCAATCTGGCCGCGATAGGAAATCGCAAAATAAGGCGTGCGAATTCCGTGGAAGGCAAACATCTTCTTGGCAAGAGCCTTGTCCTGCGCCAGCAGGCACGCGTGCGGCCCCGCACCGGTGTAGCGCATCTCCATCAAATCCAGATACGCCGCAATGTTCATGTCCTTGGTGTCGTCGCCGGCAAACGATTCCGTCAAATTGAACACAAGGTCCTGTTCACATTTCGCCAAAGCTGCCAATGACTGCGGGGTACCATCGAGCACCTGGTAAAAGGGTTCGTGACCCAGCTTGGCAAGCGCTTCGAAGATTTCCTCGCGGTCTTCTTTTTCCTTTTTCCCCTTCCGTTTTCTGACAGCGGGTTTTCGCTTGCGTCCAGGTGTCTCCGGTGCATTCTCCGGAATCGCCTCTTCTCCCCAGGTGTCGTACAGAACCGCAATCTTCAATTTCCTGCTGCTCATCAGGCTCTCCACCGCGTAGCGTTCCACATCGGAAGCAACCGACCGGAATGTGACATAAAACCATAGTCGCCGCCTGTTGCTCCCCTATGTCTTCTCATGGCTGCACTACTTTTCCCTTGCTGGCATTCATCGCTAAAGCGCTCGCATACACCGTGATTTCCACCAGGTGTTCTGATGCCCGCGCTGGATCAGCCACCAGGTCCAGTTCCCCAACACGCTTTTCCATGGCTTCCAGCAGCCGCCGGATCCAGGCACGCTGCGCTCCGGTCCAGTATGCGACCTTGTCCGCCAGAGTCTTCCGGTTCTCACGTAAAAACTCCGCCGCCGGACGAACCGAGTTACGCCGCTTCGGCGCATTAAAGATGTCCATCAGGTCGGCATCGCTTACCAGGTCGGTGGCAGGCATTCCCTGCACGGATTTCTGATAAAAATCGCCGACCGTCGTATCCATTTCTTCCACCGTAAGATCGGTGTAGCCGCGGCGCCGGACTGGCTCTATGTCCCCGAGCTCCCGGGCAATACGATCCATGTATCGCAGTTTGGCGATCGCTCCCCAACCACGGTATCGCTTGCGCCAGTTGGAACGTGGCGTGAGCCATACTGCAAAAGTTTCCGCGAAATCTTCATCCGGATGCTTCTGCGCATACCAGCCCGCCAGATGCCGCACGTAGTCTCGCGAGAACGGAACCGGCCGGTAATTCTCCCGGTAGGGGCGCCGAAACGAACCGAACAGTTCTTTCCACTCCGGTTGCCGGTACAGCCGGTAGGCGTAGTTGAACGCATGCCCTGCTTCGTGGCGCAGGTACATCATGATCTCGCGGGCATCTTCCAGGTCGTTGTTTTCTTTTTCCAGCTGCCCAAGATCCGGATGCGCCAAATAAAAAGGAAGTCCAATCACCGGCTCTCCGGACGGGCATCCCCATTCATCGGTTAGATAGCAGGCCGGGTGAAACTTTTTTAGCTTCTTGTGCTCGAGCTCCCGGTACAGTTGCTCCACGAAACGCTCCAGCGGCGATCCTTCCAGCTTCAACCCTAACTCGCGGATCGGCTTCGCCAGTAGTTCCTGCAGTCCGGATTGCGGTTGCTCAGCTTCGTGCACGGTAGTTGGAAGAATGCCAGCACAGTTCGACAGACGGAGACGAGGTTTGAGAACCAGGCGCCTCAGAGTTAGTAGCAAAATTCCACGTTGACTCGATCAGGCCCCAAAGGTATTCCCAGCTCACTACACCATCATCGCCTGCCTTTTGCACATTCGATTTTATACTGTAGGAAAACTGTAGCAGTTCCATTGGGGCTAGCCCAGCTTTTGCTTGCCGTCTGCATTACCACAAAAAATAAGCGAGGGGCACCCCGGCAGCTTCTCTGCTTCTTCCCCCTACCTCGACCACCGCTTGCGCCATCATCGCCGCCGCCCTAAAATCCAGACGACCCTATGAAAGCCATCCAAGTCAAAAAGACCGGCGGACCGGAAGTCATGCAGTTGGTGGATCTCCCCACCCCACAACTGAAGCGCACCGAGGCGCTGGTGAAGGTCGCGGCTTGCGGCGTTAATTTTATTGACGTCTATATGCGCGAGGGCCGTTACGTTGCGCCCATGCCGTTTATTCCGGGGCAGGAAGGCGCGGGAGTTATCACTGAGGTTGGAGCCGACGTGCAGTCCGCCAAGCCCGGCGACCGCGTGGCCTGGAGCGGGGTGCTGGGCTCTTACGCCGAGCAGGTGGCGGCTACGGCCGACGCCCTGGTTCCTATTCCCGAAGGTGTGAGCGAGAACCAGGCGGCCGCGTCCATTCTGCAGGGCATGACGGCGCATTATTTGTCGCACGATACTTATCCGCTGAAACCCGGAGACACTGCGCTGGTGCATGCCGCGGCGGGCGGAGTCGGACTACTGCTAGTGCAGATGGCGCACAACCTGGGTGCTCGCGTCATTGGCACCGTCTCTACCGAAGAGAAGGCCAAACTGGCGCGCGAAGCGGGAGCGGACGAAATTATTCTTTATACGCAAGCTGATTTCGAGGCCGAAACCAAGCGCCTGACTGACGGCAAGGGCGTAGATGTCGTTTACGACGGCGTGGGCAAAGCCACCTTCGACAAGAGCTTGAACGTGCTGCGTCCGCGAGGCACCCTGGTGCACTACGGGGCTTCGAGCGGACCGGTGCCGCCGGTCGATCCCAATGTGCTCTCACAGAAAGGGTCCTTGTTCCTGGCCCGGACTTCTTTGGCCCACTTCACTGCGACGCGCGATGAACTGCTGGCGCGCTCCGGCGCGGTGTTTGGCATGATCGCTTCCGGCAAGCTCAAGCTGCGTATTGAGCACACCTACCCTCTGGCGGAAGCGCAGCAGGCGCATCGGGATTTGGAAGGGCGGAGGACGACGGGGAAATTGCTGCTCCTACCGTAGCAAAGGCGGCTCGGACATGCTTCCGCCGGTTCAGATCAGGTGAAGTTTGGGAAAAGGCGGGGCTTTTTTCTTTGCCCGCCCCCTTCTACAATCGAAACGCTTACCGAGGAGGCGAGGCGTGAAGATTGCTAAAGACGTCACTGAGCTCATCGGCCGTACTCCGCTGGTTTATCTGAACAAAGTCACCGCTGGCTGCCAGGCCAAAGTGGCCGCGAAATTGGAGAGCTTCAATCCCTGCCACAGCGTGAAAGACCGCATCGGCGTGAGCATGATCACGGAGGCGGAGCGCGCCGGGAAAATTCAGCCGGGGAAAACGGTGCTCATCGAGCCGACCAGCGGCAACACCGGCATCGGCCTGGCTTTTGTCGCGGCGGTGCGCGGATACAAGCTCATTCTCGTCATGCCGGACACCATGAGCATGGAGCGCCGCGTGCTCCTAATGGCCCTGGGCGCGGAACTCGTGCTTACGCCGGGACCGAAAGGCATGAAGTCGGCCATTGCGAAAGCCGAGGAACTGGCCGCCAGCACGCCCAATTCATTCATGCCGCAACAGTTTGCCAATCCCGCGAATCCCAAGATTCACCGCGAGACCACTGGCCCGGAAATCTGGGACGACACCGACGGCAAGATCGACTTTCTGATCTCGGGCGTAGGCACGGGTGGGACTTTGACCGGCGTGGCCGAATACATCCGCCCCAGGAAACCGGGCTTCAAAGTGGTGGCGGTCGAACCGAAAGACAGCCCGGTTCTTTCCGGCGGAGCAGCCCAGCCCGCACAAGATTCAAGGCATCGGCGCGGGTTTTATTCCCGAGATCCTGCGCACGGATCTTATTGACGAAATCGTGCAGGTCACCGCCGAAGACTCCATCAACATGGCGCGCCGCCTGGCCCGCGAAGAAGGATTGCTGGTGGGCATCTCCTGCGGCGCGGCCGCCGTGGCTGCGATTGAGGTGGCCAAGCGCGAGGAGAATTCCGGCAAGCTGGTGGTGGTTGTGCTTCCCGATTTCGGAGAACGCTATCTGAGCACCGTGCTTTTCGATGCTCTCCGCAACCAAGCGTTGCAGCTGCCGACCCTCAGCGTCTGAACATGGGCGGCTTCTTCCAATCCGTCCGCGAGGACATCGCCAACGTGCTGGACCACGATCCCGCTGCGACCTCGCGCATCGGGGTCGTCTTGTGCTATCCCGGACTGCATGCGCTTTGGGCGCATCGCTGGAGTCACTGGCTATGGATGCGCGGCATGAAGATGCTGGCCCGGCTCCATTCGCAATGGGCGCGCTTTTTTACCGGAATTGAAATCCATCCCGGCGCCGAGATCGGAAGCCGTCTGTTCATCGATCACGGCATGGGAGTGGTCATCGGCGAAACCAGCATCGTCGGCGACGATGTGACCATGTATCAGGGGGTGACGCTGGGCGGGACGGGAAAAGAAACCGGCAAGCGCCATCCTACAATCGGCAATAACGTGAGCATCGGTTCCGGCGCAAAGTTGCTGGGCAACATCCGCATCGGCGACAACTGCCGGGTGGGCGCAGGCTCTGTCGTGCTGCGCAACGTGCCCGACAATTCCACGATCGTAGGTGTGCCGGGCCACATCGTTCTGCGCGACGGCAAGCGGGTGGTCATCACCGACCCGAAAGAAATTAGCGACCCGCTTTCCGATGTCTTCATTCGCCTGGTGGCGGAGGTCCACGAACTGCGCGAGCAACTCGAACGGCACACGGATGCAGTGCTGCCGCCGGAACCCGATCTCAGCATTGACGAGGAGTGGGGGCTGGTTTCCGACGGCGGCGGCATCTGATAACCACCGTTGCCCTCCAACCCCGCCCGACCATACCCCACGTTCGTAACACCTTTGGGGGGCTGCATCTTTCAGTGTGTCTGTGGCATCATTTAAGTCCTATGGCCAAGATTCACATTCCAACTCCTTTGCGGCAATATACCGGGAAGCAGGCTTCTGTGGATGCGAGCGGCGGGACGGTAGGTAGCGCCCTGTCCGACCTGGTCTCCCAGCATCCCGATCTGCGCCGCCATCTCTATACCGATGACGGCAAATTGCGCGCTTTCGTCAATATTTACCTGAATGATGAGGACGTACGCTATCTACAGAAAGACGCCACGGCGGTGAAGGACAGTGATAATATCTCGATTGTGCCTTCAATTGCCGGAGGCCGGTAAGTTTCATGACTTGCAACCGGACGAACGCTCGTTGTTTCTCTCCCCGAATGTGCCGCTGTTGTCTCTCCGGCTGTTGTCGCTAGTTCGTTCGGCAGAATTCCATTTACTTCAACCACTTAGCTGAGGTTCCATGGCCACGACAATTGACATCACACCGCAAGCCGTAACGCTGAACAACGATGAAATCCTGCGCTACTCGCGCCACCTCATCATGCCCGAGGTGGGCATGGAAGGGCAGCTTAAGATCAAAGCGGCCCGGGTACTTTGTGTTGGCGCGGGCGGACTGGGCTCGCCGCTGGCGCTCTACCTGGGCGCGGCCGGCGTGGGCACGATCGGCGTAGTCGACTTCGACGTCGTGGACTATACCAATCTCCAGCGACAAATAATTCACACCACCGCCGACGTGGGCAGAAAGAAGCTCGATTCGGCTGCCGACAAACTCAAGGCGATCAATCCGTTCCTGAACATCAGGAAGTTCGAAACGCGGCTGAGCAGCGAAAACGCGCTCGAGCTCTTCAAGGACTTCGACATCATTGCCGACGGAACCGACAACTTTCCTACGCGCTATCTGGTAAATGATGCCTGCGTACTCACGGGCAAGCCGAATGTGTACGCTTCGATTTTCCGTTTTGAAGGGCAGGCGAGCATCTTCGCTATGCCCGACGGCCCGTGCTACCGCTGCCTGTATCCCGAACCGCCACCGCCGGGACTCGTTCCTTCTTGTGCTGAGGGCGGCGTACTGGGGATTTTGCCCGGCCTGCTGGGCGTGATCCAGGCTACCGAGGCCATCAAGCTAATTCTCGGCAAGGGCGATCCGCTGATCGGGCGGCTGTTATTGGTGGACGCGCTGGGCATGAAGTTCCGCGAACTGAAGCTGCGCAAGAACCCCGAGTGCCCGGCCTGCGGCAAGAATCGCACCATCACCAAGCTGATAGACTACGAGCAGTTCTGCGGCATTCGCGGAGAGGAGCAGGAAGTGGAAACCGACCATTCAGACATTCAGGTGGAAGAACTCAAGCAGCGTCTGGACAAAGGCGACGACCTTTTTATTCTCGACGTGCGCGAGCCGCACGAATATCAGATCTGCAACATTGGCGGATATCTGATTCCGCTGGGCGACCTGCCCAAGCGAGTGAGCGAGCTTGATTCCAGCAAGGAAATCGTGGCGCAATGCCGCTCTGGAGCGCGCAGCGCGAAGGCAGTAAATTTCCTGCGGGAAGCGGGATTCAAGAAAGTACACAATCTGGCGGGCGGAATTCTGGCCTGGGCGGACCGGGTGGATCCTAAGATGCCGAAGTATTAAGGTTCAGCCGCTCGTCGTTGTTCCTTGGTCTAAAGCTAAAAAGGGGAGCGCTGAGGCGTTCCCTTTTTTATGGCTTGTTTTTTACGGCTTGCAGCGCTTGCGATGAATTAGCTAATCATGGAGACCATCACCATCCATAAGGCCAGACCCAGCTCTCGCGCCTGATCGAAAAAGCCTGCCGTGGCGAATCCGTCGTCATTGCCCTCGGTGCCAAACCGGTGGCGCGGTTGGTGCCGATTGAAGACGCCCGCGGTCATCGCAGACCTGGAGCGCTCCAGGGCAAAATCCACGTCGGCCTCGCGTTCTTCGCCCCACTGCCGCCGCAAGAACTGGAAGGCTGGGAGTAGCGCCGCTTGCGCTCGACACCTGTCCCGCGAAACCCGGCGGTAGACCGGTAGGGGTGCATACAACCCCCTACCGCAAAAAGGGAGCATCCATAAAGGACGCTCCCTTAGTTAGGCCTTAGCCGATCGAAACTTCCCGCTACTTATCGCTTTTATCGTTGCTACCCGACTGCGAGCCCCCCATGGGCTCGGCAATCTGCAGAGAATACTTCTTGCCGGAGAAGCGGATTTCGCTCAGCGTCTTGCTGCCGTCTCCGTTCTGTTGCGCCACCATGGAATTGCTGGAAGCCGGCTCATCCACCGTCACCACATGCGCGGGAACCGTGGTCACGGTTTTGCTGCCCTTCATGATATTGAGCTGGACGTTGGGGCCGTCACCGTCCCATTTCACGGTGTAGTCGCCGGGCTTGAGCTGCGTACCACCGACCGAAACCGGATCGGTAATTTGGAGTGGTCCTTTGTTGACCGCAAAGGCGGTGGCCGCGAGCAGCAGCATGAGAAAAGCGCTCTTGAAAATTCTGGATGTTTTCATGTGAACTCCTGATTGATCTCCGAAAGCTTCGGGTAGTGGCAGCCGTGACTGTTCTGGATGCGCTGCCAGGCCGCCCCGAGCGGCAGCGACATCCTTTACTCAAAACCGTGGTAAACCGAGCCCGCCATCTGCCGGCGAACTTTTAATCGTCGTACCTGAGTTACGTTCCGCCCTGCCAAAAAGTTCCAGCTCAGGGGTGCTGTTTGGTCGTTGGACGCGCACCCCTCACGCTGGTTAGCAACTGCTTAGCGAACCCGGCCCAATATGTTTTTGTGGATGTCCGCGTGCAAGATTCTGTAGCGCAGCGGAAACTTCCGTGATCGGGGCAATTTCGATTGAGGGGGCTCATGGCAGGCTAAGCCGTGTTGGGTTAGCAGCCCGCCTAGGCCGCCGCCCAAAAGACGGTTCCCCTTTACACAAGGTATATACTTCCACGTGTAACTTACGGGCTTCCTGGATATGTCCTGGGAGGCCGGAGCAACTTTATTGTGTATTTATCGGCTCCATTTATGACCGCCGGCCCGGGGGCGTATAGAACAGCACCGGCGGGGACTTCGCCTTTCGAATTAGGGACAATGGGCGAGGTCCAGGGGAGGTCGAACCGTGGACTTATTTTTAGTTCGTTTTCTCTTCGTCGTCGTCGTCGCTGTCACCTGCTTCCTAATTAAACCCTTCAACCTGCCTCAGAACCTGGATGCAGCCGTTGGCGCAGGAATTGGGGTTGCGATTGTCTTGTTCGAGTGGAAGCTGCGACGAATCGCATTGACTCGCTTGATCGGAGCGGCCATTGGCAGCGTGCTCGGAATTGTGGGCGCCTACCTTTTTGCCCTGGTCATCCGCAACAGCCTTCCTCCCAGTCACACGCAAAGCTTTCTGCAGATCATCGTCATGCTGCTGATGGCGTATGTAGGGCTGGTCGTGGGAGCAAACAAAGGTGACCTGCTCAACCTGGCTGCGCTGGGCGGCATCTTTGGCGGGGACAAGCAATCCAAGCGCAGCTACAAGATTCTGGATACCAGCGTCATCATTGACGGGCGCATCGCCGACGTTGCCGAGACCGGCTTCCTCGACGGCGTGATCGTAATTCCGCAGTTCGTGCTCCGCGAATTGCAACTGGTCGCCGATTCCGCCGATTCCCTGAAGCGCAACCGCGGACGCCGCGGCCTGGATATTTTGCAGCGGCTGCAGAAGATCGCTTCGGTGCAGATCCAGATTGTGGAAGACGATTTTCCCGCCGTCCGGGAAGTGGACCTGAAGCTAATCGAGCTGGCCAAGTTATATGAAGGCAAGATCATCACCAACGATTTCAATCTCAACAAAGTGGCCCAACTGCAGGGCGTGGAAGTGCTCAACATCAACGAGCTGGCCAACTCGCTGAAGCCGATCGTGCTGCCGGGCGAGACCATGAAAGTCTTCATCCTGAAAGAGGGGAAAGAGTACAACCAGGGCGTGGCCTACCTGGACGACGGCACCATGGTCGTGGTCGACAACGCCCGCAAGATGATCGGCAAGACGGTGGACATTTCCGTGACCTCCGTCCTGCAGACCACGGCCGGGAAAATGATCTTCGGCAAGTGGGATGATCGCGGGATGCGGATGGAAGCGCGTCAGCCGCAGACGCCGGTCGTGGCCAGCGCGGGTGGCGAGGCGAAGAAGCCCCAGCCTTTTCTGGCGGAGCATCCGGCAGCGGAGTAAGGTGGGCCGGGCGCTACTCGGGCATGACGGACTGCACTCTTAGTGTGTCCCCATCGAGCACGCCGCCGATGCGGACTCGCTGCCCGGCAAACTTGTCCAGCGTTGCCCGGTTTCCCAAAAGCACGTAAGCGGTCCCGCCGTTGAGCAGGATATACTTTGCTCCATGCCGGACGCAGGCTCGCGTGCACTCCGCGGAATTTTTGCCGGAGTCGCTGGCATGCTTCGCTCTGCAGCGGGAGTCGGTAACCACCCCGGAGATCACGTTTGGGGCTAGCGGCTCCTGGGATTGCAATGCCGGCTCTTGCCCGGAACCAAATGCCAATGAAGCGCCTGCCAAGAGTGTGGTAATTCCCAGCGAAGTTGCCGTCACGGCGATCAGGCAACACGAACGCCAGCGGAACCAGTTCAGATTTCGCATGAGGTTTGCCCCAATCAGAAGCGGCCGGAAGCGACAAAACCAACGGCCAGAGTGGTGATGAGCAACTGGAATGCCGCGTCTGGCAGTTTCAAGATGCAGCGATATCAGGCACTTGCGACGGTAACGCCATTCAGCGATTACCTAAACCTGGGATGTCGCTGGAAAGAATTCCACGCAGGGCGAAAGTGGCAGCGGAATGTTTGGCACTTTCCCAGCAGGGATTGTTTTCCCCAAGGCGGCAAAATGAAGACTTGGCAGTGGTGGTTGCGTTCCCGGCGGCATTTCTCTGCGGTCTCAGCGGATGAGAGCTTTCCTTCGGGAAATCAACGGCTTTGTAACCGCCGAGTACGCTGAGGTCTGCGCTGAGTACGCCGAGAAAGGTGACCATAAGCCACACTTATAGGCGGGGTTGCGGCCCTGCATTGTCACCCGCGTTCCGTGTTAGCATTCTTTCCAGGTTCTCTCCGGCCCGCATTGCCATGTGCCGCGCGCATTCTCACCTGCGAATTGTTCTCCTTCTTATCCTATTACTTACTGTCGGAAATAGTTCCCGCGCCGCCGATCAGCCCAAGCAGCACTGGATTCTGGTGAGTTCGTCGCACTTCTCCGTTCTCACCGACGCCGACGAAAAAAAAGCCAATGAAGTTCTGCTGCGCTTCGAGCAGATGCGCGTCGTCTTTGGACAACTTCTCGAACGGACAAAACTGGTGATGCCCGAACCGCTGGACATCATTGGCCTCAACACCCGCGCGGAATATGCGCAGGTCGCGCCCGTACGCCAGGGACAGCCGATTGCGACTTCTGGCTTCTTCTTGCCGGAGCACGACGATCGCAACTTCGTGGGACTCGATCTGTCGGACACTCAAAGCTGGCGGGCGATTTCGCGGCAAATGGCGCGAGTGTATCTCAATTACAACTACCCTCCCACGCAACCCTGGTTCGATGAAGGTTTCGTGGAGTATGCCTCGAGCCTGCAACTGAACACGCAGGAGGCGCAGATTGGCGGAGATCCAGCCGCCCTGCTTCCCACCCTCGCTTCCCAAAGCTGGATCCCGGTTGCCGAGCTGTTCAAGCTCGGAGGGGACTCCGCCAAACCCGGAACCTCCTCGCCCATGTTTCGTGCCGAGTCATGGATGGTGATGCACTACCTGCTCCGCCATAGCAAACTCCCGGAAACTGGCGCATATTTTGGCCTGGTGGAGAATCGGCACGTGCCGGTGGAGCAAGCTATCCAGCAAGCCTACGGTATGACCGCCGCGCAGTTCGACTCGTCCGTAAAGAACTATTTCCACGCGGTGGAGTCATCTCCGGAGAATAGAGCCGGCTCCGCAACTGCCTCGACGCAACCGACTCTGGTCGACCATTTTCCTCTTCCGCTCACGCCGCTGGACGTGGGCACAAGTGTGCGCCGCCTGGAAATCCCCGAAGGGCAGGCTCGCGTCGCGGAATTGGCGGCGCGCACTCCCGAGCATCGCGACCAGGCGGTCAAGGACCTGCAGAATCTGATCGCCCAGCCCAAAGGCGAGACTTCCATTGCGGATCGCACGCTAGCCTGGGTTTTTCTGGAACAACGGGACTACGGCGAGGCTTCTCAAGAGCTCGCGAACGCCTCAGACCGGGATCACTCCGATCCCTGGGTGCACTACTACCTGGCGCTGGCGAAATACAAACAGGCATCAGAAAGCGGAAAGCCCACGCAGGGGCTTCCCAACATGATGCAGGACCTGCACGCCGTGCTCGACTGGAATCCCAATTTTGCCAAAGCCTACGACATGCTGGCCATGGCGCAACTGGAAGGCGGCGGCATTCATGCGGCCGCGGACACGATACGTCTCGCCATTCAACTCGGCCCACGCAACGAAACCTATTTGCTCCACCTGGCGCAGATCCACCTGGAAGGCAAGCAATGGGACAATGCCACTGCTCTGCTCAATCGCCTGCAAACCAGCCGCGACTCGAAGATTGCGGGCGTCGCGAAGCAGGATCTGGCCGATCTGCCGACGCTAAAGAAGTACGGTATTCCACCGCAACGGAAAGCGGATGACAACTTACCGGCCACCATCGTGATTTCGAACAACACGGATGACGATTTGAACGATGACGACGCGCCCCCGACCCCGGCCCCCGGACCGGACATGCGGAAAACGCAGTTCTTGCAGGGCAAGCTGTTGAACGTGGATTGTTCGCAACCGCCCGTGGCGCTGTTGAGGGTTCTGCGCGGCGCAAAAGTTTTGAAATTGCGCAGCGCCGACTACAAGACGCTGGTGCTTATCGGAGCCGACAGCTTCTCCTGTGACTGGAAAGATGTCACCATTGTGGCGAACTACAAGGCTGGCGGCAACGCCGACGGCGATCTCATCTCCCTGGAACTTCGTTAAACCATATTTAGAGCAGTGCATCTCAGTTGGCGGTATCAGGAACGGGAGCCCACTGGATGCGTAAAGCGCCTCGCCGTAAGAGCTTTTTTCAGCACCATTCCCTCAGCATCGTTTCGGCGGCGATTCCTTCTGCTTTGGATTGCGCTCTACAGCCGCTCCAATCCCTCGACTCATCTCGGCTCGTTTTTCGGCAACGCCATTGCCGACTGGACCGGATTACTGGTCACGGTTCTGGCCACCAAATTCCTCTTCGAAATAGGATCGGCGGAGAGCCGCCGTCCGCCGCAGAACTGGTTTTCGCCCCTGCAGCGTTTTCTGCAGGATCACTCGCTTACCATTTTCCTGGTGATCACCGGCCTGGGTTGGCTATGGCTGTTCTCCTCCATGAATGCGCAGGGAAAATGGGGGCAGGTGGTGGGCAATCTGGTTTCCGAGTGGACCCAGATTTTCGGGCTGGTCATTTTGAGTAAGCGGCTGGTGGAGACTCATTCCAAAGAGAGCTCCGGCCGCAAACAGTAAACCCTCCCAGGGGCCAGCCGGGGAGGGTTTCGCAAGAATGGGGCTTTAGGCACGAACTACGTTGGCAGCCTGAAATCCTTTCGGTCCCTTGAGAAGATCGAACTCCACAGTCTCGCCCTCGTTGAGCGTGCGGTAGCCATTCTCCTGAATGGCAGAAAAATGGACGAAAACGTCCTCACCTGTGGAGCGCTGGATAAAGCCATACCCTTTTGCCCCATTGAACCACTTTACTGTTCCCTTCTCTCTCACAAAAAACTCCTTTCGCCTCTGCTCTATGAATTAACTTTCCGCCCTCCGCGAAGCTTCCAAGACCCCCTTCGGAAACGTGGAAAGCACAACTGGTCGAAGTCTCGTTCGCTGCCCACCCGGTAAACTCAAAAGACTCCTGAGTTCCGCGCCCTTAGAAAAAACTACGGCGCGAAGCCCCGGAGCCTATGGAATTGCGCGAGTTCTTGCACTGCAATGCACGCGACACCAACCACAACTAATAACCATCGCTGCTGGTTGTACCAGCGAGCAAAAGATAATATGCAGGAAGACGCATTCTGGCAAGAGAAGAAATTCCAATCGGGTACCCACCCAGGAATTCGGTCCCGGTTCCACTTAGGGTTCCGCTCTGGCGGACCTGGCGAAACGGTGACTGAAAGACGGATCTGTGACTGCTGTAAGTTATTGATGCTAAGGTACATACATACGTGCTAAAGTCATCGCAACCGCCGCTGCGGAAAGCTGCCGAACCACCCCGGCGCTCCGGACCTTATTCCGGAGCGCTGGCCTCGACGGTAAAGTATCTGTTGCGCACTGAGGTGCATACTTTTGCGTTTTCCGTGGCCGCCAATGCCATTCTGTCCTTTTTCCCCTTCGTCGTGCTGTTGATGACCCTCATCCGCAGAGTTTTTCATTCGCGGGTTATGTACAACATCGTGGTTCAGTTGCTGCGCGATTACCTGCCTGCCGGGCAGGACTTCGTCATCCGCAATCTGAATGTTTTGGCATCGGCGCAACACCGCGTACAACTGGTTTCGCTGCTGATCCTGCTGGTAACCTCCACCGGCGTGTTCATGCCACTCGAGGTCGCGCTCAACCGCATCTGGGGGTTTCCCAGCAATCGTTCTTATCTGGGCAATCAGCTGATTTCCCTCGGCCTGACGTTCGCCAGCGGAGTGCTGGCACTGCTCTCCATTGCCCTGACGGCGGAAAACGTATCCTTGGTCGAAACCCTGCTGCAAGGCCACGGCATGTTTCTGGTTCGCTTTACCGGATATATGGTGATGAAGCTGACCGCCATCCTGGCCAGCATCATGATTTTCTTCCTGATTTACTGGTTGTTACCCAATGGCAAGGTATCTGCGCGCAGTGTGCTGCCCGCGGCCATCGTCGCCGGCTTGCTCTCGGAGGCGCTCAAGCATGCCTATATCCTGGCCCTTCCCTGGCTCAATTTTCAGGATGTGTACGGCCCATTTGCCATCTCCGTGAGCCTAATGTTCTGGGCCTTTCTAATTGGATTACTGCTACTGACCGGCGCCAATCTCTCGGCATTCCAGCACAATCGGCGGCGCGCGGTGACGTCTGCGGAATAATTCCTGCGCGTCAGCGGACTGCATCAACTCGTCGCCACGCATTCCGGAGTAGCTTCCAGCAGGCTGCGCGTGTAGGGATGTGCCGGGCGTTCGGTGATTTGTTCGGTCGTGCCGATTTCCACCAGCTTGCCGCGATACATGACCGCGATTCGCGTCGCCAGGTAGCGCACCACCGGCATGGAATGCGAGATGAAAAGATAAGTCAAGCCGAAGTCGCGCTGCAGTTGCGCCAGAAGATTGACGATCTGCGCTCCAACGCTGACGTCGAGAGCGGAAACGGGTTCGTCCGCGACGATGAACTTCGGCTTCAAGGCCAGGGCGCGGGCTATGCCGATGCGCTGCCGCTGGCCTCCGCTGAATTCGTGCGGGAAACGGGGCAGGGCCGACTCGTCGAGGCCGACGGCGCGGAGCAAGCCGGCGACGCAGGTTCGTAGCCCCAGGCCTCCGAGGTGCCCGCTTCTGCTGTTCTCCGCGTCGCGGTGGATGATCAGCGGCTCGGCAATGATGTCCTGCACGCGCATGCGGGGATCGAGGGAGCCGAACGGGTCCTGAAAGATAATCTGCATGTCGCGGCGCAGCTGACGCATCTGGCGGTGGTTCGCGGCGAGCAGATCGTTGCCCTCGAAATGAATGCTGCCGGAAGTGGGCTCGATCAACCGCAAGGCCAGCCGTCCCAGCGTGCTCTTGCCAGATCCTGACTCGCCAACCAGCCCGAGAGTTTCCCCGGAATGAATGTCGAAGGAGACGCCCTCCACCGCGCGAACCTCACCCTTCGCGCCACCGCCAAACACGGATTCGCCCAAGGGAAAAACTTTGGTGAGATCGCGGATTTCGAGGAGGGGCATTGGTCGGATGGTAGCAGAATGGGCGAGCAAGGCAACGATGAGATCATCGAGCCGAGAGATGCTTTCACGCTTGAGAAGATGGGCTGCGTGGGGGCAGCCGCCCTCGGCTGTCCGGCGGAGCGAAGCTCCGCGGTTCGGACCCAGGGAGCTTCCCGAAATTAGAGGAGATGCAGAGGCACCGGCGAGCTAACCGCTCGCCCGGACAGCCGATGGCGGCTGTCCCCACGTGATGCCCGGGCATTCTAAAATCCAGAATATGGAATAAGAATCTTATCGTAAGGCAATCATCGGCACCGCCGCCAGCGCTGCCAGCATCCCGACGACTTTCCAGCGCGGCAGATGCTCCTTGAGAATCAGGCGCGCGAGAAGCACGGTAACACCTGGGTAAAGCGAACTCAGCACGACGACGGAGTCAAGCCGGCCATGCTGCAGAGCGCGCACGAAGAGAGCGCTGCCGGTGACGTCAATGACGCCTGTGAGAACCGCCATGCGGATGTCGGCGGGCAGAATCCGGCTTTTTCTCGCCCAGATAACAACGATGATGCCGGTGACCAGAAGCGAGCAGGCGCGCGAAAGACCTGCAATCCAGAGCGGTGATCCGGCGCCCGCCTGCCGGACACACAAGAAATATCCGGCGAAGCCGAGGCCGGAAATGATTGCCAGCCCCAGGCCTTCCGGACGCGCGCCTTGTTCGCTGCGGCTGATGAGCCAGATGCCGGCGGCGGCAAGTACAAACCCGATCACGGCGACAGCGCCGGGAGCGCCTTCCGTCACGATGCCAATGATGGCCGGAATACCGGCGCTCAGAACGGCAGTGACCGGAGTGACGATCCCCATCTTGCCGCTAGCCAAAGCAGCGTAAAAGATGGCAAGCGAGACTCCCGCCAGCATGCCGGCGAGGATAGACCATTCAATGGTTCCCTTCACCGGCAGCGGCGAACGGCCAAGCCAGGCAAGAGACAGCATAAGGCAGGCGCCGCTGGCGTGGGTGATGGTGGTAAACAGGAACGCGGGGGCACGGCGGGTAGCGTAGCCACCGGTGAAGTCGCTGGTTCCCCAGCACAACATGGCAGCCAGGCTAAAGGCGACGGGAATGGCGTTCGAGGTCATGAGCGAGAACGAAGAGAGTAGCACGCTGCCGCGGATGCTGGTACGCAATGCCTGCTTAGAAGATCGGGCGGACATTGTGTCCGCCCGACATGAATAACACTAATTTCTGAACTATGACGCCGTGGCAATCTCTTCCGACGTGGATTTTCCGCTGCCATTGAAGTGCTCGGAGAGGGCTTGCCCGGTATAGGACCTCTTCACTCTGGCGACTTGCTCAGGCGTGCCTTGCGCCACAATCCGTCCGCCTTCTTCGCCACCCTCCGGCCCGAGATCGATAATCCAGTCGGCGTTGCGAATCACATCCAGATTGTGCTCGATGATGATGATCGAATTGCCCAGATCGGTTAGCCGGTGCAGCACGTCCAGCAGTTTCTTCACGTCATCGAAGTGCAACCCCGTGGTGGGTTCGTCGAGCAAATATAAAGTCTTGCCGGTTTGCCGCTTGCTCAGCTCGCGCGACAGCTTGATGCGCTGCGCCTCGCCGCCGGAGAGCGTCACCGCCGACTGCCCCAGCTGAATGTAGCCCAGGCCGACATCCACCAGGGTTTGCAGCTTTTGCCGCACCTGAGGAATGTTTTCCAGAATAGGCAACGCGTCTGCAACCGGCGTCTCCAGCAGATCGGCAATGGAATAGCCGTGGTAGCGGACTGCCAGCGTTTCCTGGTTGTAGCGCTTGCCGCCGCACACCTCGCACACCACATACACATCCGGCAGAAAATTCATTTCGATGCGCCGCTGCCCTTCGCCCTGGCAGGCTTCACATCGCCCCCCGGAGACGTTGAAGGAAAACCGTCCCGGCTTGTAGCCACGCTCGCGCGATTCCGGCAGCATGGCGTATAGATCGCGAATCTGGGTGAACACTCCCGTGTAGGTTGCCGGATTCGAACGCGGCGAGCGCCCGATCGGCGACTGATCGATGCGAATAACCTTGTCGATGCTCTCCGCACCCGAGATGGCCTTGTGGGCGCCGGGTTCTTCGCGCGAACGGTAGAGCTTCTTCGCCAGCGCGCGATAGAGAATGTCATTCACCAGCGTGGACTTGCCCGAGCCCGAAACTCCCGTCACCACCGTCATCACGCCGAGCGGAAAGGTGACGTCGAGGTTCTTCAAATTGTTCTCGCGCGCGCCCAGTATGCTGATCCCCGCGCCGTTGGTTTGGCGTCTTTCGGGCAGCATCTCGATCCGTTTTCTGCCGGAAATGTAAGCGCCGGTGAGGGATTCGGCAATCTTCACGATGTCCTCCGGCGTGCCGTGGGCAACCAGTTCTCCACCATGACGGCCGGCGCCCGGGCCGAGGTCAATTACGTAGTCTGCGCGGCGGATGGTCTCTTCATCGTGCTCGACCACCAAAACCGTGTTGCCCAAATCGCGCAGTTCTTCCAGCGCCTGCAGCAAGCGGCCATTGTCACGGTGATGCAGGCCGATGGAAGGCTCATCCAGAACATAGAGCACTCCGCGCAGCTTGGAGCCGATCTGCGTCGCCAGGCGGATGCGCTGGCCTTCACCGCCCGAGAGCGTCGCCGCTGAGCGATCGAGTGAAATGTAGTCGAGGCCGACGGCATTCAGAAATTGCAGGCGCTCGACGATCTCATGCACGATGCGGCCGGCGATGAGCGCTTCCCGTCCCGTCAGCTTGATTTTTTTGGCCGCGTCCAGCGCCCGAACCACGGGCAGCGCCGTGAAATCGGCAATGGACATCCCTCCAACTTTTACCGCCAGACTTTCGGGCCGCAAGCGTTGCCCATGGCAAACCGGGCAAACGGTCGCCGACATATAGTCGAGCAGGAAGTCGCGATAGGTCTCCGACGTGGACTCATCCACCGCTCGCTTTAGGTGGCCAAGGATCCCGTTAAATCCCGTCTTGGCGCCCTTGCCCGCCTCCCCATAGAGCAGCAGATTCTGAATCTTGTCGGGAAACTTCTCGAACGGTTTGCTCAGGTCAAAGCCGTAAGCCTCGGCGACGATCTGTAACTGGTGAATCAGATTCTGCGACGCCGAACCCGGCCCCAGACCGCCTTCCAGCAATGGCTTCGACCAATCGGCAATCACCTTCGCCGGATCGAAGTCGTACTTGCTCCCCAGCCCGTGGCATTCGGGACAAGCGCCATACATGCTGTTGAAAGAAAACGAACGCGGCTCCAGTTGCGGCACGTTGATGCCGCAGTCCGGACAAGCCAGCCGCTCGGAGAAAAGCTGCTCTTCGCCTCCGACCACCGCCACCTGCACCAATCCGCCGGCCAGCTTCATCGCCAGCCCAACCGAGAGTTCCAGCCGGTGCTCAATCCCCGCCTTGACCAGCAAGCGGTCCACCACGACTTCAATGGTGTGGTTCTTGCGCTTGTCGAGCGCGAGATCGTCTTCCAGATTCACCAGCTCTCCATCCACGCGGGCGCGGGTAAAACCGTGTTGCGCCAGCTTCTCCATCTCTTTCTTGAATTCGCCCTTGCGGCCGCGCACGATGGGTGCCAGAATCATCACCCGGTCTTCCGGCGTCAGCGCCATGACCCGCTGCACAATCTGATCCGCCGACTGTCGCGAGATGGCTCGCCCGCATTTCGGGCAGTGGGGCACTCCGATCGAGGCGAACAGTAATCGAAGGTAGTCATAGATCTCTGTAATGGTCCCGACGGTCGAACGCGGGCTGCGGCTGGTGGTTTTCTGCTCGATCGAAATGGACGGGCTCAGGCCGTCAATGGCATCCACATCCGGCCGTTCCATCTGGTCCAGAAACTGGCGGGCGTAGGCCGAGAGTGTTTCGACGTAACGCCTTTGTCCTTCGGCATATATGGTGTCAAAGGCGAGCGAAGACTTGCCCGAACCGCTGAGCCCGGTGATCACCGTCAGGGTGTTGCGCGGGATCTCCACATTGATGTTCTTGAGGTTGTGCTGGCGCGCCCCGCGAACGGAAATTTTGGTGATGGCCATTCAGTGAAGAGAAAAATGTCCTTCCGTAATATCGACGGGTCCCCAGAAATGTTGGAGAGTGGAGGTGCGCAATTCTACTCACGTATCTTAGTTGCCACTACTGGCAAGCGTCAACGCGGGTAGAGTGGAAGCTCACGTGATTATCATCGCGTGGCGTGGGCGGATGCCGGCAGTTTGGCATCCAAGCGCTGTAGCCGAAGACAGGGGTCGAACTTGGGTAACTTATTGGGCGCTTTGGTTCTTTTTTCTACTGTTCTGTTCTCGTTAGGCTTGGGCATCACGCTCGCTTACGGTCTGTTCCTTTCCATTCTGCACGCTTTCGCAGCCCGGCATAAGGCCTCGGCGCCCGCTGTCCGCAAGATCCCGGTTCCTGTGCTGGTCACCAGCCAGAACCACGCCAGCGGCGACTAACGCAGCTGCGCCCCGGCGCATTCAGCAAAATGATTCGTTACGGAAGTCTTATCGGCGCCCCTCAGTCGGGATGTGCGGGCGATGCCTGTGTCTGCGGCTGTTGTTGCTGCGGTTGCTGTTGTTGCTGCTGTTGCTGCTGTTGCTCCGATTGTTGCTGGCGCTGCAGTTCCTGCAGCAACTGCTCGGGCGTCCGCACCGGAGCCTGCGTGGGCGATTGTTCGCCCGAAGATTGACCGTCGGAAGAGTCGTCGTCATCGTCGCTCTCCGCCTCCGGCGTTGCCTGATTCGAAACAGACGGCTCACTTACTGCTGCTGCCGGTACAGTGGCCATATTGACTGGTGCCGGCGCACTGTCAGCTGAAGAAGCCGCAGGCTTGGGCGTGAGCACCACCCGTTCAATCCTGTTCGAATCGGCAGCCGAGCCCAGGATCACATAGTTAAAATCCGACCCGTTCAGCAGCTGCGCCAGGACATCGTGAGGTGAACCCGGCCCCATCTGTCCTACCACCCGTTCATTGGCATTGCCCGTCATATCGACCGTGGCCCCGGTTTGGGCGCGTACCGCCCGCAGGATGTCGCCCAGGGTCGAGTTTCTGGAAACGATGGTTAACTGGCCATTCTGATAAGAAACCTGCGGCGGGCTCGCGGGCATTTCCTGCAAGGTCAAAGGCGGAGCCGGTTCTGGTTCCGGGGCAGCTTCCTCAGCTTTGCGGGGCTTGTCTTGCACATGCCGTTGGCTGGCATAGGCAACATTTGCGGCCAACAAACAGCCTGTCAGGAGACTTACCGCGAATTTTGATGGGAGACCATACATCAAGAGAACCACCAGCAATCGAGGGGCAGCGCTTCCCTTGTCGACCTGAAAAATTGTAGCATTCGGCGCGATCTCGAATTGTCAATCTTTCGAGATTTTTGCTGATGCTGCACTTTGCCGTTCTCGGCGTCCTTAGCGCAGACCTCAGCGGCCTCTGCGGTTACAAGCTGTTGATTTACCCAACCCAAAGGCTCTTAACCGCCGAGGCCGCAAAGAAATGCCGCCGGGAACGCAAGAGAAAAACTGAAGCTGCGCCGCTACCGAATTTTTCACACCAGGCGCAGGTTCGTGAGCAAGCTGGATATGTGGCCCTCACTCCGTTCTCAGAGCTTCCATGGGTTCGACCGAGGCCGCGCGGCGCGCGGGGACGAGCGCTGCGATCAACGCAACCCCCACCATCACGCTCGCTACGAGCGTGAAGCTCAGGGGATCGGCTGGAGTCACTTCCGAAGAGCATCTCCCGAATGAGCCCTGAAACAGCGAACGCGCCCAGCGCTCCGAGCGCTACGCCAATGAGCACCACTCGCAACGATTCGCCCACGATGAGCCGAAGCACATCGCGCCGCTGCGCGCCCAGCGCCATCCGCAGCCCGATCTCAGCGGTTCTCTGCACCGTCGCATAGGAAGTGACGCCATAGATGCCGATCGCGGCCAGAACCAGCGCCAGCGCTCCGAACAACGTCGCCAGCGCCGCACTCATACGATCATGCTGATAGGCTCCCTTGACGGCGTCCGACTCCAAACCGAATTCCAGCGCAAGATGAGGGTCAACTTCTTTGGCAGCCTCCTTCGCGCGGGCCGTGATGCCGGACAACGGTCCCGTAAATCTCAACTTGTATGTGCCAAACAAAGGACAGGGAGACGAGCATTGCGCGATCGGGCGGTAGACCATCGGATAAGGCTGGCCGGTCGATCGCAGAAGTTCTTTCACGTCCTTCACCACCCCGACAACTTCGACCGCGTATCGGTGCTCCGTCTCCTTCCCGTCGAGACTGCAAGAAACGTCAGGCCAAGCGGATTCACTCCCGGAAAGAATCGGCGCGCTGCGCTCTCGCTGAGAATGGCTACCGCCGCGGAGGCCGGGCCGTCTTCATCGCTAAACTCTCTGCCCGCAAACAACGGAAGATGCAAGGTTTTGAAATAGCCAGGAGACGCTAACACGAAGGAACACTGAATACGACTCTCAGAGCCTCCCGGTGGCTGAAGTATCATGTTCTTCTTGCTTTGAGTTACCGCGAGCGATGGCATACCTTGCTGCCGACACCACGCCGGGCATAGAGCGGAATTTCGCGAGCAGCTCGCGGGCGAGGAATGCCTGCCGCTCCGGCGCTATCGTCGCCGCCTGCCAGTGGCCGCTTCAACCGTCAGTACGCCTTTCGGGTCATAGCCCTAGTCCTGCGCCATCAGTTTCTGGATCGTCCGCACCAGTAGTCCAGCGCCGACCAGCACCGTCATCGATAAAGCGACCTGGGCGATGATGAGCAAATTTTGAGAAGAGTTGCGGCGCCTGGCCAGGCGGGTGGAACCGATTTTCATCGCCAGATAAGGGCTGAGACGTGAGGCTTGCAGCGCGGGAGTCAGGCCAAAAAGCAAGGCGCTCAAAATAGCGATCGCAGCCGTGAAACCGAGAAATCGCCAGTCAAACGGCGTGTTCAGATACTGGGCGCCGGTCATCCAAGAACATGAGATACAGAAAACGCGGGCACCAAGCAGCTTGCTTCCCCAGCTTGCGATAAGGATGCCCAACGCCGTGCCGGGTGCCGACAATACCATACTCTCCGTGAGGACTTGCCGGACCAGACGCCAGCGGCTCGCCCCGTGCGCCAATCGCGTGCGCCAGCTCACGCTGCCGAGCCGTGGACCGCGCCAGCAACAGGTTCGCCAGGTTCGTCGCAGGCGATGACTGAGCACGATCCCCGCCATGAACATCATTAGCTTCACCGCTTCGCGATATAGCTCCCGACTGTAGAAATCCCGTTGGGTATCAGATTCGCAACCATGTCAAGTGCTGCGAGCGTAGCCGCGTCATTGCTCTTCTTGCCATTGCGGCGGAAGCGCCGCCCCGATTATCGCCGGCGCCAAAACGCTCATCCGCGCATGGCGCGCTGCGCATCGATTCCCGGCTTGAGCCGGCCGACGCCGTAAAGGCTACCACTGTATCCGAGTCGAGCAGCGAACCGGTGCGCGGCCGTCTCCACCAGATACCCAGCGGAGCCATTGGCAGCCGATCTGCCGGGCATCCACAATCCTCTCGCTCTCGATCGGCGCCATCGCATCGAAGGCTTCCCCCACATCGATGCCGAAAAAGCTCGGCGGCGTAACACCGACCACCTCGAACTGCTGGCCATCCAGAGAAAGCGTCTTGCCGATCGCGCCTGGGACTCTGCCGAACTGCCGCTGCCAGAAGCCGTAGCTGATCACGCACACCAGCGGCGCTCCGCGCTGATCGTCGCTTGGCAGCAAGTTCCTTCCCCGAAGCGCCGAGACACCCAGCGTCTTGAAGTAGTCGCCGCTGACGTAAATGCCCGGAATGGATTGCTTCTCCCCGCGTGAAGCCAAAGCGAAGGTCGTTTGCATGTACGCAAATACGCCGGAGAAAACATCCTGCTGGTCGCGCATCTGCTTCCACATCTTGTACGAGAAGCCCCCACCGCCGCCACTAGTACCCCACCGCCGCCAATTGCTGGGGATCTTTTATCGGCAACGCTCTAAGACACGAGAGCATCCATGACGGAGAAAATTGCGGTCGTGGCGCCGATTCCTAACGCCAGCGATAGAACTGCCACGGCAGTAAAGCCGGGACTTCTTCCAAGCTGGCGGAGTGCGTAGCGCAGGTCATGCAACAGTCCAGTCATTTTGGTCTCCTACTCACAACGCAAAGCTTCCATGGGTTCGACCGAGGCCGCGCGGCGCGCGGGCAGAAAGCAAGCCAGCAGCGCGGTCAGCAAAAGAAACAACGCCACTGCGGCGTAGGCAGACAAATCCACCGCGCTTACGCCGAACAAAAATCCCTGCATGGCGCGGCCGACAAAATAAGCGCCGCATAAGCCGAGGACCAGCCCAATCCCGGCCAGCAGCATGCCTTCGCGCACCACCAGCGCGACTACCCGGCCCCGGCTCGATCCCAGCGCCATGCGAATGGCGATCTCATGCGAGCGCTGTGCCACCGAGAAGGCCATCACGCCGTAAATGCCCACTCCGGCCAGCAACAGCGCCACGCCTCCGAAGCTGGCGAAGAGCACGGTATTGAAGTTGTCGCCGGCCAGTTGCTCGCTGCGCACTTGCTCCAGGGTGCGGGGTTCGGCCAGCCCTATTTCCGGGTCCACCGCGTGTACGGCGGCGGCGATGCTTTTGCTCATCAGAGCGGGATCGCGCAGGGTGCGCACCCCGATGTTGGCCTGCGGAAAGGGACTTTGCCAGAACGGAACATCAATTTCCGGCTCGATCGTCCCGGCGGAACTCCCCGCCCTGAACGTTGTGGAGACACTCCCACGATCTGCCACTCCACGGGAGGCCCCGGCTTGTTCTACATTCGGGGTGAGTTGTTGCACTACCAGTCGCTGACCCAAGGGGTCCATCTTTCAGAAATTCTTTGGCAAATTCCTGGTTCACCATGGCCACCTTCACCGTGGACGCGGTGTCCTGCCCGGTAAAGCTGCGCCCGTTCAGCGAGCCGGATTCCGAAGGTCTTGAAGTAGTCCGGAGTGACCATCTGAACGCGGCCTGATGGCGCTGCGCAGGGTCGGCATACAACCCTTTGCCGACGATGGTGAAAGGCAGGCGGAAGCAAGTTCCCTCCAGCGGCATGCCTGTCATGACCGCGGCCACTGCGAAACGCCCGGGACCGACGTTATCCTGTCCAGTATCTGCCGGTAATAAGCCAAGAATGTATCGGCATCTTTGGGCCGCGGCTCCGGAACCGCAGGCCGAAAGTGAAAACGTGATCGGTACGACGCCCAGGTCAACCCGTGGAGATTCACGAAGCTATGGATGGCGAGTCCCGCTCCGGCGAGCAGCGCCAGCGCCAAGGCGAACTCTCCACCACAAGAATACGGCGCAGGCGATGCCGCCCCGCACCAGTGCCCGCGCGGCCGCCTTCTTTGAGATTTTCGCCGGGATCCACGCGCGAGGCATACCAGGCCGGGGCGCAGCCGAAGAAAAGCCCAGCCAGGGTGGCGGCCAGCGTGAAACAGCAGAATCGGGATGTTCAGGCGCAAGTCCGATTCCAGCGGAAGAAAATCCACCGGCATCAGCGCAATGTTGCCTGCAGTATGCCGTAGCCCACTCCCACGCCCAACAGGCCGCCGGCAATCGCCAGCATCAGGCTTTCGAGATCTGCTGAGTGAAGATTTTTCGCCCGGCTTGCGCCCAGCGCGATGCGCACCGCCACTTCCTTTTGATTGGCCATTCCCTTGGCCAGCAGGAGATTGGCTACGTTCACGCATGCGATCAGCAACACGAATCCGACCGCCCCGAGCAGCAGCCAGAAAATCATTTGCCTTTGTTTGGGAAAGAAATCGTTCTTCAGCGGCTCGACGGAGGCGCCCCAGTCCTTGTTGCTTTTGGGATATTCTTTCGCCAGCACCGCGGTCATGCGGTCCATGTCGGCCTGCGCCTGCTGCAGCGTGACGCCAGGTTTCAGCCGGCCCTCACACACAGCCAATGGTCTTCGCGATTGATATCTGCTCCGGCTTGAACGCCAGCGGAACGTCCAGCCAGCGGATTCCACGTCTCCTCTACCGTTCCTTCCGCCCATACACCCACGACGGTGTAGGGAACGTTGTCGAGCCGAACTGACTTGCCGAGGATGTTGGGGTCGGAACCCAGGCGCTTCCACAGCCGGTGGCTTAACACCACCACATGGTCCTTGCCGGGCTGTCCTTCTTCCGGGAGAAAATCGCGGCCCAGGGAAAATTTGACTCCTCGTCTGCGGAAAAGCCCGGGGTGGAAACCCAGGCCGGTGAGGATATTCCGGTTGGTCCTGGGTGGCAACGTTGAAGGCACTCATGGCTGAAGGCGTCGAGGCGACTGGAATGCCGAGCTTTGCTGCTTCCAATCCAGAAAGTCTGCCGGGGAAACTGTGTTGCGGTCGCCGTGCACCTTCGACCAGATCACCACCAGCTGATCGGGATTCGGGTAAGGCAAGCGGCGCGATCATGGCGGCATAGTCCACCGTGAACATGGCGGTGTTGGCGCCGATGCCGAGGGCCAGGGTGAGCAGCACCGTCATCGTCAGCCCCGGATTTTTGCGGAGGCTGCGAAAGCTGAGCCGGAGATTTCTGAGCAGGTTGGACATGGGATTCTTCACTCCGCTCTTAGGCTTCCATGGGTTCGACTTTCGCGGCGCGGCGGGCGGGAAGAAAACAAGCCAGCAGGGCCGTTGCCAGGAGAACAATCCCAACCGCCGCGAAAGCAGGGTAATCCATTGCCCGCACCCCGAACAAAAAGCTTTGCATGGCGCGGCCCACGAAGTAGGCGCCAATCAAACCGAGACCCAGCCCCGCACAAGCCAGCATCAGGCCTTCGCGCACCACGAATCCTAGTACCTGATTACGGCCTGCGCCCAGAGCCATGCGAATGGCAATTTCATGGGAGCGTTGTGCGACCGAGAAGGCCATTACGCTATAAATTCCGACCCCCGCAAGCAGAAGAGCCAATCCGGCAAAGCTGGCGAAAAGGCGGCAGTGAAGCCATCGTCCGTCAGCAGGTCGTCTCTCACCTGATCCAGGGTGCGCAAATCAGCCAGAGCGACGTTGGGGTCAACCGTATGGACCGCAGCGGCGATGCTACTGCCCATTGCGGCAGGATCTCCCGAAGTTCGCACCCCTATGCTTGCCCGCGGCCATGGGGTCTGCGAAAAAGGAACACAAATCTGTGGTTCATCGTAACGAAAGCCATTGCGCACATCGTGAAAGACTCCTACGATCTGCCACTCGATCGGGGTCCCAGGCGAAGCACGCCAGGCGTGAGTTGCGCGACCAGCACTCGCTGTTGCAGGGGGTCCATCCCTTCAGGAATTCCTTGGCGAAGTCTTCGTTTACCATCGCAACTTTCACGCTCGCAGGTGAGTCTTGCGCTGTGAACTTGCGGCCTTTAACTAGACGTATCCCGAAGGTGCGGAAATAGTCGGGTGACACCATGCGAAAACCCGTGTCCGGCCGCTGGGAGGGATCAGTGGAGTCTGCTTTCCCCGAAATTGAGAACCACAGAGAAAAACCCCCACGTAAGGGTTCGCCAGTCATCACGGAGACGTGGGAAACACCGGGAACCGAGCGAATTTTCTCCACCATCTGCTGATAGTAGGCGCTGACTTGCTCGGAAGTTGTAGGCCGCGCTTCTGGAACCGGAAGGCTGAACGTAAGAACGTGATCGGTGCGAACCCCTAAGTCCACTCGCTGCAGATTCCAAAAACTGTGGACCGCGAGCCCTGCTCCCGCGAGCATGGCCAAAGCCAAAGCAAACTCTCCAATCACTAGAACGCATCGCAACCGATGTTGCCCTTTGCCCGTGCCAGAGCGACCGCCTTCTTTGAGGTTTTCGCCCGGGTCGACACGGGACGCATACCACGCGGGGACGCAGCCAAATAACAACCCGGCTGCGGTCGCAGCGAGCAGCGTAAAAATTAGAACTTGCCCGTTAAGGCGAAGGTCGGCTTCTCCAGGCAAAATCGGCGGCATGATGGCAACCAGCGCGCGTAGGATTCCGTAACCCACGCCGACACCGAGCACTCCACCAGTGACCGCCAACACCAGGCTTTCCGCCAATAGTTGGCCGAAAATCGTTCTTGTCGTTGCTCCAACTGCCATACGAACCGCCAGTTCTTTCCGGCGGCTCATGCCCTGGGCTAACAGCAAATTCGCCACATTCGCGCATGCGATCATGAGAACGAAGCCCACGCCCCCCAAAAGAAGCCAAAGCATCAGCCTTCTTTCCTTTGGAAACCACTCGTTCTTCACCGGTTCAAAGATGCGCCCCACCCTTTATTACTTGCGGGATAGTCTTTCGCAATCAGCGCGGTCACTCTATCCATGTCGGCCTGTGCCTGCTGAATGGTCACTCCGGGTTTAATCCGGCCCATGACCGCTAACCAGCCAGCGTCATGAGTGAACTGATCAGGCTTGAATGACAAGAGGAACATCAAGCTGCATTTGGCCGCGGTCCGGGGCCCCATAAGCCCACACGCCCACCACCGTGTAGGGATTGTTGTTCAGGCGCATCGACTTGCCCAGAATATTGGGATCAGCTCCCAAACGCTGCCAAAGCTTGTGGGTCAGCACGACCACGTGGTCACGGCCCGGTTGCTCCTCCTCGGGCAAGAAGTCACGGCCCAAGTAGAACCTGGTTCCCAATACCGCGGTAAAAGCCTGCGGTTGTGTGCGAACCTGCGAACAAATTCGGGCTGATCCGTGGTTGCGAGATTGAAGGACTCTTGACTGTAGGCATTGAGAGCCTGAAACGCTGTGCTCAGTCGCCGCCACTCAAGGAAATCGTCCGGCGAAACATAGTTGGTAGAGCCCTTTATCTTCGACCAGACCATGACCAACTGATCGGGATTGGGATAGGGCAGGGGCGCGATCATCGAGGCGTAGTCCACGGTGAACATGGCGGTGTTGGCGCCGATGCCGAGGGCCAGTGTGAGCAGAACCGTAATGGTCACGCCGGGGCTGTTGCGCAGGCGGCGCAGCGTGTAGGAGAGAATCTTCAACGGAACTGGCATGGCTCACCTTCGGTGTGCCAGAGTGCATTCCAGATGCCAGAAACTCTACATCGTAACTACATGCAGGCAAAGGAAATCTTCGTAAAGACGGCGAGCGGGAGGTGTCCGGAAGCGGACAGTGCTGTCCGGAAACGGACAGTTTCAATCTTTCGAGGTTTTTGCCCATGGTGCGCTTTGCCTTTCTCGGCGTGCTTAGCGCAGACCTCGGCGCGCTCTGCGGTTACAAGCTGTTGATTTACCAAGCCGAAAGCTCTTAACCGCCGAGGCCGCCAAGAGATGCCGCCGGGAACGCAAGAGAAAAAACGAATCTGCCCACCACTGAGGCTGGCGAAGAGACCGTGTTGAAGGCGCCGCCCGCCAGTTCCTCGTGGCCCAGTTCTTCCCTGGTGCGAGGATCTGGGGTGTCCGGAAGCGGGCGGTGCTATCCGGGGATGGAAAGTTTTGCGCCGGACGTCTTTCGGCAGGAGCTAAAGCCGCCACAAGGAAGATAGGCGATGAACCGTTCTTCCGCTATCCTACGGGCAAGGTTGACTTTGTCTAACGTATAACTTAAAGATATAGCGAAATCGATTTTAAGCGCATCTTTACCCCGTCCGGGCTTTGCCCCGTCCGGGCGGGAGAAACGCGCTCCTGGGCGATCCTGGCGCAATTACAGGGCATCCTTTGCGGCGTTTAGATTGTCGTTTTTGGAAACGACCCAATACCTCAATCGCTTTTTCAATAGCTTACAGCTAAGTTCTTGATAACTAAGACTCGCCCGCGCGCTAGGCGCCCCACTGCACCACGCTGTAGCTTCGGGCCGGAACTTCCAGCCGTGTTCGGCTGCCGCTGGTCGAAGGCTTATCCAGCGGCTGCGGCTTAACGTTGTTGGGCGCGGCGAAGCTGTTCGCCGCCTTCAGGTCGTTTCCGGTCAGGGTGAGCGAGGCCAGCACCTGCCCCGGCGTCTTATTCTGCCAGTTCACTTCGACCGTACGCGGCTTCGCCAGATCGCGGTTCAGCACGAACAGCGATACTTTCCCGTCATCTGCCATCGTTGCCACCGCGTCGAGATACGGCACCTGACCCAAGCCGGCGACTTCGTAGGTGGGGGATTCGTTCAGCATATCCAGCACGGTGCCATGCGCGTACTGCAATCCCCAGCTGTATGGGTAGTAGATGGTTTGCAGATACAGGCCATTTTCGTTGGTCATGATGGGAGCAATCACATTGACCAGTTGCGCCAAACAGGCAATTTTGATGCGATCGGCATGGCGCAGCAACGTATTCACGATACCGCCGACCAGCAGCGCATCCTCGAGGTTGTAGACCTCCTCGACCAGATGCGGCGCCTCGGGCAGATGGCCTTTGCCCGGATCGCCGGTTCGCCGACGCGATACCACACATTCCATTCGTCAAACGACAGCCAGAGCTGTTTCGGCGAGTGCTTCCGGCTTCCGCGCACCATGTCGCAGACCGCGAGGCTCTCTTCGATCTGGCGCTCCATGCTCAGGTTCAGCGCCACATACTTTGAGCTGTCGCCGCCGGTTTCAGAGGGCGTGTTGCCGAGATAGCGATGCAGAGAGAGTCCGTCCACGAAGTCATAGCATTGCTCCAGAACCTCGCGGTCCCATTCGAGGTAAGTGCTCATGCCCGGACCGCTCGAGCCGCAGGCGACCAATTTGATCGGAAGGATCAACCGCTCGCATCTGGCGCGCCGCATCCTGGGCCTTCAGGCCATATTCGGTTGCGGATACGTGGCCGATCTGCCAGTCGCCATCCATCTCATTGCCCAGGCACCAGTGCTTCACGTTGTACGGCTCGGGGTAGCCGTGCTTGCGGCGCAGGTCGCTCCATTCGCGTGCCTTTGCCGATATTGCAGTACTCGACCAGCGCCGCGGCCTGTTCGGGCGTTCCCGTGCCCAGGTTGACCGCCATCAGGGGCTGCGTGCCAACCGCCTTGCACCACGTCATGAATTCGTTTGTACCGAAACGGTTGGAGTCCAGCGTGTTCCAGGCTCTGTCCAGCACGGTGGGGCGATCTTGCTGGGGGCCGACGCCGTCCAGCCAGTTGTAGCCGGAGACAAAATTTCCGCCGGGATAGCGGATGATGCGGCACGCCCAGCTTGCGGATCTGCTCCATCACGTCCTTGCGGAATCCGTTTTCGTCGGAGAGCCGGGATCCGGGTTGGTAGATGCCCTCGTAGATAGCGCGGCCGATGTGCTCCAGAAATGAGCCGAATAAATTCCGGTCCAGCGCAGAGATCGTTCGTTTAGAATCCAGGTAAAGTTTGGCTTCGCCGGTGGCGGTGGTTTGGGCCGACGAATTGGCGCCCCAATAGCGCATTCGACAGCCCTGGCCGCACCCAGCGCAGAAATCTGCTTCAGAAAGCGTCGTCTGAAAGTAGAAAACATGCTTCGCTTCTCCTGCGTATGAGTGCCCATTGTAGTGGTAAGCCGGCTTTCTCCCGTCGAGAAAGCGCCGACCGCCCTTTGCATACGAAGACAGAAACCATTAGCACCGCCGTGACCACGGTCACATCTGCATGTGAAATTGGCTATCGCGGGCCGACAGGCAGCGCCATAGTATGCGCTTAACGTCGATTCCGTGAGGGGCGGTGAAGTCCGGCACTGTGGTTGGAAACCAAAAGTGGTGGTGGATCATGTCGAGCAACAGACCGATCGTCTGGTATCACAGCAATCGCTATAACGCAGAGGCTGCCTGCCCACACTGTGCCGGAGTCATCCGCCACGAACCTTGGTGCACTGTGGTCAATCCACTGGTCTGGTACGCCTACCAGATTGTTGCCGATCCGAGCAAATTGACGCTGGCAGATACGCTCGTGCTGCATTCGCTCGGCGTGAGCTGGGGAGGAAAGACGTGCTCCGGAAAATGCCAGGATAGTCCCGGCTAGTTACACGAACTGGTCGCGTAGTGCAACCACAGCCTACCTGAAGCAAACAAAGCAGCTTTAATGCTCCGAAGCCGCATGATAGCCTTAGGTCCAAGCAGCTTGGGGAGATGCCGCTCCAGTTCTCTGCTCAAAACCGGAATGGCGCGCCAAAACAAACCCTCCGACCCACCCGTATCTCCTTCATCCGGAAGGACTTCTGGAGATACTCCGGAAGCAGAAAAAACGCAACTTTCCGAGCCCGAAGGGGTTGAAGAAAGTGTGAGCAGTCTAGCCATTGGCCGCGATCTGTTCGGAGGCGCGAGAGACCCGGCTGCGGCAGCGTCAAAGCTTCCGCCGGGTGCAAATCTGACCGACGCGGACGTGATGCTGCGAGTGAAGGCGGGCGATCAGTCGGCGTTTGAATATCTGGTTGAAAAATACCGGCGGCCGATGGTGAACTTCATGTATCGCATGGCGCACAACAGCGCCGCGGCCGAAGATTTGGCGCAGGAGGTTTTTCTTCGGGTCTACCGCTCGCGCGAAGGCTACGAAGCGAGCGCGAAGTTTACCACCTGGCTTTATCGCATTGCGACGAACCTGGCGATGAATCATGCCAGGGACACCCGCAATGAGCGGCCCGACAAACAGGCGAGCCTGGACGAAACAGATGAGGAAACAGGATTAAAGCTCGATGTGGCCGACAGCACGCCCTCAGTCGAGGAAAAGATTCTGAAGCGGGAGCGGCTGGCGGCCATCCGGCAGAAGGTACAGGAACTGCCGGAGCGGCAACGCATGGCAGTGGTTATGCACAAGTATCAGCAGATGGACTACAAGCAGATTGGAGAAGTGCTTAAGCTGAGTGAGTCCGCCACCAAGTCTCTGTTGTTCCGGGCGTACGAAACGCTGCGGCAACAGCTGAAAGAGTTTGTGTAAGCAACTTCGAGTAAGGAAACGATTATGAAGTGCCACGAAATTCGCGAACTGATGCCGGACCTGGCCACCGGAGGAAGCGCGGTCACGTCTGAAACCGAAAAGCATTTGCAATCCTGCGGGGAGTGCGCCGGGAAGCTGGAGGAGTTCCGCCAGACCATGGCGCTGCTGGATGAATGGGAAGCGCCCGAGCCTTCTCCCTATTTTGGTGTGCGCCTGGGTGCGCGGCTGCGGGAGGAAATGGCGCAGCCCGCGGCTCAGGGATGGCTGCACTGGCTGAGAAAGCCGGTGCTGGCGACGGCGCTGGTGGTCGCGATGGTGATGGGGATCACGCTGTTCCATGGAGACGGCATTGTGCGGCGCCATACTGTAAGTACAGCTGTGAACGTACAAGCGCAGCCGGGCACCGCGGTAGGCGACCTGCAGTCGCTCGACAACAATCACGATATGTACTCGGATTTCGAGGTGCTGGACGATCTGCAGGTGCAGTCGAATGTGACGGCGAGTCCATAGGCGATTCCGTCCTGCGAGACATTGAAGTCACTCACGGGGAGAGTGGAAAGGTGTTCCGGTGGAAGACCATAACGGCTCAGGGAGCCGTGGCCTGCCTGGCCATGGCGGTGGTGTTGGCTGCGCCGGCCAGCGCACAGCGTCATCATCATGATGTGCCGCGCCCGCCCCAGCATCCGTCAGAACACACAAACCAACAACCTGCGGCTCGATCGTACCCAGCGCCTCCACAACAAGGTCATCATGCGGGGCAATGGCTACGCAGATATCAGGGGGTTCCGCCGGAGCAGCAGCGGCGAGCCCTGCAAAGCGATCCGCAATTCCGCAGCCTGCCGCCCCAACGGCAACAGCGGCTGGAAGACCGCCTGCAGCGTTTCAATAGTCTCCCTCCAGAGCAGCAGCAGCGGGTGCTGAAGCGTATGGAGGTGTGGGAGCACCTGACGCCCGAACAGAAAATGGACGCGCGCCATGTTTTCTCGCAGATGCGAACCCTGCCTCCACAGCGGCGGCAAATGGTGCAGGATGCGATTCAGGGGTTACGAGGAATGCCACCCGACGAGCGGGAGAAAACGATTCAGTCGGACCGCTTCCGCAGCATGTTCACCCCGCAAGAGCGCGGGTTACTGAAAGATGCTTCCCGGCTGCCACTGGCTCCGGCAAATGAGGCAGAGAGTCCGGGTGGGTCCCACTACGTGCCCAGACCGCCCCGTTGAAACTCTTGGCGGGGACGGGGCAAGCCCCGTCCCCACACCGGCCCGCCCCGCACAGGCGGGGCTGGATCTTCCTCATCCTGCTTCACTTCGGCCAGAATTCTCTTTACTGCCGCCTCAAGGGGGCCTTCGAGCGAGAAGCCGCTGGCACATTCGTGTCCGCCGCCGCCGAAGCGTTCCGCCACTGCGGCAACGTTCAAGTCTCCCTTGCTGCGCAGGCTCACGCGATACCTCCCTCCGGCAATTTCCCGTAGGAAAACCGCAACCTCCACGTCGCGGATGGAAAGCGCATAATTAACCAGCCCTTCGCAGTCTTCTTCCTTGGCTTCGAAGCGCTTCATCTGCTCTTGTGTCACCCAGACCAGGGCCAGCGAGCCTTCGCGATGCAGGTTGGAAAGCGCCGCTCCCAGCAGCCGCATCTTGGCGGTCGAGTGGCCAAAATAAATGCTGCGCGCGCACTTCACCGGATCGGCGCCGGCATGCACCAACTCGCGCGCCAGCGCAAAGGTGTGCTCGTTGGTCCCGGCAAACATGAATGAGCCGGTATCGGTGAGCAAACCGGTGTAAAGGCAGGTCGCGATCTCCGGCGAAATTTCCGCTCCCGCGGCGCGGCCCAGGCGGTAAACCATCTCCGCGGTCGCTACGGCTTCCGGGTCAATCCAGTTCACTTGCGCAAATGGGCGTCCACTCAGGTGGTGGTCAATGCTGATCAGGAAGCGGTTTTCCAGCCCGGCCAGGCGGGTGCGCTGCACGCTGTCGCATTCCAGAATGATGGCGGCCTGGTAGTGGCCATTGACTTTCTCCGCCTGCACGACCTTGTCGGCAAAGGGCAGTTGCCGGTAGATGCGGGGGACGCCGTCGCGCAGAACCACGTCGGCATCCTTGCCGATGGAGCGCAGAATCTGGCAGCAGGCCAGCGCCGAGCCAACGGCGTCGCCATCCGGGCGGGCGTGAGAAGTGAGCAGAAAGCGATGGCGCTGCTCAATCTGCTTGAGGACTTCCTGCAGCATGGGGGCCCGGTTACCTCCTGCTTTGGCTATCGTTTTCTTTTCTTCGTGCGGTCCAGCAACTCTTCCACTCTGGCCTCAAGTTGCTGCGAACGGTCCAGCTGGAAAAACAATTCGGGAGGCCGGCGCAGATGCAGGCGCTCGGCCACTTGCCGCCGGACGTATCCCACGGCAGTGGCCAGCCCTTCCAGCGAACGCTCTGCCTCGGCGTCGTCACCCTCCACGGTGACCAGAACGCGCGCCGAGCGGGCGTCGTCGGCCAGGAGCACGCTGCTCACGCTTACCAGTCCGATACGCGGGTCGGCCAGTTCCCCCTCCACAAGGGTTTCTATCTCCTCGCGCAGCGCCTCGGCGAGACGCTCGCGATGGTACTTCGCCCCGCGCTTCTCCACTTATACCTCTTGGGTAAAACGAAAGAGAATATCAGAAAATCGGGCGTTTGGCGCGACGCCACAACGAACAATCATCGGCAGTTATGAATTAGTGAGCCGGGCGTACCCTGTGCCACAGGCTCTCCACCATCAGCCCGATCAGGGCATACGTGGCAGTATTCGCAAGAAGAACCAAATAAAGGGAAATAGGATAAGACCGGAGCAGCGCAATCGGGCACGTGATGTCTACCAGGGTCATGATCGGGCCGGAAGAACCGACGGGCTGAGGTTGGGTCGCGAGGAAATAGAGCGCCCACCAACTCGCAACCAGAAAGCCCACGCCCGCCCACATGGCAATTCTGAATTTCACGCTGCCGTTCCTCAATTCTCCAATGATCTCACCAATTGGGAGAAACTCCAAAGGATGATTGGGGGCTTTCCGGGGTCGGAGCTCGTTTTCACCACAGGGGGCACAGAGGAGCACAGAGGAATTCTCTCTGCCTAAACTCGCTGCGCTCCACGCTGGAGTGAGCGCGAGGAACTTACAGGAACTCCACAAACGAATCCGCAACATCGGCGCCGCAGTTGTTGGCGATGCGGGTGGCTTGCCGCTCCACATTTTTCATCAGACCATCGAGATAATCGCGCGAGTCCGACACGCTGACCACCCCAATGGTGGCGCGGTTCCACAAGCCGCTAGCCTCCAACTCCGCCACGCCGACATTGAAGTGCGCCCGCAGACGATCCTTTAAACTGCGCACCACCTGCCGCTTGTCTTTAAGGGACTGCGCCGCTTCGATGCGCAGTTCGAGGGTAAGGAAGGCGATCATAAAACCAGTGGCTAGTGACTAGTGGTCAGTGGCTAGAACAAATCTAGTCACTAGCCACTAACCACTAGCCACTTCTACGCAATCACTTCCGCTGCGACTTTTTCGGTCACGAAGGCTTCGATCACATCGCCGACTTTGATGTCGCCGTAGTTGGCGATGGAGATGCCGCACTCCATGCCGTTACGCACTTCGCTGGCATCGTCTTTGAAGCGACGCAGCGAGCCCACTTTGCCTTTGAAGACGACAACGTTGTCGCGCAGCAGGCGCACTTCGGAGTCGCGCTTGATGATCCCATCGCCGACGCGGCACCCGGCCACAGTGCCGACCTTGGGAATGCGGAAGGTATCGAGCACTTCGGCGCGGCCCAGGTAGACTTCTTTGAATCGTAGGCTCAAGCAGGCCGCTCATGGCGCGCTTGATTTCATCCTGCAGCTCGTAAATGATCGAGTGCAGCCGGATATCCACTTTCTCCTGCTCGGCCAGTTCCTGCGCTTTGCGTTCAGGGCGAACATTGAATCCGATGACGATGGCGTTCGACGCCGAAGCCAGCAACACATCGGTTTCGGTGATGGCGCCGACGCTCGAGTGCAACACTCTGAGCCGCACTTTGTCATTGGAGAGCCGGTTCAGCAGATCGTTGAGCACTTCCACCGATCCGCCGACATCGGCCTTCAGAATGATGTTCAGTTCTTTGGTGCCGCCGGCCTGCATCTGCTCGGCGAGGCCTTCGAGCGAAACCCGCGAGCTCTTGGCCAGCGCGATTTCGCGCGCCTTCTGCTCGCGATATTCGGAGATGCCACGGGCCTTGTCACGATCGGCGACCACTACAAACTGATCGCCTGCCTGCGGCAGGCCCTCCATGCCGAGAATCTCGACTGGTGTGGAGGGGGGCGCTTCCTGCAGCTGGTTGCCCCGGTCATCCAGCATGGCGCGAACTTTGCCATACACATTGCCCACGACGAAATTGTCGCTGGTGTGCAGGGTTCCGTTCTGCACCAGAACCGTGGCCACCGGACCGCGTCCGCGATCCAGCTTGGCTTCGAGCACGACGCCGGAGGCCGGGCGTTCGGGTGTCGCCTTGAGTTCCTGCAGATCGGCCACCAGGCAGATCATTTCCATCAGCAGATTGAGGTTGGTCTTCTGCTTGGCCGAGACATCCACGAACACTGTCGTGCCGCCCCAGGCTTCGGGCATCAGGCCGCGATCCGCGAGTTGCTTCTTCACCCGGTCGGGCATGGCGTCGGGCTTGTCAATCTTGTTGACCGCGACAATGATCGGCACTTCGGCGGCATGCGCGTGATCGATGGCTTCGAGGGTTTGCGGCATGACGCCGTCATCGGCGGCAACCACCAGGACCACAATGTCGGTGGCCTTGGCGCCGCGCGCGCGCATGCGGGTAAAGGCTTCGTGGCCGGGCGTATCGAGGAACACGATCTGCCGCCCATACGCCGGGGAATCCTTATCCTGAATCGTGACCTTGTAGGCGCCGATGTGCTGGGTAATGCCACCCGCCTCGCCTTCGGCAACACTAGTCGAGCGAATGGAATCGAGCAGCGTGGTCTTACCGTGATCCACGTGGCCCATGATGGTCACCACCGGAGGCCGCGGTCCACTCTCGGCCCCGGCTCCCTCTTCGCCCACGGCTCCTGCGGTAATTTCCTTGGCCGCCTGCTCTTCGAAGCTGATGACGTTACTTTCCGCGCCGAAGAAGCGGGCCATATCCGTGGCCAGTTCGGTGTCGAGCGTCTGATTGATGGTGGCGAATACGCCGCGAGCCAATAGACGCGCGATGAGATCCTTGGCGCGAATGTCCAGTTTCTCGGCCAGATCCTTGACGCTGATGCCCTCCGTAATGGTGATGTTGCGGGTGATCGGCATCGGCTCGTTCGACACCACCATGCGGGGCGGCGGCGTGTAGCCCTTCATCGGGCCTTCTTTGACTCCACGCGGAACGTAGCGCTGGCCAGGCCGTCGCGAAGGACCACCGGGACGGCTGCCCGGACGGGACGGTCCCGGAGGAGGAGCACCGGGGCCCACTCCTATGGGCCGCGGTCCTGCCGGAGCCGAGCGCGTGGGATGCATGGGCCGACGCTCGCCCGGACGCGCCGGCGGTCGCGCAATGGGCGCACCCGGCCGCGGGCGCTGAAAAATCGGCTGGCCAGGAACCGGCCTGCCTGGCGCAGGGCGTGGCCCGGTAGCTGCGGGCTGAACTGGCCGGGGCGGAGCCGAATACACGGGACGCGGGCCCGTCTGCGGCACGATCATGCGCGGCGCGGGTCGCCCGGGAGTCTGAGGACGGGTCGCAATAGGCGTTTGCGGCCGAACTGTGGGTGGCGTTGGAGTTTGTGCCGCTGGCGGTGCTGCGGTCGGTTGCGCAGCCGGCGGATTGGCGGATGGTGGCGGGGCCGACGGCTGAACCGGTGGCACAATCACGGGACGCGCGGGCTGCGGCGGAGCTGTAACCGTCGGCTGCGGAACCGGAGGCCTGGGAGCCTGCGGCGCAGGCGGTTTCGGAGCCGCTGGAGCGGCTGGCGTAGCTGCTGCAGGCCTGGCTTCGACGGGCGGAACTACCATGGGCCGCGCCACTGGAGGAACCGCTGGCGCAGTGGGGCGCGCAGGCGGCGTCGGCGGCGCTGCCGGAGGGTGCGGCTGTGCCTGCTGTTGCCGAAGAAGATTCAGAACATCGCCCGGCTTGGAGATGTGCGAAAGATCAATCTTGGTTTTGATTTCGTCACTGTCATGGCGGGCGGGGCGCTGTGGCTTGGCAGTGGCGTGCGCTTCCCCCTCCCTCTTGAAGTGAGCACGCACCTTGTCCGCTTCGTGATCCTCCAGCGAACTGGAATGGGTCTTTTTCTCGGTGACACCGACTGCTGTAAGCACATCGAGAATCGCCCTGCTCTTGACTTCCAGCTCTCTAGCCAGATCGTTGATTCGAATCTTGCCCATCCGCCCTCTATTCCTCCGCAACTTTGCTGCTAAGTCTTCATAGCAACCTCACGGTAGCAATTTGCTCCAGCGCGCAGCCGTGATTCTATGCACGCTAGTCTTCCCACTTACTCTTTGTTCTCTGAGGTGGCCGCGGCCTGCCCTGAGTCTTCTTCGGCCGCTGCACTCTCCGCCTCGGGAGCGGCCTCGACCGGGTCGACTTCGGCGGACTCCACCGGAGCGTCAGCATCGGGTACGCCGACAGCTTCTTCGGCTACCGGGTCCGCAGCTTCACCGCTGGGCTCTGCCGCTATTTCTTCCGCTGCGGTCTCACCTTCCTCCGTCGCGATTTCGCCTTCTCCAGCGGCTTCCGGAACCTGCTCAAGCGTTTCGCCGTCCAGGCTGGCGAAGTAATTATTGACCGCCAGGCTGATTTTTTCCACCGTCTTGGGACCGATGCCCTCGATGGCCTCAAGCTGCTCGGGGGTCATGTCTGCCAGGGCTTCCACCGTGGTCACGCCAGCTGCGCTCAACTTCTCAATCAAGCCCTCGCCCAACCCGGGCACATTCTCCAGCGGAGTGGTTGCCGGCGGCAGCATGGCCGACATCTGTTGCTCGACCTCCTGCCGCTTCTCTTCTTCGCTCTTGATATCAATCTTCCAGCCGAGCAACTTCGCGGCCAGCCGGACATTCTGGCCTTTCTTGCCGATGGCCAGGGAGAGCTGACTGTCATCCACGACCACTTCCAGATGCTTGTCGCTGGCATCAACCACCGTAACCCGGCTGACTTTGGCCGGCTGCAGCGCCTTTTCGGCGAAGGTCACGGGATCCTCGTGGTATTCGATGATGTCAATTTTTTCGCCGCGCAGCTCGCGGATGATGGACTGCACCCGCATGCCTTTCATGCCCACGCAGGCGCCCACCGCGTCCACGTCTTTGTCCTTGGACATGACGGCGATTTTGGTGCGCTCGCCAGCCTCGCGAGCAATGGCGCGAATGACCACGGTGCCATCGTAGATTTCCGGCACCTCGGTCTGGAACAGATGCTGCACCAGATCCGGGGCGGACCGGGAAACCACGACCGCCGGGCCTTTGGAAGCTTTCTCCACGCGCGCGATCACCACGCGCACGCGCTCGCCAATGGCAAACGATTCGAGCCTGGACTGCTCCTTGCGGGGCATGCGCGATTCCGCCTTGCCCAGATCGAAGATCAGGTCCGGTCCCTCGATGCGCTTGACGCTGGCGTTGACGATCTCGCCCACGCGGCCGATGTATTCGTTGTAAACCGTATCGCGTTCCGCCTCGCGCACCTTCTGAAAGATGACCTGCTTGGCCAGTTGCGCGGCAATGCGGCCGAGAATGCCTTCGGTCACCTTGGGAATGCGCAGCTCGCCGCCGATCTCCAGCGCCGGATCTACCTTGCGCGCATCGTCCAGAGTGATTTGCAGCAACGGATCTTCCACCTGCTCAGGGGTCTCGACCACGGTGCGCACTGCAAAGGCATTGATCTTGCCGGTTTCCTTGTCGAGTTCGGCACGCAGGTTCTCCTGCGTCTTGTAATACTTGCGTGTGGCCACAACAATGGCATCCTCGACCGCGCTTACGACGATCCGCGGGTCAATGCCCTTTTCCCGGCTCAGTGCGTCAATCTGGTTGTAGAGCTCACTTGCCATAAGAAACCAGTTTCCAGTTGCTAGTGGGTTAGTTGCTGGCCACTAACCACTTAACACTGCCTTTAAATTTCAGGCACCAAATTTGCCTTGGTCACATTCGCCAGCTCGATCTCGATATTCGCTCCGGCCTCTACCCGATGCTTTTTCCGCGCCGCAGTCAGATCCAACGTGAGCCTTCCATCGTGAAAACTCTCCAGCTTCCCCTCAAAGTGCCGGTTGCCATTCACTGGCTCGCGCGTCGTAAGCTTCACCCTGCTTCCGATGAAACGCTCATAATCGGCCGGTCGAACCAGTTCGCGGTCCAGCCCCGGCGACGAAACTTCCAGCAGATACGCCCCGCCCGGCCCCGCGTCTTCCACGTCCAAAATCGTGCTGACTTCCCGGCTCACGCCCGCGCAATCCTCGTGCGTCACGCCTGTCGGCTTATCAATCACGATGCGCAACATGCGCGCTTTGCCGCCGCCGCGCAGTTCGACGTTTACAACCTCCAACCCGCTGGAGGCGGCTACGCGCTCTGCGATTTCGCGTACTCGATCCGCAGCAAATGCCATCAATTCAATTATTTGCCGACTCCCTGAAAGTACCCCGAAACTAAAAAGTGGGCTTGCGCCCACTGGTGTGTTTCGCCAATTGCTCGGTACTACTACACAACAGTTTCCAGAGACAAATATACGCCGCTGAGAAGCAAAAGACAAACGGGGCTACCGCCGGATGCGGTCGGATTGCCCGTGGAAACCGCCTCTGCGTGAGGACTTTGGCGGTCTGAGTCCGCCTAGGTTTTCTTGCGCAGGTAATTGTCGGTTTTTTTGATCCAGTCCTCGCGCGGCGGATTGAAGATATCCAGGCTAAGCGAATCCTGCAAGGCCTCAACCTTGTGCGGCATGTGCGGCGGAATCAGCAAGACCTCGCCGGAATTGACGATCAACTCCTTGCCGTCAATCCAAAATTTCAACGCCCCTTCCAGAACGTAGGACAACTGTTCATTGTGGTGATCGTGCAAAGGCACGACGCTGCCCTCCTTCAAAAAAAGCCGCGAGAGCATGACATTGGTGCCCACCACAAATTGGCGCAGTAGAAGAGGATTGACTTCTTCAATGTCAACCGACTCCCATACGAAGTGCTGCAGTGGCGGGTTCTTCGGCGTGCTCTTCTTCAAAGCAGGGCGACGAGCGGGCAGTTTGGCATTTTTCTTGGAGGCAGGCTTTGCTTTCTTCATTCGTTCGCTCCTTTATAGTCCGCGGTAGGTTCCGCCATCCACGAGAATGGTTTGGCCGGTGATGAAAGACGCGCGCTCGGAAGCGAGCCAAACAATCGCGTCGGCCACTTCACGGGGCTCGCCCAGCCGTCCCAGGGGAATCTCGGTAGCCCAGCTATCGAAAACTTCCTGCTCGCTTTTCCCCAGGGATGCGGATCGCGATTTCGCCAACTGCTTGAGCCGATCGGTGGCTGTAAAACCCGGCCCAACATTATTCACCAGAATTCCATCTTTGCCGAATTCGGTGGCCAGGCTCCTGACCAGGCCAACGACGGAGGCTCGAACCGCGTTGGAAAGAACGAGGTCCGGCACCGGCTGCTTGGTCGTAATCGAGGTGATGGTAATGATGCGTCCCCACTTTTTGCGTTGCATGTGGGGAATGACTTCCCGCGCGAAATAAACCGTGCTTAGAAAATTCTGCTCCACCGCTTTTCGCCATTCCTCGATGCTGGCATCCAGAAAGCCCTTGGCGGGAGGTCCGCCGGCGTTGGTGACGCAAATGTCCACCGACCCAAATTTCCGGGCAACATCTTTGACGAAGCGGGCCACGGCATCCGCATCGGTGACGTCGAAGGCTTCCGATAAGACCTCGACACCATATTGCTTTCCGATCCCGTCGGCGGCGGCCTGCAGCGTCTGGCGATCGCGGGCGCACATGGCGACGCGGCAACCTTCAGCCGCCAAAGCCTCCGCCGCCGCCCGTCCTATTCCCTTGCTGGAAGCCGCCACAATCGCGGCCCTATTTTTAAGCCCGGATTCCATACGTTGGGATTATAAAGGCAAGCCATCCACCAAAAACCGGATGGCTTGCGTTGGTCTTTCTCGGCGGGCTCAGTGCAGATTCAGCGTACTCTGCGGTCACAAGCTCTTGATTTACCAAACAGAAACCCTTAAACGCCGAGGTTGCAAGGGAAATGCCCGCCGAGAACGCAAGAGAAGAACTGAAAATGCACCAGGCGTCTCCCCGCGCGTCCCGAGATTAAAAGTGGAAAAATATTGCAGCTGCGGCCTGAGGCCGGCTGAAAATACGCCTACCATTGGCAGAGCGCAAACAGTATTATTTGGCTCCTGCCGGTAGAAGTTGAATCGCGGAGCCCGGGTCATGAAGCAGAAGTTACGCATCGCAGGAATCGTTCTGGCAGTGATCGTGGTCGCGATTTTAGCGCTGCCTTTCGGTCTGAATGCCAACAGTTTTCGGCCCAAGCTGGAGTCCGAACTCTCCTCGGCGCTGGGACGCAAAGTTACGCTGGGCAATCTGAGCCTCTCCATCTGGTCCGGCAGCGTCTCCGCAAGCAACCTCGCGATTGCCGATGACCCAGCCTTCAGCCAAAACCCTTTCGTCCAGGCCAAGTCCCTGAGAGTCGGCGTGGAATTGCTTCCCCTGATTTTTTCCAAAAGCCTGCACGTCACCCAGCTTACGCTTGACCATCCGGAGATTACGCTGCTGCGTTCGGCTTCCGGTACCTGGAATTTCTCCAGCCTGGGAACGACCAATGCTGCCCCGGCCGCCAGTCTGAGCGTGCCCGCGCCTTCCTCCCCGGGAGCCACGACAGATCTTTCCGTCAAAAAGTTGGACGTAAAAGATGGCCGGATCACCGTGGCTCACGCCGATTCGCAGCAGACTCACATTTACGACAACGTGAACATGGCGGTCCGGAATTTCTCCTTTGGCGCGCAATTCCCGTTTACGATGTCCTCCAGCCTGCCGAGTGGCGGCACGCTCAAGCTGGACGGCAATGCCGGCCCCATCAACTCCACCGACACGTCGCTGACCCCGTTTCAAGCGCAAGTGGGGGTGAAGCGGCTCGATCTGGCGGCCTCCGGAATCGGCGAGCTTTCCCCCGGAATCGCCGGACTGGCAGACTTCGACGGCACGGTGAGGTCCGACGGCCAGGCGCTGCAGACTTCGGGAACACTGCAGGCGCAGAATCTTAAACTCGTGCAAAGCGGAGGGCCGGCGGGACGTCCGGTTCAATTGAAGTATTCCCTGGTGCACCAGCTTCACAGCCAGAGTGGAACGATTGAAGAAAGCGATATTGCGATGGGCCAGGCGGTCGCTAAGTTAAACGGCAATTACCAGATTCAGGGTGAAACCGCTTTACTCGACATGAAGCTCAATGCGCAAAACATGCCGATCAACGACCTGGAGGCTATGCTGCCCGCACTCGGGGTTGTGCTCCCTTCTGGGTCGCGTCTCAGCGGGGGAACACTGTCGGCGAATCTCACAATCACGGGGCCGGCTTCCGGCCCGGTAATCGCGGGACCGATTCGGCTTTCTAATTCCAAGCTGGCGAATTTTGACCTGGGCTCGAAACTCTCGGCAATTTCTAAATTGAGCGGCGCCAAGACTGGGTCCGATACTTCCATCGAGAACCTCAGCACGGATGCGCGCGTTTCTCCGGACGGTATCCGCACGGAGAAGGTGAACCTGACCATTCCCGCGCTAGGGGTTCTTACCGGGAATGGGACGATCAGCCCCGGAGGGGCGTTGAACTACCAGATGACCGCCAATTTGACCGGTACCGTGGCGGGGGCGGTTACCAAACTCGTCGGCCTGGGTGATAAGGGCGAGAGCATTCCTTTTTTCATTCGCGGGACCACGGCTAATCCCAGCTTCGTCCCCGACGTGAAGGGCATGCTCAGCGGGCAAATCGGCAGCCAGATTGGCAATGCGTTCAAATCAAAGCTGTCATCGAAGTCGACACCCAAGAGCCTGCAACCGGCAGCCCCGGAAAAAACTTCGGTCTTTCACAAGGTCACTGGGTGGTTTCACAGAAAAAAGAAAGACCAGAGCACCAAGAAGTGATCTGGCCTTGCGACTGGCTCGAACCGAACCGGCCTTATCGCCTGTAAGGAACGCACTTCTGCTTTTGCTTACCCAACCCCGCGATCTCCAACTCCATGACGTCGCCGACTTTCAGAAACTGCGGCGGCTTCATGCCCAGCCCGACGCCCGGAGGCGTTCCCGTGGAGATCAGATCGCCCGCTTCCAGAGTCATGAATTGCGAGATGTACCAGATGAGATGGGCCACGCCGAAAATCATGGTCGACGAACTTCCATTTTGCCGCAGCTCACCGTTCACGCGCAGAACCATGCTTAGCGCCTGCGGGTCCGCTACTTCATCATGCGTTGCCAGCCAGGGCCCAAGCGGGCTGAAAGTATCGCAACTTTTGCCCTTGGTCCATTGGCCGCCGTGCTCGATTTGAAACTCGCGCTCGGAAACATCGTTCGAAATACAATAGCCCGCAACATGCTTCATGGCGTCTTGCCGCGAAGCGACGTAGCGTGCTTCTCTGCCGATCACCACGCCGAGTTCCACCTCCCAATCGGTCTGCTTGCTATCCTTGGGGATTTCGACGTCGTCATAAGGGCCGATGGCTGTGTTCGCGGCCTTCATAAACAGAATGGGTTCTTTGGGAATCTTAGCTCCGGTCTCAGCCGCGTGATCGGAGTAGTTCAATCCAACGCATATGATCTTGCCGGGCCGCCCAACGGGAGAACCCCAGCGGACATTCTCCGCCACATCCGGAAGAGAACGGGCCTGCTCCGACTTCATGAAGTTCACCAAACGGTTGAGTCCGTCAGTCTGGAAGAATTCGCTGTCCCATTTGCCGAAAGATGCGGACAGATCTTTTCTCTTTCCATCGGACGATAAAATTCCAGGCTTTTCCTGGCCACGCGGACCAAACTGAATCAAACGCATTCCTTCACCTCGAAGAGAGAGAGTAAGTAAGTGAATTGAAATCTTGGATGAACTGAAAACTTTCTAGTCTACACTTTAGTTGGGAGTGAACAATTCCAAGCGCACACGGTATGTCACCGATTCGCCGGGTTTCAGCACCATCATGCCGGTATTGGTCTTTCCCCACTCCTTGCCGTAGGGATCCACATAGTTAAACTGTGGCTCGAGAGCGACAAAATTCTTTTCCTTAGGCGAGTAAGCCTGAAGGGCGCGGATCTCTCTTGAGAGCGTGATGACTCGTAGCCCGTAGGCGGCTTTAGGATCGGTAATCTCCGCGACCACGTTGCCATCCGGCCGTCTCTCCAAATCGATAAAGCTGTCGTCCAGGTACATCGCTCCTATCGGCGCGCCTTTGGGAGCCGTGAAGTCGTAGGGTGTTCCTTTCACAGCCTCGGCCTTTCCGGTGGGGAACACGTCGTCGTAATTATTGACCAGCGCGCGGCGCTGCGCGGGTATGTGCAGCCGCGCCTGCTGGCGGTCACCGCTGGGGAAATTGAAATAGGGATGCCAGCCGATGCCAATGGGCAGCGGCTGATCGCCCACGTTCTTCGCTTCGACATCCAGCTCTACCGCGTTGGGGGCAAGGCTCGTGGTCACATGCACGTCGGTCTTGGAAAACCAGTGCCCATCGAAATCGCCGCCATGCAACACGGCACTCACGCTGGATTGATCGCCTCCCCGATTCGTTTGCACCTCCTCGAACGCGGCATTCAGAATCAAGCCATGAATCGTGGCTTTTTCGCCACCCGGTTGCTTGGGCTGCAAATTGGCGGGCAGCGATATGCTTTTGCCGTCTACCACCGCCTCGATGGTTTTGCCATCCGCAGAGGCCTTGCCGCGAATACGATTGGCCCAGGGCAGAAGGATTGGACCGCCCATCGTGGCGGGCGTCAAGCCGTAGGGATCGTCCGGCGCTGCATTCAGAGTCTTGGCAGCTTCGTCCAGGGACGGGGAGCCGAGCACGTCTATGTCTCCCTTGCCGGGCAAGTAGGCTTTAACCTGAAAGACATTCATGCCCTTTCCTGGCAGCACCTGCACCGAGAGAAACTGCGGCGAATCGGAGGATGGCGGGCGCTGCCTTTCCAGCGTCACTACCGGTTCCCCGCCGATCACCACGGCTGGTGGAGGCGCCGCAGAATTGGCGCCCGATGAGGGACTTGAATGTCCGGAACAGCTGGCAAGAAATGCCACCGCAAAAACCATCAAGAGAATTTTGAGCAACATGATTTGTCCTTTGAATTATCCGCTACGGAATATCCGCCTTTGCCGCGAACTGCAGAATAACCGTCGCCATTTTGCGCACGCTGTCGCCATCCGCGCGGATAGCCGGAGACGGCAAATTCGGCGGCGGGGGCGCAAGGGTTACGAAAAGCAATGTGTTTTCATCCTTCAGCATTGACGGCGGTAGATAGATACCCGGGCGGCCGATATTCGGCTCGCGCCCCGGCTCATGGTGTTCAACATAGACGCCGTTCAGATACACGAGGCCAGGAACCGCGGGCATGAAGGCTCGCCAAACAGCTTGCAGTTCGCCTGTCGCAGGCCGCGGAAACGAATACTCAATCGCAGGCAATCCGGTTTTGCCGGCGTGGGTCTGGCTGAGATCAGCCAGATCGGCGAAACCGACATGCCATGTTGTGGCGAGCGGAACGTCCGAATTTCCTTCCACCCAGGCTGCCGATTGTAAGCCCTTCTTCTCATCCAGCCGCCACAAGCCAAGATCTTCCTTGGGCCGGCCGGTGTCCACGTAATAAATGTCGAGCGTGCAGGCTCTCTGCCCGGCGCAATATTTGCTGGGCAGCACGACCTCCTCCGCACGGTTCGAGGCTTCGGGCACAAATTGGCCGCCTACGTAGACAGCTTTGTAGTCATCCGTAAAGAAGTAGAGCCGCAATGGGTGCGGCTGCCCCGGGAAGCTCGCCTGGTAATGCGTAATTCCCTTTTCCCAGATGCCCGCCTCCGGCAACGACACCAGTTGAGTCAAAGTTTTGCTGAAGCTGGGCTGAAAAGTGTTGGAAACCGCTGAGACTCGGGCCTTCACATCAGGAAGATCGAGATTCGGGACTGCGACGTTCGGCTCAAAGTCCTGCATTCCGGAGAACGCCCTAACGTGCAGTTGTTTCGCGCCCGCTTTGGCGCTCTCGAGTTTCTGTCCTGCCAGAACGGAAAATTCCTCGGTAGGCTCCCGCAACTCCAAATGGAGAGTCGCCGCATTTCCGGCTGCATCCATGAGCGTGTCATCGGCGTTTGAAACCACCAGAGCGGGCTCGCCTCCCACCGACAACTCCTTGGCGCGGTAGGCACGATCGCGCGACAGCACCAGGAGAGAGATGTCCCCGGTCAGCGGAATCACCTGATCCCGGTCCCCGAACTGCAGGCGTACCACGGCTTCCTGGTGATCCTGATTCCAGACGGCGTCCGGATCGAGGTCAGCGGGTTTCGAGGGAAACGAAAACGCGGCTTCGCTTTCGTCTCCGCGATTGCCGTACAGCACCAGCCATGTGCGCTGGGGATAATCGAACTTGCCCCATAAATCGGCGGTTGAGTAGACCAGAATGGTTCGGCCCCTCACGGGCAAATCCAGAACCATCAGCCGCGTCTGGCCCGCGCCGGAGCAGCATGGTGGTGTATTGAGGGATCACCCGAGCGTCCCCCGATTTTGGATCGTGATACGTGATGTGCTGCTGGCTGGCGGATTCTAAAGCCAGCGTCCGCTGGCTGACGCCTCGCATATCCGACCGCACGAACAGGAACCCTCGCCCGCCATTGTTCCGCTCGGTGACCCATAGCTCAGGGTCATCACTCGTAGCCGGCTCCGCGGCAGGCTCACTCCTCGCAAGGGTAGACCCGAATTGCCGCAGGAACATGGCGTTCGCCTTCATAGCCCGATACTTGGGAACTACAAAGCCGCCTTCTTCGACAATCGCATCCGCGCTGTAACCGGCAAACTCATAGCCTTTGGCTGCGTGAGTGAACTGCGAGCCGCCGCGAAACATGTAAAGATCCAGATAGTCAGCGCCCAGGCCCAGCATGGTTCGCACGGTCGCCTCAGCACCTTGCAAGCCATATTCCGCGCATCCCAACGGTCCGTTTGTGGTCAGCTGGCGCTGTTTAGCCAGCATTTTTTCGAGATCGTTGTAGGAACCGAAATAGGCGTCTACGGTACCGTAAATCTTCGAGAGTATGGGATCGCCCGGATCCTCCTGGGCAAACTGCATATCGTTTCCCATCAGCGGAACGTCAAAACCGTAGGCTGAGGCGGTCTGGTACAGAAACTTCACGTACTCCTTCTTTTCCTGGTTGCTTATGTATTGCGGATGACCATACTCGTTCTCGATCTGCACCATGATGACCGGGCCGCCGTGCGTGATCTGATTACGGGCCAGCAGCGGCATGACGGCGTCGTACCAGTGTTTGCTCCACTTACGGTCCAACTCTGTGTTGCGGCGGAATCCGACATTTCTCCCGGAAAGCCAGCGCGGGAAAGCGCCCTGATCGGTTTCGCTATTGATGTACGGTCCCGGCCGCGCGACGACGTACAAACCGTACTTGTGCGCCATATCCAGGAATCTCTGCAGATTGTCGAAGTTGAATTTGCCTTCTTCCGGTTCGTGGACGAACCATGGAATGTAGATATCCACGATGTTGAAGCCGTCCTCTTTCATCCTCTCGAAAGTGGCGGCCCACTCCGGTTCCGGAATGCGAAAGTAGTGCATGGATCCGCCAATCAGGACAACATCCTTGCCGCCGATGGTGAAAGTCTGCCGGTCCCAATGAATTTGGGGTAAAGCTGGCGAGTTCGACTGAGCTGAGAGACTGGAAAGCGTGATTAGGAGGACACTCAGAACCCACGCGATTCTTTTCACTAACCCTTTTCTCCTGGCGCAGAACCGCGGGCGCGGTCCCGCTGAGCATTGTACTCCATGGCATGGGGTCGAACGCCGCATTGCATCGTATCTCGACCAAGACCTACTGCTGGTTTTTCGTTTCCCGGAATTGCCAATTGTCTTCGAACAGGCACATGCGGTTGTTGGGGTTGAACGGATGCCGGCGCACTTCATCCAGGTTGAGATCGGCTCCTAATCCTGGCCCCTCCGGCAGTTCGAAATAACCATTCGCGATGCGCGGAAAAGCCGTAAGAAGATCGCGCTCCCAGGGCTCGTTAAAATCCTCGAAACTTTCCTGGAGCCACGAGTTTGGCGTGGCAGCATCAATGTGCAGACAGGCCAGCGTGCTGATCGGTCCTTGCGCCGCATGGGGAATGATGGTTCCGTAGTGAGCGTCAATCATGTCGGCTATTTTCCGGGTTGCCAGAATGCCGCCCATGTGAAGCGGTTCGACATTGAAGATGTCCACCGCCTCATGACGCAACAACTCCGCCAAGTGGTGTTTCGACGAAAAGCTCTCCCCCGTAGCCAGCGGGATGTCGAGGTGACGCGCGACCTCCACCATGGCTTCAACGTTGCCGTGGGGAACCGGCTCTTCGAACCAGGCTGGGCGAAATGGCGCCAGCCGCTTGCCAATGCGAATGGCCGAAGATGGAGTGAATCGGGAGTGCGCTTCGATGGCGAGCAGGGCTTCCGGGCCAACGGCATCGCGCACGGCAGCCACCAGGTCCACCGCCAGGTCTTCATCTCTCGGGGCAAGCCGCGCCTGCGCTGCGCCGAAGGGGTCGAATTTCATGGCGAAGTATCCCATCTCGGCCACGCGCTTCGCCGCTTTGGCGAATGCTTCTGGAGTTCGCTCGCACCGGTACCAACCGTTCACATACGCCGGAATGCGTTCATGCGTGCGGCCACCAACCAGGTTATAAATCGGCTGGTTCAAGGCCTTTCCAATGGCGTCCCAGCAGGCAATTTCCAGCGCTGAAATAGCGCACATCTTCACCTGACCGCCGTCCGCGTAGACGTTGCGGGAAAGCCGGGTGACCATTAGTTCAGTTTGAAAAATGTCCAGGCCTATGACGTAGTGTTCGATGTCGTGAATCGCCGCCTCGACGGTTCGCGCCAGTTGTCCCAGCGTGCCTTCGCCGATTCCGTGAACTCCTTCGTCGGTGTTGACCTTCACGAACAGCCAGTTTTTCCAGGGATTGCCCACCAGATAAGTCTCAATGTCGACGATCTTCATAGATACTTTCTAATCTAAACCTTCCCGGAAGCGACCGTGGAAAAGTTTCGGGAGCGATTCCGAAAATAAAGAATGCGCTTGAAACCTGCAGCGGGAACTCTTATATTGCGGACGCAATGATTTCCAAATGGATCGGTATTCTTCCGCTCGTCCTGCTCACTTTTGCCAACGCCCAGAACAATCCCAACATCGCACGCGATGCCGCCGTGGTGGCGTCCGGTCAAACCATTGAAAACCCGGCGCAGCAAGCCATCGATGGCTCTGTGGATACGGAATGGCGGGCCGCCGGCTCCCCGAGTTCTCCCGCCTGGATTGAGCTTTCCTGGAAAACTCCGGTTCCTATCCGCGAAATCGTGATGCGTCGCTGGGAGTCTCGCCATGAGGTCGCCCATGTCACGCGTCTCAGGGCGGAAGTTTTTGAAAACGGCTCGTGGCGCGAACTGTTTCAGATCGGGGACGGCACCGCTCCAATCCCCGTGGTCACCTACCAGCGCTTCCCGCAACAGACGGTGCAGAAATTGCGCCTCAGCGGCCTGAATGCACCCGCCCACGTCACGGAAATCGAAGTCTACTCCAACGACACGCCTGCGTGGATAGACGTTCGCGGGGATGCCCGCGGCAACATTCTGGGCGTCCTGACCGACGGCTTCGGCGCAAGCGGAATCAAGGCTGAGGTGCAGGCCACGGGCCGCGCAGGTGGAAAACCGTGGAAGGCCACAGCGACTCCCGGCGAGTTCGGAGACTTCAGCATTCCCATGCCGGTTGGGCTTGCCGGCCCGGTGGAGTTCACCGCTACCGCAAATGGTGAAACCGTACGGAAGACGGTCGAAGTCGGCGACATGCAGGAAGGTCTGGTGCCTACGCCGACGGGAGACTCGAACTTAGAACTCGACGGCAAATGGCGATTCATGCCCGATCCCCCGCAGGGTTTTGAGCAGACCAAATTCAATGACTCTGCCTGGGGCGAAATTGACGTCCCCGCGCACTGGGTAATGCAGGGCTACAACGCGGAAAAAGGCGAAGGTGGCTACCGGCGTCACGTGAACGTCCCGGCCGGTTGGAAGGGTCGCCGCATTCGCATCGCTTTTGATGGCGTTTATAGCGGCTGCGAGGTCTGGTGGAATGGCCACCGTGTGGGATCGCACATGGGCGGCGCCACGCCGTTTCAGCTGGATGTCACCGATGCAGCGAAGATCGGCGGCGACAATGTGATCGCGGTTCGCGTTCAACAGGACACGCAAGCCTCGCACATGGATCACATGAGCATGTATGCGGACTTTTCGCTGGCCGGAATTTACCGGCGCGCCCGGGTCTTTTCTTTCCCGGCCGTGCATGTGCAGCGGGAACAGTCGCACGCCGAATTTGAGTCGGATCGCAAGAATGCCGACCTGGTAACGGAAGTTTCCGTAGAAAATCAGTCGGCATCGGCGCTGTCCGGCGCAACCCTGCGCTTGAACCTGATTCAGGACAAAAACACGGTCGCCAGCAGCGATCCCGTCAGCATGGATCTTACGGCCTGGTCCAAAAAAGACCAGACCATCAAGCTGCACGTTTCGGCCCCGCTGGAATGGAATGCGGAGCATCCCAATCTCTACACCCTGGAAACGACCATCTCACGCAACGGCAGTGAAATTGAGCGTGTGACCAGAAAAGTCGGCTTCCGCGATACGCGTATCGATAAAACCGCGCTCATCATTGACGGCGTGCCCATTAAGCTGTTTGGCACCGCGCACCACGATTCCGATCCTCTTCTGGGGCGAGCGGTCACCCCGGCGATCGAGCGCCGCGACGTGGAACTCATGAAGGAAGCCAATGTTGACTCTCTGCGAACATCGCACTACATCCCCATCCCTGAATTGCTCGACATCACGGATGAGCTAGGTGTCTACGTTGAAGAAGAAGCTCCCTTCTGCTGGGTCGGCGACGCCTTCGATCTGCGCTGGGGGGCATTCACGCGCCAGATCGCATCGGAGATGACGGAGCGCGACATGAGCCATCCTTCGGTCGCTTACTGGTCGGGGGGAAACGAAAGCGACTGGGGGCCGACGCTCGACCTCGATGTGCGCGAAATCCGCGCCCACGACCCCAGCCGCCCGGTCATGGGCAGCTGGACCGACAACGTGGATTTCACCATTCGCCACAACCCGATGAGCGTGGCGGGCATTAAATCCATGGCCAACAACGCGAAACCCATTCTTTGGGATGAAAGCATCGCGATCTTTCAGGGGATTTGGGGCAGAGGCGATGGCGCGGCGCTGTGGCGCGATCCGGGCCTTCGCGACTACTACGTGGCACCGCTCATCGACGTCATGGACGCATTCTGGAAGAGCAAAGTCGTCCAGGCCAGCTTTATCTGGGCCTGGTCCGATGACATGTTCCTGGTGCCGGGGCGGGGATCGGAATATGGCCGCGGCCGCGACGAAGGGCACGGCGTGGACCGCATTTACCACCAAGCCGGCAAGGGATTGGTCGGCGATGCACCCTGGGGAGTCATTGATGGCTGGCGCCGGCGCAAACCGGAATTCTGGCACATCAAGAATCTTTATTCGCCGGTGAAGGTGACCGTTCGCACATTGCCGGTTCCCTCTTCCGGCCCGCTGCGGATTCCGGTGGACAATAAATATTTCTTCACCAATCTTTCTGAGCTTTCCATCGACTGGCAACTCGAAGATCAGAAAGGCACTGCCAAAGCTGACATTCCGCCGCAAACTTCCGGCACGGTGGAAATTCCGGCAACCAGCCCGATCAAAGCCGGGAGCAAGCTGGAACTTCGTTTCTTGAAAGGCCGAGACGAGGTCAATGTATTTGCCGTGCAGATCGGCGAGGCCCCCTCGACACCGGCTTCCGCCTCGAACGCTCCCCCCTTGCAACGGCACGAACAGGAACTGCTCTCTGGCATCACGCCGCGCATTACCGGCAATGGCTTTTCCGCCGGCGTTGCCAGTTCACGCGGCTTGCTGGACTACGTCGTGGTGAATAATGGCGTCACTCTTTTCGATCAGCCGCAAATCCACATTCTTCCCATTCGTGGCGAGTTGCAGCCATTTCCAAAACCTTTGAACTGGACCCTCGATCAGCCCGACGATATTTCCGAACATGATGGCAGCATCACCATCACTTCCCACGGCCATTATCCAGAACTGGTTGGCACCTACGTCACCACCATCGCGCCTGCCGGAGATGTGACGGTTTCCTACGACTTCCAATACGAGGGGCCGGAGACTCGTGCCATCGAAATCGGCTGGCATTTCGGGATGCCGGTTTGGATGGACCATCTCACATGGCAGCGCACGGGCGAGTGGACCTGGTACCCGGCGGACCACATTGGCGCGCTCTCGGGGGACGTTCACGCCCACACCGGAAAGCCGCCTTTCGTCATTCCCACCTGGCCATATTCGGAAGACGACGCGCCCATGGGCAGCAATGACTTTCGCAGCACCAAGCGCAACATTACCCAAGCATCCATACGAGACTCGGACGGCAACGGCTGGACGATCCACTCCGACGGCCGCCAGCACTTGCGTGTTTCGCAGGAAACGGAGCGGATGGAGGTGTATGTGAATGACTGGTACGGCGGCAGCACCGCCCCGTTGCATGAGTACGGCGCCAATTATGACGAAGGAAAAGTTTTGCATACGGGGGAACATATCCGCTCTACCCTGCGGCTTAGCGTTGCTAAGGGGGCGCCAGATAGCGCGCCGGCCGCGGCCATGAAATAGGCGGCAGCTTTTGCCCCGGGGCATTGCGCTTGCATGCGTCCGGAGCATACGAACGGTTATAATTTGGGACTGTGGAGTTCTGCCGCTAAAGGCTTTGCCTGACGGCTATTTCAGCACCAACAAGGACAACTCATGTTACGACTGAATGGCATTACGCCCGTGATGGTGACCACTTTCCGAGAAGACGAATCCATTGATGACGATGCCATGCGCCACCAGATTGACTACTCAATCGAGGCTGGCGCTGCGGCGGTTTGCGGGCCCGGATATGCAGGCGAATTCTACAAACTCTCAGACAAGGAACGATACCACTGGGTGGACGTGCTGCTCGAGCATACCAACCGACGCGTGCCCGCAATTGCTGCTACCAGTTCGGGTTCGACGCAGAGCACGATTGAGTTCTCCCGCTACGCAGAGAAAATGGGCGCCGATTGCCTGATGGTAAATGCCCCTCGCACCGCACCCCTGCAGGTTTCCGAGATGATTGGATTCTATAGCCGGTTATGCGACGCCGTGAGTATTCCTGTGATGCTGCAAGATGCGGACTTCAACGGCTCGGGATTACCGGCAAAAGTATTCATTGAGCTTGCCAAGAAACACAAGAATTTTCTTTTCGCGAAGCTCGAAGTTCTGCTGCCCGGACAAAAATGCGCTGAAATCATCGAACAAACCGACGGCCAGGTACAGATTATTTATGGCTTGGGTGGTATTGCGATGATGGATGGTTTGTCGCACGGCGCGTCTGCTGTCATGTCCGGGTCTGCCTGCTTGGACGCATATGTTCGCGTCTATGAACTGTACAAACAGGGCCAGAAAGCGGAAGCTGCAGCTGTGTTTTATAAGCTCGTTCCTTATCTGGCCTTTGCCATGCAACATTTGGAACTGGCGGTGCACATTGAAAAACGGGTTTTCGTGAGACGCGGGATTCTCCCCAACGCGCGAATGCGCCAGCCGACGTTGCTACTGGACGCCACGTATCAGGATCAAATCGAGGATATAGTCACCATGGTCGTAGAGCTCTGCAACGAGTGCCGCGAAAAGGCCGCTTCCACGGTCTAACGGTCCATTCGCATAGCCGACAAGGAAGGGCGGCTCGCTTGAGCCGCCTTTTTTCGTTATGGCTCCCGACAATGTGAAACCGGAAATCTCGCCTTTACTTGTGCGCTGGGTACGCCACCCGCACCGAGACAATCTCATAAGGATGAACCGGCACCGTGATTTTGTTCCCGGTCATCGGCAAATCGTCTCCGGAGGGTTCTTCCATCAGGTTCGCCAGCTTGGCGGAAGTGGCTCCCGGCGGAACCGCTAGTTCCACATTGCCGTTCTTGCCAGCCCATTCGTAGAAGCGCAGCAGCAGTGCATCGCCGTCCTCCGCCTTCTTCATGGCCGTAAGTACGACGTTCGAAGCATCGGCGCCGGCATAGGAATGCTCCGCCGACATTTTTCCGTCGTGCGCCTCAACCTGCATTGCTTTCAGCTTGTAATTGAATTCATAGCCTCTGCGCACGGTGAGCGCCTGCTTCCAGTCTCCCGCATGCGGATAGAGCGAGTAGGCGAAATGATGGCGCCCACGGTCCGCATTGGGGTCGGGTGAAGTTGGCGACCGCAGCAGCGACAACCGCAGCACATTGCCTTTGGCGTCGTAGCCGTACTTCGATTCATTGATCAGGCTGAACCCGTGCTTGGCGTCGCCGAGATCGGCCCAGCGCAGCGCGGGGACCTCAAACTTCGCGTCCTCCCAGCTATTGTTGCGGGTGGTGGGGCGTTGAATGGTTCCATAAGGAATTTCGAAAGTCGCCTCGTCGCTGGAAGCGGCCAGCGGAAACGCGACCTTTAAGAGAACGTGGGTTTCGTGCCAGTCGATGTCGTTGACCACATCCACTCGATCCAGGCCGGCATAGAGAGTGATGTCCTGCACGAATTTCGAGTCCTGGTAAGTATGGACAACCCGGATGGTGGCGCGGACCGGCCCCTTTTCGATCAGTTCCACGGAATCGGCGTGATCCAGCGGGGTGAAGACCTTCTCGAAATCAGCGTCAATGTTCCACGCGTCGTATTCTTTCGGTTTGTCGCGAAAGGCGATCAACTCGTTACCGCAAGCCCCCGCGGCAAGAGTCTCAAAATTCGATTTCTTGTCGAAGAGGCTGGTGATGCATCCGCTCTTGGGATCAACCGTAACCCGCAATGCGGAGTTCTCCAGCGTGTATCCTTGCGCTTTCAAATCGCTGGGCGTCTGCCGGGCTCCCGGTACAACGTGCAAGACGCTATACCCCAGCGAAGGGACGTTCTCCGCTTCCACCAGCAATTTGTAGCTGCTGGTACCCGCATCCTTCGAGAGAACCTGCATGGGCAATGCCTTCCCGTGCGCATCCAGAACAGAAACTCCACCAGCCACCGGCTGCGGCATTAGCGCCTTGACCGTAACCAGATCCTTGCTCCGTTCCCAGCCCAGCGGATTCCACACGATGACCGGAACACCGGCTCCCTTGGCGGACTTCGTATTCACTTCGCTGTCAATGGTGTGGAGCGCCTTGCGATCGGCCTGCTCCGCCGTCCAATGAACTACGTCATAGTCCTGTTGAGCATCCTTGTAGATAATGCCGATGCCAGACCCCGCCGCCAAATCGTGGAACTGATTGAACAGAACCTTCTTCCACGCGTAGGTAAATTCGTCGTTGGGATAGGAGTCACCCTGCAGCCATGCGAGCGAAGAATATTTTTCCGCGTTCAGCATCCACTCTTCACTGTCCCGCATGTTCCGCTTAAGATCGGATTGCGTAGTGAAAACACCGCGGTGGTATTCGAGATATAACTCATCATCCCAGGTCGGGATTGCGATCTTTCCTTCGGCAGCCGGCGGCAGCTTCGCACCTTCAGCAGCCACCGTCTTGTAGTTCCACACCGGCGAATGCTCGGTGTCGAGTTTCTTCTCCACGTCGTCGAAAAACCCCTGCGCGCTGCCCCAGTTCAGCGTGGGGAAAACGATATCCGGCTTGGACCAGCGGATTCCCCGGTCCAGAATCGTCCGTGTCGGTCCTCCGCCGTGATCTCCTTCCCCGAAGAGCTGCAACTGCTCGCCCATTCCTGGATTGAGCGTGTTCCCTTTCAAAAGATCGTAGGCCATGACCAGAGGCTGATTTTCTTCGCTATAGCCATAGGGGAAGTAGGCGAGCACTTTGCTTCCATCCGGGGATTCCCACCAGAACAGCTTTAGGGGAAGCTGGTTAGTGTCGTTCCAGCTCATCTTTTGCGTTACAAAGTAGTCCACTCCCGACTTCTTGTAGATCTGCGGCAACTGCCAGTTGTAGCCAAATGAATCGGGATTCCAGCCGATTCTCACATCCACGCCGAATTTGTCTTTGAAGTACCGCTTACCCACCAACAACTGGCGTACCAATGATTCGCCATCCGGCATATTCAGGTCGGGTTCGACCCACATGCCGCCGACCATCTCCCAGCGATGTTCTTTCACCCGCTGAACGATCCCCTGGTGAATCGCCGGATATTTTTCTTCCATCCACTCGTTGTACTGGGCAGCCGACTGCGCGTAGTGCAGCTGGGGATATTCGTCCATCAGCTGAAGCGCGGTTGAAAAAGTGCGCCGGACCACATCCACCGTTTCCGTCCAGGGCCACAGCCAAGCGGCATCAATGTGCGAATTTCCCGTGAGTTGCTGCGAAAATTGCTTCAGATATTGATTAGCTGGTTCGAGGGCGGTCTGCGCCTTTGTCAGAGAGTCATCGAACGCCTTCTGATCCCCTTTCTGTAGCGCGCCAAAATCCACCGCATCGGCCGCCGCGCCAACGTCTTTCTGTATGCTCTCGGCATTCGATGCGAACGCCGGGGCCAGACCGTCGGCCGAAAAAAGTTCCTTCCAGATGATCTCGGGGTCGGGGCGGTTCGCAGGCGGATCAATCTTGAATACCGAGCCATCGAAATACTTTGGTTCGGGGCTGGCAGGCAGCTTTACTGCCACCAGGACCTTGTCACCGGGCGTGGCGTGATCGAACAGTTCGATCTGCTCCAAGTTTTCGCCCATGGCCACACGGCGTCCATTGAAATACACAATCTCCGGACCCGACCCGCCACCAATATCAATGTTGAATTCGAACCAGATCTTCGAACCAGTGAGGTCATAGCCGCGGAGATCCTTGGGAACCTCAACCCATGCCCGGTACCACAAGCCGGTCTTTGGCCCTTGCGCATGAACTTTGGCAACTTCCCAGCCGGAGTCATCGAGATCCGTCGCTTCCCCATGGGCCATGTCGGCGGCGTGCATCTTCCACTGCGGCGGTGGCAGCTCGCCGAGTAGCGCTAACTGCTTCACCGTGTTTTGAACGTTGAGCGGAAGCTTTTCCAATTCCGCTAGAGCCCGTTTTGGAAGCTCGGATTGGGCCAGGGATACAGTAGCCAGCAGTCCAACAGCAACGCAAACGAAGAAAGAGAAAAAGCTTCTTGCTATGGATTTCGCCAGATTATGAGGCATATAAGCGCTTAGAGACATGAGTGCCCTTTCCTGAAAGATTGATGCAGCGCGCAATGATTCGTGTGAAAACCGGCATTCGCAGAGAACACTAGGCGTGAGCCAGGAGCATCGCCGTAAGCGATTAAGCTCGCGCCTGTAAATATACGCCGCGAAGTCCGCGCAGGAAAGCTACCTTCTCGGCGCCTTGTATTTCAGAGCCTCGTCTCTCTGCAGATCAAACGGACCGAACGGCAAACCTGTTCCATCCATCGGTTGTACTGTGATGTTCTGTTCTGCCGGCGTCAGCTCGTCGGCGCTGACCCGCACGGTAATCGGTCTGCGTTCGCCTTCCCGCGATTGCACGTAGAAGGCGATGCGGCCGCCTTCCAAATGCACCGGACTCATCCCCAGCAGGTTTCCGTTCTGCACCTCAATATTGACCCGGCGGTCTTCATAGGGAACGATCGTTCCGTTCGCATCTACCGCATAGACGACCATCTTGGAAATATCGGCACCGTCGCCGATGATCTCAGGATCGTCTGTCGCCAGTTGCAGCGCCTGCGTCGCTTCCGGGGTGCGCATCTGCTCCTTCGCCACTTCCTGCCCCTTGCGATAAGCGATCGCTTCTACGGTTCCTTTTTCAAACGCATCACCGAGAGGGAACTTAAAAAGCGGATGCGGCAGGCTGGTGTACTCGTTCGGGCGCTCGCGGCCGATGGATTTTCCGTTGATCCGCACCTCTACTTCGTCCGCATTGCTGGCCACCCACAAGTCAGGCGTGCTGCGCCGCCAATAACTGAGGATATGCACGGTCGCGCCGTAAAGGTCAGGATCCTTCTGGCTTTCGAACACGTAGCCCGCGAAAGCTTTGGGCAGGCGATAAACGTCATCCACATTGTGATACGCGATCACCCCCCATGGCGTATTGAATTCCGGCGAAGGATAGTCGAATGCAGACCAGCCGACGCTGCCGGCAATATCGGAATGCGCATACGTGGCGTTCATCTGCTGGGCCCAGCGCAGTGCAAAGCGCAACAGGTTTCCTTCGCCAAACCAGACCGGAAACTGTTCCGCATCTCCGTATTCTGTAATGAGCCAGGGATGCGTGGTCACCGGCTGCGGCCATTTATCCAGCGGAGAATAGTCGTTCGTGGTGAGCACTTCATTCGGAACCATCTTGCCGTGCCATGCGTCGCTCAAACGAGCTCCGGCTGGCCGGCGTGTGGGATCGAGGTCACGCGCCAAAGCGTAGGTTTTGGCATATAACTCCCGGTCATCGGTTTCATTCGGCGAAGCTTCATTGGCGCGCACGCCCCAAAGGAAGACGGAGGGGTGATTCCGGTCACGCAGGATCATGTCGCGCGCCGCATCCACCAGGTTTTGCTGCCACTCGGCGCTCTGGCCGATGAACTGCCACGACGGGATTTCATCCATCACCAGCAGACCGATGCGATCGCACTCGTCGAGAAATTCGGGATCGGGCGGATAGTGCGACGACCGCACCATGTTCAGGCCCAACCCATACTTCAGAATCAGGGCATCGCGCCGCTGCAGCCGGTTCGGCACTGCGCCGCCGATGAAAGGCTGCGTCTGGTGACGGTTCAAGCCGCGAATCTTCACGGCATGTCCGTTGATCAGCAGCCCATCGTCGTTCCAGTCGAGTATGCGCAGCCCGATCCAGGTATGGGCCCGGTCGGTGGTGCTTGAGCCGTCAGTCACTTCCGCTACCGCGACGTAGCGATTGGGATGATCCGGATCCCAAAGCCTGGGGTCCGCAATCGGAGAAAGTTCTGCGTGCACATCCTGCATTTCTCCGGCGTTGAGATTTGCATTCGATGTTCCAGAAGCCACCTCTTTGCCCCGATCGTCAAGAATGCGCACCCGCACCCCAGCTTGCACAGCAGACGAGCGGTCATTCCGAACCGTAATCGTGGCGGCGACGGCCGCATCGGGCTGAATGCGATCGGTAACGTAGTACACGCGCTCAATGTGCAACCGGTCGCGCACAATCAACTGCACATCCCGTTGAATTCCGCCGAAATTGTAATAGCCGTACATCTTGGGCGCGCCTTCCGGCGGCACTTCCTTTTGCTCACGCGAATCCACTTTGACGGCAAGCACATTGTCCGCGCCGAAGCGCAGCGCCGGAGTCAAATCCACGTCAAAAGACGTGTATCCACCTTTATGGGTAGCGAGGTGGTTGCCGTTGAGATAGACGTCGGCGACGGTCATCACGCCTTGAAAGCGCGCCGTCACCAGCTTGCCCTTCCAGGAGTTTTCCGGACGAAAATGCTTGCGGTACCAGGAAATGAAGCGAAAGCTATCCGGATCGAAAGTTTCCCCCGGCGTGATGATGTTGGCATGCGGAACCGAAACATGCTCGAAGTCCGAGTCTTTGAGCGCGGCGCTTTCTCCGTTGGGGAGATCGTGCGGAGTGTACAGCCAGTGGGTAGAGAAGTTCTGCTCGACTCGTGGAGCGGTGTCGGTAAGGGAATCGGAATAGCTGGGAAGAACCAGAAGAAGAAGAATACTTGCAACCAAACTGGCTTTTAGCAGGCGATGCATGAGATTCCCTCCAATCGCAGCAGAACGCGGCTTTTCGCAGAGCAAAAGCGAAGGGTCTTCCAAATGCGATTTGTATGGTAATGGGACGCGTTTTTAGTTGCGCCGGAAGTATTGAACAACCGGCTACTCAAATCTGTGATCCAAGATACAAAACCTTTGGGTTCGGTAAGCAATCTTACGCGCGAGCCAAACCCTCGCGCTGCATGGCGCTGCGTACTTCGCCAGCCGCCCGAGCCGGCAGCTTGTTATAGGGACTCGGCGCCGAGCCTACTTTCCGGCCCTGCGCTTCCAAAGCAATCCGCGCTCTCGCTTCACTCTCTCCGTATCGCCCAAGCGCCCGCCACAACCGGACCAACTTTTCATGCCGCGACCGGGCATCGCCGTGTTTGCCTTCGGAAAACGTGCGATACAACTCACCCATGTCGCCGGGGAAAATGGTTGCCAGATCGGAGACGGCGCCGCGCGCCCCCAGCGCCAACGCGACATAATGCATATCTTCCACGCCGGAATATACGGGAACTCCAAGACCGGAATAGAGCAGATCCACCAACACGTGGATATCGGCAGATTGAAAGACGCCGTCCACTAGATTCCTGGCTGCCAGCGTCCGGGTCATCGCCACTCCGACGATTCCGTTGGGGAAACAGTCGGCGAGCAGAAGGGGACCGCGGGTCACCTTCCGGAAATCGGCAAACATTTCGAGGAGTCCCTCTTTGTTGGGCAAGGAGAGGTAATGCGGTTGGGCCACCAGCACGGCATCTGCGCCGGCGTCCTCGACGGCGCGAATCATTTCTTCGCCTTCCATCGTGGTGTCAGGAAGAACCATGGCAAACAGCGGTTTCCGAGATCCACGGCGCGCTCCGGCGCAGATGGCCGCCAATTCCTGCGGCAGCGCTCCCTCCAACCCGCTAAGCATTCCGCCCACACAAATGCCGTTTACCGGCGAGCTGTCCAGCAGCTTGATTTCACGCTGCAGGGCATCGAGATCGACCTCGCCGCCGGTGGTAAATGGCGTAATGACATCGGCGATCACACCTTGTACTAACGATTTCGTAGTCACGTTTTTCTCTCGGGAAAGAAATTTATGCCGTTCTACCTTCACTTCATGTTCGGGTCCTGGCCCGGGCCACCCACAAAATAGAACTTCGGAATGCGCGCGGCCACCGGAGGTAATTCCGGAAACTCGCCATGCGGTTCCTTTTGATACCAGTACGCAACCGAATAGAGATTGTCGGAGCGAAGGTTCGCGTGGCCGTCTTCGATGGTGGCCAGAAACGACTTGTGAAAGCGAACCGGCGCTTCCAGATGCCAGCGATAGTGCGAGAAACGCGAACCCGGTTCCCAGCCGTCGAACTGGGTGAGCCCTATCAACGGAAAGGAATACAGCGAACTAAAGCCCCAAGCGCCGTTGAAGTAATCCTCGCCTCCGGTTCCATGAATGCGCGGCTCCTTTTCGCCGTCAATCCAGAACATCTCGTCGCCCTCGTTCCAACCGCCCCACTGGTTCTGAAAAACGGAAAGCGTCACGCCGATAAACTGGCCGTCGCCCTGGGCGTCCAGGAACTTGTAGTTATGCTCGCCGGAGACATTCTTCCAATGGGGGTCCTGATGCGCTTCACGAAAGTTATTGCCGTAGAAATTTCCGTGATACCAGCCCTGGCAGGGAGCGCACTGCCGGTACTGGGCATGAAAATAGGCCGTATCGTCCGGCAGCGCAGGCAGACGAACCCAGTCAATGTTGAAGTAAAAGTCGCCGGCGTCTTTTTCGCCTTCGTTGGTGACGGTAATTCGCCCCGAATGCGCGAACGGCATGGGGAAGTAGGCATTCAGCGCTTTATCCGGAGCCACGGCCACCAAGGAAGAGTGAAAAACAGTGTACGTGCCAAGGCCCAAGCCAAAAAAGTCCCCCAGCGGCACTTCGACGCTGGGAGTTTTTTCTCCATCCCAGTACATTCGCAGGACAATCTTCTTCAGATGGTAGGCTTCGGGGTCATCCACCGTGATCCAGATATGGCGGATTTCGGCTGGACCGGTGTCATTGAACAGCGTGAGCTGACCACCGGCTTTGAGGACCTGCGAGTCATTGTTCCCGCCGGTGTGATCGTAACTCGAAGCTCTCTCGGATTCGTAATTACGCAGATGAGAAATATCCGAGACGGAAAACTGCGCCTGCAGAGGCAGCGCTGTCAAGAGAGCTAGGCCAGCGATAAGGGAAGCGAGAAGTCTGCTCACCTTGCGTCCGCCCTTACCCCAGCCAGGACGGGAGACGCTGCGTCTCCGTTCAGAAATCCCCCTGCCCGCAAGGCCTGTTCAATGGCCTGCGCTTCAGCGCCCGTTGGAGGCGTCATCGGCCGGCGCGGTCTCTGCAGTCCCCGGTGCCCCATCAGGGTGACCGCATACTTCGCGTTTTGCGCGTACCCGGTGCCGTCCACGGCGCGCCAGACCGGAGCCAGCCGGTTGTGAAATGACAGCGCCCGTTCCAAGTCGCCGGCCAGAACCGCATTGCGCATCTGGACCGTTTCCGCAGGAAAAATTGCCGAGGTGCCCGAGATCGTGCCATCCACTCCCAGCACAAACGAGGGGAAAATCATGTCATCAATGGCAGAAAACAATCGGACCTTATGGTGAATCGTCGCCAGAAGCGCGGCCAGGGTGTGAATGTTCCGGCCGCTCTGCTTTACCGCAACGATCATGGGATTTTCGTCGATGATCGCCTCCAGCGACTCCACAGCTGCCTGCGCCGTCGGCATCACGTTGTAAATAATCAACGGCAGTCCCGAAGCGCTGGTCAGCGAACCATAGTATTCCGCCAGAATCGTGGTATCGCCGGTGGGGCAGAAATGCGGAGGCGGCACCTGCAATCCGGCCGCGCCCGCTCCGGCAATGGCTTTCGCCAGCCGGACGCCTTCCGCCGAGCTATCGGCAATCACGCCGCCAAACACACGCAGGGTTCCGCCGGTGGCTTCGATGGTTACGAGAATCGCCTCCCCCAGCTCTTCCGCCGACATGCCGGCGCCTTCGCCCATGCTGCCGCCAATCACCATGCCAGCACAGCCAACTTTCTTCAAATAACGGGCTTCATCGGCCAGGGCTTTGAAATCAATTCTGTCGTCCGCCGCGAAGGGGGTAATCATGGGCGGAATTACGCCGGAGAGATCACTTAACTTGTTCGTAGCTGCCTCCTACAAGGGCAAGCAAAGCAGAGTAAAAACAATCAACGATATCACTCGCGTTTGCCGAGGTCAAGATTTCGGAATAGATTCCGGATTTTATGTTTTTACCAGATCCACACTTCCCTGGATGAGTCGATTGCAATTAGAAATGCAAGGCGTGAATTGGGGAAAAATAATGGACGCCCAAACCGGGCGTCCATCGGCTCCAACAGAGCATCCATCGAGTTTTTGCAACAGGTTCACCTCGGCTGTGCCGGTTTTCAGTTACAGCTTGATGATTACCGACTTCACTTCGCTGTACTGCTGCAGGCCGTATTCGCCCATTTCGCGACCGATGCCGGACTGCTTGAAGCCGCCCCATGGGGCTGCCGGATCGAACACGTCGTAGCAATTCACCCAAACAGTACCCGCGCGCACGTTGTTGGCAATCGCGTGGGCCTTGCCGATGTCACGGGTCCAGACCGCGGCCGCCAGCCCGTAGGCTGTGTGGTTGGAACGCTCAATCACTTCGTCCAGAGTGTTGAATTTGATGATGCTCATGACCGGTCCAAAAATCTCTTCCTGGGCGATGGTCATGTCATCCTTCACGTCGGTAAACACGGTCGGTTCGACAAAGTAGCCCTTGGAACCGTAGCGTTTCCCGCCGGTCAAAAGATTGGCGCCTTCCTTTTTGCCGGTTTCGATATAGCCCATGATTTTCTCGAACTGGGCTTTATCTACTTGCGGACCCTGCTCGGTGTCGGGATCGAACGGATCGCCCACTTTGCGCCGCTTGGCGCGGGCAACGCTCTTCTCGACGAATTCGTCATAGGCCTTCGCTTCCACGAACAACCGGGAGCCGGCGCAGCAGCACTGCCCCATGTTGAAGAAGAGAGCAAAGTGGCAGCCTTCCACCGCCTCATCCATGTCGGCGTCGGCAAAGACCACGTTCGGGCTCTTGCCGCCGAGTTCCAAGGACACGCGCTTCAGGTTGCTCGAAGCGGCAGCCTGCATCACGAGCTTGCCCACTTCCGTGGAGCCGGTGAAGGCGACCTTGTCAATGTCCATGTGGCTGGAGATGGCCGCGCCCGCCGTCGGACCATAGCCCGGCACCATATTCACAACGCCTTCGGGGAAACCTGCTTCCAGGACCAACTCGCCAATGCGCAGCGCGGTGAGCGGGGTCTGCTCGGCGGGTTTCATCACGATGGTATTTCCCGTCGCCAACGCAGGCGCCAGCTTCCAGGCTTGCATCAGAATGGGGAAGTTCCAGGGAATGATCTGCCCAACCACCCCAACCGGCTCCAGCTTCGTATAACTGAAATAATTTCCCGCGATTGGCATCGTGCGGCCCTGAATCTTGTCGGCCCAACCGGCGTAGTAGCGGTACGAAGCGATGGATAGGGCGATATCGGCGGCTTTCGCCACGCTGTAGGGCTTGCCGTTGTCGAGGGCTTCCAGGCGCGCCAGCTCATCCGCGTGTTCTTCAATCAAATCGGCCAGCCTGTAAATAAGCTTTCCGCGTTCGGCGGCAGACATCTTGCGCCACGGGCCTTTTTCAAATGCCTGGCGAGCCGCTTTTACGGCTTCATTGACATCGGAGGCATCCGCCTCGGCGACCTGGCAAATCTCTTCACCGGTGGAAGGATTGATTGTGGGAAATGTTTTGCCGGAACGGCTGTTCACCCAGCGATTGTTGATGAGCAGCTTGGTTTGTCCGATTGCGACTGGAAGTTCATTTACGAGTGTAGCCATGATCTCCTACCTTTCCGCGCATGTAAGCGTGAATTCTGAGTTAGCGCGCGCAGGTCAGCATCCGGCACGAAAGCTGCATCTGGAAAAAGACCGGCTGTGCGACCGGACAAAAGGAACAGCGCCCATCCTCGGTGCGACGCTGCGTGCCAGGTGAGAGGCGCACAAACATCTTGCTCCGGCCTTGGCGCCGGACTGCGCTTGCAAGCACTCGTTAGGTTAGCAGGGGCATCAGGTAGTGTCAACGCAAACAGAACCCATTCCGAAGCTGCTTTTTCCGGCCATTCTGGCGATCTTCAGGCCCTACCCTTTTGTCCCGGGTCCAGGTTCACTTGCAGGGACTTGCCTGCGGGAATTGACACCGAACCACCCAAATCCACCAGTAAGTCTCTGCCATTGGCCTGCAATTTGGGCCCGGAGATCGCAGTTCCCTCCGGCCCGGTCACGCGGGTTAGACCCAGCTGTGCTCCAGTGTCATTCCTGAGGCCGAGATGGCGCAGCGGCAGTTCCCCGTGATGCACCTCAATCTTCGCCGTCAGTGAGGAGCCAGTGTGCTTCTGGCTGTACATGCCCCAGCCGGAACCAGCCGCAAAGAAACAACGGAAGTCGCCCGGCTTCATTACCGGGGCAAAGCTCAGCCGCTGATCTTTGCCGGAATACTTGTAGCCGGAAAGCGCCATGAGCACCGACCAGCTCGCCAGGGCACGGGCATAGTGATTGCCGCACTCAATCTCGTTCCAGGGATTGCGGCGGCGGCCATCGTAGCGGTCGGTGATGCCTTTCACGATGGCCAGGCCCTCATCCACCAGGCCGGCGTAAATCATGTGAGCTGCAACCTGAAATTCAATGCCGGTCCAGACTTCGTCCGAATAAACGAAGGGCAGTGCCGGCCGGCCACCTTTCGGCCAACTGCAAATCAGCAGGCCTTTTTCATCGTTGAGAGCGTAGATGCGCTGGGTGTTGGGATGATCGTAGAAACTATTGCGGAAGTTATAGCGGTAGATGGAATAGAGCGTTTTGCGAATGTGCTCGGCCGACCAGCCCGGATCCAAATCCACAACTGTAGCCAACCAAGCCCCGAGCAACTGATCAGACAAGCAGCCGGGGCCGCATTGATATCGAATCTGGCCGTCCTGTATGGCATTTGCGTGCCAGTTTTCATCAGCATATTTGGCCATCGGCTTGATGGTGTCGGCGGGCGGAACCTTCTGGACGTAGAAATCTCCGTTCCATAGTTGCTCAAGATTCTTTACACCCTGTTCGCGCACCTGGCGATAACTCCCGGCCGCTTCCATATCGCCCATAGCCGTCGCCATCAGTTCGCCTGCCCGCAGCGCCCCTTGATACAAGGTGCTCATCATGGGGTTCGGGCCGTAGAACTCGATGTCGTAGGTGTTGTGCTGTTCCCCTTCGAAGAGGCCGTCCTTATCGGTATCCCAGAATGTCCAGGCAAATTCGAGGGCTCGCTTGGCATTCGGCCAAAGCTCTTTGAGAAACTCGTCGTCCCCCGATATCTGCCACTCGCGGTACAGCTTCATGATCGTACCCATCTGCCCGTCAGCGGCTGGCTTGAAACTCCACTGGGCGCGGCCAAGCGGGAGCAGCGTGCGAAAAGCCATACTGTCATCGGAACGCATGTTGTAAAGGAAATCCGTATGGCGCATAGAGCGTTCCAACTCCGGATAGAGAAACGCCAGTGCCTGCTCGTAGTTCCACACATGCGTGCAGTTCATCGGACAGCAGCCCGCATTGTCATCGCAGCCTTCGAAGGCAAAAAACTGCTTGCCTTCGAGCAGCATGCAGGTATTGGTACGCAGAATGGCCGCCTGGCTGGAAACCGCTTCCAGCACGTAGCCGGGAAGAGTGGTGGAGTAAAACACATCGTCGAATGCACGCGTCTTCTGCTCAAGCTCTTGCAAGCGGGAAGCCGTGTGCTGGCCCACTTCCCACGCGCTCTGGAACCGTGAGCCGTAATAGTTGCGCAGCTTTTGTCCTTTTACTTCCTTCTCATCATTCCAATAGTTCTCACGGACAGGAAAATGCCAGGCCAGCAAAAACGTAACCGTCTGAGACTCTCCCGGCGCCAACCGCAGCCGGGGCGCTAGCGTGGCATAGTTGGAGCGGCCATCTTCCGACGGCTCCGGCTCGCCGCTTTCGTGCATTTCGCCGTTGGCTGCGAATTCGTCGTACCACTTCTGAAACGAATCCCACCATTCGCCATGAGTCCAGGCCGTCCTCGCTGTGACATCTGGAGAGTTGGTCAGCAAAGCCATCGAGCCGTAGCCCAAATCGTCAGGCCCGTATTTTGCCGATGTCATGTCAAGGCCATGAACCGTCGCGCTTCCCGCCTGCTCTTGGCGAATTCTGGTTAAATTCTTCCCGAATCCCGCATGCCGTGTACCTTCCAAATTGGCTTTGCCGTCGTAGCCCACCGCATTCAGCAGCGAGAAAGCCAGCGCCAGTTCCATGGGCTTCTTGCTGACCGAGCGCAAATGATAGTGAAAGACCGCAACCGGCAAACTCGAGTCATCCACACTGAGCGGAATGAAAGGATTGAAGGCTTCCAATGCAACTTGCACCGGAACGGTTTCGTCAGCGAACTCAACTTTGGCGAAGGGATAGTTTCCAGTAAATCGCGCCTCCCGAAAGCGCGGCAAGCCTTCTGCAGAATCTCGGTGAAAACCTCCGGCACCGCGAAAGGGCGGCATCAACAAGCTTTCCACCACCTTCACCGTCGGCGTTTCGCCTTCCGGGCGCGCCCATAAGGCCACAAAGCTGAAGGGAAGAATTTTGCCTTTTCCCGGCCGGTTAAAAATCTCCCAATCCCGCAACTCCCCTCGGCCACCCAGCGAAACGTTGCCGGTTCCGATGCCGCCCAAGGGAAACGCCACCTCGGAGAGATGCTCGCCCGTAAAAACTCTCTGTTTCCTGCCCTCCAACAGCAGTTCTTGCCGGGAAAAAGGGATGACCGATCCATCAGCCGAACGGAATGCCTTCGGCCCCGGGTTTGCCGGCACCTCTTTACCGTGGGCCAGTGCAGTAGCGCCAAGCGCGGCGGCGGAGGTAGACACTAAAAAGTTTCTACGATTGATCCCTTTTGTCGTATCTTTTTCGCGATCATTGGCCATGGAAGGTCCTCAATTTGCTCGCAATTTGTTCACGCGAATGTTAACAGAAAAATGAACGCCCGCAGGAAGTCAAAAGCTTGGCCGCTGTGGAGGCGTCGGGGCAAACGCCTCTACATCCTGAATCGTGGCCACCACGTCCTGCTGCTGCGCGGCAGATTGCAATGCCTCTTCGACGATGCGGCGCAGCGTCGCCGGGCTGGTGCTGACTCTTCCGTTAATGATGACCGAAGCTTCGCGAACCGCAGGAAGATTCCCATTGTTATCCCATGAGGCCTGATTCATCGTGCTCGTAAGCGAAATCCTGTCGCTCTCCGCACGGGTCACGAGCAAAATCTTTAGGTGCGCGATAGCGCTCTCCGAACGCTGGCATTCCTGGCGCACTTCGGCCACCAGCGTTTCGCCGAAATCAGCCGGAGAGAAATCTTTGTCGGATGCCAAATCTACCGTAGCATTCAGCCATCCCAAAGACGCTTCCGCCTGACCATAGATCCCGTAATCGAGATCGAGTTCCCCGTCGCCGGGAGAAACTCCGCACACCAACTGATCCACCCACTGGTTCAAACCTGACCCGGTTCTTGCGCTCATCGCAACCATGGGAATTGTTCCCAGTAGTTCGCGAAGCTGTTCTCTGCAACCCTCTCTCTCTGCAGGACTCAGCAAATCGCATTTGCTGAGCACAATCAGCTCCGCCTCCGACAATTGCTTTTCGAACAGATATCGGACGCTCCCGTCGAACTGGCCGGAGAACCCGAACATCTCGCGAATGCGGTCAGGCTCGACAAAAACCGAAAGAGGCGCCAGGATGAACTCACCGGCATGAAAGCGGCGGAGTGGTTTGTAAACTGTGGCCGCCAGATCGGTGCAACTGCCGACTGCCTCCGCCAGAATAATATCTGGCCGGTGTTGCTCGACCAGGCGCGAAGCGTGCCTGACGAACTCTGAAAAGCGACAGCAGAAGCAGCCGCCGGTAATCTCGTCCGCCAACAAACCGCGGCTTTGGGCCAGCGCCGTGTCGACCAAATGGCTGCCCTGATCGTTGGTGATGATGCCGACCTTCTGGCCGCGTACCATCAGCTCTTGAGTGGCTGCGATCAGCGCTGTCGTTTTGCCAGCCCCGAGAAAACCACCTACACACGCGATTCGCACCATCCCCAAATTGCTCCTCGTGATTCCGAAGGGCTTTTGTCAAACCTGAGAAACTTCCTTCTCTAGCTCTTCACCGCGCCCGGCGCTCTTCTGTGGCCCAGCACCGCGCCATTTTCAATAGGCTGCACAATTTCCGAATAGATAGACAGCCAGCTGGGCTTCAGGTGCCGCTCCGGCAATTTCCACTCCCGGACTCTCTGCTCGAGATCGGCAGCCTCGACATCAATCCGCCGCGCATCAATGTCGAGACGGATCGTCTCGCCTTCACGAACCACCGCCAGCGGGCCGCCCCGCGCCGCCTCCGGCATCACCTGGCCGACAGTGATTCCACGATTCAGCCCCGACAACTCACCGTCGGTTACGACCGCCACCTGGTCGCCCAGTCCCGCTCCCACCAGGGCTGCCATGAAACTGCAGGCAAAAACTGTGCCGGGCCCGCCAAACGGTCCCATCATTCGCAGGACCACCACGTCGCCCGCCCGAATCTTTCCCGATCCCAACTCCCGGATCGCGGCGTCTTCATCTTCGAAAATACGCGCCGGCCCGGAGAACTTCCGCATCGCTCCCGGCACGGCAGAAATCTTCATGATCGCTCCATGGGGAGCGAGATTGCCCCGCAGGATTACCAGGCCCGGCTCCTTGCGGAATGGCTTGTCCACCGGCCGGATTACCGCTTCGTCAATCTTGATGGGCTCGCTCAGAACTTCCTTGAGCGATTTGCCGGTCACAGTCATGGCTTCGGTTTCCAGTTTGCTGCGCAGCTGATAGAGCACGCCCCTGGTCCCGCCCGCTGCGTCGAAAGTCTCGATCCGGTCCGGACCGTTCGGCTTGATCTGCGTGATCTGCTGCAGCTCTTTGCCGAGGCTCTCAAAAAGACCGACCACATCCAGGCCGAGTTCACCTTCCGTAGCAATCGCCGTGAGATGCCGCACCACATTGACCGATGCGCCCATCGAAATCGCAACGCGAATCGCATTGCGCAAAGCGGATACCGTCAAAATCTGCCGGGGCCGCAGGTCGCTGCCAATCAAATTCATGATGGTAGCGCCCGCACGGCGCGCCACTTCATGCAACCGTTCGCTGCCCGCCCGAATCGGCGTGGTTCCGGGCAAGGCCATCCCTAGAGCTTCGGCCATCACGTGCATCGAATTCGCGGTGGCCAGGCCGGCGCACACTCCTGGCCCCTGAATCGCGACGCAGGTCCACTTCTCCAACTCATCCACTTTCATCCGGCCGGTCGCCACCGTTCCGACGGCCTTGTAGACTTCTTCGATGTCCACCTCGCGCCCGCCGCACTCGCCGCCCAGTTGGTAGCCGCACGGCACCACAATGGAAGGAACATTCAAGCGGGCGGCGGCCATCAGATGCGCGGGAGTCGTCTTGTCGCAGGACGCCAGCAGGACCATGCCGTCCAGGCACGCCCCCTCGACCATGACCTCAATGTCATTCACCACAAGGTCGCGGGTTGGCATCAGATAGCGCGCTTTCAAACCGGCGGAGGTGACAAAGTCCGATGGAGCCGCGGTTCGGATTTCAAAGGGCAGGCCGCCGGCGTCGCGGATTGCTTTCTGCACCGTTCGCGAAACTTCATCCAGGTGGATGTAGCAGACCGACAGCGTCGAAGAGGAATTCACCACCGCGATCTTCGGCTTCATGAAATCTTCTTCCGGAATACCCATGGCGATCCACTGCGACCGCCGCACTGCCCAGCGTGTACTTCCCCGTTCGAAGTTGCTGCGCAACATTATGCCTCCCGAGCCGCTTTCAAGTGGCGTTCGTGCATCCAGTTCTCAACATCCACCCCGGTCAATCGCTGCGATGGAATCTTCTCTTTCAACATGAGTGCGCACGCCGCCCCCGCTCCATAGCCCATGCCGAAACACTGCGCGGTCACGCGCGCCGACGCCATAGCCTCATGCTCAGCCGACAAACAGCGCCCGGCGACCAGCAGGTTATCGCCCTGCGGTGGAATCAACGTCTCGAACGGAATGTCGTACGTGTCCTCTTCCAGATAAACGATCCTCAGCTCCGCCGCTCCATGCGCTTCGATCGGCCACGCCGAAAATGTGACCGCGCCTTGGACCTTGTGCGCCTGCAGCACGTCGTCATTCATCAAGCGCGCTTTGCCGACGAGCGAGCGGCTCTGCCGGATGCCGACCTGCGCTCCGGTATCCACCAGATAAGAATGTTGAAATCCGGCCACCTTGTCTTTCAGGAAGCTGGCATAGCTGCGCGCCTGCGTGCGCCCTTCCATTTCCGCAAAGGTCATGTCTTTGCTGGAAACCCCGACCGGTATCGTGCCATCGGGGTAGGTGATTCGGGTCATATTGCACAACACTTCCTGGCCGTTGGGCAGGGGAAAGATGTAAACGTGATGCCGTGGCAAGCGATAGACGCCGCTTTTGTCCGCCTCGATCACCTTCGCATCGATCTCGCGCGGATCGAGCTTCAGAAACACATCCATGTCCACGCCGCCCAGGCGAAAGATCATGGTCGGCGACTGCACCACGCCGTCTTTGCCCATGGTGGTTTTCGCCCCGATGCTGTGGACCACCTCGGCATCGCCCGAAGCGTCAATCACCAGTTTCGGCTGAATCGCCCGCAGCCCTTCCATGCAGCGCACCACCAAGGTTTCAACACGATTCTCTGCCGCGTAAGCAGAAATCAAGTTCGTGTGATACAGCACGTCCACGCCTTCGCCGCGCAGGTAGCAATCCGCCAGTTCCTTCCACACAAAGCTGTCATGCGGGACTAGCTTCGTGCGCCCGAAAGGAACTGCTCCTCGTATCCCGCCCATAGCCTCCATGCGCCGGTGAAATTCCCCGGCAAAGCCAAACACAATCTGCTCAGGATGATTGCCACTGCTGTAGAGCCCGCAGATCGTGCCGCTCATTCCAGCGACCGTCGCGCCGCCGCAAAATCCGTATTTCTCGATGATCAGCGTTTTCAAACCGCAGCGCGACGCGCCGATAGCCGCTGCCAGGCCCGCAGCGCCGCCTCCGACCACGCACACGTCGGGTCTCGCGATGATGGGAATACTGGTTGCTGGGGCTAGGTAGGTGTCCGGCATGAAAACTCGTTCTAGATAATACCCCTTTGCGCGCCCACGTGGAACTCATTCCGAAATTTGTAGCTTGGGGCTAGATTATTTCTTTTCGGCACGGCTGCGCACATACGGTTCGCGTAAAAGATGGCGCTGCAGCTTTCCCACCGACGTCCGCGGAAACTCCTGGCACCATTCAAACTCTTCGGGGACTTTGAACCCAGAAAGCCGCTGCTTGCACCATTCGCGCACGGCCTCTACGGAAGGCTGGGTTCCCGGCCGGGCGATCAGGAATGCCACCACCTTCTCATCCCGCAGCGCGTCAGGAATCCCCACTACGGCGGCGTCCTGCACATCGGGATGTTCCTTCAGCGTCTCCTCAATCTCCATAGGAGAAATGTTTTCTCCCGAGCGCTTGATCATCTCCTTGAAGCGGCCCAGAAAATGAAATTGGCCTTCCTCATCCTGCACAGCCCGGTCGCCGGTGTAGAGCCATTCGCCGCGAATGAGTTCGGCCGTTGCGGAAGGGTTCTTATAGTAGCCCTTGGTTGCCGTCCAGCCCGACTCGACCCGCACAACGATTTCGCCCGAAACGCCTTGCGGCGCCTCATTGCCGTTTTCATCCAGGATCTTGACTTCATAACCCGCCACAGGCAGGCCCATGCACATGGTATTCCGCGGGCCGTTCAATGGAGTCATCAGCGGCAGACCTGTGGTCTCCGTCATCCCCCATAGTTGCAGGAGGGGAATACGAATTTTCGTCTCCCAATCCTGCATCTCCTCCTCACTCAAATTCTGCGCAAATGTGATGAACTGCATCGAATTCGCCGGCACCGGCGCATTGGCATGATGAACCAATAAAAACCTCAAAGGTGCAGCGAATAGAGCGGCCCGCGTGGCGTGGTAGTGCGCAGCCTTCTCCAACAGTTTGCTGGCGCTGAAACGCTCCAGGATGATGATGCTGGCGCCCGCCACTAGTGAAGGCGTCATGGCGTGGCACTGCGCGGCAGCATGGTGCAAAGGCAGCGGGATGATGTGCCGATCGTTAGCAGTTAACGCCGTCGCCCGTGCAAAAATCTCCGCGCCGTACAAATACCCGGCATGGGTAAGCATCACGCCCTTTGGTTTGCCGGTCGTTCCCGAGGTATAAAGCATTCCCGCCACGTCGAGTGGCTCCGGCTTGTGCGCCGGTGACGAATCCGGTTGCGCCAAAACCCCCTTGCCCAGCTCAGATTCGGCGAACTCCCGGGCAACCGACACCGCGACCATCTGCGGCAACTTTGCACAACCTTCACAAGCGGTTCTGGCGGTCGACAGCGTCTCTTCCAGCGTGACTACCAGGCGCGCGTCCGAGTGGTCAATGATGTAATGCAACTCCGGAATCGAACACCGCGGGTCCACCGGAACCGAAACCGCTCCACTGCGGCAGCAGGCCAGCCAAAGGATGTAGAAGTCCAGGCTATTGGGGATGTGCAGAACGATCGAATCACCCTTCTTCAACCCTTGCTGCAGAATCCAGTTGGCCGCCCGGTTCACCATCCCCTGCAACTCGCTCCAGGTCAGCGATTGCACCACGCCCGCATTGCTTTCCGCGGTCACGGCAACGATGCCGGGGTGCGTCGCAGCGTAGTAGTCAAGGAAGGTTGGAAGGGTGCGCAGTCCGGTAACGGTGTTCATGATCGTTCCTGCCGGTATCCGAGAAATGCTATTTTAAGGTTTTTGCAAAACGCCGGGTGCTGGCTTGAGCCTCGGGAGAGGCCAAGCATTTCTTATACAGCATCGCGTCGCGATTGTCCGCCCTGGCAAGTTGCGATCCATAAGTGGCCCAAAGCGATTTCTTGATGGCCGCCAGTCCTGCCGCCGGAATCTCCATCAGTTGCTCGGCAAATTTCCGGCATGCCGACAGAACATCTTCGTTGGCAGAAATCACCTGCGTGGCGCACCCATGCTCGACCGCCTGGGCGGCGGAAAATTCCGTTCCCAGCATGAGCCAGCGGCTGGCCACGCCCACTCCCGCAAGCTGGCAGAGCCGTTGGATTCCGAACGTCGGATTCCATCCCAGCTTCACCTCAGGCAGACCCAGCCGCGCATTCTCCGCGACGATCTGGAAATCATGGTGAACCGCCAGGCACAAGCCGCCGCCCAGAGCATATCCGTGGACACCGGCAATCGTAGGCTGCGGCAGGCGCAGGAATTCGCGGCAGATTTTAGCTTCCAGCAGCTGCGACTTTTCTGCCTGCGCCGGCGAGAATTTCGCTTGCTCGCGCAAGTCCGACCCGGCGCAGAAACCTTTGCCTTCGCCCACCGTAATCACGGCGCGTACCCGGCGGTCGCGTTGCAGCGTCAGTTGTAATTTGTAAATCTGCCGCAGGAGTTCGCCGTTGAGCGCGTTGGCCGCCTCGGGACGCCGCAGGTGCAGTATCCCAATCTCTCCCGCCTGCTCGAGTTCAACCAGCATGCCCAACTCGTTGCTTCTTGGCAGCAACGCGCGCGTCAAACTTGGCGACATTCACGGATGCGCGCTTATGGAAGCCCTCGCCAATCTTATCCAGTTCGTCAAAAGCCTCGACTTCGAACGAGTAGATCCGCCCCTCGGTCTTCACCAACTTCGATACAACACGCACCTTCATGCCCACGGGCGTCGCAGCCAGATGCTTCACGTTGACTTCCATGCCTACGGTATCGTCACCCGCGCTTAACAGCGAACTCACGTTGTCCCGGCAGGTGTGTTCCATCCAATTGATCATGGAAGGAGTGGAAAGCACCGGAGCAATGTTCGGGCCCATGAAGTGAATCGCCACCTCATCGGTCACGGTATAGGTTGATTCATACACCTTGGTCTGATCGGACATTATCCTTCCTGTCGCAGGAGATTGGTTGCTCAGAAGAATTTGATATTCAGATACACGAACGCCGCAAGAACTATCACCGCGTAGAACTCAGGGGTTCTATACCACGGTCCGGTCCTTTCGATGCGCGCGGCGCTGTCATAGGTCAATCCTTTTAGAGTCTCGGGATCTGGAGCTTTTGTAAAGGCTGTACCAATCAAGAGGCCGGTCAGTCCGCCTCCCAAAGCCCACACAGATGTCCATACGTTTGACGCCATCGGGGTTTTGAAGTGGAGAATGCCCAGAGAATAGAGTATGTACTCGCCAAAACTTCCAACCAGGCCCATTACCATGCCTAGGAAGCCAGCCGTCGCTGAAACTCTCTTCCAGAACATTCCGAGGAGGAAAACTATGAAGAACGGAGCAATCAAAAGAGCCCCGATCGACTGCATATAATCCATCAAATTATTGAAGTTGAGCGCGATGTAGGCGGACAAACAACTCAGCAGCGTTCCCCATACCGTGGCCCATTTGCCGACCGCCAGATAGTGAGCGTCCGGTTTGTCCTTCACCCAATAGGTCTGGTACAGATCGTAAGTGAACACCGTATTGAATGCGGTGATATTGCCCGCCATGCCAGACATGAAACTCGCCAACAATGCAGTCAGCCCTAAGCCCAGCATTCCGGTGCCAGCAAGCGCTCCGCCACCGTAGTATTTGCCCAGCAACATGGGCAATGCCAGATTGTAATTGCTCTTGACGACATCTGGTCCGATCACCAGCGCCAGCATGCCCAGCAGCGTAACGATCGCCGGAAAGAGCATCTTCGGAACCGCCGCCACCAACGGTGTTTTACGTGCCGAATCAAGATCCTTGGCTGCCAGCGCGCGCTGTACCAGCAGGAAATCCGTGCACCAGTACGCAGGCGCCGCTGTAAGCCCTATACCAATCACCATCACCCACCAGGGAACTCCCAGAGGGTCGCCTGGCCCACCCATCCCCTTCCAGGTATGCACATACTGGTCGGGAAGACGTGCCACCAGTCCCTTCCATCCCCCAATATCGTGCAAACCAATAAAAGTAAGTGGCAAGAATCCGAATACGATTAGAAAAAACTGCAGTACCTCGTTCCAGATGGACGAGGCCAGCCCTCCCCAGAACGTGTACAGGAGTACGATGACTCCAGAAAGCGCAACGCTGAAGGTAAACGACCACCCCAACATGGTCTCGAACAACAGTCCAAATGCGTACATGTTGATGCCGGACATCAGAATGGTCACGAAAGCAAAGCTGCCGGCATTCAACAGGTGGGCGCGATGGTCGTACCGCATGCGCAGATACTCTGGTACGCTGCGCACGCCGTTCGCGTAGTAGTAGCGGATCATGAACAGGCCGGCAAACACCATCGCCGGAATGGCGCCAATCCAATACCAGTGATTGGTACGCATCCCATATTTCGCGCCATTGGCAATGTGCCCCATGATCTCAAGGGACCCAAGGTTAGCGGACATGAAAGCAATGCCAGTTATCCAGTGAGAAAGCGTGCGGTCAGTCAGCAGAAAATCTGAAGAACTCTTGATTTTGCCCTTGAGGAAATAACCTACTCCCAAAACCATAACAAAGTAGGCAATGATAATGCCAAGGTCCACCGGACTCAGTTTCATTAACAAGGTTTGGGGCCCTCCCTGGAAGCACAGCCCAACCGCACTACCGCGCTCGTGACTGGGTAAATATCTGCTTTGCCCACGCCGCTGGGAATACTATCAGTTCCTGCTGCGCAATTCGAGTTGGACGGGGTAACCTGACGTGTCTGAGAATAGCGACTATCCCTGGGTGCGCTCCGCGGTAATAGCAAAAATGGCCAATGGCGATTCCTGATTGTTCAGCTTGCATCGCAGGCTCGCCAACTTACTGCCGGACTCAATAGGGACGGACCAGAGCAGAATCTGGTACTGCTCCCGCACGATGTCCTTTACATATTCAAGAGCCGGTGGCGCAGCTATAGCCACGGGCGTGACGCGAGTGGCCACATAGATGCGGTTTGCCGCTGCCACTTCAATTCCGTTGCGAACCGGCAGTTCCTGCGTCTTTCCGCCCTCATATTGCAGCCAGTAGGTTGCCACCTGCTCGCCGTGCTTGCCCGCCATGGGGTAACCCATCGGAAATGTCACCTGCCCCAGTATATGGAGGGTGCTACATTTCTGGTCAATTGGAATGGTCACCTCAGGAAGCTCTGGCGTTAGAAACACAGGCCGGACGTAGTCCTTTACGACCGGTGAGCGGAAGGTGGCCCCGCCGATCTGCACCTCCGGATCCCTCCAGAACAAAAAGTGCTCTCCTGTACGCTTCCATTGGTTTTCGGCAAAGGTCGCCTTCGTCCAGAACTTCGCCATGGCAGATTCAAATCCGGACCACGCCTGCTCGCCAGCGGAAGATTCCGCGAGCTTCTGCAGGTCCACGATCTCGAAGCTGCTGCCCGGCGTGAAGGGAATGGACCTAAGCGGTACGACCGCCGCCTCCTGCGGCAAAGCATGCACCGGTTCTTCCTTGCGCCCGGCAAACAGTCCGGCCAGACGCGAATAGATTGGCTCCCGGATATCCCGGTTTTCCAGCACAACTCCCGACAGCAGGATGCCGTTGTGCGTCGGCCAATCTTCGCGGGTGTACTGCCGCATATCGTTCCAGCTCCAGAACGAGTGCCCGGCAATATTGCCTGCTTCCACCTGGTCTAGAAGCCCGTCGAAATCCAGCTCGTAGAAGATGTCGCCGTGCCCAGCATCTTCCCAGCCCCATTCGGTCAGAGTTAAGGGCTTGCTGGGCCCGAAGAACTCTGGCAACTTCCGGAACTTGCCGCCGCGCAGCCAGGGGACGTCCGAATCAAACTCGTAGGCATGCCAGTCGTAGAAATCCAGACCGGCGTCGTCAAAGGCTTGCTTCACTTCCGCGGGCTTTCCGTATTGATGCGCCACCGAAACCAACCGGTGGATCGGATCCAGTTTGTCGCAGATGGCTTTGCCACGTTTCAAATAGCTGACGGGAAACTTGCACTCATTCCCCAGCAGCCAGAACCCAACCGACGGCGAGTTCCAATCGCGGCGAATCACATGTTCCAGGATGTTGCATCCAAGATCCACTTCGCTGGCCGGCATCTTGTCGAAGTCCATGTTCCAGAAGCCCGGCTCATCACTGACCAGCAACCCGATTTCATCCGCCAGCCGCACGATGCGCTGATCGTGCGGATAATGCACCAGACGCACGAAATTGGCTCCCATGGCCTTGATCATGCGCATGTCTTGCTCTTGCTGCTGCCGGGTGAGCGTAAACCCCTGGTCCTTCCACATGTCGTGCCGGCACACGCCGTTCAGTACGAGTCTCTTGCCATTGAGCAGAAAATCCCGCCCTTTGGTCTTGAGCTCACGGAATCCAGTCTTGTACGACCATTGATCTTCGCCTGCAGCCGTCTTCACGCGCGCTTTGAGTTCATAGAGGTTCGGTTCCTCCGGCGACCACAAGGCAATGTCCTTCACATCGAAAGCCAGTTCGACCTCAGTGGTGCCGTTGGCAAAAGACACACTCTTACTGGCCCGTGCCACTTCCGAAGGCCCCCAAAACAGCGCCAATTCGCACTCCCCGGAGCTTCCGCTGGCGGACGAAACGTAAACCTTGGACGTGCACGATGCGCTGCTACGATCCGCGCTCAGCCGATAAGCGAAACGTACGTTGTCTACAAATGTACCCGGGCGCACTTCCACGTACACGTCGCGGATAATTCCGCCGTATGCTTCCCATCCTCCGGAGAACCCGAAGTCCACTTCATCCTTACCCGCACCGTCGGGAAAGGGCGCCGCATCCGCAATCTCCACCGCAACCGTATTCCGCCCTTCCTGGGCATACTGGGTAAAGTCGAAGTCGAACGGCAGGTAAGGAATCAGGCTGCCCAGTTCGTGTCCATTCACGGAAACCCGGCCGTAATAGGTGATCGCATCGAAATGCAGGATCCCCCGCTGACTATTGGAGAGCCGGGGCATGAGAAAAGCCCGTTGCAGGCGGTATACACCGACCGGACGCAGCGAAGAAGGAACTCGAACCACTTCCGCCAGCTTGTCGTTAATGTACCGCTCCCAATCGCCATTCAGATCGACCACCGTCCGCGCCGGATTGAGCGAGTCCATTTGTGCCATCATTCTCCTCTACGCGCTTTGGCGAGCGCAGTCCAACCACCCGTTACCTGTCTTGTTGAATAACCGACGATTTGCAGCCCCTATGCCCGTTCCGTCGTGACCGCGAAGATGCCCAACGGCGCCTGATCTCCATTCAGTTTGCAGCGCAGCCGGGCCACGTTTTTTCCGTCAACCGGAATCGAGTACAACAAAATCTGATAATGCTCGCGGGCAATATCTTTTATGTACAGCAGCGCCCTCTGTGCTTCGCTAGGCTCAGCGCCCAACCGGGTGGCAGATTCAATAATGTTCGCGACCACCACTTCGTAGCCGTTGCGTAACGGAATCGCCTTGCTCGTCCCGTCGGAATACTCCACTGTGTAGCTTGCCACCTGGTCTCCGTCTTTGCCCACCACCGGGTACGCCTTCCCAAACATGCATTGACCCAGAACATGCAAGTTTTGGCAAGCGCGACCGATGGGAATCACAATTTCCGGCGCTTCCGATGTCACCACCAGCGGCCGCACCAGGCTGTTCATTTCCGGCATCTGGAATCCCACTCCGCCAATTTCGGCCTTGTTGCCGCGCCATAACTGGAAATCTTCTCCAGTTTTCTTCCACTGGCTCTTGGCTGCGCCTTCCCAGTACTTGGCCATGTGGTTCTTAAAACTGCTCCACGCCCGGTCCGCGTCGGCACCCTCTGCCAACGGTTGCAGGTCCACCACCTCAAACGTATTCTTTCTGGACCACGGAGCCCAGCGCAAAGGTACAACTTCCGGCCTGGTATCCGGCATCTCGTCGTCACGCCGTCTTCCTTCAAAAAGCCGGGCCAGCTCCACGTAGACTTCCCACCGCGGATCGCGCCCTTCCGTCACTACTCCCGATTCCAGAATTCCGTCGCGCATCTCGCCATCGATGCGGCTGTACTGCCGCATGTCCTGCCACGACCAGAAACAGTGCCCGGAGAGTTCCCCCGACTCCACCAGATCCATCATGCGGTCCACCGTGTGGCTCATGACGATCTCCATCTGCCCAATTGCCTTCCCGCCCCATTCGGTGAACGTCAGCGGCTTGCTCGGCCCATCGTAGTCGGCTTCTTTCTTGAAGTCCTCCACGTCGAACGTATAGGGATGCTGGTCAAAAAAGTCCATGCCGGCATCGACAAACATCTGCTTCGACTTTTCAGCCCGCATGCTGTTGGCGGCAGAAACCAGCCGCCCAATGGGATCAGCCCGGTTGCAGCGTTCCTTCCCTTGCTTCAGCACTTCTGTCGTCAGGTGGCATTCATTGGAAAGCAGCCAGGCGAACACGGCTGGAGAATTCCAGTCGCGGCGAATGGTGGCTTCCAGGATGCGATAGCCAAGTTCAATTTCGCTTTGCGGCATGTTGCGGAAGTCATGGTTCCAATAGCCGGGCTCTTCGCTCACCAGCAGCCCGAGTTCCTCGGCGAGCTCCACAATCCTCCGGTCATGCGGGTAATGCACCAGGCGCACGAAGTTGCAGCCCAGCATCTTGATCATCCGCATGTCCATGTCCTGCTGCTGCCGGGTCAGCGTGAAACCCTGCTCTTTCCACATGTCGTGGCGGCATACTCCATTAAGGACGAGCCTCTTCCCGTTCAGCAGGAATTCCCGCCCCTGCACCCGAACATCGCGGAAACCCGTGCGGCAGGACCAGTTGTCCTCCACGGCCCCGGTTTTGAGGCTCGCCGAAAGCTCGTAAAGGCTGGGTTCCTCCGGCGACCAAAGGCAGGGATTTTTTAGCTCGAATTGCACTTCGATGTCATTCACACCCTGCTTGAGCTTAACCGGCTTGCTGGCACGGCCGACTTCCATGCCCATTTGCTTGAGCACCACTTCCACCGTTCCGCTTGCTGCCTCGGAACTTGACACGATTACCCGCGGCTGCAGCGTCACGCGGCTGTAATCCGGCGCCAGGTGATACGCCAGCCGGACATTGTCAATGAACGACGCCGGCCGGATCTCCGCCCATACGTCGCGAATAATGCCGCCGTAGGCCTCCCAGCCCGGATTCACTCCGATGGCGATTTCGTCTTTCCCGGTTCCATCCGGAAACGGCACCACGTCGGCGATCTCCACCTCGACTTGGTTGTCTCCCTCTTTCGCGGAAGATGTAAACTCAAACTCATAAGGGACATAAAGCCCCATGGTCCCTAAGGCCTTGTCGTTGACTGCCAGGCGGCCACAATAAGTGATGGCGTCAAAATGCACGAACGCCCGCTCTCCGCGTCCCAGGCGGGGCAAAATGAAGCCCTTGCTCAGCTTGTAGAACCCGGTCGGGTGCAGCGACGAAGGCACATCGATGACGTCGTACAGTTCGCCATCAATGCGCATCTCCCACTCGCCATTGAGCTGTACGCGCTTGCGTGAGCCATGAACCACCGGCTCTGGCTTGGCCAGCGCCGGCACCGCGCCCAGAACCGCCGAGGCGCCAAGAGTGCTGAGAAAATTGCGGCGATTGATCATCTCACCTTTCCCGTTAGGCTGAGAGTCTGCTTTTCGGAGCAGCTGGGAAAACGGGGCATTGTAACCCCCAGAAGGAGTGCTTGTTTATTTTTTTTCAACACTTAATGTTGCTTTGAGTGAGATTTAAGCAGGGCGGACGCTGCAGCCCCTTACTGATTGGATGCTGTCAGAGCGCAACCGGAAACCAGCCCGACAGAAAAGCGGAAAACGAACTTCGTCTTTGGCTCGGAGGGTTGAGGCGGGTGGGCAGCCCTGCGGCCGCCCACCCACTCAAGTTTAGGTTAGAAGAAGAACTTGCCGGCCAGCTCCATCACGCGTGCCGGAAAGTTACTGTTGGTGCTATTGATGAGCCCAAACTGACCGCTACTGAAGTTAGCGCCGGGTCCAGCAAACGTAACGCGATTGAAGGCATTAAACATCTCCCAACGGATCTGGAAGCGGTAACGCTCTGCAAACCGGAAGTTCTTGCTGAGGTTGAGGTCCCACTTATTGATCCCAGGGTTGAATGCTCCCGTGGGATTTCGTCCGATGCCACCCTTGGATCCCTGCGGTGCCAATTCGAAATTAGCTGGATCTAAGTAGTGGGTAAGGTCGCCGGGGTGAGTGCTGACCGAGGTGGTTCCAGAGGCATAATTTGGATAGTCAATCCCCCGGTTGTCCCACGACGTGGTATGCCCGGAAGTGATAGTGAACGGATTGCCAGACTGGATCTGGACGATGCCGCTGACCTCCCATCCTCCCAGTATCTGCTTAGTCGCACTGTTCCATCCCGTGAGGGTTGGGGTTTCGTAGACGAAGTTCGCGGTGAACACGTGCGGTACATCCAAGAATGAATTGGCGCGGTTACAGGGGAGACAGCGGTAGTCATAAACCCCACTGGTGAAAGCTGTCGCCGCATACGCCGCCCAGTCAATGGTCTTGGAATAGGTGTAGTTTGCCTGGAATTGCAGCCCGTGAGCGAATCTGCGTTCCAGAGTGAATTGGCCGGATTGGTAGTTAGCGGTTCCGCTGGAGACGTCAATCAGAACCTGGCCGAAGTTGGGATCCGACCGGGCTCCATTGTTTGGATCTCCATCACCAAAGAACCGGCCATAGTTCACATCGGTCGCGATACTCTGGTGATCAGACTCGCTGCCTACGTACGCAGCACGTGCAAGCCAGTTCGTACCAAATTGGTGTTCCAATGCTTAGGTTCCAGGTGTAGGTTCGACCGTCGGTGTAATTCAGGTGCGAATCCGGCACCAATCCCCACTGGGGGCTGGAAGCCCGCGGTGGCATCAGGACCCCGGCGCACTACCCGGGCTCGGGAATGGTGGGAACGGGCTTACATTTCCAACTGGATCATAGACCGACCACGGATCGGAAAATGGAATGATCGGGATCGGGCTGCCGTTGACAATAGCTCCGGTACTGAAGGAATAGGTTGGACTGAACGGCGCAGTGTCGGCCGCATGGTTCCAGGAGGCATAGTCAATCGGCGTTGCATACATGCCGAAGGCTGCCCGAATGGAGGTGTTAGGCAGAGCTTTGGGCTGCCATGCAATTCCAACACGCGGATCGAAGAACCGCGCGTAGTCGCTAGGCGTACCCGCACTCGGCACCCCTGCGTCGCCCGGGAAAACCATCCCGAGAGGTGCGTTGGGATAACGGGTGCTCTGCTGGCCGGGAATGTACATCGCAATTCGTCCCGACGAGACCACCGGAGCAATCCAGGGCTCCCAGCGCACACCAACCGACAAGGTAAAGTTTGGCTTTACCTTGATCTGATCGGCAACGTAGGGGGCAATCATCCACGCGCGGACTTCATTGGATTCTCCGCCGCCCTGAGTGAAGTAGCTCTGGTCACCCAGCAGGAAATCCACCCAGCTCGACCCAGTGAACTGTCCCTGACGCCCACCGGTGAAACCGAGCAAGGGCAATGCCAGCCAGTCGGTATTCTCAAACCAATACTGCTTCAACACATCCACACCGGCCACGATCAAATGCTTGCCCTTGGAGATACTCAACGAATCTGAGAAGCCCCAGGTGGAGCGGTTGATCTCGTTAAAGTTCTGTGCCGGTATCCCTGTGCCGCCCGCCTGATAGTTACCACCAAACGAGAAGTCTTCAATCGAGCACGGTGTAGTGGATGGGTCGACTACGTTGATGAACTGCGACCAGCAAACCGGCTGTCCATCCACCTTCAAACCGCTATTGCTATGGTCGAACAGCCGATTGTAGGAAAGGGTAAGGTTGTTCACCATACTCGGATTAATTGTCCAAGTCCAAGTCCCGGAGTAGTTTTGCCAGTGAGCGATCCAGGAGCGGTCCGAACTAAGAAAGGTGTTGGTATACGCAGGTTGGTTGAAGAAATTGAGGAACGCACGGGCGCTGATCCGATTCCTGTCGTTGAGGTTATAGTCGCCGCGGATGGTCTCTTCATTGAGGTTGTTGATGTTGTTATACCCCAGTGACTGAATGTGCCCAAACGCATCATCGGTGTTAGTGGGGAACAAATTTACCAAGGTAACCGATGCCGGATTGAAAGTCGCGGGATCTACAAAGTTGTTAGCGTAATACATCCCGGGATTCGCCATGGCAACAGACTGTAGGACCGTGCTGCCGCTGTTACCGGCCGCAGTCGGTGTCCATATCTGATCGTTTACAAACGGATCCCCAGGGTTATCCGCGTTCGGAGTTCTGTCATTGCAAAGGCCATTCGTAAACCCCGAAAGACAGAAAGCCGAAAAGTCACCGGCCCGCATGGCGGTTGTGGGCACATAGTTCGTACTGCTGTTCACCTGCCGCGTCTGTCGCGTACCCTGGTAGTTGCCGAAGACAAAGAGCTTGTCTTTGATAATCGGGCCGCCAAGAGAGCCGCCAAATTGGTTCCGCTTAATCTCGTCGGTGTTTCTGGTGAAGTAGTCCTTGGCATTGAGCGCACCATTGCGCCAAAACTCAAACGCATCGCCATGCCAGTTATTGGTTCCCGATTTGGTCACAATACTAACCACGCCACCGGGAGTAAACCCGTAGCGCGGATCAAAATTGTTTCCGATAACACTGAACTCCTGGGTCGCGTCAGGATTGGGAAATGGCGCGGCCAGCAGGTGATAATTATCCATGTTATAGGCGCCGTCCAGCAGGTAAAGGGTGCTGCCTTGCCGTCCGCCATTGCTGGAAGCCCCGGATTCCGTGGGGAATGTGGTGTAGCCTTGACGGTTACCCGCTCCGCTATCAGTTAATACGTTCGTGGTTCCCGGCGTGAGAAACACGAGTTCGGCTGGATTCCGTCCATTCAGCGGCAACTCGGCGATTGTGCGCTGATTAATGGTTTGGCTCAGTTCAGCGCTTTCCGTGTGTACCAACTCTGCTCCCGCCTGCACTGTGACTTTCTCCGTCACCTTCCCTGGCTGAAGGGTGAAGTCCGCACCTGCGTTTTGCTCGGCCACAAGAGTAAGGTTTTCCCGCTGCGCAACGCTGAAACCTTCTCTTTGTACCCTGATGGTATACGTGCCCGGTAGCAATTGCAGGATGTTGTACACTCCCGAGCTATTGGTAGTTGCCGGAGTGACCACCCCGGTTGCGTTGTTGGTTGCGGTGACCGTGGCTCCGGCGACAACCGCACCTTGGGAGTCCGTTACAGTTCCGGTAATATTGGCGCGCCCGGTTTGGGCAAACATCACTTGCACGCCAGCCAGAAGAAACAACGCGGCTGTAGCCAGCATTGTCATGAAAGTGTTCGTGAATGTCTTATTCGGACGAACGTTCTTCCGCACTAGTGCCATATTGGGGAATTGCCTTTCTGCGCCAGATTCGTGAAGGGCGCTGTTCTGATTGGTACGACCCACATAGTGAAAACGCAAAGCCTCGTCATGGCTGCCTTTAGCCAATCCCGAGCATATCTGTACATCACGCTGGGCGAAAATTACTAATGGTCAACAAACGTTGTCAAGACATTTCGGAATTCATACTGAAACCTCTTGATTACCCTCGGAACTGGGAGAATTTCGAGCAAGAACGGGCAGTGATCTTATTCACAAATAATGCTTAAACGTTGATTAACAAAGAAGTTAGGCTCTCTGTCTGTGGTGGCAATACCGACCTGGGATGGGCATAGTTACTTTAGCGAAAGGCACAACAACAATATGATACTATAATAATATAAGTATACTTGATGGAAGTTGTGGCCTTTGGGCATCTTCCTTATTCCCTATTGATAATTGATCGCTTCCAAATAGTCTTTTCGATCTCACCTGATGTTCTCGTCCTTAGATCGCTGACTTGGCTCTTCCCCAGATGAAAGTTGAATTTTTCCCCGAATTTCAGACCCTCAATCCTGAGATATATTTCTAGGTTGTTTGTCATAGTGCATTTCTAAACTGTTCAGGAGCCCGACCATGTCCGGCAAGCACTTCACCATTATTTCCTTGGTTCTCTCCGTTTTCTGCCGCGGTGGTCGCGCCCAGACCGCTGGCGGACCGCTCAGCGGCATTTCCACCCTGCGCGATGCCGTAACCAAGCGCTCTTCCAGTTTCAATCGGGAAGGCGGATACATTGACGCAGTTCCCGTCAAATCCGGCCAAACCCTGACTCTTCTGGATACTGGCGGCGCCGGCTCCGTCCGCCACATCTGGATGACCATCAACTCGCCGAGCAAATACCACCTGCGGGAACTGGTTCTTCGGATGTATTGGGACGGCGAAACCGATCCCAGCGTCGAAGTCCCCGTTGGCGACTTTTTTGGCACGGGTTTCGGCATGTACCATTCCTGGCACTCGTTGCCTTTGACCGTCCAGAACAAAGCTTTGAACTGCTATTTCCCCATGCCGTTCGGCAGCCACGCACGCATTACGATCACCAACGATGGCTCGGAGGACGTGCGCTACCTCTTCTACCAGATTGATTACGAGGTCTACCCGTCGGCAGCGCCAGTCGCCGACAAAGGCCGCTTCCACGCGACCTGGCGCAGAGAAAATCCAACCAAGGCTATTCCGACGGAGCAAACCCATCGCCTTCACCCCAGCGGCGACAACAACTACATTTTTCTGGACGCCGCCGGCAAAGGCCAGCTGGTGGGAATTGTGTTGAACGTGCAAGGCTTCTCTACCGGATGGTGGGGGGAGGGTGACGATATGTGGTTTGTGGACGGCGAGAAATGGCCGCCGGCCATTCACGGCACAGGATTAGAAGATTATTTCGGCAATGCCTGGGGCTTTCAGGACGAGTTCAACTACCCGTTCATCGGCTACTCACGCAAGGGCAACGACGACGCCACCGGCTTTCATACCATGTACCGCTTCCACCTGCAGGATCCCATCTACTTTACAAAATCGTTACTAGGCGGAATCGAGCATGGTCATGCCAACTCGCGCAGCGACGACTTTTCCAGCACCGCGTATTGGTACCAGACCGAACCGCATAAGAAATTCGAACCGCTGCCATCGGTAGACAAGCGCATGCCGAATCTGCACTGGAAGATTGATGTATTACCGGAAGAACTTCCGGACTAAGCTAAGGCAGTGCCGGGCCGCGCTCGTCGTTCCCAGCGTTCTTCGCGATTTTCTCTGCGAACTCCGCGGTTACAAGCTTCTTGCCGCCAGACAGGAGCGTTCGCCAAGCCTTTACAGCGAGCTCATGTTCGACAGGAACTCGCCATTCGACTTCGTCTTGCTCAGCTTATCGATGAGCAATTCCATCGCTTCCACCGGCGAGAGCGGATTCAGCACCTTCCGCAGCACCCAGATGCGCTGCAAATCTTCCTTCGGGATCAGCAGTTCTTCTTTGCGCGTGCCCGAGCGCTGAATATCGATGGCCGGGAACGTCCGCTTATCGACCAGCTTGCGCTCGAGGATAATTTCACTGTTGCCCGTGCCCTTGAATTCTTCAAAGATCACGTCATCCATGCGCGACCCGGTATCTATCAGCGCGGTCGCGATAATCGTCAGCGAACCGCCCTCCTCGATATTCCGTGCCGACCCAAAGAACCGTTTCGGGCGCTGCAATGCGTTGGAATCCACGCCGCCCGAGAGCACCTTGCCCGAGGGCGGAACAATCGTGTTGTAGGCGCGCGCCAGGCGCGTAATCGAATCCAGCAGAATCACTACGTCGCGCTTGTGTTCCACCAGGCGCTTGGCCTTTTCGATCACCATCTCCGCCACTTGCACGTGCCGCGCTGCCGGTTCGTCGAAGGTCGAAGAAATCACTTCCCCCTTCACCGACCGCTGCATATCCGTGACTTCTTCCGGCCGCTCATCGATCAGCAGCACCATGAGCACGACTTCCGGATGGTTGGTGGTAATCGAGTTCGCCACATTCTGCAGCAGCATGGTCTTGCCGGCGCGCGGCGGCGAGACGATCAGCCCGCGCTGCCCTTTACCCAGCGGGGTCAGCAAATCCATTACGCGGGCGCTGATATTTTCGCGGGCGGTTTCCAGCTTCAACCGCTCCTGCGGATACAGCGGCGTCAGGTTATCGAACAGGATCTTGTTGCGCGCCTCATCCGGCGATTCGAAGTTGACCGCTTCAATCTTTACCAGCGCGAAATACTTCTCGCCCTCATGCGGAGGCCGTACCTGCCCGCTGATGGTGTCGCCGGTCTTCAGATCGAACTTGCGAATCTGCGACGGCGAAACATAAATGTCATCCGGCCCGGGCAAGTAGTTGTAGTCGGGAGAGCGTAAGAATCCGTAGCCGTCGGGCAGAATTTCCAGCACGCCTTCGGCAAAAATGTGGCCTTCTTTTTCACTCTGGGCCTGCAAAATCTTGAAGATGAGGTCTTGTTTGCGCAGACCGCTGGCGCCGGGCAGTTCCAAGGATCGGGCGATCTTGGTCAGCTCCGTAATATTCTTCTCTTTTAATTCAGCAATGGTCATTGGTCACCTGCGAGGAGATTTTCAAAGGGGGGTCAATCACAAAGATACTAAAGGGAAGACCTACTGCGTGGGCAGGCGGCGGGCCTGGTTAGGCAGCCCGCCGTTGTGCTTCAGTAAAGTTTTCCGGTTCTGCTAGAACCGCTTGCCGCTCCGAGCTGGCAATCCGCTCCAATACCTCATTCATAGTTTCCTGGATTCTGGTGTTGGGCTTGTGGAACTTACGCGTAGCCTTGGAGGCAAGCTGACAAAGCATATAACGGTTCCGTAAAGTCTGTAAAGCATCAAAAACACGATCTGAGCGCTTCATAAGTCCTCTCTTCTATATTGGATGCCTACGTCCGCCCACTTGACCGACGGAGCCAAAACCGGGCTCGTCCACCTAAGTGACTGAATTTAGATGGTTTTGTGCGGGAAAGCGTCCGTTACCCGTAATAGATGCTCCGCCCCGGCCGAAAGTTTCTCCACTAATTAATTCTTTAGGATTGGCCCAAGTGCCTGCGGAGGTTCGTCCCTGAAACTCAACTATTGTCCGTGGAACTGCCTAATTTAGCGAGAAAGGCGCAGCAGGTCAAGATAATTGTTTACCACCCAGGATCAACAATTTATTACTACTTAGGCACATTCCGTCAGGCTTACCCGGCAATTTCCACCAGCACTACCGTCGCCGAACGAAAAGCTAAAGAGTCGGAGGATTCGGAAACGAATGGGACCGCCCGGGATGGTCAAATGGCCGTCATTGACAGGGGACCCGCTACCCAAACGGTTAGAAGGCCCGGTTCGGTACATAAGAGGGCATCAACGCTGTCGAGTCTATTTCATCTCCTTCAATACCTTAAGTGTCGTGACATATTTGTCTGCCCCGTTGGCGCTGACGATGTGTTCCAGAACGCTGTGGACGAACTTGGCAGAGAGACGAAGCTATACGTCTGCAGGGTTGGTTTTTTCCAGGATCAGGATGGGGGGCATGCGGCAAGCCGAGGGACTATGGGAAGGTTAATGATCGCTGCAGTTTTGCTGATTGTTGCGGTGGAGAGGCGAGTCGAACCCGAATCGCCTCTCTGCCAGAGCTGAGCGTCCTAGACCGCTTGGACGTTCTCGGCTTGCCAACCCTTGGGGCCTTTGGTCACTTCGAATTGCACCGTCTGTCCCTCTTGCAGGCTGCGGAAGCCGCCCGCCTGGATGGCTGAGAAATGCACGAAAACGTCTTCGCCCGACTGGCGGCTGATAAAGCCGTAGCCCTTGGCATCGTTGAACCACTTCACTGTTCCTTGTTCCATGTTTGTACTTTTGTTCCTTTGTTTGGTGTTTTACGCTGAAGGGATCGGAAGAAACTTGTGCGGTTACTGGCTGTTGAGGCAAGAACTGCTCACGACCGATTCGGTCTAACGTACTGAGTGATGCTATCCGGAACAGGCGGGTTTAGCAAGCGAATTAGAGGGCATGGTCATAACCCGCTTGGAATCATGGGCAAAACGAGGATCGCCGCCGCCCAAGATCACGAAATTAGGGCTTTCTCCAAATGAAGAGTAGTATGAAAGAAGCCGAGTTAGTTCGCCCGGCTAATATTCACCGACGACTCTTAACCTCGAAGAGACACAAAACACCGCGCCTTCGCGATTGAGAAATAGCCCGGAAGGCGATCGCGTGCCCCTGCTTTTTTCGAGCGATCCGCGCAAACAGGGCCACGGTGTGCCCGAGACATGCGTGCCCGGCCCGGCATGTTCGCAGCAGCATGAAAAAAGTCCCGAAGCAGGAGCTGAATATGTCAGGGGTTAACGGTGACAAGTCGAGATTCAACCGGGAACGAAAACAGAAGATTGCGCGCCGAAAACGAAACCGGAAACTGGCGATGAGCCTGGAGCGGAGCAAAGTCCCGGGTGAGGCGGTTGCTGCCAAGGCGAAAGAGGGGCGCTCGTGAGTATTCCTGTTGTGGCTTTACCGCTTCCCAGCCTCGCCGATCCGCTGAAAAAGAAACGAGTTCTTCTGGTGGACACTTCCCGGGCCAAGCGGGAAGTGCGCGCCGAGACCATGCGCCGTCTGGGCATGGACGTGGATTGTGCCGCCGATCTTATTGAGGCGCGTTGTTGGTGGAGACCTGACCTGTACAACCTGGTTCTCTTTCATGTCGAAGAGGAGCCGCGTGACGTGCACAAGTTCTGTGATGACATGCGCGCTTCCACCCCCGCGCAAGTGATCGCCTTTCTGGTGGGAAAACCCGAGTATCTGTCCGCTTCTCCCGATGGACGCGGGCATGTCAATGGAGACGGCGAATTAACTCCGCCGGTCGAACCCAACGCGCCACCGTCCGTTTCCGGTCCGGCGGGCCCGCCGCTGAGGTGGGGAATTCTGGAAGCTTGCCGGCGAATAGCGGCGGCGCGCTTCCTTTCGGATGCCCGCTCGCGGGCTATCCGTGACACGCCGCTGCCTCCACGGGATTCCGAAAAGAGGGACCGCAAGCGCCCCAACGGGGAATTTGAATTCAACGCCGAGCCGTGTAACGAGGAAATGCAATGAAGAACCTTTACGTGGGCAACATTCCGCACCGCACCACCGAAGCCGAACTGCGCACCCTGTTTCAGGAACATGGCGCAGTGGAGAGAGTCAACCTTGTGACCGACCGCGACACAGGCAGGTCGCGCGGCTTCGCCTTTGTCGAAATGACAAACGCCAGCGAGGCCGACAAGGCCATTGCGGCGTTGGACGGAACGGACCTGGGCGGCCGCGCCATGAAGATCAACGAAGCCAAGCCGAAGACCGACAAGCCGAGGACTGGCGGACAGCGGTTTGGAGGCGGGGGCGGAGGCCGAGGCGGAGGTGGAGGGCGCGACCGTGACGACTATCACGGCCATGCACGTCAACCCCGCGAGCCACGCTGGTAGTCGATTTCTGTGGCCCGAAAGTCCGGCCGCATCTTGCAAGGTAACGACTGAAGCAACCAGAGGAGGAGGTGTGGATGCCAAGAAGCCGATCAACCTTTAACAAACGCCAGAAAGAACAAGCGAGGCAACAAAAACAGCGGGAAAAAGCCGAACGCCGGAGCCAGCGCAAGCAGGAAAAGCCGGAAGTCAGTGAGGGCGATGAGATGCGGGAGTTACGCGAGCATGCGGAGGCCCAGGCAGCTCTCTTTCGCGGCTTCGATGATTCGGATTCCAGTCAGTCACTCAGAGACGAAGCGTCGGAATAGAAGTGACGGGAGGCAGGTGCGGCGAAACCGGAAGACCGGGATCATCGGCCTCGCGCCCAAGAACCGAGAGTTTGCAGCCAATCTGCGGTATGGGAGGATAAAAGAACAGATGACTAACTTTAAATTTGTGGTGAAAGTAAATCGTGGTGGCACACGCGCCCCATCCTATGTGCACCGGGTGGACTGCGCCCCTTTGCAGATGACTTCGAACCGCAAGCAGGCTCTGGTGATGGGAAGATTTGCCGCGGAAGACGCAATCAAATCGATTCAGAGCTCCGGCGCCACCCAAGCCGAATTGATAACGGTCCGGGTGACGCTCTAGAGGGGTCGGCCCAGTTTTCTGCCTCAGGACCAGAAGGTGCGGTCGAGCGTCCGGTATTGGATGGCCTCGGCGATATGCTTAGGCTCAATCGTGGCCGCGCCTTCCAGATCGGCCACCGTGCGGGCGACTTTCAGGATGCGGTCGTGAGCGCGCGCCGTCAGACCCTGCTGAGTCATGGCGCGTTCCAGCAGGCGCTCGCAATCGGAAGACAGTTCGCAGGACGCCCGAATGTGCCGTGGTGACATCTGCGCATTGCAGTAGAGCTTTTCTCGCTTGCTACCCGCAAAGCGTCTGAGTTGCGTCTCCCGGGCCCGCAGCACGCGCTCACGAATGGCCGCCGAGTTCTCCGGCTCGCTGCCCGCCCGCATCTCTTTATAGTTCACCGCCGGCACATCAATGTGAATGTCAATGCGGTCGAGTAACGGCCCCGAAATTTTGGCCATGTAGCGCTGGATCATCGGAGAGGTGCAGTGGCATTCGCGGCTGCGGTCATTGAAGTAACCGCAGGGACAGGGATTCATGGCCGCCGCCAACATGAACCGTGCCGGAAAGGTCAGCGACATGGAAGCGCGGGCGATGCAGACGGTGCCATCCTCCAGGGGCTGCCGCATGACTTCGAGGACATTGCGAGGGAACTCGGGCAACTCATCCAGAAATAGAACACCATTGTGGGCGAGCGAGACTTCGCCGGGCCGTGGCACTGCCCCCCCGCCGATCAGCCCCGCGTCGGAAATCGTGTGGTGGGGGGCGCGAAAGGGCCGCACACCCACAAGCCCGACACCTGCATCGAGTACGCCCGCGACGCTGTGGATCTTGGTCGTCTCCAGAGCTTCCTCAAAGGTGAAGGGCGGCAAGATGGTCGGCATGCGTTTGGCCAGCATGGTCTTGCCCGAGCCGGGAGGGCCAATCATCAAAATGTTGTGGCCGCCGGCGCAGGCGACTTCCAACGCCCGCTTGGCGGTCTGCTGCCCACGGACGTCTTTGAAGTCCACAACATAATTTTGCGACTCGCTGAGCAGGTGGTCGCTATCCACTATGAGCGGCGCAATACCATTGCCGCTGTTCACGAAATGAATAACGTCCAGCAGTGACTTAACCGGAAAAACCTCCACGCCACCGACCATGGCGGCCTCGCGCGCGTTCAACTCCGGCACCACCAGTCGCGAAATCTTGCGGCCCCGCGCCTCGATGGCGATGGGCAACGCGCCGCGTACTCCTCGCACTCCACCGTCCAGGGAGAGTTCGCCGACGAACAGGCAGTCCGGCACTTCTTTCTTATTCAGACCGCCGTATGCTCCCACGATGGCGAGAGCCATTGGCAGGTCGAAGCCCGATCCTTCTTTCCGGATATCGGCGGGAGCAAGATTGATGGTGATGTTGGTGGGTGGGATGTCGTAGCCGCAATTCTTCAGCGCGGCGCGCACCCGGTCACGGCTCTCGCGCACGGCAGCATCCGGCAGGCCGACGGTATGGAAGTGATCTTCGGGAGTCTTGATGCCCGAGAGGTCCACTTCCACTTCAATAATGTTGGCATCTACGCCATACACTGCGGCGCTGAGAGTCTTGTAGAGCATCGAAGATGAAAGCTGGCTCCCGGGGAAGCATTCACGGTTCCGCGAACGAGGCGGGAATCAGGCAATCGCCTACTGTAAAGAACCAGACCGGGTCCCGCTGTGACGGGCAGACATGCGCAATGTGACATTTGAACTTGCGTTCCGTTGGAAATGGCAGGCGACGAGATTGAAGTATGAATTCCCTGGAAAGCCGTGGCCGGCAGAAAGCTGCCGGGGATTCTTCGCTTTGCCCCGAATGGCATCGGTAGATTAGCTATGCGACGATGCCTATCGTTCGACGGCCATGGCCACGGCGTTGCCCCCGCCGAGACAGAGGGCAGCGATGCCGCGGTGAACGTCGCGGCGAATCATCTCGTAGATCAACGTCACCAGAACGCGTGCGCCGCTGGCGCCGATGGGATGCCCGAGGGCTACCGCCCCGCCATTCACGTTAACTTTGGCCAGATCGAGGCCGAGTTCCCGAATGACTCCGAGAGCCTGTACAGAAAAAGCTTCATTCAGTTCGTACAAGTCCACTTCGTCCTTCTTCCATCCGGTCTTCTCCCAAATCTTTCGGATCGCTCCCACCGGCGCCATCATGACCCAGGCGGGGTCAATCCCGCTGGTGGCCTGGGCAACGATGCGCACCATCGGCTCGCGCCGAGTTCGCGAGCGCGCTGCGCGCTGGTCACCACCACCGCGGCAGCTCCATCGTTCACGCCGGGAGCATTGCCGGCGGTGACGGTTCCATCCTTCTTGAAGGCGGGCTTCAATGAGCGCAGAGCCTCAATCGTCGTGTCCTCCCGCGGCCCTTCGTCTTTGTCGAACAGCTCTGGGAGTCTCGCCTTTCTTTTTCGTCGGCAGCTCAACCGGGACGATTTGCGATTGGAAACGGCATTCTTTCATCGCGGCTATCGCCTTGCGGTGCGAATTGACGGCAAACTGATCCTGATCCTCGCGGCTGATTCCATACTTCTCGGCAACGTTCTCCCCGGTAATGCCCATGTGGTAGTCGTTGTAGATGTCCCACAAGCCATCATGCACCATCGAGTCGACGATCTTGGCGTCGCCCAGGCGATACCCTTTTCTGGCTTGGGGCAAAAGGTAAGGAGCATTGGTCATGGATTCCATTCCGCCCGCTACCACCATTGTGCTATTCGCGGTTTGAATTGCCTGCGCTGCAAGTGCGACTGCTTTAAGTCCGGAACCGCAAACTTTGTTTACAGTCATGGCACCTACTTCCGGAGGCAGTCCGCCGAAAATAGCAGCTTGCCGCGCGGGATTCTGACCGAGTCCGGCGGAGACCACGTTCCCCATGATGCATTCATCCACTTGCTTAGGGTCTAGCTCGGCACGCTTCACCGCTTCGCGAACCACCACCGCACCCAACTGCGGCGCGGCTATGTCAGAAAGGCTTCCTTGGAACTTTCCCACTGCTGTGCGGCATCCGGAAATGATGACAACCTCGTCCAAAGCAGCCATTGACGTGCTCCTGCGAAGAATTTGCGTCCTTGTGAATTATAGTTCGTGCTCTGCGAGCTACAGAAAAATCGTCCTCGCAGGCGCGGCGTTCACTTACCGCCGAACGGAGCGCGGAAAGACGAAAAAGATAATCGGTAGGGCAAACCAAAATGTATTGACCGATCAAAATGCGATCGCGAATCGTCGAGCGAGCAAAAAAAACTTCGACGGGTCATCATCGTGACTTTGGTGCATCGTTCAGATGCGCAGATGCAATGCATTTTTTGCTTGACTTCATTTTTTATTAACTCTATACATTCAATCAGTCGCAACAAAACACCGTTGCATTATCCATGAACAATGGAAGGGAGAATAGATCCATGGCAACCAAGAAGAAAGCCGCGAAGAAGAAAAAGAAACACTAACTCTTCGCCATTCGGAAAAAGAGGGGACGCGAAAAGCGTCCCCTAAGTTTTTGTGGGAAGGATTCGGAACTTACTTATTGCAGCTGCTTCTTCGAAAGCCGCGGCTTTCGCGCCCCGCTCTCGCCGCCTCTATTTTCATTCGTCACTGCGAACATCGACTTCTCCGTAGCCGGGCAAAGATTCCGGTAAGGGCAAAAATGGCAGTGGAACGCCTTGTTGGCGGGGAAAACCCCGGCGGCGATTTTGGCCGCAACTTCCGCGACTTTGACCCTCGCCCCGTCCAGTTCAGCATCGCTGCGGCGAGTGATGACGGACGCGTTTTCCGCCAGGTTGTAGAAGACCAGCGCGTCCACGTCGTACCCCCACTTCTCGCGGGCGGCCAATGCGTACACAGAAAGCTGTAGGCTCTCGTCGGCATTTTCCTGCGACCTGGGTTTGCCAGTCTTGTAGTCGGTGACGATGATGCGCCCATCCTTTTGCCGGTCCATACGGTCAATGCGGCCCGCGACAGTTGTGTCGCCGATGGTCACCTCGAACCATTCCTCGGTGTGCAGAACTTCGGGCTTGTCTCCGGCTTGGGACTGCCTGACGAACTCCTGCAACTGTTCTATGCCCTGCTTTTCATACAGTTCATGTTGATAGCGGTCCTGGAGTCCAGCCCGGGAAAGGTCATCCCGGAACAATTGAATAAGCTCGTTCTCCGTTAAGGGGCGCTCCATCCTGACCGAGTCGTAGTAGGTCTTCAGGACCCGGTGCATGGCTGCGCCATACTGCATAGCCGCGGGAGCATCGCGCGGAATCCTCCACTCCCGTTCGAGCTTGAAGCGAAGCGGGCACATGTCGTAAGTTTCGACCGCTGTGGCGCTCAACCGTCCGTTCAGTTTCGATACGGGAGGGCGCTTCAACCAGTCGCTGGACCTCGAGATGGAGGGCTGCGGCGCAGCTTCTTCGGCGAACAAGTCGCCAACCACCGCCAAAGGCTCCCGGCCGCGAAACCACTCCCGGATGCCGGCGTTCGCCAACAGTTCGCGCAAATAGCCGGGGGGCGTCGGATCTTTTATCCCTCTTCCTTGCTGGGCGTACATGGTGAGCGAATCGCGGGCGCGGGTCATAGCCACGTAGAACAAACGCCGTTCCTCCTGCTCATGCAGGGTTCGGCCCTCCCGCTGCGCAATGGAATCTTCTTCAAACAGCGCCGCCGGAAGTTCAAACAGCGGATCTTTGTAGGAACAGGGGAAGGAACTGGAAGTGGCGCGCAGGATAAGAACGTGATTCCACTCCAGGCCCTTGGCGGTATGCGCAGTCATCAGCGCGACCGCGTCTTCGTCGTGCGAGGCCAGCGGGATGGTGCCGCCCGCTTCCCGGAAATAATCGAGATACTCCAGGAATTCGGCAAGTTGGCCGGTCGTGGTGACGGGCTTGTCTTCCCATACGGCGATGAAGCTGAGCACGGCCTGCAAAGCCGGCGAGTTTCGATCGAGCCCGAAGCGCCGAACTACGACCTCCGCCGCGGAGCGGCTTTTGGCGTTTGCGCGAGCAATCTCCTCGCGCGCCTGCTGCAGGTTTTGCAACACTGCGGGACCACCGGCGATTCGGCTGAGCACGACCGCGATCCCTGTGCTGGGGTCGGCATCCTTGGGCAGGGCCTTCATGCCGGCTCGTAGTTCGTCGGCATCAATGGCAAACTGAGGCAAAGCGGCCACCCGGAAGAGGCTTGCTCCATCCGCCTCGGAGATGACAGCGCCCAGGCAAGCCAGCAGGTCGCGGACATCCGGCGTGTCCATCACATCCAGATTCTCAATGGAGAACGGGATGTGCTGCGCCCTCAGCTCGGCAGCTACCCGGTCGCGGTGAGTGTGCTGGCGGTACAGGACCGCCATATCTTTCCATTTGCATTTCAATTCGCGGCGTCGTTGCCGGATGACTGCCGCCACGTCCATCTGTTCCGCTTCCTTGCCAACGGAAATCACGGCCTCCGTGGGGACGTTGGCCGGCTGCTTCCCTTCGCTTAGGATTTGCTCGTCACGCGCCGAGATAAGCGGCGTCCGCCTCATTGACGCCGGCAATCCATCGCCGGAAAAAAGCTCCGGATTCTTCTCAATGACAGCAAATGCCGTTCTCAGGATCGGGGTCGTGGAGCGCCGGTTCTTTTCCAGCTTGACCAGCTTAGTGCCGGGGAAATGCCGCTGAAAGAGTCCGAAAGCGGCACTGGAAGCTCCGCGGAATTGGTAGATGGCCTGGTCAGGATCGCCGACAGCGAAAACATTCCGCTCCCGCCCCGCCAGCAGACGGAGAAGTTTGATCTGCGCGTAGTTGGCGTCCTGAAATTCGTCTACCAAAATAAAGCGGCTATGCCGGAGGGCTGTTGCCTGTTGCTCCGGATCCTGCAACAAAGCGTACGCGCCGGTAATCATGTGGCCGAAGGTTCCCAAATTGTCTTCCCTCAGCATGCGTTCGACGGTGGCGAATACGTGTGCGATCTCGCGGCAACGGCCCAGGATTTCCTCATCGCTGAGCGCTTCTGCATCTTTCTTTTTCGCCACGCGCGGCAAGGGCAACTCGCCGCGGCAGAGCCGCTCCACATAACCCTCGTATTTTTCCGGCCCGACCAGTTCGTCCTGGCAGCGGCGCATGAAACTGAGGAGATCATTCAGGAACTTGCCCAAATCTGCCGCCCGAATGAAGTGGTCGAGGTGCAGTTCGCGAATCCGGCGGCGCAGGAAGATCCACAAATCCTTGTCGTCCAGCACGCCAAATCTTCTTCCGTTGCGGACCAGAAGCCCGTAGCAGTAGTCATGAAAGGTATGCACCTGAAGACCGGTGGCGTCCGCCGTGCCGAGTTCCCCCTGCACGCGCTCCTTCATTTCCTGGGCGGCATTCTTGGTGTAGGTGACGGCCAGAATCTCCTCGGCCCGGGCATGGCCTTCCTGTACCAGGCGGGCGATGCGGCGGGTGAGGACGGTCGTTTTGCCGGTGCCGGCGCCGGCAACCACCAACATGGGCCCATGAAGGTGTTCGATAGCTTCGCGCTGGCGTTCGTCAGGTACGAAACTGCCGGAGGTAGGGGTCAACTCAGAAACTGCCATTGAGGAGGAGCTTACCAGACGCCACTGAGAATATGCAGTGAAACCCTGTTCACTGTCAGGGGCGCCGCGGAAACTAACTCTCATTCGTGGCGTTCAACTCCGCCATGACAATCGCCAGCGCCGCGATCACCGCCGTTTCAGCGCGGAGAATATTGCGGCCGATGGAGGCCGTGATCCAACCGGCTTTCCGGAACAAATCGAACTCATAATCGGTCCAACCGCCTTCGGGACCGAAGGCCAGCAGCACTTCACCCTCGGGGGAATACGGGCGCAGAGCTTTTCTTAACGAGACTTCTTCTTCCGACTCTGCCAGCAGGATACGGGTCTCGCCCAGCAGGTGCACAGCTTCCTTCAAACTCATGGGCACGGAGATCTCCGGGGGCGTGACACGCCTCGCCTGTTCGGCCGCATGCTTTGCAATTTTTTCCCAGCGTTCCCGGCGCTTGGGCGCAGCGTGGGCGAGATGCGCGTCGCTGCGGCGGGCGATCATGGGAACGATGCGGTTCGCGCCCAGTTCGGTGCACTTCTCAATCGCCCAGTCCATGTGACTGAATTTGAAAACGGACAGGATGACCGTGACGTTGGGCGGCTTGACCTGTGGCACCTCGCCCCCAAGGGCGAACTCCACGCGCCGGTCACTTATTTTTACGACCTGGCCGCGCCGCACCGCATGGCCCACACCGATATCGAACTCCTGCCCCACCCGCGCCCGCAACACGCGGATGAGATGGTCGGCGTGGGAGCCGACCAGGGCGGCACGATTTCCGGAGACTTCATCGGCCAGCCAGCGGCGGCGCGTCATGAACGGAAGGTACTGCAATTACAACCGGGAAAGGAAAACAAATACCAACGGGAACCTAAGCGGGAAACAAACCAAACGGATAGCTGGATATCAGGAAGCTACCGCGGCAGGAGCTTCTAGCTCGATCGCAAAGCATGGATCGGGTCGGCAAAAGCTGCGCGGGCGGCAGGAATTCCCGACGCGAAAAGCGCCAGGAGGAACATCATCAAAACGCTCCCTGCGTAGATGACCGGGTCGGTTGGGCTAACCTCAAACAACAGGCTACCGACCACGCGTGACCCTGCTACCGACCCGAGTACTCCAAAGGCGCAACCCAGCGCTGTCATCTTCACGCCCGAAATGAGCACGAGCCGGGCGATGTTCGCGCGTGGCGCACCCAGCGCCATTCGGATGGCAATCTCCTGGGTCCGCAGTGAGACTGAAAACGCGACCACCGCATATATCCCGGTGAGTGCGAGCAGAAGAGCGCCCAGCGCAAAGGTGGCAATGAGCGTGGTATTGAAGCGGCGTGGCGCTTCCACGTTCGCGATCACATCATTCATGCTCTGCACCTCCTGCAAGGCGAGTAGCGGATCAATTTCGGCAACGGTTGAGCTCACGACGCGAACCATCTGCTCAGGAGGCAAAGCTGAACGTACGGTAATGAAGCCTCCGGCAGCATTGGGAAGACTGCCAAGGGGCTGGGGGCCATACAGGGTAGCGGGTTGCTGCTCAGGCGCGTACCACTGCTCGATACTGGGTTCATCGCGGGCGCCCAATTTTGTATCGGCGACTACGCCGACGACAGTAGCCCACGGCAGTCCCTTTTTTGGGTTGCCGACGTGCATACGCTTGCCAAGGGGACTCTGGCCTGGCCAGGAATGCTTTGCCATGGACTGATTGACAATCATCACAAGCGGTGCGTTCGCGCGGTCTTCGGGGGTGAAATACCTGCCCTCGATCAGCCGAATGCCCATTGCGCGGAAATAGTCTCCGTAAATGGTTGCGAACCCTGCGAATTTCAGTTTCCAGCGATCTACTGGTTCGTTCTCGACGGTGTAGGTGGATTCGCCGGAAGCATCGGAGGCAGGCAAGGTGTCACTAATGCCAACTGCGAAGACACCCGGTTTGCTCGAAAGCCGGTCAACGATCTCCCGGATGAACGAGTCGGTGGAACCCCGCGTCGAATATTGCTGCACGGGCAACTGAAAGCCCGCGACAAGCACATGGTCGGGGCGGAAACCGGGATCCACCGCGAGCATTCTCTGGAAACTGCGCAAAAATGCCCCGGAAGTTGTGAGCAGCACCAGAGCGATCGCGATCTCCGCCACTACCAGGGCGAAACGTAACCTGGCATGGCTGGCCGCCCCGGTGCCGGCGCGATCGCCCTCTTTAAGGCTTTCCGTCAGGTCGGTTCGCAAAGCCACGAAGGCAGGAGCCAGGCTGCACAACCCGCCAGTCAACAATGCGAGTACCATAGCGAACCCGAAGACGGTAGCGTCCATTGAGATCGCGCCGATGCGCGGCATGGACTCGGGCAGAAGGTGCAATGCGGCACGGATTGCTATCGCGGCCAATGCCAGCCCGAGCGCACCACCCGCCACGCTAAGCAGCAGGCCTCCCAGCAAAGATTCCCGAAGGACGGCGCCAGGCCCGGCGCCGAGCGTCAGTCGAACGGCATATTCACGACGCCGGCGGATGGCCTGCACCAACAACAGCCCGGCAACGTTCACGCAAACAATCAGGAGGACAACGGAGACTGCGAGGAAAAGCGTACGAAGCAGCGGCCGGACGCTGGCGACGGCGAATTCACGTAGCGGCGCGACATCACCACGAATGTGAATTCTGGCCTTACTGGCTGGGAAATCGCGCATGATCTGGTGGGCCACGCGGTCGGCGTCTTGCGCTGCCTGGGAGATGGTGACGCCATCCCTGAGACGGGCAATGATGTGGTAGCCCCAAAAGCCGGACTGTTCGGATAGTTCATCGGCGCTGGGGCTCATTGGAACCCACACTTGCGCCTGGTTGAGATGACCCACCTCCAGAGGAAACTCGAAACTGCGTGGCATCACGCCGATGATCGTGTAGGTTTTCCGGTCAAGAACCATGGAGCTACCAAGGATATTGGGATCACGGTGATAGCGGTTCAGCCACAACGGGTAAGCGATAACAGCGAGGGGCTGGTGCCCTTCCTCCTCCGCTGGCGTGAAGGGGCGGCCCAGGAGGGGACGAACTCCCAAAGTTGGGAAGACACCGGCGGTAAGCCGGGCGCCCATGACTTCTTCGGGTGTCGCACCGCCGGAAAGCTCATAGCTCCTTCGATACACACCCCCCAGAGAAACGAAAGCGCTGCTTTCGTTCGCATATGTGCCGATCTCGCGAGCTGTCACGCTAATGCCGGGGTTATTGCCCAAATGATCTCCCAGCACCACCAAGCACTCGGGATGGCTGAATGGCAAGGGGCGAAGCAGGACGCCCTCTACGAGAGAAAAGATCGCCGTCGTGGCGCCGATACCGAGAGCCAGGATTAGAACAATGAGGAGAGTGACTCCAGGTGTCTTGCGCAACTGGAGAAGGGCAAAGCGGAGGTCCCGTGCGAATGTGGACATGTTGACGATTTTATCCGGCAAGATAGTGCACGGAGCCAGCTGGCCCGGCTACACAAACATATCTTTTACTTTATCCAGCAAGCTGCGACGTTCCGGCTTGTTCTCGATCGGATTGATTCCGCCCAACTCTTCCAGCAGCTCGCGCTGGCGCTTGCTTATCTTGGCGGGGGTCTGCACCCGGGCTTCTACGAAGAGATCTCCTTTGCCTCGCCCATTGAGCACCGGCACGCCTTTGCTGCGGATGCGGAATCGAGTTCCCGACTGCGTACCCTCGGGAACCTTAAGCATGTGCTCGCCTTCGAGAGTTGGAACTTCAATCTCCGTTCCCAGAGCCGCCTGCGTAAAGGAGATGGGGACGACGCAGTGCAGGTCATTGCCCTCGCGCTCGAAAAATGGATGTTCCTTTACGTGCAGCACAATGTAAAGGTCGCCCGGCGGCCCGCCATGCACGCCGCTCTCGCCCAGACCGGCGTAGCGGATGCGGGTGCCGTCCTCGACGCCGGCGGGAATCTTGGCGTCCACCGTCCTTTGCCGCAGTGTTCTGCCTTCGCCTTTACATTTGGAACATGGATCGGTGATCACCGAGCCGGCGCCATGGCAGGTTGGGCAAGTCCGGGCAATGCTGAAGAAGCCTTGCTGATAGCGTACCTGCCCGCGTCCGCCGCAGGCGCGGCAATTCGTGGCAGCTTTGCCGGGAGCGGAGCCCGAGCCGCGGCAGGTTTCGCAGCTCTCGTGACGGCGTACGCTCACCTGGCTTTCGGAGCCGAACACCGCTTCCTCGAATTCGAGAGTCAGGTCTTCGCGCAAATCCGGGCCCCGCTGCGCTCGTGTTCGGGTGCGGCCGCCCTGGCCGAACATTTCGCCGAAACCGAAGAAATCTCCGAAGATTTCGCCGAAATCCTGGAACGACGAGCTGTCAAATCCGCCCGCCCCGGCCCCTAACCCGGCATGCCCGAAGCGGTCGTACATGGCGCGCTTCTCGCCGTCGGCGAGAATGGCGTAGGCCTCGCTGCATTCCTTGAACTTCTCTTCCGCGTCAGGATTGTTCGGGTTGCGGTCAGGATGAAACTGCAACGCCAGCTTGCGGTAGGCGCTCTTGATTTCCTGTTCGTTGGCGCCGCGGGCCACACCCAGAACTTCGTAGTAATCGCGTTTTACGTTGCTCGCCAGATAGGTCCTTCCAAACGCTTCGGTTCTTGAAAGCTACTGCTTGGGATTGCGCGCCACCCTCACCATCGCCGGACGCAGCAGCCGTTCTTTGAGCTTATACCCGCGCTGCAATTCTTCAAGTACTTCATGGTCGTCGGCTTCGGTCGTGTCTACCATTTCAATCGCTTCATGGACATGCGGGTCGAACTGCTCGCCCTTGGCGGCTACCACGCGGAGTCCGACTTTCTGCAAAGCGTCATGCAACTGCTTGTGGATCAACTCCACTCCGCTGCGCAAATGCGATTTATCTGCCCCGGCCTGCAAAGCCCGGTCAAAGCTGTCGAGCACGGGCAGGATCGCCTTGATGACGTCGGCGGTCGCGAACTCACGGAACTCCTGCTGCTCCTTCGCCGCCCGCTTGCGAGCGTTCTCGAACTCGGCCTGCAGGCGCGCCAGACGGTCGAGCAGCGTGTCACGCTCGGCCTTCAGCTTCTGCATTTCGCCATCACGAGCGACAGGTTCGCCACCGGTGGACACTCTGACCTGGGTTTCCGCTTCGCTGTCATCCGATGCTGGCAATTCGTGCTCTGCGTCCAATACAGGTTCCACTTCGGGTTTTCCGTTGCCTCTTGCCATAACTCACTAATCCGATTCGTTGAGAATTTTGTCAAACAGACGCGCGATATAGGAAACCGCGGTCATGGTGTGCTGATAATCGATCCGCGTGGGACCGATCACCGCCAACGATCCCATTACTTCCCCGCCCACCCGCGCCGGCGCGCCGATCAGTACGAAGTTCTGCATCGAAGGCAGTGCCTCATCCAAACCGATTACCACTCGTACCGCCTCCTGCTTGACGTCGAGATACGCGCTCAGCAGTTCCACAATCTTCTGTTTCTCTTCCAGCGTTTTAAGCATTTCGCGCAACCGCTGGCGATCTTCTTCGCCGGTCACCAGGTTCGCCGCGCCTTCCACGAAAACCACCTGCGCCGTCTCGTCCGTTGCCAACGCACCCTGCCGGTAGAGCCGTTCGACCGAGGCCATCAGGCGGTCGTACTCGCTGCGCTCCCGTTCCAGGCGTCGCGCCAGTTCACCGCGCATGGCCTCCATGGTCCAGCCCCGAAAATTCTCGTTGATGAACCGCGCCGCCTGGTCTAAATCATCCTGCGGCAGGTCCATGCGCAATACCCGGTCCCGCACCAGGCCCGATTTCGTTACCACCACCGCTAGAACTTTCTGGTCCCCCAGCCGCGAGAAGTAGACATGTTCCAGGGCATTTTTGGGCCCCCCGGTCGCTACCGCCACCCCAACATTGTGTGAGATGAGCGACAGCACATGCGAGGTTCGCTCCATGAACTCCTGCACGTCATTGATGCCGTGCAGCGAGTCGTGAATAATGTCTTCATCTTCATGCGAGAGATGCGCCTTCCCGGTCAATTGCTCCACATAGTAGCGGTAGGCTTCCGAACTCGGAACGCGTCCCGCAGATGTATGCGGCTGCTCGAGGAATCCCGCGTCCGCCAAATCCGCCATGACGTTGCGGATCGTCGCCGGGCTTAAACCTTCCCGGCTGGAGCGTGCAAGGGTACGCGATCCGACTGGCTCACCCGTGGCAATAAAGGTCTCCACGATAGCCGTCAGAATCTCCCGTTCGCGTTCACCTATCGGGGATCCTTGCATGACACTCCTTAGATTACGGGCCGCTCGCCCCTCAAGCTATCTATTAGATTCGCGTTTTAATGCTTTAGATTCATCAACTTGAGATACATCGGCAGGCACCTACCCAAGTTGATTCTAGGAATCCCCCACCGCCACTGTCAAGCGATTAGCACTCTGGCAGACCGAATGCTAAGTTATTGAATCTGAATCACTCCTTCGGGGGTGCTGGAGCGAATCTCCTCGACCCGCCCGATCACTTTACGGGCAAAATCGTAGAGTGATTTGGCATGAGGCGACGTTTCGCCTTCGAGCACCGCTGGCTTGCCTGTATCTCCGGCCTTGCGCAGTTCCGGATCGAGGGCAATGTTGCCCAGGAATGATACCCCGAATTGCTGTGCCGTCTTCTCTGCCCCGCCGCGTGAAAATATATCGATTTCGTGCTGGCAGTGCGGGCAGACGAAATAGCTCATGTTTTCCACCATGCCCACCAGATCTACTTTCATTTGCCGGAACATTTCTATAGCTTTGCGGGCGTCCTGCAGCGAGACATCCGAGGGCGTGGAAACCACGATTGCCCCGGTCAGAGGCACGGTCTGAATCAGGGAAAGCGCCACATCGCCAGTGCCCGGCGGTAGATCTACGACCAGATAGTCCAAATCGCCCCACTGCACCGAACCCAGGAACTGGCGAATGATCGAATGCAGCATAGGGCCGCGCCAGATCACGGGCTTATCGCCGGGATTCAGAAAGCCGACGGAAATCACCTTGATGCCATGCGCCCGCAGCGGATCAATTTTGCCCTCCGGATTCGCCTGGGGCTGGCCACTCACGCCGAGCATTAAAGGAACATTCGGGCCATACACATCGGCATCGAGCAGTCCCACTTTATTGCCCAGCTTGGATAAGGCGATGGCCAGGTTCACCGCAATCGTGGTCTTGCCCACTCCTCCCTTGCCCGAGCCAACCGCAATAATGGAATCCACTCCGGGCAGGGGCTGCGGCCCCGGGGGTGGCTGTCCGGCATTTGGGTGTGTGTGGGAACTCACAGGAACCGCCTTTCAGAAGGGAATTTCGGCATCTGCTTATTCTGGTGATTATACAGAGAACAGCTCGGCCCGAAACCGCTCGCATTAGAAGGAAGCAGGGTATAACGCCGATATCAAACATCGGCGGCTTTGGGATATGCTGTGGGTTCGCCAAATTTGCGTGGAAACTATGAACCTGCAAGAGTTTCGCAATTCCCTGCCAAGCGCCCAACCCCCTCAGGATCTGGGCTTTGCCTTAGCGGCTTATGGTGGGACGCCAAGGGCGATTGGGAAAAAGCGCACGAATCGGCGCAGCAAGACGAAGGCCCTGCAGGCGCTTGGGTACATGCGTATCTTCATCGCAAAGAGGGCGATTCGTCGAACGCCGGATATTGGTATCAGCGGGCGGGGAAATCTCCGGCCCATAGTTCTTTCGAGGAAGAGTGGGAAGAAATTGCCGCAGCACTGCTCCGATAAGCGGAAGACCCCTTTTCAACCAGCAATATCCTCCATCCTGCCTTCTTCTCGGACAGCCCATGATAGCCGGCAGTTCTATTTTTGCCGGTAGAAGATAAGAGCGGAGCTCGGCGCCTCGGGCAATCGAATTTGCAGATGAGCTAACTCGCTACCCTTCATTTCCTCAATGGGAGTCTTTTCGTAGGTGGCTCGGACCTCAACCTCGTAAGTCCCATCGGGATTCAGGTTCTTAAGGCCCAATTCCATTGTCGTGAACGGGCTCTTCGGCCGGCGGAGGACCATAACCAGACCGTCCTTTTCTTCAGGCCGGTTCCACTGCCACGCCGTCCAGGTCGCGTCGTTGCGGCTGTATGGCAAGAGAGAGTAGAAGTCGCCATAGAAATAAGGCTGCACCTCGTGATACTCGCCGATGGCTTGCTTCATCCATGCGACCCATTCGTCATTGTTGACTCCCGCCGCGCCCGGGCTCACTCCGTACCCGGCGTCGTAACCGAGGCGCATTAAGTACAAATTCTCGGGTGTGGTGTACGGGCCAGGCTTGGTCCAAGGCTTCGAAAGCGTATAGGTCTCGAATCCCATATTTTCGGGCACCCAGGGGGCAAGCGCCTGAGTCTGCGCCTGTTCGGCGAGAGTATCGAGAAATCCGTGATCCGTCCGCCACACCACAAAGCTGCGCGACATCATCTCGATGTCGAGGCGGCGCCCACCGCTTGCACAATTGTCAATGTGCAGGCCGGGGTGTTGGGCGAGCAACTGGTCCCACATTTTATAGAGTCCTTCCACATGGCCGATCTCTGTCATGCCGATGCGGTCCGGTGTGTCCGCCAACTCCCAATAACGCTCCGGAGGGATGTTGAAATCCTGGCGATACCAGGTCATGCCGAAATCGCTGATGAAGCCGGAGACCATGTCGGTGATTCCTTTCAGCGCCTCGGGATTGCCAAGATTGGCCAGCAGCACTCCGGGATTCACCGGGCGGTCGGAATGAAGAAACCAGTTGGGATGGTCTCTGACAATTTTTCGGCCGGGCATGCTGGTTTCCGGCTCAATCCAGAGCGAGAAACCGAAACCGTCGGCTTTTAAGGCTTCGCCGAGTGGCTTGATGCCGTGGGGATAATACCTGGGGCTGGGAAACCAGTCGCCCCGATTCTTCCACCAGGGATTGGTCGGATCGTCTTCTGCCCCGAACGAGTCTCCATACCAGCCGGCATCCACGGCATAGACTTCGACCGGAATTTTGTGATCGTGAACCCATTGGATGTAAGCCAGCTTGTCGGCGATCGGCTCCGAACCCCAACTGCCGAAAAGGACCGGCCCCCGCATGGGCTTGCCGTTGTCGTGGGGCGTGTAGTGGGCGAGGAGAAGGCGGCGCCACGCATTCTGGGAATTCTGCCAGTCGCCCCCAGACCACCTCATCAGCAGGATGCGCGGGGTGCGAATTTCTTCACCGGGGTGAAGCAGCAAATGCGTCCGCTTCATGCCGCTCATCATGAGGATGGTTTTCCCGTCCTTGGCATAAGTGAAATCGGCCTTCCAGTTGCCCGTCCATCCAATGGCGCCGATGAGCCCGTGGTCGCCGGTCTGCAGGTTGAAGAAGGGCAGTGTGTTCTTGCTGGAGGGGTCTCCTCCGGATGATTCAAGGTGGTCGCTTCCGCCCGGACCGAAATGCTCCGCCAGTGGCTCGAAGTCATCCGCGCGCGCGTCGCTGCCTCGAGCATGGCGAACGAAACAATCGCCGGACGAAGCGCCGATGGTCCAATGCAATGGCAGAATGTTCTGAATAATCGGCGTATCCGATGAACCTTCGTTGCGGAACCTAAGAACCCAGTCGACAGTGCCGGGATAATCGGGATAGGTACGGACCTCGGCAGTCACCTTGAGCTGGCTGGCCGGGTCCTTATAGGAATAGCGGCGAATGTCACCGCTGTCCCCCGCCACCTTCTCCTCGGATGCCTGCCACGTTGGCAGAATCTGTGCCGATTCCTTGCCATCGTATTGGAAGGAGAAAGGAACGTGTTCCGGTTGCCAAAGGTCCGGAGAAGTGGGATCCAGCGCGGTCGTTTGGCCGAACGCGGCGGCGCTGCCGAGGACGAAGAGAAAAGCTATCAATAATTTCATGTTAGGTGTGCTCCGGCCCTCTCGACATCTCACGCAAGACGGAGGCGGGAGATTCAACCATCCACCTTACATTTTTCCTCTTCGCCCGCCGGCGAAAGCAAGTGGGTTCAATAGGCTGAAAGGTAATCGGACTGCCGGGCGCACCAGAGAACAGCGCTCTACGTCATTTACGGAGCTGCCGGCGGTCCGAGAAGAGGTGTTTTTACGGGGGCGGCGGCGCCGATGTACTCCACGACCATGTCGTTCGCAAAACTGGAAACCCAAAGATTGCCGCTGGCATCGATGGCCAAGGCAAATGGCAAGCTTAAGCCCGCCGACAATCCGAGCCCGTTTCCACTTGAGAGAGCGGTTCCCGGAGTCGTGCTATCGGCGCCTGCCAACTGGGCAATAGAATTTCCGTGGTAATTCGCGATCCAGACATTCCCTTTTCCGTCGACGGCAATGCCTTGCGGGCGCAAGAGACCACCGCCGGTATAACCATTGGAAATCACCGATCCACTTTGCGATAGCTCACTTACGCTATCCCCCAGAAAATTGGTCACCCAGATATTGCCATGCCGATCAATCGCGAGGCCCGAAGGGGCGTTGCAGCAGGAGTAGCTCGTGGCTTGCGATCCGTCGGCTGTAATTCTGGTGACGGTGGTGGAACTCTGGTTGGCAAGCCAGGAATTTCCTCCAGCATCAGCCGCGATGGCTACAGGAAAGTTGAGGTCTCCGCTGCCAAAGCCGCTGGAACCTGAAATCGCGTTTCCATTGTTGGAAAGCAAGCTGGCGGTCGAAGCGCCGTAGTTGGACGTCCAGATATTCCCAGCCGAGTCCGAAGCCACTGCTACCGGAAAATTGATGCCGCCTCCCGAGAAGCCGTTAGCACCAGACAAAATCTGACCGCTGGCGTTCAACTCGGTCACACTGCCCAGACCATGATTCACGGAACCCGAGCTCTGCTCATTCGTAACCCAGATATTGCCACTATTGTCGATGGTCAAACCATAGCATTCATTCATTCCTCCGCCAGTGAAGCCGCTGCTCGGCGAGAGCGGCTGTCCCTGGGAAGAAAGTTCGCTAACAGCTGCATAGTAATCTGCCACCCATACGTTCCCTGACTGGTCGATCGCCAACGCGGACGGCCCGTGCAGGCCCCCTCCTGTGTAACTGATGGACAGCATCCAGTCGTTCGGCGCCTGCGTCAGTGCCGGCTGGAAGGGCTGAGCGGAGGACGAGAGGGCGAATAGCGCAGCCGGATTCAATGCCGGATGCAAAGCAACGTCCAACGCCGAGTCAATGGTGTTGGTAGGTGCGGCCTCCCCGCTGGGTGTGGCTGCAGAAAAGAGCGAAGCGCACGGACCGGCCGAACTCGTGCAGCTATTCAGGATGTTGGCGAGGGTGTTGAGCAAGGAAGCCGAGACGATGGCTCCCGAGGGCAAAGAAGGCCCCGGCGCGCTCCCATCAGAAACATTGACCAGGTTCGCAACCGCAGCAAAGGCGTTTGCCAGGCCTTGGGCATTGGTGCTGCTGGTGCCGACATTCGCTCCCGCACTCATGAACTGAGCGAGAGCGAACACCGAGGCGACAGTCGTCAGTTCATTGATGCTTGTGGTGGAACCCAAACTCCCGCATGGCCCGAGAGCGGTCATCATGGCGAGCACGGAGTTGTTAGTTCCTGCAGCCAGGCCGGGATTGCCGCCTGTAGCCACCAGATAAACCTGAGCGCTGGAGGAAGGACAAGAATAGTGGAGCGTGAAGCTGCCGCTGGCGTCGGTTGTGACCGAAGAAGTGGTAAGCAGCGAAGTCGCCGCCGAGCCAAAGCCCGTATTGCCTGCGGCGTAAAGCTGTATGCTCGCACCCGAGACGGCCGTTTGGCCGGCGTGAACTGAGCCGCTGAGCGAAGGACCGGAGGGTGTCGGCGGGGGCGGAGTGGAATTGCCTTCCGCGGTACCGCCGCCGCATCCGGCGAGAGGCAGCATGCCTACGAATAGAAAGATTGGGAGCCAAACGCTTCTCATTCTCGTGGATTTGTCAGGCATGGTGCGCAGTCTCGCCACGTCACGGCCGCGTGCCCAGCTTGCTGCCGGTCACGGCGCTGGCGAGAGGCGTCACTACCGGAGCCCCGGCGCCGACAAACTCGACGATGTTGTTTGCGTTGGAATTGGCTACCCATACATTGCCGGAGCCATCGATGCCCACGCCCTGTGGCGTGCTCAACGCGCCTCCGGTGAAACCGGCATCGCCCGAAAGCGCGGTTCCGCTGTTGGAAAATTCGCTCACGCAATTGGCCGCGGGGTTCGTCACCCAGACGTGGTTAAGCCCGTCAATGGCAATCTGGGATGGGTTCAACACTCCTCCCCCGGTGTATCCTGAGGAACCGGAGATCGGTATACCGGTGCCGCTATATTCGGTCAGGTCGGCACCCCCGCTATCCGCCACCCAGACATTTCCTGAACCGTCGATTGCGATGCCTTGGGGAGCGTTCAATCCGCCGGCGAACGCAACATTTCTAATGTAAAGAAGGCTGGAGGTTATTAGCTGATCCAGCGAGTGGGTGGCCGGGTTTGTAATCCACAGGAACGTCCCTCCATTGGTCAGAGCGACACCATAGGGACTGCTTATGCCGGTCTTTGTGAAGGGAGAGCCTGATTTAACCGTGCCATCCAACTGGAACTCGCTGAATTGGGTGTAGGAATTGGCGTTGTCCATCACAAAAATCCCGCTGCTGTTGTACACGGCAAGCCCTTGCGGGGAACTAAGCCCGCCGCCTGTATACCCGCTTGTGCCGGAGAGCGCATTGCCGCTGGAATCAAACTCGCTCAGGCTATCGTTGGCATTCGTGATCCATATATTTCCTGAGTTGTCGATGGCTGCCCAGCGCGGGCCGCTGAGCCCTCCCCCGGTGTAACCCGACACGCCGGAAAGCACGGTGCCGTTGTTCGAGAATTCGCTCAAGCTGTTGCCCGAGGTACTTGCTACCCAGATGTTTCCGCCACTGTCCACGACCAGGGCACTTGGAGCGAAGAGCACGCCGTCGTTGTAGCTGATGGCGACCATCCAGTCATTGGGCGCAGACTCAATCGTGGGTTGAAACGGCGCGGTCCCAGTGACCAGATTGTTCAATGCGCTAACGTTATTGCTTGGGTTCTGCACGATATCGAGCAGCGCGTCAATTGTGTTCGCCGGCGCGGTTCCACCGCCGGGCGTGACATCGGTAAAAAGCGTGCTGCATTCGCCGCTGCTGTCATTGGAGTTCACGCAAGTAGCGATGATATCGGCCAGCGTGTTCAGTTCCTCCACAGGAACGATCGCACTCGCCGGAAGGCTTGCTCCCGGAGCGGTACCCCTAACCGTATCCACCAGATTTTTCGCTGTGGTAAACGCCTGCGTGATGCCCTGCGTGTTGGTGCTGCTCGCGCCCAGACTGCCGCCTGGAGTTTCGGCATTGGTCGCCATGAACGCAGCCAGTGCATAGACCGCCCCCACAGTGGTGACTTCGTTAATGGTTACAAAGGTCGAGGAACTCAAGGCGCTGCAATCCCCGAGCGCTGCCATAAGGGCAAGGGAGGAATTCGTGCCCGATCCCGAGTTGCCGCCCGTTGCCACCAGATACATCTGCGACGAAGGGGACGGGCATGTGTACAGGCCGGTGATGCTAAAGCTGCCCTCTGCTCCAGTCGTAACAGTGCTGGTAAGTATGGACAGATTCGGCAAGCCATAGCCGGTCGATCCCGCGGCATAGAGTGCGATACTCGCGCCGGTTACCCCTTGTTGCCCGCCGTGAACAACGCCTCTTAAGCCAGCGGCGACCGGAACATTGGCGGTGCTGGATTTGCCGCAGTTGGAAGAGACGACAATGACCCCGGCGATGGCAAGAAGTTGCAGGCAGAGCTTGGACCGCCGTACTTGAGACACTAAATCCTCCGCAGGGAACAGGTGGTTTCACGATACCGAGACTTCTTCTAGCGCCAGTGTAGTGGAGGAAGTGCGGCGTGCTTATTGATTATGTAGACGCCCCAGATTTGCCGTAGGTATTTCTCATCACGGCCGGGCGCCGAGTTGGTTATTTTGCGCGGCGGTAGCCAGCGGTGTTCTCACCGGAGCTGCGGCGCCGACAAACTCTGTAATCTTGTTCGTCGAGAAATTGGCCACCCACACGTTGCCGGAGCCATCGATGCCTATGCCTTGTGGATTGCTGAGTCCTCCACCGGTGTAACCGGTAGATCCCGAGATCGCCACTCCGCCGTTGGAGAATTCACTCAGGCAATTGCCGGTCGGATTTGCGGCCCAGACGTGGTTTAGACCATCGATGGCGATCTGCGAAGGATCAACCAATCCACCGCCGGTGTATCCGGAGGAGCCGGAAAGGGCTGTACCGCTGCTATTGAATTCGCTAAGACTGGCCCCGCCGCTGTTTGCCACCCAGGCGTTGGACGAGCTGTCAACCGCAACTCCACGAGGAGCGTTTAGTCCACCCCCGGAAGTGCTTGTGTTGAAGAAGTTATCGATCTCGAGATCAAAGAGCATATTGTTGGCGCTGGTAACCCAGACATCAATCCCGTTCCCGATTGCTGCAACACCGTAGGGGTTAGTCAAATCGGTAGTCGTATAGGGAGCAAAATACGCACTGCCGGTCGAACGAAACGAACTCGTTTGGTTGGAGGAATTATTCATCACCGAGATCAGGATGTTCCTGTACGAGGCGATCCCCTGGGGAGAGCTCAGCCCGTTGCCCGTGTAGCCCCCAGCACCTGAGAGCGCAGTGCCGCTGGAATTGAATTTGCTGAGGCTGTCATTGCCGTTGGTAAGCCAGATATTCCCTGAAGTATCGAACGCAGCCCACCGCGGACCGCTCAATCCTCCACCGGTATAACCGGACGCGCCCGAAAGCACCGTGCCGCTGTTGGAGAACTTGGTTAAGCTGTTGCCGGCGTTGTTCCCCACCCAAATGTTGCCGCCACTATCTACCACTAAAGCTTGCGGACTGTTGAGTGTTGTATCCGTGTAATTGATTGCCATGCTCCAGTCGTTCGGAGCCGAGCTGAGCGTGGGCCGGAACGGCGCTGTCCCCGTTACCAGATTGTTCAGCGCAGTCACATTATTGCTCGGGTTCTGGGCGATATCGAACAGCGCGTCGATGGTATTTTGTGGGGCCGATCCGCCGCTTGGGGTGGCATCGGCAAACAGCGTGCTGCATTCTCCGCTGCTGCCGTTGGAGTTCACGCACGGCGCAATAATGTCAGCCAGCGAGTTCAATTCCGCCACCGGGACGGTTGCGCTCGTTGGAAGGCTCGCGCCCGAGGCCGCACCTGCACTCGTATCCACGAGGTTGTTCGCCGTGGCAAATGCCTGCGTGATGCCCTGCGAGTTGGTGCTGCTCGCGCCGAGGCTCCCTCCAGGGGTTGCGGCGTTGGTGGCCATGAACGGAGCCAGCGCGTAGACAGCTGCAACCGTAGTGACTTCGTTAATGACCACGTGTGTGGAAGAACTCAGGTTGCTGCAAGTCCCTAACGCCGCCATGAGTGCAAGAGAAGAATTTGTGCCGGCGCCAGCGTCTCCCCCGGTTGCGACCAGATACATCTGCGAAGCGCCGGATGGGCACGTGTACAGGCCGGTGATCGTGAAGCCGCCGTTAGTATCTGTGGTGACGGTGCTGGTCAGGATGGAGGTATTCGCCGTGCTGGGGGCATAGCCGCTCGAGCCTGCAGCATAGAGTGCGATGTTGGCTCCAGAGACGGGCTGCTGGCCCCCATTCACCTGACCACGCAGTTCCTGCACCGGCGGGGAGGACATCTGGGTAGCCTGCCCGCAACCGACGAGGGAAGCCAGACTGCCTGCGATTGCCACACATGAAAGAAGAAAAAGAAGGAGCGAGGGATTACCGAACTGACGATCTTGCACAGGTCCTCTTATAAATAGACTTTTCGATCGGACAGAGAGTATCCATCCCGGAAAGCGCTTTTGGGTAGTGTACTAATCAGGAGCCTGTCTGCCTATTTATTATGTTGGCCCTCCATGTCGCACGCTATATTCGTTGCACGTTGTTATTTCTCGTAGAAATTGGATGGTGAGTTGTGACTAAGTTACTTCGATCTTTTTACTTTTGGCTTTTTCTGCTGACCGCTCTGCCGTTGCATGCTCAGAGCGGATGTGTAGATTCACCGGAGAATCCGACGGTTGTACTCGGCTTGATTGGCGCCGCCGGCGCACTTTACTCACCCATCAAAAAGCGACTGGCTTCATTCTGGAGCGAACGGCAGAAAGATTAGCCACGTTCGTTCCATGGAAATGGAAGTCACTTCCCGAAGCGCTTTGCACCCGCCTGTTTCTCGCGACGCCGTGTGCTCGCAGTCCAAAAGCCTGCGTCCCTTGCTTCCCTGGATTGTCGCCGGCTTCGCCGGGTTGTTGCTGACCTCCGCCTCCCTGCTTTGGCGAATGTGGACGGCGGATGCTTTGCGCTCCATTGGCATCTGTTTTCCCATCCTGAGTGTGGTGCTCCTTCTGCGGGTTTGGCGCGGACTGCACTGGGAATCTCGCGGCACCTGGTGGGGCATTGTGCCGCTTTACTACGCAGCCATCATGGCAAGAGAAGGGGGCAATGCGCTGCAACTCATCGCCTTTACTCATCATATGGGAATTGCGCTCTTGCCGCTGGGGCTGACTATATTCGCGTATGGCAGCGGAGTGGTATTGCTATTGGGGGGAACGCGGGTGTGGCGAAAGTCCCTCTTCCCGCTCACCCTTCTTTTACTGGTCAATCCCGTACCCACCAGTTTTCAGCGATTGGATCTTCCCCTGCAGTTTTTCTGCGCGCGCATCGCCCAATCCTTTGCCTCGTTCATCGGAGTTCATCCCGACGTCAACCAACTGCATTTGATGTTTGCTCCTGCCTTCGGCATGTTCATCGCTCCCGGCTGCAACGGTATTCGCGGCGCGGTAACTATGGGGTACCTTGCTCTCATACTCGGGTATCTTTACCGTTTTTCGGTCCGCAACTGGATTCTCTCTGTGCTGGGCGCTGTCGCTCTTGGTTATGCGTTCAACCTGGTTCGGTTGTGTTTTCTCGTCCTCTTCTATCGGATCGCCCTGAGCTTGCCATGGCTGCAGCCGCACGGAACCGGCGCAGACTACTTGATCGGAGGAATACTTTTCCTGGTTGCGGCAACTCTATTCGCCGGTGTACTCCGCTGGGGGAAGAAGACACCCGAACCGGAAATCGACGAGAGGGAGAAGCTTGATAGCTTCCCTAGCGCTCACGAAAACGGTTTGAAGTGGAAAGGTGCAGTGGTTGCAGTCCTGGCTGCCATGTCGTGCATTTCGAGCCTAGTTACCTTCGGCAACTTACCCAAAGACAACTCCACGGCGAATGGTAGCCTGCCGAAGGCGTTATTTCCGCAACAGATGGGGAAATATCGGCTGCTGCGAAGCTGGTCAGAGCAGGATTGGCTGAATCAATTGGCATACCGTTGGACGGCATATTCCAGCGGCAAACCCGGTCATGAGGTAGACGTTGCTCTGTGGCTCGGCCGGGGTGTGCATTACCCGATTGCGTGCCATATTTCGCGCGGCCAGCGGCCCACCTGGAATAGCGTGATCGTGCTCCCCACTGCGCAAGGCGCCTCGGCCATGTTTTCAGTTTCCTTCTACGAGGGTCCCCGCGGTGCTACCTTGGAAGCCACAACGGTTTGCGATACCGGGGGATGCAATGAACACGTGCTGCTGCCGTCCCAGGTAAATGTCGCTTTCGCCAGTATGGGAATCGGGTCTCTCTTGATCCGTCCGGATTCCAGGCCCTTGCCAATGCTTATCCGCCAACAATCGCAGGATCCCACGGAGCTTCCCGACGAAGCGCGGAAGCGAATGCTCACCGAACTGAAAGACTTCATATCGCAACTGAATACTCCCGCTTTCGTCCATTTCGCTGAATCCAGAGGCCTCTAAGCTCACGGGGCCCCGATCCCATAGATTCACTGCTCCCCGCACCCTTCGGCGATGAACCCGCCTGAGTATGGTGAGTTTTGTGGGGATATGACAAAATGCGGGCTGTCCACTCAGAGAGCCTAAGTCTCGTGAACCCCTATCAATGGCTGCCGCCCGAGGCTGTAAAGATTCTTCTCGTCCTGTTTTTGTCTTTTCTGATTGGCTTCGAACGGGAGGAACACAAGGCGGCGGCAGGATATTACTCGTTCGGAGGGGTACGCACGTTTCCGCTGATAGGGTTGATTGGATACTCCGTTGCACTTCTCTCCGGAACGCAACTTGTTCCTTTAACGCTTGGTCTCCTGGTGGTCGGAAGTTTCCTGCTGGTGTCGTACTGGCACAAGCTTGCCACTTCCGATTCTGCCGGAGTCACCTCCGAAATGTCCGGACTGGCGACCTTCCTGGTAGGCGCACTCATCTACTACGGACATTTTTGGATCGCTACGACACTAAGTGTGGCAAGTCTGCTGCTGCTCGAACTGAAGACGGTCCTCGAGAAGCTAGCGAGCCGTGTTCCCGCAGAAGAGATTTACACTTTCGCCAAGTTCCTTCTGCTCACCGCTGTCATTCTTCCTATTCTGCCAAGGGAGGAAATCGGACGCTTTCACATTAATCCGTTCAAGACCTGGCTGGTCGTAGTTGCTGTAAGCACGATCTCGTACGGCAGTTACGTCCTGCAGAGGTTGACCAAAGAACGTGGAGGAGTGGTGCTCTCCGCGTTCCTGGGCGGAGCGTACTCGTCCACATTGACCACGATTGTAATGTCACGCAGGGCGGCGCGCGAGAACCACCCTCACCTTTTCGCAGGCGGCATTTTAATCGCCTCCGGCGTCATGTATTGCAGGCTGGTGGTACTGATTGCTCTTTTCAATTGGAAGCTGGTGACTCTGCTTGGGCCTGCATTTCTAATACTGGCCGGGCTCGCTATTGCGGCCGGCTGGCTCTGGTCGCGCCGGCCGGATCCGGAGAAGGGGAAAATCAAGCGTGAATATCAGGCGAAGAATCCGCTCGAAGTGCCGACTGCGCTTCTTTTTGCCCTTTTGTTTTTGATGATACTGGTAGCAACGCAACTAGCCGTGACCTACCTCGGAAGAGGAGGTGTTAATACGCTTGCTGCCATAATGGGCGTGACGGATGTAGATCCTTTTATCCTGGGAATGACGCAAGCGGCAGGGGCCAGTACGCCAATGAAAGTTGCCGCCGTCGCGGTGCTGATTGCAGCGGCGAGCAACAACTTCATCAAAGGCATTTACGCCTATAGCCTGGGCGATAGAAAGACTGGAATTCAGAGTCTTACTCTGTTAGCCGGCCTTACAGTGCTCGGTCTCGTCCCACTATTCTGGCTCTGAAACTCCGGCATCGTTGGTCCAAGATGCCAGCCACCTCAGGTTGCCGGCCGCAATTGCACTATGGTGAAGCCTGGTTGGCGAGCACCGCGGCCCGAGCAATGGCCCTCCCGTTGATGGTCGTAACCCTCTCGAGAATGTTCCTTACATATTCCGCTACCATTTGCACTCCCGCCGCGTATTGGAGATTTGGATTGCGAAAACCTCCGTTGTAAGCTCCTACTGCTTTCTCGACGTCCCCATTGAAGCGGTCCAGAAGATCGCGGAGAAGCAATCCGGCATAGGTGGTTAACACATGCGAGTCCGTGAGATCCAGTTCGAGGGTTTTCGGAGGCCGGAGTCTCTCCGGAAGTTCTGAATAATCGCGCTTGTCCTTCAAATAGAGACGATGAGCATAGCGCAAAGTTTCGCGGGTGATTTGCCACACCCCAACGGAGTAATCGCTGACCAGCACCCGGTGCCGCCGGCGCTTGAGAATGATATCGTCCTTCGCCGCATGCCTCTTCCAGATTGCGTGTTCGAGGTCACCACGGATACTCAAATAATTGTTCTCCATGGCGCCGATCCCAAGAAAGACATCCAGTGGGAGATCGTAGAATTTGGAAACAGCAATTATGTCAGCTGCCATCTCGGAGGCTTCTTCCGGACTCAGGCTGCCCACGCCGGTGCTCCCTCGGGAGCGAGGGTCGGTCATTGATTTAAAAACCAGAAATCGGGCCACAGAGGGCACCAGTTGTTTCGCGGTAAGCGTTTCCAAATTTTGGTGGACAGGTTTCTTGTAGGCCGCAAGAAAGAGGGCCGTCTGCGCGCGAGCATATCCCACCTCCGCGTAGTTCGAGAATAGTAATTCCCCTTCACCAATGGTCAGGCCGATAGCTTCCATCCTGGCGAGATAGGCCAAGGCCGTGACGGCATCGTTGGGAAGGATTAACTTGATCTGATACAGGGGTTCATTTTGCTTTTCTGATGCCGTTAACAGCACCGCGGACTGTTCCACAAATGGGCGGCTACGGACGTAGTCGAACCACAGAAAAGCCGACAGTTCGTTTTCGAACGTTCCGACGTTCGCGAGCAATGCCCGGGCGGGAAGCGGGAACTGCAGTGTACCGGCTTCTACCTCCACGGCAGGATATCCACCAATTTGAATCTGTAACGGGCGCGGCCAAATGCGCCACCCAATCCAGACGGCGAGTCCCAGCACCACCACCGCCAAGACGGCGCCGAGAAATTTGATCACTTTGATCGCAGACAAGGCAGTTCCCAGCCGTTCACAGCATAGCCTATCCTTTCAGGAAAGGACCGGGAGCTGATGCCCCCTCCATTTTCCACGTTCTGGCTCTACAATCTTATGCAGCCTTGCCGATTCCCGGCGACGCCGGGGTTGAGGCCTCGAATCCTACTGGAGAGAGAAGGGGGATCAGTAGTTGGCTAACAGTGTGCGCACGAAAAACACATCCCGAGGATTGGCCTGGCGAGTTGCGGGGCTTGTTCTAAGTCTCACTCTCCCGCTGCTTTCATTCCCTGCGGCCGCTCCACAAACAAGACAGAAGAAGGCCGTAGTCAAGAACGCAGGTTCTCTGCCTTTTACCAACATGGGCCTCGGAGTCCAATACGTTGGGTCGGAAACATGCGGCTCCTGTCACACCGAAATCTTCAGGAACTTTCGCCAGACAGGAATGGGGCGGTCCATGATTCGCGCGGAAAACAATGCCCTGCCCGGCTTGCCGTCTCCGGTGACGGTTTTCGACCAGGACCTCGGTCAATATTTCGAAGTCTCCCGAAAGGACGGAAACTGGTACGAAAGCCAGTATGCCCTGGATGCCAGTGGGAAAGACCTATATCGCCAGACCTTGAAGATGGATTACGTGGTGGGTGCTGGAGACAACGGTCTGGGGTTCGCCGTGCAGCGCGGACATCACCTGTTCGAAGCTCCACTCTCTTACTACAGCAAGTCACGCACCTGGAGTTTTTCCCCTGGCTATGAGTTTCGCAATCAGGCTTTCGCACGGCCTATCGTGGCCAAGTGTATTGGATGCCACAGTGGCCGGCCGAATCCCGTCTATAGCCAGGTCGGCCTCTACAAGGACCCGCCATTTGACGAACTGGCTGTAGGATGCGAGAACTGCCACGGTCCGGGCGAACTGCACGTAAAACAGCGCAGGCAGGAGCAGATGATGGGAATCGCGCCGTCAGAAGCTGCCGACATGACGATCGTGAATCCCAATCGGCTGTCGGGCTGGCTCGCGGACAACATTTGCATGCGGTGTCATCAGGGAGACGACGTTCGGGTTGACCGGGCGGGTACGGAAGAGAGCGACTTTCGGCCAGGGATGGAACTGGACAAAGTCATCTCGATCTTTAAGATCGCCCCTGATCCGCAAACACCGCCGTCGAAGCTTCTGCTCGAACACTACTTTGGCATGACTTTGAGCAAATGCTATCGCGCTACCTCGGGAGGATTGCATTGCATCAGCTGTCACGACCCTCACGTGCAGCTATCGGGGCAGGCGGCCTTCGACCATTACCGGGCGCGATGTATGAAATGTCACAATGACCAAAGCTGTACGCTCAGCCGGGAAAAGCGGATGGCAACAACGCCGCCGGATGACTGCATCGGTTGCCACATGCCCAAACGAACCGTGGCCACCATTTCGCACGCAGCGCTCACCGACCATACGATTCCCGCCAATCCACCGAACGAAAGCAAAACAGTTTCGGCGAACGTTCCCAGCACGGACCTGCTGCATTTATCCGCTCCCTACGGAAAGCGGGACGATCTCCAACCGGTGCCTCCGGCGGTGCTGGCGCAGGCATATGAAAGCCTCGTGCATAGCAATCATCCGCAGTTTCAGCCGAGGTTCGACCAACTCGTGGCCGAACTGTCCCGTACTACGACATCTGATCCAGAAATGCTCAGGATTCTGGCCAGGCACGCCGCCACGCAGGACACACCCCAAACTCGCCAGCAGGCGGCTCGATACATTTTGCGAATTATGCAGAGCGGTTCGCCCAATGTGGATGATTACATTTTGCTGGCCGAAATCTACATCCGGGAAAGCAAGAACCAACGGGCAATCAAGCTGCTCGAAGAAGCCCGCGCATCCAATCCTTATTTCCCGAGCATTTACGAGGCCCTGGCGGCGCAGTATATGGCGGTTGGGGACTATCGAAATGCCATTGGCCTTCTGAAAAAAGGTCTGGAACTTTTTCCCGATGACTCCAAACTGCGAATGCTGAACAAGAACGCCCGCTCCGCGACCTTGGAAGGAGTAAGCCCATAGCTCGAACCAGAGTCACTGCGGCCCAACTACAAAGGTGAAAGCTCGTCTTCTTTTTTCTTCTCCTGGATAAAGCGCTCTCTGGAGAATCTTCTCTCCAGAGCCTCCCTTGCCAGGTGTTGCCCACCCAATCCGAAAGCAATCGCCAAGCCAAACATGAGTGCTCCAAAGACAATGGAAAAGGCAGCCAGAATGGTGCGCTGTGCGACGCCTAACTCTTCGAATGCCATGGAGACGGCAAGCACCACAATAATGGTCCGGAGCAGATAGCTCAATAGCCGGGCAGAAGGCAGGTTGGCATTGACGGCCGAGAGCAGGGCTGCACGCGAAAAAAAACTCGACGCCAGCATACCGAAAAAGAGAATCAACACCGCCACGAAAAGCCGGGGCAGGAACAAGAAAAAGGTGATGATGTCGTCCTGCAGACTGACAATTCCCAGGGCATTGATTCCCACCAGGATGAAAGCCAGCCACGACACCCAAAAAACCAAGCGGCCGAGGAGTTCGGTGGATGACGGCAGCGCCGCCTGAGTCAAAAGCTGCGCGGTGCCGGCATTCTCAGACAAGCGGTCAAACTTCACCAGGCGTAAGATGCTGCGCAAAATCGCCTTCAAGAGGTACGCGATCAGTAACCCCACGCCCACGATGATCAGCATTACGAGCAGGCGGGGGAGCAAGTGCGCGAATCCCCGGACGATGTCCTGCGTTGTCTGGCTGAGTTCGGCAATGATCATGTCTCGCATTACAAGAACCTCCTTCCTTACTTCTTCCACAACTCCAGCAAATATGGTTTCAACCGTTCGAATATTTGGCACAGATTCTCAATCTGCTGTTCTACTTCCGCTCCGGAAGTTTCGCGATTGCGCACGAGATAGCCGTAGGCTCTCCCACGGAACAACGGGACAAGCGCCTGGATGATGTGGTTCCGGCTGATCACGGCGTGTTGATAGGAAGCGGCAAACTCGTACACCGTTTTCACCCACAGTTCGTCGGCGTACTGAAACTCCTCTTCTTGTACGGTCGCGAAATGCTTAAGCTCTTCCAGAGTGCCATGCGACAGAATGGAGCTCAGGATGGGCTCCAATTCTCCAACGCCATTGCGAAACATCTGCAGCAGGCGCTTGCGGTTGACCCGCATGGGATCTGTGGCCACCTGATTGTCTGGGCCGACCGTAACTATTGCCTGCTCCTCGGTGATCGCGCTCCAGTTTGAGAAATAGCGCTCCAAGGAAGCGAACAGGGTGCCAACCGTTTGCCGCATGGCAAGAACAACGTCGGCAGGTTGCCGTTCAGCCGTGCCCTTAGGCCCGAGAAAAGTCTGCTGGAGACGGAAACCTCCGGCAATCGCCGCCAGGATGAGGCTAAGCTCGGCTCCTCGTCCTGATACATCCTGCTGCCAGGAAGTGTCTGCCAGGAAGTGAGCAGCCAAACGGCCGGAAAACCCAAACTCGGCGGCATATGGCTCCCGTATCGGGCAGCCATACACAGCCCGGGTCATGGGATAAAGAAGATTGGTTACCAGCAAGCCTTCGAACTTGTGGCGGCAATAAACGGGGGCGATGAAGTCGAAATCCTGTTGGTAGGCCGGCCGGATGAGAAGGTCAATCCACTCCGGGGAAATATTGGATTCGGGAGATATTACGGCGCACGCCCGGGCACGCAGCAGGTCGGCGGCAGCCATGATCGCGTGCAAGGCCGTTCCTGTTGAGGGCTCTCCAGGGTACTGGCTGCTAAAACAGTGCATGGTGCGCAATGCTTGCAGGGTATGGGAATTGCGGGCATCGCTGATCGATGCAGCCTGTACCAGGTCTTGCGTACCATCGTGCGAGCCGCCGTCGGCATTGAGGATCGCAGTGCGCTCACGGGGAAAGTATTTCAGCAGGCCGGCCCGGATCACCTGCACCACCTGGCCTACGGTTTCGGCGTTGTTGTGGGTGGGCAGTCCGATCAACACATCCACCTCGCCAACGCTGATAAGTTGGCGAAGAAGTTGGTCGGACAAAATGCTCTCTTCAGCCAAATGCATCCTCCCTCAAGAACCCCGCAGTACCATTGCTATGTCGCTTACTTCGGCTTTCGGGCCGGGCACTCACAACCGGCGCAGCCGAAACCAATAGAACTGGTAGGGCCCCAGCGTAAGCAAATAAGGTAGATCACCGATCCGTGGAAACAAGTTTCTGCCGAACATTTCGATGAGAATATTACCCTTGTAGCGGCGGAGATCCAGTTCCACCGCTTGCGCAGAATTCGAGAGATTACTGACCGCCAAAACCGTCTCCCCGCCCAGTCGTCTGATATAGGCCAATATTCTGTGATTCTCGGGATATAAGAATTCTATGGAACCCCGCCCAAAAACCGCACTCGATTTGCGCACCTGGATGATGCGGCGCATCCAGGAAAGCAGGGAATGCGGAGTACGTCTCTGCGACTGCACATTGACGGCCTGATATCCATAGATCGGGTTCAGAATCAAAGCCGCATACAAGCTTTCCGGATCGGCGCTGGAGAAGCCGGCGTCCCAGCCGCCATCCCATTGCATGGGCGTGCGCACTCCATTGCGGTCGCCGAGATAGACATTGTCGCCCATGCCGATCTCGTCACCGTAATAAATAATGGGCGTTCCCGGAAGCGACATCAGCAAACCGTTCATCAGTTCGATGCGGCGCCGGTCATTGTCCAGCAGGGGGGCGAGGCGGCGCCGAATGCCCAGATTCAAACGCATGGACTTGTCGCGCGCATACTCATCGTACATATAGTCGCGCTCCATGTCGGTGACCATTTCCAGGGTAAGCTCGTCGTGATTGCGTAGAAACAGGCACCATTGGCAAACGTCGGGAATATTAGGCGTCTGCTGGAGGATCTCGGTAATCGGCTTCCGGTCTTCCAGCTTCAGGCCCATAAACATTCTGGGCATAAGGGGGAAATGAAACGCCATATGGAACTCATCGCCGTCGCTGAAATACGGCCTGAGGTCCGCGGGCCATTGATTGGCTTCGGCGAGCAGCATTTTACCGGGAAAATACTGATCGAGATTGGCGCGCAGTTCTTTGATGACCCCATGGGTTTCGGACAAGTTTTCGCAGGAAGTCCCTTCTCGTTCGACCAGGTATGGAACCGCGTCCAGCCGGAAGCCATCCACTCCCATTTCCAGCCAGAACTTCATGATGTTCCACATCTCTTGCCGCACCACCGGGTTGTCGAAGTTCAGATCGGGTTGATGGCTGAAAAAGCGGTGCCAGTAATGGGCTTTGGAAATGGGGTCCCATGCCCAATTGGAATTTTCCGTATCCACAAAGATGATGCGAACCCCCCGGTAGCGAGCGTCCGTATCGCTCCACACGTACCAATCCCGGCGTGGATTGTCGGTGGATTTACGCGATTCCTGGAACCAGGGATGCTGATCCGAAGTATGGTTCATCACCATCTCGATGATGACGCGAATTTTTCGCTGATGGGCAGCGTCTAGAAATGACTTGAAATCCTCCAGGGTCCCATAGTTGGGATGAACCGAGAAATAATCGGCAATGTCATAGCCGTCATCCCGCAAAGGCGACGGGAAAAATGGCATGAGCCAAAGAGTGTTGATACCAAGGTCTTGCAGGTAGCTGAGCTTTTGCTCGAGACCGCGGAAATCGCCAATGCCGTCACCATTGCTGTCGCAGAAGGCGCGTACGTGCACTTGGTAAATGATGGCGTCCTTGTACCAAAGCACATCGGTTTCTGTCGGCACGACGGTGCTTTCGCCCCCTTGAATTGTTTTACTAAGTAAGGTGACACTTCGGGTGAGGTTTATTTCACCGCTGGCTGCACTGACTGATTGTAAGGCTTTTGGGAGGCAATAGAGAATGGGGTCTTCAAATGGTCGCCAGCTGGAGCAGCTATCGCACGGAAAAAGCGTTCTCGCTGGTCATCCACTCGAGTTGTTGGCGGTTAGTGTCAGCTAATTCCCTTCTCCAGGAGCGTTTTCTGTTTTTCTCGTCCGCACAGGTTTCAGAACGGGCTCCCGCCAAATAACAGCCCCATGGCGGCCTGGGAATCCCGAGGCATTCCCAGGTTTTAAATTGCGGCGGGCACTCATCTTGGCCGCAACGCTTTCGGCGTGGGCTTCTCCCCGGTTTGAAAAATTCCGTTGCATATAGCTTTGCTCCTCTCCGTTCGAGTGATCTACGCAGCGCGCGGCATAAGGTTACTTACCTGTTCGAGGAAGATGCACACGTCAACATCGGTGACCTCGTCAAAATCCTCATAGCATTGAGAAATGGCCATGAAGGCTTGTGGCCGGGCAATGCAAACCACCTTATCTGCCTCCAGCCCGAGAGCAGGGCATGAGGCCGCCGGCGCTACCGGAATCGCGGCGACGATATGTGCCACCCCCAGTTGACGGAGCGCTCGAAGGCCCGCCAATAAACTGGTGCCCGTGGCAATCCCGTCATCCACAATGATGATCGTCTTTCCAGCGACCGAGATTGGTGAGCGACTGTGCCGGTAGAACTGTTCCTGGCGGTGCAACTCGTGCAATTCCTGATCGGTAACCTCTTGAACCTCTAGCTCGGAAACATTCAGGTCCTTAATCACCGAGAGATCGAGCAGCCGCACGCCTCCCGGTGCAATAGCGCCCATGGCTAACTCTTTGTGCCAGGGGACACCCAGTTTTCGGACTGCAAGAACATCCAATGGAGCATGCAAGACCCGCGCTACCTCGGAAGCTACCGCCATCCCGCCGCGGGCAAGGCCGATGACGGCCACATCACTCCGGTCTGCATACGCCAAGAGCTTGCTTGCCAGCACACGACCGGCTTCTGCACGGTTGCTGAAGGGAAGCATTTCCGTATCTTCGTCTTCTTCACGAAACAACATGGCAGACTCCTCTCCGACCGCTATGTTCGCGGTCCCTTCTGAGATCGACAATCAACATCATGCAGCCCTATGCGATACACCGCGAGTTTGCGAGGCGGCGTGCACAAGGCCAGGAGTGCCTTCCAGCGCGTACACCCGGGCGGAAGCGTGTATTTCAGGATTAGCCTCAGCTCCGCAAACCAAAAGCACAGGGATGCCGGATTCCCTGGCAGCAACTGCCAGAACGTACCTGTCTTCCAGGGGAAATCTGTGCCCCACGATTACAAGGTCAAACTTCTCGCAGGAAAGCAGGCCCAGAGCCTGGCTGACCCGGGTGGTTGGGATGACGTCAAAATCAGCGTCCCGCAAGCCAGCCGATCGGGTATCCGAAACAACTTTGTCAAAAGAAACGCAGAGTACCTTCTTCGGCGGCATATGGATCACCCCCAGGCCGCGACATTTCTTTCCTTGCGTGACTCCAAAATCACCCTGGAGCCACGATGATCTCAAGCCGCGATAGGCGCTTTGGAACGCACCTCTTCCTTAGCGCTTTCCATCATTGGCGGCCGGATTTCGGCAATCTTTGCCGATGCCTTCCACATCATTACGCTGAGATGGATGGCAGCAATGGCTCCCAAAATAGCGGGCACGATATAGACGTTTTCAACCTTCCAGAACCAGTGCCCGAACACGGGCGAACCGAGCCACGCACCCACCCAACCCAGAATCAGCTTGCCGAAGCGAGCCGCACCCCCTTCAACAAAACGAAAACGAAAGAGGTCATGGTACGCAACCGCTACAACGGCGCCGATGAATGTCAAGATTAGAAACGAGAGAAAGCTCATACCCAGCATGGCCTTTACCTCCTTCTGGACTTGGGAGACCGAACGGTCTTTGCGAGGACCAAATCCAAGCTGCGTCAGACGAACAAGGACGCATTCACCCGATCATAGGAATTCGCTTGAGTTCGCGAACTGCACTTATTATGAACCGGCTCCAGGGCAGACTCAATACCGAATAGAAAAAGAATTGATCGCGCTGTGACCAGCCTCACAGATGAAGCCATAGTGCAGGGTATATTTTTCCTTTGTAGGTGGGCCATGCCAGTGTTTATCGTGGCCGCAATTTCTTTTCTCGTCTTTTGCCTCACTAGCCTGTTGATAGCGCTTGCCAGCAGGATTGAATCACGCCACCTTCACCGCATGGGAATCCTCAGCACAAGGAAAGCGTATCCCGTGCTTTCCCTGGCGCAAGCCTTTGATCCGGTTTACGCGATACTTTGGGACGCTCCCATTGCCGCTTTACGGCTTTTAGAGTCCGCTGAACATTTTGGCGTGCCTGTCCCTCGGCTTCGGCCGATTTTCGATGAAGCCGCGGCCAGCTTTCCTGAGATATACCAGGGCTACAGCTTTCCTGATTGGTTGAAGGTTCTGGAGAAGAATCAATTTATCTCTTGGACTGCCGGCCGGGTAAAGCTCACTCCCGAAGGGAAGGCGTTCCTCAGCAACCGCTTTATCAGCGATGCAATGATGAGAGTAGAAGGGAATGCATCCGAAGAAGCCGCATACCACGAATTTCACGTGGAGTAGTCCGCATTGATGCGCACGTAGTCGGCCGTCAGATCGGTGGTTTGAAAGAGAACAGAACTGCTTCCCCGCTTCAGCTTGATTCCGATATCGCAGATGGCTTGTGAGAGATGTTGGTGCGCCTTGGCTTCATCAAAGGCATTGGCGCCGCCGTTGCGGTAGACAATCTGATCGCCGATGGAGATTTCCACTTGACCAGGTTGAATGGGCACCCCGCTGGCTCCCATCGCCGCAAGAATGCGCCCCCAGTTTGGATCGGCTCCTGCCCAGGCTGTCTTAACCAGCAGGGAGTGGGCGATTGCCTTCGCAATGCGCAAGGCTTCTCCGCGATTCTTTGCCCGTTCAATCGACAGCCGAATCACATGCTTCACACCTTCGCCGTCGCTGACGATCTGGTCCGCCAGCGACTGGCAAACTTGCGACAGGGCCGCGGAGAATTTTGTCCGGGCTCTGTTCAGCGGAATGCCGCTCTTACCGCTGGCCATCAGCAGCACCGTATCGTTCGTGGAAGTGTCTCCGTCCACAGATATGCAATTGAAAGTCTGGTCGCAGGCCTGGCGCAGCAGACGTTGCAGTTCGCCTGGGCTCGCCGCAACGTCAGTGAACAAATAGACAAGCATGGTGGCCAGTTGGGGATGAATCATGCCCGAGCCCTTGGCGATCCCGGTCAGAGCTACGCTCGTTTTCCCAACCTGAAAATGGGACGATGCTGTCTTCATGCGCAGGTCGGTAGTCATGATGGCCCTGGCAAACTGGGTTATGCCGTCCCCGGTGGGCTGCCGGGCAGCAATCAACTCCGGTAGCTTCGCCACGATTTTCTCTACCGGCAGTGGTACTCCGATGATTCCGGTGGAGGAGGGGAAAATTTCCTGCGGCCTGAATCCCAACAAGCGGGCAGTCTCGCTGCAAACTTGATTGCAGGCTTTAATTCCGGCCGAGCCGGTCGCACAATTCGCATTGCCGGAATTCACGATCACAGCCCGCAAACGGCCGCGGGTGGCCGTCAGCGCAGTTCGATCGACCGTCAGCGGAGCGGCGACTACGCGATTCCTGGTGAACACAGCGGCAGCGGTAGTGCCGGCGGATGCTTCCGCCAGGGCGAGGTCCAGCCGGCCGCTGGCTTTGATGCCGGCGGCGACGGCAGAAAAGGCAAATCCTTTGGGAAGATGAATCGTGCTGGCAGGCACGGGCGGTGTTGTCATACCTCAATTTTCACCAGCATGGTTGCTGGCTCAGGCAGGATGGCAAACTTGGGCAACTCGCCCCGCACCATAGCAACTTCATCACAGCAGTGCAGGCGTGGGCATACATGGCAGTCTTTGTAGATTTTGTCGGGCAGGTCTTCGCGCTGCGCTACCGCAAATCCCAGATGAGCGAAAAATTCCGGTTTTCGCGTAAACAGGCAAATGCAGCCGACCTGATGTTTTTCCGCTTCTTCCAGCAGAGCCTCAACCAATCGCTTGCCGCCGCCCGAGCCTTGGCAAGAAGGATCTACGGTAATCGAGCGAATCTCCGCCAGATGTTGGCCATACAGGTGCAGCGCGCCACAACCAACGATCACTCCACGATCCTCCAGAACCACGAAGTCGCGGACGTTTTCGCAGATTTCCGCGAACGTCCTCGGCAGCAAGGTTCCATCGCCCGAGTAGGCCGAGATGAGATCGTAAATGCGCTCGGCATCCGGGAGAATCGCGTCACGCGTGCGCATGGCTTTCCTCCCGAATGGTTTCAATATGCCGCTTCGCCTCCGCCAGCGCCTGCCGCACGCGGGCCGGCGCAGTTCCACCCGGAACGTCATGAATCGCCAGCACGGCAGGCAGGCTCAGGCTAGAATAAAAGTCTTGATCGAATGCTGGATTGAGTTTCTTCAATTCCTCCAGCGGCAGATCCCGCAGCTCGCAGCCCTTGTCCAACGCCAACTGCACAGCCTTCCCCACAAACTCATGCGCCAGACGAAATGGAACACCATGCTGCACCAAATAGGTAGCCGCGGCCCAGGCATTCATAAAGCCCGCTTGCGCCGCGGCTTGCATTTTGTCGTAATCAAAGTCCACGGATTTCATCCACCCAGCCGCCAGAGGCACAATCGCGAGCAGCGTCTCCGCAGCTTCAAAAACCGGCTCCTGGGTTTCCTGCAAATCTTTGTTGTAAGCGAGGGGAAGCCCCTTGACGGTCACCATCAAGGCAGTCGCGTTGCCGATCACTCGCCCCGCTTTCCCGCGTACCAGTTCGAGCAAATCCGGGTTCTTTTTCTGCGGCATGGCGCTGCTGCCGGTGGAGTAGGCCTCCGGCAATTGCACAAAACCCCATTCCTGCGACGAAAACAAAATCATCTCCTCCGCCCACCGGCTCAGATGCAGCGCCAGCAGCGAAAGTGAGCTTACAAATTCCAGCGCGAAATCGCGATCGCTGGTGGCATCCATGCTGTTGGCAGTGGGGCCATCAAAATTGAGATCCGAGGCCAGTGCGTTGCGATCCAGCGGCAACGTGGCCCCCGCGATGGCTCCCGATCCCAATGGGCACACATTCAACCGGCGGCGGCAATCCGCCAGCCGTGACGCGTCGCGCAGTAACATCTCCACGTAGGTGAGCAGCCAATGAGCCACCAGCACCGGCTCCGCCTGCTGCAAGTGTGTGTACGCAGGCATGGCCGCGCTGCCCGCTTGCGCAGCGCGATCCGCAAGGGCACTCAGCAACTCGGCAAGGTCTGCCCGTAATTGATCGATGGCAGCCCGAACGTAGAGGCGCAGGTCAGTCGCAATCTGCTCATTGCGGCTGCGGCCGCTGTGCAGCTTGAAACCGGTATCGCCGATGAGCGCCACCAACTGCTTCTCCACGAAGTGGTGCACATCCTCTGCTTCTTCATCCTCCAGGAACGCCGTAGATGCTGCCGCCTTCTCCCCGATCTGCTCCAGCCCCTGCAGAATCGCAATCAATTCGTCAGAGGACAGCACGCCCGCGCTCTTCAGCGCCCGCGCGTGGGCGCTGCTGGCCGCGAGTTCGTGCCGCAGCAATCGCCGGTCAAAACCGAACGAGCGCTGCCACCGCTCAAAGCCTGCATCGAGGGGCTGCCGAAAGCGGCCCGACCACATCTTCATTTCGTAACCTCGGATTTCACCGCCTCTGCCCGCGCCCGAGCGCGTGAGCGCGAAGGCAGGCCGAGAATGGAGATGAAGCCCTCGGCGTCTTTCTGGTCGTAGCTGTCGCCCATGGTGAAAGAAGAAAGGTCGGTGCGATACAACGAATTTTCCGACTGGCGGCTCACGATGGAAACATTCCCCTTGTAAAGCGACAGCGTGATCGTGCCGCTGACATCCTTCTGTGTGCTATCGACAAACGCGTCGAGCGCTTCGCGAAGAGGAGTGAACCACAACCCGAAGTACACCAGCTCCGCGTACTTCAAACCGATGTGCTGCTTGAAGTGCGAGACTTCGCGTTCCAGGCACAAAGCTTCCAGTTCGCGATGCGCCGTCACCAGCAACGTGCCGCCGGGGGTCTCATAGCAGCCGCGCGATTTCATGCCCACAAAGCGGTTCTCTACGATGTCGGTGCGGCCGATGGCATTCCGTCCGCCAATTTCATTCAGCAGTTCCACCACCGATACCGGTCCCAGCTTCATGCCGTTCACCGAAACCGGGATGCCCTTCTCGAAACCGATCTGCACTTGCTCTTCGCGGTCCGGCGCTTCTTTGGGCGACTTGGATATCTGCCAGGTCGTGTCCAGCGGCGCATTGCCGGCATCTTCCAGTTCGCCGCCCTCATGGCTCAGGTGCCATAAGTTGCGGTCGCGGCTGTGAATCTTTTGCCGGCTCGCGGTCACGGCAATGCCATGACTTTCCGCATAGTCCAGGCAATCCTCGCGAGACTTCAAATCCCACTCGCGCCACGGCGCGATCACCTTGAGTTCCGGCGCCAGCGCCTGATACGCCAGTTCGAACCGCACCTGATCGTTCCCCTTGCCGGTACACCCGTGCGCCACCGCGGTCGCGCCTTCGCGCAATGCAACCTCAACCTGATGCCTGGCAATCACCGGACGCGCCATGGAAGTTCCCAACAAATACTTGTGCTCGTACACCGCGCCCGCCTTTAGTGTAGGAAAGACATATCCCGCCAGGAACTCCTCGCGCAAATCTTCCACCACGACTTGGCTGGCGCCGGTTTTGTAGGCCTTTTCGACGACAGCTTCAATGTCGTCGCCCTGGCCCACGTCGGCAACCATGGCGATCACGTCGTAAGAATAGTTCTCCTTCAGCCACGGAATAATGATGGAAGTATCCAGACCACCGGAATAAGCAAGCACAACTTTCTCAGGCATGAGCGCTCCTCACGGGTAGGCGGTTCTGTTTGCCGCCGAGCAATAACATCAAAATGGCTTTCTGTACGTGCAGGCGGTTTTCCGCCTGATCGAAAATGACCGATTGCGGTGAATCCATGACTGCATTAGTAGCTTCCCGCCCGCGATGCGCCGGCAGGCAATGCATGAAGATGGCATGCGGCGCCGCGGCCGCCATCAGTTTGTCGTTTACCTGATAAGGCGGGAAAACCTTCTCCCGCTTGGCAGCTTCCTGCTCCTGGCCCATGCTGGTCCAGGCGTCGGTGTAGACCGCGTCCGCGCCCTCGACAGCAGCCCGCGGAGCGCTCAGCAGCTCGATGACCGCCCCCGTCTTGCGCGCCGTCTCCCGCGCCAGATGGACAATCGCCGGGTCCGGCCCATAACCCGCAGGAGTAGCAACCCGTATCCTCGACCCCAGCGCCGCACCCGCCAATAGGAGCGAATGGGTCACGTTGTTCCCATCGCCCACGTAGGCCAGCGTAACTTTCCGCAAGTCGCCAAACCGCTCCTGCAACGTAAGGTAGTCCGCCAGCGCCTGGCAGGGATGCTCGCGCTCGCTCAGCGCATTGATGACCGGAATCGAAGCATACTGCGCCATGCTTTCAACCGTCGCATGCGCAAACGTACGCAGCACAATGCCATCCACCCACCGCTCGACATTGTGGGCGATGTCGCTCAGCGACTCGCGCGCATCCATGCGGCCCTGGGTCTGATCCACAAAAATCGCCTGCCCGCCCAGGCTGCCCGCGCCCGCTTCAAAAGTGAGGCGCGTGCGCAGCGAGGGCTTCTCGAAGAACATGACAATCTGCTTGCCCGCAAGCGCCGCACGGAAGTCCGCCGGATGCGCTTTCATCAGCGCCGCCATGGCGAGAATTTCTTTGATCTCCTGCGGATTGAAGTCCGCCACCGAAATCAGGTCACGTCCCAGAAACCCGCTGGGGGCGGGACTTGCCAAAAACTGTGTGCTCTCTACCGGATGGCTGCTCACGATGCCTTGCTCCTTTTTCTGGACTTGCCCGTTTCGCTGGAGTTTAAAGTTGCCCTGGTCAACGCCACGTCCAGCGCGCGAATGACCTGATCCACATGTTTCTTCTGAATGATGAACGGCGGCAGGAACCGCAGCACTTTATCGTGGGTACGATTGATGAGAATGCCTCCCGCCAGCAGTTCCTGCTGCACCGCCTTGGCCGTGTCCGCCGAATTAATCTCGATTCCCAGCATCAAACCCATGCCGCGCACTTCGAGAATGCAGCTGTGCTTCGCCTGCAACTTTTCCAACTGTTGGTGAAAATACTTACCCGTCTCGCGAATGTGTCCCTGCAGACCATCCACCGTCCGCAGGAATTCAATCGCCACGGCGCAGGCCAGCGGCCCGCCGCCAAAGGTGGTGCCGTGCAAACCGGGGTGCATCCCGCTCGCCACCCGGTTGGTGGTCAGGATCGCTCCCAACGGCAAGCCCGCTGCCAGGGGCTTGGCTACGGTCACGATGTCCGGCTTGATTCCATAATGCTGGTAGGCGAAATATTTTCCCGTGCGGCCCAGGCCGGATTGAATTTCATCGATAATCAGCAACGCCCCGCTGCGCTCGGTTAGCTCACGGGCAGTCCTGCAGAAATTCCTGGCTCACCGGGAAAATGCCGCCTTCCCCCTGAATCGTTTCCATGCAGACCGCGCACACGCTGCCGTCGAACTGCCGCTTCAAATCTTCGACATCGTTGAAAGCGACAAAGCTGACGCCCGGCAGCAGCGGCGCAAACGGGTGCCGGTACTTTGCCTGCCCGGTGGTTGCCAGCGATCCGAACGTCCGCCCATGGAAGGAATTCTCCAGCGCCATAATCCGCCACTTGGCCTTGTGCCCGTTCGAGTTCTCCACCCGCGCCAGAGCGCGCGCCAGCTTGAGCGCGCCTTCCCAGGCCTCGGTTCCGCTGTTGCAGAAGAAAGCCTTATCCATGCCGGAGATCCTGGTCAGCCGTTTGGCGAGTTCCGCCTGATATTCATGAAAGAACAGGTTCGATACATGAATCAGCCGCCCCGCCTGCCGTCTGAGCACTTTCTGGATCGCCGGATGCGCATGCCCCAGCGCGTTGACGCCCAGGCCGCTCAGAAAATCCAGATACTTCTTTCCCTCCGAGTCCCAGAGATACACGCCGCGCCCGTGGGCAAACAGCACCCGCTGTCGATCGTAGGTGGGCAGCAGCAATTCTTTTTCTGCGCGAGCTACGGCAGCGAGGCTCATGCCGAAATCACCTCGGTTCCGCACTCCAGTTTGGTGAAATAAAACTGCGGCAGAATTTCCGCCTGCGCCGCCGGCAGAATCCGCACCCGCCCTACGCCCTTTTTCAGGGCCAGGTTGCAGGCTTCCAGTTTGGGCAGCATGCCGCCGCCAATTACGGATTCCTGCACCAGCGCAGCGATGTCTTTCATCTTGAGCCAGGGAATCACAATGCCATCGGCGTCCTTGACCCCCGGCACATCGGTGAGAAAAATCAGGCTGTCGGCCCGGCACGCCACCGCGCACGCCGAAGCCATCTGGTCTGCATTCACGTTGTAGTACTCGCCGTCCGATCCCAAAGCCAAAGACGAAAGCACCGGAATGCCGCCCTCGGTCCAAATCGCTTCCAGCCAGCGCGGCTCGACCGAACAGATTTCGCCGACGAACCCCAGGTCGTAGCCTTCGGTCTGCTTCTTGCGCGCGCGGAAGGACATGCCATCGCCGCCGCACAAGCCGATGGCGGGATTTCCCGCCGCCACCACCGCCGCCACCACGCTCTTGTTCACCATGCCGGCGAGTACCATGAGCGCCACATCGCGCGTCTCCGCATCGGTGATGCGTAGCCCGTTGACGAAATCGCTTTTCTTCCCCAGCAGTTTCAGGGTTCGCGTAAGCGTCGTGCCGCCACCATGCACCAGGGCGATCTTGTGCCCATCGCGCGCCAGGTCCACGACGGCGCGAGCGCATTTCTGCAGCGTCTCCTTGTCTTCCAGAGCCACTCCGCCAATTTTGACGACGATTTTCACTGCAGGCCCTCCTCTTCCTTCCAGCCGTACATCAAATTCATGTTCTGCACTGCCTGGCCGGCCGCGCCCTTCAACAGGTTGTCCAGGCATGAAATCACGATCAAGCGCCGCCCGTCTTTCGCCAGGCTGAAGCCGATGTCGCAGAAATTCGTATTCACCGAATATTGAATTTCCGGCAAGCGCGGCGGAGCGAAAATCCGCACCCAGCGCTTCCCCGCATAAAACTGCCGGAAGCACGATTCGATTTCCGGCGCTTGCATCTTTCGCTTCAGATGCACATAAATCGTCGAAAGAATGCCCCGCGGAATCGGCAGCAAATGCGGCGTAAAAATCAGTTCTTCCGCCGTCAGTTGCAACTGCTCCAGAATTTCGCCGGTATGCCGATGCCCGAAAACCCATACGCGGAAAGATTGTCAGCCACGGAAACAAAATGCGTGCGCGGCGTCGGTTCTTTGCCCGCTCCCGAAACCCCTGACTTCGAATCGGAGATGATTCCCCGCTCCCGATCCACCAGGTCCGCCTGCACCAGTGGCGTCAGCCCCAAAATCACCGACGTCGCATAGCAGCCCGGATTGGCCACGACGGCCGCCCCCGGAATCTGTGCCCCATGCAACTCCGGCAGGCCGTACACCGCTCTTTCGGTGAACTCGGCAGCCGCCGGCGAGCCCTCGTCCTTGAATCCGTACACCGCGCGATGGCCGGCATCCCGCAGCCGCCACGCTCCGCTCAGGTCCACCACCCGCAGCCCGCGCCCCACCGCCTCCGGCGCCAGGGACCGCGAAGCCTCATGCGGCGTCGCCAAAAACAGCAACTGCACCCCTGCCTGCTGCAGCTTCTCCCAGGAGAGCGGCTGCAGTGGGTAGCTTCCATTGCCGGAGAGCACGGGGAAGAGATCGGCCAGATTTACCGCGCCATTGCCCTCAGCATGCCGGCTGAGCAAAAGAGGCTTTTCCACCTGGGGATGCCGCAGCAGGAGCCGCGTCAATTCCAAGCCGGAGTACCCGGTCGCCCCGACGACCGCTGTCTTGAGTTTGGCGGCCATCAGGCAAGCAGCTCCTGGGTGCGGGCCGCCAGGCGGGTAGCCGCCTTCTTATCCGCGCAAACAATCAGGATGGTATCGTCGCCCGCCACGCTGCCTACCGCGCCCGGCCATTCTTCGTCGTCCAGGGCGGCGGCCACCGGCTGGGCGCTGCCCACGGTGGTCTTGATCACCAGCAGGTTCTGGGCGCGCTTCACATCGAGCACGAATTCCCGCACCAGGCGCGATACCGGCGGCAAAGACGGCTCGGAATACCCATCTCCCTGCGGCAGCGCATACCCATCCGCGGCCTTCACCAATCCCAGTTCCCGGATGTCGCGCGACAAGGTCGCCTGCCCCACCCGGATGCCGCGCTTCTGCAGGGCGCGCTGCAGGTCCTCCTGGCTGGCGACCGGCCCCTGCTCCAGCAGGGCGAGAATGGCTTTTTGGCGGGACCGCTTATTCATGAATTCTTATCCACTCCTGGTGGATATTTATTCATGGTAAAGATTCTGCAGCCGGTGTCAAGTAGAAAACGCGGTTTTTCTGCTTTCGGGCTGGCGGCGAACTCAGTTTCGGAACCGGATGCCTTCGCCGTCTTTAGCAGGTCCCGCCCTGCAGTTGGAGCGCTGCGGAAGGATGTCCCCCCTGTTGGCGTACGGGCTCCGGAAACAGCAGGTCATGCAGCCGTTGGATCGCCTCCTGAGCGCGCGCTTGGTCCACCAGAAAACCGATGCTGCGCTCGGAAGCGCCCTGGCAAATCAAACGCAGATCGATATCGGAAATCGCGTGCAACGCCTGGCTGGCAAGTTCAGGCTGCCGCCTGATCTTTTCTCCTACCAGGCAGATCAGGGCCTTCTGCTTTTCCCAACGCACCTGAGCCACATCCTTGAGCTCTTCGGCAATTGCCGGCAAATCTGCGGCTGAATTTACAATCAGAGAAAACCCTCCATGCGCAGCCGTGAATAACTCCAGACTCTGCTGGCTCCGCTCAAAGGCCTCAAGAATCCTGGGCAGGACCGCGCGCCCAAACCAGCTCAACGGTTCGATATCAACGCTTGCCAGATTGGTTTTCACGGCAATCGCTTTGACCCGCCCGCCGTCGCTAACCTTGGCCGTAATCTCCGTCCCCCCGCTCTGCAGGTCGCGTGAATTCAGCACCCATACGGGAATGTTGCACTGCATAGCCGGGGCCAGCATCGCCGGATGCAGAACTTGAACCCCGAGATAGGCCAGTTCCGACGCTTCCCCAAAACTCAATCGCGTGACCCGCCGCGCATCCGGACATAGTTTCGCATCGGTGGTCATCACTCCATCGACATTGGTCCAGATCTCAATACGCGTGGCCTGTAATCCTGCGCCAACAATGGACGCGGTAAAGTTCGATCCGCCACGGCCCAGCGTGGTGGGAGCCCCATCGCGGGTTGCGCCTACAAAGCCACCCAATACAGGAATCTGCCCGCACTGCAGCAGGGGCAGAAGAATCCCTTCCAGTCGCCGATTGGTTTCCTCCCACAGAGGCATCGCCTGGGTGTGAACGGTGTCGGTTACGATGCAGGCCGTCGCGTCCACCCAGGTGACGTCCAATGCTGTTCTCGCCAGCGCCGCTTGCAGAATCTTGCTGGCAAACCATTCCCCCATGACAACCAATCGGTCCTGCATCGCTGGCGCAAAGTTCTTCTCTGAAAAAATTACTTCCAGCAGGTCATCCAATCGTTCGAATCCCGGCTCAATTTCATTCCACAAACTGTCGTAGTGCTCATTGTCTATAAGTTCATGGGCCACCGCCTCATGCCGTTGCCGCAGCCGCTCACTAACCTCCTGTCCTGCCGGCAGGTTTCCTTCCGCGGCCAGTCCCCCGGCACGCAACAGTTCGTCAGTCACCCGGGCCAAAGCGCTGACAATGACCACCGGCCGGTGCCTGAGCCTCCGCTTCACCAACTGACTCACGCGGCGAATCGCGGCGGCGTCCTCCACCGTCGTCCCGCTGAACTTCATGACCACGCACTCCGGCCGTTTTGCGCCAGGCCCCGCTTTGTCCGGTGTCGAGTTACTCATAGGCCCACCACAGATCCCCTGAATTCAGGCAACAAAAACCCACCGCCCATTGGACTTCTGGCGGTGGGTCTGGTTAGCTGTTCAAAATTTAAAATTTCTCGACTTTAGCCGCCGGCCTCCTCCAGAATCGGCGCGGCTTGCCTCCCGGCAACCAGGATTCGCGCTTTCTGGGCAAGCAACAGCATAGGTCTTAATTGTCCTGATTCCGCTCTTTTTGTGAATTCTTGCCCGTTTCTCGCTGCTCTTCGAAAAACTGCACCAGGCGATCCACTAACCGCCGCTGGCCGCCAATCATATGCAGGCCGCTTTCGTGCTGATGTTCCTGAAGAATCCGGCTTAAGTTGCGCTCCAAATCGCTCATGCTACCCCCAATTTCCCCGGCAGATCACCGTCGCTAAAAACCTCTTCTGTATTTAGGGTAAAACTTCCCGGCCCGATAGAGGATTTGAATTTTTAATACCCTACATCGGGAAATTCGATTTTACTTGGAGGTGGCCGCCAATTGGCGAACCGTGCTGACAAACGTGCTGGTGGCCCGGGTCGGGGTGCGGTCGCGCCGGTACGCCAAGCCCAGCTCCCGCCAAAGATCCTCGTCCTTGATCGGAATCAGCTTCACTCTGCCAGCCAGCACCTGGTCGCGGGCAAAGCTGGCGCTGATCAGGGATACTCCCAGTCCCGCCGCCACGAAGCTCTTGATCATTCCGACGCTGGGTAACTCCATCCGCACCTGCAACTTACCTGCATACGGGCGAAACAGCTTGTCCATGAGGCGGCGGCTGAACCCGGTCTTGGGCAGCAGCAGGGGCTGCTTGGCGATCTCGCTCACCGGAACCACCTCGAGTTTCGCCAGGGGGCTTTGTGGGTTCACCATCAGCATGAGCTGATCGCGAAAAATTGGATGCGCTTTCAAACTCGGGGATTTAACCGGCAGCGTCACGATCCCCACGTCAATCGTGCCATTTTCCAGCTTTTCGATGATCTTGTAGCTGAAGTTGCGGTAGATGCTGATCTGCACTCCCGGGATACAGGTGGCAATATTTGGCGAAGACATCCGGCAAAACGTAGAGGCAGGTGGCTTCATTAGCGCCGATCACCAGCGTGCCGCGCGGCGTGCTGCCCTGGTCGGCAACCGCCAGCAGAGATTCATCCCGCATCTGCAGCATGCGCTCGGCATAAGCGAAGAACACCCGGCCCGCCGGCGTCAGGGTCACATCCTTGCCGGAGCGGTCGAGCAAGCGGTCGCCGTACTCCTGCTCCAATTGCCGGATCTGCGCGCTCACCGCAGATTGTGACCGGAATACCTTAAGCCCGGCGCGCGAAAAGCTGCCCAGCTTGGCCACTTCCAAAAAAGTGACTAATTGGTCGAAGTCCATGCAAGATTATAGCTGAAGCGGACGACCTTCCCCGCGCGCGCCAGACGCTCGTGTCCGGTTTTGCATTGGCGCACTTTCTCTTATGCTCGGTCTTTCTCGGCGTACTCAGCGCAGATCTCGGCGTACTCGGCGGTTCAAGGCTGTTGATTCACCGGACCGAAGCTCTTAACCGCCGAGTCCGCTGAGCAACGCCGCCGAGAACGCAAGAGAAACATTTGCGCCTGGAAATGGCAAAGCTTTGCTGCATTTTGGAAATGGGCTCTTTGCTCTCGATGGTCTTCCTCGGCGTGCTCTGCGCAGATCTCGGCGTACTCCGCGGTTAAAGGCTGTTGATTTACCGGACCGAAGCTCTTAGCCGCCGAGTCCCCAAAGCAACGCCGCCGGGAACACAAGAGAAACATTTTGCGGCTGGAAATGGCAAATCTTTGCGCAGTCACCCAATCGTTTTTGAAGAAAAAGCGAATATCGCCGCAAGCACTTTCTGTAGCGCATTGTGGCGTAAAGACATAGCTTGTACGTACATTTTAATGTATACAAAATGTTCCAATGGGAACATTAGAACCAAAGCCGCCTACGCCCGGGTAAAGGCCAGCGAGAGCAGCGTTTTCTGCTCCACCTCGTGCGCCTTAGCCGAGCCCGTGGAGGGGCTGGCGCTGGGCGAACGTTTCACCGAGAGCACCGGACGCTCATGGGCCAGCCGCCGCAAACGCGGCAGGATGTAAGACAGCGCCCCCATATTCGCGGGCTCTTCCTGCACCCAGACGATGTCGCGGGCGTTGGGATGCCGCGCCAGCTCCGCCGACAGCTCCGCCTCCGGCAAGGGATACATCTGCTCCAGGAAAACGATCGCCGTCGAAGTATCTTTGCGTTTCCTGCGTTCGACCCGCAGTTCGTGGCCGATTTTGCCGGTGCACAACACAATGCGGCTGGCGTTCTCCGCGCCGCTATCCGGCAACACGGGAAGGAATTGCTTATGCGTCAGATGATCGAGCGGCGAAGCTGCATCCGGATGGCGCAGCATGCTTTTCGGGGTAAACACGACCAGCGGCTTGCGCCATATCCGCAGCGCCTGCCGCCGCAGCAGATGAAAATATTGCCCCGCGTTCGAAGGCTGGCAGATTTGAATATTGTCCCGCGCCGCCAACTGAAGAAACCGCTCGATGCGCGCGCTGGAATGCTCCGGCCCCTGGCCTTCGTAACCGTGCGGCAGGAGCAGAACCATGCCGGAAAGCAGTCCCCACTTGTCTTCTCCGGAGGAGACAAACTGATCGATGACTTCCTGCGCCACATTGGCGAAATCGCCGAACTGTGCCTCCCACAGCACCAGCGCCTCCGGGTAATCGCGGCTGTAACCGTATTCAAAACCGAGTACACCCGCTTCCGACAGCGTCGAGTTGTAGATCTCGCAGCGCGCCTGCCCTTCGGCAATGTGCTCTAGCGGAACATACTCCTGTTCGCTTTCGGTATCCACCAGAACCGAATGACGCTGATTGAAGGTACCGCGGCGGCTGTCCTGGCCGCTAAGCCGGACCGGAACCGCGGCTTTTACCAGGCTTGCAAAGGCCAACGCCTCCGCCATCCCATAATCCACCGGGCGCTTGCCTTTGCCCATCTCCAGGCGATGGTCAAGCAGCTTTTTGATCTTGGGATGGATATGAAAACTCTCGGGATAGCTCGTCAGGCGCTGCGCGAGACTCTGCAACTCTTCGGCTGGCAATCCAGTGTCGACCTCATATTTCGCCTTGTGGCAACCGCCCGTAAAGCGGTCCCAATACTGCGGTAAGTTGCGGAGGATGGGCTTCTTGCGAATGTGCCCCGCTTTTTTCTGCGCGGCTTCGTAGCTTTCGCGCACCGCCTGCACGCGGGCCTCTCCATCCGCGATGCCGCTGTCCTCTGCGTAAATCTCCCACAGCGGAGGATGGCTGCCGATGGCTTTGTAGAGCAACGGTTGGGTGATCGTGGGATCGTCAATTTCGCTGTGTCCGTGGCGGCGATAGCCGATCAGGTCAATCACAACGTCGCTGCCAAACTTGTAGCGATATTCCGTGGCCAGGCGCGCGACGCGAACCACCGCATCCACATCCTCGGCGTTCACGTGAAAGATGGGGCAATCCTGCCGCCGCGCAATCTGCGCCGCAAAGCGCGACGAGTGCAGTTCGCTGGAAGTGGTGGTAAAGCCAATCAGATTATTGACGATCACATGCAGCGTGCCACCCACGGTGTAGGGCGACAGGTCTGCGTAGTTCAGCGTCTCGGCGGTTATGCCCTGCCCCGCGAAAGCGCCGTCGCCGTGCACCAGCAAACATAAATATTTTCGCGTTCCATCTTCGCCGGCCCGATCCTGCTTGGCGCGCGTGCGGCCGATGGTCACCGGATCCACCGCCTCCAAATGGCTGGGATTCGACGCCAGGTGAATATGGATCTTCGCTCCGCTGCGCGTGGCATATTCTCCGGTCGCGCCCATGTGATATTTCACGTCGCCGCTACCCAGGACGCTGCGCGGGTCCACATCTTCGAATCCGGCAAACACCTCTTCGGGCGCGCGCCGCGCCACCTGCACAATCACATTCAAGCGGCCGCGATGGCTCATGCCCATCAGGAGTTCAACTGCGCCACGCTCGCCGGCCGCTTCCAAAATTTCATCCACCAGCGGGATGAGCGACGTCACGCCTTCCAAAGAAAACCGCTTGCTCCCCAGATAGCGGTGCTGCAGAATTTGCTCGAACAGATCGGCGCGAATGAGTTGATCAAGCACAACATCCTGGTTGACTGCGGCCTGCGGGCCTTCCAGTTTCTGCTCGATCCAGCGCCTCCGTTCCCGGTCGGCGATGTGGGCGAATTCCACCCCCACGGTGCCGCAATAAATCCGGCGGGCTTGCTCGGCGATTTCGCCTTCGATCTGCAACTCGGGACGCACCTCGGGATGCAAAAAGCCTAACGGGTCGAGGTCTGCCTCGAGGTATCCCCAGCGGCGGAAGGCTTCGAACACGCGTTCGCGTTCAGTTTCGGGCGCGGCCATCACGCCCAATGCGGTTCCAGAAGAAGGGTTCACTTGCTGTGTGCTCATATCCTCACTTACTAGGATAAAGGATGAGATGCCTTTTGCGGGGGATGCAGGGATACGAAGGTAAGTCTTGCCGATAAGCAGAAAGAAAACCGTGAACCGCAGAGGACGCAGAGAACACGGAGAACACAGGTCTTAGCGTCGCATACTGGTGGCTACTGCAGCATGACCACCAAAAGCCGGCCGTCGGAATGATAGCCTCCGCCGGTGGCGTTTTTCGCTTCCTGCACGGGGTTGGGCGGCAGGTAGTAGTACATGCTTTTGGCCTTGTTCGCCTTCTGCAAAGTTGCCCCGATATTGTCGCGCTCGCCGTCGACCGCCGGATCGATTTTGTGCGTGACGCTACCGTTGCGCTGATCCTTTTCGAATCCAATGTCATGCGTGCCGGCGCCCACCCAAACCGTTTGATCGTTCCAGGTGAAGGGCGCCTTCCACAAGCGGAAGTGATTCCGGCTGGCGACCACTGCGTAGGGATCGGCTTCTTCATAGCCGAAATCCTGCGGCCGGTCGAAGAGATATAACGTACTCATAGGCATGGCCAGATAGTCTTTCTTCTGGTAGGTCTGCTGAATAGCGTTGATGACGGCCAGCTTATTGTCGGTGTCGGCGAGGTGCCAACTGGCTGCCTGCAATGCATCCTGCACCTGCTTCTCCGAGCCAACCAGGACAAAATTCACCATGTCGCCTTGATTCTTGAATTTGTCCTGTACCCGCCGCGGCAGGCTGTCAATCTGTTTGCGCAGAGTGGCGTCGAGAGCAGTGTCCGAAATTTTCAGAGAGGAGGCGCTGGCGCTCGGAGTTGTCGCCGTTCCGCCGGGTAATGCTGTGGAGCCAGCCGCCGGTGCGCTGGAAGACGCGGCCCCAGTCCCAAACTGCCCCGAGAGCCAGGTCTGCGCCGCGGCGGCCAATTTCGATTTGATGTCCTGTGCGGGCGCAGTGCGAAGCATCGGCCATTCGCGTCAGTTTCCATGGCTTGGGGGTCGGAGTTCCGGAAGGCGCTCCCAGAAGCTGCAGGTCGGCCTGATCCGCGCCGGTGAGCTTCATCTCGCACTGGTCGATGTCCTGCGACTCCTGATTTTTGCTGGTAATCCGCAGCGTGTTGCCCTTCAAGGTGGCATCAATGATCGGGTCGGCTCCGTCGGACGGTGCCGCGCTGGTGAGTTCGCCGGTGCTGTCGAGCTGAATCGAACGATGGCTCACTGTGCCGGTCAGCCTACCTTCCTGATTTACCAGCTTGACGGTGACAAATGTCTTGCCCTGAAACTGCCCCTGCCATGTGCCGACAAAACTGTCGGTACTGACAGGAGGGTCGAGGGCCAGGGCCAGAGTGGGCAGGCCCACGATCAGGAAAACCAAGCCGGTAATTCGACAAATTCGATTGCGCATAATCTCTCCTCGCTCATTCGGCAAGCGACAAGCGATCTTCAGAAAGTCTTGAGACTTCGCTCACTGCAGGCATTTGTGGAATCCCACCCTAGCGCACAAACCGCGCTAGGATTGATTGGATAAGAGCGAAGGCAGCTTCGACCCGGTAGTCTTGGTTTGAGGATCAAGAAGCTGGGAAGAAAGGAGCCTTCGCAATGATGATTATAGGATGTGATTTCCATCCCAGCTGGCAACAGATCGCGTGGCTGGATGTGGAGACCGGAGAAACGAGGCAGCAGAAACTGGTGCACGCCAGCGGGGATGCCAAGCAGTTTTATCAACAACTGAGGGAGCCAGCCCTGATCGGGATCGAGGCCACGGGCAATAGCCAGTGGTTTATCGAACTGGTGGAGGATCTGGGGCACGAGATCTGGATCGGGGACGCGGCGCAGATCCGGGCCAGCTACGTGCGCAAGCAGAAAACGGACAAGCGGGATGCGGCGCACATTCTGAATCTGGTGGTGCAAGGGCGCTTTCCACGGTTGTGGACACCGGACCGCGAGCAGCGCGATCTGCGGCAACTGGTGCTGCATCGGCACAAGCTGGTGGAGATTCGCAGCCGGGTGAAAAACGAACTGCAACACCTTGCCCTGAATAAGGGGATGCAGAAGAAGCGGACGCTGTGGAGCCAGGCCGGGATGCAGTCGTTGCGCGAGCTGCCGTTGAAGCCGTGGGCGTCGTGCCGGCGGGAAGACTTGCTGGGACTGCTGGCGAAGTTAGACCAGCAGGTCGGGAAGTTGGACCAGGCGGTGCAACACGCGGCCGAAGAAAACCGGCAAGCGAAACTGCTGATGACCCAGCCGGGAGTCGGGCCGAACACGGCGCTGGCGTTCGTGCTGACCATCGGCGAGGTGAGCCGGTTTCGGCGGGGCAAGCAGGTGGCGAGTTATCTGGGGCTGATTCCGCACGAGAACAGTTCAGGGGATCGGCGCCGGACCGGAGCTATCAGCAAACAAGGCAACCGCATGCTGCGCTCGTTGCTGGTGGAGGCGGCGCAGATTGCGGTGCGCTTCGATTCCGGATTTCGCAAACAGTATTTGCATCGCTGCCACCAGAAGCCGAAAGGTGTGGCCAAGGTGGCGGCGGCGAGAAAGTTAGCCGTACGACTCTACTGGATGTTGCGCAGCCAAGTGGGATATCCAGAGATCGTTCGCATCGAGAACAGCCCGCGGGTGCCCCTGGTCGGCGCAAGCTAGACCGCAGGACTGATTGGGCGTTCTCGCATCCCGTAGAGACGGGATGTTCGCATAGAAGAATCATGGTCGAGGTTTGGGCCGAATCGATGGTTGGTGGAACGACGTTTCCACCGAGAAATGATTCAGCGTGAGATTTCCAGAGTCTTGGTCCTCAACCTTCTCTGGTACGACACCCCAGGCGGTGCTTGCGCACCGCCCAGGATACCTATGCCCTTGACAGAACCTTCGCTCTTATCGAGGGGCACCCATCGTTCAAACATTTACCCGTCGTTCGAAATATTTAGCCGCACTTGCCGGTGCCGTGACAGCCGCGCCCAGGCGACGAACAGTTTCCCGGCTCGGCCAATTCTCCGTCCGGGCCGATGCAGGTCTGGGTGTGCGTGCACCAGAATAACCCATCGTTCGACGGCTGCACGGTGGGATCGGGCTCGGCCAAGATGAACTGCCCTTTCCAGCGTAGGGAGCGGCACAAATGCGGATGATGGATGTTGAAGCGGTCGGATTCCGGAATTGCTGTGTTTGCACTCATGCCATATCCTCCCGGTAAAGCTTTTCTTCCCTCAGGCGCTAAAGCGCGCGATGTTTTCCGTACCCTTTGCGGCACGAGTAAACTCGTGCCCTCCCGTCTCGCTCGCCACGGTGAAGGGCCATCACACAGCTCCTGCGGCTTTCAGAATCGCGCGCTTGACCGCGACTTTGGCCAACTGCACTTTATAGGCATTGTGGCTGAGCGGTTTGGCCTGCGACAGCGCGGCATCGGCGGCAGCTTTCGCTGTCTCCTCGGAAACGCTCTTGCCAGCTAGAGCTTGCTCCGCTTCCGCCGAGATCCATGGCACAGGCGCAACATAGCCCATGACCACGCGCGCAAAGCGAATCGTCGAACTATCCATCTTCAGCGCGACGGCAGCCACGGCCAGGGGCCAATCGAAAGCGGCCTTCTGGCGAACCTCGTAGTGAGCGACTGTTATGCCTCCGGACGGTGGAACTACAACCTCGGCCACGATCTCGTTGGGCCGGAGGTTGTGTTCGCGCTCGGCCTCGGTTTTTGGAATTACAAAGAACTTCTCCAGGGGCAGCTCTCGCTTGCCTTTCGGCCCGACCAATACCACCTTGGCGCGGTAGGCGACGAGCACCGGAACGATGGTCGAGGGACTGACAAACTTTGCCGGACCGTCATTTCCCAGGATGGCGTGATAGCGATTTTCGCCTGCGGCGACCAGGTCCTTTCCGGATTCATTTTTGGGCAGCAGACCGAAGCCGCCGCGAAAGTACCAGCAGCGCGGGCGCTGGCACAAATTTCCGCCCAGCGTGGCCATGTTGCGAATCTGCGGGCTGGCGGCCTCGTTCAGCGCCTCAGCCAGCGCGGGATAATCTTTAATAACATTGACGTTGTCCGCGAGTTCGCCCAGCTTGACCAGCGCGCCAATGCGCAATCCGTCGGAGCCTGTCTTCACCGACTGGAGTTCTTTGATCTCTTTCAGATTCACCAGCCGGCGGGGATGGATTACGTCGTCTTTCATCAGCGCCAGCAAATCCGTGCCGCCCGCCAGCACTTCCGTTTGTCCCCAAGCGGCTCCCAGCAAGCTCACCGCCTGCTCTTTGGTTGCCGGACTGGTGTATTCGAATGCGCGCATTACACACCTGCCTTCTGCTCGAGCGCCGCGAGCACTTTGTCGGGGGTCATGGGGAGGAAGGGCACGCGTACGCCAATGGCGTTCGCCACGGCGTTGGAAATAGCCGCCCCCGGCGAAATGACCGGCGGTTCCCCAAGTCCGATCACGCCGCGCTCGTCATACCCTTTTCCGGTCATCATGTGGACGACCAGTTCCGGAATATCGTTGAGTCCGGCCAAACGATAGAACTCCATGTTCGGATTCAACATGCGTCCGGTCGCCTGATCCATGACTTTCTCTTCATAGAGAGCGTAGCTGATGCCCATGATCATGGCGCCGAAGCAGCTGCTCTCGGCCATCTTCAGATCAATGATCAGGCCGCAATCCTGCACCGCGACCATCTTTTTGACTCTCACTACGCCGGTGTCCAGGTCCACTTCGACGTCGGCCATGCCAACGCCGCCGACACCGCTGTTGCTGAGATCCGGCGGTTTGGTGCGATCTGGGTTCTTTCCACGCGCCGTGACCGGCAGGGCTCCCAACTTGGCGCAGGCATCTTTCCAGCTGAGTGAACGGCTGGCATCGCTCTTGACGCGGACAGTTCCGTTGACACACTCGAGTTCGTCAGGCTGTGCATTCAGCGCTGGTGCAATTTTCTCGAATAGCGCCTGGCGCGCATCTACCGCGGCGCGCCGAGTGGAAGAACTGACTCCACCCGGAGTTGAAGATCCTCCAGACGGACCGGACGGAGGGTACATCGTGTCGCCGATAAACAGATTGATCGCCTCGACCGGCAGCCCCAAGGTTTCTGCCGCCACGATCACGATGGTGGTGCGGGTGCCGGTGCCCAGATCCTGGCTGCCGAGCTTCACATCCACCGAGCCATCGGGGTGAATGGTGCAATCGCAGTCGCTGGCGTGTCCTCGTCCGCCCCAGGTATGAATGGAAAGGCCGACGCCGCGAGCCAGATTGCCGGAAATATTCTGTCCCCGGCCGCGCCACTTGTCTTTCCACCCCATGAGGTCGGCGGCAATGGGCAACTCTTCGCGGTAGGTAGCTTCGCGCGGCCCGGTCAGCTTCAGATTCTTCAGCCAGAACTCCAGCGGATCCAGGTTCAGCCGGGCAGCGAGATCGTCCAGCGCACACATGGTAATGACCGCCGCCTGAGGATGGTTGGGCGCGCGCCAGGCCCGCGCCGGCCCAATGTTGTTGCGGATGGCGGTGTGCTCCTTGCGCTGATGGGCGATGTTAAAAACATACGGGATGGGAGGCATGCCTCCGCCGCCGGGGCCGCCTGTGCCCCAGGATTGCGATTGCCAGGCGGTGAGCTCACCGTCCCTGGTGGCTGCGACCTTCACTCGCGCATACGCCGAAGGCCGCGCACCCGCCACTTCCAATTCCGGCTGGCGCTCCAGCATGATGCGCACCGGCAGCCCGGTTTTTTTCGCAAGCCGGGCGGCCGTGACATCCCAGCGGTCGGCGGCAAATTTGCTGCCGAAGCCGCCGCCCATGTTGTCCTGATGAACGCGGATGTTGGCTGCCGGAATTTCCAGCGGATCCGCCATTTGCGCCGGAATGCCGGACACGTTCTGGGTGGAGATGTGTACGAACAGATGATCTTTTGCCGGCCACTCCGAGACCGAGCCGTGACTTTCCAAACAGCAATGAGTGATGACCGATGCGCCGTAGAGTCCTTCGGAAGTTACTTCCGCTTCCGCGAAGGCTTTGTCGGGATCGCCCACCGTCTGCGCCGAAGCTTTCTGATAGGCGGAGTGACCGCCTCCGCCTTTCACCTCGTGGTAGGACGCCTTGCGGATTGCCTCAATGACCTCTTCGGAAGCGCCGTCGCCTTTCCACTGCTTCAGGTCATCTTCTTCAACGTGAAAAGTCACACCGCGCTGCTGCAGGGCCTGAATAAATTGCGGATCGGGCAGCTGGTTGTTGATGGCATCATCAATGTCGTCGCCGCTGAGCGGACCGTTGGCCGCTTCGGCAGCCCCGGCGGGAGGCTCGGCGTCGCTCACCATGAAGTGCAGCGGCTGATATTTGACGACTATGGCGCGCGCCGCATCTTCGGCACGGCCTTCGTCCACAGCAGCGACGGCGACGACTTCATCGCCGGCCCATTGCACCGTGCTGCCGGGTTTCTGAATGATCTCCACCGCTTTCACGCCGGGCATTTTTGTCGCGGCACTGGTGTCAATGCTGACGATCTTTGCCTTCGCATAGGGAGAACGCACGACCTTCCCGAACAGCATTTGCGGCGCGTGATAGTCGTAGGTGTATTTCGCCCGGCCTGAGACCTTGAAGGGCGAGTCCACGCGCGAGATGCGCTTGCCGATAAGGGAGCGGTGTCCTGCATCCGGCCAACTGTAATCTGGCATCGCTTAGGCTCCTTTCTCCGCCATTTGTGCAACAGCAAGCTGAATCCCGTGGTAGGTTCCGCAGCGGCAGTAGTTACCGCTCAGTTCGCGGCGGATGTCCTCCACCGTCGGTTCGGGATGTTTATCCAGCATGGCTTTGGTGGCCATGACAAAGCCGGGAGTGCAGAATCCGCATTGCGAGCCGTCGTTTTCGACAAAGGCTTTCTGGATGGGGTGCAGTTCTTCTCCCTGCATGAGCGACTCAATGGTCGCGACGTCCTGCCCCTGGGCCTCGAAGGCCAGCACCATGCAGGCATACACCGGTTTGCCGGATATCAGCACGGTGCATGCTCCGCATTCGCCGCGATCGCAAACGCGCTTTGCCCCCGTGATCTGCAGTTGGTCGCGCATGGCGTCGAGTAAGGTCACGCGCGGCTCAAGCTGTAACTTATGCCTTTCTCCGTTGATGGTCAGCTCTATGGGAGTTTTTCCCGGGCCGTACACTTTCACCGGGACCCCGGCCGCTTGCACGACCCTGGCCCCGATCAGGGGCATGGCCGCGGCGGAAACGCTGGAAATCTTCAGGAAATCGCGGCGGGAAACGCCTGGCCTTTCTGGCGCCGGTTCTTCCTGATCCTGTTGCGGTGAGGGGTGCTTCTCTAGATCGCGCATCGTACTCTCCGGGCAGTGTGGGTTCTGGGGCGTTATCGCCGGATTGCTGATTCCCGGCGAGCGCCGGGAGGATTTCATCGAAAGACGCTGGGTCTCTCAACCTGGGTTTTTCGAATATGTAGAGTATAAACCCGGCAAGCGAGGCATGGGCGTCGGCATCAGGCCTGGGTTAGCGCGCCTTTGATCCTCTGATAGGTCATCTCCAGGCTCTCCGGCAAGATTCGGGTTTCCCCGATCACGGAAACGAAATTGGCGTCCGCCACCCAGCGCGGCAGCACGTGCATATGGATGTGCCCGGCCACCCCGGCGCCGGCCGCCTTGCCGATATTCATACCCACATTGATGCCATCCGGAGAGTAGAGCTGGCGCAGAACGCCTTCCATCTGCTGGGTGAGGGCCATCATCTCCTGCGCAGCGTCCGGCGGCAGCTTCTGCAGCTCATCCAGATGAGCGAAGGGAACCACCATCACGTGCCCGGGGGTATACGGATACGAATTCAAGATGATGTAGCAGTGCTGGCCGCGGTGGACGATTCTGACCTTTTCGTCGTCGCCTTCCTTGGGCAGATCGCAGAAAATGCAGCCGGAAATCTTTGCGGCGGCGGTAACGTAGGCGTAGCGCCAGGGAGTCCAGAGATAATCCATTGCACCGCAGGGTAGCAGATAGCGGCGGCTCAGGGGAACGCCGGCGGCGGATGGCTGGTTGCTAAGTGCTAAACAGCGTCGAATGCGGTGCGGAAGAACGATGCCAACTGCCAGCCATCCATGTATTTGAAGGGGGTTTCGCCGGTAGTGTAGTGGCCGCAGGGGAGCACGACGACCTTATGGTCGAGGTGGTGACGCTCGAATTCCATGACCGTTTCGCGGGAGAGTTCCGGAAGAAACGTGAGATCGTATTTGGCGTAAATGATGAGGGACTTGCGCGGCCAGCGGGCAAACTTCTTGAAATAAGACATCGGACTGACGCCTGCCCATAGCTGGCGGAGGCGGTCAAGATCAATCTGCGATTCGAGGCCTTCGCGGATGTGGCGGGTGGACTGGCCCTGCCAGACCACGTCTGCGACCCACGTCGACGCGTGATTGAATGCGGCTACACGAATGCGGGCATCGTGCGCGGCGGCAAGAAAGGAGTAGCACGATCCGAGACTGGTGCCGACGATGCCGAACTGCGTGTAGCCCTGCTGCTCCAGCCAGTCGAGGCAGCAGCGGGCGTCGATCACGCCCTGGCGGCAGGCGTCGAGGGTGCGGCCAATGTTGGCGGAGACGGCGTAGTCGGCGCGGTGAATCTCGGCTGGGCGACGGATATCGTGGTAGGGCAAAGTTATGCGCAGGACGGCGATGCCCAGCCAGTTCAAGACTCGGCATAACGAGCTGTAGGCCAGCGCGTCGGCGTTCCAGTGCGGCAGCAGGACGACTGCCCGACGGCCACGCGCGGGAAACCAACGGGCGTTTACGAGGTTGTTTTCTACGAAGGGTGAGCGCACCGGCGAAGTGAAACGAAGAAAGTCTGCATAAGTGCCGCGCACTTTCGCTTCCAGCCGGGCATCGGGAATTTCCCGCGTGCTGAAGACCTGGACCTCACGCCGTTCCAGGCGGAAATCCCGGGGCTGGGGATAAGAGAAAAATTCGTCGCTGGCGGCTACGATGCGCTGGTTAAATTCGCGGAGAAACTTTTCGGGGTCTTGCGGTATATGGCCGGGAGCATGGCCATTGCGGCACGGCCAATCGCGGGCCCATTCCACGCCCCATTCCAGCGGACGGATGACGCGGTTGTTGTCCACCGAGGTCAGGCGGGTTTCCCAGTCGTACATCCATTGGGCGTAGCGCGAGGGCATGGGATTCAGAATAACAAAGTACATGGATAGCTGACGTCGTTGTCCCAGCGAACCGTAGCTATCGGAGAGCAAGCGGGAGTCGGAGAAAGCCCAGTGGAATGTAATCTCGCTCACATCGAGACTGTGACATCCGCCACAATTCAAGCCTCACTGGTCCGTCATAATTGCCAATCTATCTTGCGAAGCAAGGCGCTGACTTCTTCCAAGAACGCCATCCTCTGGCCTGGACGCAAGCAGCAAATTACCCTGCGCATCGATCCCGACGTGCTCACGTTTTTCCGCAGGCAGGGCAAAGGGTATCAATCCACCATCAATGCTGTCCTGCGCAAATATGTCGAAGAACGCAAGCGACGTGCAGGTTAATGGATCGATCTCAGAAGCTCAGCTGCTGTATCTTCTCGGCACCCGCTTCGAAATTCCGCACAGAATTTCATACGCCACCGTATTAGCGAGGGCTGCGTGCTCTTGCGCGTCCATGCTGAGACCGTCGAGCGAGCCGAGCAGGATGACTTCGTCGCCGACGGAGACTCCCGGCAGGCCGGTGACGTCCACCATGGTGAGGTCCATGGAGATTCTGCCCACGATCGGAGCATAAGACTCACCGATGATCACTCGGCCGCGGGACGACAGCGCGCGGTTCAAACCATCCGCATAACCTACGGGGAGCATCGCGATCCGCGCCGGAGCTTTGGTTACGTAGATCCCGCCATAACCGAGCGCCTGGTTCGCCCGCACATCCCGCAGAGAAAGGATTCTGGTTTTCCAGGTCAACACGGGTTTTACGGGCAGGCGCAGGGCGCTGCCGCTCACTTCCCGTCCGGCGCGTTCAAAGGGCAGATAGTATCCGTAAAGCGCGATTCCGGGACGCACCATGTTGTACAGAGCCTGCGAACGGGAAATCATGGCCGAGGTATTGGCGGCGTGGACCAGCGGTGGATCGAACCCCGCCTCGCGAAGAGCCTTCCTGGTATCTTCGAACCGCTGCAACTGCTCTCCGACCGACGGCGCATCGAGCACTTCGGATGAGGCCAGATGTGTGGAGAGGCCCTCGAGTTCGAGATGCGGAGCGGCTTGAAGGGCGGCACAGATCTTAGGCAAGTCTTCGGGAGGAAAGCCCAGCCGGCCCATGCCGGTGTCCACTTTCAGGTGAATCGGATGCCGGGCCACTCCAACCCGGACCGCAGCCTGTTCCAGCGCCGCGATCTGCCCGGGTTCCCAAACCGTTGGCGTGAGAGCCAAGCGGATGATTTCTTCTTCCTCGCCGCGCCAAAAGCCGGTCATCAGCAGAATGCGGCCTTGAATTCCCGCATCGCGCAGGGGGATGGCTTCGTCCAGTGAAGTGACGCCTTGCCAGCGCGCTCCTTCCGCTTCCAAGGCCCGGGCGCACTCGACCGCGCCATGGCCATAGGCATCGGCTTTCACGACGGCGCAGACCTCAACCCCCGGCCAGACGTGGCGCTGTACCACCGCAAAATTGTGGCGCAGATTGCCGAGCGAAACTTCCGCCCAGGTGGGGCGCGTCGCCGCGCGTTTGACGATTTCGACTCCGGTGGCCACTGTTGGCGATTATAGCGGCGTGGGCCGAGGGCTCCAGTTACCTCGGGACTACCCCGGCCGCTATCCTCCCGCAAGAATGAAGTTTACGGTCACCTGGGTCTCGACCTCCACGGGGTCGCCGTTCAGCAGGTAAGGCCGGTAGCGCCATTGCCGGACTGCATCCAAAGCAGCTCTGATGAGCAACGGCGGCCCGCTGACTGCCTGCAAGTTCTCGATCTTGCCCTCTTTGCCGATTATCGCGTGCAGAACTACCGCACCCTGAATGTGAGCCAGTCTCGCAATCGCCGGATACTCCGGCTCCACGCGATAAATCAGGTTGCCCTCCATCATGCGAGAAATACGAGGCGGGCGGCTCGCAAGGCGCGGCCGCGGAGGGGCAGCACTTCGTTCAGTTCACTGCCGACTCCGTGGTCCACGCCATTTCCGGATATCCGGTCGTAGCCTGCGCCAGGAATGCCAAGGCGGGTGAGATCAGGTGCCGGGAGAATTGACACCTGGAGGTCTGGGGCCGCGCTTTGTGGAGTTGCGTGAAGGGTACTTTGCGGGGCGATGGCAGCACCGTGGCTAGCCGACGGGCTCGCTGGATGAACGTGGGTGGCGGCCGGAAGGGCGGGCAAACTGGACGGCCCGAAGATTCGCGCGAAAACGGGACGAGGCAGCTGCCCCGTGGTGTAGAGCAGGGGGAATAACAGGACGCTTGCCAGTGCGACGGACTGGACAGCGAAGGAAGCGAGCGTGCTCCAGCGGCGGCGCGAGCGATGAGGCCAGGAGGAATCCAGCAAGAAGTCGGCAAACATGGCAGCCTCCGGAGATCGATATGAGTCAATCTCTACAGACACCGGTGATCTGCCACTTGGGTCCATTCGGAGGGCGGCTGAAGACGCCGCCCGCAGGAAATGCACAGTTTCAACAGGAAATCAACCGTAAGATCGGCCTTCCTGCCGATTTTCCGTCCCCGAGTACAGCAAAAACCCGATGGACTCGCTATGGTTCGGCACCGCGAGTGAATTCCGCAGCCTGGGCTGCCGCTACCTGCGGAAGAGAGGCCTTCTTGCGCCGCCGCAAATCAGTGAGCAGGGTGGATCGGGTGAGCCACAACCCCACCGCCACAGCGGCAGCCCAGGTAATCCCACCCAGCCCCAGGGCCTTGATGTCGCCCACGCGGCTGTTGTTCACCATTACGGCGCGCACCATCTCATGGCTCAGCAGGCCGGCGGCCACTGCCGTTACTCCTGCTTTGCCGATTTCTTTCCACTGCAATTGAATGAAAGAAACCAGCTTGCGCTGGTGCAACAGCAATGCCATGGCCAGACAGTTGGCGGCGATTCCCAGATCGGAAGCTATGGCCAGCCCAACCGTGGACAGAGTGTGGAACAGCGCCGCATACAAGGGGATGGAGGCCGCGGTAATCACCGTGCTGGCGATCATGGGCGTGAGGGTGTTGCCGGAGGCGTAAAAGCCGCGGGCATACAAGGCTTGCGCCGACCAGAGGGCCAATGAAATGGAAAACACGAAGAAGTAGGCGGCAATCTCCCGGGTATCGAAGAAGGTCAAGCGCCCGCGCCGGTACAACAGGTCCACCAGTGGCAGCGAGGCGCTCATCATGAAGCTGGTGACCAGCAACGACGTCGCTGCAATGCGGTACACCGATCCGTTCACGGTGTCGGAAAATTCCTGCAGACGCTTCTCGCCGATCAGGCGAGCGAAAAACGGCAGAGAAGCCTGGCCCGCGGCCTGCCCCAGCACGGAGATTGGCACGGTGAACAGGCGTTTAGCGTAGTTGAGGCGAGTGATATCGCCGACCGAGTGTTTCGCGAAGTAGCGCAGAATCCAGTCATCCGCGCTGACCAGCGATACGCCCACCATAAGAGGAATGGAAAGATGCACCCATTCCCGGAATGCGGGGTTGTGAATGTCGAATGAGACTCTGTAGCGGGCGCCGGCCCGGGCTGCTCCAATGGCGTTGATGAGAAAAATTCCGAGAAAGCTGCCGGCTACGGCGCCGTAGGCCAGGGAGGCGATGCCAAACCGATGGGAGAACAAAACACCGCCCATAATAATTGCGATGTTGTAAATCAGCGGCCCGAATGCCGGCAGGAAAAACAACCGCCGGGAATACAAGACAGCCGAAACCACTCCGCCGACATAGAAAAATAACTGTGCGGGCAGGAGAATTCGAGTCAGGTGGACGCAGATGGCCAACTTCTCCGCGTCAAACCCGTCCTTGCCTCCAAAGTACCAACCGTCCAGCTGAGGCGCAAAAATCCAGGCCACAGCAATTCCGGCCACCAGCATGGTGGTCATAACTGTGATGATGACCGAAAAAGTCTTGTGCGCCTCCTCATCCTTTCCCTCGGCGAGGAAGCGCGTATAGATGGCGATAAACGTGATAGAAACTGTGCCGCCGGCCACCAGGTAGTTGAGCCAGTCGGGAATGGTGAAGCCGGCATTGTAGGCGTCGGTCAGCGAGGTTGCGCCGAAGGCCCAGGCAATGTATGCCTCACGGAGGAATCCGAAGACACGCGACAGCATCACCGCTGTCATCACCAGGAGAGTTGCGGAAAAAGCGGTGTGCTGGTGGGAAGGACGCAACAGGCGCAGGGCCCGGGTCAGGAAGCTGCGACGTTCGCCCTGGGAATCTGGCGCGGGGTGATCAGTCGGATTCGACACTTAGTGGCGATTCTACACGCCCCGGTTGCGCCTCTCTCTCTCGGGTACCAGGGAGGGAAATGTACTGGTTACCTTACTTCCGTAACTGGTTTCCCATTACGCACTAGAAGTAATCTGTGCTCGATGCCTGAAGGAACACAACGCTACGAGCGCACGAAGATGGTACTGCCTTTGCGTTTCTCGGTTGACGAACGCTCTGGGGAGTCTGCCGGTCTACATCTGGCGCACACCATCGACATCAGCCCGATCGGCGGACGGCTGGGCGGACTGCGTACCGAGTTGACTCCCGGGCAAACCATCACGCTGCAGCGCGGGCAACACAGAGCTGCATTTCGCGTCATCTGGAGCCGGCACCTGACGGCACACGAAAACCAGGCTGGAATTGAAGCTGTAGAAACAGGAAGAAATATCTGGGGCGTGGATCTTCCGCAATCGGCGATCACACAGAGATGGTCGGAACGAACCGCCAAGGCTGACCAACCAACGGCAGCGCAAGCCGCTCCACCAGCAGCCATAACACTCAAACCTGCAATGCACCGGTCCCGTATGCTGATTCCTTCGGTGATCCCGAGGAAGGTACTTTGGGGATTGAGCTTGGGACTCTTCTTGCTGAGCGGCTTGCTAGGCCTCTCGATCTACCATGAAATTCTGAACGATACGAACAAGCTCGCCGTCCAGATTCCAGCGCCCGGGCCGCCCACGGCCGCCGATCTCGCGCGTATGACCCCTAACCCGCGGGAAATCGTTACTCCCGCCATGCCGACTCCACCAGACCGAGTGCAGGTGGCGTTAGCCCCGACGGGACGAGTTGTTTATCCCGTCGCACCCGGCGATAGTTTGGGTGGCAAAGTTCGTTTGCAGATCGTCATTGCCGCCGATGGGCTAGTCAAACAGATTCATGTTCTGAGCGGACGGCAGGTTCTGGCCGAGGCCGCAGCGCAGGCTGTGCGGTTGTGGCACTACCGGCCCTTCCACGCAGAGGATGGTCCGGGCGCAGAGAGAGAAACCACCGTAGTGGTGAGCTTCCGGGGAACGGATGCGGTATCACTGGAGTTTCCGTCGTCCCGCAGCAAATCTCAAATCAGAGTGAACTAGCAGTCGCTGGCGCCCCGGCCGACATCAACTCTGTTTCTTCACCGCAATCCCCAATTCCCGTAACTGGGCCTCACCCACCGGAGTTGGCGCGTCCACCATCAAATCCACGGCGCGGGCGGTCTTGGGGAACGGAATAACTTCCCTCAAGCTTTCGGCTCCAGCCAGGATCATCACGATCCGATCCAGGCCCAGGGCTATGCCGCCGTGTGGAGGCGTGCCGTACTCCAGCGCCTCCAGAAAGAAGCCGAACCGGGCGCGCGCTTCTTCGTCGCTCATTCCCAGCGCCTGAAAAATCTTGCGTTGAATATCCTGGCGGTGAATACGAATGGAACCCGAGCCCAGTTCCGTGCCGTTCAGCACCACGTCATAGGCTAGCGCGCGAATCTCTCCCAGCGGAGACTTCGGGTCCCGCACGGAATCAACGTTGGCTTCCAGCTTGGCCATGTCCTCTTCGTGCAGGGAGGTAAACGGATGATGCGCCGGAGTCCACTGCTTCTCATCCTTCTCCCAGGCGAACATGGGGAAGTCGGTCACCCATAAGAACCAGTAATCCTTCGCGGCGTCTCCGGTTTTCTTGAATAGGCCATGCTTTTCCGCATATTTCTGTGCGAGGTCGAGACGCAGATATCCGCATTTTTCGCAGAAATGCTGCAGGTCCTGATCGGCTACCGCCGCAATTTCCGGTTTGTTCAGCGCTCCCGCGAGTAGCCACAAATCATCCGGCTCGACGTGAGCGAACTTAGTCACCTTCTCGGAGATGGCGAGATAATCCTTCGCCAACCGTTTCGGATCCGTCATCAGTTGCACGAAATTCGCACCGCCTACGTGCTGGTAAGCGCCATAGGTCCCGATCGTCCGCCGCTCGGTGCCGGAAATATCGCCAGCCTTCGGAATGCGAATGAGCTGCCAGGGCAGGTCTTTGCGAATGCGGAACTTCGTCGTGACTTCTTCTAGTTCTTCCGGGGTGAGCGCGGCGCGCACATCCACCATGGCCGGCAGTCGCATGTCCGGCTTGTCATTACCATACAGCCGCATGGACTCGTCGTAGGTCATACGCAGAAACGGTGTCTTGATTTCATGCCCTGCAGCTTTGAAGGCAGCGGTGAGAAAGCCTTCAACCACCGCATAAACCTGCTCCGGCTGCGGATAGGACATTTCCAAATCAATCTGCGTGAACTCGGGCTGGCGATCGGCGCGCAGGTCTTCGTCACGGAAGCAGCGCACAATCTGGAAGTAGCGCTCGCAGCCGGAAATCATCAGAATCTGCTTAAACAATTGCGGCGATTGCGGCAGAGCGTAGAAGGATCCCGGCTGCACCCGGCTGGGGACCAGGTAATCCCGCGCGCCTTCCGGCGTGGAGCGTGTCATAAACGGCGTCTCGATTTCCAGAAAGCCCTGGCCGCTCAGGTAAGCGCGAATGGCCTGCGAAACCTTGTGCCGCATTTCCAGGTTGAACTGCATGGCGTCGCGCCGCAGATCAATGTAGCGATACTTCAGGCGCATCTCTTCGTTGGGCAGAACCGTGTCGCCAGGCAAGAATGGAAGCTGCTTTGATTCGTTCAGAATGCGCAGTTCGTCGGTGACGAGTTCCACTTCTCCGGTAGGAATGTTCTTGTTAATGGTCGAAGGATCACGCTGCTTCACCGTGCCGGTGACAGCCAGCACGTATTCGTTGCGCAGGGTCTCGGCCTTGGCATGCGCCGCCGGGTTGAGTTCTTTATTAAAGACGACTTGCGTCACACCCGTGCGGTCGCGCAGGTCAATAAAGATGATGTTGCCCAAATCGCGCCGCCGGTTCACCCATCCCATGAGGATGGCCTTTTTGCCGGCGTCGGAGGAGCGCAGCGCACCGCACATATGAGACCGCCGTAAGTCGCCTAGAAAGTCGAGCAAGTTTTCGCCTTTGTTTACAGAAGAATTTGGCTGGAAAGCCGAATGGGTGATTATAAACTGGGCATCCGCTTAGGTAGCATTTTGCGGCGCTTGGTAATGGCCTACTTTGAATCTTTGTCAAACAATTTCTGCAAGCCGCCGTCCCCTAAATCTTTGGAATACGCACTTTTGGCCTGCCCATATTTGAGGCACAACCAAACCACTGCAACCCCTATACCAACAAGCGCGATTAACAAAGCCTTCATGGTTCTCCTGCCAATTTCACAGATAAAGGGTGTGTCTGTTTAGGGTAGTCTCTAACCGCTTGTCGTTCCGACCAGAGAAAGCTTTTCCTCCTCAAGGAAAAACTGCGGTTCACCTTGACCCACGCTCAAACCTCCTTGCTCTCCGTCTATCCTTGCTCTCCGTCTAATAGAGACAAGTTGTAGAGGTGCCTGCGTCCCAATCCCAGCGCGCCTTTGCCATAGGCTGCGACAGAGACTAGGAGCGCGACCGAATCGCGCTAGCCAAGTCCGCGCGCGGCACGGAGACCTGCTCTCCGCTCTCCAGATTCTTCAGCGCGAACGCGTTGGCCTTGATTTCGTTTTCACCCACGATCAGCGCGAAGCGGGCACCCAGCTTGCTGGCAGTTTGGAGGGACTTCCCCGCCCGGAAGCTCTCGTCGCCGAGTTCGGCAGCAACGTTCTGATTGCGCAGCTCCCGCGCCAGCTTCGCCGCTTCTGCATTCATGCCCGCGCCCAAAGGCGCGATGTAAACATCCGGCTTCTCCTTTGCAGCGGCGGAGGAGTCCTGTAGCGCGAGCACCAGCCGGTCTTCGCCGATGGCAAAGCCGATGCCCGGAGCGGCCGGCCCGCCGAGCGACTCCGAAAGCCCGTCGTAACGGCCGCCGCCGAGGATGGCATTCTGCGCGCCCAGAGCGCCGTGGGTGAATTCGAACGCCGTGCGGGTGTAGTAGTCGAGTCCGCGGACCAGGCGATGATTGATCTCAAACGGCACCCCGACGCTCGCAAGGATCGCAGTGACCGCTTCGAAGTGCTGCTTGCTATCCTCGCCCAGCGAATCGTAGACGCGCGGCAGACTTTCGATGATGGGCTGATCCTCGGGAACTTTACAGTCCAGCACCCGCAGCGGGTTGGTCTCGGCACGGCGCTGGCAATCCGCGCACATCTTGGCTTTCACGCTGTCGAGGGCGGTACGCAGAACTTCGTTGTAGCGCGCCCGGTCGGCGGACGAGCCCACAGAATTCAGCTCCAGCTTCCAGTTCTTGATGCCGAGACGGTCCAGCAATGTGGCCAGGAGTTCGAGAATTTCCGCGTCCCGCGCCGGGGACTCGCTGCCCGCCTCCTTGGGGCCAATGACCTCCGCCCCAATTTGAAAGAACTGGCGGTAGCGCCCCTTCTGCGGGCGCTCGCGGCGGAACTGCGGGCCGATGTAGTAGAGCTTGTTCAGCCCGCGCTGCCACAGCTTGTGCTCGATGTAGGCGCGGACTACACCGGCGGTGTTTTCGGGGCGAAGGGTGAGGGATTGGCCTTTGTCGCTTTCCGCGCGTCCCCGGTCCTCCCAGGTGAACATTTCCTTTGCCACGATGTCGGTCTCTTCCCCCACTCCGCGAGCGAAACAGTTCTGTGCTCTCAAAGATCGGAGTGCGGATTTCCTGGAAGTTGTAAACGCGAAAGACCTCGCGGGCCACGCGATCCACGTGGTTCCACAGCGCCGTTTCCGGCGGCAGCAAATCGCGCGTTCCTCGGACAGCTTTGATCATTGGCTTTTCTACCAATGTCATCCTGAGCGGAGTGAGTGCTTCGCCCGGCGAAGCGCTCACGCAGTCGAAGGACCCCTGCATCCCAATTGCGCCGGTGGCTTCGCGGGGAGTTCTTACCTCCAAAATTCCCTGCCACGATCCTGCTGCTGCCAGGCTCAAAAGGGATCCTTCGACTCAGTATGAGGTCCGCTTCGCGGACCTCATATCCGCTCTAGGATGACAACTCCCACTGAATGACAAACCAGTTGCCCAGCCGGCAGATCGCGAAGCTGCGCGAGGGCTCGGGGCAAGAATCCTGCCACGCCGGTTACGCCAAGCTCACAGGTCCTTCGACTTCGCAGGAAGCTCGCTTCGCGAACTTCCTGCTCCGCTCAGGATGACAATAGGGGGTCGTGGAGGGTGCATGCTTGCTACTTCCTCTCCGCCAAATACGAGTCCTTGTACTCCAAATAATTATTGGCGTAGCGCATGATGCTTTCTTCGTCCTTCTCATTCAGCTGGCGGCGAAACTTGCCGGGCGAGCCCATCCACAACGAACCCGGCTCAACGACCGTCTTCTCGGGAATCAACGTCCCCGCCGCAATAATCGAGCCCGCGCCGATCTTCGCGCCATTCAGTATGATCGAGCCCATGCCGATCAGGCAGCGGTCTTCGACGACGCAGCCGTGCAACGTCACCGAGTGGCCCACCGTGACATACTCGCCGACAAACACGCCGTACTGCTTTTTCATGCCGTGCAGAACGCTGTTGTCCTGGATATTCGAATGTGCGCCTACGCGGATGGAGTGCACATCGCCGCGCAGGACGGTATTCATCCACACGCTGGCGTGCTCGCCTAGAACGACGTCGCCAATGATCTGGGCCGAATCATCCACGTAGCAGGAACTCGGGATGACGGGAGAAATGCCCTGGTACGGACGAATCATCTCCACCCATAGACCAGCGCGGCGACAGCAATCAACGCAAAGAAAATGACCCACAGCAGGGCCCGGGATTTCGGTGGCGCGGCATCCTTATTCACGTCAGCAGAATACTACAGGAAACTGTTAATTTCCTTACTGCCGCGCCTGCGCCGATGCCAGCTGTGGTTCCGCTTCGCCCAGATGCGCGCGCAGGATGTTCAGCATCCGGCGCAGGGGTTCGGCCGCTCCCCAGAGCAATTGGTCGCCTACCGTGAACGCGCCTAGGAACTCGGGGCCGAGCTTCAGTTTGTGCAGACGGCCGATAGGAACGTTCAGGGTTCCGGAGACGGCCGTCGGAGTCAGGTAGCGCAGCGTGGAAGCTTTGTCATTCGGGACCACGCGCACCCATTCATTGCTGTCGGCGATGACGGCCTCAATCTCCGGCAACGGCAGATTTTTCTTCATCTTGATGCACAATCCCTGGCTGTGGCAGCGCATGGTACCCACCCGCACGCAGATGCCGTCGACCGGCACCGGGGGGGCCAGGCCCATGATCTTGTTGGTTTCCGCCATGCCCTTCCATTCCTCTTTGGTCTGGCCGTCCGGCATTTCTTTGTCGATCCACGCCAGCAGGCTGCCAGCCAGAGGAGCGCCAAACTCCTGAACGGGAAGCTCGCCCGAACGCTGGGCATCAACGACCATGCGATCCACTTCCAGCGCATTTTGGGATGGCGTAGCCCGTGTAGGGTCAACCAGGCAGCCCATCTGGCGTACCAGTTCCAGCATCTTGGCCGCGCCTGCGCCGGAAGCCGCCTGATAGGTCATGCTGGTGATCCATTCCACCAGATCGGCCTTCAGAAGGCCAGCGACCGCCATCAGCATCAGGCTTACCGTGCAATTGCCTCCGGCGAAGGTGCGAACGCCCTGCCGCAGCCCAGCCTGAATGACATCGCCGTTCACAGGATCGAGGATGATGACTGCGTCCTTCTCCATGCGCAGCGTGGAAGCTGCATCAATCCAGTAGCCTTGCCAGGTCTTGCGTAGCGTGCCGTAGATTTCCGCGGTATAGTCACCACCCTGGCAGGTAACCAGCACATCGCACCGGCTGAGCGCTCTCAGGTCCTTGCCGTCTTGCAGAACGCCCCGCGAACCCGCCTCTTTGGGCGCGGCCCCACCCACGTTGGAGGTCGAAAAGAATACCGGCTCGATGCCGGCAAAGTCGTTTTCCTCACGCATGCGCTGCATGAGAACGCTGCCGACCATGCCCCTCCAGCCGATGAATCCGACCCGTAACATTGTGGAAACAGTGTACTAGAAGGGGTTCTCAAGGCCAAAGCCGGGCGGCTGTGGGGTACTGGGGTGGTTCAGTTTTTATCTTTGCGTTCCCTGCGGCATTTCTCGGCGGTCTCGGCGGTTAAGAGCTTTCAGGAGTCAAGAGCTTCTAACCGCCGAGTACGCTGAGGTCTGCGCTGAGCACACAGAGAAAGACCAACGTAAGGCAAGGTGCAACACCACTGGCCTTGGGTTTTGCTTACGAGCCATCCGGGCGGGCGCGCCAAGCA
>CAWHVI010000003.1:0-708403 GCA_963832765.1 uncultured Acidobacteriaceae bacterium | reverse complement strand
TTTTTTCTATAGCTTTTAGCTATAGCAGCGACAAACGCAATCTCCTCCGATAGATAGACAAAATATCGCGCAGGGGGGGATCAGGACCGGCCCGCGGCACTGGCGTGGTCGGCTGTCCCGTTGGGCAGATTGTAGGCAAAAGGCGGCCCCAAAAAAATGCTTGACAACATCCTAGAACGCGTATAGTAGATTAACAAACGCATGTAGTAGAATTACTGGAATCCAACATGGCCCTGCCGAGACTCACCAAGCTGGAACTGCAGATTATGGAGGCGCTCTGGACTCGCAACTCCGCCTCCATTCGCGAAATTCAGGAGGCGTTTCCGGAGCGCAACCGGCCCGCTTACACCACCGTGCAAACCACGGTTTACCGCATGGAGCGCAAGAAGGTGCTGCGCCGCGCCCGGAAAATCAGCAATGCCCATATTTTCGAGCCGATGATCTCGCGAAGCGCTGCGCAAGGCAGGCTGATTGACGAACTGCTGTCGCTGTTTGGCGGCCGGACACAGCCGGTAATGGCCCACCTGATCGAAACCGGCAAGCTCACGATGGACGATGTGCGCGAAGCCGAGAAGGCGGTGCGCAAGCTGGCCAGGAAAGGCGAATGACGATGAACGGTGCAATCAGCGGCGTGCTTTCAAGCGGATCTTGGACGGCCATGGGCGCGCCGTTGGCCAATCATCTGTGGCAGTCCACGCTGTTTGCCGGGGTGGTTTGGTTGCTGACGTTTCTGCTCAAGAAGAATCGCGCGCAGGCGCGCTACGCGCTCTGGCTTGTGGCTTCGGTGAAATTCCTGATCCCGTTTTCGCTGCTGGTGAGCCTCGGAAGTTATGTGAGCTGGCTCAAAGGCGCCTCGGCTCAAATAGCGGTTTCTGTTGTACTCCTCAGGGTTAGCGGTCCTTTCGGGCGATCGCAAGGGCTCGCCCGTTTGCTTCCTGAGTTTCTGGCCGCTGCCTGGCTATGCGGATGTGCCGCCGTTCTGATTCTGTCGCGGCTCCGCTGGAACCGGGTGACTGCGGCTGTCCGCCAAGCCTTGCCCGTCCACTCTGGAGCTGAACTCGAAACGCTGCGACAACTGGAGCGGAGCCTGAAGATCTCGCGGCGCATCCAGCTTCTTGCCTCCGATTCTTCTCTGGAGCCGGGCATTATCGGCATCCTGCGTCCCGTGCTGTTGCTCCCAGTGGGCATCGCCGATCGCCTGGACCATAAGCAACTGACTGCGATTCTCACCCACGAACTTTGCCATGTCCGCCGCCGTGACAATCTGGCCGCGGCGCTTCACATGCTGGTCGAGGCTGTCTTCTGGTTTCACCCGCTGGTCTGGTGGATTGGAGCGCGGCTGGTGGAGGAACGGGAACGCGCCTGCGATGAGGAGGTCCTCAGCCTGGGCAGCGATCCCGAGGTCTATGCCGAAGGCATCCTGAAAGTTTGCGAATTTTATCTGGAGTCGCCGCTCGCCTGTGCGGCCGGGATTACGGGCTCAAATCTGAAGCGAAGAATGGAGGAAATCATGCATCACCGCATTGCAAGGAAACTAGGTTTTGGAAAAAGAGTTCTATTGGGCGTGATGGCAAGCGCCGTGATCGCGGGTCCGCTGCTGATCGGCATTATGAACCCAAGTGCGGCTGCAGCCCAAAGCGGGGACGCTGAGGGAAAGCCATCCCAGGGTACGGGGCCGGTTCACGTGCGCGGGGACATCATGCAGGGGATGATTAGTAAGAAAGTAAATCCGGAATATCCTGACGCAGCCAGAAACGCGCGCATTCAGGGAACGGTGGTCCTGGAGGTGACGGTCAAGAAGGATGGAGCGGTTAAGAACGTCCGCATCGTCAGCGGACATCCTTTGTTAGCCCCAGCCGCTCTAGACGCCGTAAAGCAATGGGTATACAAACCGTTTCTCTTAAACGCCAAGCCGGTCGAAGTCCTGACTCAGGTGAAAGTGAATTTCACTCTGGCGGACTGACGCCCCCGCCGCGAAGAGTGCGGTGGCTGGCCTTCTCACGGGAGGATGAACTGTGTGGGCTGTGGAGGACTCTTCTTGGCGACCGACGTCGGCTTTACCGCGTCGTCTTCTCCGCCTGCGTTTCCGGGGGCATATTGACTTGCACATCCACCGTATGCGTATCGAAGTCGAGGTTGCGGGTGCTGTAGTCGAGAGGATCGACACCGGCCGGCAGCGGCAAAGATTTACTCAACAGGCTGCGCAGCTTGTCCTGCGAATAGGACTGCTCTCTCAGTTCACTCCAGGCACGGCGAAGTTCGCGGCTGGCGGGACGGTCGAGACCTTCGATGGAAAGATTTCCGAAGCGAAAGGGCTGGTCTTCCTGTAAGGCGATATCAAGCGTCACCGTATGGGCAGCATCGTCGAGTTCCGCGTGCGGAATCGCCGCAAATGCAATGTAGCCGCGCGAAACATAAAGCTCGCGCATGGCTTCCAGCCCCTGCTCAATCTTCCGGCGGCTCATAAGTTCGGGCGGATGGATCGGTACCAGCCGGAGAAGGTCGTCGCTCGAAAAAACGGTCGCACCGGTCACGCGGAGTTCTTTCAAGGAATACGGCGCGCCTTCCTCCGTGGCGCCGATCAGCACGTCCACCTGCCGCGATAGGCCGCTGCCGCGCACCCAGGTGACCTCCACCGACAGCCTGGCCCGCCAATAGCCCCGATCCTGATAGGCGCTCAAAACCGAGTTTCGGACGAACCGCGAAAGTGCGTCGAGGCGCTGCCTTGTCACCCAGGAGGGATCTTCCTGCCGCAAAGTCTGGGCAATACCCTCCTCGTCGGCCGAGGAAAGCGCAGTAACTCGTTCGAAGATGACGTTGCGAATGGAAGAGGCCTTTACCGGAGACGGACTGGACTTTTGGGCGCACGCGGCCGGACACAACAAGGCACACCACAGCACCAACCAGGCCCGGGCGTGGTAGAGGCGCCGGAACACACTGTCACCTCTCAGGCAGGGCGAATTATAAGCCTTTGCCGGGCGAACGTATGCGAATCTAGGTAAAAAAGCTGGGTTTTGCGGCAATTTCCCGCCCATTACCTTGGGATGTTCCCTGCGACCGGCGGCAAGCTATAATAGCAACAGGATTTAGAGGTGAAGTCATGCATCCGCGCGAAATTGTGAACTCGCACTTGCCGGAATGCTGGCTGCACTTTCTCGTAGGTCCGCGGCGATACCGGGCAGTTCTTCCCTCGCGCCTGCGCCCCAGCCTCTTCGGTAGCGACTAGTTCCCGATCCTCCCAGACCGTGGTTTCGTGGCATTCGTCCGTTTGCAAAAACAGACTGCCAGGGCCAATGCCAAGGCGAACGACCCACAACATATTTTGGAGGATCCCATGGCGACCAAGACTCTGATCGGGCCACACATTCGCACTGCCCTGCCCGGCCCCAACGCCAAGCGCGTTCTTGAGGGCGACGCAAAATACGTTTCTCCGTCTTACACCCGTTCCTATCCTTTCGTGGCCAAGAGTGGCCGCGGCATTGTCGTAACCGATGTGGATGGCAACGAGTTCTTCGATTTTTCATCCGGCATCGCGGTGACTTCGACCGGCCATTGCCATCCTGACGTGGTGGCTGCCATTCAGAAGCAGGCGGGCGAACTCATTCACATGTCAGGCACCGACTTCTATTACGAAAGCCTGGTCACGCTGGCCGAACGCCTCTCGAAAATCGCACCCATGCCCGGCCCGCACAAGTTCTACTACGGCAACTCGGGGACGGAAGCAGTCGAGTGCGCGCTCAAGCTGGCGCGCTACCACACCAAGCGGCAGAACATCATCGCCTTCTATGGCGCCTTTCATGGGCGCACCATGGGAGCGCTTTCGCTGACCGCTTCCAAGCCACAGCAGCGGCGTCGTTTCGCTCCGTTGGTTCCCGGGGTCACCCACGTGCGCTATCCCGACGTTTACCGGGGCTGCTCGGGTACGACCGAGGACGCGGCGAAGTTTGCGCTGGGCTGTGCGCGCTTCATTGAAGACAAGCTATTCAAGACCACACTTCCTCCCGAAGAAGTGGCGGCCATTTTCGTGGAACCGATTCAGGGAGAAGGCGGCTACGTGGTCGCGCCCAGCGTCTTCATGCAGGAACTGCGCCACATCTGCGATCGCCATGGGATCCTGCTCGTGGTAGACGAAGTCCAAAGCGGCGTGGGCCGCACCGGCAAATGGTGGGCGGTCGAACACACCGGTGTGCAGCCGGATATCGTGTGCCTGGCGAAAGGCATTGCCTCCGGCATGCCACTGGGCATCACCATGACCCGCGCCGGAATCATGGATTGGGTACCCGGCTCGCACGCTTCGACCTTCGGGGGAAATCCAGTCTGCATTGCGGCAGCGCTGGCCACGCTGGACGTTATCGAACGCGAACACTTGCTGCGTAATGCGGAGGAAGTCGGCAATCACATGCTGCAGCGCATGGCCGACTGGCCGAAGCGGCATAAGTTGGTGGGTGATGTCCGGGGGCGTGGATTGATGCTCGGGGTGGAGTTCGTCAAAGACAAGAAGACGAAGGAGTACGCCTCCGCCGAGCGCGACCGCATCGCCGAACTCGCTTTTGAGCGTGGCATTCTGTTCCTGGGCTGTGGACCGAGCACGCTTCGTATCGCTCCGCCGCTGATTGTGACGAAAGATGAAGCGGACGTAGCGTTGGACGCGCTGGAGGACTCCATCGCGACTGTGGGGAAAGAGTCGTGATTAGTTGAGGATAGGTGGCCCGTGCAAGCCAAGTTTTGGCTTGTGTGGGAGGTTAGACCCAGCGTGAACGCTTTTCAGTTCCCCAGATGATCAAGAGCGCGTTGTGTGGGCCTGTCGTCCCCCATTTTTCAAATAATTATGATAGTCATGCGCCATGTTGGGTTTCGACTCGATAGCGAAGAGGAGAGAATAAAACTCCTCGGTCTCGGAATTGAATTTACCTCTGACATGAAAATGCCGCGGGGCGGTATTCTTGCCACAATCGATCTCGCGGAGGATGACCCACGCTGGGAAAGCATCGACTTTCTCCTCGGTGGGCGCAGAAAACTTGAAGGGGTAGCTGCGAGGTTCTCTGAAGCTGACCTGGATGCTGCGAAGTTTCTGCGAATCGCGGGAAATGACAGTGGCTATCCTCAGCCAGAAAGTGTGAGCGGTTATCTGGCAGCCACTTATGACCTCAGCGACTACTGCGGCCATTGTGGCATCGGCAAAAAACAAACCGCGCCATTCCGTCTGAAGGGCCAGCCGGCCCTGAGAGATAATTCCATTTTGCAATTGAACTGGGTTCCGGACGAATACTTCGTAACACGTGCTACCTGGGAGGCGCTGTTCAAACCGCTGGGAATCGGGATGCGGACTGTGGTGGTGAATCGAACTGGATTGGAAATCGCATCGGTAGTGCAACTGGAAATCCCACATGTTTGTGATTTAACTGTTGGCGACGCGAGCTCTGAGGAATGCAGCCGATGTAATCGCAAGAAATACTCGCCTAGTTTTCGGGGCTTTCTTCCGAAGCCGATAGCTCCGAAGACCCCGATCTTTAAGTCGGCGCAGTCCTTTGGTACTGGCGCACAGGCATTCAAGCTTGTCATAGTGACCGATGCCCTATACAGAACGATTAAACAAACCGGCTTTACCAGAGTAGAGTTTTACCCCTGTGCCGAATGAGATGCGCGGAATAGTTATGCCTGTGGATGCGTGACTGGACACGATCGCCCATGGACCAGGCCAAAATTGCAGCGTTAATAGGCGCGTTGGAAGCGGAGGTAAACAACGGCGGCTTTGACCAGTTTTTCTACAATTCCGCCGGAGACAATACTGCTGAGACGATTCAAGCTCTCGATGCAATCGGGGCAGTTACCATGGCTGACATCGTCAAGAGGGCCGCTGCAAAGTTTCCTCATGGTATGCCTCCAAAGGATCGTTTCGCGCGCCAGGAGCTTCTGCTAGAAATCTCTCCCAGTGCGGAAGCATTTGAAGAGTTGGATGGAGAGTTCTATGGATATCCGGACGATCTCGCTGACCTTCTGCAGAGATTTATATCCTCCTGAGCCTGCTGTTCACAGAAATTACGGCCGCTTAAAATTGTCCCCTGTAGTTCATCAAACTTGCCGCGTAGAATTGAGAGCCTTGTGCCGGGTGCACCAGGCGACCGCTGCGTGGTCGCCAGCGCCGTCGGCGATGAAATTGTGTTGGGCGGAGGTTGAGCCCTAGCCGGTACTGCCGGCGCTTGCGGTCTCGGCCCCTCGATTTCGCTTGGCGTTTCGCTGCGGGAGAGGTGGGAAGAATGCATCTGGCCCAGCCGGTGCGAAAAGCAAAAGGCAAAGGCGGGCCGCCCACGTTCTTCACTTCCCGCACAGCGAAAGGCGTGTTGTGTGCCACCCAGGTGAGAACTGTTATCATCCTCCACGCCCATGCATCCCATCGTTCTCAGCATTCTTCTCGGCCTGACGGCGGCCGCGGCCAACGTATTCGGCGGCGCGATCATTGTGCACCGGCACTGGGAGCGCTCGTATTTGAAGTATTTTGTCGCTCTCGGCGCCGGCTTCATGCTGGCCACGGCGATTATGGAAGTTTTCCCTGCCAGCCTCGAAATCGCCGGCAAGAACGCGGCATTTCTCGCTCTGGTGGGTTATCTCATTATTCATTTCTTCGAGCACACGGTCACGCCCCATTTCCATTTCGGGGAGGAAACTCACTCCGGCGAATTTAAGCACTCCCACAGGGGATATTCCGTTCTAGTAGGCCTGATCATTCACACATTTTTCGACGGCATCGCCATCGCTTCGGGTTTTATCGTTTCGAACTGGCTAGGGTGGATTATTTTCCTGGCGATTTTCCTGCACAAAATTCCCGAGGGGTTCACCATCGCGTCCGTAATGCTGGCCAGCGGCCAGAGCCGCGGCCTGGCCTGGGGCGCTTCCATGATTTTGGGCGGAGCCACGCTGGCCGGCGTGCTGACCATGGCGCTGCTTCGTCACCAGGTAAGCTTCGGGCTGCCGATTTCGGCGGGCGTGACCATCTATGTGGCCGCTTCCGACTTGATCCCGGAAGTGAACCGCGAACCGGGAGTCGGCATGGCCCTGGTGGTCTTTCTCGGCGTAGGGATCTTATTTCTGCTCGACCGACTGGCGCACGTTCACTAAGTCAGCTATTCCACCGTGTGCTTGGCGGTGTAGCCTTCGCGCGCGATTACCAGATACTTCACATCTTTACCCTTCTGGTTGCGGACTTTCAAAGCCTTGCCGTCCGGGCCGACGACTTCCACCTTCAGCTTGCGGTAACTGCCGTCCAGTTTGGGATTGGTCGGATGGTACGCCAGGTTGTACTGATTGCGAATGTCGCCGACGATGTCGCGAAAAACCTCGGGATAGCTTCCCTCAAAGCGAGGCTGATAGAACCGGCCGCCGGTCATGCGGGCGAAAGTCTGCATCTCGTTGTCCGCCTGCAGGTAGTCCATCTCCGTGATCGGAATCCCCATACCATGGGAGTAGCCCGTGCAGCCGCGGGTCTCGCAGTATTCGCGCAGCATCCAGCCAATGCTGACGGTATAGATCGTCACGTCATGGGTGGTCTTGATCTTCTTCATGATCTGGTCCAGGGTGAGCTTGCTGAAGCTGTCAAATCCGGTGCTGACCAGAATGACGTACTTGTGCCCTTCGAGCCGATCCAGACGGTCCAAGGTGTCGTACAGCGCGTCGAACATGTTGGTTTCCGAGAAACCGGGGATCCGCAACTGGTCAATCGCTCCCATGACAGCCTGCTTGTTCTGGGTAAAGTCCACCAGCATGTAGGGCTTCATGTCATAAGAGACCACCGCCACCCAGTCGTTTTTCTTCAGCATGCTGGCGAAGGTGTAGGAAGCGCGCAGAGCGTCAATCATGAAGGAATAATTGGTAGCCGCGTATTCGACCAGCAACACAGCCGTAATTGGCGCTTCGGTGATGCCGAAGTTGGCGATCTTCTGCTCCACGCCGTCTTCGTAGATGCGGAAGTTATTTTCTTTCAGGCCCGGAATGAACTGGCCGTCCTTGGTGGTGACCAACACCGGGACCTCGACCAGCGGCACGTTTACATGAATGGAATAATCCGGAATACCCTCGACCTTCTTGGGCCTTTCCGGTGGAGGCGGGGGCGGCTCTTCCTTCTTTTTGGGAATCGCGTAAGGGCCCACGGTGTTGTCAGGACCGCCCGCTTCCGGGGGCGCCTCGGTCGACTTCTGCTGGCTGTTATCCTGCTGAGAGCTTTGATCTTGCGCCGGCAACAGCGGCGCCGAGACGAGCAACATGGCGACTGCGGTGAACAGCGATACCATCCGTAAAAAACGGGGTCGGCGCCCTGCTGGGAGGTGTACCAATGCGTGACAAAACATTAGAAATCCTTGGAAAAACCTATGCTAGTATAGACGCAACGCCGCGCTGATGGGATGTTTTGCTTGGCTCTGGCCGCTCCTCCTCCTTGGCAAATCCTATCTAGAACGCGCGGAGCCTTAAAAGTTACTGGTGGTTCTCTAGGGAGTTTCATGAGACGTATTGGGTTCTTGTGTGGTGTGTTGTGTCTCCTAGCGATTCTTCCGCTGCCGTCGGTTGCCGAAGTCAGCTCTACCAAGCCGGTCGAAACCATCCCTGTGAACCAGATTCACGCCGGTATGAAAGGCGTGGCTTACACGGTTTTCCAAGGGACCAAGCCCGAGGCCATGACCGTCGAGGTCTTGGGCATTCTCAATAATGTCAACGGGCCCAAGGGAGACGTAATTCTGGTCCGCCTCGGGGGTCCGAAAGTGGAGTACACCGGCGTGGTCGCCGGGATGAGCGGCAGCCCGGTTTACTTCGACGGCAAGCTGGCGGGCGCCATTGCCTTTCGCATTGGGGAATTCTCCAAGGAGCCTATCGCGGGCGTGACTCCGATCGCGGAGATGCTCGAAATCAACGCTCTCGACAAGCGGCCGGAGAATCGTCCGGAGATGGCCAAGTCCCGGCCCAGCGTGCCCAGCCGGACGTCGGGTCCTGGTCTGAGCAATACGCCGGTTGCGGACTTCGCAAATTATCTGAAGCCGATTGAGGCCCCGCTGGTTTTCAACGGGTTTTCGCAGGACGCGGTGCAGCGCTTTGCTCCTGAATTTTCTGCCGCTGGAATTGTTCCAGTGATGGGCGCGGGTTCAGTTACCGATGCCAAACAGCCTGAGCCGCTGGAGCCCGGCTCCGCCGTCAGCGCCATTCTGGTGCGCGGCGATATGGATATTTCGGCGACTTGCACCGTCACCTACATGGATGCGCATCACCTGCTGGCCTGCGGCCACCCCTTGCTGCAGTACGGAATGGTGGATTTACCGATGACCAAGGCGGATGTAGTGGCCACTTTGCCTTCGCCGCTGAACGCTTTCAAAATCGTCAATGCCACCGAACCGGTCGGCGCATTCGTGCAGGATCGCCACACCGGAATTCTGGGGGAATTCGGCAAAAAGCCGGACATGATCCCAGTTACGCTCAACATCCACTCCGGCTCTACTTCCAAGCAATTTCATTATCAAGTTCTCAACAATCCGCGGCTCAGCCCGGTGGCCATGATGGTCACAGTTTTCAATGCGCTGCATGGACTGAACGAGTACGGCGAAGAAACCACTTACCGGATGAATGGCAGGATCGGGGTCGAGGGTTATCCCGATGTGACTCTGCAGAACATGTTTGCGCCCGCCGATGGCGGCCAGCCGGCAGCCATTCTGGCCGCCATGGCGCTGGGCAATGATTTCAGCCGGGTGTACGACAATCCCTACAGCACGCCCGGTGTCCGCAGTGTTCAGTTGGATTTCGATTTGCTCCACGAGCGCCACTGGGCCCGCCTGGAAAGCGCGCGAACCGATGTCACGGAAGCCCGCCCCGGCACTGAAATTACCATTGAGGCGCTGTTACGCCCCTATCGCGGCGATCCCGTGGTGCAACAGATTCCCATCCATATTCCCACCTCGATGCCGAAAGGAACACTGCGCATCCTGGTGAGTGACGGCGAGACCCTGGATCGCCTGCGTCACACCTCGCCCTTGTTTGAAAGCAAGTTGGATTTGGCCTCCACGATTTCCCTGCTGAACAAAGAGCACGTCAACAATCGCGTGTATGTATCGCTGCTCGAAGCTGATCCTCAGGCAGTGGTGGCGGACAAAGTTATGCCGGCTCTGCCCCTCTCGGTGATGAACGTAATGGACGGCATGCGCGGCACCCAGGAGATGGTGGTGCAGGGAGAGTCTTCGGTGAACGAGTCGCAGACCCCGCCGCTCGATTACGTGGTTTCCGGCGCGCAAGTGTTGACGGTGACGATACGCTAGATTTTTGCTCTTCCTGGATTTGGCAACCACGAAGGCCACGAAGTTCCACGAAGGCGAGCCGCGAGAGAGCCTTCGTGAACCTTTGTGCCCTTGGTGGTTTTTTCCTGCCGGGCGGCGACCGGGAAACCAGATTCGCTCCACATGATACGCTGACTTTTTCCGCTCATTCTTGAATTGAGGTAGAAACATTGGCCGCATTGATGCGCAGAATTCTCTCGCTGTTTTTCTTGCTTTCCTTAACCTCCATGGTGTTTGCCGAAGGCACGCGCACCTGGGAACAGTCCAAGTTCGACGACCTGACCAAAGGCACCACGCAAGGCGTGGCCATTCGCAGCTCAGGCGGGATGGAACTGGCCCCGGCATTCAAGGCGCTCAAGACCACGCCCTCCGCCTATATCTGGGCGCTGGGTTCTGACCCCGAGGGAAATCTTTATGCGGCTGCGGGCAACCCAGCGCGAGTGTACCGGGTTACCCCGGGAGGCCAGTCACAAACAATTTTCGAGACCCACGAACTGCAGGTGCAGGCGCTGGTGGTGACCAAGGGCGGAGTGATCTACGCGGCCACGAACCCGGATGGAAAGGTTTACAAGATCGAGCGCAGCGGCACGGGAAAGGCGGAAGGTTCGTATAGTTCCTCGGTCTACTTCGATCCCGGCACCAAGTACATCTGGGACCTGGCGATGGACCCTTCGGGCAATTTGTTTGTAGCCACCGGCGACCGGGGCGAAATTTTTCGGGTCACTCCGAAAGGCGAACATTCCACTTTCTTTACCAGCGATGAAGCCCATATTCGGGTTCTGGCTCTCGATGGCAAGGGGAACCTGATCGCAGGCTCCGACGGCAGCGGACTCATCTACCGCATTGCTCCGGACGGCAAGGCGTTCGTGCTCTACAGCGCTCCCAAAAAAGAAATTACCGCGCTCGCTCTGGACAAAGAGGGCAACATTTACGCCGCCGGGGTGGGGGAAAAAAAGCCTTCGTCTGCTCCTAAGCCTCTGAACATTACTCCCCCGGTGCCTTCGAGCGGTCATGTGGGAGTGCAGCCCGGAGTTACCATCAACGTAACCCCCGGAGTCCCTCTTCTGATGGGCAATTTCCCCTCTCCCGGAGGCGCGGCAACCGGGGGGTCGGAAATCTACCGCATTGCTCCGGACGGGTCGCCGGCAAGTCTCTGGAGTTCGCGAGACGACATTGTCTATTCCCTGGCCTTCGATGCCCACGGACGTTTGTTGGCCGGAACCGGCAATCACGGAACTGTTTTCGCCATTGAGGGAGATAACAAGTATGTCGAACTGCTGAAAGCAAGCGCCACCCAGGTCACGGCCTTTGCTCCAGCGCCGGGGGGCGGGCTCTACGCGGCCACCAGCAATCTGGGGAAGCTTTTTCTTCTGGGTGCTGCTCCGGAATCCGAAGGCGCGTACGAAAGCGACGTGCTGGATGCGCACATTTTCTCCCGCTGGGGCCGGGTCGAGTTTCGTGGACAAGGCAATGTCGAGATTTTCGCTCGCAGCGGAAACGTGGACAATCCAGACCGCAACTGGAGCGCGTGGGAACCGGTCGATCTCCGCAAGGACGCCCAAATCACGGTCCCGGCAGCCCGGTTTATCCAGTGGAAGGCGGTGTTGCACGCGGGCACTCCTGCTCCGCAGGTAGCGAGTGTCGCCCTCGACTACCTTCCCAAAAATGTTGCGCCTGATTTCGACGACGTAGACGTCCAACAAGGGGTGCGATACCAACCCCTGCCCCAGCAGCCGCCCGAAGCGACTCCCGGCAAAAAGCCTCACTTTGACGCGCAGCCGCCGACTATCCCCAACCAGGGGTATATCGGGGTTAAATGGGCAGTCCACGATGACAACGAGGATGACATGGAGTACTCGGTTTATTATCGCGGCGACGGCGAGAGCCGTTGGCTGCTGCTGAAAGACAAGCTGAGCGACAAATTCTATTCGTTCGACTCTTCGTTGCTTCCCGACGGCGGTTACACCATTAAAGTGGTGGCCTCGGACGCGCCTTCGCATTCGCCCGGCGAGGCCCTGACTGCCGAAAGGGACAGCGACCGCTTTGAAGTGGATACCACTCCGCCGCGCATCGAAAACCTGACTGCGGTGGTTGATGGCGGGAAACTGCACGTAACCTTTCGGGCGGTGGACAGCTTTTCTCCCATCCAGCATGCGGAATGTTCGGTGGATGCCGGCGATTGGCAGTACGTGGACCCGGTGGACAAAATTTCCGATGCGAAGACGGAAAGCTACGACTTCCTGTTGCCGATACCGGCGAATCTGGGAACGACAAAGTCCGGCGCGGATGGCGAGCACGTGGTGGTGGTCCGAGCCTACGACCGCTTTGAGAACATGAGCTCCGCCAAAACGGTGGTCCGAGCGAAATAGTGCGCATGGCATTCCTGCTGCAGACGGTGGGCTGGCTTGCCTGCGTAGTCTATGCGACCATTCCCTCGTTCTGGCTGATGATTCACCCCCGCGCCGACTACTGGCGGTCGAGACCGCGCTCGCCTTATCCGGTGCTGGTTCCTATGTGGATGGGAATGTGGTTGGTGGCGGGCGCGATCACCGTGCCCTGGCGGCACATCCGGATTTATTCCACCCCATGGAGTTGGCTTCCCGCCGCTGCGCTGTTCGCATTGGGCTTCTCCATCTACCGGCAGGCGGCGAAGGGCTTCAGCGGCAAACAACTGGGCGGAATTCCCGAGCTGCTGCCCAATCACAAAGAACAACGGCTGGTGACCTCAGGGATTCGGGCGCGCGTGCGGCATCCGGTTTATTTGGGGCATCTCTGCGAGATGGTGGCGTGGAGCCTGGGAACAGGGCTCGCGGTTTGCTATGGGCTCACTGCCTTTGCCATGCTGACGGGCGTAGTCATGATTCGGATGGAAGATGCCGAGTTGGAGAAAAGGTTCGGCTCGGAGTACGGCGCCTACCGCGAGCGCGTGCCGGCCGTGCTGCCTCGGGTGAAGCTTTAGCGGGTGCAAGTGCCTCAGACGATGGAGACGCTAGCCGGCGAATCTGTCCGTCGCCGCGACCAGGGCACGGCTGTTGGGCGGATCGAAAGCGCTGTGCCCACTGTCTGGCGTGATGACGAGATCGGCTTCCGGCCAGGCACGGTGGAGCGCCCACGCACTTTCCATGGGACAGACGACGTCGTAACGGCCCTGCACGATCACTCCGGGGATGCGGCGGAGGATCGAGGCATTGCGCAATAACTGGTCATCGCTCTCCAAAAACCCTTTATTGAAGAAATAGTGGACCTCGATGCGCGCGAACGCGAGGGCGAACTCATCCTCTTCGTAGTGACCGGCAAAAGCTGCATCGGGCAGAAGCTTGGAAGTGGCGCCCTCCCATCCGCTCCAGATCTTTGCAGCCGCGAGTCGCACCGCAGGATCCTCGCTGGTAAGGCGGCGGTAGTATGCCGAGAGCATGTCGCCTCGTTCTGCCTCGGGGATGTGGGCTAGGTACGGCTCCCAGGCATCCGGATAGAGGACCGACGCGCCACGCTGGTAGAACCAGTCGATTTCCTGCTTGCGGAGGAGGAAGATGCCGCGCAGCACCAGCTCGGTGACGCGCTCGGGATGAGTTTGCGAATAGGCGAGAGCCAGCGTGGAACCCCACGATCCGCCAAATACCTGCCAACGCGCAATGCCAAGGTGCTCGCGGAGTTTCTCGATGTCGGCGACCAGGTCCCAGGTGGTGTTCGCTTCAAGCGACGCGTACGGTGTGCTCTTGCCGCAGCCGCGCTGGTCGAAATTCACGATGCGATACTTGTCGGGATGGAAGAAGCGGCGCTGTTTGGGATCGGAGCCGCCGCCGGGCCCGCCGTGCAGGAAAATCACCGGCTTGCCGGAGGCATTGCCGCTCTCCTCGAAATAAAGCTCGTGCACCGGCGAGACCTGGAGTTTGCCCGTTTTATAGGGCTCGATGGGGGGATAAAGCCAGGTAACTGGATCTTTCATCGGGGCTGCGGATAGCGCGTGCTCGGGCATGATGCGCAGTATACCTTTTCGCCTTCGGCACGTGGCGACGAAGCTTTCAGTTATCAGACAGGTGGCGGGCGGCCCGGGCAATCGTTCCCCATTATTCTCGAGGGTGCCCCGCTCAAGCTCGAGCTTGGATGGGCACCCCCAGAGTAAGTAAGAGGTTTAGGCTGGCCACCCGCCGCTCAAAATCCCTTCCTGGGGTCAATGAGTAGAGTCGAGAAGAGGCGCAGTGACGGTAGCCTCCCGGTGGCGACTGGCGGGGCTTTCGCCACGCCGCCTCAGTCCGGTTTGACATAGTTCTGTTTCCTCTTCCCGCTCATCGAACCGGACAGGCGGATTTCCCGCATCCGGCTCTCGGAAAAGACGCACACCGAACCGAAATTCGGTATGTAACGCCGTCTGCAACGTCTGAACACAACTGCGGGGTGGCTAGACTCGTCGTCAATCCCCGTGTCCTTTGTTGCTTCTGGCGTTAGTCTTTAACTGAGGTCCCTTCCCTCCACCGGCATTACCCGGCTTCATCAGTACTCCGGACCTCTCCGCCACCCCACACGGCCTGACCTGTCTCTCGCGAGTTGTCAGTTGATCCTACTTGCGATCACCGCTGGGGCTTCCCGTGTTGCTACTGGTTAACTTTGCCTGCTTGCCGTCGCCATTACCCCGGCAGGTCTGATGGAACTCGTTCGCTCGTACTGTCCCATCAGCGGCGGCCCCCCCGATTACACGGCGGGTTGGCTCCTGCATTAATCGTTTCGAGGCCTGCTCAGCGTTCACTCACGTTACGGCCTGCATGCTCGCCAAGTCACCTACGTGACCCTCTACACCGGAGGCTCCGACGGTTTCGTTTCCTCCACCGCCGCTCCGATTGCTTCCGGGTGGAGCGAACCCAGTTCCCGGGCGGGACTTTCACCCGCAGTCGACCAGTGCCTTTTCACGGCGCACGCGTTATGGCGATTTATCAACAGCCAGTCCGTTTCGTTGACTGATGGTCTTCGCATTTGTGGTTGTTGAACTCACGCATAGCTGTTTCTCGAAACTGCTTCTTGAAAGAGACTTGGACAATCGTCTTCCTCCCTTTACCGCTCCAGCTACACTCCGAACAAGTGGGCTTCAATCCACCAAATCTCGGTCGCTTCCAAATCAGCCTTCTTGCCATGTAGTTAGGCCCTCCATCATCCAATCCACGTCGATGCTGGCATCATGAGTAGAGTCGAGAACAGGCGCAGTAGCGGTAGTCTCCCGGTGGCGTTCGTAAGCGCTGCTTTCGCAGAGCGCGCCTCAGTCCGGTTTGGCATGGCTCTGTTTCCTGTTCCCGCTCATCGAACCGGACAGGCGCATCTCGCGCATCCGGCTCTCGGAGAAAGGTTCACGGTTTCGCCCACGGAAAGCTGCTTGTTCGAGTAGTAAGCTCGACAAGGCCCAGCACCTGATGCAGGGTAGTAATTGAGAACTGCTTGGTTGCCTGCCCTCGCAGTTTGTGCTTGGCGCACAGCCACTGTCGCAGCCTTTGGCGAGCATGTCGTTCTATTGCTCGATAGGCTTTGCTGACTGGTCCAAGACAGAAATAGTTAGCCCACCCAACCATCATACGATTGAGTGTCGTTATCACTGTTTCTTGAGCCAGAAGGGTCTTGTTCCGTCCGGTTTCTTGGCTGATGGCCTTGCAGATGCGTTGCACCCGTTTCTGCGACGGAGACGATCCTAAATAGGCCCGTCCCTTCGCCGAGTAGCATCGCCCGAACGTATACCCTAAGAAGTCGAACTTTTCTTCCGGCAGCTTGCAGACCCGCGTCTTGGTATCGTTCACCGGTGCATCTACGATTTCTTCATGGCCAGTGTTGATCAGCTTATGAACGTGTCTTAGGAGCTGAGATCTCACGTTACGGCCTGCATGCTCGCCAAGTCACCTAAGTGACCCTCTGCACCGGAGGCTCCGACGGTTTCGTTTCCTCCACCGCCGCTCCGATTGCTTCCGGGTGGAGCGAACCCAGTTCCCGGGCGGGACTTTCACCCCCAGTCGACCAGCGCCTTTTCACGGCGCACGTGCAATGGCGATTTATCGATAGCCGTTGGCGCACACCTGTTCACAAACGATATTCTCACTCTCATGGCAAACCGCCGTCCGACGTGGAGAGACATCGTTTTTCCTCTAGTAGTGGGGCTAGTTTCGCTGGCGACAGTCATCCGCAGACCACGATTTGCCGGCATCCATACCGTCGATGTGCTCGAACTCATCGCTGCAGGCGTGATGTTCGGTCTAGCTCTGCGGGCTTTCGTAATGTGGATGCACGACCTCCTCAAGCCTCAATGAGTGCTGTGGCCGATAGCGCTCATTGACCGTAGGCTCAGCGTTCCAGTTTGCTAGCGCAATGGAGCGAACCGAAACTACCACCGGAAAAGGCAGCCAGTTATGCCTCCAAAAAACTTCCTCAGGTTGGGCAGGCGGCCCGCGTCTCGCCGATTCGCGACATCTTGGGACTGCGGTCCGTCGGGGCTCGCTCAGGGCCGATGTTGGGTTTGGGCGGGGTTTCCTAGACTGGCCGTCTAACCGTTTGGCGGGCTAGGGTGGGCCTCCAGGGTCAACCGAGACCCGATCGTCGAAATTAGGGGGTGTGCGCCGGGCGCACACCCCGGTGTAGGAAGAGCCCGGGAGGGACCTGGACGGGTAGGCGGCCGGAGATCCCCCTTTTGGGCAATCGAACTGACCCCCTTAAGTCAAAATCTGGCTTGCATGGCCCATCCCAAACAAGAAGTGGCTCTGTGGTGCCCTCTTTCGAATGGCCCCGATTCCGACCTGCCTTGCTGGCGGAAAAGTAAGGCACAATATTAAGGTAAGGAGATAATTACAAGGAAGGGCGCAGAGATGGGACAGGCCCCCATCCCCGGGAAAACTCGCAAGGCATTGCGAATCCAGCCGGGCGACAAGCTGGAATATACCGTCGAGGGAGACCGGGCCACCATTCGCGCGCATCCGGGCATCCGTTCACTCAAAGGCGTGCTGGCCAGCAATAAGGGAAAAGGGATGTCGTTTGCAGAAATTCGCCAGGCCGCTCGTCAGGCTGCGCGCCGAGAAGGCGCCCGGTGAGACAAAGACTTCATTCCCATCAGAGGATGAGTTCCCAGGTTTCGCTCACAAGACTTCTGCCCAGACTGTAATCCGGCTCTTCTTTGATCAGCCGATACCCTTCCCTCTCGTAAAGGCGTCTTGCGGCGATAAGAATGTTATAGGTCCAAAGAATGATTCGGCGGTATCCGCTGGCTCGCGCAAAGAGGGTGCACTCATGCACCAGACGTTTCCCCAATCCCAGACCTCTGCTTCCGGGGTCAATAAGGAGAAGGCGGAGCTTTGCGGTATCGCCCAATTCCGCGTCTTGCATGACGAAGACGCATCCCACGGGTTTTCCCTCTGACTCTGCAATCCAGCCGCGTTCACGGCCGGTATCATGTGATCGGAAGAATCCGTTCACGACGCGTTCCACCACAGCCTCAAAAGCCGGGTCGGGAGCATATTCCTGTCCATAAACGGTTCGATGTTGTTGAATGACCCAATCCCGATCCTCGGGTCGAGGCGGGCGCAACACGAAAACATCATTGGAAGATTTCCCCACAAAAGTATCGCCAATCTTGCTGTGGATGATATTTCGCTCCAGGCGTTTCCCATTCTACTGGCCTCGTGTGGACTGGCCTAGCATTGCGTTCCGTGTGCATTACCACGAAAAGGGTTGCCCCAGCTTTGCCGGTTTGAGGCTGTTACAAAACTCGAAGCGCACTTTCGAAAGTGGACCGAAATGCGTGGGTCTTAGCCGCGAAGCGGCGCAAGATTGCAGCCCAGGGCGTAAGCCCTGGGTCTAAGTGGGGAATGAGTCAGCCCCGCAGGGGCGAAAGAAGAGTTTCGTAACAGCCTCAAACCGGCAAAGCTGGGGCAACCTCTTTCGTGACAGCGTACACAGCAAGGAAGGCGGAGCCAGCCCTTGCGCCGTATAATCCGTATTCATGGCTGGACAGCGAATCGCTGACGGCTGAATGCTTCCCATGCGCTTTGAACTCTTCGTCGCCTCGCGCTACCTGCGCGCTAAAAGACGGCAGGCTTTCATCGGTGTAATCACGGCGATCTCCATCCTCGGGGTGACGGCCGGCGTTGCCTCCCTCGTCATAGCTCTGGCCATCAACAATGGATTCCGCCAGGATTTGCAGGACCGCCTCATCGGCTCGACGGCGCACGTGGACCTGCTGCGGGTGCGGGAAGACGGCATCAAAGACTGGCGCAGTCTGATGGCGCGGCTGGCCAGGCAGCCGCATGTGGTCGCCGTTTCTCCCTCGATCTACGACCAGGTGCTGATTTCGCGCGGACCCCGGGCGCGGGGGGCGTGTTGAAGGGAATCGTTCCGGCCGACGAGCGCAAGGTGAGCGACTTGCTGAGCACGGTGAAGAGCGGCTCGGTGGAGGAACTGAATCCTCGACCACCCCAAAGTTCCGCGGGCGAGGCCGCCCGCGCCACACCAAACCCTTCTCCCGACGACCTGCAAGCCGTTCGCGACCGCCTGGCCGCCATGCCGCCGATTATCCTGGGCAAAGACATGGCGGACTACATCGGAGCCGAGGTCGGCTCGGAGGTTCTGGTCACCAGCCCGCAGGGAGAGCTCACGCCTTATGGGTTGGTGCCTTCGTATACACGGTTCCGGGTTGCCGGGATTTTCGATTCGAATTTTTACGACTACGACAGTTCGTGGGCGTTCACCAGCCTGGCGGAAGCGCAGCAACTGGAGGGCGCCGGCGACCAGATCACCGAACTGGAATTCAAAGTGGACGAAATTTACAAGGCAGCCGCAATCGGCCAGCAACTGGAACAGGCAGCCGGCCCCGGCTTCATGACCACGAACTGGATGGAACAAAACAAGTCGCTGTTTCACGCCCTGAAGATGGAGCAGCTGGTCACCTTCATCACCATTGGCCTGATCGTTTTCGTGGCGGCATTGAACATTCTCATTTCCCTCATTATGCTGGTGATGGAGAAGACGCGCGATATTGCGGTGCTCATGTCCATGGGCACTAGAAAGTCCCAGGTGCGGCGCGTTTTCATCGCGCAGGGCCTGTTGATTGGAATTCTCGGCACGGCCATCGGGCTGGTTCTTGGTTATGGGCTGGCCTGGGCGGGTGGACACTATCGCTTGTTTGCGCTGGCGCCGGAAGTGTATTCCATTGATTATGTCCCGTTTGCCCCGCGGGCCTTGGATGGCGTCTGGATCGCGGCCATCGCCATCGGAGTTTCGCTGCTGGCGACGATTTATCCTTCCTGGTCGGCGGCGCGCATTCTACCGGCGGAAGCCCTGCGCTACGAATAGCGGGCCGCACAGCCGAGGGTGACAGAGATCACACGGCCCGAGCTCCCAACGCAAGCTAGACTCGTAGATGTCCGCAGATGCAAACGGCCGATTCCGGAAAGAAACCGAGTACTGTAATCTAAGGCAACAGCTACAGCAGATTTCCCTGAACTTTGGGTCTGCTGGGTTTTGGTCCGGAGGGCGTTTCAGTTGCATCTAACAGGAGAACCACTATTGAGAGTAGAAGGCCTTAAGAAGGTCTTCCGTTCGGGTGGTTCGGATCTGGTGCTCTTTGAAAACTTGTCATTCGAAGTTGCTCCGGGAGAGATGTTGGGTATTGTGGGCGAGTCAGGGTCGGGGAAAAGCACGCTGCTGCATATCCTTGGCGCACTTGATCGGCCTTCCGCAGGTGACGTATACTGCGCCCACTTGCAGTTAGGTTCGCTCTCACAGGACAAAGCTGCCGACTTTCGCAATCGCGAGGTCGGCTTCGTTTGGCAATTCCACTACCTGCTGCCGGAGTTTACGGCGCTGGAGAATGTGGCGATGCCGCTCCTGTTGCGAGGAACGGAGCGCAGCCAAGCCGAAAGCCAGGCTTTACGCTGGCTGCGCGAGGTGGAGTTGGAGCAACGCTCGCACCACCGCTCCGGCGAGCTCTCTGGTGGAGAACAACAGCGGGTGGCGCTGGCCCGAGCGCTGATTGTCCAGCCAAGACTTCTACTGGCGGATGAGCCAACGGGCGACCTGGACAGCCGAACCGCTGACCTGGTATTTGAATTGATCTCCCGGTTGCATCGCGAGCATCGCTTAACTTCTATTATTGCAACCCACAACTTCGCGTTTGCCCGGCGTTGCGACCGAGTTTTCCGGCTGGATCGCGGCCGGGTGGAGGAGGTCGCACCGGAAGCACTTCGGGAATAGTATTACTTGAAGTTGCAACAATTTGGCACTATGGTGCCTTTAGTAACAGGGTCTTGAGTGGTAAGTTATAAGATAGGTAGCAAAAGTTGGTGGTAGCGTGATTGCTAGAAAGAAGCAGAAGTAGGTCGGGGAGGGAGTTCCCCAAGGACGAGGGCCGCACGGTTGACCCCCAGTTCCAGGCAGATTTCAGGGAGAAAAGGGTCATATGTTTGAGCGTTATACGGAAAAAGCAAGGCGCGTCATATTTTTTGCGCGCTACGAAGCCAGTCAGTTCGGTTCTCCGTACATTGAGACGGAGCACCTGCTGCTCGGGCTTCTGCGCGAAGACAAGGCCCTGACCAACCGGTTCCTGCGGTCGCATGCCTCGGTGGAGTCCATCCGCAAGCAGATTGAAGGGCACACCACCATCCGGGAGAAGGTTTCCACCTCGGTCGATCTTCCTCTGAGCAATGAATGCAAGCGGGTTTTGGCTTATGCGGCGGAAGAAGCGGAGCGCCTGTCGCACAAGCACATTGGCACCGAACACCTGCTTTTAGGTTTACTGCGAGAAGAGAAGTGTTTTGCCGCCGAGATTTTGCATGAGCGCGGGTTACGGCTCTCCACTATCCGGGAGGAACTTGCCCGCACCAGCCAGGAAAAAGCGCAGCCCCAGCGGCAGCGCGAGTCTTCTCTGCTGAGCGAGTTTTCCCGCGACCTGACGCAGGCCGCCATGGACACCCAACTCGATCCACTGGTAGGGCGTGAAGGCGAACTGGAGCGGGTTGTCCAGATTCTCTGCCGCCGCACTAAGAACAATCCGGTTTTGATTGGCGAACCGGGTGTTGGCAAGACGGCGATCGTGGAAGGCCTGGCGCAACGCATCGCAGATGGCGAAGTTCCTTCGTTCCTGGCCGACAAGCGGATTTTGGCGCTCGACTTGTCATTAATTGTCGCCGGCACCAAATACCGCGGCCAGTTCGAAGAGCGGCTCAAGACCATCATGAAGGAATTAATGGAATCTCAGAATTCCATCATCTTCATTGATGAGCTGCATACCCTGGTCGGGGCCGGTTCCGCAGAAGGCTCGCTGGATGCGGCCAACATTCTGAAGCCGGCGCTCTCGCGCGGCGAAATTCAGTGCATCGGCGCCACCACGCCGGGCGAATATCGCAAGTCCATCGAAAAGGACCGCTCGCTCGAGCGGCGTTTCCAGGCGGTGAAAGTTCCGCCTCCGAACGAGGCTGATGCCATCAAGGTGCTTTTCGGAATTAAAGACCGTTACGAAAAGTTTCATGCGGTCACTTACACCGACGAAGCCATCAACTTCGCGGTTTCGCATTCGAACCGCTACATTCCGGATCGTTTCCTTCCGGATAAAGCGATTGACCTGGTTGACGAAGCGGGCGCGCGGGTAAAGCTGCGCCAGACTTCGCTGCCGGAAGAGATCACGGAAGTCCAGAAGCGCATTAAGTTCATCGTCCACCGTATGGAGAATGCCATCGCGAACCACGAGTTCGAGAAGGCGCGCTTCTACTCGGACGAGGAACGCAAGGAGCGCGAGAACCTGCGCGCCCTTCGCGAAAAATACCACCTCGATGAATCCTCCACCGGCGTTGTCGGTCGGGAGGACATCGAGGACGTGGTATCGCGCTGGACCGGCGTGCCCATCACCTCCATCAAAGAAGAAGAAACGCAGAAGCTGCTGCGCATCGAAGAAGAACTGCACAAGCGGATCATCTCGCAGGACAAAGCGATTGTCGCTTTGGCTCGCGCCATCCGCCGCAGCCGCGCCGGCCTGAAGAGCCCGAACCGGCCGATTGGATCGTTCCTGTTCCTTGGGCCCACCGGTGTCGGCAAGACTGAAGTCGCCCGCACCCTGGCGCAGTTCATGTTCGGCAGCGACAAATCTTTAGTCCGCTTCGATATGTCCGAGTTCATGGAGAAGCATTCGGTCTCCAAGCTGATCGGCTCGCCTCCGGGATACGTGGGCTACGAAGAGGGCGGCCAGCTCACCGAACGGGTGAAGCGCGCGCCGTACTCTGTCGTGCTGCTGGACGAAATCGAGAAGGCGCATCCGGATGTGTTCAACATCCTGCTGCAGGTCTTTGAAGACGGCCAGTTGACCGACGGTCTGGGCAACACGGTGGACTTCAAGAACACGATCATCATCATGACGTCGAACATTGGGGCTCGGCATTTGCAGAAGCGCGAAGGCCTGGGCTTCCAGTCCACCAACGACGAAATGATTTCCGGCAAGGTGGAAGACCTGGTGAAAGGTGAAGTCAAACGCACCTTCAACCCCGAGTTCCTCAACCGCCTGGACGAAATTATTCTGTTCATGGCTCTGAGTGAGCAGGATCTTATCCAGATTCTCGAGCTGATGGTGAACCTGCTGAACCAAAATCTCTCGCAGAAATCGATCACCGTCACCGTGACCGACGAAGCCAAGAAGTGGATTCTGAATCAGACGCTGACCGACCGCAGCTACGGAGCGCGTCCGCTGCGCCGGGCCTTGCAGAAGTACATCGAAGATCCGCTGTCCGAGGCGCTGATTCAGGGCACCATCACGACACGCCCGGCATTCATCGAAGTCTTCCTCGACGGGAACAAACTGTTCTACCGTCCGGTGGATTCAGAGAAGTCCGCCGAGGGGGTGCTGCTGTACGAGAATTGAGCTACTAGCTCTCAGCAATCAGCTTTCAGCCGTCAGCTCGCGCTGGCGGCTTTTTGCTGTGTGCTCGACTCCTTCCCTCCCCCTAAATCCTTTGCAGGGCCTGCCTCCAGGCGGGCTGAGATCCTACCCTTGCCTCTGCTATGCTGTCAATGCTAGCATTGCTGTCATGCCCACTTTAACCATTCGTCAACTGGACGAAAACACCAAAACGAAATTGAGGGTGCGGGCTGCGCATCATGGCCGCTCGATGGAGGAGGAAGCCAGAGAGATTTTGCGCTCCGCGCTGACTGCTTCCGCGCCGCAGGGAAACCTGGCGGAAGCGATTCGCCGCCGCTTTGTTCGCTTGGGCGGAATTGAACTCGAGTTGCCGCGGCGCGATGCCATCCGCAAATCCGTGGAATTTGCGGAATGATTATCCTCGATACCAACGTACTCTCCGAGCTGATGAGGCCGCAGCCTGTTCCTCAGGTGTTGGCCTGGGTAGCGCAACAAGCGGTAACCGAAATTTTCACAACCACGATCACAGAAGCGGAAATCTTTTATGGCATTGAGTTGCTGGCTCGCGGCCGGCGCCGCGAGGCATTGCTTTCAGCCGCCGAGGCGATGTTCTCCGAAGACCTGGCAGGCCGGGTTCTGGGATTTGAAAGCGATGCCGCACGCATTTTTTCCAAAATGGCGGCACAGCGGCGCATGCTGGGCCGGCCCATCAGCCACGCGGACGCGCAGATCGCATCCATCACCCGCGCGTGCAGGGCCAGGCTGGCAACCCGCAACCAGTCCGACTTTGCGGACTGCGGAATCAATCTCATTGATCCGTGGAGTGGGTGATAAGACTCGAGGGCAACAACCTGTTCTACCGGCCGGTGGACTCGGGAAAGTCTACCGACCATTCGTACGGATTAACCACAAAACGATATTTTTTCTAGTGATTGACATTCATCCGCATAAGGATCCGGCAAGCAAATGCCCTCAGCCGAAAGTCATCGAGATTGCGGAAGAGATGATCCTGGGAGCGAATCAAGCGGGAGAAACGCAGTCCTAAAAACATTTAGGTTCATCAGTGGATTTGCGTGTCATATTGCAACGTCTGCCATGACTCGCGTTCTACGAGCGTACCGTTTCTCGTTATCTCGTAGGAAAAATCCCACGGAAGCGTTATTACTGTCCCATCTTGTCGAAGACTTCCGTTGTGTCTTATTAGGAGTTTTTCGTGAGCGACACCGTTCCGAGCAACGACATTGACGAAATATGTGGTTATTCCTGTCGAAGCTGGCTTAATCGTCCTAGGAAGCAAAATGGGGTTACTCACAGAAGAAGAAGAAAATATTCCAGACTTATCAACTTGTTCCAAAACATTTAGTGTATCTCCAGAAAGCGGCCCCTCAAACATCGTGACGTTGACATCGAAAAGCGGATACTGTCCTTTACGGACAAGGAATAACCGAAATATCGTCTCGCTGGGACTGATAGGGATGCCCATCGGTCTGACCTCTCCGTAGCTATCTCCTCCAGTCGCTTCATCCATCAGAGCCTGCTGCGCTTTATCGTTTTCGTATCCGATGTAACCCGTTAGGATTATTCCGCACAATCCCAGCGATCCAACGACGAACGCAGTTTTTCGATGATGCTTCTCTAGCGAGACATGGACTCCGTACCATGTAATTACGAGCTGGACGATACTATTGAGAATTCCTGCTGACGTGGTCCAAGACATCGGTATACCCCTTAAATCGCAACGCTTAAGTTCAGGTTTTTTTCGAGTGCGAGCCTCGATTCCGAATCGTCAAAAGATATGTCGATGTTGCGCAGCGAGTACGATTTGAGACCGTAGTTCTCTCTGAGAGTCAGATAAAACGGATTGCAATCCTCAACAGACACTTGTCGCGTAGACGCGATTCTGCCAAGCGAGTGCATCGTGTGTTCGACGTTGAGTTCGTGGACCGTAACAAGCTTATTTTTCCACTTGAGAATTTCGCGAGGCTTATCGTTACGTAAGGCAATCAATTCTGTGAACTCTTCTTCGGATGCTTCCACGCTCTCTGAACCTTTGCGGACATACGACAGTCCAGCAAAATGTGGTTTTGAATCGCTACCCGGAATGATCACCGCGAGTGCCTGGAGGCCGTTCTCGTTGATGACTTTCGTGAAGCACGGAATTCTCGGATAGACGGTCTTCATTTTCGTATTGAACGCCTTCTCTGCCTTGTCCAAATTCCGCTGTGGCGTCTCGATTTCCCCGTTGTCACGGACACCTATGAAGAGCACACAGGGCAGACCGAGGGGGGCAGAATTCGCGAAAGCTACTACTGTTTTCTTCCAATCCCTCTCGTCGTTGACTGTCTTCCCAATTCTTCATCCGGGCTAGCAAGTCGGTCTCGGTCAAATCAGCTACGACATGGACATTGCCATTCATAAACCCGCTCCTGCTGCTAAGGCAGCCCAAGCTGACGCATCACTAACTTTCAAATAGTACTCAATACTCGCAACGCGGCATGACCACACAACTGCCTGACCTTCTCAATTCCTGCCTGTTTGATCGCATGCATAGCCTTGTTGCAGGTCAAAGGGCATCAGGCTGGAAACCGCAATGGAAACTTCGACTTTATTCAATCAATGGCACGACACACGAACTGATCGCTTTCTCTGCGGCACTTCCAATCAGAGACGGTATTGCGATCCACTCCGCCCCAGAACCTCACGGGAATGTTGTGATCGTGGCGAGTCCTGCCCGGCTCACAAGAGACACTCGATACTCTTCCATTTGCGTCTGGATACGTTTGGCAGGTGCGCTCCTCATCCGGGAGCCAAGACGAATTTATATCCGTATCGACACGGAGAGTGGTAGGCCAGTAGCTAGATGATTGGGCGTCTTCGTCCCGTTTTCTTTGTTCTCGCTGGCGCTCCAAAGCCTCTCTTCGTTCTCGTGCTTCTCGAATCTCTGCCTGCTGTGCAACGCAACGCCCATCATCCGCCCACCAGAAATCCCCATAGTCAAAAGACAGAATCGGAGTATTGCCCTGCGAGGTGCCACATATAAAAGGATCGTGTGCTTCCCCACCAACATTTCTCAACATCTGTTTTAGTGAATCATCCTGAGATTGGTGCATCAGGCGATTACGTTCTGCTTGCACTTGTGCGGCTTTTGCCTCCTCCGCCTGTTTCAGTTTTTGCTGTAAAGCCTCCAACCGATCACAATAGGCTCGGAGGGGAGGCAGCAATGTAGCTGCCCTTTGGTATTCAGAAGAAGATGCTGGAATCTCTTCGAGATGTTCTATCGCTTGCCGCACATCCGATTCTAGACATAAAAACACTCCATCTCTTTGATGACACAATTTATCCGCAATCTGGAGATGTTGGGCTGGAGTCAAATGATTCGCTTGATAGTTCTGGTACGCCTCTGCAACAACCGCATATACAACCATTCCAACGGACCAAAGAACAAGAATGATGAGTGTCGCGCCGATGACCTTTGTCCCTAGGCCAGTAGTTTTGTTGAAAGCAGAGAGTCCAGATTTCAGCTTTTTGAGCACCATAAACGGACCTCAGCGACGCGGAGAATTTTAACGCTATTACAATTCGAGGGAATAGGAGAAATTGGCGTCGAGAATGTTTCCGGGATTGATAATTCAATAGGGTGTGCTGCTGTACGAGAATTAGCAGTTGGCAGTTGGCAGTTGGCAGTTGGCAGTTGGCAGTTGGCAGGGCGCCAGTGCGAAAGCTGGCGGCTTTTGTTTCGGTTGCCCGGCAGCTTTTCGTTAGTGCTTGAACGCCTTCCCCAAACACTCTGCCTGGAATAAGCGCTCATCCACGCGATTGAGCCTCTTCGCCATCTGCGGACGCAGCAGGGGATAATGCCGAATGGTAAACAAATAATTCACCACGAACCACAATGGCTTCTCGGTGGTCATCCAGTCCTGGTCATCGAAGCGTTGGAGATTCACCGGGCGCGAGAACCGGCGCAGCGTGCGCTCCCGCCGCAGGTTGAAATACAGATTGAAGTAGCTCATGGCCAGCTCGCGCAGCGAGCGATAGACCGGTTCGCGGTAGCGGCATCCGGTGTAGTTAGATTTGGCAACCGCCCCCCAGTGGCCGTCCGCGCGAAACACGGCAATCACGTGATCCGTGTCATGCTCGGCTTCCAGGTCGATGATCAATGGCGGAAAGCCGTTGGCGCGCAGCGCCGCCGCGCCGAAAATCGCGCCTTCGAAACAATGCGAAGTGTTCTCGCGCAACACCCGGCGAGGCGACCAGGAGGTATCTTCCAGGTGATAAGGCATGTCATCGAGATAGCGCTGGATGCCGTGCGGAGTCTTGAGGCTGCGCAGTTTGCGCAGTTCTTTGGGAGTGAATCCGAGATGGTCGAGGTTCATTGACTTGGACTGTACTATAGCGCAGAACCTGCGACCCTACTGCCGGCAAACAATTCCGCCAGTTCCTTCGGCGAATCCAGCACCACATCCGGCTGCACTGCTTCCAGGGTATGCGGAGCGAAGCCGTAGGTCACGGCGCACGTCCAGGCGCCGGCATTGCGGCCAGTGCCTACATCCACGGCCGAATCGCCCACGATCACGGTTTCTTCGGGACTGGCGCCGGCCTGCTGCATGATAGCCTGCGCGCCCTCCGGGTCGGGCTTTTTCGTGGCGAAGCTGTTTCCCCCGTAAACCGCAAAAAACAAATCTCCCACGCCCAGCGCCTCCACGATCGCCCGCGACGGATTCACCGGCTTGTTCGACAGCACGGCCATCTTGCGGGGCGTGCCATTTTGCCCCTGGCGGATGGCCAGCAAGGCTTCTTTCATCCCCGAGTAGAGAGTCGTGTAATCGAGCTTATGCTCTTTGTAGTAGGCGAGAAAGTACTCCAGTCCCTGCCGCACCAGGGCTTCATTCTCGGCGTCGGCGCCCAGGGTCCGGCGAATCAGCATCGGGGCGCCGTCGCCTACATAACTGGCGATCAGGTCCTCGGGCAGCTCAGGGCGTCCCAGATGCCGGAGCGAGGCGTTGACCGAATGCACCAGATCGAGGCGCGAATCAATCAGGGTGCCATCGAGATCAAAAATGAAGAGGCGAATGGAATGGGGGTCGAATTGCCGGTGAACGCGAATCATGTGCTTCCAGCATAAACGATCCCCAAGCCTATGAACTGGCTAAGGTCTTCCCATCGTGGGGCCGCCGACATTCGCCATTTGGGGGACTCGCTCTTCCACCGGAGGAAGAGGCTTTCGTAGCTTGTGGGAATCCCTTTGGTACCAATAGGCTACGGTGTAGAAGTTGTCAGAACGGTGGTTCGCGTGGCCGTGCTCAATGGTCATTTTGAAGTACTTCTGGAAGGGCACCGGCGAATCTGTGTGGAAGCGGTAAACGGACCACTTTGATCCGCGGTCATCTCCGCCATTCACCGGATTTCCATACTGCTGAAATGCGAACGTGGGATGGTTAGAACCAAAGGGGTTGATGCCACAGTTGCCGTAGCACCATGCGCCCAGATAGTAGTCTTCCGAGCCTGTGCCGATGATGTGCGGGAGCTTTTCATCATCAATGAACATCATATCGTCTCCCTCGCCCCACCAGTCTCCCTGGTTCTGGATGATGCTCTGGGTGACGCCGACGTAATGGCCCGGCCCTTCCGCTTCAAACATTACATAGTTTGCCTGACCATCTTTGTTGGGAACGTTGTCCACTTTGGGGTCGCTGTTGAACTTCCAATCGTTGGTCCATCCCTGACTGGGCTGCGCCTGCCGGTATTCTGCATAAAAGTAGAGCATGTCACCGGGCAGGGCCTTGTGTTTCTGCCAGTCCAGGTTGTAGTAAAAGGCCGAAATAGGCTGCGCACCTTCATTGGTGATGGTAATGCGCGCTGACTTGCGGAAGGGCATGGGAAAGAAACAATTGAGCGCTTTCTGCGATCCCACCGAGAGAGGGCCGGACTCATACACAAAATATTCTCCCAGGCCCAGCCCGAAGAAATCTCCAATTGGCGATTCAACCGCAGGAAGCGGATCGCCATCCCAGTACATCCGGAGCACGATTTTCTTCAAATGGTATTTTTCGCGGCTGGCAATGGTAAACCACAAATGCGTGATAATGCCCGGGCCGGTCAATTCTGCGATGGTGCGCTGCTCGCCAGCTTTGATGGCATTTTGGCCGTTACCATCGTCGTTGGCCCCTGTCGGGTCGGTAGATGAAACACGTTCCTGGGAATATGTCTTTTGAAAGGGGAGTGTGGAGAGATCCTGAGCGAAGCTTGCGCCGGTGAAGACGCTGGCAATAAGGCTTAGGCCAAGAATGCAAAAGATCGCAAATTTGTAACGCTTGAGTTCCTGCACTTTGTAGCTCCGTATATGGATTGCGGTCCGGAAACGATGCAGTTCGACTGGCGGCGACATTGTATATGACCCGGCGAAGAACCGGGGGCGTCATCGACGCTTTGAAATCCATCCCACCGGGCAGACGAAGGAATTCAAAATGCGAGCCCAGCCGGTAAGTCAGCCGCAGGGTTCTGTGCTCGCCATGCGGGCAGCTTTACATCTGGTCTAACGTCTTGCCTGCATTTACAATGCACCCTGCAGTTTCTCTCTCTCCGGGAGCGGAATGGCAACGGCCAAGACATTGACCAAAGCGGCGGTGGCGAACGGGAGCCTTACCCGGGCCGGCAAGGCCTATCAAGGGTTGAGCCCGCAGCAACTTATTGATAGCTACCGGCTTATGTACACCTCCCGCCGGACTGACGACCGCGAAATCGGACTGAAGCGCCAACAGAAAATCTTCTTCCAGATCTCCGGGGCCGGTCATGAAGCGGTCGGCGTGGCCGCGGCCCTCTCGCTGAAAGCGGGCTATGACTGGTTTTATCCCTACTACCGCGATCGCGCCTTGGCCCTCGCCCTGGGCGCTACCCCTTACGGAATGTTTCTGCAGGGCGTAGGCGCTGCAGACGACCCCAGTTCGGGCGGCCGGCAGATGCCCTCGCACTGGAGCCATCCGAGCTTGAATATTGTGGCCGGCTCTTCGCCAACCGGTTCGCAGGTCCTGCAGGCGGTGGGCTGCTCCGAGGCGGGGGTATACTTCGCGGCTCATCCGGAAGCAGCCAAGAAGGCGACGGGCGACTATCGCCAGTTCAAAGACGTCACTTTTCATGGCGATGAAGTCACGCTCACCACGCTCGGCGAAGGTGCCAGCAGCGAAGGCGAGTTCTGGGAGGCGATGAATACCGTCTCCAACAAACGGCTGCCCTTCATTTTTGTAGTGGAGGACAACGAGTATGCCATATCTGTGCCGGTCGAGGCGCAGATGCCGGGTGGCAGCATCTCCCGGTTGGTGAGCGGCTTCCCGAATTTTCATTTCGAGGAAGTAGACGGCACAGACCTGCCGGCAACCTATGCCGCGTTTGCTCGCACTGTGGCTTATTGCCGCGCCCGCGAGGGACCGGGCTTCATCCATGCGCACGTCATCCGGCCGTATTCGCATTCGCTTTCCGACGACGAGCGGAACTACCGCCCGGATGCCGAGCGCCAGCGCGACGCCGCCCGCGATCCCGTTTCCCGCATGCAAATGTTCCTGCTGCGCGAAGGCATTCTGGACGAAAAGGGCATCAACCGGCTGGAGAAACAGGTGGACGACGATCTGCAGGCAGCGGTCGATCATGCCCTGCAGGCCGCTCCGCCCACCCCGGACACGATCAAGCGCTACGTATATTCCGAAGACCTCGATCCCACGTCTTCCGCCTTCGAAACTCAGCTGCAGACCCAGCCCGAAGTCGCGCCCGCCGAAGGAAAGAAGAGCACTCACAGCAAGACCATGGCCGACATGATCAATGCCACTTTGCGTGACGAAATGCGCCGCGACCCGCGCATCGTGGTTTTCGGTGAGGATGTGGCCGACTGCACCCGCGAACAGTATCTCAAGCAGAAGATGGTCAAGGGCAAAGGCGGCGTGTTCAAGCTGACGGCCGGGTTGCAGATGGAGTTCGGTTCCGACCGCGTCTTCAACTCACCCATCGCGGAAGCCAACATCGTAGGCCGCGCTACCGGCATGGCCACGCGCGGCCTTAAACCGGTCGCGGAGATTCAGTTCTTCGACTACATCTGGCCGGCGATGATGCAGATTCGCAACGAGCTTTCGGTGCTGCGCTGGCGCTCGAACAATGGCTTTTCCGCTCCAACGGTTATTCGCGTGCCCATCGGCGGATATTTGACCGGCGGCGCGATTTACCACTCGCAGTGCGGCGAGAGCGCCTTTACCCACATTCCCGGCCTGCGTGTGGTGTTCCCGTCGAATTCGCTCGATGCCGCCGGCCTGCTGCGCACCGCCATCCGCTGCGACGATCCGGTTCTCTTTCTTGAGCATAAGCGGCTTTACCGCGAGGCTTACGGACGGGCGCCTTACCCGGGGCCGGAGTACATGATTCCCTTCGGCAAAGCGAAGATTGTTCACGAGGGTGCCGATGTTTCTGTGATCACGTATGGAGCAGTTGTCCCACGCGCGCTGCAAGCGGCTCAGAAACTGGAGCGCGAGCACGGCGTGAAGGTGGAGGTCGTAGACCTGCGAACCCTCAGCCCATTCGACTGGGAGGCGATTGCCGCTTCTGTAAAGAAGACCAGCCGCGTGATCGTGGCCTACGAAGATACGCTCAGCTGGGGCTACGGCGCGGAGATCGCCGCCCGCATCGCCGACGAACTGTTCCAGTTTCTCGACGCCCCCGTGCGCCGCGTGGCCGCCATGGACACGTTCGTCGCCTATCAACCTTTGCTCGAAGACGCCATCTTGCCACAGGTGCAGGATCTGTACCGGGCGATGAAGGAGTTGGCGGAGTACTAATTTCTCCTTGAGTTTCCCCGGCTGCCGCGTACCGCCTTATGGCGGTTTCTGACACGGCAACTTCGGTTGCTAGTTTTTTTGCACTTGGAAGGTACCTTTTAAGGCGGCTGGTTCACGGTCTCCCACTGCCACCTTGTCATAGAAATCTTTGAGCTCTTTGTATTCAGATGGGGAGAAAAGGACGCTGTTGATGGCAAGGTCCCGGATGCAAATAATCCCGTTCGCACCCTCGCGTTTTTGCTCCGTGGTATAGATGGCGTAGTTAGTCTTCGCTTGCGCATTGGGCGGCAGTTTTTCGACTCTAGCGCCGGGCGGCAAGACGATGTGTACTTCATCCACCTGGCGCGAAGCGTAGTCGAAGTAAACGGAATTGGTACGTTGGGCCGAGGGGAAAAGCGGTTTCTCGTCGGCCTCGAACACATGCATGGGGATGTCCCACTGCTGTCCGTTGTTGGTGGCTAGAGGGCCGGTGATTTTGAACTTTGCCACCAGCATCCCCTCAGTTTTGTCCCAGTCAGGTGCGTTGGTAAGAGTGACATCACTGCCGCTAGGGAGCCAGGTGCGGACTTCATCCTGCAGGAGTTTCTTGCGGCCGTCCGCATCCATGCTGGCGCCTTCCTGGCGGCGCGCCATGGCCTCTTGGCCGGAGAATCCCACTGCCAGCGTGCCCTCCATGGTGCCTTTTTCTGTAAGTTGGAGTTGGGCTACACGTTGAACAATCGCCTGTTTATAGTTTGGCGCCGGACTATCAGCCAGCATCGTACCCCCATTCCCGTCCTGGCGTAACCCGCGCGTGTCGGTATAGTGCCAATACAGCATGCCATAGGGACAGAATTTTGTTCCAGGATCGAGAAAAACATCCTGGCCGCCTAGTTGCACGATTGCAATCTCGGCGTCCAGCTGATCGGTACTCATGAAATTGGGATTGAAAGCGGTTCGTCCGCGATCGGGTACCCACATCATGGTGGCCGGAATTCCCGCTGCGTGCACCATGGCCACAAACAGGCGATTCAGTTCGTCATGGGTGCCGCTATGCTTTTGCAGAACATCTTCGGCCCCTGCACTCTGCGCTGTATCCGGGTTGGGGACAACGCTGAAGCTCTGGTTGTCCATCTGCGAAACCGCAGCATAAATCTTTTGGACTTTAATTTCCGGCGTATCGTTGGCGCCGACGAGCTGGGCTACCGCCTCTGCTATGCCTTTTTTTCGATCCAAGAAATTGTCCACGTTCTTATTCCAAGCCTTGCCCGCGCTTTTCCAGTAGTCGTCAGGTTTTGCCGTATTGCGATAAAAGAAATCCACGCGCCACCGCATGGAAGCATTTGGCGGCATGTTGGGTTCTTGGAGTGAGGGCGGAACATCGTTCATCTCCAAACTCACCCACTTGGGAATGCTTTCCGAGATCACGTGCTCCTCGGGGCTGCTTCCTGCTGGAAGATAGGGAATCCAGCTGTACTCACTATTCGGCCCGGCACTCATGCCGTTACCCGAATACTTATAATTGTTGGCACCGTCAACCGATATGGTCGCCGACCCAACCGTCGAGGTCACAGCACTCGGTGGACGCATGACCTCAACTTTAGGCTCGTACTTGGTGGGGACGAACTTGAAAACCGACTTCTTGATGAACAGCTCACTTTGCACCATCCAGAGGGGAGCATTGCGCGAGCCCTCGGGAAAATGAAGGCTGTAGCGGTAATCCAGAATGCTGCCGACTTGGACAGCGGGAAGTGTAAATGCCTTCACATGCACGCGCACGCCGTGATCTTTGATTGCTATTTTATCCAAAGGCTGATCTTCCAATGGGATGACTTGACCATCTGCATGCACAGTGCGTCCGCTGAGTTCGGAGATGACAAAAGGATTGCGGCCGACAGGAATTTCTACGTCCGCATACTTGCGTCCGGCCTCGGTCAGCACTTTTATGCGGACATAGACGGTTCGGAAGCGTTTGGTGTCGTCAGTGTTTTCCTCCCGGTAAAGCATGACCGCCGGCGCATCCGGCTGCTGGGGAATGCTCGTCATTGCCTTATCTTCCGGTGTGATGGCAGGCCAGTCAGCCGTGGCGGCCGGAAGAACCAAACCCGCAAGCATGGCCAAAAGGTAGCCAAGCCACTTAACCCTTGATGAGGTCACGAATAAGCCTCCACAGAGAATAAGCCTAGGCAGTTTTGACTCGCAAATCTCCTCGCTCGTCTACAGAACGGAGCATAGCACGGAGCTCCTACGGCGCCTCAAAACATCCATCTGGCGTAGCGAAATTCTTAATTCCACTTTCTAGGCCCTCCAGTATGTGCACGGTTAGCCCCTGAGCCCCCGACCGTAGTATCTGGAGTATCCACGGAACAAGACCCGTTTAGGTTCTCAAACGGCTGCCATGTTGCTTGGAGCCCAAAACGATGATGCGGTTTAAAACCGGGAATGGCTTTCCCCCGGTCCAGGAGATGTACGACCGTACCCACGAGCATGACGCTTGTGGCATTGGGTTTGTGGCCATGCTCCGGGGGAGGCTTTCCCCACGTGGCCTCGGATAGAATCTACGTGACGTTCGCCTCCTTATAAGTCCCGTACACTGCCCGCAGCGCCTCGCAAATCTCGCCTACCGTCGCATACGCCCGCACCGCATCAATGATGAAAGGCATGGTGTTCGCTGGAGACACTGCGCCATTGGACGCACCCTCCGGCTCTTGCGCCGCCGCTTTCTGCAAAGCGTCCAGCTTCGCGTAACTTCCTCACCAGACCGCCGCGCGCGCAATGCCTGCAATTTCACTGTCTGCTGCCGGGCCACGCTTTCGCCGATATACAACGTCGTCGGAGCTTCCTCTTCCACCGCGAACTCGTTCACCCCGACAATGATCTTTTCTTTCGCCTCCACGGCGCGCTGATATTGATAGGCCGCCTCGGCGATTTCCTTTTGCGGATATCCGCGCTCGATGGCTTTGACCATCCCGCCCATCGCATCGAGCTTGCCAAAGTAATCGAACGCGCCCTTCTCCATCTGCAAGGTCAGGTTTTCCAGAAAGTACGATCCGCCGAGCGGGTCAGTAGTTTCGACGGCTCCGGACTCATGCGCGATGATCTGCTGCGTGCGCAAGGCAATACGGGCCGCTTCTTCGGTGGGCAGCGCCAGCGCTTCATCGTAGGCGTCGCAGTGCAGAGATTGCGTCCCGCCCAGCACGGCCGCCATCGCCTGCAACGCCACGCGCGCAATGTTGTTCATGGGCTGCTGCGCCGGCAGGGAAACGCCGGCCGTCTGCGCATGGAAGCGCATCAGCCGGGTACGCGGATTTTTCGCCCCGAAACGGTCTTGCATCACCTGGCCCCAAATCTTCCGGGCAGCGCGGTATTTGGCGATCTCTTCGAAGAAGTCGTTATGGGCATTGAAGAAGAAACTAAGCCGCGGCCCGAATTCATCCACATCCAACCCGCGGCGCAGCGCCCATTCGACGTACTCCATGCCGTCATACAGCGTGAATGCCAACTCCTGCAGCGCCGTCGAACCGGCCTCGCGGATGTGGTATCCGCTGATGGAAATGGTGTTGAAGCGGGGAGTGAACTTCGAGCCGAACTCGAACGTATCCACTACCAGCCGCATGGAAGGCGCGGGCGGATAGATGTACTCCTTCTGCGCGATGTACTCCTTGAGGATGTCGTTCTGAATCGTCCCGGAGATTTTCTTCCAGTCCGCGCCCTGCTTCTCCGCCACCACCAGGTACATCGCCCACAGCACCGAAGCGGGCGAATTGATGGTCATGGAAACCGTAGTCTTCTCCAGGTCAATCCCGGAAAACAAAATCTCCATATCTTCGAGCGAATCGATGGCCACGCCGCACTTGCCAACTTCGCCTTCGCTCGCCGGATGATCGGAGTCGTAGCCCATGAGCGTCGGCAGGTCGAAAGCGACCGAAAGCCCGCCGCCGCCATGCTCCAGCAGATACTTATAGCGCTGATTGGTCTCCTCGGGCGAAGCGAAGCCGGAGAACTGCCGCATGGTGAAAAGTTTGCCGCGATAGCCGCTGGGATGAATACCGCGCGTGAAGGGCGGTTGGCCGGGAGCGCCGAGGTACCGATCGTAATTCCAGTCTTCCGGCAGATCGGCCGGCGTGTAGAGCCGGTTGATGGGGACGCCGGAAATGGTGGTGAACCGCGCCCGCCCATGCTCGTCAAGATTGACGCCGCTGGGCGCGCCAATAGGCTTTTCGCGTGGTTCCGGTGATTTGCTGTGCTCTGTCATCGCGCCTGGCTCGATGATAGAGAAGGCAATGAGGCGCAGCAAGCGGGCGTCCGGCTGTCAGTTCTATTGCGTCCGCAGGATCAACTGTGTGCCGCCGTCCAGGCGCACGTTGCCTTTCGCGGAACTGATGATGGAAACCTGCGTTGATGCGCTGAGCGAGAGCCCCTGCAATCCAACAATGCCTTGACTCTTGGCAGTGAGGGCTCCGGCATCCTGCTCCCCCGGCATGGACATTCCCGAGTCCGGGTTGCCAACTTGTGGCGGCTCGCTCGGAGGCGGCGCCATGCCGTGCGTCCCATCGCCACTCGGTGCCGAATTCACCGGAAGGCTGGCTCCGGGGGAGACGATTAAGTTGTCCATCGCCGCAGGGGCTTTGACCAGCGGCCTGCCCACAGCTTGCAAAGTAGCTTGCAAAGGCAACTCGCGGCCGTCGCTGGTAAGCGCACGATCGAAAACCAACTCCACCATCGAACCCGGTGAGCCCTTGCTCTTCGTCTTCACGTTGCTGACGTGACCCTGGATGCGGGTGCCGCGGGGAAGTTCGATAAATCCGGGGAAAATCGCCTCTGTTGTAGTTCTTGCCTCCACCTTGTCGCCAATCTTGGCCTTTTTCACATCCAGGGCCTTCGCCAAGGCGGCTACAATCAACGCCCCGCTGGGGAACGAAGATGCCTGCTTCACCCCTGCTGCGGGGTTCTGGACAGGCGGCAACGTAGCAGCGCCAACTGGTGGCGCAGGCGGTGGGGGAGTGTTTACGACAGTCGGTGCGGCAGGTTCAGGAACGACCGCCCCTGTCGGACTGTCCGACGCAACTTCTGATGCCGCAGATTTGCTACCTTTGCCGGTTTTGGAAGCGCTCGTTGTCCAGGCAGCACCTTCGATGGCTTTACGGTGCGCGCCGTACCAATCTGCCCATTTGCCCCATAGAAACCTGCTTTCAGCCACTTCTTGCGCGCCTCTTCCTTCGAACTGTGCCGGCATTCCACAGCCATGAACAAACAAATCGAGCGATTCGATGAAGTAGTGCTTAAAATGTTCCCCCAACCCTGAATAAAGCTCATTGAGCACGTCTGTGTTAGCAGATTTTGCCACTTCGACCGCCTGGCGACGATTGGCCAGGATCACATCGAGGTTCGGGAGATCGCAGGAACTCCCCGGAGTTGGGAAGGGTTTGGCATTCTGCAGGTCAATTGCCTTCTGCGAGTAGTTGATCGCCCGAATGAGTTTTTCTATCTCCTCTTTCTGCCTTTGTTTCTGCCCTTCTGCGACTGCGGCTTTGCCCTCTCCGCCAGTCTCGGGGGATGTAGTAGTCCACTGAGAATCGAGGCGCAGCAGATGCAGCTTTTCCCGCACAAAAAAGAAGATGCCCACGTTCCGCGGAGGAGCCGCCGGAAAATCGGCTAGCATCTCTTTGCGGTCATCCCAACTCAGGTAATTGATGGGCGGCGCCGCCTGGTCCGCTAGTCTGGCGTGCAGCGGTACCTCAGCGCCGTTCAGTTCGATGGATTCGAGTCGTACTCCCACCTCGAAGTAATCCAATGCACCTTTGTGATCCGCCAGGCGAACCAACCGGCCGTGAATGTGCGCGCCGCGCGGCGCAAGGATCGTCTTGTTCTTATCGCGCAGCGGCGAACGCAGAATGGCTTCAATGGGCAGCCCGGCCGACGTGTCGGAATCGATCGGCGTTAGGATACGGCAATCAAACGCCAGCCCCTCGGGTAACGCAGTCGCCGCCGGAATATGGGCGGAGGGCTCCGTTCGGCTTACCGCCTGCCTGGCCGCCGGTTCGTCGAAATGCAGCACGGCCTTGCTGGTGTATTCGTGGCAGTTCGAGTAGGAGGTAGTGGCCACCGCCTCACGCCCGTCGCGATAAATCATGCGCAAATCGGTCCGGCTCGGAATGAGCACCTCGCGGCCGTGAATATCGATTCTTCCATAGTCCATCTGGCTGAGCGCCTGGCAGGATCTCGTAGCCTCCGGCAGTTCCGAGGTACGCACCGTGAGTTGAGTCAGGTCGGCAGTTTGCGGGTCGAGCAGAAAGGAGCCATCGTAGGCAGTAATCAGGCTCGCTTCCCCGGTGGCGATTCGGTAATGGCTGAAGTCTTTGGGAACGGCAAAGGTATACGCGAAGAGTGTGCGTCGGTTCAGCGAGCGCGAGCCGTCGAACTTGATGGCAGCCCCTCCGGCGAAAATACCGGAAACAAAGGCGCTGAAATCGCCGCTGCCAAAAGGCCCGTTGTTGACCAGCTTGCGGATTTCCTCCTCGTTGAACCGGGGCGCGCCCGGCCAGGAATGAACTTCGCCGTCATCGGCAATGGCGACATCCAGCTGCAGGCGGTCCCAGGAAACGGGCTTGGCATCGTGCCTGCGCTTTTCATGCTTGGCGAGAATGGTGGCACAGGTTTGCGGATCGGAAGATTTTGCTCGGTAGAAATAGCGCACGATGTTCTGTTCGCAGGTGTAGCGGGGCATGCGCTTGGTATCGGCGAGCAAACGGGCGCGGGCGCGCTGAAAAACGGCTGCGGGACTGGGCGGGGGTGGAGAAGTTTGGCAGAGGGCAGAAACACAGAGAAATATCAGCCCGAAGCAAACCGACCGCATGAAGTACACCGCGTTTGCCTCCTGCCGCTAATTCTCCGAGGGCTTCTCGATGCTCTTGATGACCAGCGTCTCCACCGGCGCCTTGCGTGCCTCCAATTTTAGCCCCAGCTGCTCTTCCAGCGCGGCAAAGATCGAAGGGCCGGAAATATCCGGCGGCGGGACATGGGGCAGCAGCGTGCCATTCGCTGCCCGAAAAACTGTGTCAATCTGCTCCGGCTTCCACCGCAGGATCCAGTTGTAGTTGCCTTTGAGGCCAGTTTCGTCAACCACCAGGCGTCCCAGTTCAGGTTGCCGCGACAACACATCCGCCAGCAGACCGACACCGATGTTTGTTCCGGTAAGTTGCCCTGGCCTCGTATACTGGATAAACGGCGGAGCAGCGATCCCAGATGCAGGTACAGATGGCTTCTCCTCCATCTTGGGGCCGTCCTTTGCTACCACCAATGCGTAAAGAGGGAGTTCTTTCGCCGCGTGGCTTACCTTTAGCTTGAACCGGTCGGCGAGGATCGTCTGCACCATCAATCGGATCTGATTGTTGTGCTCTCGCATGGGCAACGTTTTTAGCTGCTTCGCGGTCGCCTCATCTTCTTTCGCCTCAATATCGTATTTGTCGGAACCGACCCAGCTTGGCCCTCCGGAGAGCTGCCGGTCTGACTTGATGTTATAAGCAAAGCGGATGATTTCATTGATCGTTTCCGAATGGGTGGAGAATTTGTCCGGGTAGATCAACAATTGAGTCCTATGGTCATCCGGATCCGGCTTGCTTGGTCTGATGGAAACGGCCTCAAATGGTTGTACCAACGCACCGTTCGCATGCAGCAACGGCGCAACAACGCGCGGGTGCGTTGTCGCTAACCCGAGTACGATTGGCGCTGCGAACGCCAGAACTCCCGCTGCACCGAGCAGCGCCTTCCTGCTGAGATCCAGTTTGCGGACGACCCCCTCCGCCATGATCCACATGATCCGCTTTTTCAGATCGGCGCCTGTCACTCCCGAGGCGCATGCCAGCGGAGACTCCACACAGAACTCGCACGTCTTCAGAATGCTTTCCGCATAGACGTTCGCTGGATTGCCCATCTGCAACACTTCTTCATCGCAGGCGCGTTCGCGCTCCTCGATCAACCGCCCGCCCAGCCACCACACCAGGGGATAAAACCAGAAGACAGCTTCGACCACCATGTGCACAGCCGCAGCCAGATTGTCGTGGCGGCGCACGTGCCAGACTTCGTGCGCAAGGATTGCTTCCAACTGCGCGTCGTCGAGGCGTTCGGAAATCCGCTCCGGCCACACCAACACCGGCCTTACGATGCCGAAAATCCCTGGCTCCATGGCTGCCCGCGACAATACAATCTCGATTTTCTTTTCAATTCCCGCCCGCCGCTCAATGCGGAGCAGCGCTTGCGCTTCGCGTCCCTCGGTCAGGGGCGCTGCCCGCCGCAAGGCTGCAGAAATTCGCCGCCAGCGCCTGCACCACAGGACCATCACGATTACGAATCCAGCGAGCCAGAGCAGCCCAAGAAGCGACGGAAGAAGATGTATCAGACTCGGCAGGATTGCCGGGGGCGCAGGCTGAATGCCAACCGTCATAGATCCCGTCGGCGCAAATGGCTGGCTGATTCCCTGCACTGCGGAGTACAAGTCGGCGCTCGTGCCCGCGGTCGCCTGCGTCCAGGCAAAATGGCTGCCGAGGCCGACCAGCAGCGAAAAAGGAATGAGAAATTTCAGCGATGCAGCCAGCCACAGCCCATAGCGCGCCCGCGCATGATTATTGCGCAACGCCAACGTCAGCAGCCCGGCCAGCGCGGCAAACACCGTGGACTGCCACAAGTGATCGCCCAAAGCCGGCGCTACCGTCGTCCATATCTCGGACAAGTATCTTGCCGTCATGCTTTGTCCTTTCTCTCCAGCTTGCGCAGCATCTTCTCGGCCTCCTTCACATCCTCGAGCGTTAGTTTGCCGGACTCAATCAGTTGCGCCATCACCGGTTGGCTGCGGCCGCCGAACAGCGTCAAAAGCTCGTCTACCAGCCTTCGTTGTGCGGTCTGGCGCGAGATCGCAGCCTCAAAAATGTGGAAGTTCCCCACTCGCTTGACGCGCCGCACCGCCACCTTCCCCTCCAAACGGTAGACCGTCGTCTGAACCGTCGTGTAAGCTGGCCGCTTCTTTTCGGGAAACGCTTCCTGTATCTCCCGGATGGAGGCTCTGCCGCGAGTCCACAGGGTTTCCATAATCTGCAGTTCGAGCCTGGTTAATTTGGGTTCGGTCATTTTATCTACTATCTATGTGTGTACATTTACTATTAGAATAGGCGGTAGTCAAGTTCTTTCGGCGCTCTGCCTGTGAAGGGAGTTCGGACATGAAGAGAGTTCTTGTGATCCCGCAGCGACTCCCCATTCTGCTCCTCACCTTTCTATTGCTCTCGGCATGGCCCGCAATGGCCGGCAGCGAAGGCGCTGCGGCGCGGGGCGAGCAGAATGCCGGCCAGTCCGCACCGGCGACTCCCAGCCCCGCTCAGAATTCACCGCCATTTCAACTGAGAGTCGAAAGCAATCTGGTGGTGGTGCGAGTGGTCGTACGCGATTCGCAAGGCCGCCCGATCGGCGATTTGAAGAAAGAGAATTTCACTCTTTTCGACAACGGGCAGGAGCAGAAGATTACGCAGTTCTCGGTAGAGGCGCCCTCTGGTGGAACTATTGTTGCTCCTCAACCCGGCACTTCGCCGGAAGCAAAGCAAGTAGCTCCGGTCACGGCTCCGGTAGTACCGCGGCAGATCGCGTTTTACTTTGACGACCTGAACATGGCCCTGGACGAAATCAACAGTGCCCGCGACGCAGCCGACAGCTATCTGGCAAAAAGCCTCAGACCTCCGGATCGTGCCGCGATCTTCACGTCTTCCGGCGCGGTCCACACCGATTTCGCCTCCGACTTGCAGGCTCTACATGATGCGCTCGCGCGAATCATTCCGGTTCCTAACCTGAAGGAGTGCCCGCAGATTTCGGATTACCAGGCCGAACGAATTATCGAATACGAGGATGTTGACGCGATTCGCCTCGCAATCAGTGACGCGAAGTTACGCTGCCATATGTTTGGACCTACCAACGATTCCGCCCCACCAGGTGGCAGCTCGGTTCTGGGCTTGGGCGGTAACCAGCGCATGGGTGCGAGTGGCGGCCAAGGCAGTGGTGGGCAGGGTAGCGGCAGTGGCGGAACCCTCGGGGGAAACACAAGCGGTAAGGGTTCGGCGGCTCATCAAGGCGGGGCGGTGCCGGACATGGGAAGCGCCGCCCTCTCAGAGGGATTGGGCGCATTTGTGAAACAGGAAGCGGAGGTCGTGCTGAATCAATCTTGGCAACGTTCGCAACGCAGCATCGGCATGCTGAACGCCATCGTGCTGGGCATGGCGCACATGTACGGGCAAAAAGAGATCATCCTGACCTCGCCGGGCTTTATCCCGCGAAATCTGCAAGATGAGGTGAATCACGTAATAGACCGGGCGCTCAGCGCTCAGATCGTGATCAGTTCGCTCGACCCGAAAGGCGTGGCCTTGCTCATGCCGGAAGTGGACGTCACCTCGAACTTCGATCCCACGTTTATAAGTCTCATGAATTCTTTCGCGTCGTCGCGAGAACTGTATGCAACCGCCGTGCTGGCGCAAATTGCCGAGGAAACCGGCGGCGACTTTTTTCATCACAGCAACAACCTCGCCGCCGGATTCACCCGGCTGGGCGAAGAACCGCTTTCCTATACCCTCGCCTTTGCTCCCAGTAATCTCGATGGCAAGTTCCATAAGCTGCGAGTGAAGCTGGTTCAGACGAAAGGCACGCTGCAGGCCCGCCGCGGGTATTTTGCCGTAAAGCCGGAACAAAATATTCAGGCCGAAATAGCCGAAAAGAAAGACGAACTACGCCAACTGGTCGCCTCTCGAGAAGAGTTCCATCAACTTGCCGTAGACGTGAGCACGCAGATCAAGCCTTCGGCAGGAGGGTCAAATCAGCTCTCCGTCCTCGTCAAGCTCGATCTGAACTCGGTGCGCTTTCGCAAAGAAGGAGAACGCAACGTCAATTCTCTTGTCTTCATAGCCGGCATCTACGACGGCGACGGCAAATGGGTGGCTGGCGAACAGAAGCGGGTTGATCTCAAGCTGCCCGACGCGGAACTGCAGGACATGCGGGCCAAAGGGGTCGGCATAACAAACACCTTTCAGCTCAAGCCGGGAACCTATCTATTACGGGAGGTGGTCCAGGATTCGGAAGACCGCCATCTGGGCGCGGTGAACCGGAGCGTGCAAGTGCAGTAGCGCGTTTTTACGGATAGCCTAGTCGCCCGCTGGAGCGGCAACCAGTTCGCCTTCGGTCTTGATCCGGCTCGCCTTGGAGATTTTCTGCGCAACTTTCATGACCGCTTCGCTGGAGTGGGTTTTGTCCGCCGAAATTACCGAACTGGCGGCCAGCGTAAATAGCACAGCGTCTTCCTGGTTATCGAAATAAAGAACTACCTGGTTCGCCGCCATAAGACTACCTCCACAAATATCCTTCGAAAATGATATGCCAAGGCGGCTCTCCTCAGAGGGTACTCTCTTGATGCCTGGCCGCGCCGGAAGGGCAGGTGAACCGGCGTGCGGCCGCCTTCGCCCGGCACTCCCGAAAAAGATGCTACATTTGTGATTCATGCCGGCCCCCGAATCCCGCTTCGTCCAAGCCTGCAAAGCGCAGCCCGTAGACCGTACTCCGGTTTGGTTCATGCGGCAGGCCGGCCGCTACATGCCGGAATACCGCGCCGTTCGTAAGCAATACTCGCTGATTGAGATCTGCAAAAAGCCCGATGTGGCTGCTGAGGTGACAGTTACCGCCGCCGAAGCCCTGGGCGTGGACGCCGCCATCATCTTCGCCGACCTGTTATTGCCGCTCGAAGTGATGGGCCTGCCCTTTCACTTTTCTGCCGGAGAGGGCCCCGTCATCGAAAAGCCGGTGCGTGAAACAAAAGACATTGGTGCGCTGCGAACTGACCGCGCCGCCGAACTCGGCTATGTTGCTGAAGCCGTGCGGCTCGTCTGCAAACATTTTGCCGGGCGCCTGCCCGTAATCGGTTTTTGTGGCGCTCCGTTTACGCTCGCCAGCTACATGATCGAAGGCGGGGGCTCGCGCAACTATGTCCACACGAAAACCATGATGTACAACTCGCCCGCCGCCTGGGACGAACTGCTGGCCAAGCTGGTCACGGTCACTTCCGAATACGCCGTCGAGCAGGTGCGCGCCGGTGCCGGCGTCATCCAGATTTTCGACAGCTGGGTGGGCTGTTTGAGTGTGGAGGATTACCGCCGCTACGTTCTTCCCCGCACCACCGAACTGGTGCGCGCGGTGCAGAAGAGCGGCGCGCCGGTCATTTATTTCGGCACGGAAACCACGGCTCTGCTTTCCGCAACCAAAGAAACTGGAGCGGAAGTGATTGGTCTCGACTGGCGGGTTCCTCTGGATGATGGCTGGCGCAGCCTGAATTTCCAGGGCGCGGTGCAGGGCAACCTCGACCCGGTTCTCCTGTTCGCCGATCGCAAGCTACTACAGTCGCGCGCGGATGATATTCTGCGCCGGGCCGCTGGGCGTCCGGGGCATATTTTCAATCTCGGCCATGGCATCCTGCCGGAAACGCCGGTCGAGAACGTAAAGGCCCTGGTGGGCTTTGTGCGGGAGCATTCGGCCAGCCTGTCGGTTGCAACCCGTTAAAAAATAGAAATGGTCGATACGGACAAACTCGCGGTTCTCCTGCTGGCCCACGGCAGCCCCGATTCCGTGGACGAGATTCCGGAATTCCTGCTGCAGATTACTCGTGGCCGCCCTCTGCCTCCCGAGGTGCTCGAAGAAGTCAAGCATCGTTATAGCCTGATTGGCCGCTCTCCTCTGACCGAAATCACCATGAAGCAGGCGGAACTGGTCTCCCGCGAGCTGCGCCTGCCAGTCTACGTCGGCATGCGTAATTGGAAGCCGTTCATTGGAGAGACCGTCCGCACCATGATGGCGGACCATATACGCCACGCGGTGGTTATCTGCCTGGCGCCGCAGAATTCGCAGACCAGCGTTGGGCTCTACCGTTCCGCGCTCACCGCCGACGTGGTTCCCTTCACCGTGGATTTCGTCGAGTCCTGGCATGACCATCCCCTGCTCATCAAAGCTTTCGCGCAAAGGCTGCGCGTGGGGCGCGACCAGGTGCGGCGGAAAACTCGCGCCAGGATTCCGGTCATCTTCACCGCGCACAGCGTTCCTGAGCGCACGGTCATCGAGGGTGATCCCTATGAGAAGCAAGCCAAAGAGACCGCCGGACTGGTAGCCAGCGCAACTCCGCTGACTCCCGACGAATGGACCTTTGCGTTCCAGAGTCAAGGTATGTCCGGCGGCCCCTGGCTGGGACCGACGGTGGAAGATACGCTTTTGGCGCTCAAAGCGAAGGGCGAGACGCGTGTGTTCATTCAGCCCATCGGCTTCCTCTGCGATCACATTGAAGTGCTTTACGACATCGATATCGGCTTCAAGCAGTTTGCGGAGAAACAGGGCATACAGCTGTGGCGGGCCGAGTCGCTGAATTCATCGCCGCTGCTCGCCGCCGCACTGGCGGATATCGTTCGCGAACGATTGGTGCCCATGGGCATTCGCATTTGAGGCACTCAGCCTGCCCGGATTTTCATCCCATGGCGGCCAGCCTAAGGAACGGGAATTCGTGAAACGCATCGCCATCATCGGCGGCGGCACTTCTGGACTTTCTGCCGCATTCGCCCTGGAGCAGCAGCGCCAGGCCGGCGTACAGCTCGAATACGTTCTGTTCGAAGCTGGCACGCGCCTCGGCGGCGTTCTTCGCACCGAACATGTTGACGGCTGTGTGGTCGAGGCCGGGCCGGATTCTTTTCTTACGGAAAAACCGTGGGCCGCCGACCTTTGCCGGCAAATCGGCCTGGGCGATCAACTTATCGGCTCCAACGATGCCGAGCGCAAAACTTATATTTTGCTGAAGGGTAAGCTGGTACCCCTGCCTGACGGATTGATGTTCATGGTCCCGACAAAGATCCTGCCGGTAGTTTTCTCTTCACTCTTTTCGGTTGGCACCAAGCTGCGCATGGCAAGCGAGTGGTTCAGCAAGCCTCAGGTTTATGCGGACGAGTCCGTCGCCGCCCTGGTCGAGCGCCACTATGGAGCGGAAATGGTGGAGCGCCTTGCCGATCCGCTGCTGTCAGGTGTGTATGGCGGCGACGCCTCGCAACTCGGTGTCCGCGCCGTCCTGCCCCGCTTTGCCCAAATGGAAGCGCAATATGGCAGCCTGAGCAAAGCCATGCTGGCCGCCCGCAGGAAAATGCCGGCAGCCAAAGCCCCGCGTCCGCTCTTTACATCGCTAAGGAATGGAATGCAGCAGCTGGCCGACTCCCTGATCGAACGTTTGGATGCCTCCTCGCCGCGGCTCGATGCAGCGGTTCATGAGCTGAAGCCGAAGGCCGATGGCTGGATAGTTTCTGCTGCGCCTCAGCAGGAGTTTTTCGATGCCGTCATCGTCGGAACCTCTGCGCAATCCGCAGGAGCGCTGCTGCAAAGTTGCCATCCTGCGCTTGCCGCGGAGCTGCAAGCCATTCCCTATACGTCCTCGGTTACGGTGACGCTGGGTTATCCGCGGGAGGTCCGCGCCCATCTGCCGCCCGGTTTCGGATTCCTGGTTCCGCGGATCGAGGGTAGGCGCATGCTGGCTTCGACGTTCGTGCACAACAAGTTTCCCTTCCGCGCGCCCTCCGATCGCGCCCTGATTCGCTGCTTCCTGGCCAACACCCGGCAGGAGGAAGTGCTTGAACTTCCGGACGAGGAAATCATAAGCATGGTCCGCGCCGAACTCCGGCAGATTCTGGGTCTTGCATCTGAACCGACGTTCACCCGTGTTTACAAATGGAAAGCTGCGATGGCCCAATACACGGTCGGCCATCTGGATCGCCTGGAGCGGATCGAAAAGCTACGCGTGCAGTTGCCGAATCTGTTCCTCGCGGGCAACGGCTATCGCGGCATCGGCGTGCCCGACTGTGTGCGCTCCGGACGGGAAGCGGCGGCTCAAGCCCTCGTCGCGCTGGGACTCCCCGAGCCCCAGGTCACCGCAACATAAAGCGTTCGGTTCGAGCCATCGCCACTAAACGGCTCCGCCGCATTTCTCATCTGCATTTTTAGGGGACGCTCTCGCTGGCCTCTTCCGATTGCGCGCTTTCGTTGCCGCGCACATCCACCGCGGTAACCGAGTAGAAGTACTTCTTGCCAGACTGCACGGCGGCGTCGCGGTAAGCCGGTGTCTTGACTGGCTCCGCATTCAGCTTCTCGGGCTGCCCGCCCTCCTCATGCCGATAAACGTTATACCCGGCAAGGTCGGCGCTGGTATCGGGCGACCAGACGATATCCACGAAGGGCTTCTGCCCCGGCCCGGAGAAAACCGCCTGCACGCCGGTGGGCACGGCGGGTGGGAACGTGTCGTGAGCAAAGACCCGTAAGCTGGGCGTGTCGTCGCCCTCAATTTCCAGCGCGGACTTGCCCGGCGGAGAAACACTGGTCACCGCCGCTGCATGATATTCGTAAGTCTTCTCCCACTGGAAGGAGTCATCCACCACCGGCGCCTGGCAGTCTAGAAGATTCGGCTCGGCGATCTTTTCTTCTGTCTGGCTGCCCTCCAGGTGGCGATAGATGCGCAGCCGGTATGCAACGTCGCCCAATTGCGGCGGAGGACTGGCCGGGCACGCCCATGTGATCTTCACACCCTCCGCGGTAATTTGGGCTTGAAAGTCCGCTGGCGGGGGAACAGCAGGAAACAAGGGCACCTGCACGCGGTTTGAGAGTCCGGCGCCATGGTTTCTGTCGTTCAGGACTTCAACAGCGTACGTGATCTCATCTTCCGGCGTTACCTTTGGCGTAACCGGAAGCGGATCCACATAGGTTTGTGGCGTAGGCGGCAGCGTTGTCTGGGAAGGCGCAGCGGAACCTCCGGCTGGCGGCGCCTGCCCGACTGGACTGCCGCATTCCTTCATATCGGCCAAGCGACTGCGGCAAATCAGAGTCGGCCCAACCTGGCGGATGGTTTCCTGATCGGTAGTTCTCTGGGGAGGCGTCCAGGCCAGATAAACCTTATCGCCCTTGCGCAGTGCACGGAGATCGGTGACCGGGACCGGCAGTTTGAGCGAAGGCGGCAGCGGCGGCCCCACCGAGGCGCAGCCGCTCCAGAGAACCATCGTCAGTACTGGGGAACAGCAGCTTGAGGCTTCCCGGCTTCATGCGGAAGGCAACAGAGTACCAGAAGCGGTCGGTCTGCGATCACGGGTGTGGCGGTGGGTGGATCTCCGCCGTCCCCGCTTGGCCGTGAGCATAGCGGCGATGGCGCTCCAAATCCAGTGCCCCTTCTCGAACCACCACCGCCGCTTGCGCTTCCGTCCAACCCAATCACGCTATACTTTCCCAAACAAGAGCAGGATTCCCTCAACAGGAGTTCCAATGACCAGCAAACCAGTCGTGCGGCCGGGCGATTCAGCCGAAGACGGCAAGCGATCGAGATCCCGGCGGACCTTCCTCACCATCACCTCACTCGGCTTGGCGGGAGCGGCCGCTTCATCGCTCAGCGCGCAGACTCCCTCCACCGCGCCACCCGGCGCTCCCTCCGCTTTCGGCACAGCGCCCGCCGTCGGCCCTGAAGTCACACCGCACACTTTCGCGGAAGCCGAAAAGCTCATGCAGGTGGAGTTAACGGAAGCCGAGCGTGCGACCGCGGTCAGCAACTGGAGCAAAATGATGGCTCCTCTCTATGAGCGCCGTACCGGCCCGCGCAAGGTCGGGCTCGAGCCGGGGCTGGCTCCGGCTTCCCAATGGAATCCTCGCCTCGCGGAAATCCAGGTTCCGCAGCGCGACCGGTTCATCCGCAGTCAAGCCCACCCTGGCCCGCTGCCTGTCCGCGACGAGGACGTCGCTTTTGCCTCCGTCACCCAGCTCTCCCGCTGGATTGAGCGGCGCAAACTTACCTCCGAGCGCCTTACGAATATTTATCTACAACGCCTGCAGCAGTTCGATCCCCGACTGCACTGCGTGATTACCCTCACCCGCGATCTCGCGCTCTCCCAAGCGAAGCGCGCCGACCGGGAAATCGCCGCCGGCAAATATCGCGGCCCTCTGCACGGCATTCCCTGGGGCGCGAAGGACCTGCTCGATACCGCCGGCATTCCCACCACCTATGGCGCTGAGCCTTTCCGCAATCGCATTCCCGCCGATGACGCCGCCGTCACCCAGCGCCTGCACGCGGCCGGAGCCGTGCTCGTCGCCAAGCTCAGCATGGGCGCGCTGGCTCTCAATGATGTGTGGTTCGGTGGGCAAACCATGAATCCATGGCTTCTTGAAGAAGGAGCCTCGGGCTCGAGCGCCGGCCCGGGCGCCGCCACCGCCGCCGGTCTGGTCGCTTTCAGCATCGGCAGTGAAACCCTGGGCAGCATCGTCTCGCCCTCCATGCGCTGCGGCGTCACCGGCCTCCGCCCCACCTATGGCCGCGTGCCCCGCAACGGCGCCATGGCCCTTTGCTGGTCTCTCGACAAGCTCGGTCCCATGACCCGCTCCGTCGAGGACACCTTGCTCGTGCTGCACGCTATCTCCGGCCCTGACCCTGGCGATGTCGCCAGCGTGCCCAGTCATCTCGAGTTCGACTCGACCGCTTCCGTCTCCGGCTTGCGCGTGGGCTATTTTCCCAGCTGGATGAAGGAGGCTCCCGCCACCGATGTGGACCGCGCCTCGCTGAATGCCGTTCGCAAAAGTGGCATGACTCTGGTCGAGGTTTCCATCCCCGACTGGCCTTACGGGTCTCTCCTACCCATTCTTTTTGCCGAGTCCGCGGCGGCTTTCGAAGAACTCATCCTAAGCCACGGCGTCGACCGGCTCACCATGCAGGTGCCTGACGCCTGGCCCAACGTTTTCCGCCAGTCCCGCTTCCTTTCCGCCGTGGACTTCGTGCAGGCCGACCGTCTTCGCCGTAAAGTCGCGCAGGAGATGGCCCGCGTCTTCTCGCAGGTAGATCTTTTACTCGTGCCCTCGCTGCGCGACGAAATGCTCACCATTACCAATTTCACCGGACACCCCTCGCTCACCCTGCGCGCCGGTTTTGTGGAAGTAAGCGAAGCCCGCAGCGATTGGGCGCCCGACCCTAAGAAACCTTTGCCCCGGTTTTCACCGCCCCGCCGCGTGCCCCACGGCATCACCCTGATCGGGCGTCTCTTTGAAGAAGGGACTCTGGGCCGTGCAGGGATGGCGCTTGAGCGCGAGTTTGCCGTCGCCGGGGAACGCCCGCCCGCGTCTAGCTAAGACAGACTGTGTCCTTGAAAGGGAAAATTGCCCACTAGGCCAGCAACGACTCGACTACGCTTTGAACCGTACTAAGGGCGGCGTCCAGTGCGCCGGGATCTTTGCCACCGGCTTCGGCCAGGTCGGGACGCCCTCCACCTTTACCGCCCACTTTTTGTGCAATGGGTCCGATGACTTTACCCGCCTGAATCTTCGACGTGAGGTCCTTGGTCACGCCGACGATGAGCGACACGTTGCCCTCATGGGCCGAGCCGAGCACCACCACGCCCGAGCCGATTTTGTCGCGCAGCTGGTCCACCAACGTGCGCATCTGCGGCCGCTCGAGATTGTCCACGCGGTGGGCAAGCACTTTGACGCCGCGCACCTCTTTGATCTTGTCGCTGATGTTGGCGCTGCTGGCCGACGCCGACTTCATACGCGCCTGGTCGAGTTCGCGGGCCAGCCGCTTGATCTCGGCGTCTTTCTTTTCCAGTTCGGCTTTCAGCGCGGCCGCAGGTGAAAATTCCTGTTGAGTGCCCCATCCAACGCGGTTTTCGTTGGGTGGGGTTTGACTCCTCTATGAGGGCTCATCCTTTCGCCTTTTTGCAAAGGGGTGGGTTTAGAAAGTGTCGAACCAACCAGGCTTGCCACCACCTCATCCAGCTTGTGGTCCTTCTGGAACTCGCGCAGCGATCCTTCCCCAGTTACCGCCTCCACTCGCCGCACGCCCGACGACACGCTGCCCTCTTTCAAAATCTTGATCAGCCCAATCTCCCCAGTCTGCGCCGTGTGCGTCCCACCGCACAGCTCAGTCGAAAAGTCGCCGATCTTGATCACCCGCACCCGGTCGCCATACTTCTCCCCAAACAGCGCCATGGCGTGGTACTCGTTGACGGCCACATCAATCGGCACGTTCTCGATCACTTCGATCTTCGTGTTGCGCAGCACCTCTTTGTTGATGAGGTCTTCGATGTCCTGCAACTCTTCGTCCTCCACGCCGGTGAAGTGCGAAAAATCGAAGCGCAGATGATTGGGCGCCACCAGCGACCCCGCCTGCTTCACATGCTTGCCCAAAACTTCACGTAGCCCAGCTTGCAGCAGATGCGTCGCAGTGTGGTTGCGCATGGTAGCTGAGCGAATGTCGGTGTCGACCACGGCATCGATCTTATCTCCGACCTTGAGGGTGCCCCACCCAACGTGGTTTTCGTTGGGTGGGGGTTTTACTGAGGACCCTTCCACGCTTTTGCGGAGGGTGGGGTTTTCATAACGACCTGTGCGCCCGCACCCCCTGAATCGGGTAATAGCATCCCTTCACTTCGGCGATGACGGTGTTGTGATCGTCGAGTAAAACCACCCCCGATCCCCGACCTGCCCGCCGGATTCAGCATAAAACGGCGTGTGGTCGAGGATGACTTCGCCTTCCTCGCCGGGCTTGAGCTCCTGCGCCCCCTGACCATTCTTGATGATCGCCAGCACCTCGCAGTTTTCCGATCGCGTCTGCCGATAGCCCTCGAACACGGATTTCGGAAGCTGCTGGTAAGCGGGATTCGCCGTCTGCTTGGCCGCGCCCTTCCAGGAGGCACGGGCGCGATCACGCTGCTCCTCCATTGACGTGTCAAAGCCGCTCTGATCAAAACTGACCCCTCTATCGCGGCATAAGTCCTCAATGAAATCGAGGGGAACACCGAAAGTGTCGTACAGCATGAATGCGTCTTCCGAAGTGAGAACAAGAGGCATGTGTTCTGTTCGTCCCCAGTCAGTCGCCAATGTTCTTGCTCGCTCTGAACCAAAAGCTCGGGATACAAAATCGTATAGCTTAGAATGCTCAAGAGCCTCATTCAACTCTTGCTTTAGGTCAGGGCGTTCGAGTTCTAGACGGTCAATAACAGCACTACGTGCATTGTCTCTTTGAATCTGGATCATCTTTTCAAAGTGTTGCAATCCTATTGCGAGAGCGTGAGCGAAATCTCGTCTCTTCCGCTAGCACAACTCTTGAAACCCGCTCCGCCGTTTCGTTCAATTCCGGATACGCATCCTGCATCAGGTCCCGCACTGCAAAAACCATCTCATGCAGAAACGGCTTGGTCTGACCCAGCAAGCGCCCATGCGTAATGGCCCGCCGAATGATCTTCCGCAGCACATACCCTCGGCCTTCGTTCGAGGGCAGCACTCCGTCCGAAATCAGAAAGGTTGCCGCGCGCGAATGGTCGGCGATCACTCGCAGGGATGCAGCTTTCGATTTATCGTGAACTTCCTGTGCGTCTTCCGCGAGGCCGCGCTCGAAATCGAAACCGACCAACCCCTTTGCCCGCTCGATCAGCGGCGTGAATAAATCCGTCTGCATAATTCGAAATCACGCCCTGCAGCACCGCCGTCACCCGCTCCAGTCCCATGCCCGTATCAATCGAAGGCTTCGGCAACGGATTGAATTTCCCGCCGGCATCGCGGTCAAACTGCATGAACACCAGGTTCCAGATTTCCACATACCGCCCGCAATCGCAGGGAAACGCGCAATCGGCATGCCCCTGATCGGACGCCGCCGGTCCCATGTCGTAATGAATCTCGCTGCACGGCCCGCAAGGGCCGGTGTCGCCCATCTGCCAGAAATTGTCTTTCAGACCAGCCTCGAAGAGCCTCTCCTTTGCCACGCCCTGCGCCACCCACAGGTCATAGGCCTCGGCATCGCGCTGCATGCCGCCTTCGCCGTTGAAGATGGTCACATACAACTTGTCCTTAGCAATGCCGAACCACGCCGGCGAAGTAATCAGCTCCCACGCATACGCAATCGCATCCTTCTTGAAGTAGTCGCCAAAAGAAAAATTGCCCAGCATCTCGAAAAACGTGTGGTGGCGGTTGGTGAAGCCGACATTTTCCAGATCGTTGTGCTTGCCGCCGGCGCGCACGCATTTCTGCGAGGTGGTGGCCCGCGTGTAATCGCGCTTTTCCAGGCCCAGGAACACATCTTTGAACTGGTTCATCCCCGCGTTGGTGAACAGCAGCGTGGGATCGTTCGCCGGCACCAGCGACGAGGAGTGTACGCGGCGGTGCCCTTTTTCCTCGAAAAAGCGGAGAAATGTCTCTCGAATTTGTGAACCCTTAAGCATGAAAGATAATTTTAAATGATTACCGCAGAGGATACCGAAAACACACAGGAACTGCGGCGCGGTTCCGTGTCGTTTCTGTGCCCCCTGGAGCTATCCTTGCTCGATTTCATCCAGCGGAATGAGCAGATGGAATGGATTATTCCTTCCCCAGCGAAAGAACCGGAAATCGCGGTCCAGAGTCAAAATTTCTCCCGTGCCAAATTCATTGGCCATCTGGATGAGGCACGCGTCGGCGAAATCAATCGGGTGATCGCGATATTTGGCCAGGATTTTCCGAACCCCGGCGATTGAGTTGTGTAATTGAAAAGATAGCTGAAAAACTCCCGCCGCCACGTTTTCGACGGCCAGGTCCCGCAGGCGAGGAACTCTGCGAAGCAGATGACAAGCTTCGGTAATTACCGGTTCACAAGTCACCAAAGGCGCCGTCAGGCTTTCCATCAGCTTCAGTGTTGTTTGGTGATGGATTTCGCTTCGATCCAGCGACGCGACGATTGCGCCGGTGTCAAGCAGGATCGGCGTCACCGGCCAAAATCCCGCAGGTGCTCTTTATTTGATCCAAGATCGGGAATGCCTGACGCGAAGCGGCCCGCTCCGATAATGCGGCGCCGGCCTTTTTTCGGATAGCAGGCGGCCAGCAGCAGAAGTCCTTCGCGAACCACCCTGGAGGGGCTCCATCCCAGTTGTTTGACGAGGCGCTGGAGTTGTTTGCGCGACCGCTCATCGAGCCGCGCCTGCACGGTAGAAGACATGTCGTATTGTATCACAAATATAAGTTTGTATTACACGCTGTGTCCCTACGCCTGTCCGGCTTCGTCTTCCAGCGCACTCAACGTCTCCTCATCCACATCCCATTTCTTCAGAATGGCGAAAATCGTCTTCGCGCCGAAGCCCGCCCGCATCAGCTGCCGGAAAATCCTCGCCGCCTGCTTCCGGTCTTTCGGCTTGACCAGTCGCTTGCGCCGCAAGTACTCGCGCGCCTGCTTCTCCTCGTTCACCTCGTCGAAGGCGGTCTCCACAGCTTTCTCGATCACCTCGCCGTGAACGCCCTTGGCTTTCAGGTCAATAATCACCCGCCGCCGCCCGAATTTCTCGTTGTCCCGCCGGTAGGAGGAAAACGCCGCCGCATAGCGCGCGTCATTGAGATATCCCTGATCTTTGAGTCGCCGGATCACCAGCTCGATCAGTGTCTGCCCGATTTCCGTTTCCGCTTCCACCCGCGGCCGCAGCAAACGTTTCAGTTCCGCCACCGAGCGCATGCGGCGCGCCAGCGCCCCGACCGCGTACTCATAGAGCTCATCTTCCGTAAAGAGTTTGCGGGGGCGCGGAAATGCCATGGCGAAACATTACCGCAATTCGCAGAGGAAAGCATGATGGGGATCTCCCGCTCAGCCGGGGGACAGGCGCGGCTACGAAACTCTACCCGCCGTACCCCGCCGCCTGCATGGCGTTGCGGGAGATATCGCTGCTGGACGACACGCCCTGCATGCGTAGCTTGAAGTCGTCGGCGTTCGACGCATTCTCCAGCGCCACTTCGTAGCAGATCAGCCCGGCCTGGAATAGATCCCACAGCGACTGGTCGAAGGTCTGCATGCCATATTGCGAAGTACCGGCGGAGATGGCATCGCGCACCGCTCGCGTCTTTTCCGGCACGAGAATGCACTCGCGGATGTACGCCGTGTTGATCATCACTTCCACCGCAGGCACCCGGCCCTCGGCGTCGCTGCGTTTGACCAGGCGCTGGCTGACCACGGCGCGCAGCACGGCGGCCAACTGCAGACGAATCTGCTTCTGCTCCGGTGGCGGAAAGATCGCAATAATGCGGTTGATGGTTTCGACCGCATCCAGCGTGTGCAGCGTGGAGAACACCATGTGGCCGGTCTCCGCGGCGTGCAACGCCGTGCTGATCGTCTCCATGTCGCGCATTTCGCCGACCAGAATCACGTCCGGGTCCTGGCGCAGAGAAGCCCGCAACGCGCCGGAGAACGTTGGCGTGTCCACTTCGATCTCGCGCTGGTTGACGTAGCCTTTTTTGTCGCGGTGCAGAAATTCGATGGGATCTTCAATCGTTATAATGTGCTCGGCCCGGCTGGAGTTGATGCGGTCCACCATGGCCGCCAGGGTTGTCGACTTACCGGAACCCGTTACTCCCGTCACCAGCACCAGCCCACGCGGCATGTCGCAAATCTGTTCGACAATCTTCGGCAGATAGAGTTCGTCCAGCGCGCGTATTTTGGTGGGAATCACGCGCAGCACCAGTCCCACATTGCCGCGCTGCTGAAATACGTTCACACGGAAGCGGCCCAGGCCGGCCACGCCATAGGCCATATCGATTTCGGCGGTCTCTTTGAATTTTTGCTTCTGCCGCGCCGACATCATGCTGAACGCCATGGTCAGCATGTCCTCGGCGCTCACGCGCGGCTGATCCGTCAGCGGAACCAGATCGCCATCGATGCGCAGATGCGGATAGTTGCCGACTTTCAGGTGCAAGTCGGAAGCGCGGCGCTCCATGGCTGTTGCCAGCAGGTCATCAATATTCATTTGCAAGAGTTCCCAAGAAGCCGTTCGTATCATGTACCCAAAGTCAGACTTACCCAAGATGACTACGGTAACGGCCGAGCGCCGGAGCCAAAAGAGGGGAACTGGATAGTAGTGGAGTTTCAGCTTTTCTCTGCGTCCTCGGCGGCATTTCTCTGCGCGCCTCCGCGGTTAGAGCTTTGGTTCGGGAAATCAATGGCTTGCAACCGCAGAGGGCGCAGAATACGCCGAGAACCGTTGGCATAACGCGATAGACTTAGTCCAGAGACTAAGTCTATAATCGAGCCATGGAAGTCAATATCCACCAGGCCAAAACCCATTTTTCCCGCCTGCTGCAGCGCGTGGCCGGCGGCGAGGAAGTCATCATCGCGCGCGCCGGGGTGCCGGTGGCGCGATTGGTGGCCATAGAGCCAGAAAAAAAGAAAATCCGCCCCTTGGGCTTTGCGAAGGGTGAAGTCTGGGTTGCGGACGATTTTGACGCTCCCCTTCCCGACGACTTGCTGGCTGAGTTTTATGGCGGGGAGCTGCCCGAACTCGAAGGCACGCGTCGGCGGAAGCGCAAGTGAAATATCTGCTCGACACGGGCGTTTGGATCTGGAGTGTAGCGGCAGTCGAGCAGCTTAACGCGACCGCAAGCGAAATCCTAAGCAATGGACAGGAAGAGCTCTATCTTTCCGCAGCCACTTCCTGGGAAGTCAGCATAAAGATGCGCTTGGGAAAGCTGCATCTTCCCGCACCCCCCGGCGAATGTATTCCCGCGTTCTCGGTCAAGCAAGGCCTGCATTTGCTTGCGGTAACACATACCCACGCCTTAGGGGTCTATAACCTGCCGCTGCACCATCGCGACCCCTTCGACCGTCTCATCATTGCGCAGGCCATCGCGGAAGAGATGACCATCCTCACCGCCGATCCCGTCTTCAAGAAGTATCCGGTCGAGGCTGTGTGGTGCGGCAAATAGCAGGCCGGTAACCCCCAACAAAAAAGAGCCGCCCTTTCGGCGGCTCTCCCTTGCGTTCCGTAAAACTCTACACACCCACCGGCTGCTTGCTCCCCACCTCCACCGGCATCAGCCAGTGGAAGCGGTCGGCCTTCTCGCCGCGCACAATCGCGAAGAACTCCTGTTGCAGTTGCTTGGTAATCGGGCCAATCACGCCCTTGCCCACCTTGATCTTATCCACCGAGTGGATGGGCGTAAGCTCAGCCGCCGTGCCGGTAAAGAAGACTTCATCGGCGATGTAGAGCATTTCGCGCGGAATCCCCTGCTCGACCACGGGAATGCCAAGATCATGCGCGATCTGTAACACCGAATCCCGCGTGATCCCCGGCAGCACCGAATTGCCCAGGGGCGCGGTCTGCAGCACGCCTTTGTGCACGACGAAAACATTTTCTCCGGATCCTTCACTCACATAGCCGTTGCTATCCAGCGCAATCCCTTCCACGTAGCCATTGGCCATGGCCTCCATCTTGATCAGCTGGGAGTTCATGTAGTTCGCCCCCGCCTTCGCCATCGCGGGCAGCGTATTCGGAGCCAGCCGCGTCCAGGACGAAACGCACACATCCACTCCATCGCTCGATCCATGCAGGTATTTGCCCCAGGGATAGTTGGCAATGTAAACCTCCACCGGGCAATTGGCGGCGCTAACCCCCAGTTCGCCGTATCCGCGCAGCACAATGGGCCGGATGTAGCAGGGCCACACACCGTTCGTCTTCACCACATCGGCCATGGCCGCCACCAGTTCGTCCACGCTGTAATCCACGTCAATGCGGTAGATTTTGGCCGAATCCAGCATCCGCTGCATGTGTTCCTGCGCGCGGAAAATTGCCGGCGTCCCCTTCGGCGCGTAGCAGCGGACCCCCTCAAACACCGACGAGCCGTAGTGCACCACGTGCGACATCACGTGAATATTGGCCTGGTCCCAGTTTATAAACTTGCCGTTATACCAGATTTTTTCCGTTTTTTGGATGGGCATGAAGACTCCTTCAGACTGCACATTCGCAATCGCGAATCCTAAAAAATGACGCTCTGCGCTTGCATTTCAGTAACCAAGCGCTGTCACGATTATAACCTTACGCTGTGCGGAAATGACGGGCCCCAAAGGTACGGTAGTGTCCCGATCCTGCGCCCGAACCACGAACACACAACACCTTTGTGTTCTCTCGTGTAGATTTTTGTTGAATTCCTCCCCGCACAATTCTAGGCTGGCTGTCTCTGCTCATGCGTTCGCTTGGCCTGCGCTGTTTCGGTAATTTTCTTTTTCCCTGTCTGGTTGTGGGCCGGAGGGCCCAGACTACTCGTCGCCAGCGTGTCCTCTCAAGTCATTCAAAATGCCCGTGCGGATGCCGACAATCTGTCCCGGATGCACGACACCGCCATGGTCCAGCGCTTTGCCCAAAGCGGTTATCTGGTATCTGTTCCGCTCAGCGCCCGGCACTACTATCTGCACGCCGTTCCAGAGCCCTACCGCTATTGCCGCCCCTGGACCAGGCTGTTCCTCGAAAGGCTCAGCCGCCAGTACTACGCAAAATTCAAGCAACCGCTCCGGATCACCAGCCTGGTTCGCACCGTAGCCCGCCAGCGGCAGCTGGCGCGCCGCAATGGCAATGCCGCCGATGCGACCGGCGCATTGCAGTCTTCCCACCTGACCGGGGCCACCCTGGATATTTCCAAGCACTCCATGTCCGTGCGCGGCCGCCACTGGATGCGCAAGGTACTTTATTCTCTAAGGCAGGCGGGCTACCTGTACGCGATCGAAGAGTTCCACGAGCCAGTGTTCCACGTGATGGTGTACGCCAACTATCCGCAATACGTCGCGCGGCTCAACCGGCGAGCCGGGGAATCCACGGTCGCGTCCTCGGCTGAGCCAACTGCAGAGGAAAGAGGACAGTAGAGCTCTACTCCCGGATGAAGGCACGCATCTTAGGGCGCCCCACCTTTCGCGGTGTGGGTTCGTTACGAAACTCGAAGCGCACTTTCGAAAGTGGGGCGAAATGTGGGGTCTTAGCCGCGAAGCGGCGCAAGATTGCAGCCCAGGGCGTTACGCCCTGGGTCTCAGTGGGAAACGAGCCCGCCCCGAAATGGGGCGAAAGAAAAGTTTCGGAACTGCCGCGACGGGTGGGCCAGGTCTCGCCGGGGTTGCGAGACCTGGGCATCACTCACGCGTCCCGCCTGCGAAACTGAGGGTACCCGGCCTCGTAGGATTTTGCGTTTCAGTTTGTCTCACATCTGAATTTCGCGGCTGTGCGAGGAAGAGTCCGTGGCTTCGAACTGGGTCCGACCATCCGAAACGAGAAGGTGGGCGACCCGTCGCTGGCATGCTCCAAGCGGCGCTCCATTAGCTCGCCAGTCCCCTGGTCCAGCGTGGCCACTTGCTGGTAGCGTGTATGCAAAATCACGGCCTATGATCTTCATGTGCTCGGCTCCTTTTCTCTGAGTCTTGCTGCTTGAGTGCAGCAAGTCTACTCGGCGCTTCGGGCCCCTGCTGGATGCCAATGAGTTTGGCCGCGCAGTCGTTAAAGTTATGGGAGGGAATGTGGTCAGGCTACCTCGTTACTTGTGGATTGTTTTTTGTGCCGGCGTCGTCGGCACGTTGGCGATTTCTCTATTCGTAGCTCGCTCCCAACTCACGCTGAAGTCAACGATTGGGGCCACTGCAGTGGTCGTTTGGGTGGCGGGCTACCTCGTGGCGAACAGAATGATAGCCGAAATGAAGCAGGCGATGTCGTCCTCCAACTACGAGATGACTGGCGCGTTTAAGCGGCAGTTCATTAGGTTCTCCTCAATCCTAGGAGTTCTGCTCCTGATTTCTGGCATCGTGGCCATTTCCATTGGCATGGTCGTGCCAACGTTACGACAGGAGCTTCTAATTGTGGGTATAGGTACGTGTGTGTTCGGAGCTTACTGGCTCGGTTTGGCCAAGAGGGCCAAGCACAAAAATGGAGTAGCAGGGCATACTCAAGCTCCATGATTATGAGCCGGGGGCGGGTGGCGCACCCTTCCCACAAGGAATCGGATTTTGCGGGAGCCCCCACACACCTAGGGTGGCACATTTCTAATCATGCAGTAGAACTCTGGAGGCGATTACACATTTTCAACCTTAGGGTGCCCCACCTTTCGCGCTTTTCGAAAGGTGGGACCCAGCCCGGAGCCACGGACTCTTGATCACGCGATCACCCAATTCTCACTGGAGATAGAAGCAAGAAGGCGGCCCACCGCGGGCTGTACGCGGTAACAAGGACCCTACTCCACTCCCATAGGCACTGCCTGCGCTTGCAGACTCCCCGGCACTTCATCCCCGCGAAAATACTGCCCTTTAGCCGCCTTCATCTCCGGCATCGCCACGTAGGGCTTGCTGTAATCGTTATTCGCGTTCCAGAACAAGAACCCGATGCCGCCCTTGTTCTTCGCCGTCAGCACCTGCGTCTCAATATATTTCGGCGAGTAAGTCTTTGTCCGCCAGGCAAACGCCTGCAGCCACGGCCGAATCACCACTCCGCTGCCCGCCGTGATCTTTTCAAATCTCTCCATGGACTCCCCGATAAAATGCTCCGGCGCATCGCCCGGCCGGGCCACGCCATCCATGCCGAAGAAATGGGAAGGATAGATCATCGGCGAAAGCACATCGCAGTACTTCGCCATGTGCACGATGTCCTGCCCGGTGTGCGACAGGTCAACCGGCCGCTGCCACGCCATGATCCCGAAAACATCCAGCGAGAACAACACTCCAGTCGGACGCAACTGCGCTTGCGCGTGTTTCAGGAAGTCGACAATCACATCCGACCGCTGCCACTGCGGATGCTCGCTCTGGAACACAAAGCTGGCATCCTTCTGATCGCCCTCGGCCGGGAAGCGCACATAGTCAAACTGCACTTCGTCTGCGCCTGCCTCCGCCGCTTTCTTCGCCAGGGCGATATCGTACTCCTGCACTTTCGGCTGCGAAGGATCGGTCCACACCAGCTTGCCGTTTTCCTTCCACGGCTGCCCGGTTCTGCGCGACTTCACCGCCAGCTCGGGATGCTCCACCACCAGCCGCTCATCCCGGAAGATGGCGATGCGCGCGATGGCATGCATGTTTTGTGAGTGCAGGAAGCGCACAAACTTCGGCAGGTCGCGAATCGGGGTGTGGTGGCTCCCAATCAGCGGATTCTCGAACGGAATGTTTACGCTGCCGTCGCTGTCCTTAATGTCGAACACCACCGAGTTGCCGCCCACCTCGCGCCAGCGCCGGATAATGCGCAACCCGTGATCGCTGCCCGCCATCAGGCCCGTCAGATAAATGGCCCGCACTTCGAAGCTTCGCGCCACCGGAACCGTTTTTTCCACAATCGGCGCATCCAGCATCCCCGGAATCACCAACTGCTGTCCCGCTTTCAGATAGGTGCCGGTTAAGCCGCCGTTGGCGTTGCGAATCGCTTCCGCCAGCTCGCTGGAAGTCAGAAAGGAACTTTGCCCAATAAAATGATGGGCGACCGAGACAATGCTGTCGCCGTGCTTCGCCACATAGAGCGCACTGCCCGGCGGCACGCTCGGTGCCAGGGCAGCTTCAGCCGGTTTAAGCGTCGCCTTGGTGGCGGCGGTTGCGTGTACAACTCGCGGCGTCGACTGGGCCGCAGCCCGTTGGTCGATCATCCGCCATGCCAGGAAACCCAGCAGCAGGCTGGCAGCAGTGACTATTAAAGTTGAGCGGAATCGTCGCAAGGTTACTCCATTCATACTCTCCCACGGATGCTAGCGGTCTGTAAATTAACCTGCCAGTTACGTCCGACCATGCCCAAAACGGTTTGCCTTCCTCTCCCGCCCGGAGAAGCAAGGAAGTTCCCCGAGTGCAGCAAATTATTTCCCTTTTCCCTTTTTCTCCTGTACTATGCGGCGCGTCCCCGCTACGCCGCTTGGCATCTAAAGGCTTGTCGGCAGTGGTAGTTACAGGATGGCTGTGAGGATGGAGCATCGTTTGCACTAAAGGACGTGCGACGACAAAAGGGCCGCCCCATGCAGGTGTCCCAAACTGGAACAGACAACCGTACCCACTCTCCCAGGAACTAAGAAAAGGCCGAAAGGTGGGGCACATTCTATGAAAACCGTCCTGAACGCAATGCTTGATCCTAGCCGCCGTAGCAACGAAGCCCGGGATTTTGAAAGCGCCCTCCGCCGCAAGATTGTCGGCCAGGACCAGGCCGTCGAAAAGGTCGCCGAAATCTACCAGATGTTTCTGGCTGGACTGAATGCCCCCGGACGCCCCGTGGGAAATCTGCTGTTTCTCGGTCCCACCGGCTCCGGAAAGACCCGCGTCGTCGAAGCCCTGGCCGAAGCCCTGTTTGGCGACGCCCGCGCCTGCATCAAGATCGATTGCGCCGAGTTCCAGCACTCCCATGAAATCGCCAAGCTGATCGGCTCCCCTCCGGGATATCTCGGCCATCGCGAAACCCATCCCCTGCTCACCCAGGAAGCCCTCAACCAATGGCACACCGAGAGGCTGAAGCTCTCCATCCTGCTTGTTCGACGAAATCGAGAAAGCTTCCGACGCCCTCTGGCAGCTGCTGCTTGGCATTCTGGACAAAGCCACCCTCACGCTGGGCGACAATCGCCGCGTCGACCTTTCCCAGTGCATCATCATTATGACGTCCAATCTCGGAGCTACCGAAATGGGCGGACTGGTGGATGGCGGATTCGGTTTCGCACCGAAAGTAGTGGAAATCAACTCTTCCCTGGACGAAAAAGTAAACCGCGCTGCCGTCGAAGCGGCTCGCCGCAAGTTTTCGCCGGAGTTCATGAACCGCATCGATAAGACGGTTGTTTTCCGGACTTTGCGCTCGGAGCATCTTGAACAGATCCTGGAAATTGAACTGGGGATGGTGCAGCAGCGCGTGCTCACCGCTTCCCCGGCCAATCAATTCGTCTTCAATTGCACTTCGAAGGTGAAGAGCTTCCTGCTGCACGAAGGAACCGACCCGAAATACGGCGCCCGCCATCTCAAGCGCGCCATCGAGCGCCATCTGGTCTTCCCGCTGGCCAACCTGGTCGCCACCGGGCAGGTCAAGCTCGGCGACTTCATCCGCGTGGATTTGAACGCCGAAGGCCAGCTTACCTTCGTGAAAGAAGCCGAAGGAGCCATGGCTCCCATGCTTCTCGAACGCTACGGAGCGGCTGCTATGCCGGCTCAGGCGGCCCGCGCCGCTCGCCCCATGCCCGTCCGCCGGGAACTCGGAGCTATCCCCGCAGCCGACACAAAATAGTCAATCAATAGGCCCTCCACGTGGGTGGCCCCGGTCTCGCCGCGGTTGCCAGACCTGGGGCTGCCCCAAACCCCGCCTTTCCCCGTTCACCCCCAATTCTTGTCAAGAGCCCCACGTGAGGCCGATCACTGACTGGCAGCATCCTCCACCGCGATAATTTTCCTGCCAATCACGAGGGGATTCGCGATGACTCAACCTCAGCACAAATGCGAAAACTGTGGCCTCAGGCGCCGGGCTGAGAAACGACCTGATTCTCTGCTTGGACGCTTCTGGCGCTGGCATACCGCCTGGTGCCCCGGGTGGAAAGCCTACCAGCGCGCCATGGCGGAACAAGAAACGCAATCGCGCCTAAAGCAGGCTGGGGCATAAGGCTGGGTCGCCGGCTGATTAGATAACCGCCGGGGGTCCACCTTTCGCGATTTGGGGTTGTTACGAAAGTCGAAGCGCACTTTCGAAAGTGGAGCGGGATGGGTGCGTGTTAGCCGCGAGGCGGCGCAAGATTGCAGCCCAGGGCGAAGGGCGCGTTTTTCGCGTTCGCCCTGGGTCTAAGTGGCAAATGAGTCAGCCCCGCAGGGGCGAAAGAAGAGTTTCTTAACAACCTCGATTTTCGAAAGGTGACGACCACAGCACTCAGCTTCTTGGGATTTCAACTTGCTCTTTGAGTTGATCCGATATTTTGGCGGAGAGTACTCGCGCCAACGTTCTCTTCGCCCCACCCTTGCAGAAAGCAAAACCGCAAAGATGGGCCACCTGTCGACTCCGCACAATGAGATGCCCTGCGCCGACTATCTCACGCTGCTGGCCGAGCACGGGGTGCAACCCAGCATGAGTCGCGTGGGCAATCCGTGCGAGAACGCCAAAGCCGAATCTTCATCAAGATACTCAAACAGGAGCAGGTACATGGCAGAGAGTGGCGCGATCTGGACGCCCTGCGCGCCGAACTACGACGTTTTTCGAAAGCACTTACAACCATCAGCGACTGCATTCGGCGCTGAACTATCAAACTCCAGCCGCTTTCGAACAACAGTTGCGGACCGTGGCCAACCTCGAGGCTTCTACAGAGATGACTGGGGCGAGGGAGCTAACCGCCCCCTCGCCCCAGACCCCACTCCCCGGTTTACAATCTTTGCCCCAACAAAACTGTCCCTTGCTTCTTTGTCTCATGTCAGGGGTGCAGTTCAATACCGCTGCCAAGGTTCCGTTCAATACTGTGAACAAAATACTGTCCGTGTTTTGAATGCCGTATAGTGGCATCGCCGCCGGTCACCGGCGCTGCCATCATGAAAAATAACAGCGAAAAATCGCTTATATTCCCGGAGTTTTCCCGGCGAGAATTCCTTCGTAGCACGGGACAGCTCGGCCTGGCGTCTCTCGTTCTTCCTCACACGTTTGCGAGTGCCCATGCTGAAGAACCGAACGGTTTCGAATACGCTGCGGGAGATGTCGTGCTGCCGTTCTCCTACACGGTGCGTAAGTCGTCCAATGCCGTAGCCAGCGGCCTGGATTTCTCTCACCAATATGGCCCCGATAACTGCCAAGTCTTCGTTCGTATCGATGACGAATTGTGGGAGTTTCGCACGCAATGGATCATCGGCATCGCGAAATCCGCACGCTACAAAGGTCCCGACATTGATCACATGGTGCGAGTCGAGGACGGTGGTTATCCAGAAGGCATGACCGCGTGTTGGTTTCTGGGTGGCATGTGGTATGACTCATCGGCCGGCAAGTTGTATGCGCCCATGCACGTTGAGCAGGATGGTCATCGCCGTGGTTATCCCGGCTGGGGTTGCCGCAAGATCGCCCTGGCGACCAGCACCGACAAAGGCGGCACCTGGAAATACGAGGGCGACATCGTTTCCTCCGAGACCTATTACTACAACTACGATTCCTTTAAGTTTTCCGGCTCGGGGTACGGCAACGGGGTATCTGATTTCGGTTTTTACATCGACAATCGCGGCGGGTTCATTTACATCTTCCCCGATGAAGGCTGGGCTCTGAAGGGCACCATGAACATGCGCTGGAATGTGAAAGCGGCGCGCTGTGCCATCAGCGACAAGATGGCTCCGGGAAAGTGGAGGTATTTCTATAACGGCAGTTGGGACGAACCAGCACTCGGCGGCAAGTCGTCGTGGGTGGCCCCCAGCCACTTATGGGGCGTTAGCTACAGTACGAAGCTGCAAAAGTATATCGGCGTTCTGACCGGCAATCAGGATCCCCCTAACGAGAAAAATGTCGATGGCGTCTATTTTGGCGCCTGCACGGATCTAGGGAAACAGGACTGGGTTTGGGGCCATGCCGCAGAACCCCTATTCGGCTTTTTCAATCTGTTCAAGACCGATGGTACGGATATTGCCAATACCTGCGATGACAGTTTTCTCCACTACGCCTACTGGAACGGCAATGTCCAGGAGCGGCTTGAAGTGACAGTTGCTCCAGGCCGAACCGTCACTTCGGATTTACGCAGCCGCTATTTGTTCGAGCCTCATCCCGAATCGTCGGACCCGATGCAATCTCGCGTGACAAAAATTGTGGGCGCCACCAACCCCGAAATGAAATATGCGGGCGCCTGGGCCGAGCGTTCCGATCCCGATTCGTACCAGGGCAAGAGTAAAGAAAGTTCCACAGCAAATAGTAGCGTGGAATTTTCGTTTAGCGGAGAGTCCATCTACTGGCGTGCCCTGCGCTCTCCGGCATGCGGCCGGGCCGATGTCTACATGGATGGGGCGCTGCGCAAGACTGTTGATTGTTACAGTCCACGCAGTACCAGTTACGAGGAGTTCCTCTACGTGAAGACGGGTCTCGCCGCCAACTCGCGCCACACCATCCGGATCGTGGTTACAGGAAAGAAGAACCCAAAATCAGCGGGAGCCGGAATTCGCCATATTGCCTTCGAGTATGGGGCCGAAAGTTACAAAGCATCGGCTGGTTTTTCCGGTCTGATGGGCAAGAATAACTGGAATTACCAGGAGTTGGACGGATCTCAGTACAAGGACCTGCGCTTCCGGGCGGACATCCTGCGGCCCGAGTTCTGGTGGTTCAGCGACACGGGCGGAAGGATCGGACTCGACTATCAGGTTCCGTCCGACAAAGCGGTTGTACGCCGATGGATTGCGCCACACGCCGGCACGGTTCGAGTTGAAGGCGGGGCTCTACGAACTGGGATGGATAGTGAAAGCCTTGTCCCGTCAATCGTCTTGAAGTCGGAACAAGTATGGCCTCCGAAGAATGCAGCTGATGGGAATGCAGCTGAGGGGAATGCGGCAACACATGATCTGCAACTCACCGTGGCGCAGGGAGATGCTCTGGCGTTTGTGGTAAGCAGAAAGCCCGGGTCCAGCAAGGAACGCTGCGACTCCACTCGCATGGTCTGGGATCCGGTGATCACGTATACCAGGAGTTCGCCCGCTGTCTGGCAAGGCAATCCCCCTGGAAAGCAGAATTTGGCAGAAGGTAAATATGCAAGATCGAGGTTTCTGGTCTCCAGTTACCGGCCCTTTGATGCCGTGAACGGCGACCTGAACACTGCCTTCATCATTCAGGCGGACGACAAGATTTCTTCCGGCGATGATTGGCTGTATGTAGATCTGCAGAAGACATACCAGATTGACCGGTATAGCGTTGCGTCGCAAACGCAAAATCCGGGTTATCGGCCGGCCGGTTTACACTGCAGAAGAGTGAGGATGGTTTTGTTTGGAGCGATGTGGATTCGGTGAGCAATGCCACCGGTGAAGACACAACGACGGACTGTATTCCTCTGATTCGGGTACAGCGGGATGTTCCGGCATTCCGCGCCCGTTATGTTCGCCTGTATCTGCCGGACGGCAAGCCATTCGCCATCAATGAATTTGGTCTTTACTACGCGCAGGGCAAAAAATTCGCAATGGCGCGCCCATCGAAGCCCGATAAGTCGACGATCGACGGCGAAACCGGTTGATGTGAAATCAAAGTCGGGGCGGATTAGATAACCGTCGGCTCCTCCGCGGGTGGCCCACCTTTGCGCCTTTGCTTTTCGCAAAGGTGGGGCGAGATGGACTCAGGCAGCATCGCTTTTCACCCGCATGATCGCCGCTCCCCATTCATTCAGCTTCACCGCTCCCGCGCCCCGCAAGCCGCAGAACCAGACGCGCAAAGCCCTGCTTGATCGCCTGCACCACCCGCGAAGGATCGCCCTTCTCCGGCTCACTGATCAGCAGGTGTACGTATTCAGGCATGACGACGTAACCCACGACCACAAAACTATAGCGCTGGCGCACTTGCTCGAAGACCTTGAGGAACTGATCGCGGCGGCGGCGCCCTCGCCAGCCAGGGCTGGCGATGATAGCAGCAGAAGGCGATGAAATGCAGATGGCTGGTGCCGTAGTAGCGCTTAAGGCGGCTGGGCATCCGCCGACCCTAGCGCGCAAGCCTGGGAAATGTCTGTGACGCATCAACCCGATTCGCCCCACCTTTGCGTAAACCAAAATCGCAAAGGTGGGCCACCCTTTCGTCAATGCTGGGTTAAAGATGGGCCACCCGCCGACAGCACCTTGCGAAATTCCTGGTGAGATTAGCGTTTGTGCGCGGTCTGGGCCAGTAATCAGGTTTGAAATTGTTGCGGCATCGCTGCCCAGGAAGGCGTTGACGACGGGATTGTTGGCATCTACTGCTCCACCAGTAGCTGACTGAAGAGCAGCCGCCATTGAGTGATCGCTCGAAAACTTCGCCGCGCATCGTGCGATATCTGCTGCGCTCTTCCCGTTGTTTGCGGCTAATCAGAATGGCCTCTTCTCCCGACCTTTCCCGGACGAACCCGGTCAAAGTAGTACCACAAGAAAGTGAATGGAATGAAGGCGAGCAGTACCAGTGGGAGCGGACTCTTCTCATGCCGGATAGACATATACATCATCCAAAACGCTCCAATAGGCGGTACGGCAAAGAGAATGACGAAGGCAAACAAAATAGCAGGGTGGCCCTCCGGCGCTGGCCCGCGAGCCATCAAAAGAGCCGCTGCGGCCATAGCGACAAAACCTCCGACGATATAAAGAAACAGCTTCATAGTGAAGCCCCCCCCTTAACAGTTGTGGATCACTGCGGTGGTCCGTTGTTGTAACCACACGCGATATTCCGGTCGACCTGCGCCTTGAATTTATCGGAGTTCCACCCAATTTCGACCCCGACGATCGCCTGAAGACCAAACTTGAGTTCCTTAGAGGGTTGGAAGGTCCACCCCGAACTTGAGTGGTTGAAGCCAAGAATCGTAAAAGACCAAGACAGAGGGTTGCTCGCCCATGCGTTATCTCGCTTCCCCTGAAGGCTCAAAAGGCCCTTGAAACCCAGATCAACCGAGGAACCAGTCCCCGCCTCGCCGAGCGTATGAGTGAACATGTTCAAACCCACATCGACAGGACCAACTTGCAGCCCCGGTCCGAATTTACCAGTTATCTCAATGCCAGCGGATAGTGGATCGACGTAGCGGCAATCTGCTGGTCGATTCTGTCCGTTGTTTGCGGCGAGTGTGTCTCAGGTTGAACTGCCTTTTTCGGGCCGCGATCCCTTCTCTCCCTTGTTCGCGCCGTCGCCCGACCCACGCGCTTTGCCGAACAAGAAGTAATAGGGGTATTTTCCCGTCCAGCGGATGTAAGCAACCAACCTCACCACACTGACCACCAAGACTGCCAAGAACAGCAGCGGTGCAATACCGTCGAACAGGATCAGGGATGGGAGGCCCGCCTTCCATAGCCTTGAGGGAGTCGCTACTACGAGTAGTATGGCTGCGAGCCACAGCCCGAGCAGAACGAGCAGCACCCGGCCAGTCTTACGGTAGAGATGTTCGTGGCGGTTCATGTTCATGATCCGCCTCAGTGGCAACCCGATGTTGTGGTTGTTTTCGTCGTAATCTTAGAAACGGAAATAGAGGGCGTTCCTGCACTCACATAGGGAATCGGTGGGCCAATTGAGAGTTGCCAAATGCCTCCGCCATACGACAGTTGCAGCGACCCCTTCACCAGACCGGCACCAACGTTAAGACTCCAGGTTGTAAAAGGACCACCGAGCTGTGGAGCACCACCGGCGTTTGAGATCCAGGCACTTGGCCCCACTCCGGCATAGCCCCCGAAGTTGAAGGGCTGGCCTTGTTGGGTTGGCGCTCCAACGTTCCCGTTGAAGAAGTACGCAGTGGCACCGCCGCCCTGTCAAGAAGTTTGTGTATTTTTTCGGTTCTCTAAAACTGTTCGCGAGTATATACGCATTACGTTTATACTAGCAACGTAATTCAGGAGGTTACGAAAGTGGACTTTACAATCGCCGCTGAGATGCCAGCCAAAAAACCAGCACAGACCGCTTTCGGCAAGCGCCTGGTTGCGCTCCGGCAAGCGCGCGGCCTCACTCAGATTCAACTTGCAAAGGCTGCGGAAACTACCCAGCGCGCGATCTCCTATTACGAAACGGAAGCGGAGTTTCCAACTGCGGCGGCACTGATCCCCCTGGCTCGTGCTCTTCGCGTCTCCACCGATGAACTGCTCGGTGCGAAACCGGCGAAGCTCGATCAAGAGAACCCACAGAAGCGGCGGCTTTGGAAAAGATTTCAGCGGATGGCGTCATTGCCGGAACGGGATCAGCGCGCGGTCATTCGTCTGATTAACTCTCTCGTGGCTTCCAACGACAATGGCCACTTCAACTCTGCACACCCATAGAACGCAGAGAGGCTGCCGTGTTTTTCTTTTTTGCTGGTCCTGAGTACGTTTCGTTCCCGGAGGTAGAACTGTGGACACTGGCTGGCAGGAAACCTTCCGCGGACGCATGCGTCATTTCGAGTCCGAGCGAGCACCGTTGCCGGGCGAAGCGGCCGTTTCCATTAAAGTGCGGATCACCTCAGGATGTTTTCACCGAGAGCATTCGCCACGCGCTTATGAACTGATCGACCAGAGCCTGCGCAAGCTGTTCCCTGGCGACTCCGGTTTTGCTTTTGAAGAACATGAAAGCGGCCCCGAGTTGTTGGTGTACATCGCGGCAGGCGTCAGTTTGGCAACGAGCGTCATTAACCTGATCACTACGATTATCAAGGCCAGAAGCGAAGGGATCAGGAAAGGGGATCATCCCTCTCATCCGCTGGAACTGATCGTGCGTCGTGTTCATAGCGGCAACGAGTTTCGCGAAGAAACAGTCCTGCGCATTGGACACACAGACTCTCTGGACGAAGCGAAGCTCGAACAGCAACTCAACGACGCCCTACAGAAGCTCCTTAAGGATGGGAAGCAGATTCCCGAACCGAAACGCAGCGCACCGGTAAAGCGAACACGAAAACGGCGATAGCCCGCTGTGCTCGCTCGCCCGTCCTGACTCCCATTTTTCCATCACATTTTTTCCTAGCTGGAAGCAACACAGGAGCGGAGAGGGAGCCGGGTCAAGCCCGCACGTTCTTGGTGCGCCGCGCGGCGGTCGGAGCGAAGCGGAGAGGCTTGACGCGACTCCCGCGCTCGGTACACTCCCAGCGGAAAAAATGGGATCACCGCTTCCCGCCGCTGGGTTTTTCTCGCTGCGGTTTCTCGCTCGCCTGCAACTTGGCGGCGAGCTGGTGCTTGGCTTCGCTGATTTGATCCAGCACTTGGTTGAACCTCTCCGGCGTCACCTTCTCACCCGCCGCCACAGGCCCCAACACGTTCACCAGCAGCAAGCGCACGCCGATGATCTCGGCTAGCGCCGGATCGTAGGCTGCATCGCTGGCACCCAGAATCATCTGGCGGCACCACTCCCCGAGCGTCTGCCCGCTCGCCTGCGCCGCCGTTTCCAGCCGCGCATACTCTTCCTCGCTCACTTTGAAACCGATGGATTTCGTGCGCAGCGGCGGCTTCACCATGTCCCGGCTTCCTCTCTCGCCATCTCAGCCGAGACTAGCAGCCACGCTTAAGAATCAACAAGTTCGCCTGCGCTAACTTCAGGTTGCTCGACAGCAACCTCATCGGCAGGATTTTCCCCTTAGCCGCTTTGCCTTCAACAGGTTCGCGCACGGTAACCGCAGGTTACCGCGCAGCACCCTTTCAGGGGTGAAGTGTCACCCCTACTCCCGACGCCGCAGGCGGCGCGCTTTTGACCTTCCCCCGATACCGCACAGTAACCCCGCTCCGAAGGCCACCACGTCAACCCCCGGACGGCCAACCGGAACCACCCGGCAGGATCGGGAACACCAGCGGCGGATCGGCGGCTAAAGGAAAAAACTCAGCCACGTCAGTTGGTCAGGAACCAGAACGCCAACCCTACCGGACGCTCCAGTCAAAGAGAGATGGGTAGGCGACCCATCGATCAACCCAGGTGGAAAACAAATATCATGACCGCAAAGAAGCTAACCAGATATGCAATCACCCAGCCGAATCGATTCCATTCGCGCTTCGACTTAGGCCACCATGCCCACAACGCGTATCCTGCGAGCAGAGCATTCGGCACCATGACCAACATCTGTAGCCATGCTGGCCATTCTGGATAGGGTGTGATTCTAATCAGCGTGCTGCCCCGATCTTGGAGATTTGCTCGCAACTGCGATTCCCGCGCCCAGCAGCATCACCATCACTCCTCCAAGAATGCCAATCGCTGCGGACAGGAAAAAGTTCACATGCTTGATCTCATAAAGGAACGCATCTCCAGCCAAAAAGACCGCCGCTCCCACCCACAGCAGGAGGCGGGAGCATCCTTGGATTATCTTCTGAAGAACTAACCGTTTGGAGCCGCTCACTGATTGCCTCCGCTTACTGCTATCGCGCATCAGAATGACGCTGTGATGGCACACGCTATATGCGCTGAAACCTGGTCAAGAGTCGCTCCAACTACCAGAGGGGCTCCGACTCCCTCCGCTACTCCTTCAATAGTTCCGGACACCGCTTCTCCGATCGATCCAAGCCCTGTGCCGCTCCAGTTATTGCCCGCAGCCTGGAAGAACTTGAAGATGGTGTACTTTGCGGCACCCCCGCCAACGTCCTCGACTATGCTGCTCTTCCACTCGGGGCCGATGCCGGGAATCATTGAAAGCGGGCTGAAGAAATTGTCGAACTTTCCCAAGAAAGTGTTGTTGAACTTGGATAAACAGGTGTTGTTATTCCCCTTCCAAGTCGGCCTTGCAATCGTCGCGTTGTTTGCGGCGGCAGGACTGCCTCCGTGGTTTTGGAAGCACTGCGGGTAGTGGAAGAGGTTGCAGAGAGCGGGAACATTACTGTTGTACGGTATTCTGTCGTCATCCACCGGATTTCTGGCCGTGATGGGATCAAGGTAAATCGCTGTCTCATGCTGAAAACAGAAAAGCCTATCTGTGGGGTCCGTTGTGCAGGGAGGGACCAAACCCAATGGATCAACGAGTCCCAACGGCATATTCCCCACATACGCATACCGGTTCCAGCTCTGCGGGTTCATCGGGTTCACCGCCCCCAGCCCTGCCGGATCGGGCGACAGCCACCGCCCTTGCACTGGCGTCTGCTCACGATAAAGAAAATCATACAACCCGCCCGCCCCACCAGAGGAGCTGCTCTTCGTGTCCTGATTCTGCCCGGTGAACGACAAGTCCTGCGTGCCCGAGCCCGCGTAGTTCTCCCCGAACGGGGCATAGGCCACGCTGTAATACTGCGTTCGGCTTGTGGTTGTTGCCAGCCTGGAACTGCCCAGCCAATCAGCGTGACGGTAATATGCTAGACCGCTTGATGTGTACACGGCTTGTGCTCCGCCAGGAAGAGCAACGAAAGCCTTGGTCAGGGTCGAACCATTCATTATCGCCAGCTTGCCGGTCGGCCCGTAAACGATCTCCTGATAGCTCGTGCTGCAGCTCGATCCTTTCTGCTGCTCCACCATGCGGCCCAACGCATCATAGATGAGGCAAATGCCACTCGATGAGCCGGAATCCAGGGTAATCATCTTGCCCTCCGCATCCCAACCATAAGTGTGCGTGCCGTCGGATGCCAGATCACCTTCGTTTCCGTCGTAGGTGAAGCCGGTTGTCATTCTATTCGTATTGTTCGGGGGGCTGGCTGTGATCTTTCAAGAGGTTGTCCATTCGATCCGAACCGGAGAAGCTGATTGTGCGAGCAATCACCTCTGAGGAGAGAGCGAATGGACATCCACCAGAATGCCCGACTTACCCTGCGCAGTCGAGAGGAGTTAGTACAACGAGTTTCCCGCGGAATGACATTGAAGCGGGCCGCGGCCCGCTTCAATGTCACTGCGAAAACCGCCACCAAGTGGGTACGCCGCTATCGTAGCTTCGGCCCGCCGGGTCTGCGGGACCGTTCTTCGCGGCCACGCCATAGTCCGCGTTGCACCGCTCCCCACCTGGTGGAGCAGGTCTTGGCCTTGCGTCGTCAGCATCGCCCCGCCTATCAGATTGCTCAAGCTACCCTGCTCAGTCCCGCCACCATCAGCCGTATCCTGCAACGCGCCCATCTCAGCCGCTGGCGCGATCTCCATCCCGCTCCTCCTGTGATCCGTTACGAACACCCCGCTCCGGGCGACATGCTGCATCTCGACATCAAGGGAATGACCCGTTATCAGCGGGTTTCCATTCGCGGCGATGGTCGCCGCCGTGGTCGTCCTCAGTTTGCCGGCTGGCAGGCTTTGCACGTCGCCATCGACGATCATTCCCGCCTCGCCTTCTCCCGCATGCTCCCCAATCAGACCGCCCAAACCGCCATCGCCTTCCTCCGCGCCGCCGTCGCCTTCTACGCTCAACACGGCATCCACATTCGCCGCCTGCTCACCGACAACGGCTCCTGCTATCGCTCCCGCTACTTCCATGCCGCCTGCCTCCGGCTTGGCATTCGCCACCACTTCACTCGCCCTTACACTCCTCGCACCAACGGCAAAGCCGAACGCTTCATTCAAACCGCTCTCCGCGAATGGGCCTACGCTCGCCACTACGCTCACTCCGAAGAACGCGATCAAAACCTGTTGCCCTGGTTAGAGCACTACTACTTCTCTCGACCCCATGGTAGTCTCGGCTACGCTCCGCCTATCAGCCGCATTCCGGCAGGTACAACGTCTTGAGAAACCACAGCTGGCCCACCCTTCCATGAAACTAACTGAGGCTGCCCCACCCTCTGCGATTTTCAGAGGGTGGGAGGCCCTGCTCTCAACCTCTGAGATTTTGACTTTCGCTTTGGCGCACCCATGGTAACGCAAGCGGATAGAAACACCTGCACGATGCAGGCCGCATCGCTTCCCACCCCCTGAAACCGCAGAGGGTGGGGCAACCTCAGTTTGAATTAGGTCAAGAGAGGTCAAAAATTAAGGATGGGCCAGCCCCCAGAGACCCCCGCCCCCCCACTTTCGTGCTATAAAAACTGCCCGTTCTAGCGCTTTGGAAGGCTCGGTAGGCCCCGGAGGTCATCCGAGACCCCGCAATCGAAATTAGAGGGTGTGCGCCAGGCGCACACCCCGGTCCAGGAGGGGAGGCGGGCGACCGGCAAGGGTAGCCGGGATGAATTTTCCCCAAAATGGGAAATTTTGGCCTTCACTTACCCCGGAATCGGGCCCGGGGGATGGGTGCCCGGCCAACAAGCGTCATGACAGTAAGATATGTACATAAAGAGCATGACCGGCGTTCGCCCTTGCCGGCCGAAGCACGCTGTGGACAGATTCACCAGATATTAACTTGACCCTCCCGCACGCCTCCCGGATCATGAGCCTCGCAAGACGTGAACTACACGGGAGGAAATTCGTCTGTGAAAAAACTTGCGGTCCATGCTGTCCTAATCGCGATTTCACTTGGGCTGTTCTCCGCCGTGCCGGCGGGCGCTCAAATTACTTTGCTTGCGATCGGTTCGCTGACTGAGTCGAAAGTAGGCTCGTACGCGGATCTCTCAGGTCTCCATGGGACCCTGGAAAATGGCGTCCCGGCCAACATCCTCGGCGGACTCGGTTCGGGGTTTGCCTATGCATCCGGCAACACTTTCCTGGGGCTCCCTGATCGCGGGCCTAACGCGGTCGGCTACGATTCTGCGGTAGACGATACCGTGACCTACATCCCCCGCTTTCAAACCATCACCATGGACCTGGATCCCAACAAGAGTGGCGTTGGACTGCCATTCACGTTAACTCCGAAACTGCGCGCCACTACGTTGTTCTTCAGTTTGCCTCCGCTGGTGTATGGAACCGGCGACGGCTTGGGCGTTGGCTCCGGCGTTCCGCCGCAGAACAAGTGGTTCCTGCATTATTTTTCCGGGCGCTCCGACAATTTCGCTCCCAACCAGAACTCCGACGACCCGCGCGATGCTCGCCTGGATTCAGAAGGCATTCGCGGGTGGCCCACCTTTGCGCCTTTGCTTTTCGCAAAGGTGGGGCGAGATGGACTCAGGCAGCATCGCTTTTCACCCGCATGATCGCCGCTCCCCACTCATTCAGCTTCACCGCTCCCGCTTCCCCGCCGCCTTCGGCCTGATGGTCACGCTGATCTGGCTTTATCTGGAGATTCTGCGCCTGCTGACCAAACTGCGCCGCAGATAGTTGTAAATCGGGAACCCCATTGCCGACAGCGTGGGATCGCCGCCAGATGAGCTGCTAGCCGCCCTGCTTCAACTCCGTAAGCACCTGCCGGGCGATTTCCTTCAGCGTCTCGAACACGCCGGTGCCTTGGAAAGCGATGGCCTCAAGCACTGGCTCATTCCGCTTGCGCAACTCCTTGGAGAGAGCCTCGACCGAGAGGATGTTCGGCAGGTCGCGCTTGTTGAGTTGCAACACGTACGGAATCTTCTTGAAGTCGTAACCGTGCTCTTTCAGATTGTCCTGCAAATTGTCGAGCGCCTCGATGTTGGCGTCCATGCGCTCCTGCTGCGAATCGGCCACGAACACAATGCCATCCACGCCGCGCAGGATCAGCTTACGGCTGGCATCGTAGAAAACCTGCCCCGGCACGGTGTAGAGGTGAATGCGTGTCTTGAAGCCGCGCACCGAACCCAGATCCAGCGGCAGAAAATCGAAGAACAGGGTACGGTCCGTCTCCGTCGCCAGCGAGATCATCTTGCCCTTCTGCTGCTCGGCGGTCTTCTGGTAGATACACTGCAGGTTGGTCGTTTTCCCACCCAGCCCAGCGCCGTAATACACGATCTTGCAATTGATTTCGCGGGCCGCAAAATTGATGAAGCTCAAAGACTTTCCCCACCATGGCGGTAAAACCGCAAAGGCACACCTGCCCCTTCGCAGCTTCCCCGTCGGCAAATTTTGGCTTTGCTTCTGGTTGTCTTATATCACAGCAGGGGGATTACCGGCAGGTTACGCACGTTACTTTCGCTTCCGAATCCCCCAACGCCCAGTCCTTATGCCCGGCCCAAAGCTGGATTCTAATGCCCCGGCGCCGCCGGGTAGTAGCCGTCTTTGGCGTAGACTTTTACGTCGGGGAGGTTCACGGTGACTTCGATCTGGCGGTAGGCTTCGGCGTAGGAGCCGTGGGTCATGTAGCCGAGGGTGTATTCGTTGCGGGCTTCGCCCATGGATTTGGTGTAGGCGGTTTCAATGGCATCGCGGCTGTTGTCGGTGATGTATTCTCCTGCGGTTGCGTTGGTATATTTGGGCAGAATGTCGGTGTACCCCATTCTGGGCAAATGGAACTTGCCCAAGGTCTTATAACCGGGGAGGGCGGCGGACCCTACCCCAATGGCATAGACAGACACGTTGTTGGTGAGCAGGACCTTGAGGACATTGCTATAGCTGGCGGTGCTGTGCAGCTCACGGCCGTCACTGATGACGAAGATCACTCGCCGCCGGGCCTTGTCTCTTCGGCTCAAGTCCACCGTGGCCTGCAGGATGGCATCGTTGAGCACATGCGATTCCTGGGGCGGAGTCTGGATACGGGGAGCGCTGCGATCCACCGGGATGCCGTTAATCACCGGGCCACGGGTCATGGGACTATCTAGAGTCGGGGGGCCGTTGTTGGTCCCGGTGACATACTTCAGCTGCTGCAAGGCGGCATCCAGGCGCTTTCCCACTGCTCCAAAGTCGGCCAGTTTGGCTACGGCTGAACTGTAGGTGTAAAGGGCCACCTCGTCATATTGGCTGAAAGCGCCTTCCAGAGCCGAAAAGGTCTTATTCACCTTTTGTACCGTCGCATCGGGCATGCCAAGATCGAGAATGACCGCCGCCGACAGGGAAATCGGAGAAGAAGTGAAGAAGTTCAGCTTTTGTCTTTTGCCATTCTCGTAAACCGCGAAGTCTTCGTTATGCAGATCCGTAATCATTTGCCCGGAGGAATCGGTGACCCGCACCGGCACAATCACCTGGTTGGTGTTGACTACGATCTTGTAGAGCTGCTCCTGCGAGTCACCATGGGCCGGCGCTTGCCCCGGCGGAATTGTTTTCACGCCGAAGGGTGGAGCGGGAGGGGGCGTCTCCCCGGTTGCAGCCGGCACCGGCTCGGGCGGCCCGGAAGGTTCACTGGGCTGAGGGGACGGCTGCGGTTCGGGCGCGGCGGGCAGGGGAGCCGGTGGGGGAATGGGCTCAGGCGGTCGCACTGCGGAAGGCGCATCCGGGATATCCGGCTTTGGGCTGGGCGTCTGATTTTGCTGAGTTTGCGCTAAAGCCATTTCTGCTGCGATGAGAACCGCCACTACGCCGAACCAGCCTGCCGACCCTCTCCATCCCATGGAAGACGCCCTTTTGAGCCTTTCTAGCCTTCTCAGACACTCCCGATAGCTGGGATGCCTTCACCACCCTATTTGGTGCATCTAACTTCTCTAAAGGATAGACTACCAAACTAACGGGATTCCTCCCCATGCGCAAAATCGTTTTCCTGTTCTTTCTGACCGCTGTGGCCGGCGGGGTGCCGGCAATCGCGCCCGCTTATGTCAAGGCCGAGCAGGCGGATTCCTCCCAGGATCAGTCGCCGGACCAGTCCATGGCCACTCTAAAAGTCAATGTGGATGTGGTCCAGCTCTTCTTCAATGTGAAGGGCAAGAAGAACGCTCTTATCCCCAACCTGACGAAGAATGATTTCGAAGTGTACGAAGATGGCAAACCGCAGACCATCAAATACTTCAGCGCCAACAGCGACCTGCCTTTGACGCTTGGAATCCTGATAGACACCAGCCCCAGCCAGCAAAGAGTTTTGGGCATGGAGCAGGAGGTCGGCGGAGGGTTTCTGAACCAGATTCTGCGCGAAAAAGACCTGGCTTTTGTGATCAGCTTCGACGCCGACGTCAACCTGATGCAGGATTTCACGAACTCCGGGCACCTGCTGAGAGCCGCCCTGAATGAGACTCATATCGGCGGGGGAACGGGAAGTGGAGGCGGAATCGCCGGTATGGGCGGGGGGCCTGTGCCCACCATGAACCGGGGTTGCTGCACCATGCTGTATGACGCCGTCTATCTGGCGGCGCACGATGAACTGGCGCAGCAGGTGGGCCGCAAGGCGATGATCCTGCTCACCGATGGCGAGGACGATGGCAGCAAGGTGAGAATCACCGAGGCCATTGAAGCGGCCCAGAAAGCCGACACCATTGCCTATGTGCTGCTCTGTGCGGATCGCGGTTTTTATGGCTTTGGCGGCTATTCGGGCGAAGGCGAAATGAAAAAACTCACCCAGGAAACCGGCGGCCGGGTGATTGATGTAGGCAATAAGATGGACAAGCTGCGGGACGCATTCGACCAGATCGCCACCGAGCTGCGCAGCCAGTACAGCATTGGCTATGTTCCCACCAATCGGGTGAAGGACGGGACGTTCCGCAAGGTAGAGATTCGTTCCAAGGGCGGCTACAAGATTCAGGGGCGGAGCGGTTACTACGCCACGGCGCACGCGGAGTGAAGCGCAGGAGTACAGTTCGGCGAAATCATTGGGCGGCGTTGGCCGTTTTCGATAGCGGGGAATCCGGCGCTTCCGACTTGCTCTTGTACATGGCCTGATCGGCGGCGCTGAGCACGGCAATGGCATCGCAGCCTTTGTGGTAGACCGCCGACCCGCAGCTCACCGACATCCTATAATCCTTGATCACGTGCTCGCCGTTCCACTCGTCGATCATAACCTGCAGCCGTTCGGCGGCAAGCCGGGACATTTCTTCGTCGGAATCCACTAAGAGAACCAGGAACTCATCTCCGCCAAAGCGGCTGATAATGTCGGAAGCGCGAAAGGTCTTACGCAGCAGTAACGACAACTCCCGCAGAATGCGGTCGCCAGCGATGTGTCCCAGGGCATCGTTGGCCTGTTTGAAATCGTTGATGTCGATCATGAGGAAGGCAAACATGGAATCGTGCCGGTCGACTCTGGCCGTTTCGCCGGCAATGGCCCGCATCATGTAGCGGCGGTTGTACATTTCCGTTAGCGGGTCAATGACCGCCAGCCGCTCCGCGGTTTCCCGGCGAATGAGTTCGGTAATGAGCCGTTTCTGGGCGCTTTTTAACGACTTGCGCTGCTGCAATACATACCAGCACAGGAGCGATACCAGACAAAACAAACCACACAACAATTGCGGAATGTAATAGCGCTCCGCTTGCAGGCTATCCATGTTCCAAAGCAATTTGGGAAAGAGCCGCAGAACGAAGCCGGCCGCCAGCACCAGCATGACTGCGGAAGTGATGGACAGCAGATGAAAGAAGCGGCTTTGAACCGAATCTATTTCGCGCTTGAGGCGGCTTACTTCCTGCCGATCTTGGACACTGAGTTCTTCCATTGCACGACGCCCCCGAAAATGAAAGGGGGAATATCCCTGCTCCTTTTGGGATGAGGCCCGCTAAGCAGGACTTTACATGACTCTGGAGCCTGCCAGGATGTAACGAAGGTAACCGGCAAGTTGCCGAAAAAAGCTCTGTGCGCCTTGGGAACGGTTACAGGGCGAAGCAACAATCGGTAGTGGAGTTGCAGCTCTTCTCTTCGTTCTCTGCGACATTTTCTTGGCGGTCTCGGCGGGTTAGGAGCTTTCGGTTCGGGAAATCAACAGCTTGTAACCGCAGAGTGCGCGGAGCACGCAGAGAAAGGCCAACGGGCTGAAGCAACTGCCGGTAGTGGTGCAGTCTCGACTTTTCTCTTCGTTCTCGGCGGCATTTTCTTGGCGGTCTCGGCGGTTAGGAGCTTTGGTTTGGGGAAATCAACAGCTTGTAACCGCAGAGTGCGCGGAGGCCTGCGCCGAGCACGCAGAGAAAGGCCAACGGGCTGAAGCAACAGTCGGTAGTCGTGTAGTTGCAGCTTTTCTCTTCGTTCTCTGCGACATTTTCTTGGCTTCTTGGCGGTCTCGGCGGTTAAGGGTTTTCGGTTGGAGAAATCAACAGCTTGTAACCGCAGAGTGCGCGGAGCGCGCAGAGAAAGGCCAACGGGCTGAAGCAATAGTCGGTAGTGGTGTAGTTGCAGCTCTTCTCTTCGTTCTTTGCGGCATTTTCTTGGCGGTCTCGGCGGTTAGGAGCTTTCGGTTCAGGAAATCAACAGCTTGTAACCGCAGAGTGCGCCGAGGCCTGCGCCAAGCATGCCGAGAAAAGCCAAGGTAAGGCGAAAGGGGGGCTGGGAGGCCTGCTCCTAGATAACCTCATCCCAGCTCAGGGTTCTCCGTTGCAGGCTGCTTTGTTTTGCGAGTTCCAGCGTCCGCATGGTACGCCACGCCTGCTCGGGCGTGACCGGAGGCGACGTCCCGGTCAGCAGCGCGTCCCGCACAGCGGCATAGAAACCCGGATAGGCCCCGGGCTCTGTCTTCACCTTTTGGCTTGAGCCGTTTTCCGCCAAGGTCAGCGTTCCCCAGAGTTTTTCCTCGTCTTGGCCCCATGCCGCCCTTTCCGGGGCGGCTCCCGCCTTGAGCAATTCTTCCTGCGGATCCATGCCATACTTCACGAACGAGCCTTTGGTTCCGTGGACCGCAAAGTGCGGGCCGGGCGCGCAGGCGATGATGCGCGAGCGCAGTAAGGCGCGCATTCCCGGATATTCCAGACAGACATCGAAAGCATCATCGACCTGGGTGCCCTCCCGCTGGCGGAAGAGCGAAGCCGTGACGCTTAGCGGTTCGCCAAAAAGAAGGAGCGCCTGATCCACCACATGCGGGCCGAGATCGAAAAGCATCCCGCTGCCCGGTTCCGCAACTTCGCGCCAGGAGTGCGATCTTAGTCCGGGCCGGAACCGCTCGTAGCGAACTTCATATTCGACCACCCGGCCGAGGTGCCCGGAATCGAGCACCTTCTTTACGGTTTGGAAATCGCCGTCCCAGCGGCGGTTCTGGTAGACGGTGATTGTGCGGTTCTTTTCTCTGGCCAGGGCGATGAGTTCCTCGGCCTCGCGCAGGGTCGGGGTGAACACTTTGTCCACCACGACGTTGCGGCCCGCCAGGAGGCAAAGCCGCGCCAATTCAACGTGGGTAGTATGGGGCGTAGCGACGACGCAGAGGCGGATGGTTTCGTCAGACAGGAGTTCGTCGAGGGTGCGAGCCACCCGCACGTCCGGATACTTCACTTGGGCCCGCGATCCATTGCGCTCGAGAATGCAGGCCAGTTCCATGCCCGGAACTACCCGGATGGTCGGCGCATGAAAAACCTGGCCCGCCATGCCAAAGCCGATCAGACCCACGCGAATCATGTTTGCCCTCCTGGTGTGACGAACCATTATCGCTTAAGGGGCAAAGCCCGGCTCTGTGGAGACCAGAAGAAAAGGGAGTGAAATTGGCTCACTTAATAAGCGCAACCGTGTTAACGTCAGGTCGCGTGCTATCATCCGCGTCTTATGCGCGCGTACAAATTTCTAGATGCCAGCTTCGCCCTGAAAAGCCTTCTTGAACGAAGACTAAAACAATCGAGAATCCGTGACCTAAACGACCCCTTCGAGCTGGCTTCTTATGATCTGAGAGATCCCGGCATTCGGAAAGCATTTTTCCATACGCGTAAGAACATACACGAGGCAAGAGGTGTCTTATGTTTCAGTTCCAAGTGGTCCGATCCCGTTGTCTGGGCGCACTACAGTGACAAGCACCGCGGGTTGTGCCTTGGATTCGAGGTTCCAAAGATCACTGGTGACCCAGAAAAGGACGAATGTGATCGTGTCTCTTACGTAAAGACTCCCCGCAAGTTTCCGAACAACTTTGCTGATCTCCCAGAGGCAAAACGGTTTGCTATCGCGCACAAAATCCTCTTCACAAAGTTTACTCACTGGGCATATGAAAGCGAGATACGATTCTGGGCTCCTTTGCAGAATAAGGACGATGAGCTTAATTACATGGATTTCAACAAAAAACTTCGCCTTGTGGAGGTCATCGTCGGAGCAAAATGCTCTCTAAAGAAAAGCACGATTATGCGGGTGCTAGGAGACTTATCCGGTAGTGTCACCGTTATCAAAGCAACAGCCGCGTACCACAGATTCCAGATGGTCAAGGGCCAGAGTTGGCATAGCCAAGTGTCTTAACTGTTGCGTAATCCCCGTTACGCTCATTAGACCTCAACAGGTCCGAAGGAGACGTTCCCGGTCACGAAATTTCTCAACAGCAGAGGCGATTGCCTTAGCCTATGCCCAGCCTTTGAAAAGCGAGGCTGTTACAAGACCAGGTGGTCGTTGCCGGACTTAAATCAATTTTCCCATTTTACCCACCACTAGTGTCCTGAGTCTAAAGTTAGTTTACAAAAGCGAGCGACCGATTCGAGGATTTGGTCGGCCGATTTGGTCCAGACGAAAGGTTTCGGGTGTTGGTTGTGGTGAGCGATGAAATGGCGGATGGCGTTCTCCAACTGCAGGGTGCTGCGATGGACGCCGCGACGGATTTGCTTTTCCGTCAACTCGGCGAACCAGCGCTCCACCAAGTTGAGCCAGGAGGCCGACGTCGGAGTGAAGTGCAGGTGGAAACGAGGACGCTTGGCCAGCCAGCGGCGAATCAGTTGGGTTTTGTGCGTGCCGTAGTTGTCCAGGATGAGATGTACGTCGAGTTCGGCGGGCACGTTACGGTCGATGGTGTTGAGGAAACGGCGGAACTCGCGGGAGCGATGTCGACGATGGAGTTGGCCCAGTACTTTGCCGCTGGCCACGTTGAAAGCGGCGAACAGGCTGGTAGTGCCGTGGCGTTTGTAGTCGTGCGTGCGGCGTTCGATTTGTCCCGGGCGCATGGGCAGAAGCGGCGCCGTGCGATCCAGTGCCTGAATCTGGCTCTTTTCGTCCACGCACAGAACCAGCGCTCGGTCGGGCGGGTTCAGGTAGAGACCGACGATGTCGCGGACTTTGTCGATAAACAGGGGGTCGCGACTCAGTTTGAAAGCTTGGCTACGATGCGGTTGCAGCGAAAACGCGCGCCAGATGCGGCTGATACTGCTCTGGCTCAGGCCGGTGACTTGCGCCAGCGAGCGGGTGGACCAGTGCGTGGCCGCTTCCGGTTGTGTTTCCAAGGTACAGGCCAGCACTCGTTCCACCTCGGCATCGCCCAGACGGCGGGTGGTGCCGGGACGAGGCTCATCGAGCAGTCCATCGAGGCGCAGAAGCAAGAAACGCTTTCGCCACTTGCCTACCGTAGCCAGCGTGACCCGCACCTGGCGCGCGACCTCGGTATTGTTCCGCCCCTCGGCGCAGAGCAGCACGATGCGGGCGCGCAAGGCCAGTGCCTGCGCCGTCTTCGGACGGCGCGACCATTCCAACAACCGCTGCCGTTCAGCCGGAAGCAGAGTGAGCGGCGCGAGCGGACGACCCAGAGCCATACAGTCCCTCCTGCTTATATCAGATGCAGGAAGCCTGTTATTCATTAAACGAATATTAGACTCGGGACACTAGAAAGGTGGGCATGGGCGGATCGCCCCTGCGGTCGAAGGCCCCACTCTAGCCGCAAAGAACGCGACTAGAATGGGCCACCGCGTGGGTGACCGAAAGAGACCAGGGTCCGTGGCGCCCAGCTTTACAAAACCGAGGCTGTTACGAAACTCTTCTTTCGCCCCTGCGGGGCTGACTCATTTCCCACTTAGACCCAGGGCTTACGCCCTGGGCTGCAATCTTGCGCCGCTTCGCGGCTGAAACCCACCCGTTTCATTCCAGTTTTGAAAGTGAACTTCGAGTTTCGTAACAGCCTCAAAGCGGCAAAGCTGGGGCAACCGCTGGGGTGGCAATGCGCAGAGAACCGAAACTCAATGCGGCACAGTATCAATTTTGATTTCGGATTTGAATTGGTGGTAGTTGCGAAAATCGATGACGTTGTGGCTGCACTCACTGCTATCCCGCTCGCAACCCAAAGTCTCGGCATGGACGGGAAGCAGAAACGAAGTCTCGCCAATCATCACGTACGAATAGTCAACCGCGGATTCAACTTTATCCATGGGGAAGTCCGGCGGCAGGTTGCGGGCCTGGGTCTCGATTCGCAGGACGCGGGCGGTGTTCGGAGCCACCCATACCGAGCCTTCGTAAGCCGCAAGCACAGTCTGAGAACCGGCCTGCACCCTCCAGTGTGAATTTTCACTGCTAACCTGAAAATCATAGACCTGGGCATTGAAACCGGAAATGGGAGACGCACCGCCGGGCTGGAACTGCGCCTGCGTGGCGGGGTGAAAAAGCTCCAGCAGTGTGGACCCGAATTCTCCCGTGGACCAGGACCCGCCAAGTTCCTCCATGGGCTTGTCGGTGGGACGGTCATTGATCCTGACGTTATGATAGCTTTCCTGCCCGTCTTCGTAAGTGATTTCGGCCGCAACCCTGTCCAGGGGCGTTTCGTCGTCGCGGCCTCGCTCGACAGACCGCGACATCAACTCCTCGCAAATAAAGTTGGGAAGCTTCTTGGAAAACTGGAAGGCGGCCTCTCTGGCCCTTTCGATCAAAGGCTCGGCGGAACCCTGCGAAGGCGTGGGAGCGGAGCCCGCAGGAGAAGGCGCGGCCGGCGGGGAGGATCCACTTTGCGCATTCAGGAAAAGCGGAGCACTCAGAAAGAGTGCGAGGAGCACCCTGGGGCAGCTGAATTTCCGGCCCGAGCGAAAGCTATGCATGATCGCTCCTGCAGGCAGCATACACCCGGCGAGCGGCGGTCAGGCGCACACAGAAAGTGAGGCTCGGGCAGGTTCCCATTACCAGCCGATCATGGCAATTTTGTACACCAGCAGTACGACTACGGTTACTGGCGCGATGCAGGCGGACAGCGTGTAGCGACGGAAGAAGTACAAGATCACGCCGGCCCAGCAGGAGCAAGCGGCTATCAAAGCGCCGCCGACATAGGGCATAGCGACGGCGGTCGAGAAGTTCGGGCCAAGAACGTGCCTCAGCCGGAAGAACTCAGCCAGTGTCCTAACGACGATAAGAAATTCAGTCGTGATTCCGATCTGAGCCCAGCGTTCTGTGGTCATCCGGGGAATTGTAGCTTGGGGGGGACACCTGGCGCCGCTCTGACAATGGCGAGGCCGGGTGGCGCCCAGCTTTGCAAAACCGAGGCTTTTACGAAACTCTTCTTTCGCCCCTGCGGGGCTGACTCATTTGCCACTTAGACCCAGGGCGAAAGGCGAAAAACGCGCCCTTCGCCCTGGGCTGTAATCTTGCGCCGCTTCGCGGCTAAGAGGCACCCATCTCGCTCCGCTTTCGAAAGTGCGCTTCGACTTTCGTACCAACCTCAAACCAGCAAGGCTGGGGCAACCTCGCGGCTGAGAATGGGCCACCAAGCTATTGGGTGGGCGCGTAATAGCCGCGGCGGCTGCGGACTTTGAGGTCCTTGTGGTTCTTCGCCTTCACTTCGATGGTGTGATATTGGCCGTCCGGCCGGAAGTCGGCGGGGGAGTAGGCGATCATATATTGGTTGCGCAGCTCTTCCTGGATTTCGAGGAAGTTGGTGGCAATGTCGGTAAGCTGGTAGGGAAAGAAGGCTCGTCCCCCCGTGGCGTCAGCAATGCGCTGCAGGACTTTGTCGCCCCGATCCGGAGAGCCGGTCACGTTGGTGCTGATGGCGTAAACGATCACTCCGGCGCGGTCGGCCATGTCAATGGCTTCTTCGCGGGTGACGTGGCTTTGGTTGTCCTCTCCATCACTGAGCAGCACGATGGCTTTGCGCACCAGGCCGCCGGGGTTGGTCTTCATAAGCTTGTCCCGGCAGGCGAAATACAGCGCGTCATACATGGCCGTGCCGCCGCCGGGACGCAGGGAGCGGACACCATGGGCGAGCGACTCAGTATTGTCGGTGAAATCCTGGGTGACCTCGGGGGTGACATCAAATCCCACGACAAAAGCCTTGTCGAAACCAGGCCGGATGGTCTGGTTCAGGAATTCGATGGCGGCTTCCTGTTCGAACTTGAAACGGTCACGGATCGAGTTGCTGGCGTCCACCAGCAGGCCCACTTCCAGCGGCAGGTTGCTCTCGCGGCTGAAACTGCGGATGGCGGCAGGGGGGCGTTTGTTGTCCAGAATCAGAAAGTCGTTGCGATGCAGATCCTTCACATAGTGGCCGCGTTTGTCGATTACCGTGAACACGACCGGAACTTCGTTGACGCGCCGAACGATGGTGGCGCTGATGTCGCTGTCGGGCGGAGCGCCCAGGTCGGGACCTTTGCCCGGGCCGGCCTGGGCCGGCGGGTTGTTGGGAGGCTGAGGGTTGGGCGCTTGCGACGGGGACGCCTGTGTGGCGGGCGCGGAGGGCGCAGCCGGCCCTGGCGATGTCGAAGGTGGTGGTGCGGGAGGTGGCGCCGGCCGCTTCTTGATCCGGGTGGCGGAGGGGGCAGCGGGGAGATCGTCCGGGCTAGTGGAATCCCGGGGCGCCGGCGAGTTCTGAGTGGTTGCACTCTGGCCAGAGGGGTTTTGGCTCGGGGCGGTTTGCGTTTCCGAATTCTGGCCGGCTCCGACTCCCGCCGCCAGCGCGACACTTGCGACCGCTAAGATGACCCTGTACGGCTTCATTTTTCCTTCCATTATAGCCACAAAATCTGGCTGCCAGCTCCAGACAGAAGCAGAATCAGGCTTCGATGGCAGCCAGAAAATCCTGCAATTCTCCGGGCAATGGGCGCGAGAACGAAACCGGCTCGCCCGTGCCGGGATGCGTGAACGCCAGGGCCGCGGCGTGCAGAAAATTCCGGTTCAGTGACTTGACGCCCTGGGCCGCGGCCCCTGGGTTTCTCGGCGCGCCGTAAAGCGTGTCGCCCACAACCGGGTGCCCCAGCGAAGCCAGGTGGACGCGGATCTGGTGAGTGCGGCCGGTCCCAATCTTTACTTCCAGCAGGGTGAATTTGCCAACCGGAGAATCCAGACGCCGCTGAACCTTGTATTGCGTGATGGCCTCGCGCCCGCCCTCCCGCCGCGTAGTCATTCGGATCCGCCGGATACGGTCGCGGCTGATGGTGCTGGTGATTTTGCCCTCGTCCTGCTTAACCCAGCCATGTACCAGCGCAATGTAGGTCTTGCTCACCTGCCGCCGGGCAAACTGGCGGGCCAGCTGCCGATGCGCCGCGTCGTTCTTCGCCACCACGATCAGGCCGCTGGTAGCCTTGTCCAGGCGATGGACGATTCCCGGGCGCAATTCTCCTCCCGTGGCGGAAAGCTTGCCGAAGCGGTGCAGCAGGGCGTTGACCAGCGTTCCGCGGTTGCGCTGGTCGTCGGTGGCGCCCGCCCCGGCATGCACCATCATGCCCGCGGGCTTGTTGATGACGGCCAGATCGTCGTCCTCATACACCACATCGAGCGGGATATCCTCCGCCATCGCCCGCAACGGCGCAGGCTCTGTGACGCCAGTAAGTAGGATGCGCTCACCGCCCCGCAAACGCAGGGAAGATTTGGCGGGCGCATCGTTCACCAGAACTTTGTGCTGGGAAATCAGTTGCTGGAGGCGGGCCCGGCTGGTGTCGGGAAGGTGCGCCGCGAGGAATTGGTCCAGGCGCTGGCCAGCGGCTTCTCGGTTAACGGAAATGGGCGTGGGTGTTTGGGGCATAGTGCAGGGATTAGTAAATCACAATGCGGGGAGGAGGGATGATCAGCGCGAGGGCTCAGGCTGCAAAGTTCTAAGCGGACCGGCGGCCCATGCAAGCCCGGTTTTGGCCCGTCTCGGGGCGTCATACGTCACAGACAAAGCCCAATGGGCAGAATCGTCAACTGGCTTCTCGATCATTGCGGCGCAACGTGCGCGGACGGGCGGTGCAGTTGGGAAAAACCATCCGTATCGGATATCGGCTTCAGCCGTGCCCTGATAGGAACCTCCTTCCCAACTGCATGTGGAAATCTATGTACTTTTGGTGGTTGACAGCGGAGTCAATCGAACTTAAATCTTCTTAGTAGTTTCTAATCCTCCAGCTTGTGGACTAAGAGTTGCTGGCAGCATTGGGAATAGTGCTTCCGGCAGCTGTTCAATTCGCGTTTCTATTCGGTGTGCTCGAACCCAGAACAGAGTAGGTCAGTTTTGCACCAGCGTTATGCCAGCAAGCGTGGCGTGAGACAAAATTCTGTACCCGTGCATGGAGGGTGAAATGACGTTGGAAAAGAAAACAGCGACAGTTTTAATAGTTCTGGCGGGGCTGACGATGGCAAAGTCGCAGATCGCGCCCCATGATCCGGGTCCAAGAGCGGGAGCAGCCGGGGCGGGGGGATACTTTCCGACGCTGAATGCGACCGAGCAAGCCGCGTTCACGGCGGGACTGGCGCGCTTCATCGAAGTCAACGATCAGGTTCCCCGCGCCGATGGGAGCGGCGGGCTTGGTCCGGGATTCAATTCCAATAGTTGTGTATCCTGCCACTCGCAGCCTGCGCCGTTAGGAACCAGCCCCAGCCCCAGCAGTCCCCAGGCGGCACAGCCCAATCCGGTCATTGCGGCGGGATTGTCCATGGGAGCGGCCAACGTTATTCCATCGTTCATCACCGCAGATGGACCGGCCCGGGAAGCGCGATTTATCCGGAAGTCGGATGGTTCGCCCGATGGAGGCGTGCATAATCTCTTTTCCATTGCGGGAAGAACCGACGCAGGCGGATGCACCCTGCCCCAACCCAACTTTGCCGCTCAGCTTGCGGCCCGGAACGTCAGTTTCCGCATTCCCACCCCCGTGTTTGGACTGGGTCTGGTGGAGAACACGTCGGACTACGTCTTGCGGGCAAACTTGGCGGCTACGGCAAGGCAAAGAGCGGCGCTGGGGATACGGGGAAGATTCAATCTAAGCTCCAACGATGGAACCATCAACAAGTTTGGCTGGAAGTCCCAGAACAAGTCTCTCATGATGTTTGCCGGAGAAGCCTACAACGTTGAGCTGGGAATTTCGAATGAGGTCATGTCCAATGAGCGAAACATATTCAGGGGGTGTGTTTACAATGCCACCCCGGAGGATGCACGGCCTGCATCGGACATCGAAGCTTTTGTGGATGCGATGCGGCTTGCCGCCCCGCCGACTCCGGCCCCGCCTACCCGCAACACCGCAAACGGAGCGGCTGTGTTTTCCAAAGTGGGATGCACCTTGTGCCATTCCGACACATTAACCGCAGCGCAGGCGCCCCTCACCGGTATGAGCTATGTGAAGTACCATCCCTTCTCGGATTTTGCCCTCCATCATATGGGAACGAATCTGGCCGACGGGATATCCCAGGGTTTGGCCGGCTCGGACGAGTTCAGGACCGCTCCTTTATGGGGCGCAGGGCAACGGTTGTTTTTTCTGCATGATGGCAGAACCACCAACCTGTTGACCGCCATTCAACAACACCGTTCCCAGGGCTCGGAAGCAAACACCGTGGTCCAGAAGTTCAACAACCTGCCCCCGGAACAGCAGCAACAGTTGCTGGATTTCCTTAGATCGCTTTAGCCGATTGGCGGGGGCCTGGAACAGTTATCGCCGGTATGGGTGCACGTCTCTGGAGGGTTCCCGGCGCCAGTGCCGCAGGCACGGTAGGTGAAAGCCCGGCATGGGAATGCCGGGTGCGGCATGACACGACGATCCGACGCCCTGGGCTGTAATTTCGCGTCGCTTCGCGGCTAACACGCACCCATCTCGCTCCACTTTCGAAGGTGCGCTTCGACTTTCGTAACAACCTCGGTTTTCTGGAGCGGTTATCGCCGGTAGGGGCGTACCGTCTCTGGAGAGTTCCCGGCACCAGTGCCGGGCCCCCCGTCCAAGCTTTGCTTGGACGGGGGTTTTGATGTTCGTCCGTCACAGACAATCCGTTCCCTCCGCCGTTATCCTCCTGCGATGCCGTGGTCGTTGAAGCGATTTCATCAGTCTCGCCAGCTCTATTTTCTGAACCTTCAGTTGTTACCGGTGCCAGGCGAAATTTGGGCCGGCTGGCGGGTGGCGCAGCCTTTGTTGTGAGAAGTTGGGTTTGCGGAAAGCACAACGAACCTAGGGTGGCTCATCCTTGCGCTTTTGAGGTTGTCTGCGAAACTCGAAGTTCACTTTAGAAAGTGGAACGAAATGCACGGGTCTTAGCCGCGAAGCGGCGCAAGAATGCAGCCCAGCGGCGTAAGCCCTGGGTTTGAGTGGGAGATGAGTTAGCCTCGAAGAGGCGAAAGAAGAGTTTCGTAACAGCCTCCTTTTTGCAAGGGTGGGCCTTTCTCATTTCTGAACCGCTAGAGATTTTCTTCTTTGCCGGTGCGCGACCGCGAAGCCTCACCCAATCGTGAAGTTCCGCGTTCCCCTCTTCAATTTTGGGTGCTCCATGTTTGCCCCGGGGTTGGAAAAATATGGGACCCAGCCCGAAGCCGCGAACCTTTTGATTCGCACGAACTGTCAACCGCAATCGTGAGAGAGGAAATCAAAATCCCAAGGGGTCAAGCGCTGTGGAATCCCATCCTTGCGCACAGAACGCGCAAGGATGGGGCACCCTCAGCTCGCGGTGGCTCACAAAAACCTCACGAAAAAGGGTGCGCCACCCGCCGACCAAAAATGTATACCGAGACGATTTGTATCGCTTATGGGCATTTAAACGCAGAGTGTTTGGTCGGTGAGAATAGGCCGTCAATTTTTTCACAGCTTCCCGTCCCCGCATTTCCCCCGCATTTCCGCACCGGCGCGGGCTGGTTTTTCTCCTCCACATCGGCACGGCCAAAGGCCATGCCCTGATACGAACCCCTTTGCTGGTGGCCCATTCAAGGCCGCACTCAAAATCCCTCTCCGGGGTTGAGTCCCCGAGCCATTCTTCTTACGCCCCTTCCGGGGCTTGTCGTGTCATCTTTGCACCCAGGGCGAAGGGCGAAAAGCGCGCCCTTCGCCCTGGGCAGTATTCTTGCGCCGCGGCGCGGCTGGAACCTATTCGTCTGCGTCCTTCTGCAAATCGGCGTTTGTGACAGGCGGGAAAAAGCGACAATCCGATTCTAGCGGGCGGCGGGCGCGGCTTGCGCCGGTGCGGCCTTCATCGTGGGCCGCAGCCACCAGATCAGGCCGCCGCCGAGGACCAGAAAAATGGAGATAAGCTGCGTGCCGCTCATGATTCCGCCGAACACCGAGCCCCTGCCCGGGTCGTCGCGGATGAATTCCAGGAAGTACCGGGCAATGCCGTAGAGGATGAGATACAAGCCGAAAATCTGGCCATCGAATTTCTTGCGGCGGAACATCCAGGCCAGGATAAAGAAAATTCCCAGCTCGGCCGCGCCCTCAAACAACTGCGTCGGCTGCAGCGGCACGTTCAGAGGAGTGTCTGAAATGGAGTTTGCGAGCGGGTTGGTGAATACGACGCCCCAGAAGTGGGTCGTCGGTTTTCCGAAGCAGCAGCCGGCGGAGAAACAGCCCATGCGGCCGAAAACATGTCCCAGAGCGAGGCCGGGAGCGAACGCGTCGCAGGTCGCGAGCGCGGGCATGCGGCGCTTGTGGATGTACCACGCCGCGCCGATAAACGCCGCCAGCAATCCTCCGGAAAAAACCCCGCCTGCCTGCAGCGTATCCAAGGTGAAAATCTGACGAGGATTCGCCGCGTAAATGCTCCAGTCATTGACGATGTAGAGGATTTTCGCACCGAGAATTCCGCACAGCACGACCACAATGCCAAAATTCCAGGCGTCATCCGGGTCGATGCCCTGCTTTTGCGCGTAGCGGACGCTCACCCACATTCCGACCAACACGCCCAGCGCGACCAAAAAGCCATAGGTCGGCACGCTGAAACTGCCAATGTGAAAAAGTCGCGGAAACACTAGTTTATTAGATGCAAGCTTGTCAGGATTTGCAACAGGACAGTTTAGCAGCAGCCGTTAGCCCTTAGCTAAAGGCCAACGGCTAGCGGCTAACAGCTGGTTTGATACAAGCCGACCCACTGTGCCGTGTGGCGGGGCCGAGAATGAACCCGTCGGTAGACGTTGGGCGCCCGCCGAGACCCTTTAGGCATCTCCGCATGGCGGAGCATTGCACACCGGATCCTAGTTCGAGTCGAGCTCCCGTTCATTCTGCATTGGTTCAAAAATCGGTTACCCGCCATCACCAACCCGGCAGGTCGGCTTTCAATTCGGATGCTAGGGGAGGAATGCCGCCCTTGGCAAGGGCCGAAAGTAAAAAAGATGGCACTTGGCTTGCCACTCAGGATCCACTGAGGGACAGAACCTCTTGATGCCCGCGAAATTCCTTCACTGCGCTCGCCGCCCTTTCCGGCTCCAGTAATCTTGGCCTTCTCGCCAGCAAACCTTAGCGTCGCCGGGCTCCGGACCAGGTGCGGAAGTCACTCCGTCATCCGGTGCAACCCGGGTCCCGTGGATTCCTGGGCTGAAAGGTCAACATATTACCTGCTGGTGCAATTATGGTTGCCGTAAATTCGCGAATCATGTGATTTTCTGAACCGACGGCCAGTAACTCTCTCCACACGGGTTCTCTGAAGGATCCGGTGGTCCCTCGTCGCTGCCCGTGGGCTGCGACGTGATAGCTTGATTCGCCGTAATCTGTGTTTCTATCTGCCGCCCGCGCCAGCAGAAAAGGCGCTCCAATTGCGCAAGTCCGGGCCTCGGGCCGAAGTACTCCCCCCTGATCCTTGCCCCGATACGGATCAATCACATCCCCGAGGCCGGCGAGAAAGCCAGCGTATAGACTGCGACATTGCTGTTCCCGATCAGGGTCACCACGTCGTCAATTTTCGCCCACCGGCTCCCGTGATCGCGCGTCTCGCTCACCAGCAGCAGTACCCGCTGCTGCCCTTCGGGAAGCCGGTTGAGCAGGCCGGTGCAGTACTTGATGGCATCCAGAATAGCCGCCCCGCCATCACCCGACTCAATGCCCTGCAGCGTCCGCTGATCGATGCGCGATCGTCGGTGAAGTCCTGTGCCATGTGCGGCACGCTATCGAACTCCACAATCGCCATCCGGGTCTGCGGCTCCTCCAGAATCGGCCCCAGCATGGAGTTCAGCCCGCGAATTCTGGGGAACTCCCGCGCCCCTTTGCGTCCCGTCTGGATGGCGACCACAATCGATAGCGGTTCACCCTCGACATCCTCATCGAGACGGATTTTCTGCGGAACCCCATTGTCTTCTACGACGAAGTCCTTCGCCTGCAGGCCATACACCGCGTGCCCGGTGGAGTCCCGCACCAGGGCGGGAACCAGCACGATGTTCGATTGACTGCGGAAGGTGGGCTCCTGGGCGAACAGAAGCGCGGTCGCACAGCTAAGGGAGAGGAAGAAAGAATCCGCTTGATGGCGCTATCCCGCGCGGCGCGGCTCGTCCAGGACTTCGTCCAGCGCGTCCGCCAGATGATGCGCCCGCTTGAGATAGTCCACCGCGCCGCCATCGCGGTTGCGCTGCAGCAGGTGGTATTCGTCCGCGATGTTGAGCGCCGCCAGCACCGCCAGGCGTGCCGTGTCCACGGTCTTGGTCTGCTCCGCAACGGCGCGCATCTTGCTGTCGACGTACTCGGCGAGCTTCAGGATGTATTCGGGTCCGAACCGCGCAGGTTGTACGCCTGATCGAAGATTTCCACACGCACGGCGTTGTTGCTGGCATCTTTCACGGGCGTCTGTCGTGTAGCTGTAGCCATGGCTGTTGCGCTCCTCTGGCAGGGCGAGTGGCTCGTCCTTGCGTGGCAAGGGTGGGAACAAATTCCTAGCTCGCCGCCTGCTCCTCGGCCAGAGTTTCGATCTGCGCCAGCATCTTTTCCACCCGCCCGCGAATCTCTTCGCGCTCTTTGCGCAGGCGGATCATTTCCCGGCGCATGGTTTCCACTTCTTCTTCGCGCTCTTCCAGTTGCTCGCGCAGGCGCTTCACGTCGCGTTCCGCCGCTACCCGCGCCTCGCGGGCCGACTTGTATAGCTCAATGGTGCGATAAACTTTCTCTTCCAGCGCCTGAAAATCCTCGGCCGGAACCTCAGTGGATACCTCTTCATCCAGTTTCACGGACATGTTGGCACTTCCTGGAAAGATTTCAAAACTTCTGCGCAGTATACCGCACAATCCTGTGGATCGAGGAAATAGATGGTCCGCTTGCCCCGTAATGTTCCACGCGCTGTCATGCTGAGCGAAGGCGGCCAGCCGGTTTTGGCTGGCCTGCCGCAGTCGAAGCATCCCTATGCTCTCCGCTGTCCTTCATCCAGGGGTTCGCCAACAGTACGGGTCCTGCGACTCGATTTTCCGGTCCCTCCAGCCCTTCCTACGAGGTGTACAAGCCAGCGGGCCACGAAAAGTCAGGTCGGTGGAACGGGTAGGGATTCTTCGACTGCGTTAGCGTGCGCTGCGCGCACGCCAACTCCGCTCAGAATGACATTACGGAACTTGCTGCATTCATGCCCCTCGCCGCAGCCTCTCCGCCGCCGCGTCCAGCGTCGCATCTTTCTTGCAGAAAACAAAGCGCACCTGCTGCGCGCCATCCCGCGGGTCGCGATAAAAACTCGATCCCGGCACCACCGCCACGCCCACATCCCGCACCAGGTGTTTGGTAAATTCCACGTCGTTCGGATAGCCGAAGCCGCCAATGTCGGTCATGATGTAATAAGCGCCGCGCGGACGAAAGCACCGGAAGCCCGCCTCCCGCAACACCGGCAGCAGGCGGTCGCGTCGGCGCGTATATTCTTCGGCCAGTCGGTCGTAATAACTCCGCGGCAAAGCCAGCGCCATGGCGCCCGCCTGCTGCAAAGGCGCCGGCGCTCCCACGGTAAGAAAATCGTGTACCTTGCGGATGGAATCGGCGATGGCCGGCGGCGCAATGGTCCAGCCCACGCGCCATCCGGTCACGCTGTAGGTCTTCGACATGCTGTTGATCGTCACCGTCCGGTCCTGCATGCCATCGAGCGCGGCCAGCGAGATGTGCTGCGCTCCGTCGTAAACGATGTGTTCGTAGATTTCGTCGGTAATGGCCATGACATCGAATTTCACGCACAAATCGCGGATGATTTCCAGTTCGGCCCGGGTGAAAACTTTGCCGGTAGGATTGTTGGGCGTGTTTACGATGATGGCTTTGGTGTGATTGTCGAAGGCGGCGCGCAACTCAGCCTCGTCGAAAGTCCACTCGCCGTTTTCTTCTGCCGGCACGCGCAGCTTGACGAATTTCGGCTTTGCGCCGGAAAGGGCCGTGTCCGGCCCGTAGTTTTCGTAAAACGGCTCGAAGATGATGACCTCATCGCCGGGGTCGCAGATGGCCAGCAAGGTGGAAATCATGCATTCGGTCGCGCCGCAGCAGACCGTGATCTGGGTGTCGGGGTCGGCTGAAATGCCTTGCCAGTCCTGCACTTTTCTGGCAATGGCGCGGCGAAAATTCGGCGCGCCCCAGGTAATGGCGTATTGATTGATATTCCTGCCGATGGCTTCCTGGGCGGCCTGCTTGACTTCTTCCGGGGCCGGGAAATCGGGGAATCCCTGCGATAAGTTGACCGCGCCGTGGGCCAGCGCCTGGCGAGTCATGTCGCGGATGACCGATTCGGTAAAGCAGGATACGCGGCCGCTGCGAAAGGATTTATGGGCTCCGGTCACTGCTGCCATGAAGGCAGCCTAGCACAACTGGTTACAGGCTTGGCATCGCGTCGGCTGCAGGCGTGCCCCCCGTCCTATGGTAGTATATAGGTAGTATGAAAGGTAAGACCTCAGTAACACTCTCGCCCGACGTCATTGCCGGAATTGACCGGCTCGCCGGAACGAAGTATTCGCGCTCCGCAGTGATTGACAACGTCCTGCGCCAATACCTCAAGAATCGGGGCAAAGCGGCCATTCAGAAGCGCGATCTAGAGCTCATCAATGCCTCGTTGGAGGAGTTGAATGCCGAAGCCGAAGACGCGCTGGGGTACCAAGTCTCCGAAGACTAGGCCGGACCGGTGAGACGCGGAGATCTATACCTCGTTCGCAAGCCTGCAGGCGATTCCAAGCGACAGCGCGTCTTCGTGGTAGTAAGCCGGCAGGCTGTCGTCGATTCCGGCTTCTCGACGGTAATCTGCGCGCCGGTATTTAGTCACGGCCAGGGATTATCCACTCAGGTGCGGGTCGGCCCCGAGGAAGGACTCAAACACGAAAGCTGGATCATGTGTGACAACCTTGTAAGCCTTCGCAAGAACGAATTGAGCCATTTTGTGGGCTCTCTGTCTGCACTTCGCCTGGAAGATTTGAATCGGGCGCTCAGAATGGCCCTGGACACGGACTGAATTTCTTTACCCGCGCGCGGCCTGCTTGACTTCCTCCGGGGCGGGGAAATCGGGGAATCCCTGCGATAAGTTGACCGCGCCGTGGGCCAGCGCCTGGCGCGTCATGTCGCGGATGACCGATTCGGTAAAGCAGGATACGCGGCCGCTGCGAAAGGATTTCGCCGGCGTTCTCACTTTGCGCATTCTCGGGAGACTAGTATCTAGTTGCATAAGTTAGCGTACAGTATTTTGGGATGTTTCTGGAATACAACTTGCTTTTTCCACTCGAACGGGTGGGCGTTCTGGTTATAGGCACCGACGAAGTTGTCAATGTGATGCCGCAGCTGCTCGGTGCTGGTGAAACTGGCGGCAGTGAGCGATTGGCGGCTGAGAATGCTGAACCAGATCTCCACCTGATTGAGCCAGGAGGTATGCGTGGGAGTGTAATGGAAGCGGACGTTCGGATGCCGTTGGAGCCAGCGGTCGCGTTTGGGCTTATGGGTATTGAGGTTGTCGAGGATGACATGGATTTGCCGGTTGGGATAGGCGGCCACGACGCCGTTCATAAAATCGAGAAATTCCACTCGGCGACGGCGCTGATAGTGGCCCGCTTTGACCAACCCAGTGGCTACCTCCAGGGCGGCGAACAGGGTGGTCGTGCCGTGCCGCTTGTAGTCATGCTGAAAGCCCGTGAGCGCCTTGCCGTTGGGCAGTTTCAGCCAGCCCTGGGCTCGTTCCAAGGCTTGGATGTGAGGCTTTTCATCCACGCTCAACACCATGGCATGTTCCGGCGGATTCAAGTACAGACCGACCACGTCGGCGGCTTTTTGGGCAAAACAGGGTCAGTCGAGACGCACCAACTATGGCGTCTTTCGAGCGAAATCCCATGTTTGCGCAGGACCCGCCAAATCTGATCGTCGGAGATGTCTTTCAGCGCCGTCGCCAGCAAGGGCCCGTTCCAGCGGGCATAGCCTTTCGGCGGCGGTTGATCCAGTCGCGCCAGGATGCGCCGTTCGCTGGTAAGGTCATAGGTCGCCGGCTTGCCCGGACGGGGCGCGTCCTGCAACCCGGACAGCCGTTGGCGCAGAAACCGCCCGCGCCACTTGCTCACCGTGGCCGGTCGCGTCTTCAGGGCGAGGGCGATTGCTTCGTTGCTGCTCCCGGCCGCTGCGCGCAAAATCACACCGGCGCGAAACACGTCGCGCACCACGCTGGTGGGACGACGCTCTACGGCTTCCAGTTGTGTTCGTTCTTCCGGCGTGAGCGCAACCCTGCGTGCCTTCATGGGCACACTATACATCATTCGCTAACTTATGCACTAGTACTCATATCCGCGTAATCCTGGAGAGGGGCCGCTGGCTTGGCCGTTGATGGGTGACTTCAAACCGGCGGTTCAGGAGTTTTTCAACCGCAAGAGGGCCGCAGAAAACGCAAAGCGTTCTTCCGTTCTTCCACCAAAACTCTGCGATCTCCGTGCTTCTCTGTGAACTCTGCAGTTAACATTTCTAACCGCAGAGAACGCGGAGGTGCCACTGAGGGCGCGGAGAGCACATTGCCCTCCGCTTAGGCCCTGAGTTTTCCCCCGAGCCCCTCGATCGCCTTGATAATCTGCCCCGACCACTGCGCCACTTCCTCTTCGCGCAGGGTGCGCTCGCCGGATTGAAACGTGGCTCGTAGCAAAAGAGAATACTTCCCAGCCGGCACCGAGCCGCCGCGGAAAATTTCCACGGGCGCAAATTTTCGCAACTCGGCCAGCTGAAGGTTCGTCATCGCTTGACGAATTTTCTCGAAGACCAACGAGTCATCGAAAATGAAAGAGAAGTCCCGCTCCACCGCCGGATAGCGCGGCAGCGCCCGGTAGCGGACCTCACGCAACCCATGCTTGTAAAGCTGGTCCAGATACAGCTCCGCGATCCAGATATCCTGGCGCAATTTCCGCGCCGTCGCGATCTCGGCATCGATCTGCCCAAACTGCGCCACGGTGACGTCGTCCATCAGCGCTCGCGCCGCCCGCCCCGGATGGTAGTATGGGGCCGCCTGCGCATCGTAAGCCAGCGACTTGCATTGGAATGGACGCAGCAGATTCTCTACGTCACCCTTCAGGTCAAAAAACAATCCGTATTGGGCGCCCCATCCTTCCGCGCTTTTTGCGGAGGGTGGGGAAGTCAACCCCAGACACAGGCGCTTCAGCTCAATTGCCCTGCTTCCCACCCGCTCGAATACATTGCCCGCCTCAAACAGCCGCACCTTGCCGCTCCCACGGTTCAGGTTGTAGGCCAGCATGTTCAACATGCCGGGGACTATCGAGGTCCGCATCACCGAAGCTTCTTCGCTCAGCGGATTTTCCAGTTCGATGACCGGCGACTGCCGAAGCGTTCCGCGTCTTCATGCGAGATAAATGTCAGCGAGATGGTTTCGTTGTAACCCAGCGCCAGCAGCGACGAGCGCAGCTTTTGATCTTTCCGGGCGTCGGGCCGGTCAATGACCGCTCCCGTGTATGCCGGCAGTGTGTTGGCGAACTTGTCGTAGCCGTGCAGGCGCGCGATTTCCTCGATCAGATCGATCTCGCGTTCGATGTCCAACCGCCAGCTGGGAATGTGGGCCGTGAACTCGACTTCCTCGCCGGGTTCGGGGACCAGTTCGAATCCCAGCCGCCGCAGAATGCGTACAATTTCCTCCACGCTGAGCGGCTCGCCGAGAATCCGCTGGACCTGCGAGGGACGCAGTGCCACGGGCGCCTGGTCGAGTTGCCGCCCGATGACATCCATTTCGCTACCCTGCAATTGGCCGCCCGCCGACTCCAGAATTCTTTGGGCTACGCGGGCGCAAGCCAGGGAGGTCGCGCCAAAATCCGCGCCGCGTTCAAAACGATGGGAAGCGTCGGTGTGCAGGCCGTGGCGGCGCGAGCTTTTGCGAATGGTGACCGGGTCGAACCAGGCAGATTCGATCAGAACGTTCCTGGTCTTTTCCGTGATCATGGTGTCGAAGCCACCCATGACGCCGGCCAGAGCGACCGGCTTTGTTGGCATCGGCAATGACCAGGTCTTCCGGAGACAGTGTGCGCTCCACGCCGTCCAGAGTCTTTAAGCTTTTCCCCTGTGAAGGCGCGGCGGATGATGATTTTCCCGCCTTCGAGCAGATCGAGGTCGAAGGCGTGGGTGGGATGTCCCATCTCCCACAGCGTGTAGTTCGAGGCATCCGCCGCGTTGTTGATCGGCCGCTGATCCACGGAGAGAAGACGCTTGGCAATCGGCTCCGGCGAAGCCTGGATCCTGACTCCGCGAATGATGCGCGCCGTGTAGCGCGCGCAATCGCCCTTGCTGCCGATTTCAATGGGGAACGGCTCGGCTGGAACGGCCGCGGGCAGCGCCGGCTCAATCGGCTTGAGCGGCACGTCATACAGCGCCGAAGCCTCCCGCGCTACGCCATAGTGGTTCATGGCGTCCGGACGGTTGGTGGTGATCTCCATCTCGAAGGCCGTGTCCTCGCCTTCGCCCGAGACAGACTCCACCGCGATGCCCGCCAGCGTGAGATCGTCGGCCAGTTGACGGTCATCCACCGGCAGATCAACAAATCGCGCAGCCATGTGGGAGAAAGTTTCATGAGATCAGCTTTTAGCTTTTAGCCGTTAGCCCTTAGCCGTTGGCCCTTAGCCGTTGGCCCTTAGCCGTTTGGCTAAAGGCTAAGAGCTAACGGCTAATGGCTCTATCCAAACTGCTCCAAAAACCTCACGTCCCCATTGAAGAACAACTGAATGTCATTCACGCCCTACTTCAAAATCGCGATGCGGTCCACGCCCATGCCGAAGGCGAAGCCGGTGACCTTTTCCGGATCGTAACCCACAAAGCCGAACACATCCGGGTCCACCATGCCGCAGCCCAGCAGTTCGATCCAGCCGCTCTGCTTGCAGTTCCGGCAGCGCGCTCCCTACCCTTTGCCGCCGCAGAAGATACAGCTGAACAGCATCTCGGCGCTGGGCTCGGTAAAGGGGAAAAACGACGGACGGAAGCGCGTCCTCACGCTCGATCCGAACAGCGACTTCATGGCATGGTCCAGCGTTCCCTTCAGATCGCAAAGGTTATGTTGGTATCCACCGCCAGGCCTTCCAACTGATGGAACATCGGCGAGTGCGTCGCATCGGGAGTATCGCGGCGATAGACTTTTCCCGGAGCCACGATGCGCACCGGCGGCTTGTGCTTCTCCATGTAGCGGATCTGCACCGGCGAAGTATGCGTGCGCAGCATCAGGCGCTCGCGCTGCGGCTTGCCTCCTGCCCGGCAAGAAACAGCGTGTCCTGCGCATCGCGGGCAGGATGGTTCGGAGGAAAGTTCAGCGCCTCGAAGTTGTAGTAATCGGTTTCCACCTCCGGCCCTTCCGCCACCGAGTACCCCATGCGCGGAAAACCCCGATGACCTCTTGCATGGTCGCACGATGGGTGCTCCGCGCCGAGAGGACGGCGAATGCCGGGAAGCGTGATGTCCACCGCTTCCGCCTCAGCCGCTGGCTCGCGATGCTCGGCTCCGAGGCTGCGCTCGCGCGCCGCCTCCACCACCTGCTCGACCGCGCTTTTGATCTCGTTGACGCGCCGCCCAATCTCGCGCTTGGCTTCTGGGGCGCGGCTTTCAGCCAGAGATCGTTGACCTGGGTCAGCATGCCGGACTTGCGACCCATCCAGCGGTCGCGGAACTCTTTCCACGCGGCCTCGTCCGCGATGCCCGCAGCCTCCGCTTCGAGCGCGGACTTCAACTCGCCCGCGTTGTCCAACGACTCGGGCGAGTAGTCTTCGAGTTTGGGAACGGTATATCGATTGTAATTCGGAGGGATACGCCGAAATTGAGCCGGCGAGCCATTCGAAGTGAGTCTTGCGCTCAAGACGGTCCGGACGCATGAGCTCAATGGGAACCGTCCCAATCCGTAGCTCTGCAATGGCCGAGCTGTCTTACGCGGCTCCGCGCTGCCAGCGCTCCCTTCGCCTGCTCGGCGAAGCTGGCGAATGCCGCGGGATCGTTCACCGCCAGGTCGGCCAGAATCTTGCGGTCCAGTTCCACGCCCGGCTTTCTTCAGCCCGCTGATGAACTTGCTGTAGCTCAGGCCGTTCTGGTTGCGGCCGCGCCGATGCGCACGATCCACAGCGAACGGTACTGGCGCTTTTTCTGGCGGCGTCCCGCGTAGGCGAACTTCAGGGCGCGCTCAACCGACTCTTTGGCGGAACGGTACAGTTTTGATTTTGTGAGGAAATAACCGCTGGCGCGGTCCAATATCTTCTTGCGCTTGGCACGACGTTTCGTGCCGCGTTTTACGCGTGGCATATTCTCCTTTTTTTTTCGTTTTACGGCGGCTGGAGGCAGGAGACTCGGGTCTGATTGCCTCTTCACTCGCCGGGCGCAGAAGTAAAACTTCGAGCCTTTCTCTGTGAACCCTGCGGTCCTCTGTGGTTCAGGGTTTTTCCGGACACCAAATCAAAATCCGAACCCTTCACCACAGAGGACACGGAGTGTCACATGGGAATTCTTATACGGGATCATTCGCATACTTTTGGCGTATCCGCTTCGCTGACCAGAACATTCCGTCCAGCTTGCGCTTCCGCTTTGGCCTTGGTGGTCAGGATGTGGCGCATACGATGCCCGCGCTTCACCTTCCCGGTCGCCGTCTTCTTGAAGCGCTTGGCAGCGCCACTGTGTGTCTTCAGCTTTGGCATAAAGCTGTTTATCTCCCGGCTTCCGCTCGAACGAGCGAAAGCGATCTTATGCCTGGTTCGCCCGGCTCTGCGGAGGCGGGCGCGCTATGCGGCTTCTGCCCTGGTGCTTCCTTCTTAGGCGCCAGAATCAGGTGCAACGTGTTGCCTTCCTGCCGGGGACGGAACTCGACAATTCCCTTGTCCCGGATTCCTTGATCAAGCGCTCCAGGATTTCGCGTCCCAGGCCGGTGCGGGTCATTTCGCGCCCGCGGAAGAAGATCGTGGCCTTGACCTTATCGCCTTCATCCAGGAACCGCAGCACGTGGTTTTTCTTGGTTTCGTAGTCGTGGTCGTCCACGTTGATGCGGAACTTCACTTCCTTGACGGTGATGGTCTTCTGGTGCTTCTTGGCCTCGCGCTCCTTTTTCTCCTGCTGGTACAGGAACTTGCCGAAATCCATGATGCGGCATACGGGAGGCTGGGCGGTGGGCGAAATCTCCACCAGATCCATGTTGCTTCGCGGGCCATCTTCAGCGCTTCAAAGGGAGGCATAATCCCCATCTGCTCGCCTGCATCGTCAATTACGCGGATTTCCCGCGCCCGAATACGCTCATTGGTGCGGATAAACCGCTTATCGATACAATCCTCCGTTCGTGGACAGCCCCGCTAAGATGCAAAATTATAGCACGCGGGTTTTCAGGAAGGGCACAATTGCCCGGTTTGCCGTCCCAGCGGCGACTCCGGACCGGAAGCTTATCTGCACGAAGGCTTGAAGATGTTTTAGCGGGAGACAGGCCTGTTCGTGCAGCAAACGGGGGTGTTGCCGTGGCTCCGCATTCATGACCAAAATTGCTACTTTGGTGGCGCGAACTCGCTGTGGTGGCGGCTGAAGAAGTAGTAGATCAGCAGTCCGATCACCAGCCACGCGATAAACCGTATCCAGGTAATGACGGTCAAGCCCAGGGTCAACCCGCCGCACAGGACTACCGAGATCAGCGGGAACCAGGGCACGAAAGGTACCCGGAAGGCGCGCGGCCGGTCGGGCTGTCTACGGCGCAGGAAAATCACTCCCAGGGACACCAGAACGAAGGCAAAAAGGGTGCCGATGTTGGTCAAATCGGCCGCATCCCCGATGTCAACAAACCCCGCCGGAATGCCGACGGCGAAGCAGGCAATCCAGGTGGACCAGTGGGGCGTCTTGAACCTGGGATGCACGGCCGAAAATAATTTCGGCAAAAGACCGTCGCGGGACATGGCGTACCAGATGCGCGCCTGACCATACTGAAAGACGAGCAGCGACGAAATCATTCCGGTCAGGGCGCCGATCACGATCGCCGAGCGAAAGCGGGGTACGCCCCTAATTCCTTCAGGGCATAAGCGACCGGCGCTTCGGCGGCGGGGCCGGAAATAAAGGTGGTGTACTTCATCATGCCGAGCAACACGATGGCGACGCCGATGTAAAGGACGGTGCAGATGACCAGCGACGCAATGATGCCAAAGGGCAAATCGCGCTGCGGATTCTTGCACTCCTCGGCGGCCGTGGAAACCGAATCGAAGCCGATATAAGTGAAGAAGACGATGGCTGCACCGGTGACCACGCCGCTGAAGCCGGACGGCGCAAACGGCTGCCGTTGGCAGGTTTTACCAGCATGCCGCCCACCACCAAAAACGTGAGAATGGCGCCAAGCTTGATGGCGACCATGATGTTGTTGGCCTTGGCCGACTCGCGCACGCCGCGGATGAGTAACAGCGTAAGAAGAAAGACGATGAGAAATCCGGGAACGTTGAAATGTGCGCCGGTCCACTGCCCGGAGGCCCAGACCGGGCTGGCCCATTTATAGGGCAGGTGGATGCCAAAAGCCGCCAACTGTGCCTTGGTGTATCCGCTGAAACCCACGGCGACGGCCACATTGCCCACGGCGTATTCGAGGATGAGGTCCCAGCCGATAATCCAGGCGATCAGTTCACCGAGCGTCGCGTAGGCGTAAGTGTAGGCGCTGCCGGCCATGGGGACCATGGCGGCCAATTCGGAATAGCATAGTGCGGCAAAGCTGCACGTGACGGCCACCAGAAGAAATGAAATAGCAATGGAAGGGCCGGCGGGCGGACGCCCGTGCATAAGCGCTCCCGCCATGCTGCCGGTGCGCAGGAAGTTGACGACCAGATCGAGCACCTGAGCATGCAGGATAGAGGGAGCCTCGAAATGCTCCCCGGCAGCCGCGGTACCGGTGAGGATGAAGATGCCCGCACCGATGATTGCGCCGATGCCCAGCGCGGTAAGAGACCACGGACCTAAAGTTTTCTTTAGGCGATGCTCGGGCTCATCCGCTTCCGCAATCAGCTTGTCAATGGATTTGCGGCAGAAGAGCTGGCGGCCCGAGGGGCGGAGCGTGCCATTCTGCGAGTTGGTCGGCGTCGGTGACTGAGCCAAGCTGTCTCCAGGGAACGGAAAACTGCTGGAGGCGCGGGCCTTCCGCGCCTCCTGTTTTCGGTCTCAGCTACCTCTTCGACTGGCCGCGCGCCAGCTTCTTCACTTTGCGCTTCTGCGAACCGCGCGCGTACTCCCGCGGCTTGAGCGGCTTTTCCACACTGCGCTTCTTGCGCGCAGTACGCTTGGCTTTCTTGCGATCTGCCTTGCTGAGGGTCGATGTATTAGCCATGAATCCTTTCCGATTTGGTAATTGGGTAATTGCGTAATTTGGTAATTGGCAGCGCTCCGTAGACCTGGCGCAGAAAATTACTAAATTACCCGATTACAAAATTACCAAACTCATACTGACTCCAATTGGGCGTATTTCTCCACCAGTTTTTTCAAACCGAAGCGAGAGAATTGTACCGTAATCTTGGAGTCTTCACCTTCGCCTTCTCGGCGAAAGACGGTTCCCTCTCCATATTTCGGATGGCGAACGCGCTGGCCGGGGCGGAAACCTTTCTTCCCTTTGGGTTCTTCTACCGGCACCGTGGGAATGCGGAACTTTTTGCCGCGGGAGGCGAAGAACTCGGCGATGTTGTCAATGGAGTTGTACTTTGGGGCAGAGACACGGGGCCCCTGCTGGGTGGGTGCTGTCCATGCCGCGGACTGATCTTCGTCTTCGTAAGCGTAATGGGCACCAGCCGTGGAGCTTCGCTCCACCGGACGGCCGAGGGCGGCCGTCCCCACGCGACTTCTGCGGGAACCGCCCAACTCTTCGAGCAACTGTGCGGGCACTTCTTCCAGAAAACGGGAGGGTACACTGGCCTCCGGCATGTCGGTTCCATAGCGGCGGCGATAGACGGCCCGCGTCAGAATGAGCGTGTTCATCGCCCGCGTCATGCCCACGTAGCACAGGCGGCGCTCCTCTTCGATGTCATCGGGGTGCAGAAACGTGCGCGAGTGCGGGAACAGACCTTCTTCCAGTCCGCAGAAAACACCAGCGGGAACTCCAGCCCTTTGGCGGCGTGCAACGTCATGAGCGTGATCTGGGCTCGCTCGTCGTAGGCATCGGCATCGCTGACCAGGGCGGCGTGATCGAGAAACTGGTCCAGCGTCTCGCCGCGGTCGCGCGAATCCATGGCGGCGTTCACCAGTTCGCGCAGGTTCTCTACGCGGGAGAAGGCTTCCGGGGTGTCTTCTTGCTCCAGTTGCTTGATGTAGCCGGTGCGGTCAATGAGGAATTTGAGCAGTTCGCCGGTAGCGACCTTTGGAGCACCGAAGGGAGGAGCAGCTTCCGATTGCTCCGCGACAGCATTCTCTGGCGCCGGTTCCTCCGCAGATCCGAAGTCAAATTCGGTGTTGAATTCAGCCGGATCGAAATCGGTGTCGGCAGATTTATCAGCCTGTTCCGGTGCTTCGCCCGGCTGGACAGCCGAGGGCGGCCGTCCCCACGTGGCCTGTGGTGGCTCGATTGCTGTTTCTTCGAGTCTCTCGACGTAGGTCCCGGCCAGCATGGCGCGCGCGTCTTCGATCAGATCCCTGAAGTTCTTCACTGCGCTCAGCGCTCTTTGCGGGAGCAGTTGCCGCTGGATCGCCTCTCCGATCGCGCCCCACAGCGAAAGCCCGGCTTCCAAGGCCAAGCCTTCCAACACTTCGATCGTCGACTTGCCAATTCCGCGCACCGGAGTGTTGATGACGCGCAGCAGAGAAATGGTGTCATCCGGGTTCTGGACGACTTTCAGATAGGAGATCAGGTCTTTGATCTCGGCCCGCTCGTAAAAAGAAAATCCGCCCACCACGTGATACTTCAACTGATAGCGCCGCATGGCCTCTTCAAACAGCCGCGATTGCGAGTTGGTGCGGTACAGCACCGCAGCTCTTGGCGTCTCTTCTTCCTGGCCGGCTTCGCGCAAATATTGCGCAATGTAGTCGGCGGCGAACAGGGCTTCGTCTTCGCCATCCGGCGCTTCGTAGTAACCGATCTGCGCGCCGCCCTGGCGCGACGTCCAAAGATTTTTTCCCTTGCGCTTTAGGTTGTTGGCCACCACCGAGGGGCGGCCTGCAGAATGTTCTGAGTGGAACGGTAGTTCTGCTCCAGCCGGATGATCTTGGCCTCGGGGAAGTCCTGCTCGAATTCCAGAATGTTGCGAATGTCCGCTCCGCGCCAGGAGTAGATGGATCTGATCTTCATCCCCGACGGCGCAGATGTTGTGGCCCTCGCCCGCCAGCATCCGCATCAGCTCGTATTGCGGGCGGTTGGTGTCCTGATATTCGTCCACCAGGATGTACTGGAAGCGGCGATTGTAGTAATCGCGCACCTCGGCAGAAGATTTCAGCAGGCGCACGGCTTCAAGCAGCAGGTCATCGAAGTCGAGGGCATTGGCCTTGGCCAGCTCTTTTTTGTACTCGGCGTAAATCTGGGCGATGCGTTCGGCCTTGCGGATCCGAAGACTGCAGGTAGACCTCCTGCGGATCGAGCATGTGGTTCTTCGCCCAGGAAATGTGGGAGAGGATGGCGCGCGGCTTGGTCTGTTTGTCGTCAATCCCCAACCTGCGCATGATGGATTTGACCACCGCCTGCTGGTCGGCCTCGTCATAAATGACGAAATTCTTCGTCAGGCCGAAGGCTGGCTTGCCGGGCACGGTCGAAGGAATGCGCAGGACCTCGATATCCCGTCGCAAGACGCGGACGCAGAAGGAATGGAAGGTCGAGATTACCGGCTTGGCAATGGAAAGCCCGCCCGCCAGCTTGTCTACGCGATCACCCATCTCCGAGGCGGCTTTGTTGGTGAAGGTCATGGCCAGAATGGACTCGGGCATCACGCCCAGGTGCTCAATCAGATGAGCGATGCGGAAGGTAATGACCCGCGTCTTGCCGCTGCCCGCGCCGGCCAGAATAAGCACCGGCCCTTCGCTGGTTTCGACGGCTTCGCGTTGCTGCGGGTTGAGTTGGGATAGGAAAGACAACCTAGAAATGGCTCCAAAACACTTTCTGATTTTACTGTGACTTTGCTCTTTGCCGCGCTTGTAGACATTCTTCGCACGGGCAGACTTCGCGCAGAAAATCCCAGGAGTAAATCCCTAAATCGTGGCCGTCGTTCCAGTGGAATTTGATGGCGTACTTGCCCACGCCTTCCGCCGACGTAGGCCTCACCGCCGGCTTGAAGAGCTGCAAGGGGCCCGTACTGGCGGGGTCTGCCGATTCCCCGGGTTGTCGCCCCGCCTTCTCACGCTCTTCGTTGCACAAGGCGCAGGGGCATGCATCCCGCAGAAAAGTAAAGGAATAGTGGGATTGGTGGCCGTCTTTCCACTCAATGTCCATGCCCGCGCCGCTGGTCAGGTTGACTTTGATGGATTTAGGGTCAGTGGACATCCCATTTCAGTATCGCATGGGTTTGCCGCGAGGGCGCGGCCGTCGCGAGTTGCTTCGAGAACCCGATTCCGCGTGGCGTGAACCGGCAAAGGCTGGCTGGCGCACACCCTCTTTGCCGTCTCGGCGGTTAAGAGCTTTCGGTTCGGGAAATCAACAGCTTGTAACCGCAGAGCACGCTGAGGTCTGCGCCAAGCACGCAGAGGAAGACGAACGTAAGGCAAGGTGGACCATTACCGCACGGCGAGCGGCAGAAGTAGAGAAAACCGTTCAAATCCGGTAGAATTACTCTTCATCCACTAGACCACCCTGGAGTAGTCATGGCACAAGTTTGTGATATCTGCGGCAAGGGGCCGCAATTCGGCAATAACATCAGCCACGCCCACAACGTGACCAAGCGGCGCTGGAACGTCAATCTACGCCCGGTCCACGCCAAAGTGAAAGGCGCCACCAAGCGCATCCGCGTCTGCACATCCTGTCTCCGCAGCGGCAAAGTGGTGAAAGCCTAGTAGTCGCAACGATTCCCAACTAAGGTTGGGAACGCTCCGGCTCTTTAGTTGCCCCCCCACTTTCGTGCCATTTCAACCGGCAAGGGGCCGCAATTCGGCAACAATATCAGCCATGCCCATAACGTCACCAAGCGGCGCTGGAACGTCAATCTACGCCCGGTTCACGCCAAAGTGAAGGGCGCCACCAAGCGCATCCGCGTCTGCACATCCTGCCTGCGCAGCGGCAAAGTGGTGAAAGCCTAGTAGCCGCAAACAATTCCCGCTAAGGTTGGAAACGCTCCGGCTCTTTAGTTCGCCCCCCACTTTCGTGCCATTTCAACAGCGCAGGTCCGCGACGTACCTTCTACTAATTCGCGGGCTGTGAGGTGGAGTACACAGCCCAGGGCTTCGATCCGCGCTGCGGACAGCCCCATATCACAGTGCAATCGCAGGAGACGGTGGATTGATCACAGTACCGAGAGCGTGCATCGCTATCCTGCTGGTAGGAGCTGTGCTTGCGATCCTGGTGGCCCCAGCTTTCGACGGGCTCCCTGGAACAGCTCCCCACTTGAGTCATCATAGCGTCACGCTTGCGTCCATCTTTATTTCCTTGCGTTGCCCCTTCCGCCCGGCGCCTGCCAGGCTTAGTGCGGCGGTAAGATTACCGGCCCTCGATACGGATGTGCTCACGCTGCAGTGTACTCGTCTCTGCTAGACCTTCCGTCTCTCGCGGTCCTTCTTAGTTTCGGCCCCTTTCACATGTATTGCGGCAAAGCTCGTTAACTCGATCCAGCCGACGGTTTTCCCCGCTGGGATGCAGAGCTTTAGACGAGTTGCCCCAAGGCGCCGGCACACGTTCATAGTGCGGACCAACCGGCACCCTGAAAGGGGTGCAGCAAGGCAAAAGACTACCTATGAGCTCTTCATCGCAAATTATCCATGCACATTCCTGCAGGCCTTACCGTCCCTGGCACGCTAAGCTCAGGTCTTCCATTCGAGAACGAGGCTGGCTGGCAACCGCTTTGGGCGGGGTACTGTACCTACTCAGACCGTTGTGGTTTTGGTGGTACGACCTGACGCACGGGGTTAGCACGCGTCATGAAGTTCCTTTGTCGCAAATGAATCTGCCGGACGAAGCCGCCCGGTACGCTCTTTTTTATGAGGCGAGTGATGGGAATTGTCTTAAAAAGCTTCTGCGGCAACTGCCCATTGACCACGAGAAATTTCACTTTGTCGATTTGGGAGCCGGCAAGGGGAGGTCCCTTTGCGTAGCGGCCGAGTTTCCCTTTCGGCGCATTCAAGGGGCGGAACTATCGCCCAATTTATCCGAAACCGCGCGCCGGAATTGCCAGTTGTTTCGGAGCAAGGCCCAACGCTGTAACCACTTTGAGGTGACGTGCCAGAATGCCGCGGAATTCCGCTTTCCGAAGGCTCCGCTGGTGGTCTACATGTTCAATCCGTTTAACGGAGTCATTCTTTCCCGCATTCTGGAAAATCTGGAGCAGTCGTGGAACGAGCATCCCCGCGATGTGTTCGTGGTCTACCACAATCCGGTGCATGCGGATCTGGTTGAAAATAGCCCGCTCTTCGAGGTTTTCCTCTCCGGCACCGATGGATGGGATTACCGGAGGCTGGGCTACAAGATCTTTCGCAGCAAGCCGGTAGACGAGGCCGTCTTCAGGAGTGAGGTGGCGACTCCAGGGCAAATGGCCCAATTTCAGAGCGATGTAAGCTGGAACTCGCTCAGCACCTGAGTACGCCAGTCGCCGACATGGCAGGCCCGCTGAGGAAACCGCCTGACGGCGGTTTCCAGCCCAGAGGCAAGCGCTTTTTTGCCTTGACTTCCTGCGCCCCGGGCACTAGCATTTTGCTACCAACCGACCGGTCGGTTCGCAGAACCGGCGTCGCAGTCATCGGGTAGGATTAAAGAATCATTCCAGGAGAACTCCGTGGCCACTGTTTTCTACGAGCATGACGTAAAGCCAGCCGCCCTGCAGGGCAAAACCATCGCCATCATGGGCTACGGTAGCCAGGGGCATGCCCAGGCGCAAAACCTCCGCGACAGCGGATATAACGTGATTGTGGGGCTGGATCCGCAACGTAAGAGCGCCCAGCAGGCCAAAGCGGACGGCATGACGGTGGTGGCACCTCCCGAGGCCGCCAAGCGCGCCGACTGGATTCAAATCCTAACCCCCGACGAGACGATGGGGGACTTCTTCGACTCCGCTATCAAGCCTAATTTGACCAAGGGCAAGGTTCTGGGCTTCTCCCACGGCTTCGGCATTCATTTCAAGACCGTTGTCCCGCCAGCCGATGTGGATGTCCTGATGGTTGCCCCGAAGGGCCCGGGCCACCTTGTGCGCAGCGTTTATGCACAGGGTGGAGGCGTGCCGGCCTTGCTGGCGATTCACCAAGATGCCAGCGGCCGCGCCAAGGAACTGGGCCTATGCTACGCCTATGGCATCGGCGCCACGCGCGCGGGGGTGCTGCAGACGAGTTTCCGGGAGGAAACCGAGAGCGATCTTTTCGGCGAGCAAGCGGTGCTCTGCGGCGGGTTGACGTCGCTCATGAAAAAGGGATTCGAAACGCTGGTCGAGGCCGGCTATGCTCCCGAGATCGCTTACTTCGAGTGCATTCACGAGGTGAAGCTGATCGTGGACCTGATCTACGAAGGCGGCCTGAACCGGATGCGTTATTCGATCTCCAACACCGCCGAATATGGGGATCTGACCCGTGGACCGCGTGTGGTACCCGACGAAACGCGCGCCACCATGAAAAAGATTCTGGCGGAGATTCAGAGCGGCCAGTTCGCCAAAGAGTGGATCGACGAAAACAAGACCGGCTGCAAGAAGTTCAACCAGCTGCGGGAAGACGAAAAGAACCTGCAGGTGGAAAAAGTGGGGGCTGAACTTCGCGGGATGATGTCGTGGCTGGCGAAGGACAAGAAGGCGGAAGCACCCAAGCCGCAGGTGGTCAATGCCTAGCGCAACGCAAACAGAAGTGACTCAGATGCGCGGCGCGGAGATCGTTCTCCAGTGCCTGCGCGCTGAAGGGGTGGATCTGGTTTTCGGTTACCCGGGTGGCGCCATCATGCCGCTTTACGATGCACTCGAAGGCAGCGGGGTGCGGCACATTCTGACCCGGCATGAGCAGGGCGCGGTATTTGCCGCCGAAGGATATGCGCGCGCCACCGGCAAGACCGGGGTGGCAATGGCTACCAGCGGCCCCGGCGCTACGAACCTGGTTACCGGCATCGCAGACGCCAAAATGGACTCTGTTCCCCTGGTCTGTATTACCGGCCAGGTGCGCAGCGCCCTGATCGGTACCGACGCTTTCCAGGAAACCGATGTCTTTGGCATGACGCTTTCGCTGACCAAGTGGAGCCGGCTGGTCAAGACCATCGAAGAGATTCCAGTGGTTATCGCTGAAGCTTTCTATTGGGCCCGGAGCGGCCGTCCCGGCCCGGTCATGGTAGACATTCCTACCGACCTGATGAAAGCGAAAATGGAATTCTCCGGCCCGGTGAAGTTCACGCCGCGGCCTCGCCTGGTCGATGACACGGCCGACCCGAGCTTTACTAGGGCCCTGATTGCACTGCTGGAAACCTCCAAGAAGCCTGTCGCCCTGGTGGGCGCGGGAGCCAAACTTTCCGGAGCGATCAGCGAACTGCGTGCGCTGCTGGACTACCTGAAGATTCCGACTTTTGCCACAGTGCACGGCCTGGGAGCGGTAGAACCGGAGGCAGACTACTACCTCGGCATGGTTGGTATGCACGGCACGCGTGCCGCCAACATGGCGCTGCACGAGACCGATCTGCTACTGGTGTTCGGCGCGCGTCTCGACGACCGCGTGACCGGCGATCCTTCGCGTTTCGCGCCGGACGCGCACATCGTGCACTTTGAGATCGATCCCGGCCAACTCGACCGGGTGCGCTCCTGCGATCTGCCGGTGATTGGCGATTTGGCCGATACGATTCCGATGTTGCACGACGCTGCCCAAAAAATCGCTTTGCCCAACTGGTCCGCGTGGAGCGCGGTGGCGTGCGGTCCGGACCGCGCCGAACTCGACCCGCGAGGCCTGGCGCAGCCGACCATCCGCTTCTTGGATGAGCTTTTCAGCCGGTTACCCAAAAACAGCGTCGTGCTCGCCGATGTCGGCCAGCACCAGATGTGGGCGGCACAGCGGTATCACTCAAACTCGCCGCGAGGCTTTATCACCTCGGGCGGGCTTGGCGCTATGGGCTTTGCCCTGCCGGCCGCCATTGGGGTGCAGATGGCCAAACCTGGAACTACCGTGGTCTGCGTCTCGGGCGATGGCGGCTTCCAGATGAACATTCAGGAACTAGCCACGGTGCACCGGCTCAGCCTGCCGATCAAAATGGTGATTGTGGATAATAAGTTTCTCGGTATGGTACGGCAGTGGCAGCAACTCTTCTATCAGCGCAACTATGCCGAGACCGATATGAGCGACAATCCGGATTTCGTCGAGATTGCCAAGGCCTACAAGATCCACGCCTGGAATCTGGAGGAAGCGGCCATGCGCCAGTTCCCGGTGTCGCAAGAGACGGGCGACCTGCTGGAGCGTTTTCTGCATTCCTCCAAGCCGGAGCTTCTGGTTTTTGATTGCCAGCGCGAGGCGAATGTCTTCCCGATGGTTCCGGCGGGAGCGGCATTGTCCGAAATGGTGTTCGAAGAAGAATAATTTGTCCGTGTGGGGACGGGGCTTGCCCCGTCGAGTTGAGCGTTCTCAGCAGCTAAAACAGGAGACCCAGTATGCAAGCCTTTCACATCCACTATCGCAACACGCAAGGCACGTTGATGCGTATTCTGACTGCCGTTTCCCGGCGGGCTCTCGACATCACCTATGTACACGCCCAGGCTAGCCCGGACGACAAGACCTACAAGGTGACGTTGCTGCTGGAGGTGAATGCCAAGCAGGTCGGACAGCTGCGCCGCGACTGGTACGCGATCATAGATGTGACCGATGTGCGTGTGGCTCCTGCCGAAAGCATCACCGGCCCCGAGTCCGCGTGGCCCGGCGCTTCCGCGCATCCACCATCCCACGCCACGGACCAGACTGCCCGCGCCGCAAGAGCATAGAATCGGCTTCCCGCTAGTAAGGCGCATCCCCGTAGTCCGCTCAGCTGGGTACCCATTGAGCTTTGCTTCTTGCCCGAACCTGTGGCTCGAGAAGACAATTGCGTCCGAAAGTTTTCAGTAATCCTGCTCCGGGATCCATACCTTCGCTGGAAGTGAACCTATGCTGACCGCCGAATCGCGCCGCCTCGCCGGCATTTTGCTGGTTGTCTTTCCCTCGGTCATTTACGGAGGAGCTTCGTTGCTGATGTTGCTGATCAATCCGGACTCGGGATATATGGCAAACCCTTTGCGGCAGAACTTATTTCGTGCCGGCCACGCGCATGCCGGAGTCCTGCTTGTGCTTTCCCTGGTTGTGCTGCGTTACGTCGATGAGGCCAAGCTGGGAGATGGATGGAAACGCTATGTGCGTTCCTCGGTGCCCTGCGCCGCTATCTTGCTGCCAGCGGCGTATTTTCTATCGGTGGCATCGCCTTATGCAACCGCGCCGAACGGGCTTATTTATCTAGCGTATGCGGGTGCGGTAGTTTTAGCAGCCGGCCTTTTTGTCCTGGGAGTAGGGCTGCTAAGAAAGAATCAGTAGCCGCCGAGTCCACCCGCTAACCACTCAGCGCGGACCGCGTAATGACAGTTTATGATGATTTCTCTATGTCCGATCTGATTGGGAAAATTGCTTTGGTGACGGGCGGCGATCGTGGGATTGGCGCGGCATGTTCTCTGGCGCTGGCGAAGGCAGGCTGTGACGTAGCGGTAAACTTCCGCACGCGTCTCGCAGAGGCGGAATCCATCGTCGCTCAGGTTCGCGGCTTGGGGCGACGGGGGATCGCGGTGCAGGCGGATGTTTCGCGATCGGCCGAGATCACGCAGATGGTGCAAAGAATTGAGCGCGAGCTCGGGGCGGTGGGCGTTTTGGTGAATAACGCGGGAATCGCGCGAAGGCAGAAAATCGAAGACATTACGGAAGCGGACTGGGACGAGATCATCGATGTCAACCTCAAATCAGCATTCCTGGTCACGCAGGCCGTGCTGCCGAAGATGCGCGAGCAGCATTGGGGGCGGATTATCAACATGTCTTCGGTCGCGGCTCAAGTGGGCGGGATCGTGGGACCACACTACGCTTCTTCGAAGGCTGGGCTGCATGGACTTACCCATTCCTACGCAGGACAACTGGCGACGGAGGGCATCACAGCGAATGCCATTTCTCCGGCATTGGTGGATACGGAGATGGTGCGGGAAAATGCGCTCGCGCGGCCCAACGTAATCCCCGTGGGCCGTTTCGGGAAGATAGAGGAGATCGCGTCGGTTGTGGCGATGCTCGCCGAAAATGGCTACATTACCGGGCAAACCATCAACGTGAATGGCGGATGGTACATGAGTTGATGTTGCCTTCGGATCAGGCCATCTGCCGAGCCGCTATGCGATTCGTGCCCAGCATGCGGTGCACAGCGTGCTCTCTTTGAGGTCAATCCATTCCACCGCATGAGAAGGCGCCATGGCGCAGCGATAATCGTCGCAATGCGTCAGCCCCAGGGTGTGGCCTATTTCGTGGACCGCCTCTTTGAGTAAACGTAAGCTAAGTAGTTCCGGTTCTGTCGGCAAGCCGTAAAACTCCTGGCGCAGGCGATGTGCCGAAACGACAGCACAGGGCCCTCCCAACTGGGCTTCGCCAAATACAAACGTAAGGATGGGGATGTAGAGATCCATGGCGGTAACGCCGAGCAAGCGGCCGCCATCCGGCCTGACGAAAGCCTGCATCAGGTGGAGGATCTCCGAGGAATGATATTGCTGCCGTTCGCCGTGGAAAGTAGCTGCGGGGTCGAGGACGTTGGGCAAGATCGCGCAAGAGGCGGGAAAGCAGCGCGGGATGGAAGACTTGAGGTAACGCAGCAGCTTGTCTTCCACCGGCCCAACCGGCAGCAGTTGCAAGGACTTCATGGAGTTCCGACGGGGTTGCGGCTCCAGCCGTATTTCTTCAGTTTGTGATAGAGCGTGACCCGGTCAATGTCGAGGGCTTCGGCGGCGCGGCTTTGATTGCCGCCGCACTCCTCCAACACGCGCAGAATGTGGGCGCGCTCGACGTCCTCGAGGCTGCGGATACCGGAATCGGCTGCGGATTCCTGCTTGAGGTTGAAGTCCTGCTCCTGTAGTTCCGGCTCGTCCCCTACCACCATGGCGCGTTCCACGGCGTTCTCCAACTCGCGGACGTTTCCCGGCCAGGGCTGCTGCTGCAGCCGATTCATGGCCGCGGCAGACACGCGGCTGACGCGCTTGTTCATGGCAAGGGAAAATTTCCGCACGAAATGGTCCACCAGCAGGGGGATGTCTTCCCGCCGCTCGCGCAGTGACGGCAACTCAATGCGGAAAACGTTGAGGCGGTAGAAAAGATCGGGACGGAATTTCCCTTCCTCAATCAACTCTTCCAGATTCTTGTTGGTGGCGGCGACACAACGGAAATCCACTTTGATGATCTGGTTGCCGCCCACGCGCGTGATCTCGCGCTCCTGCAAAACCCGCAAGAGGTCGGTCTGCGTTTTCAGGCTGATATCGCCGATCTCGTCGAGGAAAACCGTGCCGCCCTCGGCAATTTCAAATTTGCCTTTCTTGCGATACTGCGCTCCGGTAAAAGCGCCTTTCTCGTGGCCGAAGAGTTCGCTTTCCAGGAGAGTTTCGGTAAGCGCTCCGCAATGAATAACCACCAAGGGATGGAACCTTCGCGGGCTGGCGGCGTGCACTGCGCGCGCTACCAATTCCTTGCCGGTACCACTCTCGCCGGTGACGAGCACGTTCGCATCGGTGGGGCCGACGGTTTCGATGGCCTCAAATACCTTGCGTATGGCCGAACTCTGGCCGATGATGTCTCCTGGTTTGGTAACTTCGGCAACGGTTTCCCGCAGCAACACGTTCTCGGTCTCGGTGCGCTTGTGGGCCAGCGCATTCTTCACCAGGTGCGCGATTTCGTCGGGATCGAGCGGCTTGGTTACATAATCGTAGGCGCCGTTCTTCAGAGCGGTGACCGCAGTTTCCACCGATGCATAGCCAGTCATCATGATGACGATCAGCCTGCTATCAATCTCGTGCATGCGGCGCTGCAGTTCGATTCCATCCGTGCCGCGCATCTTGATATCCACCAGAGCCACATCCCAGGGGTGTTCCGCCAGGCGAGTAAGGGCATCGCTGGCATCTTCGGCAGCGCCCACTTCGTAACCTTCTTCACGGAACCACTTGCTCAGCGAATCCCGTACGCTGAGTTCATCGTCCACAATCAGGATTTGTCCTTGCGTAGCCAAGTTCATCACCTCGCTGTCTCTGCGGCCGGTTTGGCGGATGCGCCGTTGTTTTCTGCGGCCAGGCTCGCGTCTTCCCATGGCAAAACCACCGTGAACTGTGTGCCCTTGCCCAACTCAGATTGCACTTCAATACGCCCGTGGTGGCGCTCGACGATAGAGTGGCTGATAGCCAGCCCGAGCCCCACCCCATGGCTCGCTTCTTTTGTGGTCAGGAAAGGCTCGAAAATCTGCGGCAGGATCTCCGGCGCGATGCCGGTGCCATCGTCACGAACTTTTATCTCTGCCTCTTCCGGTTGTTGGCCAGGACGGGTCGTGAGCCAAAGGTTCCCGCCGTGGGGCATGGCATCAATTGCGTTCATCATGAGGGCCAACAGGACTTGCTCAATCTGCGAGGGGTCACAGTGAACTTTTGGCAACCCGGTTTCGAGTTCGGTATGCAACTGGATTGTATTCAGCTCGCATTGGTGCCGCACGAGACGGACGCAGCGATCCACCACCACGTTTAGATCGGTGGGTTCGGGGTTCATGGGCGCGGTGCGGGAAAAAGTGAGGAGGTTCTTCACCAGATCACCACAGCGGCGGCTCTCTCCGGCGATCAACTCCAGGCATTGCAAGGATTCGCGGCGCTTTTCTTCCGGCAGCGTGCCCCGCTCCAGCCATTTATGCAACAGCTTGGCGTAGGTCAGAATCCCTGAAAGGGGATTGTTAATTTCGTGAGCTACCACTGCCGCCATCTTTCCAATGGTGGCCATCTTCTCGGCGTGCAGGATGTGGTCGTGCGCGCGGCGCAGTTCTCGCGTCTTCTGCTCGACTCTTTCCTCTAGACTCTTGTTCCATGCAACCACTTCTTCGTGGGCGGCATGCAGCTGCAAACTCATGTCGTTAAAGGAATGGGCCAGTTCGCCCACTTCATCCCGCGAGGCAACTTCCAACTGATATCCGAGATCGCCCTGGGCAAGCCTTTCCGTCCCGCTTTTGAGAGCTTTGATCGGCCTGCCTACGACCCACCAAGCCGCAATCCAACTCAACGCTCCGATAAAAATCATTCCGGCGATCGTGTAGGCCAACATGCGATTGGTGCTCTGAGCGAGCTGGGTATCGGCCTTCGCAAGTGAAATATTGGTGTCCAGCACTCCCAGCACCTGCTGGCTGGCGGGGTGAGCATGACAATCGGCGTTGGCGCACGACGGCTGATTTTCGATGGGAGTAATAATTCCCAGCACGCGTTGGCCTTTGTTGTCGCGGTAAATACGGAAGCGGTCAGGACGATTGAGCTTGGTCAATGGCTGCGATTGGGCGTGGCAAGCGTAACAGGCCTCAGCCCGTTTATCCACGATGTGATCGACCTCGGCTGCGTCGGTCGAATAACTGATATGTCCTTCTTTGTCGAAGATGCGGACACGGAGCATGCCGGGCTCGTCGGCGATTGTACGCATCACGTGATACATCCCCTCACGGTCATTACGCAGCATGTAGTAGGTAGTGTTGCGCTTGATGACGTCGCTGACGCGCTCGGCGCTCACCAACGTGGCCTCTTCCAGGTGTTGCCGGTGAAGGTGAATGTTGAGGTAACCCAGCAGTCCAAAGATCGCGACCATGGCCGCCAGCAAGGAACCTATCAGCTTGGCGCTGATGCTGTAAGTCAGGTATTTTCGCCAGCCCGCGCCACGAGGGGTTTTAATCTCCCGCATGGGTCATAACAGCCGCCGGGGGCCCTGGTTGCACAGCGATTTCCCGGTGTGCTGCCTCTTCAGGGAAGATGGGCAGATATTTCACGGCCAAGCCAAACAACGCGAATCCCGCGGCGATGATGGCTCCCGTGACCGCGACCTCCGTCCACTTCGGAATGTAGTGTGTGCCGGCCGAACCTTCCAGACCGGTGATGCTGACATTCAGCCGATTGGTGATGAAACCCAGCACTACCAGAACCGACGCCAGATAGAGACCGCCTGCGGTGGAGCGGACCTTGCGCTGGGAGAGCAGGACCAAGGGAGCCACTATGCTGAGCACGGTCTCCACCCAAAAGAGATACATCTCGTAGCTGGGATGAACAGTCAGCCCGATGGCACCACGATTGAGCAGATCCTCGAGACGCAACAATGCGTAAACCGCCAGCACGACCGCCAGTACTCGTCCTAATTCCTGCAGAATTGGCAGCTCGAGTTGCCGTCCGAAATACTTCGAACTCAGTGACGATTCGAAGATGGTCATGGCCAGACCCACCGCAATGGCCGAGATAAAGAAAAACACAGGCAAGAACGGGCTATACCAGAGGGAATTTAGTTTTTCCGGCATGATCAGATACAACGTACCCAGCGACGACTGATGGAGGGTAGAGAGGATCACGCCGCAGATCACCAGCGGGATGACTATGCTTCGAACAACCTTGAGAGCCTTTTCGAGGTGGAAACGCTCCAGCACGATAGGCGAAAACTCGAGCGCCAGCACCGTGGTGTACAGCATTACGCAATACGCCACCTCGAACATTACCGAGTGGGGATTGCGCATGATCAGAGGGTGCCAGATACGATAGGGCCGTCCGAGATCGAACATCAGGGCAACACACACCAGCACATAACCCAGAAAAGCGGTCAGGACAGTGGGCCGCACAATGGGATGCAGGCGTTTGATATTAAAAATGTGTACGGCGGCCGTGAGGGTAAATCCGCCCGCAGCCAGCATGACACCGCACAGTACATCGAAACCAATCCAGATGCCCCAGGGAAACTGATCGGTCAAGTGAGTCGAGGGACCCAGTCCCTGGGTGAAGCGCACTACCGTAGCGTAAAAGCCTGCCGCCATCAGAAACAGGAAGATAATCTTCCAGAAAGTGAGTTTCATCTTCATGACGACTTTTCCTCGTGGTCGCTGGACTGGTTCTTCTTTTCCAACGCCTCAGCAGCGGCTACTTCTTCACGCCGGTGCGTGATCCACCAAACGCCGCCGAGTAGAACTCCTCCCAAGGGGACAATGTCCGGAATTCGCGATAGCACGCGGTAGGTGAGCATGGGAAGCGGGTATTGAGTGGTTTCACCAAAGCCGAACTCCGAAAACGGCACACTCGACAGCAGAAGCACGGCGGTTCCGCCCACTTCGGTGAGGCCGTAGATGTGGTTGACGTACTGACCAGGATTGTCGCGGAGGCGCTTCTGTGCTTCCGCGATCAGTTCATCCCGGTCACCAAATTTTGTAGCTCCGGTCGGGCATACTTCCGCACATGCCGTCGGTAGACCGGCCTGGACGCGGTCGGCGCACATCGTGCACTTCCGTACGCGCGGCAACAATTTGTTCCACTCGTACTTAGGCACACCGAACGGACAGGCGACCATGCAGTAACGGCAGCCCATGCAGCGATCTTCGTGATAAACCACCGGCCCGGCAGAAGTCTTCTCTAGTGCTCCCACCGGGCAGACAGACGCGCATGCAGGGTCCTGGCAGTTCATGCACAAGCGCCGCATGAACTTCTCTTCCTTTATCAGCACTACGGTAAATTTGTGTTCCGATTGCTTCTGTTCACCGGCGATCTGATCGTTGTAGGGGAGCTTGTTGTGCTGGGCGCAGGCCTCCTCGCATTGCTTGCATCCAATACACATGGTTGCGTCGTACAGGAGTGCCTTGCTCATGCATGCTCCTCCGCCGGGCGTGTGTTGTTCAGGACAGTGGAGCGCCCAAAGCGAGGTTCTGTGACCCGGCCACTCGCTTCGTTGCAAGTTTCAACGTTCAGGGCCCTTGCCCACAGTGACCCAAATCACCTTTGGCCGTGACGTTAATCAATAGACAAACACAGGGCGCGAAAGCGTAGTTTTCGCGTTGTGTTTCACAACGCCTGCTGGTGCGATTTGCAACATCGCTTCCTTTTCGCTTTAACTTCATTGATATCAATGCGCTGGAAAGATTGCCCTGCCCATTCCAGAAAAGCGCGACATTAGGGTATTGCGATTCTTAACAGCAATCGCCGTTCACAAATTCAGCAACGAAATTCGGCCTAGACCCAGCCTTCGCTATGTCATTGATTCCGCATCAAATCGGGCGCATGCGTAACCTTCGGGCGAGGCTTGGGAGTTCGGCATATAGATTGCCTTTATGAAAAGTGCGAGCAGCCAGTGGAAAGGCTCTCCGGCGAGGTGATTTATGACAGTTATTCTGGTTCTACTGACTTTCGCAGGCTTCTTACTTATTGATTATTTCCGCAGCCGTAAGCACGTGGTGGTACAGCAGGCATTGCAACCAGTGCGCCAGGAAGCAGCTCCACGCCTGGCGCCCAGCGTGGTTGCCGGATTTCAGGTGCCGGACAATCTGCGCTATCATCCGGGCCACACCTGGGCACTTAGCGAGAGTCCCAATCTGGTGCGCGTGGGGCTCGACGATTTTGCTTCCAAGCTCATTGGAAAGATCGAGAGAATTACCGTCCCCCAGCGCGGGCAGTGGGTGCGGCAGGGACAGAAGATTTGGACGATCTTCCGTGACGGAAAATCTGTAGACATGGTTTCTCCCATTGAGGGCACGGTGGCGGAGATTAATGAAGCGGCAGTGCGCAATCCGGAATCGGCCCGCACCGATCCTTACGGCGAGGGATGGCTGATGACGGTGCAGTCGCCGGACGCCAAGACTAACTTCCGTAACCTGCTGGGAGGAGCTCTCGCCCGCTGGTGGACCCAGGAATCGGCGAATCGCCTATTGCAGAGAGTGCCGATGGCGGTCGGAGCGCTGGCGCAGGACGGTGGCGTGGCGGTGGACAACCTGACAGCGCAGATGCCCGACCAGGATTGGGCAGCGCTGACGAAGGAGTTCTTTCTAGCTTAAGCCTTCTGAATCACTTTTGACCGGAAGTCGAGGAGCCTCGACTTCCGGTTTTGTTTGGGAGGCTGCCGGAACGTCCTGCAGAACTTATTTCGGTGACTTCACCGAAAGCAATTGAACGTCAAAGATCAGGGTTGAATTTGGCGGAATCACCCCTGGGTAGCCATCAGCTCCGTAGGCCAACTGTGGCGGGATGCGCAACTGGCGCTTGCCGCCAACCTTCATGCCGACGATGCCTTCATTCCATCCCTTGATGACCGGCGCGGTACCGAGCGGCGTCACTTCATACGGGCCGCGGCCGATGGAACTGTCGAACTTCTTACCATTCGTGAACCAACCAGTGTAGTTCACTTTCACCGTATCGCCCGCCGCCGCAGCTGCTCCGGTTCCCACCTTGATGTCCCAATATTCGAGCCCATCGGCAGTTTTCGTCGGGGTGCCGGTCACCTTCGACGGCCCGGTCGCGGCGTGATGAGTAGCTGCGGCGTGATGAGTGGTTGCCGCTTTGTGAGGCGTGGCGCCGCTTTGCGCAAGGGCCGCGGCTGCGGCCAACATAACGAGCAGGGGAAATGTCTTCATCAGCATGGATTATCTCCAAATCTTGGACGACAAAGATTCTACGCCAGGGCAATCACGTCGATTTCGACCAGAACATCTTTCGGCAAACGCGAGACCTCGACGGTGGCCCTGGCGGGTGGAGCCGAGGTGAAATAGCGACCGTAGACCTCGTTCATAGCGACGAAGTCACCCATGTTTTTAAGGTAGACGCCGGCGCGAACGACCTTCTCCAGACTGCTTCCTGCGGCCTGCAGAATGCCGGAAAGATTCTTGAACACGCGGTCGGTCTGCGCGGCGACGTCGCCGACAACGATTTGTTGGGTGGCTGGATCGATGGGTATTTGCCCCGACACGAAAACGAAGCCGTTGGCTCGAATAGCCTGCGAGTATGGTCCAATGGCTTGCGGAGCATCTTTGGTGGAAATTACATCGCGCATGAAGCCTCCGAAGATAGTGGTCAGTGACTAGTGATTCGTGATTAGTGAAAAACACCCGGCGCTGGTCACCAATCGCTAGCCACTGTCTATACTTTTTGCAATCTTTGTACATCGTGCACGCCGGGAATTTTTCTCAGGCCGGCGATGATCTGCTCCAGATGATGCAGGTCAACAACATCCAGCACGGCATCTACGCTGGCCTGGCCATTTCCCGTCTGAGCTCCGATGTTGCGAATGTTGGTCTTGGCGTCGCCAATCACGGCGGTGATCTGTTTCAACATGCCAAAGCGATCGTCACAGAAAACGGTCAGCTTCACAGGATAGGAGGCTGGCATTCCATCGTCCCGCGCCCATTCCACATCAATGCGGCGTTCGGGCTCGTAGAGAAGATTCACGACATTAGGACAGCTCACCGCGTGCACGGCAACGCCTTTGCCGCGTGTCACGTATCCAACCACAGCCTCGCCGCGGATCGGATTGCAACAACGAGCGCGGTAGACCAGTAGATCATCGTGCCCCTTCACGCGAATGGCATTGCTGCTACCTCCGCCAAAGACGCGCCGCACTGCGCTGCCGATGCCCGAGTCTTCCACCGCGCCATCCGGGGATGGCTGCGTGCCAGCCGGGGCAAGGCGACCGAGTACATGGCGGGCAGAATATTTGCCGTAGCCGATAGCCGCCATTAGATCGTCCGCTCCACCGAGGCCGTGGTCCGATGCGATCTTATGCAGGTCTTGGTCCTTAATGTCTTTCAGTGCGACGCGATACTTGCGCGCTTCCTTTTCCACCAATTTGCGGCCGATTTCGATGGCCCGCTCCCGCTGATGAATATTGAGCCAATGCTTGATTTTGTTGCGGGCCCGCGAAGACTTAACCACCGCCAACCAATCGCGGCTGGGTTTGTGCGCGGGTTGGGTCAGGATCTCGACAATATCGCCGCTGTGCAGCTTGTGCCGCAACGGAACCATGCGCCCGTTGACCTTGGCGCCCACGCAGGTGTGACCCACTTCGGTGTGAATGCTGTAAGCGAAATCAATGGGAGTGGATTCGCGCGGCAGAACCAGGACCTTGCCCTTGGGGGTGAAGGTGTAAACCTCCTCCGGGAACAGATCGATTTTTAGCGTGGAGAGGAATTCGTTGGGATCGGAGACGTCTCGCTGCCATTCGACCACCTGCCGCAACCAGGAAAGGCGCTGCTCATCCTGCGCCGAAACCGGACCGTCTTTGTATTTCCAGTGGGCGGCAATGCCTTCTTCCGCCATTTTGTGCATCTCTTCGGTGCGAATTTGGATTTCGAACGGCGTGCCATCCTCCGTGATCACGGAGGTATGCAGCGACTGGTAGAAGTTCGGCCGCGGCATGGCGATGAAATCCTTAATGCGGCCCGGCACCGGCCGCCAGATGTTGTGCACGATACCCAGCACGGCATAACAGTCCTGCACGGACTTGGTGATCACCCGCATGGCGCAGAGATCATAGACCTGATCCACGCTGATACGTTGCCGCTGCAACTTCTTGTGGATGCTGAAAAGCCGCTTAATCCGGCTCTCGACCTTCGCAGTGATTCCAGCCTCTTTCAGTTTGTCCTGTAGCACGTCTTCGACGCGCGCCAGAAACTGCTCGCCCTTTTTGCGGCGAGATTCCACGGCTTCGTGGACCTGCTCGTAGGCAATGGGATCGAGGAAGCGGAAACCCAGATCTTCCAGTTCGCCGCGGATTTTGCCCATGCCCAGGCGGTGGGCGATAGGAGCGTAGATCTCCAGTGTCTCCTGAGCGATTTTGTGCTGGCGCTCCGGCTGTAGGTGTTCGAGGGTCCGCATGTTGTGCAACCGGTCGGCCAGCTTGATGAGGACAACGCGGATGTCATCCACCATGGCCAGCATCATCTTGCGCAGGTTTTCCGCTTGCTGCTCTTCGCGGGTGGCAAAATCAATCTTGCTGATCTTGGTGACGCCTTCGACGATGTGAGCTACCTGCTCGCCGAATTCCTTGCGGATATCGACGATGGTGACGGATGTGTCCTCAACGGAGTCGTGCAGCAGGCCGGCGGACACCGCGACCGGGTCCATTTTCATCTCGGCCAGGACCAGGGCAACTTCCAGAGGATGCTCCAGATAAGGCTTGCCGGAGGCCCGGGTCTGCCCGGCGTGATGGGTCTGAGAAAATTCGTAAGCTTTGCGGACGAGTTCCAGATCGTCGGTCGGCCGGTTCTCGCGCATGGTGCGCATGAGGTCGCGGAACTTGGTGACCGTCAGGACATTGGTCGCGATCTGCTGGCGTAGAGTCGCCATATCAGATTATAGCCCGTTGAGCGCGGGATGCCGGGCTGAGCACCCTATAGCCTTCCGTTCGTTTTCGTAACATCGGTAACCTGCTAGAGTTGAGGGGCTATGAGCCCGGGCACTGGCAAAGTCCTGGTGAGCGGAGTTTCCGGCCCTATCGGAGGGGCCCTGCTGCCGCATCTTCGGGAGCGCGGGTACCAGATTGTGCGACTGGTTCGCGGGGCTACGTCCGGCGATGACCAGATTGCGTGGGACCCGCTGCAGCCATTGCGGCCCCAGTCCGTCTCTGGATTCGATGCTGTCATCCATCTCGCGGGGGAGTCGATCGTCGGCCGCTGGACTGCGGTAAAAAAGCGTCGCATCCTCGATAGCCGGGTGCAGGGCACTCGTCATTTGGCGGAAGCTTTAGCCGACGCGCCCGAACGTCCGCGCGTTTTCATTACGGCCTCGGCGATTGGGTACTACGGGGATCGCGGCGATGAGGTCCTACGCGAGGATAGCAGGGCGGGGCGGGGGTTTCTGCCCATGGTCTGCCGGGAATGGGAAGCCGCTACGACCCGCGCGGAAGATGCCGGCATTCGCGCTGCACAACTCCGCATCGGGTTGGTCCTCAGCCGTTCGGGCGGCGCTTTACAGAAGATGTTGCTACCGTTCCGCCTGGGGCTGGGCGGCAGGATCGGCAGCGGCCGGCAGTGGTGGAGCTGGATTCATGTGCAGGACCTGTCCAGCGCGATTCACCATGTTCTAGCTGGCAACCACCTCACCGGGCCAGTGAACGTGGTTGCTCCCGCACCCGTAAAAAATGCGGAATTCACCCGGACGTTGGCCGCTGCGCTGTCTCGCCCTGCTATTTTCCCTATGCCCGCATTCGCCGCCCGCCTTGCCTTTGGCCAAATGGGCGACGAACTGTTATTGGCTAGCCAGAAGGTCGAACCCACGAAACTGGCGATGAGCGGATACAGTTTCCAATACCCCGAACTCAAGAATGCCCTGAATGACGTTTTGAAGCGGTAGAGCGGCACGACCTGAAAAATCGAAGGGACTATTTCGTTCTGGCGTCAGCAAATGTCTTCACGCGCTGGCAGACACTGAGCACAGATTTCGGCAGATTCAGACGGCTACCTTCCTCGAGAATGGGAATCAACTTATCGAACTCCGGGCCCGAGTGCGATCCGGTAATGACCAGGCGGATGGGATGGAAGAGTTCTTTCCCCTTGGCTCCCGTTTCCGCTTTGACTTCGTTGACGACTTGCTTGAAGCGTTGCGCGGTGAGCTGGGAGGAACTGGCCGATTCATCTGCCAGAATTTTGGCGGTAAACCTTGCGACTACCGCGTCGGTGTGCTGCCAAACCAGCACATCAGCATTGTCGGGAGCGGCGAGGGCAGCCATCGCATCGTAATGGAAGATTAGGGATGCCCGTTCCGGCAACTGATCCAAGCGATCGACAGAAGGCAGCAGAAGGGCCAGGATTCGGTCAAACCAAGCTTCCACTCCGGATTCCAAGGGCTCCGGCAATAGGCCAGCATCCTTAAAGAATGGCCTGGCTAGTGCCGCAATCCGCTCTACCGGCCCTTGTTTGATGTAGTGCCGGTTCAGCCAGTACAGCTTCTCCATGTCAAAGACCGCCGGCGAAGGGGTAACTCGCTCGAGCGAAAATTCCTTAACCAAGTCGTCGCGGCTGAAGATTTCGCGCGTGCCGCCGGGAGGCGCCCACCCCAACAGTGCCAGGTAATTTACCAGCGCTTCGGGCAGCACGCCCATTTCGCGAAAGCTGGCGATGGACGTCGCACCGTGCCGCTTGGAAAGCCGTTCCCGGTCGCCCCCCAGAATGGTGGAAAGGTGCGCAAACTCCGGCACTGGCCAGCCTAGAGCTTCGTAGAGCGCCACCTGCTTTGGCGTGTTGGAAAGGTGATCGTCGCCGCGAATCACGTGGGTGATCTTCATAAGCGCGTCATCAATGACCACCACGTAGTTGTAAACCGGCATGCCGCTGGAGCGCAGAATAATGGGGTCGCTGACGACCTCGTTCGAAAACTCCACTTCTCCGTGTACGATGTCATGAAAACGAATGGGGCGTTCGGGAATTTGCAGGCGAATCGCGCATGCCTCTCCAGTTGCACGGCGCTGCTTTGCCATGGCTGGATCGAGCCGCCGACACTTGCCGGAATAGACAGGCGCACGGTGCTCAGCCAAGGCCCGCTCACGCTCCATCTGCAGATCCTCTTCCGTGCAAAAACAGAGATACGCCTTGCCTTCGGCCACCAGCCGCTCGGCATGCTCGCGATAGATTTCGAGCCGGTCGGACTGGCGGTAGGGCGCGTAGGGCCCGCCCACATCCGTACCTTCGTCCCAATCGAGCCCCAGCCACTTCAGGTCATCCATAAGCTGGTTTTCAAAACGGGTCTCGCTGCGCTCCAGGTCGGTGTCTTCGATTCGCAGCACCATCATGCCGCCATGGTGGCGAGCGAAGAGCCAGTTGAAGAGCGCGGTTCGGGCGTTGCCCACATGGAGGTGCCCGGTCGGCGAGGGCGCAAAACGTACTCGAATGGGAGAGCTGGTACGCACAGGATGATGTTAACAGGTTGCTATCGCGGCGCCAGATGCGTTCTGGTGATGCGATCATGCCAGCAGAGTTGATCTTCGTCCAACATGCACCAGGCATAGCCAAGGCCGAGCGAGACGCCCGACAGAACGGAGGCCAACACCCGCCAGCACCGAACCCGCCGGGAAACCACAGTGCCGTCGAATTGGCTCAAGCGGAGGCTGGCTATTCTTAACCCTGGCGTGTTGCCCGCATAGGTCAAAAGCAAGAACTGATAACCCGCCGCAAAAATCCCTAGAACTACAATACCCATGGCAATTGACGGTTTGACGGGAGGAGCGGTTCTTGTAATTTCAAAGAAAATATAGACAAACAGTGAAAAGGCGGCTGCCACGAGCACTCCATCGCACGCCGCCGCCACGGTTCGGCGGAAGATGCTCGCTGTTTGCAATGGAATTTCGATGCCGGGGCGCTTCGGGCTGGACTCCTTGACCTCCGGCTCGATGAGAATGCCTCCCAATGCCGGCGGAGGCGGGGTTACTTCGGGCACTTCCAAGATTCGAGGGAAAAGCTGCATGGGCTCGGCCAATTCTTCCAGCGGCTTGGGTGGGGCAGGCGAGACGCGGCGAAACGGCAGCACACGGGCAGTGGGTTCAGGGACGCGTGTGTCCGATGTGGGATTGGCGGATAATTCCGCGGGGCTGGTCGTCTTTTCTAAGGCAGCGGATGGGCGTTCCGTGATGACCGGCTGGATCTTTCCAGCGGGGACTGGCGGAGAACTCCATGTCGGCTCGGCCGGTTCAAATTTCAATTGCAGCGAAGGATAGCGCGGCGCACGGGGACGGCGACGTGCCCGATAGCTGTCCAGGCGAGCGGATACTTCCTCACGCCAGGCATCCGGATTCGGATGCTGCGGTTGATCGGCTGCAGACGTAGGCGCGTCTTTGGGAGCGCTTTCTGGCGTACCATCCGTTTGAGGCTCACTTCGCTGTGTCCCTGCGGACGCTGTTGCAATGTTTTCCACTGATGTTTCTTCTCCCGTGACGTCCAGCGGAACGCGCTCTTCCAGGCTGGCGGCAAACTGCTGTTCGCTGGCATCGTATGCTTCAGGATCAACGAAAGAGCGATTTGTGGGAGTTCCGTCCGCGCCCGCGCGTTGAAAATTGGATTTCATGTTGAAGCAGGTTGGGCAGCATGCACTGCCTGGCTTTGCCTCCCATGCCAAAGCCGTGCTAACTTCACAGGACTGGGTCCGAGTTTGCCAGCTGCGAAATTCGCGCGTCGCCGATGATTGCCCGCACACGATTCCTTATCACGGCTGCTGTGCTTTGTCATCTAGTCTTCGCGCATTCCTTAGTTACCAGCCAGTTGCATTCTCCCGCAAGCAGTTCCAATAACACGTCTCAATGGCCCAAAATGCCGGCTTCTCGGCAGTCTGAAGATGTAACCATTCGCGCGGTCACCCAGGAAAAAGAAGGACCGGTCATCAAGTTGACCGGGAAAGTCGAGATTCAATACGGAGACTATACCCTTCGTGCCGATGAGGCCACCTACAACACGGATACACGCGAGGCTACAGCCGATGGCAATGTAGTGTTGCTGGGCAGCATGAACGACGAACGCATCCAGGCGAGCCATGCCAGGTACAACTTTCGCCGCGAGACCGGCCGGTTCGAAACCGTGTATGGCACGATCGGCATGCGGCCGGGCATAACCCGGGCCATGCTGACTTCGCCCAATCCTTTCATTCTGACCGGAAAGGTGGTCGAGAAGACCAGCCCGGACCACTATGTGCTGTATGGCGGAACCGTCACCACCTGCAACCTGCCCCATCCAAAGTGGCGTTTTTACGCCCGCAAGGTCACGGTAGACGTGGGCGGTAATGCACAGATCTACAACAGCGACTTCCGCATTATGGGCGTGCCGATCCTTTACCTGCCGTATGCAACCCATCCGGTTAAGAAAGTGCGGCAGTCGGGCCTGGAGATCCCGAACATTGGAACATCTTCGATCAAAGGGAAGATTATCGGAGAATCGGCTTACTGGGCCATCAATCGCAGCATGGACCTGAATGGCGGCGCGCAATATTACTCTTTGCGCGGCTGGGCGCCCCATGCCGAATTCCGCGCACGCCCGAGCGAAGACTCGTTCATAGACTTGAATTACGGGGCAGTGTTCGATCGCAAGAACCAGGGTGGGCAGGAAGTGCGGGTACAGGCCGAAAACCTGTTCCCGCATAACGTTCGAGGAGTAGTAAACGCCGATTATTTGACCTCATACGTTTATCGGCTTGCGTTCAACGAGGTTTTCACGCAGGCCGTCAACTCCGAAGTGAAGTCGCAAGGATTTCTGACGCATGCCAGCAACGGATTCTTCAATGATTTTTTGACCGAACGCTACCAGAACTTTGAAAGTACAACCACCGGGGATGTAGTGACCATCGTCCACGCGCCCACGATCGAGGCTTCCAGCGTGGATCGCCCGCTGGGGCATTCTCCATTCTACTGGTCGTATGACACTTCTGCCGGTGGGCTGTATCGCAGCGAGCCCGGATTTGCAACAGCGCCTCTGGTGGGCCGCCTCAATCTCAATCCAAGGCTTTCGCTGCCTCTGTTGTTGCATGGCTGGTCCCTGCGGCCGGAGATTTCCCTCCGCGACACGTTCTATACCGAGGAACTGCAGAAGTCAGGCAACCGGGCGGCAATCAGCGATCCGATCAATCGCAAGTCGTTGGAGACTTCCGTGGAGTTGCGCCCGCCAGCCGTGGATCGGGTGTTCAACCGTGAATTCCTGGGCCGCAAGTGGAAGCACGTGATCGAACCGCGCGCGGTTTACCAGTACGTGACCGGAGTGAACAATTTTTCCGACATCCTTCGCTTCGACGACGAAGATATCCTGAGCAACACGGACGAAGTTGAATATGCCGTGGTCAACCGTCTTTATGCGAAACGGACTTCTCCCGGGCCGGAAGATTGCGGACCGGCAGGAATGCCCGGGCTGGTGATCGGCAGCCAGCCGACGCAAAGCCGCATCCCCTGGGAGCAGTCGAAGAATCTGGAAGGCATACCTTGCGTGGCCGGCCCGGAGGTCCGGGAAATCGTCACATGGGAACTGGCGCAAAAGTACTATCTGGATCCCACCTTTGGCGGGGCTCTTGTGCCGGGCGTTCGCAATGTGTTTGCTGCAACCGCAGACCTGACAGGTATCGCATTTCTCACTAACGCCCGACGGCTTTCGCCGCTCGTTTCCCGGCTTCGCATTCAAACGACCTCCCGAACGGATGCCGAGTGGGACCTCGACTACGACGTTAAGAAAGGGCGTATTAACGCGAGCACGGCGATTATCAACTATCGTTTGGGGTTGTTGACGATTGGGGGGGGGGATGCGTTCCTGCAGAGCCCGAGTACGCTGCCGTCTGCGCCTGTTCCCCAGCCACAACGATTCGACCAGTATCGTCTGCTGCTGGGCTATGGACACCTGAACAAGCGCGGCTTCACCGGCGCGGCCAACATCGGGTTTGATGCCCATCTCGATTTCCTGCAATATGCATCCGTTCAAGCTGCGTACAACTGGGACTGTTGTGGAATCAACATTGAATACCGGCGCTTTGCGTTGGGCGCGGTCCGCAATGAAAACCAGTTCCGCTTTACCTTTGCGCTGGCAAATCTTGGGGCAATCGGCAATTTGAAGCGTCAGGAAAGATTGTTTTAGCAAGCCTTCCGGTCAACGCTCAGACCATTGCTCTGCAGCAGAGTAAGGAGTGGGACCGTTCAGTTAGTACATAGCCATGGCTGTTAGAATGAAAGTGTGGCATTGTCTCAGACCCTCGTTTCCAAGCGCCTGGCGTTAGACGCGCGTCTTCGCTCGCTTGGCCGAACCCTGGTTGCCTACTCCGGTGGGGTGGATTCTGCATTCCTGGCTTGGGCTGCGCATGACGTTCTGGGGGATGCCATGCTGGCGGTAATCGCCGATTCTGCCAGCCTGGCTCGCACGCAACTTGCAGATGCTATTGGGTTTGCCGACGAGCGAAAAATTCCGCTCCAGGTCATTTCTACGTCAGAACTCGAACGCCCTGAGTATGCCCGCAACGATGGCTCGCGCTGCTTCTTCTGCAAGGACGAGCTGTTTACGGTGATGGAGGAGTTCCGGAAGTCGCATGGGTATGACTTGATCGCGTACGGGGTCAACCTGGACGACCAGGGTGATTTCCGCCCCGGTCAAGGCGCTGCGCGAGCCCACGGCGTTGCCGCCCCGCTGCTAGAAGCCGGGCTCGGCAAACAGGAGATCCGTGATCTGGCTCGCGAAGCCGGGCTTCGCATCTGGGACAAACCAGCTTCCGCCTGCCTCTCTTCACGCGTTGAATACGGACGCCCGGTCACGCGCGAAGCTCTAAGCGCAATTGAACAAGGGGAGGACGCTTTGCGTGGGCTCGGGTTCCGCCAATTCCGTGTACGCCACCACGGAGAGATGGTCCGCATTGAAATTGCGCGCGAGGAACTTCCGCGTGCGCTAAATGTGGAGATGAGCGGCGAGTTTATCCGGATATTCAAGGCTCTCGGTTTCAAGTTCGTGACTCTTGATCTGGAAGGCTTCCGTTCCGGTTCCATGAATGCGCTGCTTCCCGCCGACCAGCTCGCGCGGAAGCTCTGATCCCGCGGCTGATTGGCAAAAAGACGTTGCCAGGCCACGTTCGCCGCATCCCTTGTGAGATAATCATGGCAGATTTTCCCAATGAATAAGCGCCTTCCGGTAAGCTTCCTGCGTCGTTTCGTACTTCTGTTTGGCCTCGTTTGCCTGGGGTGCTCGGCTCAATCGGGATCTTCCGACGTCAACCTGCGTATCGAACGCCAGGTGCGCAGCTACTACAGCGTGCCTTCCGACATAACCATCACGGTAGGTCCGCGCAAGCCCAGCGAGTTCCCTAATTACGACGCCTTGACCGTCACCTTCGATAGCGGACAGAAGAAAAAGAACTACGATTTTCTACTCTCGAAGGATGACAAGACATTGATCCGCATGACCCGGCTTGACCTCACCAAGGAATCCTTATGCCGAAGTCATGCAGAAAATTGACGTTCATGGCCGGCCCACGCGGGGAAACGCGAACGCAAAAGTAGTAGCCGTGAACTACGACGATTTCGAGTGCCCTTTCTGCTCGCGTATGCACGAGATACTATTCCCCGGCCTGCTGCAGGAATACGGAGACCGGGTGAAGTTCGTTTACAAGGACTTTCCGCTCACCGAACTGCACCCGTGGGCTATGCATGCGGCGGTGGATGCGGACTGCCTGGCGGCCCAGAGCGACGACGCCTACTGGGAACTGGCCGATTATCTCCACGCCAACGGAAAGGACATAAGCGCGGCCAAGAGCCATGAAGCCCAATTCGCAGAACTGGACCATTTGACCACGGAACAGGCCTCAAAGCATCATCTCGACATGCAGAAGGTTCAGTCTTGCGTTAAGGCGCAAAACGAAGATGCAGTCAGAGCTTCGCTGAAAGAGGGCGAGATGCTTGGCGTGGAAGCTACGCCCACGATGTTCATCAATGGCGAAAAGATTGACGGCGCACGTCCAATCGGAGATCTGCGGGCGGCATTCGATCGCGCGTTGCAACAAGCCGGCGTTCCGCCGCCCGCGCATCCTGCATCGGAACCCGCCGCTTCGGGACCCAGTCACTGAAATTGACGCAAACCAGTGAGCATTTGCACAGCGGTATAATATGCCGCTGCCGGACCCCGGCTCACACGGAGGCTTGATTGAGTAAACATTGGCCGCTGCGATACGCGCTGTTGCCGCTGGTCGGCGCTGCTGCATTATCTGTCACCGGGTGCGGGGCAAAACATCCAGGAGATGACGTCGCCGCCATCGTAGACGGTAATAAGATTTACCGTGCCGAGGTGGAGAAGTACTTTCAGAATCAAACTGCCGGGTCGCAGCAGCAGCCGCCCACGGGCGAGCAGGCGGAAAGTTTGCGCCTGAATATTCTGAACGGGCTCATCGATGACGAAATTCTGATGCATCGCGCCGAGAAGCTTGGGCTTCTGGCCACCGATGACGAAGTGGACCGCAAACTCAGCGAGTACAAGGCTCCCTACACCAACGAGCAGTTCGAAGCGCGTTTGAAGGAGAAGAAGATGACCTTGGACGACTTCAAACGCGATATTCGCCGCTCGATTACGGTCGAAAAAGTTACCAACAAAGAGGTCAACTCCAAGATCAACGTCTCCGATCAGGACATTGTGGACTACTACAACAGCCACAAATCAGAGTTCAATTTCATCGAGGCGCAATACCACCTGGCGCAAATTTTCGTAACGCCGATGCCCAATCCCCAAGCCCGTAATCAAAGCAATAAGGCACAGAATGAGTCCGAAGCCCGCAAGAAGATCCAGATGGTCCTCAACCGGCTGGACAGCGGGGATGACTTCGGCACGGTGGCCATGAATTACTCGGAGGATACCGAAACTGCCAACAATGGGGGGGACCTCGGATTCACGCCGGAATCGGCCTTGCGCAACACGGACCCGACCACGCGGGATGCGGTCATGGCTCTCAAGCCGGGCCAATATACCCAGCCTATCACCGTGATCAATCCCATGACCAGGCAACTCATGGGGTTTCGCATTGTGAAACTCCTGGCCAAAGAACCTGCCGGGCAGCGTGAACTCTCGGATCCCCGAGTGCAACAGGCAATACGCTCCGAGTTGCGTGACCGCCGGGAGCAGCTTCTGAAAGCGGCCTACTATGAAGTTTTGCGGGACCAAGCCAAGGTACAGAACTACTACGCCCAAAGGATTATCGATTCCAATGCGACGGTGAGAAAATGAAATTTTCGTGACGGGGCAGCGATGCTAGGGAAGCTAGTCGACCACTGCCAGGACGTCTCCGGCGTTCACCCGTGCTCCTTCGGTCACCACGATTTTCGTGATCACGCCCTTTTTAGGGGATTTGATTTCATTCTGCATTTTCATCGCTTCCACCACCAGGACGCCTTGCCCAGCCTCCACTTCCATTTGCTCTCTGACCAACAGACGGACGATTTTGCCTGGCATCTGCGCCATTAGTTTCCGCGGGCCCTTGTCGCCTCCTCTAGTCTGACGGCTGCGAAGAGAACGCGGATCGCGCAACTCGACCCCATACCGCTCCGGCCCGACCCAGAAGTGCACATCGTTCCCGGCACGCTCCCGCCTGATCTCATACGACTTGCCCTCGATCAGGATGGAAAGAACATCCGGCCGCGTGAGTACTGCATCCATCGGGACGGCATGGCCATCCAAAATACACTCCCAGCGATCTCCTTTACGGTTCAATTCCAGGCGGCAGTTCTGCGTGCCGATCATGACCTCGTAAATCATGCGAGCAATCCCAAGGTTTCAGTCGAACGTTCTGTTCAAATCAGCGCTTCTGTCCTGGCGGCCTTTCGCCAGACGGAAACGGTAGCTTTTGACCGCACGGATTCACTGCTGCCGTTCCTGGGAGTAGCCCCGACATTTGCGACCGAGCCTTCATCCAGCATTGCGAAGACTCCAGCAGCAATCGCGGCTACGGTGGAATCCTGCTGGCCGGGTTCAGAGGACGGCGAAGCTTTCAGCAATTGATCCAGATATCCGGTGTGGAATCGGCCGCCCTGGAAATCCGCATCACGAAAAATGCGGCGGAACAACGAAATATTGGTTTTGATCCCGCCCACAAAATACTCATCCAGGGCGCGCGTTAGCCGTGCAATGGCTTGCGCCCGGTCGTTCCCATAGCCGACCAGCTTCGCCAAAAGGGGGTCGTATTCCAGGGGCACGGTCCACCCCTCGTACATGCCGCTGTCACGGCGAATCCCCGGCCCGGAAGGCGTCAACAGTAGCGTGATCTTGCCGGGGCTGGGAAAGTAGTTATTGTCCGGGTCTTCGGCGTAAATACGGCACTCGATGGCGTGGCCGCGAAGGCTGACCTGGTCCTGAGTGAAGGACAGCTTCTCTCCCGCCGCAATGCGAATTTGCAAATGCACCAGATCAAGTCCTGTGACCAGCTCCGTTACCGGGTGCTCCACCTGCAGGCGGGTGTTCATCTCGAGGAAATAGAAATTCTGGTCTGCATCCAGCAGGAACTCGACCGTCCCGGCATTGGCGTAGTTGGCAGCCTTTGCCACGCGTACCGCAACTTCTCCCATCCGGCGCCTTAAATCCGCATCTACAACTGGAGACGGCGCCTCTTCAATCACCTTCTGGTGACGCCTTTGGATGGAGCACTCGCGTTCTCCCAGGTAAACCGTGTTCCCGTGTTCGTCGGCCAGCACTTGCATTTCGACATGGCGCGGATTGATGACCGCCTTTTCCAAGTAGACTTCATCATCCCCAAAAGCCCGCTGCGCCTCGCTTTGCGCCGACTGCAGCGCCGAGTCCATTTCGCCCGGATCATTGACCAGCCGCATGCCCTTGCCGCCACCTCCTGCCGCGGCTTTGAGCAGCACGGGATATCCGACCGTTGCCGCCAGTTCCGTGGCCTCGCGCAGGGAAGCCAACCCACGCGAGGTACCCGGAACGAAGCCGATGCCTGCCTTCTCCATTTGTTGGCGAGCCCGGGTTTTCGAGCCCATGAGCTCGATGGAAGCGGCAGAGGGACCAATGAACTTGAGGCCAGCCGCCGTGCAGGCGGCAGCGAATTTCGCATTTTCGGAAAGAAAACCGTAGCCGGGATGAACCGCGTCTGCCCCGGCACGTTTGGCCACGCCCAGGATTTTCGCAATGTTCAGATAGGACTCAGAGGGGGTTGCCGGGCCGACGTGATAAGCCTCGTCTGCGAGGCTCACGTGAATCGAGGCACGGTCAACGTCCGAGTAGACCGCCACCGAGGCAATGCCCATCTCGCGACAGGCACGGATCACACGTACCGCGATCTCCCCGCGGTTGGCAATTAGGATTTTTCCGAACATGCCGACAATTAAAGTTGGAGTTAGCCAAACACAACATTCTAACGAATGTCGACGACGAACGACCTAATTCCGAGTCGCCGGGCAAAATAAAAGGGCCTCGCGGCGAACCAACGCCGGAGGCCCGACTTCATGATGGAAAGATTATTGCGATTGCTGACCCGCGCCCAAGGTAATGCCCTGCACTCCGGGCTGTTTTGCCGCCTTGGCCTTCTTGGCAGCCATAGTCTTGTCTACCCAGTCGTCGGCCACTTTCATATCCGCCGATCGGGCTGAAGGATTGTCGCACTCCATATCGTCGCCTTTGCGCCGATACATCAGGTTCATGTAGGCCATGGCATCGTCATAGTCCGGGCGCAATTCCAAGGCCTTGTTCAGTTCCGCCATGCCGTCTTCAATGATGGGTGTATTCTTCTCCTTCAGATCTGCACAAACCTTCTTATCCTTCAGCATTTCGTCCGGTTTCAGGCCGAGTTTGGCGCGCTCTTCCATCGCCGGTTGGTACGCCTGCGTCCAATCAATCACACCGATCGTATAGTGAGGCTCGGGATCGTTGGGGTCGATCTCTGATGCCCGACGATAGTACTCCTTGGCTTTATCGAACTTCTTCATGTTCAAGTACAGGTAGCCGATGCCTTTGACACTGGTAAGGTTTTTTGGATCGCGCTGCAAAACCGACTCGTATTCGTCGATGGCCTGTTGGGCCATGCGATTGTTGTCCGGGGTATCGGCGCCCGGAATATATTGCTGGGTGTACGCCGTGGCCAAATATAGACGTGCATTCAGCAGGCTCGGGTCAAGAGAAATGGCGTTTTGGAAGTGATCAATCGCCTCTTCGTAGCGGGCGTTTTTGTATGATTGCACTCCTTTGTTCAATTGATCGCGAGCTTTCAATTTGTCGCAGCCCGTAGCGGAAAGCAGAGCCAGGCCGACTCCCAGCACCAGCAGCATCCGCACATATCTATTCGTCACGTTATGCTTCTCCCTAGTCAGAACCCATCACAAGCTCAGTAAAGAAATTAAGCCAGCTTTGCAGGCAATCCTAATTACCTGACTCAATCTTGGCGGTTATCAACCCCACCTTGTCCACGCCTGCCGCATGAGCAATGTCGATGACGTTGGCCACATCCGCAAAAGGAATGTCATCATCCCCTTTTATGAACATGACTTTTTCGGCGCGGGTCTTGTAAATATCCGTTAACCGCCCCTGCAGACCGTCCCAAGTTTCGTCGTCCTGATTGACTCTGAGACCCGGTTCCTGACCCGGTCCACGGTCAATCAACTGCACGACGATCGTGCGGTCCGGCGTGTTGTTCTGCTTTTGGTTGGGTGGCGGAGGCTGCGGCACCATGGCGTCCAGGCCTTTGGGCGTCAATGGAGTGATGACCATGAAAATGATCAACAGCACCAGCAGCACATCAATCAGCGGCGTTACGTTTATATTCGCGCTTTGGCCCCCGCTGGGGCCGACTGCCATACCCATAAAGCTTCTCCCTTATTGCCCGCCGGCCGGCGCCCCTGCGGGCGGAGGCGGCGCGGTGGGACTGCCCGTTTGTTTTCTCTGATCAGTCAGCAGGCCAAGATCGTCAACCCCAGCGGCGCGGACGTTATCCACCACCGTCTTCACCGAAAGATACTTCGCTCTGGCATCGGCCCGAACATAGACGCGCTTGTCGGTCTTGGCGGCAATGCGATCTTTGACCTTCTCGGTTAGCATGTCCGGCGCGATCTGGTCGTTGCCGAAATAGACCTTGCCATCGCGCATGACCGCCACGATGAGAGCATCTTCCTTGTCCGCATCCGGCATGGACTCCGGATTGTTAACCTTGGCCAAGTCCACGCTCACGCCCTTTTGCAACATGGGCGTGATGACCATGAAGATAATCAACAACACCAACATCACGTCCACCATCGGGGTGACGTTTATGTCGGAGTTGACTTTGGAACCTTCGTCGCGCTTTGCAATTCCCATTGCTTCCCATCTCCTCTACACCACTAGCCGCGTGCCCTGCTTCCCGGCTCCGGCGCTGGATTGATCCAGCGCCGAGCCCTGCAACTCAGCCCGCGAGCCACTTTCCAAGCGAGACGGAGCCTATGCCCGCCTGGCCGTCGCCGCACCACGCCGCTTCAGGAAATAGTCAATCAGTTCGCTGGAGGAGTTGTCCATCTCTACGTCGAACGCTTCCACGCGACCGGTCAAGTAGTTGAACATCATGACGGCTGGAATGGCCACCAATAGGCCGATAGCGGTCGTCACCAAGGCTTCTGCGATTCCACCGGCGACGGCACCCAGACCGGTGGCCTTCTGCTCGGAAATGCCCTTGAAGGCATTCAGAATGCCCATCACCGTCCCGAACAGGCCGACGAATGGAGCGGTTGAACCGATGGTGGCCAGACCGCCCAAGCCGCGCTTCAGTTCGGCGTGGACAATGGCTTCGGTACGCTCCAAGGCGCGCTTGGAAGCTTCGATGGTTTCGCCGGGTATCTCACCGCTGTCCTGGTGAGCGCGGAATTCCATCAAGCCCGCGGTAACTACTTTGGCCAGATGGCTCTTCTTGTTCCGCTCGGCCACCTTGATGGCTTCGTCAATGCGACCATCGCGCAACGCGCCCGCGACCGCAGGAGCAAATTGCCGTGACTGTTTACGGGCGGCGCTGAAGGCCATCCAACGGTCAATCATGACGCCGATGGACCAGCCCGACATGATGAAGAGAATGATGACCACCCCTTTCGCTACCCAGCCCATCTGGTGCCAGAGCGAAATCGGGTCCCAACCCACCGGCTGGTCCTGGAAGAACCAGGCTCCATAGGTGGAAACGTGAGCTACAGTGTGTGCTGCCAAATTGGCTACGAGCATGTGTTGCTTTCCCCTCCTCGGAACTCTTTAAAGTTGCCGAATGTTACGTTTGAGTCTTTCAAACCTGGCGCTGCCTCACCAACTGCAGCTCGCGTTATGTCTACCCGCCCAGCGTGAAGTTCACGGTGATTTGCGTATCCACTTCCACCGGTTCGCCGTTCAGGATGTATGGCTTGTACTTCCATTGCTTGACAGCGTCCAGCGCCGCCGGCGCCAGCATGGGATGGCCGCTGACCACCTGCAAGTTGATGATATCGCCAGACTTGCTTATTTCAGCCTGTAGAACCACCGTTCCCTGAATGCGCGCCTGACGGGCCAATTGCGGATAGGTAGGTTGCACCCGACGAATCAGCAACCCCTGCGTCACGCCCTGGGAAACGCGTACGCGCTGCGGCGTAGCGACTTTAGGCACAGCAACCGGCGTGGAACTGATGATGCCACCGATCACGCCGCCCATTTGTCCGCCCGGAACTCCGCCCGGGACTCCGCCCACGATTCCTGCCGCCATCACCGGAGGCGGCGCGGCGTCTTCCTTGATGATTTCAACCTTCTTGGGAATCCGGGTAGGGGTGCGCAGCTGGCCATTGACGATATCCGTCTGAACTTGTTTCACGATGTGAACCACAGCGGCCGGCGGAGGAGGCGGGGGAGGTGGCGGAGGAGGCGCGACCAGAAAGGTCATCAACTGCGCCTTCGGCAACGCGTCCGTAAACAGTAGAGGGATAAGGACCATTACACCCACCAGTACCGCCTCGAAGATGAAGGCGATGGAACTGGTGAGGCCCCGTTTGGTCTTGAGCTTACCACCGGATTCGATTAGGCTGTCTTCAAACATATGTTTCCTCCTGGGCAGACCTACTTATCCTTTGACACCACCTTCCGCGTATTTGTTTCCATCTCTGGCATTTAATTCTAAAAAGCTCCCTTTTGGGGACTACAAGCCTAACGACCCGCCGGCGCCTTGGCGCCTTTTTCGGGCTTGACACCCGCGGTGACCGCCTTGCCAGTGGAGCGCTTTTTATCGCCGCCTGCCGCAATCACCGCCCGTTTACCTCGATCACTCCGCCAATCCTGGTACGCGACCAAAATCGGGGCGGCAATGGCAATCGAAGAATATGTACCAATCAGAATGCCGATTACCAGCGCGAACGAAAACCCGTGCAGCACTTCGCCGCCAAACAAGTACAGGGACAATACCGTCAGAAACGTCAAACCAGCCGTGAGCACCGTCCGACTCAAGGTCTGGTTAATGCTTCGATTGACGATATCGGCCAGCTTTTCCCGCCGCATCAGCTTCAGGTTTTCGCGGATGCGGTCAAAAACAACAATGGTGTCGTTATTCGAATACCCGACCAGGGTCAAAATGGCCGCGATAACGGTAAGCGAAATCTCCTTATTCGTCAATGAGAATGCGCCGACGGTGATTAGGGTGTCGTGAAACACCGTGATCACGGCAGCCACGCCGTAAATCCACTCAAAGCGGAACGCCAGGTAAATCAGCATCCCGGCAAGTGAGTACAGCACCGCCCTTATCGCCTGCCCGCGTAACTGCTTTCCCACCTGGGGGCCGATGATCTGCACGTTCCTGACACTGAAATCCGAGAGATAGAATCCCTCCTGCAGCGCAGAAATCACCGCTGGATTGGCGACGCTCTTCAACTCATCGAACGAACTTAGAACGCCACCGCGCGCATTGTCGCGGAAGTTGACCAGGGCGCTCGCCTGGGAGTTGTATTGCTGCCGGGCATCGGTTCCCGCGCGCAGGGGATCAGCCTGCATCAGATAATCGGCGATGCTCAATGCGCTTGAGTTGTTCAGGTCAATCTTCCCCGCCGGAACGTTCTTTTCCAAGGCCTTGATGATTTCATCCTTGCCACGTTCCAGGGATTGTTCACTGGTCTCTTCCAGGGAGAGATTAATCAGGACTTCGTTGTCCCCCGCGGAGCCATAGTGAACAATTCCTGCATGCGGCAAACCGGCGCGGTCCAACTCAGAACTTACTAAGGCGTTATTGGGCGGATGAGTAAACTTCACCTGGACCTGCGTGCCTCCGCGAAAATCAATCCCGAGCGGAATATGATGCCAAAACAGCATCGAACACACGCCAGCCACGCTGAATACAAGGGAAAAGGCGAGAAAATACCACTTTTTCCCCAGAAAATCTATATTTGGATTGTGAAAAAATTCCACGCTGCTCTCAGCTCCCTCTGACTACTCTCGTTACACGCGACCCACACAATGATTCCGTTTTCATTTACCCAATGCTTAATGCTTCGCCGCGTTGATGGCGGCTCAACAGCCAATCGAAGATCATGCGCGAGACAAAAACCGCCGTAAACAGGTTGGCGAAAAGACCCACCGTAAGGGTGGTGGCAAAACCTTTGACCGGCCCCGTGCCGAAGAGAAACAGAATCGCCGCCGAGACGATCGTGGTCACGTGCGTGTCCACAATGGTGATCCAGGCGTGGCTGAAACCCTGCTCGACCGCCGAAGGCGGCGTTTTGCCATTGCGCAATTCTTCGCGAATACGTTCAAAAATCAGCACATTCGAATCCACGCCCATGCCAACCGTCAGAATCACACCTGCAATGCCGGGCAAAGTCAAAGTCGCGGTAGAGTAACCCATAAACCCGAGCAGAATGATGAGATTCAGAATTAATGCGATATCGGCATTCACCCCAGCCCCGTGATAGTAGACCAACATGAAGACCAACACCGCCAACAGCCCGATTACCGCCGCCGTCACGCCGGCGCGAATGGAATCAGCCCCCAGCGATGGCCCGATCGTCACGTCCTCGATATAGCGAATGCTGGCCGGCAATGCCCCGGAGCGAAGAATCATGGCCTGATCCTTGACTTCCTGCTCGGTAAAGCGGCCTTTGATGATTCCCGAGTCGCGAATCGGCTCGTCGATGGTAGCGACCGACTGGACTTTCCCGTCCAGCACCACGGCCAGGAGATCTTTCACATGGGACGAAGTGAACGCGTAAAACTTCTGTCCACCTTCGTTGGTGAGATTGAAGCTGACGGCGGGCTGGCCATTGTCGTCGGTGGAGGCACGAGAGTCTCGCAAGTCGCGGCCGGTCACTGCGGGTATCCGCGAAACCACGTACCAAACCGGCCCTCCATTGGAATCGGTAGCCTTACCCGGCATTAGCATGGCGTCCGGCGGCAACACTCCGCCGCTGGCCTGCAGCGCTGCCTCCTGGGTCGGATACGGCCCTCCCAGCGCCTGCCGGATTTCCAGCATGGCTGTGGACTGAATGACCTCCCGTACCCGCGCCGGGTCGTCAATGCCCGGGAGCTGCACCAGAATCTGGTAGTCGCCTAAGCCATAAGGGGCAATTTCGGGTTCGGTGACGCCAAGTTGGTCGACTCGGTTACGGATGGTCTCGATGGCCTGCTGCACGGACCGTTCTTTCAGGTCCCGCAGGGCCTGCGGCTTCATGGTGATGGTCCAGCTATTGTCCGGAGCCGAGGCTGCGTTGTACTCAGATAACCGATCTGCCACGATGCTTCTGAAATCGGAGGTCGACTCAGGAGGCACGCCCTTGACGACAATCTTGTCAGGGGCACTGGCGGGATCCGGTTTGCTGATCTCGGTGTAGTTGATCTTATGACCGCGGAGCGCCTGCTTGAGGCTCTCCATCGCATCGTTGGAATCGACATTTACCGCGTCGTTCACCTGCACTTGCAGAATGAGGTGCGTGCCGCCCTTAAGATCCAATCCAAGGTGGATGCGCTCCTGCAACGCTTGCAGCAGACCTTTTCCCGTCCAGTTCTTTGGAATCCCGATGATTCCAAAGACAAAAATCACCAGAGTTCCCAGGGTTAATCCTAATTTCCAGCCTAAGTCCTTCTTCATAACAAATGTGAATTGCTTTCCGTTTGCCGAGTATTTGCTTCCTTACTTAGATGATTTGTTCGGTGGTGTTCCTCACTCACAAGAGACACCACGGAGGCCCGGGTTACCTCAAGCCGCAGGTTGTCCGGGGGAACGCGCAGGTGCAGGCTGTCATCTTTAATCGCCACGATCGTGCCGCGCAACCCGCCGCTGGTCACCACTTTATCGCCGCTCTTCAACTCGCTGAGCATGTGTTGCCACTTCTTTTGCCGCCGCTGCTGCGGCATGATGAGCAAGAAATAGAAAATGGCAAAGATGAAGACGAGCGGAGCCAGCGTCAGCAAGCTGGTCGAGCTGCCGCCCTGGAACGCCAATAAGTGCTGCATACCCATGAGAACCTGGTTTTCGAAAGCCTGGAGACTAAGTTTTCACAACAAACCGCAGAGCTACCCTGTGCTTTTCCTGCATCCGGGAATTTACCTCGGGAGCTTCTCGCCTATTCAGGACGGATACTACTTCAAGGTACCTACAAGGGATAGCGAGGTTTGATTTCTGCCGAGACTTCTCACTTACTAGAATACTGGCCCCTGTTCCCAAGTGCAATAGAATGACGCACGCTTCGCATAGTGTCAAGGTAGAAGCTCAGGTTATGGACCGTATTCAGGACCTGGGCCAGGACCTCATTCGAGGCATAAAGGTGCCGCAGATAGGCGCGCGAGTAGCGGGCGCACACGCGACAGCTGCAATTGGGGTCCAGCGCGCCGGGATCGCCCGCGTAGCGCGCCTGCTTAATGGAGACTCTACCTTCCGAGGTAAAGAGGAGCCCGTGGCGCGCGGCGCGCGTCGGCAGCACGCAGTCCATCATGTCGATTCCCAGGTTCGCGTATGCAGCAATTTCCTCCGGAGTTCCTACTCCCATGAGATAGCGGGGTTTGTCGGCGGGCAAGTGCTCGAGGGTGGCCTCGACGACCTCGCGAGTCAGATGGCGCGGCTCGCCTACGCTCAGCCCGCCGATGGCATATCCGGGGAAGCCGATCTCGATGGTGCGTTCGGCGGATTCCTTGCGCAGGGTGAGATCCATGCCCCCCTGAACGATACCGAAGAGGGCCTGCGCAGTTTCAGAGTTTCGAGTTTCAAGTTTTGAAGCCGCTGACATCCCAGCCCCTGGAAACCGGAAACTCGGAGTCTGAAATTTTCTTCCACGGCACCTCCTGTTTATGCTGCTCGAAATATTTCTTGCTCCGTCCCGCCCAGCGCAGGGTCAACTCCATAGAGGCGCGCATGCGGGGGGCATCGGCCGGGTATTCCGTGCATTCATCGAACGCCATGATGATGTCGGCACCCAGCCCGATCTGCGCTTCCATGGCGCTTTCCGGGTGAAGAAGTGCCCGGAACCATCGAGATGGGAGCGGAAGGTGACGCCCTCTTCGCTGACTTTGCGCAATTCATTGAGGCTGAAAACCTGAAAACCGCCGGAATCGGTAAGGATGGCGCGCGGCCAGGACATGAAACCGTGCAGCCCGCCCAGCTTGCGTACTTGCTCCACTCCGGGCCGCAAATACAGGTGGTAGGTGTTGCCGAGCAGAATCTGCACGCCAAGTTCTTCGAGAATGTCTTGCGGAACGCCTTTGACGGAAGCCAGCGTGCCGACCGGCATGAAGACAGGAGTTTCGACCTCGCCGTGGGGAGTCAGCAGGCGTCCGAGCCGGGCGTGGCCGGAGGTAGCGTCAACCTTGAACTGGAGGGACACGATGGGATTGTAGCAATCAGCAGACAGCAGCCGGCCTAGACTTGCAAGACAACGATTTCTCCGCTGACTTGATCATCACATACAGTTAATCGCCCCACGCTCACGGGAAGCCGGAATCTGCTCGGCCCAGCGCTGCCAGGATTAAAGTACAACACGCCGTTCTTCGTCTCCTGCTTAGCTGCGTGGCTGTGGCCATAAACGACGGCTGCAAATCCTGCTGCTTCTGGCTTTAAGTCAAGGCTTTGAATGTCGTGCAGGATGTAAATAGAAATTCCGCCGAACCTCCAGCACATTGGTAGCTGGAATATCTGCTGTCCATGGCCCCCGATCAACGTTCCCGCGCACCGCCGTCACGGGCGCAATCTGCCGGCAGCTTTTCGAGAATTACCGGATCGCCGACGTCGCCCGCATGAATGATGAAATCCGAGCCTTGCAGGGCGGCCGCAGCTTCCGGGCGCAGCAATCCGTGAGTATCAGAGATAACTCCGACCGTCGTTCTGGGTGGATTGCTATGAGCGATGACGGCGTTAGTCCTCAACCCCAATTCCGGCGCGTCGCAGCAAATGGCGCAACGCACGTTCTCCGGCGGCGCCCCGTTGCTCGCCCGCGATATTTCCGTCGCGGTCAATCACGACATAGATTGGATAGGACGTGGCCTGATACATGGCCGCGAGATTGGTGTCTTCCGTCAAAACCACTTTGCAAGCCCGGGGATTCTCTTCCAGGTGTTTCTTGACCTTCTTCTTGGATTCGCCGACATCGATGGCGAGAACCACCAGCCCTTTGTCTGCGAACTCGCGGGAGAGAGCGTCCACCATGGCCTCTTCCTGGCGGCAATACGGGCACCAGGTAGTCCAGAAATCGAGCAGAACCACCTTGCCTTTGACAGAAGCGTTATTGAATACCTGGCCGTCAAGCGCTTTGGCATGGAAACGAGGCGCCGGTTCCGGACCGTCGGATTGCGCCAAGATAAGGCTGGGGAGGACGAATAGGGAGAGAAGAGCGGCGCGCGCGAGTGATCTGCATGCCGGCATAGCGGCGGCACTATAGCACATTCGGGGCTCTCGTTTCCGATGCGCCCAGAAATGCGTCAACCACGAACAGCACAAAGATTCATGAAGGCGGAAGCTAGCCCGCTTTCCTGCAACGCTTCGGTTCAGGCCTTGGCGTCGGCAGAAGGCTCGAGCAACGGATCGGTCTGCTCGCTCCCCATGTCCGAAAGTTCGAGGCGCAGATTGCCGGGGTTGGTTGCGTAGGCTAAGTCCCGTATCCATGCTGATGACCCCTTCGCGCACCAGTCGCTCGATTTCGCCATCGAAGCACTGCATGCCTTCGGTGCCGCCGGCACGCATGGCATCCAGTAAGGTCTTGCCTTCGCCTTCGCCTTTTTCGACATACTCGCGAGTGCGGAGAGTTGCCTTCAAAATCTCCATTGCGGCGACCCGCCCGGAACCATCCTTGCGAGGAATCAACCGCTGCGAAACGATATAACGGAAGCTCTTCGCCAGGCGAGTGCGGATGGTGTGCTGCTCGGCCAGAGGAAAGACTCCGATGATGCGCTCCACCGTTTTCGAGGCGTCAATGGTGTGCAGTGTCGAGAGCACCAGGTGGCCGGTCTCCGCGGCTTCGAGGGCGATCTCGATGGTTTCCTTGTCGCGCATCTCGCCGACCAGAATGACTTTCGGCGCCTGGCGCAACGCGGCTCTCAACGCCATGGCGAAGCTGGGCGTATCGCTATGCAGCTCGCGCTGGTGAATCAGGCAATTCTTGTGCTGATGCAGGAACTCGACTGGATCTTCGATGGTAAGAATATGGTAGTACTGAGTCTCGTTGATCAAGTCAATGATCGCCGCCAGCGTGGAAGACTTGCCCGATCCGGTCGGCCCGGTCACCAGTACAATCCCGTTGCGCAAATTGGAGACTTCCTTTAGCTCAGCCGGGAGATTCAATGTATTGAATCCGGGAATACTGCTGGGGATCACCCGCATAACGACAGCGCAACTGCCGCGCTGCATGAAAATATTCACCCGAAAACGGGCGATACTCGGCAAGCTGTAAGAAATATCGCAGGAACCATTTTCGCGCAGGGTGGCCAGCGCGTGCGCGTTTTCGCCAATCAGTTCTCCGGCGATGCGGCGAGTGTCATCCGGCCCCAGATTGCGCGGACCTGCCGGGTGCAGTTTCCCGCTAATTTCCACCAGCGGCGGCTTCCCCGGCGACAAAAATAGATCGCTGATCTTGGTTGACGTCTTGAGCATGGAGGCCAGCAAAGCTTGCGTGGAAAAGGGCGCGGCCGTCACCGCTGGTGCAGCGGTACCCCCCGTTCCTGAGACCGCGCTGGCAGGCGCTGTGCCGGATGAAGACATATTCGAAGATGGTATCCGCCGGGTGAGCAGACGCCAATTGCCGGTTGAGGATGCGACGTAACTTTAGTTCCTTGACTCTCCCTGCCTTCCCAGCGGCAATCGGCTCCCAGAAGCCGGTTTGCGCCAAAGACCTTACTCGCTGGGCACAATCGGCAAGACCAGCGCCGACGGGTGCTGCGCGTCATGGTAGATCACGTTCTTGGCGGTGACGAACTTGTGCCCCGACTCTGGCGACTCGGCGGTATTCAGATTGCGGTCGAAGCGGGGAAAGTTGCTGCTGGAAATTTCCAGCCGCAGGATGTGGCCCTTGAGAAACACATTGCTGGTGGACCACAGATCAAGGCTGAATTTGTAGACCTGCCTGGGCTTGAGTAGGCTGGCTTTTTCGCGGGAATCGCGATAACGGGCGCGAATAATTCCTTCGGTCAGATTGCGGGCAAATCCATCCGGGCCGACATCCACCAGTTTGCCGGTGAAATCCGTGTCTACGGCGGAGGAAGACGCGTAGAGCTCGAGGCTGACCGGGCCGGTGACTTCGACATCCTGAGAAAAGGCAGGAGTTGAATAGACTAAAACGTCGTTACGCGCTTCGTCGGGGCGCTGGTCGCGGGGCCCCGGCTCCAGATGGGTGGCGTCGCAGCACAAGGGACCTCCGATGGTCGCCACCGGATTTGCGGGATCGTAGACGTAGTGGTCGGAAGGTTCCGAATTCGGGGTCTCAGTGGACAGGCTGCCGTTTCCGTTCAGAGAGTTTGCGCTCCCCTGGGAATGCAGGAAGTATTTGGTGTTTTGTGCGCGGGCAAGAGGCCAACCTTCCTCCTGCCGCCACTGGTTCAGCCCCATAACGAAAATCTTGACCGGCTTTTGGGCGAATTCATTCTGTACGCCTTTGAACAGAAAGTCATACCACTCCAAAATAATCTTGCTCTCGCTGAACTCTGCGGCCGCCGGGCCGAAATCGACGTCGCCAATTTTGCGCCCGCTGCCCGCGTGACCCCCAATCGTGACAAGCAGATGCTGACCGCCACGGGCAGCTTCGGTGCCCCCGTGTTCCCTCAGCCCCATGTAGTTGCGCAGCGATCCGCCCTGAAAAATGTCATACCAGGCAGCGACGGTGAGAGATGGGACCGTGACATCGCCGAAGTGATCCTCAATAGACCACTGTTTCCAGTAGTCGTCGTAAGCCGGATGGGCCAGCCAGTCGAGGAAGTAAGGAGCCAAGGCCGGAGTCAGGCCGGAGGTTCGCAGCTCAGCAAAGTTGAACAATGGATAGTTGGCCAGAGGGAGCTGCGAGTCTCCCTTGACGGCATTCGTTTCGTCGTCAACCTTACGCTCCAGGGTGTTTTGCGCCAGTCCCGAGGTCCAGGATTCGTCGAACCACTGCTCGAAGGCTCCCCCTTGATAGGTCCAGTTTTCGTGGTAGTTGCTGGCGGTGACTACCGGGCAAATGCCCGCCAGATGCGGCGGGTGCGCAATCGCGGCCAGCATCTGGGTAGCGCCAACATAGGATCCGCCAAACATCCCGACCTTTCCGTTGGAATACGGAAGGGCCGCAGCCCATTCCACCGTATCGTAGCCGTCGCTGGGCTCATGCTTGAACGTATACCACTCGCCCTCGGAGGTATAGCGGCCACGCACATCCTGAATGATGACCACATAGCCGTGCGCGGCGGCTTCCAGCCCAAATTTGAAGCCGCCGTCTTTGTTGTAGGGTGTGCGCTGCAGCAGCACGGGAAATTGGCCGTCGACTTTGGGACGGTAGATGTCGGCGTGGAGAACAATGCCATCGCGCATTTTCACGGGAACATTGGGCTCGAAGGTGACGGCGTACTGATCAGCGGCGTGGGTGACACCGGCGATCGTCATAACGCACAGCAGCAACGAAAGTCTGTTCCGGAACATCGGGCGGTTCCTCCTGTGGAAAGGGAGCGGGAGAAGGTTATCAGATTCACTAAAAGGGCGGCCGCCAGGTTTGTTCGGAGGAACCGGATTCGGGTTGACAAATTCCTGGCGATGCCGGGCGCTAGATACTAGATTGAGTCGCATGGGGCCGGAATAGTGAAAACCCCGCATCCTTCTCTTTCGTTGATGAGTCCTGTGGCTATATTCTGGAGTGCGCAAGAATCGGCACTTATAAGGGTTGCGCCCCGCGACGAATGAATCCTTTTCACATCTATATCTGGATCCTGGCCGTGGGAGCCACGGGCCTGCTTACCTACTTCCTTTTCGGGCGCAAACCAAAAGCGCACCAGGATGTCGAAAAGGAGCGGCGCGCCTGGCTCGAGCAGGTCGGCCGCATCACCGACGGAACCGTCATTGATGTCCAGGAAATTCCCGGGAAGGAGTTGCACAAGTCAGCGGTCGTGCTCATCTACCACTACGATGTCGCTGGGGTTTCCTATGAGTGTTCCCAGGACGTAACGTATTTGCGGCACATCATTAACTTGCACTCCTGCCGGCTGGGTTTGCCTACGTCGGTTCGTTACGATCCGCAGAATCCTGGTAATTCGCTGGTGGTGTCGGAGAAATGGATGGGGTTGAGGCAGTAGAAGACCGTCGTTCGTCGTTTGTCGCTGGTCGTTAGCTTAGTCCTTGGTGCTGCACGAGTCTCCCCGGGGAATTCTATTCTTTCCTGCCGGAATCAAGCTGGAGAATTGTACGATTCTGCTGAGGGCGATGGCTTGACGAGCAAAGAGCTAGGTTTCTAACTTCCTGCCGAGAAGCCGCTGCCGGCATGAGCAAACGTCAGCCGGAGATATTTGTGAGGATTGACGGGCGTATCGTTGATGCGGACTTCGTAGTGCAGATGCGGGCCGGTCGAGCGGCCGGTCAAGCCAACGTAGCCAATGATGTCGCCGCGATGCACGCTCTGTCCGGCCACGACCGCAAAGCCGGACAAGTGCCCATAGCGGGTTGTAACGGAGTGACTGTGGCTCAACACAACCATTCGGCCATAGCCCCCGTCGAAGCCGGCAAACTGCACGATGCCATCCGCTGGCGCAATCACGGGCTGGCCGTATGACGACGCAATATCCACACCGCTATGGAACGCGCCCTCGCCATTGAAGGGATCAATGCGTTCGCCAAACGACCCCGTAATCTGCCCTTCCACCGGCCATAGGTCGGGAGAGGAATAGGCGCGCACCCAGTCGGCCGTCGTGACGTTGCGGGTGAGACCGAGGGAAATTCCGTTGGAAGCTGCGCCGCTGAGCGCCGTATTCCTGAGCGCGTAGAACTGGTCGAGTGAGGACTGCACCTGCGCATTGCGCGCGGCACCGGAAGCCTCGGCAGTCAGGATAGGGTCCGACTTCAACCCGTAGAGCGATGAAACTTCGCCGGCAAGAGAGCCGAGCGACGCAACCTGAATATCTTTTTCCTTGGCTACTTGCTCGAGGTGCGAATACTGATTCTTGAGCTGATCCTTTTCTCTCCGCAGTTGGTTGAAATGCGAAACCTTCACCAACATACGGGTATAAGAACTGGCAATTCCAGTAAGACTGAGGATCGCAATCGCTGCACCGGCAACCAGAACATAAACATAGTGCAGAGGAATCGGGATCTTGCGCAGTTGGCCGTCCTCACCACGGGCAACAAAAAGAATGTAGAAACGTTTGCTCAAGTTTCCTTCCGTTAGTCATCAGCGCTGAAATCAAATCGGAACGGCTCACAGATACGAGAGTCCGCAGCTTTCATCGCTAGCTTTCCGGGCACGGTCCCATTTCGGAACGACGCGACTTCTACCCGTGCCTACCGCAGCCAGAGTGAGGGGTCAAAAGCGTTCATGGCTGCAATCCCTACCGGACACAGCACTTACTAAACTTACAACCCTTGCCAAATTAGTATCGCCACGGTAACAAACTAGGTTCCCTAGTGTCAATGCCGGAACCCGGCAGGACGGATTACGGAGGGCGGAACCTAAAAGCTGGTACTTGTGTGTACGTTACCTGTCCCAAAGTGAAATGCCTCCCAAGGCCTGGCCAGGTGATTGGTTGCTCGATTGCCTTCCCCGGGTTGCCGAAGTCGCGAGGGATTGAATGAGATGGCGAGCGACTTGCTAAACGAACCGTCGCCTGTGGTCGAAAACAGCCCAACGCGGACTGATTGTGTCCCGTGCCACGCACAAACCGAATAAGCCGCAAGTCCGCCCTTCAGTTCGCACCTTTGACGATCAGCGGTGTGAACCTAAAACCGCTCCACGGCGGTCGAGGACGCCGCTTTGTCTTCCTCTGTGCGCCCGGTCACCTTTGTGCGTGATACGTCGCACAAAAAATGCTTTTCTGCGAAACGTTCTCACGCCCGCTGCATTCAATCACAATAGATGAGAACGAAATACCTGAAGGTCATGGGAGCGAGAGCTTCCGGAATGGGGGCTGTATGACGAGGAAACTGCGGACGGTAGCTGTGACGCTGCTTTTTATTGCCGCTACGGCAGCCACGGCTCAGAGACGTGGTCAAGGTGCCGGGAACCAGGGACAGATGCGCCCGGGAAGCGGCATGCCAGGTGGCCAAGCACAACAGGCCGGCACCGTGACTCAGAATCGCCAGCAAACGCGGGACCGGATGCGCATTCAAACTACACAGCAACAGCGGAATCAATTTCAGACCTGTACACAATCCAGCAAGCAAGTCCGCGACCGTATTCGCGAAATGAAAAAGGCCACACGGGGACAATCCGTCAACCAACAGCAAATGCTTCAGTTGAGAGATCGGCTCCGGCAAGACCTACAAACCATGACGCAGCAACGCGGGCAGTTGCAGAGTGCCTTCAACGAAGAACAGAAGGCCGTTGCGCAACCGCGGCTGCAGGAAATGGCGCGCGATCAGAACCAGCTAGAAGAGTTTTCCGAAGCGCTCGGTTTTGAACTGGAACAGGCCACTTTGGACACGGACCGGGTTCGTGATCGAATCCGCGATATGGACAAGAGTTCGAAACAGCTTCAGGACCGCGAACGGGATCTCGGTAGTGAACTGGCGCTCGACTAGCCAGAGGGGAGAGGAAATGAAAACGATAAGCGCAATTGTTTTAGGTTTCGCGATATGCCTGCTGTTGGCAACGGCAGCCATGGCTCAGGGAGGCCCACCAGCTCCCCGGTTGCACCGCTACGATCCTGCAGCCGAAGTGACGATCAAAGGGACCGTGCAGGACGTGCAGCAGTACCCAGGCAGGCGGGGATGGAATGGCGTTCACCTGGTATTGAAGACGGAATCCGCCACTATAGATGTTCACGTCGGCCCATCAACCTACCTTGCCCAAGAGGGTTTCTCCTTCACCAAAGGCGATGAAATAGAAGTAGTCGGTTCAAAAATCGCCCTGGGGAAAGGTGCCGCATTGGTGGCCCGCAAAATCACCAAAGATGGAAAGGTTCTCGTTCTGCGCGACGCACAGGGTTTTCCTCGATGGACACCAAGACCAAGGGCATGAGCGAGCGTTCGGGAGGCTGGGCGACATGATTGTCACCCAGCTCACTCGGACCTTGATCCAATCGAAAATACCGAAGAGCTGCTTTACCGAAGGCGACGAGGCGATGCAGGCGAGCTTTGAGCCGTCATCTTGTGTGATGTAAAGTCACAGGATGAGGCAAGCAGCCATTCTGCTTTTTGTCAGCCTTTTTTCTGTAGTTGTTCCCACTTATGCCCAGGCCTCTCCTATTGGAGAGCATGAAATTCCCAGCGTAGCTTCCCGCACCTCCGGTCTGCAGAAGCACGACGGCTTCATCCCCTATTACTGGGACGAGAAAAAAGGCGAGATTCTCTTTGAGCTTTCACCGGCAGCGTTGAAACGGGAATTTCTTTACTTCTCCGGACTGGGGAGCGGTATTGGGTCGGCGGGTTTATTTGCCGACCGCAGTTCCTTCGGGGCGGAAGATTTGTGCCGCTTCCGCCGCGTGGGCATGCGCATTCTGGTCATCGAAGAGAACAGCCGCTTTCGCGCCACCAACGGCAGCCCTGAGCTCCAGCACTCTGTTACAGCCAGTTTCCCCACCTCTGTCCTGGCCGTCTTTCCGATTGAGGCCGGACAGGATGGCACCGTGCTGGTGAATGCCAACAGTTTGGTGATCCGCGACACGTTCGATCTGCTCTCCGAGCTACGCCATCCCACACAGGTGGGAGCCGTGGCCTCGGCGCCCAGCGAACCGGAGCACGGCAATTGGCGCCTCGACGAGAATCGCAGCGTAGTGGATCTGGAGCACAGTGGAAGCTTTCCCCTAAATACTGAGTTGGAAGCCTTACTCACCTTCGCCAACGATGTTGGGAGCGATCTCAATCAACCGGACGTGCACTCTCTAAGTATTCGCGAGCACGTCTCGCTGGTAGCTCTGCCCGAGCCGGGTTATGAGCCACGGGAAGCCGATGCAAGAGTGGGTTTCGGCACGATGGATTTTGACGACTTCTCCCAGCCTTTTGACCAGCCCCTGACGCGGCATCTGGTGCGGCGCTGGCGCTTGCAGAAGAAAGATGCCTCAGCTGCAGTGAGCGAGCCGGTGAAGCCCATCACTTTTTATCTTGATCAGGCCATTCCGGAGCCGGTGCGTTCGGCGGTCCGCCGTGGCATTTTGTGGTGGAACGAAGCTTTCGAGCAGGCGGGATTTAAGGATGCTATTCGCGTGCAAGATTTGCCGGAAGGCGCGAATCCGATGGACGTTCGTTACACGACGGTACAGTGGACCAATCGTTCGGGCCGGGGGTGGTCAGTGGGCCAGAACCAGGCGGATCTTCGCACCGGCGAACTGATTCACGCTGTGGTGCAGTTGGATTCGCATCGTATGCGGACCATGAATAATTACTGGGAGTCGTTGGTTCCTTCCGGCAAAGGCGACGAGGAGCCCTCGCTGGATACTTTTGCTGCCCTCGACAATCTTGACCCGCAACTGAGCAATCAACAGATCATGCTCAAGCGCATTGCCCTGCTCACTTGCCATGAAGTTGGACACACTCTCGGCCTGGACCACAATTTCATTGCCAGTACCTATGGCCGCGGATCGGTGATGGACTACTTCGCCCCACGCGTAAAGATTCGCCCCGACGGCACGGCTGATCTCTCCGACGCCTATATGCAGGGCGTGGGCAGCTACGACCGCTTTGCCATCGAGTGGGGCTACAGCGAGGACAAGCCGGAAAGCTCAGCGACTGAAGAACAGTACCGCCTGAATGCGATCGTAAAGAACTCCATCGCCAAAGGCATCGTCTGGGGGAACTATCGCGATCCGCGTTGGAATGCCTACGACGATGGCCCCGACCCGGTTACCTGGCTGAAAGAAGTCATGCCGGTTCGGGACGCTCTCCTGGCTCATTATGGCCCGCAGATGCTCCGGCCAGGAGAGCCGAACTCCATGCTGGCCTCACGGTTTTCACTGATTTATTTGTTCCATCGCTATGCGCTGGCGGCAGCCGTCAACGTCGTCGGCAGCGCGACCGTGCCATTGTCGCTGGCGGGAGACGGACAGAAGCCAGTCAACATCTGGCCGGCGAGCAGCCAGAAAGAGGCCTTGCGGCTCTTGCTGCAGGCGCTGAATCCTGCTGAACTCCAGGTCTCGCCTGCAATATGGAGCGCGCTGGCTCCCGTCGAGAACGACGCCCCCAATCCCGAGCGTTTCCGTTCTTCCGCCGGATATCTCTTCAGTCCGCAAGACGGGGCGCGTGCTGTGGCAGAAATTGTCGTCGGTGGATTGCTGGATCGGCAGCGCTTGCAAAGGCTGGGAGTGATTGCGGATGAAGATTCTTCCACCTTGTCGCCGGATGCGGTGATTTCTCAGCTGGTGCACAGCGGATTTTCTGTGCACTCCACAACTTCGGCGCAGAAGAATCTCGCAGGAGTCATACAGTCGGAGATCGCGGACCGCTTGATGCTTCTCTCCTCCGATGACAAGGCCACAACCGAGGTCCGTGCTGCCGCGTTGGCTGGAGTGCACGAAGTGAATACGGCTCTTGGGACCGCTCCACAAGGTGCAGTTGCGCGCCGCATCAAACACGAGATCACCCTATATCTGCAGAATCCACAACAGAACACTCCCAAGCTTAAACCTTCCGGCGCACCCGAAGGACCTCCGGTCTAATGTGGAAGACCCAATGATGATTGAAGACCAGAAGATTCATGAGCAAAAGCAAGCTGCCGCCCATGCCAGCCTGAAATTCATCCAGGATGGCGACATCGTCGGCCTGGGGAGCGGCTCGACCGCAGCGCAGATGGTTCGTTTCCTGGCCGAGCGCTTTCATGCCGGACTGAAAATTCGTGGCATCCCCACCTCCAATGAAACTCGCGCCCTCGCCAGCAGTCTGGGCATTCCTCTGGTGACGCTCGATGAATTTCAGGAGATTGACGTCACCATTGATGGAGCCGATGAGATTGATCTACAGCTCCAGCTCATCAAGGGCGGCGGAGCGGCATTTCTGCGAGAAAAGATCGTTGCCTCCGCTTCACGCCAGCTGGTCATCATCGCTGACTCGAGCAAGCTTGTGCGCACTTTGGGCAAGGCCCCCGTCCCGGTGGAAGTGATCCCCTTTGCCCAGGCGCTGGTGGCGAAGGAAATCTCCGCGCTCGGCGCAAAGGTCAGTGTGCGCCAGGATTCATCCGGCAAAGCTTGGATCACCGACGAGGGCCACCACATCCTCGACTGTCATTTCGGCCGGATTCCTGATCCACCGGGTCTTGCCTTGCAGCTCGAGCAGATTCCTGGTGTCGTGGAGCATGGCCTTTTCATCCACATGGCGAAGATCGCGCTTGTCGCAGGAGAGTCGGGCGTGCAGGAACTGCAGGCGCAGCGCTAACAGGGATCTAAACCCGCAATTCCACCACCGTAGCTCCCGCGCCGCCCTCCTGCTGCGGAGGTTCGCTCACCGTCGCCACATGCGGATGCTTCTGCAAATACTGCCGCAACGCTTTGCGCAGAATACCCATGCCGCTGCCGTGGACCACGCGCACCCGCGGCAATCCCGCCAGGAAGGCCCGGTCCACAAACCTCTCCACTTCGGTTGTGGCCTCATCCACGGTGCGGCCGATGACGTTGATCTCTGATGGCACGTTCTGATCTTCTCTCTCCAGCGAAACCGAAATGCCGCGGGCGCGTGCTGCCTTGACGGGAGAATCGGCTGCGCGTGACATCACCTCGGCGATATCGTCGCGGGCGATCCTCATTTTCATGGCGCCGATCTCAACTTCGAAATGATTGTCATCGAGCTTCCGGGAAACGACTCCCGGCCGCCCCACCGACTTGAGCTTGACCATATCTCCTTCCGAGACGTGCTTCACCATCTGTGGCTGCGCGTGCGGATCGCCCTGATCCGCCCCCGTATGATGCGCCACCACCGCGGAATCAAACTGCTCGCGGAATTCGCGCCGCAGCTTGCTGATGCGGCGTTCGGCGTCTTTCGAGAGTTTCTGCGCCGCCGCCCGCTCCTGGACCGCGTTCACCGCTTCGCGCGCATGATACTCAAAGTCGCGTAGCAGGCTGTCCAGCTTCTTTTCCATTTCTTTGATCTTCGCCTGCTGCTCTTTCTTTCCCTCTGCGGCCAGGCGAGCCTTCTCCTGGGCGATCTCCTGTTCTCGCGAACGAAGACGGCTTCGCTCCTCTTCCGCCAGTCTCAAATCGGCATGCAGCCGATCCAGGAACTGTCCAACATCGCGCGCCTGCGTGCCGAGCCGTGAGCGGGCCGATTCCACAATGGCAGGATTCAATCCCAACCGCTGCGCGATATTGATTCCCGCTGACGCTCCGGGAACGCCGATCTTTAATTCATAGGTCGGTTGCAGTGTTGCCTCGTCGAATCCGACCGACGCATTCACTACCCCAGCCGTATTCGCCCCATACACTTTCAGCGACGTGTGGTGCGTGGAAATAATGCTCAGGCAACCGGCCTGCCGGAAATGCCCGGCAATAGCGACTGCCAAAGCCGCGCCTTCTTCCGGATCGGTGGCCGAGCCCAGTTCGTCGAGCAAAACCAGCGACCGCGCCGTCGCCGTTCGCGAGATGAAATCAATGTTGGTCACGTGCGCCGAAAACGTAGACAGATTCTGCTCGATGGATTGATAGTCGCCAATATCCGCCAGCACCGCGTCAAATACCGGCAGTTCGGCGCGATCCGCAGGCACGTGCATTCCCGATTGCGCCATCAGCGCCAGCAGCCCGACGGTTTTGAGCGCAACCGTCTTTCCGCCGGTGTTGGGGCCGGTGATGATGAGCTGCCGCCGCTCTCCTTCAAGTTCAATGCTGATGGGGACGACCTGTCCGCCTTTCGCCTTGAAATTCTGCTCCAGAAGCGGATGCCGGGCATTGCGTAAGACGAATGCAGCTCGATCGTCCGCATGGAACTGAACTGCGACGCACGCATACTCTTCCGCAAAGCGCGCCTTGGCAAATTGCAGCTCCAGCTCAGCCAGAACTACCGCGGCGGCGGCAATCTCGACCGCTCGCTCGCCAATGTGGCGGGTCATCTCCAGCAGGATGCGGTGAATTTCCGCCAGTTCTTCATCCAGCAGCCGCACCAGTTCGTTGTTCTGCTCGATCGTTTCGAGCGGTTCGACAAAAACCGTCTGCCCGCTGGAGCTGGCGCCGTGCACCACGCCCTGCACCCGCCGCTTCTGCTCCACCTTCACCGGGATGACGAACCGCTCGCCGCGAATGGTGACGAGTTCGTCCTGCACCGCCCCGCCCTCGGCCAGCCTTCGCAAATAGCTTTGCAGAGACTGCTGAATGAGCCGCCGCTGCTTTTCGGTTTCCCGCCGGACCCGCGCCAATTCCGGCGAAGCGTGGTCGTCCAGAGTTCCATCGGGGAGGATTTTGTTACGAAAGGAGCGCAGAAAATCCGTAAAGTCGGCAATCCCGGCGGAAAGCTCGGCTACAGCTTCCCACTCCGTCTTCATGGCGGAAGGCGGATCGGCGGCAATTTCCCGCCACTCCGCCGCTTTGTCCACCAGGGTTACGACGTCGCGAATTTCGGCGGTTTCCAGCGCCGCGCCGGAGATGCGCGATTTATCGAGCAGCTTCCTGACATCCAGCAATCCGGCAAAATCAAAGCGCCCGCCCACCCGCCGGAACTCGCGGATTTCCGAAGTGAGTTGCTGCTGTGTTTCAATCCACACTAGATCTGTAGAAGGCGCGAGCGCCTCAATACGACTCTTGCCAACTGGTGATGACGCGAAGCCCTGCAGCAACTCGCGAAGGGCCTCGAATTCCAAGACTCGTGTACTGGCATGCTCAACCAAAGCGGGAGCCATAAGCATTCATGTTACAAGACTCACTCTGCTAGAATCAGCTCAGGCAATAGCCTCGCGCGAGCATTCTCATGGCTTTTCCTGTCACACGCCTTCGCCGCCTGCGCCGTAACGAACAACTGCGCTCCATGGTGCGGGAGACGCGGCTCACCCCGGAAGCTTTTGTCTATCCTCTATTCGTTTGTCCGGGAGATGGAGTTCGCAAGGAAGTGCGCTCCATGCCGGGCGTGTTCAATCTTTCCGTGGATCAGGCCGTGAAAGAGGCGCGCGAGACTTATTCCCTCGGCGTTCCGGCGCTCATTCTTTTTGGATTGCCCGCAAAAAAGGACGAGGTTGCCACCGGCGCCTGGGCCGAAGACGGCATCGTGCAGCTGGCTGCACGCGCCATCAAGCAGGAAGTTCCAGATCTGGTTCTCATCGGCGACGTATGCCTGTGCGAATACATGTCGCACGGCCATTGCGGAATCGTGAAGGCAGCGCCCCAATCGTTGGGAGCGGCGGTAGCCGCGCCCCCTGCCACGACGAGCTATGAAATTGTGAATGATGCCACGCTCGAACTGCTGGCGCGGACTTCAGTTTCCCTGGCCCGTGCGGGCATTGACATCATTGCACCCTCCGACATGATGGATGGCCGGGTCGCCGCCATTCGCAAAGCCCTGGACGAAGCCAATCTCAGCAACACGCCAATTCTTTCCTACGCGGCCAAATTTGCCTCGGCGTTTTATGGCCCCTTCCGCGAAGCGGCCGATTCCGCGCCACAGTTCGGGGACCGCCGGTCATACCAAATGGATGGAGCCAACCTGCGCGAGGCCATGCGCGAGATCGCCGCCGACGTGGAAGAAGGCGCGGACATGATCATGGTCAAGCCCGCCATGCCATATCTCGATGTCATCGCCGCGGCGCGCGACCGCTTCGATCTCCCCTTGGCTGCCTATCAGGTCTCGGGCGAGTACGCCATGATCGAGGCCGCTGCCGCTAATAATTGGATTGACCGCGAACGTGTGGTGATGGAATCGCTACTCTGCATCCGCCGCGCGGGGGCCAGCATCATTCTTACCTACTTCGCCAAAGACGCTGCCCGCTTGCTGAATTGAATCAACCTGGGAAGGCCGCTCATCTTGAACATATTGCTCACGGAAATTGAAGCCCGCGTGCTGGGCTCGCTCGTCGAGAAAGACATTACCACCCCCGACTATTACCCTCTATCGCTCAACGCGCTGGTCAACGCCTGCAATCAGAAGAACAACCGCGAACCGGTGATGAATCTGGATGAGAGCGCCGTGCGCGATGCGCTCAGCACGCTGCAGGAGAAACGCCTGGCTGGACCGGCCAGCGGCGCGGACAGCCGGGTGACCAAGTACGAGCACCGCTCTCAGGAAGTTTTCAACTTTACGCGCGGAGAAATCGCGGTTTTCTGCGTGCTGCTGCTGCGCGGTCCGCAAACCCCCGGCGAGCTGCGCGGCCGCACCGAACGCATGCATCGCTTCGAGCATTTGGATGAAGTGCAATCCACCCTGCAGCGGCTTATGCAGCGCGACCCGCCGCTGGTGAAAATGCTTGCCCGGCAACCGGGGACGAAAGAGTCGCGCTACGCGCACCTGCTTTTCGGCGACATCGAAGATGTTGTGGCGGCTCCGATCACGCAGTACGCGCCATCTAACGGCAGCGGCGTCCAGGACGAACGCATTACCTCCTTGGAGCAGGAAGTTGGCGATCTTAGGCAAAGAATCGCGGACCTGGAACAGCAACTCGCGAGTTTCCGCCGACAATTTGAGTAATCGCCCGCTGTGTTCGTTGACATACAACGTGTCGGGGATGCCACGCTTTCTGCCGGACGTCCGTCGCGTAACCTTCGCTGATTCAGCAACATTCTTGACGGCTTCTCTCGTGCACTTCTCTTCTGCGGCTGGTGCAACCAGCAGAGGAGGCTTCTATGTCGCAGTTCACGCAACTCAATTTAGATGGAAGTTCAGGCAATCAGCCGGTGCAGGCCCCGGCGAAACCTGTCTCGTCAAGCGGGAAAGTGGCCGCCAGTGGGAAGTCAACCAAAAAGCATTCCAGCACGACGACGGCGACGGCCATCGGCGTTTCGCTCGCAGCTGCAGCCGTGGTGGCGGCGCTGACGCTCGGCACGAACGCATGCTCCAAGAGCACGCAGGCAATCGCAGCGCCAGCCGCCCCTTCACCCGTGACACAAGCCGCGTCCACCCCTCCCGCTCCAATGACGGCCATTTCGGCGCCTTCGCCCAAAACCGCCAGGAAGCATTCGCGAGAGCACATTCTGTTCGCTTACAAGAACGCCGATTATGGAATTTCGTTCTTGTACCCGAAGGGGTACCGAATCAGGAAAGGCGAAAAAGCCAATCTGGAATGGATTGGCCTCGGACCCCTGGGGATGAACTTTGTACAGCCTGGCGGAGAAACGCTGGCCGCGGTTCGGTTGCCGGGCAATACGTTTCCCGGGACGGATTTCGTCAGCGGCTTTTTCAACGTGAGCGTTAATCCGAAGGTCACTTCCGAACAGTGTGCCGAGTTTGCCTTCGAAGACGACAAGCAGGGAGCGGCCGCCGCAAGCATGTCCTACGATTACGGGGATCCTGCCGCGCCTTCCGAATTGAAGAAAGTGAAGTTCGGCGCAACCGAATTCAACCAGGCGAAGAGCTCCGCTGGAGACGCGTCCAAGCACGCCAATGCCAAGTACTACCATGTGTACGAGAACGACGCGTGCTATGAATTTGCGCTTGGACTGGAAACTGCGGAGGACAATGGCGAGGCCACCGTCAAGCCGCTGGATACCAATACGGCCTTCCGCAAACTAAATTGGATGCTTTCGACGGTGAAGTTTACTCCCACAGGAACACAGGACAAAGTGCCCCCAGCCGTGGCCGCCAGCCCGGAAACCTCGGCGCCGAAAGCAGCGCCACCAGAAAACACGATGCCAAAGGCCGAACCCAACATCGACCAGGCTCGGACAATCACCGTGCCCCTGGAAGACGCCAAGCATTAGCCGTTTGTCTTCATACCTGACAGTTCAGCCACGCTGCGGCAACGGCGTGGCTTTTCTGCAGGAGCTTACGCTTACTTTGCGCCAGCGGCGGCTGTAGCCTCGATCTTCTCAAAGGCGGCATCGGCGCGCCGCAGAGCTTCCTGCACGTTGGCACAAATATTTTCACGGCCCACCACTTCTTCGAACTCCGCCTGATGCATCAGTTTCGCCGGTTGTTCACGCGCTCCGCACAAAATCAACGTACGTCCGGTGGCATGCAGCTGCCGTGCAATCTCCTCGAGGGCGAAAAGCCCGGTGGCGTCGATGGCGGTCATGTTGCGCAGGCGAATCACGACAATCGGCGGCAGTTTATGCATCCGCTCCGTCACCAAATTGATCTTGTCAGTGGCTCCGAAAAGAAACGGCCCGTGAATACGGAAAATCGTCGCGTAATAGGGAATGTCTTTATCCTGCAGGATATGAACCCGCCCATCCTCGACATAGTCATCTGTCACCTGGGTGACGGTCGTTGTATCCGAGACGCGGGCGATGAAAAGCAGCGCCGCCAGAATCATGCCGGCTTCGACCGCCACGGTCAGGTCGGCAAAAACCGTCAGAGCAAAAGTGACAAACCATACGCTGATGTCGGTCTTGGTGAGCTTGAGCAGTTGGGGAATCTCGCGCCACTCGCCCATGTTGTAAGACACCACCATCAGAATGCCGGCGAGCGTTGCCATGGGAATAAAGCCGGCCAGCGGCGCAGCGAACAGGAGAATGCATAACAAAGTTAAGGAGTGAATCATGCCCGCCACCGGCGACTGCGCTCCGGAACGGATGCTGGTCGCGGTGCGGGCAATCGCGCCCGTCGCGGGCAGTCCCCCGAACATCGGCGAGACGATGTTGGCCACACCCTGCCCGACGAGTTCCACGTTGGGGTTGTGACGGTCGTTGCTCATGCGGTCCGAGACTACGGCAGACATCAGGGACTCGATCGCGCCCAGCATGGCCACAGTGAAGGCCGGACCAAGCAGTCCATGAACCAGACGCGCGTGCCATTGCGGGATGACGAGGTGCGGAAGACCGCTGGGAATTCCGCCGAATCGGGTCCCAATCGTTTCGACCGGCAAGTGAAGCAAATATCCGGCCACGGTTGCGCCCAGCATGGCGACGATCGCCCCTGGAATACGATTGGAAATGGCGCGGCAGCCGATCATTACCGCTACCGTAGCCGCCGCCAAGATGGTGGCTTTGGGGGACCAGGAGGGAAAAGCCCCGGCCAGCGCCTTCACCCGGAGCCAGAATTCGCCCGGAACTTTGTCGATGCGCAGGCCGAAGAAATCCTTCACCTGGGTACTGGCGATGAGCACCGCGATTCCGTTGGTGAAGCCGACCACCACCGGGCGAGGAATGAACTTTACGGCCGTGCCCATGCCCGTGATGCCCAGAATGACCAATAAAATCCCTGCCATAACCGTACACATGAAGAGTCCATCCACCCCGTGAACGGCGACAATTCCGGCAACCACCACGACGAAAGCGCCGGTCGGACCGCCAATCTGGGTCTTCGATCCTCCAAGGAGAGATACAAGAAATCCCGTCACGATGGCGCAGTAAATGCCTGCTTGCGGCGTGAGCCCGGAGGCAATCGAGAAGGCCATCGCCAACGGGAGGGCCACCAATCCAACCGTGATCCCGGCGATGACATCGTGCCCAAATTTTTCCAAACTGTAATCGCGCAAGCAGAGAACCGACTTGGGCAGCCAACGGTCGTCTACGCGAAGCGGGAAAGTAAAAGCCATTTTGGCATTATCGCAGGGTCTTTGAGCTTCCGTCCGGGCCCCGCATCACACGAAAGTCGGAGTGCCGATTCACCCTGGTGCACAATGAGCTGCGAATCGCGGGGATTCCGGCTGCTGCAGGCCAGCCTACAGGAATCAGTCCACAAAATTACAGACTGCCTTCGATTCCGCCGATTTGCCTGTCCAAGCTACCTTCATCGGGGAGGTGCTTATGCCGGAGAAAGAGACGATTGAACGCGCCCACGAAGATGCCCGGGAGGGAAAGTCGCCCAGCACGCAGGCAGGAGAATTTGTGCGTGAGGAGATAGACCACATCCGCGAAGGCAAACACGGAGCCCGCTCCACGAAACAGGCCATTGCCATTGGCCTGTCGAAGGCGCGCCGAGCCGGGGTAAAGCTGCAGCCACCCGCCAAGGGGAAGGCATCGGCCAAAACGGCGAAGCAGGCAAACCGGGATTACCGCAAAGGGCAGAGCCACGCCCGGCGCAAGCCCTCGCGTAAACGCTCCCAGGCAGTCAGCGCGGCGCTACAACGGGAAGGTCACAGCGCGGCTTCCAGCAAAGCTCTCGCCTCGCAAGCTCATTCTGCGGCAAGAAAACGGAGCAGCACGGATCGGCACCGTTCCGCCATCAAAGCGGTTCGCACGAAGGGAAAGGCGGAACTTAGGTCGGCGGCCCAGAAAGGGGCGAGAACGCGGAGCAAGAACGCGCGTAGAAAGTGAGCGCCAGCCTAGCGCAGTGCGAGGGCTTGCCCAGTTTCGATTCCCGCGATGGGAAAAATCTAAGAAAAATTCGCCGGCGGCAGAGACTTTTTCGATAGGCAGTGATATACAACAAGTCTCCCGCCATAGCTGGGCTCACCCTGCAGGTGAGGCCCAATGCGTCAGACTGCCCTCCTTCTTTTTGTTATTGCGGCCACCGCGTGGGCCCAGGATGCTTCCACTGGGGCCATCCGTGGAACGGTGAGTGATTCCATGGGTGCGCGAATCAGAAACAGCACGATTGCGATCGTGAACCTCGACACCGGCATCCGCTACTTCACGACCAGCGACGCGGAAGGCCGGTTCGATCTAGAACTTTTGCCTCCCGGCGACTACATGGCACGGGCCGAGGCGCCGGGCATGTCGCCGCAGGTCACGCCGCGTCTGCACGTAGACCTGGGTGGCGCCACGGAAGTCAGCTTCAACCTGACAGTCGCTGGAGCCAAAGAAACCATCACCGTTTCTGGGCAGCCTCCCGGAATTGATACTCAGTCCCCATCCGTCTCCTCGATCATTGACGAGCGCGCTATTCAGGAACTGCCGCTGAATGGACGGCGATTTACCGATCTCGCGCTGCTCACTCCCGGAGCGACGCAGGATCCTCGCGGATTGCTGTCGAGCAGCAACGGAGACTTATCGTTCGGGGGCATTCGCGGGTTCCAGACCAGCTATCTGGTGGATGGCGCCGACGACAATAATGCTTTTTTCTCTCAGGCAAGGGGCCGCTATCGCGCGCCGTACCAATTTTCCAACGAGGTGGTAAAAGAATTCCGCGTCTCCCGCAATTCTTCCAATGCAGAAAATGGACGCGCTGCCGGCACGGTTGTGAATGTGGTCACGAAATCGGGGTCGAATCATTTTCACGGGACGGCTTTTTACTACGGCAGGAATAGCGCGCTGGACGCGCGGCACGCTTTCGTGGATTTCAAACCCAATTCTCAACAACATCAATTCGGTTTTACCGCGGGCGGCCCAATCAAACGCAATCACGCATTTTTCTTCACCGGGTTCGATCAGCACATTTTTCACGTGCCCACGGTGGTGCAGTTCGACAATGGCAGTTCGATTGTCACTCCACTGCCGGGAACCGGTCCGGAAACTCCCGGCGACTACGAAGCCAGCGATCAGCCACTGGTATTCGCCACCGCGGCAGAGCTCTCGCAAGAGGCAGGGCTCTATGCGGCAAAGTTGCTGGGCAACGCGGGTTTTGCCAAGATCGACGTCAATGTCTCTCCACGCAACTATCTTTCTTTGCGGCTGAACACTTCCCGATACTGGGGCCTCAATAATGTGTATCTCGATCCCTCTAATCCCCTGACGACCTTTGGCATCAGCGACAACGGCGAAGAACAGGTAACTACCCAAAGCATTTCGCTCTCTCTGATTAGTGGTATTTCGCCGCACCTCGTGAGCCACTTCCGGGGACAGTTTTCGCGGGACCTGCAGCAGTCCAGCAGCAATACGGCGGCGCCGCTTACCAAAATCACCAACACCATAGACGGGTTTGGGCGCGCATCCATTTTGCCGCGCCAGGCCGACGAACGGCGCCTTCATCTCGCCGAGACCTTAACCTTGGATGCCGGACGCCACGCCTGGAAGTTTGGTGGAGACGCGTTATTGACTACGCTCTACAACTTCTTCCCTTCACTTACCGGTGGGGAATATATTTTTGATCCCATCAAAGTCAACCAATTCACCTTCACGCCGCAGATCGGGGGCCTGGAGTTGACACCGCTTCGCGCCTACGCCCATCAAGTTCCCCACTATTACCTGCAGGACTTCGGCTCGGCCGTCACTCACCCCAACACAAACGAGTATTCCGCTTTTATCCAGGACACCATCCGCGCCACCAGCCACCTGGGACTAAGTTTCGGAGGCCGCTATGACCTGCAAACTTTCAGTACGAAGTACCTGGTCTCCAATCCGTTGTGGCCGAACTCCGGCAGAGTGCCGTTCAATCCCTACAATTTTGCGCCACGCGCAGGCTTAGCCTATTCGGTGGGCAATCACAGGCCGCTGGTGGTTCGCGCCGGTTACGGCCTTTTCTACACACGCATTCCGCAGATCTACAACTCGACTATCGAAGATGACAATGGACTGACCGGTAACTTCCTGTTTCTCAACAATACCAACTACTATGGCCGGCAGATTTTCCCGCAGTATCCCAACCCACTGGTCAACTGCACACCCACCGCCACGGTTTGCACGCCTCCGGCAGGCCTTCTGCAGTACGTGCAGAGTGACATGTCTGCGTTCGCCCATAACTTCCGGACTCCGGAAGTTCACCAGGCCAGCCTGAGTTTGGAGCGCGAGTTGGCAGATCATTTCACGGGAGAAATCTCCGACACCTGGGTGCATGGGCAAAATCTCATTCGAGTCCGCGACGCAAACCTGCCTCCTCCGGTGAATGTGACGTATCCCGTATATGACAGCAGCGGCATCAACCTGCTCGGCTACTACAACGTGGATTCCTTTTCCACCTGGCAGATGACCAAATCGCTGACCTGCCCTTACCCGCCGTGCATCAATCCTTTAGCCCGGCCGATTCCCCAACTGGGGGCGATTGATGTGTTCGAAAGCGCCGCGTCCAGCGTGTATCACGGGGCCACTGTCGCCATAAACCGCCGCACCCACAACGGGCTGTATTTTCGGCTTGCCTATACCTACGCCCACGCCGAAGACGATGGTCAGGATGCGCTGGTCGCCGGCCGCCCCGCTACCGTGCAGAATTCCTACGCTCCGAACGCAGAGAAAGGCCCCAGTGTGACCGACCAGCGGCAGCGGCTTGTAGTGGCTTGGGCGGCCAACTTTCGCCCATTCGGCCGCGGCCAACCAATGTTGAGCACGCTCTTCAACAACTGGAAGCTCTCGAACGTAGTCACCGTCGGCAGCGGGAGGCCGCTGGATGCACGCATCCTGGGCGATGCCAACCAGGACGGCAACAGCACCAATGACCGTTTGCCTGGTGTAGGCCGCAACTCCCTTATCGGGCCGGGTTATGCCACGGCTGACATGCGCCTCACCCGCATGCTCCATCTCGGGGACCGCATCAAGCTCAACTTGGCGGTGGACTCTTTCAACTTGTTCAATCACTTGAATCCCAGGGTGCAAACCACAACGGACGGCTTTCAGAACGCCTACGGGCAATTCGTTTTTGTGGATAATAGGATTAAATTCAACTACTTCCCCGCGTCATATCGCAGGCTCGCCAATCCTCTGAAGGCCACCAGCGCCTATGCTCCACGCCAATTGCAGCTGTCCCTGAGGCTGCAATATTAAGGGGCACGCAAGGTCTGCATCTCGAAAAGCCACGTTTTTTGGGGCAAAATCCCTACATATTGCTTGACTTATGCCTCCCAACCTTGCAATAACTAATGCCGTCCACTTGGGACGAGTTTGGGGGTGTTTGCCAGTTGGCGGAAGTAAGATTGCAGGAAGGTGAGTCGCTCGAAAACGCACTGCGCCGCTTTAAGCGCAAAGTGCAGCAAGAGGACATCATCAAGGAGGTCAAGCGGCACTCCTTCTACTTGAAACCCGGTGAAAAGAAGCGAGTTAAAGAAGCTTTAGCGCGGAAGCGCAGCCGGAAAAAAGCTCGGAAAGAGCAGGAATAACGGTTCGTGGGGGCCGTCCTCTCCCTAGGACGGCCCACCAACGTGGAGCGCGTTCCGTTTTCCGGAAATTATTCTCAGTCATAGCAAATCACGCAGTTTTTCATGTATAAGCGGTAATCCATGCCCGTTCTGGGCATGTCGGGCCGAGTCCAGGGGCAGTTAATTGAGGGGGGATGTAAAGCCTTGTTGTGCCGCATAGGTGTGCTCGTCTGTGCGGCGGGACGGGTGTGGGCTGAAGGGAGCATCCTCAATGGAATTCCAGGACAAGATGTTGACGTGCATTGATTGTGGGGCTGAATTTGTTTTTACAGCCGGGGAGCAACTGTTTTTTCACGACAAGCAGTTCAAGAACGAACCCAAACGGTGCAAATCCTGCAAGGCCAAGCGAGTCGCGGTATTGGGAGCGGCACCGGCTGGTTCCAGCGGGGGCCGGGTAGAAACCCGCACGACCTGTTCACAATGCGGTAAGGAAACCACGGTTCCTTTCAGGCCCACGCAGGGGCGTCCCGTGTTTTGCCGCGAGTGCTTCTCGCAGCGCAAAACGGCGGCCACTGCCTAGCACGCTCCAGCCGCAATCGAAGCTCATCTCCTCGCGACTCTCAGCGAAGAAATTTCGTGGGAGAACCTCCGCTCCTTCCCGGCAGATGGCACCCCGCGGCTGGGTTATCATGAAAACGTGCCCGGTTTCTATGTAGAAAATTTTGGCTGCCGCGCCGCCCAGGCTGACGGCGCCGCCATCGAGCAGCAATTCCGCGCTCGCGGCGTTACACACGCTGCTTCGGCGGAAAATGCCGAACTTGTGATTCTGAATACTTGCACCGTAACCGCGTCCGCGGACCAGGATGCCCGCGCGGCCATCCGCCGCATTCGCCGGCAAAACCCCGGTTGCGAAATCGTGGTGACCGGCTGCTATGCGCAGCGCGCTCCCGGGGAAGTGGGCTCGCTGCCCGGCGTCTCGCGTGTGATTGGCAACTCGCACAAGCATTGGCTCGCAGAAATAGCACTCTCCGCAGGCAGGCACCCTCAATCCCCCGCGGATTTTGTTCCGCTGGCTTCTCTGGGAACCGAGCGCAAACTGACAACCGATTCCCCGGCGGAGCCCGAACGGCTCTTCGTGTCCGACATCTTCGCCCATACCGAATTACTCGCCGCGCCTGTATTCTGCGAGGGCGAATTGGATCTGCACGCCCGCACCCGTCCCAATCTCAAGGTGCAGGATGGCTGCGACAATCGTTGTTCGTTCTGCATTATTCCCTCCGTGCGCGGACATAGTCGTTCCCTGCCTATGGAGCGTGTGCTAACCGAGGTGAATGCGCTGGTCGCCGCCGGCTACCGCGAAGTCGTTATCTCCGGTATCAACCTGGGCCGCTGGGGCAGGGACCTGCCGGTTGCGGGAGGGCGACATCGTCCCGCAAGATTTGAGAGCCTGGTCAGGGCAATCCTCTCCCAGACGAATCTGGAAAAGCTGCGTCTAAGCTCGATCGAGCCCATGGACTGGAGCGACGAACTCATCGCACTGATGGCCGGGTCTCCGCGCATTGCCCGCCACGCCCACGTTCCCATGCAGTCCGGCAGCGACAGCGTGCTGCGGCGCATGCACCGCAAATATCGCCCCTGGCACTATCGCGAGAAGATCGAGAAGATCCATGCTGCCATGCCCACCGCCGCCATCGGCGCAGACGTAATGGTCGGATTTCCCGGCGAAAGCGATGTCGACTTCGAAGAGACTCGCCGCATGGTTGACGACCTGCCCTTTACGTATCTGCACGTTTTCACCTACTCATCGCGTCCCGGCACATCCTCGGCAGTCATGCGCCATCAAGTTCCCGTGCGCGTCGCTCGGGAGCGCAACCGCATCCTGCGCGACTTAGTAGCGGAAAAAAAGTTAGCCTTCATGCACAGCTTCGTCGGCAAGACCCTCGAAGCTATATCCCTCAACACCGCAATGTTGTCCGGGGCGGGGCGGGGCGACTCGCCAGACCTAGCGCAAACTTCCGCCCAGAAATCGGCTGCAAGCAGACATCGCTCGGGCGGAAATTTCACCGAAGCTTTGACCGACAACTATTTAAAGCTGCGTCTTCGCGGAATTCATGAACCGAATCGCTGGCTCACGGCGCAAATTCTGCAGGTTCAAGACTCAATCCTAATTGGCGCTGGCGTCTAGCCTTAGCCTAGGCGAGTGGGAACGGCTCGCACTTAGCCCAGTACCATAACGCTAGTTCCAGGCGCGTTCCCATGCCCGTGCGCTCCAGAATTATCCGGATGTGGTTCTTGCAAACCAGGCGGCTCATGCCCAAACGCTGGCTTATCTCGCGATTGGTCAGTCCCTGCGACAACAGCCGCAGGATGCGCCATTTCTGCGGACTCAAGTCAATTCCAGTTTGCGCTTCCAGAAAACTCGGGCCAGTCCAATCCTCCGCACGTGGCCCGAGGCGGGCAAAGCTATGCCGAACTTTCGATACAGGCGGCGTAAGATGTTGCGCACCCGCCGCTCGCTTACTCCAAGAGCCTGCGCCAGGTCGCGGTTGCTGGCTCCCGTGAGCAGCAGACACCCAATTTGTTCCTCCATCCGCGCCAGCCATCCCGTATCCTTCCTTTTTACCAGCATCGACGCCTCCTTTAGCGGTGACAAGAAGCACCTCGCGGGGCCGATTGATCGTCTGTAGCCACGCTTAGGCCATACATCTTGTCAAGCCGCCACTTACGGGTAACCTCGCCCTAGACCCGGAGGCACTAATGCCAGATTGGAAGCTGCAGCGATGCGCCCCTTTCGCATCGAGAAAATTTTAGCCTTGCCGCCATCCGTTGTATGTGACGAACGACCAGTCAAAATGCGCAGCACGAGGATAAATCGGTCGAATGCGAATCTCGTTTCCCCTGAACAAGCTAATTCTCGTGCCGAACCCCTATGCGCGAGTGTTGAGGCAAGGTAAACTCCTATTCCATGAAACGCATTCTTCTATCTTGGAGCAGTGGCAAGGACAGCGCGTGGAGCCTCTATCGGCTTCGTCACAGTGCCGAGTATGAGGTCGTCGGCCTGCTGACTACATTCAATGAGTCAGCCGACCGCGTAGCTATGCACGCCGTGCGCCGCGACCTGGTCGAGCGCCAGGCTGCCGCCGCGGGACTGCCCCTCTGGTCTGTCCCACTACCGTGGCCTTGCCCCAACGAGCGCTATGAATCGCTGATGGCTGAGGCCTGCTCGCAGGCAGTTGGCCAGGGCATTGAGGCCATTGCGTTCGGCGATCTTTTTCTGGAAGACGTCCGGGTGTATCGGGAGAAACAACTCAAAGACACAGGTTTGCAGCCAATATTCCCACTGTGGGGATTACCTACGACCGATCTGGCGCGCGAAATGATCGGGTCGGGCACGCGCGCAAAGTTGACCTGTGTAGATACGGAAAAGCTTGATGCATCCTTCGTTGGCCACGAGTTCGATGCGGCCTTCCTCTCGTCTTTGCCCGATACGGTAGATCCCTGCGGCGAGCGCGGAGAGTTTCATTCCTTTGTCTACGCCGGTCCCATGTTCAAAAATGAGATCCCCGTTTCGCTTGGCGAGACCGTCGTTCGCGACCAGTTCGTCTTCGCCGACCTGCTCCCAAGTAAAGCAACCGGTGAGTGCTCTCCTTCGCGACAGGTGGCATGAGGCCAAACACAATTCCTGACGCAGGCAGCAGGAGCGAGGGAATCGCTAATTAAACAACTTCCCCTCGCTTCCGCAAGAACGCCGGGACATCCAGATCTTCCGGTTCATAATTGACGTTGGCGATCATGGCGTCGCGCATGGTATCCAGCGAGATCACTCCGCCTGCAACCGTTTCCGGGTCGGGCACGGCCTGCTCCATCACCATGGGTGGTGGAGGAGGCTCAGGATCGCGATGCGCGAAATCGTCTTCGTCTTCGCGCGAGACCACGAAGCTGCTGTGCGTCTCGGTGTGACGGCGGCGACTGCCGTCGCTGTCCTTGAACCCGGTGGCAATTACGGTAATCTTCACCGTGTCCTTCATCTTGTCGTCGAGCACGGCCCCGAAAATGATATTGGCATCTTCGTGGGCTGCACTCTGAATGATAGTGCAGGCCTCTTGCACTTCAGCCAGTTTGAGTGAAGCCGAGCCGGTGATGTTGATGAGAATGCCGCGCGCCCCGTCAATCGCGCCAGCCTCGAGCAACGGAGAGGCAATCGCCTTCTGTGCTGCCTCAATGGCTCGCCGCGTGCCGCTGGCCGTGGCCGTGCCCATCACGGCATAGCCCATTCCGGCCATGATCGCCTTCACGTCGGCGAAGTCGCGGTTGATGATGCCGGGGATGGTAATGATGTCGGAAATCCCCTGCACGCCCTGGCGGAGAATGTCGTCGGCTACGCGGAAGGACTCGAAGAATCCGGCGTCCTGTGCGACCGCGAGCAACTTCTCGTTGGGGATGACAATGGTGGTATCCACCGACTCCATCAGCTCGGAAACGCCCCGCTCCGCCTGCTGCATGCGGCGTTTCCCTTCGAAGGCGAATGGTTTGGTCACCACCGCCACCGTGAGCGCGCCCATTTCGCTGGCCAGCGATGCGATGATCGGCGCCGCGCCGGTGCCGGTGCCGCCGCCGAGGCCGGTGGTGATAAACACCATATCCGCGCCCTCGAGGGCTTCGATAATTTTGTCGGAGTCTTCCAACGCGGCCTTGCGGCCGATTTCCGGGCTGGCGCCCGCGCCCAAGCCGTTAGTCAGCTTGACGCCAAGTTGAATCTTCACCGGCGCGCGCGACATACGCAGCGCCTGCAGATCGGTATTGGCAACGACGAACTCAATGCCTTCCATGCCGGCATCAATCATGCGGTTGACGGCATTGCCACCGCCGCCGCCAATGCCAATCACTTTGATCTTCGCGTCGTTGCGGGGTTCTTCGTTGAAGCTGATGCGAATGTCGTTCTCATTTCTCATGTGCGCCGCCTGAAGTGGATTTTGCTTACTTGTCCCTTGTTTGTTTTTGTCATTCCGAGCGAAGCGAGGAACCCCTATACCCTCCACTGCATCCTCGACCAAAGGGATCCTTCGACTCGGTGACCTCTTCGCCCCGCGAAGAGGTCACTCCGCTCAGGATGACAATTCCTTACGCCCACTCACGCTCCCTTGCCAATCAATACTGCTTTCAGCCGCGATCCCCAGCGGTCCCCTTGCTGACCGCGCACGATGCGGGCGCGGTGGCTGTAAAAAGCCATCCCGAGAACGGTGGCGTACTCCGGTTCCGCCAACAACGACGGCATTTTTGCCAGCGGCGTTGGCCAGGACAACCGCACCGGCCTGCGCAGCACCGAATCGGCGACATCGAGCATTCCCGGCAGGCGCGAGGCTCCCCCGGTAAGTACAACTCCGCCGGCGCAAAGGTCCAGCATGCCCGCGTGGCGCAGGTTATCGCGCAAAAGCTCGAACAGTTCCCGGGCGCGCGGCTCCAGTATTTCCGCCACCATGCGCTGCGAAATCAGCCGCGAGGGCCGGTCCCCCACCGACGGAACTTCTACCTCGTTTCCTTCGGGGACTAGGGTAACAATTGCGTTTCCGTACGATTTCTTGATTCGTTCTGCCTCGGCGACCGGAGTGCAAAGGCCAACGGAAAGGTCGCTGGTGAAATGGTCGCCACCGACGGGAATTGCGGCCGTATGTGCGACCGAGCCTTCGTGGAATACGATCAACTCTGTGGAGCCGGCGCCCAGGTCGGCAAGGCAGACACCCAGCTCGCGCTCGTCGGAGCGCAGCACTGAATCCGCACAAGCCAGAGTTTCAAAGACTGTATCGTCCACATGGACGCCCGCGCGGTTCACAGCGCTGATGACATTCTGGGTGGCGGTGGCAGCAGCGGTCACCATATGGACGCGGACTTCCAGGCGAGTAGCCATCATGCCCAGCGGATCGTGCACGCCGGTTTGATCGTCGAGAATGAATTCCTGCGGCAGCAAGTGCAAAATCTCACGGTCGGCGGGCAGCGGAATCGCCCGCGCTTTTTCCACCGCGATACGGATTTCCTCGCGCCCAATCTCGCGCGACCGGGTGCCGAAATTGATGCCGCCGTGGCTGTTCACGCCGCGAACATGCGAACCGGCAACCCCCAGGATGGCATGTTCGATGGGCGCCCCGGACACATCCTCGGCCTGCTCAACTGCCTTCTGAATGGCGGCTACCGCCTTTTCGAGTTCTACAATCACGCCTTTGCGCGAGCCGCGGGATTCGGCTTCGCCGTGCCCGCGATAGCGAAGCCCGTTCTCCGTGATCTCCGCCACCAGTACGCAGGTTTTGGCGCTGCCTACGTCAATCGCGGTTAAAAGATTTCCTTGTTGCTTCCCCATGCCTGCTAGTTTCCTTCTCTCTTAGCGATTGCCGGGCTCGGCTTCTTCTTCCTTGCCGCACTCTTGTGCTGAACATTAGTTGCTCTATGGGTGGATCTGTGCCGAGCGACGGAGTGTGGTTTGCTCCATTTCTTCGTTGGCGCGTGTGTTACATGCTTGATGGCTGCCTTGTGCGGCGTCTTTGCCGATCTTCCTTTCGGCGGTTTCGCAGTCACCCTGCTTTTAGCAGGCGGCTCAACTCGCTCCATAGGCTTTGGCGAGATTTTTTCGTGAGTGACCATGGCTGCCGGCTTTACCCCGGCGGCCATGGCAGCCTTCACCGCGGAAAGCGAAAGCGGCGTCTGCCTGGCAGCGCCGTGCAGATCGGGATTCACAATAATCTGTCGGTCATAGCGCAGATCCACCGAGTCCAGTTCGTCGAACTGCTGCCGCCATTCCTGTATATGAGCCACATAAATCTTGTAACGATCGAAATAATGTGACGGCCCCAAGTGCACCAGCACGCCGCCCTTCGGATCGTTGGTAAGCACCTTCACATCCTCGGGGTCGGTAAGGTCCACTTCGCTGATGTCCTGCGAATAGTGCGTGCCGCCGGAATCCAGCTGGCTAATAAGATCGGAGTAAATTTTCATGCGGGCCGCGCGCGTGGAAACCGGCTCCCCGGCGTTGGTGCCGAGGATCACCGGGAAGGAATATTTCTTCTTGCCTCCCACGGGCAACTCCATGAGAGTGCCGCCTGCATCAATCAGCAGAATACGCGACCCCACCTGCGCGAAAGCCACGGGAGTTCGTTCGTGAATGTGCACTTCCAGCCGATTGGGAACAAAGCGCATCACGCTGGCCGATTCGACCCATGGAATCTGTTGCAGTTGCGTCTGACGCTGGGCCAACGGGATGAAAAAGATATTCCGGCCGATGTCGCCGCCCATCACTTCCATAACTTGAGCGCGGGTAACGTTTTCCAGGCCAGTGATCTGGATGTCGTCGCTCGATTCCACACGAAATCGCCAGGAATGCTCGCCATAGTGATAAAGCCCGGCCACGCCCAGGCAACACAAAACTACAAGCGTGAGCGCGACAGCACCCCAAACCATGCGGGTAGCGGTTTTCTTCGGAAGCGATCCGCGGCGGACGGATACGCGCTTTTGCCCGCGCAGAAAAGGCGATTCTTCTTCCCCGTCCAAGTCGAGCAGGCGCGCGTCATCCATTTCTTCGCGCACCGGCGCGTCAGCCGGGGAATACAACTCTTCCTGCGAGATGGTCGAACCTGATTTCCGAGCCATCAATTCAGGTCAGTTGTCGTGGTGAATCGAGAGCAAAAGTAATATAACGGCTTTTTTTCAGCAGAACTAGAAAAAAATGGGCGGGTTTTGCACAGGAGCGGAAGCGTTTCCTTTCGGTTTTGGCGGATTCATCCCTGTTTGGCGCCCCATTGATATTGCGGCTGGTTTGGGCGAACGACTGGACTATAGCTGCTCCCCTCCGAGCGGAGTTGCAGGTGTATATTCCGTCCTGCAGAGTGGCATGGAACAAAAGAAACATGTAATAAAAGAAACAAGGAGAAAAATCATGAGAGTCCTTACGCGGTCCGGACAAATCGCTATCGCATGGCTCGGTCTCGTGGTTGCCCAGAGGATTGCGGAGGTAGTGGTGCCGGTCAATGCACCCTCCGTCGGGAATATTCTCGGCTGGATGGTGGCAAGCGATTTCCTCATCGCCGCGGCCCTCGGTTTCGCGGCGTTGCGCTCCGAGTGGAAGGGTTGGAAACTCGGGCTCGCGTTGGCATCCATCCCGGTTGGGACCACTGCGTTGACCGCGATTGAAGGAACAGTGTTTTTGCACCGCTGGGACATCAACTGGACACGAATCATCGGGGCCAGCGTGGTGACGTATGCATTGGTTGTTCCGCTGTGGGTAGCAATCTTGGGGAGGCACAATCCCGTAAGTGTGCATTACGGGCCATTCCGGTCGGCATCGCCGGGGCAAAGAGCGTGGAAATTCCTGGCCTCGGATGCTGCATACCTGTTCTTCTATATCGCTGCGGGAGCGATCATTTTTCCATTCGTAAAGGGCTTCTATGCCAACCACATGCCTTCGATGGGCAGAATCGCGGCTGTGCAGTTGCTGATTCGCGGGCCGGTATTTGTTTGCCTCTGCCTACTTCTGGTGCGCATGCTGGGGCTGCCGAAAGTAAGTGGAGCTCTGGCGGTGGGAGCGACTTTCAGCATCCTCAATGGAGTCGCGCCGCTGTTGCTGCCAAATCCTTACTTGCCAGACGCAGTGCGATGGGTGCACTTGGCTGAAATCGGCAGTTCGAGTCTTCTGTTCGGGGTTTTTGTGGGTTGGGTGTGGGGGCAGACTAAATCGGCGGCACACCTAGCTAGACAAGCGGCGTAACCAGGTTGGTTATCGGTTCTTTTCCCTGCAGTTCTTCCAAAATCATCGGCCCGACCTGCGAACGCTGCCCGCACCCAGCGTCAGGATCATGTCGCCTTCCTGGGCCGCAGCGGTTACTAAGCCCACGGCATCGGCAAACGATGAAGCGTAGGTTGCCGACGCATTTCCGGCTTCTTTGATTTTTTGCGCCAGAGCCTCTGCCGTGACGCCCGCAATCGGCTGCTCACTCGCCGCATAGATATCAAGCACGAAGAGCGAGTCGGCATCCTGGAACGCGGTGGCAAATTCGCTCATCAGGTCGTGCGTGCGAGTGTAACGGTGCGGCTGGAAAATAACATGAATTTTGCGGAAGCCGCACTGCCGGGCAGCAGCCAGCGTCGCGCGAATCTCGGTGGGATGGTGGCCATAATCGTCAATTACGCTGACACCGCCTGCTTTGCCGCGAAGCTGAAAGCGGCGGTCCACACCCCGGAAGTTTCCCAGGGCCACGCGAACCTGATCGACTGGGATATCCAGCCCAACTCCCACCGCGAGAGCGGCCGTCGCGTTGAGAACGTTGTGTGTGCCGGGGACGCGCAGGCGGAATTCGCCGAGATCGTTGCCGCGGTGATTTACCTTAAAACGGCTCAACGGGCGCGATTCGTCCCGAATCGAACATGGCGTCCAGCAGCTTGATGTGAAAATCTGACCCACGGCGGGTGCCGTAAGTGAAGATCCGGCGTCGCACTTGCGGCAGCAGACGTCGAAGCAGCCGATCATCGTTGCACACCACTACGCCACCATAGAACGGCACGCGGTCCATAAAATCGAGAAACGCCTGCTTCACCGCGCGCATGTTGCGGTAGCAGTCCATATGCTCGCGGTCAATGTTGGTGACCACCGAGAGAATGGGCGAGAGCATCAGGAATGAGCGGTCGCTCTCGTCGGCTTCGGCCACCAGGTACTGCGACTTGCCCAGGCGCGCATTGGAACCCATGGCGTCCACGCGTCCGCCGACCACGACCGTGGGATCAAGCCCTCCAGCCGCCAGCACTGCGGCGACCATAGAGGTTGTCGTCGTCTTGCCGTGCATGCCGGCAATGGCAATGCCATATTTCAGGCGCATCAACTCGGCCAGCATTTCAGCGCGCTGGATGACCGGAATGTGAAGCTTGTGCGCCTCGCTGACTTCGGGATTGTCCAGGGCAATAGCCGAGCTTGTAACCACGACTTCCGCTCCGGTGACGTTCTCCGCTTTATGTCCTTCGAACGTGATTGCACCGAGGCTGTTCAGACGCTGCGTGACCGGAGAACTTCTTCAGGTCCGAGCCGGAGACCTTATAGCCAAGGTTCAGCAACACTTCGGCAATCCCGCTCATGCCGATGCCGCCAATGCCTACGAAATGAATGCGCTGAATCTTGGCAAACATGAAACCCGTCCTTGGAGAGCTGTCATCCTGAGTGAAACCAGCAATTGGTTAGCAAATCGCTGGTGAAGTCGAAGGATCCCTATCGCTCTGCAATCTTTTGCGGGAAACTTGCCCCAGCTGTCAATCGCACCCACCCAGCCTCGCCGCTATGGCCGCGATATCCCGCGCCGCATGGGGGTGGGCCAGCTTCCGGGCTGCCTCGCTCATGCCCCGCAACCGAACCGGATCGCCCAGCAACGCACTGACAGTCTCCACCAGCCAAACATCGTCCAGTTTGGTTTCTTCCAGCACGACTGCTGCGCCCGCACGCTCCAATGCCTGGGCATTGACCCGCTGGTGATCGTCGGCGGCGCGGGGAAACGGCACAAAAACCGCGGGCTTTCCCGCCGCGGTAATCTCCGCCACCGTGCTCGCCCCAGAGCGGCACAACAACAGATCTGCCCGCGCAAAGAATGCGGGCATATCGTTGATGAACGGAAACACCTCAGCTGATGCGCCTGCGCGCTGGTAAGCCGCTTGTGCCTCATTATAGTCGCGCTCCCCGGTCTGATGAACGATGTGAATGCCCGGCGACTGCCGCAGCAATTCCGGCAAACACTGAATCATGGCCTGATTGATAGCATGCGCGCCCTGGCTGCCGCCGAAGACGAGCAAGGTGGGACGCTCGCGGTACTGAGCCGCGCGGCCGATGTCAAAGAAAGCCTGACGCACCGGCACACCCGTGACTTCAGCGTGGCGAAAATACTTTGCTGTTTCCTGAAAATGAACTGCCGCCGCCGAAACCCAGCGCGCGACGATTCGATTGGCAAAACCAGGCACAACGTTGGGTTCGAATGCCAGAGTAGGAATGCCCTTTCGAATCGCCGCCAACATAGCGGGCCCGGAAGCGTATCCGCCAACCCCGATGACCACGTCTGGCTCAAACGCGGAGAGCATTCGGCGAGCGGCAAACACCGCCCGGGGCAGCCCGGCGAAAGTTTTCAGCCGCGTGGCCAGGCTCACCCGATTCAGAGCCCCGACCTTTATCAGCTGCAGCGGGTACCCAGCCGCCGGAACCAGCCGGTTCTCGATCCCGCGCGCCGTTCCGATGAAAAGAACTTCCGCGCCATAAGTTTTCTTCAATTCATCGGCGATGGCAAGCGCAGGAATGACATGGCCGCCGGTCCCGCCCCCAGCCAGAATGGCACGCATGCAGTGACTATAAACTACGCACTAAGCTGACCTTCCAGATTCCGCGTCCTCTGTGCTCTCCGTGTCCTCTGTGGTTCAAATTCTCTGCCACGCACGACAGCCCAAACGGGCTCATTCCGCCTGCTTGCTCACATTCAGCAGCACGCCCACGCAGACCAGGGTAATGAACAACGAAGACCCCCCGTAGGAGATGAAGGGCAGCGGTATTCCTTTGGTCGGCATCAGGCCAAGCACAACACTGATATTAATGAACGCCTGCACGACGATCATGCTGGTAATGCCCACCGCCAGGAAACGTCCAAACATGTCTTGCGTGCGCAGAGCCGTGCGCACGCCGCGCCACAGGAAAATAGCAAAGAGCGTCACCACAATGACCGTCCCCACCAAGCCTAACTCCTCCCCGATTACCGAGAAGATGAAATCGGTGTGGGGTTCCGGGAGATAGAAAAGTTTCTGCTTACCTTCCATCAAGCCCAGACCAGTAATACCGCCGGTGCTGACGGCAATGAGCGACTGAATGATGTGGAAGCCGGCCCCTTGGGGATCAGAGTAGGGATTGAGGAAAGCCAGGATGCGCTCGCGGCGATAGGCGACGTGAGAGATCAGCAAATACAACGGGAGCAGCGAAGCAGCGAACCCATAAGCCAGATAGCGCAACTGCAGGCCGGCCGTAAAGAGGATGCAGGCGGTGATAGCGGCGCAGGCAATGGCGGTGCCTAAGTCGGGCTGCATGACGATGAGGCCGAGAAAAACGAGCGTCGGAAGAATCGCAGGCAGCAATGTATTGCGCCAGTCATCCATGGACCGGGTACGGTTTTCCAGGAAGAAGGCCAGAAAAAGTATCAGGGCCGGCTTGGCCAGTTCGGACGGTTGGAGCGAAAACCCGCCCCAATGAATCCAGCGGTGGGTATGGTGCGAGCGGTCGAGAAAGAAAACCAAAATCAGCAAAAAGGTCGTGAGGCCAAGAACCGAAAAGACCACCGCAGGTTGTTTGAGGCGATGGTAGTCCACTTTCATCGCCACAACCATGGCTGCAATTCCGCTACAGGCCCACACCATCTGACGGAAAAGAAAGTAGTAGCCGGAACCGTAGCGATCTTTCGCGATCACGGCCGAGGCGCTGAAGACCATCACCAAACCCACGAACACGAGAAGCATGGTTACGGTGAACACCCAGCCATCGACACTGACACGCTTTGCCATCGGAGGTTCCTATTTCACCATGGCGGTACGGAGCCGGGGAGAAGAATTGTGTATCGCCGGTTGCGCTTTGTTGATGGTCTTGGTTCGCGCGCCTTGAAGCGCTTTAGCTGCTATGGCCTTTGGGACGATCTGGCGATTAGCCCGGAGGGCGACTGCGCACCGGGATCATTTTATCTTTGCCGTTTGTTCGCGCCGCTTTCCTCACCGCTGCTTCTCTCACCACATGCAAGCGCATGAAGTTCGTCGAACCGGAGGCCATTTGCGTACCCGCCACCACGCCCATCACATCGCCGGCTTGAATGCGGCCCCGGCGGACCAGTTCGTACTCGGCGGCACGCACCATATCTTCGGCGCTCCGCGCCTGGTCGCGGCGCAATGGCTGCACTCCCCAAAAGAGGTTCATTCGGTTGCATACCGGCACCACGTGGGTGAAGGCGTAAATGCAAGTCCTGGGCCGGTACTTGGAAATCAGCCGCGCGGTATTGCCGGTTTCGGTAAAAATCGCAATGGCGCCCATGTGCAGATCTTCCGCGGAATGAGCCACCGATTCGCAGATCGTCTCCGCAATCGAAAGCCGGCGTTGACTACGGCGGCGCGGGGGCGCTTCCCCCATATTGTTTTCGGCCTCAATCACGATTTTCGCCATCATGGCCACAGTCTCCCGTGGATAGCGTCCCGTGGCCGTCTCCGCCGATAGCATAACCGCGTCAGCGCCGTCGAAAATGGCATTGGCCACGTCACTGGCTTCGGCGCGCGTGGGCCGTGGATTCTCAATCATGGACTCCAGCATCTGCGTGGCAATGATCACCGGCTTACGCCACTCCGAGGAGCGCTGGATCACATGCTTCTGAATCACGGGAACTTTCTCCGGCGCCATCTCTACGCCCAAATCTCCGCGGGCCACCATCACCCCGTCCGCCGCCTCGAGAATCTCTTCCAGTTGCTCCAGCGCCTGCGGCTTTTCCAGCTTGGCGATCACGGCCACATTGCTCCCGCGAGATTGCGCCACCTCCTTTACCTGCCGCACATCCGCGGCAGAGCGCACGAACGATAGCGCCACCACATCCACCCCATGCTTCAATCCAAACTTCAGATCATCCGTGTCCTTGGGCGTAAGGGCAGGAATAGAAAGCGCCACTCCGGGCAGATTGATCCCCTGGTGCTCCCCCAGCTGCCCACCGTTGATGACGTCGCATTCCACGTCTTCCCCGCGCACTCCCCGCACCCTCAGCTCGATAAGACCATCGGAAAGCAAAATACGCGCCCCAGGACGGACCTCCCTCGCCAGGCCCTGAAATGTGGTCGAAATCAGCGACGCCGTGCCCGGCACATCCCGGGGAGTGATGCTCAGCCGCATTCCCGCCTTCAGCAGGACAGGAACGTGCCCTTTGAGCCTTCGCGTACGGATCTTGGGGCCTTGTAGGTCCTGCAGGATGCAGATAGTGCGCTGCTCCTTTTCGGCGGCGCGCCGAAGCCGTTCAATATTGCGGGCATGGTCTTCATGGGTGCCGTGGGAAAAATTCAATCGCGCAACGTCCATGCCCAACTGCATCAATTGGCGAAGCATCACTTCGCTGTTGCAAGAAGGCCCGATGGTGCAGATAATTTTCGCGCGGCGCCCGGGGCCGGTGATGGAATTGGCGGGAAGAGCAGAAAAATCTCCATGCACGGGGACAAATTTGCTTTCTTTCAAGAGGTCTCCGAAAAGATTCTTTCGCTGGATGGAGATATTTTAACTGCTCCCGCTGATAGGAAATTTGGATTCCGCAAATTACAGAAGCAGCGGGGAAACTACTTTGCAGTCCTGGGAGCCGCGACCGCAGTAAGCTCGCGCCCAAGCTGCGCGCGTGGGTAGAGAATAGCGTTAAATTCCGCCCCAACTAGGATGATGAGTGAAATCATATACATCCAGACTAATAGGGCGATGCCCAGCCCGAGCGACCCGTAAATAATGCTGTAGTCCGCATAGCGCCGCAAGTACCAGCCGAACAGCAAAGTTGCCCCGAACCACACCGCGGTGGCCAGAATCGAACCCGGCAGCACGCTATGCCAGGGCTGAGTGCGGGGAACGGCGTTGTGGTAGATCAAAGCAATCACGACAATGCTGGTTAGGATGGCGATCGTCCAGCGCGCCCCGATCCAGAGCAGCAAGACGTAGAACCCGAGTTCGTGATTCAGATGAAACAGTAACTTGGTTTCGATGCGCGCCCCGGAGGCCACGAGCACCGTGGCAAACGTGAGCGGAATCCCCGCGAGAACGACCAGTTCGAAGGAGATGAGCCGCTCTTTTACCAGGCCCCAGACCTTCGGCAGCTCGTAGCAGCGGCGGAAACCCTCCATCCAGGAGACCATGACGCCAGATGCAGTCCACAGCGTGAGCAGCGAAGCCGTTACCAGCAGACTAACCGGGCGTTGCGCTGCGCTCTTGAGAAAAGCCAGCACGGCAACTCCCCCGGTGGGAAGAATCCGGTCCAGTGCGTAGCTGATTTCACGAAGATACGCAGCGGTCTTGCGCGAAGAGGCCAGGACCGCGCCAACAACCAGCAGGGTGGGAAAGAACGTGAGAATAGACGAATACGCAGACGCCTTCGCGGTGGAGAAAGCATCGTGCTGGAAGGCGCGCCAGATCGCAAGCCGCAGCAGGCGCAGGAAGCGCAGCATGGCTGGCATCAGCGTATGGCGTGGCGCCATCGGGCGCAATAGAGAAATGCGCCCGGGTTCCTGATCGGACAATCGCTGGGGAGTGGCGTGCATACGAAGTCAGTCCGCAAGCTTTGCGGTCGCCATTGCGGCCACAATCATGCCTGAATCCCGGCCAAAAGCAAAGGGGCGGATTCCTCCGCCCCCCGTTTTTAATTGTACTCTTACTCCGCGGCCAGTTCTTCGGTCTCCCCTTCCGTCCGCATCAGCTCGAGCGCACGCTCGGCTTCCTCGTACGCGGCGGAGACTTCTTCCTGAACCTTGGCGGCAGCCTCTTCCATCTCCGGCGAGAGCCGGACGTTGCGGTAGTACTCCATGCCGGTTCCGGCAGGGATCAGCCGTCCGACGATGACGTTCTCCTTCAAACCGCGCAAGTGATCCACCGCTCCGTTGATCGAGGCTTCGGTGAGCACGCGCGTGGTCTCCTGGAACGACGCCGCCGAGATGAACGAATCCGTCGAGAGGGAAGCTTTGGTAATGCCGAGGAGCAATGGCCGTCCGGTTGCCGGACGTCCGCCCTCTTTGATCACCCGCTCGTTCTCTTCGGAGAAGCGGAACTTGTCCACCTGCTGTTCCAGCAGGAAGGACGTGTCGCCGACGTCTTCCACTTTGCGCCAGCGCATCATCTGGCGAACGATCACCTCGATGTGCTTGTCGCTGATGTTGACGCCCTGCAACCGGTAGACTTCCTGGATTTCGTTCACCAGGTAAGCCTGCAGTTCCTTCTCGCCGAGCACGGCCAGAATGTCGTGCGGGTTAAGCGGGCCGTCCATGAGGGGTTCGCCTGCCTTGACGCGCTCGCCTTCCTGCACGTTGATGTGAACACCGCGTGGTACCGAGTATTCTTTTTCCGTGCCATTATCGGCGACCACGTAGAGTTTGCGCTGGCCCTTAGAGACTTCGCCGAACTTCACCGTGCCATCGATTTCGCTGATGACCGCGGTCTCGCGCGGTTTGCGGGCTTCGAACAATTCCACCACGCGCGGCAGACCTCCGGTGATGTCCTTGGTCTTGGTCGTCTCCCGCGGAATTTTCGCCAGCACGTCACCCGGGTGGACTGCATCTCCATCTACCACCATCAGGTGAGCGCGCGACGGCATCAGGTAGCGCTTGCTGCCCTTGCCCTTGATGACGATTGCCGGTTGGCGCTTCTCGTCCGGCGAGTCGGCCACAACGTGGCGCGACAATCCCGTGACTTCGTCCACTTCTTCGTGAAGTGTTACGCCTTCCTGCAGATCCTTGAACTGCACCGTGCCGCCGATTTCAGTCAGGATCGCGAAGGTATACGGATCCCACTCGACCATCACCTGGCCAAGCTGAACCGGATCGCCCTCGTTCACCTTCACGCGCGCGCCGTACACTACAGAGTAGCGTTCGCGCTCGCGCCCTTTGTCGTCAACCACGGCGATCGAACCCTGACGATTCATGACCACCAGATCACCCGCTTTGGATTTCACGGTTTGCAGGCCGATGAAGCGCGCCGTTCCGTTGTTCTTGGCATCGAGCCGCGACTGCTCGGAAACCCGGGAAGCCGTACCGCCGATGTGGAAGGTCCGCATGGTCAGCTGCGTCCCCGGTTCGCCGATGGACTGCGCCGCAATGACGCCGGTAGCCTCGCCCAGTTCGACTAATCGGCCCGAGGCCAGGTTGCGGCCATAGCACATAACGCAGACACCGCGCTTCGATTCGCAGGTCAGCACCGAGCGAATTTTCACCCGCTCGATTCCTGCCGCCTGAATTGCGCCCGCCAGGTCTTCCGAAATCTCTTGGTTGATGTCCACCACAACGTTGCCGTCGTAGTCCTTGATTTTTTCCAGCGACACGCGGCCGATAATGCGGTCGCGCAGCGGCTCGATAATTTCGCCGGCTTCGACAATACCGGAAACGTAAATTCCGTCCACCGTGCCGCAGTCGTATTCGCTGATGATGACGTCCTGCGCAACGTCCACCAGACGCCGCGTCAGATAACCCGAATCCGCCGTCTTCAGCGCCGTATCCGCCAAACCTTTGCGCGCGCCGTGGGTTGAGATGAAGTACTGCAACACCGTAAGTCCCTCGCGGAAGTTGGCCGTGATGGGCGTCTCGATGATTTCGCCCGAAGGCTTGGCCATCAAGCCGCGCATGCCGGAAAGCTGGCGAATCTGCTGTTTCGATCCGCGGGCTCCGGAGTCAGCCATGACGTAGATGGGGTTCATCTCCCCTTCCTTGTCGCGTTGCTGCATCTGGCCGAACATTTCGTCTGCGACCTTCTCCGTAATCGCCGACCAGATTTCAATGACCTTGTTGTAGCGCTCGCCGTTGGTGATGGCGCCATCCAGATACTGCTGCTGCACGCTGACCACCTGCTTGCCGGCGTCCCGGACCAGCGTCTTTTTATTGTCCGGAATAACCATGTCGTCGATGCCGATGGAAAGTCCAGCCCGGGTTGCAAACAGGAAACCCAGGTCTTTAATCTCATCCAGCATCTTGACCGTGGTCTCCAGGCCAAAGCGCAGATAGCCGTAGTTCACCAGCTGCCCGATACCCTTCTTCTTGAGCAGACCATTGATGTATGGCATACCTTCCGGCAAGTGGTCGTTCAGGATCGCCCGGCCCACAGTGGTGTTGAGGAAGCTCCGCTCATAGTTCACCGGATCCGTGTGGGTGACGTCCTGATCGTCGTAGGCCGAAGTCAGGTCAATCACCTCGCCGGTGTAGCGCAAGCGAATCGGCGTCAGTGTCTCCACCTCGCCGGCCTCCATTGCCATCAACACCTCTTCGATGTTGGCGAACGCGCGGCCTTCGCCCTTTGCGCCCGGCTTTCCTTTGGTCAGGTAGTACAGCCCAAGCACCATGTCCTGGGTAGGGACGGTGATCGGCTGACCGGAAGCCGGCGAAAGAATGTTGTGCGAAGACAGCATCAGCACGCTGGCTTCTACCTGCGCCTCGGGTGACAGAGGAATGTGAACGGCCATCTGATCGCCGTCGAAGTCGGCATTGAACGCCGTGCAAACCAGTGGATGAATCCGGATCGCCTTGCCTTCCACCAGCACCGGTTCGAATGCCTGGATGCCAAGCCGGTGAAGCGTGGGAGCGCGGTTCAGCAGCACTGGATGGTCTTTGATGACCTCTTCCAGAATGTCCCACACTATGGACTCCTGTTGCTCCACCATTTCTTTCGCCTGCTTGATGGTGGTGCAGTGACCGGTCTGCTCCAGCCGGTGATAGATGAACGGTTTGAACAGCTCCAGAGCCATCTTCTTTGGCAGGCCGCACTGATGCAGCTTGAGCTCGGGCCCGACCACGATGACCGAACGGCCCGAGTAATCCACGCGCTTGCCCAGCAGGTTCTGGCGGAAGCGTCCCTGCTTGCCCTTCAGCGTATCGGATAAAGACTTCAGCGGGCGGTTGTTGGCGCCGCGCAACACACGTCCCCGGCGGCCGTTGTCGAAGAGCGCGTCCACCGCTTCCTGCAACATGCGCTTTTCGTTCCGCACGATGACTTCCGGCGCATGCAGGTCCATCAGTTTCTTAAGCCGGTTGTTGCGGTTGATCACACGGCGATAGAGATCGTTCAGATCGGAGGTGGCAAACCGGCCCCCATCCAGTGGCACAAGAGGCCGCAACTCCGGTGGAATCACCGGCAGCACGTCGAGAATCATCCATTGCGGCTTGTTGCCGCTCTTGCGGAACGCCTCGACCACCTTCAACCGCTTGGCATACTTGAGCCGCTTCTGCAGCGAGCTCTCATTCTTCATTTTCTCGCGCAGCTCCCCGGAAAGTCCGTCGGTATCCACGCGCTTGAGCAGTTCTTTAATCGCTTCCGCGCCCATCATCGCCTTGAAACCGGCAGGCCGGTACTGCTGGTCCAGTTCCCGGTACTTGGCTTCGTCCTTGATGATCTCGCGCTCTTTCACCGGCGCATCGCCCGGCTCTACAACCACGTAGGCCTCGAAGTACAGCACCGACTCCAGGTCGCGCAGCGAGATGTCCAGCAGGTGCCCGATGCGGCTGGGCAAGCCCTTGAAGAACCACACATGCGAGCAGGGCGAAGCCAGCTCGATGTGGCCGAGCCGTTCGCGCCGGACCTTCGACAGGGTGACTTCCACCCCGCACTTGTCGCAGATCACTCCGCGGTGTTTCATCCGCTTGTATTTGCCGCAGAGACACTCCCAATCGGTGACCGGACCAAAAATGCGCGCGCAGAACAACCCGTCGCGCTCGGGCTTAAAAGTGCGGTAATTAATGGTTTCAGGTTTGGTAACCTCGCCATGCGACCAGCTCCGAATCTTCTCCGGGGAAGCCAGGCTGATGCGGATAGCATCGAAGTCAGCAATCGGGTTTGCCATTTCAAAGGGGCTCGAACGGAACAAGGCGATCCTCCACTTCCTGCTCTCGGCTAGTTTCCGGTACCTGGTACCGAATACCTAGCGTTATTTATGCTCGCGATGCCTGAGAGCGATGGCACATCGTCGAGCGTTCTTCTAAATCCCAGTGTGTCTCGGGCGCCAGTTCCCTTTTCCCTCGGTACTCGCTACCCGGTACTCGCAACTAATCCGCCGCCGCCATCGCGGTTGTGGTTCCGACCACCGGCTTCTTTTCTCCGGCTTTGATCAGCTCCACGTCCAGGCACAGCGACTGCAACTCGCGAATCAATACGTTGAACGATTCCGGCACACCCGGCTCCATGGCGGCTTCACCTTTGACGATGGCCTCGTAAATCTTGGTGCGGCCATAAACGTCATCGGACTTCGCCGTCAGCAACTCCTGCAGAATGAATGCCGCGCCGTACGCCTCCAGCGCCCAGACTTCCATTTCCCCGAAGCGCTGGCCGCCAAACTGCGCCTTTCCACCCAAAGGCTGCTGGGTAATCAGCGAATACGGTCCAATGGAACGGGCGTGAATCTTGTCGTCCACCAGATGCGACAACTTCAGCATGTAGATGTAACCCACGGTGACCGGCTGTTCGAACTGGTCGCCGGTCATGCCGTCGTGCAGATAGGTCTTGCCGGACTCCGGCAGGCCTGCGCTATTGAGCAGCGCCTTGATCTCGCTTTCCCGCGAACCGTCGAACACCGGCGATCCGGTGAAAACACCTTCCTCCAGCGTGGGGGCAATGCGCATCAACTCCTCGTCGCTGAGGTCGGCAATGGTGTCTGCCAGCACGGTGCCCTTGAACAAGGCCTTCAGCTCACGGCGAATGATCTCTTCCTTTGAGTTTTCCGCAAGCAGCCGGGTGATTTTTTCGCCCAGCTTCCAGCCTGCCCAGCCCAGGTGCGTCTCCAAAATCTGTCCCACGTTCATTCGGGAGGGAACGCCCAACGGGTTGAGCACGATTTCTACCGGCGTGCCATCGTTGAGATACGGCATATCCTCTTCCGGCAGGATGCGGGCAATCACGCCTTTGTTGCCGTGACGGCCGGCCATTTTGTCGCCCACACTCAGCTTGCGCTTCATGGCGACGTATACCTTCACCAGCTTGATCACGCCGGGCGGCAGTTCGTCCCCCTTGGTCAACTTGTCCTTCTTTTCGTTGACGATCTTCTTGAGCACGTCAATCTGCCGCGAGGTCATTTCCTCGATCTCGTCGATCTGCTCGTTGACCCGGGGATCTTTGTCCGCGTACTTGATGCGCTTCAGATTGCGCGTCGAGATGCGCTCGATCATGTCACGATCCAGCACGTTATCTTTATTCAGTAGGCGCTTGTTGGTGCGCTCGTCATGCAGATCGGCCAGCACTACTTTGCGGCCCAGGATGTTTTCCAGGCGCTTCAGGCGCTCGTCGGTCAGAATGCGGATTTCGTCCGAGAGGTTCTTCTCCAGCTTGGCGATTTGCGTCCCTTCGATGGCCTTAGCGCGCTCGTCCTTCTCCTGCCCTTTGCGGGAGAAGATCTTCACGTCCACAATCACACCTTCAATGCCGGGCGGGCAGTAGAGGGAGGCATCGCGCACGTCGCCGGCCTTTTCGCCGAAGATAGCGCGCAGCAGTTTCTCTTCCGGGGTAAGCTGCGTCTCGCCCTTGGGGGTGACTTTGCCCACCAGGATGTCGCCCTGTTTCACCGTCGCGCCAATGCGGATCACGCCCGCTTCGTCCAGGTTGCGCAGCATGGTTTCGCTGACGTTGGGAATATCCCGGGTGACTTCTTCCGGTCCCAGCTTGGTGTCGCGCGCTTCGAGCTCGAACTCCTCGATGTGCAGCGAGGTGTAGTAGTCATCCTTCACCAGCTTTTCGGAGACCAGGATGGCGTCCTCGAAGTTGTAGCCGCGCCATGGCATGAACGCGACCAGCACATTGCGCCCCAGCGCCAGTTCACCTTTGTCGGTGCAAGGACCGTCGGCAATCACCTGGCCTTTGGCCACGCGTTGGCCTCTCTGCACCACCGGCTTCTGGTTAATGCAGGTGTTCTGGTTGGAACGCTTGAATTTGGTGAGCTGATAAATATCGCTACCCACTTCGCGCGAGAGCTGGCCAGGATGGTGCTCACCCTCGACGCGCACGATGATGCGTTCCGAGTCCACGGAGTCGATGATGCCATTGCGCTTAGCCAGAATCACCGCGCCCGAATCGCGCGCGGTCACGCCTTCCATTCCCGTGCCCACAATCGGCGCCTCGGCACGCAACAGGGGCACAGACTGGCGTTGCATATTCGCGCCCATCAGCGCGCGGTTCGCGTCGTCGTGTTCGAGGAACGGCACCAGCGACGCCGCCACCGAAACCAACTGCTTCGGGCTGACGTCGATGTAATCCACTTCGTCGCGCGCCACCAGCACAAAGTTGCCGGCTTTGCGGGCGTTGACCAGATCGCCGACAATGCGGCCTTTGTCGTCCAACTCGACGTTGGCCTGCGCGATTACGTGCCGGTCTTCTTCCCACGCCGACAGGTAGAACGAGAAGGGCTCAATCTCGACCGATTTCTTGCGGTGGTCTTTCAGATCGACATTGAGCTTCTCCATCTCGTGTTTCTCGAGATGTTCGCCGACTTTCAGCTCGCTATCGCCCGCATTGATCACGGTCACGTAATCCTGCACGCGCCCCGCCTTCACTCGGCGATACGGCGACTCGATGAAGCCATAGTCGTTGATCCGAGCGTAGCAGCTCAGGGACGAAATCAGTCCGATGTTTGGACCTTCCGGCGTCTCAATCGGGCAAATGCGTCCGTAGTGCGTGGGGTGAACGTCGCGGACTTCGAATCCCGCGCGCTCCCGCGACAGACCGCCCGGCCCCAGGGCCGAGAGACGCCGCTTGTGGGTGATTTCCGACAGCGGGTTCGTCTGATCCATGAACTGCGAAAGCTGCGAAGATCCGAAGAACTCGCGAATCGCCGCCATCACCGGCTTGGCGTTCACCAGGTCGTGCGGCATGGCCGTGGACATTTCCTGGTATACGGACATTTTTTCTTTGATCGCCCGTTCCATGCGCACCAAACCGATGCGGAACTGGTTCTCCATCAACTCGCCGACCGCGCGCACGCGGCGGTTGCCCAGGTGATCGATGTCGTCCACCGCGCCGATGTTCTTGCGCAGCTTGAGCAGGTAGCGGATGGTGGCGTAGAAATCCTCCGGCTCCAGCGTGCGGTTGTCGAGATTCTCGGCGTCGTTCTTCTCAAACAGCTTGATGTTGAACTTCAGCCGGCCCACTCGCGAAAAGTCGTACTTGCGCGGATCGAAGAACATGCCATGGAACAGCGCCGTGGCCGTGTCCAGAGTCGGGGGATCACCGGGCCGCAGCTTGCGGTAGATTTCAATCAGCGCTTCCTGGGGGGTGTTGATCGAGTCGCGCTTCAGCGTCTGGCTGAGCACCGTGCCCACGTCGTCCCGTTCCGGAAAGAACAGACCCAGTTCAACCACGCCGGAGTCCAGAATCTTCGACAGCTTGTCGGCGGCCAGCTCGGAGTTCGCCTCCAGCAGCACTTCGCCGGTGGTGGTGTCCACCACATCGCCGGCCACCCACGCACCTTCCAGGTCGGAGATGTCCACTTCGATCTCCGTAATCTTGGCCTTCTGGATTTCCTTGAGGATAGCGGCATTGATTTTGCGGCCGGAGTGCGCAATCTCCTCACCCGATTTGCTCTTGATGCTGTGCGCCAGCTTCATTCCGAGAAGGTTGGTGGGCTTTTCGCCGGCCGGATCGAGCGTCCAGTAGAGCTTCTTGTCCCGGACTGCCAGACGGTCCACGGTGTAGAAGGTGCGCAGGATGTCTTCGCCGGAACGCAGGCCGAGAGCGCGCAGGAAAATCGTGCCCAGAAACTTGCGCTTGCGGTCAATGCGCACATAGAGCACGTTCTTCTGGTCGTATTCGAACTCCACCCACGATCCACGGTAGGGAATGATCTTGCCCAGGAAATAGGTGCGGTTGTTGGCGGTTTCGAAAAACACGCCGGGCGAGCGGTGCAACTGGCTGACGATCACGCGCTCGGTGCCGTTGATGATGAAGGTGCCGTTGTCGGTCATCAGCGGAACATCGCCGAAAAACACTTCCTGTTCCTTGATGTCGCGAATGGAGCGGTTGCCCGTCTCCGCGTCCTTTTCGTAAATCGTCAGACGCATGGTGACTTTGAGCGGAGCGGAGTAAGTCATCCCACGCTCTTCGCACTCGGCCACGTCGTACTTCAACTGCAGCCCGACCGGATCGCCGCACTTGTTGCAAAAGTCAGGCGTGTTGGCGTTGTAAGTGCCGCACTTCTGGCAAAGCACATCGCCAGGATGAAACGGGTCGGTGATGACGGTGGATCCGCAGTTCTTGCAAGTGGTGCGCAGGTGATGCAGCCCTTTCAGGTGGCCGCACTTGCACTCCCAATTGCCGATGGCGTAATCCACAAATTCCAGCTGCGAAACATTGCGGAAGTCCGTGATAGGGAACACCGACTGAAATACCGCCTGCAAGCCGGCGTCGTCGCGCTCACTGGGCAGCCGGTCCATCTGCAGAAAGCGGTCATAGGAACGCTTCTGGACTTCGATCAGATTCGGAATCTGAATCGTGGCTGGAATTTTGGAGAAGTCAAATCGATTGCGAAAGCTGTTGTTCTTTGCCATTCAGAAAACTCCCGATACCTTTAGGCGCAGCCTGGGGCTGCGGCGAACCGAAGAAAGTTAGCTGGACGCGTGCACGCTCTTCGTCATGAACGCACAAAAACGGGAGAGACACGTGTACGCCTACAGGGACATGACTCCCCGCAGGCGCCACTCACAGCGCTCACCGTCTCTTGAAATGTATGTTTCCGCGCCAGTCTTTGAGGCCTGTTCCTGTCCCGCCGCCGGGACAAGTCTGCCAACATTGTAGCGTTCCGTACCGGCCTTCCTGGGGTCCGCCGGAGCCGCCGTCGTCTAGTTTAGCTGAAACCCGTTGATATAGATGCTAACACCTTTTTGAAAGCTTCACCACAAGGAAAAATAGGCTCGCTGCCCAGAATGTCCTGTGAGGACGGGACTTACCCCATAGGCGCAATTCCGGGCCGAGGACAGGCGGGGCAAGCCCCACCCGCTGACATCCCAGCACTATTTCACTTCGACGGTGGCTCCGGCATCCGCGAACTTCTTGCGAATGGTCTCCGCTTCGTCCTTGGAGACTCCCTCTTTCACGGTTTTGGGAGCGCCGTCCACCAGGTCTTTGGCTTCCTTCAGCCCGAGGCTGGTGACTTCGCGTACCGCCTTGATAACATTTATCTTATTTGCGCCGATTTCCTTCAAGGACGACAGCAAATTCGGTCTTTTCCTCAGCCGGAGCCGCGGCCGCGCCAGCTCCCGCCCCACCGGCAACCATCACCGGAGCTGCGGCCGCCGCCGAAACCCCAAGACGGGATTCCAGTTTCTTCACCAGTTCTGCGGCTTCCAGGAGCGATAAACCTACGATTGACTCTTCCAACTGCGCTAAATCTGCCATATCCAGTTCTCCAATTCTGTTAAGGACGCATTCGCGCCCCTAGAGTTATCAATTGCTACTTTCGTTATCTGTCCGCCAAGTTTCCAGTGCGCTCGCTCCAGATCTGCCACGCCAGACAACGCGACCGATCGAATCGTGCAACCCTCGGCAACCGATAACCAAACTTTTTCTGTGTGGGGACGGAGCATGCTTCGTCCGGCGGGGCAAGCCCCGCCGCCACACGGTCTATGCTTCTTTAAACTTGTTCTTCTCCACGCCCTGGTTCATGACTACCGCCAGATCGCGTCCGGTGGCATTGATCACCGTCGCCAGGCGTTGCGCCGGAGCGTTGAGCATGAACAACAGCTTGGCGTAGAGTTCTTCCTTCGACGGCATGGTGGCCAGCGACTCGATTTCCTTAATCGAGACCACTCGGCCCTCAACCACCCCGGCCTTAAAAGTAAATTCGGGATTGTCCTTAGCGTATTTCGCCAAGACCTTGGCCAGGGCAACTGGATCGCCCTCGGTGTAGGCAATCGAGGTGACGCCGGCAAGATCCTTCAGCGCCCCTTCAACCTTGGTCCCCTTGGAAGCCCGCTCCACCAGCGTATTTTTGACCACGCGGTATTTCGCTCCGGCGCCGCGAAGCGTCTTGCGCAGCTCATAGTCCTGCGCCACCGTGAGCTTGTTGTAGGTTGCTACCACCATGCTGGAAACCTGCTTCAACTCCTGCTCCAGCTCTTGCACTAATTCTTCCTTTTTCGCTCTGCTGATCGCCATCTTGAGTACCTTTCGAAAACGTGTGGCGACGGAGCTTGCTCCGTCCGGCGGGGCAGAGCCCCGCCCCCACACAAGCTACACCTTCGACGCGGCCTCGATCGTCGCCGTATCCAGCCGGATCCCCGGTCCCATCGTCGAACTCAAATAGCAGCCCTTCACGTATTTTCCCTTGGCCGCCGACGGCTTCGCCTTGACCACGCTACTAATCAACACCGTCGCATTCTCTACCAACTTGTCCGGCGTAAAGGAAATCTTACCCACCGGCACATGCACCAGCGCGGTCTTGTCGGTGCGGAATTCGACCTTGCCGGCCTTCACTTCCTGCACCGCTTTGCCCACATCGAAGGTGACCGTTCCGGTTTTCGGGTTCGGCATGAGGCCTTTCGGTCCCAGGACTTTGCCCAGACGTCCGACGGACTTCATCACATCGGGCGTGGCAATCAGCGCATCGAAGTCGGTCCAGTTTTCCTTGCTGATCTTCTCGACCATTTCCTCGCCGCCCACAAAGTCCGCGCCCGCCTGCTCCGCCTCTTTCACTTTTTCGCCGGTAGCAATGACCAGCACCTTCTTCGATTTTCCCAGCCCATGGGGCAGAACCACGGTGCCGCGCACCATTTGATCGGCATGCTTGGGGTCTACACCAAGACGCAAGGTGACCGCTACCGTCTCGTCAAATTTTGCAAATTTGACTTTCTGAAGAAGTGGAACCGCATCCTGGATGGAGTAAGGCCGGTCTTCAATCGCCTGCCGCGCCTTAGTAATGTTCTTGCCTGCTTTTTTCATTGCTTCCTCGTCTCCCACCGCTGAGCATTCGTTCTTACCCAGCCGTAGTGTTTTGCGACAGTAAAACTCGATGCATTGACTCTGTGGGGACGGAGCTTGCTCCGTCCGGACGGGGCAAGCCCCGTCCCTACACAAGCTTATCCCACCACTTCAATTCCCATACTGCGCGCCGTACCGCGCACACTCTTTACCGCAGCCACAATCGAAGCCGCATTCAGATCCGGCAGCTTCTGTTTGGCGATGTCCTCCACCTGCTTGGCCGAGACCTTGCCCACTTTGTCTTTGTTGGGCGCGCCCGATCCCTTGGCGATTCCCGCAGCCCGCTTCAGCAGCACCGAGGCCGGCGGCGTCTTGGTGATGAAGGTAAACGTGCGGTCGCTGTAGACCGTGATCACCACCGGGATAATCAGCCCTTCCATTTCCTTCTGGCCGGTGCGCGCATTGAACTGCTTGCAGAACTCCATGATGTTGATCTGCGCCTGGCCCAGCGCCGGGCCCACCGGCGGCGCCGGCGTTGCCTTGCCCGCCGCGATCTGCAGCTTTACTTTTCCTGTTTCCTTCTTTGCCATCGAGTGTGCCCCTAACTCCTCTGTGTTCCTCTGTGCCCTCTGCGGTTAAGCCTTTTTGTTCTAACTACAGAGGACGCAGAGGTTACGCCACCTTCTCTACCTGGTTGAATTCCAATTCCACGGGGTGGAGCGACCGAAAATCGTCACCATCACCTTCAGCGTCTCGCGATCCTCGTTGACGTCGTCCACCACTCCGGTAAACGTCGCAAACGGTCCCTCGGTAATGCGCACTTGCTCGTTCTTTTCGAACTTAACTTTGAGCTTGGGCTTATCTTTCGACTCACCCACGCGATACACGATGTGCTGCACTTCTTCTTCGGATAGCGGGGTGGGCTGCTGGCCGGTGCCGACAAAGCCGGTCACCCGCGGAGTGGCCTTGACCACGTGCCATACGTGATCGTCCATGTCCATCTCCACCAGCACGTAACCGGGATAGAACATGCGCTCCGAAGTATACTTTTTTCCGCCCCGCACTTCGGTTACGGATTCGGTAGGAATCAGGACTTTGCCGATCTTGTCCTGGAGCCCGAAGGCGGCGACTCGCGACTCCAGCGACTCTTTCACCTTGCGTTCGAATCCCGAATAGGAGTGGATGATGTACCACTTCATGTTGGGATTGCGCGGTGGTTCGGCGCTGGCGACTACGTCGCCATTCGGCGGCTGGGTTTCGTTTTCCACGCCGCTCGATTCAGTGTTTTTTTCTTCGTCCGGCATAAGTTGCCAAATCAGCTTTCTCGTCCCTAGATCCCGTGGTGCACCAGATAGCGGAACAGCAAATCCAGGCTGTGGCTCAGGATCAGGTCCACAATTTCAAAGAAGCCCGCGAACAGAAAAACGGAAATGATGACCACCACGGTGGTGGACTGCACTTCTTTCCAGCCGGGCGCAGTCACCTTCCGCATCTCGGTGCGCACGTCGCGGTAGAAGGATCGGACCCGCTCCGGCCATGACTTTATCCGGTCGCCGAAATTTCCGCCTGCGGCTGCGATCGAACTACCCACTTTCTTCGCCTCTACTCCCATTCCAGCACCTGACTTTCAACCCAGCTCCAACTCAGCCTCAAAACTCTGGCAGGGGCGGAGGGATTCGAACCCCCAAGTTCGGTTTTGGAGACCGACAGTTTAACCGTTGAGCTTACGCCCCTGTTTGTGTAGCGCGGGCGCCCTCGCCCGTCTTCCACTTATTTCACTTCTTTATGCGGCGTATGCTTCCGGCACCGATTGCAGAATTTCTTCAGCTCCAGCCGGTCCGGTGTCGTCTTCCGGTTCTTGGTCGTCGAATAATTCCGCTCTTTGCAATCACCGCACTGTAACGTAATAATCTCTCGGGGCATAAACCAAATCCTCAACCTTCTCTTACTTGTGTGGCGGCGGAGCTTGCTCCGCCTGGACGGGGCAAGCCCCGTCCCTACACGTTACTGAATAATCTCCGAAATCGTTCCCGCGCCTACCGTGTGCCCGCCTTCGCGGATGGCGAAGCGCAAACCCTTTCTCCATCGCCACCGGCGTGATCAGCTCAATCACCAGCTGCACATTGTCGCCCGGCATCACCATCTCCGTGCCGGCTGGTAGCTCGGCCACTCCCGTCACGTCCGTGGTACGAAGATAAAACTGCGGCCGGTAGCCTTTGAAAAACGGCGTATGCCGCCCGCCTTCTTCCTTGGTCAGGATATAGACTTCCGCCTTGAACTTGGTGTGCGGCGTGATCGAGCCGCCCTTGGCCAGCACCATGCCGCGCTCGACATCCTCTTTGGCAATGCCGCGCAGCAGCAGCCCGGCATTGTCGCCCGCCATGCCTTCGTCCAGCTGCTTCTTGAACATCTCCACCCCGGTCACCACCGTCTTGCGCGTGTCCCGGAAGCCGACAATCTCCACTTCCTCGCCCACCTTCACCTTGCCGCGCTCGATTCGACCCGTCACTACCGTTCCGCGGCCTTGAATCGAGAAGATATCTTCAATCGGCATCAGGAAAGGCTTATCCAGCTCGCGCGCCGGCTGCGGCACACTCTTGTCCACCGCCTCCATCAGCGCATCGATCTGCTTCTCCCACTTCTCTTCCCCGTTTAAAGCCCCTAAGGCAGAAAGCCGGATCACCGGCACGTCATCCCCGGGGAACTGATACGACTTCAGCAGCTCTCGCACTTCGAGTTCGACCAGATCGAGCAGTTCGGGATCGTCCACCGCGTCGCACTTGTTCAGCGCCACCACGATATAGGGCACACCCACCTGCCGCGCCAGCAGCACGTGCTCGCGGGTCTGCGGCATCGGACCATCCGTGGCCGCCACGACTAAGATGGCGCCATCCATCTGCGCCGCGCCCGTGATCATGTTCTTGATGTAGTCGGCGTGGCCCGGGCAATCGACGTGCGCATAGTGACGGTTGGCCGTCTCGTACTCCACGTGCGCCGTCGCGATGGTGATGCCGCGCGCCTTCTCTTCCGGCGCGTTATCGATCGAGTCGAACGAGCGGAACACGATTTTCGGGTTATGCTTCTGCAACACCCGGGTAATGGCCGCCGTCAGCGTGGTCTTGCCATGGTCAATGTGACCAATCGTCCCTACGTTGCAGTGCGGCTTGGTGCGGTCAAATTTTTCTTTCGCCATATTTAGCCTTTAGCTGCTAGCTCCTAGCTTTTAGCTCAAGACCCTTGTCATCCTGAGCGAAGCGAAGGACCTATGCATTTCTTTTTCGCTTCTCAGTAATACTGGTACAGCTTGCTGAACTTGGCCCGCAGTTCCGGGCTGACCTCTTCCAGCTTCGATAAATAAAACTCCCGCATCTGGGCCTGATCGGAAAGCGCCAGCGACTGATACAAACCGCGGGCCGTCTTTCCAGATTTCTTCAGTTCCTCGTCGCGATCCAGCACGCCTTTCGCCAGCACGCCATCAAGGTCCCGAACCCTCAGCCCGCTGCTTCGCAGCTGTTTCAGATACCGTTCGACCGTCTTCGGATCGAATCGGCGGACGATCGCGGCTTTCAACTCTGCGAATTCCGCCTCTTTCTCAACCTTGATCGTCGCCTGCTCGAAGTTCATCGCCGTTTTGAACCGCAAACTCTGGAGCGGGAGACGGGAATCGAACCCGCGACCAACAGCTTGGAAGGCTGTGACTCTACCACTGAGTTACTCCCGCATTCCCACTGCTGCTACCCACTCTGAGGTCCCTCGACTTCGCTCGGGATCTCGGCGGCGGGCTCAAACGCCCGCCAAGCGCCTCGACTTGGAAGGCTGTGACTCTACCACGGAGTTACTCCCGCTCAAACCAGCCATTAGCTTTGCCGTTAGCCTTTAGCTAAAACCAACCCGCGGCCCGGCCAACCTACGCCGCCGATCCAATCAAACCATGGAGCCGATGATCAGGATTGAACTGATGACCTCTCCCTTACCAAGGGAGTGCTCTACCAACTGAGCTACATCGGCCCGCAACTCCCAAACGCCGCCGACTACGATGATCGATCGGCGCCCTCGTCCTCTGGAGATTCACCGGTCCGGCATCATGCCGCCGCACCCAGGTCTTCAGCGCGAACATGCCCAGAATCGCCAGCGTCACCAGTCGAACTTTGGAATCGCTCAACGTGGTCCACGCCAGAATTCCCAACGCAACGAATGCGGACATGGCGAGCAGGAGACGTTTCACCGATCTGCTCCGTTCGCCCCGCGCACAACCACCTGCTTCCTACTCAACACTGGTGCACAGGGAAGGATTCGAACCTTCGTACCTCGCTAGGAGGAGCAGATTTACAGTCTGCCGGCTTTAACCACTCACCCACCTGTGCGGAAACGCTGCGGCTCCGCAGCCTTTTTCGGGCCCGGCATCCTTGCAAGAATCCACGCCTAGGCGACGGGCGCGGCCGTTTGCCGCGCACACAAAATCCCGCTCTAATCAGCGCAATGGGAAAGCTTCCGCCTGGAGTGCCTTCAGAAAACCGCTGTGCCGCCTTCCGGAATCGTTACCTGGAGCTGGCGAAGGGATTCGAACCCCTGACCCTCTGATTACAAATCAGATGCTCTACCGGCTGAGCTACGCCAGCAATCTGGGACACTCACCCCTCGCGGGGCGAGCCAAGCCCTCTGATCCCTTCCATATATCCGGGACAATTCTAAAAGTTACCATAATGGCATGGCCCGTGCAACCGAAAGGCCCCGCTCCCAAAAGGCTATTCGTACGCCAGGGCATCGACCGGGTCTTTTCTCGCCGCCTTGTAGGCCGGATACAAGGCGCCGATGATCGAGCTGGTAATCGCAATCAGGGTGGCCCAAAGGACCCAAATAGCGCTGATTTCAATTTGCGTCAGTGGCTTTGCCCGCCGCAATCCGAGCCGGGCAAGCATGCTGAAGATAATCCCCACCGCCACTCCGGCGATGGCGAGCAATATCGTTTCGCGCAGGATTACCTGCACGATGTACAGCTTCGACGCGCCCATGGACTTCAGGATGCCGATTTCCCGCGTGCGCTCCATGACCGCCGCATACATCGCCTGAAAGATCACAATGAAGCCGATCACCATGGCGATGCCGATGACTACCTGGATAAAGCTCTTCAGCAGCGGTGTATTGCTGGGCGTAAAAAACGTCAGGTAATCTGCCATGGAGAGCGCGCGATAACCCTCCATGCCTCGCATCTGGCTGATTTCCTTGCTTACCAGGCCGGCATTCTGCGGCTTGTCAGCCTTGACGTAAAAAATGGAAGCCTTGCCTTGTGCGCCGAGAAGGTCCTGCATGGTGGCAAGAGGAATGAACTTGCGCGCCCCCTTGCCATGCTCGACGATTCCCGAAACCTGAAACGAATGGTTCAGAACACTGATGGTGTCGCCGACCTTAATCTTGTTGGATCGGGCGATCAGATCGTCTACCAGTGCGTCGTAATCCCCTTGGAACGGCCCGCCGCTTAGGTAGAGAAAAGGGCCACCCAGCTTTTCGTAGCTGGACAAATCAATTCCCGAGATGATTTCCAGAGACCCGTTGGTAGAAACGTCCTGCACCACGGGAGAAACTACGGCAACGTGGGGCAGGGCGCGCAGCTTGTCGCCAATTTTGATGGACATGGGCGCCCCGGTGATCCCCATAAAAAACGACGATCCTGGAGGCATGACAATCACGTCCGCTCCAATACCGGCCTGACGCTGACCGTTGTCGTGAAGCATACCCAGCGACAATCCCACGATCAGTAAAATGAGCGTGACCTCGAGAGCAATGGCGACTACGCTGATCAGCGACCGGAGCGGCCGGTGCACCAGGTTGGCGGCAATCATGCGGTTCATCATGGTAGCCATTGGCAGCTGGCAATTAGCACCTGAAAGGCCTCTGTCGCGAATCCTACGCCTGAGTGCTAAAGCCCGGAGTGCCGATTTACCGCCTCGCTTCTTCTCGTCTGGCGCGCATCTGGCTGCTCTGCGGCTGGTCGAGATGGATGACTTTCGCCCCCGGCGGCTCCTGCAGTTGGAATTGCTGATCGCTGAGTTGGGGGTTGATCTGCAGCTTTACGATGTGCAGCACGATCTCGTATTCCTCCTGCGGCCTGCGGATCCCGATTTGGGAAGGATAATTCACGTCATCGTAGCTCTTGTAGTTCTCGTAGCGTGCGTCCGTGACCTGATTTCCATTCTCGTCGTACACGATCTGGCGGTGAGGCAGCAGGTCGGTGCGGCTGAAAATAATTTTGCGGGATAGGAACCAGCCCTTGTCGTCGTTCTTGCGGATGACATCAATTTCGTAATCCGGCTGTTCGACTTTTTTCCCCTTCGGGCCAGCCACCAGTTCAAAGTTATTTTCCATCACCGCAATCTCGTCGCTATGATCGATCTCCGGCAGCAGCAGAGCGTCGTAGATTTGCTGCGGGCGCAGGTTCTCCAGCGGCTGCTTGGCGTTAGGGGTGAGAACATCGTTGGCCCCTTCGAGGAAGCGGTTCTTGGGGGGAATGGAGAGCTTGAAATTCGTGCCATTGCTTACCATGTCAAAGGCATGGGTGCGCACCACCGGCATTAATCCGATCATGCGCAGCATCTTGGGCTTCCGGGCCAGCACGTAGCCACGAATCTCCGGATATTCGGTAATCTTCCCCTTCTTCGCCCCCCCCACCGAGGTATCAATATCCACGGTCGCGTTCATGGAGCGTATTTTTTCCGCCTGGGTGTTGATGTAGTCAATCAAGTCGGCCTGCGTGGCGGTTTTCAGAGGGGCGGTGCTCACCTGGCGCTCCACGGTGCGGGAGTGGAACAGGCATCCGCTCAGCGGGAAAATGGCCAGCGCCAGGATCAAAACACGATAAGGGGCTCTTAATGTCATCAAAACGGTCTATCCCGGAAATTTCTTAGTATACGGCATAGATGAGTACAGCTCGGGCAGGGGTTCTATCTTAACAACAGGGAACTGCTTCCCGCCATACTATGCAAGGCGCGGTCAAAGGTCACCAGAATCAAATCCGCAGTTTGAGCGAAGGCGGAAAGGTAGGCATCCGGCCATTGCCTGGATGAAGCATGCTGCCCGGCGGTCAACCTACGGAGCGTGGATTCCAGTTGCTCGGCGTCTGGTTCAAGACAGAAAGAGATACGTTCATCACTGAGGAATGTGTCGTACGTCTGCCATGCCTCGCTTTGACTCTTTATGTCTTCGCCCATAATGCTGGGATGGCTGACTAGGCGCAGAAAGCTAAGCTGCGTTACACGGCAGAAGTATGCGATTTCGCTCTGGAACCCGTCAAACCATGAAGCGGCGACCACATGATGCTGATGGCCAAGATAGGACAGGGCGAGCCAGACGTTGACATCAGGGCAAAAGGATTTCATTGACCAGTTCGTTCGTGAGCTTTAGGTGGCCAGCCTTTCTGGAATGAATAAGGGGTAGCCTGATCCTTCCCGCTTTTTTCCCGCCCCCGCCATTTAGTTCCGTTTCGACACCGCGCACGATCAGGTCCTTGACAGAACAACCGCGAGTGGCCGCAGCAGATTTGAGCCTGCGATACAAAGGATCCGGAATATCAACGGTGGTCCGCATTCTCAGCCATCTTACCATAGATCCATATTTATGCATTTATGCGTGGAGTTAGAGATGGCGTTTCGAGAGGGTCGCGGGTTGGTTGGCGCGTTGCTCCAGGCTGGCTAAGGATCAGGCGCTTATCTACCTTGCATAGCGCGGCGGTATTGCGCCACATTCTTATTGTGCTCCTCCAGAGACTCGGCAAAGCGGTGATGGCCATTGCCATCGCTGACGAAATAAAAGTAGTCGGTTTGGGCCGGATGCATCGCCGCCTCGAGCGAGCTTTTTCCTGGATTGCCAATCGGTCCTGGCGGTAGCCCGGGATGCCGGTAGGTGTTGTATGGAGAGTCGTCCTGCATGTCGGCATGGTGCAGCGCGCCCTGGTAGCTCCCTTGCAGTAATTCGGCGTAGATTACGCTGGGGTCTGCCTGCAGGGCTACCTTCTTCGCGATGCGATTGTAGTAAACGCTGGCAACGATGGGGCGTTCCTCAGGAACCGCCGTTTCCTTTTCGACAATCGACGCCAGGGTCACGATTTGCGGCAGGTCGCGCCCCTGGGTGGCGTCATTCGACAGTCCAATCTCGCGGGCGACGCGGCGGAACTCCTTGACCATGGCCGCCACCATATCCTTATCGCTTTGGGTGCGGGTAAATTCGTAAGTCGCCGGAAAAAGATAGCCCTCCAGCGTTTGGGCGCCCGGTGCTAAATCGGAAATCAACGTGGTATCGCTTCTTGCGGACTTCAGGAAGTCTTCGCTAGAGCCAAGGCCCGCATCCTGCACGGCGCGCGCGATGTCAAACATGGTGTAGCCTTCCGGGACTACTACCTGGCGGAAATACACATCCCCACGAACCAGGCGGGAGTGAATCTGGCGCGCGTCGGCGCTCTTGTCGAAGAGATATTCGCCTGCCATCAGGAAACGGCGGCGGTGAAAGGCATGCCAGACCAGAAACGCGTTGGCGCTGCGGATCACCCCGGCTGCCTGGAGTTCGCGGGCGATCCGGCGGGTGGAAAATCCGGGGCGCAAAAGAACAATTTTCTGCCCCTGCGGGGTGACCGGCAGCAGCAGGGCCCAGGCCAGCCAGCCCCCCACTCCGAGAACCAACAGCAGGACGAGTGTGAAAAACGTGCGCAAGTTAGCAACAGTCTACAAGGAGGGATGCCTCGGGACCGAAAGCCGTTGGACGATGAACTTTAGAGAGGGTTGACTGCGGCCTTCATCTATCTTGCTACTGATTCAGCCACACCTTCGGTTCGACCGACATACCGGGGCTCAGTTCGTGCCCCTGGATTTCTTTGGGGTCAAAAGTGATCTTGATGGGAATGCGCTGCACCACTTTTACGTAGTTGCCGGTGGCGTTCTCGGGAGGCAACAGGCTGAACATCGCTCCACTGGCTCCGGCGATGCTCTGCACACGTCCCTTGTAGTCTTTTCCGGTGGCGTCCACGTGGATGGTCACGGGATCGCCGACCTTCATATCCTGTAGTTGAGTTTCTTTGAAGTTGGCGACCACCCAGACGTCATCCAGGTTCACAACCTGCATCAACTCCTGCCCCTGCTGTACATTCTGCCCTACCTCGACGGTACGGTTGCTGACCACTCCGTCAACCGGTGAAACAATCAGCGTATAGCTGAGGTTCAGTTGCGCCTGATCGAGCACGGCTTTCTTCATTTTCACCTCGGCCTCGGCAGACTGTGCCCGAGACTGGATCGCTTGCACCTGCTGGGGTCCGGTAGCGGCCGAACGCAAGTTGGCTTCTGCCGCAGCCAGCTTGGATTGCGCCTGCCGAACCTGCTGCTCCGCTGCCGCGATAGAAGCCTTGGCGGCCTGAACCGCGGCCGCGCTGGCCTTGGCCGCCGCAACCGCCTGATCGTATTGCTGGTGAGAAATTTCCTGCTTCGCGATCAGTTCCTGGTAGCGTACCAGGTCGCTTTGCGCTTTGGCATTGTTGGCTTCATCCGCCTGTTCCTCTGCCCGCGCCGCATCCACCTGCTGCCGGGACGCGGTGATGGCGGCATGTGCACTTTCCACATCCGCCTGTGCAGCGCTCACCTGGCTTCCCGTGCTCACCGAAGCGATAGGAACATTCACCCGCGCCGCACCAGCCGCAGCCAGTGCGTTTTCATAATCCGCCCGCGCCCGCTCGAGTGCGATCTGGTAATCCTTAGGGTCAATTTGCACCAGCGGCGCACCCACCTTCACTTGCTGGTTGTCTGCCACCAGCAGCTTTTCCACCTGCCCGCCCACGCGGGCGCTGATCGGGCTAAGGTAGCCGTTGATCTGCGCGTCGTCGGTGGACTCATAACTGGAGAGATAGCGCCACACCAGAATACCCACAGCCACGAGCACGATTCCGCCAATCAAAAGGAACAAACGGAGCCGCGGGCTCTTCCGGTGAAGCTGTCTCCAGGACGGTTCCCTGGATGAAGACTCGGCAGATGGACTCCCCGCGTCTACCTGCTCGGAATCGGCACCCCTCTCAATGGCTTCGGTTTTTTCATTCATATCATCGGCTCTGCAAGTACTGTTTGACGCCTTGTTCAGCATAGCCCATGGCGTACACCAGAGCTATTTTGGCTACGTTGTGGGCGTACAAACTTGAGATGTAGTTTTCGTTAGCGGCTGACAACGACTCCTGCGCCTGGATCACCTCGAGGTTGTCGCTGACTCCGGCAGTAAAGCGGTCTCTGGCCTGCGTCAGAGTTTGCTCGGCAAGATTCACAGAATTGCGCGCCACCTCGACTTGATCGGCTGCGGAAGTTAGATCCAGCAAAGCGCTGCGAACCTGGTAGTCAATTTGCCCCCGCAGGTTCTCCATTTGTTGCCGGGCCTGCCGGAGCGAGGCCTCCGCCTCCAGGGCATCGGCCCGGGCCTTTCCTCCGGCAAAGATGGGAATGCGCAAAGTCGCCCCAACCGTAAAGGTTCCATGAGAATTGTTGGGAGTAATTCCGATATCCCCGTAGTCGGCCGCTATCCCAACAGTGGGAAGATGCTCGGCTGTGGCTGCCTTGCGGAAGTATTCGGCAGCCTGCACCTTCTCCGCAGCCGCCAGATAGTCCGGCCGTGTGGCGTAGGCACGTTGCAGGCTTTGCTCCACACTCTCTGGCACGAAGGGCTCGTAGGGAGCTTGGTCCGTCAGACTGAACTCCTGGCCAGGAGGAAGCCCGATCACGCGAGCCAGCGTGAGCTTTTGTTTGGCGTAGTCGTTGCGCGTCGCGATGAGTTGTTGCCGCCGGGCTTGCAGTTCGACTTGCGCCCGCAAGGCGTCAATCGCGGGCACCACCCCGGCGCTCTGCTGGGCGGAAGCTTTGTTGTACAACGCCTGCGCCGTTTGTACCTCGGCCTCAGCCGTATCCCGGCGGGCGGCGCTTGCCAGGGCAAGCAGATAAGCATTGCCCGCGGCCAGCACTACCATGTTACGGGCATCGTTGTAGGTGTATTTGGCGGCGCGTTCGTTGCTGGCAGCGCCGCGTTCACGCTCAAGAGCGTGGAAATCAAAGAGGGACTGCCTAAGATACAGGCGCGCGTCGAAGAATCCATAAGGACCGATAATCTTGGGGAATCCCGGGAAGCGGAGTCCTTCTGCCTCCAGGTTGGTCTGCAGCGCATTCTCGCTGATGCCCGCGCTCAGATTGGGCAGCAGGTTGCTGAGTTCCTGCCAACGCTGACCGCGCGCTGCCAGCGAGGCGTCGCCCTGCAGGAGCAGCCCAAGATTGTTCCTCAACCCGCGATTGATCGCATCCGCGAAGGAAAGCGGCAACGATCCCGCGGTGGCTTTCCCTTCCGGCACACTACCGCCGAACGGCCCCTGACTCAGAGAAGACGCAGGGTTATGCTGTCCCGCTCCCGCCTGCCCGTAGTTGGATGGCCCAGAAATCGTTGAGGCGGCAGCCCCTGAGCTGGACGATTGCTCCGAGGCCGGATAGCCCCGCATGGTCTGGGCGGACAACCGGCAGCCTGGAAGCGTCGGAAGGGCAAGCGTACCAATCGCAACGATTTTCAACCATTCTCGTTTTCCAGCCATTCGATTGCTATGACCTATCTCTTCGACGGGAAGGCTTTGCCAGATGATTTCCGTTGGGAACAATCAGCAAAGTGCTTTTGATTCAGTAAGACAGCTTGTAGATGCAAGCACTCGCGAAGTTAATTTGGCAGGCCGGCCCTCCCCTTCAGAACGGGGCAGTTTCCGCACCGCATAGTGTCTGCTAAAAATCGAGGCAATGCAAGTAAACCCTTGAGCTTTCAAACCTTTATAGGCGGGCAGCCTCTTACAACTGCGCTTGAATCCAACTCCTCGTGGAAAGCCCCGCGTCCCCGCGACTATCGGCAGGCGGACGGGTTCAAGTCTGCATCTAAGCCCTTGTATCTCATCGGAGGATCGCTTGAGCAAGTTTATGATCGCGGTATTGGCCGGTGGACTCTGCCTGGTAGCTGCAAACGCGTATGCACAAGGTCCATTCGGTCCGAAGGGTGACCTGGCCATCGGTTTCGGGACGATTGAGGCGCCTTCTTCCTCCAGCGCAACCGGCAATCATATTCCGCAAACACAAGCCGGCGGGCTCTATTCCAACTTCACGGTCGATTTTCTCTTGCACCACAATCTGGGAGTGGGCGGGGAAATCGCCTGGAGGTGGAAACGGAATCTCTACCTGGGTTATGAACCATTCCGGCCTATTTTTTATGACATCAACGGAATCTATGCTCCGCGTTTGGGAAAAAAGCTGGGACTGCAATTAAGCGCGGGAATCGGGGCCGAGAGCATCCGTTTTTATTCAGGGCAATATAATTGTAATTTCGTGACTTGCACTGATTATGTAAGCAGTAACCACTTCATGGGACATTTTGGCGCCGGGCTTAAAATTTACGCGCACGGGAACTTCTTCATTCGACCGGAAGCCGATTTGTATCTGATCCACAACAACGTTGATTTCGCGGGCGGTTATGCCACCCACGTGGGCGCGTCGTTGGGATATACGTTTTAGACTGACCTCACCAGATTCGGTCCGGTGGCCACTCAAGCCCGGTGGTTGGCTTATCGAGTCCCTGCCCAGAGTCAAGGCTTCGGACGAAATGTCTCGGCAACGACTTCCTTCGCCTCCGACCCTAGCCAGGACACCTCCGCTTGTGAATCGACAAAACGTCTCAAGCCGGCTTCCTTGATGGCACTGTCATCGACCTTCTTCAACGGGGTATACCGCGGATGATGAGATTCCTTATATGGGTTGTTCCTCGCGGCGTTGTAACAACAGATCATAGACCACCGCGGGTTTTCGGAGAGATTCTGGTCGGAACGATGCAGAAGATTGCAATCAAAAAAGAGTGTGTCGCCGGGCTCCATTTCGACATAAAGTAGCGGTAGTCGTTTGAGTATCTCCGCCACACGATCTTTGTCAGCCCCAGCTTGGTCCCCCGATAACACGTGTTCAATGCGCCCTAGTTCGTGGGAATGTGGGATGACTTGCATGCAGCCGTTTTCTTTCGTTGCTGGGTCCACAGCAACATACGCGCTGGTGAGCAACGGAAACAGCACGCCGTTCTCGTACCAATAGCCGTAATCTTGATGCCAAGTCCAGGCTCCGCCAACTTTCGCGTCCTTCATGATCATCTTGGAGTGATAGTGATAGACCTCTCCCCCTAAAATCTCTTCGGCGGTGTTCACGACCGACTCACAGCGGGCGAACATGCCATAGATTGTGTCCCCAGGATGGTTCCACAAGGAGAGCCGCACTTGACCGCCCTCCCCATCGCGTGAACTGACGGAATGTTGATCAAGTACACGGTCCTCTTTCGCCGCCCGGCTCAGCATGTCAATATCTGTGCGGTCAAAGAATTCCCTGACGAGCACAAACCCCTGATCGCGATATTGGCGAATTTGTTCATTGGAAATCGGGCCCTGCGGCATGGTGTCCTCCTAAGAATTGCCATAGTCGGCCAAGCGGCGTATCGGATCGGTTGGCGTACTGTTTATGTAACTACATTCCGCGCTCGAGGACTTTCTCGAGGGCGTCTTGCAGATCAACCCCTGATCTTCTCCTGTTGCAGAGATAATGCGGAGGGATTTTTAGGCATGGTAACAGCGATTGCCGTTGATTTCTGTTCGGCACATGCTCAATAGTTATCGTAATTTGTCGATAAATGTTGAAAAGAATACCGGACCCGAGTCACAGTTGGCCGTTAGAAGAGGCATCAGATCTTAATGCTCGAAGTGAGAATGGCTGCTTTGTCTGCTATCAAATTCCGAAAGTCGCATATTGAAGAGAGGTGCTTTGTTGGGATCCTTGCTCTTTGGTCCGGTAATCTTGTCGTAAGCAAGCCTGGGGCCGCGTCCATAGGTCTGCCTAAAACCTTGTAAAATTGCGCGTAGCTGCCGAAACCGGCGGCTGCTGGCGTTGCTCCAAACGCGGGCGAGTCGTAGAGAATTCCGGTATCGACTCAGGGGAACACCGATTTGCCGATGAAACGTCCGGCTCAAGTGGGCCGCGCTTGCCCCGCAGGTTTTCGCCAGCTCGCCAAGATCCCGCTCGCAGTCCCCTTCGCTCAAAAGCTTGAGCGCACGATGTACCACTGGGTGCAAGGCTGCACCATCGCCTAAAACTCTCCCGGTGCGCACGCTGCGCGCACAGTAGTAGTTGGTGAAGCCCGGCATTCAATCCTTCCGGGTCGCTGTGCTGGAAAGAAAAAGTTGAACTTTCGCCAAAGCCGGACTCCCGGTTCAGCAGGTTTGGATCCGGCGAACCCTGCCTTAGTAAATCCAGTGCCTTGAGGATCAGATCGAGGGAATCCGGCTGGAGCAGGATGTTCAAAACACCACCCTGCCCATTGTTCTTGCGCTTCAAACCTTGATGGCGTCAGTACGGCAGGCTCTGGCAATGAGAGAAGGCTGGAAAACCGCCACATAACACCGCGCGTCGTCCGAACGATCCATCACCTGGTGTTCCTATCCGGGAAAAGAGCCACAACAGAGTTCTTGGTTGAAATGTGAACCGCCGCCCGCTCACCACATAGGTGATAGTTCCTCGCACGACCAAGTTCAACTCCAGCTCGATGTGATGATCGCTAATGATTTTGGGCGCGGGTTCCCGATGGAGTCTCCCAGAAACAACAAGCCGTCGTAATTTTTGCGGAGCTTTAGATTTTTCAACACGTCAACAAAATACGATAACTTTCGGACACGCTCGAAAAGAAATAAACCCGATGTGCGATGTATCATCGTTCCGCGTCACGAACCAATGCCTCGTCTATTTGTGGACTTTGTTCGTCTTGATGACCGCGTCAGTCGGCAGTGCTGTCGCAGGGTGGCAGACATCCTTTCTGGAGGATCAGATGAGACGAAGGGCTTTTTTAGAGAAGCTGGACTCATTGTTGGCAGCGCTTACCTGGGCCAGGGCAGCAGCCTGGCATCTGATTCTGCTCCCGCAGGCTTTCATCTGGTTGCACTTGATGATTGGCGAGGCGTGCACCGCTATAAGCATTTGGTTGTGGGCAAACCGATGACTTACGGGGCCGAGGTGCCACTCAGCGTGGCAGCAATTGATGATCCGGCGCGTACCTACACAACCGACCCAGCGAAAGTGATCTACAAGTATTCGGGCCTCTCCGCATCTTCGCGCTATAAGGTGCGCGTCCTCTATTTCGGAGAGAACAGAGTGCAGAAGGCTTCCGTGAACGGGGTAGAGCTACATGGAAAGGTCACTCTGCCGAAAAAGCCGACTTGGTATGAATACGATGTTCCTCCGCAGGCTCTGAAGGGGAGTTCACTGGAGTTGGCAATCGAACACGTGGAGGGACCGGACGTTGCGGTTAGCGCGGTTGAGTTGTGGTCCAGTGATGCTGGACTTTCCAAGGGCCTCCTGATTGAAGCGAGTGATGACAGTTTGGGGCACCTCGTGGGAAGCGTAACCGACAACGTCTACGCGCCAGTTCAAGGCGCCCAGGTATCCGTTAGTTCGGGCGCTGGAGAATCACCGCGGAAGGCAGTCACAAATGCCTTGGGAAGATTCGAGCTTGATATCCCCGCAGCATGGCGGAAGAATGGAGGAAGCGAAGTCAGGGTTGTTGCCCGGAAAGGAAAGCAGGAGGCGGAGGCTGTGTTCCGTTTGTCGGGCGTATTTGTGCCCGCCATTCGTTTGAGTCCCAAGCCGATATCCGTGACCGGGATCGAACAGTTGCAAGTTGATCTGAAGGGACAGTGGAATTTCACGGTTCAGCCTCCCGAAAAATTTTGGGAGAGGGAAGCGGTGAAGGTTTCCGAAGTCTTTCCTATTCAAGTGCCGGGGGAGTGGACATTACAAGGCTTTCTGGTCCCAGACAAAGGAGCCGGCGGGTACTGGCGTTCGGTCGAAATCCCTCGCGACTGGGCAGGAAAGCGCGTGAAGTTGAGATGTGATGGCGTGTACAGTCTTGGACGCGTCTGGATAAACGGCAAACATATCGGTGATCATGAAGGCGGATTTACCCCTTTCGAATTGGATGTGACGGACGCTATAAAGGCGGGCGGAGACAACACAATTGCAATCCATGTGACTTCGGACACGCTGTCCGATGAGTTGTCTGCCATGAACAGGTATGCACAACATTCGCTTGGCGGCATCACCAGGAAAATTCTGCTATTCGCCTTACCCGAGGTGAACGTTGCGCGAATCCGCGTCGAAACTTTGTTTGACAAGCAATATGTGAACGCCACCCTCCGATTGAGCATAGCGATCGCCAATGAAAGTGTCAGAGACGTTACTCAATCCGCGCTAAACATGACGCTTACTGCTCCGGATGGAAAGGCGCTGCCGCTCCTCCCAGCCGCGATTCCTTTGCCATCGATCAGAGCGGGCGAGGTCCTTGAAAAGACCGTGGAAATCCCCATCTCACAACCCGAGAAGTGGGAGGCAGAGCATCCCCGTCTGCACACTCTGACGTGCGCTTTAAACATTGGCGCTTCGCTTTTGGAAACGGTCAAGCAGCGAGTTGGTTTTCGAGAGGTGGAAATTTGGGGGGCGCAACTGAGGATTAACGGGAAGCCCATTACGCTGCGTGGCGTGGAACGTCATGAGTATCATCCATTCATTGGGCGAGCCAGCGTGCCTTCGTTGTGGCAGGAAGATGCGCATCTTATCCGTCAAGCGAATATGAATCATGTCTTCACCTGCCACTATCCCGATCCAGAAGAATTTTTGGACATTTGTGATGAGATCGGACTGTATGTCGGGTCGGAGGTGCCGTTCGTTTGGACGGACTTCCGCTACAGCGATGATCCGAAGTATGTGGACTACTTCGTGAGGCCGGCGGCGGAGATGTTGGAATACCTGCGCAATCACCCATCCATTATTTTCTGGCAGATGGGCGACGAGGCTACATGGGGGCGTAACTTCGACAGCATGCAGCGACTGATAAATACGGTAGATCAGCACCGGCCGGCAAACTTCGCATACAGTTGGACCGTCAACACGGTTTCATTCGATGCGGTGCACTACCCGACTCTGCAGGAAGCTGGCACGCTGCCACCCAAGAGAGACAAGCCAACGACGTACGACCAGTATTGCTGTCCAAACTGTTTCAACCGGCGGGAACTTTTAACCGACCCAGGCATTCTCGATTACTGGGGGCACGCCATTCAGCCCATGTGGGAGGCTGTCAACGCCACTCCAGAAGTGGCGGAGGCTGCCATCTGGGCATATGCTGATGAGTTCTTTTATGTCCCGGTGGCGGCGCATGATGTAACTAAATACAAAGGTGTTGTGGATATGCAGACTGGCCTCGTTACCGTTGGATACGGCGAATGGGGTTTGGTGGACAAATGGCGCCGTCTCAAACCAGGATATTGGCATACGAAAAAAGCATACTCACCTGTTCACATTGAGCAGCGCGTCTTCGCCTGGCCCCTGACCGGGCAGCATCTTCGGATTCCCGTCGAAAACCGTTACGATTTTACGAATCTTAGTGAACTGCGCGTTGAATGGCGCCTGGGTGAAGTTACTGGGACCGCAAACGCAGAGGTCGCCCCCCGTTCCAAGGGAGAGATTCTCATCGATCCTCACGACGCCGCTCACGGAGCGAATCAGATGGTTCTGCGATTCCTCGATTCGTCTGGCAATCTTGTCGATGCGTTCACGTTTGCTATCGATCGCCAACCGACCAAGCAAATCAACTCCCCGGCTCCTGAACCTGCTGTTCCAGTGCTGCAGCGAAACGGGGACCATATCACCGTGGAAGCCTCAAACTTCCGTTGGATCTTTGACGCTCACACCGGCTTGATCTCCGCGGCGCAAATTGATTCATCTGCTGTTGTGGTAGGAGGGCCAGCGTTCGCTTTAACCCCGCTCGAATACGATCAACACGTGCTGGGGATTAAGGAAGCCCCCGTTCCACTTCAGCCCACAACTTTGCCTTGGACACTCGACAGCACTAACGTCACTCAAGACGGCTCTACGATTCAACTCGAGGCCACGGGACACTACCCGAATGCTCATGGGAAATATATCTTTCGCCTCGATGGGTCCGGATTGACGACGATTGACTACAGATTTCAATATGATGGCGACGAACTCTCTGTCAGGGAAGCTGGCTTGTTGCTTGACGTGGCAAAGGAATACCGCCTCTTGGAATGGACGCGTGACTCACAATGGACCTTCTATCCAGAGGACCACATTGGGCGCCCATCCGGGAAGGCAGCGGCTTTCCGAACCGATGGTGCGTGGCCCGAGCACGGTCTCAAAGAAAAGCCCTCATGGCCGTGGTCGCTTGATGCCACCGAAGCAGGGACAAATGATTTTCGCAGTACCAAATACAACATTTTTTGGGCATGCTTGAGTAATCCAACTGGTCATAGTTTACGAGTGGAGTCGGATGGCAAACAACATACAAGAGCTTGGGTTGAAGGGGATTTAGTTAGATTTTTGATCAATGACCATTCGAACGGGGGAAACGAAATTGTCTTAGCTGAGACCAGCTACTTCAACGATAGGATTCTAGTCCGAAAGGGAGACATCCTGTCCGGGACGGTGCGCTTCCGGCTCTCGAATCTGCCTTCAGATCGTGAAAACCGGTAGCTCGTCTCTATGAGGAACTTTCGCTAATGGAACTTTACCCAGGCGTCCATCAGATTCATTCTCTGTTTGGGGGCCGTGACCTTTTTCAATATCTCTTCGTCGGCGATAAGATCGTTTTGCTCGATGCGGGGATCGCCGAAACTCCAGAGGCCGTCATTTTTCCGTACCTGAACGACCTAGGAATCAAGCCACAACAACTCACCTTGGTAGTCGTCACGCATGCGGACGCCGACCACCAGGGCGGCATTGACGCCATCAAGCAAGCTTCTCCCGGCACTTGGTTGGCCTGTGGCGTGGAAGATCAGGCGATGATCGAGGATCCGCAAGTTCTGTGGGATCTTCGATATACCTTTTTGCGAGAGGGTTACGGTTTGAATTTGGATTCTGTTGATTCTCTTCGCTCTACTTCCCCGATTGCCGGCAAGCCACGGAAGGTAGATCTATGCTTCATCGGTGGCGAAAAAATACGGATCGACGACGGATGGGAACTCGAAGTGCTGCATGTTCCTGGCCATTCCCACGGCCACCTGGGACTCTACGACCGCAAGCATGAAACCGCATTCGTGAGTGACGCTCTTCACGGACGAGGATTCCCCGGAGCGTCTGGCGATATGGCCTTCCCCGTAACGTATTACGATGTGGACGTCTATCTCTCGACGCTATGTCTTCTCGAAAATCTCCCCATCAAAACCCTTTGCACGGGGCACTTTCCACCCAGGCACGGCGAAGCAATTCGCGCCTTTATCGCGGAATCCAGACAAACCGTGTTCACATTTGATCAGGCAATTCTTAGTAGTTTGGAGCGGCAGCACGCGGGTCTCAACATGAAGGAACTCATCGACGTTGTCGGAAATGCGTTCGGTGACTGGCCCAAAGACACCTGGATCTATCTCATGTTTGCCCTTAAGGGCCACTTGGACCGTCTGGAACGGCAAGGTCGGGTACGATTTCTGCAGAACCTTCCATCCTTTCGCTGGACGCTGGCATAGACTGGGCGGAGAACGGATCGGGCAAACGCGGGAAACTCTCGTAGCGGCGCCCGGTGTGGAAGTTTTGTTTTGACCGACAGCGGCTCGGCCGTCATCTCGATAGGTTTTCCGAGAAATAGTACGCTGCGTCCGAATCGAATTCTCCTTGGCGCGGAGAACCTTCCACGAGAGGGTCAGGTAACTTCTGTGCAAGCGTTCAATTTTTTAGTTCGCGACAAAATACGATAACGTTTTGACATGTGTCGAGAAGACAGCAACTTGGGCGGCCTGTACTGTGAAGACCAATTGGCTGCAACGGCAGGCTCTTCTCTCAAGCTCAAACCCTGTGGGGTGTTTGTGCTTGGAGCTGAGACGAGCGCGGCGGTTAACGGCCTGATTACGCAAGCCGTTATCCGAAAACTCACCACGACTCGAACCAACAGTGTCACGTTGAAATTGGCAAAGGAACCGAACGAAGAAATAAAGGAAGTCTCCTAACAGCCCTCCGATATCAATTCATGCCCGAGAAGATCGATTTCCGATACCTACTGTTTCTTGCCGCTACCGCCGGCCTGGGCGGGATTCTTTTCGGATTCGATATCGCAATCATCACGGGTGCTGGGCCATTCCTGATTTCTCATTTCAACCTGAATGACTTGAGTTTAGGTTGGGCGTTTAGTTCACTGTTGTTCGGGTGCGTGGTCGGGTGTATTCTCCTCGGTCCGCTGGCCGATCGTTACGGCCGCAGACTGATTCTTCTCTGGGTTGCAGCACTGTTCGCCATAACCTCTGTTGCGACGGGCCTGGCGCCCAATTTCCGTTCTTTCATTATCGCCCGCTTCATCGGTGGCCTGGCCGTGGGAGGGGTTTCGCTTATCTCGCCGATGTACGTGGCCGAGGTGTCCCCGCCGTCGTTGCGAGGACGTATGGGAACGCTCTATCAATTGTCGGTCGTGAGCGGTGGATTTATTTCATTTTGCATCAACTATCTGATGCGCGACATCGGCCCTGATAACTGGAGGTGGATGTTCATCACCGGAGTAGTTCCCGCAGCTGTTTTTTTCATTCTGTTGTTGTTTGCGCCTGAGACGCCGCGATATCTGGCGCTTGCTGGCAGGCATGAAGAGGCATTGCGGATTCTGACGCGAATTGCGGGACCGGAAAGTGCTGAGTTTGCGTTATTGGAGATCAAAGCCAGCCTCCAAACCAAACGCAATTCTTGGCGCGGACTTTTCCAGCCGGGAATTCGGCGTGTGGTTGCAGTCAGCTTTTGCCTCGCCATTCTCGTACACGTGTCCGGGATCAGCACGGTGATCGATTATGCGCCCATCATTTTCCGGTCCGCCGGCTGGCAAATCGATGCCGCGCTTTTCTCTACCTTCATCCTGGGCGGGGCAAATGTGTTGTTCACCATAGTTGCTCTCTGGGTAATTGACCGCTGGGGACGCAAACCTCTTTATATTGTCGGATCACTTGGCATGACCGTGACGTTGTTGTCGCTCAGTGCGACCGCCCTGACAGGCCATTTCCATGGTTTGATCGTATTGGTTCTAATTCTGGCTTACCTGGCATTCTTTGAAGCTTGTATTGGACCGGTTTTCTGGACCTTAATACCTGAGATCTTTCCAAATAACATTCGCGGCACCGCGATGACAATTCCCGTTCTTACTCAATGGATCGCGAATGGTATGGTGGTTCTTTTTTTTCCTGCCGCCTTTAACCAAATCGGCAAGGCCTCAACCTTCAGCGTTCTCGCGTTGATGGCGTTTCTACAGGCTGTGTTTACGTGGTTCTTTGTGCCCGAGACCAAGAACAAGCCGCTGGAGGAGATAGAAAAGTTTTGGAGAGTTGCGAAACTTGACATTACGCCTTCTGAAGCGAATATGAACCCGCAGCTTTCGGAAACAAGGCGGCAATTAGTCGCTCGGCAGAAACGATCTGCCGGGGCAACTTGTCATCCCATCGGATTTCGATCGGTTTGTGCCCACCGCAAAGCTCACGTGGAACCGGCATCGCTGCTATTGAGCCGGTAATCTGAAACGAGCCAGACACGCCCTGGGACCGCATCCGTAGGCTTGGGTGAAGACTTTATAGAATTGGGCATAGCTGCCGAAGCCAGCGGCGTACACGGCTCCAGCCAAGGATTTGTCCGCGGATTTCCGGTATTGCTCCATGAAACGGGACAGACGGACGGAGTTCCGGTACCTATTTAAGGGAACACCAACCTGCCGGCGAAACGTCCGGCTCAGGTGAGCTGGGCTCGCGCCGCAGACTTTTGCCAACTCGCCAAGATCCTGGTCCCAGTCGGGTTCGCTCAAAATGGTGAGTGCTCTTCGCACCACCGGGTGCAAGGCTTCTCCATCCCCTAACACCTGCCCAGAGCGCATGCTGCGCCAGCACAGCAGCAGCAGGTGGTGGAGGCCGGCATTCAACCCTTCTGGATCCCCATGCTCGAAAGAAAATTGTGACTCTGCACCGAAGCCGCCCTCCTGATTGAGCACATCCGGATCCAATGAACCCTGCATCAGCGAATCCATCGTTTTGCGGATCAGATCGAAAGAATCGGGCTGAAGCAAGATATTTAGAACGCCGCCGCGCTCATTGTTCTTGCGTCGCAAACCCTGATAGGCATCTGTGCGGCAGCATCTGGCAATGAGGGAAGGTTTAAATACCGCCACAAAAAATTTCGCGTCATCCGAACGATCCACCATCTGGTGCTCCTGTTCGGGAAAAAGCCATAGCAGAGTTCTTGGTCGAAATGTGAATCGCCGTTCGTTGACCACATACGTAACGGTTCCGTGCACGATAAGGTTCATCTCCAATTCGATGTGGTGATGACTCGCGATTTTGGGAGGGTTCCTGACCGATTCTCCCAGGAACAAAAGGCCATCGTAAATCTTGCGGAGTTTAAGATCGGCCAACATACCAACAAAATATAATAACTCTTGGGCACATGTCGAGAAGAAATCCGCTCGGGTGGCACATTATCATTATCCGCGTGGAGGGCCAACGTACCGGCGCCAAAATCCCGACCACTCATACCACTTTTGCATCAGGGCATTTGGCAACGGAAAACCATTGATTACTCATCAATTGGAGTCTCACAGGAATAGAAATACACTATGAGTCATGCCCCTCACATACTCTCTAAATCGCCCATGATCCAGGACTATAGCCTTACGGGAGTTAACTCCACCCTGGCGATAGAGAAAGGTCTCGCCGAAGCAGATTGGTACCAATGTAGCGTTCCGCGCGAAACCATGCGTAAGCTCCTCGAACGCCGAGACGGACCTGCAATCCGAGACACGATTGGGTGGTTTACCCTCATCCTCATTAGTGGTTTTCTTACTTATTTCCTCTGGCCTACGTGGTGGGTAATTCTTCCTTACGCGATATACAGCGTGCTCTACGCATCCACTTCCGATTCCCGCTGGCATGAAGCTGGTCACGGTACCGCGTTTAAGACCGATTGGATGAACAATGCACTCTATGAAATCGCATCTTTTATGGTGATGCGGGAGTCCACGATAATGCGCTGGAGCCATAACCGCCACCACAGCGACACCATCGTTGTCGGCCGCGACCCGGAGATAGCCGTACCGCGTCCCCCCGACTTAAAAGCCATCATCATGGCTTTCTTTGACCTCGGAGTGTATCCGAAGTATTTCAGACATATCCTGTTGCATTCTGTTGGCCACATGTCTGCCGAGGAGAGGACCTATGTCCCCGAAGCCAGAGTTTACAAAGGTCTACCGCAAGGCGCGTATCTATCTCGGCTATCTATGCCGCGGTCTTTGGGCTTTCTATCTACAGCCGAAGCTTGTTGCCCTTATTGTTTGTCGGACTGACCAACTTCTTTGGCTCCTGGCTGCTGATCGTGTACGGTCTCACTCAGCACGCTGGTTTGGCTGAAAATGTTCTTGATCACCGTCTCAATTGCAGAACGGTTTATATGAATCCGATCCACCGGTATCTGTACTGGAACATGAACTACCATTTGGAGCACCACATGTTCCCGCTGGTGCCTTACCATGCCCTGCATAAACTCCATGTGGCTGTAAAGGACGATTGCCCCACGCCGTATCCAAGTCTGTTCGCCGCGTGGCGCGAAATCGTGCCCGCCATTCTGAAGCAGGTCAAAGACCCCGCTTACCACGTTAAACGCCGTCTCCCCAAGCCCAAGAGCCGTTTGGAGGATCGACTGCATTTCTCCCAAACACAAGCTGATGCGGAGGGCTGGACCGAGGTGTGCGCCGCCAAGGTGCTTGGCCGTAACGATGTCATGCGATTCGACCATGGGAAGAAAACTTATGCTGTTTACCGCGACGAAGACGGACGACTCTACGCCACTGATGGCATCTGCACCCACGGTAACACTCACCTTTCCGATGGCTTGGTTCATGGAAAGACGATTGAATGTGCCAAGCACAATGGGCGCTTTAACTTAGTGGATGGCGCACCCGCACGCGCCCCCATCTGCCGCGGTCTCGCCACCTACCCGGTTGAGGAGCGAACGGGTCGGCTCTACGTTAATGTCGCGCGTGCCGGAGGCGTCGGAGCTCGCTTGCAAAAGACTTCTCGGTTCCAGGTCGTCAGCAACCGCAGCATCGCTACCTTCATCAAGGAACTCATCCTCCAGCCCTTGGATGCTGCCGAGACGATCGTCTTTGCACCGGGCGATTACTTGCAGCTTGATATCCCCGCATACGATGCGATTTCATTCCGTGAATTCGATATTTGTGAGCCTTTTGCCACCGTGTGGGAAAGGAACCACGTCTTCGACCTCATTGCCCACAATCCCGAGGCTGGCCGTCGCAACAACTATTCGATTGCGAGTAACCAGAAGACGGAGCGCAAGCTGCGGTTCAACGTGCGGATCGCGACTCCTCCCCCGGGCCAGGATTGTCCTCCAGGTGTCGGTTCCAGCTACATTTTCAGTCTCAAGCCCGGTGATATTGTTACTGGCATTGGCCCCTTCGGCGATTTCCATATCAAACCCACTCAACGCGAGATGGTCTATATCGGGGGAGGGGCCGGCATGGCGCCCCTCCGCGCCCACCTCTCCCACCTTCTCGAGACCGAGCAAACTGCTCGCAAAGTGAGTTTCTGGTACGGCGCGCGGTCAAAGCAGGAGATATTCTACGAAGACTATTTCCAGAACCTTGCCAAGATACATCGCAACTTTAGCTTCCACCTGGCTCTCTCCTCGCCCTTGCCCGAAGATAACTGGACTGGCAATATCGGCTTTATTCACGAAGTAGTCTGGAAGAAGTACCTGCTGGACCACGTGAACGCCACGGCTGCCGAGTACTATCTTTGTGGTCCGCCTATGATGGTCAGAGCATGCACGAAGATGCTTGCCGAAATTAATATTCCTGCGGGCAACATCGCCTACGACGAGTTCTGAGTTCGATCCTTCTGGATCGAGACCATTCAACTTCACCGAGCCGGTCAGGCTGTAGATGGCCGTGGCACTTGTCGGTTTGCGCTCGGATGCACAGCCAAAACAGTCGATGCCTTCGTTATCGGTGACCCGCCCGGCTCCGCAGCGAACACCAGTAAAGCATCGTTGCCCGGCAAACTACGATAACTTTTTGGCAGCTTTCGAAAAGAACCTCAATTCGGTGAAGCTGTATCCTTTCATTGCACGGAACCCGCGTGAGGTTCCTTCGAGAGAATCTCGACGCAGAATCCGTGACGATGCAGTTTGGGGAGAATATGTCACTGTGATTACATCACGCGAACGCGTCAATCTTGCTTTGTGCCATAAAGAAGCGGATCGAATCCCAATTGATCTTGGCGGAAGCGCCGTCACTGGAATGCACGTCGATGAAGCGTATCTGCTTCGCCAGGCATTGGGGCTGGATCCCCCCGGGACGCCAGTCAAAGTGGTTGAGCCATTCCAGATGCTAGGCGAGATCAAATCAGATCTGCTGGATGCGTTGGGAATCGACGTTGTGGCATTGGAAGGCGCCAGCACTGTGTTTGGGTTCAAAAACGAAGGGTGGAAACCGTGGACTACATTCGCGGGTACCCCTGTCCTTGTGCCCGGAGGCTTCAATACGGAAGCCGCGCCAAACGGCGACATTCTTCTCTATCCCGAAGGCGACCTTTCGTCTCAGCCGAGTGGACGGATGCCGAAAGGAGGATTCTTCTTCGACATTATCGTGCGCCAGCCCGAGATAAATGACGATGATTTGAACGTAGAGGACAATCTTCAAGAGTTTGGTCCAATCTCCGAAGCCGAGCTGACGCACTTCCAGAAAGAAGCGGATCGCCTGTATACAGAAACCGATAAGGCAATTCTGGCCAACTTTGGGGGGACTGATATCGGCGAGGCGGCTCCAGTTTCCAGTGTGATGCTAAGACACCCCAAAGGAATCCGGAGCTATGAAGCATGGCTGGAAAGCATTGTAACCCGGCGTGATTACCTATATGAAGTGTGCGAGCGACAATGCGCAATCGGGCTGGCGAATCTGAAAAAGCTCCATGCTGCGGTAGGAGAGAGGATTACTGCCGTGCTTGTGGCCGCAATGGATTTTGGGATGCAAACCGGACCGATTCTGTCTCCAAAGGTCTTTCGAGATTTATATAAGCCGTTCTACAAGCAAATCAACGGTTGGATTCATGAACACACTTCCTGGAAAACATTTATCCACTCGTGTGGGTCAGTAAACGTGTTTCTCGATGATTTCATCGATTCAGGATTTGACATTCTGAATCCGGTGCAATGCTCCGCGGCAAACATGGATCCTCGCCAACTGAAGAAGGAGTTTGGCGACCGATTAGTTTTTTGGGGTGGAGGCGTGGATACGCAATGTACTCTGCCATTTGGAACCACCGCTGACGTTCGCCGGGAGGTCCGTGAACGAATGGAAATCTTCGGCCACGGCGGAGGATTTGTCTTCACCACTACCCATAACGTCCAACCCTGTGTCCCAGTGGAGAATGTAGTTGCCATGTATGAAACTGTCCTCGAGCACGGCAAGTATCCACCCCGGCATTGAGTGCCTTGCTTTGGCGATTTCAGATATGAATGTGGGTTGGCAACCACTGGAAACCAGCGTAGAATCGCGTATATTTTTCACGCCAGTTTTAGGAGATCCCCCAAGATGCGATGGCTTCGACCCTCTGGTCCCCGAGCTTTTATTCCGCTTTTTTGTCTGGGCTGTTTTTTCCTGCTGGGGACACCTGGTTCTGCCGCACAATCTCCGGTCGTGGGCAGCTATTCGTTCCCACCCAACGATATCGGCATCCAAACGCTGGCTAAGCGCAAGAAGGCGCAGTTAGCAACCGAGAAGCAATTCAAGGTCTTCTACGGTTTTCAGTTTACCGATCAAGTGAAGGAGAGCGGCATTACTTTCCGTTACCAGGTCGTGGACGATGAACGGCAGAACTGGAAACCCACGCACTACGATCACGGAAGCGCGGTGGCTATCGCCGACGTGGATGGGGATGGACTGTATGACATCCTTTTTCTGAACCAAGTCGGAGGGAATGAACTTTGGAAAAACCTGGGAGGTGGAAAATTCAAGAACATCACTACAGATGCCATCGCATTGGACGGTCTGGTCAGTGTAGGTGCGGCGTTTGGAGACATTGAAAACGATGGTACCCAGAGCCTCGTGATCACCACAGTTCGCGGCGGAGTTTTTCTTTTTAAGAACGACGGGCACGGGCACTTCAAGGATCTCACCGCGCAATCGGGCATTAATGTGGTGGCCCACTCCTCGGGCGCCATATTTTTCGACTATGACAACGACGGGCTGGCTGATCTCCTGATCTGCAACGTAGGAAAGTACACCAGCGATCAGAAAGGCCCCGATGGCGAGTACGTGGGGCTACCGGACGCCTTCCAGGGCCAGCTTCATCCGGAAAGGTTCGAACATCCTGCGCTTTATAAGAACCTCGGGCACGGAAAATTCCGTGATGTTACCAGCGAAGTAGGGCTGCTGACCCATAGTTGGACTGGCGACGCCACTTTTATTGACCTCAATGGCGATGGATACCCAGATGTTTATTTTCCCAATATGCAAGGGGACAATCATTACTTCGAGAACCAGGGCGGCAAGAAGTTCGTGGACAAGACCGACCAGTATTTTCCCAAGACGCCCTGGGGAGCGATGGGTATCAAGTTCTTCGACTTCGACAACGATGGATTAATGGATCTGTACGTAACGGACATGCATTCCGACATGAGCCACGAAGTCGGCCCCGACCAGGAGAAGTCGAAGTCCGAGGTAACGTACTCGGACTCCTATCTGCGGGGAGCCATGCCGGAGGATGTGGGACGCATGGGCGGAGACAAGAGCATCTTCGGAAACGCCTTTTATCACAATCTGGGCCACGGAAAGTTCGAAGAGATTTCCGATCGTCTGGGCCTGGAGACCTACTGGCCTTGGGGCTTCAGCGTGGGAGACATAAACGCTGATGGCTGGGACGATGTGTTCGTCTCCGCGGGAATGGGATTCCCTTTCCGCTACGGCATCAACTCGATGCTGCTGAATAACCGTGGAGCGCGGTTTCTGGATTCGGAGTTCATCCTCGGGATCGAGCCCCGCCAGGACAACCACGCCTTATGGTTCCCCTACGATTGCGCCAAGCCTCACACCGGTCAGGCTGCGCAAGCGTGCGGCAACCACAATTCCGGAATCGTCAATATTCTGGGTACCCGGTCGACTCGATCATCGGTGATCTTCGATCTCGATAATGACGGAGACCTCGATATCGTGACTAACGACTTCAATTCCGAACCCATGGTTCTGATCAACAACTTGACCACGGTAAAGCAGATTCATTGGCTCAAGGTGGTGCTCAACGGGACCGCATCTAATCGCAACGGGCTCGGAGCCACGGTTCGCGTGCATATCGGAAATCAGTACCTTTACCAAGTACAACGACGGCAAAGCGGGATATCTCGCTCAAAGTGTTCTGCCGCTCTACTTCGGATTGGGAACGGCTACAAAGATAGATCGTATTGACGTCCAGTGGCCCTCCGGGCGCACACAGGTGTTGACAAAGGACCTTAATATTAATCAAACACTAAAAATCACTGAGCCGAACTCGTAATCGTCCAGCTCTTCCTCTGGGTCACTCGCTACTGGCAGGCGCGAAACGCCCGTGCGGCTAAAGATTTTCCGCAAAACCCTCTTTGCCGAAGTTGATCTGGGCAGACTAAGGTATGCAGATACGGTTGCCTTCCATCCGTGCCTAAGATCATAACAGCAGATGTGATCTGAGATTTACAACGCACTGAAGTGGATATCACGGTATCTTTTTCTTCAACGGAGACTCACCTTCGCTGATTGCCATGTATCGATTCATTGCCGGCTTGATGATCCGGTCCACTTGCTGGCTGGGCCTCGGCCACTGCACCTCCACCCAGTCAATTTGGTTCTTCCCCGCTCCCAAAATTTCTCGCGGATCCTGGCTTGACAGGTAACTACCCCCGGCTATTTTTTGACGGGAAAATATTTTCCCACCCACACTCCACCGAATCATGGCACCGGTTGCGGCGGGATTCGCGGTCTTCGCGTGCAGTGTGACGCCCAGCCAATTATTCCCGCTCTGAGCCGTATTCATGAGCACATGGACCGGCCCGCCGTTTTCTGTAAACACAACGTCAGGATATCCGTCATTGTTCAAGTCGCCTTCGGCAAGACCGCGGGCGGAATATTTCTTGCCAAAGGCTGGCCCCGCCGCGCGGCTGACATTCTCCATCGCTCTTACCTGCTTCGTTATGCATAAGCACAATTGGCTGCCTATAGCTAGTTGCGGCATTGCTAGTCTCGATTACATCGTTTGGATATCCGTTGGACAGAATCAGATCCGGCCAGCCATCGTTGTCGTAGTCAAAAAAGCGCAGTCCCCAGCCACTCAGCATCCATGTTGCTTGTCTAACGCCCATCTTCACGTTGAGCTCGTCAAACAGCTCGTCTCCGATGTTCCGGTATAGAGATGTCGTCTGCGTATCAATGTTTGCAACAATCAGGTCCTGAAGACCATCTTGGTCGAAATCTGCTGCGTCAACTCCCATACTCGAAGCGCGGTGCGCCTTCGTTACTGTAGGCAACCCCGGCCGATGCTCCTATGTCTTCGAAGTTTTGGCCTGAGCGATTTAGCCAAAGATTGTCCGGCGTCGTGTCATTGGCGACAAACAAATCGAGAAAGCCATCGCCATTCACGTCAGTGGCAACCACGCCCCATGCTTTCCCCGGCTTCAATCCGATGCCCGTGCTTGCGCTCACGTCAGCAAATCGTCCTTTTCCCAAGTTCCGGTACAATTCGCTGGGCATCGGTTTGAGGATCTTGGGAAAACAATAGAAGCCTTCCTCATCCGACATGGCTTTCCCAGCATTCCCATAAGACTCGGCTGCATGACAGATTCTGAGATCACCGTAGTAGGCGAATTCTCCAATAAACAAATCCAGTTTGCCGTCATTGTCATAGTCGAACCAGACCGCGCTCGCTCCCCACTGAGTCGGCGCGATTTCGCTGGCGGCGGTTACATCCGTGAATGTGCCATTTCCATTGTTGCGATAGAGGACGCATTTGCCAAAGCCAGTAATCAATATGTCCTGGAAACCATCCCCGTCGTAGTCCCCGATGGCTACCCCTTGTCCATACAAATCCGCGTTGAGGCCTGCCTGTTCGGAGACGTCGGTGTAAGTGCCATTGTGGTTGTTGCGGTAAAGCACCGGATGCAGCCGGGTTTTCGGCGTGTAGAAGATGCTGGCGCCGGAATCGACCAGTAATATGTCCATCCATCCGTCATTGTCATAATCAAAGATCGCTACTCCGGCTCCGCTGGTTTCGGGTAGATAACGATGAATGGACTTCCCGTTCGTATGCACCCACTTAATTCCGCTCTCGGCAGGGGGAACCTCACGGAAAGTGGGAGACGAAGAGCCTGCCAGGGCGGCGACCGCAGCCAGCACAGTAAGAGCGCCACAGGCGCGCAAATGTAACCGCGGTAGCGTTCTACGAATGAGAGCCCTCGTCATTCTCTTGTTCGTTTATCCACGGAAGGGCTCCCGGCATTGCGAATCATTCCGGAGTGCCATCCTGCTGACACGCTCTTGTTAGGCGGTAACTAATCGCAAAGGTTAGAGTCACCGCAGCCGTTGTTCAGGGTTGTTGCGGGCCGTTGGAGGCGTCCCCCGGCGGGCCAGACGAACGTTGGGCAGCAGCCGATGCTGCGGCTGCCGCTTCCTTCTGCAGTTGCTCCACAATCTTGGTTTCTTTCTGTACCAGTTCACGTTCCCCTAAACGGGCATACACCCGCACCAGCAAGGCGTGCAGCTCTAATTCATGAGGAGCCGCTCTTTCCAGTTGTTCCAGCAGCGGGCGAGCGCTCTTGTACTCCCCAGTCTCCGCGAAGACGGTAGCAGCGGCAAATTGGACGTATGGATCATCGGGCGCCAGCGCCAGGGCCTTGCGGACAGCGCGTAGAGATTCCTCCTGGCTCCCCCCAGAACCAATATGCCCAACCTTCATTCCCAGGGTTGCCCAGTAGAAGGCATTGTTCGGATGTTTCTGCGCCAGTTTCCGCAATATTGTAAGCGCTCTAGCGGTCTCGCCGCTCACTACCAGGCAGTTCGCCAACAGAAACTGGGCCTGCTCGAAGCTTGGCAATATCCGCACAGCTTCCTCAAGCTCGGTGCGGGCACCGTTCAGGTTGCTTTCATAGTAGTAGACAAGAGCGAGATCGTAATGAAAATGGGCGTCCTTGCCAAAACGCGGCTGTATCGCTTGCAAAAACTTCAAAGCAGTAGGGTAGCGCTTCCAGCCGATCAGAGCTTCCGCCGCCAGGAGGTTATATTCCCGCGACTCCGGTTTCTGCTGCGCCGCCAGCCCTAGTTCCCACACGGCATCTTCGTATTTATTTTCCGCGAGGAGCAACTTGCCCAGGGCCGCATGCAAGTCTGCAGAATTGGGATCGGCTGCGGAGGCGGCGCGCAGCAACGCTTCCGCTTGGTACTTTTACCCGCCCGGACAAGGGCTGAGGCTTGTGCAATGGCACCCGGCTTGGCTGCTTGGGCAGGCTTAGCTGCTTGGGCCAAACAGCCAAACTGCAGAATGCACACCAGAACGGGGGTCTGCAAAGCAACAAAACTGGACTTCATTTGTACGCGGTTGACCGTCCCCTAACCTGCGCCAGGAAAGGAGCCAGCCGGCTTCTCTCCTAACCAAGATAACAACATGATAATACAGCCAACCCATGCCCCGATGATCGTCCGCCAAGCAATCCAATCCGCTGAGGCGAGAACGCTTGCGAGCTGAAGCGCTCGCCAATCAAAACTTGCCTGACTTAGACTTTGAGTTTGCTGCAGCGGAGAGGATAGCTGGGTTGCAATCAAAAAAGAGGCGGGCAGGCCCGGTAAGCCTGCCCGCACCCCAAGACTTAGTTTAGAAGGTAAACTTCGCCGCCGCCTGCATGACGCGCGAAGGGTAGACCGGATCCGTCCGATTGATCAGCCCAAAGCTACTCGCACTGGCCGAAGCGCTTTGGTCACTCAGATAGAAGGTAGTCCGGTTGAAGGCGTTGTACATCTCCCAGCGGAACTGGAAGCGGTAACGGTCCGTAAACCGGAAATTCTTGCTGAAGTTAAAGTCCCAGGTATTGACCCCGGGGCCAAAAAGACCCGTTGGGTTTCTACCCGTGTTGCCGGTTGTTCCTTGTGGTGGACCAGCCGGATCAAAATCAGCCTTGTCCAAGTACCCGAGGAGTCCCCCTGGGGCCCATTGGACGCTACCTGGATGGGTGCTTACCTTGGTGACGCCACTGGCAAGCTGCGCCAGGTCGTTACCGGCAAGCTGCCACGACGATGTGCAGCCGCAGTTGATCTTGAAAGGAAGACCGGAGCGCGCTTCGTAGATGCCGCCGATTTCCCACCCGCCCAGCACCAGCTTGGTAGCACGATTCCACCCCGCGAGTGTAGGAGTTTCATAGACGAAATTCACAGTTAATCTGTGCGGAACATCGAAGTTTGAGTTCCCACGATTACAGGTTAAGCAACTGGGATTGAGCAATCCCGAGCCGCCAAGCCCCGTGCCGCCCTGGACCAGGTCAATGGTGTGCGCGTAAGTGTAATTCGCGGCGAATTGAAAGCCGCGAGAAAACCGTTTCTCCAAAGTAAACTGGCCAGCGTTGTAGCTCGAGGTTGCGTCGGACTTATTCTCGAAAAGGCCCGGTGCGTAGTCCGCCAGGAGAGGTTCATTGGAGGTGACCGGGTCGCAAGTCGCGCTGACCGGCCCGCAGATCGGTTTTCCCAGGTTGATGTTCTGGCTATAGGGGATGTGGTCAGACTCGCTGCCCACGTAAGCGGCCCTAGCCACCCAATTGGCGCCGAACTGATGTTCCAGGCTAAGGTTCCAGGTATAGGTCCGCCCGTTGGTAAAGTTCAGAGGGAAGACCGGCCCTAGACTGATCGGCAACGTGAACACTGCGTCGGAGCCAGGAGCCTTGTTGGGATTGGCGAACGCATCCGGGAAGGGGTCCACGCCGCCGGTCGGGGTATAGACGGACCACGGATGATCAAAGGGAACGATTGGGTAGGTGCCGCCCAATCCGTCACTTGAATTGGTGTTAAAGACGTATTGGTTGCTGAACGGCGCAAAATCCGATACGTGGTTAAAGGTGCCGTACTCCATCGGGCTGGCGTACATGCCAAAAGCCGCACGGACGGAAGTGTTAGGCAACGCTTTGGGCTGCCAGGCAATTCCAACCCGTGGATCCCAGTACTTCTTGTAATCACTCGGTACACCGGCGCTTGGAACGTCCGAGTCTCCGGGAAAGATCATGCCTGACGGCGCATTGGGGTAACGTGTGCTTTGTGCGCCCGGAATGTAGTACGCCATACGTCCTGACGAAGCCACCGGCCCCATCCAGGGCTCATAGCGTAATCCCAGCGAAACCGTAAGGTTTGGTTTCACCTTGATCTGGTCGGCAATATAGGGTGCGAACATCGAGGCACGAATGATGTCGGATTCTCCACCACCCTGCTGGAATCCGTTCATGTCGCCCAGCAGAAAGTCCGAGAAACCATGGCCGGTAAACGCACCATTTTGACCGCCGCCAAACCATGCCAAAGATAGAGCCGTCCAATCAGTATTCAAATACCAATACTGTTTGAGAAAATCTACGCCTGCGACAATCAGATGCTTACCCTTGGAAATGCTGATATTGTCGGAAAACCCGCCAGTCCAGCGGTTAACACCATTGAAATTCTGCAGATTGTAAGGTGGCCCACCGGTACTTTGATAGCCTCCGTTAATCTGGACTAATTCAATGGAGCAGGGAGTTGAGGGCGGATCGTGCACCGCGTATAATATCCGAATAGCAAAGGCCTGCCCCGCCATTTGAAGCGTACTTCAGACCGCTGTTGCTGGAGTCATACATGCGGGAATAGCTGCCAGTAAAGCTATTCACCATGTGAGGATTGATGGTCCAGGTCCAGGTACCGGCATAGCTTTGCCAGTGGTTAATCCAGGACCGGTCGGATTGCACCGCATTGACGCCGCCCACCGGCGGCTGCTGGAAGAAGTTGAGGAAAACGCGCCCGCTGATGCGGTTCTTGTCGTTCAGGTTGTAGTCCACGCGGCCCACTTCTTCGTTATAGGTGCCTTTGGTGGAGTACGAGGTTCCCAGAATGCTTCCGAATGCATTGACCGGGGTCAGGCCGGCATCAAAATGACTAAGTAGGGTCACCGCTCCCGGGCTGAACGTGGTGGGATCAATCATGTTGCCGGGGTAGTAGGTACCGTAAACGCTGTTAGGGCCGCTTGGGTTAAAGGGGTTCCCTTGTAAATCCCTTAGCGGAACACCGCTATCCCGGTAACCCAGAATATTGGCGGCATAAATCTGATGGTCAACGTACGGAATCTGTGGGCCGGTTGGGTTTAAGGGATCTATGTCCATGTGCCGGTCATTGCAGATTCCAGCAGCGTCAAAACTGCTGCAATACGCCGAGAAATCGCCGTTCTGGACCATGGCCGTAGTCGGTATAAAGCCAGTGCCAGTGGTCGTGCCCAGGCTCTGCCGGGTGCCTTGATAGTTCCCGAAGGCGAAAAGTTTGTCCTTAACGATCGGGCCGCCAAGAGATCCGCCAAACTGGTTGCGATGGACCAGGTTGGTTTTATGGGTGAAATAGTCTTTCGCGTTGAACCCGCCGTTGCGGTAATAGTCGAATACATTGCCGTGCCACTCATTCGTACCCGACTTGGTGACAATACTCACCACGCCGCCGGCCGCAAAACCATACCGCGGATCGAAGTTGTTGTTAAGTACCGTAAACTCCTGCACTGCGTCTGGATTGGGAAAGGGCGCCGCGGCCAGGTAGTAATTGTCCACATTATAGGCGCCATCCAGCATGTAGTAGGTGCTGCCCGTGCGCCCTCCGTTGGTGGACGCGATCGTGTCCTGCGGGTGCGTGGTGTAGGTCTGCGTGCCTCCACCCCTAACGTCGTTAGCTGAGGAGTTGCCTAAGTTTAGCGTGCCGGGCGTAAGAAACACCAAGGAAGCCGGGTTGCGGCCGTTGAGTGGCAACTCGGTAATGGTTTTTTCATTGATGGTTTGGCCCAGTTCGGCGCTTTCAGTATGCACCAGTTCGCCAGCGGCCGATACAGTGACCTTCTCGGTTACCTTGCCCGGCTGCAGAGTAAAATTTGCACCTAAACTCTGCTCAGCCACTAAGGTTATTTCTTCCCGCTGCTGCGCGCCGAAGCCTTCCTTTTCAACTTTCAAAAGGTAAACACCAGGGACGAGCTGAATGATGTTGTACACACCCGAACTGTTGGTGACGACCGGTACAGCGACTCCCGTTTTCGTGTTGGTTGCAGTCACCGTTGCGTCAGGAACCACAGCGCCCTGGGAATCCGTCACCGTCCCCGTAATGTTGGCGCGCCCCGATTGCGCAAATAAGCCTTGCACGCTGAGCATGAGGAACAATGCCGTCATTGCCAGCGATGCTGGTGCAGTTATTCCCGAATATTCGATTCAACCAACCGTTCCTCGTGACTAATGCCATAAGGTTCAATTACCTTTCCGCGCCAACAATTCTTTGAAGGCGCCTAGACCTTTACTTTTTTGGAAGACCCACTGTAACGACGCAAAACTCGCGGCTGGCACCGAGCAAGCCCAACCGGAGAATTTCACTCCAACAATGGTTGGCAACCTACTAATGGTCAGCGAGGGTTGTCAAGATATTTCGGAATATGTCCTGAATTACCTTGGTTACCGAGGAAACCACGCGGAATTGCCCCAAGCGCCTGGCCCCTGTGAGGGATTGCAGTGTCATCTCAAATCATTGCATAAAAGCTATTTATGTTTATTCCCCCCATTACCTGGCTGAAGATTGGGGGGGAGTTTGGACGGCTACCAAACCGCCAACACAGAGTAGGCGCTACCGACCCAACAAGCATATGATATGCCTTATGTGGCAGGGCAGCGTTTGAAGTGGCCACGACGCCGGTCCGGCCTGCGGCAGGCATAGTCGTGAAAATAATCGGCGCTCTTTAAATATAGTACTGGTCGGTATGGGCCCAGCGCAGCCGGATCTCTTCGCCTTCGGTACGTGAATTGCTTTCGGAGTTCTTGCGCCTCCGGCATAGCCTCAGGAGCAACTCTCCAAAGGGCCTCAGAGACGCCGGTTACCCGGCGCGAAAGGCCGCGTACCGAACCTCGCTGATTGTATTCTATGGGGCGAAAGAAACGAGTGTCCAACCTGGCAGAATCGCCACGAAACTTGTCCCGCTATTGCAACTTGCCGGTAGAAATTTGAAACTAGGGGACCATGAAGGCAATGGCTGTGATCCCCGCCCGGCTGGCTTCCACACGGTTGCCGCGCAAAATGTTGCGCGAGATTGCCGGGCGGCCATTGATCGGCTGGGTTTATGAAGCCGTGCTGGCGTCGCCTTTGTTAAGCGAAGTGATCATCGCAACCGACTCGGACGAAATCAGGCAGGCATGCCGTGATCGCGGCTGGAACGTGCGGATGACTTCCGCCGCGCATCGCAGCGGCACCGAGCGTGTCCATGAAGTTTCAAATTCCGCGGCGGCCGATGTCTACGTGAACGTTCAGGGGGACGAACCGCTGGTGCGCCCCGAGCACATTGCGGCCCTGCTGGAAGTCATGAAAGATCCCTCCGTGCCGGTGGGCACGCTAAAGACTCCGTGCTCGCCGGGGGAGATTGACAATCCCAATGCGGTGAAAGTGGCCGTCGACAAAGATGGCCGTGCATTGTATTTTTCGCGTGCCACTATTCCCTATGATCGCGACCGGACATCCCCGCCGTACTACAAGCACCTGGGGATTTATGCCTACCGCAAGGCAGCGCTGGATCAGTTTGTAGCTTTGCCCGAGTCGGCCCTGGAGCGCAGCGAGCGGCTGGAACAATTGCGCTTTCTGGAAAACGGAATCCCCATCTACGTCGCGGAGACTCCGTACGACTCAGTCGGCGTGGATACAGAAGAAGATCTGAACAGAGTGGCCGGGGTTTTACGGGGCCGTTCCTAACCGCTCGCAACCGCTTTGCTCCTCGCCCACGCATTCGCCGCTTCCAATCTTCGCGAAATCGAAGGATGAGAATGAAAAAACCATTCGACGAATTTGGATGGCGAACGCTCGGCCAGGTTTTGATCCGCCAGCTTATTCATGGCGGTAATAAACGGACCAACCCCAACCTTGGATTGGAAGGCATAGCGGTCGGCCTGCCGCTCGTTATAGCGGGAATAGGCATTCAGCAGGGGCATGAGCAGGAGGGATAGAATGCTCGCCACCAGCACCAGCAGGGGCAAGTTGGCGAAGTCCGAAAGGGTTTCGAACATGTGCAGGCGGTCAATGGAATAGCGAAGCACCCAGTTAGCCGCCCAAAACCCCGCCAGCGTGGTCAGAGCCTGTACCCCGATGCTCTTGAGAATATGGCCGTGAACATGATGGCCCAGTTCGTGCGCCAGCACGGATTCAATTTCGTCCGGGGTGTAGTTATCCAGCAGCGTATCCGCAAGAATGATGCGGCGGGTATTGCCCAGGCCGGTTAGCGCCGCATTCGCCTTTTTACTTTTCTCCGAAAGCTTCCATCGGTAGACGCCTCGAACCCGCGTGCCCGCCCGCTCGCCGAGCTTAACCAGGCGAGACTTCAGGTCCTCGTTTTCCAGGGGCTCAAACTTGTAGAAAATTGGGAACAGCACAACTGGTGCGAGCTGCGCCAGCAACACAAAGAGCCCCAGAACTACCGCCCAAGCCAGCAGCCACCAATGTTGCGGAAACTGGCGAATTACGAAGTAGGTCAGCTCCGCGACAATTCCCGCTAATACCGCACCCACCAAAAACTCCTTCCCTTGATCTTTCATCCAGGGCCACAATTTTTGGTTGGACAAATGGAAGCGGTGCTCCAGGCGAAACCCGTAGTAATCCAGCCCAATCCCGAGAAATTTTGCGATAAACAGCAGCACCAATACGTAGAGAGCGACGGCGAAGGTGTAGTTCTGAAAAGTCGCCCGATAAGCTACGTCGCGCAGGCTCCCCGTCCAGCCGGTAACCAGCAAGACGACCAGGAAGGCGATGCCCACCGCGAGATCGGAAATTCCCAGCCAGCGCTTGATGCGGTTATAGCGCCGCACTTCCGGCGTATCCGCAGCGACTCCTGTTTGGGCCGGAGAATTCATAGCTCAGGTCATTATCTCCCGATTGGGGCACGATAGCGAGAAGCTGGAGGGACACTGGCCGCCAGTTCGCTGCGCTCTACGCGCTGGCCACGAACGCTTCCCCGCTGGAAAGGATCTCCGCAACCAGCTCCGGCGAGGCCGCTTCCGCGTATACGCGCAGCAAAGGCTCCGTGCCGGAAACGCGAAATAGAATCCACGGGTCGGCGCCGTTTCCATTGGTGGGAGCGTCGAGGAAGAACTTGACGCCGTCGAGGTCCTGCTTTTTCACAATCGAGTAGGCTCCGAAGCGCGTAGTGTCGGCCGAAAGCGCTCTGCGGATGGTAGACTGCTTGGCTTCTTCCGCAATGTGCAGATCGCGGCGTCCATAGTAATGCGGGCCGTACTCCTTTTGCAGATCGGCCACAAGCTGCCCCAGCGGCTTGCCTTCTTCCGCCATGACGTTGGCGAGCAGCAGCGAATTGAGAATGCCATCCCGCTCGGGCAGAAACTGCGAATAGCCGATGCCGCCGGATTCCTCTCCCCCGATTAGGATCTCGCGCTCCATCATGAGGTCGGCCACGTACTTGAAGCCAATGGGACACTCGTTCACTTTTCGCCCATAGCGCGCAGCGATGCGATCCAGCATGAGGGTGGTGTTGAATGCGCGGACAATTTCGCCCGGCCACTTCTTGCGATCCAGAAGCCAACGCAGAAGGACGGCGAAGACTTTGTGCGCGTCCACAAAACTGCCGTCTTCCGCGACCGCGCCAATCCGGTCGGCATCGCCGTCGGTTGCGAAGCCGGCATGGCAGCTTTCGCGCAGCACAGTTTGCCTCAGCATTTCGATATGCGGTTCAATCGGCTCCGGGTTGATGCCCGGAAACAGCGGGTTCAATTCCTGGCGGATGGCGACATGCTGGATGTTGCGGCCAGCAAAAATCTTCGCCAGCACGCCCCTTCCCGCGCCGTGCATCGAGTCCACCGCAAATTTCAGCTTGCAGCCGGCGATTAAATCCAGATCGGCGAACTTGCAGATCGCTTCCACATAGGGAGGCTTGAGGTCCACTTCTTCGATCGGCGCGCTCTGGTTCTCAGGCATGGCTTCCGCCCGAAGTTCGCCTTCAATGGCTTTCATGATGGCAGGTGTGGCCGAGCCGCCGAACTTCGCCTTGAACTTCACGCCATTCCAGTTCCACGGATTGTGGCTGGAGGTGATAACCACCCCTCCGGCTGCATTGCGCGTCTTGACCGCCAGCGAAATGGCCGGAGTGGGCACGGAATCATTCGATAGCGCGACGGGAATTCCGGCACGGCTCAGGATTTCCGCGGCGACTCGCGCCGCCGATCCCGAAGCAAAGCGCGTGTCGTATCCCACAACGACGCCACGCTGTGGGTCCTCATACTTCAGCACGTAGGACGAGATCGCGCCCGCCACCCGCCGGACGTTGTCAAAGGTAAAATCGTCGGCAATCACTGCCCGCCATCCGTCGGTGCCGAATTTGATTGCCTGGGACATAAAAGTGGTTGGCGATCGGTGGTTCGTGGCTAGTCCGCAGTGATTTTGCTGGTCACTAACCACTAGCCACTCTCTTCACACCAGCTTGTGCCGTTTTTTTTCGTCCAGATACTTTACGACTTTGCCGACATCCTGCGCGTGTTCGCGAGTGGTGATAAGCAGGGCATCGTCGGTATCCACAATGACCAGATTGCTCACGCCCACAGCGGCCACGAACTTTTTTGGGGAGTGAATGTAGTTGCCGTGCGCGTTCAGGCTGAAGATGCCGTTGCTCGAAATCAGGTTGTCATTCTCCGGACGGCTCCGGCTTACGTGGTGCTCGTGGAGAGCGTTCCAGGAACCCAGGTCGTTCCAGCCAAATTCGGCAGGAAGACAGAAGATGTTCGAGTCCTGCTCTCCCTTGCCCGATCTCCGCTCCAGCACGGCGTAGTCAACGCTGATGTTTTCGCATTTGCGATAGAGCCGTTGAAACACGCTGCCGAAATTACGCGTGCCGAACGAGGCCGCAATCTTCTCCAGGACCGCCGCAGTCTCGGGCAGGTGTTCGCGCAGCGCATTGGCAAGGGTGCGCGCGCTCCACAGAAACATGCCGCTATTCCAGAAGTAATTCCCGGCTCGAAGAAAGTCGAGCGCACTCGTGAGGTTGGGCTTTTCGGTGAATCGGCGCACTCGCAACGAATGATCGCCGTGAGCAGCGCCGGCCTCGATGTAGCCGTAGCCAACTTCCGCCCGGGTGGGCCGAATGCCCAGGACCACGATGTTCTCCCCGGCGGCGGCAATGGCAATTCCCTTTCGCAGAACCTTGCGATACTGCTCTTCGTCTCCGATCACATGATCGGAGGGGAACATCCCGATCACGGCGTCCGGGTTGCTTCGCAACAAAATGAAGGCGGCCAAGCCAATTGCCGGAGCTGTATTACGGCCGATGGGTTCGGCGAGGATATGGTTCCGGTTCAACCGGGGCAACTGGCGGGCAATCGCGCTTCGCAGATCTTGATTGGTGATGACCCAAAATCGGCCGGGCACCGCGAGCGGCAGCAACCGCGCCACCGTCTGCTGGATCATGGTGTGCTTGCCGTCGAGCGCCAGCAGTTGCTTGGCGCGACGCTTGCGGCTCATGGGCCAGAAGCGCGTGCCACGGCCCCCGGCAAGGATGACCGGATAAAAGGCAGCAGCCTTTACGATGCGCTCGGCGGAAGGTGCCACTTCGGCATTCTACATTCTGGTCGGCGGCTCGGGGAGTTGTTTGCCCGGGACAGATGACTTTAGAAACTCCACCTGCCATTGCGGACGGACGCGGAATTCACCGACGGCAGCCGGAACGACCACGGCGTCACCCTTCCCGAACGTGACCGGCGGCGCGCCGGCCGATTCCACGATTCCGCAGCCTTCCAGAGCCACGAGAATCTGCACCGAAGTTTTGCGGGAATCGTCAGCCGTCCGAAAATCATGCGGAGCCTTCAGTTCGAAGCTGTCCACCACGAAGTACGGGGCGGCAATCAGCGACGCCCGGCGATTCCTCGATCCATTCAGCTCGAACGGCGCCGGACGAATCACTTTGCCAGACGCTACCTTCTCCTTCACCGCGCCCAGACCTTTTTCCAGATGCAGTTCGCGGGGACGCCCGTAGTCATAAAGGCGATAGGTCGTGTCGGACTGCTGCTGCGTCTCCACGATAATCGCGCCTGGCCCGAGCGTGTGCACGGTTCCCCCGGCCACGTAAATCATTTCGCCGGGAAATACATTGATCCAGTTGAGCAGCTCTTCAGCACGCTGCTCGTGAATAGATTGCTCGAACTGCGCGCGGCTGACTCCGGGCTTGAGTCCCAGGGCGATTTGAGCGCCTGGTTTCGCATGAGCCACGTACCAGCATTCCGTCTTGCCCCAGGGTTCACCCACAGTCCGCGCGGTTTCGTCATCGGGATGCACCTGCACCGACAGCTTCTCGTGCGGAAAAAGAAACTTCAAGAGCAAGGGAAAACGGCCGGGATCGCGGGCTGCATCGCCCACGAGCTGGGCCCCGAACTCCCCGCTCAGCGCGGACAAGGATTTGCCTGCTAGCGGGCCATTCGCAACTTTGCACGCATCTCCGGTGAGCCACGCCTCGCCGATCTTCTGCTCGAAGCGGTGGTTCGGGTAGATCGGGGAAAGATCCGGCGTGCCCCAGGGACGCGGATCAAAATCCGGTGCCATCAGCAATGGATAAAGTTCACCCATCGCTACAAGGACGCGAGGAATTTCTGCATGCGCTCCAGCCCACGATCAAGTTCCTTCACCGACGTGGCATAGGAAACCCGAATGTGTTCCTGAGTGCCGAAGCCTTCGCCGGGAACGGTTGCCACATGGAACTCCCGCAGCAGCTTGCCGGAAAAATCCGCAGGAGAATTCACTCCGCCGCGTCCGAAAAAGGCCGACACATTGGGATACACGTAGAAGGCGCCCTCGGGCATATTGCATTTGATTCCTTGCATGGCGCGCAGGCCCGCAACTACATGGTTGCGCAGCTGGATATACTCGCCGCGCATCTGCTCTACGCACTCCTGCGACGACTTGAGCGCCGCCACCGCCGCTTTCTGAGCAATAGAAGTCGGATTCGACGTGGACTGGCTCTGCAGCTTCGCCATGGCTCCGGCGACTGCCAGGGGGAGCCAGAGCAAATCCCATGCGCCAGCCCGTCATGGCGTAGGTCTTCGACAAAGAACCAGCAATCACGATGCGGTCGCGGTACTCACGCAGCGATCCGACCGAAAATTGCCGGTCGGTGTAGTTGAGATACACATAGCACTCGTCGGACATAACCCAGATGCCGCGCTGAGCCGCAAAGCGCACGATTTCTTTCTGATCGTCCGGCGAAATGACCGCTCCCGACGGATTCGACGGCGAGTTCAGAATAATCAGCTTGGTCTTCGGCGTAACCAGGCGAGAGACCATTTCCGCGGTCACGCGAAACCCCTGTGCCTCCTCAGTCTCCAGGAACACGCACTTGCCGCCGGCGTATTGCACCATGTCCTTGAACGAGACCCAATAGGGAACGGGCAGAATGACCTCGTCCCCGTGCTCCACCAGCACCTGCAGCGCATTGAACAGCACATGCTTACCGCCCACCGAAACCACCGCCTCTTCGCGGCGGTAGTCGGAATCAAAATCCACGTTGTGCCGGTGGGTTATCGCGTCGCGCAACTCTGCCGTACCGGCTGCCGCCGTGTACTTGGTGAAGTTCTCCTCAATCGCGGTAATGGCTGCGTCTTTAATGTGCTGCGGAGTGGAGAAATGCGGCTCGCCCACGCTTAGGTCGACCACGTCCACGCCCTGCTGGCGCAGCTTGTCGGCTTCCGCCACCACCGCCATGGTGGCCGAGGGTTTAATACGATTGATACGTTCGGTCAGTTTTACCGCTGCGGGTGCTTCCGTCACGGGAGTCATGCTCGTTTCACCTTTTGCTTTCTGACAGTTTGCAACTTAATCGCCGGGTCCATTTTTTCTTTCAGCCTTTGTTCCACCAGCTCCGGAACCAGCCCTTGCACCGATCCGCCGAGCTGCGCCACTTCCCGCACCATGCGCGAACTGAGGTAGGAATACTGCTCGGCCGGCATCATGAAGACGGTCTCCAGTTCGGGCCGCAGTTTGCGGTTCATCAGCGCCATCTGCAGTTCATATTCGTAGTCGCTCAGCGCGCGGATGCCGCGCAGCACCGCTCCGGCATTCACTCGCGCCGCATACTCTACGGTCAGCCCGTCAAAGGTATCCACCTGTACGTTGCGGAATTGCGCGGTCATCGCCTCCAGCATGGCGCGCCGCTCGCCCACGCTGAACAGCGGCGTCTTCTCCGAATTGCGCAGAATGGCCACGATCAGCTCGTCGAAGATCTTGCTTCCGCGCTCGATCAAGTCGAGGTGCCCGTTGGTTGGCGGATCGAACGAACCCGGATAAATGGCAATGATCTTTGCCAAAATGTCCTCTCAGGAATTCTGTGAGCTTGCGAGACTTAGATTCTATTCGGCAGAACCGAGAGATGGCAAACGCAGTGGGATACGTGTCGGTAGCACATGATATGTCCGGTTGAGATAGCACATGAAATGTCCGCTTGGCGGGCGGTGAGGATAAGCGACCATGCGGAGCATGGAAGCTTATCCGAGGGCCGCGATGGAGCGGGCGATGAAAGTACAGGACGTGATGTTGCAGGCGATGGCGAAGAAGATCACCTGGTGGCAGGCGGCGGAGATACTAGGCATCAGCGACCGGCACATGCGGCGGTGGCGGGAGCGCTACGTGGAAGAGGGCTATAACGGGTTGCTGGACCGGCGGCGGGGCAAGCCTTCGCGGCGCCGAGTGCCGCTGGTGACGGTGGAGAAAGTGTTCGCCCTGTACCGGGAGAAGTATTTCGATCTGAACGTGCAGCACTTCCACGAGAAGTTGCAGGCCGAACACGGGATCAAACTGAGTTACACCTGGGTGAAGCAGGCGCTACAGGGAGCGGGGTTGGTGGTGCGCGGACGCAAGCGCGGGGCACATCGCAAGCGGCGCGAGCGGCGGCCGTTGCCGGGGATGCTGCTGCATATCGACGGCAGCCGCCATCAGTGGTTTCAGGACGAACGCTGGTACGACCTGATCGTGATTCTGGATGACGCCAGCAGCGAGATCTACTACGCCCAGCTGGTGGAGGAAGAATCGACGGCGACGGTGATGGTGGGATTGAAGGAAGTGATCGAGCGCAAAGGCGTATTCTGCGCGCTGTACAGCGATCGGGGAAGCCATTTCTGGTTGACGCCGAAGGTAGGCGGTAAGGTGGACTATCATCGCCGCACGCAAGTGGGGCGGGCATTGCACGAGTTGGGAGTGCAGATGATCCCGGCCTACTCGCCGCAAGCGCGCGGGCGCAGCGAGCGCAACTTCTCGACCTGGCAGGGACGCTTGCCGCAGGAACTGCGACTGCGCCAGATCCGGACGCTGGAGGCAGCCAATCGGTTCCTGCGCGAAGACTACATCGCCCAGTTCAACCGCCGTTTTCAGGCCGCGCCCAGACAGCGGGGGAACGCTTTTGTGCCCTGCCGGAGTCGTGATCTGGAACGGATATTCTCGCTGCAGTTCGACCGCAGCGTGAACCGCGACAACACCGTGAGCTTCCAGAATCTGAGCTTGCAGATCGAGCGGGTGCGCTGGCGGGCGACGTTGGCGGGCTGCCAGGTGGTGGTTCATCAGCACCTGGATGGAACTTTGAGTCTCACCCACGGACCACATTCCCTGGGTCGCTATGACGCCACCGGTGCGCCCTTACCGGCCAAAGCTTCTATAGAGCTGAGCAGGGGAAGGGGAACTGCCCCCTTCCCCTGCAACCCCATCCCCAAAATCAACCCAACCCAATCGGCGAGGGCACAACTTTGAAACCGGACATTTCACTTGCTACAAAAACCGGACATTTTAACTTGCTACCGACAACGCAGTGGGATACGTACCGACAGCCACCCGGCTGGCCGGCAGCTCTTACCAAAGTGTCATCCTGAGGGGAGACGGAGCTTCGCGCAACGAAGGTCCGGTGCAGTCGAAGGATCCCTATCTGCACTCCCATGGAACCGCATGGTGAAGATCGTAGGGATGTTTCGACTGCGCGAGGGCCTTCGCCCTCGCTCCGCTCAACATGACAGAACGACAGCGCCCCGTGCGAATGCAGCGGGTTCTTTGCGCGGAAATGAAATCGCACGATTGGCGTGCGTCGTCTTTGTGCTCTTAACCTCTTCTCAACCCCTCCTCCGGGCTGTAATGCCTCAGCCCGCGAATCACCTTGTACTCCGGCCTTCTCCTCAGCACATAAATGAACGGCCGCGGCTTCGCCCCAACCTCCTGCCCCGCGACCTCATAGAGCATCTGCTGATACGAAATAGTCACCCGGTCATCCCAATCCGGCTTGGACCGGCAGCTGAAGATCCGAAGACCCTCGCCGTCCGGTTCAACCATGTCCGCCACTCGCGGCCCCAGCCTCTTTTCTTCCCGCCAGGCTGCAAGCTTCGCTTGCCCAAACGCAAGCAGCCATAGAGGCAAGCTCCCCCTGATCTCACCGCTGAGCGCCGCGGCAATCCCGCGAGCCGCTCCCTCCGCGGAGAGATACAGAAGCAGGATCGTCAGCGGCTGCAGCACAAAACCGATCAGGACAAAGACGCCCAGCCCCATCATGGCAGGCTCGCCCTGAGAGGAGAAGCCGCCCATCCACACCGGGTCCGGAACCGTTCCCAGCCAGTGATGGGCATAAGTAAAGTAATGGTGGATGAGAAGATCGAAAAACACGATTACTTCCATCCCGCCGCTCAGGAGTGCCGCAGAGGCCGGAACTTCAGCGCCGTGCAGCCAGTTCTGTCGCCAACGCTTCGGCAGAAAGGCAAGCAGGGCTGCAAAGAAGATGTTCATGGCTGCACGGACGCCCCGCCGCCTTTACGGGAAGTAGGATTACTCACTCGTACCTCAACGTCACCACCGGATCCACCTGCGTCGCCCGCCGCGCGGGCAGCCAGCATGCCGCTAACCCGGCCACCACGATGCACACCACCACCGCCGCAAACGTCCACGGATCGGTCGGCGACACTCCCCAGAGCTGGCTGGCAATGAAGCGTGTCAGCCCCAGGCTTGCCGCTACACCAATCACAATCCCCACCGCAATGAGTATCAACCCCTTTTTCAGAACCATGCATAAGATGTTTCCCTGCTGTGCGCCCAACGCCATCCGGATCCCGATGTCATGGGTTTGCAGAGAGACTGTGTACGCCATCACGCTGAATATTCCAATGATGACCAGCAGCAACCCAATCGCAGCAAATACTCCCAAAGCCTGCATTTGAAATAGCGGCCGCTGAAAATCTTTTCCAAGCTGCTCTTCAATCGTCTGTACCGTGCCAAAACGAACTTCGGGGTCCACCGACCAAACTTGCTGCTCTACGCTCTTAATAAGCGCATGCGGATCTCCGGCCGTCTTCACCAAAAGCGATGGCGGATAGTGCAGATTCACCACGCTCAGGGGAAGAAACGCCATTGGCGCATGTCGGTAATCGGTGTATTCAGGCCGCGTATTGAAGTCTTTGATCACTCCCACGATCTCAAAGTACGTATTGTGTGGAGCATCCAAGAATTTCCGGTCAAAAACATCAAACTTTATCCTTTGCCCAAGTGGCTCCTCTCCGCCGAAATATTGCCGCGCCAATGTTTCATTCACAACCGCCACATATCGTGAGGACTCCAAGTCCGCACGATTTAGCAGGCGCCCATGCAGCAATTGCAATCCGAGAGTGCGGAAATAGTCCTCTGTACACAACTCGAAGTCAGTCGTCCAGCGCTCCAGGTGCGGCTTTCCGGGAATCGTGACATCGGTCCACATGCCATCATCCGGTGGCACCATCCAGGTTTCCGTCGCCGAAACAACCCCCGGCAGCGCCTCCACGTGTGGCAAAAGCTCGTGAAAAAACGTCGTCTTTCGATCTTGCTTCACGTAGTAGCGGTCTCGCGGGAGTTCTACCTTCAACGCCAAAAGCTTCGCCGGATCGAAGGGCAATTGCGCAGTCGCCAGATTGAAGAAGTTCCTCATCATCAATCCCGCACCCACCAACAGCACGATGGAAAGCGTCACCTCGCCCACCACAAAGCTGGCCCGCAACTTTCCGTGACTGTGATTTCTGCCCGCGCCTTTGCCCTTGTTTGCCATCCGTGGATGGAGATCGCCACGCGCTGCCAGCAGTGCAGGTGCAAAGCCGCATAACAACGCGACCAGAAGCGCGAGGCTCAGCGCGAACATCAGAACTGGCAGACTGAGCCTGACGGACATTTCCACTGGAATCGCGCCTGCCGGAATAATTGCAAGCGTCGCTTTCAAGCCGAAATAGGCCAGCAACCAACCGCCCATGCATCCTGCCACCGACAAAACGAAGCTCTCCGCCAGAAACTGCCGCACCAACCTCAGGCGGCTCGCGCCCAACGCTGCGCGCAGTGCGGTCTCGCGCTCGCGGACCGTGGCTCTTGTCAGCAGCAGGCTTGCCACATTGATGCACGCGATCAGCAGCAACATCAGCACCGCCGTAAAGAGCATATACAAAATCTGCTTCAGATCTCCGAGGAATTCGTCGCGGAAACGATGCACGCTGACCGCATACCGCTCCGGATTCATCACCGAGAAAGGCTCGGCAGCCACCAAGCGATGAACAATCACATCCAGATCGGTCGACACTGTTTGCACACTGATCCCGGGTTTCAATCGCCCCACTACCTCGAACGTGCCCTCCGAAGAAGTTGGCATCCAGATATCCGCGCCATAGATGTTGAACCGGTGGGGCATAATGCCAACTAGTGTGGCTGGTTTTCCGTTCACGACGAACGTCTGCCCCAAAATACTTGCGTCGCCGCCAAATTCTGTTTGCCATAGCCGGTAGTTCATTACAAAGACCGGCGGTGCGTTGACCTTGCCATCTTCTTGAGCGATTGCGCGGCCTATCAGTGGCGCGACACCGTAGAACTTAAACGTATTCGGGGTTACATGCGATCCGCCAAACAGTTCACGCGGCTTTACTTGCCTCGTCAGCATGTCGCCGCTTCCCTGATATCCAACAAGGTCTTCAAAAACGCTGTTCTGCTCCTTGATTGCAGTGAACTCGGGAATCGTGAACCACGACCGCCCTGCGCTTCCGCCGTTGTTGGTCAGATTTCGGATTTCAAAAGTTACCAGACGGGCGGTGTCTTTGTAAGGAAGCGAACCAATAAGCAGGCCATGAAACAGACTGAAGACAACCACGGTCGCCCCGATGCCCAGAGCGAGCGCAAACGCGCCCAGAAAGGAGCTGCCGGCGTCCTTGCTTAGGCTTCTCACAGCAAACCGCAAATCTCGCCATACATTCTCGATCCAGTTCTCCCAGTGCACATCGCGCGTCTTCTGCTTCACCTGTTCCACCCTGCCCAGCGAGATCTGCGCCTGCCGCCGTGCTTCTTCCGGCGTCATCCCCGCTTCCACATTCGCCGCCGTCAGTTGCTCGAGATGAAACTGCAACTCCGCCTCAAGCCGCTTATCCTCAGCGTCGTTGTGAAACAAGCGATGCATCCAGCGCGGCATCATCCTCTGTGTTCCTTTGGGCTCTCTGTGGTTAGTTTTTCACTCCGCCGTCCGGAGAATGAGCGCCACCGCTTCCGCCATACGTTCCCAATTGCTCACTTCGGCTTCGAGCTGTTTGCGGCCCTTCTTCGTCAGACTGTAAAACTTGGCTTCACGCCCGGTCTCCGTTTGCTTCCATTCGGCTTCCAGCCAACCACGGTCTTCCAAACGGTGCAGCGCCGGATACAGCGATCCCTGCTGCAACTGAAAGAAATCCCGCGAAATCTGCTGAATGCGCTGCGCGATGGCGTAGCCGTGGATCGGCCCCAGCGCGACCACTTTCAAAATCAGCATGTCGAGAGTTCCCTTGAGGAACTCAGATTTTTCTTCTGCCATCGCCAAGCCTAGATGTTCAACCCCTATAACATCTACATATACAAACTTTCCCTGGAAGTCAAGATGATTGCGCAAGCCCTGCATTTCTCCGCGTTCTCGGCGTTCTCCGCGGTTAAAAGCTTTTCACCGCTGAGGTCGCCAAGCTCGCCGAGAAGGTCAAGCAGCGCTTGTGTTCAAATATCCTCGTGCCCCTCCGCGAAGCTCTTCGCGCCGCCATCGAGCGCCTCACCGCCGAAAGCGTCCCCTCGCCGCGTCTGAACGCCGAACTGCTCCTGATGTTCACCCTCAACTGCGACCGTGCCTACCTCTACGCCCACTCGGAGCGTGAGCTTTCCGCCGAGGAGCAAGCCCGCTATGATCAGGCGCTCGCCGAGCGTGCGCGAGGCGTTCCCGCGCAGTACATCACCGGCCATCAGGAATTCTGGGGCATGGACCTGATTGTCTCTCCCGCCGTATTGATCCCACGCCCGGAAACCGAGCACCTCATTGAGACCGTCGTGTCTCTCAGTCAAGATGACCACAGAGGACACAGAGGAACACAGAGGAGCGACGTTGCCCTCCGCATCACCGACGTCGGCACCGGCTCCGGCTGCATCGCGCTGGCGTTGGCGAAAGAGTTGCCCACCGCCACCATTCACGCCACCGACATCTCCGCCGCCGCTCTCGAGGTCGCCCGCGCCAACGCTGCCCGCCACCAGTTCAGCGATCGCATTCACTTTCATCAGACCGACCTTCTGACGGGGCTGGAGCCCGGTTCTTTCGACTTTGTCGTCTCCAACCCGCCCTATGTAGGCGAATCCGAGGAGGATCAAGTCCAGCTGGAAGTGCGACAGTTCGAACCGAGGCAAGCTGTTTTTGCCGGGCCGACCGGTCTGGAAGTCATTGAGCGCCTTGTTCCACAGGCAGGTTCCATGCTCAAACCTGGCGGCTGGCTGGTGATGGAGATCAGCGGAACCATCGTTCATGGTGTGCGCGAGCTGCTAGCCTCATGGGACCGGGTTTCCATCGCTGCGGACCTGCAGGGCATCCCCCGCGTAGCCGAGGCGCGCAAATCCTAGTCTTTCGAAGTAAGGCTCCTTCCAATTCGCCGACTTTCACAGCCTCGTTCGCAGTCCTCCGGCACCCGACGCGGGTCGCAGACGTGTTACAATGTGCCGCGCTAGCGTATTTTTCCTGACCGTCCAGCGCGTTCCCCACATTCATGGAAATGGACTGATTTCGTGGCCCAAGATGATTCCAAAACTGTCACCTACGCCGATGCGGGGGTTGACATTGAACGCGGCAATCGCACCAAGAACCGGATTAAATATCTGGCACATAAGACTTTTACCCGCGGCGTGCTGGGTGAAATCGGCGGCTTCGGCGCGCTGTTTGCGATAGACAAGCAGAAATATGTCGATCCGGTGCTGGTTTCGAGCGTCGACGGCGTCGGCACCAAGCTGAAAATCGCTTTTGGCATGAACGTGCACACCACGGTGGGCGCCGATCTGGTGAACCATTGCGTCAACGACATTGCAGTTCAAGGCGCAACGCCTTTGTTTTTCATGGATTACCTTGCTACCGGCAGGCTCGATCCGCGCATCGCCGAGCAGGTCGTCGAAGGCCTTTCTACCGCCTGCAAGCAAAATGGATGCGCCCTCATCGGCGGGGAAACCGCTGAGATGCCGGATTTCTATGCCGATGGCGAATATGACCTGGCCGGGTTCATCGTCGGAGTGGTGGAGCGCGAGCGCATCATCACCGGCAAGACTGTCGAACCCGGTGACGTGGTTCTGGGCTTGCCTTCCACCGGCCTGCACACCAACGGATATTCGCTTGCCCGCAAGTTGCTTTTTGAAGTGGCCCGCTATACGGCCGACAGCTATGTCAATGAACTCAAGGGCAAAGTCGGCAACGAGTTGCTACGCACCCACCGCAGTTATTGGCCGGTGATCAAAAAAATGGTTGCGGCGGACTGTGTTTCCGCCATGGCGCATATTACCGGCGGCGGCATTACCGAAAACCTGCCGCGGGTTTTGCCCCGAAGCGTCTCAGCCGTCATCGAGACTGGGTCCTGGCCCGTGTTGCCGATTTTCGAGCACTTGCAGCAACTCGGCAATGTTCCTCAGGACGAAATGTTCCGCACCTTCAACATGGGACTGGGAATGCTGCTGGTCATTCCTGCCAAAAAGTTCAAGAAAGCGCAAACCGTTCTCGATCGCGCCGGGGAAAAAGCCTACACCGTGGGAAGGATTGTGAAAGGCGACCGCAAGGTGATGTACACGTAAGCTTCCCCAGCTTCACGACGTTCCAGTATCGAGCACTGGTTCAGTTCCGTTTTTTTCTGCGATCTCGGCGGTTAAGGCTTTTGCTGTGGGCAGGAACAGGACCTGTAACCGCAGAATACGCCGAGCACACATAGGAATTCCTGTCCATCACCTTACCGCGACGCCAATCTTTCGCTTACGCCTACGTTCGCCATCTCGTACTGTGTAGTTTGAGTTTTTCTCTTGCGTTCTCGGCGGCATTTTTCTGCGATCTCGGCGGTTAAAGCTTTTGCTGTGGGCAGGAACAGGACTTGTAACCGCAGAGTACGCCAAGATTTGCGCCGAGCACGCGGAGCATGCAATCCGCCGCAAAGCGAAGTGCTTACATGCTCGTATTTGCCGCTATTCATCCCTGTCTCTCACTTTGCCGCTATAATCTTTCGCTTATGCCTACGTTCGCCCCGGTTGAAGAACAGCTGACGTACATCAAGAAAGGCTCGGCGGAAATCGTCAAAGAGTCCGAACTGGCCGCCAAGCTCGAAAAGTCCCGTGCCTCCAGTAAGCCCTTGCGCGTTAAGGCCGGCTTCGACCCGACGGCCCCCGATCTGCACCTCGGCCACACCGTCCTGCTGCGCAAACTCAAGCACTTTCAGGATCTCGGCCACACGGTTATTTTTCTGATCGGCGATTTCACCGCCATGATCGGCGATCCCACGGGCCGCTCGGCCACCCGCCCCCGGCTTAGCTCCGACGACATCATGCGCAATGCCAAGACCTACATGGCGCAGGTCTACAAGATTCTCGACCAGCACAAGACCGAAACCCGCTTCAACAGCGAGTGGTTCGACAAGCTGAAGTCCGCCGACTGGATCAGCCTAGCGGCGAAGTTTACCGTCTCGCAAATGCTCGAGCGGGAAGACTTTCACAAGCGGTTTCAGGAAGAGAAACCGATTGCCCTGCACGAACTGCTTTATCCACTGGTGCAAGGGTATGACTCGGTGATGTTGCACGCCGATGTCGAACTGGGCGGCACCGACCAGAAATTCAACCTGCTCATGGGGCGTGAGCTGCAGCGGGCCTCCGGCCAGGAGCCGCAGGTCGTGCTCACCATGCCCATTCTGGAAGGCCTGGATGGCGTTCAGAAGATGTCGAAGTCGCTGGGTAACGCCATCGGCATCCAGGAGCCACCGCTGGAGATGTATGGCAAGCTGATGTCGATTTCCGACGAGATGATGTGGCGGTATTACGAGTTGCTCACCGATGTGTCGTCCCTCGATATTCAGACGATGTTTGCCCGCGTGAAAAACCGCGAACAGAATCCGATGTTGCTGAAGAAAAGACTAGCTACGCAAATCGTCACTGACTTTCATTCGCGTGAAGGCGCCGCGAAAGCAGACGAAGATTGGGCAAAACAATTTCAGAAGCATGAAGTGCCGGAAGACGTACCGGAGGTTGAAATCGTTCTTGAGGATGTTTGTGTCGAACCCGCGTTTTTGCATGCCCCTATGGCGTACGTCGCTGAAGTACCGATCCGAGTTGATAAGTTGCTGGTTCGGTCCGGCTTGGTAGTCTCAAATAGCGAGGGTTTACGGAAAATTAAGGAACGAGCCGTGAGGATAGGAGAAACCCTTGTCGATAAGCAGCTAGTCACAATGAAGATTGATAAACCGCTAATCCTACGGCTCGGTAAGCAGGTCCGTCGCATTTGGATTAACCCGCGAGTTGCGGGTGATAGTCCCGAGGGCGGGCGGTAGCGCTAGGGATGTTTCGACTGCGCGAGGGCGTTCGCCCTCGCTCCGCTCAACATGACATTGTTGGTGCAGGCGCGAGCTCGCTTCTCCTTTGCTCACAAATGACAATTTCCTGACAGGCCATTGACAAATCCTCCTTCTCACCTCGCTACCGTTCTCTTCATCCGGTGAGGCGCCTTCCTCACCAACTTGAAGGAGGTCTCTCATGACCGCGTACTCTCTCCCACGGACAGTCGTTCGCATCCTCGCCCTAACTTTTTCGCTTTCCCCTTTCGCCGCTGCGCAACATTACATGCAAACGAATCTTGTCTCAGACATTGATGGCATGGCCGCGGTGACCGACCCGAATCTGAAAAATCCCTGGGGCCTCTCCCGCAGCAGCGGCAGCCCCTGGTGGGTGGCGAATAACGGTACCGGCACTTCAACTCTTTACGACGCCAAAGGCGCTTCCCAGCCTGCAACCCCGCTGGTGGTCACCATTCCGCCGCCTAAAAACAGCACCGGGATCGCTACCCCGACGGGGACCGTGTTCAACGGCACCATGGATTTCACCGTAGCCCCAGGCAAACCAGCGATCTTCATCTTCGTCACCGAAGACGGGACGATCTCGGGATGGAATCCAACGGTGGATCCGCTGAATGCGCAGCTCGTTAAGGACAATTCAAAGAAAGGCGCTATCTACAAGGGATGTACGATTAGCGAATCACATGGAGCCCACTATCTCTACGTGGCCAACTTTCACTCCGGAAGAGTGGAAGTGTACGATGCCGGTTTCCAGCGGGATAAGCGTTTCGAGGAAGCTTTCGACGATCACCTTCTTCCCCGCGGCTTCGCCCCATTCAACATTCAGGCAATCGGCAGCAATTTGTTCGTAACCTACGCCAAGCAGGATGCAGACAAGGAGGACGACGTAGCCGGGCCCGGCCTCGGCTTCGTCGACGTTTTCAGCCCCTCCGGAAAGCTGCGCGCCCGCCTGCAGCATGGTCCATGGCTCAATTCTCTCTGGGGAGTTGCCTTGGCCCCTGGCGAGTTCGGCGAGTTCAGCCACAATGTGCTTATCGGCAACTTCGGCAGCGGCCAGGTAGCGGCCTACAACCCCATCACCGGGAAGTTCCGTGGACTGATGAAAAATCCCGACAACTCGGTTCTGAGCATTGACGGGCTATGGGCGCTGAGTTTTGCCAACAACGGCGCAGCCGGCTCCGCCACAACCCTGTATTTCTCGGCGGGCTTGAACGACGAAGCCGACGGGCTGTTCGGTACACTCACTCCCGTGACCACCGAACTGAACGAAGAAGATGAACCCTGACCTGCGGTGACACAGCCGAGCGGCAGGGCTTTTAATCTCTGCCGCTCGTTCCTGCCCTATCCCTCTCGCGCCACCCACCCGCCTTCGGTTACCATAGAGTTAGAGTTTGTCGCGGCAACCGCGCATCCAATAAACGTATGAAGAGAACTTTTCTTGCCCTGGCCGTAGTGTTGTCTTTAACCCTGGCCGCGGCGGCGGAAAACGTCGCCTCCGTCCTCAAGCCCCCGAAGGGGGCACAGCTCGCAATTGTTGTTTTCGAGGACCTGCAATGTCCGCAGTGCCGCCGCGACTCTCCTCTGCTCGAACAGGCCGCCAAGACCTACAAGATTCCGTTGCTCGTCCATGACTTCCCCATCCCGGGGCACAATTGGTCCTATGAAGCTGCGGTAACGGCGCGCTATTTCAAGAGCCTTTCACCAGAGTTGGGCGCCCAGTACCGCGACTATATCTTCCAGCACCAGTTGGAGATCATTCCGCAGACTCTGCGCGCCTTCTCCGAGCGGTTCGCCGCCGCCCATAAGGTGGATTTGCCTTTCGTCGTAGATCCGCAGGGAAAGTTTGCCGCCGAGGTGAACGCCGACCGCGACTTGGCAAAAGCCTTGAATCTGGACCACACGCCGACGATCTTCGTCGTCAGCAACAAAACCCACGGCACGCCCTACGTGGAAGTGAAACAGAGCAAAGAACTTTACCAGACGATCGACGCGATGAAGGCCGATTAGACTCTCTTCCCTGGTTCTTTCGCCTCCGAACTGGCGGGACCCACAAAAAGTCCTCCGCCAAAAAGCGCCAGCTCCCCCCTGCACAGGTGAATTCATCAATAATGGGAAACAGCAGGCCCGTTCCTGCCGGGAATGGTTTTTGCTTGACGAACTTCTATCCCTGGCGGTCAAATCACCAGAACGCGTTCGCCGGAGAGGAACCAGCCATGACAGTCCGCCTCGATGCCTGGACGGATTACACTTGCCCCTTCTGCTTTCTTGCCACGCTCAGCCTGGAACGGCTTCAGCAGGACACCCAGGCCGATCTCCACTGGCGCGCTTTTCTGTTGCGCCCGGCTCAGGCGCCCATGCCGCCGGATGTCCACACCATGGTCGAGAAAGAGCACGCCCGGGTGAAAGAACTCGCGCGCAGTCAGCATGGACTTGCGCTCAACCCGGGCCCCATCGGCATTAGCACCCGCGATGCACATCTGGTGACTAAACATGCCGCTTCCCATTCCCGAGGCAATGAATTCCACTTCGCGGCCATGAAATCCTACTGGCTGGAAGGCCGGTCTTTGGAAGACAAGCAAGTGCTGCAGGATATTGCCGAGCAAGTGGGGCTCAATCCCGACGGTGTCCTCGAAGCCCTGGAGAACCGCTCTCTGACTGCCGCCGTGGATGCCGATCGCATGCAGGCCGCTAACCGTGAGATCAGCGGGGTTCCCGCCGTGGTCTTCAATAGCAAATACATTCTTGCGGGGGCTCAGCCTTACGCGGTCTTCAAGCGGCTCCACGACCAGGTGCGGGATCAGGCGCGCGAAGCCGAGCTTCGCCACTCCCAGCGCCGCGCCCAGGCTGGGGATTGAGCTCTTTCCGTTTCCGAGCCTTCTCGCTTTCTCGGCGTTCTCGCTTGCCACTCTTTGCGACCTCGGCGGTTAAGCGCTTTCGCTTCGGGAAATCAAGAACTTGGACCGCAGGGTGCGCTGAGTCCGTGTTAAGCACGCCGAGGAAAACGAACGTCAGGCAAAGTGCAGCGATCATCAGCCTGTAGTTCCTATGAAGCGTCCGCGCAGAGCGTGCTAGAATCACACCAGAACCCATTCTCACGATGCTTCCTGATGTACAGAGCCTCATTCAGCTGCAACAAGCCGACCGCGAAATCCTGCGCCTGAAGGAAGAAATTGCCGCCCTGCCCAGGCGCGTAGCCGTCATCGAAGAAAAACTCTCCGGCACCCGGGCGATTCTGGAAAAGGCCAAAACGGCCGTCAAGGCCGACGAAGCCGCCCGTCGCAAGTATGAGACGTCCATCCAGGACCTGCAGCAGAAGATTTCCAAGTATCGCGATCAGTCCCTGGACGTCAAGACCAACGACCAGTACAAGGCGCTGATGCATGAGATTCAGTTTGCCGAGCAGGACATCCGCGCCAACGAAGACAAGATTCTGGACCTGATGGTCAACGCCGAAGCCCGCGAGAAGGATGTAAAGGCGGCAGAACTGGAATTGAAGGCGGAGATGGCCGAGATCGAACAAGAGAAGGTTGCGGCCCGCGAGCGTACCGCCGAAGACGAAAAGCAGCTTGCCGAGTGGAATGCCAAGCGCGCCAAGGCCCGCGAAGGCGTGGGCGCCGACCTGCTCCGCCATTATGACCGCGTGTCCAAGTATCGCGGTACGGGGCTTTCGGAGGTGCGCGAGCAAAAATGCACCGCCTGTCAAATGATGCTGCGCCCCCAGACCTACAACGAAGTTCGCGCCGGAGCTGAAACTATAGTTTGCGAGTCCTGCCAGCGCATTCTTTACTACAGCGCCGACCACGACACCCAGATGAGCGCCCCGACCGTGACCAAGCGCCGCCGCGTCCGGCCCAAGTTTGAGGCCAGCCAGGCTTGGTACTACCGCCCCGACTACGGCGAGAGTGGCGAAGTCTACTTGAGCTTTTCGAACGCCAACGGTTTTTCCACCCGCCGCGTCTATGACATTCAAACCGGGCGCAAGCTCGGCGACACCCTCATGCGCGAGGGCGAATACCGGCTGGGCTTTCCCGAGGATCTAAAAGACACTGCGATCCGCCTGAACGGTAGCTGGCCGGAAGTGGAAATGGACGAATGGGGCGACGAAATGCCCATGGTCGTGCTCGATTCCCTACAGCGCGATCTCGACCTGGCGAGGGCGGAGTCGGCCACGCACAGTCATTCGTCGTCCAATACCGTTGCTTCCGAGCATCCCGCCGCCAGCTAGCCTTCTTTCACTGCTCTGCAGCTGCGCGGACAAGAGTGTCCGCGCCGCACGGCATCAGAATATCTTCAGATGGATGGTCAGGTACTTCTTGGGATTTTTCCGGATCGCCTTGATCAGATCGCGGCTCTCGACCAGCATGTTGTTGGCGTTGTCGTATAGCGCGGTGTCGTGCAGCAGCTTCCCGGCCGTGCCCTGGCCCGCGGCAAGCTGATCGCTGATGTCGGAGAGCTTGTTGATCGTGTTCTGCAGCTTGGCGGCGAGCTGCTCGTCTTTGGCCAGCTTGCCGAGCGGGCCTTTGCCCGCATTGATGTCGTCGGTCAGTTGCTTGGCGTTGGCAATGGTCTTGTTGAGATTATCGTAGAGTTCCGGATCTTTCAGCAGCTTTCCGGCTGTCCCTTTGCCGGCGTTCAGGTCGTCGATCAGCATATTGACCTTGTCGACCGTCCCATTGATTCTGTTGTACAAACCCTCGTCGGCCACCAGCTTGCCCAGCGTACCTTTCCCTTCTGTCACCTGGGTGACCAGCGTCTGGAACTGGTTCACCACCGAGTTCAGCCGGTTATACAGCGCGGGATCGTAAATCAACTTGCCGACCGATCCGTTGCCGCTCTCGATGAACGCCAGAATCCGGTCCACGCGGGCTTCCAGCGCCTGCAGATTTTGCAGCGTGCTCTGGCTGGAGCGGACTACATCGGTGAAATCCGGGACAAAGTGCGCCTTCAGCGTGGCCCCATCCTGCACCAGCGCGCCGGTGGCGTGGGAACTGTCGATGTCGATGTAGGTTTCGCCCAGCACTCCGGCGGTGTCGAGTTCCGCGGTCGAGTCCGTGTGCAGGCCGTCGCGGTACTTGGCGTTCACGGTCATCGTCACTTCCACCGGGGTGGGCTGTTTGCTGGGTACCACGTGGATGTCGCTGACATTGCCGATGTCCACGCCGCTGAGTCGCACCGGAGCGCCGTTGCGCAAACCGCTGGCATTATCGAAATAGGCTTTCAGCGTGAGTTTCGGCGTGAACAGCCCGGTGGTGCCGCTCATGAGGAAGAGCAAAACGGCCAGGGTGATGCTGGCGAGTATCACCGTAATCCCGACCTTCAGTTGTGACCACCGCAACTGCTTTTGGCTAGGCACGCATTCTCCCAGGCAAGATTACCGGCAACTGCAGAGCCGACTACCGAGGCCCCAAGCTCTTCGCTGAATGATATCAGAGGCTTGGGGCGGTCTTCACATCAGGCTGTGCGGGTTCGAAAAGTGCGGATAAGCGCCAGGGCCGAAAGATAGGCAACGGCGCCGCATGCCAGCGTCACGGTAAGACCAAATTGAATCGCGATGACGATGGCCAGCACCGACCCCAGCACGCTGGAAGCGGCATTCATCGCCCACGCCCATTCGATGCCGCTTTCCCTGGTTCCGCTGGCCGAGGCAGAAATTCTGCTCAGGGCGCGCAGCCCGGTGGGAAATGGCATGCCCATGGCAAGCCCCAGCGGAATGAGCAGTCCGCCGCTCACCGCCAGCTTCAGAGAAAATGGCAAGCCCACCAGCGCATTCAAGATTCCCGGCAGCGCAAACACATAGCACACCAGCACCGCGATAATGATCATCAGCGGCCGCCATGCGCTTTGGGTTTCGCCAATCCATCGCCGGGAGAGAAGACTGCCCGCGCCGCTGGAAAGCAAAAGTAGAAAGACGACCACTGTAAGCGCATAGGTCGGATGGCCCAGAAACAGAACGAACCGCTGAATGAAGGCAATCTCGACCAGGATGTAGCCGAGACCGATCGCAATGAAGTAGAGCAGGCGCACCGCGTGCTTCTGGGCCCCTTGTGTTCCTACGGCCAGGGGAATTACCAGGAATGCCAGAACCGCCACCACAGAAATGATGAGCACCATGCCTAGCACGGCTACGCCCAGATTCACCTTCCAGTCAATTCCTTGCTGCAAGCCTTGCTGGCGGAACATCTGGCCGAGCTTCACGGTGAAGAAGAAAAATGGAGCATCGTCGGTCACCGGAGCTACGTTGTAGGCATATTGCCGCGCAAACGAATAGGGATCGTTGCTCAGAATCAGCGCCGAGAAGGCATTGCTCTGCGGAGCGGATGGCAGGTACAGGGCGGCCAGCGCGTTGTTTTGGATGTGGCCTCGAACGACATTTTCTTCCTCCTGTGTGAACCCGCTTTTCTTGGCCAGCACCACCACGGGAATTCCGTCTGCATCCAGATTGCCTTGCGAAACCACGATGAAATTGCGCGCCGGATCCTGCACCCCTGATTCATGCAACGCTTGCATGGCCACCGAAACCACCCGCAAGGCTTCGCGCGGATGCTGGAATTCCCAGCGGGTTACGGCAATCATGCCATCGGGCTTGAGATGGTCAAAATATTCTCGAAAGGCTTCCACCGTGTAGAGGCTGTTCTCGCTGAGCGCAAACGCGCCCGCCGCGGTCGACGCCCAGGTGTCCACCAGCGTCATCTGCACCACGTCGTACTGCTGCTTGGCGTTGCGCACGAACGAGCGGCCATCGGTCACGTGAATATGCACGTCAGGGCGCTCATAGAGATGGTAGGAATAATCGGCGTAGCGGCCGCGCATGATGGTATTGGCAATGATGGGATTGATCTCAATGCCGGTAACGCTATGGCTGCCGTTGGCCACCGCCCGCAGCACATCCACGCCGCCGCCCGGCCCGATGATGGCGTAATCTCCGTGCGGCCGCAGCACGTTGGCCAGCGCGGGGGGAGCCGCCATCAGGTTCTTCTGCCACACACTTCCCGGCCAGTGGCTGAGGTCCGCGTTCATGATGTACGTGGAAGCGTCCGCGTCAATCACCACCGCCTTGCCGCCGCCCTGGCGGTCCACCTCCACCCGCGAAATGGCGTTCCAGCGCGCGAATTCCACCCAGGAAGAATCGCGGAGAACACCTTTGGCATAGATAACGTCAATCCACCGGCCGGAATGATTGGCAGCAATGACGCAGAGAAGAACAATCCCGAGCGCGGTGGCGATCCTTCGTACGGTGAAACTCGCAGCCCAAACGATGCCGGCCAGAGCAGCGACCGCGGCCGCAAACAGAATTGTGTTGGGCCCACCCAGAAAATTCAGCGAAGGCACAATGCCGAGGCATGCCAGCGCGCCGCCGACCAGGTCGGCCCCGTACAGCCGCGAAATGTGAGCCGGCTCGCGGCCAAAGAGAACGGAAAACTCCAATCCCGTGAGGAAGAAAGGAATAGCCGACGCCATGTACATGGCGGTTAAGCGAAAGAAATTGTGCGCCGAAAGCTCAAGCGATACCGGGGTGTACAGAATGGTGGCAAGAACGCCGGGTACCGCCAACGCATTCGCAGCACACAGCCAGGCAAGCAAGCGGCGGGTTTGAAAGCGAAGCAACCGTTCCTTCGCCAGATAGGAAAAAACCCCGCCCGCGCCCAGCCCGAGCAGGGCGATCGAAATGGCCAAAAACGCAAAATGGTAAAAGAGAACGACCGAGAACAAACGCGTCAGCCCCAATTCCAGCAGCAAAGCGGAAAAGCTGCTGAGTGCAACTCCCAAAAGAAGCGGGCGCTGGGCAATCGGCGGCGGGACGATATTCGAAACTGCTGGGACGGAGGCATTCATTCGAAGATTCGACCTAGGATGCGCCAGTCTAGCAGAGGGGATGCATTGGTGATTGATCCGAGCGACGTGAAGTCAGTCTTCCAGAATCACTTGCGCCATGGCTTGATCGGACGTGTGGGTGAGCGAAAGGGCGACGTGCTTTGCTCCGAGCTTGGCGGCAAACTCCGCCGCTTTGCCGTGAAAGGTCATGGTGGGGCGTCCTCCGGGCTGGCGGACGACTTCCATGTCCCGCCAGCGCACGCCGTGGTTCCAGCCGGTGCCGAGCGCCTTCATGGCGGCCTCCTTGGCCGCGAAGCGCGCGGCGAAGCGCTCTACCCGGTTGGCCTTGGCCTGGCAGTAGCGGATCTCACCTTCGGTAAAGACGCGGCGGAGAAAGCGGTCGCCGAAACGCGCAATCGATTCGGCAATGCGCGGAACTTCGGCGATATCAATCCCTGTGCCCACGATCATAGGATCAAACTAGCACAGCGCCGCAAGGGAGGACATAAACCGAGGCCGCCTGTCCCGTAGGAAAATGGATCTTTGGGCTGGAGCGCATGGCCACGCATGTGCGACCCTTTGTTTCCATGTGGTTAGCTGTAAGCTATTGAAAGCACGCAGCAGCAATCGGCCATGACTGACAAGGGCACCCGGGTTGTCGCACAGAATGCCCCGTAGTTGCGTCAGGATCGCTTATAGGCGCGTTTCTCGCCTTCGGTGACCCCTCGCGTGCACGCACGACAAATTGGGTAGAACTCGATTTCTCTATAGCTATTAGCTATACACACGACAACTGCGGTCTGGTCTAGCAGATAGCCGGGCGAGCGAAACTTTAAGCGGTTTTCGCCATCACTTTCCCTTTTTCGTCCTTCTCAAGATACCCGCACGGGCTGGTGACGTTATGGGTGAACACCGTCAGCCATCTTTCCGGGATGGCCTGCGCGTAGTAGCGCTTACGGCTGGCTAGCGTGTCGAGGGGATAGAGGTCGAAGGCCGGGCTCCACGCCATGTCCAGATGGGCGGTAGTGGGGAAGAGGTCGGAAATGTAGCAGGCCGTCTTGCCGCCGCTGGTGATCACCACGCCCTGCATGTGTGCGGTGTGCCCGGGAAAGAGCTGGACCGAGACGCTAGGAACAATTTCCCGATCGCCATCAAGCAACTGCATCTGCCCGCTCTCTACCAGCGGATTGTAGTTGTCGAGGATGTAGCTGATGCGATCGCGCTCACTCGCCGTCTGCGCGTATTCCCACTCGCCTCTTTGCACGTAGTACTTCGCGCGGGGGAAAGCCGGGACCACCTTCCCGCCCTGTCGCAGCGTATTCCATCCGCAGTGGTCAAAGTGCAGATGCGTGTTGATGACAATGTCGAAATCTTCCGGTGAAAATCCGGCGGCCGAGAGGTTCGCGAGCAACTGCGCCGGCTGGCCATAGATCTGCACCATCTTTTCGGAGAGTTTGTTGCCAATGCCGGTTTCGATGAGGATGGTGTGGTCGTCCGTCTTCACGACCAGCGAATTCAGCCCCACCGGGACGAGGTTCTTCTCGTCCCCGGGCAGTTTGCGTTCCCAGAGAACTTTGGGAACGACGCCGAAGAAGGCGCCGCCATCCAGATGGTAGATCCCGTCGGAAATGACGGTGAGTTCAAAATTGCCGAGAGGGATGTGCATTCAACCGCCTCGTTTCGACTTCTCTTGGTATAGACGCTCGTGGAATCCCACCCTAGCGCGCAAAACGCGCTAGGATGGGGCACCCTGTTCACATTCAGTGCCCCAGTTCACGCTCCAGATGATCCTGAATCATGTGGTAGAGCTGCTGCTGGGTTTCGCTGCCGGCGATGCCGTGGGTCTTTCCCGGATATGCCATGAAGCGGAACTGCTTGCCCGCCTTGATCAGCGCGTCAATCATCTGAATGCTGTTCTGCATGTGCACATTGTCGTCGCTGGTTCCGTGCACCAGCAGCAGCGCGCCGTGCAAGCGGCCGGCAGCCTTCGGCATGGAAGAGTCGTCGTAGGCCTTGGCTTCGTCTTTCGGCAGTCCCATGTAGCGCTCGGTGTAGATGCTGTCATAAAGGTGCCAGGCGGTGACCGGGGCGACAGAAACTCCCGCTTTGAACGCGTCGGAATGCGTGAGCGCATATAGCGTCATGGAGCCGCCGTTTGACCATCCCCAAATCGCTACGCGACTGCGGTCGAGCTGCGGATATTGCGCGAACAGTTGATCGAGCGCCGTGAGCTGGTCTTTCAATTCAATCGCGCCGAATTCGTGCCGGATGGCAATCTGAAATTTGCGGTCGCGATTGGGTGTGCCGCGGTTATCCACGCTGAAAACCGCATAACCATTTTGCGTCAGCAGCTGATGAAACAGGCCGCGATTGCCGGGCCATCCGCGGTTGACCACTTGCCCGGCGGGGCCGCCGTAGATGTAAACGATCACAGGAATTTTCCCTGGGCCCGTACCCGCCGGCGGGAGTAGAAGGTCGCCATAAAGCGGGGTGCCATCATCGGCCTTGAAATCGAGAAATTTCGGGGCGATCAGTCCATAGCCCTGCACACTGCGCGACTCCCAGACCGTGCGGCACTCGCCATCGCCGCTACAGACGGATGTCTTCGGAGGAGCTCCCGTCGCGGAAAAATTATCCACGTAATGCTTGCCGTCCCTGGCGAACAGCGCGCCATGCACACCATCGGGTTGCGAAACGCGGTGCATGTCCAAGCCATCCACCTTCACCGCATAAAGCTGGTTCTGCAGCGGATCGTTTTGGTTGCACGAAAAATAGATCGTGCCGCTTTCCTCATCGAGCCCAGCCAGTCCGAGCACTTCAAAATCGCCTTGGGTGAGCTGGCGTTCGAGCTTTGCGTCCGCAGCCAGCGGATCTTGCTGATCGAAGCTGTAGAGGTAGAGCTGCGTATGCCCGCTCCGCCAGCTCGACCACAAAAAGCGTCCGCTGGATTTGAGAGCGCGGAAGTTGTCGGTGACATTGACCCACCCATCAAGATCGGACTCGGTCAGAACTTTGCGTGAGTGGCCGGAGTGTGCGTCCACGAAGTAGAGATCGAGTTCGTTCTGCTTGCGGTTCAGCACCTGCGCCCAAAGCACGCCATCCCGCAGCCACCCAAAGCGCGGAATGTAAATGTCGTCGTCATCGGTGAGCGATATCCACTTAATCCCTCCGCCCGAAGCGCCAGCCACGCCCAGCCGGACCCCAGGATTGGGATCGCCCGGCTGCGGATACTTTTGCATATCCACTTTGGCATGAATCGGCGACCAGTCTTCGATGGGATACGAAGGCACACGGGTCTCGTCCATTTGCAGGAAAGCAATGTCCTTGCCATCCGGCGACCAGAAATAATTGCTGCGCACCCCGAGTTCCTCGGCGTACACCCAGTCCACCTCGCCGTCGAGCAAATTTTCGTCCTTGTCTTTGGTGATCTGCTTTTCGGAGTCGCCGGAAACGGCGTGCACGTAAAGATTGTGTTTGCGCACGAAGGCCAGCCGCGTACCGTCCGGGGAGAACTTGGGGTTGCCGCTGGCCTCGGTCGCCGACGTCAGTTGTACCGCCGTGCCGTTGTCCAGGCTGTAGTACCAGAGCTGGCTTTGCGCGTCGAAGAGCAGGTGCTTGCCATCCGGCGCCCAGATGTAGGAGGCCACGTTGTAGCGCCGCAGCCGTTCTTTTTCGCGCTCGTTCTTAATTTCACTGACGGGAGGCGCCAGCGTGGTGAGCTTGCTTTCGCTCACCAGAACTGCCGCCTCGCCGGTTAACGCGTTCACCGAACGCAGTTCGCCGTGCTCCCCCGAATCGTCGCGCTGGATAAAGGAAATGCTATGGCCATCCGGGCTCCACTGAACGTTTTCCGGACCTCGGCCGGTGATTCCGCCCTCGGCGAAGATGCTCTCGATGGAAAGTTTCTTGTCAGGACTTCCTGACTGTGCGGGCGCCAGCGTCGCAACGCAAGCGATCAAAAGCAGGACAAGCAAGCAGTTCGGTCGTTTCACTCAGCAACCCCTCTGGAATCAACCCTAATATATATGGGATGATGAGGGGCTATGAAATACGTCCTGCTGCTTCTCGCGGTTATTGGCATTACTGCTTCGTCGCTGGCTCTGCGGGAGCACTACCGCATCGATGACGACTCCCCGTGCAGCATTAACTCCCACTGGGACTGCGGCATAGTCAACAAAAGCCCTTACGCGCTGCTGGGAGGCGTTCCGGTTGCCGATATCGGCATCGCCGGCTACGCCATTCTCGGGGCACTGGCGCTGCGCCGGTCGTATCGCCTGTTCCTGATCGCGGCTCTCTGCGGCTTTGGCTTTTCGCTCTATCTGGCGCACGTCGAAAAAGATCTGCTGGGTGTGTGGTGCGTTTACTGCGTAATTTCTTTAGCGGTCATTTCTCTCATGACGCTGCTTTCGCTGATTACCGTGATTACCCATGCCATTCGCAGACCCCCAGGGCCGCAATCCGCTTGACAAGTTTTTACGTTCTTTTGACAGAGTCTTTACGCGACGGGCATATTCCGCGTGTTTAGATCAACTGCACGGCATTAGGCACGCCGAAGTTTTGCGAGCCCGCGCGGGATGGTTCGAACGCTGCGTCGCGGGAATAGGAATTGCCTGCCCTCTGGACCTGTGCCGCTCACCTCTCCCCGAGCGGACAGAAGATGCCAAGAGGGCTTTTTTCTTGCTGGAGCCGATTACTTCTCCCAGCCGGTTTATGGTGGTACTGTTCAGCCAGGAAAAAAGGATTGAAGAAAAAAAGCTCCCGCCACCCAAAGCTTGTCAGGCCCTCCGCAGCCGCCAAGGGGCGCGTTCTTGAGGTGGGTGACGTGTCCGCCGTACGCGCCTACGTAGCCGAAATCTGCCAGAGGCGCGGTTTCGAGATGATTCAGGCGCGTTGTGGTAACGAGGCCCTTGATCTTTTCCGCAAGTGCGGTCCCTTTGTGCTTGTGCTGAGCGATCTGTATTGGTACGACGAGGGTGGGCCTGAACCACCACTCAGCAATACCAAGTCGATTAGGCATGGGATTCAGCTTGCCTCAGCAATCCGCCAACTCGTTCCTGAGCAAAATATTGTGATCCACACAGGCGCTTCATTGGTGCGGGAGCACATGCCCAAGAAACTCAGCGACATTCGCATTTTGAAGAAACCATTCCGCATTAAAGAATCCGAATCGCTGCTGTGACCAGGATTGGACATCCTTAAAACTGCGGCTGGCCTCAAGGAGGCGCCTCACTCCGTTACCTTGGTCACACAGCTAGCTCCAATTCCCTTGTTTTCTGCCTAACCCCACTTAGATTGAATGTGTTGGAGCTGGATGAGAATTGTGAGACAAGCAAGCGTCTCAATTTGATCCAGGGGGCTGCACGGTGATGGATCGCCGACATTTCTTTCGATTGTTGTTTGGCGCTCCCGGGCTTGCGCTCTTGCGAGAGCCCGAAGAGCTGCCAACTGAGCCCTATCCAGTACAGCGAGCGACACAACCAATTCAACCAGAGCCGTTTAGCTGGTACTCCGTTAGTTGGGACGATGGCACCGATAGAGGACGCTACCAAACCTGCGGCCATCGGCACGAGACAATTCAAGGCGCTGAAGAATGCCGGAGGCGTGCCCCGTGTTGCGGGACCTACACCTTCGCCAATGATAGTGAGCACCCACCCGATGTATCCGTTTACTACCACTCACGGGCATTGAACTCGAAAGAAGAAGCTATTTTCCAGGCAGTTGCGTACAGCATTGGGCCGCAGTCTCGTCGCTGAACCAGCGCGATCAGTCCGGCTTAGGATGGGTGCCTAAGTGAGGCGCGCAACCACGGCCTACCGTTTCGCAACTTTCGCGGCGCCGGCGCCTTTGGGACGGGTCTCACCCTTGCGGCAAAAAGCGCCGCACGGATGGAGCGCTTGAGATGCAAACGGCTTAGTCCTTTCCAGACTCTACTTCGCGGCCCGGTGCTGTCAGCCCCCTGCTTCCCCTTGCGCTAGAATCATCCCGCGACTTCCGCACCGCGAGGATTGTCATGCGAGTTCCGCTGCTATGCGCCCTTCTTGCACTCTCCTGCTCCGCTTACGTACCCGCCCAGCTTGACGAAGTTCTCAAGAAGGCGGGCGAAGCCCTTTCGCAGCGCGATACCTCCGGCTTGAGCGACAGCAAAATTATTGCCGGGCTGAAGCAGGCTCTTCAGGTCAGCACCAGCAAAGCTGTCGCCCTGACCGGCAAGCCAGACGGCTTCTTCAAGAACGAGGCCATCAAGATCCTGCTGCCACCGAAACTCCAAACCGTTGGCAAGGGCTTGCGAATGATGGGCATGGGAGCCAAGGTGGATGAACTCGAAATTGGCATGAACCGCGCGGCCGAGCAGGCCACGCCCCAGGCCAAACAAATCTTTCTTGCCGCGCTCAAGAAAATGACCTTCAGCGATGCCCGCCATATCCTGACCGGTGGGGACACCGCCGCCACCGAGTACTTTCAACGAACCAGCTCCGCCGATCTCACCACCGCCTTTTCTCCGATCGTCCATCGCTCCATGGAGCACGTCGGGGTCGTGCAGCAGTACAACCAGGTCCTCCAGAGCGCTCCCGGCGGCAGTCTTCTGGCGGGCCAGTTCGATCTCGACAAATATGTAGTGGGCAAAACCTTGGATGGCCTTTTCCACATGCTCGGGGAACAGGAAAAACAGATTCGCAAGAACCCCGCGGCTCGGACCACAGCCTTATTAAAAGAGGTTTTCGGAAGAAAATGATCGCTGCGGAGCGGCATGGCACAATTTCGTTCGTTATGACGATGTGAACCGCCGAAGAAGGTTCCCTCTATGTCAGTCATGAAAACAGCAATTATCACTGGAGCGTCGGGTGGGATCGGTGCGGGTTTGGTCGAGACCTTTCTCCAGGAAGGTTACAACGTCGTCGCAACCTCTCTTCACCCCAGTCAATCGTTGGTTGCCTCGCCCACCCTGGTTCCCGTCTTTGGCGATATCGGAAAGCAGGAGACTGCTGCCAAGGTTGCCGATGCAGCAATGGAGCACTTCGGAAGCATCGATGTTCTCGTGAACAACGCCGGCATCTACCGCGCCAAGCCGTTCACCGACTTTACTACCGAGGACTTCAACGCGTTGGTCTCAACCAACCTGCTGGGATTCCTCTATATCACGCAGCTCGCGGTAAAGCAGATGTTGAAGCAGAAATCGGGGAGCGTTGTAACCATCACTGCCGCTCTCGCGGATCAACCGATCGCAGGCGTAAATGCTTCGGTTTCTATGATTACGAAAGGCGGCTTGAACACCGCGACCCGCAGTCTCGCCATCGAGTATGCAAAAGAAGGTATCCGCTTCAACGCCGTGGCCCCCGGCGTCGTAGACACAGCATTGCACGCTGACACCCCCAGGGAAGCGCTTGTGAGCAGGCAGCCAATAAAGACCGTTACAGAGGTTAAAGACATTGCCGGTGCAGTTCTCTATCTGGCGCGGGCAGGCCAGGTAACCGGAGAGATCATTCACGTTGACGGCGGTTCCCACGCCGGCCGCTGGTAATCCCCGGGATCGAGGCTATGTGGGGACAGCCGCCCCCGGCTGTCCGGCGGAGCCAAAGCTCCGCGGTTCGAACTTAGAAAGCTTCCCGGAATTGGGAGGAGATGCACAGGTACCGGCGAGCGAAGCGCTCGCCCGGACAGCCGAGGGCGGCTGTCCCCACGTGGCCAGGCTGACGCCGTCTCCCGAGTGCTTACCCATACCGACAAAAAGGGCGGCTCGCCAGCCGCCCTTAGTTCGAGTTTCGATTTGGAAGTAGTTTTAGACTCCTTTGACGTTCTCTGCCTGCCACCCCTTGGGCCCTTTCACCACGTCGAACTGCACCTGCTGTCCTTCTTGCAGGCTGCGGAATCCGCTCGCTTGAATGGCCGAGAAGTGTACAAACACGTCCTCGCCGTTCTGGCGGCTGATGAAACCATAACCTTTGGCGTCGTTAAACCACTTCACTGTGCCTGTTTCCATATGTTGCAATGTTCCTTTTTATCTGTTTAGAGGTAGCGCTGAAACTCGCAGGACTTCTCGGTGCAGGTCATGCTGATGAGCAGAGATGCTGGAGGTGACCACAAGATCAAACGCAGGCCCATTGTATCCGAGGACCCCGGAAATAGCCACATAATTTGAGCCTCGGCAATGGTGCACTTTGCCCTGTTTTCGTTGCTCTCGGCGGGCTTAGGTTTCCATCAGCGTACTCTGCGGTTGCAAGCTGTTGATTTACCGAACGGAAGGCTTTTAACCGCCGGGACCGCAAAGAAATGCCGCAGGGAACGCAGGCAAAAACTGAAACGGCGCCACTACCGGCACCTCCAGAATTAAGTCCAAGTCGCTTAGCGGGTTGCGCCCGGAAACCGAGGAATTTTGGGCTTGCCCGCCCCTTCCGGAGAGCCTCATCCCCTGTTGGTAACCTTCCAAATGCAGCCTGATCCGGTAAACTATCCAGTACTCCCAAAATACCCAAAGGAACTATTCCAATGCTATTGAAAAACCGCCTATTTACACCCGGACCGACACCCTTGCTCCCGGCGGCGCAGACCGCCATGGCGGCATTTTCGCTGCACCACCGCACTGCCGATTTTCGCGCTCTGTTTACCCGCGTGCTTACGGATATGAAGGACTTCATCGGCACGCAAAATGACGTGCTGGTGCTGGCTTCCTCGGGCACCGGCGTGATGGAAGGAGCGGTCTCGAACCTGACCTCCCCCGGCGACAAAGTGTTGGTGCTGACGGCCGGCAAGTTCGGCGAGCGCTGGCGCGATCTGGCCAAGGCCTTCGGTTGCAATGTCGAGGTCATTAGCGTCCCCTATGGGCAGACGTTTTCGCTGGAAGAAGTGAAAAGCAAGCTGACGCCCGAGGTTCGCGCCGTCTACGTGCAGGCCACGGAAAGCTCCACTGGAGCTCGCCACGATGTGCAGGGCATTGCCAAACTAGTGCGCGGCATGAATGACACTCTGCTCGTTGTAGACGCCATCACCGGCCTGGGCACCACCCATCTGGATGTGGATGGTTGGGGTATTGACGTTATCATCGGCGGCTCGCAGAAGGCGCTGATGATTCCTCCGGGCCTGGCCTATTGCGCCATCAGCGAGCGCGCCTGGAAACGGATGGAGACCACGAAGTCTCCGCGTTACTACTTCGATTTCCGCAAGGAGCGCAAGTCGGCGGCGAAGGGCGAGTCGGCATTTACTCCCGCGACCTCGCTGTTCGCGGCGTTGGGCGCGGCCCTCGACTTTATCCGCCAGATGGGCAGCGGGGATGTGGCCGCCGGCCGCAAGGCGCTGGTGGACAATGCCGAACTGGCGGCGGAAATGACGCGGGCTGGGGCAAAGGCCCTGGGCCTCAAGCTGTTTGCCGCCTCGGCTCCCGCGGCAGCGCTGACCGCGATTGAAGCGCCGGCAGGAGTCGACTCCAGCGCTATGGTCAAGGAATTTCGCGACCGCTTCTCCGCCGTGGTGGCCAACGGTCAGGGCGAAATGAAGGGCAAAATGATTCGCATCGCCCACATCGGCTACTACGACTACATCGACACGGTCGGCATTCTGGCGGCGCTCGAGCATGTGCTCAGCAGCGTGACCGGCAAGCCGGTGGAATACGGCGCCGCCGTGCGGGCGGCACAGGAAGTTTACGCGCGCAGCTTAAAGGAGAAGCAGCAGCCGGTGGGGGTGTAGGACCGCTTGCGCGGTCCTAGTTCACGGTGAAAGTCATATTGGTGGAAGTAGCGGCGCTGGTTCCGCCACCGTAAATTCCTCCCGACACAGCGGGATTGGTGACGCTAACCGGCACCGTGCCGGCAGCGGCAACAGCATCCGCTGGAACGACGGTAGTAAGTTGGCTTCCCGATACGAACGTGGTGGCTTGCGCGGTGCCGCTCCAGTTAATGGTCGCGTTCGACGCAAAATTGGTGCCGTCGACAGTCAGCATGAATGCGGGGCTGCCGGCGTTCACATTATCGGGCGTAAGTCTTGCAACGGTGGGCGTGGTGCCGGGTTGCGGGGGCGTAACGGTCTTTGAACCGTAACCACACCCGAAGCCCGCAATGGCAAGCAACAGAATAGGAACTAGCTTCATTGACGTTTCTCCATGGGAGGATATCCCCAGAGAAGAGTGTAGGAATACACGCCAGAGCGAATGTCAGGTTGCTGTCATTTTCTGGTCAACAGATTGTGTGACATTGCAGCTGTGCCTTTTTCAGGTGGAGCACAGCACTCGAGGACTCGAACATGAAAGTAGTGGTGGCAGAAAAGATCTCTTCGTCCGCGCTGGCCTTGTTGCAGGAACCGGGCTGGACAGTGCTTGGGCCGGATCAAGTGGCGGGCAAACTTCCGGAGGCACTGGAAAGCGCGGACGCCCTTGTCGTTCGCTCGGCCGTGCAGGTGGATGCGGCCCTATTGGAACATGCTAAAAAGTTGCGGGTGATCGGGCGCGCGGGCGTGGGAGTAGACAACATCGAGCTCGATGCAGCCACACGTAAAGGCATTGCGGTGATGAACACGCCGGGAGCCAACGCTGTCGCCGTCGCCGAGCAGACGGTGGGCGTCATGCTGGCCATGGCACGGCATCTCAGCCGTGCCGATGCGCTGATGCATGCCGGCAAGTGGGAGAAGAAATCCCTGCAAGGCACCGAACTCCGCGGCAAGACGCTGGGCATTGTCGGCCTGGGAAAGATCGGCATGGAAGTAGCCCGCCGCGCGCGCAGCTTCGGCATGGAGATCGCCGCTCACGATCCCTTTGTCTCGATCGCGGTGGCCAAAGAGCAGAACATCCGCATCGTCAGCCTGGATGAGCTATTCAGTCTGGCCGACTATCTCACCTTGCACGTGGGCCTGACGGCGCAAACCACCGGCATGATCAATGCCGAGTCCCTCAAGAAGATGAAAAAGGGCATGCGCCTGGTGAACTGCGCCCGCGGCGAACTGGTGGATGAAGCCGCTTTGGCCGATGCTCTCAAGTCCGGGCACGTGGCCGGCGCTGCGCTCGACGTGTTTGTGCAGGAGCCGCTGAAGAATTCGCCGCTGCAGTCCATGGACAATGTGATCCTCACTCCGCACATCGGCGGCTCGACCAAGGAAGCGCAAGAGGCGGTCGGGTACCAGATCGCGCAGCAGGTAAAGGATTATCTGAAGGATGGCGTAATTCAGAACGCGGTCAACGTGCCCTCGGTATCGCACGAAGAGTATCTCGCCATGCAGCCGTATATCGTACTGGCGGAGCGGCTCGGTGCTTTTCTGGCGCAGGTCAGTGAAGGCACGCTGGAAGAAATCTCTCTGCGCTATGCCGGACATATTGCAGAGGCCAAGACCGAGCTTATCCGCAATGCCGCGATCAAGGGAATCCTGAATCAGAGCCTGGAAGAAAAGGCCAACCTGGTGAATGCCGCCAAGATTGCCTCTTCGCGTGGCCTGTTACTCAGCGAAGAATGCAATCCGAAGAAGACTGCCGGCGACGACAGCGTTCTCGCCCTGCGGCTGCGCACCAAGACCGAAGAGCATGTAGTGAAAGGTTCCGTGCTCCACCATGAACCCCGCTTGCTGCACGTGGATGGGATCGAAGTCGAAGCGCCGCTGGAGAGCAACCTCATCTACATGCGAAATCGCGACGTGCCGGGCGTAATCGGCCGGGTGGGCACAATCCTAGGCGAACACAAGATCAACATCGCCGATTTCTCCCTGGGCCGCCGTGCCGAAGCGGAGGGCAGCCAACCGCGCGAAGCCCTGGCCGTGGTTCACGTGGATGGAAACGTTCCCGAGTCTGTTCTGGCGGAATTGCGCAAGGCCACCGGGGTGCAACAAGCCAAGGCCATCCGATTGTTCTAAGATGGCATCCCACTTTCTTTAGCAAATCCTTTAGTATGACAGGTCTGCCTGTTTAACCCCGAGGCTGCTGGATGATGAGACATGTAGCGGTGGTGGTAGGAGTGTTGGTGTTTACGTCGTTTGCCTTTAGTCAGGACGAAGGCCGCTGGGATGTAAGCTTGAATGGCGTCGGCCTTTGGGGCAAGCAGACCAGCGGCAATGGAACCAGCCAGATTCCCACGAAAAATGTGGGCTTTCTCGCCACTGTCCGCTTTCACATTGGCGAGCGCAGCGCACTGGAAGTGAACTGGTCGCGCGGCAACGATTCGCAGAAATTCATTACCTCCACCCTGCAATATCGTGTGCTCACCACGCTGAACGAATTCACCGGAGCCTACGTCTTCCGGCCGATGCAAACCGACCGGTTCAAACCGTTTTTGCTCGTGGGCGGGGGAGCGATTGTCTTCAATCCGGACAACACCTTGATTTTCGAAAGCGCACAGGCGCTCGAAGGCGTACGCCAAACGCGTCCTGCGATCTTATATGGAGGCGGAGTGGACTACCATCTGATCCGCTTCCTTTCGCTGCGGTTGCAGTATCGCGGCCTCTTCTATTCCCCGCCGGACTATAAGCTGCCCGGATTGTTTACCGGTGGGCACGGTCACATGGCCGAACCGGGAGTGGGGTTGGTAGTCAGCTTCTAGCTAACGGACACTCTCTCTCGCTGATGCAGCCGGTTTGACAAGAAATTGACAGTTCCGTGATCTGCCGGTGACAACCCGCTTTCTGGCCAGCGATAGATTCCAGGCAACATGAGCGAGCCGCCGCTGCTGGCTCGCTCCCCGTAATCAGGTCCCGCGCGGGGCTTTGCTTTTCGCACCTGCTTGCCTGGGGCGGGCGTGAATGAATCTTTCACGCCCGCCACCGGCCTGACTCTCTTTTTTGTTTACTCTGCGTTAACAATCTCTCTTCCCAGCCCCGAGCTCCTGTAAAACTTTGTAAACCAAGCCTCCGAACACAGCTCCGGTGCTAGACTTGATAGGAGCAACGAAATGACTTGCGGGCACTGCTCCTGCGAAGATCCTCCCATCGATCTGCAACTCTGGCCGAATCCGAGGAGAGAGAAATGTCTGCCGCAAAAAGGTCGCTATGCCTGACAAGTGTCCTCCTTGTCTTTTTCGGCCTCCTGTTGGCGCGCCCCTCTGAGGGGCAAACCGGGCAACCGGGCCAGGTTGCAAGGTCCGTGGGGACAGTCAAGGCCATCAGCGGCAGTACGGTCACTCTGACGCCGGATTCCGGCTCTGAAACCAGCGTCCTGGTCCAGGACTCTACCCGCCTGCTGCGGATTCCCCCGGGGGAGACCACGCTAAAGAATGCGACTCCCGTCCACTTGCAGGATTTGCAACCCGGCGACCGGATTCTGGTCGGGGGTAAGCTCGCCGATGACAGCAAGTCCATCGATGCGTTGACCATCGTCGTTATGAAGCGGTCGGATGTCGCGGCCAAACAAGAGGCGGACCGCGAAGATTGGCAGAAGCATGGGATCGCAGGACTGGTCCGCGGCGTGGATCCAGCGCAAGGAACGATTACCATCTCGCGTCCCTCGCCGGGACGGAACAAAGCCGTTACGATCCAGACCGACAAAAGCACGGTCATCCGCCGCTATGCTCCCGATTCCATGAAATTCGAAGACGCTGAGATGGGCACTCTGGCTGAGATTAAGCCCGGCGATCAACTGCGGGCGCGGGGCTCGCAGAGCGCGGATGGAAGCGAGTTGACCGCTATCGAGATTGTTTCCGGCACCTTCCGCAATATTGCCGGGACGGTGATTTCGGCCGACGCATCTGCGAACACTCTCACCATCCTCGACCTCACAACCAAGAAGCCCCTGCAAGTGAAAATCACCCAGGAATCGCAATTGCGCAAGGTACCACCGGCGATGGCCGAGCACATGGCGATGAGGATGAAAAGTGTGACGGTCTCTGCTCATCCCGCCCCTGCGGGCACGGAAGCGGACTCAACTGCGCTTCCATCCTCTGGACAGTCAGGAGAGCCGCCGCACCCGAGCGGCTTCCCAGATCTGGGCCAAATGCTGGCTCGCATGCCGACGATCGGTATCGGCGACCTGAAGAAAGGAGACGCGGTGATGCTCGTCTCCACCGAGGGCACACCCACTGGCGGAGTCACGGCAATCACCCTGCTTGCCGGCGTTGAACCGATTTTGCAGGCATCGCCCAAAGGGCAGCCCATGAATCTTTCACCGTGGAACCTCGGTGGCGGTGGCGGTGGAGAAGACGCGGAACAATAGATGAGCTGACAGCATTTTTATTTCAATTTCTCTTGGAGCCAAAGGAATAATCAGGTGTTCATAAAATCACTTCGTTCATTTTTTATTTTTGGTTGTGTTCTTTATCTGGCGCATTTCGCCTTCGCCCAAAACACACCGGGTACGATTCGTGGAGAAGTAGTCGACCCCTCTGGCGCCGCAGTGACGAATGCCACCGTGGTTTTGGTCCCTGTGTCTGGACCGGCGATCACCGTAACTACGAACGACCAAGGTGTGTTCGAGGCCAAGGTTCCCCCGGGCGTCTACACTCTCGACGTTTCCGCCCCCGGTTTTTCCCTGTACGAGAAACCCAACGTCGAGGTCGCTCCCAAGCACGCTTTGAAGCTAAACATCGCTTTGGCAATAGCGGTAGAAAACGAGACGGTGAAGGTCTCCGGCACCACTCCCACCGTTCAGGTGAATCCCGAGGATAATGCGAGCTCCGTGGTGATCTCCGGCAAGGCGCTGGATGCTCTGCCGGATGATCCCGATGAACTGGAAAGCGACCTCACCGCCCTCGCCGGGCCTTCCGCCGGTCCCAATGGCGGGCAGATTTATATTGATGGATTCACCGGCGGGCAACTTCCTCCCAAATCTTCCATTCGCGAGATTCGCATCAACCAGAATCCCTTCTCGCCGCAATTTGACAAGCTGGGCTATGGCCGCGTGGAGGTCTTCACCAAGCCCGGGACCGATAAGCTCCATGGCCAGCTCTCCGTGGGAGGCAACGACTCCGCTTTCAATTCGACCAACCCCTTTGCCGGAGCCGAGCCGGGCTATTACTCCACGCGATACGACGGCAGCGTCGGCGGTCCGCTCAGCAAGAGTTCGTCATTCTTCGTCAGTGCGCAACAAAGAAACATCAATGATCTCGCGGCAGTGAACGCGGTCATACTTGATCCCAACCTGGATCCGACTCCATTCAGCGAAGCAGTTTCCACGCCGCGACGTCGGACCAGCATCAGTCCGCGGTTTGACTTCCAACTGGGGAAGAACAACACCCTCACGGCTCGCTACCAGTTCTTTCGCGACTCCAGGAGCAATCAAGGCGTCGGGCAGTTCGCCCTTGCGTCTCAGGGCTATCAGGATGTGGAGACAGAGCACACCCTGCAACTTAGCGACACCCAGATCATCGGCAGCAAGGTGGTCAATGAAACCCGCTTTGAGTATGAACGCGATGGGGAGACCCAGGCTCCCGTGAGCACCGCGCCCGCCATTCAGGTTTTGCAGGCTTTCGTTGGCGGTGGAAACAGCTACGGATTGCTGAACGAACACTCTCACCACTACGAACTGCAGAATTACACATCCATGGTGCACGGCAGCCACGTCTTCAAGTATGGACTGCGGCTGCGCGCAGAACAGGACAGCAACGATTCCACCACCGGCTTCAATGGCACTTTTACTTTTCCCTCGCTGAGCGCTTATCAATCGGCCGAACAGCAACTACAAGACGGGGCGGCCACCGCGAACGGGGCCAGCCAGTTTACGATCAGCTCCGGCACACCCCAGATCTCGGTCAACTACTTCGACCTGGGACTTTATGCCGGCGACGACTGGCGCGTGCGCCCCAACCTTACCCTGAGCTATGGGCTTCGCTTTGAGACGCAAAACGCTATTCACGATCACGCCGATTTCGCGCCTCGCATCGGATTAGCGTGGGGGATTGGCGGTAAGGGCGGCTCGCCGAAAACTGTGTTGCGGGCCGGTACCGGCATTTTTTATGACCGCTTCCGGGAAGAGTACATTCTTCAGGCGGAACGGCTCAACGGTATCACGCAGCAGCAATATATCGTCAGCAACCCGGATTTCTACCCAATGATTCCCGCGCCGGGAACGCTCACCGCCGCTCCGGACTCCTTCACCCGCTACCAGATTTCCCCCCAATTGCATGCGCCGTACACGGTACAAACCGCCGTCAGTCTCGAACGGCAACTCGGCAAGCTTGCGAATCTGGCAGTCTCCTACCTGAACTCTCGCGGGTATGACCAGTTCCTGACTCGCAACATCAACGCGCCCCTAAGTGCGACCGATCCCACCCGCCCCTTCGGGAGTGTGGGAAATATCTATCAGTACTCATCCTCAGGCATCTTCCGGCAAAACCAGCTGATCACCAACGTGAATCTTCACGCCAGCTCGAATCTCTGGCTCTTCGGCTACTACGTCCTGAACTATGCGAACAGCGATACGGACGGCGCCAGCAGCTTCCCCTCGAACCAATACGACCTGATGGCAGATTACGGGCGCGCTTCCTTCGCGTCTCGTAACCGCCTGTTTTTAGGCGGAACCATAGGCCTGCCGTTTGCCCTTCGTTTGAGCCCATTCCTTATCGCGACTTCCGGCTACCCTTACGACATCACGCTGCAACAGGACCTAAACGGGGACTCGATCTTCAATGATCGCCCAGGACTCGTTTCGACGGACACATGCGCTTCCGTCCAGATCACCGGAAGCGTGTACTGCACGCCGCTGGGTACCTTCGACAGCACACCCAGCGCCAGCCAAAGGATCGTTCCGGTTAACTATGCGACCGGCCCCGGCCGCTTCAGTTTGAATGCTCGCTTAAGCAAGACCTTTGGCTTTGGACCCAAGGCCGAGGCGGGACACGGATTCTCCGGCGGCGACGGTCATCATCATGGGCATTTTGGAATGGCCGGCGGGGGCTTTGGGCTGGGCAACGCTACGGACCGCCGTTATAGCCTGACTCTGACTGTGCATGCTCGCAATATTTTCAACAAAATAAATCTCGCTACCCCCAACGGTACGTTGGGCTCGCCCTTGTTCGCCGAATCCAACGCCCTGGCCGGTGGGCCGTTCGGCAGTTCCGCAGCCAGCCGCCGCATAGACCTGCAGGCATCGTTCAACTTTTAGCGCCCTATGGCAGTGCGACGGTCTTGACGGCAAAGTTGTGCCCTTCCACGCGCAGAAACGGTGTTGCTCCAGCGGCGTCGCTCGCCCGGTAGCGGGCCTGCAGGCTCTTCGATTCCCCGCCAAAGATCGTGACGTAGTTGTCGTCCCAGGTGACCGGCAGAATTTCTCCCCCTTCGGCCCCGTCGACAACCGCCGCTCGCAGGAAGAACGCCGGCGATTTGGAACGATTGGTAAGAGTCACGCTTACGTTGACCCATCCGTCCGCTTCGCGTTTCGTGCCCGCCAATCCCACCTCAACGGTTTCCATGTGATTCAGCGCGGTCAAATCGGCCCAAATCTCCTGGCTCAGGGCGAAGGCGTTGTCATTCTTCGGCGGACCCAAATCGTCATCCGTGGTGGACTGCCAGTAGACGTTGTCCGCCAGTAGGTGTCCGGCGCCATCTTTGAGTTGGCAGTGGACGAAGAAAGCGGAAGTGAGCCCCTGCACCCGTGGCACTTCCATGCCCAGTACGGATGACAGCGAGCCAGCCTCCAGATGGTCTTTCTTGTTGGTGTACTTGACCGCTCCATCCAGATTGATGAACTCGACGGAGGCGCTCAGGTTCGTCAGCGGTTTCAGCGTTTGGTTCACAACATGAATCTTGGCAGTGCTTTTATCCCCGGTCGCGTAGTAGTCGTAGACGATGCTGACCGGCCGCAGTCCTTTTTTCGCGCCGAAGTAAGCGCCGCCCGGATCGAGATAGTAGTCAATGATGTGCCCGAAAAACGAGGGCCAGTGACTGTTCAGCATCCAGTACAGCGTCATTTTGTGGTCTTCCCAGCCGCTGGCGGCAAAGCTCTCGAACTGAGCGCGGGTGTTCTCGTAATGCGCCATTTGAGCCTTCTCGGAAAATTCCGCCGCGCTGTTGGACGGGCCATAGCGCTTGTCCACCGCCTTGGTGATGTTGGCCAGCGTGGTGTTTCCCTCGGCTGAGCCCGCATGGTAAAACCACCAGTCGTTGATCGGCCACAGCTTCTCGGCGGGGATGAATTTCTTCAGGCTCTCGTAAACCGGGATGCTTTCATTGTCTCCCTGCTCCGCGCAGGATCCGATGCTGCCTTTGTAGCGGCCGCTGAACCAGTAAGCCGGAGGCCGCCAGCTGTAAGGACCCTCCATGCGAATACCGTCCCATACAATTTTCCCGCTGGCATCTTTGTTGAAGGAGGAAACCGTATCCACCGTCGGATTCTGCCAGTGCAGTTCATCGAGAATGCGGCGATAGTCCTTGCGCACCTCGGGCGGCGCCAGACCGTCACTGCCATTCGCCCAGATGAAAGCCGAAGCATGCGATCGCAGCGCATGAATCCGCGCGCGCAGGCTCTCCCGGCGCGACCCGATGATCTTCGCTGTCCCATTGACCCCATCTTTCCCACTGATTGCAGCACATCCAGCCCTGCATGACGGGAATGCCTTCCTGGTCGGCCAGGTCGAGAATGTGCTCACTCGACATCTTTGACTCCCACCGGAGTAAGTTCAGCCCCATATCCTTCACGTAGCGAAGAATATTCTCTTCCCGTGCTTCGTCATACTTGAAGAGCAAGTCCGGGGTGTAATCCGCTCCCCGCGCCAGAAAACCTTTACCATTGACCTGCAGATAGAAATTCCCCCCGCCGCCAAGCTCCGGAAACTGCGTGTCGGAGTCGCGATGTTGTGTGATTTTACGGATGCCGAAGCGAATGTCGGCGGAATCGGAAGTCGCTCCGCCGATCCTGAACTGCAACTTCAGGTGATACAAATTCGGCTGCCCCCATTGATAGGGCCACCATAAGTCGGGATTGTTGACCACCAGTTGATGAAACGCTTCCGGAGAGAATACCGCTTCGCGAGTCTCGTTGGCCGGGACCGTTACTTCCTGCTGGAAATGTATGCTGGGCTTGCCTTCGCGGTAAATTTCTCCCACTAATGTTCCCGAAACCGTCTCCGAGCTGCCGTTTCTTAAATCACAGTAAACGGCCAGGGAAGCCGGGCTGGTCGCAGGCAATGGCAAATCCGTACTTACATACGGATTCTCAATCGCCACTTCGTCGGTGCTGCGCAAATAAACCTGCTTCCATACTCCCGCATTCCGGTCCGGAACGTAGGAAATGCCAATCTGCTGGTCCTGCGCGCGAAAACCAAGATACTTGACGTTGATCCAGTCGAACCAGGCGTCGGCCAGTTCCACGCCGTCGATATCTTCGAACGCCTGCTCGGGAGTGACTTTGATCGCCAGGATATTTTCCGCTCCCGGCTTGACCTTATCGGTGACGTTTAACTCGAACTCGTTGTACATACCCACAATTTCCCGGTTGTTGGCAATGCGTTCGCCGTTCAGCCAGACCTCGGCGCGGTAGTTCACCCCCTTGAGCACAAGCCACTGCACTTTGTGGCCCGCTGGCGCCGTGAATGCCGTCCGGTACCACCAATCCTGTCGGAAGAGTTCTTTCGAAACTCCCTCCGTCATATTCTTGCCGAAGTACAAATTGGGATAGACGCCATCCTCCTGCAAAATTTCCAGCACCGTCGCCGGCATGCGCGCAATCGGATACCACTTCGCGGCATCGTAAGAGGACTGCGAAATCGCCCTTCCATCCTGAATTACCTCCCAGGCGGAAGCCAGCCGCCATCCCGTTTGCAGTTCGGTTGTGTTGGGCGAAGCCGGCATCGCCGCCACCCGCAGCGATGCCAGGCTCAGTAGCGCGAGAATTGCGAACCCGCAGAATTGCAGACTTCGTCTTGCATGCATTTATTCATCTCCGACGTGAACGCTGCTCTTTTTGGATTGACCGTTCCTTTTTCCGGACAGACACGAAACCACCACTCTCAACGCAGCTCCAGCGTATGAGTTTGTTCGCCAGCGGCAAACGGAATCGGAGTCCATTCCTGATGCACGGCCCCGGCTTTCTTGCCGTCCACCCAGATCGCGGAGGATTTCATTTTGGCCAGCAGCCAATCCGACATGTGCAGGTTCCATTCCGAACCCTTGGCAATCAGCGCGCGGCAATAGCGCGGATCGTAGCCGATCGCCAGACGCAGACCGTTTGACTCGCCTTCCGCATTTCGTATTTCCGCGTGCTGATAGCCGATGTATTCGTCCAATCCAATGAAGTGATGGTTGGGATATTTGTCGAATACCTTCGCAAAACCCGTGGGGTCGTGCGCAATGCCACGATCGTGCCCATCCGGCGGAGCAGGCAAAAGCAGGGGAACGTCATCGCTGCCGCCGAAATCGGCGTTCGAATCTGCCCGTCCTTCCACTGCCAGATCTTTCCCCAGATATCCGCCGTAGTAGCCGTACCCGGCCTCCGCCGCAATCCGGAACGTGTTGTTGTCCGCACTGCGCGAAATGCCGTTGCCTCCGGTAGAAAATTCCAGCGGATCAATCCCAAACTCCGCCTTGATCCAGGCCCTCGACTGCTCCATGCGGAACTTCTGCTCTGCTGCGGGAATCTCCTTGTCGCGGCGTACGTCATAAAACTCGCGATACCAGCCGATTTCCGCCCGCTCGTCATTGATGTTCGATCCCCACCACGGTCCCGGAGGCGACGTCAAATCCGGCTGCATGTGCGTCCAGCCGTGGCTTTGGATTTCAAAAACGCCAGCCGCCACCCCTTCATCCAAACCCTTCTTGGTCGAAACGTAATCCTGCTTGGCGCCCAACTCATCGGTGAATTGCGCGTGCCAGGTCGGCACGATGCGGCGCTGCGCATCATCCACAAATCCTGGAACAATATTCAAAGACAACACCGCATGGTGCGCCTTCAGCGGCTCGATCATGGAGCGCTCGATCTGCTCCTGCGTGAGCGCCGGATAATGCCAGTGCTCCAGCCACGCATTTTGCGCATTTCCCATGTCATCCATGGTCAGCACAATGTCGTTGGTCCAGGTTTTCACCAGCGCGTAGCCAATGCCCTCCGTAACCGCGCGGCGCAGGGCAGTGCGTAGTTGCTGAAAAAGCAGCATCTGCTCGATGTCGCCGCCAATCCAGATCGCCCGGGTATCGTCGGAAACTTCGCGTTCGGTGATCTCCGGCATCCCTCCCGAACTCGCCAGAGTCCGTGCCCCTGCCAGATCAACCTGCACCCGGTGCATGGTGATCATGTTCGGCCCTTGCTGGCGAAGGTCGGGGCCTAGTCCGCGCAGCAGGAAAGACTCGCCTTCCACCATCTGGTGCGAGCTGTGCATGTAATTGCCCTTGTAGTGAATCCCCAGCAGGCGCTGAATCTCCGGCTGCTGCACGCGATCTCCCATGGCGATCAGCGAAATGTGCAGCTTCTCCACCGCCTGCGCGACGAGCGCCTGGTCGTTGGCGGAAACCGAATTCCCGGGCACATCCCACAAAATCGCCCCGTACCGCGCACTCCCATCGAAATAAGTGAAATGACTCGGATCCATCAGCGTCTGGTCCAGACGCAATATGTCGAACGGAATTCCCCAGGACTTAAACATGGTCACAAAAGTTTGAAATTCTCCGCCGCTCACCAGAAAACTGCGCGGGTCCTTCCATTGGTCACCAATAATTAGCAGAACGCGGTACGGTTTGACTTGAGCGCTGCAGAAAGTTGAAAGAAAAAAGAAGAGCAGAACGACGAAAGCCTGTTTCGCCACCTTAGAAGACATGAGGATTCCTGAACCTCCCCGGAATGATAGTGCCAGATCCGAAGCCTGAACCCAGCCTTGCAGTGTATCCGATTTTGTGGGCCAGAGGCGCCCAATCGGGATGCTTTCCGAGAGCCGGAGGCGAGGGCGGGGCGGTTTTCAGTTCCTACTACCACCACAAGGGGTGGCTGTAGATGATCAAGACGTTGTTCCTGTTTCGGAGCGGCTGATGGGCGGCTTGTAGTTGAGGCTACCATGAGGCCGGGCATGGTTGTAGTAGTCGGTCCAAGGTTGAAGATAGGCGTCTCTTTGTTCGGAGTCGGTCCAGTGTTGGGCGTAGGCCCACTCGCGCAGGGCGGTCTGGATAAAGCGCTCGGCTTTGCCGTTGGTGCGCGGCGTGTAGGGCCGGGTGCGGCGGTGTTGGAGTCCCATCTGCAGGCACGCGCCGCGAAACTGACGCGAGCGATAACTGCTGCCGTTGTCGGTGAGCAGGGCGCGCACGCCGATGCCGTGGCGGGCGAAGAACTCGACCGCAGAGTTGAGGAAACCGATGGTAGTTGCGGCTTTCTGATCGGGCAGCATCTGGGTGAAGGCCAGGCGGGAGTGGTCGTCGACGGCCACGTGCAGGGCCAGGAAACCGGGATGCTTGCGCTTGCCGCGCAAGCGGCCATCGCCGCGCCGGCTGACCTCCGAGAAGCGGGTCATGCCCTTGATGTCGAGATGCAGCAGGTCGCCGGGCCGGGGATACTCGTAGCGCTGCACGGGAGGAGGGGGATTGAGATCGCGCCAGCGGCTGAGGCGAGCGCGGCGCAGGATGCGGCTGACCGAAGCCGGACTCAGCCCGGTGTGGCGAGCGATCTGATAGCCGGGCATATGGCCACGACGCAGGGCAATCACTTTTTCCACGAAAAAGGAGCTGGCCTGACGCGGACTGTGGTGGGGACGCGAACTGCGGTCGGCCAGGCCGTCGGCTCCTGACTGGCGATAGCGCGCCACCCACTTGGCGGCGGTTTTAGCGCTTACGCGGAAGGCGGCGGCCGCCGCCTTCCGCGTCTGTCTCTGCTCCAGGACAAATCTGGCGAGATCTTCTCGACTGCGAAAGCTGAGTCGGGCATTCTTATGCATGTCCATTCGATCCTCCGAAGGCACTGATTGCTCGTCACAACCAGCTTCTCCGGTTCAGATCGAATGGACAACCTCTTGAAAGATCACAGGTGCCCCATCCTAGCCGCGCACTTTGCGGCTAGGGTGGGAGGCAAGTCCTCCAAAACCAAATGGAACCTCGAGCCCTTGTACCCGCAGCGACTCAGGCACCTAAGAGAGAACTTTCTTCCGCGACTTTCACTTCTCTAGCAGCGGCAGTCCGATATCCTCATTCCAAAGCGCCGGATGCTGCGCAATAAATTCCCGCATCAGCCGGAAGCACTCGTCATCGTCAGCAACTTCCAGCTCCACCTGGCGCGACGCCAGATACGCCTCTGGCCCGCGAAACGTACGATTCTCTCCAATCACCACCCTCGGGATCTTGTACAGCAGAACCGCGCCCGAGCACATGTCGCACGGCGAAAGCGTCGAGTAGAGCGTGGCCCGGCCGTAGTCCTTCGCCTCAAGCCGCCCCGCATTCGCCAGGCAATCCATCTCCGCGTGCAGAATCGGATTCCCCTCCTGCACCCGCTTATTGTGTCCTCGCCCCACGATCCTGCCGTCAATGACCAGAACCGATCCGATCGGGATGCCCCCGCTCGCCAGCCCGGCTCGCGCCTCCGCGATCGCCGCCTGCAAAAAAACGTCGCTCATGCCGCCGAGTTTAGCATGCGATACGCTCAGAAAAAGCCGGGGATCAGCATTCGCGTCCGCCGCCGATACACGGCAAATCGCAGGCCGAAACCTTCCGCCAGCAGCCGTTCTTCCTTCTTAATCCGGTCCGCCACAAAAATCGCCGCCAGCACAAAAATGGGAAGCGCCAGCCGGCTTGCAAATACCATCGCGATACCCGCCGGCCCCAGCAACAGACTCAAATACAAAGGATGCCGAATGCTCCCATAAATTCCGGTCTGCACCAGCCGATGCCCAGGTTGCAGCGTGACATATGCGCTGAACTGCGGTCCCAGGCGGCGCAGGGCAAGCAGCCGCACCACTCCGCCAATCGCGCAGAGGCCCAGCCCCGCATACCTCATCCACGGCGAATGCCACGTCAGCCAATCGCGCCGATCGGCAAAAGGTAAAAAGACGAGCAGCCCCAACGAGAGCAGCAGCAAGACAGCGAGCTGCCACCCCTGCCTTCCCGCCGGCGACACGCCTCGGCGAACCGGTCGCGTTTCCACTTGCAGTGCGATCGCAATTCCAGTCAGGAGAACGGCGAGCCCAACCAACCCCGCCCGCGCCGGATCGCCGAAGAATGACGGCAGATCGCCTAGCCCCCATCCCGCGAACAACAGCAGCAAGCCGGCTGCCGCCTGCATCGCCGTCACCAGCGCAGTTCGCACCATGCCTCTATTTTAGTTTCAGCAAAAGAATGCCCTCCGCCTCACGCGACCCAAGCCGAACCTCGTGCCGGGATATAATGATCTTTCAAGCCTAGGAATGCAGTCCCTCAACTCCAATGCGGTCCCCAGGCCTATGGCCTGCTTCACCCTGCTGTTCCTGCTGCCGCTCGCCGTCGTCGCCTCCCCGTTCGTCTGGACAATCCGGAAACTCCGTATGGCGCGACCACCCCTGTCCGCATAATCGCCCCATTGCGCGAAGAGCCGCCCATTTTTGTGTAGCACGGACACCCCTTCCGCCGAGGAAACTCAACCAAAATGGGCCCTTCAGTGAGCTCAAAGAACAGACCATATGCTAGGATTCGCCCTACAGGAGGAAAACCATGTCCCATTATTCCCGCCGCGATTTTCTAAAAACCGGATTGGCTGTAACCGCATTTGCCGGGATGGGCAGCTTTCCTCTGACAGCCGAAGCCCGCACCGCAACCGACTGGGTCACGCTGGGAAAATCCAACGTGAAGGTAACCCGGCTCGCCTTCGGCACCGGCACCGCGAGCGGCGAAGTGCAGCGCGGCCTGGGCCAAGAGCAGTTCACCCGCCTGGTGCGCTACGCCTATGACCGCGGCATCCGTTTCTTCGAAACCGCCGAATCCTATACCGACATGCACCGGATGCTCGGCATCGCTCTGCAGGGTATCCCTCGCGACAGCTACCGGCTCATGTCGAAGGTGACGACGCGCGAGGGCGTGAATCCGCAGGACAAGATTGACGAACTGCGCCGACTGGCCAACACCGAGTATTTCGACATCCTGCTGCTCCATTTTCAGCACACCCCGACCTGGCCCACCGACACCGCCCGCTGGCAGGATGGCATTCTCGAAGCGCAGCACCGCCATGCCGTCGCCAGCCACGGCGCTTCCGTCCACGGATTGCCTGCGCTGCGCCAGGTTCCAAACAACCAGTGGCTGGATGTGGCCATGATCCGCATGAACCACAAAGGCGTGCGCATGGACGCGGAGGATTACGCCACCGCAGGCTTAGGCAATGTCAACGAAGTCGTCACCCACGTCAAGGAAGTCCGCGCCCATGGCATGGGCGTGATCAGCATGAAGCTGGTGGGCGAAGGCCAATTCAATCGCGAAGACCGCCAGGCCGCCATGCGCTTCGCCTTCCGCAACGCCGGCGTCGATTGCGTGACGGTCGGCTACAAGAACACTTCTGAAGTCGACGAAGCCATTGAGAATCTGAATCAGGCGCTTGCCTGAGGTGCCGGAACCTGGGTGGCGATGTTCCGGCGGATTGCCACAGGACCTTATTCCCCTCTTGTCATTCCGACCCGGAGCGAAGCGGAAGGGGAGGAATCTGCTGTTTGCCTGTACTGCCACCACAAAGGGTGCCCCACTCTAGCCGCGCTCTTTGCGGCTAGGGTGGGAGGCAAGTACGCCCGTCCGATCCTGCCCCGCACGGGCGCCACGCTGCTTGCGCCCTTGACAATTTCTTTGCGGGGCAGGGCTCCGCCCGAGAACGGCTGACCGACCGAGCCAGGTGGAGGCGCGAGTCCGGATCCCACCTTTGCGCAAAGAACGCGCAAAGATGGGGCACCCAAGAGATTTACAGTGTGCTCTACGACGAGCGTGGGAAAGGGGCGCGGCGAGTGTAACCGAAGGTGGGAACCGGCTGGGCCCCAATTTTGTTTCTGGAACATTCGTTCTAATGTTCCCGTTGGAACATATCGTCAGCATCGAAATGGCAGACAGATGCGTAGTGACGCATAAGCCGCAGAAATTGGAGGGCTAAGCTCGAAGTCGGGCGACGAATCGAAACGCATTCCGAACGGGTATCTATCCGATCGGATAAACGGAACGCAGACCGAAGTCTATCCGCGGTACGGAAGGAGCGGCCGGGGTGCCCGGCCACTCCCATCCGACTCAACGCTATATGCATGAGAACTGAGTGAGGCGCGGTCTTGGACGGGAGCCGGAACGATGGACGCGCACCAGCGATCGCGACTATGCTCGCGGGGAAGCGGGAGCGGGGAAGCTGAATGGATGGGGATCGGCCATCATGCGGGTGAAAAGCGATGCTGCATGAGTCCATCTCGCCTTTTATTCATTTGGAGCCGCGAATTCCCACTCAAGCCAAAACCGGGCTTGAATGGGCCACCGGCCTAGTAAAGCGTGAGTCCCAGCACAGATTCATAGCGCTCGAAATCGCGATCTGTGGTGAAGACCTGCCAGTCGCGCCGCCTCGCCACGGCGCAGATGAGGAAATCAATCGCCGATCCCGCAATCCCTTTACTGCGGCAGCGGTTATGCATGCGAGCCGCCTCCTCATAGTCGGCGCTGTCCAGTTGCGGATTGTCAAACGCCCGCAACGAATCACGCAGCTTCTCAAACTGCTCTGCCTGGCGGATTCCCGAGAGCAGTTCCTGCCGCACCGCACCGACGAGTTGGGCGCGGCCTTCGCGGATCAGCTCTGCGAGAGCGCGGGTTAAAGTTTGCTCGCGAGGATTCAGGTCTTCCGCCCTTCGACGCAAGGCGAGCGACCACACGGGAGTATCCACCAGCACCATGCCGGCGCGCTCGGTTGGTTGCGCCATTATCGCCGCCGTTCCGCCTTGTAATCGTATGCGGGATCGAACTCGAAGCTTCCGAAGGCTTCCACAATGCGTAACTGCTTGCGGCGCTTGACGTATTCCGCCAGCGCGGCGGTGACGGCTTCTCTCTTGGTTTTGTGCTTGCCCGCCTGCCGCGCTGCCTCGATCAGTTTGTCATCCAGAGCTAGATTGGTTGCCATGTGTAGATTATTACACAATAAGATGTGTGGATCAATCCATGTGAGGCCTCGCCTGCGGAGTGGATGGGGTGCCCGGCCACTCCCATCCGACTCAGCGCTATATGCATGAGGACTCAGTGAGGCGCGGTCCTGGACGGCAGCCGGAACGATGGACGCGCAGCAGCTATCGCGACTATGCTTGCGGGGAAGCCGGGAGCGGTGAAGCTGAATGAATAGGGAGCGGCGATCATGCGGGTGAAAAGCGATACTGCTTGAGTCCATCTCGCCCCACCCTTGCGCAACGAACGCGCACTAGATTGGGCACCTAAGACGAATGCAGTGCGCCCTACAACAATGTAAGCGCAAAGGTGGGCAGCCCCGCCCGGAGATCGGCATATTGCTAAAATGAATTTCAGTGACGAGAGCGATCCCGCCAAAGCTACCGCTAGGCTGCTCGACCTCGCCCTCGCTGCGCCAATATCGTGAAGACTCAATTCAGAAGAAGGGCAACTCGACTCTCTCCTGTCGTCTCAGATTCCTAACTACGGAACCGAAGACACAAGTCTTGTAGTGTTTGGTTCCCTTGCTCGCGGGGAATGGACTTCGAAAAGCGATCTCGACTGGACCTATTTGATCGACGGCGAAGCGAATGCCGATCATCTGAGAATCAGTCAGCAAATTCACGCAATCCTCAAAGACAATAAATTCATTGAACCGGGGCCCGCCGGAACCTTTGGAAATATGGCCTTCAGCCATGAAATCGTCCATCAAATCGGCGGCCAGAGCGACACCAACAGGAACACCACCCAGCGCGTCTTGCTTTTGCTCGAATCATGCCGCATCGGGAAGAGGGAAGCGATGCACATGAAAGCGTCATTCGTTCCGTCATTAACCGTTATCTTGAGGAAGATGACCATCCATTGACCCCGACGCCAAAAAGTATCGGGTTCCGCGTTTTCTTTTGAATGATGTTGTCCGGTTCTGGAGGACAATGGCTGTTGATTTTGCCAGCAAGCAACGAGATCGCGGAGGCGAGGGCTGGGGATTGCGTAACGCCAAACTTCGCATGTCCAGAAAATTGATCTTCGCTTCGGGACTCTCCATCTGTTTCGGCGTACATTTGGATCCCGAATTAAATCGGTCGGATTTCCACTGACAAAGTGATATAAAGCTGAATCTGGTCAATCACATCAGGGATCGCGTGCGTCTGACGCCTCTCGAAATTCTGGCAAAGTTCATGGAACAATACGAGGCGCCCAACGAACCTCGCGAAAGAATTGTTCGATGCGTATGCCGCATTTCTGGATTTACTCGACGACGAAGAAGTCGCGGGAAGCCATTGAAAGCGCTTCGGGCATCCGACTCGCGCACAGACTCCACATTTAAACGAGTACGAAAGATCAGCGAAGGAGTTCCAGCACGCTCTCGATCACATCTTTTTCGAAAATCCGCAGATCGCGCCTCTCACGCGAAAATACGGGGTCTTCTGATGCGGAACATTGGTTTTTCTACGGGCGCGCTGGCGCAGAGGAGACTTCCGCAGGGCATTGCAAATGCTGGCTGGCAAGAACGTCTCTGCGGTCGAACTGTCCGCCCTGCGTCAAGACGAACTTGTCCCTCTTGTAGAGCAACTCGACCGCCCTGGACTTGCGCCAGTTCCAATATGTCTCCTTTCCATGCCCCGAGTGCGATGGAGCCCGCATTCGAAGCGACCGCATTGCAGCTTCTGGAGCAGGTCGCGGCCCGAGGCTGGGCCATTATCGTCCACCCGAACGTAATCTATCGGCGGGAGGAGTGGGTGCGGCTGGGCGACCGTCTCTGCATCGAGAACATGGATAAGAGAAAGCCCATCGGCCAGACCGCCAGCGACCTGCTCACGATCTTCAAAGATCTGCCGCATGCGACCTTCTGCTTCGATATCGGCCACGCCCGCCAGGTGGACCCCACCATGAGCGAAGCCTCAACTATCTTGCAGAGCCTCGGCGGACGCCTGCGCCAGCTTCATGTCAGCGAAGTCAACACGCAAAGCCGCCACGACGCTCTCAGCCTCGAATCAGCTCTGGCGTTTCAAAAGGTGTCTCATCTCATTCCTGCGGATGTTCCGGTCATCCTGGAAAGCAGAGTCGAAGAGTCTGAGATTAACCAGGAAATCGAGAATGCCCTCAACGCGCTGAGCACGAAGAACAGCTTTGCGTTCGTGGGGGACTAGCGATAACGTTCGTGCGAACTGCTTAGAAAACGGGAACGTTTCGTCTGTCCCGGACTTTCGTCCACGTGTCAGAACCCATTCCGAAAAACAATCTATCCGATCGGATAAACGGAACGTGGACCGAAAGCTATCCATCGCGCTGAACGACGAGGCAAGTTGTCGCACCTTCGAATCAGCACCCGGCCATTATTTAGATACTTGACCATCGTCGCCGACTGCGCCTGGTTCGCTAATTTGTCCAAAATACGCGAAATTAAGTGCCTCAATGAAGGAGACAGGAAGAGCGTTCATCGCAGCTAGCTCTTCGACGCGTCTTACAGCAAGGTACGGTTTGCTCGCGCTCTTGGGAACCTGAAAACCTAGTACACCTTCTAAGTCATCTGGACTGAGCATGTGTGTGGTAGCTACCGGAACGGCACCAGCGGCCCAGGCCGCGATCCTCGCATTGTGGGCAAGTTGGTCCGGTTTACCCCTATCCTCGTCGTGAATAACACGGTAAGGAATGTGAAACGCATTCAGAGTACGCTGAAACGCCGGGATGTTTTGTTTCCCGGTGCAGTCTATTGCCGTGACTGTTCTTCGCACTCCGGGGTGTCGATCAAAAATCCCCACTAGCTCAGCTGCACGCTCGAATGCTGCAATGGCGCTGAATTCTTCAAACAAAACAACCTGGGACGAAAAGAAGACTTCGTTCACTGCGGGATCAAACCTAGAAACCGTCTGAATGCGCTCTTTCTCGGACTGATCCTCTGGGCCCGGAAAAAGTTCTCCTGTCACCTGATGGGCTTTCACGACCCCCACGCCGTCCCTGGTCAGTCTAACTATAGACTTGTATTTGTCCGCGATGTCAAGAAAGACGGGTGAATGCGTGCAGGCGACGACCTGCATCTTGCGCTGCGACGCGAGATCGTAAAGCAAGTCTCTCATCTTTCTTTCCATCTGCGGGTGCATGTATAACTCAGGTTCTTCAATGATTAAAATTGCCGGCCGAATATCGACCCTCTTGTCATAGCTAGTTGCGTGCTCAATCTCTGTTAATAGTTGGAGGAGCGTCATTATCAACGCTCGCTGCAACCCGTGTCCCTGGTGAGAAACTTCTGTCTCAATGCCGGCACGGCTATCTCGTATCACGAGCGAGGTGCTGGGGAGGAGCAAGTTGCGCACTTCAATTGGCTGCGTCTTTATGAACGCCTGAGCACCGATTACATTTTCAAGACTTTTCGTTATGCGGTTCTGCAGCTCACGAATTTCTTTGGCTTGATGTTCGGGATGGGCTTCGTCAGGCCTAAAGAGCTCCATTACTTGATCGAGCGCAGCTCGTAACTGCTGAACCTCTGGCCGCCCGGCAAGTTGACGCTCGACAATGAGGTTAATTAGCTTTCCGTAGGTCGAGGCGTCTTTCGCATTCGTCTCATCTGCAGCGTCGTGAACAGCACGAACGTAGATGGAGCGAGGTATGATTGAGTTGGCATTCGACTTCCAATTCCCGCCACCACCTGGATTAGGAACCCACTCTGCAGCGGTTTGCTGCACAAGATTCGGCGATTGCTCTCGGACCAACTGCCTGAGAACCTCACGGCTATCAACGGTGGGCTTCGCCGGTAGATTCGGAATTTGCTGTATGAGCGGCTGGTATTCGGACGGGAAGGATTTCCAGCTATTGTCATTTTTTGGCCAATCTGTAAATGCTTCTCCGATAGAGTACGAAAACAGCATTTCCTTCCATCCGCCCTTCTCGCCGTCGCCAGTCCTTGCTTTCTCAAACCAGAACTTCTTTTTGAGAACCCACTGATCCCCGTTTGTTCTTCCTCTAATCGCAATCTGGGCCTTATCGCTATCCGACAGCTGGTCGAAATATCCAATTAACTCGATAGCGTCCCTGGGCCCCGTTTGAAACTTATGGAAAAGAGCAGTGTCTTTTATAGAGCTGCCACTTAGGAACCAATCCAGCGCAAGCAGAATGCAGGATTTTCCACAATTATTCTCACCGATCAGAACCAAGAGATCGTCAATTTCTACTGCGACATGTTGGAGCGCCTTAAAATTCGCGATTTCGAACTTCCACAACCGCATTTGACCTCCATACAGAAAAAAAAGCACGGCGCGTGCCGTGCCCCCCTCACAGTACGTTTTCTCAATTTTGGTTGTAGGGCCCTGGGTCCCGATGTTAGCGAACTGGCATCACCATAGCAGCAGGTTCTAGTCACTCCGCACCTCGGAATGACAAATCCTCAAAACAAATGCATAGATCCTTCGGTCGGCAAAGAGCGCCTCCCTCAGCATGACAGCGAAATCAGGTGGCCCGCAGCACGGCTCTTTGGCGCCGCCTGCGGCAGCTTGATCGGCACGAAATATTCTTTCGGGTAGAGATAGTCTTCACCCGACTCGTCAATCACGCGCACCTGATGATGCTTGTTGGCCGACGGATCGCCTAGCAGGCGATACACCTTGCGCACCTCAAGGGACGCAGCATATTCCTCATTGCGCACGCAAAGTGCGAAATGAGGACCGCCGGCATCCAGAATGCTGTTTTCCCCACCATGCATCGTCAGTTTCCACCTCCAACAACCTTTGCTCCGGTAAGGGCTGCATACGAGGTGAGTGCAATACCTATCGCAAAGAGAATATAGATCGTCCATTGGAGTATCCAATAGAGCCTGTCGGCGGCGTCCCTGGTTTTAGTGGCTAACGTAAGAGCCGCGTCTCCTAGCGCGAGGACAGGCAGTTCCGCGATACCCACTCGGGCGATCATGAGCTTTAGATCAGCTGCACGCGTCCAGCCATGATCGGGAGACGGCCTGAGTGTTTGCAGCGCATGCTGATTAATTTCATCCACAGCTGGCTTAATGCGGTCTAGCTGGGTTCGCAGTTCTCGTCCACTTCCCGGCAAGGCATCCAAGAGTCGGGACGTGCCCTCAACGGACGTATTCAGATCACCAAGCAGATTTTGCAGCTGGGTGGAGTCGGTCCGAATGATATCGGAGTAATCAACTTCATTCTTCTCCAACGAAGTGGTCTGCACTTGCTTAATAGAGTTATGTTGCTCGTTTTCTACATTCAGCATCGTTTGAAGCGAAACAAGTGCCCATCCCTGCTCTGTACGGTAAGACGACTCAGCAGACGCGACCGCAACGCCCACATCCTTTACCTTTTCCTTGAGCACTTCTTTCAGGCCAAAAGTGATCACCGCGAGAAGTGCAGTGACAACAACAAACGTCAGTTCCATTCCCGCCCTTCTCTCTCGACTGCTCTTTGAGGCAGATTGACTTTTGCCCTTGCCGCTGGACCGTCGTTTTGTTTTTGCCCGCTCCACAAAGCCGGTACTTTTCTTGTACCGGAAGCAACCCCATCCTAGCGCGTCTTTTGCGCTAGGGTGGGGTAGTTTCCTTCGATCTTAACTGCATCCTGACGTCGAGCCGCAGCTCATGCACTTGTAGCAACTCCCATTCCGCACCATGATCGAGCCGCAGACGTGGCAGCTGGGCGCGTCGCCCAGGTCAATCATCTCGGCCAGGGCATCGGCGGCGTGGACAGAACCAGTGCGCTAGTGGCTTGTGGCTAGTGGCTAGTGAATCCACCGTCCCGTTCAGTTCGCCCGCTCCTTCCGGCGCGGACCACGACTTCGGACGCAGGTTGTCGAACAGCAACTGCTGCTGTCCGGTGAGGAAGCGCGACTGCAGCCAGCGGAAGACGTAATCCATGATGGACTTGGCGAAGCCGATGTCGGGATTGTTCGTCCAGCCGCTGGGCTCGAAGCGGGTGTGCGCGAACTTTTCGCACAGCAGCTTGAGCGGCACGCCGTGCTGCAGGCCGATGGAGACCGCGCAGGAGAAGCTGTCCATCAGCCCGCTGACCGTCGAGCCTTCCTTGGCCATGGTGATGAAGATTTCGCCCGGGTCTCCGCTGGGATACATGCCCACCGTGATGTAGCCCTCATGCCCGCCCACGCTGAATTTGTGCGTGACCGACATGCGCTCATCCGGCAGCTTGTGGCGCACCGCGCGCGGCGGCGCGGCCAGGTCCTGCTCCAGCTCGGCCAGTGTGGGGCGGGCGCCCTCGCCCGCCTGGTTGCCGGCAGAAGCTGTCTTGGTTCCCGCGGCCGAGAGCGGCTGCGACTTCTTGCATCCGTCGCGATAGATGGCCACCGCCTTGATGCCCAGCTTCCACGACTGGATGTAGGCCTCCATGATGTCTTCGACGGTGGCGTTCTCCGGAAGATTGACCGTCTTCGATATAGCTCCCGAGATGAACGGCTGCGTCGCCGACATCATGCGCACGTGGCCCATGTAGTGGATCGACCGCGTCCCCTTGGCCGGCTTGAACGAGCAGTCGAAGACGGCCAGGTCTTCGTCCTTGATCGCCGGCGCGCCTTCGATCGTCCCGGTCGCGTCAATGTAGGAAACGATGGCATCCACCTGCTCGTGCGTGTACCCCAGCTTGAACAGCGCCGTCGGCACGGTGTTGTTCACAATCTTGATCATCCCGCCGCCGACCAGCTTCTTGTACTTCACCAGCGCCAGGTCCGGCTCGACGCCGGTGGTATCGCAATCCATAAAAAATCCGATCGTGCCGGTGGGGGCGAGGACGGTGACCTGGGAGTTGCGGTAGCCGAATTTTTCGCCGTGGGCGAGGGCTTCGTCCCAGCAGGCTTTGCTGGCTTCGTAGAGCGACGAGGGAACGTTGGTTTTGTTGATGTTGTTGACCGACGCGCGGTGCATGCGGATGACGTCGAGGAAGGGCTCGCGGTTGATGTACCAGCCGGGGCAGGCGGCGTCCGGGCATGAGGCATTGCGAGCCGAGGTTGGTTTCGGCCAGGCCTTTCTTTGGTGGGTTCGGTGGCGGGGGCAAGGGGCTGGCAGGTTTCGGCGATGCGGGAAGATTGCAGATAGGCTTCGCCGCACATGATGGCGGTGACGCAGGCGGCGTAGTCGCGGCCGGCGTCGGAGTCGTAGGGCAGGCCGGTGGCCATGAGCAGCGCGCCGAGATTGGCGTAGCCCAGGCCGAGCGGACGATAGTCATGCGAGTTGCGCATGATCATTTCGGTCGGGTAGCCGGCGTTGTCCACGATGATTTCCTGGGCGGTGATCAGAACATCCACGGCATGGCGATAAGCGGCCACGTCGAAGGTGCCGTTGGGCGCGAACTTCAGCAGATTCAGGCTGGCCAGGTTGCAGGCGGAGTCATCGAGGAACATGTACTCGCTGCAAGGATTCTCGGCGTTGATGCGGGCGGTGTGCTTGGAAGTGTGCCAGCGGTTGATGGTGGTATCGAACTGCATGCCGGGATCGCCGCAGTGCCAGGTGGCGTCGGAGATCATGCGCAGCAGCTCTTTGGCCTTGTAGCTCTTCATGGGCCGGCCGTCTTTCACGGCGCGGGTGGAGAAGCCGTTGTCGCGCATGACGTTGTACATGAAATCGTCGGTCACGCGGACGGAGTTGTTGGCGTTCTGGAAGAAGATGGAGCTGTAGGCGTCGGAGTCGGGATGCGAGCCGTCGTATCCCATGGCGACGAGCGCGTGCGCCTTGGCTTCCTCTTTCTGTTTGCAGAGGATGAACTCTTCGATATCGGGATGGTCCACATTGAGGATGACCATCTTGGCGGCGCGGCGGGTCTTGCCGCCGGACTTGATGACGCCGGCAAAGGCGTCGAAGCCCTTCATGAAGCTGAGCGGGCCGCTGGCGGTGCCGCCGCCGCTCAGGCCTTCGGTGGAGGAGCGCAGCGCGGAAAGATTGGTGCCGGTGCCGGATCCCCACTTGAAGAGCATGCCTTCGGTCTTGGCCAGGGTCAGGATGGAGTCGAGCGAGTCCTGCACCGAGTTGATGAAGCAGGCCGAGCATTGCGGCTTGGTATAGCCGGTGACGCCGAATTCGACATTCTGGGTCTGCGCGTTCCAGTGCCAGTTGCGCGCGTCGGAGTCGGGCTCAATGCGGTCGCAGCCGACGTTGAACCATACCGGAGAATTAAAAGCGGCATACTGCCGGATAAGAATATGAACGAGTTCGTCATGAAAAGTGGCGCCATCTTCGGGAGTGCGGAAGTAGCCCTGCGCCAAACCCCAGTCGCGAATGGTTTCGGCGACGCGGCTCACGAGCTGGCGCACGCCGGTCTCGCGCTCGGGCGTGCCGAGGGTGCCGTGCAGATATTTCGCTGGCCACGATGTTGGTCGCCGTCATGGACCAGTCTTTGGGAACCTCGACATCTTTTTGTTCGAAGAGGATTCCGCCCTTGGAGTCGGTGATGGAGGCGGTACGCAGCTCCCATTCGACTTCGTCGTAGGGCGAGACGCCGGGCTTGGTGAAAAGCGGCGGAAGGTCAGGCCGGTGGCCTTCTTGTTGGCGGGAGGAGCAGGGGGCGTACTGGCGACCGCTGCGCTCTCAAGATGGGGGGCTCCTTTTTTTTCTTGCACTTCCGGCATTTTCGTTCTCTCTCTTTCCCTGCGGACTCTGCGGCCCGCTGTTATCAAGTTATTTTGATTCCTGCCAACATGTCTGTGACTCTTGACCCGGTTGTTGGTTGCCAGCTCGCATCGGGAAAACAAGAATCCGTCCCCGCAAGGCGAGAAATTTTCCACAGCCAGGTTTTCAAACGATTGTCGCTCCCGCGAAGTGGCTCGGCCTGCCGAACCGGGAAACGGCCACCGCACAACTGCTATTGCCTGATGTCCTCAGCCCGCGCAAGTGGCGAGTTGGCTGACTGCGGGAAACTCCAGGCTTACATTGGGGCGGGCATCAGGTCACCTCGGCCTCAGGCACGTCCCGATTTACATCCCTTTCTTGCCCCAGGGATTGCCGCCGGTGGAGGCTGCAAATTCCGTGGGAGAGACACAGTAACTCCCGTATGTTGGGCCTGTCAAGATATAATCCCCATATCTTGTATTGTACCTGTTAATCATCAGGTACAAACCCTCCAACCTGTTGTTTCCACAGGAAGTTCACAACGGCTGGGAACGCTTCAGTTCAGGACCGCGCAGTTATTTCTTGCCGATCCAGACTTGCGAACGGCCTGGGCGCGTTTCCTGGCCGGAGAAACCTCCGCAAGGAAAACATCGGCAGCGGCTCGATCGCCTTTTTCTTCGAGCGGAACGTAGGCGGTTTCGAAAAATTCCCGCGGAACGATGCGAAGCACGCCGGTGGACCATTCCATCAGATAGTCGCCTTTTTGCCCGTGATGCTCACGGCCGAGAGTATCCACGAAAGCGAGGGGGCCGGTGAGTTGCTTGGCGCGAACCAGGAACTTGCTGCGATAAACCTTCCAACGATTGGCTGTGTCGGTCACGTGTTTCATCCTTGGGAGAGGGGGTTGAATTTGAGTTGCCTGCCAGATGTTCCGAAACGACGTGGCGCGCACTGGATTGCAGTGAATTCGCTTGCAAGGTGAAGCGACTTTACGCGGACGCAGGCTGCGGGTCAATTCCATAAGATTGGTGCAATTGGAAAATTCCACGCCGCAGATTTTCGCAGGGAGAGCGACATAAAGCAGTTCTTTCCGATTCGCGGGGAAGGCACGCATGGCGGGCGGTTGCGGACGAAGCGACCGGCGGGTGCGAGAAACTTTTTGTGACGCCCGCGAGGAATTTCCACAAAGAGCACACAGGAAATGCAAAATGCGGGAGGCGGAGACGAAGCCGGCGGCCGGCAAGTTTTTTCCCATGGCAGTTTGTGGAGGCGGCCTGGATTTTGCCGAGAGCGTGCTCCAACCCCGAGGGGCGCGATTACATCTGTAGGAGGCAGAATTGCAGTCTCTCAAAGGGAAGGAGGCATTATGGCAATTGATCCAGTATGCGGAATGGAAGTGGATGAGCAGGATGCCGAGTTTCAGGCCAGCCATGCGGGCAAGAAATTCTACTTCTGCTCGGAAGAGTGCCAGAACAAATTCGAAAAGAATCCGGGGGAGTACTCGGCGGCGAGCGCGGCATAGAATCAATTTTTGTTGGGGGTCTTTTGAAGAGGCGTGAAGTAAGCTTCGCGCCTTCTATTTTGTGTATTTGCTTCGAAACGTGGCCAGGCTCTGGGCAATACAGTCATGTGCGGCAGTCGGGGCGGGAGTCAATCACTACATCGTCCTTTCAGGGCAGCGGCGGGTGGGGCACGCCTGAAACCGCTTCGCAACCGGCACAAATCTTAAACGCAGGGGTGCCCCGCTTCTCGCGGTTTTTGAGGCTGTTACGAAACTCTTCTTTCGCCCCTTCGGGGCTGGCTCATTTCCCGCTTGGACCCAGGGCTTACGCCCTGGGCTGCAATCTTGCGCCGCTTCGCGGCTGAAACCCACCCGTTTCATTCCAGTTTTGAAAGTGAACTTCGAGCTTCGTAACAACCTCAAAAACCGCGAGAAATGGGGCAGCCCAAGGTTTGAGACGTCCGCACATTTGCAAAGCAGGTTAGACGTGGCACGCGCCCGAACTTTTTTTCGTAAAGCTTTGCAACGAGTGTGTGAGGCTAAGCCACCGACCGAATTTCAGGCCGGGTCGAATTTTTCTTGCCCAAAATGGAAATCGCCAGTGGGATCGTCGTAAACCCTCCCACGGCTATCAGAGCCAATCCGGCCGCCTTCATCGCGTCCTTGCCAAGCCGCCTGGAAATCAACATGCCTATGCCCGTCCCCAGTGCCACGCGCGTCCCGGTCCAAAGAATCATTTCCGGCAAGGTGATGGTTTTTTCGATCATATTGCTCCTCCTTTTAGAAGTGGCGAAGATGAGAAATCTGGCGTTTCGATGCTGGCAGCCCAACGTCCGGATGCCGACGTATGATCTAAATAACGCACGGCTTCTTCCATTGACACAATCCATCGTTTTCAATGATCGTACCGAGGGGGACTCGGAGCATGAGACAACCAACACGCCAACGTGTCTCGACTGGATCGCCTTTCGAGCCGAAAGTTGGAATTTCGCGAGCGGTACGAAGCGGAACAGTCATTGCCGTGACGGGAACGGCCCCGCTTGGGCCAGATGGCAAAACAGTCGCGAAGGGCAATGCCGCGGCTCAAGCACGGAGATGTCTTGAGATTGTCCAGTCCGCCATCGAAGGATTAGGCGGAAAGCTTTCCGATGTCCTGCGGACCAGAATTCTGCTAACTCGTATAGAAGATTGGGAGCAGGTTGCCACAGTCCATGGCGAGTTTTTTGGCAGCATTCGCCCTGCGAACACAATCATGCAAGTGGTCCGCTTTATTGATGCAGATTGGCTGGTGGAAATCGAGGCGGATGCGATTGTGGAGGATTGATAGCCCAGGTCGCGAGGTGACGAGCGGCGCTACCGCGCGACTCTTACGAAAGCTTGCCCGATAGCCCTCATGGGCTTGTGCCACCGAGGCTTCGGCTCGCGAGTATAATCCCCTGAAAAACGAGCGCACGTAGAGGAGCTTCATGAAAATGCGGAACGCCGTGGCCGGCAAGATTCGAAGGTTGAGTATCGTTTTGGTGGCATGTTTCGCGATGGGCGTCTCCGCGAGCGCGGCCGAGCTAGCTGGAATCTGGATGGCCCCTGCCCCCAACGCTTATTACTATCCCGGTCAGCAAATACCCGACTATCCGAATTCCGATGCCTTTACGGAACGATTTGTGTTCACCCGCGAGAACGGCGCCCTGGTTGGCACTTTCTTGTCAATGGTCGGCAACAAACCCTTAAGCGATCTGAAGGTGCAGGGGCAAGCGATCTCCTTTACGCAGGGACACAACAAATTTCATGGCCAGATCAAGGGGGATGAACTGCAACTGGCCGTGAACTGGAACGGGCAGTCCAGGTCGGAACCGTACATCTGCCGAAGGGCGACCGCCCAGGATCTTAAGATCATCGAGGCGGGCCCAACCTACTCTTTTAAGAAGCTTCCGCTGCCCGCGCTGCACGATGTTTCGGGCGACAATGCTGCGCCCACCCCTCCCATGGGCATCGGTAATTTCACCGTGGCCGATGATGCCGAGGTGCGCAAGGTGGCTGACCAGATGGTGGCTCTCGGGCTCCGCGATGCCGGCTACGTCTACATTCAGATCGACGAAGGATGGCAGGGGCGGCGCGACGCAGAAGGGAATATTCACCCGAATGCAAAGTTCCCCGACATGAAAGCCCTGGCAGACTATGTGCACTCGAAGGGGCTAAAGCTGGGCCTCTACAGTTCTCCCGGTCCGGCGGCCTGTTGGGGCTATGCCGGAAGCTACGGGCATGAACCGCAGGATGCGAAGTCGTTTGCCGAATGGGGTATCGATTACCTGAAATATGACTGGTGTTCGGCGGGCGAAATTTATCACACCCAAGCAGAGATGCAGGCGGCGCTGCAAAAAATGGGCGAGGCTCTCCGGGCGACTGGCCGTCCGATTGTTTACGGTCTTTGTCAGTATGGCCTGTTCGATGTCTGGAACTGGGGAAGCAAGGTTGGCGCCAATCTTTGGCGAACCACCGGAGATATAGGGGATCGTTGGAATTCGATGGTCTCGAATGGATTCGATCACAACGCCAAGCTGGAGCATAGCGGTCCCGACGGCTGGAACGACCCCGACGACCTGCAAACCGGTATCGGCGGAATGACCACGGAAGAATACCGCACGCAGATGACGCTTTGGTCCATGATGGCAACGCCGCTTCTGGTCGAAAAAAACAACAACGACCTGGCTAAGTGGACCTCCGCGATCAAGGATATTTTGTTAAATCGAGAGGTCATCGCGGTAGACCAGGATGCGTTGGGGAAACAGGGCCATCGACTTCTTCAGAAGGGATCGATCGAAGTTTGGAGCAAGCCATTGTCTGACGGTACGACCGCAGTAGCCTTGTTCAATCTTGGGAAGAACGAACAGAAAGTGAATTTCCGCTGGAAGGAGCTTCGACTCGGCAACGTGCGGAGCGTTCGCGATCTCTGGCGCAAGACGGAAGTTGGAAATCTCACTGAAGGCTACGAAGGGACTCTCTCCACGCATAGCGCGGTGCTCTTGAAGGTCGCCGCTGGGCAGTAACCTGGCAACCTCCATTTTTCCCGTGCGACGACTCAGTGGCCTAATGCCGCCAGCCGAGCACTTGATAACGGGTGATGGTGTAGCCCAGAGCGGCACCCAGAAACACGTCGGATGGGAAGTGAGCCTCGGTGGTTATGCGAGAGAAGCTGATGACGCCGGCAAACCCGTACGCGAGCCACGGCACCCATCGGTGATTGTGATAGCGGCTGGCGACAACCGTCGCGACAGAAAAGACTCCGGCTGCGTGCCCAGAGGGAAAGGCGCTGCCTTTGAACGGCGACTTGCCGCCATTCAAGAAGGTCCCGGTGAAAGGCTGCCCTGGAGGCACATCAATGGGCCGCTCTCGCCGAGTCACGGCTTTGAATGCAAGGTCAACGACTGCGCTGTCCGCATACGCTTCTGCGCATTGTAGAGCCGTCCCTTTCTCATAATCATTGTGCCGCAGATAGCCCGCAACCAGGAATGAAGCGGGCACGGAGATCACCTCGGCAGTGGTAATCGGGGCGTCGAAAACGTCGTTTATGTCATCCAGATTGCCCGCGTGATTCCTAAAGTACGGCATGACATGCTTGTCGGCGACGAGAAGGCCAGCCGTTCCGCCGACCACGGCGAGGGTAGGAACCCAGTGGCGTCCTTTCGCCAGTTGAACGGGAAACGTCCAAATACCTTTTTGGTCTTGAAGAAAGTCTCCCGGCAGACTCCGCCAGGTTGTCTCGCGCCGGGCTGCAGCGTCATTCCCGTGCTTGGCCTCTTCGGCTGCCTGTGAGGGACTGTCAGGCAAATTGGTCTTAGGGTTTTGCGCGCCGACCCACGCAGGCAAGCCCAAAGTGAGGCAAAATGCGAATAAAAGAACTGCGCGCCTTCGCGGCTTCATCGAGCGCCTTGGATGCGGTTTTTGGCGGCAGGGAAGCTTGATTTTGTGGCCACAACGGGCAAACCAGAGCACCCAGTACGAGCGCTCAGGGAAGGCGAATTTCCCAAGCCGAAGAAATAGGGATGTTTGTAGCAGCCGGACCTATAAGCCGAATTCTGTCTGCCGGATTGCTCCGGCAGGGCGGTCATTCCTCTGGGCCGCGCATCGCTGCGCGGCTCTAGCGACCTACCCGAAGGTTTGACGCACCGGGCCGGCACGTGTGCGGGCCGAAGCCCGAACTTCCTTCCTATTTGGTCTTGCTCCGTGTGGGGTTTGCCCTGCCCGCCGCATTACTGCGGCGGCGGTGCGCTCTTACCGCACCTTTTCACCCTTACCTCGCCGGTTCGGCAGGCTCCCGATCCATCCATCCATGGGAATCTGCCGAACCGGCGGGGCGGTATGTTTTCTGTGGCACTTTCCGTCGAGTACTACCCCGTCCTAAATTTGGCAAAGACCCCTAAATTTAGAATGGAGCACCCTCTCCCGGACGTTATCCGGCACACTGCCCTGCGGAGTTCGGACTTTCCTCCCGAGCGCTGTCCGAAAAACAGCGACGAGCGACCGCCCGGTCCGGCTGCTTACATACAAATTATATGCGAGAAACCATTTGACTTCTCCCGATCAAAACGAAGAATCTAAAGGAAGGTCCTGCTTGGGCCGAAGCGCCAACTTCAAGGTAGGGTCATTACGTTCCGCAGTGTCTGAAAACAATCAACACGAAGCCGAAGTCTACCGGTTTATTATGCAGGAAATTGACAGTGTCTCCCAACTGGAGGGCCTGTTGCTTCTCTGGCATAATCGTCCCACGCCGTGGACGGTTTCGGATTTGGCGAAGCGTCTTTACGTGAATGCAGAAATGGCGCGGGAGATCCTGCTCGACCTGACCCGCAAGCAGCTGATCGGCATGCTTCCTGGCCAGCCGGAAACATACCACTACGAATCGAAATCGGTGGAGCAGGATCAATTGATGGCGAGCGTGGATACCACTTACCGGCGGGAGATCGTGCGGGTTTCGACGATGATCCACTCGAAGCCGTCGCCGGCGGTTCGGGATTTCGCCCGGGCTTTCCGCTTCACCAAGGAGAAAGAGTGACATGGGAAGTGTCGTCTACACCCTCGGCGCCCTGGTGAGCTTTGCCTGTGCCGCGTTGTTATTGCGCGGCTACGGACTGGGCCGGAAAAAGCTGCTGCTATGGAGCGGGCTTTGCTTTTTGGGGCTGGCGGTGGCAAACCTGCTGATATTGCTCGACCTGGTGGTTTTCCCTCTACTCGATCTATATTTCTGGCGGCTCGGGACCACGGTGGTCGCTATGGCACTGTTGCTGTATGGTTTGATTTGGGAAAGCAAGTGATATGGTTGGATCCTTTCTGCTCGGTGTGATCTCGGCGCTTTCCTTTACGGCGGGAGTTTTCTTCCTGAAGTTCTGGCGGGAAACTCGCGACTTCTTTTTCTTTTCCTTCGCCGTGTTTTTCCTGGTGGAAGGGGGAAATCGGGTGGGGCTTCTCTTCTTCCAGCACCCCAACGAAGGCAGCCCGTGGATCTATCTGGTACGGCTGTTCGCGCTGCTGCTGATCCTGGGCGCCATTCTCAACAAAAATTACGGCCGCGAGCGCTAAGCCCGGCAAGGCCCTTCCTGCGCTGCTAGACTTGAAGAGAACGAATCGCTTGCGCGAAGGCGGCCCAGCCGATGCACATCCTTGAAGCCATTCATATCGCGCTCCAGTCGCTGTGGGCCAATAAGCTGCGCTCTGCGCTCACCCTGGTCGGAGTGGTCATCGGGGTGGCCGCAGTGATCGCGGTGGTCACCTTCGTTTCCGGGATCAACGAGTACGTCTCGGAAAAAATCTTTAATCTGGGCGCGGACGTTTTCATCATGTCGAAAATGTCTCCGGTCGAAACCAATCCGGAACATTTTCTGGCGGCCGAGAAACGTAAAGACCTGGACATGGGAGACTACCAGGCGGTGCTGGAGGCTTGCCGGCACTGCGATTACGTGGGAGCCGCGCTGCGCAACTCCACCGGCCACGTGAAGTATGCCGAACAGTCCATCAGTGACACTACCGTGCAGGGCATCACCCCCTCGATGGCGCCGATTTACGATACGGATTTGTCTTCCGGACGGATGTTGAATGAAACCGACATGAACAACAAGTCCCAGGTGGCGGTCGTGGGAACGGATATCGTGGAAAACCTGATGCCCGGCACCGACCCGGTCGGGAAAGAAATACGCCTGGATGGCTGGACGTATCAAGTGATTGGGGTGGGAAAGAAAAAGGGCAAGACGCTGGGCCAGAGCCTCGACAATTATGTGATGATTCCCATCACGGCGTACCTGAAGCAATATGGTTCGCACAACAACAGTATTACGATCTCCGGAAAAGCCAGCTCGACGGGGGCCACGCTGAACCAGGCGATGGATGAGGCCCGGGTGGCGTTGCGCTCGCAGCGTCACGATCGTCCGGGGGCGAACGACAGTTTTGAAGTGGAAACGAATGAGAGCCTGCTGGGCATCTGGTCGGGGCTGAGCAACACGTTTTTCATGGCCACGATTGGAATTGCGGCCGTCTCGCTGCTGGTTGGCGGAATCGTGATCATGAACATCATGCTGGTTTCGGTGACGGAGCGCACGCGCGAAATCGGGATCCGCAAAGCCCTGGGAGCGCGTCCGGATGACGTGCTGCTGCAATTCCTGATTGAAGCGGTGACTTTGGCGCTTACGGGCGGCGCAATCGGCGTACTGTTCGGGGTGGCGATTGCCGAGGTGTTCACGCTGGCCATCGGCATGCCTTCGGCGGTAAAACTCTGGGCGGTGGCGGCGGGTCTGATCGTGGCGGCGAGTGTGGGAGTTTTCTTTGGGGTTTACCCGGCTCGCAAAGCGGCGCGCCTGGATCCGATCGTGGCTTTACGATTCGAGTTGTGACAAACCAAGCGGAATGATACGCAAAGATGAATTCGGCGAAATCGTGCAGATGGCGACCGACACGATTCGCAGCAACAAACTGCGCTCTTCGCTGACCGTGCTGGGAATCGTGGTGGGCGTGGCGGTGGTGATCGCCGTGTCATCGGTGGGGCACGGGCTGGATGACAATGTCCGCGGAGTGGTGACGAGCATCGGCTCCAACGTAATTTTTGCGTTTCATATCGAACCGTTCACCTTCGGGCGGCCCACAGAAGAAATGCGCACCCGGAAGGAGCTTACCTACGAAGACGCGCAAGCCATGCGCGACCTACCCCACGTCGAAGCGGTGACGGCCGGTTTGCGGTACGCGCGGCCGCGGCTGGGCATAGGAGAATTCTCGGTCAAGTACCGCAATCGCAAGGCCACGAATACGATTCTCGAGGGCGATGAGGCTTCCGCCAAGGACGTGTTTGACCAGCAGATTTCCAGCGGCCGCTATTTCAGCAAGGTGGATGAAGAACATCGGTCGCCGGTGGTGCTGCTGGGCTCGGAGACGACGGAGGAACTTTTTGGGGAAGACAGTCCGCTAGGACAAGGAGGTCAATATCGAGGGTGAGTTGTTCACCGTCATCGGAACCGCCGCCCCGGTGAAATCGGTTTTCGGCGGCGGCAAAAATCCAGAAGACAACAAGGTCTACATGCCGCTGGCCACGCTGAAAAAGCTGCACCCGGAGCTGAAACAGTACTGGATCAGCATTAAGGCGACCTCCCACGACGATGTGCCCAAAGCGATTGATGAAGTCCGAGAGTTGCTGCGGCGAAGAAGAAAAGTTCCACCGGGCAAGCCGGATAATTTCGCGGTATTTACCGCCGACTCGATCTCGGATGTATGGAACCAGCTGACCGGGATGCTGTTTATCGGGATGTTCGCCATTTCCAGCGTCGGGCTGATCGTAGGCGGCGTGGGGGTGATGAACATCATGCTGGTTTCGGTGACGGAGCGGACGCGGGAGATCGGCGTGCGCAAAGCCATCGGAGCGCGCAAGCGCGACATTCTGCTGCAGTTCACACTGGAAGCCATCATCTTGACTGCGCTGGGGGGCATTATCGGCGTGCTCTTCGGAGGGATGGTGGTGTGGACCATCCCCGCAATCTGGCCGTCATTGCCGGCGCGCATGTCGGTGTTCTGGACGTCATTCGGCTTTGCGGCGGCCGCGGGAGTGGGGCTGATTTTTGGTATCTATCCGGCCTGGAAAGCGGCGAATCTGGATCCCATTGAATCGCTGCGCTACGAATGATTCCGCACATCGTCCGAATCCTCACAATGATTGCGGCGTTAGGAGCGCTGGCGAGCGTGAGCTATTACGCGCTTTGCTGTTGGAGTGCGTTGGCATTCCTGCGCGAACGGGGGGCCGCACCGCAAGCGCAAGGAAGCGCAGAGCCTGCCGCCGGTTTCCATTCTTAAGCCACTGAAGGGCACGGACCCGGAAATGTATGAGAGCTTTCGCAGCCATTGCGTGCAGGATTATCCGCAGTACGAAATCGTCTTTGGAGTGAGCGAGGCGGATGACCCGGCGATCCAACTGGTCGAGCGGTTGAAGGCGGAATTTCCGGAGCGGGGCATCCGGCTGGTTTTCTGCGGCAAGAGCCTAGGCGCTAACACCAAGGTCAGCAATCTTGCGCAGATGCTGCCGGAGGCGCAATACGAGCACCTGGTAGTGAACGATAGCGATATTCGAGTGGAGCCGGATTATCTGCGGTCGGTGGTTGCGCCGCTGGCAAGCCCGAAGATCGGCCTGGTCACTTGTCTCTATCGCGGGGTTGCCGCTCGCACATTCGCGTCGCGGCTGGAATCGCTGGCATCAGCACGGATTTTTGCGCGGGAGTTCTCGTGGCGCGGAAAATTGAGGGCGGGGTTCGCTTCGGGTTGGGGTCTACCCTTGCCTTCCGGCGCGCCGATCTGGCGGCCATTGGCGGCTTCGAGGGAATCGCCGATTATCTGGCGGACGATTACGAGATCGGGCGTCGCATCTGCGATCTTGGCCGGGAGGTGCAGCTTTCGAGCACGGTCGTCGAGACCTTCCTTCCCTGCTTACAGTTTGCGGCAGGCGTTCCAGCATCAACTGCGCTGGGCGCGGACGATTCGCGATTCCCGCCGCTGGGGATATGCGGGGCTGGTGGTCACGTTTGGAATTCCATGGGCGCTGCTTGGCGGTGATTTACTCCTGGGGATCGGCGTGGGCGTGGCTGTTGCTCGGCGTGGTGGTGGTGATGCGGGCGGGCGCGGCGTTGGTGGTGGGGCAAAAGGTTCTAGGCGATCGTCAGGTAGCGCGTCTGGCTGTGGCTGATTCCGGTACGGGATTTCTTAGGGTTGAGCGTATGGCTGGCGGGTCTGGTGGGACGCCGGATCGTTTGGCGCGGGGATTCGTTCGAACTCAGAAAGGGCAAACTGACGCGGGCGGGCAAGTAGATCTCAAGCGGTGTCGCGGTTTGTGGTAACCAACTCGAAGCGGCCGTCGGAGTAGAGGCGGTAGCGGCGGCCGCGCCAGACGATGGTGTTACCGAAGAATCCGGCAATCCAGAAACAAAAAGCGGTGATGTCCTCCAGCGGCAACAACAACCAATTGAGCTTTGCACGCAGCACTTGTGCTGAAACAATGTAGGCGGCAAGGGCGCGCACCAGGAGAGTTGCGGGCACGACAGGCCACCACGAAGGATTGGCGGCACAGACCAGCAGCGCCAGGGGAAGTGGCATGGTGAAGAGCTGCCCCACATAACCTAGCGGACGGGAGCGCCGCGTGCTGCGTGCCCAGCGCAGACGATGCATCGCGGTTTCGCGTAAGGGGGTACTGCCGATGTGGTGCTCGATCACGTAAGACGAGAGAATCACTCCGTGGCCGGCTTCGGCGGCGAACTTGCCCATGACAAAATCTTCGGCCAGGTAATCTTTTAATCGGTCGAAGCCACCTAGGCCCTGCAGCACTCGCCGGCGCGCCACGATGGTGGGGCCGACGGCGAAACGCATACCTTCCATCATCCGCGCTACGAGAATGCCGGCAATGAAATCCGTGTTCATGCCGGTGGCCTCCAGCCGCGACCAAAAGCTCGCGCCGGCCACGGCGCGATAGGGGCAGGTGGCCACGCCGACGCGAGCGCCTTGGAATTCCGCCGCCACCGTCCGCAGCAAACCGGGAGTCACCCGGGTGTCGCTGTCGCTCATGACGACGAGGTCGTTTGCGGCCGCGGCCAGCATGGCACTCAGGCTGTAGACCTTTGCATTGGGATAGGGCGCTTCCCCGGTGATCAGCAAGCGCACCGGAATACGGGAGTACTCGGCCTGGAGTTTTTCTACGACCGCGACCGCCGGGTCGTTGCGCTCGCGCACCGCAAAAAGAATTTCAAATGCCGGATAGTCCTGCTCGAAAAATGTGCGCAGATTTGCTTCCAGCCCGAGATCCAAACCTGCGAGCGGCTTCAGAATGCTGATTGGTTCGAGCTGCTGGAGTGTAGGAGGCCGGACGGCGAGGTAACGGCGGGCCGCTACGATCGAGAGCAACGAATACACCCATGCGCCGACAAGCAAAACGAGGAGTACGGCAGCCAGGTAGATCACTCGCGTCCCGGCGAGAGCCTATCGGCATTCTCGGAATGCATAGAGCTAAACCATGGGACAGGCCAGAAGGAGGAGGTGCAAGCACGGCATCGCCCGGCAGGCAAGATTCATAGGACCGCGCTCATTATAAAAGAGGACCGCAGGAAAATGACGTTAGCCGTGGGAAGATGCCGCCAACGCTGCCGGCTTAACCGTCCGGAGCATTTCGGAGATCTTGCGTCCGAGCGACTTCAAGGTAAAAGGTTTTTGCAGAAAACAACTGGTCATATCAATGGGGCCATGCTGCAACACGGTGTTCTCCGCGTAGCCGGAAACGAACAGTACCTTCATGGCAGGTCTTTCGACCGCTAATTGCGCCGCTAAGCTGGCGCCCCCCATTTGCGGCATGACGACGTCGGTGATCATGAGGTGAATCATGCCGGCATGAGTTCTGGCCGACCTGCAGAGCTTCTTCACCATTGTGAGCTTCGAGCACGGTGTATCCACTGGATTCGAGGAATTCCCTGGCAGATTGCCGGACGGCGGACTCATCTTCCACCAGCAAGAGGGTCTCGCTGCCGTGTACAGCCGGCTCAACCGGCAGCGAGAAGGCAGGCTTATGGCTTTGCCCCTCCACCCGCGGCAAGTAGATTTTAAAAGTAGTGCCCAGGCCGGGCTCGCTATATACCCAAACATATCCGCTGTTTTGCTTCACGATGCCATAGACCGTAGCCAGACCAAGCCCGGTTCCCTTTCCTTCCTCTTTGGTTGTGTAGAAGGGTTCGAAGATATGGGGCAAGTGTTCTGCAGCAATGCCGTTGCCCGAATCGGTAACGGCGAGCTGTACGTAATCTCCGGGCGGCACAATCGAGCGGCGTTGCAGATAAGCCTCATCGAGGACCACATTGGCGGTTTCGAACACCAGTCTTCCGCCTCGCGGCATGGCGTCACGGGCATTGGCAGCAAGATTCATGACGACTTGCTCGATTTGTACCGGGTCGGCCTTCACTCTACCCAAATCCTTCCCCGGCACGATCACCAGCTGAACGTCTTCCCCGATCAGGCGGGGCAGCATGCGGCTGATATCGTGCATCACCGAATTCAGGTCAAGGACCCGCAGCGCCTGCATCTGCTTGCGGCCGAAGGCCAGCAACTGCCGGGTCAGGTCTGCGGCGCGGGCGGAAGCGGTCATGATCTCTTCCACGTTGCGGCGCAAGGGGTGCTGCGGAGTGATGGAATCCAACATCAGTTCAGCGTAGGAGCTGATGACCATCAGGAGATTGTTGAAATCGTGCGCTACGCCGCCGGCAAGGCGCCCAATGGCGTCCATGCGCTGGGCCTGCTGCAGCTGGCCCTCCAGCCGGTGGCGCTCGGTAATGTCGCGATCGGTGGAAACAAAGTGCGTAATCTGGCCTTTGGTATCGCGCAGCGGAGTAATGGTCTTCTCTGCGAGAAATAGCTGACCGTCTTTTTTCTGGTTGGTAATCACCCCGCGAAACGTCTCCCCGGCAACAATGGTTTCCCACAGTTCCCGGTACAGCTCGATGGGCTGCTGGCTGGACTTGAGGATGCGGAGGGTTTGTCCGGCCGCCTCTTCGCGGGAGTAGCCGGTCAGCTTTTCGAAAGCCGGGTTCACGTATTCGATAAGGCCTTCGCGATCGGTAATCACCACCAGGTCGGCGGTTTGTTCCACCGCATGCCAGAGCTTGCGCAACATGTCATCGGATTTTTCGCACCGCGAGCGCCGGCAGTAGTCGTTGATGGCCTCGCAGAGGGCCTGCGCGGTAGAGGATCGGGAGGAGTGATGCCGGCTACAAGCGGCGGCCACGGACTGAGCGATAACCTTTTCGTCCACGTGATCGCTTAGAAAAATGAAGGGAACGGTAACGCCCAGATGGCGGAGATCGCGCAGCAGCCGCAGCGCCGCTCCGTCGCCAGGGTTGTAGTCACACAGAACAAGATCGTGGTGAGCGGACGTCAGGCGCGCCAGGGCGTCCTCCGGGGAGCGGGCATGGTCAAAGGAAACAAGGTCTCCGCAGGCATGGGCGAGAAGGGATTGCAAATAGGACGGGCGCGGCTTACGACTCTCCACCAGCAACAAACGCAATTGCGCCGTAGAGAGCGCGGATTCCCCGGCATCATTCATAACTGAGCGCGCCGCCATTCCCTACATCGGATGGGAAACCAGGAGCATTGCCGGGGAAAAAGGCAGGAAGCCTGGAGAAGGACTGTCCCGGTGCCGATTCGGGAATGTTCCAAAATTGGGAGGCGAAAAGATTTCTATGTCCTTTTGCCGAAGATAGAGACCGCCGGAATCCCAGCCCCTCTTTCCGGCATCTGCTATTTGGAGGAGAATAGAAGCACGGAATTCCGACGTGGAGTGCAACATGCGTCTTGGCAAAATTGCTTGTCTCGGAATCTTTCTTACGGCTTTTTCCCTAGCCAGCTTGGGGCAACAGATCAGCGGCGATTACATTGAAACGCGCAGTGCCGATGTCTACACCGGGCAATGCTTCGCCAATGGAGAGGTGAATCTGGTGGGCAACCAGGCGATTCTGGCCTGGCACGTGAATCGCGGAGCCTGGAATGGCGTTCCCCTCGCGGGTCTGACGGTCGCCGCGGCGGTAAGGGCGAACGGCACTCTGGGCGATCCCTACGAAGATGCTCTTCCCGCCCACGCGGTTTTGATCGTGGACGACCAGGCCACTCCTGCACAGAGAGTTGCGTTGATTGCTTTCGCCCGGAAAATGGGAGGCGAACTTATTAAAAATGTTGCGGACGTGATTGACGCGCCGATGGAACTGGCGGTGAGTTCGCAACATCACGGCCGCGCATTGCTACGAGCCGGCCAGTTTGCCACCGTGCAAACCCGGCCACTCGATGGCATGGATCACATTTGCGGCAACGAAATCACCTACTACCCGCCGCTCACGCCAACGACTCACGCCATGGCGGCAGTGGCGCTAACTGACGCCTACCACGGCCCTGGACTGGGAGTCGATTGGGAGTCCCATGGCAAGCGCAGCGCATTTGTGGGAACCTTCGTGCGCTAACATGGCGTCGGCATGATTTTATCCGGCGCAGGTTCTAACCGGCAGTCCTCCGCTCCTCGCGTGTCCGGCGCAGTTCGCCGGCGAGCAGCCGCTTTCGCACTGCTGATGGCCGCCGCGGTGGCTTGCTTCGCGCAAACAGGCAAGGTTGAGAGCATCGGCGCGGTGAGCGACCCGTCCGTTTCCGAAGCTGTCCGCAAATCACTTGAGGCGAAGGGTTCCAAGATCACCCTTCCGGACGGTGGGGTGATTGCCGAGCTTTGGCTGCGCCAGGAATTGCCATCCCAGGCAAAGAAGGACGTGCCTGGCGCGAGTTATCCAGAATTCGCTGAATCGTCATTCTTAGGTGTGATTTCGTTTCCTGCGGCCACGACAGACTATCGTGGCGATCCGATCAAGGCGGGCACCTACACCATGCGATACGAGCTTCTGCCAGATGATGGCAATCACCTTGGGGTAGCTCCGAACCGTGACTTCGTACTTCTTATCCCAGCCGCTTCGGATCCGGACCCCACCGCGGTTTACAAGTTCGATCAGCTTGTGAACCTGAGCAGTCAAGCTACCGGAACGCGCCACCCGGCGGCCATGAGTATGGTGGTAACGGAGAGCACCGGATCGCCGGCGATCATGCTCGATGAAGACCAGCATTGGGTTTTCTCCGCCAAGCTTCGGGTTGGCGGAGGGGACGTAGCCTTGGGCTTGATCTTGAAGGGAACTGCACCTCAGTAGGCTGGCCAGACTAGAAGCTGGTGCCCACCGTGAAGCGGAAGGTCCGCAGCGGCTCCCGCAAAGAGAACCTGGGTGAATAGGTAGCCACTGCTTGCTGGAATGTGTAGTCGCCGGCGGCTCCGGGAGGAAACATGTCGCGGGTAATGGGCGTGTTGCCCGTGCTGGTGGTGTTGAGGCGCAACGGGTTATAGGCCCAATAGATGCGGAAGGGCGCGTTCACGATGGGCAACATCACCTGCAACTGCAAACCGGTGGACATACGCGGAACCCAGTTGGTGCCGCTGGCCAGCTGGAGGGTTTGAGGAAACGTCTTGAACACACTCTTGCTGGGATCGCAATTGAAAGCCGCATCCAGAGCCGGGCAGCCGAACGGGGTGGCGTTGAGCGTGCTGTACTGCTGCGGGGTGATTTTCAATTGGGATTGCCGTAGCACCGGATCGATGCCTAGGTCCACGAACGGGCCCAGGACCACCGGCCCTGCGATGGTAATGTGGTATTCGAACTGCCCCACCAGACTCGCATCTCCGCCCGGAAATACGATCTGCGCGATGGGAATAGGAATCGTATAGTTGCCGAGCAGCGGGTTGCTCGGGTCTTTTGGAACGGCGGTCCCGTCGGGGTTTTGCAGGGTGACAACCCCTTTGTTTGGCAGGTAAGCCACGGGCGAGATGGAACGAATATCGAAGCCACGAATGTCGTACTCTCCGCCCATGTAGTTGCGCTGGAAAGGGGGCGCGACCACACCGCCGTAGCCGGTCAGGAACGAACCTTGAAAGTTGAAGGCGAGTGCATTGCGTCCCTTCTGCACCGGAATGAAATGCGAGTACTGAAAGATGGGACGTATGGTGCGGACCGTTCCCCCGAGTCCGGCGAACTCGCCAGTCAGCGTCACCCTTGTTCCGTGATGGGCATTGAACTGGTTATCCACCGTGCTGAAAGAGAACGAGGGGACGATGGTGCTGGTGGTAATGCCGTTGAGCGAGTTCGGTCCGCTGATGCCCTGGTACTGCAAATATTGAAACAGGTTCTGTGATGCCAGGCTGAGCGTTACCAACGACGAAACATCGAAACGATAGGAAATTCCTACCCGCTTGAATCCATGATGCAGAGCGTGGCTGAGGGAAATCGAAAAGCCCTTGCTCGCTTGCGTATAGTTCTGCAGGTTCTGCAGCTCGGCCTGGGGAACATTCACCTGGATTCCGGAGAGCAGCGCCAGCTGGCGAGCCTGGTTAAAGTTGTATTTTGTGCTGTAAACGTTGAAACCCGCTTCCAACGAGCGGTCAAACACGTAAGGTTCGGTGAAACCGAAGACGATGCTGCGCTCCAGGTTTCCGATATTCGCCTGAACGCTGAGGGTCTCGCCGCGGCCCATCAAATTGTTGGTGCTATAGCTGAGTCCAATGAAGGTTCCCGCCAGCCCGCTGACTCCGCCCGTGAGGCCGATGCTGTTCTTGCCTCTTTCCTTGAGCTTTAAGGTCAGATCGACGGTGCCCTCTTTTTCATTCAGATGGCGGGTAGTGACATCCGGATCGTCCGGCTTTAACTGCTCAAAATAACCCAGCTGATTGAGACGGAGGATGCTCAGCTTCCACAGCTTCTCGTTATAGACCTGGCCTTCCTGCAGCACGACTTCGCGGCGAATGACTTTGTCCCGGGTCGTAGTATTGCCGGTGAATTCGATGCGCCGGACAAAGAACTGCTTGCCTTCGTCCACGTCAATGTCGAGGAAGATCAACTTCTTCGGTTCGTCAAACCTCGGTTCGGGCACAGACGTGTAGTTGATATAGCCGATGGTTCCATAGGCTTCGCGAAGGTTATCCAGGCCCTTGGCAATTTTGGAACGGTCGAAGACGGCGCCGTCTCTAATGGGAAACTGTGCCCGCAAGGCTTCCACATTCGTGATGGCCTTGTTGTTCTTAAACGTAATTCCACCCAGATGATATTTGTCGCCCTCCTCGATCGGGATGGTGATATTCACTGCCTTGCCGGGGCCCGACTGGAACAGGGGAATATGAAATCCGCGATGCCCGGTGTCATGGATTTCGGTCTTTGGGTCGTTCACCACAACTTTGAAATATCCGCGATTTTGATAGGCCTCGCGGACCAGTTCGACATCATCTTCCAGTTTGCTGGCGTCGTAGGTCTTGGAGAAGATGTTTTCCAGAAAGATCGAATGGGGGATCCCGATGGGCCGCGAAAACTTCATCGCGCTGCGCAGAATGCGGCTTTTGACATTCTTGTTGCCCAAGAAGATGACCTTGCCCACTTTGACCTTGGGACCTTCCTTGATCACGAAGGTAAGATTGACGGCGGCGGGGGGAATTTCCTTAATTTCGGGCTTCACAGTGGCGAATTGCCGGCCGTGCTCCGCCAGCAGTTGCTTGATTACGACCGCAGCGCGCGTCACTTTGGTGGGATCGTATTGGCTCTCCGGAGACAGTGAGACTTTCGCCTCTTTGAAACGGTCCAGCACGTCGCTCTTGGAAACCGCGTTGAGACCGGCATACTCAATCTCGCGGATGGTCGGCCGCTCCTTCACGTAAATGTGGAGGATCCATCCTTTGGGAGTGGCCTCTCGCTCAATGCGAATGTCCTGGAAGTAGTTGGTATTCCACAGGGAATTGAAATCGCGCTCGAGAGCGCCGACGTCATAGACATCGCCGGGGCGGGTATAGATGCGCGCCCGGATGGTTTCGGCAGGGATCCGGCGATTGCCGTGGATTTCTATGGCCGAGACTACATTCTCCTGGCCCATGCTGGTGATAGAGAGCAAGACGCAAACCAGCCCCAGGGCAAAGAAAGAGCGCTTCATTTCCCGCCAACGACATGCAAATGAAGGGGATGGGATCGGGCGACAAAGCCGCCAAGTTTCGGCTCGACGGCAGTTGCCCCCGGATGATCTAGGGCCATCGTGATGAACGCAGAGAATTGCTACTACCTCGGGCTGCGGGAGTTTGGCAAAACGGCAATTATACGGTAGAGCCTCGCGAAGCGTCCAAGTTCAGCCCCACCCAATCCCCTCAGGGCGCTGATTTGGAAAGCTCTACTTCAACCAAGACGGAATAAAACGTGGCCGAGTTGCCTAGGTCGGTGAGTTTTTCCGAAGTAAGAACGTTAATATTACGATGGCCGAGGCTAAGCTTCGCCCAGTGGAGCGAGGCCGAGACCACGCCGGGGCGGACTTTGCCGTCCACGCGAGCCAGCAATTCGATCTCCCCACGGCTGTTGAAAACCCGCACCCGGTCTCCGTTGGCAATTCCGCGGGCACGGGCATCGGCCTGGCTGATCTCCAGCAGTCCTGGCTCTTCCATCTTTTGAGTGACCGGCAGGTTGGAGAAGGTCGAGTTAAGAAAGTTGTCGGCCTTACGCGCCAGCAACTCCAGCGGAAATGGCTTGGGTCCCGAGCCATGGCGCGATTCGGTGGGGGCAGCGAAACTGACTACAGGATCAAGGCCCTCAGCTTGCAAAGACTCGCTGTAGAGCTCGGCTTTGCCGCTGGGCGTAGCGAAATTGCCATTAGCAAAGGGCAAGAAGGGGGCGGAGGGATCCGGCTGCCCGCCTCGCTTCGCTTCTGCCTGAGCGTCGCTGGAAAGCGGAGAGCTGAAGTTTAATCGAATATGTCCTTCGCGCTTCAGGCGCTCGCGGTCAATCCCTTTCAGCCGGGGATTGCTGGACGTCAGGGCGGTGTCCATCATGGATTCTATGGATTCGCGGAAGCATGCATCCTCGAATCCCATGTGCTGCGCCAACGCGCGGAATGTCGCGACGTTGGACCGGCATTCCCCCAACGGCTCGATGGCTTCATCGGAAGATTGCAGGAAGTAATGCCCGTAGGCTGTCTGCAAGTCTTCATGCTCAAAGAAAGTGGTGGCCGGGAGGACGATGTCAGCGTAGTCGGTCGTGTCAGTAAGGAACTGTTCGTGCACCACGGTGAACAGGTCGGGGCGGCTTAACCCGCGGATCACCTGGTTGTGATTTGGGCAGACCGCGGCCGGGTTGGAGTTGTAGACGAAGAGAGCCTTCACCGGAGGATCGTCGAGCGAATTGAGGGCTTTGCCCAGCTCCACCATGTTGATCACACGCGCGGGCCTGCCCAGCGATTTGGTCATTAGGTCTGGGCGTTCGAGAGCTTCCCGGTTCAGGCCGTAGGCCCCGCTGGTCGAAAGCTGTAAACCGCCGCCAACTTCCTTCCAGGAGCCGGTAATGCATGGCAACATGGCGATAGCCCGAGTCGCCATCCCTCCGCCCTCCGAGCGCTGCACGCCGTAATTCAGGCGAATGACCGCCGGGCGCACGGTTGCATATTCGCGCGCGAGTTTTACGATGTCGGCGGCGGCAATCCCGGTCCACTGCGCGGCCTGCGCGGGAGAATAGGCCTGAACTTTCTCCCGGAGTTGGTCAAAACCTGCGGTGTGGCGGGCCACATAGTCCGCATCGTACAGGCTTTCGTTGATGATGACGTGCATCATCGCCAAGGCCAGCGCGCCGTCGGTGCCCGGGTTGATAGGCAGATACCAGTCGGCGCAGGCCGCGGTCCGTGTGCGATAGGGATCGATCACTACCAGCCTGGCGCCTTCGCGGCGAGCTTCTTCAATAAAGGGCCACAGGTGGACATTATTGCCGTGAATATTCGACGCCCAGGCAATGATGTAACGCGAGTGGCGGAATTGCTCCGGCTCTGTCCCCAGCTTTATGCCGAGCACGGATTTCAGGCCCGCTTCACCGGCCGACGAGCAGATGGTGCGATCCAGTTGAGAAGCTCCGAGGCGATGGAAGAAGCGGCGGTCAATGGACCCGCCATTCAGGACGGCCAGCGTACCGCCATAGGAGTAGGGGAGGATCGCTTCGCTGCCGAATTTCGCAGCGATCTGCCGGAAGCGGCTGGCGATTTCGTTCAGGGCTTCATCCCAGCCGATGCGGGCCCATGCGGCCGTATCGCGGGTTGTGGCACCCTTCGGGCTCACGCGCCGCATCGGAAACAGCACACGATCCGGCGAATAGACGCGGTCGAGATATTTGGCTACTTTGGCGCATAAAAACCCGCGGGTCACCGGATGCGCGGGATCGCCCTGAATCTTGGTCGCGCGCCCATCCTGCACAGTGATTAAGACTCCGCAGGCATCGGGACAATCGTGGGGGCAGGCGGCATGGACAATTTTTGACGCCACCTTGAGATTATACGGTTAAGATCGGAGTATTCTTGTGGAATAAGAGGTTGTGGTAGTGGTGCAGTTTCAGCGGTTCTCTCGTGTTCTTGGGCGCATCTCTTTGCGGTCTCGGCGGTTAAGAGCTTTCGGTTCGGGAAATCAAGAGCTTGTAACCGCAGACTGCGCTGAGGTTTGCGCTGAGCACGCCGAGAAAATCAAGTGAGGCAAGCGCACCCACTACGAGATTGTGGAATAAGAGATGAAAGAGGGACGACTGACCCGCTTTTGAGCAACCCTCTATCCGCAATAGCATCTATTTTGCCATGGCGAATCCCTCTAACCGGATTAGGGTGCTGATTGCGTGCCTTTGCGCGGTTGGGGTGATCTTTGTCCTGATCTCGCCTGCTTTCGACGAATTGCCCAGTACGCCCCCGCACGCGGCGCTTTCCGGGATGGTTCCCGCCCTGGCCGTGGTTCCGCTTCTCCTGCTGCCACTGCTTATTGCTCTGTACGACCCTACTTGGTTACCGCACTCGGTTGTGGCGGATGACCTGATTTCCTGGAATTGCACTCGTTTATGTTAACAACCGCTTGCGCTCGACGACCCACGGTTTAGTCACGAGGGCATGGCTTCTCGCGAAATGAGCGGGGAGGCTGCCTTCCCGCCTTCAGCCCTGGAGCTGGCTATGTTTAGAGAAAGAGAAATCGGCGGTTCCGGAACCGTCGTCAGTGTCTTTTGCGATCCCTTTGCGGCCGCGGCAGCCGTGCGTCAACTCGCCACCGTCGGAGTGGCGGAAAACGAAATTGACTTGATCGGGTTCCTGGGAAGCCGCGCCCCCGATTGGAATCCCTTGCTGGCCGACCTGGGCCTATCTGCTGGACAGGCCGACTACTATCGCGAAGAATTTGAAGATGGCGCGGTGATGGTGGTGATCCGGGCCGGGCATCCCGAACCCAAGAAGTCTGCCATCAAGGTAGTGAAACAGCACGGGGGTATTGTCCCGGAAGAGCATTGCCCCGGGAAGATTCGAGGCAATTATGAACCGCAATAACGGCCGTCCTGGCATGCGCGTAGTCGAGCTCTTGAGCGCCTGGAAATCTATCCTCATGGGCAGCACTCCCATGATGTCTATCGAGGTCACACGGGAGTGTCCGCTGACCTGCCCGGGCTGTTATGCCTACGGGGATGAGCACCTGGCAGGCGGGGTCACGCTGCGCGATTTGCATGACTATCGCGGCGATGAACTGGTGAACCGGATTCTGCGCCTGGTGGAGCGTCACCGCCCTTTGCATGTGTCGCTGGTAGGGGGCGAACCATTGGTCCGTCATCGCGAGCTCAGCCGGCTTTTGCCCCAACTCAGTGCGATGAACATTCACACCATGGTGGTGACCAGCGCGGTGATTCCGATCCCACTCGAGTGGATGGACATTCCCCGGGTTCGCGTGGCGGTGTCCGTGGATGGACTTCCCGAGCACCATGACATTCGCCGCAAGCCCGCGACCTACGAGAGAATCCTGAAGAACATTGCCGGATGCGAGGTGAATATCCACTGGACCATCACCCGCCCCATGTTAGAGCGACCGGAATACATTGAAGACTACGTCGCATTCTGGAGCGCGCGGCCAGAAGTCGTGCGGCTGTGGGTGAGTATCTATACCCCGCAAAAAGGCGAGCAAAGTCCCGAGATGCTCACTCCAGCAGAACGCGATATTGCCGCCGCGCGGTTGATCGAAACGCGGCAACGACATCCCAAGCTGCTGATGAATGGCGGCATTGCGGAAGCCATTCGAACCCCTCCCGCCAGCCCTACCCAGTGCATGTTTGCGCGCATGTCCACCAACTATTCCGCCGATTTGAGCACGCGCGTGGAGCCGTGCATCTTCGGCGGAAATCCGGACTGCTCGCAGTGCGGCTGCGCCATCAGCAGCGGACTGCATTGGCTAAAAGACGTGCGCCTCGCCCGTCTCATCAAGGTGGAGAGTATCGCCTACGGTTCGGCCAACATCGGTTCCGTACTCGGCCGCGCGCGCAAGGGATACTCGAAACACCCCCGCTGGCAGCCGCCAACCGGGCTGGTGCAAATCGAACCGGAGCAACAGAAGAGAGCGGGCTAGGGAATTGAAAGGTTATGGGGCGGCTGTCGCCGCCCCATAATTTTGGCCTAAGTTCTTATTGCGGGACCCGCACGGTGCGCGCTTAGATCTCCATCACTTCTTTTTCCTTGGCCTTGCTCATATCTTCCATTTTCTTGATTTCGTCGTCGGTAAGCTTTTGGATCTCGTCCATCGCGCGCTTCTCGTCGTCTTCCGTGATCTTCTTTTCTTTCATCGCCTTCTTGATGGCGTCGTTGCCGTCGCGCCGGATGTTGCGCACGGCCGTACGGTGTTCCTCCAGCACCTTGTGCAGGTGCTTCACCATATCTTTGCGGCGCTCTTCGGTGAGTGGCGGCACCGGCACGCGGATCATTTTGCCGTCGTTCATGGGGTTCAGCCCTAAATCGCCGACGCGGATAGCTTTCTCAATCGCCGCCAGTGATGTGGGATCGAAGGGCTGCACGGTGATGAGCTGTGCCTCGGGCGCGTGTACCTGGGCGATCTGGTTTAACGGCATTTGCGAGCCGTAGTAGTCCACGGTGACGGAGTCCAGCATGTGCACCGAAGCGCGGCCGGTGCGAGTGGAAGCCATCGCTTTGCGGAAATCCTCGACCGCCTTCTCCATCCGGGATTTCAGTTGAATGTAGGTATCCTTCAATCCGGGAATTGCGGCCATGGTTGCTTGCGGCATCGGGGGCTCCGTAACAAATTAAAGATCAAAGGTTTGAATTATAAACCTAAGCGGCTCAGCTAACCGGAAAGCGGAATCACAAACGTCAGAAGGCGTGCAACTATGCGCTCACCCGCGAGCCGATCTTTTCGCCGGTCACTACTTTACGAATGTTACCCCGCTGGTTGAGATTGAAAATAACGATGGGCAGATTATTTTCCTGGCTCAAGGAGATGGCGGTCGCATCCATGACCTTCAATCCCTGCTTCAAAACTTCCATGTAGCTGATCTCGGCAAATTTCTTGGCATCCTTCACTTTCATGGGATCGGCGTCATAGATTCCGTCCACTTTGGTGGCTTTGAGAATCACGTCCGCCTTGATTTCCATGGCACGCAGCGATGCGGCGGTGTCGGTAGAAAAATAGGGATTCCCGGTGCCGCCGGCAAAGATCACCAGACGCCCCTTCTCCAGATGGCGGATGGCGCGGCGGCGAATAAAGGGCTCCGCCACCTGATTCATTTCGATGGCCGACATGACGCGGGTGAAAACGCCTTGTTTCTCCAGCGCGCCTTGCAGGGCGAGCGCGTTGATCACCGTGGCCAGCATTCCCATCTGGTCGGCGGAGACGCGGTCCATCTCCTTGGCCTGTTCGGTCACGCCGCGGAAGAAATTGCCTCCGCCGACCACGATGGCAATTTCGATGCCCAGCGTTTTCACGTCGGCCAATTCTTCGGCGATTTCATGGATCCGCACCGGGTCTACCCCGAAACCCTGGTTCGCCGCCAGAGCTTCTCCGGAGAGCTTCAACAGAATGCGCTTAAAAACAGGTGTGGCCATGTGGATTGGTGACTGCGCTCAGGATCAGAAAGCAACAAAAAAGGGCTGCCGAAGCAGCCCTGAAATCATTCCGCCTTCGCCTCGGGCGGTTGTGCGAAAGCAATCGTTGCATTGGCCTCGCCCACTTTGAAGCGCGCGAAGCGGCGCACGGCGATGTTCTCGCCCAGCTTGCCGATTTTTGCCGCGACCAGCTGCGCGATGGAAACGGTCTGGTCCTTGATGAACGGCTGCTCCAGCAGGCAGACCTCCTCATAGAACTTTTCCATCTTGCCGGCCACCATTTTCTCCGCGATGTGCTGCGGCTTGCCGCTCTTGATCGCCTGGTCGAGATAGATTTCCTTTTCGCGATCGAGATCGGCTTTGGTCACATCTTCCTTGCGCACGTACTTCGGATCGCTGGCCGCGATGTGCATGGCGATATCGTGCACCAGCTCTTTGAAGTCTTCGGTGCGGGCCACGAAGTCGCTCTCGCAGTTCACTTCCACCAGCACGCCGATTTTGCCGCCGGCATGAATGTAGCTGGTCACCGCGCCTTCGCTGGTGGCGCGTCCTGCCTTGCGCTCGGCCACAGTGGCGCCGCGTTTGCGCAGCAACACCACGGCCTGCTCCAGGTCGCCTTTGGCTTCCGAGAGAGCCTTCTTGCAATCCATCATCGGCGCCCCGGTCTTGTCGCGGAGCTCCTTTACTTGTGCAGCAGAAATGTTCACGGTTGATGTACCCATCTTGCAGTCCTTGGTCCTTCGTCGTTGGTCGTTGGCCTGGAAGTGGAGGCCCGTGGCGAACGACCAAGGACCAACGACTGCTCTTATAAAACTTGACCCGCGCCGGACGACCCGCGCGGGTCTAAACTTCGCTCAAGCCCGGATTCAACGGCAACTACAGTAGCCATCGCTACAGAGTGCGTGTCTCCACCTGCGGAACTTCGGCTTCATCTTCCTCGACAGGCGCCGGCTGCTTGCGCACGTCCCCGCCCAGCACATCTTCCATGCGGATGTCCTCGGCGCCTTCGGCCGCTGGTTCCGCAGAGGGCTGCTCAGCCCCTTCCGTGGCTTCGCCATGCGCCGGTACGGCGCTTACGGCCGCAGCCATTTCAGCGACCTGTTTGTCGCTCATCAGCTGGGAGCCTTCCGCCGCCGAATCGGCGATTTTGGAAGCGAACAAACGAATCGCGCGCAGCGCGTCGTCGTTGCCCGGAATTACGTAGTCCACTTCACTGGGATCGCAGTTGGTATCGACGACGGCGACCACCGGGATGCCCAGCTTGCGCGCCTCGCGCACCGCAATCTGTTCCTTGTTCGAGTCAATCACGAAGATCGCGTCGGGCAGGCGGCTCATGTTCTTGATGCCGGCCAAATTTGCCTGCAGGTGTTTGCGCTCGCGCTCCAGGGTGATGACTTCCTTCTTGGGCAGCAGCTCGTAGCGGCCATCGGTGGCCATTTCGTCAAGATCTTTCAACCGCTTCACCGATTTCTGCACGGTGACCCAGTTGGTCAGCAGCCCGCCCAGCCAGCGCTGGTTCACATAAAACATGCCGCAGCGCCCCGCCTCTTCGGCAATGGCATCCTGCGCCTGGCGCTTGGTCCCCACGAAGAGCACAATCTTGCCATCGGCGGCCAGGTCCTGCACGAATTTGGACGCTTCCTTGAACATCTTCAGCGTCTTCTGCAGGTCAATGATGTAGATCCCGTTGCGCTCGCCGAAGATGTATTCCTTCATCCTAGGATTCCAGCGCTTGGTCTGATGCCCGAAGTGGACGCCCGCTTCGAGCAGCTCCTTCATGGTGATGTTAGCCAATCAACCTCCTCGTTAAGTCTGCATCGGCCGCTTACATCCGGCTTGCTGCCGATTGCCATTCCCGTCCCCGCGCCTGCGAAGGCCGGGAAGAATTGAACACCAAAATCAGTGGCTAGCGATTAGTTGTCAGTGGCTAGAACTAACCACTAGCCACTAATCACTGCCTTACCGCTTGCTATACTGGAACCGCTTTCTCGCGCCTTTTTGCCCGTACTTCTTGCGCTCTTTGCCGCGCGAGTCGCGGCTTACCAGGCCTTCCGTCTTGAGCTTCTTGCGGAGCTCGATGTTGAACACCATCAAGGCGCGCGCGATGCCCAGCTTGACCGCGTCCGCCTGACCGTTGACTCCCCCGCCGGAAACCCGCGCCAGCACATTGAACGTGCCCGCCGTTTCGGTCGAGATCAGCGGCTGCTTGGCCGCCGAACGTTGCGCCGGGGTTACAAAATACTGTTCGAAGGTTTTGCCGTTGACCTTGAAATCGCCGCTGCCCGGCCGCAAATACACCCTCGCCACCGCCGTCTTGCGGCGTCCTGTTCCGTAATATTGAACTGAATCAGCCATTAGCTTTTAGCTTCTGGCTCCTAGCTCCCGGCTTTCCCAGGAGAGAGCCCTCGCGTTCACCTTTCCTCGATATCGCTTGCTAGACGTCGGTTTCCAGCCACCGACAACTAATCACTAGCCACTGTTTCTACGCCAGCGCCTTCGCTTCCGGCTTCTGCGCTTCGTGCGGATGCTTCTCGCCTTTGTAAATTTTCAACTTGCTGATCATCTGCCGGCCCAGCTTGCTCTTAGGCAGCATGCGCTGCACCGCGGCTTCGACGATCATCTCGGGCTTGCGCTCAAAGCGCTTGCGAAATTCCTCGGTGCGCAATCCGCCCGGATATCCCGTGTAATGCTGATACTTTTTCTGCTCGGCTTTCAAGCCGGTTGTTTTGACCTTTTCCGCATTGATCACGATCACGTGGTCGCCGGTATCGAGAAAAGGCGTGTAGCGGGGATTTTCTTTCCCCATGAGGATGCGGGCTATCTGCGACGCCAGCCGTCCCAGCGTCTGCCCCGAAGCATCCACGACAAGCCACTTGCGCACAATTTCCCCCTGCTTGGGGAAATAGGTTGACATTCTAATCTCCCAGAAATGAAAAAGGGCAAGAAGACCGCTGAATTTCCCACAGGCGCCGAAGGCGCAGGGCTATCAGGCGGGCAACCGCAGTACCGCCAAAGACTTAAAGATAGCGTAGGGACTCGCCGATTGTCAACGCTGGCAGCCACACGCAAGGCAAGCTCGATTTCTCGGCGTTCTCTTCCGTTCTTTGCGAACTCGGCGGTTGTGGCTTTTTCCAGGTAGCCAGCAAAAGCCAAAGCTTTTAACCGCCAAGATCGCGGAGAACTCCGCTGAGTACGCAGAAAAACTGCGGACCTACTTTCCTGCCCACTTATCCACCCAGTCATTCACGGTTTTGTACCAGAGCTGCGAATTCTGCGGCTTCTGCACCCAATGGCCTTCGTCGGGGAAGTAGAGCATCTTCGAGGGCACGCCGAGCCGCTGCAAAGTGGTGAAGAGCGCCAGGCCTTGCGACAGATCGAGCCTGTAGTCCTTCTGGCTGTGGATGACCAGCGTCGGAGTCTTGAAATTCTCGGCAGAGAGCATGGGCGACCATTTTCTGTACATCTCGCGGTTGGTCCATGGCGTGCCTTTGAACTCCCACTCGGGGAACCACAGCTCCTCGGTCGTGCCGTAGGCCGATTCGGTGTCGAACATGCCGTCGTGGGTGACGATGCACTTGAAGCGGTTGGTGTGGCCGAGAATCCAGTTGGTCATGTAGCCGCCGTAGCTTGCGCCCAGAGCGCACTCGCGGTCTTTATCAATAAACCCGTAATGCGTCTCCGCGTAGTCGAGGCCCTTCATCAGGTCTTCGAACGGAGCGCCGCCCCAGTCGCCGTTGATGGCGTCAATGAACTTCTGTCCGTAGCCGGTCGATCCGTGGAAGTTGATCATGACGACGACATATCCGTTGGCAGCGAAAAGCTCGGGATTCCAGCGATAGCTCCAGTCGTCTCCCCACGAGCCCTGCGGCCCGCCGTGGATGAGGAACTTTACGGGATATTTTTGGTTGGGATCGAAGTTGGGCGGCTTGACGAGAAAGCCTTCGACTTTGTCGCCGTGCGCGCCGGTGAACCAGAAGGGCTCGAGGGGCGACATGGAGATTTGGGAGAGGAGGGCGTCGTTGAGGTGGGTGAGGGGGACTAGTTCAGTGCTGAAGCAACGGTCTACGCACTTACCCGGGATCATCACGGCTCTATAGATTTCGTTCGGTGACGCCAGCGACATCGAGTCGACAACGAGCTGACGACCATCCGCCGTTACGGGCGAATCAAGGAAGCCACCAATAACATCTTCGATTGAAAGATAGCCGTCAAACTCGAAGCCGTTACTGCCACCGGGAATCGTGCGCACGCCATAGACAGGCGATGTCCCGGCACTCTCCGTCGTGAAGAAAATTTCGTCCGAATTCAGTGGTGCCCAAGTGAAAGATTCGACCCAGCCGCCGAAATCCTCCGTAAGATTCCTCTTCCTACCGGTTTCGCGGTCATACAACATCAGCCGAAACTGGTCGCTCTCGTATCCCGGACGCTGCTGCGCGCGGTAGGCGATGTACCTGCCATCCGGCGAATAGAGCGGCGTCTCATCGCTCGCCTTGTTTTCGGCGGTGATGTCCTTCGTGGCCGCGATCACCTGCGCCGCAGTGGCTTCCTCCGGAAAATTCACCGGCACGGTGAAAAGATCATTATTGGTCGAGTCCGCTGGCATGGCGTCGTGGTTCGAGGCGTAGCAGAGTTCCTGCCCGTCGGGAGAGAAGGCATAGTCATCCTGCCCGCCGAGGGAAAATACCGGCGCATCGTAATCGCCGGGCGTGAGGTCACGAGGGACCACGTGGGGACAGCCGCCCCCAGCTGTCCGGTCGAGCGAAGCTCGACAGTTTTGGTCACCCTCCGAGAGCTGCCCGGCTGCGCCGGGCTGGACAGCCGAGGCGGCTGTCCCCACGTAAGCAGGGACGACGAACAAGTGCGTGCGCTTGCCTTCCTTGTAGGCATTCCAATGCCGATAGAGCAGATGCGTGAAGATCAGCGCCTTCACCGGCGACTTCTCCCGCTCCTCCAGCTTCTGCGCGTTGCAGGCTCGTTCCTCGGCAGGCGTGCCGTCGCATTCCGGATAGACATCGGAGACGAAAAGAACATTTTTCCCATCGGGCGACCACAGCTCGCCGCTGGCTTCGGTCTTGATGTCGGTCAGTTGATGAATTCCGGTGACCGTTCCGCTTGCGCCGTCAAAATCCGCCACCCACACCTGCGATCCATCGTTCTTCGTCGAGATGAAGGCGAAGTGCTTGCCATCCGGCGCCCAGCGCGGACGGTCGGCGTCTTGTTCGGAGATGATCTCCCGCTCCCCGCTATTTGTCATTCCGACCGGAGCTGAAGAATTCGCTTGCGAATCCTTCAGCGAAGTGGAGGAACCTGCTTTTTCCGTCACCCTTTCGGCGGAAAGCGGCACCACCCACACATGCGGCGTCTTGGTGTTCGCCGCCAAATCCACATCCACGGCCGCGAACAATACCCACTTGCCGTCGGGTGAGACCTCGGGCTCCTCGACCCGCTTCAACTTCATCATGTCTTCGAAGGTGAAAGGGTGTTTGGATTGGGCGAATGCGCAAAAAGGAAGAAGGGAAAGGGCCAAGAAGAGACCGGCGAAACTATGCCGCATGATTGACCTCCAGCGGAACGGGCCAGTGTAAACCTTCTCGGGCTGTGTGGGGACGGAGCTTGCTCCGTCCGGCGGGGCAAGCCCCGCCGCCACACGGGCCTTGCCTCTGCTATCATTCTCCGCATTCGCCATGCGCCTACGTCGACGCCTTCCGATCCTGTTTGGCGTTCTGCTGGTTGCAGCTGCGGTTGCGCTCGTAGTCTTTCTCCGCAGGCACGCGCCGCCCGAATCGGCGCGGCTGCTGCCGGGAGCGGACGGTTTCGCCTACATCAACCTGAAATGGATTCGCCGGGTCAACGTTGCCGGCCAGTTGCCCTCGGTTTCCCACGATCCGGAGTACGAGCAGTTCATTCAGGCGACCGGCTTCCAGTTCGAACGCGATCTGGACCAGGCGGCGCTGGCCATTCACTACCCGAGTAGCCTGCCGCCGCAAACCCCGGCCCAGCAGTCGCCGCGCTATTCGGAAGTGTTCGTCGGAAAAATTGACGGGGTCCGCCTGCGCGCCTATCTGCACAAGCTGGCCAGCGCGGTGGAGAACGACGGCTCGGTCGAGATCTATGACATCCCGCTGGAAAACCGCATCCTGCGGGTGGCGATCCTGGGGCCGGATACGGTCGCAGCCTCGAATCATCCCGACCCGGCGGTGATCCGCAGCATTGTCGAGCGTTCGCGCAAGCTGGCCTCGCCTTTCGGGGGCCGGCGCTGCTGCGGCAGTATTACAAGCAGATTCCCCTTGCCAGCCTTGCCTGGGGAATCTTTAAGGTCAACCCTCCCACCGCGGGATCGCTCGCCTCTTTAAACGACCTTTCCCTGCTGTTTTCCGCGCCGGCCGTGGTCGTGGCGTCCGCTCGTTATCTACCCAGCAGCCTCCATTTGCGGGGGGAGGCTTTTACCCAAAGTTCAGACGAGGCCAAAGCCGTGGCCGAGAAGCTCGATACGTTTCTAGCCTTGTTTCACGCCGCAGAAACCAGCGTTGGCGGCCAGGGCCCCGATCCGGACGTCAAACAATTCTTCAGCAGCCTGAAAGTGGAACAGCACGGAACCCGCGCCGTGCTGACGGCCATCTTGCCGCCGGGGTTTCTTCGGAAAGCGGTGGCGGAGCCGCCTAAAGAACTGGAAACACAACCCGCCGCTGGTAACCCCGCACGGAAGTGATTGGTCCCTTGGATACCGGCAAAAGTCTGCCCCCCGACTGTTAGAATGGGCTAAATGACGAATCTCCCGCTTCCCATCGCGGCCTTTGTCGCGGGGCTGGTATCTTTTTTGTCTCCGTGTGTCCTGCCCCTGGTGCCGGGATACGTGTCATTGATCTCCGGTGCTGGGGTGGAAGAGCTGCAATCGCAGCAGTCCGGGCTTTTCCGCAAAGTCATGCTGAATTCCATCGCCTTCATTCTGGGATTCAGCGTGGTGTTTATCAGTCTGGGGGCGATTTCAACCGAAGTCGGCCAGTTGCTGGCGCGCTACAAGTCAACCCTGGCCCAGGTAGCCGGGGTCGTCATTATTTTGTTTGGACTGCATCTGACGGGAGTTTTCCGCATTAACGCTTTGTATGCCGACAAGCGGCTGCACAGCGTAAAGGGCGGCAGCACCGCCGCGGGAGCTTTTGTGATTGGCTTCGCGTTCGCTTTTGGCTGGACCCCCTGCGTGGGGCCGATCCTGGCCGTGATCCTGGGATTCGCTTCGCAGCAGGACTCGGTCGCTAAAGGCATATTGCTGCTCACGGTCTATTCGTTGGGATTGGCGGTACCGTTTCTCTTGACATCCCTGGGAATTGAGCGGTTCCTCAAGTTTTACAGCCGCTTCAAAGCCCACATGCATGCTCTGGAGGTAGCCAGTGGCGCGCTGCTAGTCGCCCTGGGAGTGTTGCTGGTCATCGGACGATTTACCATACTCGCCCGCTACTTCTCGTTTTTCAGCCGGTTCCAGTTGTAGGTGAAATGAAGTGAAACGTGACCCAGTAGTTCTGCTTGTGATAGGCGTGGTGATCCTGGGGATGCTGTTGTTCGGTGTCCACGAGGCGCGCCGGCCGCGGACCTCAGCAGCGCGGGTCCTGCCTCCGTCGGCGCAACAGCACGCGCAGGACTTTACCTTGAAGTCGCTCGATGGCAGAACAGTCCATCTTTCGGATTTCAAAGGGAAAGCGGTGTTGCTGAACTTTTGGGCTACCTGGTGCGAGCCGTGCAAGATCGAAACGCCTTGGCTGGTGGACTTGCAAAAGCAGTACGGCAGCCAGGGGCTGCAGATTATCGGAGTGGATGCGGGCGACGATCTGGGTGACAAGGAAGTGACGGAGTTCGTCAAAGACATGGGAATTGACTACCCCATTCTGGTGGGGAAGGAATCCGAGACGGATGCGGTTGCCGATGCCTATGGCGGCATTGCGTTTCTGCCTCAGTCGTTTGTGATCGATCGCAGCGGCAAAATTGTGGCGAAAATCCTGGGATTACAGAGCAAGAGCGATATCGAAGACGCCATCAAAGCGGCGCTTGCACCGGTTCCGGAATCGCAGGCGCAGTTGGTGCAAAAGTGAAATCTCTGAAGTACTATCTCGCCAGCTTTCCTCATGCCCGAAGAGTTGCGTTGAGACGCGATCCGGTGGTGCTGATTGTGCTGGCCATGCTGGCCTCGTTGCTCCTGGTTTTCGGCTTGAACCCCATAAGCCACGATCCAAGTCCCGAAGACCTGGCCGCGGCCAAGATGCAGGGCGAGGTCGCGCACGAGTTTGTATTACCTGACACTGCAGGGAAGATGGTTCGTCTCTCCGATTTCCGCGGCAAAGCCGTGGTGCTTAATTTTTGGGCAACGTGGTGCACCCCGTGCAAAGTTGAGATGCCCTGGTTTGCGGAATTGCAGAAACAATATGCGTCGCAGGGAGTACAGGTTCTAGGCGTGGACACACGGGACGACGCTGCCATGGAAGACGTTGCGGCCTTTGCCAAAGATATTGGGGCTGACTATCCGATTCTGGTGGGAAGGCCATCCGAACAGAACGCGGTGGCGAGCGACTACGGCGGCATGCCGGTTCTTCCCGAAACCGTGTTCATTACTCGCGACGGCAAAGTATCGGAAAAGACCCTGGGCCTGAGAACCAAGAACCAGATCGAAGAGTCCATTCGAAAGACTCTGGCCCAGGGCGCCGCCAGTCAACAACAGATTGTCGAGAAACGGTCCGCACCTGTGGTTGGAGGAGCGCTTCGCTCCCCGGTGGGGAGTCTCCCGGAAATGCTGAATAGCGCCACGTCCCACGGGCAGGGGAATGTGCGCGAATGATGAATCTGACGAAATCTCTTTTAGTGGCAATGTTGCTTTGCCTGCCGTTGGCCGGCCAGGAGCAGTTTGCCGCCAAGGGACCAACAGTGACTATGTCGCCTACTTCCGTGGCCAGCGTCCAGCGGGGCAAGGCAGGATCGGTCGACTTGCACTTTGTGGTGAGCGCCGGATTTCACGTCAATTCCAATACACCGACGGAAGAGTTTCTGATTCCCACGAGCCTCAACCTGGATGCCCCCACCGACATTGTCATCGGGCGGGTCACCTATCCGGCCGGGGAGATGGCCAGCTTCCCCTTTTCTCCCAATCAAAAACTCAGCGTTTACACGGGGGAATTCGCAGTCTCGGTGGTGGTGCGCCCGCTCGCTGAGGTCTTACCCGCTGAGTACGCCGTCCATGGCACGCTGCGATATCAGGCCTGCGACAATGCCGCTTGTTACCCTCCCAAACGGCTGCCGGTTGATTTCAACGTAAGAGTGGTGAAAGGCCCGCGACCGCACCGCAAGAACCCACCGCAAAGCCCTCACGTACACCGCTAGCACTCAGCTTTCGCGCGCGGTTTCCACGGCCTGCAGACGTGCCACCGTCTTCTCTTTCCCCAGCGCCACCATGACAGCGAACAAGCTTGGCGCCACTCCTTGCCCAGTCAGCGCCACGCGAGCGCCGTTGATGAGCACTCCGGCTTTGACGTTCTTCTCGGCGGCGAAATCGCGCAGGATTTTCTCGGCGTGTTGCTCGGTAAAGCCATCGGGGGAAGCGGCGTAGAGCCCGCCCAATTCAGCCAGCATGCGCCGGACAGCGCCATCTTTGAGGAACTTCTCTACCGCGGCGGGATCGGCTTGATACGAGTCGGTAAAGAAGGCTCGGAAAGATGTGGCAAAGTCTTTGAGGTTGCGGGCGCGAGGCTTGAGAAGATCTACAGTCGCGAGCAGCCACGGGCGGTCGCTGCGCTCCAGCTGAACGCCGGCTTTCCTCCACTCTTCTTCGATCAGTGGCAATAACCTTTCCGCCGAATAAGCGCGGATGTATTCCGTATTGAACCAATCCAATTTGGCGCGATCGAACACGGCATTCGAGCGCGAGACGGCATTCAGGCCGAACAGGCGGATGAGTTCGGCATCACCAAGAATCTCCGCTGTGCCTTCCGGCGGAGTCCAGCCGAGCAGCGCGAGAAAATTCCGGAATGCTTCCGGCACAATGCCTTCGTCACGATAAGCCATCACGCTGGTAGCGCCATGGCGCTTGCTGAGGCGGGTTTTGTCGGGACCGAGAATCAAAGGCACGTGGGCGAATACCGGCAGGGCAGCGCCCAAGGCCTGATACAGCAAAACTTGTTTTGGGGTGTTGGAGAGATGATCTGCGCCGCGAATGATGTGGGTGATCTTCATATTCACATCGTCGGTGACCACGCTCAAGTGGTACGTGGGCCCTCCGTCGGAGCGTAGCAGCACGAAGTCTTCCAGTTCGGAATTGGCAAACTCCACTTTGCCGAAGACCGCGTCGTCAACGACCGTGTTGCCGGTTTGTGGTATGGCAAAGCGCACGGCTGCCGCTTCGCCTGCGCCTTTTCGCCGCGCTGCCTCTTCCCGGGAAAGCTTGCGGCAGGTTCCCTCGTATTTTGGAGGACGGCCTGCCTTGTTGGCCGCAGTTCGCCGCTCCTCCAGTTCTTCCCTGGTACAGAAACAATAGTAGGCATGGTTGGAGGCAAGTAGCTTTTCCGCTGCCTGGCGGTACACTTCGCCGCGCTTGGTCTGAAAATAAGGGCCCTCATCCCAATCAATCCCCAGCCAGCGCAAACCTTGCAGGATCCCCTCCACCATCTCGCTGGTCGAGCGCTCAATGTCGGTGTCCTCAATACGCAGAACGAGAGTGCCCTTAAAATGGCGGGCAAACAACCAGTTGAACAGTGCGGTGCGGGCTCCGCCGACGTGCAAGTACCCGGTTGGCGACGGCGCGAAGCGGACGCGCGGGGTTACGGAGGTAATAGAATCCACACCCGATGGTAAGGTCGGAGGAAAACCAGCGTCAAGCCGGAGGTTGAAGACGCAACTCCCTAAAAATCTGTGGATTAAGCGCTGCTTCCTTTTCTTTCACCGGCGTATGGGAAAAGCTTGTCTAAGGGAATGGTCCTGTGCCAAATTAGAAGCAATCTTTCTGGCCGTTTTTGCACGCCCACAACGGAGGCGGAAAGCTGTTTAGCGCCATGAACAGCGTAGCAGTCAGTACGGTTATCGGGCCGGGCGCCGTCGCCCTGCTCTTTTGCCTCGTCTTTGCTTACCTTTACGGGCAGAGCCGCCAGCCTTATTTCCGTGCCTGGCAGCTGGCCTGGGCGGCCTACGCGTTGCATTGTGGGTTCGCCGGCGCCGCCCTTTTCCGCCGTTCCTCGGTTGCCCTGTCGCTGGCCTCATCGCTCTTCGTGGTGATCACCGGACTATGTATATTCGCGTCCACCCGCCTGCTCCGGGGCCGGCGGGGCGTGCGCTGGTACGACATTGTCCTGTTGCTGGCCGGAGCTGGGCTCACGATCACCCGCGCCGCGCCATGGCTTCTGGATCGCTTTCCCGGTTCCGCCAGTTTCCAGCATTACTTCCAGCTGGAAACCGGATTGGCGGCTCTGTTCGCATATTGTGCATTCAGCTTCTATCGCGAGGCGCATCACCGCGCCTCAGTGGGCCTGGGTTTTCTGTCAACCTCCCTGGTGCTGTGGGCCTCGGTGCTGATGGCGGGACAGTTCCATATCCTCAGCGATACCTTCAGCACAACCGGGGCGATTCTGGGGCCGGTTCCGCAGTTGCTGCTGGGCATCGCCATGCTCATGGTGTTGTTCGAAAACGAACGCAACGCGGTGCAGGAAAACGCGCTGGCGTTCTCTACCCTGGGCGTGGATTCGCGACGGCTGCTCTCGGCTGAGGACCTCGTCCCCAGCATGCAGAACGTACTGGAGCGGCTGATTGCGCCTTTATCCACTCGCCGGGCGGTCATTTGCATCTCGGAACGCTGGCGAACGGTTCTTCCCTCGGTGCAGCGGGGCTTCTCAGCGGACTTTCTGAGGAAATTGGAAGCCGAGGGTGGGGGGGAGTATATCTGCGAGCTGGCTTACCGGCGTGGTGGCTCTGTCAGCTTCCGCAACATTGAGGAGATGCCGGAACCCTTGCCGGTTCTGCCGGGCAGCAAGTTCGAACAATTCCGCCAGGTCCTGGTGGCGGAAAACATACGGCTTCTCACCGCCGTGAGTTTGCAGACCCGGGAACACAATTTTGGCGTGGTGCTGTTTCCCCGGGTGGAGCGGCGGCTATTCGCAGGTTCCAGTCTGCGCCTGCTCACCGGACTGGCACTGCAGATCGGGCTGACACTGGAAAACTATGTGGTCATGCACGAGGCCCAGCGCCATACCAAAGAATACGAACTGCTCACGCAAATCGGGCAGGCCATCAGTGCCCGCCTCGACCAGGATGGGGTTTTGCGTTCGGTACAGAAAGAGCTGGGGCAAATTTTTGATACCAGCAACTTCTACGTTGCTTTTCAGGCGGGTGACACGGTCCGCTATGAACTGGAAGTGCAAGATGGCGAGGTGCTGTCGAAGCGCTCCCGCAAAGCGGCCAACGGATTGACGGAATATGTCATTCGCACCGGCCAGCCACTCCTGATCCGTTCCGATCTGGAGCAGGCTCGGGAACGTTTGGGGGTCACGGATGCACCCGCGCAGCAAGCCAAGTGCTATTGCGGCGCACCCATTCTGATCGGCGGTCACCCGGCTGGCGTAATGGCCGCCATGAACACCGAGCGCGAATACGTGTTCGAACCTCGCGACCTGGAGATCATGCAGACCGCCGCCGGACAGGTTTCCGTGGCCGTGGAAAATGCCCGTTTATTCATGGAGGAGCAGCGCCGCTCGCGCCAGCTTGCCTTCCTGAACAACATTTCCAAGACGGCGATTTCGAGCGAGGATTCCGAACAGATGCTGGCGGCCATTGTGGCCGAGATTCAGAAGAATTTTCGCTTCGATCACATCGGGATCGGTATTCTCGACTACACCACCAAAGACATTGAGATTAAGGCCGAGGCGGGCATTACCACTCAGGCGTTGGGCAAACGCATCCCCCTGGGAGCGGGGATCGTTGGACGAGTGGCGCGTTCCGGCGAAAGCGCCCTGGTGCAAACCAGCAGCAATGCTCAGCTGCAGGGCGTACTGCCGAACTCCCGTGCCGTGTTGTGCATTCCCATTACCTATGGCAGCAGCCTGCTGGGGGTTCTCAACGTCGAAAGTCAGCGAGAAGACGCTTTTCTACCCCAGGATGTGCTGATTATGAACACCTTGGCGGACTTGCTGGCGACAGCCTTGCACAACTCCTTTGTCTTCCAGAAGCTGCAGCAGCACTCCATCACCGACGGACTCACGGGAGTAAAGACGAGGCGTTTCTGTTGGGAGGCGATGTCTACAGAGTGGCGGCGCGCCTTGCGTTCCGGTCGGCCGTTTTCGGTGGTTCTGATCGATCTCGATAAATTCAAGGCCGTGAACGACACCCTGGGTCATCTGGAGGGGGATCTGGTGCTGGCCCGGGTGGGGCGCCTGCTTGAGCAAAAATGCCGCCAGTCCAACGTGGTGGCGCGCTATGGCGGGGACGAGTTCATCATCCTTATGCCGGAAACTGGAATCGACCAGGCGGAAGCTCTCGCCGAGCGGCTGCGGGAGTGGTTGGCCACTGACAGCATGCTGGTGGAACATAAGATCACCGGCAGCTTCGGGGTGGCGAGCTACCCGGTGCACGGCCGCTCGGTGGAAGAAATTATTCGCATTGCGGATGCGGGCATGTACGTGTCCAAGCACGCCGGCGGCAACCGGGTTTCCACGGCGGCGCAGTTCGCCGAGGATGAGACCCACGCCGTGCAGCGCCAGCTGATCGCCGGATACATCGAAGGTTTTCTGCAGCGCGAGCATACCGGGCCGGAGCATCTGGAAGAATTACTGAACAGCTTGAGAAAGTTCTCCGGCGGCGACCACGGAGAGAATCTGGAATTGCTGCGGGAATCCATCGAGTCTCTGGCGCAGGCGGCCGAAGGACGCGAAGTGAACGCTGCCGGCCACGGCGAACTGGTGGCGCGCTACTGCGAAGTGGTTGCGCGGGCGCTCGGTTTCCCTCCGGAAGCAATTGCCAGTCTGATGTATGTGGCGCGCGTGCACGATGTAGGCAAGATTTTTGTGCCGGAGGGCATCCTGAATAAATCGGGGCCGCTGAGCGAGGAGGAGTTTTACCTGGTCAAAATGCACGCCCGGGTGGGATCGGAAATCCTTAGTACCCTGCCGCAGAGCCAGATTCCCTGCCAGGCGGTTCAGCATCATCACGAGGCTTTCGACGGCACCGGCTACCCCGACGGCCTGCGGGGCGAAGAGATTCCGCTGTGGGCGCGCATTCTGGCGATTGTCGATGCCTATGTGAATATGACCACGGAGCGTTCCTTCTCGGCCGCCAAAACCAGCGAGCAGGCGCTCAAGGAACTGGAGAAGCTCAGCGGCATCCGCTATGACGGAATGCTGGTGCGAATTTTCCTGCGCGAATTGAAAACCGAAACCGCCTGGACGATCGGCCCCTGAACACGGTGTTCTGCCCATATCCGGTCAAAAGCCCGCTTTTCTGCCTCCCGCCCAGACTGGCACGTCAAAGCAGCTATAATCGGGCATTCCTGCGTCTAAGCATGTAAGCATGCGATTTTTTCTCCTGACTATTCTCCTCGGGTCTCTGGCCTTCGCGCAGACCGATACTTCGTCCGGCTCCAACCAGCAGATTCCCGTTCAGCAAGAGAACGTGCTCAAGGCCAAGGCCCTGCTGGAGCGGGCTATTCAGGCATTGGGGGGGCAAACTTATCTGAGCATCCAGGACATCTCCCAGCAGGGACGTACTTATAGCTTCCACCACGGACGGCCCAGCAGTTACGGGGTCCAGTTTTGGCGGTTCTACAAATATCCGGACGAAGAACGTATTGAGCTCACGAAGAAGCGCGACGTGGTTTACGTGTACAACGGCGACAAAGGCTATGAGATCACTTACAAAGGCACGCGCGCGGAGGAAGCCAAGGACCTGGCCGATTACAACCGGCGGCGTCAGTATGCGCTGGATTGGGTCTTGCGCCACTGGCTCCATGAACCTGGCATAGCTCTGTTCTATGAAGGTCCATCGGTTGCGGCTGACAAACCAGCCGAGCGGGTCACCATTCTGAACGCAAAGAATCAGGGCGTGACCCTTGATATCGATACCAATACCCATTTGCCTCTGAAGAAGACTTTCTACTGGCGGGATCCAACAGACAAAGAACGCAACGTAGAAGAAGAAGTGTATGACAACTACCGCCCGATCCAAGGAATCATGACGCCTTTCAGCATCACCCGCTTCTACAATGGGGACATGTCTAACCAGCGATTTCTGAATTCGGTTAGCTACAATCAGGGCTTGGACGACTCGAAGTTTCTGGCCCAAATCACCTACGGACCAAAATAGCCATGGGGTGTTCTTCCCTGCCAATGTTTTGGGTATCGAAGCTAACATATTTGTAATCAATGATGTAACCTTGAATCATTCTTTCTAGCGGTGCGGTTCGAGGGGCCTTTCTGTGGTATTTTTACCACACCCGCGTTTCGTCATCATGCGTTAACCTTCTAGCTATCGCAAGCGGATTGAGACAAGAACAAACAATTCGTACGCCCGTGGGGTGTTCGGGCGTGGGTTTGCACAGCGGCGCGCCGGTGCGAATGAGAATTCTCCCCGGACCTGCCGGATCGGGCATCGTCTTTCGCCGCGTGGACCTGGATGGCTTTGACGTGCAGGCCGTCGGCCGCAACGTTGCGCGGGTCAGCTACGCTACCAGCCTGATGCGCAAAGGCGTTCTGATTTCGACCACCGAGCACCTGCTCTCCGCCCTGGTAGGGACCGGAATCGACAACGCCATCATCGAACTGGACAATCTGGAAGTGCCTATTCTCGACGGCAGCGCCCGCCCGTTTGTCGATGCCATTCGCAAGGCAGGCATCCGCAAGCAGCGCCGGCGCCCGGACGTACCTGAAGATTTGCCGCGAACTCGAACTGCGCGAAAAAGACAAGTTCATTGCGATCTATCCCTCGGATTCGTATTCGGTTTCCTACACCATCAATTTTCCCCACCCATTCATCGGCAAGCAGACTTTCTGTGCCGACCTTTCCGATGGAAACTACCTGCGGGAAATCGCCCCGGCTCGGACCTTCGGTTCGCGGTCTGACGAACAAGTCATGCGCAACATGGGCCTGATCCGCGGAGCTTCGCTGGAAAACTGCATCGTGCTGACCGAGCACGGGATTGAGAACCCGCCTCTGCGTTATGCGGACGAGTTTGTGCGTCACAAAGTTCTCGATCTCATCGGCGATCTGGCGCTGGCCGGGAAACAGATCCTGGGCAGCGTGGTGGCAGACCGCGCAGGGCACGCCATGCATACGGCGCTGGTTTCGCGGCTCCTGCGAGATCGCACGCTGTGGGAGGAAACTACGGTAGACGAACCTGGCGTCCCGGCGGCGGTGGCAGTGGAAGCCACGGCCAGCCCTGCCCTTTAGTCCGCCGGCTGCGGAAGCGTATCGCCGGTCATCCAAACGCTTTTCTCGCGGGAAAGCCTCTCCAGTTCGGCGCGAGTCTGAGCAATCAATTCCGCCGCATACGTCTTGGCCGATAGCTGATTTTCTGGAGTGAGTTGGGCCACGCGAACTGCCATTAACGGCGCATCTTGTTCAAGCATCTGTAACAACCGTTGCGTCCGGTTGATCCTGACCTGGAGGGGTAGCATTTCGTTGAACCTTGCTGTTTTGGAATGCTACAAGGGTGCGACCACGCTGCCCCGGCGGGCAAGTCTCAAACTGGGTACCGGTTAGCCGGGGGGGCAAAAAGCGGCTAAATAAACGGGGAGGATTCTTCAATCTGCAAGCCCAGTTTCCCCATCTGCACGGTCAGCCAGTCATCAAGAATTTGCCGCGATTGTGCTGGGATTTCCAGAAAGCGGACCCCGGCCCGGCCTGCTCCATCCACCCAAGCCAGTTTTGCCTTGGCCTCGACCACGGAGTCTCCGTCTGGCACGGAGAACGAAACTGCCGACAGCCCGCCTTTTGGCAACCTGCCCCGGAAGTGGATAGCCATTCCCCCGTCACTCAGGTTAGTGCCGGTCGCCTGGAACTTCTCGGCACCGAATTCCAGCCACACGTCGACTTCGACCGGATGACGAAAATAGCGGCGCCGCTCCCGCACCATGAAATTCAAGGCGGCGCTGAAGCAGCGCATGGCGTTGAGCTGCGAGATGGGTTTCTGCAGGACAAACTTCGCACCCATGTCAAAGGCCGCCTGGGTGGTGGTCTGGCCGTTCAGGATGGCAAACGTCACCGAATTCTTATTGCTCAGGCTGGTGTGCAGGCTCTTGAGCACGTCCAGCCCGCCTTCGAGGTCATCGCAATCGACAATGACGGCATCGAATTTTTCGCTACTGAGGATTTCGTTGCCGGACCGGGCACCGCGGCACACTTCGACGTCGATGGAGAGCTTCTCCATTGCCGGCCGGAGAATGCCAATCACCTGCTGGTCGCGGGTTACAAGGAGGGATTCCAGAGTCATGAGCGTTTATGATGCTAAATGCCAGGCTAGAACCGGCAAAGGTGACCGTGGTAATCGCAGCTTCGTGTTTTCCAGTTGAATTGGCATGAAAATGCCAAGTTGCGCAGCTGGGATGGAATCCCGGAATTCTGACTAGAATGCAAAAATCGGTGTATCTATCACTGGGATCGAATGTGGGTGACCGCGCCGGCAATCTCCATACGGCTCTGGAGCGGCTGGGCTCCCTGGGCAAGATCGCGGCCGTGTCTTCCTTTTACGAGACAGAACCGCTGGAGATTACCGCGCAGCCGTGGTTTCTGAATTGCGCCGCCAAGCTGGATACGGAAAAGATGCCGAAGCAATTGCTGAAAGGCATCCTCGATCTGGAAAGAGAAATGGGGCGGGTGCGGAGGCAGAACAAGGGTCCCCGCAACATTGATATTGATATCCTGCTGTTCGGCAGCTCGATTGTCGAGACGCAGGGCCTCACCATTCCCCACCCCGCCCTCCACGAGCGCCGCTTCGTTCTCGAGCCGCTCGCGGAAATAGCGGCCGAAGTCCGCCACCCGATTTTCAAGCGCACGGTGCGCCAACTGCGAGATGCATTGCCTCCCGGACAGGCGGTCCGGAAGGTCAGCCATAGCTAAGCAAGCGGTAAGGGAATGCTCTACGGCACGATGATTCGGCTGCCGGCGTCATCCGGGGCAGCGATTGCGCCTTGCTTCTCGGGAAACTGCGCAGTCAGGAAATCAATGAAACCGCGGGCTTTCGGCCTTCCCGAAGTCCTGCCCAGGCCCATCCTGACAAGGAATACCAGAGCCTTCAGCACATCGCTATCCCGCAAGCGCGAATAGCCTAGGTGCTTTTGCTCGGTCTCCCGGTATTCCTTCACCATATTTTGCAGTTCCGCCAGCACCGCTTGCTGCGCAGCGCTGGCGATCGGAACCTCGTAATGCAGGCCTGAATTGGCCAATGTTTCGTAAGTCTTGGCCAGCGCGCTCAACCCGGCGACCAAGTCGCCATCGGTCATGGTGCGATTCGCCTGTGCACTTTTGGACAGCGCATAGCTCAAGCCCACAATAAGATGTTCCTGCTCGTAAAGGAACTGCTGTGCGATTTCCACCTCGGGAAACAAAGCTGCCGGATCTAAATCCTCCATGGGACGTGGCTTCTCGTGTTGGCGAGCCTGCTGCAAGTAAACACAGTCGCTCGGGCAATCGAGGGTCACCTCACGCTGTTCGCCGCAACATTGCGGGCAAATGCGGCCATGCAACGCCGGACAGAATCGCTTTTCCTTGCGTTTTTCGCAGATTGCACAACTCACGAGCCGGGTCTCCAGGGAATAATTATTATGCCATGAGCTTGCTGGAGCATTACTTTCGCACCTGTATTGGCGGGGTATTTTGCACCGGCAAGACAGGAATTGCGCATGGTTTCAGGATTTCCGCAGTGCCAAGTTGAGAACATCCGCGTAGAATGGGCATGAAACGCTGGTTTTTCCACAGCGCGCGGGTATAAGATAGCGCTCGTTTCCAGCAAATCTAAGTTTATCCAACAGGAGGATTCATGGCATCAGGCATGACCAAGACGCAGCTCGTACGCCATCTGGCCGAGAAGCTCGAGACCAACAACAAGACGGCAGCAGCATTTCTGGAAAATCTCGCGGACGTCGCGATCAAAGAAACCAAGAAGAATGGAATCTTCGTCGTACCCGGACTGGGCCGCCTGAAGAAAGTACACCGCAAAGCCCGCACCGGCCGCAACCCGCAGACCGGCGAACCGATCCAGATCAAAGCCAAGACCACGGCAAAGTTCTACCTGGCCAAAGCCGCCAAGGACGCCATCGCGCCCAAAAAGTAGGTTTTTCATAAAGGTAAGCAACGAGAAAGGGCCGATTGGGAATCGGCCCTTTTGCATTCTGTCTAAAGGTAGCTTTGCGGCGCGGGGTTTCTATCCTCCCGGCCCGTCGTTCATGACGTACTGCTCCAGAGAGTCCAGTTCCTGGCTAAGATCAGAAATCCGCCACTGCAGAACGTTGCGAATGGAGAGCATTCCCAGAAGCCGGCCTTCGTTGTCCACGATCGGCAGGTGCCGGAAGTGCCCCTCCACCATGGTGGTTAGAGCTTCGCCCGGTCCGGTTTCGGAAGTAGCCATTTGCACCGGGGTGGTCATGACTTCGTGTATTGGGGTGATTTCCGGATCGCGTTTGGTGAGCGCCAACTTCTTCATCAAGTCGCGTTCGCTGAATACGCCCGCTACCCTCCGCTCGTTGTCCACGATCACTACCGCGCCCACGTGATGCTCGACCATGTTGCGGATCGCGTCCGCCACGCTGGCCTGCAAATGAACCGCAGCCACTTTCGAATCACAGAGGTCCAGGATGTTCATGCCAACCTCCTTCCGTTCCTTTGCATTCGGAGCTGTTCCGGCACGGCCTCGAACCGGAACAGGAAGCAATTGGGGCATTATGCCTTTTGCTGGGCCGCTGTCAAGCAAAATGAGCACAAATATCCCCGCAAATTGCCATTCAAAATGCCAATAACAGGAAAGTCAGGGCGCGGGGTCCGCGATCAAGGCATCCGCTTCGATCTCTACCAGCATCTCGGGCGAGATCAAGCGGCGGACCTCTACCATGGACGTGGCTGGCCGGATCTCCCCGAAGAACTCGCCATGGGCGCGTCCAATTTTTTCCCAGTCGGAAATATTGACGACGTACATTCGTGTGCGCACTACATCTTTCAAGCTCGCGCCTGCCTGCTGTAAGGCAGCTTCGATGTTCCTCAAGCGCCTGCACGGCCTGGGCATAGGGATCGCCTGCGCCGACAAGGCTCCCATCGTTGCTTGTCGCGGTCGTGCCGGAAACAAAAACGGCCGACCCCGCGCGAACGGCGCGGGAGTAACCAACGACGGGCTCCCACCGTGTACCACTGGAGATCTTTTTGCGCTCCATCACTTTGCCTCTTGTGCCGATAGAACCAGCGGAAGGCATGCGCCGCTGGCTCCTGCAGATTAGCAGCCGAGCGTTGCGTTTGCCAGCAATCGAAATTACAACTTCGCAATTACTCCTGCATTCTAATAAGGTGGCACGGTAGAGCCAGCAAGGGTCCACGAAAGTGACTTGCCTTTGCTGGCAAGCTGAGCAAGGATCAAGGGCAGTTGAAGTGGAGGAAGAGGCCGGCCGGGGGTGAGCCATGGTATCTGAGTCGCATCCGTTGCAGCATTTTTTCTTAGAGTTGGTGGGAAGGCACTACGCGGAAGAGATCGGCATTCGCGATCCTGAGATCGTGGCCTATGTCGCTCACCTGCTATCGGAGTTTTGCGACATGGAGCAGCTGTTGAAAATCCGCAATGCTACCGGGCGTCCGCTGTCGGATGTGGGCGAAATGCTGCTGGAATCCGACCCGGTATTCGGCCCCGCGCCTTCCTTCGACCGCGAGCGCCAAGTGCGCAAGCACATCGGCGACTACACCTTGTTCTTCACCGGCATGTTTCCGGAGAGCATCAATCATTTTCGGTTGCGTCACAACCGCCTGGAAAATTTTGTGGACTGGATGAAGGCGGGAAAAGAAAGCTACTACGTGGTTTCGAAGTTCGACGTCTTCGAGTACACGAAAGTCGCACCACTTTTCGCCAACCTGTCGCAAAAGTTCGAGGAATGCGTATACGGTCTGAACCGGGTGAAGGACGAGTTGCAGGAGATGCAGCACCCGATCGTTCGCCGGGCCGATGACATCTTAATGTAGGTTGTCGCCTAAGCCGGCCGCTGCCCTATTTGTAACTGTAAAAGCTTAGCGCCGCGTCTCCCTGTTCCAGTTTCCGCTGGCGCTCCAAGCTTCCAAAGCTCTGCCCGGGATCAAATTTCTTGTCGTGCTCGGCAATCACCAGACCGTTCTCTCTTAACCGTCGCGATCCGCCCAGGCCCTCCAGCGTCCGCTGGTACTCATCTCTCATCCGGTACGGCGGGTCAAGGAAAATAAAATCCACAGAGTCTTTTTCGAGTTTGCCCAGTGCACGGCAGGCATCCTGCCTTAGCAGTTCAAACCCTTTTTCGATGCCCAACGCCGCCAGGTTCTTCCTGATCAGATCCACCGCTCGCGGCGAAGATTCCACAAAGTACACCTTCCCGGCGCCGCGGCTGAGCGCCTCAATCCCTACGGCGCCGGTTCCGGCGTAGAGGTCCAGCCAAACCGTTTCCCCCAAAGCTGAAGGATTCCCGGCCGTCAACACGTTGAACAAGGTCTCGCGCAGCCGGTCGGCGGTGGGGCGAAGGTCCAGTCCACGCAGGGACGCCAGCGGCCGGCTCCGGTATTTGCCTGCGATCACACGCATAACTGTTTCCAAGCGCCCACGGCTTTAGCTTCTAACTATAAAATAGAGATTGCACAACTCACCTATGCGAAGTTGGTCCATTCCGGCGGGACGCCTATTCGGGGTCGAAGTCCGCATCCATCTCACTTTCCTGTTTCTGCTCGCGTTTGTGTGGCTCACGGAATCGGCCGCCCACACCGCCAGCGCGGGACCTCGCGGGCTGGCACTGGTAGGCATTATTTTCGGCTGCGTGGTGTTGCACGAACTGGGGCACGCCCTCACCGGAATGCACGCCGGCGTCCCCGCCAAAGCAATTATTCTTATGCCGATTGGTGGAGTCACCCTGTTCGACGAAACTCGCCAAGCGGTGCTCCCCGGCGCCCTTACCTGGAAGCGGGATATTCGCGTGGCTCTGGCTGGCCCGCTGGTGAATCTGTTCCTCGCATTTGTCTCCGGCAGCATTCTGCTGGCGGTCGCTCCGGAGATCGGCCTGTGGAAGCAGCCATTTGTGACTTCGCTGAACCTGCCGCGCAGCCTGGTGTGGAGTAACGCGTGGCTGGCGCTGTTCAATCTTCTTCCCGCCTATCCCATGGATGGCGGCCGCGTGCTGCGGGCAATTCTTTCCCGCCGCATGGACTCGGTTCAAGCCACCCGCCGCGCCGTATTCGTGGGCCAGGCATTTGCCATGCTCTTCATGCTGGTGGGCATGTGGAAGAACACCTGGTTGATCCTCATTGGTTTCTTTCTTTTTCTGGCGGCGCAGCTGGAGGAGCGCTCGGCGGTTTTTCAGTCGGTGCTGGAAACCGTGCATCTGGAAGACATCATGCTGCGCGACTTCGCCACGCTCTCTCCGGCCGACACTCTCGAAGATGCGCTCGACAAGGCGGTGCACTCGTTGCAGGACGATTTCCCGGTGGTACGCGGGGGCGATATGGTGGGCGTCATCTCGCGGCAGCGGATTCTTTCCGCCCTGCGCTCCGAAGGCAACGGCTATGTGCAATCGGCGATGAACCGGCTGTTCGATGTGGCGATTAAGACAGAATCGCTGGCCTCCGCCTTCCGCAAGCTCAACGCGCGCAACATCAGCCTTATTCCGATTGTCGAGGATCAGCACCTGGTGGGTATCGTGACCCTGCAGAACTTAATGCACTCGATGTCGGTGCTGGCGGAGAGCCGCCGCCTCCGCCGCGATGCCGCCAACTCCTGACGAATCATTTCACCGCCGCCGAAGCGGCTCCCTATGGCTGCGGGTACGCGGGATTGTCGGGAGCAGGTGGATCATACTCCTGACCGTATTTGTTTTTGTGAGTCTCGCGCAGGTTTGCAGCGGTCAAGCGAAGAACGCCCAAGCTGGAATTTTTATCCGAGACCGTGAACTCACGGGTCATGGCATTCAATTGTTCGGGCAGCGCCGCTTCATACCACACGTGCAAGGTATAACGGCCGGAAGGAACGTCCGGAATCAATACCTGGCCGCGGCTATCCGAGATTCCATAGTAGGGCGTGGTTAAGGCAATCACGACAGCGCTCATTTCTGCGTGGATATCGCAGAAAATGTAGGAGACGCCCGGCTTGTCGAAGAGGACATCTTTCGTTTTGCCGGCTTCGTAAAGCCCGAGGTCGAAGCGTTTTCCTTCGAACAAAGAAAACACATTGTGAAAAAACGGATCGCGGTTGGGAAACTCCACTACCGAGCCAACCGGCACCACCAGCAAGTGCGGCTGAAAGCTCTTGTGCTTCTGAACCAATTGCGGATGAGGGTAAACGGCCGCGGCGGGCAGCTTGGCGTCCGAACCGCCGCCCGGAACCAGCCAGAGCACAACGCTACCCGCCGTGTTCATCTCACGGCTGCTTCCATTCTTCTGGAGAGCCACCCGGGCGGTAACGGTTAGATCCTGAGCGCCAGCCAAACCGCACAGCAGGAATGCTACCCACAACCATGGAAACAGTTTCAACATGCTCAGAACAGAATCCCCATCATGAGGTTGAGCTGGCTTGCCGCATTGATATTGTCGTTGATATGAAACGTCTTCAGATGCCGGTATTCGCTCGAAAACAAGAGATTCGAGCGCGGCCGGTAGATGAAGTTTGCCAGCGCCACTTGATTGCGCGCCAGCGTGGGATCGATGTAACTCTGGCTGGCAGGAAAAGCCCGCAAGTCTGAGCCAAACGCACTGTCCATCCCGAAAGCGCCATTGAATTCTAATTTGGCCGTTGTTCGGAACTTCAGTTGCGACCAGCCGCCGATAGAATCCACCCCGACAACTTGCGTATTCGGATCAAGCGCGCTGCCGTTCAATAGAATGCTTTGCCCGAAACCTCCGCCCAGGCCGCCTGCCGCCAGTCCGCGATAGAACTCTCCGGAAAGGCTTACCCGGGGCGCCAGGGGAATATCCCAATCCATCATGCCCGCCCAGCCATTCACGTAGCGGTCGAACCCCCAGTTCTGGCGGCTGAAATAACCGGCCCCGCCCAGGGTCAGAGGATGGCCAAAGAGATTGCGATTCCACGCCACTCGCCCGCCAAATCCAGGTTGGCCGGACTGCTCCCCGGCCTGGGGGATACGACCATAGGAAGTGTAAGGTGGTTGTCCCGTCAGGTTATCGAGAAATCCACCCTGGATGAGCACTGCCTGGTCGTCAGCCAATTCAAAACGATGCTCCACCCGAACCTGCGGAATCCAGCCCCAAAGATTGCCGGCATAGCTCAAAGCGGGAACCGCCAGCGAGGCAAAGGAACTGGGAGATTGTGGCGAAAGAAACAGGTTGTCCTGCCCGGCCACAATGGAGGTGTGCTCCCAATCCATTCGCATGCTGGCCATGCGCAGGCGAAAGATGCCTGAATTTACTCCGTTGGAGGCAAACGGAAACCCGCCCGCGAAGTCGGCTTGCAGATTTCCTTCTGTCCTGGCGCCCAGCAGCCGTGGCCCGAAGACTTCGAGCCCGATTTCCGATTGCCGGAGCGTCGCGCCCACATTGCCCGCGGAGTAATAGGGGTTTCGCAGGGTCGCGTAGGTGGGTACATCCTGGCTGTCAGCCATTCCGCGGTTGCTGAACAGGTTCAGCAGAACAATGCCGGAAAGGCGCACCCGGTATTTGGAGGCGCTTTCAATTTTAGTCTGATACTGCTCGTCAACTTTACTATTCAGGAGCTGAGACGATTCCTCCAAAGAGGCGACTCGCTCTTCGAGTTGGCGTGGCTGAGCACTGTCGCCCTGAGCGGGAGCTTTCGCTGCCCTGGCGGATGAGGGCGGCGCCGTGGTTGAAGGATCCCCTGGATTCGTGAGCGCCAGTTGACTGCGCGTTGCCTCCAGCTCGCGGCGCAATGCCTGCGTTTCCTGGCGATACTCGGCAGCTTCGCTGCGCATTTCCGTCACCACGGAACGAAGTTCGCTCACCTGAGCCCGAAGTTCCTGAATGGCGGAAGCCATTTCGTCCGGGGGAGGCGCTGCAGGTGGAGAACCCGCATTCTGTGCAAAACCAAACGTACCGACAAACGCCAGTGAGAATGCTGCCGTCGCTACCCAGCATCTGCGAAAAGGCACACGATTGCCAATTTTCACGGTTCGCCTCCCTACCAAGAACGAAGATAAGCCACTGTGAATGTCGGAAAGAGAATCCTACCGCCGTCCTTCGTGTTTTGTCTGGGCCATCGGAGGTAGGGGCAACTCCTGTTCGACCTTGCCTTCTGGGGTTGCCGCCGGAGATGCCATGAGCGGGAGCCAAAATCTGAAAACGGTGCCCTCGGGCGACGTCTTTTCGACGATCACATCTCCCCCATGATCCTGAATGATCTTCTGCACCACCGTCAGGCCCAGGCCGGTTCCGTTTTCTTTGCCGGCGCTCACGAAAGGCTCGAAGAGCCGGGCGCGGATGGATTCAGGGATGCCTCGGCCATTGTCAGCCACCCGGATTTCCAAACTGTCGCCAACGCTGCGCAGCAAAATCTCAATGCGTCCGGCGCCGACTGGAGTCGCCTCGCACGCGTTGAGCAGAAGATTGCGAAAAACGCGTTCCAGTTTGCGGCCATCGAACCATCCCGAACTGTTGCCTTCCTGCCGAATTGAGATTTGTACGTTGTGGAATTCAGGACGGGAGCGAATGGTGTGTACTGCGCGCTCAACCGTGTCGGTGACGCTCCCATAGGAGGGGCGCAGCGATTCGGGTGTGCGAGAGAACTCGAGCAGCGAGTCAATTAGATCGGTCATCTGGTTGACGGCGATTCGGACCTCCTGATACAGCTCCTCGCGCTGCTCCGAAGTGAGCTGGCTTTCACACAGAAACTCGGCGTTGGCGACAATCGCGGCCAGAGAATGACGCAGATCATGGGAAATCGAACTGGCCATACGCCCAATGGTAGCCAGGCGCTCCGCTTCCAGCAGTTCGCGCTGAGTTTCTCGCAGGCTCGCACGCATTCGCTTAAACGCCCCGGTTACTTCCGCGACTTCATCGCCTCCATGTGGATCCAACGCATAATTGAAGTCGCCCTTCTCGAGAGCACGCACTCCAGCCACCAGACTGCCCAAAGGCCGGGTGAAAGTGTGAGAAATGAGAAAAACCAGGGCGCTGCCTCCGATGACCGCCGCGAGCCCGAGAGCCAGCAGCAGCCGGTTGAGCTGGTTCAGGAAGGCGATTGCCTGATCGTAGGACTTCAGCACCACCATGCGTACTTGGGGAGCGTCGCCCTCAGTCAGCCGCAGAGATGTTTCCAGAAATTGTTCGCCCTGTAATCGGATCTCCTCCGCCTGTGGAGCTCCAGCAACTCCGGGGGGCGGAATGGCCGGCAGTTCACTCTGCTGCGCGGCGGACAGCGTACTCCGCACGACCGCATCGCCGTAGTAGAAAGCGACCTGGCTCGCAGCCACCCGACTGACCTGCGCGGTTACCGCTTCATTCATCTCGTGGCCGACAACCAGGAACCCGAGGAGTTGGTTCTCCTTCGCCGGACCAAAGTAGATGGGCTTGAGAAAAACTTCGTATAGGTGATGCGCGCCAAACCACCAACCGTTCGTTCGGCCTTGATTGAGCGCATTGCTCAAAGACTGTTGGGCGATTTCCCGGGTAAATCCTGGAGAAGCAGTATGCAGGGCCACGACCCTACCCGTACGATCCGCCAAGAGAAGCAAATCGCTGCCGGAGAGTTCCCAAAGGTCTTTAGATACGTCCTGAATCGTAGCCTCGTGCTGGGTGGTCATCAACGCCCGCAGGCGCGGCAGGTCGGCCAGCAATCCGGCGGAATGGGCGAGGGTGCGTTCGCGCTCCTGCTGAAAATCCTGAAAGGTATGAACCGAGTTTTGCAGATCGGCAAAAATCTTGCGGCGTTCCTGCGCTTCCACCAGATGGCGAACCAGCAGAAGGCTGGTGCAAGTGAGGCCGAGGGAGATCAGCAGCATGGAAAGCAGAAATTTGGTGCGCAAGCGGAGTTTCACAATGCCTGGCTTCTCCCCTCGGCCTCAGAAAATGCGGCGCTTGTTCAGCGCACAAACTTGTAGCCGACGCCATGGACCGTGCGGAAGTGCACCGGGTTCGCCGGGTCCCGCTCCAGCTTTTGCCGCAGCTTCAAAATGTGATTGTCCACGGTTCGGGTGGAAGGATAGTTCTGGTATCCCCAAACTTCGTTCAGAAGCTCATCGCGCGAAATGACCCGTTCCGGATTTTGCAAAAGGAACTTCAGCGTCTTGAATTCCTGGGCGGTAAGGATGACCGGTTCACCCTCGCGCAGCACTTCCATCTTGATGAAATTCACGGTAATGCCGGCGAACGTTTCCAGTTCTCCGACGGCGGTTCTGGTTGTCCGCCGCAGCGCAGCCCGCACCCGGGCCAGCAGTTCGCGTGGACTGAAAGGCTTGGTGACGTAGTCATCGGCCCCGGTCTCGAGCAGCAATACTTTGTCGGAAACATCGGTGGTGGCGCTCAACACGATGATCGGAAGAGCAGGCACCTGTTTCTTGATTTCCCGGCAGACGTCGCGCCCGGAGAGCAGGGGGAGTCGCAGGTCAAGCACAATCACATTCGGGACGGTACGGCGGAAGGCTTCAAGGGCCGATTGCCCGTCACCGCTGATTTCGACGGAAAACCGCTCCGCCTCAAATAAGCGGCGCAACGCTTTCTGAACGGCGCGATCATCCTCCACAATCAGGATGCGCTCGCCGCTGGCGGCCGTCATTTCGGAAACGGGAAACTCGGCCGATTGAACCCGGGGAGGAATCGGGCTTCGGCTCTCCTCGACTCTAAGCATGGCAGTATGCGACCCTTCCAACCGCGATAAATCCGTTCAATCTTACTCTCCAGGCGGTATCAGCCAGCGCGTCCAGCTCAGGATTGACAAATTTTTTACAACTGGGAGGGCAGATAACCCTCCGGGGTGGGGCCGGTTTGCCGCGGAATACACTTCTCCCTCTACGGCGCGCGGCTAGGGACCGGCGCCAAAAAAGAAGAGAACCGCTCACTCAAAACTCAGTGAGTGATGAAATTCGAAAAGTAGTAGGCCATGACGGCGAGGGCTCCTATGCCGGACAGCGCATAGGCGGTAATGATCCACGCGCCAGGGTTGCTATTGCTTTTGGATTGCTGCGGTGCAGCACTGACAGAACTACTCCCAGGGGCCCGATGTTCCATGCCATCCTCCTTACGAGACGGAAACATCGTGGCGCAAAGAGCGTCACGTTGCCTGAATCGGCAAAACGGGCGGATTCTACTACGGATTGGGCGCCAAAGAATAGGAAAATCGCCCTATTTTGCTGGCTTCGAGACCTTATTGGCCTTGAGAGGTGCGAGAACTGGCCGGGTTCCTGCTCACCACCGCACCCCTATCGCGTTGAGACGAATGCGGTAAAGTCCGGTGCTGGCGGTGATGTAGAGGGTTTTACCATCCTTGTCGCCCCAGGCGAGATTGGCAACCCTTTCAGGGACTTTGATGGTTCCCAGGTGCTTGCCTTCCGGAGAAATGATCCATACGCCTCCGGGACCGGAGCCGTAAATGTTTCCTTTCTTGTCCACACGGATGCCGTCCGGGGTCCCCGTTGCCGCGTCGTAGGACGAGGCATCGAGCAGTGTTTTGCCGTCCGTGACCGACCCGTCAGCGTTTACCCGGTAACGCAGCCAAACCCGCTTGCCCGACTCCGCAATGTAGAGGTATTTCTCATCCGGCGAAAATGCAATCCCGTTGGGGCGGGCAATATCACCAATGACAAGTTGCACCTTGGAGGGATCGGGTGGAGCACCGGGTTTACGCTGGCGCGCGCCGAGAATGCGATAGACGCCATTGATCTTCAGCTCTTTGGCCGGATCGTCATCGCCCTGGGTGGGCAGACCATACGGCGGATCGGTGAAGTACAAGGAGCCGTCCGATTTGTAGACGAGATCGTTTGGGCTGTTGAACTTCTTTCCCTGGTAGGAATCGGCGAGCACGGTAATCTGCGCCTTCGGGTCCACCGACTCGAGCCTCCAGACATTGCGCCGCGCGTGGCCAGCCACGCTGACGCGGCCATCGGCATCGAGCGTCATGCCGTTGGAGCCCGATTCTGGTCCCGCATAAGGCTGCGAACCTGTATACCCGCTGGGATGCATAAACACAGAAGCGCCCTTGCCGGGGATCCATTGGTCAATATTGTTGGCGGGAATTTCGGCGAAGAGCAGGGTGCCCTGGCGCGTCCACACCGGTCCTTCAGTCCACTTATCGAAGCCCCCGGCGATCTTTTCAACCTTGGCATTGGCGGGCACGATGTGGTCAAGGGCGGGATCGAGCCGCTGAATCTCCTGAGACAAGACCGGCGAAGTTGCCATAAGTAGAAATCCCATCCAATAGAGAGATCGGCGAATTTTCATGCGCGCGATTCTACTCCATACTGGGGCAGAAGTTACAGAATCCCCCAGCTACTGCGTAGCCGTCAAATTTCGAGCTGGCGGACGTCGGTAAGATTACCCCGATAACCACAAAGGCCACGCTCCGGAGAGCGTAGCCTTTGCCGTTTTAGCGCTAGCCGAGCGATGCTAGAAGCCTGGCCTGATCGGCTGGGGTACGAATTTCGATCCCGCGAGATCGGCGTCGGTAAAGCTAAAAACCAAGAATTCGTTGGGATTGGGAAAGGTGGTTCCATTCCCGCTGCCATCGTCCGCCTCCTGCAGAAAATCGTTGTCGTTGGCCACCCACAGCGTGTGTACTTTTGTGCGGTTGTAACGAACGTCCGGGCCGAATGCCAAACCTTCCAGCTTGGAAGGTATCAGCCTGGGGTCCATGTTGTAGGGTGGGTTGGTGAGCACGTCAACGATATCGAGGAAAAGCGTCTTGCTGACGGCATGCGTCGCGGCGGTGGCTCCATCCATGTCGGTGATATCCACGGCTTCGGCTAAGTCAATTTTGAAAATCTGTTTGACCTTGGCTTTGCTGCCGTCGCCCAGGCCCTTGCCGTCGCGCTCATCCACCAGGAATTCGTGCTGGTTGAGAGCGACGATGTCGCTCACACCCGAGCCGGTGGTCAGCAGGTACGCATACTCGTGAGTTTTACCGGTGCGGATATTAATGGTGACGATGCGCAACAGTTTGGAAGCGGCAGCGGCGTCCTGAATCAGTGCCGCTTGCATGATGCCGACCAGGGTTCTGCCATCGGGTGTGATGGCCAGTCCTTCCATGCCTTTGTTCGCGGTGCGGCCGCTGGCGTTATTAGAGATTTCGTCTGCACCTACCGGGGCGAGGCTGCTTACGAATAAATGCGCGGGAAGATTGAACGCGCGCAGGCGCATTCCCGTGCGCCGGTCGAATTGGTATACGTAGGGCCCGTATTCGTCGGAGATGAAAACAGTGCGGCCATCATTGGAGAGGCGGATGCTTTCTGGGTCCAAACGGGCATCGCGTAGATCACCCGAGTTACGGTTCGGATCAAAGTTATCGGAGCGTCCGGAAAAATAGTGCAGGAACCATTTATTCTGGGGCGGAACGCCGGAGCCTACGCCCAGGCCGTCACCCGTTCCATATACCAGCGGCGGCAAACTGAAGAGCAGCGTGGTGGCGTGCAGTTTCGGAGTCAGCGTGAAGGGCAGGCCAACGCCACTTTTGTTGGGATCCAGGTCCATGGCGATGGTATGAAAGCGCGGGATGTAACTAACGGTGTCATCGATGGCAGAATCGTAGCTGACCGCGTTGGGTCCGCGATCAGGCAGTCCCAGAAAAGTATTTCCGGACGCATAGGCAAACCCCGAACCAAGTCCGCCGAGGATATTGGCCGGGACGCCATTTTCGAGGGTCCCATGTAGACCGGAGAGATCCGCGTACGAGCCCGCTTTCGACCCAGTCAGCGAACCGATAGCAAGCAAAGTAACTTGAGCACTCGCCGGCACGACGGCCAATATTCCAAGCGAGATTGCGATGAGGACTGCATGGACAGCAGCTTTTTTCACTGACGAATTTCCTCCGTGTAGTTCACTTCTTGAGAGGCTCATGATCTTGGAGGCATGCGGAAGGGTCAAGTTAATATCTGGTGAATCCGTCCACAGCGTGCTTCGGTCGGCAAGCCGTTTCTGGTTTTTCGAGAAATTGTATTTTCAACGGAGAGCGCTAAGAACGAGGGTTTCAGACCAGCGGGCTTTCCTTGCGTTAAATCAAAAGCTTGTAACCGCAAAGGACGCCGAGGTCTGCGCCGAACACGCCGAGAAGAAATAAAATAATATGAGGCAAGCTGGCGATCCTTTTCACTTACGATCTCGGCGGGATTGTCCAGACATTCTTGTCATGACGTTTGTGGGGCCCGACGCCCATTCCCAGGCCCGATTTGAGGGTAAGTGAAGGCCAAAATTTCCCATTTTGGGAAAAATCCAGCCTGCCTCGCCTTGCCGGTCGCTGACCTCGCCTCCTGGACCGGGGTGTGCGCCTGGCGCACACCCTCTAATTTCGATTGCGGGGTCGCGGATGACCTCCGGGGCCTACCGAGCCTCACAAAGCGCCAGAATGGCAATTTTGATAGCACGAAAGTGGGGGGGGCGGCGCTCAATTCCCCGCCCTGTCGCAAACACCGCGACAAGGACGGGGCACCCGCGCCAAATCTCTAAACCGGAACAGCCGGGCGAAGTTCTACTTTTCTTGTCGTGATGGTAAGCGTGGCGGAAGGTTTGGAGCCGGCAACTTCGGTACGGGCTTCGAGCACGATGGACCCCGGCATTTTGCTAGCTTGCAGGATGACCTGCGCCAGCCCGTTGAACAAGCTGCGCTTGGGTTTTCCTTTGTGATCCTCTGCGCCCTCTGGGGTGAAAGGCTCCTTGTCAGGCTCCTGACAATTGGGATCGCCATTGCCGACACCGATCAGCGCTCCCTCGCCGGTCACGGTGAAGGTGACCAGATTGTCCGCCGTGGGTACGTGGCGGCCCTGGGCGTCGAGCATCTCGACACGAACGACTGCGGCATCTTCCCCGTTGGCGTCGATCGTAGTCCGGTCCGCGGTCAGTTTGATGGATTCCGGCTGGCCAGTGGTTTCCCGTTTTTCCGTGAGCACGATCTTTCCATTCTTGGTTCCGCGCGCTTCGATTGCGCCCGGCTGGTATTTCACTTTCCACTCAAGATGCGTCAGCGGTTCGATCTTCTGGCTGCCCTGGCTTCGGCCGTTCAGGAACAATTCCACTTCGTCGAGATTGGAATGCACCCAGACGCGAATGACTTCGCCCTCGCGCTCTTCCCAATTCCAGTGCGGAAACAGATGCAGCACCGGTTCTTGTCCCCACCAGGCTTTGTAATAGTAGTAGTTGTCTTTGGGAAAGCCGCAGATGTCCACGATGCCGAATTGTGAACTGATGGAAGGCCATCCATACGGGGTCGGCTCTCCGCGGTAGTCGAAACCGGTCCAGGCGAATCCGCCGGCCAGCCACTCGCGGGCTGCGTAGAACTTCCACCACTCCTCGGCCAGCTCCGCCCAGGCTGGGTGATTTGCGTCGTAGGCACTCACCCAATTACGCAGTTTGTCAGTCTCGTAAATGCCCCGCGTAGAAACGGTGCTTGCGGTCTCCGAGCCCACGAGAGGCTGTTTAGGGTGCGACTTGCGGTAGTCATCAATTTTGCCAAGATTGTAGTTCAGGCCTTCCACATCGAGGGCCTTTGAAATGCCGAGGCCATAGCTGCCGTTCACGGCGGCGGTGCAGAGCCGCGTGGGATCAAGCTCGTGCGAACGTTCCACCATGGTGGCCATCACGCGCTCGCCTTGCTCAGTTTTCTGCAAGGGCCCCTCCTCGTTGCCCATGGACCAGATAATGACGGCGGGAGAATTGCGGTAGCGCTTGATCATCCATTCCAGTTGCGCCAGTCCTTCCGAGCTGGAACTCATGAGGCGCGTTTCGCACATCATCATCATGCCGAGCTGATCGCAGGCTTCGACCCACTCCGGTGTGGGCATGTTGTGCGAGGTGCGCACCGCGTTCGATCCCATGTCTTTCAGCACGCCGATGCGATACCACTGCAAGCGGTCGGGCAACGCCGCTCCAACCCCGGCGTGATCCTGATGATTGCAGGTGCCTTTGATCTTGAGTGATTTGCCGTTGAGAAAAAATCCCTTATCGGCATCGAAGGTTGCGGTGCGAACCCCGAAGCTCACGCGCTCCGCGTCACGCGCCTTGCCATTGGACTCAACTGTCACGATGGCGGAGTAGAGATTGGGCGTCTCCGGAGACCACAGTGCCGGGTTCGCCAATTTTGTCGCAGCGGCGAATGTGGCAGACCCATCGGCCGCGATATTCTGCGGCGCCGCGTCAGCGGTTGCTACTGTCCTGCCCGATGCATCCAGAATCTGCCAGCGTACGCGACAGGTCTCCGGATGCGTGCCCTCGTTCTGCACGACTGTGCCCAGGTTCAAACTGGCGGAGGCGCCTTTTGACTCGCTGCGGACATAACTTTCCCAATGTCCCAGGTGCAATGCGTCCGTTTTGGTAAGCCATACGTGGCGGTAGATGCCCGCGCCTTCATAAAACCAGCCATCGCCATAGCTGGCATCCATGCGCACCACGAGATAATTCTTGCCGCCATAGTTCAGGAAATCGGTAAGGTCGAAACGAAACGGCGCATAGCCGTTGTTATTGCGTCCCACAAAGTAGCCGTTCACAAAAACGAGAGCGTCGCGAAACGCGCCGTCGAATTCGACAACCATGCGGCGCCCGGCATCGGCTGCGGGGATATCGAACGTCCGGCGATACCAGCCAACGCTGGTCTCTGGGTAGCGGCGGCCGAGCGGCTTGTAGCCGTGACTGTTAAGGCTCTCATCGTCTACGAAGGGCAATTCCACGGCCCAATCGTGGGGCAGATTCAGCGAGCGCCATGTTGAGTCGTCAAATTTCCCGGTAGCAAAGTCGAATTCACCCGACTTGGCAAAAACGCCCTGATCTTTGCCGAAATCCAGATCGTGTGCCGGATCACAGCCATTGCCCAATTGAAACTTCCAGCCAAAATCAAAGAGCAGATGTTCACGGGGAGCCACTGCGGCCAAAGCTTCCATCGAAGGAGCGCCGGCGGCCAGCAACGCGTGGGCCCGCGAGACCGCCGAACCAGCCACCAGGGAAGAAGCGGAAAGAGCGACACCGGAGCGTAACAATTCGCGACGCGTCAACACGGAGAGACCTCAGTAGTGGATTTGGGATGAACACGGCGTTTGCGAGTAGATATTGCGCAGAACGCAACAATATACCCCCGCGCCGTGGCCGAAACAACGATCTTGCCTTGTCTTATTCCTTGCCGGAGTGCTTAGCGCAGACCCCGGCGTCCTCCGCGGCTACAGTCTCTTGGTTTAACGAACGAAAAACTCTTAACCGCCGAGATCGCAGAGAAATGCCGCCGACGCCGCAAGAGAAAAACTGAAACTGCACCACTACAGCGGGAATGCGGGAATTCAACGCCGCATCTTGAAGCATCGCCTGAACCAGCGGTTCACTTTTATCATCGCAAGCTTAGCCGCTCGGCTGATCTTGGGGAACTTTGCGTGCAGGGCGGCGAGTAGTTTCCGAGACCATACATATTCGGAAGACAGCAGGGTAAGACCGATGACGATAAAGAGGATGCCCTGCAGCACGGGCAGAAAGAGGCCAACGATCCCCAGCAGAAGGAAAAACCAGCCGGCAAGCAGCAGCAAAAATCGTTTCAGGGAGCGAGTCATTTCTGAGCAGCAAATGCCTCCGTCAAAACGTATGCGTAAATATTCGGAACTCCCCAGACTACACTGGTTTGAGATTTCGCTTGAATTGCCGCAGCCACCTTCAACGCGACTTGGAAAATGGACCTGCCGATTTCGCGGGCAACTTCGTCCGGCGCTTTGAATGCGCCGTAAGCTTTCGCAAGCGATTAACATAGCCTTCGCACAGAATGGAGTTCCCATGGAATCTGAGAAGACCGTTTCCTCGCGCTTCGTCCTGAAGAAGGTCACCTATCCGAACATTGGATTTCCGCGCGAACCGCGTCCCGAGCTTCCTGCCGCCGTTTTCTCGGCTCGGCTGACGCGGCTACGCAAACGGATGGCTGAACGCGAACTCAATGGGCTGATCATCTACGCGGACCGCGAGCACTTTGCCAACCTGGCATGGCTTACGAACTACGACCCGCGATTCGAGGAAGCTTTGCTGGTGGTGCTGCCGAAGGGCAAACCAACTTTATTCGTTGGGAACGAAGGTTGGAGTTACTCGAACATCGCGCGCATCCCGATCAAGCGGGTGTTGTACCAGACGTTCAGTTTGCTGGGGCAGCCACGGGAAAAAGTAAAGCCGCTTGCTTCGCTGCTCAGAGATGCCGGGCTGGCGGGTTGCTCACGGGTGGGTGTGGCGGGATGGAAGTATTTCTCCTCCGCGGAATTTGAAAATCCGCAAGAGGTGCTGGATGCTCCGGAATTTGTCGCGCAGTCGGTGCGGGCTGCGATCCGGCCTGGTGGACGCGTCACCAACGAAAGCGCTTTGTTCATGGAGGCGGAGAGCGGGTTGCGCAGCAGGCTGGAGCCGGAGCAGATTGCCGATTTCGAGTGGGTGGCGACCTATAACTCGCAATGCGTGCTGCAGGGAATTCGAGCGCTCAAGCCCGGGATGACGGAGATGGAGGGTTTCTCCAAGATGGCCACGTTCGGGCTGCCGTTTTCCTGCTATCCAACGTGCGCGGGCGGCGAGCGGTTTATGAAAAATATTCTCGTCAGCCCCTCCGACCGCCGTTTTCATCTGGGCGATCCCATCGTGATGACGTGCGCCTACCAGGGAGCCAACACCTGTCGCTTTGGCTGGGTAGCTAGAGGGCCGCGGGATCTACCGGCGTCTCTTCGCGACTATGTGGAGACCACTGCCGCGCCCTACGCTGAGGCGTTGGCGGCCTGGTATGGCGCGTTGCGCATCGGTGTGACCGGCCACGAACTTTATCACGCTGCTTCGCACCGCCTGACGCCGCTTGGTTTCAAACTCGGCCTGAACGTTGGGCATCAGATCGCGGCGGATGAGTGGACGGACAGCTTGTCGGACACGGGATCGGCCAAGAAGGTTCGCAGCGGCATGTACTGGCAGGCCGATTTCTTTGCGGCGATTCCCTCTGCCCACTTTGGGGCGTTCGCGGAAGATGGGGTGGTCGTGGCGGATGAACGCTTGCGCCAACAAATCCGGCAGCGATGGCCGGCAGCATGGAAAAGATTTCAGGCGCGTCGCCGCTTCATGATTGAACAATTGGGATTCTCCATCGGGGAAGAAGTGCTGCCGATGTCGAATTTCCCGGCGGCCGTCCTGCCTTACTTTTTGGCCAGCGATTACTGTCTGGCAAGGGCTCGATAGTTGGCTCGGGGGAGCTATGGCCGGCTGTCCCCTCCAGATCTTGCCATCTCGCCTTGCTAATATGTGTTGGTGACGATGGCTTCCCGCAAGACTCGACCCAATGTTCTTCGCGCCGATTCTCTGGCGAAAATTCCCTGGCTCATTCACGGCTTCAGCACGCGGCTCGGCGGTTTCTCACGCGTGTATGGAGGAAAGGCGCTTAACCTGGGATTTACGAAGAGCGATTCGCGCGCGGCGGTGGAACGGAATCGGGCGGAGTTTTTGGGGAAGCTGGGGGCGGTAAGCGGGCGAAAAGCCTGGCCGCTGGTGACCTTACGGCAGATTCATTCGGATCTGATTCACTACGTGAGCGCGCCGCCGGGTGAGCAACTGGTCGGCGACGGATTGATCAGTCGCGCTCCCGGGCTTTTGCTGGCCGTGCAGACAGCGGATTGTTTGCCGATCATTTTGGTAGATACAAAACAGCGGGCAGTCGGCGTGTTTCATGCCGGCTGGCGCGGGACGTTGAAACGCATCGTGGAAAAAGGGCTGGGTGAGATGCGCCGCCATTTTGGGACGCGAGCGCGCGATGTGCGGGCGGCGATTGGGCCGGGAATTCACAAATGTTGTTACCAGGTTGGCCCGGAGGTGCGCACCGAATTTGAGTCGCAATTTGAATTTGCCGGTGAGCTCTTCCACGAAGCAACGGAATCGGACCCGGTGCGTGAAAAATATCCGCTGCTGTTTTTGACGGCGCGGGCTCCGGGGCATAGTGAACTGCCGAAGAAAATTTTTCTGGATTTGGTGGAGGCGAACCGGCGGCAGTTGCTGGCGGCCGGGGTGCCGGGAAAGAACATAGCAGCCCGGGCTGAGTGCACGTCTTGCTGTACGGATCTCTTGTTTTCCTACCGCGCAGAAAAAGGCGCCACAGGAAGGCTCATGGGCGCTGTAGGCATCCGGAGCTAGCTGGCGCCATTGGCTAGGCTGTAGGCGCCGGAGGAGGCTCAGGCGGCGCTGGTGGCGCGGCGGGAGCAGCAGCCGAAGTTTCGCCGTTCACCAGGTCTTTGAGTTCCTTGCTGGGCTTGAAGAACGGAATTTTTTTGGCTGGGACTTCAACCCGCTCTCCCGTCTTGGGATTGCGGCCCACACGCGGCTTGCGCTGGCGGGTGCGGAAACTGCCAAAACCGCGGATTTCGATTTTGTCGCCGACGCGCAGCGAACGTACCACGCTGTCGAAAATAGTTTCGACAATTACTTCGCTATCTTTGCGAGTAAGCTCTGCCAGCCGCGAGACTTCATCAATCAAATCAGCTTTTGTCATACGCCTCTGTGCTCCCTCGTTTACCGTCAGTCCGGGTGGTTGACGCTCCCACCCCGCCCCGGGAACCAGGTGGATACTCATAACCTTCTCAAATTTAAGGGGTTTTATGCAAGTGTTTCAATTTGGACACTAGCGGATGGCACTCGGGATTCCAGGGAAAGAGCACAACCACAGAGGGCAACGGAGGACTCCGAGGTGAATCCTATTTCCAGAGATAGTAGAAGCCGACATTCTGCTCGAGCATTTTTTCTTTGCTGGGAAGCCATTGGGAAAGGTCGCCGGTCAACAGATCCAGCAGGGTTTTGTGGTCCTTCTCGGGGCGAACGAGCACCGGCTCGCCACTGATGCCAACCGCTTTGGCGGTGTCATGGACCGCATCCTGAAAGTCACCGATCTGGTCGATGAGCTTCATGGAGAGAGCCTGTTGCCCGGTCCAGACTTTACCGTTGGCGATGGCGCGAATGTCTTCGGCCTTGGCATGGCGGCCGTCCGCCACGGCCTGCACGAACTGGCCATACATGTTTTCAATCAGAGACTGCAGATAGGCCCGCTCGGCTGGGGTAAGGTCGCGCGTAGGATCGCCGGTATCTTTAAACTCGCCGACGAAAAGGACCTCTGGCTTCAACTTGGCCCAGCGCAGCAGCTCGCCATAGTTCACCCATTCGGAGATCACGCCGATGGAGCCGACCACGCTCCCATTGTCGGCATAGATTTTGTTGGTGGCGGAGGAAACATAGTAAGCGCCACTGGCGCCCACGGTTTCGATGGAGGCGACAATGCGCTTCTTCTTCTCGTCGCGGATGCGCTTGACTTCGCGGTAGATTTCCTCCGAGGCAGCCACGCCGCCGCCGGGCGAATTCACGTGCAGGATGATCGCCTTGATGGAATCGTCGTCGGCAAACTTTTTCAGCTGCTGCACCACGCTGCTCGGATCGAGGATGACACCTTCCAGATCCACTACGCCGATCTTGCTGCCGAACCTGCCAAAGGCAGATGTCTGCTCTCCGCCAGCATGAAGCGTAACGTACACCAGGGTAAATACCGCGAGGACGAAGAGGAAAAACCCACCTCCGCCGATAAGAATCCATAGCCAGGTGCGGGAGCGCTTTTCGTCGGCCATACTGAGGGCTTAGTTTAGCACCGGAAGGGGCCGCCAGAAGAGCGGTTACAAAACTCTTCTTTCGCCCCTTTTCGGGGCTTGTCGTGCTGTCTTTTGACCCAGGGCGAACGGCGAAAAACGCGCCCTTCCCCCTGGGCTGTAATCTTGCGCCGCTTCGCGGCTAAGACCCGCGTGAAAGCTGTGGGCTGCTGCAACTGTATTTTTGACAGGCGTCCGCGAGGCCCCTGGCTATAGGGCGAGCGATTGTTCTCTGCGCCGGGCCTGGATCTCGATGTAGACATTTACCAGCGAGACGGCCGCTGGGGTTACACCGGGAATGTTGGAGGCATGGGCCAGTGTACGGGGCCGTACTTTCAACAGCTTCTCCTGCATTTCGCGGGAGAGGCCGCTGACCGAGCGGTAATCGAACCACTCGGGGATATGGCGCTGCTCGGCTTTCTTCAGGCGCTCGATGGCCCGCTGCTGCTGCTGCAGGTAGCCGGCGTATTTGATTTCGGTTTCGACGGATTTGAGTTCGTTCCGAACTCCTGAACTCACCACGGTGGGCACTAGGGAAGAATCGTCACGGAAGAACTCCGGCATCAGCTCGCGCAGAACCGGGATCAGCTGGTCGATGGTGATTTCGGGGCGCTTGAGCAGTTGCGCGAGCGGCTGGCCGAGAGTGGCGAACAGGCCATTGCCGTTCGCTACTGCGGAGCTTCGCTCCGCTTGGACAGGGCAAAGCCCCGTCCCCACACAGTCAGAGGAGCTGTCTGAGGTGATGTTCTCCAACATCCCAGCCGAGAATTTCGTTTTCTCCAGCAACTGTTTCAGCATTTCCAGGCGCTGTTGTTTAGCCTGGAAGTCGGCCCACGCGACATCAGAGATCAGGCCGACGCGGCGGCCGTGCGGCGTGAGACGGCGGTCGGCGTTGTCGATGCGCAGGTGCAGGCGAAACTCGGCGCGTGACGTGAACATGCGGTAAGGCTCGTTCGTGCCCTTCGAGATCAGGTCGTCGATGAGAATCGCCGTGTAAGCCTCGGTACGGTCCAGAATCAGCGGCGGCTGGTTTTTGATTTTGAGGGTGGCGTTGATACCCGCCATCAGGCCCTGGCAGGCAGCTTCCTCATATCCTGAGGTCCCGTTGATCTGCCCCGCGAGAAAAAGTCCGGGGATCTTTTTCACTTCCAGAGTGCGCTCGAGTTCGGTGGGGTCAATCGAATCGTATTCGATGGCGTAGCCGGGGCGCAGCATCTCGGCCGTCTCAAGACCGGGGATGGTTTTCAGGATCTCGATCTGCACCTCGACCGGCAACGAGGTGCTCATCCCGTTGACGTAGATTTCGTTGGTGTTGAGGCCCTCAGGCTCGAGAAAAAGCTGATGCGTGGTTTTGTCGGGAAACTTGACGATCTTGTCCTCAATGGAGGGGCAGTAGCGCGGGCCGATGGACTGAATCTGCCCGCTGTACATGGGCGAGCGGTGCACGTTCTCGCGAATCAGGCGGTGAGTCTCGGGAGTGGTCGAGGCGATGTAGCAATGAATTTGCGAATCGTGATGAGCCACACGCTTGGTGCGGAAGCTAAAAGGCGTGGGATCGGCATCGCCCGGTTGTTCGGGAAAGCGCGACCAGTCAATGCTGCGTCCGTCGAGGCGCGGCGGCGTGCCGGTCTTGAGGCGGCAATGCCGCAGCCCCAAATTCTTGAGCGCCTCTCCCAGCAGCACAGCGTTGGGTTCGCCGGAGCGTCCGGCCGGATACTGCTGCTCGCCGCAGTGGATCAGGCCGTTGAGAAAAGTGCCGGTAGTGATGATGACGGCTTGTGCGCCGACGGTGCGGCCGTCGCGCAGCCGGATGCCCACCACCGACCGTGTGGCGGCGGAGCCTTGCTCCGCCGGACGACCTCTTCGACTTCGCTCAGGGCAGGCGGGGGCGGCCGTCCCCCCGTGCATCGTGGAGTTCTCCAGGATCAAATCCGCTACTTCAGCCTGCTTGATCTTCAGATTCGGCTGCGATTCCAGAACTTCCCGCATCTTGATCCGGTAGGCCTGTTTGTCGCACTGCGCGCGCGGCGACCAGACGGCCGGACCGCGGGACGTGTTGAGCAGACGGAACTGGATGCCGACAGCGTCGGTGATCTCGCCCATGATGCCGCCGAGGGCGTCTACTTCGCGGACGAGATGGCCTTTCGCAATGCCACCCACCGCCGGATTGCAGGACATCTGCGCGATCAGGTCTACGTTTAGCGTGTAGAGCGCCGTCTTCAGGCCCATGCGGGCTGCGGCCATGGCGGCCTCGCAGCCGGCGTGCCCTGCTCCGACCACGACTACCTCGAATTGTTCAGTAAATTGCATCCTCACTCGCACGAACTTCTTTTATTCTAACAAGTTGCGTGGCTTCCGGATCCGGAAGTGATGGCCGTCACGGTAAAATTCCTGGGTTCTTTGATATTTCTTAGACGAGAGTAATGCGCATTACCCATCACTTGCCACATCATAAGCTACCTTTTATAGTGTTGTGTCCTTACGGAGAACCCTTTTATGACCTCACAAGAGTTTTTTGAGCAGCTGGATGCCCGTGTCGCCAAACATGACCTGCTTTGCCACCCCTTTTACAAGGCGTGGAGCGCAGGCGAACTCACTCGCGAGGACCTTTGCGAGTACGCGAAGGACTATTACCACCATGTCGAGGCCTTCCCCACCTATCTCGCCGAACTTGGCATTCGCCTGGACGAGAGCGAACTGCGTCGTGCCGTGCTGGCTAACCTCTACGATGAAAAGGGGTTAGAAGATGGCTTGGGGCAGACCGCCGAGGACCACGCTGACCTGTGGCTGGATTTCGCCGAAGGCATGGGCGCGGACCGGGATCTCTATGGACACACCCCGGTGGCGGAAGTCGCCGGGCTGATTCAGTTCTTCCATCGTATCGCCAGCGAAGGAACTCCCGAAGAAGCGTTGGCCGCGTTTTATGCGTATGAGTCGCAGGTGCCGCGCGTGGCCGTCGAAAAAGCTCGCGGTTTGCGCGAAACTTACGGCGCGGACGAAAAGACCTCCGGCTATTTCACCCTGCACGCCACCGCCGATGTGTACCACTCGCAAGTGTGGCGGCAGCAACTGGGAAAGCGGATTGAGGCGCATCCAGAAATAGCGGAGAAGGCGCTGGCGGCGGGCGAAGCTGCGGCCCAGGCTCTGTGGCGCGCGCTGGATGGGATTGAGGCGCGGCGGATGGCGAAGGCAGCCGCGTAAGCGCTCCTTTATTGACGTAACTTTCTCTGGCCAGTGACTCAAATCACTGGCCTTGTTCTTTTTGGCAGATATACTCCCGTCGCGATGTTCATTTCGCTTGCATTGACTGTCGTTCTGGCCCAATTGGCAGGCCCTAGCATTGCTCAATCTCAGCCCGGTGGCCAAAGCAGTCAAGCAGAAAACAATCTTTCGGCTGCCGACATTCCCGATCTCCAGACCAAGGCTGAAAACGGGGATGCGCAAGCGCAGTGCAAATTGGGGCAAGCCTTTGAAAAAGGTACCGGGGTTCCGCGGGACGATGTGTCAGCGGCAACGTGGTACCGCAAAGCCGCAGAACAGGGCAATGCTGTCGCGCAGACGAAGCTTGGTTTCATGTACCGCGAAGGAATTGGTCTAACAAAAAGCAAGGAACAGGCTGTTCTCTGGTACCTGAGGGCCGCAAGACAGGGCAATCCTTCGGCCATGTTCAACTTGGGAGTGGCATATTACAACGGCGATGGGGTTGGAGAGAACTCGATTTCCGCCTACGCGTGGTTTTTGTTGGCTAAAGAGGCCGGAAGCACTCCAGCCGCAGATGCGGTTCAGCGATCCGAAGCCGAGATGCGGCCGGGCGGAGTGGAAGAGGGATATTTGAAGGTCGCGGCGATGTATAAGACCGGAGAGGACCTCACCCGCGATTTGGTCGCCGCTGCCAAATGGTACCGAAAAGCCGCTCAGAAGGGTAGTCTGAAAGCCCAGATCAAGATCGTGGATATACTCAGCAAAGGCCAAGCGCTTTCCCAGGATTTTTCCGAGGCCCGTGCTTGGTGCGAAGCGGCAGAGAAGCAGCGATCTCCGATGGGAGACTACTGCCTCGGCCAAATCTACCGAAATGGGCTCGGAGTCCAGAAGAACCCGAGAGCAGCAAAGAAATGGTACGAAAAGGCTGCCCGCCGAGGTGATGGTCCCGCCGCGTTGCAACTCGGAGCGATGTACCGGGACGGAGAAGGAGTTAAATCGGACATAGTGACTGCGTATTCTTGGATGATCGTGGCGTTCACTCGTGGGACACCAGAGGCTGAGAGGGAGGGCTTGCAGTTGCAGCAGGTGATGAGTGCGAAGGAGATAACGAAAGCACGCGAAAAAGCGGCTGATTTTCTAAGAGGCTGGCCCGTTCGTGCTGTGCGCATCCCGACAGCACCGCAACTCCATTAGTACTGATGGCCAGTTTCTGTGGCTGATCGGTATCTTCAGACAGCGTCGGGTATCTCAAGCAAACCGTTCACGCCCTAATCACGCGTCAGTTGTACCATAGCTGCGGTGCGAACTCTTTCCCAGCGCGTCACCGCCTACATCCGCAAGCACAAGCTGTTGAAAGCCGGGGATCGCGTAGCTGCGGCCGTCTCGGGCGGCGCAGATTCTGTTGCCATGCTGCGGCTGCTGCTCGAACTCCGGCAGGAATTGGGCATGGTTCTCTCCGTTATCCACTTCAACCATCAGCTACGCGGCGCAGAGTCGGATGCGGACGAGCACTTCGTCGCCGAATTGGCGCAGCGGCACGAGCTGCAATTTCATTGCGCATCCGGCGACGTGGTCCGGCACGCTACTGAGCAGCGCCTCAGCCTCGAAACCGCCGCCCGCAACCTGCGATATGACTATTTTCACCGCTTGCTCCGCGAAGGTTGTGTGAACCGCATTGCCACCGCGCACACGCTGGACGATCAAGCCGAAACCGTCCTGATGCGCATTGCCCGTGGGGCCGGAACGCGCGGGTTGGCGGGGATTTACCCGAAATTATCCGAGAGCCGTCAGTTTTCAGTCAGCGCTCAGCAGGATCTCGCCATTGTCCGGCCCCTGCTCGGCGTTCGCCGCAGGGAACTCGAGAGTTACCTGTCAGCTGTCAATCAGGATTGGCGAGAAGATTCCAGCAACCGCGATCTGCGCCACGCCAGAAACCGGGTAAGGCACGGAATTCTGCCGCGGATGGAGCGAGGTCTGAACCCCGCCGTCCGCGAGGCTTTGGCCGACACTGCGGAAATCGCGCGCGCCGAAGAGGCATATTGGCAGGCCGAAGTCTCCCGACTGCTACCCAAAATCTGGTTCGCGCAGGAGAAAAATCTTACGGTGAAAGCTTTGCTGGATTTGCCCCTCGCTTTGCAGCGGCGCCTGATCCGAGCAGTGGCCGAGTCGCTCCAGCTTCGCCTTGAATTTCGCCAAGTGGAAGAAATCCTCCAAATTGCCTCCGGGGGGATGAAATCGGTCGAATTGCCGGATGGCTGGAGAGTTTCTCTCTCCAGGAAAAATCTCAGATTTGAGATTCCGGAGAAACTTTCGAGGGCGACCGATTACGAATACCAGCTTCCCATGCCGGGAGACGTTTTGGTCCCAGAGCTGGGCACACGGTTCGTCGTCCGGATTCATCCGGCCGGGGAACCCTGCGAAAGCTCGCAGTGTCTATTGGATCAGGCAGCACTTGCCAGCCAACTCACCGTTCGCAACTGGCACGCCGGGGATCGTTTTTGGCCAGAGCATCGCAAGGGTGCCAGAAAAGTCAAAGAGTTGCTGCAGGAAAAGCACTTAACGGAGCTTGAAAGAAAACTTTGGCCGGTGGTAGTTTGCCAGGGCGAAGTGGTCTGGCTGCGCGGATGCCCCGGCGCAGCCAAGTTTCGTGCGAGGGAGGGCCGAGAGGCGATCCTGATCCGAGAAGTTGCCCTGGAACCTAGCCCGGCCACCGGGATGGGAGCAACTCGGGAAATGACCTAAGTTATGGAAATAACTGACCTCCATTTGCCCGTCAGAAGGGATAGAATAACCAGATACCAATTTCGTCATCCAAATAGCGGCTTTGGCATCTAAATGAGCGAAGCCGTGCTTTTGGGACATTTGGCTTTTGGGGTGTAGGAGCCTTTTTCGTGAATTCGACTGTTAAAACTGTAGTCTTTTGGCTGGTGATTTTGCTCTCTGCCTTCCTTCTCTGGCAGGTAGTGAAGGCCGGTAGCTCAGGGCAAAAAGAGAAGGAAGTCAACTTCTCGCAGTTCATGAGTGATGTGGACCAGGGCCAGGTGAAGGAAGTAACCATCACCGGCATGGAAGTCCATGGCAAGTACCAGAGCGACAACGCCACGTTCCATACCACCGTTCCCGCCAATTATCCCGACATGATCAAGACCCTGCGGGAAAAGGGCGTGAACATCAGCATCCGCGATAACAGCAACGGAGGCTGGACGTTCCAGTTGCTGGGAACCTGGGCGCCCCTGATCGTTTTGGCCGCCCTCTGGTTCTTCATGATTCGCCAGATGCAGACCGGCGGCAACAAAGCGCTGTCGTTCGGCAAGAGCCGGGCTCGCCTGCTCTCCATGCAGCAGAAGAAGGTTACGTTTAAGGACGTGGCCGGTGTGGATGAAGCGAAAGAGGAACTCAAAGAAATTATCGAATTTCTACGGGAAGCGCAGAAATTCCAAAAACTCGGCGGACGCATTCCCAAGGGCGTACTGCTGGTGGGTCCTCCGGGAACCGGCAAAACTTTGCTGGCGCGGGCGGTTGCCGGCGAAGCCAACGTTCCGTTCTTCTCGATCTCCGGTTCAGACTTCGTAGAAATGTTCGTCGGCGTAGGCGCAAGCCGCGTACGCGACTTGTTCGAGCAGGGCAAGAAGAATGCTCCCTGCATTATTTTCATCGATGAAATTGACGCCGTCGGACGGCACCGTGGCGCGGGTTTGGGGGGCGGACACGACGAGCGTGAGCAGACCCTGAATCAATTGCTGGTCGAAATGGATGGCTTCGAATCGAACGAAGGCGTCATCCTGATGGCGGCGACCAACCGGCCGGACGTGCTCGATCCGGCGCTGCTGCGGCCCGGGCGTTTTGACCGGCGGGTGGTGGTGAACCGGCCCGACGTGCGGGGGCGCGAAGAGATTCTGCGCGTGCACACCCGCAAGAAGCCCATTTCCGACGATGTGGATCTTTCGGTTCTTGCCCGCGGAACACCAGGGTTCTCGGGAGCCGATCTCGAGAACATGGTGAATGAAGCGGCACTCAGCGCGGCGCGGCAGAACCGCAAAGCCGTGCTGATGTACGACTTTGAACTGGCGAAAGACAAAGTCCTGATGGGCGTGGAGCGCAAGTCGCTGCTGCTCTCGGACGAAGAGAAGAAAGTAACTGCCTACCACGAGGCTGGGCACGCCTTGGTCGCTTCCAAGCTGCCGAACTCCGATCCGCTGCACAAAGTGACGATCATTCCGCGCGGTATGGCGCTGGGCGTGACTATGCAGTTGCCCATTGACGACAAGCACAACTACACCAAGGAATATCTCGAAACCGAAATCGCCATCATGATGGGTGGCCGGATCGCCGAAGAGATGTTCCTCAACCAGATGAGCACCGGCGCGGGCAACGACATCGAACGCGCCACCGACATGGCGCGCAAAATGGTCTGCGAGTTCGGTATGAGCGACCTGGGGCCGCTGACCTTCGGCAAGAAGGAAGAGCAGATATTCCTGGGACGCGAGATTGCCCAGCACCGCGATTACAGCGAAGCCACCGCCATCAAGATTGACGAAGAAGTGCGGCGGCTGGTGGGCAAAGGTTACGACACCGCCAAGGGGATTCTTGCCGATAACCACGACACGCTGATTAGAGTCGCTCTGGCTTTGCTCGAGCGCGAAGTGCTTGATGCCAATGAGATCAAAATGATCATCGAAGGCAAAGAGCTGCCGAAGATCGTGCCTCCACCCAGATCGGATGACGGCGTTCAGCAAGTTCTGAAGCCTGAACCGGGCCGTCCGGGGATCGCAAAGCCGGGGCCGGCGCCAGCGTAATAGCAAAGCTCACGACTGGATCACTCAGGGCGGCCGGGAGGCCGCCCTCGCATTTGGTCGCCGCATTTCTTCGTGGCCACGGCCCCTCAGTGCAGCTGCTGCAGGAACGCAACCAGGGCGCGCGAGTCCGCTCCGTTGAATGCCGTGAGATCCGGCATGGCAGCACCCGGCTTCAGGGACTGGGCATGCGTGATCCAGGCTTCCAGATTGCCCGCATTGTTGTCATAGGAATCGGAGGCAATGCCCCGCCGGCTGGCCAGATGGGTAAGATCGGGCGCGACCGCTCCCAGCGCATCGGTTCCGCGTATCCGATGGCACAGGGAGCAGGCCGCAGACATGAATACGTCACGCCCGTGCATCGCTTCCTGGGTGGTTGGTTCGGCGGCGGGCTGGAGTTGCTGGTTCACCCACGCCTCATATTCCGGTTCGGGCTGAGCTACGACCAGCAGCAGCATGTGCGCGTGTTGTTCGCCACAATATTCTGCGCACTGCCCGTGGAAGACGCCAGGGTGATCGGCCTCGATGCGAATGTAGTTCGGCTGGCCGGGAATCAAATCAACCTTGCCGTGCAATGTCGGCACCCAGAAGGAATGGATCACGTCCGCGGTTTGCAGTTCGATGTCTACCGGGCGTCCCACCGGGATGTGGATTTCATTCGCGGTGGTGAAGTGCCGTTGCAGCGGCCCGGCAACGTATTGCAGTTCCCACCACCATTGATGTCCGATGACCTGGATCTCGGGCTTTTCCGGCTTCATGCCCGCATTCACCGGAAAATGCTTCATGGAGTCAATTCCCAGTACGAATATCGCAGACAAGATCACAAAAGGAATAGCGAACCCGCCAATGAGAATCCAGGATTGACCTCCGCCGGTTGTGTAAGGTTCATGGGATTCCAGCGACCCTCGGCGGCGCAGGCTAGCCCATCCGAGCAGAACCCACATTATGAACGCCACCGCGCAAAATGTGATGACTTCAATCCAGATGAGCGTGGCCAGCTTATCGGCGGCGCGTCCCCCGGGATGAAGCATGGATTGCGGCAGGCCGCAACCGGTCAATCCCAGGAACAAAAATGCCGTCAGCACAAGGCGCAATTGAATCCGCGGCCTCATTTCTGTGCCTCTTTGATTTCTGGATGGGGCGGAACCTGCGGCGGATCCGGCTCTTGCGGAGTTCGCAGGGTCTTAATGTAGGCGACAAGCTTCCATATCTGGTCTTCGGGCAGCTTGGTACCCCAGGCCGGCATTCCTTTGCTGCGCCCTTCGGCGATAGAGGAGAAAATGTGCGCGTCATCCCCGCCATAGATCCAGACTGGATCGCGCAGACTCGGCCCCATCCCGCCACCTGCATGCCCTCCATGGCAGCCGTAGCAGTTGTACCAAATGAACAGGCGGCGTCCTTCGGCGATGGCAACCGGGTTGTTGCTATAGGGATTGGTGGGAAGATTCAGGGCAGACTGCGGACCGGGTATGGGGCCAATCGGAATTCTTACCGACGGAGGCGCGCCGGCTGCGGCTGCTTCCATGGGCTGCTGCGAACAGGCGGAGGTGAACACAAGCAACATGCAAACGGCGAAGCATTCCACGGCTATCTGTAATCTGCTACTCATTTGCAGGACCTCGATTCCGAGCCTGGATCTAGAAGCGGCACGCCATAGCTCCGCAACAGGCTGCGAATTTCGCTATGGCGGCGGGCGATCTCCGAATTCAGTTGAGTCAATAAAGCGCTGTCTCCACGGCGCACCCCCATGGACATGTTGAAACTCAGAGGCAGGGCACTGGATTTGCCGCACACGGGCGTGACATCGAGGGGAACAGCAGAACGCTGGGCGAAATAGCCCGCCAGTGGACCCCAGGCAATTGCCAGATCGATGTTTCGTTGCGCCACGGCCTGCACCAGCTCCGCAGGAGGATTGGGTTTGGAGAAATCTCCGAAGACGCTGTAGCCCACAATATTGCTCACAATGCCGCGATTCAGCAGTTCCCTTGCCGGGGGAAGCAGGGCAGCGTCATCGCCAACTACCACATGAAGGCCGATGCGGGCAGTCTTGAGATAGGGGTCGTCGAAGGAAGCAACCGGACCATGCCTGTCTCTGCGGGTCACGAAAACATAACTCGAGCGATAGTAGGGCCGCGTCGCCTGGGCCAGATCGTCGCCGGCAGGCAATTCCATAATCAGATCGCAGATCCCCGCGCGAAAATACCGGTGGGCACGCATTGGACTGTGCGGCCACCATACGTATTGCAACTGCCGTCCCAAATCCTGCGCGACCATGGCCGCGAGTTTGTTCTCAAAGCCTTCCTGCTTGTCATTGGAGTAGGGCAGATTGTTGGAATCGGCGCACACTCGCAACGCCCGCGGGCCGGCGAATGCAAGCGATCCCGCGAGCATGAGAACCCAGGCCGCTGCCCATCTACAGGCCGAACACATAGAGAGCTCCTCCTGGTGCGGTCGCTTCTTTAATGCCCTTCATGGTGCCGGTGATGCCCAGAGCGGCGTATTGATCGTCGAGGGAGAGCGAGGAGAATGCGGCCGCTCCCATCCATCCGCCGATGCCGGAATAGACCGCAATGTACTGCCGGCCATCCGGACCCTTGAAGGTGATGGGGTCTCCGATGATCCCTGAGCCGGTTTTGAACTGCCACAGAATTGCCCCGCTGCGCGCATTCACAGCGCGAAACCAACCGTCCATCGTCCCGTAAAAAACGACATCCCCGCCGGTGGCCAGGACTCCGCTATAGACCGGGAACTTAGGGTCCTTAATGCCCCAAACTTCCTTGCGTTGAGCAAGGTCCCAGGCCATGAACTCGCCCTGATAACCGCCGGGGCCCGGATACATGGTCACGCTTGAGCCAAGGTATGGCGTTCCCGCGATGTAGTTCACTTGCATGCCTTTGTAGTCCATGCAGGTGTTGTGCGCCGGAATGTAGAGAAGACCGGTACGCGGGGAGAATGCAGTGGGGACAAATTCTTTTCCGCCGGTAGAGGATGGGCAGATCTCGCGTGTGTACTGTCCCGTATGGACGCGCTTGCTTTCGTCCACCGCGGGCATGCCGGTTTTCAGGTCGTAGTCTTTCGCCCAGTTCACCGGCTGGAATTTATCGGCGGAGAGGATTTGGCCGGTCTCGCGGTCGAGAACAAACACAAACCCGGTGCGTCCCGGATGGATAAGCAACTTGCGCATCTTTCCCTGCCACTGCATATCAATGGCAACGTTCTCCATAATCTCGTCGTAATCCCAGGAATCGTGCGGCACCAGTTGCGTGGCCCAGCGCGCCTGCCCGGTTTCCGGATCGCGCGCGAAAATGGTGATGCTCCATTTGTTGTCTCCGGGCCGCATGTCCGGATTCCAGGTTCCAGGGTTGCCGGTACCGTAAAAAACCAGATTGGTTTCCGGATCATAGGAAAGCCATCCCCACACATTTCCGCCGCCGAGTTTCCATTGATCGGGAGTCCAAGTGGTCACGCCGAGATCTTTGCCCTGGTCCTTGGGATAGAAAGCGTGAAAGTTCGGCCCGATAAGCACGTCTTTGTCCGGCCCGGTGCTATAAGCGACCCAAATCTGCTTGCCGGTTTTCACGTCCAGCGCGGTCACCCGGCCGCGAACCCCGAGTTCGCCGCCGCTGCTGCCGATCATTACGACATTCCTGACGACCAGTGGCGCCATGGTGGTGGTCATGCCGACGTTGATGTCTCCGGTGAGCGTCCGCCAAACTTCTTTTCCGGTGTTGGCGTCCACCGCCACCACGTTGTTGTCGAGGGTGGCATAGATGATTTTGCCGTCGGCGTAACTGGCTCCCCGGTTCACCACATCGCAGCAGGCCACGCCCTCAGCCTGTGCATTCGGCCGAGGTTGGTATTTCCACTTCACGGGAAACCCCGGTTTGCTGAGGTCCAGAGCAATCAAGTCATTGGGAAAAGGCGTCACCACATACATTGTTCCGTTGACCACCAGGGGTTGCCCTTCATGTCCGTGCGGAATTCCCGTGGACATGATGCCGACCACTTTCAGGTTCTTCGCGTTTTCTGTATTGATCTGGTCCAACGGACTGTAACGAGTGTTGGCATAGTCTCCAGCGGGCAACGTCCACTGCCCATCGGGCACGGCGCTTACGAGGTGAATGCTGGCAAGCTGCCCCGGAACCTGCGTTATTCCCTGGTTACTGGAACTGTTTTTCTGGCCAACCAAGGTCCCGGCCAGCAGGCAGAGTGCACAGGCGATAATCGTAAGTGCGCGCGTCTTCCGACTCATTCTTCCTCCTTAACGCAGGGTGTAAAGGTAGGCCGCGATGTCACGCGCCTGATCTTCGCTTACTCCCATGTTGGGCATCGCGGTGCCAGCTTCGATGGATTGCGGGTTCTGAATCCACTGCACGAGGTTATTGGGGGTGTTGGCAACCTCTCCCGCAATGAAAGTGCGCCTGCCAAACAACATGAGCGGCGGCCCGACCAGGCCATTGGCGCGGTTAATCCCGGGGATCATGTGGCACGACCCGCAGCCATACCGCTGGATAGCTTGCGCGCCGCGATCCGCATTCCCTCCGGTTTCAATGCTGTATCCGCGCGCCATTTTTCCTCCCAGGCATCCAGTCACGCTTAACAATGTGGCGACTACAGAAAGCGTCAGCAAAATGTGATTCCAGAAAGTTTTCATCGCCACCTCGTACAAAATCCAAGGACGTAGATAGGAATGGAGAACCACACCATACCCACCCCCAACGTCACGCTCACCAGGACACCGGCAATCGCCATAAACTGCTTGCGGCCGCGTCCCTCGGCGAAAAGAATGCTCGGTTGGTCCGAGAGCTTCCTCCAGTTCCCATAAGAGACAATCCCACCCGCAATGGCCACCGCCAGGAAGCCGAAAGTGATGAAGCCGAGCAGAATGTGAAGGCCCGTACCGGCAAAAGCGCCCGGCTCTGCTTCACCGCCCATGCAAGCCCGCCAGGCAAAAAAAAAGTCGAGGAGACCGGCAAGCACCCAGGCGAACACCGCGCCTGCTAAGCCAAACCACAGCCTTTTCGAGGAAACAGAATCGGAACTCGACGAGTTTTGCGGCGCTGTCATAAAGCGTTGTACACGTTTGGACCGATGTAGAGGATGCAAACCGTAATCAGCCACAGCGCAGCCACAAAGTGCCAATAGATGGCTACGTTGTGGTAGGGACGGTGCGGCGGGCGCGGCATGGGCTCCCATTGCGGCAAAAGCAGGACCCAAAACAGCATGAGGATTCCTAAGATCAAGTGAGCGATATGAATGCCCGTAATGGTGTAGAAGGCCGAACCGTAAGCGTCGGTGTGCAGGCTGATGTGTTGCAGATGTTCGGAATAGGAAAAGTACGACAGAACGAGGTAGCCGAATCCCAGAATGATGGTTCCCAGTACTGCCAGCCGCGCCGCGAGCCCTCTGCGCTGAATCGTTTGTTTTTCCCCCCACCACAGTAGAAGGCTTCCCAGCGCAAGCAGACCCAACTGTGGCAGGGCATAGTGCAGCCGCGGGGGTACTTCCACGTGCCAGCGTTGGTTACCTTTCTCCACGTAGTAGTAAGCGAAGAACATGAAGATAAAAAGAAAGCTCTCGGTGAGAACGAACAGCAACATCCCGTAAGTTCCGCGAGTGTCATCGGCGGGCAGAACCGGCGCCGCATGTGCTGCGGGTGTGGTATCGGCTATCGAAAGAGGACTCATCCGATTTCACCTTCGCTTGCAGGCCATAGCCAGAGAGCGGTCACCAACAGGGAGAACATGCCCGCCCCGAGCACGACCCATAGAAGTTGATAGATCAGCGCGCCGAAAGCCACGAACATTCCCAACGCCAGCAACAGCGGGAGAATCGTGTCCTCCGAGATACTGGCGATGGCCACCGGCTCCGCGTCTAACGAGGTGGTGGTAAAGGTCAGGCGGGCCTGGTCGAGAACTCGCTGGTTCTTTGGATCCTCTTCTTCATCATGCTCGTCCCACAACGGATGCCGCGAGACGACGGTCGGGAGATGTATGCTGCCATAGGGAGGCGGCGGCGAATCGGTAGACCATTCCAGGCTGTCGGCAAACCAGGGATTCTTTCCGGCAAGCCGCCCACTGCGGAGGCTCCAGTAAATGTTGATGAAGGTCAGAAGAATCCCGAGTGCCAGGATGAATGCGCCCACCGTGATCATCATGTTCGGCCCCTCCCAGCCCATCCCCGGAAGGTAGGTGTAAATCCGGCGAGGCATGCCTTCGATTCCCAGCACGTGCATGGGGAAAAAGGCGAGGTTGAATCCGACAAACATAGTCCAAAAACTGATCTTGCCGAGCGTCTCTCCCAACATGCGTCCGGTCATTTTCGGCAGCCAGTAGTAGAAGGCCGCGAACACCGGGAACATGTTGATGCCGACGAGCACGTAGTGCAGATGGGAAACCACGAAGTACGTGTCCGTCACCTGCCAATCTACGGGAACCACCGCCGTGAAAATGCCGTTCAAACCGCCAATCACCAGCAGCGCAACCGAGCCGAGAGCGTAGTGCATGGCAGCGGTCAGAACGGGCCGCCCTCTCCAGAGCGTCGCCAGCCAGGCGAACACCTGCACCGCCGTGAAGATGGAAATTGTCATGCTTGCGGCACTAAAGAAGCTCATGGCCAGTTGGCTCATGCCAACTGCGAACATGTGATGAACCCACACGCCGAATCCCACCAGCCCGGTGAGCACGGTCGAGGCTGCCACATAGGGATAGCCGACAATGGGCCTTCGCGAGAATGCAGGAATGATCATGGAGAGCATTCCCGTGGCAGGCAAGAACACGATATACACCCAGGGGTGGCCGAAAAACCAGAAAAGGTGCTGCCACAATAAAGGATTACCGCCGTGCGCGACGTCGAAAAAGTGAGCATTCCAGCGCCGGTCCAGTTCAACGAAGATGTTGGCTGCGGTCAGCGCGGGCAGCGCAAACACAGTGATCCAGGAAACGGTCAGCGTGCTGTAGAGGAACAGCGGCATGCGGCTGATCGCCATGCCCGGAGCTCTCAACCGCAGAATGGTTACGATAAAGTTGATGGCGCCGCCGGTTGTGGCGATGGTCAGCAGAATCAGCGAAAGATTGAAAAAATCTATTCCGTGCGCCGGGGAATAGGGGCTCAAAGTGTACGGCACATAGGCAAACCATCCACCGTGCGGAGCCTGGCCGAGACAAGGCCCCACATACAGAAGTATCCCGGAGAATAGATAGGCCCAGTAGGTGAAGGCATTCAGTCGCGGGAAGGCCATGTCCCGCGCGCCAATCATCAGCGGCACCAGAAAAACCGCAAAACCTGAAAGGATCGGCGAGGCGTACCACCAGATCATAGTGGTGCCGTGCATGGTGAATATCTGGTTGTACGTTTCCGGATCGAGCAGTGTCTGGTTCGGTTTCGCGAGTTGCAAGCGGATCAACAAAGCTTCGACGCCGCCGATGACCAGGAACGCCATTGCAGTTGCGATATAGCGTTTCCCGAGTTCTTTGTGATCGACCGTCGATAGCCAACCTATCGCGGTTTTAGGGGTTTCCCAGAGGTCAATCAGGTGCTGCTGGACAGCGGCGCTCATCCACAAGTCCTTTGTTTGCTGCGGCTGTGGTATCAACTTTCTTCCGCTTGGCTCGGATAAAGATGCCGCAGAAAGAACGAGTGTTCACCTGAGCCGGTCGTAAGGGGATGTTGCTGCTGCAACGTGCTCCCAACCTGCTTCACCCGCGGACATATCCGACCCGCCCCCCGGGTTGACCGTTAGAAAAAGCGCCGAATCGATCGCGCTGACGATTGAGCAACTACATAAGTTGATGTATGAGTGGAAAAGTATGGCTTCCCTGGTAAATAAGGACTGAATCCCGGAAGAGACTCGTCCCGAAATGAAATGAGTTGAGTTGTGAAATGTCCTCTGTCGAATGTCCGGGGAAGATTGCGAATGAGATTTGAAAGCTGGCGCAGGTTGACGCTTGTGTATGGAAGCGGTGTATAGCGATAATGAAAAGTTAGGCTTAAGCGGGAACCCATCGCCTGCTCGGCGCTTATGAACCCGCAGATTTTTTGACGAGCGGAGATACGCGATGAACGACGGAAGCATCTCTACTAGTGTGAGCAGGCCGACAGCCGACGCAGCACTTGAATCGTTGTGCGCATGTGGGGGACTGCGAAGGGCGAGCCGTGCGGTAACGCAGCTTTACGATCTTGTGCTCATGCCTACGGGTCTCAAAACTACCCAATTCATCGCGCTGAGGGCCATCGAAGAGGCGGGAGAAATAGCCCAGTGTGACTTCGCGCGCGAATATGCCGTCGCCGTGGAGACGCTCTCGCGCCGCTTTGCGGCACTGCGCCGCAAAGGACTGGTCGAGGTCCGTATTGGTGCAAACCACTGCGAAAGGATTTACCGGCTAACTGACAAAGGCAGGCAGTGCCTCAACGACGCGCTGCCGTATTGGATTAGAGCGCAAGAACGCCTGCGTAATACGCTCGGCGAAGAGTACTGGACTCTTCTTTTCAAACTTTCTGACCGCATTTATGACGCTGCTCAAGAAGCAGCAGTGCTGCGCACAAAGAATCACCATGCGCCTAATCTGGAAGGGCACGACGCGGCCGCTTAGTTCTGGAAAGAAGCCTTTACCCTCCAAACCCACAAGCTGTGATTGAACGCCGGCTCGCTCGACTAAAGCCCTCTGCATAACAGTTTCCCATCACAACACGAAGATTGACCCCGCGCATCGAATCGCCTATGCCTCTCGTAGGCCGGAGAAACGTTGATGCCTTATCCTGCTTTCCTGGAAATCCTCGCGTGGTCGTACCTTTCTCTCTGCTTCCTCTGTTGTATTTGGATCTTGCTTGACCAGACCCGCCGCCCGCAGAAGATGTGGATCATGGACTTGGTGTGGCCGATCACAGCCCTCTATTTCGGCCCGGCGGCGATCTGGTTGTATCGAAAAACCCGGCCCCTCATGACGAAGAGGAAAGACAAAGTACGATCCAGCCAGCCCGAGCAGCAACACGCCGCCTCTTCCGCGCCGGGGCCGGACTTCATCCAAATTTCGACCGCCGTCTCCCACTGCGGAGCCGGATGTACTCTGGGCGACATCCTCGGCGAAACTCTGGTTCCTGCATTGGCAATCACGTTTGCGGGAGCGTTTGGCGCCAAGCTCGTTATGGATTTCCTGTTCGCTTATGTGTTCGGGATCGCTTTTCAATACTTCACCATCGCCCCCATGCGCGGCTTGCCCTTCGGAAAAGCCCTGATCGCTGTGCTGCGAGCCGACACGATTTCCATCGCTCTCTTCGAAGTCGGTATGTTTGGCTGGATGGCTCTGAGTTATTTTGTGCTGTTTCCTTCACCCCATCTGAAGCCCGCCGAACCTGTGTTCTGGTTCATGATGCAAATAGCGATGATGGTCGGATTTCTAACCTCCTATCCTGCCAACGCCTGGCTGCTGAAAAAAGGCTGGAAAGAAAAAATGCCGCGGTACGCTAAACAAAAAGAAGTCCGGAATGATGAACCGAAGGCGGCGTAAACGGCCTTCAAAACCTTGCGCGAAGCGGCCTGGGTCAGTCCGGGTTTCCACTTCCTCCTTCTCGCCGGTACAGCATTGACGGTATCGCCACAGAAAAACCAAGCCGGCAGATTCAGCCAAAGGAGTTGTGTCATGAAAGCCATCGGTTATGACGGCATCCCAAGATGTAGGTTTTCAATCGTCCCCAACCTCAGATCAAAACCCCAGCGATGCCATCCTTCGAGTCACCACCAGTGGTATCTGCGGCACCGACCTTCGCATGTACGCCAGACGCACTCCTCTCGACCCCGGAACCTCGTAGGCCACGAATTATGGGAGTCATCGAATCGCTGCAAAGATAAATTCAGGCCCCTTCCCGCGGAACAGACGCTCCGTTTTGCATTCGCAAAGATTCTTCTCTCTGCCACATGGCCGCTCTCGGTGCGGTTCGCATCTCTATGAGTAATAAAGTGGATTTATTACCGGAGGATATTCATGACTGCGGCAGATGTGCTCATCGAAACTTTGATCGACTGGGGTGTGGAGGTCATTTTTGGCCTGCCCGGAGATGGCATCAACGGCATCATGGAGGCGTTGCGCACACATAAGGACAAGATTCGCTTCGTTCAAGTCCGTCATGAGGAAGCCGCCGCTTTCATGGCCTGCGGCTACGCCAAACACACGGGTCGGCTAGGAGTCTGCCTAGCCACGTCCGGACCCGGTGGTATTCATCTCCTAAACGGGCTTTACGACGCCAAACTCGATGCCCAGCCGGTCCTGGCGATTACCGGCATGCAGTTTCACGATCTGGTCGGAACCTACACCCAGCAGGACGTCGCCCTCGACAAGCTGTTCATGGATGTTGCCGTCTACAACGAAAGAATTATGGGGCCTACCCACGTGGAAAACGTCACCGAACTCGCGTGTCGAACGGCGCTGGCATACCATGGTGTTTCCCACATTACTTTTCCTGTGGACCTGCAGGAAAAAGAATTGAAGGGCCGCCAACGTTCCAAGCGCAACATTGCCCACCACACCTCGGACGTGTACGCGCGCAGCGCTCGTGTTCCGGAAAAGAGCGATCTTGCGAAAGGGGCGGAGATCCTCAACGCCGGCAAGAAAGTGGCCATCCTCGCCGGCCGCGGCGCTTTGGATGCTACCGATGAACTGGAACAGACGGCAGAATTGCTGGCAGCGCCTATCGTGAAGGCCCTGCTGGGCAAAGCCGCCGTTCCCGACCATAGCCCTTATACGACAGGAGGTATCGGGCTTCTCGGCACCAAGCCTTCGCAGGAAACCTTGGAAGATTGCGCCACGCTGTTGATTGTTGGTAGCTCATTCCCCTATCTGGAGTTCATGCCCAAACCTGGCCAGGCACAGGCCGTACAGATTGACCTTGACCCAAAGCGCATCGGCTTGCGTTACCCCGTGGACGTGGGCCTGGTGGGCGACAGCCGCAACACCCTGCGAGAACTCATTCCTCTTCTTAAGCGCAAGGAGGACAGGGGCTTCCTGGAAGGGGCGCAGGCCGGCATGAAGGACTGGTGGGAGGTCATGGAGAAACGCGGCACCCGGCAAGACAAACCGATGAAGCCGCAAGTGGTTGCATGGGAATTGGGTAAACGGCTGCGGGATGATGCCATCGTCAGCTGCGACAGCGGCACCATTGCAACCTGGTGGGCCAGGCAAATTCCGGCGCGCCGAGGCCAAAAGCATACCTTGTCAGGCACCCTTGCCACTATGGCGCCGGGACTGCCCTACACCATTGCAGCGCAGGTCGCTTATCCCACCCGACAATGTGTCGGCTTCGTCGGCGACGGCGGCTTTTCCATGTTAATGGCCGACTTCGTCACCGCAGTCAAATACAAGCTACCGATCAAAATAGTCATCATCAAGAACAACACGCTGGGGCAAATCAAATGGGAGCAGATGGTTTTCCTGGGTAATCCCGAGTACGGAGTCGAACTGCACCCCATTGATTTTGCGGAGTTCGCTCACGCCTGCGGCGGAATTGGCTTCACCGTGGAGGATCCTGCCGAATGTGGCCACACCATAGACCAATTCCTGAGTTCTCCGGGCCCGGCAGTTCTGCAAGCTGTTGTAGATCCATTCGAGCCGCCGTTGCCAGCGATGGTCAAAGCGGAACAAGCAGTGCACTTCGCCGAGGCACTGGCGCGCGGCGAGCCCAACCGCAGCAAGATCGCACTTACCACGCTCTCCGACAAAGTCCGAGAACTTATCTAATACTCGCTGCCGCAAGGTCCTGGAGTAAGAACTGGCTATCCCCGGCTCCGCTTTAGGGAGACTGGGATAGCTGGCTCCAAGGGACTACATTCTTCGCGGTATTTCCTCTGCAGTAACCATTCAAGCTAGAGTGCGCCTCAGGATGGGCATTGCCAGCTCTCAGCGTCGCCGTCTGACCAGATGATGGACCGCCAAGTGGAATTTACAGCGCTCACCGGATGGTTGCTATTCGTATGAGCAGCTATCTTCGGCAAGGAAAAAGAATTGCCGGCATTCCGGCATGAGGAGTTGTGCCATGAAGGGTTCAAGCACGTCATCCAAAAGTTGGCTGACAGCGCTCATCGGAATTGTATTCATTCTCGCCAGTCTGAGTTGGGCCGCGGACGACCAGAAAGATCAATCCGATGTCCACAAACGCATCGATAAATCAGCCGAGGTTCTCAACGAAATCATGGGAACGCCGGATAGTGCCATTCCCGACAAAGTGATGTCCGAGGCGGAGTGCATCGCGGTTGTACCGTCCATGGTGCGCATCGCCATTGGCTTTGGCGGCAGCCATGGCAAAGGCGTTGCTACCTGCCGGACCGCGAGCGGCTGGAGTGCGCCGGCTCCCATTACCATCACGGGTGGCAGCTGGGGACTTCAACTAGGCGGAGAAGCTGTAGACCTGGTTTTGGTAGTTACCAATGACAAAGGCATGCAGGATCTGTTGTCCAGCAAGTTCAAAATCGGCGCCAATGCTTCCGCGGCAGCCGGTCCGGTAGGCCGCCAGGCAGGCGCTGACACTGATTGGAAGATGAAAGCGGAGGTGTTGACCTACTCGCGCGCGCGCGGCGTTTTCGCAGGCATTGATCTGAGCGGCTCAGCCATTACTCAGGACAAGGACGAAACCCGAATCTTGTACGGCAAGATGGAGCCTTTCTCGGCCATTCTCAACGGCAAAGTTGCCGCGCCAAACGGTAGCGACCATTTCCTGGCAACAGTGAAGAAGTACTCCAGACAGGCCAACGAACAGGGCAAGCTGGTTTCGCCCGCAACGCACTAAGACCAATGAAGAAAGTAAAAAACTAACCGAAGACACGGAGGCGACGATGTTTACAATTCTGCTGATTATCCTGGTTCTCCTGCTGGTCGGAGCACTCCCCACCTGGCCCTACAGCACCGGCTGGGGATACTACCCGAGCGGTGGGTTGGGGTTGGTGGTTTTGGTTGTAATCATCTTGCTGTTGGCAGGTCGAATATAAGTTCTGGGGCCTATGAGCGGCGCTTGAAGTACTGAACGGCCCGCTCATGAGCCTCAGCTGCTTTCCTCGATTTGAAAGTTCCCAGGTTGCGGCGCCGGCCGGTTTTGGGGTTCTTTTTGCGGGAGTAAAGGCGGTATTCGCCGGTTTTCAATTTTCGAATCATGAGCAATCTCCGGCGATTTGGATGCGCGGCCGCGAAGCAGCGCTGGCCACATCCGGGAGAAACCATCATGAAAGCTGTCGCTGGAGTTTTCCGTTCGCGAGCTGACGCTCAACTCGCTTTAGCCGAGATTCGTTCTTCCGGCGCCAAGCCGGACGACGTCACGTTTCTTGCGCCCGGAAGTACAGACGCGGAGCTCCAATCTGTTCCTACGGTTGCCGCCGAGCAACCCGGGATGGGCAAGGCATTTGGCGCGGTGCTGGGAGCTTCCGCCGGCCTTTCTGCAGGTCCGTTCATCGTGGCGGCGCTGATTCCCGGCATCGGTCCGATTACCGCCCTCGGGCTCCTGGGTGGAGCAGTATTGGCGGCCGCGGGAGGTACCGCTGGCGCCGTAGCCGGAGAAAAGCTGGAGGCCTCCACAACAGACGGGCTTCCGGCCGACGAATTGTTCGTTTACGAAGACGCGCTCCGCAAGGGGAGGAGTGTGGTCATCGCCCTCGCGGAGGATGATTCCACCGCCACTCGCTATCGCGAATTACTAAACATGAATGGAGCCGAGAGTGTGGATGCGGCCCGCGAACAGTGGTGGGTTGGTTTGCGCGACGCGGAGCACGAGCATTACGCAAAAGACGGCAGGAATCTGGATAACGACGAGAAATTCTATCGCCTGGGTTTCGAGTCGGCCCTTCACGCCCGGACCCGTTGCAAAGAATACGATCAGGTTCTGGGTGAAATGAACGCGGACTTGGAAGACCTGCAGCGTCAATATCCCAATGCCAACGTTGCCGATCCATTTACCCGTGGCTACCAGCGCGGGCGCGAATATTATCAGCGGCTTTGTGACGAATCGAAGAAAGCCGCTTAAGAACAGTTTTGTTTATAGCGAATCCTTCAAGCTCAGTTACCTTTCCGCAGTCAGTGCTACTCCTTTTGTGGCTAGACCCTAGTGCGCCTTTTGTAACTTGGAGAAACTAAAGGCCCGCCTTAGAGTGAAATGGTTAAATTTGCACGGCTGGAGCTTCGGCCCCTGAGTTGCATCTATCCAGTTGAGGGTGTTTTTGGGCCGGTTTACCGGGAAAATTTGGGAGCCTTTAGGAATGAAGTACATAGGTCGGATTTTTTGTCTCGCGGGAGGGCTTGCGGCGGCAACTCTGGCCCCGGCTTTTTGCCAATCCAATTATGCACCGATGGGAACGGCCGTAGCGGCGGCGTCGACGAACGCATCTCCTACGACCGACGACAGTATTCTGACCATCGAAAAGCGGGTCAATGAGGTTAAAGTCCTCTTTATTGCTACGGACCATCGTGGGAAATTTGTCCGCAATCTGAACGAGAGCGACTTCAAGATCCTGGACGACAATATGCCGCCACAGTCCATTGTGGATTTCCGGCGCGAGACAGACCTCCCGCTGGAACTCGGTTTGTTGGTGGACACCAGTGGTTCGGTACACAGCCGCTTCGATTTCGAGCAGCAGTCGGCGGTGAGCTTTATGCAGCAAACCCTGCGTCCCAATTTCGACAAGGCTTTTGTTATGGGATTCAGCGGCCACGCTCAGGTGTCGCAGGATTTCACCGATGATGTGCATCTCTTGCAGGCCGGCGTTCAGAACTTGCGCGACGGCGGCGGGACGGCACTCTACGATGCCATTTACCGGGCCTGCCGGGAAAAGCTGGCGAAACAGAAGAGCGATCATCCGACACGACGGGCGATCATTGTCATCAGCGATGGGGAAGACAATCAGAGCGAGTTCAGTAAAGCGCAGGCGATTGAGATGGCTCAGCGATCGGACGTGATCATTTATGCTATTTCTACCGACGATAGCGGCCTGGTGCTGCGCGGCGACAAGGATCTGCAACAACTCGCCGACGCCACCGGCGGACGCGCCTTCTTTCCATACAACAACAAAGACATCACACGCTCCTTCGCGGCCATAGAAGACGAACTTCGCAGCCAGTACATCGTTTCCTACCGCCCGGCGGATTTCGAAGCCGATGGACGATACCGCGCTATCACCATTACAGCTGTAAAGAAGGATCTGCAAGTGCGTGCCCGCCGGGGCTACTACGCTCCCCGGCACTAAGAGCGCGCCATCCCTACGGCCTCTCGATACTTCACAAAGAATTTCCCCAGGAGGCTTCCCCCGGGTCCCGGTAAATTGGCGCTAATCGCCTGAATACCGGCAGCCCAACTACTTCTTCCGTTTTCGGTGCATTCGGGGTAAGAGCGAGTGCAAGTGAGATCCGGGCAGTTTGCCCGCGGTAACCGCAGCCTGAAAATCCGCGGCCATCGCTTGCAGAGCCTCTACCACATCCGGATGTTCTTTGGCGACTTCATGGCTCTCACTCGGGTCTTCGGCAAGATTGTAGAGTTCCTCAGGCTTGCACTTAATGAGCGGACCGGGCTTGCGTTGCTGGTCATACTCCCGTTTCATGAAGTGCAGCTTCCATTGCTCGGCGCGCACGGCGCACAGGTGAACCCCGAAGTAGTAAAAGAATTCGGAATGCACCTCCACGGAACTGTTCTGCAGAAAAGGCATCAGGTTCTTCCCGTCGATAGGGCGATCATCCGGCACTTGAGCGCCTGAGAGTTCCACGCAGGTAGTGAACAAGTCCATCAGGCAGGAGATTCCCGGGCGTATCGTCTTGGCTGGGACTTGGGTCGGCCAGCGCACGACGCAAGGGACACGAACTCCGCCCTCCCAACTGGTGGACTTGCCGCCTCGGAGAATTCCCGCGCTACCGCCGGGGTACTTGGTATTGAGTTTCGGGCCGTTGTCGCTGGTGAACACGGTCAGAGTGTTTTCCTCCAATCCATTGTCCTTCAAACAATCGAGCACGTTTCCGACGCTCCAATCAATCTCTTCCACCGCATCTCCGTACCGGCTGTAGTCTGACCTACCCTGGAATTGTTCCGAGGCCGCGATGGGAACGTGGGGCATGGTGTAGGGCAGATACAACAGGAAGGGACGTTCGCGATTCTCTTTAATGAACTTCGTCGCTTGCTCAGTGTAGCGTTTGGTGAGCGTGGACTGCTCGACCGGCGATTCGATGACCTCATCGTTCCGATACAAACGCATTCGCGGGAGATCGAATGCTACTGTCATATCGTTGCTGTATAGCAAACCGTAAAAAAAATCGAACCCGTGACGATTGGGCCGGTACTGCGGGAGGTCGCCGAGGTGCCACTTGCCGATACAAGCCGTGCGATACTCGCGAGATTTGAGCGCCTGGGCCAACGTGATCTCTGTTCGCGGGATTCCAAAATGCTCACGTGGGAACAACACGCGAACCAGGCCGGAACGTATGGGGTATCGTCCCGTCAGCAGAGAAGCTCTTGCCGGCGTACAGGTCGGCATCGCATAAAATTCGGTCAGGCGCGCGCCTTCTGCGGCCATCGTGTCCAGACGCGGAGTCTTGAACGCAAGGTTGCCGTAGCAGCCTAAATCTCCGTAGCCCAAATCATCGGCTAGAAAGATCACGAAATTCGGCGGACGCTCGTTCGAAGGGAAGGCAACACTGCCCTTCAGCATACTGAGAACACCGCCTCCTACCATCGAAACCAGAAACGATCTTCGGCTCCCCACTTGTCTATTTTGTGACTCTCGCCGATATGATGCAAGGCCCCTTTTCGGGATGCATTGGTGGCGCAGGCATGTGATATGGTGAAATTGGCAACACAAGGATGATGGCTAAGAGTCGCTGGAGTGAGCTCCTGGCAGGCATTTCGATGCCCGGTCGTCGAATTCAAGAACGGGCCCGCCAACGCGAGAAGAACAGTATGAATCAAAACGACGGCTGAACTACGGCCACAACCTGAGCGCAACTTCAGGAGGGTTTTCTACCCGGGATGCTCAAGTTAATCATCGGCCAAATTTCGCATCATCCCATGCGAACCTTGCTTTGCGTGTTGATGATTGGCGTTGGTTTGCTCACCGGCCTGGTGCTCAAGGGTCTCGCCAATGGAGTTCTGAACGAGAAAATCAGAAGGACCGAGGGCATTGGCGCCGACCTCATGGTGCAACCGCCCCACTCCTCATATCTGCTGGGCATGGGCGAGAATGTCATGCCTGAGCGGCTAGCCACAAGACTTCAGGAAGTTCCAGGCGTTGCCGCGGCGACGCCGGTCGCCACCAGCATGAGCTTCACCAACCGTTTCGAAACGGTTTTTGGAATTGATGTGCAGGGTTTCGATCGGGTAAGCGGCCCTTTTCATTTCCTGCGCGGCAGTGCTTTTGACAGGCCGTATTCCGCCATTGTGGACGACGTTTATGTGAAAACGCATCATGTGGACGTCGGCAGCGTACTCAACATTCTCAATCACCAGTTCCAGGTGGTTGGCGTAGTCGAACACGGCAAGGGTTCCCGTGTGTTCGTACCCCTGGCGACGTTGCAGGATCTCCTTGCACCCGGCAAGTGCTCCATCATTTTTGTACGAACGTTGCCGAACCAGACGGAAGAGGTCGAACACCGGCTAAAGAATTTCCAAGGCGGCGCGATGAAAGATTATCAAGTCACACCGCTGCGCGAATTGACCTCGCTGGTTTCGACTTCTTCCATTGTTGGTCTTCGTCAATTCCTCAATGTTCTGGTAGTCCTCGCCGCAGTGATCAGTTTTCTCGTGATTTTTCTTGGTTTATACGTTCAGGTGCTGGCCCAAACCAGGGATGTTGGCGTTCTTCGAGCATTGGGGGCGACTCGTTTCTATCTCGTCAGTATGTTCCTGGGGCAGGCGTTCTTGTTGTGCGCGCTGGGAGGTATTGTGGCGCTGGCGCTATACGAGGCAACGAAAGTGATCGTGGTCGCAACATACCCAGGGCTCACTTTCCTTCTGCCCCTGGACTCGGCGGTCTCGACCCTGATTGCAGCTGCCATAAGTACCGGGCTGGGTGCTGCGTATCCGGCTTATGTGGCGGCACGTTGTGAGGCGGTGGTTGCTCTGAGCTATGAATAGCCAAGCAAAATCCGGCATGGACTTCGAGAGCTTTGCGGTCGTTACCGACCAGGTGACGCGAACTTACATGTCTGGACCTCAAACGACTACAGCCGTGGATCACGTCAGCATGCGAGCGGGCCGCGGAGAGTTTGTTGCCATCATGGGACACTCGGGGTCGGGGAAAACGACCCTCCTCTATTTGATCGCTGGCCTGGCCGAGGCGACGTCCGGAGAAGTCTTCATCGATGGAACTCCGCTTTCGACTTTGAACGACCCCCAGCGTGCGGCCCTACGCAACACCCGCATGGGATTCGTGTTTCAGCGTTTCAACCTGCTGAATTTCCTTTCGGTTCAGGCCAACGTCGAAACTCCCCGGCTGCTGGGTTCTCATCGGAGTAATGGCGACGGACAGCGTGCTCGGGAACTCCTGGCTAAAGTCGGCCTTGCGAAAAAACAATCCAATCCGGTGAACCGGCTTTCGGCCGGAGAGCAGCAGCGCGTGGCCATCGCTCGGGCGCTGATGAACCGTCCGCAGATTTTGCTGGCCGACGAACCCACCGGCAATCTCGACTCTCACAATGCCGGGAATGTAATGGAGTTGTTGTTGAGCCTGCGGGAGGAATTGCAGTTAACCATCCTGATGGTTACGCACAATCCCGAGGTGGCGCTGATGGCCGACCGGATTCTGGAAATTCACGACGGCAGAATTCGGCGGGAAGTCCAGACAAGCACAATCGCCGCTCGCGACGAATGGTTGCGGAGGTTCGCCACTCCTTTTTTTGAACAACTGGGGCAGTGAGGGTTGCAGCCTGGCGGCCAGAAATGGGCATCTCACCAGCCGAATCGCAGTATTGCAAGAAATCACAACCAGGGGCATGCAATGAGTCGAGTAGTCCTTGTAGCAGCATTGATGGTATTTTTCGCGTCTGCATACGGCGCAGCACAGCAACACCCGCATCCCGGCGGTTCGCCCAACGTTTTGCTGATCACCATTGATACCCTGCGCGCCGACCATCTCTCCTGTTACGGGTACCACCTGCAAACTTCACCGCATCTCGATCGTCTCGCTTCTCACGGCGTTCGTTTTGAGAACGCCTACACGGCAATTCCCCTGACCGGCCCTTCCCACATTTCAATGATGACGGGCTTGTTTCCGCAGCAACACGGCGCAACCATTAACGGTACCCACATCGGGGCCATGATGCATACCAAACACCCGCCTCTTATGCTTGCGCAAGTTCTACACCGCTTGAGGAGATACACCACGGCTGCTTTTGTGAGCGCATGGCCTCTCAAAGCGCAAATTACCGGGCTAGGTCAGGGCTTTGGCACCTACAACCAGAAGCTCGAATACCACTACAACGTGCTCAGTGCCGCGCGTTCCGCAACCGATGTTGGCCCTTTGTCGCGCAAGTGGATACGAAAACATGCCGCCGATCAACGGCCCTTCTTCCTGTGGGTACACTATTTCGATCCACACGCTCCCTACGAACTGCATTCCGAGTTCGCAAGTCTTCCCTCCAATCCGAATGCAGACGGGGAAGACGTTCCCCGTCGCAAACAGAGCATGGGAGCGCTGGCCAAAATTCGGGCTTACGACAGCGAAATTGCGTTTACGGACAAGGACATTGGCAAGACTCTCAAGCTGCTTGATGAGGAAGGACTAAAAGACAATACGTTTATTTTTGTTGTGGCGGATCACGGCGAAGCTCTGGGAGAGCATGGCGATTGGGGACATGGCAACAAAACTGAACAGGGCGTCGTTCACGTTCCTATGATTGCGTATTTCCCGGGCGTTCTGCCCCAAGGCAAGAGTATTGCCCAGGATGTTTCGCTGGTAGATTTGATGCCGACGGTTCTGGATTACACCGGAGTTCAGCTTGGTTTGCAAATTTCCGGAAAGAGCTTGCGGCCGTTGATCGAAGCGGAAGGAGGCGAACCGCAACTCGGTCCGGCATTTTTCGTCACCTATGCTGAACCTCCCCTACACCTGCCCCGTTGGGTCACCTGGATGTGGACATGGGCTCGCTCCAAACGCACCCCGGCGCAGATGGGATTTGTTCGAGGGAATGTCAAAGTTGTTTCCATTGGCGGCCGGCGAATGCAGCTATTCCGGCTGAACGATCAGTTCAAATGGGAGCAGTCCGTGACCGGCGATGCGGCCGTGGCAGCCAAAGAAAAAGACTACCGCGAATACCTTACCGCATGGTTCCGGCGCACCAACACAGGAGCCCCCGGAGAGGCTCATCTGACCGGCGAAGACAGAGACATGCTTCGCAGTCTCGGTTATCAGCCTTAGGGATGGGGTGGCGACTCCCTCGTTACGTGGCCCGCACTGGATCCGAATCAGGCTGGCGATTCCGGTAAAGCGAGGGATCAACCTCGCCGACCATTCTTTCGATATTGAGGTCGAGCCCCAAAAACTGCTTGATACCTTCACAAGCTGCGCGCGGAGCTTGAATAAGTTCTCCATACGGCTGGAGCCGGACCGAAACATCCGGCCTTTTCTTGAGCCATGCCTCCAGCACCAGGAGATGGTCGTTGAACGCTTTGGCCATTGCATCGTGACCTACGGCATCGGAGTTCCCGCGGCGGCGCAGCATCTCGTCCTGGGAAGCGAGCACCTCGGGAAGGGGGCGCTTCATAATAATCACTTTGTACTCGTTCCCCTTCGGGATGGACATCAAAAGCTGGGTGATCACTTTTACAGCCTTTCCTTCTGCCTGAACGATGAGTTCCGGTTGCTTGGGCAGAAGTTTTGCCGGTTCCCACTCACAGTAGCCTCGCGGGTTGTCGGCATCCGGGCTGCGTTCGAAATCGGTCAACAGCTCCATGCCGCCTGCCTGCAGCATCTGCATCATGAGTGATGTGCCGGAGCGTGGTAGTCCCGAAACAATAATGATCACGTCTCGACGTTTCCTTTCCTACGGTGTTTTCCCTTCATTATTCTTCAGGTGGCTTCGAGCCGTAGCAAGAAGTGAGCGTGCACCCGAAAACTCCGGAAGCCGTTCAGCGGCGAGTTGAAGATGAACGGCTGCCGACTTGTACTCTCCGGTTTTGGTCAGACACGCACCCATTTCGTAGTGCGCCCACGCCGAACCAGGCTGCAGCTCAATAGCGTTGTGCAGATGCTCCTTTGCTTTTGCGCACCGTTGCTGTTGCGCCAGGGCGAGTCCCATCGCGTACTGCTCGAGGTACAATTTGGATCCTGATCCACCCAAGCCCCGCAAGCTACTCAGAGCCGCCTCCGGTTTGCCGTCGTCTATCGAAGCCAATGCTGTCATGACAGCATTGGCTTGGGAAATCTTATCTTTAGGATCCGTTCCCGTTGCGGCAGCACCTGCGCCGGAAGCTGATTTTTGCAGCCCCACATACCCAAGCGACGCCAGCTTCTGCATCTCCGAGGAGCTTAGTTCCGCTCCGGACGTGCCGCCTTGCCCGCCAAGACGCCGGTCAAAAGCCGCCAATTGCGATGCTATCGTGTCGAGCGTGGCCTTGGAGGTCTGGGCCAGATTGTGAGCCGCGCCGGGATCCGCAGCCAGGTCATAGAGCTCGGGCTGGGGCGCGTGAATATACAGATATTTCCCCGTTCGCCATGATTGCAGCGCGCTCCATCCAAATGCCCGTTGCGGAAAGTCAGAGCGCGAATAAACTGGCTGCGCCCTGCCTTGCCTCGCAACGCGAAGCAGTGACTGCCCCTGCATTTGCGGTGGCACCGGAATCCGGGCTACTTCCAGGATTGTGGGAGCGATATCGATCAAGCTGACGCTGGCGCGAACTCGTTTTCCAGCAGTTTGGTTTGTGGGCAGCTTCAGCAACAGGGGCACGTGGATCGTATCGTCGTACAGGAATACGCCGTGAGCTTGTTCTCCGTGCGCACCAAGACTTTCTCCATGATCGGAAGCAACCACGACCAAAGCATCGTCATATATCTTCTGCGCTCGAAGGCCTGCCAGGAGTTTGCCGGCAGCCGCATCTGCTGCCGCTATCCCCGTGTTGTAAGAAGAGCTGGAGGGACCATCCGCATCATCGAGATGCACCCATAGGAAGAACGGCGTGTTCTTATTCGCAGCAACCCACGCGAGGGCCCGGGCAACTACTTGCGCCCCACGGCGCTCGACCGACCTGTATCGGCTCAGCCCTTTTGCAGGCCGATGAAATCCTGCGTTGTACACCGTGAATCCCCGATCGAAGCCGGGGGCTAGCCCATTCTTCGGATCCAGTTGAATGGATCCCACGAACGCAGCCGTGCAGTACCCGTGAGAATGAAGAATGTCCGGAACGAAAGGAGTAGACTTCGATAAAGGTGTACCAAATTCCGTCACCTGGTGAGTCTGCGGGTAGGTTCCGGACAGAATTGTCGCATGGGAAACCACGGTCAACGGTGCCTGCGCATAAGCGTGTTCAAAAGCGAGGCTCTGGCGGGCAATCTCATCAAGATGCGAAGTCAGTTTCCCGGTGGATCCCAGAAAGCCCATCCGGTCAGCGCGGACCGAACTCAATGTGATCAATACTATGTTCGGCTTGGAAACTGCAAAGGACCGGCTAACCCACGGGCTCAGAATCAGGGCGGCAAAAAGAAGCACTGAAGCTGGCCTGCGACACATAAAATAAGTTTACCCTATTGTTTTCGCTGGAGCAGGGTTGATAGTGTGAGGGGTCGCACGGAAGATTGGTTTCTTGCGGCCCATACCAGTGGATACTGTGTTTCTGATACTTAGTTGGGAGCCTGCTGTCCGCCAGTTGGACGAATTACTCTTTTAAATCCCACGAAATAGAATTCCGGGGAAACTCTTGCGGTCAACAAAGCCTTTTTTCGTCTTCCTGCTTTGCACAATCCTCGGGGTGTGCTCATGCACCCGCTCGCGTACGTGGGACGGCAACCACAAACTCATCATTCTCGGCATCGACGGAATGGACCCTGACCTCCTGCAAAAGTACATGGGCGAGGGCCGGATGCCCAATTTTTCCACGCTGGCCCGCGAAGGGTCATTCCGGCGGCTTACGACCAGCATTCCTCCCCAAAGTCCGGTGGCATGGTCAAATCTCATCACGGGCATGAACGCCGGCGGCCACGGAATTTTTGATTTCATTCACCGCGACCCTAAAACGCTCGAGCCCTATCTTTCGATCTCGCGCGTGGAACCTCCAAAACATGGGATTCATTTCGGCAACTGGTTTATCCCGTTTGGCGGCGGCAGCGCCGAGGAGTTACGGCATGGCAAGGCTTTCTGGCAGATTCTCGACCGGTACCGCATCCCCAATACCGTCTTTCGCATCCCAGCCAATTTCCCGCCGGTTGATGCCAAGGGACATACCCTGGCCGGCATGGGCACGCCGGACCTGCGAGGCGGCTACGGCACCTTTTCTTTTTATACGGACGATCTGATGGCCACTGCAGGGCCCGTTGAGGGAGGACAGATTATTCCTGTCGAGGTGAAAGACTTTCAGGTCAAGGGCAAGCTGATTGGGCCCGACAATACGTTTCGCGAGGGCGCCCCATCGGCGACTGAGCCGTTTACGGTTTCTCTCGATCCGCTGGAACCCGTGGCGAAATTTGACGTCCAAGGTCAACAGTTCGTTTTGCGCGAGGGCGAGTGGAGCGACTTTGTCCACGTGGAGTTTCAGCTAGTTCCATTAATTGCCAGCGTGAAAGGCATTTGCCGGTTCTATCTGAAGCAGGCGCACCCGCGGTTCAAGTTATACGTTTCGCCGATCAATATTGATCCTGCCGATCCTGCTTTGCCGATCTCTACTCCAAAGTCCTACTCCCGGCAACTTGCGGACGAAGTTGGAGAGTTCTACACGCAGGGAATAGCCGAGGACACCAAGGCGCTTTCAGCTGGAGTGCTGGACGATAAAGAGTTTCTGCAACAATCGCAAACTGTCCTGGCGGAAGACCGGAAAATCTTTGACGTTGAATTCCCCAAATTCCAGGGTGGCGTATTTTTCTTCTATTTCTCCAGCCTGGACCTGAACTCACACATGTTCTGGCGTCTGATTGATCCTCACGATCCGTTGTACGACCCGGAGCTGGCCGCCCAGCATGGCTCGGCACTGCCCGATTTTTATCATCAAATTGATGAAGTGCTTGGCGAAGCGCTGCGCAAGATGGACGACCGTACTACGGTTCTTGTCCTATCCGATCATGGATTTGCGCCTTATTACCGCTCCTTCAATCTGAACACATGGCTTTTGAACCACGGCTACATCACCTTGAAGCCGGATACTAGCGCTTCCGAAGGTAACGGCTTCGCGAATGTGGATTGGAGTCGCACCCGCGCCTACGGACTTGGATTGAACGGGCTATACCTGAATGTGCGCGGCCGCGAGGCCCAGGGTATTGTGGAGCCGGGCCCGGCGGCGAACGCGCTGCTTGAGGAGATCGGGTCCAAGCTGCTTGCCGTACGCGATCCCGAGAACAATCAGCCGGTCATTACTCGCGTTGATCGTGCCAGCGATGTCTATCAGGGACCGTACGCACGAAAAGGCCCCGATCTTATCGTTGGTTACAATCGCGGCTATCGCGCCGGATGGCAAACCATTCTTGGAAGTTTCCCGGGTGAAGTATTCGAAGACAATAACGAGCCGTGGAGTGGGGACCATTGTATGGACTACACACTGGTTCCCGGCGTGCTGCTGAGTAATCGCGAGGTTGAAGCAACCGCTCCTGCTCTGACTGACATCGCACCAACGATTCTCGCCGAATTTGGGATTCCCAAACCGGCCGATATGATAGGAAATTCTGTTTTTTCACCCAGCCAGCAAGAGCGGCATTGAAACTGGAGAAGATAATGTCCTCGCAAAAGATCAAACTTGAAGGCGAACTGCTCGAACAGGCCAAGAAGTGTACCGAGACGTCGGGCTATGCTTCGGTGGACGAGTTCGTCATTCACACCGTCGAAAAAGAGGTGAAACGGATGCTCGGCTCGGATCAGGGTAACGCTCCCGATTCCAAAGAAATGGTGAAAAAAAGACTGCAGGGCTTGGGCTACCTCGAGTAGCCAAAGCTTAGGTTCAGGATGGCCGTGCTTTCAATTTCGACATTCTGCTCGTTCATTCCGGCCTCGCTGAATGAGCGCCCGTGGGTGCTTGTGCTGGGAATCGCGGTGATCGTCGGGTTCCTGCTGGTCACGATCTTTCGCTACACGTCCGACCAAAAGGCCATTCGCGGTGCGAAAAATAAATTGAAAGCTCATCTTCTGGCGGTCCGCCTATTTCAGGATCAACTGTCGGTCGTGCTGCGTTCCTATGGACGAATCCTCCTGGGAACGGGCACGTATCTTCGGCATGCGTCCAGGTCGTTCGTGATCCTCATCATCCCAATTCTCTTCCTGATCGTTCAGCTCGACAGGTATTTGGGGTGGACGCCTATCCGGCCACAGCAATCGTTTCTTCTTGGAGTCCAGACCGACGAGGGCGAGCGACTCGGCGGAATTCAACTGCAACTGCCGGCGGGCCTAGTCTCTACAGCCCCGGCAGTGCATATTCCAAAGGAGAATCAGGCCGTTTGGAGAATTCAGGCGAGCCGCGCCGGCAAGTACGATATCGGTATTGTTACGGAGGGGCAGACAGAATCGAAGCAGGTTGTGGTATCAGACGAGATTAGCGGTTTGTCCCCGGTTCGCCTGCGCGGGAATTGGGAGCGAATCGTATCCTCCAACGAAGCAGCGCTCAGTCCCAGCAGCCACATCCAATCCATTTCGATTAACTATCCAACACGTGACGTGCGCTTCGCCGGATGGCGTTGGAATTGGATCGTTTTGTTCCTGGTGTTTTCGCTGGCTGCCGGGTTTATCTTCAAAACAGTATTCCGAATTCAGATATGAAGTTCATTCGCTTTGGGAAAAGCAAATTCATTGTAGGGCTCCTGCTGGTTCTGGGCATGGTGCTGTTGTTTCCTGCCCGGAGTGAGGCCTACGCCGGGCCAGGCGCCGGGTTCGCTGTCCTGTCATCTTTTTGGACGATTTTCATTGCGTTCTTCTATTCCCTTTACGCCTTTGCAACCTGGCCGTTCCGCCAGTTTTTCCGATTCCTTCGCCGACGTAAGGCGTACGGCAAAGCTCAGGTGAAGCGTGTGGTTGTTGTGGGATTCGATGGGATGGACCCTGAACTGGCCGATCGCTTCATGAACGAAGGGAAGCTGCCTCATTTTGCCATGCTTCGCAGCAAAGGAACCTTTCAACCGCTGCGCACAACCTTCCCGGCAATCTCGCCGGTCGCGTGGTCCACGTTCCAAACTGGAGTCAACCCCGGCAAGCACAACATCTACGATTTTCTGGCGCGCGATCTGCGGAGCTATCTTCCTTTTCTCTCCTCCGCCCAGGTCAGCGCTCCTAAGCGTCATTTACGAATTGGGAAGTACTCCATCCCGCTTGGTAAACCCGAGATCAGGGGAATGCGGCGGGGAACACCGTTCTGGCACCTGCTGGCAAGAGCAGGAGTGTCCTGCTCAGTTCTCCGCGTTCCAGCTACCTTTCCGCCGGAGAAATTTTCCGGGGTGTTGCTCTCGGGCATGTGCGTGCCGGATTTGAAGGGAAGCCAGGGGACATTCTGCCTGTGCACGACCCGGACTAGCGGCGCCAAGTTTCGCGAGGGCGGCGTCCGGGTTCCTATTGAGCGCAACGGATCGAAGTTTCACTCCTATATTCCGGGCCCCGAAGATCCCTTAGGGACTGCCAGAGAACTGCGTGCCGCCTTCAGCATCCGGACAAACGCAAGCGGCAACTCTGTGGGCATCGAAATCGGGAACGAGAAGGTCACTCTGAAAATTGGAGAATACTCCGAATGGACTCCGGTGAAGTTCAAGGCCGGTCTGGGATTTGCCGCCCACGGTATTTGCCGGTTTCACCTGAAGTCTGTCGAACCGGAACTCGAAATTTACGTCACGCCCGTCAATATTGACCCGGATCGCCCGGACCTCCCAATCTCTCATCCGATCACGTATTCGATGTACCTGGCAAAGCTCTTTGGTCCTTATGCCACTCTCGGATTGGCAGAAGATACCTGGGCTCTGAATGAAGAAGTTCTGGACGATCATGCGTTTCTCACACAGTGTTATTCCAATCACGAAGACCGCGAGCGCATGTTTTTTGACGCATTGGAGAAGACTCCACAAGGATTATGCGCATGCGTGTTTGATACCACGGACCGCGTGCAGCACATGTTCTGGCGATATCTGGAAGAGGACCATCCAGCGGCAAGAGACGTTCCCCGGGACCAGCGGCCGAACGTCATTTTAGATCTCTATCAACGCATGGACGCGCTGGTCGGAAGGGTCCTCCAGCAACTCGATAAGAATTGCCTGCTGCTTGTGGTGTCCGACCACGGCTTCAAATCGTTTGCTCGTTGTGTCAATCTGAACGCCTGGCTTCACCAGAATGGCTATCTCACCCTGAAGGAGGGGAAGACAGAAAGCGGCGATTGGTTTGAAGATGTGGATTGGTCGCGGACTCGCGCTTACACCATGGGTCTGAATGGGCTTTACCTTAACCTCAAGGGCCGGGAACGGTACGGCATTGTAACCCCCGGCCTGGAGAGCGAGTCCCTCAAAGACGAGCTTCGCACCAAGCTAAACGGGCTAACCGATCCCGAGTCTGGCACGGCCGGGATCACCGGAGTTTTCGATTGCGATGGCATCTACGCTGGGCCGTACACAGACAATGCCCCGGACTTGATCGTCGGCTATGGGGCTGGTTACCGTGCGTCGTGGGATTCGGTAATGGGTAAAGTAACCGAGAAGGTTTTCGAAGACAACACCAAGGCCTGGAGTGGCGATCACTGCGTAGACCCTCGTCTGGTCCCCGGTGTGCTGTTCTCCAACCACAAGATCGCTGCCCAGGGGCCAGGCATCGTGGACGTTGCTCCGACAGTACTCAAGCTGTTTGGTCTTGAATTGCCTTCGTACCTCGACGGCAACCCGTGGGCAGTTAGTCCGGCCCCAACGAATTAGCCGGGATTTGTAGTTAGGCGCCAGTTCAATGCGGCGCTATTCTCAATTTTTTCCGCGGAGCATATTCGCATGAGCTTCCGCATCCCGCGCCTGTTTCTCTTTCCCCAGCACTTTGTATGCCTGCCCCAGCAACTCGAAAACTTCTGGATTGTTCGGTTGCGCATGGGCAAGCGGTTTTAGTTCGTCGAGGGCCTCCGCCGCATTGCCTTCGGCGATCTCGGCGCGCGCTATTCCTAGTTGCGCCTCGAGATTATCGGGAGCCACCAATGAAGCCGCCTGAAACTGATCTTCAGCGGATGCGGGATCCTTCAGTTGCAGATATACCTTACCGAGCAGTAGGCGCGCCGCAACCTTCCCCGGAGTTATTTTCAAACCGGCTTCGAGAGCATCGCGCGCCCCGGGAAGATCGCCGATTTTCAATCTCGCACGCCCCTCGTCAAACGCCGCCGAGGCGTCTCCGGGACGCACCTGCCGCGCCGCTCGTAAGTGCTCAGCGGCCTTGGCGTAATTAGCCGCATTCAACTCCATCTCGCCCAGTTGCCGAAGAGCCGTGGGGGATTTCGGATCAAGTTCGAGCACTTTCTCAAAGGCCGCCCGTGCATCCTCTGGACGGTTGTCCTCCGAGGCCAGCATCGCCGTATGCAGCAGGTTCGCCTCTTGTATTTTGTCCTTTGGATCCGGCAGGGATGAAGATTTTGCTTCGCCCGGAGGGTTACCAGAGTCTGCGTCGCCCATGTCACGATACGCAACCGCTGCGCGCCGTTTGGTTTGCAGATCATGCAATGTTCCGCTGAGCTTTTGAGCGGCAGGATCGGATGGAACATACATGTTCTTCAGCTCGCCGGGGTCTTCTTTCAGGTTGTATAGCTCCGGACGCGGCGCCTCGATGAACTTGAACTCTGGGGTGCGAACCGAACGCAGGGGCGCCCAGCCAAAGCGTAAAGGATAATCCGTCTCCCCGAACGCGACTCTGTCACTCGGACCGTTGCCCGCAAAGTATGGCTGCAGGGATTCGCCATCCAGTTCCGGAGGAGAGGGAATGCCGAGCAGACCGAGCACCGTCGGCAGAATGTCGATCGTACGTACTTGCGCCTCAACCACTCTTCCGGAATTTGCATTACCCGGCAGTTTGATGATCAGCGGCACATGCGTGGTCGCATCGTAGAGGAAGATGCCGTGGGTGTTTTCGCCGTGCTGTCCCAGCCCCTCACCGTGATCGGCAACCACGACGACGATTGCATTCTGGTACCAGCCGCGCTCCTTTATGTAGGCAAGAAAATTTGCCACTGCGGAATCGGCATAGGCGATCTCGCCGTCATACAAATGATCCTTGTAATTTTGCGAATAGGGAGGCGGGGGCTCATAGGGATCATGGGGATCGTAAAGATGCACCCAAACAAAATGAGGGCCTGCCGTATGCGACTTCAACCAGTCTTCTGCCCTCTGGACGACGACCATTCCACGCCTCTCGACACGACCCCAGCGGGATTCTGTGCTGGGGCGCTCGGGGAAGTTGTCGTAATAGTCGAACCCGCGATCCAGTCCGGGGGCGAGCGATTTGCTATCGAGAATGACTGCGGCTATGAACGCCGCAGTGTGATAACCGTGCTCCTTCAACAGTTCTGCCAAAGTTACGTGCGCCGAAGAAAGCGGAACGCCAAAGTCGGTCACCCCGTGCGAACTGGGTAACAGGCCTGTGAAAATGGTTGTGTGAGAGGAATTGGTGATGGGACTGGGCGTAAACGCGCCGCCAAAGCGGATTCCATCGTGTGCCACCCCGTCAAGCGCAGGCGTTTGAACGTCGTTGTCGCCATAGCAGTGCACGTGGTCGGCGCGGAGCGTGTCAATGGTGACAAAGAAGACATCGGGTCGCGGCGCGGGAGCGCGCCCTTGTAATACGCCAACCCAGGCAAGGGCTATGCAGCCGGCAATCAGAATTCTGTGCCTCATTAAAATTTAGACTACCAAATAAAGGCTTGGTCTCGAAGCCGACCCGCCGTGATTTGACGATTCGGCGACTCCAGCCCACGCGACATAGCACCGTCCTCCCACGCAAAGCCACTCCATCCGGAAGATGTGATTGCGGAAATAGGCAGTTTTGTGAACTCATTGTGCTTCAGGAAGAAATCCCCAGACTACGGTGCCGCAGCTATCCATCCACGAAGCCCTATCGCCTCGCCCGAACCATGATCTTCGGTAATGGAGAGTGGTATCGCCTGAGTTCTCTTTGCCGACTGGAACGTAGGGCATGGAGTTCTCCTTTCGGATGAGTCATCTAGTTGAGATCGACGGGTTTGCTTGAGACCGGCAGATTCGATAGGATCACAAGTCTACAATCGGCGTTTGGGCAGATGCATGGAAAGATTTCGTAAATGTAAAAGTCCCCATGTTTTGGGAAGCACATTCCCTAGTGTGCCGTTTCAATGGACAGATCAAGCTGTGCAGAAGGCGTCAGACTGAGGCATAGCAAGTACTTATGACCACTCCCCACCTCGCGTTCCTGTTTCCTGGTCAAGGCTCGCAATCCGTAGGCATGGGCAAGCAGCTGGCAGAAATACATCCAATCGCCCGCCAGATTTTCGACGAAGCCGATGAAGCGTTAGGCTACAAGCTCTCCCAGGTCTGTTTCGAAGGCCCCGAGGAGAAGCTTCGCCTGACCGAGATCACGCAACCGGCCATCCTGACGGCTTCGATTGCCGCCTATCGCGTGCTCGCCGAGAAAGGCGTGAACCCCGGCTTCGTAGCCGGGCACAGCCTGGGCGAGTACTCCGCCCATGTTGCTGCGGGAACGCTCTCGTTTGCCGACGCTCTGCGCACGGTTCGCAATCGCGGCCAGTACATGCAGGAAGCAGTGCCGGTCGGAATGGGTGCGATGTCGGCGATCCTCGGGATGGAACTGGAGAAGGTCAGTGCCGCATGCTCAGAAGCCGCGCAGGGAGAAGTTTGCGATCTGGCCAATATCAACTCCCCGGAGCAGATCGTGATTTCCGGCCACTTGGCGGCAGTTGAGCGCGCCACCAGACTGGCCGACGAACGTGGAGCGAAAAAAGCCAAGATGTTGCCGGTCAGCGCACCTTTCCATTGCTCGCTGATGAAACCTGCACAGGACCGTCTGGCCAAAGACTTATCGGAACTCAGCTTGCAGGATCCCGCCGTTCCCGTCGTCTGCAACGTGGATGCAGCGGAACTCAACGATGCGGGCGGCTCTCGCGATGCGCTGGTCCGCCAAGTGACTGGATCGGTGAAGTGGGCGGAGTGCGTTCGCCTGCTCGGTGCGCGCGGCGTGCAGACGTTCGTGGAGGTCGGCCCGGGAAAAGTCCTGTGGGGCCTGATGCGGCAGATTGACCGTTCCAAGACCAGCCTGTATGTAGGAGATGAGGCGTCACTGAATAAAGCGCTTGAGCACTTCGCCAGCGTGAGCGCTTAATCAGTCCGGCGAAAAGCTCAACGTCTTGTCGGACTTTTCTACCCACAAGCGGGCGTGCTCAGCGCGTCCATTGATGACGACTTCCACGATCACGCCACTGCTGCCGCCACGCGGGGTGCCCGAACCATAAACGTCGTAGGACTTGATCAGGCCCCACTCCCCCCCGGGCCCCAGTCGCGGTAAAACTCGTTGTAGGGATATTGCTTGTACTTTTCTGGATGCTGTTTCCAGTTCGGATCGTTCCACCAGATGCCGTAGGCCCCTTCATAATTCTGCTGTTGGAGCGCGCTAAAGAATTTATCGACCACGTGCTCTTCCGGCCAATTGTGGTATCGCCAGGCCAAGCCAACAATCAGCAAGCCCAAAACCACAATAGAGATGATGCGAATCCGGCGGCGGCGTTCGCGGTGCGGATCGTACTCCGGCGCATCCAGCAGGCTCATAGTCCCTAGCATAATAGATTATCGGGGAAGACCGAAAGTTCCCAGTGACCTACCGGGCCTACAGCGTGCGCTTAAACAGCGGGATGGCAATGCCCAAAGTCAGTACGGCAAAGATGGAAAGATACATGATGTCGGGCCAGATGGCGACAAAGCCGGTTTCCTTCAGCAGGAGCGACTTAAAGCCGTGAACCGCATAGGTGAAGGGATCGAATCGAGCAATGGCCTGCAGCCACCACGGAAACGCCTGAATGGGATAAATCGCCCCACTGGGGAAGAAAAGCAACGTATTCAGAATCCCGAAAGTGGCGCGGGGGACCAGCGGGTCCTCGACGCGCACCATGAGCAAAAACATCATGGTGTTGAAACCCACCGAAGTCATGAAAACCATCACCAGCAATCCCAGCGCAGTCATGGGCGAAAAAAGCGTGCCCACGCCGGACAGGAGGGATCCGATCAGTGTAATGACGATCCCGGTCATCAACGCCTTGATGGCGCCAGCGGCATTCAGCCCGAAGACCAGCTCCGCTTTGGTAATGGGGGTGACCAGATAGCCTTCATGCACGCCTCGAGCCTTGTCGTCGATGTACAGCATGCCGCCGCCGATCATCACCGAGACGAACATGGCCAGCGTGATCGAGCCGGGCAGCAGATACTTCATGTAGGGCGTGTAGGGATAGAGCTCGACAATCTGCAGCGCGATCTGCTGTAAGGCGTGCGGCTCAACCGTGGGAGAGTTCAGCGCGTTGGTCAGCTGCGTCATCTCCTGTTCCAGGGTCGAGCTCATGAACTGGTCGCTGTTATCCACCACCAGCGCGAGTTGCGGCTGGTCATGCTCATACACATCGCGGGAGAAGTGGGGAGGAATAATGACCGCGCCCTCAATCTTGCCGTTGCGCACATCCTCTCTGGCCTGCACCTCATTGCTGTAGTACACCGGGACGAAGGTACCGATATTGGCGCGCACCGAATCGAAAGCTTCACGAACCTTTACAGCTTGTGGCCCGCCATCCTCATCCACAATGCCCATGCGGGCGTCGCGAATCTTCCCGCCAAAAGCGTTGCCCAGCACGATGAGCTGGATCAGCGGAAACACCATGGAAACCAGCATCAACGTGGGCGAGCGGAAGAACTTGCGCATTTCGCGCTCGACAATGGCCATGGCGTGGTTCATGGCTGCATTCCCGGCCGCGGCGGCATCACGAAGGAAAAGGACTTCACCAGTTCGTCGCGCAGCTGCCGCCCGGTGTAGTGGACGAAAACATCGTCCAGGGTCGTATTCTGTACCGAGAGCGACTTCACGCCGACACCGGATCTGACCGCCATTTCTACTAATTCGGTCGTGGCTTTCGATCCGTCACTGGTGAGAATGCGATACATGCCCGCCCCTTCATGCTGCACCGAAGTGACTCCGGTCAGGGTGTGCAAACGCTGTTCCCAATCGGCAGTGGGATGATCGAAATGCGCTTCGATGACGTTCGAGCCCGGCACGCTGGCCTTGAGCGCGGCTGGCGTGTCGAGCGCCACCAGCTTGCCGTGATCCACGATGGCGATTCGATCACACAGCCGGTCGGCCTCGTCCATGTAGTGGGTGGTAATCAGAATCGTGAGCTTGCGATGGGCTTTGATGTTGGTCAGCATTTCCCATACGGCCACGCGCGAAACCGGGTCCAGCCCGGTGGTGGGTTCATCCAGAAAGAAAATCCGCGGGCTGTGTACCAGGCCGCGCGCAATTTCGAGCCGCCGCCGCATGCCGCCGGAAAGCGTCTTGGTCTGCGCGTCCCGCCATTTGGTAAGATCGACCAGCTCCAGCAGTTCATCCACGGCGGCTTTGCGCTTCTGCGCCGGAACATCGTAGAGCTTGGCATAGATGTTGAGGTTCTCTTCGACCGTCAGGTCAATATCGCTGGTAAGCGCCTGGGGGATGACGCCGATTGCGCGCCGCACGTCATCGGGATACTTTTGTACGTCAAATCCCACGATACGCGCCTTCCCGGAAGTAATCGGGATTAGCGTCGTCATCATGCGGATGAGCGTGGACTTTCCCGCACCGTTGGGCCCGAGCAATCCAAAAATCTCTTCTTCCTTGACGTAGAAAGAAACGTCATCGACGGCGGTGAAGTCGCCGTACTTCTTGACGATGTGTTCGACTTCTATGGCGTTGACGGCGGGCTGACTCGTGGACGTGCCTCCACCGGCCGGCATTTCCACGGTTCCGCTGTTACGAAGGTTGGGGTCGCTGATCACGGGTGCTCCGCGTTCGCGCTGGCCGTTTGTGTTTTGCCATTCAATTGCTGCGGCGAGACCAGCACATTCGCGGTCATGCCGGGCACGTAATCGGAATTGGGATTGTCCAGGCGGACTTTGAGCACGATGGTCCGGATATCTCTTTTCATGCGGCTGACGTCGCGCTGGGTGGCGAAATCCGCTTCCGGCGCCTTATAGAAGACCTTGCCCGAAGTCATGGTGCCGCCGGGGAGCTGAATGTGCAGCGTGTCTCCCAGGCCAATGTGGTCGGCATCCGTCTCAGGGATGGCGGCGCGTACCCAGGTGTTGCCCAAATCCGTGATGGTGACAATCGGCTGCCCGACCGTCAGCACTTCACCTTGCAGGGCGGCGCGGGTTGAGACCACTCCCGTCACTGGAGAATAGATTTTCGTATAGCCCAGCCGAACCTGCGCTTCCTTCTGCATCTGCTCCGCATTGGCGAGATCGGCCAACGTGGCTTGTACGGTGCTTTGTGCCGCGTGTGCCTGATGGGTGTTGGCGACGGCCGTCTTCACGTCCGCTTCTGCGGCGGTGACCTGATCCTTGAGCGACTGCACCAGCGCCTGCTGAGCCTGCAAGTTGGTTTCCGCCTGTACTTTTTCCTGCTCGGAGGCAACGCCTTGTTGCGCGAGGGCGATCGTCCGCTTGCTGTCACTCTCCGTACGCTGCAAGGTAGCTTGCGCCTGAAGCAGCTGGGCTCGTACCGATTGCAACCTGGCCTGCGCATTCGCCACGTTGCTGGAGGTGGATCCCTGGGTCGCCTGCTCGGTAGCGCGCATTTGCGCTACTTTGTGCTGCAGGCTGGCAATGTTGGCCGCAGCAGCGCGTTCCTCGGCTTCGAGCTCCGACGGATCCAGCACGGCAATCAGTTCGCCCTGCTTCACCCGGGAACCTTCGTCCACCAGAAGCTGCTGCAGCCGGCCGCCCACCTGAGGGCTTACGATGACCTGGTTGGCATCTACCGTGCCGATCAGGGTAAGGCCCTGATTGCGCGGCGTGGAAAACAGGTAGTAGGCCAGCGAGGCGGCCAGGATAATTCCAATCAGAATGGCGAATTTATTGCGGGTGCTCACGGATTTGCTCCTCGACTCTCGGAGATCGGGCCCACAAATAAAGCGGCGGAAATGAAGTCCAGCACCGCCGCACGCCGCTCTCGCAGGCGCTCGGGCGCGAATGGATCGCCGCCGCGCATGGCCCGCGTGACCGGAGCGCTGGTGAAATAGAAAGTAATGACCGAGATCATCGAAGGAATGAAGTGGTACGGATCCACGGCGCGAAACTCGCGGGTGGCGCGTCCCTCCGCCAGTAGGGTCGCCAGCTTGACAAAAAGCGGTCGGAAATATTGCTGAACAATCCGCTCTAGTTGCGCGGTTCCCTTATGGCTTGCGCGCATCATTTCGTCCTGCACAATGCGTGGATACTGCGGGTGGCCGGCGATGTAATCGAAATGCGCTTTCACATAGGCTAGCAGCCGTTCGCGCGGCGGTAGTTGCAGCGAAAGTGCCTCCAGCACCGCCGCCGTAAGCCCGCCGAACACCTGATCCAGAACCGCGCTGTAGAGCGCGTCTTTATCCTGGAAGTAGTAGTAGAGGAGCGCTTTGTTCACGCCGGCGGAGCGGGCAATGGAGTCGATGCGAGCTCCCGCCAATCCCTCTCGTGAGATTTCTTGCACGGCGGCGCGGAGGATGGCGGTGCGGCTCTGCTCGGGGCGTCCCCGGGAACCCAGCTTCGGTTTGGCGATGACTGCTCGCATCTTTAATTAACCAGTTAGTTAGATTGTAAAAGAAAGAGTCCGGATTCGGCAAGTGTTTGGCTCAGGTATTGGATCTACTGGAGAAGCCGCCGCCCAAATTTGTCATCCGGGCGGGGAGAGAGTGCTTCGCGAAAAGCGAAGCACTCTCGCAGTCGAAGGACCCCTGCCCAGAATAGAGATCCACAGGCAACGCCGGGAATTCTCCCCGTGCGCTCATGGTCAGTTTGGTGGAGGAGGGGACGTGGATGGAAATTCCGTGCCAAGCTCGTAGCACCGCACGCGGCTATGGGGTCCTTCGACTCCGCAAGCACTCTCGCTTCGCGAGCGGGCCTGCTCCGCTCAGAGGCTGTGACGTTTTTGCACCTCAGGCCTTCGGGAATTGTCATTCCGACCCCGAGCGGAAGCGAGGGTGGAGGAATCCCTAGAAGCGGCCCTGCGCTGTAGGTAGGGATGTTTCGACTGCGCCGGAGCCGCGCTGCGCTTGCTCCGTCTCCGCTCAACATGACAAAAAGGACGGGGCTTAGCACAAAAAGTCACAGCCTCTCCGAATGACTAAAGGCCGGAAGAGCTAAGCCGTCCCGCCTGCGATCGACGGTACCAGCAAGACCTCGTCCCCGTCATTGAAGGCGTAGGTGTTGCCGCCGAGGAAGCGGATGTCTTCCTCGTTCACGTACACATTCAGGAAACGGCGGATTTGTCCGGCTTCATCGCGCAGGTGCGGTTTGAGGTCGGGGAACTGCTGGTCGAGGGCGGAAAACAACTCGCCAAGATTCGCCGCCGAGCAGGTGAACTTCGGGGTTCCGGCGGTATGGCGGCGCAGCGCCGTCGGAATTTGCACTGTGATAGTCATTCTTAGGCTCCCACTACTTCAGCAACATCCAAAGTCTTTCCCAGATAGCTTTCGAATTCAGCCAGCTTCGGCGCGATGGGCGCTTCGGCCTCGAACTGACCGCTGAGCACGTCTGTCGTTTTCAGGCCGTTGCCGGTAATGCACAACACCGTCGTCTCTTCCGGCTTGATGCGGCCCTGGCGGAAGAGCTTGCGCGCGCAACCAACCGTCACCCCGCCCGCGGTTTCCGTGAACACGCCTTCACTCTCGGCCAGGAGCTGCATGGACTCGACGACATCCGCATCCGAAATATCTTCCGCCCAGCCACCCGTCTTGGTAATCGTCTTGATGGCGTAGTGCCCGTCGGCCGGGTTGCCGATGGCCAGCGAGCGCGCCAGCGTCGAAGGTTTCTGCGGCTCGATGTCGGGATTGCCCGCCTTGACGGCAGTCGAAATCGGCGAGCATCCGGTAGCCTGGGCGCCAAAAATCTTGAACGGCTTGGCTTCCACCAGGCCGAGGAGAATCAGTTCATCGAAGGCCTTCTTGATCTTCGTAATCAGCGAGCCGCCTGCCATCGGAACGACCACGTTGTCCGGCAGCCGCCAGCCCAGTTGCTCGGCAATCTCATAGCCGACGGTCTTGGATCCTTCTGCGTAGTAGGGGCGCAGGTTCACGTTGACGAAGCCCCATTGCCGCTCATCGGCAATCTGCGAGCACAGCCGGTTCACCTGGTCATAGCTTCCGGAGATTCGCACCACTTTTGCGCCGTAGACCAACGAATTCACGATCTTTGCCGGCTCAAGGTCGGCAGGAATAAAGATCCAGGCCTGCAGGCCATTGCGCGACGCCTGGGCCGCCACCGAGTTTGCCAGATTGCCGGTGGAAGAGCAGGCCACCGTCTCGAAATCCAAAACTCTGGGCATTGGCCAGTGCGACCGCTACCACGCGATCCTTGAAGCTGAGCGTGGGAACACAGACGGCGTCGTTCTTCAGATAGAGATTCTTCGCTCCCCATTGCCGCGCCAGGCGGGGCGCCTTCAGCAGCGGCGTAAATCCGGCCGGCACGGTGGGTTCGTAGTTCTTCGGCAGCGGCAGCAACGCCGAATAGCGCCACATGTTCGCCGGACCCTGGGCAATCTTCTCACGGGTGAAGTTGCCGCGCAGAGCTTCGTAATCGTAGGAGACTTCCAAAGGAGAGAAACAATCGTGGCAGATGGAACGGGGCTGGTTTCCCCAGGTTTTCCCGCATTCCCGACATCGTAATTCGTAAGACATTCGCCGCTCGCTTTCTTGCCAAACGCGTGCGGCTGCGGGACGAGCAATGTGAAAATGCCGCCAAAAACTAAATCCTCTTTTCCCTAGATGTTGGAAAAGAGGACCGGAAGTGCCGAAAAACTCTGCACCCCGAATCTCATGTCCCCCTGTCTAGGGTGAGAGTTGACACCGGGCGACCGAAAGATGACTTCCGATCCGGTTGTCGTGGCTTCTTAGGGCTCGTCCCTCAGCCACTCTGCATGAAATCCAAGGTCTGCTCCGAAGAGCAAACTTGAAGTATCGTAGCCAGAAGGCGGGTGGTTCGTCAAGAGGTATTGCAACTGGGGTATAGACAGTCTAAGGGATTTAACCACGAAGGGTTCACGAAGGCAATTCCAAGGGGCTTTCTTCGTGAACCTTTGCGCCCTTTGTGGTTCGAGCGTCTTGCTTCCTGATCCGCGGAACTAGCGCGGGCTTGAGTTTTCGGCGACGTCTTCCCACATCAGGTTGGTCATGAGCCGGAACTTCTGGTGCGGGGCGAGGTTGACCTCGGTCTCAAAAGTCTGGTAGCCAGGCAAGCTGATGGTGATCTTGCGCTTGCCGGGAGCCACCAGTAGCGCCTTCCCAATCCCTTCAAACTCAGCGACATGGCCGATAAGTTGTCCGTCGACGAACACCGCCGCCCGCTGCGGTTCCACCACCATCTGGATTTCCGCAGTCACCTTCGGATATTGGATTCCCAGGGTTTTTGCCATGTGTACTTTCAGAACGGACTTTTCGCCCGGTTGCAGCGTGACCTGCTGGGCGAAGTCTTCGTAGCCGGCCTGCCGCACGCTTACGTCGTGGGTTCCCGGAAGAAGCAGCACCCTCTTCGACCCTTTGAGTTCCTTAAGATATCCGAGGTATTGGCCATCCACCCAGACACCCGAATCCTTTTCGACCTTGGTAGCGCCCTTTAGGCGGAGCTCTCCTAAAACCTCGTTGTGCTTGGCAAACGAAGTTCCAGCCAAAAACGCCATCGCGACCAACAGCAAGACCACTGAAGCCAGGTATTTAAAAATGCCACGATTCATAACGACTCACTCCTCCTGCGCCCAATTTATACCCACTGACGCCTGGACGGCACAGTTTCTCGCCCGAATAGTACTTTCGTTACGTAGCTGCTTTGGTACCTAGCTGGTGGCGCATGCTTTGCCAAAATTGACAAATCTCCTGATTTCTTCCACAGGCTTTTGCGCTAGACTCGAAACCATTCGTGTAATGCGCGTCGCCCGTTCTTGGCCGATGGGCAAGGCGTTCCCAGGAGAGGCCTCTTCCCCAGGAGGTAGTTTTCATGTATCGCCCGTTCGCTAGCGCGACCGCTAGCCTCAATACCAGTTCGTTTCTGGATGTCGAATCTGCGATTCGTGGTTTTACCCAGGATCTTTGCACTGCCTTCAACACCGGAAATTACGATCAGTGCGCCGCGCTTTTCGCGTCCGATGGTCAGCACATGGCTCCCAACCGCGAAGCCGCTCACGGATTGAAAGCGATCGAACGGCTGATGCGGGAATTGGGTGAAGAGGGACATCACGATTTGCGCTTCGAGACGTCGCAGATCACGCTCGCCGGCGACATGGCGGTCGAGGTGGGGCGCTACACAGGAGCAATTTCCAAGGGGAACGGCACCACCGTACCGCAGCGGGGAAAATACTTGCGCGTGTGGCGGCGATTGGGAGCGTGGTTGATTGTTGCCGATTGCTGGAATAGCAATCTCGCCTCCGCCAAAGAGCCATAGATTTCATCCACGGCAGCGGGCCGCGTTACGAGCGAAGATCACTCCAACTCATCTTCTCATGTGGATCGGTTGTCCTTGCCTGTTCCGGCCGCCTTCGCCGGGCAGTCCGCCGATCCTTCCCGCTTTTGCCCCAACTGTTCGTCCCAACTGCAAGAGCACCGCTGCAAATTGGCTTGCCCGCAGTGTGGTTTCTATTTGAGCTGCTCGGACTTTTACTAATCCTGAACCAACCTGACAGACAGCCACCCTTCCATCTACAATGGCAGCTCACACTTCACATCCGGCAAGGAGATCGAAATGCAACGTAAGGCAAGTGCTGTTTGGAAGGGCGGGCTCAAAGATGGCAAAGGAGCGGTATCCGCCGACAGTGGCGTGCTTTCCAATACACCTTATTCATTCGTCACGCGATTTGAGAATACTCCGGGAACCAACCCTGAGGAATTGATCGCGGCGGCCCACGCAGCCTGCTTTTCCATGGCCCTCTCGGCACAGCTGGGAGCCGCGAATCTGACGCCCGCCAGCATCAATACCACGGCTACATTGAGCCTGGAAAAATTGGAATCCGGCTGGGCCATCACCACCGTTCACCTGGATGTTGTCGGACGCGTTCCGAATGCCGATGAGGCTGCATTCCAGAAGGCGGCCGACGCGGCCAAGTCGGGCTGCCCGGTGTCGAAGGTCCTCAACGCCAAGATCTCCATGACCGCAAAGCTGGAAGGGTAAGCGGTCAAGCCGTTTTGAAACTCGGGTGCGGCCTTGTAGAATGGGTTTGCAGTTCTTTCCTGCACGGCGGCCGATTTACAGTGGGGCCGCTCACCGAATTGCCATCGTGGCGGAATTGGCAGACGCGCATGGTTCAGGTCCATGTACCCGCAAGGGTGTGGGGGTTCGAGTCCCTTCGATGGCACCAGTTGTAATGTCCACTCGCTTCTTCAGGGAGGTTGCGGTTTAAATTCGCCGATTTTCCCGGCAAGTAAGCAACTTCTTCGGCTTTTGTGCAACCAACAAACGTGCAGACACGCCGGTGGTGGGCTCTCATCCTGTTGATCGCAACCCCTGCGCTTCTTGGTGCGCAGACCCTGAAGACCGATCAAGCTGTAGAAACCTCGGCTTCCCAAGAGGCGCACTCGCCCTCGATGGGTTCCTACCATCCCATTACACCGGAACAGCGTTTCCAGTGGTTTGTGCATAGCACTGCCGGGCCCCAAACTTTGGGCGTCGGCGTGCTCAGCGCGGCGTGGGGCACGGCGTTCGACCGTCCGAAAGAATACGGTCCCCATTGGGACGGTTTCGCCAAACGTTATGGCATGCGCCTGACCGGAGTCTCTACCGGGAACGCCATGGAAGCTGGTTTAGGTGCGATCTGGGGAGAAGATCCGCGTTACTTTCGGACCTCCCGGGAAGCATTTGGGGGGCGGGTTAAAAACGTTATCGCCATGACCTTCCTTGCCCACAACCGCCAGGGAGTGCGCACCCCGGCCTATGCGCGCTACATGGCGACGGCGGGCAATAACTTCCTGTCGAACACCTGGCGGGAGAACAGCGAAGCTACCACCCGTGCCGCTATGCTGCGGACCCTGTACGGATTCCTGGGCCTCATGGCCAAGAATGCTTTCGTCGAGTTCTGGCCGGATGCAAAAGCACACCTCCGGCGCCACAATCACTAATCCCTTGCTGTAAAACGGATTAAGTTCCGTTTCCAGCGTCCGCAATCGCCGTCCGCGCACAACCCTCAGTGAGTGAAATCACAGACCACCGGGAACCTCTCGGCAAAAAATAAGTTAGTTCCGATAGGTCTTCGCTATGGACAATGCTGGTGTCCGCACTGAGAGCTCTAAGTCGCCCGCCTCGGCAGAAACCCAACCGCAGGCCACCAATCACTTGAGAGCGGCGCTGGAAAGCCACGAATTCATCTGCACCGCCGAGTTGGTTCTGGGCCGGGACCATAACGTCAGCGAAGCGGAAGCGTTCGTCAAAGACGCCTCACAACAGAAAGATGGCATCAAGGTCATCAGCCTGACCGACCTGCCGGGCGGCAATCCGGCGCTCCCGCCGGAATCGTTCGTGTCTTTTGTCCTGGAGCACGCTCTCACGCCGATCGCGCACCTGACCGGGAAAGACGGCAACCGCTCGTTTATCGAGGCGCGCCTGCACACGCTGGCGCGGGCGGGGGTGGAGAACGTTCTCGCCATCACCGGCGACGCCCAGAAAGACGGCTTCGAAGGCAAATCGAAGCCGGTCTACGATCTCGACTCCGTTCTCATTCTCTGGCTTATTCATGCGCTGCGCGGAGGCCTCGAATTCAGCCAAGGTCCCCGAACCGCCCACACCACGCCCTTCAACTTCTTCGCCGGCGCGGTGGTGAATCCGTTCAAGGTCCGTGAATCCGACCTGATGATGCAGTTCTACAAGCTGCAGCTCAAGATCAGGGCGGGGGCGCAGTACATCATCACCCAGCTTGGCTATGACCTGCGCAAGCTCTACGAATTGAAGCAGTACATGGACCGCGAGGGCATTGGGCACGTCCCGGTGCTGGCGAACGTGTATGTGCCTACGGCTAAAATCGCGCAGATGATGCAGGCCGGCGAAGTCGCAGGTTGCGTGATCGGCGATGAGTTCATCAAGCGCCTCGAAGGCGAGAAGAAGCCGCAGCGGCTGGAACGCGCCGCGTTGATGGTGGCAGCGGTGAAAGACCTCGGCTTCGCCGGCGCTCACATCGGCGGTTTTGGCCTAGCCTATAAGGACTTTGCCACCATTACCGAGCGCGCGGCGGCCATCGGAAAAGAATGGCGCGGCCGCATGGACGAACTGGTATTTGCCCTCCCCAAACAGTTTTATCTATTGCCGCAGAATGGCGACGGCCTGAGCAAGAGCGCCGGCGAGTATCAGGTAACCCGCATCAAGCCGCATGCTTCCTTTTCGCAGCGGCTTTCGGAGATGGTCCACAAGCATTTCATTAGAGACGGATCGTTTGGAGCGAGGCTCTTCGGCAAACACCTGAAGCCGAACGGCCAGGCCAGGAACGACTCCTGGCGCCACGGGCTTTGGTATGACGTGCTGGAGCCTTCGTCTTTGTACCGGAAAGCGACGCTCGGTTGCGTGAGTTGCGGGGACTGCATCCAGGATCATCTCAATTACGCCGGGTGCTCCATGCGCTGGTGCTACAAAGAGCTGCGCAACGGTCCTTGCGGTGGCTCGCGCGTGGACGGTAACTGCGAAGCCCGCCCCGAGCTGCCCTGCATCTGGAACCTGGTTTACCTGGGAACGCTGGCCGTCGGCGACGATCCCAAAAAATTTGCCCACACGCTGGTTCCCCCGCGCGACTGGTGCCTGGACCGAACCAACGCTCTGGCCAACCGCTTTGTGGGGCTGGATAACGTTTGCAAGAGAATTGATTTACTTGCTCCGACCGCTACCAACAAATCTCAGGACTGAGGAAGAACTTATGCTCATCATCGGCGAACTCATCAACTGCACACGGAAAAAAGTCGGCGAAGCGGCGCGCAAACGAGACGCTGATTTCTTTAAAGACCTGGCCCGCAAGCAGGCCGAAGCCGGAGCGCACATGCTCGACGTCAATGGCGGCGTGCCCGATCAGGAAGTGGAACTGCTTAGCTGGCTGGTGGACTTGGTGCAGGGAGTGGTCGATATCCCGCTCTGCCTCGACAGCGCCGACCCCAAAGCCCTGAGCAAAGCTCTGCCGTTGTGCAAAGAACGGCCCATGGTGAACTCGATCAGCGACGAGCCGGTGCGCTGGGCCATTCTTCCAGTCCTGAAAGAGCACAAGCCAAAGGTGATTGCGCTCTGCATGTCAGAAGCTGGTCCCCCAGCGGGCGTCGAAGATCGTGTAGATATCGCCAGCCGTCTTCTGGATCGCCTGACCGCGGAAGGCTTTGCCTTGGACGACCTTTACGTGGACGCCTGCGTGATGCCCATCTCCACCAGCCAGGACCAGGGTGTGAAGCTGATGTTGGCCATCAGCCAGATTGCGCAGCGCTATCCGGGCGTCCACTTCAGCGCGGGCGTGAGCAACGTTTCCTTCGGTGTGCCGCAACGCAAGCTGCTGAACGAAACTTACATGCTGCTGTTGATGGCCCACGGTCTGGACGCCGCCATCGTGGATCCCTGCGATCAGCAGATGATGATCAACGTGCTGGCCGCGGAAGCGCTCCTCGGCCGCGACGACTACTGCGGCGCATACCTACGCGCCTACCGCCAAGGTAAGCTGGCGCCGGCAGTGCTGGTGCCAGCGTAAGACAGCTGCAATACGCCTCGGTTATGTGCCCCAGGTTCGCGGCGTTCTTTGCCGCTAACCTGGGCGACGTCCGTACCTTGCGAATCCCAGGTTAGCCGCCCAAAACCGGGGCGTCGAACCTGGGGCACAATGCGTCCAAGATACCCGGCCATTCCATCGAAGATGTTCACCCGTCACAGACTAAACACTTCCCCAAACTCTACCCCTTGTGCCCCAGGTTCGCGGCGTTCTTTGCCGCTAACCTGGGCGACGTCCGTACCTTGCGAATCCCAGGTTAGCCGCCCAAAACCGGGGCGTCGAACCTGGGGCACAATGCGTCCAAGATACCCAGCCATTCCATCGAAGATGCTCACCCGTCACAGACTAAACACTTCCCCAAACTCTACCCCTTGTGCCCCAGGTTCGCGGCGTTCTTTGCCGCTAACCTGGGCGACGTCCGTACCTTGCGAATCCCAGGTTAGCCGCCCAAAACCGGGGCGTCGAACCTGGGGCACAATGCGTCCAAGATACCCGGCCATTCCATCGAAGATGTTCATCCGTCACAGACTAAACACTTCCCAAACTCTACCCTCCTTGTGCCCCAGGTTCGCAGCGTTCTTTGCCGCTAACCTGGGCGACGTCCCGGCCTTGCGAATCCCAGGTTAGCCGCCCAAAACCGGGGCGTCGAACCTGGGGCACAATGCGTCCAAGATACCCGGCCATTCCATCGAAGATGTTCATCCGTCACAGACTAAACACTTCCCAAACTCTACCCTCCTTGTGCCCCAGGTTCGCAGCGTTCTTTGCCGCTAACCTGGGCGACGTCCCGGCCTTGCGAATCCCAGGTTAGCCGCCCAAAACCGGGGCGGCGAACCTGGGGCACAACGCGTCCAAGATACCCGGCCATTCCATCGAAGATGTTCACCCGTCACAGACTAAACACTTCCCAAACTCTACCCTCCTTGTGCCCCAGGTTCGCGGCGTTCTTTGCCGCTAACCTGGGCGACGTCCGTACCTTGCGAATCCCAGGTTAGCCGCCCAAAATCAGGGCGGCGAACCTGGGGCACAATGCGTCCAAGATACCCGGCCATTCCATCGAAGATGTTCATCCGTCACAGACTAAAACACTTCCCAAACTCTACCCTCCTTGTGCCCCAGGTTCGCGGCGTTCTTTGCCGCTAACCTGGGAACCATCGGCTCACCCATGACCCGCGGTCTCTTCCGTTTTCAAGAATCCGGGCACTCCCACTTCGTGACTTTCAGCTGTTACGACCGCCGTCCTTACTTCATAAGTCCCCATACCTACGATCTGTTTCTCCAATGCCTCGAAGACATGCGCGTTCACTTCGACATGTGCATTTACGGATATGTCGTGATGCCTGACCACGTCCACCTACTGTTGAACGAACCGCCGCAGGCGAAGTTGGCCAACGCCATGCATTACTTGAAACTATCGTTCGCCAAACGGCTGCGAAGCTGCACGCCCGCTCGCGAGAATGGAACCTTCTGGCAAAAGCGCTACCACGACCGCAACCTCCGCGACTACCGCGAGTTCACCATCAAGCTGCGTTACCTCCACAGGAATCCCCTGAAGCGAGGCTTGGTGCAGTCGGCGCTCGACTGGAAGTGGAGCAGCTATCGTCATTACGCGCTGCGGGAAGTTGGCGTGGTACAGATCGAATCGGAGTGGACCGCGCGAGATCGTGAACTGACGGCCGAGGAGACGAGTGGGCGAGTGTTCCTAATCCCAGGTTAGCCGCCCAAAACCGGGGCGTCGAACCTGGGGCACACGGTGTCCCGATACCCGCAATTGTGCCCCACGTTCACCGCCCGCTGTTGGCGGCTAACGTGGGAGAGACGAATCGGTAAGAGGGCTACAATAACCCCGTCCCCTGCTGGAGGCTTCCCATGAACAAGATCGTTGTCATCGGCGCAGGCAGTATCATCTTCTCGACGACCGTCCTGAACGATCTCCTGAATACACCCGCGCTCAGCGATTCTGAGTTTGTTCTCGTCAACCCCAATCTGCCGCGGGCGCAGCGGGTCGAAAACTACGTCAAACGCATCATCGCGCAGAACGGACTGAAGGCCACGATCAGCTCCACCGCTGACCGCCTCGAAGCCCTCGTGGACGCCGATTTCGTCATCACCACCATCAAAGTCGGAGGCTCGAAAGCGTTTCAGGCCGACTTCGAAATCCCCCGGAAATATGGCATTGACGTTTGCGTCGGCGAATGCGTCGGACCCGGCGGCGTATTTCGCGGTTTGCGCACCATTCCGCCTATGGTGGAGATCGTCAGTGACATTCAACAGGTCTGCCCCAAAGCCGTAGTCCTCAACTACGTCAATCCCATGGCGATGATCTGCATGGCCATCGGCCGCACGACCAATCTTTCATTCGCCGGACTCTGCCACGGCACCCAGACCACGCTCGACCTGATCTCCCGCTACGTCGGCGTGAAGAAAGAAGAAATTGATTTTCTCGCCGCCGGCATCAACCACATGTCGTGGTTCCTCAAGATTGAAAAAGACGGCAGGGACCTCTACCCGCTCTTCCGCGAGAACATGGAGAAGCCCGAGTATTACGTGAACGAAAAGGTCCGTGCCGAGGTAGCCCGCCACTTCGGTTATTTCATGACCGAATCTACCGGACACCTCTCCGACTATCTGCCCTGGTTCCGCAAGAATGCTGCTGCGCTCGCCGATTACTGCAATGAGCCGGCGTTGGGCGGCGAAACCGGGTTTTCGTATGCCTTCCAGAAAATGATGGAGGAGAAATTCTCGGCTACGGATTACTTACAGTTGGAAAGCGGCAAGCTAGAGCCCCGCAGCGTGGATTACTGCTCCTGGGTGCTCGAGGCTCTAACCACGGGCAGGTATTTCCGCTTCCAGGGGAACGTCATGAATCGGGGCTACGTCACCAACCTTCCCGAAGATTGCTGTGTGGAAGTTCCGGTCTTTGCTGATTCGAACGGGCTTCACCCCATCGGCGTGGGAGCGCTTCCTCCCGCGCTCGCCGCCATGAATCACAGCAACATCACGGTGCAGAAGCTGGCCGTCGAAGCAGCCCTAGCCGGCGATCCCGAGCTGGCCGTGGCTGCCATTGCCATGGACCCGCTGACTTCCTCCGTACTCACCTTGAAGCAGATCCGGGAAATGACGATTGAGCTGTTCGAGGCGGAGCAGCAGTTCCTGCCACAGTTCGGCAAGCGCCGCCCGCGCAAGGTGCATGCCATCTCCGTTCCTGCTGGAACAAAGGGAGTGGACGTGCCGCTCGATCCCGCGCTGGCCGTGGCCAATCGTTTTGGCAAGCTGGTCGAAGCCGGCTAATTGTGTGGTGGCGGACGCCCCTGCCCGGCGCTTTTTGATTTCAGCTTTGTGTTGTGCCTGCTTGGACGGCTAACGCGGGTACTTGATGTGATTGGAATACTGCCTCGCTCCGGCGGCTCGAAAACCTGCCTCATCCTGCCGAAGTATTGTTCGGCTCCGGAAACATCAACTTCTCCACAAACACATCCTGAAAGCTGGGATCGAGATTCAGGGCCACGTGCTCAACCCGGCTGCGCAGGTCGGCATAGGAAACGCGACCGCTGCCGAGCTGGAAGAGCGCCATCTTCGCGCCCAGCAGCGCTGTGTTGCCGGCGGGTTTTACTTTCTCCGGGGGGAAGTCGATCAGCCCGATGCGTTGGGCGCTGGCGCGATTGATGTAGTTGCCGAAAGCCCCGGCCAGATAGATGCGGCTCAGGTCGCGCACTCCCATGCGGTCCGAGAGCATTTGAATACCTGCAGCGATCGCAGCCTTGGCAAGCTGCAGCTCGCGAATGTCCCTCTGGCTGATGACGACCGGATCGCAAAAAGCCCAGTTGTTCGTGCCGTTCGAGAAGCGTCCCGGCGGTGTGATGATTTCCAAATCCAGTCCCGCCGCCACCGCATCCACCAGGCCACTGCCGCACAAACCCTGGGGCGCGGCGTTGCCCAGCACGTGACAGTGAAGCTGGCCGTTCTCCAACGTCACTTCGGAGATGGCTCCAGTTGCCGCCCGCATGCCCATGGAAATCTTCGCGCCTTCAAACGCCGGCCCGGCCGCCGTCGAAGTGCAAAGCATCGAGTGCCGGTTGCCGATCACGATTTCGCCATTCGTGCCCAGATCCACCAGGCCGATAATTTCCTCGCTTTCATGCAGCTTGGTAGCCAGGATGCCGCCCAGTACATCGCTGCCCACAAATCCGCCGAGACAGGGCAGGAAGTGAACCATGGGATCGCCGGCCAGCTTCCAGCCGAGATCGTGTGCGCGAAATTCCTCCAGCCCGGTGCGCGGAGACTCGAACGGATAATGCGACAGCGGCTCCGTGTCCACACCACAAAAAAAGTGATGCATGACCGTGTTGCCGACAACCACCACGTCGCGAATTTCGGCATCGGGTTTTCCCGCAACGGTCAGAAGCTGGTGAATCAATCCGCCGATCTGTTCGCGGATCAACTGCGCCAGCCGGTCTTGTCCTCCCTCAAGTACCGCGAAATGAATGCGGCTCATCACGTCGGCGCCATGGCGCGCCTGCGAGTTCAGCGCCGTTCTCACCGCCAACACGCGGGCGGTTTGCAGGTCGAGCAGCTGCGCCACCAGCGTCGTTGTGCCCAAATCTACCGCGACGCCTGACCCTTCCCGAGGCTGGAAGGCAAAGGTGGTCTCATCCACCAGAATCGCGGCATCCCATTGGCGCAGCTCGATCTCAAGATCGTTTTCGAGGGTGCATTGGCAGGCGAGCCGCCAGCCTTGAGAAATTTCTTCGGCGGAAAGAATTTCCCGTTGCGCCGCATTGACGGGCACCTCCCCGCGCAGCACGCGAATGCGGCAGCCGCGGCAGCGTCCGCGGCCTCCGCAGGGGAACTCCACTCCTTGTTCGAAAAGCAGATCGCGCAACGCCGTGCCGCGCGGCGCTTTTAGTTCGGTGTGCGTGGGTTGAAGAAGAATGCGGCAGTCGTCAGTCATTTCGGCCCGGGCTCTTGATTTCTTTCCCTCATGGCTTCGGCGCCAGCGCGATCACTCCGTCATCGTAGGGCGCGATGATGCGGCGGCCGGGCGGCACGATGAGGAACTCGTTTTCGTTCCACACGCCGTTCACCAGGCGCTCGAACATTCCCATCTGGCCCTGCACCTTTTCGAATTGCCAGTTACGTTCGGCGGCCTTGTCGCGCGCGATCTGCTCGAAGCTGGCGTTCGGCTCGATGCCCATTTCGATGAACGTCATTTTTCCGTAGTGCTTATACTGGTCGCCAAGCTGCTCCCAAAGATATTTGGCATTTTCTTCGCCGTACTTCTCGACCAATTCCCCGTAAGTCTGCTGCGTTCCCAACTTTTTGCCGACGGTGATCTGGCTCAATTCGCCGCTGGCCTCGCCGCGCTCAATCCAGCCGGTGGTTTGGAAATAGACGCCGGCATTGTTCTCGAAGTACTCCATGTAACGCTCTTTGCTGCCGAGAAAAAGCGTGATGCAGTCATGGGCGCGGGGAACGATCATCTTGGTTTTGCCGCTGCTCAGGCCGACGATTCCGTTGTTGCAGAGGCCGTATCCCATGAGGAGGGCGTCGTAGGTTTCATCCACCAGGTCAATTCGTGCCTGCAGCCGTTCCTGCATTCCCTTGGTGCCGATGTCGTGCAAGCCCTTGGGAAGGTACTCGGCATCCACGGTGTGGGGAGATCGTGCCACCATGGTGTTGAATTCGCGGTAAAAGACTTCGCAACTGATCAGTTTGAGCTTCATATGGTCAAAGACCGTTGAGGATTTTGAACCAGAGGCGACAAGGCGGCGATGAACCGGGGATCGGTGCCGCAGCAGCCGCCGATGAAATCAGCCCCTGCCTCGAGGATCGCCGGCACATGCGAGGCGAATGACTCAGGCATAACGTTATAAACCACCTGATCGCCGACAAGCTGCGGCAATCCCGCGTTGGGCTTGATCCAGATGGGAACCGGCGTTGCGCTGTGGAGCCGCCCGCAAATTCCGGCAAAACTCTCAATGCCCTGCCCGCAATTGGCTCCCACAACATCGGCGCCGCCTGCGGTGAGCTCGCGAGCGGCCTGTTCCGGCGTTACCCCGGTCAGAGTGCGGTCTTTGTTCTTTCCCGCGTCGTACACCATCGAGACGATGACGGGAAGGCCAGTCTTCTGCGCGGCCTGCAAGGCGATTTTGGCTTCCTCCAAGTCGCTCATGGTCTCAATGATGAGGGCATCGGCTCCCGCCGCAGCCAGCGCCTGCGCCTGTTCGGAGAATGCCACATGCAATTCTTCCGGGCTCACGTCCCCTGCGATCAGCAGCTTTCCGCTGGGGCCCATGGAGGCAAAAACATAAGCCCGGTTGCCGGCCGCTCGGCGCGAAATCTCCATCCCGGCACGATTCAGTTCGGCAATTTGTGAGACCAAAGCGTGGCCAGCCAGCGCAATGCGATTGGAGCGGAAGGTGTTGGTTAGAATCACCCGGCTCCCCGCCTCAACATACGACCGAGCCATTCGCTCCACCCGTTCAGGGTGCTCCAGGTTCCAGGCGTCGCCCATCTCGCCGGCGCCGAGGCCCAGCTTCTGCAACTCGGTTCCCCAGGCGCCATCGGTCAGTACCGGACCGCTTTCGCTCAGCTTTTGAATAAGAGAATGCATGCCCGACTCCCCCGGAATATAGCACTAACCCCAGGCAAATTAATGGTTGCGGCGAACATTGGCTTGTGATTTGGATCACAGGAACGGTATTCGGAAGGCGTATCATTTACCCGAGGTGGAGCGGCAGAGATACTTGGCCGCCAAGGATTTTAACGGAGAAATACGGAGGAAAGGATTCTATGGCAGACCTGAAGAAGCTGTACGAAGCAGTCCTCAATGGAGATAGTAAGGGCTCGATAGCTATCACAAAAGAAGCGATCGCAGAGAACATTGCGCCCATGGAATTGATCACCAACCATATGATTCCCGCGATGGACGAAGTGGGGCGGCGCTTCGAGTGCTCGGAATATTTTGTGCCGGAATTATTGCTCTCTGCCCGCGCGATGAAGGGCTCATTGGAACTGCTTCGACCGCTTCTGGCTGCCAGCGGCGCGCAGCCCGTAGGCCGCGTGGTGATTGGCACCGTCAAAGGCGATCTGCACGATATCGGCAAGAACCTGGTTGCTTCCATGCTGGAAGGCGGCGGGTTCGAGGTGCACGACCTCGGAACCGACGTCACGCCGGAAAAGTTCATCAATGCCGCCAAGGAGCACAAGGCGCAGCTGATTTGCCTTTCGGCGCTGCTCACCGTGACCATGCCTTCCATGAAGACTACGATTACCGCCCTCGAAGGCGCAGGTCTGAAGGGGAAGGTGAAAGTCATCGTTGGCGGCGCTCCGGTGACCCAGCAGTATGCCACCCAGATTGGCGCGGATGGATTCGGCGAGAACGCCAACAGCGCAGTCAAGCTGGCCCGGCAAATGGTGGCGGAAGTACCCGTGTCTGCCTAGACGGCGGAATTCTGGCTGGCCGGCGAGTAACGGGCTTCGAGCGCAAGGTAGTAGTCAATGATCTCGTCGGCCATGCGCAGGCTGTAGCGATCCCAGGAATATCCGGGAGAGCGCAGCCTTGCGACTCTTCAGTAGTCCTTTGCGAACCAGCATTCGCTTGAAGAAGGCCACCGAGTGGTACAACTCCTGGTTACTGAAAACCAGAACGGGAATCAATTCGCGAAAAACGCGAATGGCTTCCGCTCTATTTCCCGCTGAATAGGCCCGATAAATCGCGGCATACACGCGCGTCAAAGCGCACTCGGGGATCATCGCATCCACCCCGCGGTCCAGCGCCTCGATTAACTGCGGAACCGCCCAGCCGCCGGAAATATAAAAGTCAGGCCCGAAGGCTTCGCGCACCACCGTGTACTTTGCCCCCGCCGGAACCGTTTCGATTTTGAGTCCCACCAGCGTGGGAAGCGCATCGCGCAGCCGACGCATGGTGTCGAGGTCCATGCCGGGGCCGTTCCATTGCAGGTCCTGAATCACGATGGGTGCGCTGCTGGCTTCGACGATGGAGCGGAAGTAGGCGAGCAGTTGATCTGTCTGCCCATAAAGCGCATTGGGCACAGCCACCAGATAGGCGGTGGCGCCAACTTTTTCCGTAAGCCGCGCAAAGAACCGGCAGACTTCCGGATCTTCCGCAGATGCGCCAACGATAAAGGGTACTCGCCCAGCGATTGTTTTTGCCGCGAGCGTTACGATCTGCTCCCGTTCGTCCCTGGAGAGAGCTTGCACCTCGCTGGCCACAAGCGGGGCGGTGAGTCCGTTCACTCCCTCGCCAATACTGAACTCAATCAACTGGGGCAGGCTGTCATAGTCAATTGAACCGTTCTCCAGAAAGGGAGTTTCGAACAGAGGAACGATTCCTCTGGGCAGCTTGGGACCGTTGCATGGGTGCTCCTCGGGACTATTTTATTTCCATGTCTTTCAGGCATTTCGGCGTCTCGATTTGCGACTGTCTTGATAAGTAGTGCGAAATCGTAACACGGCAGGGTCTCCCGGGCTGCGGGAGCCGGGGTTCCGAGGCGGACCTCGGTAGAGCGCTATGGGGGCGTTTTCTAGAGTGGGGTGTGCGCCCGGCGCACAGGGTCTAATTTCGAAAGATAGGTCTGAGGTGGTACCCAGGGACAGGGAAAGCCCGGGAGGGCCTTAAAACGGAAGTTTGGAGAGGGAGGGTTACCCCGGATCGCCTATCCGGGCGCTGGCGTCAGCACTAAAACGTCCTGACAAAGCAGCCGGAAAAAGAGCGGGGGCTGCCCGTCCCGATTTTTTCGTGTGCCCCCGCCGCATCGCGCAGATACACCGTCGCATTTGCTCCATCGGTTCGATCGGCAGTGACTCTGCGGCTTCCCGTGCTACGCCAGCCCGAGCTATGCCACCCGTTAAAACTAACCGTTCAGCCCTGGACTACGACTTGGCGCCCTTGCGACCCCTGGTTTCACCGGAGCTGCCTCGCCCCGCCCAGGTGCCGATTAACGAATCTCCCTCCAACTTGAGGTCAATGGCGTAGTCATACCCGTCGTACTCCACACTGAAATGCACGGAATTGCCCTCGACATACAAATCACTCACCGGGCCAGTGCTCTCATCCGTGCTGGCACTCGCGTCGTACTTTCCATTCTGGTAGGTGATAGTTAAAGTCCACGGCACATCGTTGTCGGGAGCCGTCGAGATCATCTTCCATTCCCCGAGCAGTTCTTGATTGTGAGCCTGAACCGGCGTTACCACCAGCATTGTCAGACATCCGGCAATGGTTGCGAACAAAATCGCCAATCTGATGCGGGACGATTTCACGTGAGCCTCCTTGCCCAACGATGGGTCCAACGAAACCGCCCATTCTACGCTTGGGTCGCCCGATAAACAGTGATCCCAAGCGGCCCGCCCCTACCGAAGGGGGCATGGAGTGGTGTCGGTTCCCATAGAATCTTCTTGTGCAACCCGGATACGGCTGATGCCTTCACTGGAACTCATCCTCATTGCCGCGTCATTTCTCTTCCTGCTTGCCATACTGGCCAGCAAGTTGGCGGCTCGTCTCGGCGTTCCAGCTCTGCTGCTGTTCCTGTGTCTGGGGATGCTGGCGGGCTCCGAAGGTGTCGGCGGCATCGAGTTCGACTATCCCCGGCTGGCGCAGTCGGTGGGCATTGTGGCTTTGGCGTTCATACTCTTCGCTGCCGGCCTCGAGACAAAGTGGGAACATATTCGTCCTGTTCTCACCTCCGGCATCAGTCTCTCCACCGCCGGAGTTGTCGTCAGTTCTCTGCTGCTGGCTCTTTTTGCCTCACGGGTTGCGGGACTGGGGTTTCGTGAAAGCCTGCTGCTCGGGGCGATCGTGTCCTCGACGGATGCGGCTGCCGTGTTCACCGTTCTGCGTTCCAGAAATGTGACCCTCAAAAGCGGGCTGCGCGAAGTCGCAGAACTGGAATCGGGCAGCAACGACCCTATGGCCGTCTTGCTCACGGTGGGGCTGATTGGCGTCATTACCCATCCGACAAAGCCAATCTGGTCGCTGATCCCGTTTTTTCTTCTGCAGCTGGGAATCGGCGCCTTTATGGGCTTCGTCTTCGGTCGAATCGCGCTCTGGATCATCAACCGAATCCGTCTCGAATGGGAGGGACTCTACCCAGTTCTAAGCGTAGCCCTCGTGTTGGCAATTTACGGATTGACGTCGGTGGCGCGTGGCAGCGGCTTCCTGGCCATCTACATCGCCGGACTGGTAGTGGGCAACGCAACCTTCATCCATGGCAGGACTCTTCGGCTTTTTCACGATGGGTTGGCGTGGTTGATGCAGATTGTGATGTTCATCGTGCTTGGCCTCCAGGTATTTCCTTCCCGGCTTGTGGCCGTGGCAATCGTCGGACTGCTGTCCTCGGCATTTCTCATGTTTGTCGCGCGGCCGGCCAGTGTGTTCTTATCGCTCAGCTTCAGTAAGTTCAATTGGCGCGAAAAGATCTTCTTGTCGTGGGCCGGACTGCGGGGCGCTGCCCCCATCATTTTGGCAACGTTTCCCCTGGTTGCCGGCCTTGGGCAATCTGAATTGCTCTTCGACGTCGTCTTTTTTATCACCCTTACTTCCGTGCTGCTGCAGGGGACCACGATTGTGCAAATGGCGCGGTGGACGCGGGTACTCGGAACAGCGCCAAGAAAGCCGAGATATCCGATCGAGTTCACGCCCACGGAGGGAATCCGGAATGAACTTGTCGAGTTGCACGTGCGGCCCGGATCTCCGGTAGTTGGAAGGCGGATTATCGAGCTGAACCTTCCCCAGGAACTGCTGATTGTGCTCATCAGCCGCGGGGAGGAATTCATCGTGCCCAGCGGCGCCACCGAGATCGTCGCGGGTGACACCTTGCTTGTGCTCGGCGATAAGGGGGCAATTTCCGAAGTAAAAGCGCGGGTTGGCGGGTAGACACCAAAAACGAACGCCAGCCTCTAGCAGGTCAGCTCGTGCCACAGGTCGAGCATCTGGGCGCACTCTTCGCGGGTTTCCGGATACACGGCCGGACGCAAAATCATGCGGGCGCCGGTTTCTTTCCTGAGCGCCGCCAGACGTCGCAGATATTCCGGCCACTTCTCATTCTCTTTGGCCGGCACGGGGCTGAAAAGGACCGTTCCCGATTCGCCGCACTTTTGCAGCAGCCATGCGGTGTCGTACATTTCCGGATTACCCAGATCGATGCCGCGCACCTCCGGCATTTGGCAAAGCTGCTCGAACAGGAATTCGTGATGGCCGCAGTAGTGAACGAAGCAGCCGCTCCACGGGGCGACTGCCCGTGCGGTGTAGGGCAGAACAAACTCGCGCACCATGCGCGGCGAAATCATGGTCGCCGTATCCTCGCTGATGCGCACGCCCGGCGTTGGGGAAATAGACCCCATTGGGCGAGGAATGACCGTGCGCCATTTCGCCATCGGCTTCCCCGAGGCAGGTCTTCAGCGCCCGCACCACTTCGTAATGGACGGTAGCGGTAATGTCCATCAGTTCGCGCACCCAGCCCGGGTCTTCGGCCAGGTCGGTGAAAATCTTGTCGCCATAGAAAAGGTGCGCCAGACTGAAGATGCCCTGCGTATCGGGTTGATATGCCAACACCTCTTTTTCGCCGCTGGCACGGTGAATCTCATAAAAGCGGCGGGCGCGCGCCATCATCTCGCCGGTCTCGATATCCTGAGAGAGGAAACGCCGGATCTCCTCGCGGCTCAGCGGATCTCCCGGCCAGGGCATTTGTTCCGGCTTCACTTCGAAATTCTGCCCCACGATTCCTGGAATGAAAATCACGCCAAGATTCGGGCGCACGGTGGGAATGCCGTCCGTAGGCCAGTCGACGATGGTGCGGGCCCGGCGCATCTCCGCCTCCCACATTAGTTGCGGGTTTTCAAAACGCTCCGGATAGTCGTCAGTGTCGTACTGCGGACCGGTGAAGGCAGGGATGAGGATGAGAGACGGCCCCTTTCCCTCCCAGAATGCACGATGCCGTTCGATTCTTTCTTCGAGCATACAGTGATGAGTTTTGCCGGATTTATGTATTGTCCGACCCCTGCGCGCTCAGAACCGCATTGCGCGGGGTCAGTTCTCCATCATGATAAACACCATACCGCTCGGCTGCTGTGACCAGCGCCTTAAGATTCTCTTTTTTACTCCCCGGCGGGACCATGCAGCCGGAGCCCAGCACATAACCCCCGTGCCGGCCTGCGCCTTCGATGCAGGTGCGCGCCTCCGCGATCACCTGCTGCGGATCATCGGCAAGGAACGACAAAGTGTTGACGCCTCCCATGAGCGCGATGCGGTCGCCGGCCCGCTCGCGGATCTGGCTGGCCGTGAACCTGCCTAGAGGATCCATGGGGCCGATGCAATCGAGGCCGGTAGCAATGAGATCGTCAATAATGGGATAAACGTTTCCGCAGATATGCGAATAGATTCGCACTTCGGGGTCGTAACGGTGCAGCTCATCGCAGACCTCCTTCATGTGCGGAAAGATGAACTGCCGCCAGTGCGCCGGTGAGATGACGCACATGTTGCCGGTGGAATCGTTGAGGCGAATCATCTTGATGCCGAGGTCGATGCTGAACTTGGCGCGTTCGGTGGCGTACTCGACGCCTTTTTGCATCATCGCGTGCAGCAACTCAGGCTCTTCCACCAGATCGAGCAGCGACCTCTGGTAGCCGCGAAAATAGACGCAGAAGCACAGGGTGGCCGAGATGGCGTCGCCAATCACGGCAATACGATCGCCGGCGAGGCGAATCATTTCGCGGGCGCGGTCGCCGCAGCCGAGCTGTTCGTAAAACGATCGGCTGGGGATGGACATGCGCTTCACATCGGCGAGATTTCTGACGTACGGCTCCTCGGCGGGCCAGTACTGCATGTAGGCCATTCGCCAGGTATCTTCGAGATGAAACTCGGCGGGATCCAGTAAGCGGGTGGTTAGGCCTCCCTGCAAGTCAATTTCGCCGATGCGCCGGCCGTTGTTGTCCACCTCGAAAGCCTGGTTGCCCTGCTTTTTCAATTCGCCGCGCCGGGAAATGGAATTGGCGGACGGCATCCACGCCGGTGAGCAGTCCTGCTTCGAGAACCACGCGTAACGCGGTCGTCGGGTCCTGGATGACATCAAGAATTGGCGTGCCGGTCAGCCGGGCGGCGGACTCTACGAAGATTTTGGGAACGACCGGGACGCGATCTGGAACGCCATTCGAAAGCGCGGTATAGAGCCGTTGAGTTGGGGTTTGCATTCGCCTTCCACACCTTCCAGCCGACTGACCGGCCAGCCATCCAAGCGCTTCGAAATGAGAGAGCCTGCGGACGCGACGATGGAGCGCATTCCTACCCGAGGTCCCGCGACCATTCCCGCCGCAGGGTCCGCTTACAAACTCACATTCCAGAAGCCGGACATCTCCGATGACATTGCCATGGGGATAGAAACGCCCGCCTGGCCCATGATTTCGAGAGCCTGATGCGTCGGCGGCAGCAGTTCCGAGAGTTCCTCGGCGTCTAAGGCTGTGTTTTCTTCGACCGAGGTGATCTCCTCAACCAGTTCGGCTGTTGCAGAACTCATAAGCACCTCCCAGCACCACTCTTCAATCTATATTCCGGACTTCCTTTGCCGACTGTGATTTGGCGCACACACCGGAGTTCGCAGGCTCACATGGCAAGATTTTGGGGGTGCAGATTCGGACTAAAAAGAGGAACTGGGTTCGTTTCCCCAGGACGTAATCTCAGGACTGGAGTTTTTCCTGCAGCTGTTGGGCGAGTTGAGAGGCGGCGCCGTGCAATTCCGAAAGTTGGCCCTTTTGGAATTCAATGTCGTCGCATTTCAGGTCTTCTTCGATTGCGCGGCAGAGCCGGTAGGCGGTGCGGATTCGTTCCGCCGCAAGAAGAGAAGTTACTTCCCCGGCCCCCCCTTCCGAGACCTGGGATGCCACGAGTTGTTGCGCCGCCCAGGCGATATTGCGGATGCGGTTCAGCGCATCGCGAAAATCCGTGAGAACCCGGGGGTCCAGTTCTCCTGCCAGAAGCACCGGCTGCAACGCTTCCAGGTTGCGGATGGCATTTTCCAGGCGGCCTGAACGAGCTGGCCTTTGAGCTGACTTTTGTTTGGCAGCCTTCATCGAGTCCTCCCTGGAATTCTAGCCGGGCCTAGACAGATTAATCCGTTTTGCCGCGGTTGGGGAGACCTCCGAAGAGCACCTGCATTCGTAATTTGAAGTGGGTGTTCCCCAATGTGTTAGGCATGAACTTTTGTAACTGACTAACTCTTGCCTGCTATGGAGGGCAACAGCGAAGCAAAAATAGAGCGATTTATCCCACATGCTATGATCATGTTCTAAATTGGGTCTAGGTCCTCAACCGCTTTCATTAGCGCACAAAGCCATGAAGACTACTTCGACCGCTGCCAAGGGAATAGCAGGAGGAAACATAGCGGCGAAATATCCCGTCAAATCGCTCGCCAAGGCGCTGCGTCTTCTGGATACCGTCGGCCGATACCACGAAGGAACGAGCATCGCCGCGCTGAGCCGGGAACTCAAAATGGGCAAGAGCACGGTTCATCGTTTGCTGGCTACCCTGCGTGAGTTCGATCTGGTTTGGCTCGACCCCAACACCTCCAATTACGCGCTCGGGGCCAGAATTCTGCGCTGGAGCGATTTGCTGGTAAAGCAGAACCTCCTGGTCCGGCACGGCATGCCGATTCTGCGGGAACTGGTCGCTACTTGCCGCGAAACGTCGAATCTCGCGGTGCTGGAGGGCACCGAGATCCTCTATGTCGCTCAGTTTGAGTCCATGGAAAGGTTGCGCATGAGCGAAGCGATCGGCAACCGCGTGCCGGCGCATGCAACTTCTCTGGGCAAAGCTCTGCTGGCCACTTTACCGGACGAGGAAGTGGAGCGGCTGTACCAGAAATTGGACAGCTTACAAGCCATCACGGCGCACACCATCACAGACAAGCGGCGACTGAAAGAGCACCTCGAAAAAGTACGGCAGGACGGAGTCGCTTATGACTTCGAAGAAAATGAAGTAGGTGTGGTTTGCATGGGAACCGTGGTGCGCAACCATACCTACCAGCCGGTGGCTGCCATGAGTATCTCCATGCCTATCCAGCGGCTGCGGGGCGAGAACCTGGTTGCTTTCAAAGAGCATTTGCTGAAGGCGGCAACCCGGCTGTCGGCCGAGCTGGGGTATGAGTCCCGTGCAGGTCTGCCTGACCGGCCGAAAGAAGGCCGGGATTCCGCGGAAGTGGCTGACTGAGCCGGTTCAGAGTCGCCATCCCACTTCATTCGCATGAAATCGCGACTTTTCCTGCGGCGGTTCTCTACCAGGCTGTCAACCTGACCTGATCGACCCACTGCTGCATGTGCGCGCCCTTCGGGCCGATATCCATCTGGAACTGCACTCCCAGGTCGTCTCCCCATCCCGGTGGAGTGAACTGCGAAGGATAGGCTCGGTTGAGGTTGTAGGAATTGCTCGACGCTACTCTGCCATTGCTCTTGTATTGCACGATCGTCAACTTGTCGTAATGCTCATAACGGTTCGAGGTGCGATGGAATGTAAGAGTGATGTGATACCAGGTATTGGGGTTGAATTTCCTACAGGGCACGCTACTGGCCGTCCATTTTAGCGAGCCTGCGTTCCAAAGCTCCCAGGAACCGGTTACATAGTTGCACTGCGTGCCGAACATATACTCCCTGCCGCTGATGAACTGGTAGGTATCAAATTCCAGCGCCTGCGCCCCTTGCGTGCTGGAATCCGCATACAGCCAGAAATCGAACTGGAAGTTCGAAGCTGCATTGTTTGGCCCAACTTTGTACCACCACAAGCCATCGCTATAGGCGTCCCCGTCAATGTAGAAGTCACGGCTGCTGCCGTCTTTTGAAGGCGATGTCTGGAACGGAGAGCTGGCAATGAAGGCATTGTTGCTGGCGCCGCCGGCGCAGGGCACGCACGAACCCCAACCGGTAACGCCGTTATCCACGAGGGTAGAGTCGTCAAGATTGCTGTACCTGGTAGCAGACCAGGCTGCCACGGAGGAGAGCAACATCATCCCCAAAACTGCACACACACACTTCAAGAAAGGGCACTTCATGGCGGGATCTACATCCTTGTTGGGAGAAAACTTGGGCGGGTGAACACCCTGTGTTGCGGACTATAGCGACACGCCGCCGCCACAGTCAATCGGGAATATCGCAGCCCTGTGAATATTTGGAACGGGCCAGAGGCCGCGGAAAGCCTCGCCGGACGGGCGTTTCAAGCTGCTGCACTTTTCTATTGACATAGTGTGCTAGTTATATAGTACATTAGGTCGCGATGAGTTCCTCACGGCCCGCCTTCCGCTTCCGGCTCGATCTTCAGAGTGGGGTGCCCGTGTATCGGCAAATCATCGATCAGGTGCGCGGGGGCATGGCTTCCGCGGCGCTCTCGGTAGGCGACCAACTGCCTACGGTGCGTCAGCTCGCGGTGGATTTATCCATCAATCCCAACACCGTGGTGCGGGCTTATCGTGAGCTCGAACTCGGCGGACTGCTGGAAACTCACCAGGGGACCGGCACCTTCATCAGTGCACAGAAGATCCGGGGCAGCGAAGCAGAACGAGCACGGCAGCTGGCGCAGATTGTTTCCGAATGTGTGGCTCGCGCGGGGGCCGCCGGCTTTACCGTGGAAGACCTACTCGAACAGTTGCGGGAGTTGGTTGCGGAACCAGCCCGCAGGAGATGACGTCATGCCAAGAATCGGAATTGCTCAAATCAACGGAGTTGCAGTTGCGGTCTGCATCCTGTGTGCAGTTGCAGGCGCGGCTGTCAGTGTGGGTATGCATCGGCCCGCGCCCTTTATTGTTGGCGCGGTCGTGGGCGCATATTTTCTGTTCGCCATCAAAGTGGTTCGCCAGTGGGAGAAAGTTGCGCTCCTGCGACTCGGCCGCTATGTCGGCCTTCGCGGGCCGGGATTGTTCCACATCATCCCGGTGATCGAAACGCTCAGTCCGTTTGTGGACCAGCGGGTTCGTGTAGCCAACGTGACCGCGGAATCCACCCTGACCCGCGACACGGTTCCGGTCAACGTGGATGCCATCGTTTTCTGGCTGGTGTGGAACGCGGAAAAAGCAATCCTCGAGGTGGAGAACTTTATGGACGCCATCAACCTGAGCGCGCAGACCGCGCTGCGCGAGTCCATCGGCCGCCATGAACTGGCGCAAATGATTACCGAGCGCGAAACCCTGGGCCGGGAACTGCAGCGCATTCTTGACGAGAAGACGAATTCCTGGGGAATCACGGTGCAGTCCGTGGAAGTCAGAGATGTGAGAATTCCGCAGGCTCTGGAAGACGCCATGTCGCGGCAGGCGCAGGCGGAGCGCGAGCGGCAGGCGCGCATCATTCTGGGGCAGGCGGAAACCGAAATCTCCGATAAGTTTGTGCAGGCCGCGGCGGCCTACTCCGAAAACCCGGTTGCGCTGCATCTGCGCGCCATGAACATGCTTTACGAGGCCATCAAAGAACGTGGTTCCATGGTGATCGTGCCATCGTCGGCGGTAGAGACCATGGGCCTGGGCGGAAGCCTGGCGACCGCATCGCTGGGCGGAGCAAAGCCCTGACAGTTTCACCCGAACAGGTCGAAAGGAGTCGCTCTTATGAAGCACTTTCTGGAAGTGTGTCTTGTCGCAGCCGCGCTAAGCCCGGCAGTTCCTTTTTCTGTGGCGCAGCAATCCGCGTTAACTCCAACGCAGGTCTCTCCTCTATTGCAAGTGGGAATAACCACCCCCGTGCTGAAGAAGGGGATCAGCGTAAAGATGCCGGTCACCACAAATGCCATATCAGTGCCCAAAGCCGATGAGGAGAATTCGCTTGTCGTGACCGTCACCCGTGACGGCAACCTGTATTTGGGAGCTAGCCCAATCGCTGTTGGCGATTTGGGAAAAAAAGTTGCCCGCAGTCTCTCCAGCCGCACAGACAAGACGGTCTATATCAAAGCGGACGCCCGTACTTCCTATGCAAGCGTCGTCAAGGTTCTGGATTGTCTGCGCACCACGGGGGTGGAAAGACTAACGCTCTTGACAGCCCAACCAAACGGCGAGCAGGCGGGGCAGCCCGTGCCTCCGAAGGGACTGGAGTTACTGGTCGATACGGAATAGCCCGACCGGGAAGGCTATGAAATGGACTGGGTTTCATGTGCTTCTTCCGAGACCCTCTACACCGGCTCCAGCCGCGCCGTAAAGTGCCGCAGGAAAGGCGCTTCGTAAGTCAGCCTCAGTCCGCGAATGGTCTCCCGCTTCTTCCAGACGTCGAGAATGATTTCCACCACGTAGTCAATGTGGCTCTGAGTGTAGACGCGGCGCGGGATGGCGAGGCGCACGAGATCCATTTTTGCCGCAGCCCCGAACATGAGCGAGCCGATTTCGACCGAACGGATTCCCCCTTCGAGGTAGAGCTCGGCGGCGAGCGCCATACCGGGAAACTGGGCGGGCGGGATGTGGGGCAGGAAAGCGCGCGCATCCAGATAGACCGCGTGCCCTCCCGGCGGTTGCACGATGGGCACTCCCTGCTCGGCGATGTGGTTGCCGAGATAGGCTGTCGAGACAATGCGATACCGCAGATAGTCCTCGTGCAGCGCCTCTTTCAACCCGACGGCAATGGCCTCCAAGTCGCGTCCGGCCAGGCCTCCATAAGTGGGAAACCCTTCGGTCAGGATCAACAGATTTTTTTCCTGCTGCGCCAGCGCGTCATTGTTGGTGCAGAGAAATCCTCCGATGTTGGCCATCCCATCTTTTTTGGCTGACATGGTGCAGCCGTCGCCGTAGCTGAACATTTTCTGGGCGATGCGCAGCGGAGTCTCATTCTGGTAGCCCGGCTCGCGTAGCTTGATGAAGTAGGCATTCTCCGCGAAACGGCAGGCATCGAAGTAGAGCGGAATGCCGTGCCGCTGGCAGACCTCGCTCACCTCGCGCGCATTTTGCATGGAAACAGGTTGCCCTCCGCCGGAGTTGTTGGTGATAGTCAGCATGACCAGCGGAATGCACTCTCGGCCCACCCGTCCGATGAGTTCTTCCAAAGCCGCGACATCCATGTTCCCTTTGAAGGGATGCGCCAGGCTGGGCTGTTTCCCTTCCGCAATCACCAGGTCCATCGCTTCCGCGCCGACGAACTCCACGTTGGCGCGCGTGGTATCGAAATGCGTGTTGTTGGGGACGACATCTCCCTGCTTGCACATGACTCCAAAAAGGATGCGTTCGGCGGCGCGGCCCTGGTGCGTGGGAATGACATGCCGGTAGCCGAAGATCTCGCGAACAGAATCGCGGAAGTGATCGTAGCTCTTGCTGCCGGCGTAACTCTCGTCGCCTTCCATGATTGCGGCCCACTGCTTGGTGGACATGGCGCCGGTGCCGGAGTCGGTGAGCAGGTCAATCAGAACGTCATCGGCGGGAAGTAGAAAGAGATTGTAATGGGCTGCCTGAAGCAGCTTCTCGCGCTCGGTGCGCGTCGTCCAGCGGATGGGCTCGACACTCTTGATGCGGAAAGGCTCGATGATGGTCTTGGCCATGGCTCCGCTCCCGAGCTCAGACTATAGCCTCCCGCCCCGGTTTTCGGTAGCGCAGACGACCGCGCCCGCTCGGTCTGCATCTCAACTTCACATATTTCCTGCAAGGAGCTGAATCATGGCAAGTTTAAAAGGACTAAAAGCCGCAATTCTGATAACCGAGGGTTTCGAGGAAGTCGAAATGGTGGAACCCCGCAAGGCGCTGCAAGAGGCCGGAGCGGAGGTAAGCATTGTCTCGCCAAAGGACAAGACAGTTCGTTCCTGGAGGTTCAAAGAGTGGGGCTCGGAGTTCCCGGTGGACATCGGTCTGGAACAGGCCAAACCCGAAGATTTCGACGCGCTGTTGTTGCCGGGCGGCGTGATCAATCCTGACAAGTTGCGGATGCTACCCAAGGCCGTTGCATTTGTGAAAGCCTTCTTCGAGAGCGGCAAGCCGGTCGCAGCCATCTGCCATGGGCCGTGGACGGTAGTTGAGGCTGGGGCTGCCAAGGGGCGGAGAATCACATCCTGGCCTTCGCTGCAAACTGACCTGCGCAATGCGGGAGCGGATTGGGTCGATCACGAAGTGGTAGTGGATGGCAATCTGGTCTCAAGCCGCAAGCCGGACGATATTCCCGCGTTCAACCGTGAAGTCATCAAACTTTTCACTAGGGCTGTGGCGCGAAAATCAGCCGCGTAAGCCGCCCGCTCGGGGCGCAGGCAAAGATGGATTCGGCGTTGAGCAGAGTGCTGAGTGGGGCGTTTCCCGGGTCCGCCTCTCGACGCCGAATTCGATTTCCCCACAAAGATACGAGGGTGAGTCAACCGAAAGTAACCAGACAGGAATGTAGGTTTTTCGGCCAAATTCGGGCCCCCAGGTCTGAGTGTTGTCTCCAAGGCTATGACGGGGCATCCATTTGCTGGACGGCGGCAACAAACTATGTCAGAGTGTGCGGACGGTCTAGCGTCGTCAGACCCCAAGGACAACACCCCGATTGGCCCAAACAAAGGTTTCTTGCTTCTGGAACCAGCCAGATGCAGTGTCGGACTATCAGGCTGCCGTTTCCCTTCACAGCCATACCAACCGTTCCAAAGAGAGCCTGCATTTCGTTCCTAAGTTTGCCGAGCACCGTCCGCTGTTGAAGTGGGCGCTGGATCGCAAGTGCAAGACTTGCACGCTTCCGGTTGACTTTGCCAAGGCTTACTGGACGCCGCCTCTTTCGCCCGAGCAATCGTTCCGGGCGGAGCGGGAGCAGATCGAAAACCAGCTCGGACTGGGAGCGCTGGTATCGCTGACCGATCACGACAACATCGAGGCGCCGTTGGCGCTGCGCGCCGAACCCGCCAACGGGGAGGTCCCGTTTGCCTTTGAGTGGAGCGTTCCCTTCGAGAAGGCGATCTTTCATCTGGGCATCCACAATTTGCCCGGCCGGCGGATCGACTCGATCATGGCGGACCTTTCTGCCTACACCGCAAATCCCGCCAGCCGGAATCTGGGCGAACTGCTGGAAATGCTGGACGATCTGCCCGAGGTGCTCGTCGTTTTCAACCACCCATTATGGGATTTGTACGGTATGGGGCGGCAAAACTTCCTCGGCGTCGTGGACCGCTTTCTGGAAAACTACGTCCGCTACATTCATGCTTTCGAGTTGAACGCCACCCGCAACTGCACGGAGAATCACGCCGTCATCGAACTCTCGGACCGCTGGCAGCGCCTGATGATTTCCGGCGGCGACCGGCACGGCCGGGAGCCCAGCGGGGCCGTCAATCTGACACGGTCGCAAAGCTTCGGCGAGTTTGCCCAGGAAATAAGAGTGCAAAAGCGCAGCCACGTGCTGTTCATGCCGCAATACGCCGATTCGTTGCTGTTGCGCACGATCCAGACGCTGCTCGATGTGATCCGGGAATACCCGGAATTCGGGGCCGAGCGCCGGCGCTGGGATGATCGCGTTTTTCATCCCTCGAAAACCGGCATCGGCGATGTCCCCATCTCCACCATGTGGCGCCATTCGCCCGCCTTTATCGAGAAAACTTTTTCGATCGTGCGCGTCCTCGAACGAGCGTCGGTGCGCCGCGCCCTGGCCCGGGTTCTGCCGGGAAAGGCCGACCTGGAACTCAGGTCGGATGTCCTGGAATTTTCGCCCGAGGAAGCGGTTTACGAGACGAGTTTGTGAACCATGAGCAGCCTGAGGGTCGCTTACTTCCCGGACGCTTACTACGAAATCGATGGCGTTGCCCACACCAGCCGGCACTTCGAAGCTTTCGCCCGGGAGCGTGGGCTGCCCTTTTTGATGGTGGTTGCCGGGCCGCGGAATGAGGTGATCACAAGCGGTTCGGTCACCCGCATAGAGCTGGAGCGCGGGCCGGTGAATTTTCCGCTGGATCGTGCTCACCGGTACGACCTCTTATTTCAAAGACATCGCCGGCGGCTGACGCAAATCGTGCGCGAGTTCGATCCCGATATCATTCAGATCACCGGCCCCACCGATGTTGGCACCTTGGGCGCGATGATCTCTCACAAGCTACACATTCCGCTGGCCGCGTCTTGGCAAACCAATCTGCCTCTCTACGCGCGCAGCCGCATGGCGCAGGCAGTGTCGTTTCTGCCGGAGGCCCTTTCCCAAGCCCTGGCCGATGCCGCGGAGCATTGGAGCCGGCGGGCGACGATCCGCTTTTACAAGTGGCCGGGGCTTTTGTTTGCGCCCAATCCGGAACTGGTGGACGCCCTACAGAAGGAAACCGGGAAGGCATGCTTTCTGATGTCCCACAGTGTGGACACCGAGGTCTTCAGCCCAAAATTTCGAGACCGGCAGGGCGGTAAATTCCGCATTGGCTATGTAGGGAGGCTTACGCCGGAGAAGAACGTGCGCTGGCTGGCGCAACTTGAAAGCGAACTGCTGAGCAAAGGCCATCGCAATTTTGAGTTTGTGGTGGTTGGCGATGGGGCGGAAGGCCCCTGGCTCCGCCAGCACATGCACCATGCCGAGTTTACGGGCGTGCTTACAGGCGAGCCCCTTTCTCGCGCATTTGCCAATATGGATGCCTTCGCATTCCCGTCTCTTACCGAGACGTTTGGTTTGGTGGTTCTGGAGGCTCTGGCTTCCGGCGTTCCCGTGGTCGCTACTGCCGCCGGCGGACCCAAATTTACCCTCCAACCGGGTAAAACTGGCTTTGTGGCCCGAGATTTCGCAGATTTTCTCGGGGGAGTGGAGATTCTGCTAAAGGAGCCGGTGCGGCTCGCAGAGATGCGAGCGGCGGCCCGGGAATATACGCTCTCAACCTCCTGGAGCAGAATCTTTGAGGGAATGTACCGCGCCTACGAGAAGCTGTTGCATCCGGAGGTCGCTTTAGCGCATGGCATCCTGGGTGCAGTCAACTTGTAAGCCTTTCGTCAGCTTCTAAGAAGAGAGTGCCGCCTGATACCCTGCCTTTACGAGGATCTGGCGAGGATAACGGAAAATGAAATTTTGTCCGGACGGGCGGCGGGCGAGCCGCCATTTTTCGATCTTATGGGGTTCGGTCGTTTTCGGGCTCTTTAGCTTGTTGCCGGCGGTCGCGGAGACCGCCTCCCCCTTGACAGCGGGGGCGCTCACGGCGGAGCAGGTCGTGAACCGCATGGTAGAGAAGAATCAGGAACGTGCCGCCGCGCTCGAAGCTTACCAGGGCAACCGCTTATATACGCTCAGCTATGTGGGCTTTCCGGCCACCCTGCACGCCGATATGACCGTGAGCATGACTTACAAAGCTCCTGCGGACAAGGAGTTTACGGTTGTTTCCGAGAGCGGCAACAAGTGGATCATCAATCACGTGTTCCAGCGGCTGATCCAGTCGGAAAAGGAAGCGTTGGACAACGAAAATCGAGCATCCACCGCGCTGAACACCAACAATTATGACTTCAAGCTGTTGAGTGACGAACCTACGGCAGATGGTTGTTCTTATGTCCTGGAAGTGGAGCCCAAGGTTGTTAATAAGTTTCACTATCGCGGCCGCATCTGGGTAGACTCCAAGGATTTTGCTGTATGCCGTATCGAAGCGGAGCCTGCGAAGAATCCGTCGTTTTGGATCAGGAAGACAGAGATTCACCACGTTTACGAAAAAGTCGGAGACTTTTGGCTGCCGGCGGACAATAAGAGTGTTTCCAATGTGCGGCTAGGGGGAACGGCGACTCTCACGATCAAATACGAGGACTATAAGATTCTGCCGGCGCATGCCCTGAACCAGACTGGGGGCGAGCCGCTTTCCGCCTCGCCGATCGCTGCCAAGTGACTCAGTTGTGGCGAAATAGAATTCTCGGACTAGACCGCAAGGGCAGGAACGAACCTGAGCCGTCCGGGAATGAACGGCTCAGCGGGAATTCTTCTTAGATCAAGCCCGGGCGGCCGCAGCTTCGGCGGCAGAAGAGCTTGCAGAAGAGCCCTTAACTTCCTCGCCATTTGCCTTCTGACCGGCCTTGCGAATATCAATTCCACCCTTGAAGAAGGCGCCGTCTTCAATCGAGATGCGGGCCGCGACCACGTCGCCGGTAAGTGAGCCATCGCTGCGAATGTCCACGCGATCACTGGCGGTCAGGTTTCCGCGAACTTTGCCCAGAACAACGATCTCCCGGGCGTTGATGTTGGCAGAGACCACGCCATTGCGGCCGACAGTCACCCGATTCCCTGCCAGGTTAATGGACCCTTCCACCCGGCCATCAATGTAGAGCGACTCGGAGCCGGTGACTTCGCCCTTGATTACCAAGGACTTGCCGATGGTCGCCTGATCTGCGCTGCTGGTCGCCGGGGCAGGACGTGCTGCGGGCGCTGCCGGAGGCTCGATGGTCGCCGATGGGCTCGGGACGGGCGTGGGGGTACGCTCCGGCTCCGGCGGGCGGGACGACGTAGTTGGTTGATTGGTGGGCTTCCACATAGCGCAAAAAAGTCCTTTCCTTGGGATAGGGGTATGGTCAATCGAGCATTTGCATGACCAAACCGCATTGTACGCCGCACACCAAAGCAGGAGTGTGGAAATTCTCTTATTCGTTGATATTTAGCGAGGTGCGCTCTCTTCGGGACTGTACCGGCCCAGGCGGAAGTCGCTCCGCGATGCCCCGCGCAGGGTAAATGTTGCTGAACGGCATGGAATTTCCTGCAAGCTCCCGAGGTTACGTTCAGTCTTCTTCAGTTCGCTTTCCGAGCCTGCTCCTCTAGCTGTCCATACACCTGCCGCACTTGCTGCTTGGTCTCCTCGAGCGGACCGGAATTATCAATTACATAGTCGGCGGCTTTGATTTTTTCTTCATCCGGCCATTGTGAAGCCATGCGGCGGGCGACTTCGGCCCGCGCAGTTTCTGGATCGACGCCCATGCGCTGCGACCAGCGTTCGACCCGCTGTTCCGGACGGCAGGTCACAACCATCAACCGATCGAAGTCCTTCCCGGCGCCAGCCTCGAGAAGAAGAGCGGCTTCGACGACAGCAATGCCGTGGGGCTCGCTTCGGCCAATCTCCTGCATCCACTCGTTCTGGCGGCGAAGGACCGCGGGATGCACGATTTCGTTCAGTTCCCGAATTCGAGCGTGGGCCACCGCCCGGCGATGTAGCAAAGGCCGCCTCCGCCAGCCGAGAGCGATTCACTTTTCCGTCGGGATCCAGAATTGTTCGGCCAAAGTGGCGCAGCACTTCCTCGTAAACTGGTTCTCCCGGAAGCATGAGCTGGTGGGCAATTGCGTCTGCCTGGATAACATGAGCGCCGAGAGCGGCAAGCATTTCTCCAACCGTGGTTTTACCCGCGGCCATGCCGCCGGTCAGGCCGACTTTCAGCAACCGAGCCTCGCGCAAAACCTCGAATTCACCACAGAGGCACAGAGACACAGAGAAGACCAAGAAAAAGAAATTCTCTGTGCCTCCGTGTCTCCGTGGTTGATAGATCCATAGTGAAAAGCTCTGCTCATGCCCGCGACATCTCCAGCATGCGGCTGGCGCGGCGCAGTTTGGCTGCCTTCACCGTATTCGCCATCAGCATGGCAATGGTCAGCGGCCCGACGCCGCCGGGCACCGGGGTCAGGGCCCCGGCAACTTCTGCGACGTGAGGATGGACGTCTCCTACGAGCGTGGATCCCTTGGTCCGGAAAGTTTCCGCGCGCTTGGCGTTGCCGGCGAACAGGCGATCGAATTCGGCGCGGTCGGTTACCTGATTCATGCCGACGTCAATCACCGTGGCGCCGGGTCTGACGAAGTCCCGGGTGATCATCCCCGCGCGGCCGATGGCAGCCACCAGAATATCGGCGCGGCGGCAAACCCCAGGCAAGTCGCGCGTTTTCGAGTGACAAATCGTGACCGTGGCGTTGGCGTTGGTAAGCAACATGGCGACCGGTTTGCCCACAATATCGCTGCGGCCGACCACGACTGCTTCCTGTCCGGCAATGGGAATGTTGCGCCGTTTCAGGATTTCGATAATCCCCGCCGGCGTGCACGGAACCAGGCCCGGCCGCTGCGTCGATAGGAATCCGACGTTCATGGGATGAAAGCCATCCACGTCTTTTGCGGGATCCACCGCCATCAGGACCTTCTTGGAATCTACCTGGGAGGGCAAGGGCAGCTGCACCAGGATGCCGTCAATATCGTCACGCCGGTTCAGGCTGCCAATCAGTTCCAGCAGCTCTTCCGTCGTGACGGTGTCTGGAGGGGTTAATTTTTCGCTGTGCATGCCGCATTCTTCACAGCTTTTGACCTTGCCGCGAACGTAGATTTCCGAGGCGGGGTTATGCCCGGCCAGCACCACGGCCAGCCCGGGCCGGATTCCGGCAGCGACCATTGTCTTTACTTCGCCGGCGACTTCCGCGCGAATCTCGGCGGCGATTTTGTTTCCGTCCAAAATAAGAGCAGCCATGAATGCCTCGTTTGAAGCGAAGAATGAAAGCACAAAGTAAGGAACATGAAATTCTATCGCAAAACGCTGGAATCCCAAGCGACGCGGTTGTGGCGTAGAATGCTGGGCATGATTCCGCAGGACTTGATGGAAATTTTGGTCTGCCCGGTGTGCAAGAAATCTCTAGTGCAGAGCGGCGACGGCCAAAGTTTGAAGTGCAACGTGTGCCGGCGCGCCTATCCAGTTCGGGACAACATTCCCATTTTGCTGGTGGACGAAGCTGTAATCGAACCGTTGTGAACCTGTATTACCCCACCTTTGTGCCACGACATAATTCGTCTCTTTGCGACACAGTGTGTCAACTTCGTACGTACTTGTGAGTTGTCTACGCCTTGAGCAGGCGCGGCCCTCCTCCACGCAACTTCACGTTCTGCAAGGTGTTTATGAGAACAGACGATTCACCTGCTGATATGTGGAGTGAAGCGGGTGGCACGGCAGCAAAATTGCATGCAACGTTGCCAGTCGCTTGTGAGTCTAATACTCAGGTAGGTGAGGGTCAGAGGTGAGGACGGCCATGAGAGAAACCTTTACGGTGACCGAACTGTCGGCTCTGCGGAACGATCTGCTGCAAGGTGGCTTGATCGATTCCCGGGAAGCCGCCGAACTACTGCAAGTATTCCTGATGGGGCGAGGCTACGGAGTGTCTCCCCAAAGAGCACGCGATGCCGCCAGCCGGGTGGAAATGGCAGGCTGCTCGTTGCCGGTTCTGCAACAGGAACTGGAGGGTTTGGCCCTGGTGATGTAAAGCCGCTGGTAGAGGTGCCAGCGTGCGGTGACAAACGGCGCAGAGCTACGATCCCCGGCGCCGCTGATGAGAGCAAGGATCGGACAAAGTCCCGAAAGATGGGCAGGCTTTGGTAGAAGATTTTGGGCGCTTCGCAACCAAGTAGTTCCCGATCATTTGATGGAAGAGAACAAGCCGGGCGAACCAGCCTGGCTTTTCCCTTTTCAGGCAGGTTTCTAATTTCGCACTTTCTTGCGTTGGCTCACGGAAGCTGGCAGCCGGCTCACTCGTACCGCAAACTCTCCACCGGATCCAGCTTAGCGGCCCGCGCGGCGGGAACGGTGCCGAAGAGAATTCCCACGAAGGAGGAGACGAGGATGGCCACAATCGCCGACCATCCGGAAATCGGGATACGGTATTGCGTAAGAAAGCGTACGGAGAATGGTAGAGCCAGGCCGATCACAACACCAACGAATCCACCGGACAGCGAAATCAGCACGGCTTCGAACAAGAACTGGAAGCGGATTTCGCGGCTGGTAGCGCCGATGGCCTTGCGAATCCCGATCTCGCGAATACGCGAACTCACCGTCGCCAGCATGATGTTCATGATGCCGATGCCGCTTACCAACAAAGTCACGGTCGCCACCAGCAACAGCACCATGGTGAGCGCATTCGCGCTCTTGTCTGCAACCGCCAGCAGTTCCGTCAAGTTCGAGACGGTATACACCGACTCCGGCCGGTGACGGTTTTGGAGGACGCGCCGGACCTGTTCCGTTCCCGGTATCACCATGGAAGGGTCGGCCATGGAAAAGTAAATCTGCTTCACGTTCGGAGTGTCGGTGAAATAGCGGCTCACCGTGTAGGGGATCAGCATGGTGTCGGCCGTGATCTCGGACTGCCCAAAGGTATCCACGCGCTCTTTGAATGTCCCGATGATCGTGAACGGCAATCCGCTGAGCTTGATGACTTTGCCGATGGCATTTCCGGTAGAGCCATAAACTTTGTTGGCAAATTTCTCCGCAACCACGCCCACCTTGTTGCGCCCCTGCTCGTCGGTGGTGTCGAAAAACCGTCCGGAGAGCACCACCAGGCTGCGCACCTTCAGATACTCGGGAAACACGCCCAGCACGAGTATGTCCCGTTCTTTTCCCGAGCCTACGGACACGCGGTCGTTGAGCGGAACCACCGGAGAGGCCGCAACAATGCCCGGAACTTCCTGCTGAACCGCATAGAGATCATCGATCGTGAGCAGGTCAGGGACGGTCGCAGTGATGCGGGGAGATCCGCCCTGATACTCGGCCTCGATTTGATTGGCCCCGATGCCCTGGATCTGGTTCAAGACGTATTGCTTGCCCGTCAGGCCGATAGTAACGACAAGAATGAGCGAGGCCGTGCCAATAACCATGCCCAGCGCGGTCAGCGCGAAGCGAACTTTGTTGCTGCAGAAAGTCTCATAAGCAAAGCTGAGAACCTCGCCCAAAACCAGTTCAGGAGGGCGCCGAGTCCTTGCCGTCCGGGGCGCATCTCCGGGCGGTTTTGCCGTGATCGGGGGCTCAGCCGTCGCTAGGGTAGGAGGAACCATTGCCTGTTCCTTAGATGCTATCCTCTGCCCAAGGGCCGCGCAATTATGCCAAAGGCTCAAGCCTGCGGAGCACCAACTCGCCGCGTGTAGTAGCTTTCATTCCCTAGCCGGCGCCCCTTGTCGCTGAACATTTGGAAGCGCATCAGCCCTGCTTTCTGCAAAGTGAATTGCAAGGAGGTGCGCAGCACTCCCAACCCATAGGTCACGCTGCGGCCGAAGTTGATGGAGGAGGCCTCCGCGAAATACTTCGTAGGGCAGGAGACCTCGCCGATCCGGAAGCCGAAGTACGCGCATTGGGCGAGCATCTGATTGTCGAACACGAAGTCATCGGAGTTTTCCAGCAGCGGAAGCTGGGTCAGCACCTCGCGGCTGAAGGCCCGGTACCCGGTGTGATACTCGGAGAGCTTGATTCCCAGAAATAGATTTTCGAACGCGGTCAGCAGGCGGTTGGCAACATATTTGTAATACGGCATACCGCCGCGCAGCGCCTGACCCCCGATGATCCGCGAACCGAGCACTACGTCGTAAACCCCATACGCGACCATGCTCGCCATGGCCGTGACCAGCAGCGGCGTGTACTGGTAATCGGGATGGACCATGATGACAACATCGGCGCCGGCGGCCAGCGCTTCTCGATAGCAGGTCTGCTGGTTGCGGCCATAGCCGTAGTTGCGGTCGTGGACGAAGTACTGCAGGCCCAGTCGATGGGCAATTTCCACGGTGCGGTCGGAGCTGTGATCGTCCACCAGCAGACAGGCGTCCACGATATCGGGCAGTTCCCGAACCGTGGCTTCCAGCGTTTTCTCCGCGTTGTAGGCGGGGAGGACGACGGCGACGCGCTTGGCGTTGATCATTGTGCGTTCCGCCCTGTCGCCCAAACATATCGAGCTCAATCGGCCACCACCCATCTTAGGCGCTCACCTGCTCTAAGCTCTTCAGGGTTGGCAATGCTTTGATCGAGTTCCCGGCCTTCCGTTCGGCGAGGCGAATCTCATAAAGGCCTTGTAGGTTGAGCCAGAATTCCGGAGTGGTGCCGAAGAAATGAGCCAGGCGCAATGCGGTATCGCCGGTGATGGACCGGCGTCCGTTCAGGATTCCTGTGATGCGATTGGTCGGTACGCCGAGTTGTCGGGCCAACTCGGCCGCGCTCATATGCAATTCTCTCAATTCTTCGGCCAGGTGCTCGCCGGGGTGAATGGCTGGGATAGGCATAACGGCACTCCTAGTGATAGTCCACAATTTCTACGTTTGAGGGACCGGAAGCGCCCTCATTCCACTCGAAGCATATCCGCCACTGCTCGTTGATGCGGATGCTGTATCGGTTCTTTCGCTCACCCTTCAGCTTTTCGAAATGGTGGCCGGGCAACACAGCAAGGTCCTTCAGTACCGCGGCCGCTTCCAGGCGATCCAGCTCCAGGCGCGCGGCGCCGATCAATACCACCGAATGCTTTGACACGCTTTCCGAGGGCGAAGTCTCTGGTCCGCTTATCACGATAGCTGAAGACCACACTTTTAAGCGTATTATCCGTTACGAGTTACGTCAAGCATAACGATAGCGGTGGGAGCCGGCTTGGTTGCTTCTTGATAGGTTCCCTCGGGACGATCTCGCGACTTGGTTTGACGCTTTTCCACAGCGCAGGCTAGAATAATCCAGTTTGCCTGTATCCGCGGTTCCCCTCTGGAGCCGCCCGCCATTGTTGCCGAAAGCCGGGCGGAAAACACAGCAAGCATAGACAAATCAGCAGGTTGGCTGCGCTGGGGAAGCGTGCGCAGCGGGAAGATGGACGGAGGCGTAACTATGTACGCGGTCATCCGCAGTGGTGGCAAGCAGTACCGCGTGGCACCGGGCGATGTGATTCGCGTCGAGAGCCAGAGCGACGCGGCCAACGGCACAGTCGAGTTTGCCGACGTGCTCGCCGTATCCGGCGAAGACGGGCAAATTGGCAAACCGCAGTCCGAAGCTCGAGTGGTAGGCGAGGTGGTCGAGCAAGGCCGCGGCGCGAAGATTCTGGTCTTCCATTACAAACGCAAGAAGCAATACAAGAAGCTGCGCGGACACCGGCAGGCGTTCACGGCGGTGCGCATTACCGAGATTGCTTTCGACGGGCAGAGCTTCAAAGCTCCGGAGCAGCCCAAGAAGGAAGCGAAAGCGAAGAAGGCTGAGGCGGATATAGCCGAGGTCTCGCCGGTGGCGAAGGCTCCGGCCAAAAAGAAGGCCGCCGTAAAGAAGACGGCGGCGAAGAAGAAAAAGTAGAGATCCCCGTTCGACTCCCCCTCGTTATTACGAGGGGTCGCTCAGGGCAAGCTTTCGGCTGGCCGGGCTTGCGCTGGGCGCGGCACGGCTTGGGTGAGGATGACAATTCAAGAAGAGACGGGTGTAAGCTATGGCGCATAAAAAAGGGCAAGGCACATCTCGCAATGGGCGCGATTCCAACGCGCAGCGGCTGGGATTTAAGGCTTTCGGCGGACAACTGGTGCCGGGCGGCACCATCATCGTGCGGCAGCGGGGCACGCGGGTGAAGCCGGGCCTGAACGTTGGGCGCGGGAAAGACGACACGCTTTTCGCCAAGATCACCGGACGCATCAAGTTCCTCGATAAGGGCGGCATGGGCAAGTTTGTAATGGTGGAGCCGGTCGAAGCGAAGTAGGGTTCGTGGCGATTCCCGCGCGGACAGGAGTGTCCGCGCCACACATTTAGCATGGCCTCGGCTTCGGGCTGAGGCTTTTTGTTTGGTCATTGGTCGCGCGTCGTTGGTCGTTGGCAAACCCGCTTGATTGGGGCCCGATGGCAAACAACCAGCAATCACACAAAGAACTGCTGGCCAACCACAGTTTTTCCGTGGCACTTACTCTTGGCTAAACGGTTTTGCCAGCGACCAACGAACCCAACGACGGTTTTCCCATGTTCATCGATGAAGCCAAAATTCGCGTGAAAGCCGGTGACGGCGGCAATGGCTGCCTCGCCTTCCGGCGGGAAAAGTTTGTTCCGCGCGGCGGCCCGTCGGGTGGGGACGGCGGCAAGGGCGGCGACGTGGTCATGGAATCCAGCGAACGCCATAACACGCTGGTGCACTTCCGCTTCAATCCCGAGTACAAGGCGCAACGCGGACGCCACGGTGAAGGCTCCAACAAAACCGGCCGCGACGGCGAAGGCGTGGTTCTCAAAGTTCCGGTGGGAACGATTGTCTATGACGACGAGACCGGCGAGAAAATCTATGACTTCTCTGCGCCGGACGAACGCATGGTCATCGCCCGTGGCGGCCGCGGCGGTCGCGGCAATGCACAATTTGCCACTTCTGTGCACCGTGCCCCGCGCGAACATGAAGACGGCCGCCCCGGCGAAGAGCGCGTCCTGCGCCTGGAACTGAAGTTGCTGGCCGATGTCGCTCTGGTCGGCTATCCGAATGTGGGCAAGTCCACGCTCATCTCGCGCATTTCCGCTGCCCGTCCCAAGATTGCGGATTACCCCTTCACCACGCTGCAGCCAAATCTGGGGGTAGTCGTGGTAGGAGATCCGCCGGACGAAAAGAGCTTTGTCGTTGCGGATATCCCTGGCCTGATTGAAGGCGCGCATACCGGCGCCGGCCTGGGCACGCAGTTTTTGCGCCACATCGAGCGCACGCGGCTGCTGGTGCACATGGTGGATGTCTCGGACGCGAGTGGCCGTCCCGATCCCGTAAAAGATGTCGAAGTGATTGCGAGCGAACTGGAGAGCTTTGGCGCGGGGCTAGCGAACAAGCCTGTCCTGATGGTTGCCTCCAAAATCGACGCGGCGAATAAAGAAAAGCTGGCCAAACTGAAGCGCTACTGCAAGAAGCACGAACTGTATTTGTTCCCGATTTCAGCGGTTACCGGTCAGGGTCTGGACGCATTGAAGTACGCGATAGCAGACAAACTGGAGCAGGTGAGAGCCATCGCGCAACCGCCGGAACCTCGCTCAGATGAACTGCCATACGATCATTCCGAAATTGACAGTTCCGGCGGGGAAAACAGCTAGTCGCAGAAGATGCTTCGGGTCGCCGGATAAACTTTTCGGTAAGCGGCGTAGCTCTGGTTCATTACCGACACATTCTCCGGTTTCGCCGCAACGCGTTTTGAGACCCTGATTACGGCACGACAAGCGTCATCCACGGTCGGCCAGAGTTTCGCCCCAACCCCGGCAAGAATGGCTGCACCGTAAGCTGCGCCCTCCTCCGCTTCAACGATCTCGACTTCGTGCCCGTAGACATCTGCCTGAATCTGCCGCCAAAGCTCGGAGCGCGCGCCGCCCCCGCCGAGGCGGATATTTTTCACCGGCACATTCATTTCCGCAAAAATGCCAAACGTATCGCGCAGACTGAAAGTCACCCCTTCCAGAATGGCGCGAATCACGTGGGCCCGGGTGTGCGAGGCAGTGAGTCCTACCAGAGCAGCGCGCGCTTGCGGATCGAGATGGGGCGTGCGCTCGCCCATGAGATAGGGCGTCCACAGAAGCCCATCACAGCCGGGAACGACATGAGAAGCCTCTTGCGTGAGCCGCTCGTAGGGATCCCGCCCATCGTCTTTCCTTGCACCAAACTGGTCGCGAAACCAGCGCAAGGAGAGCCCGGCAGCCTGAGTGACCCCCATGACGTGCCAGCGGCCTGGAATGGCATGGCAAAACGTGTGCAGCCGGCCTTTAGGATCGAGCGCCGGACGGTCCGTAGCCGCAAACACCACGCCGGAAGTACCGATTGTCGCACTGACCGCTCCGGGAGCAACAATGCCCATACCGGTAGCGCCCGCGGCTTGATCGCCCGCTCCGGCTATGACTGGCGTGCCCGGCTTTAGACCCGTAGCAGCCGCCCCCTCGGGCGAAACTTTCCCACATACATCCGGCGATTCAAACAGGGCGGGCAACAGTCTCTCATCGATCTCACCGGCATCCAGCATTTCATTCGACCAGCGCCGGTGCGCCACATCGAGCATCAGGGTGCCGGAGGCATCCGCCATGTCAATCGCGCGCTCGCCAGTCAGCCGGAAACGAACGTAATCCTTGGGCAACATAACCGAGCGCACTCGCTTCCAGATGTCCGGTTCGTTCTCGCGAACCCAGAGAAATTTTGTGAGGGTGAAGTTGGTGAGCGCTGGATTACAGGTAAGCTGAATGATCTTGTCGGCACCGATCTTCGTGCTCAGCTCTCTGCATTGCTCGTCGGTGCGAACATCGCACCAGATCAGTGCCGGACGCACCGGACGATCCTGTTCGTCTAGCATCACCGCGCCGTGCATTTGCCCCGAGAAGCCAACACAGGCAATATCCCCAGGCGGCAACCCCGACTTGGTCAGGGCCTTACGAACTGCCAGGCCGCAGGCGCGCCACCAGTCTTCCGGTTGCTGTTCCGCCCACCCGATCTTTGGCGAGGCAAACGGCGCGTGCTCCTCGGTGTCCGATGCGACAACCCGGCCCTGCTCGTCGATGATCAGCGCCCGGGTTCCGCCAGTGCCCACATCAATGCCGAGTAGGTGAATGTTCTGCCTCCCTGATGTCCAGTTGCAACTTCAATCAGACCAGCGCTCCGGTGCCCGATCCCAGCGGTGCGCCTTGAGCGTCTGCTGAAGGTTCCTGTCCAACGGCCCGGCATCGCTCATGGCGATATTCTGCCGTACGTGTTCCAGCTTTCGCATGCCCACAATGATCGTGCTCACGGTTTTTTCGGCAAGAATAAAGCGCAGGGCCGTTTCCGGCAGGCTCGCCGACGCGGGCAGCGCAGCCTTCAGGCTGTCTACACGGTCGAGGGTTTTCGCCAGATTCTCCGGCCCAAAATACTTGGCGCGCCAATCGTTCGCGGGAAAGGTTGTCGCGCGCGTCATCTTCCCTCCCAGGCTCCCCTCATCCAGCGGCACCCGCGCTATCACGCCGATGTTCAGCTCGCGGCAGACCGGAAACAACTCATCCTCCGGGGCTTGATCGAAAATGTTATAGATGACTTGCACCACATCTACCAGCCCGGTGCGCAACGCCTTGATGCCATTTTCCGGTTGCCAGCGGTTGAGGCTCAAGCCAAAGGAACGAATCCACCCATCGCGCTTGAGCTTTTCCACGGTGTCGCGAAACTCCTTCTCCTCGGTCCAGCTGTCATCCCAAACGTGAAATTGCAGAAGGTCAATGGAATCCGCCTGCAGCTTGCCGCGAATCAGGTCTGCGTACTTGAACACGTGATCGGCAGGGAAAACGTCCTGATATTTGTCTTTCGCAGAAGCGGGCCATTTCAAATTCTTCGGCGGAATTTTGGAAGCCGCGTACAATCGCTTGCCCGCATTCTTCTGCATGATCGTGCCCAGCAATCCGTCGCTTTTGCCATTGCCATAGGCCCAGGCGGTATCGAAAAAATTGCAGCCCAGATCGATTGCGACTTGTAGCGCTTGCAGCGACTCGTCGTCGTCGGAGCCGCTCCACCCGCTCATTCCCCAAAGGCCGTGGGCTATTTCGCTGACTTCAAATCCCGTGCGTCCCAGCGTTCGATATTTCATGCCACTCCATTGTTTAACAGCGTCTCGATTGTAACGCTTTCAGGGATAGCGCCGGGAAACCGGCGTCCGAAGTCGTTGGACCAACGCCGCCTTGAAGAGCGGTTTGTCTCCCCTTACACTTGAACCATGCATGTCCATAGTCATAGCGGGCAGGGAACATCGCGCGTTCTGCGGATTTCGCTCGCCGTCACTTTGGTCTACATCGTGCTCCTGGTGGTCGCCGGAATTCGCGCTCACTCCCTGGCGCTGCTTTCCGAAGCCGGGCACAACCTTTCGGATTTCCTTGCCCTGCTGCTGTCCCTGGTCGCGGTTTACCTGCAAGCGCGCCCGCCGAGCACCACCAAGACTTACGGATATCACCGTGCCGGGGTGCTGGCCGCGCTGGTCAATGCGGTCTCCCTACTAGCGGTTTCGTTCTTCATTTTTTATGAAGCCTTTCAACGCCTGCAGCACCCGGCCCATGTCCGGGCCGGCGTGATGATGGCAGTGGCCGCTGCCGGGGTGGTGATGAATGGGGTCATCGCGCTGTTGCTGTACCGCGCGGGCGGGGACGTGAATATCCGCAGCGCCCTGTTGCACGAACTGGGGGACACGCTTTCCACCGCTGCCGTGATCGTAGGCGGCTGGGTCATCATGGCCACCGGCCAGGAGTGGGTGGACCCCGCGCTCTCCATCGGAATTGGCGCGCTCATTTTGTGGTCGGGCTCCGGCATCGTTCGCGAGACCCTAAACATTCTTCTCGAAGGCACGCCCCGGGGAATGAAGCTGGACAGAATTGCGGCGGTCATGCGGGCGGTGGATGGCGTCAATGATGTACACGATCTGCACGTGTGGAGTATTGGATCGGAGACCCACGCACTTTCCGCCCACGTTGCCATTGCCGATATTCCACCGTCAGCTAGCGAGCGCATCTTACGAAACGTGAAGGAACGGTTGCACGACGAGTTCCGTATAGACCACACCACCCTGCAGTTTGAACATGTGGAATGCGAGACGGCGCACGGCTGCGTCATGCCGCTGAGTGGAGAGCATGAACATTGGCACTAGCGAGTAAGAATGTCTACCACTCTTAACATTGACGGCCTGCCCTTTAATTTCCAAAAATGGCGGTTGTGCTCGATCACAAGTCGCAAGAGCTGTCTTCCCAAGGCTTCAAAACTCGCTACGGGATTTCGGACAAATTCAATAAGCTTAAGACACATCTTGGGGTGGTCAGTGCTAGTACGGGTGGTAGCTTCACAAACTGGGCGACTGGCGAAACTGATTTTCAGGTTGTTGACCTAGAGTCGGGCGGAAGCTTGGTTGACAAGATGGGCCTAATTGTGGGGGATGCCACCTTCGAGAATGTCTTCCAGGACTTCCGAAACCATCTGAGACTCTGACGCCCTCCTTCCTTGTACGCAGGAATCCGTCCAGCCCCAGAATTCATTTGAACCTCATCTGCGTTGTGTAAATCTCCCTCGCCCGCTCAAGTGTATCCGCGTCTTCCGGCAGCTTGTCGGGCCGCAGCCGAACGATTCTCGGAAAGCGCAGGGCATAACCGCTCTCGTGCCGGTCGGAGCGCATCATGTTATTGAACGCCACTTCCAGCACGATCTTCGGTTCGACCACCCGCTGGAAACCTTGATCTTCAATCGTGTGATCCAAAAACCACTGCGTCATTTCGCCGATTTCCGCGTCCGTCAATCCCGAATACGCTTTTCCGATATTCAGCAGCCGCTCGCCGTCGCGCACCGCGAATGTGTAGTCGCTGAGCACGCCGATACGCTTGCCGTGGCCCCATTCGACCGCGGTCACCACGACATCCAGAGTTGCCAGTTCGCGTTTGAGTTTCAGCCACGATTTCCCCCGCCGGCCCGGCGTGTACGGCGACTCGGGATCCTTAATCACCAACCCTTCGTTGCCCCGCGCCCGCGCCGCCTCGAACAACGCATCCAATTCTTGCGGAGAAGTGGCGCGAAACACCGGCGCCCGCATGACCCGGGTTTCCGTTTCGGGCTCGAACACTAAATGACCTTGGCCCTTATTGCTCTGTGTCCCTCTGCGGTGAGCTTTATTGGCCAGTAGCGCATTCAAAGTTTCTCCCCGTTCTCGCAGCGGCCGGTCGATCAGCAATTTGCCGTTCTCGTAGAGCACATCAAACACCAGGTACGCCACAGGCACGCGCTGCATCATCGCTTCACTGACCTTCTTCCGCCCCAGCCTCTGCTGCAGCGCGCTGAAGGGAAGCGCCTGCCCCGGTCCTTCCGGCTCATCCGCCGTGTAGCTCCACGCCACGACCTCGCCATCGAGAACCACGTCCTCCAACCCTCCCAATGCGTCCGCCAATTCCGGAAACGACTCCGTAATCTCGTCGCGCGTCCGCGAGAAAATCCTCACTTCGCCGGCCGCGCAATGCGCCTGCGCCCGAATGCCGTCGTACTTGTCCTCAACCAGCGCATCCGGAAAGTAACCGAGCCCCTCCTCGGCGGAGGCTACTGGGCTGGCCAGCATGAATCCCAGGGGATGGAACAGCCGCATCCTGGCCTCGCTCAACTGGCCGGACGCCGCCAACCGCAGCGTCTCGCCGATATCGCCCAGCAGCATATTGGCCCGCTGCGTCTCCTTCGGCGGAACCCCGAACGCTTTCGCGATCGCTTCCTCCACGAGGCTTTCTTTCAGCCCGATCCGCAGATCGCCGGTCATGATTTTGACCACGTACTTGGCTTCGAGCGGCGTTGCCTGCGAAAGGAGCTCTTTCACCAGGGCCGCTCTCGCCGCGGTTCCCGGCGCGGCCGCAATCGCCCGGAACCGGTTCTGCACTTCGGGAACAGACAAATCCGGCGTCTTACGGGATGCCAGCACTTCGCCCGCGACCGCGCCTAAATCGCCCAGCTTGCGGTACGCCGCTGTAAGCTCGGCCTGGCTCTTGCCCGAAACTTCTGCGAGCGCCTGCCACAGTGCAGCCCCGCCCACTTGCAGCGTGGTCTCCTCCCGAAGCGGAAACGGCCGCCCCGAGAGAAACACCGCCGCCACCGCTGCCTCGTCCGCAGGCCGTGACGCCAGATACTCGGCCAGCAAGGCGACCTTCTCCAACTTTTTGCTGGTTGAGCCGATCCGTTCGCAGGTTTCTGCCAGCTTTTGCATCACCAAATCGTCCGGGAACCGGCTGGAATCGTCGTCCTAACCTGGCCCTGATTCAGCCATTTAGGCTCCTGGGGCGCTTCCCGGTTGTGTTACTCTAGCGCAATTGAGACGCATTCTGCCCCCGGATCATCTAACTCCTATGCACTTTTGGCGCACAATGTGGCGGTTCCTGGTGATGGTGCAGCTCTTGCCGGCCCTGGAAGAAGGCGGCCAGGAGACGCTCGTCGGCGGCCAGGCCGTGCTGGAAGGCGTAATGATGCGCTCTCCTCACGCCTGGGCGATTGCCTGCCGCAAGCCGTCCGGCGAGATCGCCACCCACAGCGAGCCTCTGGAGCGCCTGTCGGAAAAGCGTCCCTGGATGGCGTGGCCGGTGATTCGTGGAGTCATCACGTTGGGTCATGCCATGACTCTGGGTTTTCGCGCCCTGAAGTTCTCCGGCAACGTCGCTCTCGAACAATTGCAGGAGGGCGAACCGGAAGAGATCGGCAAGAAGAAAATTGAAATCAGCGGCTGGGTGGCCGCGGTCAATATTATCTTTTCGGTAGGCTTCTTCATTTTCGCCTACAAGTTTCTGCCTCTACTGGCGGCTACCGAACTCAAGCGCGTCAATCCGATTTTTGGCGAACAGATTATCTTCAACGTGGTCGATGGCTTGATCCGCATCGCGCTGTTCCTGCTGTTCATCTGGGGGGTGTCGCGCATGGGCGACATTCACCGGGTATTCGAATACCACGGCGCCGAACACAAGACGGTCTTCGCGTTCGAGAATGGCGACCCGCTGGGCATCCCCGCGGTGCAGAAGTACACCACGTTTCACCCGCGCTGCGGCACCAGCTTTCTGATGACGGTGATGATCATCTCTATTCTGGTGTACACGCTGGTGCCCGTGACCACGTTCGCAGCGCGCTTTGCGGTGCGCATCGCCTTGCTGCCGGTGATTGCCGGAGTTTCTTACGAAATCATCCGCTTCGCCGCCAAACATCGCGGCTCTCTCTTCGCCCTGATGACCGCCCCCGGCCTCTGGCTGCAACGCATCACCACTCAGCCCCCCGCCGACGATCAAGCCGAGTGCGCGATCGTCGCCCTCGAGCACGCCATGGAACTGGAAAAGCAGAATGGCGGAGAGTTGGTGATTGCCTAGAGCTCGTCGCGCGTGGTCGGTCGTGCGTCGTGCGCAAGAACCACACTATCTTGGTCATCTATCACAGACGCCACCACGAGTGAGCGGTAGAAATGAAGAACGAGGTGCAATATGGCATCGTCTTCATTTCAGGATCTTCGAGTTTGGCGAGAAGCTATGAGGCTTGGCGGGAGAAATATACCGAAGCACGGCCAAGCTTCCCGAGGCATGAGCTTACGGACTAACCCAACAAATTCGACGCGCTGCGGTTTCGGTGCCCAGCAACATCGCCGAAGGAAAGGGCCACCGCTCAAACAAAGAGTTCAGCCATTTCTTGTTCCATGCGAGAGGATCACTCTTAGAGCTTCAAACCCAGCTTATGATCGCAGAGGAATTACAATATCTATCGAAAACGGAAGGTGAACGTTTACTTGATCTGCAGCCGAAGGAGTAAGTCGCGCGCTAAACGGCCTGATTCACGCTGTAGAAGAGAAGGCTGTTTAGCAGCGGTGATTCGCCCCCGGCGCACGACCAACGACGCACGACGGTTTTCCCATGTTTGAACGCCTAGACCAAATCGAAGCCCGCTACGAGGAACTGAACCAGGCTCTCGTCTCGCCGGAGGTGATGGGCGATTCCTCCAAATACCAGAAGACTGCCAAGGCCCACAGCGAAATCAGTTCCATGGTGGAAAAGTACCGCGAGTACAAGGAACTGAAGAAAGGCATCGCGGAGAGCAAGTCGGTCCTGGCGGACGAAAAAGATCCCGACATGCGCGCTTACGCGCAGGAGGAACTGACCCGTCTGGAAGCGCGCATCGTGGAGGTAGAAGAAGAGCTGAAGGTGCTACTGCTGCCCAAGGATCCGAACGACGAAAAAGATGTGATCCTCGAAATCCGCGCCGGCACGGGCGGCGACGAAGCCACCCTCTTTGCTGCCGAGATGTTCCGCATGTATTCCCGCTATGCCGAAACCCAGGGATGGAAAGTTGAAGTGCTCTCCACATCGGAATCCGGAGTCGGCGGGCTGAAGGAGGTCATCGCCATCATCGAAGGCCAGCGGGTTTTCTCGCGGCTGAAATATGAAAGCGGCGTGCACCGCGTGCAGCGCGTCCCCGCCACCGAACAGCAGGGCCGGGTTCACACCTCCGCGGTCACCGTCGCCGTGCTCCCCGAAGCCGAAGACGTGGACATCAAGATTGACGCCAAAGACCTGCGCATTGATACCTTCTGTTCCTCCGGCCCCGGCGGCCAGTCCGTAAACACGACGTATTCCGCCGTGCGCATCACCCACATTCCCACCAACACCGTGGTGAGCTGCCAGGACGAAAAATCGCAGATCAAGAATCGCGAAAAAGGCATGCGCGTGCTGCGCGCCCGCCTCTACGAAATGGAAATGCAGAAGCAGCAGGACGCTCTGGCCAAGGAACGCAAAGCCATGGTCGGTTCAGGCGACCGCAGCGAGAAGATTCGCACTTACAACTTTCCCCAGAACCGCGTGAGCGACCATCGCATCGGCCTGACCATCCACCAATTGCAGGAAGTGATGGACGGCAAGCTGCAGCCCATCGTCGAAGCCCTCGTCACCCACTACCAGGCCGAAAAGCTAAAGGGCGAAACCGTAGCCGCCGGCTAGGTGCAGCCCGCATCAAGAGTGCCGTGGACTGTGTCAACAGCCAAAAGCCCCGATAGTCATCCGGGCCTTTTGAGTGGTTACTGCGCCGCCTGCGAAAAAGTTAAGGGATAAACTCTTGCCGGCTTCCTACTGAATCAGCGTCCCGTTCCCGCCCTCTTCCTCCAGCGGAATCACCACCGCTGCGGCCACCCGGTCGCCGGGCTCCAGATTCAGCAGGCGGACACCCTGCGCCGCGCGGCCACATTCGCGAATGGTGGTCGAGTCCATGCGGATGATCTTCCCGTACTGGCTGATCAGCATGACCTCCGACTTCTCCGTTACCTGCGCGATGCCCACCACTTTGCCGTTGCGCGCAGTGGTCTTCACGTTGATGACGCCGGAGCCGCCCCGGCCTTGCAGGCGGTACTCCTCGGCAGGAGTGCGTTTGCCGTAGCCGTTTTCGGTCACCGACAGAATCAGCGAGCCCTTGAGCGGCAGAATTTCGTCGCTGGCGGCGCCTTCCGGCAGGCCGGCTTCGGCGGCCGCTTTGGCAGCCTCGGCTTCGGCTTTCGCCAGGTCTTTCGGAGTGGTCGCCATCCCCACCACGAAGTCGCCCTTGTCCATGCGGACACCGATCACGCCATACGCCTGGCGCCCCATGGAACGCACATCCGCCTCTCCAAACCGGATGGCCTGGCCTTCGTGCGTGGCCAGGAAAACAATCTGTTCCCCATCGGTGACCGTGGCCGCGACCAGTTCGTCGCCTTGCTCAATGTTGATCGCGAAAATGCCGTTGGAGCGCACGTGGGAAAAATCTTTTAGTTCGCTTTTCTTCACCATCCCGTTCCGGGTGGCGAAGAAAATATATTTGGATGTTTCTTCAAGGTCGCGGACCGCAAGCATGGTGCGAACCGTCTCGCCGGCCTGCAGGCCAACGAGATTGCCCACGTGCTTGCCCTTGCCCGCGGCGCTGACGTCGGGAATCTCGTACACCTTGAGCCAGTAAACCCGCCCGGTGTTGGTGAAGATGAGAATGTAGGCATGCGTCGAGGCGATAAACAGGTGCTCGACGAAATCCTCGTCGCGCGTCTTCATCCCGGTGCGGCCCGTGCCCCCCCGCCTCTGCATGCGGTAGGTTGAGATCGGGGTGCGCTTCATATAGCCGCCGTGGCTGACGGTGACCGCAACCTGCTCGTCGGCGATCAGGTCTTCCAGATGGATTTCCGCAGCTTCATCTTCGATGACGGTGCGGCGCTCATCCCCGTAGAGCTTTTTGACTTCTTCCAGTTCTTTGATGATGACGCCGCGCAGCTTTTTCTCCGAGCCCAGAATGGACTCGTACTCGGCGATGTTGTCCCGGGTTATGCCCAGCTCTTTGGTGATTTCGTCAATCGAGAGCCGCGTCAGGCGGTGCAACTGCAGTTCAAGAATGGCGTCAGCCTGAATGGCGGTGAAGGGTTTCTCCGGATCGAGTTTGGGCGCGCGGCCGGTGGTGTTGATATCAATTTTCTTGCCGGCGAAATAGGCAACCAAATTCTCCCGCGCTTCGCCGCGGTTGGCACTGGCGCGAATGATGGTGATGACATTGTCGAGATGATCGAGCGCAGTGAGGTAGCCTTCCAGAATGTGCTCGCGATCTTTCGCCTTGTTGAGCAGGAAGGCCGTGCGCCGCCGGACCACATCCACGCGATGGTCAATGAAGTACTTGATGGCCTGGATCAGACCCATTTCCTTGGGCTGCCCGTTCGCCACCGCCAGCAGAATCATGCTGAAGCCTTCTTGCATCGAAGTGTGCTTGAAGAGCTGGTTGAGCACAATTTGCGGCTCGGTGCCGCGCTTGAGTTCGATCACGATGCGCATGCCGTCGCGATCGCTTTCGTCACGAATGTCGGAGATGCCGTCAACGACCTTGTCGTTCACCAGCTGCGCAATACGCTCGATCAGACGCTTCTTACTGACCTGATAGGGAATCTCGGTGACCACGATGGCCTGGCGATCGCGGTTGAAAGTTTCGATACCGGCCTTGGCTCGCATGGTGAACCGTCCACGGCCGGTTCTGTACGCTTCGAAGATTCCGGCTTTGCCGTGGATGATGCCGTAGGTCGGAAAGTCGGGCCCCTTCACCACTTTCAGGATCTCCGGCAGCTGGGTGGCAGGATTGTTCACCAGCATGATGGTGGCTTCCACGATTTCCGTCAGGTTATGCGGCGGGATATTGGTCGCCATGCCGACGGCGATTCCATTCGACCCGTTCACCAGGAGATTCGGAATGCGGGTTGGCAGAACATCGGGCTCCTGGTTGGAGTCGTCATAGGTGGCCTTGAAGTCCACTGTATCTTTGTCGATGTCGGCGTTTAGATCCTCCGCCACGCGCATCAGGCGGCATTCGGTGTACCGCATGGCCGCGGGCGGATCGTCGTCAACCGAGCCGAAGTTGCCCTGACCGTCCACTAACGGATAGCGCAACGAAAAGGGCTGCGCCATGCGAACCAGTGCGTCGTACAAAGCGGAATCGCCGTGCGGATGGTACTTACCCATCGTTTCGCCCACTACCCTGGCGCACTTCACATATTTGCGATTGTGCAGCAGGCCGGTGTCGTACATGTGGTAGAGGATGCGGCGATGCACCGGCTTGAGGCCGTCGCGGACATCGGGCAAAGCGCGGCCGATGATCACCGACATGGAGTAGTCGAGATACGAGCGCCGCATCTCCTCTTCAATATTGACCGGCTGGATGTTGGCCGCGCCCGGGCCGCCGCCGTTGCCGGGAGGAGTTAAGGGGAGTTCGGGATTCTGATCGTCAGGCATAGAAAGGCTCCTGGCTTTTCACCGCTGGCTCTTAGCTTGAATAGGGCGTAACTGATTGCAATTTAAGTACTTACGGAACTATCGAATATTCACAATTATATCACGAAGCCGTCGAAGGAGCCATTTCCATGGAATGATTGGCAGGGGCACAGTTCCAGCTTTCTCTTGCGTCCTCGGGGGCATTCCTTTGCGTTCTCGGCGGTTAAGGGTTCGATCAAGAGCTTGAACCGCCGAGGTCAGCGCTAAGAACGCCGAGAGAGAACAACATCAGACACGATACACCACTATCCGATGAGTTAAAGCTATTTTCCCGAGAGCAACGCCGGAGCCGGATACTCCGGCAATTTGTCCTGATTGGCGTTGAGGCGCTTCACTTCCAGTTCGTCGAATAGGATCGAAGGGCTGACGATGCTGTGGGGAATATTGAGAGGCAGGTTCTCAACGAAAATGTCGTTGCCGGCCGCAACCACATCGTTGCGCAGAGCGCGCGCATCCAGATCGCCGAACGCTCCGCCACGAACTAGTTCTTCATGGCCATCTTTTACCCAGACTTTGTACAGCAGCCTCGGCGTATGTTGCGGACCGAAGGTCTCGACGTAGTATCCGTAGGGAAGGTCGCGTTGCCGGCAAAGTTCAATCAACTTCCTCTTCAGGTCGGTCGGGGAAGAGGACTCCGAAGCGCTGATGATCAGATTGCCCAGGCTCGGCCCGGGTGGATTGCCGGGAACACGCGCCCGGCCGTGTCCGTTGGAAGACGGAAAGTCGCGAATCGGTTCGCGGCCCATCAGGAAATTGACCAGCTTGCCGTTTTCAACCACTGCGACGCGCTGCGCGGGCACGCCCTCATCGTCTATCTGGTAGTGCCCCAGCAAAGGCTGGCCATCGACCGAAGCCAGCGTAGGATCGTCCACCACGAAAAGAAAGTCAGGCAGGACGCGAGTTTTGTAGCTGGCAGCGAATTGACCTACTGTGCGGGCGTTTTTGCCCAATTCCGGCTTGCGGCCCAGAATGTTTTCCCCCACAAAATCCGCAAACACATTGGAAGCCGCGTCGGCGGCAAACAACACCGGGCCGCGGTATTCCTCGTCGGCAAGCGGCGCCTCGCGCAGAAGTTTCAAAGCACCGGCCAGCTCCACCGCCTTCGCGCGAAACTCGGCGGCGGAGGGCAGCGCATGCATGTTGTCGACGTTGTAGCTGTGGGAGCGCTCCAGCCTCATGCCGTCGCTCGCCTGCGTACTCAGCGCCATGGACATCTCAAAGCTGTTGTAGCCGTCGCGTACGACGGTGCCTTCCGAATTCACGAGATAGCGATTGATGGCCTGGAACTTTAGCATCGCTGAAGCAGACTGCACCAGCGGGTCATCCTTGTAGACGGCGGAAGCCTCCTGCAGCATGGCGAGCCACGGCTTGGGGTCCACATCGAGCCTGGCCAATGGTCCCACCGATTGCACCGGCTGCGCCTGCGCAAAGTCATCCACCGGCTCTTCCGGAGTCGCAAATTGCTTTAGCTGCGCCTGCTTGGCGGTAAGCGCCTGGGCGGCAGCTTTGTAGGCCTGATCGGTGGCCTCCCACAATTGATGGCGGATGGCAATCAAGTCGGCTTCGAGCGGGATGACAGCGAAGCCTCCCAGACCCTGGCGGTAGTAGCTATCCTGCTTGTAGTCGCCAATGCGGACCACCACGCGCAGAATGCGCAGCCGTCCGCGGTCGCCGATGCGCAGCGCGCCGAAAGAGGATTCGGCCTCGTAGTTGTCCATGTCGAAGATGCGGTATTCGATGTAGTAGGGCGCCGCCACCTGATCCAGTTTGAGGGCTGACTTCGAACGATCGAGCTCAGCCTTCATCGCCTGCAACACCGGATCCGAGTCGGCCGCATCTTTTTCCTGGGCGCGGGCCGCGCCAAGGATCGACAGCGACAGCAGGAGCGCAAACGGAACAAGCAACCGGTGGCGAGTCATGGCCGGCCTCCGGGGTTCGCCGGGTTAGCATCGCCGCCTGTCTCAAACCCTGGCGGCGGCAGAATTGGCGGCCGGTTCAAGGAATGGGCTTGCTTCTGCACTTCAATCTCGGAGAACAGTATGGCTGGCGCCACCGCCGACACCGGCACCGACCCAGACTCCGCGCCGCAGATGCCGTTGAACACCGCCGGATGATCCCCGGTGACCAGAATCCGCTCCATGGCGGCCAGCGGAGTGCCTACAATGTCCACCCCGCGCACCAGTTCATCCGGACGGTCATCCGGGTAAACCCGCCAAACCAGAACCGGCAGGACTTCGAAGGCTTGCGGGAGAGTGCGCTGCGTCAGTGTGAAGCCTCCCTGAATATCTTCAAAGTAGAGCCCGTAGGGCTTGCCTTGCTTTTTGATTTCGTCTTTCAGCTTTTGCCGCAGCTCGGAATCTTTCACCGTCTTGGAAGAGGAAACAATCAGGTTGCCCTGGCGGCCTGTCGGCATGAGGCCCACTTGCGAGCGCCCGTGCCCGTTGGAGTTGGCGAAGCCTTTAATGGGCATGCGCGACATTAGAAAATTTCTGAGGACACCGTTTTGAATTACCTCCACGCGCTGCGCCGGCACGCCTTCATCGTCATATTCGTAAAATCCGCTGAGTGGCTCATGGTTGAGCGTGCGCTGGGTGGGATCGTCGGCGACGCTCAGAAAATCCGGAAGGATTTTCTCATTCACCTTCTTGGTGAACGTCTGGCCTTCTTCCTGGCCGCGCTGACGATGGCCTTCCAGCCGGTGTCCCAGTACCTCATGAAAGAAGACCGCGCTGGCCCGGCCGGAAAGCAGCGCCGGCCCATCGAAGGGTTCCGCCACGGGGGCCGCTCTCAAAGCCTTGAGATCCGCCGCCATCTTTTCTGCGCGGGCACTGATGTCCTGTGGGGAAGGAAGCTGGTCGAGCGTTTCCGCCTGGAAAGTTTCCACCCGCATCAGGTCCATGCCATCGTCGGCGCGGGTTTGCGCCTGAATGGCCACGCGTACCAACTCACCCGGTGTAGCGATCCGGGCGCCTTCGCTGGAAACGTAAAGCTGACGCCCCCGCTCCACCGTGGCCATCACCAGTGAGTTGTAGACGTAAGGATACTTGCGAAACTCGGCGGAAAATTCCCGCACCAGTTTCTCCAGCGCGGCCTGCTCGGGCAAAGCCGGCGGCTGGGTGCGATCCACGTACGCTGCCGGTTTTTCGCTGGAGAAATCCGGAGAGTTGTCCTCTTCCTGCGCCTGCACCTGGGAGTTAGTCTTGACGTTCAGATAGGCGCTCGCCGCCTTGCGGTACTCCTGATAGGTAAGCTGCCAAAGCACATGCGCAATGGCATTGCGGTCGTCCGCCAGCGGCAACCGCCCCGAATTAATCGCCGAAACCCGGTTCCCCAGATGAGTATTGTCGAGCGCCGGGCTTCCCACGCGCACGATCACGTCAGCGCTGCGGCTGCGGTTGCGGATGGAAGTCAGCAGGGTGCCCTGGGTGCCGACGGCCATGGCCATATCCTGGTCATTGGCGGCATAGCTGAGGAAGTACAGCGCCGGATCGAGCTTGCCGAGATTGTCCTGCGCCCGTTTCAGCTCGGCCTGCATGGAGGAGAGCAGAACGTCGTCTTTGTCCTCCGGGGCGGCGGCGAGGCGGTCCAGCGGCAGGGCGCAAAGCAAAAGGAGCAGTCCCCACACGAGGCGCGAGTTCTTCATCACTGCGAGATGCTCCTTGCCTCCGCCGGGCGAAACGTAAGCTTAGCAGACGGGGATTGGAACGGCGAGGTGACGGTGGTAAGGAGGACCGAAAGCGGGAGCAGCAGGATGGACAAAACAACGGGCTCGGCTTTTCGGTGCGTTAACGCGCTCTTACCTCGGACTTGACCATAGTCGGGTACAGGTCCTTCGACCCGATTGAGGGCTTAGTCATGGGATGCCAGTCAGCGGCAAAATCTTTAGAGGCGATGCGCCCAATACTCCGGTCGCCGGCTGCCGTGAGCAACAGCCCAAATCGTGATTACGGATTCGTGTTCTGAATAGATGATGGCGAATGGGAATCGCCAGAGTAGAAACCGTCTCGTGCTGTTCTTTCCGGAGGGCCAGCGTTCCGGAGCTTCCCGGATCGTGTCGGCAGCTCGACGCAGTTCTCCGATAAAGTCCAGGGCGGCTTTGCGGCTGCGCTCCCGATACCAAGCAACCGCCCTCTTGACATCCGCGGTTGCGCCTTGGTGGTACTCAACCCGCTTAAGGCTCATTCATCATGGCCAAGAGCTCGCAATGCAACTGTTCCCACGGGACAGTTACTGCTTTCCCCGTCTTCAAATCTTCAATTCTGCGAGCCACTTCGTGATCCCAGGCCTGTTGGACAGATTCGTTGCTAGTCTCAAGGCTGTCGAGCAGGGTATTGGCTAGGGCAGCCCGCTCATCGACTGGGAGGGCAAGCGCCCGCTTCAGAAGATCGGAAACCTCTGGACTCATGGTTTCATTGTACCTCGTGCCACGCGAGCCACAAATGTGCCTATGCTCTGGTTCCGGCGCACGGCCATATACGTACATTATTGTACGTTTAGAATATCCCTCACGATACACCAGAGCAATTCACAATCGAAGCTCCTCCGCCCCTCTTTGTCATCCTCCCTCCCATGGCGTAATCTTCTAACCCATGGACCTCAAACATCGCAGTCGTGGCATTACCGATGGGCGCGACCAGGCTCCGGCGCGCGCCATGTTCAAAGCCATCGGATTTACTGACCAGGATCTCAGTCGTCCCATCATCGGCGTGGCCAACACCTGGATCGAAACCATGCCTTGCAACTTTCACCTGCGCCGCCTTTCGGCCAAGGTAAAGGAAGGCATCCGCGCCGCCGGGGGCACGCCCATGGAGTTCAACACCATCGCCATCTCCGACGGCGAGACCATGGGCACCGAAGGTATGCGCGCGTCGCTGGTGAGCCGAGAAGTCATCGCCGACTCTATCGAGCTTGTTTGCCGCGGGCAGATGTTCGACGCCGTGGTCTGCGTAGTCGGCTGCGACAAGACGATTCCCGCGGCCGGCATGGCGCTGGCCCGGCTGAACCTGCCTGGCCTGGTTTACTACGGCGGCACGATTGCCGCGGGATCGTACAAAGGCAAGGACATCACGGTGCAGGACGTATTCGAAGCGGTTGGGGCCAACGCCGCCGGAAAAATTAGCGACGCCGAACTGCTGGAAATTGAAAACACGGCCTGCCCCGGTTCGGGCGCCTGCGGCGGGCAGTTCACTGCCAACACCATGTCCACTGTTATGGAACTGATTGGCCTTTCCCCGATGGGCTTCAACGGCGTCCCTGCCATGGACCCGCGCAAAGACGAGCTTGCCTTCCGCTGCGGCGAAATAGTGATGAACGTCCTGAAGCAAGGCATTCTGCCTCGTAACATCCTTACCCGCGCCGCCTTCGAAAACGCGATTGCCGGCGTGGCCTGCACCGGAGGTTCGACCAACGCGGTGCTGCACCTGCTCGCGATTTCGCGCGAAGCCGGACTCCCGCTGCAGATTGACGATTTCCAGAAGGTCAGCGAACGCACCCCTTTGCTATGCGACCTGAAGCCTTCGGGAAAATACGTGGCCGCCGATGTGGACAAAGCGGGCGGCATTCCAGTAATTGCCAAGCGCCTGCTCGATGCCAAGTGTGCCGACGGGTCCACACTCACAGTCACCGGCAAAACCTTCGCGGACGAAGCCGCTCAGGCGAAAGAAACGCCCGGGCAGCCGGTAATCGCGCCTCTGGACCATCCGCTCAAGAAGACCGGGGGGCTGGTGATCCTGAAGGGCAATCTCGCGCCCGAGGGCTGCGTGGCCAAGATCAGCGGCCACGAGCGCCTGAGCCATCGCGGGCCGGCGCGGGTCTTCGATTGCGAAGAAGACGCCATGAGCGCGGTGACCTCGAAGAAGATCAAAGCGGGAGATGTGGTGGTGATTCGCAACGAAGGCCCCAAAGGCGGCCCCGGCATGCGGGAGATGCTGAGCGTCACCGGAGCCCTTGTCGGCGAAGGTCTGGGCGGGTCGGTCGCGCTGCTCACCGACGGCCGCTTCAGTGGCGCGACCCATGGTTTGATGATGGGCCACGTCGCGCCCGAAGCTGCGCTCGGCGGACCGATCGCCGCCGTGCGCGAAGGCGACATGATCCACATCGATGTGAACCAGCGCCTGCTGGAGATGGAAATCAGCGACGCGGAAATCAAGCAGCGCATGGCGAAATGGAAGGCCCCCGAGCCTCGCTATCCCACCGGCGTTTTTGCCAAGTATGCGGCGCTGGTCTCGTCGGCGGCGGAGGGAGCGATCACACGGCCGAAGTAACGCCTGTTTCTCACGGCGTGGCCGGCAGCGTTGCCGAATGCAGCCGGCCGCCCGGCCGCGCACCGGTCTGCGCGCGAATCGGCAGCTCTGTCTCTCGACACGGGCGCAATCAATTGCAATGACAAAGACCGTCATCGGATTCGATATTGGTGGGACGAAGACCGCCATCGTGGAAGGCACTCCCACCGCCGAGATCCTACAGCGGGAGGAAATCCCGACCCGCGCGATCGAGCCCTTTTCTCAGACTATGGCCCGCATCCTGGAGATTGCCACCAGATTCCGCGGCCAAGCTCAGAAACTTAATCGCGATGTGGTGGCTTTGAGCGTGTCCGTAGGTGGGCCGCTCAAGATCGGCAAAGGTGTCTTGCTGAATCCGCCCCACCTTCCGGGCTGGCATGGAGCAAATCTGAAGGAATGTTTCGCCAGTCGTTTTCCCACGATTCCGTGCTACGTCGAAAATGATGCCAACGCCGGAGCCCTGGCCGAGTTCCACTTCGGCGTGGGAAAAACGTACCGGGGTTTGCGGCATCTCGTGTTCCTGACATTCGGCACCGGACTGGGCGCCGGATTTGTCATCAATGGGGAAATTGTCCACGGGGCAAGCGACACGGCCGGCGAGGTTGGCCACTGGCGGCTCTCGCAAGCAGGTCCGATCGCTTACGGAAAGCAGGGATCCTGGGAAGCTTTTGCTTCGGGCAGCGGCCTGGTACAGCTGGCGGTGCAGATGTATCCGTCGCGCTGGACCCGGAAACGCCGATTCGAGAGCTGGTGGAAGAAATGCTGAAAGGGGACCGGGACGCTCTGGCCGTCGCCGAGGAAGCGGGGGCCTGGATGGGCCGCGGGATGGCGCTGCTTGGTTGATGCGCTGAACCCGCAAGTAATTGTGCTCGGCTCTCTTGCCGTGGTTCTTGGGGAGAGAATTCTGGCGCCCGCGCGGCGCGTGATCGCCGAAGAAGCGTTGCCGCAAGCGAGCGCGGTTTGTGAGATCGTCGCTTCCCCGCTCGGCGCCCGCATCGGAGACGTGGCGGCGCTGATGGCGGCGCTCGTTCAACCGTCGGTACGGCAGTTGCTGGCGGAAGATACGAAATGAACGCCGGAGGGCGAGCTGACCGCCGATCATTACCCATCATTAGGGTGTTCGGGTTCCGCTAGGTTGGCGACTGCTGTCAGGGCGCGCGGTCAGATCTCAGGCAGCGTCTTCTTCAATCTTGATGCGTAAGGACTTCAGGAACTTCAGGTCCTGGTCGTTGACCTTGAGTTCGGGATCACTTGTGAGCGTAGTTACTAGCGAGGTCTTGTCGGTTTTCTCCCCCGGCTTGCTTACGCCAATCGTGGCTTCCAGCACCAGGAAGATGTCGTATCCGCTTTCTTTGATTCGGGATACGACTTCTGCGATAGCCTCCGAGTCGGCCAGCGACTCGTTAATCGCCTCTCCTAGTTCTTTCATCATCTGCTTCAGTTGCTGGTCCACGGGGTCCCCTTTACTATCTACTATTGTGCAGCACAAATTCGCCGCAGTCCAACTATTTTGATGACACAGCGGCGGTATTGTATCCCTTAAGATTGGTAAAATCGAGAACGATGGCGAACCTCTCCACCGCCCGCAAAATCGGGCTTGTTGCCCGGGTAGCAGCCAAACAGGCCGGTCGGAGCCGCACCCTTGGGGCCACCCTGAAAGCTGGCCGGGCGGCCGCCTCCCATTGGGGTCGCGTTCTGAACCAGCTTTGGCTGGAAGTTACGGGCTTTGTTTTCCTGTCCTTAGCGGCCATCGGCGTAGTTTCATTTGTGCGCGACCTCACTCACTATCGCGCCGGGGAGCCTACTCGAGAGCGGGCGGTGGCTGCAATTGTTTTCACCTTACTGTTTACCTGGTTCGGTGTAAGCTCTTTTTGGCGCGTGCGCAGGAAAAATCGCCAAAAATAAGAACGGCCATGCGCGGCCACAACAGCGATTTTCCTCTGTGCCCCCTAGCGGTTGGCTTATTCTGACCCGTGACCGAAAAAACAAAATCCGCCGCCATTGCCTCCGATCCCGAGACCTCCTCTCACATTCCCATTCATCCACTGTATTCACCCTCGGATCTCAGCGCGTGGGATTACGAACGCCAGGTCGGTTATCCGGGCGAATTTCCCTTCACGCGCGGCGTGCAGGCGACCATGTATCGCGGCAAGCTCTGGACCATGCGGCAGTACGCCGGCATGGGCGACGCCGAAGAATCCAACAAGCGCTACAAATATCTGCTGGCCAACGGCACCACCGGCCTTTCCGTCGCCTTCGATCTGCCCACGCAAATTGGCCTCGACTCCGACAATCCCGCTTTCTCTTGGCGAGGTCGGCAAAGTCGGCGTGGCCATCGACTCGATCGAAGACATGCAGCGCCTCTTCGATGGCATTGACCTGACGAAAATCTCCACGTCCATGACCATCAATGCGACGGCCGCCATCCTGCTGGCGCTGTACGTCGCCGTGGCCCGCCGCCAGGGCGCCGATGTCCGCAAACTCTCCGGCACGGTGCAAAACGACGTCCTCAAGGAGTACATCGCGCGCGGCACCTACATTTATCCCATTGCGCCGGCCATGCGCATCATCACCGACATGTTTGCGTGGACGAACGAAAACGTTCCCGACTGGAACACGATTTCGATCTCCGGCTATCACATGCGCGAGGCAGGCTCGACCGCGGTGCAGGAAGTGGCGTTCACCTTAGGCAACGGCATCGCCTACGTGCAGGCCGCCCTCAACGCCGGTTTGGATATCGACAAATTTGCCCCGCGGCTGTCGTTCTTCTTCAACTCGCACAGCAATTTTCTGGAAGAAGTGGCCAAGTTCCGCGCCGCCCGCCGCATGTGGGCGCGCCTTATGCGCGAGCGCTTTCAGGCGAAGAATCCCAAGTCCTGGATGCTGCGCTTCCACACCCAGACCGCCGGTTCCACTCTGACCGCACAGCAGCCGGAAAACAACATCGTCCGCACTGCGCTGCAAGCTCTGGCCGCTGTGCTCGGCGGCACGCAGTCGCTGCACACCAACGGATACGACGAAGCCCTGGCTCTGCCCACCGAGCAGGCGGCGCGCATCGCGCTGCGCACGCAGCAGATCATCGCTTACGAATCCGGAGTGCCGCAGACCATAGACCCGCTGGCCGGTTCCTACTATGTGGAGACTTTGACCAACGAAATCGAAACGCCGGGCGGATGAATATCTGCAAAAAATTGACGCGCTGGGCGGAATGCTTAAGGCGATCGAACGCGGCTACGTGCAGCAGGAAATCCAGAACGCGGCTTACGAGTTCCAGAAGCAGGTGGATCACCAGGAAGCCATCGTCGTCGGCGTAAACCGCTTCACGGTGGAGGAAGAAAAGCCGATTCCCATTCAGCACATAGATGAGGCTCTGGAGCGCAGACAGGTGGACCGCGTGCGCGCCCTGCGCAGCCGCCGCGATCCCGGCCCATGGCAGGCAGCACTTAACGCAGATAGACAACGCAGCCCGTTGCGGCGCCAATCTTATCCCGCACATTGTGTCGGCGGTCGAAGCTTCGGCAACGGTGGGCGAAATCTCCGACACGCTGCGCAAAGTTTACGGGGAATACAAAGAAGCGGTAGTGGTTTAAGGTTCGTGTGAGGTCAGGCAACCACCGCAATGAGCGGCTTCGCGGCTGGAAGCACTTCGCCGATTTCGGTCGCAGGCACTCCGGCTGAATTCAACGCTGCGGTGAGAGAATCCGCCTGCCCGGCGGCAATTGCGATCAGCAGCCCACCCGCGGTTTGCGGATCGAACAGAATAGTCCTAATCTCTTCGCTGACCCCATCTTCATAGCCGACCACACACTCCGCAAAATCACGGTTAGCAATCAGGCCACCGGGGATGTACCCGGAGCGCACGCATTCCAGTGCTCCCTCAAGCAGAGGAATCCGGCCGGCGCGCAGCTTCATGCTTACGTTGGAAGCCAGGGCCATTTCGCGGGCGTGGGCAATCATGCCGAACCCGGTCACGTCGGTCATGGCATGGACCGTCGAGCTCCGCTCGGCATGAGCGGGTCTGAGACCCGCCCCCACACAACCTGAGGTGACCACTTCCGCCGCAGTTTTATTCAGGGTCGTCATGCTGCGAATGGCAGCATCTACCCATGACTGCTTGGCCGCACCCTTCTTGATCGCGGTGGTAATCACACCCGTGCCCAACGCTTTCGTGAACAGCAACCGGTCTCCCACTTGCGCCCCCGCGTTGCTCAACACGCGCGAGGGATCAATCAACCCGGTCACCGAGTAGCCGAACTTCATCTCGTCATCGCGGACGCTGTGCCCGCCGATCACCGCGCAACCGGCTTCTATCATCTTGGAGAGTCCGCCGGACAAAATCTGCTCCAGCACACCGAGATCACCTTTGGCCGGGAAACACACATGCGCCAACGCCGTGATCGGGCGGCCGCCCATGGCGTAAACATCGCTCAGAGCGTTCGTCGCCGCAATCTGCCCGAACGTGTAAGGATCGTCGACCATGGGCGTGAAGAAGTCCACGGTCTGCACAAGCGCGCTGTGCTCATCAAGCCGGTAAACTCCGGCATCGTCGGCGTGATCGAAGCCCACCAACACGTTGGGGTCATTCTGCCTGGGAAGCTTTCGAAGCACCGCATCCAGAACGGCGGGGCTCAGCTTCGAAGCGCATCCGCCGGCTTTGACAGTCGCAGTCAGGCGTACAGTTTCAGTGTCGGGCATGGAATTAGCATAAGATGATTTCACCGCAGAGGCACAGAGACACAGAGAAAACCAAAGGCAAATTCTTTCTGGTGCTTTTCTCTGCGTCTCTGTGTCTCCGCGGTGGATAAGCGTTCGAAATCCTACTTCAGCCGCACGTCTTTGACCTGCAACTCCGGGTACACCTGGTTCCACTCCGCACTCACGTGCTCGAACGTCAGCCGGAACTGTTTGCTTTGCCCCGGCACCAGCGGCGAAGCGCTCAGGTCCACCGCGTCCAGATAAGGCCCGCCGGTCTGCAGCACGTGCAGCGGGACATCTTCCAGCTGCGCGACCTCGCCCATGGAATTCTCAAAGACCACATGAATCATCGCGCCGGTAACCGTCTGGTTGCCGGTGTTGGTAACCGTCCCATCAAGATAGGTGACGGTCGCGCCGACAAAATTCTGTGCCTGGCTCATTTTCAAGTCAGAGAACTTCAGATTAGCTGCATATGGCGGCGGTCCGCCGGCGCTGTTGGGCTTGCCGCGGGAGAACCAGGCGATCAGACCGACAATCAACACCACCAGCGCGACGCCCAAAATAATCGGAACCCAGCTGGTTTCTTGCTGCGGTTGCGACAGCGGCGGTGGTTCGACAGCGTCGCCCATGGAAGGAATTGTACTCCCGAAGAACGAAAGGCTGCTTCACCACAGAGACACAGAGAAAGCCGACGCAAAATAAAGAAAAGAACCAGCAGTCAAGATCGTTTGGGAGATGATGATCTCGGATGCCTTTCCGGGTGGTCCGGCCGAAACGGCTGGCCTCAAGGCAATACGCATCGGAACGGCCGTTAATAATCGAGTGAGCGACTCGCTTCCGAAGTGCGCGGCATCGGTCTTTGCTCAGCCGCGAGTGATGGCGGAGAGAGTGGGATTCGAACCCACGATACGGTTTCCCGTATACACGCTTTCCAAGCGTGCGCCTTCAGCCACTCGGCCATCTCTCCAGGCGCGGATTGATAAGTCGCTCTGATTCGCTAGCTGATTTTACGGCAAGACCCGGTCCCCGTGCCATCTCGTCACTTTGGGGTTGGGGAAATCGTGGGCATGAAGTCTGCGGAGGGCATCTCCTCAGGAAGGCTTGACGGTGCTATCTATGGCCGCAGTCAGCACAGGGGATTGCACGTCGGTAGCGACAGGACGCGGAACAACTTGCTGGCGGACGGTGGCGCCGTCAACCAGGCGATTGTTAAGGCAATAGAGCGCTAACTCCAGACGGTCGGCGACTCCGAGCTTGTCATAGACTTTGCGTAGATAGTTCTTTACCACCTGCTCGGTCGTGCCCACGCGCACGGCAATCTCTTTGTTCTTCATGCCCTGGGTGACGCAACCAACAATTAGGGTCTCCTTGGGTGTCAGCTGAACTTTGGAGCGCACGCTTGCGGGTCGAGTGTCCTGGGTGCGGTAAGCTTCGAGCACCCACTGAATGGCTTCCGCATCGAGCCATGGCTCACCTTTGGAGACCTTGCGTATGCAGTCCACCAAAAGCTCCGGCTCGACCTCGCGCGAAACGATTCCCAGTGCGCCGCGGCGGAACAATTCCAAGGTTAATTCCTGGTCGTGGTCGGCAATCACGACCACCAGACGCAGATCAGGGGACTGCCGCAGTAGGTCGCAGACGGCATCCACGGGATTGGGCGTCAGCGCCCCCTCCAGAATGAGTAGATCAGCCGAAAATTTCTTGGCCGCCGTCAGGGTCTGAGAGAAGGTCTCCGCCTGCCCAACCACCCGAATGTCATCCTCAACAGCAAAGATCTTGCGCAACCCGGCGCGAAAGATAGCTTGCGTGTCGGCCACGATAACGCGAATAAACTGGCCATCGCTGCCGTTGCCGCTGTGCTGCTCGACGCCTTCGATCATCACCGGAATGCTCGCCATTCGCTTTCCTCAGTCCGCTCTCAATGACGCTCAAAACGATATTCGTCAATAACCACACCCACATCGCGGCGTCCGCCCTCGGCCACGCTGCGGACCACGCGCCCGCGACAGCCCACCTCCACATCTGCCCCGGCGCCCAGGATGGCTGCCGGCAGTGAAATGGTGAAGTCGAGCGGAGCTCCTACCGGCATCTCCGCATCTACGCGGAACAGCACGCCGTTGGCGGAAATGTTTTCGGTCTCAGTGTGGCTTTCGCCTGCGTCCGACTTGAAAGAAACAGGTAGCTTGATGGGAAACCGCGCAGCACTTTGCAAATCGCTGTAACGTTTGCCCGCGCACTGGGAAGCTTGTGGTTCCGTTGAATTAGTTGGAAGCGGGAGCGGCGTGACACCTGGTGCGGTTACATCCGAGGTAGCCCCCGTAGCTTCATTTTGCTCCGATAAGCCGTTATGCGACATTTAGGCGCAGCTTACACTGGGGAACCAATAGTGGAAAGTTACGGAAGTCATGCCACAAATGAGGTCTAAAGTGTTTGCTATCAACCGATTGCAGGCAAACAAAAAGCTCCGGCAAGGATCAGAACTTGGTCACTTCGGTGAAATTGAATTCCCTGATCTTCATCGCGGGCACAACCATATCAAAAGATTCCTCACCGCTGGCGCGCACCGGGGTGCCCATCTCCTCTACGTTGGAGAGCATATGAAGGAGGCTTTCGTTGAAGCGAAAATTACGGACGCCGCCAAGAATCTTACCGCCCTCTACGTAGAACGTGCCGTCGCGGGTCATTCCAGTCAGGATTTTTTCGTAAGGGTCGACCTCTCGAATGTACCAAAGGCGGGTGACCAGTATGCCGCGATCGGTTGACGCGATCATTTGATCCACAGTCCTGGCGTCGTGCGGCGGCGCAAACACCAGGTTCACGGGCGCTTCCCCCATTTCGTTGGGCAGCGGAAAGCCGTGGCCGGTACGTTCGATGGGACCAACCTTTGCAGCGTGCTCAGACTTCTTCATCCTCTCAGCGGTTGCCCGCGCATAGACCAGACGTTTGACGACTCCGTTCTCTACCAGTTGAAGTTTTTGGCGAGGCATACCTTCGCCGTCGTAGGGAGATCCGGCTTGAAGAGGATGAGTGACATCATCCCAAATATTGATATCGTCACCAAAAAGTTTCGTGCCTACGCGATTGGTGAGGAAAGAGCGCTGATCAAGAATGGCCAGGCCACCGAAGTCCCAGAACATGAAGCCACACATGTCGAGAACAGCAGCCGGCTCCAGAATCACGGTGTACCTGCCGGCGGGTACTTCGCGCGGAGCGGCGGATTTGACGGCCTTCTCCGCGGCAACTTCCGCCAGTTCCACCGCATTCAGGTTAGCCACATCCGGCGAGTTCGCCTTTTGCCAACCCGACGAATCGTCGGCCAGCATGGTCACGGAAATTTCGGACGACGTATGGGTGTGCCAATGCGACAGGCCGCGTGAGTTGAAGATTCCTTCCGCCGATGCGGATATCGAGAAAATTCCGGCCACCGTGAGCTGGTGCTTGTTGGCAACGGAGACGATTCTTGCCACAGCTTCGGCCCGTTCAGCTGGTCCGGTCGCAGCGGTTTGGGCGAAGTGACGGCTGGGCGCCTGCGCGGTCGTAGTGCTCGCCGAGGGCATGGGCAGCAGATCGGGATCAGGATGCTGAATCCGGGCAATATCTTCCGAGGCCCGCACTACTTGGCGCAGGCTTTCTTGGTCGAGCTTGTTCGTGGTGGCACGCGCCGTACGCTGGCCGAATGAGGTCCGCACCGATAGGATGATATTTTCTTCCGCGACATTCTGATGGATGATGTTGTTGGCAAAGCGCGTGAGAGCGGAGTGACCGCCGTAGAAAAGGACTTCGATCTCGTCGGCGGTGGAAAAGGTCCGCAGCCGATTGAAGATCTCGCCGGCTTGTTCTCTGCCTAGCATCGAATGACGCTCGCTCCGTGTTCTCTGCGTTCGGCGGTAAATCAATTTCCCTTGTACGCAGAACCCACCTTGATCTTTCGAAACCTCGCCGGGCTAGCCCCATGCCCCGTGCCCATCACCTGCTGCGGTTGCCCTTTGCCGCAGTTGGGCGTGCCCCACAGCGTCCATTCATCGCGTGAGCAGATTGCATCCATGGAGTTCCAGAATTCGGTGGTGATTCCCGAGTACGAGGGATTCTTGATCATGCGCGCGCGCTTGCCGTTCTTGATTTCCCAGCCCATCTCGCAGCCGAATTGAAAATTGTAGCGCTTGTCGTCAATGGACCAGGAGCGGTTCGTCTGCATGAGGATCGCGTGGTCGGTCGAGGCGATGAGCTGTTCAAGCGTCAGTGGCTTCTCTCCCGGAAGAATGCTGATGTTCGTCATCCGAATGATGGGCAGACGGTTCCAGCCTTCGGCGCGCAGAGTTCCACCGGACCGGTCCAGATTGATCGTATGGGCGGTTTCGCGCGAGCTGAGATATCCGGTGAACAGGCCGTTTGTGATGATGGGAGTGCATTGCGCTGGCACGCCTTCGTCGTCGAAGGCGAAAGTTCCCAGACCGGGGCCATGCTCCTGGCGGGCATCGGCCACAACGTTCACAAGGTCGCTTCCGTAGCGGAGAGTGCGCAACTTGTCGAGGGTGAGGAACGACGTCCCTGCGAAGTTGGCTTCCATGCCCAGCACGCGGTCGAGTTCGATGGGGTGGCCCACCGATTCGTGAATCTGCAAGCCAAGTTGGGAACTTTCAAGAATGATGTCAAACGAACCCTCCGGACAGCGGTCCGCATGATGAAGCGCTACCGCTTCCTCGCCGATGCGGCGGGCATTTTCGACCAGTTCCAACTCTTCGATCAGTTCATAGCCTTTATTCTGCCACTGCCCGCCGAAGGAACTGGGGTAAGACCGCTTCTGAATCTCGGTGCCGGCAAAAGCGTAGGCGGCATAACCGGCGCCGGCGGTGTACTTCGTCTGATGAATGTTGGAGCCTTCTGAAGAAGCAAACCACTGCTCTTCGCGGCGGAAATTCATGTTGGTTTCTGCAAGCGTGACCCCGGCAACGGATCGCAGCTCGGCATCCACTTTCACCAGGAGATCGATGTTCTGTTCGACAGAAATTGTGAAGGGATCAATTTTGTGCGGAGTAGTCCACTCCGCCGAGACCGCCTTTTCAGGCGCGAGGCGGATATCGTGCTGCTTCACTTGGGCTGAGGCTTTTGCAATTTCGACGGCCTGGGCTGCCGCCCTTTCAACGCCGGCGCGGCTCAAGTCCTCCGACGCGGCGAAGCCCCAAGCCCCATCGGCAATGACCCGGATACCGATTCCCTGCGACTCCGAATCTAATGCGCTACCTACTTTGCCGTTTTTTGTGCCGAGAGCCCGGCTGCGGTCATCTACTACACGAGCATCGGCATACGACGTTCCCCGTACGGCGGCAGCATTCAGCGCCCATTCGGCAACAAATTTCATAACCGGTTTTCAATCTATCACATGCCCGGGACAGGCGAATGTACAGGGCAGGGCACGAGACGTGTAGAAGACAACGACGAAAATTTACATTCCGGAGAGAACTTTGCCCCGCGCCTCGTGTTAAATCAATCCGTAGGGGTCCGTATACTTCTGGGGTGGGTGCCCCTCGAACGAATTCATTCCTAACATTTAAGGAGTAGCGCACTAACGCTGCGCGCTTGGATATGCATAGATTACTTCTGCTGGTAAGTCTGACTTCCCTCCTGTTGTGCGTGGCTTGCGGATCGGGCGGTTCAAATTCCGGTTTCGGCAACTCCACCGTCGGCAACTTCACTAATGCCAGTCTGAGTGGTCAATACGCTTACCAGATTAACGGCTACGACATTAACGCCGGCGCTTTCTTCCGCGAAGCAGGGGTGTTTACAGCAGACGGCAAGGGAACCATCAGCGCGGGCGAGGATGACTTCGCCGAAAGCGGAAGCATTATTTCCGACACCTCTTCCGGTTCGTACTCCATCAGCGCCAACGGCACCGGCGTTTTGACCATGAACTTCAGCTCGGGCGATGGCATTGAGTTTGCCATCACGGCGGTGAGTTCTTCCAAAGTCTACCTGGGCGTGAGTGCGGTGGCTTCCGGGGCCCCGGTCAATGGCAGCGGCCTTGCTTTGCTGCAGACCGCGAGCGCGGTTTCTACTGTTCCCAACGGAACCTTTGTATTTACCCAGCACAACATCAGCAACGCCCAGGGCTCATCTTCAGCTGTGGGCAGGTTTACTGTGTCAGGCGGCGGGGTTTCTGGCAATGAGGACGTGAACCGCGCGGGTGCGATCAATTCTCCTAACATCACAGGGGGGGCGTTCAACGTTCCTGACGCCAGTGGCCGGGGTACGGGAAATTTCGTGGACAGTCTGGGGGTCACTTCCGCGTTCTTCTATTACATAGTGGATGCCCAGCATATGTTCTTTCTGGCGAATCCTGCGGCGAGCAGCGGGACGGCGGCAGTCAGCATTGGACTTGGGCAGGCAGCCGCCCAGAGCGGCACATTCACTACGAGCACATTCACGGGCGGCTATGCCTTCAGCAGCCGCGGCGATGATGCTTTCTCCGTAGATGGAATCAACACGGTCGGCAGCTTTACTGCCGGTGGCGATGGCACGATCGGCGCCGGGCTGCTTGATTTCGATCAGGACGGCAGCCCGAGCGCGTCACCTGTGAGTTTCACGGGGAGCTACACCCTGGGTTCGGACGGGCGTGCCGTGGTTACCATAAACCCCGCCGGCGGCACCAGCTATCAGCAGGTTTTCTGGCTGGCCAGCCCGTCGCAGGCGTTTTTCCTGACCAATGATTCAACTGTGGAAGAGGATGGGGAGGCAACCCTGCAGCAGTTGAGTTCTCTTTCGAATTCCTCTCTTAACGGATTGTACGGTTTGCTAATGGGCGGTTATAACGGTGCGGGGGCCTTCGCCCGCGTGGGAGCCTTGCATTGGGATGGAAGCGGGCATCTTTCGTTGAACGAATTTGCCAACAGCGCTGGTTTTACCCAGACCCCGGGCCTTCTATCCGGAACTTACTCCATCACAGACGCCGGCAATGGACGGGTAACCGGCTCCGTCAATTCGGTCTCGAGCAATTTTGTGTTCTATATGATCTCCAGCACGGATGGTTACATTTTGCAGAATGATTCGGGCACGGAAATTAGCGGTGTCATGAGCAAGCAACAGTAACCGAGAGCACAGAACGCGGCTATAATCCGGAGAGTATGAGTAAGTTCTGCCCGCTTTTGCTCTCCCGTTGTTTGCTGCGCAATGTATTTCTCTTTTCTATTGCGGTGGTGGCTGCTTCCGGCACAGCCCTTGCCCAGGATGCTACTGCGCCACCCATCGTCGTGCAGACTACCTCTTTGCCCCGCGCCTTCTTGCGACAGTCCTACGAAGTTCAGTTGAAAGCACAGAACGGCACAACACCGTACAAATGGGAGGTCACTAGTGGCTCATTGCCCAAAGGGTTCAATCTGAATGAGAACGGCACACTGAGCGGCATTCCCGAAGAGGCGGGACAATATTCTTTTGTCGTGACGGTGACCGACAGCGCAAGGCCCGCCCAACAGCGCAATCAGGAATATGTTCTCAAAGTGCTGGCGCCGCTTTTAGCGAAGTGGGAAGAATACCCGAAAGTCAACGGCAAGAGAATCGAAGGCTCACTCAAGGTTTCCAATCAGACCAACGACAACTTTGACCTCACGGTGATCGTTCTTGCGGTTGCCGAAAATGGGCGCGCCACCGCTCTCGGCTATCAACATTTTACCTTGGCGAAAAATACCAGCGACAAGATAATTCCTTTTACAGGGAACCTACCTATAGGGAGTTACCAGGTCAATGCGGATGTGGTCGCCGAAATCGCGGCGACGAACACCATCCATCGCGCACGGTTGCTGACAAACGCCCCACTGCATGTGGCGACCCCGTAATAAGCGGTCGCGACCTCTAACGGGTGGACAAACGAAGTACTGCAGTCGTTTTCCGAGTGGACCTTTTTTCCGGGTGGAGTCGGGAATTGGCCTTAGAGTCACACTGCTGTCGGCATCGAGAAGCCGGTATCCCGTACCATCCTCAATTGTATGAAAATCGAAGCACTTCCGCCACATTTGAAAGGAGATTTGGAGCCATGTCTCAGAAACCTGACACCATCGTTTTAGTTCACGGCCTGTGGATGACCTCGCTTAGCTGGGAAAACTGGGTAAAGCGCTACACCGACAAAGGGTACCGCGTAATTGCCAAAAGCTGGCCCGGCTTGGACGGTGACATCGAACAACTGCGCCGTGATCCGTCGCCCATTGCCACGCTGGGCATCACCGAAATCGTTGAGCACTACCAGTCCATCATTCGCGCATTGGATAGTGAGCCGATCATCATAGGGCATTCGTTCGGCGGATTGATCACACAGATCCTCATTGACCGTGGACTGGGAGTTGCGGGAGTGGCCATCGCGCCGGCGCCGGTCAAGGGCATCATTTTCCTGCCATTTTCCACGCTCAAGGTTTCATTCCCCGCTTTGAGCAATCCGGCCAACGTCCACCGCGCCGTTCCGCTCACCCCGGAACAATTCCACTACGCGTTCACGAACAATTTGAGCGAAGAGCAGTCGCTGGCCGTTTTTAAACGCTACGCGGTCCCAGGCCCCGACCATGTGCTGTTCCAGGCTGCGTTTGCCAATTTCAATCCCCATGCTGCCACCGCAGTTGATTTTCAAAACAACGATCGTGCGCCGCTGTTGTTCGTATCCGGTGGCAAGGACCACGTTTCTCCACCTTCCGTCGTTGAGGCAAATTTCAAGCTGTACCGCAAATCCAAGGTGACTGTGGAATACAAGGAGTTTCCCGAGCGGACTCACTACACCTTGGGGCAAGAGGGCTGGGAACAGGTTGCGGACTACGCTCTGGACTGGGCGCTCAATCACTCATCCAGCCAGGCTCGCTCTCAAAAGACTGCTTAGGTGATGGTGGTCGGCAAGCTGGACCTGCCTTGGGTTCAGGCGAAATTGGCAAGAGGATGAAGGCTGCAAGAATCCACAACTTCGGCGCGCCCGATGTGATCGTGATTGACCGTCTGGAGCGGCCGAGCCCGAATGCGGGAGAGCCTGCTGGTCAAGGTCGAAAACGCCGGCATTGGAACCTGGGATGCGCTCATCCCCGCGAGTTGGCAGCGTCTTGCCGCTGGAAGAAGCGCGAAAAGCTCATGAAATGCTGGCAGGTGCACCGCACAAACGAGGCAAGATCGTTCTGAGAATGGCGGGAGGAGCATGACCGACTGGCGGAGGCCCTGTCCGCTATTGCTGCGCGTTTGGATGACCCGGAAAGGTATCTACGGTGGTGCTTTATTTCTTCAAATACATCCATAAGGCAAGTGCGAGCAACACCACTGTGAATACCCAAAGGGACGAATTGCTCATTTCCGTTTTCTTCGACATGAACTAATTTTAATCAACAAGCCTTGTGCAAAATTCAAGGAAAGTAAAGGAATTTGCACATGGAGCATGCCGTAAGTGGCGGGACGGGAGTCAGGCATGAAACCCAATATATGTAGATTTCTCGCCCACGAGGCAGTCCGTTTATCGATGCAAATAAAAAGGGCGCCCAGACTTGCCCGTTCTGGACGCCAGCAAACTCAAAGGAAGCGTCAAAAGACCCTTCGATGTAAAGCTTAGACTGACTTTTCGGAATGCGAAAGATGCCCGTTGTCATTCAATAGAGGTTACGTTGAGAACCCCTTTGGGGTGGGCGGGCTTGCACGACCGGACGGGGGTTCGCGAATGCACGGCTCCCGAATGGCCCATTCGAGCCATTCCCAAGTGACGGACTTGAACGTAAGTTAGTGGTGAGCAGTTTTCGGGGGAGGGCTGTTCGACTTAACGTCCCAGAGACTCATTTGAGTCCGGGACGTTTTGTTTTGGCGCCAAGAAAACTTCCCCCCTGAAGCCCCCAGCCAACGGCCCCGGATCGCCCCGGGGATTTCCTTCCGCTATGATCTAATCTAGTAAATTATCAGGAGACTGGGGTGAGGGAATCCTCCCGGTTTCCCTGACCACACACGGAGTTGCGCAGGAAGCCCGTGATTCGGATCATAACGATTGAGCGCGAATACGGTTGCGGAGCGGCAAAAATTGCCGAGAAGCTGGCCATTCGGTTGGGCTGGAAACTTTGGGACAAGTTACTCACCGAAGAGGTGGCTCGATTAGCTAACTGTGAACGGTCGGCAGTGGCAAGCCGGGAAGAGCGGCGCGCGCCGCTTTACTATCGCTTACTGAAGTCCTTTGCCCTGGGAAGCTATGAAGGCAGTAGCACTAGCCCGATCGAGATGCTGGATGCGGACAGCATCGTCAGAATCTCTGGGCAGGTGGTCGAACGAGCGGCCGGGGCCGGCGATTGCGTGATCGTGGGGCGAGGTTCGCAGCACTTCTTGCGAAATCGCCCAGACACACTCCGCTTCTTTCTTTACGCTTCCAGGCACGAGAAGATGAGGCGTTTGATTTCGGAGGGGGAAGCTCAAGCCGAAGCAGAGCGACTAGTGGATGCGGTTGATCAGGAGCGGGCAGCTTTCATCAAGCAATATTTTCACGTGGATTGGCCTAACCGTTCTGTCTACCACGCCATGTTCAATACCGATGCCGGCGACGATATTGTGATCGAGGCGATTCTGAGTTTCCTGCGCCAGAGTCAGCCGGACGCGCCCCCATCAGCATCTCAGTGAGCGAGAGCTTGAGAGTGCATGGCCGAGATGTGCATAAGTTTTCATCTTGACCCGAAAACCCCATCAGCTCAGAATGAAACCCCACAGTTGGCAGATGTTGTGTTTGACTCCGCTTTCGATTGTCGGCAAAGTTGGTAGCCATCGGGCCCAGGAGACAGAAGAGATGATATGCAAGGGCTGCTGCCAAGAGGCTGAGCGCTTAAGCGACGCTGGATTCTGTTCCAATGGAATCTGCTCCATCATGGAACAAGGTTATCTGCTGGGACTTCAGGATGTGACCGCGCATTTGGCGGAACAGGCCCGCGTGTCACAGCGGGTAGGGCCGATCAGTGTCGATGAAAATGGCGAACCGCGCCGGGAGAGCCAAAGGCGCCTAGTCAACTCAAAAACAGCTATGCCCGAAGACTTGGCGCAAGGCGAGAGGAATCAGCGGACTCCAAGACCCTGGCCATAGAGCCAGCCCAGGCTAGCGGATCCTTCTGCGCTTTGCCATTTCGTTGGCTATCGCTGATTTTTCGGTCTCCGATAACAACTGCGAAGCTAACGGAAAAATCAGTTTGTCTTCGACGGCGATATGTTGCTGGTACATCGCCGCCAGGCTTGCAACCGAGTTGCGGAATTCCAGGACTTCAGTTGGCGACAACACGCCGTTCAGAAGATACCGCCTCCCCAGGCGTTCCACTGCATGATGCAAGGGGGCGGCCCATCGATGATCGTCTTCCAGTTGATCGAGCTTTGAGAAGGCAGTTACGACTTCTGGATGGGAGACCTGACGCAAGCGGGGAAACAGAGACTCTTCTTCGTCAGCCGTATGCTTTGGTGCAGCTTCCTGGAAGTAATGCAAGGATGACTCGAGAGCCTGAGTCACTTCTTCCGTGGCGGGCCCGTCAATCGCGGCAGCAACCATCCCAAGCGCTTTGAGGAACATCTCCACTCGCCGGTGACAATCGGAGAGCAGGCCCGTGGGGTCCGTAAAGTTGTGCGTCTTTGCTCCAATCTGAACTGGCATACCCTTAATTGTACCGGCCAACTGGCCTCGTCTGATCCCCGCTTCAAGATGGTGGTCGTACCCATAGTCGCCTTGCGATCCATGCCGGAAACATCAGGAATAGCGCCACGTTGCTCCTAAGGTTGTCGGCACATCACATTAATTTGTTGCAACACTATTAAAGTTGACGGTAGTCGTTATAACGCATAATATTGGAAACATAAATATATGAGAGCAAGAAATCATCCCGCGACCAAACAACAGGCGTTTCCCTGCCTTGAGGAGGCTGCTTTCGTGGATCTGCTGCGGACATGCGACTTATTGTCTCGCGGGCCCGCCCAGGTGCTCAAGGCCGAGGACCTCTCCTCGACCCAGTACAACGTGCTCCGCATTCTCCGGGGTGCACCCGAGGGGCTGGCCTGTGGTGCAATAGCCAGCCGCATGATTACCCGCGACCCCGATGTTACTCGCTTGCTGGATCGGCTGGAGAAGCGCGGGCTGATCTCCCGTAGCCGGGAGACCCGGGACCGCCGCACGGTCATGGTCCAAATCACGGCCGAAGGCTTGAAGGTGCTGGACCGTCTGGATGAGCCCATGCAGACAGCGCATCGGCGGCAGTTGGGTCACTTGGGACGGGAGCGTCTGCAAGCTTTGGCGAGCCTATTGCACGCTGCCCGTGACCAAACAGCCTGATTTGTTGACTTTTATATTTGTTGAAACGTATATCGTTTTAACGCATCTAAGACTGTAGCAAAAGGAGAACCGCCAATGGGGACAGCTATCCTGCCACAAACCTCCAGTACCACCTGGAACATCGATCCGGCCCATTCCGTGGCCGAGTTCAAAGTCAGGCACATGATGATTTCAAACGTGAAAGGCCAGTTCGCGAAGGTTTCGGGGACTCTGAGTCTGGACGAATCCGATTTGACGAAGTCCCGCATTGAGGCGTCCATTGAGGCCGCGTCAATCGAAACGCGGGACGCCCAGCGTGACGCGCACCTGAAGAGTGAGGACTTCCTTCATGCAGAGAAGTTCCCTACGCTTTCCTTCCAATCCACGCATGTTAAGGTGGTCCGGAATGGAGAACTCGCCGTCGAGGGCGGCCTGACCATTCGAGGGGTCACACGCACGGTCGTTTTTGCGGTGGAAGGCCCGACACCTCCCACTAAAGATCCCTGGGGCAACACTCGGGTCGCTATCTCGGCGACGACGAAGATCAATCGCAAGGATTTCGGTCTGACGTGGAATGCGGCACTGGAGGCGGGAGGAATTCTCGTCGGCGATGAGGTGACGATCACCCTTGATGTGGAGTTCTTAAAGTCCTAAGCACACCGCGGAAGATAGATCCTACGCAGAAGAGAGGAAACGTTATGTCACTGCGCCCAGTTCGACAGATTATTCAGCCCAAGCCAACCCTGGAAGGCGCCGGCGTAAAGCTGCAACGCGCTTTCGGTTTCGGCAAGACAAAGGATTTTGATCCTTTCCTGTTGCTCGACGATTTCCGGAATGACAAGCCCGAGGACTATCTGGCAGGATTTCCCTGGCACCCGCACCGGGGGATCGAAACCATTACCTACGTCCTCGCCGGCTCCGTCGAACATGGCGACAGTCTGGGCAATCAGGGCAAAATGACTGCCGGGGACGTGCAATGGATGACGGCCGGCAGCGGCATCTTGCACCAGGAGATGCCCAAGGGTGACCAGCAGGGCCGCATGCACGGCTTCCAGCTATGGGCGAACCTGCCCGCATCGTTGAAAATGACCGACCCGCGCTACCAGGACATTCCATCGAGCGCGATCCCGGAGGTCACCGACGATGACGGCACCCGCTCACGCATTATTTGCGGCCAGTTCTGGGGAAAGAAAGGGCCCGTGGAAGGAGTGGCCGCGGATCCAAATTATCTCGATATTTCCGTTCCGCCGGGGCAGCGAAAGCGGCTCACAGTGGAGACCACGCGCAACGCCTTTGCCTACGTGTTTGCCGGTTCGGGCACGTTTCGCGACTCTTCGGAGCCGCGTGCAGTTTTGACGGAACAAGTTGCCAGGCCCGAGGCGCCGCCGGTGTATGACGTCGCCAATCACTCGCTGGTGCTCTTCGACCGTGGAGACGAGATCACGGTCCAGGCCGGGGAGGAAGGCATTCGCTTCCTCCTTGTATCCGGTAAACCGATCGAGGAACCGGTGGCATGGTATGGTCCAATTGTCATGAACACGCAGGAACAACTGCGCCAGGCAATGGCCGAATTGCAAACCGGAGCCTTTATTAAACACGGCCGTTGAAACGCGGATCGCTGAGGAATCGAACTATGCTGACTGGCGTCGCCGACCAGCCGGAATGCTGGCCCACACTGCCACTGGATTCGTGGAAAGACACTTGCGCCACCCTTCATATGTGGACGCAGATCGTGGGCAAGGTCCGGCTGCGTCTGACGCCCCTCGTGAACCACTGGTGGAATGTCCCTTTGTACGTGACTGCCCGGGGGCTGACTACCTCCCGTATTCCGTATGGGACGAGAGCATTCGAGGTTTGGTTTGATTTCATCCGCCACCAGCTTGTCCTGGAGGCGAGCGATGGGATGCTGAAGATGCTCCCGTTAGCGCCGCGTTCCGTCGCCGAGTTCTATGCAGAATTCATGGGAATGCTTCGCTCGGCAGGGATCGAAGTCAACATCTGGCGAATGCCGGTCGAAATCCCCGATCCGATTGCGTTCGACCAGGACCGGGTACACGCGTCGTACGACCCCGTGGCCGTCGCGAAATTCTGGCGGATATTGCTGTCCGTGGACGCAGTTTTTAGCCAGTTCCGTTCGGGATTCATTGGGAAGTGCAGCCCAGTACACTTCTTCTGGGGAAGTTTCGATCTTGCCGTTACCAGGTTCTCGGGCCGCCGTGCCCCGGAACGGCCCGGCGCGGATGCGATCACGCGGGAAGCCTATTCCCATGAGGTCAGCAGTGTCGGCTTCTGGCCGGGCGGGGGCGGCATCGAAGATCCTGCCTTTTATTCCTACACTTCGCCAGAGCCCAAAGGATTCAAAGAGGCTCCCGTCCAGCCAAGTGCCGCCCGCTATGAAAACCAACCAGGTGAGTTCCTCCTGATGTATGAGGATGTACGCAAGGCGGAATCGCCGGCCAGCGCGCTACTCGAGTTTTGCCAAAGCACATACGAAGCCGGCGCCAACCTCGGCCATTGGGAGCGCTCGGAACTGGAGAGATAGCCGGAAGCGCGTCGGCATGGGCGGCTGGAACAAACGGCTACTGGAGCAACCGCTACGCAACTGCCGCCCCGCGGCCCAAAGTTTGTCTTATTTTTTGCTCCCCGCCCGCGCCAGTGCTAGACTGCGCGAATGGCCACCAGAAAGAAGACTCTCAAGAAGACGACTAAGTCGAAAAAGACTGCCCGCAAGAAGCCAACGCCGGCTAAAACCGCGAGACGACCCAAGAAGCCGGCAAAGAAGAAAGCCGCTCCGAAACAAGCGCAGAAGAAAAAGGCTTCGAGCACGAAGAAGGCCCCGAAACAAAGCCGGTCTCGGGGTATCGCGGCCTTTCCCCGGAAACGTCCGCCATCGGGGGAAGAGTCTGGAGATTTGCAGGGCTTGTCTCGCCGCGAAGGGGCGGATTCGGAAAGCGTCGATGAGTTGCTTGAGGAAGGGAACGCATTTGAAGCCGAGGCCGTGATGGGCGTGGAAGACGCCGATAGCACGGACGAGCGGGAAGTTCACACCCGCGAAGTGCCGGAAGATGATGTTCCGGGCGAATATCTGGACGAAGAGTAGTCGAGTGCGTGTGCCTCTCTACCTTGGAGTGGTTCTTCCTGCGGATCTACGCTGCTGACCCATTGCTGAAATGAAATACGGCGTCAATACGATGGTTTGGACGACGCGAGTGGATGAGCGGCTCGCGCCTTTATTTGTCAAGATCAAGCGCTGGGGTTTCGACGGAGCCGAGCTTTTTCTTTCGCCCGACGAGCCTGCCAATATCGCGACGGTCACGAAGATGCTTGACGCCGCTGGACTTGAGAGAACGACGTGTAGCGTCTTACCCCGAGAAGCCAACCTCGTTAGTTCCGACGCAGGGGTTCGGGCGCGAGGCGTGGAATTTCTCAAGAGATGCGTGGATCGGACGGCGGAGCTGGGCGCATCGTTGATCTGCGGACCCCTTTATGCCGGCCTCGGCGTGATGACAGGAACGAGACGAAATGCGGAGGAATGGAGATGGGCCGCAGATGGTCTTGCCGAAGTCGCAGAGCGCGCTCATAAGGTTCGAGTCACTCTCTGCATCGAGCCACTTAATCGTTTTGAGACCTATTTTTTGAATACGCAACATGATGCGGCGAAGTTGGTGAAGGACATTGGCGCACCGAACCTGCGGGTGCACTTCGATACCTTTCACGCAAATATTGAGGAGCGGAATCCCGCGGCCGCTTTGCGGTCCATTGCCAAAGTGCTCGGACACGTCCACATTTCCGAGAATGACCGGGGCACCCCAGGGACCGGGCACATCGACTGGCGCGCAGTCTTGTCGGTACTCAAACAAATAAAATATGACGGTTGGCTCACCATCGAGTCGTTCGCTCAGCCAGAACCGGACCTGGCAGCCGCAGCCGCCATCTGGCGCGATCTCGCTCGTTCAGGCGATGAACTGGCAAGAAGCGGGATCAAGTTCATCAAGCAATTAGCCAAAGAGGTAGAGGAGGAGAAAGAACAAAAGCCTGCAGTTCGTAGGCGGAAAGATGTATCCAGAAAAAAGAAGTCAGCTAATAGCAAATAAGACTACCAGTTCAAATCAGCTAAAGGACCGGTCCCCTTGTTCGGCAAAATTGGCGCGGTCGCAAAAAGCGCAGCCGTAGTTGCTCTGGCTGTGGCGGTCTATCTGCCGTGGAATGTCGCGCGGCTGGCGGCTGCTGGGTCCGACGAAATTCCCTTCCGCAAGCACACCATTGATCTGGGTCGCAGCGAGGCGATTGCGGTCGCCGACATCAACCACGATGGCCGGCTCGACATCGTCTCCGGAGAGAACTGGTACGAGCAGGCGCCTCCGGCGCAAAAAGGCGGCGGGCCCACCTGGATCAAGCACCGTTTTCGCGACATCCCTTATACCGATGGCTACATCGAGGATCTAAGCGATCTGGCAATTGACGTCAATGGAGACGGCTACCCGGATATTGTGAGTTGCTCTTACTGGGACGAGCCTCTTACCTGGTGGGAGAATCCAGGTACGCAGAACAAGCCCTGGCGGAAAACCATCATTCAGACCGGCTCTCCAGTTGAGTTTGTATTCCTGGTAGATCTGCTGAACTCGGGAAAAGCGCGAGAACTTTTGCCACAATTTGGCGACGAGAATTTTCCCCTCTCCTGGTACGAGATTACGGGCAAAGGCGCCGATGCTAAATGGGTGCGTCACATCGTCAGCCAGCACAGTTACGGCCACGGCATCGGCACGGGTGACATCAATAAAGATGGGCGGAACGACATCATCACACCCAGAGGCTGGTTCGAAGCGCCGCTAGATCCGCGGAATGGGCAATGGATTTTTCATCCGGAATTCAATCTCGGCGCTACCGGATTTATTTACGTCGAGGATGTGAACGGCGATGGCCTACCCGACCTTGTCACGAGCATGGCGCACGATTATGGAATCTTCTGGTACGAACAGAAAGAGAATTCCGATGGCAGCCGAAGCTGGGTTAAGCACACAATTGATGACGTCTGGTCGCAGGCCCACGCCATGACTTTGGCGGATATAAGACACGACGGAAAAACCGACCTGGTCACAGGCAAGCGTTACTTTGCACACGAGCACGATCCGGGCGCAAACGAACCATTGGGCGTTTATTGGTACGAACCCGTGCAAAGCCGCGGACGGCTGCAATGGATCCGGCACATTATCGATTACAGCAGCCGCGCGGGTGGTGGCATGCAGATTCCGGTAGTTGATATTGATGGCGACGGTGACCTCGATATTGTCGTGGCCGGCAAGTCCGGCCTTTTCCTGTTTGAGAATTTGACCCGCGACCGTCGGTAATCTGCACTTGGACACAGAAAGAAGGGACATTGAACGCAGGCCCTGAAGTCTTTGACGTTTGTATCATCGGGTCCGGCGCCGCCGGCGGCGTGATGGCAAAGGAGCTTTGCGAGGGCGGCGCTAAAGTGGTCATGCTGGAAGCTGGCCGCGAGGTTCCTCCGTCGGAGTTCCTGTCGCACAAGTGGCCGTATGAGTTGCCCTACCGGGGACTGCGTGACGAGAAGCAAGCGCCGTTTTACCAGGGCGATATTTCCAGATCCATCGCCTATGTAGATTCAGATCATGTTGGAATTGACCGGGTGCGGGTGCTGGGAGGTAGGACTCTGCACTGGAACGCCGTCACCCTCCGCTATGCCCCGCGAGATTTTCGGGAATGGTCCCTGCAGGGCATCGAAGAAGACTGGCCGTTCGCCTATGAGGAACTCGAGCCCTACTACGATCGCATTGAACAGATCATCGGGGTTTCCGGCAACGACGACCATCTTGAAATCCTGCCCGCGGGCAAACATTATTTGCCGCCCATCCCCTGGCGCTGCAGCGAGCACATTCTAAACCGGGCCACCCGGGCCATGGGCATCCCGCTCATCGCGGTGCGAAAGGCAGTCGTCACCCGGCCTTACGACAACCGGCCTACTTGCCACTATTGTGGCCACTGCATGGACGGTTGTGACGTCGGCTCCATTTTCACCACACCGGACTGCATGTTGCCAAAGGCTCGAGCTACCGGGAACTTCACGCTGCGTCAAAACGCGCTGGCCCGCGAGATTCTGGTCGATCATGAGGGGCTGGCAAGAGCCGTTTCCTTCATCGACACTGAAACGAGAACCGAACAGCAGGTCAAGGCCAGAATCGTTGTTGTTTGCTGCTCCACGGTCGAGTCTGCTCGCCTATTGCTCAATTCCCGCTCTCCGCAACACCCCGCGGGCCTTGCAAATTCCAACGATGTGGTGGGCCGCTACCTGCACGGTCATCTTGGGGATTCGATAAGCATCTACCTGGAGGAACTCGAAGGCAGGAAGCCATTCAACCAGGATGGAGCCACCGACCACGTTTACGTGCCGCGGTACAACCAACTGCAAGGCAAGCAGGATTACGCCGGAGGGTGGGGGATTCAGGTGAATTTTTCAAGCTACATGTTTCCGCACCATGCCACCAGTCTTCCTGGCTATGGATTCGCATTTAAGGAACGCGTACGGAAAATGCAGCCCGGATATTCTATTCTTCGGGAGCTTCGCCAAGGTAACTTCCAATTCCCAGAACTATGTGACCGTTGATCCCAACCGTCCCGATGCGCACGGCATCCCGACCCCTGTGGTGCGCTTCCGATTCAGTGAAAATGATCACGCATTGTGGAACGCCTCCAATCAGGGCATGACTGAGATTTTTTCTCACTTGAAAGGCAAGGTCTTCCCGAGCTTCGGGAAGGCTCCTTCCGGTTTTGCCAGCCACGAAGTTGGGACAATTCGCATGGGAAAAGACCCGCACACTTCGGTGCTCAACGGATATTGCCAGGCACGCGATGTAAAGAACCTCTTCGTCACCGATGGGAGCTGCTTCACCACTTCGAGCGAGAAGAACCCAACCCTGACCATCATGGCGTTGTCTTTGCGCGCTGCTGACTACATTAAAGATCAACGAAAGCGGGGCGAACTGTAGCGATTCGTCTTTTTCGAGGGCAACATGGAAAGAAGAGCAGTGCTCAAACTAGTCGCGCTAAGCGCGTTGTCTCCCGGGCTGGACGCCTTAAGCGCCGCGGCTGCATGCCACATGGAGGCTGCCGCCAAGACGGCGCACGCCCCTGATTACAAACTGCAGTTCTTCAGTGAGCACGAAAGCCAGCTTCTCGACCAACTCATGGAGATGATCATTCCAGCCGACAGCCACTCCCCCGGCGCGCACGCGACAAGGACCGACCTGTTTGCTGACGTGATGGTATTCACCAGCGATGGCGCGATCCAGAAGCAATGGAGAAGCGGACTTCGTCAGATGGAGCAAGAGGCGAAGCAGTCGTCACTAGCGGGAGCCCTGCAAAAGTCCGCAAAGAACGAAGCGAATCCTCAAACGGAGCTCGATCATTTCTTCTTGATACTAAAGCAGATGACACTGAACGGCTACTATACTTCCTCGATTGGAATCCATCAGGATCTGCGGTATCTCGGCAATACTTACGTGGGTGCGTTTCCGGGCTGCACCCATCCGGAACATCAGGGATGATGGGAGGAAATGCGGCTTAGGACGAAACGCTGAGACTCTTCAGGGCAGCGTCCAGCCGCTCCAGCCCGCCGCGAACCGTCTCCGTAGTACCGCAGAACCCAATGCGAAAGTGTTGTGGGTACTCGAAGAATTCTCCCGGAACCACACTGGTTTCGAAGCGCTCGCGCAGCGTGCTAACGAGTTCGTCTGCGCGACTCGTTTTGAGCCGTGGGAAAACAGTGGTCCCGAAGCGGCTGGGTTCGCAATCGAGCTCGGGGTGTTCTTTTAGCAGTTGATTGACCAGTGCGCGATTCGTGTCCAGCAACGCGCGCGCGCGATCACGAACCAGGTGGAGGTTGTCGAGCACAATCACGGCAAGAAGCTCGGCAGGATGCACCGGGCCTCCGTAGGTGAAGTCAACGACCTGCCACATCCGGTGCACCAGTTCCGGCTGGGCAAGAATCCATCCGCAACGGATGCCGCTCAGTCCATAAGCCTTGGTCAGGCTGCTGGTAACCACGAAATTCGACCCCAGATGAAAAGAGGAGCGCCACGGCTGGTCGAACAGGGTTTCGAGGTAGACCTCATCCACCAGGACGCGCGCCCCGACCTTAGCCGCCATTTCGCCTGCCTGGCATAGCGTGGCATCGTCGGTGAGGACGCCGCTTGGATTATGCAGGTTGCAGAGCACGACGAGTCGCGTTTCCGGCGTGAGGCGGCGTTCCAACTCGCCAAGCCCGAGCCGAAATCCCTTTTCCGGACGGCGTTCGAAGCGGCCGACTTTGGCGCCAAGGTGGGCGAGAATAGCCAATAGCGGATCGTAGGTCGGCCGCTCGACGAGCACCTCGTCTCCGGGCCGAACCAGCGCAGTGAGCGCCACAAAATTGGCCATGGAGGCGCCGATCGTGTACACGACACACTCCTCGGGCACGCCCGCCTTCGCTGCCAGACGCTCCATCAGCGGCTTGTGGCCGTAAGGGCCGGAGCCGCCGATCTCCAGATCCTCAATGCGTACCGGCAAACCCGTCAGTGGATAATCCGCCACGCCGCTGACGGCCAGATTGAAACGCGCCTGGGAATGCAGCTTGGCCCATGCCAGATAAGGCGTAACTGCATCCGCCCGCAAACTATTCATGCTTGCTCTCCGATGACGGAGCCCGACGGCTCCAAAACCAATAGACAGGAATGCCGGCCAACAGCAGGGCAAAACCAATCAGACTGTTCTGAGGATAACGGTAGATCGTATTCCCTGCTACCCACCAGCACATCGCGATGAACACCGCTGTGGTCACCGGATGGCCGGGCACGCGGTAGCCAGTGCCGGCATCCATGGTCCCGCGCGCAGCCCGCCGGCGGAATACGAAGATGGTCGTCGCGCTGAGCCCGAAAAAGAGAAAATCCATGGCAATGACGTAATTCAGAATCTGTTCGTAGCGGCCGGAGACGACGATGACAATAGTCCAAATGCTCTGTAGCACGATGGCCACGACCGGAACGCGCGTGCGCGGATCGAGCCAGGCCACCGCGCGAAAGAAGAGGCCGTCGTCGGCCATTGCAAAGTACACCCGGGGCGCGGTCAATATGGACTGGCTGAGATAGCCAAGAGTCGAGACAGCGATTGCCGCCGCAATGAAAGTTGCGCCGCGCTCGCCTAATGCCAGTCGCATGACGGCTGTGGCTGGCGTGCCGGTTGCCGCCAATCCCTGTGACCCCAGGGACCGCAGACAAACCCAGTTCACCGCGATGTAGAGCAGCAGCACCCCCAGCATGCCAATCAACAGGCCCCGGGGCAAATTCTTTCTTGGTTCCTTGACTTCGGCAGCAACGAAGTTGGCGGTCTGCCATCCGCCGTAGGCAAACAGCACCGGCACCAGAGCGCCGCCAAATGACGATACCGTCCATACTCGCTGCGCTGCAGTCGGAGAGCTTACGTGCCGGCCCGCGAGAGCCAACCCTCCGCCCACGAGCACAGCAATCGCGGCAATCTTCAATACCATCAATACACTCTGGGTTCTCCCGCCGGTCTTTACGCCGAGGCAATTCACGATGGTCAGAATGCCGAGCGCCACCGTCGCCACTACCCAATCTTGCGCATGGATACCGCTAAGATCACGGAAATAACGGGCAAAGGTAATCGAAACCGCCGCCATTCCTCCGGTCTGGGTCACCAACAACAGGACCCAGCCATACAGGAAAGCAATTCCCGGGTGGTAGGCTTCTCGCAAATAAGCGTACTGCCCACCCACCTCCGGCAAGGTTGCGGCCAGTTCGGCCCAGATGAAGGCGCCGCCCACACCGATAATTCCCCCAAAAATCCACGCTCCGAGGATGAGCACAGGGGTATGCACCCGTTGCGCGACCACGTATGGGTTAATGAAGATGCCAGCGCCCACGACGCCCCCCATAACCAGCATGGTGGCGTCGAACAAGCCAAGTTGCCGGGCCAGGGATGGTTTCTGGGCGGAAGCGCTGGATGCGCCTGGGGAATCAATCACCGTATTGGCTTACCGGGAGGAAGGAGATTCCGCTTCCAGAAACAAATCCTGGAGAAGCAGTCGTGCAGCGCGTCGGCATTGTTGTCAGTAGTTATTAAACCTGCCGTCACATTGCCTTTCATTTCGAGTTTACGGGATACGTCGAAGCAATAGAATATCCGATCCGTAACGTTGCTGGTCAGCAAATTCATTGTTATACGCGCCATCCCCCTTGGCCAGCCAGTCATTAGGAAGGTGCTCGGCGACGCCTTTCATCAAAGCTTCTCCGGTCACTATCTTATCGCGTCCCGGACGGTCATTGAGGCTGGTCACCCGATACTGCGCCGCCGGATCAAGGCCACGCAAGGAAACTACTGTGTCAGCCGAGTCAGAGTTGTCTCGGAAGACATAGACGACGGATTCGCTCGAGTCTTCTTTTACATACTGGATTGAACTCCATCCTGTGGCTGCGACCTTGGGGTGATAAACATCATCCAGCAGTAGATGGCGGTATTGCTTGAAGAAGAGCAGATTGCGTTTGAAGGCTTCCACGAATCCAGGAGGGGCTGCCGAGAGAAACTGTGACGCCATGCCGTTGATATTGCCGAAGGTCACTCCATGGGTGAAATGTTTGCGGAAGTAATAGTCGAGGGCGGAAGCGCTGTACCAACGCTCTGTCAGATATTCGCCTCCCGCATCCCCTTTGCCCGCGGTGGCCAGAGAGCCCCATACATTCGGGCTGAGCATTGGGCCGGTGATGAACTCATTGGTGTAGCCGCCGGGCAGCAATGACTGCGGACCAGGATTGGTTCGCGCAAATTGCAGCGAGGGATCGCATTCAAATCCGGAAAGATTGGGGAAGCGATTTAGCAGGTAGCGAAGAATTTCCAGTCGACCACGATAAGCCGCATAGGCGCCGTCGGTTGCGCCGTGGCCGTGGTCGGTGCGGTTGCACTCATAGCTCGCGGTCGCGGAAGGATCCCACTTGATCCAGTCCAGATGCCATTTTTCGATAATGTCTCCCAGTTGCTGCTCAATCCAGGCCACCACTTTGGGGTCGCCCAGGCAGAGTTGCTTGGTAGGAGTGAGGGAAGGATGGATCGTACCGATTTCTTTCCCATCGATCATCGCCAGCCAGTCTTTCGGGATTTGCCCTGACTCCACGAGAGTCGCGTCCACGTTACCCGGATCAACCCATATGCCGGTTTTCAAGCCAGCAGCGTGTATCGCGTCGGTAAAACTTCCCAACCCATCAGGAAACTTTTCGCGGCTGTCTTCGTAGTTACCCAGGCCTTTTGTCCAGTCATTCATCCCCGGAACTATCGAGGCGTCTTTAAACCAGGTCGCATCGTGATAGAAAACGTCAAATCCAACCTGCTTGGCGAGCTGAAGTTCCTTGAGAAGTTCTGCCTCGCTGTTCTTTTCAGTCAACCAGATGCAATAAGTGACCCAGGGAGAGTTAGGCAACGGAGTCTGAAAAACGTATTGCTTCAGATAGCGGAATGCCGCGTTTCCGGCGTCGTCGGTGTCTCCCTTCGCGATAGCCAGGAAGGTGATGGGTCCCTCTACGGTCTCGCCCGGGGCAAGTTCGAAAGTTGGCGGCGCAGCGGACTTCTTTTCCTTTATCAACATTGTCCCGGCGCGGACCGCGACGCCGCCCGTCGATGGTTGCACATTGGCCTTCCATCCCAGTATTCCCAGCCCTGGTTCACCCCCGACCAGCATGGATTCTCCGGTACTCCCATTTTCAAGCACCAGCCAATCGGAGAAGTCGCGGGATTGTAAGAGACTGCCGGCCGCCTGAAACCCGTGCCGGCCGTGAACTGAGGAGAACGGCTTGAGTCCCCCCGGGGGATTTCGTAGCGTGACAAACAATGGACTCATGTACGAGTCGAGAGGCAAGCTGTGCTGACCGTGATTTTCGATTTTTGTCGCAAGCTCAACCACAGCGACGCGTGGGTAGAGCCTCAGCATCAAGGAAAGTTGCCCGTCGTCGGCCGACCGAAAACGCAGCGTCAGCTGCTTCCCGCCTTTGGGCAAGTCGGAAATTGCATCCTCAGAATAGCGGTAGGAACTCCTGGCCTTTTCGGGGGAAGAAAGCACCGGTGTGCCTGCAACGGCCCATTCGACGCCTCCATCACGGCGCAGAGACTGCAGACGCACCGAATCCGACGAGCGCGCCAATTTGACCTGGATATGCCCGTTTCCAAGCTCCCACCCGGCCGGCGCCTGTGTAATGGAAACTTGGGCGGTTGCAAAAGTCGCAGCGTAGAGAGCCAAGTAGGCAAGCAGCAGGAGTTGTCTCATTTCAATTTATCCCGGGTCCTCAATGTGTGTGGGCTAGTATGAACATTACCCATGGCCAAATCATAGGCGCTCGCATACGCGACAATCACGATTTGCATCGACTGCGCGGTGCGATTGTGGCAAATGGAGAACGGCAAAACATTAGAAGAGCAATGACAAACTTGCCCCCGGGCTTAGTGCCGAGGGCAAGTCTGGTTGAGAAAGCAGGTGCAATTTAGAAGGTAATATGGGCCCCAATTTGCATGCGTCGTTTGAAATCGTCAATTCCGTGAATCTGTCCGACCGTACTGCTTCCGATCGTGGCATCGGGCCTGGACAGGTTGGTGTGGTTGAAGGCATTGAAAACGTCCCACTTGAGCTCCAAGTGAGTGCTTTCCCTAATCGCGAAGGACTTGGCCAACGAAAGATCGGCCATGTCGAAGCCGGGGCCCTGCAGGATGTTCCGGCCAGAGTCTCCGTAGGTGTAAAGCGCCGGGGTGGTAAAACACGCGGGATTGAACCATTCGTTGCGGTTGGGATTGGACACCTTGCCACTGCAAGTCCGATCGGGTCGTAAACCGATTGTGGAATTCAGAGTGGCACTGCTGGCCATAAACGGGGTAAACCAGCGGCCGCCCTCGAGGTTGATGATCCCGCTCAGGTTCCATCCCCCTGCGATGGCTTCCGCCACGCCCTTCATGCTATTCGCATAGGCCCGGCCATGCCCGAACGGAAGCTCCCAGTTGATTGCGGTAACCGAAGCCCAGGGCCGCACGCTGTCCATGTTCCCGTAATTGCTTGCGAAGTCAAATTGATTCTGCAGACCAAATCCTCCATAGTCCGATGCTTTGTCGTAAGTGAAGTTGCTCAGCACATACAGGCCGTGCGAAAAACGCTTCTCAAAGCGGGCCTGCAGCGCATTGTAATTGCTGGTGGCGTCCGGAAGTCCCGGTATCTGGTTGTTTCTCTGGTACTCCGGTTGAGTCCAGCCGAATTTCGCAAAATAAGGCCGCCGCGGGTTGAAGTCGCCCGGCCCCGGAACTGGAGCGTTTACATCGTAACCTCCGTTCCACAGGTGGTGGCCGTTGTTGCCAACATACGCGATCGAGGCAGTGATCTGATGCGGGAACGAATGCTCCAGGGTCACGTTGTACGTGTCCTGATAGCTGTGAGGATAGGGCCCGACTCCTACGAAATACTCACTGAAGCCATCCGGACCGCCATTAAACGGCAGGATGCCATTCGAAGGAAAGTCTGGCAGCGCGGCGGGAACGCCTGGCCCCTGGTCCAGCGTAAAAGCCAGCGGCGCGTAGGGATTGGCTTGGACATCAGACTGATTCTGCTTGATTGGCCAGCAGCAGCCCTGGGTGCCAAAACCTGCGCCGTAGGGATTCACAAAGTAGCTCCGGCCGAATCCGCCCCGCAGTACTGTTTCATGGCCGAGCCGATAAGAGACACCGAGGCGTGGTGAGAATTCCGTCTTAGAAACGGTCACGCCAGCATATTTGTCGGCTAAGTTCGACAACACGATATTGCCAGTGCTCAAGTCGATATTCCCCACGCTCTGCCCTTTAGGCGTGAAGATGGGGCTGATGTAATCCCATCGCAGGCCTAAGGTCAAGGTTAGCTTGCGTGTGACCTGCCAGGTGTCCTGGCCGTAAAAAGCCAATTTCCACATCTTTTCCTGGGGCTGGACCAGAGTAAGGCTACGGCCGAAGCTATCGCTCAGGCCAAGCAGGAAGCTCGCCATACCCAAGCCGGAATTGGCGACAGACGGGGTGCCGGTTATGTTCTGATTAAAGTCGAAAACTCCGCGGCCGCTGACATCAGTCCTGACGCCGAAGAACTTTTCGATGTCCGCCCCCCACTTGAAGGTATGGCGACCCGATGTCTTGGTCCAGTTATCGTAGAACTGGACGGTCGCCTCTTTTTCATAGAAGGGAAGCCCAAAATCCCCCATGCCGAAGCCGCTGGTCGGACCACCGATGTTCAACTGTGGTAGCCCCTGGGTATAGACGGTTCCAAGGTTGATGTTCGGAATTCCTACCGTGTCCGCGGTGTTTGAACCGGCATCCAGTTGCAATTCCTGAATATAGATTCGCGAAAATGCAAAACGGAAATCGTGCACCAAACTCGAGGAAAAGGTGTGCTGATAATCGAACATCATGCTCTTGTCGTGATCGAATGAGTTACCGGAATTGACAGCACCCTGCAATGCGGGACCACCGGCCACCGCGCCGAAGACATTGTTGGTGTAGAAATTCGCCCCAAAGTAACTGAAGCGGCCGAAAAGCACAGTCTTTGAAGTGGCAAAGTAATCGATGCGGGTATCGAATTGATTCTGGCCAAAGATCGCCGGACGGGCGATCGTGAAGTTGTTATCCGCTTGGCCCGGTATGGTGGGTTCGGGCAATAGTGCCAACAAATTTTTCGCCGCGGGGCTGATCCGGTCCGGACAAATTACGTTGAGCACCCCATTGCACTGAAACTGAGTTCTTCCGGTCCCATCGGGATTGCCTGTGGCCGGGTCAAAAATCGGGTTGGTGGCTGCCACGGAACTGAAGTCCCCGGCCTTAAATGCGTCGATCGGCGTCGTGTAAAGGCTGGCGGTCGCGAAATGATTCCTCATCCCCTGGAAATCCCCGAAGAAGAACAGCTTATCCTTCTTGATAGGCCCGCCCAGGCTGCCACCAAACTGATTCCATACGTTGTGAGGAACACCGTTCGGCTGACTGAACGAGTCCGCGGCAAAGAAAGAATTGGACCGGTAGTACTCGAAAGCCGATCCATGAAGCTGATTGGAACCCGATTTGGTGCTAAGCTGCCAGACGCCGCCGCTGACGTGTCCATATTCCGCGTCATAGTTGCTGGTAGTGAGCTTCACCTCCGACACCGAGTCTTGCGGCACCACAAGCAGCGAGTACCCCTGGATCACCTCGGTGTTATCAACTCCATCCAGAATATGTGCGTTGTCGCTGAACTGCCCGCCGTTGACCATTACATCGACATCCTCGCCAGCATTTTCCGGGTGAAGATCCAATTGTCCTGATTCCTGCATCGCCCCGGGGGCCAAAATTGACAACCGTGTCACATTCCTGCCAAAGGTAGGCAGCGCGTTGACTTCTTTTGCCTGAACGACCTGACTGACCTCCGGGCTGTCGGTTTGGAGAGCGGGGGCCTGGCCGGTAACATTCACCGCCGTGGTTACAGAAGCTACGGGCAACTTGGCGTCCACGCGAATGCTCGTTCCGGTTTGGACCAGAACGCTTTGCTGGCTGAATTTTGCGAATCCCGCCTTGGCGATAGTAATCGAGTAATTTCCGGGGATTAGACTGGAAAACCGGTACACGCCATCGCTATTCGTCACGGTTTTATCGACCACCCCAGTAGAGGTATTCGTGGCTTCCACCGTGGCGTCGCCGACAACGGCGCCAGAAGCGTCACTTACGTAGCCAGTGATGGCTCCTGTAACGGCTGTTTGGCCAATCATCACACCGGCACCAATTAGAGAGAAGAGCAATACTGATAACAAAAAACGTCTTGAGGCGGAGTTCATAGTCGTCTCCTTGAACACACTTTTGACCGGGAATGCCCCCAATTTAGGAGCAGACCCACGAGTCTCTTGCCCGGCCTACTCGCTGAAGCAGGCGCCGCGGCAATCTTTTATGGGCCGTGGCGGACATTACCGGATATTCATCGCAAGTGTCAAGAGAAATTTTGTCAACAGTTATGTCTACAAATATGACTACGATCACCGCCGGCAGACTAAAGGTTGTCCCATTGTGGTTTGGGGAGATTTTCCAGCCGGCCCGTAATTTCTGATGCAGCTAGTCCGTGCCTTGGCAGGACTAACTGTTCCTGCCGCCCGCTTCCTGCCGAATGTCAACAATCCGGCACAATTGTGATTAGCATCACAGTAAGGCGGCGCTTGCCTTTGGCGCCCAATCGGCTTATAACTATCCTCCGTTTTCTATGAGAGCTTCCAAGGCCACCGTCAAGAAGCAGGATCGCATTTCCCCGAGCAAGCGCGTCGAAGCCCATCTGCGCAAAGCCATTCACGCCGGCAAGCTGCGGCCTCGGCAACGCATCATCGAAGAAGATCTTGCCAAAGAGCTCAAGGTAAGCCGCGGCCCGGTGCGTGAGGCCATTCTGCGCCTGGAGCGTGACGGGTTGGTGATGACCACTTCACGTCGCGGCACCTTTATCCACGACATTTCCTGGGCAGAGATTGATGTGATTTTTCGCATGCGCGCCAAACTGGAAAGCTTATGCGTGCGCTACATGCGTGAGAATAGCGCGATCGACCCGGCGGCGGTTCTAAATCAGGCGTTGAAGAGGCTGAACAGCGCAGCTGCGAAAAACAGCGAGGAGCTTTTCTTCCGCGCCGACATGGAACTGCATCGCACGATCTGGCATGCCGCGAACAAGCCGCTGCTCTACCGCACCCTCAATCTAATCATGAATCCCTACATTTTTATTATCGCGCGCGCATATTCTTCCCGGTTTCCCATCAAAGCCCGCCGCGAAAACCACGAAGAGTACGTGCGTATCGTTCTGCAGACACCGATCGACAAAATTGAGCAGGAAGTGGAAAGCTATTTTCGCAAATTACATTCAAACCTCTTCGGCCAAAGCACTCCCTTTGCAGACTTCGCGGCCAACGATTGGGCCGGCGAATTGGAGAACGTCTTCTAGTCCTTCTTCTTCTACGGAACCGGCAATCGTCGCTCAAACATAAGTTCAAGCCCTCGACACGGCCGCTTGAAAGTTCCGGAACTCCTGGTCGTTGTGAATATACTTGTCGGCAATGGCCACGAAGAGGCCTTCCTTGGGCAGTTTCTTCAGAGCCGGCGCTAAGTGCTCGAAGCCCCAACTGACGTGTATCATGAGCCGGGATTTTTCCAGAATTTCCTGGAACACCGGCACCAGATCAACAGCAGTCGGGCCGATGGATTCCAGCACGACTTCAATGCCTGCGATTCCGGGTACATTCAGAATGTGTTTGTAGTGTTTGTACCCAGTACTGTGCAGGTGAAACATGACGTGGCTTCCTAAATGGCGTACAAGCTCCGCGTTGTTCTGCATGAAAATGTCTCGATAAATATCGGGCGAACACATGCCCAGAACATCCTCTTGAATCACGATGGTCGGTCCCGGCGCCCAGTAGCCGAAAATGTGGCCGTAGCCTCCAAGATGAGGCTTAACGATGGAATAGTGCATGTCCAGTGCCTCGATCAATAGCGTATTGACGCGAGCCGCAGCATCCGCGACCGCCTGGGGATTGTCGTGGAGATCGAGATAGAACTCTTTCATATCCCGCATGGCTGCCAGCACGTCGGCGTTGCCGCGAAGAATGGAAGGGCTGATCCAGCAGTCGGCGGGCCGCTGCGCCTGCAGTCGCTCCGTTTCGCGCCGCATGCGGTCAAACCATTGGTTGGGAGCTGGAATGGGCAACTCGGCCAGCCTCTCAGGTGTTTCAACGAAATGCGCCGGCGCCAGCGATCCCTCCGAGTACCGTACCTGGCAGCCACAACATGCCTCCAGCCACGGAACGCCGCGCCAAGGCGCCGAGAAGGCAATGAAGTCGTCACAGGAAACGGACCGTTTGGTAAACCCGCACTCATACTCGGTCATGAGCCGGTCTTCAGTCACATCTTCGGGCTCGACGGTGGGACGCGAAAACGGTTGGCGGAGAAAATTGATGGGCAGGTAAACCCGCTCATCATAAATTCCAATCAGCGGAGCCTTGGTCTTTTCTTTACCCCAGAAATTTGCCTGAAAACGCTGGATGGTTTCCAGAAGTTGCGATTCGGTCCTCATGGGAGCTTCCTCTAATGCCGTTCAGCCGATCTTGTAATGCACAATAAAGAGCTACTCCTCAACGTTGTATCCGCGCCGACGCGCCCTGGGCAAAAGCCCGTACCTGCTCCACCGTAGCCATCGTCGTGTCTCCCGGAAAAGTAGTAAGCAGGGCGCCGTGCGCCCACCCCAGCTTTAATGCGTCCTCCGGCGATTCGCCGGTGAGCAGTCCATAGACGAAGCCGGAAACGAAACCATCGCCCCCGCCCACCCGGTCGTGAACATCGAGATCGCAAGCGGGAGAAACGTAAGTATGACCGTCGATCCAGGCAACCGCAGCCCAGGTGTGCCGATTCGTCGAGTGCACTTCCCGCAGCGTGGTGGCGATGACTTTGATTTGCGGGAACCGTTGCAACACTCGATCGATCATGACTAGAAACGCGCTGGGATCCAGCTTCGACTTGGCGGCATCCGGGCCGGGAATGCCGAGTCCCCGCTGCAAGTCCTCTTCGTTACCGACCAGAACGTCGACACTATTCACGATACGCGCCAAAACCTCCTGGGCCCGCGCCGAGCCGCCGGAGATGTTCCAAAGTTTTTCTCGAAAGTTCAGATCGAACGAGACCACCGCGCCCGCAGCCTTGGCGAACTGCGCGCCTTCGATGATCAGTTCAGCCGTCGTTTTCGAGAGCGCCGCGAAAATTCCTCCACTATGGAACCAGCGGACACCCGGCGCAAAAATCTCTTTCCAGTCGAAGTCGCCAGGCTTTAATTGAGCCGCGGCCTCGTTCGCACGGTTATAGAAGACCACCGGCGGCCGAATGCCATGGCCGCGATCGCTGTAAACCGCAGCCATATTCGGGCCCGTGACGCCATCGTGTCGAAAGCGCTTATAGAAAGGCTTGACCCCCATCGCCCGCACGCGCTCGGCGATCAAATCGCCAATGGGATAGTCCACCATCGCCGACACCACGCCGGTGCGGAGGCGAAAGCAATCGGAAAGATTGGCGGCTGCATTGAATTCTCCGCCACTGACGTGGATCTGACAAGAATTTGCTTTTCGAAAAGGAATAATCCCTGGATCTAAGCGGTGTATCAATGCGCCCAGACCGAGAAAATCCAGCGCGCCGTCTTCACGAATATTTAAACCATGGGCCATGTAAGTTCTCGAGATCGCTCTATTGCTGAGCCTTCCGGTAAACGATGATGGCTGCTCCGGGCTGCGAAGGGATTTCCACCCGAAGCCCCTGCTCCATCAGATCGCGTCCGGATACATCTTTCGGTTCTCCCGTATCCAGATTAGTCACTTCATACGTAGCGGCAGGCTCAAGCCCGCGCAAGCGCAAATCTTGTGCCGCTTCGCCATTCTGCTCCCGCCGAAAGGCTTGAACCATGCCATCGCCTTGTTCCGGACGGTTAAATTGCCAGGCTGCCCACTCGAAGTTCGCGCTGCGCTCGTTGCTTTCCCCTTTGACACAGTCGGAATTGAAGCTGCAAGGGAGCAAAGGGTAGTAATCACCGTAATAGTAGGGCCGCACGCGTTTCAACTGCGCGATCATGGTCCGCAGCCAGTCGAAGGGAAAGTTCGGCGGTATAAAGCTGCCCACCTGGTCCGGGGTTCCGGCGACATTGAAAAGCGCGAAAGATAGTCCCGGGGCAAATCCGCTGCGGAAGTGATAGTCGTTGCGGGGCCGAAGCTGGAGGATGGTGCCAAAATGCGGGCGCCAATAGGCTAGCCCTTCGGTGCTGAGTTGGTTTCCGATGGGATCCGCGTCCGGCGAAACCGGGTAGTCCGCCCGGCTCAGATCCACGGCGCGCGAGATCGTTTCCAGGTCTCCGCGCTGCACGATGTCAAGAATGAGTTGTGGATGCCGACGCCGCAATCCGTCCCAAAACTCCAGTAGGCCTTCTACATAACGAATCTCCGTGATCCCTTTGCGATCCTCCGCATCCGCCTTCGCCCAGAAAGGAGCCAAAGCAAAGTTGCAATCCTGGCGGAAGATATCAATCCCTTGTTTGTCGATGAAGTCCGACATGGAATCAATCATGTATTGCCTGGCGGCCGGATTGCCAAAGTTGAATAGCCGGAATTTGACGAACGGTCTTTTGACATCTCCTTCGAAGCGCGTGCCTACTTCTCCGATAAACCAATCGGGATGCTGAATCGTCAAAGGGGTGCCGACCACCGCTCGTTCCGGCTCAAACCAGAGCAGGAACTTCATTCCCTTCGCATGAGCGGCATCGCTGATTGGCTTCAATCCGTCAGGATGGGGAACTCTGTTGATTCGCCAGTTTCCGGCATGCAGAAACCAGTCTTCCCTGCCGAAAACCTGGAATTCTTCCACCGGCCGATCGACACCATACCACCCAGCGTCCATCCAGAAGTTTTCAAAGCCAAGCTTCTCCGCCGAGATCTTGTCGAGCAGGCGCAAGCTGGTGGAGTTTTTCATGCCTCCCCATCCCCCAAACGAAATCGGCAGCACGACCGGCCGCCCATCGTATTGGGGCGTATGGTATTCCAGAATATGACGCCGCAGTGCGTTGTGAGCGTCCAGGTCGTCCCCTTGCCACGGCAGCAGCAAAATTTCAGGACTGCGGATCTCTTCTCCAGGGTGCAGAGAAAGATGAGTTACCTCCATCCCGGCCCGGATGTCAATTGCCGCCTCCGTCGGACGGGTGAAGTGAATGGCCCATTTGCCGGGCCATCCCACAGCCCCAATGAGCCCACCCTCGGCGGTAAGAACGTCGAAGAACGGGATTGTATCTACTGTCTTGCCGCCACCTTCATTGGAAAGGTGGAACGACTCCAATTGATTCAGGGGCTTCTTTTCCAGGGCGTACGTATCCATGCCGCCGCACCCGTTGGAGTAGAGAATCGTGGGAATCCCATTGCCGGATAGCGGGAATGACAAGGCGAGCGCCTCAATATCTTCGAGAACCGGTGAGTCGGCCTGGCCGTTATTTTTGAAATACAGCGTCCATTCCACGACGGGGGAGTTCGCATATTCCACGGCCGCCAGGCGTACCTGGAGGCCGCTTTTCGGATCAGTCCACAGCACGGTATGTTCTGTGCGCGTGCCATCAATTTCTCTGGTCTGCGTCCGTCTTGACCATCCCTTCAACAGCGCCTCGGATGGCTGTCTGCCGTAAACGAACGAAAATGGTGGCTGCGAACCGGGTGTCAACAGGTGTTCCTGCAGCCACTGGCCGCCTTGCGGCGTATTCGCCGGATTGTCCATGCCAAACGCCACGGCGTAATTGGTCATGAGAGCGAAAAAGAGGCTCGTCAACCCGAGCCAATGCAAAATGCAGCTCCAGCCGAAGTTGGTGGGAGTTTTTCCCGTGAGTCTTTGAGCCTGGCGTTCTGACTCATCGCATTGCAGATTGTTTTTTCTCATGGTCATGGGTGATATATCCATTTGACAGACGCAGAAGTCATGTTCGCTGCTGTGCATGGCCCATCAAGCCAACCGCCACGCGCCATCTTACACCATGTCAACACTGCTGTTAACACTTTCAGCTCTGCATTGCTGTGAGGCTGGTCACATCTCTTCATCGCTTTCAGGGTGGAAAAGTCGATGAGGCGGAAGCTGACAGGCTTGGGTGACTTCTTTTCGGCGCTGTCAACACCACGGTTGACAATGATTGTTCCGCCTGATACATCAGTTGTCGAGCGCGACCCGAGAAGTTGCACATTTTGAAAAGCTCCCATGGATGAATCCTGGGGAATCTGAGGTGGATTTGAGTATGGCCGAAGTGGAACATGTTCTCGAAATAAGAAACGTGATTGGTGAAGGTCCCATCTGGCATTCGGGGGAGCAGTCACTCTACTGGGTAAACTTTATCGAGCAACATCAGATCCTCCGGTTCTCCCCGCAAGCCGGCCACGTCAAGGTGTTTGACACGGGCGTGCCGGTAATGGCCCTGGGCATTCGGGAAAAGGGCGGCTTTATTGCGGCTTCCGGCAAGGGGCTGGCGAACTGGGACACGGAGCGCCAGGAATTTGAGGTAGTGTGTAACCCGCTTTCCGGTCGGGATGGGTTTCGGTTTAACGATGCAGCCACCGATATCCGGGGGCGGTTCTGGGTGGGGACGCTAAACGAATCCAATCCGAAAGGCCCGGATGGCGAATTGTTCTGCCTTCAGGCTGACGGTTCGTGCCGGGTGATGGACAAGAACATAACCGTCGCCAATGGCACGGGCTGGAGCCCGGACCGCAAAACCATGTATTTCACGGACACTTTTCGCTACACGGTTTACGCCTACGACTACGACGCAGAGGCCGGCGCCATCGCCAACCGCCGGACGTTTGTGCAAACTTCTCCGGAGGGAGGGCTTCCGGATGGGCTGACGGTGGATAGTGAAGGTTTCGTGTGGAGCGCGTTCTGGGGCGGATGGAAACTTGTGCGCTACAACCCGGAAGGTAAAGTGGATCGGGAATACCGCTTGCCGGTTCCCAATCCTTCCAGCTGCGCGTTCGGCGGCAAACGACTCGACGAGCTTTACATCACCTCGGCGTCTTTGGGACTCAGCCAAGAAGAAAAGGAACAAACTCCCCAGTCGGGCGACTTGTTTTGTCTGAAGGCCGGTATCGTCGGCATGGATGAGCCGCGCTTTGCGGGATGACGTGACCCGTTCTAGATCTCGTTGGACAAGAGAGCATGGGCGATGCTCTTGATATCTTCTTGCGCTCCGCGAAAAGCCCATAGTTCGGAACGATCTTCTACATAGCTTTGCCCCGTCGTTCCACCAATGGCGGGGACGTGATATTCCATTTCGCTGAACATTCCCCATCGGCTGTTCACGCTACAGGCCTGGGTGGAGTAACCCTTATCATTGGGTTCAGTCCAGGGGACGTCGGCATACTCCCCGGAGGGATTCACCGAGAAATTCCGAATAAGAAGCGCGGATTTGTCGCCAACCGGATGGAGGTAGCCGATACGGCCAGTTGTCGCCAATGCGCGAATCCCGATTTTATGTTCTCCGCTGGCCCGCATTTTGAAGCGGACCAAACGATCACCCACAATGAGTTCGTCCGGAGGAGTGTCAACCAGTCCGAAGTAGATTTTCGGCTCGCTTTTGGAATAGGTCGGCACCAGCAACTCCCCCTGGTGCGGCATTTGAGTAAGACTCCAAAGCCCAACCAGCGGAGCATCGCTCGGGTGCGAATCCAGGATTCGCAGCGAAGTCATGAGGGTGTGTCCGGCGTATTCAACGCGGCCGATGCGAAGATTTCTGTTGTCGCGCAAGGGGTTCGGAGCGGGAGCAACCGATTTTGTGATTTCAAGTTCGGCCTTCTTTTTGGACCGAAAGCCATGCAGGCCGAGGCGATTCGTAAGTTTCAGGCCGTCGTGAGTTTTTTCCAAACGATAATTCCCCGGATCAAGACCCCTTGGCTGCCAATATCCGCCGATGTCCATGTTGGGATACTTGGGGAAGAAGAAATCGAGTTCCGGTGCAAGCCAGGTCCGGTCTCCCCCCGAGTTCTGCCAGTCGTCGCTCGCATAGTAAGCCCGGGCCGAATCGGCGCTGTTGAGAGCGGAGTTCGTCCATAAGAAATTTTCTTCGTTACCGGGGGCAAACATTCCGAGGACCCTCCCGCCGTATTCCAGAAGAAGCAGGCGGGTGCCGTCGCTGGTCTCATAGACCTCGGTGCGCTTGCCAACTGCTTTCAGGGTCGCGGTAAGCTGGTGCAATGTGCTCATCTGTTCCTCACGCCTCGGGAATATTGCCCTGCCGCCAGCGACGACACCCTTGCGCTAGATGCCTATCTACGGTTGGTCGTTTAGAGTCGCCAGCAGAGTGCCGACAGGAACCGTCTTGCCAAGTTCCACTTGAATCGTCCCCAGGTAGCCCTTTCCCATGGCTTCAACTTCCATTTCAACTTTGTCGGTTTGGACGGTGAACAATGGATCGCCCTTGTCCACCCACTCGCCCGGCTTTTTCAGCCACCCGGTGACGGAACCTTCCTCCATGGTCAAACCGAGTTGCGGCATAACAATGTCGTACGCCATGTTAGGAAGCTCTCCTTGCAGGATTCATCATAGCCTCAACCTCGCTGACAATCCGCTCTACCGAGGGAATCATTTGATTTTCGAGAACCGGGCTGAACGGATTCGGCACGGGTAAGGAACAAATACGTTTCGGCTTTTCCTGCAGTTGATCGAAACAGTCCTCGACCGCAATGGCGAGCAGTTCCGCGGCAAAACTGCAAACCGACGGGGACTCGTCGATGACTGCAAGCCTTCCCGTTTTCTTAATCGAGTTGGTGATCTTTTTGCGATCGAGAGGCACAATACTCCGGGGATCGATGACTTCCGCGGAAATTCCCTGCTGTGCCAGCATTTCAGCGGACTTGATTGCCAGGTCCACCATTCGGGACATGGCGATAATGGTGAGGTCTTTGCCTTCTCGAACAATGCGGGCATCGCCCAACGGAATTACATATTCTTCTTCGGGAACAACCCCTTTGCTGTTGTACAGCCACTTGTGTTCGATGAACATGACGGGCCCGGGCTCCCGCAGGGCGCTCTTGAACAACCCTTTGACGTCGTAGGGAGTGGCCGGAAGAACGACCTTCAGTCCCGGTGTGTTTGCAAACCAGTTGTAAAAAGTATGAGAGTGGTGAGCTCCGGCGTTGCGCACCGCTCCCATGGCTCCCCGAACGACCACGGGCGCTTTGATCTTTCCGTCGGACATGTAGGAAATATTGGCCGCCTGCTGCACGATCTGGGTGATCGCCTCGAGGGCGAAATCCAGAAATACTTCATCCACAATCGTGCGTGTACCCGCCATGGCGGCGCCGATGGCGACTCCGGTTGCGCCCAGCTCGCAAATGCCGGTATCCCGCAACCGGTCATCGCCGAATTCCTTCCACAACCCTTTGGTCTGGCGGAAATTACCGCCGCGCGGCCCAATCCCTTGCCCGATATAAACGATTGACGGATCACGGCGCATTTCTTCGCGCAATGCTTCTACTCCCGCGTCGACATAAGTGATTACGCGTCCTGGCTCTGACATATTCTTATGCTCTCCTACTCAGAATACGTGCTCATTGACCGAGTCCTTCGAGGGCTCGGGGCTTTTCTCGGCGAATTCCACTGCTTCGTCAATGAGGCGCTCAACTTCCTGATCCACGGCCTGCAATTTGCTTTCTTCTTCTCCGGAGTCGAGCAACAATTTGCGGGCTCGCTTTACCGGGTCCTGCTGTCTCCACTGCTGGACTTCTTCCCGAGTGCGATAATCCGTGCCGGGATCGCCTTCATGATGTCCGACGTAGCGGTAGGTTTTGCACTCGAGTAAGGTTGGACCACCCCCACTCCGCGCGCGTTCGACTGCCGCTTTCGCAGCGCTGTGCACCGCGAGTACGTCCTGGCCATCCACCGTTACTCCTGGCAGTCCGTAGGCCGCCGCACGGCTGGCCACGCTGGTGTTCTTGGTGGCACGAGAAAACGCCATTTCTGTGGCGTACAAATTGTTTTCACAGACATATATGACGGGCAGGTTCCACACCGTTCCCATGTTTACGGCTTCATGAAAGGATCCGCTGTTTACGGCGCCATCGCCAAAAAAGCTGACGACAACCTGTCCCTTTCCTTTCATCTTGGCGCTCAAAGCCGCACCGGTGGCGAGTGGAATGGGGGCGCCCACAATTCCGTTGGTGCCCATGAATCCCCACTCCGGCGCATACATGTGCATGCTGCCGCCGCGTCCGCCGGAGCTTCCCGTGGTTTTCCCCCAAAGTTCCGCCAATACCACTTTCGCCGGTACGCCCTTGGCAAGGGCGTGGCCGTGGCCGCGATGAGTGCTGAAAACCAAATCTGCCAGCTCAAGATTGGAACAGACGCCTACTCCAGCCGCCTCTTCGCCTACATATAAATGTACGAATCCGGGCAGCCGCACATTGCGATAGAGTTCCTGTACCTTCAGCTCAAACGACCGGAGTTCGAGCATCTTGCGATAATAACCAAGGAGCAAATTAAGGTCGCTTTGGGTAGCAACCGCTGTTTCCGACATGTGCGAACCTCCAAACCATTTATTGCGCTAAAGGAAGCTGAATAGGCCCGCGCTGCTCTTGCGAACGGTACACCCCTGTGAACAACTCAACCACACGCCGCCCGTCCTCGCCGGTCACCGCCGGCTCACGGTTTTCCAGCACAGCACAGAGAAACTCTCCTAACTGAAGTTGATGATAGTGGGTCATGACCTCGCAGGGACGGGAGCGGTCCTCGCGATTCCACACTGCGAGTTGATCCTCCTCGCCCGAAACAGTCCAAATATCGTTGAACGGCGGGTCCATTCTTTCCGTCACCCCCGAAATAAACGGGGAGCCACTATCGGTCTCCGCTCCTACCGAAGCGCCCGAGGAGCCATGAATATGAATTTTGCCATAGAGGCCAGGTCGCTGGGAGTTGCTCAGCACAATGGAACCCATGCCTCCGCTCTTGAATCGCACTGAAGCCACGACGGTATCGTCAACCTCGATGCCGGGATGGTTGTAGTTATCCCAGTAGGCATGGATTTCCGCAGCTGGCCCCATGAACCAGGACATGAGATCGAGATAGTGTGGCGCCTGGCTCACCACCACTCCGCCCCCCTCACCCTTCCAGGTGCCCCGCCAGGGATCGGAACGGTAATAGGCCGGCTCGCGCCAGCCCAACATGGTGACGACCGCGAGTGCGGGTTTCCCCAACTTCCCGGCGTCAATCGCCTGCCGCATCCGTTGGCAGGGTTCATACCAGCGACGCTGACTGACGACACCGAGCTTGACTCCGTTCGCGCGGGCTGCCGAGATCGCCTTATCACAAGACACCAAATCAACCCCAAGTGGCTTTTCCGAAATTGCGTTGACCCCTGCCGCGGCAGCAAGCTCGACCGCAGCCGGATGCTGGGTGTGCTGCGTACACACGGAGAGTACGTCCACTTTTTCACTGTGCAACATTTCCGCCAGATCCGTGTACGCTTTTACCTGGAATTTCACGGCAAATTGCTGCGCCCGTTCTGGCGCCACGTCGCATACCGCTACAAATTCCGATGTAGGCAGCGCCCGATAGGCCAGCGCGTGAGTGCCGGCTACTTTGCCGCATCCTACAATCGCGGTCTTCAAACGGGTTGGATGCTTCTTCACTGGATCGGTTTCCATTATTTAGGAAAGAGAAGTGCCGTCCGACTCGCCAGGACGATGCCGCAATTCGATGAAAAATCCCAACAGCTTTCTAGTGTCCAACAACGCCCAACGCGTGCCGGGCCGAATTCCGGTCCCGGCTTGCAGCACGGTTATTCCGGACTTTGCTAGATGTTCAACTACGGGATCGATATCTTTCACTTCAAATAAAACGTGATGAATTCCGCCGCCTGTCTCATCGAGAAAGTCCTGGTACGCATTCTTGCCTTCGACGGGCTGAATCAGTTCGACCTCTACGTCGCCTAATTGGACAAATGCCTGGCTGATTCGAATGTGCTCCTCGGCGCCATGATAGTAGTACTTGGCTTCTGGACGATCGGGCCAATCCACAAAGCGAAACGGTCCAATGCCAAACAAAGAAGTCAATAAATTAGTCGTTTGTTTGCGGTTCGCTACCACGATTCCAATCTGGACGAGACGCTTCAGTTGGATCCCGTCCAAAATCGGTAATGACAAGCCCGGCATCATTCGTAGTTCCCATGTTCTGCGGAAATCATCGGGCCAGGTAACCTCCATCCACTGGAAGGACGACGCCTGTGACCATGGACGACGCCGCGGAGGCGAGAAATAGCGCCGGTCCGACAATCTCTTCCGGCTCTCCCACCCGGCCCAGAGGAATATTGGAAGTCCACGTCTGCATCAGCTTCTTAGGATCAAACTGGGGCAGGGCCATCACGTCGCGGAGCCCCGGCGTCATGAATTGGCAGGGCGCAATCGCATTCACGCGAATTCCGCGATCCGCCCACTCCAGCGCCAGCTGTTTGGTCAGGGTCTCTACGCCTCCCTTGCTCGCGCAGTAGGCGTTTGCCCCGCGGCCCACTCCTACCGAGCCGGCAATGGAAGAAAAGTTAATGATCGTGCCGCCACCTTTTTTCAGCATGACTCGCGCGGCCGCCTGGGAACACAAGAAAGTGCCTCGCAGGTTGATGTCGAGAACGCGATCCCAGGTTTCAAGCGGGGTGTCCTCAGCCGCGTCGTGCTGCGGAATCCCGGCGCAATTCACCAGGATGTCGATAGTTCCGAGTTGCCGCACCGCTTCATTTACCATAGCGGTCACGTCGCCGGGAACCGCCATGTTCGCTTGCAACGCGACCGCACGCCTGCCTTTCTTCTGCACCTTCTCGGCCGTCCGACGGGGATTTTCGATGTCCAGATCGCTGGCGGCAATGTCGCAACCGTAGTCGGCAAAACCGAGGCAAATCGCTTCACCAAAGCCCACGCCGGCGCCGGTAACAAGCGCCACGCGCCCACTCAGATCGAACAGCTTTTTGAATGCTACCTGGTCAATATCCATAATCCACAAACTCTTTTCATTGGGTCTTGGCCTTTGCTTGCACGTTCTCAAAGAACAACATCTCCGAGGTGCCGGCCGCTTCCAGCCTTACAGGAATTCCATTTTGCATCAGCTGAACGCCAGACATCTCCGCACTTTCGCCCCGGTTTTCAAACGTGACTTTGTAAGTGCCTGAAGGGGATAGACCGCGAGGTATGAACCGGTACACAGGATCCCCGAAATCCGAGGTGCGAAACAACGTGGAGACATCTTTACTCTTGTCGGGGCTCCCGTATTCCAGCACGATCCAGGGAGACGGGCTGCCCTGTTGTGGCAATGGAGTGTGATGGTAAACGATGCCACCCCGGAGGATGGGCCGGAGTTCGTTCTTGTAGAGCTCGACACCGGAGCGGATCTGGTCTCCCAGAATCGGATTCAGTTCGGCGAGGGTTGGCGCAATGCCGCGGAAAATCGGCAGCGACATCTCGACCTCATTTAGCTGAGAGTCTATGTCCGCATCACCCTGGAGGTCGGAAACTTCTGTCCCAAAGGTCCGCAACAGGATCTCCGGTGGCAGGAGCCAAGTGATGCCATTGAGAATCTTCAGTGCGCGCGGTCCCCGCATCCAGTCGGACAGTTCCGTATTGTCGAAGCGGTGCATGATTCCCCAGTCCAGACGGCCTCCGCCTCCCGCACAGTTCTGGAAAACTACCCCTGGAAACTGCTGGCGCAAGTGATCAAATATCGCATACAGGTTTTCCACATGGCGCCACAAAGTGTTCTCGACAAAACCCTCACGAACCTGGTTTCCGTCTTCTTCGGTCGAAATGTTGTAGTCAATGCGAAAGACGTCCAGATTGTATTTGCGGATGAGCCGGGCTATTTCCGATTCCATCCACTTGGCCACGACGGGATTTCCCACATCGAGTTCGCGACCGTTGGCGATCGGCACGCCGTTACGTTTGAGAAACCAATCGGGATGCTCCTTGCGTACTTTGGATGCTGCACCGGCACTCTCGATCTCCACCCACAGGCCAAAACCCATGCCTTTCTTGCGTGCGTGTTCACGGATCGGCTCGATGCCGTTCGGCAACCATGCGCCCGGGTACCAATCGCCTACATTGTTCCACCATTCATTCGGCTCCGGGCCATACCAACCCGCGTCAATCACAAATGTCTGCGCGCCGACAGCGGCAGCCATGTCAATCTCCCGATCGATTCCGGCCTCGGTTTCGTGGTTAACAATGTACCCACGATGGTTTGCCTCTACGTCAAAAACGTGCTCCGAGGGTGGCTTGGGAAGAACATCACGGCGCACGTGGGCCAGAACCGCCCCAATGACGTGATCGAGATCGGATTTCATGCACATGACGTGCGTTTCCGGCGTTTTCACCGTCTCGCCCGGATCGATGACCCGCAGCGCGGGGTCGACCGTGCTCGGTCCCATATCGAAGAAGAGGCGGGCATCCTCCGCCGGTCGCCCGGGACCGCCACTATCCGCCGGCAATTTTTGTATCTTGCTGGTTACGCGGATTTTCCAGTTGCCGCTCCAGGCAAGAGAAGCAACAAACCACTCGCCCGTAGCGTTGTTCCGGGCAAAGAATGTGGGATGCCCCCACCCGGACTTTCCCCGGTCCCCTGAAATGATTTTGGTCTCATTGATAACCGGATCGAAACGCCAAGCCCCCTCGTGCCCCCACTCTTGATATTGGATGTAGCCAACGTCGTAGACGTCTTCCGAGTTTGGCTGAATCTTCTCCGGGAAATCGGGCGTATGCCAAAGTTGTCCGGACCACGGTGACACCTTGGAAATAGCTGTCGCCTGTTTACCGGTATTCGTCACCTCGAGCCAGCGAACCATGAACGGTCCGCCAGTGAGCAGAGTATGTACCTTGACGCGGACGGGCCGAGCGCTGCTTTCCAGTTCGACCGTAACCAGCAAGCCATCCGGATTGTGAACTTCCGACTTTTCTCGGCGCCGACCCATTTCCAGGATCCAGAGAGTTCCTGCCCTTCAATCTCCAGCTTGAATGCGTCAACCGGCAACATGTCCATCGTCTGCCGTTCTTCTTCGAGGTGGACCTCAGGAGTAATTTGTCCGCTGGAGTCCCAGTATCGCGTCAGCCAGCGCCCATTTCGAAGTTCCTCGTCGCAAACCGTGGTTCCGGAACTTAAACGAACACCCGGGAAAGGGGTCGTTCGAACTACCACCGACCGATACGACGAAGTGGATGGCTCCGCGCCAAGCAGATATGAATTCAGGGAAAGAAGGAAGCACAACGGCAGCAACCACCGGAAGATCGAAACGGGACGCAGAGCGTTCTCCGCTCCCGCGTCGGCAGCCACTATTCTTGGCCCCCGCAATCTCCGGAGCCATGTGCAGTCGGTCGCAAAAGATTGAATCGTATGCCGATGAAGAAACCTTTGCATAGGGATCGAAGTGGTGCTGGAAACTGGACTGTCGTCCCCTGGCACGCCGGACATTGTGTCTGAAGGGGGCAGCTATAGCCAACTGAGCACGATACTAAACTCTTGTTGTGCTCGTCAACATGTTTGTTGACATAATAACAGCCGATTACTCAGCGGATAGGCGAGCGAGAAAGATTGAGGGTTGCGACCTCTGAATTGTGTTCGCATCTTCCTGAGGACGGCTCGCGTAGCCGAGAATACCGATCGCCAAGACCAGGCAGACCACCCCGGCGACCATTATTTGGACCGGCTGCCGGCCTGTGTGGGACCATTCGCCCGTCACAAATCCAAGAATTGCGCTGACAATTACAATTAGGGCCATGAACAACGGCCACCCAATGGATGTCCCCAGGTTGCCGAGCTTAACGGTCGCAACGCTGTAAAGAAGCACACTGCCGTACCAGAGCAGGCCCATGCTGGCGCCCGCCAACCAGTAGTACCAGGTTCCCGGCAATTTCAGGCTTTGCAGGTTGCCGTTCTTGCGCATTAGATACAGGCAATAGATGACGCCCGGCAGGAATCCCGCATAGAGGCACGGCAGCCACACTGCATTCGACATCATCGCAATGCTGGCGCCCTGTTCGTGGGCCGCCCGTTGAATACTGCCTCCAAAAGCCAAGCCCAGGTTCAACATGGATCCCAGAATTCCGGACACGAAAGCCAGAAAGAACCCGGATACAAATCCTCTCGGTCCGATCGCGTTCGTCTCTTTCGCGATGGCTTCTCGCCGATGACCCGCTGCGCCGCACAACGTCACCCCCACCAGAACCACAAAGACGCCGAAGAGGATGAAGATGCCCTGCTGGGTCATGATCTGGTCGGAATGCTGGCTGATCAGCGGCGTTAAGGCGCCGACGGCAGCGGAGGTCCCCAAACAAATGGCAAAGGTCATCGCCAGACCCAGACGAGCCAGCGCCAACCCGAAAAAGACCAGCGAAACGCCCCAACCGGCTCCGAAGAGCGCCATGGCCGTCAAGGTGCCACCCGAAATCGAAGAATAAGTGGACCAAAGCCGAGGAACCGTCCAGAGTGCGATCACGGTCGGAACCCCGGCCACTCCCAGAATGGAGAAAGCAAACCACGTGTGCTCCCATTGCCACTTTTTGTTTAGCTTCATGGGCAGAACATAAGCAGCGTTCATCGCGGCGGCAAAGATGACCAGCAGAATTGCCTGCGCGATTGGTGAGTCCATAGTGATTCCTCCCATTTTCGTTGGGTCAAAATCCGTTCCCAACGGAAACGCATTGAATCACTGGATGAGTGGACATGTCAACACAATTGCTGACACTTATTCACGCGACGTTTTGACCACCTAACGCGGTGCTACGTCTCGGAGACACAAAGCAGGGCAAGAGGGGAAATCACTGCAACCCAGCTTGGCCTGGTCGTCGTTGCAGCACTGCATGCTGAGTCCTTCGGCTAGACTTTCTTAAGCTTAGTGACTCGCCCTTCGGCAATCCATTCCACAACGTAGATGTTCTCCTGCGAATCCCAGCAGGCGGCATGAGGTGTGATGAACTTGCCCGGTTGCCACGTATTTCGCGGGAAATTGGGCCAGCCTTCTTTCTCCCAGATGCCGTAGTTATCTCCCAAGTGGGCAACCGGCTGGTTATCACGACCGTAGATGGTCACCACCCCGTGCAGATCCGGAATCAGCAGGTCGCCATTCTTTGGATTTTGATCGAAATGGCAAGGCATGCGCATGCCGTCCTTGAAAAAAGCCGTGTGCTTGCCACCCAGAGTGAAACTTTGCAGCCGGGCATTGCCGCGATCAGCCACCATTAGGGTTGGTGGGGAAGACCGCAAATCTACCCAGATTCCGTGCGGGCAATTGAGCTGCCCCGGACCATCGCCCTTCCCACCCCAACTGCGAATCAATTCAAGCCTGGAGTTGTACTGGTGTATGTAAGACAAGCCGTAGCCATCTGCTACGTAGATGTCACCATTAGGCGATACGGCCACATTGGTGGGCTTGAATTCCGATTCACTCTTGTAGAGTCCGGATTCTTCCGGCCACCCGAGAGCCCAGATCACTTCCCCGTCAACGGTGGTTTTCACCACCAGGTGCCGGGAATAGTCCGACAAGTACAAGAATTCTGTGCCACCTTCGTTCCGCAGCAGACAACCGTGCGCGCCTTTCTCGAACTGAGGTCCCCAGGATTGGATGTAGTCGCCTTCACTGTCGAAAAAGATTACCGAATCCTTGCTCTGGTTATGCACGATGACCCGATTTTGCGAGTCCACCTGTACTCCATGCGTATACCCGAATTTGACGCCGGCGGGAAGTTGGCCCCAGCCGGGCACCACCTCGTAAATGTAAGAACCGCTGCCCAGCACGATGGGGGCGTTGGATTGATCGGTTACCGAGTCAGTCATTCAAACACCTGCTCTCGCTTTTTGGCGTTGAGTTTCTTGTCGCGAATCAACACACTGTCCTGGGGAGACGCCAGAGACATGATGCATCTGCTACGAACCAGGGAGGAGAAACTGCCGGCCGCCTTCCCTTACCCTCTCTCAAAGGCGTGTTTTTTCTCTAATTCTTCGAGAGCTGCGCGCATCTCGCCTTCGAACTTCTCTGCCTGCGCCATCAGGGACGCATTCGCCGCAGCGTGCTCTCCTTCCACTGTCATTAATCCCTGTTGCGCCAACCGCCGCGCGGTTTCGACCACATGATCCGGAGATGTCTCCACGTAAAGCGCCTCGGTCGGATCTCCCACCCACACCGATCCGCCCACCAGTCGCGTTTGCCAGTAAACTTTGCGCGCCACCAGCAATTCCATATGCTCGTCAGCCGCCTTACCAAACACCCACTTGCCACGCTTGAAGTCATAATGCCGGCTGGAGAAGTGCACCGGCACCAGCTTTCCCGATTTCACAAACTCCAGTTGCCGACGGTCCACTTCCTTGCGCAGAGCATTGATCACCGGCCCTTCGACCTCGCTTGGTTCGAGCGACGGCACCACCTCGCGCACCGTAGCAGACAAATTCACCGCCACCGGTGCATGCAGCCCCGCCGAATTTTCCAGGCGGATATCCCCATGCAGCACCCAAAAATCTGCTCCCGACGTGGACTGGTGAAAAGGCCATTCCAGCGCAAACGACAGAGGCAGTCCGGTAAGGGTGACATAGACTGTCTTTCGCAGACTTTCTCCGTTACTCATCGGATTCCTTTTTCAGTTTCATGAAAGAGACCAGCCCAGCGGGTCCCGGTCTGCTCTACTTTGCCTCCGGCGCCTCGTCAGCCGAGGGGCCATAGGTGGAGGGGACTAGCACGTCGTTCATCCGGTAATAAACGCCCAACTGAGCGCGATGATGAATCAAATGATTCATCATCATCATTCTTAGCGCACCAATTCGTGGCCCTTCGTAAAACGTCTGTGGACCCATGCTTAATTTCCAGTTCTTCATCCAGTGCTCGTCGCTGGCGCCCGCAATGGCGGTTCGGGCTTCGGCCACCTGCTGATCGAGCACCCCCAGAACTTGCTTCCGTGTCTCAGCCATCAGCGGTTTACGGTTCGGATCTCGCTGCCCAAGATCCATACCATCCATCTGCACGATCATTGTGGCAAAGCCCACGAGTTCCGCTACGTGTCCTGCCAGCCGTCCCATCGGCATGGACTTCGCATGCGGCTTCCAGTCCGGCTTGCCTTCTGGCATCCGTTCCAGCGTCCGCCGCGTTGTGTTCATCTCATGGTCAAACTCCATCAGAACTCGGTCGCTGATTGCCATTCCCACCTCCATAGAATCGTTAATTTTAGTTAAGTAACTTGGACCTATGCATTTTACCCGTTAGGAACCCTTACGCGCTGCCACCGCAAGCAGGGCCATTGATTCCATACATAAACCCGGTATTACCTCGGTGACCTTGTCCCCGGTCTTGTGCCCTACTAACGTGAATAGATTCGTATTCTTAGGAGAACTATCGGCCATCCACGATGGTGGGCAATCGACATGTCTTTTTGCTGCGCCTGCTCCGCTCTCAATTCTCACTCTTGTGACTTGCTTTGCATTGCGCTCATCGGCGCGGCACCTTGCTGATGGGTCAGAAGCCCGCAAAAACCGCCAAACCGAGGAAGGTTATTACCCAAGTCGCCCCGGTTTATCCTCCCGATCTGAAACGGGCCTCCATCGGCGGCACCGTGCGCCTGGATATCGTCGTTTCACCGAAGGGCCATGTGGATTATGTGCAGGTAGCGGGCGGTAACCCCATCCTGGTAGAAGCCGCCACCCGCGCCGTCAAGCAATGGAAGTACGCTCCGGCAGCCGCTTCGACGAACATTCGTGTCAACCTTCGTTTTGACCCCAGCCAATAGCGGCGCTAAAACTTCTTCTTTGAAAATGGCTTCTCGCACTCCAGCTTAGATGAGTGCTCTCAGGCGCGAAATGTCTCTTCCTCTCCGCGCAGTTTGCGCAAGCTCTCAGGGACCTGCATAGGGAGATCCGTGGGCTGAGGAATAAGGTCGTCGAGTGATTGCAGCCATAACACCTGGCTGTCGAAGACGAAGCCAAAATTACGCGAGACGGACTCAGTTACTTCGGCCATGGAAATTTCCCGACCTAGTTCCTGGCGCATCGAAGTTACCCGCTTCTCCGTAATACCGCATGGAACAATCAAATCGAAATAGCTGAGGTCCGTATTTACGTTCAGAGCAAACCCATGAGAAGTGACGGATCGAGAAATGTGCACCCCAATTGCGGCAAGCTTGCCTTCGGGTCGGGAGTCGGCTTTTGGTTCCTGTACACAGCTACCTGAGTCGTCCGGATCTGTCCAAACCCCGGTCAAGCCGCAGATACGCTTCGCCGGAATGCTGAAATCAGCGCAGCTTCGGATGAGAACCTCTTCCAACTTACGAACATATTCGATTGCTCCCATCGTCTTGCGTCCGCCCTCGGAGGAGGGCCGCGCACGCAGATCAAAGATGGGATAACCGACCACTTGTCCCGGGCCGTGGAAAGTTACATCGCCGCCACGGTCGCAGTCGAAGACCGCCACGCCGCGCCGGGCGATGAGCTCCGGAGGAGCGACAATATTCTTCTGTTTGGCATTGCGCCCGAGTGTAATGACCGGCGTGTGCTCGAGCAAAAGCAACACATCGCCGATATGGCCTCCCTTGCGCAGTTCAACCAGCCGCTGCTGGATTTGTATGCCGGTAGCGTAATCGAGCGTGCCGAGGTTGACTATTGAAATCATGAGTTGCCTTGCCGCGAATGAACGTGCGGTCGGTAAATCGCTGCGAGAAAGTTACGCATTAATTGCCATCCCGTACACGCTATTGGAAGCATCCAGCATGGCCTCAGCCAGCGTGGGGTGTGCATGGATCGTCCACACCAAGTCTTCCACCGTGGCCTCGAGTTCGATCGCCGCTACAGCCTCCGCAATCAACTCGGTCGCCTGCGGGCCGATGATGTGTACCCCGAGAATCTCTCCGTAATCGGCGTCGGACACAATTTTGATAAAGCCTTCGTGCGCCCCGACAATTGAAGCGCGAGAGTTAGCCGTGAAAGGGAACTTGCCGATCTTCACGTTGTAGCCGAGTTCTTCGGCTTTGGTTTGCGTCAGCCCGACGCTGCCGATTTCCGGATGGCAATAGGTCGCATTGGGAATGTGTTCAGGATTGACAGCCTTTGCCGGTTTGCCGGCGATCCGGGCCACAGCGACCAGGCCTTCCATGGCTCCGACGTGCGCCAGTTGCGGTGTGCCTAACACGATATCTCCGATGGCGTAAACGCCCGGCTCGGCAGTCTGCATCCAGCTGTCGGTCTTGATAAATTCGCGCTCCGGCTTAATTTTTGTCTTCTCCAGGCCAATGCCTTCCGTGCGCGGTTTGCGGCCCACAGCGATAAGAATCTTCTCCGCCTCGATCTTATGCTGCTTGCCGTCGACGGAAAACGTGACCGCGACGCCGGCCTTGGTCTTGTCAATCTTTTCGACTTTGGCGCCGGTATGGAAGTTGATGCCACGCTTGCGATACACGCGCGCCAGCTCTTTGGAAACTTCTTCGTCCTCGACCGGCACCAGCCGCGGCAGCATTTCGAGGATGGTAACCTCGCTGTCGAATGAGCGGAAAATGGAAGCAAACTCCACCCCGACGGCTCCCGCGCCCACGACGACCAGGGACTTCGGCATCGCCTTCAGATTCAGGATTTCGATATTTGTAAGCACACTATCGTTCGGGGCCAGTCCGGGAAGCATGCGCGCCTCAGAGCCAGTCGCCAGGATCACGTGCTTAGCTTTGATTTGTGCAGCCTTGCCGTCGTGGGTCACTTCTACGGTGAGCACGCCATTCTGGGCCGGTCCGGTAAGCTTGCCGTAGCCCTTGATGGTCTCAACTTTATTCTTGCGCATCAGGAACTCAAGGCCCTTCGCATGCTTGGTAACAATCTTTGCCTTACGTTCCTGCACGGCGGCCCAGTTCAGTTTGCGCGCGCCCACACCCTCAATGCCGAATTCGGAGGCGTCTTTGAGGTGATCCCATAGCTCGGCATTGAAGAGCAGCGCTTTGGTAGGAATGCAGCCGACATGGAGGCAGGTTCCGCCCAGAAACCCGTCTTTCTCGATGAGCGCGGTCTTCAGCCCATACTGGCCGGCACGAATGGCAGCGGTGTATCCGGCAGGGCCGCTGCCGATGATGGCAATGTCGTACAATAGTCTCTGGCAAACGTTCGCTCCTATCCAAATAGATGTGGTCCAGGAAACCTTTGATTCTAGAACAAGAAGAAGATCAGCGGGGACCCGTCATAGTTGCGGTTCTTAAGCCAGCAGCTTATATTTTTCGCAGCCGAGGAGGTAAGGTGAAACTTCTGCTGAATTGGATCCTCAGCGCACTGGCGTTGTGGATCGTCGCGCACTTGATCCATGGCTTCCATGTGAGCGGTCCGGCAGCGGCGTTGATTGCCGCGCTGGTGATTGGTCTGGTGAATGCAACCCTCGGATTGGTGCTGAAGATCATCACATTTCCCCTGACCCTGCTCACGCTCGGTATTTTTTGGCTGATCATCAATGCCGCCATGATCGAGATCGCTTCGGCCGTCCTGCGGCCCAGTTTTAGCGTGGATAGCTTTGGGGCTGCGTTCTGGGGCGCCATCGTGCTCAGCATCGTCAATATGCTGCTGCGCTGGCTAGTGGGAATTGGCCGCAGGGAAGCGTAGATCGCGGTTTTCGATATCCCCGATGAGAGGTCCGGTACATCGGCTTTTTATCTTCGATCTGCCGCCAAACGGAAGCCGTAATCAGCGTATTGGAATTGCGGTGGAATGCTGGAACGCGCGGCACAGCGCGAGACCTTGACGTGGTGCCGCCAGGAGCCTCCGCGCGAAGAGCGCCGTGCTCCGTTCTGCGGGCCGCAAGGATTGCGTTCCGGCGAGACTGCATAATAGTCGGCCTGATACCAGTCGCTACACCACTCATGCACATTTTCGCAGATGTCGTGGAGTCCAAATGTGTTGGGGGCATAGCGGCCCACAGGCCCGGGGCCGGTTTTCCAGCGCGTTTCGTAGTCAGGAAGGGATTGCGGCGGGGCATTGCCCCACGGATAAAGTTTGCTCTCAACCCCGCCCCGGGCGGCCCTCTCCCATTCGGCTTCCGTCGGGAGACGGAAATGGTGGCCGGTCGAGGCAGAGAGCCACTCGCAGTATTGCGATGCTTCGAACCATGAGACAGCGACGACCGGTTGCTGGGGATGGTCGAGGCCAGGGCTTTCTAACGGTGGAGAAGGATTCCCAGTGGCACAGAGAAATCGGGCATACTCTGTGTTTGTAACCTGAGATACCCCCATCAGGAATTCCTCTACCCACACTCTATGCACGGGGTGCTCATTATCCTGACCATCATTGGATCCCATCAAGAACCATCCTTGGGGGATGGTAACTAAGGCCGGAAGTTCAGGCTGATTTGGAATTGACACCCGTGAAGCGACCATAAGAGTGAGCCTACCACGTCCCTGCCAGGAGGTGACCAACGGCCAAATTAGGGGCTCCCTTCACTGCGGGAGCGATTTATTCACGCCGGAGCGTACGTACAACTGCCTCAATCGCATTCTCCTGAAACAGTCGAATGGCTGCGATGCCGGCCGCCCCAGCGTCCAAACACTGTCTGGCATTCTGTAGCGTGACTCCTCCTATCGCGAGAACCGGAATCTTGTGACGGCAGGCATGGCGAAGCGCTTCAAGCCCCACAGGAACTACATCGGGCCCGTCACGTTTCTCGAATACAGGTCCAAAAACTGCGAAGTTGGCGCCGTTTTCGCCGGCAGTGGCTACTTCCTCTGCATTGTGGCACGAGGCGGCGACGATAGGCTTGGCGTCCTGAAGTTCGTGAACCGGCGCCCCTCCGCTACAGAGATGCCATATGTTTCTGACCTCGAGCGGGGAGATGTCATTCGAACGGAGATGCACGCCGTCCGCTCCTGTGGCGAATGCGATATCGCTTCGGGAATTGACGAGCATACAGGTCCGGCATTTAAGATTCGGAGGGATACTATCAATTGCTTCGCGAGCCAGGCTTTCAAGTTCGCGGGCGCTTAGGTCTTTTTCGCGCAGCTGGATGTAGTTCACACCATGGCTGGCGGCTTCAGCAATCTTCTCCAGCAAACGCCGGCGGCGCTGGGGCTCCCCCCCGGCGAATTGAGCGCGGTCGGTAATGTAATAAAGAAGCAATCTTGCATCGCTCAGCGGGAAGGCAAGGCGGCTTTACGCTAGGGGTTCGTTTTGGCAATCTCCGGCATGCGTTCTCCGACACGTTTCGGTTCGGAGCCGAGATGAAATCGGGTCAACCCGTCGCGCAGAAACTCGAAACCTTCCTCCGGGGAATCTACTACCCTGAACAGTTCGACATCGTGTTCGGAGATCGTGCCGGCATCAATCATGACCTGAAAGTCAATGAGTTTCTTCCAGTATTCGCTCCCGTAAATGACGACGAGAATCTTCTTGGCCAACTTTTCGGTTTGTGCCAGCGTGAGAATTTCAAACAACTCATCGAAAGTGCCGAATCCTCCTGGAAAGATCACCAGCGCCTTGGCCAGGTAGGCAAACCAGAATTTGCGCATGAAGAAATAGTGGAATTCAAAATTCAACGAGGGCGTGATATAGGGATTCGGGTACTGCTCGAAAGGCAAGTTGATATTCAGGCCGATGGTTTTGCCGCCAGCTTCATGGGCTCCCTTATTGGCCGCTTCCATAATGCCGGGGCCTCCTCCGGTAGTTACGACGAAACGCCGGCGGCGCGCCGGAATCTGGCTCGACCACTCGGTAAGCATGGACGCGAGGCGCCGCGCATCTTCATAGTAGCGGGCCATGTCGATAGCGGCTAAAGCATGTTTTCGTTCACGATCCAACTGCTCCAGTGGAAGATGCGTCTGAAGGTCCAATTCCGCCAACCTGTTGCGGGCGGTCTCCATGCTATGAAATCGCGCTGATCCGAAGAACACCACCGTATCCTGAATTTGCTCGCGGCGGAAACGCGAGAGTGGCTCGACATACTCCGACATAATGCGCAAAATGCGCCCGTCCGAGCTGTTCAAAAACGGTTCGTTCTCATAGGCGAGAGGCGCGGGTTTGATCTTGCTTTCAGCCATGATGATAGGTTTCCCTGAGTCTTGCCGATGAGGTTCAGTCTACGGGCACAAGGGACGCGGGCCCACCCAGGGCTCAACTGAAACGGTCCGACCTTTCAAAATAATGCGAGACTTCGCGGATTCCGATCCACAGATCCAGTAGGCCCAGCCCGCTGCAGACGCCGCGAACAAATCCGTATCCGAGAAAAGTTCGCAGGCCGGAATGAGTCCACAAAAGCGGATTGCTGGTCCACTGCAATGTCCAGGGCAAAAGGACGAGCAGTACACCCAGAACGACACAGAAAGCTGCAAACAGCATCACTGCAATGTGATTCAGCCAGCGATACGGGCGCGGCCCCGGGCCCTTTGCCGTTTGCGAATCAGGGCTCCGGGAAGCAGATGAGGGGATCGCATTGTTTCTAGCAACGGGTACGGGAGCCGCGGAGTCCGGGGAATCCTGATTCAACGGCATGCGCGGATTAGTGGTCACAACCGGCTCCATGCGAATCCGTGCCGGAAGGAATAACCGATAACCCCACGACACCCGGGAAGAAGCAGTACACCAAAGGCCATCCCAACATTTTACGTCTTCAAGGCCTTAATGCGCTCAGAGACGTCACGATAGTCAATGTTGCTCCCGTAGACCTCGAGAAAGTGCTTCAGGGCCCAGGGCTTGTTCTTGGCAATTTCGTAGGCGTTGGCCAGTTCGTAGTGCAAGGCTGTGCGCGTTTCTCCATCCAGGTTGGGAATCTGCAAGGCCTTCTCATACCAGCGGATCGCGGCTTCCGGCACGCCTTTGTCAAGGAAGCATTGCGCCAGCCAGGTATAGGTCTGCATGACTTGTGGAAACGGATTGCCCTGTTCTACGGCCTGGCAGACCTTTTGCAACTCGCCGATGGCTTCGTCGAGCAATCCCATTTCCCGGAAGGCAACTCCGAGGTTATAGTGCGTCTCGCAATCTTCGCCGGTTGCGGGAACCTCTGCTTCCAGTTCCTGCCGCAACTCACCAAACATACCGGTCAAATCTACTCCGGCATTCTCTTCGGAGACAACGCTTTGAGCGCTTGGTACCACCGGCCTGGCGTGTGGCGTGAAGAGTGGAGACGCAGACGGCGCAGCTGCGACCGCCGACGCGCTGGCACCAGCTGCGGCACCGATTCCCAGGGCAACGCCAGATGGGCCGTGCGGCTGTGGCAGCGCCGGAGTGTTTTGTGCCGGGGCTGGTGGCGCGAGGAATGAATCCCCGAGCGAACTCTCCAGATCGGCCACAAAATTGCCCAGAGTGGCGCTCTCTGCCGGCAGGGCCTGCGCCACTGCGACATGTGGCTCCGGCCAGGGAGACTTCGCCGCCGGCGAAGAAGTTTGTGATCCCATCACCCCATCCGCAGGCACAACCGCTACCAAATCTGAACTCTCCACAGACACCGGAAGCTCGATCTCTTCGATTGCGACTTCCTCCGGTTGTGCTCCGGTTCCCGGCGTTTCGGGAGAAGCCACTTTCATTTCGCTATCCAGCAGCGCGAGCGTTTCTGCATCGGGCTTCAGGAGCCGCAGACGGTCATAAGCCGCCCGGGCCTGGTCCGTCATGGCATGCTTCAAATAGAAGCGAATCTCGGCAACCACGTCGGCAACCGTGTCGTTTGAGATATCAATTACGCCGGAATCGGCCGCCGGGGCGCTTTCAACCTCGGCTGCTTGGGGCACGGCCACGCCACCGGAAAGCGCATCCTCCCACTCGCCCGAGAGATCAATCTCACTTTCGACCAGAGGCGCGGAGGATTGAACAGGCGCAGATTGCACAGGCGCCATAGCTGGAGCCGGCTCCGGAACCGGTCCGGCAGGAGCATGCCAGAACAATCCGGACGCGCGCGACGCGGCTGGTTTGGCCGGCATCGCCGGGGTGATGTGAAGCGGAACCGCGGCCGCGGCATCGGAAGCCGAAGCCGCCTCGAAGGCGGACAGGCCAACCGAACCAAACTGAGGTTCTGGCGTCTCGGAGATTTGCGTGTCCGTGAACGCGGGCTCTACCGAAGCCTGGAATGGTTGCGGCTCCCGCGGCGTCGCGCGTTCCTCGTATTTGGCGGCCAGCTCACCATAACGTGTGGCTTCTTCCGGGTAATTGGCCTCGTGATAAATGCTTTCCAGGATGCGGCAGCAGGCAGCCGCCTCGGCGAAGCGGCCGGCGCGGGTATGCAAGGCAGCCAGGCGCTGATTCAGACGCAGGTCGCGCGGGGCTGTTGGCAACGCCGTCAGCAGCGGCCCCAACGCCTTCGATGGCATGTTGTAGGAGACGAATAGCTCGGCATCCGTCAGGGCGCCGCGAACCGCGAGAGCAACGTCATCCGGATAACGCTGCTCCACAAATGGAGCGCTGGCTTCCAGTTCGTCCACCAGCGTAGAGCCCTCTTCGACGGTGATAAGAGAGGTTGAGGCATTTTCACCCAGGCGGCCTACCACCTGCTGGTAGTTGCTGGCATGAATGGCATTCTGCGGCTCCAGCTGAGTCAGTTTCAGATAGTAATCGCGGGCCTTCGCCAGCTCGCCCGACTGGACTGCCGCATGCGCCAGGAGCTCGTAGACCTCCGTGAGGTGGGTGGTCTCTCCGGCCCGATTCAGAAGCCCAAGAAGAGTTTCCAGTGCCGTCGTGTTCCCGCGCACATGTCCGATGAGGGTATGGAGATTCTCCAGAACTTTGTTTCCATCCCCGGAGAGCATGCGGTCCGAATATTGTTGATAGACCTGAAGAGCGTCATCGAAGCGTCCGGCGTTAAGCAAAGCATCGGCATACTGCGCGATTGAATCCACGTCATTGTGGACGGACGCCAATTTGGCGGCTAGGGTTCCAGCCTCTGCCGTCCTGCCTCCTGCCATGCAGGCCTTAAACAGGCAGCGAAGTCCATCGGGATGGCTGTCGAGATCAACCACTTTTTCCAGGTTCTCGATGCTGCCTGGAATATCGCCGGAGTCGAAGGCCATTTGGCCGCGCTGTAACAAAGCCTGACTGTTGCCGGGATCCAGGATGAGCATGCGCTGCAGAACTTCTTCCGCAGGTCCAGTGGATCCGCGTGCCCGCAAACTCTCTACGGCACCGGAAAAGATTTGCCACGCATCTGTCTTTTTCCCCAGGCGAACATAAACTTCCGCCAGCTTGGTGCGCATGGCGACGTTCTCCGGGTCCATCTCCAGAATCTTCTGGAAAATCTTGGCCGCCTGGTCCAATTCTCCGGTCCGCAAAAATTCTTCGGCCACCTGCTTGTATTGCGCGCGAGCGTCGTTGAACAATCCTTGTTGCGTGTAGAGCTCGGCCAAGCGCAGAACGCAGTCCAGGGACGGCTTCAGCTTGCTCAGCTTCTTGTACATGGCGATTGCCTTGACGGTGAAGCCCTGGCTGGCATAAGCGTCGCCTACGTTCTTGAAGCATTCGACCGCAAGATCGCTCTGCCCAAGGCGGGAGTAGAGATCGCCGACCGTGTTGAGCACAGTGAGATCCCTGGGATCCGACTTGAGGATCTTTTCGTACTCCGTGATGGCGTTCTGCAACTTCCCCTGCTGCACGAATTTCTCGGCAGAGTTAAGGACTTTCTGTTTATTGAAACCGAAACCAAACGCCATGAATCGAACTCCAGGTTCTCGATAGTCCCGCATGACCATCTCTTCCAGCAAGCACGGCCATTGCTTGAAAGACTGCTAGGCCAATGTCCGGCTACCTTTGAGGATTGGTCCTTAGGACACGCCCATTGTACGGCTGGGTACCAGCATACGCATGGTTACCAAGGGTTACCAATAGTGAGTGTACGAACGATTTGCGACCAGAATCCGGACAAGCAGGGGACAAATCAGGAGAAATGGCGGTAACAGTCCTTAGGTTCAGAACAGAGTCCAGGAAAACAGAGCAGAATCTGGTGATTTCGGCTAGCCAGGTGTGAAGAATTTTTGTGCCGGCCGTGCCCGGTGATGCAAACCTCATGGAGGGGGTTGTGAGTTGCAAATCTTGTCAAAGGTGCGGGGAGCCTTGCGCACCGAATCGCGGTTTTGTAGTTTTACATGCGGTGAGGCAGGAGCGTCTGCCCACCACTACTTCGATCCCCTCTTCAAGGCACGTTCGAGGGTCTGATCGAGCGCCGCCTTGGCTTTGTCGTAATCCTGCTGCGTGATCTTTCCCTGTTTATGTTCCATCTCCAGCTCGAACAGTTCTTCCTTCAACGCTTCGAGCAGTAATCCCGGACGAGAGGAGGCCGCCGTTTTGGAAGCCGGAGGAGTCGCTGGTGCTTCGAGATCGGTGGGAACGAAGTCGGGAACCGCGGCCGCCTGCGGCCGCTTGGCCATGTAGATAGCGCCCGCCACGAGGATTAGCGCAAAGCCGCCAAGTAGGGGCCAGCGATATTTTTCCAGCGGATCGGGGGCCTCGATGGGAGGCCCTAAGCCTCCCCCGGGCCGGCTGTCGCCATCCTGCGCCATCGCGCCACCGGCCTGCGCCTCGCCGCCCTGCCCTCCTCCGCCGCTTCCATTCGTCATCACACCGGTGCCGGCGATGCTGAAGGCCATGGGCTGTCCGACCGTCGTATTCGAAGCAACCTGCACTACGGCGTTGGGATCTCGCGGATCCTTCATGGACTGAAAGTTCGTTCCCGGGCCGGCAGTGAACTGCATGGTCTTCGGCAACATCACCACGAAGTGCTGAGTGCCATACAGAGCTTTGGGATCAATGTTGGCTTGCCCGCTGTAGGGCAGGTGGAACGTCACCTGGAACTGGGTTTGCCCCGGGCGTAGCGGAAACATAAAAGCATAGAGATTCTTCTTCTTCTGCGGCACGGGGGCGGTATCCAGGGGTTCGCCGCCGGCGGTTTGCGCCATGCCCTGGTCCACCTCGGCTCCGTCGGGCAAATAGAACTCGAAGTTCTGATCGTTCAACTGGGTGCGCGGCGGCGACGAATTGTTGTCCACGGCGAACAGCCGGACACCTTGCAATTGACTGCCTTGCGCCTGGAAACGCATCACATCGGCGGTCACGCTGATGCCGTCCAGTTTCTTGGCGACATCGTAGACTTCCGGGCTCACCGAGGTGGTCCCAGGAGGCGCCATGGTGTGGTAAGTCGCGCCCTGATGGATGACGCGAATCAAGTGCGGTCCATGGTCGTCCACCTTGAAGCTGAACTTGCCCTGCGCGTCCGTTTTGGTGCGCCCGGCTTCGTCCATGCCCTGGCCCAGCTTGATGAGGACCACGTCATCGCCCGCGGCGGGCTGACCGGTGGTGCCATTTTTCACGGTGCCAGTCAGGGTCTCCGCCAAGACGAAGGACCCCAGGGTTAGAACCAGCAAAACAACTAGAAATTTAGCGGATGTCTTCAACCTCTTGCTCCTTGGCGGCCGACCGGCTTCGCAAGCGACGAACGCGCGGCATCTTCGAGATGGGCGATTTCCGCGAGAATGGCCGCAGCTTCTTCTTCCAGCGAAGTTTTCATGGACTGGTAGTCCTCGTCGGGAAATTTGCCGGCCTTGAATTCGAAATTCAGGTCGCGCAAATTTTCGTAAACCGCCTCTTTGCGTTCACGCAGGTAAGCCAGCCGCGTCTTTTCCGGTCCCAACTGCAGCTCTCCGGGCAGATAGAAAACATAGACGAGGGTTGCCAGTGTAACCACAGCGCAGGTTAACCATGCGAGCGTCATACTTCAGTATCCTTCCGGGCCTGCTCGCGAAAGCGGTCGAGTTCAGCACCGCTCACCGGGGAAACGGAACCTTCGGAGGGCCGCAGTTGGCGATTCTTCCACGAACGAACCACCAGCACCACCGCGCCCAGACCCAGGACCAGTGCAAGGTAGGGCATAATCCACGCAGTTCGGCTAAAACCCGTGGTTGGAGGCGCCATTAGCACAGTTGGACCGTATTTCTGCACAAAAGCTTGCAGCACCAAATCGTCACTGTCTCCGCGCGCCAGATAGTCGGATAACTCATTGCGCATGACAGGCGAAACGGGACAACCAACGTGGTTGCATTCCAGAAGCATCTGGTTGCAGCTGCACATGCACATGAGCTTATGCCCCAACCGCTGGAACCGGCCGTCCTGGTCGGCGCCCAGCAAGGTCATTACCAGAAGAAACAAGAGCGTCAGCTGAAGCGCACGTTGCAGGGATGGATTACTATGCCGCATCAGTCTCCTGCTCCCACGGGCGCGGTTTCGACCCTCGCCGAAGCCGGCACTCGCACCGGCACGGAACTTGGAATCATCGCCAGTACCGTTCCCACGATCATGATCCAGACGCCAATCCATATCCACATCACCAGCGGATTGACGTGGACTTTGATGATGGGACGCCCGGTATCCTGGTTCTGCCCTTCGTAGACGACGTAAAGGTCTTCTTTCAGCGTGGAGCGGTTCGCCACCATGGTCTGCGCCTGCTGGCTGGCCTTATAGAAGCGGCGCTCCGGATACAGGGTGGTGATCTGCTTGCCGCCACGGAAAACGTCCATGATGGCCCACTCGCTTCCGTAGTTCGGATTGTCGTCCTGGGTAAACGAGCGGCAGACCAGGGTGTAGGATCCGACGGTCATTTTGTCGCCGAATCCCATTTCCATTTCTTTGTCCTGATTGAACGCCGAGCCGGCGAAGCCGATCACAATCACGATCACGCCGAAGTGGACGATGTAACCACCATAGCGCCGGGTGTTGCGATGCCCCAGTTGCGCCATCGAGGTCAACAAGTTCTGCCCGGTATGCCGCGCAATCACGCGTCCGCCGCGAACAAACTCCGAGATCACCGTCAGCCCGACCAGAGCCGAGAGCATGATCGCCATCAGGGAGTAGAAGTATGAAATGTCTACCCAGGGTTTTAGGCCAAAAACGGAACCCCAGCTCTCCGGGGTGATCATGAGAAATATTCCAATGGCTACCGCGCCCACGGTGGGCCAAAGGAAGTTGCGCTTGATACTTTCAATCGAGGTTCTGCGCCACGCCAGCAGCGGCCCAAGGGCGGTCAAGAGGAGGAGCAGCAGTGCCACCGGAATCGCGACCCGGTTGAAAAACGGCGGCCCGACGGTAACCGTGTGCCCCTGAATCCATTCGGAAAGCTTGGGAAACAGCGTTCCCCAAAGAACGGTGAAGCACGCCAGCAGCAGCAGCAGGTTGTTGAACAGGAAGCTTGATTCGCGCGAAACCAGCGATTCGAGTTTATGCTCGCTCCGCAGGTGAGATGCATTCTTTACATAGAAGAACAGGCAGACTACAAAGATGATCCCAAGAAACGTGGTGAACCAGGCGCCGATCGAAGACTGGGCAAAGGCGTGGACGGAATTCACCAGACCGCTGCGGGTCAGGTCTGTGCCGAAAATCGAGAGCAAGAAGGTAGCGAAGATCAGCCACATGTTCCAGGTCTTCAGCATGCCGCGTTTTTCCTGCATCATTACCGAATGCAGAAAGGCCGTCCCCGTGAGCCATGGCATCAGCGATGCATTCTCGACCGGATCCCAGCCCCAATAACCGCCCCAGCCCAGCACGGCGTAAGCCCAGTGCATGCCGAGAAAGATGCCGCAGGTGAGGAATCCCCAGGTCACCATTGTCCAGCGGCGGGTAATGTGAATCCACTTATCCCCCGGATATCGCATGGCCAGTGCGCCCAGCGCAAAAGCGAAGGGGATCGTAAAACCCACGTAACCCAGGTAAAGCATGGGCGGGTGGATGACCATTTCGGGATATTGCAGAAGCGGATTGAGTCCGGCGCCGTCCGCCGGCAACGTACCTTGCATCAGCGCGAACGGATGTGCTGCGAAGTTCAGCACCAGCAAGAAGAAGACCTGCACACCCGCTACGATCACCGAGGCGTAGGCGAATAACCGGCTGTCTACCTTATGCCGCAGGCGCAGGACGAACCCGTAAGCCGCCAGCAGCAAAGACCAAAACAGCAACGAGCCTTCCTGTCCGGACCACAGCGTGGCAAATTTGTAGGGTGCGGAAAGGTCGCGGTTGCTGTGGTGATAAATGTAGGCGAGAGAAAAGTCGTTGCGGAACGCGGCCGTGACCAACACCGCAGAAGCCAGAAGGACCAGCGCAAACGTTGCGATGCCAGCGCGGCGAGCGGTCTCGCCAAGGCGTTCCGAATTTCGTCCGGCCTTGACTAGCGCCGCTAATCCCGCCAGAAAAGAGTAAACGCTCAGCGCCAGCGCGAGGAGGAGGGCAAAACTACCAATTTGAGACATTCAGGTACTCAGGGGTTATTTTTTCAGAAACACCCCCGCGAGGCAACAGCAATTGCCCTTTAGTACAAAAAACCTGGCACTTCCGGGTGCCCGGCCCTCTGGATGTTCTGGAGACAGCCCGAAATACGCAAGAGCGCTTCCGGACCTGGCTGCTACTCGCCTCGCGCCACGTCCGCGCGTTTCGGAGCCTTAGCCCCGCAAAGCTAAGCGCCCGGCTGCTGATGACGGGCTGCGATCTCCTGCTCGGCCAACAGCCAGTCCTCATGCTCCCGGCCGGGAATGCAGCCACGCTGCTCGTACAGTTCGTAGGCGCGAAGGCGAATCTGTTCCTCCGTCACGGACGGGGTGGTGTGGCCGTTGCCGTTGGGCGCCGAGACGGCCGTAGTCGCGCTGGTCGCGCGCTTGCTGGAACTTCCATTGCGAGGGGTTTTTGCTCTGGGCATACTCCGATACTCCTTTTACAGATACTGAGATTCCACAGGGAACCGAATTTGTGAGCCAGCCCGATTGATTATGGCCACTCCCGGCTCGCCTGAATTTGGTTGATCTTGAAAACAATAATAAACTGGATCGCCCTGTGGATGGCGCTCGCGAGAGCAAAAAAATCGTAAGGGGAACCTCGGAAATTCAGGTGCCGGCCGATTCCCAATTCTGGAGGCGGATTGAGAGCAATTGCAGGCTTCGTGTGTGCGTTATTCCTTGGACTTTGCCTTTCCAGCCACGCCCAGGTTCCCGGGCAGGACGCGAATTGTTCCGCCCATGAAACCAACCCTTCTGCCGCCTGCCAAAAACAAAAAATCGCGCCCCGAAAAGAGACGGTGGTGGTCACCGGAACCTTCGAGCCTTTGCCCGTAGATAGCATAGATAGAGCGGTTTCCGTCATCGATACGCGCGAAGTCCCACTGCTTTACAACCACTGGGTGGATTACCTGCAACTCGATCCTTCGGTGGATTTGCAGCAGCGCGCGCCCGACGGAGTGCAGGCCGACCTGACCATCCGCGGCTCCACTTTTGGCCAGACATTGGTCCTGCTCGATGGCCTGCGTATGAACGACGCGCAGAGCGGCCACCACAACATGGACCTGCCGGTCCCGACAAATGCGATTGAGCGCATCGAAATTTTGCGTGGTGCAGGCTCGACTTTGTATGGCTCCGATGCCATGGCTGGTTCCATCAACGTGATTACCGGACCACCAAAGCACTCGGAGTTCCGTGTGGGCGCAGGGGTTGGGAACTTCGGGGTGAACCAGCAGAGTGCAGATGCGGCCTGGCTTGCTGGGCAGTGGGACGAGGAACTTAGCGTGGCCAGGGACTTCTCCAGCGGGTTCATGCCGGATCGCGACTACCGCAGCTTCACCGCGTTTTCCAATACCGGTGCCGAAACGTCCTTGGGACGAACCCAAATCATGCTCGGCTACGGCGATAAGCCCTTCGGAGCCAACCAGTTCTATGGCAATTTCGATTCCTGGGAACGAACCAAGGCCTGGCTCGGCGGGATCAACCAGGACCTCGGCGATAAGACGCAATTCTCATTCGCCTACCACCGCCACACTGACCAGTTCATTTTGTTCCGCGACAACCCTGGCTTCTACGAGAACAACCACAGCGACCAAAGCTGGCAAACTGCGCTGCGGCGAAAGCAGCCGGTGGGACAGAACTCAACGCTTTTCTATGGCGGAGAAGGCTTTCATGAATCCATCGACAGCAACAACCTGGGCCAGCACGAGCGCAGCCGTGGAGCTGTGTATGTGGATTACGACATGAGGGTATTGAAACAATTTTCGTTTTCGGCGGGAGCGCGCGAGGAGATTTTCAACTCGACCCGCGGCGAGTTCAGCCCGAGCCTGGCCGCCGGTTACTGGCTGAAAGCCGGATTCAAGCTGAAGGGCAGCGTCAGCCACGCCTTCCGCCTGCCCACCTACACGGATCTCTACTACTCCGATCCCGCGACCATCGGCAATGCCGGCCTGCAACCGGAAACCGCCTGGGATTACGAAGGCGGCCTGGTGTGGGATCGCGGCGGACGCTATCACGCCGAGGCAACAATTTTTGAGCGCCGCGAAAAGAATGGGATCGATTATGTGCGGGCCTCCCCTGCCGACCGGTGGCAGGCCGAAAATATTGACGTTCTAAACTTCACCGGAGCCGAGACTTCGCTCACCATCCGCCTGCCGCGCCGCCAAAACGTGCAGCTCGCCTACACCGCGTTGCATGGCAGCCTGCAGTCGTTAAATGGGCTTGAGTCCGAGTACATTTCCAACTACCCGGTGAATGACAGTTCCATTTCCTGGCAAGGTGTTTTGCCGGGAAATTTCATCGCCCGCACGCGACTGGGGGTGATCAATCGCTACGGGAAAGATCCCTATGCACTCTGGGATGTGGCCGTGGCCCGTGAATTCCGCTACGTGGGTGCACATCTGGGCCTGGCCAATCTAAGCGACACACGATACGAGGAGGTTCCCGGCGTGGCCATGCCCGGCCGCAGCGTGGTGTTTGGAGTGGAGTTCGTGCTGTCGAAAAAGGGCCGCTGATCCGGGGCGAAGGCGCAGGACGCTTGTTATAATCACTTTCGGCCACGGCGCTATCGTCTAGGGGTTAGGACGGAAGATTCTCAATCTTCAAACCCGGGTTCGATTCCCGGTAGCGCTACCACTTCTCTCCTGCTATCTCGTGTTATTTCCTACGCTTGCAACTGACACCTCGAACTGCTCGAAATAGGCCGTATTAGTTTGTGTGGCACAGTGGCGGCAGGTAGTGGGCACAATTTGGGGCACAGTGTGCTCTTTGAAACCTGAGGTCTGGTGGGTGCCGTCTAAATGGCTTGGTCGCATTGATACGTCGAAGAAGGGACTCCCCAAAGCGTACAATCTCGCTGAGAACAGCGGAGAAACAGTGGCCGGTCGAATCGAGAACCTGAAGCCTTGGCCTAAGGGCGTGAGCGGCAACTCTGGTGGACGCCCAAAGAAGAAGCTCATCACAGCTGAATTGGAGCGTCTCCTAGAAGAAGAGATGCCCGATTCCGGCGGCAAGACCTGGGCCGCTGCGATTGCCGAATCCCTGCTTAGACAGGCGTTAAAGGGCGATGTGAAGGCTATCTCCGAACTGGCAAATCGTGTCGAGGGGAAGGCTATTCAAGCGGTGAATTTAGATGTGAACTCCTCCAACATTTGCAACATGACAGAAGAAGAGTTAGGGCTGCGTATGAACGAGTTGCTAGAGGAACTCCAGGTTGAGACCCTGAAGAACGGGACGATCTAGCCATGAATGGAATATCGAAAGAGATCTTTGGTCTCGTTTGCATCTTTGTGGTGCTGTATCCCTTAACGAAGATCTTCGTAAAAGCGGGTTTCAACCCTCTGATGGCTGTTCTGATGTTCATTCCTGTCGTTAATCTTGGGCTGCTCTACTATCTTGCGTTTTCAAAGTGGCCAAACTCAAGGTAGCCGCAATTGCTTCGTCAATGGCCAAGCGACTCTAGCTTGTCTGAGCATTTTGCATGATACATTCCATCTTCATCGAAAACTCCGGCCTCATCAACAATTTCCCGGTGACAGATCGCACACCTGTCAGGCAAACGTGACAATAAGGTGTTTTTCATAATGAGATTCGTCTCGACCAGTTGAATGAGGTACCAACTCACCACAAAAAAAACCACTAGCGCAAAACCCACCCAGTGGAAAAGATAGTAAGCGCCCCCTGCAACAGCTGTGTCACCAAAAATTGCGAGTAGTCTCTTAATCATTTGAGGCTGCGTTGTACCGGTCTAATATTACTAGACCGCCTAGCCTTGGCCGGGCGACAAGCCGGGAACCCTGCCCGGTTGGCGGCCATTCCTATTCAGGGTTTCGCCGAGGGAGCGATGCCTAATTCTTGCGCTTTCAATTTCCATCCAGTCACAAGACAGTCTGCCGATGCGTCGTCTAAGTCTTTGGTGCCGTCTCTTCAGGGGAAACTCGAATTTTACTTGCGCCGCACAAACTATCAGTATCTGTTAGCCGTCGCAGAACGCTCCAGATCGACTTCCAAATGGAACACTGGCTCTGACTTTTTGTTCAGATGCCTCATTCAGGCTCTTGATCTTCAGGAGCATGAGAATGAGATTCTAGCCGCTGCAACACCACAGAAAGGCCGACCAAGACAATTGGAAAAGCACGCGATAATCAATTCACTGCATGAAAAAGAAATGGACCTTTCCAAAATCACCAACGGCGTAAGGGAAATGAAATATTTCGGGCAGAAAGACATCACAAAGGAAGCTGTTCGGATCATCTCAAAAAAAGGCGCCGTACGCGTTGAATCTCCTCAGTTTTCCACCGGGGAAAATAGGTGACGCTTTTTCCCCGCTGTACAAAGCTTCCATCCATTGCCATATTGCTCTCACGGGTCACTCATGATTATCACCTTAGACTCGAAATCAGGAAGGAACACTATGCCACAAGAGCAGCAATGGTTGACTATTACGGAAGCCGCTCGATACATCCGCATGAGCGTCGGATTCCTTAGAAAGGGCGTTCGCTCGCGGACCATCCCTCACACGCGAGTCGGATCAAAAGCTCTTCGGTTTAACCGTGAAACACTCGACTCATGGCTTGCCTCGAACGGTTGTGGGGGAGAACTCACATACTCCAAAAGCGATGGCCGCTGAGTGCTCCAACACTCAAACGGCCCATCACCGTTCAACCGAGGCGGTGTAGCCCTGGCGCAATGACACCGCCACTATATCGCCTCGCCAAACTCGCTGCAATAGCGGAGAATTGTGAGGTTGAAACTTGATCCTAGCAGCAGAAGAAGATAACACCACCCCGCTGCATAAGGTTGTTGAATTCGTAAAGCGGTTCGTTTCACTCTCGAATTCCCAAACTATTGCGATCACCCTCTGGGTAGTGCACACCCATGCGGTTGATGTGGCCCAAACCACTCCGTACCTGAATATCACGAGTGCCGAAAAGCAGTGCGGCAAAACCGTTCTTCTAGAAGTGCTCCGCCTCCTCGTCGCGAAGCCTTGGTTCACGGCCAGCGCAAGCAAGGCTGTACTCGTCCGGAAGATCCACTCGGAGAAGCCAACCCTTCTGCTGGACGAAAGCGACGCCGCATTCGCTGGCGACAAAGAATATTCGGAAGCACTAAGGGGAATCCTTAACTGCGGACACAGCCGCGATGGGGTTGCAAGTCTCTGCGTTGGGCAGGGGGCAAATATCACATTCAAGGACTTCGAGGTATTTTGTCCAAAAGCAATTGCTGGTATCGGCAGGCTACCAGATACCGTGGCGGATCGGTCGATTCCTATTCGGATGAAGCGTAGGGCACCGAACGAGAAGGTAGAGAGATTTCGTCCCCGGCTTCACAAGGCGGAAGCAGACCAGATTCGCGCACAGGTTGAAGCATGGCTTTCTCCAATCATTTCCTCCCTAAAAGAGGCAAAGCCTGACTTGCCCGAGGCGCTGTCAGATCGCCAGCAGGACGGATGTGAACCCCTGTTGGCTATCGCCGATGCCGCTGGTTTAGAGTGGCGGCAGAAAGCACGGCGAGCCCTCGTAGAAATACTCACCGGCGAGGCAGCCGAGGATAACTCGGTTGGGGTGCGGCTATTGTCCGATGCAAAAGATATTTTCGAGCAGAAACAGGCGGACAGTCTCCCCACTTGCGAGTTGCTCTCGGCCTTGTGCGACCAGAACCCATTCTGGTCTGAGTTCGCTCACGGGAAGCCTCTCACCTCGGCCAGTTTGGCGCGCCTTCTAAAGCGCTTTGAGGTTTACCACCAGAAGTTGCGTATTGGCGATGCAACTCCCTGGGGCTATCAATGCGTTGCGTTCAAGGACGCGTGGAACCGCTATTTGCGGCACAAGCTGGAACAAGTGGAACAACGCAGTAATGACGCAGAGAAGGTGCACTTTGCGGACCTGGAACATGGCATGGACGTTCCAGGTCGCAAGTCCGAAGAATCGCCAGTAAACACGCGGCTTGTTCCAGATGTTCCAGCTTCAGAGCGAGAAGTAGCGAGAAAAGACGATTACCTGTTTGATGCTGCGGTCGGGTTTTGTCGGCAGAAGGGCCGTGCTTCGGTAAGCGAAATCATGAGGGCACTAGGCATCCCCCGTGCCGAAGCAGTGCGCTATGTGGATGATATGGAGCAGCGCGGACTGGTCCCACCAGCAAAAGGTGCTGGCCCGCGTCCATTTTCTCCACCCACGGCTGTCGACTTGGGATTTGATAACCCTTTGAAATAACCTAGTGTGTTAGGTTATAATTCCCGTGTGAAATGCCCGATACACAATATCCAGCTGGTTTGTTACTGTCCTGCCTGCCGTGGGTCTGCGAAATCGAAGCGCAAGGCCGCTACTTCGCGTGAGAACGGTAAGTTAGGCGGGCGTCCACGAAAGAAAGCGCAAGCAACGGAGAAACCATGACCTATAAACGTGGTGGCGTGCATTGGTATAAATTTCGCTGGACTCTCAAGCTGCAAGACGGGACGAGAGAAAGCTACCTCGTTCGGCGGTCGGCTCGTACCTCCAATGTGAAACGGGCACGCGAGGCGGAAGAAGAACATCGGCGTGCATTGCGCCTGGGCCTTGTCCATCCTGCTGAGCCATGGCCCAAGCCTAAGCCCCAAACCCCGCAAGTTCCGACGCTGCGGGAGTTCACAAAGCAGTTCCTCGCCTACGTCACCGTGCAGAAGAAATCCGGTACGGCGCGATTCTATGAAGTCTGTGCAAACCGGGTTCTGCGTTTTTCGCCTCTGGCGGATGCGTTGCTCTCGGAGATCACGGGGGAAGCGGTGAGCAAGTACGCGCATTGGCGTCGGAGCAGTTGCCCAAACGATTCCGTGCTCACGGTGAACGGCGAACTGCGAACGCTTCGGCGGATGCTGAATCTGGCCCAAGAGTGGGGGCTGATGTCTCATACGCCGAACATTCACGAATTGCCGGGAGGCAAGGGACGTGACCGGGTCATCAGTTTCGCGGAAGAAGTGCGGTACCTGGCAGCGGCGTCCCGAACGGTGCGCGATGCCGCAATTATGGCTGCCGATACTGGCCTTCGGCCTAACTCTGAGCTTTTCCCCTTGGAATGGTCGAACGTGCAGCTAGAGAGCACCCCAGACGCGCCACAGGGCTTTATACATGTGATTCAGGGAAAGACTGACGCAGCGACCCGGAACATGCCCTTAACGCCGCGCACGCGGGAAATGCTGCTCGCTAGACGGCAATTGGTAAACGGGTCGAAGTATCCGTTTTCCCCGGTCCCGGCAAGTCTGGGCACTTGGCCACGATTCAGCACGCACACGAGAAAGCGATCCGCGATGCTGGATTGCAGCCCTTCGAGTTCTACTGCTGGCGTCACACGTTCGGCACGCGCTGTGCCGAGAGCGGGATGGACAAGTTCACTCTGGCCCGCTTGATGGGTCACAGTTCTCCCCGTGTGGCTGAGCGATACTACATTCACGTCACTGAACCGCATGTAATGACAGGGTTTGATCGGTTTGTCGCCTATCATACGAGCAAGCTGTTCGATTTGGGCCAGAAGGAAACAGATCGTCTCCAGTGAAATCCATCTAGAAAGCTATGAGAAATATGGCGGTTAAACTCAGCCCTCAGCACGAACTCGACAGGTGGGGATATCTAGTGTATTTTTGTGATTCTTCAAGCATCGGGCAGACACTCCCCTGAATCGAAACAATGAACCATCAGCAAGGGCTCGATTCGAGGTGATTTCTTTGAGCAACGGGGTTCAAAAGACGCTCTGGTATTTGACGGGGTTACTTTCGGGATGTGCCGTTCTGTATATCGCCTATTCTAGAGGCTTAAGAGAAGATGTGAGTAGTTGTGGACTTAGGAGGAGGACGCAGATGAGCGCAGAAGAGAAAATCATAGCGCAAGCCCGTGAGGTCATGAAGGATAGGCCCAATGCAGCGGTTCCGGATGCTACATTCCTTCGCGATTGGGCGTATGGAAATGCGGGCCTGGAAGACGAGAGAATCACGATAGAACAAGTAGAGTCTGTCATGCGCTCGACCTCTCTGAAGTCCGCCTGAAGTGGGCGCTCGTATCTCGGAACCAAAAGCAAGACGGGGTCGGAATGAAATCCGGCCCCTATTCATTTATGACACACGACAAACTTCTGTGCCCGGTTGAACAAAAGTCAGACATTGAAATTAGAAACCAGGTTACGGTCGCTGAGTTTCTCTCTGAGTTTGTGAAAAACGGAAGGAATCGCATCACCGAGGCCGACTTCCTGCAAATTCACGCACTCACGATCGAGGGAATTTATCCGTGCGCTGGCCACTACCGGGACGCTCTGACATTGGTCGAAATAACCGACACAGAACACAAGCCTTCTCACGCATCTCAAGTTCGGCTCGACGTTTTTGACATGCTTGAGTGGCTATACGGAAATGGGGTGTCGCAGAGCCCCCTGCACCGGGCTGCCTTCGTACTGTGGAAAGTCAATCACATTCACCCGTTCAACGGCGGAAATGGCAGGGTTGCTAGGTCTCTTGCTTACCTCGTAATGGTCACAGAAGTGGCCCCAGTATTTGCCGGGGAACCGCTCCCCGCAAAGTTGAAGGCTCGGAAGGATGAATACGTACTGGGGTTGAAGGCGGCGGATAAAGGTGACCTTAGGCTTTTACAGCAACTGGTGCTCGAATGCTTTCAGCAGCAGGTTGCCGAAATTTCTTCTATGCATCACCGATAGTCACTTTCATCAGGAAGTGGGCACAATTTGAGGCACACTTTCCCGGGCATCGCGCGTAAACCCAACAAATGAAAGAGCACGTTAGTAGATTCTCAATCTTCAAACCCGGGTTCGATTCCCGGTAGCGCTACCAACTCTCTCCCGGCGGTCTTGGCCGTGATCGCGCAAAACCGCGCCCAAGGGAATACCCTTAGTCAGCAAGCGGTTTCAATCGAGATCTCGCGCAGTAGTCCTGACCGAACTGGAGCTTGCGTCCCAATCCACGTCGCCCGCGGCGTCGGTGCGGTGTCCTACGAGCATGGTCGCGCCGCGGCGGAGCACTCCGGGATGACGCGCTTCGCGCCACTGCATGTAACCAAAGCCAAAGACGAGCGCCACCACGAAGAAATAGGGCGCGACGTTGTAGGGCCAGGCCGGTACTGGATAGATAGTCACGAAGAAGACCGGCACCAAGGCCACCGTCCCGATCCAGGGGATCACCGCATGCCGCCAGAGGCTGAAGTCATCCGGGTGCTCGCGGCGCATGTAGGACGTCAGGGCCAGGTTCGCCATGGCATAGAGGATGATCACGGCAAGCGTGGCGATGGTTCCGAGAAAACCAAGGATGTCCCCGGGCCGCAGAAGCAGGCCAACGAGCAGAACCACGACCATGCCGAGCAGCTGAATAAATGCAATGGCGAACGCGGGGGTTTGATGCTCCGGGTGAATTTTTCCGAAAGGCGCGGGGAGCGCGCCCGCCTGACCCATGGTGTACATCACGCGGGATGCGGCATTGGTGCATGCCATGCCGACCCCGATAGCGCTGTTGACGATAGCGAGGACGACCACCCACCAGCCGGCGCCCCACAGCGCGTGGCCCAGGGTGTAGTAGGGGTTCGGGTCGGTGGCGTAAGCCGCCATGTTGCCGGTGCCCCAGCCGATGGCGCTGGCGTAAGAGGTGAAAACATAAAAGATCCCGATCGCCAGCAGCGAGACGCTGACCGCCAGGCCTATGAATTTGCCGGGCCGGCGGCTTTCCTGGGCGAGCGGCGCGGGAGCTTCGAAGCCGCTGAGCGCAAGGATGGAGAAGACCATCCCGGCCAGGATCCCACCAAAGTGATTCGGCGCCGATGACGGCTTTAGTGGCGCGACATAGCTCGAACCGTGTCCCGGATGCAGCAGGAAGGTGATGGCGAGCGCCAACATGATGAGCATCTCGAGGCCGCCGAAAATTGCCGTAATGTGCATCGAGAGGCGGATGCCATAGTGGGTGAGGGCCCAGATGATGGCAAATACCACGACCGCGAGCAACCACCACGGGAGGCGCACGCCGAACTCGGTGCGCAGCATGTCCGACAACATGTAGCCCAGGAACCCGGTGGAAGCCGCCGGGCCCAGGACGTCATACAGCAGGTAGCTCCAGGTGGCCATGAAGCCGCTGCGGCTCCCGAGGCCACGGGTGACAAAAGAATAGTAGCCGCCACTCGACGGCATGTACTCGGAGAACTGCGACACGGTATTGCCGATAAAAAAGCAGACGATGGTGGTCAGCAGCAGCGAGATCGGCATGTCCGGTCCCGCTTTGCGGGCGATGATGGGAAACGTGAACACGATGGTGCCCGCGGGTGCAATGTGGGTAATGCCCTGGAACACCAGTTCCGCAAGCCCAAGGGAATTGCGCCGTAGTTGCGGGGTTGCCGCCGGATTGGTTTTGGTTACGGTCACGGGCAGGTCTCACTCAGAAGTATGTGACGCCGAACTGCGACCGGCTCAGCTTCTGACAGGCAAGCAGCAGATTGCCACATTTGCTCAGCGCATCCGGGAGGGGTTAAAGGCCGCCCCCATATACTCATTGTGTCCCTTGCCGACAAGCTTGATCACCTGGCCGTCGTGCCCCCGGAACTCACCTTCAGCCCGGAACACCAAATTAGGCTCGACGATCACCTGTCCCTGCGTGTTGCGTACCTCCATCGGCACGGTCGTGTAAGTGAGCACCCCGTGGGCGGACTCCATAGTCGCTTTCCACCGCCGGGGCACAACTTGCGCACCGCCGGAGGCGCCGGCGTTCGCTGTACCCTCACCGAGTTCGAGGTAGTCAACGGCGAACCGGGAGGCCGGGTGATACCCGCCGTCGGGAAGCGTCATAACGCCCTGGGTGATATACGGCTCGCCTTTTACACCGAGGTAGTAGAGGCCATTCGAGACCAGGCCATTTCCCCAGTGGATGGGATCATAATGCCAGAACCCGACACCGGGGCTGCTGGTGCTGCCCACATTGCGCGCGACCACGTGGTCCAGGCCGCCGACGCCTTTGACCTGGTGCTTGACGCCGCGAACCGTGATAGTCCCATGAAAACTGAAATCCGGGAAGCACACGTAGTTGTACATCGTGCCCCGCTGGATGTGGTCCGGAATCCAATGGGCGTAGCCGGCGCGGCCCTCCAATTCGTAGAGGATGTCGTGCACTTTGTCGCGAAAATACAGCTCGAAATAGGGCCAGGTACCGCGAATGCGAACCACGTCCGCAACCTGAAGATCGAGCCCCACGCGCGAGTAAATCACGTCGGACCGGGTGTAGGAGGTGTCGTCCAGCACGCGATAACTGACTCCGTCACAGATGCAGGCGTCGATCACGAATAGTCGATAGGGATCGCCGTCCCATTGCGGCACGCCGTGTTCGGCGCCGTTGACCAAGCCGATACATACTCCAAGGTTGACGGCCTGGCACGGCCCCTCCCCGTCGATGGCGGCGAAAAGGAAATAGCCGGACCAGTCGCTGAGCGGGATCTGCAGGCTCATGGTGAAATCGTCAACCTGGGTTGAGGACCGTCTCATGATTTCCTCGTAGGTCCCGGGTTTAACCATCGGTCGTCTCCTTATCGGTTCCCCAACAAGAACTTGCTTCTGTAGCGCTGACAGATTGTATATGAGGTGGCGGGTATGTGCTTTCGTACCGCCAGGGGCGCTACTATATTCTTGTCGCAGTAACTTCGCCGATTGCCTACCAACAATCCATCCCGTACGATCGGGCAGCTGACTCCGCCAGCGTAAGCATGCTTAGCGAAACCGAGATCCAGCAGTTCATTCATGATGGGTACGTCAAAATTGACGTAGCCTTCCCGCGTGAACTCGCCGACCAGGGGCGTTCGGTTCTATGGCGGGACACGGGTTGCGATGAAGGCGATCCGAGCACGTGGACGAAGCCGGTGGTTCGGCTTGGCATGTATGGACAAGAGCCGTTTGCCCGGGCCGCCAACTCAGCGGTCCTGCACAAAGCCTTCGATCAACTCGTCGGTCCGGGGCGATGGAATCCACGCAAAGATCTTGGGACGTTTCCGGTTCGGTTCCCGTCTTGTGAGGATCCCGGAGATGCGGGCTGGCACGTGGATGCCAGTTTTCCGCCCGAGACCGGAGATGCTACAAATTATTTCCGTTGGCGCGTCAACGTGGCCTCGAAGGGACGAGCGCTGCTGATGCTGTTTCTGTTCTCCGATGTCGGCGAAAACGATGCGCCCACACGCATTCGGGCCGGGTCGCATTTCGACATTGCCAGGATGCTTGCTCCCGCAGGAGAACTCGGCCTGTCGGCGCTGGAACTAGCCGCGAACGGTTTTGCGGAGACCACCGGGCGGCGGGAAGTGTTGGCGACCGGCGAGGCGGGCACAGTCTACCTTTGCCACCCCTTTCTGGTGCATGCGGCTCAGCCCCATCGCGGCGCCCGCCCGCGCTTTCTCGCGCAGCCGCCGCTTCCTCCGGGCGAGCCATTCGTCTTGAACCGCTCGGATGGAGCGTATTCGCCCGTCGAGCAAGCCATTCGTCTTGCCCTTCTGAAGCAACTCTAGGCTGCCTCGGGAAAACTGTCGTTCTGCAAGAATGCTTCCAGCGAATACTTCAACATGAGATGTAATCTGTCGTGCACGTCAACCAGGTCGGGAAGCACATTGCTGATGTCCACCATCAACAGATTTTCCTGGGTGTAATCTGCAATCACCCGATGCAAGATCCTGGTCTCCTGCAACAACATGGAAAGCGAATACTTCTGTATGCGCCGCTGGGCCCCGTGCCGGGCTGAGGAGGCGCGTGCCAGCGGGTTGATTTCGTTGCTCGACTGCCGCGGATAAACCAGCTCTTCCAGAACCTCCGGTAAGTGATCAATCCGTTGCTCGCGCGATAGGGGTATTTGGCTGATTTCGGGATCTTTTTCGACCGCTTTGTACCAGGCTTCAATCATGCCCTGCACATTTTGCGCGATGATCTTAGAAAGCCGCTCGGGGAGGAGCGTCATCGATCTCTTGTCACGGCTCAGGTTCCGCTGGATGCAGGTGACGACCTTCTGCGGGTCTGCCGGCTTGGTCAGGAAATCGTCTACCTGCTCGTGTATAGCTCGCAATGCCGCCTGAAACGCCGGATATCCGGTTAAGATCAGGGTGACGGCTTGCGGTTGCACCCTCCGCATCGCACTGACGATAGTGAAGCCGTCCCCTGGTTGGCCAACGTTCAAGTCGGCAATCAGGGCGTCGTATTTCTCCGCTGTGATTAGAGCCAGGGCCTCCGCCACCGTCGAGGCAACTGTTACCTGAAATCCCTCATTGGTAAGAATCGTGGACCACGAAATTCTGGCGGCCGGCTCGTCATCCACGAACAGGAGCCGTATGTTTCCAGTCATAGGCTTGCCCTCAAGGCTACGATGCAGTTCACTGCCCTTTAGTACCCTTGGTGAGGACCGCGAGGGAGACATTCTGAGGTATAAACTGGCAGCAAATAAGGCTTTCCACCATGTCGAGTCGCTTGAATCCTTTGGTCGGATATGCAAAGATGCGTTTCACTGATCTACGCTGCGAACTGACGTTCAAAGCAGCCGTAATCAGTCGCCCCTTCTTTATCTCAGGGTTGCACTAACAATTCCGCCATCACCCTAGTACATAGCTGAAATTTTCATGAGTTCGCGGGCGATCATGTCGGCAGCACAGCACAGGCTGCAAGTGCTGCTGCGCAGGCCTCGCATGTGGTCGGCGGAAGCATCAAGACTTACAACCAAGCCGGGTTACCGGAAATTTCCCAACAAAGAGGTGGTAAGTTCGTAAAATGTTTGGGCACGCTCTAGGAGAATGATTGAGCACATTTAGCAGCACACTACGCGGCATGTTGAGTGTAGAGCAACTCGACGAGATGGTCCGCCAGGACAAGGTAAGGACGGTGATCGTGGCCTTTACCGATCATTACGGCCGCCTCATTGGAAAGCGCTACGACGCGGAGCTTTTTGTCGAAAATGTTCACAAGCATGGTACTCATGCCTGCGACTACCTGCTCACTACCGACATGGAAATGACGCCAGTCCCCGGTTACAGCTTTGCGAACTGGGCGAGCGGCTACGGCGACGTTCATCTCGTGCCGGACCTCGGCGGTCTTCGAATTGCGAACTGGCTGGACAAAACCGCCATTGTCCTTTGCGACGTTAAGAACAGCGAAGGCTCGTATGTTACCGTTGCCCCGCGTTCCATCCTGCGTCGCCAACTGGAGCGTGCTCAAAGCTTATCTCTTGTGACCGCTGCCGCATCGGAACTCGAGTACTACTTGTTCGGCAACAGCTACCGTGAAGCCGCAAGCAAGGGCTGCGTTGGTTTGGAAGAGGCAGGATGGTATTCCGAGGATTACCACATTCTGCAAGGAACGCGGAATGAGAACTTTACGGCAGCCGTCCGCGAGCACCTCAAGCAGTCGGGAGTACCGGTAGAGAGCTCCAAAGGCGAATGGGGTATTGGGCAACACGAATTGAACGTGCGCCATGCCGAAGCTTTGGAGATGGCTGACCGCCACGTTCTTTTCAAGCAATGCCTCAAGGAAACTGCCGACCAAATGGGCATGAGTGTCTGCTTCATGGCCAAAGTCGCAGCCGATCGTGCCGGCTCCAGTTGTCATATTCATTTCAGCTTGTGGCGTGAGCATAAGAATGCGTTTGCCGGCAACGAACAGTTCGGACAGATTCAGTGTTCAAACATGTTTCGCTGGTTTCTCGGGGGCTGGATTCGCTATGTGCCGGACGTCATGGTCTTCTACGCTCCCACTATTAATTCCTACAAGCGCTACGTGGAAGGATCCTGGGCGCCGACTCGTATCGCTTGGAGCTATGACAATCGCACCGCGGGATTTCGAGTGGTGGGGAAAGATCAGAGCCTGCGCATCGAATGCCGCATTCCCGGGGCCGACTGCAATCCCTATCTGGCCTTTGCGGGTTCGCTGGCTTCAGGCCTGGCCGGCATTGAGGAGCGGATCGAGCCTCCCGAGAGCTTCCAGGGCGATTTGTACGGAGCCTCGGAGATTGCGCGGGTTCCGAAGACCTTGGCGGAAGCCACCGCGTTGTTTTCGCAAAGCGATTTTGCCAAACGGGCGTTCGGCTCGGAAGTGGTGGAGCATTACACCCATTTCTTTCGCACCGAACAAGCTGCGTTTGATATGGCAGTGACCGACTGGGAGCGGCGACGCTATTTTGAGAGAATTTGAAAGTCTCTTCGCCTTGTGAATGCAATGTTTTCCTGGCCGAAATGACGGCGGTTGAGCACGGTTTCGTTGCGAAATGTTTCTGATTCTTTGATCGAGTGATCATGAGACTAAAAGATAGAGTTGCCCTCATTACTGGCGGTGCAAGCGGGATCGGCCGCGAGACATCGTTGCTGTTTGCCCGCGAGGGTGCCTGCGTTGTGGTCGCCGATATGGATGACAAGGGCGGCCAGGAAACCGTCCAGAAGATCGAAAGCGGCGGCGGCAAAGCGCACTACGTCCATGCCGACGTATCGTCGGCAGTCGATAGCGAACGCATGATCTCCGCTGCCGAAAAGCAATTTGGCAAGCTTAATATCCTTTTCAATAACGCCGGAATCATGCATGGGAAAGACGACGATGCCGTCAGCACCGAGGAGAATGTCTGGGACCTCACGATGCGCATCAATGCAAAAGGAGTTTTCTTCGGCTGCAAGTATGGAGTTCCTGCATTGCGGCGGGCCGGTGGAGGCTCAATCATCAACACGGCTTCATTTGTGGCGCTGCTGGGCGCAGCCACCCCACAAATTGCATACACTGCCAGCAAGGGCGCAGTTTTGGCGATGACCCGTGAACTCGCGGTCATTCATGCTCGCGAAAACATCCGCGTGAACGCGCTGTGCCCCGGGCCGCTGCGGACCGAATTGCTCATGAAGTTTCTTGACACGGAGCAGAAGCGGCAGAGAAGGCTGGTTCATATCCCCATGGGGCGTTTCGGCGAGGCCAAGGAGATTGCGCAGGCCGCGTTGTTTTTGGCTTCGGACGAGTCTTCTTATGTGACCGGGGCGGAATTCCTGGTAGACGGTGGAATTACCGCCGCTTACGTAACCCCGGAGTAAGGTCATGGCTAAAGCAAGCGCAAGGGCTGAGCGAATGCAGACTATCAGCCCGGTTGACGAGTCCGTGTACGTGGAACGCAACCTGGAATCCGGGCAGGAAGTTGAGGCCAAACTGGCCGCAGCCACGAAGGCTCAGAGGCAGTGGAAACAGGTGTCTCTCAGCGAGCGCGCCGGGATCTGCAGGCATGCGGTTTCATGGATGGTAGATCACGCCGAGCAACTGGGGACGGAACTCAGCTGGCAGATGGGGCGCCCGATTCGCTACAGCCCGATGGAAATCCGGCGCGGTTTTCAGGAACGCGCGTTGTACATGATTGACATTGCCGCGGAAGAGCTCGCCGACCTGCCCTGCGAGCCGAAAGAAAACTTTCAGCGTTTTATCCGGCGCGATCCGGTCGGAGTGGTTCTGGCCATTATGCCGTGGAACTATCCATATCTTTGTTCGGTGAACGTCGTTGTGCCGGCGATCATGGCGGGCAATAGCGTCATTCTGAAGCCCGCTGCCCAAACTCCTCTGACTGCGGAGCGCTATGCGGAAGCTTTTTCGGCGGCCGGTTTGCCGGAAGGCGTGTTTCAGTTTCTGCACACCACCCATGAAGAAGTGTCGCGGATGATTGGCGATTCTCGCGTGAGTTTTGTGGCCTTCACGGGATCGGTTGCCGCAGGGCATGCGGTTCAGCGCGCGGCGCAGAGAGCGGTTCATTGGCGCTGGACTCGAACTGGGAGGCAAGGACCCGGCTTATGTACGGCCCGATGCTTTTCTTGAAAGAACTATCGAAGAACTGGTGGACGGCGCTTTCTTCAATTCCGGGCAGTCATGCTGTGCGGTGGAGAGAATTTACGTCCATCAGGAAATTTGGGACAAATTTGTCGAAGGCTTCGTTGAGCTCACCAAGAAATATATTTTGGACGACCCTCTGAATCCCGAGACCACTCTCGGACCATCTGGTGCATAAGCAGGCTGCCAGCTGCGGTTCGCGCCAAAGTTGCAGAAGCCGTCCGGAAGGGCGCAAAAGGCTCTGATTGATGCTTCCCAATTTCCTAAAGCGAATGAGGATAGCGCCTACCTTGCGCCTCAGGTCCTTGTGAACGTTGACCATAGTATGAGCATCATGACGGAAGAAACCTTTGGCCCAGTCGCTCCAATCATGCAGGTCAAAGATGACGAGGAAGCCATCCGGCTAATGAATGACAGTCAATACGGGCTCAGCGCCTCGGTATGGACCGCGGATTTGCAAGCTGCCTTGAAGATTGGAAACCGCATCGAAACCGGCACGTGGTTTATGAACCGCTGCGATTATCTTGATCCCGCCCTGGCTTGGACTGGGGTAAAAGACTCCGGTCACGGCTGCAGCCTGTCACGTTTGGGCTACGCTTCGGTTACACAGCCAAAATCGTTCCACTTGAGGTTGGAGTTATAGGTCCAGCTTTGGCTTGAGCCGCTCAGATCGGCGCGCAGCCGGCTTCACAATTTACCCCGCTGCTTTCCTCTCCTTCATCATGACACCGCGCAGCGCCCGGTTGATCCTTGTCTGGTAACCGCGCCCCTGGGCCTTGAACCAGGAGAGCAGGTCGGCATCCAGCCGCAGAGTGACCGGTTTCTTGATGGGCCGATAAAGCTGTTCATCCGGCGCCGACCAGTCCCGGCCGGCTGCCGATGCCCTTGCATTTCCAGTTCTCTGCACCGGCTTCTTACCCAAAGACTTACGCTGCCTTCCTTTCGCTTGCTTCTTCATATTTCCTCTCATCCGCATACCAACGTACATACAATTGCGCAACGAGAATGTTCCAATCGCAACATAGCACGTTTCCATACGTACGTTCCAATTGGAACAGCCGAGCACTGACTGGTTTCGGCCATACGAGCCGCTGTTCGCCTGATGCTAGGATGCCAATGTGCCAGCAGAAAGCTGGCGCTACCATGCCTCATTTCTGCGATGTTGCGTTGCCCGTGCCGGTGGATTCCGTATTCAGCTACAGCATTCCCGAAGGAATGCAGCCGGTTGTGGGCGGGCGTGTGTTGGTTCCCTTTCGGAACCAACGATTGCCGGGGGTGGTTACGGAACTGCAGGACCGTGAGCCTGCGGTCAGGACGAAAGAACTGCTCAGCGTACTGGATGCCAGCCCGGTTCTGGACAATCAGCTTCTCCGGCTGGCCAAGTGGATTGCCGACTATTACTTGGCACCCATCGGCGAAGTTTTTCGCACCCTGTTGCCCTTAGGAGCGGAATTCAAACGTGCCATCGCTTATCGCATCACGCAAGAGGGAGAGCTTGCGCTGCATCTGGCGGGGATGTCGGGTTCATCGGCACGAGCCCGCAACACGCCGGAGGATCAGGCAGCCGAGTTCCGCGTGCTCGGCTATCTGGCCGATCGGGAACCGGCGCAGGAGCAGTCGCTGCGTGCAGCCACGCGAGCGTCGAAATCCGTACTTGCAGGCATGGTACGGAAAAAATGGATCGCTCGCGAGGATGTCTCCGGGGTTCGTGATGCAACCCGCACCGTCCGATAGCGGTATTACGAAGCGCCGAGGGCAAGCTGAATGCGAATCAACTCGCGCTAGTCGAGACGCTGGCGGGCGCCGGCGGCAGAGTTGCGGTCGAGGCGCTGCAAACGCTCGAGGTTCCCCGCACAACTTTGAACACTCTGGTGAAGCGTGGGCTGGTGGAGATCGTCGAGGAGCCGGCTGCGCCGACCAGACCTGGGCTGAGGGCAAGGCCATTTAATTTCCAGTTCAGTCCGGCGCAGCAGGAAGCGCTGCGGCGGATCGAAGAGAGCGTGAAGGCACGCCAGTTCTCCGGCCTGCTGTTGCACGGGGTGACTGGCTCTGGCAAGACCGCGGTTTATCTAGCCGGTATGCAAGCGGTGCTTCACGCCGGCCGCTCGTCGATCTTGCTGGTGCCGGAAATTGGCCTCACGCCTGCGGTTGCGGCCGACCTGCATCAAGTATTCGGAGAAGAAGTCGCCATCCTGCACTCGGCTCTTTCCGACAAGGAGCGAGCCGAACAATGGCACCGAATCAAACGCGGGGAAGCACGCGTGGTCGTCGGCACGCGCTCCGCAGTATTTGCGCCGGTTCGCCGATCTTGCACTAGTGATCGTGGACGAAGAGCAGGATTCCTCCTACAAGCAGGAAGAAACGCCACGCTATCACGCCCGGGATGTGGCGGTCATGCGGGCCAAGATGGCAAACGCAGCCATCGTGCTGGGTTCGGCCACCCCGTCGCTGGAATCGTATTTCAATGCCAAGCGGCAGAAATATAGCCTGCTGCAGCTTCCCGATCGCGTGGAGCAACGCCCCCTGCCCGAAGTTGAAATCATTGACATGCGCCAGGAGTTTCAAGAAACCGGCCACGAGCAAGTCATCTCACGTAAGCTGGGGGAGGAAATCAAAGACAGACTCGACCGCAAAGAGCAGGTGATGGTGCTGCTCAACCGCCGCGGCTATTCTCCGGTCGTGCTATGCCGCACCTGCGGCAAGACTTTGGAGTGCAAGAATTGCGCCATTGCTCTTACGCACCACAAACGGGCGCGGCGCATGGAATGCCATTACTGCGGATTCACCGCGCCTGTGCCGAAAGCGTGCGCGCATTGCGGCAGCGAGTACGTTTATTTCCTCGGCACCGGATCGGAAAAACTGGAAGAGTTGCTGCATGGCATGTTTCCGCAGGCGCGCATTGGGCGGCTGGATCGAGATACGGTTCGCAGCCATGAGGATTTTGAGCGGGCGCTGGCCGCACTGAATGAAGGCGAACTGGATTTGCTTGTCGGCACGCAGATGATTGCCAAGGGCCACGACGTCCATGGCGTGACTCTGGTTGGGGTCGTGGGGGCCGATATGGCGCTCGGCATGCCGGACTTCCGCGCCGCGGAGCGGACCTTTCAGTTGCTGACGCAAGTCGCGGGGCGGGCCGGACGCGGTCAGACTCCCGGCAAAGTTGTGCTGCAGACCTACTTTCCCGATCACTATGCAGTGCAGTACGCCGCGCGGCACGACTTCGCGGGCTTCTATGACAAAGAATTGCAGTACCGGAAATGGATGCACTATCCGCCGTACAGCGCTTTGGCCAACGTGCTGGTACGAAGCAACAAGCTGGATGAAGCCCTGCGCTGGTCGGGGGAATTAGGCAAATGGTTCGAGAAGACGCGCCATGAAGGGGTACGCGTGCTGGGGCCGGCGGCGGCTCCGATCCTGCGGCTGAAGCAGGATTACCGCTATCATCTGGTGATTAAGTCCGACAGCCGCGAGAAGTTGAATGCGTTGCTTCGGTCCATGCTGTTTTACGCCGCGCAGCAGAGGATTCCGCGCACCCAGGTGATTGTGGATGTGGATGCAGTGTGGCTGATGTGAGGGAGTTCCGTTTCTTGTTGAAGGCAAACGGCCTGCCGTGGTTGAATCCAGATCGCTGGGCTCCCGCCGGCCCTGGCCGCCAAGGCAAGGCATGTCTATTAATAAGGTGATTTCCGAAAGTCAGAGAATCACTGGCAACTTACGGCCAGAATCGGCAATCAAACTATTAGGATAAACGCTGCCCCCCCGCGTGGAGGCCCTTTGAGCGGAGAGAGCATGCTTCGCGGGCGGGCGGCGTTAATTCCGCCTTCGACTCACCGAAAATTTGCTACAGTTGACGGAATGAAATCCCTCTTTTCCTGGCTGACAGCCCTCGTTTTTGGAGCAGTTTTGACGGGGCCGATGTGTGGCCGGGCGCTGGCTCAGGAAGGCCCTCTCGACAAATCTCAGCCCAAGTCGATTACGCCGGATGAAATCATTCGGCGTTTTGCCGAAAAAGAACAACAATTCAAGGAAGCGCGGGAACGTTACACCTATCGCCAGGACGTGAAGGTTCAAACCGTTGACGGCGGCACGGTGGATGGTGAATACCATCAGATTTTCGATGTGACCTTTAATGACCAGGGACACAAGGTCAAGAACGTGGTGTTCGCTCCGCAGAATACCCTGGAACGCATCATGATGACCGAGGAGGATATGGATGACATTGAAAACCGCCTCCCCTTTGTTCTTACCGCCGAAGAGATTCCCGAGTACAACATCCTGTATGTAGGTCAGCAGCAGGAGGACGAACTGCACTGCTATGTGTTTGACATCGCTCCCAAAGAGATTGTCGGCAAGAAGCGCTATTTCCAGGGCCGCATCTGGGTGGACGACCACGATTTCCAGATCGTAAAAACCTACGGTAAGACGGTTCCCGACATCCGCAAGAAGAAGGGAAACGAAAACCTCTTTCCCAGCTTTACCACCTGGCGTCAGCAGATTGACGGCAAATACTGGTTCCCCACGTACACCCGGGCAGACGACGAACTGCACTTTTCGGCGGGGGATGTTCATATCCGTGAGATTGTGAAATACGAGGACTACAAGCGGTTCGGCGCCAATGTGAAGGTCACCTATGCCGGGAAAGATGTGGAGAAGAGTGGCCAGGGAGAGGGAAATCCCGGGCAGAACCCTGCACCTGCGCAGCCGCAAAGGTAGAGCTTAGCTGCCGTGTTGGAGATTGATCCGTAAACTCGCAACCCGTTAAAAGCTTGACCTTCTGCGGGAAGCCCGGAAGGGAATCTTCACCACAGCTTCTAGCGGCACCGGGCTACCGTTCTTGCTGGCGGGCCGGAAGTGCCAGCGCATCAGCGCTTGGCGGGCATATTGGTCGAGGCGATCGTCGGCGCTGTTCAGCACCCGAACATTACTGACGGCGCCGTCACTGCCGATCACCGCGTAGAGCGTCACCGTGCCCTGCACGTGCTGATTCATGAGTTCCAGCGGATAGGCAGGATCCACCATGGCGGTCGCCGTGGGCGCGCTCAGTTCACCCTTATCGTCGGTTCCATTCTTTTCGGCAAAGTGAATCACCCAGCTTCCTCCGGCGGAATTCAGGTTGGGGATGTTCAGGGTCATCGAATAAAACTTGCGGTCTCCGAAGATGCTCTTCTCTTCCTCGCTTTCGGCGGTGCGGTTTGGAACTTGTTCTTCGGGCCGGCTGGTTACACGGGGCGGGGTCACATTGGCCATCAGTGCAGGCGATTTGGACTCGCCGGAGCCATTGCCAACGCCGTCACCGCGACCGCTGCCGCCGATAGCGGCAGTCTTGGCATCCGAGCCGGCGCCAACGTGTAGGCCCGGTGGCACATCCGTGCGACCGCCCCCGCCACTACTCTGCGTACCCCGCCCGTTACCAGTAATGTTTGGGGTTCCAGCTGCGCCGGGTTTTCCCTGTGGACCGGCGGCAAAGCTTCCTCGGCGGTTCCCAGAAGGCGGTTCAACAGGAGCGGCCACCGCAGGATGAATGCTGAGCGCGATGAGGCGACCGTTGGAAGCCCCTCCGGCCGATCCGGAGACCGAGGGTGGAGGTGGCACCACATCTTTCGAATTACCCAAACCCGTACGGCCGGCAGCGACCCGCTGCTCGGCAACCGCCAACTGGGGCGCAGGAGCGACCACCGCACTGTGGCCAATGTTCAGATCGCCGACTCGGAGCGTCGAAGCGGCGTCCACCACGGGCGCCGGTGCCACGGCGGAAGAGTCAAGATTTTGCATGCTTTGCCGGGATGAGGCCAATTTGACGTCTGGCGCGGGCGCAACCACGGGCATATCCAGTGACGGTGTCTTTTCGGCCATATCAGCAGTTTGGGTTGCGGCGATCGGCACCTGCGGTGCTACTTTCGGCCACGAAACGACATTGGGCAAAGGAACGTCGTGGTCCAGCTCTAGCTGGGGTGGCGTAACAATCGTCTGCCGGCGATTGTCCACTTCGGGAGGGACGGAAAGGATGGGCTGTGGAGCATAAGCGGGATTGCCCTTCGTTGCCTGCTGCGGATGACTTTCGCCGGTATCCAGTGGCGGCAGCAAATCCGAAGCGCTGTAATAGATGACATCCTCGTGGCTGAAGGTGGGCCGCTCAGCAACCTGAGCCGCGCGCGGCAAAAGCAGGGAAGCAGACCACAGCAATGCTAAGGCCGTCACATGATAGACAACAGATTGGGCAAACTTTCCCCAGGGCAGAGGCTGATGAACGAATACATCCGGCCAAAAATCGGCTGGTTTGGAAGCCAAACGAAGAGGAGGGGTACGCTGCCGCCAAAACAAATCCGCCAAGTTGCGCCGGAACACGCGATGCCAGGGAGGCAACTCCACCAGCAGCGTGGGTACGACACTGAGTTTTCGGCCGCATCGACAACAGAAGGCATAGGTTCCGGAGCCGGTTTCCGCGTGAACTCGCTTTGCTTGGCCGCGAGTCAAGAAAACTATCAAGAATCCCAGGAGTCCGTTCCGGAGCCAAACCCAGGACACACTGCCTGATCCAGGGGCTTCTCTGGGAGCACTTCCTCGGTATTATAACCAGCTTGGATGGCAATTCAGAGTCATTCGTTCCTCCGGTTCGGCTTTCGTGCTCTAATACCAAATACCAAAACAGGAACATGGGCTTCGCCTTGAGCATTGCCCGAGTGGTGGAATTCTATGAGTAAAATGCCGATTCTTTGCGCCCTCGCCCTCATTCTGACTGCCTCTCTGCTTGCCGCTCAAACTCCCCCGGCGAATCCTCCGGCGTCAAATCCGCCGCAGGCAAATTCCCCTGCGGCAAATCCGGCGGATCAATATTCGGGAATGTATACCTTCCTGAAAGAGGGCGAATTCTTGCAGCTGTCCATAGAAGACGGCCGTGTCAGCGGCTTCGTCTCACGTTACGGAGACCAACAGAGCGATCAGGGCGCTTTTCTCGATCAATTCTTCAAAGAGGGAAAGATCGAAGGTAAGAAGCTCACCTTCACGACGAAAACAGTGCACGGCGTGTGGTTCGAGTTCAAGGGGACAGTGGAACGCGGCGAGGGCAAGAACCCGGGAGATGAGGCGTACTACGCCCTGAAAGGCAAGCTCACGCGACACGCGGTAAGCGCCGACAATAAGAGCACATCGAAGTCGCAGGAAATCGTATTCAAAGCATTCCCGCAGAACCTCGATATCCCCAACCAGCCATAGTGATCCGGCTTAAGAAGCCGTCGCTTTGGCGGCACGCTCCTGCTCGATGCGCGTAATGGTCGCGTGCAGCCAATTTCTCAGCGCATCTTCGGTTTCCGCTTGCGTGCGCTGACGTTCCATGGTTCGCACCGTCTCTCCATCGGCATTCAACGGAATATGGTGACAGGGAACTTTCTCTTGCTGAGCTTCACCCGGCACGAAGTCGTTCAGCAGGCACTCCGCGCACGGATGCGGCTGCCCGGGATCGTTGAAATTGATGCACGAGGGGGAATCCTGGAAGATGGAAGTCGGTTTCCAGGGGGTGCGCACATAGCGCCCGTAGCCGCCTTGCTCCAGGAAATTGAGCTCGAATTTCAAAACTTCCAGAATGTCGCGTTTATCGGTTGACATGCAACACCTCACTGCGGGTGAGCTTCTATGAGGCCATCCCGTCTTCACTCGCTGGTTAAAGTATCGGCCACGAGCCGATTTTTGCCTGTGACTGCTCTTACCTCAATTTGTGACGGGAATCACACCCTCTGGAAGCACATACCCGGTCCGGTACGGTCAGTACGCCCCCGGGCTTTGCGGCTCTCCGTTTGAATCAAAACGAACCCCGTCCACCGAGGCTCCGGAAGCGAGGAATTCCCGGATTTTCCCGCGGTTTGAGCCGGAAGATTTCGCGGCATCCACCAGAATCTGGACTGCCTCGGTCAGATTGCTGTTCTCCGGGAGGCGGAAAATCCAGGGAATATTGGCCGAAGTCAGAGTCTTGTCCGAAGAAAGAGCAACGACGGGAACAAAAGCCTTCAGTCCGATTTGCTCTGCCAAATGACTGCAGTTTCGGTCTGTGGCAATGATAGCGAGCGCTTGCTCCTTATAGACCGCTTCAACAAGCGCTGTGGAGGCCTTGCCCCAGGAGCCTTCGCTTGCGACTCCCAGCAGAGTGATGTGCGAGGCTGCGGAATTCAGGTGCTTTAAAAGCTGGGATATCTCCTCGGAATGGACTGCTCGATCGGCATTCGGACCAAAGACAGCGATCTTGAGGTCGGACGAGTTGTTGTCCGGAATCGCCGGCCCGTTGAACTGTACTCCGTCTTCGCCAACGCGTGCATAGGCTTTTTCCATCGGGAGACGGCGGTAAGTGATGTTCCCCTCATGAACGCTTGCCAGATACATGGGCGTGATGTTCTTGCAATTAGGATCGAACGTCATTTCGCCGGTGACGCCGTTATATTTGTCGACTGCGGTCAGTGCATCGCGGATGCGCCCCCGGTTCAACCCGGCGCGGCAGATGGCCTGCAGCAGTATTTCCATTGCATCGTAGGCGAGCGCTGCAAAATGGTCGGGCTTTTCGTGATAGCGGGCTTCGAAGCGGGTGGTGAACTCAAGCCACTTCTGTGCTCGCTGATCGGGGTCGTAAGGATAAACACCTTCAAAACCCTCAGCCGCCGGTCCAGCAAGTTTGATTAACTCGTCGCCAATGGTGCGATGGCTGCCAAACACGGCCTGCTTCATCCCCAATTCCCGCATTTGCTTTAGGATCGCCGCTGTGGGCGCAACGTCCGTCCACAGAACAATTCCGTCCACGCGCGAGTCTTGAATTACAGCAAGCTGACGGTGGAAATCCGTGTCTCCGCGCGTAAATTTTTGTTCAATTACTAACGGATGGCCAAGTCGGCGGGAGGCGTCCTTGAACTTTAGTACGCCAAAGCGGCCATAACGATCATTCACCCGCAGTACGGCGATGCGCTTCAGCCCCAGCTCAGTGTAAATGTGGCGTGCCAGGGTGTAGCTCTGCACACGGTCATCCTGGATATCGGTGAAGTACCAGGGAATGCCGGTTTCGGGAATGGTGGGATCGGTGGAAGCGCTATTTACCAGGGGAGTTTCGGCTTTGAGGATGAGACGCAGCGCGATGTGAGTGGATTCCGAACTGACCGAACCAAAGATGGCCCACACGTTATCGTCGTAGATCATTTTGACTGCGTCGTTCGCAGCCGCACCCCAGATCGTGGAGTCCTTCGAAACGCCGGTGGCATCCGCATGGCCGTTTTGCCAGTTGTCATAGTCATTGTGCATGACCAGGCGAAACGGTTTTCCGCAATAACCGCCGGCTGCATTGGCCTCATCGATGGCCATCTTGGCGCCGTTCAGCATGCGATTGCCGAATGCCTGTTCGGGATGATCGTAGAGCGGCGCAAGAAATCCGACGCGGATCTCATTCAGCGTTTTTAAATCCGGGTCCGGCACGTCGCGAGCTGCTCCGTTGTACTCGATCAGGTCGGTGTAATAGTCATAGTAGGGCGTAGTGAATTTGGCGTATGGGCGCAGATCGTCCGGCTCTTCAGCGTAGGGCTTCAGCGAGCGCGGAGCAGGCCGGCCCGGAGGATTGCTTCCGCAGGAGCATGTGAAACTCTGCGCCTGCGCGGCACACGCCAGCATGAGAGCAGCCACAATCAACAGAGCGTGACGCATGGCACTACTCCTTCGGCGCTTCCCGCCGGAACATGGCAATGGCTTCAATCTCGATCAGAAGATCGGGACGGCAGAGAATCGCCTGAATACCGGTAGATGCCGGCACAGGATTCAGCCCTTGCGCTTTGTAGAAAGCTGAGCGCTCTTCATTAAACGCTTGGTAGTCGCGCTCAATGTCGCGCAGATAGCACGTGGTCCGGACAACGTCTTTCCACGTGGCTCCTTCTGAGGCCAGCAGTGCGGTGATGTTTTCGAATGTCCGCTGCGTCTGCGCCCGCAGGTCCCCTGTGTACAGTGTGCGGCCCTGGTCATCAATGCTGGCCGTCCCGGAGATAAACAGCACCACGAACTTCCCGAGTTCGACACGCATGCCACGCGAGAAAGCGCTGCCATAGTCATACGCTTCATTTAGGGTATTGAGATTTGTGATCGCCTTCTTCTCGATTGGTGTTGTTGAAACTTCCTGAAGCAACTCCGCAATCGTCATAACGCCTCCCTGAATTCATGAATGTATTTCTACTTCTGCCTGATTCCGTGACTCAATCCTTCTGCCGTAGCCACCCAAATGTCGTCTCCCTGAAAATCCACGCCCAGGATGTAGTTATGCGCCGGGGCGGAATCTACCTGGACAGGTGTCGTGTTGCCATCCGGATCGCGCACCAGCATTTCCGGTTTGTGCGTGTCGAGTGCAGGGCGATAGACCGCCCAGTTCGCGCCGTCGTAGTAGGCAAGACCTTTATCGGTGGAGAACCAGGCGCGGTTGTCGTCCACCCCCTTGATCTGGTTCAGAAAATTGCTGGGCAGGCCGCTGTCTTTGGTAAGGAAGTTATGCCAGTTGCGGCCATCGTAGCGGCTCGCACCGAAATAAGTGGCAACCCACACAATCTTGTCCACGTAGCTCACGGAAGTGGTGATCTCGTGGATCAGGCCCTGGTCTTTGAAGAGCACCAGCTCTGTTTCGCCATCGGGGTCGTTGTAATCTTTCCAGTGCTCTGTCTTGACGTCATATTCCAGCAGCCCGCCGCCCCATACGGCGTAGTAGACCTTGTCGTCGCCGGGACTCACGGCGTAAGTCCAGATTTCATACATAGGGGTGTTGCGCTCGTTGAAAAGCGCCCACTCGCCGGTGCGCGTGTTCAGACGGCTGGCACCTGCTGCTGTGGCTTGCCAGACAAAGTCGCCTTGCACTCCGACGCCATAAACCACGTCATTGCTCAAGCCGGAGTTGAGCTGGGTAAAAGTATCAATCCGCCCACCGGAAATCCGGCTGAGGCCGCCCATTGTGCCGACCCAGACGTCGCCGGTGTTTTTGTCGAGAGCCAAGGAGAGCACGGCACGATGCGCCAACCCATCGGCAGGACGGAAGACTTTCCATTTGCCGTTTTCGTAAAGCCCCAAGCCGTTGTTGGTGCCAGCCCATATCCGGTTGCCGTCCACCAGGACACAAAAGACGTGATTATCCGGCAGGCCGTTCGCTGTCGTGAAGTTCTCCCAATGAAACCGGGGCATGTCAGGAGGAGCGGCGAGAAGAGGGGCGGCAATACCGAGAATGGCGATCAGCAAATACAAAGGTCTTCTCATAATGTCCTCAGATACTCGATCAGATCGTTAAGCTGATCCTTGGTTAAATCGTTAGTGACTCCATGTTTGTCTTCGGGGTTGAAGATGGTCCAGATTTCTTCCAAGGAACTCGCCGAACCGTCGTGCAGATAGGGCGCGGAGTAGGCGATATCAGGCAAGTGTGGTGTATCTATCAGGGGCGAGCGGTCCGTCGGTTTGCCGGTGCCAACATTTTCGGATTTATTGTTTGTGTACTTCCGCCCGCTGTGGCAGGCCGGGCAACGATTACTTTCTGGGATCGTTTGCCCACTTTTTGTTTTGATTCTTTCAAAAATGGCTTTGCCACGTTCCTGAGCCTGTGTCAGTTCACCGTCAGGCATAAGATAACGGTTCGGCCGTACGGGAATCGTAAAGATGAAGCTCACAAGATCAGCGAGTTGCTTGGCGTCATAACTCTGCGACCGGTAGAAGTATTTCTCCGTGCGCGGGCCGCATTCGGTGGGAAGATTGGGGTTGCCGCCGTTCCACTTGAGCGGCTCAGTCCCCATCAGGTCTTCAATGGAGCGATTGTCCACGATGTCCACGCCGAAGCCATCTGGCTCCAGGTCCCATTCCAAGCCGTCGAAGGTCTCATCGATGTGGCAGTTGGCACATCCGAACCCGCCTTGAAATGCGAAATGAGCGCTGTTAAAGAGCTGTTCGCCACGGCGGAGCGCGTTAACGATCCTTGGCCCCCCGAGATCGATGGAGGAAATCACTTTTGCCAGCTGGGTGTTGATCACAGTGATCTTGTCATCCATGCGCGCTGCCACATAGAGACGTTTCCCGTCCGGGGAGAGTACAATTCCGCGCGGATTGCGGCCCACGGGAATTCTGGCGGTGACATAGCTGGCAGAAGCGGAGAGGTCGTTGGCCAGTGACTCGTGTGCGCCGCGAACAGACCTCAACAAAGCAGAGACGTTAACCACGCTGACATAGTCCGAGCCGGCGGAACTGACAAATATTTTGGACTTATCCGGAGTGATGGCAACGCCGTAGGGAAAAGCGAAATAGCGATCGAGTTCATCGAGCGGAATCTCCACAACACCGCCTACATCCTCGCCGAAGAGCGCCAGCGAATCTGTGAACACCCATCCATGTTCCACATGCGCGAGCGGAATAAGGTTCTTGGGTCGGAGGTGGGCGGCTACTCCAAACTTGCCGTCGACAGAGAGTGCGAGGTGAAAGACGCCGGCAACGTTGTGCAGCGGCTCACGATACATCACGCGCCGTGTGGTTGTATCCACCACGGTGATTTCCGATTGCGGCGGCGAACGGTGCGATCCGATAGCGGGATAAACATGTGTGCAGAACAGCCGTTTTCCATTCGCAGACAGTGCCAGATAACTTGCGCCCCGGCCCGCCGCCAGTCTCTTGATCTCCTTGCCACTGTGGAGATCAATGACGGAAATATCGTTGCTCAGGCGGTTAGCAACATAAAGGGTATCGTCCTGCCGGTCCGGTAAGACACTGATTGGCTCCCATCCCGTGGGAATTGTGCGCGTTACCGTCAGTTTCTGCGCGTCAATGATGGACACCGTGTCTGTCCAGGAGTTTGCGACGTAAATTTGCCCGCCGTCGGTGGAGATGCCTATGCCCCTGGGCAGGCGTCCAACAGCGATCTGCTTCACCACTCTTCCACTGCGAGTGTCCACAACCCGAAGCTCATTGCTGCGTTCGCAAACTACATAGAGGCGACGGCCGTCTGGCGAAATAGCCAGCTCTCCGGGAGAAAGATAATGTGCACTCGACTCTCTTGGTTGCGCGTAGACTGAAGCAAGCGCAACAAGCAGCAACACCGCCCCGAACTGGAGAGTCCGGATCACTTCGGCTCCGCCACCGTCACTACCTGATCGATAGCAGGATTTTCAACGACCTGTTCTCGGCCGCTCGGCCAATGTACAGTGATCTTGTCAACGTGGGGAACAGCGCCTAACCCGAAGTGCAGCCGGCCATCATTCTGCGAGAGATAGCCGGAGCCTGCCACGCGCGGTGCTACTTGCCTGTGGCTGCCCGCATCCACTTCGACGACCGCGCCTATACCATCGCGATTGCTTTTTGCGCCTTTGAGCGCGACGCTGAGCCAGTAATTCTTGTTCTCGGAGACATTGTGCAGCAACGTGCCTTCAGCCCCCAGATTGATCAGGTAGGCATCCACCTTACCGTCGTTGTCGTAATCGGCAAAACATGCACCTCGAGATACAGTCTTAGCGTCAAGCACCGGGCCGGCTTCGCGCGAAGCATCGGCGAACTTGCCATTTCCCAACCCTCGATACAGGGATTGTTCCTGGGGAACCAAATGAATCAGTCCGCCGTGGAAGACCAGAATGTCGAGCCAGCCATCATTATCGAAATCAAAAACTCCGCTCGCCCAGCTCACGTACTGGCCGGCGATGGCGGAAATTCCGGAACTGGCGCTGATGTCCTGAAATCCCTGCTTGCCGAGATTGCGCATCAAGCGGTCGTACCTGGAGTCGGTGACCCAGAGATCCAGCATGCCGTCGCCCTCGATATCGGCGAACACAGGCCCCATCGAGGAAGTCATTTCGCCATTCTGTCCATAAGCCACGCCCATATCATTCGCAATTTCCTCGAAAGCCCCGTCGTGCTTGTTATGGAACAGAAAGTTCTCGGTCTTGTCATTGGAAACGTAGATGTCAGGCCAGCCATCGCCATCAAAATCCGCGGCCGTCACGCCCATCGTCCGGCCTTTGTAGGCGCCCATGCCTGACTTGTCGGTCACATCGGTGAACGTGCCGTTGCAATTGTTGTGATAGAGGCGATTGGTAGTGGCTTCGTAGTCGAGAGGTCCGGGATAGTTATCGGCCGCATAGTAAGAACGGTAGGTGGGATCGAATTTCACATAACGGCCGACGAATAGGTCCACGCAGCCGTCACGGTCGTAATCCAGCCAAGTCGAACTGATGGACCAGCCGTCAAGCGTGATGCCTGCCTTCGCAGTGACGTCGGAAAATGTCCCGTCGCCATTGTTGTGGAACAGAATGGCCCGCCCATACCCGGTGACCAGTAGATCTACAAAACCGTCGTTGTCGTAATCGGCAGCGATCGCAGCCATGCCGTAGATGTTCGCTGCGACACCAGCTTGCTCGGTCACATCCGCGAAGGTTCCGTTGCCATTGTTTTTGTAGAGATGATTGTGCGAAGGAACTTCGGGGACCGTCTTAAGGGGATAAGGATGCATGCCCGGTCCGAGCGGCTTGCCGGTCGCCACGTAAAGATCCGGAAGACCATCGTTGTTGTAGTCGAACCAGACGCATCCACTTCCAGTTCCCTCCAGCAGAGATCCCAGGTCACGCGCGCCGTAGCTATGAACAAAGTGGATGCCGGAAGCCGCAGTCGCATCTTCGAAGCGAATAGTCCCCTTCGTTGCCGAGGGCGAAGTCTGGGCCGCTAATGCGGTAGTCAAGAAAAGCGCTAACACAAGACGAAATCGCATCAGTGGCCTCCTGCTGGCATTTGGGAATTGCCGGCGGTCATGTCGGCAGGCACGACGGAGCGGATCAAAACCTCAGGGACTGCATTCTCGGGCGCTGTTTCAGGGCCGGTATGGCAGCCGACGCATACTCTCTGCTCGCCGCCACGCAGCCAGTACCATCCCTCTTCTTTCTTCAGCGTGTTTCCGGCGTCATCCGCCAATTCGAATTTCAGCGGCTGATTGCCGGGCACGCGCACATAGAAGGAACCGTCCTTCTCCACGGGCGCTGTTCCCAGCTGCCGGATGGCGCCAGAAGCGTCGCGCGTATACACGCGGACCGAAGCGATGGAGCCATTCGGCAAGCGATACTTCGAGGTGTATGCGTTCAGGCAAAGAACATTGGCATACACCCAGTCGTGCAAGGCGGAAGGAAAGATGTTGGGGACGGGGCGCTCTCTTACCAGAGCTGGCTGAAGGATATTAGCCGCGGGTTCGGCAATCTCTGCCTGAAGGATCGCAGTTCCGGGTCTCCATTTTCGCAGCTCGAAATTCTTCCGCTTAGGAGCCCGCCAGCTTACAAGCCAGGCGTCATCGTGGATTTCGACTACATCCCCCGAGTAGTTGCCGGCTGGGACGCGCATGGCAACTTCATGTGCGAGGGTTGACGTGAACCGAAAGAGGCTTCCGTCCTGAGAAAATACGATGTCACCCGAGGCAAGCTGCTTTCCGGCATATCGGGCATGCCCGTGATCACAGCGGTACGCTTCAACTCCGCTGCCATCCGGGTAAACCGCATACAGTTCAGGCAGGGGGCCGCCGGTCGAGCGGTAAGCGGATTCAAAAAGAATGCGTCCGTCGTGCAAAACGTCGGTTGCGAGGTAGCTCTCCGGACCATAGGTAAGCTGCAGGACTTTTTCATTGTTGCCACCAAAGGAAGCGATCTCCAGCACGAACCGGCCCGCCACTTTCTCTGCATAAACAAATTGATCGGGCGGAACATAAAACGGCCGAATGCAGTCGTCGTCGCATTGCGTGACCGGGCGAGAGCTCCGGTCCGATAGAGAAACCTCCCAGATCTGCCAGCGATCACCAGATTCTTTTTTGCCAGCGAAAAGCACGTGCGTTCCGTCGAAAGAAACGTTGGCATCGGCAGTAGCGAAAAACCCGGGGAGGAGCGGTTTGCGGTTCCTTCCGTTCGCGATGAAAATCGTGGAGCCGAGCGGAAAACGGTCTGCTCCGTCCATCCATGCCAGAGGCCTGTAATCACGGGCGACCGTATAGAGCAAGGCAGCAGAGGCGTTGCGAAGGGGAACAGTTTTGACGCCCCAGAGCGATATCGAAAGAATCGAGATACAGATAACGAGTGAATGGCGGGCATGCACTTAGCAAGTACCTCCCACCACAAGAGTTGGAGGTCCTATTGGCTCCAGGATTGGCGGAAGCGGCACGTAACGGCGCAAATCGCGCATCATCTCGTCGAATTCATCGAACGACAGCGACTGAATGCCATCGCTTAAAGCATTCACGGGGTCGGGGTGAACCTCAACCAATAGTCCGTCGGAACCGACCACGGCAGCCGCTCGGGCCAACACGGGCACTAGAGATCGAACCCCAGCGGCATGGCTGGGATCTACGATTACAGGAAGATGCGAGACGGTCTTCAACACCGGGACGGCAGAAATGTCTAGGGTGTTTCGCGTAGCAGTCTCAAACGTCCGGATTCCGCGCTCGCAAAGAATAATGTCAGGATTGCCCGCAGAAGCAATCACCTGTGCGGAGCGAAGCAATTCCTCCAGCCGCGCCGTCATACCACGTTTCAGCAGGACTGGACGTCCACATTTCCCGAGCGCCTCCAGCAGAGAATAGTTTTCCATGCTGCGTGTTCCTACCTGCATGATGTCGGCATATTCGGCAATGATGGGCACGTCTTCTTCGTTCATCACCTCGGTAACAATGGCAAGACCTGTCTCGCTTCGTGCTTTGCCGAGGAGCTTGAGACCATCCAGGCCGAGGCCCTGAAATGAATACGGAGAAGAACGCGGCTTGTAGGCTCCGCCGCGGAGCACACGGGCTCCGGCGGCCGCAACCGCTTCCGCCGTCTGCAGGATTTGCCGTTCTGATTCAACGGCACACGGGCCTGCCATGACCACAAGGCCGTTTCCGCCGACCGCAAGGCCGCCGACGTGAATCACCGTGCGGACGCGCTGGGCAGTTTTAGCTACGAGGTCAAAGCAGGAAAACTGTCCATTCCACTGGGAGTTACCGCTCACCGGGGCGAGATTAGCTTCCTGATATACAGGAATCTGTGACGGGACCGACAAGCAAGGGTGATGCGAAGCACAAAACGCCCGACACAATAGTGGTTTTGCATTACATATTTCCGGAATGCCTAATACAAAAGGGTTAGAGCGGGACGAGGATTAGACGAGAGAAGCAGTATCGCCTGTCGCGGTTCGAGGAGCGGAGATCAACAGAATCCAGGGGAAATTTGTCATCAGCGCAGCGGCGTCGATGTGAAGAGATCCATTCGCCGCGCGCTTCGCCGCGAAGTTTTCGCCAGTTAGCCAATTGCGATACTCAGCTTCGGAAAATTCCGCCGGCAGATTGATGCGGGTTCCTTCCCATATTGCGGGATCCAACAATGAGGAGCGCCGTTCCAGTAATCGCCCGCACAGCCTGGGAACGATAGTGATCGCGCTGGCATGGTCCGCCACTCTGCCAAACGCAAGAAGGTGACGGGCTACCCTGCCTTCCACCTTTAAGGGGGCATACGCCCCGGTCTGGAAAATAGCCGAATATTGCCGGCGGGCCTGCAATGTCCTCCACGTGAGGTAGAGCTTGGCAACCCCGTGGAGATCCTTTCCACTTTGAACTCTTTCGAACATCGCCATTGCTGCGGTCCGATATTCAGAGCCGGGGTACGCTTTGATTTCGCACAAAACTTTCTTGCGAATAGCGTAATCGACCGGCTGGCGATTATCTGGATCCACCAGGCGAAATTCGCAAAGCTCATTCCCTTGATAAATGTCCGGAACTCCTGGGGAAGTGAGTTTGATGAGCACCTGGGACAGGCTGTTGAAAGAGCCGAGGGTTGCGATCCGGCTTTGGAAAGGCACAAAATCGGCAATGAATTCCTGCTGGCCCGTGGGGTCAAGAACGCGATCGACGAAGGAAGTCAGAGCGCTCTCGTAGTCAAGGTTCCGGTTGGCCCAACTGGTATTTTCTTTCGCTTCTCGCGCGGCCTTCAGCATGTAGGCGCGAAGACGGTCGCGGGTTTCGGGGGTGGGAGCGCTTTCTCCCGCAGGCCAGGCGCCGAGCAATACCTGATAGAAGAGATATTCATCATTCCGAGTCGGAGCCTCAACGCCATCCAGCAGAGTCTTGCTTTTGTGATTCATGAGCCGCCACAGACGCGCTTTCCATCTCCATTCGGCTGGAATCTCGGAGAGCACATCAATGCGAGCTCGAACATCCTCGGAAAGTTTGCTGTCGTGCGTAGACGTGGCCAACATTGCTTTGGGCCAATCTGCTGCCCGCTGCGAAGTCTTGCGGTGGAATTCCTCAGGCGTAACTCCGAAATTCAGCGGGTTGCTCCCCACATCGTTGATCGAAATGAGCGGGTGATAGCGGTAAAAGCTCGTATCTTCGAGCCCCTTGGCCATGACCGGACTGGTGTACTGCTGGAATTTCATCGCGAATGTGACACATTCCCGGCGATATCGCTTCCCGGATTGATTCCCGCCGCGCTGCACTAATACCTGACCGATGAAGTCATAGACACTGGTATCCTGAGCCGTACTTTGGCGCTTGGCGGCCTGCAGAGCACTTTCAATGTAGTTGCGGTCTCTGTCGGAAAGCACATCTTCGGTCAGGTAGGTCCGGTACACGGGGAAACGGGCGATAATTTCGCTGAGCGCGCTTCTTAGACTGTTGAGGGTGAAGTCGCACGTCTCCCGCCTGGAGAGAGCAATGCGGCTCAAAATATTGGCGAGAACATTCAACCCGCTGGCGAGTGCATTGCGCATTACATTTTTCTTGCACTCGTAAAGGACTTCGCGGAAAGTCAAAGTGCGGCCGAGAAAACCGCGATAACCGCGGTTGATGACCGCCGCAGCCTGGGGATCCACCAGCAGTCCGTTGACCAGATTGGAAAATTCGTAGCCAGTGGTTCCGCTGACCGGCCATTCCCTGGGTAAAGGCTCATCGCCGGAAAGAATTTTCTCAATTACCAGATAGGCAGGAGCTGTACTCTGCAACCGCTCAAAATATTGCGCGGGGTCAAAAAGTCCGTCCGGATGGTCTACTCTCAGCCCGTTTATCTTGCCTTCGCGCACCAGTTCCAGGACTAGCCGGTGCGTGGCCTCGAAGACTTGCGGGTCCTCCATGCGCAGGCAGGCCAAATCATTGATATCGAAGAACCGGCGGTAGTTGATCTCGTCCGAGGCCACGCGCCAGTAGGCGAGCCGAAAGACCTGCGTTTTAATCAGCTCGTGCAGATCATCAAAGCTGCGGGAATCTCCGGCAATTCCATTGAGGCTCTGCACGTTTTCCTGCACAAAATTGAGGATTACGGCCGACTGGGCGCACAACGCGGCCAGCCGCCGTTTGTGAATTTCCTTGTCGCGGTTGCGTTCGGCTTTTTTTTCGGCGCTGGTTTCGGTTCGGCCGGGCAAGTGCCCGAAACCGGCAATTAAACTCTGCAGTTCCAGCAGATCCTGATTTCCCGCGCCAAGCGCCTGCACCAGCCGGCCACTCTGCCTGCCCAGAATTGCGGGATATTCCCTGGGGTCGACTGGAAATCGGTGCTGGTGAAAATAAATACTGAACTCACCTTTCTCGGGATCGAAGGCGAGCTTTAGATCGCCTTTTTCGAGAACAATCCCATACTGATCATCGAGGATCGGTACGAGTACTTTGCCCTGCAGTTCATCCTTGACAGGCTGCCAGTCAATATCGAAGAAGGCGGCATAGTTGGAAGCTTCGCCATTTTCCAGAACGTCCAGCCACCAGGCGTTATCGGCGCCCATTATGCCCATGTGGTTGGGAACGACATCGAGGATTTGCCCCATGTCGTGCTCATGCAATGCTTTTACAAAGCGCTCGTATTCCTCCAAAGTTCCAATTTCAGGATTCAGTTGATTGTGGTCAATGATGTCGTAACCGTGCATACTGCCCGGCCGGGCGCGCAGATAAGGAGAGGCGTAACAGTGCGAGATTCCCAGCGAAGCCAGATAAGGAATAATTTCTGTTGCCTGGGTGAAGGTGAAATCGCGATTGAATTGCAGGCGGTACGTCGCCAGTGGGGTTCCAGGCACACTCATGACCCCTCGTACCATACCACCGACCAGGGCGGTATCGCGCTGGTGTTTTGGAGGTCAAAGGTCGCGTAAGTGGGCGGTTGGTTGCGCAGATTATGCGCGATGGACTCGTTGCCCAGGTTCGCCAACAGCTGGACAGTTCTGTCTTCAAAATGCCAACAGGTTGCCAAGCCGCTGTTTTGAAAAATCGAGAATGTGGACTTTATTGGTTTCCCGGCATTCTCCCGCATAAGCGGCACAACAGCTTTTTGTCGCAGGCCCAACAGATGAGAATAAAAATCGAACCACTCGCGGTGGGGGGCTTCGCTGAAAGAGTCCCAATCGAGCTTCGAAGCAAGAAAAGTTTCTTCGGCATTGGGGTCAGGAATGCGAGCTCGTATTGCGGGGTCGCGGAATTGTGCGAACCTGGCGAACTCCGCCCGCCGGCCGTCGGTGACTGCTTTGGCCAGACCCGCTTCGAAGTCGCAGAAAAATAAGAACGGTGTGCCGGCAGCAAACTCTTCTCCCATGAAAAGCAAAGGTGGCTCGGGCGCGAGCAAAAGAATAGCCATGATCGCCCTGACCGCTTCAGGCTTGGCATAGCGAAGAATCCGCTCTCCAAAGGCCCGGTTGCCTACTTGATCGTGATTCTGAAGAAAAGAAACGAAGCTTGTTGGCGGCAAATCACGGCTGGGTTCTCCGCGGGGCAGGTTGTGGTGATACGGCGAGATCTGGCCTTGGAAAATGAAGCCTTCCGTCAACGATTCTCCCAGCAACTGAATAGTGTTTTCCGTGTAGTCGCTGTAATAACCATCCGTCTCGCCGCTTGCCAGAATGTGGCAGACATGGTGGATATCGTCATTCCATTGCGCGTCATACAGATCAATCCGGTCTCGCTCGTTGCGCCTTAGATAGTGGGAAGAGTTGTCGCCGTTCTCTAAGACGAGATGAATTTTCCGTTCCGGCCCCAACGTTTCTCGTACGGTGGTGGCCAATTCCGTAAGAATGTCAGGGTTTGAGTCGTCCTTGATAGCATGCACGGCATCGAAGCGCAGCCCGTCAAAGTGGAACTCCTCCAGCCAGTAGAGCGCGTTGTGAATGAAGAAATCTCGTACAGTCCGGCTCGATTCGCCGTCAAAATTGATTGCTTCCCCCCATGGGGTGCAATGCCGGTCGGTGAAGAATTGGGGTGCATACGCGCGTAGATAGTTGCCCTCTGGGCCAAAATGGTTATAGACCACGTCCAGCAAAACCATAAGGTTCTTTTGATGGGCGGTTTCAACCAGGCGTTTGAGATCTTGGGGACGACCGTAGGATGAGTCCGGACAGTAAGGCAGGACGCCGTCATATCCCCAGTTTCTCTTCCCGTAGAAATCTGCCACCGGCATGATCTCGACGGCGGTGATTCCTAGTCCAGCGAGATAATCCAGCTTCTTCTCAACTCCTGCAAAATCCCCAGATCCTGAGAACGCCCCTATGTGCAACTCGTAGATGGCCGCCTCTTCCCACGGCCTACCGTTCCAGCCTTCGTCCTTCCATTCGAACGCAGCTGGGTCCACCACTTCGCTCGGCCCATGAACATCTTCGGGTTGGAAACGGGAGGCAGGATCGGGCACGTGCAGCCCGCCATCAATCACAAACTGGTAGCGACTGCCGGGGGAAGCCTGCTTTATGGCCAACTCGAACCAGCCGTCTCCGACCGGGTTCATGCTCAACAAAGATCCGTCAAGGAGTATGTCGATCCGAGCAGGTTTAGGAGCCCACAGCCGAAAGCGGACGCCGCGGTCCCCAAGGTATTCGGCGCCAAAGGGCATGCCATGTTTACGCTTCATGCCGCCGCTCCGCTAACCTGGCTTGGCCCTCCGCACGTGCGACCAGAATCGCCAGGGACCGGGCCTCAAGCGGATACTTTCCCTCCCCTTGATGGCAGCCTCCGGGATTGCCGTTCGGTTCACAGGAAGTATCCACCAGCGCCACCCAAATTGCTCCGTTGGCCAGGGTTGGAAGAACAAAGGGAATTGCCTCATGGTGTGCATTCATCAAGACAAGAAAGCTTTCATCTTTTATCGGCTGGTTCCGTTCGTCCACTTCATCGAGAGCCTCGCCAGCCAAAAACAGACCCATGCAACGCGCGGATTCCTGCTTCCATTCCTCATCGGTCATTTCCCCGCCGTCCGGCTGCAGCCATAGGATGTCTTTTACCCCCGCTCCTTTGATGGCACGCCCTTGAAAAAAATTACGGCGGTGGAATACCGGATGATTCTTCCGCAGTGCAATCATCAGCTGACCGAATGCCAGCAGATCTTTCTCCGCGTCTGTGATTTTCCAATTCGTCCAGCTGATCTCGTTATCCTGACAATAGGCATTGTTGTTGCCATCTTGCGTGTGTCCGATCGCATCACCGGCCAGCATCATGGGAACGCCCTGTGACAGAAAGAGGGTCGCCAGAAAATTCCTTCGTTGCCGTGTGCGCAAGGCATTCACCTCGGGATCATCGGTCGGTCCTTCGACTCCGCAGTTCCAACTGCGGTTGTTGTCCGTTCCGTCGCGGTTGCCTTCGCCATTCGCCTCGTTGTGCTTGTGGTTGTAGCTCACCAGATCGTTAAGCGTGAATCCGTCGTGAGCGGTAACAAAATTGATGCTGGCATAGGGGCGCCGCCCGCTCCGGGCATATAGATCGCTCGAGCCCGTAATGCGGTACGCCAGTTCGCCGATCACGCCTCCATCGCCTTTCCAATAGGAGCGGACCGCATCGCGGTAGCGATCGTTCCATTCGGCCCAACCGACGGGGAACTTTCCCACCTGGTAGCCCCCTTCTCCCAAATCCCATGGCTCGGCGATCAGTTTGACCTGAGACAAGATCGGATCCTGGTGGATGATGTCCAAAAACGCTCCCAAACGGTCCACTTCGTGCAGTTCGCGAGCTAACGTTGCGGCAAGATCAAAACGGAAGCCATCGACATGCATCTCCTGTACCCAGTAGCGCAGGCTGTCCATAATTAGCTGCAGGACTCGGGGATGACGCATGTTCAACGTGTTGCCGGTGCCCGTGTAGTCCATGTAGTAACGCCGCTCGTCGGGCATCAGGCGGTAGTAAACGGGATTATCAATTCCCCGGAAGGAAAGCGTCGGTCCCATCTGATTGCCTTCGGCAGTGTGGTTATAGACAACATCCAGGATCACCTCGATGCCTGCGGAATGCAGCGTCTTCACCATGGTTTTGAATTCGCTCACGCTGCCGGTCGAAGAGTAGCGGGGTTCAGGAGCAAAAAAGCCAATCGAGTTATATCCCCAATAGTTGCGTAGCCCCTTTTCGACTAGGTGGCGGTCATCCACAAAACAATGGACCGGCATCAGTTCCACTGCGGTAATACCAAGCCGTTGCAAATAATCAATAACCGGAGCAGTCGCCAAACCCGCGTAGGTACCCCGCAGCTGCGGCGGCACGTCGGGGTGCTTCATCGTGAACCCTTTGACGTGAACCTCATAAATCACGGTCTTGTGCCACGGGGTATTGGGCGGCTGGTCGCTTCCCCAGGTAAATGCAGAATCAACTACCACGCCTTTCATCATTCCCGGGGCGCTATCGCGCCGGTCGAAGGAGAGATCGGCATTCTTATGGCCGATTCTGTAGCCAAAGTGGGAATCGCTCCAGCTCAGATGCTGCACTTGCTTGGCGTAGGGGTCGAGCAAGAGCTTGTGGGGATTGAAGCGCAGTCCACGCGCCGCGTCATAGGGGCCGTGCACCCGATAGCCATACACCAAGCCCGGCCGAGCCTCGGGAAGATAACAATGCCAGACTTGATCGGTCTGCTCTCTGAGCGTGATTCGCCGCAGTTGACGACGTCCGGCGGGATCAAAAAGGCACAACTCCACCTTTTGCCCATGTTCGGAAAAGATGGCAAAGTTCACCCCTTCCCCGTCCCAGGCAGCACCCAGAGGATATGGTTTCCCAGGCCAAACGATTAGATCGTCTGCACTTGTCATAGGTTCCCCAAAGCAGTGGTTTAGATGCAGCCTTTATGGATGGGTAACTTCCAGAATACCGCAGCGAAAGCAGTCGCGGTAAGAGACAAGGACGATCTATTTTACAAAGTGCTAAGCGGCCAGCCCCAGACACATGCGAAGCGCATGCAGCGCATGCAAAGCGTTATTGACTGCCGTCTTTTCGGCCGCTGCCATGCTTGCGGTGAACAACTCACGTTCCCGCTGCACCAGCGCTCTTTCTGCATGGTTGATCCTTACGGGGAGACGGTTTTTGTCGGTTTCAAACAGCGCAGCAAGATATAGAGCACGCCACTCGGGTATTTCTTTGCCAACTCGGTTAATGGGAATTGTGCTCACAGCCCGCCACTCCATAACGCTAATTGCTCCTGCTTTCTCCTAGTAGACAACTTTCGCTCAGCGCCCACAATACAGGGTTTCAGGTATAGCGGTTAGAACGCCGGATTACGACCTCCATTTCTCGAATCGAATCGTTGCTCAGCCACGTAAACAACGGTTCGGAGTGCATTAACACAGCAATAACTATCTCGCAGATTCGCGGTTTTTAAACTGATTTCTAGGCCGAAGAATGCCGAGCCTATGCGCCATCTATCAGGTGGAGAAATTCAAAGCCCGATGAAGGGATATCTTCAAAAAGAAGTTGCCGGTCGACCTGCACCATGCCTTGTCGCATGCGGTGAATCAGCCCCCATACCGCGAGGCATACGATCAGCAGCGTGATTCCGGTGGTGGGATTCGTAAAAGCCGCCGATTCAAATTCCGCGGTCATTTCCGAAAAGATCAGAAAGCCCAGCACGTATACGATCACGTTCACCACCGCAGAGTGCTGAAAGGGGGGATAAGTGCAGGTGAACGGCACTTTGCGGAAGCGGACCAGCAAAATCTCCGTCAGGAGTACCGACCAGACGAGAACCAAACCGGTATGGATGAGAGCGACTGTCCAACCCCAGAAATAAAGATAGATGGGGAACGCCACGGCAAACAGCCAGAGAAGAACAAAACTGAGCATCACCCGCCGCCCGAGGGCCGCGGCCTCGTGTTTGTCCTTATCGAGTAGCAGACGGAAGGTCCAATTCGCCGGCAGATTAGCCGGGATATCAAAGTTGAAGCGGATGCCGAGCAACAGCCAATAAGTCAGCACCAGCGGCACGGAAAGGATATCCGCCGAGGGAAGTGCTCCCAGGCCTTTGCCGTTGAAGGCCGAAAAAAGCGCCCGCGAAGCCAGAATGAGGCCGAGGCCGGCGAATCCGCCGAAGGCGAGTGCGTGTGGCTCATTGCGGAGCAACGTTTTCAGGGCGAAGCGATATCCGGCCCGCTGAAACGGAGTGCGGAGGATCGAGAGGTCGAGCAGCCGGAAAATCCAAGCGGTTCGTGTGCCTAAGCGACCCGGAGGCGCATCCGCCAATTCGGGAAGGCGAATGAAGCATCGCCGGTAGCTGAGAGCATAGGTGATCAAGGCCAACACGCATACCGCTGGGAGGGCCAGCAGGCCAACATGTCCCAATCGCGTGAGAGCAGGATCGGCACGGCCGCGAAGCAATTGACAGAGCCCGAGAAACCAGACGGATGGCAGGAAGCGTATGACTGAATGGGGAGAACGATTCAGGCCCAACACCATGCGGGGCACCGCGAAGCTGGTGGAAAGCGCGACCAGAAGCGAGACGACGAGCAGGCTGCGGAGATATAACGAGATTTTCCGAAACACGCCATAAGGCAACAAAAGCATCAGCAATCCCACCCCCGCAAACACGGCGAAAAAACTGAAGATGCTGGCCAGCAGCACCACTACGGCGTGCACCATTCCGAATTTCAACACAAAGGTGAAAGTTGGCTGCGCCGCCCCAACTACCGCCGGAAAGAGAATGAGCGAGGCCGCATTCACATCAATGGCAAAAAGGCAGGCAAGCAACACAATGGCTACGGCATTGGCGGCAAAGATGCGCGAAGTGGGAATGGGCAGGTGAACCAGGTTCGCGAAATCGCGGCGATCGGGGAAAATGCTGTCCCACCACCACAGCGCCACGCCGCCCGTCACAGTCATAGACAGGGTGATGAAGAAATATTCATCCGGCAGGGCCGCAGCCAGGGCATCGAAGTTCATCTGGCCTCGCAGCCAATGCAGTAGAGAGGCGTACTTATCGAAAAGGAACAGAGAAATAAAGCCGCCGGGAATCGCCAGCAGCATCAGAACCATGCCCATGCTGAAGCTCAGTTCGTCCTCGCCGGAATTATTGCCATAGAAGATCCGCTTCATGAACAACTGAACCAGCAATGGAAATGGAGTCTGAGAATAGACTTTCCATTTATGGCCGAGGCGTGTTGGGCTCAATCGGCTCATGCGGCGCTCATGACGTCGATAATTCCACGCGTCACCTCATCGGGATCGGTTTCCTCGACCAGTTGCTGAAAAGTGCGCTCCAGCGAGGATTGCCCTATGCGCTGCTGAATACGTTCGGTCGCATCGCAGGCGAGCACCTTCCCCTTGCGCAGGATCAACAGGTGCGAGCAGACACGTTCGACCACTTCGAGTACATGCGAGCAATAAAAGACCGCCTTCCCCCGCTGCCCCAGCGTCTTTATGACGTTCTTGAGAACCAGAGCGGAAGTGACGTCGAGACCCGAGAGCGGTTCATCCAGAATCAGTAATTCAGGATCGTCGAGCAGAGAAGCGATCAGCAGGATGCGCTGCCGCATGCCTTTGGAATAAGAAGCCATTGAGGAGTGCCGGCTCGGATAGAGAGACAAAAGTTGCAGCAGGGCGTCAATTTTCTTGCCGAGTTGCGGCTGCGGGATTTCGCGCAGAATGCCCACCATTTCCAGATATTCCCGGCCGCTGAGATAGGGGTACAAATTCGGCTCTTCGGGCACATAGCCGAGGCGCTTGCGAAAACCAACCAGATCTTTGTGGATGTCCTCTCCGTGAAACCGTACATGCCCGCGGGTTGGTTGCAGAAGCCCAACCAGCATCTTGACGGTGGTGCTCTTGCCCGAGCCGTTGGGGCCGAGGCACCCTAGAATCTGGCCGGCCTTAAGCTCAAAGCTGACGCCTTCCACTGCCGGGATCGACGAATAGCACTTGGTGAGTTCGATAGCCTGAAGCATGCGCACCCTATGTAGATGTCTACTCTCAGGAGTCAGCCTATCACACCGCTCGCCCAATGTGGAGTAGAATTCTACATAGGTTCCGTGGCATGAACATCGCGGTCAAGCTTTCGCACACTTCGGCGCTGATCCTGCAAACCATCAGCCAGGGGTATAGTTACGGGTTTGACATCATGGACGTGACCGGACTGCCCAGCGGCACCGTATATCCCGCTCTGCGGCGACTGGAACGGGAAGAACTCATCAAGTCGAAGTGGGAGGCCGAAGCCTCGGTGGAAGACCGTCCGCCGCGCAAGTATTACCGCCTCACGCGATTGGGCAATGACGTTCTGGCCGCGGCGGTCAAAAAATATCCGCTGTTGGAACAGCTTGCGCCGGCAGCCAAATCGAGTTCGCGGTAGGAGAAAGTCGTGAAAGTCCGGCTGACCAAACTCGACCAGTGCCGAATGATCGTGCGCGTCGCCAGTTGGATGGTGCCGCATCGGGCCCGGCTGGAGTGGCGGAAGGAATGGGGAGCCGAACTGGACTGCGCCTGGCGTACGCCCCAGTCCAAGGATCGATTCGGAAGCTGTGCCGGGTTGCGCCGCCGCTGTTGCGGGGCTTTTCTGGATGCGGCGTGGTGCCGGTTCAACCGAGAGGACTTGCGTCGCACGCGCCAAAACTGGCCCCGAACCCCAGCCTTCCTTCTGTTCGCGCTCAGTAGTGCGTTGCTGCTGTTCATCGCGGCCAGCGGCTATCTGCCAAGAATGCAGTCCCTCCTCATGCGGCCACCCTATGCTGAGCCACAGCAGATGGTTACCGTCTCGCGGACCGGCGTCATGAACTCTGCCGAGTGGGTGGTGCCTTATTCGTGGGTAAAAATTTGGAAGAGGCAAAGCCGGATTCTGCAAGGAGTCGCAGCCTATAGCTGGCGGCCGCAAACGGCCCGGCTCACCATCGATGGGCAGACAATAAAAGTTTCATCGGTGCAGGTCGAGGACGGTCTGCTGCAGGTGTTCGGGGTGAAGCCCCTATTGGGGCAGATCCCCGCGGTCGATGGATCCGGGAGTGATCACAACTGCCTGATGCTCAGCTACCCGACTTGGCGGCGACGCTTCTCCGGCGATCCCAAGATTCTGGGAAGAAGCGTCACGGTTGACGGTCAGGCGTTGGTCATTCGCGGGGTTCTTCCCGAGCGATTCTGGTTTCCTTCCGATAATGTGGATGTACTGCGCCTCGTGGATAAAGGCTCATTCGCCGCTGACCAGCCCGTCGGGGCTGTGGCGCGGTTGCAGTCGGGCTCGACGGAACAATGGGCAGGATGGGAACTTGGGCGCAGCATTTCCAACGCGACCGGCGAACCGTTTTCCGGGTCTTCGATCCAGGTGTGGCGGGTTCAGGACCGGGTGCGGCAGCCTCTCAATTCCTATGCCTTAACCCTCTGTCTTAGTCTGGCATTGATGGCAACCGTGATTGGGACGGGCCGGCTGAATCTGATCCCGCAGCGGCGCGGGATGAAGGCGGCCTGCCGCTGGTGGCTTTTCTTTGCCGCGAAGACGGTGCTTCTCCTGTTGCTGCTGCTGGCGCTCGTGGTCGAGTTCACTCCCGAACCTTACGTCTTTCCACTCGGCAGGATCACGCTGATCGTGGAGTCCGCGTCGCTGTGGTTTTTCTCCATTGGTTGCGTGTTCATGCTCTGGTGGTCTCTGGCCGATCAGCAGAGGCGCTGCCGGGTGTGCCTCCAACGTCTGGCATTGCCCGCGCACATTGGCCAATCGGGACGTTTGCTGCTCAGTTGGGCCGGCACGGAACTTGTGTGCAGCGAGGGACATGGCTTGCTGCACGTCACGGAGACTGACGTCTGCTGGCTGGATCCGGAACAATGGACACAGCTCGACGAATCCTGGAAGTCACTTTTTGCGGAGAACCTTGAGTCTGAGTTTGTGGCCGACTGAATCGAGCTGGATTGCCGTCAAACCGCTTACGCCGTATCCGCGGTTCTTGTTCGGCGGCACGGTGTTTCTGGCTTCATTTCTGCTGTTTCTGGTCGAGCCGATCGCGGCCAAGCAACTCTTGCCAGTATTCGGAGGCTCAGCCGCCGTCTGGCTCACCTGTCTGGTGTTCTTTCAAACCGCGCTCGTCGGCGCCTATGCGTACGCGCACTGGCTAACACAGAGTGGCCGATGGAAGCTGCACTTCTCACTGCTTTTGATCGCGGCCGCGTCTGCCGTCCTCTGGGGATTGATCAAATCCAATCCGCACGGTTCGGCGGAACATCCCTTTCTGGCGATCCTGATAACGCTTACCTTGTCCATCGGGCTTCCTTTCCTCGCTCTCGGCGCCACCAGCCCCCTGATTCAGGTATGGATATCCCGTCTTGCGGCAGCCGGCGTTCCCTATCGAATTTTCGCGCTCTCCAATCTCGCCTCTCTGCTTGCATTGGGACTTTACCCCACCCTGATCGAGCCACACTCCACCCTCAGGATCCAGCGGTTGGCATGGTGCGGCGGGTTCGCGGGATTCGCGGTTATATCTGCCATCGTGGCATGGAGAGTACAGTCCGGAACGCAGTCTGCGCGGACCGAACCGGAGAGCGAAGCCGGGTTGCCGAAAACCACGGTTGGCCGCAAACTGCTCTGGTTCCTGCTGCCGATGGCGGCGGCCATGCAATTGACTGCCGTCACCAGTCATCTTTCCGCGAATGTTGCCGCCATACCACTGCTTTGGATCTTGCCCCTCGGCGTCTACCTGTTAACCATCATCGCGGCTTTTGAGTTCCCCCGATTCATCCATCGAGGAATCCTGACGCGCTTTCTGGTTGTGATGCTGGCGAGCCTGGGTTACATGCTCCTGCAGGTGGACGCAACGCTGCCGCTGAGGATCAGCATTACGTTCTTTCTCGTGGAACTGCTCGTCGCCTGCCTGTTTTGTCATGCCGAGGCCTATGCGCTGCGTCCAAAGCGGCCGTCGGAGACGACACTCTTCTACCTCATTTTCGCGGCGGGCGGAGCAGCAGGATCGTTTCTGGTTGCCATTGCCTCGCCGCTGATATTTTCCTTCAACTACGATCTGGCCCTCTCATTTCTGATCACTGCAGTGCTGGCGCTGACCATAAGCTGGTCCAGCGGTTGGGGGCAACGGCTCTTGTGGTCCACCGCCAGCCTGCTTCTGATGATCCTCGTTTTTCGCATTCACTCCGCTTACCGGTGGGACACTCCTGTCGCTGTCCGGAACTTCTACGGGAGCCTTCGGGTGAAACAGAACTACACGGACGGATATATGGTGCGTACTCTTACTAGCGGGACCATCCAGCACGGGACCCAGATATTTTCGCCCGCTTTGAAAACAACTCCGACGACTTACTATGCAGAAGATTCGGGCGTGGGCCTCACCTTGCGTTTCTGCTGCTTGGGACGCCCGCGCAACATCGGCGTGATTGGGCTGGGTGCGGGAACCGTCGCCGCCTACGGCCGAAGCGGTGATCGAATACGCTTTTACGAAATCAATCCGGCAGTGCGGCCCATCGCGGAGCACTTATTCACTTACATTCGCGACTCGGGCGCTCAAATCACCTTTGCGAAAGGAGATGCGCGGTCGTCTCTCGCACACGAAGAGCCGCAGAACTTCGATGTGCTTGTGATTGACGCGTTCTCGGGAGATGCCATCCCTCTACATCTGCTCACGACCCAAGCGCTTGCCGTGTACCAGAGACATATCGTGCCCAATGGCGTGCTGGCCCTTCACGTTTCCAACCAATACGTGGATCTTGAACCGGAGATTTTCCAGCTTTCCAAGGCATCGGGAATGGAGGCCATGACGGTGTGGAACCCGAAAAACGAATCTCGTGGAGAGTTCTCCTCGACCTGGGTCATCGTCACTAACAACGACTTGTTTTTCCAACAACCGCAAGTTGCCGGCAGAGTTCGACCGCCTCATGAGAATCTTGCCGTCCGTCCCTGGACCGATGACTACTCGAGTCTGGTTCCGATCCTGCGCTGGTAGAAGTGGCGGGGACAGCGTTAGATAAATCGGGTCTCCACGCCGGGCAGAAAGAGGCACGGCTTGCGCCGTGCCTCTCCTTCGAGTCCAACTTTGGTTCTTTTTACGAGTGGCTGGCAACCTGCAGATTGTTCTCCACGCTAAATACGCCGGACACTCCATTCGCCTTGATACCCGCCATGTTTTTGTCCATGGTGTTTTCCACCGTCCCGTACAGGCTCAGCTTGCCGTGATCCACGACGATGCGGATCGGCGAAGCCGGGTCGGTGGCATAGCGCCCGAGCGTCGGGTCGTTATAGATCGCCCGCATGGCGCGCAGGCGGATGTCATCATCGAAGCTCGACACCGGAGACACGCGGATGTCATTGACCACTTCCTTCACCCCGGGCATGTAATTGGCGACTGCGAGCGCCGAGTCGCGGTCGTACTCGGTGCGCGCTGCGCCACTCAGCGTGGCGACACCGTCTTTAACCGATGCGGTGATGTAATTGAATTCGGCGTCATAGCCCACCCGGTCGTAGTAAAGCTTGCGATCCAGTTGTGCGGTCAGTTGCGCATCCGGCACGTTTTTGCCCACCACCGCGATCATGTTGCGCACACCTTCCACATGGTCAATCTTGTGCGCCTTCTTGGCGGCATCGAGTTTCTGCTGATAAAGATCCACGCTACCGGTGAGATTGACGATCCCATCCTCGACGGTGGCGCGAACCTGATTGAATTGTTGCTTGGCGGCGAACTCCTTGTCCGCTTTCGCCTGGATCGCGGCATCATACCGGCCGGTGCTGGCCGTCTGCGCTGCCAGCCCTACGCTCAACAAAGCGAGCGCCGCTAAAGACCCCAGACCCCTGAAGTGCGATTTCATAACCTTCCTCCTTACTCCCTAATTAACCAGTTAGTTAATTTAGATGCCATTAAGCTGCCCAAGGATTCTTTTCCGCAAACTTCACAATGTCGCTTAACACTGCGCCATCCTCGCCGGCACCTGGCGCCAACCGGTCGCTAAGCCTATGAACACGGGAGTGCCGGGAAAGTTGCGGGGCGGCTTGGGAATGGGGATCGTAGGCAGATTCGTTTATAGCCGGCATCACAAGGGCGGCTGTCGGCCGTGTTTCAGATCCCGATTCTAACCTCCGATTCCTGCCCCTCTCTTTTCTTGTGCGATGTCAACATAGGGTGGCGCTTGAGGAGGAATTATCCACACTGCCGAATCGCACAGCCCTCGGTGGATGCGTCCACTGCTCTTTGAGCCACAGACTAATCCATGCGCGGGATTATCGGGTATCGGATCACGACAGACTATTTGCTGAAATTGTCTTGCTTGTCCCGCGGTGAAGGCAATCAGTTTTTCCTTTGGGTAGTTGCGTAGGCAAGTTTCCGCAGTTCCGCCATTCGCAAGTAAGACCGATTCAATATCAACCGACAGTTCTTTATGCTTGAAAGCGCCCGTTGAGACTCGCGCTTGGCCTGTATCGTCATCCCTGACAATCCACAGAAGGGGCACCCGACGAAATAGCCGATCTCCATCGGTTATTGTCGGATCATCTTGACGAGCCGCTTGACACATAAGGAGCTATCCAAGGCTCCCTAAAAGGCTAATCAATTTGCTGGTTTTACTACGAACTGGGCCTTCTTCCGAAATACCTGCCGTTCTATTGCGGTAGAAGAATTGCGGTGTCTCATCAATAGCAAATGTAATCTCCAAATCTTGCTGCCTTCTATGCCATTCAATTTGCAGGCCTCCGTCACTTAGTGGGACAACCGAGGGCGCTGGCGAATCAACCTGCATCACTGCTCCTAAGGTAGAAAGTGCCTCCCGAATAAGTTCGCCATCGATGCTCTTGCTGCCGTACGAGTCCCAATTTGCTGAGAGGCTACGAATGCGCTCGAACGCTTCAATTGTTGGAGGTACCCAATCGGGTAGAGTTGGAATTGAAGCAACACTTGTATCTCTTCTGACGTCGATGCGATAGGTGCTACCTCGCGTGGAGAAAATAAAAGTTTGTTCTCTGATTTCCGTCAGCTCGGCCGAACTTTCTAGGGGGGGCGACTGGACGAATTGATTTTCCGTAAAAGCGCTTCTTGATGGCTCTGGTAGTACAATAGTTGCCAAGACTTAACTCCTTATTTTCCAAATCTGATGCATCTTGGGGGTTGTCAGTTCCTTAAATGAACGCACGATCCACTCGCGGCCCAAATCAAAGAACTCCGTACCTTCGCCAGTTTGCCCTCTCGCAGTCAGCTCTAGTACGAACATGGGACGATTGTCAGGTAGGCGGAAAACCGATTGCATAGTTGCGTGCAAACGTCCAACAAATGCACCGTGTGAATCCAGAATCGGAAATCTAGCACGGAAGGTCACATCCTGGGCTGCGCCCGGGAAAGGCACTGTGGGTTGCTGCCAAGTAGTAAAAATATCACTGACGTCAGTATGCGTTTCCCAACCCTCTCCCGCCACAATATGATTGATGTAGGTCACTTCGCACTGGTTAATACGAATCGCACCCAAGTTATGGCGCGTTACAAAATCTCGAAATTCGCCAAGATCGTGCTCGAATCCTTCACGCACACGCTCGTATCGGGGATATTTATCACCTTCTCCCACCTTGCGCCAGTTCTTTATAAAGCGATCCCGCTGGAGTTGAATCAACTCCGTACCATCCCCATTTACAAACCAGAAACGAGGTGTTGACGGAGTCTCCGACGCTTCAAACCGAATGCCTACACTAGAAATCGGCAATTCCGGCTGGCGCTCGATCACAGACTGAAGCTCTCCGCGCTCTTCGGTTCTGGGAAAACGCTTTCGAATTTCGTTCCAATACAAACCGAAATGAGCGGTGCGCAAAGCCGTCAATCGCTCGAATTGCACCGACAAGACCGTCTCCACCACAGGTGGATTGTCGAACTCTGGTAGGTCGGGTGGGCGTTCAACCATCAAGAATGTCCCATGAACACTTCAGTATTCAACGATTCCGTCCTTCTTGCAATGACTCTTATGGCGCTTGCCTCTAGAGCTAGAGGTTGGCAGGTTGCCTGATTCGACGCGAGCGAGATTGAGGTGTGTGGCTACTCTTACCGTTTCTTCCGCGCTCCGGTTTTAGAAGCTTTTCGCGCCGCTTTGGCTCCGAGCCCAAACACCCGCCCGAAAATCTTGTCAATGTTCTTGAGCTGGCGCCTCAAATCGAAAGCGCGTTCCAGTTGGCTGCGTGGCACCCGGCCCGTGATTTCTTTGTCCTTCAGTACCAGTTCGCGAAAGTCCAGTCCTTCTCTCCAGGCCCGCATGGCATGCGCCTGCACCAGGCGATAAGCATCTTCCCGCGTCACTCCGTGCTCCACGAGGTCGAGCAGCAATTGCCCGCTGAACACCAGGCCGCGCGTGCTATCCAGATTCGTCAGCATGCGCTCGGGATAAACAAACATCGTGTCCACCAGGTTGGCGGTCTTCTGCAGTAAATAGTCCACGAGCGTTGTGGAGTCCGGAATAATGACGCGTTCCACGGAGGAATGGGAGATGTCGCGCTCGTGCCACAAGGCGACATTTTCCAATCCCGCCTGCGCGTTCGAGCGTACCACTCGCGCCAGGCCGCTGATCTGCTCCGCGGTGATGGGGTTGCGCTTGTGCGGCATGGCGGACGAGCCCTTTTGCTTCTCGCTGAAGTACTCTTCTGCCTCGCGTACCTCTGTCCGCTGCAGATGCCTTATCTCGGTTGCGATCTTGTCCAGGGTGGAGGCGATCACTGCCAAAGTTGCCAGGTAGTGCGCATGCCGGTCGCGCTGGATAACCTGCGAGGAGATGGCCGCCGCTTTCAGCCCCAACCGCGCGCAGATCTTTTCTTCGAGTTCCGGGGTCAGGTGGGCAAACGTCCCTACCGCGCCTGAGAATTTTCCTATCCGCAGATCTTCGGCCGCCAACGCGAAGCGCGCGATGTTGCGCTGCATTTCGGAATACCAGTTGGCGATCTTGAACCCAAAGGTGATCGGCTCGGCATGGATGCCGTGGGTGCGGCCGATCATCGGAGTGTCTTTGAATTCCCAGGCGCGCCGCTTCAGGACATCCGCCAGCCGCTGTAGATCGGCAGCAATTGCGGTCGACGCCTGGCCGATCAGCAGAGCCTGCGCCGTGTCCACCACGTCGTTCGAGGTGAGGCCGTAGTGAAACCAGCGGGCATGGGGGCCGACAATCTCCGCCACCGCGGTCGTAAAGGCTATGACGTCGTGACGGACTTCGGCCTCAATCTGGTTGATGCGCTGTACGTCGAAGCCGGCGCGTTCGCGGATGGCGCGTGCCGCATCTTTCGGTACAATGCCGGCTTCGGCCAGAGTCTCCGTGGCGGCAACCTCCACGGTCAGCCAGGTGCGAAAGCGGTTTTCGTCGCTCCAGATGCGGGCCATCTCCGGGCGCGTATAGCGAGGAATCAATATCGGCCACCTTTCAAAAAGAACAACAGATTTTAATGCACGCCAGCCTGGTTGACTACTCGCGCCGGAATGTTCGGTCTGGGGAGGGAAGGCAGAGAACCATTCCGGCTTCGTGGACGCGCCCAGCGCCGAAAACATATCGTGTTACGATATATATGCGATGGCCAAGTACCCTGCCGAGCCCGATTACCGCTCTCTGGCGGAACTGCGCTACCAACTCCGCCGTTTTCTCCATTTCAGCGAAAAAGCGGCTCGCAATGCCGGACTGGAACCTCGCCAGCACCAACTCATGTTGGCTCTAAAGGGCTTGCCCGAAGAAGCCCGGCCACGAATCGGCAAGGTAGCCGAGCGCTTGCAGATTCAGCACCACAGCGCCGTGGAACTGATAAACCGGCTCTCAAAAGCGGGCTATGTCCGCCGCCAGCGCGATACCAAAGACCGGCGGGAAGTATTGCTTGTCCTGACCGCAAAAGGGGAGCAAGTTCTGCGCCAGCTTTCCCTGGACCACAAGAAGGAGCTGCGCGTGAGGGGCCCAGAGTTGCTGCGTGCCTTACAGCAGGTGATGCTGAATACCAGTCCTTCCCGGGAAACAAGCCGCGGTCCCACCGAGCCCAAGAAACGAGTGACATCTTAAATGCGGGAACTCCGCCCTGAACAGCCTGCCAATGCCACGGCCCACCGCCCGGTTCGCGGATCCGGGGTCCACGAAGATCGCGGTGCCAAGGCTTTGCACAAACGCCCGGCCACGCGCATGCTCGTGATCTCGCTCTTGGGGATTGTCGTGGGCCTTGCGGGCGGCCTCGTCGCCGAGGGATTGCTGGGCGCCATCAACTTCATCTCTAATGTCTGCTTCTATGGCAAGGCCAGCTGGGCCAGCCTTCCTCCGAACCTGGCTCCCTTTCGCTGGTGGACTCCGCTTCTGCCTGCCGCCGGAGGGCTCCTGGTGGGTCTCCTGATCCGCTATTTTTCCCCAGAAATCAAAGGTGACGGCATTCCGGAGGCTATGTCTGTCGCGCTCAATAATCGCAGTATCGTCAAGCCGCGCGTCAGCTTCTTCAAGCCGCTAAGTGCTGCCATCACCGTAGGCAGCGGTGGTCCCTTCGGCGCAGAAGGTCCCATCATCCAGACCGGCGCCGCGCTGGGCTCCCTTCTGAGCCAGCTGATTCCTTCCTCTCCCGCCGAGCGCCGAACCCTGCTGGCTTGTGGCGCCGCCGCAGGACTAGCGGGCGTTTTCAAGACTCCCTTTGCCGGCGTCATGTTGGCCGTCGAACTCCTCGTCTTTGAGTTCCGCGCCCGGTCGTTCATCCCCATCGCTCTCGCTTCCGCCACCGGCACCATGGTCGCAATGGGGTTTCGCGGGGCTGAGCCGGTCTTTCCGGTGATCACCGCGTTTCATTTCCACCCGCTGGAGCTTCCTTTCTTCGTCCTGCTTGGAATCATTACCGCCGCCCTGGCCTGGCTTATGACGCGCGCTCTTTACGTTTGCGAAGATTTCTTTGAGCACCTGAAGATCTGGTTTCCCCTTGTGCCGACGATTGGCGGACTCATCGTCGGGGGAATTGCCATCTTTTACCCGCAGGTGCTCGGGACCGGCTATGCCGTAATCGCCGACTTGCTTGCGCGCCCACATCCGCTGCACGTCTTGCTGGGGATCGGGCTTGCCAAGCTGGTTGCATTTGCCACGGCGCTCGGTTCCGGTGCTTCGGGTGGAACTTTTGCTCCGGCGCTGATGATCGGCGGCAGTCTGGGCGCGGCTTTCGGCTCGCTGGTGCACCTGGTCCTGCCCAATGCTTCGACTATCGGACTGTATGGCATGGTTGCCACCGCCGCTTTGTTCGGCAGCCTGTATCGCGCTACGCCCAGCGCCATTCTATTCATGGTGGAAGTCACGGGCGCATATAACGCCATCCTGCCGGTGTTTCTGGTGGCAGTGGTGGCTGACCTCGCGGTGCATTTTTTTATGAGCACGACTATCAATACCGAACGGCTGGTGCGCCGCGGCCATCTCGTACCCGAAGCTTACGAGGTTGATCCCATGAAGCTGTTGCGGGTGCGCGACATTATGAGTCCCGACACCGATACGGTTCGAGCCGATAGCAAAGTCGCCGATTTTCTTGCCGCAGCCGCACAACATGACTCCGTACCCGTTGTGGACGTGCAGGACCACGTTGTAGGCATTCTCTATCGCCGCGATTTGTTCTCAGCCCAGCCGGAAGCCACTGCCGCTTCGCTGGCGCATAAAGAGTTTCCCACGGCCTATGCGGATGAAGTGGTCCACAGCGTGGCCGGCCGTTTTCTGAACGGCCAGCATAATCACGCCATCGTGCTCGATCAGAAATCCGGTGAGCTGGTGGGCGTGCTGACTGCGTTCGACATTCTGAAGGCTAAGAACTGGGAGCTCTTGCAGGAAATGCGCGAACCCAGCCGCTATTCTGCCATGTCTCTGCTGCGGTTCGGATCGCGTCCGGCGGTCGAAGAAGTACAGAAGTACAAAGGAACGATTAAGCGCTGAGCGGCAGATCTGGAAATCTTCCGGATACAGACCTCGCTCACTTCTGGGCCGTAACCGCTTCCTTCTCCAGCCCCTTTTCCGCCGCCGCAATCAGCGGCTGCAGCGCCTGCACCGAAATCCCCATCGTGCCGCCGGAGAAGCCGTCCAGATAGGCCGAGTTGATCCCGATGACCTGGCCGTGGCCATCGAACACCGGGCCGCCGCTGCCGCCGTGCGCGGTGGGCGCGTCATAGATCAGCTTGTCACCGACCACATCCCCAAGATGTCCGCAGGTTGCCGATGGCCGAATTAAAGATAACGCCGCCAACTCGCTGGCCGCGCCCATCTCGTCCCGCCGGAACGCCAGCCGGTCATAGATCGCCGACGGCGATTTCGCCACCATGCCCAGCACCCCCATCGGGTACCCGATCACCGTCACCAACTCTCCCGGATGCGAGGCCTGCGAAGCCAGCGGCAAAGGCCGCAGCTTATGTATGCCGGGAGAGTCTTGCACCTGCAAAACCGCCAGATCTCCATGCCCGGAAAACACCACCGGTGTAACGTTCACTCCGGTTGGCATGCCAGGAAAAAAAGCCAGCAACTGCTCCAGCTGCGGAGCGGCCCCCCGCCGGATCAGCGCCGTTGCCTCGGAATCTTCGTACCACGGTTCGGCCACATGCCGATTGGTGGCCACCATCCCGTCGGCCACTACAAATCCGGTTCCCGAAACCCGCACGCGCAAAGCTGGCTGCATGCCCCGAAACCCTACGTGGTAAACCCCGAATATGTAACAGATGGAGTTCCGGTAGCGGGTCAGCACCATCGCCGGCATAGACTGCTCCCGCTGCAATTTTTCCACTTGCACCGACAGCGCCTGCACCTGCTGCTGCAAGTCATTGGTCGGCGGAGGGGCATAGTAGTGCGCCATAAAGCCGGCTCCCACCAGCGCACAAACTGCCAGGCCCACGTTCACCCCACGCCACCAGATCTCTGCCCTGGGCTTCGGTTCAAATTGCGAATAGTCTTCGATCATGAAAAGCGCCGCCTTGGGGGGAGGAGGTGTGAGGGAGACAATTCCCGCCATGCAGGCCGGCCGAACACTCTATCTTCGGCTGTAGGGGGCGGCTTTCCTAGGGTACGGAAGGAGATGTCCAGCGGGCCATTTCCGTTTTGGGCCTGTTGTCAGCGCATCCCATTGACGAACAACGAGTTCGCCGTTAATCTGGCCACAATGCGGGGTTTCCTGCGAGTTACTTTCGGAGCCATAGTCTTGCTGGCGGTGCTGGCCATCTTCCTGTGCCCCGCCACCCATGTTCCCCGCACCGCCTTGCGATCCATGCAGGCCGCCGCACTTATCTTCTTAACGATATGGGCCGTAGCCACCACAAGGGGAAATCTTCTTCCCAGCGTGGGGGCCGTCCCCTTCCATTTTCTTTTATATTTCCCGAGGTCTGACTTCGCGCACCGCGTGGGCCGGGTTCCGCTCCTCTGTTGAGTGGGAGTTTTCCGAGGTTGCAATGTTGCATGGATTTTCCCATCCACCGCAGCCGGAACTTCATTCCGGAGATTACCGGCTTAGAATCGGAGGACCTCGATGAAGCGGCCTTTAATCTGGGTAATTGCAGGGATCACTTTACTGGGAGCAGCAGTGGCGGCGAAATGCATTGCCGTCCGCCGCGCCGCCGAGAGCACTTTATCCGAGCAAATCCGACAGGCGAAAGCTGACGTTCCCAGGCTTGCGGCAGTGCGTGTCCAGCGGCTTCGCGCCGACGTGAAGAGCGGTACCACCTTCAGCGACATGCTCTCCGGCATGGATTTCGATCCCGCAACCGTGTACGGCACGACCGAGGCGGCGCGCAAGGTCTTTAACCTGCGCCGCATCCGCCCCGGCGGCAAGCTCCTGGTTTGGCGCTCGCCACAAGGGGAACTGCGCTACGCGGACTACCACATTGATCCCGAACACGATCTCTGGATCACGCGGAAGGACAATGATTTTCAGGCCGAGATCAAAGAGATGCCCGCCGTTGTCCGGACTGTCGCAGTCACTGGCGAGGTCCAGGGCTCACTCTATGATGGAATCATGGCGGCCGGCGAGACCCCGGAACTGGCGGTGCGCCTCGCCGATATCTTCGCCTGGGACGTCGATTTCAACACCGACACCCAGCCTGGCGACACCTTCCGCATGGTTTTAGAAAAGAAAGAATTTGCCGATGGCTCCGATCCGGCCTACGGACGCATTCTAATTGCGGAATACAAAAATGCCGGCCACCTCTACCAAGCCGTGCTGTTTCATGACTCGTTCGGCAAGCCGGCATATTATTCGGCCAAAGGGGAATCCCTTCAAAAGCTCTTCCTGCGTTCACCGCTGCGCTTCGCCGCGCGCATCAGTTCTCACTTCAGCCGGCATCGCTATCACCCGATCTTGAAGATCGTCCGTGCTCACCTGGGCACCGACTACGCTGCCCCGGTTGGAACTCCCGTGCAGGCCATCGCCGCGGGCCGCGTGGTCTTTGCCGGGCGAAAAGGCGGTGACGGCAACCTCGTCTTGCTGGCGCATTCCCGCGGCTACGAAACTTACTATATGCATCTGTCGAGAATTCTGGTGCGCCGGGGGCAGAGCGTCCGCCAGGGGCAGAGTATTGGCCTTGTGGGCGCTACAGGGTTGGCGACCGGCCCGCACCTGGATTTCCGGCTGCGGCAGAACGGCGCGCTTCGTGGATTTCGAGCACCTTCGGCTGCCCCCGGCGCAGCCTGTGGCCAAGGCGGATCTGGCTGACTTTGCCGCCGTTCGTGATCGTTGGATGGCGCTCATGCCCGGCACAGGCCGCAAAAGCAGTAGCGGCCGGCAAACCTCCAGCTGGCAATGCAGGCCTGCAGAGTGGTCAGCCTTAGGCTTACCGGGGGAGAGGAGCAAACCTTTTGGATGCCAGGAACCAACCTGAATCAGGATGCGAGCGGCTTACCCGTACCAGCGCAGGCTCATACTCCGAACTGCGAGAGTTCGTATGAGGAACGGCTTACATGCGAACAAGGCAGGATTTTCACCGCACCGATGTCAGGCGCTCTTCTCGTGCGCCACTCCATCCGTATGCGGCTTTCTCTTATCCTCGCCGTCTTCCAGCAAGGTATTAATTTCCTGCACCAGCGCGATCAGTTTCTTGGGATCCTCTTCCCGAGTCGCTTGTTCGCAAAGTACGCGCCAACGGTCTTGCTGTATTGCGTCCACTCCACCTTCTCCTAACGCGAGTTCTGGTTATGCCTCGAGCGCAGCCAACGCTTCCGCATGAATGGCTTTGGCTAAGCCAGCGACCTGCCGCAGCGCGAGCGCTTCCACCAGCTTTACTGCGCAGGCACTGCAGCAATGCCCGTGAAGAGCCTCGGAGATGCCGTCATCGCCCTGCACCAGGTAATGCAGGAGCGCAGAACGCGAATTGCACAGATCACAGTTTCCCGGCTCTCCGCTGGGACGGGGACGGACTGTCTCGAATGTGATCGTGTCAGCCACCAGAAATCCTCACCTGCTCTAGAATCTCAGAGAAGAGGTCGGGCTCGACGCGCCAAAAAGCGTCATTACAAAAATGGCGTCTGCGACCGGACGATCCCGCCGCCCAAAACATTCTCCCCTTCTCGCCCCATATTTCAAACTCCTGCCAGGCCAAAGCAAATCCGGGCTTTTGCGCCGATTCTTGCGGGCGGCTGTACAATTCTGGAGAGCTTCTCCCCTGTGGTTAAAAAAACTCACACTCCGCGGGTTGCTTCTCGCACCCGCAACTGGCGCTACGATGTCATCGCTATCGGAGCGTCCGCCGGAGGCTTGCAGGCATTATCCGAAGTGCTGCAGCCGTTGCCCCCGGATTTCCCTCCAATCCTGATCGTCCAGCATTTGGATCCGTCCCACAAGAGCCAATTGGCCTCGCTGCTGGTGCGGAAAACCGGCAAACAGGTGAAGCAGGCGGAGCACGACGAGCCGATTCTGTCCGGAATGGTGTATATTGCTCCTCCGGACGAACACTTGCTGGTGGGACCGGGGAAAATTCAGTTGGCGCATTCGCAACTAGTTCACTTCTCCCGGCCTTCGATCGATCTGTTGTTCGAGTCGGTGGCCGGCATGTACGGTACCCGCTCCATGGGTGTGGTGCTGAGCGGTTCCAATCGCGACGGATCCATGGGCATCCGGGCGATCAAGCAAGCCGGCGGCACGACCCTGGCGCAGGATCCCAAGACTGCGGAATTTCCTGTCATGCCCCGTAGCGCCATCGAGACCGATTGTGTAGATTGCGTGGTGCCCTTGAAGGAGTTCGCCGGCAAGATCGAACAACTCTGCTGCGGAAGCAGTGCCAAACTATGAGCCAGGACGGCAGCCTAAAGGAGTTACTGCGGGAGCTGGCGGAAGAACGCGGTTTCGATCTGCGCGGCTATAAGATCACTACCGTGGAACGGCGCATTCGCAAGCGCATGTTCCAGCTCCACCTGGGCAGCTTTTCCGATTATGCGGAGTACATTCGCAAAAAGCCGGACGAGATCAATGAGCTGTTAAACATCATCCTCATCAATGTAACCGAGTTCTTCCGCGACCCGCCGGCCTGGGAGATTCTGCGCAATGAAATTTTGCCGCCGATGTTGCAGAAACTGCGGCCCGGCGAGTCCTTCCGGGTGTGGAGTGCCGGCTGCGCCACCGGGCAGGAAGCTTACTCGCTGGCCATTACTTTGAGTGAATTGCTCGGCCCGCGCCTTCCCCAGTTCGATATCAAAATCTACGCTACCGACGTCGACGAAGAAGCGTTGGCCACGGCGCGCCGGGCCGAATATCCCGCGGAAGCCCTGCGCCATGTGCGGCCCCGCTGGCGGGAGAAATATTTTCATGGCAAGACAATGTTGCGGGTGAACCGGGATATCCGCCGCCTGGTCATCTTTGGTCACAGCAACCTGGCCAAGGACGCTCCCATTTCCCACGTCAATCTGGTGGCTTGCCGCAACGTCCTGATCTATTTCGGCAGCGATCTTCAGCGATACATTCTCACTCGCCTGGATTACGCTCTGGAGCCGGGAGGGATCCTGTTTCTGGGAAAGGCGGAATCGCAGCTCAGCAATTCCACATCCTTTCATCGCCTCAATGCGCGCTGGCGTATTTTTCAAAAAATTGTGTCGGAACCGGAGAGAGCAACTCCGCCTTCGCTGCCAGAACCCGCCGGTGAAGAAGCGGTTGCTCCCGAGCAGCAGCTGGAAACCACGCGCTCTGAGCAACGCAAGACTTTGGATGCATTGGGCCTGGGCGTGATCGTCATCGGGCCCGACGGCACCATTACCCAGAGCAATGCGGCGGTGCTTACGATGCACGGCCTCGCCCCCAGCCAGTTGGTCGGCAAGAAACTGAAGAACACCGCCATCTATACCCAGAGCCCGGAGTTGGACACGCACATTCAGGCCAGCAAAGACAGTCACGGGATCTCGCGATTTCTCACTAAGGTGAAAGTGGGGGAGAACGAACATGTTCTCGAAGTGACCTTGCGCCCGGCGGTGGACAATCAAGGGCAGCGGGGCGGCAGCCTGATTGCCTATGAGGACGTCACCGCAGAAAGCAAGTTGCAGCAAGCTATCACCGAGTTGGAGTCCACCTCGGCAGAATTGCAATCGGCCAACGAAGAGCTCGAAACCACCAATGAAGAGCTGCAATCCACCAACGAAGAACTGGAGACCACCAATGAAGAACTCCAGTCCACCAACGAAGAGTTGGAAACCACCAACGAGGAACTGCAGTCGCTGAATGAAGAATTGCAGACTGCCAATCAGGAACTGGAGGAGCAGGGACGGCAAGTTGAGCAGATCAATAGCTTTTATGAGCAGGCGCTGGAGCGAATCCCCCTGCCGGTCATGCTGGTCACGCACGAGAACCAGATCGAATTCTGGAACAGCATGGCTTTGCGGTTGTTCGGCTTCAAGAGCCGGCCCCCTGTCGAATTGGATTTAGGCCAGCTTCCGGTGGAGAATTCCGCCCGCCAGCAGATCGTCCAACGCGTGCGCGCTACGCTCGCCAAAAAGAAACCGACTGTCCTCCGCCGCTTTACTCTGCCCGACGGTGTGACGCGCATCGTGGATGTGAACTTCAGTCTGGTGGAGCGCGAGGGTCGCCCGTCTACCGTTTTGTTAGTCTTCCGCCCCGCCGCCGACGTTTCGCCAGCGGCCCTCAAGGACAAAATGAAGCGCCAGGTTGAAGTTGCCAGGAACAAGAAGGTGTTCCGCAAAAGAAGCTAATCGCCGGCGGCTCGCCCCTTCGCATTGGGGAGGTGGCTCACCGGCGATTTCTTGTGAGCCTCCCTCCGGCGCGCAGCCAGCCCGCGGCTTTCCTGCAGCAGCTTTTTCATTTCATTGAAGGCCTTCCGCAGTGACTCGGCCTGCTGGCGATGCATGTAGGTCGCTTCCACCATGCGCTGGGCCAGTTCCGCCGACCGCTGCACCAGCACGCGAGAAACCGCGACCGAGGAATCCTCCTGGGACTTCTGACTGAGTTGTTTCCGCAGGGTTTGTTCCTGGCGCGGTGAAAAATCCTTGTGGGCAGATACCCGTCGCAGCCAGGCATCCAGTTCAGCCGGAAAGGCGCACGCCGGACTGCGCGGTCCCGTTCCGATTCGGTGGACCGGCATCTTCAGGTCCCGCTCCCAGCGCTGCACGGTGCGCACACCCCGCCCCATGTAAGCGGCGATTTCTTTCCAGGAGCTAAGCGCAGATATGCTCGGTCTACGCGGCTGAGCCATCGTTGTGCAATTTTATACGAAATTGCCGCTCGGTGGCCCACTCAAGCCCGGCTTTGTGTCAGTCCTATGACATGGTTTACAAGTGTCATGAGACCGGCTCCAGACGGCATAGAGATGGCGAGCGATCTTGCGTCTGATCTCAGAAGTCAGCGAAGGTGACATCGGCTTCAGGAAGCGTGCCCCTCATCGCATCCACACGATTCATGCCCCAGTAACGAGTATGCTCGCACTTCGTGGAAGGGTGTTTGTTATCCTTCGAGCGGGGCCACCCCGAGCGTTGCCTCGTTTGGCTTCCCGTCAACAATCTCGGTCGTGTAATATCGAGCCTGAAGTGCTCCGTGTTATTGAAAGACGATACCCTCGTTGGTATCGCCCCATACTGCCCCCCCAACATCATGTTAGGCTTATATGCAACTAGATATGCATTCTCTTTATTAATCGGCAGTAACTTATTTAAAACAAACAGTGGCGGTGTAGCTCAGGTGGTTAGAGCGACGGTCTCATAATCCGTAGGTCGTAGGTTCGAGTCCTACCGCCGCCACCAGATTCAAACAACAGTGCATTGAGCGGTAGGGAGTTTGTCGCCTTTGCCGCCAGTATCGCAATTGGGCAATTCCGCAGTGGTGTTCACTGTCCTCGGCCAGGTCCGATTTCACTTGGACTGGCGGTTGCCCACCTCACCCGAAAACTCGCAAGAGCCCTCCGCCCCGCTTGACGGTTTCACAACCGCGAGAGCCCACAGGCTGCACGATCCGAACCCTTATCCTCAAATCTCCACCTGCTCCTGTCGGGGAATCCGACGCGTTTGTTGGGAGTTCCCACAGAAGAATGCGTGAACTCGCCACAAGTTATTGAATTAGCTAGACGGCCCGCAGATTGCTCTCTCCAAGAATGGTTCTTGTCTCTGGAAAGGGGGTCGTGACCATGGCTGGAGAGAATTGGACGTTCTGGCTCATGTTTATGAATTACGCCTTGGGCGTGATCACGCTCGCTGCTCTGCTCTTAGTGGGCGGCGCTGTGAGCTGGGAGATATTGGCGAAGAAAGTACAGAGCAGGCGTGCGCTGGCGGGCATTGCCGCGGAAGTGCAGCTCATGTTTACCGAGCCGCACGGGCTCTCGGTTCCTGAGCTCGGTCTCACAATGGCGGATGGCGGGGAGAAGATCACGCCGCCCGAATCAGAAGCTTCGGACACGAAAGCCCAGCGGAAGTAAGCCATGCCGTGCCCTTTCCTCAAAGAAGGCCGCGCGCACTACTGCCACGCCGCACCGGTGCGGAAGCTGATTCTTGACGGTCCGGGCGTTGCGGATGGCGGCCGCTGCGCAACGCCGGAGTACCGGCACTGCGAGTTGGCCGACAAGATCAAGGGGCCGCAGAATCGCTGCCCGCATCTGGAAGAAATCCGGGTGCAGCATTGTGGGATCTCGGCGGTCACAAAACTCGTACCTTTTAGCAATTCCCAGCTTTCCTGCTGTACGAGCAACAGCTACCGCTACTGTGACTCTTATTTGTCGCTTACGCGGCCGCACGCGTCAGTGCCGCCGGCCAATCTTCTGTATGCGCCCAATCATTTCTGGTTGGATCCAGAGGAATCCGGGCTGTGCCACATCGGCATTGACGGGTTTCTCGCCGATGTCGCCGGGACGGTGGATGGCGTGACCTTCGTGACGCTCAGCGGCACGCATTGCCCTGCCCTGGCGCTCACCATCCGCGGGATGGAATGGCCTATGACTTTTCCAAATCCTGTGATGATCCAAAGGGTGAACAGCCGTGTACGCAGCGATCCGGCAAGATTGGCCGCCGATCCCTACGGCGCGGGATGGCTGTTCGAAGGCTGGGAAGTACCAGGGCGCACCCGCGCTGGATTGGTTACGGGACTTCAGGCCGCCGCCTGGCAGGCCGAGGAACGCCAGCGGCTGGCGCGAGAAATCCACGGAATGGAGGCCCTGGGTTGCGACGGCGGGTTGCCGGTGGACGGAGTCGCCCAGTTGTTGTCGCGACAGCATCTGGTTTGTTTGTTTCAGCGCTTCTTTTCCAAGCGAGGCTGGACGGAGGAAGGATGATAGGCCGGAACACAGTTGTCTTCGGATTTGGGCTCACCGTAGCGCTGTGGGCCGGCTGGTTCGTTTTTCCCCGAGCTCTTTACGTAAAAGAAAATCAGCCCGTCGAGTTTCACCACAAAACCCATGCCGAAAAGTCCGGCATCTCGCAATGCAGCGACTGCCACGCTCTGCGCGATGACGGCACCTTTGCCGGACTGCCTGCCATGGAAACCTGCGCAGGCTGCCACTCCGACAAGGTTGGGACCGGCGGCGCCGAAGCAGTGCTGGTTGACCGTTACATCAAGCCGGGACACGAGACACCATGGTTGGTGTATTCGCGGCAGCCGGCGAATGTCTGGTTTTCCCACGCGATTCACTTGAAACGCGCGGGACTGGCTTGCACGGAATGTCATGGGGCACAGGGTGAGTCGGACGCAGTTCCGGTTTTTGAGATGAACCGCATCAGCGGATACAGCCGCGACATTTGGGGTCACTCGATTTCCCGTCTGGGACGAGCACCGCACCACGGCATGAAGATGAGCGACTGCGAGGACTGCCATCGGCAGCATCACGTTGAGGTGGGTTGCCTGGGATGCCATGAGTAAGGGGAAGAAAATGAAGGTCACACGACGGGATCTGCTGGTCTGGAGCGCGGGAGCAACCGCAGGCCTGGTGTTCAGTCCGGTGCCGTGGAAACTGCTGGATGATGTTTCCATCTGGAGCCAGAACTGGCCGTGGATTCCGCAAGCGGCGCGTGGCCCCGCGGAGGTCAAGCAATCGGCGTGCACGTTATGTCCGCATGGCTGCGGCATTGCGGGTCAAGATGGCAGGTGGTTGGCCAGTTGGAGTTGCCGGTTGAGCAGTCATCCCGTCAGTCGCGGGGCGCTCTGCCCGCTGGGGTTCGGAGCGCATCAACTGAACTGGCATCCCAAGCGGCTGCGGACCGTGCGGCACGGGGCGACCGTCTCCTCCTGGGCCGAGGCGCAGAACGCTTTTGCCAAAGCAGCGAGCGAAGGGCCGGTTGTGATCCTTGACGGCCGCCCGGGACGGGCGGCTTCCTCGCTATTCGAAACTTACCTTCAGAAAAAAAGCGGCAGCTATCGCGTGGTGCTTAGTCCCGAGGCTCGGGCTCTCACGCCGTACGAAAAGTGGAGCGGCGTACCCGCCACCGCGCTGGGCTATGACCTGGAGAACGCCCAGACCGTTGTGAGCTTTGGCGCGCCGCTGCTGGACGGCTGGGGTGTCCCGGGACGGTTCACTCGACTGTGGGCGGAGCGGGCAGCAGGCATGAGCGATCCGCAACTGCGGCTGATTCATGTGGAGGCGTCGCTTTCTCGAACGGCAGCACGAGCATGGCGGTGGATTCCAGTTCATCCCGGCAGCGAAGCCGCTCTGGCCGCGGGATTAGCGCGAGTTCTTCTCGAAGAACACCTGGTCGCGGGGCGCGGCCCAATGCCGCCGCTGACCCTTATTGACGCAGCTGCGCAGACAGGTCTTACCACTGATGCAATCCGCGATCTGGCCAGGATGATTGTGGTACGGCCTCCGGTAGTGGTGATCACGGGCGATGACAATCCGGCAATAGCGGCGCTGAACGTCGTGCTCGGGGCTGTCGGCACATGCGGGCATCGTGCGCAGGCCCATACCCGCGCAGCCCTACGTTTCCGCAGATGTCATCCCCTCCGCGCGGGCGGTGTTGATTGATTCCACGGTACCCTGGGACTTTGTTCCGCAAACCGATGCCGAAGTTTTCCGCTTTGCCGCGTGGGACGGAGGAGTACGCGATGCGGCGTGGTTCTTGCCGGCCCCCGGCTTTCTGGAAGAACTCGCGGATATCCCGAGCGCGCCCACTTCCGCGATGGAGACTTACGCTGTAGCCGCGAGCCTGGTCAAGGCGCCGCATGAAGTACATAGTGCCGCCCAGTTTCTAAGCAGTCTCGATCCTGGTTTGCCGACGGTGGAGAAGATCATCCACACCCGTTGCGATGAAATCTTCCATGGACGCGCCGGCGCTCTGCACGCTCAGCAGGCGACTCCAGTGGCGAAACTGGAATCGGTTCAGAAGTTCGAAGAGCAACTCCAGAACGGTGCGGTCTGGGTCGGTGAGCCGCCCTTGCGCCCCGGAGGCTTGCGATGCGAGCTCAAGGAATGGCCTGAAGTAGCCGCCGCGGCCTACCCAAGCGACTGGGCAAAAGCATGGTCTGCGCCCGTCTTGCCTCCTCTCACCTCGAAACTTTGCCAGGAGTCGAATCTACGAAAACCGCCACAAGGGAGGAACGCATGAGCGCCCGTTACGGCATGGTGATTGATCTTGACCGCTGTACCGGATGCGGCTCGTGCATGGTGGCCTGCGCCACGGAAAACAACGTGCCCCCCCTGCCCCAGGCAACAGCTCGAACCGGCATCACCCCCATGCTGGTGCATAAGATTTCGAATGGGATGGACGGGGGCGGGCGGCGTGAGACATTCATCCCCATCATGTGCATGCATTGCGAGCACGAAACGCCGTGCGTGAGCGTTTGCCCGCAGCAGGCCGTCGAGGTGGACAAAGCCACCGGCATCGTCATGCAAATGTCGCAGCGTTGCCTGGGGTGCCGCTACTGCATGACGGCGTGTCCTTATCACGCCCGCTATTTCAACTGGTGGGATCCCTCGTGGCCCAAGGGAATGGAGAAGAGCCTCAACCCGGGAGTTTCGGTGCGCATGCGCGGCGTGGTTGAGAAGTGCAATCTATGCCACGCGCGCCTGCATGCCGCTCAGGAGAAAGCTGCCGCTGCGGGAAAGCGGGAGATTGATCTCGCCGACTATGTTCCCGCGTGCGTGGAAGCGTGTCCGACCGGTGCCATTCGTTTCGGAAATCTGGCTGACCACAACGATCCCGTGTATCGGGAAGCGCACTCTCCAGACTCGTTCCGTTTCCTGGAGCGGCTGGGCACCGAGCCCAAGGTCTATTACAAGTCGAAGGAGGCATGGGTGAGAGCGCTGGCAGATTCTGACTCCGGACGCCCTGCGGAGGTCCAACATGGCTAGCACCGTCGTCGCTGACAGCCGATGGATCGCTCGTGGCGAAGAGCGCACTTCGCTTGCGAAATTTCTGCTCTGGTTGGCTCCGTGGGCGGTGGTGCTTGCGGTCGGCATCTATGCCGCGGGATTGTGCCTGTGGTACGGCCTGAACCAGACAAACATGGACAACCGGTTTGCCTTCGGCCTGTGGATCTTTCTCGATCTCTCGATCATCGCGCTGGGCGCGGGAGCGTTTTTCACAGGATTTCTGGTTTACATCCTGAAGCGCGCCGAACTCAGGCCAATCCTGAATACCGCCGTGGTTGTGGGTTTCATCTGCTACAGCGGCGCCGTGGCCATCCTGATGATCGACGTCGGACAGCCCCTGCGCGCCTGGTTCACCTTTTGGCATCCCAATACCCACTCGATGCTCACGGAAGTGACGTTCTGCATTTCCTGCTATCTGCTGGTGCTGTGCCTGGAATACGTGCCGCTTCTCTTGAAGAATCGGCAACTGCGCAAGCTGCCGTCTCTGCTGGTCTTTGAGCATCAACTGCACAAGTTAGTACCGGTACTCGCCGGCGTAGGAACGCTGCTCTCTTTTTTCCATCAGGGATCGCTGGGCGGACTTTATGGAGTGTTGCGCGGCCGCCCGTTTGCCTTCCGCACAGGCTTGTTCATCTGGCCTTCCACATTCTTCCTCTTCATTTTGTCGGCGATCGCTTCCGGGCCGAGCTTTCTGATTCTGATCACGGCAACTGTCGAGAAGGTGACCGGCCGGCGGCTGGTGGCGCGCGAAGTATTCCAGCGCCTGGGCTTCATTTCCGGCGTGCTCCTGGGCCTTTACGTCGCTGCCAAGTCCATAGACACGCTAATCTGGCTGAACTACACATCGCCTTCCATGGGCGTCGCGCCCTGGCGCTATTACATGTACAAGCCGTTTGGCACGCCAATCGTCTTTGCCGAGATTGTGCTCTTCGGACTGCTTCCGGCGTTTTTGCTTCTCTACCGCAAAACCGCCATGCGGCGCGGATGGCTGTTGAGCGCTGCGGCCCTGGCTTGCGGGGGCGTGCTGCTCAACCGCTTCGTACTGACCGTGCAGACGCTGGCACTGCCCACTCTGCCTTTTGACGAGTTCCTGAGCTACACACCGAGCTGGCAGGAGGTCGCCAGCTTCGGCGGCGTAATTGCCTATGGAGTGATCGTCTATTCATTGTCATATCGCTACCTGCCGCTGTTCGCGCAATCGAAAGGAGAGCACACGCATGTTTCCGGGGATTGATGGGTTTCATTGGACCGCCGGTCACGTCATCTTTCTTGCGTTATTCTTCGCGGTTGCGCTGACGATCCTGGCAACGGTGGTTTCCGCCATCTGGCGCACCTCCCGTGACTTCCGGTCGCATCGGGCATTCGAGCTGTGCTGGAAGTCGGATTTTGCCGAACTACCCGAGAAAGAACGGCGCTGCCGCCACGAACTGGCGGGTAGAGTGGTTTCCAGAACCTGCGACAACGCATTTGATTGCCGCCATTGCGGCAAGTATGCGGAGTTCGCGGCCTTGCCGGCACGAGAAATCGCGCAGGAGTTGGCAGTCCCTTACTCGACCGACCGCTTCTATCATCGTGGCCATACCTGGGTGAAGCCAGAGGAAGATGGCACGCTGACCGTCGGCCTGGATGAGTTGGCGGACCGCCTGGTGGGCAAGCCCGATTCGGTCAATATGCCTGAGATTGGCCGTGAGCTTGAGATCAACCAAACCGCTTGGCGCATGAAGAAAAACGGCAGCGAGATTTGTGTACGTGCCCCCGTTGAGGGAAGCGTCGTTGCGCTCGGGGGCCCGGGGGAAGACTGGTATCTGAAGATTCGACCGCGGCTCGATGCGCGCTCTCCCGAGACGTTACGCCATCTCCTCCGCGGACCCGAAGTTCACGGATGGCTTTCCCGGGAACTGGAGCGGCTTCAACTGCAGCTAAGGTCAGGGAAATTGGCCCCAACTCTTGCCGATGGCGGAGTGCTCATGCCGGGACTGATGGACGCTCTGCCTGAAGCCGATTGGGATACGGTGTTAGCGGGGACGTTCCTGGAGTCCTGATCCCTAGGCCGAAGTCTCCTAACCTCAGTGCGAAATCTCATACCGCTTGAGCTTGTCGTAGAGCGTGGAGCGGTCAATGCCCAGGGCAGTGGACGCTTCTTTCACGTTGCCGTTCTTCCGCTTCAGCGCCGCGACGATTGCCCTACGCTCCAGTTCTCCCAGAGGAACGTCGGGAACCTCCCAGTTTTGTTGCTGTCCCGACTGCTGCAGCCAGGAGAAGTCCTGTTCATCGAGCATGCCGTTGCGGCAGGTCACGATGGCGCGCTCGATTACGTTCTCCAACTCGCGGACGTTGCCCGGCCAATCGTGAGCGATAAGCACATTCAAAGCTGCCGCCGAGATGCCGCTGATGTCCCTGCCCAGTTCGGAAGAAATCCGCTGGACGAAGTGCTCCGCCAGCAAGCGGAATGTCTTCACGCCGTTCCCGCAGCGGCGGAAGACGTACCTCGATTACGTTAAGCCGGTAATACAAGTCTTCACGAAACCGGCCCTGCCGTACCTCCTCGGCTAGATCCTTGTTGGTTGCCGCGATGATGCGCACATCCACCTCGACTTCCTGATTTCCTCCGACGCGGTAGAAGCGGCGCTCCTGCAAAACCCGCAGCAGATCGGCCTGCAGCTTGGGAGAGATGTCGCCAATTTCATCGAGAAAAATCGTGCCGCCGTCCGCCAGTTCGAACTTGCCCTTTGCCTGCGCACTGGCGCCGGTGAATGCGCCCTTTTCGTAGCCGAACAACTCGCTTTCGAGCAGGGTTTCGGTAAGTGCGGCGCAGCTTACGACGATAAACGGCTTTTCGGCACGATTGCCGGAAAAGTGGACGGCCCGGGCCACCAGTTCCTTTCCCGTACCGCTTTCACCGCGAATCAGGACGGTGCTGCGAAGGCTGGCGATATCCTCCGTCAAGGCAAGAATCTCCTCCATGCGCGGATTCTTGGTGATGATGTCGTGATGGCGATACTGGCGCGTCAGTTTCTTTCGCAGAATGGCATTTTCGCTTTGTAGCTTCTTGAGCTTCAGGATGCGCGAGACCAGCATCGAGATCTCTTGCGGGTTGCACGGTTTGACGATGTACTCCTGCGCGCCCTCTTTCATGGCCTGGATGGCGGTGTCCACCGTAGCGTAGGCAGTAATGATAATGATGGAGGCTTCCGGCCGGATACGATGGATTTCCATCATGGTTTCAATGCCGTCCATCCCACCGGGCATCTTCAAGTCTACGAAGCAAATGGCATAATCCGCCTGCTTGGACAGTTCCAGCCCCTTCTGCCCATTCGGCGCGGTGTCGACGCGATAGCCGTCTTCGCGCAGCCACGCCGCCATGGATTCACACATTACCTCTTCATCGTCCACAACCAGGATCGGCCAATTTTTCTTCATGCTTTTTCCTCAAGTGCGGCAAAACCGCCCACCAGTTGCAATCCACAACGGTGGCAGTACTGTTCTGCCTTCTGATCTACCAGCCCAATGTGAGTGGCCAGGCTCATCACGCATTTCTGATCGGAGCAATGAACAAGTCCGAACGTATGCCCCAATTCGTGCAGCACTTCCTTCACCGTGCGCTCACGCAGCAGGTTGTCCTCCGCTGGAAGTGCGTAAAATTCCTGATGCAGCCGGCAGAGCGAAACCACTGCCACTGTGCCGTTCACTTGCGCCTGCCCAAATAAAAAGCTGAGCATCGGGATCGCCAGATCAACATCCGTTACGCCTAGCACCCGGGCGGCATCGCGCGGCGCGGATTGAGCCAGCATCTTCATAAACTCCACCGACTGATATTGACCTCGCTTTGCGTCATAACTGCCTTCCGGAATAGACAAAGGAGGCAATCGCCGAATAGGCAGGGGAAACCACTCGGACACCGCCTGCTCGATCCAGCCCAATGTTTGCGCCGGTACGCTCCCGATCACTACGAGGTAAAAAGCATTCACTCGGCATGTACCTGCACTTCTTGTGGCTGCTTGTCGAGGCCTCGCGATTTCAGCGGAAGCGTTACCGTAAATGTTGTGCCCCGGTTCCGCTGGCTCGCGACCTCAACCTCGCCGTCATGGGCCTTCACGATCCCATACAGCACGGCCAGCCCGAGCCCGACTCCCTTGGCATCCGCCTTGGTGGTGAAAAACGGATCAAAAATCTTGGAGATGTTTTCCGGAGCAATACCTTCGCCGGTGTCCTGAACGGACAGGGCCGCATTGTCTTCGTCTGCAAGGTGCGTGCGAATGGTCAACTTTCCGCCGCCGCAGGACTGCATGGCCTCAGCGCCGTTCAGCAGCAGATTGAGAATGACCTGCTGAATCTGCGAAGCATCGCACTCCACCTGCGGAAGATTCTCCTGCAGATCTAGAACAGGTTCCGTGCTGAGGAGCTTGAGCTTGTGGTCGGCTAAGCCCAGCGTGCTGCGCACCAGCTTGTTCAGGTCGGCGGGCGCGCGCTGCGGCTTGGAACGCCGCGAAAATGCCAGCAGATCGGAAACAATCCGCCCAACCCGCGCAGTTTCCGCCGAGATCAAGCCAAGATATTTGCGAAATTCTGCTTCGCGCCCCTGAGGATAGGTTCCGTTAGCCATGAGGCGCTCGAGCAGCATGGAAAGATTGAGAACACCGGAAACGGGATTGTTGATCTCATGCGCAACGCTGGCCGCGAGCTGTCCGAGCGAGGCAAGGTGATCCGCCTGGATAAGCTTATGTTGAGCGCTTTGGAGTTGTTTTGTGCGCTCTTCCACTTTGCTTTCCAGTGTTTGTTGCATGTCGTTCAGTTCGGCCACAGCCACTTTCAATCGCTCCCGCATCTGGTTGAACGAATCCACCAGTTCATCGAGTTCCTGGCTGCGCCTTGCGATGCCAATGCGGACGGTCGAGTTTCATTGCACTCACCGCCTTCGTGCCGGCGATCAATTGCTGAATTGGGGTTGCGACGAAATGCCGGGTAAAAAGGATCACGAATGCGGCCCCAATGCCCACCTCAAGCAGCGTCCACCAGATGGTTTGCAACGTGATAGCCCGTGACTGGTTCTGGACCGGGTCCAACTGCAGACCGACATCCAGCACGCCGAGGACTTTGGTCGAGGCCTGATGGGCATGACAGCTGGCATTGCTACAGGAAGGTTCGTTATAGATGGGTGTCACCAAATTGATGGTTTTGACCCCGTCAGGGGAGGTCGTGTAGCGAACGCGTGAATCTTCTGTCAGTTTGCTTCGCATCGGGTCCTTGTTGTGGCACCCGGCACACACCTCGTTCGATAAACTGGTGAAACTCGGTTGCTCGTGCGCATTCGTGGAAAAAACCAGCCGGCCTTCCCGGTTGAACATGCGGATTCGATCAACCCCTTGTTTATCCGCAATGACCTGCATGATCTGGTAGGCTGCCTTGCGGTCATCGTCGCGCATGGCATGCCATGTGGCACTGGTGATACTCCGTGATAGCTGGTCTGCTCCAAGCACCATGGCCTCGATCAGGTGCTTTTTCTGAGTGCGGAGATTGAGATACCCGCTGACACAGCTGATGGCAACGATCATGACGGTTACTGAAAGAATCAACTTTGAGCCAAGTTTGCGAGGCATCGCGGGCTATTGCCACCTCGTTTGGCGTAGCATACGAACCTGCGGGATCACGTGATGCGCAGGCAATCCCCCAAGTAAGGCTAGTTACGAGAGGCAGAAACCACAGTGATTGTCACCGCGCCCGCCAGTGATTCAAGTCACACCCCTCGAGGATGTACTTTCAGCCACTTCCAACTCGCGCCAAATGTGACCCTGCGCGATCGACCTGCAGGGCAGACTCGAAACCAAGTCCACCCTGCCAGCTGGGTGTATACTCGGCCCGATGTGGGGAGGCCGCAATGCAATCGAATGCTTCATCGGGCGCACCGTTGACGCCTGCCATTGTCTTTGAAAATCTGCAAGCTTTCCAAAAAACTTCTGCGCTAAAGGCTGCGATCGAATTGGACGTATTCCGCGCTGTAGGTCAGGGACCGGGCGACGTGTCCTCGATTGCGCGCCACGCGTCGGCTTCGGAGCGTGGCATTCGCATTTTGTGCGATTTTCTCGTTGTCTCGGGCCTTCTGCAAAAGGTGGACGGGCGCTATCGGCACACGCCATCCAGTGCCGCGTTCCTCGATCCTAGTTCGCCCACTTGTCTGGCTACGGTTGCCCGCTTTTTGTCACTTCCGGAGTTGCGTGAGCCCTACGAACACCTCGCTGACATTGTGCGCAACGGCCGGACGGTGCTGCCGGGCCAGGGCTCGGTCGAGCCAGAAAACCCCATCTGGGTAGAGTTTGCGCAGAGCATGGCTCCCATGATGGCGCCCATGGCGGGCCCCCTGGGCGCAATTGTTCTACAGGGCCGCAACGGGCCGATGCGCGTGCTGGATATCGCAGCGGGTCACGGCTTGTTCGGCATCGAAATCGCCAAGCAGAACCCGCAGGCGCACGTCACTGGACTCGACTGGGCTCCGGTGTTGCGCGTGGCGCTCGACAACGCGCGCAAGGCTGGCGTACACGACCGCTATGACATGCTGCCGGGCAGCGCCTTTGACGTGGCGTTCGGCGGCCCGTATGACACAGTGCTGCTTACCAACTTTCTGCATCATTTCGATGTGGAAACTTGTGTCGGACTGCTGAAGAAAGTTCGTGGCTCCCTTACACCAGAGGGACGCGTTGCAACCCTGGAGTTCGTTCCCAATGAAGACCGTGTCTCGCCTCCCATGCCGGCGGCATTTAGCATGACCATGCTGACGTCCACCGCGGCAGGCGACGCGTACACTTTCAGCGAACTCTTAGATATGCACACGAAAGCGGGCTTTGGCGGCGTCACCGCCCATCCGATCCCTATGAGTCCGCACACGATTGTGATGGCTCAGGCCTGACAGCCGTGGTGGGACGCTATTGCTGCCAGACTTAGAAGACGGCGAGAAGTCGGACGAAGAGCAGCAGCGACACTCCAATGGCCGCAAGGCTGTTGGCCCAGATCGTGCGATGGCTCGCCGACCAGGGAAACATCAAGATCGAGAAGAGCGGCATAAGTTTGTCGGGCCACAACAGCCCGGTCATTCCGAAGGCAAGACACAACTGCACTACAAGGCACGTTGCTAGACTGGTGAAGTTCATGAGCCCCATGCTAAAAGACCTTCATGTCGGAAATGGAACGAAGGCTTGCGCTCGAGATTACCAAGGTCATAGGTGCAAGTAAAATCGGTCCTGCTTTTGTCTTGGGTCAAGCCGAGGAACTCCGGGCCATTCAGTCCTGAAGAGCGGGCTGGCGATATCGGCGACGCGCAGTGTTCTTGAAGAAGTCTGCGTGGTTCCTCCAATTCTTTGGCGTTGAGATCGACTATGTTCTTGTCCCACATCGTACGTAGCTCAATCCAATGCAAGCCGAAATCGCGGGAGGCGATTTGACGGGCCTTCTCAAAGTCCTGCGTGATCTCGTCACTGATCACCGCCACTCTAGAGGGACATGGGGCCACATTCATCTCTTCCTTAGCCATTGCTATGTGGTTCGACAAAGCCCTAGCCTTTGTGGCCAGCAATAACATCATCGAGCCAAATCCCGCGGGAACCATGGCCGCGAGCATCTGCTTTCGCGTGCACCTCATTGTGCTTTCTCTCGCGTGATCCAGATGATCATGATCCGATTGCCAACCTTCTTTGGTCCGCCCAACCCGATGCCCATCGGCTCTGGTTGGATAAAATCGCGCAACTCAGATCAGAGGGTCTACCTCGTCTGACGCATACGCCTTCCCTCATACAGGCGTCAGCATTGCGGTTCCTATCACCGTTAGTGCACCCCCAAGAATTTGCGACTGCAATCTTTTCGTGAAGGGTCGCAATCGAAAGGACTAGCCCGGAAAGTGGCAGCAGATAGATGGACTGTCGTCTCCTGCATGTCTCCAAGGTGCTCGCCTACAGACTTGCATCAAGAACCGGCGTTGAGGATTGACAGGCCGCCGGAAGAAAATGTTCCCCAATGCCTGCCCCACTGCTGTTGGATGGACGCAGCAATGTTTACCAGGTCCCATTTGAATATCCCCAACTGACCTTGGTGTATGTCTCTCTGATTCGGGTGGTCTCGATAGTTATTACCGCGAGCCTTGATCGCAAAACTCGCGCCACAGTTTTGGGCGAAGAATCTCGATTCGCAGCGTTCTCGATAAGCTATCAATAACCACAAAGAGCCAAATTCACCTCACCGATGAGAATGAACTCCATGCTGTTAAACCTTGTATTGACACCTGAACTTCTGATACACGGTGGGGCGTCTGTCAGGCAGAATGGCAGGAGGCGCTAGCCCACGCTGCATGACATTGCGGCTCGTTGTTTCCCAAGTTTGGCAAAGTCAGCTAATATTAGCTTCCACACCTGCGGTGAACTTGGCTTCGCTGCTTGCCTCTGCGGTAACATCGCGCATCCCGAATTCGACGCCAACGTTTTTTAGGAAGGATGTGGGAGGCTCGCCACCCACAAAGATCCACACAAAATCGTTGGGAATCTCTTCTGTAACACGACTGACCTTCAGGACTACAGAACCTTCCTTGAACTCGACAGGTATAGAGTCAAATACAACACGGACCTTTCCGGTACGCAGGCATTCTTGCACCAGTTGCGCGTTCCGTTCTTTGATTCGGCTGAAGGCCTCTTTCCGATACGAAAGCGTGACTTTGTTGCCATGCTGGTGCGCGAGTCCCATGGCAGCTTCTACGGCACTATCGCCGCCACCGACCACAAGGATATTCTTATTGATATAGTGATCCGCCTCCAGCAGGCGATACATCACTTTGGGCAGGTCCTCGCCCTTCACGCCGAGTTTTCGGGGCGTGCCCGAACGGCCCAACGCGAGCACGACGGCCCGCGCCAAATATTGGTTATTCGCCGTGCTCACGGTGAATGTGCCGTGTGCGTCTCGTTGAACGCTTTCCACTTTCTCGCCGGTACGAACATTGAAATCAGACCGGTTCAGGATCATGTCCCAGAACGCCAGGAGGTTTTCCTTGGAAAGCTCGGTCTTGTTGAATTTCCCGTACATAGGAAATTCAACCGGACTGGTCATGACCAGCTTTTGCCGTGGATACTTAGCAACTGTGCCTCCGACTTCGTCCTGTTCCAGCGTGATGTAGTTCAGCTGGTTCTCGATGGCTCGTAGCGATGCGCTGATTCCGGCAGGACCTGCGCCTATGATCAGCACGTCGTAAACATCCGGATGTTGTTTGCCGTTTCCGCTAGGCGCAATCCGGCGAGCAATGGTGTCAACGCACTCGCGACCCTGGTTCACGGCATTCTTGATGAGTGCCAGACCACCGAGTTCTCCAGCAATAAACAAGTTCGGGATGTTCGTTTCGTATTCGGGCGACAAGCTGGGCATATCTGTACCCATGCTAGGACGAGCCATCACCATCGTGATGGCGCCTACGGGACAGGCCTCGGCACAGAGACCATGACCAATGCACTTATGGCCGTTCACGATGACGGCCTTGCCGCCTAACATGGCGAGCACGTCGCCCTCGGGACACACTGTGGTGCAACTCTGGCAGCCAATGCAGTAGGTCGTGTCAATGTGTGGATGCTGCGCTTTAGGGCCTTCGGAGTACAGCTTGCCCTTCTCGGCCGCCTGTCGCGCACGCTCGTCGCGCTCCTTGAGACTTTTGAGATAGCCACGCACGAAAAATGCAGTGATGGCTGCGGCGATGACGAAGGCGATGAGAGTATCCATTGCGCTTAGAAGAACCCCATCATGGTTACGACTGCAATGTGAATGATGGCAAGCAGAGCAAACGTATAGCTGAAGGGCTTATGCACTACATGCCAAAGATGAAAGACCTGCTGCGCCCGCGAGAGAAATATGACGCGTTTGGCCAAGGCTGCTTCTTCGCGTGCGGTCGCGATCGCCTTTTCAAGATCAACATGACGACTGCGTAGAAACCCTCCCAGGCTCAGGATGCGTTCGCTGATGCCCAACGCTCGTCGCCTTAGTCTGGTGATGCGGAAGGAGAGCGCGACATCGAGAATCATCATGTAAACGAGGGCCGTGAGCATCGAGAATTTCTTGACACGTTCTGCGCTTGGCAATCGAAGGAGTGCTCGGAGATCGGCCTCCGGCAACAATCTCTGTTGTGCCAGCTCTTGCGATAGCACAGTCTGCACATCGTGCAGTTCGCGGAGCGAGATCTCGGCAGCATTTAGGCTCCGGGGGATTTGCCCGTAAAGATAGCGTCCGATGACGCCACTGAGAGATACGGCGACCATAATCCAAAACGCCATGCCAGCAAATCCGCCAAATTTGAAAGAAGAATGGAGGGCAATGACGAAAGGTGCGGAGAGCCCAAGCAGAACGTGAATGTCGAGCCAGTGCCGTGAACTACCCTGTCGCCCAAGCCACGCCCAGCGTTTGCGCAGTGGATAGAGAAAGATGGTAAAGAACATGACCAGACCCAAAAAACCGAGCTTCAGTCCAATACCGCCGCTGGGGCGGAGTAGTGCATGCTTGGGGGAGAAGGGTCGATCGGCCGAGCCCAGAGTGTAATAGTTGAATCCGTACACCAAAAGGGAAACTATGAGGGAAATGGCGATCGCATAGCCGCACATCAGTCGAATGCGATGGCCCCGGTCCGGATTGCGATGCACCGAGATGGTAGCGGTTGCGGCAGCGGCATGAGCGTTCATTTATTGGCGACCTTCTCTTCTGTATCGACGGCAAATCGCTTGTAATCCGAAAATGTGTGGGTGTTGCGCCAATGCTGGCGCGGTGTCTCCACTTCCACGCTGGCTAGCGCGGGAAACCAATAGGCCTCCTTTGTATAACGGAACGGGACCGGAGCATACTGCACTTCCGAGCGCAGCTCTTTCAAACCGACATCAGCCATGGTGTTGCCAACCTGGGCGACGATTTTTGCGATATTGCCGGATTGTGGATCAATCCAGGCGGTGCCGGAAAGTTCCAAAGGATATTCCCGCCCGCGCAGGGCCAAAGCAGCCGGCGACCGCGTATTGGGCAGATGTTGGAACGCAACCTTTCTTAACAGGCGGCCATTCGATGTTTCCTCGCCGAGATCAGAGAAGCGGAAGCTGGACCAATAGTATGGATGAAAAATCAGAAACAACGTTGCGAAGCCATTCGTGACCAGCAGAGATGTTTTCTTTTTATCTGGTTTGGCTTCATGCACTGCGAGGCGCGACTCATCCAATCCGAGCTCGCCCCCGCTGTTGGTCAGGATGACCAGATAATCGTAAGTGGAGTCTTCCTGAAGTTCGACTTTGCCCTTTTTGTCCAGCTTCTCCTGTCTTACCTGCTCGGTACACTTGACATCAGAGAATTGTTCAAGGAAAGCGGATACCTGCTGACTGGTGCGGGTCAGTAAGTCATCCAGACTTTCAGCCGAAGCAGGTTTGCCGCTCAAGCACAACGCGAAAGCTATTGCCAGCAAAACCTCGGCCAGCCTGCGGAGCTTGCCATACTTTGGATTGTTCATTTGCGTTTTGCCTTCGAGTCAAAGCGATAGCCAAAAGTGAAGAGCCACTGATCATAGTTCAGGGTTTGGCCACGGTTTACGGTAAAGCCCCCCTGGAAGAAGTAGTGCGCACCGAGCGAGGACTCTACGTTGCCGGTCAAGAAACGGGAATGATCGTTGCCCGAGAACGGCGAATTCAAGGATTGGTCTCCGGCTAGAAGCTCTAAACGGAAATTCTCACCGAACTCCCGCGATATGGAGAAGGCGCGGTAGGAACCGTCTCCAAAGGAACTGTTGAAGCGGGAGTAGTGCGCATCCGCGCGCAGGCGAAGCCACGGCAACTGCCCTAACGTGATGCCGTACGCCTGATTCCAGGAATTGCTGGCGTCTCCACTGCGGTTGCTGCGTCCGATATCCGTGTAAAGAAAGATCTGCTTTAAGACTTCCACTCGGGCTCCCACACTGAAGCCCTGGAAAAGATATTTATCTAACAATCCGGTTCCAATGAGCTGCGGATCGAAAGTGGGAATATCGCGAAAATAGTTATGGTTGAAATCCAGTTCCAGCCGGGGATGCGGTTGCAGACGGATAGTCAGGAAATTCCGGCTCAAGCCCGCCCCCGGCGCTGGAACCGCTGGGTTACCGCGCGGGCTATCGGCCTGCAGCGAATCGTAGATCGAGATGTAACGGTTGTAGGAAACCGAATTCTCAAAAAACACAAAAGGCCGGTCAATCTTCCATTTCAGCGTGCTGATTCCGAGCCCCGAAGTACTGGTGTAATGGAGTGCATCGTAATTCCCGCCTTCGAAGTTAATGAATGCGCCGCCGATACGGCGGTCCGGGCTGAAGTTCCACGAAGTCGGATCGGGCGTGGACCCAGCAAAGATTCCAGTAGTGATTCGCTTTGCTAAGTGGCGTCCGAAGTATCCGCCATCAATCGTGTCCAGGCTTGGAGCCCAGGGCAGATACAGCCGTCCGAATCCGGCTACCCAGTGTGAACCGGGATTGTCGTAGGTCATGCTCAGGTGATAGGTGCGATTGATCAGATCCTGCAATGTGGGCTGGCTGCTCGACGAGCGCGAGGCCAAACGGCCGCGCCAATAGCCACTGAGATTCCAATAGGTGCCGTTGATGCGAGTGATGTCAGCACGCAGCACAAGTCCTAGGTCGGAACTAGTCATCCCCGGATTGCCATGACTCATCGTGCCCATGTAATCGAAACCGATTCGGCCACGCGCCCGATTGACCGAGGGCAGAGGTGGGCGGGGCACCTCTGCCCGAACTTCTTCATCCAGCGGATCGCCTTCGGTAAACGTGACTACAGCCGGATATTTGCGGGTAGGGCTGAGCGTTCGTTGTTGCACTAGTGCCGCGGCGTCCGCAGATGACAAATAAGCCCAATCCCCAGCCCTAACCGGGCGCTTTGGAATGTGGACGTTTGTAACGGCAGACGAATCCGCGACCGCACTCACTTCCAACTCTGCAACCACCAGCGGATCGCTTGGGTCGGCGGTGGTTCCTGGTTTGGGTGGCAGATCCGAATCCTTGATTTCCAGTTTCATTCCTTCCGCCAAACCCGAACTACGGCCTCCGTCGAGATAAGCGACTCCTGCGGCCACATACTTCACTCGGAAAACAGTCCGCAGATTTGAGTCTGCGATTGCAGGTGGAGCGGGAGGTTCGGCAGCGGCTGAACTACTCGCTGAGTCTTCCAAAGATCTCTGTGCGCCGGTCTGAGCGATTGCCGATGTGGCGTGAGGCGAAGGCGCAGGGGCGGGCAGAGCGGGAGCAGCAGGGGCAGCAGGTAATACAGCGACCGGCTTCTTCTGGGCATCTTGTGTGGCCGCAGGCGTCGTGCTCTTCGTTTGCTCATCCGGGAAAATAATGGGGCCGTGCGGTTTGGAGGGCGCTGCTGGGACATCCGCGATAGGCTCTGTGTGTCTCGGTGGCGGAGTGTATTTCGGCCGCCGCTGGAAGATGGCGATGATAGCTCCGGCCCTTCCGGCAGCGGGCGCCCCGTGGCGAGCCCGCATTGCCGGCAAATCTATCGTCAGCGTGATCTGAGGCCCGTTTACTTGCAGGTCATAGGAGTGTGGATCGATCCAGGTCCACGACCAGATGGGTCGCTGGCGGATTGGAGCTATGCAGTCCGAAGCGAACGCTACGAACGTCTTGGTAATTCGACCGGGATGTGTTGCTGCCGGGCATCCGCTACTGTGTTTGGTAACTGCAGTACGATCCGGTCCGGATGTTTGGCGGTGACTACGGAAGGTTCAACGTTTCCGCTCAGTCTGACTTGTACCTGAACGCCCGCACCGGTGTGCAGTACTTTTACATCTTGCACAGTTACCGGAGTGGCGGGCGTGTTCTGCGCTGCGGCGAAGGACACGACCAGCAGCCAGACGATCCCGAATTTTGCCCAAGCCGCTCTCGTCATGATCGTTGCCGAAATGAGAGAAGTTTTGCCCTGCGCGAAAGCGATTGCCTCGCACGTTGAGCCTACCCTCCGTGGCCGTTTCGATGGCATTGATAACAATTGGCGCTGTTGTACACGTAGCCGCTTACGTCTCTGTGGTGCGGGTCCGTCTGGCTCTTTGTATGACAACTGGTGCAGGTAAAAATTGAATAGTCCGAAGGATTGGTGTGGCAGGTGGAGCACACACCGCCGGCATTGCCGTGGTTCGTCGGGAACCAGGTGTGATTGAAAGTCGCCCCTGTCCACGCCGTTGTCGTGTGGCATGTCTGGCAAGTAGTCGGGAAGCCAGCAGCGATGTGATTGGGGTTGGTGGTGCCCTGGTAATCCGCTTTGTGGCACGAGTAGCAATCGGTTGGAACGGTGGTGTAGTTATTGTTCACATGGCAATTGGCACAGGCGACGGTGGTGTGGGCGCCGGTGAGCGGAAACGCCGTGGTGCTGTGATTGAAGGAAGAAGGGGTCCACGCCGTGGTGTTATGGCACAAGTCGCAAGTCTGCGGAAAGCCGGCCTGCGCGTGGTTCGGGTTCGTAGTACCGTTGTACGCGCTCTGGTGACAGGAAACGCACGTCGCCGGCAACCCCTTGTACACGCCGCTCGAATGGCAACTGCTGCAACCCAGGCCAACATGAGAACCCGTCAGTGGGAAAGCGGTCCTGTTGTGGTCGAATACGGCGCCGGCCCATGACGTTGTGGTGTGGCAGGTGTCGCAGGTGTTGGGGAAACCGGCTTGCGCATGATTCGGATTATTCGTGGTCTGATAATCCGTCATGTGGCAGGTGGAGCAGGCTCCGCTGGTCAGGCCGTAGTTGCTATTCACATGGCACTGCGTGCATTGCAACGAAGTGTGGGCCCCGGTCAAGGCAAATCCGGTGCTAGCATGGTTGAAAGTTGCATTTCCCCACGAAGTTGTGTCATGGCACGATTGACAAGTCTGCGGAAAGGCGGCCTGCACATGGTTCGGATCGGTAGTTGCCTGGTAGTCCTTCAAATGGCAACTCGAACACGCGTTGCTGGTCAGGTTGTAGTTTCCGTTGACATGACATTGCGAGCACTGCAAAGGTGTATGCGCCCCCGTTAGAGCGAAGCCCGTGCTGGAATGATCGAAGGTCGCCCCCGCCCAGGAGGTTGTGGTATGGCAGGATTGGCAGGTCTGCGGGAATCCCGCCTGCACATGGTTCGGATCGGTAGTTGCCTGATAGTCCTTCAGGTGGCAAGTCGCACAGGCGGTACTTGTCAGGTTGTAGTTCCCGTTGATGTGGCACTGGGTGCATTGCAGGGAACTGTGGCCGCCGGTGAGCGGGAACCCTGTGCTGGCGTGATCGAATGTCGCATTACCCCACGAGCCTGTGTTGTGGCAGGATTCGCACGTCTGCGGGAATGCCGCCTGCACGTGATTTGGATTTGTCGTTGCCTGGTAGTCCTTCAAGTGGCAAGCGGAGCAGGCGTTGCTGGTCAGATTGTAATTTCCATTGACGTGGCATTGAGCGCATTGCAGCGGGACGTGTGCTCCGGTGAGCGCAAAGCCGGTGCTAGAGTGATCGAATGTCGCATTAGCCCACGAACTTGTGTCGTGGCACGATTGACAAGTCTGCGGAAAGGCGGCCTGCACATGATTCGGATTGGTCGTTCCCTGGTAATCCTTCATGTGGCAGGAGACGCAAGTTGTAGTGGTCAGGTTGTAGTTCCCGTTGATGTGGCAGTCGGCACAAGTCGCCTTGGCGTGCGCTCCCGTAAGCGCAAAGCCAACGAAGCTGTGGTCAAAGCTGGCTGGCTGCCAGGCAGTCGTGGTATGGCAACTTTGGCACGTCTGCGGAAATCCCAGCGCAACATGATTTGGGTTGGTGCTCTTCTGGTAATCGGGTAAGTGACAGCCTACGCAATTCGCAGGCGTGCCCTGGAATTTCCCTCCAACGTGGCAGGCAACGCAGTCCAGCGTGGCATGGGCTCCAGTAAGGGCAAACCCGGTCATCTTCAGGTGATCGAACTTGGCGCCAAACCACGTATCCATACCATGGCATTGTTCACAGGTTGTGGAGAACCCGGCGGAAACGTGTGCGGGTGCTTTGGTTGCTTGATACTCCTTGGCATGGCAGGAGTAACACTGGGTCGAGAGACCCTGGAACTGGCTTACGGCTGCGCTCTTGTGGCAAGAGTCGCAATCCAAGGCAGCATGCGCCCCTAAGAGCGGGAAGCGATTTTGGTGCTGTTGAATCTGCTGTACCGAGACTTGCCATCCTTTTACGCTGTGGCACTGCTCACAGTTGGCGCCCATCTTGCGCTGGTGGATATCGGCATGGCAGTCCGCGCATTTCGTTCCCACATTCGTAAACACGGGATTGCTGTGACACTGAGTGCAGCCCACACTCTGGTGCATGCCGCGCAGGGGGAAACGGGTCTGGTTGTGATCGAACTCAGGGGCGTTGCGAATCGGCTTCCAACCACTGAACGTATGGCAGTTTTGGCACGGGATGTTCAGTTTGCCATGCGGACTACGGGTGCTGACGGAGCTCTGCGACTGCCCCGCTGGGGACGCGGGAAACGACATAAACACTACTAAGATGTGAAAAAGAAGGGTCGAAACCACGCTGCTACCCAAGCTGCTTTCGACTACCTAGAATTAGACGAAGGGACGCAGTCCGAGCAACTTCTTCGTTCGACGCCGAGCCGAGGGTAAAAGGTTGGATCGCTCTAAGAAAGTTACCGCGGGTCAGCGTACTGTAGGTCAGGGGCATTCTTCTCTGGAGCAGCTAAGAATAGTATGTACTTCTCAGTACATCTGAATTCTGCTGACAGGCTTGCCAGCTCTCCACAAAACTTGACTGTTGAATAATTAAACACAAATGTCTTTGAGGGTTCGTTTTTCATTGGGTGGATGGTCCATGACAGGCGGCACATTCCTTGGGTGTCGGCTTGTAGAACAAGACAGTCTTGCCTTCCACCACCCGGGTCAGCTTGTGGCAGCCTTCACAGCGAACGTTGCGATGGACTCCTTTCAGTGGAAAGAACGTCCGTTTGTCATGGTCGAAAAGGGACGGCTTCCATCTGGCGGTGTCATGACATTCCGCACAGGATGTAACTCCCCCTCTTGCAAACTGATTGCCATGAATTTCCTCATGGCAGTCCTCACATTTTGTCGGCGCAGACTTAAAGTCCACGTTCGCAAGTCGGGCTTCCATGTTGGGAGGTTTGTGGCAGTCGATGCAGGCCGTTGCCCGATGAGCGCCGACCAGCGGAAATGCGGTTTTGGAGTGATCGAACCGCACCAATTCGTGCCATGACTCAGTGGAATGGCAGGTTTCACAGCCGACTGGGGTCCCGTCAGCTTTTAGCTGTTTCATGCGGTCCTGGAACTGCCCCTTGTGAGGATCAGCATGGCAGCTCGTGCAGGCGAGCCTCTGCCAACGGTAAGTGGCTGTTGACTTAGGCTTAAGATCAGCGTTCACTTTGTGGCAGTCGCCGCAGGAGGTTGCAACGTGCCCTCCTGTGAGGAGAAATCGCGTCTTATTGTGTTCTGCGAGAGTAAAAGTGGAAGGACGGTATCCGTCCAGCGTGTGACAACGCTCGCAGGCGTTAAAGTAGGGAGCCACGGCGAACTGACCGGCATGCTGATCACTGTGGCAATCGGTGCAATGCTGAAACTTGATCTTGAACAGTGTGTCCTTGCCCCTGGGAACATGGCACTGGTCGCATCCCACGGTTGCATGCTTGCCCTCCAGAGGATAAGCCGTTGTCGCGTGGTCTTTGACGGTAAACTTTGAAGGCTTGAACCCATCCACTGTATGGCACGAGGCGCACTCTCCGCCCTCTGTACGTTTGGCGAACTGCCCCTGGTGAGGATCCGGTTTGTGGCAATCCATGCATTTCTGGAACGCTACGGGTTTCTTGAAATCGCCCCCGGCATGGCACCGAACACACTCCACAAACGCGTGCTTTCCCAGCAACGGAAATTGTGTCTTTGAGTGGTCAAAGTTTGCGCTTAGCGCGCCGGTCTGCACTCGTTTCCAGCCGCCAGTGTTGTGGCAGGCGCGGCAACCTTGAGGGAAACTCCCGTGATGCGGATCACTATGGCAATCGGAGCACTTGCTGAAAGCTATCCCGGCATAGCGGGGCTGGTTGTCGGGGCCAGGCGTATGGCACTTGGCGCACGCTACCTGAACATGCAGCCCGGTCAGGGGATACCTTGTCCGCGAGTGGTCGAACTCGCTGACATTCACTGTCTTCCAGTCGTTATAGTTATGGCATTGCAGGCAGTTTGGGCCTAACCGGCCGTCGTGCTTGTCCTGGTGACAGGTCGTACAGGAAGGGGACACTCCCAGAAACGTTTTGTTGAGATCCTTAACTTTGATGGCCGATCGCTCCGCTGGCGAGACATGCTGTGCCATGTGGCAGCGACTGCACTCCAGACCGGCGTGCTTGCCTTCCAGGGCGTATCCGGTCTGTCGGTGGTCAAAAGTTTTCGGGTCCCATTTAATCAGGGGAAAATCTTCTCCATTGTGCTCTGAATGGCAGTGAACACATCCCTGGCTGTCGCCCGGATTCAGGTGATAGGTCGCGTGCACACCTTTTCGGGCCGCCAGTCTGCAGGCGATCTCGGTGTGGCATTCCAGACATTTGTAGCGCGGTTCGCCCCCTAGCTTATGGCACGTTGTGCAATTGGCGGCCCCGTTAAGCGACTGATGCGGCCGGGACAAAGCCCCGGGAGAAATCTGAGCTGTGGCTGGAACCGTCCACCAGCACGCCACAGAACTCAACAGCAGGCATGCAGAAAGAATTTGTATCACGCTGGACCGGCTACTCAGGGTTCGCTTGGGCAGCACAGGATTTTTCTCGCACACGCAATATACTTTGCGTCAGCTCTCTATCTATACGTAGAGGGTGGAGTCTAGCATGTCAAACAACACATGCCAGTAATCGAAGGTACAAAACACACATCGTCCTTCCAAGTGAATCATGCATCCTCGTTGGTGACGGGTCGGCGCAGCATAGGAACTCGGCAATCTCGGTCAGCATGAACTCGGGATGTCAAGGAAATGACGATTCGTTCATGTTTCGTCGTGCCAGCCATGGAGCCGCATCAGTATAAGCGTGCGAGGTTCTTTCCTTGCTTGGGGCTTTTTTAGTTTGTAGGCAAGTATCGCTGTAATCGTCAATATGTCGGGCTTCGCAGATTGGTTGTCTAGAGTTATGCCAAGGGAGAAAAAGAGGCATTTGAGGCACACAAGTCCCGCATGCGGGCTAGCGATCTTGTGTGAAAGGCTCTAAGACCGTAGGCCCACTCCAATCTTCATTAAGCACGTAAATGCATATCTACAAAGGAAAGGCATTTCTCGGGTGGCAACTGGTGGGCACCGTTCTGGTGCTTCTTCTCTCGTCAAGACTAGGAGTGGCTCAGGCAACATCTGAGTCTGACTTGTTGGATGTGGGCTACCGCCAGATGTACAACATGAATTTCAAAGCCGCACATGAAAGCTTCCAGCTATATAAGGCCGCCTACCCGCAGAATCCACTGGGACCAGTTTCGAACGCCGCCGCATACCTTTTTTCGGAATTCAATCGGCTGCACATCTTGGAAGTTGACCTGTTTACGGACGATAAGAAATTTAAGAGCCGCGAGGAGCCTGTTCCTGACCCCACTATTCGCACTGCCTTCGAAAATGAACTCAATGCGGGGGTCGAGAAAGCTGATGAGGTGCCGGCACAATCGCCTCACAAGAATGATGCGATGTTTGCCAGAGTGCTGGCCGACGGCCTTCGCGGCGACTATCTGGCTTTGATCGAAAAGCGGAATCTTGCGGCATTGAGTTACATGAACGCTGCACGGGTCCTGGCAGAGAAACTGGTAGCGCTGGATCCGTCTTATTTCGACGCCTACCTGGCAATCGGGGTTGAGAACTACCTCTTAGGGACAACGGCTGCGCCTGTGCGGTGGATTCTGCACTTAGGCGGTGCCGAAACCGACAAAGTAGCTGGACTCGCCGACCTGAAGCTCACGGCAGAAAAGGGATATTATCTTGCACCCTATGCCCGGCTGTTGCTCGCCGTTGCCGCTTTGCGGAATCACGATCATACAACTGCCAAAAATCTGTTGGCGGGTTTGGCTCGCGACTTTCCGCAGAACAGCCTCTATGAGAGAGAGTTGGTCCGGATCCAGCAATGAAGAGGGCATTCAGCATGCAACCAGCACTTTCCTGCGCCGCATCACACGCAACAAGCTCGGTGGTCCATGCCCTCCCTTATGAGAGAAATTGTCCAGCAGTGGCTTTGCTAACTTACATACCGTTCCTCAACTTATGCTGACCATCGAACACGCTGCCACGGATGCTTATGCAGAGCATGTGAACCCGCACTGGGCGAAACTCCTTGGCCTTTTGCAGATGGGTGTCGTCTATGACCGGTGCCTGGGGGCTAGTTTAGGTCGATAAAGTAGAAGTCCTTGGTTCAGCTTTTTCCCAATTGGGAATCCCGCCATTCCGCGCAAGACGATTGGTGCGTCCATCGCAATTCGAGCGCCGGTCGGGTCGCAATTTTAATCGGGCGCAGGGCGGCACAACGCGTAGCAGGTCAAGTTTGCCGCTCGTTACGCACCTATCCCTTTTGTTCCACGAATAAAACATGAAAATATTCTCAACTTTTGAGTGGCAAACATCTAGAACTGTGTTCTAGGACGAGTCCGTCGATTTAAAACGCGATCCAGTATGGTCCTGGTGCCAATCGCAAAGAGGCTGCAGCCATTGCGATGCGTCAATGTCGCTCGGGCTCATCAATCCGGGTCACTGGATGGAGAATCGCACCAAATGGCACGTATGAGTTTCACAGCAAGGCAATGGACGGTACTCCCACCCACGCTGGCACATTCACCCCTAGCAATGGTCAATACAAGTTGCATGCAATCAACTTGGTTTGGGATGACGCTGGTACCTACACCTTTCGGGGGCCTGACACGATTCTAGGAAACGGCAAGCTCGGGGCCGGAACATGGCACCGCATGATCCCATAGCCAACGACGTTAGATCAGATTCCATAGACGGAGCGGTTTCGTTAAATGTAACGAGAGTCGCCCAATGAATCACCGCGTTCTCCGTGCGCACCGCCGCATTCATCATGACGACAATTTCGTCTTGACAAGCCTAATTCATCAAATTAGCTTGTATGCGTTAACGGTAACTCACCTGGAAAAAGCTGCACAGTAAACGCTTCTACGAAGGCAGAGTGACGCAGGCAAGTCAAATCTTCCTCTTGACAATGGAGTTTATAGATTTCCTCCTGCTCCCATTTCCGTTGTATTTAGGGCGATGGTATCTCTCCAGCGACATTTCCAGAAGTCACCGGGAGGCTAACAGCTTTTCGGTATTCCCTACGTTCTTTGATTCTGTTTCACAACTAAATCCATCATGAGGGCCCACATTGAAAGTTCGGGACTGCTTAAGTCTTCTTCGTGTTGCCGTTTTGCTTCTTCTTGCCGCTAGTTTTTTTCATACAAAAGCCCTGGCACAAAATTCGGCCAAATATGACAGCGTAGAAGTTGATGCATTGGATGCGGACGCATGGAATGGCATTGTTTTCGTTCCCAATGCCTTCAAGCAGCAAGCGCCATTTGCCATTCGCTTCGGTTCGCAGCTTGGCGGCGGTCTCATGGATGGAAAGACTATCTTCAATCAGGTCCGGGAGGTTGGACCGCACGCGCCTGACGGATCATATTCCCGAATGGCGTGGACACATTCCGGTCAGAATTCACTTATCACGCTGGAGTGGTCTCGTCTCGATCAAACGACGGTAGTCGGACGGATCACAACTCCCTCGAAGTTCCGCTTGGTGATCGAAAGCTATTTCCCCGCGTATTTCGATCAGCACGGTCGCGCCGTTTCATGGGACATCGACCATTACGCCCAAGGTTTTTACTCCATTGAAGATTCGCATCAGGCGATCCTTGGAGAGCGCTATTTCGATGGAGTATTTGATCGCGCTGCACGATTTCTGGTTACCGTGGATCGTCCGACGATGGGGTCGGGAACCTATCCTGGCTTAGCTGAGCTACATGACAACGTGAACAGCACTGGGCAGTTGGTCTCTTCCCTTGCGTCACCTCCGAATGTGAGCGCGGCTGGACTCGAATTCAAGACCGTCGATGGAACTGCACACTTTGTCGTGAATCTTGGCTGGGATAGGGATGCCTTAACCCAACAGGCCAAAGATCTGCTCACGCCAGGAAAGATCGACGCGATTCTTGCCGAGAAAACGAAAGACTACACAGAGAAACGCCCCAGCGTGAAGGGATTGTTTGAAGGCGCACCGGAAGCCATCGGAAATTCGATGTTCTGGAACACGGTATACGCCCCTTCCTTAGACTCATCTTTTCCCAGCATCAGTCGTGAGTGGGCCGCAGCTTGGGGTGGATGGATGGTCGGAGAATGGGATTGCTTCTTCGGTGCACTCTTGACCAGTTTAGAAGAGAGCAAGCAAACAACCGCCGCGATCAAGGCGATCTTATTGGCGCAAACGGAAAATGGACTCGTGCCTAACGCGGCTTCTGCGTCCGGAATTACTCCTGGGCGTTCGCAACCTCCAGTGGGCTCCTACATTACCTGGAAGATTTATCAACGGACGCAGGACCGGTCTTTGCTGGAGTGGGCGTATCCTCGCCTCAAGAAATGGCACGAGTGGTGGTTGCGCGATCGCGGCGATGGACAATCCTGGAGAGATGGAAATCATGACGGGCTATTGGAGTGGGGCAGTGATCGTGGCTCCGCAGCTGGTCCAGGCGGTCGTGGTTATTTCATGGCGTCACGGTGGGAGACGGGCATCGACGACAATCCCATGTATGACCAGGTTACTTACAATCCCAAAACTTACACGATGGATCTAAACGATGTTGGGTTGAATTCGCTCTACGTTCTCGACGGCGAGTGCCTTGCGCAGATTGCAACCATTCTTGGCAAAGACGAAGACGCGAAGGTAATTACAGCCGACTACGAACGTCACAAGCAACTTGTTCGTGAGAAGTTGTGGAGCGAGAAAGATGGGATCTTTGAAAACCGTTTCTGGAGTGGAGACTTTTCTAAACACCTGTCACCGACTAATTTCTATCCGTTGTTAGCCGGCATTCCCACACCTGATCAAGCCAAGAGAATGGTGGACGAACATCTGCTCAATCCCAAAGAGTTCTGGGGAACATACATCCTGCCGTCGATTTCGCGCAACGACCCCGCATTCGAAGATCAATTCTACGTTCGCGGCACCATCTGGGGACCATTAAATTATTTGGTCTATCAGGGTCTTAACCGCTACCGCTTCGATGCTACGGCGCTGCAATTTGCCCAGAAGAGTTACGACCTCTATATGGAAGATTGGCGCGGCGCTCAGCACGATAACGAGCAATATGGCGCCAGTGGAGGGAATGGCGGCGGAGATCCGCACTATACCTGGGGCGCGTTGCTGCCTCAGATCGCGCTTGACCAATATGCCGACGTCAACCCATGGGAAGGCCTTCGTTTCGGAGCGTTGAATCCAACTTCGGATGGGGAATTCCGGCGCGTAAGTTGGGGGGGCCGCACTTATGACGTAACCATTGGACCGGCGAAGACTTTGCTGAAGCGGGATGGCACCGTTCGCTTTGAAGCAGACGCTGGAGTTGTCGTGCGCAGGTATGCCGCCACTTCGGACAAGGTCTCGTTTGAAATCAATAGCGAAAAGCCAGTGCACATTACGACGAGAGAATTTGCATTGGGAGACTTTACCTTCAAAGTAGACGGGAAGCCTGCGGGAAAGTTTTCTGTCCGGGCTGGCGAGGGGAAGCTGAACGTGCCCGCGGGACAACATCGCGTCGAGATCGCGAAATAAATGTTTCTGTGAGACTAGGGAGAATCCTCAGAGCGAATAATCATGCCGATCAACCGACGACTCTTCCTCCAAACCAGTGCCGCCTCCTGCCTCGTGTCCGCGTTGCCTTTCAAAACTTCAGCGGACGCTGCACAAACTTCGGAGCCAAAGCAATCCTTCCGATTCGAAGGCTCGAACTACGTTTTCGAGTGGTCCTCCGGCACCGATCACTTTCGCATCCTCAACCACGCGCAAGAAGTTATTACCAGTGGCCCAGTTCAGCCGATCGTGATCGTGCAATCTCCGGGGCAAACTGTCCGGCGCGCAACGTCCGGCAAGCTTGAAAGCCATCATGTCGACGGCGACCGCGTCATCTGGACCTATTTCAATGTGAACGGCTCTTCCCGCCTCTCCGTTGCCTGGCGTTTTGAGGCGAGTGGCTTTTGGATGGAACCGGCCACCTATGAGTCGTCCGCCAAAGAGGATATTGTCAGCTTCAATCTTTTCGCTGCAAGCGCCGGCGATTGCGGCGCACCGGCACTCAGTACCCCCATTCTGGTGGTGCCCGGAATCTGTGAAAGCCAATCCGTCAGCCCCATCGTGGACGCAGACGTTGGCCTGCACCTTCGCACCTCGCTGGGACGGGCCGGAAACGACATCTACCAACAGTGGGCGTTGCCGAGTCACTACTTTGCCGGTTTTCGCCGAGCGACCGGCGGATATCCCGAAAATCCTGCGGACAGCAATGCGAGTCTCGGCCAAGCATTTTGTTGCGGATTGACGCAACTTCCCAACGCAGATCTATACCTCGAGCAGGAACACGGACGCGTCAGCGTGGCCTTTGATTACCGGGGAGACTTGTGGGGGCACCTCCGTGGGCCGGCTAAAGTTACGTTGGGTGCACGTTTGTTCTGGGCCATCGCGCCCGACTACCACCAGGCCATTCGCGCCTATTATCGTGGGCTGTTGTCCGCGGGAATCATTCACCAGAAAGTGAACTCGCCGGCCAAGGCCACAACCATGCTTGCTCCTCAGTGGTCCACCTGGGGTTCGCAGATGGTCGACGGGAAGGAAGGCAGCAATCTGGACCAGGCCGGCCTGGAAAAGTTCTACCAGGATCTCAAATCCTCCGGCATGAGCGCCGGGCTGTTTTCGATCGACGATCAGTGGGAGGGCAAATACGGTGGACTGGAGCATTCGCCCGAGCGCCTCCCGCACTTTGAGCAATTTCTGGAAAAGCTGCGCGGGGAAGGCCTTCGACTGGGCTTGTGGGCTGCCTTTATGCGCTGTGAAGATCCGTCATCCCTCGGCCTGACGCCGGAGCAACTGCTTCGCAAGCCGGACGGCAAGCCTTGCTTCCACAAACATGGGACGAAAGGCTGGTATCTGCTGGATTTCACTCGCCCGGAGGTTCAGCAAGTCCTTCGCGAGCGCGCCCGGCAATTCGTACGCCGCTACAAGCCCGACCTGGTGAAATTTGATTTCGGCTACGAGATTCCCGCTCTCGATGCGCTTGCTCCGCACGACATGGCGTGGGCCGGCGAGCGCATGATGGCCAAAGCTCTGGAGGTCGTGGTGGGAGCGATGCGCGAAGAAAATCCCGATATCGTCCTGATGTATTACCAGGTCTCTCCGCTGTTCGCGGAGTATTTGGACTTGCACAGTATCGACGATCTCGGTCTCAGCAAAGGAGAATACGCTGTCGAGGCCAACCGCCGATTCTTTTTCTCAGGGCTATGCGGCGAATTCGGCATGCCTACCTATGGCTCATCCGGTTATGACTGGGCGAGTGCGCCGGATATATGGTTCGATTCGGTAGCCATCGGCACGGTTGGCTCCCTTGTGTCTTTTGACCGCGACGACGCAGGCGGCAAGGCAACGCCATCAATTATTGCCAAATACAATGGACTGACTCATCTGGTTCGGCCCGCGACGCAATTCACCATTCAACCGCTCGATCCCGTGTTCGTCTTCGCGACGCGCGGCGCACACGCGTCATCCTGGGCAAGATTTGAAAATGATCAGCCCGTGTTGGTCGCGCTTCGCACCCAACGGCTGGATGGAGGTCCGGGAAAAACCGAATTTGGGAACATCGTGAAAACTTCCGCCGCGGCCGTGGTCGCCTCCAAAACTGAAGACGCGCTGGATCGAGCAGCCCGACTCGCCATCGTTCCCTTCGGCGAAGGACAACTAACCCTCAAGCATCAGCCCCACGCATCCGTGGCGGAAATCACGGAACACTACTTCGGCGGCAAGTCGCGTGCCAGCCGCCTCCAAATCGAGGAAGGTTCTTTGCTCATCCCGCTCCGGCAAAGCGCGGAGGACGGATCGCCTGTCGAATGGATTGAAGTGGAAATTTCAGGGTGACACATTAGGCGAATGAAAGGCGGCTGGGAAGATTGGGCCTGCAATTCGACTTGCCTACATTTATGCGAAAAACTCAAAAGCACATTGTCTTATTCCTAAAACTCCTTCTTATTGTTTGGTGCGTATGGCTGATGTCGCAGGCCGTGTCCGCCCAAACTCTTCCCGCCGTCAATGATGGTCAGCCGCACGGGGACCCGCCCTTTCGTTTGGAAGAGGGCTGGATTCCCCTTCTGAATGGCAAAAACTTAAATGGTTGGCATGGCGAGGACCGGCAAAATAACGAATGGTTCGCGGCTCCAGGTGTCTATTGGAATCCCACGAAAAGTCCCGATCGCTTGCTTGCCATACCGGGCTCGGGTGACACGATCCTGAATGGCACGCGCGGCAACACCACTCATCTGATCACCGATCAAAAGTTCGGCGACCTCGAACTCTACGCGGAGTTCTTAATCCCGCAAAAAGGAAACTCGGGTATTTATTTTGGATCGCTATACGAGGTCCAGATCTTCGATAGCTATGGAGTGGAGCGGCCGCTGGAATGGGAGGACTGCGGCGCTATTCCAACCCGCGGAGATAAGGAACGCTTTCACGGTTCGCCACCGCTGAAGAATGCCAGTCGAAAAGCCGGCGAATGGCAAACCTATCAGATTTGGTTTCAAGCGCCCCGCTTCGATGCTGCCGGCAAAAAGGTGCAAAATGCAAAATTTCTGCGCGTCTTACTGAACGGAATTGTTGTGCAGGAAAATGTCGAAGTGGATGGCCCTACTTGGGCGCATTTGAATATTCCGGAGGCTGCGACAAACCCAATCATGCTTCAGGGAGATCATGGCGGAGTTGCTTATCGGAATATTTACGTTCGCCCGCTTCGGCCCATGGTGAAACCAACCGAAAATCCGGAGCGTTAGCAACCAGGCAGATGGATAGCTGATAGCGTGATGTTTCGATTTTGAGGCGTCATTGCATGTTGCAACTCCGGACTCAAATACGCGACTAGAACCGCTTTGTTGTATATTCTTGCTGCTCGAACCAACTTTGAAGAGCGATCTATGGCTACCCTGTATGCACCTCTGCGGCGAAGGGCTTGGCCGCGCCTTTTTGCGTCATTGAATTTGATTCTCTCTATCTTTGTGCCAAAAAGATCCGGCTTGAAAACGGATCGGTTGTTGTTGGGTCGCTTTTATACTTTCCTGTGCGTTTTGATCTTCACGATCCCTGTGGTCGGTCAATCCGGTGAGTGGCTGACTTTCAGTCACGATCCGCAACGGTCCGGCTGGGCATCGGATGAGCATGCGTTCTCTCCTGCCAATGCCTCGGCAATGGGTTTGTTATGGAAGACAATCGTTCCGAATCAACCACTCGCACTTGGTGGATTGACTGCCCCGTTGATAATGCGCGGCGTGCCTACGGCGAATCGTTTGAAAAACCTGGTCTTTGCGGCCGGCAGTTCGGATCACCTATTCGCGCTTGACGCTGAAAACGGCGAGATGGTTTGGCGATTCGACGGGCATGGTGCAGGCGCCGATTCCGGCTCCGCCATCAAACGACCTGGACCAAGCTCGTGGCTTTGTCCATATTCGCTGAATGCCACGCCGGTTGTGGATGCGGCGCGAAGGCGGATTTTTGTAGTAACCAGTGACGGCCGATTGCACACTCTTGATGTAAGAGACGGGCACCCGACGATTCCTGTCATGCAATTCGTCAAACCGTTTTCGAAGATGTGGAGTCTGAATTATTCCGATGGAGTTCTCTACACCACTATTTCCCAGGGTTGCGGGGATACGTCTTCGGAAATTGCAGCGATCAATCCCGATTCCCCAGGACGCGCGGTGGCAAGTTTTTTTACCACGAATGGCGTATACGGGGGAGGAATCTGGGGTCGAGGGGGAGCTGCCATTGATTTCTCAGGGTTTGTGTATGGGGCTACGGGCGACGCCCCCTTTGATCCGCCAACTTACAATTTTGGCGACACCCTGATAAAGCTCGCGCCCGCCACGCTCCAGATGGCCGGCTATTTTGCGCCCGAGAATGCCGACTATCTCAACAAATATGATCTTGATCTAGGTGCAACTACGCCTGCTATTTTCCGTTGGCGCAATCGTGTGCTTGCGGCGGGAGGAGGAAAGGAAGGCACCATCTTTGTCGCGGACACGGCGATTATGTCCAGCAACGACCATCGCAAGGGATTTGTTTCTCCTCTGTACACCAATCGCAAGCAGACGTTTGAGAAGAACGGTATTTTAGGGGCGATCAGTATTTGGCAAGAGGACGACAACTCAACCTGGCTCTATGCTCCGACATGGGGAGACTTGACTGATGCCGCAAAATTTCCCATCACCAACGGGTCGGTCAAATCGGGGACGGTTATGGCGTTCCAGGTAGAACCGAGTTCAAATGGTATGCCATTGCTTGTTCCGGCGTGGATATCCGGGGATATCGCTGTACCCGATCCCGTCGCCATCGCCGGAGGCATGGTCTTCGTGTTGGGCACCGGAGAAAATACGGACCAAGCCCATAATGGCGATATCATGCATCTCCAGGAAACGCGCGAAAAGCTTCCTGCGGGTCACGCGGTCCTGCACGTTCTCGACGCTCATACCGGACGCGAGTTATGGTCTAGTGGTGAAATCATCACCGGATGGACGCACTTTTCCGGCATCGCGATCGGGGATGGCAAAGTCATCGCGACCACTCGTGATGGCGCGGTGTACGCGTTTGGAATCCGCGACATGAAATCGCAAACCCAGCATTTTTCCAACTATTCAGAACCGCCTCGACCCGCACGGACCACCGCTCAGAATCCGTCTTTCGCCGCGCACTCCAGTGGAGAAGCTTCAGGGTGTGGCGAAAGCAGGACTCTTTTTCAGCAGCGCTGCTCCACTTGCCATGGAGGCGACGGAAAAGGGACTGCGGGCGCAAACACTCCGAACTTCTCAGACCCAGGTTGGCAAAAATCGATGTCCGATGCAGAACTGATCGATGGAGTGAAACGAGGTAAGCAGGGCGGTATGCCCCCGTTCGCTGATTCCCTGACGCCTCAGCAAATCGACGACTTGATTCACTGCGTGGTAAGGACATTTTCGGGTTCGCCACCCTCCCGGTGAGTGTTGTTCCGCGAAAAACTAATTGAGGCGTGGAGACAATCGATTGCGGATTTGCTTTCACCCTCTGCTATTTCGATCTTGTAGGTGTATGGGGCAGTACTCGCGAAATGGGGACAATCTATTGAGCATTGCATAATATAGTTACAGAGGGAACAGTTCTGCCTGTCGCCAGAAGGCGATGACAAGCGCGGGTCGCTTCCGCATGCGGCGCAGAGCCTTGCGAGCATAGTAGCTTAACTGGGCAAAGTTCTGCGGACAGAAGTTGGGTAGTTCGTGTTGCTTCCAGTGCGACCACAGGTACTCGACCGGATTCAGATCCGGCGCATAGCCGGGAAGAAACTCCACCCACAAGCGCCCGCGCTGCTGGCGGATAAAATCCCAGGTCATGCGACTGCGATGGCCGGTCAATCCGTCCCAGACGATCAGCAGTTTGCCGGGAATGTGGCGCAACAGGTGCGCCAGGAACTCGATGACCTGCGGGCTGCGAATGGTCCCAGGAAACAACCGGAAATAGAAGTTCCACCACGTCACCCCCGCCATGGCCGACAACATCTTCCAGTTGAAGTGATATTGCAGGACCGGCGTCTGTCCCCGCGGCGCCCAAGTCCGACAGCGGTGCGGGCGTTCGCTCAATCCGCTTTCGTCGATGAAGACGATGGTACGGCCCTCTTTTCGGGCTTTTTTTTAATCTCCGGCCAACGCTCTTGTTTCCATCGCCGGATCTTATCTTCATCGCGCTCCAGCGCACGTCCTACCGGACGCTGGCAACTCCATCCCAGTTGTCGCAGAATCCGCCAGGCTTGCGAGGGATGGTATTTCACCCTGCATTCCTGCTCGATCAGATGGGCCACACGCCACGAAGTCCAGAGGCCGGTTTCGTACCCCAGAGCCTGCGGCCCGCGTTTCAGTCCCCGCTCGATACGCCGTAAGTCCTCCGGGCGCAAGCGCGCTCGGCGCCCAGCGTGCCCGGCCTTGTTCAACGCTCGCATTCCCCCTTGCTTCAACTGTGCGGCCCACCGACTGACCGATTGCCGATGCACTCCCACCTGCCGGGCTACTTCCGCTGGATGTACTCCTTGCCGCAACAGCCGAGCCCCCAATAGCCGCCGCTTTTCCAACTTCTGAAAGTCTCGCCGTACTCCTGCCGGATTTCCCATGACCGGAGAGTAGCATAGGTTTCCACAAATGTCACTATATTATTCAATACTCAATAGAAGGTTCGCCGTCCCAACGTGAGTGGCCCCGGAGACTGGAGTCGAGGATAATAGACTCTGATTTTCTCTCGATCTATGTTTCGAAATCCTATGACAGCGCAAGGCAAGCCTTCGGTCAGTCTTTCGATCGGCAGACGGCTCGATCGTCGTCAGTTCATTGCTGGGGCGGGGACAACTGCATTCTTATTCTCGACCATGAAGCCCAAACTCATACGCGGAGCTACAGTAAATTCTAAAATCGCTTTGGGAGTAATTGGTTGTGGCGAACGTGGTACTTGGATTACGGATCTTTTCCAAAAGCATGGCGGATACGAAATCGTCGCGGCGGCGGATTATTTTCCCGACAAAGTGGGTGCCTTCGGCGTGAAGTTTAACGTATCCGCGGATCGCCGCTATTCCGGCCTGCTCGGATACCGCAGAATGTTGGAAGGAAAATTAGATGCCGTAGCTATCGAAAGCCCGCCCTATTTCCATCCCCAACAGGTATCTGATGCGATAGATGCCGGCGTTCATGTCTACGTAGCTAAGCCGGTTGCCGTTGATGTCCCCGGATGTCAAAGTATCGAAGAGAGTGGCAGAAAGGCTATGGCCAATCACCGCTGCTTCCTGGTGGACTTTCAAACCCGTACCGACCCGTTTTTTCAGGAGGCCGTAAGACGGGTGCATAGCGGTGAGATTGGCCCAATCTTTGGCGGCGAAGCTTGCTACTGGACGGGATCGAGCTATGTATCATTGATTGAGCAGTTGCGCGTCGATCCTGCCGACTCTGAACGCCGGTTGCTCGCCTGGGGAGTGGAACGAGCGCTTTCCGGCGACATCATCACCGAACAAAACATTCACGCCATTGATGTCATGACCTGGATTATGGACGACCATCCGGTTCGAGCCTATGGCAAGTGCGCCTTGAAGTCGCGCACGGAAGGCAACTGCTCGGACGAGTTTTCGGTGATCTTCACTTTTCCTGGTGAGGTAATCGTGACCTTCGCATCCAAACAATATGGACAAGGTTACGGTGATATCTGCTGCCGCATGTATGGCGCCAAAGGAACGATTGACACTCATTACTCGGCCAACGTCGCAATCCGCGGGACGGTCCCCTACAAAGGTGGAGAATCACCAAACATGTACGAGGAAGGAGCAATGCGCAATATTGCCACCTTCCACGACGACATTCTTCAGGGTCGGTTTTCGAATTCCACCGTCGCGCCGAGCGTGAGAAGTAATCTGACTACGATTCTCGGCCGTACGGCTGCTTATCGTCGCGCTGAGTTCAGTTGGGATGAGCTAATTAAATCTTCTGAAAAAGCTGATCCTAGGCTCCACGGCCTGAAAGATTGACTAGATGCTGAGGGCGCAGATCAAACTATATTGATGTGAGGAACAAAACGCATCTGGCTGCGAGTGGTAAGAAGAGATTTCCAATGCATCAACACCTACAAGCAAATCTTCAACTGAAGATCTCGTTCACCTTCTCTCGAACCTGTTGACTCCGGGAAGGCTTCAAATATCTCATCGTGCTTTCCATATCCGAGTGGCCGAGCCATTGTTGGACTGTTCTTAGATCGACACCAGCCCACAAACTCCACGTCGCAAATGTCGCACGAAACTTATGTAGCCAAAAATCTCCCGGATTAAGTTTCGCCTGTTCCGCACACACCTTAAGCTCATCCAGAAAATTCATCTTCGGCCGGCATCCTGCTGTGGAAAAGACCAGCTCACAAGATTTCTGTCTCTTCATCTTCCACTCTTTTAGCTTCTTTACAAGCTTTGCAGGAATTGGAATTTCTCGCTCCCGGTAGTTCTTTGGGCTGAATCCATATTCGGGCTTGAATCGAACTGTCACCGTGCTACGACTTAAGTTGATATCGTCCCACGAGCAATGCATAACTTCCTGTTCTCGCATCCCTGTCATGAGGAAAAACTCGTACCAGAGCCGCTCTTCAACGCTGCACTCAGCGAATAGGTTATCGAGTTCTTCTCGCTCGTACACTTCCGGTTCCTTCTCCACATATCGTGGCCAATCATTCTTCCCGACAAGTCCGCGAATCCCTTGCGCCTTCAGAAATGTCATCGCGACCTCAAACTTGTTGTATACGCTCCGCGGCGATTGGCCCTTCTCGTCCCGCAAGAAAGCCGAGAACTTCAACAAGTCTTTGCGCTCAATGTCGTGCAGGTAGAGCTTCGGGCAAGATTCGGTGAAGTAATTTAGGGCGGTGGTGTAGGCGGCCAGCGTCTTAGGCTTTTTGGTCAACTTCGTCTCGTCCAAGAAATCAGCCACGGCCGCCGCGACCGACCGGTAGCCATTCTGGCCGTTTTTGGGTAGCACGGCGACGCCGTTGTTCAAAGCGTTCAACTCGGCTTCTTTGCGTTGCCGTCGGGCACCGGCGTCGGTAGCGTCCTTGCCTACCGAAAGACGCACGCGTCTGCCGTTCTCCCGCCATTCCAGGTAGTACGCGCCTTCCGAGTGATGCTCGCGTTTACCGTTGATTAGTATGAAATCCGGCTTGATTCGGCCATTGCTGGAGAGAACCACAGGGCAATAACGCAGGCCCTTGGCGGTTTGGACGCGCTTGGTGAGGTTAACTTCTCTGCTTTGGGTGTTCGGCACCGGTATACCTCCGATTCAACTCAGAATCAGTTTAGGTATCACCGGCTTGCAAGTACCAGATAACAAAAGTAATGGCGGAGAGGGAGGGATTCGAACCCTCGATACAGGTTTTCGCCCGTATAACGGTTTAGCAATTCTCTATTCCGACGTGACACCACGAGATCCCAATCACTTACAGTCGCACTCGACCACCCAACAGTACGCAATGTGACCTCATTCGGCAGTTTCGGGACACTGCTCGGGACACTGAAAAGCTGGGGCGGGACCTTGGCGGGCCGGCCCCCCTGATGAATCCTAGGTTCCTAGCTGGATTATGCTAGAGAATCTATTTGGCGCAAAGGAAGGAGCATTAGCGATGAGTACCAAACGGAAAAAGATGAATCGCGACTGGAAGACCCAGCAGTTTATCCGGATGTGGCCGCGTGCTCTGTTTCACATGAAGGACGGAATGAAGGTCCTCAATGTCACACTGACAGCGCCGGGAGTTTACGTCCTGTACCGAGAGGACCAACCCTACTACATTGGCAAGACGAGCACGACACTGCTGAATCGGTTGCGCAACCACGCGCTGAAACCCAACGCACGACGTTACAACTTCTGGAACTACTTTTCGGCTTTTGAGATCGAGGATGCCAGCCATCGAGACGAGGTGGAAGCGATCCTCATTTCAGCGATGCCGACGGCGAACAGTGCGCGACCAAGGTTTGAGCGCAAGAACTTGGACCGCCGCGCCGCCCGGTTGCTGAACAATGTCCAAGCCTTGATGCTCACCGGCAAGGAGGATACAAGCGGGGAAAGTAATCCGGAAAAGATCGAGGAGGAAGACGAAGGGTAGACGCCGCCACATCAATAGACAGTTTCCTGCATGACTGTCGCTCCCCGATTTCGCTCAAAGCCCCTTAATGAGCGAAGGTCGCCTTCTCTGAGAAGCCGGATAGTACAATCTCACTCAGAACAGTGAGGGAACAGTGGCGGGACGTACCGAAAACCTGAGGCCTTGGCCGAAGGGCGTTTGGGCACAGTTGGACCGCTGGGTTTCATTGATCGAGGGCAAGACGATGAAACGTACTTACTTATTTGTTGTGATTTTGTCGTCACTAACTTCAGTGATGCTCGGGCAAGCGAAACCGCGACAGGCGACCTTGGCGCAACAGAAGATGTGTGCGGAGCAGGCGAAAAAGATTTTTCACGAAGACAATCCCACTAGACCGGAACATGCGCTGACGTGGCGGTATACCAGCCACTATGAAGCTCGCACGAATGTCTGCTACATCATGACGTGGGTGGTTACGGTGGAAGAAAAGTCAACCAACATTTCTCATGCCGTCTACGACGCCTTTGAAGGACGGGAGTATGCGTCGTTCATCCAGATAGGCAAGGACGTAATGGAGTGCGAGATTACTCCACCTAGTCAGGACACAATCGTCTGTAAAACGAACGACGAATTTCAGCACCTTGTCGAGAAACACTTCAGGATTGCAAAGTGACCACGTTCACTCAACATCCCCAAATCACTCATTATGGTCAATCATTGCGAAATCCCTAATCTCCACTTCAGCCTGAATAGTACAATCCCACTCAGAACAGTGAAAAAACAGTGGCAGGATATACACAAAATCTGAAGCCTTGGCCGAAGGGTGTAAGCGGGAATCCCGGAGGCCGCCCCAAGAAGAAGCTCATCACTTCTGAGCTTGAGCGGCTTTTGGGGGAGCAAGCGCCCGACGCATCGGAAAAAACATGGGCTGCCGTGATTGCAGAAGCCCTTCTCAGGCGGGCGGTGAGTGGTGACGTACGGGCCATTTCTGAACTGGCTAACCGCGTCGAAGGCAAGCCGCTTCAAGCTGTGGATTTAGACGTGAACTCCTCGGCAGAAATTTCCAAAATGACAGACGAACAGCTAGAGCAACGCATGAGTGAATTGATGGAAGAACTCCAGCTTGAGGATTGTAAGAAATGAGTGCGGAATTTTGCTCAATCTCCTCATTGAATTTGGGGAGGACAGAACGGCAGCGGAGCTATGAGCACTGAGGAAAGGTTAGATCGGCTGCCTCCGTGACACTAAGATCAGTTGCTTCGACACATCCCGCTGAGTAGCGTTTCGCCCAGCGTATCGGGCACCACGCTCTCCCATTTTCCGCTTTCGCGGCTGCCCAAGAGATTCGCCGACGCATCGTAATTCGCAAACGATACCGGGCGTATCTGCCGTGTCCCACAGTTCAAGTCATATTGCTCGACCGAGTAGGGGCTGGAGACATCGTTTGCGCCGCGGGTTTGCCTGATCCAAAGTTTAGCGGAATCGCTTCGAGTATCATCGAAGGTCTTCATGTCGATGAAGATGTGTGAACCATGCTGGAAACTGATCTCACGCCACCGGTCGATGGCGTCGGCATATTTGGGAAATCCATCCACGGCCCGTCGAAATTCCACTGCTGCGTTATGCCAATTGCCCGCTTTGAGATAGGCGTCCGAGCGTTTCAGATATAGGTCTGGAATCACGGTAGAGGCCAAGGCCCCATTGTTGTGCAGGAATCCTTTTGAGAAATCCTCGTACTTCATATTTGGGTAAAAGGTCTGGTTTAGCTTACGCGCCACCGCTTCGTCGGATGCTGTTTTGTACTCAGGATAAAGCGCACGGAACTGATTGATGTTGCTCAGTAGCACGGCCCCACCGATCTGAAGAGAAATTGCAGTCGTTAGGTCACTAATAGCGAGGTCCCATTGCTGGGTCTTCAAATAGGCATCGGCGCGGTTCTCGTAGCTGCTCGACTGTTGCAACTCGCGCTTCTTGTTTTCGATTGCCTTGCCAAGGTCTGAAATCGCCTCATACGTATTGCCAAGTTCCATTTTCGCCAGGCCGCGGTCGTTGTAGGCCCCGGCGTCTGTTGGATTGAGGGTGAGTATCTTGTCGTAGTCGGGAATGGCCTGTTGGAATTGTTTCAGGTCGAAATATGCTTCCGCCCGATCGCTCAGCGCTGGCAGAAGGTTTGGATCGAGCGTCAGGGCCGCTGTCAGCTCTTTGAGCACAATGCGGTTGAGGTCTTGGCGTTGCGCGTCGGACATGCCGAGTCGCTTGATGGAGAAGGCTCGGTTGAGTACGTGCGCGGTAAAGAAATGCGGCAGGGCCGAGCTGGTGTTCATCTCACCCGCTTTGCGAAGGTTCTCAATTGCGGGTTTGAGAGAGTCCTCATTCCACTGCACGAAAAAGCAGTAGTAGAGCCCTCGGAACAGATACGCACGGTAATCGTTTGGGAAGCGCTGCACGAGCGCGTCCATTTCTGGAAGAGTCCAGGTACAGGCCGAGGCGGTTTTCTCCGGAGCCGTAGCCCCGCTGTTGACGAACTGAGTAGCGTCGGCGAGATTCGCATGGATAGCTTTGTCGAGATCCTCCATGGCGGCGGAATCGTCGCCGTTGGTGTGCTCGATCTTTGCCCGCATCGAAAGGAGCGAGCCTAGCGAGTCCTTGCCAGTCCGAGAGTTGCTGACGTATTTAAGCGCGTTGCCGACGTTGGAAAGAATGGCCGTTCGGTCGCCGCCATCACAGAGCGATCCTAAGCGCATTACGTAGCCGTCCGAATAATCCGGATACTTTGCGAGAATCCGGTCGAGAGCCGGGAGGAGAGCGGCAGGGCCGTCCTTATTGCCGAGTTGTTGCATCGCTTTGCCCAGCATCCGCTCGGGCGGAGTGAGTACCCCAACCGGGATCGGCTCCACGCGCATCTCTGCTGGTTCCCGGATGCCCGGTATCAGGATGGGCGTGCTGTGCGCCTTATCGGCTGCCAATTGAGTACGGTTGACCTGAGCGAGGTGCGCAAACAACACAATCAGTCCTACCAGCAGAATCCCCGTGGCCACGAAAGTCCGCTTGATATTCATACGCAGATGAGTAAGAAGCCATTTTGCGACACCAAGTAACAGTGCTTGCTCGATCATACGGCGACTTGCACGCACTTCAAAAAGGAAATGTAAGTTGAGTTACTGCTGCGAATTGGTAACCTAGTGTGCAGCCGCCTAGCTCGACGGGGCAACAAGCCGGGGGACCCTGCCCGGTTGGCGGCTATTTCCTTTCAGGGATTCGCTGAGGGAGCGAATGGAATATCCGAGGGACTTTCCTGCACATGCGCGTGCTCGTATAGAAGCCAAGCAAATCAGGGCGCATCGGGACTTTGAGAAAAGTCGAAATGAAGTGCCGCAGTCGAAGTACGGACCCGTTGCGGCAGACGAGAAGAATCTCCGCAAGTACATTCTGGGCGTCTTTTTGGCGTTCGCTCAGGAAACTTGCAAATTAGGCTGGGGCGTAGACCGAGTGCGCTCAGAATCTCGTGAGTTTCTGCGCCGATTCACAATTGAGGCGTACAGCGATGATGGTCGCGACAAGAGCGGGCGCAAGCTCCGGGAGATGACAAGCAATTGGGACGGGAGTCTACTGCCCGAAGTTAACCAGGAATTCCGCAAATCGCCGGAGTGGCATCAGTTTGAAGACCGACTACTTACCCAAGTAAATGCGCGTACTAGCACTGGAGTGGGCCGACAGCGTCACGGCATCGACCGGAGAAAAGAGTTGATAGCCAGTCTTAGGGCGCGCAATCCGGACGCGCAAGTGCGCAAGATTTGCGGGTTGATTGACCAAAAAATCGAGAAGGAAGCACCTATCCTCCGGGCTGACTTTGCGCCGCTGGAGTCGTGGACAAAGCTAGTTCCAAGCGAGCGCACTTGGGTCGGCCTCTATGAGCACTCCAAGACGCACGAGCGGGTCCGCTCATACATAAACAAGGTACCCCCGCTCAAGACAAGGCGAAATCCCTGAAGTAGCCGCTACCAACGCTCCCAGTCGCTCCCAGTTAGCCCATACTCACACCCGCATAAAGAGTGGCTCCCGACCGTTACCGCTACCAAACAGATCAAAAACCCTCTGACCTTTGGGCGAGGTTCATATATCCCAAGAAAGGTAAACCCCCGGGTGTAAGCCGGGGGCTATACAGATCGGAGAAAATGGAAATGCAAGAACACTCTAGTACCTCCTCCCACCGCATTGCAAGCCGCCGCGTCCAACGTTGTATCGCTCTGCTGACCTGCGCAAGCACCGAACTCTACCGTGCGAGCGGCACAGCAAATGACACGTATAGCCGCGACCGGCTGAAGTGCCTCGCGAGCTCTCTGCGTGACCTCGCTGTGCCCATGTCCCGTATCGCTTCTCATTTGGAGCGCGGAGAGTGCTTATGAGCACTGGACTCTGGCATGACCACCCCGCAACTCCGAGGCAAGCAGAACTCGCCTTCAGATCGGGCAGGAAACACACTCGGCCTACGCAGGCCGACATGATTATCCAGCTACTGCGAGACAAGGGTGCCTTGGGGAAACCGCTGGAACTTCCCGAAATCATGGCTGCTGGAATCGCTCAGCACGGCGCACGGTTCAATGAGCTTCGGCAGCGCGGTTTCGTGATCGAGAACGAGTTAGAGCGTGCCGCTGACGGGCGGGTCTTGTCGCGCTACTGGCTCAGGTATGACCCTGAGCGGGACGGCCAGCCATGAAATTGACTCCGAGACCAGAAGTGAACGTGAAGCCCATGTGGGAGGGCGGTCCGCTGGGCCGGTGGTCAGCCTCCAAGACGACACTCACCCCGATGCGTTATGCCAAGGGCGGATTTGTGGGTTCCTACGTGTGTGCAGGGTGCCGGGAGCCATGTGACGGGGTTTATCTCGTCAGGGAAGAGCAGAAGTGGCTTTGCGGGCCATGCAAATCGAAGCTCCAACCGTCAGGTAAGAGGCATGAAGCCCTGAACCCGGTGCAACGGCTTGGAGGTGACTCCACACAGGACGGGCGGCCATGATGGGAAAGTCTCAGAGACAGCTTCGCCCGGTGCTTGTGTCGCAATCCGAGCCGGACATCCAATGGCGGGACTATGACCGAATTGAGCCGGGTATCTATGCAGCTTACTGCCGATGGGCCAAACAGTATCGTGACCCAGCATTCCACCGCTGGACATGCCTGTTGCGGTTCGACGTGTTCCGAGAGAACCGGATAGAGGTGGTTGCGCAAGTTCCGCTATGGCTTTCTCTCGGTAAGGGTGAAAGGCCCCAAGCGTCAAGGCGCAGTAAATACCTCAAAGAATGGGTGAGAGCCAACTGCGGCCCTCCGGTACGGGGGGACCGTCTTTCCCCGAAGGTCTTCGTTCATCGGATGGCGAGGATCGAGGTGGGAGACACGACGAATGGGCCTGTGCCTTACTCGGTCGTGAAGAAAATTGTCTGCTGGGAAACCGGGAAATCGGGTAACTCAGTCAGTAAGTCACACAGTCAAGGAAGGCAACGGGAAGAGACATGAAGATCAATGGGTTGCAGGAAATGGATGGCAAGAGATGTTGGGTTTTGGGAAAGCCAGGGGTCCGGGGGCTGGCATCTGAAGCCCCCGGCATCTTCCGAAGAAAAAGGTTCGCAGAAAGGAGTCAAGTGAGCTTCGGCCCGAGCCGGGGTCGAGGGTTGTCATTAACTCTCAGTACACACCCAAGGGGCGGGCGTTCCGATTTCGGTTCGCCCGTCAAAGGCAAGGTTACAAGAATAGCGGTTACGGTAACCGCCATACACGTCTAAGCGATAGAAAACATGAACCTAGAAACAGCCGATGTCCCATTGATGTCCCGAAACAGCGGACGCCCCGCCGAACTGATTGATTCGGTAGAGTTGGCAAACCGCTGGCGGGTCCCCGAGTCTTGGATTCGGAATCACACCCGTGCTCGCACTCCCAAGGATGAACGTATCCCCTGCATTCGGCTGGGCCGCTATGTACGGTTCGAATGGGGGTCACCCCGCTTGGCGGAATGGCTCTCAAAGAAAAGGCACTGAGGCATTATTTTCCTCTTTACTTGCTTAGCGCTATGCAAGATAATAGCGACATGGGAAAGAAAATCAACCCGAACGCACAGGCGCTAGGCAGTCTCGGCGGCAAGGCACGGGCGCGAAATCTGTCCGAGGCCCAGGTTGCCGAGATCGCCAGCGAGGGCGGGAAAGCACGGGCGGCGAAGCTATCCGCTGCTGAACGCAGCCGGATCGCAAAACTAGCCGTGGCAGCCCGTGAACGCAGCAGAAAAGGGGAAAAGTAGAACATGCGGAACCGAAAACAGCAAGGGATGATCATCCGTATTGGGGACCGCTGGTACGTTCGCTATTGGGAGCGTCGAAACGTGGGCGGGACTATCGAACGAAAGCGAGTCACCCATTCCATCGGCGACGTTATGACTCGCGGAAAACGCCCACCCGCAGAAATCAAGACCGAAGCCGAGCGGCACATGGCGACCGTCAACAGCGGCACAGTCCCCGCCGACCGAATCGTCACGATAGGCGATTTTGTCGAGCGGGTGTACCTGCCCTGGATTGAAGAGCACAAACGGCCTTCGACGGCCAAGGGCTATCGGGACATCTGGGAAGATCACCTCAAACCACTCGCCGAGCAAGTTTGGCTGAAGGACACGCGAACGTACCACGTTCAAGGCTGGCTGAATCAGATTGGGGCGGGCAAACTGAGCCGCAACACCCTGAAACACGTCAAAAGCGTAGTCAGCGGAATCCTCACTTTGGCAAAGCAACAGGACTATTTCCAGGGGGAAAACCCCGCCCGCGACTCTGCCGTCAATCCAAAGGCCGCAGAACCGCAGGAAACTTATGCCTACACGCTGGAAGAGATACAGATCATCCTTGGCATGCTCCCTGAGCCCGCTGCAACCGCCTTTGCAGTTGCAGCATTCATGGGGTTGCGTCACGGTGAGATTCAGGGCCTGCTCTGGGAGAACTACCGCGACGGCGAAATGTACGTTTCCCGTTCAATCTGGAATGGCCGCATCTCAGAGCCAAAAACTCGCAAAGGCCGCGCTCCAGTCCCGGTGATTCGGCAAGTGGCAGATCGGCTAGAAATTCACCGACTACGCTCTGGGAGTCCGCTTGTTGGCCCAATCTTCGCCAATGCTCTGGGTAAGCCGCTGGCGCTCGGCAGCGCGGTCAATCGAATCATCCTTCCCGCGCTGAATCGCTGTGAGGCTTGCGGGAAAGCTGAATCAGACCACCAGAAAGCAGACCATCAGTACAAGCGTGACACTCGCATCCCAGAGTGGCACGGCTGGCACGCGGCGCGGCGTGGGCTTGGAAGCAACCTTTACCGTCTCGGTGTACCGGAGATGGTGATTCAACGAATCTTGAGGCACGCGAACGTCAGCACAACGTCAACCTACTACATCAAGACTGCTGCTGCTGACGTTCGAAACGCCATGACGAAGCTGGAAAACCTCGTCGCAGAGCAACCACGGATTGAATCGGATAATAAGGGAACACAAGAACACAATTCGCTGAGGACTCCCGCTATCCAGTGAAGTTAAGATGGCAAGTGTCTGGTTTCGGGCCGATGCTTTAGGATGCCAACGATTCTTCTGTCACCTTAAACGGTCGACACTTTCTGATCAATCGATCTATCTGCTCGCAAGCCGCCCGCGCGTCAGGCAGGGAGATATGCGACTTTAGTTCCACCAGCCTTTGAGCTCGCCCTTCGACACTACTGATTTCTTCTCGATTAGTGATAAACAAAGCAGTTGCTAGTCTTTCAAGTTCTGCAACGCCTTGGTTGCCCAACTCGCCGGATATGAACTCAATCTGCCTTATGTAGCGGGCAGTAGTTTTGGGGAACCTCTCAAGATAAGTTTCGCTAAAAGACGTAGGGACGTATGTGGGGCCATACCCTTCGCGCTTGACGGTGAGCCCTAAGAGTTCGTCTGCTTGCATTGATGACAGCTCATCGCGGAGATCAAAGGAAAATGGTCCGTGTCGATAAAGGATAAACTCAAAACCAGTATCGACACCCAGCAGTTCTTGTAGAAAGAACGTCGCTTTTTGGATGTGGGTTTCGCCACACCAGCTATCCCTCCTAAGCATTTCGCGAATTAGCAACGTGAGTACAGCCGCTCTCTGGCTACGTTTCATGCTCATCCTCCTCTCCGCGGGCCGTAGCGAGAATCTTTTCTCGGTTCTTTTCTTTCCAGTCCATAGCCTTTGCCTCTAACTTTGGGTCCACAAAAACGTATTCCATTGCTGTAGGTTGCAACTTCGAGAGTGTCTCTGAAACGGAAATAGCAGGTCGTATGCGGCCATCGCGTTCCCTCACTGGAAAGTCACTTGCCACATCCTTGACCTTCGGTTTGCTATAGCGAATTGCGTTCGGTCCGAACTCCTGTTCAGCGGCTTTCGCGATTGCCGCGCCCGGATTCGAGTTTAGCTTAGCATCCTGTGGATCTCTTTCGTAAAGCACCTTGAAGTGGCGGTGCCTCATTATGCAATCCGCGGGGCGGTGCCCCGACAGCGTTGGATTGGCGGCCGCAAGTCGCATTGCCGCGTTCACTTCATCGTCTGTCATTGCGAGATGCCCTTCAACGTCAATAGGAAAAGTTCCCTCAGGTAGCAAACTTGATTGAGCTAACCAAGCGGTCAAGAAATCCTTGAGATGCCAGTCATAGATAAGGCGGATGGGGTGATAGTAAACTTGAGAAAACATGAAATAGCGAGCCAGCGCGAGAGCTTCCGCCGAATAGATTCCTCCACCGTTTATGCCGAGGGCAGGCTCGGTCGAGCGTTCAAAGGTCGGCAGAATACGGAGCTCGTCTATGAGACGATAGTGATCAAACTTGCCATACGCAACCCCCGTGTGATGGGAATCCCGAAGAAGGTAATCGATCCGGTCTACCCCAAAAGCGTCTCCCACAATGATCTCAGAAAGAATTCCTTCCCATTTTGAAAATTGCAAGTCTTTCGCCTTTCGCACCCCAACGGCAAGTTTGACAATATGTTCCGGCTCGAGAGGTGGAACCATGCTTTTCCATATTTCGCGCATCTCTTCGCTTTGGATCAATCTTCGTGACAGACGCTCATGGCTCCAATCCTTCGGCAGAAGTTCCTCCTCCGCGGCGTGCGAGAATGGCAGGTGGCCGATATCGTGGCATAGTGCGGCCATGCGCAAAACGCACCTCCAGTACGAAAGAGCAATTGGATTGCCCAAATCAGGGAGTAAATCCCTGACCTCATCTGTCACGTTTGCTTGCTTCGTAATCACGTCAAACACTCGTCCGGCGAGTTCCATCACCCCTAAGGAGTGCTCGAAGCGCTTGTGAGTGGCGCCTGGGTAGAGCAGGTATGTGAGGGCGAGCTGATTTATGCTTCGTAGACGCTGAAACGGACGCGAGTCGAGTACTTTTTTTTCGTACCAATCCAGATGGATGAATACGTGGATTGGATCACGAATCTCATGAAAAAGTTTGGTCATAGCGCCGCCTGCAGTATTTCGCTCTTTCTTCGCCACCACAAGCAAAATCTCTGAAATTGTACCTGCGTTGAGGTTGCCGTCTCCTACCTACTCTGCAACATTCAAGGGAGGCTGCGATAGAACCGGGCACCTTGGTATAGCGGCGTGTTCGGGACATCTTCGGGACATTACGGTTTGCTTTGGCCGCCAACGTAGTTCAGCGGTTCTGTCGTGCATCCCGTTGCGGATCTGTGGATTGGCGGAGAGGGAGGGATTCGAACCCTCGATACAGGTTTTCGCCCGTATAACGGTTTAGCAAACCGCCGCCTTCAGCCACTCGGCCACCTCTCCGGCGTTGGTTTTCGACAGTTTATCACGCCTACCGGAGTCCGCTATTAGGAAAGAAGCATCGCGTCGCTCAAGTTGCTAGCCGAATCGCACCCAAGAGCTTTGAAGTTCAGCGGCAATGATGAAATAGGTATCTCCGGAGACAAAATCTGCTGTGTAACCATCTTTCTCCGATTATTGAGGGCAGGTAAAGCAGACATTTCGCCAGACTACCCCTCAGGCATCCAGATCATCTATAAGTCGTGGGCATGATATGAGGTTCAACCTCTGTTTGGGGCCAGGCCAGGTTCGCATTTTGTCCGGCACCCGCCGTGTCCACCCCTGTGCTTGTGAAGTCGTTAGCGATTTCCCAAGCCTCTGAACAACAATTTCATCTTTGTTCCTCGCGGGAAATCCGCTTCCGGAGAAGGCAGGAGCAGTGTGTCGAGCAATCTAGTTCGAATCAATGGCCGAACTCGTTCTGAGATTCAGTACGCCGGCTCAGAGGTGGACGTCTCAAAACTTGAACGCGACTTGCGAGGCAGGATCGAGGGAGAGGTCCGGTTCGACGACGGATCGCGGGCACTCTATGCAGTGGACGCTTCCAATTACCGGCAGGTTCCGATCGGGGTCGTAGTCCCGAAATCCGTAAACGACGTGGTGGATACGATTGCGGTTTGCCGCGAACACGGGGCGCCGGTGCTTTCCCGCGGCGGAGGAACCAGTTTGGCCGGCCAATGCTGCAACGTGGCCGTGGTCATTGATTGGTCGAAGTACCTGAACAAGGTGCTTGAGGTGAATGCGGAACAGAAGTTTGCGCGCGTACAGCCGGGAACCATTTGCGATGACGTGGTCAAGGCCGGACAGCCTCACAAATTAACCTACGCTCCCGATCCCGCCACGCACAACCATTGCTGCTTTGGCGGCATGATTGGTAACAACTCCTGTGGCGCGCACGCACAGATCAACGGCCCCGCGGTGAACAACGTGGAGGCCCTCCAAATTCTGCTGTACGACGGTACACGCATGGATGTGGGCTGGCTTAATGAAATGGAATGGGAACAGCGTATCCAAACCGGTGGCCGTGAGGGCGAGATTTACGCCAAGCTCAAGTCTCTGCGGCAACGCTATCAATCGCTGATTCAAGAAAGATATCCCAAGATTGTACGTCGTGTGTCCGGATACAACCTCGATCAACTGATCCCCAACGCCGATGGCAGAGTGAATATTGCCCGGGCATTGGTTGGGAGCGAAGGGACATGCGCCACGACTCTCGAAGCCAAAGTGCAGTTGGTTTACAACCATCCCGAACGCGTTCTGCTGGTGCTCGGTTATCCCGATGTGTACCGCGCAGCCGACCACCTGATGCAGATATTGGAGTTCAAGCCCATCGCTTTGGAAGGAATCGATGAGCGCCTACGCGAGAACATTGTGCGCAAAGGAGGTCCACACCAGAAGTATCTGTCCATTCTTCCGGAGGGCCAAGGCTGGCTGATCGTTGAATTTGGCTACGACACGCAGGAAGAAGCAAAGCAACAAGCACAGCGACTGATGGAGTCGCTGCGTAAAGATGCTCAACCTCCCCACATGAAGCTGCTGGTGGATAAAGAAGAACAGTACAAGCTTTGGGAAGTCCGGGAATCGGGACTCGGCGCCACTGCGTTCGTGCCGGGAGAAAAAGACGCCTGGCCCGGCTGGGAGGATTCCGCCGTAGCTCCGGAGAAAGTCGGCGGCTATCTACGCGACCTGTGCAGCTTGTTCAAGAAGCACGGCTACAGCGCGGCATTGTACGGACACTTCGGGCAGGGGTGCATTCATTGCCGAATTGATTTCGATCTCGTCACGACCGCCGGGATTCAGCAGTATCGGTCGTTTGTGGAGGACGCGACGGATCTCATCGTGCGCTATGGAGGTTCATTTTCAGGGGAGCACGGAGACGGCCAGTCCCGCGCCGAATTCCTGCCCAAGATGTTCGGGCCGGAACTGGTGCAGGCTTTTCGGGAATTCAAGTCCATTTGGGATCCGGATTGGAAGATGAATCCGGGCAAGGTTGTCGAACCGTACCGAATGGATGAGAACCTCCGGCTGGGTGCGGGCTACAAACCTTGGCAGCCGAAAACCCATTTCAAATTTCCGGAAGATCACGGCAGCTTCGCCCACGCTACATTGCGCTGTGTAGGCGTCGGCAAATGCCGGCGGCTTTCGGGACAGGGAGAGCAGGACACCATGTGCCCCAGCTTCATGGTCACGCGCGAGGAGAAAAACACAACTCGCGGCCGCGCCCACTCGCTTTGGGAAATGCTGCAGGGGAATGTGATTGCGAACGGCTGGCGGGACGAGCACGTCAAAGATGCGCTGGACCTTTGCCTGGCCTGCAAAGGATGCAAAAGCGATTGCCCGGTAAATGTGGACATGGCAACGTATAAAGCCGAATTTCTGTCTCATTATTGGGAAGGCCGCTTCCGGCCGGTCTATGCATATGCATTCGGCTGGATCGATAAGTGGGCACGGCTGGCTTCGATCGCGCCGGGATTTGTGAATCTCTTCACCCAAACGCCAATCCTGCGAACTTTGGCGAAGGCCGCGGCTGGCATGCCGCAAGAACGTAGCATTCCTGCCTTCGCTACAGAAAGTTTCAAATCCTGGTTTGCAAGACAGGACCGCAGGAATCTGGACGCGCCGGAAGTGATTCTTTGGCCGGACACGTTCAACAACTACTTTTTCCCCGAGACAGCGATGGCCGCAGTCGAGGTGCTCGAATCGGCGGGGCGCCAGGTCCGGGTTCCGCAGGCGCACCTGTGCTGCGGACGCCCGCTTTACGATTATGGTTTCCTCGACATGGCAGAGGCTTATTTGCAGCGCATTATGCGCGCACTCGGGCCTGCGATTGACGCCGGCACACCCATGGTCGTCCTCGAGCCGAGTTGTTGCTCGGTGTTTCGTGACGAGTTGAACAATTTGTTTCCGAACGATTCCCGAGCCCACAAGCTGATGGAGCAAACGTTCACGCTCTCCGAGTTTCTGGAGAAAAAGGGCTTTGAGCCACCCACAATTCATGGCAAAGCACTCGTTCAGGGACACTGTCATCATAAGGCCATCATGCGGCTTGACTCGGAAGAAGCCCTGCTCAAGAAGACGGGGATTGACTATGAACTCCTGCCCTCCGGTTGCTGTGGCATGGCCGGCTCATTCGGCTTCGAAAAGAGTAAATATGACGTTTCGATTAAAGCCGGAGAACGCGTTCTGCTGCCCGCAGTTCGCAAAGCGGAGGCAAGCACCCTGTTGATCGCCGATGGTTTTAGCTGCCGCGAGCAGATTGCCCAGGGCACGCAACGCAATGCGCTCCACACGGCGGAAGTTCTCGCACTAGCTGAGCACAAGGGCTCGGAGCACCTGAACGACCCCTACCCAGAACGTCAATTTACCGGCGCGCGCATTCGCAAACAAAAGCAATCCATGTTGCGCGCCGGAATTGTGACTGGCGCAATCGCTGCCGGTCTGGCCGCCTGGCTGTTCATGAAACGAAAATGATTATCAAAACCAATGTTTCGGAAGGAACTGAACCGTGAAGAAGAAAGAAACTGTGGTAGTCACCGGCGCTTCGGCCGGTCTGGGGCGCGCCATTGCCGTCGAGTTCGGACGTCATGGCGCTAATGTTGGAATACTGGCGCGGGGCAAGGACGGGCTTGAAGGCGCAAAACGGGAAGTGGAATCCGTCGGCGGCAAGGCGTTTGCCGTCTCCACGGATGTGGCCGATGCAGAGGCGGTGGAACAGGCAGCGGCCGCGGTGGAACAAGAATTTGGGGAGATTCACACCTGGATTAACAATGCCATGGCTTCGGTATTTTCGCCCGGTAAAAGAAATGAAACCGGAGGAATATAAGCGAGTCACGGAAGTCACCTATCTTGGCACGGTGTACGGAACTCTCGCAGCTCTCAAACGCATGCTGCCCCGCGATCGCGGCGCCATCGTGCAAGTGGGGTCCGCCCTCGCAACCAGAAGCATCCCCCTGCAGTCGGCGTACTGCGGGTCGAAACATGCGATTCTGGGCTTTACCGATTCGCTGCGCTGCGAACTTGTGCACGATCGCAGCAAGATCCGGCTTACGGTCGTGCAAATGCCGGCTATGAACACCCCGCAGTTCGATTGGGTGAAGAGCCGCTTGCCCCACAAGGCTCAGCCGGTTCCTCCGATTTTCGAGCCCGAAGTTGGCGCGCGCGCCGTGTACTGGGCCGCACACCACAATCGCCGCGAGGTCCTCGTGGGCAGATCAACCGTCGCCGCCGTCACTGGACAGAAGGTGATCCCCGGACTTCTGGATCAATATTTAGGACGCACCGGCTACAAATCGCAACAGACCAGCGAACCGGAAATTCCCGATCGCCCCGACAATCTGTGGCAGCCGGTTCCGGGAGATCACGGAGCCCACGGCCGGTTCGATAACCGTTCGCAAAAACAAAGCTATGAGTTGTGGGGAGAAACTCATCGTCCACTGGTATTAGCGGGCATGGGAGCGCTGATGGCGGGTCTGTATTTCATTCGTCGCGCCGCGTAAGGACGAATACTCGGAATTAGAAGGGGAGAAGAAGATGCGTGCCATTGGACAACGCCGCTGGGCGATCGCTGAAGGCTACATTCCCGGCTGGAGCCATGGACCGAAACCGCAAATGCTCAGCCACGAGACAGCGTGCCTGCTGAACGCCTCGGATGAAGACGCTCACGTGGAGATCACAGTGTTCTTCAACGATCATGAACCGGTGGGCCCCTATAAAATTCTTCTGCCCGCTCAGCGCACGAAGCATGTGCGCTTCAATGACCTGCAGTCTCCCGAGCCGATCCCGCACGATACCGACTTCGCCAGCGTGATCGAATCCGACGTTCCGATCGTCGTGCAGCACACGCGACTGGATTCAAGGCAGGATGCCAATGCGCTGTTGAGCACGATTGCCTATGGCAGCCCGGAATAAATTCGCCGCACGGGCGAACCGCGGACGTGGCCCCGCGCCTGCCGCGAACCGCAGTGCAACCATCACGGGGATCGATGTGTCCGCCTACACGGTTCCCACGGATTTTCCGGAGTCCGACGGAACCCTCGCCTGGGAGAAGACAACGATCGTAATCGTGGAGGCGAAAGCGGGCGGCATGCACGGCCTCGGATATACCTATGCCGACTCGGCCACAGCACAATTGATTCGTGACCTGCTCTCGAATGTGGTTCGGGGCCACGACGCCATGGACGTTGCCGGCGCGTGGACAGCGATGGCGCATGCGATTCGCAATCTGGGACGGCCTGGCATTGTATCCATGGCGATTGCTGCCGTGGACAATGCCCTTTGGGATTTGAAGGCCAAGATTCTGGGTCTGCCCCTGGTGAAATTGCTTGGCGCCGTACGGCAGGCAATTCCAATCTACGGCAGCGGGGGATTCACCTCATACTCGAACCCGCAATTGCAAAGCCAGCTTTCTGGCTGGGTGGAGCAGGGAATCTCCATGGTCAAAATGAAAATCGGCACCCGCCCGGACGATGATGTGAACCGCGTCCGCGCTGCCCGCGAGGCGATTGGGCCCAAGACCTCCCTGTTTGTTGATGCCAACGGCGCCTATACGCGAAAGCAGGCGTTGGTGTTTGCCCAGCGCTTCCGGGAATTTGACGTGAGCTGGTTCGAAGAGCCGGTGAGCTCGGATGATCTGGAGGGTCTGCGTCTTCTGCGCGATCGTGCCCCCTCGGGAATGGACATCGCGGCCGGCGAATATGGATACGATCTCTTTTATTTTCGAAACATGTTAGCCGCCGGGGCTGTGGACGTGCTTCAGGCCGACGCCACCCGCTGCGCCGGTATTACAGGGTTTATGCGGGTGGCAAGCCTTTGCCAGGCACAACCGCTGCCGCTTTCCGCCCATACCGCGCCCTCCATTCACGCTCACCTGTGTTGCGCGGTGAAGCCCGCGGAGAATCTGGAATATTTTCATGACCATGTTCGCATCGAGCGCATGGTCTTCGACGGCGTCATTCTTCCGGTCGAGGGATCTCTTCAGCCTGATCTTTCCAGGCCGGGCATCGGCCTCGAGTTTCGTCGCGAGGATGTGAGCTCCTACCGAGTGTTCTAGGTCTTTGCTCCGCCTATGCGCAGAATGAGCATTCCATCTCCGCATCCGTTCTGAGGGATATTTCGGAGGTGCGGCTACAACGTCAACAATTAAGGGGAATCGGCTGCGCCTCGAACTGAAATAACTTTGGGCCCGAATGGTTGGCTAAGCTCGGCTTCTCCCGCCAACCTGTCGATCGGTTACTGCCTCTAAAGCGGAGGAGGAAAACGTGCCTACAAAAAAGAAATCCACACGCAAATACGGCAAAGCGGCGGGTAAGAGCGTGGCCAGCGCGGTGCGGCGCAAGAAAAAAGGCACGCTGCGCTCCGGAAAAGCTGGTAAAGGTGGAAGGGTAAAGAGCCGCAAGCAGGCAATCGCCATCGGCCTTTCAGAGGCACGCAAGAAGGGCGCAAAAGTTCCCAAAAAGAAGAAGTCTTAGCTCAATCTATTGATCCTCGGTTCTGTATTCGCACGCTTCGCGGCAAACCTGGCAATAGTAGAGGCCGTCCTCGCAAAGGCGGACGGCGTGCTGGCCCATGCAGATGTAGCAATAACGATCGCAATCGCAGCGATCTTCGGTCATTTCGCACTGCGCGCAGCGAAACCTCACCTTGGTGTACATAAAGCCAATCTAGCGTGACCGCCAGCGGGGGAAAAGTGCCCTTGGTAACTTGACGGGTTCCGGGGCATTTCCCGGCGCGGTGATTTCCCTCCTTAGAAATTCTCAGCGTAGAGTTAAATACTCCTGGTTTGACCGCCCTGAAAACAGCGTGTTAGCTTATTTATTCTTTACCATTTCAGCAGCCAGCTATAGTTCTGACTCGAGGCTTTCTTGTCGCAAACTGCGGCCACCACACCTGCCGTCCGCAAAACAGCATTGCATGCCACCCATTGCCGCATGGGGGCGAAAATGGTCGAATTCAACGGCTGGGAGATGCCTGTTGAGTATCCCCGCTCGGGCGGCATCATCGCCGAACACATGGCGGTGCGCAACAGTGTGGGCATTTTCGACGTCAGCCATATGGGAGACATCCGCCTGGCGGGGCCGCAGGCTCTGGATGCGGTCCAGCACATCTCGATGAATGATGCTGCCCGGCTGGCGGTTGGTCAGGCGCAATACTCGGCGTTGCTCTATCCGCAGGGAACCTTTGTGGATGATGTGATTGTGCACCGGCTGGGCGACCAGGAATATCTCCTGGTAATCAATGCGGGGACGCGGGAGAAGGATTTCAACTGGGTGCGGGAGAACACGCAACAGTTTGACTGCGCGGTGGAGAATCTCTCGGATGAGTACACCCAGATTGCCATCCAGGGGCCGCAGGGCGTGAATGTGCTGCAGAAGCTCACGGACGCGAATTTGGCGGCGGTTCGGTTCTACTGGGTCACGCGCGGCACGGTGTGTGGGCTTAAGAACACTTTGATCGCGCGCACCGGCTATACCGCTGAAGACGGCTTCGAGATTTATGTTCCGGCGGACGAGCCCACCAGTGCCATGGTTTGGGATTCGGTTCTCGAAGCCGGCCGGGAATTTGGCGCTTTACCTTGCGGTCTCGGCGCGCGCAACACACTGCGGCTGGAAGGGGCGCTGTCACTGTATGGACACGAGATTTCCGATACTATCAATGTGTGGGAAGCGGGGCTCGACCGCTTCTGCAGGATAGAGAAGCCAGAGTTCGTTGGGCGGACCGCCCTGCAAACCGCGAAGGCCGCTGGCTTGAAGCGCACGCTCGTGGGATTAGAGATGATCGAACGCGGCATTGCGCGCGACGGGTACAAAGTTCTGGACGAAGCTGGAAAAGAGGTTGGCTACGTGACCAGCGGGTCGCCGGCGCCGTTCTTGAAGAAGAATATTGCACTGGCCTATGTACCGCCGGAGTTTGCGGTTGTGGGATCGACCGTAAAAGTCGAGGTTCGCGGTCAGGGAGTCAAGGCGCAGGTCGTACCGACGCCGTTCTATAAACGCCCGAAGAAGGCCTAAACGGCTCACGAAGGGTGTGAAGGAAAACAACAAAAAAATAGAGGAAAAGCAATGCCCTATCCGACTGACTTCAAGTATACGAAAGAGCACGAGTGGATTAAGCCCGATGGCAAGAACGCCAGCATTGGGATTACGAGTTACGCGCAGGATTCTCTCGGCGACATCGTGTTCGTGGACCTGCCGAAGGTCGGCACCGAAATCACCGCCGGGAAGACGCTTGGCTCGGTGGAGTCGGTGAAGGCCGTCTCGGATTTGTATGCTCCGGTTTCGGGAACGGTGACTGAGGTGAATGGCGACCTGGCTACGGCGCCCGAACAGATTAATAAAGATGCGCACTCGGCCTGGATGTTGAAGATTACGCTGAAAGATCCGAACGAACTCAACTCCCTGCTCTCCGCTGCCGATTATGAGAAGTTTGTGGCGGAGGAAGGCGGGCATTGAGGTAGCCCGGACTGAACCCGGGCCCCATAAGTCCTGCAGTTGACGAGGAACATCTAATTATCTTCCGATGCGATATCTACCGAAATCTCCTGGAGACCGGGCAGCGATGTTGCAGGCGCTGGGCGCGCGCGCGATGGATGATCTCTTTGCGCCGATTCCGGCGGAGTACCGCCTGGACCGCGATCTCAAAGTACCGAGGCAGATGGCCGAGTCGGAAATCGTGGACTGGTTCCGCGAGCGCTCGCGGGAGAATGGCGATGGCTACGCTACGTTTCTAGGCGCAGGAGCTTATTACCACTATCGCCCGGTTATTATCGATTCGCTGATCTCACGCGGCGAGTTCCTCACCGCCTACACGCCATATCAGGCGGAAATTTCCCAGGGGACGCTGCAATCCATTTTTGAATTTCAGACCATGATCTGTGAGCTGACGGGCATGGAAGTGGCGAATGCTTCCATGTATGACGGCTCGACCGCGGCAACGGAAGCAGCCATGATGGCAGTGCGACTCACCGGCCGGCGCGCAGTGGTGATGGCACGCAGCCTGCATCCGGAGTATCGCCAGGTGCTGGCGACCTATGCGCGAAACCAGGGTCTGGTGTTGCGCGAGATCGCTTACGAGGAAAATGGGCGGATCAACCTGGAAGAACTGGCTAAGGCGGTCACGGCACAGACCGCTTGCGTTCTGATTCAGTCGGCCAACTTCTTCGGCACGATTGAGGATGTTGCCGCGGCGGCAGACATTGCGCACAAACAAGGCGCAATGTTGGTAGTTTCGATTGCGGAGGCAATTTCGCTCGGAATTGTCGAACCGCCGCGGCAGGCGGATATCGTCGCCATGGAGGCGCAATCCTTCGGCGTGCCACTGGGTTTTGGCGGACCGTATTGCGGGGTGATCGCCACGCGGGAGAAGTTCGTGCGGCAGATGCCGGGAAGGCTGGTTGGTCAAACTACTGACCGCAGCGGCAAACGTGGCTTCGTGCTGACGCTGGCCACGCGGGAACAACACATTCGCCGGGAGAAGGCCACATCGAATATTTGCACCAACCAGGCGCTCATCGCGCTGATGGCCAACATCTTCATGACCGTCTACGGCAAAGTGGGCCTGCGGGAGCTGGCAAAACAGAATCTGGCGAAAACGCAGTACGCAGTGACTCAGTTCGGCAAACACGCGAATGTGTTGTTTGCGGGAGCGCCACGCTTCAATGAATTCGTGCTGCAGACCAGCGAGGAGCCTAAGGCAATCAACAGCCGCATCCTGGGCCGCAAAATTGTGGGCGGGCTGCCGCTTCATAACTTCTATCCCGAACTGGAGAACGCATCGCTCTGGTGCTGCACGGAACTGACCACGCGCACGGCGATTGATACGGCCGTGGGAGTGGTGGCCGAGAGTGAGCACTCCATTCGAGTGGGCCAGGGCGAGGCGTTTGACGAAGATGAAATGCGGGAGATGATTCCGTGAAGCACATGACCCGCAAAGCCACGCGCCACGTCAGCCAGAATGAAGGCTTGATTTTTGAGAAGTCGTCTCGCCGGGCAAAGCCGCGTGGAAGCTGCCGCCGCTCGATGTACCCGAGGTAGACACTGCCGAGCTTCTCGGATCGAGCGAGAGAAAAGACCTCGGCGAAATGCCCGAGGTGAGCGAGATCGAAATCATTCGCCACTTCACGCGGCTCTCCACCTGGAATTACGCGATTGATCTGGGGATGTATCCGCTGGGCTCCTGCACGATGAAGTACAACCCGCGGGTGAATGAAGTGGTGTCGCGGCTGGATGGGCTGGCGAATGGGCATCCGTATCAACCGGAAAAGATTTCCCAGGGCGCGCTGCGCATCATCAAGACACTGAGCGAATGCCTGATCGAGATTACGGGCATGGATGCCATCACCCTGCAGCCCGCTGCCGGAGCGCAAGGCGAGCTTACCGGGCTGCTCATGGTGCGCGCTTACCAGAGTTCGAAGGGCGACGCACGGAAGAAGATCCTGATTCCCGATTCCGCGCACGGCACGAACCCGGCGACAGCCGCGACAGTGGGATATGCCGTCGAACATTTGAAATCCAATGCGCAGGGAATGGTGGATATCGATGCTTTGCAGGCACAGATGAACACGGACGTCGCCGCGCTCATGCTCACCAATCCCAACACCCTGGGCATCTTCGAACAGGAAATCCACAAGATTGCCGACATCCTGCACGCCAAGGGCGGCCTGCTTTATATGGATGGGGCCAACATGAATGCGCTGGTCGGCAAGGTGCGCCCCGGCGATTTCGGCGTGGACGTGATGCACCTGAATCTGCATAAAACATTCTCCACGCCTCATGGCGGCGGCGGCCCGGGATCGGGACCGGTGGCGGTGAAGAAGATGCTGGAGCCGTTCCTGCCCACCCCGGTCCTGCTAAACAAATCCGACGGCACGCTGGGCTTTGACTACGACCGGCAGCAGTCGGTGGGGCGGAGTGCGAGCCTTCTACGGAAACTTTGGCATGTTTGTGCGGGCGCTGGCCTACATTCTTGCCAATGGACCGGACGGCCTGCGGCAAACTACGGAAGACGCCGTGCTCAACGCCAATTACATTCGCAAAGGACTGGAAGGCGTTTACGATCTGCCGTATTCCACACCATCGATGCACGAGGTCGTGTTCAGCGACAAGCTGCAGGCCAAAAAGGGTGTGAAGACGATGGATCTGGCCAAACGGCTGATTGACTATGGATTTCATCCTTACACTACGGCGTTTCCCCTGATTGTGCCGGGCGCTCTGATGATCGAGCCGACGGAAAGCGAACCGAAAGAAGAGCTCGACTTGTTTATCGAAGCGATGAAGTCCATTGCGGAAGAAGTGGAAGAAGATCCGCAACTGGTTCTAAGCGCGCCGCACTCGACGCGGGTGTCGCGGCTGGATGAAACTGCGGCCGCACGCAAGCCGATCTTGCGATGGAAACCGGCAGACAACCGCCTAACCCTTCTCCCGCATTCCAAAAGTTACTTCGTTCGGACGCATGGTGGGTGCGCCGACATTTTCGTGCCGACGAGGGTTCGGGCGATACCCCCTCCCCCCTCGGTCTTTTAGAATCATCACTTTAGCGCCGGGTCACGACCCAAATCTTTGAGGAATAAGGGGTTGTAGGTAAAATATTCCAAAATAAGGACTTAGCTTCTTAGCTGTGCTTCCCCAGTCACCAGATTGTCAAAGAGCCAAACTCCAATCAGACTAAAGATGTTGCAGGGGAGCGATCGGCGTCAAGAAATATGCGGGGAAAAATGGGGGTGGTTCCCGTTTTGGGATTCACCTGGGACTAGCCTGATCGTAATGTCGCGCCGGGTCCCGGAAGGCCGCACAATAGGCGAATGGATTTCAGCTTTCTTGTACTCGAGTTCCTGCCGCGAATTGCGGTGGGGGCCGCCATCGTATTTGCCGTATTGCTGGCAGTTTCGCTGGGCACACCGAATCGCTGCCTGGTTGCGACCAGCCGCCGGACGAGACGGTAAGCGCCTCTTCCGATCCGCGTGCGGGCCACTACAGCTGACGATGGCCGCATAAACTGGTAGAGTTTAGTGCTCCGCCCATGGTCAGCCTCATTCCCAAGGACAACACCTTCTTCGAGATGTTCACGGCGATGTCGAATAATCTCATCGCCGGGGCACAAGTCATTGCGGATCTTTTCGCCGACTACCGGGATGTCGAACAGAAAATCGAAGAGGTGCAACGGATCGAGCGGGAAGGCGATGAGCTGACCCATGCCATCCTTACGAAACTGAACCAGACATTCATCACCCCCTTCGACCGCGAAGACATTCATCAGCTGGCGTCATCGCTGGACGACGTTCTGGATTTCGTCAACGCCGCCGGGTCGCGTCTGGTGCTGTACCGCATCACCAACCCGCCTCCAGCCGCGGCAGAACTGGCCAAGATCATCCTGCTGCAAAGCCACGAGTTGCACAAGGCGGTTTCGCTTTTACGGAAGAACCACAATATCCTGGCCCATTGCGTGGAGATCAACCGCCTGGAAAACGAAGCCGATCAGGTATCGCAGCAGGGCATCGCCAAACTTTTCGATTGCGAAAAAGACCCCATCAACCTGATCAAAACCAAGGAGCTGCTGGAGTTCCTGGAGAGGGCGACCGATAAAGCCGAAGACGCAGCGAATGTACTGGAAACGGTAGTGTTGAAGAACACCTGAAGCTCCATCCCGAGAAATGGAAAACTGGTGAAGCCTGACCTCCTGCTGCTGATCATCACCATATTGGTCGCGATGTCTTTTGATTTCCTGAACGGATTTCATGACGCGGCCAACAGCATTGCCACGGTGGTATCTACGCGGGTGTTATCGCCGAAACTGGCTGTGTTGTGGGCGGCATTTTTCAATTTTGTGGCCGCCTTCGTGCTGGGGACGGCGGTCGCCAAGACCATCGGCAGCGGGATGATCGACGTGAACTACGTGACCCAGTATGTGGTGATTACCGGGCTGATGGGAGCCATCGCCTGGGACCTGCTGACGTGGTGGTGGGGGCTGCCGACATCCTCGTCGCACGCCTTGATCGGCGGGTATGCGGGAGCGGCGGTGATGCGATCGGGATGGCACGTGATTATTGCCGGGGGGTGGTCCAAGACTTTGATCTTCATTGTGGTCGCCCCGCTGATGGGACTGGTGCTGGCGCTAGTGTTCATGATCGCCATGTATTGGCTGCTGAGAAATAAGTCGCCGCAGCGGATCGATGCCTGGTTCCGGAAGTTGCAGCTCCTCTCGGCAGCAGCGTACAGCCTGGGGCACGGCGGCAATGACGCGCAGAAAACGATGGGGATTGTGGCGGGCGCGCTGTATAGCGCCCATTACCTGACATCAGCGGAACTGGCGGGAAACTGGGGGAAATTTCATTGGCCGATCATTCTGGCGGCGCACGCCTCCATTGCGCTGGGGACATATCTGGGCGGCTGGCGAATTGTGCATACCATGGGCTCGCGCATCACCAAGCTCAAGCCGGTGGGTGGGTTCTGCGCGGAGTCCGCGGGGGCCATTACGCTCTTCTCCACGGCGCTGGTTGGCATTCCGGTGAGCACGACGCACACCATTACGGGGGCGATTGTCGGCGTGGGGGCCACGCATCGGCTTTCGGCGGTGCGCTGGGGCGTGGCGCGGCGCATCGTGTGGGCATGGATCTTAACGATTCCGGCGTCGGCGCTGGTGGCCGCGGTTGCCTTCTGGCTGGTGCGGCTGGTTCATCCGGGAGCGTGATGGCTTAATGAATCCAGCTCAACCAGGCTATTCCCAAAATTAATGTAGACAGCGTCAAGGGCAGGCCGAGGCGGAGATATTCGCGAAAGCTGACGTGCACCTCGGGGCGGGCGCGTTCCACGACAATGATATTGGCCACCGAACCGGTGATGGTGAGGTTACCGGCCAGGGTGCTTGCCATGGCCAGCGTCAGCCAGCCGGTATGGGGACTCGGAAAGCCGGAGACCAAGGCTTTGAGAAGCATTACAGCCGGCACGTTGCTCACAATATTGGAGAGAGCCGCGGTCACCGACGCAAAGACCCATACCTGACGCAGGTTCCAAGCCTCGAACGGATGTAGCAAGGTTTGGGTGAGGCCGGCGCGCTCGGCACCGCCTACGATGATGAAAAGCCCGATGAAGAAAACCAGCAAGCCCCAGTCCACTTCGTCATAGACAAGGCGCGGCTCCATGCTGCGCGTGACCAGGAGCACGGCGGCGCCCACAGCAGCGACCATCGCCGCGGGCAAGCCGGCGAGAAAACCGAGAAGCACCAGAACCAGAACGACCACGGGTTTCAATTTTGGCGGACGGCGTTCGAACTCAACGGCAGCTGCGGGCTGCGAGTCGATGGTGTGGGCCTGGTGGCGAAAGTAGATCCAGTAAACGAGGGCCCAATCCAGAAACAGGCCGGCCAAGGCGAGCGGCCCCAGATGAGAAAGGAAGTTCACGTACGAGATGTGCGAAATGGACCCGATCATCATGTTCTGCGGATTGCCGGTGATCGTGGCCACGCTGCCGATGTTGGACGCGGTTGCCAAGGCCAGCAAATAGGGCAGCGGCTTCAGACCCAAGCGGCCGGTGATCTTCAGAACGAACGGGGTCATCACCAGGCAAACGATGTCGTTGACCAGGAAGGCGGACAGGATGCCGCTGGTGAAAATCACCGCGGCCAGCAATTGATGCGCGCTGAGGCGGAGAAATACAGTTTCGCTGATCCATTCGAAGAAGCCGCCCAAGTGCAAATTGCCGACGATCAACATCATGGAGAACAGAAGCACGACGGTGGAGAAATCGATGGCACGCAGAGCCTCCTGCGCGCTCATGATGCGAAATGCAACCATGAGAACCGCGCCGATGATGGCTGCGCCGGGGCGGTCAATTTTCAGGCCGGGAAATTTTCCGAGAGCAAAAACGAAGTAGCTGGCGAAGAAGACGATGTATGCAGCCAGAGTGAGAGCATCGGGGAGCATAGCTGGATGTAGCTGCATCAGCCGAAATCATAGCATCGAGTTTGCGGAAAAGCGGGGAGGCAGGAGAGCGCAGAAATCAAAGATGCGGGCTAATTTTTGGCCGCCAGCAAGGCGCCCAGTTTCGGCCTGTAGCCGTAAAATCCGGCCACCTCTTGCAGATATCCGATGATGCGCTGGTCGTACTGGGTCTTGAGCGCGGGAGTGAGGATGTCTTCGGTTCCGTTGGGATCGCTGTCCAGGTCGTAGAGATAGCTTTGCGCGGGAGAGTCGTAGGTAGCGTAGAAATAGCGGCCGCCATCGGTAAGCAGACCATAGGCGGCGCGCACGTCGGAGGCAAAGAAAATCTCGTCGCGATGGTAGCTGTGCAGTTCGGCGGCGGTTTCGGCAAACAGCGGATGACCGAACAGTGGATTGGCCACGATGGGGCGATGTCCGAGCAAGTAATAGATGGAGGGGGCGATGTCGGTGAGGGTCGCTAAAGCCTTGTCATCGTACACCAGCTTGCCCTGCAGGTTTTTGGGCAGATGGATGAGGATGGGAACCCGCATGATTTCCGGATAGATGGAAACGGAGTGGCTGTAGCGGCCGAAAGCGCCGGTGGCATCGCCGTGATCGGCGGTTACAACAATGATGCTTTTGTCGTAGAGGTTGCGGCGCTTCAGGTACTCAAAGAAACCGCCAAGGCATTGATCCACACCGTGAACTTCATAGGCGATGCGGTTCACAAATCCCCCGCGCGGCTGCCAATTTGCACCCGTCATGCGGGGAAGGTCGTTGCGGGCGAACTGGTGGACATTCATCGGCTGGGCGTAGAAGAAAACCGGGCTGGTGGGGTTCTGGTCAAGCGCCCCTTCGGTCTGCTGGACGGTGGAGCAGACTTCGCACTGATTCCAAAGTTTGTCGGCATCGAGCTTTACGAGATTTTTGGATGGCGTAAGGAACTGGCGAACAACCGTGTCGTAACTCACAATTTCCCGATAGCTGTCCACATGCGCCAGTTTCTCCAGACTGTTGATTCTTGAGAAAGCGCTCAGGTCGTGGTCGTGCAGCAACATCATGCCGGCCCAAATGGCAGGCTCAGAGAGAGAGGTGCCGGCGTACTGCGTATAAGCGTTGCGCACGACGACACTGTCCCGCGCAAACGCGTCGAGATTGGGTGTGAAATCCACCCTGGGGTTGTAGGCGCCGAGATAGTCGGGCCGCATGGAGTCAATCACGAAAATGAAAATGTTGGGACGGTCTCCCTGGCTGGGGACGAGCGGATTCACCAGATTCACGCTGCGCTGAACCGGGAAATTGGGGATGTTGGTGTATTCGCGCAGAATGCGGCACAGGTCGCCGCAGGGTGTCTCGCGGCCGTTGCCCAGAGCGTGGTTCACGAGATCGAAAGAAGCGTCGCGGACGGCATAGTTTTCCAGGGTGCGGGCGAACTCGTCATCGGTCTTGCCCAGAGGTTTCGCCCAGAAGATCACGGTGGCTTGCAGGCTCTTGTAGGCAAAGCCGGCCAGCAGCGCGATGGCAAGAATTGCGGGGACGGAATACTTTGCGCTCCGCGGGCGAATGCGGTAAGCGCAGACGCCGACGATGATCCAGCCCGCCAAGGCAACGGTATGTTGAATGAACCCGTTCCAGTCGCCGCCCTGAATCAGCGAGGGCAGAGCCACGGTGAACAAGCTGAATGCGCCGGCCAGCAGCCAGGGAATTATCTTGGCCGTCCGGCGAAGGGGGGGCGCAGCCGCCGATCTTCGGGCAGCGAGCATCGGCGTGATCTGGGAAAAGCCCCAACAAGTCAGAGCGGCAGCAAAGGCGGCGGCGTAGAGTTGCGCCGGCCATCCATCGAAGCTCAGCGCGTTCTCAAGGAAGCGAGTCACCATGAACCACAAGGTGGCGAACAGGAACAAGCCGGTCAGGGTCTGCTGCACGAGCCTGGGCCAGGGCGTTCTTGCCGAAATCACCGACAGCAAGTTGAGAATGCTGAGCAGGAGAATGGCTACAAGGATGTGGGAGAGAATGCTCCAGCCGGTGACCTCGACTCTTACCAGCGAAAATCCGGTTGTGTGCGAATCACCGTAAAGCCGCCATTGCGCTCCGATTGCCCAGAGCAATGCGATCAAGACGGCGACGACGACCGAGGTGGGATAATCGAGCAAGGAAGACGGCGTGCGATCATTCCGTTGAGCGGCTACATACTGCCCGGCATCGAGCGCGGTGGTTGAGATCGATAACGCCAGCGGCAGAATAGCCCAGACAAATGTGGGCCAATTCGGCTGCACGAAAGACATGAACGGGCGCAAGGTGATGTAAACGCCTACCGCCCCGTGCGCCGCGAGCACGGCCAGCTTTGCTGGAGTCTTGCGAAGCGGCAGGAAGGCGCATCCTTCGGCGGCGAGAGCCAACCAGTACAGGGCTGTGTAATGATTGACCGACCACGGCACCCAGCTGTACGGCGGCGCCTTGATCATGGCGGAGTAGGTATAAGGGAGAAAGGCAAGCAGGCAATACAACGAGGTGAGAAGCAGAAAAGCTCCCCATAGGAACCGCAGAGCGATGCGCAGAAGACGCGAAGGCATGAGGCGTTGCTGTCCGGAACCCCGGCTATCAATTTAGAATATCCTTGCCGGTGCGAAGGAAGGAAGCATGGTGCAAGAAGAACGTGACCAAAGTACCGGGTGGGCGCGACTAAGTGTTATCTGAGCAATGACTTTCTGGCCGACCGGCTTGTACGGCCGGCGACAATGTTGATAATGATCTGACAGCAGAGGACCTCTCAAAGATATGTCTGCGGCGACGCGTGGGATTCACTTCGCTCTGAACTTCGTACGCCATCCTTATATGCTTGGCTCGCTCGTCCCCAGTTCGCGTTTTCTGGTGGACGACCTGATGGCGCGAGTGGACTGGGAAAAAGCCACCACCCTGGTGGAGTACGGGCCGGGGGTGGGAACCATTACGCAAGAAGTTTTGAAGCGCATGCGCCCCGACGCAACGCTGGTGGCCATTGAGTTGAACCCCAGTTTTCTGGGGTTGCTAAGAAATGAAATTCAAGACCCGCGGTTTCGGCTGGTGCATGGCTCGGCTCTCGACGTGCGGAAGGTCCTGGCGCAACTGAACCTGCCGCAGGCGGATTGCATCATTTCCGGGATTCCTTTCTCAACCATGTGCATTAGCTTGCGGCGGGGCATTGCGCATGAGGCTCGCCAGGCGCTCAAGCCGGAAGGGGAGCTGGTAATGTATCAGTTCACGCGGGTGGCGCTGCCGCACCTGGAATCGAACTTTACCTCGGTTCGAAAGGGGTTTCAGCCGCTGAATATTCTTCCGGCACACATTTTTTATTGCACGCCGTAGGATAGTCGACAGATCAAATTCCCGTGCCCCCAGCGCCTTCGAAGACTCGCTCGAAAGAAGCTCCTGCCGCGGGGTTGTTTTCTTCTCCTCAGAAACGCACCGTCGTACTTTGCCTGCTGCTGATTCTGGGCACTCTGGCGCTTTACAACCCGGCCAGCCGGCATCCGTTTGTGAATTTCGATGACGATGGCTATGTAACCAATAACCCTCACGTGCGGGCGGGGCTGAGCGTCGAGACAGTGCGGTGGGCGTTCACCACCACTGAGCTGGCGAACTGGCATCCGCTGACCTGGCTTTCGCACGCGCTCGACTACCAGATGTTTGGGCTGAACCCGGCGGGGCATCATGACACGAACATTCTGCTGCATGCGGCGAATGTGATGCTGCTTGTTCCTGCTGTTGCAGTGGACTACGGGATACAGCGGGCGCAGCCTGATGGTGGCGGCGCTTTTTGCGGTTCATCCGGTTAACGTGGAATCGGTGGCGTGGATTGCGGAGAGAAAGAATCTGCTGAGCATGCTTTTCTTCCTGCTGGCGCTGTGGTCCTACGCCTGGTATGCGCGCCGGCCGGGGGTGGGACGATACGCTGCGGTTGCCGGATTCTTTGCGCTCGGCCTGATGGCGAAGCCGCAGATCATCACCCTGCCGTTTGTTCTGCTGCTGTGGGATTACTGGCCGCTGCGGCGGATGTTTGGCGGGGAGCAGGATGACGGGCTGAAACGCAGTTTCTCCTATCTGGTTGTGGAGAAGATTCCGCTCTTTCTGCTTTCGATGGGGAGCGCCATTGTCACGATGAGGGCGCAGAGAGCGGGCGGCGCGGTGCGGTCGGCGCTGGAGTTTTCGCTTCCGGTCCGGCTGGAAAATGCGATTGTCAGTTATGCGCGTTATGTGGGCAAAGCATTTTGGCCGTCGCGGCTGGCGCCTTTGTACCCACATCCGGGAAATTCTCTGGCGGGATGGCAGGTGGCGGGGGCCGGTTTGGTTCTGGCGGCGGTGACCGTTGCCGTGCTGGCAGCGCGGAGAGAACGCTATCTGGCGGTCGGATGGTTCTGGTTTTTAGGGACGCTGGTTCCGATGATCGGGCTGGTGCAGGTCGGCGAAGCCGCCATGGCTGACCGTTATGCCTATCTGCCGTTCATCGGATTGTTCTTGATGGTGTGTTGGGGCGTTGCCGATTTCGCGTTGCGGAGGAAGCTTCCGGCAAAGGTGCTGGCGGTTGCTGCGATCGGAGTGCTGTGCGCGCTCGGCGTTGTCGCGCACATCCAACTTGGCTACTGGGGCGACAATGTCACGCTCTGGTCCCATACCGTTGAGGTGACCGGACAGAATTTTGTGGCGCAGGACAATCTGGGCGGCGCGCTGCTTTTGCGAGGCAATCTGGATGAAGCCATGCCGCACTTTCGGATGGCAGCTCAGATTAATCCGCAAGATCCACTTTCCGCCCTGAACATTGCCAACTACGAACTGCAACAGGGGCGGGTTCAACCGGCCATTGATCTCTTCCAGCAGGTGCTTCGCGTCACGGCCAACGCCGGGCTGCAAAGCAATGCCCTGACCGGGATGGGATGGGCTTACCGGCATGAGGGGAAAGACCACGAGGCGGAGCAGTCCTACCAGGAAGCGCTGCGCTTAGTTCCCGAGAACGCGCGGGCGTGGATGGGAAGCGGGTTGGTGGCGGAGAAAAGCGGTGACCTGGGCCGCGCGGCTAGCTGCTTTTCCCGGGCGGCGGAAATTCAGCCTACCGACGTCAGCTATCTGTTGCTGGCGCAGGCGTTGGAGAAGACGGGCCAGCTCGCGGAAGCGCGGAGCGCTCTGCAAACCGCGCAAAAGATTTCCGCGGATTGGGGCGCAGCGCAACAGGAAACGGAACGATTGCTAAGCCAATAAATAGCCGACTAGCGCCGAGAGTTCTGCGCGAGGAAGCTTTCGACTTCTTGCTGAGTTGGCATCGAGGGCTGCGCGCCCGGGCGGGTGACTGAGATCGCGGCCACGGCAGAGGCCCAGGCTGCCCCATCAACGGGAGATTGGCCGCGCACCAGCGCGGTGGCGAAAGCGCCGTTGAAAGCGTCGCCGGCGGCGGTGGAGTCAATAGCGCGGACCTTATATGCGGGGACGAATTCGCGGTGGCCGTTGGCCAGCGCCAGATAGCAGCCGCGCTCTCCCAGTTTCAGGATCACGTTGCGCACTCCCTGCTGCAACAGGGCCTCCGCGGCTTCCTTCATGGTGGAATCTTTCCATTCCACCGAGCTCCTGGCGAGCAGAGTACAGGTTTCGGTCTCGTTGGGAGTGATCCAGTCTACGCATTTAAATAATGACTGTGGCAAAGGACGCGCCGGAGCAGGATCGAGCATGAGGGGCACGCCTTCACGCTGCGTGACGGCAGCCAGGTGCTCCACGGTGGGCAGAGGAATTTCGAGTTGGGTCAACACGATGGCGGCGTTGCGAATCAGGTCGAGCTGGGCATCCAGGTCGGAGGGAGTGACTTCGCCGTTGGCTCCGGGCACCACGATGATGGAGTTCTGGCCGGCTGCATCGGTGGAGATCAGCGCCACTCCGGAGGGACCTGTGGCTTCACCCACTGCACCGGTTTGGACTCCAGCGGCTTCGAGGCCGGAGCGCAACTGGGGGCCGAAGACGTCGGTTCCCACTTTACCCAGCATATACACCTGCGCCCCGAGCCGTCCGGCAGCGACTGCTTGATTAGCGCCTTTGCCACCGAAGAAAGTCTGGAATGTGGAACCGGAGACAGTTTCGCCCGGCGACGGTATGCGGGCGGTTCCGGCGACCAGATCGAGGTTGATGCTGCCGACGACGACAATGTATTTGCTTTGGCTCATGGAGAGGCAAGGATACAGCGATTGGGACTGACGCCGCTACGAAAAGATCACTTACTCGTTCAATAGGTTTTGATAAAAAAGTATATGGTCGTTCCGGAACCCACCACAATGACGAATGCCCGCACCCATATCTGTGGGAGACGCTTGGCAAAGTGGGCGCCAAAGTAGCCGCCAATGATTGCCCCGGCGCTCATAACCGCAGCCTGCGGCCAGTACACCGCTCCGGAGATGGAGAAGTACAGGGCCGCAATGCTGTTCACCGCGATCACGATTAGCGATTTGAGAGCATTCATGGCGTGGATGTCGGCCATCCCCGCGGCCGCCAGCATGGCCAGCACGATGATACTCATGCCCGCCCCGAAGTAGCCGCCATAGATGGTTACCACGAACACCAGGAACGACGTGGTCAGGATAGCTCTGGCGGAAGCTTCGTGGCTGACATTCAGGTGACGAATGTTGGCCAACTTCTTACCGAAAGTGAAGAGCAAGGTCGCAACCAGCAGGAACCAGGGAATCACCCGCATGAAGGCATGGGCGGGGGTCCGCAGCAGCAGGAGGGCTCCGACCAAACCTCCGCAGATTCCGGCGATCAGCAGCGGAATCAGGATGCGTTTTGATACGTCCAGCCGGTCCCGATAGGCGGTTCCGCTGGCGATCGAACCCATGAGCATGGCCATGTTGTTGGTCACATTCGCGGAGATGGGGGGAATTCCGGTGAAGAGTAGTGTAGGAAATCCGATGAAGGTGCCGCCGCCGGCAAGCGCATTCATTACTGCGCCGACCAGACCAGCAAAAAAGATGAAGATAGCTTTGTGAAGGTTCAAGGAATCATGTGTATCACAGAACCAGCCTTTAGCGGATTGTCCGGAATGATAGAGCGTTTACTGCTCAACCTAACGAAGGCCGGCGGCACGGAATTTCTGCCGGTAGTCCGGGGCATTAACATTGATGACGCGGCACATTTCACTGAGACGGGAGCGCATTCTTTCTCCGATCCGGTCGCCTAAGGTTTCTTCCCGGGCAGCAGCTCGCGGTCCTGCAAGCGCCGCTGCAGGGCCATCCATGAAGTTCGTCGTAATGATGGTGGTGCGGTTCTCGTTATAGCGCGTGTTCAGGATCACACTCACCGTATCCCAAACCCATTCTGTCGGCTTCACGGCGCCCAAGTCATCGAGCACCAAGACCTCAGTCTGGAAAACCGGGCGGAGTAAGTCCAGCTCCGTTACCTGCACCGAGGGATTATAAGAATTCTGAATTTGTTTGAGGAGTTCGCGATAGTCGCAAAATAAACAGGAGACGCCCTTGACCAGGATAAGTTCTTTTATGATCGCCACCGAAAGATGGGTTTTCCCGGTGCCGCTCGGGCCGATTAACAACAGACCTGTCTTGTCCAAGGGATATTGCTCGACAAATTTTGCGACAGCCAGCTTAGCCGCCGCCAGTCCACGGCCCCCTTCCGTTTGATAATTTCCAATATCGCAATTGTCATACCTTGGCGGCACATGCGCCTGGGCCAGTAAACGTTCGGCGCGAGATTGTGCGGCACAATCGCAGCGGGTTACACGTTTATCGTCGCCGTAGGAGACGGTTTTCCATCCGGTATCACCACAAGTGGCGCATTTTGGCGCAGTATTAGACTGCCTGCTGCTCTGCGCTGAACTTTGCCGAGTAGCATTCCCAGCACGTTCCCCACTGGGTGAGGCCTGACTCCGGATGAAGCGCACATTCTTCTCTTCCATTTTGTTTCTTTAGTGTACCTTCAAAATCCAGATAAGAAGTGTTTTCATCTTTTGTGGATTTAGTGGATTTCTTTTGCTTCTTGTGGAATTTCAACACCTGCTCATCGTAGATCTTCAGGAGCGTGCGGTTGTAAATCCAGACACCACCGTCAGTCGTCGAACCCTCGCGCTCGAACATGCTCAGAACGGGTTGGCCTTCTTTTTGGAAGAAGTATTGCCGTTGAGCATTCGCGAGGCGCCACAACTGCCCGTCGTCTGGCAAATATCCGGGGCGCTCAGAAATCCAGGATGCAAACAGGAGGTTGAGAAACCAGGCCTGCTGATAGTCTTTGAGGCTTCGGTAGCGCACATCGCCGATGAAGCGATGCACGTAAAAAGGAAACCACTCGAGGAATTGATTTCGCTGGGGGATTTCGTTTCTCCGACGCGATCTGCAAAGCCTGCTTGAAGAATCTGCCTGATGGGTTGCTGTGCGCGCAAGTTGAAAACTGGTTTTGCCTGTGGGGATGTTGTGGAGATGTGGGATGGATTGTGGAGCGGGGAGGAAATGTTCGCTGAGACTCTGCGGTGCAGGTTGTTTTGACACGGATAAGGTGCAAGTTGCGATTTGTCTTCGTGGTCTGCATCGCGAAACTGTGTTTAGAGATTGCCTGATTTTTGATTTCGGCTTACTATCCGGCAAGTGAGCACTGCCAGAAATATTCCGGATGTGAATACACGGCTAGTCTCCGCGGTTCCGGTCGAGGACGATTCCTCGTTCGAGCTGAAGCTGCGTCCGCAGCGGCTGGTGGAGTTCATCGGCCAGTCCAAAGTCAAAGAGAATCTATCGGTCGCCATTCAGGCCGCAAAGTCGCGGGGTGAGGCAATGGACCACGTGTTGCTTTACGGCCCACCCGGACTGGGCAAAACTACGCTGGCAACGATCGTCGCCAATGAATTGGCTGTGGCTTTTCAGCAGACTTCCGGGCCGACCTTGCAGATTAAAGGTGAGCTTACGGCCATCCTCACCAACATCCGTGACCGGCAGGTCTTATTCATCGATGAGGTGCACCGGCTGCAGCCCACGCTGGAAGAGATTCTTTATTCCGCGCTGGAAGATTACAAACTCGACATCATGATCGGCCAGGGCCCGGCGGCTCGTACTCATACGATGGATGTGAAGCCATTCACATTTATAGGAGCTACTACACGCGCGGGATTATTGTCAGCGCCTCTGCGGTCGAGGTTCGGCATTGTGCTGCGCCTCGAATTCTACAGCCATGAGGACCTGAGGATTATTGTGGAAAGGTCGGCAGAAATTCTGGCGGTGGAAATTGACCATGCCGGCGCTTTGGAAATAGCCAGCCGCTCGCGCGGCACTCCACGGATTGCGAACCGGCTGCTGCGCCGGGTGCGCGACTACGCACAGGTACGCGGCGCCGGCAAAATCGATCTGGCCACGGCGCAAGCAGCGCTGCAAATGCTGGAAGTAGATCGGTACGGCTTCGATGAGGTTGACCGCAAACTGCTGCTGACGATCATCGAGAAATACCAGGGCGGGCCGGTCGGCGTGAATACCCTGGCCGCAGCCCTGGCGGAAGAAGCGGACGCGATCGAAGAGATCTACGAGCCGTTCCTGATTCAGATCGGCTTTCTCAACCGCACGCCGCGTGGCCGCGTGGCCACACAGCTGGCCTACGAGCACTTTGGCATCACGCCGAACCGGAAGCAGAGCTCGTTGTTTTAGCTTTCCCCTTCAGCCTTCCAACGCAGTCTGGCCGATAAAGTTTTTTCTCCTTCGCTAACGGAACTTGCGTATTCTTGGACGCTATGGCCCAAACGGGGACGAGCCAGGAGGCCCCTTCCAGCAAGAGTTCATACATCTTGGCCTTGCTGGTTCTGTCGGCATTCATCAACTACATAGACCGGGGGAGCATCTCGATCGCAGCGCCGATGTTGAAAGGAGACATCGGCATCTCCACCGCTCAACTGGGAATTCTGCTTTCGTCGTTCTTCTGGACCTACGCCTTTTTTCAACCAGTTTCCGGATGGCTGGTGGATCGGTTCAACGCGAACGCAATTATCTCCGTTGGATTTGTTCTCTGGTCCTGCGCTACCGCGGCCACGGGAATGGTTCACACCTTTGCGGCGCTGGTGGCCATGCGGCTGATTCTCGGAGTAGGGGAATCGGTGGCCTATCCCTCGTACTCGAAAATCTTCGTACGCTATTTTCCGGAAGAACGCCGCGGGCTGGCCAATGCCCTGATATCGACCGCCACCTACTGTGGGCCGGCTTTCGGAGTTTTCTTTGGCGGATTGCTGATTGCAAAATTCGGCTGGCGTTCTTTCTGTATCGCCTTGGGATTGGCAGGCCTTTTGTGGCTGCTTCCCTGGTTCCGGTGGATGCCTCGCGGCGAAACTGCCGCGCCCGGTGTGGAAAAGCCCTCGGTGCCCGGGTGGGTGGAAATCGCACGACTACGTTCGGCGTGGGCAACTTGCGCCGGACTGTTCTGCCTTAACTACATTTCGTACTTCATGATCACATGGTTGCCATATTACCTGGTACGGGAGCGCCATTTTTCGCTGGACTTGATGGCGGAGATTGGCGGGGCAACTTACATGACCAGCGCTTTATTGAGCAGCGCGGCAGGGTGGGCCACCGATCGTGCCATTGTTGCCGGCGGCAGCCCGGGCCTAGTCCGCAAGTCCTGCATGGCTTTAGGCATGGCCGGGGCTGGAATATTTCTAGTCGGTTGTGTCGTGGCAAGTGCACGCCTTTCTGTTCCTCTATTGCTCATCGCGGCGGCCTTCTTTGGATTGTGCCTCTCCAATGTTTGGGCGATAACGCAAACCCTCGCCGGGCCGAGAGCTGCCGGCAAGTGGACCGGTATACAAAATTTCATCGGAAACATGGCGGGCATTGTCGCTCCTGCGTTAACCGGACTGGTAGTTCAGCGGACCGGGCATTTCTTCTGGGCCTTTACCATCACCGGAGGCATGGCTGCGCTGGGCTCGGTGATTTGGATGTTTGGCATAGGTCCGGTCAAGCCGGTTGTATGGAGAGAGTTGGGCGGCGCCAGGCTCTGAGCCATGTTACCGGGAGCCCAAGCCAAAAGTTCTGAAGGTGCGGCTACAATGTCGGCAGCATGATTGCTCACCTGCGCGGTAAGCTGTTAGCGAAACATCCCAATCAAGCGATCGTAGATGCCGGCGGCGTCGGCTATGACGTCACCATCAGCATCCCGACGTTTTCCGATCTGCCGAATCCGGGCAGCGAAGTATCGCTGCACGTACACACCCATGTGCGCGAGGATACGATCGCACTTTACGGATTCTTGCGGGTGGCGGAAAAGCAGCTGTTTGAAAAGCTGATTACCGTCAGCGGCATTGGACCGAAGCTCGCGATTACGATTTTGAGCGGCATGGCGGCGGATGAAATGACCGGCGCGATCCGGGGAAATGACGTCGCCCGGCTGACGAAGATCCCCGGAATTGGAAAGAAAACTGCCGAGCGGATGGTCTTGGAACTGCGAGACAAATTACCTGCCGCCGCGTCGGGCGAAGTGGTCCCGGTCCCCGCTCTCAGTGCAGTTGAAGAGGATGTTCTTTCCGCTCTGGTGAACCTAGGCTATCAAAGAGCTGTGGCGGAGAAAGCTGTGGCCGCCAGCGTGAAGGACCGCAAGAGCGAATCGTTTGAAGCCATCTTCCGGCATGCGTTGGGAGTTCTGTCCAAATAAACGAATTCACCTCAAATCCTCCAGGTTGCTTGCCAGGAAGAGGCGCCTGCCGCAACCTCAATCTTGTCTCCCTTCTGCGTAAACCTCGCATCCTTCAGGTCGGAAAAATGGAAGTGCCTCCCAAGAGTGGCTGGCAGTTCGATTTTTTCAGGCTGTGGACCCTTCCCGAGATGAAATGTAAGTGTCCAGCCCCGGCGCTGGCTCAGAGGTTCCAAGTCCAGGCTGACCCTGCCAAAGCGAGTTGGCGATTCTGTCAGGTGGTATGGCTCCCCCTCGGCGAGCATGGAGTGGTGTACTCCGGCCAATAACCGGAGAGCAGAGTCATCCTCCATAGCAAGCATGTGCCGTAGATAGCGAACGCACTCAGCACTCGCCCAATTGTGTGGCATGTCTCCGCCGGGATCACAAACTAAGGAGCCACGCAAAGGCTGTTCCTCCCTCCAGGCATAGAGAGGCGAGGCGTGATTCAGAAAACCGGCAAAGGTACGATGCGCCCAATCGGGCAATCCGGCCCATAGATAAACTTCCGCCACAAAAGCAGCGCTATAGGTCCAGAGGCCTTCGTGTGAAATCCAGCCGGTTTCCGCAGGAACGTCTTCCTGGGTGCAGGATTGCATCAGAGCAATGTGGCCTTGCACGATGGGATCATTTTTTCCGAAGAGCATGCCGGGATAGATGGCATGTGAAAGGGCCCACTGCGCCACTTGCGGTTGAGGACGATCCCATACGTGGGGGAGAGACCAACTGGGATCTTCCTTTGCCAGCATGGGCAGAAAAGTGAAGCCTTCGGGATGCTGGCGCATTTCAGCACGCGCGGCGTTGGCAAAAGCGGAACGCAACTCGAGATAGAATTTTTTGGTGTCATCAAATGCCGAAAGGCCGAGGCGGTCGGCTGCTTGCGTAACTGCCTTCAATCCCGCCAACACCCATAGAGTATTCGTGAGCTCCGAGCGCATCCCGCCGAGACCGCCATCCCCGAAGCCTTTGGGCAGAATGCCATAGCGCCCATTGGCGCTATCTTCACTGCGCGCCTTTTCACGCAGCTCCATCAAGAATTTCACGGCCCGCAAAACGTCCGGTTGCATTTGGCGAAAATAAGTCCAGTCCTGACTGAGTTCGGCCTGGCGCGCCAGGGAAAACATGGCGATACCGGTGTCCTTCCAGTGGTGCGATCCGGCTCCCGCGAAGATTCCGCCGTTATCGCTTTGCCTCGCCCAGGTCGCTTCCAGCCCCTGCTGGGCTTCAGAGTCGTACCCTAGATAACGGGCGGCTTCGAGAAGGAAGTTGCCATCCACGACAAACAATTCGCGATAAACAGTTGGACCGACCTGGAAGGTCATCTTTCCGTTCTTTACCTCGCGGGATTGCAGCATATTTTGTGCACAGACGGACAAAAACTCGCCATGCCGGCCAGGAAGATTCCAGGAGACAGGCTTATTAAAACTTTCCAGCTCGCGCCAGAATGCCCTGGTGGCTTCCAACAATTGATCAGGAAACTGCAAACCGGGCTGAATTTTGCCAGCATCCTGGCCTGCTTGCGGGAAGCGCAAAAAGTAGCGCAGCGGTTTGTCGTAGCTGGCGGACCCGCCGGGAAAACGCAGCACTTTGGAAAGTGCCTGATCCTCAACTTCGGGGCGGGGTGCGCCCGCCGTAGAACTTATCGCCATAAATAGACGGGGCGCGTCATGGCCCAGATAAATCAAATTTGCATCGGCTGCTTCCTTTGCAATCACTTCTTGCCCGGTCCTGATCCTGATCCGAGGATGCGCGTGGACCTGCTTTGTGGTTCTGGGCAAATATTCCATGATGACGTTGTCCACCCGGCCCTCTTCGGGAAGATTGGTGGCAAAAGTCGTCAATGCCAGGTAGGCTTCCGGGCGGTCAATGCGCGTGTGGATGATAGGAACTCCAGGAGCTTCCAGGCGCTGTTCGTGAACTTCATCTTGCTCCATCCCCTCCGTCGAGAACTCCACAATTTCTGGAAAGTAGTGATCGCCTTTGCTTCCTGCGCCGGGGTGCCCGTAACGTAAATCACCGCGCTCACCGACCAGACTTTTGTGCGGATCGTCTGGGAAGCAGAAAGTGGATTGCCAGGATAGAGGAGAGTAGCGGAAGTCCACCAGCGAGGAAACATCTGACAAAGATGAAAGGTCTGCAGCGGAGGCATTCCCGGCGGTCGCAACATCCGTAAACCCGAAACTCTTGCCGGCCAGTGTTGCCGCCCCGAGTCCGAATCCCACATTAGATAGGAAAGCTCTACGGCTGGATTTCCGCGGCATACCGCCTCCTGTTGTTCATTAGCATGAACCAAAAAGTTTGCGCCGTTTGGGCAACTTTGTCACGAGAAAATGGGGTGCCTTCTAGAGATCGAGCAGAAACCTCCCGTAGGTATGTTATTTATGACTGCTGGTGGGGCGGTTTTGAAATGCGGCAAGCGAGCCGGCCAGGAGCATCGCCGCGCGAATGCTTCGATTCTTGTCGGGGTGAGTTAAGGTAGTGGTACAGTCTGAACAGAGCGGCCCCGTAGCTCAACTGGATAGAGCATCAGACTTCGGATCTGAGGGTTGGGGGTTCGACTCCCTCCGGGGTCGCCATAGCAGCGCTCCATCACTTCCCGATGCAGAAGCTGCTGAAGATCAGGTTCAGGATGTCATCGGTTGTGGTCGCGCCGGTAATTTCGTCCAGCGGCCGCAAAGCGTTGTAGAGATCCAGCAGAAGCATCTCGTGGGGCACGTTGTTCGTGACGGCCGATTTGCCAGCCTCGAGAGCCATAAGCGATTCGCTGACCAGTCTTTGGTGGCGGAGGTTGGTGAGAAAGCCGGATTCCGTATGACCCGCAGATTCGCCTCCGGCCTGGCGAAGAATTTCGGCGCGCAGTTCTGCGATGCCCTCTCCAGTAAGAGCGGAGGCGCGAAGGCTCTTTGCCGACAAACCAGATTGCCCGTCGTCGCGCTCCCCGGAATAGCCAGCGCTGGAGGAAAGCTCATCGGCACCTTGACCGCCCTTCTGCAATGCCAGATCACATTTGTTCAGGACGGTAATCGCAGCACGCTCAGCAACCAGGTTGAGTAGCTTGTGATCCTCCGCGCCGACCGGCTGCGAGGCATCCAACACGACCAGAACCAGGTCTGCGTCGGCCAGAGCCTCCATGGATTTGCGAATGCCGATACTTTCGGCTTCGTCGAGTGAGTGGCGAATTCCAGCGGTGTCCACGAGCCGGATAGGAATGCCGCCGATGGCAACCGTTTCGCTGACCAAATCGCGGGTTGTGCCTGGCGTGGCGGTCACGATTGCGCGCTCGCGCTCGACCAGCCGGTTGAACAAACTCGATTTGCCGACGTTCGGGCGGCCCACCACTGCAAGCGTCAGGCCTTCGTGGACAATCTTGCCATAGGCGAATGAAGCCGCGAGCTCCTCCAAGGGCGTAGTGAGTGCCGCGATGCGCTTGCTAATTTGTGCACCGGGCAGAACAGAGACATCGTCTTCCGCGAAGTCAATGCCGGCTTCGAGCACCGCAATAAGCTCAACAAGCTTCTGCTTAACCGGTTGGAGGCGGCGGGAAAGCGCGCCTTCCAGTTGCTGGGCCGCTACTTTGGCCTGATACAGGGTTTGCGAATCGATCAGGTCCCGGACCGCTTCCGCCTGGGTGAGGTCCATCCTTCCATTGAGAAAAGCGCGCATGGTGAATTCGCCTGGTTCAGCTAGCCGAGCCCCGCGAGCCAAGGCCAGCTCGACAATGTGGCGAAGGACCACTGGCGAGCCATGGGCAGAAATTTCAATGATGTCATCCGTCGTATAGGAGCGAGGCTTGGCGAAGTAGGTAACGACGACTTCATCGATGCGGGATGGCGCCGAGCTGTGCTCGGCTTGGCCCGGCCGAATGCCCGGCCCCTCCCAGCCAGTTTCCGGATCGATCAATTCGCCAAGAACGGCGCGGTTTGCCTCAAGCTCCTGCTTGAGACGCAGCATGGGCTGAGCAATTGCTTTCGCCTCAGGCCCGGCGATGCGCACCACTCCTATGCCGCCACGGCCGGGTGGCGTGGCTATAGCCACGATGGTGTCGTCGAGGTTCACGCAGAAATTGTAGCGGTTGACCGCAGATGCCGCCGAATCCTCCCAGCTAGAAACGTGGAACTCGGCGGATAACGTTCAGCGAAGGCCATTGCACGTCGTCCCTGCAAGGAGTAGTATTTGCCGGTTTTTGTATTGTGGAGTGGGGCGGAAACAAGGCTGCGCCCGCCGTTTGGCAAAGGGTTCCTCACTATGGCCTTCTCTTTTCTGGACCGCGGCAGGACCGTGGCTGATTCTGGCTTTAACCGCTGGCTGGTTCCACCGGCGGCTCTGGCGATCCATTTGGCAATTGGGCAGGTTTATGCCTTCAGCGTTTTCAAGATTCCGCTCAGCCAGCTCATCGGCATTTCCAAGCCGGCAGCGGGGGATTGGAAGCAGTCGCAGATTGCCTGGATCTTCTCCCTGGCCATCGTGATACTGGGTCTGTCGGCGGCGACGTTTGGCAAGTGGCTGGAAGGAGCTGGTCCGCGCAAGGCCATGTTTGCTGCTGCCATCTGCTTTGGCCTCGGCTTCTTCATATCGTACTTCGGGGTGATCTGGCATCAGTTGTGGATCATTTTTTTGGGATATGGGGTCGTCGGCGGGATTGGTCTTGGGCTGGGCTACATTTCTCCGGTCTCGACCTTGATTCGCTGGTTTCCCGACCGGCCCGGCCTAGCCACGGGAATGGCGATCATGGGTTTCGGCGGCGGCGCAATGATCGGATCACCGCTGGCGATCAAACTCATGGCGCATTTTCGCACCGCGAACGACCTGGGCGTGGGAAAGACTTTTCTGGTTATGGGCGCGCTGTATTTTCTGTTCATGCTGTTTGGCGTGTTTACCATACGCGTGCCGCAGGAAGGCTGGAAGCCCGCCAACTGGACGCCGCCGGCAAAACCCAGGCCCATGATTACCAATGAAGACGTTGCAGTTCATGCGGCGTTCAAAACGCCGCAGTTCTGGCTGCTATGGATGGTGTTGTGCCTGAATGTAACGGCGGGAATCGGCATTCTGGAACAGGCGTCGCCGATGATTCAGGATCTGTTTAAGGGAACCATCGGGCCGGTGGCCGCTGGAGGGTTCGTCGGCCTGCTCAGTCTGTTCAACATGGGAGGGCGATTCTTCTGGTCCTCTATTTCCGACCACATCGGGCGAAAGCCGACCTACGCCATATTCTTCGTGCTGGGAGCGGCGCTCTATTACATGCTCCCGCAAACCGGCGGCAATCACTGGAACAGCGTAATACTTTTTGTGGCCATTGCCTGCGTGTTGCTGAGCATGTACGGGGGCGGTTTTGCCACCGTTCCCGCTTATCTTCGCGACATGTTCGGCACTTACCATGTGAGCGCCATTCACGGCCGGCTACTCACGGCGTGGTCGACGGCGGGCATTCTGGGGCCGGTCCTGGTGAACTACACGCGTGAGTATCAGTTAGAGCGCGGAGTCGACAAAGCTGCCGCGTACCAGGGCGTAATGCACATTATGGCGGCGCTTCTGGCAGTGGGTTTTGTTGCCAACTGGCTGGTGCGCCCAGTCGCGGAGAAACATTGGCTCAGCACGGCAGACGCAGAACCTGCACCGCAGGCCGCTGACTAAGGAGGCTGGAGTGACAGAGGGCAAAAAATCGTCGGCGATCGTCATTCTTCTGGCATGGCTTGTTGTAGCGATCCCCGCGGGATGGGGGGTCTACAACACCGCCTTGAATTCGATGAAATTGTTTCGGGGCAAGCCGGCAGCGGCGGCTCCGGCAGCAATCGGCCAGAAATAAGTTAGGGGATCGTCTTTCTTGGACTTCTTCCGCTGGGTTTGTAATCCTTGGGATAGACCACGACGTAGCGCCGCAGACCCTCACCTTCACTCTCGGTCCGCAGGTCCTCATAAGCGCTCATCGCCAGGTGAACGATGCGGCGCTCCCGCGACGACATGGGTGCGAACTCATAGGGCGCGCCGCTTTGGCGAACTCGTTCCGCCGCAACATTCGCCGCAGTGCGCAATTCCTCCAGGCGCATGGCGCGCCGGTTCATGCAATCAAAGCAGATCTTTTCGTGTTCGTTACCCTGCAGACGGAGCATTTCCAGGGCCAGTAGTTCGAGAGCTCGGAGCAGTTCGCCACCACGTTCCAGCAACAAAGTCGAATCCGGCCCGGAGAATTCCACCAGGATTTCCGGCTTTTCCCAATCGCGATCGCTCGTGACTGGGGGGTCCACGGTGATGCGATACTTCAGGCGCAAGCCACCGTTGGTTACAACTACGGTAAGGAATTCGTTGATCTTCTTCGCAGCTGCGATCTTGTCGGGAATGGCCATAAGCAAATCTCAGCTCTCAGCTTTCAGTCATACACTGACGACGGAAAGCTGAAGGCTCATTTTCCTTTCTTCCGCGCCCGTTTTTCCGCAATTTCGCGCAGCTCGCGGCCGAGATGAGTGCGATTCATTACCGCCTGCTGCGCCATGCTCACCAGATTGCTCTCGGCATAGTACAAGTTCAGTCCCGCCGCCAGGTTGAAGAAGATGAAGCCCATCATCAGCGGCATAGTCCAGTTCATCATTTTCTGCTGGGCCGGATCCATGCCGGGTTGCGGACTCATTCTCTGGGTAAAGATCATGCTGACGACCAGCAGAATCGGCAAAACGAAATAGGGATCCTTGGAAGAAAGGTCACTGATCCACAGCCAGTGAGCATGCCGCAGGTCAATGGCCGTGCCTAACATTTCATAGAAGGCATACAAAATCGGAATCTGGGGCAGCATGGGCAAGCAGCCGCCCAAGGGATTTACGCCCTCCCGTTTGTAGAGCTCGGAAATCTCTTTCTGCATTTCCTGCTTGCGCGGATCGCGCATGCTGTACTTCTTGTATTTCTCCTGGATCACTTTGGCTTGGGGCGCGACCTTCTGCATCTTGAGCGCCGACTTCATCTGTGTATAGCGCAGCGGCACCAGCAACAAAGTGATGATGAGCGTCTGAATGACGATCGCCCATCCCCAGTTGTGCACGTATTTATGGGTCCATTGCAGCCAGATGAATAGTGGGCGGGCGATCACTCCGAAGAAACCGAAGTTCACCAGATCGCGCAGGTCTTTCGAACCAGCGGTAGCCGCAATGGGGATCGAGTCCAAAACATGCAAGCTCTTGGGCCCAACAAAAACCCGCTCCACGGTCGGTCCATGCATATTGCCGACCGCCGCTCCCAGCACGTCCACTTTTTCCAATTCCTTGGGGTTGTTCGGGTCCTTGGGAATATCAATCGCGTTTCGCAGGGTCACCAGAGCTGCATTTGCCTGATCCTCAGGCAGGAATACGGCTGCGAAGTATTGGTCCGTGACCCCAGCCCATTGAAAAGGGCCTTGTATGGTGGCGCCGCCGCTGACCGACTTAAACGAGAGCCGCTGCGTCAGTTTTGGAAAAATTCCAATCGTGCGGTCGGTGGATTGATCGTTGTGATACTCGACGTTGCTGGAACGATAGCTTGCGCGGCCGGTTTCATCTCCGAATCCCGCCGGCCAGGAGAGAAAGGCCGGAGTTTGCTGGCCTTTGTAGGAGACGGTGGTTTCCGCCTTCAGCACGTAACCCGCACCAAAGTGGAAGGTCTTGCGGACGGAAACATCCTGATCGCCGTACTCAAAACTGAGTTCGGATGGCGCCGATATCCGGCCGGACTGGGACGGTACGTAAAGCGCCGAATTCAGCTTATTGCGCAGTGGCTCGTCGTAGGTCCAAAGAGACAAAGGATAGCCATATTTCTGCGCGGCTACGTGACTCGCGAGATCGAGCGGCTTACCGCTCTCGTCATCGTATTTCTTCAGAATCCATGATTTCACCTGGGCGCCGCGGTTGGTGAAGGTGATGCGGTAGACATCGTTTTCGACGACTGTCTCCGTCTCCGATAACGCCTGCTTTGCGGCCGCCGGCTGCGGAGGAGGCTGCGGCTTGCTCGCCGGAGGCGCAGCTGCGGGAGGGGGCGGGACCTGCGCAACGGGTTGGCTTTTTGCCGGCTCCGGGGGCTGCGGCAGATACTTCTTGAGCATGGGCTCAAATAAGATGATGACCAGAAAAGTAAGCGCGAATACCAGCAGGAGCCGGCGCTCCATTCCGGGTTCGTTTTGGGGGTTCTGAAATTCTGCCAAGTTATCTACTGTCCAATCAGACTCAATGCTGTGGTTTGAAGTTTGCCGTCTCGCTCACGTGGCAACGATGCAAGGGAACCGGATCGAATCCGCCACGGGCAAAAGGGTGGCAGCGCAAGATACGGCACATCGCCATCCAGCTTCCACGCAGGACGCCATAGCGATCCACTGCTTCCATGGCGTACTCCGAGCAAGTAGGGACGTAACGGCAGGCCGGCGGAAGCAGCGGCGAGAGAAACCTTTTATAGCCCCGGAGCAGAGACAGTGCGAAACTCTGCGCTCTCTCCTTCGTCGAAGGACCTGCGTTCAGCATCTCTGCTCCCCTACTGGCTCTTCTGTTCCCATGTTTTGCTGGATTACCCGGAACGCGCGCCCCACTTCCTGCAACAGCTCCGTAAACTCGGCCTTCAGCAGTGACTTTTTCGGGTTGATGACCACGTCAGCCCGGCCGGTAACCGTCATGCGATACTGCCGAACGGCTTCCCGCAAGCGGCGCTTCATCCGATTCCGCTCGACTGCGCCACCCAACGCCCGGCCGACGGTGAAACCGGTACGAAGACCGTGGCCTTCCGCGCGCGGCAAATAGAATACCGTCATATGCCGCGCAAAGTGCCGCCGGCCTTGCTTGTACACACGCTCAAAATCGGCGTGCCGAAGCAGCCGTGCGCTCTGGGGGAACCCCGCCGACTTGCCGGAACTCGGCAGATTGGTACCCTCATTCCGAGCCCACACGTTCACGGCTCACGACCAAATCCTGGATGAAAACTCCTGCCTATCCGGGAAGGAAACAACGGGACTACTCACGGAAACCAGGCTTTACCGAGACCCGCTTGCGGCCTTTGGCACGCCGGCGTGAAATCACAGCGCGGCCGCTCTTGGTCTTCATGCGGGTGCGAAACCCGTGGGCTTTGGAACGGTGGCGCCGGTTAGGCTGGAATGTGCGCTTGGGCATGAACCTTGGCTGCTCCTAGTTTGGTCCGTAGCATTAAACCAAACAAAAAGTATAAATGACACGGCGCAGGCGGGCAAACGCCACTCCACTTTTACCCTTGGTCGACCCCAGCGCCCCGCTGCCGCAAGTAAGGCAAACCGTGTATTGCACCGCTCGCGCGGCAGTTATATTTTCGCTACTTGACAGAATTCTCTTTAGGGTTCTGAATCGAAGAGCCGCAGTTTCCCAAGAAAAATTTTGGATCGAACATTTTCCGGCGGTGATTTTTTTTTGTGCTAGTATTCCGGACTGATCCAGCTTACTGATATTTCCAGCACCCATAGGAACCCGCGTCGGGAGGGGTTCCGCTGGGATTCGAGTTTGTTCCCGCAATGGGCTTTTAATACCGGGCGCTACGTCGTGGCAGCCGCCCCAAGAAAAATTCCTTATGTCCGTTTCAACTTCAAGCCTGATTCCTAATCCGTGGATACGAGTTCTGGATGCGCTGGAAAAGAAAATTAATCGTCAGTCGTATGACACGTGGCTGAAGCCGACTCGCTACAGTCATTCCAGTGGTGGAGTTCTTTTCGTGAGCGTGCCGACTTCGGAGTTTCGAAGGGTGGGAGACCGCTACGCTGATCTAATTCAGGAAGCGCTCGATAATTTGGGGCTGGAATATCAGGACGTGCAGTTCGTCACCCCGGAAGACGACCCCGCCGCGACGCCGGTTCGGCACGATGGCGGGCTCACCCCGCATCCGGCAGCCGCGGCTCCCGCGGTAGCGCCCGTAGGGCAGGCGCGTTTCGACTGGGACGGCGCCGCGCAGCTCAATCCGCGCTATACCTTCGACGCTTTTGTGATCGGCAGCGGCAACCAGTTTGCCCACGCTGCCTGCCAGGCGGTGGCCGAGCGCCCGTCCAAGGCCTACAACCCACTATTCCTTTACGGCGGCGTCGGCATGGGTAAAACCCACCTGATGCAGGCTATCGGCCACGAAATCAGGCGGCGGCAGCCGCAGGCAGCCATCTGCTATGTCTCCAGCGAGAAGTTCACCAACGAAATGATCAACTCGCTGCGCTATGACCGGATGACCACCTTCCGCGACAAGTTCCGCAATGTCGACGTGCTGCTGGTGGACGACATTCAATTCCTGGCGCAGAAAGAACGCACCCAGGAAGAGTTCTTCCACACGTTCAATGCTCTGCACGAGTCCATGAAACAGATCGTGATCGCCAGCGACCGTCCGCCGAAGGAGTTGGCTGAAGTGGAAGACCGCCTGCGCAGCCGGTTCGAGTGGGGTCTAATCGCCGATATTCAGCCGCCCGACCTTGAGACCAAAGTCGCCATCCTGCAGAAGAAGGCGGAGAACGAGAAGGTCACGCTGCCCACCGACGTTGCGCTGTACATCGCGTCGAACATCCGCTCCAACGTGCGGGAGCTGGAAGGGGCACTGATCCGGCTGACGGCGCATGCCTCCCTGATCGGTTCGGAGATCACGCTGCCCTATGCCCAGCAGGTACTGAAGAATTTTATCGATTCGCAGGCGCGGAAGGTGACCATCGAATCCATCCAGAAGGCCGCGGCGGAGCAGTTTGGGTTGAGGCTGGTGGAGATCAAGGCCAAGAACAATTCGCGCGCGATCGTGTACCCGCGGCAGATTGCTATGTACCTGGCCAAACATTTGACCGAGGCCTCGCTGCCTGAAATCGGGCGGCAGTTCGGCGGCAAGCACCACACTACCGTGTTGCACTCGGTGGAGAAGATCGAGAAGCAGCGCGCCGACGACAAAGACCTGAACCGGCTGCTCAACAAGCTGACCGAGCAGCTCGGCGGATAGAGTGGGTTTTCTTCTGCGGCCCTCTGTGGTCGAAACCTTTTCGCGATGGACGTTCAGAGTGCCAGCCCCAAAAAGCCGCGTCCTTTCGCGTGAAATAACTGGTCTCCATCCGCCTAATGCCCTGTTCGGAGGGGCTTTTCTTTTGGTATAAGTAATTGTTTACTCCGGCCCCACGGGAGATGCCACAATGCCGGTAGAAGCTGTTGCAGCGGTAGGGACCACCACCATGGAGATCACGGTCAGCAAGTTCGAGCTTTTGCGTGAGCTCACGGCCACCCAGGGAGTCGTCGAGCGCAAGACCACCATCCCTATCCTTTCGAATTATCTCTTTGAGGCCGCCGGAGACCGGCTCTCCATTACCGCCACCGATCTTGATTTGAGCCTGCGCACCTCGTGCGGCGCCAAAGTCAAGAAGGAGGGCGCTTGCACCATCCCGGCGCGCAAGCTGCACGACTACGTGAAGCTGCTGCCTGACGCCGACATCACCATTAAGCTGCTGGAGAACCACTGGGTCAGCATTCGCTGCGGCCGGTCCAACACCAAGATGGTGGGCATGGCGCGTTCGAATTTTCCCAGCCTGCCGGCATTCCCAACCGCCGGTGTGGTGCAGATTCCCGGGCAGGTTCTGCGCGGCTTAATTGCAAAGACAGGGTTTGCGATTGCGAATGAAGAGTCGCGCTACACGCTGAACGGCGCCCTGATGGTGCTGAAGCCCGAGTCCATTACCATGGTAGCGACCGACGGCCATCGCCTGGCGCATATCGAGCGCAGCGGTGGGCAGTTTGACGGAGTTTCCGGCGAGATGAAGACCCTGGTGCCGAAGAAGGCTATGGATGAGCTCAAATCGCTGCTCGATTCCACCGATGTCGAAGTCATTGAGTTCGCCAAAGACGAATCTACGCTGTTCTTCCGGATCGGGCAGCGGCTGCTGACTTCACGCCAGCTGACCGGCCAGTTCCCCAACTACGAAGCTGTCCTGCCCAAAGACAACAACAAGTCCATTACCCTGCACGGCGACGATTTCGGCGCTGCCATTGCCCGTGTAGCCCAGTTCGCCGACGAGCGTTCCCGCGCCGTCCGCCTCAAGCTGGAGAAGGGTGAGCTGAAGCTTTCGGCCTCGTCAGCCGAAACCGGCGAGTCCGAAGACTCGCTCGAAACCGACTATAACGGAGACGCGATCACCATTGGTTTCAACGCCCAGTACTTGACCGACTTCCTCAAGGCCGTCGGCGCCGGAGACGTGAAACTCGAACTCAAGGACGCCCAGTCCGCCGGCCAGCTCCGCCCCGCCGAGGGCGAAGATTACAAGTACCGGTATATTGTGATGCCGATGAGGATTTGAGGATCTTTCCCGATGCTTGTGTTCAATCCTTTGGTCGGGTCTCTCATTGGAGGTTGCGCTTGCGCGATCAAATCGGTCCGCATCGCTCATAACCATGCCATGATCTGGAAGGTGAACGCCGGTATGGTCGCTATCAAGCAGCCATCTCGTTATGGGCATCACCCCGGATAGCCGTCAATCAGGAAGGTGAAGTGATCGAGATCTGATTCCCACGCCCTCAACCCTCTTCCATGCTATAGTACCCGGCACCACATGTGGGGTGTGCTCCTTAAAAGCTGTGCCTAAGGAGGTCAGCGTATGTTCCGCAAGCTCCAGCTCCTCGTCCTGGTTTTTCTCGCCTCTGCCCTCGTCCCTGTCCTGACCCGTGCAACGACCCGAGAGATTATTCGTGCGGAAACGCTCTTGCATTGCACCGTCAGCGAGCCGAACTTTCCGGCCAAGACCGCGCAGGTAGGCGAGCCTTTGCTCTGCAATCTCGGCCCGCTAGGAGCCTTCGGCCATTCCGTCTTCCCGCGCGGGGCGCGACTCGGCGGTCATCTGGATGAAGCGAAAGGCCCCGGCCGCTTCTTTGGCAAAGGCTGGATGCAGGTCACGTTCGACAGCATGATCCTGCCGGGAGCGCGGATTCTGCCGCTCGCTGCCAAAATCATCGGCGACCCGCACAAAAAAGTGGATGCTGAAGGGCGGATACGGGATACCGGGCGTCGTGTGCGCGATGCAGTGGAAAGGGCCATTCCGATCTTCTGGCAAATAAAGAGCACCCAGGCCATGACCGCCCTCCGCTTGCGCAATCTCCGCCGCGAAGGTCCCCGCTGGTTGCTCACCTTGCAAGTGGAATGGGCCATTCCGATCTTCTGGCCAATAAAGAGCACCCCAGCCATGGCCCCCCTCCGCTTGCGCAATCTCCGCCCCGAGGATCCCGGCTGGTTGCTTACCTTGCAAAAGGACTTCCCCCCCAGGGAAAACGCTTCTTCCAGTTTGCAGGTTGCCGAAGTGCACGGGGTCCCGGTCGGCGTCATCGGGCTCGCCTGGAACGCGTACGCCAGTTGCGAAATCTCCTTTAGCGTGGCTCCGGAACATCGCGGGAGGGGAATCGGCAAAGCAATGGTCCAGGAAGCTGTCGCCGCTTGCGAAGGGGTACGGCTGTTGGCCAAAGTGAAACCGGATAATCTGGCCGCGCAGCGCATACTGGAACTGGCAGGTTTCGAGCTGAATGCTGGAAACCAGGAATGGATGTTTTTTGGACGGGAGCCGGTGGCGGGCGGCGGCGACTCCGGCCTTCAAGGGTGAAACCCTTTTGCCACTATGCCTGATGGAGGATGTCGAGGTCCCGTTCCAGTCCGCCTACAACGTTCCGCGCCCGCCATGGTCTTCGCCGAGCCGATACCCGCCTTCGGCCTACCGGATGATCCGGCCGGCTCGTGCAGGCGTGAGTCCTTGAATTACAACCTCGTCGGGGAGTCCGCCCACACAGTCGATCAGCCAATGACCGTTCTGGCTCTAAACGGCGGAGAAGCCTACCTTGCCCGCGAATCCTCGGGTGCAAGCAACGCCAGCGCAATGTCAATTCGGGTTGCGGTCGAAAGACATGCCGGAACAGTAGCTTTTAGAGCGGCCCGTGGCTCTCCACGGGCCGATTTTGTTTGACCGCTTCCCCGCTTGACCTATTTGTCCTCAAAAAGCTAGGCTAACGCCGTCTAACGGGAGGCAGTTTATGCTTAGCGGATTCAAGCAGTTTATTCTTCGCGGCAACGTAATTGATATGGCCGTGGGCGTGGTTATTGGAGCGGCCTTCGGCGGCGTCGTCACCGCCCTGACCAGAGACCTGCTCACGCCTCTGATCGCCGTGCTTGTCGGAAAACCGGATTTTTCGGCCATCACGTTTACCGTAGGCAGCACGATTTTCCCTATCGGCGATTTCATCAATGCAGCTGTTTCGTTTTTGCTAATTGCGGCGGCCGTGTACTTCTTTGTGATTACGCCGGTGAACGCGCTGGTCAAGCGCATGCGCAAAGCTCCAGTGACCCCTGATCCGACCACCAAGAAATGCCCCGAGTGCCTTAGCGAGATCCCGATTGACGCCCGGCGCTGCGCGTACTGTGCTCAGCCAGTCATAATGGGGATGGCGGCTGCGGACTGATCCCGGGTTGCCGGACTACCGGAACAACAGCATCGTCGATGTCTGGTTGATGTGTCCCAGGTATTCCTCACCGTAAGTGCTGAACCCGATAGCAGGCATGCCGGCGAAAATCGCTCCGTATTCTTCGCACCGTTTCTGCTTGCGCAGATCCTGTGTCCGCAGGATGCAATGAAAGTTAATCAGGCCTGATATGTGCCCGAGGCCAGATCTCCGGGCTGCGATGGCGGCGCGCGTATCCGCCACGATGTCCGTGCCTTGCAGCAGCTCCAGCTGCATCCCTTCTCGAATGCGGCAATAGAAGATAATGCTATCCCCATCTACTCGCTGCGGGCTGCGAACGAAGGGCTCGCCATTCACCATTAACCCCAACGGCTGCTGCATAAAATGATTGGAAATCTCGGGCGGCGGCACGTCGATTGCCTCGGCATAGGCGTTGACCGCAGGCTTATGGTCGAATTCCAGGACGCGGCGTTCGCCTTCATCCACCTTGGTGGCCGTTAGCCGCCGCCCCGCCAGTATGAAACTCTGCGTTTTGAGAATGTCGAAGCCGTTCTTCAGGCGAAGAAGCAGCAGGACGGCAGCATCGGTGTAGGCCTTGCTTCCGCTGCAGACGTAGGTTCGTTCGAATTTCAGATCGTCGCCGGCGGCCCCGCCGACAAATAAAATATCGCTGCAGTCACCGATTTGCTCCATCAACCGCTCCTCGGCGCCGCTCAAGCCGTCCACCAAAACCAGGCCCACATGGCGCGTAAGGTCGAGTGAGAGCAAGCTGCCAAAATGCTGCTCGAATTGACGGCAGGCAGTATGTTCACTCGCCTGCGAACGAAGATTTTCTACCACTACCGTGCTCACGTCGTCCACTACCTCTGCGGGCAGAAACATGGCGACCACCGCCTCGTTCATCATTTGGCCCGATATGATTTCGCCGGCGGTGGAGCATCCCGCGATGCAGGCTTCAGGAAAAGCCGACTGCATACCTTTGCTGAGCGCCTGCGGATCATACTGGGTGGAAGCAAAGAAGATCACCAGCCGCGGTTGGCAATCGCCGCACTGGACTTGCAGGTCTCGTACTGCTTCCGGCAGCGGTCTGGTCGAATGGCCGGTTGTGATGGGCACAAACTTCTCCTAACTGAACCTGAGGGAGACTCCCATTTCAGTAGCAATGCAACGGAGTCGCGCCTCTAGTGCGGGATCGTCCGGCGAAGTGGGGGTGAACCCGTCCGGGTTCACTCCTTTGAAGATCAGTTTGGCTTTGGTGGTGTCCATGAGCAGAGGGTTTCCTTTGGCGCGCTGCTCGATGATCACGTCAATCATTCGCTTGATGCGTCCGGCCATGTAACATTCCGGACATCGAAGCATTTTGCCGTCCGGCCCTCGATTGATTATCGGCAGTCGGCGGGAGCCCTTTAGCGAGTGCTACTATCAGGCATGGCCCGGTTCTTCGTGTGTGTCTTGGCCGCAACCTGCACACTTGGTAGTCTGCCACCCCGGTCATCGGCCAAAGCCCAGACCAATCAGGCATCTCCCACTCCCAGGACCCAAGTCGTCAGCGGCGTCTATCGCAATTCAACTTTTGGATTCAGCTACAAGCCTCCCTATGCTTGGGTAGAGCGTACGAATGAAATGCAGGGTGATGATTCGGGCAGCCAGCCTAAAGATCGCCAAGCACAAGTGCTGCTCGCCGTCTTCGAGCGCCCTCCGGAAGCCCTGGGAGACACGGTGAATTCCGCCGTGGTGATCGCAAGCGAAAGCCAGAAGTCCTACCCGGGACTCAAATCCGCCGTGGATTATTTCAGTCCGCTTGAAGAAGTCACGAAAGCCAACGGCTTTCAAGTTACGAACCAGCCTTACGAGTTTTCCATCGGGACAAAGAAGATCGCGCGCGAAGATTTCAGCAAAAACCTAGGCCAGCTCGCCATGAGACAGTCCACTCTGGTGATGCTTGAGAAAGGATCCCTGATCTCTTTTACCTTTATCGGAGGCAGCGATGACGAGGTCGAGAACCTTATCGAAGGCTTGAATTTCTCTCCGGTTCCCGCGCGAACCGGTGTTTCCTCTTCCCGCCGCAAAAAGTGACATTCCCATGGCGGTAAATGGCTCCAGAATCAAGAGTTACAGCCCTAGTGCGTGGTCCAATATCCGCCTAGTCTGTGCTATAATAAGCATTATCAACTAGACCCGTAAGTGCTAATAATTTCAGTCATTTGAGTCGGTCTAAGCACGCCAGAATGGCACTGCCAGCCTAAGCCTGAATCGGCGTTCTTTACGGAGTGGAATGGCCACAAAAGAGATCGCACCTATCGCAGAAACTAACGAAAAAAACGGCAAGCTGACCCCGGTCAACGGCAATGGAGACTACAACGCTGACTCCATCAAGGTACTGGGCGGGATGGAAGCCGTGCGCAAGCGCCCAGCCATGTACATCGGCTCGACCGGTGAGATGGGCTTGCACCACCTGGTATACGAGGTGGTGGACAACTCGGTGGACGAAGCGCTCGCCGGTTACGCCACCAAGATTGAAGTCACCGTCCACATCGATAATTCCATCACCGTCGTAGACAACGGCCGCGGCATTCCTGTGGACTCGATGGATATCGACGGCGAAAAAATTCCTGCCGCGCAAGTCGTGATGACCAAGCTGCACGCCGGCGGAAAGTTCGATAGTTCGTCCTACAAGGTTTCCGGCGGATTGCACGGCGTGGGTGTCTCCTGCGTGAATGCGCTCAGCGAAGAGCTGGAACTGGAAATCTGGCGCGACGGATTTACCTGGGAGCAGGCCTATTCGAAAGGCGAGCCTACCAGCAAGCTGAAGAAGACCGGCGCCGTCAAAGCCAAGACGGGAACCAAAGTCCATTTCCTGCCGGACAGAAGCATCTTCACCGCCACCGAATACAACTTCGATACGCTGGCACAGCGGCTGCGTGAGCTGGCTTTTCTGAACAAGGGCCTGCTCATTACGCTCACCGATGACCGGACCACCGATCCCAAAACCGGTGAACCGAAAAGTGCCGAGTTCAAATACAACGGCGGCATCGCCGAGTTCATCAAGCACCTGAACCGCGGCAAACAGGTACTACACGACAAGCCCATCTACATGGAGGCCGAGCGCAACGGCGTGGTCATGGAGATCGGTCTGCAATACAACGACGCTTACTCCGAGTCGGTGTTCAGCTTCGCCAACAATATCAATACGGTTGACGGCGGTACGCATCTTTCCGGCTTCCGCACGGCGCTGACCCGCACCATCAACTACGCCGGTCAGCAGATGGGTCTGTTCAAGGACGTCAAGGAAAATCTTACCGGCGACGACGTGCGCGAGGGACTGGTGGCGGTCATCAGCGTGAAGCTGCCGCAGCCGCAGTTTGAAGGCCAGACCAAGGGCAAGCTGAATTCCGATATCGCCGGCACAGTGACAGCGTTCATCAACGAGCGGCTGGGCGCGTTCTTCGAGCAGAACTCCACCGTCGCCCGCAAGATCATCAACAAAGCCATTGACGCCGCCCGCGCCCGCGAAGCCGCGCGCAAAGCCCGCGACCTGACCCGCCGCAAAGGCGCGCTCGACGGTGGCGGCCTGCCGGGCAAACTGGCTGACTGCTCCGAACGGCAACCAGATCGCTGCGAGTTATTCCTGGTCGAGGGCGAATCCGCCGGCGGCACCGCCAAGCAGGGACGCGATCGCCGCTTTCAGGCCATCCTTCCGCTGAAGGGGAAAATTCTCAACGTCGAGAAGGCCCGCTACGACAAGATGCTGGCGCACGAAGAAATTCGCGCCATGATTACCGCGCTGGGTACGGGCATTTCGAAAGAAGACTTCGATCCCACAAAAATTCGCTACGGCAAAGTCATCCTCATGACGGACGCCGACGTGGACGGCAGCCACATCCGCACCCTGCTGCTGACGTTCTTCTTCCGCCACATGCAGGAGTTGATCAAGCGGGGCAACGTGTTCATCGCGCAGCCGCCGTTGTACTCGATCAAGAAAGGGAAGTCGCAACAGTACATCAAGGACGACCGCGAGTACGTGAAAGTCCTGGTCAAGCGGGCGTCCGAGGGGCTGGTCGTGCGCTACGGAGATGGCGCGGCCAAGCTCGAAGGCGCGAATCTTTCCCGCTTCATGAACGTGCTCGACGAATATCTCAAGCTGTTCGACAAGGTGGGCAAGCGCCTACGCGATGAAAGCGTCACCGAGATTCTGCCTAAACTCGATCTCGCCAAACGTGCCGATTTCGAAGGCGATAAGAAAACTGCGCCCAAGAAAATCGAGAAGCTGGAAAAAGAGCTGAAGAAAATCCAGAAGGACCGTCAGTTCAAGGAGGTGGAAAGCCGCTTCGACGAAGAGCACAACCTGTGGGAAGTGCGCTATGTCAACTCGCAGGGCGCCGAACACCTCATCAATTGGGAGCTGGCTTCGACCGCCGAGTACCGCCAGTTGCTCTCGAAGTTCAAACAAATTGAGCCCTACATGGAGCCGCCATTCGTGATCGAGGCTTTGGCCAAGGCCGCTCCGGCGAATGGCAACAACAGCGAAGAAGAACTGGGCGAAGCCAAAGCTGAGGATCTGGAAAAAGCCCAGAAGAAAACCGCCAAGGCTGTTGCCAGAAAGAAATCCGCCGAACCGGAAATAGTGGAGAAATCCACCGCGCGCGATTTGTTCGACTACGTTCTCGCCGAGGGCCGCAAGGACTACATTGTGCAGCGCTACAAAGGTCTGGGCGAAATGACCGCGCCGCAGCTCTGGGAAACCACCATGGATCCGGAGCGCCGCACCCTGCTTTCGGTGAAACTCGAAGACATCGCCGAGTGCGAAACCATCTTCAGCACGCTGATGGGCGAAGACGTGGAAGCCCGCCGCAAATTCATCGAAGACAACGCGCTCGATGTAAAGAACCTGGATATCTGATTGACCTGTGTAGGGACGGGGTTTGCCCCGTCCAACCAAACCCATCCTTGGAGAATAACGCGCCTTACAGTACCAACACCGTTACGCCCTTCGTCTTCAGGGCCCGGTCAAACGTCACCAGCTTCAATCCCGCCACCGAAGCGAACGCCAACAAATACGCATCGGCCCAGACCTTCGGAGAGGCCGTTGCCAGCCGGGAACGCGATCGAAATTCCGCATCGATGCCCTCCGGTTCGGGTAGCAACGATATTCGGTGGTCGGTCCAGAGGCGGTCCAAGAGGGTCCATGCCTCAGACATGCTCTTCGTGTCCTTACCCATGATGCTTTGAGTAGTCAGTAAGCGGAGAACGCCTAGCTGAGTAAAGCGGCAGAAGAAAAACTGTTCTGTGGAGGCACTCTGGAACCACTCCTGGGCTCGTTCCGTGTGAACGTGTTGGCCCCAGATGATAGCTATCCATACATTGACATCAGGGAAATTCAATGTGTTCATAGATCATTTCGTTCGTTAGGTTCACCTTGGGTCCAGATGAAGCAGGGATGAGAGGAAGTTCGAGGCGCTTGCTGACGGGGCGGCCGCTTTTCAGGAGTACGATCTTGATGCCCGCCAACACCAACTCTCGGACTGAACTGCCCTTAGCTGCGGCTTGAGCCTTGAGTTTCCGATATAGCGGGGCAGGAATATCTACGGTGGTGCGAACCGATTCGGGCTTCATATAACGATTATACAGGCATGCCATAAATATGGCATAAGACAATTTGCCCGCAGCGCCGTCCCGTAAATATTTCCTGCAAGCTTTCCCTGCCCCACCGTTCTCCCTCTGACAGCGCCGGGAACAAATCCGCCACCGCTTAGCTCTATATCTGGCGCAGGAGGCGACCAACATGTCGTGGAAATGGAAAGACCTTGCCCGCAGGAGTGCCAAGTGGCTGACGCTGGGGTGGTTCCTGGTCGCGGCTGTGATCGCGCTGTATTTCGGGATGCTCGAGCCGCGCACCCGTTACCACAGCATCGCTGAGCAGAGAGCAAGCGGGTTGGGCGCCATTCGCGAAGACTATGGCGCGCCGCTTGCCACGCCGTTTCGCCTCAAGCGAATCTCGGCTCCGGTCACAGCCGCGAACCTCGCCGGCTTAGAGCAGCCGTCACAGGTAGCGTACAACGCCGCTCCTGCTCCGTCTGACGATAATTCTCCCGGCCGCGAGCTGGTGCGCACCGCATCTCTGGATCTGGTCGTGCAGCATCCCGCCGCCGCTGCCGACAAAATCCGCGCACTGGCGAAGCGGCTCGGCGGCTACCTGGAAACGTCGCAAGTCAGCGGAGACCCGGATTCTCCCAGCGCCTCGCTAACCATCCGGGTTCCGGCGGCGCGTTTCGAAGCGGCTCGCGCGGACATTCGCAAACTGGGATTGCGCGTCGAAGACGAAAAAGTCGATGCCCAGGATGTGACCAAACAATACATCGATCAGGGAGCGCGGCTGCGCAATCTGCAGGCGGAAGAGCGGCAATACCTGGCCATCCTGAAACGTGCCGCTACGGTGAAAGACACTCTCGAGGTGAGCGGCAAGCTGGATGAAGTACGCAGCGCCATCGAGCAACAGCAGGCCGAATTCGACGCGCTCTCCCGGCAGACGGAAACCGTGGCGATCGCTGTGACTCTGAGCGCCGAAGCTGATGCCCAGGTGTTCGGTCTGCACTGGCGTCCGTTGTACCGGCTGAAGATGGCTGCGCGCCAAGGCCTCGAAGGCCTGGGCGCGTACCTCTCAAGCATGACATCACTCGTTTTCTATTTGCCGACCATTCTGTTGTGGTTTGCCACCGTCCTGATTGGGACAGCGCTCGTCTGGCGAATTCTGCGCCGGTGCTGGCGAGTTCTGTTCGTGGTTTCGAAACCGGCGACGACCGAAAAGAGGGATAACTAATGTTCGCAATTCATTTCGCAGATTTCCGCTTTAAGCGATCTTTCTGGCTAACGGTTTCCACTCTGCTGCTGGCGGCTTTTTCCGGCAAGAATTTTTCCCCCGACGCCGAAGCGGCGCCCAAACCGGGCCAGTCTCCCGGCTCGCTGGAGATCATCGGCAAAGGCGGAGCCATCTCCGGCATCTGCCCGTTGAAGCACACCGATGTCCGCGGCGCCATTAGCGGCTTTGTGGCGCGGGTCACGGTTACGCAGACTTTCGAGAATCCTGCCGAGCAAAATATCGAAGCGGTGTACGTTTTCCCGCTTCCCGAGAACGCCGCCGTAGACGACATGACCATCCAGATCGGCGACCGCACGGTGCGCGGCCTGATCAAGAAGCGCGAGGAAGCCCGCGCCATCTACGAGAAAGCCAAGGCCACCGGCCACGTGGCTGCCCTGCTCGACCAGGAGCGTCCCAACATTTTCACCCAGTCAGTCGCCAACATTTTGCCCGGCGAGCAGGTCACTGTGACCATCAGTTATCTGCAAACTCTCGAATACGAAAGCGGCTCTTACACTTTTGTCTTTCCCATGGTGGTCGGCCCGCGCTACATCCCGGGCGATCCGGTAGGCAAGCAGGCGGGCGGCTGGTCTCCTGATACCGATCGAGTGCCGGATGCTTCGAGCATCACGCCGCCGGTGACGCCGAAGGGAACCCGCGCCGGGCACGACATCTCGCTCGAGCTGACAATTGATGCCGGCGTGCCCATCCAGCAACTGCGCTCGGTGTTGCATGAAATTGAAGTGCAGCGTGATGGAGCAAAAGCCACCGTAAAACTGCGTGACGAAGCCACGATCCCCAACAAAGATTTCATTTTGAAATACCAGGTTGCAGGGGAAAAGATTGAAGACGCGGTATTGTCGCAAGCCGCTCCGGCCGGTTCAAAACTAGGACCCGGCGGATATTTCACGCTGATTCTGCAGCCTCCTGCGCGGGTCGCCGCAGAAGATGTCACGCCCAAGGAGCTGGTCTTCGTGCTGGACACCTCCGGCTCCATGTGGGGCTTCCCGCTGGATAAGGCAAAAGCGCTGGTCGGCCGCGCACTCGATGAACTCTATCCCGGCGACACCTTCAACCTGATTACCTTCTCCGGCGACACGGAAGTCTTGTTCCCCGAACCCGTTTATCCCACCGCCGAAAATCTTCGCATAGCCAGAAACTTCCTTGCCAATCGCCGGGGCGGCGGCGGTACCGAGATGATGAAAGCCATCCGGGCCGCGCTCGATCCTTCCGACGACCAGGACCACATTCGCGAGGTCTGCTTCGTGACCGACGGCTATGTCGGCAACGATATGGAGATCATCGGTGAAATCCAGAAGCATCCCCATGCGCGCGTGTTTTCCTTCGGCATCGGAAATTCCGTGAACCGGTTTCTCATCGAAGGCATGGCCAAGGCCGGACGCGGCGACTCGGAAATCGTCGGACTCAGCGACAAAGCAGACGCCGCCGCCGACCGCCTGTACCAGCGCCTGCGCTCGCCATTACTGACCGATGTTTCCATAGACTGGGGAAACCTTCCGGTAACCGACGTCTACCCGAAGCGCTTGCCGGATTTGTTCAGCGGCAAGCCGCTGGTCATTACCGGTCGCTACACTGCCGCAGCCGGCGGAACTATTCATCTGCGCGGCAGGCAGGCGGGAGAGGACGTGGTCCGCGACATTCCCGTGACCTTCAGCGCAAAGCCGGCCGCAGAAAGCATCCTGCCCAGCTTCTGGGCACGGCGCAAAATTGACGATCTCATGTCGCAAGACTGGTCCGGTCTCCAGGGCGGGAACATGAAGCCCGAGCTGCAAAATGAAATCACCCAGCTCGGCCTCGACTATGGCCTCATGACCCAGTTCACATCTTTTGTCGCCGTGGAAGAACAAGTCGTCACGAAAGATGGCAAGCCGCAGCGAATTGAAGTTCCTGTGGAAATGCCCGAAGGCGTGAGTTACGAAGGCGTTTTCGGGAGCGAACAGAAGCAAGGCGGCTACTTTGCCACGAACTCGGCTATGGCGCAGAGTGTGTCAGCAGGCAGTGCTTTTGGTTCACGCTTGTCCGGTGGAATCGGCCGAGGTATCTACGCCGCAAAGAGTGCTCCGGCAGCACCCCCACCTCCCATGGCAATGCCGGCGCGCCTTGATCCGAGTGCCAATCCCGTCACGCAGAACAAAAGGCCAACCGGCGACCGCGCCGTGCTCGAATCCAAACTGCATCCAGCTCTGCTCAAAGCCTTCGATTGCTGGAAAAAATCCGGCGAGTCGTGCAAATCGGTGCAGGCTGGCAAAGTCCGGATTGAAATATTCATGGCTGGAACTCCCAATGGAGTGCTCGATCAACTCAAAGCGCTCGGCTTTGAAATCGCGTCCAAGCAATCATCCGGAAGGTCGCTGGTTGGCAGCTTGCCGGTTGAGAAACTCCCCGCCCTGGCGCATATGCCACAGGTGCGGTTTGTGTCACTCCTAACTTGAAGGAACCGCTGCTCGTGTAGGGCCGGGGCTTGCCCCGGCCAACCGAGCGCCAGCTCGGTAGGATCGTGTGGCGCGGACCTGCCCTGAGCGCAGCCGAAGGAGCCCTCGCCCGCGAAAACCCTGGGAGGCTTCGAACTCTCGCGAAACTACCTCCCTCTGTTACCCAAGATTACTTTCGATTCCCTACCATCCCGCCCAACCCAAATTCCGCTGCAAGTTCTCCTGGCTTCCACGTTCTCTCCACAGGACAGCAAAATTCCTCCTCCTTTGCTACCGTGAACAAGAACTATAAGGGGACCAACGTGAAAAAATTGCTGCTAATTGTGATTTTCTTCTGCGGGCTGGGAATGGCCCAGGAACAAACCACCAAAGAGCCGGCAGATAACTCCGCGCCCGCTCTCACTATCTACAACCAGAATTTCTTCGTCGCGCGCGAATACGTGCCACTCGACCTCAAGGGCGGAGTGAATCAGGTGAACTACTCCGGCGTGGCAGCGCACCTGGAACCGGACTCCGTCATTCTGCGCGATCCCAATGGCCGCGCGCTGCAGATACTCGAGCAGAATTACCGCAACGATCCCATCACCCAGGAATTGCTGCTCTCGTTCTACGAGGGTAAGACGATTGACTTTCTGATCCAGCGCGGCGACCGGCAAGAAACCATCAAGGGCCGCATCATTCGCAGCGGCTACATTCCGAGTTCCGCCGCGCGGGGATACGCCCAGCCCGGCTACAGCCAGCCGATCATCGAGGTGGATGGCGTACTGCGCTTCGGACTTCCCGGCCAGCCCTTATTTCCCGCGCTGAGTAGCGATTCCATTCTCAAGCCCACTTTAAACTGGCTGCTCCGGACCCCGATCCCGGCAAATTCGACGCCGAAATCTCCTACGTCAGCAGCGGCATGAGCTGGCAGGCTGACTACAACCTGGTGGTCTCCGACAAATCGAACGCCAAAACCGACATACTCGACATGATCGGCTGGATCACCATGCAAAACCACAGCGGCAAGACCTTCGAGAACGCGAATATCAAGCTGCTCGCCGGCGATGTGAGCAAAATCCAGTCGCCGAACGTTGCTGGCCGCATGTATGCTGCGGCAAAAATGGCGGCCGATGAAGCCGCTGCCCCGCCCGTGGTGCGCGAGAAGTCCTTCGACGAATTCCATCTCTACACCCTGCAGCGTCCCACTACCCTGCGCGACGAACAAACCAAACAGGTGGAGTTCGTCCGCGCCACCGACATCCACGCGCAGCGGCTATATGTCTACGACGGCGCCGACACCGGAGCGTACGGCTACTACAACCTCGAGCAAATCCGCCAGGAGCCGAACTACGGCACGGCATCTAACCCGAAAATCTGGGTCATGGAGGAGTTCAAGAACTCCGACACGAATCACCTCGGCATCGCCCTGCCCAAAGGCAAACTGCGCTTCTACCGCCGCGACACCGACGGGCATCTGGAATTTATCGGCGAGAACACCATTGACCACACGCCGAAAGATGAAACCATCCGCATTTACACCGGCAACGCTTTTGACGTGGTGGGAGAGCGCAAGCGTACCAACTACCAGGTGGATGTCCACCAGCACTGGATGGACGAGTCATTTGAAATCCACGTGCGCAATCACAAGAAGGAAGCCGTGAACGTGCGCGTGGTCGAGCACCTTTATCGGTGGACCAACTGGAAGCTCACCGCACAGTCGCACGAGTGGCGCAAAAAAGACGCGCAGACCATCGAGTTTCCCGTGACCATCGCACCCAACGGCGAACAGGTGATCACCTACACGGTGCACTACTCATGGTAGGGGCGGCGCCTCCGGCAAGAAAGTCGGCAAAGGCGGTGGCTGCTCAACTCCGTATTTTACGTCCGGGAAAAGCCGGTCAAACAAAACCCACAGGACGGCAATCACGGCGAATACCAGCACGCTGCCCTCCGGCCCCACGGTTCCCCCGGTCAGCCAGCGCGAGCCCTGAAAGGAGGATTTCATCAGGTGCCCGGGCACAAAAGTGCCGCTGTCCGGAACCGAGTACAGGAAGCTCTCCCCCCAGTCCCACGCGGCGTGCATGCCCACCGCAAACCAAAGCGTTCCGGTACGCCGCAAGGTGAGGCAGAAAAAAAGTCCAATCAAGCCCGCAGATAATGCGCCAATCCAGGCTTCTCCCTGATTGCTGAGGTGGATGCCGCCAAAGATTGCCGAGAGCAGCAGCGCCGCCGGCCAAAAGCCTATGCCTTTGGTCAAAGTAAATAGGGTGTAGCCGCGCATCAGAAACTCTTCGAAAAAGCCGACCACCAGGAAAAAGAGGCCCCAGAAGAGAGCGAACTTCGCGATGTGCGCCCCGTGCAACACAATCGCGCCAAAGTAAAAATCACCAACCGCGCGTATAACCACCAGGAGCAGCGTGATGGCGGCAATTCCCCACAACGCGCCCAGCCAGAACAATTTTCCGAAGGCGCCGCATCGCGGCAGTCCGTACGCTCCCAAAGGGCGCTTCTCAATCAGCGACATGACGAGCGCGGCAGCAACCACCGCGACCAGCAGCTCAGATTCTCCAATCAGAAGAAACCAGATTCTGGGCGCGCCCTTCAGGTAGCGATGGCCGGCGAAGTGGGTCACCGTCGCCAGCACAATCTCGACAAGCGCGGCGATGAGCAGGTAAAGCACAAAACGCCATCCTGCGCGCAATCCGTCTGCGCCCAAAAACACCCAGCGCAACCCTCCCCCGGAGTTCGGCGGAGGCGGATTTAGAGACTGTGATTCAACGTTACTGGGATCCAATGGGAGGGTCTTGTTGAGATTCGCTTGTCACGTGAGTTTCCCCGAGCAGCCGATGACATGGTAAAACACTGACTTCGCCTCATGAGCCAATTTTTTACCCGCGAGCGCTTCGGCCAGCCGCAATTTCTGGCAGGAATTCTACTCCTCACCTTCCTGACGCAGTGCCTCTGGCTCACCGATCGTGGCCTGCGGCGAGAAGGCGTCGGCGAGCTGGAACTCTTCCGTCTTGAACAGGGCTTGCGGCAATGGCACGGGAAAGGCATTGCCGGCACTCCATTCTGCGCCCTGAATGCGCCGGCTGGCAGCGCGGCACAGCCGCAGGAACTCGCCAACACGGCGACCTACGACGAATACCATTCTCCGCTCTGGTATCTCACGGCGTCCGCTCCGCTCTTGTTGTGGCCGAGACCGCTGCAACCGGACTCCATGCTTTATTGGGGATGGTTGGCGCGCGGGCCGTCATTGATTTTCGGCCTGGCGCTGGGAGCATCCCTTTGGTATGTGGCGCGCCGCCTGTACGGCAACATGGGCGGCTACATTGCGCTCATGCTTTATTGTTTTTCGCCGGGCATCATTCGCGCCGCCGCGCTGTGGTTTACGCAGCCCGAAACCGGCGCCGCCTGGGGAAGCTTCGGCGCCATCTTCACCGCCATTGCGGTCGCGCACACACTCTATGCTCCACGGGAAGTCGTGCTGTGGAACTGGCGTCGCATCGCGCTGCTGGGGCTCTCGCTGGCTCTTGCCGCCGGCTCCCAGTTTTCGCTTATCGTCGTGGTGCCGCTGGCCCTGGCCTTCATGCTGTATCTTGCCCCTGCGCGGCGGGGAGCGGCGCTCACTATCTGGGCTGCCGCTTGCGGAGTCGCCGCCCTTCTCCTCTTCGCTTCCTATGCCTTCCACCCCGGCGCTTTCGCGGAAGGTATGCGCCAGGCCAATTTCTTTGGCCTGAGTTGGCGCGCATTTGCCATGCGGGTGGCATATCGGGAAGCCTTGTCCCGCTTTACCCAAATCAGCCCGGCGCTGACGGTTGCAGTCCCAACCGCGCTGATTACCTATCTGGCTTGGCCACGTACCCGCTACTTCGGCAATCATGCTCCTTTGCTGGTCGCGGCTCTATTCCTTTTTCTGGCCATCGCCACCCCGCACCATCCCGGCCTGGGATTTCAACTCCTCGCCGTGCCCTTTCTGTTTGTGTTTGTCGCCGGCGTAAGCGCGGATCTGCTGGAAACGCAGCATCGCAGTCTGGTGATGGCTTGCGTTTGGGGCCTGCTCAGCGCGCAGGCGATCTGGAATGTGTGGGAACTGGCGCGAATCAGGCTTGCCTGACCGCATCGTCATGCCTTCAAGAACGCAACACCAGACGGCGACCAGTCTAGATTTTCTCTAGCGTCCTCGGTGGCATTTCTCTGCGTTCTCGGCGGTTAAGAGGTTCGGTAAATCGGGAGCTTGTAACCGCCGAGTACGCTGAGGTATGCGCTAAGCACGCCGAGAAAGACCAACGAAGGTGAAGCGCGCAACCATCGGCACCAGAATTCACGGTAACCACCGCCGCTCAGTTCCCTCCCCGCAGCCGCATATCCCCGGTGTCCACATACCGGCTATGCGTTTTCGATGATCACCTGCGCCCGCTGTCGCGGCGAAAGCCCGCGCAAAGCGGCCAGCCCATGCTCTGTCACCACCACCGGCACGTCATGTTCGGGATGGTCCACGTGCGAAACCAACCATAACGACGCTTCACGCCAGGCTTCTGTGAATCTGGCTTACTGGAAGGTGCTTGCCGTGGGTCGCCGACCCGCCATGCCAACGCAACTCCGGCCCGCACCGTGGGTTTTAAACCATAGAAGCCAAAGAAGAAAGAGACGTACCGTGCAAAATCAACAGGAGTATCATTTGAGTATGAGGCGGCTAACTCCGGCGTTGGTGGCGGCTTTTGCCTTGGTGCTGTGTTTTCCTTTGGCCCAGGCCCAAATTCACGGAACTCCTACTTCGGTCACGTCGATCGGTTTCGGTGGCCATTATGACCGCACCCCGGGCGTTCCCGCCAGCGTGACTTCCCTTGGGCCACTTGGGCTACACAGGCGGCGGTCACATCCTATCGTCCGCCAAACTGCTGCATCCAGCCGTTGTTTCCAATCAATCCGAATCCTCCGCAGCGTTCGGGCGGGCATCACCGGCACAATCGCCAGTTCGCGACGGGCGGAGGCTTACTATCCAGTCCCGTATCCGGTGTATCTCGAACCGGAGGACGTCGGCGAACAACCCGAGCCGGAGCAGCCCGTGCAATACAGCGCCGGTCCGACCATCTTTGATCGCCGCGCCTCTGATCAGTCGAGCGTCGCCGCCGAAGCTGCTTTCGAAGCCGCTATATGCAGAACGCATGCGCGCCGCGCAGCAGGCGGAAGCCGAACCCAGCAGCCCGCAGCCGCTCCCGCCGAGCCCGCTCCCGTTGCCGATCAGCCGCAAACCGTGCTCATTTTCAAAGACGGCCACCAAGCTCGAAGTTCAGAACTACGCGATTCTCGGCAGCACGCTCTACGACATGACGCCGGGCCACCGCAGCAGGATCGCTCTGGCTGATCTTGATCTGAATGCCACGGCGAAAGAGAACGACGACCGCGGCATTGCGTTCCAGTTACCGAATAAGTCCGTTACGAATTAGAGCTATGCTCAAGAGCGCATTCATCGCCCTGCTGACCATGACATTATTTGTTCCCGCCGCGAGGCGCAGGTGGTGGGCACAATTTCTCCGCTTCTTCCCACTGGCAACGGCTTTTCCGGGCCGCCAATTTCTACCGGGCAATTTCATGGCGTGTTCCCCGGGGTCCGCCGTCCCTACGCCGGCCCGCACCGGCGCGTACTCGCCCAACCTTCTGTTGGCCTTTCCCGGCTACTACGCGGACTACTCCCCGGAGCCTGTTCCCGAAGCGCTACCGCAAGTCGTGGTCGTGCAGGCTGCGCCTGCTCCCGCGCACCCAACCTGCACCATCGTCCAAGGTCGAACCGCTCATTCTGGAATTGCGTGGCGACCACTATGTGCAGGTAAGTGGTCCGCCAACCGAAAAAGATGAAACGGTCACCACGCTGGACCAAGCCGATCTGCTTGTCCCAAAGGACTGCTGGCAAAATCACCAAGGCAAGCCCCCCACAGCCACCGCCGCCGGTCACACTCGTCTACCGCGACGGCCATCGCGAACAAGTCGGCGGCTACACCATCATTGACGGAACCCTCTACGCTCAGGGCGACTACTGGAGCGATGGATACTGGACGAAGAAAATCCAGCTAAGCGCCCTCAACCTCCCCGCGACACAAATCCGACCAACCAGAAGCGCGGCGTAAATTTCATGCTGCCCACCTCCCCCAACGAAGTCGTCACCCGCCCCTAAGCTCTCCAACGCAAACCCGCCCACAAGATATTCCTCAAAACAGACGCTTCTGGCGAACCACTAGCGCAGTCCTTCGAAGAGATCGGATTCGCGAGTGCGACCGCCATTCACCAGGCTAAACCCGCGATAAAACTCCTGTGTTCCCCAGATGGCCCTGTGGCTCTCGTCGGATAGATGTTCCAGGTTCTTGTATATGCTCATCTGTGTCTTGTGACACGACACGGCTTTCCAGACGGTCGGCCAGAACTGACTCGTGTCCATGACTGTCGTGAGGGCCCAGTCTGGCCATGGCGACGACTTTCGCTCGATGCCGTCCACTTTGGAGATCAGACCGCGCAGCGCCGTCTGATAAGCATCCCATTTTTGCCGGCTCCACTCCATGTAGTACAGCTTGGAGACGCGGTGGGGCCGGGCCGCCCCGTCTTCGCCAGCGGCGGGAACAATTGCCGCCAGTCGCGAGCTGCGAAATGGCGATGTGATCGGGATGGCCGTAAGCACCTTCCGGACCGAACGTAATGACGACCTGCGGCTTCACTCGGCGCAGGTGGGCGGCAATCCTGGATATCGCCTCAGAAACGTTCACTTGATCAAGGTCGCCGTCGCCGTAGCCGAGAAAGTTAACCTCGCGGAGGCCCAATACCCTAGCCGCTTCCCGCAACTCGGCCTCGCGCACACCACCGACGATGTCCGGCGGTGGCTCTTTCTCCGCTTTCCCCGAAGCGGCCCCGCTCGCCGCGCGTGGCAGTGACCAGATACGTCTCTACTCCCTCGACGGCGTATTTCGCCAAGGTTCCGCCAATGCCGAGCGATTCGTCGTCCGGATGTGCCAGAATCCCCATTAACTTCAGTGGTCCAGGCACTGCGTGCGCCGGAGCTGTCCCTGAATTGTTCAATTTAGCCTCAAACTGGTCGATTTTGATCGCGCCTTAACCGCGCGTCCGCTTCTGCAACCAACGCAAGGCACCACTGCGAGCTCAACCCCGTTTCGTTCCCGGCTTCGATTAGGGTCTATTCTCAACGGGCCTTCTATGCTGCCCCACTTCAAATGATCAGAGATGTGCAGCCTCATTGACCTTGGCAGATAAAGCTTCCAGGCGCCGCCCGGCCACGCCAAGTCAGCGGCCCAGGGCCTTGCGGATCCGTGCCAGATGATGCCAGCTGTGCCGCAGTGCATGATCCTCAATGACGAACTGGGCTGTCACCGGAGCCCCGAAGCTCAGCGAGAAGGGAGCTGCCCGATCCAGCTCTTCATCCGTGAACCCCCGTACCGCGGCAGCCGCTTCACGACTGTTTCGTCGCAGGAGTTCGAGGGCGGCTGCCTTGTTTACATCCGCCTGTTCGTGGGCATGCTTGGCATTCAACTCGGCGACAACCTCCCAGGTGACATCGGTAACCGCCTTGCCGCTGGCGATGGCGCGCGCAAGATCAATCTCTATAGGATAGACGCTCGCGACATGGTGCACGATGACGCCGACCGGGCGGCCGTTCTTTCCACTTTCCGGCACCCTTGCACGCCATTCCGCCTCCGAGAGACCTTAACAAAAACGGCCAGGCCCGCAGCGCCTTCCTCGATGCGATCGGCAAGTGCTTCAGCACGATGGCCTGGGCCTGTGTTTTTGAGTTGCTCAAAACCTCTGCTCGCCTCTGCTTCTTTCACAAGTGTATTCATTCGGGCAATCCTTTCACCGACTCGTTTTAATCTCCACTGATCCAGCTCTACTATGCCGCAGCGTGGCCTTACATGTTTGACCGGCCGTCCGGGATTCTTGGCACGGAATCCGAATTTTCGTGAGGCTGTTAAGATGGAGCGTTTCATGGTGCTTCGACCCTTTTCGTTCGAGCCGTTCTTTGATAGTGAAGATAGCGAGCTTGTGCTCGCCAGTGTTGTTCCAGCTGAATCCTGATTTTGCGGAACCCTGTGATTCGCGGGATCTATCCGGGTCCGACGCCGGTTGCGAGCAGTGGGCAGGCCACAAGATCCGGATTGAATCCCGCCCTCACCCGCCGTAGATTGGATCCATGAAGATCCCCACTCCTCGACCTGCCTCCGCCTTCCGCAAGCCCCTCTCCGCCGCGCTAGACCACGCACTCGCTCATCTCGACAACCTCGACTACGCCCCAGTCGGCCCCTCGACTCGACATCGCCACGCTCCGCGCACGTCTCAACCGGCCTCTGACGGACGAAGGCACGGCCAGCGAACAGGTCATCGCCGACCTGGTAGCCGATGCCGAAGGAGGCATTATCGGCTCCGCCGGCGGCCGTTTCTATGCCTGGGTGATCGGCGGCTCTGTCCCTTCATCGGTCGCCGCCGACTGGCTCACCTCCGCCTGGGATCAGAATGCCGGCCATCATGCCCCGGCTCCTGCGGCTGCGGTGGTTGAAGAGGTCGTTGGCGCGTGGCTCAAGGAAATTCTCGGCCTTCCATCTCAAGCCGGATTTGCCCTGGTGACCGGCTGCCAGATGGCGCACGTCACCTGCCTGGCTGCGGCCCGCCAAAGTCTCCTCGCCAGGCGCGGCTGGGATGTCGAGCAGCATGGCCTCTACGGCGCGCCGCCCATTCGCGTCCTTTGCAGCGAACTGCGCCACGAAACCTTCGACCGTGCTCTTCGCCTTTTAGGCATGGGCTTGGCCAACGTCACGCACGTTCCGTCCGATTTCGCCGGACGCATCTCTCCCCAGGTGCTGGAAGAAGCACTCGGCCACGACTCCGCTCCCACCATCGTGCTGCTGCAGGCAGGCGAGTTGAATACCGGCGCTTACGACGATTTCGAAGCTCTGATCCCCATCACCCACAAGCACAACGCCTGGGTTCACCTAGACGGCGCCTTCGGACTGTGGTCCGCCGCCAGCCCGCGCTATCGCCATTTGCTTAAAAGCGCCGAGTCCGCCGACTCCTGGGCCACCGACGGACACAAGTGGCTCAACGTTCCCTACGATTGCGGTTACGCTTTTGTCGCCAGCGCCGAAGCGCTACGCACCGCCATGACCCACGAGGCCGCCTATCTCACCGAAGGCGACGCCCGCAATCCCCTTGATTGGACACCCGAATGGTCGCGCCGCGCGCGAGCCTTCCCCACCTACGCTGCCCTGCGCGAGTTGGGAAGAAACGGAGTGGCTGGGATCGTCGAGCGCTGCTGCCATTGCGCCCACGAACTGGTGATGCAGATTGGCCGTTTGCCCGGCGCGGAAATCGTCGCCGAGCCCATCATCAACCAGGGCCTGTTGCGCTTTCTCGATCCAAGGCCCGGCGCTGCCGACGCCGATCACGACCGCCGCACCGACGAAGTGATCGCCCAAATCGTCGCCACCGGCGAAGCCTTCTTCGGCGGCACCACCTGCCGCGGCCGCCGTGTCATGCGCGTCAGCGTCTGCAACTGGCAAACCTCCGGCCGGGATGTCGAGCGCGTCGTCCAAGCGGTGCGAAAGGTTCTGAGCTGACCGCCAACCCACCTCAAGCCGCAGAATCGCTCAGGTCGAAGGAGACGCCTCTTCCCTACGCTGGCTCTCCGCCCTCTTTGTTCCACTATTACTAGCCTGGTTCGTATCGGCCATGATTCGCCGCAGGCGCACCGCCCCTATCCTCGCGGCAAGCTGCTCGAAAATTCCGCCCTTCGCCAGGTTCGCAGATTGATCGCGTAAAGCCCAATGCAAAACAGGTTTGCCGGAATAAAGCCCCACTGCGCCGTTCTTAACCCAATCACACAAATGATCGCGCTATTAATCACCGCCACCACCCAACCCTTCCAACACTTTCTTCCCACCAGAATCGTGGAAAAAATCGTGAGGACGCAAGACAGATAATCGAGCCGGGCGGCAAGCGAAAGAACTGCTGATTTCATATCCCATATTTTCTTTATGTGCTTACGACTGTTCTGTGATCCTGGTGACACACAAGAAAACTCTGGTAACTAACATGGCCCAGCTGCTATCTCTTTCCCATTTTCGCCATAGCGATCTCTGTCGTTTATCGACATGCATCCCGTGTTCCAACCCTCGCCTTGGCAAGAAGATCGCTGTGCGCTTATACTGCTGCGACACGCGCCTAGGTCGACTTTGAGATTTCCAGCAAGCGTATTCCGGATGTCCACTTCCAGCCAGCACCGCCAGCCCACTGCGACCGCTCGGCGCCGCGCCCTCCGGGGTTTCACTTGAATGCCTGCTTAACCAGCGCCCGGCGGGCGTTTCTGAGTCTACCTTTAAGGCGAAGACTCACCCAATAAAAGACTCGCAAACCTGATAAAGACGGAATCGTGGATGCACGGGAGTGTTTTCCGATTCCTTTGCTCAATCCGCTCAGACGGACAGTCGGAGGATACATGCCAGATCTTCAAGCTCTGCTAGCAACCAACGAAAAGCTGTCTCGGGAGCTGCTCGGCCCGCGCGCCGATGAAGTTGACCAAGCCCGCCAGTTTCCACGGGAAAACCTTGCGGCGCTGGGAAAGGCTGGTGTGCTCGGCTTGCTTACACCGGTGGAATTTGGCGGCGCGGGCGCGACGCTTGCCGAAATGTCGCTGGCGCTCGGCGTTCAATCCCAACATTGCGCTTCGACCGCCATGATCACACTCATGCATTTCTGCGCCACGGTGGTGATTGCCGCGAAGGGCAGTGATGCGCTTAAAAAGCGCATCTTGCCCGCGGCTGCGTCGGGAGGCCACCTGAGCACCCTGGCCTTCAGCGAAGCCGGCTCTGGCGGGCATTTCTACATGCCGGTGAGCGAGGTTCGCAACACCGCCAACGGTTCGGGGAAGCGCCTTAGCGCGAACAAGAGCTTCGTGACCAGCGCCGGCGAGGCCGACAGCTATGTCGTCTCGGCCCGCAGAGCTGGCGCATCAGGGCCTACCGACGTGAATCTCTACCTGATTCCCAAGGGCACAGAGGGATTTATAGCCCAAGGGCGTTTCGAGGGGCTTGGCCTAGCCGGGAACGCGAGCGCTCCCATGTCGCTCAATGAAGTCATCCTGCGCGACGATACCTGCCTGGGCGCGGAGGGTACTGGGTTCCAAACTATGCTGGAGGTCGTCCTACCGCACTTTCAAATTGGTGTGGCTTCCATCTCGCTGGGCATCGCGACGGCGGCATTTCAAATGATTGCGGCGCGCGTCGGGACCCGCAAGTACGAACAGGCCGGTGGCGCGGTTCTTGCCTCCATTCCGCGGGTGCAATTTCTGGTGGCCGAAATGGCGATTGAACTGAACTCTGCCCGAGCCTATTTGAACGAGACCATCCGCAAAGCGCTCGCCGGCGACCCGGCGGCAATGGTGGATGTGCTGGGCGTTAAAGCCAAAGCCTCAGAGGCGTGCCTTGGCATTGTTTCGCGCGCGATGACACTGGGCGGCGGTTGGGCATTCGGGCGGCGCGGCGGTCTGGAGCGGCTCTTTCGTGACGCGCAGGCGGCCGCCGTCATGGCCCCTTCCAGCGACGTGCTGAAGGATTTCATCGGAAAAGCGTGCCTCGGTCTGCCCTTATTTTGAGGCCACATCAGAAAGGATATCCCTATGGCCAGACCATCTCACACCCCAGATTCCGGAGCGGTGCTGCGCATCGGCGCCGTTGCCTACGATCCCAAGGTTGTAACCATCTGGGAAGGATTCAAGGGGTACTTCCACGACCGCGGAGTAGAGACCGATTACGTTCTCTATTCGACCTATGACGCTCAGGTAGATGCCAACCTGTCGGGCGAAGTGGATGTCGCCTGGAATTCGCCGCTCGCATGGGTGAAGAGTCAGATCCTCAGCGCGGGCGCTTGTGTGGCGCTCGCCATGCGTGATTCCGACCGTGACCTGACCACAAAAATCATCGTACGGAAGGATTCGGAACTGAGCAGCCTCGCAGACTTAAAAGGCAAGACGGTAGCGGTCGGCGCGTCCGATTCGCCGCAAGCCACGCTGATTCCCCTGGGCATGATCGCCGCCTCGGGCCTGGACCCCGCGCGCCACTGCCGCGTCTTGTATCACGAAGTGATGGTGGGCAAGCATGGCGATCACGTGGGCGGTGAGCGCGATGCTGCCCGGGCGCTCGCCGAAGGCCGGGCGGACGCCGCCTGCGTCCTCGATGCTAACTACCCGGTCTTCATCAACGAGGGCACTCTGGATCCCGGTGTCACGCGCACGCTGGCAACCACTCCTCCCTTTGATCATTGCAACTTTACCGCGCGCCCCGGTCTGTCCAGAGAACGAGTGCAGCCCTTCCTCGATGAGCTGCTGGCCATGTCGTTTCAGGATCCCGCTGTGCGGGTATTCATGGAACTCGAAGGATTGAAACAGTGGCTGCCGGCGCGAACCAGCGGCTATGCTCAACTCGAAAAGGCCGTGCAGAACTTCCATTTCTATGACGGCGCCGGCTAGCCTGGAAATTGAAGATTGAGCCTCTCGGAGCTGATCTTTTTTGTGCCTGAGACTAAACCGAAGCGCCAACTCGATCTTGAGAATCTAGCGCTGCACGAAGGCGCGCCGGTGCTGTTGCGTCGTGCCCTGGCGGAGCTCGGGGCAGGCCAATGGCTGGAGGTTCGCGGCGATTCTGCTGAACTGGCCGAGCACCTCTCGGCCTGGTGCCGCAAGGAGGGGCACCGCTGTGAGTCGCAGCAGGGAGCGAAGGACTTATACCGTATCCAGGCGGCGCTGCCGCGCCGTCACTGACCACTTCTCGCACCGAAGTTTCCGAAATCGCCGAGCCTAGCTGGGGCCTGGCCCCGCGCGGCGCGCGCATCGAGAGCGGCGGACCGGAGTTCGCATTCACCCTGCGCCATAAGCGCGATGTGTGGGCGCGCGAACTGGGCAGCATTTATAAGCAAGCCACCGCGGGCCAATGGTCGGCAGCGCGCGATATTCCCTGGGATCGACTTCCTGTCTTAACGCCGGAACTCGAAGGCGCGGTGGCCCAGATCATGACCTTCCTCACCGAGAATGAGTTTGCGGCGCTCTACGTTCCCGCTCGTTTCCTTGCCCGCATTCATCCCCACTACCGTGAAGTAGTGGAAGTGCTGGCCATGCAAATTGCCGACGAGGCACGCCATGCCGAGGTCTTCACTCGGCGCGCGGAAGCTGGCGGGGCCGGTCTCGGCACAACCGCCACCAGCGGGCAGCTTTCCCTGCAAACCTTACTCGAAGAGCCGGACTTCACCACCGCGACCTTCCTGCTGTGCGTGATGGGCGAAGGTACTTTTCTCACGCTTCTCAAATTCCTGGGCGAATACGCGCCCGACCACGTGACCGCTACTATCGCCCGCCTGGCGCACCGGGACGAAGCCCGCCACGTCGCTTTCGGCACCGAGCATCTGCGCTACGTGCTCGAACGCGAGCCGGAAAGGCGCTCGTCTTTAGCTGCGGCGGTCGAGCGTCGCAGCCGGGTGCTGGCTTCGGTGTCTGGGCTGAGTTCGCAGGTTCACGATGCGCTCGTTATTCTTGCCGGAGGAGGCATTTCGCCGCCTCAAGTTCGCCTGGGCGCCCGCCGCGTGGCCGAACTCCACCGCGAGATGGACCACACCCGCAGAGAGCGCTTGCAGTCGCTCGGCTTCGAAGCGGAGGTTGCCTTTCGTATGTCCGCGTATCACACGAAAAACTTCATGTGATGGGGAGCGGGGAACTCCCGAACCACCTGGCTGGCCGGAAATTGTATTTCTCGGCTCGCCATAAACAAGGGTGTCCTCGGCTCGCCTTACCGTACCCGGAGAATCAATTGGGTCCCGCTGTCTAAATGCACATTCTTGTTCCTGCAACTCACTACTGAAGATTGTCCAGAATTCTTCAACTCCAGCCCTTTCATTCCAACCACACCGTGGCTGTTCGCACCGAGCGAACGAGAGTGCCGGGCTTGCCTCTCCGAAGAGGACACAGAGCCAGGCAACTCGGGGTCACCGCCCCCCTCGCTATTTGGGATCAGCGCTCCGGGGGCTTGCGGAGCGAGTGCAGCGTGAGGATCTCGCTGGAAGCTACCGTTAGGAAGGTTGACTGAACGAGGAGCGGTTTCTCCGGTAGTGGCCCCTTCGGAAGTGCTGATGGAGCTGAGTGCAGCGCCCATCGCCTGCACCGAAGGGATAAGCGGCAGTTCCCGGCCATCTTTCGTGATGGCGCGGTAGAAAGCTATTTCGATATTCGAATCCGGGGAGTCTTTGCTGTGAGCCTTGCTGCTGACGACATGCCCAACAATTCTTGTGTTCCGGGGAATCACGATTCTGCCTTGCGAAAGTACATCCATCGTGGTCTTCGCCGCCACTGGGTCCCCGGTTTTCGCTTTCTTGGCGTCCAGCGATTTCGACAGCTCGGCGACGATCACAGTGTTCGCAGTGAATTGGCTTTGCGCTTGCCGCGCAGATGAAGCATCTACTGCCGCTCCCTGGTGCTGAGCGGCGGCTGCCGGACTTCTGGTGAGGGCAGTGAATAGCAACACTGCCGGGAGCAGTGAGACCACGTGTTTTTTCATGCCACGTCTCCTTTGGTTAGGAAGGCTGACCAGCCAGGGGAATTGGATGCGACCATCGTGCGGCTCGGAGGCTGTAGAGCATACAGGGGATTTAGACAATGGAGCTTACGACTTGGCAGCCGTACTTATTCTGCAGGTCTATGCCGGGAGTTGGTATTAACCTAGGGGGTTCCACACTGCGGCGCATAGATTCCGGACGTACCCAATCCCACTTATCGCGCGAACCAGGCTTGTGGAAACTGCAATCCAGCCCTGCCATCTCTATCTCTCCCACCCCTTTACCAAAATGGTTCGCGTCACTTCCCCCGCAGCATCCCCACCACCCGCTCATAGTCATCCACGGTGCCGTACTCAATCACGATCTTGCCTTTCCCGTTCCGGTCGCTGATCTTCACTTGCAACCCCAGCACTCTCTGTAACTCCTGCGCCGCCGCCCTCACGTTCGGATCCATCCAGCGCGCCCCGCGCCGCTTCGGTGGTTCTTCTTTCACATATTTCGCCATGGTCAGCCGTTCGACCATATCCGTTAGCTGTATAAAGGAGAGCTGTTCTTCCACCACCTTCTTGGCCAGGCTCTCGATCTCTTCATTCGAGTCCAGCTTCAGCAACTCGCGCGCCTCGCTGAAGCCCAGCACCCGGTCCATGAAATACTGCATTACCGATCCCGGCAGCCGCAGCAACCGTAGGTAATTCCCCACCGACTCGCGCGATATCCCGAACTTGTCGCCAATTTCCGCCTGGGTCAGCTGGAATTGCTTGCTCAGCTTGGAGAACGCCGCCGCCTGCTCCATGCAGTTCAGGTCCTGGCGGTGCAGGTTCTCGACAATCGTCATCTCGGCCGCTTGCTGATCCGAAACCCGCCGCACCACCGCCGGAATCATCGTCTTCCCCGCCGCCTTCGAGGCCCGGCACCGCCGCTCGCCCAGCACCAGCACGTAGCGCCCTTCCGTCCCCGGACGCACCACAATCGGCTGCACCACCCCGGTCGCGCGGATCGATTCCCGCAGCTCGCATCAGCGCCTCTTCATCGAACTGCACCCGCGTCTGGTACGGATTGGCGTCAATCTGATCGAGCGGGATCTGGATAATCGCTTCCCGGTGCCCCGGCCCCGCCGCCTGGGCATGCAGATCGCCAATCACTACGCCGTTGAGGAGCGACGTTGGCGCGGCGGGTGTCTCCAGCCCGATGAGCTCCCAGCCGGGGACGACGTCGGCCGGCCCATCCCGCGCGCCCCTCGCGCGACGGCAGCAGCGACTCCAGCCCCCGCCCCAGCGCCTTGCGCTTATCGACGTGCTTTTCCGCCTTGTCGGACGTCGACTCCATCCGACCCCACCACCTTCTCCGCCGCTGTCATCGTATTTATCGCCTCCACGGAAGTTCCCAGCCCTCTGCAAGACAATGGGTGCCCCACTTCTCGCCGCCTTTGCGAGAAGTGGGAACCACAGGCCTGAACCCATATCATATAGACACTTATCAATCTAATACATAGATGTTTATGTCTATGTATTATGCGGTCTTGTCCAATTGTTCCGCCGCCGGTCCCTGCTCCGCCGTTCTCTGCGGTTGTCCCCTTCCTGACCTCTGGTAACTCAGCCCCGAGGCACTGCCGCCTGCCTCTCGATAATCTCCTTCGCCAGCCGGATATAGCTCTCCGCTCCCTTCGACCGCGGATCGTAAACCAGCGCTGGCTTGCCATGGCTCGGCGCCTCCGCCAGCCGGATGTTCCGCGGGATGGTCGTCGTGCACAGCTTCTCGCCAAAGAATCTCTTCAGCTCCGCCGTGACCTGCTGCGCCAGGTTCGTCCGCTCATCGAACATGGTCAGCACCACGCCCTCGATCCCCAGTTCCGGATTGAAGCTGCCGCGAATCCTCTCCACCGTGTCGAGCAACTCGCTGATACCTTCCAGCGCAAAGTATTCCGCTTGCATGGGAATCAGCACCGCGTCCGCGGCCACCAGCGCGTTTAGCGTAAGCAGGTCCAGCGCTGGCGGACAATCGAGCACGATGAACTGAAAACGTTCACGCAGGGGCGCCAGCGCATCGCGCAGCCGGAACTCGCGCCGCTCTCCCTCGACCAGCTCAAGGTTCGCGCCGATCAGGTTCTTGTGCGCCGGAATGATCCAAAGCTGCTCGAGATCGGTCGCGATCGACGGCCTCATCCGCCGTGGCCGCCCCCATCAGCAGGTGATAGGTATTCAGCCGGTCGGGGTCTTCGACCAGGCCAAGGCCGCTGGTGGCATTCGACTGCGGATCGCAGTCGACCAGCAGCGTGTTGACCTCAGCCGCGGCAAAGGACGAAGCAAGATTGATGGAGGTCGTAGTCTTACCTACGCCACCCTTCTGGTTGGCAACCGCGATAACACGTCCCATGGAATTTTCGGAGAAGCCTGAGAGCTAGGGGCAGAATAGAGCGGACGAAACGGCAAAGGCAAGGACAGATTTCGGTGCAGCAGGCCAGTTTCCCAAAATGGGGATGGGAGGCATCTTGGCCACGATCTCCACGAAGTTTTCCACAATGTTCCCGTTGGAACATTAGAGCCCGGCAAAGTTTTCCACAGTGTTCCCATTGGAACATTAGCTCTAATGTTCCAATGGGAACACTAGAACGATTTGTGTTCGGTGTTCGTTTTTCGGTTCCACTTGCGTTCTAATGTTCCAGCGGGAACACTGTGGAAAACTTTTTGGTCGGGTAATGGTTTTCGCATCGATCTCGCTTGGAATTCCCACTTGTGTTGTCTTGCATGGAGATAATGCTGGATTAGCGAGTCAAAAGTGCTATGGAATCGTGCTGCTTAGACCACTTGTTTACTACCTAGGTTACTTACTGGGGGCGTGAGAACTTCGTTTGGCTGGCCTTGGGAGGTCGTCGTCGGGCTCCTTGGGGTGCACTTCGGACAGTTCAGGCTTCCTAGCCCTCGTTCCCGACAAGAAGAACCCGGGAGGTCGAGTGTGGGATGGGGATGGGTTCCTGCCAGACGAAGGACGGCGTCAGCTCCTGGGCGCGGGGCAGTTGGGCGGCCCCGATCAGGAGAGCCAGGCGACCCTGCGGTGCGACGAGCGACGCGGCGAGCGGGAGCGCCTGTTCGAAGCGCTCTACGGCGCGCAGGGTGACCACACCGGCCTGGGCTGCGAACTGTTCGGCGCGGGCGGAGAATACATTGATGTCTGTCAATGTAAGGGCGCGGATGACTTCGCGGAGGAAGGTCGCCTTTTTCTGATTAGACTCGATCAGGGTGACGCGGAGGTGAGGGGCCCAGAGCTTGATGGGAATGCCGGGGAAGCCGGCGCCGGAGCCGAGATCGAGAAGGTCAATCCGGTCGTTGGTCCCTGGTCGTTGGTCGTTGGCAAATGCGGGCGCGGGCAACTCTGCTACGGAGCTTTGCGCCGCAGGACAGCCGGGGGCGGCTGTCTCCACGCGAATGTTGCCCGGGTAAAGATGACGGGCAGTGAAGAGTGATTCGCCGAAGTGGCGGGTGACGATTTCTTCCGGATCGCGGATGGCGGTGAGATTGATGCGGGCATTCCAGCGGAGCAGTATATCGATGTATATCGATATGTGTTGCAGTTGGATTGGAGAAGGGAAAGCAGATTCCTCGCTTCGCTCGGAATGACAAGAAGGCGGCGCGGCGGGCGGTACGAGATACGGGCGGAGAAGTTCGGCGATGTGGGCGGAGTCCACGGGAAGAGATTGTAGACGCAACGGCGAATTTCACCACAGAGACACTGAGGCACAGAGAAAAACCAACCCATCGGAAAGAACCTGTTGGTCAGCCAACTGTCCATTTTCGGACAGTGATTTTCGAAAATGGACAGTTGGGCTGGAACGAAGCCATAGGAGATTACGTAACTCCTCGTGGAACAACGACATAGATTCACGGCTTTGGTCCCCGGAGTGCAGAACCACCAACGTGCTCGCTTCCCGAGCAAGAAACACGAGGGCGGAAGTGATCGTGCATTTGGGAAAGACCGTCAACGAAATTGATGCGAAACAGGCTGCCCATGAAAATCGGATTGTGGTTTGCCTGCAAAAGCGCGGGCCCATGCGCGAAAGCGACGTGAAGCTGTACACCGCAGCCGCACGCCGCGTCGGCCCTCAGGTTCACCTTGCCGCGGTCGAGAACCTGCTGGCGTCGGGAATCGTGCAACGGCGCACCACCACGCGCAGCAACAGCTTCATCCTGGAATTGGTCAACGATCACACGCTTTGAAGCCGGAGGGCTGACATGACTGGGTATTGGCAATCACTTAAATATGCGCTGCGGCAGCTGCACAGGAGTCCGGGGTTTGCGCTGGCGGTGGTGGTGACGCTGGCGTTGGGGATTGGCGTGAACACCGCGGTGTTCAGCCTGGTAGATGGATTTTTGCTGCGGCCGCTGCCGTATCCGGAGCCGGACCGGTTGGGGGTGTTGATGTGGCATAGGGATGGAGTCGTCCCTGGGACTGGAAAGTCCGTAGCCGAGGAGGATGATAGTCACGACGGCGACACCTGGAACTGGATCCGGGACAATGCGCCCGCCGTGCGCGAAGCTGCGTATGGTTTAGGCAGTGGAATCAATCTGCAGGCGGGGTCGAACCCCGAGGCGGGCGTACGCTACGTTCACGAAGTGCGGGTTTCGGCGCACTACTTTGATGTCCTCGGCATTCCGCTGCTCTTCGGGCGTGAATTTACGGAAGAAGAAGACAGACAGGGCGGCGCGCCGGTAGTGGTGCTGAGTTATGAGTTGTGGAAGGCGGTGTTTCACGGCGACTGGCAAGCGGTTGGTCACCAGATTCGCTTGAAAGGTGCTCCTTACACCGTCGTGGGAGTATTGACGCCGCACGCTCAAACCACGCAGATCGCAGATTTGTGGACTCCCTTGCGCCCTGCTCCTACGGGAGAATGCGGTAGCGACAATTGCGGAATCATTCTGCGGCTGGCGCCGGGGGCGAATTGGCAGCAGGCCAACGCGCAGATTTCGCACCTGCGCAAGAAGTATTTTGGCGAGATCGAGACCAAATACAAAGGACACGCGTGGTTTTATGTCGCTCCGCTGAGCCATTCGATGGGCGTGGGGAACTCGGATAAACGCACGCCAGTGCTCGTGCTGATGCTGGCGGTGAGCTTCATCTTGCTGATTGCCTGCGCTAATCTGGCCGGGCTGACGCTGGTACGGATCGCGCGGCGCGCACCGGAGATGGCCACGCGGCTGGCGTTGGGCGCGACGCGCTGGGTCATTCTGCGGCAACTCTGGCAGGAAAACTTATTGCTGGCACTGCTTGGCGCCGGGGCTGGACTGGCGCTTGCAGCCGCGATGCTCCAGTTCCTCGGCGGATTTTTACCCGAGGAACTGCTCCCAATGGGCGGACTCACTCTGGATGTTCGAGTTCTGGCATTTACATTCGCGGCGTCGCTGGTGGCCAGCCTGCTTTTCGGCGCGTTGCCGGCCTTGCAGACGCGCCGGGTGGACCTGCGTGCGTCGATGGCGGCGGGCGGCCGTTCGATGACGGGAGGGTCAGACCGCTTGCGGCAAGCTTTGATCGCAGGCGAGATCGCTTTGACGGTGGTTTTGCTGGCTGGCGCCGGGTTGCTGATTCGCACAATGGTTTATCTGGAGACGCGGCCGCCGGGATTTGACGCAACCAACGTGATAACCGCGAAAGTTTCGCTGGACGATGTGCGCTATCACGATGCGAATGCCTTTCATAACCTGCTGGACCGCAGCCTGGCGGCGATGCGGCAGATTCCGGGAGTGGAGAATGCGGCGGTGGGACTGAGTGTTCCTTACGAACGGGGCTTGAACGATGGGGTGAAGCTGCTGGATGGAAACCGGCGAAACGACGATCCAGACTATGGGGCTAGCCTGGCTTACGTCACGCCCGGATATTTTGCAACGCTGAGGATTCCAATTCTGCTGGGGCGCGGGATCAGCCAGAGCGACACGCCGACATCGGAGCTGGTTGCGGTGGTGAACGCGGAGTTCGTGCACCAGTTCTATGCGGAGACGAATCCGATTGGCCGGCATCTGCGCTCGGAGGGACAGACCTTCACGATTGTGGGCATTGTGGGTGACGTGGCAAAGCGTCCGGTGCAGAGCCGGGAAGGACCCGTAGGAATTGACCCGGTATTTTACGTTCCGGCCACGCAGATGAATCAGGGGCTGGTCAACATGGCGAACGTCTGGTTCCAACCCAGTTGGATTGTGAGGACATCGAAGCCGCTAGAGGGGATCACCAGGAGTATGCAAAAGGCGCTGGCTTCAGTTGATCCGGGGCTGCCGTTTTCGGGCTTTTATTCGATGAAGGATCTTCTGGCGGAAAACCTCATCATCCAGCGGGCGCAGGTTTTGCTGCTCGGCGTGCTAGCGGGGTTGGCGCTGCTGCTTTCGGCGGTAGGAATTTATGGGTTGGTGTCGAATCTGGTGGTGCAGCGCACACGGGAGATTGGGATTCGTCTGGCGCTCGGTGCGCAGTTGCGGCAGGTGATGATGGAGGTGGGAAAGTCGGGCGTGGTGGCTAGCGGAGTTGGGCTGATTGTGGGCATGGTGCTGGCGCTGTTTGCCGTGCGGGTGCTGCAGAGTCAGTTGTATGGGGTGCGTGTGTATGATCCGGTGACGCTGGCGGCGGTGCCGGTCGTGCTTGCGCTGATTGCGATGGCGGCGAGCTTTGTGCCGGCGCTGCGCATTGCGAAGATTGATCCGGCGGAGACGCTGCGGGCGGAGTGAAATCAATCACGGCCTAGCGACTAAAGGTAGGAAAGCTGCTAGCTTTTGCCTCTCTCTCTTTTTGTTGTTTTCGGCGACCAAATATGAAGATACTTGCTGGGCCGCCGATACTTGCAATGACCGAAGAAATCCCTAAGGCGTCCTTCCCATGAAGGATTAGCCAAAACCCTCCCACCGCGATAGTCAAAGCCAATATGAAGCCCAGGAAGAGTCCAATACGCTGATCCAACGTATTCCAATTGACCACTCGGGATTCAATAGAATGACGATGTTCCTGCTGCTTTTCCGCCATGTCCATCAGGCGCTTTGCGCCGTCTGGAACGCAATCGTTGTATCGGGCCAATACTTCTGGGGGAGGAAGAGGTCCAGAGAAGCTCTGAATTGTTGCTTGAACAATGCGTTCTTCCACGCGGCGTGCAAGGCGCGCCTCTTTGCTCTTGGCCACGCCGATAGCTTACGCTATCTTCTCTTCAGCCTCAAGACAATCAGCCGCATCTACAACATCGAAACCTACCGACAGCCAGTCGGCCAAAGTGGCGCGAAAGTCGGCTTCGGCCGGCGTAGCACTTTTATTGTAGACATCAAAAAAGCAGCCGAAATCAATTAGCCTGGCAACGCCAGAACTGAATGACGGTTTGGCGACGAGAAAATCGGAAGGAATTCTGCGTAGCGTATTCATCGTGAGAGAGCGGCGCAACTCATTTCTGATCGGCTGCCTAGTGTACCATTTCTCAGCATTTTTATTAGGTGATTTACGACCCTTCTTTAGTGACATCGGTATTATCCCTATTGATTACCATTAAGTTAGATGCATTTAATCGCGGGTACGATTTCCGCGATCATTAAGGTCTATGAACGGCGGAAGCGCATTGTCTTCCGTCAGTATGGACACTGCAGCGTCGGCTTCGTGAGATCACTTCCTTTCTTTCACTACTCACTCCTCTGACACATCCCTTTCCTCACTCTCCTCCACCGCCGACTCCCCACCGGCGCCTCCGGCCCGCCCACTCCTTCGGCCGTGATCTGTGTCCAGCCCTTCTCGGGATCCAGAATCGAAATGTAGCCACCCGCGCCCAACTGCAACTCGTGCGATAAATGGCGCTGAAAGTCCAGGCGGTCGGCGCTGGTCGGCTCGAACCAGGCTGGGGTCACGAAGTCGGATACGCGCACGCCGTCAATGTCATAGCCCAGCGCATCGGATTCGACGGCATCGCAAACTTCGAGTGCGTAGATCTTTCCCTCCGGAGTTTGCGCGCACCAGTTGATCCAGGGATCGGCCAGCATTTCCAGCAGCTCGTGCGACAAGGTTACCGTCCAGGAGGTCGCCATTTTCAGATCGAGGGCGGCGAAGACTTTTCCCAGCGGCGTGCCGCGCACGCTCAGCTCGTGATAACCGAGCGCGCCGGCCTGGTCGGGATCGTCCATGACGACGATCTGCCACCATCCGGCGGCCAGCGGCTGACCTTTTGGTAGAAATGTGAGCGCGCAGTCCAGGTTCCAGTAGGAACGGAAGTCGCCGCTCACCTGCCTCTGCAAAGGGGGGAGAACCGCCTCCACCTGCTCATCCTTCAGGCAAGAGGAGACGTTGGTTACTGCGATCACGGGCAAACTCATGTTTCCTCCATCGCTCGGGAATCGAAAACAAAAAGGCCTTACCGCCGAGGGCGCAGAGGTCGCCGAAAACACCAAACTTCAGCGTCCTCTGCGTGGCCGGGGGGTAAAGGCACTAATTCAATGAGCACTGCGCCAAGGCCGCATCGAGAGCGGCTTGCCCGGTGGGTGCGCACACTTGTTGGTTCCATTGCTTTTTCAGATCGCTGGCGGTGGGAATGATCACTTTCTGACTGGGAACATGCTGCGAGGTTCTGGCGGTTGTCGGCAGGAGGGCCGCGAAGCTCTGCACGGTGGTCAGGATGAGATTTACGGCAGCCGAAACTCTTGCGGCCAGAACCGGATCGCTGATGTGAGCTGCCGCCAGCAACGCCGGCAGATTGAGATTGATCTCGGCAACGGTGTTCTGGATTTTCTGCAGCGTCTTACCGTTCGGGTGCCGCTTTGTACTGGTCGTAGAGCGATTGCAGCAGATTGAGATCGCTGCTGGCCTGCATTGAGATGTTCTGAATGGCGGCTGCTTCGCCGACGCTGATTTGCTGTCCGGAACGCAGCGTGGTGATGAGCGTAGTGATGTTCAGGGCCATCTGGGTGAGCACGGGCAGGTCGGCCAGAGCCACGCTGATCCATTGGGCGGTGCAGCCGGTGGTGGCAAGGACGATGCATAGCACTGCCGCAAGAATTGCCTTTGTCGAATTGAGTTTCAAAAGATTGAATTGCATTTGTTTTTCTCCTGTATGAAGTTGCACGGGCAAAAAAATCAGGGCGGACTTTTGGTCCGCCCTGCTGGGAAACTTATTCAGTTGTGTAGGGACGGGGCTTGCCCCGTCCGGCAGCTCCTAGGGGCCGCAGTTAGTGGGGCGGGGCAAGCCCCGCCCCCACATGGTCAGTCATGAAAGTCTATCTACCCAGCCTGCTCGTACGCATGCGCCACCCGCAGAATCGTACCTTCGTCGAAATGCCTGCCCAGAATCTGCAGGCCGATGGGCAGCTTCTCTTTCGTCTCGCCGCAGGGCACGGAAATCCCCGGAATGCCGGCCAGGTCTGCGGTGACGGTATAAATATCCGCCAGATACATGGACAGCGGATCGTCCACTTTTTCACCCAATTTAAACGCCGGCGTTGGGCTGGTCGGGCGTCAGGATGGCGTCCACCTGCTTGAAAGCATTTTCGAAGTCCTGTGTGAGCAGCGTGCGCACTTTTTGGGCTTTCAGGTAGTACGCGTCGTAGTAGCCCGCGCTCAGCGCGTAGGTTCCCAGCATGATGCGGCGTTTCACCTCGGCGCCAAACCCTTCGTCGCGGCTCTTGCGGTACATATCGCCGAGCGTGCGCGCCTCTTTCGAGCGGTGGCCGTAGCGCACGCCGTCAAAGCGCGCGAGGTTCGATGATGCCTCCGCCGTGGCCACGATGTAGTACGCCGGGACCGCATAACGACGTGTGCGGCAGCGAGACCTCGACGATTTCGCATCCCAGTCTCGCCAGCTTCTGAACGGCGGCCTCGATGGCTTTCTTGACCTCTGCGTCGAGCCCTTCGCTTAAATACTCCTTGGCGATGCCCAGCTTCATGCCGCGCACCGGCTTGTCGAGTTCGGCCACGTAATCCGGCACGGGGACTTCGGCGGAAGTCGAATCCATGGGATCGCGCCCGGCGATCGTACGCAGCACGATGGCGGCGTCCTTCACCGACTTCGACAACGGGCCGATGTGATCGAGCGACGACGCAAACGCAATCAACCCATAGCGGGAGACGCGGCCGTAGGTCGGCAGCAAACCCACCACGCCGCAGAACGATGCCGGCTGGCGGATGGAGCCGCCGGTGTCCGATCCCAGAGCGACAACGGCCATGTCCGCGGCGACGCAAGCCGCCGAGCCGCCGGACGATCCTCCGGGCACGCGGCTCAGGTCGCGCGGATTGTGCACCGGCTTCCAGGCCGAATTCTCGTTCGACGAGCCCATGGCGAACTCATCGCAGTTCAGTTTGCCCAGCACCACCGCGCCCGCTGCTTCGAGGCGCGCCACCGCTGTGCAGTCATACGGAGGAATGTAATTTCCCAGAATCTTCGATCCCGCGGTCGAGCGCACACCCTTGGTGACCATCACGTCTTTGATCCCCACCGGCACTCCGCCCAGCGGCGGCAACTTCTCGCCCTTCGCCGCCAGCGCATCCATCTCGGCGGCCTTGGCCATCGCCCGCTCTTTCGACAGCGTCAGAAACGCGCCGATCTTGGGATCGTCGCTTTCGATCTTGGCGTAGTAGGCCTCGGCCAGCGCTGTGGCGCTGGTCTTGCGCTCCTGCACGGCAGTGCGAGCAGCGTCGATGGTGAGTAAGTTTAAGTCCATAGAAATCAGTGATTAGTGACTAGTGGTTAGGGCACGAGTCTCATTTCACTAGCGACTAGCCACTTGGCCACTATCTCTCAATCACTTTGGGCACTTTGAAAAACGTGCCGTCCGACTCGGGCGCGTTGGCCAGCGCCACATCGTGCGGCAGCGACTTGCGCAATCCCTCGTGAATATCTTCGCGGCTGGCGTAGGCGAAGCGCTCCGTGCCTTGCTTCAAGGCATCCACGCCGTACTTGTCCGAAACCTGCGCCATGGGCGGAACGTTGGCCGTGTCCAGCTCGTTCAGCGTGTCAATGTAGCCGAGAATCGCATTCAGGTCGCGCACCATGCGCGTGCTCTCCTCGGCGGTTAAGTCCAGGTTGCCGAGGCCGGCCACGTAAGCCACGTCTTTTTCGGTAACTTTCATAAAAAAAGCCCTTAGCGACTAGCCTTTGTCTCTTAGCTCTGCAACGACACTGCCCGGCTAAAGACTAAAGGCTAACTGCTAAGCAGTTGGCTAAGAGCTGATCTCTTAGTTCCAGCATAGCAATTTCGGTAGGGTAAATGGTCAAATTTGGCAAAAATATATTTGCTTTGTATTCAGTTGGTTGCGGAGAAAAAGCTGTTTTAGGGGGCTTGACAAGAATTTTCTCATTGTGAGAATCCTGATGAAAATGGAAAGTTTGCTTGACATAGCGAGCCGTCGCGCGTACCCTGACTGTAAA
>CAWHVI010000002.1:0-952012 GCA_963832765.1 uncultured Acidobacteriaceae bacterium | reverse complement strand
GTCCGCCAGGCCGGTGGAGCTCAGATACATTTCAGCTTTGCGGGCGATGTAGCGCGGATCGCGATCATAGCGCTGCTTGGTCACGGGATCGATGACGTCGCAAAGCATGACCAGGGTCGGGGCTTCCGTGAAGGGGTCCATCATGTGGGTGTCGGGATCGGGGATCAACAGCATGTCGCTCTCGTTGATCGCTGCCCAGCCCCGGATGGAGGAACCATCCATTCCGAAACCTTCCTCGAAGGAGTCTGCGCTCAATTGCTCAATGGGGTAGGAAACGTGCTGCCAGAGTCCCGGCAAGTCCGTGAAACGAAGATCGAGTATCTTCGCTCCTTTGTTTTTCGCGAACTCCAGGACAGTTTTTGCATCAGCCATGGAATGCTCCTTTGAAATGCCGGGCTTAGCCCGGAAGTGGCGTTTCTGGCCACACTACGATCCGCGACCATTCGCGCCTTGAATTTCGCACTGGGATTGTAAGGGAAAAATTGCTTGCCTGCTACAATCTATCACACCGCCGCTTCCGTTGAGAGTCTAGACGGTGTGGTTCCCGCAAGGAAATTGATTGTTTTTATAGCTGAGATAACGGAGAGTTATTGCGGCAATGTTTGACCGCTTTTTGCAGAATGCCGGTTGGGGCAACTGCGCGGCGGGATGTCGACAGCGGCCCTTATGGATTTCGATCAACTCGAAACATTTTTGGAAGTAGCGCGACTATCCAGTTTTTCCCGGGCAGCGGAGAAGCGTTTCCGCACCCAGCCGGCGATCTCTTCGCAGATACGCCTGACTGGAGGAGGAAGTCGGCGCCAAGTTGCTGGACCGTTCGGGGGGGAAGGTCTCGATTACTGCCTCCGGCAAGCTTTTTCAGAAGTATGCGGAAGAAACGCTGGAGGCGCGCAAGGCCGTTCTGGTAGCCATCGCCGAAACCGAACGCGTGCCCAGGGGCGAAATCATCGTAGGCGCCAATGAAGGCACTTGTCTCCATATTTTGCCCGAGGTCTTTTCCGAATTTAAGAAGCAATATCCCGACGTGGCCATCAATATCCAGCGTTCGCATTACGGGCGAATTCTGGATGCCATCATCGACAATTCGGTGGACTTCGGAGTCATTTCGCTTCCGGTGAATGACGCGCGGCTGACGGTAGTTCTGATCCATCGCGACGAACTGGTGATTATTGCGCCGCCCGGGCACCCCCTGGCGGCCATGAAATCCGCGCCCCTGGCGGAAGTAGCCAAGTATCCGCTGGTCCTACCCAAAATCGGCCACACCCGCGACGCTCTGGATACGCTGTTTCATGAGCGGCGGCTTAAGCCCCGCTGCGCCATGGAACTGGATTCCAGCGAATTGCTCAAGCGTTTCGTGGCGGTCGATATGGGGGTGGGTTTCATCGCCCATTCCCAGGTGCAGGAGGACGTTCGCGCCGGGGTAGTGGAAGCCATCCCCATTTCTGATGCTCACGTGCGCCGCGATCTCGCGCTGGTATTCCGTAAGGACAAGGCGCTCAGCCGCGCCGCGCTGGCGTTTATCGATATTGCGGTGAAGATCAAAACCGGTGAGCCGGCCCTTGCCAAACGCTGACCGCCGGTGAACAGAAACTGAGAGATGTTGGAAGTGAAACTGTCCAGGTTCTCGAGGCGCATACCACGAAGCCTTGCCTTCGCGCCGGTGATTGTATGGATTACGATTCTCCCGTCCTCTTCCGTCCTCGTCCAGAATGCACTGGCGGCTGGTCCCAAAAATGCCAGTCCTTCGGTCTGGAAGCTGGCGGCCATCAAAGTTACGGGCAGCCAGCGCTATCAACCGGCCGAAATCATTGCCGCGAGCGGTTTGCAGATCGGCCAAACAGTGGCCGAGGAGGATTTCCAGAAGGCCAGTCAGCGGCTCGGCGAAATCGGGGCTTTCGATAACGTCAGCTATACCTTTGAGTACTCTGGAGACGACGCCAAGCTGAGTCTGCAGGTCCAGGATGCCGGGCATTTTGTGCCCGTCCGCTTCGAGAATTTCGTCTGGTTTTCGGACTCCGATCTGCGCGCAAAATTACATGTGCAGGTGCCGCTGTTTGACGGCATGTTGCCTTTGTCCGGCGGTCTCGCCGACCAGGTATCCGATGCCCTGCAAGTGATGCTCATCCAGCGCAAAGTCCCGGGGCATGCGGATTACGTTCGCTCCGGACCCGATGGCGGGGCGGTCCATGCCATCGTATTCAGCGTTACCGGGCCTGACATTCGCATCCGCAGCGTGGAGTTTACCGGCGCCGGTCCCTCCGAGTTGCCTATACTGAATAAGCTGACAAGGCGGTTGCTGGAGCGCCCATACTCGCATTCCCTGGTACAAGTGCAAGCGGAGAAGAATTTTCTTCCCGTCTACCTGACCCGCGGCTATCTCAAGGCGGCCATCACCGACGCAGGCGCCAAGGTGGTGGAGGAAAACGATGATGAAACCGGCGTCGCCGTCACCTTGGTAGTCAACCCCGGCCCTCAGTACAAAGTCGCCGGGATTCAGTGGTCCGGCGAGAAGGTCTTTTCAGCCGACCAGCTCAACCCGCTGATTCACTTCCGGGCTGGGCAACCGGCCGACGCGGTGCAACTCCAAGATGATTTGAGGGCGGTTGAGAAGCTCTATGGGACCCGGGGTTACGTAGCCGCCAGCATCGTACTGGTTCCTCATCTTGACGAGGCCGGAGCCACCGTAAGCTACAAACTCGACGTGGACGAGGGCGATGTCTACCATATGGGCGACATCGAGATGCGCGGCCTGGATGACCACGACGCGCGGCTGGTACAGGCCAAATGGAATTTGGACAAGGGCGCGATCTATGACTCCAGCTACCCCAGTCGGTTTCTGGACGATCTCTTCAAGAGCGCTGTCCTCGACGCGAACTGGGCCGTGGAGGTCCACGACTCCCCGGACGAACAGGACAAGACGGTGGACGTAACCCTGCGCTTTACACGGAAGTCCATTCAATAAAGGCCTTAGAGCTGGCTGGTGTAAAATCTTCTGAACCGTGGTTCTCTCGATCGCGCGAAGCATTCAAATTTCCTTTGTGAGGCGTTGATGAAATCCCCCAGCCATAAGCTCAGTATTCTTTTGCCCACCTTGGTTCTCGCAGCCGGAACGTTGGTTCCCCCCGGATTTGCTGCCGGAAAAGCGCAGACTCTTACCGGCGAGGTCAGCGATTCCATGTGCGGAGCCGAGCACATGATGGAAGGCAGCAAGGCCGAGTGCACCCGCGCCTGTGTCCGCAAGGGCTCGAAGTATGCCCTGGTGGTCGGGGACAAGGTCTATACCCTGGAGAGCAAGGACAAGGCGGTCCTGGACCAGTTGGATAAGCTAGCCGGTGAACCGGCCAAGGTCACAGGCACGGTAGATGCCGACGAAATTGCGGTCAAGTCCGTTGCAGCCGCAAAGTAGCCTAGACAAGGTTCCCAGCCATAATTTCCGCATCCAAGAGCAGAATCAGGATGTCAACCCTGTTTGTGGGCTGCCGCGCGAATTTTAATATTCCACACCATAGGCTTATGTTAGATTTGCGCATTCATTACGAATAAAAGCGGAGGAATTGCGAATTGGCGAAAGACATGGTCCCGAAGCGGATCTTTTTCACCAAAGGAGTCGGTAAGCACAAAGAGCGTCTCACTTCCTTTGAGTTGGCTTTGCGAGATGCCGGCATCGCCGCCCAGAATCTGGTCCGGGTTTCTTCCATCTTTCCACCACAGTGCAAATTGGTGCCCCGGTCGCAGGGACTGACTCACCTGAGCCCCGGCGAAGTGGTTTTTGCGGTCGTGGCGGAAAACTCTACGCACGAGCCGCACCGGCTGTTGGCGGCGAGCATCGGTGTGGCCATCCCTGCGGATCGCAATACGTACGGCTACCTGAGCGAGCACCACTCCTTCGGCGAAACCGAGGACTCGGCGGGAGACTACGCGGAGGAACTGGCGGCGGAGATGCTGGCTACCACATTGGCGGTGGAGTTTGACCCAGACCGTTCCTGGGACGAAAAGAAGCAGATCTACCGGCTTTCTAACAAGATTGTACGGACGGCCAACGTAACCCAGTCCGCAGTGGGCGATAAGCGCGGGCTGTGGACAACGGTGATCGCGGCGGCGGTCCTGATTTTCGATTAAAGCTTCGGAAGACAAGCAGCCCATCTCCGCCGATGGGCTGCTTGTTTTTTGTCTCCATGGAGAGGCTACTTCGTGGCCTTGTCTTTCTTGAGCTTCTTGGAGTTTTCCGTCTTGTTCTTGTCCAGACGCTCCAGTACGGCGGCGACGATCAGGGGCAATCCCAGAGTCGCGTCCACGAAGACTTCGCCGAATTTGCCGCCTTCCGCCGGCGGCACAAATTTTCCCCACGAAATCGCCTCGCTGTACGGGCTGCCCGATAGTCCACCCCAATACACCGGTTCCGGACAGATGCGTACTCCATAGTGATACCGCTTCAGCGGAACATTCTCCCCCAGGCGGCGGTGACGGAGCTCGATAAACGGACCGAATTGCTGCGACCAGTTGCGGGGGACGCCGCCGCCAATGGTCACAATACCGAGGCGGGTCTGGCGCAACAAAGTAGCAGCAAAGTGCTCGAGGTCTTCAAAGGGGTCGAAGCGAATCTTGTGCCGTCCCGTCGACTCCCGTATCCGGTTGTTCAAAGCTGTGTCGAGGCCGAGTTCTGAGTCGGTGAACGCCGGCACGAAAACCGGGACACCCTGCTCATACGCGGACTTCAAAATTCCCCGCTGTCCGGCGGCGTGCTTTGAGAGATAGGCGCCGATGGTGTGATTGAGCTTGTAAGAACACATCACCTCATTGTGGTCCCAGCCTTCCAGAACCTCCGACATCACCTCTTCCACCTGGTCGAGATTCTGTTCCGGCTCCAGCGTGTCATACACGCGGTTGTAGCCCTGCTCGTAAAGCTCGGTGTCGGGAACATCCGGGTTGTAACGGAAATGCGCGCGCCCGGTCGCCTCGACCAAACCATGCGCCATTAAGGCCCCGGTAGAAACGATTGCCTGCACGATTCCGCGATCGATGAGTTCGGTGATGACGAGGCCCTGTTTGGCTACGGTCATGGCGCCCGCCAAAGTCATGACCACGAAGCAATCCTTGTCTCGCGCCATCGCTTCCAGAACGTCCGCGGCCTCGCCCACCTGACGGCCGGTGAAGGCAGTCTTGCCCATGGCCTGCACCAGATCGTCAATGGAATGCACTTTCGTGAGATCGAGCGGCTCCAGCGGAATGAGCTTGTCCTCAATCGGATTGTGCAGCTGGCGCTCGATTCCCGAACCATCGTGATTGTTGTGTTTCAACCCTCACCCCCAAGCTGTAATTTTGCTGAGATTCAATTTACTAGAACGTCTTCGGCTACGGCTAGACAATCGGACCGGAACAACTCTGCGGCCTCTGATATTCTAAGTCGTCTTAGAGGAAGTTTGCGTGCCGCCAGACAAATTTAAAGTCGGATTAGTGCAGATGCCGGCGAGCGCCGAGCCCGCGGAAAATCTGCAGCGGGCGATGGAGTTCGTGCGCCACGCTGCGGCCCGGGGGGCGCAGATTGTTTGCCTGCCGGAACTTTTTCAGACGCAATATTTTTGTCAAAGGGAGGATGCGGCGCTGTTTGATCTGGCCGAGTCGATTCCGGGACCGACCAGCACAAGACTCGCGGAGCTGGCCAAGGAATTGAGAATTGTTCTAATCGCTTCCCTTTTTGAAAAGCGGGCGGCCGGCGTCTATCACAACACGGCCGCGTTGTTCGATGCGGATGGTTCGTTGCGCGGCCTTTACCGCAAGATGCACATCCCGGACGATCCTCTGTATTACGAGAAATACTATTTCACCCCGGGAGACCTGGGCTTCCGCGCCTTTGACACCCATGTCGGCCGCGTGGGAACGCTGGTCTGTTGGGACCAGTGGTATCCGGAAGGAGCGCGGCTGACGGCGTTGCAGGGCGCTTCTATTCTGTTTTATCCCACGGCGATTGGCTGGCATCCGGCGGAGAAAGCCGAGTTCGGTGCGGCGCAGCACGATGCCTGGCAGACCATTCAGAGGGCGCATGCCATTGCGAATGGCGTTTATGTAGCTGTAGTCAACCGCGTCGGCATTGAAACCGGGGACATACGCGGCAATTCCGCGCCCGGCGCCGGGCTGGAGTTCTGGGGAGGATCGTTTCTTTGCGATCCGTTTGGGCGAGTGATCGCGCAGGCGTCGCACGACAAAGAGGAGATTCTGATTGGCGAAGTGGATCTGAAGCATCTGGAGGACGTGCGGCGGAATTGGCCGTTTTTACGGGATCGGCGGATTGACAGCTACGCGGGCATTACTAGTCGGCTGATTGATTAGCAATGGACAACGGAATGTCCTCGAACTCAACTTCGTTCCTTAGTTTTGCACGCGGTGGGGGTTGGTTCCTCTTGAACACGGCGGCCGCAGTTTTAGCTCCAGCAATCCTAGAGTCGCCATTTTATCACCTGATTCCGGCCCACTCAGGTCGCAGCGTTATTTTGAAAGCATGGTGCTTGAGTGTTCTATTTGCCGCAGTAATTGGCTTTTTTGCTTTCCGGAAATGGCGCAACTCGACTGCCAGTCTAGCGTGGGTTTTGCCTATTCTCTGGTTTAGCTTCGGCGTGCTGGCAACCTCAAGCACCCCACACGCTTCTTTAGAAAGCCTTTGGTTTCGATTTTCTGGTATCGAGTGCGCCAAGAATTTCATGACGCTAGACTGCCGAGCTTTCTTTGTTTTCACCATTTCATTGATTCGCGGAGTTAGTTATTCCCTCGGCGCATGGCTAGCTGCCTATTCTTCCCACCTTCGCCCAGCCGGTTCAGCTATTGCGGGATGAAAATGCTCGAAGCTCAATCCATGTTTCGCATGCCGGCCGAGTGGGAACCCCACGCCGCCACCTGGCTGGCATGGCCGCATCATCGCGCCGACTGGCCCGGCAAGTTCGAGCCGATTCCCTGGGTCTATGCGGAAATTGTCCGCAATCTGGCGCGGCATGAGCGAGTGGAGATTATCGTCAACGATCTGGCCGCCGAGAAACTTGCCCGCAAAACGCTGGGCAAAGCTAACGCTCTCAGCGATAACGTCCGTTTCCATCGCTGGCCGACGAACCGGGTGTGGACACGCGATTCGGGATGCACATTTGTTCTGCCGAGCTCTGCTCGGCCGGACAGCCGAGGGCGGCTGTTCCCACGTGCTCCTTTGAGGGCGATCAAATGGCGCTTCAACGCGTGGGCCAAATACTCTAACTGGCGGCACGACGAGAAAATTGGCAGCCTCATGGCGGAGACAACCGGGGCCGAAGAGATTCGTGCGGAAGTCCGCAAGCAGCGCGTCGTGCTCGAGGGCGGATCCATCGATGCGAACGGGCAGGGAACTCTCCTCACCACGGAGGAATGCCTGCTCAGCAAAGTGCAACAAAGAAATCCCGGGATGAAGCGGTCTGACTATGAAAAAGTCTTTGCCGAGTTTCTGGGAATCCGGAACGTGGTCTGGCTGGGCTGCGGCGTCGTCGGCGACGACACCCACGGCCACGTCGATGACATCACGCGGTTCGTTTCGCCGGATACGGTGGTCACGGCGGTCGAAACAAACCCGGATGATCCAAACTACGAGCCGCTGCGGGAAAACATTCGCCGGCTGCGTGCCGCTACCGATCAGGATGGCAAGGCGCTGTCCATCGTCGAGCTGCCTTTGCCGGCGCCGGTGATTTTCAACGGCCAGCGTCTGCCGGCCAGTTACGCAAATTTCTACATTGCCAACGGCCTCGTTCTGGTCCCGGTTTTCAACGATCCCAATGACCGTTTCGCCCTCGACATCCTGGCCGACCTGTTTCCCGACCGGGATGTGGTGGGAATTTACTGCGGGGATTTGCTCTGGGGACTGGGCGCCATTCACTGCATGACGCAGCAGCAACCAGCGGTTTAGGGGATAGCGATGGGCGGAAAATGGTGACGTCTTGATAGAAGCCTGAAGGTTTTGCCTTGGGACGAATTGCAAAACTTTCCAGTTGGCTGCCGCCGATCGAAGTCCAAGAGCAGAAGGCGGGTTGGGGCTTCATGGAACGACAAAACAACTGCCACCTTTTCACCGATGACGGCATCCCAATAACAGGAGCGTGGCATGGCAGAGCCAAGGGAAAAGAAGTCTAAGCCGATCAAATTTGAAAGTGGCTTCACGGGCGAGGGTGAATCGGATGCTACACCGGAAGAATTGGCAGAAGAGTTTGGCGATAGCGAGTCAGCCGATTTCGCCGCCGCTGAAGCTGAAAAAGCCGATCCGGAAGACAGAAAAAATCAACCTTAGGGTCGATGCAGTCGCTGGGCTGTCGATCTGGCTTATTGACTTTATGGAGCGGGAGACGGGGATCGAACCCGTGACATCCAGCTTGGGAAGCTGGCGTTCTACCGCTGAACTACTCCCGCCTTGCGTGACTTTTGAATTGCTGCAAACCCAGGGGCCGCAATTCCTGTACTGCCGTTAGTCTATCTGCAGAGCGATAGTTTAGCACAGCTCAAGAGTGCTCGACCTTACGGGTGACGCGGCTGGGAACGGAAAGAATTCTTTTAGCGCGAGCGGCCCAAAATCCCTTCCTTTATTCCACCACGCCGGCGAATAAATCCGTTTCTGTTTCTACCGGACCGAGTTTAGTCGAGGCGGCCAGGTGGAATCGCTCCTGCATTGCAGCCTCACGCAGGCGCTTCTCTAGCAGAGGCCAGAGCGGTGCCTGGCTGGTATGGGCCTTGAATGCGGCCAGCTTCGTTTCCCAAAGCTTCTCCCCGATCTCGAGCGTCGAAGTGATGGATGGCAGGACGACCGGCGGACGGTCAGGCAAAGTGTAGCTAAAGGTTGCGTAATAAAGTTTCTGTCCGCGGTGCGCTTGAATGCCGTTGCCGAATTGTTCGGGGAAGCGGTTTTCCCGCCCCGCCCAATGGAAGGCCAGCGTGGCGAACAGTGATGCCATGGAGTGATCGTTGTGCGCGGTGACTCCTCCTTCGGGTCCAAAGGTCAGCAAGATTTGGGGGCCGAAGCCGCGAATCTGCAGAACCAGCTCGCGCACCACCTGGTACAAATCCTGGCGGTGCAGGTGGCCGTCGGGATAATCGAGCACGATGCCCCGGTTCACGCGCAGAACCGCGCAAGAGGCCGCGAATTCTTTTCGCCGCATATCTGCCAGCTCGTTGTCGTCTTTCGCGCCGCCGCGGTGGGTGGCCGCTTGCCCGGGAGTCAGGCAGACCACGCAGGTTTCCACGCCGCGATCGGCATAGAGGCGGAGTGCGCCGCCAAAGGCGCCGGCTTCGTCATCCGGATGAGCGGTAATGCACATGAGTCGAAACATGGTTCGATTGTAGCTTGCAGGCGGACCGGCGAACGTGGCCGTTCGTCGTTGGTTGTGCGTCGTTCGCAAAAGCTAACGACCCATGACGCATAGTCAAATAAGTTGCATACTCCGCTTAATGGAATTCCAGCGAGATGAGCTTTACCTTCCCCTTGCCCAAATTCATCATGGTGTGGGTGATGCCTGCCGGAAGCCATTTAACCTCCCCCGAATGAAGGATCATCGAAGAAGCGTTGTCGGCGTCCTCGTCGCGCAGCTCTAAATCCGTGACCGCGATCAGCAATTGCGGGCCGGCGCGAGAGAGCCGGGGAATCATGCCGCCGGGTTGCAGATCAATCTCGGAGACTCGAACTCCATTCTGAACAAACAGGATGTCTTTGGTGCCCCCCTGCAGAATATCCAGGCCGCGCTCTTCGTCCCATTTCGCGGGAGTCTTCTCGGGCTGCAAAAATTCGAAGGTAATGTTGCGGAAGGGCGTGGTTCCTACGTTGCGCATAACATGAGCCATGCCGCCCTGGAAAAATACCGTCTGGCCATCCTGCAAAGTGGTCGTGACCGGAGGTTTCCCTTCCACCTGATTGGAGATCTGCGCGGCGCCAAGAGCCGTGGCCACATAATCATGACGATGGCGGTGCGGCAGCGTACTGGCGCCGGGGGCGAGTTCCTCCCGGAAAACGCGCACGTATGCATTGTGCAAAACCAGATGATGGTGCGGTTCGGCGGTAATTTCCACATCTGGCGTGGTCTGCGCGGCTAAGGACGTAACCAGAAAGATTGCTGCCAGGCAAAGTCTCATGGTGCGGAATTCTAGCACCGGCGATGAGGTTACAGGTGCCCGCTCATAGGCGCAGGTAGGTTTTTTTATGCAGCCAGCTGTTTTCGTCTCCAATCAAGACATGGTCAGGCCAGCCTGGCGTCGTGGCGACCAGAAGCTTCGTACCCTCGGCATGGGCGGGCAGGTGGAAATCCAGTTGGGTGGTATAGGACTGGCCGGGGATCAGGCGGGTCATCAGAGAAGTACCGGAGACCGACTGCGGCGCGTAGGTATGCCCTTGGTTGTCGAGCAGCAGAACCGTTCGCGGCGAGGGGGTGAGCGGGTAATCCTTCGGACGGCGGCTAGAGATTGTATTGGGATCGAACCGGGTGCGCAGGGTGATCACGTATTGCACATGCTGCGTCTCGGTTTCAGTCTTTACGGAAACAACCGAATAGGCCAGGTGACAATCAATTTCGCAGAAATATTTTTCCTGGCCGGCGGCCAGGGTGGTTGCATGGCTGGCGAGGGAGAATCCCAAAAGCAGCGCAAAATAGACGACGGCCGCTGTACCCGTCAGCTTCAGGAGCAGCAGGGCAAGTTTGAGCTTGCGGGCAAAGCAGAAGATGGCGATGCCAAGGACGGCTAGCGCCACACCTCCGCCGGCAGCCAAAAATGCCAACACGGAAATCGGGGCGGGGAAGTTCATGTTGGTATGCAGGGCGTAATTCCACATGGCGGTTGGCTCCTACAACGGACTTTGCCATACAAAGTCAGATCGTAAAAAAAATTGACTTCACTCTTCGCGAGTCATGCGGATGAGTTCTTCCATTTGCTGCAGGTATTCGTCCAGCGCTTTGCGTCCGGCCGCGGTCAGGCGGTACTCGGTGCGGGGGATGCGTCCTTCAAAGAATTTGGTGCAGCCGACGTAACGCGCCTCCTCCAGCTTGCGGGCGTGCACGCTCAGGTTTCCATCCGTAGTCTTGAGCAGGCGCTTAAGGTCGTTGAAGCTGAGCGAGTCGTTGATGGCCAGGGCGCTAAGAATGCCCAGCCGGATGCGCTCGTGAATGCGGCGGTCCAGTTCCGGCAATTCGGCGGCGGGACGCCGCCGCGTGCGGGAGCGGCCGGGCGAAGGATCGGGAGCGGCCGGTTTGGCGAGTTTCGGTCTAGCCACCGTGCCTCCTTGCGATCCAAATGCCGAAGCCTATATGTAACCCGCCAAAGCCCGCGGCCATAATGAGATTGCCCCAGCTCGCCGGGAAGAAGAATGCAATTACGCCGATCAACATGAAAGCGATACCCATCACCGGAACGCTGGCCACTGAGGACGCGCCGCCGGTGAGCACCCCAGTTCCGTAGAGTAAGAGCCATGCGCCCGGCAGATCGCGGGAGAGTGCGGCGCGGTAGAAAACGGGCGTCAATAGAGCTCCCGCAGCCATAGGTGGAAGAAACGTGAAGGCAAATTTTCGGCCGGGGCCGCTGGTGAGGGGAAGCCCGGTTTTGATCGCCTTGGCGCGAGTGGCCGTGAGGGCAATGGCCAGCGCCACGCAGGCTTCACCCAGCCAAACTTGCAGCCAAGCCGCGGGCGTTGTTTGTTGCTGCGCAATCAGAGCTGCTCCAATCGCAGTGACACCCATGGCCACCTGCCCCCAGCCTGGGACAGCGGTAAACGGGCCGGAACGCTCCATGGTCTCGCGGATGAAGCGCAGATCATCGGCAGCGTGAAGGGGGAGATGGCGGACTGGAGCCTGCAAGTGCCGTCGGCGCCGCCGATGCTCGATCATGGGGCAAGTATCTGCCCTGAAGGTATATTCGTCAAGTTCTTTGTATTATAAAGTTGTGCGGAATTTCCAGGCTAGATGCCCAGCGCGCTCTTGATGCCGCCCGCAATCGTCTCCGCAATGCGCCGCATCTTGGGTTCCGATTCCGCTTCCACCATTACCCGCGCCAGAGCTTCGGTGCCGGAGTAGCGCACCACGACCCGGCCGTTTCCGTCCAATTCCTTTTCTGCCGCTTCAATCGCGCTCTGAATCTCGGGCACCTGTGTGAAGGGAACCTTCTCCCGCACGCGCACATTCTGAATGGTTTGGGGAAAGACTTTGAGATCGGCCACCAGATTGGCCAGGGACCGGCCGCTCCGCTTGACAATTTCCATGACGCGCAGTGCGGTCAACAATCCGTCACCGGTAGTGGCATCGCCGTCACGAAAGATGATGTGCCCGGATTGTTCGCCCCCGAGGATGGCGCCATGCTTCAGCATTTCTTCCAGAACGTATTTGTCACCCACGTTGGCCCGTAGCATGCGAACGCCGGTGGCGCGGAGCGCGATTTCCAGCCCCATGTTGGACATGGTGGTCCCGACTACAACCGGCTCGGGCAGCATCCCGCGACTCTGCATATCTCTGGCGGCGAGCAGAAGGACGGCGTCGCCGTTCACGACCTTGCCATTGGCATCGCTGAAGAGGGCGCGATCGGCATCGCCGTCGAAGGTGACGCCGAGATCGAATTGTCCTTTCTTCCCGGCGATGGTTCTGGCCACGGCTTCCGGGTGCAATGCCCCGCAGTTTTCGTTGATATTCTTTCCATCCGGCGCCGCGTTGAGAAAATTGGCCGCAACCCCGCACGCGAGAAACAATTCCGGTGCTTCTGCCGTGGCCGCTCCGTGGGCGCAATCAACCAGCACGCGCAGCCCATCCAGCTTTACGCCTTTGCCCAGCCATTCGATATAAGCGTGGCGCAGGTCGGCTTTTCCCGGCAAGCTGGTGATGGGTTTCATCGCCGGTGGCTCGGGCGGATCCGAACTTTGCAGTAGAGTAAAGATCTCGTGCTCAATGGCCAATTCGCGGGCATCCGGCAACTTGTATCCATCGCCGGAGAAAACTTTGATGCCGTTATCGGTCCACGGATTGTGCGACGCGGAAATGATTACCCCTGCCGCATATCCTCGTGACCGGGCAAGGTAAGCCACCCCGGGCGTGGTAATGACGCCCGCGCTTTCCACCTGGCAGCCGGCGGCGAGCAAGCCAAGAGTCACTTGATCCGCAATCCAGGCGCTGGACTCCCGCGTATCCTGCCCAATGACCACGCGAGCGCCCGGCAGAGTACGTTGCAGGTCCTCCCCCAGGGCTCGACCAATGAGAAAGGTACTTTCGAGGGTAAGGGGGAATTCGCCGGCCACGCCGCGAATGCCATCGGTTCCAAAAAGTTGTCGCGTGTGGGAGGTCATTTGGTTCTGGGGACTTAGCGCGCGAGTTCTCTCCCGGAGCTTTTTTGCATGACGACATTGACCCGGATGGAGACGGGGTCCAGCACTTGTATCAGGGGGTCTGCCACATAGGCATGGGTCATAAACGTTCCCTGTTCCATAAGCCCGCTCACATCCACTGGATCGGTTATAGCACTGTCGACCGCTTGGACGCGCGTGCGCGGTCCCACGATAGTAATCGCCGGCGGATCGGAGGAAATTCGCGCAATGCTGTACCCGGGCGCAAATTTCCCTACCACGCGGGGATGAACCTGAATAGTTCGCATGACCCGGGTATCAAAGGTCAGATGAATCTGCCCGGGCACCACTTGTACCACTTCCATTTCGTACGGTTTATGAATTTGTTGGGCGGTCAGATCAAAGGTACGCTCGCCGGGCTCTACGCCGGTCAAATCAATTTCAGGATGAACGTCGAAGACCTGCAGCCTGCGTATCAGCCGTTCGGGGCCGCGCAACCGGATTTGCGCCTGGGGAATGTGTTCGGTGTTGATCTCGAGGTTTCCGGGCACATTGCGGAATTCGATCGGCACTTCCACGGCCAGTTCTGCGGGCTGGTCACGCGAAACAACCAGCCACAATCCGCTCGCCAACCCGATGGAAACGATTTTGAGCCAAAAATTATGGAGGATGTATTGCCGGAACAGGTCTCTCATAGGCGCCGATCCGTCCTGTGTTCCAGGTGAGGGCCCGCTCCGTCCGGTTGCCCGGCTCGTTCCTCCTCTTGAAATCGGTCACTGGCGCCTTCGAGGCTGATGGGCGTTGGCAAGGTGGAGGGCGCCATGTGGCGGCGCAATAGTTTGCCCAAACGTTCGCGCAACTGCTCAACGCTCAAATCGCGCTCAATGGTGCCCCCGGTTGCCACGCTGATGCCGCCGGTTTCTTCAGAGACAATGACGGCAATCGCATCGGTTTCTTCAGTAATGCCGATTCCCGCGCGGTGGCGGGTACCAAGCTGCGTGGACAGGACGGGATTCAGCGAAAGCGGTAAGAAGCAGGCTGCCGCCGCAATACGGTCCCTTTGCACGATGACGGCGCCATCATGCAGGGGAGCGCTGGGGCGAAATATGGTGGCCAGCAAATCGTAGGAGAGCTTGGCGTCCAGCGGAACGCCGCTTTCGATGAAGGTTCGCAGCCCGATCTCGCGTTCAATCACGATCAGTGCGCCGGTCTGGTGCTGGGAAAAAAGGTTGGCCGCCAGGACGATATCATCGTACGCATCGCCCTCGGTCAAAGAGGGACGGCCAAAGGTCAGCCGGCGTCCCAGTCGCGCCAGCGCCTGCCGAATTTCCGACTGGAAGATCACAATCAAGGCAAACGCCGCATACGGGAGCAGCGTGCCGATCATCCAGTTTAGAGTGGAGAGTTCTCCCAGCCGCGAGAAGTAGAAGGCAATCGCCAGCACTGCCACGCCGACCAGCATGAGCGCGGCACGAGTTCCCTTGATCAGCGCCAGAAACTCGTAAATGAGTACCGCAACCACAAAGATGTCGATCACGGAGATGACCGACAAGTGTGGCAACGGCATCGCGAAATGCGGCACCCAACTCTCCTTCAGAATTTAACCGGGATGATCAAACCAACCGCCTATATTGTAATCCAGCGGCCCACTCGGACCTTACACCAACGCCAATCGTGGGTTCATGGCCTGGCTTACGGTTCGGTGTTCTTGACCGTCGCGGTGAAAGTGCCCTGGGCCAATCGGGCTGAAATCTCATCTCCTGGGCTGACTTCCGCCGCATCTTTGAGCAGTCTGCCGGTGGAGTCGAAGACCAAAGCGTAACCGCGCTGCAGGATGGCAAGCGGTGAAAGTGCCGCAATTTGTGCCGCGAGCTGCTCCAGACGGGATCGTTTGCGGGATAGCACGCTCCGCATTGCCGAAACCAGAGTTGCTTCTTTCGCCGCCAGTTCTTTGCGGACTCCAGTCAAGACGCGCCGGGCGTCGTAGTGCCGTACCGCTCCAGCCAAAGTCTCAAATTGCCTGCGGTAGCGTTCGAGCACATCCCGCTGAGCCTGTAATAGCCGAAACTGCAGATCGTCGACGCGCTGCTGGCGGCGTTGTACCAGTTCCATCATGCGGGAGAATGTCCCGTGCTGGGCCAGTTCCGTCAGGCGCTGCCGCGCCATGAGCAGTTGATAGCGCAGTCCTTTTTCCAGTCGCTGATGCAATGACTGCGCTTGTTCTTCAATCTGCTGGCGGGAAAGGATCACCAGTTCCGCTGCCGCGGAGGGCGTGGGCGCGCGCAAGTCCGCCACGAAATCCAGAATGGTGAAATCGGTTTCGTGCCCGATTGCCGAGATGAGTGGAATTTTAGAATCGGCTGCAACCCGGGCCAGGGCCTCATCGTTGAATGCGGCCAGATCTTCGGCCGATCCGCCACCACGAGCGACGACGATCACATCCACGTTGTTGGCCCGGTTGAAATAGCGAATTCCGGAAATGACCTCGGCTGCTGCGTTCTCTCCCTGCACCTGCGCGGGGAAAATCAGAACATTGGCGCTGTGATGCCGCCGTTGCAAGATGTTCAGAATGTCTCGAAGCGCTGCGGCCTGGGGCGAAGTCACGATGCCAATCCGGCCCGGAAGTGTGGGGATCGGCTTCTTGCGCGAGGCATCGAACAGGCCTTCGCTTTCCAGTTTTGCCCGCAGTTGCTCGAAGGCAATCTGCAAAGCCCCAGCGCCCTTTGGGCTCAAGATACTCCGCCGAAATTTGCAGTTGGCCGCGATCTTCGTAAATCGTGACCCGCCCGCGCACCACGACCTGCATGCCATTTTCCGGACGAAACCGCAGCAGCCGTGCCTGCGAACGAAACATCACGGCACTCAGCTGCGAGTTGGCGTCTTTCAGAGTGAAATAAAGATGCCCGGAATCGTGCGCGCGAAAATTGGAAATCTCTCCTTCCACCCAGGCGTCGGCATACTCGCGTTCGATGTGCGTGCGTACCGCAGAGACAAGGTCGCGCACCGTCCAGACGCGCCTCTCCGGCGGACGAAAACTGAACCCGAGCTGATCCATTGGTGCCATGCAAAGAGTTTAACGATGTCCGGGCCTTTGAGATAGATGTGATCAATCACTGCAGAGCCGCGACGACATGATAATGGGTGAAATCCGGTTCCCACGGCTCTGTGTCTCTCGCCTTTCTTCCCTCGCGGGATCTTAGAAGAACTTTTATCCAAAATAAATGGGTGACTCACAATCGTTGGTGGATCGCGTTCGCTGGTGTCCTGATTCAGCTCGCCTTGGGTGCCGTTTATGCTTGGAGTGTTTTTCGCATTCCCCTCGCCCGGGAGTTCGGCTGGAGCATTTCGCAAGTCACGCTGACCTTTACCATCTGCATTTTTGTCCTCGGCTTTGCCTCGTTTTTTGGAGGGCTTTGGTTGAACCGCCATGGCCCCCGAGTTGTAGCTCTCACGGGCGGCTTGCTCTATGGCGCGGGGGTATTCCTTGCCAGCTTCTCAAGTCATAGGCTGTGGTGGCTTTATGTCACCTACGGAGTGATTGGCGGCATCGGATTGGGCTTCAGCTACATTGTTCCGGTTGCTGTCCTCGTAAAGTGGTTTCCGGACCGCCGTGGTTTGATTACTGGAGTCGCGGTGGGCGGGTTCGGTGCCGGCGCGCTGGTGACAGCGCCTGTAGCCACTCGGCTGATTCAGCATCTGGGCGTCCTCCCGACTTTTGCATACCTGGGAGTCGCTTACCTGATCGTGACGGTTGCAGCCGGGTTTTTCATGCAGAACCCTCCGTCAGGCTGGCGGCCCCCGGGCTGGAAGGCCAATACCTCACAAGTATCCCAGCGCTCTGCCCACGACTACACCTTGGTGGAAGCGCTCGGCACCTGGCAGTGGTGGGCGCTATGGCTCATTCTGTTTCTCAACACGTGCGCCGGGATTTCGGTTATCTCGCAGGAAGCCCCGATGTTTCAGGAGTTGGCCGCCGTGAGTGCTGTGACGGCCGCAGGTATGGTCGGAATTGTAAGCCTCGGCAATGCATTTGGCCGGGTGTTTTGGGCCTGGGCTTCGGACTCGATCACGCGGCGCGTAACCTTCGCGGCGATGTTCTTACTGCAAGTATTGCTCTTTTGGATTTTCCCGAGCCTTAGTTCGGCCATTTGGTTGACCATGGTCGCCTTGCTCGTGCTGGTGTGCTACGGAGGCGGATTCGGCACCATGCCTGCTTTCGCCGCCGACTATTTCGGGGCGAAAAATATCGGGCCTATCTACGGCCTGATGTTAACAGCCTGGGGATTTGCCAGCGCATTTGGTCCGCTGCTTATCGCGCATATGCGGCAGTTGAGCGGTAGCTATGCAAGTGGTCTGCGAACCATCGCGGGTGTAATGCTCGTCTCCATTGTTCTTCCCATCTTCGTGTCACCTCCAAAATGGCTGCGCGAGGAAGGACGGTCTGACAAACTTTACCGCCGGAATCGTGCAATCACATACAGCAAGACTGAGAGCACCACGCTGAGCAAGATCGAGGTCACCAGCGGGAAGTAGACGGTAGTGTGCTTGCCGCGGTAGACGATATCGCCGGGCAGTCGCCCCAAAGGAATATTGGTCCTGTCCAGCAAAATCAAAAGCAGCCCCAGCACCACAATGCCCAGACCAAGAAAGATTAGTATTTTCCCAAAATCCGCCATTCGCCCTTAGTCTAGCAGCCGTGTGGGGACGGGGCTTGCCCCGTCCGTTCTCCTCGAAGTCTTCCAAAACCACGTGGGGACAGCCGCCCCCGGCTGTCCGGGCGAGCGATTAGCTCGCCGGTACCTGTGTAGCTGCTCTAATTTCGCGGATCTCCCAACGTTCGAACCGCAGAGCTTTGCTCCGCCGGACAGCCGAGGGCGGCTGTCCCCACGCGCGACAGAGGACGTCCCTGCGCGACAGTAACTTGGACGGCGGCCGGAAAACCGATAGCCTGAAAATGTGCGGGAGAGCCTCGCCCGCTCGAGGAAGAATTGAGTAGAACCCAACTCCAGCACGTCGCGGTCAAGCGCCGCCCTCAAGCCAAAGACGACCAAGGCGTGTTCATGCTCTTGTTTGAGAGCTTCTCCGCCGGAGCCGTGGCCGTCCTGATCGTGATCCTGGCCCTGCTCAGCGTCGTCGGCGTCTATACCATCATTGTCTGGCCGTTGACCAAATGGGACCTCAGCAATATCAACCCGGAAAAGTTGCGCCACGGCCTGGAATACGTTCTCACCGCAGTTTTCATCGCCGGCACCCTGATGGGACTCTGGTGTTTCAGCGGAGCCGCCTTCCAAAGGAAAAAACCCCGTCTCGCTGCCCCCGCCAGAGGCTGAAGCTGGCCGTCCGAATTACCCTGCCGGCCGCATCGTCAACATGGGAAACAACATCTCAGGCCGAGATCCACCAGTCACAAACCTCCGTGATTGGCGTCACGGCTTGTCCTTGGTTGCAGTTCTATCCTTAATCTGGGTTAGAAGGTGCTGCTATGGCGGTCACTGGTTGCCAACTGAACCGCTTCGAACGGATTCTCTTTAAGGTTGCTCTCCTCCTTGCAGGACTACTCATCGTGGTGCGCGTCGGAGTCATGCTTCTCCTGACCTTCTTTCATCACAGCCGCTAATCTGAGTCTTTCCTAAGACCGCGCCCGTTGCCGGTGTGCGAACTCGGTCTAAAATGACTGCAATCCGAAATTGGGGAGTGGAGAATCCCCGACGGGAGGATGGCATGTCTTTTCGCTCCGTGTTCGTTGCCGTCGTTATCGCGTTCGCGCTGATCGTGGCGGCGTTCCTGATCAATCGCGCGCGTCCGAAGGTGGAAACTGAGGAACCCACCGCAGATTTGGTTCGTGCCACCGGGAAGTGCGCCGAGTGCCACGAGCGGAGCCAATATTCCGTCGTGCATGAGTACGAGATGAGCGCTCATGCCCGCAAGGGAGTCAATTGTCTCGATTGCCATCAACCTGCTCCCGGCCAGGAGAAGAAGGATCACCATGGTTTCGTTATTTCCACCAAGCTCACGGCGGGGAACTGCCGCAGTTGTCACGAAAACATCTACCAGCAGTTCCTGCGCAGCCGGCACGCTGCCCCAGCCTGGGCGGCGGTCTTCGGTGAAAAAGGGCTGACTCCGGAAGAGGTGAATTTTTCGGAAACCTATCAGCCCGGAGGTACGCGCCGACCGCCTCACCCCTTCGTGCAACTGGAAGGCGGATCGGCGATGACCAGCGGATGCGAGCAGTGCCACAGCGTTGGCCGCCCCAATGCCGACGGCACTATAGGCACGTGCACGGTATGCCACACGCGTCACATCAGTTCCGTCAGGATTGCGCGTCTCCCGAGCACCTGTGCGCAATGCCATATGGGGCCCGACCACTCGCAGATCGAAATTTATGAAGAGTCGAAACACGGTGTGATGTTCCAGGCGCAGGAGCGCCTGCTTAACCTCGATGCGCCATCGAAGACTCTGACGACGCGAGACATGTTTGTTCCAACCTGTGCGACTTGCCATATGAGCGGCATCAATGGGCTCGGGGTTACTCACGATCCTTCCGAGCGCCTCTCTTACTATCTGGCCAGTGCAATCACCGATAAGCGGCCGAACTATGCGGCCGCGCAGGCCAAAATGAAGCAGGTTTGCTCGCAATGCCATACGGCCCCACTCATAGACCGGGTTTACAGCCAGGCCGAACAGGTGGTGGAAGCGACGAATCAGCGTGTCCGCGCTGCCCAGAATCTGGTGAATGGACTGCGCAAAGATGGAGTGCTCACCGGGCCTCCATTCTCCCAGCCCATTGATTTCGTCTATTTCGACTTGTGGCATTACGACGGGCGCACCAGCAAGCACGGCGCATTCATGGGAGGCGCGGATTTTGTGCAATGGCACGGCAACTACCCGATGCTGCAAAAAATGGTCGAACTGAACTCCATGGCGGCCGAATTGCGGAGGCAGCATGGCCGGGGCAAATGAGCGCTGGTGGGTTGAGCCCGAGCTTTGGGTGGAGGCCTTCTCCATCCTGAATATCGGCTTCCTGACCTTCGATATTTTTCTGGCGCACTCGGTCAACCAGTTTCGCAATCACGCCGAATACATCCCGTTGTTCTTTTCGGCGACGGCGCCTTTATTGCTGCTCATTGGATTGAGTCAGCGCACCCGTCATCGCTCGGTCTGGAAGGCTTTTGGTTACGTCGTGGGCTGGAGCGCGATTCTGGTGGGGCTGACGGGTGTGATCCTTCATCTGCAGAGCCATTTCTTCTATGACCGGACCATTCGCAGTTTGACTTATTCCGCGCCCTTTGCCGCGCCTCTAGCCTATACAGGATTGGGATTTCTGCTCATCATGAACCGCATGGTGGATTCGAACTCGCTGGAATGGGCGCAATGGGTTCTCCTCTTCACCCTCGGTGGCTTTGTCGGAAATTTTGTTTTTAGCCTGGCCGATCACGCTGAAAACGGGTTTTTCTTTAAGGTGGAATGGGTGCCGGTTATCGCCAGCGCCATCGCGATCGGTTTCCTTTGTGTGCCCCTGCTGCGACGTGTGTCCCGCCTCTTTATTGATCTGAGCGCAGCGGTCCTGGTGGTGGAGGCGGGCGTAGGGCTCTGGGGCTTCGCTCTGCACACGCTGGGGAACCTTCACGGACCTTCTGTCCACGAATTCGATAACTTTATCTACGGGGCTCCGCCCATGGCCCCTTTGCTCTTCCCGAACCTGATGGTGCTTGGCATCATCGGTTTGTGGCAATTGCGAAAGCAAGGGGGAGGAGAAGTTTCAGGCCTAGAGAGCGGAACGTAAGTCTTCGCGGGCGCCCCCGGGGGCGGAACCATCGAGCTCCCATTCTTGCCAGTCGTCGCCGAACAATTCCACCGGGTGCGCTGTCCGTATGGTTCCGTTGCCACAGCGAAGGTCGCCGGCTGGGCAGTATTTGTCGCAGCCCCAGCACACGCGTTCTGGATGTTTCGGATTCAGCGCCAGCTTTCGAGGCACGCAATCCGCATTCGCCGGCTCTCCATCGCGGCTCATTGGAACTTGTCCCCAACCATGGGATGATGTTGTTCGTTGGCGGCCGGAACCAGCTTCAAAAAGACCTGCTGGGGCAAGTGAGTTTGCCAGTGGTCGCCAAGTTTGGCATATCCGACGAGGCCGAAGAAGATGATTCCAACGCCGGCAGCAAGCTGCCAGGCGGGGATGCTTCGCCGTCGAGCCGCCGGAATAGCCAGCTTCAATGACAATGCGTCTTTCGCAGGGCAGACCGCCACACATTCCAGGCACGCCATGCATTCCACCGAGCGGATCTGAATCAGTTTATCCACGGGAAGAGCCGACGGGCACGCTTTGGCGCACTTCGCGCAATCAATGCAGGCACTCTCCGTGCGGGTAATGCGCGTTGGGCTGAACAGCGAGATCAGCCCCATCAAAGCGCCGTAGGGGCAAAGATAACGGCACCAGAAGTTCTGCACGACTACTGACAACAACCCCAGCGACTACTAGAACGTAAGCGGTTGTCATCCCCGCAAAGCGGAAGAAGTTGAGCATGCGGACATCCACCACCAGGCCATACGGACTGGCCACAAAATCGGCAATGGCGGCCGCTGACATCATGGTTACGGCATAGAGGAAGAAACCCAACAGCACATACTTGAGCGAGCGGAGTGGCAGATCAACCCAGCGGGGAAGCCCAAAATTGCGGCCAAAGATCCACCGTCCCAGCTTCCAAAGGTATTCGGAAACCGTCCCAACCGGACATAGCCAACCACAGAATGATTTGCGGAAAAGAAAAGAGCTGAGCGCGAATGCCAGGAAGAGGAAGAATGCGGCGGGATGCACGCGCGGTAGGCGCCCGCTGGCCAGGACGTATTTGAACTGCATCATGCCTTCAATGGGCAGCCATCCTTCGACTCCCGGAGGCCGGGAAACCGGGATGCTCTGTCCCCCGGTTTCGGCCCAGCGGACCCACAGGTAGAATTGCAGGCCGATCCATGCGTTTAAAGCGAGTAAGACGCTCTGGACTGCAAGCCGAATTCGTTGCGAGAAGTCTTTTCCTTCGCGGCGTACCAGCTTCTTGCGAGTGCCCGCATTCTTGCCTCGCGGCGGAATGCTTCGGCGCTTTTCCAGATCTGCGGCGCTCGTTGCCGGACTTGCGGAGCTTTCTTCGTCAATCAGGATCGAGTGTGCAGTCATGGGCGTTCTTCAACGTGCCGCTTCCATCGCGATGGCGCGTGGAAACAGGATGTTATTTTCCAGGTGAATATGCCGATGCAAATCGGCTTCGAAAGCTGTGAGCGCTTTGTAAAGCGTTTGATAACTCACACAAGCGTCGGCCGGGGCGGCGTATTCGTGGCTTGCCTTTCGCATGGCGCGCAGTGCATGACCGGCAGAGTCATGCTCATGCTCCATCATGGCCACCGGATTTTGCACCGTTCCGAATGGAGCCGGCACGACCGGCTCTTTTTGGATTGCGGCCTCTTCTATTCTTTCGATGTAGGGAAACAGGACCATCTCTTCTTTCATGAGGTGAGTCGTCAACTCCTGCGCCAAGCCGGCAAAAGTCAACTGGATCTCGAACAGCTCTGGGTGGTTCTTGCCATGAACGGAACAGACCTTCTCAAGCAGCAGCGCCCAGGCGGAGAACCTCCTCGCGTGTGAATCGATGGTGGGTATCCTTGATGTGCAGGATGAGGGCGCTGAGCGATTCTTTCTGCCAATCGCGCACCGCCTGCGTCGTCCGGGCAGCTTCCTCGGCCATTTCAAGAGAGTCCAGAACTTGATCCATGGGGAGCTGAGCTCTTTTGCAAGCCTGTTCCAGGGACTGGTTGCCCCCACAACAATAGTCAATCCCAAACTTTTCAAAAATGCGGGTTGCGGCCGGGTTCTCCACGGCCAATTCGCGTACGGTTTTCGCGGTCATGACTGCCATCGCTATCCTCCTGGTTGGTCTTTGCAGCTCACACTTGGAAGATAGCGAAATGCGGGGATGGCGCCGATGACTTATGTCACGGCAGCGAATGGACTGAAACGAAAGGGCTTGAGGCGCCTATTCGGCGGATTCCAGCTCCGCCTCCAGAGCTTTCAAATCGGTGATGGTGACCGTGCGCCCCTCGACTGTCAGCATGTTTTCCGCCTGAAAACGGGAGAGATTGCGCGAGACTAACTCGCGCACAGTGCCAATCTGGGATGCAATCTCTTGATTGTTGGCAGGCAAAGTCGTCTCAATCCCGTCGGGAGTGCGTTTACCGGTCCGGGCCAGCCTTACGAGGAAAGCAGCGAGCCGGTGGCGAACCGTGGTGAAGGAAAGCTCTTCAATAATGCCCACCAGGCGGCGAAGCCGCGCGCCTACGACCCGCAAAACCTTCAAAGCGACTTGCGGATGGGTAAGGCAAAGCGACTGAAAATCCTGTTTGCTCACGAATAGCAGTGTGGCATCGTCAACGGCAGAGGCGGAGGCCGGATAACTGCCGCCGTCGAACACAGGCAGTTCGGCAATCGAACTGCCCGGCCCGTCAACGCTGAGGACGTGTTCGCGCCCGCCGGGGGAACTCTTGAAAATTCTTACGTGGCCGGACTCGACGACATACAGACCGGTGCAAGGCTCGCCCTCGGCGAAGACTGTCTCCCCTGCCGAAAAGCGCCGCGGCACGGTATGTTGTGACAGGAAGGCGAGTTCGGTTTCCGTGAGGCCCGAAAAAATGGGAACGCGCGTTAGAGTTTGACCGAGATCAGTCTTTGTTTCTGCCACAGAGCCTATTGTAATGGCTTGACCTTCTGCTTTGCCGGAGCACAAGGGCTGAAGGCTCGGAAGGGAAGCAGCCCGCCCATGCAGGCTCGCCTTCAGTTCTGATTCTTGGTTGCGGACGCCCGGCGGACGAATCGGGTCATGGAACTGGCAACTTTGGCCAACACCTGAGCCCATTCCTGGAGGTGATCTTCGCCGTCTCTGGTAAGGGTGTAGATTCTGCGGGCCGGTCCCGGTTCCTTGGTGTCCCAGTCGGACTTGATATAACCGTTCTCCTCTAACCGCCGAAGGGTTCGGTACAAGACCGCCTTCTCGATCTCGCCGTCAGTGAAAGCGTGCTCGGGCAGGCTTCCCAGAAGGTCGTAGCCATAGGAACGGCCCTTCTCTTTAAGAAGCAGCAGCAATACCGGTTCTACAAAACGATAGAGATGCCCCATGGCGCACGTGCATGGGTGATTATGTCGCGGGCATCTCTGCTTTTTCCGCTTTCTTAGAGCATGAGGCAACGTTCTCTCCATTCAACCTCAATGTCTGCAACCGTGCTGTGAGTGGTCACACGCATTCGGGCCCGTCTCCAGTTTACCGCTTAGGAACTCGATAACCAGCACTTCCGGATCCGCCAGCGCCACACCCGTCAGCAACCGAATAGAGCGGTTCGTGAGCAGACCCCGCGCTCGCGCGCCTAATCCTGAAGCTATCACTACATCGACGTGGTGCTCGGCAAGCCATGCTGGAATTCTGCCGGGTACATGGTCAGGCGTTTTCTCTTTTTGCTTATGCAGGATATTGCGATCTTCCACATCAGCATCCACAAATAGGAATTGTTCCGAATGGCCAAAATGTTGTGAGAGTCTGCCGCCTGACAAGGGGATTGCGATTCGCATCGGTATGCCTTCCTATCGTTTCTAAGATATTAGTCACTTACATCTAGGTGTATAATACATCCAACAAATGAACAGAAACAGATTTTTTAGGGGGAAGACGATGATCGGTAAGCGCAGCATATTCCTATTCGTCCTAATTTTTGTTCTCGGCCCTTTCGCCTGGTCCCAGGCGCAAAGCGATACGGTAACCCTGAAAGGCGTGGTCGGGGAGACCACATTGTTATCCAACAATGGCTTGCACCTCTGGCTTCAGGATGGCCAGGCAGGTTTCGAGGTCTGCCTAGGTTCCGCGAGCTTCCTTGAAAATCACGGCCTTGTTCCTGAAGTGGGAGACCGAATTGAGGTCACCGGCACACGCGCCGGCAATGGGTCCCTGCTTGTGGCCACCTCGCTGCAAATGGGGGGCAAGAACCTGCAGCTTCGCGGGGCAGCGAGCCCCGGAGGCTGTCGGGGATTCAATTCCAGCTGCACTGGGTGCAGCGGGTGCGGTCACCATCACGGGCATCATCACAGACATTGCTGCGATCATGAATGAAGACTCGCTACCCAGGTTCTTGCACCTGGTTTTCCAGACGCTGTTCGTCGCGCTATTGGTGGGCGGACTTTGTAGAACGGCCGGCTCGGCAGACCGGGGTAAGCTCGATTCATTTGCGAAGTGCCTGTCCGAGAAGAAAGCGACGATGTATGGAAGTTTCATTTGCCCTCACTGTGACGATCAAAGAAAACTTTTTGGTTCTTCCTTTCAGTATGTTCCATACATTGAGTGTTCTGTGCGCGGAAGCCGGCAGATGACCTTTCCCTGCATCGCGGCGCAGATCCGCTATACACCGACATGGGTTTTCGACGATGGTGAACGCCTTGTCGGCCTGCAATCGCTGAAGAGCTTGAGCGAGAAGACCGGATGTGAGCTCCCATGAACCGCACTGTCCGCTATTTGTTGCTGGGGTGTTGTCTCCTGGGCGCAATTCTGTCGGCTATTTCACTCCACAATCATTACAGTACGTCCGCCACGGAGTATTGCGATCTAAGCGCTACGTTCAATTGCGATCTTGTCAATCGCAGTAGCTACGCGCGACTGTTTGGTGTACCCGTTGCCCTGATCGGGCTGCTTGGCTACGTTCTTCTCTTCTTCCTATCGTGGGTTCAGGGGCGTCTGCTTGCCGCCCTCCGATTCGGCGCTTCTCTCATCGGCATGGGATTCGCACTCTATCTCGCCTATGTCGAGGCCTACATCCTGGCCGTGTGGTGCCTGCTATGCCTTGGTTCGTTGGCTGCCATCGCTACAATCACATTGCTCTCAGGCATCGGACTACGCCGGACATGCAGCTTGTCGGGGCCGAGGAGTATTTTCTGAGCCATGAACAGTTCGGCAGGACAGGTGCATCTCGCAGCGGATAGGCAATCGAACCGACAGCCTGTGAAGGGAGATGGGGCGAACGGGCTGTTGCAGGCTCAGCTGAACCCAAGGTGTGTGGTTTGCGGCGCACAGAACCCGAAGGGCTTGCATATCAGGTTTGCGCAAGACGAGAACGGAGTAATGGCTAAATGGCAGCCCACCGAAGATTGGCAAAGCTTTCGGGGCGTTGTTCATGGAGGCATCATCACAACGGTGCTGGACGAAGCCATGTCCAAGGCGATCATTTCGCGTGCTTGGCAGGCACTCACGGCCGAACTGGCAGTGCGCTTTCGCCGCCGCGTGTCTCCCGGCGACACCCTGCGGGTTCGCGGGTGGATCACCGACCAACACAAACGAAGGATCCGCACGGAAGCGACTCTTACCACCGAGAGAGGTGAGGAACTTGCTCACGCTTGGGCGACATTTCTAATCGTTCCCGAGCCTGATTGAATCAAACCCCGATGAACGAACCCGGTGTTCCAAGGACGGGTAGCAGGTTACGCCACCTGACTGTCAGTTGGGCGGAGCAGAGACGAATGTAGCGAATCCCTGCGAGTCGAAGGTTTGTTTATATGGTTTGAGGGTGCTGTCGTCCTGAAGCCCAATTCTGGGTGATGGGACACTTGGACGGCTGAGTGGAGCTTTCTTACTGTGCAGCCACATTCACTGTCTGGCCGCCACTTCGAGCCCGTTGCCTACCGGGGAAGAACTGCCCAATTCCCCCGATCCTCCGGTCTGCTTGCCTGCATGGCCTGAAAAGCCCTTTAGGTCGCTTCCTGGACCAGGGTGTGCGCCTGGCGCACACCCTCTAATTTCGACGATCGGGCCTCGGGTGACCCTGGAGGCCCACCCAGGGCCCCAAGGCCCTAAAACGGGCGCTGGCGGTGGGGCAGGGGTTACTGGAGATAAACCGGGCTTGGGGTGGCGCCATTGTGCTGACAGAAGCGTATGCACAGACGGAGGCGTTCTCTCATCGCATCGTGGGACCCCTTTCCCGGCCGATGGTAGCGCCAACCAGCAAGGGGTTCTTCGACTGCGTGAGCAGCTCGCTTCGCGAACCGCTCACTCCGCTCGGAGGCTGTGACTTTTTTGCACCTCAGGCCCTCGGGAATTTTCATTCCGACCCCGAGCGGAAGCGAGGGTGGAGGAATCCCTAGAAGCGGCCCTGCGCTGTAGGTAGGGATGTTTCGACTGCGCCGGAGCCGCGCTGCGCTTGCTCCGCCTCCGCTCAACATGACAAAAAAACGGAGCTTAGCACAAAAAGTCACAGGCTCTCAGGATGACTGTGATCTTGATCCGACTGGTGTTGGCGGGAACGTAGTTTAGGCGCAGGCCAGTCAAGGTTCTAATCCAAGTCTCGCCAGTTCGGGCCAACTCCAATTTCGACGAGCAAGGGCACGGTCAGCGGATGAACGTTCTCCATCTGCTCGCGAACCAGCGCCTGTATCTCGTCCAATTCGGCTTCCGGAACTTCGAAGACCAGTTCGTCGTGAACCTGCAGGGTCATCCGGCATTTGAGATTGCGTTCGCGCAGCGCCGCATCAATGCGAATCATGGCGATCTTGATGAGGTCGGCGGCCGTGCCTTGCAGCGGCGTATTGACTGCGGTGCGCTCGGCGAAGCCGCGCAGATTGGCGTTCTTGCTGTTGATGTCCGGAATCGGCCGCACTCGCCCAAACAGCGTGCTCACTTTCTGCGTGCGCCGCGTTTCTTCCAGGGTGGCATCGATAAACCGTCGCACGCCTTTGTAGTTCTCGAAGTAGGCATTGATGAACTGTTTGGCCTCCGCCGGTTCAATCCCCAGGTTTTGCGATAGGCCAAACGCCGAGAGCCCATACACAATGCCGAAGTTGACCACCTTCGCCTGGCGGCGATGATCGGGGGTCACCATGAGCGGCGGCACGCCGAAGACCTGCGAAGCCGTAAGGGTATGGATGTCATCGCCGCGCTGGAACGCTTCCACCAGCAGCGAGTCTTTGGAAAAGTGCGCCAGCAAGCGCAGTTCGATCTGCGAATAGTCGGCCGCCAGCAGCACGTGCCCGGGGTCCACCGTGAAAGCGGCGCGAATTTCGCGGCCCAGCTCGGTGCGAATCGGAATGTTCTGCAAATTCGGGTTCGTGGATGACAGGCGTCCGGTTGCGGTGCCGGTCTGCCCGAAAGTGGTGTGCAGGCGGCCGGTGACGGGATTCAGCAGCGCGGGAAGCGCGTCTACGTAGGTCGACTTAAGTTTGGATAGTTGGCGATACTCCAGCACGAGTTGGGGCACTTCGTGCTCGGTGGCCAGGCCTTCAAGAACGTCCACCGCAGTGGAAATCGTCTTGCCCTTGCCGTACTTCACCGGCTTGGGCAGATTCAGCTTGTTGAAGAGCACGTCGCCGAGCTGCTTGGGAGAGTTGATGTTGAACTCGAGACCAGCATGCTCGTAGATTTCTTTGGCCTTGGCGTCTATTTCCTTTTCCAGGCGAGATGACATGGCCGCCAGGGCGGAACGGTCTGATCTTTACGCCCGCCTGCTCCATGCGGGCCAGAACCGGGACCAGAGGCAGGTCAATGTCGTCATAGAGTTTCAGCAAGCCGCGTCTTCCACGTCTCTGCGCAATGCCGTCGCGAGGCGGCCGGTGATGTCGGCCGACTCCGCCAGGGTTCCGGTCAGCTTGAGATTGAAGCGGCGCAGCGCAACGTCAGCCAGCCGGTGCGAGGAATAAGTTGGATCGAGCAGATACGAATAGAGCATGCAGTCGTGCTGCACTCCCTGCAAGCCGACTGCGTGCGGTTCCAGCGCATGAATGGCGGCCTTGTAGTCATGAATGCTTTTGGGGAGATTCGCATCGGCGAGAGCTTCTGTAAGGCGGGCGAGGGCCTGGGGGGAGCCGCTGGAAACCATGGTTGCGGCACCCGCAGTTGCCGAAATGGCAATGTTGAGCGGACGATCTTTCGCAGCAGGCTCCGCGGTCAAGGCCAGCATGCCCACCTGGGATTCTTCTTCCTCCGGCTCTTGCTCCTCGTTCTGTACTTCGCTTTCGATGGCGACTGCCAGCGAGCCATCCACGGCGGCGAGTACGGCCTGGATGTCGGCGGCCGATTTTGCCTCGGCATAGTGAGCTTCGGATACCTCCACCACGGGCAGCAGCTCTTTCAATAGCGAGGTGAATTCCATCTCGGTGAAAAGCGCGCGCAGGGCTTCCACGTCGGGCGCGCCCACTTTCATGGCGTTCACGTCGAGCTCGATCGGGACGTTGCAATCGATCGTCGCCAGCTGTTTGCTCAGGAGGACAGCCTCGCGATTGTTCTGCAGCGACTCGCGGTAAGTTTTGCGCTCGACCTCGGCGGCGCGATCGAGAGCCTGCTCAACCGTTCCGAAGCGCTTGATCAGTTCGACCGAGCCTTTATCGCCGATGCCGGGCGCGCCGGGGATGTTGTCAATGCTGTCGCCGCGCAGGGCCATCACGTCCACCACGCGCTCGGGTGGGACGCCGAGGATTTCTTCGACCTTGGCGGCGTCGCAGATCAAATTGTCTTTGGGCGGATTGAGCACGAGGACATGTTCGTTGACGAGCTGCAACATGTCCTTGTCGCTGGAGACAACGTATACGGAGTAGGACTGCTCCACCGCTTTGCAGGCCAGCGTGCCGATGACGTCGTCGGCCTCGTAGCCTGCAAGTTCGAGAATCGGAATGCGATAGCCTTCGAGCGCGCGGCGAATGTAAGGCAATTGCTGCGCAAGTTCGGCGGGCATTTCGGCGCGATTGGCTTTATAGCCCTGGTATTCGATCTCCTGGAAAGTCTGCGTCTTGAGATCGAAGCGGCGGACGGTGGTGAGCGTTCCAGCCTGCTGATCGCGGAAGGTGGGTGCGGCTACGTCGAAGACGGCGGCCAGGTAGGCGGGAGAGAAATCGTCGCGCAACTTGCGTAGCATGTTGACGAAAACATAGGTGGCCGCTGTCGGCAAGCCGCTCTTGGTGGACATGCCTCGCTGACGCGCCATGGCGTGATAGGCGCGGAAGATGAAAGACATGGCGTCGATGAGGAAGATGCGGTTCTTGCCGGCGGAAGTGAGTGAAGAAGGCTCCGCGGGCTTTGCGGCAGCGACTGATTTTTTCTTTGGGGGCAAGGCAGTAGTTTAGCAGCGGGGAGGGGTGCCGGGCGGCATTGTGCCGCTCCTTCGGAGTGGGGTGGAGCTTCGCGCCAAAGTCCCCACCCTAAATTTCGCAAAAGGCGCGAAATTTAGAATGGGGCACCCTGGGAATTTAGGATGGGTACCCGCGCGCAGACTACTCCAGGAACATGCAATCGCCGTAGGAATAGAAACGATACTTTTGCTCGACGGCGTGCTTATACGCGGCGAGGACGCGGTCTTTGCCCGCGAAGGCGCAAGCCAGCATAAGCAAGGTGGATTGCGGCAGATGGAAATTGGTGAGCAGAGCGCCAATGACGCGAAAGGTGTATCCGGGATAGATGAAGATCTCGGCTTCGCCGCTTCCTGCGTGGACGGTTCGATCCCCAGAGCGCTGCATGGCGAATTCCAAAGTTCGCACCGTGGTGGTCCCTACGGCGACAATGCGACGGTGCGATTGAAGCGCACGGTTGATGGCAGTGGCGGCGTCGCTGGAGATCGAATAGGTCTCCCGGTGTAGTTTGTGCTGTTCGACACACTCGGTGCGGACCGGCTGAAAAGTTCCCAAGCCGACATGCAGGGTGATCTCCGCCGTCTCAATGCGGCGTTCGTGGATGCACGCCAGAATCTCCGGCGTGAAATGAAGCCCGGCAGTGGGGGCAGCGACCGAACCAGGCGCGCGCGCGTACACGGTCTGATAACGGTCGCGGTCGGCGGGCCGGTCTTCGCGGTCGATGTAGGGCGGAAGCGGCACGTGTCCGAGGCGATCCACCAACCCAAAGAAATCGGCCACGGGCTGAAAGCGGATACGGCGTTCGCCGAAGGCGCCGCGGGCGATGACTTCGGCCTGAAGCTCGCGGGCATCGCCGAAGAAGAGATGTTCTCCGATACCGATCTTGCGGCCCGGATGGACCAGACACTCCCACTCATTGGGCTCGGCAGAGAGCTGGCGGGTGAGCAGCACCTCCACCTTTCCGCGCAGGAATTCATGCGCGGCCGGATTCTGCGGGCTGAGCGGCTGCGCCTTCGATCCACTTCGAGCGCCGTATAAGCGGGCAGGGAAGACGCGGGTGTTGTTGAAGACCAGCAGATCGTCGGGGCGGAGAAGATCCGGAAGGTCACGAAAGGAACGATCATGCAAGATTGAAGATGTACGATCGAGATGGAGCAGGCGCGAAGCGGCGCGGTCTGCGAGCGGTTCCTGCGCGATGAGTTCCGCAGGAAGATAAAAGTTGAAATCAGAGACGAGCACGAAAGTGGATTATAGGTTTTCCGTCACAAGGTGTGCAGGTAGGCGAGCAGGTCCTGCATCTGCTGCTGGTTGAGTGCCTGGCCGAAGGCCGGCATCATGCCGCGGCCGTTGAGCGTGATCTCGGTGACGCGATCATCGTTGGCGGGCAGGCTGCTTTTGGGCAGAAACTGCTTTTTGAATACGCCTTGCAAGCTGTCGGCTTTCTTGGATCGCGAGGAATAAGCGGCATGGCAGCGCTCGCAGTGCTGATCGTAAATGTGGCGGCCGGCGGCCTGCTGCGGGTTCAAGCCAAGCTCGGCATCGCTTTTGCGGAGCTCGGTATCGCAGCCCGTTAGGAACAACCCAGTGCAACCGATCACGACCAGGCAAAACCAAAACGCGAGCCGCCGTTTCATTCTCATCTCCCGCAAGCAATTTCACTTCAACGTACAATAATAGAGCACGACGATGCCAGTCCGGGCCAAACAAGTTCAAGTTAAGCGGGTTTACGAAAAGCCTATTCGTGGAGACGGAACTCGGGTTCTAGTGGACCGTCTGTGGCCACGTGGCTTGAGCAAAGCGCGCGCCGACGTGCATACCTGGCTGCGTGACCTTGCGCCTTCCCACGACTTGCGCCACTGGTTTCATGCCTATCCGCAAGCCTGGGCGCTGTTTCGCAGGCGCTATCTCAAGGAACTCAGGCAGCCGGAGGCGGCAGACGCGCTCGACGAACTTTACCGCCTGGCGAATCAGCCGAAGAAGTTGACGCTGTTGTTCGCGTCGAAAAACGAAGAGCATAACAACGCCGTCGTGTTGAAGGAACTCCTCGAAGACATGCGTAAACCGCCGACCGGAACCGGCCCCGGCGCTGTGGCGGGTATGCGCTTGCGGCAAGTCAGACGTATGCCGAGGTGAAAATTCTGTGGGCCTCGGTTGCATCCTGCCATCCGGTTATCCTCTAGAAAACTCATTAAATCGGGCGGGCAACCAGCCATCGAGAGTCTGGTGTGCGCTATGACCGCTGGTTCAGACTCCAGAAGGAGGTTACTTTGGTTACTGGAATGTACTTATGAAATCGTGCTTATGTGGGCCTATATGGCTAATGCTGGTAAAGTCGGGAATCCGCGCCAGCAGCCAATTTGGAGCGGGGTTTGTTTGGCTGGTACGAAGGCGGCATTTCGGCGCAGGTTTTACAAAACTTGACGCACTCTTTACGCAAATTTCATGGGAGAAGTGGTTAAATGTGCGCCAGAGTAGTAGGTCCGCTACCGGGGCGGCGTCGAATGAACCGTTTCTAAGAGGGGTTGGTTCGGGATGGTCACACCCGCAGCGGTCAAGAGGGGAGTCGTGCCGGTTTCTGAGAAACCAGGCCAGCAGCCACGCCAAAAGCCTGTAGGCTGGAACGACGCTCTTCTTCGCCACGGACACGAATCTCTATATGAAAGCATGGTGGCTGAGCTGGCGGAGTACCTCGAAGAATCCCCGGCGCTGGTGGCCGCCGCCTGCAAAGCGGGCGCTGAGGGGGTGGCGAAGGATTGGAAACGTCATCACCTTCACAAAGGAAGTCCTGCGGCAAGTGTGGTGGAGTTCTACCGCACGACTGACAGTTACCTCTTCGATTTGACCACGTTTAACTCCGAATATCCCTATACGGAAACGCTCTCAACCCTGGTTGAATTGGCCAAAGAAAGAGGGTTTGGCAAAGTTCTCGATTTCGGATCGGGTATCGGCTCGGTCGGACTTTTCTTTGCGGCGAATGGGATGGAAGTCGCCTTGGCGGACGTTTCCGAGCCGCTTCGAGAATATGCGGCCTGGCGGTTTAAAGTTCGCGGTCTGAAAGTGCGTCTCATCAATCTGAACTCGGGGCAATTGCCGGCGGAGAGTTTTGACGTCGTGACCGCTTTCGACGTGTTTGAGCATCTGCCGGAACCGGCGAGCGCCCTGCGATCCATTGCTGCAAGCATGAAGATCGGCGGTTTGGGTTTCTTTAATGTTACGAGACTCGATGCCAATTATCCGCAGCACATTGCCAGTTATGAGGAAGTGCTTTCGAGCGTATCAGCCACCGGGTTTCGCCGCTTGTGGTTTTTGGACGGGATTGAAGTCTTTGAACGGGTTGACCGGAATGCGCTCTCCCGCACCTGGTATGCCTGCTGGGGGAAACTCTGGTACCGGTTCCTTTACAAGAGGGCCCTCGCCGTGCTGGAGTTTTTCAGGATCAAAAGCACGGTTCGCAAATGGATTAAAGGCTAAACTAGCGCCGGATTAATTCCTGCACGGCTGAAACCATCTTCGGAAGGCCTATGGCCACTGCACTGGAGACCTCCTCGCCGTGATCAAAACTCTCGCCGCATAATGAAACCAGGAAGGCATGCGGGCTGGCTCCGTATAGTTGGGCGGCCATGGCCATGATGCCGGCGGGTGTCAGGTGGTGCGAGAAATCGTAGCCTTCGGTTTCCTCGCGAACCACCTGACAACTCACCTGGCCGGGAACCCCTTTGGCTGCGGCATCCAGAAAAACCACCGTATCGGCATGGCTGGCCGTTTCTGCCAGTTCCGGGGTGAGTTGGTGAACGCAGAGAATTTCGGCCTGTTGGGGAGAGAGCCGTTGTCTGAGCTCTTTGGCCGCATGCCAAGCCAGGCCGTCATCGCCGCGCAAAGGATTGCCGCAGCCGATAATCGCAATTTTTGCGGCATCAACAGACTGCTCAGGAACGAGCGGCTTCATCCAAAACCTCTCCACTTGGAGCCAGAAGTTCGACCTGCAATGGCATTTGCCCGATGGCATGAGTCGAGCAGCTTAAACAGGGGTCATAGGCGCGGATCACCGCTTCGACGCGGTTCAGCATGCCGTCGGTCAAGCGATCGCCGTGCACGAAGTGCTTCGCAACTTGCAGGATGCTACGGTTCATCGCCAGGTTATTGTGGCCGGTAGCAATGATCAGGTTTGCCCAGCGAATGAGCCCCTGATCGTCAATCTTGTAGTGGTGGAAGAGCGTGCCGCGCGGGGCTTCGCAGGCTCCAACACCTTCCAGCGCGTTGGGACGGGCAATGGCACGCACGTGTTTGGAGAGAATCTCCGGGTGCGTCAATAACTGCTCGAGACGCTCGACGCAATACAAGATCTCGATCAGCCGCGCATGATGATAATGGAAGGAACTGAGCACGGCGGTGCGTTGCAGTTCCTGGAACTCGGCAAGTTCCTGGTCGGCACGAGGAGTACCGCAACGATCCGCGACGTTGAGGCGAGCCAGTGGTCCAACCCGGTAAATGCCGTCCATCAAGCCCATGGGCTTGTAGTAAGTCGACTTCAGGTAGCTCCATGGTTCAACTTTCTCACCGATGTACTCGAAATAGCGGTTGGGTTCCAGCGCTGGGGCGGTCACCTGCCCGGATGAGTCAACGATCCGCACTTTGCCATCATAAAAAGTCAATCCGGCATCCGGCTTGACGAGAGCCATAAACAAGGTGGGGAAGTTACCGAAGGTTTTGATTTCCTCACGGAACCCTTCCATGGAATTCTTGAACCACTCGAGAGTGCGGACGGCTATGGCCAGAGCTTCGGGAATGGTGGCGAGAATCGCGTCCCGGTCGGCGCTGGTGAGCGGGTCACTGACGCCGCCGGGCACAACCCATGCCGGATGAATGCGCTTTCCTCCCAGGCGCTCGATGATCTGCTGGCCAAACTGGCGCAGGCGAATGCCGTCCCGGGCTAACTGCGGATTCTTCTCCAGCACGCCAAACAGGTTTCTCTTGGCCGGGTCGGCGTCCATACCCAGCAGCAAATCCGGAGAGGAAAGATGGAACAAACTGAGTGCGTGCGATTGCACGAGCTGAGCCATGCCGAAAATCCGGCGTAGTTGATCGGCTGTCGGAGGGATTCTGACAGCCAGCAATTCGTCGCAGGCTTTGGCGGAGGCAATCAAATGGCTGACCGGGCAAATGCCGCAGATGCGCGCCATGAGAGATGGCATCTCGGTATAGGGACGGCCCTCGCAGAACTTCTCAAAACCGCGAAACTGGGTGACGTGGAAGCGCGCGTCCTCGACCTGCCCTGCTTCGTTGAGGTGCAGAGTGATTTTGGAATGTCCTTCAATCCGGGTTACAGGATCAATGACGATGGTTCTCGGTTCCACTCAGCCTCCTAGGCGCCAAAGCGCGTTTTCGCGCTCAAATCCGGTTTGCGGCCTTCCAGCAGTTCGGTGAGAGCGTAGTAGATAACGTCGGCCGAAGGTGGGCAGCCGGGAACAAAGACATCCACGGTAACGATTTCGTGCACCGGCCGCGCGTAAGGCAGCAGACGAGGCACGACCTGGTCGGGAACGCCGGGGTCGAGCGTGACATTCTCGATGTAAGCCCGGTCGTAAACCTGGCTGTTCTTGAAGGGATTGCGCATCGCCGGAACGTTCGCCGTGATGGCGCAGTCCCCCAGCGAAACCAGCGTCTTGGTGCGCTCCCGCACCAACTGGATTTTATGCAAGTCTTCTTCGCTGCTCACCGCGCCTTCTACCAGGGTAACGTCAACATCGGCAGGGAACTCCTTGGCGTCCACCAGCGGGCTGTACACCAGATCAACTTTTTCCGCCAGTGCGATGATGCGTTCGTCAATATCGAGGAACGACATGTGGCAGCCGGAGCAGCCATCGAGCCATACCGTGGCGAGCCGTTTCTTGCTCATTCATGATCCTTTCGCATGAGCGTCAAATAGGGCAAGAACTCCCGTCGTTTTTCCATTTCAGCAACGGACCTGCCTTTCTCAAACAGCGCGCCGGTCGGGCAGACCTGGACGCACTTACCGCAACTGGTGCATGTTTGGGACGAGCCCCAGGGTTCGTTGAGATCGGTGATTACCTTCGAGTCAATGCCGCGGCCCAGCACATCCCAGGTATGAGCGCCCTCGATTTCGTCGCACACCCGGACACAACGGGTGCAAAGAATGCAGCGGTTGTGGTCGATGACGAAGCGGTCGTGCGAGGCATCCACGGCGGCCACCGGATACCGGTAGGGAAAATGCACGTGGGTGATATCCAGCTTCTGCGCCAGCCACTGGCAGTTCGCAGTGACCGTTGGAGACGCAAACGGAGCAGATGTGGTTTCGCTCGGTGAATAACAACTCGAGAATCATCTTGCGATAGCTTTCGAGCCTTGGCGAAGTGGTGGTGACTTCCATTCCTTCTTCCACGCGGGTCACGCAGGAAGGCAGCAGTTTGTTGGTACCTTTTACTTCCACCAGGCACAGCCGGCAGGCTCCCACGGTGGAAAGCCCGCTTAACTCGCACAGCCGCGGAATAAAAATGTCGTTCTCGCGGGCGATATCGAGGATGGTCTGATCGGGATTGGCACTCAGGTCGCGGCCGTCAATCTTGAGTGTTTTTACGCTGGCTGCCGGGCTCATGCGGGCACCTCTTCCTTCACCGGCTGGCCGCATACTCCCGCCGGACACTTGTGATCTTCAATATGCGCGCGGTACTCATGGGCAAAAGACTTGAGCGTGCTGACCACCGGGTTCGGCGCCGACTGGCCCAGGCCGCACAGGCTGGTGTGCTTCAGCAGATCACACAGTTCCTCGAGCATGGCCAAATCTCTCGGCGTCGCGGTCATTTCGGTGATCGCACTCAGGATGCGGTGCATTTGGTAGGTGCCCACCCGGCAGGGAACGCATTTGCCACAGGACTCGCTCATGCAGAAGTCCATGAAATATTTGGCCACGTCCACCATGCAGGAACTTTCATCCATCACGATCATGCCGCCCGATCCCATGATGGAGCCAGCCTTGGCCAGGGACTCGTAATCCACCGGCATATCGAGGACCTCGGTGGGCAGACAGCCGCCGGAAGGCCCTCCGGTCTGCACAGCTTTGAACGTCCGGCCTTCGGGAATTCCGCCGCCGATTTGGAATACCATCTCCCGCAGGGTGATGCCCATGGGAACCTCGACGAGGCCGGTATTCTGCACGCGCCCGGCGAGCGCGAAAACCTTGGTTCCCTTACTCTTCTCGGTGCCAATGCGGGCATACCACTCGCCGCCGTTGCGGATGATGGGGGCGACGTTCGCGAAGGTCTCGACGTTGTTGATCAGCGTCGGTTCGCCAAGCAGTCCTTCCATGGCAGGGTAAGGGGGCCGCGGCCTCGGCGTGCCGCGCTTGCCCTCGATAGAGGCAATCAAGGCTGTCTCTTCACCGCAGACGAAGGCACCCGCTCCCAGCCGGAGGTCAAGGCGGAAGTTGAAGTGTGTCCCGCAAATGTCTGAACCTAAAAGGCCTAACCGCTCCGCTTGGCGAATGGCGATTTTGAGCCGCTTGATCGCCAGAGGATACTCGGCTCGCACGTAGATGAAGCCCTCGGATGCGCCGACCGCGTAAGCGGCAATCAGCATGCCCTCGATTACACGATGGGGATCGCTTTCGAGCACGCTGCGATCCATGAAAGCGCCGGGATCACCCTCGTCAGCATTGCAGATCGCATACTTACGGCTGCCGACGGACTTGGCGACCGTGCTCCATTTGAGGCCGGTGGGATAGCCGGCACCGCCGCGTCCGCGAAGTCCGCTCTTCATCACCTCGGCAACGACTTGTTGCGGAGTCATTTCCGTCAAGGCGCGCATCAATGCCTGGTATCCCTCGGCGGCGATGTAATCTTCGATCCGTTCCGGGTCAATGACTCCTGAGTTTTCCAGTACGATCTTCTGTTGGCGCTGGAAGAAGGGAACGTCGGTCGGACAGATCAGGCGCTCGACGGGGACGCTTTGCAGGCTGTCGAGTAGCTCGACGGCGTCGGCGGCAGCCACCCGTTTGTACAGGTGGTTTCCGGTGGTGGAAACCAAAGGGCCCTCCGAACACAAACCCATGCAGCCCACGCCTTTGGCCTGGCAGTGGCCTTCCCAGCCGCGCTGTTTGATCTCTTTGTCGAGTGCGTCCTTGACGCCCTGGCTTTGACAGGAAAGGCAACCCGCAGCCACGCAGACATCGATTTTCTGGGTGAAGCGCTGCTGGGCTTCTTTTTCAGTAGCGGCGATCTGGTCGAGTTCTTCAGGCGTCATGTTGTTTCCATGTTTTCATGCGTTCGCGAATGGATTGGGCGCTTACCTTACCGGCCACTTCCTGATCATAAACAACCGCAGGAGCCAGCCCGCAAGAGCCGAGACAGCGCGCGGTCAAAAGCGACACCTTTCCGTCGTCGGTCGTTTCACCGGGGGCCACATGCAAGTCGCGCTGTACGGCGTCAAGCAACTGGGGAGCGCCTTTGATATAGCAGGCTGTACCCATGCAGATTACGCAAGTATGCTGACCGGCCGGTTTAAGGGTGAAGAAATGGTAAAACGTTGCGACCCCGTAGGCACGGCTCAGAGGTACACGGAGCGAGGCAGCCACGTAGCGCAACGCCTGTTCGTCCAGATAGCCAAAGGCTTCCTGTACGGTGTGCAGAGTTTCGATGAGGCCTCGGGACTGCTGGCCCATGCGGCGCATCGTGGCATCCACCAGTTTCCAACGTTTGTCCTGGTTCGGCGGGGATGGCTTTGCAAGTTGCGCGGGCATTTTAAGGTTCTCCTTGGGGTTTTAGGTCCAACGACCGGGGCTTGTGCGGAGGCTTCCTTTTGTGGGGGTGGTTCACCACTTAGTAGAAATGATAGCAGTCACACATGTCGTGATTCAGGTCACAAAAGGGCGTGATTTTTCGCACTGCTGTGGAAGTGGGAAAAGGAAGACCCTATTTCCAGGTGGGGTGCCAGTATGGAACTGACAGAAACCGCAATCGCTCCTGCCATCAAAATCAAGAACCTTCTCTTCGCTACGGATTTTTCCCCGGCATCGGAAGCAGCCTTCCCCTTCGCGGTCGCTATCAGCCGCCGCTACGCAAGCACGCTGCACGTAGCACACGTGCTGCCGCTGGATGGGCTGGTTATGTCTTCGGCTAGCCTTGAGCCGGCTTGGGTCGGAATGGCTTACGAGACCGCCCATACCGTCGCGGAAAACAAAATGCACGACCTGGCGGCCCGTCTGGGAGATTTGTCGTACGAGACCTGGGTCTGCTCCGGCGAACGTTGGGAGGCGCTGTCCACCGTCATTTCCGCGAAACAGATTGATTTTCTCGTTGCCGGCACCCATGGCCGAACGGGCGTGAGCAAATTCGTGATGGGGTCCTGCGCCGAAGAAATCTTGCGCAAAGCTCCCTGTCCGGTCTTGACCGTAGGCCCTTATGTGACCGGTGAGCCTGCGCAGGGGAATGCGGAAATCCGCCTTCGAAATGTCGTGTACGCGACCGATTTCACTTCCTGCGCTCAGGCGGCAGGACCGATGGCGTTTTCGCTGGCAAGAGAGTTTCAGGCGCAATTGACTCTGCTGCACGTAATTGAGGGCCACGCGGAACCAAAACATCAGCAGATCCAAATTGCGAGGAGACGTCTGGAAGAGATCGTTTCCGGACATGAAGAATTTACATCGCCTGCCAATCTGTTGGTGGAACATGGATCGGCTGCGGAACGGATTCTGGATGTCGCCACGGAGCAGCATGCGGATTTGATTGTGCTCGGGATACGGCCGCACGAGCATATCGGTACCGTGACCCATTTTCCCTGGAGCACTATCCCCAGAGTGGTCGCAAGCGCAAACTGCCCGGTGCTCACCGTAAGAGGCTAGGGCTTCTCAAGCCGCGGATTTCGAAGCTGCCTCGAGTTCGAGCTCGCGCTCCAGTACCTGGATGACGGAAAGAGGAATGCGCATGCGCCGGAGCTTGGACTCGCGAGTGATGCCTTCGATGGCGAAGCCCGCACCGTCAGGTACAGGGTTAGAGACGAGATGAAGTTCTTCTCCGTAGAGCCGGATGCGTCTCTCCCGGGCATAGCCCAGCGTTTTGAGCCGTTGGCAGATGACGTAGTTCTTTTCCTCTCGGTTTCTCACACTTCCTCCAAGCACTGTTTCAAGACTCACTGAGGGTGGCGGCCGAAGATTGCAACGTGCCCAGGTCGGTACGCAACGCTTGCGGGCGCTGCAACCACTTGGTTCGTTCACAGTAGGCGTAAAGTTTCTCTCGAAATTTGGGATGGGCGATTTCAATCAGCGCCTGTGCACGCTGGCGAATGGATTTTCCATGAAGATACGCGATGCCGTATTCGGTGATCACGTAGTGAACCAGGCCGCGCGAGGTCACTACTCCCGCCCCGGGAGTCAGAATAGGCACGATACGGGAAACGCTGTCATGCTTTGCGGTGGAGGCAACCGCAATGATCGGTTTGCCTCCCTTGGAGCGGGAGGCGCCGCGAATGAAGTCCACCTGCCCGCCGATGCCGCTGTAGAAGCGGTTTCCGATGGAATCGGAACAGACCTGGCCGGTGAGATCGATCTGCAGGGCCGAGTTGATGGCAATCATGTTGTCATTGCGCGCGATCAACTGCGGATCGTTGGTATAGGCCGTGGGATGAAATTCGAAAATTGGATTGTTATCCATGAATTCGAATAATTTACTCGTGCCCAGCGCGAACCCGAGAATGATCTTGCGCGGCTTGTAATTCTTGCGGGCTCCGGTGAGGACGCCTGCTTCGATCAGCGGGATGACCCCGTCGGAAACCATCTCGCTGTGCACGCCCAGGTCTTTGCGGTCCAGGAGCAAGGGCAAGACTGCATCGGGAATGCCGCCAATCCCGGTTTGCAGAACGGCGCCGTCCTCGATCAGATTGGCGACGTTGCGCGCGACGGCCCGGTGAGTTTCCGTAATTGTTCCCGGCTTGAGGGCGCACAGGGGCCGCGAGGACTCGACGATGGCGTTGATATCGCTGACATGAATGAAGCTGTCGCCATAAGTTCGCGGCATCTGGTCGTTGACCTGCGCGACCACGTGACGGGCGCACCTGGCAGCGGTGAGGGTTGTATCCACGCCGACGCCGAAACTGCAAAAGCCGTGCGCGTCCGGTGGGGAAACTTCGATCAGCGCAATGTCAATCGGCATGGCGCCGCTTTCGAACAGCTGCTCAATTTCGCTCAGATAGATGGGGGTGTAGTCGGCTCGGCCCTGGTTGATGGCTTCGCGTACGTTGGGGCCGATGAACACGGCATTGTGACGGAAGTGACCTGCCATTTCGGGAGCGACGTATGGCGCACACCCCAGCGTCATCATGTGCACGACTTCGACGTCATAAACTTCGGGTGCGCGTCCGATCAGAGCCTCGACCAGTGTTTCCGGTTCGGCGCAGCCCGGTTGAATGTAGACACGCATGCCGGACTGCACGCAGCGCAGCGCTTCGGAAGCTGTGGTCAGCTTGCGCTTATATTCCGATTCCCAGTACAAAAGGCCCGTTCCTTCCTTAATTTAATCGGCTGTGTGACCGTTTTCTCGATCCAGCGGCGTTTTCGCAAATCCCATCGCCGCCCAATATTCGGCTCGGTCGAAGAACTGGTCCAGTAACTGGAGAACTTCCATCTCGCCGTAGACTTCCGCCGGCTGGGATGTCACGGATTCCTCCCGCATATATTCCCAAAGAGTTTCTTTGGTGAGAATAATGGCCCACAATAGTTCGTGAAATGGAACTTTCTGCTGCGCCCGCCTTGCCCCAATCTCTTTGTAGCGGGCTTCGAGGTCCTTCTCATTCCTGCCCAGCAGCCAGTCCCCCAGATGGCGGTAGATTTCCTGCACGCAGGTTTTCAAATCGTCAGCCGGAACGTTTTTGTAATGGGGTAGGAGGGTGGACGTTGTTACCCGATCATGAAGCTCAGCCGTCAGGGAATCGGCATGCTTCTCAATGAGTCTTACCAATCTATAAGCAAGCATCATGACGACCTCCTTTAGATTGCCCCTGCAAACGCGTAATGCAGGGTGCAACTCAGGCCGCCTTACGGCAGGGAAATGCGAGGAGCCTCCCGGCTCAATTACGGCCCAGTCTGCCGGAGTCCACACCGGTAACCAGCACGTGGCGCAGACTCGCGACCGCTTGCATGTATTGCGCCCTCTCGAAACTGCCGGGATCGGCGCAGCGAATCTGGCTCATGCTGCCTTGCATCTGGTTGACGGACTCGTATTCATGAATTTCCATCCAGTCGCGCAGGCCGCGCGTGACCTCGCGCAGATGGCTGACACCTTTGCGCAGCAAACTGGAGCACATCATGGTGACGCTGGCGCCCGCCATTAGCAGTTTGACCACGTCTTCCGCTTCGTGAACGCCGCTGGTTGCCGCCATACTGGCCTGAATCCGTCCATACAGGATGCCAATCCAGGTAAGAGGAAGCCGAATCTCGTGCGAACCGCTTAAGGCTACGCGCGGCTTCAGTTCCAGTTCCTCCAGATCAATGTCCGGCTGATAGAAGCGGTTGAAGAGAACCAAGGCGTCGGCTCCGGCTTCATCGAGGCGCTTGGCCATGTTTGCCATGTTGCTGAAAAAAGGGCTCAGCTTGATGGCGACGGGAATGCGCACCGAGCTTTTTACTTCGCGAGTGATGGCGAGATATCGGGTCTCCACTTCGCTCCCGGGCATATCGAAATTCGTGGGAATGAAATAGATATTGCATTCGATGGCGTCGGCCCCCGCCTGTTCCATCTGCCGAGCGTAGTGTGTCCAGCCGCCCAGGGTCGAGCCGTTGAGACTGGCGATGATCGGGACATCCACAGCATCTTTCGCCTTCGCAATGTGGTTCAGGTAACCTTCCGGCCCGGTGGCGAACTCGCCCGGCTGAGGGAAATACGTCAGCGACTCGGGGAAGCTCTCGGTGCCCGCGGTCAGATGGTATTCGAGTTCCAGGTTCTCCTGGCGCAGCTGCTCCTCGAACAGGGAATAGAGCACGATGGCGGAAGCGCCGTCGTCTTCCATGCGCCGGATGCCATCCAGGTCGTGAGAAAGCGGTGAGGCGGAAGCCACGAGCGGCGTGCGCAGCCGCATTTTCATATAGGTGGTGCTTAAATCCATCATAGTTTTTCCATCCTCATCCGCGGAGTGCTGGTTCGGGAGTTGCCACCTTCGCGGGCGGCTCTTCGGGCGCAACCGACGGTGCTTCTTTGCGCTGCGCCAGATATTCGTAGAGGCGGTAGCGAACCTCTGCGTCATGCTGCGCTTCTTTCCACAGGCGTGCCGCGTCTTCCGGCTTGCTCTTGGTCAGCATCTTGAAACGGGTCTGCTGCTGCAGGAAATCCTGTACCTTCTTCGTGGGTGCGCGGGAATCGAGGGTCAACGGATTCTCACCCGCCAGGGCGCGCTCCGGACTGTAGCGATACAGCAGCCACTGGCCGGAGTCCACAGCGACCTTCTGGTCCGACATGGCGGTGGTCATGTCGATGCCGTGGGCGATGCAGTGCGAGTAGGCAATGATCAGACTTGGTCCATCGTAGGCTTCGGCTTCCAGAAACGCCTTGAGGGTATGTTCGTCTTTCGCGCCCATGGCGACACTGGCCACGTAGACACTGCCGTAGCTCATGGCGATGAGACCCAGGTCTTTCTTTGGGGAGGGCTTACCGCCCGCGGCAAACTTGGCGACAGCGCCTCGCGGTGTGGCCTTGGATGCCTGGCCGCCGGTGTTGGAGTAAACCTCGGTATCCAACACCAGCACGTTCACGTTGCGTCCGCTGGCCAGCACGTGATCCAGGCCGCCATAGCCGATGTCATAGGCCCAGCCGTCGCCGCCGATAATCCAGACGCTCTTCTTCACCAGCATGTCAGCGACGGAAAGAAGCTGTTTGGCATCCGGCGAGTTGAGGTTTTGGAGTTTCTCCTTTAACAAAGCCACGCGCTGCCGCTGTTCAAAGATGTCAGCCTCGTCCTTTTGGGGAGCGGCCAGTAATGCAGTGGCCAGCTCATCGCCGATGCTTGCGGAGAGCCGGTGCACCAACTCGCGCGCAAATCCGGTTTGTTTGTCGATGGAGACGCGGAAGCCCATGCCGAATTCGGCATTGTCTTCGAACAGGGAATTCGACCAGGCGGGCCCGCGGCCTTCGGGATTCTTGGCCCATGGCGTCGTCGGCAGATTGCCACCGTAGATTGACGAGCAACCCGTGGCATTCGCCATGACCGCGCGGTCGCCGAAGAGTTGAGAGACCAGCTTCAGGTACGGGGTCTCGCCGCAGCCCGAGCAGGCGCCGGAGAACTCGAACAGCGGCTCCTGAATCTGTTGCTGGCGAATGTTGGTGACTTTAATGTTTCGCCGGTCCAACTCGGGAAGGTTAAGGAAGAACTTCCAATTCTCGCTCTCCGGCGCGCGCAACGGCGGCTGCGGCAACATGTTGATGGCCTTGAGGCGGGTCTCGCTCTTGTTCTTGGCCGGGCAGATGTCTACGCAGATGCCGCACCCGGTGCAATCTTCCGGCGCGACCTGGATGGTGTACTTGAGACCTTTCCATTCTTTATCGCGGGCATCCGCCGACTTAAAGGTTGTGGGCGCGTTTGCCAAGTTCTGGGAATCGTAGACCTTGATACGAATCACCGCGTGCGGGCAGACCATGGCGCACTTGCCGCACTGAATGCAGGTTTTGGTATCCCAGACCGGAATCTCGAGCGCGATGTTGCGCTTCTCCCATTTTGCCGTGCCGGTGGGAAAGGTACCATCGGGGGGGAAGGCGCTCACGGGAATATCATCGCCGTGGCCGGCATATATGGTGCCGAGCACATCGCGCTCAAACTTGGGGGCCTCCGCAGGAAACGGGGCCGGAATTCCGATCTGACTGGTTACGGTTTCGGGGATCTTCACTTCGAACATGTGAGCCAGGGTCTCATCCACCGCCGCCAGGTTTTTATTGACGATTTCGTCGCCCTTTCTCCCATAGGTGTGACGGATGGACTCGCGAATCGCTTCGATGGCCTCTTCCCGCGGCAGAACTTTGGAGATGGCGAAGAAACAAGTTTGCAGGATGGTATTCATGCGGGAGCCCATTCCGGTATCGCGGGCCACCTGATAGGCGTCAATCACAAAGAAGCGGGCTTTCTTCGCGATCAACTGCGATTGCACTTCGCGGGGCAGGTGATCCCAAACCTCGTCTGGTCCAAACGGGCTGTTCAGCAGGAACATGCCCCCGGAAACGAGAGCGCTGAGCATGTCATAGCGTTCCAGGAAAATCCACTGATGGCAAGCGACGAAGTTGGCTTTGGAAATCAGATAAATGGACTTGATGGGCTGCGGACCGAAGCGCAGATGGGAGACCGTCATCGCGCCCGACTTTTTCGAGTCGTACACGAAGTAACCCTGTGCGTAGTTGTCCGTATTCTCGCCAATGATCTTGATGGAGTTCTTGTTGGCGCCGACCGTGCCATCCGCACCCAGTCCGTAAAACATGGCGCGGACTACGCTTTCCGGCTCGACGGAGAATTCGGAATCGTAAGCCAGGCTGCTGTGGCTGACGTCATCCTGAATGCCGACTGTGAAGTGATCCTTCGGGGATTTCGCCGACAGATTTTCGTAAACCGCCTTGACCATAGCGGGCGTGAATTCTTTAGAGGAGAGGCCATAACGGCCGCCCACAACTTGCGGCATTGCTTTTAGAGATCCATAGCCCAGCTTCAGGCCTTCCTGCAGCGCGTCCAGGACGTCGAGGCAAAGCGGTTCGTGGGAAGCTCCCGCTTCTTTCGTCCGGTCGAGAACGGCAATCTTGCGAACCGACGGGGGGAGGGCTTCGCAAAAAGCCTTTACGGAAAAGGGCCGATAGAGGCGAACTTTGAGCAGACCGACTTTGTCGCCATGATTGTTCAGGTACTCCACGGTTTCGTGGGCCGTTTCGGCCCCCGAACCCATCATCACGATGACTCGCTCGGCATCCGGTGCGCCCACATAGTCGAAGAGGTGATAGTCGCGTCCCACAACATCGCGAAACTTGTCCATCACTGCCTGCACCTTTTCGGCGCAGGCGGCGTAGTATGGGCTGACAGCTTCGCGGGCCTGGAAATACACGTCCGGGTTCTGGGCCGTACCACGGAGGACGGGATGGTCGGGCGAAAGCGCGCGCTGGCGGTGCTCGAACACGCGATCCATGTTGATCAGGGCGCGCATATCGTCTTCGCTGAGCAACTCGATCTTATTGACCTCATGGGAAGTGCGGAAGCCGTCAAAGAAATGCAGGAAGGGAATGCGGGATTCGAGCGACGCCGCGTGAGCGATCAGCGCCATATCCATGGCTTCCTGGACCGAATTCGAGGAAAGCATGCCGAAGCCCGTAGTCCGGCAGAACATCACGTCGGAATGGTCGCCAAAGATGGAAAGCGCGTGGGTGGCCACGGTACGGGCGCTGACATGGAACGTGGTCGGTGTAAGCTCTCCCGCGATCTTGTTCATGTTGGGGATCATCAACAGCAGACCCTGCGAGGCGGTAAAGGTTGTGGCCAGAGAACCGGTCTGCAGTGCACCGTGGACGGCTCCGGCGGCCCCACCCTCACTTTGCATCTCCACCACATGAGGAACGCTGCCCCAAATGTTAGGTACGTCCTCCGACGCCCACTGGTCTGCCCACTCCCCCATGGGGGAAGACGGAGTAATGGGATAGATGGCGATGACCTCGTTCAGGCGATAGGCCACATATGCCACTGCTTCGTTCCCGTCCATTGTCTTGAACTTACGCGTCATGAGTCCCCCAAAAGGAAGTCTTTCTTTCTGTTAGCAGCATGCGCCGGGAGGGTGTGAATCGTCGGGACTTGTCGTCACGACGCGGTGTGATTGCAATCACACCGAGGCCAAGAGGTTAAGAAATCTTTGATCTCTTTGGACCTCCGGGATGACCGAGCCCATTCTTCCTCATCGTGACACCGCTGCAATGAAGCGGTTAGCGAGGCAGACACAGAACTTGGCTTTTCTGCTTTGTGGTTAAGTCACGTGGACCTCAAATGAAGGTGGGCCCGGCTCCGGGACCACGTCGAGATCGTCGCTGTTTGACTCTGGCGGTTAGCCGACCGGCACAGCCTTATGCACCTGCACGTGCGGTTCGAATTTCAGCTGCAAGGCGATGGCTCGCGAGACCAGGCAAAGGTCCACGGCCTTGCGGAGCAGGCGGAGCGATTTCTCCTCTTCCTCTTCGCAGGAAATGGTTAAGGTTGGCATCAGGACGATTTGGGTGAATGCATATCCAGAGTCGGATTTGCGAATTTCGCCCATTCACCGCAACTTCCAGATCGGTGTAGCTGAAATCCGAGTGTTCGGCGAGCGCGTGGAAGGTGGTGGTGTAGCAACTGGCGACTGAGCCGAGCAGCAGATCTTCCGGCGTCCATCTACCTTCCACTCCACCGAACTCAGGCGGAGCTGTAAAGTGAATGGCGTTGGGAGCGGAGCTCGATTTCGCAATTCCAGTTTGCCCGGATGCCCACCAGGCTACCACTCGATGTTGAATTGATTCTGCCATGACACAGCTCCATTCCTAGGGCGTTTCCCCATCCATGACTCATGCGTTCCCTAGCTCGACAGCTGGAAGGTCACGGTAATGGTGGTTTCAACCTCCACGGGCTCGTTGTTGAGCAGGTAGGGGCGATAGCGCCATTGCTTGACTGCATCCAGAGCCGCTGGCGCAAGCAGCGGGTGTCCGCTAGCAACCGATAAATTCTGGATTTCACCATTCTTGGCAATTACCGCATTCAGTACCACGGTACCCTGGATGCGAGCCGTGCGCGCGATCTGCGGATAGGCGGGTTCGACTCTGTGAACCAGAAGGCCCTGAGTTACGCCTTGTGAGATTCTTACCCTCTGGGGAGTTGGCGCGACCAATTTGGGGACCGCTTTCAGGCTGGAAGCTGAACTGATGATGCCGCCGATCACCCCCCCCAGCTGTCCTCCCGGAACTCCTCCAGGTACTCCTCCGATCACTCCTCCGGTGGCGACAGGTGGTGGCGCGGCTTCTTCCTTAATCATCTCTACTTTCTGCGGGATGCGGGTGGGAGTGCGTAACTGGCCGCCGTTCATCAGATCGGTCTGGATTTGCTTCACCACCTTGACTATTGCGGCCGCAGGCGGAGGTGGCGGCGGAGGCGGCGGGGGCGCAACCAGAAGGGTTAACAACTGTGCCTGAGGCAGCGCGTCGGTGAACATCAGGGGCACAATCAAAGCCACACCGATCAGCAAACACTGGATAATGAAGGAGATCACGGTCGCGCCCCGGCGACGGGTTTTGTCTCCACCGGCGTAGTCCAGCAGGCTGGTGGCAAACAACGGCAAAGGCGAAACTACGGCTGGTGTGGATGGCGACGCTTGCGATTTTTGAACCTCTGGCTCCTGGACTTCCGTAGCCCCGTTCATGGTATCCTCTCCCTCCGCCACAGCGGCGTGAATCGTCGTTCTAGAGAGGATTCTCTTCGCAGGGTGGGAACCCCGCCGTGCGGGAGGTCACGGGTTTTCGTGACTTCGATCACAGGAAGGGTGTTACAATTCAGTAAGGTTTACGGTGTCGGTGTGCAATGCGAGCTCCTTACGGCCTAAACATTCTCGATAATTGCTTGGTGTGCCCGGTTCGTGAAGAGCATTTGTTCTGCAATCTTCCCTTGCCTGCAGTGCAGCGGTTGAATGAAATCAAATCGACCGCCATCTATCCCAAGTCCGCAATGTTGTTCATCGAAGGCCAGCAGCCGCGCGGCGTATTTGTGCTGTGCACCGGCAAGGCCAAGTTGTCCACCTGTTCGAGCGAAGGCAAGACGGTTATCACCAAGATCTCCACTGCGGGAGATGTTCTTGGTTTGAATGCCACGATCTCCAACCGGCCATATGAAGTGACCGCGGAAATGATTGAGGCCGGGCAGGCGAACTTCATCGCCCGAGATGCGCTGCTACAATTTCTGCGAGAATACGGGGAAGTAGCGCTGCGTGTTGCCGAGCAGCTAAGCAGCAATTACTACACGGCTTATGAAGAGATTCGTACTCTGGGGCTGACTACTTCTCCCTCCGAGAAATTCGCCAAGCTGCTGCTTTCGTGGGCCGCCGAAGCCCCGCCGGGGAACGGAACCCAGCAATTGCGCTTGACCTTCACCCACGAAGAAATCGCCGAGATGATCGGCACCACCCGGGAAACCGTCAGCCGGTTGTTTTCGGAGTTCAAGAAGAAGCAATTGCTCCAGGTGAAGGGGGCGATGCTCACCATCCGCAACAAGCCCGCCCTCGAAAAAATGGTTCATTCCTAGGCAGCTGCAGCCGCCACCCCGCTCTGCCCCTTAGCGCTCTTGCTCGGAAACTCCACTGCGCCTTAGTTCGGCCATTTGCAGAAGACCGGCGACAAAAGCCGTTTCAATTTCTTGCGGGTCGCAGACCCGGACCTGCCGGTCTTCGGCTTGCAGAAAGTATTTCCACGCGTCCGCGACCGCACCGGATCCGGCAATTACGATTTTGTCGCCCAGCCTCTTGTTCCGTGAAATAGCGGTGAGATCGGCTCCCGACGATTCCGCCGATCAAGAACGACGCGCGCTGGACTGGGGTGAGGTGGAACCGCTGCTCCAGAATGCGCACGCAGAACAATGCCCGGGAGACGTCCCCCCGTCTCCTGTTGTTCCCGGCCCTGGGCCAGCCAATAGAGGTCGGTTTCCGTCAGGCGGTCCGGCGGCAGCGCGCTCGACAACACTGTGTGCTTCTGGACGGTGTGAATGAGCTCTCCAGAGAGAGTCGTAAAGCTGGAAGCGATGCGCCCCGCATCGTCGAGAGTGATGGCTTTCCAGTGTGAGCCCAGATTGAGCAAGGTCGAATGCGGCCCCAGAAACCCGAGGTTCTTGAGTCCCACACACAAGGTTTCTTCGCCGCGAATGACATCTATGTCCGGCAGGTCGCCGATTTCTGGCTCCAGGGGACCGGTGCGAACTCCGGGGACAAGCCAAATCGGCAAGTCTGTGACTTGTGGATTGGAGACTTGTCGAATTGCGGCAGCGAGTTCCCGTTCTCCCGCTGGGGCGAGCACATGATCTAGTTCCAGGAGGCCCAGTGACGACGTGATCATACCCGCTCCAAGGACCAGGCTCGGCCGAGTGGCGAGCTGTTCTGCCTCGAATTGCAACGTGCGGATGAGACCTCGCAGCGTGTCCAGAACGATATTGGTGCTGCCGGTGCGAGCGGAGTCTCGCACCCCCGCCGAGACATCGCGGCGAGTGACGATTCTACGGCTCGGCAACTAACCATGCCCGGGTATTCGTGGTGCCCATATCGACGCAAATCACGACACTGTTTGCGAGCGATGGCAATTGTCCGGGAGCGATGTCCTTCATGGGGAAACTATTTTGATTCGGTCAAGATCAAAGCCGTCTTCTCCGCTGTAGTGCACCGCCACGGAGTTGTCACCCGCCCTCAATTGTGCCGGCACATCTATCCAGCCCCACACGAATGAGAGAGCCTTGAGCGTCACAGGCTTATCCTCATTGACTTGAATCGTGATGTTCTTGCCCTGTCGGCCATTGCGAACGAACAACAACTTCAAAGTGTAGTTGCCAGAGTGTGGGGCATTCACGCGCGGAAAAATCAAAGTGCCGCTTGCTGCGGAGCCGGCGCCGCCGATTGCAACTGCAAAACTCGCAGAGCATTCGCCGCACTCGAGTAGTTGCGCGGAGCCCTGCTTAACATTTCCCGGCCATTCCGCCTCGTAGACCGCGCCTTTTTGCCAATTCGTCTCGCCGCTGACTCTCAGCAGGACCGAACCATGTGACGGAACGGTCGCCGCAAAGCCTTCTCGAAATGAGCCGAGGTCCTTGCGCGCCCACAAATCGCGCACCGTCGCGTTGCGGAGAAGGCCTAGGTCCTTCCAGAGGACATCCATCTTCGCCGGAGCGGGCGTCAGGTTCAACAGGAGTACGGCGTGATTGCCGCCGGCGATGGTTGTTAATTGTTTGTCCCAGACCTGCAGGCCGTCGACATCCTCGTTCACTTTGACCGGTCCTGCTCCCAGCGAATCCTGATCCACCGCGATCACTTCGGGATTCGTGTAGGTGGCCAGAGTTTCCGTTGCCATGTTTGTCACGTCGGTGCCTGCCCAAAGCGGCGCTGCGGAAATGGCCCACATAGAAAAATGCGCTCGCGCTTCGACCGGGGTCAGCCCGAGATTTCCCACCTCCAGCATGTCGGGATCGTTCCAGCTATCGGGCGCGCTGAAAACGGCGTGGCGCGCATTGGACTCAAAATTCTGCACCACCCGGCTCCACTGTACGCGGTCCTTTTCCCAGCTCACGTCGGCATCGGTACGCCACAACTGCGCTACGCCCTGGGCCCACTCCCACGGCCGCTCGTTCCCCCACGAGCAGATGTAGAGCAGCATGGGCCGTCCGGTTTTGCGGATAGCGCTCGCCATTTTCTCGTACAGTTCCCTGCCGGTGTGCCCTTTAGGAAGATTGCAGTAGTCCTCCTCGATGAAATCAATGCCCCAGGAGGCAAAGGTCGCTGCATCCTGGGCTTCGTGATTGAAGCTGCCTTCGTATTCGGGCTGATCGAAGCAGGTGTGTGCGCCAACGTCGGTGTAGATGCCTGCCTTCATTCCGCGGGAGTGAATGTAGTCTGCCAGCGCTTTGATTCCGTGCGGAAAGCGCTTAGTGTCGGGAACAATTACGCCATTTGCGTCGCGCGTTGGAGCGATGCACTCCTGGATGATCAGGTACTTGTAGCCGAGGTCGCGCATGCCGGTGCGCACCAGCGCATCGGCCTGGGCGCGAATCGTGCCATCGTCATAGTCACAGAAAAAATGGTTCCAATTGGCCCACCCCATAGGAGGCGTGGGTGCGAGCGCTATTTGTGTGGCCTGTTGCTGTGCGGTGAGCAGCGAAGGCGAGAGAATGAAAAGTAAAATTGTCCCAATACCTGATACGCACGCACGATTTAGCTTAAGTCTGCAGGTGGAGCGCGGAAGCCGACCGATCATGACGCCATGATACATGCTCGCCCCGGGTGAAATATTTTGATAGGTCGCGATCGAACAGCGGCTCCCGTAATCTCAGGTTTTCGAAAGGGAGAGTGGCTCCTACCCTATAATCGGATGAATCCCGCCGAACCGTTCGGCTTGAATGGAGTAAAGACGAAACCTGCATGGATACGACAGGAAAAGTGACCCCGGTGCCGCCATCGGAAGCGGGTCCAACCCTGAGCGCCCGCGATTATTGGTTGGGCCGTCTGGCCACGCTACCCCCCGCCCCTGAATTGCCAGTCTCCGTCAGCGCCGGCAGCCTCGCCCAGCCGGAACTGACTCGCCGTCAGTTTCGATTGGATGAAAAGACCTGGAAGAGCCTAAAGGACAGAACGTCCCAGGCTGGTTTCGGTGCTGTAAATGTGCTGGTCGCAGCGTTCGCCGAGGTGCTTGCAGTCTGGAGCAAGAGCCCACATTTCACGGTGAAGCTGGCACTGGGGGACCAAGTCGTCAACCTGCTCGAACTGGACAATTCCAAGCCAGAAAGCTTTGAGACGCGCGTGCGACGACAGCAAGAGCAACTTCGACAGGATCTGGTGCACGATGTTTTCAGCGGAGTGGAAGTGATGCGGGAACTCGCGCGCTTCCAGGGTTCGCCTTCTACCCCAGTCATGCCGGTGCTGTTCACCAGTTTGCTGGAAGGCGGATCCGAGCAAAACTTCGTTCCGGCTTCCGGCGAAGCCTCGCCGGTAGCGTGGCAGCAGGTGTATCTGCATGTCACGATTCGCGAGGATCGCGGGACGCTATACGTCTGCTGGGATGCGGCCGACGAGATATTCCCCCCCGAGCTTCTGGATGAAATGTTCGGGGCGTACCAGACCTTGTTGGGTCAGCTCGCGCGCGATCAGGTTGCCTGGGGCCGTACTTTGGCAGACAACACGCGTAAGCTGCTCCCGCCCAAACAGGCACGATTATTTGAGGAAGTGAATCACACACAAGCTCCCGCGAGCGACGAATTCCTGCACACGCTTTTCCTGAAACAAGTGGAGGAAAGGCCCGACCAGCTGGCGATTTGCACCCCGGCGCGCCGAATGACCTATGGGGAGCTGTACACGCGCGCTTGCCGTATTGAGGAGGAATTGCTGCCCCGTGGTCTCGAGCCGAACCAATTTGCCGGCATCGTAATGGAGCCCGGCTGGGAGCAGATCGTCGCGGCCATGGGGATTCTGTTTGCCGGCGGCGCCTACATGCCGATTGATCCCGATCTGCCGCCGGAACGCCAGCGATATCTGATTGAAAACGGCGACGTGAAAGTGGTTCTCACGCAATCCTCGGTGCAGCACCGCTTGGGCGCGCCGCACGATGTGGAAATTCTGGTGGTGGATGAAATGCACCCGCTGGAAGGCCGCCCGACAACCGCTCCCCGCACCCGGCAAAAACGCGAAGACCTGGCCTATAACATCTACACTTCGGGTTCGACCGGGCAACCCAAGGGGGTAATCGTTGACCATTGCGCCGCGGTGAACACCATTCTGGACATCAACGAACGCTTTGGCGTCGGGCCGAACGACCGCGTGCTGGCGCTCTCACGGCTGAGCTTCGATCTCTCCGTGTACGACATCTTTGGGCTGCTGGCGGCCGGGGGAACGGTCGTCATGCCCTCGCCGGAACGGGCGCACGATCCGGCGCATTGGGTGGAACTGGTGGCTTGCGGAAAAGGTGACTATCTGGGATACGGTCCCTGCGCTCACCGACCTGCTGGTGGAGCAGGCTGAGCATGGAAGCGCGATGGTCCAATCGCTGCGGTTGATCCTCATGAGCGGCGACTGGATTCCACTGGGATTGCCCGGGCGGATCAAGAAGCTGTTGCCCAATGCTGAGGTTGTTAGCTTGGGCGGCGCCACCGAAGCCGCCATCTGGTCCATTCTGTATCCAATCCAAGAGGTGGATATGAAATGGAAGAGCGTGCCCTATGGAAAGCCGATGCGAAACCAGACTTTTCACGTGCTCAATTATGGGGAAGCGCCTTGCCCGGTCTGGGTTCCCGGGGAGCTTTATATCGGCGGCGCAGGATTAGCTCGGGGCTATTGGAGGGATGCACAGAAAACGGCTGCAAGCTTCATCTATCACAAGTCCACCGGCGAGCGGCTCTACCGTACCGGCGATTGGGGACGCTATTTGCCCGACGGCAACATCGAATTTCTAGGCCGCGAAGACTTTCAGGTCAAGTTGAAAGGCAACCGCATTGAGCTGGGTGAAATTGAAGCTAAGCTGATGGAGCATGAATCCGTCGACGTTGGCGTAGTTTTGGCGAGAGAGGATACTCCTGGCGAAAAGCGGCTCGTAGCTTATGTGATTCCGAAGCCTGGAAGGACGCTTCAGGATGCCGATCTGCGCGACTTTCTGTCCGCCAAGCTGGCGGACTACATGGTGCCCTCAGCATTTGTATTCATGGAACAATTTCCGCTTACTACCAATGGAAAGCTGAACCGAAGAGCATTGCGGCCGCAGTGAAGCGTGCTGATGTTCTTCTATAAGTCTTTCGACGGAGTGTCATCGGAAGGCTTGGCCTCTTCATCATCCGGCGGATTTTCCTTCTCTGTGTCTGCTGGTTCTTCCGCGCCGGCCTGTGCTTCCTGCTCCAACTGTTGCAGGTATTCGGGACGGGAATGCACGTAATGCTCCGCCTTCACTTTGCCGGTGATCCACGAAGTTTCCATGGGATAAACGTCCGGATCGAAGATGGTGGTGTAGAAATGCCACAACAGGATGGAAAACGTGGCCAGGATGGCTTCGTAATAGTGCACGGCCGTGGCGGCATCGGCGACCCATTTGGGGAAATAGCGCAGGGTGAAATTGTTGAACCACAGCAGGAAGCCGGAGATCATCATGACGATGGTGCCCCAGAGCAGTGCCCAGTACTCCAGCTTCTCTGCGTAATTGAATCTCCCGAACTGCGGAGGGGCCGGCGAGACTCCGAAGTTGTAGCGGAAAACCCCCACCAAGTCAGTCACATCTTTCCACTGCGGCAACATGGCCTTTACAAAGGCCCGGTCGCGCCGCCTGACTGCAATGGAAACAAGATGGAATGCCATAGTCGCCACCAGTACGATGGCGGCGGCGCGATGCAGGGATCCGCGCAGCGCAAAGTGGCTCTCCCACAGCAACAGGGGCTGGGCCCAGAATGCCTCGGGAAATTTGAGGGCAAATCCGGTGATGACCAGAACCGTGAAGCTCACGATCAATCCCCAGTGGACCAGAAGGAAGTACTGATTGAGACGGACTACCTGAACTCCATCCTGATGTTGCCGCGAACGGCGCAACAGCTTGGCTGTATAGTCCACCAGATTGTGCAGGAGCATGAATCCGAGAGTCAGTGGAATCAGCACCCAATAAATCATGCGGATGGATTTGACGATGGGGTTGGCCGGGCCAGTGCCGGTCTGCACATGTACGGGTCCAATGGCAAAGTGCTCGCCCGCGCCCGCATGGCAACGCCCGCAAGTCTTCGAAAGATTAGCCTGATTCACCGTCGAACGGGGATCGCTGGGCGGGAAGATGTTATGAACACCGTGGCAGGAAGAGCAGTTGGCTACCGTTTGGGAGCCTTCGCGTGCCGCCAGGCCGTGGTAGCTGTCCGCGTAAGACGGAACAACGTTTGTCGGCAAGTTATATCGTTTTGCCAGGCGCTCCTCGCCGTGGCAGCGACCACAGGTGACCGCAGACACCCGTGAAGCGTTCACCAGTGACCCAGGCTGTTTCGGCGCCAGGATGAGATGCTCCCCGTGGCAGTCGGTGCAGACAGGTGCGTCCGAAACGCTGGCTTTCATCGCCTGGCCGTGCACGCTTTCCAGGTAAGTCTTGGCAATTTCGGAGTGGCACTGGCCGCAGGTCGCGGGAATATTCCAGTGATTAATTTTGGAGCGGGTATCGCGAGGCGGGAAAATCCCGTGACTGCCGTGACAATCGGAGCAACTGGCGGCATTTTCGTTCCCACTGGCCACCGCCCGTCCATGAACACTTTCGCGATAGAGTTCGACGGCGCGCGCGAATGGAATATTGTGGCGGCTCAGAAAGCCCGGATTGCTGTGGCAGGTGGCGCAGGTGTCGGGCAGGTTCTTCTTCGCGACCGTGGAGGTGGCTTCCGTGGAAGCCTGAATCTGGTGGACCGGACCGTGGCAAGAAGCGCAGTTTGGAGCGTCGGGATCACCCTTCGCCGCGGCTTGCCCGTGAATGCTGCTACGAAAGTCTTTGACCTCCTGCTGGTGACACTCGGCGCATTTGCTGGGGGCGAGTTGAGCTGCCGCTTTGACGTCGTGAACATTACCATGGCAAGACTGGCAAGCTTCGTCACCCAGCATCCCGTGAATGCTATTGGGCACCTGCGCAGCTTCGTCGGCATGGCAGGTAGAGCATTGCGGCTTTACGACTTTGGCGGGGTGAGGGTAGTCCTTGATGTTGGTATGGCAGTCGGTGCAGGAGAGAATGCCGTGAACGCTGGCTGCATGCTTGGCCGGATCGATGAAGATGCTTTTGCCCGCCGGAGAAGTCATGCCCGCCTGGCTGTGGCAGGCGAGACAGGCCTCATCTTGATTGGGAGCGGGCGCGGAGGATTGCGCCGGGCTGGCGCCAGCCTTTGCAGGGAAACTCAAAAGCAAGCCGGAAACAAAAAACGCAACCAGACTCAGGTGCCGTGCTCTACCCATTGGGTTCTTTGGCGAAACCAGGTTCTTGCGAACGACGCGAAAGCATAGTGTAGGAATATTACCAAGGCCCCGGAAGTGACGAAGGAGTTTCTTGCGGCAAAGGGTAACTACTCCTTCTTCGGTATCGCCGGCGACGGCTTTTCTCCTCCGCTGCTTTCCGCTGGTTTTGCTTCCTCTGGCTTCTTGCTCAAATACTGGACAATGACGGAAATGCGCCGGTTCGAGGAATCGAAAGGATCGTTGGGCACGCGCAGCATTTGATCGGCGTAACCCCGGACCTGCGTCACCTGCGTTACTCCCAGGCCATTTTGCTGCATTAGGCGCCGGGCGGCGTTGGCGCGGTCGGCGGAGAGTTCCCAATTGCCATAGTCGCCGCTGCCGGCGTATGGCTTGGAGTCGGTGTGCCCCTCGATGGAGATCTTGTTCGGAACTTTGCCGAGCTGTTGCGCCAACAGAATGAGCAATTCCTTGCCATGGGCGTTCGGCGCAGGGCTCCCAAGGTCGAAGAAAGTTCCCGCGGCGCTTTCCATCAGCTCGATGCGAAGTCCTTCCGCAGTGACGGTCATTTCAATTTGCTTCTTCAATTTGTCGAAATCCGGAATTCCCTCGAGCGTGTGCTCCAGTTCCGACTTCAGCTTCTGCATATTGTCGGCGGAAATGGTTTTTGTTTCCGCTTTTCCTTCCATGCTGGTGCCGGTTTTCGTGCCGGTTCCGGAGGGATCTTTGAAATAGCCGGCAATCGCTTCTTTTACGGGCTTGTTGGTGTTGAGCAGCCAGAGAACGATGAACAGCGCCATCATTGCCGTGACGAAGTCGGCGTAGGCCACTTTCCACGCACCGCCGTGATGGCCTCCGTGAGAAACCTTCTTCTTGACGATGATGATGGGGCGTTGACCTTCCATACCGGTTGTCCTGTTAGGCTGAAGACGAAGCGGAGGCAGCCGCTTCCGCCTCGGGGGCCGGAGCAGCTTCGGTCGCTCCGCCGCCTCGGCACAGCTTCTCCACTTCGGTGAATGACGGCCGAACGTGCCCGGGGATGGCGCGGCGAGCCACTTCCACAGCCATAATGGGAGCCGTTCCTTTCAGGAAAGAAATCATCAACACGCGCAGGACGTGCAGATACGAGTGTTCATCGTCGGCAATCTTGGCCATGTTCGAAGCAATCGGACCAACCAATCCATAGCAGAGCAGAATCCCTAAAAAGGTGCCCACCAGAGCGGCAGCGACTTTATGGCCAATCTCTTCTGGCGGCCCGCCCAGCGCGCCCATGGTGATGACCACGCCCAGCACGGCAGCCACGATGCCCAGGCCGGGAAGGGAATCGGCCATCGTACTCAGCGAGGCGATCGGGACACTCGCTGCCTGGTGGTGAACTTCCATGTCGAGTTCCAGCAACTGATCCAGATCAAACGCTTCGGTGCCACTGATGGCCATGCGCATGGTGTCGCAAAAATAATCACGAATGTGGTGATCGTTGATAAAGGTGGGATTCTTGGAGAGAATCGGGCTCTTGGCAGGCTCTTCCACATCATTTTCTAATGCCATCAAACCCTCGCGCCGGGCTTTGTTCAGCAGGTCATACATGGTTTTCAGCGAATCCAGGTAGCGCTGTTTGGTGAATTTGGAACCCTTGAAGACTCCTGTAATTCCGCCCGCAATTTGTTTAAGAATGTGCAGCGGGTTGGCAATCAGAACGGTTCCCACTGCGGCGCCGCCAATGATGAGGAGTTCGGCGGGCTGCAGTAGAACGCGGATATTGCCATGTTCACTTAGGTAGCCGCCGAGCACGGCGCCGAAGACGACCAGAATTCCGATAATGGCGAACATAAAGGCTCAGTTTGCTGCATCGGTACGTCCCCCGCCGGAAGATGCGGAAGCCGAAGCGCTGCTGGCTGAATCACCGGGAACCGGCGCTCGCCCCAGGAAGATTTCCATCGTGTCTTCGGGCTGCACCATGGCGCTCGCCACATAGACGCTGGCCGAGAGCAGGTCGTCCCACCACTGAATGCCGGAGCCATTGGCGATTTTTTGCACATTCTGGGCGACCCGTTGCAGGTCTGCCGGTCCACAATCGGTAACAATGGCCAGAAACTGGTCGTCTGCCCAGCGCCCAAGGAATCCGTCGGGCCGCAAAGTATGTTTCATCGTTTGTGCGACCACGTGCAGCATCACATCTACCGCTTCTCGGCCGTGGGTGGCTTTGAGCTCATCCAGCCCCTGAACTTGAATGCGAAGGATGCCGAACGGCAAGTGGTATTCGACATAAAAGGCGAGGTTTTCCCGCAGGTGGGATTGGGTGAAGGCATGATTGGGAACGCCGGTAATCACGTCCAGGCAGCCGTGGGCGGCCAGGTTGTTCTCGTGGAAGCTGGGCTCTGAGGCCCAGATCTCTTCTTCGAAGTTTGCGGCGATCGCTGCCACGGAGCCGTGGTCGGCGCGGATCAGGTTTAGCAGCAAGCGAACCGGAACGGAGTGGCCGGATTTGTGGTGAAGATAGCCGCGAATGATGGTGGGTTTCCCATCGTGAAGAGCCTGGGTTAGCGGGCAGGCTGCACCGCAGTGGACACAACTTACCTCGTTGCACTGGGTCAGCAGGTTGGCCTGGGCGGTATGCCCGACCACTTCATGCCGATGGTAGCCGGTGATTGCTTCGGCGCCGTCATTCCAAAAGAAAATTTTGCGCTGGCGGTCAAACAGTACCACGCCACACTTGAGAACCTCCAGCGCCATACGAAAGAGCTCCGGAGTTTCTTTCCCCGGAATGTCATGGTCCTGCGTCATGGCGGTCTCCAACGCTTGTCATCGGCAGGGATGTCGGGGAACTTCAAGGCCAAGCGTTCCTTTTAAGATGCCCCGACGGTCCCGGGCCAAGCCGTGCCCAGTGTGGTGCGGATAACGCTTAGCAGGCGGCTGTTGTCTACGGGTTTCTGAAAGAATGCCGCCGCCCCCGCCCGCAAAGTTGCTTCCCGCGAGGATTGTGGATCACGGGCGGTCAGAATAATGACAGGGATGCAGGAGAGGTGCGCGCTTTGTTGCAGGCGCTCCAGGACTACAAAACCGTCTCCAGCCGGCAATCCCAGGTCGAGAATGATCAAGTCAGGCTGCTCTTTCTGGGCCATGGCGATGGCAGAGAAGCCATCGGTGGCATAGGCGGTTTCATAGTGGTTGGCGCGCAGACGCAGGTTCAATCCTCGCCGCAGGTCCGGATCATCGTCAACGATCAGTATTTTTGCTTTCTCCATGGCTTATTCCTTTCGTTTTGCTTCGGCAGTTGTCACATTGCTCATCGCAGAGTTCGAGCTAACCCATTTCCCCCCTCGCGGTTTGTTTGGTGGAGAGTTTGCATCGCCAGGGTGGTCACGCTATCGGCGATTTCCTGCACCATTTCTTCGATGGTTTCTTCGACGGACGGGATGGGTATCGGCGTCCTGGAAATCTTGCAGGAAGCGCGGCCGCGCAGTTCAGGAAGGCGTTCCATCTGTTCACGGATTCGCCGCGAGAGAACTTCCGCCCCCTGGTCGTCAGTGGACGCAACAATCAGGAAGATTTCCTTTGCTCTCCGAGGAAGGCATTGGGGGCAGAAGCAGATCTTTGGCAGGCAGTACGCAGCTGCGCAGTACGTTCGCAACCTGCGCGCGCATAAGATCCCAGTTACCCACGTCGGCGGTTCCGCGCGGCAGCAGCTTCGACGGATACCAGGGTGAGAGCTTCCCGCAGCCTGCCCTGCTCGGTGATCACGGGCGAAAGCAGTTTCGAGAGCGAGAACAGGGGCAGATTGAAAGTGAAGGTGCTGCCGTGCCCCGTCTGGCTTTCCACCCAAATTCTGCCGCCGTGCAGACGGACCAGCTCGTGGACAATGTAGAGTCCCAGCCCCAGGCCCTTGCGGCTGTTGTCAACTGCGTCGGGATCCTGATACATGCGCTCAAAAATCAACGCCTTCGCTTCCGGGCGGATGCCCTGTCCGGTATCGGCGACCGAAATGTAGACGGACGAAGGATCGGCTTCCACCAGGAAAGCTTTGACCATCACAGAGCCACCCGCCGGGGTGAACTTGATGGCATTGTCCAGTAGGTTAGTGAGGATCTGGATTACGCGCGCGTGATCGGCCAGCACTAGCGGAATCCGACGGTCCACACCCAACTCCAGCCCGATTTGTTTGCTGTCGGCCGAAGCCTGCATCATGCCGATGGCCTGGCGAATCGCACTATCGATCTCGATGCAGCCGGGTTCGATACGAATCTTCCCGGTCTCGGCGCGCGCTGCCTCGAGCAGTTGCCCGATCATGGCCTGCAACTGACTCACGCTGCGCATCACGGTTTCCAGATGGTCCCGCTGTTCGGGAGAGACGGTTCCGGCCAAGCCATCGAGCAAGATCGTGGTGAATTGGTGAATGCTGGTCAGCGGGGTGCGCAGTTCATGGGAAACGTGGGAGAGAAACTGGTCTTTGAACTGAAGTTGCTGCTTGCGGCTCATATCGAGGGCGGTGATCATGGCTTGCCGCTCCATGGCGTAGCGCATGGCGCGAGCTAGCTGTTTGCTGTCGAAGCCTCCCTTGACGAGATAGTCCTGCACGCCCTGATGCACCGCTTTCAGCGCCAGCTCTTCGTCGTCCTGACCAGAGAGCACGACGATGGGTACGCCCGGGGCCTTTTTCAGGACCTTACGAAAGGTCTCCGCGCCGCGGCTGTCGGGAAGGTTCAAGTCCAGCAGCACCAATGCCGGGTGCTCGTGATCGAGGGCGGCGAGGCCGCTGGCCAGGCGATCCGCGCAGGCGACATCCAAGCTGGGATTACCTTCTACCAACCGGAGCCGGATCAGGTCCGCATCGCCTGGATTGTCTTCAATCAACAGAACGTGCATCGATGGATTGCTCACTATTCCTCCTTGGAGTGGGAACAGACACAGCCGAGCCAGAAGTCGCCAATCGAAGCGATCGCGGCCACATAGTCCTGCAGGTTCCCCGGCTTGCAGACGTAACTGTTTGCACCCAACTCATAACTTTGAGCTATATCCTGCCCCGCCTGGGAAGTGCTGAGAATCACGATGGGGGTGTGGCGCAGCGACGCATCGGCTTTCACCTCAGCCAGCACCACGCGCCCGTCCTTGCGCGGCAGATTCAAATCCAGCAGCACAAGATCAGGCCGGGGAGCGGCGGCATATTTGCCGCGCCTCTGCAGGCAGGCCATGGCCTCCTCTCCATCGGTTACCGCGCACACCGCGCTCGGATAACCGCTCCGGGCCAGCAAATCGCTGGTGAGGTCAATATCCGCCGGATTGTCATCCACCAACAGAACTTGCGACACGCGCTTCATGCTCTTCCTCCGAAGAGTGCCCAGGTGCGGCTTGCGTAGCGGCGGGCAAGGTGAAGCGAAACGCCGTCCCAGGCCCGGCCTGACCCTCCGCCCAGATTCTGCCGCCATGCTGTTCGACGATTCTTTTGCAGATTGCCAGACCGATGCCGTTCCCGGGATATTCGGTTCGCGTGTGCAGGCGTTTGAAGACGGTGAAAATAGTGCCCGCATGCTCCGGCGCGATACCGATTCCGTTATCCCTAACCGAAAAGAGCCAGTCGTTACCCCGAGCTTCGGTTTCGATATGGATTACCGGTGCGTCACTGCCGCGAAACTTGATCGCATTGCCAATGAGATTTTGAAAGACCTGCTGCAGCTGTGTGGCGTTTCCTTGGACCGGCGGGAGAGGGTCGTGCAGTAGGACCGTTCCGCTCTCGCCGATTGCCGCCTGCAGGTTTCGCACTGCGCCAGCGACCACGGCGTTGCAATCGATGGGTTGCATCTCCTGTCCAGCGCGCCCGGCGCGAGAGAAGGCCAGCAGGTCCTGAACCAGCGTCTGCATACGCAGCGCGCCTTCCACCGCATAGCCGATATACTTGTCGGCGTTGGCGTCCAGCTTGCCGCAGTACCGCTCGCCAAGAAGTTGAGTGTAGGAGGCCACCATACGCAGGGGCTCCTGCAAATCGTGCGATGCCACGTAGGCGAATTGCTCCAGGTCCTGGTTGGAGCGCGCCAGTTCTTCGGCCTTTTTGGCTAACGTCTCTTGCGCCCGGCGGCTTTCTTCCCGCAGGCATTTTTCCTGCAGGGCGCGGCGTACCGAAATCGGCAGCCGGGTTAATGAATCCTTGAGTACGTAATCGGTCGCCCCCTGCTTGATGCATTCCACAGCGGTTACATCGCCGAGGGCGCCCGAGACCAGGATCAAAGGAATATCCAGGCCCTCGTCGCGAAGAATGGTGAGAGCCTCCATCCCGCGCCACTGTCCCAGGTTGTAATCCGCGAGCACGATATCCGGGGAATCGCCGCGAATCTGCCGGCGGAACTCACTGGCGCTTTGCACGACCTCGGCAGCTACATCGAAGCCACCTCGCCGGAGTTCGCGTAGCACCAGTTCCGCATCCGCCGAGTTATCTTCGACCAGCAGGGCACGAAGCTTCGTCTTGCCGCTGGTCGAGTGATTTGGCCGCTGATCCTTCATGCTCCCTGCTTTGCCGCCCGCGCCGTCATGATTGGCCGCTGGTTGGTAACGATCCAGTACAGCCCGAGACTCTTCACCACGTGACGGAACTTGTCGAAATCAACCGGCTTCTGGATATAACTGTTGGCGCCGAGGTTATAGCTATTCACCAGATCCCGGTCTTCTTTGGAAGAAGTCAGAATGACTACGGGAATGATCCTGGTGTGCGGATTGCTTTTGAGCTGACGTAATACCTCGATCCCATCCACCTTCGGGAGCTTCAGATCGAGCAGCACCAAGCGGGGAAACTGGTCGCGGGAACGTTGCGCATGCAGCCCCCGGCAAAAGATATAGTCAAGGGCCTCTTCGCCGTCGCGCGCGATGGCGATAGCAATGTTGTTGCTCAGTTTTTCACTGCGCAACGCATGCAGGGTCAGGTCCAGGTCATCTTGACTGTCATCTACCAGAAGAATTTCCTCGCCGTTGGTCATGCCTGCGCTCCTACCTGTTCGATTTCTGGCGTGTTTACAGCTTGTTCAGCGCCGAGCACGGTGAAGTAAAAGGTGGCGCCGTGATCGAGTTCCCCCTCGGCCCATACGCGGCCGCCATGTTTCTGCACAATGCGCTTGACGGTAGCTAAACCCACACCGGTACCCTCGAAATCCTCGTCGCGGTGCAGCCTTTGAAACACACCGAAGAGCTTGTCGGCATATTTCATGCTGAATCCCACCCCGTTGTCGCGGACGAAAACGGCCAAGTCTCCATTGTTTCTAATCGTTCCGATTTCAATGACGGCGCACGACCTCGGCCGCGAATATTTCAATGCATTCGCAATCAGATTCTGGAAAACCTGCTTGATCAGAAGGGGGTCGCAATCCACATAAGGCAGGCTCCCGATTTTCCATTCGATGTGCCGCCCCTCGGTCTCTGGCTTGAGTTCCTCCAGAGCTTCTTGCACGATTGGCGTCAGGCTGGCAGGCTGCAAACTCAGAGCTTGCCGCCCGACCCGCGCCAGGTTCAGGAGCTCATCTACCAGCTGGCCCATCTTTTTTGTGCCTTGGCCAATACGCTGCAGATAATGCTGCGCTTCCGGTTCCAGTCTGGGGCCGAATTCCTCCACCAGCAATTTGGAAAACCCGCCGATGTGGCGGAGCGGCGCCCGCAAGTCGTGGGAGACCGAGTAGGTGAACGATTCCAGTTCCTGGTTGGCGGCTTCCAGTTCGGCGGTGCGCTGCAACACCCTTCGTTCGAGATCGTCATTGAGTTTACGAATTTCGTGTTCAGCCGCTCTCTGCGCAGTTATGTCCCGGAAGGTTGCAATCCCACCACAGATCTGGGCGCGTGCATCACGCAGGGGGCGGGCCGACACTTCGATCCACCTGGGTTCCGGACATCCGGATCGAAGCACCTGAATTTCCGCTTTCCCGACTTCTCCATGCAAGGCTTTAACCAGGGGCAAGCTTTCCGCCGGATAGTGAGTGACCCCGTCTGGCAAATAAAGGCCGTAGACTTTCGACCACTCGTGAGTAGGGAGGTTGGGGGTCTTGTTGCCAAGAATCCTCTCGGCCGCTGAATTCCACAACAGAAAGCGCCCCTGATCGTCGGCGGCCACCAGTCCTTCCTCCATGTTGTCCAACATCGATTGCAGCATCAGGGTTTGCGATTCCAGGGCCACGCGGGAGTTCCGAAGTTCCTCCGCCTGCCGCGATAGTTCCTCGGCTTGCAGCGCCAGCCGTTCTTCCACTGCCTTGTGGTCGCTGATATCGGTATTGGTGCCAAACCAGCGAATCACCCGGCCTTCGGCATCACTGACCGGCTGCACACGAGTGAGGAAAGTGCGAAAGCTCCCATCGCGCCCACGCAACGGGAATTCCATGTCGAAAGGCTGGCCCTGGGCGATGGAAGCCTTCCACCTGTCCATCACGGTGGGCAATAGCTCGGGATAATGTACGCTCCGCCATCCCCAACCTTGCATTTGCTCAAAAGTTGTTCCGGTGTAGTCGTACCAGCGCTGGTTGTACCAGAAGATGGACCCGTCGGCCTCCGCCATCCAGGCAAGCTGCGGAATGCCATTGGCCATGGCCTGGAAGCGTTCCTCGCTCTCGCGTAGCGCCTCCTCCGCCCACTTACGCTCAGTGATGTCGTGAGCAATGGTGGATGCGCCGGCAATCTTGCCGCTGGAATCTCGCACCGGAGAAATAATCAGGGAAACGTAAATCAGCCGTCCATCCTTGTGCTGGCGGAGGGCTTCGGCCTGCCGTACCAGCACCCCGTCGGCAATCTGGCGTAGAATCTCTTCCTCTTCCCGGTGCAGTTCCTGGGGAACGATGAGGTTGACATGTTGCCCCACGATTTCAGCTTCGGTATAGCCATAAAGCAGTTCGGCTCCTTTGTTCCAACTGGTCACGATGCCGTTCAGGTCTTTGCTGAGCACCGCGCTATCGGTCGATTCCACGATGGCGGCGAGATGCAACCGGCTGGCCTCGGCACGTTGCTTCTCGGTGACGTCGCGAATGATGACGGTAAACAGCTTCCTGCCGCCCGCGGCGGTTTGTGAGATAGAGGCTTCAATAGGAAACTCCTGACCGTCCCCCCGCAGGCCGGTGCGCTCCGCTAATGGGCATGCATTCCGAGCGTTAACGCCACTTTCCCCGAATCTGCGGACATGCTCACGATGTTTTTCCCGGAAGCGCTGCGGAATGAAGCGCTCCACCGGCTGCCCGATGGCTTCTGCTGCCGGGCAGTGGAACATTTCTTCGGCGGCAGTATTGAAAAGGACGATGCGCTGTTCCTCATCTACGGTGATGATCGCGTCCATAGCGGATGCGATAATGCCCGCTAGCCGCGCCCGGCTTTCCTGCAGGGCGTGACGGATCTCCTCCAACTCCCCGGTCCGTTCAGCGACTCGTTGTTCCAGGCGGTCATTGAGTTCGCGAACTCTGTTTTCGGCATTTTCTCGTTCTGCAATTTGCTCTTGCAATTCCTGGTTCATCTGCTCCAGTTGCGAATAGCTGGGTAACGCAACCGCTTTGGGAACCAGAGGAACTAGGGCAACGGCTGTGATCACAGATGCGCCCGCGGTGAGAGCCTTAATCACGCCGGAGAGCAGATAGTTCCCGTGCCAAACCGTCCAGACTTCCATCAGGTGTGTGGTTCCGCACCCCAGGACGAAAATGGCAAAGAGCCAGAGAATCCAGTGCAAGTTGACGTCTGGCCGCTTGCGAAGGAAGTAGATGAGGCCAAACGGAATGCAATAGTAGGACAGCCCAATCAAGCTGTCAGAGATTACGTGCAGCCAGACAATTTGCGGATCCCACAGGTAGCAAAACCCGTGCGGCATAAAGCCGGAAGAAAAAAACTGTGCAAGAATCTGCAAAAGCTGACCCCTGACGCCCAGTTCCACCCTGGGTAAGTCATTCTTTTAGTGTTATCGGCGACACCTTTGCGTAAGAATGCGATGCCGGCATCCATAGGTAGCATCGGCGAAGTCGTGCGGACCTTTAGCTCCGAAGAGCGAGAGAGGCACCCAAAGGAAATCGGCGGAAATGATTCATGCCTAACCCGCGCCCCTGTGGAAAACGAGCGTCCGCTCTGGCACCTTGGTGGGTGTATGTGGCACGTCGGTGCCATTCTCATGAAAGTGGTGAAGAGGTAATCTTGCTGTTGAGCAGTTCTGGGGGAGGGCTGCCCGGGCGTCCAGAGACTCGTGAGAGTCGGACGCTCTTTTTTTTGCTCTTGGTTTGCGCCCCGGCTTTTTTTCCCGGAATCGGCGGTTTTTCAGCGGTGATACTTTCCCATCCACTCGGCCTGAGCCAGAATATGCCCCTGCATCGCCCGTTCTAACTCCTGTTTCGTCGCGCCGGCCTTCAGATTGAGCTGGCCATCCAAGGCATAAATCTTGAAGAAGTAGCGATGAGGTCTGCCCGGAGGAGGGCAGGGCCCTCCGTAGCCAACCCTGTGGAAATCGTTCTGACCCTGGAGGCCGCCGCCGGGGATCTGTTCCGATTTGGTCAAGGCCTTCCGGCAACGCCGTCAATGCCGGGCGGCAGATTGAATGCGACCCAGTGCGTCCACGTGCCCGCTGGGGCGTCAGGATCGTCGGCAATCAGGGCGAAGCTTGCGTGCCCTTTGGCGGATGCGCCCATGTGAGTGCGGGAGAAATATCTTCTCCACTGCAGGTGAACTTCCCGGGAATCTCGCCTCCGTTCGAGAAACTGGGGCTGGAAAGAGTGAAGTTCATGGGGGATGCTCCTTGCGCGGAAGGGATGAAAACCCACGAATGGATGCATTCGGAGATGAGAAAAGCGGCAAGCAGAGTTGCCAACAGCTTGACGGGAGAACGTTGAGGTTTCACGTCCCGCTCCAATCGAAAAAATCAGTAGGTGGAGATAGTGAAGTTTACGGTAATGCGGGCCTCAGTCTCAACCGCTTGGCCGGACTGGAGATAGGGATGGAATCGCCATTGCCGTACAGCGTCCATGGCGGCGTTCGACAGGATGGCAGGACCGCTGAGCACGCGTAAATCCTGGATAGCGCCTTCCTGCCCGATCAGCGCCTGCAAAACTACCGATCCCTGGACTTTCATCTGCTTGGCCAGCAGAGGGTAGTTCGGTTGCACCGGACGTTCGACCACTTGTGCGGTATCCGGGGAAAGCCGTACCCGCTCGCCGGCGTTGGTGGCCAGTGGCGCTGGGGCCGCCGCGGAAGCGGAGGCTGCAGGCTGGTCCATTGTGCCCGGAACTGGACTCCCGGGTGCGCCTGATTGCAGGTCCACTTTTACCGAGCGGTTGGTGGGCCGAACCGTGGTGCGCTGGCCGCCGGCAACCACTTCAATTTCGAGTGGTGGAAGTGCGGCGCGGTTGGTGGCTGTGATGGTTGCGCCGGACGGCTGTGCAACCAGTGGAGGTCGCACGGTTACGGGGGGCGTGGCGGTAGCATGGGCATGGCCGGCGTGAGCCGCGGCTGAATGAACTTTCGGTTTGCTGGCTGGAGCAGTGACCGCCGGGATGGTGGTGCTCGGTTCGGTGGGAGTAGGCGCAGACGGCTCCGGTTGTTCCACGGAGTTATCAACTGCTACCCGAGGAGCGGGCGGGAACCAGAAGTCCTGATCTTTCCACACTACAACCACTAGCGCGATCAGCAGAATGCCAAGCGCAACCAGCATTTGGCGCTGTTGCCGCTGTTGGCCGGATACGTCAACCGCTGTGCCGCGTTCCACTTGAGCATTGCCTTCCAACATGGACGCCAAGCCAGAGCCTCCCCGCAACGTCCTAGTATGCCTTGAATCGGTGTCGGAAAACTAGAAAAACTAAAGTGACCACCACTAAAGTGGGGGGAGGACTACACGAAAGTGACACCGGTTACTTTAGTCACCAAACCGCTCGAATCCCTTGCACGATTCGTCATCATCCCCCGTGGGCGCCAGCAGCAACCGAATGTTGATCTAGCTTGTTTGAGTCGAGGGCGCAGGTTGGGCACACTCTCCTTTGTTGTGGTAACTTTCCTGAATCCCAGACATCGCATTTGGATAGCCAAAAGAATTCCAGGGAGTTATGCGCGGGCTAGTTAGCGAGCGGAAATTTCGAAGCGTGAGCCGCCGGGAGTTGCTGAAACTCACTCCTGTGCTCGCCTTGGGAGCATTTGCCGTCCCCAAGTTGCAGGACAAGCTTCTTGCTGACGGATTGGGTTTCAGCGATTGGGCGTCGGCTGTGCTGTTTCGTAATCGCCATCTGGCGCCCACATTTGCTGAGGCAGAGCTGACGCCATTTGCCAGATTTCCGATCAACGACTACGACGTCGACGATCCGGGAGTGGATTTCGACCGCTGGACACTTACGGTTTCCGGTTCGGTGGCAAAACCGGGCGATTACAAATTGGAACAGATCCAGGCTCTGCCGCGATTCCGGCAAAATACGCGGCATGTCTGCGTGGAGGGTTGGGACGTGATTGGCCGCTTTGGCGGCGCGCGCCTTTCGGACTTTCTCGCGATGATTGGCGCCGATATGAAAGCGCGGTTTGTCACCGTGGAATGTGCCGACGACTATTACGAATCGCTCGACATGGCGACCGCGCTGCATCCCCAGACGCTGCTCTGTTATGAGATGTACGATCAGCCGCTTACCCGGGAACACGGCGCACCTCTGCGGCTCAACATACCCACCAAGATCGGCTACAAGCAGGCCAAGTATCTGACCAGCCTGAAAGTCACCAACGTGTTGCAACGGGTCGGGTATTGGGAAGACCAGGGATATTCAAGCTTCTACGGATTATAGGCAGGAGTGAAAGCGTGAGCGCGTACCAGGCGGTTGAAATCGAATCAGCGAAAACCGAGGAAGTTCAGCCGGCCGTTTACGAGCATCCCTGGCCGGTTCGCTTCTGCCATTGGCTGAATGCTATTGCGCTGTTTGTGATGGTAGGAAGCGGACTGCAGATTTTTCGCGCCTTCCCCAGCTTCGGCGCAAAAATTCCGCAGAACAATTTGCTGAACTGGCCCAAAGGCCTCGCATTAGGCGGCTGGCTCGGTGGCGGCTTGCAATGGCACTTGAGCTTCATGTGGCTGTACATCGGAACCGGCGTCTTCTATTTGGGGTACCAGATTTTTACTGGCAACTACCGGCAGGTGCTTTTTCTGCCGGGCGATATTCGTGGCGTCTGGCCCATGGCGCGCTACTACTTCTTCTTCGGGCGGAAGCCTTCGTTGCAGGAGCCCTACAACCCGTTGCAGAAGCTGGCGTACACGTCTGCGATTGTGCTGGGTGTTCTTTCCGTATTGACTGGTTTCGCCATCTGGAAGCCGGTTCAGTTTTCCTGGCTCGCCTGGATTATGGGCGGATTTCATCTGGCGCGGCTTTGGCATTTTCTGGTGATGTGGGCGATCTTGTTTTTTCTGTTCGGGCATCTGGTGATGGTGGTGCTTCATGGCTGGAACAACTTCGTTTCCATGTTGACGGGATGGAAGAAGAATCCTGAGTATTCGCCCCGCTAGCGGCTGTTGCGAGCAATCAAGTCTATGGCGATAGCAATGGTAGTAGGGCCTGGCCCGGCGAAGCCAACTCCAGTGGAATCGCACGAGCAGGAGCTTGTCCGCCGCATCCTGAACGGAGATGCGGAAAAGTTCTATGAACTCATCCGCCCTTTCGAACGCCGGGTCTATGCCGCCGCTTTCGCCATCTTGCGAAACGAAGCGGATGCGGAGGATGTGGCCCAGGAAGCCATTCTCAAAGCGTTCGCCAATTTGCGGCAGTTCCGTGCGGAAGCGCGCTTCAGTACCTGGCTGATCCAAATTACGGTGAATGAAGCGCGCATGCGGCTCAGGAGATCCCACCCGGAAGTTATGGAGTCCATCGGCGAACACGAGGACGATGAAGGCGCCTACTTACCGCGGGAATTTCCCGACTGGCGCGAGGTTCCGTCCGAGGCACTGGAGAGAAAAGAAGTGCGCGAACTCCTGCTCGAAGCTCTGGCTGCGCTGGGAAGCAAGTATCGGGAGGTCTTTGTTCTGCGGGATGTTCAGCATCTCAGCATTGACGAGGTTTCGCAAACTTTGGGAATTTCAACGGCTTCCGTCAAAACCCGGTTGCTACGCGCCCGCTTGATGCTGCGCGATCTGCTGGCTCCCAAGCTGGCCGCCGGGTGGTTTAGCCGTGTGCCGTTCCGTAAGGGGGACAAGCCATGGTAGTTACTTGTGAAAAAGTTTGGCAGGAGATTTCCAACTACCTGGAAAACGATCTGGATCCTGGGTTGCGCGCTGCTATAGACGAGCATTTTCGTCATTGCGGGCGCTGCACCTCCGTTCTGCAGGGAACAAAGAACGTGGTTGAGCTTTACGGAGACGAGCGCTTGTATCCTGCGCCGCTTGGCTACAGCTGGCGCTTACATGGAAAACTAGCGGAACACATGCCGCCTCGGAAGGGAACAGCCCGCGGATGGCTAGTGGCGGTAGCTGCGGTAGGCTTGATCGTTGGTAGTCTGGGCATCGCCACACACGCGACGCGTAGGCGGGTGCCTCTGTTATCGCAGCACGCCCAGCCCGGACGGCGAATTCCAAAAGACCTGGCAGTGCTGATTACCGGCGACAGCAAAGTCTTTCATGTTGCCGGCTGCCCGTTCATTCACGACAAGGACAAGGGGATTCAAACCATAACGGCAGCGCAGGCCGAAGCTGAAGGTTACGTGCCGTGCGTGCGCTGTTTGGGGAAATATCTACTCCAGGCGGTGGCAGATTTTCTGAGAAATCACGGGCGGGGCAAAGTGCCGGTATAGGGAAGCCGTAATGCCCCGCCTCTAGCGCAGACTTCAGAGCCTATTTCCTCATGTTGTCCTGGTCCATATCGCTGTGCTTCATTTGATCCTTTGAGTCATCTTTTTTCATTTTGTCTTTTTTCATCTTCTTCTTTTTCGTGGCCGAGTTGTGACCCATTCCGTCTTTTTTCATGTCGTCATGTTTCATCTGGCTCGGTACCGGCTGGTCTGGCTGCGTATTCCCGTTGGATTGCCCGAACGTAGCTCCCGAGATTGCCAGAACGCACACCACGACCAGGGTACTGATCAGCTTCTTCATAAGATCTCCTGTGAACCAATTGAATTGCGCCGTGCGAACGGCGGCAGGCGATGGGATGTAGGAGGAGCCGCAAAGTTACAACCGCGGCGGAGTTGTTCGATCAACAGGCCAGTTGATCTCGACGCAGTTTCAGACCGTTCAGATTTCCGAGTATCGTGATGGCGATGGCTTCCGTGCGGAAGAATTCCTGCGCCAGTTGCTGGATGTCTTCACTGGTGACGGCTTCGATGCGTTCGATGAGCTGATCCATCCCGTAGAAGCGGTCAAAATACATTTCCTGTCGGGCCAGGTTCGACATGCGCGCCGTACTGGATTCTAGCGAGAGCATGAGGCTGCCCTTCAACTGATCTTTGGCGCGACGTAATTCGTCCGCTGCCACCGGTTCCGATTTGAGCTTGCGGAATTCCGAGACGACCGACTGCACCACCTTGCCCGCCGATTCACGCGAAGTGCCGGCATATACGGAAAGGCAGCCGGTATCCCGGTACGGATTCAGGTCGCTGTAGATCGCATAAGCCAGTCCCTGCCGTTCGCGGATATTCTGAAATAGGCGCGAGCTCATGCCCCCGCCCAGCAGCGTGTTCAAAATATAGGAGGCGTGCCGCCTCTCGTGGGCGATGGGATGCGATGGGACGCCCACACAGATTTGCACCTGCTCCAGCGATTTCTTGTTACGCAAAATGATGCGCGAAGCAATTTCCGGAGGTCCCCCATGAAATCCGTTTGTGCCAGGTTCCATTTGACCAAAGTTCTTGGAGACAAGATCTACGAATTCGGTGTGCCTGAGATGGCCGGCCGCGCAGATGATCAAGTTACTGGGAAGAAATCGCTTCGAGTAGAAATCCAGTACGCGGTCACGCTCGAATTTCTTAACCGTGTCTCGGGTGCCTAGAATAGGTTTTCCCAGAGGGTGATCCTTCCAAAAATTCTGGGTGAAGATTTCGTGGACGAGGTAGTCGGGGCTGTCCTCATCCATTTTGATTTCCTCGATAATAACGCCCCGTTCCCGAGTGATGTCCTGATTATCAAAAACGGGATGCAACGTTAAGTCGGAAAGCACGTCCATTGCAGTGGGCAAGTGCTCATCGAGAACCTTCATGTTGAAGCAAATGCATTCCTTCGCGGTGAAGGCATCCATGTTGCCGCCGATTGAATCCACCTGGCGCGCAATGTCTTCTGCCGTGCGGTGCTTCGTACCTTTGAACACCATGTGCTCGATGAAATGGGAAATCCCATTCCAGAGCGGGTCCTCGTCCCTTGAACCGCTGCGAAGCCACACGCCTACCGACACCGAGCGGATGTGCTGCATCTCTTCGGTGAGAATCGTGAGCCCGTTGGGCAAGGTGGTTCGTTGTATGTTTTCGGCTTCGCCGACCATAGGCCTTCTCCGGGTCTCAGGGAAGGTGACCACCCTGGGCCCGGCCTGTTCACTATTGTTACACACCGCGAGTTTGCGTGTCGGAAGATCCATTATTCCCTTTAGAATCAGTTCCTTTCCAAGATTGAACCGGTGGTCGTGGGGAAGTCGCCCAAGAGGTGGCGCTCTTCCTCTAGAATCACCGTGGAACGTCCCGTCTGAACCATGGAATCAATAATGAATTCATTACTAGGCCTTGATCTCAAAGAGCTTACCGCTCTGGCCGAAAATCTGGGGCAGCCCCGCTACAGAGGCCAACAAATCTTTGATGCCGTATACCGCCAGCGAGTCCAGGCTGCCGGGCAGATTTCTACCCTCCCGCTCAACCTTCGGCAAGAAATGGAAGATAAGGGTTTGTCTTTGGGCTTGCCGGCCATGGAAGAAAAGTTTGTCTCGTTGGATGGTACGGTTCGTTACTTGTTAGCTTTTGCTGACGGGCAGAGCGTCGAAACGGTTTGGATGCCGGAAGGTGACGGAGGCGAGGCCGGCGACGGCACCGAAGCGGGTGACCAGACCGCAAGCGCTGAACGTAAGTGGAGCCGCGCTACCATTTGCGTCTCCAGTCAGGTCGGCTGTGCGGTGGATTGTCAGTTTTGCCTGACTGCGCTGCTCGGAATGAAGCGCAATCTGACCGCGGGTGAAATCGTAGGGCAGGTCTGTGCGATTCTGAGTGATCAGCATGTGTTGCTCCCGGAGGATCGAGTAAACCTGGTATTCATGGGCATGGGAGAGCCATTCCTCAATTACGACAATTTTGTGAAAGGGGTTCGCTTGCTGGTGGAGGGGGTTGGAATCCCTCAATCCCGCATGACCGTTTCCACCGCCGGTGTGGTACCGCGCATCCATGATTTCGGCAAGGAATTAGTCCGCCCAAAATTGGCGATTTCTTTGAACGCTGCGAATGACCTATTGCGCAGCCGCCTTATGCCAATCAATCGCAAATGGAACCTGGAGACGGTGCTGGCCGCGGCCCGCGATTTTCCGTTGCGCAACCGGGAAAGGATTACGTTCGAATACGTGCTTCTAGGCGGGGTAAATGACAGTGATAAAGACGCTCGGGAACTGGCGGAACTGGTGCGAGGTTTGCGCGCCAAGATTAACTTGATAGCATTCAATCCCGGACCGGAAATCGGGTTCCAAACGCCGGAAGAGGCCCGGGTATTGCGATTTCAGAGCGTGCTTACTTCCGCCGGTGTTCCCGCTTTCGTACGCCGGCCTCGTGGGCGCGACATCTATGCCGCGTGTGGCCAACTGAAGCGCATGACCGAGTTGGTGCAGATCGTATGAGTTTCCCGTCACCTATTAGAAGCCTGGGTGGGGTGTTCCACTTGCCCTCCCTTGGGGATACGAATAATATCCGAAGCATCTTGCTACACGGTTTACTCTCTTGTTGCCACAAGGATTCCTGAGAAAACGCCTCTTTTGGAGGCTTCGCGCCCCTTCGGGACCCGACGAGATCCGGCGCATCGAGCGGTTGCTGGCCACTGCCCGCGTATTGCTGGCCATCTCCGCAATTGTCGCGGTTCTCCTTGACCCTGGGGAAATCCGGCCTTCGGTTTGGGCCACCGGGCTACTGACTTTTTATCTGGCGCAGAGCTTCGTCGTGCTTGTTCTGCTGCGCCGGCGCCAGCAATCGACTGCGTCCTTCCGCTTACTTGTTCATGGAGGCGATATCCTCTGGCCAGCTTTGATTTCGGCCTTTGCAGCCGGGCAGAGTAACGCATTCTTTCTCTTGTTTGTATTTGTCCTGGCGGAAGCTTCCTATCGCTGGGGTCTTTGGGAGACGTTGGGGACGGCAGGAGCAGTTCTGCTTTGTCTGTGGACTGAGAGCCTGGCATTCCATCTCGGTTTGGTGAGTTCGTTAGATCACGTCCTGCAGCATTACCATTTGCCGCTTCCGATGTTGAATGCCAGCACCTTCGAGCCCAAGGCTCTTTTTATGCGCTCGATTTACCTCATGGTTCTGGCTCTATTATTGGGCTATCTGGCCGAACAGCAAAAGCAGTTGCGTGCGGAAAAGGTTGTTATCGCACGCACCCTGGGTTTGGCCCGGGTAGAAGACGGCATGACCGGAACTTTGCAGGAAATCTTAGGGGACCTGCTGTCCACATATGGGGCCAGGCAGGCGCTGATCGCCTCCCTGCAAACTAACAGCCGGCACATCTTCGTTGGGCACCTTCGCTCCCTCAGCGGAACTCCGACGACTTTTCAGTGGCTGGAGCCAACGCCGGCAGATCGAGAGACGTACCTTTATGAATCGACAGCTGCAGCTTGTTATGCCCAATGGCCGAGCCGCGGGAGCAAATCTTTAGTGGCTCTGGGCAGTGATGGGGGCAGGCTCAAGAACGCTTCCCGGAAGGAACTCGAGTTCCTCGCGCAGAGGCATGAATTCCGCTCTCTGGCGGCAGTCTCTTTCGTTTTTGGCAGCGATTGGTCAGGCCGGGTGTTTTTGTTGGATCCCTTGCTCGGCGGAGACGTAGAAGAAGAATTGCGTTTCATGCAGGAACTGGTACGGCAGGTTGGTCCAGCGATTTATAACGTTTACCTGCTGGGCCAGCTGCGCAAGCGCGCTGGGGCGCTCGAAAGAGCGCGCTTTGCCCGCGAGCTGCACGACGGTGCGGTGCAGTCCCTGATCGCGGTCGAGATGCAGGTGGATGTGCTGCGACGTTACTCGGCCAGCAAAGCGGAGCAAATTCCGGAGGAACTTGGCCGCATCCAAGGCTTGCTGCGGGAGGAAGTTCTTAAGTTGCGGGAACTCATGCAGCAGATGAAATCCCTGGACGTGGACTCGAAGAGGCTCGTCCGTCTTCTTGCCGATACGGTGGAGAGATTTCAGCGCGAGACTGGCATCACTGCGCGCTTTCTTTCCGACATTGAAGAGCTGGACATGCCGCAACAGGTTTGCCGCGAACTGGCACGTATCGTACAGGAGGGCTTGGTCAATGTTCGCAAACACAGCAAGGCGCAGCACGTGATGGTGCAGTTGAGCACGAATGACAGCAAATGGAGAGTAGTCATCGAAGACGACGGCTCCGGCTTTCCCTTCACTGGCCGGTTCTCCAGTAAGGAACTGGATGCTATGGCCAAAGGGCCAGTAGTAATTAAGGAACGGGTTCATTTGCTGGCGGCAGAACTCACGATAGAATCAAACCCGGGTCGCGGGTCGCGGCTCGAGATCGATATTCCGCAGAAGCAGAAAGCCGTCTATGGATAGCAAAAAGTCACAACCCATCCGTGTTCTCATCGCGGATGATCATCCAATTTTTCGCGATGGTTTGCGCCGGTTGCTGGAAGCCGAGTCCACGTGTGTGGTGATCGGTGAGGCTTGCGACGGGGCAGAAGCGGTCAAACTTGCGCGCCAGCTGAAGCCGGACATTCTGTTGCTGGATCTGGCAATGCCCCGTCATCCGGGACTTGAGGCGCTGCGGGAAATGAGTGTGATTCCGGGGCCACACCTGGTCCGTATCATTCTGCTTACCGCGGCCGCGGAGAAAAATCAGATCGTGGAGGCCTTGCAACTGGGCGCTCGCGGCGTGGTGCTCAAGGACTCTGCGACCCAGTTGCTGCTCAAAGCCATTGATACCGTGATGTCAGGTGAGTATTGGGTTGGCAGAGAAAGCGTTTCGAATCTCGTGCAGTATCTTCGCAACCTGGTGCAATCCTCCAGCGAGGAAGCCCGGCAGAAAAAGTTTGGGTTAACTCCGCGGGAACTCGAAATCGTCTCGGCGGTAGTCGCCGGCTATGCCAATAAAGAGATCGCTGAATATTTCAAGATCAGCGAAGACACGGTTAAGCACCATCTCAGCAATATCTTCGACAAACTTGGAGTTTCCACACGGCTGGAACTGGCTCTTTTCGCTGTGAATCAGGCATTGCCCCTAAAGGCGATTACTTAAGACCAGTATTTCAGTTAGCACCTTCGTGCCAGCCGACCGCACAGCCGGGCCATTGGAATGAATGTGCCCCGGGTCTAATATTCATTTGTGCATTGAGTGTTGTGGGAGTTCCCTTTGCCGTCTCCCTGGGGTTCTCCTAACCCAAAGCCAAATGTTCTGGTCCTGAGGAGGAAGGCTCGTGAAAAGGTTTGTCCAGCAACTCTGGTCCGATGAAAGTGGCCAGGACATCGCCGAATATGCCGTCATGCTGGCGGTTATCCTGGTGATCGTGGTTGGTACTATACGTTTGATTGGATCTAACGCCAACAATGTATTTTCCTCGGTCGGCAGCTCCATTCAACAGTAGATGGTTGGCGTCTGTCAGTGCGCCAACCACTCGTCCAGTTTCCCTGATCTCGCCCGCAAATACCTCGTTGGCAAAGGTGTGAGCTGCACGCTCCGCTATTCAGTTCACGGGAGCGGTAAGAGCCACCCGTTCCGCAGTTGAAGTGGGCAGGTGTGACAGGTAAGGGAAGAACGGTGTGATCTCGAACGGCATCTTCTCACGGAATGTGGTGAGCCCGACCGGTTTCCCTTTGACCAGCTCTGCGCGGGAAGTCCAGGGATCCAGCTTTACCCGCGCGCCCAGAGGTAAAGCCGCGATCTGCTCTATCTTCGTCTCCTGCAGCGCCGGCGAGGAGCCGGCCAGTGCCGGCATGCGGATTGCCTTCCCGCTGGTAATGCTGCTCCCCAGATGCGGCCGGATAAGGTTCTTCAACGCCGGGCCTTCCTCTTGCACAGCGCGCAGGAATAATCCCGCATCTTTCAGCTGACCTCGATAGGGCGAGTTCGAGAGCAGCTCCATGGCCTTTCGGTCGGCAGCTCTTTCTTGTGCGGCGTCGCGCTTGAAGTCGAAGCGCGCGAAGGTATTCTCATCGGCAAAAAACATGCGATCGTTGAATGCGTACTTCGTATCCAGACGATGCCCCAGGACGATGTGGCCCAGTTCGTGGGCCAGGATCACCGCCAGGGTGGCTTCATCCGGGAGCACATCGAGCAGGCCCCGGCTCAGCACAATGGTATGCCCAATGGTGAATGACTCCAGCGGAGTGGTCAAAAGCGTCCGGGTGCGAACTTCGGGCTGAATGCTGAGATTATTGGTGAATATCAGATTATTCACCACGGTTTGCGTCACCCGGTCGACTTCGCCCTCGGGGGCGATGAGGCCTGCTTTTTGCAAGCGCTCGATAGTGTTGTCCTCCGCTTCGCGCTCCCACAAGCGTTCGCTTTGGACGGGCGAAGCGTCCTGACCGGACTCGGTTTGGTCGCGGATGCTTTGGGGCGAGTCCACCACGATATCGGTGAAACTGGTGTTGCCGCTGGTGCGCGCCAGAGCATAACCCCACAAACGGGTCTGAGCTTTGAAGTGCAGCGATCCAAGTTTTCCGTTATTCTCCTGGGACTCTTCACTGTAGATGAACGCGGGCAGCCAGAGTCCGGGGCGCATGTTCAGGCGCCAGCTGTCAAAGTGCAGATAGTGTCCGGCATGGCCGTGATTGCTATAGGTACCATTGAAACGCACGATGTTGTAGTCCTCGTCCTCCACCCAGATCCGGCCGACAAATCTTCCCTCGCCGCTGTCCTTCACCGGTTGTACGTCGATTACCACACAGCGGACCTGGCCCAGAAACTCCCGCCGGACGTAAGTGAAACGGTAGGACTTGCGATTGAAGTCCCGATCCACCAGAACCATTTGTGCGAACCCGCCGGGCAGGAACTTGTAGGAGTAAAGCTCGCTCACATCCGGCAGAACATTCAACTTGGAAAACATCGAATGCCCGGCCTGGTTGACGTAACGATTCTCCATTTTTCCGCCCAGATCCAGACGGGCGAGAAAATAGCGGTCGCTGACCGGCACCGGTCCCATTTGGTCGTCATCCCTGAGATTCTGAATGTAGGTTTCCAGCAACGGGTGCAGGGCAAGAATCTGCTGGTTGAAGAAATGTTCGCGCTCTACCACGCGGCCAATGAGCTCATCAAACGAGCCCGGACTCGGCACCGAGGCGCTCGCCGCGTCTGCCACATTGGGCATGACTTCTGCGTTGGATTTCGCTGTCTGACTGGATGCCGGCAGAGTCAGGACGAAGAGGAACAAGCACACGAGGGAAGTAGCCCGAAGCATACACATCGCAAACCCCTTTGCTAAGAAATTTAAAATCTTTAAGCTAAAAACCACCCCTGGGAGGCCGGCGCAAGTTGCCGGGAAGCTCTCTTTTCGAATGGGTGTAAATTGGATTTCCTCTGGCGCATGAGTCGCTGCGTCATCTGTTGATCGCCCTTATGTAAAAGCATGTCGAGTACTAATTCGCCAGTTCAAATGGCACCCCGGCTACTCGAACTCTCGCTCCATCGGTCGAAAGCGCCGACTGCTTCAATGAAAGTTTTGCCGTGCCGCGATTTCACGTAGCCTTTTCAAGGCCAAAGAGGAGAATCCATCGAAGGAACACTGCACTTAGGGCTCCCCCTATAATGAGTTTTGGGAATTTCGGCAGGCAAGGGTTGGAACTTAATGGCAATGCAACGGAGAGAGTCTTTGGAGAGCGGTGACTCGGATTGGCAGGATGGGGCGAAACTCAGAGGCAACTGTGTAGGGTTGGACTTTGCCTCACTTTAATCTTTCTCGGCGTCCTTAGCACGGACCTCAGCGCGCTTTGCGATTACAAGCTCCGAACCAAAAGTTCTTAACCGTCGAGGCCACGGAGAAATGCAACCGGGAGCGCGGAGAAAAACTGAAACTGCACCACTACCCACCGTAGAGGGGGATTACGTAGGGGCCTTCGGGAATCACGGCTACGGCGCGGTCGGCGTTGCGGCGCAAGCTCTCCCCGATGGCGTCGTCAACGGAGTTCAGACTTTCCACCCCAGTCATGCCCCGCTCCGACTCACTCAAGCCATCGCTGTAAAGCCGTACCCTCCCGCGCCTCATGGGCTTCAGCTGCATCTGAGTACTCCATTCATCTACATCGGCGAGGGGCTTGTGGAGGATGCTGTTTAAGAACGCTTCGGGCCCGGTATCTACCAACCTTTTCTGACAGGCGCGAAATTCTGCCGATCCTAGCCCTTCGGAACATTCCGAGGCCACGATCAGAGTGCCGCCAGGCTCGAGTATGTCGATTGGCGTTACCATGCCTTTGATCGTCTGGTAGTAGGTTTTGTCGAGAGGGTACCCGGCGCACGAGGTCACCACGGTTTTGAATCTTCGGGGCAGGCGAACTTCACAGCTCTTGCGGGCAAACTCCACCGCCTCCAGGTGACTGGCAACGATCTCGCCGAAGGTTACGTGGCAAAGGCGCCGCTCTTCATCAATCACGGTGTTCAGGGCGTAAACTTCGCCCAGCATACGTACAATTTCGAGCTGTTCTTCATGCAGCGGATTGCCCTTCAGTTTGCACTGAACGGCGGAAGTATCCTCCATGAAGCGCGCATTGTGGAAGGTGCGGATGGTATCGGCGTGGGCCACGCCCGGCGCGATTACCTTTCTCCCGCCGGAATAGCCGGCCATAAAGTGGGGCTCGACCAGCCCGGTGGCTATGCGCAGGTCAGCGTCGACAAAGCGGCGATCAAGTTTCACCGGGGTCCCGCGGGTCGCCGTGCGTCCCAGGTCCACATGATCTGCGTCGGCGCGGGCAAAATGATTGACGACCCGAACCGTCGAGAGAACCCATGGGTCGCCAACCAGTTCCTCAAGTTCAGCGCCTTCGCAGGGGCGGTGCAGACCCGTCGCCACCAGGATCGTGATTGCGCTCGCAGGAAGGCCGCTCGCCATCAGGTCTTCGATCAAGGGACGAAGAAAGAGGTGATTCGGCACCGGGCGCGTGATGTCGCAGATCAGGATGCAGGCGCTTCGCCGGCCACGGGCAAGTTCTTTCAGGGGCTGACAACCGACAGGAACGTCGAGCGCTTCCCGGATGGCGTTGTGTGGGTTGGCGAGAGCCGGAAGGCCGTTTTTGCGGATGATCGTGACTTCGGCGTTCTCAGGAATACGTACGGGGAGGCCGTTACGGCCGTAGGCAAGATGCACCGTCAAACTCACATAGGTAGTTTAGCAGGAGCCACAAAGCCCGACGTGCGGAACCGCGCTCGACGACAAAGACGCTAAAGTATGCAAAAATTTGTGTGCGCGGTGGTTTCAGCCGAGTCTATGATGTTTCGCGCGCGGCTTTGCCCTTTTGGGAACTTGGTTCCGCGTTTGGGACTCAGATACAGCGTGGACTGTGGAAAAGGGAATATGCGCTTCGTGCGTGCCACCCTTTCGGAGGAACAAGAATGCGTAAACTCGCCATTTTCGTCGTTCTGTGTTGCGCCTGCATGTTTTCTGGGTCTGCTCAGGCTCAGGATGCGAATCCGAATTCTGTCACCGCAAGCTGTACCTTCGACGATGGCAGCCAGGTAAGTGTGCAATACAACAACTCCGGGGCAAAAACGGAAGAACCCCATAACGCAAAGCCCTGGCGTCCGGGCGGAGCGCCGATGCTTCTTTTCACGCAAACGGCGCTCACGGTCAACAAGACAGAAATTGCCCCAGGAGCATACAGCTTGTGGATCATTCCGGAGAAAAAGGGTTGGACTCTCGCCATAAACAAAAACGTCAAACCGGAGAGCCAATATGACCAGGGACAGGATCTGGTCCGAGTCTCCATGGATCTTGGCCAGCTAAGCACTCCCCTCAAGCAGCCGGAAGTGGGGTTTGCCCACGTCGCCCCCAAAGAATGCAATATGCGCGTGTACTACGGAAAAACGGGCGCCTGGGCCGAATTCGATGAGAAGTAAGCGAACGGATTTTGTATCGGGGGGTCAAAGCATGGCTGCGCTCGCCGACGGGTCTGGCAAGCTTTGGACCGAAGCCAAGTCCGCTACTTTCTTGGCTAGTTGAAAGCCAGTCATTTTCTAGCCAACAGGCTACAAACAAATGACTTGTATTGGTGACACTCACTAGCCCATTAGCCAGGCAACGTTTCCTTCCCAATAGGCAACTAAATCATTAGTTTATGATTTATCGTTAAATCGCTAAGGGGAACGTATACATTGCCGCGTAAGACCTCTGTAACTCTCACGGAAGCCGAATTACGGCTCATGAATGTGTTGTGGGAAAAGGGTTCGGCGACCGTGCACCAGGTTTTAGAGGCCTTGCCGGATAAGCCTGCTCTTGCCTACAACTCCGTTCTGACCACTATTCGAATCCTCGAGAAAAAGGGCTACGTAAAGCATCTGAAAGACGGGCGCGCTCACGTTTATGCACCGCAGATTGACCGGCAGGATGCAACCCGCTTTGAAATCCAACACCTGGTAAGCCGTTTTTTCAAGAATTCCCATGAACTGCTGGTTTTGAATATTTTGCAAGATGACGGCATTGACGCGGAAGAAATCAAGCGTTTACGCGAGCTTCTGGACGAAAAAAAGTGAATTTTGCGATGCCAAGCATGGATTCCTTAGCCCGCGCCATGGCGGGCCAGCTGCCGAACTTCCTGGCGGCGGGCGTTCTCGTGTTCCTATTTGGCTTGGCATTCTCGTATTGGTTTCGCCGTGAGAGCCCTGCCAGACGCTTTGCCATCTGGTTTTGGGGCCTGCTCGCCATGGCGGCAATACCGCTACTCGCCATCGCGGGGGCGTTCGTGGGGACCGGAGCTCCCGCCCTGGCGAAAGCCAGTGCAGCTGTTTCTTTACCGTCCTCGTGGGCGCTTTATCTGTTTTTCGGTTGGATGACGATCGCCGGTATTGCACTCACGCGGGTTGGTCTCGGATTGCGGCACGTATATCTCCTACGGCGCCATTGTGTGGCCGTTGACGTTGGAGATCTTCCACCCGAACCGCAGGCCATATTGGCCAGGTTTCAGGCGACCCGTTCGGTGGCAATCCTCCTCTCCGAGGAAATCCAATCTCCCACCGCCTTGGGGCTCTTCGGCGCGGCGGTGGTTCTGCCGAAGTGGATTCTGCAGGAACTGACCAACTCGGAGTTGGAACAGGTCCTGCTTCATGAGCTTGCCCACCTCCGGCGCTACGACGACTGGAGCAATCTGACACAAAAGATTGTTAAGGCATTGTTCTTTTTCCATCCGGCCGTCTGGTGGATGGAGAACAAGCTGTCCCTGGAACGGGAAATGGCCTGTGACGAAGCGGTGCTTGAAGCAACCCGGAATCCCAGAGCTTATGCGCAATGCCTGGCCACGCTGGCCGAAAAGAGCTTCATGCGGCGCAGCATGATACTGGCTCAGGCCGCCGTGAGCCGCATCGGACAGACTTCCCAGCGCGTGGCGAGAATCCTGCGATCGGAGCGGCCTCAGTCCCGGAGAACATGGAAAATCGCGCTGCCTTCGTTTGCCACAGTCCTGGTTCTTTCGGTTGCGTCAGCTTCTCGTATGCCGGAGTTGGTGGTTTTTCAGAACAGCGCGCCGAAGACTACCCCGCAAACCGCAAAAAACACGGAGGCGAAGGCGACCCCTTTAGCTCCAGTCGCGGGAATGGAGCACCAGCTTAAGGCGTTGACAGGAGCGAACGGTCGCGCCAGTGGAAGCCATATACGAGATTCGAAATCGCATGAACTCTTAGCGGCGGTTCCATCTCCGGCAATGCGGCCCAAACCTCGGCAAACGAAAAGCAATGTGGTCGAGGCGAAACTCAACTACAGCCGCCACGATCACCAGATGAAGGCGCGGGTGCCGCCAGCTTCTGAGGTAGTAATCGTTTTAGTAGCAAGCCAACAGTACGGTATGGGCACATCAACTTTCTGGCAAGTCCAAATGTGGCACATCACCGTGCTGCGGACGAGCCAGAACCCGACTCGGCAGAAAGCTTCCCAGAAAGTGATTTAGAGGGGGTGGATGAAATGCGAGGGTGCCTTACATTCAATGTAACTAAGAAATTAGTTAGAAACTAATAAAGAGAGGAAGAATCAACGTGAAATTTGATTTAGATAAAGTTAAACACTCCAAATGGGGTCGCGTGCTTCTCGTGCCGGTGCTTGCGCTGGTATTAGGAGGCTCGCTGGCCGCCTACCAATTCACAAAGCCAGCTGCCGTAACTGCGGCAATGGCGGCACCGCCGGCGGCGGCGCTGGACATCAACAGTGTAAGTTCGTTGGTTGCGGTGAACCACGAGATGGAAATGCTGGCCGCCCATGTCACGCCGGCGGTCGTGAACGTCACGGTGACGTCCCGCAACAAAGAGTCGGACCAAATGCCGGACATGCAGCAGTTTTTTGGGCAGTCGCCATTTGGCCAATTTTTTGGCGGTCCCGGCGGCAGGCACATGCAGCCCCAGTCGCGGATTGAACACGGCATGGGCAGCGGGGTGGTCATTTCTCCGGATGGCTACATTGTGACCAACAACCACGTGGTTGAGGGAGCGGTGGACATTCGGGTTTCGACCAGCGACCACCGCGATTTCAACGCGAAGCTGATCGGTACCGATCCTTTGACGGATCTGGCGGTCATAAAAATCGACGCCAAGAATCTGGCCAGCGTGCCCTGGGGCGATTCGAACGCTCTTCATCCGGGGGAGACGGTGCTCGCCTTCGGCAACCCCTATGGAATGGATTTTACGGTGACGCGAGGGATCGTGAGCGCCCTCAACCGGCCTAATCCTGACATGAGCGACCGCCGCAAGCCGGGTGAATTCATCCAGACGGATGCCGCCATCAATCCGGGAAACTCCGGCGGCCCCTTGGTGGATGTGCGCGGAGAAGTGGTCGGCATCAATACCTTCTTAATTTCGCCCTCGGGCACTTTCGCAGGCATGGGGTTTGCCATCCCGGCCCAGATCGCCAAACCCACGGTGGACACGCTGGTTCGTTACGGCAAGGTAAGCCATGGCTATATCGGAGTTGGAATTACCGATGTGACCCCGGAAAACTCCAGGTTCTTCAACCTGAAGAACAACGAAGGGGCCGTGATCACGCAGGTTGATCCAGGCACTCCGGGCGCCAAAGCCGGTTTGAAAATTGGCGACGTAGTCACCGAAATCGATGGACAGAAGGTGACCGACGCGGGCAAACTGCAAGTCATCGTCGGACAAAAGCAGCCGGATTCGCAGATCAATCTAACGGTTCTGCGCGATGGCAAGCAGATGAGTCTCCCGGTGACATTGGGCGATATGCAGCATTTTTCGACGGGCAACGCCGGCAACCAGGCCAGTGAGCAGGGCAAACCTCGCTGGGGTTTAGGACTACAGGATTTGAGTCCCGATCTCCGGCAGCAACTGCAAGCGCCCGCGGATATTCACGGGGCTGTGGTTACGAACGTACAGCCCGGAAGTCCCGCCGATAATGCCGGCCTGCAACAGGGCGACATCATTCTTCAGGTGGATCGCCACAATGTAGATAGCGCGGCCGACGTGCAAAAGGCTTTGAGCGCTGTGCCGCAAGGACAGGACGCTATGCTGCTTGTCTGGTCAAACGGCGGAAATACGTTCCGTATTCTTCATCCGACAGAGAGCAAGTAAACGCTGTCAAGCTTCCGCGCGTGCCCAAAAAAGCACGCGCGGATTGTTTTTATGGATTGCGAGTAGCCGTTCGTTCCGTCGACGCGGAAGGCTTCACCTCTACGATTTAGGCTGCTTCCTGCTCGAGCGCGTTTGTCTTCTCCTGATGGGGGAAGAGGAGTTCGCGTATCTTGAGTCGGGCTTTGTGCAGTTGGGACTTCGAGTTGCCCAGCGAGCAATGGAGCAGCTTCGCGATTTCATGATGCTGGTAGCCTTCCACTTCATGAAGCACAAAGATGGTGCGGCATCCCTTGGGCAGTTCGCGAATCGCGCGGTCGAGCGCGATGCGGTCTACGACCCCCAGCAATTCCAAGTCATCGTGGCGTACCTCCCGCTGTTGTGAAGTCGGCTCGTCCGTGGTGGTGGGTTCGTTGAGAGAGACTTCGCGCACCTGCTTGGAGCGCAGCTTCATCAGAACGGTGTTCACGGCGACCCGGTACAGCCAGGTGGAGAATGCGGAATCGCCGCGAAAAGTATTCAGTTTTCGGAAAGCCTGGATGAAAGCGTCCTGGGTAAGGTCTTCCGCCTCCACGGTGTTCCCGGTCATTCGAAGGCAAAGGGAATAAACGCGCCGCTTGTGCAGCTCGAATAAATCTCCGAAGGCTTCCTGGTTACCCGCTTGAGCTTTGTGTACTAGTTGGTGAATATAGGCTGGATCCAAAACGTTCGCATTGGTGCGGGCAGTAGAGGTGCTGGGGATGGCGGTGGTACAAGCGCTCATTTGTAAGCCTCCTAAAGGAATCGGTTACTCAACCGTCGCTATTGGGAGAGTAGAAACATAGGCAAAAAACCGCTATCGGGTTGTCTCCGTACTTCCCTATGAGGTTTGCTGTAGCGGCCAACGCTGGAGAGCACTTGCTATACATGGAGATAGGGGGTTCTGAGACATACGGACTAGTACGGACAACCCGGCGAATCCTACAGTAAAGATTAACCAGCGGCTACAGTATCTACCGTATTGGCGAAGATCTGTGTTTATTGCACAGTATCAATAACCGACGCGAAGCCAGGGGCAGGAGCGGATCATCACCACCACCACACGCCCTGCCCCTTTTCTCCTGGAAGTCGATTCCCAAAAAACAAACAAATGGCGCTGGCCGCTTGGGCAGATTCGGCGTGAATGTTGCCTAAAAAGTAATGGGCCGGGGAGTCAATCCCCAGCCCAATAAAAGATGCACGTCGGAGAAGCCTAAACCCTGCTGCCTCTGCCAGCGAAGTGGGAAATCAGGCTAACCAGAAACAGTACAATGAAGATAAAGAACAGGATTTTCGCAATGCCTGCCGAAGCAACCGCTACGCCGGCAAAACCAAAAATGGCGGCTACGATCGCGACCAGAAAGAATACTAAAGCCCAGTAGAGCATACGGCCTCCTTTGATTCGCGTTTGAAAAACAACTTCAACCCCCTTCACAAACGTGCCTAGTGTACGAATTCCGGCCGCGGGGCGCGATCCGGCCAATGCTGTAAATTAACGCGTGATTTTGCCCTATTTTTGAGCGCCGGAGGAGCACCCGGCTACTGCCGAAGTACATGGCTGAGGATTGGTGCACCCTAGACGAACACGTCGTCCGCTTAAACGTCGCAAAGATCGGCAGCCTGGCGTAAAGAGACATAGGGATCCTGCGTCGGCAGGAATTCATGGGCTACGTACCCGTCGAAGCCCGTGCCCAAAATGCCGCGCATAACTCCATCCCACTGCACTTCCTGCGTGTCGTTCAGTTCATGCCGTCCCGGCACGCCGCCGGTGTGAAAGTGTGAAATCCATGGGATATTTTTCTGGATTGTCGCAATGAGATCGCCTTCCATGATCTGCATATGGTAAATGTCATAAAGCAATTTCACATTCGGCGAGTTGACTTCCTGCACCGCCCGCACTCCCCATTCGGTGTGATCGCACATGTAATCGTGATGGTTCACCTTGCTGTTCAGCAGTTCCATGCAGATGATGACGCCATTGTCTTCTCCGATCTTCTTTACCCGGTTTAACCCGATGATCGTATTCTTCAGACCGGTCTCGTCATCCATTCCTTTGCGGTTGCCGGAAACAGTTACCGTTCTCTTGATGCCGGCCTTCGCCGCCAGCGGCAAGTACTTCCGCAAACCTTCCTCCAGCATGGCATGGTTCTCCAGGCGATTGAAGCCTTCGGGAATCTCCACCCCGGGCACCAGCGCCATGGTGCACACAATGCCGTAGCGGCGCGGGATCTCGTACTCATCCGGTTTGAGCAAGTCCACGCCGCTGAGACCGATGTGCGCAGCGTATTCGCAAAGTTTGTCCACCGGAATGTCGGGGTAACACCAGCGGCATACCGATTGATGAATACGGTTTTTACGCTTGGGTACGGGCACATCTGTGGACCAGGCACGACCTGCATTGAGAGCCGCTACTCCCGCGACTCCGGATTTGAGCAGCGCACGGCGCGTCCAAGCACACATGAAGAAGTGCCTCCCTCAAAGAATGGTTTGATTGCGTTCCAGACTAGCGACAAGCCCGCCTAATCATACACCGCAAAACCGGCTCTTCCTACGTGCTAAAGTTGTCTTTCAGTTGAATCCAAGGACAAAAGGCTGGGAGGCAGAGATGCTCGAGGGAAGGAAGGCAGTCGTCACGGGCGCCGGCAACGGTTTGGGGCTGGCGATTGCCCGGCGTTTTGTGGAACTAGGCGCAAAAGTCCTGTTGGTCGATAGAGAAGAAGCGGTGCTCACCCGCGTTGGGGCTGGGCAACTTTCTCCTGAGGCCGCCTTTGCGATGCTGAAAGATCTCGCCGACGCGGACGCGGCCAAGGCGGTGTTCGCCGAGGCAGCGGCGAAACTGGGCGAAGTGGATTTGCTCATCAATAACGCGGCCTGGAGCTTTCACAAGCCGATGCTCGAGGTAACTACGGCTGAGTTTGATCGCCTGATTGCCATCAACCAGCGCGCTCCTTACTTTCTGGCGCAAGAATTCTCCCGTCAGATTTCCAGCCTTACGAGGCGTCCCGCGGATCCGGTCATTTTGAATATTGGCTCGGTGAATGCGCTTTCCGGGAATGAAAATCTGGTTGCCTATGCCGGGACCAAGGGCGCAATCGTGGCTATGACGCGGGGCATGGCTGTCGAATTGAAAAGCTTGGGCATTCGCGTCAATTGCATCAGCCCCTCGGCGGTGCGGACCTGGGTGACGCAGAACTTGATTGATTCTGGCGGCATTGTTCCCGAGCAGCTGTTCAAAGACTTCATCGTCAAGCGTTTCGGCAGTTGCGAAGAGATCGCCGAACTCGCCGCTTATATGTGCAGCAAGTCGGCAACCTTCGTCAATGGCGCCAACTGGGTGATTGACGGCGGATACATGGCGCATTGATCAGAACGTTCCACACGGCGGAGAAATGAAAACGGCTAGAACCGAAAGATTTTGCCTTCCCCTGGCGGCAGTATTGCTGGTCCTGATGTCCTCGGCTTTCGCTTATCAGGCAACTCTGATCCCCGCCTCCCACTTGATACAGCCCGAAGACCTGGTCAATATCCTGAAATCGAAGAAGCCCAAACCGCTGCTCATTCAGGTGGGTTTTCTTAAGCTCTATCAGCAGGCCCACATTCCCGGATCGGAGTACATCGGCCCCACGGCAGGCACCGACGCCGTACAACAATTGCGGAAGCGGGTGCAATCGCTGCCACGAGGCAAGTTCATCGTGATTTATTGTGGCTGCTGCCCATGGAGCCACTGTCCAAATCTGAAACCGGCAGACGATGCGCTCAGCGCAATGGGGTTCACCAACGTGAAGGTGCTCTACATTGCAAATAATTTTGGGGCAGACTGGGTGAATCGAGGTTACCCAGTGGCCCGTGGTCAATAGCCGGACCTGAGGGGGAAGCGTTGGCAAGAAAGTTGTTACTGGTAGTTGTACTGGTTGGAGTGGGTGCAGCTTTTTACGTTACGTATCACCATCGCGGGAGTAGTGGCGTTCAGAGCGCGGCTCTGCATTCCCCGGCGCCCCAGTTCTCTCTTCCCACGCTGAACGGCGCGAATCTCGATCTCTCCGCGTACAAGGGCAAAGTGGTCTTGCTGGACTTCTGGGCAACCTGGTGCTTCCCCTGCAAGGAAGAAATTCCCCATTTTGTCGAAATGCAGAACAAATATGGGAAGCAGGGGCTTCAGATCATTGGAATTTCGATGGACGATGAAGTCGAGCCGGTGCGTGATTTTTACCAGCGCTTCAAAATGAACTATCCCGTCGTCATGGGAACCGCGAAAACCGGCGAGCTTTATGGTGGCGTACTGGGGTTGCCAATCACTTTTGTGATCGGCAGAGACGGCCGAATCTACCACAAACATATAGGAGCGACCGACGCCGCAGTTTTCGAAAAGGAAATCCTGCCGTTGTTAGGAACGGATGAGACGGGCCGGCAGACCGGTTCTTAGTGGTGACAGCTCGCGCTGACGGGAAGTTCGCCGGTTCCCCAATGCTATGATGACGAGAATATGGAGCAAGTAAACGTCGGGATTGTGGGGCTGGGGAACGTCGGCCGGGGAACGATCGGTATTCTCGCGGAAAATGCCGAACAAATTGCGCTGAAGTTAGGTTTCCGTCTTTGCGTCAAGGCGATCTGCGATCGCCGGGTCGATCAAAAACCGGTGCCCGAAGCTCTGGGACCGGTATTCAAAACGAAAGACTGGCGGGAACTGATCGGGCGGCCCGATCTGCACGTGATTGCCGAGTTGGTGGGCGGCACCACCGTGGCAGCCGAGATCATTGATGCAGCGATCGCCAACAAGAAATCCGTGGTCACGGCCAATAAGGAGTTGATGGCCGCGTGCGGTGCTGAAATCTGGGAGCGAGCCATCGCCGCCGGCACGAACATTGCGATGGAAGCCAGCGTCGCAGGAGGAATTCCGATTCACGCCGTGCTGCGCGAGGGCATCTCCGGCGATCGCATCGTCGCCCTGTACGGCATTCTGAACGGCACCAGCAACTACATTCTCACCGAAATGGAGAAGCACGGCACCGCGCTCGAGACGGTTTTGGCGGAAGCGCAGAAGCTGGGCTATGCGGAAGCCGATCCAACCAACGATGTGGAAGGTTTCGATGCCCGCTCGAAGCTGGCCATTCTCTCGGCCTTGGCCTTTGGCGAAAAAATCACGCCTTCGGACATCTTTACGGAGGGCATTCGGCGCTTGTCTCCGGTGGATTTTGAATATGCTCGCCGCCTGGATCACACCATCCGCCTGCTGTGCGCCGCCCGGCAGACCGACGAAGGACTGATTCTTTCCGTCCGACCGGCCTTGCTTTCGACGTCCACGATTATGGCCAGCGTGCGTGGATCCTATAACGCCATTTGGGTGAAAGGGCTGTACGGCGAAGACACGTTCTACTACGGCCGGGGTGCCGGCCCGCGTCCTACTGGAGTAGCCGTGGTCAGCGATCTGATGCGGGTGGCGCGGGAAATTCGCGACGGCAGCCCGGAGCGGGTTTCTCCGTTTGCCCATAAGCGCCTCGGCGAATACAAGCCCATTTCCGTAACCCGGCAAAAGCGGGCGTACTACTTGCGATTCCGCGTGACCGACCGCGAGGGCATCATCTCATCTCTGGCGGGTATTCTGGCGGGCAAGCACATCAGCCTGGAAGCTGTCCTGCAAGTGCCGTGCGACAACAAGCATGATCTGCCTTTTGTTATTACGGTCGAGCCCACCACCGAAGAAGCTGTGCGCCAGGCCGTTGCCGAGATGAGCAAACTCGATTTTCTGCTGGAGCCGCCGTTAGCCTTGCCGATTGAGCCGCCGCTGTAGGACGAGCGCGCATTTTTCCTATTTTCTTACGCGGATTGCTAACTGAGGGTGGGTAGCTGAGGTTGCGGTTTGGGTGTTTCAGGCAGGCCTCGACCGGTCTGAGTAGAGTCGAGAAGAGGCGCAGTGACGGTAGCCTCCCGGTGGCGACTGGCGGGGCTTTCGCCACGCCGCCTCAGTCCGGTTTGACATAGTTCTGTTTCCTCTTCCCGCTCATCGAACCGGACAGGCGGATTTCCCGCATCCGGCTCTCGGAAAAGACGCACACCGAACCGAAATTCGGTATGTAACGCCGTCTGCAACGTCTGAACACAACTGCGGGGTGGCTAGACTCGTCGTCAATCCCCGTGTCCTTTGTTGCTTCTGGCGTTAGTCTTTAACTGAGGTCCCTTCCCTCCACCGGCATTACCCGGCTTCATCAGTACTCCGGACCTCTCCGCCACCCCACACGGCCTGACCTGTCTCTCGCGAGTTGTCAGTTGATCCTACTTGCGATCACCGCTGGGGCTTCCCGTGTTGCTACTGGTTAACTTTGCCTGCTTGCCGTCGCCATTACCCCGGCAGGTCTGATGGAACTCGTTCGCTCGTACTGTCCCATCAGCGGCGGCCCCCCCGATTACACGGCGGGTTGGCTCCTGCATTAATCGTTTCGAGGCCTGCTCAGCGTTCACTCACGTTACGGCCTGCATGCTCGCCAAGTCACCTACGTGACCCTCTACACCGGAGGCTCCGACAGTTTCGTTTCCTCCACCGCCGCTCCGATTGCTTCCGGGTGGAGCGAACCCAGTTCCCGGGCGGGACTTTCACCCGCAGTCGACCAGTGCCTTTTCACGGCGCACGTGAAATCGCGATTTATCGCCAGTTGACCCTTCCGATTTTAGTTGTGCGGCTGATCACAGATCAGTGCTCCGCCCAATTGGGACAATCGAAGCATATGGATACCACGGAGCCTCAACAAGGACAACTGATCCGCCACGTGTATCGGATGAAGGTCTCAAAGAGTGGCTTCTACCTTTTCTCGGCGGCGCTATTCATCCTGGCTTCAATCCCCGTTGCCACTCGTGGCATCGCATACACGAGCACTCCGGTGGCCTTTGTGCGAGTGGCTGTTGGAGCGCTTCTCTTGTTCTCAGGGGGATTCATGGTGGCCACGGTAGTTCGTTCGCGTTTCATGATCGAAGAAACGCAAATTCGATTCCGCATTGTCTTCCGTGAAGAAGTATTTTCTGTGAGCGAGATTGAAGGATTTCGAACCATCACAACCGGGCCTGCGTCTCACCGAGTGTCGCGTCGCGTGGTTTGCGTAAAGGGCCGACGCGAGCCTATTGAGATCGTGCAGTTTGACCCCGATCAATTCTTGCAGACGTGGTTACTGCAATTTCCCGACCTCGACCATCCCGATCAGCCTTGCAACGCCGACAGCTCGCTTCCTTAGGAGCGATTCGCAATCACTGTTGAAGTCAAGGCGATTTCACCAGCAAGCCCGGCTCGGCCTTGGGCGAGGGTGCCCGGAAGGGTCAGTGAGTGAAATGGGGATGTTACAACAGCTACGATTCCTCGTGGCTTTCTGAAGACACTCTGGACTTGCCCCCAAAAATGAGACAACCGGTTAAGAGACAAAAACCATGGAATGGAGAAAATGAGTCATGGGATTGTCTCGCAGGCGGTTTACTCGAGAGTTCAAGTTGGCCGCAGTGCAGCGGCTAGAGCAAGGGAATGCCATTGCCGAAGTAGCGCGGGCAATGGAAGTCAACCCTAACGTGCTGCATCGCTGGCGCAAGGAGTTCCGGCAAGGGCCGGGCAATGCGTTTTCCGGTCAGGGGCAGCGACGCTGGTCGGAAGGGCGGATTGCAGAGCTCGAGCGCAAGATCGGGCAGCAAACGCTGGAGATCGATTTTTTGAAAGGGTGCTTGCAGCGCATCGAAGAACAGCGGATGCTGCAGGTGTCGAATGGAAATCCGCCATCCACCGCCAGGTCCGGGAAGCGATGAAGGCGGGCGGCGGATTGACGACGCAACGCATGGTGGAGCTGGGCCGGGTCTCTCGGTCCAGCTTCTACCGCTTCGATCCAGGAGCGAAACCAACCGCGGATCGCGACATGGAGTGGCGCGACGCGATCCAGCATATCGCGCTGGAGTGGCCGTGCTACGGGCGGCCGCGCATCACCGCCGAGTTGCGCCGCCAGGGCTGGACGGTAAATCCGAAGCGCGTGTATCGGCTGATGCGCGAAGACAACCTGCTGTGCGTGCGGCGGCGCAAGTTTCTGATCACGACCGATTCCAACCACGGTCGCAGAATCTATCCGAACCTGGCGCGGGAGTTGGTGCTGACCGGTGTCAACCAGCTGTGGATCGCAGATTTGACGTATATCAGGCTGCGGGAAGAGTTCGTGTTTTTGGCGGCGATCTTGGACGCCTTCTCGCGCCGGGTGATCGGCTGGGCGCTGGATCGCAGGCTCGACGACGAACTGACGTTAACCGCGTTGCGCATGGCGCTGGCCAAGCGCGCGCCGCTGCCGGGACTGGTTCATCACTCCGACCGCGGCTCGCAGTACGCCAGTGGCGACTACACCGGCTTGCTGGAAATGAACCAGATTCGCATCAGCATGTCGCGCAAGGGAAATCCCTGGGACAACGCCGCCTGCGAGTCGTTCATGAAGACGCTGAAGTACGAAGAGGTCTACCGCAACGAGTATCGCGATCTGGCCGAGGCGCGCGCCTCGATCGGTGAGTTCCTGGAAAAGATCTACAACCAGAAACGCCTGCACTCCGCGCTCGGCTACGTGCCGCCCGCCGAGTTTGAAGCACAGCTGGCAGCACAAACCTTGGAGGCCGCTGCGCGGCAACTTTCTTGGTGAGTTTTTGAGGCATGGGCAATCTTTCGATCCGACGTTGGCGTGGGAACACGCTGGGAGCTGGTTTGCTGCCCTGCCCCCAGCGCTCATCGGCCTCGATGAGTTGCAGTTGGCTATTCCTCGGCGGGTTGGTCTCCACCAGAGCCCGCCTCCGCTTCACCAACCGGGGGCAGTGTGCAGTACACTTGGTCTGCCGGTCCAGCATTTTGCAGCGAACGGCGAACTATCTCTTAACTGTTTGTCTCACCCCAGGGGGCAAGCGCACTCCCGCACTATCCGGCCCAACGTTCGGCAAGATTTCCAACTACTGGCAACTTCGCCCTCTCTCCACGGTATGCCTTAATCATCAGCACAATCCATGTGACAAGAAAGAAAAGCCAGACGGCGGACAGCAGGGCGTTTACACCGCCCATTCGGAATCGAATGGAATTATTGGCTATCGTCAGGGCTGCCCAAATCAGCGTGAATACAATCGATTGATAAGAGTGGAAGCGGAGAAAACTGTTGCTTTTGTATGGTTCCGATGACAGGTAGATGATAGGGAACAGAACGCCCGCGAGGTAACAAAGCATCCCTTCCCTCTTAGCTGCGTTCGGATTCTTCTCGTTAACAGGCATGATTACGCTCAGACTTCCCCGTGTATTATGCCGCACGCGCACGCGTAGTTGACGAAAGCAGATGGGATGAGAAGGCCGGTCTTCGACGGGATGCTGTAGGCTCCCAAGTTATCGACGCGCTCGAAGCGCAAGAGATAAAGGAGACCGGCAATGAAGAAGATTAGCACCGTAGCAGGCAAGCAGACGAAGAATTTTCCCCCACAGAAGCTGACCATCGGGTTGGACCTAGGCGATCGCTGGAGCTGGTATTGCGTGTTGGATGAAGCGGGCAAGATACGGTTGGAGCAACGAGTGAGCACCACGCCCAAGGCCATGGACGAGGTGTTCGGGGGAATGCCACGCTCCCGGATCGCACTGGAGACCGGAATGCACTCGCCGTGGGTGAGCCGGCGGTTGAGCCAGTTGGGGCACGAAGTGATCGTGGCGCATGCCCGCAACGTGCGTTTGATCGGGGAGAGCCGCAAGAAAGATGACCGTCTGGATGCGCAGACGCTGGCACGGTTGGCCAGGATCGATCCGCAGTTGCTGTGTCCGGTGAAGCATCGTAGTGCCAAGGCGCAAGCGGATCTGACGGTGATCCGGGCGCGCGCCGGACTGGTGCGCGCGCGGACAGCGCTGGTAAACACGGCGCGGGGGCTGGCAAAGTCTTACGGCGAGCGACTGCGCGGCTGCAACGTGCGCAATATGAACCCGGAAAAAGCGGAAGGGTTGAGTCCGGAACTGCAACCTGCACTGGAGCCGTTGCTGGCGGCGATCGAGTCACTGAGTGAACGCGTTCGCGAGTGCAACGAACAGATCGAAAAGCTGGCCGGGGAAAGTTATCCGCAGGTGGCGCTGCTGAAACAGATCAAGGGCGTGGGCACGCTGATCGCGCTAACCTTCCTGCTGACGCTGGAGGACGCGCATCGCTTCCGCAAGAGCCGCGACGTGGGCTGCTATCTGGGGCTGCAGCCGGGACGAAGAAACTCAGGGCAGAGCGAGCCGCAGATGCACATCAGCAAGGAAGGCGACCCGTATCTGCGGACTCTGCTGGTGCAGGGGGCGCAACACATTCTGGGACCGTTTGGCGCCGACAGTGATCTGCGGCGTTGGGGGCTGAAGCTGGCCGAGCGTGGCGGAAAGAGCGGAAAGAAACGAGCCATCATCGCCACGGCGCGAAAACTGGCCGTGTTATTGCATCACCTGTGGGTAAGCGGAGAAGTGTACGAACCGTTGCACAACAGCCAGCAGAGGGCGATGGCAGCGTAAGACCCAAAACCTTCCAAGAGGAGAAAAGTCAAAAGCCAAGATGCCGAGTTTCGGTGACTGCGTCTAACGCCTGGCCCACTTCCGTCATGAGATGGAAGAGAGGTCGACTAACAGGTGGCAGCACCGGCTGAAACGAGAACACCCAACTTGCACCGAGCGAAACCAAATCGCTCACCGAAGAGTGCGGATGGAAGGGTGGCGACAGTAGTGGTGACTCGGCGGGAGAAAAAACTTGTCCAACGAAGAAACAACAAAATCCACTTGACTCCGACCGGCCTTCTCATGGAAGGCGTTATCACAAGTGTGCGCTTTTCCTTCGCCAAAATTCAAGTCGATGGGTGCAATGCCAATATTGTGGCAGTCAAACCCCCGTGCCCGGGCAGTCTGGCGTGTTGCGTCGGCCCCACCGGTCGTCGGTGTAAAACCGGACCACATACCAATTCTTCTCCATCCGTTCTACGAGAGGAACTTTGCACGGAATACCGGGGAAACTGCCGGGACGCCGCTCCTGCGATGCCGCCGATAACGAATCGGCAGGGTCGAATACCAGATAGACCGTGGTATCCTCCCCGCCCCAACCCCATGCATCCCACTCGATGTGCTTTAGTTCTCCATTTGCTGAATTCGGCTGTGCCAGGACCGCGGACTTGTAAGAGCGCGACCAGACAAGCCATCTCACATAGTTGATTGGTCGAGGGTAACCCAGAAGAGGGCGTAGAAACACTGATGCCGCCAGAATCCCAAGCACAAACAACAGAACGCCGAGTCCCACTATTACCCGTTTGCGCGAGAACATGAGTCAAATCTTAACGAGAGCAAACTATTGTTAACAGGGATTCCACGTGTGTGCGACGGCCCGAGTCGATCAGGATGCATCCTGCTAGCTTTCGCTACTGGTCCTTGACACCAGCAGCCACGGGTTTCGCCAACTCCTCCGGCACCCGCACCAGTTCCGCCCGCGTTCTGGGAAGGCTCTGCGGATAGCGCTCCTGGAGAAATTGGATCAGGCGCTCGCGCACGTAACAGCGCAAATCCCAGGCCTTGCCACCATCCGGCGCGCTCATCAACGCCCGCAGCTCCATGGTGTGTTCTTTGCTGTCGGTAACTTGTAAGCCCCAGACTTTTTCGTTCCACATGCCGGAGGATTGCAGAATGCGATGCAGTTCCTGCCGTACCTCTTCCACCGGAACGGTGTAGTCGGTGTAAATGAAGACGGTTCCCAGTAGATCGGCGGTGGTGCGGGTCCAGTTCTGAAATGGCTTTTCAATAAAGTAAGAAAGCGGGACCACCAACCGGCGCAAATCCCATATACGTACAACTACGTAGGTTGTATTGATTTCCTCGATCCAGCCCCACTCTCCCTCCACGATCACCACATCTTCCAGGCGAATGGGTTCGGTCAAGGCGATTTGCACTCCGGCGATCACGCTGCTGAGCGTGGGTCGCGCGGCCAGCCCGGCTACCAGGGCCGCCAGACCCGCGGAAGCAAACAAACTTTCGCCCACGTGGCGGACGTCCGGGAAAGTCATCAACATGACCGCGATGGTGATCACAACCGCCACGACCACCGCGATGTGGTGCAGCACTTTTACCTGAGTCTGAACGCGGCGCGCCATCAAATTGTCGGCCACGTTCATGGCGTATTTTGAGGCGACGAAATCCTCGAAAATATCGATCAGGGCAATCGCCAGCCATCCGATGGCACCGATGAGCGCCAACCCAGCTGCGTGGCGCAACGGTACCAGCACCGCAGGGGTTAGCGGAAGGAAGGGAAGAACGGCCACCAGGGCGAGCAGGGGCAAGATAAGCTTGGCAGGACCTTTGCTGTGCCGTACCAGCGAGTCATCGAACACGCTAGTGCTGCGTCTGGCAAGCCGAGAGGCAATAGCAAACAACACGTAGTGCACGACGAAGGCGACGGCAACCGCTCCACCCGCCAGGCCAAGAGCCCAAACCCAACTTCGCCATTGAAGGAGATACGGATGCATGCAGCTAAAATCACTCCTTTCTGAGAAGGGGATGAGCGGGAAAGGACCGTCGTAAGGTTAGAAGATGCGCAGCCCGGGTCAGGGGTTCGCCTGACTTGCTAGTTTCTGCAGAAGCTGCTGCAATTGCGCCAGGTTCTGGCGCAGCGCGGCGGCGGTCGCCGCGTCGGCTTGGGCCAGCCCGGCAGTAACGGCATCTCTGGTCGCCAGCATGTTTTCCAGATCCTGCTTGTAGGAGGCATTCTGGTCGCGGTCAATCTCCTTGCGCAGATTGTCAAAGAAAACGCGGGAGAGATCGCGTGCTTCCCCGTAATTTTGGTTCTCCGTTTGCCCGATCAGCGCAAGCAAATCGTTCTCCAATTTGCACAGACGCGCGATGGCTTGCGCCCTGACCGTTTCCTGTTGGGCCTCGGCCGCCGCTTGCTCTGCCGCACGCAGTTTCTGATGCTCGGGCCAATACCCTCCAATGTAGGCTACCGCCAGCAGAATCAATATGGTGATCCACAAGAATTTCTTCATGGCTTTATTCCTTTCCGCCAATTGCCACATGCGGCGATGGGGAAGTATAAACTTCCTGCGCAAGCGCCGCCATCATGATGTGGGATTGTGAGCTTCGGAGAAGTTGGAGGCAGTAGTTGGTAGGCCGGCTATTCTGCCGTTAAGATATGAAAGCAGGCAGAAGAAATTTGGATTCAGGATAGGAATGACGCGATGCTAATCCGGGAAATCGGCGAGAAAGAATGCCAGGCAGTTCTGGAGCGAGCTTCCATCGGGAGGCTGGGTTGCGCGCTCGATAACCAACCCTACGTCGTTCCGGTTTATTTCGCCTATGAAGCGGATTACGTCTATCTGTTCTCAACCCTGGGGCAAAAAATTGAATGGATGCGCACCAATCCCCAAGTCTGCTTGCAGGCCGACGAAATCAAGAATCGCTTCCAGTGGGTGAGTGTGATTGCCAATGGCCAGTATGAGGAGTTGCCGGCGCCTCAATATGAAGCCGAGTTGGCTCATGCGCGCGCCCTGCTGCAGAAGCGGCACAGTTGGTGGCTGAACGCCATGGCCGAGCGGCGCAAGCAGGTGCCGGACGAGTTGATCGCGCCGTTGTTCTTCCGCATTCATATTGATTCCATGACCGGCCTTGCGGCTGTCGCAGAAGAGGAAGAGGCCTCTCCGCCACAAAAGTAGTTTCCGCACCCTTCGATGGGGCGCAAATGTGTGTGATTCACGACACGCGCCTGAGTCTCCCGAATCACATTCCCAAAATGTATCTCGTACTACGGTATTAAGTGTTGGAGTGTCCCTGGGAGGCTGCTATGGCCACCGCAATGTATTTTCTCTTACTACTGGCCTTGATCGCAGCGGTATGGCTGATCCTGCGATTTCAGGTCGCAGCTCGCGAATATTGGAAGCTGTCGGGCAAAATGCTCGTAACCTGCCCCGAAAATAAACACACGGAAGCCGTCGAAATCGCCAGCGGCCGCGCCGCTGCCGAAGCCCTGGTGGGGCGTGAGCATATCGAGCTGAAAACTTGCTCACGTTGGCCCGAACGCAAGGGGTGTGGCCAAGACTGTCTGGAGGAACTCCAGGCCGATCCGGCAAGCCACTGGATTTGGAACATTGCTACAAATTGGTATGCTGGCAAGAGTTGCATCTATTGCAAGAAACCCATTGTAGATTTGAATCATTTTGACCACCGGCCGGCCCTGCTGAATCTGGAAGGAAAAACTGTCGAGTGGGATGAAATTCGCGCACAAGATCTTCCCGAAATGCTGGCGTCCTGCCTGCCCGTCTGCTGGAACTGCCACATTGCCGAGACCTTTCGCCACGAACATCCCGAACTCATCGTGCAGCGTCCGGGAAGGGGCTGAAGTTGAGGATTTGACGGAAGAATCTGCAGAGGAGAGAGGTGCCTTATGCTAGCCACACGGTTAGTGCATCTCATTGAAACACACGCCGATTCGCTCTCGCAAAGCCTGATTGACAAGCTCGAAAGTGATCCCCATTGCGCAGACCTGCATAAAGTCCCAGCACATGAAATGAAAGCCCGCACTTACGAGGTCTATCGCAATCTGGGTGATTGGCTGCTCGGTAAGACTCAAAATGAAGTGGGCCAGATCTATCGCCATCTGGGCGAGCGGCGTGCCGAACAGGGCGTCGCGTTTAGCCATCTCTTGTACGCAATCATGGCCACGAAAGAGCAGCTATGGAAGTTCCTTGAAGAAGAAGGCATGGTGGCGAAGCCGGTGGAGCTTTTCGGAGAAATGGAACTGTTTCGCATGGTCGATCAGTTCTACGACGGCGCTCTGTATCACGCTGCGGTTGGCTATGAACAGGTGCAGGGAGCCGAAACCGAGGCGGCGCATCAGAGTCGTATTCACCCCGTTCACCGGTCGGCGTAGTATCCTTCGCGGGCTTGGACGACGGCTTCTTTGCGGTCGGTCGTCAACTGGATCTTGTGATAGCCCTCGGCCGCCCGCCCCCCGCGGTCGGGGGTGTACCCAATGTTGTATTGATTGCGAAGTTCTTCTTCGATTTGCGAATAGATTTGCTCGATCGGCTGTTTCTTGGAAACTTCAAACATCCGGCCGCCGGTCTCTTGCGAGATTTGCTTCAAAATGCTCTTTCCGTCCGTCCGTTCTTCCCGCGGATAACCTCCCCCACCTCGTCGCCCCACGCCACCGCCGCCCATTGGCCCACCCATTCCGGGGATACCCATGCCCCCACCCATGCCAATTCTGGGGCCGCCATATCCCCGGTGTTTTCCGTTTCCGGACCCCTCCTCGCCTCTGAACAGAATCGAGTAGACGATCGTATTGGCGCGCTGGGAAGTGGAAATGGCCGTATCCAGCGACTCTCTGCTACCCCGGTCCACGCCGTCCGAAAGAATAATCACCGCCTTGCGCCCCTGCTGCTTACTCATCAATTCGCCGGACTTGTCGGACGCCAAATAGATCGCGTCGTACAGCAAAGTTCCACCGCCGTGATGTCTGCCGGAGCCGCGGCCTCCACCCGGATACGAATCCGGAGAGTTGCCGGTACTCGCCGGAGTGAACTTCGGCGTTTCCAGGTCGTTTAGCGCCGACTCCAGCTTCTCATGCGACGGCGTGAGATCCTGCAGCAGTTCCACCTCGCGGTCAAAGTGCAGAACAAAAGCGTGGTCTTTGTCCTCGCGCACCATGCTGTCCAGGAAACTGTGGCTGGCCTTGCGTTCCTGATCGAGAACTTCCCGCTGGCTGATGCTGGTATCCACCAGCAACCCGAGCGTCAACGGCAGATCGGTTTCTCGGGTGAAGTAGCGGATGGTCTGTGGCTTGCCGTCTTCCGTGAGGGTAAAGTCCTGCTTGTCCAGGTCGTTGATAATCTTGCCATGCTTGTCACGCACCGTGGCCAGCACGTTGACCACATTGACCTGCACGGACATGGTTGTGGTCTGTTGTGCCCATAGAAAGGGCGCGGCTATGGTGGAAAGAGCAACGGTCAGGCAAGCTGAAATACGGTGGAACCCACACACTCTCCCGGGGGAAGGCATAGAGAATCCTCTAGCGGTCATACGCAAATCTATCGTGAAGGTGGAGTACCAATTCGTAATAAGTCAGAACTCAACTGCTTTGCCTTAGGTTGTGAGGCCGTTTGTAAATATTTGTAAACAACTTTCGGCCCATTTCCCGAAAAGGTTAGAAAGGGTTGGCTGCTTCGCAGCGGCGCTTTAGCGCTTGGGCTTCCAGCTCCACATTACGCCTTGTCACGCGTGCAATCCAGGGACGCAGGAGGGTCGCGAAAATCCCGGATTGGACCACTCGCAGCAAGACGGTACAGCCGTTATCCAGCGGCGCGATTTCATGTCCCGCAACGGTGAGTGCGCCCGGACTTCGCGTTTCCCACGTAAACTCCTGGTTTCCTGCCAGGCTGGTCACGCGCCAGACCATGGCCGGAAGCCCCGGCTGGCGAATCCGGACCTTGCTGCCTGTTTGAAAGGGACCGGAATCAAGCCGTTCTATGCTTTGAATGGACTCGGTCCACTCACGCCACCGTTCGACGTCAATGAGGACCCCCCATATCCGCTCGCGAGGCGCAGCAATTCTGACCGTCCTTTCGTATCGGAAGCTCACGGAGAGTCTCCACCCGTTTCCAATTGGATTGAGTACCTTTGCTCTCGTTTTTCGTATGGATAAGCGAAGCAACGGCTATATGACCGCTATTCGCTACAGGATCATTTTACTGACTGGACGAGTCGGCAATGTTTAGTGCTTCGGTTTTAAGCTGCAGGCTTTCGCGACCCGCTCAAGATAAAGTCCTTCGGGCGAGAACTCGGCGATCTGCGGACCTCTCGGCGTTTGAAATTCCACCCGGAAAAGCCGCGCCCCGATCAATTGCCGAGTCGTCCCTTTATCCATGGAGAGGAAATGCCCGTTCACCCAGTTCCAGCCATGCTCGCTGTGCTTGTCGTCGGCCCGGACGCGCACTTCCATCTGCGGTTGACCCCAGAAACCAGGACGATTGGGCCGGGCCATTTTCATATTGGGCCGGAAATCGCTCAGAAGCAGCTTCCCGTCCGAGCAAAAGAGTGTGATCTTGGCGCTGCTGTCCCGGTCTTCCACACCGTTCGCCAGCAATTCGAAGCGAACCTTCTTGGCGCCGGTCATCGCATCCTCGGAGGAGAACTCCATCCATTTTCCACCGGCGGGTGTGCCGGCGGTTTGGGCCGAGGCTGGAACATCACAGAGAAAAACTAAAATCGCAGCAAATACCGTAAAACTCTGCAACACTCTCATTCCGTCTCTCATTTTTGTGCCTACTGCACACTTTCGAGATTGCGCAAATCAACCGCTAACCACTGGAAACCCGGGTTGGGGATAAAAGTTGCTCCCGCGCACCCATGCGGCTCTGAGAGTATCCGGATTCCAAGGAAACGAAAAGCTGGGCCGCATGGGGTAACCTACGGCCCAGCTCCAGTGCAGCTTGCGTTTTGCCGATTACGACACCAGGTCATCCATCCTCACCTTGGCATCGTTGTAATCAAGGATGGTGTCCAGCTTGTCATAAAGTTCATTTGCGTGCGCCGACAGACCCTCCGCCGACTCCGAGTAGCCCTGGAAAAGAACATTCTTCCTGTTTTCCTGCACCAGGTTCATAGCGTCGGTGAGGTGGTCGGCGGCGGCTGCCAGATGCGGCCGAGCATGCTCGATTGCCATACGTTGAAGGTCAGTTGCTTCTGACTTTTGCGCTTCCAGCTGGGCCAGCGTTTCCCCCATACGATTAATGTGTTCTTTGAGCACAACGTGCCGCGCACTGTGGCTCTGCTGACTAAGCTGCTTTGTCCGAGCGAACGACCAAAGGGTGTCCGCCTCCGTGCGCATTTGTGAGGCCGCGTGTTTGAGGTTTTTTAGCTGATCCGCTATTTCCCGGTTCACCGCTCCCGGCGATCCGCGAGTTTCGGCCACTGCGGACCCGGGCAGAAATAGGATTGTTGTGAATGCAATTGTAGCCAGGGACATAGTCATTCCTTTTCGGTTCATAACTCACTCCATTGCACATGGGAATTGGGGCCATTCTCAATCTGCCCCTGTGTATTCGGATGCGGGCTTTTATTGGCGATGCTTACATAAAGAGGAAGAGTTCGTTAGCTTTTGCCTAATCAATGGTTGTGAGTTTCATCCCGTACTGGCCTTCGTCTTAGGTTGCTTGCAGTCAAGACATGTACGGCTAAAAGTGTGATTTACAACCCTGGTCAGACGAATAGGTATTGAACAAGTCCACCCAAGGTGGATAATTGTGGCAGAAGCATTAGCTTTTAATTAACGGGCACCGCTGCTATGGAATGGTTGAACTATCATCACCTCTATTACTTTTGGGAGGTGGCGCGCCTGGGAAGCATCCGCAAGGCCAGTGAAGAAATGCGGGTCTCGTCACCGGCTATTAGCACGCAAATCCGCGGCCTCGAAGCGAACCTCGGGGCACGGTTGTTCTTCCGTTCCGGGCGCAGCCTCACTCTGACCGACACCGGCCGCACCGTCTTCCGTTACGCGGACGAAATTTTCTCTCTCGGACGGGAGCTCATGGATACCGTCAAAGATCGCCCCATCGGCCGCCCCCTCCGTTTGCATATTGGCATTGTTGATGTATTGCCGAAGATGATTGCCCAGTGGCTGATCGAACCGGCTCTGCAACTTCGCGAACCGGTCCGGGTAGAGTGCCGCGAGGGCGCCGCCGATCAGTTGGTGGCCCGTTTGGCGCTACATGAATTGGATATTGTGTTGTCCGACGTTCCGGTAAGTCCCAGCATTAAAGTCGGGGCCTACAGCCATTTGTTGGGAGAATGTGGGACTACGTTCGTGGCTTCAACTAAGCTGGCGAAGAGCTTGCATGGATCATTTCCCAGCGTGCTCGGCAAGGCCCCTCTTTTGCTGCCCACGGAGAATACCGGCATGCGAAGGAACCTGGATTACTGGCTCAGTACACTGGAAATGAGGCCCAACATCGTAGGGGAATTTCAGGACTATGCGCTTCTACGCGCCTTTGGGCAGGCCGGCCGGGGCGTTTTTCCAATCGCCTCCGTATTCGAGAAGGATCTGAAACGGCAGGACACATTGCGCCGTATCGGCCACACCGAGGAAGTCCGCAACCGGTTCTATGCCATCTCGGTGGAAAGAAAACTGAAGCATCCTGCCGTTCTGGCTATCTGCGACACCGCCCGGCGGCAGCTGTTTGTATAGCGCTTGCCAGCCAGGCGGAAGCCGGGGCATCCGGGCGGCAAGCCGTTACCCGTCCTCGTTCTCACCCATCTGCTGCGAGAGATACCGCTCGTAACCCATTTCCTTGATCTGGTGAATCTGTGCTTCCAGCCAGTCCACGTGGCCTTCTTCGTCTTTGAGAAGTTCGACCAGCAGATCGCGCGAGCCGTTATCGCTCTCGGCGGTCGCAATCTCCACCGCCTTGTTGTATTGCTTCACCGCGGAGACCTCCAGCGCCAGATCGCTCTCCAGCATGCCCTTCACCGTCGCACCTACAGTCAGCTCGAGGGGTTGCATCGAGGGCGAGCCATCCAGAAACAAAATCCGCTCGATCAGCACTTCCGCGTGCTTCATCTCGCCGATGGATTGCTTCTTGATGTATTCCGCCAAACGGTTGTAGCCCCAGTTCTCGCACATTTCAGCGTGCAGGAAATATTGGTTGATGGCGGTGAGTTCTTCGCGCAAAGCCTTGTTCAATTCAGAGAGGACTTTCGGATTTCCCTTCATGGGGAGAGAGTATGACAAAACTACCGCAGACAAGCAATGGATTTACGACTTGAGGATTGTATTTAGAGAGTTCTCATCGAACTGCCAGTTTCGGCCGAGGCGACTCTTTCACCGGTTTCTGTACCGATCGCCTATAGTCTTCCGGATCGGTGAGGTAGCAGGGCAGGTTCGACTTGCTGCGCCGCAGATTCAACGGAGGCGCGTCGGTGGAATACTTCAGATCGGAATTCGCCTGGCGCCAGTCACCTTTCCGGCCGGAGGTGATCTGTGAGAGGGGCTCATCGCAATCGGGGTCGCGCATCGCCCGCAATTCGTAAACTCGGGAATACTCGAAACCCGCTTCAGACAGCCTGGGCTGATAGGGAAGAAATCCGTAAACCAGCTTCACCAGGCGGGATTCGTCCTGACCGAGCTGCTTCTCCGCAATGAAGATTTCTTCGCTGGCAAAATAGGAGGACCGCTGATGATTCCAGGCCAGAGCCACCAGCCGGACCCGGATGGGTTCCTTCTTTGCATTCTCCCACCGCAATTCGCCGCGTGCGCTTTGTTGCACGCCCAGCAGGGCAATCCCCAGCCAGACTCCCGCCATCGCCATGGCAAGAGATCCGCGACCGAAAAATTTGAAATACTGCACCAGCCTTGGCTCCTGGGATGATTGGATTGGATTGGATTAATTACTGGGACCCAGCCCGGCACAATCTGTTCTGTCTAGAATGCCTCAACCCAGAAGCTGATCTTTATCCGTTAGTTCATGGGCAAGGGAGTGTTTTGTGAGACGGGCAACGCTCTTGTGCCCGTGCCGGGAAACTTCGCCAGTCCGGTAGCGGCCTCCCGGTAAAAGTGGCTGAAAGCCCACAGCTTTGCGGTTAATTGTCTCTTACAAGAATAAAGCCCAAATTTCCCCAATAGTGAACCATCCACTCGCTGCCAGAATTTGCCCAATCGCTGCTAATTCGCGCCGTTTCTTGAGCTTACGTTGACCAAAGGGCATTTTTTCGGTAACCTCATAGGATCGAATCCCCGGCACCGTGCACCCGAAAGGCAGTAAAGAGAATCTAAGCGGAAGGGCATTTTGCTTTCAGAAAACGACAAGACGTTATTGCTGCTCAAGCCCCGGGGCTTTTGCGCCGGCGTGGTGCGGGCGATTGACATCGTGCGCATCGCTCTGGAAGCCTTTGGGCCGCCGATCTACGTGCGCAAGGAAATTGTGCACAACCGCTTTGTCGTGGAAGAGCTGCAGGACAAGGGCGCCATCTTTGTGGACAGCGTGGATGAGGTTCCTTCCGGTGAGCGGGTGATTTACAGCGCCCACGGTGTTTCACCGGAAGTACGCGAGGCGAGCCAGGCACGGAATCTCCGTGTGATTGACGCAACCTGTCCTCTGGTGACCAAGGTCCACGTGGAAGCAGTCAAATTTGCGAGAGAGGGCTATTCGCTGATTCTGATTGGCCATCGCGACCACGACGAAGTTATCGGCACTCTGGGCGAAGCGCCCATGGTAACGCAAGTGGTAGGTTCGCCGGACGAGGTGGACTCGCTGACCGTGCCGAACCCCGAGCGGGTGGCTTACCTGACTCAGACGACGTTAAGTCTGGACGAAGCGCGAGATACGATTGCCGCGCTGCGCAAGAAATTCCCCAAGATTACCGGCCCAGCGGCACAGGACATCTGCTACGCCACGGAAAACCGGCAACAGGCGGTGAAGCACGTTGTCTCCGACGCCGATCTGCTACTTGTGGTTGGCTCCCAAAACAGCTCTAATTCCAACAGGCTGGTGGAGGTGGCGCGCAATTTCAGCGCCCAATCGCATCTCATAGACAGTTACCGCGATATCCGCCCGGAATGGCTGGAGAACGCAAGAACGGTCGCGCTTACGGCGGGAGCTTCCGCTCCAGAATGTCTGGTGGAAGAAGTGGTTGAATATTTAAGAACCCGGGGCTTTGGAAACGTGAAGGAAGTAGAGGTTATTCCGGAGAATGTACGCTTTGGCTTGCCGCCCGAGATCGTAGAGGCAATCGCCAGCGCTCCGGCAGCCGGTATTACGGCTGACTGATTCCAATTTTATGGAAGATCCCTCCCCCCCACGTCCGGCTTCCGCTGCGCCGCAGTTGCGCTTTGGAAAGATAGATGATTTAGTCAGCCGGGTGAGCGCCGCCATCGACGGCGCTCGTAAGCGCCTTTTCTCCGCCCGTTTTGATGAAGGCTACTGGTGCGGCGAACTGGGAGCCGACTCCACTCTCGAATCCGACTACATCCTTTTGCACACTTTGCTGGGCACCGGTACGCCGGAGCGCATGCAAAAGGCGGCCAACCACATCTTGCGGCAGCAAAACGAAGATGGCGGCTGGAGCATATACGCGGGCGGTCCTTCGAACATCAGCGCATCCGTCAAGGGGTACTTCGGTTTGAAGCTGGCGGGGTATGCTGCTGATCACCCCGCTCTGGAACGTGCTCGCAAGAAGATCCTGGAGTTGGGTGGGGTCACCAAGGTCAACACCTTCACCAAGATTTACCTGTGCTTCTTCGGTCAGTATGACTACGATGCGGTGCCAGCCATCCCGCCGGAGATCGTGCTGTTCCCCAAGTGGTTCTGGTTCAACATTTACGAGATATCCTCCTGGTCGCGAGCGATTCTGGTCCCGCTTTCGATTGCCTACGCCAAGAAGCCCTTCAAGAAGATCCCGGATGAGATGGGCGTAGCCGAACTTTTTGCCGGCGGACGCGAGCACGCGGATATGCATTTGCCATGGGACACAAAGCTGATTTCGTGGCGCAATTTCTTTCTTCTGGTGGACCGGCTCACCCATTGGTTCGAGCGCGTTCATGTACGGCCATTGCGATCCCTGGCACTCAAGCAGGCGGAACAATGGATGCTGCAGCGCTTTGAGATGAGCGACGGGCTGGGCGCTATTTATCCTTCGATGATGAACTCCATCATCGCGCTGCGGTGCATGGGCTATTCCGTCGATGATCCCCAACTCATTCGCGCACTCGACGAGTTCGAAAAGCTCGGCATTGAAGAGAACGACACCTTCCGGATGCAACCCTGCAAGTCGCCGGTCTGGGACACGGCGTATGCCCTGTTTGCGCTTAGCGAAGCCGGTGTACCGGCAACCGATCTCCGCATGATCAAGTCGGCGGACTGGATTCTGCAAAAACAAGTCCGCACTGCTGGCGACTGGAAAGTCAAGAATAAGCGGGGCCAGCCGGGAGGCTGGTACTTCGAGTTCAACAATGAGTTTTATCCGGATGTCGATGACAGCGCTATGGTTTGTCTTGCATTGGCGCGTGTGGAGCACCCCAATGGACGCTATCAGAGGGAGTCGGTGCAGCGGGCCATTGACTGGATTCTTTCCATGCAGTGCCGCAATGGCGGGTTTGCGTCGTTCGACAAGAACAACGACCGCATGGTGTTCCAGTACGTACCCTTTGCCGACCATAATGCCATGCTTGACCCGGCTTCCGTAGACATTACCGGCCGCATCCTAGAAATGCTGGCCGCTTATGGGTATGACCTCAGCCATCCCGCTGTGAAGAAAGCGATTAAGTTCGTACGCAGCGAGCAGGAAGCCGATGGCTCGTGGTTCGGGCGCTGGGGCGTGAACTATATCTATGGGACGACGCTGGTGTTACGCGGGTTGGAGGCCATCGGGGTGGATCACCACGAGCCCTATGTCCAACAAGCCGCGGAGTGGCTGCGCATGGTGCAGAACGCGGATGGCGGATGGGGCGAGAGCTGCGCCTCCTACGACGATCCGAATCTGAAAGGTGTAGGTCCGAGCACTCCGTCGCAAACTGCCTGGGCAATCATGGGCCTGCTAGCAGCGAATGACACGCGCAGCGATTCTGTTGCCCGGGGTATTGCGTATCTGCTGAGGACGCAGAAGAAGGACGGTTCATGGGACGAGGCTTACTACACGGGGACGGGATTTCCCCAGGTGTTTTACTTGAGCTATCACCTGTATTGCGAATATTTTCCGCTGATTGCGTTGACGACATACGCCAAGGTGATGGCGGCGAAGCAAGCTGTTAGCGCTTAGCATTTGGCCAATTGCTGAAGACTCAGACGTAGAAAGGGAATAGTAGGAGCATGGCGGTTCCAATTTCACAGATGTGGACGGTGGCAACTTACGTCCTGAAACAGAAGGTCAGGGGACGCAAGCAGTACCCGCTCGTCCTGATGCTGGAGCCGCTATTCCGCTGCAACCTGGCATGTGCCGGCTGCGGGAAGATTCAGTATCCCGCGCACGTGCTCAAGGCGCAGCTTACGCCCGAGGAGTGCTTCCGGGCGGTGGAAGAGTGCGGCGCTCCGACGGTGGCGATTCCCGGCGGTGAACCGCTGCTGCATCCGCAGATCGCGGAAATCGTCGCCGGCCTGGTGGCGCGCAAGAAATACATTTACCTGTGCACCAACGCGCTCTTGCTCAAGCAGAAGATTCATCTTTTCCAGCCCAGCAAATATCTCACTTTTTCTGTCCACATGGACGGGCAGCGCAAGCACCACGATTTCTCGGTCTGCCTGGAAGGCGGCTACGACAAGGCTCTGGACGGGATCAAAGAAGCCTTGGCTCGTGGCTTCCGCGTTACAACCAATACCACTTTGTTCGACGGCGCCGACCCCAACAGTGTGCGGGCGTTTTTCGACGAGATGATGGAACTCGGAGTCGAAGGCATGATGCTCTCGCCCGGCTACTCCTACGAGAAAGCGCCGGATCAGAGTCATTTTCTGGGGCGGGCGCGTACCCGGCGCCTGTTCCGGGCCATTCTTTCGAACCGTTCGTCGAAATGGCGCTTCAATATGTCGCCTCTGTTTCTGGAATTCCTCATGGGCAAGCGCACCTACGCCTGCACGCCCTGGGGCATGCCGACATTCAATGTCTTCGGCTGGCAGAAGCCGTGTTATCTGCTGCAGGACGGGTACGCCGATACGTTTGCCGAATTGATGGCGGAAACAGAATGGGACAGGTACGGAACGGAATCGGGCAATCCCAAATGCGCCAACTGCATGGTGCACAGCGGATATGAAGCCTCGGCCGTAAACCATACCTTCAGCTCGGTGGGTGGAATGTGGCAGACAGTGAAAGCGATGCTCTCCAGTCGCTACCAAGACCCGTCGGCGCTGGAACTGTTGAATGAGCCAGCGAAGCCCATTCATGCTTTCAATCCGCTGGTGCAGATCGAAACCGAAGTGCCCGAGGAAACGCGAGTATGAGCGGGCGCGAAGCAGGCCGTGAATCCCACGAAGGCCAGGCCCTGGCCAACCCCGACGTACTGGAAGTAGCTCCAGGCGCCACGCGGGAGAAGCTGGAAGGATGGGTTCCGGAACTGGCGAGCCCGCAGGATCTGCGGACAGCCTTAGAGGAAGCCTTTGATTATCGCGGCGATGTGCTGATTACCCGCAAAGATGGCTCCAGGGTGGAAGGCTATGTTTTCGACCGCGTGCTTGGGAGCGGGTTGCAGAACAGTTTTGTGCGGGTCCTTCCCAAAGACGGCAGCGGAAAGGTCAAAATTCCCTATGCGGAGATCGCGGCCCTGGCTTTCACCGGTCGGGACATGGCCGCAGGCAAGAGCTGGGAAACCTGGGTGCGGAACTATTGGGAACGAAAGGCGGCAGGAGAGAAAGACATCTCGCTGCAGCCGGAGAAGCTGGAATAGCAACACTTGGCACTTGGCATTTAGCGCCTCGCCGACACAGCGGGCCGGCCGATCGCTAACTGCCAATTGCTAAATGCTGGCTTTTGTCACAGGTGCAACCGGGTTCGTAGGCAGTCACGTGGCCCGGGTTTTGCTCGAGCAAGGCGCCGATCTGCGATTGCTGGTTCGCGCCGGCAGCGATGCAAGGAACATCGGCGGGCTGAACGCAGATCGGGTTCCGGGGGACCTGCGCGATCCCGCATCGCTCGAAAAGGCGATGGCGGGATGCGAGGTTGTTTTTCACGTGGCTGCGGATTACCGGCTCTGGGTGCGCGATCCGGAGCAGATGTTCCGGTCGAACGTGGCAGGGACGCAGGCGATTTTGCAGGCGGCACGGAAGAATGGCGTCAGGCGCGTCGTTTGCACATCGAGCGTGGCCACCATGGGCTTTACTGGCAATGGGCATCCGGCGGATGAAAATTCACCGGTTGCGCTGGAGAACATGATCGGGCCGTACAAAAAGTCAAAGTTTATGGCGGAGCAGGTTGCCATCGAAGCGGGAAGAAGTGGCATGGACGTCGTGGTTGTGAATCCCACAACGCCGGTCGGGGAGCAGGACATTAAGCCGACGCCGACCGGGCGCATCGTGGTGGACTTCCTGAAAAAGAAATTTCCCGCCTATGTGGATACCGGATTGAACCTCGTGGATGTGACTGAATGCGCGCGCGGGCACGCAGCGGCCCTGGAGAAGGGAAGAACCGGGGAGCGTTACATTCTCGGCGGAGAGAATCTGACGCTCAAGCAGATTCTGGACAAGCTGGGTGCCATTACCGGCCTGCCGTCACCGAAGATCAGGGTTCCATATGCAATGGCGTTGGCGACCGGGGTTGTCGATGAGGTGTTTACTGGCCGCATCCTAGGTCGAGAGCCCCGAGCCACAATTGACGCGGTGCGGATGGGACGGAAGAAGATGTTTGTCACCTCGGCCAAAGCGGAACGGGAGCTTGGCTGGAAGACAATTCCTGTGGATGATGCGTTGCGGCGGGCAGTGGAGTGGTTCCAGAAAAACGGCTATGTCAGCGCGTAAGGTCGCGATCGTGACGGCGATGGAGCTTGAGGTCTGGCCTCTGGTGAAAAACTGGAGCCGTAGCCGCAGGCAATTCGAGGGGCGCGAGTTCATGTTCTTCGAAAAGGGAGACACGACCCTGGTATGCGCCGGCATCGGCGCGGAATACGCGCGCCGGGCAGCCGAGGCGATTATTCAGCTGTGCCGTCCGGATTTGCTGGTTTCGGCAGGCTTTGCCGGCGCGCTGCAGCCGGACTGGCCGGTGGGGCGAGTGCTCATACCGAGAGTTGTCATCGACGCCTGCGATAACAGCCGCACCGAGACGGTTGCGGGAGAGGGAAGTTTGGTGAGTTTTGCCACCGTGGCCGACGCTTCTCAAAAGGAAAAACTGCGGCGGGCCTACGACGCGCAAGCGGTAGACATGGAAGCTGCGGCCATAGGCAGAGGCGCCATGACGCATGGCATTCCTTTCCGCGTCTGCAAAGTGATCTCCGATGCCAGCGATTTCTCGGTTCCGGCGGGAACACAATTTGTGGGACCGGATGGGAAATTTCAAAAGGCGAGATTTGCCTTTCATGTGGCGCCACGGCCATGGCTCTGGTGGGGCACGATCAAGCTAGCCGCGGACAGTCTCCTGGCGGCACGAAATCTCTGCCAGTCTCTGGTTGCATTCACGGAAACGACCGCGAGCGTGAGAGCCTGATATGGCGATAGCCGGACAAATAGCGCTGGACGAATCTGTAAGAACCATCCCTACGGCTATGCAGGCTGCCGTCTATCGTGGCGTAAACGATGTCCGGCTGGAGACGGTTCCCGTGCCGGCGATCGGTGCCTGGCGAACTGCTGCTGCGGGTGCACACCTGTGGGGTGTGTGGAACGGACTTGAAGAAGATTGCGACCGGCTCGCACTCGGCTCCGCGAATTTTTGGGCATGAAATCTCCGGAGTTGTGGCGGCAATCGGCGACGGAGTCGAGGAGTTCCAGCCCGGCGACCGGGTCGTCGCGATGCACCATGTTCCTTGCGGCGAGTGCTACTACTGCCGCCACAAAACCTTCGCGCAATGTGAGACTTACAAAAAAGTCGGCTGCACGGCCGGCTTCGAACCCTCTGGCGGGGGTTTTGCGGAGTACGTGCGGGTTATGGATTGGATCGTGCAAAAAGGCACGGTGCGAATTCCAGACGGGGTTTCGTTCGAGCAGGCTTGCTTTGTCGAGCCGGTGAATACCTGCCTGAAAGGCATTGAGCGGCTGGGCATCGAAAAGGGCGAGACAATTTTAGTCATCGGACAAGGCCCTATCGGCATCTTGTTGAGTGTGCTGGCAAAACGGGCTGGGGCTAGCGTAGTCACTACCGATTTGTATGCGCAGAGGCTTACAATAGCTGAAGCCTTCGGACTTGACAGGTCTATTGATGCATCGCGCTTCGATACTGTGAAAACGGTACACGAGTTGACGGAGAATCGAGGGGCGGATGCGGCGATCTTAGCTGTAGGTGGAAATAGCCTGATTCGGACTGCGATTGATGCTGTGCGTCCGGGCGGGCGGGTATTGTTGTTTGCTCAAACCGTACGCGGGGAAGCCAATGTGGACCCCGCGTCTATTTGTGTGGACGAGAAAACGCTATTGGGGTCCTATAGCGCTTCCATTGATCTCCATGAGGAGTCGGTGCGGTTGGTTATGAGTGGTGAAGTAAATCTGGAACGTTTGATTAGTCACCGGTTTTCTCTTTCTCACGGGGTGGAAGCATTAAACCTGGCTGCCCATCCCCAGCCTGACTCGATGAAAGTCGTGATTCAGGCGGGCAGCTCCTGGGAAGGACATCTAGAGTGAACGGAAAGATGACGGCTGCCGTCCTTTACGGCAAAGAAGATGTAAAGATTGAACGAGTTCCTATCCCCCGCCTGAACGATGGCGAGGTGCTGGTGAAAGTACAGGTGGCGCTGACCTGCGGCACCGACCTCAAGGTCTATCAGCGCGGTTATCACGCCCGCATGATTGTGCCGCCGGCGCTCTTCGGCCACGAACTGGCCGGAGTGATCGAGGAGGTCGGACCGAATGTCCGTGGCTTCCGCAAAGGCATGCGGGTGGTGGCGCTGAATTCCGCGCCCTGCCAGATGTGCTTTTACTGTTCCAAACACCAGGAGAATCTCTGCGAAGATCTCCTGTTCAACAACGGAGCCTACGCAGAATACCTGCGAGTGCCGCGCCGCATTGTTGAAACCAACATGCTGGCCATGCCGCCGGAAGTGAGCTTCGAAGAAGCGGCCATGGTCGAGCCTTTGGCCTGTGTGTTGCGCGGATTGCACGAGACCGGAGTTGAAATCGGCGACACGGTCACGGTCATCGGTGGCGGTCCCATCGGCCTGATGTTTTTGCAGGTGGCCAAGGCGACCGGATGCAACGTGATCTCGGTGGTCAAGCGCGATTCGCAAGTCGCCGCCGCCAAGCGCATGGGCGCGCATGAAGTGGTGCAGATAACCAAAGTGAAAGACCCGGTGCAGGCGGTCCACGCGCTCTCTCCAGAAAAACGGGGAAGCGACGTGGTCATCGAAGCCGTCGGGCGTCCCGAGCCCTGGGAGTGGGCTACGAACATGGTGCGGAAAGGCGGCACGGTCAACTTTTTCGGCGGCTGCGCCAGCGGAACCAAGGTCCAGCTCGATACTGACCGGCTGCACTATTCCGAGATCACTTTCAAAGCGACCTTCCACCACACGCCGGAAACGGTACGGAAGGCTTTCACCCTGATTGCCGAAAAGAAAATTCATTCGACCGATTACATTACCGGGGAAGCGCCGCTTTCCCGCTTGCAGCAGGTCTTGCGCCACATGCTCAATCGCAACGGAGATATCAAGACAGCCATCATTCCGGGGCACTAAAGGCGCAACGAGCTTCCCGCATGAGACTAGGCTGTGCGGTATCCGAGGGACGGAAACGGACGAATGTCATCCATTGCCAGCACGGACTCACGGCACCCGTCTATCCTGGCGGGCTGGGACCATCTGCCGCCCGAGTACGCGATTCCCGAGCAAGCCCCTTCCCTCGCCGAAGCCTTTGAGTATTGCCGCTGGCTGGCGCACAGCCATTACGAAAATTTTTCTGTCGCCTCCTGGTTCTTGCCACGCCAACTCCGGCAGCATTTCTTCAATGTTTACGCTTACTGCCGCATTGCGGATGACCTTGGGGATGAAGTCGGCGATCCGCAGCAGTCGCTGGCCCTGCTCGATCAGTGGGAAGCGGAACTGGATGCCTGCTACAACGGCATCCCGCGCCATCCGGTTTTCGTTGCCCTGGCCGACACCGTTACCAGGTTCGATATCCCGAGACAGCCTTTCGCCGATCTGCTGACCGCTTTCCGCCAGGATCAAACCGTAACCCGCTTTGGCAGATTCGCTGATGTTCTTGGCTACTGCCATTACTCGGCCAATCCCGTAGGCCATCTCGTCTTGTATCTCTGCGGCTATCGCGATGCCGAAAGCCAGGCGCTTTCCGATTACACCTGTACCGCCTTGCAGTTGGCTAACTTTTGGCAGGACGTTAGCGTGGATTTCAGCAAGGGCCGTGTCTACCTGCCCCTGGAAGACCTTGAGCGCTATGGCGTAAGCGAGGATGACATTGCGCATGGCCGGAATACGCCGGCTTTTTGCAGCTTAATGGCTTTCGAGGTGGCGCGGGCGCGCGAATGGTTCGGCAAGGGACTGCCGCTGGTGCAGAAGGTGGATCGCGAACTGGCCATTGATATCGAATTGTTCAGCCGTGGCGGTCAGGAGATTCTGAACGCCATTGAGCGCCAGCGATATGCGGTACTCGGGCGGCGTCCAACGATTTCGAAGGCCCGGAAACTTGCCCTGGTGGCGGGCGCGGCATTGGGGAAGCTGCTATGAGTACCGCGGCGCAGCCCATGACGGCCTCGTCATTGCCCAACGACTCGCAGTTGGCGGTTGCCTATTCGGTTTGTCGTGGGATCACCAAAGGCGCCGCTAAAAACTTCTATTACGCCTTCCTTGTTCTGCCCCCTGCGAAACGGCAAGCCTTGTACGCCGTCTATGCATTCATGCGGCGCTGCGATGATATTGCAGACGACATGAGCCTGAGTGCGCACGAGCGCCGTCTCAAACTTGGCGCATGGGTGGAGGAATTCCACCAAACCCAATCGGGCAAAGCCACAGACGATCCGGTACAACTGGCTTTATCGGATGCTATGCGCCGCCACCAGATTCCAGCCGTGTTTCTCGATCAATTGGCTTATGGCACAGCCATGGACATCGAGGAAGGGAACTCGAATCCGCAAGAGGCTTCTGCGCGGCCGAAGTCCGCGATCGTTCCCCCGAAGGTGAGCTACAAGACTTTTGACGATCTGTATCTGTACTGCTATCGCGTGGCTTCGGTGGTGGGCCTGGTCTGCATTCGAATTTTTGGTTACCGCGACCCGGCTGCCGAGGCTCTGGCCGAGCGTTGCGGGCTGGCGTTTCAGCTGACCAATATCATTCGCGACGTAAAGGAAGACGCCGGCATGAACCGGGTTTACATTCCACAGGAAGACCTGGCCCAGTTCGACATCGCGCCCTCGGAACTTCGCGCCGGAAAAGACATCGAGCGCATTCGCCCGTTACTCGCCCGGGAAGCCGAGCGCGCGCGTGAATTCTACCGCGCCGCCGACGAACTGATTCCGCTCGTCAACGAAGACAGCCAGCCTGCGCTGTGGGTGCTGGTGACCATTTACCGGCGCTTGCTGGAAAAGATCGCCCAGCGCGGGTTCGATGTCTTCCAGGAAAGAATCCAGCTGACCACCCGCGAAAAGCTGGTGATTTTGGGGAAAGGTTTTCTAAAGCGTCTGGCGTAATGACTTTTCCATGGACACAACCTCCCAAAGTGGCGGTGGTCGGAGGCGGGCTGGCGGGTTTAGCCGCCGCTTCTGCCCTCGCCGACAGCGGGTTTTGTGTCTCAATTTTTGAACGCCGCCCTTACTTGGGTGGCCGAGCTTCTTCCTACGAGCATCCCGGGACGGGCGAGGTGGTGGACAACTGCCAGCATGTGCTGCTCGGATGCTGCACCAATCTCATCGAGTTCTACCGGCGCATGGGAGTGGAAGACAAGATTCGCTGGTACGACCACCTTACATTTTTAGAGCCTGGGGGCCGGGCCTCGATCATCGGGCCCTCATCTTTGCCCGCGCCTTTGCACACCGCTCCGGCTTTTCTGCGGGCCGCCTGCTTGAACCTGCCGGACAAGCTCTCGATTGCGGCGGCCCTGGCAGTGCTCACCCCCGTGACCCCGCGCGACCGCGGCGAATCGTTTCTGGCATGGCTGCGGCGTCATGGGCAAACCGAACAGGCCATTCAGCGTTTCTGGAAAACAGTGCTGGTCAGCGCGTTGAACGAAGACCTCGACCGCGTGTCTGTTCCGTACGCTGCCCAGGTGGTGCGCGAGTCGTTCCTCAAATCGCTCACTGCCGGGCGCATGGGCGTGCCGCGGGTGCCGCTCAGTGAACTGTATGGCACGGCCGGAGATTATGTGGAAAGGCGCGGCGGAGAAGTGCAGCTTCGTGCCGCGATACGCTCCTTCCGTGCCGATCCGTCGGGTGTGAAGCTTGAACTCGTCGCCAAGGAAGAGAGCAAGTTTGATTTCGTGGTTCTCGCCGTCCCCTTCGACGTGCTCGCCGCGATGCTTCCTGAAACTTCGACAACGGATCCTCTCCGGCGGGCACTCAATCACTTTGAAACCTCGCCGATCACGGGAATCCATCTCTGGTTCGACCGGCAGATTACGGATCTGGATCACGCCGTTCTGCTGGATCGCACCATTCAGTGGATGTTTCACAAATCGAAGCTGCTGGAGACAACGCTCGCAAGGCGGCGACGGCGCCGCGGGCAGTTATGTTGAGGTGGTAGTAAGTGCGTCCAAGGCGCTGGTGGAGAAATCCAAAAACGAAATCGTCGAGTCTGGCGCTTGCGGAGCTGCGGGAATTTCTGCCCGGAGCACGAGACGCCAATCTGGTGAAATCCACCGTCATCAAGGAAGTTCATGCCACCTACTCCCCAGAACCGGGCGTGGACGCTTACCGTCCCCATCCCGGAACGGTTTGGCCACGAGTTTTTCTGGCCGGCGACTGGACGGCCACCGGCTGGCCAGCCACCATGGAAGGCGCGGTACGCAGCGGCTACGCGGCCGCGGAATCCGTGGCCCGGGTGGCGGGCATCCGCGACGTGACATTCCTGGTGCCCGACCTCTCGCCCACGGGGTTCATGCGCCTGTTCGGCTGAGATTTCCAGGTGATAATCGTCAGTATAAAAATGTCATGACAGAATGGTGGCTTCAGCCCAAAAGGCAGTTGAAGGCACCCCCGCCAATTTCGCGATTTTAGTGTTTGGGGGTACCTGGGGGTCATCCCAGACCCGATCGTCGAAATTAGAGGGTGTGCGCCAGGCGCACACATCGGTCTAAAAACGGATGCCAACCGCCCTTTCGGGGTAAATTTACCTTTCCACCATGGTACCCCGCCGTTTTTCCCGGTTTTGGCAAACCTGGAAACGTGATCCAAACCACCGCGCTCTAAGCCGGAGGAGAGTTTCAGCACGTTGATGCGGCTTTGCTTAGGGCAGGTTTGAAGGCGCAGGATACGGTGCGTTAGGCGGCCAGAAGGGCCACTCCGGCGGCCACGAACAAAGCCGCCATCCAGCGACGCCGGTCTACCCGCTCGTGAAGAAATATTTTGGCGGCCACGGCGTTGGCCACAAAAGTCAACGAAGCCGAGGCTGGCGCCACCAGGCTTACGTCTCCCCAGGACAGCGCGAAAAGCAGGCTGTAGAAGGCTACTGCCATGGCCAGCAGCCCAAGCAGAAAGCAAGAATTGCCCAGTACGCGGCTCGCAACGGTTAGCAGGCCGCAACGGCGCCGTAGAGCGTGTACATCTCCCACCTGTTTCATCGCGCGCGACAGGCAGCACATCGCCGGTGGCCGAAGCCACTACAACCGCTCCTATCGCGCTCCAGGTATAAATCTCCTTCATCGCTCCTTCCCTCAGAACAGCTTCTTCTTCGCGGAGTCTCTCCCCGGGCAGTTCCGCGGAAGCATGTCTGGTAAGCGCCGGTCCCTGCGTCACGAAGCCGACACCCGCCGCGATCAATAAGATTCCCAGCCATCGGGTCAGCGTAACTTGCTCGTGCAGGAAGAACTTTGCGATGAACGCCAGCAAAACGTAGCCCAGAGAAGTGGCGGGTAAAACGTAGGTCAGGTCGGCCCAGGAAAGAGCCGTCATGTAGAAAGCAAAAAAGCCCAGCAGGAAAAGTATCCCCAAAGCGATCCAGGGATTCAGTACAACGAGAAAAATGCCGGACAGATGCTGCAGGGGAATGGAACCGACCAGGATCATTCCCTGTTTGAGCAGGGAATCTCCTATGACTCCGAACAGGATGATTCCAAGCAACACTAAATACTTGCGCGGGGTCACGCGGTCTTCCTAAGCTTTGGCGGGCTCGGCTGCGGCCGCCGAGTCTCCCTGGCGTTTCTCTTTGACCCATTTGTGGCGCATAGCGCGCACCTTGAGGAAGGTTTTGGCTTCTTTGTAGAGCCGCTTGCGGTCCTCGTGGTGGAACGCGGCTTTCCTCAAAATGCGGAAGGCCGCCTTGGGCCGGAAGTAATATTCATCGTAAAAGCGGTGCACGGCGGTAAGGATGTCCTCGGCCGGCAACCCGGGATATTGAATGTGCGCCAGTTGATGGCCGCCTTCGTCCACCATCTTGGTATCGGCCACCATAAAACCGTTACTTACCGCGTAATCGTAAAGTTCAGTCCCAGGATAGGCGTGAGCCACCGAAACCTGGATCGTTTCCACGTCAAGTTCCTTGGCGAAGGCAATGGTGGTGTTGATAGTCTCGTGCGTTTCCCCGGGCAATCCCATGATGAAGTCGCCATGGATGACGAGACCGAGCTTGTGGCAATCCTTGGTGAACTGCCGGGCGCGTTCGATGGTTGCGCCCTTCTTGATGTTCTTCAAAATCTGCTGGTCGCCGGATTCATAGCCCACGATCAACAGACGGCAGCCCGCTTCCTTCATCGCCTTGAGTGTTTCGTAGTCGGTGGTCACGCGCGAGGTGCAAGACCAGGTCAGCTTTAGCGGCTTTAGCTTGGCACAGAGTTCAACCGTACGCGCCTTCTGAATATTGAAAGTGTCGTCATCGAAGAAGAACTCTTTTACGTCCGGCCAGTACTCTTTGGCTTTCGCCATTTCCAGCGCCACGTCATCCGTGGAGCGCTTGCGCCAGGGGTGGCCGCTGAGCGTCTGCGGCCACAGGCAGAACGTGCACTGTGCCGGGCAGCCGCGAGTGGTATAGAGAGAAACATAGGGATAAAGCAAAAACGGCACGTTGTAGCGGCGCACGTCCAGATCGCGACGATAGACGTCGGTGACGTGGGGCAGGGAATCGAGATCGGCAACCGTCGGGCGGTCCGGGGTGTGCACGATGGCCCCATCCTGCAGGAACGAGATTCCCTGAATCTCATTCAGCGGTTTTCCGTTCGCAAACTCGACCACGGAATAGTCGAACTCCTTGCGGCAAATGAAATCCATCGCCGTACACATGCGGAGGGATTTTTCCGGAAGCACGGTCACGTGCGGGCCGACGAAGGCAATCTTGATTGCCGGATTGGCTTCCTTGATTTTCTGGACCAGCTGAATGTCGCCCGGAAAGCCGGGAGTGCTGGTAAACAGGACGAGGAATTCGTACTGCTCCGCAATCTTGATGGTTTCCTGCGCAGAGACATGGTGCGAGGGGGCATCCAGCAGCCGCGCGCCCTCTAACATGCCCGTCGGGTAAGCCAGCCAGACCGGGTACCAGTAGGATTCAATTTCGCGTGTAGCCGGCCAGCGAGAGCCCGCGCCGCCATCGAAATTCTCGAACGACGGCGGGTTCAGAAAGAGTGTTTTTAAAGGCATGATTGGCGTCTTTATATTAACACTCCGGCATTGACTGTTTCGCGCTCGACGGTGCGATGGCAGGTACCCCGGAGTGACGTGATCTGAGACTACAAAGCCCCTTAAACTCAGAGGGTTGGATGCAAGGTGATCGGCGTGGGATGCGAATTTCGTCTGCTTTTCGACAGCTAATGACAGCTAAGGATTTACCCCGAGCCAGCTGGCCAGGTCACCGGTAGCGCGCAACAAAGCGATCCGGCTGCGCTCCAGGTCAAAGTTGGCGTCTTGCAGAGCGTTATAGCGTGCGTCCGCCTGTTCACGGGCGTCTTCGGCATCGTGCCAGGTGCCGTTCCCGGCGGTTACCCGGGTTTGTGTGGCCTCCAGGTTGGCTTGCGCAATTTGATATTGCAGGTCGGCTACATCCTGCGCGGCGGCGAACTGCTCGACCGAACGCTGCAGCCGCAAGGTTTCCGTGGAAACCTGATCCTTGGCCGCCTCCGCCTGTTTGTGGGCACGTAGGGCCTCCGCATCCGCAGCTTCCGCATGCGCTCGTTGAGAGAAGTTGAGGAAGGGAAAGCGAATAACCACGCCAAGCGTGGCATTGTGCTGCTGGAAGCTGCCGGGGCGGAAGAAGTCCTGATAGTTGTTGAAGCTGGCCAGGAGAGCATACTGGGCGGCGAAATCGATGGTTGGCAGCAAGGCCCGATGCTCACCGCGCGCACGAAAATCCAAAGCGGTGGCGCGAAAGTCCGCCGCTTGAATAGCAGGGCTGTTATCCACGGCCTGTTTTGGGAGGTTTTCCTCTTGTTTCACTTCGGGAAATGCGGGAATCGATTCCGGTACGCCATCAATCGAAGCGGCCGGAATGCCGGTCGAACGGGCAAGCTGCACTCGAAGGACATCAATTGCGGACTCGGCCTGCGCCATCCGCAGCCGCACCTCGGCGGTGGCCAATTTTGCCTGCTTGCCCGCGAGTTCACTGTCTACACCCTCCTGAATACGCTGGTTGACCATCGCTTCCGCGTGCATGGTCTCGCTCTGTTGCTGCTGCAAATGGCTCAGCAAGGTTTGCCATTTGCACAATTCCGCATAGTTGAGCACGGTGTCCTGGATGACCTGATCTTTTTGGTCTTTGGTTTGCACTTTGCTGGCTTTCCAGTCGGTCTGAGCGGCCCGCACGAACTGACGCAGGCTGAAATTGATGACCGGAGACTGTGCCGTAACGTTCAAGATGGAAGGCGCCGAGCCTTCGAGACTGAGCGGATACCCCCAGGTTGCGCCGAGACCGGAGCCCACGGTCATCTGCGGCAAGTAGGAATCGCGAGCCTCAAGATAGGAGCTGCGGGCATGTTGCTCATCCGCATTGGCGATCAGCGCGGTGGTGCTATGGCTGAGGGCAAGGTCAACCGCGCGCTTGAGGGTGAGCGGCTCCGCAAAAAGAGGGGCGCTGAAGATAACCAACCCGAGAGCACAGGAAAAGCAAGAACGCATCACAGATTTCATGGTTTCACCTTTAGCAAAGTGCTGAGAGCGGAGAAAGCCGATTGTAAATGAGTGGGAACCTCGATTCGTTCACTCGATGAGCTTCGGTAGTGGTGCAGTTTCAGTTCTTCTCTTGCGTTCCCGGCGGCAGTTTTTTGCGGCCTCGGCGGTTAAGAGTTTTCGGTCCGGTCCATCAAGAGCTGGTAACCGCAGAATACGCTGAGGTCTGCGCTAAGCACGCCGAGAAAGAATAACTTGCGGTTCTCTGCGCTCCCTGCGGCATTTCTCTGCGGTCTCGGCGGTTAAGAGCTTTTCGGCGGGTGAGTCAACAGCTGGTAACCGCAGGGTACGCTGAGGTCTGCGCTGAGCACGCCGAGAAAGACCAACCCGAAACACCAAGGTAGCCGAGCAAAGCTGAGGTAACTTGAAAGATCTACCGGTCCAAACGCGCCAGCGCTTCCCGCGCGCGAGAGAAATCTTTTGCCATCGCCAGCGCTGCCCGGTATTCCTGGGCAGCTTCCTGCTTTTTGCCTTCTTTTTCCAGCAGGGTGCCCAACAGGTAATGGGCCTTGAAGGCTGGAGCCTCTTCTACGGTGGAGTTCGCGAGATAGCGGCGTAGGAGGTCGGCGGCCTCCTGATAATTTCGCCCGCTGCGGATCAGGGTCTCGGCAGCTTCGACCAGAACTTCCGGCCGGTTCATCTGGGCGGAAGCGGCGTGGTTGATGGCGTCTTCCATATCATCCAAGCGCTCAGCCCGGCGGTAAAAGAACGCCAGATTCAGCCAGGCGATGGCATTGCCATGGCTGGCCTCGACGGCAGCACGATACTCGCGTTCCGCCGCGGCGGAATCGTGCTTCTTCTCGGCGATACGGCCGGTGACCCAGTGAGACTTTACCGGATCCAGGGAAGCCAGCGAGCGCGCCTGCGCTTCGGCCTTATCTTGCCCTCCACCAACAATGCCCGGAGCCTCAAGATAGAACTCGGCCAAATCCGTGCGTGCGTCCGCGCTATTGGGGCTCAGCTGCACGGCTTTTTCAAATTCCGTGCGTACTTTGCCGGCCAGCCGGGCCGCAGAGAGGAAGTTGGCATTGTCGGCCTTTTCCCCGTAAATGCGGCCGAGCCACAGGTGGTAATGGCTATTGTCGGGTTGCAGGGAAACAGCCTTCTCGCAGGCGGAAATTCCCCGGTCCCAATTGCCCACCGCGAAATAGGCGCGGCAGAGCAGATTGTAGGACTCAGCGTCGTTCGGATTGGACGAGGTTCGCTGCTGCAAAGCTGAAATCGCATCGTCCACACGCCCTGCAGACAGAAGCTGCTGAGCCGAATCCGCGAAGGCGAGACCGCTTACTAAGAGAATTATGAAGACCGTGATCGAACGCTTCCGAAAACCCATGACTTACTTCTAAACCCCCATGATGAATGCACGATGAATCAATAATTAATGAACCACTTTTACCGTGAGCCCGTCCTGCAGAGGCTTGGCATTGGTCGCGCTCAGCGCAACCAACGCGCCTTGCGTGAGTCCACCTGTTACCTCCATCTGCGTCAGGTTCGACAGAGATGTTTGAATATTCTTCCGTTCCAACTCGTCACTTACGATCTGGTAGACATAAGGCGTGCTGTTATCAAGATGAACCGCTTCGCGGGGAACACTCAAGACATCGCGGTGCTCCGCCGTTACCACCGTCACGCCTACATTAATGTTGGGTAACAGCTTGAGGTCTGGATTGCTCACCTCGCAGGTGGTCTCTCCCACGTTGCGGGTGCCACGCAGCTTTACCGTGGTCGGCACATTGGTTACGACGCTGTGCCATACCCGTCCTGGAATAGCATCCCAGGTGATTTCGATGGTTTCGCCAGGAACTAAACGCCCGATGTCCGGTTCATCCACGAAGGCCCGCACCTCGACTTTGGAAAGATCGGCAGCCTGCAGGAGAAGATCACCGGGATTCACGTAATCGCCCTGATGGACCGGAAGGGAATAGACCACGCTATCCGTCGTCGCCCTCACGTTGAGATGATGCAGGACATCCTCGGCAGCCGCGTAGGCAGCCTGGGCCTCTGTTTTCTGCGCCTCCGCTTGGGCAACCTCCGGAGGGGAGTAGCGGTTCTTCAGTTTTTGCTCAAGAAAATTCAGATCGGCCGAGATGCGGGTCAACTGGTCCTGAGCAGCCTTTACCTCGCCCGCAGAGGCTGCGCCTTGCTGCTGCAAATCTTGTAATGCCTGCAGGTTGCGCTGGGCGGTGTCCCTGTCGGTGCGCGCTTTGGCCAACTCTGCCTGTACGTTCAGGACTTCCTCGTGGGTTCCACCGGTCTGAATGCCGCTGATGGTCGCGTCCGCCGCGCGGACTTGCGCCAGGGCCCGGGCTGCCTGGCTTTTCGCCTCGGCGTCATCCAGTTGCAATAGCAGCTGGCCCTTTTTTACGCTCTCTCCTTCTGTTACCAGCAACCGCTTGACGGTGGTCCCAATGGGCGCATGAGCCTGAAAATTGTGCAGAGGCTCGACCTTGCCATTCGTGGAAATTACGCTCCGAATGGTGGCCCGTTCCACGCTCGCAGCCTGGACCGGCACGACCTTTCCCCGCGACATAAAGGCGGCCAGCAGCAATACGGCCGCAATAATGGCCAAGGTCCATACCAGCCATTGGTGCCTGCCCAGAACGCCGACATTGCTCTGCCTGATCGCCATTTTTCTAGTGGAAACCTTACTCTACACCCGCGACTCGCACCGATACGAAAAGCGCTCTTAACCTGTTGGATGCGCTTCGCTACAGGAAGACACCGATAATGTTGGCCCAGCCCAGAATTCCTCCCGGTTACAATTGGCTATGCCCAAGCGAGCACGTTACACGCCACAACATGCCCAGGCCGGCCTGGATGCGAAGTTCCCGGAGATCGAAACCTGGCCCAACCAGTTTCCCGGCTATGAAATTGTAGTGGATGATCCGGAGTTCACCTCGGTCTGCCCAAAGACCGGCTTGCCCGATTTTGGTGTACTTACCATCCGGTACATGCCTGACCGGCGCTGCCTGGAGCTGAAGTCCCTGAAAGAATATTTGCAGTCTTACCGCAATCTGGGCATCTTTCAGGAGAACATTGTCAACCGCGTGCTGGAAGATGTGGTGCGCTGGGCAAAGCCGGTGTGGGCGGAAGTGAAGGGGGACTTCCGGCCGCGGGGGGGGATATCAACCGTGATCATCGCCAACTGGCCGCGCCCGCGAAAGCGCCGGTAGCGCTCGCATCTTACCAGAGGTGCCAAGGGCCGCCGCTCATCGAATCCCCTCTCCCGAGTAGTTGATCCACCTCGCTATCGGCCTCCATGCTATATTCCCCGCTGCGTGACTCCGCCGAAGAAACTCTATCCTCGCACTGCGCTGGCTGTGCTGCTGGCGCTTAATTTGCTCAACTACATTGACCGCTCGGTGCTCTACGCGGTCCAGGAACTGATCAAAGGCGAGTTCCATGGCAGCGACGCCAATTTCGGCATGCTGACCAGCATCTTCTTCATTTTTTACATGATCGCTGCGCCTTTCATGGGGCCACTGGCGGAGCGCTTCCGGCGCAAGCCAGTCATCATTGCCGGCGCCTTGGTCTGGAGCGCGGCCACTCTGCTCACCGGCGTCACCCACAATTTCACCGAGTTGCTGATCCGCCATACGCTCGTGGGAGTGGGGGAGGCCAGCTTCGTCATTCTTTCCCCGACGTTCGTTGCCGACATGTTTCCCGAGAACCAGCGCGGCCGCGTTATGGGTGTGTTCTACCTGGCCATTCCGGTGGGCACGGCGCTCGGTTATATCCTCGGCGGCTACCTGGGCCCAGCCTATGGCTGGCGCGTGCCCTTCTATGTCGGCGCCGCTCCCGGCGTCCTGCTGGCATTCCTGTTGTGGTTCATTCCTGAGCCGGAGTGGGGGCAATTTGATTTCGAAGCGAAGACTCCTTCCCGGGATACGGTCAGGGGGCTGGTGAAAAATCCCGCCTTCATCACGGCGAGCCTGGGCATGGCCATGATGACCTTCGCCCTTGGCGGCTTGCAGGTCTGGATGCCGACGTTTCTCCACCGCGCGCATGGTTACACTCTGGTGCACGCGAATCAGTTATTCGGCTTGAGTATCGCGGTGAACGGTCTGGTGGCATCGCTCGCGGGAGGATGGCTCTCCGACTATCTTTTGCGTTATACGAAAGCCGCGCACTATCTGGTATCGGCCGTCAGCCTGGGTCTGGGGATCCCTGCCATGTGGATGGCGCTTTACACCAGCGGGCGATCGCATGATCGCCGGCATTTTCATTGCGGAATTTCTGCTTCTGCTTAACACCGGGCCGTTGAACGCGGCGCGTTATCAATTCTGTCGGGGCGCACGTCCGCGCCATGGCGCTCGCCGTCAACATCTTCATCTTCCATCTACTCGGGGACATACCCTCGGCTTGGCTCATTGGCTACATGTCGGACCGGTACTCCCTTCAGTTGGCGTTCGTGGGGCCGGTGATCGCCGTGGCGCTGTCTTCTGCCATACTGTTTTACGGGATGAGATTCGCTCCTCCAGTCCTTTTGCCCGGCTCGGGTGCCGCAGAGGGTTCGGCCGGATGAATTATTGTGTACTGGATTGCCGGCTGCATCCTGGGCCTGGCCTGGTTCTCGCGCATCGTGGATGCCGCGCTGGGCATGCCCAGGATTGCCGATGTTGCCCGGCCGGAGTGGGACCGTCAGCCGCCTGGCAATCCGCGCGTGAGCATCATTGTTCCTGCCCGCAACGAAGAGCACACCATCGAGCAGCCGCTGACGCAGTTGCTTACGCTCGATTACGACAATTATGAAGTCATCGCGGTAAACGACCGCTCTACCGACCGCACCGGGGAAATCATGGATCAGATTGCCGCCGGCCCGGCGGCGCACGAACGTCTGAAAGTCATTCACGTGGACAGCCTGCCTTCCGGATGGCTGGGCAAAACCCACGCCATGTGGCTGGCCTCGCAGCAGGCAACCGGCGATTGGCTCTTGTTCACCGATGCGGACGTGTTATTCAAGCCGCAAGCGCTGCGCCGCGCCCTCGCTTATGCGGAAGCGGAACGGGCCGATCATCTGGTGCTGTTTCCCCGCATGATCATGAAGCGGCCCGGGGAAAGAATGATGATTGCCTTCTTTCAGACTTTGTTTGTCTTTGGCCATCGCCCCTGGAAAGTGGCAGACCCCAAGAGCAAAGACCACATGGGAGTGGGGGCATTCAATCTGGTCCGCCGCAGCGTCTATGAGGCGATCGGAACTTATCATGCGCTGCGTTTTGAAGTCCTCGACGACATGAAGCTGGGGAAGGTGGTGAAGAATGCCGGCTACCGGCAGCGGGTTGTGTTCGGGGAGGACCTGATCTCCATTCGCTGGGCCAGAGGCGCCATGGGCGTGGTCAATAACCTGACCAAGAACTTCTTCGCGATCTTGTCTTTCCAGTGGTGGAGGGCGCTGCTTTCCTGTGCCGGGCTGGCCTTCTTGAACCTCGGGCCATTTCTGGGGATCTGGCTGCCGCATGGCTGGGCGCGACTACCTTTTGCCTTCGCATTGTTATGTATGTTCCTGATCTATCTCGGCATGTCGTGGAAGTCGTCCATTCCGCCCTACTATTTCGTCCTGCACCCCATCAGTACGGCATTCTTTCTCTACATCACACTGCGCTCGACGTACCTGACGCTGGGCCGCGGCGGCGTAGTATGGCGCGGCACTTTTTATCCGCTCGATGAATTACGAAAAGGAATCGTCTAGCTCCTCTACTCCGGCGAATCTTCCGGGATATTCATAGGCATCTTGGCGGGTTGCCGCTTTTTGCCCGTCGAGTAGGTTTTGGGATGGCTGAAAATACCGGCGCTGTAGTGCCCCTTCTTTTCCACGTCGTAGGTCTTCGGCAGCGGGGGAATCGAGGCCGCTTGCCCGCGCAACTGCCGCGACTCGCTCACAATGATTTCTGTGCCACCGTCGTATTCCGTCACATCGCCATGAACTTCGACGAACTTTCCCTGTAGTTGGCGCACATCGCCGATGTGCCGCAAATCCTCGGGAAAAATGACGGCAGTAAACGAACAGCTCTCGGTCTTCTCGCAGAATTGCAGGTAATGCACACCTTTGTCATCCTTGACAACCCTGAGGACTTTACTCGCAACACATTTCGTCTCGCCAACGTGCTTGGCAGCCTCTTTTGGAGAGATGCATTCGGCTGGCGTCAGCCGCGAGACAAGGACAACCAGCAGGAGAAATGCAAGATTCTTGGGCAGCATTTGGGAGCCTCCAGATGAAATCGGAGGCTATTCTAGGCAGGCCGATGCGCAGAAGATGTGACGGTCAACCAGAGATTGTCACAGTTGTCCCTAAGTGGGACTGAAAGGGCGCGTCATCGCCGCCCTCCCAGTGGAGCCACGGGAATCCTAGTTGAACGACTTCACCGCTGCTGCTTCGTCGTCCTTGACGTCAAAGACGGTGTACAGCTTGGTGATCTGCAGCAGGTCGTGAACCTTCTTGGTAAGGTTCAGCAGTTTGAGGTCGCCTCCCTGCTTACGGACCGTGGTGAAGGCGCTCACTAACTCGCCGATCCCCGAGCTGTCAATGTAGTTTATCTCGGCGAGGTTCAGCAGAATCCTCTTCTGATTCTTCGCCAGCAGTTGGCCCACAGTTTCGCGCAGAGTAACGCTTCCTTCGCCCAGCGTAATGCGCCCGCTGCAATCCACCACGGTGACGCCATCCACCTGGCGGGTGCTGATTTTCATGCTCATGATGAAACCTCCTTACCGCCCACGGATGGTCCATGGACGCGCTTGATCAATTTGATTTCGGTGCCCGACAGGGAGGGGTGGATCTCCACCTTGTCCATGAACGAGCGCATTAAGAAAAGGCCGCGCCCCGATGTCTTCATCAGGTTTTCCGGGGCCAAGGGGTCAGGAACCTGAGTCAAATCCAGTCCCTTACCCTGATCGCGTATGGTGATGACCAGGTTCTGGCCGGTTCTTTCCAGGTCCAGCTTGACTTTCTTCCCTGGATCGTACGCATTCCCATGCAAAACCGCGTTAATGGCCGCTTCCCGCACTGCCATGGCGATTCCGGCGATCTCATCCTCGTCAAAACCCGCCTCCGCCGCCATGCGATTGGCGGCGTCTTCGGCACTGTCAACGGTCTGCAGTGTCGAATCCAGCGTGTAGGAGATCCGCAATTCGGTCATGGCATAAGTGCAAACGGCCCCAGCGGGCTCGGACAGCAGCCTGCCTAGGTTTCGCGGATTCAGGCAGCTTGCAAGACAGGGTAAAGCGGCGCCTGGGGTGAATGCGGTAGTTTGCCTTTCCTCAGGCGAAATGTCAACGACAGGTGTCACTTGTGGCGAGCCGCATTAGAACTGTCTTCAGTCCCGGTTCCCAGCGCTTTGGTAAAGGACGGGCAAATGGCGCGGTTGACTGCATCGAGCAACGTGCCAAGTTTTTGTTGGAATCTGGATGCGGACATTGAGTATTCTCACACCATGCCTTCGCTCGCGCTCACCGAATTGCTGGGGTCTCCGGTGTTTGATACTGCCGGCGGACGGTGCGGCCGTGTGCGCGAGATTGCCTTAGCCCCGCAAACAGACCGGTCGCGGGTGGCCATGTTCATCGTACGGACCAAAACCGGCGACCGTATGCTGCCGTCGGCTGCGGTAGGCTCTATCGAAGGCGGAATCTACGCCACCTCGGCCGCTTCCAATTGGGCTCCGCTGAATGGGGCCGAAGGCCTGTTCCTGCTGGAACGCGACCTCCTCGATCAGCAGATTATCGATGTCCACGGGCGCAAGGTAGTGCGCGTCAATGATGTAGATCTAAGCCAGGAAACCAGCAACAGCCGTCCTGTACTGAGGATCGGGGCGGTGGACGTAGGAGTGCGCGGCGCCATTCGCCGCTTATTGAAGGGCATAGTTCCACTCCTGGCTCTGCGAACTCTATTACAGCAGATTCCGCCGCGGTTGATTCCCTGGGAGTTCGTCGACCTGATCGAAACTGACCCGGCCCGCCGCGTGAAGCTGAAAATTTCGCACGAGCGGCTGGCCCGGTTGCACCCGGCAGATATCGCCGACATTATCGAGGAACTGGCCCCAGCCGAGCGGGAAGCGGTATTCGAAACGCTGGATGAACAAGTGGCTGCGGGGGCGCTGGAAGAAGTCGATCCGAAGGTGCAAAGGTCCATCGTAGAGTCGCTGGATTCGGAGCGCGTGGCGGAAATCGTCGAAGAGATGAATCCCGATGCTGCCGCCGACCTGCTGGCGGACCTGACGGAGGAGCGCTCCTCGGAAATCCTGCAGGAGATGGCGCCCGAAGAGCGCCAGGAAGTGGCGGAACTCCTCGAGTTTGGCGAGAATACGGCCGCCGGCCGCATGAACACGTTATATCTGGCGCTGCCGGTGGCCGCCCAGGTGGGAGATGCGGTGGAAGCGCTGCGTAACTTTGAGGGCGGTATCGAGAGCGTCAGCACTATATTCCTGGTGGATTCGCATGGCACATTGTCCGGCGCGGTTCCCCTGGCCAGGCTCGTGCTGGCCACCGCGAACACTCCCGTTGCTCTCCCTGACTCAGGAACCGCTGATTTCCGCTGGAACTGAAACCAAGGACCGCGAAGTCGCCGAACTTTTCGATAAGTACAATCTGCAGGCACTCCCCGTGGTGGATGAGAACCGCATGCTGGCAGGAGTGATCACTTCCGACGACGTCATCAGCCTGTTGCGGGCAAAACTCTAATTTGCAGTTCCCGGGATTTCGCGTCCGGGAGCATCCTCATTACTTTTTTGTGTTCGGCACTGCTTTCGCCTGTTCTTATTTTTGACCTCCATTTATTCTGTTCGGTCACCGGTCCACTTTTTTGCTGGATCCGTCCATGAGATTCCTGAGGCGCTGGAAAATCCGGATAGTGCTGTTCTTTGCCGTCGTGGGGCCGGGCTTTATCACGGCCAACGTCGACAATGACGCCAACGGCATCCTGACCTACTCCCAGGCGGGCGCTCAGTTCGGGCACATGCTGCTGTGGACCATGATTCCCACTACCGTGGCCCTCATCGTGATCCAGGAAATATGCGCCCGCATGGGAGCGGTTACCGGCAAAGGCCTGAGCGATCTTATTCGCGAAGAGTTTGGCTTCCGTATCACGTTTTTCATGATGATCGCCATCCTGCTCACAAATTTTGGCAACGTGGTAGGTGAATTTGCCGGCATCGCCGGGAGCCTGGAACTCTTTGGGCTCTCAAAATACGTCACCGTGCCGGTCTGTGCGGTGATCGTCTGGCTCATCATCGTGAAAGGTCAATACAAAGGCGTGGAGAAGATTTTTCTGGCGGCGTCTTTTTTTTATATCACCTATATCTTCGCCGGAGTGTTAGCCAAACCCGCCTGGATTGATGCTTTGGTCTCTACCATTAAGCCGCCACAGCGCGAGATGTTTCGTCATCACGACTACCTCTACATGGTCATCGCCGTGGTCGGCACCACCATCGCTCCCTGGATGCAGTTCTACCTGCAGGCTTCGGTGGTAGAGAAGGGTGTGACGGCGCGCCAATACAAGGCGTCGCAACTCGATGTAATCGGCGGCTGCATTTTTACCGACGTGGTCGCCTGGTTCATCATCGTGGCCTGCGCCGCTACCCTTTATGTCCACGGCTATCGCACGATTTCCGATGCCAAAGATGCGGCTCAGGCGCTCCATCCTCTGGCTGGAGACTATGCCTACATTCTTTTCGCCATGGGCCTGTTCAACGCTTCGTTGTTCGCGGCTTCCATCCTGCCGCTCTCTACGGCCTATACGGTATGTGAGGGGCTGGGTTTTGAATCGGGGGTGGATAAGAAATTTGGTGAAGCTCCGGTATTCTACTGGCTCTATACCATTCTGATTGCGGCGGGTGCAGCCGTGATTCTGACTCCCAAACTCCCGCTCATCAGGATCATCATCCTTTCGCAAGTCGTGAACGGGGTCGTCCTTCCAGCGGTGCTGATTTTCATGCTGTTGCTGGTGAACAAGAAAAGCCTTATGGGGGAACACACCAACTCGCCCTTCTACAATGTGATCGCATGGACGACGGTCATCATCGTAATTGGGCTTACCATCGCGCTGTTCTGGGCGCCCGGCCCCGCAGGAGGCTGAGAATCCGGCAAAACTCGAGCCTTAGGGATAACCCTTTCCTCACGATTCTCTTCTAATTGGAAAGAAGGACTTCCCATGAGAGCCGTCGCAAAACGCAGGGCGATATCTTGCCTTTTGAGCCTTTGCCTGATGAGCGGAACGGCCTTTGCCGCAGGCAGTTCCCCGGCAGCCAGCGATTCTTCCTCGGCGCCGCCGGTAAAGGTCTATCACGACGGCAGCGTTCGCGACGTCAATGCCATTGGTAATCGCAATGTCGGCTGTGGCCGTGGGCTTGGCAACTGGTACAGCCTGGACAAGCAGATCGCCATGGGCAAACAGTACGCCCAGCAGGTAGAGTCCACCAGCAAGATGATCAAGGATCCCGTGGTCACCGAGTACATCAACCGGTTGGGACAGAATCTGGTGCGGAACTCCGATGCTCAGGTGCCTTTCACGATCATGGTCGTGGATTCCGACCAGGTGAATGCCTTCGCCTTGCCCGGCGGCTTCTTCTTCGTGAATTCGGGTCTCATTCTGGCGGCTGAGGATGAGGCCGAGTTAGCCGGAGTGATGGCACACGAAATTGCGCATGTGGCGGCCTGCCACGCCGCCCGCGAGAACACGCGCGGCAATCTCATGAATCTGGCTTCGATCCCCCTCATTATGATTGGCGGTCCCATCGGATACGCCGGATATGAGGCTGCCGGACTGGCTTTGCCCATGACGTTCTTGAAGTTTTCCCGGGGATTCGAGGCGCAGGCCGACTATCTGGGCGTCCAGTATATGTACAAGGCCGGCTACGATCCCCAGGCGCTGACAGCTTTTTTCGAAAAGGTGCATGCAATGGAGAAGAAGAAACCCGGGTTCCTGGCCAAAGCCTTCGAAACCCACCCGCAAACACCTAGTCGTATCAAGCAGACGCAGAAGGAGATCAACACCCTGCTGCCACCGCGTGCCGAATACAAGCTGGACAGCTCCGAGTTCGAAGACGTGAAGGCTAGGCTGGCAAGATTGCAGAATCGCGGCAAGCTCGATCAGAAGCACGATGCGAATCGGCCAACCCTAAGGCGCTCTTCCCATCCCAAGGACGGCTCTGGAAGTGGCGACGATGATCAGCGGCCCACGCTCAAGCGGCGGGACGGAAGCCAGTCGTGAGAGTCCTAGCTATGAGATTTCTCCCGTAACTAGTTTTTGAACCAGGGATAGATCCGCTTCCAGGAAATCGAAACTTGGCAATTCCGCCGGCGCGGCCCATTGCATATCGCGGAAGATGCGGTTCTCCAGTGTTCCATCGTACTTTCTCACTTCAAAGAAGCGTAATTCCACCGCCGCTCCGTTCGGATACTCGTGACGGATGCGGGAGAGTTCTTCCCCGATGTGCGCGTTGATGCCCAGTTCCTCATCCAATTCCCGGCGCAGGGCGTCGCGCGGCTGCTCTCCTTCTTCGATCTTGCCGCCGGGAAATTCCCACTTGAGCGGCATGGTCTGATGCCGGGTGCGCTGGCACACGAGAATCTTGCCATCCTGAAAGATCAAACCTGCGACGACGCGTTTCATGCGTAGGACTCGGCTCCTGCTGAAATTGTGCCCCGTACCCAAAAAGCAGGCAAGCGATCTTACAACGGAAGGAGCTGCTCACCGGCTACAATTCGTCTGTGTTCTCACCGCAGCTTCTCGATCATTTTCAGAATCCGCGCAATGCCGGCCGGCTCGCCGATGCGGATGCCTCGGTGCGGGTCGAAAATCCGGTATGCGGCGATACTTTGCAGCTCAGTTTGCGAATCGAGGACGGACGAATCGCGGAGATTCGGTTTCTAGCCAAGGGCTGCGTCGCGGCCGTGGCCTGCGGATCGGCAGTTACGGAGCTGGCCCAGGCCAGGGGAGTCAAAGAAGCGCGGGAGATTTGCGCGGAAGATGTGGTTAGAGCTCTTGGCGGCCTGCCCGAAGCTTCCGCGCACGCCGGTCAGTTGGCGGTCGAAGCATTGCGAGCCGCGCTGGCTGAAGCTGAAGTCAGGGGCTGAGCCACGGACCAGAGCATGGAGGCACTTGGCTGATCATGGTCGACCAGAGAATTCGGGTCCACGTTGGTGGAGCTTTTTCATCCCGCCACGCAGGCACAGTTCCAGCCCGGCGGTGCGTCTCCTTCCGAATTCCTGGAAGCGCCCCAGTCCACTGTGCGGAAGCAAGGTGAAGGGTTACCCAGGTTAGCTCGCAAAAAACGCTCGCGAACCTGGGCCACCTCCTTACTTTGTGACCGCGTCCGGCCAATACACAGTCCAGCCGCGCTTCTGCGCCAGTTCTTCGAGATCCGGATTGGGATTGATGGCGAAGGCATGGCGGGCAATACTCAGCATGGCGATATCCCAGCGGGAGTTGCCGAAGGCCACGTCCGGATCCTTCTTCACGATCTCGCGGATCAGCCGCGATTTACCCTCGCCCGACGGCATGCGCGTGAGCTGGCTGGTGACCCGCCCATTTTCTGCGCGAGCCGCGGCTGCGATAATGCGCGCAGGCGGAATCCCGTACCGCTGCATGGCATAACGGATCACCCATTCATTCGTGGACGAAACCGCCCAGATTTCGCAGCCGCTTTCATGCAGCCGGGAAATCAGCTCCTGCATCTCGGGGAAAATTCCGGAAGCGATGTTGGCGTCGAAATATTCGGCCGTCGCCTGATCGAGTTCCGCTTCGCTCATGCCGGCGTGCATAGTGACCATCTCGCCGTCCATATCGTCTTCGCTGACCTTGCCCTGACGGTAGTCGGCGTAGCGGGCCATTTCATAGCGAGCCAGCTCTTCGGGGACGAAGCCGTTCTGGCACTCCCAGGTAAAGAAGCCCTCGCCGGCGTCGCCCGACCACAGCGTGCCATCGCAGTCGAAGGCTGCCAACTGGGGCTCAAGGCGAAGAACGGACTCAATGAATTGCGCGGCTCTGTCAGTCAATTTTGCGACGGGCATAGGTTTCGAAGGCGGATTGAAAGAGAATTACCGCCATCCAGAATGACAAACTTTGCGGAAATCCGCAAAGGGAAGGTTATTACTGAGGTACACGCAGCTCGGCGAGCGCGGCGTAATCTTCCGGAGTGTTCACGTTGACCGCGACGAACGGGTCATCCACGCTCACGTATTGAATGTGCGACTGATTCTGCTGCTCAACTTCTCTCGCGGTGGCGGTGGCCGGCGCGCGCAGGAAGGCCTCAATCAACTCCCGCCCCACAAAAATCGGATGCCCATGCCTGCCTTGATATTCGGGGATGACCGCCCATTTTTCCTGGGCGATCGCATCCGCAAAGGCGCTGCACAGCGTGCTAAGGGTACGCCCATTCACCGGCGGACGGTCTACCAGCGTGATGATGGCAGCGTCGCGCCCCCGGTTCAGAACCTCTTGCAATCCGTCTTGCAGCGAGCTGAACTGCCCGCGCTCGGGTTGCGGATTGCGTACAAGAAAACCGCCATTGGCATAGACCACCGGCGCCAGCACAGGCTCGTTTTTGCCAACCACCACTAGAACCATGTCAGCATAATCACCGAGCACCGTGATGGCCGAAGAGAGAAACGTTTGCGAGCCGGTGACCTTCCCTGGGATGGCCGGGGGCGGCCAAGGCAGCAGCGCCTTCTCCTTGCCCATGCGCGTAGATTCGCCGGCGGCCAGGATGACGGCGCAGAAAGTAGGTGCGCGGCTCATGTGGGCAAGATAGCAGAAACGGGCAAGATTTCCGATGGCGAATTCAAACAGGTGGGCCCGGGCGGCCCAAAGCTGTCTTCTTGGAACATTGCGCCTAATGTTCCCGTGGGAACACATCGTCAGCATCGAAATGTATAGACAGATGACTTATTGAGGGGTAAAGACTTCGGGGCGCGGTTTTGCCGAGTTTCGCTTTCTATTCAGAAATTGCGCAACTTTACAAATGAAATCATGAGGGAAGTGGAAAAAGATTGCACACGGGGAGCGGGCGTCGTAGTCGTAGCTGTTGGTGACTGCGCCCGCGTTGCTGGTCAGGAAGCGCACGTTGCCGTGGCCGTCGTAGCCGTAGAAGCTCGGCGTCCAAGTGCTGCTGATGAGTTGGTCTTCACTGATGCGCTGCAGGCCGTAGGCGTAGGTGCGCGTCACCGAGCCGCTGACCGTCTCGTCCATCACTTGCGGCAAGCTCGTCGGATTCAGCGTGTCCGCCTTCCACACAATTGCAACCTTCGGATGATCTTCGCACGCGACATGTGATTTTTACATCGTTGGCAGGCCTCACGAACGATTGCCCCGCGTCAGCAGGTACAGCACCACAAACACTACTAGCAGCATCCACCTTCCGAGGGCTATTGAGGTGAATAAAAAGAGCCAGCGCTGAGGCCATACTATTGCCATTGTGCCAAGGACTCCTAAGACCAAGAACGCGAGCACTACGGCAACCATTCTTGCCCGGATGCGAACAACGAACATAACCCTGGTCACCTCCTCGGCTGGAGACTGATCACAGCGTTCAAGGTTCCGGGATAGGGTTCCCCACCACCGTGTCGAGCGGCGATCTTAGCGCCCCCACGAAACACTTGAGGAGATCGCTTGATACGCCGTTCCCGCCTTTGGAGACTCCACCCAAAACTGCAGCTCCGTATATAAATGACGCTGCATCGCACGCGGCAAGCTTAGAAGCGAAACCAGCATTCTCTCTGGTTTCATAGACCTCCACCGCTTTACTTCCATATTCCCATATACTGTCTATTAGCTCCTGCGGATCGAAGCGGAACCGACCCTGCGCCAGAACGCTGAACCCCGGACGTGCATACATAAAGGCAACCTCGATGATCGCATCTCGCCCCATCGGATCACTCATGTTGGCTGGATTATTCGCGCTGTAAACATATTTGTGCAGCGTAGCCGGTTGCTGAATAGCGCCCCAGTAAGGATCCATCGTCAAAAACCTTCCCGTGGCCGGGTTGTAGTACCGCGCCCGCAGGTAGTAGAGGCCCAGCGTGCTGTCGTACTGCTCGCCGCTGTAGAGGAAGTCGTTCGGCGTGGCGCCGCTGGTGGTGATCGGCACGCCGAAGGCGTCGTAGTCGTAGCTGTCGGTGATCGTGCCCGCGTTGCTGCTCAGGAAGCGTACGTTGCCGTGGCCATCGTAGCCGTAGAAGCTCGGCGTCCAGGTGGCGTGCACTTTTGCAAGTCCTCCGGCTTTAAGTTACATATCGCCTGAAGGGCCATCTTCCCGCATGAGGACCCAAGAATGCCCTACTCACTAGTCACGCGAATTTCGTAATTAAGATCGCTCGGAGGACCCTTACTAGAACGATAGGATTTCAATTCTCGCAGGGCCCAATCAAACGCTTCCGCCTCGGTACCTTGATGAGCAGCAAGGACCGCATTTTCCCAACGGAACATCCCTTTCAGGCTGAGCTTCTTCCTAATCCAGTGCTCAAAGCCCTCTAAGTCTGAACATTCGACCTGGCCTTCTTCCATGGCTGCAAGGCTATAGCCGTCAAGGAAAGCCCGCAGACAAGCGACTGTGCGTCTGCGGAGAAGTGTCAGCGGGCGTTGGGCCAAGACGTTGAGAAACCCGCTGGCAGGAAATGGCTGGCCTTTGGGTACGCCTCGGTCAGCTGTTCTAACCAAGACGTCGGGATTGACCGCTAAGGTCCAATCCAATGCGCTGAAAAACAAATCAAAGGCATGCTCCTCGTCCCTTGCCAAATTGAGCAGAATCCACGTGCCATCCTTCTCGTCGATACCAAAAGACGGTCGATATAGCTTGACGATGCACTCACGAAACTCATTATGCACAGGGGAATCCTTTACTTTGGTCGGAAAGAAAAAATACCCTTGGTGGAACGCGTCCAACCGACTCAGCGAGCGACAGCCCAGGTGCTCTTCGGGTGCGGCTCGGACTCTATAGAGAATTTCTAGAAGCATGTATTTCCACCCCTCATAGCTATTCTACTTGATCGTAATTTCTCCAATCCCCATCCCGGCCGCAGCGGCAAGAGGTGCAATCGACGTATAGCCAAAGCTGCAGTTAATGGGCACAGTATAAGCACGGCCTTCCCAGTCAGACAGCGGAATTCCCTGCGGGTAGATGCTGTCAAAAACTGTGCCGTTTCGTAATACTCCTTGGTGAAGCCCAGTTGTGGATATTTGCTGACCGTTCAGGTCTTCGGAAAAAATCGAATATCCGAAATCCCCACACGAAGCTGCTGGTTTGATGGTTCGATACGTAATGACTTGGTCTGGGGGCTTGCAATTAGAGGTGACGAACTCAGTGCAGTTGCCCACTCCCGTAGGGTCTGGATTAGGCTTAAATCTGTACAAACATGGATTCGCCTTGATCGGAGTGCCGGCGTTTTGGAGGATACCTACAATATAACTCACATCGCTGCTGAGAAGGCATGCCACCCCTACGGCGTATGTCCCCCACACCACGGGGTGCACGACAAGGACGGTCTCTTTGGCTATCTCAGCTTCTTCCAGTACGTCAACTAGCCCCCTTGGGTCGATTCGATTCACGGGATTCGCGCTAGCGTATGTGTAGGAATTCGAGGTCGAACGGCCACAGGAATAGCATGTAGACGATTTCTGTCGGGGATCCATTGTCAGGAATCGTCCGGTAGCCAAGTTGTAGTACCGCGCCCGCAGGTAGTAGAGGCCCAGCGTGCTGTCGTACTGCTCCCCGCTGTAGAGGAAGTTGTTGGGCGTGGTGCCAGTCGTCGTGATCGGCATGCCGAAGGCGTCGTAGTCGTAGCTGTCGGTTACGGTGCCCGCGTTGTTGGTCAGGAAGCGCACGTTGCCGTGGCCGTCGTAGCCGTAGAAGCTCGGCGTCCAGGCGCCGCCGATCTGCTGGTCCTCGCTGATGCGCTGCAGGCCGTAGGCATACGTCCGCGTGACGGCGTTATTGACCACCTCATCCATGACCTGCGGCAGGCCGGCCGGGTTCAGCGCGTCCACCAGATAGTTTGTCGTCGTTCCACCGACCGTTTCGCTCACCCGGTTGCCATCGCCGTCGTAGACCACTCTTGACCCCACTGCCGTCTGCGATCTACGGAAACAGCTAACCCCTAATGCAGTTGTGGAGTTAGCGGCGATTTTTCCAGGATGCGAGGCGCGATTTGTGCTCCCAAACCCCTGACGCGAGTTTTCGGCTAACTGCTCCGTTTGCGGGATGTGAGTTTCAGCGAAGGCAGGGTCGGCGGCTAAGAGATCGGCAGCTAAGGAAAGAACATTCTCGCCCATCATCGGCCAGAGGAGAATTGTTTCTTTAGCGGCGCAGAGCATTCGCTAAGGATTGTAGTTTCAAGATGACGGGGAAGCTACTCTAAAACTGCACGACTGACAGGCCGGGGATTCGTTGGAAGTGGCGTAGATTGCCTGTTGCCACACTGTAGCCGAGTTCCAAGGCTGTGACGCCGATCAACAGATCGGCAAGCGGAAGGCGCACGCCTTTGGCCTGGTTCTCGCCGTCGATCTGCCCGACACGAAGAGCAACGGGCACGGTCACCGGATGAATGGGCAGCGCCGTGAGTAGTTCCTGAATGAACTGATGGCGATTTTGTTTTCGCTGCGCTGTGTCGGCGCGGGCCGCGCCGTGTGCCAGTTCGAGCAGAGTGACCACCGACAGGGCGATCTCCGTGTCTGCTGTTGTGCGAGGGATGGCGGCGAGCATCTGCCGCGCGGTTTGGCCCTGTCGCTCGGCGGCGATCAGCACGCTGGAGTCGAGGATCAGTCCCATGCGGGCGGTTCAAGCGGTTCGCGATGGCTCTCGATAGCGGCTTCTACATCTTTGGCGAAGTCAGCATCCATGACGGCTGTCGAGTCCTCGGGTAAAAGTGCAATGCACTCTGAGATAGTGCGGCGCGGCGGGGCAGGCGCATGGATCACGGCCACCGGCAACTTGCCGCTCTCGATTACGACTTCCGTGCCGGCGCGCACGCGTGCCAGGACGTCAGCGAAATTGCTGACGGCTTCCGCTTCCGAGATACGGATCACGCGGTCGGCCATGGCGCGATTATACCGTCATTCCTCCTCGTCTCGGGCTTCGGCGTCGAGCGCCGCCAGCAGAGCGGCTTGGCGCTGCTCACCACCAGTCCGGTCAATCAAGGAACGACCTCAGCGCTCAACTTCTTGCCCCGGAACCAACTCATATAGGGCAGTTCGCGTTCCACGTTTCGCCGCACGGCGATCAACTCCGCGGTGATGGCCACGGCAATTTCTTCGGGCGTTACGGCGCCAATATCCAGACCAATGGGCGCGTGGACGCGCTCGAAAAGTTCGGGAGCAAGGCCTTCCTGCGTGAGTTCGCGGAAAATGGCAATGGTTTTTCGCTTGGACCCGATCATGCCGACATATTTCGCTTTCGTCTGTACCGCCCAGCGCAGAATGCGCATGTCATCGCGGTGGCCGCGGGTGACGATCACGACATAGGACGATTCATTCGGCGTGAGGCTAGCCATGGCTTTGTCGAAATCTTCGGCGATGACTTTACTGGCGGCAGGGAATCGCTCGCGGTTGGCATAGGCTTCGCGATCGTCGATCACGACGACATCAAACCCGGCAGCCCTTGCGGTTTTATAAAGACTTACGGATACGTGACCTGCACCGAAAATATAAAGTAATGCAGCAGGCAGTATGGGTTCGATGAAAACGTCGAGTGTGCCGCCGCAAAGCAGGCCCGTATCGTACTTTGGATTCTGATTCAGATTGAAGCTCAGCGTGCGCGGCTTTTCCGATTGCATGACTTCGCGGGCGGCTTGCCAGACGTCGGCTTCTACGCATCCGCCGCCGATGGTGCCGAAGATGGAGCCGTCATCGCGCACCAGCATTTTGGCGGTCTCGAAGGAAGGAATCGAGCCACGGACATTCACGATGGTCGCGACAGCGCCGCGCCGTCCTTCCTGCCGCAGCTTGACGATTTCTTCGTAGATGTCCACAACGCACCTATTTTAGCCTCATCCAGTTCGCCCCGTAGGCCCGAAGACGAGGTCTGGTTTATGCTGATTAGTTCATTGAGGTCCTGCTATGAAAGCGGTTCGCATTCACGAATTCGGTGGGCCGGAAGTTCTCCGCTACGAAGACATGCCCGATCCCGAGCTGCGCAAGGATCAGGTGCTGGTGCGGGTCAAGGCCTGCGCCATGAACCACCTGGATATCTGGGTGCGCAAGGGCTTGCCGGGGGTGAACCTGCCGCACATTCTCGGCAGCGACGTGGCCGGAGAAATCGTTGAAGTCGGCGAGTACGTCTCTGGATTTACTCCCGGGCAGCGGGTTCTTCTTGCCCCAATGACTTTTTGCAACCACTGCGCCAAATGCGCTGCCGGGTTGCAGAATCAGTGCCCCGAATTCAGCGTGCAGGGGCAATCGGGTGGACGGCGGCAACTGCGAACTGGTCGCAGTGCCTCCGGTGGCTGTCATTCCCATTCCGGAGAGCCTTGATTTCATCCAAGCGGCCAGCGTGCCGCTGGTGTTTCTCACCGCCTGGCACATGCTGGTGGGGCTGGCGGGAATCCGCCTTGGCCAGCGCGTGCTGATTCTTGGAGCTAACTCCGGCGTTGGCACGGCTGCCATTCAAATCGCCAAGCTCTTTCATGCGGAGGTGATCACAACCGCGGGAGATGAGCGCAAGATGCAAAAAGCGCGTGAACTCGGCGCCGACCACGTGATCAATCACTATCAGCAGAAAATTTCCGCCGAGGTGCGGCAGATTACGAACAAAGAAGGCGTTGATATTGTCTTCGAGCACGTCGGCGCCGCTACCTGGGAGGAGAGTATGAAATCGCTCAAGCCCGCAGGAAAGCTGGTGACCTGCGGAGCGACCTCCGGACCGGCGGCGTCCATAGATTTGCGATTTCTCTATTCGCGCCAGTTGTCGGTTTTCGGTTCCTACATGGGGACGATGGGCGACCTGCGCGAAGTATTGGGCCATGTCTTCGCCGGACGGCTCAAACCTATCGTTGACCGCACGTTCCCTTTGAGCGAGATTCGCGCCGCTCACGAATACATGGAACATAGCCAGATGTTTGGCAAGATCGTGCTCAATCCCTAACTCTCATGTCCCTTGCAGACCGGCTGCATTACTACCGCCGAATTTTCAGCGCTTATCTCTTGCCTGGAAAAAGCCAGCTGACGTTCTGGCACGAGACTCCTCAGGTCAACTCGCGCGCTTCGTGCAACCGAACTCGGCGAATACTACATGACGTTTTCCGAAAAGGCAGATTATGCGGGCGTTCACGACGACTCCGGAATTCCCTTGCTCGACTACCATGGGCGGATTGGCCCGCAGTACAACCCGATTGCTATCGCCCAGTGGGGGCTGGGCAACTACAACCAGTTTTGCGAGACACACGATGACGCGAGGCTCCGCAAATTCCTGAGCGCCAGTGATTGGCTTTGCTCTCACCTGGAGCAGAACCGGTTCGGCATTTCGGTTTGGAATCATCATTTCGACTGGGAATATCGCGACACACTGAAATCCCCGTGGTATTCGGGATTGGCGCAGGGGCAGGGAATTTCGTTGCTGGTGCGGGCTTATCGCCAGACGAACAATCGAGCTTATCTTGAAGCGGCCGAACGCGCGCTCCAGGCCTTCAAGATTTCCACGGACAAGGGCGGCGTCGCATTCACGGATGAAAGCGGCAACCTCTGGTTCGAGGAATATATTGTCACGCCGCCTACCCATATTCTGAACGGATTTATGTGGGCGGCCTGGGGCGTGTATGACTATTTTCTGGCCACGGGAGATGCTGCGCGCCCGCGCACTTTTTGAGGCTGCTATCGAGACGTTGCGGATGAATCTCAAGCGCTACGATCTGGGCTTCTGGTCGCTATATGAGCAATCGGGAACCTGGCTGCCGATGCTTGCGAGCCCGTTCTACCATCGGCTCCACATTGTTCAGCTGAAGGTGATGAACCGTATTACCGGCGACGAAATCTTCAATACCTACGCCACAAAATGGGAAGACTACAGTCGCGAGCGCAGCAATCGCCTTCGTGCTTTGTGCTACAAATGTGCATTCAAGCTCTGCCATTACTGAATACCCGTGAAGATTCTCTACGTCTCACAATATTTTCCTCCGGAAATGGGAGCGCCGGCGGCTCGCGCCGCAGAGCTATCCCGTCATTGGGCTGCGGCGGGACATGAGGTTACGGTACTTACCGGGTTTCCCAATCATCCGACCGGAGTCGTACCGCCCGAATACCGGGCAAAACTACGCCGCCTGGTCATGCGTGAAAATGTGGATGGTGTAAAGGTGATCCGCACCTGGCTGTTTCCAGCTGCCAACCGTGGATCCTATCAGCGGATGCTGAATTACGGGTCCTTCTGCATTTCGTCCGCACTGACTGGACTTTCCATCCCGCGGCCGGACGTTGTAATCGCTACGTCTCCGCAACTATTGGTGGGTTTGTCGGGATGGTGGCTGGCCCGTGCCAAGGGTGTGCCGTTCGTCTTTGAAGTGCGCGATTTGTGGCCGGAATCATTGTTTGCGGTGGGGATGGGACGTCCTGACTCCATGCTGCATCGCCTGCTGGGGAAAATTGCGGGATTCCTGTATGCAAGAAGCGATCATGTGGTTGTCGTCACGCCCGCCTTCAAAGATCACCTCGTCCAATATTGGTGCGTTCCGCCGGAAAAGATCTCTGTCGTAGAAAATGGGGTCGAGACCGATCTCTTCAGCCCGGGTCCCCCCGATGAACAGCTAAGAAGGGAACTGGGCGCACAGGGGAAATTCGTCGTCAGCTACATCGGCACAATGGGCATGGCCCACGGACTGGAAACGCTGCTCGATGCGGCAGGGTGGCTGCGGGAGTCGGCTCCTCGAGTGCAGTTCCTGCTTGTCGGGGAAGGGGCGGAAAAAGAGCAGATTGTCGCGCTTGCCAAGACGAGAAATCTGGCGAATGTGCGCTTTGTCGGCCAGCAAAAGCGCGAGCGCGTGCCGGACTACATCCGCGCTTCCGACGTTTGTCTCGTGCTGTTGAAAAAAACAGAACTTTTTAAAACCGTCATTCCCACCAAAATGCTGGAATTTATGTCCTGCGGGCGGCCGGTGATCCTGGGCGTCGACGGCCAGGCCCGCCATCTGGTGGAAGAAGCCAAAGCCGGCATCTTCATCGAGCCAGAAAATGGCATTGCGCTCTCGGACGCGGCGATCCGATTGATGGAAGATGGTGCGATGCGTGAACAGCTCGGAGATAACGGGCGCCGCTATATCCTGCAACACTTCTCACGAGGGCAGAAAGCCGAACTTTACCTTGGCGAACTGGCCAGACTCTCGAAGGCTGGGACCTGAGCCCCACTCGAAGGGGTGCTATCTGACGGCCACCAGGCCAAGAGACGAAGCTTGTATGGCGATAGACGCATTGTCATGCAAAGCGGTCTTAAACGCGCTGTTTGGCACAAACAAGATGTCGTCCGGCTGCATGGTGATATCCGGAGCTTTAGCTTGGAGAATCTTCTTTAGGCGAATCGGAGTCTCGGTCATTCCTTCCGGTCCCTTATGAATGATTCTGGCACCGTTCAGCTTGGAGGTATTGCTGGTTCCGCCCGCCAGCGCAATCGCCTGTAGCACTGTGATATTTCCACGATCAATCAAGAGTCCGCTAGGGCGATTAACGGCACCTACGACGTAGACGATGTCTGCTTTGTGAACGACTATCGTATCGCCGGGCCGGATTTCCACGTTGCTCTTCGAACTATCCGCCAGATTTCTCGCGAGCTCTACTGTCACCGATTTGTCCTGCTGATCGCGATGAGTAACCGTGACCACGCGTCCAGCCCTCTCCGTCAGCCCTCCCGCCGAGGAAATCAAATCCAGAAGTTGCTGATTCCCCAAGACCGGGTAGACCCCCGGCTTTGCAACTTCACCGAGCACGCTTACTCCTTGCGAGGCATATTCGTTCACGAATATGGTTACATGGGGATTTTTTACAAATCCCCCGTCGTCAAGACGTTTTTCGACCACACGTTGTGCCTCATCCAGAGTTAAACCAGCCACATGCACGTAATTAATCAAGGGGAGATAGAGGTTTCCATTGCTGTCAATACGAACCTTACTGGACAGCTCAGGGACGTTGTACACTCCAACCTCTACAAGATCGCCATTTCCCAGCCGGAGTGTGTTGCCTGGAGCAGATTCGGCGGCTTTGTGTTCCCCGCTCTTGGCTTCTTGGGAAGCAGCTGCAACCGAAGGATTCACCGCTGCGATCGGTATTTGGTTCGCTTTTGCCGTCTGGTCCTGTGCCGTTGCTACAAGGGCAACCCCCAGCACGCCCCCGGCACACACAACAGCCGTGCGAAAGAATATATTTCTCCGCAAATGCAACATCTTGGGCCTCTTACCTTGATCGAATTTGCTGAAAGTCTAGCACACCGTCACCAGCCTGTAGCGCACACGCTATTGTTCTTTTGGACACACTTGACCAAGGCTAAATTTCCACAGGAGTATCTAAAGTAACAGTACGGCCGGTTTTCCCGAACTGGTATAGTACGCGATACGTTCCCAAATTGAATTTGAATACCAATTTTCCAGAGGCTGCTGTTGCCCCTGTGTGCAGTGGGAGGGCGGGTGACGCTTTTTTCCCTGGGAATTTTTGCGGTTTCCCTTCTATTTTCGTTCATCCTTACGAAGTACGTCCGTGATGTAGCGACTGCTCGTGGGTGGGTAGCGGCTCCTGGTTCTGATCGTCACGTTCATGTGCGCCCTCTGCCTCGGTTGGGGGGTGTCGCAATCTATTTGGCATTCCTGCTCAGCCTGGTTTTTGCATTTTTCCTGAGCTGGCTTTATCCCACTCTCAGCCTGGGGGTTTCCTACAAATCGCTGTGGAGTATTCTTCCCGCTGCGTCTCTGGTGTTTGCACTCGGCGTCTATGATGACATCCATCCCCTTCCAGCGTCGGTAAAGTTTTCGGGGCAAGCGGTTGCCGGAGCAATCCTTTTCGCGTCAGGCTTGCAGATTCTCGATTTACCGGTGCTCTTCGGACATCATCACTTCCCGACCTTTGTAGGTCTCCCAGTAACCATTCTTTGGGTCCTGGCGATTACCAACGCGTTCAATCTCATTGACGGTTTGGACGGTCTGGCCGCTGGTTGCGCTCTGTTTTCCACGCTGGTGTTGTTCGTAGTTTCGCTGTTCGGCGGGATGCCGTGGGTGTCCATCATGGCGCTGGCGCTGGCCGGCGCCACGCTAGGTTTTTTACGCTATAACTTCAACCCCGCGACCATTTTTCTAGGAGACTGTGGCAGCCTCTTTATCGGCTTCATGCTGAGCGCTCTAGCTCTTCGGGGAGCACAAAAGGCTCCCACCACGGTCGCGGTTGCGATTCCGGTTGTATCTTTTGGCTTGCCGATCGTAGAAACCGCGGTCTCGATACTGCGGAGATTGATTGCCGGACGTCCGATCTTCGTCGGAGATCGTGAGCATATTCATCATAAGCTCTTGGAGCGGGGCCTCTCGCACCGGCAGGTAGTCATCGTTCTGTACGCAGTTTCAGGTATTTTTGCCCTGCTTAGCCTTTTCCTTCTATGGCCAACCGGTAGCACGATGGGATTGGTCCTTGCTGTTTTGGGAACTGGGATCTGGCTCGGAGTGCAGCGTCTGGGCTATCTGGAGTTTGGCGAGCTGCGGCGGGTGGCGCAACGCACGATGGAACAGCCGCAGATATTTGTCAACAACCTCGCTATCCGTCGAGCCACGGAAGAACTTAAAGTTGCGCGCAGCTACGAGCAACTTTCCGGCATCCTGACTGCGGCCTTCAGCAGCAACGACTTTGATGCCTTCGAGTTGTATTGGTTCTATCGTCCCGGAGAATGGCAAGCAGTTCAGCGAAATGAACTGCGAGAGCAGGGACCGGAAAAATTGCCAAGCTTCAAATGGAGGCGGTCCGGTAGTGAATTTGTCGTTGCGACCGATTTTTCGTGGAGTCTTAGTTTGGATCTGGTGACAGAGAGCAAGGGCCGGCGTGGCTCTATGACCATTTATCGAACCTACAGTGATCGTACTCTCCAGGTTGATGTGAACCTACTCACCGGAGCTTTTCCGGCGGCATTGGCCGAAGCCCTGGATCGGCTTATACTCCGACCAGAGCCCGAACCTACAGGCTCGACGGAAACGCCGGGTGTGATGGCCGCGCATGCCGGCTAAATCACAAGGTTAAAGGGAGCCAAGATAGTCCCCCAGGGGGTTGCCCCCGTAGTAGAGTTCCCGGCAAAAAAGTTAGACCCTGCCGTGTTTCCACGGCAGGGTGATTAAGAGAGCAGCATTGGCTAAAGCTAACGTACGGTTTGGGGTCAGCAAGTCACCTTGCGCCGGATTGCGCCGACCAGGCCTACCAAACCCATTCCCAACAGGCTGAGTTCTCCCGGTTCCGGTACGGCTAGGCTCACCGTGTCAGCTCCCGGAAGCTTGAGTGTAGCCCGGGAAAAGTGCGGGTCAAATCGATGTTGAAGCTCATCGTGCCGGTGGCGGAGTTGCCTCCCTCCAGTTTGACCTGTCACTTGAGCATTCAGAGTGTAAAGATAGCTGCCGTCACTCTGGATTTGGTATCCCCAAGTGCCACCTGGTCGAAGGTGCCCGTGAACGAGAGTTCCGTTCGGAATGCCATTGGTTCCGTTACCGATGATGGTGATAGAACCGCCAGCGGTTTATTGGCCCACCAACAATTACATTTCCTCCATTCAACGTGCTAGTGGTGAAAGACACTGTCCCCAGATTGCTGCCGGAATATGTGGTGCCATCTAATCCAGTGATCTGGGTCAGAGTTGCGTTGGTCAAAACGTATCCCAAGGGTTCCTGTAAACGTCCCGCCCGTGCTGGTGAACGACACATCGTCTGCGAAGGCTGCCATCGGCAGAGCCAACGCCAAAACAACTAAGAGAAATAGTTTCTTTTTCATGATCCCAACTGCCCTCCTAAGCAATTGAACTTCGGTTCTTCTTTATGGCTGAGGGAGTGCCAGTAAAGCAGACTTGAATAGAGCTTCTGCTCCATTCTTCAGTTTCCTCAAGTGCAGCTCGGATGCCAAAGACCGATACGGTAAGTCTTTCTTAATCAATGACATCCTCTATGCCATCAATTGGGTGGCAGCTCTATATGCAAAATTCTGCGCATCGAAAAGGGAAATCCGGGGGGAATGGGCAAGGACTACCGAGCCGGACTTCCGGGCATGGGCAGAATGGTTCCAGCAGGGCCTCCAGATGGATGAGATCTCTTCGGTCTTGCAAAAGCAGCAGGTGGACGCCATTTGATTTCCCATGGGGACGACCACCATCTTATGGCGAGGGCGCTTCCGCCGACTTATGAAAGTAATGCTGGATGGCCTCCGCCTGGGGGCGAGTTACGACTGCGGAAAGAGCAGCCGCATCGGCCTGCTTTACTGCCTGGACGCTCCCAAAGTGCTCCAGGAGACGGCGCGTGGTGCTGGCGCCCACGCCGGGAATCTCCAGCAGCTCCGTCGCCCGGTCACGCATCTGGCGGCGTTTGCGGTGGAAGGTAACGGCGAAGCGGTGGGCTTCGTCGCGGACCAATTGCACAAGGTGCAGGACCGGGGAGTGGTGGTCCAGAACCACCGGGTCACTCTCCTGGCCGTAGACATAGATGATCTCTTCGCGCTTGGCGATGGCGGCCAGTGGTTGGTTAATGATCTCCAACCAATTCCAGGGCTTCGGCGGCGGCGTGCAGCTGGCCGAGTCCGCCATCAATGAGCACCAGGCTCGGCATCGGTTTTTCTTCGTGTTGCAGTCGTTTGTAACGGCGGGTGACGACTTCGCGCATGGAGGCGAAATCGTCCACCCCCGCAACCGTGCGGATGATGAACTTGCGGTAGTCGGATTTCTTCATCCTGCCGTCTTCCCAAACAACCATGGAAGCGACCGTCTCGGCGCCCTGGATGTGCGAGATGTCGAAGCATTCTATGCGTCGAGGAAGGTCCGGAAGGCCAAGCGCGTCCTGCAGAGCTTCCTGGATGGCTTTGGTGTTCGGTTTCATCACCCGGAAACGCTGGTCATAAGACTGCTTGGCGTTGTTGGCCGCAAGATCAAGCAACGAACGCTTGTCGCCGCGCTGCGGAACCGCAATGGTCATGCGGGCAGCGCGGGAGCCGGTGGAAGCGAGTTGCTCGGACAGGACTTCTTGGAGTGCTTCGCGATCTTCGAATTCGACTGGAACATAGATATTTCGCGGCACATAGGGCTGGCCGATGTAGAGCTGCTTTAGCAGCGAGGAGAAAAAGTCGCCGGGGTTGAACAAAAGGGGCACTGCGGAGCTTTGCTCTGCCGGACGTCCCCTTCGCCTTGGCCGCCTTGGCTCAGGACAGTCGAGGGCGGCTGTCCCCACGTGTTCTGTTTCCGGCAGGTCTTCCCAGAAGAATTCGCGGCGGTCGAGGACGCGTCCGCCCCGCATGTGGAAGAGATTCACGGCCAACATGCCGTTTTCGAAGTGGTAGCCGAAGACATCGGCATCATCGCCTTCGACGCCGGCAATGCGCTGCTTTTCCTGTAACTGCTCCACCGTGGAAATCAAATCGCGGTATTTGGCGGCGCGCTCGAATTCCTGCCCGGCCGAGGCCTGCTCCATGCGTTCACGAAGCGAACGGGAGAGGTCCGTTTCGCGGCCCTCAAGAAACAGCTTCACGTCGCGCACCGCTTCCTGGTAAGCCTCGGGCGTAGTGAGTTCTTCCACGCAGGGGCCCAGGCAGCGCTTGATGTAGTACTGCAGGCATGGGCGCGGGTGGAAACGGGTGAGATCCACTTTGCAGGACGGAACAAGGAAATTGCGGTGGATCAAATCCACGATGCGGTAGGCAAGATTGGCGGGGAAGTAGGGGCCGTAGTATGCCGCTCCATCTTTGCGAAGGCGGCGAGTGACATATACGCGGGGAAAACGTTCGCCCAGCGTGAGTTTCACATACGGGTACGTTTTATCGTCGCGCAGCAGAATGTTGAACCGCGGCTTTTTCTGTTTGATGAGATTGTTTTCGAGCGCCAAAGCCTCTTTTTCATTGGCCACCACAATGTAGTCCACATCGGCGGCCTCACGAACTAGAGTGCCCGTCTTGGCGTCCTCATAGCGGCCCTCATGGAAATACGAACTAACCCGGCTGCGTAGGTTTTTCGCCTTCCCGACATAAATGATGTCACCCTCGGCGTTCTTATAGAGGTACACCCCGGCGGAGCTAGGCAAGGAGCGGATTTTGGCGGGGAGGTCCATAAAACCAGTGACTTGATTTTAAATGACATGGCTTACCTTGGTTGATCGGACCTGAGGCTGATGGAAGGGGAGACTGCTTGACACATGCCAAGAGGGAATTATGGAATCATGAGTCATACGCTAACGATACGTCTTACCGAGTGAACTCTATCCTCGTCACGTAGTGCTCACTCTGGAGGAAAGCGAGTTTGGCGCGTAGCGGCGCAACAAAAGGTGGGAGATCATCCCGTTGCTCACTCCACCGCAACCGAGTTTGACCGTATAAAAATTTCCTCACTGAGGGCTGGCGTCGCAGGCGAAGGCTCTTTCACCTTTGCTTCAATGATGTGCAAGCAACTAATTTGAAAGCACTTACATCAAACTGGTTCGGGCGCGCAAGTTGGCAATCTCCGTGCTCATGTGAGCTATAGGACGCAATAGATGATTCCGGGAGCACAACATCGCGTCTAAGGTTTTGGCAGGACTAGAATTAACGAGAGGAAAAGGAGCCCTCCTACGATGAACCGCACTTCGATCACGATTTTGCTGGCCTTGAGCACAGCATTCTCCCTCGGTTGCGCGAGCAAGAACTATGTCAAGCAGCAGACGACGCCGCTGATCAATAAGACTAACGAGCTGGACGATCTGACCGCCAAGAACACTAACGACATAAAGGACGTTGACGCCCGGGCTCAGGCTGGCATTCAGCAGGTACAGGCCAAGGCTGCGGAAGTGGATCAGAAGGCTCAGGCAGCCGGGCAGCAAGCCTCCCAAGCCCAGACTTTGGCGGATACCGCCGTGACCCGTGTAGACACGCTGCAGACGACGGTAGCCAATCTGGATAACTACCATGTGGTCACCGAAGCAGCGGTGCATTTCGGTTTCAACAAAGACAATCTGACCAAAAAGGCGAAAGACGCTCTTGATGAGCTGGCCACCAACATCAGCAACACTAAGGGGTACATCATTACCATCGAAGGCAGCACGGATTCAGTCGGATCGGCGGACTACAACTATGGACTTAGCCAAAGGCGTGCCGATTCGGTGATTCAGTATTTGGCCTCGAAGTACAACGTGCCCGCGCACAAGATTTATTTGATCGGTTTGGGCGAAGACAAGCCGGTCGAGACGAACAGGACCAGCACCGGCCGCGCCGCTAACCGTCGCGTGGACGTGCGGCTGATGACGAATACTACGGGCAACGGAGCGGCCCCGGGAACGCAGCCGTCGGCTTCGACCCAACAAACGCCCTCTAGCATGTAAGCGAAATTCCTCCCTCTCCCCCGGAGGACTTCTGTCAGGCCGCTCTTGAAGAGAGCGGCCTGTTTTTGTGTGCGCTCCTTTCCCGCCACCCGGGCCGCCTCGTGGAAAACGGATACAATAGGCATTCATGATGCGATGGTCTCTATTTCTGGTCTTGCTGGCTGGGCTCGCTGGCGTGGGGACCGCGCAGGTCGAGAAAATGCCCTCCAGCAATAAGGCGCCGGCGCAAAACCAAGCTCCGCCGCGCGACGACGAACCGAGGCGAGCTGGAGTCAGTTCGAGCCACGACACGCGCATCGACATCACTCCCCCGAAAGACGATGCCAAGGCCCACCCGAACAACGCGGACGCGGAAGGGCCGGCCGATGACAGCGATGTACAGGAGATGCACCCCTGGAACCCGCATAGGGCGATGAAAGATATCGAAGTCGGGGATTTCTATTTCCGGCAGAAGAACTATCGAGCGGCGCTGTCCCGCTACCAGGAGGCGTTGGAATACAAGCCGAACGATGCCTTGGCCAACTTTCACATGGCGGAATGTTTCGAGAAGCTCCATGAGAGCGATGACGCGATCATGCTGTATCAGAAATATTTGAAAATTCTCCCCAATGGCCCCCATTCGAAAGAAGCCGAGAAGGCGATCCAAAAGCTGGAAGGGGAGAAGAGCCAGGCCTCCCAAAACGGGCCGCAGCCCTGATTCTTTATGAGGCAGAGAGCGGCGCAGATGTTCAGAAAAGAGCTAATGAATTTCCTTTCCGCATGATGTGATACCATCTGCTGACTCAAAACTTGTTCTTGAGGTAGCTCTCCGCACATGGCGACGTTTCCCGAACCCATACCAGATGAAAAACCAGATGAAAGTAAAACCGCGTTTCCGCGCTCCCTTGTCGGCAATCTATGTTGTCTAAGAGACGGGACGAAGCTTTCGATCGGACGTAGCGATGATTCCTCTACCGAACCGATCAGCCAAGGCCTGGTGATTTGTCGCTCGTGTCATGCCTCGTTTCCGATCGTGGACGGAATTCTCCATCTGCTTGGGCCTGAAAGCATGGATGAGGAATCCCGCCACGAAGCCAAGTGGAGAGACAAACAAAGCGTCGAGATGGAGGCGAGGAATGAGTGGTTTGAAAACAAGCTCGCATCGCGGCTTGAGATCCCACAACACATCGCTGCTCTCAAACTTGACCGCCAATGTGTGCTGCTCGAAATAGGCTGTGGCCGGGGACGTTTCACCGTACGTATGAGGGAGAAATGTCAGGCTATCCTGGCGGTTGATTTTTCGCTGGCATCCCTGGAGTTTCTGGCAAAAAGGCTCGGCCCCGGCTCCAACGTGGGGTTAGTGTGGGCGGACGCAACGCATTTGAAACTGGCCGGTCGCAGTTTCGATCGTGCGTTTGCTACCACGCCACTGGATTCGCGAGAGCAACGAATGGCCATGCACCTGGCGGTCTCGGAGGCTTTAAACGATTCCGGGCTTTTCGTGTTTTCTACGGAGCACTATGATTTTCGAACCAGACTCTTGGGGAACCCGCGGTTGATGCGATACACGCCGGAGGGGAGTCTCTTTCAAAGGATGACTCAGCGGGAAGTTGAGCGAGAGGCAGGCCCTTTTTTCTCCGAGGTGAAATCGCGCCCGATACAACTCTTTCTCCCGTTCTTGCGCTCCGTGCCAGTCAGCCGAGCGATCGAAAGGGTGCCTGTACTCAGAATGTTCGCAAACCTGCTACTCGTGAGCGCTTCCTATCCTGCCCGAACACCTGTAGTGGGTATGCGAACCAAAGGGAGTCGAACTTTCCAATATATTTACCGCCTGCTGAATCTGCCTGACACCACCCCCTGAGCGGGTGCGTTGCTCAACCGAGAAGATGGCAAGACGCTCATAACCGAACCGATCGCACTCAACAGCTCTCCGCCGGGTTGTTCCAGCTTTTCACCGCCGTGCCTTCTAGCCCAGGAGGATAGCCTCATGAGAAACCAATGCCTGCCGATGTATTCCGAATTGGGCCTTGTTGCGGGCGTTTCGGTCTGAATCCATCTTTCGAGCAGTTACGAATGACGACTCTTGGCAGCAGTGCACGCGATGTTCTGCCTTCCCCGAGCTGGCTTGCCATCCTGCAGCAAGCCGGTGCTGAAGTTTTCTCGATGATGGTGGGAGTGGATGTGCAGGTTTCCACCACCCCGCTTACCGCTGAAACCAATTCCAGTGAAGTGACCGGCATGGTAGGGATCGCGGGAGCGATCTCCGCCATGTGCAGCGTCCGATGTAACACAGATTGCGCCACCGCGATTGCGTCCAGAATGCTTGGTATCGCTCCGGATGCCGCAGCCGCTCAACAGTGTGATGCGATTGGAGAGATTTGCAATATGGTCGCGGGGCAATTCAAAGCGAAGATCGGGCTGGAAGCTGAGTGTAGCTTGTCAGTGCCCACAGTCATCACCGGCCGGAATTACCGGCTTCACGGTCCATCTGCCACATACCGCCTGGAGTTGCCCTTACTGTGCGACGGTGATCTGGTGTGGCTCGCGCTCGAAGTACGCTTGTGAGTCTCAGGCGCAAGAAAAGAATACAAGTCGCTACGAAATTGGTCGAGCGCCAGCTTCTGACATCTACCCGGTACTTGGCTGCGCAGCGGAAATACGAATCGGCCCGATTCAAAAAATGACAAATCGATCACCGCTACTATCTGCGAACTGCTTGCTTTTCAGCGCTTAACAATCCGCGTTATCCCGGCCATAGATTTAATTTTTCAAAACCATTTTTTATGCCGGTCAAAAAAACAATCAATTGGACCACGCCGCGAAAAGCCGATAAAAACTCAACATTCTGACGCGAACAAGGCGCGACCCCTGTCCAGTGCGTTTGTAGGTGGAGCACAAATACGAAAGCAAAATTAAAAAGAGGACAAATGCTATTTATGACAAAAGATTGCGTGGTTCGGTTTGTAGCTTTTGCCGTTCTAGCGCTCGGTGTGGCATTGAGTACTGTGCACAGAGTAGAAGCACAGACGGACACGAGCCAGCCGAGCTCTGCCGATTTGGCCAAGCGAATTGATGATCTGGAAAAAGAACTGGCTGCCTTGAAAAGTCAGGTGGCGGCGGAGCCCGCGCCTGCCGCGAGCGCTACTCCAGCAGCGGCGGCTACAAGTGCCCCAGCCGCGACTCCCGCGCCGCCTTCGATCGGTAGCCTGCTTGGACCGACCACGCTGAGCGGATTCGTGGATGTCTACTACGGATACAACTCCAACCAGCCTGCTAATCGCACCACCGGGCTACGGAACTTTGACATCAACTCGGGCCAGTTCGGTCTGAACATGATTGAGTTGGTGGCAGACAAGGCGGTGGATCCGGCGGCAAGCCGCGTTGGCTATCACGTAGCACTGGGATTTGGCCAGGCAATGAATTTGGTCAATGCCGGCGAAAGTCCATCCCCCAACGTGCCTGTTACTACCCCCGGTACTCCGCAGAGTCCGCCGTCCACCATTACGAATTTTGACCAGTATCTGAAGGAAGGTTATTTGGAATATCTCGCCCCGGTCGGCAACGGATTGCAGATCAACGCCGGCAAGTTCGTGACGCCGGTGGGCGCCGAGCTCATCGAGAGCAAAGACAACTGGAACTACTCGCGCGGCTTGCTGTTTTCTTGGGCTATTCCGTATTTCCATTTTGGAATGAGCGCCAAATATGCCTTCAATAGCAAATTTGCCCTGAGCGGCTACTTGTTGAATGGGTGGAACAACACGGTGGATAACAATAGCGGCAAAACCACCGGCTTCACTGCCGCTTGGACGCCAAACAGCAAATTCAGCTTGATCGAGAACTATTTGGTCGGCCCGGAGCAGTTTAACGATAACAGCGACTTCCGGCACATCGCGGACACCGTCGTAACTTACTCGCCGACGGCCAAGCTTTCCTTCATGGGAAATTTCGATTACGGCCATGACTCCATTCCTGACCTGGTCACTCCCGGAATGAGCAGTCCGGTGTGGTGGACGGGGCTTGCGGGGTTCATCAAATACGCACCCAGCGACAAGTGGTATATCGCGACCCGTGGCGAGTGGTTCAATGACCACAACGGTTTCGCCACCGGAACCGCGCAAAAGCTGGGGGAATTCACCATCACGGCTCAGCGCATGTTAGCCAACAAGATCATGGCCCGACTGGAGTACCGCCGGGATATGTCAGATGAAGATGTTTTCGTGTATCGCACCAGCGAGTTCCCGGGTTCGCCCTTTGGACCAGTAGGAACCCAGAACACGGTGAGTCTAGGGCTGATCTACGCATTTAGCACCGCCGATGCGAAATAGGGTAGAGAAGTTCAATAGAGCGGAAGCACAAACAACCGCTGCTGACAAGAAAAACAATTTTTATGCGAGCTAAAAAAAGTATCGATTGGACTCCGTGAGATCGAGCATTTAGCTTGGCCGCGTTTCAAAACCGAGAATTGTCGCAAGATAACTTGACGCAAGGAGCTAAGGAATGGCTGCTAACGCGCAACAGGGAACATATCTGACTACCACGCTGGTCGGCTTCACCGCTTTTGTCGCCGGAATTTATGGTGGCGGCGGAATAGGCATCGTGGTGGCGATTGTAGGCGCCGCGCTGCTGCTTGTATCAGCGGCTGGTTTCTACAAGATCAAAACTATCTAGTACGGAATCGAGAGGAAAAAAGCAAAATGAAAATCCTTGGAGTCTTTTTAGCGCTGTTGGGATGGATCATTCCTGTGGTGGGGCTGTCGGTCACCTCGTCCACCGGAGGAAGGTTGTTTCTCTGCATCTTGGGAATTGCCATCACTCTCACCGGAATTCTCGGCGTGCTGAACAAAGCGCATATGAAAGAAGCGATTTGGAAGCGCTAAGGGAAACGGCAAGGCCAAATCTGCGGGCTGGTTGTAGATCAGGGAATAGCTTAGGCACTTCAATCTTGTGCTGAACTTCACGAGGAGACACGCAATGACACGTTGCACATGGTCCAAACCATGTTTGTGGGTGGCGGTGGTGGTTCTTTCCGTATGTGGGTTGCCAGCCTGGGCCCAGAGTCAGGCTCCCGCCAGCGCAGCGCCTGCGCCGGCGTCCGTAGCACCAGCGGTAAACGCGCCTCTGGGCGTAACCGGTCCTTCGGCAGATGATCTCGCTGCCGGCGATCCCAGCGGTACGAAAACAGGAACGGCCAATGATGTGGTCGCCTCGGATCCCGCTAAGGGTGTCACTCTGACGGATCTGGTGAACCAGGCTGGGCAGAACCGGATTGCCATCAATTTCACGTGGACCCTAGTAGCCGGCTTCCTGGTCATGTTCATGCAAGCCGGGTTCGCCATCGTTGAAACCGGTCTCTGCCGGGCCAAAAACGCCAATCACACCATGATGATGAACTTCATGGTGTATGGCTTTGGTTTGTTTGCCTACTGGGTGTGTGGCTTTGCCTTGCAAATGGGCGGAGCAGCAGGCGTTTCTATCTTAGGAGGTGCAAATCCCCTCAGCCATGAATTCACGGTTCATCTGCTAGGACACGACTGGGGCCTGTGGGGCACCAAGGGATTCTTCCTGGGAGGGCCAACCTATGACGTGGGCGTCATGGTCTTGTTCCTCTTCGAAATGGTCTTCATGGACACGGCGCTGACCATCGTCACCGGGGCAGCCGCGGAGCGGTGGAAATATGCTGCCTTCTGCGTCTCTTCGGTCTTTCTGGGCGCGATCACCTATCCGATTTATGGCAACTGGGCATGGGGTGGCGGCTGGCTTTCCAAGCTCGGCGCGAACTACGGTCTAGGCGCGGGTTATGCTGACTTTGCTGGCTCAGGCGTGGTTCACGCAGTGGGCGGCATTACCGCTCTGGCTTTGGCGCTGATCGTTGGTCCGCGTATCGGCAAGTACAATCGCGATGGATCCTCCAACGGTATGCCGGGGCACGATCTCGTGATCGTCCTTGCCGGGTGCTTCATTCTTGCGTTTGGATGGTTTGGATTCAACCCGGGCAGCACGCTCGGAGCCTCAGGCGCTCTACGTATCAGCACCATTGCGGTGGATACGATGCTCGCCGGCTGTACCGGATCGTTCGGCGCGCTGCTCTTTATGTGGCTGAAGTACGGTAAGCCAGATGCCTCCATGACTGGCAATGGACTCTTGGCTGGGCTGGTGGCGATTACCGCCCCTAGCGGCTACGTCAATACCATGGGCGCCTGCATTATCGGCCTCGTTGCCGGAGTGCTGGTTTGCTTCAGCGTGGAGTTCATTGACCGTGTACTGCGCGTAGATGACCCCGTGGGAGCGATTTCCGTACACGGAACCAACGGTCTTTGGGGTGTAGTTTCCGTTGGCTTGTTTGCGGATGGGACCAATGGGGTGAAGGGATTGTTCTATGGGGACCCGACGCAGTTGGTTGCGCAGCTCATCGGCGTTGCCACTCTGATCGGTTTCGTGTTCAGTCTCTCTCTACATCGCCAACAGCGTAATCGACCTCATTGTCGGTCAGCGTGTTACGGCGTCTGAGGAACTCGAAGGCTTGGACATTCCAGAAATGGGAGCCCTGTGCTATCCCGAGTTTGTCCTGAAGCCTGAGGCTGTGCCAGCGGGTTCAGCGGCGGCGGACTAAGGTATGGACTCAGGGGAGGCGATTCAATGAACGATCTGCTGCTGTTTCATCACAACGCGTCTTATCAGCCGGGGATTGCGCCGCAATTCCCGGCTTTCACCCAGCTAGCCCCGGAGGCACTAAGCTGCTTTCAGCAGGGCCTGGCAAAACTCCAGGAGGCAGAGCCCGAAGAGGCTGTAGATCTCCTCTTACGAGCGGTGAACCTGGCCCCCAGTTTCCCCGAAGGACGGATATGCCTGGGGCTGGCTTACGCGCTCAGCCACAACATTTATCCTGCCATCGACAACCTGGAGTTGGCAGGGGAGCTTGATCCGGAAAACTTTGCCGCCCATTACACGCTGGCCAAGCTCAATTTCACATTGCGCATTCCGAAAAAAGGCTATGACGCCGCCCGCCAGGCGCTGAAATGTATAACCACACTCGAACAGCGCAAGATGCTGGCCGAGCTATTGAAAGAAGAACGGGCACGGGAGCGTGATGGTATTAGCCGTCCCACCTGGGACAAGCCGTTCAGCAGGGCAGCAGTTCTACTGATGAGTGGGGGGATGGCGGCTGCACTGGTGACGCTGCTGCTGCGAGTGCCCTGGTAGTGAAGGGAGACAGATGATGCACACATTGCTTGAGGCGATCAAAAACCAGCGCCAGATATGGGCTTGGGCCATCATTATTGGCCTCTTCCTGGTCTTGATGGGGAAGGCGCCCGTTGGCCCGGTGTGTGTCGGCGCATTTCTGGCGGCATCCATCGCAACATTGAGGTCGTGGCGGAGATCCATGCTCCGCCCGATTCCGCTACCCGACAATCATTGAGTTTTGCGATCCTCACATTCTCTGCCCTCAGATGATCGCGGAGCGAAGGCGATCCACGGCTACGCACTATTGTTAGGACGGTAGCTCCTGGATTACATTAGCTCTCTCCCAAGAGAGAGGAACCGCTTCCTCTCGTATTGGGCTGTCTCAAATTTCTCAATCGCGATGAGGGGAGTCATGACAAGAAACGAAGTAACCAGGAAGGTGCTTCCAATAGGCATTCTGCTGTTGATCGTATTTAGCGGTACGGCCTTCGCGCAAACCTCGAGTGGTGCGCCATCTCCCGCCGATTTGAAGGTCATGCTGGACACAGTTTGGGTTCTGGTCACAGCTTTTCTCGTCTTCTGGATGAATGCAGGCTTTGGCTTCGTTGAGGCTGGGCTGTGCCGCCGAAAGAACGCGACCAATATTCTGGCCAAGAACTTTGTGGTGTTTGCCCTCTCAGCCATTGCCTATTGGGTTGTGGGCTTCGCCATCATGTACGGCAACGGAAACTGGTTTATGGGTACGACGGGTTGGCTGTTGGGTGGCGTTGACAACAGTCCGGCTATCGGAAGCGCCTATCACGGTGTGTTCTCCTCCCTCAGTTGGACGGGGGTTCCTCTGCTGGCAAAGTTTTTCTTCCAACTGGTCTTTGCCGGCACCGCCGCGACCATCGTTTCCGGATGCGTGGCCGAGCGAATCCACTACAAGTCTTTCATGGTGTTCACCTTGATTCTGGTGGGCTTCTCTTACGCCGTTACGGGTCACTGGATCTGGGGTGGCGGCTGGCTGAGCCAAATGGGGATGCGGGATTTTGCCGGATCGACGGTGGTACATTCCGTCGGTGGATGGGCGGGGCTCGCAGGAATCCTGCTTCTGGGGCCCAGGAGAGGAAAATACAAGTCCGACGGCACGGTCCACCCCATTCCCGGCCACAGCATGGCTCTGGTATTTCTTGGCGGATTCATTCTCTGGCTTGGCTGGTTTGGATTTAACCCCGGCAGCACCATGGCGGTAGACCCCAAGGCAATCTCTCACATAGCCATGACCACAAACTTAGCGTGCTGCGCCGCAATATTGAGTTCTACCATTGTGGCGTGGTTGATGATGGGCAAACCCGATTTCACCATGACCGTCAACGGCGCGCTGGCCGGCCTCGTCGCAATTACCGCGCCGTGCAATTTCGTAAGCGTCATGGGCGCGTTCATCATTGGCCTGATCGCGGGCACCATTGTCGTTCCCTCCGTGCTTGCCATTGATCAGTACAGGCTTGACGATCCCGTCGGGGCTCTTTCCGTTCACCTGGTGAATGGCATATTCGGTACGTTGTCGATCGGTCTGTTCGCCACGGCCGACGCTCCGGGAGGAGGCGCTAACGGCTTGTTCTACGGTGGCGGCTTTGGATCTCTGAAAGTACAGCTGATCGGCGTGTTGGCGGTTGGAGCGTTCACGCTCGCTGTTTGCCTGGGTGCCTGGGCTTTGATCAAAATCACAATGGGCCTGCGGGTCAGTCCTGAGGCTGAGTTTGTCGGATTAGATCAGTCGGAAATGGGAATGGAGGCGTATCCGAAAGATGCACTCACCGATCCGGTCCCTGTGACTCTGGCTACTTTGGGCAAAGTGTAGGCGCTGGCTCTGCCTCCATTTCCCAGAGCCAATGGTCCGTCATGAGCGGTTTGGGGTGTAGCGCAGCACACGACTGGCTTCGGCCGCCCTCGACGCGAGCTTCGCAAGAAAAACAGAATAGGGAGAAGTGTTGGTGATACCGCCCGCCGCAGAGTCGCTCGAAGTTCCAAATCAACAGGCACCGGCCGTCGTGATGTTGTCCGGCGCGAAATTCGTGCTCGCCTGCGCCGTGGTGGCCGCCGTGCTGGCGCTAATGGGTCGAGCCACTCCGCTGCCCGTGTGGCTTTTGGCGTTGGAAGTATCGGCCACCATACTCGCATTATTTCTGCTGGGGTCATTCAAATACCAGATCCACAAGAATGCTCTGACTTATGGGTTGTTGCTGGTCATCGTGGCGACTTTCAGCGGCCTGCAAACTTCGCAGTGGCACATCGAAATTGTGGAGAAAGGCTGGAGCTACTGGGCGCAGGAGAACCTGCTGACTTTGTCCGGCCTGGACAGTATTGTTCATGCCGATACCATGCTATTTATCCTCGGCCTGACGTTTTTCGTGTCGGTGATCGCGCAAACCCGGTTGTTAGAGGACGCCACCTTCTTTCTGCTGCGCCGCAGTGGCGGTGCGATTCTGCCAACGGTAATTTCGATTACCGCGGTGGTGGCCGCCGCATCCGGCGTCCTGGACGGCGTGTCCATGATTGGCCTTACCATTCGCACGTTAGTCATCATCCTGATGCTTGCGGCGCTGCCGAAGTCGGCCATCCGCTTCGCCGTCGTGGCATGTACCACCGTCACCACCATATGTGGGGTTTGGCTGGCTTACGGCGAACCGCCCAATCTGATCATGAAGGCCAACTTGCACCCCCACTTGGGGAATATGTTTTTTCTAGAGTATTGCGCTCCTATCGCCATCGCCAGTTATCTCGTCTTGGCGCGTCACTTGCGAAAACGGCTTCGCGGGAAGCATGTGGACCTTCACATGATGGATGTGATCGACGCCAATGCAGCGAACGTCCGCTTTCTCCAGGCCGCGCGTCACGGTGAAGTGCTGACGCCGGTCGAACTCATTGAGGACCACGCCGCCAATTTGGGGAGCCGTGTCGAACCACTGTTGGATCGCATTCGCAACGGCGAATCCCTGGGACTTGCCTTGGTGCGTGAGGACGTGCCTCCACCCGTCCGTAAGAAGCTTCTGGCTCACTTCGTTAGTGAGGATCTCGCCGCTTCCTTGGATCGCCACTATGAGTTGGACGTCGCCGGCGATCAGCAGGGCATGCTGGCAGCCGAACAGGAGGCTGACGAGGTCCTTGCGGTAATGGGAAGCGTCCGCAAGCGCGCCAAGGTCTTAGGCATTCTAGCGTTCGTTCCATTCGTAGCCTTGCTCATTGTCCATGGGATGCACCACGAAGTCCCACTATTCCTCGCGTCTTTTGCCGGTTTCTTCCTGGCCTCACTCGGTATCTTGAGAATCACCAAGATGCGCCAGCTGGCAGTTCGCGAGGCCTGGCGGGAGTATGCCGAGTATTACTTTTTGTTTCCGCTGTTCCTTTCGATCACGCTTTTGTCGAAGGCGAACTTTTTTGACGGCGTGCAGAGCATGATCCGGCATAGTATTGCGTCTCTCGGCCAGTCGCACGTGGCCTTCGGCCAATTCCTCGGATGCACCTTTCTTTCCGCGATTCTCGACAACAACGTTGTTGCCGACTTCGCCTCACATGCCCTGCACGGGCTGGACATCTCGGTGTTGTCCCTGTTTGCCATGGCCCAGATTTCCGGATACGCACTTGGTGGTTGTTGGACTCATATTGGTTCCGCCCAATCGGTGGTAGCCTATGCATTCATCCAACGTGACGTCGACGTTCGATACACACCGGTGGATTGGATCAAGGACATGACTCCTATCATGGTGGAAATGCTGGTGGTGATCGGTGTCCTGGTTTACGTCGAAAGCGCGTTCCTGAGATACTGGCATTGATTGGAAGGTGACCCGATCAGCCACTTAAATTCTCTGCGATTGAGGATATACACCATGACTAAAGTTGAAGCGATTATTCAGCCTGCCAAACTGGACGCCGTTAAGGAAGCGCTGCTGGAGCTTGGGGTGGAAGGCATGACCATCTCCGATGTGCGCGGGCACGGGCGCCAGAAGGGCCACACTGAGCATTATCGCGGTCGCGAATACCGAGTGGATTTGCTGCCCAAAATCAAATTGGAAATCGTGCTCAGTGACGATCGCGTCGATGCCGCCGTCAACGCCATTCTCAAGAGTGCGGCGACCGGAGCGATCGGCGACGGCAAGATCTTTATTTCCAAAGTGGAAGAAGCCATTCGCATCCGCAGCCAGGAGCGCGGGGCGTCAGCGCTCTAAAGTGCGTAGTGATCTCCTCCTTCGCGCCGGGAAAGCGGTGGCTCCGGCGCGACGCAATCTTGATATCGCACACTCTCCTGAACTTTGCACCTGAAGGGCTTCCGTCCCTTTCCCGAAGCGCTATAACCGTCCCCTTCGGAAAACCGTAGCAATTTGAATTTCGAGGAACCGCCATCCTCGTCCGGGTGTCTAAGCCAGCATGCCCGGCCTTTCCACCGAATTTCACGCGGCGAACGGCACGGTTGCCAGTCCGGGACACACTTGGGCGCCTCCGTTAGCAGGTTTGTTGGCGGCGCTCATTGTTTCGAGCCTGGTCTGCGGCGCGCCGCGGCGCTACTGGATATCGCTGGATGCCTTGATTGTCTCCGCGTTCAGCTGCGTGCTGACAGTCTTTCTGGTTTGTGCATTAACGATCTGGTTAACCAGCGTGCTGCTTCCCGATTTTTCGGGCTCCAGGCCTCCCGGCTTGCCATGGCGAGTATCTTCTGCCGCAGCCTGGTTTGCTCCCCTGGCTGTACTTCTGCAACAGCAATCGTTGCTGGGAATGGCTGCCGCAGCCGTGCTTGCCGGAGCGCTGACGATGGGATTCTGTGCATATCCGCCGCAAGTCAGTTCGGACGAAACGCCGGACTCGCTGACCCAGACGCTTATAGCTGGAATTCCAGGTAGATGGGAGGAGAGGCCTCTTCTACGACAGTTGCTTCCGGCTCTTGCTATTTCGTTCCTGGGCGAAGGCGCGGCCTTGGCTGCTGTTGCCGGCAGCGTGCTGCTGGCGGTGCTGCTGACGGGAGCGCTAACGGCGTTGTTTGTCTGGTCACTCAACAAAAGAGTATTGCAATTCGTACACCCACTGCCGCGGAACGGGCCCAACAAATATCTGCTGGTAAGTATGGCAGTAGTTTTTACAGTGCTCGCGCTCGGAGCGTATTTGCGATTCGGTCGGGGGAGGGGAAGCGGCAACTCTGTGGCCCAAAATGCCACGGTGAAAAAGCACTGGCGCGTCTTACAAGACGCTTCCGAATACCCGGAGGACTATTCGCTGGAGGGAGGCCCTGCCGCGGATGGAGAAGACCTGTACCCTGGCATCGTTCTCTGGCCGAAGCGGCAACCGGCCAACAAATTGATCACGCCCGTGCCGGTGGCGATCGACACCACTTTCACCCAAGGACGCCGCTCTGCCCCGCTCAGCATTCCCTTTGATGGGGTCTACTGGTTCTCCAGATGGCCGGAGAAGCATCCCACCCGGAAGGCGCATGTGGCTCATGGCAGCCCGGAGGAATATAACATTCGCTCCGTAGGCGACCGGCCACTGGTGTCTCAAGCGCGGCAGAATCTCGGGAGCCTGATCGATCTGGGTTGCTGCAGCGAGATTCGGATCGCCATTGAAAATGCCGACCGCTATCCGGGAAGCGTTTCATTGGAATTGATTCTCCGGAACACTACTTTGCCGGGGAAGCCATCGTTATCCCTGGGAATGGTTCGGGTTTCTTCCGCGCCGCCGCGAAATCCCAGCCCCGGCAAACCGATCGATGAAACCCTCGCCTTTGCGATTCCGGTGAAACATGCGATCGATCAGTTCGACGAAATAACCGTAGTTTTCCGCCTCAGGATGGACCGCTCTCTCGTGGCAGCTCGCATGCGAATCGAGCGATTCGTGCTGATTCCGCGCCGGATGTGATCGATGTCTGGTCGGCCCAATAAACGGCTTTGTCCATCCGCAGGATGATTGAAGCTCATCGGCTGAGCCGCGATCCAGGTTTTGCTGTCATAGAATAGCTCTCTTGCAAACTCCCGAGAGCGAATTCGGCAACTTGCGAGTCGTGCTGGTGGCGGCACGGAATCCTCTCAATATTGGTGCGGCCGCGCGGGCGATGAGCAATTTTGGGTTCTTGCACCTGCGTGTGGTGAATCCCTATGAGGTCGCCTTTCGCGAGGCACGATCGGCGGTTGGCGCTTCAAGCGTACTCGACCAGGCCCAAGAATACGGGAGCCTGGCCGAGGCGATTGCTGACTGCGCCCTGGTGGTGGGAACGACCGCGGCAGGGAAGCGCGAACTCCGGCATCCTCTGCGAAGGCTGGAAGACGGCGCGCCCCTTGTGCGGCGGGAGCTCGCGGCGCGGCGCGTTGCACTTTTGTTCGGCTCGGAAAAAGTCGGGCTTTCCAACCACGACCTCAGCCACTGTCATTGGCTTATGCGCATCCCCACTCGCGAAGGACATGGCTCCATGAATCTCGGCCAGGCAGTGGCTGTGTGTCTTTACGAATTGATACGTACGCGAGGAGCCGGGGGAACGGTGGAGAAAGAAATTCCGGCGAGCGCCGGTGAGGTTGAACGCATTACGACAGTGCTCTTTGATGTCTTGCGGGCCACACGCTACTGGAATCCGGGGGCTAAAGCGGCCACAGAAGAAAAAGTGCGGCGGCTGATTCGCCGGCTGAATTTACGGTCAGATGATGCCGAAGTTTTGCTGGGAATGTTGCGCCAGATCTTATGGAAGGTCCGCGGAGTAGCCGGCGAATGACGAATCGCCCGCCCGGCGGCGCATGCGGTTTTTCAGCCTGTGCCGGATGCGCGATTGCGGCGTAATGTGTTGCCGTCCGCGCCGCGACCTAATTTACGGCCGCGTTTGCTAGGGTCTCGCAGGGGAAGCTCCGGCCGCGATAGTGGCTGGTTTTCCAAATTTCTTCAGATGGTCGAGAGCCGTTTTCTGAGCCTCGATGATTTGTTCCGGGCTCAGACTTTCGGCCAGTTGTTTCTTGCAAAGGATCGCCTCTTCTTTTTTGGACTCTTCGTTAGTCTGTTCAGAAATCAGATACCACGCATAGGCTGAAATGAGGTCTTTGACGGCACTTTTCTCCTGCGATTTGCGTGCTCCAGCTTTGCCCTTTCCGCTGGCGCTGTAAACGGAGCCGGAATCGCGATAATCCGCAGACTCCTCCGATGTCTGTTCGTTCCATGTTTCGCTGCTTCGCGGGTCTGGACGCCTGCCGCCGCCGGCGGGCTGTGAAAGTGTAAGCGAAAGAAGTTCCAGGCGGCTGGACACCCCGAGCTTGTCAAAGACGCGGAAAAGGTAATTCTTAATCGTGTGTTGACTTAAGCCGAGCCGCTCGGCAATTTCACGATTGGTCAATCCTTCGGACAAGCATTGCACTACGTCCAACTCTCGTTTCGAAAGGGCACCCAGTCCGTTGGGACCGGTGGCGCGCAGCACGGGAGCCGACGAAAGCGCCTCAATGGCGAACAGCATCTGCTGGTTGGTCGCCCAGACCTGACCTTCGTAGACTCGGCGAACGCACTTACCCAGAGTTTCCAGTGATTCGTGACGGCTGAACAAGCCGCGCGCCCCGGCGCGAAAAGCTTCTACGACGACTTCCCGTTTCGATGAGTCCAGAAGATTCACGGCGCGCAAATCCGGGCGCGCGTTGCGCAATTCACGCAAAACCTCGATTCCGCGCAAAGGCTGTTCGTCCAGATTGGAGGCCAGAACTACTACGTCGATCTTGTGGGTGATGATGGCGTCCAGCAAATCACGCGAGTGTGCCGACAGATCCAATCACTTCGAGACGGCGGTCGCGCCTCAGGGCGTCCGCCAGAAGCTGCGTGTGCATGCGAGTATCGTCGGCGACCAGCACCCGTATTGTTGCCTCGCCAGTGGTTGGGTCGAAAGCCATAGTTTCTCCCGAAAGAATCACCGCACTCTTAACGCCCACCCCGAGTTGGAGAGCTGAATAAGGGTTAGGATTTTCAAAAGCCGCTAGTTCGCACTCGGGGGAAAACGCGCTATTCGCGTTGCAATCGCAGAGCCGACGACACCAGAATCTTACAATGACGGAAGAGTCCTTGACAACGAGTGTTGCAGTACCTTGCACACAGTGTGATCAAAGTCTGCACTGTGTCTCAGTATGATACGAATTTGGTTTGGTCATCGTTCACTTTTCTCTTCGAGAAGCTTCCCACCTAAGAGCCCTGGGTACTGTATAGCCTATTTAATTACAATTAGATAACGAATGTTCTTTCTGACTTGATATCGAAGTGATGGTGGGGTTGCAAAGCCCTCTGGTGTTGGTCATTTGATAACTAAAACCAACGTGGTGTGGACTTCTGTATGCACACTTTATACCCTTAACCAATGAGCTGATAAGCTCTCAAATAGATAAGAAGCATATCTGTGAGCTGTGTTGCCTCTTGCAGTCCTTTGCATCTAACGCTAGGATTCGTTTTGTCACGCGGGCCTTATGTTTGCATTCCCCTCCCCTTGCCCGGTAACACCTCACGTCATTCCATGCATTTTCTTTCAGGGCCAAGCAGGCGATGGGACCCAGAGGGCGAAGCTACGCACAACCTCGTAAACATGGAAGCGCAACCTTCCGACGAAAAGACGCACATTTCCGACGGACTCTGCTGGTACGCCGTGCACACCCGGTCGCGTCACGAAAAAATGGTGAGTGAGCGTTTGCAAGAGCGCGGCATGACGGTATTCCTTCCCTTGATGAGGGAGACACACCGCTGGAGCGACCGAAAGAAAATTGTCGAATTGCCTCTTTTCAGCTGCTACGTCTTTGTGCGAATGCCAATCGGCGGAAGAGAGCGCCTGAAGGTGCACAGCACCAACGGCGTGCTGCAAATTGTGGGGACCGGGGCGGAAGGGACTCCGATTCCCGACGAGCAGATCGAAGCGGTAAGAATCTTGTTGGCGGAACAGCTGCCTTGGTCGGAACATCCCTTCTTGAAAATTGGCCAGCGCGTCCGCATTTGCGGGGGAGCCATGGATGGCGTGGAAGGCATCCTGCTTGCCCGGAACGGAGACCGCACTCTGGTAGTTTCCGTCGATGTCATTCAGAGATCGTTAGCGGTTCGTATCGAGGGGTATCACGTCGAGCCGGTGTAAGCGGCGCATCCAGCCTTCTTCCTTTTATTTCTTCACATCCCATGGCCACACGAGAGCTTTCCCGCCGGCTGGCGAATAACCGTAGCGGCGCAGTGCGACTGCTGGTAGTCAGCCGAGAACCAGCTGGCCTGGGTGCACTGTGGGCAATTGGGGAAGCGAATCGCTGGGAAATCGAGGTCACCAACAGCGGATGTGAGGCATTGGAACGCGTGCAACCGGGGAATCATACCGACCTGGTGGTGCTTGACTTGGCGCGGGGCGACGCTGACGCACTCTACACCTTGCGTTGGTTGCGCCGCCTGCGCCCGGACGTTCAAGTTTTGCTGCTGGCGCATGCCGAGGATGCTTCGCAAGAGGCGGAGGCGCTCCGTCTGGGCGCCTGCAATTATCTGGTGCGGCCGATTGACGATCAGGCGCTGGAGGCGGCGATTCGCAACCAACTCAGGCCGGCCGGGTCGCAAGATCTGGAGACGGCCAGCGAGCAAGTCGAGCAGATCAGTGAAGACATTTTCTTTGTGGCTTCGAGTCCGGTGATGCGCAAGCTGCGGGCGCAAGCGGAACTGCTGGCCCAGGTGGATGTGCCTGTGTTGCTGGTGGGCGAGGCCGGTAGCGGCAAGGCAGCCACCGCCCGCCTGATTCACAAGCTGTCGGTGCGCTCGGGATTCCGTTTCCGCAGAGTGAATTGCGCCTCACTGCCCGGCGACGTGCTGGAGCGCGAAATTTTTGGCCAGAGTTCCGGAGTTTTTGCTGGACCGCGAAGCGGGAACGACAAGTTTGAACTCGCGGACAAGGGCAGCTTACTCTTGGAAGACATTGCCGAAATGCCCGCCGACTTGCAACTTAAGTTGGTGCAGGTTATGCGAGACAAACGCTTCGTGCGGCTCGGGGGGCAGGCTTCCTGGGACGTGGACGTCAGGATCATGGCCTCCTTGTCTGGCGGCGTAGAAGAAGCTCTGGCGAAAAAGAAATTACGCGAGGACCTCTACTATCGAGTAAGCGCGTTCACGGTGCACGTGCCGCCTCTGCGGCAGAGGAAGGACGACATTCCTCTCTTGCTGGGCTACTGCATGAACCAAATGGCGAGGCGCTACGGAATTCCGTCGCGGGCTTTTCCGCCCGGAGTCCTGGAAGCCTGTCAGTCGCACCCGTGGCACGGCAACCTGCAGGAGCTCGAAGCCTTTGTGAAACGCTATCTGGTGATGGAAGGGGACGAAGAACTCGCAATCCTCCAGTTGCAGCATGGGTGGAATAGCACGGGAGAAAGCCTTCCGCTGCCGGACAACCCGCACCCGGACGAACTGGAACGAGGAGAAGGAGAAGAGGCTGCCTCCGGCCTGCGCTCTATCGTACAGAGCGTCAAAACCGAAGCCGAGCGCAGCGCTATTGCTGCCGCGCTGGAGCAGACTCACTGGAACCGCAAGGCGGCGGCGCGTCTGCTGCAGGTGAGCTATCGAACGTTGTTGTACAAGATTCAGCAATACCAAATGAGCCCCCCCGCCGGATATCTTTCGTCGGCATGGATGGGCCAAGGAGTCAAAGGCAATGGCAATGGGAGTTGAAGGCAAGAGAACTGGTAAATTCCTGGGGTTAGCTATGCGAGGGGGAGCGCTGGGGGTGACGATCCTGGCTCTGCTCGCCGGGGCGCTCTATGCCCAGACGCCCGATAAGGCGCCCAGCGCAGATGCTTCGGCAACCAAGCCTGCCAACCAGGCCGCACCTCCCGGACATAATGACGAGCAGAAGGACTACGTGATCGGCCCGGAAGACGTTCTGGCCATCAACGTCTGGAAGGAGCCGGAGATTTCGCGCTCGGTGACGGTACGCCTGGACGGGGCGATTTCTCTCCCGCTGGTCGGAGAGGTTCAGGCTGCCAGCAAGACTCCTTTGCAGCTGGAGAAAGAGATCACCAAAAAATTGCAGGCTTATATCTCCGAACCGGAAGTGGCCGTTATCGTGCAGCAGATGATGAGCAAGCGGTTCAATGTGCTGGGAGAGGTCATGAAGCCGGGCTCCTATCTGCTGACGAATTCCACGACCGTGCTGGACGCCATTGCGCTGGCCGGCGGATTCCGCGATTTTGCCAAGCAGAAGAGCATCTATGTGCTGCGGCACAATCCCGACGGGACCGAAACCCGCCTGCCTTTCAATTACAAGGAAGTCGTCAAAGGAAAAAATGTGGACCAGAACATCCGGCTGCAGGCCCGGGATAGCGTGGTGGTCCCGTGAGCTTAGGATGGTGCAAACGTAGTCTGGCTGTGATTTTGCTGGGATGCAGCGGGAGGCTTGTGCTGGCTCAGGGTTTCGGGCCCGACCCGCAGTCGGGCCAGGATTCCGGCCAAAGCCAGGCTGTGGTCCAGAGTGACCAGTCCGGCCAGAATGACGCCCAAGCTACCCAAGGTGAGCCGGAGGATTCGGCGACCAATGAGGCGCGGCGTTCCTCCCGGGCACCGGTTCCTCTGCCTTTGAACATCGACGCCACTTCCTTGCAGTTTGCCGACGGACAGGAACAACGGAACTATCTCTTCGGGGGAATCGGCGCGTCCGCAACCTACGACGATAATCTGTTGTCCCAGTCGGCGGTGCGCGTGGGCGGTTTCTCGTATTCCGTGTTTCCCACCGTGGGCGTGAATATTTCCCGGCGCCGGCTCATCCTGAACACGGATTATGAAGGGGGATACACGTTTAATCAGCGCTTCAGCGCTTACAACCAGAGTGAGCACAACGCCGACTTCGACCTGCGCTACCGCGTGAGCCCGCATGTCAACCTGCGGATCCATAATCATTTTTTGCTGACCACGGGCTTTCTGGACCAACTGTCGGGGGGATTGAGCGGCATCGGAACCGGAATCATCCAGCAGCCGAACCTGGGGGTGATTACACCGATCGCTCCCCATACCTTCGACCTGGGTAACGTGGAACTGACTTATCAATACAGCGCCGGCGACATGGTAGGGGGCAGCGGCAATGTGTATATCTCGTCTTTCGGCACGCCGCCTGCGGGTGCACAAAATCTGGTGGACAGCCGGAGCGAGGGTGGCAATGCGTTCTATACCCACCGTTTTACGCCGCGCAACTGGAGCGGAATCGCCTATAGCTTTCAGCGCCTCACCTTTGATCCCATCATGGAGAACGTCAATACTCACGATATTCTGCTTTTCCACACGATCTATCTGCAGCGGCACACCGCCCTGGCTCTTTTTGCGGGACCGGAGTACACCCAGCTCGACAGCGTGATCGTGACCACGCACGTGGCGATTCCTTTTGTTACCGTGACCTCCACCACCGACAGGCAAAACCGCTGGGGCGTGGCCGGGGGGGCCAGCCTCAGTTGGCAGGGAAGGCATACCAGCGTGAGCGCGGGTGGCTCGCGCAAGGTGAGTGATGGGGGTGGATTGCTTACCGCCGCTGCGGTTACCAGCGGTACGGGAGCGGTGCGCCACCAGCTCAACCGCAACTCGACCATCGAGCTGGATGTGGTTTACACCGGCAGTCACGCTCTCGGCAATGGCGGGACCACGTTTTTCAGCAATTCCAAAGCGGCCTGGGGTAACTTTCTTTGGGAACAGCACATTGGCAAGAATCTAATGTGTACGTTAGGTTATGCGCGCGACTATCTGCAGCAGAGCGGTACTTCGCTGCCCGACCTGGGCGTAAATCACAACCGCGGTTGGGTCAGCGTCGTATACCGCTTTAGCCGGCCCTTGGGGCGCTAATCCACATGCCAGAAGAACTCACAGAACAACCGCTACCGCCATTCGACCTGAAGAAGTATCAGGGGGTGCTGCTGCGCCGCCGCTGGTATGTGATTCTTCCCATGTTCGTGGTCTGGATTCTGGTCTGGGGAGTCAGCTGGCTGCTGCCCTCCGTATATCGTTCCAGCACGATGATCCTGGTGATGCAACCGGCAGTCTCGCAAAATATTGTCGGGAACAACCCGGCGGACGACTTGCAGGACCGGCTGGACAGCATCGAACAACAGATTCGCAGCCGAACCCTTCTGCTCGGCATCGCCCAGCGCTTCAACCTCTACCCGAAGCAGAGGGCCCACCACATCAGCGATGACGCTTTGGTGGCCAAGATGAACAAGGATCTCAATATCGATCTAGTGCGCTCTCCGGGCAAGAACGATTTGTCGTCTTTCAGTATCTCGTTCGATTCGGACAATCCCCAGGCCGCGCAGGAGGTCACCAATGAGCTCAGCAATCGGCTGCAGAGGGAAGACTTCGCCATGGTGCAAGCGGCCAACGAAAACACGGTGAAGTTCCTCGACAGCCAACTCGAAGACGCGCGGACGAAAATGGCGGCCCAGGATGAGAAAGTCCGGAACTTCAAGGACCGTCACATGGGCGAGTTGCCGACGCAGACGCAGAGCAATTTGCAGATCCTGGGAGGACTGCAGGCGCAGTTGCAATCGGAGGAGGATCAGCTGGGCTTGGCGAAACAGCGCACCGTCTACCTGGAGTCGCTGCACAATCAGTACAAAACGGTGGGGGTGGTGACCGCGCGGCCGGGAGAAACCAACCCGACCGGGCTGGCAGCTCTCGATCAGGAGCTGGCAAGAGAAAGAGATCAGCTGACCGACCTGTTGTCACGGTACACAGAGCAGCACCCGGACGTACGCAAAATGCGAGACCAGATCGCCCGCACGGAAAAACTGCGGGCGCAGCGTGCGGCAGAATTGAAAGCCCAGGCGAGCGCGGATGGGGGAAGTGGCGCATCGACTCCGGACTACGGCGACGGCCGCTCGGCGGCCATGATGGATGTGGCCAGTCAGCTGAAGGCGAATGCCATCGAGGTGGCCAACCGCCAGCACTCGATCGGCGACCTGCAAGCCAGGATCAACGAGTATCAGGGCCGCCTGAATAGCGCCCCGGCGCGCGAGCAGGAACTGGCCGATTTGACGCGGGACCAGCAGCAATCGCAAAAGGACTACGAAAAACTGCTGGAACAAAAGCACAGCGCCGAGCTGACCGCCAACCTGGGCAAGAGCCAGGAGGGCCTGCATTTCCGCACCCAGGATCCCCCAAGTCTGCCCACCAAGCCGTTCGCCCCCAAGCGCTTTTTGATCAGCCTAGGGGGATTGGCCGCGGGGCTGGCGTTGGGAATCGTGGCCGCCGTGGGAGCGGACTTTTTTGACCACCACATCTATGATGAGGGTGAGTTCGAGAAGCTGATCTCGGCGGAGGTGCTGGCGGAAATTCCTCCTCTTCCCACAACGGAAGAGGACAGCGCCCAGCGCCGCCGTTTTTACCTGGAGTGGGCGGCCGCGGGTATTATCGGTTTTGTGATGTTGATCGGAGTAGGAATCAGTTTTCTGCGCGGCTAGGAATGTATGTACAAAGCCTTTTACAATCTGAAGCGCAATCCATTCGAGATCACCCCCGATCCCTCCTTTTTGTTCCCTACCCGGCGCCACAATGAGGCGCTGGCAGCCCTCTACTATGGGGTCCGGCGGCACAAGGGATTTGTTGTAATGACGGGAGAAGTAGGCACCGGCAAGACGCTCCTGGTCCGCTGTTTGCTCGAATTGCTGAACCGGCGAAGCGTGGCGTATGCCTATGTGTTCAATAGCCTGCTGGCGCCCCTGGAATTCCTGCAGTATGTTGCGGGAGATTTCGGCCTGGCGGCCTCCGGCAAGAATAAGAGCGACCTTCTGCTGGAGCTGAGCAACTATGTCATTTCGCGTCATCAGAAAAAGCTCACTACCGTGCTGGTGGTCGATGAAGCCCACCATCTACCCGTAGGCGTACTGGAAGAGATCCGGCTGCTCACCAACCTGGAAACCGCGCAGGAGAAATTGCTGCAAATCTTGTTGGTCGGACAGCCCGAACTCGACGAAAAGCTCGACTCCGTCGAACTGCGGCAGTTGAAGCAACGCATCGCCCTGCGTTCCCAGCTGGAGCCGCTGAATTTCGAAGAAACGCGCGGTTACATCCAACGCCGCCTGCAGTTGGCCGGCGCCAGTTCCAATGTCACCACTCTGTTTCCCTCAAACACGATTGCCAAGGTTTACCGGCACTCCCGGGGCATCCCGCGGCTGATCAATACGATATGCGAGAACGCGCTGATTACGGCCTTTGCCCGGCAGGCTCCCATCGTGGAACCCGAGGTGATTGATGAAGTGGCCGCCGATTTCCGGCTGGGCATGGTGCGGCGCAACGCAGGAAATGGCAACGGCCTGGCGGAGAACCAATCGGCCCCTGCCGGCAAGCCAATCGCCGAGAGCAGCGAAGAAGTCTGGCAGGCGGTGAAGACTTTGCTGCAGTTGCACGATTATCTGCAGAACGTCAAGTCCAGCGAAGCAGAGGCCCCGCTCGAAGTGGGCCCCGAAAGCAGGCGTAAATGAGCCGTATTTTTGAAGCATTGCAGCGTTCGGAATCCGAAAAGATAGAGTTTGCTTTTCACGAACCAGCCTCCGTGGCCATTTTGCAGGAGGCGGAGAGGACCGCGCTTGAGCCAGAGGCGGAGGTTGCGGAACCCAGTGCACCCTTTCAACTGGCAGATTTTCCCTCCGTCCAGGTTGCGCCCACGCCCAATAGCCGCCTGGTGTCTTTGACCGAGACCGAGAGCCTAGGGGCCGAAAAATTCCGCTTTTTGGGGGTACGCCTTCGCCAGTTGCAACAGGAGCGCGGGGTTAAGAGGATTCTAATCACCAGCACCATTTCGGAAGAGGGAAAGACACTAGTCAGTGCCAATCTGGCGGCCACCTTGGCCCGCCGTAAGCAGCAAAAGGTGCTGTTGTTGGAAGGCGATTTGCGACGCCCCACCCAGGCTCAGCTGTTTGGTGGCACTCGCCCGGCAGGGCTGAGCGAGTGGCTCCAGTCAAGCAGCCGTACGGTCAGCAACATTTACTACCTGGATGGTCCCGGTTTTTGGCTGATGCCGGCCGGACACCCTCCGGAGAACCCTCTGGAATTGATGCAGTCGGGAAAATTGGCGAATTTGATGGACCAGTTGGCGAGTGGCTTCGATTGGGTCGTCATCGATTCTCCGCCGGTTCTGCCTTTGGCGGACACCAGTGTCTGGGCACGATTTGCCGACGGCATTCTACTGGTGGTGCGCGCTGGGCGGACGGAAAAACAGCCACTGCAAAGAGGGCTCGCCGCCATCGACCAGTCCCGGTTGCTGGGATTGGTTGTGAATAGTTGTACAGGAGACAACGAAAAGGATTATTATTCCCGTTACAGCCCGGCTGCGGTAGAATAGCTTGGGTAAAGAATTGAAGAAGCGGTGGCTCCACGCAGAGCCACCGTACTGCAAGCCCTCCCTCCAAAAAAACGCAGTTCTGCTCAAGCATTGAAAATTAAGCACACAGTTTCAACATGCGGGTGCGGTGCACCATCTTTCCCCAGCCAGCCCGAAGGAAAGAAGGAGGAGTGAGGGTGAAGGTCACTGAGCTAGCAAACAAACTGGAAACAACCGTTCCCGTGAAGGAGCCCTTGGGGGGGGACGGCGCCCACGTTCTGCCCGAGGATTACTTTCACCGGATGATTTGCCTGGAACGCAAACGGGCGGAGCGGTCGGGAAAACCTTTCCTGCTCATGCTGCTCGATACCGGGCGGGTTTCACGCAGTGAGAAAAACAGCAAGGTGCTGCAGGATGTGTTCTCTGCACTGGCTCTGTCCACCCGTGATACCGACGTGATCGGCTGGTACAAGGATCATTCGATTGTCGGCGTGATGTTCACCGAAATCGCGGTAGACCTCAAGAAATCCATTTTGGGCACCATGCTGGTGCGGGTGAGCAGCGCGTTGCGCGATTGCCTCACCCTCGAGCAGTTCAGCCAGATCAATATTTCTTTCCATCTTTTTCCCGAAGAGTGGGGCGAGGAGACGCCGACCGATCCCCAGGATTCCGTGCTCTACCCGGATCTGCGGCAGGAAGACAGCCGCAAGCGCTTGTCGCAGGTGTTCAAGCGGGCCATGGATGTGACCGGAGCTCTGGCCGCGATTGCCGTGTTCTCACCCTTGTTCCTGCTGATTGCGGTGGCGGTGAAGCTCTCCTCCAAAGGGCCAATCTTTTTCCGGCAACCACGCATTGGCCAGTTTGGCCGGCGCTTCACGTTCCTCAAGTTCCGTTCCATGTACGTGAACAACAGTTCCGAGATTCACAAAGAGTACGTGCGCAAGCTCATCGCCGGGAAAGCCGATCAGAAGGGCCGCGACGGGGTATTCAAGATCACCGACGATCCCCGGGTGACCCCGGTAGGCCGCATTCTGCGGCGCACCAGCCTGGACGAACTGCCGCAGTTCTTCAACGTGCTGTGGGGAGAGATGTCGCTGGTGGGTCCGCGTCCGCCGGTGCCCTATGAAGTGGAAGCGTACGATGTTTGGCACCGCCGCCGCTTGTTGGAAGCGCGTCCCGGAATTACCGGCTTGTGGCAGGTCAATGGCCGCAGCCGCACCAAATTTGACGACATGGTCCGGTTGGACCTGCAATATGCGCGTAAGCAGTCCCTGTGGTTGGATGTGAAGATTTTGCTGCGGACCCCGGCGGCGGTGGTGTCGGGCGACGGAGCGTACTAATCCCCTCCCGGTTGGTTCTGGTAGACATAGCGTGCCTTCAGCCCGTTTGGTGAAAGGTGCGCAGTAAATTCCTCCCCATCGTTCTCTTTTTCTGTTTCGCTGCAAGATTCAGCTTGCGGGGAAGAGTGCGCACGCACGAGGTGAAATCATGATTCGAGTAGGAATTATCGGGTATGGATACTGGGGACCGAATGTGGCCCGCAACTTCAACCATGCGGGCGTTTCCGAAGTAGTCGCTATTTCCGACACGCGCAGCGACTGCCTGAACCGCGCCAAACAGAGCTTTCCGCAGGTGAAGCTCACCAAGGATTCGCAGGAAGTTCTGACCTCGCCGGATGTGGACGTGGTGGCGGTGGTGACTCCGGTGTGGACGCATTACGAGCTGGCGAAAGCCGCGCTCAGCCACGGCAAGCACATTTTTGTCGAGAAGCCTTTCACGGCCAGCACGGCGCAAGCCGAAGAGCTGATCGAACTGGCGGCGAAGAAGCAACTGCAGATCATGGTGGACCACACCTTCCTGTTCACCGGGGCGGTCCGCAAGATCCGCCAGTTGGTGGACGAAGGCGTCATGGGAAATCTTTTCTACTATGACTCCATGCGGGTGAATCTGGGACTGTTTCAGCATGACATCAACGTCATTTGGGATCTGGCGCCGCACGATCTTTCCATCATGGACTACCTGATTCAGAAGCAGCCCGAGGCCATTGTGGCTACGGGAGAAAAGCACCTGAACAGCCACGTAGACATCGCTTTCCTGACCATCTATTTTCCGGAAAATGTGGTGGCCCACATCAACGTCAACTGGCTTTCTCCGGTCAAAGTGCGGACCACGCTGATCGGCGGCGAAAAGAAGATGCTGGTATGGAACGACCTGGAAGCCGACGAAAAAATCAAAGTCTACGATCGCGGTGTGACCGTCAAGAGCGGCAGCCGGGGCGTCTACGATCTGCTGGTCAGCTACCGTTCCGGCGACATGTGGGCGCCGCGCGTCGAACAGACCGAGGCCTTACGCTGTGAAACCAGCCACTTCATGGAATGCATCTCTTCGAACCGCGCCGCCATGAATGACGGCGTGGCCGGCCTGCGAGTGGTGCGCCTGCTGGAAGCGGCGGAAGCGTCGGTGAAGGAGCGCGGCAAACTGATAAAGCTGTAGCCGTAAGCGTGGCAATCCATCCAATCCTATGAGTGCAAAACAAGGTGAAGCCCCGGAGCAGTTTCTTTCCATCGCCCCGGACGTGAAACTGGGCGAAGGCGTCAAATTTTCCAAGTTCATCAATCTTTACGGTTGCTCGATTGGCGCTAACACGAAGATTGGCGCATTCGTCGAAATCCAGAAAAATGCGAGCGTGGGCAGCAACTGCAAAGTTTCCAGCCACACTTTTATCTGTGAAGGAGTGCAGATTGAGGACAACGTCTTTATCGGGCACAGTGTGACCTTCATCAACGACTCCTATCCGCGCGCCACCGCCGGAGATGGCCAGTTGCAAACCGAGGCCGACTGGAAGGTGGAAACCACGCGCGTGGCCAAGGGCGCTTCTATCGGTTCCGGATCCACCATCCTGTCGAAAGTGGTGATTGGCGAGAATGCATTGGTGGGCGCGGGCAGCGTCGTCACCAAAAACGTTCCCCCCAACAGTGTAGTCGCCGGGAATCCGGCTAAGGTTCTGCGTTTTCTCGATGAGCAGAAAAAAGCTGAGCATAAAAAAGAGGACAAATAAATGGCACAGGGAATGATTCCATTCTTAGATTTGGTCACTCCGCACGTGGAGATGGAAGAAGAACTGGTGGAAGTATTTCGCGATTGTATTCGCAAGGCGCATTTCATCGGCGGCAGCATGCTGGAAGAATTCGAACGTGACTTCGCCCAGTTTTGCGAGGCCAGGTACTGCGTAGGCGTGGCCAACGGCACCGACGCCGTGCGCTTCGCCCTGATGGCTTCAGGAGTGAAGCACGGCGATCTGGTCATCACCGTGCCCAACACCTTCATTGCCACCACGGAAGCGATTTCCCAGGCGGGCGGGCAGCCCGTGTTCGTGGATATCGACGAGAGCACCTATAACCTCGATCCGGCGAAGCTGCAGCGCTTCCTGGCAGAAGAATGCCGCCGGGACGCTTCTGGAAGTCTGCTGCATCTGGGATCGAACCGTCCGGTAACGGCGATTGTGCCGGTCCATCTTTACGGTCAGATGGCGTCCATGGACCGCATTCTGGAACTGGCGGCCAGCTATGGTTTGATAGTGGTGGAAGATTCCTGCCAGGCGCACGGCGCGAAATATTACTCGGCGAAAGACAAGCAATGGCACAGCGCAGGCTCGATGGGCCGGGCGGCGGCCTTCAGTTTCTATCCCGGAAAAAATCTGGGTGCATGCGGCGAAGCCGGCGCGGTCACCACCAACGATGAAGCAGTAGCCAAGCACATTCGCATGCTGCGCGACCATGGGCAGAGCCGCAAGTATTATCACGATATCGAAGGCTATAACGGCCGACTGGATACGATTCAGGCGGGCATCCTTCATGCCAAGCTCAAAAAACTGGAAGGTTGGAACGAAAAGCGGCGGGCGCGGGCGAAAGAATATTCGCAATTTTTTGAGGGAGTGAGCGAAGTGATTCTGCCGCACGAGCCAGCCTGGTCGAAGGCGGTTTATCACTTGTACGTGGTGCGGGTGCAAAACCGCGAAAAGCTGCAAGCCGAACTGGCTGCCGGGGGAGTGAACACCGCCATCCACTATCCGATTCCATTGCACCTGCAAAAGGCGTACGCAGGATTGGGCTACAAGGCAGGGGACTTTCCGGTGACAGAGCGGGTTGCGCCGGAGATTGTTTCGCTGCCCATGTTTCCGCAGCTGACTTCGCAGCAGGCGCACCAAGTGGCGGAGAAGGTGATTCAATGCACCGCGGCACGCAAGCCTGCCGAAGTGACGGCTGGCTGAGCGGGATCAGCGGCCCGTTTTCCATCAGCCCTCCCCCTGGTTTATGTTTGCGAAAGGCAGGTTTCAGGTAACCCAATGAAGATCATGATTGTAGTGGGGGCCCGTCCCAATTTCATGAAGGCGGCTCCCATCATGCAGGCGATGGCGCGGCATAACGAGCGAGCAGGGAAGTCGGCAGGCTCGTCCCAGGAAACCATCGAATACATTTTGGTGCATACGGGACAGCATTACGACGCCCGCATGTCGGACGCGTTTTTTGCCGACCTGAACCTTCCGCAGCCGGATGTTTTTCTGGGTGCCGGATCGGGATCCCATGCAGCACAAACCGCCGAAATCATGAAGCGTTTTGAGCCGGTTGTGTTGAAGGAATCTCCCGATGTGGTCGTGGTGGCCGGGGACGTAAATTCCACGATTGCTTGCGCGTTGGTGACCGCTAAAATCACCTGCGGTCCGGAGCAAAAGCGCCCCTTGATCGCGCACGTGGAGGCCGGGCTGCGCTCTTTCGACCGCACCATGCCGGAAGAGATCAACCGCATTCTCACCGACCACTTGTCCGACCTGTTGTTCGTGACCGAGGAGAGCGGTCTGCGCAATCTGGAGAAAGAAGGCATTCCCCAGGAGCGGATATTCTTTGTCGGCAACACTATGATCGATTCGCTCATGGCCTCGCAGAAGAAAGCCGATGCTTCCAGCGTTCTGGATCGCTTGCAGCTCCGCAGCAGCGGTTCCGCGCCGGCCAAACCATATGCGCTGTTGACCCTGCACCGTCCTGCCAATGTGGACCGTGCGGAATGCTTCCGCGAGATTCTCGAAGGGCTGCACGAACTGGCCGGACAGTTTCCCATTATTTTTCCCGCCCACCCCAGGACCCGGAAGCAGATTGAGGAGAATGGGCTGGCCTCCTACTTCAATTTTTCCGCCGATCTCACGGACGGGGCAGCGGCAGGCCACGAGCCGAAGGGGATCCTGTTAATTGATCCGCAGGGCTATATTGATTTTCTTTGCCTGATGAAGAACGCACGTTTGGTGGTTACCGACTCGGGCGGCATTCAGGAAGAGACCACCGGGCTAGGCGTGGCCTGCGTCACCGTGCGGGAAAACACGGAAAGGCCGGTCACCGTGGATACGGGCACGAATGTGTTGGCGGGTGTGGAGCGCGATGGCATTCGCCGGGCGATTCACGAGCAGCTGCAATCGGATCGCAAACACACGGTTCCGTATTTGTGGGATGGGGGGCGGGGCGGCGAATTGTAGATGTTTTGCTACGACAAGCACAACCCACGCCAGTAACCGACAGGGCACTCCCCATAGTGATTGGCGGTTGAAAGTACACCTATGCTAAGTAAAACTATGCAATTGACTAGCCAAATCGAGAAGGCCGATTCTTTGAGCGGCCAGTCGTCCTGCAACGTAGGAGAAAGGAAGTCCGTGAACGTGGCCGCAGTCAAGTTACAGGCGGAGGTCGAAGTTCGTCCGAAAAGAATCTGGATTGATCTGGAAAACTCTCCGCATGTGCCTTTTTTCAAGCCCATTATTGAAGAGCTTGAACGGCGCGGACATTCCGTGGTGCTGACGGCACGCGATTGTTTTCAAGTCTGCGAACTGGCGGATCTGTTTGAGTTGCAGTATCGGCGTGTGGGACACCATTACGGCAAGCATATTTTAGCCAAAGTAGCGGGTTTGGGTGTGCGAGTGCTGCAACTGACGCCGGGAATGTTGCGGGAACGGCCGGACCTGTCTGTCTCTCACGGTTCGCGTTCGCAGATTGTGGTTTCCTCCCTGCTGGGAGTTCCTAACCTTACAATCTTCGACTACGAACACAGCGCCAAGGTGAAGATGTTTGCGCCGACCTGGCTGATGGCGCCCGAAGTTATCGCCGAGCAAATGGTCTATGGCAACGGGATTAACAAAGAACATTTTCTGCAATACCCCGGAATCAAGGAAGACGTTTATGCTCCCTCGTTCAAGCCTGATCCTTCGATTCGCCAGAAGTTAGGCATCGGCGTGGATGATTTGGTGGTTACCATCCGCCCGCCTGCGACTGAGGCGCACTATCACAATCCTGAAGCCGAGCTTCTGCTTACCAGTGTCTTTCAGTTGCTGGGAGCGATTCCGCAGGTAAAGATCGTGCTGGTGCCCCGGACGCCGAAGCAGGGGCAGGACTTGAAGGCGCAATTTCCGGAACTGTTCCGGGATGGCCGAGCGATGATTCCGGAGCACGTGGTAGATGGGCTGGACCTGATCTGGTTCTCCGACTTGGTCATCAGCGGTGGTGGCACCATGAACCGGGAAGCGGCCGCTCTCGGTGTCCCGGTTTACAGTATCTTTCGCGGAAAAATCGGTGCCGTGGATCACTATCTTCAGGACCAGGGCCGTTTGGTGTTGCTGGAAAGTGTCGAGGACGTGAAGACCAAAATAAAGGTTGTACCCCGGCCAAAATCAAACCAGCGTGCGCGAGGATCTTCCTCTCCCGCCTTTGAGGCTGTGGTCCGGAATATTCAATACGTGCTGGACACGGAAGATGCCGAACGAAAAGGCGTGTTGCGGTAGCCTTTGGGCAATCTTCGTCGGCAATGATTTAGCGGTTCCCGCTTTTCCTCCTCCTCCAACCGAAACTCTTCGACATGACCTACAACCTTCAGGCAGCTACCCAGCAATTGTTGCACTATTGCCGGGAGAACGACTGGGCGGGATACGATCCCTACGACGCGCTCAACAGCAGGCTGTTCCAGCTCTTGCCGGTGCTGAATCACCGGGTTCCGCAGATCGCGCTCACCCAGGCCCTCAAGCGCAGTCCGGTCAACCTGCGCCGCCTGATGCTGGTTCCCAAGACACAGAACCCCAAGGCGCTGGGATTATTTCTCGCGGCCATGGTTCGGCTACCGGAAGGCGAACCGGCGGATCGGGATGGGTTGATCGAGCACCTCATCGACCGGCTGGTGGCGTTGCGTTCAACGGGGGACGACTGGTGGTGCTGGGGCTATAGTTTTCCCTGGCAAGGCCGCAGTATCTTGGTGCCCGCCGGCGCGCCCAATCTGGTGTGTACGGTGTTTGTCGCCGATGCTTTGTTCGATTGCTTTGACCGGCGACAGGATCAGCGCTGCCTGACCATGGCGGTGAATGCCGCCGAATATGTTCGCGACGTTCTGTACTGGAAAGATGGGGACGCGGCGGGATTTAGCTACCCGCTGCCTAATATCCGGGGTACGACCCACAATGCCAATCTGCTGGCGGCCGCCTTGTTGTGCCGCGCCTTTTCCCACACCGGCGACCGGCGGTTTCTGGAACCGGCTTTTACCGTGGCGCGATATTCGGTAGGCAAGCAGCTTCCGGATGGCTCCTGGTGGTACGGAGAAGCAGCCACGCAGAAGTGGATCGATAACTTCCATACCGGCTACAACCTGGGCGCTCTGCAGGACATAGGCCGCTATGCGGGAACCGATGAATTTGATGCAGCCATGCGGCGGGGATTCGAATTCTACCGCACCCATTTTTTCCGCGCAGATGGCGCTGCCCGCTATTTTCACGATCGCACCTATCCCATCGACATTCACAGCGTGGCGCAAAGCATCCTCACCTTGCTGGCGTTTCGCGATTTGCATCCCGAAAGCGTATCCCTGGCGAATTCCGTCTGGCGATGGGCCATGGAGCATATGTGGGACGAGCGCGGCTTCTTTTACTACCGCGTGCTTCGTCTGTGCACCATCCGGACCTCGTACATGCGCTGGTCGCAGGCCTGGATGTTGCGTGCTCTGGTGAGTCTTCTCACCGAATCGGGCGAGGCCTCGGGAAGCTCACCCGCCGATTCGGCGACCGTCCTGGCAAAAGTATGACAAGCCTTCCTAAATACGTAGTGATCACTCCGGCAAGGAATGAAGCGGCGTATATCGAATTAACGCTCAAGTCGGTGGCCGGACAGACTGTCCCTCCGCTGAAGTGGGTCATCGTCAGTGACGGCTCCACTGACGGCACCGACGAAATCGTACGCCGGTATGCGGCCGATTATCCTTGGATCGAGTTGTTGCGTATGCCCGAGCGCCGCGAGCGCCATTTCGCCGGGAAAGTTCACGCTTTCAATGCCGGCCGCGAACGGGTGCAGGACCTGCCTTATGAAGTGATCGTCAGTCTGGATGGCGACACTTCCTTCGAACCGGAATATTTTTCTTTCCTTCTGGGCAAACTGGCGACCGATCCCAAGCTGGGATTGGTGGGAACGCCGTTTCAGGATGCCGGCAGCCAGGCAACCTATGACTACCGCTATGTGAGCATCGAGCACGTTTCCGGCGCCTGCCAGGTTTTCCGGCGCGAATGCTTCGAAGAGATTGGCGGCTATGTGCCGGTGAAGGGCGGAGGGATTGACCATATTGCGGTGCTTACCGCCAGGATGAAGGGGTGGAAGACGCGCACCTTCACCGACAAAGTCTGCCTGCACCATCGCCAGATGGGCACCGCCGAGACCAAGCCGCTGGTGGCCAGCTTCAAAACGGGAGCGCGCGACTACACCCTGGGGGGACATCCCTTGTGGGAGATTTTCCGCACCTTCTACCAGATGAGCAAGAAACCCTACGTACTGAGCGGCGGCATGCTGGGGTTGGGTTATTTTTGGGCGATGGTTCGCCGGCAACCGCGTTCGGTTTCGCCGGAACTGATGGCCTTCCGCCGGGGTGAGCAGATGCGGCGCCTCAAGAAATTTGTCGGCGGCAACCGCGTGGCGCAGCCATCCCATCCGGCCGCGTCCGCCTGAGTATCTCTAATGTTCAATGTGCAAATTCTTCGCTGTCAACCGGTGAACCTGGCATGAGCCGGGCAGCAGATCTGATGACGATGACTCCTTCCCCCTCTCTGGCGCAGAAGGAGAACCTGTCGGAGACATCAATAGGCATGGACGACGCGACGTCAGCTACCGGTGCTTTGATTGTGAACGCGGATGATTGGGGCCGCGATCCGCAAACCACCGCCAAGACTTTGGAGTGCATTCGCCTGGGAAGCGTGTCCGCGGTCAGCGCCATGGTCTTCATGGAGGATTCAAAGCGCGCGGCGGTTCTCTCCAGAGAATGGGGAATTGACGTCGGCCTTCACCTCAATTTGTCTGCTCCATTGACCGCCGCGGACTGCCCCGCACAGCTCGTAGAACAACAGCGAAAGGTTGCATCCTATCTTCGCTTCCATCCACTGGCCCGGGTATTTTTCCATCCTGGCCTCCGCAACGCGTTCCAATATGTAGTTGAGGCGCAATTGGAGGAGTTTCACCGTCTTTATGGGACGGCTCCCCGGCGGATTGACGGACATCATCATCTGCATCTCTGTGCCAACGTCCAACGCTCGCAGCTTCTGCCCGCGGGCACCATCGTGCGGCGGAATTTTTCCTTTCAGCCGGGAGAGAAGAGCTTTATCAATCGCTATTATCGGAAGACGGTCGACCGCCGGCTGGCCCGTCGTCACCGCGTGGTGGACTTTCTCTTTCTTCTTCCGCCATTCGAGCCGGCAAGCCGCTTACAGCGTATTTTTGGGTTGGGACGAAAGTTCGTGGTGGAAGTGGAAACTCACCCCGTCAACCCGGAAGAATACCGGTTTCTTACCCGAGGAGGGATGGTGGAGCGCCCTCAAGGTTTTCCCGGCGACATCCGGCAAACATCATGAGTACTGTAGGTACAAATTCGCAAGTCGATAAAGCCGCCAGCATTTCGGCAGGCGGCAGTGAGTTCATCATTGGCCTGGACGATCCCATCCTGGTCACCGGCGCCAGCGGCTTCATTGGCCTGAAAGTCGTGGAAAATCTGCTGGCACGCGGGTTTCGCAATATCCGCTGTCTGGCGAGGCCTTCGGGGCGGGTGGCAAGATTGGAAAGTCTGATCAGCCGCAGCGGGCAAGAGGCCAACGTTTCGGTGGTGCGGGGGAATTTGCTATCCCGCGAGGACTGTCTGAACGTAACCCGCAATGTGGCGGTCGTTCTGCATCTGGCGGCCGGCCGCGGGGAGAAATCGGTGCCGGATGCTTTCATGAACTCGGTGGTGACGACCCGCAATCTGCTCGATGCCTGCGTGCATCATGGTTGTCTGAAGCGCCTGGTCAATGTGAGTTCGTTCACCGTCTACACCAATCAGAAAAAGCCGCACGGCAGCCTGCTCGATGAAGGCTGTCCCCTCGAAACCCACCCGGAACTTCGTGGCGATGCTTACGATTTTGCCAAGACGAAGCAGGACGAAATGGTGGTTGAGTATGGCCGCAAAATGGGCATCCCCTACGTCATCGTGAGACCCGGATTCGTTTATGGCCCGGGCAACGAGGGCATCACCGGCCGGGTCGGGATCGGCACCTTCGGCATCTTCCTGCATTTAGGAGGAGGAAACCGGATTCCTTTCACCTATGTGGATAATTGCGCTGATGCAGTCGTTCTGGCGGGATTGAAGCCGGGGATCGATGGCGAAGTTTTCAACGTGGTGGACGACGACCTGCCTACCAGCCGCCAGTTTCTGCGGCTCTACAAGCGCAATGTGAGAAAGTTCCGATCCATCTACGTTCCTCACGCCCTCAGCTACTCGCTCTGTTACTTGTGGGAAAGGTATGCGACCTGGTCGGAGGGGCAGTTGCCGATGTCCTTCAACCGCCGTAAATGGTATGGCTTCTGGAAGAGGACGCGTTACAGTAATCGAAAACTGAAGCAACGAGTGGGATGGGCGCCGAAGGTGCCAATGTCGGAAGGATTGAAGCGTTATTTTGAAAGCTGCCGGGGAAAAGCTCATGCTTAAGGCCGCCATTGTTGGGTGCGGGAAGATTGCGGATGCGCATGCTTCTCAGATCCAGAGGATCCCGGGTTGTGAGATCGTGGCCGTCTGCGACCGCGAACCGTTGATGGCCCGTCAGCTATACGATCGCTTTCCGGTGAAGCAATACTTTAGCGACCTGGGCGAGCTTCTGAGCCAGGCGAAGCCGGATGTGGTCCACATCACCACGCCGGGGCAAGGTCACTACGAGCTGGCTCGGCTGTGTCTCGAAGCCGGCTCCCACGTTTACGTGGAAAAGCCATTCACCCTTTATGAGCATGAGGCGCAGAGCTTGATTGCGCTGGCCGAAAAGAAGGGCCTGAAGATTACCGCCGGCCACGACGATCAGTTCAGCCACGCCGCCCGCCGCATGCGCGCTCTGGTCCAGACCGGCTACCTGGGGCCGCAACCGGTGCACATGGAGAGCTACTACTGCTATGAAATCTCCCGCACCGGCTATGCGGGAGCATTGCTCGGAGACAAACAGCATTGGGTGCGCCGGTTGCCGGGAAAGTTGCTGCACAACATCATCAGCCATGGCATCGCCCGCATTGCAGAGTTCTTGACCACGGATTCTCCGCAGGTAATGGCGTACGGGTTCATCAGCCCCCTGTTAAGAAGTATGGGGGAGAACGAAATCATTGATGAGTTAAGAGTGCTGATCGCGGAGCAAGAACGCGTAACCGCATACTTTACGTTTTCCTCGCAGATGCGGCCTTCGCTGCATCAGTTGCGGCTGTTCGGTTCGGAGAACGGGCTCGTCCTCGACCACGATCATCAGACTTTGATCAAGCTTCCCGGAGCGCGCCACAAAAGCTATCTGGACAAATTCGTGCCGCCGGTGAATTTTGCCAAACAATATCTGGGAAACCTGAACACCAACCTGAGGACTTTCCTGAAGCGCGATTTCCAGATGAAGTCCGGGATGAAATTCCTGATCGAATCTTTCTACCGCTGCATCGTAGAAGATACGCCGCCGCCGATTCCGTACCGGGAGATCCTGCTGACGACCCGGATCATGGATTCAATTTTTGCCCAACTCGAAACCGACCACGCACCCGCGGAAACCGTACGCCAGGCCGCTCCGCAAGCTGCGCTGGTGCCGTAAAGTGCGCGGGGGCCTCCCAGCCGTTCTCCGCAGCTCTCTTCCTTCTAACTGAAACTAACTGAAACCTGCATCAGTCGTGCAGCCTGATCCAATTGTGAGGCGGGAATTCCTTGATGAACGTTTGTGACATGGATAATAAGATCGAAGCGGCGAAAGCTCAGGATGACAAGACGGAAAGTGCTGTTGTTCCACACGCTGGCGGAAAAAGCTTGCCGGTCGTGTCCGCGAGCGCGCCGGCCCCCAAGAGTGGCTTCGTGAGGGTCGCCGACCGGGACATCAAAGTCGGCGGCCGCTTGCTCCGGATTGGCCATATCGACGGGGAAAAATATCGCTTTCTGGCCGATCCAGCGCCGGTCATCGCAGGGCTTCGCCACTGCGGAACCCGGGTGGATCTGTTCACCTTCATGCAACGCCTGCCTGAAACCAAGCCCAAGTTTGACTACCCTTTCGAGTGGGACAATTTTGCGGCTATTCCACTCACCACCTTCGAGCACTGGTGGATGGAAACCCTCGGGTTCAAAGGGCGCAACAAGGCGAAGCAGGCGGAGAAGAAAGGTGTAAAGCTGCGGGAAGTGCCCTTCGACGCTAATTTGGTACGCGGTATCTGGGAAATCTACAACGAGTGCCCAGTGCGGCAAGGGAAGCCCTTCGGCCACTATGGCAAAGACCTCGAAACGGTGCGCCGCGAGGCTTCGACCTTCCTCGATTGCAGCGTCTTCATCGGAGCCTATCTGGGCGAGCAGTTGATCGGCTTTGTCAAAATGACCTGGGACGAAACCAAGACCCAGGCCGGCCTGATGCACATCGTTTCCATGGTCTCGCAGCGCGACAAGGCGCCCACCAACGCATTGGTCGTGCAGGCGGTGCGCTCCTGCACCGAGCGCAAGATTCCGTTTCTGGTCTACTCCAACTTTGCCTACGGCAAGAAAGAAAAGGACAGCCTCAGCGATTTTAAGGAACGGAACGGCTTCCAGAAGATGGACGTTCCGCGCTACTATGTGCCCGTGACTGCTTTAGGGGCTGTAGCCCTGCGCCTGGGATTGCACCATCCTCTGGCGAGCCGTTTGCCTGAACCAATGTTGGCCAGGCTGCGTGCGCTCAGGAACAGCTGGTACAGCCGCAAGATGCAGTCCGCTGCCACCCCTTCGGAAGCCTCCTAAAAGGCTGCCTGCAAGCTCTTGTTCTTCTGCCGTGAGGATCGCGGATTCATTCGCGATCCATTGCCAACTTCGCAGTTTCCCCATTCTGTCGTTTTTATTCTGAACACAATCATCTGACATGCCAGGAATCGTCGGTCTAATCACGCAACAGCCCCGCAGCCAAGCCGAACCGGAATTGCTCCGGATGGTCGAAGCCATCCGCCATGAATCGTTCTACCAGACAGGAACGTGGATCGACGAGGCTCTTGGGATCTATGTGGGCTGGGCGGTTATCAAGGGCTCTTTTTGTGATCAAGTTCCTCTGCGCAATGAGAAGGGCGATATCGTCCTGCTTTTTTCCGGGGAGGATTTTCCCGATCCAGAAACCATTTGCCGCCTTAGAAAGAGCGGACACAGCTTCGACTCGGAAGGCCCCGGATATCTGCCCCATCTTTACGAAGAAGACCCGGCATTCTTTCCTGACCTGAACGGGAGATTCCAGGGATTGTTGGTGGATCGGAACCGGGGAACGGCCACTTTGTTCAACGACCGCTACGGGATGCATCGCCTTTACTATCATCAGGCGAAAGGCGCGTTTTATTTTGCTCCTGAAGCCAAGGCCATTCTGGCAGTTCGTCCCGAACTGCGCAGTCTCAATCTCCAGAGCTTGGGAGAGTTTGCTTGCCTGGGAAGCGTGCTGGAGAATCGCACGCTTTTCGAAAACTTGCAGGTGCTGCCCTCCGGCTCGGCCTGGACCTTCCGCAACGGAACGCTGGATCAGAAGAACTCCTTCTTCGATGCGCAGGAATGGGAACTGCAGGATCCGCTCGAGCCCGAGGCCTACTATCGGCAGGTGCGTGAGGTTTATTCCCGCACGCTACCGCGCTACTTCAAAGGCCGGGAGCGCATCGGCATGTCGCTCACCGGCGGTCTGGACACCCGCGTCGTCCTGGCCTGGGGCAAAGCCGCGCCAGGGGAGTTGCCCTGTTACACCTACGGAGGCGCGTACCGCGATTGCCAGGATGTGAAGGTGGCCCGGCGAGTGGCGAAAGTGTGCCGGCAGCCGCACCATGTCATTGGAGTTGGCAAGGATTTTCTTTCGCGCTTTGCCCATTATGCGGAGCGGAGTATCTATCTTTCCGACGCCTGCGTGGATTTAAGCCGTTCGCCCGACTTATTTGTCAGTGAGCGGGCCCGCGAAATCGCTCCGCTGCGCATGACAGGCCTGTACGGCGACGAGGTGCTCCGCCATCTGCGGGCATTTAAGCCGGCAGGTTCCACTCCGGGTTTGTTTCGCCCCGAGCTGATGGTTCAAGTGGAGCGGGCTAGGAATACGTATCAGGAACAGTTGCGGCGACACCCGCTGTCGTTCTCGGTGTTCTGCCAGGCTCCCTGGCATCACTATGGGATCCGCTCCCTGGAACAGACGCAGGTAACGGCGCGTACCCCATTCCTGGATAACGAGCTGATCCGGACTGTGTTTCGTGCACCGAAAGACGCCGCCGCCAACAACGATCTTCGCCTGCGGCTGATCGCGGATGGCAATCCGGAGCTGCGCAAGATCCCTACCGACCGCGGTTACGGCGGGGCGGGGGGGCTTTCCGAAATCGTCTATCACGGGTACCTTGAGTTCCTTTTCAAGGCGGAGTATGCCTATGACTATGGCATGCCGAAAAAAGTGGCGCAGGTGGACCACTTTTTTGCCCCGCTGCACTTGGAGCGCCTTTTTCTGGGTCGCCACAAGATTTATCATTTTCGCGTGTGGTATCGCGATGTCCTGTCGCAGTATGTTCGCGATGTTCTACTCGATCCGCGGTCGCTCTCCCGGCCATACGTTGAGCCGAAAATTATGCAGACTCTGGTGAGCGGCCACTTGAAAGGCAACCGGAACCATACCTCCGAACTCCACCGGTTGCTTACCATGGAACTGGTTCACCGCCTGTTTCTCGATCCGCAATGAGCGCTCTTTTACACACGCTGGTTTATGCGATCGGCATTCTGGGTCTCTTCCTGCTCGACCGGGATTGGAAGGCCCGCACTTCGCCTGCGCTTTGGGTCCCGGTAATCTGGGTCTGCATCGGCGGTTCGCGCATGGTTTCGCAGTGGCTGAGTTTTTCCGGCACCGCCCCTGACAGCGATCAGTATCTCGAGGGCAGCCCTGTGGACCGGGCGATCCTGACCGGATTGCTGGTCATCGCAATCGTCATCCTGATCGGCCGTGGACAGCGGGTGGTAACCCTGCTCCGGGCCAATTGGCCGATTGCGCTGTTTTTCCTTTACTGCGGCGTCAGCTTCGTATGGTCGGATTATTCCGATGTGTCCTTCAAGCGCTGGACCAAGTCTTTGGCCGACCTGGCGATGGTGCTCATTATCCTGACCGACGGCAACCGTACGGCGGCCATCAAGCGATTCCTGGCGCGCGCCGGTTTCCTGTTGCTGCCCGGCTCCATCGTGGTGATTAAGTACTATCCCCAGTTTGGCCGCGTATATGACCGATGGACGGGAACCATGTCTTTGACCGGCGTGGCCACCGACAAGAACATGTTGGGCTTGATATGTTTTGTGTTTGGGGTGGGGGCGGTATGGCGTTTAACCCTGGCCATGAAGGACGGCTACCGGAAGTCGATGAAGCCTCTGATGGCGCAGGGGATTCTCCTCCTGACGGCGCTCTGGCTGTTGTGGAAGGCGAACTCGATGACTTCCATCTCCTGCTTCGTGTTCGCCAGCGCGCTGATCGTGGCGAACAGTTTCCCCTCGCTGGCCCGCAGGCGGAAACTGGTGCACCTCATGGTCCTTGGAATCCTGACGGTGTCCATCTCCGCTCTCTTCTTTCAGGTGGGCACGAGCCTGGTGCAGACGGTAGGCAGGAACTCAACTCTCACGGGGCGCACCGATCTCTGGCAGCATCTTCTGAAAATGAGCGAGAACCCGGTGCTGGGCACCGGGTTTGGCAGCTTCTGGCTGGGCCCACGCCTGGAGAAACTCTGGGCTACCTATTGGTGGCACCCGAACGAATCGCATAACGGCTATCTCGAAATCTACTTGAATCTGGGCTGGGTGGGGATTTTCCTCCTCGGCGTGCTGATCGTGACCGGTTACCGCCACGTGACCAACATGCTCCGGCGCGAGCCTGACGTGGGAAAGCTGTGCCTGGCATACTTCGTCACCGGCTTGACTTACAACTTCACGGAAGCCGGTTTCAAGACCATGAATGTGGTGTGGATCGCCTTCTTGCTGGCCTTTATGACGATTCCCAAAGTGCAGGTGCGCAAGCCGATGGTTCTGAAAGCTCGGGAACGGAAACTGCCCGCGCAGAGGCCCTTGCAGGAGGGAGTCGTTTGAGACCCTTCGATGCGGATGGCATGTTCCACCTCCCTGTCGAGGGTGATGGCATGCGCCGCCTGGCGGTGCGGGGCGCGGGGGCGACGGTATTCTCCTCGGGCATTGCCTTGGCCGTGCAGATGGTCTCCACGGTGGTTCTGGCCCGGAATTTGCGGCCGGCTGATTTCGGGGTGGTGGCCATGGCGACCACTTTCAGCTTGCTGCTGGTGAATTTTGGGTTGAATGGGTTTACCGAGGCCGTAGTCCAGCGGGAACATCTCGATCATTATCTTGCCAGCAATCTGTTCTGGATCAATTCCAGCATCGGATTGCTGCTGACGGTTGCTTTTGCCGCGTCAGGAAAGCTGATGGCGCGGTTCTATCACGATCCGCGGGTGGCGCACGTCGCCATCGCCATCTCACTCACCATCTTTTTCACCAGCGTTTCCGTTTTGCATGGATCGCTGCTCAAGCGGGCGATGCGTTTCTATGTGCTCTCCATCAACGACCTGGTCGCCGGCGCGATTTGCGTGGCAGTTTCTATCTTCGGCGCATTAGCGCATTGGGGCTATTGGGCACTGGTGGCGGGGGCAGTGGCGCGGCCTTTGAGCGCATGTATCGGCACGTGGTTTCTATGCCGTTGGACCCCGGCTTTCCCGCGCCGGGCAGCTGGAACTGGGGCGATGGTTCGGTTCGCGCTCAATATCTATGGCAGGTTCAGCATCAACTACTGCGCGCGCAATACCGATAACCTTCTGGTGGGGTGGCGATTTGGTGAAGGCGCTTTAGGGTTTTACAAAAAGGCCTACGATTTATTCCTGCTCTCGGCTTGCCAACTGGTGTCTCCCCTAACTTCTGTCGCTGCGTCGGCGTTGAGCCGTCTGGACCAACGTTCCGCTCAGTACAAGCGGTATCTTCTGAGCGCACTGGCGGTTACCACCTTTGTGGGGATGGGGCTGGGCGCGGACCTGACCCTGGTTGGCAAAGACGTGATTCGCATGATGCTGGGACCGGGTTGGGAACCCGCAGGGCGAATATTCACCTTCTTCGGACCGGGCGTCGGCATCATGCTGCTGTACGGCACGCATGGCTGGATTCACCTTTCGATTGGGACAGCGGACCGTTGGCTGCGTTGGGGTCTGGTGGAGTTCGCGGTTACCTGTTCCTTCTTTCTGCTGGCCCTCCATTGGGGACCGGAAGGCATGGCCATGGCGTGGACCGCCTCGTTCTGGGTTCTCACCATTCCTGCCTTCTGGTACGCGGGAAAGCCCATAGGCCTGAGCGTTGGCTCCGTCCTCGGAGCGGTTTGGAAATTCATTCTGGCTTCCTTGATGGCGGGTGGTGTAGCGGCGGTGATCCTGCACAAGATGCTTCCTTCGTTCGCTGTGGCGCTCACCACTCTGGCGGCATTTGTCCACATCGTGGTGATTTCGTTGCTGTTCGCGACTTTGTACCTGGCGGCCGTCATCTTGCTGCATGGGGGCTTCGGTCCCCTGTACCAACTGGGTGGATTGCTGCAGGAAATGCTTCCCTGGAGCAAGGCCAGGAAATCGCGGCCGGCGAGTGCAACCGGCTACGGCCAGAACGCAGAGCTCGTTCCGGTACAGGAAGAAGCACCCGTTTCGGGTGGGAGATAGCCAGAACGATGATTGTGGAAGTTCCATCCGCGAATAGCCGCATTGAGCAAGCTGGGCAGGAGGTTGTCCATGCGTCGGGCAACCCGGCACTAGCCTTGCCACCGCAGGAGATCAAAAGCACCCTGCTAACCGGCGGGTTCGACCGCGCGTACGCGTTCGGTTTGGCTATGGCGCTGATTGCCAAAGGCGTTTCGCTCGAAATGATCGGCAGCGATGACGTGGACAGTCCCGAGCTGCATAACACCCCGAAATTGAGCTTTTTGAACTTGCAAGGGGACAAGGGACAGCGCGGCAGCATGGCCGAAAAGATTTCCGCGATGTTGGCCTACTATGCCCGTCTTTTCCGCTACACATGCTCCGCTAAATCGAAAGTGTTCCATGTTTTGTGGAATGCGAAGTTCGAAATGTTCGATCGAACCCTGCTCATGCTGTTTTATAAGCTGAATGGGAAAAAGATCGTATTCACCGCGCACAATGTGAACGCGGCTAAGCGGGATGGGGTGGATACCTGGCTCAATCGGGCGACCTTGAAAGTGCAGTACCGGTGTGCCGATCACATTTTTGTGCATACGGAAAAGATGAAAGTTGAACTTCTCCAGGAGTTCGGAGTTCGCGAGCAGGCGGTCACAGTTATTCCCTTCGGAATCAATAATTCCGTTCCGGATACGGACCTCACTCCGGAACAGGCCAAGCAGCGGCTGGGCATACGTGAGGGAGAGAGAACCCTGCTGTTCTTTGGAAACATCGGACCCTATAAAGGCCTGGAGTTTCTGGTGGAAGCCTTCCAAAAAATTGCCCTCACGAATCCCCGGTACCGGCTGATCATTGCTGGCAAAGCCAGGGGAGGATGTCAGCAGTATCTGGAGGAGATCCAAAGCATGATCAGCCGGGACCCTTCTCAAGACAGGGTTCTGCAAAAGATTGAATACATTCCCGATGAAGACACGGAGCTGTACTTGAAGGCGGCGGACGTGCTGGTCCTCCCCTATCGGCACATTTTCCAGAGCGGAGTGCTGATTCTGGGCTACACCTTCGGCCTGCCGGTGGTTGCGGCGGACGTGGGATCGCTGCGCGACGACATCATCGAAGGCTCCACCGGCTTTCTGTGTAAGCCATGCGATGGTAGTGATTTAGCGGCGACCCTGGAGAAGTATTTTGCCAGCGATCTATTCAGGAACTTAAGCGCCCACCGGCAGACCATACGGGATTACGCCAAGGCCCGGCATTCCTGGGACCTTGTCGGCGAAATGACCCGGAAAGTTTATGCACAGCTGGCAGCCGAGGACCCAGGGAATGCCTGAAAGGGCGCATGCGGCCCGGCTTTGGAACATTTTGAAATAGTTCTTGCCTATTCACAGTTACCCTCTCTACCATGCCTGAACTCGGCAAACGCGGCTGCTGGCTTGATGTTCAGCGCCCCCGAGCTGACCTTGGAGGGTGGGGCCATGGTTATTACGAGCACTCCGTTACGGATTTCTTTCTTCGGCGGCGGCACGGATTATCCGGTATGGTTCCGGGAGCACGGCGGCTCCGTTCTGGCCACCACAATCAACAAGAGCTGCTACATCACTTGCCGACATCTGCCTCCATTCTTCGAACACCACAGCCGAATCTCTTACTCGCAGGTGGAAAATGTCGCGCGTAATGACGCCATCCAGCATCCCTCCGTTCGCTCCTGCCTGCAGTTCCTGGGCGTCCACGAAGGGGTCGAAATCCAGCACGTGGCTGATCTTCCCGCACGCACCGGGTTAGGCACTAGTTCGGCTTTCACGGTGGGGTTGCTTTTGGGTCTATACGCCCTAACCAACCGAATGCGCGACCGGTACAGGCTGGCTACGGACGCCATCCATGTGGAGCAGGATCTGATTGGTGAAGCGGTGGGATCGCAGGATCAGGTAAGCGCGGCTTACGGAGGTTTCAACCGCATCAACTTCCTGCCGGATGGCTCGATTGACGTCAAGCGGCTGCTGGCCTCACCCCTCCGGCTCGCGGAACTGGAACGCCATTTGGCCCTATATTTCACCGGGTTTTCCCGGACAGCTTCAGAAATTGCCCAGGAACAACTCAAGATGACACCGCACAAGGAGAAAGAACTGAACGCCATGCTTGAGTTGGTGGACGAGGGCGAGAGCATCCTGGCCAATCCCAATCGCTCGTTGGAGGAATTTGGCCAGTTGCTGCACCAGGGATGGCAGATCAAGAGAAGCCTGACGCAAAAGATTTCGAACTCAATCCTGGACGAGATATATGGGGCAGGGCTCAGCGCCGGGGCGAGTGGAGGAAAGCTGCTGGGTGCGGGCGGGGGCGGTTTCATGCTGTTCTTCGTGCCGCCCGAGCGCAGGCAGGCGCTGCGAGAAAGGTTAAGAAGACTGCTATGTGTCCCATTCAGTTTTTCGAACCGGGGCAGTCACGTAGTCGTATATGAACCGGAGGAAGTCTACGACCAATCGCTGAGCAGCGAGCGCAGCCTGGTCTATGCCCAACCGGCAGCCTAAGCGCGGAAGCGGCGGACGCGCCTGTCAAAACATGGCTTCTTCCGCCCGGAATCTACGTTGCCGCAAATCCGAGCCCTCGGCGGTTTCCCTGACGGTCATGGCCGAAAGACCAAAGGGTCTCGAACTCATGAGTATCCGAATGTACTTTCGGGTATTGAACCCCTGCCACAAGCTTTGTAAAGTTCTCGTAGAAACTCCCCCAAGTAATTGTATTGGCATGCACATGAGGGGAGAAATGAACGAGGTAAAATGAGACGCAAACAATCGCTGTTACTTCCCCTTGTTTTGCTCAGCATTTCTACATGTCTTCATGCCCAAAACGCCAACGGCATTATTGCTCCGGCTCGAACAGTCGACTGGAGCCAGGCGGGTATCAAAGAGGGCATTCCCAATCGGACTACGGTCTGTACCACGCTGAACTCGGGTGCTTCGGCTTCCCAGATTAACAGTGCCATCGCATCCTGTCCCTCCGGCCAAGTGGTTTTCCTGAGTGCCGGAACCTACAATCTGAGTTCAGGAATCGATTTCGCGAACAACAGCGGCGTAACTTTGCGCGGCGCGGGAGCGGACAAGACTCTTCTTATATTTAGCGGCCATAGTGGGTGCAACGGAGCCAATGCGGATGTTTGTTTCCGCTCCGGAGACAACAACTGGCCCGGCGGCCCCAGCCACAGTGCCAACTGGACGGGTGGCTATTCCAAAGGGACAACTACGGTTACCTTGAGTAGCACCAGCGGGCTTTCCTCTGGATCGCTGCTGTTCCTGGACCAGACCAACGACTCATCCGACACCGGAGGTGTATGGGTTTGCGAAGCTGGTTCAACCTGCGCTCAGGAAGGGCCGGCGGGAGCTGAGCGCTCCAATCGAGCGCAATCGCAGGTTGTGACTGTCTCCAGCGTCTCCGGAAACAACGTGACGATTACTCCCGGTTTGTACATGCCGAACTGGAGCAGTTCTCACTCTCCTGGCGCGTGGTGGGGAAACGGCACCATCAGCATGAGCGGAATCGAAGACCTCTCGATGGACCACACCAAGGGTGGCGGCACCTCGGGCGTCAGCTTTGTGGATGCCTACAAGTGCTGGATGAAAGGCGTTCGCTCCATTGATCCGAATCGCAATCACGTGTGGTTCCAGTGGTCGGCGCGCATTGTGGTGCGGGATAGCTACTTCTTCAATACGCAAAACCATCAGTCCCAGAGCTACGGCATTGAGCCGTACCTGTCTTCTGACGATGTTGTGGAAAACAACATCTTCCAGCAGGTGACAACGCCGATTCAGGTCAATGGTTCGTGTTCGGGCTGCGTCTTTGGTTACAACTTCACCATCGACAACGTCTACAACACTTCTGCGGGATGGATGATTGCAGGCAATTCTCTGCATGCTGCGGGCGTCGACAACGTCCTCTTTGAGGGCAATGAGGCCAACGCCGGTATTTTTGACGACATCCATGGCAGCCACAATTTCATCACTTTGTTCCGCAATCAATATCTGGGCTGGGAAAGCGGCAAGAACTCTCAGACCAACGCCCTGCAAATCTATTATGGTGTCCGGTTTGTGAACGTGATCGGAAATGTTTTGGGTAAAGCGGGCTACCATAAGTCCTATGAGGACGACTGTCCGAGCGGTGGCAGCGCCAATGCCTCGGTCTATGTCTTGGGTTGGTTTGGAAACACGGGATCGGGCAAGTGCGATTCACTCGTGGCCAGCACCATGATGAGATGGGGCAATTACGACGTGGTGAACAACTCGGTGCAGTGGAACAGTGCCGAAGTGCCCAGCAGCGCGTCACAATTCCCCAGCGCAGTTCCCTCAAGCCATACACTTCCCGCTTCCTTTTACTTGTCTGCCAAGCCCAGCTGGTGGGGTTCTGTCGCATGGCCGGCCATTGGTCCTGACGTATCCGGTGGTTCCGATTCCTCGGGACACGCCCATGACAATCCGGCGAAGGTTTGCTACAACGACATCGGCGGATCGTCTGACGGCAGCGGGAGCGTTCTGAGTTTCAATTCAGCTAGCTGCTACGGTGGCGGATCTTCCTCATCCCCGCCGCCAGCCGCGCCGGCGCCACCCACGAATCTGACAGCGACGCCGCAATAATTCGAAAGAATGTCACAGCTGTGACAACAGACTTCTAAACTTTGGGGCTGGCAGCTCATGCCAGCCCTCTCTTTACCGTACAACCCTGCTGTTGAACCTTTCACCAAGCGATCAGTCAAAACACAAGTGGCCAAGCAAACCGCATTCATAACGGGTGCCGAGGGGTTTATCGGCACTCATTTATCCAGGTTTTTGCATGCCAAAGGGTGGAAGGTAGTCGGAGGCTATCTTTCTCATTCTGGGCCTTCGTTCCCGCGGCTTCCATTAGTGGAGTTTGTGCAGTGCGACCTGCGCAACGGGCAAAGAGTCGCGCACATACTGAACGAGTTCAGGCCAACCTACATTTTTCACTTAGGGGCACAGAGTTTGCCCACGGTTTCCTGGGCCGATCCGGTTTCAACATTCGAGTCCAACATCATGGGGTCGCTACATCTCTTTGAAGCCATTCGGTATATGAGGCGCGCCCCGATTGTCGTGTCGGCCTGTTCGAGTGCCGAGTACGGCCACGTCCCACCTTCCGCGATTCCAGTCGGGGAAGATCGGGCTTTAGCCCCTTTGCATCCCTACGGCATCAGCAAGGTGTGTCTGGACTTATTGGGCAGGCAGTATTTTCTGGATTACAAGATTCCAGCAGTCAATGTCCGGCTTTTTAACACCACGGGTCCCGGCAAGACAAACGATGCGCCTTCGGATTTCGTGCGCCAGTTGGTGCGCATCAAAAAGGGCCTGCAGCCGCCGGTGGTTGAAGTGGGCAACCTGAAACCGCGCCGCGCTTTTTTGGACGTTCACGACGCAGTGCGAGGTTTTTATCTTGCTGGAATGAAGGGCAGGCGAGGCGAGGCTTACAACCTCTGCGCAACCACTGCCCATGAGGTGGGCAAGCTCTTGCGAACGGCGATCGAACTCGCAGGAGTAAAGGTTGAAGTGCGCCGGGTGGATCGCCTGATGCGGCCCTCCGACGAGCGGCTCATCTTCGGCAGAACCGAAAAACTCCGCAAGGATACCGGTTGGAAACCCGCGCGCTCACTACAACAGACGTTGACCTCGATGCTCGAATATTGGGACGGGGCAATATAGAAGGTACTCTCTTCGGCGTCAACGGCCGCAGCAACTATATGCAAACCCCAGGAACAGCGGTGCAGAACATAAAGGCCGTATTATTGGTCGGCGGCCTGGGTACCAGATTGCGTGCATTGGTGCCGTCTGCTCCCAAACCCCTGGCCCCGGTCGGAGACAGACCATTTCTGGAGCTCCTCATACGTCAGCTTCGCTATCAGGGAATTCGTAAGTTGGTGTTGTGCACGGGTTATCTGTCTGAACAGATCGAGCGGCAATTCGGCGACGGCGGTTCTCTGGATGTGGAAATCGAGTATTCGAGAGAATGCCAACCGATGGGTACGGCCGGGGCGCTCAAACTTGCCGAGGCCTACCTGGAAAACTGCCCCAGCTTCCTGGTCATGAACGGGGACTCGCTTATGCAAGTCAATTTCAGGGACTTGTGGGTGTTCCACAACGCGCATCGTGGGATTGCCAGCCTGGTGGTACGCAGGGTAGAGAACGCGGAACGGTATGGATCGGTCCATTTGGATGCTGAAAGGCGAGTAGTGAAGTTCGGGGAAAAGGCCGGCGGGAAGGCGGCGGGGCTGATCAACGCAGGCGTGTATATGTTCAAGCGAGAGCTGTTGCACCATATTCCCCAAGGACCCGCCAGCCTGGAGACAGACGTATTTCCCAATTTGCTGGATCGAAGGGTATTCGCGCTGGAGCAGGATGGAATGTTCATTGACATCGGAGTTCCGGAGGACTACGCGCGGGCTCAGGCGATTTCTGCCCGGCTTTGCGCGGCAGCGTTCGAAGACCAGAGTCTTTAGCGCTTTGTCGGTAGCAGTTGGAGAGCCCCCTATGGCGGACACGGACGATTTTAAGCAACGGGCAATCGAATCGATGCAGGATTCGATCGCGGTGAAGCAGCGGCTCTTAAGCAATGTGGAGACGGTGGCGGCGGTTGCCAGAGTGGGTGAAATACTGGTAGATGCCATGAAGAAGGGCAACAAACTGCTCTTGTTTGGAAACGGCGGCAGCGCTGCCGACGCGCAGCACATCGCGGCGGAGTTTGTAGGAAGGTTCGCATTCGACCGGCCGGCCATGCCTGCGTTGGCGTTATCGGTGAATACCTCCTGCGTGACTGCCATCGGCAACGATTATGGTTTTGAACTTGTCTTTTCGCGCCAGATCGAGGCGCTGGCAAGGGCCGGAGATGTAGCCATCGGCATTTCCACCAGCGGCAATTCAGCCAACGTCCTTCACGCTATGGCGACAGCCAGGAAGATGGAGCTACCTACCGTCGGGTTGACGGGGGCTAGCGGCGGCAAACTCAAACACGCGGCGGACTACTGCATCTGCGCACCATCGGAGGAAACTCCCCGGATTCAGGAATGCCACATTCTGATTGGGCATGTCATAGCGGAATTGGTGGAGCACGCGATCTTTCATAAGCAGAGCTGCCTTTCTCGATCATGACGGCGTAATCAATAAGCAAAGCCCGGCACAGCAGCCAAGTGGCCGCGAAACGTCTGAACAACGAAATGACCGTTTATAAAATCGACCCTCTTCGGGACTGCCGCTGGAGTGAGTTTCTGCAGCAACATCCGCAGGCGTCCATCTTCCATACTCCCAACTGGCTGCAAAGTCTGCAAAGGGCCTACGGGTATGAGCCTTTTGTGCTCACGACCAGCCCCCCCCGTTCTCCCTTAAATAATGGGGTAGTCTTCTGTCGTATCAAGAGTTGGCTGACGGGAGAGCGGCTGGTTTCAGTGCCATTTGCGGATCATTGCCAGCCTTTGTTTGAGCGAATCGAAGATTTCTATGCTGCGCTCGAATGGACGCACGCCTTGAAGTCGAGCAAGCCCGCGGAAATCAGGCCGTTGGAGAGTGATTCTCTGGGCTTGACAGAACATGGTGGTTTTCAACCGGGGGAATCGTTTCGTATTCACCTGCTCGATTTAAATCGTAGTGAAGACGAGCTGCTTCGGTCTTTTGACAAGAGTTCCGTACAGAGAAGATTGCGCCATGCGGAACGGGAAAACCTGACTCATGAAGAGGGACACTCTCCAGAGTTGCTGGAGAAGTTCTATCACCTGCAAATGCTTACCCGGAGGAAGCATCAGATTCCTCCGCAGCCCATGGCATGGTTCCGTAATCTGGTGGAATTCCTGGGAGACGCGGTGAAGATCCGGGTGGCCAGCAAGGAAAAAACTCCGATCGCCAGCATTCTCACCCTGTCCTATAAGAAAACCGTCGTCTACAAATATGGATGCTCGGACTCTGCGTACAACAGTTTAGGGGGGACGCCGTTTCTGTTCTGGCACGCGATTCGGGAAGCAAAAGCGGCGGGGGCCAATACCTTCGACATGGGCCGTTCGGATCTCGACAATCCGGGGCTGATCAATTTCAAGTCGAATTGGGGAACCCGGAACCTTTCGCTTACTTACTGGCGCTGGCCGGAGCGTTCTGCGCGGCGCGCTCTTGCTCCTTCCGCCAGTAAGAAGCTCGGAGGATATGTGTTCTCGCGCTTGCCGGATAACGTTCTAGTGTTGGTGGGGAGTAAGCTCTATCGCCACATGGGTTGAACCTTGCCGGTGAAACCGGATGAGAAGCCGCGACGTTAGGAGCGAAAGAATTACGAAAGTAACCAGCTCAGCTTTGAACGCTCCCCCAGCGTCCACTCGGCCTCAGATTGTGCTCCATCTGCAAGGTTTAGCGCCTGGGCATGAAGGTTCTTTACATTTTGTGGGTTGATTGTTAATTAGGCATTGATCGGCGTGCGCGGATCGTTGTATAACCATGATAGTCCGGCTGTTGGAACCCTCCCCCTAAATTTAAAGAACCGAAGTTTCGCGAGAGAACGCCTGAACACCAGGACGGGCGTCCTGTCTGCAGGGATGACGAATGCATCGTGAGCTAATCAACTACTTCCGTTGCCCGGAAGAAGCTGCCGATTTCCATCTGCAGGGAAATTTGTCGGAGCATGCGGGGTTCTTCAGTTTCGGTGATACGGTGTGCTATGGCCGTTCTGCCGCAGGCGAGCTATGTCGGCATGTGAATGGCGGGCTGTACGACACCATGGCGGATGTGCATGTGCATGGCTCGGTTGCCGAGTTGCCCTTCGACCCGGACGAAGTGGTGCAGAATCTCCGCCGCGAACGCTACGTCAATGGGGCTGCCGGCGTCATGCAAAAGCTGGCGGGAACGGCTAAGCGAAAGATCTATTACTTCTTCCGTCCCTTCATGCCAGTGCCGGTGCGGAAACACCTGCAAAAATCGCATCTCAACGGCTGGCGCAATCTGCGGTTCCCTCACTGGCCGGTAGATAACAGCGTGGACACACTGATGGAGAAACTTCTGGCCCTTTCCATCAAGTGCAACGGGAGACAGAAAATTCCTTTTATCTGGTTCTGGCCGGAGGGCAAAACGGCCTGCGCCCTGATGACGCACGACGTGGAACATACGCCCGGGCTTGAATACTGTCCCAGGCTGATGGATATCAACGAGTCCTTCGGAATTCCGGCCTCCTTTCAAGTTGTGCCGGAGAAGCGCTATGCGGCCACCGAAAAATACATAGGGCAGATGAAGCAGCGCGGATTCGAGGTGCTGGTTCAGGACCTGAATCATGACGGGCAGCTCTATTGGGACCATGAGGAGTTCCGCCGCCGGGTAGCCAAGATCAACCGTTACGGCAAGGAATGGGGAGCCACCGGCTTCCGTGCCGGCGTTCTTTACCGCAACCAGGACTGGTTTGAGGAACTGGATTTCGAGTACGAAATGTCTGTGCCCAACGTGGCCCACCTCGATCCCCAACGCGGCGGGTGCTGCACGGTTATGCCTTACTTCATCGGCAAGCTACTGGAAATTCCCGTGACTGCCACCCAGGATTACTCGCTGTTCCACATCCTGAACGACTATTCGATGGCTTTGTGGGAACAGCAAATCGACATCATTCTCCGGAAGCACGGGCTCCTTAACATGATCGTGCATCCGGATTATTTGACCGGCCCAAGGGAAGAAGGGGTCTATAAAGAATTGCTGGGTCTGTATGTTCGAATGCGACGGGAGCAGAACGTTTGGATTCCCTTGCCTGGAGAAGCAAACACGTGGTGGCGCGAGAGAAGCCAGATGCGTCTGGTGTATGACGAAGGCGCCTGGCGGATCGAAGGTGCCGGTAAAGAAAGAGCGGTCGTGGCTTTTGCCAGCCTGGAGCAGGACCGCTTGACCTACACATTAGAAGATCCCTCGGGAGATGTCATGAAGCCCCCTTCTTCAGAATACGTCCCCTCCGAGATTGCCGCCCCCCCCCGAAAAGTGAGTTCTCTGCGGTAGTAGATCGCCAGGCATTGGCTGATTTCATGGACACCAGATCACAAGAGGCTTCCCAGCAGGTAGCGCGGCACATTTTGTTTCTGGGCCTCCTGGCGGTATTTGCCTTGGTGTTTCACCGCGCCCTCTGGACGGTAATTGGCTCGTCTCTGAGAGTCGACAAGTACTCTCATATTCTTCTGGTGGCGCCGGTCAGCGCCCTGCTGCTTTATCAGAATCGCAGGCGGGTCTTTGCCGAAGTCTCCTACGCGAGAACCGGAGCGGCTCTCCTTGTCTTGATCGGGTGCGCGCTCGCATTTTCGGCCACGCAAGCCAGTGGATTCAGCCACAATGACTGGATTTCCTGGTCTTTCTCTTTGTTTGTTTGTTCGGGTCTTTCGGCTTTTCTGCTGTGCTATGGCGGTAAGGCATTCCGGGCCGGCTTGTTTCCACTGCTGTTCCTGATCCTGCTGGTGCCTTTGCCGGACGCGATTCTGGAGCGCTGTATTGCGGGGTTACAGAACGGTTCCGCGGCTGCCGCTTCCGACTTGTTCCGCTGGTTCCACATCCCATTTGTGCGGCATGGGGTGGTCTTGCAACTCCCGAGGATCGACATCTATGTTGCCGAGGAGTGCAGCGGAATCCGGTCGAGTCTGGTTTTAGTCCTGAGCAGCCTGGTTCTGGGGCACCTGTATCTGAAGTCGTTCTGGAGCAAAGTCCTACTGGTGATTGCGGTAATTCCCATGACCATCGCAAAGAATGGTTTGCGAATTTTCGTTCTCTCGACCCTGGGAATTTACGTCAATCCGTCCTTCCTGAGCGGAAGGCTTCATCATCAAGGCGGTTTTATTTTCTTCGGACTGGCCTTTGCTGCTTTGGTGGTCTTGCTCTGGTTTTTCCAAAAAGTGGAAGCTTTGCGAAAGAATATGCCGACAAGGCCAGGCCCCAGGCCCTCCCCTCCAAAAATTGGCAAAGAACTGCATGTGAGCTCGATACTCAGCAAAGGCTGACGTAACCGGGCAATCGTGGTAAGGATGGTTGTGTTTTTTGCGGGTTTCTAGTTTCGCGCGCGGCCTATTCTCGACCGCTGCAAACAGAACCCGAACTTTGAACCCTTTGATGGACTGCTCCCAGCAGCACAGCGATGGCATAGAAGAACAGAAATTGGAGGATGAAGGAAATGGCGACGGAAACATTGGATAGGAATTCTGCAGAAGGACGCAAGTCCTCCCCCGTGACGATTGCCGTGCAGTTCGAGGAGCAGGTGGCAGGCACGCCGGACTCCGTGGCCGTGATCTCGGGGGAAACGCAGCTGACCTATCGGGAATTGGACGGTCGCTCCAATCAGTTGGCGCGGTATTTGCAGCTTGCCGGTGTGGGCCCCGACACGCTGGTGGGTCTTGCCATGGACCGCACCCATGAAGTGCTGATTGCCATGCTGGCCATTCTGAAAGCGGGCGGAGCCTATCTGCCACTGGATCCGGCATACCCGGCTGCGCGCAATGCCTTTGTGATCGAGGACTCGAAGACAAAGTTGGTCGTGACGACGGAGCGGATTCGCTCCAGCGTTCCAGAGACAGCGGCAAGGATAATCTCCCTGGATGGGCAAGATGCCTCTGCGATCGGACAGCAGAGTCGAGAGCCTGTAGAGTCCGCAGCCGCCGAGAACAATCTCGCTTACGTCATGTACACCTCAGGCTCAACCGGAAAGCCCAAAGGGGTGATGATCGAGCATCACAACGTCACCAACTTCTTTGCCGGCATGGACATCGCGCTAGGGCGCACCCCCGGAGTATGGCTGGCAGTGACCAGCATCTGCTTTGACATCTCCGTATTGGAACTCTTATGGACGCTGACCCGCGGATTCTCTGTGGTCGTCTACCGGCCGGATGGCTCGGAGTTGCCGGGCCAAATCCGCAAGCACAAAGTTACCCATTTTCAATCCACACCTTCCCTGGTGCGCGCCATGGCGCTCGATCCCGATTCTTTGATGGCGCTGTCTTCCTTACGGCAGCTGCTGATTGGGGGCGAGGCTTTCCCAGTCTCGCTGCTTTCCTTACTGCGGCCGTCCTACACGGGCGAAATTCATAACATGTATGGACCGACCGAAACCACGATCTGGTCTACCACGTACCCGGTTCCCAAGAGTGCCGAGATTATCCCGGTCGGCAAACCGATCCTGAACACGCAACTCTATGTGCTTGACTCCGAGATGAAGCCGGTGCCCGAAGGCGAAGAGGGCGAACTTTTCATCGGCGGTGACGGCGTAGCTCGCGGCTATATGAACCGGCCAGACCTCACCAGCGAACGCTTTCTGGCCGATCCCTTTCTCCCCGGCAGCCGCATGTACCGAACCGGAGACTTGGCGCGATTTCTGCCCGATGGCAATCTGGAGTATCTGGGACGCACCGATTTCCAGGTAAAGATTCGCGGTTTCCGGATTGAATTGGGGGAAATCGAATCCCACCTTGAGCAGCAGCCTGCAGTGCAGCAGGCGGTCGTCATGGCTCAGGAGGATAAGGGAGGAGACAAACTCTTGGTCGCCTATCTGGTGGCAAAGCAAGGACAGACGACTACCCCTGAGACGCTCAGGAATGCGCTCGAAGCGAAACTCCCACCCTATATGATGCCCTCGCAGTTTATTTTCCTGGAGAGCTTTCCCTTGACCTCAAACGGCAAAATTGATCGGAAGGCTCTGCCGAAAGAAACACCGCCTCCGGCTGGCGGCGGCGATGGTCAGCCCGGACAGTTGGACGGGCAAATCGAAGAAATGCTGGCGGCGACCTGGGCGGAAGCGCTTGGGCTGCCCCACGTCGGCCGCAAAGATAATTTCTTCGATTTGGGAGGGCACTCTTTATCCGCGCTGAAGGTAGCGTTCAAGATCCAGCAGATCTTTCAGGTGGACTTTCCACTGCAGACCTTTATCCAGATTCCCGTACTGCACGAGCAGGCGCAAAAATTGGAGGAATTGCTGATGGAAGCGGTGGACTCTGAGGGATCGGTAAGCACGGTCAATTAGGTTGAAGGAGAAGCACATGCCAGGTTCAAACAACGTAGGCGAGATACAAGCCAACGACAATCCGGTCAACTCTTCAGACGGGAAACCGCTACGGGCCCGTCTTTCGGAGGAAAAGAGGGCCCTACTGGCTTCGCGCCTTTCCGCTGCCGCTCGTATCGCCGGTGCGAATCGGGAGAGCTCGGGATTTGTGGAGGTGCAACTCGATCCCGCCAACCGTTACGAGCCGTTTGCTCTAAACCCGATTCAGCAGGCTTATGTGATTGGACGCTCGCCCGGATTGGAACTGGGAGGCATTGCCTGCCAAGGTTACGACGAGGTGCAGATCGACGACTGGAGTCGGGAGCGCTTCGAGGCCGCTCTAGGTAAGCTGATCGATCGGCATGAAATGCTGCGATGCATCGTTCTTCCGGATGGGGAACAGCGGATTCTGGCGCGTGTGGCCCAGTATAGCGTGGCGGTGGATGACTTGCGGGGCCTTGACTCCGTTTCGGTTACGGCGCGTCTGGAGGCCACGCGCACGCAGATGTGCCGTGAGGTTCCGGGTCCGGAGCAATGGCCTCTGTTTGACATCCGGGCTTCGCTTCTCGATGACAGGAAGACACGCTTACATTTCCGGGTTGATCTGCTGATCGTGGATGGACGCAGCCTGGAGATTTTCTTCGGCGAACTGAAGCAGCTTTACGATAATCCACAAGCAGTTCTGCCGGCGCTGCAACTTTCCTTCCGGGACTATGTTTCTGCTCTGGACGCTCTGGAACAAACCGAGATCTATCGAAAGTCGAAAGCGTATTGGACAAAGCGTATTCCCGAACTACTGCCGTCGCCGGAACTGCCGCTGGCCAAGAACCCCGCGGCTGTCACCGAGCCGGTGTTCCAACGGCGCTCTGCCCGAATTGAGGCCGACACCTGGCGCGCCTTGAAAGAGAGGGGCAGCCGTTTTCAAACCACACCGTCAGGGATACTTCTGGCAGCTTACGCGGAAGTTCTCGCGATCTGGAGCAAGACTCCCCGCTTCACACTGAATCTGACGATCTTCAACCGCCTGCCCTTTCATCCCCAGGCAAATGAGATCCTGGGCGATTTCACTTCCATCAATCTGCTGGAAGTGGACAATTCGCAACCCGAACCGTTCGCGCAGCGCGCCCAGCGCCAGAAGACTCAGCTCTGGGCCGATCTGGATCACCGTTATTTCAGCGGTATCCAGGTGTTGCAGGAAATCACCCGCTTGGGGCGCATGGGACCCAAGGCCGTCATGCCGGTGGTATTCACCAGCCTTCTCGACCTTGACGACCAGGCTCAGGCGAGTACCGGCGTTCGCAAATTGGGCGAGGTCATTTGTGGAATTACTCAGACTCCCCAAATCTACCTTGATTTCATGGCGGAGGAAGACAAGGGAGCGCTGGTTATCATTTGGGACGCGGTGGACGAGATATTTGAGCCGGGCATGTTGGATGACATGTTCGAGGCTCTGCAGAATCTTCTTCTGGCGCTGGCGGTCGATGACGCGTCGTGGAATCGAACCCTGGCCGACAACAGCCGGCAACTGATTCCGGCAGGACAGATGGCGATGCGGACCGAGGTGAATGCCACCCAGGCTCCGGTGTCGGACGAACTGCTGCACACGCCATTCCTCAGGCAAGTGGCGGAACGCCCAAAGCAACTTGCCATCTGTACACCGAAGCGCCGGCTGACTTATGAAGAGACCTATCAACTGGCGTGCCGCGTCGAGAAGGAACTGCTCGACCGCAGCGTAAAACCCAACCAGATGATTGCGGTTTTGATGAAGAAAGGCTGGGAGCAGGTCGTGGCCGTCCTGGGCATCCATTTTGCTGGCGGCGCGTATTTGCCCATCGATTCGGAGTTGCCCGCAGAGCGCCAGCGATACCTGATTGAGAACGGCGATGTGAAAATCGTCCTCACGCAGGCGGAACTTATGCCAGGGCTTGATGTTCCGCAGGGAGTCGAAGTTTTGGCGGTGGACACCATGAAGCCGCTAGATGGCGGTGCCCCCGTTCCGCGCCGGCGGCAGAAGCCTGAGGATCTTGCTTACATCATCTACACGTCGGGTTCGACGGGCTTGCCCAAGGGCGTGATGATTGATCACCGTGGGGCCATGAATACGGTGCTCGATCTGAATCGGCGCTTTGGGGTGGGCCCACGGGACCGGGTTCTGGCGCTCTCCCGGCTGAATTTTGATTTATCCGTCTATGACATTTTCGGCCTTCTTTCGGCGGGGGGAAGCGTCGTGCTGCCTGCCGCAGAACTCGCGCAGGACATTGCTCACTGGGCCGATCTGATCGTTTCCGAAAAGGTGACGATGTGGAACACCGTTCCCGCACTCATGCAGTTGCTGGTGGAAGAAACTCAGCGCGGCGAGAAGATTGGTAAGACTCTGCGCGTCGTGTTCATGAGCGGCGACTGGATTCCCATCAATTTGCCAGGACAGATTCAGCGGCTTCTGCCCGAGGCCCAAATTATCAGCATGGGCGGAGCCACGGAAGCTTCGATCTGGTCCATCCTCTATCCCATCGAAAAAATCGACCCGAACTGGAAGAGCGTCCCTTACGGCAGGCCGATGGTGAACCAGACTTTCCATGTGCTCAATCAGGCCATGGCGCCGTGTCCCGTCTGGGTGCCCGGACAGCTTTATATTGGGGGCATTGGCGTGGCGAAAGGGTATTGGCGGGACGAGAAGAAGACCAATGCCAGTTTTATTACGCATCCAGTTAGGGGAGAGCGGCTCTATCGCACCGGAGACCTGGGCCGTTACCTTCCTGACGGCAACATCGAATTCCTGGGCCGGGAAGACTTCCAGGTGAAGATGCAAGGCTATCGCATTGAGCTGGGAGAGATCGAAGCCCGCTTGCAGGAATATCCGGGCGTGGAAAACTGTGCGGTAATCGTCCGGCAGGACAATCCCGGAGAAAAGCGGCTGGTGGGCTACGTAGTTCCCAAGGCTGGCGTCGCTCTGGATGTCGCGAAGATCCGCGAACACTTGAGCGCCAATCTTCCGAACTACATGGTACCCTCGGCGATTCTTCTGCTCGAAAAATTCCCCCTGACCGCCAACGGAAAGGTGGACCGGAAAGCATTGCCCGCACCCGCGCGTGCCAAGGCAGCTGCTGCTTCCACTGCGCCGGTTGGAATGCTGGAAACCCAGCTGATCCAATTGTGGGAGAGAGTCCTGGGAGTGCAGTCGGTTGGATTACAGGATAATTTCTTCGATTTGGGCGGCACGTCCATGATTGCCGTTCGGCTGTTTTCCGAGTTGCGGAAGCGCTACGGTAAGAGTCTGTCCCTCTCCACGCTATTTCAGGCGCCCACGGTGGAGAAGCTCGCGGAAGTGCTACGCAGCAGCGGCTGTGTTCATTCCTGGTCCTCGCTGGTTCCCATTCAGCCCCACGGAAACAGGCCGCCGTTCTACTGCGTACATGGCGCCGGTGGGAATGTGCTAATGTTCCGGGAGCTGGCGCATAGGATGCAACCGGATTTCCCCTTCTACGGCCTGCAGGCGCAGGGCCTGGATGGAAGCAAGCAGTACCTCAAGACCGTTGAGGAAATGGCTGCATTTTACCTGGAAGAGGTCAAGCAGATGCAACCGGAGGGGCCGTATTATCTGGGTGGTTTTTGTCTGGGGGGGCAGGTGGCGTTCGAAATGGCGCAGCTCCTCAGAAAAGAAGGCGAAAAGGTCGCTTTGCTGGCAATGATTGACACCTACAACTTCCATGGCAATCGCCTGGATTTCTCGCTCGTCGAGAGCCTTACCGAGGTCCGCGAGAAGGTGATGTTTCACTTCCAAAATGTTGTGCGCCTGAACTTTAGACAACAGCTGCGCTACCTTGCCAAGAAGGTGAAGGATGCCGCTTTGCGGGAATCGGAACGGCTGGTGGTGAGGGTCTCGAACCTGCTTCGGATCCGCCACCATGGGATGGAGATCAGCGACGTAATTTTGGAACACCTGAACGAAGAAGCGCATTTTGCTTATATCGCTGCTCCTTACGATGGGAACACTATTTGTTTCAAGGCGAAGCAAAACTATTCGTATTTGCATGACCCGATGCTGGGTTGGGGGGAAGTCCTGAACGGCCCGCTGGAGTTCATCGAGCTTCCGTCCAGCGCTGGTGGGCTATTTATGGAACCGTATGTACAAGTTCTGGCGGAAAAGCTGAAGGAACGGATCACCGATGCTGCCGCAAAAGCTTCTGCTTCGCCCCAGGACCAAAATGAAGCCGTTCCTTGCTTGGTCTGAAACATATTAGGCGCATGGAATCTTTGCCCTCAATCTCAATCGTCATCCCTACCCGCAATCGTGCCGACTCGCTCAAGATCACACTCGAGTGTCTGGCGTCGGCCGATCGCGCCGGAATTCAGGCGGAACTCGTAGTTGTGGACAATGGGGGCACTGACCACACGAAGCAAGTCGTGGAATCGTTTCAACCGCGGATTCCTGTCCGGTATATTTATGAACCCGCGCAGGGTGTATACGGGAAAAGCCATTCGCTGAATCGTGTACTGGATGCCGGCGGTTTGGGCGAAATCATTGTCGTGTTGGATGACGACATGAGCCCGCACCAGGATTGGTTTCAACAACTCACCGCTCTCTGTCAACGTTGGCCCGATAAGGATATCTTCAGCGGAGAGATCTATACGGTTTGGCCGTCCGACGATGTTCCCGAATGGGCCAGAACACGGAAGTTCCAGGAACTGGTCCTTTCGTCCGGGGAACTGGACGACGATGTGGTTCCGTTGCGCGATGGCCGATGGTGGGGCGGCAACCACTTCTGGTTTCGCTCGCGGGTTTTGGAAGGGAAGCGCCGTTTCCCGGACATGTGGCTCACTGAGCCGGCGTTCCAACTGGACCTGGCAGAGCTGGGTTTCACCGGAGTGGCGGACCGCAAGGTCCGGGCTGGACACAGGATACAGGCAGCTCTGCTGGATAGAAGAATGGCATTCCACCGTGCCCGGAGATTTGGCCGGGAGGAAGCTTGGCTGCGTCTTTCCCCGTACAGAAGCAAAATGAAGCAAGCGCGGCTGCTGCATGAGCACCCCTGGCAGGGGCGTTTGTACTGCGTGGCTCGGCTGTTGTGGGCGGAAGTTCAGCGCGTCGTCTTTTACTTTCACCCTTCCCAGGCGGCGGGATTTGCCAAGAGACTGGATGCAGCCTCTCGCTCCGAGTACTTCCTGGGATTGTTGCGGGCCAGTGCCCGCCTGGATGATTACTCGCTGTGGCGCAAGAGCGGCAGGCCGAAGGGCGCTCCGCAAGCCGCGGGCATGGCCGCTGGGGCAAAACAGCCCTGAGGTTGTGAATGAAGGTCATTCGCTTCGGGAATGAACGAAATGGTTTGGGAATTGCGAACAGCTGGCTGTATTTCGCAAGAATTCTGAAGATATTCGGCCTATGAGTATTCTTCGCACTCTACACACTTGCGTGCCATCCCCGCTTCGGCGTGTGGTGGACCCGTTGGCGGACTGCGCCCACCTGCTGCACCATTTGCGGGTCGAGTTGTGGAGTGTAAGCGGTCAGGAAAAGCACAGCGGGCTGCCTCTTTCGATCCTGTGCGCCGTCAGCAAGCAGGAAAAACATTACCTGAACAATCTGATCTTCTCGTCCGTGTCCGGTGTGCGTAAGTTGGGATCGGTCTGGCTTTCAGCTCTGGACAAGAAAGCCGAAGAATTCGCCGCCGATCACTCTATGGTCGTGGTGCAGGTCCGTAAACCGCAATTTGCGGTCATGCGAGAACGCGGGTACTTCACCATTCCCAGCTGGGTGAAGGGAAGCGTAACTCTTCCACTCGATCCCAAGGTTCTGCATTCGCGCAGCGTGCAGAGCGACTTCAAGAAAATGCGGCAGCTCGAACTAGAGTACCAAGTCACCCGGAAAGCTGAAGATCTGCAGACTTTCTATGAGCACATGTATGTGCCCTATATGCAACAGGCTCACGGCAAAGCCGCCTACATTGAGACCTGTGGAGAATTGAGCAGAGCGTTCCGCGACTGGGAGATTTTGCTGGTCAAGAAGGATGGGGAACCGATCGCGGGAAAGTTTATAGGCTACGGCCACAATGGCCCAAGTTTGTACCGGGTGGGAATTCGTGATGGTAATCGGCAATACATAAAAGATCGTGTCGTCAGCTGTGTTTATCAGCTTTCTTTTCAATATCTCACGGAGCGGGGGTTTAAGAGCGCAGAGCTCGCCTGGTCTCGGAGTTTCCTTAATGATGGAGTGCTGCGCTACAAACAGAAACTATCTCAAAGGATCACCGGATCTTCTCCTTCCGGCCTGGCTCTGAAACCATTGTCGTACAGACCGGCAATGCAGGACTTCTTGCGGAACAACCCGTTTATCTCCGAAACTTCTGCTGGGCTTTGCGGGATAGTCTTCCGCGATGTCCCCACCGTGATCGACCCGGAAATCAAGCAGATCAACAAAGATTACGGGCATCCTGGACTTCAGGGACTTTACATCCACCGTTTCCCCCAGGCCGGTGTTTCCAGCGGGCTAGTCGCCGGCGAGCTTTTGCCGTTGCTCGCCAATTGACGCAGTCTCATTCGCCAAAAGTCAAGAAACCGCAAGTGCCAGGTGCAGATCGAATTTCTCTTTGTAACGGAAGCACTGCTCTCCATGCTTTTGCGTACACCAAGTGAGGTCGGGTTGAATGCATTTCCTTCATCTTTTACGCGCGCTATATGTCCATATGCCGGCTCATCTCGGAGCGGCTTTCTATCCGTTCGAGTATTTGTACCGTTTTGCTCGTTGTCTTCGCCTCGATATGTGGAGCGTGAAGGGACAAGAGCGCACTAGCTGTCTGCCTCTATCGGCTGTGGTGGCCCTGCCCCGGGAGGAAAAAACCCACTTACTTGGCTTGATGTTCACAGGGCCGAATCAAGAGCGGCATTTAGGGCGGGTATGGTCGTGGAGAATTCGCAAGGTTGCCCAAGAGGCGGGGGGGCATTCCCTCGTCGTTACCACCGTGGAGAAACCCCAGTACAACCTTAAGACGCGACAGGGCTGGCTGGTCATTCCAAACTGGGTGCGGGGAGACATCAAGGTTCCATTCGAGCGCAAGCCGCGCTCAACGGCAATACAAAGTGATCTCAAGAAGATTCGCGACCACAAACTTGAGTTCGAAATCACCCGCGATCCGCGGCACATTGAGGACTTCTATAGGGAAATGCACGTTCCCTACATGGCCAATGTTTACGGAGACGCTGCATTCATTGAGCCCTATGAGGATCTCCAGAGCGAACTCCAGCAGTGCGAACTGCTACTGGTAAAGAAGGATGGGGAATGCATTAGCGGTGTACTCATCGCGTTTTCCGATGGTGGCGCTCGTCTATGGCTTTTGGGAGTTCGCAATGGAGACCGCGGATACCTCAAGATGGGAGCAATCGCAGCTATCTATCACTTTGGGCTGGGCTATCTGCATGAGCGCGGATATTCGAACGTGGATCTTGGCTGGTCGCGTCCTTTCCTGAAAGACGGTGCACTTCGTTACAAGAAGAAACTCGGTATGCAAATCACCGATGCACACGGCAAGGGCATGGCTCTGCAAGTGCTTTCTTTGGACGAAGCAACCCGCAGCTTCCTCCAAAATAATCCTTTCATCGTTCAGGATGAACATGGTTTGGGCGGAGCAGTTTTCGTGGATGAAGAGGCAGCGATTACGGAAGAGGATCTGCAACGGCTGGAAAAAGACTACCTGCAGCCGGGTCTCGGGAGAATTGTTCTGTACAGCATGCCGAAAGCTGGGCCGTTTGTACGCCAGATCCATCGTAACCAATACCCAACCAGTGTGAATAAGGAGTTTTCAGCACCAAGCTGTTTTAACACCCTCCCCGCAGGTTCCCCCAAAGGCTGATAGCAAGTGAGAGTTCCTTAAACCTTCGATGTTTCCTTAAAGGGGGTAGTTTTTTTATATGCATCTGCTGCATGACCTCTATCTACGGGCGGGAGTAACCAGTTTAGGCTTAGCCTTTTATCCTGTGGAATATGTTTACCGCTATGTTCGTGGGCTTCGAACGGACCTTTGGTATGTGAGTGGGGAGGAACGTTACAGTCATCTCCCGCTTTCGATGCTGGTTGGCGGGCCCATCCAAATGAGAACGTACCTGAAGCGGTTGATCTTTGGAGGTTCCTGCCGTGAGCGTCATCTTGGCCGAGTCTGGTCGCGAAATGTCCGTACCTGGGCGGAGAAGGCCGGCGTGAGCTACTCCATGACCGCCATACACACCGAAAAGCCGGAGTTCCGGGCAAAGGCAGCAAACGGCTGCTTCATAATTCCAACCTGGGTAACTGGCGAGATACCTCTGCCACTGCAACCCGAGGTTCTGCATTCGCGCAGTGTGAAGAGCGATCTTAAGAAGCTCCGTGAGAACAGACTGGAATTCGAGATTACGCGTGAGCCGGCACGCTTTGAGAAGTTTTATCGTGAGATGCACGTCCCTTATATTAAGGAGATTCGGGGCGCTGCCGCCTACATCGAGCCTTACAATCGCCTAAAACGCAGCTTTCGCAATTGTGAGCTACTGGTGGCAAGCAAAGATGGTGAGGAGATCAGTGGGGCAATTATTGTCCGCAAAGATACCACCAGCCGTTTGTGGCTATTGGGAGTTTCCAATGGAGACCGGAAGCTTCTCAAATCCGGCGCGGTTGTGGCGCTTTACTACCTTGCTATCGATTATTTGACTCGGTGTGGCTGCACGATGGCGGATGTCGGCTGGTCCCGCCCCTTTCTTAAAGATGGGCCGCTTCGCTATAAGCAAAAGCTGGGTATGCGAATTACCAAATCCTCCGGCAAGGCAATTGCGTTGAAAGTCGATTCATTTGATCCAGCCACACGCAGTTTTTTACGCAATAACCCATTTCTTGTCGAAACTGAGGCGGGGCTCAGGGGAACCGTGTTTTTGGACCAGGGTCCGGTACTCACCGAGGATCACGCGAAGGCGCTCAACAAGGACTATCTCCACCCTGGGATAGAGGAAATCTCTGTGTATCGCACCCCCAATGATACCGCTCTGGGGGGGCAGCCTACACCAGTGTCTTTCTGCCACGAGGTTGAGGTCCATTCCGAACCAGGTTAGGCGGATGCTGATTTCAAGCTGGCAAGAGCTTGTTGCGCACGTCGAGTCCGTGCCTGAGTTGGAAGATGGTCAGCTGCAAGTCTGGCAAATGTCCGTTTCCTCCGCTCACGGCTGGTTGCCCGAACTGAAATCGCTTCTGACAGCCGACGAATGCGCGAGGGCCGCCCGATTCCATTTTGAGCGTGACCACGACTGCTATGTGACGTCTCGGGCGGTGTTGCGCTTGTTGGCTGCCCGATACACCGGAGGCAGGCCAGAGCAGATTCAATTCCGCTACGGAACGCAGGGAAAACCGGCCCTTGCAAACCCCGGTGCCAGAGATCTGCGATTCAACGTGTCGCATTCCGGCGACACTGTCTTGTTTGCATTTGCTTCCGGTCTGGAGGTCGGGGTAGACGTGGAGCAGATGCACGACAATGTAGATTTTGCAGGATTGGCTAAGACGTCTTTTTCGCCCTTCGAATTAGATGCCGTGCTCGCACTCGCTCCGCAACACCGCGTCAATCTTTTTTACGAATATTGGACGTGCAAGGAAGCGTGCATCAAGGCGGATGGAAGAGGCTTGTCGGTTCCTCTTGACCAATTCAGCATTATCGGTTCCAGCAAAGGAACGTGCTGGCGGAGCGTTGCAACAGCAAAACATGAGGTTTTTCACGCTGCCTTAAGCGTTCGTGTTCTTGAAACCTTTCCCGGATACGCAGTCGCTGTAGCCGCGGCTGGCAATCATTGGGATGTGGTCAAAATCGATGTGGCAATTCGCAACCCTACATAGGGATTTTTGAGATCTGTAATATCCATCCCCGCTTCCGCTAGCGCCTCTGCTACTGTAGTTTTCCTTCCGTAAAGCGTTTTCGGCCCGCAGCAGGTTCCCGCATCGGCCGGATTCCACCCCTCCTTGCTGTTTTTCCTCTACATCTCCAATTCTGAGCAGGTATTGCAAAATACCGGCAGGATGCCCCACTATGGTTCTGTTCCTGCCCAAAAGGCTTCAGGTTCGCTGACAGCGAGGATCTGCGAGAATGCCGGAAAGACCGATCTTTGTGACAGGAGGGGCGGGATTTATAGGCTCAAATTTTGTCCTGCAGTGGCTCGCCTCTGAGGGCGCTCCCATAGTCAACCTGGATAAGCTTACTTACGCCGGCAATCTGGAGAATCTGGAAAGCGTCAACCACAATTCACGATACTCTTTTGAACGCGGCGATATTTGTGACCGCCAGTGGCTTCAACACCTATTGCTGCAGTACCAGCCGACGGCAATCGTTCACTTTGCGGCCGAGAGCCATGTGGACCGTTCCATTCATGGTCCGGACGATTTTATCCGCACCAACGTCAATGGAACTTTCAGTTTGCTGGAAGAGGCTCGCGCTTATTTCGCTGGGCTGCCGGGTGACATGAAAAGGGATTTCCGCTTTCTCCATGTTTCCACCGACGAAGTCTATGGCTCGCTCGGCCCCAACGACCCTGCGTTCTCCGAGGCGGCGGCCTACGCGCCCAACAGTCCGTACTCAGCCAGTAAGGCCGCTGCCGACCACCTGGTCCGCGCGTATCACCATACTTACGGCTTGCCGACGCTCACCACCAACTGTTCGAATAACTATGGCCCCTATCAATTTCCTGAAAAGCTTATTCCGCTGGTGATTTTGAATGCGACAACGGCCAAGCCCCTGCCGGTCTATGGTGACGGGCAGAACGTGCGCGACTGGCTCTTTGTGGCCGACCATTGCGACGCTGTGCGAACCGTCCTGGCGCGTGGCCGCGTCGGAGAAACTTACAATATCGGTGGTCAAAACGAGAAACGTAACCTCGAGATTGTGCAGACAGTTTGCACCATTTTGGATGAACAGAGGCCTTCCGATCCGGTAGTGCCGCATAGGAATCTCATAGAGTTCGTAAGAGACCGGCCGGGCCATGATCGCCGCTATGCGATAGATGCGCGTAAGATCGAGCTTGAACTGGGCTGGAGTCCGAAGGAAACGTTTGAAACCGGCATTCGCAAAACCGTGGAGTGGTACCTGGACCATGGAGATTGGATTCGGGACATAACCAGCGGAAGCTATCGTCAATGGATGGCAAAGCAGTATTCTCAATAATGCGCTCTCACCGGGCTATGTTTGTTCTAACGACGGGATCTCATGTCAGCGAATACTTCAGGTTCTTCTTCCGGTGGTAAGGGGATTATTTTAGCCGGGGGCTCGGGCACCCGCCTTTACCCGGTGACCCATGCGGTATGTAAGAGCTTGTTGCCCATTTACGACAAGCCCATGATCTTTTACCCGCTTTCCACGCTGATGCTGGCGGGAATCCGTGACATTCTTGTAATTTCCACTCCTCAGGACACACCCAAGTTCGAAGAACTCCTGGGGAGTGGGGCGCGCCTGGGCCTGAACATCCAGTATGCCGTGCAGCCCAGGCCCGAAGGCATCGCCCAGGCCTTCCTTGTAGGCGAACAATTCATCGGTTCGGCTCCTTGTGCGCTGGTCCTGGGCGACAACATTTTCTACGGGCACGATCTCGCCAAATGCGTTAGCGACGCCGGCAGAGGGAGCGCTGGGGCGCGAATATTCGCATACCCGGTGAACGACCCTGAGCGCTACGGGGTGGTGGAGTTCGACCCGGCAGGGAAGGCTCTCAGCCTGGAAGAAAAACCCCAAGTTCCCAAATCACGGTATGCGGTGACCGGCCTGTATTTTTACGATCACCGGGTGGTGGACGTTGCCAAATCACTCAAGCCGTCGCCCCGCGGGGAGCTGGAAATCACCGACATCAACAAAGAATATCTGCGGCGCGGGCAGCTGGAAGTGATCGTCATGGGGCGGGGCATGGCGTGGCTTGATACGGGCACACACGAAGCCATGCTGGAAGCCTCATTATTCATTCAGACCATTGAAACGCGCCAGGGACTCATGGTCGCCTGCCCGGAAGAAATCGCTTATCGTTATGGCTACATTACGGCAGAAGAGTTAGAAACGATGGCCTCGGCGATGAAGAACAACGGGTACGGCCGTTACTTGCTCCAGCTGTTGCGCGACAAGGTTTTCTGATGACAGCTCTTTTTCCAAATCGCCGAACATGAAAGTGAAGAAAACTTCTTTGCCGGGCGTTCTGGTGTTGGAACCGAAAGTATTCGGCGACAGCCGCGGTTTTTTCCTGGAAAGCTACAACGAAAAGAGTATGGCGGAGGCGGGTATCCGCGAGCATTTCGTACAGGATAACCATTCGCTATCCGCACGTAACGTTTTGCGCGGGTTGCACTATCAAGTCGGCTGCCCGCAGGGTAAGCTGGTTCGAGTCGTCGTTGGCGAGATTTTCGATGTGGCCGTGGACTTGCGTCGAACTTCGCCCACTTTTGGCAAATGGCATGGCATCGCCCTTTCGGGTGAGAACCGGCGGATGCTTTGGATTCCTAAAGGGCTGGCGCACGGATTTCTCGTCTGTTCGGATACCGCTCACGTTCTCTACAAAGCGACAGATTTCTACGCTCCGCAATGCGAACGCAGCTTGTTGTGGAATGATCCCGCTATTGGAATTAGCTGGCCACTCCAAGGCGTTCCCGTGCTTTCGGCGAAGGACCAGAAAGGAATTAAGTTAGGCGAGGCTGAAACCTTCGAGTAGTTCTTCTTACACCGCCTACGGGGTCGGCACTATGACCTTCGCCTGGTTTGAATAAGAGCTCTCTTGTGAGCTCGTATCCACGGAAGTGACCACGTAGTAGTACGTCTGCCCGGAAGCTACACTATCGTCAGAATAGTCCGTTGCCGCCTGTGGCGAAGAGTTCAGCCGGCTGTACGGCCCTCCCGATTGCGTACCCCGGTACATGTAATAACCGGTCACGGAAGAGGAGGAACTCGCGTCCCACGCGAGATCCACGGTGTGCTGCACACCCCCCGGGTTTTGCGACTGGGTTTGTCCGCCGGTGCCGGTGAACCTCTCGACGGTCGGCGAATTCTCGGCGTTGCTCACGAAAGATACGCTTCCCTGGGAAGCTCCTGCGGCTTCGGGGGTAAAAGTCACAGCGAAAGAAATGCTCTTGCCAGCCGGTATGGTTACCGGAAAGGTAATCCCGCTCAGGGCGTAGCCTTGGCCACTCCATGCCGCGCTGGAGATTTTCACATCGGAAGTTCCCGCTGTCAGACTGCCGGTCTTCTTCAGGCTACTGCTCAAAAGCACCGTTCCAAAACTGAGAGTTGAAGGCGATACTGCGAGCTGGGCCGCCCCCAAGCCTTTCCCGGTCACGGGTACTTCCGCTGGGTTGGCCGCTCCATCTACTGTGATTGAAAGAGAACCGTCCATGGTTCCAGGTGTTTTGGGTGCAAAGCTTAGTGTGATGGTTGAAGATTGTCCGGGCCCTAAGGTGATAGGCAGGCTGGCAGCGGTAATCCCAAAATTCCCGGTTCGAGTGACCTGAGTGAATGTCACACTAGGCCCATCGCTCGCGGAGGTGTTGGTGAGTACGAGCGAAGTGCTCTTGGTGGTTCCCACCTGTACATTCCCAAAATCTATGCTGGTCTTGTTGAGGCTCAGGGTCGCGTCTCTGCTTCCGGGTGTGCTGGTGGAGTTGCTGCCCAGTTGCATGCCAGGACCGCAGGAAGCCGCTAACAAGGCTGCCAGACAAACTGCAGCCATTGCCTGCCACTTGCCGGTTACTGGTTTGCTGCTTGTGGTTTCCCGCCACTGCCGTTGCATCGCGATCCCCCGGAGAAGGCACAACTTAGGATTTAACCTGCAACTCAGAGTTCAAACACCTCTAAAGTCAAAGGACTTAGACAATGAACTGAGCTTCAGACGACGTGGCGGAGTCGCTACTTGCGTGACTAGGCGAATTTTACCCAGTACCTACAGAGTTGGGAACATCCCAGTAGTACATATGTCTTTAGCTCAGCCTGTGGGAAACCCGTGAGAAACAACACATAGGGCGATCCGACCAAAGTGCTGGTGAGAGGTTCGCGAGCCGCAATTGCCCGCTCCATGAAGTCAGCGGCCAGCGGGCACAGCCATTGCTTGCAGTTTCCAGGGGGAGCAAGTTAGTTGCTCCCCCTTCTTTCGTTTATGGGGTGGGAATCGCCGCTACAGCTTGATTCGAGTAGCTGCTTTCCTGGCCGGACGAATTCACTCCCGTAACGACATAGTAGTAAGTCTGGCCAGCCTGCACGCTCGTATCGCTATAACTGGTGCCGGAATTCAGCGAGCTGTTGACCTTGCTGTAGGGGCCTCCAGTATGGGTTCCGCGATAGACGTTGTAGCCGGATACCGTGGAGGAGCTGGATTTCCAGGCGAGGGCCGCTTCGTGCGTCGCTGTAGCAATCCCAGTGCCCGTCAGCGATACCACCGTCGGTGCATTGGAAGCGCTGCTGGTGAAGGAAAGCTTTCCCGATGCAGTTCCGGAACTATTGGGACTGAATTTCACCGTAACAGCGGCGGATTTTCCAGACGCTATTGTCAGAGGGAAAGACGCCCCGCTCACCGTGAACTCGGAACTGGTTGTAGTCGCCGAAGAGACAAGGACACTCGCTCCAGATGCGGTGAGTGTGGCAGACATGGTCTTGCTGGATCCCACCGCGACGCTGCCCAGATTGGCGCTTCCGGGAGAGACAGAAAGAGTTCCAGCCGCTCCTCCGGTTCCCGAAAGGGGGATCGTGAGCGTTCGATTGGTACCGTTGGAAAGCACAGTCAGGCTTCCCGTCGTGGCCCCACTCGTCTTTGGCAGAAACAATAGCTTGAACGTGATGCTGGCTCCAGCAGCGAGCGTTACCGGCGGACTGATTCCCGTCCGCGCAAAAGCAGAACCGTTGGTATTTGCAGAGGAGATGGAAAGAGAAGTCGCGCCGACGTTCTTCAAGGTTTCAGACAATGTTTTGGAACTGCCCACTGCCACGCTCCCAAAGCTGGCGCTGGGCAGGCTCGCCGACACCTTTCCCTGTACCCCCCAACCATTGAGAGAAAGCGCAACCGTGGGATTGGAAGCATTGCTGGTAAACACGACGGTCCCTTGCATTCTCTGAAACGAGGGGGGAGCAAACCTAATCGCGACTTTCACGCTCTGGCCACTGGCCAGGGTGAAGGGAAAAGCTGGCGCGGTTACGGTATACGCGGAGTTGTTGGAGGTGGCACTGGCCACCCTCACGCTCTGCGGTCCGGTATTGGATAAAGTGCAAGATAATGTCGTACTCTGACCTACGACAATATTGCCGGCCCACATCGAGGAATAGCTAACCCTCAAAGTAGCGGCGGATGCTGGTGTCGCCAGCGCGGTCAAAATTACCAGACCCGCGCCAGCCAGGGAAAGCGAGAACCTAGAAAGACATTGGGGGAGTCTCATGCTCCCTAGTGTTGTTATTTCCCAAGCCGCGCAATAGGTCTCAGTGGGGCACGGGAATACTCAAGGGTTTGCATACCTCCTTCACAACTGCAAGGGCCGTTGTGATTGGCATTTCCCGACTTTTGCGCTCCGGGTTCTTATGGGCGGAAAAAGAAAAGCCCCTGCCTCTCTATGATGACAGGCAGGGGTTGAGGCGAGATTGTATTTCTTTACGGTGTTGGGATAGCTGCACTCACTTGGTTAGAGTAGGAACTCTCCATCCCGTCACTCGAAACAGCCGTGGTCACATAGAAGTATGTTTGCCCGGCCTGCACTGAGCTGTCGGTGTAAGCTGTCTCGGTGTCGGGGCTGGAATTGATTTTCGCGTAGGGCCCTCCCGTTTTCGTTCCGCGGTAAATGTTATAGCCCATCACCGAGGAACTGCTTGAGTTCCACGCCAGGTCCACACTATGCGGTAGTGCTGCCGCGGTCGCGCTTCCTGTCACAGACTCGCTGAAGGGCGTGGCGGACGCTGTTGTGGAAAACGACACTGTCGCATTGGCTGTGCCGCTGGTTTGAGGGCTGAACGTCAAAGTGAAGGACGCTGTGCCGCCGGCTGGAATCGTCACCGGGAGCTTCGGTCCCGTGAGGGAAAATTCCGTGCTGCTCACCGAGGCCGAATTGACAGTCACACTGGCCCCCGTGGCACTGAGCGTGGCAGGGATGCTTTTGCTCGCCCCGACGGCAACACTACCGAAACCAAAGCTGCCCGGGTTGACCGAGAATTGTCCGGACGCGGTGCCGGTTCCTGAGAGCGAAACCGACGGAGCCGTGCCGGAAGCGTCCGAGATAATTGCGATACTGCCTGTACCGGCGCCTGCCGACTGAGGGGCAAAGATCACATTGAAGGTGAAGCTTTGTCCTCCACTGAGGGTCAACGGCAGGCTCAGCCCGTTCATGCTGAACCCGGTTCCGGTCAAGTTGGCTTGCGTGATCTTTACGTCTGTTCCGCCCGAGTTGGTAAGTGTTGCTGTCTTCGTGCTGCTATCGCCGACTTGGACGCTGCCAAAACTTACCGAACTCGCGGTCAGTGTTCCCGCTGTCACTCCGGTGCCGGACAGCGGAATCGATAGGGTGGGGGAAGGGCCATCGTTGGTGACTGCCAGGTTTACGTTGCTGTTCCCGGAGGACTGGGGTGAAAACACAACATTGAACGACGTGCTCTGGCCTGCGCTCAGCGTCACCGGAACTTTCAATCCGGTCACGCTGTATCCTCCGCCCGCCGCAACCTGACTGATGGTGATGGTGCCGCCACCAGTGTTGGTCAACGTCTCCGGTAAGGTCTGACTGTCGCTGATTGTCACTTTGCCAAAGCTAAGGCTGGGTGCACTGGCACTGAGGGCCGCCGCAGTTACACCGGTGCCGCTAACCGGAACGGTCAGACTAGCGTTGGACGCATCGCTGGTGATCGAAAGGTTGAAATTGTTCGTTCCCGCGGAATGCGGCGCGAAGACGACATTGAAGCTCGCACTCTGACCTGCCGCAAGCGTCATCGGCAGGTTCAGTGCGGAGGTAGCATAGGCGCCGCCTGAGAAACCTGCTTGGCTGATCGTTACGCTCGATCCGCCGTTGTTGGTGAGAGTAGCTGGCAGGGTTTTGGTGCTGCCACTCTCGACCGACCCAAAACTCAGGCTGGTTGGACTGACTGCCAGGCTTCCAGTCGCCACTGCCGTGGCGACCAGGGGTACCGCAAGACTGGCGTTGGAAGCATTGGAACTGATTGAAAGGTTTCCTTTCAAGCTTCCAGCGGATTGTGGTGCACAGGTAATACTGACGTTGGTGCTCTGGTTGGGTGCGAGCGTCATGGGTGTACCCATGGTGCTCATGCTGAATCCGGATCCGCTCACAGTCGCCTGGTTCAGGTTCACAGCCGATCCGCCCGTGTTCGTGAGGGAAACGGAAACTCTTTGGGTCGTCCCGATCTTTACCGTGCCGAACGAAACTGGATTAGAACTGACCGAAAGCTGCCCAGGAGTCGGATTGTTGGCCTGGGCTCCCACCCCGCTCAGGGCGATGGTCGCGGACTCGCTAGCTGTTTCTTGCTGCGCGCGGCGCCCAAAACGCGACCGGCCTGCATTTGCAGTCGGGGACAGTAAGACCGTGGCTCCGGCAGAAAGGCTGCCCGTCCGCGCGCCCGCCGCTTTAGGGGCGAATACGACATTGAAACTGACGCTGCGGCCGGGGCCAATGGTGACAGGCATACTTAGCCCCTGAATAGCGAAGTCACTTGCGCTCGTGGTGATATTTGAAACCACCAGGTTCGTTGCGCCGGTATTTGTAAACGATCCTGACTTTGCCGCGCTCTTGCCAAGCTGCACGCTGCCGAATGAAAGACTCGACGGGGACACGCCGAGCTTGCCTGCGACAATGGCGGTTCCGCGAACCGCAACAGCGACCGGGGCCGCGGGCGAGTCGCTGGAAATCAGAATCGTTCCTGATGGACTCCCGGAGGACTTGGGCGCAAAGCTCACCGTGAACCGGACCCCACCCCTGGCTGGAATGGTTACTGCGCCGGCCGGGGAGATTTGAAAATTGGAATTGCTGACGGTTACCTGAGTAACCGTGACGCTGTGGTTGCTGCGGTTGGATACGTACTCAAAGTTCTGCGCGCTGCTGCCAACCACAACCGTTCCAAAATTCAGTGTTGAATTACTCACGAGCAGGGTTTCACTGTTGCTTTGAAAGCCGCGCGAACTGGCCTGTAGGGCTCCGCAACCAGCGGTAGTAATTACGCCTAGAATGACGATGATCAGATTCCAACGCGAGCGGAGATCTCTCACTGGCAGACCTCTTTGGCCGAATGAAAACTTCATGCGGCGGGGGATTTAACAACTCTGTGCCCGGCTCGACTTGCACCGTATGGCACAGAAATGCCAGTCTGCCCCCACGTAAGTAATCAAGGTAGATTTCCGAAGGTCAGTGTCATTGGGGAAGAAAGGACGTGGACTTCGGCGTTGAACAAATGAGTTTCGCTCTTACCGGATTGGAAGTTGGCTACGAATTCCTTCCACATAGAGAGTGGATCGGGCCTGAACTCAGCAAATGCCGCAAATTAACCCGCAAAACGCACGTCTTACCGCCATTCGAAGCAATGTCACATGAACTCCCTGTTGGCGGAAGGCTAGCCGGACGGAACTGAGCCGAAAGTGTTGCCCGTCAAGAGTGCCATGCTGCCGGGTGCACTTTCGTAACCTACCGCATCGATCTTCCCGACGACGCTTCACCGTTTCCGCTTTGATGTGCCAGTGCACAGAGTGCGCAACAATTTGCACTCCAGCCACCAGTTGAGGTCGCGAACCATTGCAAGCTATTGAAAAATAAAGGGCTGTGGACCCATGCCTTGGCAGGGTGATTGCCAGTTGTGGTGTATCCGGGCTGATTTCTCTTTAGTGGTAGGGAGTCTAAGGAGAGTTTCGCATATGATTTCGCCGAAGACGACGTTCGCATTTCTGCTGACCATGGTGCTGCTTTCCGGTGTCTGTTTTGCCTCAGTGCAGCCGGCATCCTACCGGATTGGTGATGCCAGCTCGGAACTGACTGAGCGAGAGCAGAAGTTCAACACTCGCGAGATGCATGATTCGAATTTTTCTACCATGTCCCGCGTAACTGTTCGTACGAGTTGTGAAGCCGCGCAGCCGCCTGAGGCGCTGGCCACACCCGACCCGTTGCTCGATGGCGACGCCGCAAGGCGAACTACCGTCACTTTCATCATTGGAATTGACGGCAGAGTGCACAGCCCACTGATTCTTGAGAGTCTCGGGCCTTCCGGCGATCGAATCGTGCTCGATGCGGTCCGCACCTGGCGATATCGGCCTGCGACCTGCAACGGAGTTCCCACCGAGGTGGAAGGAAAGATCGCGTTTTCGAGTCGCTAGGGGCCCCCTTATCAACTAAAATGGGCGCTGGAAGATAGCGCCGTGAATCAAGAATCCAAACCGCAACCTGGCAAAGACGCGCCCGAGCAAAAGCCGGAAGCTGCATCCGCCGATCTGGCAGTGGATGAATTTTTCACCCAACTGCAGTCCGAGATGCGCCGTCCCGATCTCAGCCAGGAAGCCATTGCGTCGGCTTTTCAGGCGATCCAAAAACTGGCTCTGGATTCCGGAGTCGACGAAGCGGTCCAGCCCTCAGCTGCCAGAAGCGCAACGGGAGCGGACGTTTGCCCCTCGTGTAATGCTCCGGTCCGGGGAGCCGGCCGGTTCTGTTCCGCCTGCGGAGTTCCTCTGCAGGCTCCGGCAGGGCAGAGTGCCTATGGCCCGGCAAATACGCCCATGCAAGCCGGCGAACATCACTATCACCACCACTACCATCATCACTATTTCCCGGCGGCGCACGGCGTGGCTCCGGCAGGAGCGCCTGACCAGCGTGTACCTGCCACTGCTGCGCAGCGTGAGGCCGGCCGGCCTCGCGGCCATTCCGGCGGGACATCCTTCAGTCGTGCCGAGGCCGCGGTTCGCAGGATGACCCAGGACTGGGCCCAGGCATGCAATACTAAGCAACTGGATGACCTGGTCGAGCTCTATTCCAACGATGCACTCGTGCTGCGCGCGAACTTCCCCCCCATCCGAGGCACTAGCGCGGTTCGGGAGTTTTTCGTTGCGGCTTTGGATTCAGGTTTGGGTGATGCTGAATTTGAGCCGCTGCGAGTAGAGATTTTTGGTGACGTCGCCTTCGAAGCAGGCCGCTACAAGACGCTGGCCCCGATTGCGGTCGGAAAGCGGCGCGAAGAGCGCGGTAAGTATCTGATCGTCTTTGCCCGCCAAGCCGCTGGTGATTGGAAGGCGATGGTGGATTGTTGGTCCAGCGATCTCGGCTTGGGTGTGGAGTCTCCCTTAAAGCCGGGGGCTCAGGTTGCCGCCACGCCCTTGCCGCGGTCAGCGCGCAAGATCTAGCCCTCGGCCGCGCACGGGGGCGGGACAGTTCCAGTCCTGTTGTGAAGACCCAGTCTTTAAGCCGTGACTCCGAGCTTCCCCAGGTCTGCCCGCAATTGCGCGGCATTTTCCACCCGAATCGCATGCATCCCGAGACGTGCGGCGGATTCCAGATTTAACGGGCGGTCGTCAAGGAAACAGCATTCTTCCGGGGATTTCTGCGTCAACTGCAGGGCCAGCCGGTAGATGCTTTGCTCGGGTTTTCGCAGTTCCACAAAGCACGAACTCACAAAGAAGCTGAAAATGTCGCGCAGGCCGAACGTTTGGATACGATAAAGGTTCAGTTCGAGCGACTCGTTGTTGATGGTACACATTCGATATCTGCCAGTATTAGTCAGTTCTAGCGCGAAGGCGATCGTGTCCGGCTTCGGTTTGGATAGCGAAAACATGTATTCCTGGAAGGTCTGCGGCGTAAACGGACGTTCGCGGTAGAAGACTGTCCGCTCGAGATATTCATCCAGGCTCAGTTGCCCCCGTTCGAAGGCAGAAACCAGCATTTCATGACGGGCCTGAAATTCGCCGGCATCGAGGCCAAATTTGGCGAGAGCGTCGGCGCGCTGCGTGTGGTCCCAGGCATCCGTCAGAATCACTCCGCCAACATCCCAAAAGAGTGTGCTGATATCCGGCACGATTCCCTCCGGTTGAGTTCTTTATCATCATACCGGGCCGCTCAATAGAAAAGCCCCGGTCTGCACTAAGCAAACCGGGGCGTTTTTTTAGATGACTTCTAATTATCTGGTTGCTTCAGCAAGCCCCAATAGGTTGCGGTTGAGATCCCTCGCTCCCCGAATTTGTTCGTACTCGGTTGATCTGCGGCTGGTTCCGAGACCAAGGAGTGTCTGAAATGCGGCTGCCGGCGTCTTGCGGCGGTTGCGTCGAAACACGAATTCGTTGAGGTAAACCTGGAGTTGGGCCTTGCTCACTCCGTGGTAGGTGCCGATCAGCCACTGTTGGAGGTTGCCAATCGCCCGATCGGCAAGTGGTACAGCGGACTTCATGCCTTTGCGCAACTCCGATCGGAGGGGTTGGTTGCGAGCGACATGTTTAAAGCCGGCCTCCGACAGACCGGAGAAACTTTTAAGGCCGTCCGTATAGATGGTGGAACCGAGCGCGACGTTCTGGGTGAGGAACGGCATTATCGTGGCGGCCTTGAAGTCGGGAATCACGCTCATGCGGACTCGACCGGAAGCTTGGCCACGCTTTTCCACGGCCACCAGGACGAGAGCCGCCCGCCGTTCCTTGAGTTGTCGGCTCCCCCGCAGTCCGGCTTGCTCGCCGCCAACCCACGTGTCATCAACCTCTACCTCGCCGCGCAGGGGTTCCCGAGCCGCATTCACCATCGCTCGGCGGAGTTTGTGAAGCATCATCCACGCGGTCTCGTAACAACACAGACCGAGTTGGCGCTGCAGAAGCAGGGCAGGTACGCCACGCTTGTCCGTGGTCATCAGATATGCCGCCCAGAACCAATGGGTCAGCGGAATCTTCGTGCGGTGAAGAATGGTTCCAGATGTCAGCGAAATCTGGTGCCGACACTGGGCGCATTGGTAGCGCCTTTGGTTCACCAATTCGTAGCATCTTTCGTGCCCGCATCGAAGGCAAATAAACCCATCTGGCCAGCGACAAGTCGCCAGATACTTCTGGCAGGCCTCCTCGGTAGCAAAGTCGGACTGAAACTGGCGAAGCGTCTTGGGAAACGCTGGTCGCGGCACCCCTCTACACTACCTATGGGGGCTTGCTGAAGCAACCAGATAATTAGAAGATGACTAACTTCTAGTTGGTGCAGTTCCCGCTGGCCTGCGTAGTGCAGGGGTTGAAGCTCTGCCAGTAAGTCAGGTTGTTGATGTCCTGCAGCAGGGGCGTCCCCGGCGGCAGGTTCGTGGGAACCAGAAAGTCCACATCGAAAAAGTAGTTGCGGTTCGGCGGACTGTAAACCGTAGTGCAACATTTGAAAATGCCGGTGGCATACTCGGAGTAGTAAAGACTAATGAGGGAGCCGCGGTAATTGGAATCGGCCCCGCCCCAGTCTTCCAGGTAGCGCAGGAAATTGTGCACTCCGCCATCCGTACCAAAGTCCTGGCGCCAGTTGTTGTAAGGGAAATTCATGTTCTTGCCGGAGGCAATGGCCATGCGATACCAGGTGTTGGTTGCATTGCGATTGTTTAAATTATTGACATTGTTCATGTCGTTTACATCCGACCACCCGTTAGAAAGCAATGTTACCGAGTCCGCAATGACTGCTGCGGCAGAATGCCCGCCCGCCGGGTCTGCGTTTGCTGGTGGGTTTGCCCAGAAAGGATCGGCTGCGTTGGAGTTGTAGTTCCCCAAAACATATACAGGGTTCTCCGAGGCTACCGTAAAGCCTCCCTGCCCATTGGCCTTGGTCGGGACGTTGTTCAAACTGCCATCTACCAGACGCAGGACGTGACGTACTCCGGCCACTCGGTTTTGCCGTCCGCGCGTCCAGCAGTCCACGGACACGTACGGATTTCCTGCGGGAGTTGCGGCTCCAAAGCCTTCCGCCATGTTGTGCCATCCCCAGTTATCCAGTTTGCCGTTTTCATCGACGTCTTCCGGCCCGTAGGTAATGCCACTCGAACGGTCCACATTGTATCCAGCGGTGATGGCTTCCAAATTTCCGTTGGGCATGCCATTGCCGGCAGCTGAATTCACATCGTCTTCCAGCCCTGCTTTTCCGTCAACCACGTTGGCGATGGGCTGAGAATTCGGGTTCGCCCACATGCCACGCCGGTCCGAAAAATAAAGAAGATAGCCATTCTGGGGAGAAGGATCCACATTGGGACCGCTAAGCCCTCCGTAGGGCCCATTCCCCAGCAGCCACTGGCGCAAATTGCCCACGTCAAGTTCGATCACATTCATGATTCCGTTGGCATAGCATTGAGTGCCGCCGAGTGTGTTATCGCGCGGGAAGCCTTCGCGCGCATCGAAGAAGTTGATCGGGTACCAGCTATAGTTCCCATTGACCGGAGCTAAGCCAACTTCCGTTGGATTGTCCAACACTCCATTCCCATTTCGGTCGGCCTGTTGCTGCAGTATAAGAATGGCATACCGATTGACTCCGTTGCTGCCCGCACCGCCAGTAGTGCCCGGAACGCTGGGGGGCAGCACACCGCGCGCAAAGCCCAGTTTCAACCACTCCCGAGTGACACCGTGCCAGGTTCCAGCGTTGTCCTCGTATTCCACACGTAACCAGCCTGTGTAAAGCGGCCATGATACTGCTTGGGCTCCATCGCAGGGGTTTGCCGCAGCTGTCGGTCGCACCCAAGTCGGATCCTGTGCGGTAGCGGCCCAGGCGGTGCCCGTATTTACCAGGGGGGCTGCCAAGCCGAATGAGACACTTGGGGTGCAGGTATTGACCGAATTTCCTGTTAAGTCGATGTCTTCGCCATCGTTCGGCGGGCTTCCCGGCCGCAAGCCGGCTTGTGTATCCGCAAGAAAGATGTGGATGTTGGCTTTGTTGTATTCGCGCGAGGCGCCCAGCGGCGAACTTGCCGATTCACCCGGCAGTGGCTTGCGAATGATTTGTATTTGCTGGTCTGCTGTGCCGCCCGTTGCCCCTTGCACGAAGGGAAGCTGCAATGGCTGCACGCCGATCGACGTAGCATTGCCGATCATTCCGTTGAAGGTGGAGGTGGAAATATTCGACCAGTTCGGGTTTGCAGTACCTGCGGGCGGAACGCCGCCGCTCCAACTGGCGTCATTGGTGGAGTTGGCGTTATCTTTTCCGAAGTCCAAGCAACTGGGGCCAATCGTCGCGCCTTTAGTCGCGATGGCGGTGTCGCAACCCCCATTCGTATTGGGAACATAGACAGAACCCTGGTAATTTGCTCCATTATTAAAGTTGTTGGCCAGCCGATCACGAATGATCTCCCCTACGGCTGTGACTTTGGACCCCAGGAAGAGTGGACCCGAATCGGCGGCGAGAAACAAATTTCCATTGGTATGCACGCGGCCGGCAAACATGAACGGGGGGCCGGGGAAATAGCTCAGATCGCTGTCGGAAAAGACGCCGAACTGAAACACCGGAATCAGTGCGATCTGTATTCCGCGTGTCATGCTTACCGAGGCAGCGGTGGGGCGAGTCGCGGTGACGTTCAAGGTGACCGGGACGATTTCCGCCATCAGCCCCTGGTTGGGCCCGGAGGTAATTACGCTTGTCGAAGTAAGGGGATTGCAATTTGCTGGGTTAAGGGGATCGCAATTTGCGTCGGTTTGCGTCCACTTCGCGCTTTCCAGATAAGTCATGCCACCAATCTGCGCGCCTGAAGGAGGAGAAGTCGCAGCCAGGTTATCCAGATCAGCCTGTGTGGGCGACAACTTTAAACTGTACAGACTGGCCAAATCGGTAGTGAGCTTCTCCATACCGGCTTCGGCGCCGTAGTAGGCCACATTGGCCTCCATGTCATTGCCCCCGACCCGGCCTGCGCCATTGACCATATACAACAAACCGACGGCGACAGCCGACATGATAATGAGCAGCAGCAAGCTGGTGATAAGTGTGAATCCTTGCGACTGACGTGTGGCCTTGCCCATAAACTCTTCTCCTGGAACGCTTCCCCTCAGTTGTGCCCGGCTGCTCATTGGTAGCGACTCTTAAACGTCAAGTCCCGAGCGCTCACCGACGTGGCCAGGAACATACTGTGCGACTGGTTGGCGGCGGATAAGACGCTCTGTCCCATGAGCTGGATATTGATCTTGTGAATCTGGTTGGGGGAAAAGCTGGGCACGTTACCGATCGGATCCCGTACCCCGGCGCATGCTCCGCCGACGAGGCCGTCGCACATATCGTAGGTAATATTCAGGCCGATAATGTTGTCGGCAACCGGGATGGGCAATTGTCCATTGACTTGCCGCATCAACCGGGGTGTTTGTCCGTTGACTGGAACTTCCACGAAGTAAGTCACCACAAATAAGCGGTTCGCAACCGTGGGGACATTCGGGTTAGTCGTCGCAATGTAAGCAATATTGCCGCTGGCTGCGCCCGACTGATTCATGTTGAGCGCGTCGCCATTCGCAAAGGTGATGGTTGCACCGCCGCCTGCCCCCGGCGCGAGTGCCGTGATTTCGCCGACCGCAGAGCCTCTTGTGTTCTGCAGCAGAACCAGGTCTCCCAGAGTCAAACCAGTCGGGCTGATAATGGCAGGGAAACCAGCCGGAGGCGCTGCGGGAGGAGCGGCCACGATTGTCGTTCCCGTCAGGTCGGGGAACGCAATGGTGTACTGATTCAGCGGAAAGCTGTAATCCACATAAATACTGGTAACTGCGTCTGGAACGGTGTTGGAAGCGGCAATGCTCACCGGTCCGCCGACCTCCATGCCGTTCAATGGCCCTGGAATCAGGCCATACATGTAATTGGAGACGTTCACCCCTCCCACCGAGCCGGTTGGATATTTGAAAGTGGTCAGATAGCACTTCGCCGTTGGATCACAACCGTACTTGGCGGAACTGGAACCGATGCCATAAGGAAGCGCGAGACCGCCCGAAGGCAGCCCTGCTCCGGCCATGCTGACGTCTCTCGCTACGTAGTTCAAAGCGGTGCGGATGTTCTGCTGCATTTCCGCTTGAGAGGTAACCAGCATGGTCGAGTCCATGGCGGTCTTAAAAAGTTGTGTGGCTGCCCCAATTACCACCAGGCCGATTGCCATGGCGACCATGAGTTCGACCAAAGTGAAGCCGCGCGCCTTGTGCCAAGTTTCGTGTTTCATCGATGCCTCTTAGCGATAGACCGAAATGAGCGCCTGCACGGTGTAGCTGCGTTGTTTTCCGTTGGCGGTCGGATACTGTATGGTCACAATGACCTGACGGAGATTATTCAGGGGGTTGCCGCTCGCATCATTCACGTTGTTAATCTGAATTTGCCTTTGGAAGTTGGCCAAAGAAATCGTTACCGTCGAGGGATTGGCTCCGCCCACGCTTCCCGTGTTACCGGGCAGGGTGATTGGCGCCGGGGGAACGTCATCGGCTGTATCTTCGATCCCGTCTGCTCCCGGATCCGTCAAAGGGATCATGCCGCTCAGGAAGATACCCGGGCCGCCGGCAGAAGTGTTCTGGATTTGATTGAACTGAATTTGCGCGGTTTGGCGCGCCGTGTAGACGCTTTCCAGTGCCTGGGTCGCGCGCTGCCGCGCAATCGTGTCCAGTTGGATTGACTGGGTTGATGCGACTGCCATGGCAAAGACACCCAATAGGGTTACGATCCCAAATGTCAAAATAGCGATGGCAACCACTGTTTCCAGCAGCGTGAAGCCCTGTTGACAATTTCGTTTTGCCCGCGCTTGCGCGTTTATTGCTGAATCCATGTATCCACCCCTGCGTTGTTCACCAGCCGCCACCCGCGAATTCTTCCACTGGCCCCATATATCGTGATGGCGCGCGTGCTATAGATATCTCCGGTTCGCGCCACGTACAAAATTCCGTTGTTCATGTTCCCCAGCGTGTCCCGCGCGGAACCGTCGGGGATGAACATCACCTGATTCTGAACGCCCCCCGCGACACCAATATCAAAATCCAGCGCCAGATTTCCGGAGCCAAAGTTATCCGGTGTATTCCCGGTGGGAATCCCGCTCAGCGCCTGAAACTTCATGTCGTAGGGCAGGTCAATGGTGCCGACCTGAATTGCGCTGGAAAGGGCGGCGCCGCTGGGCCATTGAAATATCTGTACGCTCTGTGCCGTCGGTGCTCCGAGGGGTGTGGCGGCTCCGCCGGGAACGGCGATGCCAAAACAGACGATAAATTGCTGCCGGTTTTCGATCGCGCGCGCTCGGGCATAGCGCAGTTGCATGAGGACGGTATCGTAGGCTTGGTTGGTTCGGGAATCGCTCAGGGCAGGCTGCAGGCTCATTATGGTTACGCAAGAAATGACGACGGCTATACCGAGTACCACCGCCATCTCAACAAGGGTGAGACCTCGCTCCGTGTTTTTAGCCATAACTCCTCGTTCCCCGAACGACAGGCCGTTGCTCCTCTGCTTGCATGCAGAAAGAATGCAAGCCTGTACTGCCCATCAGGGACCTGGACCGTCTCTGCAAAACTTGAGGGAGGGGCTGCCCACCGCATAGTGCGGCGTTCTTTATCTGCACTGTTCATCGTAGGGAGCAGACTGTGAGACCGTCAAAGTACTAACGGCTGATCACGTTTTCTGTACTCCTGTAACGTAATCAGTGAGGTGACGATGGTCATCTTGGCAATCCGGCACAGTTTGGCAAGCGGTCAATTGTGAGCCTTGGCCGCCAACCCCCGTCCGTTCTTGGCCTCTCCCCGTCGCGTGCTCGGTACATACACACAGGCCCGAAAATCGTAATGTTGCGCCAGACAATCCCCGCACAGATGGAACTGGTGTACTTTGCAATGCACTACCGGCATATCCTTATGGCAAAGATCGCAGCCTCCGCGAGGTTTCCGGTTTGAAGCCGAAGCTATGGACGGAGCGTTCGAGATTGTTGTTGTGCTGAGAACCAAGCCTTTCAGGTAAACCCCTGCAGCGATGGTCAATGCTCCGGTTCCGAACAAAGCCCAACCCAATCCAAGCAGACTCTTGTCGCTGTGACTGCCAACTCCTGCGAGCGCCAGGCAGAGACCGACCAGCGCCATCAGAATCCCAAACGCGATCATCCAGTTGCCGGTGCGTGATGACATAAAATTCTGGACGTGCCCGGAAAGAAATTCATCCAACTCCAGTAACTAAACTGGGGCACGTTCGAGACTAGCGGGTTGTTGTTGGCGGTTCCAGATTACCGAAGTCACTTCGCTCGATGGGGGCTCGTTGTCTGACTACAGTAACTTGCTGCGGCTTCCAATGGTACTTAACATGCTTTCACTATGGCGATTCCCGCACTTATCGTGTCCCAGAATCCAGACGAAGCACAAGTTGTGGAACGGATTCTGGAAAGCCGGGGAATGAAAGTCGAACATTGCGCCGAGCCAGAAAAAGCAGTCGCATGCCTGGCCGAACAACATCTTGCAATGGTCATTGTCGATTGCGCGGATGAATCCGCGGCTCTGGAATTGATTCGTGCTGCCCGCACAGATTCGGCGAACCGAAACGCATTGCTTGTAGCGATCGTGGACGCCCACAACGACACGCGAGAACTCTTCGATCAGGGCGTCAACTTCATCATGTACAAGCCGGTCACGGCAGAGCGCAGCAGTGAGAGCCTGCAGGCCGCATGGAGTCTCCTGCCTCCGGAACGCCGGCGTAAGGAGCGTGTGCAGGTTTCGACGCAGGCTTCTATTACCTTCGCTACCACCGAAGATGCTCCGGTCCCGTTGCTCAATGTGAGTGAAGACGGCCTTGCCATCCATTCGCAGAACAAGATGCCGCCGCCTTGCAAGGTCTACTTTCAATTTACCCTGCCTGGCCAATCCGATGTAGTGCGATTGGCTGCCGAAGTGACCTGGCAGGACTGGAGAGGCCGCGTCGGGCTTCACTTTGCTCACGTGCCGCAGGCGTCGCGGCGGGTACTGAATGAGTGGCTGAAGAAAAATCCAAATCGCCAAGAGGAGCATGTCGCGGCGTCTGAAACCCACACGGACCGGTTCGTTCTGCCTACACCGGAACCAAGAATCGCGGTGCCAGGATCCTCGACTCTCGACGATGACCGGCGCAATCAAGCGCGCCGTTTGTGTCGTTTAGGAGTGAACGTCTATCGGCCGGCAGGCAGCGTGATCCAGCACTGTATGCTCACGGATGTGAGCGCCGGAGGCTGTTACATCGAAACCACCGATCCGCTTTCCGAAGGGACCCGCTTAGTCATCGAGGTTCGCAACGGTGATTGGAAACTGCACGTGCATGGCAAAGTCCGCAGCATGCACCGCGGATACGGCATGGGCGTCGAGTTTCGCTTGAAAACCACCGAAGATAATGAAGATGTAAAGCGGCTGCTCGCGTGCTTGGATGCGCAGGCGAATGTCTCCATCGGGCGGGAGATTTAACTGAACTGGCCTCTGCGCCGAGCCGCACAATTTACTGGGTAGAAATTTGTTCTTCTTCTACGGCTTTGCGGAAGTAAGGAAGCGATAGCCTCAGCCCGGACTCCAAGTCCACCTTTGGTTCCCATCCCAGCAACGCCCGCGCTTTCGTGATGTCGGGCCGCCGTTGTTTAGGGTCGTCCTCCGGAAGCGGTTCGTGGCGGACCCTGCTCTTCGATCCTGTGACTTCGAGTACCCGTTGCGCGCACTCCAGCATTGTGAACTCGTTCGGATTGCCGATATTGGTGGGAAGATGCTCGTCAGATTTTGCCAGCCGCAGGAAGCCTTCAATTTCGTCGCTCACATAGCAAAAGCTGCGCGTCTGGCGGCCATCGCCGTAGACGGTTATGTCCTCATCCCGCAGGGCCTGCTTCATGAAATTGGGAATGACCCGTCCATCGTTCAACTGCATGCGCGGACCATAGGTGTTGAAAATGCGGACGATGCGCGTGTCGACCTTGTGATAGCGGTGGTATGCCATGGTTGCAGCCTCGGAGAACCGCTTGGACTCGTCGTACACCGACCGCGGACCAATTGGATTCACATTGCCCCAGTAGCTCTCCTGCTGCGGATGCTGCAGTGGATCTCCATAACATTCCGAGGTTGAAGAGACCAGGAACTTCGCAGTGTATTTCCGAGCCAATTCCAATGCATGAAACGTGCCAAGAGAATTCACTTTGAGCGTTTCAATTCCATGGGCTGCGTAGTCCACTGGGCTGGCAGGGCTGGCAAAATGAAAAACGTAGTCTACCGTTCCGCAATCGAAAGGTTCATTAATATCGATCTGGCGTAATTCAAAGGAAGAATCGTTTGCCAGATGCGCCAGATTGGATTTTCGGCCGGTCAACAGGTTGTCCACTGCAACCACGGAATAGCCTTCGGCGAGCAGCGCATCGCACAGGTGCGATCCCAGAAATCCAGCGCCGCCTGTTACCAGAGCACGCGGTTTGTTCATGTTTTTTTGGCCTTCCTTCCGGAAGGCATCGCCATGGCGGCTGGTGCTTCGGCTGCGGTTGTCGAACGGCCGACACTGTAGTAGGTAAAGCCGTTGGCGGCCATAACCGCCGGATCGTAAAGATTGCGGCCGTCAATAACGATGGGATATTTCAACTGGCCGCGCAGGCGCTTGAGATCCAGAGTCGCGAATTCGTCCCATTCCGTGAGGATGAGAAGCGCGTCCGCTTCCCGCGCCACATCATAGGGGCTATCGCCAAACTCCACACTTCCGTTCAGGGCTTCGCTGGCCCGTGCTCTGGCCGCGGGATCGTAAGCCGCAATCTGGCAGCCCTCTTGAACCAAGGCTTGCACCAACAAGATCGCAGGCGATTCGCGAATGTCATCCGTCCCGCCTTTGAATGCCAGCCCCAGTACCCCTAGCTTTTTGCCGCGCAACGTCCACAGAGCATTGCGGACTTTACGTAAAAAGCGCTGCCGTTGCTCTTCGTTGATGCGGATGACTTCATCCAGCAAACGGAAGTCGTACCCGCACTCGCGGGCGACGGACCGAAAGGCCATCAAATCTTTCGGAAAACAAGATCCGCCATAGCCGATCCCGGGGTTAAGAAATCTCTGCCCAATCCGGCTGTCTGTGCCAATACCACGGCAAACCTGCTGTACATCGGCCCCAACCGATTCGCAGATCGAAGCAACTGCATTGACGAAAGAAATCTTCATTGCCAGGAATGCGTTGGAGGCATGCTTAATCAGTTCGGCGCTCTTCGTGCTGGTTACGATGACGGGCGGAGGAATCGATACGCGATCGGGGCGGGGAATTGCGTCCTGCTCCTGGTAATACTTGCCACTGCTCAACGGAGCATAGATCTCGCGCAAGACAGATGCGCAACGCTCGCTGTCCGCACCCAATACAATGCGGTCGGGATAGAGAAAATCCGTGACTGCCGTACCCTCCCGCAAGAACTCGGGGTTGGAAGCCACATCAAAAGAGTCGGGGGCCGCGGCGTTACGCAGAATGATCTTGCGGATCCACTCGCTGGTGTATACGGGTACGGTGCTTTTCTCAACCACTACTTTATATCCGTTGATGGCGCTGGAAACGCTGCGCGCCACCGACTCCACGTAGGACAAATCCGCTTCGCCCTGCTCGGTCGGCGGAGTACCGACGGCGATAAACACAGCCGAGCTGGCGCGCACCGCCTGCTGCAGGTTCTCGGAGAACGCCAGGCGCTGTCCGCGATGGCGCTCCAGCAGTTCGGGCAGAAACTTTTCATGGATGGGTACGTTGCCGGCTTGCAACGCAGCAACTTTTTCCCGGTCATTGTCCACCAGGATTACTTCATGACCCAGGTCGGCAAAACACGCCCCGGCCACCAGACCCACGTAGCCCGAACCCACGACCGCAATGCGCATTAAACACCCCTTGGGAGAGCCGGCGACCTAAATACTCGTGCCGATACTTTACCAGTTTTCCAATGTTAACGCGGGGGACAACGCCCCATGTGCGGCAGAAGTCACAAAACAGGAAACGCACTGACGTTCACCCATTGGGCGTTGTCAAGAGAATAAGCTCGGTGCCACGAGCGGAGAGTTGGGTTTTGTAGGACAATAGTCTGAAGGCGGTGAGAATAGTATGCCCACTCTCGTCATCGCTCTGATTGCTCTGGCCATCTTTTTGGCAGTCGGTGCGTTGCTGGTGCTTGCGATGTTTTTCGAAAACAGGCGGAAGGCGCTGGTCTCTTTCAATTCTGGTCCTCAGAAGAGCGGCGCTCCCCGTAGGAAACGCGCGGCCTAGGCACAAAGGTTGCAGGCTCAAAACCCGGTGTGCTGGATTGGCCCAGGGAAAGTTCTGTCTCTCAGGTATCGAGGAATACTTTCCCCTTTTTCTCTGAACCGAGTAGAACAACGACGATCAGCAGCAAAATATTCACCATCTCAAACGTGCTCAAAGCCCACGCGTAACCAAGCTTGTCTCGCAAGGCGTACTCAATCGTATTGGTACCCGCCGCCAGCAGAATTCCCAGTTGGTACGCGACCCCGGGCATCATGCCGCGCACGGAATCCGGTGAAAGCTCATTCAAGTGCGCCGGAATCACACCCCACGCTCCTTGCACTCCCATCTGCAATAGAAACGCTCCCAGCGCGAGAATTGCCCACGAGCTCCCAAACGCCCAGGCCGGAATCATGCACAACGACAGAAGCAGAGCGGCCACCATGCTTCGCCGCCGCCCCAGCCCCTGGGAAAGATGACCGAAAATGACCGCTCCCACGACTGCGCCTACGTTGTAAAGAATCGCAATGTAGGAAACTCCGGCAGAAGTGAACCCGCGAACCGACTTCAGAAAGTCGGGATACAGATCCTGAGTTCCGTGCGAGAGGAAGAGCATCAAAGTCATCAACAGCACGATGTAGGAGAAGATCTTCCAGTGCCCGGCCACGGTGCGCAGGATTGCGCCCGTGCTTGGCGCGCGGTGCTGCTTCCAGGCTTCCGATTCCGGCACTTTGGCGCGAATATAAAACGCCAAAAGCGCTGGGACGCCCCCCACCCAGAACATGGCACGCCATCCCAAAGTTGGCAGGACGAAGCGCGCTGCCAAAGCGGCCAGCAAGTAGCCAATCGAGTAACCGCTTTGCAGAATTCCAGACAGCATGCCGCGCCATTTGCCAGGAGCGCTTTCCATGGCCAGGGATGCTCCCACGCCCCACTCGCCGCCCATGCCAATGCCGTAGACCGTTCGAAGTACCAGAAAAGTCGTGTAGTTTGGTGCGAATCCGCACAGCAACTCAATCACCGAGAAGAACACCACATTGGCCATCAGCGGCCCGCGTCTCCCGTACCGGTCTGCCAGCAGACCGAACACAACTGCTCCGACCGGACGCATGGCGAGAGTGGCAGTCAAGGTCCAGACGATGGCGCTTTTTTCAACATGAAACTGATTCGCCAACGTATCCACTAGGAAAACGATGACGAAAAAATCGAAGGCATCCAGCGTCCAGCCGAGAAAGCTGGCGCTGACAGCATGCCATTGATCCGCAGTCGAAACCGGAGGGACGGAGGATTTGGAATTGCGGTTCATCCGTGAGTCGAAATAGAAATCTGAAGAGGAAAAGCTACATACTTTCGTCCTTTTCCACAAGCGCAATCTTATTGACAACTAAGGCGTTTCGCGTAACATTCCGAGTAAGCATAAGAGCATTGCGAGTGGATTGTTTTTTCGCGACTAGGCGCCCGGTGGTGAAGAGATGATCCCAAAGATGCGTCAGTCTCCAGTCTCCTCGCATGGCTCATTGAGCCATGGTTCGGCCTGACCCTTTCGATCCGGCGCGCGTGGTTGACGAACCGCATCCTTCCGATGCGGCGCAGCCCGGACAGCGAATCACGCATCAGCCATTCTGGCAATACTTACGTATCTCTGTAGCTTCCAACCCAGAGCGCTTTGCAGATTTGGATTTTGACACGGTTCTGGGCCAAGTGCTTTCCGACACATGCTTAGCGACCAGCGCCACCGCTGCCGCCATCGCATTGAAAGCCGGCGAGGAGATGATTTGCCGCGCAGCCGTGGGGCCGAATGCGCCGGAAGTGGGCGCGCGACTGGACGTTACCTCCGGTTTGTCGGGAGCCTGTGTTCGCACCGCCGAGACGCAATATTGCGAAGATACGGAGACCGACCCTCGTGTGAACGTTGCGGCTTGCCGCCGCTTGCAAGTTCGTTCGGTGCTGGTTCTTCCGCTACTGGACGGAAATGAACTTCTCGGCGTCTTCGAGATTTTTTCCCCTTACCCTGGCGCGTTCGGAAATCACGACTTGCAAAACCTGCAGACGCTGGCGCAAGTCATTGTGCAAAAATTGCGGGATCCCAGTGATCGCGGCCCTCTGCCTGCTTCTTCTGACGAAGTTCCCGCCATCGAGGAGTCGGGGATTCTGAATGCTGAAGCGGAGGCCGCTTTCCTTGCACCACCGCCAGTTCCGGAAGTGACCCGCCCCGCCGGGCAAGCGCCGGTGGTTGCGCCACCTGTTGAGCCAATAGAAGATCTAAACGAGGTTTCCACTCCTGTAGCTCGGCCGAAAGCCGAGTTTCGTGCCGTTCCGGGTTGGGGAGCGCCAGCCGTTTCCGTCGAGTCGGCAGCGAAGGCTGGAAAAAAGAAACTTGCCCGGGAGTGGGGAACGAGCCTGCTGACCGCGGCCGTCATTGCTCTCGCCGTGGTTCTCGGTTGGACTGTGGGGCGTCCTGGTTGGCAACGGGTAACTGGCGGGACTGCCAGGCAAGCTGCCAACCCATCGCTGGCAGACTCTATAGAGCCAGTGCAAACCAGAAATGCGCGAATCGCCAAGGATGCCGACAACGGTATTGTCGAATCCGCCGGTCAGTCTACAAAGCCTAAAGAATTGACCCCGGCGGGCAAAGTCAAACAAAACGAAACTGCCGATGGACTCGTTGTTTATCAGAATGGCAAAGTCATCTTTCGGCAAAAAGCTTCGCCTTGGACGTCTTCTCGGGGATCCACCCAATCGGATCCGGTGACTGTTCAGGAGACGCTGTCTCCAGCCACGATTTTCCTTTCTCCGCAGCTTGCTGACGCACGTCTTGTGGTGAGAGTCGAGCCGTTGTATCCGGACCAGGCCCGCCAAATGCGCATTCAGGGAGAAGTTATGTTTGACGCGCTGATCGGAAAAGACGGTTCGGTGCGGCAGCTCCGGCTGGTCAGCGGCGATTTACAACTGGCTAGCGCCGCAGCCGATGCGGTCCGCCAGTGGCGGTTTCGGCCTTATCAGACAGATGGCCGGATTCAGGAGTTCAGCACGCTGCTGAGCGTCAACTTCCGCCTGCATTGATGGCAAACCTCGCTTGGCTATCCTTTGGCGAGTTCCTTGGCCCTCTGCACTGCTTTGACCACCGCCTTGATTAGGGTGACTCGCAGTTTGCCCTCTTCTAATTCCATGATGCCATCAATTGTGCAGCCGGCCGGTGTAGTGACAGCGTCTTTCAGCAGCGCCGGGTGGTCGCCGGTTTCCAGGACGACGGTTGCCGCCCCGAGCGTGGTCTGAGCTGCCAGCAAAGTGGCCACGTCCCGCGGTAGCCCAACCTTCACTCCCGCCTCTGCCAGCGATTCCAGAATGATGTAGATGTAAGCTGGGCCGCTGGCGGAAAGCCCGGTGACTGCATCCATGTGCTTCTCGTCTACCACCACGGTTCTGCCGACCACATCGAAGAGCGCACTGGCCAGCGCCAGGTGCTTCTCTTCCGCGAACTTGCCTTTACACAGTGCGGTCATCCCTCGGCCCAGAGAACACGGCGTATTGGGCATGGCTCGCACGACGGGCACGGCGCTAGCCATCGCCTGTTCAATTTGGCTGGTGGGCACCGATGCGGCCACCGATACCAGCAACTGCTTGGCGGAAATGTTCGGGCGAATCTCTTCGATCACGTCCGTGACCACCTGCGGTTTTACGCAGATCATCACCACGTCTGCGCCTTTGACCGCTGCAAGGTTGTCAGTGCCAACGCTCACACCCAGCTGTTTGCTGAGGGCGCGCGCCCGCTCCTTATGTTGTACGGTAGCCGTGGTGGACTTCGGCGCGAGCATGCCCTTCTCCAGCAGGGCCTTCAGCAAAATGCCACCCATTTTCCCGGCGCCAAGAACCGCCACTCGTTTTCCCGAAAGATCCGCACCCATTGCCCGCCTCCGCTTAAGCTTGAAAGGCGCTCAGAATATCACGTCACCGTTCGGGTGCGGAAAGGGGAGCCTTGGGTCAACGCTCACTGCACCTTTAATGTCAGCGGAACTGCAGGCGCCTGCAAAGCCTGAGATCCGCTCCCCTCGGTTGCATTGATCGTGACCGTGTAGGTGTCTGGCGTGGTGCCGGGATGTGCAGGATTGCCACTGCCACCGCCTCCGACCAAACCGCCGCCGCATGCCAGTTGCAACATAACGAGTACCGACAGTACGAGAAGTGCCACATAGGCTGGGACACCCCGGCGGCGTCGATTCGCCGTTCCTCCGAATGCGACCAGAAGACCGGCCAGCGGGAAGAAAAGCGCCAACAGCGGGCGCCTGCGCTGCGATGCTCTCGGTTTTTCCAGCACGGCGATCGCCGCAGTGGTAGTGATGGTCAGTTTCACCTTTACAATTCCGCTCCCGCTCGGAATCTGTGCCGGATCGAACGAGCATGTGGTCAAAGCCGGCAACGTGCCGCAGGCGTAGCTCACGGCCTCCGGGAAAGTGGATGGACCCTCGGGAGTGAAGGTCAAACTGTAGCTTGCAGTTTGCCCCGCATTCACGGTTTGCGCGCTCGGGATCGGGAGCGATGGTAAAGTCAAAAAAATTGAGTGTCACCGGTGCGACATGTGTAATCGCGCCGAGATCGCCACCCACTCCTTGCACGCCAAATGAGTAGCTTCCTGCTGCATTGCTGCTAACCGCCAATGTGAAACCGGCTCCCGTGGTATTCACATTCAGAGCGGGGGGATCCGGTTCACAGTTTGGCGGCATGGATGTGCTTCCATCCACACAGGCCAACTGCACGGCATTGTTGTAGCCATTCAGCGCGGTGACTGTCCCAGCCAGAACGAAACTCTTATGCACCGGAATGGCGGAGGGCGGCGGTCCAAGCGTAATCGAATAATCCTGGCTGGTTGTGACGGCAACAGCTCAGCGGTGCACTTACCGTTTTGGAACCGGCATCCGTCGAGCTTGCGCTAATGTTGATCACGGAGTTTCCGATCCCCGCGCTCGATGAAGCAGAAACTGTCAACGCTATCGTCACCTTTGGTCCCGAGGACGCACCGACAGTATTGCTGGGAAAGAAATTACAGCTTAGGCCGGCCGGCGCAGTGCAGCTCAGCGTGACGGCTGCGCCCGAGGGAAATGAGCCGTCGAGATTGACTTGCATGTTGGAAGCCGAGGATGTTGACCCTAAACCGACACTGACCGATGCAGGCGACGGAGCACCCAGGCTCAAGTCCACGACATGCAGGTTCAAACTTGCACTGCGCGACAGACCGCCGCCAGTTGCGGTCACATTAAATGCATAATCCCCGACTGCTCCACCCGCAGTCACCGCAAAACCAATGCTGGAGCCTGCAGGCGTGAGAGGACTGGAAGCAACGCTGCACGTGCCGGGAAGGGAAGTCCCCGAACACAAAAGCGTAACTGGATCGTTGAAGCCATCAAATGCGCTAAGAATTCCGGCTACGTCTACAGTCTGTCCAGCAAACACATATTGGGTTGCCTTTGTGAAAGCAATCTGGAAGTCCGGAGCGGTCGCCAGCGGAAATTGCCAGACTCCCCGGCCATAGGTGGCCGCGCGCAGCAGTTTGGTAGCGCCGTTGTTGAAAAGTCGCAACGCGGTCACAGGCACGTCCGGCAAATATCCCGTCCCCGGCCCGTTCGGCACTGGCGTTGGTCCTACCTCTGTCCAAGTTGGGTTGCTTGTACTGGTGGAAAACACACCCACATCGGTCCCCACATAAACCGTTCCGTTGTCCACGAGTATGGTATTGGCGGGAGCATCGGGCAGGCTTGAGGAAAGACTGCCGCTGAAATCACTCCAACTATGTCCCGCATCCGTGGTCTTCCACACATGAGAAACATGAAAGCCCATGACGGCTGCAAATGCGGTCTGGCCGGTCTGGTCGGTAACGTCCACAGCAATCGAGGAAATGGGAAGATGGCTCGGATTGATAGAACCCGTCACATCGGTCCAGGAGGTTGAGCCGTCCGCCGCTGTCTTCATCACCCAGACGTGGCCGCCGTTTGGCACGGGGGCCAAGGGGCCCGCTGCCATCCGTCCCCGCATAAATGATGCTTGAGAATCCGTTCACATCTACCGGCCCACCCACAGCAAGCGAACGAACCGTGTTGATCTCCGCGCCGGTGCACGAGGCATCCGAACCAGTTTCAAAATTCGAGCTTAAAGCCGTAAAGCTTGTGCCCAGCGTCGTCCCGCGCCACACCCGGCAGGTGCCGACTATAAATTCCCCCGAGTTCTGCGGATCGAGAAGGTACGGCGTGTACAAGGGGCCGACGTCGCCGCCCAGCGTAGCGCTTGAAACCACCATGTCGCTGTTGAAATCGCCGGAACGGCACTCGATTCCCAACCCGCACCGCTGAATGCTTACGCCAGTGTTCTCAGTGAACCACTCCGTCGGATCGTCGGGATTGATCTCGCTGCCCCCCCCATCCGCGGAGTTCACACTGTTCCACTGGGAGCTGATTTGCGAAAGGGAAGTGGCCGGCGAGCCATTCCCCTGCGTTCCTCCCAACAAAGTGTTGGGATCGCTAGGATGTTGTGCCAGCGCAATGAACTGCGTCATGGAGCCGAGTGTCGGGTTCAAGCTGTCAAACTGATTCGGAGCGGAACAATCTCCGCTGACCAGCCCTGAGTACCCGTCGAGAGCGCGATAGACCCCGCCATCGTTGGCAAAATACATCACGACCTGGCTGCCGCCGTTGATCCGCATGAAATCCATGTCATGCTGGCTGGGATGAACTCTTGCAATCGAACCAAACTCCGGAGGACATCCGTAGGCGTGAGTCAAGTTGAGGAATGTATTAGGCGCGGTACCACTGCAGTTTGAAATGCTTCCCAAGGTCACGCATTTGTAGAGGTTCACTGCGCCCGCGTACAAGTCGGTTCCCGTCGTGGCATTGGGGTTGGGATTATCCGGAACGGCTGCCAGCGTCAGGTTGTAGGTTCCGTTCTGTGTGCCGCAGCCACCCAGCAAATCGCCGCAGTTTGTGACTCCGGCATCACTGATCGCCGTCCAGGTTGCTCCACCATCCACGCTCTTCCAAATGCCTTGATCTGCATCGTTCGCGTCCACGTACCAAACGTAGATTTCTCCCAGGCCATTGGGTCCGGCACGCTTCGGCACGATTGCGATCTCTCCGCGATAAATGGGGCACGATTGCAACGCAGGACTCGCCGGGCACGCCGACGCACTCAGGCCATTCCCGGGCTGATTGGCAATCCGGAGCCAGTGGATTCCGTCGTTTGAAGTGTAGAAACCATGAAACCGCAGTGCCGCGAAGAACGTTCCTGCAGCAGCGTTGTACACCACAGTGGTGGCCGACCCAGGAAGGACGGTGGCCGCCCCGTCCATCGCAGTCGCATAGCTCCACGATTGGCCGCCGTTGGTCGAGTAGTAAAGCCCGAGGTTGGCAGTCACTGGATTCTGCAAGCCATTCAACTCGCCTTGAGAAGTGCCCGCCGCCGCTGCCACGACCAGATTCGGATCTCCTGTGCTGAAGGCAATCCGGCTGAAGCCAATTCCGGCGAAGGAGTGCGTGCCGGAAGCATCTTGCCCAATCAGATTCCAGGTGCTGCCCGCGTCAGCCGAGCGCAAAATACCGAGGCCGTAGTAGGAATCGGTTGAACTGTTTGTTTCTCCCGTGCCCACCAAAATTACACTCCTGGAAGAATCGGGATTTGCCGGCTGAGGCTGAATAGCGATTGCGCCCACCGACAAGCTTGGCTGATCGTCCAGCAAAGACAGCGGGGAACTGCCCGCCGTGCCCAAACAACTTTTCGGGTTCACGTTCGGAGGTGCGTTCCAGGTGACGGTAGAAGGATCGGCGCACAAGGGCCCTGCGTTTTCCGACTTCCACAATCCACCATAGGCTCCGCCCACATAAACCGTATTGCCGGAAGCGTCATTGGGGTCAACGGCTACAGCGGTCGCCCGGCCTGAGACCCAGTTGTAGTCTTGCTCTCCGGAGCCACTTGCATCTGAGGCCAGGGGAGCAGGCCCTATCGAGCTCCAGCCCGCCGAGTTTGGCGTAGCACCCAGCGCCTTCTGTGACGGACCTTGTCGCGCAACGCGCAGGTGGGCCCTGGCGTGAATCGCGCTAAAACGCAGCCCTGCGGAAGCTTGGCCTGCAACTGCTCGTCCGTGCAGGAACCACTGTTCCTGCTTCTTGCGCAGTGCGGCCCTCTCTGCGGCACGATTTTCCGCTGCTGCAGGAGCGCCTATGTCCTGAGCAACCGCTCGGCTGCCCATCAGTAAGCTGACGACGCACGTTACCCAAAAGAAAGCTTTGCCCGCACCCATGCCGAGCCCTCCGCATTCGAAGACCGCACCTGCATGGCCCGGTGGCAACTTGGGAGCCCGCCGTTATGACTGCGCACCACTTAAGAATGGAAACAGTGCTGGTATGAACCCGGCCGTGAAAGCGCGCATCTACGTCAACACAGGATTAGCACGCCGCTGGGAAGCGACGAAGGATAGACCTTCAGTGACTCAAGATATGGTTCTCAAACGGGAATTTTGGCGTTCACGGAGTCCGCCCTAAGTAGGGTAAACAAAAGAGGACTTGACGCCAGATCGTTCCTGGACCACACGGCGATCGCGCGAGCGTCGAAACATGCTGGCCGGGCCGCGCCCGTGAATGCCAAAGGCAATGTACACTGAATCTTGGATCTGCTCATGGCCGAACCGCTGAATCTGCAACTTGCACTCCTGTCTGCAGCAGTCCTGGGTTTTCGTCACGGTCTCGACTACGATCACATCGCCGCCATCTCCGATATCACCAGCGTCCAGAACCGCATGAAAGATGCGATGCGCTACGGGCTGTATTATGTTTCCGGCCACGCCCTGACGGTCACTTTGTTGGGCGCGGCTGCCATCGGTTTTCGAGTCTCGTTGCCTCAGGGCAGCGACCGCTGGGCGGAGCGTGCGGTAGGCATCACCCTGCTGATTCTCGGGATCTATGTTCTTGGCAGCCTGATCCGCCGCGCCGAGCATGGCCATCATCACCCGAAAACCAGAATCACCCTGCTGATCAATGCCATCCTATGGCTGTATTGGCGGCTTGCCCGCGTGTTGGGCAGTCGTGATACGAAACGCCCGGAAGTTTTTCGCGACGGCTATGGTTCCGGTTCCACGTTCCTGATCGGGGTCATTCACGGCATCGGCGCGGAAACGCCCACTCAGCTTCTGCTTTTCCTGATGGCCGCCAATCTGGGCGGCGCGGCCAAAGGCTTTCTGGGATTATTCATGTTCATCGTCGGCTTGGTCGTCATGAACACGCTGATGTGTGCCTCCGCCGCCGGAATCTTCATCAGCGGCATGCACAAGCCCTACGTCTTCCAGACCGTCACCGCGCTCACTTCCGTTTACAGCGTGGTTGTCGGGGTGGTCTTTCTTCTCGGATCGTCGAACCTACTACCCCCACTCACTGGGCTGTAAACATTGATTGATTGAAGTCGAGGGACGAGTACCATTGGGCACAAAAAATGGTGCCCCTTGCGGGGCACCGGACGGGGAGATTTACAAACTTTTAGCTGGCTTTCCGCTGAGAAGCTTCAGTCGAATGGCCGGCGGTATCGGGATCCCACTCCGAAACCTGCTGCATAGCCTGTTCACGCGTGATTCCATAGCGCTCCTGGACTTTCCCGACCAACTCGTCGCGTTTCCCGGCAATCACGTCCAGGTCGTCGTCGGTCAGCTTGCCCCAACGCTGCTTCGCGGCTCCTTTGGCCTGCTTCCATTTGCCTTCGATTTGATCCCAGTTCATTTTTGCCTCCTTAAGAATGCGGCGCAGCGTAATATGCGCCATAAAAATTAAACCGCTTCGTACAGGCTAGAGTCTCCGCTTCGAAGTGGGTATCCGGTGGTTCCCCTAGAGAGGGGGTGAATGTCATGTATCGGAGGGCGTGAAGACATCTGGCATCGCGGGCACTGCGAACTCTCCGCGGGTGCTAAGAATGGTTTTTCCTCTGTGCTCCTCTGTGTCCCCTGTGGTTCGCCTCTTGGTTCGCTTCTAAGTAGTCCCCGACTTTCGTGCTATAGAAACTGCCGTTTTAACGCCTCACCGGACCGGGTAGGGGTCGGGGGCCACCCGAAACGCAATAATCGAAATTAGAGGGTGTGCGCCAGGCGCACACCCCGGTCCAGGAGCAGGGCCAGGGGGGGTGCCCGGGCAGACAGGCGGGATTTTTCCCATTATGGGAAATTTGGCCTCGCTCGCCCCGCAAAAGAGGCCGTCGCCAAAAGTCATCCGCGGATGCTGCGCAGCAAGCCATCGCCTTTGTGGCTTAGCCAGGATGGGGTCAGTTCTGTCTGTCCCTTTCATTTAAGGCTTTATCTCAACCGGAGTCCCTACCGGGACGAGCTGCCACACCTCGTCCATCTCCCGGTCGGTAACGGCGATGCAGCCGTCCGTCCAGTCCACCTCGTGCTGGAGAGGACCCAGCCAGGCGAACTGCTTCTCTACGCCGTGGATCATGATTGCGCCGCCCGGATCGACCCCGACATCGTGGGCCCGCTTCCGGTCGGCGGCATTCGGATATGAGATATGCAGCGCCAGATGGAATCGGCTCTGCGCGTTCTTCTCGTCGATCACATACTGGCCCACCGGCGTTTTATGGTCGCCCTGCCGCTCCTTGGCACCGTCCGATTTGCCGAGAGCAACACGGTAGGTCCTGAGGGGCTTTCCGTTCGCCATCAGAACCATTGAGTGCTTCGATTTCACGATAACGATGTTGTCGGCCTTGATCCCGCCGACGCTCGGCGGCGCGGAAGAACACCCCAACCCAACGAAGCTGCACAGCAGGCCGACCAGCAACACCGAACTCCAGATATGAGTGGTTTTACTTTGCACCTTCAGACCTTCGTTGCTACGAACCAGCGCACAAGCTATGGGCGGACAATTTCGGAAACAGATGGAACTGTCACCAATTTCTCGTTCCCATCCGGGAAGCGCCTTACCTATCTGGAGTTGTTACTACCGGGCGATATTGTCCACTGCGTCCAGCACAACTCTAACCTCGGCTCCTCGGCCGACTCCCGCGATTTGGGTGGCGGAAGCTTGGTTGGCGGCGATTTCCAGATATCCCATGCTGCCCAAAATGGCGAAGAGTTCGCCGCTTGCGCCGCTTCCATAGGCGGAGCGCAGGGTCTTGATTGCGCGATTGCCGATGGTAATGGTGAACCGCGGCTCGGCCTGAAGCAAGGCGGGAACCAGTTCCGGCGTGAGGTTGGTAATCAGGTTTCCAAAATGGTCCACTTTGATGACCGCGCCCCGCACGGTCGTCTCGTTCAAGGCCTCCGGACGCGGCACTTCGAGTCGCACATAATCCGAAATTTCGTCCCCAAACTTGGCGGCCGCGACGCCCTTCGCCAGATATGCCGTAAGCGGAGCAAAAACATCACGGGCATGGAAGGTCCGACTCATCGGCTGTAGAAAGTAATGCTCCGCTGTCGCCGCATAGACGTGCGTACGTTCTTCGCGGTCATAAATCAGTGACAGCACGCCGTTATCGGGAGCGACAAAACGATATTGCCCGGCTATGGCGATAACCGGCCGGCGCGCCGTGCCCACTCCGGGATCAACCACCACCAGATGCACCGTTCCGTCGGGAAAATAGGAATATGCCGAAGCAATGGTCAGCGCGCCCTCCAGCAGGTCGAAGGGCTGGACTGCGTGGCTGATATCGACGAGTTCAGCCTCGGGAACAATGTTGAGAATGACTCCCTTGACTGCGCCCACAAAGTGATCGCTCAGCCCGAAATCGGTAGTAAGTGTGATGATCGGTCGGTCAGCCACGAGTTCCTCGCGATGCTTTAACGGCTATACACAGCCGCGAAAGTAAACCGCTGTGGCGCCCTGAGTCAAGGAGGGCTTACTTTAGGCGAAGGACAAGTCAGCGCGAAACGCTACTCGTAGCGCAAAGCCTCAACCGGATCCATGCGAGCGGCCTTCAGGGCGGGGAAGAAGCCGGAGACGACTCCAACGAGCGCGAGAATTCCAAACGAAACCAGCATCACAGCCATCGAGGCGTGCAGAAAGATGTCCCCTTCATGATCCGCCGTCTTGTAAAGCGCGCTGTAGAGCGGCATCGGCGGGATTACCCAGGTGAGCAGGACGGCCACGCCCATGCCAATCAGGCCACCGACGAAAGTCAGCACCAGAGCCTCCAGAAGAAATTGCACCAGCACGTGACGGCGGCGCGCGCCCAGCGCTTTGCGCAGCCCAATTTCCCGGGTCCGCTCGGTGACCGAGACCAACATGATATTCATCACGCCCACGCCGCCGACGCCGAGGGTCACCGCGCCAATCAGGCCAAGCACCGCCTGCAGTCCGAGAGAAAAGGCGGTGACCATGGCGCGGTCTTCGATGGTGTCCCACACCGGCGTAGCTTTTTCGTCTTTGGGATCGAAATGATGACGCCGCGCCAGCACTTCGCGCACTGCGGCGAGCGCTTTCTTCTCCACCTCTGCCGCCGTGGGCTGAATAATGATCATCTGCGGGTCCCGCATATTCGCCAGATCCCGGAAAAGGCCGAAAGGAATGAAACCATCTTCGTTGTCGGGTCCCTCATACATGGAATCCTGAATCTTGTTGCGCAGCACGCCGATGACTTCGAAATCCAGGCCGCCGATTTCCACATTCTGTCCAACCGCAGGCGCGCCCTGGAAAACCCGCTTGTTGGCTTGGTAGCCGAGAATCACCGCGCGCCGGTGTTCGGTGAAGTCGCCGTCATTGAAATAGCGCCCTTCCTCAATATCGAGCTTGCGCATTTGCCCGTAGGGAAGTTCCACGCCGCGGACATTTAGCGACACTACCCGCGTCCCGCGCTTGAACCCGAAGCTGCGGTCAATTTCTGGGCTGACCGCCCGCACAATCGGTACTTCCTCGCGGATGGCTTGAATGTCGGCGTACTCATAGTGCGTTGGCCGCCCGGCACGCTGTCCGCCCGCCTGCATGCTGGTTTGCCCGGGCCAGATCACGATGACGTTGTTGCCCATATTGAGGAATGCGTGCAGCACGCTGCCTCCCAGCCCTTGTCCATAGGCCAGCAGGATCACGACGGAAGCCAATCCCCATACGATCCCGAGCATGGTGAGCAGGGAGCGCAGCCGGTTGCGCATCAAGGCTTGCCAACTCTGCGAGATGAGTTCTTTGAGGAACATAGAAGTGGCTAGTGATTAGTGATTAGTGGTTAGGAAAAGCCCCTGGTCGTGGACTAATCACTAATCACTATTAATGAATCTGGACGTCGCCCGATCCGGTGCGCACCACGAGGGACGGCCCGCCGTCTCCGACTTTGCCGACAAAGACATGTTCATCGCGATCTGTCCCCTGCACGGCGGTGGCGACAGCGTGGCCCACATTCAAATCGCCTGAACTGGTGGAAGCATCCAGGTCAAAAGCCGCCTGCGATGGCAGGCTCACCCGCACGTCCCCCGAACCGGTATGAATGCTCCACGGCCCAGCAATATTGCCGGCAATCGTAATGTCGCCGTTGCCGGAGTCGGCATACAATGACCCGTTCGCTCCCTGGACCCCAATATCGCCGGAACCGGTCCGAACGCGTATCTCTCCGCTTCCAGACTCGTCCAGGCGAATATCGCCACTCCCCGTTTCGGCGTGAATGGAACCGGCGATCTGGCGTCCGTCCACATCTCCCGATCCGGTGCGGAGGTGGACCTCGCCTGAGATATCGCGCAGGCGCATGTCGCCCGAGTCGCTCTCGATCGCCACGCTCTGGCGAATTCCTTCGATGGTCTGGTCTCCCGAGTTGCTGTGCGTGTGCACCTTCGTGTCCGCTGGAACGGTGATTTCGTAGTTGACGGAAATATTCTTTTGCTCCGCGTACTTGATGTGAATCGTGTTTCCGTTCTGTTGGACGGGAGGGTTCTTTTCCACCTCGCTAATCGCTGCGGTGCGCGCTCCAAAAATCCAGCCGTTGCCGGTGTAAATCTTGCCGGAAACGGAAACGGTTCCCGCCGGGCCGGGCCGGACGGTGATGTCGCCGGAGTGGGTGAATACTTCGAGATTCACCGGTCCGTTTACGGTGAAGCTCTTTTGGAACGAACCTTCCGGGGACTTGGCGAAGGCCAGGGTTGAGATCAGCAATGCACCGCAAACCACGGCTGAATGGGCCGAACGCAGGCTTTTCATCGACTTTCTCCCTTCCGATTACTCGTAATGTAAGGACTCGACCGGCGTCATTTCCGCAGCGCGCTGCGCCGGATACACCCCGGCGGTCACGGTAATAACAGAGAGCGTAAGCAGCGAAGCGACGATCGAAAGCGGCGAAACGATGGGGTGCGGCACGAAATCGGGCATGGGGAGTTTGCTGAGCGCGATGCAGATCCCGATGCCAAACGTCAGGCCCAGCGCGCCGCTGGCCGCGGTGAGAATAGCCGATTCGGTAAAGAACTGCCGCAGGATATCCTGCCGCGTGGCCCCGATTGCCTTGCGCATGCCAATCTCGCGAGTGCGCTCGGTTACCGAAACCAGCATGATGTTCATCACCCCGATGCCGCCCAGACATAGCGTGACAATGGCCACACAGGCAAAGAAAATGGTCACCACGTTGAAAATACCCTCCACCAGTTTGGCGCCTTCCATGGTGTCCCAAATGAAGAGCGCATCTTTGTCCAGAGGGTCGAAGTGGTGGCGGCGTCCAAGCACAGTTCTCACCTGCTGGACTGCTTTTTCATGTCCTTCAGAGTCACCCACTTCGAACACCAAGTCATTCAGGTAGCCGCGCACGATGCCGGGCTTGTCTGGCGGAGGGAAATCGCGCGCGACCGCGGAGTATGGGGCGTATAAATAATCGTTGTCGGGGCCGCTGTAGCTGGAATTCTGCTTCTTCTCCTGCAGCACTCCAATCACCGTATAAGGGACGCTTTGAATCAAAAGCGACGCTCCCAATGCCGGCTGGCCGCTGAATAGCTGCTTGCGGGCCGCATCGCCCAGCACAACGACTCGCCGCGCTTCGCTTTCGTCCTGCTCGCTCACGGGTCGGCCTTCCTTTAAGGTAAGAGAGCGAAAATCCTGGTAGGACGGCCACATGCCAACCACCTCGCGGTTAGCCGAATTGAACTGGCTGACTTCCGGAACTCCGCGCCGCAATTCGGGGCTTACGGTCTTCACCAGATAGCACTCGCTGCGAATCGCCCGCGCATCGTCAATGACTAACCGGACCTCCCGACCCGCTGCCAGTCCTCCGGCCTGCGCGCTCGTCCTTCCTCCCCAGACAATGACCAGGTCCTTGCCCAGGCTCTGCATGCGTTTGTGATTGTCAACGCTAAAGCCGCGTCCGAGCCCCACCAGCAGGATCACCGACGCGATGCCCCAAACAATGCCAAACATGGTGAGGAACATGCGCATCTTGTGCGCCCGGAAAACGGCGAACGTCTGGCGGAGGATTTCGGCGAAATTCATACCGTGCCCCAAAGAATTGGGGGCGCGAATTTTGACCATCCGCACCCCCGCTCGTCCCAATCTCCCGCAGTCATCGACGAGCCCGTGTGCGCCTTACTGCAGCACGACTTGGTCGCCCTGTTTCAATCCAGACAAGATTTCTGTCCTCGCCCCATTGGAGATTCCGATGTTGAGGGCAACCCGACGCGTGCCGTTTTTGGCGTTCGGATCGGGCACATCGGCGAAGGCTTTCTTGTCTTTATCGTAGATGATGGCGCCTTCCGGAATCTGCAGCACGTTCTTATGTTCTTCCAAAATGATTTCCGCGTTGGCGGTCATTTCGGCCTTTAGTTCCCCGCCGGGATTGTTGATCGAAACCCGCACTTCGAAAGTAGTGACGTTGTCTTTCTCCACGCCCATGGGCGAGATTTTGGTCACTTTGCCGCTAAACGTTTTGTCTTTGAAAGATTCGACCTTAATCCGCGCCGCCTGGCCCAGGTACACCTTGCCAATATCGCTCTCATCCACCTTGCCTTTGACATAGACCTGGCTGGTATCTCCCAGGGTCATAACCAGGGTGGCGGAAGAGCCCATCACGAGAATGGAACTGACCGCATCCCCAATTTCCACATCGCGCGAAAGCACCGTGCCATCGATGGGCGAAACAATATCGGTGTATCCGAGTTGTTCTTCGAGTTGCTTGAGGTTGGCTTCGTCCTGGACCACCTGCGACTGCGATTGGGCGATTTTGGCCTGCAGAACCGTGACTTGGGCCTTGGCCACGTTCTGCTTATTCAACGCCAGCTGGTAATTCTTATTGGCATTATCCAGATCCGACTGCGAAACCACGCCCTCTTTTGCCATGTTCAGGGCCCGCTCGTACTCACGCTTGAGCAAGGGGACATCCGGACCCTCGGCATCCACTTTGGCGCGCTGCCAATCCGCCTGTGAGCTTTGCAAATTGGCCTGCGCCGCTTGCAACCCCGCTTTCGACTGCTCCACCTGCGCCTGGATTTCTTCCTTATCCAATTGCGCCAGCAACTGTCCCTTTTTCACCCGGTCGCCAGCGTCCACATAGAGCCGGGTGACAATGCCACTGGCTTTGGATTTGATTTCTACCTTGGTGATGGGCGTGACTTTACCCGTAGCCACCACGCTTTTCGCCAGGTCCCCACGCTCCACCTTCGCCAGTTTCGAGGGATCAATCTTGGAACCGCCGCGCGTGGCGGCGATTACACTGATCGTGACAATCGCCACTAATACCAGTCCAACAACAACATAAATCCATCTTCTGCGGTGTTTCTTTCTGCCGTTGCCGTTCACACTGCCTCCTCTTACGACGGCCGGTCATCCGCCCCTCACGAATGATTACGAACCTGCTGGTAATTTTGTTCCCGGAAATTCAAATGCGTACTTCTTAAGAAGCGACCTGCGGATACACTCTACCCTACTACCTTAGTTAGACCCCGCAAACCGCCAAACGAAAGCACAAATCTTTTGCTCTGAAGGATCCCGAAGTTCAAGAGCCCAGGGCATTGCCGGTTTCGCTCGTGGCGGAAGCCGACTTCTCCGGGGTTTTCGGCTGCTGCCAGCCAGACTTCGGATAGTGGTGCGGTTTTAGGTTTTCTCTGCGTACCCGGTCGCAGTTCTTGGCGTTCTCGGCGGTTAAAAGCTTTCGGTCCGGCAAATCAAGAGCTTGTAACCGCGGAGGGCGCTGAGGTCCTGCGCCGAGCACGGTGAGAAAGGCCGACATAAGGCAAACTGCACCATTGCCCAGAATTCCTCAACATTGTGAGTATCCCGAAGTTCGAGAGCCCGGGGCATTGCCGGTTTCGATCAAGGCCGAAGCCAACCTCTCCGGGATTTTAGGTTGATGCCGGCCAAACTTAGGGTAGTGGTGCGATTTTCGGTTTTCTCTGCGTACCCGGTAGCAGTTCTTCGCGTTCTCGGCGGTTAAAAGCTTTCGGTCCGGTAAATCAACAGCTTGTAACCGCGCAGTACGCGGAGGTCTGCGCTGAGCACGCTGAGAAAGGCCAACATAAGGCAAACTACACCGAACCAACTTCCTTTGGAATGTTAGAATTACCATTCAATGATTGCTTTTGTGCTGCTGCGGATTTTCCTCATCCTGCTGCTCGTGGCGGCCAATGCCTTCTTTGCAGCGGCTGAATTCGCCCTGGTCAGCATCCGCGAAACCCGCATTCAGCAACTCATCGAAGCGCGCCGCATCGGGGCCCGCATCGTCCAAAAACTGCACCGTAACCTCGATGAGGTAGTAAACGGGGTACAACTTGGCATCACCATCGTCAGCCTGATCCTGGGCTGGGTAGGCGAGCCACTGCTGGCCCAGATCGTGCAGCGCTGGATGGGAAACGTCCCTCATGTCATGGTCTACGCCCATGGGGTGGGTATCGTCCTGGCCTTCGGCCTTATTACCAGCCTGCACGTTATCCTGGGTGAGCTGGTTCCAAAATCGCTGGCTTTGCAGCGTTCTGAGCAGGTCGCCCTCGCGGTGGCTGCTCCCATGGACGTTTTCCTCACCCTCACCCGCCCTCTGATCTACATGATGAGCGGCGCAGCCAGCTCGGTGCTGGCTGCCTTCGGATCGAAAAAGCTGCAGCAGGGCCCGATCCACTCTCCCGACGAGCTCAAGTTGATCGTCACCGCCAGCCGTGAGTTGGGTCAGGTTTCCGACTTCCAGGAGGAGACCATCAACCGGGCCCTCGATTTGGACGACATCGCGGTTCGCCAGATCATGGTGCCGCGGCCCGACATCTTTTCCCTGCCGGGTGATCTGTCCCTGGATGAAGCCCTCGGCCGAGTCGTCGAGGAACAGCACTCCCGCATCCCGGTGTACGACCCGCAGCGCGGCACCGAACACATCATCGGCGTTCTCTACGCCAAAGACCTCATGCGCTGGACCCGTCTGCGCCTGGTGGCCTCGCCCGGTCAGCCCGTGGCGGCCCGGATTTCGAGCATGAAGATCAGCCAGATCATGCACGACGTTCTGGTCGTCCCGGACACCAAGGTTCTCTCCGAACTGCTCGAAGAGTTCAAGGAGCGCAAGCGGCACATGGCAGTAGTAGTGGATGAATTTGGCTCAACCGCCGGTGTGGTTACTGTGGAAGATGTGCTGGAGCAGTTGGTCGGCGAAATCGAAGACGAATTCGATATAGCTCCCCCGCAGCAGCCCCTCATTCAAGGCAAGATCGCGCTGCTACTGGAGGGCTCGGTTGGTATTCGCGACCTGGAATCGCAGTACCAGCTGTCTCTCCCGCGGGAAGGCGGTTTTGAAACTCTGGCGGGATTTGTGCTTGCCGAACTCCAACGAATTCCAAAAGTCGGCGACACGGTTGATTTCGAGGGCCACCGGTTCGTAGTGGAAGAAATGGAAGGCCACCGCATCGCCAAGGTTAGTATCGAAAAACTGGAGCCGGTGAGCGCCAGCGGAGCCGCCGACTAGAACCGGCGAACCACCAACGACGGACCAACGACGATGCTGCGTTATCTCTTCCTCCGAGTCCTCTACACGCTCCCAGTGATTTGGCTTGTCGTCTCCCTGGTCTTCCTGCTCATTCACCTGGTGCCCGGCGATCCCGTTCTGCAGATGCTGGGCGAAGGCGTGCCTGCATCGGATGTAGCTGCCGTTCGCCACGCCTACGGCCTGGATGTTCCGCTCGGCCAACAATACATTCATTATTGGGAAGGTGTGCTGCACGGCGATCTCGGCCCCTCGCTGCGCTTCAATCAGAGCGTCACCAGCCTGATCGCGAAGCGCTATCCCTACACTCTGGAGCTCACCCTCGGCGCCTTGTTGGTCGCCATACTTCTGTCTATCCCTGCGGGCGTCCGCTCCGCGCGGCACCGCAATGCCTGGGACGACCGTCTGCTCAGCGTCGTCAGTCTCTTTGGGCTCTCCTTTCCCAACTTCGCTCTTGGACCGATTCTGATTCTGATCTTCTCCATCGAGTTCGGATGGTTGCCTGTCTCCGGCGCAGGCGGGCTGGATCATCTCCTGCTTCCGTCCATCACCATGGGCGGCGCGCTGGCCGCCATCCTGACCCGCATGGTGCGCACCTCCATGCTGGAAGAATTAGGCCACGACTATATCCGCACCGCCCGCGCCAAGGGACTCTCCGAGCGAGTAGTCGTCTACCGCCACGCTTTGCGCAATGCCATGATCCCAGTGCTAACCGTGCTCAGCCTGCAATTCGGAGCGTTGCTGGCTGGAGCCATTGTTACCGAAACCATTTTTTCCTGGCCCGGCATTGGCCGCCTCACCATTCAAGCCATCAGCAACCGCGATTACTTCCTGGTGCAAGGCTGCATCCTGGCGATTGGGCTGACGTACGTAGCGGTGAATTTTCTGACGGACCTGTTGTATTCGGTGGCGAACCCGCGGATACGGCAATAGTGATCTCTTCTTTCCTCGACAGGCACATAGAGCTTCGAACCGTATTCTGTGGAATTCGTGTGAATCTCCGGCGGACTTTGAATTTCCTATTCCAGTAATCGGACCGTAAAATCAAGCTGAGCCCATGTCACAATTCGTTCACCTTCATCTCCATACCGACTACTCCATGCTCGACGGCGCCTGCGACGTGGAGAAACTCTGCCATCGCGCCAAAGAACTCGGCATGCCTGCGGTGGCGATGACCGACCACGGCAACATTTTCGGCGCGGTGCATTTTGTCAATGCAGCCAAACACGCTGACATTAAGCCCATCGTCGGCTGCGAGCTGTACGTTTGCAAGAAAGATGACCACAACATCGAGCGCACCCCGCCCGAAGGCGATACCTACAACCATCTGCTGGTGCTTGCCGAGAACGAAGAGGGCTACCGCAATCTGGCCAAGATCACCTCGGAGTCGTCGCTGCACGGTTTCTATTACAAGCCGCGCATCAGCAAGAAGTTTCTGGCCGAGCATTCCAAAGGACTGATCGGCCTTTCCGGTTGCCTGAAGGGAGAAGTCGCCGAGTTCCTGATGGAAGATAAATACGCCGCCGCCCGCGCGGCCGCTTCCACCTATCGCGATATCTTCGGGCAAAACAATTTCTTCCTCGAGATTCAGGATCAGGGCCTGGAGCAGGAGCACCGCATTCATCCCGGCCTGTTCCAGTTGGAGAAGGAACTCGGCCTGCCGCTCGTCGCCACCAACGACAGTCATTACCTCTGTGAAGAAGATGCTCACGCTCAGGACGTGATGGTCTGCATCCAGACCGGCAAGTCCATTCAGGACACCAATCGCATGAAGTTCCAGGGCACGGACTTCTATGTCAAGAGCTACAGCGAGATGGCGCGCGTCTTTAAAGACTCGCCCGATGTTCTTTCGCGCACGCTGGGCATCGCCGAGCGCTGCAGCCTGCGCCTGGAGAAAGTCAGCAATCCATTCCCGGAATTCGGCGTGCCCGTAGGCTACACGCTGGACAGCTACTTCGAGCACGTGACCCGCGAAGGCTTCGCGCGCCGCGTCGAGGCGCTGCGCGTGGCCGGCGACCAGGGGCGGCTCAAGCATGCTCTGAGCGAATACGATCAACGTCTGGCGCGCGAAATCTCCATCATCCAGCAGATGCAGTATTCCGGCTACTTCCTGATCGTCTGGGACTTTATCCGCTATGCCCGGGAACACGACATTCCCGTCGGTCCGGGCCGTGGCTCCGCCGCCGGCTCGCTCGTTTCCTACTCTTTAGGAATTACGGACATCGATCCGCTTCAGCACGAACTCATCTTCGAGCGCTTTCTCAATCCCGAGCGCGTGTCCCTCCCCGACATTGACATTGACTTCTGCATGAACCGCCGCGGCGAAGTCATCAACTATGTCACCCAAAAGTACGGCCGCGAGAACGTAGCGCAGATCATCACCTTCGGCACCATGGCGGCCAAGGCTGCGATCAAAGACGTCGGCCGGGCCATGGATATGCCCTACGCCGACGTGGACCGCATCGCCAAGATGGTCCCTACCACGTTGAACATCAAGATCGAGCAGGCCATCAAAGACTCTCCTGCTCTGCAGCAAGCCTACGAGAGCGACACCCAAATCAAGGAGTTGATTGATACCGCCCTGAAACTTGAGGGCCTGGTGCGCAACTCCGGCGTGCATGCGGCGGGCGTGGTGATTTCACCCCGGCCGTTGACCGAACTCGTCCCGCTGCACAAGACGAAAAACGACGAAATTGTCACCGCCTTCGACATGGGCGCCATCGAGAAGCTCGGCCTGTTGAAGATGGATTTTCTCGGGCTGACCACGCTCACCATCCTCGACGACGCCATCAAACTGATTGCGCAGACCCGGGGCGAAAAAATTGCTCTGGAGCAGATCACCCTTTCCGATCAGGAAACCTACGAAAAGGTCTTCTACACCGGGCTGACTTCCGGTGTCTTCCAGTTTGAATCGCATGGCATGCGCGACGTGCTGCGCCGCTACAAACCCAACTCCATCGAGGACCTCACCGCCCTGAATGCGCTCTACCGTCCCGGCCCCATTCAGGGCGGCATGATTGACGACTTCATCGATCGCAAACACGGCCGCAAGAAGATCGAATACGAACTGCCGGAGTTGAAAGAGATCCTCGAAGAGACCCTCGGCGTCATCGTCTATCAGGAACAGGTAATGCAGGTTGCCAATCGCCTGGCCGGATATTCGCTGGGCGAGGCCGACCTGCTGCGCCGCGCCATGGGCAAGAAGAAGCCCGAGGAGATGGCCCAGCAACGGGAACGTTTCGTGGAAGGGTCCATTCAGCGCGGTTACTCGCAGAAGAAGATTGAGAAGATTTTCGACCTGATGGCGCAGTTTGCCGGCTACGGTTTCAACAAATCGCATTCCGCGGCCTACGCCCTGCTCGCCTATCACACCGCCTATCTGAAGACCCACTACCCGGTGGAGTTCATGGCGGCGCTCCTCACCTCGGTGACCGGCAGCACCGACGATGTGGTCAAGTACATCAACGAATGCCGGGAAATGGGCATCGCTGTAGAAGCGCCGGACATCAACGTTTCCGATGCGAACTTCACCCCGCATGGCAGCGCCATTCGTTTCGGCCTGGCCGCCGTGAAGAACGTTGGTCACAATGCCATTGACTCGATCGTAGCCGGTAGAAAACAACTCGGCCGCTACACTTCCATCTACGAGTTCTGTGAAAAAGTGGACCTGCGTCTGCTCAACAAGCGCGTGGTGGAATCGCTTATCAAGAGCGGCGCGATGGACTCCTTCGGCCGCCGGGCGCAATTGATGGCAGTGCTCGATAAGGCGATCGAAAGCGCGCAAAAATCGCAACGCGATGCCGAGTCCGGCCAGCATGGACTGTTTGGCGTGTTTCAGCAGGAGGAGGCGGGCCCGCAAAAGGAAAGGCTGCCCGAGACGCCCGACTGGGACGAGCACACTCGCCTGGCCGCCGAAAAGGAAATCCTTGGCTTCTTCATTACCGGCCATCCGCTGGAAAAATATCGCGACAAACTGGACGGGCTGCGCGCCCTCAGCACCGCCGAACTCGGCAGCATCAAAGCTTCCACCGGGAAGGATGAGAACATCACCACCGCCGGCATGATCACTAACCTGCGGGTTCTTAAATCGAAGCGCGGCGACTTTTATGCTCAGGGCACTTTGGAGGACATGGAAGGCGCCATCGAAATGATCGTTTTTCCGGAGGCCTATCGCCGCTTGCAGGAAAAGGTCAAACTCGAAGTGCCCGTCCTCATTCGCGGTGGCTTGCGCGTGGAAGAAGGTGCGAATCCCAAGCTCACGGTCAACGACATTCAGTCCCTCGAAGAAGCCAAAGTTCCTCTGCCGCGCTCGCTGCGCATCCGCGTTCCTCTGCGGACCGCCACCGAATCCACTGTGGATGCTTTACATTCGCTTTGCCTGGAAAAAAAAGGCGAGGCCAAGGTGTTGTTTGACGTGGAACGTGAGGGGGATTTTATGGTGGTGATGGAGGCTGAGGGCTATAATGTCCAACCAGACCGTGCTTTCATGGCCCGCGTGGAAGAACTCTGTGGCCGCGGCGCGGTACGCGTAATAAACTGAATTCGGCGTACATGCAGCCTCCCAAGAACAAAACTCCGAAACCACCAGCGACCTCTCCCGAGGCCGCCGAGCAGCCGGTCAATGGAGCCGAGTTGTTGCTCTCCATGGTGGAAGCCCGCTGCGCCGATAACGGCAACGGCCACCACATGGATTCGCGGGCCGAACAAGAACTGGAAAAGATCGAAGAGCACATCGCCAAGCTGCAAGCTGTCGCGCAGGACGAAGACGAGGACATGCGCCGGCAGATCGAACAGTTGCATGTGCGCATTGAAGCTCTGCGCAATCAGGTCAAAGCCCACAACAGCGCCTGGGTTAAGACTGAACTGGCGCGCCACCCGCAGCGGCCTTATATGCTGGACTACATTGAGCGCATTTTCAGCGAGTGGAGTGAGATCCACGGCGACCGCGGCTATGCCGACGACCCCGCCATCGTTTGCGGCATGGCGCGCTTTCATGCCGAGGACGTCATGATCGTCGGCCATCAGAAGGCCCGCGATACCAAGCAGAAGGTCTATCGCAACTTCGGCATGCCGAATCCCGAGGGCTACCGCAAAGCGCTCCGGGCTATGAAAATTGCGGAAAAATTTCACCGTCCAATTTTCACCTTTGTGGATACTCCCGGCGCATACCCGGGACTGGGCGCGGAAGAACGTGGCCAGGCCGAAGCGATCGCCCACAATTTGCGCGAAATGGCCCGCCTGCAAGTCCCCATCATTACGGTGATCACCGGCGAAGGTGGTAGCGGCGGCGCTCTGGCCATTGCCATTGCCGACCGCGTGCTCATGATGGAGAACTCCATCTATTCGGTGATTTCTCCGGAAGGGTGCGCCTCCATCATGTGGCGGGACTCAACCAAGAAAGAGCTGGCTGCCGAAGCGCTGCGCATCACCGCTGCCGATCTCACCGAATTGGGTTGTGTGGACGGCGTGGTTCCCGAACCCGAAGGCGGAGCGCATGCCAATCATGAGCAGGCCGCCGCTCTGCTCGATTCCTCTCTCCAGGCCCACCTTTCCGAACTCAAGCGATTGCCGCTCCAGGAATTGCTGGCGGAGCGATACAAAAAGTTCCGCAATATGGCGCAATTTTTCCAGCCTGCTGTCTGATCGTTCAGTTTCCATTCTGGTACCTGCGTGCGACCGCTTCGATTCTTACGTTGCTCACAACCGTTTCTCCTGCCGTATAATTAACTACATCTACTTCAATACCCAGACCTCCAAGAACGAGGACAATCCGCTTCGGGCAAAGGAAGGACCAGGCATGGCCACAACCGATTTACCTCTCCATCAAACCGCTGGGGAGGCGGAGCAAAAGCGCGTCGCCAACAACATGAGCATTCAGGTGGCGACGGTCAACGGCTCAGGCTCGCAGAGTTCCAACACCGTTTTGTTGCGCAGCATTTTTCAGATGGGCGTGCCCATCTCCGGCAAGAATATGTTCCCGTCGAATATTGCCGGGCTGCCGACCTGGTACACCATCCGCGCCAACAAAGACGGATACATCGCGCGCAAGAAGGAAATTGACTTTCTGGTCGCCATGAATCCGGAGACGGCGCAGGAAGATGTCATGTCGCTGGCGCCCGGTGCGGCGGTGCTGTACGACGAGCCGCTCAATTTGCGCACCCTTCGGCAGGATCTGGTGTTCTACTCCGTCCCCTTCGACAAGCTGGTGGCGCCGGTTTGCCCGGAGGCCAAGTTGCGCAAGCTGGTCCGCAACATGATTTACGTGGGCGTGGTCGCGAAGTTGCTCGAGATCGAGATGCCGGAAGTGGAAAAGGCTATCCGCAAGCAGTTCGCCAAAAAAGTAAAAGCCGCCAATCTGAATCTCGCGGCCGTGCAGGCCGGTTTCGACTACGCTTCCGCCAGCCTTCCCAAGCGCGACCCCTACTTCATCCAGCGCATGAACAAGACGCTGGGCAAGATCATCATTGACGGCAATTCCGCCGGCGCTCTCGGCTGCATGTTCGCCGGCGTCACCTTCGTGAGCTGGTATCCCATCACGCCCTCATCCTCGCTTCCCGAAGCCATGATTGATTACATGAAGCGCTTCCGCATTGGTGCGGATGGCAAAGCCACCTTCGCCATCGTGCAGGCCGAAGATGAGCTGGCCGCCATCGGCATGGTGCTGGGCGCGGGCTGGGCAGGCGCGCGTTCCATGACGGCAACTGCGGGCCCTGGAGTTTCGTTAATGTCCGAGTTTGCCGGGCTGTCCTACTATGCGGAAGTTCCCGGCGTAATCTGGGACATTCAGCGCGTCGGCCCCTCAACCGGTTTGCCCACGCGCACCGCGCAAGGCGACATTCTTTCCACCGCATTTCTCTCCCACGGGGACACCAAGCACATTATGTTGCTTCCCAGTTCGGTGGACGAGTGCTTCAGCATGGCGCAGGATGCCTTCGACTTGGCGGAGAAGTTCCAGACTCTGGTCTTCGTCATGTCCGATCTCGATCTCGGCATGAACAACTGGATGTCGGATCCCTTCCAGTATCCCGAGAAGCCCATCCAGCGTGGCAAGGTTCTCACCAAGGAAGATCTCGATCGTCATGGGCGGTTTCTCCCGCTACAAAGATGTAGATGGCGATGGCATCGGCTATCGCACGCTTACCCGGCACCGATCATCCTGCTGCGGCCTACTTCACGCGCGGCAGCGGCCATAACGAGCATGCCCAGTACAGCGAGCGCCCCGACGACTTTGAACACAACATGGAGCGCCTGAACCGCAAGTTCGAAACGGCGCGCTCGTTCGTGCCCCGGCCCGAAGTTTCCACCGGCAAGTCAAAAATCGGCATCATCGCCTACGGAACTTCGCATTGGGCCATCGTGGAGAGCCGCGACCAGTTACGCAAGGAATACAGCATCGAAGCCGACTATTTGCGTCTCAAGGCGTATCCGTTCACCCGCGAAGTGCACGATTTCATCAAGCAGCACGACCGGGTCTATGTAGTCGAACAGAATCGCGATGCACAAATGCTCTGTCTGCTCAAGCTGGATATCGAGGCATCCCTCGTTTCCCGGCTGCGCAGCATCGCTCATATCCACGGATTGCCTCTGGACGCGCGTTCCGTGACCGATGAACTCATGTCCATGGAGGGCAAGTAAATGGCAACCACCCCGAGCACGCCCGCGCCGAAAGTCAATCGCATCAATCTTTCCGTCATGGACTACAAGGGCGGCAAGACTACGCTGTGCGCCGGCTGCGGCCACAATGCCATCTCCGAGCGGGTTATCGACGCCATGTACGAGATGGGCGTTTCGCCCCATCGCGTGGCCAAGCTCAGCGGCATCGGCTGCTCCTCCAAGACTCCGGCTTATTTTCTCAACCGCTCGCACAGTTTCAACGCCGTCCACGGCCGCATGCCTTCGATTGCCACCGGCGCCGTGCTCGCCAACCGTAAGCTCATGGCTTTGGGCGTGAGCGGCGACGGCGATACCGCCTCCATCGGCATCGGACAGTTTGTTCACCTCATGCGCCGCAATCTGCCGATCATCTACATCATCGAGGACAACGGCGTTTACGGCCTGACCAAAGGTCAGTTTTCTGCCACCGCCGATTTAGGGTCCAAGCTGAAAACGGGAGTCATCAACGACCTTCCTCCCATTGACACCTGCGAGATGGCCATTTCTCTCGGTGCTACGTTTGTCGGTCGCTCCTTCTCCGGGGATAAGCGGCAACTGCACAGCATGATGAAAGCCGCCATCGCGCATAACGGCACCGTCATGCTGGATGTGGTGTCCCCGTGCGTGACCTTCAACGACCACGACGGCTCCACCAAGTCCTACAAATACATGAAGGACCACGAGGAACCCCTGCAGGAGCTAAGCTTTGTTCCGGCTTTTGAGGACATCACGGTGGACTACGATCCTGGAACTACCGCCAATGTCACCATGCACGACGGCTCGCAACTGCTGTTGCGCAAGCTCGAAGAAGATTACGATCCTACCAACCGTATCGAAGCCATTCGCCGCTTGAACCAGGCGCACGAAAAAGGCGAAGTGCTCACCGGCGTTTTCTACATCAACACCCAGGCTCCGAATTTTGTGGACCAGTTGAATATGACCGACGAGCCGCTGGGCACCTTGCCGGAGTCCCAGGTCCGTCCGGGCAGGGAAGTGCTCGAACAGGTCATGGAAGAATTGCGCTAGATGGTCCTTCCCGAGTCCGTGTAGCGACGGGGCTTGCCCCGTCCAGAAGCGCCACTGAATCGGTGGTTCGGCAGCCTGCTTTGTCTCCTTCCATCCCGCCCATTGACCCGCCCTATACAATTCCTTCCCTGACCAAATTTCGCGGGAGGAACTATGCAGACCATTCGATCCGTGGGCGTGTTGTCTTTAGCCAAAATCATGGGAGCCACCCAAGCCTGTGCAGGGCTGATTTTCGTTCCGTTCTTTCTGCTGTTTGCCGCGCTCAGTGCGATGGCGCCCATGCAAAATAATCCGTTCGGCACGTTCGGCGCAGTGGGAATGGCGGTAATGGCCATTCTGGTGCCTGTTTTCTATGGCGTTTTCGGGTTTATCGCAGGCGCGCTGGGCGCGTTGATCTACAACCTTTTGGCCAGGCGGTTCGGTGGAATCGAAATTGAGCTGCAGTTCTCCCCGGTCAGCAACGTGGCGCAGCCCACGGTCTAGGCGATTTTATCTTTCCGGACTTCAGTGGTTTCCCCACTGTGCTCGGGATTTTCTCCAGGTTCCGGAAAGTCCGTGTCTGCGTCTTTTAACAGTGGGTCCTGGTCGCGGTGGCCGAGCTGCCCTTGCAGCGAAGTGTTTCCCGGTTGCGTTCGGTCGTCCTGCTCAACTGCGCCTTTAGCGAAATCCTGATCGCGATCGGCCGGCATGGAAGCCTCCCTTGACTCGAAACTAGGCTACTCCGAAAAGTGTGTCGCCGAAAGGCCGGCTTCATGTATAAAAGGTCGGGAGATCGCGTATGAGACGGGTACTTCTTGGAATAGCGCTAATCTTTGCTTGCCTATGGGTAGTCGCAACCAGTGCCCGGGCTGCGTCCCCGCAGCCTTCCGCAACACCCCACCTTGTACTGGTAAAGCATCGCCGCCACGCTCACAAGGCAGGCCACCGCGCCCGGCGGCGCAAACACCTTCGCCGTAAACACGCCTAACTCGGCTTTCTGGTCGTGGGGCCGGTAGTGGAAACTCCCAGCTTGCGCAGGCGTTCCTTCGCCTGCAGCGCCTCGTTGGACCGCGGATAGCGTTGAATCACATGTCGCAGCTCGTCAATTCCATCTTGCTTCTGGCCGAGCTCAAGCAGAGCCAGCCCCTTCTTCAGTTGTGCGGATGCCGCCTTGTTCCCGCTGGGAAAATTCTGCAGCACCAGATCGTAATTCTTCACCGCTTCCTGATAATTCTGTTGCCGGTAGGCGATCTCCGCCAGATAGAAGTAGGAATTGCCCGCCAGGTCCACATCTGGATAGAACTTTACGAACTGTCCAAACTCCTGTGATGCCAGGTCATTGTTGCCCGCGTTGTAGTCGCGCAGCGCGTTGTTGTAAAGCACGTCCGGTGGGGGTGCTTGCGCCTGCTGTTGTTGCTGCTGCGCCTGTTGCGCCGCCAGGTTTTGCTGCGCCGCCTGCATGTCCTCCAGTTGTTTGCTGACTTTGGCCAGCCGCACTTTCAGTTCGTCCAGCGAATCGTTCAACGCCTGAATCTGGCCGGAAAGCTGGTCCACGTGCGATCCGCTTTCGCTCTGCTGCTTCTCCAGGCTTTGTTGCAGGCTATTGATGGCGGTCGTCGCCTTATTAATGCTGTCCGTGTCCTGCTGTACCAGACTCTTCATGACGCCCATGCTTTGCTCGAACGAGGTTTGCATGTGGGTCATCTGATCCTGCAGGTTCTGCACCTGGGTTTGCAGTTGGATGATGTCCCGGTTTACGCCCCACGCCGGGGCCGCAACCCATAGCACGCCGGCCAGCAGGCCAATAAGCAACGCATTTCGCTGATATTTCATGGCTGTATCCTTATGATGCAAACATTCTTGCTTTCGTCCGGCGGGCGTTCTCCGGACAGGCAGATATTTCTATTGTGCAAGATGAATCGCTCGAAGCGCAGATATCTTTCCGGGTTCTGCCGTAACCCTGAAGCGCCAAACCGGCGCGCGTAGCACTCTAAAATGAGCGCCCAAATTAAAGATGCAGGAGCAGTCCCGCTGAACCGCTCCTGCCAGTACAAACTACTTCCAGCCGTAAACCAGATGGGCACGCCGGTTCTGCGACCAGCATTCCTCGTTGGACTCCGTGCAGAACGGCTTTTCCTTGCCGTAGCTGATGGTCTTGATCTGGCTAGCCGAAACGCCGGCCTGTACCAGCGCATTCTTTACCGATCCGGCGCGGTTATCGCCCAGCGCCAGGTTGTACTCGGTGGACCCCCGCTCGTCGCAGTGTCCCTCGATGGTGAACTGCACATTCGGATGATCCTTCAAGAATGCCGCATCCGACTGGACCGCCGATTGCTGATCCGAACGGACATCGTACTTGTCATAATCGAAGTAGATGTCCTTGATGTTCTGTCCGAACATCTCTTCTTCGGTTGGGCCCGCGGCGGGCGGAGGCGGTGGCGGCGGAGCTTCCACCGTAACCCGCGCCGTGGCTTCTTGCGTTCCACCCGCGCCCTTGGCCGTCAGGGTATAGGTGGTCGAGTCAGCCGGCGTAACCTGTTGCGAGCCATTGGTCTGCACTGCCCCAATGCCTTCAACGCTCACGTCCGTGGCATTGGTTGTCTGCCAGGTCAGCGTGGTGGATTGCCCTTTCTGAATCGAGTCGGGACTTGCGGTTAACGTTGCGGTTGGCGCCGGCGGCGGCGGCGGTGGTGGTGGTGGCGGCGGAGCCACCTTCTTTTTGCAAGCGCCTAATAACATGATGGCGCCCAGCATGAATACCAACGTAGTCCATTTCAATTTGTTATGCTTCACTTTCCCCTCCCTGCTTTCATTGCACCTATAAGTGGCGCGTTTTAGAGTCCGGCGAAATACCGTACTTCCGTCCGGTACAACAAATACAAGGCGAAACCAACTGCGAAACGCGAAAGAGCCAGCGATTATTTCCAGCTCCAATTGGGCTGGGTATTGTTCCCGCTGAACGTCAACTGCTTCTGATTTGTCCCATCGGCCAGCATGGTCCAGATCTGGTCGCTGCCCGTGCGCTTGGATTGAAAAACAATGTGCCGTCCATCCGGCGACCAGGAAGGGAAGTCATTCCTTCCTGAATCATGCGTCAGCTGTACCCACTGTTTGCTGGCGATATCCATCATATACAGATCGTTCGATCCCGGCGCGCCCGGTCCATAGCGCCGCATCCACGAAAAGGCCAGATATTGCCCACTAGGGTGCCAGGCCGGGGACACTGCATATCCCTGATCCGTCAACCGCTGCACGTTGGTGCCGTCCGCTTCCATGGTGTAGATTTGCGGCAGCCCGGTGCGCCCGCTCACCCAGGCGATCTGGGTTCCCGTCTTGGGATTCCATACCGGCGAAACGTCCGGCCCATGGTACGACGTCAAGCGCTTCAATCCTGCGCCCGAGGCATCCACCGTATAAATCTCCGGGTCATTGGTGCGCGAGGAAGAAAAAGCCAGCTTGGTTCCGTCGGCCGACCATGCCGGGGAAAGGTTCGCCCCGCCAAACCTGGGGAAAGAGACCAGCCGGTTCAAATCCAGCGAGTACATCAGAATTTCCCAGTTGCCGTGCGAAATTGCGCTGAAGGCGATGCGCGAGCCGTCCGGCGAGATTCGCGGCGACAACGAAATCGAACCCAGGTGCGTTACCTGATGCTGGTTCTCGCCGTCATAGTCCATCGCCCAGATTTCCTTGTGGCCGCTGCGACTGCTGACGAAATAGATTTTGGTCTCGGCAATGCCCTGTACGCCTCCGCCCAGGCGAAAAATGATTTCATCCGCGAACTTATGTGCGATGGTGCGTACGGCCTCATTCGTCGCCGCGTCCTGATACTGTTTGCCCAGCACTTGCGGTGAAGTTGTGTTCTTTACGTCATACAACCAGCCCTGCACCGTCACGTTCGCGCCGCTCACTCCCAGGTTGCCAAACACCAGCATGGAGGCATTGGGCGGGGGCGCATTCCAGCCCTCGAATTTCACATCCGCCGGCGAACCGACCAGGCCGAGCGGATAGAAGCTCTTCGAGACCAGGTCGAAGATTCCCGCATTGTCCAGGTCATTCCATAGCGTGTCGTCGAAAACTTTCAGCAGTTCGGTGTTCTTGGGGTCCTGGGTGGCGGGTTTGAAATCCGGAACCGCGATCCGCACTTTGGTCACACCCAGACCGGTTCCCGTTCGGATCCAGTCCTGCGAAAACAAAGGCGAGAAGAGAAGAATCACAAGCAGGCAGAGAACGCCGGCGTCCCGAACTCTCCGAAGATGCTGCGCTCCGGCAGACATCCGACGCGCCGTCGTAGATGGGTCGTAGGAATGGTCCATCCGGCTTAAGACAGTAATGCGATTGATCCTAGTGTTACCAAAATATGATTGCAAGTTACATAAAGTCATGAATTCCCCATTACTTGGCCTTTTTTTCGCTCCGGTTCGTCCTTTGTTCTATCTTTTGTAGTCGAACCAAAACTCAACCGATACCTTATTTCCTGCATAATCTGCGGGCAGGGGACCAAAAGTGTCAATGCGCTGCAGTGCCCGGACCGCCGACTGGTCCAGCGACGGGACCCCACTCGACTGCTCGACGCGAATGTTTGTCGGCTGGCCGCTCCGCGTGATGTCGAACGTCAGATAGACACGTTGCGCATCGTGGATCGTTGGGTCCACTTCGTACTTCAACCAGTTGTCGGAAACTTTCTGCTGCACCACGCGTACGTACCAGGAAAAGCGATTGCCGAAATCCCCGCCTCCGCCGGTAAATCCAAAGCCCCCCTTGGCGCCGCCCGCGCTGAACATCCCGTAGGGCCCGCTCACCGGACCGCCCTCGCCGAACGGCACTACATTATTCGCCTGGACTTCCGGTTGTTGCGGTTGCGGCTTGCGGTGCGTCTCGCTCACCACCGGCTTGGGTTTGGGCTTGATCTTGGCTTCACGATCCGGAATCGGAATGGCCTCCGGCGCCTCTTCTTCCGGTTTGGGTTTCGATTCCGCCAGGCCTTTGGATTCGTTTGCGAGCACGTTTTCGGTTGGCGTCGGATTGGCGGGAAGCGGCACGCTGCTGACCAGGGTCACCCCCAGCGCATCCCCGCCGCCTCCGGCTCCCCAACTGGAACCGCCGCGAGATGCGATCATAGTCCACCCGACGATCGCCACGGTAAGGGCCACGTGCAGCGCCGCCGACCAAAGCAGGTTGCGGCCCCATCGGTCGTGTTCAAAAAAGATTTCAGCGCTGGCTGCCATGAGAATTGAGCGGCTGGGTGACGATGCTCACGTTGGTGATGCCCGACTGCTTCACTGCATCCATCACCGTGGCAAATGCGCCAAACGGAACGTCTTCATCGGCCCGCAAAAAAATGGATTGATGTTGCGGGTCCCGGACCTTCTGCTGCAACGCCGAAGCGATCTCGTTGATGTTGATGGGATCGTTGCCCAGAAACACCCGCTGCTGCTTGTCGATGCTGATGACTAAGCGCTCTTGCGTAATCTCTTTGACGGTGCGCGTCTTGGGAACATTGACTTCGATTCCCGACTGCAACACCGGCGCCGTGACCATGAAAATGATCAGCAGTACCAGCACCACATCTACCAGCGGAGTAATGTTGATGTCGGAGAGGGAAGTCTGCGTTCGTCCGTTGGGCGCGGTAAAAGCCATTACCGCCGCACCCCGGCCGTCTCAGGCGAATGCTGCGTCTGCGCCTGCTGGTTTTCCACCGCGTTCAGCATTTCCAACGTGAAATCGTCGCCCCGCGAAGCGAATTCGCGGACCGAAGACCCGATTAAGTTGTATGCGATTACCGCCGGAATCGCAGCTGCCAGCCCGGCTGCGGTGGTGATCAGCGCCTCCGAAATGCCCGGCGCAACCGCCCGCAGGGTCGCTGCCCCCGCCGTGCCCAGTCCGTGAAACGCGTCGATAATTCCCCATACCGTGCCGAACAGCCCAATGAAAGGTGTCACCGCGCCGGTAATAGCCAGCCATGGCATATTCCGTTCCAGCCGCGTCAGTTCCTCCGACGTGGCGATCTGCATGGCCCTTTGGATCGCAACCTGGTTCCGGATCATGCCTGTATTGCCAGCCTGCCGTCCATATTCCTCATACCCCGCCTCAAACACTCCCACCAGCGGGCTTGGGCGGAACTGGTCGGCTACCGCGGAGACGTCTTGCAGCCGCCGTGCTTTGCGGAAGGCGCGCACGAATCGCCCGCTTTGCACCCGCGCCCGCCGCAATAAGCCCCACTTGGCCAGAATGATGGCCCAGGAAACCAGGCTGAAGGCGAGGAGGATCAAAAGGACAACTTTGGCGACGGCGCCGGTTTCGCCAACCAGATCGGTAATTTCGCCGCCGATGATCAGGGCAGAGGGAAGTAGATACAGATGCATTGTGTTTTTTAGGAACTTTATTGATTATAGACCAGCAAAGACGCGGCTTTCGCCTTTGAACCCTATCAATTAACCTCTAAATAGGAACATTTTCAGAGGGTTTTAAGCCCTTCGGCGCTTGCTATTTTGTTCTGCTTCCTTACCGGATGTTGCCATCTCCGCCTTCTTCGCAAAACCCGGCTCCCATTTCCGCATCCAAACAAAACCCACGCAGGACCGGGCATTTTTTCTTAACCAGGAGATCTCATGGCGCACTACGGTACTTTGCGGGATTATCGCCCCTCAGAAGTAGCCGCTGATGATATTCGCGGCTCCCATGTCTATGGTACCAACGACGACAAGCTCGGCAAGATCGACGACATAATCTTCGACCATACCACCGCCGACATTCGCTACGTGGTCGTGGATACCGGCGGATGGCTTTCCAGCAAGAAATTCCTCGTGCCGACGGAGCGCATCCACGCCTCGTCCCAAGCACAAAGACGATTACCAGGTCGACCTGACCAAACAGCAGATCGAGGCTTTCCCCCCGTTCAAAGAATCCGACCTGGAGTCCGAAAAGAATTGGGGTGACTACGAGAACCGTTACCGCTCCAAGTGGGTGGCTGATCCGGTAATGCACCGCGAAGCCACCGATCGCAACATCACACCCACCACCCAGCAGATCACGCAGGGCACCGGCGCTACCGGCCAGCTTCGCCCCGGCTTCGGAACGCGCGCCAACGAAGCGGCGGATGAGGCTGCCGCGGAAGCCGATACCGGCCGCATCATCCCCGCCGGTGGTGACAGCGTAACCATCGCCAGCAGCGGCGCCGGCATCGGCGGTCGCTGGGACACCTTCCAGAGCCATCTGCGGGAACGCCGCCGGCAAGCGGTGATTGGCTGCAAGACCTGTACCACCGGCCCGGCATCGGTGCGCGATACCGAAAGCGCCGACACGGCTCGCAAAGCCGTCTAGGTTCCGCGCAGCAATCGAAGGCCACGGGCCCGTCTGTGGCCTTCTCTTTTCATTCTTTCGCCCGCCGTCGTCTTTCTCGGCGTCCTCCGCGCGCCCTCGGCGGTTAAAGCTCTTGATTTTCCTTAACCGTCAGCTCCTAACCGCCGGCGGTACTGTCAGGGCAGCGCCTTGCCGCTAAACTTTCAAGTAGCGGAGTTCGAGCCCACGCCTGGCAGGCCAACCAGAACCCACACCCGCTTTCATGCTATGCTTGCCCCAACTTCCTGCTCCCGGGACGGCCCGTGCTCGTCGAACTGCGGCTCGAAAACTACGCGGTCATAGATAATCTGGCAGTCGAGTTCGCCGCTGGCCTGAATCTCCTCACCGGCGAAACCGGCGCCGGCAAATCCATCCTGATCGATGCTCTGGCGCTGCTGCTCGGCGAAAAGGCCTCCACCGACGTGATCCGCTCCGGTGCCGAGAAGGCTATCGTTGCGGCGGTCATCGAAGTCGAAGGCCGCGCCGAGCAGACCATCGCCGCCATCCTGGAAACCAACGGCCTCGATGCCGAAGACAGCTCCATCATCCTGCGCCGCGAAATCGCCCCCGGCGGCAAAGGCCGCGTCTTCGTCAACAATCAGCCCGCCACGGTCGCTGTCCTGCGCCAGCTTGCGCCTCACCTCGCCACCGTGCACGCGCAGAACGAATCGCTGCTCTCCTTCGACGCGGCCGCGCGCCTCGACCTTCTCGACGCCTTCGCCGGCACGCAACTCGAAAGCACTGCCGCGGCATTCTCGAAATGGAAAGACATCGCCGCGCAGATCGCCGAGCTGCAGCGCGACGAGCAGGACCGCCTGCGCCTGCTCGATGTCTGGACCTTCCAGCAAAAAGAAATCGCCGAAGCCAAACTCCAGCCCGGCGAAGACGAGCGCCTCGAAACCGAAAAGCGCGTCCTCGCCAACGCCGAGAAAATTTACAACTCGGCCATGCAGGCCTTCGATCTGCTCTACGAGGGCAGCGCCTCCACGTCGGCTTCTCTGCGCGCCGCGCAAAAGCATCTCGAAGAGCTGGCGCGTTACGAACCCAAATTTCAGGACGCCCTCGCCGCCCTCGAAACCGCCCGCATCAGCGTCGAGGACGTCGGCGCCAGCCTGCGCGATTACGCCGGCGGTATCGAGGCCTCGCCCGAGCACCTCGCCGAAGTCGAAGACCGGCTCGCCCTGCTCGATCGCCTCAAACGCAAGTACGGCCCCGCGCTCAACGACGTAATCCAACTCGGCGAAGAAGTCACCCGCAAGCTCTCCGCCATGGAGAACAAAGACGAAACCCTTCGCCAGTTGCAGGCCAGGCTGGCGCAGGCGGGAAACGAATATCTCGACGCCGCCCGCGCCATCTCCAAAAAGCGCTACGAATCCGCCCGCAAGCTGGAGAAGCTGGTCGAGTCTGAAATCAATGACCTGGCCATGCGCTCCAGCTTCCACATCGAAGTCAGCGGCACCGACGAGGAAGGCCAACTGGACCGCGGCCGGCTTCGACCAGGTCGCCTACCTGATCGCCACCAATCCCGGCGAGCCGCTGCGTCCGCTGGAGCAGATTGCCTCGGGCGGCGAACTCTCCCGCGTAATGCTGGCGCTCAAGGCCAGCATCGAGACCGGCAGGGCTCGTGTGGCGCGGGCGCCCTCGCCCGCGTAGCAGCGCACGCTGGTCTTCGACGAAATCGACATCGGCATCGGCGGACGCGCCGCCGAAGCGGTCGGCAAAAAGCTCAAGAGCCTGGCGCGCGCCAACCAGGTGCTCTGCGTCACGCATCTCCCGCAGATCGCCACCTTTGCCGATCATCATTATGTGATCGAAAAGAAGACCGCCGCCGCCCGCACTCGCACCAGCGTCCGCCTCATCACCGGCGAAGAGCGCACCGAAGAAGTAGCCCGCATGTTGAGCGGCGCCAAGCTGACCGAAACCTCCCGCAAGCACGCCGAGCAGATGATCAAAGCCAACGCCTGACGAAATGGGGCATGGGCTTCCACCATGCCGAAACGCCCCCGACTGTGTAGGGACGGGGCTTGCCCCGTCCAGCGGAGCACTGTCATTGTGAGCCGCAGCGGGCCTGCACGCTGGTGGCCCAGGTTCACGCGCCGCTTTTGCGCGTTAACCTGGGTCATCCGTCACAGACTGCGGAAAAGCATTCACCTAACCTTTCCCCATGCCGCACGGCCTGCAGCGCTTTCAACAATCCGCACAGTCCCATTTTGTAACCTTCACTTGCTACCACCGGCGCCGAGGCTTCGATTCGCCGTCCGCCTGCGATCTCTTCGTCCAGGTTCTGGAACAAATGCGCCGCCGCTTCGGCCTGTTCCTCTATGGATACGTGGTCATGCCCGAGCACGTGCATTTGCTGCTCAGCGAACCGCGGCGCGGTCTTCTGGCCGACGCGATGCACTACTTGAAGTTGTCCTTCGCCAAGCGTCTCAGGACGGGCGTTTTCTGGCAAAAGCGCTACTACGACCGCAACCTGCGCGATGCGCACGAGTTTCGCGAAAAGCTGCGCTACATTCACAGGAATCCCATCAGGCGGGGATTGGTTCCCGAAGCGGGAGACTGGAAGTGGAGCAGTTTCCGTCATTATGCGCTGGGAGAAAAAGGAGAAGTGGAAATCGAGTCCGAGTGGACGGCGCGGGAGCGGGAACGGCAAGCGCAGGGCGGTGCGGAGAGGATATTTTTGATTCCAGGTTAACGCGCAAAAACGGCGTGTGAACCTGGGCCACCATTCGCGAAGTCAAAATCCACATGCGGCAGCATCGGAAACATCGTGGCTCGGTGGCCCAGGTTCGCGCCCGGTTTTGGCGCTAACCTGGGACTAAGGAATGCCCTCTGCCCGCCGCCTTGTGCTTGCCGTCCGGCACCGTCCACTCGCACTCAATTTCCACCGCTCCTTTTTTCCCGCAGCACATAGCCATGGAAACTGCTCACTCCCAATCTCCGGTCTCGTTTCCGCCGGCTGTGAGAGATGACCCAGATTAACGCGCAAAAGCGGCGCGCGAACCTGGGCCACCGAAGTGCAGGTCCGCGGAGTCGAAGAATCCCTACCGCACCACCGGCCCATCAACCCGTCCGCCGAACCCAACTCAGGACACCCCCTCGCGGACTGGCATCCGCTCGGCTGCCCAATCCGCGACGGAGAAGCCAAGGTTCGTATCAGGCCATGGCTTCAGCCACGCCGAAAAGAACACGAACCACGTCGCACTCCGACTCCAGCCACTTGTCATTCCGAGCCGCCCGTAGCCGAAGGCGAGGGCGTGTCGAGGAATCTGCTTTCGGATTGGCCGACGGTGGCTGCCCGGGCGCCCATCCAATCCCGATTTGGCGTTGGTGTGGATGTTGACTCTGTGCCGACACTCCCGTCCGCCTTCTTTCAAATCATACGGTGTCCGTAGGAACTGATGTTCGTATCAGGGCATGGCTTCAGCCATGCCGAAAAGCACGACGAACCCACGGGCCCGCGCCAACGAGGCGCGACTGCCTCCGGCTTCTTGTCATCCTGGGGCAGCGGAGTCGCGTGTTCCAACTCGACTCCCAACGAAGGATCTATGCACTTCGCGAGCGATACCGAGCTTTTTTTCCAGAGTCACGATTGGCCACCTGTCAGCAAGTGCCATGCCTCGCGATACTCCGCGAACTTTACCAAATAGCCATGGCCGCGCTTGTCGGTGCGTTCATCGAACCACAAAGCGCGCGTTTTGTCCGTAGGATTGTGTGGTTGTCCTTTTGCGCCGGGCTCGGCGAGCCACTCTAGATGGTTAGTTCGCAAGTGTTCGGACAACGTCGCAGTCGGCACAACGTAATACACTGGGCCGCCTTGTGTAGGTAGATCAACGATAACAGTGAAGTCTGCTTTGTCTGTCATGTCGAGGAACAAGCTGCCATCTTTCTTCGCACTCCACAGGAAGCTGCCCTGTGCGCTATCGCCGGTCTTTACACGAATCGCTACGAATAGGGCTCTGTCGGCACGGCGGGCAAGGATATCGAAGCTGCGACTCCCCCGCGCCGTCATAGCCGCTAGCCATCCGCGCCGCATAAGTTCGGCACTTACGAACATCTCACCCGCATGGCCGCGAAGTGCACTGATGTTGACGCCATTCTCTCCATATTGCTGCGGCGCTTCAACTTGATTGCTGTCTATGGCCATTGTTGTCCCCCTTTTTCTGGATTCTCTATCACAGGTCGGCGCAGGGCGACACTCCGAAGTAACTTTTTCCTTCGCGGGGCCCTAGGTCACGCGGGCAGATTGCGAGCGCAATGTCACGCGAGATAACAGCGCGCATTCGGAAGGTTTGCGTGCTCAGGTTGCAGGACGGGCGTTTTCTGGCAAAAGCGCTACTACGACCGCAACGTCCACTCGCACTCGATTTCCACCGCTCCTTTTTTCCCGCAGCACATAGCCATGGAAACTGCTCACTCCCAATCTCCGGTCTCGTTTCCGCCGGCTGTGAGAGATGACCCAGGTTAACGCGCAAAAGCGGCGCGTGAACCTGGGCCACCACTTTTGGGAATGCTCCTTACTTTCCTTTCCGCTTTTTTCCCGCTTGTCTGCCTCGCAAAGTTAGAGCCTCGCGCTTGCCCCTCCCGCTCCCGCAGTCAACTCCAAATTGATCTCCACAATTCCTCGTGGGCCTTTTTTGCGGCGACGATGCCGTTAAAGAGAATGGTCCGTATCAGGGCATCGGCTTCAGCCATGCCGCTTTCGAGTCCATTTCGACAGCCGCGCCCAGAGGGCGCAACTGCCCAACCTCTCGTCAGTTGCGCCTTCCCAATCGGCCACCAAATCAAAATCCACACCCCCACAGCGCCAGCCCACACTGCAAACTCTTTCCTCCACCTTCGTGTAATACCTTAAAGTTCGCACTTAGGTTACTCTCTAAACTGGATTTATATTGCTATTTGACAAATTTCGCCGCCATCTCCCGGGAGCGTCCGGCCCTAAGTCCCACGCGCTCAGGATTTTGCCTTTAAGTTCTTTATAACTGAAAGATTTAGCCCGCGTTTGCGCGCTAAATGGCTGAATTGAATAGATCGCAGGGGATAAGGGTAATTCATATGTCTTTCTACGGACCAAATATTCGTCGCTGTCAGCACATCAAGGTCAACGGCATCCAGTGCGGCTCGCCCGCGCTCAAACGCAACCGCTTCTGCTTCTTCCACAAGCGCTGGCACGAACAGCGCATCGTTATCAACTCGGCCCGCGCCCGCAAAACCCGCGCCACGCTCGACCTGCCCGTCCTCGAGGACGCCAACTCCATCCAGGTCGCGCTCATGCAGGTGATGGGCCTGCTCCTCCGCGGCCAACTCGACACCAAAACCGCCGGCATGTTGCTCTACGGGCTGCAAACCGCCTCCTGCAACCTGCGCCACACCTCGTTCGAGCACATGATCAAAACCCGTTTCGTGATCGATCCCAGCCGCGTCGGCGAAACCGAACTCGGCGCCGATCCCTGGAGCCAACCGGATTTCTACGAAGAAGAAGACGAGGAAGCGGAAGCTCCGCAAGCCGTCGCCGGTACCGACAAAGAAGAAGACGAGCTGGTGGAAATCATCTCAGCCGCCAGCGAGCGCAAGCCGGCGATGAAGAATCCACCCAGCAAGGAGGCGATCCGCGCGGAGATTCGCCAGGCGGTCATCAGAATCTTGCCCGAAGCCAAACGGGCCATCGAAGACGCCGCTTCCAGTTGCTCCGTAGCAACGTCTGCGCCATCTGCCAAACCAGTCTCGCCCGAGGTCGCGAAAACTCCATCCGTCGCCAAACAGGAAGCGGTCGTCGCCGAAAACCTCAGCCTTATCGCCGCCGTGATGAAAAACGCCGCGAACGCGAGGAAATCCCCAACCCGGGAGGAATTCTTCAGCCTGCCTCGCGACCGGGAGAGAGATTCCTTCTTCGTTCCAAATGGCACAGAAAGAGACTGGCGATGATCTGCTGGCGGATCCGCCGAGCTGCGCTCCGCCGGACGGGGCAAGCCCCGTCCTCACACGGAGCTCTAGGCTGCGATTTTCTGCCAGAGTCTTTTTCGTCGTGGGCGGAAGTCGGTCATGCCGATGACCACTGTCTCGTTCAATGCCTGGCCGCGGAAGAAGTGAGCGCTCGAATCGTTGCTGAAGCGCAACATCGCCGGCGCCAGCGCCGCCATCCCGGCCTGGATGCGGTCGAGATCGGCGTGGGTCTGGAGGCTGATCGGCTTCTTGCCTTCTCCCTCGTAATCGGTCAGCGGCGTGTAGACCGCGACGAACGCGCCATTGGCCAGCGCTGCGATCGCCGCCCTGCGCCGGCGCTTCCACCAGACCGCTCCCATGGCGAAGAATGCCCCCATGGTGAGGTAGTCGAGGACGTGGTGGGTTTTAGGACTGATGATTTTCGGGGGAAGTTTTTCCAGAAGGAATTGCATAGCGTTGGGTTAGAGGGAAGCGCAGCCGCGCGGGTTGCAGCGTTTCCCGGCGATTGCATCGTATGTTTCCCGGCATGGCAACAATGCGGGGACGATCGGCACCTAAAGAATCAAGGTGGCGCACGCCATCTGCGGAAAGGACCCAATGGCAAAACAGCGCACGCCGCACACCCAGAGTCAGCAAGACACCGAAGCGGAACAACGCGACCTGCAAGCCGACGCCTACGAATACGCCGCCACCGGGGAGGAACAGGCCGGCGCAGAGATGGGTGGCAGTCGCGCGCCGCGCGTCATCCAGACGCGCTCCGAGCAGCACAAGACCGAGCCTGCGGCGGCCGCTTACGAAGGCAGCGTCTCCACTCGCACTCCGAAGAACGGGGCACAGGGCATCACATCGCACTCGGCCGCGGAGGAGAGCGCGCGGCAGGAGAAGGTGGTCAGAGATCGTCCGGATGCGCAGGCCGGGGTGAATCATTCGTAGGCCTGGTTGTTGACGGCGGACAGGCGAACACTGGCGTGAATGGATCCGTTCGGTGCGGAGAGCCTGGCGCTATTCGCCGGGCGGAGGGACGAGTCCGGCCAGACGGGCTTCGGACTCGCGAAAGTCCAAATCCATGTCGCGGCGTTTGGTGGCTTCGGCGGGGTCGGTTCCGGCCGCCAGCGCGCTTTGCTCCAGGAAATAACGCCAGCCAATGCGCCGGTCCTCCGAGCTTTGGCAGTCCTCGTATTCCTTGATGGAAGCTTCGGCGTTCTGCCGGCCCTTGATGACCCCGACCACCCCTCCGGACTCGTAGGTCCGGATGTTGTGCCGGATGATGGCATAGGAAGATCTGGATTCGTCGCGGGTCAGAAAGGCTCCCTTTTGCAGAGGCGCTACCTAGATCGTAGCACAGGTAGCCCGGCGAACCCCGCTAATTTCGCGGAGAGTGGAGCGCTTTTTCTTCCACGCCCGGCGTATCTTAACGGAGCCAGTCTTCCAGTGCGGTGCCCGCATCCGTCTTTTCGTCGCGATATTTCACGATCACCGGGGTGTACAGCGACAGATTCCATTCCGCGGCAGCGCCTTTTTTCACGGCGCGAGAGCCGGGCACGACGACAGCGTTCTCGGGAACTTCGAGCGGCTTCTCGGGCGTGGCGCGATAGACCTCGCCGCGCACCAGGTCGTAAAGCGGAGTGGAGCGGGTGAGAATGGTTCCGGCGCCGAGCACGGCGCGGGCGCGCACCAGGGTGCCTTCATACACGCCGCAGTTCCCACCGACCAGCACGTCGTCTTCAATGATGACGGGCGCAGCGTTCACCGGTTCGAGCACGCCGCCGATCTGCGCCGCGGCGCTCAGATGCACGCGCTTGCCAATCTGCGCGCAGGAGCCGACCAGCGCGTGCGAGTCCACCATAGTGCCTTCGTCGACATAAGCGCCCACGTTGACGTACATGGGCGGCATGCAGATTACGCCCGGCGCGACGTAAGCTCCCTGGCGCACCGACGAGCCTCCGGGGACGACGCGCACGCGGTCGGCGACAGAGAAATGGCGCGCCGGAAAAGTGTCCTTGTCCACGAATGAGAGCGGCGCGGCTGGCCCCATTTCGGCGAGCTCGCCAAGCCGAAATCCGAGCAGAATGCCTTGCTTGACCCAGACGTTGACCGTCCAATGGCCGCTGGTTTTTTCTGCGGCGCGAATTTTGCCCTGAGTAAGCTGTTCCCGGAATTCTTCAAATGTGCGGCGTGCGTCGGGGTTGTTTTCCAAATCGCCGAGCGAAGCCAGACGTTCGATGGAAGATTTGAGCGTGGACATGAGAGAAGAAGTATAAAGTATGTGCTGTGCCCGCCGGGCTGCGATCATTTCCTTTGGACCTGCTACCATGCGACTGGGTCAGGCAGGAGGTTTCTTGCGCCATACATTTCTGATTGCTTGTCTGCTGATGCTGGCAGCCTGCACAAGTGCGCAGAACCAATCGGTCGGTTCTGCGGATTCTGCTCCGCCGCACGCAAAAGAAATCTATCTCAAGCATGTTCTGGTAATCGCACAGACCAAAGGGTTTGAGCACGACTCCGTCCCCGACGCCATGGCTGCCATCTACAACCTGGGCCACGACAGCGGACTCTGGGATACCACCCTGCGCACCGACACGGAGCTGATCACAAAGAAGGAAATCGGGCGCAACGCGAAGAACCTGAACTATTTCGATGCGCTGGTTTTTGCCAGTACGACCGGCGAACTCGATCTGAGCGACAGCCAGAAGAAAGACATGATGTCGTTCATCCGCGAGGACGGCAAAGGTTTTGTGGGGATTCATGCCGCGCTCGATACCAATTACACCTGGCCGGAATACGGCGAGATGATCGGCGGGTGGTTTGATCAGCATCCGTGGTTCACATTCAATGCGCCCATCATTAATGAGGACCCGAGCTTCCCGGCGGTACGCCACTTCCCCAAAGCCTTCGTGAAGTATGACGAAATCTACCAGCCGAAAAGCTGGTCGCGCGGTAAGGTGAACGTGCTGCTCAGCCTCGATCCCAGCAAGCTGGATTATTCGAACAACCCACGCCTCCACAGGACCGATCACGATTTTGCCGTGGCCTGGGCGAAAATGTACGGCAAGGGCCGCGTGTTCTATTCGAGCCTCGGCCATACGGAAGAAGCCTGGCAGGATCCGGACATCCGCAAAATGTACTTTGAAGCGGTCAAATGGGTGCTGGGCTTGACCGAGGGGAGTACGGCTTCGCATCCGCGTAAGGATTGAGTTATGTTCCAAATTCACAACCACATTCATAACCACAAAGGGCACAAAGGTACACGAAGGTAGCAACGGAGTTGGCTTTCCTTTGTGCTCCTTCGTGTCCTTTGCGGTGAAATCAGGACGCAAAGATTGAGCCAGAGAAATCGCGGGTCATTGTCCAGAATGAATCTTCTTGCATTGGTATTGACCCCCAGCACAGTCGGGTTGACTGTTTTCCTCTTAGGTTTCGGGATTTCTTCCGCGCAAACCACAAGCCAGGCGAAAGAAACGTCGAGCGCAGCCGGGAAAACGCAACCACCGTCCACCAATCCTATCGGCCGGAACTAGTGCAGAGCGGCAGCTGCGCTCTTTCAGCAAAATTGCGCCTTCTGCCATGGCCGGGATGCGGCAGGCGGAGAGACCGGTCCCGACCTCACCCGCTCCAAGCTGGTGAGCGAGGATGTGGATGGAGACAAGATCGGCGTGGTGATTCGTAACGGACGCCCCGACAAAGGCATGCCGCACTTCTCTTTTTCGAACGAGCAGATCGCCAGCCTGGTGGCATTCATCCACACGCAGCGAAACTTGGCGCTCACCAGAAATGGCGGCCGCAGGGGCGTGGATGTTGCCGATCTGCAGACTGGCAACGTCGAGGCGGGCAAGCAATATTTCAACGGCGCGGGCGGGTGCGCCAACTGCCACTCGCCGACCGGAGACCTTGCCGGCGTGGCTTCGCGTTATGAAGGGCTGAAGCTGGAGGAGGAGATGTTGTATCCGAAGGATGCCAAGCCGAAGGTCGCGGTCACGCTTGCGCTCGGGTGAAGCGATCCGCGGCACGCTCGAATACCTCGATGAGTTCACGATAGGGCTGATGGATTCTTCGGGCACCTATCGCTCCTGGCGCACCCGCGATGTGAAATACAAAGTTGACGACGCCCGCGACGCTCATGTGGAACTGCTCGGCAAGTACACCGACGAGGATGTGCATAATCTGATGGCGTATCTGCAAACTTTGCGTTAGCGAGCGTGCGTCTTTGAGTTGTCGGAAAGGCCCTAAATCAAAATCATGAAGTTTCTGAAGACTGGGTTTCTGCTCGCGGCGGGTTTGTTATTCGCGATTGCATTCCCGGAGGCGGCTCTCGCGCAGGGAGTGGATGCGCAGATGCTTTTGCATCCGCCCGCAGACAGTTGGCCGCAGTACCACGGAGATTATTCCGGCAGACGCCACAGTTCGCTCACGCAGATCACTCCAGAGAATGTCGGGAATCTTTCCCTGGCCTGGGCATTCCAGACCGATCAGGCGATGACGATCAAGTCCTCTCCGTTATTAGTCGACGGGATTTTGTACTTCACCGTTCCGGATAACGTGTGGGCAGTGGATGCGCGCTCCGGCCATGAGATCTGGCATTACACCTACCAGCAGAATGGGGGCCTGCACATCGGCCATCGTGGCGTGGCGATGTACAAGGACTATCTTTTTTTTCTTACGCCCGACGCGCACCTGGTTTCGCTGAATGCCAAGAATGGCACGCGTGCGCTGGAAGGTGACCATCGCCGACTGGAGCAAAGGCTATTGGACCACGATGGCGCCGCTGGTCATCGGCAACCATGTGCTGGTCGGGGTATCCGGCGATTTCGACAATCTGGCCGGCTTCATTCGCTCGATTGATCCCGAGAGCGGCGCCACGCAATGGCAATGGGATTCCACTCCGCCGGCGGGAACGCCGAATCAAACTACCGGCGGCATGACCTGGATGACGGGAACGTATGACCCCGATCTCAATCTGGTCTATTGGGGAACGGGCAATCCGACGCCGGTGCTGAATGGCTCGACTCGTCCCGGGGATAATCTTTATACCTGCAGCATCGTGGCGCTGAATCCCGATACCGGCAAGCTGGTGTGGGCGTTTCAGCCGTCGCCGCACGATACGCATGACTGGGATGCGGTCGAAACTCCAGTACTGGTGGATGCGGAGTTTCAACGGTCAAGCCAAGAAAAATGCTGATGCAGACTTCGCGCAACGGCTACTTCTTTGTTCTGGACCGCACCAACGGCAAAAGTCTATTGACCGTTCCGTATGGGCCGGTGAACTGGGCGACCGGAATCGATAAGAAGGGCCGCCCCATTCCCAATCCTGAGAAAGAACCCGCGCCCGATGGCCGCTTGATTGCGCCCGACGAGGGCGGATCTGACCAACTACCGCGCTCCCAGTTTCGATCCGAAGAACGGATTGTTCATCGTGGATGCGCATCCCAGTTACAGCATCTACTTTGCCAAGCCGGCCGACGGAGTTTATGGATGGGCCGGTGCCGATTATGGCGTTTGGGGCAAAGGCGTGATCGAAGCCATTGACTACCAGACCGGGAAGATTCGTTGGTCGCACGAGCTTGGGGCCGGGCGGCTCAGGCGCGGGAGTACTGACCACCGACTCGGGCCTTACTTTACAGCGGCGACGCGAACGGAAACTTCCTGGCGCTGAATTCAGCCGACGGCAAAACCCTGTGGCATGCGGGCTCAGGATCGAGTATCGAAAGCTCTCCCATTACCTACGAACTGGATGGGCGGCAGTTCCTGCTGACCAGCAGCGGCAGCGTGCTGTTTGCCTGGGCGCTTCCGCAGTGAAGAGCTATAAATGCACTTGCACTCACTTCCTCACAAATTACCTCTTCGTTCAATCCACCAAAGGCCGACAGCTGTTCCGAAAACGAGCAGGTTGACCAACGAAGAAACAAGAATTCCGGCAGCCAGGTAACGTTTTCTCCGAAACGCCCATATGACTGGCACGTAAGCGAGAAGCGAGATGAGCATCGCAACGACAACCGACCCAGCCAAGCCAGTAAATCGCATCAACGCCAAAAAAATAATCTTGGGTAACAAATATCCTCCTGCCAGACCCGCTACGAACATGCACGCTTTTTCTAGGCGGCTTGTGGGTTGCCCGAACGAGGGAACCTGATGCAGTGCACCCATAGCGTGCTTATACATCGGGAGAGTTCCTAGCGTCTAGACTCATGTGGCGCATGCTCCGACCTGTCGCGGGAACGTTGCCGCACGCGCCACGCACTGCTGGCCGCTTCCGGAGTAAATACCTTCAAATGCACTTGCACTCGCTGCGGATGAGCACTCCGGTCATGCCATGCGCAGCTTCGCGGGCGACCGTCAGCGTGGCATAAGGGCCGTGCCAGCGGGAGTGGTTGGCATCGTGACCGGCGGGGCGGCCCTTGCCGCTGTTGCACTGTCCGCAACTGGCGCGGTGCAGAACGATTTTGTGTGGCCCGGCCGCCCAGTTTTCGTAGATGTAGAAATCGTTGGCTTCGGCAGTGGGCCCGGCGGTTTTGGCGACGAGCCCGGCTTCGGCGGCGATTTTTTGCAGTTTGGACCGCGTATCGCGGCGCATGGGCAGCAGCGGCAGGCGATAAACTTCTTCAATCTTTCCCATCATCGCCAACACAGCTTTCACCGGCAGCGGATTCGATTCGATAAAGTTCGCCTGCATCAGCGGAAGATATTTGCGATGGATGGCGCGCGCGGTGGCCCAGTCGTTGTTCAGCGCGGCGCGGGTCAGGTCGGACATCTCGCGCGGAATTTCGTTGGAAGCGACGGAAATGACGCCCACTCCGCCCAAAGCCATCAGAGGCAGGGTGACGGCATCGTCGCCGGAGAACACTCTGAACGTCTCGGGCAGAGCGTTGCACACTTCGGCCATCTCGGTGATGTTGCCGGTGGCGTCTTTCACTCCGGCAATGTTGGGAACTTCCGACAGGCGCAAGAGGGTGCCGACTTCAATGGTTGAGCCGGTGCGGCCGGGGACGTTGTAGAGGATGACCGGCTTATCAATCGCCTCGGCAATGGCGCGGAAGTGGCGATACTGGCCTTCCTGTGTCGGCTTGTTGTAGTACGGCGAGGCGGTGAGGATGCCGTTGACTCCGGGCCGGGCGGCGGCTTCTTTGGCTTTTTCGACGGCATCGCTGGTCGAGTTGGAAGTCGCTCCCGCAATGATGGGCACGCGGCCGGCGGCTACCTCGACGGTGATGTCAATTACCTGCAGCCACTCGTCGTGGCTGAGCGTAGGGGTCTCGCCGGTGGTGCCGCAGGGGATGAGGAAATCAATCCTCGATTCAATTTGCCAGGCGACCAGATTACGAAGCGCGGTTTCGTCCAGGGAACCATCCTGGCGAAACGGAGTGACCAACGCGGTACCACAGCCCTGGAGTTCCATGGCTAATAAGATAGCGCGAATGGGGCATGGAGTGAAACGGGGGATGAAGATGGCGGTAGACGCGGCGGGATCAAAAGATGTTCAATATGGTGGAGCACCTACGGTGTGAAATCAGCAGCCGCCCGGATGCGAGTAGCCGATGACCTCGGAAACTACCGTCAAACACTCTGCTAAGCGACGTTATCACCTGCACTGTTCCTGTGGCGCAACCGTCGTAACCGACGTGAAAACAGCCGGCTGCCCCGATTGCGGTCAGACTGTCGTGTTCCGCCGGGGTTGGAGCCAGTGGCAGGCCACCCTGGGCGATAGTCTACCGGGAACTGGTCACTCGCCAAGGGCAGATATCGGGAAAGGGCGAGGTCGAATAAGCCATCATGAAGAAGCGTACGGTGACGGAAGACGGTTCACCGTTTTTGGATTCCTGATGCTTCTGTTGGCGGTGGCCTTAATATTCCTTTTGCTCGCTCCCGAGGGAACAATACAAGCCTGGCGGGCGATGGCTCACAATCCCAGGCCCGCCGACTGCGATTGGATCAGTATGCCGGTGGGCGACAAGCACTGCCATTACGAGAGTAAGGTCACTACCGTCAACGGGAGGCCAGACGGGGAGCGGGTTGTCGAGTGGTACCGCGTGAACGATTAGGAAAGGGCAATGAACTGCAAGCGAGAAAGGAATCGGCATCAAATTTCAAGTACGGCCCAAGCTTCGTTTTTGGGAGGTCCTGACCCAGCTTCTCGCTGACATTTCGGGGGGATTGAAAATCTGTGCGGCTGAACGATTCTGTCCTTGGTCCCAATGCGGCTCTTCTGGCGTTTTTCGCATCAAAGTTCGAAGTCCTACGACATGAGTTGACTCTACCCTAAGCTGCTGACAGGTATTTAGGCTAGTGAATTCAGCAAGATTCGGACATAAAGTCAAAATATGCTTTACAGTTTGCTTGCTCGCCGCACTGACGGAAGGGGTTTGCGCGGAAGACCTTCCTGATGCGCCCGCTGCCCAAGGAAGCAGCTCAAGCCAGGAAAACAAACTAACAAGTTACGAGCCAGCTGCAATGTATCTCCGTCCCGTGAGATCTGCGCAGGAAGCGAAGAACGGATTCCACTGGGAGGCCGCGGGTGCACAGACTTTCAGTCTATTGGCCATGGAACAGAGCTTCCGGATGCTGCAGAAAAAAACTCGCGACCAGCTGGGAGGACGGTTCTTCCCCGACTGGTTTGCCTGTGTAGAAAACTTGCACGGATGGACGGATGGTGATTCGGTGCTGACGAACTACATTGGCCACCCGATCCATTCTTCATGGGCCGGATACATTGAAATTCAAAATGATCCGGTGGGGCGCACCCTTCAGTTCGAAAATAGCGAACGTTACTGGATGAGCCGGTTTCGCGCGCTCGGGTGGGCGGAACTATATGAAGTGCAATGGCATCTGGGCCCCATCAGCGAAGCGTCCATTGGGCACGTGGGGCGGCGACCGACCCACACGCTGGGGTACGTGAATATCGTAAGCAGTGCACCCGGCGGATTGGGGCTCATCGTGTTACAGGATTGGCTGGACAAACACGTTGTGGAACCGCGCGAAGCGCGAACCCAAAGCTTGAATAAGCGGAGGTTCTATCGAATGTTATTCAACCCCAGCCGGGCCGTTACAAATGTTTTTCGTGGACGGAGGCCCTGGTACCGCGATTACCGGCCGATTGGCTGGGGACGATAGTGGGTAATGCATTGCAAGTTACCGACCGGAAGCCGTTTGTTTTGCACAGCAAATCGGATCGAATTTCGGTATCCCGCTTGCCTTCACGAAGCCAAAGTAAATCTTTCTTGCAACGGGCAATTCCTACCAGTCTGGGGCTAGGGCGCCCCGTTTAGTTTCAATTATTTAGGGATGGCATTAGGGATGCTTAATGTTAGATCAGACGAAGTGGCGCGCAACGGGGCGCTCGAGAGAATGACTTCGGCCAGAGGTTTTCCTGAGTGCCCCTTGCATTTTTGAAGTACCCTCCCCTGAATCTCAGACTTGCGCAATCTTTTGACGCAAGTCTATGCCCGCCCGACGCAGCAAACCCGCGATAACCGGCTCTTTTAGCCGGGAAGCATCGAATTCAACCCGTATCGCTCTCTCTTTTTCGGCAAGTGTAATTTTGCGAATACCATAAACGTCACGCATGTTATCGAGCGCGCGCATTTCAGTTTCGCCTGGGACGGCGCCATAGTGGTAGGCAACTTCCAGTTGCGTCATATTTCCCCTTTCCGCTGAGCGGGATAGAACAGAAAATCCGAACCGACGGTTGGTGAATCCTATATACCGTATCATTTAAGCATCACTTCTTCCGCCGGGAAAGCTAATGGACATGGAGAACACGACAGGGCCTGCAAAAGATCCGGTTTGCGGGATGACGGTGAATCCTGCTTCCGCCAGGCACAAACTGGAGCATGCGGGAAAGAAGTACTACTTTTGTTGCGCGCACTGCCTGGAAAAATTCAAGAATGAACCGGCGAAATACCTGGGGAAGCCTTCCGCTTCGGGCATAGTGCAAATCGGGCTTGCGACAAGCGCTTTTCTTAAAGCTGCTCCGGCACCAGTGACACCTGCGGCGCCCGCGAACAACTATATCTGCCCCATGTGCCCGGAGGTGAGGGCGAGCAAGCCTGGACCCTGTCCGAAGTGCGGCATGGCGTTGGAACCTGAACTTCCAGTCGCCGCGAGCCACAGGGAATATACGTGCCCTATGCATCCGGAAATCGTTCGATCCGAACCGGGTTCGTGTCCGATTTGCGGCATGGCTTTGGAGCCACGAATCGTTACAGCGAAAGAGGAGGAAAATCCGGAACTGCGCGACATGACGCGGCGCTTTTGGGTGAGCGTGGCGCTGACCGTGCCTCTGCTGGCCGTTGCCATGACCGATATGTGGCCCGGGAGCGGCTTGCAACAGGCGATTCGGGGAAGGTGGCTGCCCTGGGCGGAACTGGCGCTGGCTACGCCAGTCGTGCTGTGGGGAGGCTGGCCATTCTTCCAGCGTGGATGGGCTTCGATTGTGAACCGTTCGGCAAACATGTTCACGTTGATCGCCATGGGCACAGGCGTGGCTTACGTTTTTAGTCTGTTTGCGACTATCTTTCCCCAGGCGTTCCCTGCCGCTTTCCGCCAGATGAACGGCGCCCCGCCGGTTTATTTCGAAGCGTCCGCGGCCATCGTGACTCTGGTTTTGTTGGGACAGGTGCTGGAATTGCGCGCCCGCAGCCGTACTGGCGCGGCGATTCGCGCTTTGCTCGATCTGACACCCAAGACCGCCCGCATCCTTCGCAATGGCGGAGAAGAAGACATTCCACTGGAGCAAGTCAAGCCAGGCGATCGCTTGCGGGTACGTCCAGGGGAAAAGGTTCCAGTAGATGGGGTTGTGCTGGAAGGCAGCAGTTTCGTCGACGAGTCCATGCTTACCGGCGAATCGATTCCGGTGGAAAAGCAGGAAGGCAGCCGGGTAATTGGTGCAACGGTGAACGGTACCGGGTCTCTGGTGATGCGGGCTGAGCACGTGGGCAACGAAACTTTGCTGGCGCAGATTGTGCGCCTGGTCAGCCAGGCGCAACGCAGCCGCGCGCCGATTCAGCGGCTTGCCGATCGAGTTGCGGCATGGTTTGTGCCATCGGTCATTGCGATTGCCGTCGTCACGTTCATCGCATGGAGTTTCTTTGGGCCCGAGCCACGATTGGCGCATGCCTTAGTCAATGCGGTTGCGGTTCTCATCATCGCTTGTCCCTGCGCTCTGGGTTTGGCGACTCCCATGGCGATCATGGTGGGAACGGGGCGCGGAGCGCACGCGGGCGTGCTGATCAAGAACGCTGAGGCTCTGGAAATCCTGGAGAAGGTGGATACGCTGGTCGTGGATAAGACTGGGACTCTGACTGAGGGAAAACCACGACTTATTTCTGCGATGGCTCTCGATGGCAATGAGACCGAACTGATTCGCCTGACGGCGAGCCTGGAGCAGGGAAGTGAGCATCCGTTGGGAGCGGCGGTGATTGCGGCAGCGAAAGAACGCGGATTGCCGCTGGCGGAAGCGCGGGAGTTCCGTTCTCTTCCGGGGCGGGGCGTGACCGGGAAAGGTGGACGGCCGGACGATCACTGCCGGAAACGAGAAGCTCTTGCAGGATGGCGGAGTGCCCGTGGATGCCATGTTGCCAAAAGCACAGGAACTTCGTGCCGGGGGGCAGACGGTTTTGTTTGTGGCGGTTGACGGACGACCCGCTGGACTGATTGGGATTGCCGATCCGCTTAAAGAGTCAACCCGGCAGGCGTTGCACGATCTGAAAGCGGAGGGGCTGCGGGTAGTGATGCTCACCGGAGACAGCCAGGCTACCGCCAAGGCGATTGCCGGGGAACTCCAGTTGGACGAATTTCAGGCGGAGGTGCTTCCCGATCAGAAATCCGAGGTGGTTCGACGCCTGCAGAAAGAAGGCCGCATCGTCGCCATGGCTGGCGATGGGATCAATGACGCGCCGGCTCTGGCCCAGGCAGACGTCGGCATCGCGATGGGCACTGGAACCGATGTGGCGATGGAAAGCGGCGGGGTCACCCTGGTGAAGGGAGATCTAACCGGGATCGCGCGCGCCCGCAAGCTGAGCCGTGCCACTATGCGCAACATCCGGCAGAACCTGTTCTTTGCGTTCATCTATAACTCGCTCGGAGTGCCGATTGCGGCGGGAGTGTTGTATCCCTTCTTTGGAATACTCCTGAGCCCGATTTTGGCGGCGGCGGCGATGAGCTTCAGCTCAGTTTCCGTGATTACGAATTCCCTGCGGCTGCGGAAGCTTACGCTGTGACCAAAGTAGCCTTGTCCTTTGGGTATCTCCGCCGCAATTGACACTATCTGCTATGTGGCTCAACAATGAAGGCACACCCAAGGGAAAGTCTCAAGGAGCCTCTATGACGGACGAATCCTCGATGCCCGAAATGCAGACAGAAGGCAACGCCGGTAAGTGGATACTGATCATCCTCGCCGTGATCTATGTAGCCGGTTCGCTGTACTTTCTGTTCAATCTGCGAGGCCGCCTCGACCAAGCCAGGAAGGAGCAGGCTGCCAGCAACACGCAAATTGCCGAACTCTCCAAGCGCATACAATCGGTCGAAGCGGAGGATGAGACGCTGGGGCATCAGCTCGGCATGACCAAGAAGGAACTGGCGGAACGTGCGGCTGACTTACAGCGGCAACAAAGGGCTGCCGAGGCTCGTCTGGCAGAAGAGCAAAAGCAGCAGATCAACGCGGTAAGCGGGGAAGTGGCCAATGTGAAGACCGATGTCGGGGGAGTGAAGACCGATGTCGCTTCGACCAAGGCCGATCTCGAGGCTACCAAAACCAAGTTGCAGAGCGCCATCGGCGACCTGGGAGTACAGAGCGGCCTGATCGCCCACACGCGGGATGACCTCGAGGTTCTCAAGCATAAAGGCGACCGCAACTATTATGAGTTCACGCTGCTCAAAGGCGCCAAGCCACAGCCGGTTTCAACTATAAGTCTGCAACTGCGAAAGACCGACCCCAAGCGCGGCAAGTTTACTTTGAACGTGACTTCTGATGATAAAACGATCGAAAAGAAGGATCGCAACATTGCCGAGCCCATTCAGTTCTACAGCGGGCGCGACCGAATGCTCTATGAGCTGGTGATCTGGACAGTGGACAAGAAAAAGGCCACCGGCTATCTGAGTACTCCCAAGAATGCGCCGGTGCCGATCACGGCTGGCGAATAGCGACCAATGTTTCCCGGCGCACACGTTCTCCTAAACATCTTTCTGCGGACGGCGGCGATTTACGCCATCGTCCTATTGGGTGTGCGGCTGAGCGGCAAACGGGAAGTCGGGCAGATGACGCCCTTCGATCTGGTACTTCTCCTGCTCATCAGCAATGCGGTGCAGAATGCGATGACCGGTCCGGATACGTCTGTGATGGGCGGCGTAGTGGCCGCTGTCACTTTGTTCTTCATGAATTATGTGGTGGCTGATTTCTCCGGGGTGAATCGGCGTTTCCGCAAGCTGATCGAGGGCCAGCCGGCGCTGCTCATCCATGACGGTCAGCTCATGACCGGGCACATGGCGAAAGAACATGTCAGCATGGACGAGTTGGAGCGTGCCCTGCGCGAACATGGGATTGCCACCTATCACGATGTCGCGCTGGCGGTTCTCGAAGTGGATGGGTCCATAAGTTGCTTGAAGTACGACGAGATTAAGCCTGATGCAGGCACCCACCTGGCCCGGCGCAGGTTTGTCAGGAAGCAATAAAGATTCGCCAATCGTGCCAATGGGCCTTCTATTTTGTCAGGACCAGGGGCACGAGCTGGTCTGGCCCGGTGATCGTCACCTTGAGGGACTTCCGTTTGGCAAAGGCGTCTGCGGTGACCGGAAAACTCACAATCACGAATCCCTTGGCCTGAGCGCCAGGTTGTACTGCGCTCTCGGGTTGAAGCGGAGAAAGGCCATCCACAGCCAAAGTGGGGAACGCCTGCAGATAACGGGGAGCATCCACGACCGAAGCCGCATCGTCGCTAAAGGTACCACTGTCGGTGACGACTTCGGCCTTGGTGTAGCGCGGCAAGAACGGCTTATTGCCTGGATTCTGGATGGAAACCGCGATGCTTACCATCAGCGAGTTCTGGTCGGGCACCTGGGCAGTGGCGATATCGTCGATTGCTCCAGTCGCTTTTTGCCGCGGCTTTTGCGCGAAACTTACGATGGCGGCGATCACCGCAATCACGGCCACGCTGATTCCCACGATCTTCAACGAGGGCAGGTTTTTGTTCGCGGTGCCGAACTCCTCGCCGATATCAAAGGAAGTGCCGCCCTCAGGTGCTGCCGGTTGAGCAGGAGTGGGTGCAGGGGTTTCTGAACCGGGTGCTGGCGGTTGGGGGATGTTGTCGGGCATAAGAACCTCCACTGGAAATTGATTCTATGCCGATAGCGGAAAGTTGTATCGGGGGGACGTGGTGCCCCCCCTAACTTCACCACAAAGGACACCAAGGAACAAGAAACCCAGCTTCCTTGCCGCCTTCGCGGAACTTCGTGTCCTTCTGGATTCAGGGCATTTGCAAGGAATATGAGAGGCGGACACAGCCCGAATTCACGCCCAGCCGTGCTTCATCGCTTTAGCGAATTTCTGCGCCGGCAACGTGTTGAGAACGTCGTTTTTGGTCAGCCACGCGCGCCGCGCCTGGAGAACGCCAAAGCTGATTTTATCCAGATGCGAGGTGTGATGGGAGTCGGTATTGATCACGATCTTCACTCCATGCTGCTTCGCCATGCGCAAATGCCGGTCGCAGAGGTCGAGCCGATCGGGATAGGAATTCAGTTCCATGGCGACTTTCTTCTGCGCTGCGGCTTTCAGAACGGCATCCATGTCGAATTGATAAGCGTCACGGCGCAACAGCAGACGCCCCGTGGGATGGCCAAGCAGAGAGGTGTTCGGATTCTCGATTGCCTTCACCAGGCGCTCAGTCATTTCTGACGGGCTCTGATTGAAGTGGGAGTGCACGCTGGCGATAACGATGTCCATTTGCTCAAGAACTGAATCGGAGAGGTCGAGGGTTCCGTCGGCCAGGATATCCACTTCCACCCCGGCGAAAATCAGAAGGCCGTTCATTTCCTTGCTGGCCGCGCGAATGCGCTGGATGTGCTCCAGCGCGCGCTTATCGTCCAGTCCATTGGCAAATGCGAGGTTTTTGGAGTGATCCGTAATCGCGATGTACTTGTAACCATGGCTTTGCGCCGCGGCAGCCATTTCTGCAATGGTGTTGCGTCCATCGGTTTCGATGGTGTGCATGTGGACGTCGCCCTGTAGCTCGTTCTGCTCGATCAGAGCCGGCAAGGAGTGCTTCTCGGCGGCATCAATCTCGCCGAGGTTTTCGCGCATTTCCGGAGGAATGTAGTCGAGCTTGAGCTTGGCATAAATCTCCTGCTCGGTTTTGCCAGCGACGGGCTTTTCGTCATCCAGTCGCGCCAGGCTGTACTCGCTTAGCGTGTAACCCATTTTGAGCGCGCGTTGCCGCAAGGCCACGTTGTGCGCTTTCGATCCGGTGAAATACTGCATGGCTGCGCCGAAGGACTCTGGCGGCAGTAGGCGCACATCCACCTGCATGCCGCCGCGCAGGCGGAAGCTGATCTTGTTTTCACCCTGGGCGATGATCTCCATGAGGCCGGGCAGTTTGATGATGTGCTGAGTCAAGAGTTGCCGTTGCTCATCGGAGCAGCAGGCTTGTCCGGTGACCAGAATGTCCAGATCGCCGACGGTTTCCCGGCCGCGACGCAACGATCCCGCGGGAGTCACCTTTTCGACGCCATCGAACTTTTTGAGGTGAACGATAATTTTTTCTGCCTCGATTTCGGCGTAATCCAAAAGAAACCGACCGGCTATCCGGCGATAATCTTCGATAGCTTTCAGGATCTTCCGCTCGTGCTTTTCGCCCATGCGCGGCAATTCACGAATCTTGCCTTCCTTGGCAAGTTTTTCCACGCCCTCCACGTCACAAACCTGGTAGGCGCTCCAGATCAGAGCGATGGTCTTTGGGCCGAGGCCTTGAATCTTCAGCAGGTCGAGCATGGAAGGGCGGTATTTGGTCAGCAGATCGGCATGAAGGCCGAGGCGGCCCTCTTTAAAAATCTCCTGCAGATTTAGCAGCATGCCCTTGCCGATGCCGGGAATCTCCAGCACTTTTTTCGGTTCGTCGATCAAGTCGGCAATTTGCTGCGGCAGAGCTTCAATGGCTTGCGCAGCGTTGCGGTAGGAGCGGATGCGAAAGGAATCCTGGCCGTCAATCTCCAGCAGGTCGGCAGTCTCATAAAGGATGCCGGCGATGGATTTGTTTTCCATGTTCCCTAGAGATTAAACAAGATTTTTCCGAAGAGAAAGGAGCCAAGAAACCCCGACAAGAATAGAGGCAGAAATAGCCCCCAACGAAGCGGATCGAAACTCATTGCGACAAACTGCGGTCTGCCTGGTGGAATGTTTTAGGATTCGGCCTTTGTAACGTTGGCCGCTTGCGGGCCTTTTTGGCCCTGAGTAATTTCAAATTCCACCTTGTCGCCTTCTTGCAGACTTTTATAACCTTCCGACGTGATCGCGCTGTAGTGGACGAAGACATCTGGACCGTCGTCCCGCCCAATAAAGCCATAGCCTTTAGCGTTGTTGAACCACTTTACCGTACCTTTCATACGTTCCACTTACGCCCCCTCGACACGGCTCTTGCTTGGGCTCCGTGCCGCCAGTTGCCCACATTGTGATGCCGGACGGAGCCAAGTGTCAAGGAAGGAAAGCCGCTATTTATGCGGTTGGGGCACGGTTTCCCGATGAGCGAGCCAGAGAACGCCGGAGATGGTTTTGGCATCTAAAATTCGCCCGCTTGTGACCATAATCACAGCCTGGGAGAGAGGAACGAACCGGACCTGGATTACTTCGTCTTCCTCCGGTTGGGCCTCGCCGGGACGCAGGTCTTTCGCCAGAAAGATGGTCATGGTTTCAGCCACGAACCCGGGGCTGGCGTAGAAGCGGAGTATCGATTTCCAGCTCTTGGCGGTGTAGCCGGTTTCTTCCAGTAATTCGCGCTTGGCCGCGGCTAAGGGCTTTTCTCCCTTATCCATACGGCCGGCGGGCAATTCCCAGAGGAACTGTTGCGCGGCATGACGATACTGCCGCTCCAGCAGAATCTGCGGTTCGTTATGGCTTTCGTCAATCGCCAGGATTACCACCGAGCCGGAGTGGTGGACGATGTCGCGGCGGGCGCGGACGCCGGTTGGCTCCAGAACCTCGTCGTGGCTGACCCAGAACGCCGGCCCTTTGTAGACCGCGCGGGAAGAGACTATGCGAGCTTTGTTCTTACGGGAGGATTTCGGGCGAGGTGATTTGAGCATGGAACCAATATAAAGGGAGGATGGCCGGGCAGCGTACCTGGAGTTTTTCCACAGCAACGAAAAAGACTACTGCACCATGACCCGTTCGATGCTCCGCGCATGGCCTGTATTTTCATCGCACTCCACGACGACCGCGGAAAGCCGTACATCTCCGGTCGCGGGTTCAAATCGAACCGGCATGTTGTTCAGGAACTTACCGACAACCAACTCTTTCTGAACCCCAATGACGCCGTCGTACGGGCCGCTCATGCCTACATCGGTAATATAGGCGGTGCCCTTGGGGAGCACGCGTTCGTCCGCAGTCGGCACATGGGTGTGGGTCCCCACGACGACCGTCACCCGGCCATCAAGGTACCATCCCATGGAAATTTTTTCCGAGGTGGCTTCGGCGTGGATGTCCACCAGAATGACTTTTGCCTTTACGCTTTCCAGCAACTGGTCGGCGGTGCGGAAAGGGTCGTCGTTCGCCACCATGAACACGCGGCCCTGAAGATTGATCACGGCATAAGCTACGTTATTTTTCTGCCCTTCATAAAAACCCGAGCCGGGCATTCCGGACGGATAATTTGCGGGCCGCAGGAGCCTTCGTGCCGGGCTGTGCGGGTTTCCGTTCGCTGACTCGAAGTAATCGACAATCTCGCGCTTGTCCCAGATATGGTTGCCGGTGGTGATGACGTCTATCCCAAGCTCGAACAAATCTTCGGCCAGCGGCGGCGTGATGCCGAACCCGGCGGCAGCGTTCTCGCCGTTGGCGATGACCAGGTCGATGGAATGCTCGCGCACTAAACGGGGCAGGTGCTCCTTGACGATGGTCCGTCCCGGGCGCCCGAAAATATCTCCAATGAAAAGAATGCGCAAGATCTGCAAGCCTCCGGTCCGATACTAACAGACACACTCGGCGGCCCGGGCGCTGCCCGGCGAGGTTACCGAGAAAGCTCGGCAGTCTTCAGGAAGTCGTAATCTCCCGAGGGATTCAGGGAGAGATTGTGCACTCTGCGATTTGCTACCAGGACATTATCCAGATACCACAAATTGATGGCTGGCAACTCTTGCGCCAGAATGCTTTGTACCTCGGCATAGAGTTGTTTGCGCGTAGTCTGGTCGGTTTCCTTGCGGGCCTGGTCAATCAGAACATCCACCCGCGGATTGGAGTAGAAGCTGCGGTTCGCGCCTTTCGGGGTAAACCGGGCCGTGCTGAAGACATAGTCAAAGATGTCTGGATTTTCGTTTCCCCCGACCCAGCGCAGCGAATAAAGCTGGAATTGGCCGTGAGTTACATCGGATAGAAAAGTTGCAAACTCGAAACTGCGGATGTCCAGTGCGATCCCGATTTCGTGGAGTTGCTGCTGCAGCACCGCGGCCAGCAGGCGGCCGCTTTCTTCGGTCGAGGTTTTCATGGTCAGATGGAACCGAATGCCGTTGACCGGCGGGTAACCGGCTGCGTCAAGCAGTTCGCGGGCGCGCGCGGGGTCGTGCGGATAGCTCTGTACAGCACCGTCGTAAGCCCAGCTTTCCGGAGGCAAGATACTGTTCGCCGGGCGTGCAAAATCGCGAAATAAGGAGTGAATCAACGGCTGCCGATCAATCGCATAAGCGATGGCCTGCCTGACCCGCACGTCTCGCAGAATGGGGTCGCGCAGGTTGAATGACAGATACTGCAAAATCGTTCCCGGCGCTTGCAGGATTTGCAGCTGCGGGTTCTTTTTCAGGACGGGAATGGTGTCGAAAGACAGCGCATTCATCACCGCATCGGCACTGCCTTTGCGCAACTCCAGGGCCCGGGTGGTGGCATCCGGGATGACAGCAAATCGCACGCGCTGCAAATGAGGTTCTTTCCCCCAATAGTCGTCGTTCCGTTCGATGACTACGTCCTGATCCTGCTCCGCGCTCACAAAGCGAAAGGGGCCGGAGCCGATTGGCTGCCGGCTGATTTCGCCACCGCTGCCATACGGCACAATTCCCATGGCCGCGCCGGAAACATTCCAGAGAAGCGTGGCGAAGGGCTCTTTCAAGTGGAAAATAACGGTATAGTCGTCGGGGATGTCGATGTGATCGACAAAGCGAAAGGTCTCCGCCTTGGCGCTATGAATTTTGCCTTGCAGCAGAGAATCGAAAGTCCACTTTACATCGCGCGCAGTGAGCGGCTGCCCGTTGTGAAATCGAACTCCCTTGTGCAAATGAAATACGTAGGTCAGCGGATCGGGAATTTCCCATCCCTCGGCCAGCCCCGGCTGCACGTTGAAATGTTCGTCATGGGTCAGCAAATCGTCGAAGAGCAGGCCGTCGATGCGCTCGGATTGCGCGTCCAGGCCGACGCGAGGGTCGAGATTGGTGGGGCTGCTCTCGATGATCATCACCAGCGTATTCGGGTCGGGGCGATGAGAACAAGAAAGCAGCGGCAAAGAAAAGAGTACGCAGGCCAGCGTCAAGGTCTTTAGTGGTAGCCGCCGGTGTCCCTGGTTCATCAACGGCAGGCCTGCGCCATTTCGTAGAGTTTATTCACAATCTTCCAATTTCGTTTGGTAGCGCGCATTGACAGCTTTCGCTCGAAAAGCTCATTGGTCAGCTTGGTTTGGCTGTAGCCATCCGGGCAGTAGAGATAGATATTTTGCCTGAGCAGTGAAATTTGTCCGATCCCAACTGCGGCGCTGTCAGCATCTTCAGCGCGGAATCGCCGGGAAGCTCGGACAAACGTGACATGCAATTTGGCGGGGCCTGGGTGCGGGCCCAGGTTGACTCCGCGCAACAGGGCAATGTAAGTCGGCATGATGTTTTAAGGATAGGATATCTTGCCCAGCACCGCAGCTTTCCTCGCTCCCGTCGCCGCTGGAATGTTGGCCGGACGCCGATGCCAGGTCTCGTACGCCAGCAATGCGAAGGCCACTGCCTCCTTCGACTCCGACGGCAGGCCGAACTCATCCGACAAGCGAAGCTGCAAGCCGAGAGGCCGAAGTTCGTTTCCGAGCAGTGCCATTAACGTTGGATTTTTGGCCCCGCCTCCCGAGACAATCATTTCACTGAATCTTCCAATTGGGAGGGCGAAACGCTTCACCGCATCCGCAATCGACCGCGCGGTGATCGCGGTCGCCGTGGCCAGCACATCCGATTTTCCGGCTTTGGCGCATTGCTTGAGGAATTGCACAATGAATCCGCGTCCGAATTCTTCCCGCCCCGCGGTTTTCGGAGGCTTGCGAGTGAAGAAAACCGATTGCAAAACTCGTGAAACCACCCGCTCGATGGCGGTACCGGATGCTGCCAGTTTTCCGTCCCGATCGTAAGGCAAGTGAAACAGTCGCTCGGTTACCGCATCCATCACCATGTTCCCCGGCCCGGTATCGAAAGCGATGATTTGCTGCGAAGAGGCTCCAGCGGGGATTGCCGTCAAGTTAGCGATTCCGCCGATGTTCTGCACGATGCGCCCGACGCGCGGATCGCGATAGAGCATGTAGTCGAGGAAGGGAACCAAGGGCGCCCCTTTGCCGCCGACAGCCATGTCGGCCGGCCGGAAATCGGAGACGACCGGAACTCCCACCCGCGCGGCGATGACTGCGCTTTCCCCAGTTTGCCAGGTGGTGGCGATCTGCCGCTCGAGGAAGTTTGCCGCCTGACCCTGGTGATAGAGCGTCTGTCCGTGACAGCCCACTAATTCTGCGTTGTGATGGAAACGGCGCTGAGTGGCTAGCACAGCGTCCGCGTAAAGCTTGCCCAGCAGGACGTTCAACCGCGCCAGATCGGCAACCCGAGCCCTTTCTGCGTTCATTGCCGCCAGCACAGCGCGGCGCACCGGCTGGGGATAGGGGTATTCGGCATGCCCAAGCAACTCCAGGCCGGGGTGGCGCGGACGGCCTTTTGAGCGGCTCCCATGCAAGCGCACTAGCGCCACATTAATTCCATCGGCCGAAGTGCCGCTCATCACTCCGGCGACGATCATGCTTCGGCCTGCCGCGCGATCGTATCCAGCCTGACTTGCTCGGAGAATTCCCATAGCTGGCGCGAGAGCTTGTCGATCTTTGTAGAACTCGGCGGCACTACGACCCGGCGTTTCAACTCGGGCGATTTCTTCTTGAACGACAATATCCGGCCCACCGACTCCCGCACTCGTCGTGCAAAACGCGAATCTCGCTCCGCTTCCGCCACCAGGGCGTCGTACGCCCGCGTGACGTGCTCTTCCTGATGGCAGACGAGGCATAGATCGCCCCCGGCCCGGACAAACTCGACCGCAGCCTGCTCGACCGGGGCAGCCTTCAGCACTCCTCCCATTTCCAGATCATCGGAAACAATCAATCCCCGGAAACCAATCTTCTTGCGCAAAACCTCGGTGATCCACTTCTTCGAGAGCGACGCTGGTGTATTGTCCGGCGTGACTGCAGAGTAACTTGCGTGCCCCACCAGGACGATGGGCAAGTCGCGCTTCATCATGCGGTATGGTCCCAGATCTTGCTTCCACAACTCCTTCCATGGCTTCGAGACCGCGGGCAGTTCGTGGTGTGTGTCCAGATTGGCTTCCCCTAACCCGGGAAAGTGTTTTCCTGCGCCAATCACGCCGGCTGACTGTAAGCCTCGCAGGAACTCGCGAGCGTAAATCACCACTTCTTTCGGATTAGCCGAGACTGCGCGGGAGCTCATGACGGTACGCGATGCCGGCAAGGCCAGGTCCAGGACGGGCGCAAGATCGGTATTGAGGCCCACGGCGCGACAGCATCTACCGATCACTTCGCCGTGCTTGCGGAAGAGTCTGCGATCGCCGGTGGCAAAGACCTCGGCGGCGGAGGGAGCGGGGCCGAGCACGTTTCGCAGGCGGTCTACACGTCCGCCTTCCAGGTCCACACAGGTAAACAGGCGCGTGAATACGCAGGCTTGGCAATCCTTGAGTAATTTGCAGGTCTGTTCCGCAGACACGATATTCCGGGCAAACAGGATTACGCCAGCCGGTTGTAGCTTCCTGAGCAGGGAAGCGAGATGTGGCGACAGCTCTACGCCGTCAAAGCCGATGATGAGGAGTTGGCCGATGTGTTGGTTGGAAGTGGTGCGTGCCCGGGGCATGGAAAGAGAGCTCGATTCCTTCCTTGTTATACGTGCTTATTCAATCTGCCTTTTCAACTCTGCCAACAGATTCAGCGCCTCCAGCGGCGTCAGTCGGTTCAGGTCTACTTCCCGCAACTTCTCCAACACAGGCTGGGACAGCGGAGTGAAAATCGTCAACTGCGCCGGCGGAGGCTCTGCTCCCGGCGAAAGATGACCGGTGACCTGCTGCTCTGCGCTTTCATGCTCAGCCAAAACCTCGCGGGCGCGCACAATCACTTCGTGCGGCAATCCTGCGAGTTTTGCTACTTCAATTCCATAGCTGCGGTCCGCAGGGCCGGGTTCGACCTTCCGCAGAAACACGATTCCCGCACCAGTCTCCTTCACGGAGACGTGGTAATTCTTCACTCCAGAGAGCAACTCGGCCAGTTCGGTCAGCTCAAAGTAATGAGTGGCAAATAGTGTTTTCGCGCGGGTCCGGCCGTGGATGTATTCGATGGATGCCCAGGCGATGGCCAGGCCATCATAAGTTGAGGTCCCGCGGCCAACTTCATCCAACAGGATCAGAGAGCGCGGCGTCGCCGTGTGCAGGATCGCCGCGGTCTCCATCATCTCGACCATAAAGGTGGATCGCCCGCGAGCCAGGTTGTCGCTTGCGCCGATGCGGGTAAACACGCGGTCCACCACGCCAAGGCGCGCCGAACGGGCGGGCACGAACGAACCCATCTGCGCCATGATGACCGCCAAAGCCGCTTGGCGCAAAAAAGTCGATTTCCCGCCCATGTTGGGACCGGTCAGCACGAGCACGGTATCGGTCGCGGCATTCAGAAACAAATCATTGGGAACAAAGCGCTCGCTGCCGCCCGCTAACTCCTGTTGCTCGATGACCGGATGCCGTCCTTCGACGATCTCAATGTCCGGCGATTCGTCGAACTGCGGGCGGCAATAATTACGCAGGGCGGCAACATGGCCCATTGCCGCCAGCACATCCACCTCCGCCAAAGCCAACGCCGTCTGCCGGATCCTCCGCGCTTCTCCTGCAATGGCTGAGCGCAATTCGGCGAACAGCCGCCGTTCGATCTCAACGATCTTTTCCTGGGCATCCAGAATTTTGGCTTCGTACTCTTTCAGCTCCGGCGTGGTGAAACGTTCCGCATTCACGAGCGTCTGCTTGCGCTCGTAGTCAGGCGGCACCAGATGCAAGTTCGGTTTGGAGACCTCAAGATAGTAGCCAAAGATCGAATTGAACTTGACCTTGAGCGAGCCAATGCCGGTGCGCTCGCGCTCGCGTTGCTCAATTTGCGCCAGGTATTGCTTGCTGTTGCGGCTCAGGTCGCGCAGTTCATCCAATTCCCGGTCGATGCCACTTTCGATTACTCCACCATCGCTCAAGGAGATCGGCGGCTCGGGAACAACCGTCTTTTCTATTCGCTCGCGCAAATCGACGAGCTCATCTACCGATCCGTGCAACACCCGCAGGCGTTCGGCAGAGAATCTTCCGATCGCCGTTCGCACAGCTGGAATCTTCGCAAGGGAAGCGGCGAGTGCCAACACGTCGCGCGGATTCGCGGTTTCGAGCGTAACCCGGCTCAGCAGCCGCTCCAGATCCAAAATTCCGTCGAGCCCCTTGCGTAGTTCTTCTCGCGCGATGGTGTTCTTCACCGCCGCTTCGACGGCATCGAGACGCGCATTGATTTCGGCCAGTTCAATCGAAGGCCGCAAAATCCAGGCTCGCAGTAACCGCTTGCCCATTGGCGTGATCGTCGAGTCGATGGAGCGGAATAGCGTCACACCTGCATCGGTTCCGGCAAATAACGGTTCGATGAGTTCCAGATTCCGCACCGTGACTGCATCCAGCACCAGGCAATGCTGGCGTTCGTAGAATCCGATACGGTCCACATGGTCCAGGGTTCCCCGCTGTGTGGACCGCACATAGTGCAGGATCGCCCCGGCGGCCGAGGCCGCCAGCGGCTTGCCTGCCAGTCCAAAGCCTTCCAGCGACAGCACCCCAAAATGATTTTCCAGCAGAGGGATGGCGTGATCGGGAGAGAAAATCCAGTCATCGAGCGGTGTTTCCGCCCAGCCACCGGCGCCAGCTGGACGGACGTCGCAGCCTGCACCCGACGGGGCGGCGCGCTCGAACAGCGGCGCCGACGATCCGTATAACACCTCTTTCGGCCGTAGTTGCTGTAATTCTTCCTGGATTCTTCGCGCCGCATCCTCGCCGTGAAACTCGGTGGCGCGAAACTCGCCGGTAGAGAGGTCCAAGGCGGCAAAACCGGCCCGGTCCCCGCCCTGCACCAGCGCGGCCAGAAAGTTGTTTTCTTCCGAGCTTAGGGACGAGTCTGCCGCCGTCCCCGGCGTTACCACCCGCGTCACCTCGCGGCGCACCAGCTTTTTGGCTAAGCGCGGGTCCTCCACCTGCTCGCAAACGGCGACTTTGAACCCCTTGCGGATCAGCTTAGCGATGTATCCTTCCGCCGCATGGTAAGGTACCCCGCACATGGGCACGGCGATGCCTTTCTCTTTATTGCGTGAGGTAAGGGTGATTTGCAGCTCGCGCGCGGCCAGAATGGCATCGTCAAAGAAAAGCTCGTAGAAATCGCCCAGCCGGAAGAAAAGCAAGGCGGTGGGATGGTCTTTCTTGATGGCGGCATATTGCCGCATCAACGGCGTGGACGGCTCGCTCATTGCTGTGGGTTTCGTGGGCGGATTATAGCAAACGCGGCTGTGACTACTCTGTGATGAATTGCCAGTTGACGCACTCCCGCCGCAGTGGTTTCCTTACTGCATGGAATTGCGCAAAGATCCGATTACCCGCTCCTGGGTGATCACCGGCGACGAGGTGTCTGAACCGGCGTCGCCGCCCGCAGTTTGCCGCTTCTGTCCCGATTCGTCCATGCCGGCGCAGCTCATTGCCAGCATGCCGGGGCTGCAAAGCATGTCCTGGTCGGCGCGCGCGGTGGTTCATCCCACGCCCCTTTACCGGGTGGAGGGCGATCCCTCGCGCCGCGGCGAGGGGCTCTACGACTGCATGCGATCTGTGGGAGCGCACGAGGTTCTGATCGAGGGGCCGAAACATGATCGCCAGCTTTGGAATCTGAACGACGCGGAAATCGAGCCGGTGCTGCAGCTGGCGGGGCAACGCATCCAGGATCTTAAGCGCGACGGGCGCTTCAAGTACGTTAGTCTCTTTAAGAACCATGGCGGCAGCGCGGGTCAGGAATTCGCGCATCCCACATCGCAACTCACTGCCACTACGTTCGTTCCGCGACGTGTGTTGTATGAGTTGCGCTCCTGCCGCGAGTACTTCCAAACCAAGGAGCGTTGCGTCTTCTGCGATATCATTTCCCAGGAGTTGCAGCAGAATTCGCGGGTGCTTGAGACGCGCGGGGATTTTATTGCTCTTTGCCCCTATGCTCCCCGCGTGCCGTACGAAACCTGGATCCTTCCGCGAACCCACGAGGCGGCATTCGAGCGCTTTGCCCAGAACCGGTCTGGCATGTTGCGCGATCTTGGAGCGCTACTGCGCCGCACCTTGCAGCGCATTCGCACCATGACCGAGGATTTTCATCTTGTGCTGCACACGTCGCCGAACAGCAATCATCCCTCAGAAACCCTGGGATATTGGAAGACGCTCGACGAGGACTACCACTGGCACATTGAAATCTTGCCAATCCTTGCCGCCAGGGCGAAGTCGTACACCTTTAAGGAGGTGTACTATTCGCCGGTGTCTTCGGAGACCGCGGTCAAGCGGCTGCGGGAAGCACGACTGGAATAGGGAGCGAATTGTGAGCGCTGAGCACAACCCGTTACCGGTTCGACGAGTCAAGACTTACACGAGTACACAGGGATACGTGTATCAGTACTACTTCGTCGGAAAGCGGGCAGCGCTGAAGTCCGTCGGCCAGGGGCCGGCCACGGAATACATCTTTGATGTCACTTCAGACCGCAAGAGTACATTTGCGGTGAGCGTGTTTTTAGGTGAGGCCGCCCTTGCTGCCTGGGCTGCGATCCACGGTCGTTCTCTCACTGAGGCAGAGCAATATGCCGCGGTAAAGATGCAGTTGTTGGAAGGGTTCGATCAGATCGAGAACATGCTGGCTGATGGGCGCCGTCTGTCGGTAGAGGAAGCATCGTTAGGGCATCTGCTGGAGAATTTAGGGGTCAGTTAGTGCTGGTCACCCCGCCCGAACGAGTATTCTGCCTCGGTCCCGGTGCAGACTATAATTAGCGTCAAGGGAAATTGCTCCGGCTTCACCTAATTTTATTATGCCTATACTTTGGCTGCGCGTTGCGCTGGCTTGCTACGCCGTTGGCTTGCTCTATGCTCTGGTAGCGCTTACCCGCACCAGCGATTGGCTGGGCAAAATCGCGCTGCATGCTTCCTACCTTGGGATGGTGTTCCACCTGGTCTCGCTGGCAGAATCCATGCGGATCTCCGGGCAGATCATCTTCACCGCTGTCCATAATCCCGAATCGGTGTTGGCTTTCTTGATCATGGTCGTTTTCATGATCGTCTATGTGGCATACAAGACCACGACGCCGGGAATTATCGTTTTCCCTCTGGTTTTTGTTTTGACTCTGGTGGCAGCCGCCGGGCAGCAGCCGTTCGTGCAAATGCCGCTCGGGGTGCGCAAGGGCTGGTTGATCACTCACATCGCCCTCATTTTCGCCGGATACGCCGCTCTCGTCCTGAGTTGCGGCGCCAGTCTGCTGTATCTGATTCAGGAGCGCATGCTTAAATCCAAGCGCTCGACTGGCATCCTTTCGCGGCTGCCCGCGCTGGAGGTCATCGACGACATCGGCTACCGGTCGCTGCTGATCGGTTTTCCGTTTATGACGCTGGGCCTGATTGCAGGCACGATCGTGGCGCAAGCCACCTATGGGCAGGTGGATTTTTTTGATCCAAAAATTCTGCTCTCGATTCTGATGTGGGCGGTGTACTTGCTGATGGTGTACACGCGCTGGAATGCCGGCTGGCGTGGACGCCGCGCGGCCTACCTGGCGGCGGGGGCATTTATCGCTGCCTTGATCGCGTGGTCTGCCAACTACTTCAGCACCATTCACGGGTTTGTTCGTTCATGAATTTCCGGCTCATCGGCGTCAACCACAACACCGCACCGGTGGAGGTTCGCGAGCGCCTGGCGATTCCCGAGTCCCGCCTGCCCGAGGCGTTGCAGCAATTTTTACAGTACCCGGGCATCGAGGAGGGACTTATCCTCTGTACCTGCAATCGTGTGGAGTTGCTGGCGCGCACCCGAAACGGCACGGCTGATGTACCAGCTTTCCTGCAGGATTATTTTCATCTCACCTCCACGGACCTTCAGCCCCATCTTTACGATTTCCGCGAGGCGGAGGCTATTCGCCATCTTTTCCGCGTGGCTTCCAGCCTGGACTCGATGATTGTTGGAGAAGCGCAAATCCTCGGCCAGGTGAAGGAAGCCTATGCGACCGCGCGCGCCGTGGGCGCGGTTCACTCCCAGCTCGATCTGCTGCTGACTCGCGCTTTTGCCGTGGCCAAGCGCGTCCGCACCGAGACGGCGGTGGGAGCGTCGGCAGTGTCGGTGGCTTCGGTTGCGGTTGAACTCGCCAAGAAGATTTTCGGATCTCTGCATGGCAAGCATGTGTACCTGGTCGGCGCGGGGAAGATGAGCGAACTGGCTGCCCGGCATCTGCAGGCGAATGGAGCCGCTTCTATTTTTGTAGCCAATCGAACCTACGAGCGGGCGCAACAACTGGCGGCTAAGTTTCAGGGTGAGGCTATCCACTTTTCGGAAATCTACAACACCTGCGACAAGGCCGATATCGTCATCACGTCTACTGGCGCTCCCGTGACCATTTTCAAGCGCTCCCACGGTGAAATGTTTCTAAGCCGACGCAAAAACCGCCCCATGTTCTTTATCGATATTGCCGTTCCCCGGGATGTTGATCCCGATATGAACAAGCTCGACGGCATTTTTGTTTACGATATCGACGATCTGCAGCAGGCAGTCAAGTCACACGTCGCCGACCGCAAGAAAGAGGCCGAGCGCGCCGAGTCCATCATTGAAAGTGAAGTCGAACGCTTCCAGGCGCGGCTGCAAACGCTGGATGTCGTCCCCACCATCGTTTCCTTACACGATCATCTGGAAACCATCCGCCAGGCCGAGATCGATCGCGTGCGGGGCCGCCTGGGCACGCTTTCCCCGGAGCAGGAACTGGCCATTGAAGCGCTCACTCGCGGCATCGTGAACAAAATCATGCACACGCCGGTCAGCACTCTGAAGACGGCTGCGCGGGAATCGGAATCGACCACGGTGGTAGACCTCGTCCGCCGGCTGTTCAATTTGCAGGAGAAGAAAAACGTCACATCGGGAAGCGGCTCTGGAGAGCACGACTAATGGCCGGTTTGCGGATCGGCTCCCGCGGGTCCCAGCTTGCCCTGTGGCAGGCCAACCATATTGCTGCCTTGCTGCGCGAGCGCGGCCACGATGTACACATCGAGATCATTCACACCACCGGCGATAAGATCACTGGAGTCGCCCTCGCTCAAGTCGGGGCAAAAGGCATGTTCACCAAAGAGATTGAGGAGGCTCTGGCCGGCAACCGCGTCGACCTCGCCGTGCACAGCCTGAAAGATCTGCCTACGGAAATCTCGGGCGAGTTTGAGGTTGCGGCCATTCCCCGGCGTGAAGATCCGCGCGATGCCTTCTGCTCGGTGCGATACAAAGATCTTGAGCAGCTACCTCACCAGGCCCGCGTGGGAACCAGCAGCCTGCGGAGGCACGCCCAGCTCAAGGTGGTTCGTCCCGACCTGGAAATTCATGCTTTGCGGGGCAATGTCGATACCCGGCTGCGCAAGCTGGAAGCCGGAGAATACGATGCAGTGATCCTGGCTGCAGCGGGATTAAATCGCCTGAACAAGACGGAGTTGGTGCGTCAGATCATTCCGGCGGACTTGATGTGTCCGGCCGCGGGGCAGGGAGCCCTGGCTATCGAAATCCGTTCAGGCGACACCACCACGGCCCAGCATCTTGCATTCCTGGAGGATCCTGCCGCCCGCGCGACGACAGCTTGCGAGCGCACTTTGCTGAGCAAACTCGGCGGAGGCTGCCAGGTTCCCATCGGCGCGACTGCTGAAATCCGCGAAGGCACTCTTCATCTCAGCGCCATTGTTGCCCGTCCCGACGGCACGAAGTTGCTTCGCGAATCGGGTGAGGGCGAAGATCCGATTCGCCTTGGCGAAGCCGTGGGCGAAGCTTTGCTGCAGAGCGGCGCCGACGAAATCCTGGAAGAAGTGTATGGCTAGGGGGGAGCGCCCGCTTGCTGGCATTCGTGTTCTGGTCGGCCGCGCGCGTCACCAGGCGAGCGCCCTTTCCGAGGGCCTGCACAAACTGGGCGCCGAAGTCATAGAAATTCCCTTTATCGAAATCCGCAAGCCTCGCTCGTACCAGGCTCTGGATAAGGCATTGAGGAATATCTCAAGCTACGACTGGCTCGTCCTCACCAGCGTCAATGGAGTAGAAGCTCTGTGGGAACGGCTGACAAAGCTACATCTCACCGGGGCGGAATTGCAGCACCTGCAAATCGCCGCCATCGGGCCGGCAACCAAGAAGGCTATTCAGAACCGCGGGCTTAAGGTTCAGGTGGTTCCCGAACACTACATTGCCGAATCTGTGGTGGATAGCCTGCGCAAAAAGGTAAAAGGGAAGCGAGTGCTGTTAGCCCGCGCAAGGATTGCCCGCGACGTCATTCCTCGCGAGCTGCGCAAGCTGGGAGCCAGAGTGGATGTGGTCGAAGCCTACGAAACTGTGATTCCGGCGAGCTCCCGCGTGCGCCTGCGGGCGGTGCTCAGGGACAGTCAGCGCCGGCCCCATGTCATCACCTTTACTAGTTCTTCAACCGCCAAAAACTTCGTAGCCTTGTTGGGAAAACAAGTGTGGCGCGGGCGCCCCCGTCCGCGAAAAGATTTCCTGGAACGCATTCAAATCGCGTCCATCGGTCCAGTAACTTCCGCCACGTTACATGAGTTGGGACTGCCTATGGATATCGAAGCCGATCAATACACAATTCCTGGACTCATTAACGCCATCGTCGCAGCCAATTCCTGAAGGTGCTCACTGCTCGGTTAGCGAGCAACCGCATTCGGCGGGAGGCACGTGCGCCCTCAGGAAATCTGCCACACGCTGGTAGGCGTCAATCTGGTTTTCTACCTTGGCAAAACCATGCCCTTCGTTCTCGTAGATTTTGGCTTCAGCCACCCCGCCCCGCTTTTTGACCGCCTCCACTACCTGCTGCGTTTCTTCCTTCGGGCAGCGCGGATCGTGTCCGCCGGCCAGCAGCAAAAGGGGCGCTTTGATCTTGTCCACAAAGAAGATTGGTGAGCGATCTTCGAACAACGCTTTATTCTTCGCCGGATCGCCCATCGTTGCCAGGTCCGATTGCTGCAGCACCGGGTCTTCGTGCTCGATTTCCGTAAACCAGTTCACGAACGGCACAATCGGCACACCTGCGGCCCAGACATCGGGCGCCTTGGTTACCGCCATCATGCTCAAGTAGCCGCCATAACTCCCGCCCATCACCGCGATCTTCTTGGGATCGAGAAAGCCGGTCTGCTTGATGAAATCCACTCCCGCGAGGACGTCCTGCAGGTCGCCGCCGCCCATGTCGAAAAGATTTGCCTGCAGAAATTCTTTGCCGTATCCGGTCGAACCGCGATAATTCGGCGCCAGCACCATATAACCCTGATTGGCGGCATATTGAATGAATCGGTTGAACGAATTCACACTCTGCGAAGCAGGCCCGCCATGAATGTAAACGATGGCCGCGTTCTGCCCATTGCGCACCATGTTGTAGGGAACATAGAGAAAAGCCGAAATCGTCCACTTGCCGTCACGGCTGGGATAGTGCACCAGATGCGGTTCCACCATGTCCACAGAGCGAATTCCGGCAACCAGCGAATTGGTAACCTGTTGCGATTTGCCGCTGGCCAGCGAATACACCCAGACATCGCTCGGAGAAGCCGGACCATTGTGGTAGTAGAGCAATTGCGTGCCGGCACGAGAAAATGCCGACTCCGCGCCTCCGAGCGTGTTTACCCCCTTGGCTAAGGGCAGGGAAGTCGTCTTTCCCGAAAGCAAACTGTGCAGGTAAATCTCTGTGTTGCCATCTACGTTGGCGGTCCAGCTTACCTGCTTACCGTCCGGTGAAAAGTTGCCAGCCGAGACTTCCCATTTCTCGTGCGTAAGCCACGTAATCTTTTTTGACTGGATATCGAGTAGTCCGGCATTGTCGTAGCCATTCCCGGCATTTGCGGTGATCAGCAGCTTTTTTCCATCCGGAGAAAAGTCGTTGACGCTGATACAACGCTTCGCCATCGTGTGGCGTCAGCAGCGTGCTCTCGCCGGTGGCGACATCGGCCACAAATACGTTCGAGTCGGTTCCCTTCGCCTGCTGCTGCGTGTAAGCGATAGATTTGCCGTCGTGAGACCAAACCGGACCGACATTCATTTTGTCCGCCGGTGTGCCGGTGGTCAGATGCTTCACCTGCCGCAGGATCATGTCGTAGATGTCAATTTCGTACACCGAGGACGTCTTCGGCTTCACTGCGTATGCCAAATAGCGTCCATTCGGCGACCACACCGGCTGCTCTTCGGAAATCTGCCGCGTGTTGGTCAGGTTCACCACCTGACCGTCCTTCGGCGAGACCAGAAAAATGTCCCATTGCTCGTCGCCGTCATAGTCGACTTTGGTAGGCAATCCATTTCCCATCCGGTGACCACGCCGGCGAACTCTGCCGCTGATCGCCGATCGTCAGCTGCGTCGGCCAGCCACCCCCTGCCGGGACCAGCCAGATGTTGTTCCGGCCGCTGATGTTGGTCACGAACGCAATCGTCTTGCCGTCGGGCGACCAGGTAGTGCCTCCGATCGAGCGCGTCATGTAGAGCTTCTCGATCGTGAGGTTCTTCTCTACGTCGGCGCTGGGCTTGCTCGCAACTTGTTTCGGGTCGGTGATGGCCTGCGGAGCGGATGAGGTCTGTGCCGAACTCAACGTATTCATAAGGGCTGTAACAAGAACAAAGAAAAGAATGAGCCGCATGAAGATGCCTAGATTACCTTCGCTTCGCGAGAATCACTTTGGCAAAGCGACCCGGACTACCAGGTCGCGCTTTCGTGAACGCCTACCGTCGTCCAGGTCTTGTCCGCCGCGTGACACAGATTTTCCAGCGGGCACTCCGCGCACTTCGGTTGCCGTGCCATGCAGAGTTTTCGCCCATGCCAGATAATCTGATGCGAAAACAGAATCCACTTCTCGCGCGGAATCACTTTCATCAGATCCTGCTCGATCTTTCGGCGCATCGGTACTTTTTGTCAGCTCCAGCCGCCGCGCAATGCGGGTGACGTGCGTGTCCACCACCACTCCCTCAGCCTTCTTGAACCACGTGCCCAGGACAACGTTGGCCGTCTTTCGCGCCACCCCGGGCAAGGTCAGAATCTTTTCCATATCATCCGGCACCCGGCCGCCGAAGTCGCTCACGATCTTCTTCGCAGCCCCGACCACAGATTTTGCCTTGTTGCGGAAGAAGCCCGTGGAGTAGATGTCCGGCTGCAGTTGCTCTGGCGTAAGAGCGGCAAAGTCCTCGACCGTCGGGTACTTGCGAAACAGTTCCGGAGTCACCCGGTTCACGTTCACATCCGTGGATTGTGCGGACAGAATGGTTGCGACCAGCAGTTCCCAGGCGCTCTTGTGGTGCAGGGCGCAGGTTACGTCCGGATAAGTGTGGTCCAGGCGCTTGAGGATTTCTGTAACCCTTTCGGGAGCCAGTGGATTGGAGGCCTTTGCAGATTTCTTCAGGCGTGGCGGTGGAATAAACGCTTCTGCCCTGGATGGGCGCTTCTGAACTGCAGAAGGTTTGCCCATACCCTTAGTTTTCACGCCCTCATGTCGCCCGGTCTTGGCCGGTTGGCGAGGAACGACTCCCCGTACCATGGCGGTTCTCCCTGGAGGTATTCATGGTAACAAATGGTGAGGTCCAAAATTCATAACCCCAAATTCATAACCACAAGGGACACGAAGTATCACGAAGGGAGGCAAAAGCCCTTTGTCTCCGGCGCTGGGGCAGCGGTCATACTTCCTTGGAATACGGCAAAAAAGCTCCTTACCTCCCCGTGGCGCCTGGGTGGCCTTCCAGGTGCCTTTAGGCCACTTCCTGGACTGGGGTGTGCGCCCGGCGCACACCCCCTAATTTCGATTATCAGGTCTTGGGTGAGCCTGGAGGCCCACCCAGCCTGCCAAAACGCCAGGGAGGCTGTTTCTAGGGGGGCCAGTCAAACGCATGGTGTCATGACAGAAGCAGGCGCACAAAACAGGGATGACTGGTGGTTTAGGCCCCAAGCAGATGGCTCGTGGGACCAAACTTCAAGCACAAAGTGATTTCCGGTTCAATGTATAGGGCGTTAACTATAGATTTCTTTGGCCGATGACCGACTGAGGCCAAAACCGACCAAAGGCGAATCGGGCGGTCTTCCCGGTAGGGACTCATGGTGACAAATGGCCAGCGTCTCCCGAACCACTGGCGCAATTGACGACGTGCCTCGGCCTAGGTACCCTGAAACGAGAGAATCAGGACAACAGGGGAATCCTTTGGCGGTAAAATCCATCCAACTCGGCCAGATTTGGCGAAGTGACGAGAACGGCCAGGACTACCTGGTCACCAAGGTTTACAACGAAGTGTTTACCCAATATGCCATGCTGCGCCCGGCCGGGGTGACGGCGCCCGATGTCGCCCGCCCTCCGCGTGAAAGTTGCCAAGAATGCTGAAGGGGCCTCGCTGCCCGGGTATACATTTACGCAAGAAGGCTCGTTCTAAAGGGTTTTATGGCAAGTGGCAGGCCTCTGACTTTAAAGACCGGCCTCCACCTTCTCCCACCGCATGACTGAAAAACTCCTTGCCGCTTTGTTTGTTTTTGTGAAGTCGGTGATCGCTATGACCGGCTACGGCGGCATTACTCTTTTGATGGCGATTGAGTCCGCCTGCATTCCGCTGCCCTCCGAACTCATCATGCCTTTCGCGGGTTTTCTCGTGTACCAGGGGACACTGAATCTGTTCTGGGCGGCGACCGCCGGCGCCCTTGGGTGCAACCTGGGATCGCTGGTTGCGTATGAGATCGGTTACTACGGCGGCCGGCCGCTGGTGGAAAAATACGGGCGTTGGATCCTGCTGAGCCGGCGCGAACTCGATTGGGCGGACCGCTTCTTCGGGCGCTGGGGATATCTCGCGGTTTTCGTAGCCCGTCTTCTGCCCGTGATTCGTACTTTTATCGCGCTGCCGGCCGGCGTCGCTCGCATGCCACGCGGGCGGTTTCACATCTATACTTTTCTGGGTTCATGGCCTTGGTGCCTGGGATTGGCTTGGTTCGGCATGAAACTTGGCGAAAACTGGCGGTCGCTGGGAAAGTATTTCCACCAGTTTGACGCGGTGATTGGCGTGCTCTTGCTCGTGGGCATTGGCTATTTTGTTTGGTCGCACTGGCAGCACCGGATTACCGTTGGGGCAGAATAAGTACCGTTTCCAGAGCCGGAAGTTTCACTCAGAACCGAAGCCACCAACTTCCTGGATCGCTCACGAGGAGAGAATGCAGATGAAGCATGCAATTTCTGCCTTTTTTGTCGTATTGTTCGGGGTAACCATGACGTTCGCACAAGGCTCGCCCGCCAAATCCAGCGGCCCATACACCGTGGAGTATTACTACAAAGTGAAGTGGGGCCATTCCGAGGAATTCCTGACGTTGTTCAAGAAGAACCACTACCCCTTGCTGAAAAAGGGCGTCGAATCGGGCCGCATGCTCAAGGTCTTTATGGAGCAGCCGCAACTGCACATGACCGAAGATGCCCGCTGGGATTATCGTGTCACCATCGTGTTTAAGAACGCCACGGTTGCCAATGAGCCCGATCCCGGAGAAGCGGCTCTGATTAAGCAGATGTATCCCGATCGGGAGACTTTCAAAAGGGAAGAGCAGCGCCGCTTTGAAATTCTGGAGGCTCACTGGGACTTGCCGATAACGCCGATTGATTTGGAAGCGAAATAAAGGGCCTTTGATTCCGCTCGCCCGATCGCGAGGCTGTGCCTGGGATCACAGCATTCCTGAACCGCGCGTGGCACTATACATCTGGACGATGTCCTTCGGCGGAAAGGAGGCCCTATGCTTCCCACCATCGCTATTCATCACAGGAACCGCTTCGAGCGCAATCCCTATTTTCACTATCATCCGCTGCACCCGACTTTCGGGCTGATTGCCTCGGTTGTTCTGTTTGTACTGATGGCGTGGTTCCTCTTCGAGACGCGCTAGACGGACTCGCGGTGTTCGGTCGAGCAGGTATGTTTGTTCCAGCCAATGCTACAAGTGCGCCGTTGACTGCCGATCTCGCCCGTTCCGCCTCCGCCGGTTGCATTTCCTCTTCTAATAAGAGAACATACCCGTTTGTTTTTACCCTGAAATTCAGATAAGGACGCGACACAGCAATGGCGACCAGGCAGAAGACTGCAAAGGCAGATACGGAGAAGCAAGGCGCAACCAAAATCGAGACGCCCAAGGGAAAACTTGGAGTGATGATTCCAGGCATGGGAGCCGTGGCAACGACTTTCGTGGCGGGCGTAGAAGCCGTACGCAAGGGGCTGGCTAAGCCGATAGGCTCCCTGACCCAGATGGGAACGATTCGCCTTGGTAAGCGCACCGATGGGCGCTCACCCAAGGTGAAGGAATTTGTGCCGCTGGCGGGCCTGAACGACCTTGTCTTCACCGGTTGGGATATTTTCGAAGACGACATGTACACGGCGGCGTGCAAGGCCGGTGTGCTGGAGCGCTCGCTGCTGGATCCCATCAAACCGTTTCTTGGCGCGATCAAGCCGCGTAAAGCTGTCTTCGACCACAATTACGTGAAGCGCCTTGACGGAACCCACGTCAAGAAGGGCAAGAACAAGATGGACCTTGCCGAGCAACTCCGCGCCGATATCCAGGACTTTAAGAAAACTTCCGGCGCCGCGCGCCTGGTCACCATCTGGTGCGCATCCACGGAGACGTTTCTTGAACAGTCCGCAGTCCACCAGTCCGTGAAAGCTTTCGAAAAAGGCCTGCGCGACAACGATGAAAATATCCCACCCTCCATGGTGTATGCCTATGCATCGTTGATGGAAGGCGTCGCCTTCGCCAACGGCGCGCCGAATCTCACCCTGGATATTCCCGTGATGCTGGAGCTGTCGCGGCAGAACGAGGCTCCAATCTGCGGTAAGGATTTTAAAACCGGGCAGACGCTGATGAAGACCATTCTTGCACCCGGATTTAAGGCACGCATGCTGGGACTCAGCGGTTGGTACTCCACGAATATTTTGGGCAACCGCGATGGAGAAGTGTTGGACGACCCCGGGTCCTTCAAGACCAAAGAGGAGTCCAAACTGGGAGTTCTGGAACACATTCTGCAGCCGCGTTTGAACCCCGATCTGTACGGCAACATTTTTCACAAGGTTCGGATCAACTATTATCCGCCACGTGGTGATAATAAAGAAGGTTGGGACAACATAGATATTTTTGGATGGCTCGGCTACCCCATGCAGATCAAGGTGGATTTCCTCTGCCGGGACTCAATTCTGGCTGCGCCTATTGTGCTGGATCTGGTTCTGTTCCTCGATCTGGCGAATCGTAGCCAGGAGCTGCGCGGCATCGGCATTCAGGAGTGGTTGAGTTTCTACTTTAAGTCGCCGATGACTGCGCCGGGGCTTTATCCGGAACACGATCTGTTTATTCAGTCGATGAAGCTGAAAAACACCTTGCGCTATTTGATGGGCGAACAGTTGATTACCCATCTTGGTCTGGAGTATTACGACTAATCCATCCGGCGCGGGCGCTCTGCCCGCGCTGCTTCTTTCCGCGGAGCCTTCGGCATCAGTAGTAGTTCTAAAAGGAAGACCAGATTTCTGGTAACCTCTCATTTAGTGATATACGGATGGGGCCGGTTCAGGCCTTTTGATTGTTTATTGCGCGCGGAAGACCCCTTTTTCCCGCCTCTCATGGGATGTTTATCGGTCACCCGCGGAGTGTGACCAAAGGAATGAGTCAGGCTCTGGAGGAGTGGGTTACTCGTCCCATCCGACTCAACAAACCTTGACCGGCTTTGCGCATCGAAATTCGAGGTGCCAGGCAGAGTTTGGGCTCACCTGCTTGTAGACTTGTTCTACACTCTTACTCGGAATGGGAATCCATTGCGCCATCAATACCATGTGTTATGCGCGGCCATCGTTTTCTTGGGGGCATTCCCTACAGTTTCCCAGGACACGTCTGCTAAGCAGGTCCCCAAAACTGCGAGGCAGGTGGAGCAGTCCCTGCCTTCTTATGAAGGCCAGCATGTCGCAATCGTTGAACTAGCCGGGCGGCCCGATATTGATGAGGCACAACTGCGCCCGCTTCTTGCTCTGAAGGAAGGAGAACCCTTCTCACAAGACAAAGTGAATGCAACCATCCAGGCTCTAAAGAGCCGCGGTAACGTGGAAGATGTGAGACTGGAGGTTCGACCGCAACCGGACGGAATTCGGGTAATGTTTGTGCTCCAACCGGCATATTATTTTGGCATCTACACTTTTCTCGGTTCCGGGCGCTTTCCCTACGCTCGCCTGATTCAGGTTTCGGACTATCCGCCACGCGGCTCCTATTCAGCCGTCGATGTCGCAAACACCAGGGACTTACTGGTGCATTTCTTCCAGCAGAATGGATATTTTCAGGCAGAGGTGCATCCCCAGCTACAGAACGATGCAGCGCATAAGCTGGTAAACGTTAATTTCCAGGTCACGCTGAAACGGCACGCGAAGTTCGGGAAAATTGTGCTGGACGGCGCCCCTCCAGAAGTTAAGCCGAAGCTCCAGGACGCCCTGACGTCGTTGTGGGCCCGCCTTCGCGGGTTAGCCATTCGCAGGGGGAAATCCTACTCGTACAGAACGGTGCAAAAGGCCACGCAGTATCTCGAGTCCAAGCTGATTGACGAGCACTACCCGGGCAACCGCGTGCAGCTCGCCGGTGCCGAGTATGATCCGGCGACCAACCGCGCGGATGTTCGCTTCAAAGTTACACCTGGCGAATTGGCTTACGTAAAAGTGGAAGGCGCTCACTTGTGGAGTTGGACGAGACATCGCTTGCTCCCTATTTATCAGCAGGCGGGATTGGATCCGGAGATTCTTCAGGAAGGACGGCAGAACCTGACCTCATATTTCCAGTCGAAGGGCTATTTTGACGTCAAGGTTGATGAGCAAACTCAGCCGATACAAAAGGGAGAGAACATTATCTACCGGATTACCAAGGGACCGCGGCATAGCGTTACCGCCGTCGAACTGGCCGGCAATCACGCTCTCTCAGACGCCGATCTTCGTGACCACATTACGGTTGAGAAGGCCGGTTTTTTGTCTTTCTTTTCGCACGGCAAGTTCAGTGACAAGCTGGTGCGGCAAAGCGTGGACAACCTGGAAAAGGTGTATGAGGCGCAGGGATTCAGCAATGTGAGTGTGACCCCGGAAGTCACGAAGAACGGCGGAAACATTGTGGCACGATTTCACATTGACGAGGGTCCGCGGGACATTGTGAAAGCGTTGCAGGTCGAAGGCAATCAGACTGTCCCCTTGCAGACGTTGGTCCCGCAAGGATTGAAGGCGGCGGAGGGCCAGCCTTATTCGAGCAAAAACGTAGACGAAGATCGTAACCAGATCCTCGCGCAATACCTGCGGCTTGGATATCTTGACGCCAGTTTTCGCGCTACTGCCGACAAAGTCGGAAACGATCCGCACCGGCTCAAAGTGACGTACCGCATCACGGAAGGACCCAAGGTCATGATCAATACGGTGGCCACGCTGGGCGACCGCGCGACCCGGCCCTGGTTGATCGACCGCACCGTGCAATTAAAACCGGCAGAGCCGCTGCGTGAAGACGATTTGCTGGGCGCCGAGAACCGGCTTTACAACCTGGGGATCTTCGACTGGGCGGAGATTGACCCACGGAGGCCGATCACTACACAGACCCAAGAGGATGTTCTGGTCAAGGTTCACGAAGCCAAAGAAAATGAGATCCGCTACGGATTCGGATTCGAAGTGGTGAATCGGGGCGGGAGTATTCCCAGCGGAACGGTTGCATTGCCCGGGCTTCCCCCAGTGGGCTTGCCTTCTACCTTCAAGACCAGTGAGAAAACATTCTGGGGTCCACGAGGCACGTTTCAGTACACGCGAAGCAACTTTCGCGGCCTGGGAGAGACCATTACCCTGGCACTGCTGGGGGCACGACTCGTGCAGCGCGGCGCTATCTCGTATGCCGACCCGCACTTTGTGGGTTCGAACTGGAGCTCAAATCTAAACCTATCGGTCGAACGCAACAGTGAAAACCCGATCTTTACCTCCCGCTTTGGGGATGCGGGATTTCAAGTTGAGAAGCCGCTCAATGCGGCGAAGACCAAAAATATCTCTCTACGGTATGACTATCGGCAGACCTCGCTCGCCAATTTATTGATTCCCGACCTGGTGGCGCCCGAGGATCGCCAGTTGCATCTTTCGGCTCTCACCGCAGCTTATACCCTGGACACCCGCGACAATCCTCTCGACGCGACCAGAGGCAAATACCAGACAGCCGAATTCGATATCAACGAACGGGCTATCGGTTCCAGCGTTAACTTCGCCCGCATTCGCGCCCAAGTGGCACATTACAAGAACATCGGCGCAGGAATCGTCTGGGCCAACAGCCTTCGCATTGGGCTGGCGCAGCCGTTTGCAAGCAGCCGGGTGCCGGTGAGCGAGTTGTTCTTTTCAGGGGGCGGCAGCACGCTGCGCGGATTTCCGTTGAATGGAGCAGGTCCGCAACACAACATTCCGGTGTGCGGGAATCCGGCCGATCCTTCTACCTGTACCCAGATTCAGGCGCCTGAGGGCGGCCGCGAACTCCTGATCGTCAACTCAGAATTTCGAATTCCCCTTCCGATAAAAAAAGGACTGGGGATCGTACCCTTTTATGATGGCGGCAATGTTTTTCCAAGCGTTGGATTTCGGGATTTCAGCTCCTACTCCAACACGCTCGGAATCGGCTTTCGCTACCGGACTCCGGTCGGGCCCATACGTATCGATATAGGGCACAACCTCAGTCCGCTGCCGGGAATCAAAGCAACACAAATCTTTATCACCCTCGGCCAAGCGTTTTGAATGCATCGTCTCAGACTCCGTACCCCGATTCTCATGGACCGCGACCGGTGCATACGGTTCACCGGCAGCACCGCGCGCTTTGGGCGAGAGTTCTCGGCTGGACGGCAGCCGGTTTAGGCGCCCTAATTCTTCTGCTCGTGGTTGCCGGCTACGTCCTGCTTCATACGTCCAGCTTTCGAGCCTTTGTAGTGCGCAAGGCAGAAGCGAAAGCAAGCCAGGCCCTGGGCAGCCAAGTACAATTGAGAGACTTTTCACTTTCATGGTCAGCTACCGGGCCAGGCGTCAATCTCTATAACGTCGTCGTATACGGTGCTCCGCCTTACACCACCCCGCCCCTGGCGCAGATTTCCAGGCTTCACGCGCAGGTGACGGTTGCCTCAATCCTGCGTTTCAAATGGTATGTGAATGATGTGGGAATTGAACGTCCTATTGTCCACGTTTTTGCGGATAACCAGGGTCGAACGAATCTACCGCACTCGTCCGGCAGCAAATCCGGCTCTCACAGCAGCGTCAATATCTTCTCTCTAGGGGTCCGGCATCTATTGCTTGACCAGGGCGAGGTTTATTACAACAACCAAAAAAGCGATCTCGCGGCCAACCTGCACCAGTTGAGAGTTAAAGTGGGATTTCAGCCGAGCCAGGAGAAATATTCGGGAATTCTTTCCTACCGGGATGGGGAGCTGCAGTGGAACCATTCCAATCCTATCCCGCACAACCTGGATGTCAGCTTCTCCGCCACTCCCTCGCAATTCCGGGTGGAGAATGCGGTACTGAACAGCGATGGCTCCCGCTTGTCCCTTCAGGCGACCGCCTCGGATTATTCGCAGCCGAGAGTGCGCCTCAGTTACGCTGCAGTAATTGACACGAATGAACTACGGCGCGCGCTCAACGATAAATCGTTGCCTGCTGGAATCATTCAACTCTCGGGCGTCCTCAACTATAAGAACGTACCCGGCCAGCCATTTCTGGCAACAACCGCATTGCAGGGAAAACTGCACAGCGCCGGGCTGACGGTTTCTAAGAACGCGACGTCTTTTGCTATTAGCGATGTCGGGGCGAACTATTCTTTGAACCACGGCGATGCCAGTGTCACCGGACTGCATGCGCAACTTCTGGGCGGTTCCCTCAGCGGCACGGCAACGATCCGGGATCTTACCGGGGCGACGAGATCAAGCGCGACCGCCTCGCTGACGAATGTCTCTATCTCGGCGCTTGAGGGCTTGAACAAGTCGTCAGCCAAAGAACGTGGTCTGGTTCGGGGTACCGTGAATGCGCATGCCGGGGCGCACTGGGGCCAGACGTTAGACGATCTTGTCGCTCAGGCGGACGTCAGGATTGCCGCCAGAACACGGAATGCAGGTGAAGGCGGGAATATTCCTGTGAATGGGATTATCCATGCCGAATACAACGCATCCCGCAGCCGGCTTGTCTTTCAACCTAGCCATATCAGGACTCCGCAAACCACCCTTTCACTCAATGGCACGGTCGGCAACACCTCTGCCTTGAAGATTCAGTTGCACACGAATCAACTCCACGAACTGGAAGAGCTGGCCAACGACATTCGGCGAACCGGCTCTGCTACCGTCGACCTGCGCGGAAGCGCAAACCTGCAAGTCACGGTGAGCGGCGCTGTTCGCAATCCACAAATCCGGGGTCAATTGACGGCCAGCAACTTGCAAGTGAGGGGCACGTCGTGGAAGCGGTTGCACACTCAGTTCGCAGCCAGTTCTTCGGCGGCTCAGTTGGATAACGGTGAATTGTTGCCCGCTGAGAGGGGCCAAATCACGTTCCAGGGGAGGGCGGACTTATACCATTGGACCTTCACGGATTCCAGTGTTTTCCAAACGCAGTTTGCGGCGTCCGATCTCGACGTTGCCAAGCTGGCAAAGGCAGCGGGGGTAACCAAACGGGTTTCGGGAACGTTATCGGCCAAGATTGAAGCACATGGGACGCGAGTCTCTCCTGTGGGGCAGGGAAACATTCAACTTGTTCATGCCAGCATAGAAAATCAACCGGTGAAGGCGGTTGAGGTGAAATTCAAAGGCAACGGAGCTGCGGTTACCGCTCAGGCTCAGGTCACTCTGGAGGCAGGCACCATCGACGCCAACGGGCAGTATGAGCCGAAACAACAGTCTTATACGGCAAATGTCCGCACTACAGGTTTCCATCTGGGACAGTTAGAGATGGTGAAGGAAAAGAATTTACAGCTTGAGGGTGAGTTGAGCGCGAATCTGAGTGGGCAGGGCACGATTCACAATCCCGGGCTGCAGGCGACCATCGAAGTGCCTCAGCTAAGCATTCGCAATCAGAGCATCAAGAATCTGCGGCTCACCGCCAACGTCGATAACCACATAGCAAAGTTCGATCTGAGCTCCGAAGTGTTAGGCACTCACGCAAGCGGACACGGCACGGTCCAACTGACGGGCGGATATCCAGCCGATATAGCATTCGATACACAGGTCCTTCCTTTACAGCCCATTTTCGCCATCTACGCTCCGGCCGAAGCGGATAGCCTGACGGGGCAAACCGAAGTCCATGCTACGCTGCACGGCCCGCTGAAGGAGAAGTCGCGACTTGACGGACACCTGGTGATACCGCAACTGACCGTCAATTACAAAAATGCCATCCATCTGGCTGCCACCGCTCCGATTCGCGCGGACTATACAAACGGAACGCTGGATGTGAAGCGCTCGGTGATCCGCGGCACGGGTACGGATCTCACTTTTCAGGCCCAGGTTCCAGCCGCCAAGGATGCGCCGATTGCTGTCCTGTTGCAGGGCAAGGTTGATTTGCAGCTGGCGCAATTGTTGAATCCCGACCTGACCAGCGGAGGACAACTTCAGTTTGACATCAACTCCTACGGCCAGCGCTCGAATCCTAATATCGAGGGACAGGTCCGAGTGGTGAACGCCAGCTTTGCGGAAGTGGGAGTGCCCGTGGGCTTGCGCAATGGAAACGGCGTACTCACACTAACCCGCGACCGGCTGAACATTACGCAGTTCAAGGGAGACGTAGGAGGCGGCACAGTTACGGCGAGTGGTGGAGTTCTCTACCGTCCATCTTTGCAGTTCAATCTGGCGATGAAGGCGAACGGGGTGCGTGTCCTCTATGCAGACAGCTTCCGTACCACGCTGAACTCCAACCTTGCCTTTACTGGACAATACGACAAGTCATCCCTGCAAGGGCAAGTCAGCATCGAGGATCTTGCTTTTACTCCGAACTTTGACTTAATGAGTGTGGCGGGTCAATTCGGCGGCGCGGCTGCTCCGCCGCCGCCCACAGGTGGATTCACAGGGGGACTTCGTTTGGGAATTGCAATTCAGACCCCTGGCGGCATCAATGCCAGCAGCCGTGACCTCAGCCTGAGCGGCACGGCCGCTCTGCGTGTCCAGGGAACCGCGGCGCAGCCGGTGATTACCGGGAGAATCAATCTGAGCGATGGCGAGCTGATTTTTTCGGGTAACCGCTACCTTGTGCAACGAGGGACGATTGATTTCCGCAATGTGTCGCGCACTGAAGCCACAGTCAACGTGGCCGTCAACACCACCATCGATCAGTACAACATCCAAATGCATTTCTGGGGGCCGACGGATCATTTGCACACCAACTACTCGTCGGATCCGGCGCTGTCTCCGGCAGACATTATTAATCTGGTGGCCTTTGGGAAAACTTCGGAGGCAGCGGCCGCCAATCCAACCCCCGGCAGTTTAGGCGCCGAATCGCTGATTGCTTCGCAGGTCAGCGGGCAAGTGACCGGGCGAATCGAAAAATTAGCGGGAATTTCTCAGCTCTCGATTGATCCAGTTCTGGGCAGCAGCCAGCAGACACCGGGGGCGCGCATCGCGGTTCAGCAGCACGTGACCAGCAAACTGTTCATTACTTTCGCCACGGATTTGACCTCTACGCAACAAGAAGCCATCAAGGTTGAGTATCAACTGAACCGGAAAGCTGCGCTGAATGTGGTCCGCGATCAAAATGGCGGCTTTTCGTTTGAGACCACTTTCCGCAAACGGTGGTAAGAACGAACCGCGCGTTCGGGCATGGTTATTACGGAACCCCCGACTCCGGAGCCGCGTAAGAAACTGACTTGAAGTGATTTGCACATGCAATCCGCAACAAGATTACAGCTTCCGCTGTATTGCGCAGTATAGATAGCGGGCGTCTACTAACAACTGCTTCAGTGACGCAAAGATCAATCTTCTTTGTGCTTTGAAGCGGAACCCGAAACCGTGCCGGTCTTCTCCGCCCATCCGCTACCGGAGAAACGGCAATTCCGCAGGACAGTTCTCAGCGCCGGCCTCGAAAAGGGGGCACATGCCGAATCTCTCAAAGGCTCGATCCCGGAATACCTCCGGTCCTACGAATGCTCTTATGTTGGTATCCAAAGCGGAAGGTTCCAAGGATGCCAATGGAAAGAGCAAGACCTCTCTGATTCTCGACCACCACTTCAAGCGTAGTTTGGAGGATCGAATCCGCGAACGCGCGTATGAATTGTATGTTGGCCGCGGCTGCCAGGACGGGGCGGCGGAACGGGATTGGCTGGAAGCCGAACTTGAGATTTTGGCCGGCCGTTAGATGGGCAGGGAACGTGCAGGTTTAGAAAAACAAGAAGTAATTAGAAAATTAAGGAGCGCAGTATGAGTAACCTCAAATCTATACTCGGAATTTTGTCCGTACTGGCAATATTCACATTCGCGGCCTCTGCACAGAATTCATCGCCTTCTTCCGAGACATCGGGCTCGGCAATGAACCAGTCCTCCAACAGCAGTAAAGGTTCGAAATTGAGCGCTGCAGATAAGCAATTCATGAAAAAGGCGGCGGTTGGCGGAATGGCCGAAGTGGAGCTTGGCCAGTTGGCGACGGAGAAAGCCGCAAACGATGACGTGAAGAAATTCGGCCAGCGCATGGTCGACGATCATAGCAAGGCGAACGACCAGTTGAAGCAAGTCGCTGCCAACGAGGGTGTGGATCTACCACAGCAGCTTAGCGCGAAAGATAAGGCGCTGAAGGCACGCCTCTCGAAGCTTTCTGGAGAGAGTTTCGACAAGGCCTATATGACGGCCATGGTGAAGGATCACACCAAGGATGTCGCCGACTTCCGCCGGGAAAGTGAAAACGGCCAAGATCCAGAGGTCAGAAACTTCGCCAAGGAAACGTTACCAACTTTGGAGAGTCACTTGACGGAAGCAAAGAGCGTTGCTCCGCAGACGGGCAGTGCTGCGCCCACGACCACGTCTATGAAGTAGTATCCCGTGGTTCTTCGGCGGTGACGTGTTCGATTAGCAACGGTTACCCGAATTTGTTGGAGCAACATGAGTTAGCTATCCGCGATCTAAAGGCCACTGAACCGATGTAGGCGCTTTAAGAATTCAGCCTCGCCCATGAAAGGAGGCGCTGATGCCCACTGAACCGATTCCCTTCACGAAACCCAAATTCACCTCTTCCTCCCCTGTAAAAGAAGTTCACATTCTATGGCTCACTGCCGGTCTTGGTTGTGACGGCGATTCGGTTTCGGTTACCGCCGCCGAGCAGCCCAGTCTTGAGGACGTGATTTTGGGCGCCATTCCGGGATTGCCCAAAGTCTACCTCCACAACCCGGTGCTGGCTTATGAGGTGGGCGATGAGTTCATGAAGTACTTCTACCAGGCTGAGAGGGGCGAACTCGATCCGTTCGTTTTGGTGGTGGAAGGCTCTATCCCGAACGAAAAGATAAAAGACCAGGGCTACTGGGCAGCCCAGGGTACGGACCCGAACACTGGGCAACCCATCACGACCTGCGAGTGGATCGATCGACTGGCGCCGAAGGCACTGGCGATAATGGGAGCGGGCACATGCGCCACTTATGGCGGCATTCACGCCATGGCGGGCAATCCCACCGGCTGCATGGGGCTGGCCGACTATTTGGGCTGGAGTTGGCGGTCAAAAGCCGGCTTGCCTGTAGTCAATGTGCCGGGTTGCCCGGTGCAGCCCGACAACTTCATGGAGACGGTGCTGTACCTCCTCTTCCAGGCGGCAGGCCTTGCGCCCATGATTCCGCTGGATGAACAACTACGCCCCACGTGGCTGTTCGGAAAAACCGTACACGAAGGGTGCGATCGAGCTGCCTACTACGAGCAGGACGATTTCGGCACCGAGTACGGGACGCCCAAATGTCTGGTTAAAGTTGGATGCTGGGGGCCGGTGGTGAATTGCAACGTGACCAAGCGCGGCTGGATGCGCGGCATCGGCGGATGTCCCAACGTAGGCGGCATCTGTATTGGCTGCACCATGCCAGGATTTCCCGACATGTTCATGCCTTTTATGGATGAACCCTCGGGAGCTCGCTTTTCGACAGCGGCTCTCACCCTGTACGGGAAAATGATCCGCGCATTGCGGGCTATCACCAATAACACGGTGAATGGAGAGCCCGAATGGCGGCGGCCAGGGCGCGAGCTGATTACCGGGTATCGGCCGGTGCCGGGCGCGTACAAATCAACCAGTACTTACAAAGCTGTGTAAGCGGAGAGGATGGCAATACTATGGGAACCACCACGGAGCCGTTGGTTGAGACTTCCGGGAGGAAACGCAACCTTGTCGAGATGAACTGGGACCCCATCACCCGCATCGTGGGCAGCCTTGGCATCTTTACCAAAATTGATTTCGACAACAAAGAGGTGGCAGAGTGCTACAGCACTTCCTCCATCTTCCGCGGCTACAGCGTTTTCATGAAAGGCAAGGATCCGCGCGACGCCCATTTCATTACCAGCCGGATTTGCGGCATCTGCGGCGACAATCATGCCACCTGCGCTTGCTACGCGCAGAATATGGCGTTCGGCATCAAGCCTCCCGCGCTTGGAGAATGGATCGTCAATCTCGGGGAAGCGGCCGAGTACATGTTCGACCACAATATTTTCCAGGACAACCTGGTGGGGGTGGACTTCTGCGAGCAGATGGTCAAGGAGACCAATCCCGGCTTGTGGGAAAAGGCGCAGAAGAAAAAGGCGCCTAACGCGGCCAAGCACGGATACCGCACCATCGCCGACATCATGACCGCGCTGAATCCGTTCAGTGGCGAGTTCTACCGCGAAACGCTGATCATGAGCCGGCTGACGCGCGAAATGTTCTGCCTGATGGAAGGGCGCCACGTGCATCCCTCCACGCTATATCCCGGCGGGGTTGGAACGGTCGCCACGGTGCAGCTCTTCACCGACTATCTCGTGCGCCTGATGAAATATGTCGAGTTCATGAAGCGGTGCGTACCGCTGCATGACGACTTGTTTGACTTCTGGTACGAGGCTCTACCCGGCTACGAAAAGGTCGGGCAGCGGCGCATTCTGCTGGGTTGCTGGGGCTCGTTCAATAATCCTGCGGTATGCGATTACGAGTATCGGAATATGTCCGAGTGGGGACGAGCCATGTTCGTGACACCGGGCATCGTTGTCGACGGAAAACTGGTGACCAACGACCTGGTGGACATCAACCTCGGCCTGCGAATCCTTCTTGGTAGTTCATACTACGACGATTGGCAGAATGAAGAAACATTTGTAAAGAATGATCCACTGGGAAATCCAATAGACAAGCACCATCCCTGGAACCAGACCACGATTCCGCGCCCGCAGAAGCGCGATTTCAACGGCAATTACACCTGGGTAATGTCGCCGCGTTGGTTCGACAAGCGCAGCGGCGACCACCTTTCTATCGATACCGGCGGCGGGCCCATTGCCCGCCTGTGGTCCACAGCCTTATCGGGACTGGTGGATATCGGGTACATCAAAGCCACGGGAAACAGCGTGCAGATCAATCTCCCCAAAGGAGCTCTGTTGCCGGAGACGAGTTTCGAGTGGAAGATTCCGCAGTGGAGCAATGCCATCGAGCGTGACCGCGCACGGACCTACTTCCAGGCCTATTCCGCCGCAGCGGCTTTGTATTTCTGCGAGAAGGCGATGGAAGAACTGATGGCCGGCCGGTCGAAAACGTGGACGCCCTTCAAGGTTCCCGAGGAAGCCATTTCATGTGGCTTTCACGAGGCAGTGCGGGGTGTGCTGTCGCACCACGTCGTGATCCGCGATGGCAAGATCGCCAACTACCATCCGTATCCGCCAACCTGCTGGAATGCCAACCCGCGCGATGTCTATGGCACCCCCGGTCCTTATGAAGATGCGGTGCAAAATACCCCTATCTTCGAAGAGAACGGACCGGACAAGTTCAAGGGAATCGACATCATGCGCGCCGTTCGGAGCTTTGATCCTTGTCTGCCCTGCGGAGTGCACATGTACTTGGGGAACGGCAAGGTGCTCGAAACCCGTCACTCGCCCATGTTTGGACTCGTGGGTGACAAATGAACGATGGTGAGTTCCAGAAGCACACGCAGCGAATCGAACAGCTTGTGGAGCGGGCGGCGGCGCTTGCGGACGAAAGCGCACGCTCCACCGCGCTCGAATTACTGCAATCGCTGATGGATCTGCACGGCGCGGTCATGTCCCGCGTCGTCGAGGTGCTATCGGATTCCGGGGAGGCTGGGCGTAACTCCATGGCGAAGCTGGGGAGCGATCCCCTGGTGTGTGGCCTGCTCGTGCTGTATGGAATTCACCCTGTCGCGCTTGAGGATCGTGTTGCGCTGGCAATTGAAAGAGTTCGCCCGCAACTGCGCAAGCTTAATGGAACGGTTGAACTGTTGGGCATCGATGATTCGGTTGTCCGGGTAAAGATTGAAAGCACCGGGCACAGCTGTGGCTCATCTCCCGACACGCTTAGCAATCTGGTGAAGGGTGCAATCTTGGAAACTGCGCCGGAGGTGCTCGACGTGGTTACCGAGGGTGTCGCCTCGTCTGCCTCGGGATTCGTTCCGCTCAACCTGCTCCAACCCGCAACAACACAAGAGGGAAAATATGAAAAATCCACCGCCTGATATTGATGCACACGACAATGGGGTTAAGCGAGGCGAAGAGTGGGCCTACAACGGCAAGAAAGAGCCTGGGCGTGAAGGGGAGGGCCGTACCGCGCGCGACGCGACCGGAATCAACCCCAAGAGTCGCGCACCCATAGACCCCAGAATGCCAGATCTGCCGCCAGCCTAGGAAAAGCTATGGCCTTATCGGCCGCCGATAGCGGCGCAAAATCCTTGGCGAGTCTAAAGCGATTCGTGCGCAAACCGCGGCCCGAAACCGAGGAGCACTGCGAATTGTGCGCGGCGCAGCTTGCGACCATGCATTCTCACTTGCTGGAAGTAAAGGAGAGGCGAGTAGTGTGTGCGTGCGAGCCGTGCGCCATTCTATTCAGCGGCCATGCCGCTCAACGCTACCGCCGCATTCCCCGCGATGTCGAACGGTTGCAGAACTTCGTGCTGGACGATCAGGAATGGAACAGCCTGCTCATCCCCATCAACCTCGCTTTTTTCGTTCGCAGCAGCTCGGCGGGAAGGGAAGTCGCCCAGTACCCCAGCCCTGGCGGAATCATGGAATCTTCTCTCGATCTGGAGTACTGGAGCATGATCGTCGAGCACAACCCAATCCTCGCCAAGCTCGAGCCGGATGTCGAAGCCTTGCTGGTGAACCGGGTGTCCGATTCCTTCCAGTATTACCGCGCGCCGATTGACCATTGCTTCCGGTTGGTGGGAATCATCCGCACCCATTGGAGAGGCTTGTCCGGAGGATCGGAAGTGTGGACGGAGATCGCGAAGTTTTTTGAGCAATTAGACCAGTTGGCGGGAGGGGCGATTGCCTGACCTGCATTTTCAGGTGGAAGATGCGTCTCCCACTCCCAATGCGGCCACGCCGCAGCTGGCTTGCAAGGTGCGAATCGCGAATTCCGAGCCGCAACCGATTCACTCAGTTTCGTTGCGTGCCCAGATTCAGATTGAACCGGCACGCCGGCGCTACACGGCTGAGGAGCAGAAAAAGCTGGAGGAGCTGTTTGGTGAGCCGGAGCGCTGGAGCAAATCGCTGCACCCGCTGTTGTGGGCGAATGTGAATGTCAGTGTCCCAGGATTTGCGGGCAGTACCGTCGTCGAGATCCCCGTACCGTGCACGTTCGACTTCAATGTTGCCGTCACCAAGTACATTTACGGCTTGCGCGACGGAGATCTCCCGGTTTCCCTGCTGTTCAGTGGAACTGTTTTCTATGCAGGGTCCGTAGGCCTGCAGATTGCGCAGATTCCGTGGGATCGGGAAGCCAGCTATCGGTTGCCCGTCGCCGTGTGGAAAGAAGTGATGGATCTGTATTACCCGAATTCCGCGTGGCTATGTCTGCAGCGCGATGTCTTCGAGAAGGTCAATGAATTCAGGGCGCACCATGGCCTTCACACATGGGAAGAGGCAATCGAGCTTATGCTCAACCAAGCGGCCGAGGTGAAGTCGTGAACCGGGAACTAGCCAGGAAAGTTGCCGATGCGGTCCTCTACGAAGGCTACCTGCTGTATCCCTATCGGCCATCGGCGCTCAAGAACCGGCAACGCTGGAGCTTCGGCATTCTCTACCCGCCGGCGTACGCAGAAGTTCGCAGCGAGACAGAAAAGTGCGCCCTGCATTCCGAGTGTCTGCTGGAGGCGGCGGGTGACAGCTCGCTCCATATGGAGTTGCGGTTTCTGCATCTCCAGACGCAGGAAGTCCGCCAACCAAGCCACCAGGGAGAGCCTCTATCGTCGCTGGTTGACGGGCGCTTGGTTCAAAGCGGAGGAGAGGAAGGCGTGGCACGGTCGATTGAATGCGGGTTGCCTGCGCTGCCTATTGGCCGGCACGATTTCCCATTCCGTTTCAGCGGTCTTCATGGCGACGAACCTTTGAAAGAGGAAAACGGGAACGTTGTGGGACAGCTTATCCGCTCACAGCACGAGATATCCGGGTCCATTTCGATCGCGACAGAGAAAATCCGCGATGACGTTCGGAAGTTGACCATAGACGTTGAGAACACGACGCAATTGAGAGGGGATGCCGCCGACCGCAATTCGGCGCTGCTCGGATCGTTGCTTTCGGCACATCTCATTCTGACTGTGACAGGTGGAGAGTTTGCCTCCTTGCTTGACCCTCCCGAGCACCTTCGCGAAGCGGCTTCCGGGTGCAAGAACGTCGGCAACTTTCCCGTGCTGGTCGGTGACCAGCCGGCTCGGGACATGATGCTGTGCTCGCCTATCCTGCTGTATGACTACCCCCAGATCGCTCCCGAGAGCGCCGGCGACTTTTACGATGCGACCGAAATGGACGAAATGCTCACCTTGCGGGTGATGACCTTAACCGAGAATGAAAAAAACGAGATGCGCACGGCTGGCGATCACGTCCGCAATCTTCTGGAACGTACCGAGCAAAGCGCGCGTGACCAACTGATGCGAACCCATGGCACGATTCGCGGCATGCGCACTCTGGAGAAGCTATGAGCGAGTGGAGTTTGGAGCCCGAAGCTAAACCGCTGGAGAGCGTTACCGCTTTCGGCGTATCCCTGCGAGTGGGAGATCGCGTGCGGCTCTGGCCGCAGAAAAACGCAGACATCATGGATCTTGCCTTGAAAGGCAAAATCGCTGTGGTCGAAGCGATTGAGCGTGATTTTGAGGATCAGATCCACTTAGCCGTGGTAATTGAAAACGATCCGGGGCGCGATCTCGGCATGTTACGGCAGCCGGGCCATCGCTTCTTCTTTTCTCCCCAGGAAGTCGAACCGCTTGGCGCCGGAGGCAAAAATGGAGGGTAGGATTCTGGTAGCCGGTATCGGAAACATCTTCCTCGGTGACGACGCCTTCGGGGTCGAGGTTGTGCAGCAGCTTACGTCACGGTGCCTGCCGCGGAATGTACAGGTGGTTGATTTCGGAATTCGTAGCTACGATCTGGCATATGCGCTAATGGAAGAGTGGGATTTGGTCATTCTGGTCGACGCGGTGCCACGGGGTGGCCGGCCGGGAACGATTTATACGATTGAGGCAGAATTGCCCGAGAGCGGCGGGGTCACCTCACCGGATGCACACTCGATGAATCCGGTCAGCGTGTTGCGGTTGGTGCAGGCGCTAGGAGGAAAACCGGGCCGGTTGCTCGTTGTCGGATGTGAGCCGTCGAATGTCGATGCGGATGAAAACGGTGGTTTCGGCCTCAGCCCGCCCGTACAAGAGGCCGTAAGCCAGGCAATTCAAGTTATCGAAAACCTGGTCACAGACAGTGAAAGATCTGCAGTTGCCTAGGGCATCATAAAGGAGAGAATATGGTCGGCAAAATTCTAAAATGGGGAACCATCGCAGCAACCATCTACACCATCGTCTATTTTCGGGGCGATATGCAACGCTACATAAAGATGAAGCGTATGTGAGCTCTAATTGGGCTCCGCGTTCATAAGCCTGATTGGGCTCGCAGGGGAGGGCGTGTTCTGCTGCTTGGCAAGCTGGTCTATGAGTTCCTTCTCCCGGGTTGCGTCAGCTTTCCTTCCAGGCCGGAAAGAAATACGCGAAAGAGCCACGTGCGCCGGTCTTAGAGTCGGTTCACGGCGTACTGATTGCTTCAGCAGCGTAGCTGCGTTTTGCAGACATCCCTTGGATTCATAGCCGAGCGCCAGCTGCAAACTGACGCCGGGATCACCCGGATCGATCAAGCTGATGGACTCGCTTCAACTGAACGATAGCATCCTTCACCTTCGCAGCAAACTACGAACATCATCTTTAGTGAGCGAGTAAAGAAAAAACCGGCGGACCGCTTGTGCGGTCCGCCGGCAGAAGAAGGAGTTAGAAGGTGAACTTCAGGCCGGCCTGCATCACGCGTGGGCCGCCGGTGCAATCTGGGCCATTACAAACAGTGCTTGTAATTTGCCCAAATCCGCTGTTGGGTGAGGGGTTGAAGTCGGTACCTAGGCTTGAGGTATCAAACTCGGTACGGTTGAAGGCGTTGAACATCTCCCACCGGAACTGTACGTTGTAGCGCTCGCGGAAGGGGAAATTTTTGGCAAAATTCAAGTCAACATTGTTCCATCCAGGGCCGTACATGATGTTGCTTCCGGAATTGCCGAAGGTGCCGGGCGCGTTGTAGGTGAAAGCAGCTGGGTTGAAATATTGGTTCAGCCAGTGCGATTTCGATCCAGAATGCACCTGCAAAGCTTGTCCGGAAACCACATCGGCGTGGTCGGAACCTATATTCGCGCAAGACGCATTATCTCCCCCGCAGCCTCCATTTGGGTTTTCGCCGCCCAATACCGTGAATGGAGTTCCGGAATGTAATTGCCAGATTCCGGAAATCTCCCAGCTCCCGAGAATGGTGCTTGCAATCCTTCCCATCCCGGATAGCTTGGGCATCTGGTATACCAAAGTGTTGTTCCAGATTTTTGGAATGTCCAATGAAGAAATTCCATAGCTGGCACGCGGATTGAAGGGATCATAAAGCGATCCGACATTGGAGATCGAAGCCTGTGCGCTCATGTCCAGATTCTTGGAGTAAGTGAAATTGGAAGAAAACTGCAGACCATGAGTAAACCGTTTGTCCACGGAGAACTGGACCGCGTTGTAAGAACCTACTCCTATGGAGGTATACCCAAGGACCGAGTCGAAATTGGGGGACAGAAGGGCAGTTCCACTGGGATAGATACCGGGGCTCAATTCCAACGGAATCGGCAAGTGATAGTCGTGGCGGCCAATGTAGGCAACGCTGAATAGAAAATCATTTCCCATCGAATGTTGAATACTCAGATTCCAGGCCTCTTCTCTAGCCGATTTAAAGCCGGGGGAGAAAACCGCTTGCAAGCTTGCCGGTGTAACAATAGGGACATCTGAGGAGGGGTTGAACCCTGGCCCCGCAAACGGGGGGAATGGATCCACATAGCCTGTGGGTGCGAAGCAAGCGAAAGGATCGGCGATCGTCAACACGCCGCCCGGACATGTAGCTGAAGCAGCCACTTGATTGTAGCGAATTGTGAAGGACGGGCTAAACGGTGCATTGGCGCTCTGATGGTTATAGAACGAGTAGTCGTAGGGAAGCGCCATTAAGCCGAAGGCGCTGCGAATCGTGGTGTTGGGTAATGCCTTGGGTGACCACGCCACACTGATGCGAGGCAGGAACGTTGCCCATTGATTTGCCCATCCCCCTTTGGGTACTCCGGCGTCGCCCGGATAAACCAACCCTGTGGGGGCATTTACGAACCGAGTGCTTTGTTGGCCGGGATAGAAGTCGGCTATATGATTGCCGACCGAAGTGGGAGCGATCTGTGGCTCCCAGCGGAGTCCAAGGTTGATATTCAGATTGGGCTTGAGCTTGATGCTGTCTTGCGCGAAAGCCGCATAGTTGTTTGCCGTGTAACGGTTGTACTCGCCTCCGGATGCCTGTACGTTATCCACTAAACCAAGGAGGAAATCCGAAACCGAATAGCCGGTAACTGCGCCCGAGAAATCCACCAGGGGATCGCCTTCCCACGTGGCCTGCTCGAGTCCGTATTGCGAGAAGAACGTAAATCCGGTCGTGATCGTATGTTTTCCGGTTGTCAGTGAAAGGATGTCATCCAGAACCCAGTTGTGGCGCCCTTGTACTACCGGGATACCCGAAACCCCGAATTTGTTGTCCACATTCATGTATCCGATGAAGTTGCTGATCTCGTTGAGATTCGAGCCCAACGATTGGAACGTCAAGGGGCCCCCGCCAACTGCCTGGATTCCAGTCAGGGCTGCGCTGTTGTTCTGGCCGAACCCAAGTCGCAACTCATTTACTATGTTGGGCCGAACGGTCCAGATGTGGCTGACCTCGGCATTGATAACTTTGTCGAGCTCCGACCGCGCGTTGCCGCCGCCGGCAAGATAGTTACCCTGCCCGCTAAAGGTCGGACGGTTGTAGTTGTCGTAAAAGAAGCGCACACTCAGCGTCTGACTGGGAGAAATATTATAGTCACCCCGCAGAGTGTATTCGTAGACATTGGGTTTTTCCGCGATTCCCAGTACGTTCACCAGGCCGCCTGGAGTGTCTGTCTTGGGAAGCCCCTGCTCAAAATTCAGCGCGAACTGAGAGAAGGTTGAAGGATCAATGAAGTTGTTCGGATAGGCATTGCCTGCGGTGTGATCGTTCCAGCTTTTGTAAAGCTGGTCAATCACGTTGCCACCGGAATCCCGGTCGTTGCAGATTCCGCCCGTGAAGCCGGTTGCGCATATGCCCGAGAAGTCGCCGGCCAGTTCGGCATTCGTAGGTACCCGGTTGGTGCTATCGCTGGCCGAACGGCGCTCTCTTGTGAATTGGACGTTGCCAAAGATGAACAACTTATCCTTGATGATCGGGCCTCCGAGAGAACCGCCGAACTGATTCCGCTTCAGCGGATCGGCCTGCTGCGTGAAGTACTCCTTGCTGTTCAGTTTGTCGTTGCGAAGGAATTCAAAAGCGTTCCCGTGCCACTGGTTGGTGCCCGAGCGGGTGGCGATGCTCACGATTGCGCCTGCCGTGTAACCGTACTGGGCGTCAAAATTGTTGCTGATGACACGGAACTCCTGGGTGGCGTCGGGGTTGGGAAAGGGATCCGCCGTCTGGAAATAATTGTTCATGTGAACAATGCCATCCAGTTGATAGAGAACGCCTCCGATGCGGCTGCCGTTTACGGAAGCGGCCGTCTCGTTCGGGGACCCACTTCCCGGACCGGGCGTCGGGATTGAGTTGACTTGCGTGCTATCAATCGCTCCAGGTGTCACTGCCACCAACGAGGCGGGGTTACGCCCATTCAAGGGCAGTTCTGTAATGCTCTTTTGAGCGATGGTTTGTCCCAGCGCGCCGGTCGTGGTGTCGATCTGTGTGGCGGTGGCCTGTACTTCCACTTTCGTAGTCTGCGCGCCCACTTTTAACGTGAAGTTCACACTGGCCACCTGGTCGGTGGTCAAGGTTATGTTGGTTTGGGTCTGCGTTTCGAAACCTGCGTGGCTGGCGGAAATCTGATAGGTTCCGGTTTGCAAAAAAGGCGCCGAATAGTTTCCGTCCCCGGTGGTGGTGAGAGAAGTTAGCTGACCTGTCTGCGTATTCCTGATGTCTACCTGAGCGCCGGCAATCAGGGCGCCGCTTGAGTCTGCTACAGTTCCATTAATCGTTCCTCTGCCGCCCTGGCCAAATGCCACCGAGAGGCAAAAGAGTTCAAACAGACAAAGCACTCCGGCCACAAACAGACGTCTCATAAAGTGTGTCTCCTTCAAAGTCGCGGCAGGCCAGCCATCCTCATTTGCGTGTGCTGGTCCTCATTCCACTCTGGGTCGAGAGAAATAGCATGGGTCATAGACCACTGTCAACACAAAAAGACACGACGTTCTGTATTACGGGATATGCATAATCCGCAAAATATCTAAGCGCTTTGAAATCAGTAAGTTTAGCTACTGCAACCCAGTTGTATAAATTTATGGCAGATAAAAATTCCGCTTAGCAGTCCAACGCCGAGCTATATCAGATAATTTAGAACCTTATTCTTTATGGTGGACAAAAAAGAATCTCAATGGCAGAATGCGAGAGAGGTTGATAGTTTGCACTCCGACTTCGCCTCGCCAACCGGTTTACCGCCCAGCTCATGGCCACGAAAAACAAGCTTAAACAGATCCTGGCAGCAGGTAAACCGGCTTTGGGCTCCTGGGTCGGGTTTTCCGATCCGTATGCCGTCGAAATGATGGCGGACGCCGGCTTCGACTGGTTGCTGGTGGACATGGAGCATTTTCCCCTCAGCAAGGACAGCCTGCGGACCATTCTGATGGCTTGCAAAGGTAGTCCCAGTGTCCCCGTGGTTCGAGTTCCGGTGAACTCCAGCGACTACATCCAGGCGGCGCTTGATCTGGGGGCACAGGGAGTCATGGTGCCGATGATCAACTGCGCAGCAGAGGCGAAACGGGCGGTCGAGTTCTCCCGTTATCCCCCGATTGGCCGGCGCGGCTTCGGGCCGATTCGTGCCAGTCGCTATTTCGAAGATTCCAGAGAGTATCGCCGGGAAGCCAACGATGAGGTTGTTCTGTTTGTTCAAATAGAAACCCCAGAGGCCGTCGAGAATGCCCGCGACACGCTCGCGACGACCGGAATTGATGGCGTTTTCGTCGGCAACGGCGATCTGGCAAATTTTGTCAACCACGGTGAGGCCGGCGCCGAAACGGTTCAGCAAATGGTTGACGGTATGATCGCCACGGCTTGTAGTCTCTCAATGCCTGTTGGTCTGCCGGTCTGGTCGCCAGAGGAATGCGGTCGCTACGTTCAACGTGGAGCGACCTTGCTTACCATCGGTGGCGATATGAGTTTCCTGCGAAGCGCCTCGCGGAACGAATTGTCCAGTTTCCGCAAGTCGCTGCAATAGCTCGTGACGGCTCAGAACAGCTAGTCACAAATATTGAGGCGAGACCAACCATGAATGTTCCTTGCCGGCGTGGGCGCTTGGGGAGAATACCGCAAAGCGCCATTGCATTCCTGTTTCTCGTTGTTGCTGCCGGAACGCTCTCCGGCCAAATGGTCGAAAAGGGCCTTTTGCATGTTGGCGGTTTTCGCTGCGCAAGCGTGAAGCCCTTGAAGAACGATACCAGCCTCAATCTCTATGCGACGGGCTACTGGAACTACACGGGGTTTCGCATGGAAGTCTGGCGGCGGCTGGGTGTACCTTTCTGGTATCCCAAGGGCGCGGACGTCGTGCGTGTAGCGGGGGAGGGATGGCATCCCGAGCTGGGCGGCGATATATCGAGCGAGCAGGCCGGAGCCAAAGCTGCTCAAAGCAACGAAGCTTCCGCCAAGGCGAAGCCGGTGGATCCGCACGACGCCGAGGAAAATGCCCCCAGAAATGCGATTGACCAAGACGACTCAACCGCTTGGGCTCCGGCAGGCGGAAAAGCCAGCGGCAAGCTGACCGTTGCGTTTGCCGCATTGGCGCGGGTGAAGAAGGTTCGCTTTTTATCCAACGCCGCCCCGCGCAATACTCCGCGCGATTATTCCATAGGCCTCATCCTGCCGGACGGATCAGAACAGGAAATCGCTTCCATCAACGGCCAGTACAGCCTGGGCGGCGAGTGGCACGCATTCGCTGTTCCCGGAACGGAAGCTAAAGGCATCTATCTGGATATTCGGTCTTCCAACGACGGCAAGCACGAGCCGGTGATCAGCGAAGTTGAAGCAGAAGGCCAGTTTGTATCTCCGCCCTCGCCCAAGCCGTATCCCTCGCAAGTGACGATTCCGATGGGCGGCTATGCCGGGACCGACCTGTATTTCATTGGGAACGTGGGCTCAGGTTTTCCAACTGCGCCAGACGTGGAAACACCAGTTGGAGAATACGTAGTTCATTACGCAAATGGCCAGATCGAGGGTGTTCCCCTGATCGCCGGCAAGAATGTCGCCGACGTGCATTATGGGCATTTCGTCCCCGACGCTCAGTTCGCCTATGGTCTCAAACCCTATCAACCAGCGTCAGGAAAGTTGACGTATCACCTCGAGCAAATGGTGCCGGTGGAAGCTAAGAGTCAGTTGATGTTTTTTACTCATCATCTTGGTCATCCAGATTGGCCGGTGCAGTCCATCGAGTTCCGTTGCACGCATGCGGGCACTTCGCTGCTATTAGCGGCCGTGACTTTGCAGCAGTCAGGTCCGCACATCAGCCCGCTTTTTTACAACGGCAAGATGGTGAAGCCGTATCCCGACGATACGCCCGACGTCTCGCCCTCGCCGCTGGAGGCTCTGAAGGACAAGTCGCGCGAGATTTCTCTGGACGGCGCCTGGAAGTATGCGACCGATCCCGGGGATGAAGGCATTCGCAAGCAGTATTTCAGCCCTTCCTACGACATTTCGTCGTGGAAAACCATGAGTGTGCCTTCGCAGTGGTACGTCAAGGGTCTGGACTACAACGGCGTGGTCTGGTTCCGGCGCGAGATTGAGGTTCCCAACTCCTTCGGGCCAGTCGTGGAGTTGAATTTCGGCGCCGTGGATTACGAAGCGCGCGTCTGGGTGAACGGCATTTACGTCGGACGGCACATCGGCGCCTATTCGGAATTCAAGATCAATGTGACTTCGGCTTTGCACAAAGGAACGTCGAATCTGGTGGTCGTGCGAGTGGATTGCCCGCTCGATCCCGGCTATGAGAGCGAGAAGACCATCATCAAGGGCAACACCATGGATGACATCATGATGCCCTATGGTCAGGAAGCTTCGATGGGCGGCATCTATCGCCCGGTTTCCCTGCGTGCCCGCGGCGATGTCGGCATTGACGATCTGTGGGCAGTCACCCAACTGAGCCAGGATCTCAAACATGGAGACGTGCAAATAAAGCTCAATCTGCAGAACTCCGGTTCGGGCAAAGCTGAGGTGCGAGCCACGCTCACCGAACCTGAACATCCGGGCGGAAAATCGCGCAGCTTCCGCGCCAGCAAGGAAATCAAGCTGGATGGTGGAGACATTGCCGTTGATTTGCCGATGGGCGTGGACAATCCACTGCTCTGGTATCCGTGGCAGCAGGGAACGCCCTACCTGCACATCCTGAAGGTAGAAGTCGTGCAGAATGGCACGGTACTGGACCAGCAATTTATCCGTGTCGGGCTGCGCCAGGTGGAGTTCAACGACAAAGATCACTACGTGATCGTGAATCACCACCGCGTCTTCCTGAAAGGCGTGCTCAATGACGACATTCATTGGCGCACACTCATGGGTCGCCGTGGGTATGCCCAGCGCGTCCGAATGCAAAAGGATGCGAACATCAACATCATCCGCATGATCGCCCACCAATCTTCCCCGGAGATGTATGACTTATGCGACCAGATGGGGATGATGATCTGGCAGGAGATGCCGCTGCAATGGGGATATTCACGCACTGAACCCATCCATCGGGACATTCTGAAGATTGCGCGTGAGACCATCAAGCAGACTCGCTCTCACGCTGCCGTCGTGGGTTGGTCGGCCTGGAATGAAGGCGGCCAACCAGAATTTTCCGATCAAGTTACGGCCTTGATTCGGGAACTGGACGGCACACGGCCCCTAACCCGCGCCTCCGGCCACGGGGAATTCGACATTCACATCTATCCCAACATGAATGACGGTCTGCAGCGGCGTACGGCGTTGTGGACGGGCTATTCCCTGAACTTCGCCAGCGAAACCGGCTCGTATGGACTGTCCTCGCAGGAGGCGGTTAAGGCCATGGCCGGTGACGACTATTTCCGCTTCGATTCCGTAGGTCCTATCTGGGACAACTTCGACTCCTACCGCTGGGTGGATGATCCCTTATTCCTGGACGCGCCCAAGCCCGCAGTCTGGCCCACCCAGAAAATCAAGATGTACTATCTGGCCAAGATCCAAGAGAGCGAGCGCTTTTATGCCAGATATCACAAATTCCAGTTTGAGAACTCCCGCGCCCAGCGCTTTGCTCCCAGCACGGCTCTGATCCATTGCCGCTTCGACGATGCTTATCCGCTCGCTTACTCCGGCGCTCCGGTGAACTTCAACGGCATGCCGAAGCCCGCTTACTTTGCCATGCAGAATGCCAATCGGCCGGTGCTGCCGATCTTGTTCTTCGACTTCGAGGGCGCGAAAGACATTCGCGTAGTGAACGATTACTGGTTCAAATCCTGGAAGAGCGCCAGGCTGACGTATCGCCTACGCACCCGCGACGGTAAAGTGGTGGCGGACATCACGCGCAGCTTCGACCTGCCCGCCGACTCTGCGGTGTCGGTCATTCCCGGCCCAGAGACCGGCGACGTCTGGCATGTGCCCGGCGGCTTCTTCGCCGATCTGACTGTCACTGACTCCAGCGGAAAGCTGCTCTCCGAGAATCACTACGACTTCACCGAATGGGAAGTGCAGAATTTCCTGACCTCGGTGTACCCGTTGGCCCCGGTACGCCCGGCCAATTCGGTGGTGCTTACGGTCGAGCAAGCGACCAAGTCAGAAAATCTCGCCAAGATACCCAGTGAGGGCGCGACTTACAGCCACCAACTGCTGCAAACCAACCCAAAGGGAGCGAAGCCGCAAATTGAATTTGAGGCCAACCTGCCCGAAGACAGCGACTACTACATTCGGGTATCCGCCAGCTCGGGGAAAGCCGCACACCAGCTCGAGCTGTCTATTGATGGCAAAAAGGCGGAGCTGGAAACCTACCCTGTACTCAGTGCGGACGAGCATCTCACCCGCGATGTGTACAACACGCCGGCCATTTCCTGGTATCCGGGCTGGCACATGCATTTGACTAAAGGCAAGCATCACCTGGTGTTTTCTGTGCCGGATTCACTGGCCACACCCGAGCTGCAACTTGACGCCATCGCATTGCAGAGCTATAAGGAACTCCCGGACCCGCACGCCATTCCAGGCGTGAGAGACATACAGGCAGAAAAAGAGCTGGAGAGTGACCCGCTCAACTGACGATGGGTTCCCTTTGCGCGCCTTCGTGTTCTTCGTGGTGGATCAGCAAACTACCGGAGTCTTAGCCTACCGGATTGACCAGAGTTCCGATTCCGCCGACGGAAATGCGGATCTCATCCCCGGCATGCAGTGTGAAACTGTCCTCGGGAATGATGCCCGTGCCAGTCATTAGGAAAGCCCCGTGCGGGAAACTGCACTGACGGCATAAGAAGGAGACAAGCGATTCTGCCGACCGTTTTCTCGCAGCAAGCGTGGTCTCTCCGGAAAAAGCCGTCTTGCCGCCGCGCACAATTTCCATCTTGATTTCCGTGCTTGAGGGCAAGTCTTCCGACGCGAGCAGAATTCCCGGCCCCAGCGCACAGCTGCGGTCATAGGTCTTTGCCTGCGGCAGATAGAGTGGGTTCTCTCCCTCGATGTCCCGGGAACTCATGTCATTGCCAACGGTATGGCCAATGATCTTTGCATCCGGACTCACAACCACCACGGCTTCGGGCTCGGGAACCGACCACTTCGCATCGGCGCGGATCGCGACTTTCTCATTTTGTCCCACCACGCGGTGCGGCGTCGCCTTAAAGAAGAGTTCCGGCCGCTCTGCATCATAAACGCGATCATAAAAGCTCCCGCCCTGGGGGGACTCGGTCATGCGCGCGGTGCGGCTCCTATAGTAAGTGACTCCCGCAGCCCACACTTCTTGGCTGCCGATCGGCGCGCGTACATCGTTCAGGACGCTGCTGCCCGCCAACGTCCAGCTCGCGATAACACCCTTGAGGTATTGTTCAAGGTCGTCACGTGTGAATAAGTCGTCCATCGAAGCGGTGGCGGAAAAATAGTAACGGTCCTCGTACTCAACCACTACGCCACTGCCGGTGCGATAGAGTTTCATTCCGTCCCTCGATTATTCTTTTGAATCAATGTTCAACAAAGTCTTGATGTTGTCAGCGCCCCGCGACTCGAAGTCCCGGATGTGCGCGCACCCTTCCGCCAGCGGGACACAGTTCGTGATCAGCGGTTCGGCGCGCAGCCTGCCGTCCGCCAGCATGGCGATGGTCGTGGGAAACTCCGAGCCGTAAGCCAAGGAAGGAATAATCGATTTCTCCCCGCCCAGAGCCTGGTTGAAATTAAAGGAAAACGGTCCCGGATAAATTCCCGTTGCACAGATCACTCCGCCGGGAGCCGTTATTTCCATAGCCGTCTCCAGAGCGGGAGGCGCCCCGGCGCACTCGAAGGAAAAGTCCACGCCTCTCCCGCCGGTTCGATCCAGAATCTCCTGCCGAAAGCCAGGCTCGGTCTTCGAATTCAGGAACCGGCCGCCAAGTTCCTCACAAAATCTACGTTTGGATTCGGAGCGCTCAATCACAAAAACATCGCGTGCTCCGGAGGCCCTTGCTACCTGCAGCAGGCATAACCCGAGCGTTCCGCCGCCGACGATGGCCACGCTGGCACCAATTTCCAACTTGGCCCGGCGCACCGCGTGAACCGCAACTGATAAAGGCTCGGCTAAAACAGCCGCCTGATAGGAAACTCCCTCTCGCAAAGGATGGCAGCATTCTGCTTTCACTGCCGCGAACTCGGCGAAGCCGCCATCCCGGCCGAATCCAATGTAGGCAGCGGTCGGACATAAGGCCGGATTTCCATTGCGGCAGTAATAGCACTCTCCGCATCCGTCCACGGCATTAATGGCCACCCGGTCTCCCAAATTCACATGGCCTGCCTGCTTTCCCTTATCTACCACCTGCCCGGCGAATTCATGTCCAAGAACCAGAGGTAGGCTTCGTCCCGTCCGCGCATGGGGAGTCGCGGCCACAAAAATGGGGCCGCTCTCCACCTCGTTGAAATCGGTGTGGCACATGCCTGCATATTTGACCTTGACGACAACTTCGTTGGAAGCAAGAGGCGGGTCAGGGAAATCTTGGTAACGTAGATCCTTCCGGCCATGGAACACAATCGCCTTCATTCTCTCCCCTTCGGGCTCATGGATTCGCCCCGGTCCCACGCCGCCAGCGACTTGTCGGCGCCGCGCTCGTCCACGCTCTCAATTTGCAGTTTCCCGCTGCGCAGGAAGTCTTCCCTCAGCTCAATTCCGAGGCCTGGGCCCGGAGGGACTCCCAACTGCCCATTCTGCGGAGCACCTGTGTTCGTGACAATGGGCACGTAACGGTCGTTGTAGTGGCGGCGTACGCTCTCCAGAATCTTTAGGTTTGGGGTGGCCATGGCCAGATGCCAGGAGGCAAAGTGCACAAAGGGGCCGCCACAGTTGTGAAAGGCTACCGGCAGATACTCGGTATGAGCCGCAATTGAAATTTTCTTCGCTTCGCTCAGGCCCCCACACCATGCCAGGTCTGGCATGATGATGGACGCCACCTTGCGCTGCAACAGCTCCCGATATCCCCAGCGCGTCATCAGCCGTTCACTTATGCAGAGAGGCTGCTTCGCCTTCCTCGCCAGAACTTCATACGCCGCCATGTTATCTTGCGGCAGCATCTCTTCCAGCCAGGTGATGTTGTAGGGTTCGAGCGCATGCGCAATCTCTACCGCGCATGGCAAGTTCCAAAAGCCATGGAACTCCATCATGATGCGCATGCTATCGCCGACCGCTTCGCGAATCCGGCGCATCGGCTGATAGCCTCCGCCATCTCGGCGGAAGTGATGGACTGCCCGCGGTTGCGAATGGCCACCGTATCGAACGGCCAGATTTTCATCCCGTGATGCCCGCCTTCATCAAGTCTTTGGCAAGTTCCGCCGGTTGCTTGTTGAAGTCATAGCCGTCGTCGTAACAGGTGTTATAGATGGGGATGAAGTCCCAGCACTGGCCGCCAAGCAGTATGTAAACCGGAAGTCCCACCGACTTGCCCAGCAAATCCCAGAGCGCCATATCAATGGCACTGATGGCGCGCATCTCCGCCCCAGCCCAGCCGCGGTATTGCACGGGGGTGAGTAAATCGAGCCAGAGCCGCTCTATATCGCGCGGATCACGCCCCAGCAGTACGGGCGCAAAATCCTTCAGAACGATTGCCTTATCGGGTTCAGGGGCAGGGAAACGTTTCGCCCGTGCCGTAATATCCCCGAGTCGGTATGAATGCGCACCCACAGCCATCCAATACCACCGGCGTGGACCTCCGTTACATTGGGGTAGGCAATGGTTTCAACTTTCGTGATTCGCATAGAGCAGTGGTTTGTACACTCCTTTCCACACGCAAGATTTATTATTAGTGAGCCTTCTACGCCCATCCCGCTTCAATTTCTTCGAGCGTCCGCCCCTTGGTTTCCGGAATAAAGTGCCAGGAAAATATGTATGCTGCAATGCAGGCGGCGCCATAAAGCCAGAATGAATGGCGCGCCCCGAAGTGATCCAGGAGGGAAAGGAAAGTGAGGGTCACCAACCAGTCGGAAGCCCAAATCGTAACCGACGCAGAGCGACATCGCCTGCCCGCGAATGCGGGTCGGGTAGATCTCGGAAATGAGCAGCCAGAACACCGGGCCCAGGCCAATCTGGAAAAATGCCAGGTAACCGACAAAAGCGCAAACCACCGTCACGCGCGAGATGTGGGCGGCTCCAAAATAGTATCCCAGCAGGGCCAAGCACACGAACATTCCCGCGATACTGATCAACAACAAGCGCCGCCGTCCGACCCGGTCCAGCAAAGGCATAGCGCCGACCGCAAACAGCGCCGTCATTGTGCCGATAATGAGCGTGGCCAGAATTGCATCGGAAGCGGATTTGAACCCCGCCATCTGCATGATGATTGGCGTGTAATAAATGATGGTATTGATGCCGGTGATCTGTTGAAAGACCGCCAGTCCTATGCCGGCAACCAGCGGCTTCCGCAAGCGGCGCTGAAAAAGATCGCGAAAACTCACCTTATCCGCTTCGATTACGGTGACGAACTGCGTCATCGCGACTTCCGTTTCTGTCGGCCCATAAATCCGGTTCAAGATGGCGCGGGCTGCGTCAAGCCGCCCTTTGGAAGCCAGCCACCGCGGACTTTCCGGCAGAAACACGAGTGCGATCAGTAACGCAACGGAGGGAAAAACTGCGCTGATAAACATCATGCGCCAGTTTCCGCTGCCCGAGAGCAGCCAGGCGACCGCATAAGCTACCGCGATCCCCGCGCTGATCATGAGCTGATTCAATTGCACCAGCGCTCCGCGGATGCCGGGAGGAGAAATCTCGGCGATATACAAAGGTGTCACCATGGAGGTGACGCCAACCGCGACTCCCACCATGAACCGTCCGATCAGGAACACCGCCGTATTGGAAGCGAGTCCCGTGAGCACGGCAAAAATGGCAAATATGATTGCATTGGCAATTTGCAGAGGTCTGCGGCCGAAGCGGTCGCTTAAATAGCCTCCGCTCGCTGCTCCTACGAGCGCGCCTGCCAACACAATGCTGACTGCCACTTCGGTGTGAAACGAATCCCACTGAAAATGGCTTCGGACGAAAAGAATGGCCCCGGAAATTACACTGGTGTCATAGCCGAACAGCAGTCCACCGACGGCGGCAGCCATCGCATTGATCCAGGTCTGCCGGTGGTAGTGCGCTTTCGAGTGAGCTTCCCCAGCGGGGAGAGAGGTGTGCATAAGTGGAGTCTCGGGCGCTTAGTCCATGGGATAGAGACTGCATCCCCCATCTACCAACAACGTGGCTCCCGTCATGTAGTCGGAAGCGGCCGAACAAAGAAAGACCATCGCATCAGCAACCGATTCGGCGGTTTGCAGGTACCCCAGTGGGATCGCCTTCTCGGCGCGGCGCCGGTAATGCGGATCCGTATCCCACTGACGTTTGGCCATTCCAACCCCCACGATTCCGGGTGCGACGGCATTCACTCGAATTCCGTAAGTTGCCAGCTCTCTCGCCATGCCCCGCATTAAGGTACGCAACCCGCTCTTGGTAACAGTATAAGGAACAATTTCAGGCCAGGGGGTATCCTGTACCCACGAGGAAGTAAAGACAATCTTACCCTGCACTTTTTGCTCCACCATCTGTTTGGCCACCGCCTGAGCAACCAGGAAAGAGCCACGTAAGTTTACCCGCACAATTCGGTCCCAGTCTTCGGCGGAATACTCGAGGATAGGGGCAGCGTGCACTATACCTGCGTGACACAAGGCCACGTCGAGCCTGCCCGTAGGTTTCAAGGCGGCGCTTACGGAAGCCTGCACTCCCTCGATCTGCGTGATGTCACCCGTGACATAAAAATAACGGTCGTCGGACCAGCCATGGGTAGCCGCGATGGAATGAGATTCCGCCTCGCTCATCACGTCATTCGCGATGACGAAGGCGCCGTGGGCAAGAAGAGCGTCTACAATCGCTTGGCCGATTCCTCCCATTGCCCCCGTAATTAAAATGCTCTTGCCAGCAAGGCAATCGCTAGCGAATTTGGACATGATCAAGCACCCCTAGCCGACGATCGTTCTCATCCATAAGTTCGAGTGTGCAGCGAGATGTATTGGGAGGCAGCGACAGTTTCTCATCCAGTAGAACGGAACGCAAAGGGCTAACTGTTCCCAGAGCGATCGAGTTCAGGAGTTGGGAGGCGCGGTTGAATGCCCGCAGTTGCAGCTTCGCTTCGTAGAAAACACCAAACGATCCGGCGAGGCGGTTGTTGCCGATTGTCAGTTTCTTCCCGATGACTCCGCAATGGTTGGCGGAAATGATCTGCTGCGCGTTGATAGCTGCCAGTCCCCACGAAACGCGCAGTTGGCTGCTCTCGCCGGGTTCCAGACGAGTGAGCGGCCCCATGACTTCTGTCTCTACGTGCGGATCGCAACCACTGGCTCCTCCCGACATGTCGATGCAGTCGCCATGGATAGTAAATGTGCCCTTGCCGCTGACCCAGAATGCGGTGGGTGCGCCATCCGGATATTCAGCTCCCGGGTGAACCGGAAACATCTCGACAAATGCCATACCGCGTCCTCGGTCGAGGGCGGCAAACCAGCCCTGGTTTGCCTGCACCGCAAACTTGGCGACCTGGTTGTCATAGGTCAGACGCCAGCGCTTGGTGGGAAGATCGAATAGAGCCTTTTTGTAAGGCAGGTCCCCCAAAGTCTGCCGGGCTTTGTCCGCGGGGACGAAAAGTTCCAGTCCCGTAGCCGCATCCACCTGAGTGACCTGCCAGATGGACCAGCGAACCGGGCGGCGGGATGTGTTCCGCATCGTGTGGTGCAGCCGGACGATCGAGCTCCCGGAACTGATCTCGACGTCCCGTTCCAAAGTAATTCCGGAATACTCGTCATGTTGACTCTTTAGGTGTATTCTCCCCGCGTGCTCCGCCTGGAAAGTTTCGGACTCGTACGGTCCCGCATCAAGCACTGGGTCGGCTGGCCCGGGAGGGCCCGGCCACTCATCGTGGCTCGACCATCCTTGCGGTCCGGGCCACACCTTGCTACCACCGTAGTTTGTCCAGACTCCAGAATCGGTTCGGTCGGCATCCGGCGGCAAGTGGCCGAGGTGCCGCGGATTAAGGTAAAACATATTTTTGTCGCCCAGGCAGAACTCGACAATTCTTCCGCCGATGGCGGGAACAATCGCAAGGCGGACTAAATCGTTGGCAAGCTTGATCGTAGACCAGTCGCCGGTGGATTCAGCGCGGATTGAAGGAGCAGCGTTCATAGCAGGTCAGGCAGCCACGGTAGTATCAACATTGCTCGGACGTTTGTCAAAGCATTTTGGAACATTGTACTGCAATACAGAACGAATACGCCAGTGGTTGATCGAGGAAGAGAAACTCTTACTCTGCAATAGGATAGCTCTTAACTGGAATCATGAAAACAACTCGACGGCAGTTTCTTCAGACTTCCGCACTGGTCAGTCTTGCAGCAACTCAATCCGGCGGCATGAATCAACAGTCGTTGCCTGAGACCCAAGCTCTCGATGCTTTCGGAACGGCCGGCAGCCATATTTTTGCCAGGGATATGCCCACGCCCAGTTTCTTCGAAGGCATGCTCTTGGGCAATGGTGACGTGGGCGTATGTGTGGTGGTGCGTCCGGACGCTCTCGGGTTGCATATCGGCAAGAACGATTGCTGGGACATCCGCCTGAGCGACGACGTCGGGGACCAGGTTCTTCCTTTTCCGGAGCTTCTCAAATTGTGGGAGCGCGCCAGCGCCGAGGCCAAACGGCAGGGCAAGCCGGACATGCTGTTCCTGGAAGACAACATTGATTTCTTTCATGCCTACACAAGGAAAGTGGAAGCCTCGTATTTAAGACAATGGCCTCGTCCCTGGCCCTGCGGCACGGTTTGGTTGCATTGGGATCCCCGCTGGGTGCAGCCGGGAAGGCACGAACTGAATCCCTCAAACGGACAGTTCACCCTCGACCTGAAGTGCGTCAGCCCGAGCGGGAGTTCGCGGACGGCAAAGCTTTCCTGCTTTGTCGATTGGGCTAGCGGTCTGGTTTCCGCCGCCACCGATACGCCGGTCGCTTTTACATCGGCGGCTTACTATCCACGGATTGATGAAGCTCACTCTTCCGCGAATTGCGGCACCAAGCCGAACTGAGCGCGCTGCCCCATCCGGAACTGGAGGCGAAAGCAGACGCACGAGCACGCCGAATTCACCTGCTTCCAATATCTTCCTGCGATCGGCCCAACGGAGAAGATGCCGGATCCGCCCAAGTCCGACAAAGACCGGAATTTTGCTTTGCATGCTCGGCTGGCAGGCAAGTGGGTGGTTGAAGCAAGAGAATAAAGAAAAGCGGGCAGTAACTTTGACTGCTTCGGGCGAGCAAGACCTGCGCCTCGATATCCGAGCTCGTAACGCCGCGCGATCTTTGCTCGAACGCCTGGAGAAAGAAGCGGCCTCGAAGCCTGAACATGATCGCTGGATTCTCATCCCGCAGGATCACGCTTACAGCCAGCACGATCTCGATACGCGCTCCTATGCCCGCAATGAGGTGGAGCGGCTGGTCGGAATTCCGATCCGCCAGATTTGTTCCGACTCTGAGTCGCGCTGGCGTGAATTCTGGTCACACTCGGCGGTCCAATTCGCGGACAAGGAGCTGGAGCGAATCTGGTACCACAACCAGTATTTCCTGGCGTGCTGTCTGCGCCCGGGAAAAACCGCTCCCGGATTATTTGCCAACTGGTCCACCGGCGACCTGGGCACGGCCTGGCATGGCGATTACCACATGGATTACAACTGCCAGCAAGTTTTCTGGGGTACGTTCTCCAGCAACCATGTGGAGCAGCATTTGCCCTACGTTGAGCTTTGCCAGAACCTCATGGGCATGTCGGAGAAATTTGCCCGCGACAAGTACCTGATGCCGGGCGCGGCTTTTCCTCTGACCGCGGTCCCGGTGCCCAGCCAGAGCGTCTTCATTCCTTCGCCGCCATGGGCGTATCAGGTCAGCATGACGCCGTGGACAGTGCAGAGCTTGTGGTGGCAATACTTGTACACGCAGGATGTGGATTTTCTGCGGCGTGTCTATCCCATGCTCAAAGCGGCGGCGCAGTTTGTGGCCGCCTATGTGAAGAAGGGAGACGACGGAAAGTATCACATCATCCCCACCGTTTCGCCCGAGAACTGGGGCTTCACGGTGGACTTCCGCCTGAATAAAGATTGCATCCTCGACTTGGCCCTGAGTCAATTTCTGTTCGATGCGGTCGTGGAAGGCTCCAGCGTGCTGCAGACCGATGATGCCGAGCGGGCCCGATGGAAAGAGATTCGCGAGAACCTTGCGCCCTACCCAAAGGGAAGGGTCCGTACGGCGAGGTCTGGCTGGATGTGGTGGATGCTCCCGAGGAGCACGTTTACAACGTGCCGGTAACGCTGGCGCCGGTATTTCCAGGGGAGCAGGTCGGAATCGGGCGCGGCGCCGAACATTGGGCTCTGGCCCGGCACACAGCCAGCGTTGTCCGCCTGGAGGGCGGCAACGATCTTGTCTATCAGCCTCTGATTCGCGCCCGGCTGGGCATGCTCGACCTCGACTGGTTCAAACGCGAGGTGCGATATTGCAGCCTGTCCAATGGCGTGGCCAACGATCGGGTCCGCCAGACCATAGGACGCTACGACGACTCCAGCGACTTCGATGGCATGATGTACATCGGCTTCTGGACGGAAAACTTTGCGCTTCCGGCCGTGCTCAATGAGTGCATGATGCAGAGCTATACCGGCATCATCCGGCTTTTTCCCAACACGCAAAATCTTGGGCCGGCGCGTTTTGCAGAACCTGCGCGCGGCCGGAGCCTTTCTGGTGAGCGCCTCCTATGACGGTAAAATTGTTTCTGGAGTGAGTGTTCTGAGTGAAAAAGGAAAAACGGCTCGTATCGCCGAGTCCGTGGGAATCGGGAGCCATCAAGGTGTTTCGCGGAAAGAATGGCGGCTCCGTTCCAGTTCGTTCGGAGGGAGAGGCGTTCGTGTTTAATACCAACCCCGGAGAGACATACCGAATCGAGTCCGGCGATTGAGCTTCCAGATCGCGATGAGCAACCCGCCCCACCAATGGAATCCCACTGACTACGCGCAGCACTCGCAGGGACAAGAGCGCTGGGCGAAAGAACTGTTCCGACTGCTCGCTCCCCAGCCGCATGAAAGCATCCTCGACCTTGGCTGCGGCGATGGCCGGCATACTGCCGAGCTGTCTCGATTGGTGCCAGGAGGACGCGTCGTCGGCGTAGACCGCTCGCCCGCGATGGTTGCTTACGCCAGGGAACATTTTCCCGCGACGCAGTTTCCCAATCTGACGTTCCTGGAAGCCGACGCCAGCGCGCTGCCCTTCGATGCCGAGTTCGATGCCGTGTTTTCGAACGCGGTCCTGCACTGGGTGCTCGATCACCGTCCGGTGCTCGCCGGAATTGCGCGCAGCCTGCGGCCGGGCGGGCGCTGCGTGTTGCAGATGGGCGGGAAGGGAAATGGCGACGAAGTCGTCGCGGCGATCGAGGACTGCTTGAGGCGATCCCAAGTGGCACGCCGAGTGGCGTCCGCGCGACTCGCACTATGGATTTCATGGAACCGATGAGTATCGAAAGTGGCTCCTGGAAGCGGGGCTGTCCGCCGACTCGGTAGAGCTGATCGAAAAAGATATGGTGCATGAAAGCCGCGCAGCCTTCACCGGATGGCTGCGGACGGCCTGGCATCCTTATACGACGCGTGTGTCTGAGGAACTGCGTGAAGAATTTCTCCAGGCGGCCACCGCAGCGCTACCTGCGCGGTCAGCCAGCCGATGCGGAGGGGCGGGTGCACGTCCGCATGATGCGGCTGCAGGTGCTGGCCCATAAGCCGCAGTAATTTGTTCCCCCTAGAAAGTTTTCCACAGTGTTCCCGTTGGAACATATCGTCAGCATCGAGAATGGCAGACAGATGCGTAATGACAGGTAAGCTCGCAGGAAACAGGGCTAGTAAGGTCCAAGCCGGACAGCGAATCAGAACGCATTCCGAAAGGCGATCTATCCGATCGGATAAAACGGAACATGGACCGAAAAGCAGTCTAGAACCTCCTGAGTACTCCGAAGCGAATTAAACCACTGGTGCGCATGTCGGGGGATTCGGTAATCCATGGGGCTTCCTGTAGCTTGCATCTTTATCTTTTCCCCCTCTTGACAATCTAGAGGAACGGCGTATAAAAGTAACCCTAGATTACCTAGTGAAGATTATGCCGACCAAAGCCAGTGAACTTGTGCAAGGCACTTTGGAGATGCTCATCCTGAAAACGCTGGCGCTGCAGCCGATGCACGGCTACGGTATCGCTCTGCGCATTGAGCAGATCAGCAACGGAGTGTTCAAGGTGAATGCGGGTTCGTTATTTCCGGCCTTCAGCCGGCTGGAACGGGACGGGCGAATCAACGCGGAATGGAGGGCCACGGAGAACAATGGCCGCGCCAAGTATTACTCCCTGACGGAGCGCGGGCGCAAGTCGCTCAAGGATGAAACCAAAGAATGGGGCAGGCAGATAGAAGCGATCGCCCGGATTCTGGAAGCATGATGGATTCGCGATGACGCTCAGGACCATTGCCGAAGGACTCAAGTCGCTTTTTCGCGGACGGCAACTCAACCATGAAATGGATGAGGAGCTGCAGAGCTATCTCGACGCAGCGGTTGAGGACAAGGTGCGCCGTGGGATGAACCGCGAGGAAGCGCTGCGGGAGGCCCGCGCGGAGATGGGCAGCGTGGATGCGGTCAAGCAGAGGGTGTGGGCTGTGGGTTGGGAGTCTGCGATTGAGAATCTGTGGCGCGATCTGAGCTTTTCCGCGCGTTTGCTGCGCAAGTCGCCTGGGTTTACGGCGGTGGCGGTGCTGACGCTGGCGATCGGTATTGGCGCGAACACGGCGGTGTTTTCGTTGATTAATGCGCTGCTGCTGCGTTCGCTGCCGGTACCGCACGCGGAGGAGCTGGCGGTAATCGGCTACGAACGAACAAACGTTGATCATCGCAACTATAGTTTCTCATCCCCCCTTGTTCGAGAGTTTAAAAGCGCCTGGATGTTTTTCAGACGCGGGCACTTTCAGCGACGGGATGTTGCAGGTTCGAGCACCTTCAGGGAATGAGGAAGTGCCGGGTGCACAGGTCAGCGGGCAATTCTTCAGCGTTTTGCAAGTTGCCCCGCTGATGGGCCGCTATCTCACACCTCAAGACGATCAGCCGGGGGGAGGCGCGACTGGCTTCGGTGTAGTCATCGGCGAGGATTTCTGGCGTGCTTGGTTTGGCGCCGCTCCCGATGTAGTCGGAAAGAAAATAATTATCGCTAACGCGCTGTTTACGGTGGTCGGTGTAATGCCTAAATCATTTATAGGTGCGGATCCGACCGAGGAGGCCGCAAATTTACGTACCGTTATGGGCAGAACCGGTGCTCGACGCGCCCCGCAATTACATCGCGGACGGCTATCACTCCACTTGGTTGCGACTGATTGCCCGTCGTGCTCCAGGTATCTCCATGGAGCGGGCGAATGCCGCAGTCGACGCCACGTCGAATCCAATGATTCAAGCGGATTTGGATCTTGAGTCGGCGAAGGACGAGACCTGTCCAGAGTAATTACATTTCGCGAGCCGAGCCGAGGTGCGAGGGCAATCGTGGTTTTGAACCTTCTTCCGCAAACCTCTACTCGTGGTAACGTGTATTTACAGATAATGATGCTGTTGGCTTGCCTGAATCTCGCCAGCCTACTGATGGCAGGGCAGCCGCGCGTAAACCGAACTGGCCACGCTCTACGATTAATGTCTTCCGCGGACACCTAATTCAGCAATTTCTGGTGGAACATTTTTTGGTCTTGCGCTTCCAGCGTAGCGGGTTTGGCAGTTGCCCCTGTTTCGAGCCGCTGCTTGTCAGCTTGCTCTTGGCGATAACCGGGAACCCATTTTAGACGCCGGGCTCTAGCTCTTTCAGCCCTGCTCTGCACGCTATGCATTGCGTGGCTTGCATCACTCCTTATTGGTCTTGTCCCCGCTCTGCGATCGACTGCTGGAAATCTGGCGGCGGGATCGAGGTGCCGCCCCCTGCGCCGTTGCGTGAGATTCATCGTTTGCTGCCGCAGATTTTGCTGGGCTCCGAGGTCGCACTTGCATTGATCTTGGTTACGGGTGCCGGCTGCTGGCAACAAGCTTGACTCGGCGGTACCGGACCGATCTCGGATACGATCCAAAAAGCTTCTGATCGGCCTGAACATGGACAAGCAGGGCAGTGATGGCGACGCCCTGATTCGTTGGTACCAAACATTTGGTGACGCCGTCCGAGTTCTGCCGGGAGTCAGGCACTTAAGCTTCACCGCCATCAACATGCTTGACTATGGCGCATGGACCCGCCCGTACCAAATGCCTGGAAGCAATAGCAAGCGCGAAATTTATATGGACGGGGTCACCCCAGACTATTTTGCGACGATGCACATTTCCTTTCCCTGAAGACCGCGAGTTCCGCTGGGACGACACTATCGGTTTGCCCGAAATTATTTAAAATGACTCTCAATCAAACAGCAGCGAAAGTTTTATTTCCAGGGCAGGAACCCGATCAGACAAGAACTACCTACGCAGAGTGGTCCTTTGCAGGTAATCGCAATCGTCGGCGACGTGAAATACAAGTCCATTCGACAACAAGATCCACCCGAAGCTTATGTGTCAATCATTCAAAGCGAGGCCAAGAAACCGTCTTATACCGCTGTATTAAGACTTTGGGGGCCGTCGCCGCTCCCTTTGCGGCTGCCGTACAACGCCTGGCTGGGCAGATGGCGCGGGACGGACTTCCCGCTCCGGTATTCACAACAATGGACGAGCACGATTGATTCCTCCATCAGTTTCGGAGCGCATGATGGCAATGCTCTCGGTTTTCTTGGCCGATCTGCGCACTGCTGGTGACGGCCATTGGCCTTTATGGAACTTTATCCTATGCAACGGCGCGGCGAACCAGCGAAATTGGAATTCGCATTGCCCTGGGCGCACAACGCCATCAAGTGGTGAGCCTGATCTTCGCGAGAATGCCTGGATTGCCGCTGGAGGCGCCTTGGCCGGCCTTGTGGTGGCCCTGTTCACCTTGCGCGCACTTGCCAGCTTTCTCTACGGAATCTCAACCCACGATCCCTGGGTGATGATGTTTTCCTTGCTCCTCTTAGAGGCGGTTGCCAGCGCGGCTTCGCTGATTCCCGCGATTCGGGCGTCGCGCATCGAGCCCATCACGGCCATTGGGTGCGAATGAGGAGCCGGTGGCCTGGTCAAGCCTCATGTTGGGGTTGAGTGAATGGAGTGAAGAGGCAAGCACAGCGCGGAGCGTCCTAAAATCCCCGCACAACGAAAATTACGTTGTGTCAGGGGCGCTGGCGGCGAGCGTGAATGCGGGGCGGGCGCACCGTTTCTCGCGTTTAGCCGGAAGTGGGGGCTTATGCACAAGCGTTTTACTCGCCCCTGCTAACCAGTGGGGAATTATTTAGTTTAGATCTCGAAGATTGTTCCATCCGTCACCGTTTTACAAACCCGGACGAACGGCTGGGCGGCCTAAGATGCAAGGCTCGGAAATCCTGGTGAGACGTGGGAGGTCCGCCCCAGAAATGTCCACGGGCGTTTTACTCGCCCTCGCTGACTGTGGCGAGTTGTTACATCAAGTGTCGAAAAGATGGTTGGGTCCCACGTTTGCCAAACCCGGGCAAACGTGGGGCGCCCTAAGATGCAAGGCTCGGAAATCCTGGTGAGACGTGGGAGGTTTTCACCACAAATGTGCACGGGCGGGACTCCTGGCCCTCACTACGACTGTGGCGGAGCTTTGTTACATCAAGTGTCGGAAGAATGGTTGGGTCCCACGCCCCCGAACCCCGGCAAAACGCTAGAGCACTACCTGTGAATGCAAGGCTCGAAATCCTGGTGAGACGTGGGAAGCCCGTCCAGAAATGTCCACAAGCGTTTTACTCGTCCCCTCTAACCGGTGGGAATTATTACATCAAGTGCAGAAAATATGGTTGGGTCCCACGTTTGCCAAAATGCGGGCAAACGTGGGGCACCCTAAGATGCAAGGCTCGGAAATTTTAGTAGAGACGGGGATGCCCGCCCTAGCACTTTTCTCCATTCGCATCATTGCGGGTTTACACAACTGAGATAGTCCGATTGGACCAATCTAGCAGATGGTGGAGCCCAACATAGGCCAGCTCCCATAAAGATAATCGGATTCCGTCGGACCTGGTGCGGCGGGATTCGTACTTGGGCGGTTGCTTACCCGGAAAAGGTCCCAAACTACACATGTGCACATGTCACAATTGCTCTGGACCTGGTCCAGCAGCGGATATAACTAACTACTGTTGCCACGCCTCACCCAAACTCGGTTGCGCGCCCCGTACACCGGCGGAGGGCCGGTCGACTATTTCCAACTGCGCGAGCATGGTTGCCCGATCGATTAGATGAAAAAATTGGTGATAGAAACAAGGCACATGAAGGTCTTCGGGCCGGATGGTCGGACGCTCTGCCCTGCAGGGGTGTCCCAAAAACAGAGAGGACTAATATCCCAGCAATAGCTCGAGCACATCGGCCCCCGATCAAAGGAGGAGGCGGAGATTCGTTCCATGAGGGTGTACCCAGCCATCATGAGTGTGGCCAAGCCGGGGATACTCCCCAAGATCTTGTGCAAGAAATGTGGCCTGGATATCCAAGTCCCACATCGTCGACACGGTGGTGGCTGACGACATCGCTGCCGGCGTGGGGGCCTTTGGGGCGATGCCCTGGGCATTTGCCCCGGGCGGCACATGCATGAGAATCCATACTTTCTGACCTGCGCTCTGCGCCGCGGCAAGTTGTGAATTCAGCCAGGTAAGTTCCGCAGCGGCATCGGTAAAGCTGGGTGCGATCCCAACAAACGAATTGCTGTTCAAGACGATGACGCACAACTTAGTCCCCAGCGGCTGCACGGAATAGTATCCGTCTAGCGTAAAAGTGCTCAGAAACGTCTGTTGGTCTGGGCTGCCGTTGAGGAATTGCGAGTAGACGGTTCCCGCATTGTGGGTCAGAAAGGTGACATCCGGCCCCAGTCCCACTCCGTAGGTATCGATGTTCCCGGGTGCGTAGATCACCGGTGCGTTCCCCGCGGCCTCGCGAATCTGCGCGGCGATAAACGCAAACGTGTTGTCGATGAATTGCTGCATGGCCGCAACAGCTGTGCCGTCCAGGGGTTGGGTACTGCGGCGTTCCATAATATGCCGTGTAAAACATCTGCGGAATGTTGTGTCCGAGCAGGTCGCCGGTGCAGAGCACAACCGGGCTGGCTGCCATGCTCCCCTTCATACTCGCAAGCGTGAGCACCAGCAGCGGGTAATTCGTCCATGTCCCGCCTCCTGTGGGAGACGTCACTGTGGACCCCTCAAAGATGCCGGCCCATTGGCTGGGATCGGCCGCCGTGAGCGTCGGATACAGGGTGGAGATCGTAGAGCGGATTAAAGTGCAGGTCGGCGACTGTGACGACCCGATAGGAGTTGGGAGAGGTGGTGGCGGCGATCGGATCGCCGCCGCATCCGGACATAGAAAGGACATTGATCGCAAGTACAAGAAACCAACACCGCGACCTTCTCGACATAAAGCCTTTCCTCGATCCGGCGTCGGGGCAGTCTCGAAAGCGGCTGAGAGCCCGCCCGCACCCGTCTCCCTCGATGTGAGACGCAGACATTTTTCTATCGGCATGGGCAGTCCCAAACTTTAGGTGTGTTTCAACAATCGATGGAGGTGATTTAGAAGCAAGCGATGTGGAAATAAGTGGCAGGCAACCGAGCGGCGAGTTCGTTCGAACCGGGCTCGCAACAATCCCAGGAACGGCCGCCGATTTGAGATTGCTGCTCAACCCTGAGAGCGCCCGCCGCACTTCATTTATAATCATCCGTTCCTACCTTAGCGTCGATCGGTTCAGGTTGTGGGAACGGCTTCTATCACCTTGTGCAGCATCTGCAAAATATTTTTCCAACCGGCAATTGAAAGGAACTTATGAGCGAAATTATCGAAATCAAAGGACGTGAAGTTCTGGATTCACGCGGCAATCCTACGGTAGAGGCGGAAGTGGTTCTGGAGTGCGGGGCGCGGGGGCGGGCCATTGTGCCAAGCGGGGCGTCCACGGGCGAGCATGAGGCGGTCGAGCTGCGCGATGGCGACAAGCAGCGCTACCAGGGCAAAGGCGTGCTGAAGGCGGTGAAGAACGTCAATACAGAAATTGCGGAAGCCCTGGCTGGAGCGGAAGCCGACGAGCAGCGGGCGCTCGATTCGAAGATGATCGAACTAGACGGGACGGAGAACAAAGGCCGGCTGGGCGCGAATGCGATTCTGGCGGTTTCCATGGCGGCGGCGCGCGCGGCGGCCGCCAGCCATGGCCTGCCTTTGTACCGGTATCTCGGCGGCTCGGGTGCGAATGTGCTGCCCACGCCGATGATGAACATCCTGAACGGTGGCGCGCATGCGGACAACAATGTGGATTTCCAGGAATTCATGGTCATGCCGGTGGGGGCGGAGTCGTTTTCGCAGGGCTTGCGCTGGGGCGTCGAAGTGTTTCATACGCTGAAGGGGGTGCTCAAGAAGCGCGGCTACAACACGGCGGTGGGCGATGAAGGCGGGTTCGCTCCATCGGTCAAGTCGAATGTGGAGGCGATTGAGGTCATTCTGGAGGCGATCTCGCAGGCGGGATTCAAGCCGGGCTACGAGGTGGCGATTGCGCTCGATCCGGCGGCCAGCGAGTTCTACCAGGATGGCAAGTATGTCTTCAAGAAGTCGGATAAATCGGCCAAGAGTCCTGAGGACATGGTGATTTATTTGGCGAAGTGGGCGCGGGATTATCCGATTGTCTCGATCGAAGACGGCCTGGCCGAAGACGACTGGGAAGGCTGGAAAAGCTTGACCGAACAACTGGGCAGCAAGATCCAGCTGGTGGGCGACGACATCTTCGTCACCAACGTGAAGCGCCTGCAGCAGGGAATTGATCGCGGGGTGGGCAATTCGATTCTGATCAAGGTGAACCAGATCGGCACGGTCAGCGAAACGCTGGATGCGATTGATCTGGCGCGGAGAAATGGGTACACCTCGGTCATTTCGCATCGCTCGGGCGAGACGGAGGACACTTTCATTGCTGACCTGGCGGTGGCGACGGGAGTGGGGCAGATCAAAACGGGATCGGCTTCGCGTACGGACCGCATTTGCAAGTACAACCAGTTGCTGCGGATTGAGGAAGAGTTGGGCAGCGGGGCGAGGTTTTTGGGGTTGAAGGGGCTGAACTATAAGGGGTGACTTAGCTAACAACTTAGGCAAGGGCAGGTCGCATGGAAGTCAGTGTTCAGGAAGCTAAGAAAAATTTTGCCCGGCTATTAAAGAGGGTTGCCTTGGGGGAAGAGGTGGTCATTGCCAAGGTGGGAAAGCCGGTGGCGAAATTGGTTGGTCTACAACGAACGAAGCGGCGGCGTTTTAAGCTCGGATCGGCAAAGGGTGAGTTCACAGTCCCTGACGATTTCAATGATCCATTGCCTAAGAAGATTGAGGACCTGTTCTACCAATAGTTTTCGTTTTTCTCCGTCTCTCCGTGCCTCCGTAGTGAATTGTTTTAAGCTAAGAGCTAACAGCTAGAAGCCAGGAGCTGAATTTGATCCGTCCTAAACCGCTCGTTCTCGTCATCCTCGACGGCTGGGGGTATCGCGCCGAAAGCAACGCGAACGCGATCGCGCTTGCGCGCAAGCCCACGTATGACCGCTTGCTGCGCGAATATCCCAATACGCTGATTCAGACCAGCGGGAAATATGTTGGCCTGCCGGATGGGCAGATGGGCAACAGCGAAGTCGGCCATCTGAACATTGGCGCCGGGCGCATTGTGCGCATGGACAGCACGCGCATCGAGTTGATGATCCAGAACGGGGAATTCTTTTCAAATCCTGTGCTGACTATCTGCCATGAAGAATGCGCGCGCGGGCGGACGGCAACTGCATCTCTTTGGGCTGGTATCGGATGGCGGGGTGCATTCCTATCAGACGCATCTGCATGCGTTGCTGAAGATGGCCAAGCAGAACGGCGTGGAGCGAGTGTTTGTTCATGCGTTTATGGATGGCCGCGACACGCTGCCGACCAACGGCGCTGGGTATGTCGAACAGCTGCAGCAGAAAATGCGCGAGTACAACACCGGCAAAATCGCCAGTGTGAACGGCCGTTACTACGCCATGGACCGCGACCGGCGCTGGGAACGCATCGCCAAAGCCTTCAACGCCATGGTTTCTGGAAACGGGGAAGGCGGGCAGTACGTGGATGCGGTGCAGGGGATCAAGGACTCCTACAACAAGGGTGTGACGGACGAATTCATCGTGCCTTTTGTTTGTGTGGATAACCGCGGCGCTCCGATCGCTACGATCCGGGATGACGATTCCTGCATCTGCTTCAACTTCCGCGCGGACCGGGTGCGGCAGATCACCCGCGCTCTCGCTCGCAACAGCGATCTGAACGAACAGGGTGGGCGCGATCTGCAGGGAGCGGAAGACCTCGACGCGACCATCCCCCGCGACCGCGTGCCCAAGAATCTTCACTACGTCTGCATGACGCAGTACGACAAGAAGTTCAGCCTGCCGATGGTAATTCCGCCGGAATCGATGAACAACATTCTGGCCAACGTGATGGGTCAGATGAACCTCCGCAACCTGCGCGTCGCTGAGACCGAGAAATACGCGCACGTCACTTACTTTTTCAATGGAGGCGTGGAGCAGCCGTTTCCCGGCGAAGACCGGCAGCTAGTCCCCTCGCCCAAAGTCGCGACGTATGACCTGAAGCCGGAGATGAGCGCTGCCGGGATCGCTGACGCGGTGGTAAAAGCGGTAGAGGATGGCACGTTCGACGTGATTATTGTGAATTTTGCGAATGCCGATATGGTCGGGCACTCCGGGAAGATCGAGCCCACAGTGAAGGCGGTGGAAACTGTGGACGCGTGCCTCGGGCGGCTTGAACTGGCGGTGCGTGCCAAAGGCGGCGCCATGCTGATTACTGCCGATCACGGCAACGCCGAGATGATGATTGATCCTGCGACGGGTGGGCCGCACACGGCGCACACTACCAATCCTGTACCGTTTATCGTGGTTTCCGAGGACAACAAGAAGTTCACGCTCAAGACTGGCGGTTCGTTGCGTGATATTTCGCCCACCGTGCTCGGCATGCTCGGCCTGGACGAGCCAAAAGAAATGACCGGGCAGGATCTGCGCGTGAAAATCGGATGACGCGATGACCCCGTCTCCCGAGCGTCTGAAGCTGCTGGTCGCTGCCTATCACTTTTTCGATATCTGGAGCCTTCCGGAATGGTTTGCCGGGCGGCTGCAAAAGGATTTTCCGCAAGTCAACGTTGTGAACTCGATCAGCGACGCCGAGACAGAGCCGCAAATTACCGATGCCGAAGCGGTCATTGCCTGGCGGCTGACTCCCGAGGCCGCCCGCGCCGCGCGGAAACTGCGCTGGCTCCATTCCACATCCGCAGCTGTGAATCAACTGCTTTATCCCGAGATCGTGGACAGTGATGTTGTTCTTACCAACGGCAGTGAAGTGCATGGAGCAGCGGTTGCGGAGCACATTCTGGCGTTGATCTTGGCGCTTGCCAAGAAGCTGCCCGAGGCGGCGCGGTTCCAGCAAAAGCATTTTTGGGCGCAACAGGAACTCTACCGCGATGAGCCTCGACCCAAGGAGATCGCAGGTGCGGTTCTGGGGCTGATTGGGTTGGGGCATATCGGGAGCGAGACTGCCCGCCGCGCGTCAGCTCTGGGCATGCGCGTGATTGGGCTGCGTGAGCACCCGGAAAGAGGCGGACCGGAGGGCGTCGAGAAAGTCCTTGGCCCCGGCGACCTGCAGGCGTTGCTATCGGAATCCGATTTCGTCGTGTTGACCACTCCCGTCACTCCGAAGACGCGCAACCTGATCACCGCTGGGCGGATTGCCCAGATGAAGCCGGATGCAAGGCTCCTCAACGTAGGCCGCGGCCAACTGATCGACGAAGCCGCGCTGGTGCAGGCCTTACGCGAGCGCAGAATTGCCGGGGCGGCTCTGGATGTTTTTGCGGAGGAACCGCTGCCGCCCGACTCGCCGCTCTGGGACATGGAGCACGTTCTTATCACGCCGCATGTCGCGATCAATTCCGAAAAACAATGGGAACGGCAGTATGCGCTCGTGGCGGAAAACCTACGTCGGTACTTGAACCATCAGCCGCTGCTCTCTGTAGTCAACAAAAAGCGCGGGTACTGACTCACTCCTTGATGGCGATGCCCAGGCCTTTCATCTTGCGGTAAAGATGACTGCGCTCAAGACCTAAAACCTCGGCGGTGCGGCTCATGTTGCCGTGGTTCTCATCCAGCTTTTTCAGGATGTAGTCGCGCTCGTAGGCGTCGCGGGCCATGTGCAGCGTGGAAAAGTCGCCAGAAGCTCTGCGCCCGCCGTCGCGATGGACCAGGGCTGGCAGATGTTTCGGCTCGAAGCGGATGGTCGAAGGATTCATGATCACTATGCGCTCGACCACGTTACGGAGCTCACGTACATTTCCCGGCCAGGAGTAGCGCATGAGGATGTCGATGGCGTCGTCGGTAATTTCACGCGGGCGGCGGCCGTAGGCTGCGGAAAACTCCTTGAGGAAATGCCGCGCCAATTGTGGAATATCTTCCTTCCGGTCGCGTAGCGGCGGCACGTAAAAGGGAATGACATTCAGCCGGTAGAACAGGTCCTCGCGAAAATTGCCGCGGGCAATCTCTTCCTCCAAATCTTTGTTGGTGGAGGCAATCACGCGAACATCCACGGTGACCACTTCATCGCTGCCCAGCGGAGTGAATCGTTGTTCGTCGAGCGTGTGTAACACTTTGGCCTGGGTTTTTAAGCTCATATCGCCGACTTCGTCGAGAAACAACGTGCCGCCATGAGCTTTTTGAAATTTGCCTTCCTTGTCGGCGCCCGCGGAGGCGATGGCCCCTTTGCGATGGCCAAACAGCTCACTTTCGATGAGATCTTCGGGAATGGCGGCGCAATTGACCTCGACAAACATCTCGTCTTTGCGCAAGCTGCGGGCGTGAATGGCATGAGCGACCAGTTCCTTGCCGGTACCCGACTCACCGTAGATTAGTACTCGTCCATTCGTCGGCGCCATGATCTGAATTTGCTGGCGCAACGCCTTCATCGGGATGCTTTCGCCTTCGATGACGCTGCGCGGCCCCAGTTGCCGCTTGAGATCGCGGTTCTCATTGCGCAGGCGCTTTGCATCGATTGCATTCTTGATCAGGATGAGGGTTTTATCCAGGGAAAGCGGCTTCTCCAGAAAGTCGAAGGCTCCCAATTTTGTGGCGCGGACGGCGGTCTCGATCGTTCCGTGCCCGGAGATCATGATGACCTCCGGCGAATTCTCAAGGGCGCGGATTTTCTGCAAGGTGTCGAGGCCGTCCATTCCCGGCAGCCAGACATCCAGGAGCAAAACATCGAATGATTGGTTTTGTAGAGCTTCCAGACAGGCTTCGCCGCTGGCCGCGGTGGAAACTTTGTAGCCTTCGTCTTCCAGCACGCCCTGCAGCGACTGCCGAATCTCCGCCTGGTCATCTACGATGAAGACGCTATGCATGTTGACTCCGGACGGGCGGGCTCACGGCTTCGGGCGCGAGCGGAAGTTCTATGATGAAGCGGGCGCCGGTAGGTTTGTTCTCTTCTACGCGAATCGAGCCGCGATGATCTTCGATAATGCGGCTCACAATGGCAAGACCAAGTCCGGTACCGCGTTTCTTGGTGGAAAAATAAGGCAGGAAGAGCCGCTCCTTCAGTTCCTGGGTCACGCCCAGCCCGGAGTCGGCAATATCGATTTCCACCGCATCCCGGCTGGCTACCAGCGCCGTGCAGATTCGAATCTCGCGAAGCATTGATTCATGGACAGCTTCGGCAGCGTTATCCACCAGATTTGCCAACGCTCGCTTCAGCGCCTCGGGGTCGGCATTCACCAGCGGCAAATTTGGCGCGAGGTCGGTGTGCACGGCGATCCCGTCGAGCCGTCCATTGAACATGGTAAGAGTGTTCTGCACGATACCGTTGATGTCCGCGGGTTCAGGCTGCGATGCGGGAAATCGCGCCAGGGTGGAGAACTCGTCTACCAGCGTTCGCACGGTTTGCACGGAACTGGCTATGGTCTCGGCACAGTCGCGGACAATTTGCAGCGAAGCCGTGTCCGGTGAGGCGCTGCGGTCGAGATGCCGGCGGATGCGCTCGGCGGAAAGCGAAATGGGTGTGAGCGGATTCTTGATTTCATGCGCTACCCTCCGCGCCACCTCTCGCCAGGCGGTCTGCTTTTGTGCTTTGAGCAAGTCCGACAAGTCTTCGAAGACGAGGACATAGCCGAGCCGGCGGTCTTCATGTCTCAAAGTCGCCACCGTGACGGCCACGTTCAGCTTGGCTGAGGGCAAATCCATCTCCACCTGCATGGTGGTGGTTCCCATGCGGTCGGCGCGCCGCAGCAGAGGTTCCAGGTCTTCCAAAACTTCCGCGGGGAAAATCTCCTCCAGCGAACCGCCGATCAGGAAGTCAGGCGATCCCGACTCGCCACCCTTGGGGCGGAACAGGCGGAACAGGGCGTAATTCGCGTGCGTAATGCGCCGGCCGGCATCGAGCGAGAGCACGCCGGTAGGAATGCTCTCCAGAATGGTTTCCATGTGGCGGCGGCGCTGCTCGAGCGTGACGTTGGCGGCGCTCAGTTCGCGGCTGGCGGCTTCGATCTGCCTCCGGTTGGATTCAAGTTCCTCCGCCATACGATTAAAAGACCGTACTAATTCTCCAATTTCGTCGGCCGCGCTAACCTCCACGCGATAATCGAGGCGTCCGCGCGAGATTTCCTGGGTGGCTTCTGCCAGCGCGACCACCGGCCGCGTAACCAACTTGGAAAGAAACAGCGCGAGCCAGGTGGTGGCGAATAATACCAGTACAGTTAGCAGCAACAGCAATCCCATGTAGGTGCGGCGCACCAGTTTGCGTTGCGCCGCCAGCTCAAAATACTGCTTCTGGCTGACCTCAATTTGTTGCTGTGTCTGCGCGAACTCTGCCGGCAGCGGAATTCCCACCAGAATATGCCCGCGTCCTCCGACCGGCGCGCTGCCCACCACGAAATCGGTGTGCTCCCAACTCAGCTGAGCCGGGAACTCGGCATCGGATGACTGGGGCCGGAGATTGGGCTTCAACACCGGCCATGGGGCGGGCGCGGAGAAACTGGCTTCCGCTTGACCATCTTCCAGAGCGAAGGCGAATCCGCCCTGCAAGGTGGACTCGTGACTGCGAAAAGCATTGACCGCCGGGGAAAAGCTGTGGCCTTCAAATGCGTACTGCACTTCGGGGTTGTCAGCCAGCGCCTGCGCTTCGGCCTGGGCATTCCGCCCCGCGTAGTCGGAGAGCAAAGCGGCCATGGCCGCGGTATCTCGACGGACCTCCTCCACTGGCGTAGAAAACCATTTGTCCAGCGAATGATTCATTAGCCCGTAGGCGAACCAATACATCACGATGACCGGCAGAAATGAAAGCAGCAGGCTTACCACCACCAGCCGGGTGCGGAACTTCGATCCCAGCACGCCCAGCCGCCGTTCGGCGAAAAGCTTGAGCAGATTGCGCACCAGCACAAAGGTCAGCGCGACGAACAATAAGAAGATGAGCAGGGAAAGAGAGGCGAAAACGATGATCTGCTCATTGTTGTCCGGCCGCAGAAAATCCAAATCGAACGAAACCTGCGAAACGATAGCCGCCAGCAGCAGAGTAACCGCCGCACCGGTCACGTAGATCACACGTTTTCTTTTGGAAATGGTTTCCGATGGCCGTTTTTGCGGGGGCGCTGGCATATTCATTGCTGTCCGGCGGCCTCGACTGTGGTCCAAGAGCCGGACTGAATGCTCATTATATGCCGCGGATAGAGGGGCGAAACTCGGGCGTATCCGGTTGGAAAACTACAGCTTCATCGGCTGTGCGCGCCCGCAAATGCATCGCGGAGAGTCTCGTACGCAGATTTTGGCCGGTATTGGCGGTCAAACAGCAGGCCATCCCCCTTGCTCCCTTGGGTGAACCAGCCGAGCCATGAATACTTGTCGGTGAATCCCCAGGTTTGCAGGGCGGTGCAGCCGGGATGCTGCAGGCACACGGTTGCGATTTCGCGGTAGACTTCCGCCTGCCGCTTGAGATCTTCTGGATCGCGTGCCCGGCCGCCACCGTCGACGGGAACCGCCACGTCCATTTCGGTGATGTGGACTTGGACGCCAAGCGCGGTGAAGCGCGCAATGTTCGCTTCGACGGAGGCGGCGTCGATGCTCAGGTCGAAGATGTGCATCTGCAGTCCGACCCCGTCGATCGGCACTCCTCGTTCCTTGAAATCCTTCACCATGGCGTAGATAGCATCCGATTTCCGGTTCATCGCTTCGCCTTCGGCGTCGTTGTAAAAGAGCAGGGCTTGGGAATCGGCTTCATGCGCCCAGCGGAAGGACTGCTCAATGTAGGCCGTACGGTCTGCCGCAAGCCCAATGCCGGGCCGGTTGTACCAAATGGAGTCCCGCAGATTGCCGTTTTCGTCGAAGGCCTCGTTGACGACATCCCAGGCAAACACTTTGCCCCGATAGTGCCTGACCGCGCGCCGGATGTGCTCATGCAACAGAACCCGCAATCGCTCGGGAGCGAAATGGCCATCCGTTAGCCATTTGGGATTGTGAGTTCCCCAGACCAGGTTGTGGCCGCGAACTTTCATGCCGTGCGCCTCGGCAAAGGCGACCAGGCAATCGGCGTCCGCAAAGTTGAACGTGTTCTCGCCGGGACGGATCGCGGCCCACTTCATGGCATCTTCCGGCTCGAGCATGTTGAACTCACGAGCCAGGGCGCCGGTGTAAGCCGGCTCGGAAAGGTAGGCGGCGTTCACAGCCGCGCCGATAAGAATATGGGCGCGGTCGGCCTCTTCGCGCAAGGATTGTGCTGAGCCTGACCCTGCAGTTGCGATTAAAAACGGGAATAGCAAAATCGAGCCACACCACCGCATGGCTCTATTGGATCGAAGGCGGCGCGAACAGGGAAGGGCATTCGTCACAGCCATGGCGGAGTTTTGAACAGGGGGCTACATGCCGGCAAACACTTCTTTCGCGGCAATCACGGTATTGCAGTGGATGGTGACCGTATCTTCCACGTTTTGCGCGTAGCCGCCCGCGTAGGTCACCATTACTGGAATGTCACGCGTGCGGGCCACGCGAAACACAAGCTCATCGCGCCGTTTCAGGCCCTCAATGGTCAGAGCCAGCCCCCCCAATTGGTCTTCAGAATACGGATCGGCCCCGGCAATATAGCAAAGCAAATCCGGCTCGAACTGCCGCAGGCCGGAGCTAAGCGCGTTGTCCAGCCATGCAAGATAGGCTTCATCGCCGACGCCATCCGGCAAGTCCACGTCAATAGAGGAAAGCGGCTTCCACGACGGATAGTTGTTGTGCTGATGCAATGAGATAGTGAAAACCTCGCCCGCATGAGCATTGCGCAGCTGACCAGTTCCCAGCGGCGAGCCCGCTTTCGAAGGCAACGGGTCGCTAGGCGTGCGGGTGCCGGCAAAGATCGCGGCCGTTCCATTGCCGTGATGAACGTCGCAATCCACCGTCATGGCCGTGCGGATTTTGTCGTCGCGTTGCATGCGCCGGATGGCCACGGCCACATCGTGAATCATGCAGAAGCCCTCGCCGTGGTCGGGGAAGGCATGATGAAAACCGCCGCCGATATTGATCGCAATTCGACCCTGCAAAGCTCGCTGGGCGGCCAGGATCGAACCGCCGGCAGCCAGCCAGAAGGCGCGCACCAGGTCCTTCGAATAAGGGACCTCCATCTCCAGTTCTTCGCGCGCGGAGAGAGTCCCGGTCTTGAGCTTGTGAACGTACTCCGGCTTGTGCACGAGCAGGATGTCATGATCGGTGGCCGGCTCCGGCACAAGAAAGTCGGCTTCTTCGGCAATGTCGGTTGCCAGCAACCGCTCATGAATCATGCGGTACTTGGCGGCAGGGAAGACGTGCGAGCCAATCGGCAGGTAGTAATTCGGACTGTAGATCAGCTTGAAGGGCAGCATGAGGCTGCACCATCATAAACTGCCGGAGAACGATGTCGCTGTGCCCCACGTTCGCGTCCCCGCCGTTGGGACGCTAACGTGGGAACACCGCGGGTACAGTAAAGCTGCGGCTTATTTCTCCCCTGGAAACTCCAAGCCCAGGTCTTCTCCGCGTACTCGGCGGCATTTCTCGGCGGTTAAAGGCTTCCCATTCAGTAATTCAAGAGCCTGTAACCGCCGAGTGCGCCGAGGCGGAACAAAGCGGGCAAAGTGCATGACTACCAACGTCGCCCCTGGAAACTCCAAAGCCCAGGTTTTCTCCGCGTACTCGGCGGCATTTCTCTGCGGTCTCGGCGGTTAAAAGCTTCCCATTCAGTAATTCAAGAGCCCGCAAGCCGAGTGCGCAGAGGCCCGCACTAAGCACGCCGAGAAAGAACAAAGCGGGCAAAGTGCATGACTACCACCGCAAGAAGATTCCAGTGGTTACGGGCGCTTCTTCGCGTTCGCCACGATGTTTGGCACTGGCCTTTTGACCGGTACAATCGCGCCCTTCGAAGGATCGGCCGCCGCCGTAGCGCGCGTGAGCACTTCCTGCTGAATGTACTGGACGAACTCCTGAATCTGGTGCTGCATCTCTTCCATGCGCTCCCGCATTTGCAGGATGATGGCGATGCCGCTGATGTTTACGCCGAGATCGCGCGCCAGGTTGAGGATGAACTCCAGCCGCTGCAGATCCTCGTCCGTGTACAGGCGGGTGTTGCCCTCGGTGCGTGACGGCTTGAGCAGGCCTTCGCGCTCATAGAGCCGCAGCGTCTGCGGATGAATGCCGTACATCTCCGCGACGGAGGAGATCATGTAGGCGCCCTTGGATTTGCGTTTGTTCATGGCCGTCAGACACTAATTTACAACAAGCGCATGTACTCTCAGGCAGCCGGTTCCGGGTTTTCCTCGGCTGGCACCGCCCATCCTTGTGGCTTCAATGCCGAGTTCAGAAAGTAAGCCCCCACTCCTAAGCCGATAAGAATCATCCCAAAGGTAAATGAACTCATACCCCAAACCCGCTCACTCTCGCTCCGCACGATGGAAAACCCGAGAAGAAGAACCGGCAGCACTCCAACCGCAATCGCTCCCAGCAATCCCCCCGGTACGCGGAAAGGGCGAGGCAGGTCCGGCTCGCGAATGCGCAGAACCAGAAGGGCGACAAACTCCAGCGCCAGGCTTGCTCCATAGAGCAGGATATCAATCGTCACCAGCCGGTCGAGTCCTAAGCCCAGGAACGAAGCCCACCCGATCGCGCAGAGCGAAATCGAAACCCAGGGCGCTCCCGACTTCGGGTGCAGTTTGGTCAGCCAGTGCGGGAGCATCCCGTCCTCAGCCATCGCAAACGGCAGGCGGGAGTAGCTCATCACCAGCGCGTTGAACATGCCGAAAGCACAGACCATTCCCCCAACGACCACCGCAATCCTCAGCCAGGTGCCGCCCAGCAGTCCGGCAATGTCGGCCCATGACCCCGTTTCCCACGCCGAAGGCGCCAGGCGGGTAAGGGCTACACTGGCCACCGGCAAAACGTAACTCAGCGTAATGATCAAAACCGACAGCAGCATCGCGCGCGGGTAGGTTCTTTGCGGATTCTCCACCTGGGTCGCGATGGTGGAGGCGTTGTCCCATCCCATGTAGTTCCACATACAGATCAGCAGCCCGCCCAACAGATCGACCCTCGAATTTGTCGGAGCCGTGACGGCATTCACCAGGGCGTGGTACTTGAACGGTGCGAGAAGGATCACCAGTACGAAAGGCGTTGACAGGGCGACCAGCAACCAGACGGAAGTCTCGGAAACCGCCTTGACTCCGGCAATATTCAACAGAACGCAGACCAGAACCATCACCAGACCGACAATAATGCCGCGATACCCTATTCCGAACCACGGGAACAGCCGGGAAAGATAGGCCACGAACAGCGTCGGATAGATGGCCATGTCAAACTTGGAGGCGACCAGGGAAAGCCAGGCTTCCTGAAATCCCCAGAAGTTTCCCATGGCGCGGCGAACCCAGGCGTAGTATCCGCCCTCGTTCGGCAAGGCGCTCGCCAACTCACCCAGCATGAAGGCGGTGGGCAAGCTCCACACCAGGGGGGTCAAAATCAGGAACAAGATGGCGCGCCCATAGCCGGCGCCATGCACGATCTCCTCGGTACCATAGCTGCCACCGGAGACCATGAAGAACGTGGCCGCCACCAGAGGCCAGAGTGTCAGACGGGCCGATTTTCGCGAGGGAGCGATCGTAGAAGATTCTGAATCTGGACTCGGAGCGTCAGCGGTTGCCACCTTCGATGGGCTGTCCTGTAGGCGAATCACTCTCAGTCGAGTTGGAGTTAGTTCGTAGTCGCAGAATACGGGAAATCCGCGCAGACGCAAGAATTATTTTGGGGAATTGAGGCGCGAATGGCTCACCAAAGAGGGCACAGAGTTGCGGCAAAGTTCTCTGTGATCCTCTGTGGTTTGCTTCTCCCAGGCATTCCCGAGAACCATGCGCTTGATTCCATCTCTCAGGTGAGCAACGTAGAAATTGATGAGCAGACCTACCTGTTTCCCGCTCAATCGCATGTAGGAAAGAAGTTGCGCCTGATGTACCGGATGGATCGCCTCCGCACATTTGATTTCGACGACCACCAGATTCTCAACCAGCAGGTCGATCCGATATCCAAGTTCGAGCCGCTCACCCTCGTACACGACCGGAAGTCCGACTTGGGTGGCGGCTTGAAAACCCCGCATCCGCAGCTCATGCGCCAGGCATGCCTGATAGGCACTTTCCAACAGCCCCGGGCCCAGCACCGCATGCACTTTCATGGCGGCGCTCACAACGGCACCGCTGACTTGATTGACTGGAATTGTTCGCCGAACAGCTGTCGCCATGAATACCTCCGTCAGGAGGTTCTATAGCAGAACCGGGTAGAGATGTATGTGACGAGTGAACATAGACCACAGGGGGCACAGGGAAGCACAGTAAGTCTTTTCTGACGTTTCCGGCTTAACTGTGCCTCCCTGTGTTCCCCTGTGGTATTCCCGTTCCTGCTAGACGTTCTTGAACAACTCCGCCCGAGGATCCTCCGGGTTCAGCTTTCCCAACTCCCGCAGCAGTTCTTTCGTCTTCTCGTCCCGGGGCATGGGCACGGAAATCTTGATCTCCACGATTTCGTCGCCGCGGGCGCCATCCTTCGTAGCCGACGGCACCCCCTTCTCGCGCAGCCGCAGCTTCTGCCCGGACTGCGTGCCCGGCGGAATCTTAAGCTGTGCCCGTCCATCAATGGTAGGCACTTCAATCTTCGATCCCAGCGCCGCCTCCGATACACTGACCGGCACCGTAATGTAAATGTCGTCTCCATCGCGCCGGAACACCGGATGCTCCCCGGTACGAATGATCACGTAGAGATCGCCCGTCGAGCCTCCGTGTACCCCGGCATTGCCTTTGCCGGGAATCCGAATGCGTTGCCCATCGCGTGTGCCCGCCTTAATGCGAACCTCGAGCGGTTCGGCGCCAGCCACGGTTCCTTCACCATGGCAAACCGGACATGCGGAAAGGTTCTTGCCCGTGCCGTGGCAGCGCGGGCAGGTGACGTTGAACTTCATGCGCCCCCCGGTCTGGGTAATCTGCCCGCTGCCGCCGCACTCCGGGCATTTCCCCGGAGACTCGATAAATCCATTGCCCCGGCAATTGCCACACGTGTTTTGACGGGTGATGTTCAGCCGCATCACGCCGCCGCGTATGGCCGTCCAGAAGGGCACATTCACCTGATACTCAAGATCGCTCCCGGGCTCGGGCCCGGTCTCGGCCGGCGCTCCGCCCCGTCCGCCAAAGATGCCCGAAAAAATGTCGCGGAACCCGCCTCCGCCGCTGGGCTTCTGTTGCCCGCGCGCGCCCTCGAACATGTCGGAGAAATCGAATCCCCCGAAATCAAAGTGCGTACCCTGAGGGCCACCGCCCGCGGGTTGCCCTCCGGGAAATCCGCCCCCCGGAAATCCTTGTCCGCCGCCGCCTCCCGCCCGTGCGTAAGCCTCGGCTGTGGCCGGATCGATATTGTCCGAGTAGAACCCGACCTGATCGTAGATCTTGCGCTTCTTGGGATCGCTGAGGACGTCGTTGGCCTCGGAGAGGGCTTTGAACTTCTCTTCCGCCGCCTTGTCTCCGGGATTGACATCCGGGTGATACTTCCGCGCCAGCTTGCGAAACGCCTTGCGAATATCATCGGCCGAAGCCGACTTCTTCACCCCGAGAATCTCGTAATAGTCTTTTTTAGCTGTAGTGGCCATCCTGTTCGAAGATTACCTGAAATCTGTCGATCCGCGTCGCCGGCGTCTCACTGGGAGTTCGCCAGGCACCCCGGTACCTCAATGTGCTCCGCCGCGGCATAGCTGTAGTCCATGTCCATGCTGCCGTGCCCTCCGGGATCGTCCATATGGATGCGCAGCGGTAAGCCGGAGTCTTTTGCGATGAACACCCGCATCGGTCCATGCGAGCCGATGCTGTCCTTGGCGTAGAAATCGTACGCGGTCACCGCCGTGCCGTTGACGGTGTCATCGCCCACCAGCTTGGCATCGGTCAGTTGAGCTTGCGATTGGCTTTCATCCCCGGACGCGCCCGCCTGGTCGACACACTTCCAATTCCAAAAGTCTTCTGCCTTCTTCAGCGTGTGCGTCGCCATCGCCGCGAAAGCCACCGTCTCTCCTGCCAGCATTCCCGCGCGGATCGCACCGACAGGTCCCTGAGCCAAAGCCTGAGCGATTGCCATACTGGCCTGTTTCTCGAGCATGGCCATCTGCATTGCGTAAGCCTGCTCCTGCAACCTCTTCAAGCGCGGAATTGCAGGCGAGGAAAACATCCGCGCCGCGCGCCCATTCTGCGCCACCGCGCGGATCTCCCAATCGTCGACCGACCCCGGCATATCGAACGCCGGCAGCTTCATGTGCATAACAACCTGCGACGTGCTGCCTTGTTGAATTTTTTCGGGTGGGCTGAATCCCAATCCCATGGCCGCCGCCTTTGCCATATTCGGATCGTTCGATTGCATGTTCATGACCGTGTGGTACGACGCCTGACTCTTGAGCAGCATGAACGACTTGTACACCGGGCTGTCTTCCGGAATCGGCACGCCGGCCTGCGCCAGGACAGAATTCGCCGTCACCATTGCGAAAGCGGACAAAACCAGGGGCCCAACCAACCTGAAAACCAGCAACCGGGGTTTCATTGGGAGTCTCCTTGCCTACGCGCCGAGCATTGTACTATGCAGTCTGTATTCCTCGATTGCCCCCAGGAACGCCCCCCGGGGCTGCCCGCGCTTACTCACTTATTGTTGCTTTCCGCCGTGACTACTCAGTTCGGACAGGCCTGCCCGTTCAGCTTTCGGTGCGTCCATATACACCGGCATGCGCTCCAGACCCTGCGCGCCCGGCGAGAACACGTACCACCGCCGCTCATCCTCCACAAACGCCAGGAAATACTCTTTTCCTTTCACCTCGAATCTCAATTCTCTACCTCCCTTGGGTCGAACCAAACTAAAAGCGAAGCCACGAACTACCCGGACCCTTTACGGACTGGTTGATCCGTAATGATCCGTGCAATCCGTGGCCTTGCCGCCGAGCTACGCTCGGCTTGGGACGGGGCAAGCCCCGCCCCCACACTGCTCGTGCTTATTTCTTGTCCTCTACGTCGACGTACTCGGCGTCAATCACGCCTTCGTCTTGCTTCTTTCCTGCCTGGCCATCGCTGCCCGGCGCCGGCTCACCGCCCGGCGCTCCACCTGCCGGAGGCGTCTGCGCCTGCGCCGCCTTGTACATTTGCTCGGCCAGCTTGTGCGAAGCCTGCGTCAGAGTCTCGCGGGCGCGATCCATCTGCGCCTTGTCGTTCGACTCGACCGCCTTCTTCGCATCGGCCAGCGCGTTCTCCACGTCGCCGCGCTCCGAACCGGAGATCTTGTCTCCCGACTCGCGCAGCATCTTCTCGATCTGGTAAATCATCGAGTCGAGCTGATTCTTCGCATCGATCGACTCGCGCTGCGCCTTGTCCTCGGCAGCGTGCGCATCCGCGTCCTTCGCCATGCGCTCGACTTCCTCTTTGCTCAAGCCGGAAGACGACGTAATCGTGATCTTCTGGTCCTTCTGCGTTGCCGTATCCTTCGCCGTCACGTTGAGGATGCCGTTGGCGTCAATGTCGAACGTCACCTCGATCTGCGGCACGCCCCGCGGAGCCGGCGGAATTCCCGTCAGGTGAAACTTGCCCAGAGTCCGGTTCTGCCCCGCCATCGGCCGCTCGCCCTGCAGCACGTGGACTTCAACCGACGTCTGACTGTCGGCCGCAGTCGAGAACGTTTCCGTCTTCTTGGTCGGAATCGTCGTGTTGCGCGGAATCATCGGCGTCGCCACGCCGCCCAGCGTTTCAATCGCCAGCGTCAGCGGAGTCACGTCCAGCAAGCAGCAGGTCTTTCACTTCGCCCTTGAGCACGCCGCCCTGAATGGCCGCGCCCACCGCGACAACTTCGTCCGGGTTCACACCCTTGTGGCCTTCGCGTGCCAAACAAATCCTTCACCAGCGCCTGAATCCGCGGCATGCGCGTCTGCCCGCCGACCAGCACCACTTCGTTGATCTTGCTGGCATCCACGCCCGCATCCTTCATGCACTGCTTGCACGGCCCGACCGAGCGCTGAATGATGTCTTCGATCATCGACTCGAGTTTCGCCCGCGTCAGCTTCTTCACCAGGTGCTTCGGACCGCTGGCATCGGCGGTGATGAAGGGCAGGTTGATTTCCGTCTCCATGGTGGTGGAGAGCTCGATCTTCGCCCGCTCCGCCGCGTCCCGCAGACGCTGCAGCGCCATCTCGTTGCCCTTGCCGCGCAGGTCCAGGCCTTCGTCTTTCTTGAACTCGTCAATCAGCCAGTCCACCAGGCGCTGGTCAATGTTGTCGCCGCCCAGGTGGGTGTCGCCATTGGTGGCCTTGACTTCGATCACGCCTTCGCCGACTTCCAGAATCGAAATATCGAACGTTCCGCCGCCGAAGTCGTAAACCGCAATCGTCTCGTCCTTGCTTTTGTCCAGACCATAAGCCAGGGCCGCCGCCGTCGGCTCGTTGATGATTCTCTTCACATCGAGCCCGGCAATCTGCCCGGCGTCTTTGGTCGCCTGGCGCTGGGCGTCATTGAAGTACGCCGGCACCGTGATGACCGCCTCGGTAACTTTTTCGCCAAGGTAGTCTTCCGCCGCCTTCTTCAGCTTCTGCAGAATCATGGCGGAAACCTGGGGCGGGGTGTATTCCTTCCCCTGCGCCATAATGGCCACGTGATCGCCCGACTGCACGACCTTGTACGGGACCATCTTCATTTCTTCGCTGACTTCGTCGAAGCGCCGTCCCATAAAGCGCTTGATCGAATAAACCGTGTTCTCGGGATTGGTAATGGCCTGCCGCTTGGCCACCTGCCCCACCAGCCGCTCGCCGGTCTTGGTAAAGCCGACCACCGACGGGGTGGTCCGCCCTCCTTCTTCGTTAGGGATGACTTTGGGCTCGCCGCCCTCCATCACAGCCACGCAGGAGTTGGTGGTCCCGAGGTCAATTCCGATAATCTTGGCCATGTGCTTGGCCCTCCTTGTACAAATAAGTGCTTTGTAATCAATGCGCTTATGCTTGCAGCCACCGCTATCCTAAGACTTGAGTGTTTTGCTGTCAAGGTTTAGATGCAGGAGGGGGCGGGAGGGATGCGGGCTGATTGCCATGCACCGTCACTTTGATGTATGGCTATCGTAATCGAGGAGGACAAATGGGCTGCATCTTTTGTGGGACCGAAGATGACCTCACGGATGATGCACGTGTTTCCTGCTTTCATGGGCGGTAACTGGTGGTGCGCTGACGGGAGCTCGCCTAAAGTCTGCAGACGCTGACTTTGCCAAGTCCGAGGCTGCACTAAAAGACGCCACAGCTCCTCCATCGGCAACGCTGCTAAAAGGTCGATGCATTCGTTACTCTTGATTCTCCTGACGGCTCTCTGGCTAAGCAAGTCCGAGGATCTGGATTTGAAGGACTTGCCAGCGATTAAGTGACGGGCAAATGGAGGGTTTTTCTATCTTCAGGACGAAGTCGCAAGATGGCCGAACCGAGGAAGACGGGCACAAAGCTATTAGTGCAAAGGGTTCTCTCTTACGAGGGAGGCGGGCGAGAAATCTGCCGAAAGGCACGGAAAAGGCCTCACGGTTATTGGAACGCGACGTCCCTCTCCGCAGATCGTGATCGACGCCAACTACACCATTAGCCGACCAGAATTCATCGCCTCTCTCCACGCGCGCAAAGTGGCAGCGAAGACTGCTGTTGACCGCTATGGCTTTGTCAGTTTCGGGAGTTCGCTCTTAATCGACAGTTTGACGAGCTCAAGGATCCCGGACTCTTGTCGTTCAGCAGATTCCAGTTCGGTTCTTTGCCACATGCCGGCTTGATGAGCGCACACATGCGAACGCCGCACCAACATGTATCGTGTCTTACCTCAGCGCAGTGGCATGCGCCAAGGCTCGTGCTGTCGGTTACGCTCTTTGGGGTGGCATTTTGACTAGTCTGGTGGATTCTCCAGACCAGTGCCTTGAGAATGAAGAGCGGATAATTCTAGCATCTTCTACGATGCTGAAGTCCAAGAAACGTTTCAACCCGGTTATTCTCGCCGAGAGATGACGCTACAGCGGGCATCGTCCATCAGTCCAGCTTCGCGGTTTGAGGACTGCAGGCGCGGTACATGAACGATGGTCGCCGCAGCTTAACCGAGTTCCGCGCCCGAAGAAGTGGCGGTTACATCGCTAGCGCCGAATCCGTGTCATCTGGTTGACGTTTGACCGTCACCGCGGGTGCCCACCCTTCGCGGTTTTCGAAGGACGAATTCCACGGACCTCAATGTCGGTCATCCTGAGCGAAGTGGCGGCTTCGCGCAGGCGAAGCCGCCACGCAGTCGAAGGACCCCATGCCCGCGTGCGGCGCAACCAACCTCGAAAGGCATTCTGACCGTCACCCTGGAGCGGCCGGAAAGAACTCCTTCTCGTAGCAGCGACGCGTGCGGCGGTACCGGGATCTCCCGCGGCTTCGCTCGGGATGCGCAAGAGAGAGGGGCTCGGCCTACCGTGGTGAAAATCATTTCAAATTCTTGCTAAAATCCTTCTTCTATGCTGGCCTACACTCTTCGTATCGAACTGCTCGAAATCTCCCCTGCGATCTTCCGGCGCGTTGCCGTGCCTGGGTCGATCACGCTGGGCGCGCTTCACAAAGCCATTCAGATTGCCATGGGGTGGGAAAACTATCATCTGTATCTGTTCGAGATCGGGCGCGATCGGTATGGTGAAGGAGTGAGCGAGTGGAACGACTTCGAGTCAACGGGTATTGAATGCCAAGCGAGCGATTTTGCAGGAGGTAGCGCCGCGGAAAGGCGCGCGGTTTGTGTACACCTACGATATGGGCGATGGATGGGAGCACAAAATCACGGTTGAGGCAATCCATGACGCCCCTTGGATAAAATTCGTTGCTTGGAGGGACAGCGGAGTTGCCCTCCCGAAGACTGCGGCGGCCCCTACGGCTATCAGGAACTGCTGGAAAAGTTGTTTGATCCCTCCCACCCGGAGCACGAGGAAATGCGGGAATGGGCGGGCGACTTTGGCCCGGAGAACTTTTCTCTCGAAGCCGTAAATCGCCGCCTTAGCCGGCTTGGGTCAGCCGGCAAGCGCCACGCCAAGACCTCCGGTGGCGGATAAAGAATTCGCCAGTCTCTTCTTAATAGCCGAGAACGAATCGTGAAATGTCGGGCCCCCCGAACTTCGCGGTTTCGAAGGTTGGGACCCCGGCCAACAGATTGGCGAGCGGGCTGGCTGATCCTGATACGGATCCTTTTACCTCCGGACTCCGGCCATTTCTAAAACGCTCCGTATCAGGGCAGCGCCTTCAGGCCTGCCGCCAATATCGCTACAGATTGAGTCCCGCGCCCAGGGGCTCAAACTGCCAAGAGCGCCGTGACGTTTGCGCCTCACCGGCGCTGTCCCTCAAATGCTTTCGCACAACGATATGGCTGAAGCCATATCCCGATACGAACCCCGGACCCACCTATCGCCGCATGGCCGCGCAGGCCCGGTCAAAGTCCGAACGAGGGCCTTCCACGAACGTGATCGGCACGCCCACGGTGGAGTAGGGCCGATTGGGGCTGTGGCCGCGGTAAACGGTGCCATCCGGCTCAAAAGCGTTGGCGATGCTGCCATGGTCATCCATGACGATGTTTGGGTTCTGCCAGTGGCCGCGGAACTGCAGGTTGGGACGATGATCGTTGATGAATTCGCCGGTACCCCAACGGCCAATAGTCCATATAAAGATGGATGGACTCTCCATTGGTCGAGAGGTGCAAATGCCTGGGCATGCCGCCTCCCAGGTGCATGGGAAGGCGCTCGCCGCGCGGAGTGCAAACGTAGGCCTGGCCGGTCAGGTTGGACTCGAGATACATTCCGCTGCCGCGCGGCGTTGGCTCGAATTGCACCCATACCAGATAGTCGCCGTTCTTGGTGTGCTCTTTTCCCCAGCCGTACCACATCGGCACGAAATGAAACCTCCCGCCCAGATAAAACGCCCAGGGATAAAACACCGCTGTGATTGCGGTGAGGAAAACGAAGCCCAGCGCCAGCACCAGGGCACATTGCCCAATGCACCCAAGGCATCCCTTGCGCCTCTTCCGGGTTGCCAGCTGCGGGAATGTGTTTTTCGAGGACATGGAAAAATGCATCGTACAACATTCATACCTGCCTGGGAGCACCACTTTTCGCCGTCCCAGGCGCAAATCACGGACCTGGATGGAGCAGTCTCACGCTAGATGCTTCCGCTGGGAAGTTGACATTCCACCCGCGCTCGCTCCCGCCACAACCCTCCGCCATCACACTTCCATGCGGACAGTTCTGTCATTACGGCTGAGTTGGGGACCCCGGTAGGGGCCGTTTCTAGCCCGTGGGGCTCGCCGGTAGGCCCTGGGGCCCACCCGAGAACCGATCGTCGAAATTAGAGGGTGTGCGCCGGGCGCACACCCCGGTCCAGGGATTGGGGGCGAGGGCATTTAGGGCAAACGGGCAGATTTTTTCTTGTTTTTGGGGAATTTGGACCGAAAAACTACCTGGGCGGGCCTTAAATTTGGGCCGAAAAGGGCTTCGCGCCGAGCCCCGCGCCGGCTGCCGTGCCGGTTGCGCCTCAGTGGCGCGACCCCGAACATTCGGCACTACGATATGGCTGAAGCCATATCCTGATACGAACCTGGAACGATGCCCGGTCAAATTGGGAAGGGGGCCCTTCCACGAGGCCGCCTGGCTCCAGCTTGACATGTGAATAACATGCAAATATCCTGCGAACATGTCAAAGATGATCCAGCTTCGCAACGTGCCCGAGGGATTGCACCGTACCCTCAAAGCCCGTGCCGCCATGGCCGGCATGTCTCTGTCGGATTACTTGATTTCAGAAATCCGGGAGATTGCCGAGCGGCCAACGCTGGCGGAGTTGCGGGAGCGTCTGCACCAACGCAAGCCGATTCATGCCGCACTCGATACCGCCAGTCTGGTTCGCGAGGAACGCGAAGCGCGGTGATCGTCCTGGACGCCTCTGCGGCAGTGGATTGGCTTCTGCAGACGCCAGTGGGGCTGCGGATTGAAGAACGCATTTACTCGCGCAACGAATCCCTGCACGCCCCGGAGTTGCTCGATCTGGAGGTGGCGCAGGTGCTGCGCCGTTTGGTGCGCGAGGCGGCGGTCTCCCCGCATCGTGCGGCGCAGGCGATTCAAGATTTATTGGATCTCCGTCTAACCCGCTATCCCCACTTTGTCTTTCTGCCGCGCATCTGGCAACTCCGCCATAACTTGTCGGCTTATGATGCGGCCTATGTCGCGCTGGCGGAGAGGCTGGGCGCAATATTGCTTTCGCGTGACGCCCGGCTGTCTTCCGCTTCCGGCCATACCGCTTCGGTCGAACTGTTTTGATGTCGACAGGAGAAATAGCGCGGCGCTTTTTCCTGACGGCGCGCTCCAATGTTATGTTGTTCTATCCAAATTCAGCGAGGAACCATGAAGCGTCTTCTGGCAGTTGCTGTAGCACTGGTTGCTTTTCTCTATCCGTGTATGGCGCGGAGTTCCGATTCTCCCAAGAAAGACAAAGAGCACCAGGCCAAGCAGGAGCAGGCGCAGAAACCGGCCGAGCCTCCGGCGGTTGCGGAACAACCCAAGCCGGAGCCAGGCAGAACCGGCGACGACAAGGATAAGGACAAAGAAGAGCACTTCGACGTGAGCGAAGTGGCGCCCGTGGTGACGCATCATCAGATCACGGTGAACGGTTCGGTGCTGAAGTATACGGCCACTACCGGACGCCTGCCGCTCAAGCGTGCGGATGGCAAGATTGAAGCCGAAATGTTTTTCGTGGCCTACACACTGGACGGCCAGGATGCCGCGAAGCGTCCGCTGACATTTGCTTTCAACGGCGGCCCGGGCTCGGCGACGGTCTGGCTGCACATGGGCGCGCTGGGGCCCAAGCATGTGGTGCTCAAGCCAGACGGCTTCATGCCGCCGGCTCCTTACCACCTCGAAGACAATCCCTACACTTTGCTGGATAAGAGCGATCTGGTCTTCATTGACGCCATGAGCACGGGATTCAGCCGGGCTGCCGATGTGGAGACGTCGAAGAAATTTCTGGGCGTGAATGGGGACATCCGGGCCTTCAGCGAGTTCATTCGTTTGTATCTCACGCGTTACGAGCGCTGGACCTCTCCGCTGTTCCTGTTTGGCGAAAGTTATGGAACCACGCGGGCTGCGGGGATTGCCGGCTTTCTCGCGGATCGGGGAATTTCCTTCAATGGAATCACATTGCTGTCCATGGTGCTGCGCTTTCAGACTCTAGAAGATAATAAAGGCAATGACGAGCCTTACATTCTGCTGATTCCGTCATTCACCATGATTGCCGGCTATCACCATAAGCTGCCGCCGGATTTGGCGGCGGACATGAGCAAGGCGCGGCAACTCTCGGAACAATGGGCCTCGACCACCTATGCGCAGGCTCTGGCCAAGGGAGACGGGCTGAGTCCGGAGGAGCGGCAGAAGGTGATGGAAGAGATGTCGCGTTTTACCGGATTGAGCAAAGACGTGATTGACCAGGCGAATTTGCGCATCGATGTAGGAAAGTTTACTCACTATCTGTTGCTGGACCAGAAGCTGCGCGTGGGGCGATTGGATGGACGCTTCACGGGGACCGATCCCGATGGCCTGCTGGACACGCCGTTCTACGATCCCACCGAGCCGGCGATCATTCCTCCTTACACTTCGATGTTTAACAACTATTTGCGGACCGAACTGGGTTACAAGACCGATATGCCCTATAACGTTTTTCCCTCCGATGAGAGTTTTGGCAAGAATTGGGACTGGGGTTCGGCGGCCAATGGTTATCCCGACACGGCGACGGCGCTGCGGCAGGCGTTGGTGAAAGATCCGTATCTGAAGGTGCAGGTGCTGGAAGGGTACTACGATTTGGCGACGCCTTTCTCTGCGGCCAACTACACCATCGATCATTTGGATTTAGGGCCGAAGTTCCACAGTAATTTTTCGTTCGCGACTTACGAAGCTGGACACATGGTCTATCTGCCACTGGATGGGCTTAAGAAGATGCGGGCGGATACCGGCAGGTTTATGGATAGGCGCATTGGCAGGGAATTAGGCGACCTCGCGGGACCTGCCTTACTCTGTCATCGTGAGCGGAATGGCCGCTTCGCGAATGCGAAGCAGCCATGAAGTCGAAGGATCCCATGCCTGCGTGCAGCGAGACGAGGGCCGCAAAACATCCTGACGATGCTCTTTGGAAGATTGCGTCTTACTTCGGTCCCGGCGCCGGCGCGTACTCGATTTGCTTTGCCATCCTCCGCGTGTTGAACCAGTCAAAGTTGAACTGCGCCTTCATCATCACGAGATTCTGCCGCAGGAAGTGCCCGCCCGCCCCACCAGCGCCTTTATTTTCGTAGAGCAGCAGGTCGAATTCCGGGCCGATCGAAAAGCTGGGGAAAATCATGAACCTCAGCTGATGCTGGGAATAATCGCGGAACAAGGTGGTGGTAGAGTTCTCCGAGCCATAGTGCACGAAGAACCAGTCGCCGGTGTCGGTGAGAACGTAGCTCACGCGCGGATGGAAGGGAATGGTCAGGCTCAATCGCCAGTAAACACCCGAGTGATCTTCCCCGCTGCGTTGCGTCGTGACCAGCGAGTTGGGAGCAATGGAGGCTGGGTTCCCCTTGGTTGCATTCTTAATGCACTGGGAGAGAGAAACGTCAGCCTGAGCGGAACAACTGGTGACCATGCCGTTGGTAGTGAAACTAATCCCCTGCAGGGCATTCCATTCATGGCCCCACTCGGGTCCGGCCTCGATGGAGCTGATCCGGCGATGCCAACGAAACCCCGGCCGCACGAATTCGGTATAGCTGCGATCGAAATCAAATCGAATCTGGTCTTTAATGGATTGGCCGTGCGGCCCGGTATGCGAAGTGGTGAGGGGAAAGGCGGCAAAGGTTCGGGCCAGCGGGGTTTCAAAGTGGCTGGTGAAAACGAAGTCGTAGTGTTCCGGCCCGCGTCCGTTAAATAGATGGGCAAAGCCGAGATCGAACATTCCCAGGTCGGCAATCTGGTTCACCTGGCGAAGATCGTCAGGCTGTCCTTTGTGCTGCACATTGTAGCTGTAGGCGGGAGCAATAAATATCTGATTGTGTTGCCAGCTGCGCGTCCACTGCGCCTGGAAATCGCTGGTCCAGGTAGTGGAACGAAAGGCATTGATGCCGGGTGTGGTGATGCCGCCGAAATCGTTCTGCACCTGATAATCGGAGCCGCTATGGCCGAGAGTAGTGATCCCCAGGCTCCACTTGGCCAGCTTGAAATCCCAGAGCGGGCGCTGCTCTACTTCCTGTTGCCCGCTTTCCAGCACAGAGAGTGTTCCGTCATGACTTTTGATGGCTTCGCCGGGAACTGTGGCCGGATGGTTGAAAATACTCCAATGCCGAAGCTGTTCCAGCGGCGTAGCTCCCGGGGTCGCATCGCTTGGCGCCATGGCAATAGCGTCGAAGTAGGTTTCCCGGTCCAGAGACTTGAGGCAGTCGGCATCCGCCTGAGCACCTGCGATTTGACGGCAGACGATGCCGCTGAGCGTGTCCTGAGACTTGTCGAAATCTCTGTGAACCCTGGGCGGCCGGACCTGCGACGCAGCCAAGTCGGGATAGCCCGTGTCCCCGGCGCCGATGAAATCGCTGGTTGCTATGGCGTAGAGCTTGCCCATCTCGACAGGCAGGCCGTTGACCAGGTATTCGTTTTGCTCGTTATCAAACCTTACTCCCAGCCAGAGCAGGCCCCGATTTCTGCCGTTGAAGCGCGCCAGCGAGTACTTATCGTCGGCATCAAAGGCTTTCGATTGTTCGAGGGCACGCTTGAGCGCGCTTCCGGGTACGTACATCACGCTGACGAAGTCGCCCTTCCACAGAATGCGGTCGAGAATGCGTTGCAGCTGAAGGTCCTGTCCAGCCGCCAAATCCGGACGAATGTCCCGAGCCGGCCGTGGCAGTTCGGCAAAGAAATCGCGTTTCTGAAGTAAGGCAACATCGGCGTCGGTGTGCTTCTGCATGGCACACAATGTGAGCAAGTCGATTTTGCTGGTTCCATCTGTCTGGTCAAGCCGGGGGAACTCTTGGGGCAGGCAACCCCGATCGAGGAGCGTGCTCTCCACGGCGTGCCAAAAATGCGGCAAGGCAGGTTGGTTGAGATTGGTTCTGCGCTGCAGATGATACCTGTCAATCTCCCAACTGCGTTCCGCACCGGCCGGGGGCTTAAGCGAGAGGGAAGCGATATCCACGATCCAGCGTTGCTCGTTATTTTTGGGCACGTAGTACGCCCCGGGAATCGCCAGAAAGCTGGGATAGTGATCTTTTCCTTCCGACGAAGTCCATTTCATGGTGGAGGAGTCGTTGGCATAGGCAACCTCCTGATCGGCGGCGCTGACTACGACCTGGAAGTCGCCCAGCCGGGCCTGCAGCATGGCGGCTTCCGGGGGCGGCATCTGCGCCAGCAGCACCTTGAACAACCGGCGCTTCCCGTTCTCCTCCTCTTCTTTTGCCTGAGGATGCTCCCGTGCGAAATTCTGCTGGAAGTAGTCGTTCATTTCGCGAATGGCTTCCACCGGGTCCTTCACGACGGTTTCCGTTTTGTATTGGTTGTCGAGGTTGTACCAACCCAGATTGAGCATGCCAATCGATTCCACCAGATGAGGGTCCACCACTCCAAAGATCGCAACGTCGTTGATGACGCCGTGACTATCCTTCTGCTCCAGCAATACATATGGATCGGGGTCGCGGTAACAAGGCTGTTCACCGCCGCCGGCTTGCCTGCATTTCGGAGCGATCCAGGGAAACTGGAAAAACGGCGTGTAGACGGAGAAGCGCATGCAGAACATGTGAGTGCCATCGGCGTCGGTGACGGAAGATTGGGGAGCACTGATGCAAAGGCCATAGTTCTGGCCGGGCTGAAGAGTTGTCATGCGAGCGTCGTCGGTTGGGAACTGCAGCCGGAAGACGTTCTCGTCGTCGATGCGGGTGCGCTTGAGCGACACTGCAGCACACACGCCATGATGCACAGCGGTGGGAGAACTGGGATTGGGCAAGGCATTAGGATCGCCCTCTTCCACGGAACGGCAGAGTGAGATATCGACTTTCCTGAGTGCGTCGGCGAGACGGCGATCCCATACCTGCACGATTGGGCCCTGAAACCAGGGATACACCATGCCATGGTCCGATAAGCCAATGAATCTCAGGGCCGAATTCTCAATTCGTTTTTCCCCTAGTTTGACGTCAATGTGGCCGAGCAGATCCTCGACTTTCGGCAGATGGGGCACGAACCAGGGCGGATTCTGGGAGTCAGGCAGGCGTTTGTGATCGCTCTTCCATGTGGTTTCAATAACCAGATTGGCGGCCAACATTTGCACGCTCTCGCCGTGCAGCATGGGATTGTTCCTGGGGATGGGCGTACTGGCCATGTAGCGAGCCAGGTCGCGCAAACGTTCCGGGCCGAGATGGAAGTCCTGCTTGCCGGGCACCATGGCCGCGTAACCTTCCTGGATGAAAAAATTGGCCACGTTGTCGAAAGGGATGATGGAGGTGCCGTCGACTACAGCGAGTCTCTTCTGTCCGTTTAGAGATTCTTTTCCCCGCCTGCGGGCTTCCTCATTGAGTAGCCATCGCCGTGACTGCGGATCCCAGAAAAACAATTCCTTGCCTAAACGGGGATACCGGTTCGGGGCGGCGGCTTCCGGCGAACAGGCAAAGATGCGAGCCCCAAGCTCGGGAGAGAAATTGTCGCCTGCGCCCAATAGAATGGAGCCGCTTACCCGATTCTCGCGCAGCAGTTGTTCGAAGTCTTCCGCCGCCGCGCTGAGCTTTTGGTCGCGATCCGGCGCGCCGCAATTGCTTCCTTCGGGAATTTGCCAGTCGGGAATGCGAAAGTATCCGAAAGACTTGCCGGTATAGAGAATGCGCACCGCATCCGGAGCGCTGGAAGACGGCTGGTGAATGCCAACGGCGGATTTCTCTGGACTGGATTCCTGTTGTGCCCACGACCGAACGCCCGTAAGACTTGCCAGAATCAGGATGCTCCCAACGACACTTCGGCTGCGCATTGCCGGCCTCCGGTTACAGTTTCTAGAAAACAGGGGAGTGCAAACCGCCATCAAGCTTCGCGAACCTTTTCCTCAGGGGGAGGAAATTGGGGAACATTGTTACCGATATGGGGAAAAAGTCAATGCGTAGTGCCGCAGATCGGCCTCGGGCTGAGGCGTTGGCGGCAGGTGCATGCCTCCCGCTTTTGCAAAACGCCTAGGCGGAACTTGGGAGTGGTGTTTGGGATTGTTGCTCAGGAAGGCAAGGCTTGCTCAGGATGCCCGCTTTATACTTCGACCCCGGCGGCCTGCGCGGCAAACTCTTCTTCCGTGACTACGGTAAAGCGCTTCAGATTGGCAATCCCGAATGCCGTGGTGATGGCCACGTCTGCCGCATCGCGGCCAGTTGCGATCAGCACACGGCCGATGCGTGGGTGATTGTGGCGCGCATCAAAGGTCCACCAGCGATTTTCCAGAAAGACCTCAAACCATGCGCTGAAATCCATGGGCTCTGGAGCGGCCGGAACCCCGATATCGCCCAGGTACCCGGTGGCGTAGCGGGCGGGAATGTTGAGAGCCCGGCAAAAGGTGATCGCCAGGTGCTGAAAATCGCGGCACACGCCGGTGCGTTCGGTAAACACGTCCAGCGCCGTCTTGGATAAGCGGGCATGATGGTAGCCGAAAGCGATCCTGGAGTGAACCCAGTCACAGATGGCCTGCACCCGGCCCCAGCCCGGCGGCACGCTGCCAAACAGTTCCACCGCAAAATTGGAGAGGCGATCCACCTCGCAATAACGGCTGTTCAGTAGAAAACGCAGGGTTTCGTCAGGCAATTTATTCACGGGATGCTCGCGGGCCTTGGGATTCACGGCATCGGGGAATCCCGGATCTTCAATCAAGGTTCTGCCGCTCAGCTTAAGCATGCCGGCTTGCGCCTGGAAGCGCGTGCAGCGGTTGCCATAGGTGTCAATGTATTCGGCGATTTTCGTTGCAGGATAAATTCTCAACTCATCGGGCTCGCAAAGGTCGTCCTCCCGCGAGGGATGCACGCTCAGAACCGCCACCATAGCCACCGGCGCTGGAATCTCGAATTGGATGTCGTATCCGAGGCGGATTAGCATGAGCTATTCAGAGCCGTTCGGGTGCCTAAGAGTTGCTTTGGATTGTTGCGGCGTTGGAGGATTTCGTGTGAAATCCGGCTGAAGGCTCTCGAAAAGGGGCGCGGTTCCAGTGGGAAGCGTGCTCTCAGATATCCAAGGGGCCCCGCCGACTAAGTCACTCAGACTTGTTCGGCATGGTTGCAGCTCGTGGTGGCTCCGGCAGCAGCAGCGGCCGGTCAAACATAATATTGATCTCGGTGAATTTGGGGACGACTATGTCCCGGCCATGCCGGGTCACCAGAAACACGCCGCCGACGGCGGCCGAAATAATTCTTGCCATTCCCGCCGTGGATGCGTCGGTGGCTGAGGAGACGATGGCTTCGACTATGAGTTGGCTGGTATCGTCGGCTAGCTTGGAAAATCCCGCCGTTGCCCCCAGATTGGCCAGCATCCAAACCTTGCCGGGTCTCCCGCCGGTGAGCTTACCTTCGGAATCCATTCTGGTGCGCGATTTCCGGTCTACCTCCAACTGCGCGAGGGAGGCTGTAATGGGGACGGCGCCGCCCGGGAGGTCCAGTTGCGTGAAGGCCAGATACAACGAGCCGGGACGGCTCAGCCAGCGTGGCCGCTTGGCACTCAGGACTTTGCCCTCGAAGACACTGCCTGCGGGCAACAGGATGGTAGACCCGGAGAGAATCGGATATACCAGCCGTGCCTGAAATGAGTCGCCGGGACGACTCGTGCCGGCGCTCAATGCATTCAGAAGCAGCAATTGCGCTTCCATCCCGGGCGCAATGGTCATCGCCTGGGGCCGGTATGGGGAGGCAGGGATTGCCTTGCTCGTGGCTTGAAGCTTCCCGCCATCGTCCCATGCGAGGGCCTCCAGAACATTCGGCGAACCTGATTCTTTAGCCTTTCCGGGTCGCGGCATCTCAGATGGCGCCGTTCCTAAGCTTCCCAAACTCGCAAGCGATTTCGTGGTCTTCTTTTTTTTCGCGACCTGCAAGGCGAATTTGTCTTCCAGCGCAACTACCGATACCCGTAATTGAATCTCTTCGCCATCCGGCAGTTGAATGGTGGCCGATTTGAAGACTGGATAGTTCTCGTGGCGTGGAGAGAAGATTCGGATGATCCACGGCCAACGATCGTTCGGCGGTTTTCGCCGACGTCCCAGGCTGTCCACGGTCAGATGAACCGGGCTTCCGGCGGCCAGGAGTTTGCGATCCGCAGCGTAGACATCCTGGGAAAGTTTGCCTTCCAGAATGTCCCCCGGCTTCAGTGCCGAGATTTTTAGCGGAGAGTTTAGCTGAATTTTGAGATACAGGGCCGGGGGCAATCCATTTTCGACATTTTGTCCTGCCGCAGACGACAACGTGAGAGCCGCTGTAAGGAGCAGGGAACTGAGTGCCAGTCTGATCAAGCCGCGGCTCAGCTGTGCGATGCGCCGCGGGTGTACAGCACCGGCTTTCACCATGAATCCTCTTTCACTCCTCGCCGTCCGTTCCATTCTGTGATCCCGGCCGGGTGTGGGAATGCCCCTAAGCTTACTTACTTTTCTCTTTCTTTTTTTGCATTTGTATCACTTCGATGGCCGTACGGTCGAGATGGCCGGGAATCGTCACATACGGCGCATAGGTGTTGAACCAGTCTGTGCAACCATGCGGCGGCGGCGGAAAGTGCAGATTGTCCGGCACGGCGATTGTCAGGGGCGGGTTAGGCGTCTGGTTGAAGTCAAGCGTGTCCTCCATGTCTGCCGCTTCACGATCGCGGGTCGTGAGGTGGTACATGCCCCAGCGCATCTCAATGAACTTCAATACCGAGGTGAAGTCGTATTCCACGTGCGAGATGTACGCCGGCTTGGCGTACGGTGAAATGACAATCATCGGAACCCGGGGGCCAAAACCGAACGCGTCTACATCGCGAGGGAATACGTGGTCATAAAAGCCGCCGTAGTCGTCCCAGGTGAGGAAGACGACACTGTCTTTCCAGTAAGGGCTCTTCATCAGCGCATTCAGAAGTTTGGTCACGTACCACATGCCGCGGGTGGGGGATTCGGTGGGGTGCTCGCTGTCCGGGCCGTTGGGAATGAGATACGAAACCTGGGGAAGGGTGCCTTGTTGCAGATCGCGAAAATACTCGTCCTGACCCTACGATCTTTGACATGCGCTCCGGATTCTCGCGAACGTCTTTAAAGCCGGGCAGCGGGTTCCACAGATGGAAGGGCGGTTTCTTCGTGCCCTCCACGTAGTATTTCCAGGAGACCTTGGCTTTATCCATCAGGTCAACGATGGTGGGGAAGGTCAGGCCCTCCGGACTGTCCGTGTCCTCTTCCAGATCTTCCAGAGATAAGTAGTTATCGGTGATGCCGCCCGACTGAGCGGCTACCGTGTAAATGTGATTGGGCAGGCTGGGGCCATTGAGGGAGGAGAAGAAGCGGTCGGCCAGGGCATACTGGTGAGCGTATTTCCAATAGTTGGGAATGTCACGCTCATCATAGTAGCCCATGGTGTAGGGCGAACCTTCCGCCCACACAAACCCATCCATCCTGCCATTGTTGATGGCCGCGTGCGCGATCCGCCAGCTATGATCGAGATCGCAGGTGGGAGCGCCTGCCGGCATATGGAAGGGCGCCACGCAGTCCTTGCTTCCCGGCATTTTTGGCAGGCACGTGGTCGGCGGGAAGCCGTCCGCTCCCGGATATGTGCCAAAGTAATTGTCGAACGAACGGTTCTCCTGGATGATCCAGACCACGTGATTGATCTTGTCCATCCCCGGCGATTCTGGGCTGGACTTCTGCGCGACGGTTCCTTCCGAGCGGGCAACCTGGGCTGAACCTGGGAGCACTGCGCCAAAAGCCGCCAAGAGGACAACGCTACGAAAGGGTCGCATATTCATAGCCACTCACCCCAACTCGAATTTTTTAGAAAGTCCGATAGACGATTGGAAGCCTAGTCAACCGTCGCAACACCGTCAACGAAGTTCAATAAGATGAACTTCGAATTGGGAAGGGGCAGCCGAACGGCGTCCCACGGGAGCAACGACGCCGAGGCCTTAATCATGGGATACTTACCAGATTGGAGCGAGCATGATTAAAAGGATTCTGGCGGCGGTCGCGGTTCTGTTTGCAGGCGTTCTCATCTACGGGGCGTTCCAGCCCGGGCACTTCCAGGTGCAGCGCACGGTCACGATTCAGGCTTCCCCGGAAAAGATCTTTCCCTTGATCAACGACTACCACAACTGGCCGTCCTGGTCGCCGTACGAAAAACTCGATCCCAATTTGAAGCGAACCTTCAGCGGGCCGCCCAGCGGCCAGGGCGCCGTTTATGAGTGGGACGGTAACACCAAGGCGGGCAAAGGACGCATGGAAATCACCCAGTCCGTTCCGTTCTCGAAAGTTGCGATTAACTTGGACTTCTCCAAGCCCATGGAAGGGCACGACCTCACGGAATTCACGCTGCAACCTAATGGCAACGCCACCAACGTAACCTGGGCGATGTCGGGTCCACTGAATTTTTCCGGCAAGGTTATGACGGTGTTCGTCAGCATGGACAGCATCATCGGAAAAGATTTCGAGCGGGGCCTGAATCAATTGAAGGCGGTGGCGGAGAAGTAGTGGGCTGTCGTAGGTTCTAGCCGCGAAGCGGCGGCAGAGTGCAGCCCAGGGTGAAGGCGCGGGTGTTGCGTTTCACCCTGGGTCAGCGGAGGAACAAACCAAGCCCCGAAGGGGCGAAAGAAACCTAATCCCAAATGTAACGTTCGTCATAAGCTACATTGTTCTTCTTCAGGAAGGCCACAAATTCCTCCTGAAACGACCGCGTCTTATGATGTTCCTCCTGGGTGGCGATGTATCTGGTAACTGCCGGAATGCCTGACTCACTGACGCTGAACGCGCCGTATCCGGACTGCCAGGCGAATTTGTTCTGGCCCTTGTGGTGAATCCATTTGCAGGAGTTGGTTTTGATGACGCGCGTGATCTCGGCGATGGAGTGCGCGGGACGAATGCGAATGAGCATATGAACGTGGTCGGTGATGCCATTGATAATGAGCGCCGTCCCGCCCATTTCGCGAACGATGCCGCCCAGATAGGCATGTAGGTCGGAACGGATTTGCGTAGTGATGAGCGGCAGTCGTTGTTTCGTGGAGAAAATCAGATGGACCACGAGGTTGCCGCAGGCTTGGGGCATGGGGCTTTCGCCCTTTCAGGGCTTGGGGATTTTGCTCGATGTCTACCCCGGGTGAACGCGCAACAGCGGCGCGTTCACCCGGGGCTGCATTCTTTTGCCCCTTCGGGGCTGTTATTCTGTGCCTGCCTAAAGGCAGGAAGATATGACAGATGTCACGAGCGCATGTGACGCTTGAACATCTGCAGGAACTCAAGCCGCGAAGCGGCGGAAGATTGCAGCCCAGGGTGAAGGCGCGGGTTTTGCGCCCTCACTCTGGGTCAGGAAGGAGATTGAGCGAGCCCCGAAGGGGCGAAAGAAACAGTAGCATCAAGCATGCAAACATGACAGACAAGATCCAATGCCGCACCCACGGAGAATGTGATCAGACGTTTGTTTGCGCGCATTTAGTGGGAGAGACAGTGGGCCTCGGGTTCAATTGCGATGAACCAGATACCGACAACCCATTTCCCGACGCATGGTGTGACAACTGCGAACTTATTAGAGAGACGCACGGGGAATGGAATGACGAGTCTATGAAGCTGACAAAGATTGTCCTTCTCTGCTCCGGTTGTTACCAACGTGCCCGTATTCGTAACACTCGCCCTAGCGTCACGCTCGATGATCTCGCCGACCTTCGTTGGAAATGCGGCAGCTGTGATGAATGGCACACTGGACCTGCGCTGGATTTCGGCTATGATTCTCCCGATTTCTGGCGAGATGAACATGCAGAGACAGACCGCAAAAATCGTCTGAGACCCGGCTGGAAAGAGGCGCCCGAAACAACCTATTTAAATGAAGATTTCTGCGCCATCGAAGGCCGGGATTTTTTCATCCGCGGGGTCATTCACTTGCCTATTATCGGAGCTGCCGAAACCTTTCGTTGGGGTGTTTGGGGCTCGCTGAGTCGCGGCAATTTCAAAAGGCTCATCGAGATGGATGAAGATTCCAAACGAGTCGAACTACCGGAAATGTTCTCTTGGTTGAGCACTCGAATTTCAGAATACCCAGACACGCGTGGTCTAAAAATGTATGCTCAAGTCCAGGAAGTCGGCTTGCGTCCGCATTTTCGTCTTGAGCTGACGGACCATCCTCTTTCTCAGGAGTATCACAAAGGCATCGCCCCCGAGCGGGTGAAAGAAATCATGTTAGGGCGTCTTCGTGCGAATGAATCGTAAACGAACTTCCTAAGGAGACTTACCCATGTCCACTATCCGCGTTCTGGTCGGTACCCACAAAGGCGCATTCATCCTCACCTCAGACGGCAAGCGGCAGAAATGGGACGTCTCCGGCCCACACTTTGCCGGCTGGGAGCTGTATCACCTCAAGGGATCGTCCGTCGATCCCAACCGCATCTATGCCTCGCAAACCAGCGGATGGTTTGGCCAGATCATCCAGCGCTCCGACGATGGCGGCAAAACCTGGCATCAGCCGGGCACTCCCGCCGGAGAACCGCCTGCTCCTGGCGCGCCGCCACCGCCCAGCAACAAGTTTGCCTACGACGTGGCGGCCAAGCCGCTGACCACGCACCAGTGGTATGACGGCACGCAGCATCCCTGGGAGTTCAAGCGGGTGTGGCATCTGGAGCCGTCGCTCACCGATCCCAACACGGTTTACGCTGGCGTGGAAGACGCTGCCATCTTTCGCTCGACCGACGGTGGCGAGAGCTGGCACGAACTCCCCGGGCTGCGCGGGCACGGCACCGGCCCCAAGTGGCAGCCGGGGGCGGGCGGTATGTGCCTGCACACCATCATTCTCGATCCCAGCAATGCCGAAAGAATGTGGATCGCCATTTCCGCCGCGGGAGCCTTCCGCACCGACGACGGCGGTAAAAACTGGAAGCCCATCAACCGCGGACTGCGCTCGCAATATATTCCCGACCCGGATGCGGAGACGGGACATTGCGTGCACCACATTGCGATGAGCCCCAAACGCCCGGGCACGCTCTTCATGCAAAAGCACTGGGATGTCATGCGCTCAGACGACTCCGGCGACAACTGGCATGAGGTCAGCGGCAACCTGCCGACGGACTTCGGTTTCGTGATCGACGTCCACGCGCACGAGCCGGAGACGATTTACGTGGTCCCCATCAAGAGCGACAGCGAACATTTCCCGCTCGAAGGCAAGCTGCAGGTGTATAGGAGCAAATCCGGCGGTAACGAATGGGAAGCGCTGAAGAAAGGCCTGCCGCAAAAAGACTGCTACGTGAACGTCCTGCGCGATGCCATGGCCGTCGACACGCTGGACAAGTGCGGCATTTATTTCGGGACGACCGGCGGCCAGGTGTACTGCTCCCCGGATGCCGGTGACAGCTGGAACCCCATTGTGGAGAATCTGCCCGCCGTGCTGAGCGTGGAAGTGCAGACGATCGGGTAAATCGTGTGGGGCGGGCGCCCCCGCCCGCCAGGCCACCAGGGATTTCGAAGAGGCGGCGATTGAAAATAGGGTGCAGAGAGGAGCACCGTGAATCTGACGATTGGAATTGCGTATTTTGTCGTTGGCCTGTTTCTAGTCTTCCGTGCCGCAGCGCTGTCCCTTCGCTACAACGCGTGGACGACTCGGTTGCGGGAACGCCATCCAAATTTCAATCCGCCGCCGACTCCAGAATGGCGTGCACGGAATACCAAGATTATGACGGTGATGTTTCGAGTCTTCGGGATTTTCTTGGCTCTGCTCTCGATCATGTATTTTTTTGCCATTTATCGCCACAAAACCACATTAATAGCCCGGGGCTGACAGCCGTTGAGCCCCGCAAGGGGCGAAATATTGCAGCCCAGGGCGTAAGCCCCGGGGCAAGCCAGAAACGACCAAGTCCCGAAGGGACGACACAAGTGGCAGGACATAGATCGGGAGGGCACGTATTCATCCCTGCCGTCACAGCCCCACTTTCATTGTCATTCCGAGCCGTCCGCAGCCGCGCTGAAAGCGCGGCGAGGACGTGTCGAGGAATCTGCTTTTGCCTGCGGCATCGTGAACCCGCCCGGAGCGGTTCGTATCAGGGCACGGCTCAGAGCCGTGCCGCCAAGGCCGCAAAACACGATCCCGGCGTCGGTACGGCGCAACTAGCGGGGAAGCCGGATACTTCGGTGGCAGTTGCGCCCCGTGGGCGCGTAAGTCAATATGGAAGCGAATACGGCAGGGCTGAAGCCGCTGCCCTGATACGAATCGCGTAGGTGAATCTGTGACGTCATCCTCCGTTAACCAACGACCCAGATACAAATTTCGGATTGAGGATTGTGATGTCATAGACCGAGTGAGTTTAGCCCAGTATCGAGGGAAACGACAGGAATGGCTGGAATGGTATGAGGTGCATAATGATGAACCAAATAGTATTCAGCAGCAGATTTTGTCGATGATCTTTATCGATTTGTCTTACCGAATGATGGCCAAGCCACGAGCAGAAGCAGACCCGAATATTTCCGCGAAGAGTGGTCTCCTCGCACATCTGCTAGATCAAGGCTATGTTGCAACACAAGTCCTAGCTATCCGCAGGCTGTTGGATAAGCGCAAGGATGTTGTTTCCTTACGCCGATTGTTTGACGACATCGTCGCAAACAAACATCTTCTTACTCGAGAAATATACGTCGGGCATGACGGCCTCCCGTACGAGTTCGATGCCTGGAAAGCATTGCCTCCGAGTATCGAAACGAAAATGTTGGGAATCGAGGCACCTGGCCTCAGCCAATTTCGTATGTCCCGTCAGCTTCACGAAAAATTCGATCGTCTATCAGGCGTACAACCTGCAAACAGGCAGCGCGGTGACCTCGTTAGACAGGGAGTCTTTGACAAGCTCACACAATGGCTGGAAAGCACCGCAGCTGAAGGACTCATTACACTTAGTCACAAGTTCTTGGCGCATGCCGCTGATTTGAACTCTCGCGGTTCGCTCAGCTACTCCGGCATCCAGTTCTCCGATGTAACGGAAGTTCATCGAGATGTAATCCGAGTTGAACGCGCTATTACCGATGAGCTCTTGTTTATCGGCGTTGTGCGCAATGTTGTCCCAATGACTCCACTGGGGTTCCTCAAAGGCCTTGACCACCCGTACGTACAGACAGAATTCATAGCGAAAATGGATGAACATTGGAAACAACTCGCGGTTGAGCGGGACCAATGGCTCAAGTCAATTACTGACGATTTGTACAATTAGACGTCACTGACAAACCATGATCCGCATAATCCTCCCCTTCCACCTCCGCACTCTGGCGCATGCCGAGCTGAGGCTGGCCGACATAATTCTGAAACCCAGGCCCGGTCACGCAACGCGCGCGGCACTGGATGCGTCGTATCCCGGGGATGCAGGCCCCTATCCCACCGGCTGCGCGGGGCATCCTAGGGCAACAAGCGACCACGACAGCTAACAGCGCCACTCCTTTCCTGCGCGTCCTGATGTGCGGAGAGATGAACGCTTGACAATAGATATACAATGGGCATGTATATCATTGTGGAGTCGGGGCATTCATGCGGGTATCCAAATGGGGGAATAGTTTGGCGGTGCGGCTGCCTGCCGAGGTGGTGGAGGCTCTCGATCTGAAAGAGGGCGATCAAATCGAAATCACGATCGCCAGCGCCCGGGAATTTGAAGTTCGCCGCGATCCTGCCCGGCAGCGCGCACTCGGTCGCTTGCGCCGTCTGCGTCGCCCCTTGCCAGCCGGCTTTGTATTCGATCGGGAAGAGGCCCATGCCCGCTAAGGATTTCTTCGATACCAACGTATTAATTTTCGCGCTGGCGAAGAACGATCCTCGCACCTCCAGAGCGGAGGCATTATTGACAAGCGGCGGCAGGGTTAGCATTCAATGCCTGAACGAGGTTGCGTCGGTGGCACGGCGCAAGTTAGGTATGGCTTGGAAAGAAGTACGAGAGTTCCTGGATGTCATTTGCATTCTTTGCCCCGACCCCGTTCCAATATCAATGGATACACATAAAGCAGCTCTGGCCATTGCGGAACGGTACGGATACGGCATCTACGATGCACTGATCGCCTCGGCGGCGATTGAGGCCGGATGCAAGACGCTCTATTCCGAAGATTTGCAGCACGGGCAGATTATTAATCGGCAATTGACGATCCAGAATCCATTTTGGTGAGATCATGATCCGCGTCATCCTCCCCTTCCACCTCCGCACCCTGGCGCACGCCGAGGCCGAGGTGACGCTGTCCGTCATATTCTGAAACCCAGGCCCGGTCACGCAGCGCTCGGTGCTGGATGCGCTGGAGGCGCGCTATCCCATGCTCCAAGCCCGCATCTCGCAAAATCGACGAGATGCGGGGCACCCGAGCATCCGCGACCACGACAGCCTCGAGCGCCGTCCCTTCCTGCGCGTCTTTGTTAATCAGAAGCGGGCCTGCGAACAAGACCTCTCCCACGACCCGCTGGACATCACCACCTGACCCCGTCTCAGGCCCCATTTCTCCCGTGCTACCATTTCCTTGTGGCCCTTACCGACACCCATCCTGCGGCGCAAGCGATCCAGAACCAAATCCACCGGGCTATGTCGGGAGAGCAGCGCCTGCTGCTGGCTTTTGAGATGAGCCTTTTCGCCCGTGAACTCAGCCGGGAAGGAATTCGCCGCCAGCATCCGGAATGGTCGGAAAAGCAAGTCGCTCGCGAGTTATTGCGGTTGGCGTTCTTTCCCGCGCCGCTGCCCGATCTGCAATGAGCCTTCCCGAAGTTTTGCAAAGAATTACGGCGGCGCTCGATCAAGCCGGAGTCGCCTATATGCTGACCGGATCGTTTGCCAGCGCTTATTATGGCGTTCCACGTTCGACGCAAGATATCGATTTCGTCATCTCAGGCACTGCGCCTCAGTTACGGAAATTCGTGGAAAGCTTGCCGCCGATGCAATACTACGCGGATAAAGAAGCAGCAGCCGAAGCGCACCAGGCGGAGTCCATGTTCAACGTCATCGACCTGCAATCCGGTTGGAAGATCGACATGATCATCCGCAAGTCGCGGGCGTTCAGCCAGGAGGAATTTCGCCGTCGCCGATCGGTAAATATGCAGGGGACAGATCTTTTTGTGGCCTGCGCCGAAGATGTAATCCTTGCCAAATTGGAATGGGCAAAACGTGGGCAATCGCAACGGCATATCGAAGATGCAGCGGGTATTGTCAAATTGCAGGGCGATTCGTTGGACCGCACATACCTCGAAAGATGGGTGCACGAGTTAAATCTTGTAGAACAATGGAACGCGGCTGGACGCATTGCTGAGAGTAGACGGGAGTAAAGAGAAATCGTCATGATCCGCATCATCCTCCCCTTCCACCTCCGCACCCTGGCGCATGCCGAGGCCGAGGTTACGCTGGCCGTCGAAGGCCCGGTCACGCAGCGCTCGGTGCTGGATGCGCTGGAGGCCCGCTATCCCATGCTGCGGGGAGCGATTCGCGACCACGACACGCTCGAGCGCCGCCCCTTCCTGCGCTTCTTCGCCTGCGAACAAGACCTGTCCCATGATCTGCCCGATGCGCCCCTGCCCGCCGCCGTCGCCGAAGGTAAGGAGCCGTTCATTGTGCTTGGGGCCATCGCGGGAGGGTAATTGGACAAAGCTTCCTTAAGTGGCGATCTCTGCAATGATTTCGCGTGACTGTGCTCGCGCGCAGGATTCTCCATCGGTAGCACTTGCTCAGGCTATTATTCTGAAATGTGACCACAACGCGCACACACACTAAAGCTTCGCTTCGCGCGCGCTTCCTTCGATCCTTTATTCGATGGCTTGTCATAGGTGGGGTCGCTTGGCGCGTCCGATGGTGGCTCTGGGCACTTGCCAATATCAGACGATCCTGCACGCCCGGCCAGCGCCGAGCGAGTGCCGCGAGCATGAGGTGCGGGTTGTGAAATTGCGCTGCGCTGAGCCCTCAAGCCGATTCACCGCGCTGATGTAACGGCTGGTGCTTTACTGGCTTAGGGCAGCGACCTGAAGCCGGTGGCCGCGCAGCTGGCGCTGAGCTGGGACGAGATCCACGGGATCATGGATCCATCGCCGGACCACCGCTGGCACACATGCAGCGCCGCCTTGCAGCGCCGGGAGTCAACGTAAGCCGTTTCGGGAACGATATAAGTTCTTCTCGCTCAGCCAAATCTCGCCCGATCTTCAGCACGCGGTAATCGCCGCAGAGGATGCGCACTTCTACCAACACCAGTCTGGATGGATTCTGGGAGACGCTGACGGAGGAGCAGCGCGAGAGTATCGAGGCCGTGGCCATGGATATGTGGGATCCCTACGTTGCCTCGGTGAGCGAGCACCTCAGGATTGGGAGCACCAGATCGTCTACGCAAATTTCACATTGCCCAGCATCTGGACGAGGCCGTGGACAGAGCGAGTCGCAGGAGCTCCCACGCTTACGCAGCAACTCGTAAAGAATCTGTTTTTCGGAACTGGCCGCTCTATTTGCTCCGTAAGGGGCAGAGGCGCTGGTACCGGTGGCGGAATTGTCGGCAAACAGCGCATTCTGGAGCTATACCTCAACGTGGTTGAATGCGGCCCTGGTATTTTAATGGCGCCGCCGGCGTGTCGACTACCGAAAACGCAGCCCGTAACATCGTGCCGTGAACAGTCGGCGCGGCTCGCTGCAATTCTGCCGGCTCCCTGAAGCGACGGACGTCTTCCTCTCCGCCACCGCATGAATAATTACAGCGCGATTATCCTTAAGCGGATGAGCCAAATGGGTTGGTAAACGCCTCTCCCGCAAACTTGGCAACTGGGAAGCTGGGGAAAGGCCGGAATCCTTGCGATGTGTCTGGGCGTCCGGAAAGTTGACTCCGGGGATACCGGAAATGTACCTTGTGCCATGCTCCTCAAGCAATTTTATTTACCCTGTCTGGCGCATGCTTCTTACGTCATTGGAGATGAGGTCACCGGCACGGCGGCCGTGGTGGATCCGCAGCGCGATATCCAGCAATACCTTGCTTTTGCCACCGAGTACGTGCTCCAGATTAAGCACGTATTCCTGACGCATCTGCATGCCGATTTCGTGGCCGGGCATTTGGAGTTGCGGGATCGCGCGGGCGCAACCATTTACCTGGGCGCCGCGGCGAAGGCGGGCTACGCGTTCACGCCGCTGCATGATGGCGAGATGCTTGAACTCGGGCGCGTGCGCCTCAAAGTGCTGGAAACGCCGGGTCACACGCCGGAGTCGATCTCGATCGTCGTTTATGACCGGAACGCCAGCGCAACGCAGCCACACGCCGTGCTGACCGGAGATACGTTGTTCATCGGCGACGTGGGTCGGCCCGACCTGCGCGCCGCGCTGGGGTGGTCGGCTACCGAACTTGGCGGCATGCTGTTTGATTCGCTGCACGACAAGCTGCTTGGTCTTCCGGATCAGACCCTTGTATATCCAGCGCACGGCGCCGGCTCTCTCTGCGGCAAGGCGCTCAGCAAGGAAACGGTATCCACCCTCGGAGAACAACGCCGGTTGAATTACGCGCTACAGCCGATGAGCAAGGAAGCGTTCGTGCGTGTTGTGACCGCCGATCAGCCCGAAGCTCCGGCCTACTTTACTTATGACGCTGTGTTGAACAGCCAAGAGCGTCCGACGCTCGATCAGACGCTGGAGCGTGTGAAGCCGATGACGCTCGACGAGCTGCTTGCCCTGCAGGAGATTGGGGCGCAGATTCTCGACACGCGCGATCCCGGCGAATTTGCCGCGGCTCACCTGGCGGGCAGCATCAACATCGGCCTGGGCGGCCAGTATGCCACCTGGGCGGGAACGCTGCTGGATCGGGATCATCCCATCGTGATCATTGCGGACCCGGGCCGGGAGAACGAATCGGCAACCCGGCTCGGGCGAATCGGGTTCGATCATGTGGGTGGCTATTTAAAAGATGGATTGCAGAGCTTGCAATCGCGTCCGGAACTGACGGCCATCACCGAACGGCTCAGCGCGCCGTTCGCCGCGGAACTCCTGGCTTCGAGCGATCCGCCGCTGGCCGTGGATGTTCGCGCGCCCGGCGAGCGGGCTCAGAAACACATCGCCGGCAGCTTGAACTTCCCGCTGAATCATCTGCAGCACGATCTGGAGAAATTGCCGAAAGATCGTCCTCTGCTGGTCCATTGCGCGGGAGGCTACCGATCGTCGATCGCGGCCAGCCTGCTGCAAAGGCGCGGATTTCGGCGGGTCAGCGAAATGGCCGGGGGCATCGGCGGCTGGGAAGCCGCCAATCTGCCAGTGCGCTCGGGCCAGCTTGTGTCATAAAAGCATGCCTTCGCTTTGGGCTGCGCCCTCTACAGTCGTGGCGAGAAGTCGGTCAGGGTAAGGTAGGTGGAATCTATTTTTTCCACTAGCTTGCCATTCTCCTCCGATTTCGCCTGCACCCTCTTCCACTCCGGGTCGCTGCGAAACGCCTGCCAATTTGCGTCAGCGGCGTCGCGGCTGGAGTGGGCAATGATATAGACGAGCGTCTTGCCTTTTATGGGATCGTCGGTGGGAGTCCAATACGCGATATTCGTCATGCCATGCTTCTCAAACAATTGCATGGTGTGGTCGCGAAAGCGGGCAAGCAGGTCTGCCAACCTGCCCTCATTGGCGTGGTAAATACGGAGCTCGTAGACTGCAGTCGCGGGAAGTGTGGTCACCTTTTTTCCTCTTGCATCGGCAATAGTGATTTTACCCAGCAGCGCTATCGCAGGAATAGAGCGCAACCAGGTTCGTCTGTCCATCGCCGTATTTTAATGGATCCGCCAAATGCTCAACTGTGCATACGGTAGCGTAAGTTCGCAACTGTATACTCAAGAAGCAAGCTTTATGCCCAAAGCCGGCCAGCTACCGTTGAAGATGTTCCTCGTGCCATGCAGTTGCGGACTCACCTTCGCCGTGGCAGAAGATTACGACCATCAAGGTACGGCCTGGAGGCGCTATCTGGAATGTCCGCGCTGTGGCAAGCGGCACGACCCCAAGAACCGGCTGCTGCAAATGGGTTATCATCGCCAGGGACACTGGGGCGAGGGCTTCTGGAAGGTCGACGAGTGCTGAACGCCCTCCGCTAAGTGGGGAATTCTCCGCTCTGACGTGCCGGTTTCGGGGTCGTGGGCTTCGCGCCGGATCGTCGGCGAAGTGCTTCCCATCCGCAAAAGACCTGCTATACTTCCCACGCATTTGACTGTTCGCCAGCTTTGGCTTTTGAGCACGCTCCCGGGCTCTGTTTGTGCGCCGAACTTGCCCACACTCAAATAGTTCAACCAGAGGCGATTCGCTTGAAGAATATCTTCGTAGGTAATTTGGATTTCAACTCCTCGGAAGACGAACTGCGCCAGCTCTTCGGGGCGTATGGACAAGTTGACCGGGTCAGCATCATGACCGACCGCGACACTGGCCGTTCGCGGGGATTTGGGTTCGTGGAAATGGCAAATGAAGAAGAAGGCGAAAAAGCAATTGCCGCACTCAACGGAACCCAGGTCGGGGGGCGCAAACTGAATGTGAACGAAGCGCGTCCTAAAACCGAACGGAGCGGCGGTGGAGGCCGTGACCGTGGCGGACGCGGCGGCGGTGGCGGAGGCAGGAACCGCTGGTAAGCGTCGCACCTCATTGATGAGACCCGGCTCCCGAGATACACTTACAGTATTGGTGTGCGCCCGTAGCTCAGCTGGATAGAGCGGTTGCCTCCGGAGCAACAGGTCGGGAGTTCGAATCTCTCCGGGCGCACCATACCTTACTCGCGATTCTCAACCAAGACCTCGGTTCATAACCAGGAAGCGTGTGGCGAGCATGCAGACTGTGCGTGCTTTGTCGGTTCCCCTACCCCCACATCTCTATGTGCCATCGGCCCGCCGCGGCCGGGGGTGTACAATTCCTCCGGTTTTGAAGGAGGAGGCTTATGACTCTCGGAAAACGTTCGGCAGCAGAGTTCTTTGGGACGTTCTGGTTGGTCTTCGGCGGGTGCGGAAGCGCTGTGCTGGCAGCGGCCTTCCCCGGATTAGGAATTGGCTTTCTCGGTGTAGCGCTGGCCTTTGGGCTGACGTTGCTGACCATGGCCTTTGCCATCGGCCACATTTCGGGATGCCACATAAATCCCGCGGTCACCGCGGGGCTGGTGGCGGGCAAGCGGTTTCCGGCGGCAGAGTTCTTTCCCTATGTCATCGCACAAGTGGCGGGAGCCACGGCGGCGGCCGGGGTCCTGTTGGTAATTGCCAACGGCAAAGCGGGATTCAGCCTGGCGGGGGGCTTTGCCTCCAACGGCTACGGTTTGCATTCTCCTGGTGGATATTCTCTGGTGGCGTGTTTTGTGGCTGAAGTTGTGTTGACCATGTTCTTTCTCCTGGTCATCATGGGCGCCACCGACCGCCGTGCCCCTCAAGGCTTTGCCCCCATTGCGATCGGGCTGAGCTTGACTCTGATTCATCTGGTCGGCATTCCCGTGACAAACACGTCGGTCAATCCGGCACGCAGCACCGGCCCGGCCCTGTTTGTCGGCGGATGGGCGGTGCATCAGCTATGGCTGTTCTGGGTGGCGCCACTGATTGGAGGAGTGCTGGGCGGAGTGGTCTATCGGGTCCTGTTCGGAGAAGCCGCACCACAGGCCGAAGCCAAGTTGGAGCCTGCGCTCGCCCCAAAATCGGCGTAGTGGAAGTCGGTTGTGCTCGAGGGCGTGCCGTTCTGCGCTCGGAAGGCGCTTGGCGCCGACGAGTTATAGGTCGGGAGTTCGAATTTCCCTGTGGCTGTCACTAACTGCACTGGGGAATGAACCTGTGCAACCGCGCTACAGCGTTTTCTTCACCCATTGCTCAATGCGGTCGAGCGCCCTGGTCAGGTTCTCCAGAGAGTTGGCGATGCTGAAGCGCAGATAGCCTTCGCCGGCATCGCCGAAGGCCCCTCCCGAAAGGCAAGCCACGCCGGCTTCTTCCAGTAGAGCATCGGCCAGCTTTTTGGACGGCCAGCCAGTTTCCGTGATGTTCGGGAAAACGTAAAAGGCGCCCTTGGGCACACGGCAGGAAAAGCCCGGGATCCGATTCAGTCCGGGAACAAACACATCGCGCCGCTTCTGAAATTCGTCGCGCATGCGCGTTACAGAAGACTGGTCGCCCTGCAGCGCCTCAATGCCCGCGATCTGCGTGAAGCTGGCGGTGCACGAATTCACATTGGTCATCAGCCGCGTCATGTGAGCGATCAACTCCGGCCGCATGACGCCGTATCCCATGCGCCAGCCGGTCATCGCGTAAGTCTTGGAGAAACCATCCAGCAGGATGGTGCGTTCGCGGAATCCTGGTTCGGACAGGATGGAGTAATGCTCGCCCTCAAAAATCAGGCGGCTGTAGATCTCATCCGAAAGCACCATGATGTTACGGTCGCCGATCGCTTCGGCGATCTCGCGGATGTCCTGCTTGCTGAGCACGCCGCCGGTAGGGTTTTGCGGTGAATTCAGAATGATGAGCCGGGTGCGATCATTGATCAACGAGGCCAGTTGATCCACATCCAGGCGGAAGTCTTTTTCTTCGTGTAGAGGAATAGGGACGGGGCGCGCCCCGGCGTAACGAATCACCGATTCGTAAATAGGGAAGCCGGGGTCGGGATAAATGACCTCATCTTCCGGTTGAGCCAAAGCCATGATGCTGAAGAAAAGAACCGGCTTGCCGCCAGGCGTGACGATGACCTCGTCGGACTGAATGTCAACTCCTCGAGATTCACTGATGTACTGCGCGATGGCTTCGCGCAGAGAGGGCAGACCTACCGGCGGCCCGTAGTGCGTCCAGCCATCACGCAGCGCCCGGACGCCAGCCTCGACGATATTTGCCGGCGTCTCGAAATCGGGCTCGCCGATTTCCAGGTGAATGACGTCCTTGCCCTTCGCTTCGAGGGCGCGGGCTTTGACCAAAACTTCAAAGGCGCTCTCGGTGCCCAACCGGGAGGCGCGATCGGCTAGTCGCAGTTCCTGCTTTGTCATGGGTTGCATAGGAAACCGATCATTATATGCTCAAGGTTCGAAATCGTGTTGGAACCCAAAGCGAGTGTTGCGGTTCCTTTATCATGAGCGTGCATGTTCTCCAAACGCACAGATTGGAAACTGAACCCGAACCGCTTCACGCAGGCGCAACAGGAAGTGATGGCCGCGGGCAGGGAAGTGCTGGACCTCACGATATCCAATCCCAGCCGGGCTGGTTTTCCCTATGATGCGGAAACGATTCTGCAGGCGCTGATTCAGCCGGGTGCACTGGACTACGATCCGCAGCCCAAGGGATTGCGCAGCGCCCGCGAAGCCGTGGCCGCTTATTATCGCGAAGAGCACGAAGGCTTCGATCTCGACCCCGAATCCCTGGTGCTTACCACCAGCACCAGCGAAGGGTACTCGTATGTATTTCGCCTATTGTGCAATCCGGAAGATGAAATTCTGGTGCCTAAGCCCAGCTATCCGCTGTTTGAATTTCTGGCTGATTTGCAGGATGTGAAGCTGGCACCCTATCCGTTGCTCTACGACCATGGCTGGCAGATTGATTTTCCTTCACTCTACAAGGTAGTGAACCATCGCACCCGCGCGGTCGTCGTGGTGCACCCCAACAATCCGACCGGCTCTTACGTGAGCGAAAGGGAACGCGCCGATCTGAACGCTTTCTGCCGTGAGTACAACCTGGCGCTCATTGTGGATGAAGTATTTCTGGACTATGCCCTGGACGGTGCTTCGCGGTCGACGTTTGCGCTGAATCAGGATGTGCTGACCTTCACGTTGAGTGGCATCTCAAAAATTTCGGGTCTGCCGCAGATGAAGCTGGCTTGGGTTGTGGTCAGCGGGCCGGACGAAAAAGCGAAACCCGCGATGGCGCGCCTGGAGGTGATTGCCGACACCTACCTCTCCATGAACACGCCGGTTCAGCTGGCCGCGCCGGTTTTGCTTGCCCAGCGGAAAAAGATCCAGCCGCTTCTGTTGGACCGGTTGCGCGCGAATTTGCAGCAACTCGATCATCAGTTGACGAAACAGAAAAGCTGCACGCGCCTGGAAGTTGAGGGCGGATGGTACGCGGTGCTGCGAGTTCCGGTAACCCAATCGGATGAAGAGTTGGCCATCGCGCTACTGCAGGAAAAGTCAGCTCTTGTGCATCCGGGGCACTTCTACGATTTTTCGGGGGATGGATACCTGGTGCTGAGCCTGATTACGCCTCCTGAGCAATTTCGCGAGGGGGTCGGGCGGATGCTCGGATTTCTGAACGCCTAGCCTGCATGATTCTTCGCAGATAATGCCATCTTGACGGAATGCCTTCTGTGACCAATCCGGAGATCTTACGTGCCAGGGCAAGCGAAGATCTGCTGGCTGCTACTACCTGCGGACGAGAAACGGGTTACTCTCCCGCTCTTCGCCAATCGTGGTCAGCGGGCCGTGCCCGGGAACGACCGCAGTTTCATCCGGCAAGGCGAGCACTTTCTCGTGCAGCGAGTGGATGATCTTGTCGTACGATCCGCCGGGGAGATCGGTGCGGCCGATGCTTCGCGCGAACAATGTGTCGCCGGCGATCAGCTTTTTCTCCAAAGGAAAGTAGAGGCAAATACTGCCTTCGGTGTGTCCCGGCGTGTGCAGCACGTCTGCCTTCAACGATCCCGTCGCAATCGTATCTGCCTGTCCCAGGCTGTGGTCAATTTCCACCTTGCCGGGGTCCGCCATTCCGAGCCAGGAAGCCTGCACGTCGAGCATTTTCAGCAACGCATAGTCGTTTTGGTTGAGCAGGATGGGCGCGCCGGTCGCCCCGCGCAGTTTCATGGCGCCGCCAACGTGATCAATGTGCGCGTGGGTAATGACGATTTGTTTGACTTGCAGATTGTGTTTGCGGACGAGCGCCAGCACGTCTTCAATGTCGTCGCCGGGGTCAATGACCATGGCCTCGCCCGTGGCCTCATCACCAATCACGGAGCAGTTGCATTGCAGCGGTCCGACGGGAAGGATTTCGTGGATCATGATGGATCGGTCGTTGGTCGTTCGTCCTGGGTCGTTGGCCGCTTTACTGGCAGCGGTGTTCAGGTTTTTAGCCAAGGACCAACGACCAACGACTATTTCTGCGGCGTTTGCGCAGGTGCCGGTGCGGGTGCAGGCGTTGCCGGCTGCGTCTTGGTCTGCGAGGACTTTACATCCTGCAGCACGGAGGTCGGCCCACTCTTCCGCTGCGCATAAATCGAGAGCGTGAGCGAGGTGAGCATGAAAATCACCGTGGACCACGTTGTAGCGCGCGAAAGAGCCGTGGCCGAGCCGCGCGGGCCGAAGGCAGTCTGGCTGCCCATACCCCCGAAGGCCGCAGCAATATCGCCGCTCTGGCCGCTCTGCAGCAGCACCACAATGATGAGAAAGGCGCAAACGATAACGTGAATGATGGTGATAAATAGAATCATGTGTGAACTCGAATACCTTAGGCCTAACAAGCCGAAATTCTTTGGTGCGGAAGGGGGGATTTGAACCCCCACGCCTTTCGGCGCCACCCCCTCAAGATGGTGTGTCTGCCAGTTCCACCACTTCCGCAGTTATGAAGCTGACGCGCTCAGGAAGGTGCACTTAGCGCCTTGTCCTAATCATGTTATCGTGTCCCGCCACGTACTGCAACGGGAAGGCGCTGGCGGTAATGGTGCAGCTTTTCCCTTGCGTTCCCGGCGGCACTTCTCTACGTTATCGGCGGTCAACAGCTTTCGGTTCGGGAGCTAAGAGCTTGTAACCGCAGAGCACGCCGAGCTTTGCGCCAAGCACGCCGAGAAAAACGGACATAAGGCAAAGCGCACCGCGACCCGGCTGAACGGGTTTGTTCGAGAGCTTCTGAGGCTCACACATAGTCGAACAGAGTCATAAAGCCAAAGTCCATATGGAGTTGCTGGTGGCAATGAAACAAGGTTAGCCCGGGATCGTTGGCAGTGAAATCGATTTCCACTTCCTGATAGCCGCCGAGCATTACGACATCCTTCATCACGCCCGCAGTTCTGACCCCCGCCATTTTGGTCAGCTCGAAGGTATGCCGATGAAGATGGATGGGATGGATATCGTCGCTGGCATTGCGCATGCGCAAACGATAGCGCCTACCCTGACGAAGATGATAGGTCGGCTTCATGGAAAAGCTCGGGAACACTATGCCATTGATGGCCCACAAGTTGAATCCACGATCGGCCGCATTGCGCTTGGTAAATCTCATGTCAATCGTTTCGTCTGGTTCGGGAACAACCGCGTTCTTGCCGAAGCGGGTGTAGTCCCAGCGAAACGGCTCCGGTGCCGCCCAGACCGGCTTGCCATTTTGGCCGGCATACTCAACCACGATCCCCATACCATGGCCGCGATCGTCGTCGTCGAGATCCCCCATCACCCATACGCCGGGATGGTTCATCTCCACGATGGCCGAAATCCGCTCGGCGGTTCCCAGCCATAGCACTGGAACTTCCGCCTGTGTTGGCACGGGGTTTCCATCGAGCGCGATCACCTTGAACGAATGCCCGGGCAGCGCCAGGCTGCGAATCTCGGTCGCACTTCCATTCAAGATGTGAAACAGCACCCGCTCCCCCTGTTTCACGCGCACCGGTTCGCCGTGCCCCAGCATGCGCCCGTTGATGGTGAACGAGGCGTAGCCCACTTCGTAGCCGTGGGGCATGCCTTTCGCCAGCGAAGCTTTCATTGCCGACTCGCCCTGCTCTTTCAGTTCCTGGACCTGTGTTTCCGGGCTCAGGAAATCCATGGCCATGTCTCCGCCCTGGCTGAACGACGGCTCGAATTCTTTGAGGGTGAGGAAAACCTCGCGGTCGTAATTGCCCGGTTCATGCGCAGACTCGATATACACGGGCGCGGTCTGGCCGCTGTACTGGCCGGCATGCAGATCAGCGCCAGCCCGGTTATGAGTGTGATAGAAGCGGAACCCGGCGGGACGGGGGGTAAAAGTGATGCGGCGCATTCCGTGGGCCGGCACGTACGGAGTCCCTTCTTCGGCTGCGCCGTCCACATCGGTCGGAACCAACTGACCATGCCAGTGCAGTTGCTCGGGGGTGTCAGTGTCGTTGTGAATTTCCACCGTCACCGGCCGGCCTTCTTTGAAGCGCAGCAGCGGGCCAGGGAACTGCCCGTTATAGGTCACCGCGGAAATAAAGTGGTCAGGAGCGATCTCGATCGGGCTGGCAACAAGGTGTAGGACGTAATCCGGCGGAGCCCCTTCGGCTTGCGGAGATGGCTGGACGGTACTTTCCTGCGCCAGCCTTGCCGCCGTTCCGCTCGCAGTTCTTGTGCTGGCCAGGCCTGCTCCTGCGATTGCGCCTGTCATTTTTAAAAAGCTGCGGCGGGATGTGTTTTTTCCGCGCATAAAGCTGCCTCCTGGAAGAAGTGCTGCGACCCGATCGCTAAACGCGAGGCTATAGCCCGCGCAGAGATGTCCCGTGAATAATATTCCAGAAGTTGGTTAGATGATCTTCGGGAACGGCGGGGCCGTACCGGCGAGAAAGTTCTGAGCCGGTGCTGCCGCACCCGGGTTCTGTTCTACTGCAGCGGCGTCAAAGCGGCACAGGCCGCAGGAGTTCCGGTATACGTCGTCGGGGCCACGGTGGAGGTTTCGAGCTTGAAGCGGGTCACGTCATCCTCAATGGCGCAGTAGCTGTTCACGCCGGTTTGATTCCAGTTCACCGCCGTTCCGGCAGCTGCGAAAGACGTTCCGCCTTGGAAGCTCGCCACGCTGAAGATATAGCCGTCTTTGCCCGGAGCCGCGGTCGAGGTGGCCAGCGTGTGGTCAATCAGGCAGGCGGTGGTTGAGTTTGGCGTGGGACACCCGTTTGCGTTCGTCGGACCGAGTTCGGCCAGGCTGCTGGCAAACCCGGTAGTGGGATACTCCGATTGATAAGTGATCTGTGCCGTCACCAGAGTGCGAATGGCTGCCACTGCAGATGCCTGGTTCGCCGCCATGCGTGCCCGCAGCAGGTTCGGAATGGAAATGGCGGCAATGATCAGAATGATCGCCACCACGATCAGTAACTCAATCAAGGAGAATCCGTTTTGTTTGCGCATTTTCTGCTCTCTTGTTTTGGGGCGCCGTACGGAGGCTCATTATAGACCCGCCAGCGTTGGTTGCACGCCTCAATTTTAGCTTACTTGCGGGGTATCCCGCTCTGGTCGGGGTTTTTGCGGCAGGTTGGGGAACTAGTGTTGAGTCGCGTCAAAGGGATCAATCGTCTCGCCGCCGCGAATGCACTCAAATCCGGCCATGGACCCGCCGGCCACGCCGCATGCCGTTTCCTCCACGCCCATGTGTTTCCGCGCTTCCGCGGCGGTGCGGTTCGCCTCGCCCTGCATGAGCATGCCTTTGGCTTCCATCCGGGCGAAGCCCTGTCCCCTTTGCGCCGCTTGATTAAAGAGATTCAACGCCTTGTCGAGATCCTGGTTCACGCCCGCGCCATGTTCGTACATCAGACCGAGAATGAACATGCCGTCGGCGTTGTTTAGCGCAACGGCGCGGTTGCACCAGTTAAGTGCGGTGGCAAAATTCCGCGGTGCGCCGACGCCTTCGTAATACGCCTTGCACAGCAAAGCCTGGGCAGGGGCGTCGCCTTGATTCGCACGCGCGGTGGCTTGGCGCAGGGCATCCGCGTAATGTCCGGCTTGCCACGAAGCCGAAAATGCCTGTGTTTCCGGATCCGCAGTTACCTTCTCGCCAAAAGCCTTGTCGGGTCCCGCCGCCGCTTCGGCGCGCAGTTGCGCGGCCCGTGCTTTATCGGCCGGCCCACCGACTCCAGCGTCCAGCAGGATCGCCAGATCTCCCTTAGCATACTGATTGCCCATCGCCGCCGACTTCTCCAGCCACTGGCGTGACAGGCGGAATTTCTCTTCCGCCTGCATCCGTTCTCCCGCGGAGATCGGCGCTGTGTTGTGGCCCGGATTGATGCCGCCCGCGATATTCCGACCCACCTGGTAGTAGAACTGACCGAGCAAATCCATGCCCCGGTCGTTGTTCTGCCTGGCCGAGGCCAGCAACCACTGCTCGGCTTGCGCATAGAAGCCGGTGCCCGGCGGATTGACATGATTCATCAACATTCCGCCGAGGGCGGCTTGACCGTCGGAGTCGCCCTGCTTCGCGGCCGTCATGAATTCGCTCCACGCCGTTCTGTAGTCTCTTTGCTTCATCGCCGCGAAGCCACGGTTCACGGCCGGATTCTTGGAAGGCGGAAAATCATCTGTCTGAGACTTCGAATTCGTGGGCTGCGGCGCAGTCTCCGGTCCCGGAGCAGGCCCGGGTTGGGGCTCGTTGAAATTGCCGGGCCGGGCCGTACTCTGCCGCGTCCACACCACTTTTTGCCCTGCGGCATTCGTACATACCGCCGTGTTATTACCCATGAAGAAATACGCTCCGGCGTCGTTCGGATAAGGCGCGCTCGACTTCCAGATTCCATTCGCGGCGGAAAAGCTGCCACTCCCCGCATCCGTATTACCCGTCGGCAGGACGAAGTAGTTCTGGTATCCGTTCACGTTGTGGATCGACGTCATCGTGACTCTTTGCCCGTTCACGACGAAGCTGGTCGTCCACGTGCCATAGAATCGGGCCGTATCGTCACCAGCCCTCGCAGTGGCGGCGAACGCCAGGATGCCGATCGCGAGTACCGCGCCCTGATGAAGGATTCTCAGCTTCCACGCCATAATTTCCTCGCTTGCGGCCGCGGGAGGTGGGAAGTGAAACCTGCGGCCTGAATGCGCCTAGAATACCCGTTCGGCTCGCAAACTCGCCACTATCACTGTTCGCGCCGCGTCCCTCTGTGAAACTCTGCGTCCTCTGCGGGGCTACCTCCGATGCTAGGGTGGGCCATGGTAAGTTGCGCCAGACCAGCGCTTGCCCAAAGGGGTTGCCTCACTGCGCTCGGCTGGACGAGCCAAGCCCCGTCCCTACACCGTTTTCTGCAAAGTCTTGCGCCATTGTTCTAAGTCTGTTCCATCAACGGACTTAGCCGCTCCTAATCTTGCAATACTCCTTGACTCGCCGCCTTTCCCGGATAAAAATTTCACACTGGCTCTCCGCGAGCCGGTGTGGAGTCGTCCCATGGGTTCACCCGCAATGAACGAGCCAGCTGTTACCGCCAGCCGGGCCTACAGTCCGGAGGTCATGGTCAGTTATTCCCGCCAGGATAGCGCCCAGGTCATGCAGTTTGTGCAAAAGCTTCGTGCCGCGGGCGTCGCCGCCTGGATCGACCAGGGCGGCATCGACGGCGCACAGAAGTGGGGCGAGGAGATTGTCAACGCAATTGACTCATGCAAGACCGTCATTCTGATGATCTCGCAGATCTCCATGCAATCGGAGAACATTGCCCGCGAGGTCATGCTGGCGTGGGAAAGCAACAAGCACTTTCTGCCGCTCTGCCTGGAAGACGCCAAGATTGCCAAGAGCATGCAATATCAGCTGGCGGGCATTCAGCAGATCAAGCTATATGAGGGCGATCCGGAGGCCAAGTTTGTTTCGGTGCTGCGGGCACTGGTGCGCCTTGGCGTGCATGTTTCGCCGTACTACATTGCGCTGGTAAGCGCGGACCTGGGGGAGCGCGAGCAGGCTTTCGAGTGGCTGAACCGCGCGGTCGAGCAGCGCTCGAGCAATCTGGCGCACTTGAAGACCGAGCCGCGGTTCGCAGTCCTGCACAGCGATCCGCGCTTTGCCGAACTGGTGAAGCGGGTGGAGTCGCTGCCGCTGGAAGAAGAAGCGGCCATCCCCGATATGCCCGTGGTGCTGCCTCGGCCTATGGTGGTGCAGACGGCGGCCCCCGCGAAACCTGCGCCGCTATGGAAGAAAATTGCCTGGCCGGATATTTACGACGGGCGCAGCGCACGGCGAGCCGCCAGCCAGGGCGTATGGGCTTGCGTGGTTCTGGTCTTACTGACCATTTACGCGGTCGTGTTTCCGCCACCGCCCAACGCGGCCGTGGTGCTCTTGGGGCCGGGATGGGGCGCGGCCACGGGATTCCTGGTGATTCTCATCCTGGCGGCCATCGGCTTTGGGGTGCAGAAGATGGGCCGGCCGGCGGCCATCATCGGGCTGGTGCTCTGCGCCTCCGGAGCCTACGGCAATCTCGATAAAGTGCAAAAAGTGGGCGTGATGCTCGATGGCTATACCGCCCAATACCGTCAATATCAGCAGCAGTATTCCCAGTATTCGCAATATGGCCAATACCAGAATCAGATCGAGCAGATGTACAAGCAGGCGTCTTCGCTCTACTACGCCTGTTGGTTCGAACTGCTGGTTTCGCTGTTGAGCGTGGGCGCGTTCACCAACGCTACGCGCGGGACGCTGGCCTACCGGCGCATGGTAGCGTCGCACACGACTCCCGATAAGCAGGTTGCGCTTACGAGCGAGGACATTGCGGAGCTCAAGAGAAACATTGGCGGCCTGCTGAGCAAGCGCAGGGCTATGACAGCGCCAGCGCCCGTTGCGGCCGCGCCTGCTCCGGTCATGGTTGCTCCGACGCCGGAGACTCCCGCGTTGTCCCGGCCCGTGCAACTTCCGCCACAGGCTGGGCCGGTGCTGGTTGCCCAGAGTGCGCCGGTTGTGCCTGCCGCCCAGGCACCGCCTGTGGCGATACCTGCTCCGCAGACGGAAACGGCTGTAGTGGTTCCGGTGGTGGCTGCCGAACCTATGCGGCAGGGATTCGCGGCGATGATCGGAGTGAGCGGGGGGCTGATCTACTGGCCGCGGGTGATGGCGTTCTTTGCGGCCAACCTAACCGCCGGGCTGGCTTTCGTGCTCAGCCGGGCAGTGATTGGGTCGGTGCCGGTTTCAGCGGCGTATTGGCTGTGGGCCATTTGTGGGGCTTGCGTATTCACGGCGGCGACGGTGGCGGGCTTCCGGTTTGTTCCCAACGTATGGGGCGCCGTTGCGGTGGCTGCGGTTCTCAATGCCATGGTGGCGCTGCCGCTCTATGCGATGCTGCCGACCTTTGCCTGGACAGACTTGTTCTATCGGGAACAATTTCAGCAGTTTCTACTGGTTCCCTTGATTGCGGGCTTTATTCTGCTTGCTTCGCTTACCTGGGTGGTTCCGCGGCTGCAGCCCATGGTGCTGGCACTCTGGCTGGCGGCTATGGGGACCGAGATCGCCGGTCAGCCTGGTGGTCAACCTGCTGCATGCGTTGGGCGCGGGCGCTCCCCCGGATGCAGTGCTGGGCGGAGCGTCAGTGATCTCGGCGTTACTCCGTAGCCTGACTTTTGCGGTGGTGCTCTGGGCTGGTCTTGAGTACCTGCGTAAGCAGGCGGCCACGGCCGTGGCCTAGGGCCATTCTCGCGGTTCGGCAAAGTGCGGCCCCTCTTTCGCGCCCAAAATCCGTGTAAATTGCATCTGCAGAACCAGTCCGCCGTCCTCGAGGAACACCAGTTTCTCTGGAATCAGCTATTCGGGAAATGGAGTAATTTTTGCGGCGGGGTGTCTAAAGCGGCGTGCGATGGTTGCGCCGCTCGATCGGCGAACGCCAGAGTTCGCACTTACCCGCTCGATTCGAACCATAAGGACAGGGCCTCCCGATGGAGATCCCCAGCTTCGGGACCCTTCGTGTCCTTGGGATTTCCAGGGGAACTCAGCGGCTGTTTTTCGCGTAGGACTATGATGGAAAGATAAGCATATGCGGATGATTTTCGACATCTTTGGGCAGACCATGCGCACCTTGTGGGCGCACAAGCTGCGTTCCTTCCTCACCATGTTCGGCATTGCCTGGGGCGTCGGGTCCCTGCTGCTGCTGGTAGGCGTGGGGGAAGGGTTTCGCCAAGGCAATCGCGAACAGCTCGCAACCCTGGGCGAGAACGTGATGTTCATTTTTGGCGGGCGCGCTCCCATGCTGAACGGGAGCTTCACCAGCATGCAGCAGTACTACCTGACCGATCAGGATTACCGCGATGTGATGACGGAATGTCCGGATGTAGGGAGGGTCGCGCCGATCATCAGCCGCAATGACGTGCGCGCGGTCAGCGAGTTCTACCAGAGCAGCGGCGACGTCATGGGAACAATGCCCGTTTACAACGAAATTCGCAATATGCCGATCGCGGAAGGGCGCTGGATTAACGCAATGGACGATGCCCAGCGGCGGCAGGTCGTTGTCGTCGGCGATGAGAGCAAGCGCATATTGTTCCCCGGGCGTCCGGCGATTGGAAGCTACATTCTGCTGAACGGAGAGCGTTTTCAAGTTATTGGAACCCTGCAACGAATCGGGCACGGCAACGATATGGGCGATAACACCGTAATCATCATGCCGTACCACACTATGCAGACTCACTTTCCGCCGCTGAACGTGGGCGAGACGGTGAATGCCATCAGCTACATGAATTACCAGCCGACCACACGCCAGGAGCACACTGCGGCACAGGAGCAGGTACAGAAGATCGTTGCCCGCAATCACGGATTCGACGCCGGCGATCCGAATTCCTTCGACGGATTCGATACGGTGATGATGTCGGACCAGATTGGAAAGATCTTTACCGCGATGGATATGTTTCTGGGGAGCGTGGGACTGGTGACGCTGGCGCTGGGAGCGATCGGGATCATCAACATCATGCTGGTGGCAGTGGCGGACCGCACGCGCGAAATCGGTTTGCGCAAAGCGGTGGGAGCGACTAATCGCAACATCATGTTTCAGTTTTTTGTGGAGGGGGCGTTTCTCACATTGCTGAGTGGATGTATCGGCATGGGAGGAGCGGCGGCGCTCATGGCGTTGCTTGCCAAACTGCCGCAGCAGGGAGGATTCAGCTCGCCCCGGCTGGTGCCGCTGACCGCGGCGTTGGCTATTCTTTCGCTGGCGACCGCGGGAACGATTGCGGGAATTTATCCGGCGAAGCGGGCGGCTGCGTTGACGCCGGTGGATGCGCTGAGGAAAGAGTAACCATGACGCGAGATTTATTACACGAGGCCTACGGCGCCATGCGGCATGATTTGCGGAAGACCCTGCTTACCATGCTGGGCATGGCCTGGGGGATTGCGACTGTGGTGCTGTTATTGGCCTACGGCAATGGGTTTGGGAACGCGATTGAGGCCATTTGGGCAAACTATGGAGCCACCGAGGTAGGCATTTTCCCGGGACGCACGTCGCAACAGGCGGGAGGCAGCCGGGCAGGCGTACCCATTCGCTTTACCAGCGAAGATATCGAGGTGGTGCGCAACGCCGCTCCGCTGGCGCGGCGGATTTCGCGCGTCGCGGAAATGGATGCCACGGTGCAGTCCGGCCCGCGGTCGTTCAGCCTTCCCATCAAGGGAGTGGACCCGGCAATTTTCAAGATCTGGGCGCTCAAGCAGGAAAGCGGGCGGTTCATCAGCGACGATGACAATGTCAGCCATAGCCATTTTGTAGTGCTGGGATCGGCTGCCAAAGAAAAGTTGTTTTCCGGTATGCCGGCCCTGGAGTCGCCGATCCGCATCAACGGGGTGAGTTTTGAAGTGATTGGCGTGCTCGGGCCGCGCATGGAGGAACAGGGCGGCCGCAGCGACACCAACCGCATGGTGCTGATTCCGTTCACTGCCATGAATACGATCAAAGATACCCACTACCTGGATGGCATCTGGCTGGATATGGCGGGGCTGGACCACACCAAAATCGTTAACAACATTCGGGGCGCTCTGGCCGTGGCGCACAACTTCAGGCCGGACGATGAGCGGGCAGTGCACATTTTCGACGCGGAGCGGCAGCTGCAGCAATTCAGCATCGTGGTTCTCAGCTTGAAGATTCTGCTGGCATTCATTGGAACGCTGACGCTGGGAATTGGAGGCATCGGGCTGATGAACATCATGCTGGTGTCGGTGGCGCAGCGAACGCGGGAGATCGGAGTGGAGAAAGCGCTGGGCGCGCGCAAGCGGGATATCCTGATTCAGTTTCTGGCGGAGGCGCTGGTGATCACCGCGGTGGGCGGCATTGTCGGGATTCTGATCTCCTATGCGATTTCCTACTCGGTGGGGGCGATTACGTTTTACAGCGCGATTGCGAAGAACGCCAGTGCGGCGGACATCCGGCTGATTGTAGCGCCGAAGATATTGATCATCGCGACTGGCATCCTTGGCGCGGTGGGAGTGGCCAGCGGCATGCTGCCCGCCATGCGAGCGGCGAATCTGGATCCGATTGAGGCCCTGCGGTACGAGTAGTATGGCGGGCAGCGCGAGCGCAGTGGAGGCGGACGCCGGTACATTTGCCGTTGGCGGGATTCAACTCATATTAGAGAGCAAAAGGCAGCGTATGGGAGACCTGTGACGCGCGATTTGCTGCAGGAAGCCTACGGCGCGATGCGGCACGATTCCCGCAAGACTCTGCTGACCGTGCTGGGCATGGCGTGGGGAATCGCCACGGTAGTGCTCCTGCTCGCTTACGGCGAAGGATTTGGCCAGGCTATTCATGCTTTTGCGGTGGGCTACGGGGAAAGACAGATTGGCATTCTCCCCGGGCGCACTTCGGAGCAGGCAGGTGGCGTTAAAGCTGGCACCCCCGTGCGGCTCAACCAAGACGACATCAATTTAATCCGCAATACAGATCCTCTGATCCGCCACATCTCCCGCTTTTCCGACCAAACGGTAACGGTCCAGGCCGGGCCGCGTTCCTATCCCTTGCGGGTGCAGGGCTTCGATCCCAGCATGCTGCACATTGGCAGCTTGCGGGTGGCGGAAGGCCGGTTCGTTAACGACGAAGACAATCTCGAGCACGCGCATGTGGCCGTGCTGGGCTACGAGTCCAAGCAGAGGCTGTTTTCCGGCATGCCGGCCATTGGGCAGGAGGTCCGGATTAAAGGTGTCAGCTTCCGGGTGATTGGCATTCTCAAGGCGCAGTTCCAGGAGGGAGGGCGGGATGACCAGAACCGGATGGTGGTGATCCCGTATGAGGCGGGACACACGTTGCGAAATAATTACTATCTGGATGGTATTTGGCTGGACACCTCGGGACTGAACCACAGCAAGGTCGCCATAGATATCCGGAATGCTCTTGCCAGAGCCCACGGTTTCCGGCCGGACGACCGGCGGGCGGTATTCATTATCGATATGGAAGAGCGAGAGCAGCGACTGCAAACGCTGATCGCGGGGATGAAAATTCTGCTCGCGTTTATCGGGGTGCTGACCCTGGGCATTGGCGGGGTGGGATTGATGAACATCATGCTGGTTTCGGTGGCGCAGCGCACCCGCGAAATCGGCATGGAGAAGGCGCTGGGCGCGCGCAGGCGCGACATTCTTTTTCAGTTTCTGGCGGAGGCGCTGGTCATTACCGGGGCAGGCGGGGTGGCGGGCATCGCTCTTTCCTATCTCGTATCGGTTTGTGTTGGCTCCATGCCGCTGTTCAGCGCGATGGCGATGCACGCGGAAAGCGCAGACGTCCGGCTGATCATCGCGCCGGAGAATCTGCTGATTTCCACGGGGATTCTGGTGGTGGTGGGAGTTGTGAGCGGCATGGTGCCGGCGGTACGGGCGGCGAATCTGGATCCGATTGAGGCGCTGCGGTACGAGTAGGGCTGCACGTTGGCGGGGAGCTGCAGAGGCAGGTGGTGCACGCGATCGTGGCGGTCCTCGACGACTGCAGTGCCGAAACAGGTTGTCGTGGGGTTCTTCTTCGGGAAAGATAAAGCGGCGGAGTTCTTCTGGTCTATACTTCCGGCTGAGACCTGGCGAAGAGGGGCGCTGCGGTCGCGAAGGAGTACATCTGTGACGCGCGACTTATTGCAGGAAGCCTATGGCGCCATGCGGCACGATCTGCGCCAGACCATTCTCACGGTTCTGGGTATGGCCTGGGGTATCGCCACGGTGGTGTTGCTGCTGGCGTACGGCGAAGGATTTGGCCATGCCATCGAGACGTTTGCCGAGTCGTATGGCGCCTCGGAGGTGGGAATTTTTCCCGGCCGCACCTCGGAGCAAGCCGGCGGAAGCAAAGCGGGCCGGGAGATCCGCCTTACGGAAGATGACCTCAATTTAATCCACAACACCGTGCCGCTCGTCCGGAAGATTTCCCGGTTCGGCGATGTCCGTACTCTGGTTCAGGCGGGGTCGCGATCCGATACTTTGCGGGTACAAGCTTTTGATCCCGATATGAGGCAAATCGGCGGAATGAAGGTGGCCAGCGGACGGTTCGTGAACGATCAGGACAACGCGACCCATGCCCATGTTGCGGTGCTATGCATCGAGGCGAAACAGATACTGTTTTCGGGGATGTCCGCCATCGGGGAGAGCATTCGCATCAAGGGTATCAGCTTTCAAGTGGTGGGAATCATGGAACCCCACATGCAACAGGGCAGCCAGGATGACCACAACCGGATCATCATGATTCCGTACGACGCGGCGGGCAGCCTGCGGGACAACCACTATCTGGACGCCATTTGGCTGGACACCGGAGGCCTGGATCATTCCAAGATTGTCAGAGACCTGCGCAACGCTCTGGCGCTAGCGCACGGATTCCGGCCGGATGACCGGCGGGCCATGTTTATGATGGACGTCCGCCAGCAGACCGAGCAACTGGAGATGCTGATCAATGGTTTGCGAATTCTGCTGACCTTCATTGGCTTTCTGACTTTGGGCATTGGCGGGGTGGGGCTGATGAATATCATGCTGGTCTCGGTAACGCAGCGCACGCGCGAGATTGGTATGGAAAAAGCTCTGGGAGCCCGCCGGCGGGATATTCTGTTGCAGTTTCTGGCCGAGGCGCTGGTGATTACGGCGGTAGGCGGGGTGGCCGGCATCGCGCTGTCTTATCTTATTTCGTTGTTTGTCGGAGCCATGCCGCTGTTCAGCGTGATGGCGACGTATGCGGAGTCGGCGGACATTCGGCTGCCGATCGAGCCGAGAATCCTCGTGATTTCGACGGTGATTCTCGTAGTTGTCGGCGTGGTGAGCGGGATGCTGCCGGCGGTGCGGGCGGCAAATTTGGACCCGATCGAAGCGTTGCGGTATGAATAGGACGGCGCCCCTGGATTCTCACGCGCGAAGGGCTTGATGAAAAGTTGGGAGGAGAGGTTGGGTAAAAACATTTTTGTGCTTGCATGTGGGTTGACGGTGGTGGGCCTTTTGACTATGGCAGGTCTGGCGCAGGGCGACGAAACCTCTGCATCTGGAGCCAAACATATGCTGTTGGTGGCGAACCAGGGCGATCACACGCTCAGTTTGATTGACGCCGATGCCGGCCGTGAAGTTGCAAAGATTGCAACCCACGGGGATCACGCCCATGAAGTCGTGGCTTCCGCGGATGGCCGGTTTGCCTATTTGCCTATCTATGGAGATTCGGGCGTGGGCAAGCCGGGAACAGACGGCCGCACCATCGAAGTCGCCGATCTTGGAAAAAGCAAGGTGGTAGCCACCATTGAACTGGACGGACCGACGCGGCCGCATTGTGCCAGGCTTGGTCCGGGTGGGATGTTGTATGTGTCGGCGGAGTTGAAGCATGCGCTGGACATTGTCGATCCCCACTCGCGGAAGTTGATTGGGTCGGTGCCGACCGGAGAGCCGGAGAGCCATATGTTCGTGATCTCGCATGACGGGAAGCGGGCATATACCTCGAACGTTGGTTCGGGCACCGTGAGTGCGCTGGACCTGGTGGCGAGGAAGACGCTCAAAGTGATTCCGGTGGCCAGGACGGACCAGCGAATCGCAATTTCCATGGACGATAAATATGTATTTACAGCCGACCAGGATGAGGCGCGGCTGGCGGTGATCGATACGGCCAGGAACGAGGTCACGCAATGGATTGCGTTGCCGGCGATTGGGTACGGAACAGCTCCCACTCTGGACGGGCACTGGCTGCTGGTTACGTTGCCTGAGGCGAATCAGATTGCAGTGGTCGATCTAGGATCGATGAAGGTCACGCGGACAGTTGGTGTAGGGGGCAGCCCGCAAGAGATTCTGGTGAGGCCGGATCGGCCGCTGGCGTATGTATCGTGCAGCAAGGATGGGAAGGTGGCGGTGGTCGATCTAAGGACCTGGAAGCTCACTGGCATGTTGAATGCTGGGCCGGGAGCGGACGGGCTCGGTTGGGCGGTACGGCAGTGAGGCTCGGCATTCAACGCAGCGGGCGAGTCGTACGATAGAGGACTGCCTTGGGCTGGCCGGCGACGTGGATCACTGCGACCGCCGATAAAGTTTGGCGCGAGACTGCCTGGTCCACCGGATCTCCCGCAAAGGTTACGACAAAATCCACATAGCGCGCGGGATTCGCCAGCGCTTCTTCCCACAGGCCCTGGGGATCGGAAGGCTGTTTCCAGGTACGATGATTGCCCTCGTTGATGACATTGCGCAGGGGAATTCCCGCGGTCTGCAGTGCCCCCACGTGCCTGCCAAGATACATAAGAAGCGTCGAGCCTGCAGGCAGTCTTTCCAGAGTGCTGGCCAGCTCTTTTTCGAAAACGATCCGAGCGCGCGAATTGATCCATGCTTCGCGAAATGCGATGGGCTGCGCACGCCAAACAGAGAAGTAGCTGAGGCCGAGGAACAGGGTCATGAGCCCGGCTACCATCAGCTTTGCGCTGTTCCACTCCAACGCGCGCGCCACGAAGCAGCCGGTCAGGGCGGAGAACGCCGCGAGCGCGGGCAGCATTTCGACTCCATAACGCGCGTTGTAGATGGAAAAAGGCCACCAGGGAGGCAGGAAGATGGGGATACCTCCATAGGCGATGGAAAGCATATAGAAGGGCAGCGGCGCCCAGAGCAAAAGCAGCGGCCAAAGCTTGCGGAAGAAAACCACAACCAGCAGCGTTCCGGCGGGCAGGAGTGCGAGCCACAGACGATGCCAGGGACTTTCCGTCATGTTCAGCTCTGCCGCTTTCAGGAAATAACTGGCGGCCACCGGCAAATTGCCGGCGCCAGGATGTGGCGGAGAGCCCGGTGCAGACGTTTTCTGCTCAATCGCTTTTGCGGAATAGGGACCGTTGGCGAACTCCAGCGGATTGCGGTAAACCACGGCATTGTAGGTCAGCCAGAGGACGGGTGCGGCCGCCGCCAACAGAAGAAATTTCGCGACTGAAGCTCGATATTGTTTACTGCCTGAGTTTTTCTTCACCCACACCAGCGCAGTTGCGGCGCACATCAGACCCGCGAGGAACCATCCGTCATAACGGGTGAGGCATGCCGCAAAAAGGCACCAGCCGCATTTCATCAGTGATTTGGGTTCGTTCTCGGCAACCCATTCACTGAAGTACACGACCGCCCAGAGGAATAGCGCTAGATAGAGCGACTCCGTCATGGCCGTGGTTTGCAGGTAGATGAGGTTCGGATTTGCGGCGAAGACCAGAGCTGCCATCCATGCGGCCATTCGCTCGGGAACTCCCGGTTCGCCGTAGGAACTCAGGCTGCTCCGCAGCAAACGAAAAATACCGGCCACGCTAAGAACGTAAGCAACCATCGAGGGAATGGAGCCGCCGACTCCGCTCTGCCACATGCGCTGGGAAAGCAGAAAGGGAATCATCAACAGATGCGGCAGCGGGAGCCAGACTGTGCCCAGCTGAAGCAATCCAGGAGTACGTGAGTCGAACACGCGGCGGGCGATATTGATATGCGCAACCGCGTCGCCATAGAGCAGCAGGTCGCCGTGGCGCAGATAGTAAAGGAAAGAAACCAGCGAAACACATGCTGCCAGCCAGGTAACCAGAAAGGTTTCCTGATCCCAACGCTGGTTCGCGGGGCGGCTCATTCGAGGTGGGTCAGTTCGCGGAAGACCTGGAAGCGGGCTTCAATTTCTTCGCGGGTCAGCGATTGCAGGCGCTCGGTGCCAAAACGCTCTACGGCGTAGGAACCCATCACGCCGCCATAGAACAAAGCACGCTTCAGGACTTCGCGATTGAGTTCGCCTTGCGAAGCGATATAACCCATGAAGCCCCCGGCAAAGGAATCGCCGGCGCCGGTTGGGTCCATCACTTCGTCAATGGGCAGCGCGGGCGCGCGAAAAGGGTGATGGCCGATTCCGAATGCGCCTTCGCGAAAGAAGATGGTCGCGCCGTATTCGCCATGCTTGATCACGACAGCCTGAGGCCCCAGGGCCAATACTTTTTGTGCGGCGCGGGGCAGGTTTCTCTCACCGGCAAGCATCTTGGCCTCGCCGTCGTTGATCAGCAGCACATTCACCAGCTTGAGCGTTTCGGTCAATTCCTGGCGCGAGCCTTGAATCCAAAAATTCATGGTATCGCCGCCGGTCAGGCGCACGCCGTCCATTTCGCGGCGAACGGCGGCCTGCAGGCTGGGGTGAATGTTGCCGAGAAAAAGAAATTTCGAGTTCTTATACGAAGCGGGAATGCGCGGTTGGAACTTTTCGAAGACGTTGAGTTCTGTGAAATCCGTCTTGGCCTCGTTCAGATTTTCGAGGTATTGTCCGCCCCAGCGAAAGGTTTTGCCCTTGGCGCGCTCGATGCCCTGCGTATCCACGCCGCGCTTCTTGAGGACGTTCTCGTGCTCGGCAGTAAAGTCGTCGCCGACCACGGCGACAACCCGTACGTCGGTAAAGTAGCTGGCCGCGAGAGAGAAGTAAGTTGCCGAGCCACCAAGTACGTTTTCCGCCCGCCCCGCGGGCGTGGCAATGGAATCAAAAGCAATAGAACCAACCGCTAGAATGCTCATGCTTTTTTGGCTTTCAGGTATTTCCCGAGGATGAGTTTTAGTTTCTGCCGGGCCGTCGCAGGAATTACCTTCGGGTCCGTAAGGATGGCGTGCGCCAGGGCTGTACCGCATTTACAAGCTTTTTCACGCGGCATAGCCGCTACAGTTTCGCGGACAACATTGCAGGCATTCTCGGCGTTCTTGATCAGCACGGCGACAATCTGGTCGACGGTTACTGAATCGTGGTGCGGATGCCAGCAATCGTAGTCCGTCACCATGGCGATGGTCACGTAGCAGATTTCGGCTTCCCGCGCCAGCTTGGCTTCGGTGAGGTTGGTCATGCCGATGACATCTGCTCCCCAACTGCGGTAAATGTTCGACTCGGCCTTAGTGGAAAACTGCGGGCCTTCCATGCAAACGTAAGTGCCGCCTGGTTTGCCGGTTACGCCCGCCTTCCGGCAGGCCCGTTCGACAATGCGGGCAAGTTCGCCGCAAACCGGGTCGGCGAAACTGACGTGAGCCACAACTCCATTGCCAAAGAAGGTATCCACGCGATGGCGCGTGCGATCGAAAAATTGGTCGGGGATTACGAAGTCGAGAGGTTTGTGCTCTTCCTTCAATGAGCCAACGGCGGAGACAGAAATAATGCGTTCGACTCCGAGCTGTTTGAAGCCGTGAATGTTCGCCCGAAAATTCAGCTCTGATGGAAGAATGCGATGGCCGCGGCCATGCCGCGCCAGGAAAGCAACCTTGCGGCCCTGCAGAGTACCGAGAACATAGCCATCGGAAGGCTGGCCGAACGGGGTTCGCAGGCGAACTTCCTTCGTTTTGCTGAGGCCGGGCATGGCGTACAGGCCGCTGCCGCCAATGATTCCAATTTCTGCTTGCATTTGTGTGCGTTGTGCCACGGTCTTGCGATTATACAGAATGCAATCGCACTCACCGGCTGGTAAATCAAGAGCTTGTGACCGCAGAGCACGCAGAGGACTGCGCTGAGGACGCCGAGAACGACCAACGTAAGGCAAAGTGCGTCAGTATCAGGATCACTGGCCGGCGACTGCAAGCGGGAACACTTCTTTCTCCAACTGCCTCGTCGTTGCCGGATCCAGACTTTCCGCGGCCATGACCGTATCGCCGTGCACTTCGATCACCACCGGGCCATCTTCGGTTTGCCACGTGTGCGTGCCGGTCAGTGTTCCAATGTGCTGTAGGTCTTGCGGGAGATCTGGCTCGTTTTGCTTTACATTTTTGTACCGTTGCGCCAGCGACTTGGCGTAAATCCCCGCAAATTCCTCGGCGTTGGCAACGGTGCCCCAGCGCGAGACGTACAGTAGCGCCAATGGCGCAGTGGGATTGCCTTTCGGAAGAGCCGAGTAGTAGTAACCGCCGCGCCAGCCCGGATAGAGCTCCCGGGATTTGCTCACTCCCGCATACTGCTCGACCAACATGGAGGTGTCGAACTCGCTGATGGAACCGACATCAAAACGCTCATAGTTCTTGAAATCCTGGCGGAAGTCGGGCACGGGCATAGGGGGCACGACTTCGCCGGAAAGATAAGTTTGCGGTTCCATAATCTGGCGTGTGCTGCGTGGGGGATTGCTGAACACGCCCGGAAATGCTTTCTCTTTTCCGCCGTTTTCCAATAGCGCCGCGACAAATTTCACGCCATAGCGGTAAGGAAACGTGAGCGATTCCTTGAGGAAAATAGGAGCGCTCTTGAACTCGACCGAATCGGGCGAGCCGGCCATCATCTCGGCGTCGAGCGTGGCCAGCATGTCCGGCGAATTGACAATGGACTTGCCCACGGCCGCAAGCACGTAATCGAGCATGACGGCCTCGGCCTGGCCTTCCACCACAGCTTCCTTTACTTCGTCGGTTTCGTCGGCCTCGATGTCGGCCGGCGTGATCACCTTCTTCTTGTCGATATCAATGTCGCCCGCTTTCATCCACTTCTCCAGGCCGAACGACTGGTCCTGCAACGCATGGGTCAGTTCGTGTGCCAGCACCGGGCGCTGCTGCTCCGGAGGAACCCAGTCCAGCAGGTTCATGGTTTTCGTCTTCGGATCGTAATAGCCGGCGATCTGCTCGCGCAGCAGAGCTACGAGAAAAGAACTCAGGTCAAAATCCCGAGGCAACAGCCCGAACTTTTTTAGAACGAGAGCGGAGCGCTCCACGCGCTTGGCGGACTTGTCCTCGCGCATGCTCTTTTCCAGATAGGCGACGACTTCATCACGGTTGGTGAGACGCCGCTTGACCTCGTGCTTGATGGGAAAGCCGGAGTCACGATGGGCAAATCTGAGGATCTGGTCGACCTCGCCAAAGAGTTCTTCGGCCTCCTGGGGAGAGATTCTCGACTCTTTGGGTTCCGTAGATGGGCTGGCGGCTTCGTGAACCTTGTCGGAAGTTTGATTCTGGTTTTGATCAGCCGATGGCTCGCTTGGTGTTGTTTGTGCCCACAGGCCGGCTGCCAGCAGCAAGAACAGACAAATTGCACAAAAATAAGAGGTGAGTTTGGAGAGAAGGCTCTTTGAAGGTGTCATTAGGTTTGTTTGCTTCCGAATCTACACCAGCCCCCCGGAGTTATCCGCGGAGGGTTTCAGAGGGCGATGGTTATGGCAGGATCCAAGGCCGCTGCTATGTGCATTCTAATCTGGGATGCGGCAGGGAGGGCGAAACGGCGCTCGGTCCGAGATCGCGTTAGTAATTGGTTAACTTGACTCGTCCGGGCCGCTCTGGGATGATGCGCTCTCGTCGAAAGGAGGCTGTTCATGCCCCACTATCTGCATCAAGTCAGCTATTCGTGTGAAGGTTGGCAAACGCTCATCGCCCAGCCGCAAAATCGCGTCGAGGCCGTGCGGAAGGCTATCGAAAAACTAGGCGGCAAGATCGTCAGCGCCTGGTTTGCCTTTGGCGGCTACGATGTAGTGGTAATTACCGAAATGCCGGACAACGTCAGCGCCGCTGGGTTGGCGATTGCGTTTGCGGGCGGCGGAGCCTGCAAGGCAGTGAATACCACCCCGCTGCTGACCGCCGAAGAGGCCTTGCAGGCTATGAAGAAGGCCGGGGAGTCGGGTTATAAGGCGGCAAGGGCAACATAGGCGACAGTCTTCCGGCTCGGGGACTTAGTAAATTGGTTTCTTATCTGCAGAAAGCTCTATTGAATGGTGAGCTTAAAGCTGGCGCTGTGCATCAGGGCGCCACTCGTGGCGGTTACCGTCACGGTATAGCTTCCTGCCGGCGTCCCAGGATCTTGTGTGTGTCCTCCTCCTCCACCACTGGTACCGCTGCCTCCACCGCACCCCGAAAGCCCGACCAGAAGGGCCAAGACGATCAACGACAACAAGTTCGTCCAGCGACGGCGACGACTGGGAACCCATCCCACAAAGACACCAACGAAGGCTAGTCCCAGAGTCGTGCTCCACGGACTCAAATTGCGGGACGAACCAGTTCCCCCCGTCGCCCTCTGGTGAGGTGCTGTTGTCGCAATGGTGAGCTGTGTTGTTCCGCTTCCAGTCACCGAACTCGGACCGAAGCTGCAGCTGCTTTCGGCAGGCAGGCCGGAACATGAAGCCGCGTCGAAATTGACGGTCCCATTGAAGCCGTCTTGGGCAGTCACGGCCAACGCGTCAACAGGAGAGCTTCCCGGCGAAACGCTGACTGTCGAACTGTGGAAAGATAAAGCGAAATCAGGCTGCAGGTTTAAAGTTGCCGGTGCCGAACTCGATCCACTGTAGTTCGTATCGCCGTTGTAGGTAGCTGCGATGTTATATTGTCCATCCGCCAACTGAGAGTCGGTCCAGGTGACAGTGGCCTGTGCCGCACCACTGGTCGAGTTTATCCCCCCCACTAACGGGGCACTACCCAGCTGAATACCGCCCGAAGAAAAACTTACGGTTCCGGTCGGAGCATTACCAAAACTGTTGGTGGCAATTGAGGCCGTAAGCACCGCTCCGGCACCTTGGGAATTGGGGGTAGCCGTCGAGGCCGTGGTTGTGGAGGCTTGAGTAATGATGAAATTCAGAGGCGGCGACGCGCTTGCCTTGAAGCTGAAATCACCGCTGTAGTTTGCGGCAACCGAATGTGTGCCAGCGGTCAGTGTAAGCAGGCCATGCGGCATAGCTGTATTGCCCTGGCTGTTCAGAATCCACGATCCTAAGCTGCCGCCGAGACTATCGGAGAAAATCACGGCGCCGCTGGGCACACCAAAATCTGAAACGCCACTCACGTCCGCTCGCAGGTAAACGAAACTGCCGTATGGGCCTCCGGCAAATGGGATGGGACGGCCCTGTGAATCTGCGGTAAAAGCAGACACAGTTGTAGCGCTGTTTTCAGGAGCGACCGTGACGGTAATGGGTGCTGAATCGCTTGGCGCGAACACTCCGTCTCCCGCATAATGAGCGGAAACCGGATAGGCTCCTCCCGGCAGTAGATTGGTCGATGTGGCCCCGGACCCTGCAGTCAACGCCAAAGATGTAATGCCCATACCAGGCAAATTCTGAATGTTCAGCAAAGACGCCGTGCCCGTCGGAGTTCCATTGTTGCTGGTGACATTGACATCAACCATCACCGGATCACCGTGGGCAATAGATACAGCGCTTCCGCCATTCAACGTAAGCGCGGTGTTGGTAGCGTAAAAGGTCGCGCTCTGCCAGGCATTGATCAGGTTCGTTACATTGATCGAGCCCAGTCCGGTTGCCAAGTCATAGCCCACGCCACTTTGATACTGGTTGGTGGTTTGTCCAGGAACGGCGTTGTTGCCTTTGGTAACGTCATTGAAAATGCAGGTCGAGGCGGGCAGGCTGCCGGTATTGGAAGCGTTACATTGGGCGAAGCTCGCTCTGCCTGCTAGTTTGTACAAAGTGTAATTGACTTGTCCCAAGCGGTTGCCGGCGTTCTGAGCCCCATACACGCCTTCTGTTAGAAGGGAGGTGATAGCGGCAAAGGAGGGCGCCGAAGCGGAGGTACCGTAAACGAAATAGAGGGTAAAGCTGCCGCCGTTATAGACGTTCTGACAGGAACTGTGCAGACACAGTACATATGGATCGTGTGAGGCCGCAGTGAATGAGACGTCAGGGATGTCGCGCATTCCATCTGCCGGTATGCCTTGAACCCCGCTTTGCCAGGAAGGCTTGAGATAGAAGCGGCTTGTGCCTCCGCCGCCTGCCGCGATGTTTGCGTTCTGTCCGCAACTGGCTTGCGAACAGCTTTCATTCCAGACATTTTCGGGAATATATGACAGCGCCGATTGTAGATTTTGATCATTCGTGCCCCAGTACTTGCTCGGTTGCCCATTCTCGTTGAACATGGTGCCGCCGACCGCGACGGTGTAAGGATTGGAAGCAAGAATGTTGACCGAGACCGGCCCCTGGGCAACCGTCGCGTCATTTCGGTTGCAGCCGGCGGCCCCTGTGTCGCCGGTAGAGACGATGTAGGTAATTCCCTGTGCCGCCGCTTGTTGCGCAATGGCTGCCAGTCCGGTGGCTTCCGTGCTTGTGTAGCCGTCTTCGCAGGAGCCAAAACTCTCAGTCATAATGCCTGCGACGTTGTTATCTACCGCGTAGGCTACGGACAGATCGACACCATCGGTGGTGTTTGTGGAAGCAGACACGATTTGCAATATCGTAGCGGTCTGGGCGAGGGCTTTCGCCCAGGTTACATCCAGCAGAGCCTCAACTTCCTCAGACCCTCCGAGATTGCCAGGATCGGGGCCATTCACGACTACTTGGGGATCGTTCCCTCCCATACCAAACACGAAAAGAAAATTGCGCTCATCCTGGGCATCGAAATCGGAACGAGCAATGATCGCGATGGAGGCGGCTCCGTAATTAGTAGGTGGAAAACTATAGATTCTGGCAAAATCCCATGGGCCAAGCGCATGAATCGCGGGATTTCCTGGAAATGTTACCAAGGGCGTTTTTCCCGGGCCGTTGGAGGTGACCTTTGCTATAGCGCCTTCCGAGACGATACGGGCCTGGGGCTTTTTCAGAAAACTATGTAACGTCTGCACCCCCGCCACTGCTGGGGTGAGGGCCGTTGGAATCCGGGGATCGCTCACATTGGCCCAATGATCCTCACCGTTCACCGTGAACCTGTGGATCGCGGTGTGAAAAGCTTGTTGTACCTCAAAAGCGGTGCCCGAAAACTCGATATAGGTGCGCCCATTAGCCACCTTGCCAATCTGAAATCCCTGCGACTGCAGCCATGACGTAACCGTCTGAATGTCCTGGTCCGCTGGGCCGAATTGCTGGCCGAACTGCTCCGGCGTGAGCCATTTATGGAAATTGGGAGAGGCTTTGTCCTGCTGTTCGTCCAGCAGTTGTTGCAAGGCAGACTCCTGCTCGGAGCTGCGCTTGAGCACCAGCAGCATCCGCTGCATGGGGAGATCGGGCGGCGCGGCCCCGCGGTCGAACTCGGGCCTGGCCAGAGGATGAACGTTGCCGCGCAGAGTGGTCAGCCGCGAGTCGTCCACGGCCTGGGTAATGCGCGGGCGAACGGCAACCGTTTGCGTCCACGCTGCGGTTGGGGCAAGGCAACCACTCGCAACGCAGAACCATAGAATGAATGGGAGAAATCCAAAGAACCGACCAGATTTATGGCACACGACCGACTCACCACCCTTTGGGGGACGCAATCGCGACGGGGAACAGCAACTTATCCCATTTCGTGCCGCAGGGCAAGAGAGCGCGAACACAGGTGTGGGTGACGGGAATCACGAAAAAGCTTTGCAACATGACACTTTTGCTGTTGGGTCCGGTAACTGCCCCATTCTCTGGTCTTTGTGATTTGGGAAGACAATCACGATAGAATGCCCGGATGAGCTACATACCCGCTCCTATCGATACTGCGAAGGTAGAACTCAGCCCAGAGATTGTCGGATTAACTGAGACACTCGCCAAAAACGCTCATGAGGTTTGGGCGCAGGAACGCATTGCCCAGGGCTGGCGCTATGGACGCGAGCGGAATGACGGGCGAAAGGAACACCCGTTTCTGATTCCCTACGAAGAATTGCCCGAATCCGAGAAGATTTTTGACCGCAACACGGCGATGGGGACGCTGAAGGCCATTCTGGCGCTGGGCTACCATATCAGCAAACCTTGACAGCCCGGAGCACGGGTGCCAGAATCGGCGCGCGTTTGCCTTCGGCTATAACACACAAATCGTCGGCGCCCATTGAGATGACACAAAATTCTCAGCTGCGTAAGCCTGAAATGCCGGCCAGCATTCCCGGCCCCGTGCCGGGAGCGGATACGTTCGACGATATCCACGATACGGCGGGGGAAATAACCCGTTACGCACCTATATCGAAAACGTTGCAGCTGTGCGGGCGTATTGCTCAGGAGTTTGCTCCTGCCGACGACCAGGCCGTGGAATATCAACGCCGTCACCGCTGGTTGACGCGGGGTGCGGCTGCCTTTGGAACTCTGGCGGTAGCCTTTGCCATTTTTGGGTTAAGCCGTGGGCAGCAAGAGGTCTGGAGTACGGTCTGGCTGCCGAGCAAGGAAAAGCTGGATTGGATCGAACTATTTCTGGCGGGTGCTGCGGTTGTGATCGTACTGGTGGGCCGCATCACCCACTACAAAGAGCGCTGGCTACGCTGGCGTCATCGCGCCGAATCCTACCGACTGCTGAAGTACAGTTTTCTGATTCGTCCTTCCCTTTGGCAGGGTCGAGAAGAAGACGCCCGCCTGTGGATTGAAAGCAGGTTGAACGAGATCAGCCACACCGATCTTGATAAGGCGGTACGGGAGCCCTCACCCCACGGGCCCTTTGAAGGAACCGAATCGAAACTGCCGCGCGGGGTTTTACGTGCGTTGATGGAGTACTACCTGTCCAAACGGCTGAACCCTCAAAAGGAATATCTGGCCAACCGGACGCAGCGCAACGAATTGTCTGACTGGATTCGGGCTTACCTTCCCTGGTTTTTCTTCCTCAGCATTGTGGCGGTTTTCAGCAAGTTCTTTCTCGCCCGGATTTCGATACCCTGGGAGGGTTTTCTGGCCTTGGTGGCCGCGCTTCTTCCGGCGGTAGCCGCCGGAATTCGCACTTGGCGCAGCGCCTTTGAATTTTCCCGCAACAAAGGCCGCTTCGAAGCGGCACACCATGCGCTGCGCGAACTGGAGGGGCGCTTGGTGAATGAAGGCTTCGCCGCGGTGGTGGCTCACCCCTCCGCGCGTGATGACGAGCCCACCGACGCGTACCCGATCTCTGCGCGATCTTTCATGGTGCGAACACATTCTGGAATCGGAGCATCGCGAGTGGCTGCGTCTGATGTACGAGACGGAGTGGTTCGGATAGGGTGATTTCCAGCTAACAACGCAACTCATGCCCACACAAATTAATGCCGTCCAGGACAACGGATTCCATCGGATCGTCATGCAGAATGAGTCGATCCGCGCGGTCATCTTGCCGGAACTCGGCGGCAAAATCGGCTCGCTGGTGAATCTCAAAACGGGGCGGGAGTTTCTGTTGCAGCCCTTTGATCGTCCTTACCGCCCGGCGCGGTACGCAGATTCATTCGTCGCATACGATATCAGCGGCTTCGACGAGTGTCTTCCGACGATTGCGGCCTGCTCCTATCCATCGGAACCCTTCTCGGGCGCGAAACTGCCTGACCACGGCGAGGTGTGGTCGTTGCCCTGGAAGTATGAAATGCGAGATGAAGAATTGGTTCTGGAAGTAGATGGTATTGCGTTGCCGTACAGCTTGCGGAGGACGGCGCGTCTTTCGGGTGCTGCGCTCGAACTGGACTACGAGATCACCAACCGAAGCGAGCACGGGTTCAACTACTTGTGGTCCGCCCATCCTGCCTTGACCGTGGAGCCGGGCACTGAAATTGTTTTGCCGCCCGGTGTGCAGGAAGTCTCGGTGGACTTTTCCGTCGGAAATCGTTTGCCGATTGGCGCGGTTGTAGCATGGCCTGATGCCGCAGCATCGAATGGATCAACGGTAAAGCTCAATTTTCTTAGCGGCCGCGAAGCTCGAACCGCTGACAAGTTGTTTACCCCAAGATTGTCCGAGGGCTATTGCGGTCTGCGGTTTCCCAGCACCAATGAATCGATCTTTTTTCGATTCGAGCCGGAAGCTGTGCCGTTCGTAGGCTTGTGGATCTGCCAGGGTGGTTTCCCGCTGGATCGGCCGGCGCAATTTACAGTGGCCCTGGAGCCGTGCAGCGGGCGTCCGGACTCGCTGGCCAGGGCCATCGCAAACAAGCAATGTCCCGAACTCGAGCCTCACGGCAGTCATAGTTGGTCTATGCGCCTGGAACTGCAGGCAGGATCGACGAATTGAAAACTGTCGCAGGGCGTTGCTAACCCGAGTCCCAGACTACGGAGTGCCGACCCGCTTCAAATAGAACTTAAAGAACTGATCGGGATTCGACTGCAGACAAACCTGCGCGTTCGGCTCGCCAGGCTCAGGAACAGTGAAGCCTTTGCTGTCCACTCGAATATGGAGCGGAGTCACGGGGCAAAGGTCCGGCTTGATGGCGAAGCTGACAGCCATGGGATCGAAGAGCGTCGGCGTCTGATATCCCCATTGATGGTAGAGAATTGTCAGCGCATCGGTGAGCGGCAGGCCCTGCCGGAAGAGGAAGGCTCTTTTCACTTCGTCCAGTTTGAGTTCGGTGGAGTCCACCGGCATAACGTACAAAGGCACTCCGGAGGTGAACAATTTCTGGGCCCCCGAAATGTCTTGAGCAATATTCCACTCAGCAGACGGCGGGACCGCGGGTCCATAGCCGCCATCGTCATCATAGCCGCGGTAGATTGAGCCTCCCATGATCACTACACGCTTCAGCTTTCGAAAAGTGGCGGAATCTTTGTCAATGGCATCTCCGACATTCACCAGGGGGCCGATGCCGATCAGGGTGATCTGATTTGGATAGCGTCGAATCTGTTCCAGCAAAAAATCAACTGCCCCCGGATGCGCCGCCCGGTCAAAATGGCCACCCTCCGCGTATGCGCGCTGCGTGAAAGTGTTGTTTACGTGGGTAGGAGTCCCAGCGGCTACTGGAATATCGGAACGGCCTGCTGCGGTCAGGAGTCGTTCTGCCAGCTGAGCTCTGAGCTGAGTATCGCCGAAGGTCGTGGTCACTCCGAGAATCTGCAGTTCCGGGCTGCGCAGCGCAAGCGCCAGGGCGAACGCATCATCAATGTCGTCGCCAATGTCGGTATCGATGATCACCTTTTCCGGCAAGGAGTTTTGAGCGCATGCCATCTGAGGCCGGATCGCGCCGCAAAAAAGTAGGATGAGCAAGGATGCGAAGCGCCAATCGCCAATTGCGCGGGCGATAGTGGGTCTAGCCAGGAGCATTGTTTTAATCACCAGGTGAGATTCTTACAGATCATCTGTGCTTTTAGTGCGAAAACAGTTATTCGCCAAACAATTGCACCTGACGTGTATCGCCCGCTCCTCGCCGCTGCCGTCGGGTGGCGCCGATTACCGCCAGGACGGTGAGTGATTCCAAAGCCGTACGTGGAACGAAAATCCGCTGCGTATTGGATCGGAGGTCGGGCGGGTTCATCAGAAACCCCTCTGCCATTGTCAGGCTTAAATCGTTCGGCATCATGCCTTCAAGAACCTCATTATCCTTGAACCTCAGCCGGACCCAGAGTCCCTCAGTGCGAGGCCGAGTGGTGAACGTCTTACGGGCCAGGGCGTCGGAATCGCCGAACTCGCGCACAAAATACACGCCCTTGATATCGCGCAACTCAACCGCGATCACCGTTCCGGCCGTATTGAGCAATTCGAGCTTGCCTTCGCGGATGAAATTTGCCGGCGCCACATAGCCGTTGACGGTATCGCGGTCCATTTTTCGGACGATGACTTTCTTGTGAGTCGAAGGCATGTTTGTTGGGAGAACGATTCCCCGAACCCTAGCCGGGAGTACGTTCCGAGCTGATGCGATTCTCCCACTTTTAGCGGGGAATCGGGGCGGTATCTAGGTTGTAGTAGCCAAATCGTAAACGATGTGTTATTTTCTGTAGCTTGCCGCCATTACGCGAAACAGCTTTAACTCTATGCACTAGAACTACTTACGTGAGGGTAGCGGCGCAGTGCTGTCCATTCCGTCCTAGCCCCTGTGGAAAACTTCTGCATCGCATGTCGTTAATCGCGGCGGGCACGGCATTTGTCCCAGGGGGAGCGGCATTGGTGCAAAAACATGGCTGATTACATTTACACCATGGAGGTTCGCCTTACCCCAGACCAGTTGCGCGGGGTCACTCTGGTGCAGGAAGTCGCTCGCGCTGCCGGCATGAACGTCTACCTTACGGGGGGAGCGGTTCGGGACATTATCAGCGGGTTTTCCATCCGCGATCTCGACTTTACGGTACAGGGCAATCCACTCAAGTTGCAAAAGGATCTGGAGCGGGCTGGGGCGACCATCGGCGGTGTGGATGAGGATGCTAAAGACCTTCTACTGACCCTGCCCGGGAACGCGCGCGCCGAAATCAGCATGGCGCGGACGGAGCGTTATGAAAAGACGGGCAAACCGCCCATCATCACTCCAGCCACGATTATCGAGGATCTTCGGCGGCGCGATTTCACCATCAATGCGATGGCCTTGTCGTTAAATCCGGGGTCGCGCGGCCTGCTGATGGATCCCTTTAACGGGGCTGCCGATATCGAAGCCAAGATCCTCCGCATCCTGCATAATTACGCTTTCCTGGAAGAACCTTCGCGCCTGATTCGCGCCACGCGCTTCGCCGCGCGTTTCCACTGGCCGCTGGAGGAGCGCACCCAGGTCCGTTTTGACTCAGCCAAAGAGAACAAGTACATCGAGTACATCGCCAACAAGGCGATCGGGCACGAAATCGCACAGTTGGCCTATGAAGAAGATCCCTTGCACGTGGTACGCGCCCTGGAGAAAGAAGATTGGCTGAAAGTTCTCAGTCGGCACTGGACCAGCGCCAAAATGGACGCGGCAGGGCTCGGGCAGCTGATGAAATCGCGCCAGCAAATGAATGAGCTGGGCTACTCGCCGGATGCATCGGCGGCGGTGATGTACTTCCTGACCTCCCGCCTGAGCGACAAAGAGATTGCCGATATGCGCAAGATCATGCCCCGGCGCGACCTGGTGGAAGCCTGGCGGGATCTGCAAGAAAACGCCAAGGCCTTGGCGAAGCGCCTGACCAGCAAAGAAGCCGCCACACCTTCACGTACGTGGAGGCTGCTCTCGGAAGCCAGCCAGCAAATGATCCTGTTTCTTTCCGTGACGGCACGGCAACAGGCAGTGGTGCAAAAGCTGAAGAATTACTTTACAAAGTGGCGCCAAATACAACATAAGATTCCCTTGCCTGAGATGGTCGAGCTGCATATAACACCCGAGCTTCCGGAGTATCCGAAGATTGCCAACGATGTGTTCATGTTGTTGCTGGATGGCAAATTGCGCTCGCGCACAGAGACGCTTAAGTTCCTGAAGCCGTTGGCACCGCCCCCTCCGCCTCCGCCACCGGCGCCCAAGCGCGGACGGGCTGCCAAGGCTGCCGCCGCTGTGGCAGCAGCACAGGCTCCGTCTACCGCAAATCCGGGGAAGAAAGGGAAGGGCCAAAACCCGCCGGTCGCGGCGCCAGCGACCAAAGAGCCGGCCTCGAAAGCGCCAGCCCCGCAGGAAAAAACAAAGGCCGCTAGCAATCAGAAGAACTCCAGGCCACTAACGAAAACAAAAAAGAAAACAGGCAAGAAAAAACGCTAGCTGGACTCAGTGGTCTAGATTTGCCGGTCTTAGCTCCTGCCCAGGGTTTCGATCATGGGCACGAGGTCCACGCCCAGACGGCTTTTGTCCACGCAAGCGTGTGCGCCGGCTTCCACGGCGCATGCCTGCAACTGTGCGAGGTTATGCTGGCTCATCAGAAGGATCTTGACCCCGGGAACCTTCTCCCGAAGCACTCGCGCCGCATCGAGTCCACTCATACCAGGCATACTGATGTCCAACAGAATGACATCGGGGAGAAGGTCCCGGGCCTTCACGATGGCGCTTTCGCCGTCCGTCGCTTCTCCGCATACCTCCCAGCTTTGCTTCGAGGAGAGAAGTCGAATCAGTCCGGACCGCACTAGGTCGTTATCGTCGGCAATGAGAATTCGCATATGCCGGAGAACTATCCAGAGATGCCAAGCTGTTGCTGGGGCCTCTCCGGGGTTGCCGTCGGCACTTTCGAGAGCGGAAACCTAAAAGAAACTCTGGTGCCGCCGCCGTTGGAGCTGATTTGCATGCGTCCGTCGAACTGCCGGATGCGCTCCCGCATTCCCCGGATTCCGACCCCCGACCCCTGCGCCTGGATTTGCGCCAATTTCTCAGCGGGGATGCCCCGGCCTTCATCTCGAATCTCCAAATAAACATTGTCCGGCGCACGCCTCATCCGAATCGTGGCAGTTTTGCTGCCAGAGTGACGGTGGATGTTTGTGAGGCATTCCTGCACCAGACGAAACATGGTTAGTTCCATTTCCCGAGAAAATCTGCCGATATCGTGTTCGACATCCACCGAAATAGCAAGTCCGCTGCGTTCCTCAAGGCCGTGTGTATACCAACGAAGCGCCTGATGCAACCCGCTTTCGTCCAGCATCGGCGGATGCAGCAAATAGGACATGGTGCGGATCTCCTGGCTTAGCTGTTGTACAAGTTGCTGGCTTTCCGCAGCGCCGTTAGAAAGTTCAGGGGGGACCGCGTCCGTGAGGCGCGCCAGATTCATGCCAAGCGCCGTGAGCAATTGTCCGGCGCTGTCGTGCAGTTCCCGGGCCACATGCCGGCGTTCGTCTTCCTGGATCTGCAGCAGCCGCTGCGACAGCTCCCGCACCTGCTCGGACTGAAGGATCGCTTCCGCGTTGCGGGCTTCCAGTTCTCGCGTGCGCGCAATCACCTGTTCTTCGGTGAATTCCTTGCTCTTGCGTAAGGCTTCTTCAATGTCGCGTAGTTCAGTAATATCGGTGTTGGTGCCAAACCAGCGGGTAATTTTCCCCGAGGCGTCTTTGATGGGTACGGCGCGGGAAAGGAACCAACGGTACTCGCCATCTCTGCCGCGCAATGGGAACGTGTCCTCCCAAACTTCTCCGGTTTTGATCTGGCGCCTGAATTTCTCCAACACCCGCGCTAGGTGATCCGGATGGTGTACCTTTTGCCATCCCCAGCCTTGCATCTCCTGGAGAGTGGCACCCGTGTAATCGAACCATCGCCGGTTATACCAGAAGATCGATCCCGAACTATCCGCCATCCAGGCAAATTGAGACATGTTGTCGGCGAGCGTCCGGTAGTCTTCTTCGGCCCGCTTGCGCTCGGTGATGTCCAAGGTCAATCCATCAAAGCTTTTTGGCTTGCCTACCGCGTCGTAGAAGGCGCGGCCGATGGCGCGAATCCATTTTCGCTGACCATCGGGGGAAACAGTGCGGTATTCAATATCGTAAGGAGTATCGTTGGCTATGCTCTGCTCAATTGTTTGCCGGGTGAGCTCACGGTCTTCCGGGTGCAGACGCTCATAAAATAGGTCCATCGTTACTTGGACGTCGGCCGGTAGCCAAAAATGTTCTTTCACTCGGAAGTCCCAGTTCAATTTGTCAAACGGGAGATCGCAGAACCAGAATCCCACCTGCGTAGCTTTGGCCACTAAATCGAAGCGGTCGCGATGGCGGCGCAGTGTTTCCTGAGCCTCGCGACGGACGCGCGCCATCTGCAAGTGAGTTTGTACCCGGGCCAGCAATTCGCGGGCACTGAACGGCTTGATCAAATAGTCGTCCGCTCCCTGTTCCATACCTTCCACCCGGGATTCTTCTCCGGCCCGTGCCGAAAGCAGGATTACCGGGATCGTTCTGGTTTTGGGGTCCGAACGAATCTCACGAACCAGGCCAAAGCCGTCCAGATTGGGCATCATCACGTCACTCAGTACCAACTCTGGAACACGCTCACGCATTGCCTCCAACGCCGCTTGTCCATCTCCAACTGCCTGCACCTCGTAGCGCTCGGAGAGCATGTGAACCAGATACTGGCGCATGTCCGCGTTATCGTCTGCCACGAGAAGCAGCGGACGCTCTTGCGATTCCGCCTTGCCATCTGCCACTGGAGGACAGGGAATCGCGATTAACTCGCCTCCAAGAGGCAGTTCGGTCTCGGACCCCTGAGGCGCAGTATCCGGAAGCCAGCGGAGCGCTTCTTCCACAAACGGAGCCGCGCCCACTGCCGTTGAGGCCGCGCTGCGCGTGCCTCCAATCCGGTCGGCCGGCAAGTGAGCACTTCCCAGCGGCAAGCTGACTATGAAGGTCGTGCCTTTCCCGGGCTTGCTCTCGACACGAATAGAGCCACCGTGTAGCTTCACCAATTCCTGCACCAGTGCCAGCCCGATTCCGCTGCCTTCATGGGTTCGGCTGCGCGTGTTCTCGATGCGATGAAAGCGCTCAAACAGACGAGGCAACTCTTTCCCCGGGATGCCAACACCGGTGTCACGAACCCATAATTGAGCCTCGTCGCCGGCTCGAACCAACGAAACCGTTATGTTCCCCTCGAAGGTGAACTTGAAAGCATTGGACATCAGATTGAGGACAATCTTTTCCCACATGCTACGATCCACGAAGACGGGTTCTGCGAGGGGCGGACAATCGAGATCAAGTTGTAACCCGGCTTTCTCCGTGGCTGAACGGAATACACTCGCAAGTTCCGCAGTGAACGCTGCAAGATCGGTGGCTTGATATGTGGCCTGCATGCGGCCTGCCTCGATACGGGAAAAATCAAGCAGGGTATTTACCAGGCGCAACAGCCGCGTGCCATTACGATTGACGAGCTCAAGCTGCCTCTTGGCCGCGGGCGGCAGATCGGTGTGGCTTCTGGCTAATAGCTCCTCGACCGGACTCAACATCAGCGTGAGGGGAGTGCGGAATTCGTGGCTGACGTTGCTGAAGAAGGCGGTTTTCGCGCGATCCAGTTCGGCCAGCGCTTCGGTGCGTTTTCTTTCCTCTTCCGCTGCGCGGGCATTCTGAATGGCTGCCCCCACCTGGGTTACCAGCAACTCGAAGAAGGTCGAATATTCCGCATCCAGCTGTCTTGTCGGGTTGACTGCAGCGACTAAGAGTCCGAAGCCCCGGTCTTCGCCGCGAGAAATTAGCGGAAGGACGATCGCCTCGGATAGCTTCTGCTGGGCAGGTCCCAGGGGCAGCCCTTCGAATTCCCTGGCGGATACGACGCGGGACCGGCCGGTCTTCACGACGTCCGCCAACGGCCAGGCAATTGGCGGTGTGTCGCCGGAGCCCAAATTCACGGAGACGGGTATGAATTCGGCGAATTCCTTCCGGTACCGCGGAAACTTGCCGCAGCATGCTTGATTTGTTTTCGTTTTCAACCAGATAAAGAGCGGCGAAGGGGATATCGTCCGGGTTTTTCGCCAATGTCGCCGCCGCCGAAGCGCAGGCAGAGTCGGTGGATCTTTGCAGCAATGCACTCGCGGATAGCTCCGACAACGTGGCTAACCGGCGGGCATTGATAACCTTGGGGGTGACTTCGGTAGACGGACAGAAGAGGCCACCCACTTTGCCCGATTCGTCCCGGATGGGACTGTAGGAGAACGAATAGTAGGTTTCCTCCAGAAAATCGCCACGATTCATGAACAGGCGGACATCGTCCAGGAACGAAGCTTCTCCCTTTTGAAAGACTTTCTCGGCGAGGGGGCCGCAGATATTCCAAATTTCCGACCAAACTTCGGCTGCAGGTTTACCGAGGGCCCAGGGATGCTTGGCCAAACTAAGGACCCGAATGTAGGCCTCGTTGTAGAGAAACGTGATTTGCGGTCCCCAGCCAATCCACATTGGGTGCTGCGAATTCAACATCAGGTTGACGGAGGTCTTCAGGCTTTGTGGCCAACCTTTGATTGGGCCCAGCGGAGTGCGGGACCAATCGTGCTCCCCAATCAGTTTTCCCATCGGTCCGCTGCCGTCCAGCCACGGCGGCAAGAGCGTGGAGTCGGTAGCGCTTTCCACAGACGGTGCGGCCTCCTCTTCCTTGCTATGGCCGATCAGTTCGTCGAGTGTTGGCAGCAGATGACGGGCGAGGTCGCTCTTGGCAATGTGAGCCGAGGCATTCACTTCCTTAGCCTGACGGCTTACGATGGCAGGATCGTTCTGGCTGACAATTACCACCTTCGAGCTTGGGGATATCTCGCAGTAGAAGGCGAGTGGCCTCCAGTCCGTCCATTCGGGGCATGGAAATGTCCATGAGCACGATGTCCGGACGCAGAAGCCTGGCTTTTTCGACTGCCTCGATCCCGTCCGCGGCTTCGCCACAGATCTGCCATTCCGGGCGCGAGGAGAGAAGGGAGCGCAGTCCGCGCCTGACGACCTCATGATCGTCCACAATGAGTATGTGAGTAGGCATTGGTATTTGCTACATGCCCGTGCGATTGTCTTTTGTTCAAGGATGTTTTGCGGCTCGAACTAACCGGCAAAAGGCACCCTTGGTCGAGAGTGCAGCACGTTTGGCGTAACAATGCACTCCACGCACGTCAGTATTGCTAAGTCTATTAACGCATAGCTGTTTGGGACATACACTGTTTACTGTAGAAGAAATCCCGCAGTTCGCCTAAAGTTCGGGTTTAAATCCAGGTTCCGATTTGTATTCGGCCACTCTCTCCTGATATAAAGCAGCGCTGAGTTTGCTTGGAGCCAACTCGTCGGTTGCGCGCCTCTGACCCTGCTCTTTCCGCGATGCCACAACTGATCTGCCGAGCCGACGGGTTACATTGAAGGGTGGTGGGGAAATGAAAAAGTTGGGCAAAATCCTGCTTATTTCGTTGAGCGTGCTGGTAGTTGTGTTGGCGGTTGCCATCACTTTCACTATTGGCTGGCGGCCGTTTTTCGGTCCCAAAACCCGACCGCTCACGGCACGCAAGTTCGAAAGCACACCGCAAAGGCTGGAGCGCGGCCGCTATCTCTTCACCGCGCTAGCAGGATGCACGGACTGCCACTCGCAGCATAACTGGCAGGAGCACGGCGCTCCGGTGATTCCGGGGACCGAGGGCGGTGGCCAATTCCTTGATATGCCGGACCTCCCCGGACATGTGGAAGCGCCCAATATCACTCCCGACGTCGAGACTGGGGCAAGCAGCTGGACGGACGACCAGTTAGCCAGGGCTATCCGCGAAGGCATCGGCCATGACGGTCGCGCATTGTTCCCCATGATGCCGTATCAGAAGTTGAAGAATATGTCGGACGAGGACGTCGCTTCGGTAGTGGTCTATCTCCGGTCGCTTCCGCCCATTCACCATCAAACTCAGCCAACGCAGATTATCTTTCCGGTCAAGTATCTGATTCGGAGCGCACCGGAGCCCGTCACCCAAGCAGTGATGAGCCCCAACCCCTCAGATCAAATTAAGTATGGAGAATACCTCGTGACCGTAGCAGGCTGCGGAGAATGCCACACCCCGCAGAATAAGGGAGCACCACTCCCCGGCATGGAACTAGCTGGCGGGTGGGTGATGCGGGGCCCGTGGGGCGCAGCCGCGACTGCTAATATCACCCCGGACGCCAGTGGAATTGGTTACTACGACGAGGCACTTTTCACGAAGGTGCTGCGCACGGGGTATGTCGGCGCCCGAAGGTTGAATTCGATCATGCCGTTCGGCGATTTCCAGAATCTCACCGACCAGGACCTCAAGGCAATCTTCGCGTATCTGCGCACCGTGAAGCCGGTAAAACACCGTGTAGACAACAGTCTGCCCCTAACCTACTGTAAGGTTTGCCAGATGTGGCACGGCGCCGGCGATCAGAACTAACAAACCAGTCCATCCATGGCGGGGACCCTGACGTCCATTCGCCTTGATATTCAGCTGGCCGACGAATCCGCGAGAGTTCTCGGCGTTAAGTCTTGTACCGAGGCGGTCCATGTGGCCCTTCGCGAAATTGTCGCACTGAGACGTTTTAAAGCACTGGTGAAAAAGAACGCCGGTAAACTGGCCTTTGCAGCTCATCAAGATTGACGCCGCGTGAGCGACATTGTCATCTTGGACACGTCGATTTTTATCGATCATCTACGGACCGGCAGTTATCCATCCAACATTGAATTGCTCCCAGGGCTAGTTCGCAACTCGTCCGTAGTGCTCACCGAACTTTGGCGTGGGGCGACCAAAGGGCAGCAAGAGATTTCCAGCGAGCATTGGGCAAGAACCATCCAATTCTGACTCCCACCGAAAGCAATTGGATGGAATCAGGCCAGATATACCGGGAAAAACTGCATGTGGACAGTGGGTTCGTTCCCGGCAAGTGGCGCGACTTGCACTTTGATCTGCTGATTGCGCTGACCGCGCGCAGCCCGGCTCACTACTTCCAATCGGCCGGATTTCGAAATCACCAACCGATACCGGAAAATTCAGCTCGGATATGGTAAGTTGGCTGGACTCGTACATTAGTTTTGTCTCGAACCCTGTGCGTCGTGTCTGCTCTTTCCATCTCGCTCCCCCGGGTGGCTCGCCATAATCCTCTGGCGGCAACTGGCGTGGTGTTCGTGATCGTCTTTATTGTCTTCGCCCTTTTTGCGCCCTGGATTGCGCCGCAGGACCCGGCCCGGATTGATCTGGCGAACCGCTTGGCTGCACCTACAGTGGCCCACTGGTGCGGTACGGATGAATTAGGCCGCGATATTCTCTCCCGTCTCATCTATGGCTCACGCATTTCCATGCTGGTCGGCAGTTGTGTGGTGGCGGCTTCGCTTGCCCTTGGGCTCGTCATTGGATCGGCCGCCGGCTACTATGGTGGACACATTGACCGCTTCGTCAATGTGGTGCTGATGAATGCCTTCATGTCTTTCCCCGGAATTCTGCTGGCGATTGCTTTCGTCGCCTTTCGCGGGCCGGGAATCTTCAATCTTGTGCTGGCGCTTTCGCTCGGGGGATGGGTCGGCTATGCCCGCCTGGTGCGCGGTCAGGTTCTGGCCGCCCGCGAACGCGAGTTCGTCGAGGCAGCGCAGGCGCTTGGCGCCGGGGATTTACGCATCATTGTCCGCCATATTCTTCCAAACATCATTCAGCCGGTGATCGTGCAGGCAGCGATTGGCATGGCAGGGGCCATTCTTGCCGAAGCCACCATGAGCTTTCTTGGCCTCGGCGTGCCGCCGCCTACGGCAAGTTGGGGAGCCATGCTGAACGACGGCCGCTCCCATTTGTTTGACGCGCCGCATCTGGTGCTCTTTCCCGCGCTGACGGTTATGCTTGCAGTCCTGTCGTTCAACTTTATTGGCGATGCCCTGCGGGATTTCCTTGACCCTCGCTCGCGCCTCGAAGCGGGCCTCTAAAGCAGCCTTACCTCGGGTCATGCCCGCAGACTTTCGTAACTTTCTGGCCCTGATGTTTTCTCACGCAACATTTCCCTGCAGGACCGGGTTTCGTCTTTTAACCAGTCGGAGACACCCAAAGTGGCTGAGCAAGACAGAAGCGACGGAGGCAACCATTCATGAAGATGAGGAATGCATTTCTTGCGCTGGCTTTGGCGGTTTTGCTTTACCCGCCAGCACACAGACTATCCATCAACGCAAGGTCAACCAGCAGAGACGTATTGGCAATGGAGTGAAAACGCGGGCAGTTGACGCGCAAGGAAACCAGGCATCTGGAGCACAGGGAAGCCCACTTAAACCGCGAAACCCGCCGAATGCGCGCGGCCAACGGCGGCAAGCTGACGCCGAAGGAAAAAGCGCGGGTCAACGCGTCAGCAAAATCATATTTCCCGCAGCATCTACCGCCAGAAGCATGACGCCCAGCACCAGTAATTTGCTGTGGCTCACAATGGGCCTCGGAGCGATCCGGGGCTTTTTTATTGTGCGCGGGCTCTTCAAAGCTGGCAAGAGCCGAACCCCGATCTGTCGTTACGCGACAAAATGTTTTGGCTTGCGCTCGATCCGCATGTGACCCACTACGAAGCTCGATCACATCCCTGAATGGCCGGCGCCTGGCCGCTTGTGGCGCAGTTTCAGTTTTTCTCTAGCGTTCCCGTAGGCATCTCTTTGCGGCCTCGGCGGTTAAGAGCTTTCGGTTCGCTAAATTAGGAGCACAACCGCCAGAGTACGCCGAGGTGTGCGCTGAGTACGCCGAGAAAGACCAGCCTAAGGCAAAGTGCACCGCTACCTTCTGGCCTTCACCTAGCGCCCTTTGCGTCTTTGCGTACCGCGCTCACGTATTCCTGGTGCTGGCCCTCTGCCTAACTTCAACTTCCCCAACGGACCGTAGCGGTCGCACCTGACCGCCAGGCTATTGATGGGGAAGGAAATCCATTCCTTGACATATCCCATATTGCAATATATATATCACATATTGCAATATGACTGTAGGCGGAAAATCCGTTACCTGCGCGAAGTCGAGGGCACGCTGCGCGGTCTGGATCGGCCGATGACGCAACTGGAACTGGTGCGCGCCATCCGCAAGGAGCGGGGCAAGACCATCAGCCAGTCCTATATCTCTCAGATTGAAGGCGGAAGCCGCCCTCACATGACGCAGTCCACGCGCACCCTGCTGGCAAAGTTCTTTAAGGTGCACCCCGGCTTTTTGGTAGATGACCCCGAGGGCTACCACACCGAGCTAGTTTCAGACCTGCGCTCGACCGAGGGAAAGCTCGACGTCTGGTTGCTGCAAGCTTCCGAGCGCTTTGCCAGTGATCCCGAGGTGAGCGAAGTGATGCTCAAAGTAGCGCGTGAACAGGACACGCGTCGGTGCTTCCTGTTGCTGGGGGCAATTCTAAACACCCCCGGATTGGCCGACCGGTTGCTCGAGGCCCTGCAACCGGAACCGGCAGATTGCGGCTCCGCGAAAGAGAGGGGGCGTTCGCAATGACTTGGGGAACTTTCTACCTGATCTGTTTTGCGCTGGGCTTTGCTTTTAGCCTGCTATCGTTCGTGCTCGGCGGCTTTCACTGGCACTTGCCTCATCATTTAGGGGAACCGCATGTGCACTTTATCCCTCACATGCACGTGGGCCCTGCCGGACATGGGATGGCGCACGCCGGCGCCCACAAGCCCGGGGCCGCTGCGCCTGGACATATCTCGCCCTTCAATCCCGTGACCATGGCGGCGTTCCTAGCATGGTTTGGAGGAACAGGATTTCTGCTTACACGTTTCTCGACGGTCTGGTTCCTGATGGGGCTGGGCATCGCCGCCCTCAGCGGCGCCCTGGGCGCGGCGATTGTGCTTCTGTTTCTAACCCGCGTGTTGATGTCGAAAGAAGAAGACCTTGATCCCGCCGATTTCGAAATGGTCGGGGTTCTGGGGCGGCTCTCCATGCCCATTCGCCAGAGCGGGACAGGCGAACTGATCTACTCGCAGGCCGGAACCCGCCGCACCTGCGGCGCGCGAGCAGAGGAAGAGTGCGCCATTCCAAAGGGAACCGAGGTCGTGGTTACTCGCTACGAAAAGGGCATCGCCTACGTGCGCCTGTGGAGCGAACTAGCGGGTGAGGATGTTACTGCTCAGACCAAACCTGCGGAAGGTCGATCATGACCCGGCGTCTCTGGAATCCGGTGATGGTTGCCATGTGGCTGGCGCTTCCGGCCATGGCGTGGCGCTACTGGCAGGTCTGGGATCGCCTGCCCGCGCGCATGGCTACCCACTTTGACGCCGCCGGCCGCGCCAACGGCTGGATGTCGCGCGAAGCATCCCTGATGTTCACTTTGGGCTTCCTGGCATTCATGTTGGCGGCATTCTCCGTGGTGCTTTATTTCGTCCGCCGCAAGTATCCGCCCAGCGCGATGTCCTGGGCTCTGCTGCTCTTCTTCTGCGCGGAGATCTGGACGATCTACTTCATGCTGGATTCGACGCTGGGCTACAACCTCGCGGGGACGTCAATTAGTGTGGCGCCGCTCCTGGCAGTGACGCCCCTGGGAATTCTGGCTGTGCTGGCGGTTTCGTTCATGGAGAAGCGCGGGAGCGCGTTCCCTCCGGGAGAACTGCTGGCCGAAGAAGTGCAATCCGGCAAAGCCTGGAGTCCATTGCTGCTGATTCCCATGCTGGCAGGTGTTTGGGTTGTCATGGCGCTGCCTGCTGGCGCCATGCGCCTTGGAGTCGTCATTTTGGGCCCCATCTTCCTCGCCATATTCGGTATGGCGTGGGATGGCTTCCACTATTACTTCACGCGCCACGGCCTGGAGATTCGCACGCTCGGGTTCCGTCTGAAGTCGGTTCCTGTCGCACAGATTGAGGAATACTCGGTGGAACACTGGAATCCGGTTGGCGGCTACGGCATTCGCGGCGTGGGCAATCATAAGGCGTACGTTTGGGGAAATAAGGGCGTCCGCATTCGCCTGCAGAACGGCGAGCTCTTTCTGGGGCACCGCGACCCCGCACGCATTATTCGCGATCTGGATTCCTTGAAGGAATCGCAAGCGGCAACTGGAGCAGTGACGTGAGTTTCCTTCGTGTTACTTCATGTCCTTTGTGGTGACCGGTCTCATAGGAGGGGCGATATGGTTGGCGGAATAGCGTTGGAGATTTGGATTATCGCAGGGCTGGCGGTGATGGCTCTGCTGTTTCTGATGAGCGGCCTGGCGCGCCTTTATCGCAAAGCCGGTCCGCATGAGGCGCTGGTGGTCTACGGCTTTCGTGGCACGCGCGTGGTCAAGGGCCACGGCACGATCATCTTTCCGATGGTCGAGAACTGCCGTGGCCTGTCGCTGGAGCTGATGTCCTTCGACGTCGCGCCGCAGCAGGATCTCTACACCAAGCAGGGCGTCGCAGTCACGGTCGAAGCCGTAGCGCAAATCAAAGTTAAATCGGACACTGAGTCCGTGCTGACGGCGTCCGAGCAATTCCTGACCAAGAGCGATCAGGAGCGTGAAGGCCTGATCCGGCTGGTGATGGAAGGCCATCTGCGCGGCATCATCGGGCAGCTCACGGTGGAGGAAATCGTCAAGCAGCCGGAGATGGTCTCCGACCGCATGCGTTCCACTTGTGCCGACGACATGAACAAGATGGGACTGGAAGTCATTTCTTTCACCATCAAAGAGGTTCGCGACAAGAATGAATACATCACCAACATGGGCAAGCCGGACGTGGCCCGCATCAAGCGCGACGCTGATGTCGCCACGGTCGAAGCTGAGCGCGATACCGCTATCCGGCGCGCTCTCGCCACGCGGGAAGCAGCGGTTGCTAAGGCGCAAGCGGACCAGGAGCGTGTGTTGGCGGAGACGCTCTCACTTGCCAAGCAGGCCGAAGCGCAGCGCGACATGGACGTGAAGAAAGCGCAATACCTGGAAGTCACCAAGCGGCAGCAGGCGCAGGCTGACAAAGCCTACGACATCCAGACCAACATCATGCAGCAGCAAGTTGTGGCGGAACAGGTGAAGGTGCAACAGGTCGAGAAGGAGCAGCAGGTCAAGGTGCAGGAGGCTGAGATCAACCGTCGCGAGAAAGAACTGATCGCGACTGTACTCAAGCAGGCGGAGATCGAGCGCCAGCGGATCGAGACGTTGGCTGCAGCTGAAAAGCAACGGCTCACAGTCGAGGCGGAAGGCCATGCGTCTTCCATTCGCGCCCAAGGCGAGGCTGAGGCGGAGATCATCTTCAAGAAAGGTGAAGCCGAAGCCAAGGCGATGAACGTCAAAGCGGCAGCCTATCAGGAGTACAACCAGGCAGCCGTGATCGACAAGCTCTTCGCCAGCATGCCGGATGTGGTGAAGGCATTGGCCAGTCCGCTGGCCAATGTGGACAAGATCACCATTGTTTCTACTGGGAACGGCGACGCCGCCGGCCTGAACAAGATCACCGGCGACATCACCAAAATGGCGGCGCAAGTGCCGGCGCTGTTCGAGACGTTGTCGGGCATGCCGCTTGGCGACTTGCTCGGCAAGGTCCGCCAGATCGGTGACAGGAGCCCGAAACCGGATGTCGTGCCACCGGGAACTAATGGCAAATAACGGTAGCGCCGGCGTCCCGCCGGCTTTGCAGCGGTGGGACGCCGGACCTAAATGACGTGAGGACAGCAGGCGAGAAGACGGAAATGAAATCGTTCATCCAAATCGGCCTCGGCGTCGCGCTGGGCGTGGCGGTCGCCATGATCATCGGCAGCGGCGGCCTTTGGCTGGTGGCGGGGATTGTGATCGGGGTGGTGGTCGGTGGCGCGGTGACGCGTCGAAAGTTAATTTCCGCTGTCCCTTCAGCGGGCAACAAGCGTCGGCTAATGGCCGATCGCTAGACACAAGGAGTTTCCCATGGCATTACTGGAACGCGTAGCAACTCTCATCCGGGCGAACCTCAATGACCTGATCGATAAGGCCGAGCACCCGGAAAAAATGATCAAGCAGGTCATCCTCGACATGCAGAACCAGCTCTTGCAGGTAAAAACCCAGCTGGCCATCGCCATTGCCGACGAGCATCTGCTGGAAAAGAAGAAATCCGAAAACGAAGATAAGGTGGCGGAATGGATGCGCAAGGCCGAACTTGCCGTGGACAAAAAAGATGACGACCTGGCGCGCGTCGCTTTGCAGCGCGTCGAAAGCTACCGCGAGCTGACTCACAGCTATGCCCAGCAGGTGGAAGATCATAAGGCACAAGTCGAGAACCTCAAGACGGCCCTGCGCCAACTGGACCAGAAATTGACCGAAGCCCAGGCAAAGGCAGATCTCCTGATTGCGCAACATCGCCGGGCGCGTGCCGTAAGCAAAGCCAGCGACGCCAAAATGGCCGGTGGCAACGGCTCCAGCGCGATGGCATTCGACCGCATGAAGCACAAGGTAGCGCAGGAAGATGCACTCAGCCAGGCGAAGTCCGAAATGGCCGCGGAAGATGTCGAGGGCCGCCTCGCGCAACTGGAAAAGGACGACCGCATCGAGCAACTGCTGGCGGCGTTGAAGGCGAAAAGGGCGTGACGGTTCGTCGAACGGCAGGAAGGTAATCCATGCTGCTCATAACAAATGTATCGGGCGATGAGAGGAACCCTTTCTGGGTCTACCCGGTCGTGCTTGGCGGCTTGGCTCTTATGGGCTTTCTCCTTCGCTGGCTGGATCGCCGCTATCCATCCAAGAGGAGCTTTCGCGGGTCTATCGGCAATGCACTGGTCCGTATGGAAGCGACCGTCCTTCCAGGACGACAACACATAGCGGAGGTCATGGAGCATGAGGAAGCCGAAGAGGACGATCAGGGCGAGCCACCGGAAACAGGCAACATCGGTCACGGCGAATAGCCTATATGCCGTAAAAGAAATCTGGCCTAGCGCTTGTGCCCTACCGCCTTCCGATAGTCATCTGCCGTGGTGCGGTAGCAGGGCAAAATCATGTTCTTTCTTTCCGCAATTGGGGGCAGAGAATCCGCCGACAAATGCGGCCCTGAGTAGGCCTGGCCCTCCGGCGAGACGGTCATGTGCAGCAACGACTCGTCGCAGGCGCGATCGCGCGTAACCCGCAACTTGTACATCTTCGACGGATCCACGTGAAATTCGGTGAGTTTCGGTTGGTAGGGAAGGAACCAATACACAAGCTTGATGAGCTCTCGATGTCCTTTGTTTTCTTTTTCCGCGATGAACACTTCATAGCTGGATGAAAACGAGGTGCTTGGCACGGCGAAGGCGAGGCCAATGATGCGCAACGGTAGTTCCTGAACAGCCTGATTGAGGGTCTGGTCTGACTGCGTCCCGGAGCTATCCATATCTGGCGGTGGCGCAACCGCCGCACCGGCACTGGCGAGCCCCGTTCCGCGTCCATTGCCACCGAGCCGCCCTAAACCGTCCATTCCCGGACTCGGCGCTACTGCCGTCCCCGAACCGCCGAGAGAATCTCCACCTCCTCGGCCTCCCATTACACCTGTGCCAGAAAGCGTGGGCGAAGGTGGCACCGCCGCCGAGCCTAACCCGGTCCCCATCCCGCTGCCGCGCCCCGCCCCACCCGTATCGGCAAGCGAAGGGGACGGTGGAACGGCCGATAGGCCATAGCCATCTCCCAGCCCGCCGAAGCCTTGGCCGCCTGCCCCGCCGGAGCCGATCGAAGGCGGAGGCGGTACAGCACGAACTCCCGAAGCCAGACCACCGCCGCCGGTTCCGCTTCCACGGGTTGCCAGGCCTGCAATCCCCGGCGCCGGAGCTACCCCCCTTCGCCAATTCCGCCGGATCCCGGCCGTCTCCCAAAACCCGCAGCGCCGCCTGCATTCGTGGACAACCTGGGAGAAGGCGCGACCGCCTGCACCCCAAGGGGCGTGCCTCCACCCGATCCTTTACCCATCCTCCGCAGTCCCGCCTGCAGGGAAGGAGCGGGGCCCACAATTCCAGCTCTCGGTCCCGCAACCCGTGGGCCTCCGCTCACCGCGCCGACACCGGGTGCAGGTGCGACCGCAACTCCACCGAACCCGCCGCCCCCCGCAGAACCCGACCCTTTGAATGTGCTGCCCAGAACTGGTGCAGGAGCAATCACCGCCGTTCCCAGTCCGCCGGATCGTCCGCCTGCGGCTTGCTTCAGATCAGGTGGAGGCCCAACGACAGCATCGCCCATACCTGAACCTTGTCGTTGCCCATTGGGAATAGCTCCGCCAGGCATTTCGGGTGGTACGGGCGTCGAGCCGATTGTCTTTGGCAGACCTGCCGAACTTGCCACCGCAGCCAGGTCCGGAGGTGTGACCAACGGCGTTCGCTCAGAGCTCACTTCCCGGGCCACATGAATAACGCGTTCTCGGGATGTCCTGTATTGTTTTCGAACAGAAGCGGGCGCGCTGCTCCCCACCGCCGGAAAAGCTGGATTGATCGGGTAGTAGACGAGATGGGATCCTCTTAACTGTGGCCTCTGTAACTGCTCTCGTGGTCCCCACACTTGTGAGCTGATAAGCAATATCAAAAGGGCGATCGAATGCCATAGCCCGGATTCCAGAAGAGACCACCAGAATCCGCTGGCAGGAATGAAAACCGTGCGGGGAAATGCAGCATTCGCGAACATTACCCTGACATACGGTACTTTTCGCCGGGTGAGCACTTCTGCCAGATTTCCCAGGAAGGCACGGTGGGCCGGCTCCCATTCCGGAAGGAGCCTCGGCGGCGGAGGCTCCAGCCAGGGAGCATCCACGCCCGGCGGCAGAACCGCAGAACTGTCACTCATGCGAGACTCACTGGGTGAAATGCTTGCACTCATATAGCCGATCATTGCGCCTAACTTCGGTCAAGTTACTGCTGAACCCTCTTGTCTCCAGTGCATCCAACGTTACCCGCTCAGGATTTCTTCGACCTGCGGCGCTAACCACATTAGTACGGCATGGCGGAGACTACGATTCGCGCCGATCCTTCGGTAAAATCGAATCCCGAGGTGAACCCTGTACGAAAAAATCTTTCATTTCGAGTCTCCGTCCGAAGCCTATGTTGCCGATGCCGCCGTTTTATGCTGCTTCGACGAACGCATCCGGCTGGTCACCAATAAGTTTCTCCGGCGTAAGCGCATTCTGCGGCCGGACATGATCGTGGTTGCGGGCGGCGCCAAAACCCTGGCCTCGCCCCGCAATGACTTCGAGCGCGACTTCATCCTGGAACAAATCCGGCTCTCGGTTCAGTTGCACAAAGCCACCCGTGTCTTTCTCATGAGCCACTCCGATTGCGCTACCTACGGCGGATTGGCCGCTTTCAACGGAGATCCCGATGCCGAAGTAGCGCATCACAGACAGGAACTGCTCCGCGGAGCCCGCTTGATTAAGTCGCGTTTCCCCCAATTGAAGATTCACCCTTACTTCGTAAAGTTTGACGGCGTTTGGGAACTACTCTCCGAGAAAGATATTCAGGGCGACGAGGTGGCGGTCTAAATCTTGAGATTACTCAGCGGCTCTGATTTGCTGAAGATGCAGCTTTGCCCGACAAAGGCAGCTTCGGATCTTCGTTTTCCTCCCACTCCAGCTGCAGCGTGCGCGTGGTGGTCTCAATCGGGTCGATTTCGGGGATCTCCTCGGTGACCGGCGCGCCCAATTCTGCGAAACGCCGCGCCGAAACCATTACCCGGTTCTCCAGCGTTCCTACCGCTTTGTTGTAGCACTCGACCGCGCGGTCGAGTCCTTTGCCAACCGCTTCCATGTGGCCAGCCAAATTGCGCAGCCGGTCGTGCAGATCCTTTCCCAGAACACTGATCTCATGAGCGTTGCGCGCCAGCTTTTCCTGGTTCCATCCGTAGGCGACCGCCTTGAGGAGGGCAATGAGTGTAGTCGGCGAGGCGGGAATCACCCGCTGCCCCACTCCCTGCTCAATTAAACCGGGGTCCTGTTCCAGCGCCGCGCTGAAGAAGGTCTCGCCTGGCAGGAACATAACCACAAATTCCGGCGAGGCTTCGAACTGCTCCCAGTAGGACTTCAAACTCAACTTCGTCATGTGGTCGTGCACCTGGCGCGCATGTTCAGCCAGCTTCACTCGGCGGAGTTCGTCGTCGGTGGCGTCAATCGCTTCCAGATACGCTTGCAGCGGAGTCTTCGCGTCCACCACCACGTTCTTGCCGCCCGGCAACTTGACGATCAAGTCCGGACGCAAGCGTCCCTCGCTAGTGTTCACCGTCTCCTGCTCGGTAAAGTCGCAGTAGGGAAGCATGCCGGCAATCTCCACCACGCGCCGCAGCTGAATTTCGCCCCAACGGCCGCGTACCGAAGGGGTGCGCAGAGCTTTCACCAGATTTCCGGTTTCAAGACGCAGCTTTTCTTCCGTCGAGATGAGCGAGGAGACTTGCTGGCTCAAGGAGCCGTAGGCCTGGTTTCGTGCCTCCTCGATCGCACGAATCTGTTCGTCCACCTTGGCCAGCGATGTTTTGATCGGATCTACCAGGGATTGCACCGCCCCCTGCCGCTTCTCCAGGTCGTCCTTCGCGGCTGCCTGGTACTTCTCCAGCTTGGTCTTCGCCAGCTCCAGAAAAGACTGGTTGTTGCTCCTTAAGGCGTCGGCGGCAAGGCTGCCGAATACTTCGCGCATCCGCTCCAGGTTGTCTGCATTGGCTTTGGCGTTCAGTTCCAAAGTCTTGCTCAGCCCAGCTATTTTTTCCCGCAGCTGGACGTTTGCTTCCTGTTGCCCGAGAAGCTGGGTTTTCGCGGCAATCAATTCGCCTTTCAGAAGCGAGAATTGCGAACTCAGCGTTGCCCCGCGAGCCCGCAGAGCCAGCCAAACCATGACGGCGCCAACCAATGCACCCAGGATCCCGAATGATAAGAACTCAATTGCCAAAGAATCCGCTCCTCTTCCCGGCGTGCCGGTTCTCAATCAACAAGGCTGCAATACTCGAATGATATCGTAGATGGCCGCGGCCTCTTTCCGGAAACGCGCCGGGCATGCACTGATTATTCTGAGAGCCGCTTGTCTGCTAGGTAGGGTCAGCGAAGGGCAGGTTGTGATGGAAGTGCCGTCTCTTCAGGCTTGGGTTGTTACTTCTTCTCTCGCCGCGTAGTGCGAGCTCACGTACTCGTCGAGAATCTTAATGAACTCCGCCACAATATGGTCGCCCTTTAGGGTGGTGAACAATCGGCCGTCCACGTAGACCGGAGCTTTAGGCTCCTCAAAAGTTCCGGGCAGGGAAATGCCGAGGCTGGCGTGTTTCGACTCGCCCGGGCCGTTGACCACGCAGCCCATGACGGCCACTTTCATTTCTTCGACGCCCGAGTAGCGATCTTTCCAGGCGGGCATCTGCTCTCGCAGGTAGGACTGAATCTGCTCCGCCATTTCCTGGAAGAAGGTGCTGGTGGTGCGGCCGCAGCCCGGACACGCCGTGACTTGCGGCGTAAAGCTGCGAATCCCCATGGATTGCAGAATCTGCTGCGCCACACGCACTTCTTCGGTGCGGTCGCCACCGGGGGCAGGTGTCAGTGAGACACGAATCGTATCGCCGATGCCTTCCTGCAAAAGCACGCCCAGCGCCGCGCTGGACGCCACAATGCCTTTCGCTCCCATGCCGGCTTCCGTTAATCCCAGGTGCAAAGGATAGCTGCAGCGCGCAGCCAGAGAGCGGTACACATCGATCAAATCCTGCACGCCACTAACCTTGGCACTCAAAATGATCTGGTCGGGCCTCAACCCATATTTCTCGGCCAATGCGGCAGAGTTCAGGGCGCTCACGACCATGGCTTCCATGGTCACTTCACGGGCGTCTTTCGGCTCGGCCAGTTTGGAATTTTCGTCCATCATGCGAGTAAGGAGAGCCGAATCCAGAGATCCCCAATTGACCCCGATGCGCACCGGCTTCTGATTCTCGACCGCGACCTCAATCATGGTGCGGAAATTCGTATCGTCCTTCCGCCCGATTCCCACGTTCCCCGGATTGATGCGGTATTTTGCCAGCGCTCGCGCGCATTCCGGATATTTGGTCAGCAGAATGTGCCCGTTGTAGTGAAAATCGCCGATGATCGGCACGCGAACGTCTTGCCTGTCGAGTTGCTCAACAATCGGTGCGACGGCCGCAGCGGCCTCTTCGTTGTTTACCGTGACGCGCACCAGTTCCGACCCCGCCCGGGCCAGCGCCGCCACCTGCTTCACCGTAGAGGCGATATCGGCAGTGTCCGTATTGGTCATGGACTGCACCACAACTGGTGCATCGCTGCCAATTCGCACTCCGCCAATCGAGCCGGTAACCGCTTTTCTGCGCCGAATCTGAGCCATGGGTAAGGTCTAGTTTAGCATGCACTTGCCCGAGATCGGCCTTCCCAGGCGTGCTCGGCGCAAACCTCGGCGCACTCTGCGGTTACAAACTCTTGATCCTCTTAACCGAAAGCTTTTGACCGCTGGGACCGCAAAGAAATGCCAAGGGGAACGCAGAGAAAAGCTGCACTACCTACCACCTGATTTGTCTTTATCGCCCGTTGGCGAGAGTGTGCGGGATTTCAGTCTCAAATCAGGGTACGCATTTATGCCTGTCATAAAGGTCGCAAAAACCGAGCCGCCTTCAGGCGCTGGTTTCGCGTTACAGACTTGCGCCACGGGCTGCTAAGGCAGGCGTTGCATCATGTCCGGCAAGGTCTTCGCCAAATCGTTGTAGATCACCATGACCGCGAACAGAACCAGGAACACGAATGCCGCCTGGTAGATGCGCTCCTTGATCGCCAAGCTGATATCTCGCTGCATCAGGGTTTCGATGAACAGAAGCAGGATCACTCCGCCATCCAGGATGGGAATGGGCAGCAGATTAAAAATACCCAGATTCAAACTGATGACTGAGGTCAGTTCCAGCAGCGGCGTCCAGCCCTTCTTGCTGGCGGCCCTCCCGGCGGCGATGCCGATCCCGATTGGTCCTGCGACTACGCGCATGGAAACCTTGCGCTCGATCATCTTGCGTACCAGTTCGAGAATCAGCAGGGAGCCTTCTTTGTTTTTCTGCAGCGACTTGCGAAAAGCCTCCGGGAAGGGAAGCGATGTAACCTTCATCGGTTCACTTTCTAAACCAATCCGGTACCGCTGTTCTCCTAGCCCAGGCGTGTCGGCCAAGACCGGCTTTAAGGTGAACGTCTTCCGTTCATCATCTCGTGCCACCGTGATCGTGACCGGCTGGGATTTGGTGTTCTTGAATGTCTCGATCATCGCCAACAGACTGGAAATCGGCTTCCCGTTCAGCTCCACAATGTCATCGCCCACCTTCATTCCGGCTTTCTCGGCAGGCATCCCGGGTTCGAGGTCGGTGATCGTAAGCCGCGGCTGTTTCATGTCCCAGCCTGCCGATCCAGTCTCATCGGGGCCGTAAACTTCCGGAACGATGGTTTTCTCCTCCGCCAGTCCATTATGTTCAAGCGTGATCTGCAACGGCTGGTTGGGGCTAAGTGCCTCCACCGGTAAAACCTGCTCCCACGTCGGATTCTGGATGCCGTTGATGCGCGTGATACGATCTCCAGGTTGAACGCCAGCTTTGGCAGCGGGTGTGTCCGGCTCAACCCAGCCGATCACCGCCGGCATATCCAGCACTGCGGGATAGGAGTAGTGCAGCATGTAAACGCAGGTAAGCAGCACGATCGCCAGCAGAATATTCATGCTGGGGCCGGCAATGGCAATCAGGAAACGGTGCCAGCGGGGATGTGACAAGAATTCACCCGCGTCGCCCGTGCGCTCATCCATGGGATTCTCGCCGCTCATTTTTACGTACCCGCCCAGCGGCAATATATTGATGCGGTAGTCAGTCTCACCACGGCGAAAGCCCACCAGCCGCTTACCAAAGCCGATGGCAAACTGTTCTACCCGCACGCCCAGCAACTTGGCCACCGCGTAATGGCCGAATTCATGAATCAAAATCATGAATCCTAAGATCACGGCGACTGCCGTAATAGACGTTAAGAATGCCGACATATAGCTATTTACCCGCTCTCCGACCCGCCAAAACTGGATCTACCCGCCCGCCCAACTGCTCGACCCGTGTATGGGCCCGGTGGCGGGCGTCTCGATCTACTTCCAATACCTTGCTTATAGATTCCAAAACACCCACCGACGTTTCAGCGACGACATGCCCGATTAGTTCGGGAATCTGATCAAAACTGATCACACCCTCTAGAAACGCCGAGACCGCTACTTCATCCGCCGCATTGAGCGCCACCGGCTTGGTGCCGCCCGCCTCCGCCGCTTCATAGGCTAGCTGAAGACAGGGGAACTTCTCCATATCGGGAGGACTAAACTCGAGGTGACGTAAGTCCATGACCGAGAAGCGCATATCCGACGCGATCCGCTCCGGAAAAGTCAAGGCGTACAGGATTGGCAGCCGCATATCCGTGACCGAAAACTGGGCCAGTATGCTGCCATCTACAAACTCTACCATGGAATGGATGGTGGACTGCGGATGCACCATGACCTGCACTTGGCTCGGCGGCACACCGAATAACCGGCAGGCCTCAATGACCTCAAAGCCTTTGTTCATCAGTGTCGCCGAATCGATCGTAATGCGCTGTCCCATCTTCCAGGTAGGGTGATTGAGTGCCTGCTGTATGGTGATCGACGCGAACTCCGATTTCGGCGTGTGCAGGAATGGTCCGCCCGAGGCGGTGAGCCAGATGCGATCGACTTCCTCCATCCGGCCGCCTCGCAGGCATTGGTGGACGGCGTTGTGCTCGCTATCAATTGGCAGGAGCGGTTTGCCCTGACGCCGGGCTTCCGCCGTGATCAACTCGCCTGCGGCGACCAGACACTCCTTATTAGCCAGCCCGACCGTTTTTCCGGCTTTCACTGCTTCGTAAGTAGCCTCCAAGCCGGCCACTCCGACGATTGCGCTCACCACAAAATCTGCCTCGGGATGGGTGGCCACACGCACGGTTCCGTCGCTTCCGTGCACGATCTCAATTTCGCTCAGGCCGGATGCCTTTACCCGCCCGCGCAGAACGTCCGCATCTATCTCCGAGGCAACAGAGACAACGCGGGGCTTCCACCGTTGCGCCTGCTCGAACGCAGTATCCAGATTTTTCCCTGCCGCCAAAGAGGTAACGGCAAACCGTTCGGGAAAAGATTCCACCACGGAGAGAGTGCTGCGCCCGATCGAACCTGTGGAGCCTAAGATGGCAATCCGTCTCATGAATATTCATACTAACCACAAAGGACACGAAGGAACACGAAGCAAACCCATGCCGCCTTCGTGTAACTTCGTGTCCTTGGTGGTTAAGCCTGCCGCGGTTATTGCAGCACCCGCCAAGCCGCATAGTACCACAGCACTGGAGCCGCAAAGAGCAGCGCGTCCACGCGGTCCAGCATGCCACCATGTCCCGGCAGCAGAGCGCCTGAGTCTTTTACTCCCGCGCCACGCTTGATCAGCGACTCGGCCAAATCGCCCAACTGGGCCGCCACATTGATCGCGGCCGAAAGCAGTAAAGTGAACCATAACGGTTGCTTTTGCAGCGCGAATAATCCATCTTTCCGCTCAATCAGGTGCGCATTCAACAATGCTGAACTGATCGGCAGCGCGTAGTTGTAAAGCAACCAGCCCACCAGCAAACTGGCGATGAGGGAAGCCGCCGCTCCTTCCCAGGTTTTCTTGGGACTAATGCGTGGCGACATCAGATGCTGTCCGACCGAACGGCCCACGAAGTACGCAAAAATATCTCCCGCCCATACGACCAACAACAAATACAACAACAGAAAAGCCCCGGCCCATAGTTCGCGAACCTGCACCAGTAATGCCAGAGGCAGAGCAATGTATGCGAATGCGAATGCGGAAGCCATGGCGCCTGGAAAGGCGGTACGTAAGTCGAGTCGCCTCATCCCGGCCGCAAGGAATACGAATGTCGCCATCACCGCCGCGAACACCGCAGTGTAGACAAAGACTGCGGTCGAGAACAGAGGGGTTCTGTGGCCCGAGCCGAATGCCAGAAAGACAAAAAAGGCCGCCACAAACAAGTAGGTCGGCCAGACAAACGGTTTGGTACCGTAGCCTTCGGCCAGCTCGAGAAATTCTTTGATCGCCAGCAGCGCCACCAGCGCGGTTGCGGCCGCCAGCACCGGCACCGGCGCAGCCAACACCAGCAACAGAACTATGGGAATGAGTACAACTGCGGTGAGGATTCGTTTGAGTAGATTCAAAGAATTATCTGGAGCTCTCTCTCGAATTGGTTGCCAGGGAGCAACGGCAACTCCTGGTGAAAGTCGAAATCGGCGAGGTTCAGCCTTTCGACGCTGCGGCCGCGTGATGAATCCCGTCCGCCAGCCCGCCATAACGCCGCTCGCGCTTCTGATACTCGGCGATTCCTTCCAGCAGGTGGTGCCCGCGAAACTCGGGCCACAGGGTTGGCGTCACGTAAATCTCCGCATACGCCAGTTGCCATAGTAGGAAATTGCTCAAGCGCATTTCACCACTGGTTCGGATCACCAAATCGGGGTCGGGCAAATGTCGAGTGTACAGATGTCGAGAGATCGCTTCCTCGTCAATTTTCAAATGCTCGACGCCGCCATTCCGTGATGCCGCATCCACCAGCGCTTGAAACGCGTCCACCAGTTCCGTCCGCGCACTGTAATTGAGGGCCAGGGTGAGCGCCATGCCACTATTTTCCCGGGTAGCATCGCGCGCCCAGCCCATCTTTTCCTGCACAGAGGGCGGCAGTTCGTACTGCCGCCCAATATATTCCAGACGAATGTCGTTCTTATTCAGAGTGGGTACTTCCGCCTTCAGATAGCGGCAGAGCAGGCCCATGAGGAAGTCCACTTCGCTCTTCGGGCGCTTCTTCCAGTTCTCCTCGGAAAACGCATACAGTGTCAGCGAGGGAATCCCAATCCGCGCGGCTGTCTCGACAGTCGAACGCACTGCTGCCACACCTGCACGGTGGCCGGCCACGCGCGGCAAATGCCGTCGCCGCGCCCAACGGCCGTTCCCGTCCATAATGATGGCAATGTGTTTTGGAAGCCGCCCTGGATCCAGCCTCTGATAGACTTCAGCCTCTTTGCGATCCAATCCGGCAGGAATCGTTGCCTGCAAGGCTAAACCTCGATTGCAAGTCGAAGCTAACACAGGGGCGCGGCCCTTGCAATGACACGGAGGAGCCCTCCCGGATGTGGGCGTGCGCAAGCTTTTCGCAGCTCCTGGTTATACGGGCCCTTTCCACGTCCTCCTTTTTCAAGAACCAAGATCCTGGGCACGATATTCTACTGGCTCTGCAAGGATCGGGCGTTTAATCCAGATTTCACCAGCAGAGCATCACTCTGGTCCACATGGGATCCGCGACTCTGCACGCCTCGATTGGAATTACACCGTTCGAGCTTGCCAATGCTGGGCAAATTCAGAAAATCTTTTATCACTGGAAAATCGTTCGCTTTCTGGCCGCCCGGCTCCCATGGCCCTATCCCTCGGACGGCGCGCTGACCTACTGTCGTGACCGTTTAAAGAAATCACTACCTACTGGTTTGACGAACCCGGATCTGCGCTACTACGCGCCCCCAAGGCTGTGGCCAACACGGCTTCACGGAGAATTTCCGAACGGGCATGCGCATGGTGGCACGGGAGGATCGAGATTGCGTCAGTGGACAGCAGCCGAGTGAAATTCGGGAAATTACGACCGAAGAGTGGCAGGCGCGCAGGAAGCGCTAAGCCCGGCGATTCTTGCGCGCTCTTGTCGTTTTGCGTTTTGATCCAGGCTGCTGTTTCTTCCTCGTATGTGTGTTTTTCTCGAGGCGGAGCTGCCATGCGGCCTTCAATGCGCCGGCAAGAACATCTTCGCTGGCGGCTAGCCGAATGTGGGTCATTCCCATTCTTCCCCAACCGCCGGCAATGGGAACAAAGGCCTCAGGCATTTCTCTCACGAACATCGTTTGTTGCTCTGGTGTCAGCATCAGGTTCCCATAACCTTGTGCTGCGGAAGCCAGAGTTGCGAAAATTCTTCCACCCACTCGAAAGTCCGGGCTGCCCATGTGGGAGCCTTCTTCGGCGCCTTCAAGACTGAGTGCGATCCGGCGAAAATCATCTGGGTTCAAAAGCGCCGCTCCAAACTTTTGTGTTCATTGTTGCTGCATTCCAAAATGCGCCAGCACCGCTTAAGCGTTTACTCCCCCAATCACTGCATGAGCGCTTAGATTAGCGGCTCCGCAAACCAACAATACTACGGTTGTGTGGTGTTTCGCTGCGGCCTTTCTAAGCGCAAATCCACTGCGGGAAAAAGGAAAAACAGAAATCAACAACCGACCTTTGGGGAGCGAGCATCGGAACAAAGTCACACGGAGAAATCAATTATGGTTATGGTCTTCAAGAAAACCGGAATTTTAACTCTCATCCTCGGCGTAGTCGCGCTGCTTGCGCAGGGGGCATTCGCACAGAACAATGATTCAGAGCAGGATCAGTCAGATATCCAGAAAAGGATTCATGCTGCGGCTGGCGTATTGGAAGAACTCATGGGCACGCCGGACAGCCAAATCCCTGACAGCGTTCTGGAAGGCGCTCAATGTATCATCGTCATCCCATCGGAGATTCGTATCGCGATCGGGTTTGGCGGGAGGCATGGCAAGGGCGTGGCTACCTGCTATAACCGAAACGGCTGGAGTGCACCTGCTCCGGTCACCCTGACTGGAGGAAGTTGGGGCTTGCAGATCGGCGCCGAGGCGGTCGATCTGGTTATGGTGGTGATGGACAAAAAGGGGGCCGAAAGCCTTCTGGCCAGCAAGTTCAAGATCGGCGCTGGTCTTTCGGCTGCTGCCGGTCCGGTCGGACGACAGACCTCGGCGGGCACCAACTGGAAATTCAAGTCCAAAATTCTGACCTATTCCCGCGCGCGGGGTGTTTTCGCGGGAATCAATCTGAATGGCACCGTGATCGCGCAAGACCGAGACGAAACCCACCTGCTCTACGGAAAGATGGTTCCTTTTCAGAAAATTCTTTCGGGCAAAGTTACTGCTCCAAAGGGCAGCGACGGTTTCGAAGCCGCAGTGGAAAGATATGCCACGCAAGCACGGCGGAGGAACGGATCGAACCCGGGCACACCGGGGACGGACTAGCCCTCTAACAGGCGGCTACGGACCGGTATCAGTATCGCCGGGTTCGTAGCCTCTTTCTTGCATGACGCAGAGTCAATCTCAGCTTACCCCAGGAACGGTGGGCGTTGCTCCTACCGGCTGGGGTGGGTCCATTTGCTGCCGGAGCCGTTCACAGGACAGTGGTGTTTCTATGAAGATGATCCGGTCTTTGGCTTCCAAGATCGTGTCAGGATGAGGCAGTAGGACATCCTCTCGCCGCAAGATCGCTACAACTTCAAACTCACAGCTCTGAAGATTCCGGTAAAGATCGCGAACCGTCTGGCGATTCAGCGAGCCCTTCTCCCGCACCACGCCCATCGTAAGTTGTTTGCCGCCCGGCAGGTCGAAGCCGATTCTTGATCGCAGCAGTTGTAGCAGGTCGATGTGGCCCAGTTTGTCCAGCGCGGGCAGATTCCTTCTGCCGAGCAGGCTGAGTGCGATTTGGATATGCTCCAGATAGTGCGCAGGCGAGTCTCGTCGGGTCGGAACTTGCGCCTCGTATAGGCTTTGATATTTGAAGAACGAGGAAAATTTGAGTTGCAAGATATATGCCACCAGGACAGCAACCGCTGCGGGCACGAGCAGGTGGTAGCCTCCCGTCATCTCAGTGACCATTAGTATGGTTGCGATCGGTACGCGTGCGGCGGCCCCAAATACCGCCGCCATCCCAACTACCGCGAACACACCCGTCGCCTGGTGGAAAATAGCTGCGAAAGCTGCGCCCAGCATGGCGCCAACAAAGAGCGAGGGAGCAAACACGCCGCCAGAACCGCCGGAAGACACGGTAAGCGCAAAAGCCGCCAGCTTGGCAAGGATCAGCAGAATGAGAAGCTGCAAAGCCATGTGTCCGCCGACGGCCTGCTGTATCCACCCATAACCACCCCCGAGCACTTGAGGGAAACGCAGGGCCAGCAGGCCTACTCCCAGCCCCCCGAGCGCTGGTTTGCCCCAGTTGGGCATTGGCAGTTTCCGAAACAAGTCGCGTGTGCCGTAGAAAACCACTGGCAGAATGGTCGCGATCAAACCGCTCGCGACACCCAGCGCCAGATACCATGCATATTCGGTAATGCCCGGAGTGGCGATAGGGGGAACGCGAAACAACGGCTCCCATCCCACGAATGCGCCGTTCACCGTGTAGGCGACCGCTGAGGCAATTAAGGTATAAAGAAAGGCGCCGGTCTCGAAGTCCATTTTTCCGTATAAGACTTCGATAGCAAAAATCGCACTTCCCATCGGCGTACGGAAAATGGCGGAGAGCCCCGCAGCCATGCCCGCAAGCACCAGGAGTTCCCGTTCGCCTTCCGTGCGGCGGGTCAGCTTAGCGTAGAGGGAGCCAACGCCGGCGGCAATCAGTGCGATCGGGCCTTCACGGCCCGCGGACCCGCCTGAGCCAATCGTGATAGCCGAGGCCAGCATCTTGACCGGCGATACCCGCGCGCGAAGCAGGCCTCCCTCACGGTGAAACGCGTGCACTACGGTGTCGGTGCCGTGCCCTTCGGCTTCTGGAGCCAGACCATAAACCAGAATCCCCGAAACCAGGCCGCCCAAGGTTGTGGCCAGGGGAATCAGCCACAGACCATGTGGCCCGATCATCTGTTGGCCGTTTCCACTTTCTGCCAGGCCCTGAAAACGATAGCCTGAAATGAGATCCAGGAATACGTGTTGGGCAAAGCGCAACATCCACATGAACAATTGCGCGCTCGCGGCCCCCGCGATTCCCAGCAGAGCCGACTCCAGCAGAAAGCGGGTCTCACTTTTGTTCAAATTGAGCTCCGTCCGTTTGGAAATCCCCGAAACCGTCTTTTGGATGCAGGAAAACTTGCAGGAAGGGCCTTTTTGGAACATCAAAGCCGCGCATCAGGGCATCCAAGTAGCCGCAAACAGTTTTCCTGTTTACCTGGAAGGAGTATGTGGAGAGAAGGGATCGCGCCTGTGTCGACTGGGCTCTGTTTCTGATTTGGATGGCAGCGCTGGTGACGCTCACATCTTTGCCTGCCGGGGCTGCTGCAACACACTGGACGAACTGGTTAGGCCGGAACGGTTCTCCCCAGTTGCGCGCAAACTTGAAAGACGAGACGGAAAACGCTGAGAAGCATGTGGCTGACGTCGAGGTCGAGGTTGAGAATTTCTGGCTGAATTTTCCCGACAACACCACCCAAACGGGTGTTACGTTGGGAATTCTGAGATACGAAATAGATCGTTGTCCCCCGGTTGTCACGATGGAAACCCGCATTCGATTTGAACAGCTCACCCCGGGCAATCATGCGATTACTGTGCAATTGTTGGGCCGCGACAACAGGCAACTGGCGCCGACAGCTAAACTTGAGGTCAGAATTCCATGAACAAAGTGCCAGGTGCGCTCGACCCTTGCAGAAAAACTGGCACGATGTACTTCACCCTCGTTTGTGACTAATCTTGAACTGGGCGTCGATGCGAATCCGTTCCATGTGAACAACAGAGAGGAGAAGTCATGATGGAAAGATTCATCCAGGTGCGCCGCTCGGCGGCCATCGTTATCGTTGTTTTGGTAGTCGCGATCGGCGCCGTTCTGGGTGTGGGTATTACCGCTTGGGCTGGTTACCCGGTTGGCCCGGCGCGGGGGATTCCTCTCTATATTGATCAGGCGGGTGGCACCGCTAAAGCCGGTCCTCCCAACGCCATGGGCTTCGCGCCGGTGATTGAACCGGCTCTAGCTGCGGTGGTGAGCATCACTTCTTCACGGATTGTCAAAGTCCCTCAATCCCCGTTTTTAAATAATCCTTTTTTTCAGCAGTTCTTTGGCGGCCAAGGCCCGAGCGGCCCGCAAGAGCAACGGGAAATGGGACTTGGTTCCGGGGTAATCGTCAGTCCGGACGGTTACATTCTTACGAACAATCACGTAGTTGCGAAGGGAACCGATATCAAGGTGATGTTGCCCGACAAGCGCCAGTTCGCGGGCAAGGTGGTCGGCACCGATCCTAAGACTGATATTGCGGTGGTGAAGATCGCGGCCGCCGGTTTGCCGACAATTGCCCTGGAAGATTCTTCCAAGATTCATGTGGGCGACTACGCTTTTGCCATCGGCGATCCCTTCGGCGTAGGCGAGACTGCAACCATGGGCATCATCAGCGCTACCGGCCGCAATGGCCTCTCCATTGAAGACTATGAGGATTTCATCCAGACCGACGCGGCCATCAATCCGGGGAATTCTGGCGGCGCGTTGCTGAACGCGCGCGGCGGATTGATCGGCATCAATACCGCCATTCTTTCCGGAGGTTCGGGCGGAAACCAGGGAATCGGTTTTGCCATTCCCATCAACATGGCCAAATACGTGATGGACCAGATTCTCAAGCAGGGCAAGGTCGTGCGCGGCTATATCGGAATTGGCATTCAGGAAGTCACTCCCGATCTTGCCAAAGCTTTCAACGCGCCAGCGGAAAAAGGAGCTCTGGTCCGAGATGTCGCGCCGGACAGCCCAGGAGCCCAGGGTGGACTCCAGAGGGGTGACGTCGTCACCGAGCTGAATGGCCAGCCCATTACCGGGCCAAACGATCTGAAGCTCAAAGTGGCAACCATGGCGCCGGGAAGCACGGTAAGCGTCAAGGTACTGCGCAACGGTCAGTCGCGCGATCTTAAGGTCAAGCTGGCGGAAGCGCCCACGGGTAGCGGCCCGGGCAATCCTTCCGGCGGCGAGGCAGCGAACACCCCCATGCGAGGTGTGCAGGTAGAGGATCTCAGCGACGCCATCCGGCAGCAACTGGGTCTGAAATCGGATGTCAAAGGGGTGGTTGTGAGCGACGTACCGGATGGGTCGCCCGCAGCCGATGCCGGGTTGCAGCGTGGCGACATCATCGAGCAGGTGAACCGGCATCCGGTAAACTCAGCCTCGGATTATCAGCGCCTCATCAGTGAGGCGGGCAAACAAACCATCGTGCTGCTTGTGAACCGGGCTGGAAACACGGTATTTCTGGTGGTACAGCCGGAGTAGGCAGGCTTTGGCTACAGGGAATCGCTGCGAAGCTCATCTGGCGATTGAAAGTCACGGTATCTCGCCGTAGCCTTCGGCGATCGCAGCTTTTTCTTGACTTTCTGAGTCTAGGACTCTTGATTGAGCTTGACCGTCCCCATCAGCCCTGACTGGGCCCAGCAGTTGATCCATACTTGGTAAGCAATTGCTTCGCTTGCTCCCGCACCGCGGGGGCGACCGTATCGTCCCTGGAGATGTCGCGTAGCGTGGGTGCGATGGCTTGCATCTCGAGGAGACGCCCGTTCTGGGCTGCCGAACTCATGAGCCTCAGCTCAGGACCGAGTTCCTCTTTGTTGTAATGCTGCAGATATTCCAGTCGGCGTCCAAATTCCAGGGCTGCAGACATTTTTTCGAAGAGTGCCGTGAGTTTCAGAACGGCTGGGGTTTCCGCCCGGTGATACGAGAAAGAATGATGCGCATCCGCAAAGTGGTACGCCAGTGTCTTCAGGCTTCTTTGCCCAGCTGTACGACGCGCGGCTTCGGGAAGCGGTTTTTCAAAAAACGACAGGCGCCGAGCGAGATCAAAGATGGCCTGCCGGACGGGAGCAGTCGCCAGAAACTCAGCCATGTACGGCGACCGAGTCTGCCCAACTGAATTCGGGGTTGATTTGTATGTTGTGTTGCCGGCAGAATCGATGGCTATCGAATAGCGGCGAGGGTTGGCCTTCCAGTCGACGACTGTAAATGTGATGGTCGGAACCGTTTGATTCCTGGGGTGGACCTGCGGGTTCTGGCCTAGCCCGAACGGGCAACTTAACAAAGCCATCACTATCGATAACGAAATACCTCGTACGTATGATGTCACGTCAGAACACCGTCAACGCTCGGGAGTCGATGAGAGGCCGCCAGCTTCGCTTGTGAGGCAATGATACAAACATTCCCGCCCCAGGATCGCTGGGACGGGAATCGACATCGTTTTAGTGCGCCATGGCTGTTTGTTCTGCCCGTTCTACGGCGGCGATGAAATCATGCGCCTGAGTATTCGTCGGCATGCTGACCTTGCCGTTCAGGATCTGGCTGAATTTCGCATCGCGGCTATACAGAGCTTTTGTAGCGCTATCGTCCTGCTGGAGTTCTGCGCCTTTCAGCGTCACTCCTGCATACACTCCTTTGGTGCGGGAATAGGTAAGTATTCCGGCTTTCCATCCGCCGGAAGCAGAAGCCTGACGCCCGACTGGACCCGCCGCTCCGGAAACCTCTGCTCCTACTTTGAAGTGTCCGGACATTAAAGCCTGCATTCCTTTCTGATTCACCACCATCATGATGAGATCGATGCTTTGCCCACCGATTTGAGCGCCCCAACTTGCGCCCGTCAGCGAAAACGGAGCCGGCGAAGTCCACTGGTTGCCGCTCGTACGGCACGTGGCTACACCATTGCCGTGACGGCCGCCGACGATGAACCCGGCCTGGATGAGATCGGGCACTACCGCAATGCACTTCGCATTCTGCAAAACCGATTCCGGAACGCCGGCTTTTGCGTTTGGTCCTGTCATTTCGTGGACGATGTCGGTTGCTTTGGAGAGTTCCGCATTGATGCCAGAGTCGTCCGAATTATTGCTTTGAGCCCACCCGAAACAGCTAAGGGCGACAAGGACTATCATTACGCCAAGAGTTTTCATAACGTTCCTCCATCCATTAGAAAGCTACCTTTCCTCTACGGTTGGTTTCTCCTGGGCATGCTTCGCTAAAGTGTTTCCCAAACCAAAGCTGCGCGTTGTTGCTTATGCAAGAGACGTGAGCGATCGGGAGCTCACGGAGTCGAAAATTGGTCAAGCCATGCGTCGATCCAACAAACTCGCATAGAGTTCCCGCACTCGGGTGCGATCGAGTTCCTGGGGGAATTCAGATGTGCATGCGGCGAACCGCTCCAGATGCTGGGAGACAATCCGTCGAAGCGGCGTTTGTTGGATGCGCTCCAGTGTGCCTGACAGGCCGCGGATGACAAATGCCACTACCGTTGGATTCGCCGCGGCCGCATGTCGAATAGGATCGAACACTCCATCGAACATCTCTTCAAACCTGTGGTCTTTCTCGATCAGCCGCAAGCAGCCATTCCCATCCCGGTGATAAATCGAGGAAATCGTTTTCGTGTCGAGCCGGATGAGGCTTGAAAACAACCGTTGAGTTGCGTCGAGTGCAGTTCCCACCGCGTTGATGGCCGGCGATAAAGAGCGCACAGCAATCAGGCCGAGTTGCTGTAGGCCGAGCCCGATATCTTCGTCATAGCTGCGCTGTGTGCCGATAGAGAAGGCACGTTGCACCTGCTCCAGCCAACGTCCATCAGGAGTGGACTCACTTCCGACTTGAGCAATAGTCGTCCCCGCACTCACAAAATCCCCCGGCCTCTGCAAGAGGCGAATCACTGCTTTCTCCTGGTGTGCAAGATCCATAAGCCGGTTCAGGTTCACTCGCTGGACAAACCCTTCCCTCCGGCAACAGACTTCCACGGCGGCCGTTGCTAAGAGGGCGGCTTCCTGAGAAGACGGAGGATCCCATGTAGTCGTCTTTTCTTGCTTCGGATGGGGAAAAACCACGTCCATCGTTTCGTACAGGTCGGCAACGACGGAGGCCACCACATTCTCGGCCTGGATTTCCACGATGACGTGGTGAATGAAATAGATCAGCACCAGCAATGAAAAGACGGCGAGGGCAATCGCCATGGCCACAGAAAGACTGGGGACAAACAGCGACTGTCGGCTCTCCACCCGTCGCATGATCAGAATTCCATAGAGAAAGGTTCCTAACAACGTACCGAGAGCGACTTGATTTCCCACATCGCGGACAAAGCTCTTCAGCACTCGCGTTCCAAACTGGTTTGAGGCCAAGGCTAGGGCCACTACGGTCACCGAAAACACGACTCCGGCCACCGTGATCATGGATTGCGACACCACCGATAGAAGCTGCCGTGCGCCCTCTGGATCCCGGGTGTAGACCCATCCGTTCCCAATGAAATAGCCGGGTGGCAAAGCGTTATCGATAGAGAGCATGATGTAAGACAGCACGAAGCCGGCGGCGATGAGCAACGTTGGCACGAACCAGTAGTTCGAGCGCAAACGGTTCCACATTCGGAAGATATTCAGGAATACCGGAAGACGATTCACGGTGGTCTGATTCAGAAAAGCAGGCCAGAGTTAGTTTTGTTGGAGTTTAAAGTTGCTTCAACGAGGCTCGAGACCAGCCCCTCAGTCGGCCCACCCCGCGACAGTCCTGGCAAGTGTCATGTAAAATGAAACTTCTTGGGAGACGATGATGGCTAAGATTGCAAAGACTGCCGACCGAAAGAAGGTCATGGACACAACCAAAAGCACCGATTGCCCAAAATGTAGCAAGCCAACACGCATCGTAAAGCGGGTAAAGGACCGCGAACGCGGCGTTCCCGGCGGGATTTTTATTTCATGCTCTGCCTGCGAGTTCTTCGAAAAGTTGTAAGAACTACTTCCTCAAGCATTCCGTTTACAATCTAATCTGGACCGGCTTACCAGCTGATTTCGCTGAGAATCGCGCGTGCCTCGGCGCCGGGATCTTCGGCCGCGGTAATGGGCCGCCCCACGACGATTCGTGAAGCCCCTGCCGCAATGGCCTCGGCGGGAGTAGTCACCCGCGCCTGATCCCCGTGAACAGCTCCTGCCGGACGCACGCCCGGGGTGACAATCTCAAAGCCACGTCCCAGTTCCCGGCGCAGTTCGGAAGTTTCCAGGGGAGAAGCGACTACCCCCTGGCAGCCGCCCGCGAGGGCCAGAGCCGACAACCGCAATACTTGATCCAGAACACAGCCGCGAACGCCCAGTCTTTGCAGATCGTTATCGTCCATGCTGGTCAGCACAGTGACGGCGAGCACGCAAATGTCGGGTCTAACGCTGCGCGCGGCTTCCGTGGCGGCGCGGATCATCTTGCTTCCTCCGGAAGCGTGAATGGTCAACATGCTCACCCCGAGCTCCGCCGCTTCACGAACGGCTCTCGCCACCGTGGTCGGAATATCGTGGTACTTAAGGTCAAGAAAGACGCCGCGACCGGAACTTACCAGGTCCCGTACTACTCGCGGGCCTTCGGCGGTGTACAGCTGCATGCCGATTTTGTAAATGAGGGTGGAATCGCCCACGGCCGCTACAATCTGTTGCGCTGCGGCCGCGGACGAAACATCGAGAGCAATAATCAGCCGCTCACGAGGATCTAGCATCCTTGTGAGGATAAAGCCTGGTCTCTAATACGCCAAGGGGCGGAGCAGAGCCATTGTCTGGGGTTGGGATTGTGGTTTGACCACATCCAGGCGGACGCGCTGTAGGCCGCGGGCTTTGACGCCCAGCACCTTGGCTGCACCGTAGGAAAGGTCAATGATCCGCCCGGGGACGACCGGTCCACGGTCGTTGATGCGGACGACTACGGCGCGTCCATTGCGCAGGTTCGTTACCTGCACATGGGTGCCGAGAGGAAGCGTGGGATGGGCGGCGGTCAGTTCGTACATGTTGTAAGGTTCGCCGCTCGCCGTAGGTTTACCTTCAAAATCACTTCCATACCACGACGCTGTCCCAATTTGATACGGTCTTGTGTGAACTTTCTTTTGAACCTTCTGAACGGCTACAGCCTTCGAATGGTCATTTCGGGAGTTCTTAGACCCCGAGCTGGTTGGCCCCTGAGCCGCCCCGAGGCTGACAATCAGGAACAGAATTGCCAGTCCATGAGCTTTACGTCTTCGCATTCAGTCACCTCGCATCTCTAAAAGTCGATCCCCCTGAGAGAAGTCATTTCCCTAAAAGATTCTCGAATGCTACGGGTGACCCCATGAGAAGTCAATCCGAAATATCCCGCACCAACTTTACTGCCTAGTACCCGATATAGTACGTAACTTCTTGTAGAGATTAACGAGGTACCTATATCTTTCTGTGTATATGGGTCTTAGTGGTTTATATAGTAGTAAATATTACGCAAGGTAGAAGCCGTGTAATTTTGCCAAGCCATTTGCTTTCACGGGCTTACAGAAAATAGTGACCTAACACTCACAAAATCAGGTTGTTGCGCTTTGGTACAGGGACAAAAGAGTGGTTTAGGAGCCTGAAGCTTGGGGCGTTTTGAAAGGGAGAAGCGATTCGGATACATTGCACGCTATGACCGAGACGCCACCGATCATACTGACTATTGCCGGGTTCGACCCCTCGTCAGGGGCCGGAGTGACGGCCGACCTGAAGACCATTGCTGCCCACGGGTGCTATGGAGTGGCCTGCATTACCGCCCTGACAGTGCAATCTACCCGAGGAGTACGAAGGGTTCATCCGATCAAGGAAGAGCTTGTCACTGAGACGTTGCAGGAACTTGCCGCAGATTTGGAACTAACGGCGGTTCATATCGGAATGCTGGGGTCTAAAGCCGTGCTGCGGGCTGTGGGCGCCTTTCTGACCGAACACCAGTTTGCGAGCGTTGTACTGGATCCAGTGCTAAGGTCATCCTCCGGCGCCGAGCTACTTGAGGATACAGGCGCTAAATTATTGGTGGAAAAGCTCTTGCCGTTATCCGCGGTGATCACCCCGAATCTGGACGAAGCCTCGGCTTTGAGCGGCCTGCCGGTTAAAAGCGTGGAGGAGATGCGGGCAGCGGCGCGGCGCTTCCACCAACTGGGAGCGAAGGCCATTGTCATCACCGGAGGGCATCTTGAACGACCGGTCGATGTCCTTAGCCTTATGGATGGAAATGGGGTTACCCAGCTGGAATTCCCCGGGGAGAGGCAGGAAACCCGATCAACGCACGGTACCGGATGCGCGTTCTCCTCAGCCCTCGCATGCCAGTTGGCGAATGGGAAGTCCTTAATCGAATCCGTGCCTTTGGCAAAGGCCTACGTGGAGGCGGCAATTGCGAATGCGTATCCCTTGGGTGGAGGAGTTAACCCAGTCAATCATCTCTATCGGTTTGATCAGAAAAGATGAGGTCAGAGCAGCAGTTGAATAAGAACCTGGGAGCGCACAATCGAGTTACTTGCTTACTGCTCCTGTTCTTTTGAGGAGGATCGCAGCGACGAATGAAGCAATGGCAGCGAGCAGCCATTGCATCCGCCAGAACTGAATGGCCTGAAAATCGCCGAAGTTCTGCACGGAATAAACAACTCCTACCAACACCGCCGCCACCAGGCAGCCCAAACCGATGAGGAAAGCTGTCAGAGAGGCGAAAGGGAGGCCGACAGCCTGCTTGATGTTCTGGAACTCGAGGTGGCGAGTCCAACTGACCGACGTCTGTTCCCGACGCGGGGTACCACAGCGATAGCAAAAGCGCGCCCCCACCATGAACTCGGTGCTGCAGCGACCGCAAGTATCAACAAGCGCAGCTGATATCTTGGTTACTACGGGTGTTGGCTCAGGGACCGCCGGTGGACGCCAAAATTCGTTTGGCGTGTCATGAATTGCCTGGGACATATTGATCTCGGGTGATTTCTCTCCTGTCATCGCAAGCCAAAGACCAAATCTCCAATCGGACTAACGCATTGATAAGATATTAGGTTGGGTAAATAGCGGCACCTCTGTCTGGCCTTTGGCACGCAAGATTTACCGAATGACTAAGCAAAGATTATCTGTAACTGCCCACGCAGCCACCTTCACCCCCAAAGTTGCCCTAGTAACTCGCGTGGTTCATTCCATCCTGGCAATGCATCAGATACACTTAGTTTGCGACTCCAGAACCTCTTGCGAAGCTGTTGTCCAGTCCGCCGGCTTCTCAGTTCGTTGCTAGCTGTCACATTGCTTGTGAGCAGCGCCTCTATTCTGTTCGCTGAAACTGGCCCCGACATCAATTACCGGCCCAGTGATCCGGCCAATGCCCCGGCCTTCGACCGCTTCTACAACCTCGACTACGACATTGCGGTGCAGGGCTTCGAGCATGTGCTGCGCCGCCACCCCAACGATCCCTTTGCCATCAATCATCTGATTACGGCTGTGCTGATTCGCGAGCTTTATCGCATGGGTGCGATGAATACCGGCGATTACGCTGACGATAGCTTCATTGGACAGGCCCACCGCCCGGCCGATCCGAAAGTGAAAGAACGAATCGAGAGTCTGGTGCAGCAGGCGGAAGGCATCGAGGAGCAGGAACTCAAGGCGAATGGCAATGATGTAGACGCTCTGTATGCACGTGGAGTCACGCGGGCTTCTTTCTCGCTGTACACAGCACTAGTCCAAAGGGCATGGTTTTCCGCTTTGCGCAATGCGGTTGGCGCACGGCGCGACCATGAGAAGGTACTGGAGTTAAATCCAAATTACGTGGACGCCAAGCTCGTGGTGGGTGCGCATAACTATGTAATGGGAAGCCTCCCCTGGGCGGTAAAAGCGGCAGTCACGCTTGTGGGACTGAGCGGGAGCAAGGAGAAGGGCTTCCAATATCTGCGCGAAGTTGCTGCCAGCAACGGCGAGAATAGCGTGGATGCCCAGATCGTTCTTGCTCTGTTCCTGAGGCGAGAGCGGCGCTTTGACGAGGCCTTGAACATCATGCGTTCGTTGCAGCCCCGCTATCCGCACAATCTCCTGTTTGCCCTGGAAGAAGGCAATCTGTTGCGCAGTGAGGGCCATAAAGGGGAAGCGGCGGAGGTCTATCGCAAGGCCTGGCAGGCCGGAAAACAGGGGCGATATTCCGGTCTACACTACGAGTTGGCAGCTTTGGACCTGGGTGATCTTCTCCGCAGCCAGAAGGACTACAACGGCGCAGCCGGGGCGTATGAACAGGCGCACGAAGTCAGTGACCCCGATCCCGAGGTTCTGCAAAAAGCGGACCTGGGCGCTGGTGAGATGTATGACCTGTTGGCAAAACGCGATCTCGCGTTGAAGAAATATGAAGCCGTGGTAGCGACCGATGGCAGCACGAATTCGGCGGCTACTGCCCGGGAATACATCAAAGAACCCTACCGCGGCGAGTCCTAGAAGGAACTTTTGCAGCAGAAACGGCGTATCCTACCCTGGGAGGCGGCTATGTACTGCAACTACTGTGGAAAGGTGATTCAGGATGACGCCAACCTCTGTGCCTATTGCGGCAAGCGGGTGGGTGGCGTCGTTGCCCGCAAGCGGTTGGTGCGCGTGCGCGAGGGCCGGAAGATCGCGGGAGTATGCGGCGGCCTGGCCGAATATTTCGATCTCGATGTAACCCTGATCCGCGTGGTTTGGCTGGTGGTGCTGATCATCGGCGGTTTTGGCTTGATACCGTACGTGATTGCCTGGATCGTCATGCCGGAAGAGCCGTTGATGCTCCCGGCCGCGCCAGTGGGTCAGCGGGTGACCAGCCCGTAAAATTTCCCAGCTTAGGTTTTTGAAGCCCGACACGATGGCCCAGCTCAGGAGTGACGACACCGAAATTGTCTATGAAGTGTGGGGCGACGGCCCACCGGTCGTGTTACTGCACCCTTTCCCCGCCAATCATGACTTCTGGGCGCCGGCTGCCCCGCCATTGGTCTCGCGCTACCACCTGATCCTGCCCGATTTGCGTGGGCATGGAGAATCAGGGATCGGCGACGGCCCAGCTCTGATGGAAAAGCACGCGGCAGACATCGCGCGTGTGATGGATGACGCCGCAGTCGGGCGCGCCGCCATGATTGGAGTCTCTATTGGCGGCTATGTGCTTTTCGAGTTCTGGCGGCGTTATCGCGACCGCGTGGCGGCACTGGCCCTGTGCAACACCAAGGCTTCACCGGATTCTCCCGAAGCCCGCGCCGGGCGATTGCAGGCGGCAAATGACGTCATCGAACGCGGCACGGAGCCGTTCTTCGAGAGCATGGTGCCGAAGTTGCTCGGCCGGACAACGCGGGAAACCCGGCCCGATCTGGTGGAAGGCGCGCTAAACATGATGAGAAAAATGTCGCCGGAGGATGTCGCGATGGTGCAGCGCGGCATGGCCGAGCGGCCGGATTCCGTACCGGCATTGCGGACAATCAATGTTCCAACGCTGCTCGTGACGGGGGACGAAGATGCGATTACCGGGTTCGCGGAAGCCGAGACCATGCGGCAGCACATTACCGGCAGCCACCTGAAGGTGATCTCCAAAGCAGGACACTACGCTGTCTGGGAGCGGCCCGAGGAAGTTGGGCTGGTACTCCGGCAGTTTCTGGATTCGGTGCATGGGACTTAGACACGACTGAAGCATAGGCTGTTTGAGCATAAGGTTCCTTTGCTACAATCCTCTCGCCATGATTGATACCGATCTTGTACCGGAGAAGACTATCGCCAGCGCCCGGGGCGATGGGTCCGCGGTCGACATTAGCGGCGCTGGAAGCCGCGTGTTTCTGCTGAACCTCCACATCGCGAACATCATCGAGCAGGAATCCCTGGACGTGAGCGTCTATGGTTCTGCGGATGGCACAGCGTGGAGCGCCAAACCGTTGGCGTCCTTTCCACAGAAGTTCTATCGCGGGGAACATCCGCTGCTGCTCGATCTCAGTTCGCAGGCAGATGTAAAGTCCGTGCGCGCACACTGGGAAGTTGGCCGCTGGGGCCGGGGCACGGATACTCCGATGTTCGAGTTCTCGGTGAGCATAAAGGAAGTTCCGCCGGACATCCTGAAAGAGGCGACAGACGAGGCCAAGGCGCTGGCGTAGGGAGTGAAACATCCGCAGGCGAGATTGGCCCTCTGAATAAAGAATGCGGCAAGTTGGCTTATATTGTCTTTCTCTGCGTGGTCAGCGCAGATCTCGGCGTACTCTGCGGTTCACGCTGTTGATTTACCCTACAAAGAAATCTTAACCGCCGAGGACGCTAAGAAATGCCGCCGAGAACGCAAGAGAGAAACCGCACATCGCGCCCCTAGCTGGGGCCACAAGATAATTTTCTCCTTTATAGTAAACACCTATGAAAAGTGTCTCCACGGTTGTGGTTCGTCCGGCACGGAATTTGAAAGGATCGGTGCGACTGCCCGGCGACAAATCCATCTCCCACCGCTACGCCATGCTGGGAGGAATAGCCGAGGGCACCACGCGGCTGCAGAATTTCTCCACCGGGGCGGATTGCGCCAGCACTCTGGGTTGCATGCGGGCACTCGGAGTGCAGTGGGAGCGGCAGGACCACGCCATTGTGATCCATGGTCGCGGCAGAGCGCTGCAGTCCCCCAAATCGGCACTCGACTGCGGAAATTCCGGTTCGACCATACGAATGTTGAGCGGAATCCTGGCGGGGCAGGAATTTAAGAGCGAGCTGTTTGGCGACGAGTCGCTTTCCCGGCGGCCCATGGCGCGAATCATTACGCCTTTGCAGGTGATGGGTGCGAACATTGCCTCGCAAGACGGAGGCCGCCCCCCGCTGCGCATTACCGGTGGCCATCTTCAGGGGATGAATTACAAGATGCCCGTTGCCAGCGCCCAGGTGAAGACGTGCCTGCTATTTGCCGGCCTCTTGGCGGCGGGAGAAACGCGAATCGAGGAGCCGGTAAAGACGCGCGACCACGGCGAAATTGCGCTGCGCGCATTTGGAGCTAAGGTAAAACAAAACGGCAGGGAAGTACAAATTGCGGGCGGGCAGAAGCTGCACGGCATTGATACCGTCATTCCTGGAGACATTTCGAGCGCCGCGTTCTTTCTCTGCGCGGCGGGTTTGTTTCCCGGGTCCCACCTGATCGTTCAAAACTTGCTGATGAATCCGACTCGTGCCCGGTTGCTGGACATCCTGATCCTGATGGGGTTGGGGATTTCCGTCACTCAGTTGGAAGAACAGCATGGAGAGTTGCGGGGCACCATACAGGTAGAAGGGCGAAGACTCCAGGGGGCGACTTTGACAGGAGCAGACACTGCGGCGCTGATTGATGAGATCCCGGTGCTGGCCGCGATTGCCCCCTACACGGAGCAGGGAATCGAGATTCGCGACGCCCGCGAGTTGCGGGTGAAGGAGTCGGACCGCATCGCTGCCGTCGCCACAAACCTGCGGGCGATGGGGGCGCAGGTCGAAGAGCGGGAAGACGGAATGAAGATTCCCGGCGGACAGGAACTTCATGGAGCGGAAATAGACTCGTTTGGGGATCACCGTATCGCCATGGCGTTTGCAGTGGCCGCTCTGCGGGCAAAAGGCGAGACGCATATTCAGAGCGCGGATGCCGCGGTGATTTCGTATCCGGCGTTTTTTGAGACGCTGGAAGGTCTGGTGGAAAGGTGAGTAGTACTGGATGTTAGCCACCAAGGCTACATCGTTCTTGGGAACTTGTGGAAAGTGGCATACCGCACGTGTTTTGGATTTCTGCCTTGTTCCAGTTCGTTTGCTATCGCCTGAATTTCTGGGGATGAACCATCTGAGGGCGTAAACAGACGCACGTTCTGAAATTCCAATAAATCAAGCCGGTAATGAGATAGCGCACCCATTACCTTGACGCGGTACTCCGATTCGCTCCTTGCCAAAGTCAAGAAGTTTACGAAGGCCCCTTTATCAGGAGACAGCAATTCGCATTCTTCTCGTGGGATAACGCCTACAACACCTATCCAAACCTGAGCTTCGTCTGCTCGCGCCATTGTGGAGAATTATAGAACCTACACTTGCACACGCCTTATGGTCTCCTGCGCGCGAGCCAGTCCTACACTTTGACTTGACGGCTCCCTTCGATGAGAGCAGACTGCTCTGCGGCTGCGAAGCACGGAGGGGATATGAAAAAGCTATTGCCCGTTCTTGCCGTCCTGGCATTCTCATCTTTTTTGTTTGCGTCCGGGCCACAGACGAAGCTTGTGCGAGCCGCTTTGCATCAGTCGCCGACTTCTGTCAACGCGCAAGCATCCGCATCCCAGCCGGACACCAAGCAGGTTACTGCTTACACGCTCCCGCCGGACCTCTACAAGAAAGCCCGCGATCTAAGCCGCATACATTTTCGTTTCAACCTAATCAGCTTCGTCTACGGACTCGTTGTCCTGTGGGTAGTGCTGCACTGGAAGATGGCGCCAAGATTTCGCGATTGGGCGGAAAAGTTTTCGACGAAACCGTTCTTGCAAAGCCTGGTTTTTTCCCCACTGCTGCTTCTGACCATCGCTGTCCTCACCTTACCAATGGATATTTATGACAACTGGACGCAGCGAAGGTTTGGGCTTTCGGTGCAAAGTTGGGTTTCCTGGGCGGGAGACTGGCTGAAGGCAGAGCTTATCTCGATCATCGTTGGGACCATTCTGATCTGGCTTCTGTACGTCGTGATCCGCCGCAGCGCGCGCCGCTGGTGGTTCTATTTCTGGTTAATCTCATTGCCGATTGGCCTGTTCCTCATCTTCCTGCAGCCTCTAATTATCGATCCCATGTTCCACAAGTTCGAGCCGCTGCAGCAAAAGGATCCAGTGCTGACGGCGAGCCTGGAAAAACTGGTGCAACGCGCCGGGGTAGAGATTCCTCCGCAACGCATGTTCTGGATGGGCGCGGGAGAGAAAACCACCGAACTCAACGCCTATGTAGCGGGGATCGGCGCGTCGAAGCGTATTGTCGTGTGGGACAACACGATCGCCAAGATGAGCACTCCGCAGATTGTGTTCGTTGTGGGGCATGAGATGGGACATTACGTTCTAAACCATATCCCTAAACTGCTGGCATTCCTGGCCGTTTTCCTGCTGGTACTTTTCTATCTCGCTTACCGCACGATTGGATGGGCGCTGACGAAATGGGGAACGGGCTGGGGAATTGTGGACCTGAAAGACTGGGCGTCACTTCCGGCGCTGTTGTTGCTGTTTTCCGTCTTTTCCTTTATCGCGGGCCCAATCGGGAGTGCGGTATCGCGGCACTTCGAGCACCAGGCCGACCAGTATGGATTGGAAGTAACCCACGGGCTGACACCCGGTTCAGGCCAGGTCGCAGCGCAAGCCTTTCAGGTGTTAGGTGAAGTCGATCTCTCGGACCCGGAGCCTAATCCAGTGGATGTATTCCTTTTCTTTTCCCATCCGCCGATACCCGACAGGGTCCAATTCGCGCTGCAATACCATCCCTGGGACGAAGGCAAGTCGGCGGAATTCGTGAAGTAGCGCTACTTCGTTTGGTCCGTCTTCTGGGTGGCCGAAGGCTGATCGTTCGCCTGATGTAACGCCTCAATGTCCTGGTTCGTATAGACGTGCGTGGTCGGCCCCGGCTTAGGAGCCATGGCTGCTAACTGCGCTATGCTGTAGCCGCCTTCGAATGTTGCCGCGCCGAAATTGAAATGCCCGTTCAAGCCTTCGTCGCCTCGGGCTATCACGTCCGTTTGGCTGGGCCCGGTATAAGCACTGGAGTACGCTTCAGCCGATAATTGAGGGCTCGGAGCTGCAAGGTAAGCCGACTCGGGAGGCGCACTTGGCGTATTCACCAGCGGAACAAAGGGCTGACCATAGCCACAATAGGGCTGACCGTACCCGGCATATCTGGAGACAACGCTGACTTGCGCGGACGACAGCCCGGTCAGTAGCAAGACCGAAGTAAAAACAAGGATGGAACGCATGGGAACCTCCGCGGTTGAGATTCCAACGCCGGAGAGAAGGATGCCGCGGCAGAAGGCGCTGAGGGGCTTTGGGCGAGCTAGCTGCCGACGTATCTGGCGTAAAGGCTTCGCGCGATGGCAGTGTCGGTTGTGCCTTTGATAATCGCCCGGCCGTCTGGGAAGAGAGTAATTTCGTAAGGCTCTCGCCAGAATTTCAGCACGAAATCATTGTGACGAACCAAACCGTGAGGCTTGAGTCGCTGGTCCATTTCGGCGAAATCGACCGGACGCTGGCGCTCATGGATCTGCACCGAATTGCGTCCGCAAAGCGTGATGTGGGGGCGGTCCTCGCCGGCGAGGTGAACAAAATCGCGCTTAGCGCAAGCGCGGCAGGCGGCACGTGGCTGACCGGCTGCGACTTCGGCGCGTTCGTTGCTCCAAACGTCAAACGAAAGTAGCGTGCGCCGTAGGCGACCTTCCGCCCCGACGAGAAGCTTGATGGCTTCTGTAGCGGAAATCGAAGCGGCCAGGTTGACTGCAGAACCGAGAATGCCCGCGGTTTCGCACGTCTCGAATGTTCCGCGGGGCGAGTCGGGGAAGATGCAGGCCAGGCAGGCGGTCTTGCCCGGAAGAACATTCAGTGTGACCCCATAGCTCCCCACCGCCGCCGTGTAGATCCAGGGCAGGGAAGTCTTCACCGCGAAGTCATTAAGCAGGTAACGTGTCTCGAAATTGTCGGTGCCATCGAGAATCAGGTGCATATCGTCGAGCAAGCTCTCGATGTTCTGGGGAGTCAGGTCCGCTACCCGAGCCTCGGCGGTTACGTCCGAATTGAATGCCGCGATCTTGCGGGCCGCCGCAATAGCCTTGGGTAATGACTCTGCAGCATCGGACTCGTCGAAAAGGGACTGGCGTTGGAGATTGCTGGATTCGACATAGTCGCGGTCAATAATGCGGAGGACCCCAACTCCAGCCCGGGCAAGCAAGGAAGCCAGGGCGGAGCCGGTAGCGCCGCAGCCCACAATCGCGACGTGTGCTGCGGACAATTTTTGTTGTCCCTCAACGCCTATTCCGCTAAATAAGACCTGGCGGGAATATCTTTCATCGGGTTCCACAGAGGTCACCGTTCGCGGCTCCATAAACCATTATTATAGGTTTCACTTGCTATTTCGCAGCAAAGACGGAGTTCGGGCCTACGCTGGCCGGAAAATGAGGCTGTGCGCGCGCTTCCGAATTACCCGGTGGACAGGCACGTGCAACACGGCATTTTGCCGTCACATCGAACTACTTACGGCCTTACATTCAAGCGGGGGAGAGCATTCGAGTTTGCGAATCGGGTGGAGAATGCTGTTCAGGATGCTGCTGCCAGCCCTGCTTGCGGGGCATTTGTGCGCTGCTTCCGCACAACGCACGGCGCCTCAAAAGCACATCTCAGCGGCTTCGGACTCTCAGTCGGGCGATTCCAGCTATCAGGGAGTGATCGTAAAAGAGATCTCCCTTCCCGGCCTTCCCGATCCCAAAATACGAGCGGAAGTAATCGCATCGCTCCCACAAAAGACAGGAGCAGCATTAGACCGCGAACGCATCCGCGACAGCATCCAGCACCTTTATGCAACCGGCCGCTTCGCCGATATTCAAGCTGAGGCGGAACCCACGCAGGATGGCAAGGTGCGGCTGGTATTCATTACTTCTCCAAATTACTTTGTAGGGGATGTCCGAGTTGACGGTAATCCCGACCGGCCTACTGCCATTCAACTGGAGAATACCACCAAGCTGCAGCTGGGCGAACTGTTCACCCCGGACAAGCTGGAACGTGCGCTCAAGAATATTAAACAGCTACTTCAGGAGAACGGATACTATCGGGCCGCCTTAACGCAAGATGTGGAAAAGCATCCGGAGACGCAGCAGATCGGCTTTTTCTTTCATGTCGTCCCAGGGCCTCAAGCCCACGTGGGTGAAGTTCGGGTTACGGGGAATTCCATCTATTCTCAAGAGCGTATTCAGGACATTGCCCATCTCCACCCCGGCGACGCAGTCTCCTCACTAAAGGTCAGCGACGCTCTGGATCGCTTACGCAAGAAATACCAGACCAAGAATCGGTGGCTGGCGCAAGTGACGGTCTCCGATCACACCTATGTTCCTGCCTCGAATGCCGTAGACTACACGCTGGATGTCGATCCGGGCCCGACCGTACAGGTCGCTACCGAGGGTTTCCCAATCGGGCGGAGAGCGCTCAAGAACAATGTCCCGGTCTTTCAGGAAAACGCTCTGGACGATGACCTGCTGAACGAAGGCCGCCGCAATCTGCTCAACTACATGCAGGCCCGTGGATATTTTGACGCCAAGGTGTCCTGGAATAAAAAGGCGGAAGCTGGCGGTAAGGAACTACTCGTGGTTTATGACATCGATCCCGGGTCTGCCCATAAACTGATGAGAATCGAGATCACCGGCAACCATTACTTTAGCCAGGATCAGCTTCGCGCTTTGATGGGTGTGCAGGCGGCAGGCAGGCTTTCGCACGGTACTTATAACCAGAGACTGCTGAATGATGACGCCCGGAGCATAGAAGAGCTATATCGGGCAAACGGGTTCCAGCAGGTAAAGGTAACGGCAAACGTAACGGATAACTATGGCGGGCGTGAGAACCAGATCGCGGTCAGCTTGCATGTGGACGAAGGGCCGCAGACAAAGGTTGCCGACTTTCGTGTCGTCGGCAACGAAAAAATGGAAGCTGACCGTTTCGGACCGCTCAACGAAAGCGCAGGGGAACCTTTTTCCGAATCCAGAATCGCCGATGACCGCGACCTGATCCTGAACAAGTACTTCAACAACGGATTTCCCGACGCTTCCTTCGAGGCATCGGCCAAGCCTACCCCCGGCAAGCCGAATTCCATGAACGTCATTTACACGGTGCATGAAGGCCAGCAAATAACCGTAAACCAGGTTCTTGTCACCGGCCTGAGCGCCACTCGTCCCTACGTGGTGCAGCGCGAGTTGCAGATCAAGTCGGGAGATCCTCTAAGCCAAATTGCGATGCTGGACACGCAACGCAGCCTTTACGATCTGGGCATCTTCAGCCAGGTGGACACCGCTGTACAAAACCCCGATGGCCGGGAACCACAAAAGAATGTGCTGGTCGAGCTGCAGGAGGCGCAACGTTACACCTTCAATTACGGCCTGGGATTCGAATTTCAAACCGGGCTACCAGCGGGGGGCACCAGCCAGCCGCAGGGAACGACCGGGGTAAGCCCCCGGGTTTCCTTCTCTGTGACCCGCCTCAACTTTCGGGGCCGGGACCACACCATTACCTTTAATGCGCACGTGGGGCGTTTGCAACAGGGCGGGCTGGTGAGTTATGAAGCGCCACGCTGGCTGAACAGTCCGCACTGGAAGCTTTCCGTCACTGCTTTTTATGACGACACGGTGGACGTGACCACATTTACCACGCAACGGCTGGAGGGGTCCATTCAGGCGGAAGAAGTGCTCAGTAAGGCGAGTAACATAGAGTACCGATTCACCTATCGCCGGGTTCAGGCGACAAATCTTCCTGCCGATCTAAGCCTGGTGCCGCAGCTTTCCCAGCCGGTGCGGGTAGGAGGCCCGGCTTTCACCTACATTCGCGACCGGCGCGACAACGCACTGGAAAGCACGAAGGGCAGTTATTTGACGGTGGACGGCAGCGCCGCCTACAGCTACTTTGGCTCACAGCGAGATTTCAGCCGGCTCTTCCTGCAACAATCTACTTATTACGCCTTTGGCAAGAACCGTCCACAGGACAGGAAATATGTTTTCGCGCGCTCCACACGCATCGGCGTGGAAACGCCCTTCGGCAATACACTCCTGCTCCCTCCCGGGCAGTGTCCTACGACCGGCGCGCTCCAGTGCATTCCTCTGCCGGAACTTTTTCTCTCCGGCGGAGGAAACTCTTTGCGAGGGTTTGGGTTAAATCAAGCTGGCCCTCGTGACCCCAATACTGGATTCCCGGTAGGAGGCGGCGCGCTGTTTATTAATAACCTGGAACTGCGGTTTCCGCCCGTGTCACTTCCTCTGGTCCACGACAATCTCAGCTTTGCTGTTTTTCACGATATGGGGAATGTGTTCACCAGTGGCACCACCATGCTGCATAACCTCCTCCACTGGAAACAGAGGAATCCGGAACTCTGCCTGCAAGAGAGTACAGCCAGCCAATGCGACTACAGTTATATTTCCCATGCCATTGGCCTTGGTATACGCTACAAGACACCCATCGGCCCGGTGCGCTTTGACTTCGGATACAACCTGAATCCCCCGGCTTTCCCGAGGCATGCGGTGCTCCCCGACGGGACACTTGGACCTTTCGACCCGCAACACTTGTCGCACTTTAACGTTTTCTTTAGTGTTGGGCAGACGTTCTGATGAAACGCCAATTCCTGACTTTCGCTTGCTTAGCAGGGTTTTTGTTCGCCGCCGGAGAAGCCGCCGTCGCGGGTGAGGTGCTGGACCGGATTGTGGCCACGGTGAACGGTCACATCATTCTGCAAAGCGACTGGGATGATGCGGTCCGCTATGAGGCCTTCATTGCGGGCCGCCAACCCAATGAAATGACCAACGAGGAGCGCAAGGCAGCGCTCGACCGCCTGATCGATCAGGAACTACTGCGCGAGCAGATGCATGCCTCGGACTTCCAGCAGGCGACGAAGGAAGAAATCGCCAAACGTACGGAGGATGTGCGCAAGCAGTACCCGGGCGGTTCGGAGAGCAAAGAGTGGCAATCCATTCTGGCTCGCTACAAATTAAATGAAGATGAATTGCGGGAACGAATTGGCTTGCAGATCAATCTCATGCGGCTGGTCGAGGCCCGCCTTCGCCCGAACGTGAAGATTGACGGCGAAAGCATTGAGAGTTATTACAGCCAGGAACTCTTGCCCCAACTCCGGCAAGGGGGAGCCAAAACTGTCGCTCTCGCGCAAGTGAGTGGCAAGATAAGGGAACTGCTCACCGAGCAAAAGGTCAACCAATTACTGGTCGCGTGGCTGCACAATCTTCGTGCAGGAAGCGAGATCCACACCTCGTCCGACCCCGCCGCCCCGGCGGTCGAGACCCGATGACTACCGCCGGCGCCAATCCGCGTCGGCGCAGGATCTGGAAATACCTGCTGTCGGCCCTCTTAGTCTGGCTGCTGATTCTGGGCAGTCTCGTCTGGTACGCTACCACCGATTCGTTCCAGGCAATGGTCCGCCATCGCTTGATTACCGAGTTGGAGAAAATCACAGGCGGGCGAGTCGAGCTAGGCAGTTTTCACACCACTCCTTTCCGCTTGCGAGTCGAGGTGCGGAATCTCACCATCCACGGCACCGAGGGTGCCGATCAAATTCCATACTTCCATGCGGCGAGCGTAGTTGCGGAGGTAAAGGTTGTCTCCGCCCTTGGGTTTGAATTCGGCTTTCATTCCCTCATTCTGGAGCATCCCGTCGTGCACGTGATTGTCTATCCGGACGGCTCGACCAACCAGCCTGCACCCCGGGCAAGCCAGACTTCCCGGCAATCGCCGGTGGAACGGCTGTTCAATCTCTCTATCGGGCGCTTAGAGGCTCGCCATGGCGAATTGTTGTGGAACGATCAACCCATTCCCATGGACTTCGCGGCTAGCGACGTCTCGGCTGCCATGACGTACTCGGTGCTGCACCGGCGTTATTTCGGCAACCTTTTGTTGGGCAAAGTAGTTACCAATATTCAGGATTATCGCCCTGTCTCCTGGATGGCCGAGGTCCATTTCACGTTTGGGGCCAACAGCTTGAACCTGCAGTCTTTGAAGGTAAGCACGGGACGGTCCCACATCGAAGCCAACGGCGTTATACGAAACTTCCGGCATCCTGAAGTGCAGGGCAACTACAGCGCAACCCTGGACCTCATGGAGGCCGCCGCCATTGCTCGCCGTTCTGAGCCGCGCGGAGGAATGGCCGAGGCGAAAGGCAGTCTCACCTGGCTTCAGGGCGATTTGTTCTCTCAGGGCAAATTCGTCTTACGGGATTTTGCCTGGCGGGACCGCACGCTCGATTTGCGAAACGTTGACGCGAATTCCGATTTCTCGATCAGCCAGAAGCAGCTTTCCCTCTCTCAACTCGACGCACACTTGCTGGGAGGCAGACTGGGCGGAAATGCGAATGTTGCCGACTGGTTGCCATCCCCTTTAAAGGCTGAAGCAAAAAAGAGCGCAGAGCAGAGGGGAACGGCAGCATTCCGAATTAAGGACATCTCGGCCGGGGAATTGGCCAATGCCATCTCCACATCGGCCCTGCCTTTGCGCAAAATGAATCTGGCAGGCACGGCCGACGGAGCTATCGAGCTTCAGTGGAAGGGATCTCCGGAAAATACGGAAGCGAAGCTCACTCTCGATGTAAGCAGACCGTCTTCTATTTCTCCCAAGCAGTTGCCACTGAATGCGCGTTTTCGGGGAACATACCGAGCGGCGACTGGCGATTTGGAGGTTGTGGACCTAAATGCAAACACTCGCGCCAGTCAGATTCACGCTGCGGGGATGCTCGGCAACACTGGAGCGCTCCGATTGTCGGCGGCCAGCACGGATCTCGGTGAATGGCAACCGGTGCTGGAAGGCTTGGGCAGCCCGGTGCGGATTCCGGCGCTTCTGCATGGGGAAGCGTCGTTTAGGGGAACAGCCACCGGCAGGATCCCCCACGTGACATTCACCGGCATTATCCAGGCAAGCGATTTCGACTATCTGATCCCCGCAAACGTACAACTGCCGGAGAAGACGGTCCACTGGGACAGTCTAGAGGCAGATATTCAGGTCTCCTCAAAAGCTTTGACGATTCGAAACGGTACGCTGAAGCGGGGCGATACAACGGTCAATTTCGGGGGCTCCGGAACTTTGGCTCGCTGGCAGTTCAACGATCAGAACCCGGTCAGCGCGAGATTGGCGGTTCATAACGCGGAACTTGGGGACGTGCTCTCGCTCGCTGGTTATCAATCTACAGCCCAGGGTACGTTGAACCTTTTCTTGCAAACCTCCGGAACATTGGCGCAACCCCGGGCCAGCGGACGGATTCAGCTCGGCAACCTGAAAATACGGAACCAATCTGTGCAACGCCTGGAGTCCCAGTTCCGACTGGAGGGCCGCCAACTGCTGCTCGATCACCTACAGTTGTCCTACAACGAAGCGCGCGTGACGGGCAGCATCGACTACGATTTTTTTACCCAGGCCTTCCATTTCAATCTGGCAGGAACCGACTTTGACTTGGGCCGATCCCTAGATGGCAAGACGGGGCGAACTCAATTGGCCGGCAAATTGGACTTTGAGGCGCAGGGTTCAGGAACGCCGCAGCAACCCATGATGAATGCGATCGTGCATCTGCGCGATCTCTCGGTTGATCGGCAACGGCAGGGTAATTTCACCTTGCAGGCGTCGACCAAGGGGCCTGACCTCCACCTGACGGGACAATCGCAGTTTGCGGCTGGAGAATTGACCCTGGCCGGAGATGTCCACTTGCGCGGCCTCTGGCCATCAAGTCTGGACCTTCGCTTCAGTCATTTCAATTTGGATATCCCGCTGCATCCGTATCTTCGAGGAAAGTTGACGGGGCCGTCGACGGCTTCCGGAGAACTGCACGTGCAGGGGCCTTTGCTCCAACCACGCGACATCACCCTCAGGGGTTCACTCAACGAGTTAGCGACTGGTGTTGAGAACATGCAGGTTCACAATCAAGGTCCGATTGAGTTTGCCATCTCGAATGGAACCCTCGAGCTCAAATCGCTTCACCTGCTTGCGGAAGGTACCGATCTTACGGCAGACGGCACCGTTAGGCTGGCAGGCGATCACGCTCTAAATTTCCGCGCCCGTGGCCAGAGCAACTTGAAACTTCTCGAAAGCTTCGATTCGGCGTTCACTTCCTCGGGCACCGTTGCCATGGACGTGGATGTATCCGGCTCGCTGTCACGGCCCATCCTGCAAGGCCGGCTGCAGATTACGAATGGAGCAATTGCTTATCTCGATTTGCCCGCGGCGTTTACGGATATCAATGGATCGCTGGTATTCAATCAGGATCGCCTGCTGATTGAGAAGCTGACAGCTCACACCGGCGGGGGTGAAGTCATTTTTGGAGGCAATGCTGCCTGGGTAAACCATCAGCCCAGTTTCGATGTCTCCCTGCAAGAAAAGGACGTGCGGCTGCGATATCCGCCGGGAATCAGCTCCACGGCGAATGCCAACTTGCGCTGGATTGGCAACCTGACCGCCTCGACGGTTTCCGGCGATATCACAGTGACCAAACTCTCTGTGATGCCGGGCTTCGACTTCGGCGCGTACCTGCAGCGTAGTTCGCGTTCGGCGGTCTTGCCGGTTACCAATCCAACCCTGAATCGGATCCGCCTGGACGTTCACATCGTTACCACGCCCGAACTGCAGATGCAAACTGCGGTGGTGCGACTTTCCGGCAATGCGGACCTTCGCCTGAAAGGGAATGCCGCCAAGCCCGTAATCCTGGGGCGCGCGGAGGTGCTGGAAGGTGAAGTCTCCTTCAACGGGACCAAGTATGAGTTGGAACGGGGCGAAGTGAGCTTTACCAATCCAGTCATCACCACGCCTCTCCTGGATTTGCAGGCGGCGACCCATGTTCGCGATTACGACATCACTCTCAGCCTGAATGGGCCTCCCGATAAATTGAAGGTCACCTACCGCTCGGAACCGCCGCTGCCGGAGCCGGACATCATCACCCTGCTGGCGCTGGGAAGGACCACCACCGAATCTGCGCAACTGCAGGAATCCGGTCAGGCGTCATTCACGCAGGAGGCCTCCAGCGCCATCATCAATCAAGCTTTGAATGCAACCGTCACTAACCGGGCGCAGCGCTTGTTTGGAGTGAGCCGCATCAAGATTGATCCGGAGGGCCTGAACTCCGAAACGACCCTGGCGCGTGGTCCGGCGGTTACGATCGAAGAACAGGTGGCTAATAACCTGACGATTACTTACAGCACCAGCGTGCAGCAGGCCTCCCAGCAGATCATCCAGGTGGTTTACAACCTTCCTCACAACATCTCCATTGTGGCCGTGCGCGATCAGAACGGAGTGGTCAGCTTCGACGTAAAAATTCGCCGGCGCAAGAAATAATTCTGCGTCAGCCAGTTGGTTTGCATCTGGCGGTCCTGCCTTTCCCGCAATTTGATACGCTAGCCATCCAGTGTCTCTTCCGCCAGAAGACGAGTTGCTTGCCGCCGCTGCCCGCGAGAGGATGGTGGACTTGCAGCTTCGCTCCCGTGGTCTAGGCGATGAGCGCCTGCTAGAAGCCATGGCTCGGGTTCCAAGGCACGAATTCGTGCCAGAGGACTACCGCTCCCAGGCGTATGAAGATCATCCGCTACCGATTGGCGCGGGCCAGACAATCTCCCAACCCTACATCGTGGCTCTGATGCTGGAGGCGCTTGCTCTCGGCCCAACGCACATCGTGCTCGAGATCGGAACCGGCAGCGGGTACCAGACGGCGTTACTCGCTGAACTGGCACAACACGTGTATTCGCTCGAACGGCATGAGTCTCTCGCGCAGCAGGCCGCGGCCACCTTGTCTCGACTCGGTTACAAGAACATGACAATCCTGGTTCAGGATGGCAGCTCAGGCCTGCATGACAAGCAGCCATTTGACGCCATTATTGTGGCCGCCGCTGCTCCACGGGTTCCGCAAGCTTTGATTGACCAGTTGCGCGAGGGCGGGCGGATGGTGATCCCCGTCGGTCCCGCAAACACGCAAGAATTGCAACTCCTACGCAAGCAGGAGGGGCGAATCATTGTAATTCCGCTGGGCGCTTGTGCTTTCGTGCCCCTTATTGGGACAGAGGGCCAGTTTCCAAACTAAGGGAAGGGCCCACGTTAGTCTTGGGAGCGGGCGATGATCCACCCGGCCGGATCTCTCCCAGCTTAATCAATCGCGCCACGATGGACGGCACTGTCCGGTTGTGGCTCTTGGCGATTTCGTGGAAGTCAATTCCACGGCGGAGCTCCCCGCACACCTGCGCGTCCTCCTCGCGAGACCAGTAGCGGCCTGCCTGTGCCGGGCGGCGTTCTTCGCGTTGCTGCAGTTGGACCAATGCTCCGAGGGCGCGATTCAGCGCCTTAATGACCTGTGGGTTTGCGGCAGACAGATTCCGCATCCAGTTTCTCGGCAGTTTCCGGGTGTACCCCGCTCGCGAGCGCCCGCATGATAATGAGGGCTTCCTGATTGTCCATAGTTTGGATCCTCCACGAAGGATGCTAATGGCGAGGCCTGACCGGAGCTTGTGACGAGTGAACATGAAAAGCTAAATTTGGCCCACATTGGGAAGCGTACTGTGCGCCCACGTTGTACTATGCAATAACCCAAGAGGATTCGAGCGTGGACTGGCAGGCATTTTGGCTGACAATTCGCTTGGCTGTCCTGGTGGCTGCGGTTCTGGCCGTGGCCGCCCTGCCGGTCGCCTATTGGATCGCCTACTCCCGCTGGCGCTGGAAATTCCTGGTGGAAGCTATCGTGGCTTTGCCCATCGTTCTGCCCCCGACCGTGCTTGGGTTTTATGTGCTGGTAGCTCTGGGAGCCCGCAGTCCCCTGGGACGCTGGTGGCAGGCACTCACCGGCCACACCCTGGCCTTCACCTTCGAAGGTTTGGTGATCGGCTCTATCATTTACAGCCTGCCGTTCACGGTACAACCCTTTGCCGCATCGTTCGCCGGCGTGAATCCCAGACTGATAGCCGCTTCCGCTACGCTCGGGGCTTCGCATCTGCGAACCTTCTTTCGCGTGATCATGCCACTCTCTTTGCCCGGCCTGGTCACCGGAGTGGCGCTCAGCTTTGCACATACCATGGGCGAATTCGGCGTAGTGCTGATGGTTGGCGGAAATATTCCCGGCGTCACCCGCACGGTTTCAATTGATATTTATGATCAAACGCAGGCATTAAACTATGGCGCTGCCAATCAGACGGCACTGGTTCTGCTGGCGGTCTCGTTCCTCGCGCTTGCTTTGGTGTATGCGCTGAATCGAAAAGTGTTTGCCATTTGGATGGCGCGATAGGAACGGCCCGGGGCCTGCGCAGATCATTACAATGAAACTTGCTTCTGAGTCCATGGCGGCCTCTTTGGAAAAAGTCGCTCCCCCGCTGACCGCCCCGGCGGCGGATGCAGTCACAGCGAACGTGCGCAAACGTTTCGGTAGCTCCTTCGAGTTGAAGGTCGCCTTCACCGCTTCGCCCGGATTCACCATTCTGTTTGGGCCGTCAGGAGCAGGGAAGACCACACTGCTGGATTGCGTCGCCGGTCTAGCCATTCCGGATTCCGGTCGAATTACTGCGGGCGCGCGCGTTTTCTTCGATGGCCAGACGAACGTTTCTGTCATGCAGCGTAACGTCGGCTATGTCTTTCAGGACTTGGCACTCTTCCCTCATTTGAGCGTGGAAAAGAACCTGGAGTATGGGATTGCCGGACTGCCTGCCGCAGAGCGCCATCGCCGAATTGGCTCCGTGCTGAATTCCTTCCGCATTGCCGAACTTCGCAAACGCAAGCCGGGTGAAATTTCGGGAGGAGAGCGGCAGCGGGTGGCGCTGGCGAGGTCGCTGGTCACCCAGCCATGCGTGCTGTTGCTCGATGAACCACTGGCGGCCCTCGATGCGGCCACGAAATCACGCATCATGGACGATCTGCGCGCCTGGAACCAGGCGCATCGCATTCCTATTCTCTACGTCACCCACAGTCGCGAGGAAGTATTCGCCCTCGGCGAGCGGGTCCTGGTTCTCGATCACGGCCGCATCATCGCGGAAGGCACACCGCATCAAGTCATGGGTGCGCCGCGTCAGGAAACGGTGGCGCAATTGGCGGGCTTCGAAAATATTTACGATGCGGCGGTCCTTTCGGCTCACGCAGAGCGCGGAACCATGACTTGCCGCCTGGCGGAGAGCGCCGTAGAGTTCGAAACGCCCCTGGTGCGGGCGGAGCTTGGCGCGAATTTGCGCATTGGAATTCGTGCCGGCGACATTCTGCTCGCAACTGTCCGGCCCGAGGGGCTTAGCGCCCGCAATGTGCTGCCCGGACAAATAATTTCTCTAGCCCAGCGCGACGTGATCGTGGTGGCTCGGGTGAATTGTGGCGTCGAAATGGAAGTGCATCTGACCTTGGCGGCGCGTGATGCGCTGCATCTGCAGCCCGGGAAAGAAGTGTGGCTGGTGGTGAAGACGCATTCCTGCCACTTAATGACGGCTTGAGGATGAAGTGGGGAGCGTCATCTTTGCCTGTTGCGCCGGCTCTTTTTCAATAATCGCAATCCACTGCCCCTTACGGCTCTCCCGGTAGACGAGCCTTCCGCCAAGAATCTGGGCAGCGGCGGCCGGCGGCAAATCGCGGTGATAGCCGAAGTATTCGGTTTTGATTTTCTGCCAGCCTCGCCAATTTTCTAACAGCGCATGCGGAGGATCGTATTTCGTGGAGAATACCAGCGCGACGTCGAAGTCGGTCCGCCGTTCTGCCGCCGAAGCTAATTCCGGGGCGCTGAAATTGTCGATTTGCAGCGTAGGCATTGGGCGCGAAACGTACCCGAGCCAGGGCTGCGAAAGCTCGCCGCTCGCCGGCCAGGCCGTCAGTACGCGGGCGCTCGGATAACGAGCCTCCAGGAAATCCTCCGCGCGCTGGTGCAGAACAATGTAGTCGCGGTAGGCAAGATTGTCCTCCAGGGTAAATCCGTAAGGAGGGTTCACGAACAGGGCAGCGACGAAGCCCACCAGCTCGAGCGCGATCACGCCCCACCACCAGCGCACACGCCTCCAGAGGGTCGAGACGCAAACGATAATCACCAGAGGCACGGCCGTGAAGCATGTATCGCGCCAGCACGGCGCCGCCGATTACAGCCATGGCTAAGACATATGTGAGGATGACAGCAAGAAAGGCGAACTGGATGTCGAGCGCAATGCGCGGACGTTCTTCATCCTTGCCGAAGTTCTGATATCGCCTCGCCGGCAGCCACATGGCCGCCGCTGCTGCCAGGGTCAGCACGTACAGGCTCATGTACCCCACCACTTGCCAAATGCGCATAATCAATGCCAGCCCGATGCGCAGCGGGTGGAAGGTAGCTTGCACGTTGTAGCGGAAGAATTCCGGGTTCCCGAAAATAAACCGGTGCGCAGATAGTGATAGGCGTACCAGCAAGCCAGGGGTAGGCCCGGTAGCGTAAGATAAGCCGATTGCCGAAGGATTTGTGCAAAGCCGCTGCGATCCCGAATCGCAGCGATGATCTCCCAGAGCGCCAGCGCGAGCGGAGCCAGAATTGCCGTTTCCTTGGCCAAAGCCGCGCAGGAGAACCAAAACACCATCTGCCAATGTCGCTTGTTCACGTAGGCCAGCAACGCCCAAAACGTGAAGCCGGCGGCTGCCAGATCCACCTGCCCCAGCGAGCTTTGGACGAAGAACACTGGGTAAAAAATGGCGCACAGCGCCGATGCAATCGCAACCTCCGTATTTGCCACCCGCTGCGCCAGGCGAAAGATACCCACCACCGAAAAGGCGGCCACCAAAAGCATCGCAAGCCGCGTGACCAGCGGCGAGTAGCCTGCGATTTTCCAGCAAAGGGCCAGATAGGCCATGACCAGGGGAGGGTGAGCGTTGGAAGGCGTGGTGTGTGGGATCAGCGATCCCGTGAGCAATAAGTCGCGTGCGGCCGGGACGTAGTAGCCGGCCTCATCCCAAAAGTACGGCAGCCGCAAAAGTCCGGAATGGAGGGCGACCATCCCAGCGAAGAATAAAGTGAAGACCGCGGCAGAGTTGAACCGGCGGGAACCAGTCTCAGGGCGTGCCACCGGCCCGCCTAGTGAACCTGCCCCGGACCGGTCATACGCGGGTCGAGCTTGATTTCACCAAAAGCGTTCTCGTAGTTATTGATGTCCTGCTGCAAGATGGAGAGCAGCGCCTTGGCTTGCTGCGGGCTTAAATAGACACCCTGAAAGTTACGCACCTCGACCTGGTTTTCGGTTTGCTGCTGCAGGGTGCCGAAAACCAGGAAAAAATCCCACACGCTGACACGCACTTGCACGCTGTTGGCATAGGTTTCGCGGTATTCGGGGGAACTAACCAGTTTGATATTGGGTTGCGATGGAATGGTCATGGGCATTTAGTGTAGCGGCATTGGTCATCCACAGCAACGCCGCCATGGCCGGAACCGAAAGTTGCAAGTGCGTATAGCGTGCCAAAGGCCCAAGCAGAAACAGGAAGTAGCAAGCATAAAGCAACCACGGAACTGCGGATGCAGACCAAGTTTGCGGATTTCCGACCGCCCAATCTGCCAATAACAGGAAGGCTGGCGCCAGAATCACCAGGTCATAAGCCGTCAGATGTGGAGAAACCAGTACGGTGGCAAGGAGCAGGGCGGAGTAGCGAAGCCCGAGCGGCAGATCCCCTTTCCAGCAGCGTATCGCGATCCCAAGGACTGCGACCGAACAAATAATGTACAGAGCAAAAGCAAACCTCGGCCAAGGCAGGAGCAGAGACCAGAAAGCCCGCAGCGAGTGCATTCGGTAGGGCCGCGGTTCCAGTAGCGGAAGAACATCGCCGACATGCAGTAATGCATGAACGTAGCTGCGCATGACTGCCGTTCCATAGTGCGCCCAAGCCACCGCGAGTTGCGCCCCCGCCGCGAACAGCGCTCCCAGGACGACTCGCCCCTCTCTAGAAATCACAAACACCACTGCCGCTGCCAAGCCGAGTTGCGGTTTGAAAATGAGCATGCCGATGGCGAGGCCCGCGAGGACCCGTTGGTTCTTGCGCAAAGCCAGAAAGGCCAGGGTGAAACACAGCAGCGCGAGGCCAGAGGTTTGTCCCCAGGTTAAAAGGTGAAAGAAGCCCGGGAAGGCTATTGCAGCGATGAAAACGGTCCCACGAAAGCGCTGCAAATTCGGACAGGTCTTCCACACCGCATAGACGCACATTCCATATACGGCGGCATTGAGCAGCAGCCATATTACCAGCGCCCACGCATAACTCAACTTTGCAAATGGGGAAAAGAAGAGCGAAACCTGCGGCCCGTAAAGAGGTACATAAACGATTCCGGCGGCTTGCGGAATGAGCGTGGCCACCAGCGCAGATTGCGCCGGTATGTCATAGAGCAGTCGTCCATCACCGTGGAGAGCCAGCGTGCCAATCGTGTAGAAATGTAAAAAATCCGTGCCTTTGATTAGCCCGTTTCGATCACGCAGCCCCGGGGTAGCCAGGACCACGGCATAGACGGACCACAGGCACACCGCCAGCAGCGAGCCGTGAGCGCGGATGCGCCGGTCATTAAACCAGGGACTTGGCTGAGTTCCCGTCGTCAAGGCTTGTCCATCATATCCGGACTACGCTGGACCGGCGGCAACTTCCGTGGCGCCCCTCTTGTGCCAGGCCACCACCAGCACAGTCAAGGCGAATGGGAACAGGATTGTCGCAAAGGAAGGAAGCAGAGCAAGACGACTGGGCGCCCGAAGATAGGCCGAAAATGCCAACCCACCCAGTTCCGCGACCCAGGGCCAAGCCACGAAAAAGACAAAGACTCTTTGCGTCCAACGGGACAATTTGTGCCAATCCCGCAGAAGCAGCATGGTAGGCAGCAGAAGTAGGATCTGATTGAACGGCGGCATCAAGGGTATCACCACAGTCGTCACCAGGAAAAACGCGGCAAGCACAACTACGAACGCCGGGGAATCCGCATCTTCCCTGCGGCGTTTCCACCCGAAGACAAGCAGAAGAAGGATTACGACGCCCGCCACTACGTTGCCGAGACCGAGTCCGAGCGCAGCCTGCAGCCATGACATTGTAGGGAAGTATTGGCGGTAGGCTGCCAGGCCCGCCAAGAAATATCCAATCCAACCCGGAAGAAGCACCTCGCCCACTACAGCGAGGAGTGCTAGCATGCCGGCAAAACCAGCCAGGAATTGCCATCGCTGACGCCATTCGCTGCCCGCCCAGAGCAAGAACCACAGCACGACCAACACCACCATCTGCGGCTTGATGGTGGAAAGTGCCAAGAGCATACCTGCGCTTCCTAAGTAACCGCTACGGACGCACCATGCCGACGCCGTAATAAGAAAGGCAACAAGGAGCCCAAGCTGACGAAAACGCAAACCCTGAACGATCTGTGGACTGGCGAGAACAAGTAAGATGATGGCGGCGGTCGTTAGGTCTGGCAAACGCCAGCGCAAAAATCTAAGCCATAGAAATGCACTGCCAACAACGAGCAACACCAGAACAATTTCTCCCCAGCGTTGCACATAGTGAAAGGGCACGTGAACGGTCGGAGCCAGCAGAAGCACGACAAAAACCGGATATGCGAAGCGTTGCTCGTCGATTGGAGCGTGTCCCGGCTCCCCGTAAGTTTGCACGATGGTGTGCCCATAAAATCCCATCTGGATTTCATGGCTTACTTCCGGCCCGTAGGGATTTTTGCCGTGCAATAGCAGTTCCCGCGTGCCCACCCAGCGCGGATACAAATCCCCCAGCTGCGCGATGACCCGTCCGCCCTTGATGTTTACTTGATACTCCCAGGGCACGAGCACTCGATGGGTGTAGACCCAAGTGATGGCAACGGCAGCCAGACTCGATAGAAGCCAAAGCCAACCGCTCAGTTTTTTCTGTGGCGTCTTGCCGGGCCCACGCGGCATATCTGAAACTAGCATAGGGAATATGTCCCTTAACAAGAAAAAGCCTGGGCGAATTAACCCAGGCTGGAAACGCAAATCGATAAACTACTTGCCTTTCACTTCTTCCAAAATCCCCTCGGCGATGTCCATCGCATCCTGGTCGACCGTCCGGTTTTTGGCGATGGCTTCGCTTAGCGGGACGGTGACGATCTTGTTGCCGCGAATCGCGACCATCTTGCCGAACTCGCCTTTGTGCACCGCGTCAATTGCTCCTAAGCCATAGCGCGTTGCCAGCATGCGGTCGAAGGCTGATGGCGTCCCGCCACGCTGTAAGTGCCCGAGATTGACGGCTCGGGTCTCGAATCCCGTGCGCTTCTCGATCTCCTTCGCCAGAAGATCGCCGATCCCGCCCAAGCGCTCGTGGCCGAACTCGTCTTTTCCGGCTGCGCTGGTAACGGGCGTTCCGTGGGCGTCGGCGCTGGGCGCGAACTTCGCCCCTTCCGCCACAACCACAATGTTGAAAAGTTTGCCGCGCGCATGGCGCAGTTGCAGAGCTCCTGTGACCTTTTCGATATCGAACGGCCGTTCGGGGATCAGAATGGCATCGGCACCGCCCGCCACTCCTCCATAGAGAGCGATCCAGCCGGCATTCCGGCCCATGACTTCAACAACGATAGTCCGATTGTGGGATTCGGCCGTGGTATGCAGCCGATCCAAAGCTTCCGTCACAATGCCAACTGCAGTATCAAACCCAAAAGTAAAGTCGGTGCCCGCCAGATCGTTATCAATCGTCTTCGGGACCCCGATCACCTTGCCGCCTTTTTCGTGCAGCTTCTGTGCCACCCCGAGCGTGTCATCCCCGCCGATAGCGATGAGCGCATCCAGATTGTTCTGCTTGATCGCCGCCAGGCACTTGTCAAAGCCGTCCGCTTTCTTGGAAGGATTGGTGCGTGACGTCCGAAGAATGGTTCCGCCGCGCGGCAGGATTCCGCTTACCGCATCCAGATCGAGAGGAGTCGTTTTGTTCTCCAGAACTCCGCGCCAACCTTCGATAAATCCGATGAACTGATCCCCGTGATGGAAAATACCTTTGCGCACAACCGCCCGAATGACCGCATTGAGACCCGGGCAATCACCGCCGCCCGTAAGTAAGCCAATTTTCATGTCTAGCTCCTGTAAATGCGAATTCTTCTTTCAGCGGATTCCTACAAATAAAACTCGGGACTTACCAGACGACAAAAAGAGTAGTTGAAGAACATTAAAGATTATCACTAAACAACAGGCTAGTTTGCGCACGGAGGACTGTACTGGGAAGGTGCGCGGCCGCATCTTTGCCGGTTGCGTATTCGGCAAGAATTCGCCACAATGTTCGCCTTTGTGCCGCATCTCCTTTGCGGAAAGACCCGAGGTGGAATGGCTAAGCTGTTGTGGAGCTTGATTTGGCTGGCCGTGACCGTGCTGGGCGTGACGGCGGTCGCTACCATTGCCTTACATCGTGGCGAACAGATCAACGCCATGTGGCTGGTAGTGGCCGCGTTCTGTACCTACGCGATCGGCTACCGTTTTTATAGTAAGTTCATCGCCGCCAGGGTGCTGGCGCTCGATGCCAAGCGCGCTACGCCCTCCGAACGCCTGAACAATGGGCGCGACTTTGTTCCCTCCAACAAGTGGGTTGTCTTCGGACATCACTTCGCCGCTATCGCAGGCCCCGGTCCGTTGGTCGGGTCCGGTGTTGGCCGCCCAGTTTGGCTATCTACCGGGCACTTTGTGGATACTGGCCGGCGCTGTTTTCGGGGGCTGCGTCCAGGATTTTGTGATCCTTCTGTTTTCCGTCCGCCGTGACGGCAAATCGCTTACCAGAATGGCGCACGAAGAAATCGGTCCGCTGGGCGGGTTCGTGGCCTACCTGGCGATCATCAGCATTCTCGTGATCCTGCTGGGCGTCGTGGGCCTAGTCGTGGTGAACGCGCTGAAGGGAAGTCCCTGGGGAACCTTCACCATTGGCATGACCATCCCCATTGCTCTGCTGATGGGACTGTACCTGCGCCGAATCCGTCCCGGCAAGGTACTGGAAACTTCTGTGATTGGATTCGTGCTGGTCATGCTGGCCATTTGGGGCGGGCAGTGGATCGCGCAGAACCCTTCTCTCGGCCGCTGGTTTACTCTCACCGCACCCACCTTGGCCATCGTAATCATGGTCTACGGCTATGCTGCCTCCGCAGTACCGGTGTGGCTCCTGCTTGCTCCCCGCGATTACCTGAGCACATTCGTTAAGTTGGGGACCATCGCGATGTTGGCGGCTGGAATTATCGCACTGCATCCCACCCTGCAAATGCCGGCGCTAACCCGCTTCACCGATGGCACCGGCCCCATCTTTGCCGGCAAGATATTTCCTTTCGCCTTCATCACGATTGCCTGCGGCGCGATCAGCGGGTTTCACGCTCTGATCTCTAGCGGCACCACGCCCAAGTTGATTCGCCGCGAACCCGAAGCCCGCATGGTGGGTTATGGCGCCATGCTGGCCGAATCTCTGGTCGCCATCATGGCCACCATCGCCGCTTGTGTACTGCAACCGGGGACTTACTTCGCCATCAACAGCCCGGCAGGAATCGTCGGTGCCACCGCCGAAGCTGCCAGCGCAACCATCAGCGGCTGGGGATTTCCTGTCACCGCGGCGGAAATGCACTCCCTTGCCCAGGCGGTCGGTGAGCAGACTCTGTTCAATCGCACTGGCGGCGCGCCGGCCTTTGCCGTCGGCATGGCCCACATTTTCTCCCACAGTCTGGGCGGCGCTTTCATGGCGGTGTGGTACCACTTCGCCATCATGTTCGAGGCGCTGTTCATTCTCACCATCCTGGACGCCGGCACGCGCGTTGGCCGCTTCATGATTCAGGATGCCCTCGGCCATCTCTGGAAGCCCTTGGGCCGCACCAGTTGGTACCCCTCGGTTCTGGCAACCAGCGCACTCATCGTCGGCGCCTGGGGATACTTTCTGTGGCAAGGGATCAAGGATCCTCTGGGTGGAATTAACTCCCTGTGGCCCCTGTTTGGCATCGCTAACCAGCTATTGGCGACGGTCGCGCTTTGCGTGGCCACAACCATCATCGTGAAGATGGGCAAAGCCCGCTATGCGGCAGTCACCCTGGCCCCTTTGAGCTGGCTCGTGTCCGTGACCTACACCGCCTCCTGGCAGAAAATCTTCGATCCCAACCCCCGCATTGGCTTCCTCTCGCATGCCCGGCAATTAGCCTCGGCTGTCGTGCCCTCACCAGATGCCGCCAGGCTGATCTTCAACGATCGCGTGGACGCAGCCGTGACCGGCATACTCATCGTGATGGTCACGTTAATTTTGCTGGAGTCCATTTTCCTGTGGTGGAAAGTGGCCACCGGGCGAACCCGGGCCACCGTGAGCGAATCGCCGTTTGTGCCGTCGCACTTCGCCCTGGAGGGAAAGTGACCAGGATAAAAAGAATTCTTGCCCTTGTAATGGACGTTCTCCGTGAAATCTTCGACGAGTCCGCCTACGCTCGCTTTCTGGTTCACCGTCACCTTTCATCCAACCGCTCTGCCTACGCCGCTTTCCTCCGCGAGCAGGAATCAGTAAAGGCCAGGCGCCCGCGCTGTTGCTGAGTAGTCTTTCCTCTGCGACCTCTGCGTCCTCTGCGGTGAATGAAGGGCATGGAGGACATCCCAGCCTCAGAAATTCAGCAAACAGCTGTTGCCAATCGCAGTGCTACACTTCTCCTGATGCGGGTTCTCGGAATCGACTGCGGCACCGAATACACCGGCTATGGGATTGTCGAACTCCGTGCCAATGACTCCCTGAATTGCATAGTCTGCGGGGCCGTCAAGCTCTCTCCGCGTGAGTCTATGCCGTTGCGCCTGTCCCGCGTGTACACCGCGCTGGCGGCAATCATTCAGGATCATCAACCCAACCAGGTCGCCATCGAAGACGTTTTCTACGCTGTCAACGTAAAATCCGCCCTCAAGTTAGGCCAGGTACGAGGAGTAGCGATGTTAGTGGCTTCGTCCATGGGGCTTGAGGTCGCGGAGTACGCGCCGCTCTCCATCAAGTCAGCCGTCGTGGGCTACGGTAGAGCGGAGAAGCATCAGGTCCAGCACATGGTCACGCGCCTTCTCAATCTGGCGGAAATCCCTGAGCCGCCTGACGCAGCCGACGCGCTCGCCATTGCCATCTGCCACCTGCACACCGCGGCCACTCTGCAACGGCAACACGCAGTGGGAAGGTAACTCATGTTCGGGAAAAGGTCTCCCGTCGTTATTTGTCTGTTGGTGCTTCTCAGCCTTTCGGTTTTTGCCCAGGATGCCGCGGTCCCGACCATCACCTTCACCCTGGATTTTCCCGGCTCCGACCCGGACCATTTTTCTCTTTCTGTGCGCCAGGATGGCCACGCCACCTACGACTCCAACGGCAAACTCTCCTCTTTCTCGCAGGAAGGCGACCCCTTCCATCTGGAATTTACCATCTCGCCCCAAAGCCGGGAGCAGATGTTCAATTGGGCGAAGAAGAGCCATTACTTCGATCGCGATGTGGATTCCAAGCTGCCGAATATCGCCTTCACCGGCAAGAAGACTTTGATGTACAAGGACTCAACCAAGAACTCAACGGTTACCTACAACTATTCGGCGAACCCCGCCGTGCAGAGCCTCACTGCCTTCTGCCAGCAGCTGTCACAAACTCTGGAGTTCGGCCGCAGGCTGCAGTTCTATCAGCGGTATCAGAAGCTGGAGCTCGACGACGAACTCAAGCGCATGGAAGAAATGGCGCAGGACAATCAACTGGTGGAACTGCCGGCCGTCGTGCCCATCCTGCAGAACATCGCCAACGATCGCAGCGTGATGAACATCGCCCGGGGCCGGGCGCTGCGGCTGTTGTACAAGGCTGGAATCCACCCTTAAAACAAATCTGCCATGTGCCCCAGGTTCGCGCCCTGGGTTTGGGCGCTAACCTGGGCCTGCACAGCCCTGTGTCATCGGATTCCGGATTCAGGTAGCGCAGTCGCCAGCAACTCGCGGCATCCTCTTTACAATTGCGATCCCGCTGGACGTCTGCCAGAAGAATGCGCACACCAAGCGCGCTATCTCGCAAACCCGGGCCCGACGGCCTTGAGTCAAGGGAACCCCCAGGTTAACGCCCAAAACCGGGGCGTGAACCTGGGGCACAAGGAATCCACGCTTATGTTTGCGCCGGGTCCTGCCTCACCGCCTGCAAATCGATCCCCACCTGCTCCGCTTTCTTGTAGAGATGGCTGCGCTCCAGCCCCAGCGCCTTCGCCGTATTGGTGATATGAAAGCTGTTGCGCTTTAACTCGGCCAGAATGACCTCGCGCTCGAAACCCTGCACGCGCTCAGCCAAGGGACCGGAACCAACAGAGACGCTGACTTCCGAACCTTGCGGCAGGGCGCTGCGAACCGTGTCCAGCGTGACCTCGCCTTCCGTCGCCAAAAGCATCAGCCGCTCCACCACGTTGCGAAGCTCCCGCACATTCCCTGGCCAGGCGTAGGCCTTCAGCGCCTCGATCGCTTCAGAAGAGAAGGGAATTGGCTTCCAGTTGTTCTGCCCACACACTTGCTTCGCAAAATTCTCAATCAAAGCGGGAATATCTTCCTTGCGCTCGCGCAAAGGCGGCAGCGCCAGAGGAAAGACATACACCCGGTGAAACAAATCCTGCCGGAATTTGCCCTCGCGCACCAGCGCCTCCAGGTTGCGATGCGTCGCCACGAGCACGCGCACATCCACGCGAATCGGCTTGTCGCCGCCAATGCGCTCGACCTCGCCCTCTTCGAGCACGCGCAACAACTTCGCCTGCATCGGCAGCGGCATGTCGCCAATTTCGTCGAGAAAAATCGTGCCATGCTCCGCCTGCTCAAACTTCCCCAGATGACGGCTCGCCGCCCCGGTGAACGAGCCCTTTCTCGTGCCCGAACAATTCCGACTCGATCAGCTCCGCCGGCACCGCCGCGCAGTTCAACGTAACGAACGGCCCGCGCGGCCCGTGGGCTGCGCTCATGCAAAGTACGCGCAATCAGTTCCTTGCCCGTTCCGGTCTCGCCAAGAATACAAACCCGCGTCTCACTGGCTGCCACGCGCTCGACCTGCGCCATGATTTTGCGCATGGTTTCGCCGCTCCAGACGATTTCATGCTTCCCCAGCCGCTGCCGAAGCTGCAGGTTCTCCGATTCCAGCCGCCGCAGCCTCGAGCACATTCTCGACCGTCAGCAGCAGCTTCTCGGTGGAGATCGGTTTCTCCAGAAAATCCAGCGCGCCCAGCCGCGTCGCCCGCACCGCCATCTCAATGTGTGCCTGCCCCGACATCATGACCACAGGTGTTGTGATCCCCTGCGCCTTCAGATCCTCCAGCAACGAGAGTCCGTCCTTGCCCGGCATCACCACATCCGAAAATATGAGATCGAAATTCTGCGCTCGCGCCAATTCCAGCGCTTTGGCGGCGTTATCGCAAACCGTAGCTTCGTGCCCCTCCAGGCGGAAAGCCCGCGAGAGCGAGGCCAGCGTATTGGCTTCGTCATCCACAATCAGCAGATTGGCTTTAGCTGGCATTCTTCATCCGATCGTCTTGAAAATAGCTTCTTCCGTTCCGGCTGACGGCAGTTTATCCATGTTACGCGGCAGTTCCATCACAAATGTCGTGCCCTGCCCGGGCTGGCTCCGCACATGGATGCTCCCTCCATGATCGCTCACCACCGATTGCACAATTGCCAAGCCCAGCCCCGTGCCGTGGGCTTTGCTGGTGTAGTACGGGGTGAATAGACGCTCGCATTCCTCCGGAGAAAGTCCCGACTCCTGTGTCCGAGACTTCAACCACCGCGGTTCCCCGCATCCTGCGCGTCCGCAGTGTCAGCGTTCCCCCTTCCGGCATCGCGTCCATTGCATTCAGCACCAGGTTCGACAGCGCCCGGTGCAATTGCTCGGCATCGCCCGCAATCGCGCGCATCGACTCCGTCAGCTCGAGCTTGCAGTCGATCCCGGCATGCTCCGGCAATTGCAACTGCGCCTGAAACAGCCGCGCCACATCCTTTACGACCTCATTCAACTGCACCGGTTGAAAGCGCGGCTGCGGCATCCTGGAAAACTCGCTGAACCGCGAAATGATGGTCTTCAGATTGGCGATTTCCGCCAGCAACGTGGAGGAACTCTCGCGAAAGACTTCTTCAAACTGCTGCGGGCTTTGCTCGCCGCGCCCTCACCAGGTTCTCCACCGTAAGCTGCAAAGGGAAGAGCGGATTCTTCAACTCATGAGCCAACCTTCGTGCCAGCTCGCGCCATGCGGCCACGCGCTCGCTTTGCACCAGCCGCTCCCGCTGCTCGGTCAATTCGTACGTCATCCGGTTGAACGCTTCGGCAAGGTCGCCGAGTTCATCGCCGGAAGTGACCGGCACATGGGCGCTCCAATTGCCTCGGGTGACTTCCCGCGCCGCCTCGGCAAGCTGGGCCACCGGCCGGGTCACACGCCCGGCCGCCCAGGCACTGAACAAAAGTGCCAACAGAATGCCGGCCGCCCCCGCCAGCAACGCCGCCGAACGGATGTGGCGCTGCAATCCGATATATTGCCGCCGCGAATTGCCCACCAGCAGAATTCCCAGCAGTTGATTCTGCTGCCCGGAGAGCGGCAGAGCATGGACCGTCTCATCATCCAGCGGGTCCGAAGACCAATGGATGACCGCGCCGGCTTCCAACCCCCGTTGCTGCGCCTGCTGAACTAACGGCGCCAGAAGTTCCGAATGCGGCAGGGCTCCAGTGCCGCTGAGCAAACGTCCGGGCGAAAATCCTGAGCCGACATTTTCGTAGAGCAGCGCTCTCGATCCTGCCGGAAGCTCGAGCCCCGCCAGGAAATCTTTGTCCAGCCGCCGTCCTCCGATCACATAGAGCACCCTGTCTCCGACCTGTGCTTCGCGCATGGCAACCAGCCCCAGTGCCGCTCCCTCCGGAAGTTCCTCCTGTTGCAGAAACGCTCCCTTCGGAACTACCGTCGAAAAATTGGCTTCTTTATACCCGAACTTGGCGGGCCACTGCGCCGAAGAGAGGATCGTTCCTTCGCTATCCACAAACTCCAGAAAGTCCAGTTGTTGATCGCCCGCAATATTTTTCGCGACATTCAGAAACGCACCGTAGTCCGGGGTTCCATGCCCCAAAGTAAGGCCCATTCGAGTCGCAACCTCGCTGGAAGCGATCGCACTCACATCGCGCACCACTTCATCGCCGCGCCGGCTGAACTCGCGTCGAAACTGGGCCACCAGCGCCGCCGTCCGGTCTTCCTCGGCGCGCTCGAACGCCCGCCGCGTCACCGAAGATACGATCGCGGTGACCGCCGCCACCGACAAGAACACGGTCAGCGCGAACACCGTCAGTAGCTTGCGTTGAAAGCCCATGGTAAGTTTATTTTCCCGGACTCAACCAAACGTCGGCCAGATGCCAGGATCCGTCCGCCGCTTCGTTCCAGTCACGCACGGTTGTATTCGTCGCGTAGCTGTAACGCAGGTGCAAAAGAGGGATCACCCGCTCCGACTGCAGCAGCGCTCGCTCGGCTGCGTATAGATCCTGCGAAGAATCGCCACGTTGGCTGAGGCGAGGGAAGTCCAATCGAAGCCGCCAGCGCTCCTAGCGCCACTCTCGAGTCAAGCGACGCAATCGGAATCCGCTCAACCCGCAAATCCGCGCTGCCCGTGGTCGACAGTCGTAGCGTGATTCCAGCGTCCCGCGCATTCAGCACAATGCGCTCCGCAACAATCCGCCCCAGCGGGTCATTCGCCTCATAGCCCAGGGTCCATGGCGTCGCTTGCCGCATTCCGCTGAGCGCTTGTCGCGCCCCTGCCAGATCGAGGTCCGCCGGAAAAAGAAACGCGTAGCCCGTCATCCAGTTGGGCAACAGCGCGCCCGCCGGCTCTCCACTACCCTGCAGCAGCACATTATTGAGTGCCGCACGATCAATGCAGGACGATAGCGCTCCCAGCAATTTCCTATCGTCGCTCGACGGCTGCTTATGTCCAAAAACCAGCGCCAGAAGCTCCGCAGGCTGTGAGTTCTGCACCTGCCGGGTTTCGTTGGCTGCCCGCCGCGCCTGCTCCGGCGACACTTCAACCAAATCATCCTTGCCCAGATCGAGTGCCAGCAGTTGCTCACGAAACCCTTGGCCCAACGTGATTTCGACCGAATCCAGGTACGGACGGCCCGCCCAATAGTCGTTATTAGCGGCCAGCATAAGCCTCTTGCCTGGCTCCCATTGCTTGACCGAGAAAGGCCCCGTGCCCAAGATTTGTGCTCCGGCCCGTTTGACGATGCCATTTCGTGCTAGCGCCAGCTCAGCCGGTAAATCTGAGGTCGCATTGCATTGAATGCCGATCGCGTCTCCTTCGGGCTGCACTTTCCAGTCTGGGTTTGCCGCCCGCAGGGATGCCGCAACTTGATCCGCCGTCAGCAGCGTTCCGTCATGAAATCGTACGCCGGGCCGAAGCCGGAATTGCCAGCGTTGGCCGCTTGGCTCCGCCTGCCAGGCTACCGCTAGCCCGGGCTGCGGCTTTCCGCGGTCATCCAGCACAACCAGCGTGTCAAAAATGAGAGAAGCAAGATTCCTGTCATCCAGCGTGCCGGCTTGAGCGAGATCCATCGGATTCAGCGAAGCCGGAGCTTCCCGCATGGCCACGCGCAGGGTTCCGCCATAGTGCGGACGCGTGGCCGCGCCCGCCGTGCGGCGCAAAACAGACTACTGGCCGCAAGTAAGGCTAAGGCGAAATGCCTCATAGTCTCGAGTCTCCGGGTTCCGCGAAATGGCAATGGCCAGCGTGCCGTTCGTTTCCGTCCACAATGCCGTGATCGGCCCATGAAACTCCACCGGCGGGCTCACCGGCAGCGGATTTCGATCCGGCACATCGTAGGCGCGCAGGTTGTCGTTCGGCCCCTCACCGTCGCCCGTTGCCAGAACCGTCCAGCCCGCCCCACAAGGCCCACGCACGCTGGCGATATCGCTGCCCCAATCCGCTTTTCTCACCTGGTCGGTCATGCCATCGAGCAAGTGAAGCTGACCATCCACAGCCGCGAACAGCCACAGCGTGTAGTTATCGCGCGGCAAAGCCGCCGCCGAATAGAACGCCGGCGCAACCGTCTGCTTGCCCAGCGCCAGTGCTCCGGTAAAGTAGTTTCGCGATGGCGTGAAGAATGCGTTCAGGCTCACCGGGCCCGCGCCCAGCGGCCAGGGATCGTCACTCTCGTGTGCAATTCAGCGCCAGTGGCAGGCTCGCCGTGCTTCGGCAGAAAACTCCCGGCAAGTAAACGTCAAAAAGATGATCCTTACGAAGAACCAGCCTTCCCCGCAGATCCCGCGGCCAGGGATGGACGTGCGCAATCGGCAAAGATTGCAGCGGCTGCCAACGCCCGCCCTGCAGCCGATAAAGCCCAACCTGATTCGCATCCAGCACCGCCATGTCCGTAGGGCTGCCGTCCATTACGGCAACATCCAGAATTTGCTGCGGCTGCGACCAAAGTAGCGCCTTGTGAACCATGACACTCGACGATTCCTGGTTCAACACAGGAGCGCCGGCGCGCGCGGTCGAGACCATCACCACCGACGATTCGCCCGCGCCCTGATGGATTTCCGCCACCCAAACGTAATTTTGCAGATCCTCGGAAAGCGAAATCTTAACCGTCGCCGCGGCCTGATCCGGATTGGCAAATCGCAGGCCCAAAGCCTCAAGCTGGACGCGCAGTCTGCGGCTGATGGCATCGACATCGGTTTGACTGAGCGACGAGCGATTTGTTATTTCCAGCGCCACGGCGCCTGGGCCGGTGACGATAACAATTTGTTGAGCCAGCTGCGATTCAGCCAGAGTCCAATCTGTCGCCTGCAGCCTTCCCCCGTCTAGAAGAACAACGGCGAGGAGCAGGGAAATTGTGCCATAGCGGAACCGCAGCCAAATCCTGTGAGGGTGGATGACGATGCGCGAATTATAAACCGCACCACCTTCGTTGCTCATCTCACCGGCCCATCCACCTTGTCATCCTGTGCGCTGTCACGACCTGCGAAGCGAATCATGACGCGTCGAAGGATCCCTATCAATTCAAATCCCCGCACGTACTATCGGGAGACCACGTCAATTCTGAGGCGTCCCCGCCTCGTCCGCATGGCTGGCCTGATTTCCGATATTCATACTGCGCAACACATCGTTCGCAAAGAAGAACTTCCCGTCCGCCGGCACCATCATGATCTGCAATTTATCCGATAGCCGTTCCGCCACGATCTTATTGATCAGCAGCGGATTCTGTTTCAGGACCGCCCCCTCGCTTCTCATCCGCTCCGTATCCGCCGCCGCCGTCACCCGGATGCGCTCGGCCTCCGCCTCCGCCAGCAACTTACGCCGCTCCATCTCTGCCTTGCTGTCAATCACTTTGGCTTGCGCCATAGCTTCGGCGTTCTGCACGGTAGCTTCCTTGCGGGCCTCCGCCTCCAATTTCGATTGCTCAATCTGTTTCTGTTTCAGTGGCAGCGTGTACTGCATGGCGTCGGCTTCCCCCTTGGCTTGCAGCACCCGTACCTGCGCCTCGCCCTCGGCTCGCTTCACCTGTTGTGCTTTCGTCGCCTCGGCCTCTAGTTCGGCAATTTTTACCTGCTTCGCCTGAATCTCTGTTTCTACTCCCATGCGATCGTTCTGCTGTTCCTTGAGAAGCAGGCTTTCCAGCCCCTTGGCGTATTCCGGCGGCAACTGAATATCGCGCAGCATGACTTCTTTCACAATGATTCCATCCGCCCCCAGCTTCTGAGCGATTACGCCCGCTGCCCGCGTGCGAACTTCTTCTCTCTTCCCCGCAAAGACGTCGCGCACTGTGTAGTTCGGCGCCAGTTCGCGCCACGCGCTTGCGACAACTGCGGGAACGATTTCCTTCTCCACCGGCTGCGGCAGGTTGTTCTCAATGTAATCCAGGTGCCTGGGATCCAACCGGTAGCGCACCGTAATGGCCAATCCCACCGTCAGCCCTTCTTTCGCCTGCACCTCCAGCGGTTCGGCCCGCCTTTCATTTTTAGACACCGCCTTGCCAGGTTCCTCCGTCTCCCCGGTGGTAAATAGCTGGTCGCGCGTGTCGAACAGCACAACGTTCTCAATTAACGGCGTCACGAAGTGCACTCCGGGATAGAGTGTCCCCGCTAGCGTGCCCGCCGTCTGACTCACTCGCACCCCCGCCATGCCGCTCGGCACCACCACGATGCCCAACGACAGCAGCATGGGCCCCCAAGCCAAAAGAACCAGCGCCAGTGTTGCCCGCCAACGAATCTCGGGTGATGCGGGCAACGGTTCGGTGCCGGCCCTTTGCGCCTTCCGGTACTCGGTTCCCAGGTAAAGATCGTAGCCGAGGATTCCCCCCGCTGCGAGAATCATCCCTACCCCGCCCCACATCAGCAAATGTTTTAGGAAGAGCATAGTTTCCTTTCCTGCTTAGCGTTTCTGCTCGGATTTCACTCGGGCGACCGCCGGAGTCGCAAAGAATATCCGCAATACCTTGCCGAATATGAATTCCTCGGCGAGTAAGGCAATGGCGAAAGAAAAGACCAATCCTGCCAGAACCGAGATTGCTGTCATCAGGTGTTGCATAGCTCCCTCCTGCGATTTGTGGACGATAAAAGACTGAACTCGCCCCGATTGACTCACCCCGTCACATCTTCTCTGCGACCTCTGCGCTATCTTGGCGACCTCTGCGGTTGGAAGTTGGGGTTAAGCCGCGAGCGTGACGCTGCCGGCAGAAACCCTTTTGACCGCCGAGGGCGCTGAGGAATCGCTGAATGCGCGAAGAAGTTCATTCCTAAGGCCTTCCTGATCGCTTGTGCCTTACGTGGTCCACGCTTTTACTTCGCGCTAGCGGCAGAATCTGTCTTGGGGCTCCTGTCGGCGTCGGGATTTGCCTGCCTTGCGTCCAAGCTGTTGCCGGTGGCAACAGCACAAACGAAAGAAGCAGTTCCGCGATCTGGTGCGTTTTCCGCCGCTTGACGCTGCCTTTCATGACTGCCACCTCGTGCCACACGTCCAATCAGTTGGCAGCCTGCAGTCCAAAGCCGATGTCATTGATTTGTAGAGCCTTAGTGGATGCCAGGAAGGTCGATCTTGTGTCTCGTCGCCAGCATCGTGTCACTCGTGACACGAGTCCCGCTGCTATGTGATTTTGGTCACAGGCGGTGAAACTGTTTCTTCGTAGATTGGAATTGGTGGAATTTCAACCCGGAGAACCAAATGGCTTACGTAATTACCGATAGTTGCCTGAAAGATGAATTATGTGTGGAAGCTTGCCCGGTAGACTGCATTCATCCCAAGAAAGGCGAAGAGGGGTTCGAAGAGGCCAAGCAACTCTACGTGAACGCGGCCGATTGCATTGACTGTGGAGCCTGCATTCCGCCTTGTCCTTCCGACTCGATCCGCCCGGCGGACGAGCTGCCGGAAGACCAGAAGAGCTTTATTGAAACGAACGCAGCCTATTATATTCACTAGCAGGTTCCGTTGTCGGGTTCTGAGCTTGAATTCGGCCTGGCGCACAAGAATAGAAGTTGGTGCCTCCTTAGATTTCGCGCGGTAGGGTTCGCGCCGCCTCGGCCTCCCAGTCAATTTTCGGGGTGGGCCGGGGCGTTTCTTTTTGCAGAGCCGCCAGAAGAGCATCCAGAATGGTTTGCAACGACTGCGGATTCTCTCGCAGCACGCGCTGCATGCTCTCGCGATGAACCGACAGCTCCCCAATCGGCCTTGGCTCCCGCGTCCCGGAAGCTTTTTTCGAAGTCCATCCCGCCCGGCATTCTTGCCGTATCGACACCACTCTGGCCAGTGAATCCGCAAAAGGATGGTCCATGCTCCCGGTGGTCATCCAGTGAATTACGAGCTGCTGCAGGTGTGCGGCGCTGCAGGTGCAATGTACCCCCTCCTGCGCTGCCACAAAGTCATCCCAGTGCAGAATCTGCAACTTGTCCTGCCAGCTGTCCGCGGTTACCAGAAAACCCCGTCCTTCCCCCGGGCAATGCTCACCACAAATTGTGCAGGTAATTGCTTTTACTCTTTTCATGAGAGCCCCCTTATTTCCATACGAGATTGCTGCATCCCCACGCTGGTATGCGCACTAGCTACCAGGTCGTTCCAAGGCACGCGAACTGGAATTGGCTGCATGCCGATTGCCGGATGTGGAACGGTCACGATGCCGTGAACGGGATCAAAAGCTAAGGTCAGTTTCGGAGCGCATTCGTCGCACAGCCAGTAGCGCTCTACCCGCCGGAGCGGCCTAGCCCGCCGCGCCGGCTGTTGTCCAAGCACCTCTGACTCCAAATATCCCAACTCGATTTGAAAGAGTTTGCCCCGGCGCAGATGCCGAAAACGGGTCGAGCAGTTTGGATTTGCACACTTATGCAGCATGGCGCGCGCTGAGCGGCCGGCCAGTACTCGCTGCCCCCCAGCATTGCCGGGGCTCATGCACGCGGATCACCGAAGGACGAAAGCTAAGAGCTTCTTCATAACAAACTGAAGCGCCGAGACTTGTCTAGATCGTGCGTCCCCCACTCCGAAGTCCCGTGCCACGCTGTGCCGCTGGCCGGTCAAGCCTGCCGATGGCTCGGCACCAATCCAGCTTCCCCATGTCAGTTTTCGGATCCCATGAGCAATTTCGAGCGGAAATGGTATCCTAGCCGGACTTCGCGCTGATTCAGATGTCATCCCGGATCATACTTCGCAAGAGGAGACCGCAAATGGGTTCGGAAGAGCTCCAGGAATTGCACGAGCACGCCGAGCATGCCCGCCACGATCCGAGTGTGGCTCCGGTCTCGCTCACCATGGCCGTGCTGGCCGTGATCGTGGCGACCGTGTCCCTGCTAGGCCACCGCACCCACACCGAAGAGGTCATTCTGCAAAACCGCGTCAGCGACCAGTGGGCCTACTTCCAGGCCAAAAATATCCGCCGCCACGAGGATCAAATCTTCGTGGATCATGTCCTCCGTCATGGCCGCGAAAGATAACGGCGAAGCCGCCAACCTGCGCGCCAAATATGCCGACGAGGCCAAGCGCTACGGCGAAGAGCAAAAAGATTTGCAGGCCGAAGCCAACCGGCTCGACGCCGAGACCCACATGGTCGGCCGCCGCACCGACCGCTACGACCTAGGCGAAGTCTTCCTGGAAATCGCCCTGGTCGTCACCTCCATTACGTTGCTCTCCAAAAAGCGCGGTCTTCTGGTACGGCGGGATCGTTCTGGGCATTGTCGGCACCGCCATCGCGGCCAGCGGCCTGATGCTGCACTAACTGAAATAGGCGCGAGTTCACGTTCCCGGCACAGCAAGCCGCTCCTGTCGGCGCAGAGGTTTGAGGGAAGGGTGGGGCGAACAAAGGGCGCACACTTGTGCTAACGCCTGTTTTCGGCAGTCCATGAAGTGATCGTCGTCACAGCATATTCAACATAGCCCGCATAAAGTCGAGGTGCCCAACTTTAGCAGCCTTGTGCTCATCGGCTTTGGGGTTTTGGAATGATGCCCGCCTTTGGCTGGCGGGTGTTTCAACGTTAGGCTTGGTCGAGCGGTGTGATCGGAGAGGGTTGCATTGAAGGAAGCAGGCGCGACATCGTCAGCTGCCGGTGATGCGGTTTCTGGAACCATCAAGACCGTTCTCTACGTCATCCCGTCGACCCTCGCTATCCATTTCCTTCCACATGGGCATGATGTGGTGTTCGGCTTATCTTTCATCGCAGGTGCGCTGCTGCAAGCTCTTGTTCCGCCCCGGAAGTACAAGTTCTGGTGGATACTTGGAATGTCGACCACAGCGGCTGTGGTGCTTCCCATCCTGAATCTCAATGGTTGGTAATTTGACCCAGTTCTGCCGAGATGTGGAGTCAACTGGTGAAATATCGCGATTTCACTTATTGACGCTCCAGACGGGCGAAGAAATGGCGCAAAGTGGTGAACGCCTGGTTTCGCCAGCTAGACCAAGGATGCTAAACCCATTACCAAACTGGCTTGCCGTCTGTGGACGTAGTGGGGCATGGAAGCAAGGAACGACCCGTTCCGATTCGACTGCGAAACGTGACTCGCTAGAGACGGAGTTCGTTGGATCGTAGCCCGTGCCTTCGATGGTATTGTGCGTCACTTTAACGATTTTCAACTCATCCCAGCAGAGCCGGGGGCTGCGCCACGAGAGGCCATTCCTTCCATACGCTGCCAAGCCCGTGAAATCGGCAAGAACAAGAAGATCGTGCTCCGGTAGTGAGAGAACATTAAGTACCGGGATCACGACCTCTTCCGAAACCTTGGGATTCTCGACGTTCACGAGGTAGCCTGCGCTGCCCGAGATAACGCAAACGCGTTCAGAGTCCGGCGTGCTGACGATACACGAAAAGCTATGCGGCGAGTCGAAGAGAAACCGAAAAACGCCGATCCAAGGCTTACCGGTTGCAGGAACCACCTTTAACCACAGACCGTTGTGGTCCGGCCTGTTTTTTGGCGGCGGGAAGTAGTGCGCTGGGACATCGAACCCTCCGCTTCCAGGGAGTTCGGGAAGTCCTTCAACTTCATAGGAATGCGGAAAGACGAAATCGTGTTCGAGCATTCATTTTCCCGAGGTCGTAGCTCTCGTTGAAAGAGACCAGTATATCCGCCTTGCAGGACCGTTGTTGTAACATCGCGATTTCACTCATCGATCCGCAACCCGCTCCACTTCGCCACGATCTCTGCGACCGGAAATGGACAGTCGGACATATCGAGGGAGATTGGAAATTACCTATCCGGGCCTGGAGCAGCGGTATTGCACACCTGGCCGCATTCGGCGACACGGGCGATTACACCAGGCAGGGAGGGCGTTGCAGCAGCGACCAGAGTCGCCGTTCTGGAGCGGTTTTAAGCGCTATCGCCTGGTTACAACCCTTGCCCTCCGACATTTGTTGTGAGTAGAACTATTTCTTTAGTATCCTGACCCGCAATGGGAAATTGCCCGAAATGCAGCGGAGAGATGGAGCGTGGGTTGTTGGAGGGTCCCAAGGTCCTTGAACCGCTTGAGCCGATGCAAATAAAGTTCGTGATCCCCGGTTCACCAACGCCGCTGAATCCGATTAAGGCGTTTCAAGAAGGGCTGCACGGAGAACTGAGGCCGGACCAACTTTATTACGTCGTGGGATTGCGATGCTCGGAATGCGGCTACCTCGAACTCTACGCAACCACGGAGAAGCATAAAGCTTGACGCTATTTTTTGGAAAGGTAGTGTTTCGCTTTGAGCTTCGTCTCAAATGACCCGCGAAAAGGCGAACAAACAGCGCACACTTGCGTTATCGCCTGGTTACGCCACCTGACGGGTGATTGGTGTCTAATCAGAATGCTGGGGTCTTACGACATGCTCCGTCCAGCCACATTTCTTCTGCTCGCATGTGCTTCTTTGCTGGCACAAGATCTCAGAACGTGCTGGCATTATCCGAGGCATTGTTCTCGATGGATCGGATCGACCCGTCAAAGATTCGCGGGTCAGAGCGAATTTCACCGGTGGTTTCGATGGAATAGTTCCGAGCGCACGCACAGATACGTTGGGCCACTTCGCCGTAAAAGGCCTGGCGTGGGGTAGATGGTATCTCACCGCGTCGAAAGAGCAAGACGGGTATCCAGACGAAAGCAACGGATTCTATGGTGGGTTGAGTTCGCCCGCGGTTATTGTTGCCTTGGACGCAGAGCACACACAACAAACCGTCACAGTACACCTCGGACGAAGAGCCGGGGCCATATTCGGGTCGGTCCCGCTGATGCTCAGACCGGGAAGCCCGTCGAGCCCTGCGTTGAACTGCGATGGAAACATGCGCCCTATTACTCATGGCAGGGCTATGGACTCTTAAAGTCTACCTTCCGCGTACTCCTTCCAGCAGACACAGATGTCACTCTGGCTGTTTGGTTATGGGGTTACGAACCATGGTTCTATAGAGGCAAGGATGGTCAGGATTCTTTTCGAGTACATGCGGCAGAACAATTGATCCTTCCAATACTGTTGACCCCTAACAAAGACAAGATGCGACCGCCAACGGAGGAGGAACTAAAGAAAATGCGTGAGTCTATATCAGCAAATGGCATCTCAGCATACGATTGTGCTGAACCCGCCCCGAAACCATAATTGTTGAAATATCGCCATTGCGCGTGCGCCGTGAAAAGGCACTGGTCGACTGCGGGTGAAAGTCCCGCCCGGGAACTGGGTTCGCTCCACCCGGAAGCAATCGGAGCGGCGGTGGAGGAAACGAAACTGTCGGAGCCTCCGGTGTAGAGGGTCACGTAGGTGACTTGGCGAGCATGCAGGCCGTAACGTGAGTGAACGCTGAGCAGGCCTCGAAACGATTAATGCAGGAGCCAACCCGCCGTGTAATCGGGGAGGGCCGCCGCTGATGGGACAGTACGAGCGAACGAGTTCCATCAGACCTGCCGGGGTAATGGCGACGGCAAGCAGGCAAAGTTAACCAGTAGCAACACGGGAAGCCCCAGCGGTGATCGCAAGTAGGATCAACTGACAACTCGCGAGAGACAGGTCAGGCCGTGTGGGGTGGCGGAGAGGTCCGGAGTACTGATGAAGCCGGGTAATGCCGGTGGAGGGAAGGGACCTCAGTTAAAGACTAACGCCAGAAGCAACAAAGGACACGGGGATTGACGACGAGTCTAGCCACCCCGCAGTTGTGTTCAGACGTTGCAGACGGCGTTACATACCGAATTTCGGTTCGGTGTGCGTCTTTTCCGAGAGCCGGATGCGGGAAATCCGCCTGTCCGGTTCGATGAGCGGGAAGAGGAAACAGAACTATGTCAAACCGGACTGAGGCGGCGTGGCGAAAGCCCCGCCAGTCGCCACCGGGAGGCTACCGTCACTGCGCCTCTTCTCGACTCTACTCAAATCCCCACGGGACCGTGTCAATAACCCGGAACCTCACAGCCCTGTTTGCAAGCTCGAGTTCAAACTAAATACAACTGAATAATCCAGGGGACTACGGCCTCTCTGCCGAAGCCACCCCCTACTCCCCCATCACCTTCACAATCACCCGCTTGTCTCGCTGTCCATCAAACTCGGCATAGAAAATCCGCTGCCACGTGCCGAAGTCCAGCTTCCCCGCGGTGATCGGCACAATGACCTCGTGATGAATCAGCAGCGCCTTCAGATGCGAGTCTCCGTTATCCTCGCCCGTCTGATGATGCTGATACTCCTGCCGGAACGGCGCCAGCTTCTCCAGCCACTGGTCAATATCCTCAATTAGTCCGCTCTCATTGTCATTCACATACACACCCGCCGTAATGTGCATGGCCGAAACCAGCACCATGCCCTCCTTCACCCCGCTCTTCTTCACGATGGCCTCCACCTGCGGCGTGATGTGAATATATTCCCGGTGCTTCTTGGTGTGAAATCTCAAATATTCCGTGTGAACTTTCATCCCTGCTCCTCGCCTTTCGACTTTTCACGACTAGCCCCTGCTGGGCAGTGGTGCACTTTGCCTTTCCTTGGTCTTCCTCGGCGCGCTCTGCGGTTACAAGCTCTTGATTAGGCCGAAAGCGCAAACCACCACCAACCCCCGCTGCCCGGAATCGCATGCATCCGCTATACTAATCAAGTATGCCGGTATCAAGAACATTGCTGCCGTCGCCAAAGGCATGAGCATCACCTTCAAGGAGATGTTCGAGCCCACGGTGGTCGAAAACTACCCCGACGGCCCCGGACCCTTGAGGGGCGCCCGTTTCCAGGAGCGCTACCGTGGCGTGCACGTCCTGCAGCGCGATGAAAATGGCCTGGAAAAATGCGTCGCCTGCTTTCTGTGCGCCGCGGCCTGCCCCTCGAACTGCATTTACATCGAGGCTGCCGAGAACACTGCCGAGCACCGCGTGAGCGGCGCCGAGCGCTACGCCAAGGTCTATAACATCGACTACAACCGCTGCATTTTCTGCGGCTACTGCGTCGAAGCCTGCCCCACGGACGCCATTACCCACGGCCACGGCTTCGAGATTGCCTCGTTCAATGCCAGCAACCTGGTGTATCGCAAGGAGCAAATGCTGGCGCCCACACCGGCGCACTTGGGAGCGAACGCGGTCTTCAACCAGGACGAGGTCGCGCACGGCGCACCGGCAGTCGTCGCTCCGGGAGAATAAGAAATTCGATAAGTCCGCAAATTCCATACGCCGGTCTCCAGACCGCACGGGCCGGCGTTTGTGTATGAGAGTCAGTCGTTGGCTTCGTAGTTCGACTAGCAAGCGGTTTTGCCAACGACCAAGGACCAACGACCAACGACGTGTTGATTTCCTCCAACTCGTGCGCGACCGCGTCGTCATCTATGACGGCGCCATGGGCACCAGCATCCAGGCCCGCAATCCCACTCTGGACGATTACTGGGGCAAGGAAAACTGCAGCGAAATCCTCGTGCTCAGCCGCCCCGACATCGTGCGCGACATCCACGCCAGCTTTCTCGCCGTCGGCTGCGATGTTCTCGAAACCAACACCTTCGGCGCAACTCGCCTGGTCCTGCGCGAATTCGATCTGCAGGACCGCGTCAAAGAAATCAATCTCGCCGCCGTCAAGCTCGCCAAAGACGCCGCCCAGCAATTCTCCACCAACGGCCATCCTCGCTTTGTTGCCGGGGCCATCGGTCCCACGACCAAGCTTCCGTCGCTCGGACACATTGGCTTCGACGAAATGGTCGCCGCCTACGAAGAGCAGGCGCTGGCGCTGATCGAAGGCGGCGTAGACATCCTGCTCATCGAAACCGCGCAGGATCTTCTGCAAGCCAAAATCGCCACCATCGGCGTGCTCGATGCCATGCAGAAAGCAGGGAAGCGCCTGCCCTTGCAGGTTCAGGTAACCCTTCAGGAGTCCGGCACCATGCTGCTGGGCACCGAGATCGGCGCTGCGCTCACCACGCTCGAACCTTACGACATCGACATCATCGGCCTGAACTGCGCCACCGGCCCGGCCGAGATGAACGATGCCATCCGCTACCTCGGCCTCAACTCGACCAAGGAAATTTCTGTTCTCCCCAACGCCGGGCTTCCGCAAAACGAAGGTGGCCGCGCCGTTTATAAGCTCGCGCCGGAAGAACTGGCGAACTATCACAAGCATTTTGTTCAGGACTACGGCGTGCGCCTCGTCGGCGGCTGCTGCGGCACGACGCCCGAACACCTGAAGGCCGTTATCGAAGCGGTGCAAGGCGTCGAGCCGGCCAAAAGGGAAGTGAAGTATACGGCGGCGGCTTCCAGCGCCTACACCTCCGTTCCGCTCGATCTCGACCCTAAGCCTCTGGTCGTGGCCGAAGAGATGAACACCACCACCCGCGTCGAGAACTTTCGCAATCTCGTGCGCGGCCAGAAATACGACGACATCCTGGCTCTTGCCAAAAAGCTGGTAGCTGACGGCTCGCACATGCTCGATCTTTGCTGCGCCATTGTCGGCGAGGACGAAAAGGGATACATCACTTCGATCCTGGAGAAAATCGCCACCCGCGTGCCCGCGCCCATCACGGTGGATTCCACCGAAGCCGATGTGGTCGAAGAAGCTCTCAAGCGCATTCCCGGCAAAGCCATCATCAACTCCATCAATCTCGAAGACGGCGAAAAGCGCACCTCCAAAGTTCTTCCCATGGCCAAGCGCTACGGCGCAGCCGTCATCGCGCTGACCATTGACGAAGATGGCATGGCTCTCACCGCGGAAAGAAAAACCGCGGTCGCCCATCGCATCTTCGAACTCGCCACCCAAAAATACGGCATCCGCCCCGAAGATATCATTTTCGATCCTCTGACCCTGCCCATCTCCACCGGCCAGGAAGAATACCGCACCGCAGGCATCGAGACGCTCAACGCCATCAAGCGCATCAAGCACGAACTGCCGCAGGTGAAGACCCTGCTCGGCGTCAGCAACATCTCTTTCGGCCTGAACGCCTACTCGCGCCGCGTGCTCAATTCTGTTTTCATGCACGAAGCGGTAGAAAATGGACTCGATCTTGCCATCATCAACTACAGCAAAATCTATCCGTTATATAAGCTTCCTCAGGAAGAAGTTGAGCTTGCCCGCAAGCTGATCTTCCGCGACGAATCTGCCGGAGATCCCCTGCAGATCTACATGGCGCATTTTGCCGGAGCCAAAGGCAAAACCCAGGTCGCTGCCACTGCCCACGTCGAAACTCTCTCCATCGAGGACAAGCTCAAATACGCCATCATCAACGGAGAAAAATCGGTCGGCGAAGGCGAACACAAGAAGCCGCTGGAAGCGTTACTTGAAGAAGCCCTGGCGGAGTATTCGCCGCTCGAATTAATTAATACCGTCCTGCTCGACGGCATGAAAACCGTCGGCGATCTCTTCGGCGCGCGCAAAATGCAGCTTCCCTCGGTGCTCGACTCCGCCGGCGTGATGAAAGCCGCTGTCGCCTATCTCGAGCCCAAGATGGAAAAGAAAACCGGCTCGCAGAAGGGAACTATCGTCGTAGCCACCGTCAAGGGCGACGTCCACGACATCGGCAAGAACCTGGTGGACATCATTCTCACCAACAACGGTTTCAAAGTCGTGAACCTGGGCATCAAGCAGCCCGCCGACTCCATCATCAAGGCCGCGCAGGAACACAAGGCCGATGCCATTGGCCTCAGCGGCCTGCTGGTGAAATCCACGCTGGAAATGAAGTACGTCATCCAGGATCTCGAGCGCCAGAAGCTGGATTTCCCCGTGCTCTGCGGCGGCGCGGCCCTCACTCGCAAATATGTCGAAGACGATCTGCGCCGCGAATATTCGAATGCCGTGTTTTATTCCGATGACGCCTTCAGCGGCCTGCACATCATGGAAGACCTGACGCAGCGGGAAGGCAACAGGGAAGCGCGACTCAAAGAAGGCCGCACCGTCAAGGAATATGCCAAAGCGGCCGCCGTAGATGAAGAAGACGGTCCGGTCTTCGCCGAGCGCAGCGCCGCCGTTACCGACGCGCCCAACATCCCGCGCCCTCCCTTCGGAGGCGTGCGCGTGAAAAAAGATTTCGACCTGCGCGAAATCTTCCCCTACATCAACGACACCGCGCTATTCAAGAACCAGTGGCAGCTGAAGACGGCCTCGCAGGAAGACTATGTGCGCCTGGTCGAACAGAAATACCGCCCGCTGAAAAAGCAATTGGAAGAAGAAGTGATTGCCAGCGGCCTGTTCGAGCCGAAAGCGGTGTGGGGCTACTTTCCGGCGCAAAGCGAAGGCAACGATGTGATTGTTTACGAACCGTGCAAACCGAAGCCTCGCGACAATTCCGGGCATCGGCTTTGCTCGCGCGAGCTCCTGCGCTTCACTTTTCCGCGCCAGCGCGAAGGCCGCAGACTTGCCGTTTCCGACTTCTTCGCTCCCAAAGCCTCGGGCAAAGTAGACGTCATCGGCCTGTCGCTGGTCACCATTGGCGACAAAGCCTCGGTCGAAACCCAGCGCCTGTTCGAGGCCGGAGAATATACCAAGTACCTCTACCTCCACGGCCTCAGCGTGGAAACCGCCGAAGCCCTGGCCGAATATCTGCACAAGAAAATTCGCGAGGAGCTCGGTATTGCCGGGGAAGACTCGCCCAATATCCGCGACCTGTTCCACCAGAAGTACCGCGGCTCACGCTATTCGTTCGGTTATCCGGCCTGTCCCAATCTTGAAGACCAGACCAAACTGTTCGCGCTATTGCATCCCGAGGAAAACGTAGGCGTGCGCCTCACCACAGGGTTCTTGCTGGAGCCGGAACAAAGCACCTCGGCGATTGTGGTCCATCATCCCGCGGCAAAATATTTTGTGGTGTAAGCGAGTCCCGAAACTCGTCTGTCACGCTGTGCGACCGAAACCGCTTCTCCCCTCCCAACGAAGGTGGGGAGGTTCAGTCCGCAATCTAAAAATTGTTTCCTCTGCGCCCCTCTGTGCCCTCTGTGGTTTGCTCTTGTGGTTTGCCTCTAAAGTCCCCCCCCACTTTCGTGCTATAAAAACTGCCGTTCTGGCGCCTCGGCGGACCGAGTAGGGGTCGGGGGGCCATCCGAGACGCAAGAATCGAAATTAGAGGTGCGCCAGGCGCACACCCCGGTCCAGGAGCAGGGCCAGGGGGGTTGCCAGGGCAGAAAGGCGGAATTTTTCCCATTATGGGTTCGAGTTCAGGTGATCGCCCAGATAGAAGTGCACCTGGTTGCTGGGCAGGTCGCGCCGCGCCACCCGCATGCCGCGAAAGTAAATGTGCTCCGCGTTGATGCTGCCGCTGAGGTCGCTTTCCGCCATGTTCTCGCTGCCCACCCCGGTCCAGTAGAGCGTGCCCGAGCTGCACGAGGGATACGTCCCGGCGCACTTGATCATCCGCTGGCCATCTCCATCATAGACGTAGGTAGTGCCCGCCGTCGCGATGAGGCGATTCTCGGCGTCGTAGGTGTAGGTGGCCGAGCCATTGGAGGTCATATTGCCGGCTGCATCGTAGCCGAAGCCTGTCAGCCGGTTATTGCTGAGGGTGGGAGCGTTCCGCCGCTCGTACAGCACCTTGCCAGAAGGGAAGTTCGATGGATTCAGGTGGATTGAATCCGGCCGGCGAGATTCTGGTCTATTTACAATGTCCGATAACAGGTATTATGTAAAGCTGCCTATCCGGGGAGCTGGACGAACCGGGTCTCCGGACTCCCGGCGGGCGCCAAGGCAAGAACCGCTCGTCAACGGGGAGCTACATTTTATATCGTCCCAAATCCTCGTCATTCAACCCTTCCAGCCACTTGCGCAGCTCTTCGCTGGTCACGCGGTCCGAGAGCGCGCCCGCCTGCTTGGAGTTCTTTAGGACTTCATCATCGACGAAAATCGGGCAATCCACCCGCAGCGCCAGCGCCAGCGCGTCCGACGGACGCGAATCGATGCTGATCACGTGCCCGTCCTTCTGCATCCAGATCACCGCATAGAACGTATCTTCCCGCAGCTCGGTCACCACCACTTTATGCACCGACGCGTCCAGCCCGGTCAGCACATTCTTGATCAGGTCATGCGTCATCGGCCGCGGCGTCGTCACTTTCTCAATTTCCAGCGCAATCGCGTTCGCCTCGTAAACCCCCACCCAGATGGGCAGCACCGTCTCACTGCCGACGTCCTTCAAAATGACGATCGGCATATTACTGACGGGGTCCATCATGAGTCCGCGAATTTTCATTTCAACTTCCATCATCGTAATCCCCTGGTTTGCTGGCGTTCTTCGACTCCTTATATCACCATTTCGCCTAAAAGGCTGTTGGGAAAGCATGTATGGACCCGCACGGGCACGTAGCTGCCGGGCGCCAGGACGCGGCCTTCCGGTGCTGTGAAATTCAGCACCTTATTCTGCGATGTCCGGCCGATCCATTGCTTGCGGGCGGCGTTCTTCCCTTCCACCATCGCTTCAGTCTGCTCTCCTAAGTGCTTCATGTTTCGAGTCTTCTGGATCTCCCGTTGCCGCTCCTGTAGAACCGACAGCCGCCGCGCCTTCTCCTCGTCCGGAATGGCATCTTCCAGCTTGAGCGATGGAGTATTCGGGCGCGGCGAATACTTGAAGCAAAAGATGCTGTCACATTGGACGACATCCAGCAGCGAAAGTGTTTGCTCGAAATCGGCTTCTGTTTCTCCCGGAAAGCCGACAATAATATCGGAGGTCAGGCTGATGTCGCGCTTGGCCGCCTGCACCCACGAGATGCGCTCCAGGTACTGCTCGCGGGTATACAGCCGCTGCATTGCCTCCAGGACTTTTGAAGACCCGCTCTGCACCGGCAGATGCACGTGGTCGCAGAGAGTAGGCACGGCATCGATGGCGTCGACGATGTCGCGCCCGAAATCGCGCGGGTGCGAAGTGGTAAAACGCACCCGCCGGATGCCCGGCACTTCGCCCACGGCTGCCAGTAATTCGGCGAAGCTCTTCCTGGAAGCCGACTTCCCTGCCGGATCTTTGTACGAATTTACGTTCTGCCCGAGCAGCTGAATCTCGGTGTATCCCAAGTCAGCCATCTGGCGGGCTTCCGCCAGCACGGAATCCGAGGTGCGGCTGCGCTCCTTGCCGCGCGTAAACGGCACCACACAGTAGGCGCAGAACTTGTCGCATCCCTCGATGATGGTGATGTACCCGCGATGCGGATTGGTGCGCGCGGTGAACTCGGTTTCGAAGCACTCGTCGGTCTGGCGGTCGTCGAGTCCGGTGACGCGCCGGTTCCCTGCCTCAATTTGCACCAGCATCGAGGGCAAATTGCGATACGACGCCGAGCCGCAGACCATCGAGACATACGGCGCACGATCGAAAATCTTTTCGCCTTCCTGCTGGGCCACGCACCCCAGCACGCCGAAGCGCTTGCCCTGCTTCTCGAGCTTTTTGTAATCGGCCAGGCGATGAAAAACTTTCTGCTCGGCCTTATCGCGAATGGAGCACGTGTTGTAGAGCACCAGCCCGGCCTCTTCGACCGTCTCCACCTGGCGATAGCCTTCGGAGACGAGCGTCCCCACGACTTTTTCCGAGTCATGGGCGTTCATCTGGCAGCCGAAAGTTTCGAGGTAAAAAGTCTTCTGCGGCTCACTCGCCATAAGGCCAGTATATAACCCTCACAACCGGGTGGCCCAGGTCTCGCCGCTTTTGCGAGACCTGGGACGACCATGCATAGAACGACCCCTTGTTCATCCATCACAGACTACCTTGCCCCGAAACACCTACACTCCTCCTATGCCCGGACACCCAACCCGCTACTACGGCGCCGGCGAGCTGCACTTCATCAGCGCAGTTTGCCATCACCGCAAGCCGTTCCTCGGAACCGCTGCCCGCCGCGATCTTTTTCTGGAGGTGTTCGAGCAAGTGCGCCGCCGCTACCGCCTCGGCGTCGTGGGATACGTAGTCATGCCCGAGCATTTTCATCTTCTGGTCAGCGAGCCACAACGCAGTTCCCTTTCGACCGTAATGCAGGCGGTCAAGCTAGGCTTCAGCCGCCGCCTGCTCTCGCCCGGCCAGGCGGTACGACTGTCGGCGCAATCACTCGCTCCACAAACGCTGTGGCAGGCGCGCTTCTATGACTTCAACGTTTGGAGCGAGCACAAGCGCATCGAAAAACTGCGCTACATACACCGCAATCCGGTAACGGCGGGGCTGGTGGACTCTCCGGAAAAGTGGCGCTGGAGCAGCTTTCGCTTCTACCTCTACGGCGAGCCGGGAGTGGTTCGGGTGAATGATGCGAATATTTTTGTGATGAAGCGTCCCCGAAAAATAGGATGAGTTCGCGATCGCAGGCCTGGAGCCGTGGTCCCAGGTCTCGCAAAATCGGCGAGACCTGGGCCACCCCATCTCGCCCGTGCGGGATGTGGGTTACGTGCTCCATTCGCGCTGAAAACCGCACACAGAGAAAGCCCCGGGCTACACAAACCCGGGGCGTAGCCTGTCCAGCTACAAAGACGATTACGCCCGAGTGCAGTGAAAGTCGAAGTTACTTGAGGGGGCGTCCTATCCCAAGCCTCCTGGCAGCATCCCGGGTAGCCTAGCGACCAGAAACAACGTGCTTGTACAATTGTACATGTTGTATAATGTCCTCGTGGAAATCGTCATCGATACCTCCGCCATTCTCGCTGTCATTGGCGAGCAACCGGAAAGGGCGAGCCTGGTCAGGCTGACGCGCGGAGCAACTCTGCTGGCGCCGGCTTCGGTCCACTGGGAAGTGGGGAATGCCCTGTCGGCCATGTTCAAGCGCAGGGCTATCGGCGTCAAGGAAGCACTGCAACTGCTGGAAGCCTACGCCGCCATCCCCATTCGCCTCGCCGCGGTAAGTTTGAAGCAGGCGGTGGAATTGTCCGCCAGATTAAATGTGTATGCCTACGATGCATACGTGCTGGCCTGCGCCATCAACCAAAAAGGGCCGCTCCTCACCCTGGATGGCGGACTGAAGGAGCGCGCCAGTGAACTGAAACTGGATGTACTGGAGGTCGAGATCCAATGAAGTCCTACAGCTATTCGGAGGCGCGGGCCAATCTTGCCACGGTGCTCGATGAAGCCGAGCGTGACGGGACGGTGGAAGTTCGCCGCCGCGACGGGAGCGTGTTTCGCATTGTGCCGCTGCGCAAATTGAAAGCGTCGCCGCTGGACGTGAAAGGCGTGAAGCTGGGCGTATCGTCTGCCGAGCTGGTCGCGATCGTGCGCGAGGGCCGCGAGCGCGGATAGTCGTTTGCCCTCCCCGCGACGATTGAGACGGTGAACGTTTCGTCTGTCCTTCTTCCCGAAACGGAACACAGAGAGCAATATTTTCAACGTTGGAACGTTATTGGCGGCGGTACGAAATAAAATAATGGCGCAACAGGGTCGTTTGGAGGATGGTGCCAGTGGGTACTGGACGACGCCTGTCACGCGTTCGAGTGGCTTTCAGCCATTAGGGTTCGATTCCCTCATCCTCCGATGTCACTCGAACATTGGAATCCCAATTGACAAGGACGCCAGGGCTGCTACGATTGAAGTGACAGGCGTCGTTCAGATATCTATCAAAACCCCGAGCATGGCTCGGGGTTTTGCTATCTAGCGAGCCTGCCGCCGGGTGCCTCTCCTCTCGGGTTGAGCGCGACCTTACCCCACCTGTCATTCCGAGCGCCGCGTTTGCGCGAGGAATCTGCTGTTGATCCTTCGCCCCATCCGCCGGGTGCCGCACGACCTGCCCTGAGTGCAGCCGAAGGGTCTCGCCGCTGTCGCGAGATGTGGGTTCAGCGACGCGAGCGTGTTTCGCATCGCGCTTCGGCGCAAATCGAAAGCCATCTCATTAAACACAACGAAAATCGCGTTGCGTAGGCCGCCCGGGGAGCTTTGCCTCTAGTGAGGCAATTGCTCTACCTTTGTGACTTGAATCCTACTGCTTGAATACAAATTCACAACTAAAGGTGTGGATGGTCCAATTTGCGGGAATCCGATCGAGATGATGTATGCGTTGCCATCGACTCCCATTTGAACATTCATCATCGCGCCAACGCCAGCAACGTAGAAATCACCATCAGCAATCGGTCCATCACATTCAATGCGGAAAGCTGCTTGCATTCTCGTGTCTGGCTGAAGAATAACTTGCAAGCCATAGGGTGCAGCATCGCTTTTTGCAGGGGTTGGATGTTGAACAAGCTTTAGGTGAGGCACAGGGGGAGGAGTAACGATTTGGGGTGTCACTGGACGTGGTTTGACAGCTGCGCCTAGTTTGGCGAATCCATCACGAATGTCTTGATGAATCCCATTTAGCTCCTGAGCGAGTGAATCGCGCTGAGCGTTGAATGTAGAGGTTTGTACGAGATTCGAGACTTGGCCTTTTAGGTCTTGTATGTCTTGGTCGCGTTTTGCGGCTGATTTTCCGGTCCTGTAGTTGCTGACCCCCGTACCGATTGCGATTGCGATGACCAAGATGAAGACGAGAATTCGTCTGAAATGGGACTGGTGCGCCTTCCAGTCTTTTATCAGGCTTAGAAGACCATAAAGAGCTGCCATCACTGGCAGCAGGTAGTTCCACATCTTGCGCTCACCCTTCAGCGAAAAACAGTAGCAAACCCCGATAGCGAATACAAGGCGAAAGCTGGTAGCCGAGGTTCGCGCCTGCTTGCCGCTAACCGGGGATCAGGAAAGTTCTCTCCACCGCGTTTGCCACTCCGCATTCAACTCCGAACCGGTCTGCACACTTCCCCGCGCCTTTTCGCCGGGGTCATGCACTTGAGAAGACGATTCGTATCAGGGCATCGGCTTCAGCCGTGCTGTTGCCAGCTCCTCTCTCGACTGACGCGCCCGAGGGGCGCCACCACCAAATAGCCAAGAGGCCTCTCGGCAGTCGCGCCTCATCGGCGCGCGCCGCGGGCCCGTGGTGCTTTTCGGCATGGCTGAAGCCATGCCCTGATACGAAGCGTGATTTCTGCTGCCTAGGCCCGGGTCTCGCAAAATCAGTGAGACCCGGGCCACCCCATAGCTCAGGGCGGGTCCGCTGCTCAGGCGGAGTTTACCTGCTCTTTACATCTGCTTAACCAACAACTTACCCAGCCTGGAAGCCGGTAACGGTAGGCTGTCAGGGTGAGGTGTCCCGGCAGGGCTGAACTTGGGCGAAGGGAGTGTGGGGGATTTGAGCCCCCGACACCAGTCTTCGCCAGAAGCGCGGCATCTGCGGACATCGACGATATCGAGGCCTTAACCCTTTGCGATTCTTATGTGAACAAGTGTTGGCCCACGATGGGCTCTCCGCTGTCGCCACAGAGGCTCCCTGCATCGAGAAGGTGGAATTCCCCCCCGAATCATGGAGACAGGACTTGATGCACGAGCATCCGGACCGGGTTACCTCCAAGCACATTTGGATTGACCTTGAAAATTCTCCCCATGTTCCCTTCTTCAAGCCGATCATCGATGAGTTGGAACGATGCGGCTTCGAAGTGACGGTTACCGCACGAGACTGTTTCCAGGTCTGCGAGCTGGCAGAGCTTTTTGGCTTGGAGTATCGCCGGGTCGGCTCGCACTACGGCAAACACACGCTTGCCAAGTTGGCGGGCCTGGGCACGCGCATGCTGCAGATGGCTCCGCGCACCTTGCTGCGCCGGCCGGATTTGGCAGTCTCGCATGGTTCGCGGTCGATGTTTCTGCTGGCCTCCCTGCTGGGAATACCGACCTTAACCATTCTCGATTACGAACATGTCAGCTGGATCAACTGGTTTCGCCACTCCTGGGTTCTGGCTCCAGAAATTATTCCGCAAAGAGCCGTCTCGGGTTTTGGTGCGCGGCCGGACCACATCCTGCGGTATCCGGGTATCAAGGAAGACGTTTATGTACCGGCCTTCCATCCCGACCCTTCGATCCGCGAACTCCTGGGACTGGCGGAAGGTGGTCTCATCATGACAGTGCGGCCGCCTGCCTCGGAGGCCCACTACCACAATCCGGAAAGCGAAGTTCTGCTGGACGCAGTTTTTGCGCTGCTCGAGAAAACGGCGGGTGCGAAGGCGGTTCTGCTGCCTCGTACGGCGAGACAACATGAGGAATTGAGAGGCAAATGGCCGCAGCTTTTTGCGCAAGAGAAGGTCGTCGTACCCACGCATGCGATCGATGGGCTTGACCTGATTTGGCTTTCCGATCTGGTGATCAGCGGCGGGGGAACGATGAACCGCGAGGCGGCCGCCCTGGGGGTCCCGGTTTATAGCATTTTTCGAGGCAAGCTAGGGGCGGTGGATCAGTATTTGTCCGACACGGGCCGGCTGACGTTGATTTCCAAACCGGACGAAGTGGAGAGTCGGATACGGCTAGTCAGTCGCGATTCCGCGGCTGTTCCAAGATTGAGGGAAACGAGCGCGTTGACTACGGTTGTGCGGAACATCGTCCTGCTGTCCGAGCATGGGCGCGATGCGCAGCTGCCGATCCACTAGGCTTGCAGCTTGTAGCCGAGACCGGGAACCGTGATCAGCAGCGACGGCTTTCTTGGGTTCTTTTCCAGCTTCTGCCGCAGACTGGCGATGTGCACGTCCACGGTGCGGGTGAACGCATCCACGTGGTAGCCCCAGACTTCCCGCAGCAAGACTTCCCGGGACAATGTAGCTCCTCTGTGTTCGAGGAAATATCGCAGCAACTGGAACTCGCGGGCGGAGACGGTCACGGGCTTACCCTTGCGCGATACCGTGGTCCCCCTCAGGTCGATGCTGATCTCACCGAGTTGGTGAAACTCCAAGCCATCGGCAGCTTGAAGGGGAGCGCGCCGCAAGAGCGCTTCGATGCGGGCCGTGAGTTCCATCATCTCAAACGGCTTGGTGAGATAGTCATCGGCCCCGATTTTTAGTCCGAGAACTTTGTTCACCGTTTCCCCCCGAGCGGTCAGCATGATAATGGGCACGAAAGAGTTAGCCTTGCGAATGTCGCGGCATACGTCGAAACCGCGCTTACCGGGCAGCATGACATCCAGGACAATCAGATCGAACTTCTCCCGAAGAGCGCGCTCCAGGCCTGTTTTTCCATCGGCGGCGCACTCGACGGTGTAGCCCTCGCTGACCAGGCGATCCACCAGCGTCATAGTTAGCGCCTCTTCATCCTCCACCAGCAGGATACGTTGCGTCATCGGGAGTCCTCAGCGACTGGCAGACGGAGGGAGAAAGTAGTTCCCTTCCCCAACTCACTTTCCGCGCTAAGTTCCCCGCCCATGTCCTCGACAAACCGTTTGGCCAAGGCGAGGCCAAGACCGCTTCCATGGATGTTGCTGTTGGATACCGAGGATGCGCGATAAAAGGGATGAAAAATGTGTTTGATCTCCGCACGGTCGATGCCGATTCCGCGGTCTTCCACCGTGATATTCACCTGGCGGCAGCCATTGCGCTTGTTGCCGACGCCGGCCTGGATACCGACCCATCTGGAACTGCCGCTGTATTTCACAGCGTTGGAGATCAGGTTTTGCAGGCATTGCGAGAGCCCGCCCGGATCCGCGGCGACCGGAGGCAAATTGGGTTCTAGTTGAAGATCGATCTTGAATTCCTCGGTTAGGCCGGAAGTATTTTCCAGCGCGAGTTGAATTGCCCCGGCTACGTCAACCGCGCGAACGGAATAGTTGGAATTGCCGTTGCGAGTGTCCGCAAAGCGCAAGACCTGCTCAACCAGCCGATTCAATTGTTTGCTTTGATTGCGAATCGCGGCGGCATAGCGAGCGAGCATCTCCGGATTGTTGACCACGCCGTCGGCGATATTTTCTGCGGCCGAGGAGATTACGGCGATCGGCGTTCTCAGCTCATGGGAAACGCCCGCCACAAATTCCATCTGCATGCGCGCCAGCCGGCTGGCGCGTCGAGTGGTGAAAAGGGTGAGTGCCATGGTGGCAGCCAGCACCAGCAACACGCCAAACCCCAGAAACAGGTTACGGCGGCGCAGTGCGGCGGTAGCCGCTTCTATCGAACCCATCCGATGCCGAACCAGGAGTTGCCAGCCACGATCTTCCGCACTGTAGTACAAGGGATCTATACGGACTGGCCCCAGCCAATCGGGGACATTCTCCCCGCGCAGTGGCGCAGAATGCATACTGCGAGGAAAAAAATGGTTAAAGCCCATCCCTGAATTAGGTGGTCCGGACGGGGAACCGGGCGGGCCAAATAGATTCAGGCTGGCATCGGCCGAGGCCACGTTCCACGCTTTCATGCCCGGAGTGGAGGCATAGAGGAGATGCGTTCCATCCCTATCCGCATCGAGAACCTCAACCTCGTACTCGCCGGACTGAGGATCGCCAAAGTGGTGCTGCACCAAACCGGGGAGGACCGAGGATTGCAGTACGCTGGGCGATAGTTCAATCAACAACCAAGCGTCCGCCTGAGTATTCCTTGGTCTCGGAGAATGGGGAGACGGGTCCCAGCGGCGAACCAGGGCAGGAATGTGTTGATCAATCTGCCAGATCTCCTGGGAATGTCTTCCTGGTTCTCGCGAATGAGATCTCTCTCTCCGGCCTCTTCCTTCCCAAGGGGCTGGCGGCAACGAACCGGGGCCGCCCCACATGCCTCTCGAATGGGAGGACATGGCTTCTAAGCGAGTGTGTAGACTTTCAAAGTGAGACGGCCACGCGATGGACTCAAACTGATTGTCGTTTGGAAGTAAACGTAGCAAATGGGAAGGGCCTGCTGAACCATCCCAGAAATAGATGTTCGCTACAACGTTCGCGTATGGGGTACTTCGCTTCCAGTCCTGTAAAAATTGGGCCAGCTGGGAAGGATCCGCCGGTGTCTGGCGAGTGGTTTCTACGCGGAGGCTCAATGCGAGATTGGCCAATGTGCGAGACAGGCCGCGCCTGAAATTCATGGCCGCAGTCTGCAGGCCGGCTTTCATGTGGCTGCCGGCGGCAACGCTGATTTCACCGCTCCAGCGGTACTGCATCACTGCCAAGAGCACCAGGACACAGGCCAACGCCAGTGGGATGGCCAGCCCGAGTATCCGCTCTTTGAGTGAACCTCTCATAAGGCAGAGTTACAGTCCGACAAACCGCGCTAACGGGGAACGCGCAGCGATGCCTTCGTGCGAACGTAGTCCGCGTGTACGAAGCCAGCGCCGCACCGAGCGAAGTAGCATCTGCCGGGGTGCCCGGTTGGAGGCAACGGAAATCGCAAGAATAGCGTGCAAACTTGCCCGAAAGCGTATCCAGATTATAGCTTTCGACGCGATCGGCTCGGCAAGGGGGGAGGGCCGCTTGCACGACCTACGCTGCATACTTTAACTGAGAGAAGTGGCACGCGTGTAAAATCCGTGTAAATCCTTCCCTGCTGATTCGACACCGTCGTGGCTCATCGCGCCAGGTAGATTTCGGATCTGGAGAGCCAAGGCTCGAAAGGAAGAACGTGTCCTCAGGCTGGAGATTCGGACCAGATCGTTCCGCAATTCACCAGATCGATGGTTGCGAACGCGGGTGAGTTGTTGGCGGTATCGGTTGCAGTGATGGTGACGGTCACCCGGGAGGTTGAGCCCTGGGCACAACCGGGCAAAACTCCCGGTCCCGGCCAGCTGAATGGAACGTTCACGCTGATGCTGCCGGTGGCCGTCGCCTTTGCCCCGCCGATGGGCTCAATCGCTGAGTGTCCAGGAGTGTTCATGGCGGACAGGTTGACATGGCCATTGGGGGTGAATCCGCTTCCCGAGATGTGAAGCGTGCCGCCAACCTCATTGGGTGTGTTGCTTACCTCGATGCTGGGGTTCTTGGGACAAGCGCTGAGAATCAACACCACTGCCAGCACGGGAAACAGCCGCAATCCCGCCAGAAGTCTGTGCCCCTGTTGGTTGGAAGTTTTGGAGAAACTGCTTGCGTTGAGACGATTTTGTTCCATGATGTGCTCCTTTTCGAAGTGAAATACAGATTTGTATCTACCCACCGCACAACCCTGTTTTCGAAGCCCGGCCTCGCGCAATGCCGCCTTCGTCACTTGGCAACAGAACGCAACAGGCCGGATACTCCCGAGGATTGTTCCCAGGCCAGGTCGGAAGCGATCCGCTCCCGCCGTTGAACCATCACTTTCATCCGATTCCAGTCGTAAGGCAGTTCCCTCCCACATTCCAGGCAGACGACGTACGTGCGAGCCACACCGGGGTCAGGACTGTGCCGCCCCGGCCTGAGAGTTCGTGGAAAGCTGTAATTGCTATGCCGGCAGCCCAAACACATCTCCACAAGTTTTGTAAGCATTGCCCACCTTTTCCAGAAGCCCGGCAAGCGCACCCGGGACTGTAGAACCCATCGTTGTTCGCAGCCCTTGCCAATTTCTATGTGGAGTAGTGAGGCGGAGGCGAAAATCGTTTCAGAGAAATAGAAACCGGCGCGCGGCCGGCCCTTCCCGGAAGACGTCGGGGTTCGCGGGAACCAGAGTGAACCGAGGGTCCAGCCGAACGCAGCTCGGCGGCGGTCCTCGCCGACAGTATCGCTCTGAAAACCGCACAAATAGAAAATCCCGGGCCGTCAGAGGCTGTTACGAAACTCGAAGTTCACTTCCGAAAGTGGAGCGAAACCCGCGGGTCTTAGCCGCGAAGCGGCGCAAGATTGCAGCCCAGGGCGAACGGCGCGTTTTTCGCCGTTCGCCCTGGGTCAAAAGACGGCACGACAAGCCCCGAAAAGGGGCGAAAGAAGAGTTTTGGAACAGCCTCGCAAGCCCGGGGCGTAGCCTGTCCAGCTACAAAGACGATTATGGTCCGTGTGCCGTGAAAGTCGAAGTTACTTGAGGGGGCGTCCGTGCCCCGAGCCTCGTCGCTTGTCGCGGCGGGGTGCGGTTCGGCAGCATATACCGGAGGGTCGAGACGCGATGAAGTCTTACAGCTATTCGGAGGCGCGGGCCAATTTTGCCACGGTGCTCGAGGAAGCCGAGCGCGACAGCACAGTAGAAGTTCGCCGCCGCGACGGGAGCGTGTTTCGCATCGTGCCGCTGCGCAAATCGAAAGCGTCGCCGCTGCACGTGAAAGGCGTGAAACTGGGCGTGTCGGCTGCCGATCTGGTCGCCATGGTGCGCGAGGGCCGCGAGCGCGGAGAATCTTTTACCCTCCCCGGCCGCTATTGAGAAGTGAACGTTTCGCCTGTCCCTGGGTTTACCTGTCCCTGGATTTACCGGAGGGGAAACGGGCCCAGTGAACATGGGCCTGCTTCTGGAGCGGCGAACGGGTCGGTAAAGGAAAGCGGGGCTGCAAACGTTGAAAGCCCCGGTGGTCATCCGGGGCTTGGCAAAATGCCAGTCGGTACGCCGTCTATCAATTTGAATATAGCAAACCAGGAGTATTGGGTCGAGAGGTCTGCGGAGGACGACGGATTCGAACCGTAATGGCTGACGAGGCCACTCGACCGTTTGATAGACGGCGTCCAGTACCCACTGGCAACATCCTCCAAGCGCAGCCTATCTTGATCAGCATGGCCCACAGTCTCGGGCCTGACAAGACCACGAAAGTAGACAGGCTCCAAAACAGGAAAAGCGCGCCGGCGGGTGGAAGATTTCACATGGGCGGACGGGGTTTCGCGGCGCGGTTCGAAACACGGGAGACATGGGCTGGATTTTCCCGCATCCCATCCTGCGGCAAGGAAGCGACCTGGAATGAGTTCATCTCGCCCCGCGTTTGCGAAAATCAAGGGCGCAAAGATGGAACAGTCGTCTAAATTTCGCAAAAGGCGCGAAATTTAGAATGGGGCACCCCGCCTCTACCCCGCTACGGGGCGGGTAAATCTTTCGTCTGTTCCTGATTTTTCTTAAGGGAGCAGTTCCCTGGTCCCACATCTCGCCGACGTTGCGAGAGTGGCTTGACCCTGTATTCGCGCTGAAAGCACAAATAGAAAGCCCCGGGCCACACAAGCCCGGAGCGTAACCTGTCCAGCTACAAGATGATTATGGCATGCATGCAACAAAAATCAAAGTTACTTGAGGAGGCGTCCCTGTCCTGAGCCTCCTCGCAGCATCCCAGCCACAAACCTGGGAGCTGTGGACCCGGCGGGATTCGAACCCGCACCTTGTAGCTGGACAGGCTAATGTGCTCCCGTTACACCACGGGCCCCAGCACAGCTTAAGATGCCCTGCCTTTTGGGGAAACATCATCCGTCACACGTGCGATGTGAATTCGAACAGGTTGGAAGGTTTCCGCCGCGACGGGCAGCGTGTTTCGCATTGTGCCTCTGCGCAAATTGAAAGCGTCGCCGCTGGACGTGAAGGGTGTGAAGCTGGGCGTGTCGTCTGCCGACCTGGTCGCCGCTGTGCGCGAGGGCCGCGAGCGGGGGTAATCTTTTGCTCTACCGGCGGCTATTGAATGAGAGTGTGAACGTTCGTCTGTTCCTGATTCTTCTTAAGGGAGCAGTTCCCTGCTCCCAGGTCTCGCAAAATCGGCGAGACCTGGGCCATCCAAAACATATTGTTGAGGGATGGCCCACATCTCGCCGCTTTTGCGAGATGTGGGTTCAATGCGACGGCAGCGTGTTTCGCATTGTGCCGCTGCGCAAATCGAAGGCGTCCCCGCTGGACGTGAAGGGTGTGAAGCTGGGCGTGTCGTCTGCCGATCTGGTCGCCATCGTGCGCGAGGGCCGCGAGCGGGGATACGTCTTGCCCTCCGGTCTTTACTGGGACGGTGAAGGCTCCGCCCCGATTGAGTTGGGTGGTTCTAATCTATGGATCTCAACATCTCCAGCGTCGCTAATAAACCTGAGCTCAAACGGCCTCTGCTCTTGTGGCAGGAGAGCTAGTATGTCGTTTATCGCATTGAGGAATTTTAGCTTGGGAAATTCTTTGGGCTGAGTATCGGCGGTCCTGATCAGCTGTTCAGCAAAGGCCTCGGAGCAAGCGAAATGTGCGGTGCTAATGATGCCCGCGGCCAACGTGTTGTCGTGAGCGCGAAGCGCCAGCGCAAACGCGTTTACCCACGCGACGGCGTCATTTCGTCGCACTAGCCCCGCCCAGACAAACGCAGTGCAGGCTTCATTGAACATCCCCTGTTGGTTGAAGCAACAACCGAGATTAAACCACGCCAGCCCGCAGAGAGCGTCCAGTTTTAGCGCCTCTTTGAGGCGACCCATGAATTCGGCGGGCGGCAATCGCGAATCGGGCGCTGCGAGATGCGAGGCTGCTGCTCTTCGACGGCGCTGCTCATCCAGCCCCAACATGCTCTGCAATTCATCGAGAGCCGCAGCTTTCAGAATGAACTCGGGTTTCGGATTTTTGACGTCCGCAAGATAAACCGCGAACTGCTCACGAGCCCGAGAGTATTGTCCGCTAAACATTAACGCATCAGCGAAAAGCGCTGTCGTGATGCCCTTCTCCCCTAACTGGATCGCGCGATTATAGAGTTTCGCTGCGGTTTTATATCGCCCAAGCCCGAACAGGACACCAGCCAGCTCGCAGCAAAAATAGCTTCTTTGGCAATAGTCACTATCCAGTTTGCCAGCTCTTCTATAACACTGAAAAGCTGCCCTGTTGTGTCTTCGCGAACGAAGGTGGTTCGCGAGATTGTAGTTGGCTGTGGCAGCATCGGCCGCCCTGCCAGACGCCTCTTCAGCTTTTGCATGACGTTCCAAAAATCCCCTCAGTAGTTCCAGTTCAGCGTTTGACAGCACTGAGGATTTCGCAAGAAGCGAGATCATGAATATATGCGCGGGCCCACGGGAGGCCGGATTCTCAAGCAACGGCTGAGAAATGTCGAGTGCCTCACGCAGACGATGAGCCTTTGCCAGGCAATGTGCCATTCGAACCACGATGGTTGGATCTGTCTTGAGACTTGAATGCGGGGCAAGCGATGCTATGAGTTTCGCAGCGCGATCTGAATAGCCTGCCGCGTCAAGAGTTAAGGCCGCCGCGACTAAGACATCGTTGTGGAGAAAGGTTTTAGCCCACATGGGCGCTGGTGCTTTCGAAAAGTGCTGCGTGAAGCTGAGGATTCCGGCGAGATTTACGGCAGCCCGCTTGCTGGAAAGAGAGAACGTGCCGTAAGCTACGCTAGCTTCAGTTGTAAAATCGATCACTCCGGGTACCGTTTGGAGTGCCTTTCTTAGGTTCAGCGATATCTCAGCTGAAGAGATTCCATCGATGCTCTCTCCATCAAAATGCAACTGAAAGAGAGTTGGTTCGGGGAGGCTATGAGAGCGTACGCGCTTTATGATCTCAGTGTCGCGAGACAGCTTCGACGCGGTGCGGTGCGACCATTCATCAGACTCTGACAATCTGAACGCCGTGCTTTTCTTCCCCTGCCTTGCGTAGTAGAGATCGAGTTCGTGAAACCACTTCACGAACGTTCTGTTCGTTGGAGCATGAAACCTGGCGATTAGAACTGGTACATCAAGCGATTTGTAGTATTTACATTTGTCAACCGAAAACCTGACGGCAAGTACTCGCCTAAGTTCCGGCGCGTCCGTCGCCTTCAGCTGAACGTTAAACTGCCTTCCTGTAGAGTGACCCTCGCCGTCAAAAATTTCCACTACCCCATCAATCCCGTAATCAGGATGAACCTTCCGATATACCCATTCAGTGGGAAGTAACCGTTCGAATGCGATACGCGACTGGTCTTCGATTTGGTGGCTGCGAGGCCTGTTTGGCATGAGGTCTTCTGCTTAAATATACGCCCCAATATGATCAAATTTCCGACTCGCGCCGCATAGGGCGTAAAGGCAAACTGGCCAGACTTTGAAGGGTTCAGAAAAGAAGTGCTTGTTTGACGAAAGGTTTTTGACCCGCTTTCAATGGCGTACCCGGCTTGCACCACAATCAGAACGCGGGGATAATGCGGCGGAAGGAAATCTTGTGAGTAGTGGCAATGCCATCGTCGTGAAGTATTGGGTTTCGACGGATCACCTACCCTTTGACGACCTTAAAGGTGTCGATGAATTCCGTGATGAACTCGCCTCTGCATACGTTTCTGTAGTGAGCGGAAGAGCGGCAGGAGCCGGTGGAATTACGCACCTATTAGTTGAACTGACCTCGACGTTCTCCTTATCTCACCTTTCACAGTTAATACTGGACGGGATCGCATTCGATCTAATAAAAAATGGTGCTGAAGCTTTTGTCCTGCTGCTCCTTTATTGCTGCTTTCAGGCGACTTGCAGAATGCAATAAGGACAGCTTCGTTGACATCGGAGAGCTGAAGATACAGTTTCGGGACTCATTGTTAGTCTTGCACGAAATTTCGAGCAATACACTAATTGACCAGCTCGAGAATATCTCTCAACTCTTGCACGCTCTTATGACAGCTTTCTCTTAGAGCAAGGCGAGGCGCCCTACACAATTGAAATTCCCGTATTCGAAGACCCGGAAGAAGAGCGCCCATGCCGGTTTCGCGTAATTGGAGACATCGATGAAACCATTCGAAGCCGCGGTCCTAAAGACTACTTAGGATTTTGGGGACTCGAATACGATCACGCTGGCTTACGGGTTTTCGACGTACAGCGCCAGTTCATCGTCGACGAACGATTCAATACATTGGATCGGCATTGGGCGGAGATGAGCAGACGCGCCGAAATCAAATTCGCGATAGAGCGCCAAAGAAGTGAGAGGGTATAAGTTCTACTCTTGCCCGTGCCGCGCCCCTGGAAGGAAATACCCGAGCGGATGCCAGTCCCCGAGGAAGCGGGCCTACATGGGCGATCCCGAGAAGTCTAGTTCTTAACCGTCATGGCATCGGAATTAACAGCTTTTTTCCCGGAAACACCTTCGAGTCCTGCAGAGAATGCCGCGATAATCATTCTTATCGCACTGCATGGCGAGGCCGCCCTTTTTGTCTCCATCCGCCCAGGTGACTCCGATGAAGTGTTTCTTCGATTTGCTGAGAGCGGTCAGGGCTCCTAGCCCCAAAGTGAATGCTCCTACGGCGACGGCGGTACCCACCCGGCGGTGCACGTCCTGACCGTAGCTAATCTCAGTAATTGCAGTTGCCGGGATGTTGGCGATCTCCGCCTTGTCTTTAACGAACCTGATGCGGTTGCTGTCGATGAACATCCTGATGCCAGTGCCGGTTTTGACATCGGAGACTGACCCGCCGTCGTAGGTGACTTTGTATCCGTTGTCGGCAGCTAAGAGAGTTGTTGGGATGGCGACGCACAGTGCAAATGCGAGCAAGCGCTTGCGCATGAGGGTTCTCCTGCTTAGTGTGCGAGACTCCCCCTCAGTCGTCTCGGGTATTATCGTCCCTTTGCCGGACCGCCGGGTCAATGGCAAGGTTGGTGCCACGCGTGGGCGGATTCCCGAATATTCGACGCGCTCCCGGCCGCTAATATGCGACTCCGCGGCCTCAGGATGGCAGAGAAGGCGGGGGCAGTCGCGCCTCATGGGCGCGGGCCCGTAGTTCGTGTTGCTTTTCGGCATGGCTGAAGCCATGCCCTGATACGGATCGTGACTACTTCGCCTGGTCCCAGGTCTCGCCAAATCGGCGAGACCCGGGCCACCCTCAGCATTGTCCTTGCAGACTGAGATCCTTCGCTCCGCCGGAAGAACGGCTTTGCTCAGGATGACGCCGCCCGTTGGGAGTCGCGTGGAACACGGGACTCCGCTGCCTTAGGATGACAAAGGAGTAGGCAGTCGCGCCTCAGCGGCGCGGGCCGAGATTCGTGATCCTTTTCGGCATGGCTGAAGCCATGCCCTGATACGGGGCCTAACTTCTTCTGCCTGGTCCCAGGTCTCGCAAAATCGGCGAGACCCGGGCCACCCCACGGCTCAGGGCAGGCTCCGCGCCACAAGCACCTCCGGTTACCAACGTCAGCGGTGGAGTGTCCCTAAAACTGCTCTAATTCTGATGAGTACCAGGAATCATCATGCGAGCAACCGTAAGTCCCCTGTGCGCCATCGTCTTGCTAACTTCACTGAGCTTGCTCTCCGCCTGCGGTGGCGGGGGCAGTTCGCCTTCTCCGCCTGCGAAGTTCACGATTGGCGGCACCGTGGCCAACCTTGCCGGCAGCGGTGGTGGGCTGGTGCTGCAGGATAACGGCGGCGACAATTTGTCCGTCAGCGCCAACGGGCACTTTCAATTTGCCACCGCAATCACTAGTGGCGGCGCCTACAACGTAACGGTGCTTACTCAGCCTTCCAGTCCCACCCAGAGGTGTACAGTTGGCGGAGGCGCGGGTTCGGCGACGGCGAATATCACCAGCATCACTGTCGAATGTGGGCACGGAGAATGGGCCTGGATGGCGGGATCGCAAACCACGAACCAGATTGGCGTCTACGGCACCCTGGGTACGTCCGCGGCCGCCAACACTCCAGCGGGCCGTCAATATCCGGCCACATGGACCGACGCGTCGGGCGACCTGTGGCTTTTCGGCGGATATGGATACGATTCCAACGGGCATCTTTTGCCGATGAACGATCTCTGGAAGTTCAGCGGTGGGCAATGGACGTGGATGGGCGGGCCCACGCTGGGCGGGCAGAGTGGCATTTACGGGACGCTCGGCTTTGCCTCTTCCAACAATATTCCGGGAGCGCGATTTCAAGCGGCCACCTGGACGGATAGCTCCGGAAATTTCTGGTTATTTGGCGGGCTAGGCTTCGACGCCGTGGGAAATGAATCCCCGATGAATGATCTCTGGAAATACAGCTCCGGGGAATGGACGTGGGTCGGCGGATCCAACGTCGGACTGCAGCAGGGCAACTACGGCACGCTGGGTGTCGCCAACTCGAGCAACATTCCCGGCGGCCGCAATGGCGCTGCCGTGTGGGTGGATTCATCCGGCAACGTGTGGATCTTCGGCGGAATCGGCTATGACGAGTCGAACCCAATCAACGGCGAGCTAAGCGACTTATGGAAATATAGCGGCGGCCAGTGGACCTGGATGGGCGGACCCAAGAGCAGGCAACAGGCGGGCGTCTATGGAACCCTGGGCATCGCCTCGGCAAGCAATGTTCCTGGCGCTCGCCGCAACGCATACAACTGGGTGGATGCTTCCGGGAACTTCTGGCTCTTCGGTGGCTATGCCTACGATTCTGTCGGCGCCGTGGCTGTCATTAACGACCTCTGGAAATACAGCGCGGGACAGTGGACCTGGGTGGCGGGGCCGAAAATCGTGAATCAAGCCGGCGTGTACGGTACCAAAGGTACGCCTTCTGCGAATAACATTCCTGGCGCTCGCTGGGCTGGAGTTACATGGAAGGATAAGGATGGAAATATCTGGCTCTTCGGAGGAAGCGGCTATTATTCGGGCTCGGGAGCGGGCCTCCTGAACGATCTTTGGGAGTTCGATAATCATGGACAGTGGACCTGGGTCGGCGGGTCGAACACCGGCAACCCAACCTCCGCTTTTGGTACGCAAGGGGCTCTCGGATCGAACAACACTCCCGGCGGGCGATTCTTCCTTAACAGCTGGGTGGACGCCAAAGGAAACTTATGGCTCTTCGGAGGCTACGGGCAAACCACGGCAACGGCCGGGAATCTGAACGACCTTTGGATGTACGAACCTTAGTCAGGGCTGGGGGAGCCTTTTCATTTGCCGACTTGGATTGGAATCAGCTCCCGCCGCAAACCTTTTTCTCCACCTTCGTGCAATACACTCATCTTTGTGAATATAGTATTGTTTGCACTGGGCTTATATGCGCAGCTATACGAAAACGCCAGCCAACTCCTGGAATGCCGTCGGCACTAAGCCCTGCGCCCTCAAGATTTTGCGTGCAAATCCCGCAAGCTCAAAGATTTAGATGGCGTTTATGCGCTAACTTCATGAATTTAAAAGATCGCAGGGGGATAGGGGTATCCACGTCACAAGCCTGGATCACCGTCGCGGTCAACGGCGTCCAGGTGCGCCTAATGAATGGTGTACTTCGCCGATACCGCTGAGCTGTTGGACCATCCGGCGAAGGCGGCTATGGCCTTGACCGTCTTGGACGCGGTGATCGAGATCGGACCGGTGTAGAGCGTCGAGGAGGTCGAGGGCGTCGAGCCGTTCACGGTGTAGTAGAGGCTGGCACCGGGCATCGTGTCGGAAAGAGTGACGCTCTGCGCTCCTTTATAAGTGCCTGCGCCCGGGGCGAAGCTTGGCGGCGGCACCTTGAGCGTATAGGTCGCCGAAGCCGCGTTGGAGTTAGACCATCCGGTGAGCAAGGCGATGGCTTTGATCGTCGTGGTCTGCGTCACCGGAATGGAACCGGCATAGGGAGTGGAAGACGCGCTGGGCGTGCTGCCGTCGGTGGTGTAGTAGATGGAAGCTCCTGCAGTCGAATCGGAAATGGTCACGGACTGGGCGGAACTGAACGTGCCTCCCGAGGGACTGAAGCTAGGAGTAGCGACGCGCAGCGTATAAGTGGCGGAAGCAACCGCACTCGATGGGCCTCCGGTGGAGGCGATGGCTTTCAACGCCGTCGTCTGCGTCACCGACAGCGGGCCGGCATATTGGGCAGACGCGGTGGTCGGCGTCGAGCCATCCGTCGTGTAGTAAATCACTGCTCCGGTGGTGGAGTCGGAGATGGTGACGGTTTGGGGCGTGGTGTAAGTGCCAGTCCGCAAGCTGAGCGTAGGCGTTGCCGGAGCCTTGATCGAGATCGTGTATTTTGCGCCGGCGGTGGCGCTGTCCGACCAGCCCGCGAGCGCGCCGATGGCGTTCACCGTAGTGGTTGCCGGGACGGAGATGGGACCGGCGTACACCGGCGATGATGTCGTGGGCGCGGTGCCGTCGGTGGTGTAGTAAATAACGGCTCCCGGAGTCGAATCGGAGATCGTGACCGTCTGCACGGAGCTGTATGTACCTCCTGCGGGAGCAAAGCCCGGGGTCGCGACGCGCAGGGTATAAGTGGCGGAAGCGAGCGTGCTGGACGGGCCTCCGGTGGAAGCGATGGCTTCTATGGTCGTAGTTTGAGTTACGGAGAGCGGGCCCGCGTATTGGGCCGAGGCAGTCGTGGGAGTCGAGCCGTCGGTTGTGTAGTAGATCACCGCCCCTGGAGCCGAGTCGGAGATGCTCACGGTTTGCGGCGTGGTGTACGTGCCGGCCGTCAGACTAAACGTCGGAGCAGGCGGTCCCTGGATCGTGTAGGCCGCGCTGGCCGGCGGGCTGTCCGACAAGCCGGCAAGCGTGCCAATTGCCATCAGCGTCGTGGTATTCGAGATGGAGATCGGCCCGCTATAGGGAGTCGAAGACGTAGTGGGCATGCTGCCATCGATAGTGTAGAAAATGGCGGCGTCGGGAACGGCATCGGAAATGGTCACCGACTGCGGCGTGGTGAAGGAGCCCGCATCGGGAGTGAAAGTGGGTTGAGGAACTTCCAATGTGTAGGTTGCGGTTGCTGCCGGACTGTCGCTATATCCGGACGTGATCGCGACGGCTTTAAGCGTGGCGGTGCTCGAGATGGAAATGGGCGCAGTATACGGGGTTGACGCCGCGGTGGGAATGGATCCGTCGGTCGTGTAGTAAATCGCTGCGCCGGGCGTCGCGTCGGAAATCGCCACCGATTGCGCGGAACTGTAGGATCCACCCGGCGGAGTGAAGACCGGGCTGGCCGTTTGCCCGAAGCTGACGTTGAGGGTGAAATCCTGGACGGTTGCATCGGAAGAATTGGTGGCGGTGAACTGGAGCGGATAAGTCCCCACATCTTCTTCTGCGGGCGTACCGCTCAACACTCCGGTAGGAGCGTCAAAGGTGATGCTGGCAGGCAGCGTCCCGGTTTCGCTCAGCGTGGGTGCGGGAGAGCCGGTCGAGGTCACAGTGAATGTAGCGGGCGCGCCGATCTGGAAGGTGGCATTGTCCGCGCTGGTGATGGCCGGCGAAATGGGGATATCGCCGGTTCCCGGCCCCAGCGGAAAAGCCGCCGTCACCCAATCCAGTTCGATGTTCGAGAAGTACAAGTAGGTTCCGGCGGGGGCCACGTCGCTGCCGGAGTGACCGAAATCAAAGCGGATGGGGAGATCGGTACCGTGGGAAGACGGTCCGTCGCTGGAACCGATCAAACTCCAGTTCTGCGTCTCATAAACGCGCAGGTGATGCGTGCCGCCCGCATTGTATTGCAGGGTGACCCAGTACCACGTGTTGGGAGAGATGGGAATAGGAGCGCCATACAATTCGGGGGCAGTATAGACCTCCAAAAAGATCTGCAGCGTCTTCCCATTTCCGTGCTGATGCACGCAGGCATAGTCGAAAGCGCCGGTGATTCTGGCATTGCAGTAGAAGGTTGTGCTCTTCGAGGCGACGGTCGTGTTGTAGAAAAATCCAACCGAAGCGCTGGTGCTGGATGTGCTGATGGTGTATGTCGCCGCCTGATGCGATGACATATCGAAGCGCACGCTCAGGCCGCTGTCGCCGTGGTACAAGCTGCCGCAGGCTTGAACGGAGGTGTGAAGATTTTCCGTCCGGTCGCTCGAAAAAATCATGCTGCTGCCGCTACCAACCGTCCAGCCGGTGTTGACGCAATGTGAGCCGGAGTTCATAGCAGCCGTGGTGATGGAAGTGCCGTTGATGCCGCCGGCAAAGTCCGTCAACATGGGATTGCCGCTGGGGCCGTATCCCGGAGCAGCGAGGATAAGGTTCGAGATGTAATAGCCTCCGTTGACATCGCCATTGATGAGAATGGAATTCATGCTTTGCGTGTTGGCGGTGAATGGGTGCTGAGTCCCGGCATCGAGGACGACGTAGGAATTTTTGGCGGTCGCATCAATGTGCAACTGAATGGAGTGCCAGGAATTGAGAAAAATTTGCTCGGTGTTGGAGGATGCGGCAGAACCGCTGGCGTAAAGAAAGGTGCTACCGCCGGAATTCCTCCAGACCAACTGAGCCAGAAGTGAACCAGAGCTGGATCGCAGTTGCAGGAACGTGGCCAGGTCTTTGGGAGCCGCCGTGACGTAAAGGCTGAAAGAGAGATCTACCGTCGTTCCGGCGGGGAGGTTCGGGATGCTGCCGTAGGTCTGCAGTTTGGCAGGCGTAGCGCTTGCGGCTAGTTCCAGTGAACTGGTGCAGACTGTCTCCGGCGGCGCGCCGGAGGGAGATTCTGCGATGGAGTAGTTTGTTCCGGAACTAATCTTCCACGACTGGTTGCAAGTTGCGGGTCCACCGGGCCAGCAGGCGCTCAAGCCGTCGCCGAACGATTCGGTAAACGTTGCTGCCGCCGGCACGCTGCACTGCGACCACGCATTCTGGCCGCGGAAGGAAAATACGAGGATGGGGACGATGAGCGCCGACCACACCAGGCAAGAACGCTTCATAAACACCTGCCGTTGATTTTCGTTTCGCCGGGGTCTGGAACGTCTAACTCTTACAAGGGAGATCCTTGCGCACGCTAAGCACCGAACGCCGAAATGCACTTCAGCCTTCCGGTCGACTCCACACGCTTGAGGCTTTTCAGGAACTCCTTATTTATCGCGGGACCTGGAATCCTAGGGACGGAACCACCAATGAAAGATGAACGCATTATGGGTAGGGGGCCCGTCCGTGTCAAGACGGAAAACGGGGAGGCGCACCTTTCTGCCAGCGATTGCCTCTATATCTTTCCCGCGCGGCGATTGCAGAAATTCATCGGCCAAGGATTCGTACGGAGGATCGGTGCCGGGCCATTCGAAGAAGTGAACGATGGCAAGTATATGATCGTCTGGTAATTCAACGAGTCCGAAGGCTTCTCTTGCTGTACCTTGCTCTGGCGCACCTTATGTTCCGCAAATCGCAAGGCGCCCTGTTTGTGACATGCCTGCTGGCCGCAGGCATGGGGTACTACTATGGCGGGATATTTCTGCCGCGGGCGCGGGCGCTGCTGGCGGCGCATTCCGTGGGAGGCGGATATGCCTTCGGGGCTGACTTCTATCCTATTTGGCTGACGGCGCGTGAGTGTTTGCGGCAACGCCGCGATCCCTACAGTCCGGAAACTACCGGCGAGATCCAGGTCGGTTTATTCGGACACGAGCTTAACGGCTCAACGCCCGGCAATCCCGCAGCAGAGTACCGCGCCTTCTTCTACCCTGCTTCCGTAGCGCTCTTTGGCTCTTTGCTGGCGTGGTTGCCGTTCGCAACCGCGCGCATCGTACTGGCAGCACTCTTGCTACCTGTTTTGGCGATAAGCGTTCTTCTCTGGTCGAAGGCGGTTGGCTGGAAAGGGAGCCCACCGGCGTTGGCTATTTTTATTTTCCTGACCTTCTCCAGCTATCCGGCAATGGAAGGCCTGTATGCCGAACAGGCCGGGCTGATCGTTGGGTTTCTGCTGGCCGCAACCATGGTTGCCTTGATGGAAAATCATCAACGAATAGCGGGATGCCTGCTGGCGCTGGCAGCCATGAAACCGCAGGCCAGTCTACTAGTCATCGCTTATTTGCTGTTGTGGGCACTATCCAAGTGGGCGGAACGGCGGAAATTTGCCTTGGCCTTGCTTCTTACGATGGCGTTACTGTTGCTAGGTCCGATGCTGGTGTGGCCGGCCTGGATTGCCGGTTGGTTTCATGTGTTGCTTCAATACCACAAGTATTCGCGGCCGCCGCTGCTGCCCGATCTGTTCGGCTCCTACTTTGGCGCAGGGCTTACGGTGTTCGTACTGGCGGCTGCGCTGAAGCTCGCATGGAGCCGACGGCGGGAGTCGCCGGCTTCTCTGCAGTTCGGGTTCACGATCAGCGTCCTGCTCGCGGTCACCACCATTACTTTGCTGCCGGAGCATGCGGTGTACGACCACATCATCTTGTTGCCCGGCATCATGCTTGTGATTCGTTACTGGCGCGAACTGTGGCAGCGCAGTGCTGCGGCCCGCGGAACTCTGGCCCTGAGCGCCGCGGCTTTCTTTTGGCCATGGTTGGCCGCTCTGGTTCTAGTAGTCTTCCGCGTTTTTGGATCTCACCTGGTGGACGCCGCGCCGTTCCTGCCGCTACGGACCGCCGCGGCGCTACCGTTTATCGTGCTGGCGCTGCTCTATGTGATATCTACACAGAAGGAAGGGCGAACCGTGGTCGTGCCCGAATGGCCACGAGCTGAGTCACGGCCCACGTTTCCTGGTTAGTGGGAAGAAAAAGGCGGCTGGCTGGGAAAAAAGAAGACTTAACCTGTCACCTCAACTCGCAATCTGCCATCCTGGCGGCTGACATTAATCTGAGTCATCGTGTAGATGACTGCATCCGCTTCGTGCAACTCGGCTGCCGGATACGTACTGGTGATTCCGATGGCCTTCATTCCGCCGGCGTGGGCGCTCTGAATTCCTGCGGGAGCGTCTTCGAAGACCAGACAATCCTCCGGGTCTACACCAAGCAACTGCGCACCCTTAAGATAAGGCTCGGGATGCGGCTTCCCCTGCCCCACTTCATCGGCGGGAACCAGTACGCGCGGCTCGGGCAAGCCTGCCAGCCGCAAGCGCTTGGTTGCAATCGCCCGCATGGCGGATGTCACAACGGCCCAGCCCTCGGGAGGCAACAGGCGGAGCAAGTCGGCGGCGCCCGGCATCACCACAACGCCGTCTTTGCCGGCATCGTCAGCGCCGCGCTGCTCGATTCTTTTGGCCTCGGCCTCGGCGTCCAGGTGGGGCGCTACGGCACGCACGATTTCCATGGTGCGGCGACCGTGCATGATGGCTTCGACCTCGCTTGGCTCTACGCCCCTTTCCTCGGCCCAGCGGCGCCACTCGCGCGCCACCGCCTGGGTTGAGTCCACCAGGACCCCATCCATATCGAACAGAATCGCGGAACATAAGAATGTGTGCATGATTTCGGGGCATTCCTTAGGGCCAGTGGCCCAATTCATTTTCGGAGATTCAGGTCAGAAGGCGCACCGCGTCCGACTGAGATCCTGACGCTCCAAGATGCCGGGCGCGAATTTCCAGATGCCGTTGCCGAAAATGCGCCTGCACCCGCCTTCCCCAGGCGCGCACGAAGTAGTAATTCAGCACGGCGCCGATGAATGAGCTGGCTACCGGAATCAGGCGCCCGGACCACTTCTCGACGAACTCGCCGCTGGCCTGCGCCGCGATGCGGCGAATCACACGGGGAACGAAACGGTTTACGACTTCTTTTTCGAGCAGCTCACGGCTTACGTCCACCCCGGCGGCGCTGGCCGCCGCGACCCAGAGCGCAGCGGTCTCTTCGTCGGTGTTGTACTCAAAGCCATAGAGCAGGCTGAGCTTTTGAATGGTACGGAGAGTAATGCCGGCCAGGATACTGAGATCGGGAACGATGGTCAGAATTCCGCCAAACCCGAGGCCCGCGCCTTCCGCCGCTGCAACTTTCATGCCGCTGGCAATGACGCGGTCGGCGAGATCGTCGAGAACTCCAACATCAACCGAGTACACTCCCTGAAAATTCGTGACCGGCAATCCATAGGCGGCGCGCAGCTGCAAAAGAAAATGGCCCGGGTCTACCTTGACCGTCTCATAGGCGCGGCTGAAGCCCCGGACTAAGGCCTTCTCCACCCGAGTCCTCAGCCAGGTTTTACGCAGTTCGCCCATCTCCTCAAAGTTATCAGAAAAGCGGTTTCCGGTTCCTGCATCTGGCGCTCCCGGCTATGGCGCACGGCACAAACTGTCGGTGCGTTCGTGTTAGCATCAGAACCGAATGCCAATGGACAAATTGCATATTGTGCCCCTGGGCGGCGTGGGCGAGTTCGGCATGAACTGCATGGCCGTGCGCTGGGGAGATGACATTCTGGTCATTGATGCCGGACTGATGTTCCCGGAGTCGGAACTGCTGGGCGTGGACATTGTCGTCCCGGACATTTCCTATTTGCTGGAGAACCGCCAACGGGTGCGGGGGATTGTTCTCACCCATGGCCACGAAGATCACATTGGCGCGTTGCCCTGGGTACTTTCTGAGTTGAAAGTTCCAGTGTGGGGCACCGAGTTCACGCTGGCTTACGTGGAGGACAAACTCGACGAGCATGGTTTGCTCGAGAGCGCCGACCTGCGCGAGATTCGTGCCGGAGACGCCATTAAGGTTGGCCCGTTTACGGTAAAACCTATTCAGGTAACGCATAGCCTGGTGGATTGTGTGGCGCTGGCGATTCACACGCCGATCGGCACCATTATTCATACCGGCGACTTCAAAGTGGATCCGACGCCCACCGATAACCGGCTGTTTGATCTGCACTCGTTTGCCGAGTATGGCAAAGAGGGCGTTCTGGCGCTCCTTCAGGATTCAACCAATGTGGAGCGCAGGGGGTATACGCCGAGCGAACGGGCAGTGCGCCGCAAGTTTGATGAAGTCTTTGCCTATACCGAGCGGCGTCTCTTCATCTCATGTTTTTCCTCTTCCATTCACCGCATCAAGCTGGCGGTGGAGATGGCCTGGGAGCATGGGCGAAAAGTGGCGTTCGTCGGCCGGTCGATGAACAACTCGGCGGAGATCGCCGAGGACCTGGGCTACATCGAAATTCCGGAGGGCCTGCTGATTCATCCCGGCGAAATGAAGAATTTCGCGCCGGAGAAAGTCTGCGTGCTCATCAGCGGCACCCAGGGCGAGCCGATGTCGGCGCTGTCCCGCGCGGCGGTGGATAATCACAAGCACGCGAAGATCGAGAAGGGCGACACGGTGGTGCTCTCTTCGCGCATTATCCCGGGCAACGAGAAGGCGATTTATCGCATGGTGGACCACCTGTTCCGCCGTGAGGCTCACGTCATTTATGACGACGGCTCCTCGCCGCCGGTCCACGTCAGCGGACACGCCAGCCAGGAAGAGCTCAAGCTGATCATCAATCTGGTGAAGCCGAAGTATTTCGTCCCCATTCACGGCGAGTACCGGCAGCTCAAGCTGCATGCCGAGATGGCAGGCGCCATGCACGGATCGGTGGGCAACGTCATGCTCATCGAGAGCGGCGAGATTCTGGAATTCGACGAACTGGGCGCGCGCAAGGCGGGGCGGGTGAACGTCGGCCGGGTGTGCATCGATTCCGGCTCGCGCACCGATGTGGTGGAGGATTTGATCGTTCGCGACCGGCGCCACCTCAGCGAGGACGGCATCGTCCTGCCTATCATCGCAATCAACAAGCTGACGGGCCGGGTGGAGACCTCTCCCGAGATCGTGACTCGGGGTTTTTCCGGCGGCGAGAACGGCTTTGTGGACGGCGCGCGACAGACGGTAGTTCAGACACTGGAGCTATCCAGCGATGAAGAGAAGGCCGACTACGGCGTAATTAAGGAAAAAATCCGCGCCGACCTGAAGCGATATATCTCCAAGCAGACGCAGAAGCGGCCTCTAATCATGCCGGTGATATTGGAGATTTAGGCACAGCAATGAAGCTCCTTTGTATCTAGAATCGCCTTCCTGTTCACACAGTTTCGTGCTCCGAAACGTCCGCGCGTTGCGCGAATAGAATCCTTGACAGGAGTTTCGAACTTCGGCATTCTCGCAGTTTCCTTGAACTTAATTCAGTCACCGCACACAATCACTCCCGGAGGAATCGATGCACAGAAGAAAATTCCTGAAACTCGGACTGGCAGGATTGAGCGCCACCGCTTTGAAGCCCCTCAGCTCGATGGCGCTGCCTTTTGATGCCGCTGGCGAGGGGTTCTGCATCATGATGGGAGACCACTGGAGTTACATCGGCATCGGATGGCAGCTTGGCATTGAGTCTTGCGCTCTCTCCGTGCTCGACGCGCTGAATATTGAAGATCAACCGCCCGGCGCCAAGACCTGCATCAATCTTGACGCGCGAGCGTACGAGTATCTGGCCGAAAAATACCCTCCTCTTTGCGAACGGCTGAAGAAGTACCTGGCGGAAGACAGGGTTGAACTCATTGCCGGATCGTATTCCCAGCCCATGGCGACCCAGTTCTCGGGAGAATCCAGCATCCGCCAGATCGTGGTGGGTGCCTGTGATCTTTCAAGAGGTTGTCCATTCGATCTGAACCGGAGAAGCTGGTTGTGACGAGCAATCAGTGCCTTCGGAGGATCGAATGGACATGCATAAGAATGCCCGACTCAGCTTTCGCAGTCGAGAAGATCTCGCCAGATTTGTCCTGGAGCAGAGACAGACGCGGAAGGCGGCGGCCGCCGCCTTCCGCGTAAGCGCTAAAACCGCCGCCAAGTGGGTGGCGCGCTATCGCCAGTCAGGAGCCGACGGCCTGGCCGACCGCAGTTCGCGTCCCCACCACAGTCCGCGTCAGGCCAGCTCCTTTTTCGTGGAAAAAGTGATTGCCCTGCGTCGTGGCCATATGCCCGGCTATCAGATCGCTCGCCACACCGGGCTGAGTCCGGCTTCGGTCAGCCGCATCCTGCGCCGCGCTCGCCTCAGCCGCTGGCGCGATCTCAATCCCCCTCCTCCCGTGCAGCGCTACGAGTATCCCCGGCCCGGCGACCTGCTGCATCTCGACATCAAGGGCATGACCCGCTTCTCGGAGGTCAGCCGGCGCGGCGATGGCCGCTTGCGCGGCAAGCGCAAGCATCCCGGTTTCCTGGCCCTGCACGTGGCCGTCGACGACCACTCCCGCCTGGCCTTCACCCAGATGCTGCCCGATCAGAAAGCCGCAACTACCATCGGTTTCCTCAACTCTGCGGTCGAGTTCTTCGCCCGCCACGGCATCGGCGTGCGCGCCCTGCTCACCGACAACGGCAGCAGTTATCGCTCGCGTCAGTTTCGCGGCGCGTGCCTGCAGATGGCTCTCCAGCATCGCCGCACCCGGCCCTATACGCCTCGCACCAATGGCAAAGCCGAGCGCTTTATCCAAACTGCTCTGCGCGAGTGGGCCTACGCCCAACACTGGATCGACTCCGAACAAAGAGACGCTTATCTTCAACCCTGGACCGACTATTACAATCACGTCCGGCCTCATGGTAGCCTCAACTACCAGCCGCCCATCAGCCGCTCCGAAACCGGTACAACGTCTTGATCATCTACAGCCACCAAGTCATCCGCAAGGCGCTGGGAGTGGAGATTGAAAGCTTTCTCGAAGAAGAGGAATTTTCTCATCCGCAACTCCCGCAAATTCTCAACGCCGCCGGAGTCAAGTACACCAGCCTGGCGCAGGTCGATACGTGGGCTTATGCGGGATGCCCGGAACTGCCTCTAAACGTCTTTTACTGGAAGGGGATGGACGGCAGCACCATTTTGTGTCAGGCAAAAAACAATCTTTTTTGTTCTCACGGACCCCGCGACCTGCCGTATTTCTCCACGTCGGAGGGCAAAGCCGAGGTGGCAAAGCTGGCGAGTCTAGGTAGGCCCTGCGTTCAGTATTGGTCGGAGCTTGGCTGGGAGGATGCCGAAAACCCTCGCTATCTCACCTACCCGAAGCAGTTCGCGGAGTTTTCCGAAAAGAACAATGTGGAGTATGTGACGCTCCGTGGATATTTGAAGAAGTATGGCGGCCAGGCGCGGGAAACGATTTACCTCAACATGGACGCCTGGAAGAAGCTCTTACCCTGGGGGATTGGCGGCGACCAGATACGGGTGAATGCACGCAAGATTGAAGCGCTTCTGCATGCTGCCGAACGCTTCGACGCCCTGGCCGGTGCCGTGGCCGGCGCGAAATCGCAGACCGGCGTTTTGGACAGGGCCTGGCGGAACCTGCTTACAGCCCAAAGCCATGATGTGGGTCTTTGTGAATACTCGCGCTGGCAAGGCGATCGTATGGCGCCGCTGGACCTAATCGAAGACCATCACGATCAAACCTGGGGCTCGATCGGTTACCACCATCTGGACGAAGGGGAAAAAGATGGTAAGGCGGCGCTGGAGGCCTCGATCAAGGGGATCGCCGACCGGGTTGCGAAATCTCATATCGCAGATGGCCCGACCGTAGTGGTGTTCAATGCTTGCAGTTGGGACCGCAGTGACTTGGCGAGAACCGGCAAGACCTATCTCAAGAATCGACCTGGCGAGAATGTTTCCGTGGTCAACAGCGCCGGGGAGACGGTGCCTTTCCAGGTGGAACGTTCCGAGAATGACAGCAGCGGAAAACTGGCGATGGTGGACGTCACTTTCCTGGCCGAGAATGTCCCGGGCATGGGTTATGAGACGTTCTTTCTCAAGTTTACTCCACAAGCGGTGGCATCCCCTTCCACCGCGTTGACAGTGAATCCAGAGAAGTTCGAGCTGGAGAACGCGTTCGTGCGAGTACGTCTGGACCCGGAACATGGCGGCATCGTGAGTCTGGTAGAAAAGGAGTCGGGCAAGGAGTTCATTTCGGCGGAGAAATTCTGCTCGCCGGCTTTTCACGGGCAGCCAAATATGAAGTATCCATTCCTGGCCCAGGATCCCGATACGGCATACGATTCCACTCGGGCCAAAGCCACGTTGCTGTGGCTGGAAAAAGGCCCGTTGCGCGCCACGCTGAAGGCGGTTCACAAATGGAAGCAATTGACGTTCGAGACGCGGGTTACGCTGACGCCCAGTTCGCCCAACGTGGAGATCCTGAGCCGCATACTGACGAGCGTTCCCCCCGACCTCGATGGTTTCCCCAATGGAGGCCGAGCCGAGCGCAATATCAACAACGGATATTGGCTGGCATTTGCCCCCGCGTTCACAACTACGGGCGTACACCGCGATTTCCCTCTTGGAACGGAAAAGACCGAGCATGACCGATTGCACGGGTTAACTTTCGCCGATCTGGTAAGTGACGATCAGGGTTTGCTGGTCATCCACTCAGGTTGCCAATATTTCCGCAAGGAGAGCGATGGCAGCTGGTCCAATCTGGTAATGCGCGAATGGGAATCGCATTTCAGCCGCGAGTATGGATTCCCGAATTATGCGGAATTCCGGCATGCGCTGCTGGCGCACGGGCCGGAAATGGATGACGGTCAGCGTACCCGCGCGGCCATGGAATTCGATTCCCAGTTGCTGACCGCAGTTTCGACAGCAAGCTCTGGGCCGTTGCCTGCCAGGAAGTCTTTCGTGCGAGTGGCGCCGGAGAATGTGTTGCTCTCCGCCTTTCGCAAGCGCCCTGACAGCGGGTATGAGCTGCGCGTGCTGGAAACGGCGGGTAAAGCAGCCACGGCAAAAATCGAATTGGGCTTTGCCGCATCGCGTGCGGTAGAGACCGACTTGCATGGCCGTGCCATTGGAAAGCCAATGGCGGGCAAACAGATAAGTTTAGAGATCAAGCCTTGGCAATTCCGTACGCTGCAAATCTTATAGGCGAAGCGACGCTCGGGGAGGAGGCTGACTCTGCCGGCACAGCGCTTCCACTCTGCAGTTTCCGTTCTTGATACCGGCGGACGCTGGGGTGAAAATTTCCGCCTTATAATCGCGGAATGGACGGGCTTCCCCGCCGGGCGAACTTCGCATGGCTCTAAGCAGGCTCGATCTCACCATCATCGCCGTTTACCTGGTAGGAGTCACGCTTTTCGGGCTGCGCTTTCGCAAACGCCAGAAGTCGCTGCGCGATTATTTTCTGGCGGATCGCAACATTCCCTGGTGGGCGATCGCGCTCTCCATCGTGGCGGCGGAGACCAGCACCCTCACCATCATCAGCATTCCCGGGCTGGCCTACGACGGCGACCTTACTTTCCTGCAAGTCGTGCTGGGATACCTCGCCGGGCGCATCATCATCAGTTTTGTATTGCTGCCGCAATATTTTCGGGGTGAACTTTATACCGCGTATCAGCTCATCGAAAAGCGCTTTGGAAGGAAGCTCCGGTCACTGACGGCGGGATTGTTCCTGGTAACTCGCGCGGCCGCCGAAGGCGTGCGGGTGTATGCGGTTTCCATCGTGGTGGCCATCGCGTTGGGGACTGGTGAGATTGCCTCCATCGCCATCATCACGGTGCTCACTCTGATCTACACCTTTGAAGGCGGTTTGGCCGCGGTGATCTGGACAGATGTGGTGCAGACTGTCATTTATGTGGGTGGGACCCTGGTGGGTCTGTTTACGATCTTGCATTTGGTGCCCGGCGGCTGGCCGGCAATTCATCAACTGGCGGCAAGCGCGGGCAAGCTGCGCGTCTTCGACTTCGCTCCCAATTTCTGGAAGCCCTATACGTTCTGGGCCGGACTTATCGGCGGAACTTTCTTCACCACGGCAAGCCACGGCACGGACCAACTTATCGTGCAGCGACTGCTGGCGGCGCGCAGCCAGCGGCAGTCCGTCACGGCGCTGCTTTCCAGCGGAGTGGCCATACTGTTCCAGTTCGCCCTGTTCCTTCTGGTCGGGGTCATGTTGTTTGCGTTTTACCGCATCCCGGCGAGCGCTTTCGGTAAAGCCGACAGGATCTATCCGACATTTATTGTCACCCACATGCCCCACGGGGTTTCCGGGCTGCTCATTGCGGCAATTCTGGCGGCGGCAATGTCGAATCTGAGCGCAGCCCTGAATTCCCTCTCCTCGAGTTCGATGGTGGACTTCTATCTGCGCAACCGGCCGGAGATGGAGGAGCGCAAGAAAATCCGGCTCTCGCGAATGGCCACGGTTCTCTGGGCGATGCTGCTTTTTGCTTTGGCGGTGCTGTCTCTGCACAAGGTCGGACGGGTGGTCGAAGTCGGCCTGCAAATCGCATCGGTAGCCTACGGTGCGCTGCTGGGGGTGTTCCTTCTCGGGGTCCTTACCCGCCGCGCCCATCAGAACGGCGCCATGATTGGGATGCTCTGCGGATTTCTTACCGAACTCTACCTCTGGGTCGGCAGCAGCGTGCCCTGGACCTGGTATGTAGCGATCGGAACCGTGGTGACTTTTCTGGTAGGGTATGCGGCCAGCGTGGCGCTGCCGGCGGAAAGCCTTTAACCGCCGAGGGCGCGGAGGAAACGCCGAGCACACGAAGAAGTTCATTCATCGCATCTTTCTCTGCATCCTCTGCGCTATCTTGGCGACCTCTGCGGTTAGACCTTGCAACTGAGGGTGCCCATGCGCGCAGAGTGGGGCCGCCGGCAGAAAGCCTTTAACCGCCGAGGGCGCCGAGGAATCGCCGAGCACGCGAAGAAGTTCATTCATCGCATCTTTCTCTGCGTCCTCTGCGCTATCTTGGCGACCTCTGCGGTAAAACTCGCAACTGAGGGGCACCCGTACGCGCAAAGTGGGGCGCCGGCAGAAAGCCTTTAACCGCCGAGGGCGCAGAGGAATCGCCGAGATCGCAAAGAAGTTCATTCATCGCATCTTTCTCTGCGTCCTCTGCGCTATCTTGGCGACCTCTGCGGTAAAACTCGCAACTGAGGGGCACCCGTACGCGCAAAGTGGGGCGCCGGCAGAAAGCCTTTAACCGCCGAGGGCGCAGAGGAACCGCCGAGATCGCAAAGAAGTTCATTCATCACATCTTTCTCTGCGTCCTCTGCGCTGTCTTGGCGACCTCCACGGTTAGAACTTGCAACTGAGGGTGCCCATACGCGCAGAGTGGGGCCGCCGGCAGAAAGCCTTCAACCGCCGAGGGCGCTGAGGAATCGCAAAGATCGCCGGGAACATCTCTGCTCACGTATACTCCACCGCAACATGGCGGTTGCGAGCAAACATCCTGAACTGACCCGCGAACTCAACCTCAGCCAGACTCTGTCGGTGGTGGTGGGAACGGTTATTGGCAGCGGCATTTTTCTGGTTCCCACGGAAATGATGCAGGCGGTTGGGTCCGCCAAGCTGGTTTACCTGGCATGGGTGATCGGCGGGCTGTTGTCTTTTTTCGGGGCGCTTACTTACGCGGAACTGGGCGCAATGAAGCCCGAAGCGGGCGGCGAATACGTTTACATTCGCGACGCCTACGGGCCACTTCCCGGATTTCTCTATGCCTGGACCTGGTTCGTGATCGCCAAACCGGCCTCCATCGCGACACTCACCAGCGGCCTGGTCCGTGTGCTGGGAACATTTGCCGGTTTCTCTTTTCTGTCGCACGATCTTATTCGCGCCCCCTTCCCTATCGACTATGGGCAACTTCTCGCGGTCGGAGCGACCCTTTTCCTGACTTTTCTGAACTATCTGGGCATCAAGAAGGCGGGAGAATTCCAACTCATCTTCACGCTGATCAAGGTTGGTGTCATCGTTGCGATCGTCGTGGTTGGGTTCAGTTACCCGGCTGGACAATGGGAACACTTCGTGACTGGCTACACCGGCGCTCAGGGCGGAATGGCCGGATTCATGGCTGCTCTCGTGGCGGCACTCTGGGCCTACGATGGCTGGAATGACCTCTCGATGATCTCCGGCGAAGTACGCGACCCGGAGCGCAACATTCCGGTTTCGCTGATTGTGGGTGTCGGGATCATAGTTGCACTTTACATGCTCACGAATGTCGCCGTGGAATATGTGCTGCCGGCGGCGGCGATTGCCACAACAGAACGGCCCGCGTCGGATGCGGTGGCGCTGGTTCTCGGATGGCGTGGTGCATGGCTGGTGTCGGCGGGAATGGCTTTGTCTATTCTGGCGGCGATGAATGGGACGATCATGAGCGGGGCGCGCGTTCCCTATGCCGCAGCGCGGGATCGCTATTTCTTCCGCGCGCTCGCCGAGGTGCATCCGCGCTTTCACAGCCCGGGCGCGGCACTAATTGCACAGGCCGCATTCTCCATCGCATTGCTGCTCCTGGGTGGGAATTACCGGCAGCTTTTCTCGTTGGCAATTTTCTCGGAATGGCTTTTTTACATGCTGGCCGCAAGCACAATTTTTGTGTTTCGCAGACGCGATCCGAACGCCCGGCGGCCTTACAGGGTGTGGGGTTATCCACAGGTACCTTTGATGTTCGTTTTGGCGGCTGCGGTCTTGCTCTACTATACTTTTGCCGATAATCTTATGAACTCAGCCCTGGGTTGCCTGGTGATCGTGGCGGGCATTCCCGTTTTTCTCTTTTTTGCGCACAAACGAGGGGGGGTAAATGCATGATTTGCAGGCCGTTGGCGGGCGTTTCGACGTCGATTCGCCGGGCTTTCCGTAGTGTTACCAAGGTACAGAGCCAGCAGACACTTTACCCCTCCGCTTCTCTCCCGTAACTTAGAGATTCCCCCGAATCTTACCCCCAGGCTCGGGTCCCCCAAATTGGAGTTGATGAATGGCGTCTGCGCATCAATTTGAACTCGGTCTCTTACCGGAGCGGAAACTTAGCTGGCGTACTCTGGCCACGAGCTATGGATTTGTCGCTTTTCTCGTCCTAATCGTTGTTAATATAGGGCTAATCTGGCCGGAGCGGTTGCAGTTCGTTCATAACTATCACGTTACCGAACTCATTCCTTTGCCGTCTATGCAACCTAAGCCGATCAAGATCAAGCAGCCGCCGCCGTTGCGCGCCAAGCTATTGCCTCCGGCCCATGTGTTCGACGCTCCCAAACTTGTCGTTCCACGGGAAATTCGCGTTGCGGAGACTCCACGGCAAATCACTCCGCCCAAGGTCGTAACCGGCCAATTTGCAGCGCCGGTACTGAAAGACTTGTCGGGTGGAGCGCGTATGGCTAGGGTTGTCCGTACGGGCGAGTTTGGAAGCTCCGCCGCCCCGACGGTCAACGTTCCAATTGAGAAAGTGCAGACCGGCGGCTTTGGCGATCCCAACGGTGTGAAGGGTGAAGGAAAGCCCAATGCGCGGATGACCATTGCCAGTTTGGGTTCATTTGACCTGCCGCAAGGCGGGGGCCAGGGGAATGGCACGGGCGGTACCAAGGGGATCAAGGGAACGGTCGCAAGCGCGGGTTTCGGCAACGGCATTGCCCAGCCCGGCCAGGGCGACGGCCGCAGCAACGGCAGCGGCCATGGCGTGCAGACCGGCGGCTTCAGCAACGAAATGGTCGCGCAAGGACCGGCCAAGGCTCGGCAACTGGAGACGGGTCCACCCACCACTCCAGTGGAGATCACTTACAAGCCTAACCCGGTTTACACTCAGGACGCTCGCCAGCTCAAAATTGAGGGAGAGGTTCTGTTGGAAGTTATGTTCGCGGCCAATGGACAGTTGCGGGTGATTAGGGTAGTGCGCGGCCTGGGTCACGGCCTGGATGAGAGCGCACTGGCGGCCGCGAATATGATGCGTTTTAAGCCGGCTCTACGGAACGGCACTCCCGTGGATTCGACGGCGGTGGTACATGTGGTATTTCGGCTTGCGTATTAGAGAAACGGATCTAAAGAAAAAAGTAGAAGAAGTAGAGAGGATCAGAGTCATGCGTACTTGGAAATGGATGGTCACTGCTTTTCTGTTGGCCGGGTTCAGCGCGATGGCGCAAACGGCAGGACAATCTTCGTCAGACCCGACGTCGGCGCCGCAGCAGGCGGCGCCCCAGGCGTCTCAATCGGCCGATCCTGCTTCGGCCCAGAATTCCGCATCCTCGGCGCCCACCACGTTGAACCAGGTGGTAGATCGCGCGATCGCTCGTGAGCATGCGCTGGTAACCATGCTGGGAAGACGCACTCCTCTGGTTGAAACGTATTTGCAAAACATGAGGAACGATCCGCAACTGGGCCCGGTGCCTACCAGCGACCACTACTATTTTGGCCGAATCGACATGAGCGAGAGCGGCCGGCGGGACTATCTGAGCAAGGGAAATTTTCAAGGCCACCTAATGGGCGGCATTTCCAAGCTCTTCAAGTACGACTATAACCCGGCGGGCTTTTCTTGGATGGTATTCGTCGACCGCGACGACTTCGACCGCGAGCACTATGATTTCTCCTACGTGCATCGTGAGTTTTTGGGCGACGTGCGCTGCATCGTGTTCGATGTCACGCCCGCCAAGCACTCCGGAAAAGGACGCTTCCAAGGCCGTATTTGGGTGGAAGATCAGGATTACAACATCGTGCGCATGAACGGCACCTATGTGCCGCACCCGGCCACCGGCTTCTTCTTCCATATGGATAGCTGGAGAGTGAATGCGGTTCCCGGCTACTGGGTTCCAGCCTATGTGTACAGCGAAGAAGGCGACTTCAGCGTTGGCTCCAAAGACAAGTTCGCCTTCAAGGCGCAGACGCGCATTTGGGGTTACAACGTGCGCGCCGGGATGAGGCAGGATGAAATGACGCAAGTGCTGGTGGATTCCTCGGTGAAGGATCTGAGCCCGACCGCGCAGGACGCTTCCCCGCTGGAAGCACAGCGGGCCTGGCAGCAGCAGGCCGAGGACAACGTTCTGGAACGTCTGCAGAATGCCGGTTTACTGGCTCCTGCCGGCGACCTCGATAAGGCCCTTCAAACCGTAGCCAACAATCTGATCATCACCAACAATATCGAGCTGCCACGCCCGGTTCGCGTCCGGGTGTTACTCACCTCGCCGCTGGAAACGTTCAGCGTCGGCAACACCATTGTGGTCAGCCGAGGACTTATTGACGTGCTGCCCGATGAGGCCAGTATCGCCATGGTGCTGGCGCACGAGCTGGCCCACATTGTGCTCGGTCACAACCTGGGCAGCAAGTACGCCTTCGATGACCGCATGCTCTTCTCCGACGATGCGACCTTCCAGAATCTTGGGTTCAAGCATGTTCCCGAGGAGGAAGCGGCTGCGGACAAGAAAGCGATCGAGCTGTTAAAACCCTATAGCGCGGCTACGCAGCAAAAGTTGGATACTGCCGGCTTATTCCTGCGGCAAATTGCCGAGCGCGGGCCCGCGCTGCAGGCGCTGCTGACGGCTCACCTGGGCAACGGGTTCACCGACGACAAAGGAGAGCTGACCCGCTTTGTTTCGCTGGAGCAGGCTGCCCCCAAACTTGATCCGGCCAAGCTGGACCAAATTGCCGCGCTACCTCTGGGTGGCCGGGTAAGGTTGGACGTCTGGAACGACAATGTTGCAATGGTGAAGACGCCGCCGACAGCCATTACTTCGGCGCGCGACAAGATGCCTCTGGAAGTGACTCCGTTCTTCCCGCGGCTTACGCGCATCACCATGGGCGGCAGTTCCGAGAACACGACCGCCGCCACCAACCAGAGTTCCAGCAATAACTAAGCTGAAACTTCTGAACCACAAGTTGAAGTAACACGAGCCGGAGCTGGGGTCATCCCAAGTTCCGGCTTTCGTGTTGTGCTAGCTGTGCACTCTGCTTTTGGAGCGGACAAGCAATCGGATCCTAAAGGCTATATGCCCAGATACTCAAATCCCCGCGTGGCTGTAACGCTAGGTGGAAGTTTCTGAATCGCTCTCACGACATTGAAGATCGTCCGCAGGATCTCGGGTATCGATTCAACTGGATCCAGATCGCGGGCATCTGAGAGCCAACAACTGCGGCAATCATCAAAAGGTTCTTCTTAACCCGAATCGCAGCTGAAACGGTTCCACGGGGTGGAATACGTCGGTGAATGCCGGCGTGGCGGTTGGCGTTACTTGCGAGGTATAGGCGTAGTCAATATCGTGATCGTAGCGGTTGAGGATATTTAGGAATTCGGCCGACACGCCCCATTTCTCGTTAAATTGATAGCCAGCCTCCCCATTGAGCAATGCTGTCGCCTTTGAGCGATAAATTCCGTCGGACGTCAAATCGCGCGGTCCAAAGTATCGCAGGCGCAAACTCGTCCAAAAGCTTTTGAGATCGTGCAGTGTGATGCCCGCGGCGACCACCATCCCCACTGCTTCTGGCACCCGCCTGCCACCCGGGCTCTCCGGTGCCGCATCATCTTCGTCAATTTCGGAAAAAAGGGCTTTGGAGTTCGCAAGGTCAAAATCGAAAGCCACATGTTCCCGTGGAGTATAGTAATTGGCCCATTCGACGCCATAGCGTTTGCTCGGCTGTCGTGAAGCAGTTGTGCCTCCTGTGTCGCCGGACTGCTGCAGCTCGGAAGCACTGTGGAGATACCAGAAGGAAAGGGTGCTTTGCAGATGTGAGAGGGCAAGAGTGCGCACACCGATTTCCGCGCCTTTGGTTGGGATCAGCGGGGGAATCGGCGTGGCGGGTGTATTGGGGTAAGGATTTTCCCCCGAAACCGGTTCCACCGTCTGTGTTGTACCACGGCCGTCGTTGCTGTGAAGACCGAATCCGCCCTGTACATAGAACTCGGTATTGGACCAGGGGCCGAAAATCAAACTTAATTTTGGGCTGGGCAGCACCTTGGTAGCCGTGCCGGAATTGGCTGCGGTCACAAGGTTGGTGACGTCGAAGTGTTCCAGGTCACCGCGCAGGGCTGCCACCGTGCGGAATTTCTCCGCCCACTGGATTTTATTTTCTGCATAGAAGCCCGCTTGCATGTCCGTCAAGCGATCTAATTCCGTAGTCGCGGGCAGAGTGTTGCCGGTGGAGGAATCGGTTTTATCCATGCGCGTGCGATTTTCCACCTGGTAAAGGCCATTATGGATCCAATCGTTACGAACCTGCAGCCCGAAGGTATTTTCCATCTTGCGGCCAAGCCATTGGCGGAAGATCGTGTGGCGTGCGTCGAGCCCAGCCACCCAGCGCCTATCTTTCTGTTCGAACTGATCCCCGCGAACGGGGTCCGTCAAGTAGTAAGTGAAATCAGAAAACAAATCGAGATCGTAGTAGAACCCGTAAGCCATGATTTTCGTTTCGGAATTTGCGCCCCGGTGATGCCATTCAGTCTGTACGCTATAACGCTGTGAATTACCACCATCGGTGGGGTTCAGTGTTCCGAAAAGACCCACGAGGGGCACGGCGTTCTCGGCGATTTGATCGCTCGAACTCCATTTTCCGTGGTAACCGCGGGCCGTGATGCTGAATCCATCCGCGTCTCCACCCTGGCTGAAGGTTACAATGCCATTGAATTTGTAATAGTTATCGGAATGCTTCCATGGGCCGTCATCGTGGTACGCTTCTCCGCCATATAACAAAGTGCCTGAACCGAGCTTTCGGGATGCGCCGAAAACGGCCCGCCCATACCCATACATGCCGCCTTCGACCTTGAAGAAATTCCGGGGTAGCGTCTTGAAAAACACCGCATTGGCCGATCCAGCCGAGCCATAGTTTCCGATATCTGCGTAATAAGGGCCCTTCTGGAAATCCACGCGCTCCACAAGCTCCGGAATGACGGTATTCATGTCGGCGTAGCCTTCGCCATGCGCGTGCGTCGGCAGGTTGAGCGGCATACCGTCCAGGAAAATGGCGAAATCTGTGCCGTGGTCGAGATTGAAGCCGCGAAGAAAATATTGATTGGCCTTGCCGCCACCGGCGTGTTGCGTGATCATGACACCGGGAATCGCCTCCAAGACTTCTCCGGAGCGAAGAATCGGACGATCCTGGATTTCCGTTGCGCCTACTGTTCCCCGGGTGGCGGAACTGGCAATCCCAATGAGGCTATCCGACCGGCCCTTTACGTTTACGGTGGTGCTCACCGGGCTCACAGCCAGAGAAATGCGCAGCGGGGCCGGCGTCCCCGGCGGTCCCTATGGCGACGGGTATTTCTTTGGTTTCAAAATCGGGCTTGGATACGACAAGTCGATAACTACCTGTCGAGAGTCCGGAAATCACGAAGCAGCCGTCTGAATCCGACTGTGTCGCCCTCTGTACCACGCCGTTCGCAGGCCCAAGCAGCAGTGTCGCCCCGGCAATCACCGCGCCGGAGGTGTCAACCACAGTTCCAGATAGCTGAGGCAGATGAGTCTTGTCACTTGTGGCAACCGGGGACTTCTCCTGCGCGGCAAATAAGAGTGGACCGACCTCAACCGTTTTTGCACCCAAGGTGGCTGACGCTTGAACCTTCGCTGCAAACACAGCTTTGTCTCGCTCATCGGTCAGCCCCCCGCTGACGCTGCCAGTGTTCCCGGCTTGCGCTGTGGGCACGCAGACAAAGATGACCAAGATCAAGGCGGCGTAGGAAGGCCTCACAGAAATCTCCACCTCGCGTTATGAAGTGTGACAACATACCTCGAAGTCAGCATTGCTTCCGGCGTCGACGGCGTTCGCATGATCGAGGTGTAGAAGACACTGGCATAGTACGATTGTTGCATTAGTGCTACCCCCAGCCGCAGCATGCCGCGCAGGCGGGTTCTCTTGTGAGCCACATGATAGTACGTTTATATAGTTCGTGCTACCGATAATCAAACGAACTTTTATCGGGGGGATGGGCAACGTCCTCGGTTCCGCATGGGAGCCGGCGTAAGACATTCACCACAGAGGACACAGAGGAAAACCTAACCCGAGCCTCAAACATCTTCCCCCAAGCTCAAGGCCTCCGTTTCTTGCGGAAAAACAATGGCGAGTCCTCTAGTGGTGGTGATGAGGATGAGAAACAATCTCCGGCGAACTTACGACCAGCTGCCCATGCTGCACACCCTTGATGCTGATGAGCCGCTCGGCCAACGACTGGACCTCTTTCGATTTGCCACGCAGCAGAATTACCTCCACGCAATTGTTCCGATCCAGGTGCGCGTGCAGAGTGGAGATCACAACGTCATGAAAGTCGTGTTGCAGATCCGTGAGCTTCTCCGGCAGCAGCCGAGTGTGATGATCATAGATAAGAGTTACCGTCCCTACGACCAAGGCATTATGAGCCACTACCGCCGCACTCACCAGGCGGTCGCGAATCAGGTCACGAAACGCCTCGGAACGGTTGACATAACCTTTGTTCGCGATGAATGCGTCGAAGCGGCGTAACAACTCCGAATCGAGTGAAACCCCAATCCGGCTGAGAAATCCCATGGCAAACGCCTTTCCCAATCTTTCGAGTTACAGTAGCACATCTCAAACAGCCCGATCCCGGGAGTCGAGCTGCGAAAGTCGGGTTCAGTTTTTCTCTTGCGTTCTCGGCGGCAGTTCGTTGCGCTCTCAGCGGTTAAAAGCTTTCAGGTCGAAAAATCAAAAGCTTGTAACCGCAGAGACCACCGAGACTGCGCTAAGCACGCCGAGAAAGACTAAAGGAAGGCAAAGTCCGCCACTACCAAGAACCCAAAGTCCGTTGACGCTTCCCTTCCCCTTTGCTACCGTCTAGTGTTTCCCGGCCAAAACTTCCGACGAATTCCTAAAGTGGGAAACAGAATCGAGCGCCCCCATGGCCATCAAGTTCCGCGGAGTGGATTTCCTCGAGTTCGACACCCTGCTCAGTGACGATGAGCGCCTGGTGCGTGATACCGCCCGGCAATTTATCGAAGACAACCTGATTCCTATCATTGAAGAATGCAACCGTGAAGGACGGTTCCCCAAAGAACTAGTCAAGCCCATGGCCGATCTTGGGTTCTACGGCGCCAACTTGAACGGCTATGGCTGCGCCGGCATGTCGAACGTGGAGTACGGCCTGGTCATGCAGGAGCTGGAGCGTGGCGACTCCGGCGTGCGTAGCTTTGTCAGCGTGCAGTCGGCGTTAGTGATGTATCCGATTTACACCTTCGGCAGCGACGAGCAGAAGCAGACCTGGCTGCCGGCACTGCAGAAAGGAGAAAAGATCGGATGCTTTGGGCTGACCGAACCGGATTTCGGCTCCAATCCCGGCGGCATGCGAACCCGCGCCCGCAAAGAAGGCAACGAGTACGTGCTCAACGGCGAAAAGATGTGGATTACTTCCGGCTCCATCTCCGATATTGCCATCGTCTGGGCTAAAGTTGAGAGCGAAAACAACAAGGTTCGCGGGTTCCTGGTCGAAACCGACCGCCCTGGCTTCCGCTCCGAGGACGTACACGGCAAGTGGTCGCTGCGGGCTTCGGTGACCTCGAGTTTGTCGCTCCAGGATGTTCGCGTACCCGAGGCAAACCTCCTACCCAAGAGCGATGGGCTGAAGTCTCCGCTGATGTGCCTGAACCAGGCGCGCTACGGGATTGCCTGGGGAGGCGTGGGCGCAGCCATGGCCTGTTACGATTGTGCGCTGCAATACGCTCTTTTCCGCAAACAGTTTCACGATAAGCCCATCGCCTCGCATCAGTTGGTGCAGGAAAAGCTTGCCTGGATGATCTCCGAGATCACCAAGGGCCAGCTTCTGATCCTGCAAGTGGGGCGATTGAAAGACAATCTCAAAGCCGCCTTCCAGCACATCTCCATGGCCAAGCGGAACAATATCTGGATGGCTCTGGAATGCGCCCGCATGGCGCGCGATATCTTGGGAGCTAACGGCATCGCCGACGAGTATCCCATCTTCCGCCACATGGCCAATCTGGAATCGGTAAAGACCTACGAGGGTACGCACGACATTCACACGTTGATTATCGGGCACAGCGTTACGGGAATCGATGCGTTCTAGGGATCGTAACCCTTAATTCCAATTTCCTCTTGCCATACCAGTGAAAAGTCGCTTCATCGCGGTACTGCAATGTTAAGATTAGCGCCGGTTTTCCGTCGAGTTCTACCATGACATTTAATCGCAGGCAATTTTTAGCGGCCACGGCAGCTTCAAGTCTGTATGCTGCGTTGCGGCTTGAGGCGCAAACCCCAGGCTCCAAAGTCACCGACGCCGGCAAATCGCTCAACTTTTTCGGGAAGAATTATTCCTGGGAGTGGAGCCCAGAAAATGACCGCTTCCGCATTCTCGACCGGCAAGGCGGCGAACTTCTCAGCGCCCCGCTGCAACCGGTAATTGTTTTACAGCAAAACGGCACGCGCAAAGCGGTGAGCGGCAAGTTGCAAAACCATCGCATCGAGCAAAATCGCGCGATCTGGAGCTACACCGGCGATGCGGGGAAAATTACTGTGGCATGGCATTTCGATGATAACGGACTATGGCTCGAGCCAATCGTTTTCGAATCCTCTTCCAGCGCAGATGTAGTGAGTTGCCATGTTTTTTCGACTGCCGATGGCGATATCGCGAAGCCCGCCCTAGACACAGACTATCTCGTTATTCCGGGGAATTCCGAAAGTAATGCCGTCAGCCCGATTCTGCGTACTTCGATTGGGTTGCATCTGAAAACATCGCTGGGGCGGGCCGGTACGGGGATTGTTCAACAGTGGGGATTGCCGTCGCACCTTTTTGCCGGCTTCCGCAGAGCTCCTTCGTATGCAATCACTCCGCCGGCGCATGATTTATCGCAGGCTTTTTGTTGCGGACTGAGCGAAATACCCAACGCCGATTTGTTTCTCGAGCAAAAGGATGGACTGGGCCATCTGATTTTTGAGTATCGCGGCGATCTATGGGGACACATGCGCGGTCCGGGAAAATTCACCGTGGGAGGCGGCCTGTATTGCTGCGTTGCGCCCAATTACCGCGAGGCCATTCGCAACTACTACCGCGGATTGCTGGCGACGGGCGTGGTCCGTCAAAAGGTAAATTCCGCGAAGAAAAATGCCGCCATGCTGGCTCCACAGTGGTGCATCTGGGGGGAACAGGTCGCGGTTAAAAAGTACGGGCGCTTACTGGATCAGGCGGCGCTGGAGCAGTTCTACGGCGAACTGAAAGCCTCCGGCATGCGAGCGGGTATGCTCTCCATTGATGACGGCTGGGAGGGCCGCTATGGAAGCCTCACCCATGCCGCCGATCGCATACCCCGCTTTGAGCAGTTTCTCGATCGGGTCCGCGCCGACGGCGTGTACATCGGCATCTGGGCGGCTTTTTTACGTTGCCAGGACCCGGCTGACCTGGGTTTGACCAAGGAACAGATGTTGCAGGCGACGAATGGCCAGCCGCTCTTGATTGGCGACGATCCAGACAAATACTACATCCTGGATTTCACGCTGCCGGAAGTGGAAAAGGCAATTCAAGAACGTGCCCGCAATTTTGTACGGCGCTACAAACCCAATCTCGTGAAGTTTGACTTCGGCTACGAAATTCCGGCGCTCGATACCGCCGCTCCCCACGACAAGCAATGGTGCGGAGAACGGTTGCTGGCCAAAGGGCTGGACGTAGTTGTGGGTACGATGAAGCAGGAAAATCCTGACATCGCGCTGATGTACTACCATCTCTCGCCGCTGTTCAATGATTATCTGGATCTGCACAGTCCGGACGATTTACTGATGGAACGCGGCGAGTATGAACTCGAAGCCAACCGCCGTTTCTTTTTCAGCGGTTTGTGCGGAGAGTTCGGCATGCCTACCTACGGTTCGTCCGGCTATGACTGGGTCAGCGAGCCGGATATGTGGTTCGATTCCGTGCCCATCGGCACAATTGGCACGCTCGCGACATTGCACGGACCCGATATTGACGGTGGCAGGCCGACTACGCAGATGATCGCCACCTTCAATGGCCTAACCCACCTGGTGCGGCCCACGAATCAATTTACGGTGGAGCCTCTCGATCCGGTTTATGCGCCAGCCACGCGCGGAGCGCATGCGTCGTCGTGGGCACGTTTTGAGAATGGGAAAGCTGTCCTGGTGGCATTGCGCACGCAGCGGCTGGATGGAGGGCCGGGCACGACGGAATTCAAGGGAATCGTAAAAACGACCGCGTCGGTGGTGGTCGCATCGAAGACGGACGAACCGCTCGATCAAGCGGCACACTTGGGGGTAGTTCCCTACGGCGAAGGGCAGCTTACCTTAAAGCACAAAACCGCCGTTGCGGCCAGTATTACGGAGCACTATTTCGGAGGGAAATCGCAAGCCAGCCGCATCCATGCACAGAACGGAGCTCTTAATATACCGTTACGGCGAACAAGAAAAGACGGTACGCCTCTGGAGTGGATTGCCATCGACCTCTAGAGGCGAGAGGCTGAAGTGTTACTTTAGCTCTCCCTTGCGGTTTTCCGGTATCTGCGGGAACGGCGGAAAACCCTGTGACTGTCCTTTTAGCAACGCCACTGTATTCTCCATCCTCCTGGCGCCGTCGTGTACAGCAAAGGCGTGGCGGCGGCCAGGTATCCCCTCCCACAGCGACACCCCAGCATAAGCGCCATCCTTGCGCAGAACGTAGTAGCGCATATCCACGAAGTGAATCTTTGCCATGTCATTGTTGTACAAACGGAGAAGGCGGCGCAGCGCATCCATTCCCGCTTCCAGGGGCGACATGCCATGCCGCATGTTTTCGATGACTGTGTGCGCGCCTGCGACCTTGATATTCTCCTCCCCGCTGCCGGTCGCTCCAGCCGAGCCCACCTCCGGGTCGGTATAGCATCCTGCGCCGATAATGGGTGAATCGCCCACGCGTCCCGGCATTTTGAACGCCAGCCCGCTGGTTGTCGTGCAACCCGAGACTTCGCCCTTCTCATTGGCAACGGAACAGTGAATAGTGCCGGTGGGCGGAAACAAGACTTTGCGAACCGCCGCTTCCTGCCGCTCGGGAGCGATTCCGATTCTCGCCGCCATTGCTTCCAGGTGTCGCACGCGCTCTTGCCACAGCTCCGATTGCGCCCCTGGAGCCTCCGGAGGTTTCCAGTCAGGATCGGCCATGCCCGGTCCCCACCAGTCGTCGCTCGAGTGATACTCCTTCCACAGCAGCCAAATTTTGCGGGCATGGTCTGTCAGCAGATTCTGTCGCGGGAAACCCATGTCCACGGCAAAGCGCTCCGCACCCTCCCCCACCAGCATGACGTGGCCGGTGTTCTCCATGACCGCCTTGCTGACCAGCGACACATTCTTGATGTTGCGTACCGCGCCTACCGATCCGGCGCGCCATGTCGGGCCGTGCATGCAGCAGGCATCGAGCTCGACGATTCCCTCTTCATTCGGCAAACCGCCCAGCCCCACACTGGTTTCGTTGGCATCATTTTCCGGCCCCTGGACCACCTTGAGTGCCGCATCCAGCGTGTCGCCGCCGGATTTCAGGAAGGTATAGGCTTGGTCCAGATAGTTGAAGCCGTTGCGCGCGCAAATGATGATCGGGAGCTTGCCGGGTTGGGCCGCGCTATTCATTTCGCTGTCGGATTTTGGTTGCAGGCCCAGCGACAAAGAACCTGCGGCAGCGGTGGCCAGAAAATCGCGTCGTGAAAAGACCATGGCACTCTCCTCCCGTTATTTGAGGAAAGGAAAAGCATACCAACTTGAGGATCAGATTTGAAAAACTGCTGCCGCGTAGCTAGGCGGTGCCCGTCCGGGGTATCGCCCGGGCGCGGCCAGCTTCGGAAAAGATCGCAGATTTTTGTAGATATTCCCGCGCAGCCAATATTGAATTCTGCACTTGCTCCGAGGACCGCCCGGTGATGCCACAGACTTCTTCCAGGGAAAATCCTTCGAGGGCATGCAGCACGAAAGCTTCCCGGTCGCGCCGGTTCACGCCCCGCAGGGCAAACTGCACCAGCCGCAAAATCTCGCCGGAAGAAGCAATGTCCTCCGGCGTGGACAGGCGCCGGTCGGCGATCACGGTTTCCCGGGTGAAGGATTCATCGGGCTGGTGAAACTGCAGTTCGGGCTCGTCGCTGCCCCGCACGTTGCGCTGCCGCGTGGAATCCTCCAGGTGAACTTCTCCATCTCCTGCCGGCTGTCCCATGTCATCCAACGCGAGGATGGCCAACCGGTAGAGCCAAGCTTCGAGCGCGAGCCGTTCCGGGCGCTCTCCGCCGTCTCCCAGGGCACGCGCAATCGCTTCGTCCACCACTTCTTCTTTGCTGACGGATTCCGGGTCCACCTGCCCGGCGACCTCCCGAAAATAGATTTCCCGCTCCACATACAGCTCCAGCCGTTTCAGGTTGGCGTTTACGTACAAACGCACGTCCTCGGCAGAAATTTTGGGAGCTTGCACTGCCGCCATGGTTTCTTCGAAAGGAACCTGGCGGACCGTCTTTTGTCTTCCGGAGCGCCGCCGCGGCCAGTCGTGCGAAGTCCGTAACAAGCCTTTGTGCTTAGTGATCTGTTGCAGCAGATCATCGAAGGCCACTTTGACCGCCCCAATAACCGTCGGCGCGGCACGCAAAGCCGTAAGCTGTCCGGTCGGGAGGCGCAAGTTAAGGGAGACGACAACCCCTTCGCGCGGGGAATTTTCTTCCAGACTGCCTCGCAGATGAACCAGTTCCGGGCGAAATACCTGCAACCGTTTGCCCACTTTCTGTGTCAGGTGATTGATTTCTTTTTCGATATCGGGAGTTTTGCGGAGCTTGTACGTTATATGAACGTTCATATGTAAGCCTCGGAAGACGGGAGCGGATCCCGTGAAGCTTTCTGTCCACGCCTTGCAAATAAATTCTACACCCGGCCACAATCGACGCCTGCGCTATTCGAGGGTATTCACTTTCCCCGAGTTTCACCCCTAATGCGAGGCCGCTGAGACCCGACAGCTCCCGGGATGACCGGAGTTCGTACAAAAAATGCACGCGCCCTTCAACTCTTTTGTGCCTTCCGCGACTCTTAAGAACCGCCTGATCCGGAAAAGGTTGGCCTATGAACTCCCTGCAAAGGTTTGTGGTTCTTGGCGCCGTGGGATTCACTCTATGCGGCTGCGGAGGCGGAGGGATGTTGTCCGGCATTTCCGGGACGAGCCCTCCGGTGTCCGGTTCCATTCCACAGTTTGCCCATGTGCTCCTGCTGGTCGAAGAGAACCACAGCTACAACTCCGTCGTTGGCAGCTCCAGCATGCCGTATTTCAATCAACTGGCCTCGCAATACGCGCTGGCCACCGAATATTTCGCGGACACGCATCCATCCTTGCCCAATTACTTCATGCTCACCACCGGAGAAACCCTGACCACGAGCGACAGCTACTCCGGGACGGTTACTCAGGACAATGTTGTGCGGGCCCTGAAAGCGGCAGGAAAAAGTTGGAAGTACTATGGCGAAAGCCTGCCTTCTGCCGGGTACACGGGAGGTGACTCGGGATCGTACTCCAAGCAGCACGATCCGTTCGCGTATTTTTCCGACGTACTGAACGATTCTTCCCAGGCGGACAACCTTGTACCTTTCTCGCAATTCTCGTCCGATTTGGAAAATGACGCACTGCCGGACTATTCCTTTATCGTCCCCAATTTAAACAATGACGCTCATAACTGCCCGGCGGCTGCGCCCTCTTGTACGGACGACCAGAAACTGGCGGCCACCGACCGGTGGCTGCAGGCAAACATCGATCCCTTTTTGAAGAGCTCAGCTTTCAGCGATTCGCTTCTCATCATTACCTTCGACGAAGGCGGCGGCGATGACAACGCTCACGGTGGCGGGCAAGTTGCGACATTGATAGTCAGCCCCAAGGTGAAGTACGGGTATCGGTCAACCCATTTCTATCAGCACGCAAGCGCACTGCGGCTCACCATGGAGGTTCTGGGTGTGGCCGATTTTCCGGGCGCCGCTGCCGCCGCGCCCGATATGAGCGAGATATTTCCCTGATCCGTCCCTCCTTCCAAAGATCACCATCCGGGAAGAGGCCTGCAAACTATTGGTGCACAAGGGGTAGCTCGCACCTGCATCTCGCCGGAACCTCTAATTCAAGAGGTCAGGGCAAAACCGGGATGGAGGCGTAACCGGGTAACCAGAGAAATCCTGTATTACCCGACATGGTGCAGCCCACAGGACCTAAATGTGCAAGAAATTGTCGCTGCGAGAAGGGCCATTGCAGGGTATGATGAAGCAGGGGATGTAAGCATATCTCTGCATATCCCCAACAAAACCCAGCAAGTTGGGAAACATTCAAGGCAATTTTGGGGTACTCTGGTCGAGTGCGCACAGAATTGCACGAGAAATGCCGGGAAGGTGTGCATAACCGGCATTAGTTCCATTTTGGAGGCTGTCTATATGAGCAATGTTCTTTGCAAGTTGTGGCGTGAGGATGAAGGGCAAGACATTGCCGAATACGCGGTGATGTTGGCCGTAATTCTGGTGATCGTGGTGGGCACGATTCGGCTGATCGGTTCCAACGCCAACAATGTCTTCTCTTCGGTTGCCAGTTCGATTCAGCAATAGGCTTCTGTGCAATCGCTGGCCTTGGGAAATCGGTTAGCGCGATGCATGATTGTGGAAATTCCCTTTCGCGGAAAAATTGCGAGCCCGTGTGGTGGCGGGCATGATCCCCACACATTTCTGCTTTGAGGAGTAGTCATGAACCGCAATCGGCTCTTGATGATCGGGGTCATTGCCCTGGCTCTGGGCGCGTTCGTGAGCTTTGCTGTATACAGCAGGCTGAAGTCGACGGCCGCCGCAGACAACCGGCCCGGTGTGGATGTGGTTGTGGCTGCCAACGATCTGCAAGTGGGAGCACGAATCGAGGACCGCGAGCTGAAGCTGGTGCACTTTGCCGATGGGACGGTTCCCGGTGGAGTTTACCATCGCATGTCGCAGGTAGTGGGCCGGGGCGTAGTCCAAAAGATGTACCGCGGCGAATTTATTTTGCCCGACAAGCTGGCCGGCGAGAATGCCGGCTCCGGCCTTCCCTCCCTCATTCCGCCTGGAATGCGCGCCTTTTCGCTGCGCGTGAACGAAGTCGTCTCGGTCGCCGGGTTTGTGGTGCCGGGAACACACGTGGATGTCTTGCTTACCGGCAATCCCACCAGCGGCGGCCAGCAACAAACCACCACGGTTCTGGAGAACGTGGCGGTGATCGCCTCGGGACCAAACCTGGAGCGGAACTCTAACGGCGAGCCGGTCAACAGCCCCGTAATCACCCTGCTGGTCTCTCCCGACGATGCGCAGAAGCTGGCGCTCGCCGAATCCCAGGGCAGATTACAACTGGCTTTGCGCAACCCGCTCGACACGCGTCAGCAGGATCTCGTGGCGACCAACACCAACGGTCTCTACCGGGGCGTTCTCCCACCTGCCGCTCCCAAGCCGCAAAGAGTCGTCCGGCATGTGACGGCTCCCACGCACGCAGCACCCTCCGCGTACACCGTGGATGTGATCGAAGGCGACAAGGTCACCACTACTAAACTTGACGACGGCGCCACGACCCAATAAAACCAACTACGCGACTTCTGAGGTTTGAGGATAAATGACGATCTGGCCCCGCAGTAGCGTGGAACAAAAAATGAAAATCTTGAAAGGCGCGCCAGTTATTTTTGCGCTGTTTGTGCTGCTGGCAGCCACCACCGCTCTCTCGCAAGATCAACCTGCGGAGCCGGCTCAACCCGCAGCTCCGGCGTCCGAACAAAATATCCCCCCGGCAGCCCCTACGCCCGAAACATCGATGGGGCCGGAATATCAAGGTGCTCCTCCCCTACGGGTAATGGTGGGGCACTCCGAGCTGATCAATGCCCCCGAACCGATCGTGCGGATTGCTGTCACCGACCCCAATATTGTTCAGGCAAAGCCGATTACACCGACCCAGATCTTAGTCAATGGGAAGGCGCCGGGAGAGGTTTCTCTTATCATCTGGTTTCAATCCGGGAGATCAAGAGGCTTCGACCTGCGTGTGGATGTCGACATTCGAGCTTGCGCCGAGGCCGAGAAAAGTATTTTTCCCGACGAGCGGATCAGTGTTAGCGCTTCCCGTTCCGCTATCGTGCTTTCCGGGCATGTTTCGACGAAAGACGTTGCCGACCGCGCAGAAAAGGTCGCCACCGCTTATTCCCCGAAAGTCGTCAACGCGTTGACCTCGGGTCCGTCTGGCAACCAGGAAATCCTACTGGAGGTAAAGTTCGCCGAGGTGGATCGTTCCGCAGTCGAACAACTCGGCTTTAACTTCTTCAGCCCCGGAGCCGGCCACACTACCGGAACGCTTACCACGCAGCAGTATGGCGGTTTTCAGGTTTCGACCCAAAATACGACGACCACCACCGCGGGCGGCTCGACAACCACCTCGACCTCGAGCACTTCCCCCACGATCGGCATCAACGACGCACTCAATCTCTTCCTGTTTAACAGCGACATCAACCTGGGCCTGATCATCAAGGCATTGGAGCAGAAAAACCTGCTGCAGATCCTGGCGGAGCCCAGCATTATCGCTATGAACGGGAAGAAGGCCCACATGCTGGCCGGCGGTCAATTTCCCTTTCCCATCGTGCAACCGGGCCAGGGCTTCACCGCGGTCACCATCAGCTTCAAGAACTTCGGCGTCCAACTGGATTTCACCCCGGCCATCATGCCGAATGGCAATATTGACCTGGAAGTCGCTCCCTCGGTCAGCACGCTGGATTTCACTAACGCGCTTACCATTTCCGGATTTACCGTCCCCGCCATCAGCACCCGGGAAGCCAGCACCGAATTTGAATTGCAGGATGGTCAAAGTTTCGTGATCGCCGGGTTGCTCGACAATCGGGTGACCAATATTGAGAGCAAATTCCCCGGCCTGGGCGACATTCCGATCCTGGGACAATTCTTCCGGAGTAAGAGCGCCCAAAAGAGCCGCACGGAACTGATGGTCCTTTGCACGGTGAGAAAAGTGGAGGCGGGGGCGCAGCCGCCATTGCTGCCGACTCAGCCGACTCCTTTCCTGGACAAGAATCGCTTTGACACGGCCAAGCCGCCGCGCGGCAGCAAATAAGACGTCCGATACGGATAGATGTGAAGTCGTAAGGACTGACAAAGGCATAGGCGGGAGCAGGGGGTCGAGAGCGCAATGCCCGAAGTTTCTGTGGTGATCCTGGCATCGGACAGCGAACAACGCGCTGTGCTGCAGGTGCTGGTCGACAGTACCAGCGTGGCGCGCGCCGTGTTTTCCGCTCCCACGCTCCCTACCGTTGCCGCCGATCCGGTGATGCGCCGGATTCAGGGCGCCAATCCGAACGTGGTTCTGGTGGACATCCCTTCCGACAGTCCGCTGACCGCCTTGCGGGCGATTGAAATCATGCAGCAGGAAATGCCGCACATTTCTGTTTTTGCTATCGGCGTCCTGTCGCAGCCGCAGGTCATCGTGAACGCCATGCGTTCCGGCGCGCGCGAATTCATCGAGCGGCCTACGACAACGACGGACCTGCTGGAGGCCTTCGTGCGGCTGTCGACCGCGCAGCGCAAAACCCAGCAGGAAGAGACCCGGGGCCGGGTCTTCAGCATCGTTAACGCGAAAGGGGGCAGTGGCGCCACTACGGTTGCGGTGAACCTCGCGCTCGCGTTACAGGGAGCCTATGGGAATACGGCGCTGGTGGACGTCGCGACGGTCGGCCATACGGCGCTGCACATGAATCTGAAGCCGCTGTTCAGCGTGTCGGATGCCCTCCGCAACCTGCACCGGCTCGATCATTCTCTGCTCGAAGGCTTCATGACCCGGCATGAGAGCGGATTGCACGTTCTGGCCGGTGCCAATGTGCCCAGCATCGTCGAGCCTTCGACCGCCGAACTGGCCCGTCTGTTCGATATGCTGGCCGCTCATTACCGGTATATTGTGGTGGATGTATCCACCCGCGCCGACGCTACCGCCCGGCTAGTCAGCAGCCTCTCGCAAACCGTGTTGCTGGTAGCCCATGCGGACGTACCGTCGTTGTGGAGTGCGGCGCGCTTGCAGCAATATTTGGCGGAAATTGGCGGAAGGGATCAGCTTCGGCTTGTGTTAAACCGGTTCCGGAGAACTCCCGGATTTACCGAGACCGACGCGGAAACCGCCGCCGGAGTGAAGCTGCTGTGGAAGATCCCGAATCACTACGCCGCGGTTTCCACGGCGATTGATCGGGGTATTCCCTTGATACAACAGAGCCACACGGAAGTAGCCCGCGCATTTTCGGGGCTGGCGACTCGTTTGACCGAGAATGACGCGGAAGTTAAGAGGGCAGCCTGGTCCTTGTTCAAGACCGTGTAACGAGCGGACGCGGTATAGTGGAGAATCATGCCCAATTTGCAGACCTTCGAGAAGGTTGAATACCAGCAGATCAAGGCGGATCTGCACCGCAAAATCCTGGACCGCCTGGACCTGGAGAAACTGGGCCGCACGCCCGGTGACGCGGCGCGCGAAGAAGTCCTGCTGCTCATCCGCAATACCGTCAACAGCGAGGCCGTACCTCTCAGTTTTGCCGAACGCGAGCGTCTGGCGCGCGAAATTCTGGATGAGATCTTCGGCCTGGGTCCGCTGGAGCCACTGCTCAAAGATCCGACCATCTCCGACATTCTTATTAACCGCTATGACCGGGTGTATGTGGAGCGCGCCGGTAAGCTCGAGTCCACCGGGCTTAGCTTCAAAGACAATCAACATTTGATGCAGATCATCGACCGTATTGTCTCGCGGGTTGGCCGGCGAGTCGATGAATCCTCCCCGATGGTGGATGCCCGCTTACTGGACGGTTCCCGCGTCAATGCCATTATTCCTCCGCTTGCGGTGGACGGCCCCTGCCTTTCCATCCGGCGCTTTTCCCGCGATCCCATCACTGCCCGCAACATGATCGAGAACAAAACCCTTACCGAACCCATGCTGGAGCTGCTGTCTTCCATGGTGAAAGGGCGTCTGAATATTCTGATTTCCGGCGGAACCGGCGCCGGTAAAACTACTCTGCTGAACGTGCTCTCCGGCTACATTCCCAACACCGAGCGCATCGTCACCATCGAAGACGCCGCCGAACTGCAACTACGGCAGGAGCACATCGTGCGCCTGGAAACCAGGCCTCCCAATATTGAAGGCAAGGGCGCGGTGCGGCAGCGGCAGCTGGTGATCAATAGTTTGCGTATGCGACCGGACCGCATCATCGTGGGTGAGGTGCGCGGCGAGGAAGCTTTCGACATGTTGCAAGCCATGAATACCGGTCACGAGGGATCATTGACCACGGTACACGCCAACTCGCAACGCGACGCGCTGGCCCGCATCGAGAGCATGTTCTCGATGGCGAACCTCAATATTCCAGAGCGCGCCGTCCGGAGCCAGATTGCCTCGGCCATCCACGCCGTGGTGCAGATTGCGCGCCTGGTGGATGGAACTCGTAAAGTGACCGCGGTTTGCGAGGTAACCGGCGTAGAAGGCGACGTGATTACCATGCAGGACATTTTCACCTTCGACCGCACCGGAATTGACGAGAGCGGCAAGGTGCATGGACTGTTTCGCGCTACCGGGATACGGCCCAAGTTTGCCGATCGCCTGGCGACCGGAGGTTGCCGTTTGCGCCCGGCACTGTTCGAGTCCAAGATGGAGGTTTAACCGGGGAGGCAGGCAGGTTTCGCCGGCAAGTATTCCAAATGCAAACGGTTCTTATCGCAGCGATCGTGTTCGTAGTCGTCGTGGGAGTGGTGTTTCTCGCCGGGTCTCTACTCGATGAGCGGAACGCCCGCGCCCGTTTGCTGCGCGAACGTCTGGCAGCCGTCCAGAAAGCCGCGGAGCGCGAACCCAGCGAAGAGCTGGCACTCTTGCGCGATGAGATGTTGAGCGAGATCCCCGCGCTCGACAACCTGCTACGGCGCTCCGAACGGGTTTCCAATTTCCAGATATTGCTTTCCCAGGCCGGCCTGGAGATGCGCGCCGGGAACATGCTCCTGATCTGCCTCGCATCGGGCATAGTTTTAGCAGTCGTTGCCGTTGTCATTGGTAAGCAAATGGTCTTTGGCTGGGCGGGATTTTTTCTAGGAGCCTTGCTGCCCTATTCCTATGCTTCCTACCGCCGGAGCCGGCGCTTCCAGAAATTCGAGGAACTGTTTCCGGAGGCCATCGACACGCTTGCCCGCGCGGTGCGCGCCGGTCACGCTTTCACCACGGCGATCGAAATGATCTCCAATGAAGTAGCGGAACCTATCTCCTCCGAGTTCCGTAAGTTGTTTGAAGAACAGAAATTCGGCATGCCGGTGCGCGATGCCCTGCTGAATCTCGCCGAGCGCGTTCCCCTGGTGGACGTCAAGTTCTTCGTTACCGCCGTCATGCTGCAGCGCGAGACCGGCGGCAACCTGGCTGAGATTCTGGATAATCTTTCCTACATGATCCGGGAGCGATTCAAGATTCTGCGGCAGGTCCGCGTATTCACCGCCCAGGGCCGGCTCACCATGATGCTCCTCATGGCGTTGCCTCCGGTGATCGTGATGGTGATGCTCATTATGAACCCCAGCTTCATCCGGCCGCTATTCACGGATCCGATGGGTCACGCTGCCATTGTCATTGGCATTACGTTGCAAACCATCGGATATTTTGTAATCCGAAGACTCATTCAGATTCAGGTCTAAGAGATGGAATTGTTAGTACTCAGCATCGTGTTGTTTGTCTCCGTCGTTCTGGCTGTGTTTTCGTTCGGCGCCGCCCTATACGCGCCTTCTTCCGTGATCGGTTCCCGTCTGCGTTCTTTGGCCGGCGGACCCAAGGTGCGCGAGCCGGAAAAGCCGCCCATCAAGGAGCGCATCGAACAGGCCTTAGACCCTCTCAGCAAAGCCTTGCCGCTTTCCCAGGCAGAAACCTCGCGTACGCGAGCGTGGTTGATTCAGGCCGGCTACCGCGAAACGCGCCATCTCTCCATGTACACCACCAGTCGCATGCTGCTGGCGCTGGTCGGGGTCGTCGGCGTCATTGTCTTCAGCGGGCTCAATTCGCCTTTGCTTATAGTAGGCATGGGCGGCTTTGGCTTTTTCCTGCCCCGCATTTGGCTCAAGCGGAAGATCCGGTCGCGTCATCGCCGCATCACCCTCGGTCTTCCCGACGCTCTCGACCTCACGGTCATTTGCGTGGAGGCCGGTCTTGCCCTGGATCAGGCCCTGTTGCGGGTAGGGGAAGATCTTCGCCACCTGCATCCCGAGCTGAGTTCCGAATTCCACATGGTCAATCTCGAGATGCGCGCCGGCAAGCCGCGCGTCGAGGCGCTTCACGGTTTGGCCGAGCGCACCGGAGTGAATGACATTCGCGCTCTGGTCGCCACCCTGATCCAGACCGACCGCTTCGGCACCAGTATTGCCCAGGCTTTGCGCGTGCACTCCGACTCCCTGCGTACGGAGCGCCGCCAACGTGCTGAGGAACAAGCCGCAAAAACTACAATCAAAATGGTCATTCCTCTGGTATTGTTTATCTTGCCCTCCCTCCTCGTGGTAACTCTGGGCCCAGCCATGATTCAACTGTTCCGCACACTGGTGCCGGGAGGCGGCCGGTAAAGGCGCCTTTGGTGGAGTATTGAACCCAGGAGTTGGTATGTCCGTTGTTCGTCCTTTGGGATTTGCCTTCAATCGTACCCGCCAGTCCTATCTCGCCACCCGTTTGCGCGTGGCGGGAACCCATTGGTCCCGGCTGCGCGGGCTGATGGGGATAGGACCGGAAACTTTTCCTGCAGGAGATGGCCTGTGGATCGTTCCTTCTCGTGGGGTTCATTCTTTCGCGATGCGGTTTCCGATTGACATTATCTATCTGGATCGCGAAAAGGTGGTGGTTTACGCGAAGGCCAACCTCCGCCCCTGGCGCGTTGCTCCGGTGAATATGAAAGCGTCTTCGGTGTTGGAACTACCTAACAATACTTTGCATTCCACAGGAACTTTGGTCGGAGACCGGGTTGAGATTGAAATGGGCAAACCGCCGGAAGGGTCGATCCAATGAGTGACGATCTCAAACTTCTGGTGGAATGGTCGTCCCCGTGGGACGAATTCCGCAGTTCCCTTCACCCGGCGCTAAAGCGCTCGCCCCGGCGTCTCGCCGGTGAAGCCCCGGTCGGCATCTTTCCCTATCGCGGCATGCTCGCGTCCATGTCGGCCGAGCTTCTGCTGTTTGCGCTGGTCATCTTTCTGTCCCGCGGCTTCGACAGCATGCGAGCCTACCAGCCTCCCGCACCAGCCAAGTACGACGTTATTTATTTTTCCGGCAAGGAACTTCCCCAGACGCGCGATATGGGTGGGGCCCAGTCCGGGCGTTCGGGCCGCTCGGGGGGAAAGCAGGCTCACCACGAAACCCAGGTCATCCGCGTGGCTCGGGGCCAACAGCTGCGCGAGAGAGTGGTGGACGCGCCAAAATTGAATCTGCCGCATTCGGATTCGGACGTAGCCAATTTGCTGGCCTTCAAACCCCTTCCCGGTCCGCCCCCGATGGAAGGAATCAAGCCATCCATGCGAGCTCGGCTGCTGGCGCCGGAACCGGTAGCTCCCTCGCCGCAGTTGCAGCAGGAGCGAATGCGCGCCGCGGCAGCGCTGGGTGCTGCGGTGATCCCGCCCGCTCCCAGCGCGGGAGAGATCTCGTCGTATCGCGTGCCCGGCTCACAAGCTGTGCAGGTGGTTCCGCCGCCGGTTTCCGCTCCCGAGCAGGCTTCCCGCACCACGGCCCGGATGACATTGCCTGCGCCCACGGTGGTCGTACCACCGCCGCAGCTTAGCCAGGAGATTTCCAGGAACGGCCCCGGTTTCGGCCCGGGCGACTTGCAGAAGCAAGTCGTTCCTCCTCCCGTCCAGCTTGGAAGCGCAAACGCTACCGAGCATCGTTCGGTGTCAGGATTGGGCGCCGGTTCGGTGGTTCCTCCGCCGGTGCAATTGGGCAGCGCCACCGGAAACCGTCACAGCGCCACCGGCCTCGGCGGAGGGTCGGCCGTACCGCCGACAGTTCAATTGGGCGCCGGCTCAAGCTCGCGCGGGACGGTAAGCGGCCTTGGCGGGGGGACTGCGGTGGTGCCGCCTCCGCCAACCATCGCAGGCAACAGCTCACCCGATGGACGCGGCACCGGCAACCGCGGCTCAGGCCTCGGTGGCCCCGGCGATATCGGCCAGGCAGCAGCCCCGCCCGCCAATGGCGGTAACGAAAAAGGGGCGGGAGTCGTAGTTTCGAATCAGCCAGGCACAAAGGTTGGCGTTCCTGGCGGCGGTGGTATCGGCTCGTTGGCCATGGCTCCCGAGGGAGGAAGCCAACCAGGTCTCGGGGGATACGGCGGCGGCAACGGCATCACTCGCGGCAGCGGCCCCGGCAGCGGCCTTTCTGGCGAAGGCCCGGGCGGAGGACGCGAAGGTTCCGGGCACGGGTCGGATCCCACAGCACGTGGTGGCATTTCCCCGTTTCCGGGCCGCGGCGGCGCCGGCAATTCGCCCGCCCCGGGGTCTGCTGTTCCGGGGGTTGAAGTAAGTGGTGGAACCAACGTCATCAATCTGCCAAGTTTTTCGGAAGGGGGATCCCAACCGACCGACCCATCGCGTTCTACGGCTGGTATTGGCAAGCCGGGGGGCATCACGGTCGTAGCGACATCTCGCTCCGGCGGCGCATTCAATTTCTACGGCGCTCTCAAGGGCGACAAGGTCTACACAATCTACATTGACACCGCGCTGGGAACCGCAGTCATGCAGTTTGCCGATCCCAACTCGGCCGCCCACCCGGGAATGCAGGAACTCACGTCGCCACAGCCCATACACACCACCCTTCCCTCCGGCCTGCAACGCAGTCGGCTGGTAATCGCGTGTATCCTGGATCGCACCGGTTTAGTGCGCAATCCCCAGGTGCTCGACTCCGCAGCGCAAGCCTTGGCCAGTAAGGTTCTTGCCGCCTTGCCCAGCTGGAAATTCAGCCCAGCCCTTCGTGGAAACCAGCCCGTCGAAGTGAATGCTCTCCTCGGCTTCGGGATTGATACACGCGACCAGTACTAAGATCAGGCCATCCGCTGTACACTCACGCACGAAGGTTTCTGCCATGAAGCGGGCTCTAGCTTGCATGTTTGTATGGGCTCTCTTGGTTTGGGCGCTCGTTGCCTACGCCCAAACACCTGCATCGGCAGGCGCTTCCACAACCGCAGATGCCGGTCCCAGCCTGCCGTCCGACGCCCGGGACATCTTCACACTTGCAGCCAGAATGAACGGGCTCGCTGGATCGGATCTCAAGCCCTGGCACATCAAAGTCGCCTACCAGATCTTCGATTCCGGGGGCAAAGCGCAAGAATCCGGAACCTATGAGGAATTCTGGGTATCGGACAAGATCTATAAGCGCAGCTACGCAAGCGATAGCTTTACCCAAACCGATTTTGGCACCGACCGTGGACTGTTCCGGAGTGGTAACCAGAACTGGCCCGATCTTATGACCACGCAGGTTCGGGATTACCTGGTCCATCCCATTCCTGAGGACGTCGATCTCCACGACAATCGGCTGAAGAAGGGCGGGCGCACGTTCGATCGGGAAAATCTGCAGTGTGTGGCTGTGCAGCCGAAATACAACAACGTAATCCGCGTCTATAACGCTCCGCCTTTTTACCCCTACGTTCACTATTGTTTCGATCCGCGGCATCCCATGTTGCGTTTCGACTCCCAGGGGAACGGGGTCAATGACGCGCTTTACAATCACATCATCCTTTTTCAGGGCCGTTATGTTGCAAAAGAAGTTCAAGTATGGAGCCAGCGCAAGCCAAGGCTCACCCTCCGTGTCCTAACTCTGGAGAACTTGCCCTCCGGGAAGAAGTTCGCGTTCATGCCGTCGGCTGACGCGGCGGGGCCGCTGAACGGAAAAACTGTCCTTTCAACCGGCCTGCTCGACACCATGGTGCGCAAGCGTTGTTCGGTGGAGAGCTTTTTTTCGATTCACCACACAGACCTTAGCGGGAGTGTCGTCCTGCAGGCTTTGGTGGGAAAAGACGGAAGAGTAATTTCGGCTGAACCCCTGAGCGGGCCGAAAGTGTTACAGCCCGTTGCCGCCGAGTGCGCCCGCAAGTACGAGTTCCATCCTTTTCTAGTGCAAGGTGAACCCGTCGAAGTCGAAGGCAAACTGGAAGTTCGATTGGCAGTAACCAGCGAATTGCCGAACGACGCTCGTTAAGCACTCCCGGAAGGCCGAGCCCGAATCAATCGCCGGGCCGCTGGAAAATTACCCCTCTCGGACCACGAAATAATACAGCCCAGGCGGAGCTTTCCTGTAGCACATTGCCAAGTGCAGAGCCGTCCGGCGCCAGCACCAGAGTGACGTGCTCCTGGTTTAGAAGTTCTTCCCATTCCGGTTCGGCCCGCACTGTCCTCAGATATCCCCGGAAAAATTGTTCCCCGTATAAATCGTGCCGGTCGTCTACAACCACCTTGGTTTGTGGATACAGCCGGTAGATCAGGTACCCGCCCCAGTAATCCGGGCAAAAGACGGGCTGGCGAATGTCACTGTGGATAAGGAAGTCCACCGCTTGTACAGGGAATCGCTTCTCCGGAAAATGCACATTCATCGCCTGGCGTCCGGCCAAATTTCCACCTTGCAGGCAGATCCAAAGGCCAAGGGCAATCCCGATTGCCGGCCAAACGTGCCCGCGCATGGACGATTCCATGCTGGCCATCCGGACTGCAAAAGCATTGCACCGCCCAACGAAGGCCGCCAGCCAGCGCGCCAACCGATGGTTCGTATTTAGCTCCGCTAACGTCTGCGACAGAATCGGCGCAATGGTCAGTACCAGCAAGATGGAAGAAATCGGCAAACTGCGAGCCGAGTACAATCCGCTGGCCGCGGCAAAGATGATCAGCAACAAATGGGAACTCCGCAACTTTCCCCGGCGCGTAGCCAGACTTAAGAATGCAACAAAGAGCAGGCCGAGAAAACACTGCTGCGCCGCGCCGTGAAAATCCGGCGAGCGGAATTCCTGAATGTGATTCATCAGGAATTGATTTGTAAGATATTGATAGATATGAATATGGAGTTTGTATCCGTAGGGGTTCACAAAGGTAGCCGCAAAACATGCGACCGTAATGCCCGCGAGATTTTTCAGCCGGCCCAGAGCATTGCGCTCCCTTCCCGTCGCGTAACGAGCTAATTCGCTTGCCAGGTAGATCCCCAACAGAATGAAACCGGTGATAAAGCCTCCATGCACGTTGACCCAGATCAGCATCAGCGCAGGAAGCCACAACAGTCCGGAACCCTTGACGAAACCGCCTCCGGTCTCCCAGTTATCGAGCAAGTGGAACCAGATGGCAACAAACAGCCAGCTAAGAATGTGGGGGCGCGCGAAGAGATGAATGGCCGAAGCCGCCACCGCCAGGGCCAGCAGGAACACAGTCACCGGCAGGTTCCCTCCGCGAGCCAGGGCTAAGCGGAGCGTCAAGGCAAAAGTTGCGGCGATTGCCAACGCGCTTGCGAACACTACCCCGTTGAGTCCCATTGCTTGATAAACCAAGGCAATCGCCAGGTCGTAGAGCCACTCCCAGGCGTACCAGACGTGGCCGCTCATCGTGGATGAGAATGGATCGGTGCGTGTAATCGCGTGCGTCTGCAGCATCAGCTGCCCATTGCGAATGTGCCAGCCGATGCCCGCGTCACTAAGCAGCCGCGGCGCGATTGCCCCGCAGCTGAGAGAAAACAGCAGTCCCAGGAAAACCAGGTCGGTGGCCGAGGGCAGCAGAAATGACTGCCAGCCTGAAGCTGAGCGATGGGAGGCCGCCGTAGGTGAGTCGGTGAGCAAAGGTGCCAATCCGTGCGCAGTCGCTCGGTGATGTTGGCCATCTTACTACGGCATCTCCGCCGGCGACGCCGGCAGCCCGGGAAATCTCTATGGATGGAAACGCAAGAACATTCCCACGCGCGTGTGGCGCAACACGGAATCGGAGAAACTGACCGCCATCCTTGCGCAGAAAAACTTTTCGCGGCCATCTACTTCCTATCTCATCTTATAACTGGAGGGTGGCATGAGCGACAACCACATACCCAAGGTTTTAGTCATCGGAGGCGGGTTTGGCGGGTTAAAGGCGGCCAAAAGCCTGGGGCACCTGCCGGTTCGCGTTCTCATGGTGGACCGAAGAAACCACCACACGTTCCAACCCCTGCTCTATCAGGTGGCCACTGCCGGTTTGTCCCCGGGCGAAATCGCCGCTCCCATTCGGTCGATTGTTCGTGGGCGCAACGTCGAGGTTCTGCTGGGGGACGTTCAGGACATTGACCTTGCCCGGCGGTTGGTGCGGCTCACCGAGGCTGAGCTGCCTTACGACTATCTCATCGTTGCCGCGGGCGCGAGCCATGCCTATTTCGGCCACGACGAATGGGAACCGTTCGCTCCCGGCCTGAAGACCATCGAAGATGCCATCGAGATTCGCCGCCGCATTCTGCTCGCCTTCGAACTGGCCGAGCGCCAGGCGGCTTTGGGCGAAGGTCCCGCCCATCTTGAATTTGTCGTGGTCGGAGGCGGACCGACCGGCGTCGAACTTGCCGGAACGCTGGCCGAAATTTCCCGTCACGCGCTGGCGCACGAATTTCACGCCATCGATCCCAAACGCACCCGCATCATCCTGCTCGAAGGCGGCCCGCGCGTTTTGCCCGCGTACCCGGAGGATCTCTCCCGCAGTGCGGAAGAACAGCTGCGCCACCTGGGCGTGGAAGTGCAGACTTCAACCCTGGTGACGCGGGTTGAGCCTTCTGCCGTCTTCACCAAAGATACCCGCATTCCCGCTTCCGTGATTCTCTGGGCAGCGGGTGTAGCCGCGTCGCCGCTGGGAAGGAAGCTGGGAGTCCCGACGGACCGCGCCGGCCGCGTGCTGGTCAACCCCGACCTGAGCATCCCCGGCCACCCGGAGGTGTTTGTGATCGGCGACCTCGCTGCGCTCAAAGACGAACACGGCAAATGGCTACCCGGGGTTGCGCCCGTCGCTATCCAGGAAGGCAAAGCTGCCGCCCACAATATTGAGCGCGACTTGAAAGGCGAAGCGCGAAAGAACTTCCACTACTTCGATAAAGGCAGCCTGGCGACCATTGGCCGCTCGGCGGGCATCGCGCAGTTCGGCAAAGTGCACATTTCCGGATTCGTTGCCTGGCTCTCCTGGCTCTTCGTGCACATTTTCTTTCTCATCGGCTTCCGCAATCGAGTCCTGGTGCTCATTCAGTGGGCGTGGTCGTACTTCACGTATGAGCGCGGGGCGCGGTTGATTACGGGCAGCCCCGATCTGCCGGGGTGGGCGGAGACCAAGGCAAAGGAAACAGAGGTTGACACCGCAGCGGACTGAAGCGAGGGAAGGGCTGGCGTCATCCAGTTGTGCACAACTGGTTCGTGTTTTGCACCACCGGTTCGTATCAGGGCAGCGGCTTCAGCCCTGCCGTATTCGGCCCCATATTGACTTACGCGCCCACGGGGCGCGATTACCACAGAAGCGTCCGGTTTGTCGGCCAGTGCCCGGTGCGGAGAGAAATCTTTAACTACCGCCATCGGCATGGCTGAAACCAGATACGAAGCTCGACTCCTATTCTGCGCTTTCATTCGTCTATCCACTTATTTTGCGAGACAATAGATGCAGAGGGCCTCTTCCATGAAGCTGCCTTTTGTTTGGCGCGCTTTCTACATCGTTGTTGCCGTACTGCTTGCCTGCGCGCTTGCTGCGCCGGCCTCGGCCGAAGTACTCAAGATCGTGGTGGACGATACCATTCAGCCCATCACCGCCGAGTACATTGACCGCGCCATTCAGGACGCAGCCCGCAGTCACGACCAGGCCCTGCTCATCGAAATCAGCACCCCTGGCGGCTTGCTCGACTCCACCCGTGACATCATCGAGAAAATTCTGGCGTCCCCCGTTCCCGTCATCATCTACGTCGCTCCCAGTGGCAGCCGTGCCGCTTCGGCCGGGTTCTTCATCCTGGAAAGCGCCGATATCGCCGCCATGGCGCCCGGCACCAACACCGGCGCAGCCCATCCGGTCAGCCTGTTCGGCGGCAAGATGGATGACGTGATGAAAGAAAAAGTCGAAAACGACGCCGCTGCGTTCATTCGCTCTTACGTTTCCAAGCGCGGCCGCAACGTGGAAGTCGCCGAAAGCGCGGTGCGCCAATCGAAATCGTTCACCGATCAGGAAGCTCTCACGCAAAAGCTGATTGACTACGTCGCGCCCAACGAAAACGAACTGTTCAAGCAGATTGCCGCCAAGCCGGTGAAACGCTTTGACGGTCAGACCGTCACTCTGAATCTGGTGGGCCAGCCGGTGCGCATGTTCGACATGACCCTCAAGCAGCACATTCTGGACTACATCATGGATCCGAATGTCGCGTTTGTTCTGCTCGTCATCGGCGCATTGGCCCTGTACGTTGAGTTCAATCACCCCGGAGCGGTGGTGCCCGGAACGGTCGGTGTGATTTTCATCCTGCTGGCGGCTTTCGCGCTCAACCTGCTGCCCATACGGTTCGCCGCCGTGGGACTTATCTTGCTTTCTTTCGTCTTCTTCATTCTGGAGGCCAAATTTGCCAGCCACGGTGTGCTGGGCCTGGCGGGCGTGGCGACGCTTACGCTCGGCGGCCTGCTTCTGGTGGACTCACCCATCCCGCAAATGCGGGTACACCTGATCACTGCCCTGGCCGTCAGCATCCCCTTTGGGCTGATTACCGTTTTCCTGATGCGCCTCGCTCTTAAAGCCCACGCCAACAAGGCGACCACAGGAGCGCCAGGATTGATCGGGGAAATCGGCGTGGCGCAAACCACACTTTCCCCTACGGGCAAAGTTTTTGTTCATGGCGAACTCTGGGATGCGGTGGCTTACACCAACATCCCCATCGGACAGCTGGTGATTGTGCGTCAAGTAGATGGCTTTCAGCTTCAGGTCGAAGCGGCCCCGGCGGCCGACCGCTCGCCAGTTGTGGCACCATTGTGACCCGATCCGATAGGCAAAAGCACATCGGCTGCGGCCCCAAAAAGCGTCCATTGTCATGACAACACTGTCATGACAATCGACAAAAATCGATTTTAAGCCCCTCAGGTCAGTTCCCTGGCCCTTGCCCCCCAGCCCGACCCTTTCTCTCGAAATTAGACCCTGTGCGCCAGGCGCACACCCCACTCTACGAACGGTTGCCCCTGCCGGTTCGGCGCCCGGCGCGGGCGGAACAAAAGCCTGTTCCTGGGCCAATCCGCTGCCGAATCATGGCAGATAACCCTATATGATTGGAAACACAGCGCGTACCCGGCCAAGTGCGGTACAATCCGCCGCAGTAGTCAGGGAGGGACAAGATGGAACTCGGCTTCGGTTTCAGCACTATCGTCATTGTCATCGTCGTTCTCTATCTCCTCAGTTCCATCAAGATTCTGGCGGAGTACGAGCGGGGCGTCATCTTCCGCCTGGGGCGTCTGCTTCCCACCGCGAAAGGTCCCGGAGTCATTTTCGTATTCGCTCCCATTGACCGCATCGTGCGGGTGTCGCTGCGCCAGGAAGCTCTAGAAGTTCCGCCGCAGGACATCATCACCCGCGACAACGTGACCCTGAAGGTCAACGCCGTCATTTTCCTGCGCGTGATCGAGCCCAACAAAGCGGTGGTGGAAGTCTCCAATTACGTCTATCAGACTTCCCAGTTCGCACAGACCACGTTGCGCTCCGTGCTTGGCGAGGTGGAACTCGACGAACTGCTGGCTCACCGCGACAAAATCAATCTCCGGCTGCAAAGCATCCTCGATACCCACACTTCCCCCTGGGGTGTAAAGGTCACCAACGTCGAGGTCAAGCAGGTGGATATGCCGGAGTCCATGCTGCGTGCCATGGCTAAACAGGCCGAGGCCGAACGCGAGAAGCGGTCCAAGATCATTCACGCCGAGGGCGAATACTCGGCCGCTCAGCGGCTGGTGGACGCTGCCCACTTGCTTGCCACCGAGCCGGTCAGCGTGCAACTGCGTTACTTGCAGACATTGACAGAAATCGGAGTGGAGAAGAACACAACCGTGATCTTCCCTGTCCCGGTGGATTTCTTCTCCGGCCTGCAGAAGATACTAGGCAAACCGCCGGATGATGGCGCCTCAGGAACCACTAAAAGCTGAGGAAAGGATCGAGCGATTTGGGGGAGATGGAATGTCGCTTTCGCGGGACCAGGATACGGAGATTACACTTGGCACCGGCAAGATGCTGGCGCTGTTTTTTGGATTAGTGGCGCTGTGCGCGGTATTCTTTGCTATGGGGTTCAAGCTGGGCAAGGGCTCGGCTGCGCCTACGACCGCTTTTGCCGCATCCGCCGCAAGCGCCGGACCGGGTGGTGTCCGACCTTCTGCGGCCAAGCCATCGAGCAGCCCAACTCCTGCCACCGCCCCCGATCTGGCCTTTTATAAGTCCAGCGCCCAGAAGTCGGCTACTTCTCTAAGCAGCGGCGATAGTCCGGCCACAACCGCTGCGGACGGCCAGGCCAGCCCAGCCGATCCCACCATGGCGCTCCCGAGCGACGCGTACTATGTGCAAGTCGCTGCCGTGAGCCGGCAGGAAGATGGCAATGCACTGGTGGACGCCCTCAAAAGCAAGCGGTACCCGGCTTTTGCAGCGGTTGGCTCCGACAAGCTCTACCATGTGGAAATCGGGCCGTTCGCGGATATCAAGAACGCCGAAGATACGCGCGCCAAGCTGATCAGCGATGGTTACAACCCAATTCTGAAAAAGTAAGCAAACCGTTGCTGCCTTTCTCTGTGTGCTCAGCGACCTGCGGTTCAAGATTTTCAAACGCAAGCCTGCCAGGAAGGTTCTGTCAGTCGCCGCTATACCTCTGCTCCTTCCACGGATCGCCGTACATGTGATAGCCGTTCTTCTCCCAAAAACCGGGCTCATCAAATTCCAGGAACTCCATCCCGCGAATCCACTTCACCGACTTCCAGGCGTACAGGTGCGGCACAATCAGCCGTACGGGAAATCCATGCTCGGCTGGCAGCGGTTGGCCGTCATGATGAGTCGCCAGCAGCACTTCCTCGCGATCCAAATCCGCCAGCGGAATGTTGGCGGTGAACCCTTGCTCGGCATGCACCAGCACAAATGCCGCTGCCGGCCTCGGCATTACCCGCCGCAGGATTTCCTGCATCGCCACGCCTTCCCAATGGTTGCCAAATCGGCTCCATCGCGTTACGCAATGGAAATCGCTGTCGCGTTGCACCTTGGGCAGCCGGTTGAATTCGCCCCAGCTGAGCGTTAACGGAGCGCTCACCAGGCCGTAAATCTTCAAACTCCAGGCCTGCGGATCAAATATCGGGACTGAGCCGTAGTGCAGCACGGGCCATTTCAAGGTGAGTGACTGGCCGGGCGGCAGGCGGCCTTCCGCCTTCATCCTGCGTTCGAGTTCCTTGCGCTCATTGCCTTCGAAAAGCACGGCTGCACCTCCAGCGAAACGGCTCTGCTATTCTAATCTGGCTGCGGCAGCACTATGGCTAATCAGGACCAAGCTCTGGATCGCGCACTGCATGCCATCGCGGATCCCACGCGCCGGCGCATTCTCCGCGTGCTCAAAGAACGCGGCGCATGCTCCATCGACAAGGATGTCGGCCTTTGCGCTTCCGATATCGAAGAGCGCATTCACCTCACGCAACCCACCATTTCCCATCACATGGCGATTCTCAAGAAGGCTGGATTGGTGGACGCGAAGAAACTGGGACAGTGGATGTGGTACCGGCGCAATCAATCGGCTTTGCGCGCCCTGACCAAGGATCTGCGAAAGAATCTCTAACCTGGAAAGGGATTATTTCTGGTGGACTATCCTGCGACTGCGCTCTGCGCTTTTTGCAGCAGGCGCCGGGCATGCAGGATCAACTGCGCTACCTCGAAAGGCTTCACAAGAAATGGTATGTGGTTATCCTGTAGGAAGGCACGCAGGTCCGCCTCCGCCAGCGCCGAAAAGGTAAAAAGCACGCGCTTTTGCATCTCCGGAGCCTTCTCTCCCAGCCAGCGGTACACGTCAACTACCGTCCATCCCCCGGGCATTTTGCCATTGAAGACTATCGCGTCGAAGGACTGGGTCAAGACCTTGCCTTGCGCGTCGTTCGCATTCATGCAGGTCACAACCTGCGCGCCCGCCCCCGCAAGCACATCGCGCTCAAACTCCAGGACGGCTTCCTCATCTTCCACCAGCAGAATCCGCCCTTCGATGGCCAGCTCATGATGGGAGGCCGGTACAACTTGCTCCGTGATTACACTTTGTCCGGCTGAAGGAAGGCGAATCTCAATGCTTGCGCCGCCTTCCTGCCGGTTGCGCGCCGAAATGTCACCGCCATGTTCTTTGAGGATTCCGTAGCAAATACTTAGCCCCAGCCCGGTGCCCTTGCCCACACTCTTGGTCGTATAGAAGGGATCAAAAATGCGATTGGGCTCCTTGATGCCGGGCCCGGAGTCCTGAAACTCCACATGCACCTTGCTGCCCTCGGAGTAGACGCAAACTCGCAGCGAACCGCCCTTCCCCTTCTCCATCATTGCATCCAGAGCGTTGTTGGTGATGTTGAGAAACACCTGTTCCAACTGGTGCGGATCTGCTACCACTCCGGGCAAGTCCGGCTGGATTTCGCGCTCCAAACGAATGCCGTTGACCTTCAAATCGTACTCGCGGAGTACCAGGGCTTCTTCCACCACCTTCCGGACATCGATACGGTAGCGCTGCGGCTTGCGCTGACGGGCGAAAGATAACAGGTTCTGCACTACACGGTGAGTGCGCTGGGCCTGACGGAAAAGCTTGCTCACGAAGTCCGAGGCTCGGGCTTCGAGCGGTTCCCCCTCAAGCAGCTGCGCATAGCCCAGAATCGCCGTCAGGGGATTGTTCAGCTCATGGGCCACGCCGGAAATCAATTGTCCCACCGCAGACATCTTTTCGCTTTGCAACAACTGTTCCTGGGTGCGCCGCAGGTCCTCGTAGGCGCGCGAGGTCTCCTCATAGAGCCGTACTTTTTCGATCGTCGTGGCCAATTGCCTGGCCGTGGCCACCAGGAAATTTTCGTCGCTGCCGCTATAATTCCGCCCTGCCTCGCGGCGGATTCCCATGACCCCCAGGGGATGCTCACGCCCCCACAAGACAACCCATACGGCCGCCCCGTCTTCCGCTTCCGCGATGAACCGGGCTAATGACGCTGGCAGGTGGGGCAGGTATTCAGCCGTAATTACTTCGGTGCGAGTGCGCGTCACCAGATCGCCAAAGCCATCCAGCAATACCACCTCCGTGCGCGTACTCTCCAGGCTGCCGCCCCAATCCGCCCGGCGGCGAAACGTTCCCCGGTCGTTGTCGGAGACATAGATGGAACCCGCCTGAGCTTCCAGCAGAAGGATGATCTGCCGCAAGGTGAGGTTGAGGATTTCGTCCATGTCGAAGGATTGACTGGCGATCATCGCCATCGCATTCAAAGCGTTCAGTTCGCGGTTGCGGCGGCGAATCTCATCTTCGGCGTGCTTCTTCTCCGTGACATCCAGCAAGAATCCCTGGTATCGCTCGATTTTCCCCGAGGTATCGCGGGTTGCAAAGCTGCTTTCCATGGCGGTCAGCAGGCTGCCGTCGCGGCGGCGCAGCAAGACTTCAAAGTTGCGGACAAAGTTGTAGGCTTCCACTTGCCGGCGGAAGGTGGCTCTTTGCTCCTGTGAGGCATACACCTGCGTATCCAACTGCAGTGACATCATTTCGTCGCGGTTGTTGTAACCCAGCATCCTCACAAAAGCGTCATTGCAGTCCTGCAACGCGCCATCGGGAGTCGCGACAAACACACCTTCCTGCATCTGTTGAAACAGCAGTCTGTATTTCTCTTCCGCCACTTTTCGGTCGGTGACATCCCGCACCACATGAATGGTCCCCTGCAGGTCATTTCCCTTCTCCCGGTACAAAGAGGTGGAAACCATGGAGAATCCGCCGAAGCAGGGATCTGCGCCCTCGTACGAAGCGTTCCCGGCCTCGCAGTAGGGACAGCCCGTCCACTCCGCTTGATCTCGGGGCAGCGATACTTCGCAAGTGGTCCCAATCACATCGGCGGGGGCGCGGCCGAGCCGGCGAAGCAGCGCCAGGTTGGCCTTCATGATCCGAAAACTGGAGTCGTGCAACAACACGGCATCCTGGATGGAATCGAAAGTGTTGGTCCACTGCCGGTGCGAGCGCAGGATTTGCTCCAACAGCCGCAGATTCTCCACCGCCAGGCCAAGCTGATGGGCCGTGGTCGCCAGGAAATCCATTTCCTCGGGCGTGTAAGCGATGTTGTTCTTGCTGCCCAGGGTCAAGGTGCCAATCACCGATTTTTTCCCCAGCACCGGCAACAGAACGCAATGATGAAAGCCCTCTCTCCGCAGGTAAGGCCGAGCACTGGGATCGGTCGATGACAGGGTGAGCGTTACCGGCTTACCGAGTTGCAGGCTGCGTTCGAAGGCATCGTCGTGGGGCACCGTGGTGCGCTCGCGCAGAAACTCCGCCGAGAGGCCAATCTGCTGGACAATGACCATGTTTTTGCCTTCCAGCAGGCGAAACCAGCCAGCATCGGCGTTCATCAGCGATTTCAGTTCGGCAAGGGCGGTTTCCAGCATGGGACCGGGTTGCAACGACCGCACCATGCTGTTGGTAAGGGTCTGAATCACGCCCAGACGCCGAGTGCGCATTTTCGATTCGTCCAGAACCACCAAAAGCATGCCGCTGCTCACCAGCAAATTGATGCTTTCTCCTCCCAACGCGAGAAAACGTGCGCTGGTTTCGGCCCACTCCGGACGGAGCAAGAGCATGCTGAGGCCCAGCAGCCACGGGCCAATTTCCGCCCGGCCCCAACGATAGTGGATGAGCCGAATGGCAGCGGTAATCGCGATCAGCCGGTAACCGATCTCGAAAACGAAGCGCAAATCTACCGATTGCGTCCACCATAGCGCCTGGGAGACGGCGACGCCGGCGACCAGGAACGCGCCCAGCGCCAAAGGACGCAATAGCTTTTGGTCGTGGGTGTAAACGAGAACGGAGGAAGAAAGTATGAGAACAGCCAGAACAAATCCTGCCTGTGACAAGGCGATTTGCCAGTGGGGCGCCAAAGCGCTATTTTCAGAAAGACTCCAGCGCGCGCCCAACTGCACCATCCAGCCCAAAATCCAGAACAGAAGATATCGTTCCCGGAAGGTGCGGTACACCACCAGGGTAACAGCCAGCACGATCAGCTCAGCGGATTGCTGCGCGATCAGCCTGGGAACAATCGCGTCCCCCGCATACCATACGCACCCGATGGGTATATTCATTGACAGTGGCGGGGCAAACTACCCCTATCTTCTTTAGCATGCTCAGCCCCGTAACCAATGTGCTTTCCCGTACCCTTTAGTTACTTTGGATACCTCGGAAGTAAGTTAGAATGAGCCGTAAACTAATCCCTTCATGCCGCCGCCTTCAGAACGCATCCTTGTTGTTGACGACGAAGAACCCATCCGCGAAATCGTCTGCTCCATGTTGATCGCTGGCGGCAAATACGACTGCGTGCAAGCCGGATCGGGGGAAGAAGCGCTCGCGTTGCTGGAGTCGGGGGATGAGTTTGCCCTCATGCTCTCGGATCTGATGATGACGGGAATGGACGGCCTGGCGTTGCTGGAGCGCGCCAAGGAGCGGGTTCCAGAAATGCCGGTGGTGATGGTGACCGCAGTGCACGATATTTCCGTGGCGCTGGCGGCTATTCGCAACGGCGCCTACGATTACCTGCTGAAGCCTTTCGAGCGCGAACAATTGCTGGCCACCGTCCGCCGCGCTCTCGAAAACCGCCGGCTTAAAACAGAGAATCGCGCTTACCAGACCAACCTGGAGAGCCTGGTGGAAGCCCGCACCCAGCAATTGCACAACACTATGCGCAATCTGGAGCGCTCGTACGACATCACGCTCGAAGCGCTGGGCGATGCGCTGGACCTGAAAGATGCCGAAACCGAAGGCCACTCCAAGCGGGTCACCGCCTTCACCATTGCCATTGCCAAGCACATGGGCCTAAGCGACAAGGATATTCGCGTCATCGCCCGCGGCGCATTTCTTCACGATATCGGCAAGATGGCGATTCCTGACGCCATTCTTCGCAAACCTGGAGCGCTGAATCAGGATGAAATCGCCATCATGCGGGAGCACTGCTATCGCGGCTATCAGATGTTGCGGAAGATTCCTTTTCTGAGTGAGGCCTCGGATATTGTGTATGCCCACCAGGAAAAATACGACGGCACCGGCTACCCGCGCGGACTGAAAGGGGACCAAATTCCCCTGGGGGCGCGCATCTTTTCGATTGCCGATACTCTCGATGCCATCACGTCCGACCGCCCCTACCGCCCGGCACAATCTTTAACGGCGGCACGCGACGAAATTCAGCGCTGGGCCGGCCGCCAGTTCGATCCGGAAGTAGTTCGTATATTTCTTGCCATGCCGGAGAACATCTGGTCCGATCTGCGCACGCAAATCAACTCCCAGAGCTATCGCTTCTCTTACACTGCCGCCGGCAAGAACTGAACTGCGGGAAAATAGCCCACTTCTTTTTGTGATTTCGTCCGCGGATGCGCACGTGGCGCTTCTGTGGCAATTGCGCCCCGTCGGCGCGTAAGTCAAGCTGAGAGCAATACGGCAGGGCTGAAGCCGCTGGCCTGATACGAATCACGCGGCGGTGCTGAAGCCGCATCGTGGCTTCTGTTCCACTCACTTGATTCTGGCCGCGTCCAGCGGGATATCTCGCTGGATGACCATTTGCACCGTGGTTCCTGCCTCCAGGCGGACATCCGAACCGCGCGTCAGCATGGCAATCGCCGCCCCTACCGCTCCGCCGACTCCCGCTCCGATCCCCGCCCCCTTCAGTCCATTGCTGAGCCCACCGATGACAGCGCCGGTTGCTGCCGTACCTGCGGCTTTCTCTATCTTCTCGCCGGTTTGCCGATCCTGCCGGATCGTCCCCTCCGCGTCTTTGATGGATGTCTTCTCCGCGCCCGGCACATTCTCCACCGCCCCGGGCAGAAGCACGGTGTAGCCGCTGGGGTAGATCAGGGTGGTGAAATGGATCAGGACTTCGGCTCTCCCCTTCACGCGCCCGGCGCGCTCGACGCGGCTGATTCTGCCCTGCACGTACGTTCCTGCCGGCACGAGAATATGATCGTGCTGCACGATGGGGAAGGTGGTCGCTGCGTAGACCGGATCGCCTTCCCGCGCGCTTTTGGTGGATATGGCATGCTTTAAGGCTACCGGAACCTGCGTCCCCGACGGAATGACTACCTGGTCCGCGTGGTTGCTGGCCGCCGAAGCTGCCGGTACCTCGGCCGGATGGTCCTGCGCGATTGCCAGCGCCGAAAAGAGAAGACAACAAAGAAGGGTTCGCATGGATAACCTCATCGAAAACCGGTCTCTCCGAGCTTTCCAACCGAACGAGCCATTATAGGCCGACGGCCATTGGTTAGGAGAAAGGCTTCCAGTGGGATGCGCGGAAAAGAAAGGCGAGTTGTATCGCGAAGCCCCAGCTACTTGTAGATCAAATACTTCTCGCGCGTCTGCTCAAACTGCTCCAGCGGGTCCCGCCAATCTTCCGCAATGCGCCGCGGATCCTGCCCTTGGGAGATCGCGTCGTACACACTTGGATTGGCCAGAATATCGATCATCTTCTCCAGGTGAAATTGTTGTGGATACAGTTTGTGCAGTGCGGCCACCAGTTCCACCCCCAACTCCGGCGCATCCAGAGCATTGCGTTCCGTCACTACGAGGTTCACACCCTGGCAAGCTTGTCCTGAGTAGGCGCTGGCATTCGGAGTGAACTTGATGGGCACAAACCGTACGCCGGAAATCCTGCGGGCGTTCAGACACGCTGCCAACTCCGGCCCGTTCACCCAGGGTGCGCCCATCACTTCAAAGGGCGTATCTGTCCCTCGCCCCACGGAAACGTTTGTGCCTTCCACCAGAGCTACCCCCGGATAGAGCGTCGCCTCGGTCAAGCTGCGCAAATTCGGCGATGGATTTACCCACGTCAATGCCGTCGAGTCGAACCAGTCGCCCCGCAGCCAGCCTTGCATCGGAACCACAGTCAGCTTCGCGTTAATGTGCCGTTCCGCATTGAACATCTTGGCCAGCTCACCCATGGTCATGCCATGGCGCACCGGCAGCGGAAAATAATTCACGAAGCTCTGCCGCGCCGCATCCGACATTGGCCCCTGCACAAACGATCCTGTAATTGGATTCGGCCGGTCCAGCACGATGATCTCAATCCCCGCCTTCGCCGCCGCTTCCAGGAAATATCCCAGCGTAGTCTCGTAGGTATAGAAGCGCGCGCCGGCGTTCTGCACATCCACGACCACCGCATCGAGCGTCTTCATTATTTCCAGCGAGGGACGCCGCGCCGCATCCGTTGCCCCGTAGACGCTGTACACCGGAACCCCAGTCGCCGCGTCCCGCGAGTTTCCAATGGCTGTCGTGTCCAGCGTGCCGGTCACTCCGTGTTCCGGGCTGAAGATCGCCTGCAAGTTCATCCCGGGAGCGTGCGCCAGAACGTCAATCGTGCGCCGCCCCTGGGAATCCACTCCTGTCTGGTTAGTCAGTACGCCGATCTTTTTCTTTCCCGCGGCTCCCTGCAGTACAGTCGAAATTGTGCGCCTCCAGAACATCGATACCCGTCTGCACATTTCCATTGCGCACGCTGACACGCCGGGCCGCGGTCTGGGTTTCGTTGTATCCGGTAATGCTCTCCCAGCGCAGTTTTTCCTTTTCGCTCACGGTTAATCGCAGGGCTGCCGCCACCGCGGTGGCAATCTCCCCGCGCATGGCAACCGCATTGCCTTTGCCTCGCGGATGCACCTGATTGGTCAGGATAATGATGAAGGTTCGGGTGGTGGGATCAATCCACAGCGAGGTGCCGGTAAATCCGGTGTGCCCGAACGATCCTACGGGCAACAACTCACCACGATTCCAGGACAAAGGCGAATCGATGTCCCAACCGAGTCCTCGCAACACCTGAGCCGTCGGAGGCTGCTGCGGCGTGGTCATTTTTTCCACCGCGAGGGGCGAAAGCACGGAGCTGCCGTTGATCAGCGCTCGCGCAAATTTTGCCAGATCGTCGGCGGTCGAGAACACGCCCGCATTGCCAGCCACGCCGCCCATCCGCCGCGCTGTAGGATCGTGCACCACCCCACGCAGCATGTGATTCGCTTCGTCGTATTGCGTGGGAGCAATTTTGGGCCGCCATGCGGCCGGAGGCAGAAAGCGGGTGTGCGCCATGTCGAGCGGCGTAAAAATCTTTTCCGAGCAGTAGCGGTCCAGAGGCATGCCCGAAACCCGCTCCACCAATGCACCCAGCACCAGGAAGTTTATGTCGCTGTAAAGAAAACGTGAGCCCGGCGGCAAAATGGGCTTAGCTTGGTAGGCGAGGCTCGAACCGTTGTCGCGTCCCTGCCAGGGCTGCTTCAAATCCAGGCCATCCGGTAGTCCCGAAAAGTGGGTAAGTAGCTCGCGTACGGTGATGTCTTCCTTTTCGTTTTGCCCAAATTCAGGAATGTATTTCACCACCGGATCATTCAGCCGCAGCTTGCCTTTCTCTTCCAGTTGCATCACCGCGGTCGTCGTGGCCACAACTTTGGTCAGCGAGGCGATGTCGAAAATCGTGTCCACGGTCATTGGTTCGCGCCGCGGCTCGATCGCGCGATGCCCGAATGCTTTCCGATACATCACCGTGCCGTCATGCCAAACCAGCACTACCGCGCCCGGTACCTGGTCGTCCCGGATCGCCTTTTGCACAATGGAGTCGAGAACCGCCAGGTGAGTGATCGGGCTCGCCTTCGCACCCGCCTCACCCAGCGCCGGGACGGAGAAGACGGCAACTAACAAAACCACTGTCAGCCACGGCGGAAATCGGCAGATTGGAAGCTGCGAGGCAGCCCGAGCCGTGCCGACCGGGTTCTGCAGACGAGTGACTGCTCGCCGGCGAGGCATCCGCACCGAGTTTGTCCTGATTGTCCGGATATGGTGACTTTACACAACCTGCGGATGCCGACTCAAGGAACTCAAGTAAGCAGCGCCCTGTTGGGCACTCCCTGTCCATCTACTTGCCACATAGAACTTTCCCCTCAACCATTGGCATCAAAAGAGGAATCCTGGGAGAGGCGGACTCCGTCCCGACCGGTCACAGCAGGCCGCGAATGTTAGAATCCAGTCATTCCTCGCGCAAGAATATTGAACTGAATGACTGCCACGCCCACGACCATCCCCTTTGTGAAAGCCAGCGCCTGCGGTAATGACTTCCTGATTATTGATGGAATGCACGCTCCGGCGAACATGGCAAAATTCAGCCAACGCATCTGCGACCGTCACGACGGAGTAGGCGCGGATGGAGTGGAATGGCTCTTCCCTACTGCCGACGCGGACGTGCGCGCCCGGCTGTTCAACGCCGACGGCTCGGAAGCAGAAATTTCCGGCAATGGCACACGTTGCGTAGCCGCCCATCTTTGTGCCGAGCAGGCAAAAGAAAAGGTGGTGATCCGCACCGACGCCGGGCTCAAGACGTGCACGCTGACGTCGCGAAGCGAAGCGCAATATGAGTTTGAAACGGCGATGGGTGAGCCGCAGGTAGGAGATGAATTTCCCATCAAGCTGACCTTTGGCCAGGTGCGCGGTATTCCGGTCTCCATGGGAAACCCCCATTATGTCGTGTTTGTTCCCGAGTTCTCTCCCGGATGGCAGGCGGAAGCGGCGGAAATCGGGAAACATCACGACTTCAAGCATGGGATTAATGTTGAGTTAGTAGTGCCTCAAAGTTCCGGAGATATTCAGGTACGATTCTTCGAGCGCGGAGTGGGGGAGACGCGCTCGTCCGGCACCGGGTCTTGCGCCGCAGCCGTCGCGGCGATGTTTGCCCGGAAGGCAACGTCGCCCCTGAAGGTGCATGCACCCGGAGGGGTGCAGCACGTGCGCTGGGAAGATCAGGTTTTTCTGCGCGGCACAGCCCAGATCGTCTGCCGTGGAGAATATTTTCTGCAAGGCTAGCGATGGCATTGCGGCCGCAAATTTCGCGCATCAAGCCGCCCGCGCTCCGGCCGGGCGATACGGTCGGCATTGTCGCGCCCGCCAGCAACGTGAACCGGGAAGAGTTGCTGGCGGGCTGCGATGCTTTGAAGAAATTGGGCTACAAGCCGTTTTACTTCGACTCGATTTTCGAAAAAGACCTTTACTTTGCCGGTTCAACCGAACGCCGGGCGCGCGAACTGGAAGAAATGTTCGTGCGCGACGATGTGCGGGCAATCGTCTGTGCCCGCGGAGGCTACGGCGCGAATTACCTGCCGGGCGTGCTGGACCGCCTGAAGATCGAGCACCATCCCAAGATATTTTGCGGTTACAGCGACATCACCACACTGCTTACCTACTTTGCCGATTCAGCGGGTTTCGTGACTTTCCACGCGCCGATGGCCGCCAAGGATTTCAGTCGCGCGAACGGTGTGGATTTGTCTTCCTGGCAAGCGGCCCTGACCGGGCTTTCTTCATGGCAGATCGGGCTTGGACCTGAATCCGGCGTGAAGCCGCTGGTAGAAGGCGAGGCGGAGGGAATTCTGTACGGGGGATGCTTGTCCATGCTGGCCGCATCCCTGGGGACACCCTTTGAGATCCAGACTGCGGATACAATTCTCTTTATCGAAGACGTCGCGACCAAGCCCTTTCAGATTGACCGTATGCTGATGCAGCTTAAACTGGCGGGAAAATTTTCGGAAGTACGAGGGCTGGTCTTCGGCGAAATGCTGGATTGCGTTCAGCACCCGGATCAAGAGTACACGATCGAGGAGGTAGTTTTACGCGTGGTGGGTGATTTGCAAGTCCCGGTAGCCTACGGGCTGCGCTCGGGGCACGTTTCGCAGCGCAATATTACTTTGCCCATCGGAGTGCGGGCGCGCCTGAGCGTGGGGAAAGAAGTCAGTCTTAACCTGCTCGAAGCTGCGACAACGATCGCCGTGCCGGTGGACTCCACAAAATCATGAGCGAAAAGAAGCACATTCACCTGATCGGAATCTGCGGCACGGCGATGGCGTCGCTGGCCGGCATGCTGCAAGAGCGCGGATTCCATGTTACCGGCTCGGATGCGGCGGCTTATCCGCCGATGTCGGATTTTCTGGCATCGCTCGGCATTCCGGTGGCGCAGCCGTTTGCGGTAGAAAACCTCAAGTCCCGCCCGGATCTGATCGTCATCGGGAATGCGATCTCCCGGGGCAATGTGGAACTGGAGCATGTGCTCAACGAGCGCATGGGTTTCTGTTCCCTTCCGCAAATCCTGCACGCTGAATTTCTCGGGGGAAAACAAGTGCTGGTGGTGGCGGGGACGCATGGCAAAACCACGACCACTTCCATGCTGGCCTGGATTTTCCACTGCGCCGGCCGCGACCCTTCTTTTTTGATCGGCGGCATCGCCGAGAACTTCGGCAGTAGCTTTCATCTGGGCGAAGGCGAGCATTTCATCCTCGAAGGCGATGAATATGACACCGCTTTCTTCGACAAAGGGCCGAAGTTTCTGCATTACTTTCCCGACTCCGTGATTCTTACCTCCGTCGAGTTCGACCACGCCGATATCTACAAGGACCTGGACGCGGTGGAAACCGCCTTTAAGCGCCTGGTGAACCTGGTACCGCAGCGCGGGTGCATTGTCGCTTTTGACAGCGGCGCAAGCGTGGAGCGGTGCCTGGCGAAGGCCTTTTGCCCGGTAGAACGCTATGGCTCGAGCCCAGAGGCAACCTGGCAGATTACGAATCTCCGGCTCGATCCGGCACGCACCAACTGGTCGGTCATTCACAACGGCGCGCCGTGGGCGAACTTCGAGTTTGCCCTGGCCGGGCGAGTACAACGTTTGGAATGCCACGGCTGCCGCCGCTTTAGCGTACGGCTGCGGGATTCCGACCGAACAAATCGCCGAAGCGCTAAAGACATTCAAAAGTGTGAAGCGGCGTCTGGAAGTGCGGGCCCAGGTTCAATGGCATTACCGATTATTGACGATTTCGCCCATCACCCCACGGCCATTGCCGGCACGCTTACGGCGCTTCGCGCACGATATCCTGGAGCGCGGCTGTGGGCAATTCTGGAGCCGCGATCGAACACTCTTCGCCGCAATGTGCTGCAAAATGATCTGGCCAAAAGCCTCGCTCTGGCCGATGAGGTCATTGTGACCAACATATTCAAGTCAGAAGCCATTCCGGAGCCCGAGCGCCTCAACCTGAACGCAGTGATCGCCGAGATTCAGCGGCTGGGCAAGAAGGCGCGCATTGTTCCGGACGCCGATGCGATCGTTCAACTGGCCGCGCCCGAAATGCGGTCCGGCGACGTCGTCGCTATTCTTTCCAATGGCGGGTTTGGCGGAATCTACGAGAAGCTGCCGCAACGACTCCAGGCCCTTGGAATGACAAACACCCGCGAGGCGTCGGCCAAAGCGTGAACCCGCACTCCGGCCTTTCCCGTTTAAGAACCTCTTTTAGCTTTTCAGTTCTTGTTCCGCTCGCGTTGCTTGCGGCGGGCCCTGCGGTCATGGCCCGCGAAAATTCCGCTGAGGCTCCTATCCGCTACACGATTTCCCTGGCCCAGCGTGAAAAGCATCTGGTACGCATAACTCTGGATATTCCGTCGGGCCCGCGGGAACATGATTTGCAACTGCCGGTCTGGAATGCGCTCTATCAAGTTCGGGATTTTTCGCAGTATGTGCAATGGGTTCGCGCCGAAGACGGGACGGGCCATCCTCTGACGCTCGAATTGGTAAACAAAAGCCGCTGGCATGTAGGCGGAACGGAAAACGGCGCGCACATTGAATACGAGGCGGTTGCAGACAATGGAGGCCCTTATGGCGCACAATTGAACCCGCAACACGCCTTCTTCAACCTGGCCGAAGTTCTGATGTATCCGGTAGATTCGCGCGCGGCTCCGGTGCAGCTGAATTTCACCGACATTCCTTCCGGCTGGCATATCGCCACCGCGCTTGCGTCTCATCTTCCAAGACATGAGTTCACCGCCGGCAACTATGATCTGTCTGGTGGATGCTCCCGTCGAAATCGGGAAATTCCGCGAGCATGATTTCGATCAGGGCGGCGGACATTACCGCATTGTGGTGGACGCGGAGCGCGCCGACTACGATATGAATGAATTGGCGTCCATGGTGCGCAGCATTGTCACCGCCGCCACGAGCTGGATGCAGGACCGTCCCTTTGAAACCTACCTGTTCCTCTATCATTTTCCTCGAGGCCCCGGAGGCGGCGGCATGGAGCACGCCTACAGCACGGCGATCGATGTGAACGTCTCCGCCCTGAAGGACGACCCGCTGGCATTGCCCAGTGTGACCGCCCATGAGTTCTTTCATCTGTGGAACGTAAAGCGTATTCGCCCGCAATCTCTCGAGCCGGTGGACTACACCAAAGAGAATTACACGAACGCGCTGTGGTTTTGCGAAGGGGTAACCAGCACGGTGGAGGACTACATTCTTCTGCAAGCGGGCCTGCTCGATCCACAGCAATATTTCGGCCGTCTGGCCAGGCGAAATGGGGGAATTGGAGCGCCGCCCGGCCCATCTCACGCAGTCGGCGGAAGATGCCAGTCTGGACGCGTGGCTGGAAAAGTACCCTGCGTATCTGCTCCCCGACCGAAGCATTTCCTACTACAACAAGGGCGATTTGCTGGGCGTGCTGCTGGACTTGACTATTCGGGACGCGAGCCACGGCACGGCTTCTTTGCGCGATCTGTTCCAATGGATGAATCAGAACTATGCCCAGAAAGGACGACCCTTTCCAGACTCCGACGGCGTGCGTCAGGCGGCGGAAGCCGTGAGCCACGCCAATCTTGAAGGGTTCTTCCGGCAATATGTCGCGGGAACCGACGAAACTCCCTGGAACAAATTTTTTAAAAGCGTCGGTCTCCGCTCGGTGGCTCACGATACGGTTACCGCCGATCCGGGATTTTACGCGGTGCGCAACTCCGATGCGCCGCCAATGGTTAGTTGGGTCGATCCCGATGGCGAAGCCGCTCGCGCCGGCCTCGCTGCGGGCGATTCTGTTCTGGAAATCGACCATCACGTTACCAGTTCCGATTTCCTGCAACAGCTTGCCCAGTTGCATCCGGGAGAGATCCTCCACCTGCGCATCCGCCGTGATGCAAACGAACGGGGGATAAGCTGGCGAGTTGGATCCAGCCACAGCCTTGACTACGAACTGAGGGATCTGGACGAAGTCACCCCGGAAGAACAGGCGCGCCGCGCCGCCTGGCTCAGCGGGCGCGACCAACCGGCCGAAGGGGCCAAGCCAGGAGTTACCCAGAGATGATCCGCGCCAGCCTCATGCTTGGTTTTTGGATCGTGCTGCTGCCCTTCACCGCAGTCGTCTGCTTCCCCTGGACATTGCTTACCGGGGACATTCGTTTTCTCTACCGCGTCGGGATGTGGGCGGCATTCACCGGCGTGCGCCTGGCGGGTGTGCGTGTGCATACCATCGGTTTGGAGAAGATTGATTCGACGCGCACCTACATTTTCATGTCGAATCATGCGTCCAATATTGATCCGCCGCTGCTGCTGCCGCTCATTCCCCGCCGGACTTCGGTAATGGCGCGCCACGAGCTATTCAATTACCCGGTGCTCGGCAAAGCCATGCACCTGGGATCTCTGGTTCCGGTGGACCGCCGAAACCGGGATGCCGGGATCGCCGCCGTAAGGCTGGCCTCGCAAGTGATCCGCCAGGGCATCAACATGACAATTTTTATCGAGGGCGGAAGGTCGTTCGACGGAAAGCTCATGGCCTTCAAGAAGGGTCCGTTCTATCTGGCTGAGGAGTGTCAGGTGCCGGTGATCCCGGTTTCGATTTCAGGCACGCACGAGATTATGCCGAAGGGCAAGTTTGCGGTGAAGGCAGGGCGCGTGGATATCACCTTTCACGACGCCATTGAGCCCAAGGATTTCGGCAGCCGGGAAGAACTGATGGCCCGAGTAAGAGCAGTGATAAGCAGCGGGCTGCCGGAAGGGTATCGGGAGGTGCTGCAGTGAAGCGCAGACTGAGAGCTGCTATTTGTCTTCTTCTCAGCTGCCCAGCGTTATTTGCTCAGGACCAGAAAACAATCGAGGAACAGCTTCGCCACACGCTTGAGAATCAACTTCTGTTGCTTCGGACACCCTATTCGGGTAAACACCTCAACTTTGACTCGCTTGGCAGAATTTTAGGCGACAACCAGATACTGCCTTGGACTACGAACGGGTTACTTCAGGTCAAGAAAGTGTCCGTTTCGAAAGACACCCTCAAAATCGAAGGGCAAAGGGGCATTCTTGCGGTTAATAGCGATAACACCAGGGTCCTGCCCATCGCAGTGCCGGAGCCAGTCTACGTTGCGATTCAACTCGCCCGCGGTCCCACAGGGGAAACTGTGGATCAGGCTCTCAGGAACGTGTTTAGCAGGGACAACATCCCGGAGCGCATCCAGGAGGCGTGGAAGCCGTTTTCAGCCGACAAGAGCATCAAAGCGCCTGATGCCCCGGCAGGCACGGTTGGCATCTTGGCCGGGGGCCGCTATGTCTACAGCGCAAAAAGTGGGGCCTCTGCTCCGCTGCCGACTTATGAGCCTGATCCACCTTACCCGTCCTCCGAACAGAAGAACACGGGCCAAGTTGTTCTCTTCATAGTCGTGAATGAAAACGGCTTCCCCGAGATACTCAAAGTTTTGCGTACCTCGGATGAGAAATTCGAACTCCCGGCACTTTCGGCGGTCTCACAGTGGCGATTTCGTCCGGCGATGAAAGATGGGCGATCGGTCGCAGTGGAAATTTCGGTCATGATTGATTTTCACCGCTGAGACCTCGCGACTTGACATTCGACTGGATAGCTCTAGCGATCTCCGGCAATCTGCTCAGCAACGCCGAATACTTCAGCCATAATTTGTGATCCACGGCGGGTGCGCCGCTCACGATTGCGCCCGCCGCCACATCTCCGGAGACCCCACTCTGCGGCGTGACAATGGCGCCGTCGCCAATTTTGCAGTGGCCCACAACTCCAACCTGCCCGGTCAGGATCGCGCCTTTCCCGACCTCAGTTGAACCGGCCAAGCCAACTTGCGCGCACAATAGAGTATCCTCCCCAACGTGCGAGGCATGGCCGATCTGTACCAGATTGTCAATCTTCACACCGTTGCCGATGCGCGTTTCCCCCACGCTGGCCCGATCTATGCACGAGTTCGCCTGCACCTCCACGTCGTCGCCGAGCACCACCGCCTCGGGTTGCGCGATTTTGTGCCAATGCCCTTTATCATCTTTGGCAAAGCCGAAACCGTCTGCGCCGATAACTACTCCGTTCTGCAGCACCACTCCATCTCCCAGCCGGCAGTTTTCGCGAACCACGGCATGCGCATGGGCGAAAAAACGGTTCCCGATCCTGGCCCCACGATAAATCACCACATGCGCCAGGATTACCGCCTGTTCGCCGATCTCGACGTCCCGGTCAATCACAACATAGGGACCAATATGGGCGTCTGCGCCGATCTTCGCCGACGCATGCACCACCGCGGTCGCATGCACTCCCGCCTCGTAGCGGGGCGGCCGGTAGAACAACTCCAAGGCGCGGGCGAAATCCAGGTACGGATTTTTACTCCGCAGCATGGCCGCCGGAATGGCCGCCGCATCCTCGGACAGAATGACAGCCGAGGCGCTGGTTGCCTTCGCTGCAGCCGCATACTTTGGATTGGCGACGAACGCGAGCTGCCCCGGCCCAGCTTCCTTGATTCCGGCAACTCCCGTAATTTCGATTTCGGGCGAACCGTTTTCCAGACGGGCGCCCAGAGCGCTGGCAAGCATTCCCAATTTCATAGCAGTATCCGCAAAGAATGTCCGAGGTGATTGTAATTGGAGTAGGCAACCGCAGCTGACGTATGTGCAGGCGAGAACGAAAAAGCCCTCGGGTGAGGGCTTGCAAGTGCTTCGCCGGAAGCTGGGCCTGAGTTTACTTGTGGTGATAATTCTTTACCGCGTGCTCAATCCCCGGACGCGCATTCTTCAGGTCGTCGAGGTTCATTACCGGGCGAATGTCGACGGCGGCGTTCAGCGCCAGAAACCAGGGCTCGGCGACCGCCGGAATTTGTGAGGCATCCTTCAGATCGAAGAAGATGAAGCCGGTACGTTTGCCTTCATCTCCCGTGAAATAGGCTGCCTCGGGCTTGAGGTCAGCCAGAATAGATTCGATGGTTTTCGCCAAACTGCCATTGGCGATGGCCGCATTACCGGCTTGTACGGGCATGGAAACCTTCATCAAACAGCGCATACGCAGAATCCTCCTTTGTTTTTTGCCGAGAACTACAGGGAGCGGCTGGCTGCATGCGAAGCCGCCGGGTTGGCATCTTCTCACAGCACGAAGCGATGGTCCAGAGAGGCGGATTCCTGTCGGGCGGTGTCAGCTCTTCTCTGCGTTCCCGGCGGCATTTCTTTGCGGTCTCGGCGGTTAAGAGCTTGTAACCGCTGAGTACGCTGAGGTTTCGCTGAGCGCGCCGAGAAAGACCAACCTAAGGCAAAGTGGACCACCACCGGATTCTTCCTGTCATTGCCTTTCTCTGCGTTCCCGGCGGCATTTCTTTGCGGTCTCGGCGGTTAAAAGCTTGTAACCGCTGAGTACGCTGAGGTCTCGCTGAGCACGCCGAGAAAGACCAACCTAAGGCAAGTGGACCATCACCGGATTCCTCGGTCATTCCCTTCGCTATAATCGAATAAGCGATGACTACTGCGCTCCATGATCGGGCCGCCGCTCCTGCGGACTTCGGCAATGTCAAAGAGGAGTTCGCTTCTCTGCTTGGCGACGCCGGGATCTACGATCTCGGCTCCCGGGCGAAGATTGCTCTTCGCGGCGGCGACCGGGTGCGCTGGCTGAACGGCATGGTCACCAACAACGTTCGCGATTTGGCTGAGGGGCACGGCGTTTACGCTTATCTGCTCAATCCGCAGGGCCGTATTCTGGCCGACCTTTATGCCTACAACCGCGGCGACACATTGCTCGTCGATACGGATCGGTCACAAGCGGAGAAGGTCCTCGCCACCTTCGACCACTACATCATCATGGACGACGTCGAACCCGCAAACATCGACGATAAGCTGACCGCGCTGGGCATCGCCGGACCGAAGGCACAGGAAATACTGCATAACGCCGGGATCGACGTCCCCGCTCTTGCGCCACTGCAATTTGCAGAAATTTCCTGGAGAGACAAGCCGGTAACGGTTCTAAGGAGCGACCATCCAAGGATTGAATCATTCGAGTTGTGGCTCGCTCCCGAAAATGCTCCGGCTCTGCGCGAGGCGCTGACCAAGGCGGGCGCGAGGCCGACAGGCTCTTCCGCACTCGATCTGTTCCGCATCGCGCTCGGCATTCCGCGTTATGGGCAGGACATCCGCGAGCGCGATCTGCCGCAAGAAACCGCCCAGGACCGCGCTTTGAATTTCAGCAAGGGCTGCTACGTCGGGCAGGAGATTGTGGAGCGCATTCGCTCGCGGGGCGCCGTGCATCGCACCTTCACCGGATTTCTGGTGGAGGGCCCCCTACCGCAGCTTGGCACAAAGATTCAGGCCGATGGGAAAGAAGTCGGCGAAATCACCAGGGCCGCTTCCCTGCCCCTGCACAGCGGCGATTTGCAGGTGGCGCTCGGCTATCTGCGCCGGGAAGCCGCCTTGCCCGGCAAGCTGATCGAGGCCGCCGGCGCCAGACTAACTGCGGCCAGACTCCCATTTGCACAAGTATTCCCCGACTGAAGGAAAACCTTTATGCCAGAAAGAAAACAAGAAGCTTTCACCGTAACTGACCGCCGCTTGTTCACCGAGGACGGAGAACCGCGGCGGGATACGCCCGACGAAGAAAAAGTGTCTTCACCGCCGGCCGTGGCAGCGCCCGCTCCAGAGAGCAAAGCTCCCGCGACAGAAGAACCGGCCATGCCCCCTCTGCCTACCGCGGCAGAACAGCAGGCGCAAGCCGATGCCTACAACCAATCGTCCAAAGAACTCGACGCGCGGGTCGAACTCGGCGGCCACTCGGCCAAAGAGCTGGAGATGACGTTTGAGCGCTTTCTGGCCTCGCTGTACATGACGGCGATGCTGCAGCTCGGTCTGATGCACGAGGAAGGCGGCCAGCCGCGTGTGGACATCATCGGCGCGCGCCAGACCATCGACACCCTCAGCCTGCTCGCGGAGAAAACCAAAGGCAATCTCACGGCAGCCGAACAGGGGTTTCTGCAGAATTCGCTCTACGAGGTGCGCATGGCCTATGTGGAAGTCACCAACGCGCTGGCGCGTCCTCCCAAGGCTCCCGCCAAGAGTACGGGGACCTAATCCAGCATGAAGGCGACGCTCACGGTGCTGGGCAGCGGGACGTCTATGGGCGTGCCCACCATTGGCTGCGATTGCGCTGTGTGCCATTCCTCCGATCCGCGTGACCGCCGCACCCGTCCGTCCATCATGCTGGAGTTCGCCGGCAAGACTGTACTCATTGATACCACTCCCGACTTTCGCGAGCAGGCGATCCGCGAGCGCATTCGCCAACTGGATGCCGTGCTGTATACGCATGGCCATGCCGATCACATTCTCGGCCTCGATGACGTCCGGCCGCTCAGCTACCATCGCGCAGGAAAAATTCCCCTGTATGCGCGGCCGGAGGACGCCGAGATTCTGCACCGCATCTTTCGTTATATTTTCGAAGGTAACTACAAATTCGGCGGACTTGCGCAGGTGGAACTACACCCGTTGCACGGTCCGGTGGATGTTCTTGGCGCGCGCTTTGAACCGGTGAAGGTCATGCACGGCGACTCCGAAATTATCGGTTATCGCTTCGGGCAGGCCGCGTATCTCACAGACTTCAGTACCATTCCCGAGGAGTCGTTTGCCCAGCTCAATGGCCTGGACATTTTGTTTCTGGATGCCCTGCGCCATACGCCGCATCCGACCCACTCAACCGTGGAGAACTCGCTGAAGATCGTGGAGCAGGTGAAGCCGAAGCGGGCATTTTTCACTCATATCTGCCATGACCTGCCGCACGCGACGACGAACGCTTCCCTGCCGGCGCACGTGCAGCTTTCGTACGACGGGATGAAATTGGAATTTGAAATCTAGCCGTGTAGCACGGGCGCTCCCGCCCGCGACGCAGCGGCAAGTATTCGGGTGCTCCTAAAAACCGTGTGGGTCGATGGACCCGCAACAGATAAATCATGCAAGTCTTTCACAAGCTCGAAGACATACCCGCCGATTTCGGCGCGACAATCGTGAGCGTCGGGAATTTCGACGGCGTACATCGCGCCCACACCCAAGTGCTGGACAGAATTGTGCAACGCGCCAGAGCGTTCAACGGCAAGGCAGTCGCCATCGCTTTTGACCCTCATCCGGTCCGCATTCTTCGTCCTGATGCCGACCTCAAACTGTTGACGCCGACTCCGGAAAAACTGCGGTTGCTGGAACGCTGCGGACTGCAAGCGGTGTTGTTGCTTCCCTTCACCCGCGACTTGTCTCTACTAACGCCGCGCCAGTTCGCCGAACGCATTCTTAAGAAGAGGCTGCACGCCCGCGAGGTGCACGAAGGCTTTAACTTCCGTTTTGGCCACAAGGCCGCTGGAGATGTGACGCTGCTCGCCGAACTGGGCAAAGAGATGGGTTTTGAACTCGTGGTTTATCCGGAAATGCGCCTGCGTGGCGAGCCGGTCTCCAGCAGCCGGATTCGCAACCTGCTCCGGGAAGGTCGGGTAAGCCGTGCCCGCCATTTGCTGGGCCGTCCCTTCTGCATTCTTTCCACCGCCGGCCGCGGTCGCGGTTACGGCTCCAAGTACACCGTACCGACCATCAACTTGAGCCGCTATGAAGAACTCATTCCAAAAGACGGCGTGTATGTCACGCGCACGCGCGTAGGACAGGAGTGCTTTGATTCGGTGACGAACGTCGGCAATCGCCCCACCTTCGAAGCAGAATCCTTCGCCGTGGAAACACATCTGCTGAATTTCCACCCCATCGAACTGACGCCTTACACGGAAGTGGAAATCCACTTTCTGGACCGTCTGCGCGAGGAAATCAAATTTCCATCCGTGGAGGCGCTGCGCGAGCAGATTGGAAAAGATATCCGCCATGCCAGAAGATATCTTCACCTGTTGCGCTTGCATAGCCGGAGTGGTTCTCAGGCGACTGCCGGGTCGATCTGAATCACTCCATCGGTTCGACCAGCACCGGCTCCCCCGATCCCTTGCCGGGCATCTGTACTACCACAATCGCGCTCAGCACCAGCAGAATGCCCACGGCCTGCAATGGCCGTACGAGTTCTCCGAGAGCGAGCGCCGCAATCACGATAGAGAAAACAGGTTCCAGGCAGCTGGTCACGACCGCACGGGTGGGGTCGAGATAGCGCAAACCTGCAATGTAAAAGGAATAGGGCGCCAGCATCGAAACCAGGGAGAAAATCAACAGGAAAGCCCACGAGCCCGCCGAGTAGTGCTGCGCCGCAACCCGCCAGGGCGGATTGATTACATTCCAAAAGATAGTGGCGCTTAACGTGAGGTATAGCAGCACCATCCAGTGGTCATAGCGCGCCAGCATACTGTGCCCGCCGATGTTGTAGAAGGCGAAGGCAAACGCCGCCAGCAGCGCCGCAACCACCCCGACGGGCTCGGCGTGAAAGCGGCTTGAAGTAAAAAGTCCGATGACCAGGGCTATCCCGACCAGCGCAAGGAGCACGGCAATCACCCGCCGCGACGTTGCTTTCTGAAGGCCTTTGACGGCCATGTAGAGCAGCACCCAGATGGGTGCGGTATATTGCACGGTGATGGCGGTCGCAACATTCGTGCGCTCGATGGCCATGTAATAGAAGTAATTCGAAGCGGCTACCCCCAGCACCCCCACCAGGAACAATTGGCCGAAGTCCGCGATGGGCATGCGTAAGCGCCGCCACCCGCGGGTGAGAATCAGGATTGGCAAAATGACCAGGAAGGCGAGCGTAATACGGCTTTGCGACAGGATCAGCGGATCAATCTCACGAATGCCCCAGCTTTGGAACAGCCGGCCGGTAAAGGCAGCCCGGCCTAAGCTGGCGGAAACGCCCCAACAAAAAGTTGCCACGGCAATGTAGGCGTAGCCGCGGAGAGATTTGGAATTTGCAATTGCCAATTGCCGATCTGCCAACTTCGTATCATACGCTTTCAGGTTTCAATCCAGATCGTTTGGCGATTCTCCTCGAGGCCGCATCACCGCCGGTTATCCGTGCTGGGCTCCGGGTGGATCAGAACCCGAAACAGTTCCGGTGCTTCCTGCTTGAAGCGGGTTTCCAGTTCGGTCGAAATGTCATGCACCCGGGAAAGCGATAAGTCGTCGGAGAGAGTGCAATGGCAGGAAATATAAAGCCGCCCCCGCACCCTCTTGATTTGCACATCATGCATATCGAGAATTTCGGAAAATCCGCCGGCGATGGACTTCAGTTTTTTCTCCAGTTCGGCGTCGCGCAAAACTTCATTGCCGCTCTCAATGGTGGCGGGTTCACTCTCGATGTGGGTGAGAATGGAAGCGACCTCCGGCACATCGCTGCGAATTTCGGCTTCAATTACCGTCACCCGGTCGTGCGCCTCTTTCAGGCTGAGCCGCTCATCCAGTTCCAGATGCTGCTCCACGTGCAGTTGCCCGCTTAAATCCTGCACGCTGACGTCGTGCAAGTTCACGTTGTGGCGGCTGGCCACCGCGCGCACGCGATCGAAAATATTCTCCGTGCGCAAGGCTCGTGGCACAGGATGCACCACAACGTCCGCGTCGGGCAGGAGATTGTGTACCGCATCGGCAACCGCGTCCGCCACCTGCTCGGAGCGCTGAAAGGTCACATTGCGGGCCAGGCCGACGGAAAGATCGGCAAAATAACGATTGCCGGCGCGCCGGATGCGCACCCGATCCACCTCCAGCAGGCCATCTACGCCCGAAACCGCCGCCATAATTTCGTTGCGCACGCCCGCCGGCGCACCGTCCAGCAGGGCGTCAATCGTCCGGCGCGCCAGCCGCCAGCTCACATGAACAACTACACCCGCCACAAAGAGAGCCGCGACGGGATCGGCGTCACTGAGCCACGCAATGCGATAGCTCCGGCCCAACAGAACCAGCGCCAGGCCGACGACCACCACTCCGCTCGACCAAACGTCGGTGGAGAAGTGTAAGGCATCCGCCTCCAGCGCCTGGCTGTCGTACTTTGCGGCCATTCGGCCCAGGGCGCGCGAGCGCCAGAAGTCCACCCCCATGGAAATGAACATGACGGCGAAAGCCGCCAAGCTGGGCTCAATCGCGACATGCTCGAAGAACAGCCGTTCTACCGCTTCATACACGATCCATATACAAGTCAGCAGCAGCAGGGCGGTCTCGATGAAAGCCGAGAAGTTCTCGATCTTTTCATGGCCGTACTGGTGCGTAGCATCGGCCGGCCGATCCGAGACGCGGACCGAAAGCAGGGTTACCACAGCCGCGACCAAGTCGAGGGCGGAGTGCGCGGCCTCCGAGAGTATGCCCAAGCTGCCGGTGGTAATACCGACTGCGATTTTGAGCGCGGTAATCGCGACCGCCGCCAGCACGGAATTTGCCGCCACCGCGCGCTTGTCGGCGCGCATCGACTGCGGACCGTAACTGGCAGGTGCTTCGGGCATCAGGTCATTATCGCTGCATGTCACGCCTGCCGCCAAGCGGCTTTGGTTTTTCTCCGCGTTCTCAGCGCAAACCTCGGCGCACTCTGCGGTCACAAGCTCTCGATTAAAGCTCTTAACCGCCGAGATCGCAAAGAAATGCCGCCGGGAACGCAGAGAAAAGCCGAAACACTACGACTACCCGCTCTTTCGGCGAAACGGGCAGCCCGCGATATTCCGTGGCGATGAACCATTTCGAGAACAGGCGCGGACCGTTTCCTATGCTAGGATTTTGCTTGCATCATCTGATCTTTCCCGAAGGAATGCCGCCCGTACCACTTTACGAATTAGGCGCAGCGGCTGCCGCATGACGAACTCGAAACCAGCCATTCTGGTCACCGGCATTAGCGGCAATCTCGGTCTCCGCCTCTTGCCTCTATTGGCGGACTACTACGTCATTGGCGTGGATCTGAATCCGCCCGAAACGGACACTCCCCTGCACTTTGTCACCATGGACCTGGGCGAGGAAGGTTCCTGCCGCGATCTCATGGACCTGCTCCGCGATTCCCAGGCTGCGGCCGTCATCCACCTCGCTTTCATCCTGGACCCGGTGCGCAACGGCATTCTCGACGTCGACCGCATGTGGCGAATCAATGTCGCCGGTACGGCCCGTCTCATGGAAGCGATCGGCGAGACCAATCGCCAGGAACCGGTGGTTCACAAAGTCATCGTTCCCAGCAGCGTCACGGTTTACGGACCGGACCTCCCGGAACCGGTCAGTGAAGAAGCCCCGCTCGCCGCGCACACTTTGCCCTACGCCGTCCACAAGATGGAAGTGGAAAAAATCATTTCCCGGCGAGCCCCCGGACTGCGCGGTTGCAGTATGTACTCCCTGCGCTCCCATATTTTCGCGGGCGGACCTGTAGACAACTACATTATGGGCGCATTCCGCGGCACGCCCAACGGGTTTGGCGAGCGCGCCGCCGAAATGCGCCGCAAAGGCACTCGTCTGCCCTGCATGTTGCCCATGGGAGACCGTTACATCAAAAACCGCATGCAGTTCGTTCACGTAGACGATATGGCCCGTCTGGTTAGCTATATCGTCCAGCGTACCGAACCAGAAGATCAGAGGGTTACGGTGCTGAACGTCGCGGGCCGCGGTTCTCCGGTGAGCCTGGCTCGTTGTTTCGAGATTGCCCACACGCGCGCCTGGCGTCTTCCCGGAAAAGCCGCATTTCGCTCGGCGCTGAATCTGGTCTGGAAGCTGGGGATCTCCGCTACCCCGCCCGAAGCCGCGCCCTATATCACCGGCGAGTATCTGATGAACACCCAGCGGCTGCGAGAATTCCTGGGCGCCGACTACGAAGAGGTCATGCGCTATACGGTGGAAGAAGCTTTCCAGGATTCCTTTCGCGATCCTGCTAAGTAGCTCCGCCCGACTCTATTTCCGCCCCACATATAGGCCTGCGATACCGAAGGTATATGGCGTCCACGAAGCCTCCCGAAATCCGGCAGCCCGTATGCGTTCCAACATTTCCGCAGGCTCCGGAAATCTTTCCACCGACGCGGGCAGGTAGGCATACGGTCCTTTAACCCCCGAAATTACCGTTCCGACCGCGGGCAATACGTGCTTGAAGTAGATGCGGTAGACGCTTCCCATCAAGCCGGACGGTTCCCCAAAATCCAAGATGCCGCAGCGGCCCTCCGGTCGCAGCACTCTCACGATCTCGCGCAGCCCGGCATCGTAGTCCGCCAGATTGCGGAACCCGAAAGCGCTGGTCACGAGGTTGAAGTGTTTGTCCGGGAAAGGCAACTGCAAAGCGTCGGCTTCCACCCATCGCAGAGAAGTCCCAGTCGATTTCTTGCTGGCCCTCTGCAGCATCGTGTGCGAAAAATCGGCGCCCAGGATCTTTGGGCTCGTTTTTCCAGCCCGCCGCCGCAGCGCGAATGTCATGTCACCCGTGCCGCAACATAAATCCAGCACGCGTGCATCCGGGCCTTGCAGAATGTCACGAAAAGTACCCGCCGCTCTTCTCCACCACAGCCGATCCACATTGAACGACAACAGGTGATTCAAGAGGTCGTACCGCGGCGCGATTTCCGTGAACATCTGGCGCACCGCACGAGCCGCCGATTGGCGGTCAGCCGCCCCGGCGGGACTCGCTCCTACAACTGCAGATTTGTCCTGATGGTTCAACGGGCGGTCTTCACTTCGACATCCGCCGCAATTCCTCCACGGCATCCGTCACAACTTTTTCCGGTACGTCATTCACGATCTCGACCTTGCCAATTTCACGCGGCAGCACGAAGTGCACAATCCCGTCGCTGGTTTTCTTGTCGCTCTTGAGAAGCTGCACGATGCTTCCATTGCGAACGTTGACCGGCGGCAAAGGACCAAAGGCCAGCACCGCATCTTTGATCCGCTTTTCACTCACCTTATCCAGCCTGCCGACGGCGCCGGCAATCCGCGCTGCCGCAATCATTCCCCACGCCACAGCCTCGCCGTGCAGAAAATGCTTGTAGCCGGTCGCCGTCTCCAGCGCATGCCCAATGGTGTGGCCGAAGTTCAACACCCGCCGCAGTCCGCCCTCGCGTTCATCTGCAGAAACCACCTCGGCCTTCAGCCTTACCGACTCCGCGATCACCCACTCCAGCGCCTTGGCATCCTGGCGAAGTTTGCCGATTGGTGTTCTCTCCAGAAGATGAAAAAGTTCCGGCGAACCGATCACGCCATCCTTCAACGCTTCGTACATCCCGGCACGGAACTCGCGTTCGGACAAGGTCGAAAGCACCGCAGGATCGAGCAGCACTGCCAAAGGCTGATAAAACGTGCCCACAAGATTCTTCCCCGTGCGCAGGTTCACTCCCGTCTTCCCACCAACCGAGGCATCCACCTGCGCCTGCACCGTCGTCGGAATCTGCACCAGGTCCACACCGCGCATGTAGACCGACGCCAGCATCCCGGCAACGTCCCCCACCACTCCGCCGCCAAAGGCGAGAACTACGGCCCGCCGATCCGCCCCCAGCCGGGTCATCTTTTCCGATAGCAATTCGATCGTCGAAAGCCTCTTGTAGCGCTCGCCGTTGGGCATTTCGACAAACTTCGCCTCGAACCCAGCCCCGGTGAGCGATTTCATCAGCTTGCTGCCCCACCTGCGCCGCACCGGAGCTACCGTTACCACGAACAAGCGCCGCCGCTCCCCCAACACGCCCCGCAGCTGCACACCCGCGCGCGCCAGCAGACCATTCTCGATTACGGCGTCGTACGAGCGTTCCGGCAGAATCACTTTCACCCGAGTCATGGCCATTCATCATAACGTAAGCGGCGGCCAGGACCTGAGGCCGTTGCATGTTACCATTTTGTCAATGCAGCCCATACCGGCAGAAACAGATTTTCTGGTGATTGGCGCCGGCATAGCCGGGTTGCGGGCTGCCGTTGAACTTGCCCCCGCCGGCCGCGTCCTCGTGCTTGCCAAGCGTGAGGTGACCGACTCCAATACCCAGTTCGCGCAGGGCGGAATCGCGGCCGCGCTCAGCGACGAAGACGAAATCAGCCTGCATTTACAGGACACCCTCAGCGCCGGCGACGGGCTTTGCAATGTCGAGGCCGCCCGCGCGCTGGTTGAGGATGCCCCGCAGCGGATCGAGGAACTGCTGCAGTGGGGCACGGAATTTGACCGCCAGGGCACCAGGTTGACCTTCGGCCGGGAAGGCGCGCACAGCCGCAATCGCATCCTGCACGCCCACGGCGACTCTACCGGACGCGAAATTCTGCGCGCGCTTTACGCCAAGGCGAAAACCTTAAAAAATATCTCGGTCTACGAATTCGAATTCACCGCAAGTCTGCTGGAGAGCGATGGCATCCGCGGAGTAGAACTCGTCGGCGGAACCAGAATCGCCGCCTCGGCGGTGCTGCTGGCCACCGGCGGCGCGGGCGAGCTTTACAGCAATACCACCAACCCCCCAGTAGCCACCGCCGACGGTGTCGCCATGGCGTTTCGCGCAGGCGCTGAAATCGGCGATATGGAATTCATTCAATTCCATCCCACCGCGCTGTATCTGAAAAATGCTCCACGCTTTCTGCTCTCGGAAGCCTTGCGGGGCGAGGGTGCGTTTCTGCGCAATGATTCCCTAACCCGCTTCATGCCCGAGTACCACCCTCTGGCCGAACTGGCGCCACGCGATGTGGTGGCCCGCGCCATCACCCGCGAACTCGCAATCAGTCACGCCAAGGATCCTACCGTTTACTTGGATCTTACGCACCTCGATGGCAGGCACATACAGTCGCGCTTCCCGCGGATTTACGAAACCTGCCTGAAATACAAAATCGATATCACCACCGACCTCATTCCCATTCGCCCGGCGGCGCACTATGCCATGGGGGGAGTGCGCACCGACCTCGAAGGACGCGCCACCTTACCCGGCCTGTATGCTGCCGGGGAAGCGGCGTGCACCGGCGTTCATGGCGCTAACCGGCTGGCCAGCAATTCCCTGCTGGAAGGCTTGGTATTCGGAGCACGAGCGGGGAAAAAGATGCAGCAAGAGCTGGGCCCGGTAAAGCGCCCCAAAGAAACGCCTCAAGCTGCGTATTCCAATGGCCCGGTGGATGCCGGCGTTGAAAACATCATTCGCGAAATTCAGGATCTCATGTGGCAGGACGTGGGCATTGTTCGTCAAAACGTCGGTCTCCAGCGAGCCATCGAGCGTTTGCAACAAATCGGTCCTCAACTGGCTCGTCCCCACACCCGGCGTGGCTGGGAAGCGCTCAACCTTTGCCGGACCGGCTTACTGGTGGCGCGTAGCGCCTTGGCGCGCGAGGAGAGTCGCGGCGCACATTACCGGACGGATTGCCCCAACCATGATGACTCGCATTTCTTGAAGCACTCCATAGTCCGTGGCGATTCATTGCGGTTCGCGTAGTGGTGGGAAGTACAGCATTCCTGCTGCGTCTAGTGTTGAATTGTTCTCCTTCTTTTGAGGAGGGATGCCAGCATCGAGACCACAAGAATCCCCGCCAGACCCGCCAGCGCCCATTCCGTCGGAACCTTATAAAAGTTTGAGACCAGCATCTTGCTGCCGAAGAGAATCAGGATAAGCGCCAACCCGTAATGCAGGTATTCGAATGTCTCCATCATGCCAACCAGGGCAAAGTACATGGAACGCAGGCCCAGGATTGCAAACACATTCGAGGTGTAAACGATAAATGCGTTGAGCGTGATGGCCAGAATGGCGGGCACCGAATCTACGGCGAATAGCACATCCGTGGTCTCGATGACCACCAGCACGACAAAGAGCGGCGTGGCGTATAAAGCGGGACGGCGCACAAAGAACTTCTCGGCCTCATAATCGTCGGTGACTGGAACCCACCTCCGGAACAGTCGCAGCACGGGATTCTTCTCCGGCTTGATGTCGGCCCCGTGTTGCCGAAACAACTTAATGCCGCTGTAGATCAGCAACACGCCAAACCCGTAAACGATCCAATGCAGCGACTCCAGCAGTTCCACTCCGGCAAAAATGAAAAGCCCGCGCATGACCAGCGCGCCCAGAATGCCCCAGAAGAGAACCTTGTGCTGAAATTCGTCCGGCACCCGGAAATAGCGGAAGATCAGTAGGAAGACAAATAGATTATCGATGCTGAGGGAAAGCTCTAGAACATATCCGGTGACAAATTCCAACGCCGGCGTGCGTCCCTGCGACGAATACAACAAGACCGCGAACCCCATCGCCAGACTGATCCACACCGCACTCCAGATGAGAGCTTCGCGAAACCCGACCGCGCGAGTGCGACGATGCACGACGCCCAGATCGAGCGCCAGCATTGCCACCACAAACAGATTGAAAAAAATCCAAAAAACGATGTGGTTCACTCTTCAGCTTCCAGAAACGAAATGCCTGCCAAACGAAAGCTCTACCGACAAATCGCAACTCCCTGCACATCCCAGCGGCGTCGATTCCTAAACTCTTGAATCAACGTCGTTTCCTCGGTGCCGGATGGAGAGGAAATTGCCCACTACTCCATGGCCAGTGGACTACTACTGGCATTTTTGTGTTTCTCAAAGCGCCAGAACCAAATGATCCTTGGTGAGGTCAAAATGAGACTTCGGTCACATTACTTCTGGTTGGCCATTATTGCTTTGGCAATTGGCTTTTCCAGTAAAGCCGCTCATGCAGACGTCGTGTATTCATTTACCGGAACCAACGACGGCCTGGGAGGGGATGGATTGTCGGTGGGATTCCAATTCACGACGTCCAGCTTTATTACTGCTCCCCCTCTGGGAACCACCGTTTCAACCTCGCAATTAACCAATTGCACCAATTGCGCTGTCAACTCCCCCATCGCCGCTGTCTTCCTGCCCAACGCCATTATCGGTTCGGCACTGGTCTTTTCTGACATCAACAACCTTGCCAGCATCTACATGTTTACGGACGGCGCGTTTAGCGCTCCCGGGACATATCACTCGGGTGGACTATTCAGCACCGGTACACTTACCGTCAGTACGGTTTCAGTTCCCGAACCTAGCACGGTACTCTTCTCCCTACTCTGTTTGGGACTTCTGGGATTCGTCTTGTTCGGCCGCTCCAGGTTACCGCAGGTCTGCTAGGCGATTGCCCGTTCTTTCATGCTCCGGCAATCGAATTCGCCGGAGCATTATTTTTTTTCGTCCAGCATCCGCACCGTTTCCAGAACGACGCTACCGACGATTTCCAGGCTCTTGGGGCTGAGCTTGTCTACCGTGTCCTGCGGAGTGTGCCAGAACACGTTGTTGTAGCCGTAGTCGAGATCGATAAGATCGGCCGAAGGCACCCCGCGATGCACGAAGGGCAAATGATCGTCGTCAAAGGCCCCTTCCCGTTCAAAGAAATAGGACTGGTACCCGAAACGGCTTGCCGCCTGAGAAACCACATCCTCCAGCCAGGGAGTGGAATATTGGTCGCGTTGAATATCCAGGCCGGCGTCCCCGATCATATCCACCAACAGGAACGCCTTGATTTTTTTTAACGTGCCGTCCTTTTGCCAAAGTTCCGCCAGATGGCGCGAACCATATAGGCTGTCGGTGTCCGTCCATTCTCTGATCGCTTCTTCGCCATCCGTCCACACCAGCCAAACGCTGTAGCCGTCGCGTGCCTTTCCGCGCAGTTGATTGGCTAATTCCAACAACAATGCAGTGGACGAGCCTCCATCGTTCGCCCCCACAAAACCCGTGTTCCGAAGGGAATAGACCGTGTCGTAGTGGCCCGCAATCACGATGATTCCGTCTTTGGCGCCGGGAAATTTGGCGACGATATTCCGCACCGGAAATTTGCCTTCCGGGGTGTCGGCAGTGAAAGAGTCATCTTCGACCCGATCGCCTTTCAAGTGGGCGTAGATGTACTGCTCCAGTTTCTTATGATTCTCGCTGCCGATGGGCCTCGGGCCGAATGCCACCACGTCTCGCACATATTGCAGGGCGCGGGCAGCGTCTATCGACGGCAAGGGACCGGAGTCCGGCGGGGCGGTAAAGAAGTTTTGCTGAGCGGTGACAGTACTAGGTTTCGCCGACTCAGAAGATGCTTCCGCCGGCTTCGAGCGCGCGCAAGCGATCAGGCTTACAAACAGGACGGCGGCGATCCCCGCCCAAACCACAGCCCCTGGCCTCATGGGTTCCTGCGCGCCTGGCGCGCTTTGCGCTGCGAAGGATGCACCAGCCACGCAATCCCGATGCTGAGGGCATACAGCCCAATCATCGGCGCTGCAAAGATGCACATGTTCAAAATGTCGGAAGTTGGCGTCACGATGGCAGCGATAATGAAAATGACCAGTATCGAGTAGCGGAAATTCTTCAGCATCCAGCGGGCATTCACAATCCCCATCAGGGCAAGAAAAAACACCAGGATCGGCAACTCGAAGATCAGGCCCATGCCGATGATGATGGTAAGAAACAGGTCGGTGTACTCGCTCACCGTGATCATCGGCTGAAACTGTTTGCTGAATTCAATCAGGAAATCGAGCGCCCGCGGATAAGCGATTTTGTAGCCGAAATAGCCGCCCGCCACGAAGAGGAACACCGTCGAGAACATGAACGGCAAAACGTAGCGTTTCTCGTTGCGATACAACCCCGGCGAAATAAACATCCACACTTGATACAGCACAAACGGAGACGCCAGAAACAATCCCGCCAGCAGCGTGATCTTCACGTACAGATTGAACGGCTCGGTGGGATTCAAATAGACAAGCTTCTCGGCCAGATGATTCGCCCTCAGGGCCTCCATGATCGGCCGCTGCATGACGTTATAAATGCGCTCATGGTAAGCCCAGCACACGCCGAATCCCGCCACCACCGCCAGGATCGAACGGATCAGCCGGCTCCGCAGTTCCTCGAGGTGATCGAGGAATCCCATGGCGGGCATTTCATCCTTCACTTGGTCTGCAGGAGGCAAATCAGTCGCCGCATCAGGCATTGGGAGCCTTGGCCTCAGGAGTTGAGGCAGACGACTCGGCCAACTGCGGCACAATCTCCGGTTCGCTGGCACGTCTCCGTTCGCTGTCATCGAGTGTGCGGCAATGGCGCCCATGGGGGGCTCGACCGGAGGCAAAATTTGCGGCTGCGGATCCGGTCTCTCCAGCTGCGAGATCTCCGCCTCAATCTGCGCCTTGAATTCATTCGAAGCGCGCTTGAACTCGGCTAGCGCCTTTCCGATCTGGCGTCCGATCTCCGGCAGTTTCTTCGGACCAAAGACGATCAATGCGATCACGAAGATGAACGCCATTTCCGAAAAACTAAGATTCATATATGCCCATCATACTGCCCGCGAGAATTGGCGGCAATCCGAACTCGCGGCCCGCAGGGGATCCCCCCTCTTCTGCGTCCCTCCACTCCTGGGAAACGCGACTTAGTTGTGCAACCGGTTCTGCGGTTTCTTGGTTGACACATACCAGCTCCGGAAATAAGATTCCCCCAAATCGCAAGCCAGTCTTGGTTCGCATTCCAGTCATAGGAGCTTGGTTCATGAAAAAAATGTTGTGGCTTATTGCGTTGGCCGGACTTCTCCTCCCTATCGCGGTCAATGCACAAAATGCGCCCGCGGCCGGGCGGAAAAAACGCGTGGCTGTCTTCGATTTTGACTACGCTACAGTTCATAGCGGGGTCGCCGCGATCTTCGGTCAGGACGTGGACGTAGGCAAAGGCATCTCCGACCTGCTGGTCACCAATCTGGTCAAAGATGGCACCTACTCCGTCATCGAGCGCAAGGCGCTGGACAAGATCATGGCCGAACAGAATTTCTCCAACAGTGATCGCGCTAATCCTACCTCCGCCGCCAAGCTCGGCAAACTGCTGGGGGTGGACGCCATCATCGTCGGCAGCATCACTCAGTTCGGCAACGAGACCAAGAATACCGGGGTCGGCGGCGCCGGCGGCGGATTTGGAGGCTTCGGGCTGGGCGGTTTCAAGCACAAAAACAGCAAGGCTAACGTAGCCCTCACCGCACGCCTGGTGGACGTAGACACCGGAGAAATCCTGGGCGTGGCGGAGGGCAAAGGCGAGTCCGCGCGCTCCAGCACCTCCATGCTGGGCGGTGGCGGCCATTGGGGCGGATGGGGCGCCGGCGGCGTCAACTTCGGCAGCAGCGACTTCCAGAACACCATTATCGGCGAAGCCGTGAAAGCCGCCACCGATCAGCTCACTACCGAGGTCATTGCCGATAACACCAAACTGGTAACCCGCACCATCGTCGTCGAGGGCCTGGTAGCGGCCGTGGACAGCGGTCAGATCGTGCTCAACGTCGGCGCCAAAGCGGGCGTCAAAGTCGGCGACCAGCTCAACATCGAGCGCGTCACTCACGAAATCAAAGACCCGGCCACCGGCAAGGTGATTCGCCGGATGACCTCGCCGGTCGGCGTCGTAAAGGTGACCGACGTGGATGACGTGTCCGCGGTTTGCACCGCGGTATCCGGCTCTGGATTCAAAATCGGAGATATGGCAAAGACCATTACCCAATGAATTTCGACCGCTGCGGGGCCAACCCGGTCCTGCAGCGGCTCTTCCCCTTTCGAAGACCCGCTCCCCAACAATTTCTGTCCTTGCAACCGGACGCGCATCTTACATCGTGAGAGTGCCCTCATGACTTCCCGGCCATGGTTACTTCCGGGTTCCGGAGGGCAGCTTTGCTTTGCACGGGGTGTTATACTGCAAATAATTAGCCTCGGCACGCAATTCCTCGCCGCATAAAGGACATTGAAGATGGCTGGCAGTTCTCGTCGCATCCTCCTCGTTATTGTTTTCTTTCTCACCACTTGCGGTTTTCTCGGAGTGCTCTTCGCGCAGAAGAACCCGGCGGTCGCCCCCAGTTCGGATGGCGACGTCCGCGACAACGTGAAAACCTTTACCGAGGTCTATAGCATCGTCGAGGAAAATTACGCCGAACCGGTGGACCCGGATAAAGCCATCTACGATGGCGCCATTCCGGGCATGCTGCACGTGCTCGATCCCCACTCCAACTTCTTCGATCCCAAGGCTTACTCGCTGCTCAAAGAAGACCAGCGCGGCAAGTACTACGGCGTCGGCATGCAGGTCGGCCCCCGCACCGTCAACAACCGCACCGTGGTGATCGTGATTGCGCCTTTTGTCGGCACTCCCGCTTACCGGGTCGGCATCCATCCGGGCGACGTTATCGCGGCGGTGGATGGCAAGCCTACCGACAACATGAGCACCAGCGACGTAGCCGATCTGCTCAAAGGCCCCAAAGGGACCACGGTTCACATCACCGTTTTGCGCGAAGGCTCGGAAAAGCCGATCGAATTTACCGTCGTCCGCGACGAAATTCCTCACTACAGCGTGGACTTGCACTTCCTGGTTCAGCCCGGCGTCGGCTACATGCATATTCGCGGCTTCGACGAAACCACCGATCATGAGGTGCAGGCGGCCCTCGATCAAATGGGCGACCTGAAGGGCCTGATCCTCGATCTCCGGCAGAATCCGGGCGGTTTGTTGAGCGAAGGCGTCGGCGTGGCCGACAAGTTCCTGCGCAAGGGTCAGCTCATCGTTTCCCATCATGGCCGGGCATCTTCCGAGAAGCGCTACGTAGCCACCCATGGCAACGGCGGCAAGGATTACCCGCTGGTCGTGCTGGTGGACCGTGGCTCAGCCTCAGCCGCAGAAATCGTGGCTGGTTCCATCCAGGACCACGATCGCGGCCTGATCCTGGGCGAAACCACCTTTGGAAAGGGTTTGGTCCAAACCGTTTATCCGCTCTCCGAAAATACCGGCCTGGCGCTTACCACGGCGCGCTACTACACGCCCAGCGGACGCCTCATTCAGCGCGATTATTCCAACGTTTCGCTCTACGACTACTATTTCAACCGCGACGATCAGTCGAACAACGGCAATCGCGAGGTCAAGCTCACCGACAGCGGGCGCACGGTCTACGGCGGCGGAGGCATTACGCCCGACGTAAAGTTCACTCCGCCCAAGAGCAACCACTTCCAGGAACAACTGCTGGTGCACTATGCCTTCTTCAATTTTGCCAAGCACTACCTGGTAGACCATCATCCGGACAAGAAGACCTTCGAGGTGGATGACGCGGTGTTGCAGGAATTCCGCAATTTCCTGGACTCTCAGAAGATTTCCTACGCCCCTGCCGACATCACCGACAACCTTCCCTGGCTGCGCTCCTACATCAAGAGCGAGATTTTCGTTGACGCTTTCGGGCAGGACGAGGGCCTGAAGGTCCGCGCCGAAGCCGACCCCGAGGTCGTCAAAGCCCTGGAACTGATGCCCCAGGCCAAGCAACTTGCCGACAACGCCCGTCGCATCGTTGCCGAGCGCTCCGGCATTCGTTCCATGAATCAGTAAACTCCGAAAAACGAGCAGCTTACCTCGAACCAGGCAAGCTGCTCGGCCGCAGTGCTGTCTCAGCTTTCCTCCGCGTGCTCCGCGGCATTTCTCTGCGATCTCGGCGGTTAAAAGCTTTCCGTAAGCTCCAGAGCCCCCCCACTCCCTTGTCCATCTGCTTCATTGACTTGCTCTTGGGACTATGTGACAATCCGCTCAGAATCGCTCGCCGCGGCGGTGTTCCGTCTGGAGCTTTCAGATGGCTAAGTCTCTCCCCCACAGCAGAATACGCAGGCCGCAACCGCAGATCGGTTGTCTGCCCTCTGTTTCATGTTGAGGCCCGAGGCTTGGATGTTGGGGGCTCTGCCGGCGGCCATCGCGGGATGGACGGACTGGTGCTCCCGCCGCATCCCGAACTGGCTCACGCGTGCCGGGGTTGCTGATCGGGATTGCCGTAAACTCCTGGGCGGGCGGCTGGGCGGGCGCCCGGACTGCCCTGCTGGGTGCTGGGCTCGGTTTAGCGCTTTTGCTGCCTTTTGTGCTGGTGCGGGCTCTGGGCGCGGGCGATTGGAAGCTGGTGGGGGCAGTCGGAGCTTTTCTCGGCCCCGAACGCCTCCTGACCACGTTGTTCGTAGCGGTTCTGGTCGCCGGGGTGATGGCGATTGGCTTGATTATCTGGAAACGACGGCTCCTGCAGACTGTTCGCAACCTGGGACGGATCGTGATGGCATACTTGACTCTGCGCTTGCCCGATCCGGAGCTGTCGCTGGATAACCCGCAAGCCATCAAGGTGCCGTTCGGGGTGGCCATGGCGGTGGGTGTGATTCTCTACTCGGCTGCGCAGGTCTGGACAAGTTCATGAGCCCGCAAGCAATGGTGCATCGGCTGAAAATTCATAGAGATGACGGCTCGGAGATCGCCGAAGTGGCGGTGATCCTGCCCATTGTCATCATGTTTCTGCTGGCCATTTTCTGGTTTGGGCGGGCGTTTAACATCTACAGCACGATTACTCATGCGGCACGGGAAGGCGCCATCGTGGCCGTGCAACAGAATTGCGCTACCTGCGGAGGCACCCTGCCCAACTGCCGCTGATGTGGCCACGAAAGTCGGGCAGGTGCTGCAAGCCGCCAGGATGGATCCCAACCAGGTCGCTCGCATACACACCCAGCCCGGCTCCGATTGCGGGTAATTGCGGCGGAATGACGACGGCAACCGCCGAACAACGTCACGGTTTACACCAACGCCCAGCTTAACGCTGTAACCTCAAATTCGCCGGCCTGCGGCGTAGTTGTCAGCTTTGAGTACCCGTTCAACTTCTTCCTGCCTTCTGGTTTTTAGCAGGAGCACCTATAATTTGCGGTTGAAAGCCGATGCACAGATGATGGCGGAAAACTGATGTGCCGCAAAACTACCCGCGGGCTTTTTGCAATCGTGTGAGGGCGTGGCCATTGCCGAGTTCGCCGTCAGCCTGCCGCTGCTGCTGGTGCTGGTCGTCGGGGTCTTCGACTTCGGCAACGCTTTCAATGTGAAGCAGAAGATTGGCGGTGCGGCGCGCGAAGGCGCGCGCTTCGCTTCCAGCATGCCGACCACCGATCTCCATAACGGTAATCCGCCCCAGTCGGTAGACGCGATCCGCAATACGGTAGACTCCTATCTGAAAGCCGCCGACGTGAATGACTGCGGGCTGTCGACGGCGGCGGGCTCACACGACGACAACCCCGCGCTTCCCGATCCCACCACTGCGCTAAGGTGGCAATATACAGCCGCAGGAACGGGTGCCCTCCGAGCGGCACTTTAACGTTGACGATCGACCGCAGCTATTCGTTTACCACGTCGGTCAGTGGCCAGAACTTTCATGTCATCAGCACGCAGGTGACACTCGCATACCCCTACATCTGGGAATTCAACCGCGTGGTCGGTTTCGTAGCCCCAGGTGCGACTTACGCCAATGGCGTGACTTTGATCAATGCCGACGGCGTCGTGCCCAACATTGACTAGGAACGATGCGTTTTCAGAAAACCAGTTCCGCCCGCTCCAGAGAAACTGGCCAAACCCTCGCCCTGGTTGCTGTTTTTCTCGTTGTTTGCTGGCCGCGGCCGCTCTGGCCATTGATCTGACCACGCTCTACGTGGCTCGCGGAGAGATGCAACGCAGCCGCCGATGCCGCTGCGCTAGCCGGGGCAAAGGCTTTCGTCATGTCAGGAGTCACGACGAGCGTGGCCGAGGACGGCAGCAACGGCAATCTGCGAACACTTGCGCAAAACATCGCCAACGAGCACCATCAACTCGCTGCTGGCGCAGGACAAAGTAGGTGGCGTTGCCCCGCAGCTTGTGGGCACCCCCACTTTTGATTTTGATACCCACCCCGGCGATCCGCGCATTACAGTCACTCTCAGCGAACCGATGTGCCGACATTTTTTGCCCGCATTTTCGGCCAGCGTCTCGCCACGGTAAGCGCTACCGCCACGGCTGAAGCCTATAACTCTTCGAATCCCGGCAGCGGCTCCAATATGCCACCGGTTGCCCCGAGTTGCGTCAAGCCTTGGCTGGTACCGAATATCGACCAGCGCCATGGCATCCCCCAATTTGTTCATCAATGATGATGGGACGCTTGTCAATCCGGGAGTTTGGAATGGCAGCAGCGGCGTGATCGGCGAAAGGCTAACTTTAGCCAACATCTGGGCCGCTGCGGCACCCCAGTAATGGGTGCCGAACTGCGGCGGCTTGCTCGCCAACCTCCGACGGCGGCCTGAAGTATGTTGGCTATCTTCCCGCGGAAATCGCTCGGCTACTGGGCCCTTGCCCGTCTGTGCTCAGTCGGACTTGCCGAGCCCCATGTCCGAAGCCGCCGCATGCTGCGACACCGCCAATCAGTATCAGTGCGGCAGCACGACCTCGAACATTTTGATCGATCTCACTCCACCAGCGTCTTTACAGCACTTTGGAAGGCGCCTCCTGCCTGCTGACTGGTTGCGTCCATGACAACGGTAGTCCCAAACGATCTGCAATGGACACGCAATCGATCTTGACGATTTCCGCAACCACAACGGGGCAGAACCGATCCTGATCGAGGCCCAGAGCGGCCCGCCACGCCTCAAGTATTGTCACGACCAGCAATCAAATCGTCACCTTGCCGATCATTGACATGACATCTTCTCGACATGGCCCTGGACAGGTTAAAGTGATTGGCTTTATGCAGGCTTTTTTGGAAGAGACACACGGCAGCGACGGTGACCTCGTGCTCGATGTGCTCAACATCTCCGGCTGCGGCAGTAACGTGAACACCGCTCTCACACCCATCTCCGGCGGGGGCGCTTCTTCGCCCTGTTCCGGTGCGGCTCATCCACAACTAGTCTTCCTTCGCAGCGTTTCACTCCGGTGGCAGGCGATGCTCAGTCCCCTACCTCTATAGCCCCAGCAGACTATGTTTCAACCAAAAGCTGAGGCGTCGCGAGCCTCCCTGCGCACCTTTCAGTGGCCCGGTCGAGCTATTCCCCGCTCGATTGGGCCATTCCCAATGCAGCGGGTAATCGCTAACGTAATGGAACAGGGTCCCAGGGAGATGTTCTTAGACACCCATGAAAACTGACTGGACGGGGGATTGCTTTTGAATCCTTTCCGCTTTTTCTTTTTCCCGGCGAGCGCGAAAGATGCTTATTTCTGATTTGGCAAGACGACGGTCGAAACGGATCAAAGGCGTGGTACCCGTACGCTTTTGGATTGCGGGCAGCAAAGAAACTCATCTGGCGCACACCCTCGATCTCACCGAGGACGGCGCCATGCTAAGCGGCTTTCGCGGCGAGTTGAAGGTGGGAGACAGGATCGCCATTCAATACCGCCAGAACCGGGCCGACTTTCAAATCGTCTGGATCAAACTCCGGCACGGTTCCTCGGAGAAATTAATCGGAGCCCGGTGCCTGGAATCCGTGAAGCAGATCTGGGGCCCGGACGTCTCACGATAACCACATCTTTCTCCGCGCTCTCTGCGCTATCTTGGCGTCCTCTGCGGTTAAGCTTTGCGGGCTCGCGCAGCGGTTCGTGCCCCTGCCGGCAAAAAGCTTTTAACCGCTGAGGGCGCAGAGGAATCGCCGAGCACGCCAAGAAGTTCATCCGTCACATCTTTCTCCGCGCCCTCTGCGCTATCTTGGCGTCCTCTGCGGTTAAGCTTTGCGGGCTCGCGGGGCTACGTGCCCCTGCCGGCAGAAAAGCTTTTCACCGCTGAGGTCGCCGAGGAATCGCCGAGCACGCCAAGAAGTTCATCCGTCACATCTTTCTCCGCGCCCTCTGCGCTATCTTGGCGTCCTCTGCGGTTAAGCTTTGCGGGCTCGCGCGGCGGTTCGTGCCCCTGCCGGCAGAAAAGCTTTTCACCGCTGAGGGCGCAGAGGAATCGCCGAGCACGCCAAGAAGTTCATCCGTCACATCTTTCTCCGCGCCCTCTGCGCTATCTTGGCGTCCTCTGCGGTTAAGCTTTGCGGGCTCACGGGGCTAGCATAGCCGCTGCCCGCAAAAAGACTTTAACCGCTGAGGCCGAATCGCCGAGCACGCGAAGAAAACTTGCAGTTAAGGAGCACCCCCATGCGCACCCAGGAACTTACCTCAGAAGTAATTGGAGCGGCAATCAAGGTCCACCGGCTCCTCGGACCTGGCCTGCTGGAATCTGCCTACGAATCCTGTCTCGCCTATGAACTTCAAAAGCTCGGGCTGCGTATGGAACGTCAGAAGCCGGTTCCCCTTATCTATGAGGCGGTCAAGCTGGATTGCGGGTTTCGCGCCGACCTGGTGATCGAAGGCAGAGTCGTCGTTGAATGCAAATGCAAGGAAGCTCTGCACCCGGTTGATGAGGCCCAGATGCTCTCTTATTTGCGGCTTCTGCATATCTCCGTTGGACTGCTGATCAATTTCCATGTAGTTCTGCTCAAGCACGGAATCAGGCGGATGGTGAACGACTATCGGGAACCTCCGGCAGAAAGCCTCTAACCGCTGAGGTCGCCGAGGAATCGCCGAGCACGCCAAGAAGTTCAATCCGTCCCATCTTTCTCCGCGTCCTTGGCGTCCTCTGCGGTTTAAGATTTGCGGCTGCTCGTCAGCGCCCTGCCGGCAGAAAAGCTTTTCACCGCTGAGGTCGCCGAGGAATCGCCGAGCACGCCAAGAAGTTCAATCCGTCCCATCTTTCTCCGCGTCCTTGGCGTCCTCTGCGGTTTAAGATTTTCGGCTGCTTGCCCCTGCCGGCAGAAAAGCTTTTCACCGCCAAGGTCGCCGAGGAATCGCCAGCACGCCAAGAAGTTCATCCGTCACATCTTTCTCCGCGCCCTCTGCGGTTAAGCTTTGCGGGCTCGCGCAGCGGTCCGTGCCCCTGCCGGCGAGAGACCGCGGAGGACTCCCCGAATACGGGAAGCACTGCGCGCTAATCCTGCGGGGGATGCGGCATTTCCTCCTCGATCTTCTTGATCTTCTCCGGTGCATGTTTCCGGAACAGCCGGTGAATATCGGGCCAGAATTCCTGTAAAAGATTGGACGACGCGTCCGAGCTGAGCGCGCCCAGAAAGCGGCCCATGGTCTTTTCAAAAGTCCGGTCGCGCTCCGGATAGTACGCATTCTGCAGTGAGGTAGTGAACAGCGCTCCCAGGAACTCGGAGCTGTTGAACGTATCGCGACCACTATCGGATTTTGTCACCAACACCCGCGTCACCGCATACCAGCCGCGCTGAATCTTCGAATGGGCCCTCGAACGAAAATACCTCGGGTCCTGGTGCAAAGCTGATGCCAGCACAAAACCCTGAATGAACCTGCGCGATTCGGTATCCGCCAGGCTGGCGCCGAAACGCTTTCCCCAGCCGGGCATGCCGCCTCCATAGCCATACCATTGCCCCTGCGCCTGGGCTAACGTGGCTGAAAAGGCCGCCGAAAAAAACGTGTACGGCTCATACGTAGTTCTCAGAAACCGGTGGAACTTCTGGCTTGGGGAAAGAGGCGCATAAGCGGAAGGAGCTGCCGGCAGCTTAGCCCTAAGCCTCGGACGGCTTTCATTTTCCGGGATTTCTGTCTCAGACTGCTCTTGAGCCGACTTGACTTGATCCGCCCACGCCGGCGGACGGCTCCGGGTAATGCCCGGGGGCGACGCATAGTCTGAGTTCACGGTCTGGGCCGGAACAACCGGCGCCCCAAAGAGCAACATGCAAGTTACCAGCCCGATGCGCCTCATAGTCTTCGCAGCACGTCGCGAGACAGATAAGACGCAATATGTAGCGCCTGAGGTTTACAACGCCCCACGTTTAATGGCTGGATACGGACCCCGATTTCTGGCACGTCTCTTCGCTCGAGGAGTGGGGAGGGACCCAGCCGCTAAGTGGGGCATCCCGACAAGATCACCGCCGGGGCAGTACTTCTGCAAAAGAACCCACGCGGTGAGCCCACGAAGCAATTCGAGCCATCGCTCCTTCTTGGGCTTCTTTTCGACCAGCTTGGCCGTTGCCTCCAACGGCGATGTCATCGAGCGTAGACAGAATTTAATACGCGGTTTTTGCGACGCCATAGTAGAATCCGCCCAATGTTGCCGCGCCGGATCGAACGCATAGCTCTGGCTGTAGTCGCAATATTGCTTACTGGCTGTGGCGGAGGCTCACTCTCCGGTGGTGGTTCTGGCGCGCCGAGCGGACCCGCAATCTCCGTCTCTGACAGGCAAGTCATCGAAAGCGACAGCAGTTATAACGCATTTCCTGCGGTGGTCAGAGCCGCTGACTCCGATCTCGTTCTCGCCTATAAGAAGGGAATCAATCACGTCACCACCCCATCGGTTATCCTGCGGAGAAGCAGCGACGGTGGCGCCACCTGGAGCCCGGAAGTAGTTGCCTTCGATAGTTCTCAGCCTGACCCGACTCTCGCTTTGATGCCGGATGGAAAATTGTTGTTGGAATTTGTCAAACCGGATCAATCGGGCACGAGCGGTGCGGCCTATACTCTTTCGGCGGACAACGGAGAGACTTGGGGGCCGCTCTCATTCTTCAGCAATCCACCGGACGGCAGCTCAGCTTTTCCAACCGCCTTTCTTGTCCTCAACAGCTTAGTTTACGCCGCATCCTACGAGCCCGCTGGCGATGGATCGAGCCAGGCGGCAATGTGGCGATCCGGAGATTCCGGTTCCAGTTGGGAAGAGCTTGCCACGATCCGCCAACCGGGCGACGCCGGCATCAACGAAACGGCAGTGGCGAAGGTTGGCGCAACCAGGCTGCTGGCGGTCAGCCGCTCCGATGCCGGCGATAAAACCTGGGCCCATTTTTCGGATGATTTAGGTTTGACCTGGGGAGAGGAAATCGATTACACATCCCAGGTCGGTATCCTGGATCTTCCCCAGCTACTTCAAACGGACAAAGCGCTGCTCCTGTTCGGACGGCAGGCTGTATCTTCGACCGCGCCACCGCCGCATGAGATGGTAGCTTTTGCCTCCTACGACTCTGGACTCACTTTCACCGATCGCACAGTCCTCGACACCTATACCGGTCTGCCGATTGACGGAGGTTACTGCTGGCCGCTGCTGCGAGCCGATGGAAAGATTTTCATTGTGTACTACGCCGACTCGAACAATCTCCGCCAACCCGATATCAAGTCGCTTGTGCTCACCTGGAATAAGAGCAGCGCAAACTGACCGTTGCCCCGGTCTTCCGGCTCAAACACCTCTTCAGGATTTCTTCCCATTTCGGGAATTCCTCGCATTTTCCTCTCATTTCTGTTGACCTCAGCCTCCCACTTGGCGCATAAGGGAATCATGGGCAAGGTTGCTCAGATCGCTCTCGGAGCCTAAGTGCTTGGGGCTCAGGATTTTGCCTCCAAGCTCTTTAAACTCAAAGATTTTGGCGAAGTTCCGCTGCTAACTTCATGATTTCGCAAGACCACGGGGGAGAGGGGGAGGGTGCTTCCAGGAGGGAAATCATGGGCGGACGGCCCTCGATGGTCACAGGCATTCCCTTGTGGTGCCAGCGCTGCGCTACCGATGGAGTCTGGCCGAGGAACTTAGCGACGCCAGCCCACCCCTTGATTCGCTGTGGCTTGGGCTTGACTTTGGCCATAGCAATCCCTGCGGAAAGCGGCTACTGTGGCGGCGCGTCGGGTACCGGCGGAGGCGGCTGAGGATTCTCCTGGTCTCCCGATGGCGCCGGCGGCGGGCTTACCTCGGGCGGAGGCTCCACTTCCGGCTGAGGTTCCACCTCCGGTTGAGGCTCCACCTCCGGCGGCGGTGCTACCTCCTGGACTGGCGCGGGAGAATAATTTGCCGGCATATCCGGCGTGGCGGAACCGCGCGCGGTTAGCACAATGCTCGTAACCTGCGACAGGTCGCGGCCCGAGCCCAGCACAAGAACGTTGAATGGAACTCCGTTCAGTAAGGAAGAAATCACTTCCCGCGCAGGTCCGGGACCAAGGTTGGCGATCACCGGCTCGCGATCGGCTGCCGGGGGCATGGAAACGGTGGCGCCGGTTTGTTTGGCCACGGCGCGCAGCACTTCGCCCAGCGTGGCGTGCGCTGTCCGTACACTCAACTTACCGTTGTTGAACTCGACGCGCAGCGGAGGAGGCTGCGGCTTTACCGGCTCGGGCGGCGCTGCGGCCCCAGGCTGCGAAGCCGTCACCAAGGGAAGCACTGCCATGGAGGGTGGCGTGGAAGCCACCAGCTTCTCATTGCCACCGATTCTGACAATCACGCTCTTTCCCGAGGGCACAATCTGGTACGGCTGCGGAGAGTTCAAGTCCACGACCACTCGTGCCACTGGCGGGCTTGCCTCGAACAGCCCGGTACGAACCCCTCTCACACGCGCGGTTTTCACGGCAATGGCGTGCAGCCCTGGTCCGGGCACCGCATTGGGAAAATCGATCACCAGGCGATCTGGCCCGGCAATCACCTGCGTCTGCGGCGTGACGGGCCGGCTGGCCTTGATCTCCAATTCAAAATTGGCGCAGGTCTTGCACACTTCTACACGCTGAAGGGTGGCGACCGGGCCACTCTGGGCAACCGCCGGACAGACAGCTCCCAACACTCCGGCAAGGAATCCGGAAATCCACACGGACTGCAAACCACTTCGCATTTCAAGCACAATTCTAGCAGCGAAATAAGCACCAAAACGACACTTTGGTACGGAGCGCGTGGAATTATCTTCGCGGAAAGCGGAAAAAGATTCGTACTCAGGATAGGGCTTCAGTTTATCGTTGAATGAAAGTCTAGGGGCAGGCTTGAAGGCCCTGCCCTGATACGAATCTACCCCTGCAAGATAAGAAAGAACTAAAAAGCCGACGCTCCAGTGCATCCTGACTCGCAACTCTCTAAAGCGCTAGTTCTTTACCGACGATATTTGCTCAGTACGCCAAACATGCATGAAACTTCTGGTTGCCGAGGACGATACTTTCTTTCGCCGCCTTCTCCATCAATTCCTGATCGCGGAATGGGAGGTGGTTACGGTGACGGATGGCAATGCCGCCTGGGACGCCTTACAGGATGCCCAGGGCCCCATCGTGGCCATCCTCGATTGGATTATGCCCGGCATGACGGGTCCGGAAGTCTGCCGTAAGGCGCGCGCCACCCCGGAGACTAGTTTCAGCTACCTGATTCTCCTCACCGCGCGCAACAGCCCCGAGGACATTCTTGCGGGTTTGCGCTCCGGAGCTGACGATTACCTCACCAAGCCCTTCGATCAGGCGGAATTGCATGCCCGGGTAAGACTGGGCCAACGAATTGTCCGGCTGGAACAATTGCTTACGAGTCAGATTGGAGAAGTCGAAAGCTCCCGCGTCCGCGAATCCCTGCTCCAGGAACGTCTGTCTGCGCTCGAGAACAGTTTGCAGGACCACCTTGCGAAAGTGGCCCTGCCGAGCGGAACTCAATCACCCTCGCGGGACAACGCACCGTCACTTGCTTCCAGAGCGGGCCCAGTCGGCTCGGAAAAGATCCCCTCCCAAAGCGTCCCTCCCGCTTCCCCGGTCAACAACAGTAAAGTTTTGTAAAACTTTCGTTCCCGGCTTGACCGTCACTTGCGCGAGCGGGATTCTGCTATGTAGGGGCCAGCCATCCCTTTATCTTGGCGCGTACAATGGTCCAACCAGCTCATGAATTGCAACCTCGAAGCAGCATCCGCCGCTAACGCCATCTCGCGCATATGGCGCGCCGTTTCAAAGCCCACGCCCATGCAATCTCTTAGCAGAGTGAGTGCCAAAGCACTCCCGCTCGGTCGGCGATCGGGAATTTTTCCGGAGCCTGCCAGGGAGAACAGCCTGTTTTCAACCCGTAAACCGCGAACCTACGGGTTGCGGCTCATCGCGCTTGCGGCCATTCTCATCCTTTGCGCGGCCGGATTCGGCTGCTCATCGTCCGATCCAGAACCCATAAACCGGCGCGGGCCGGTCGGCCCCATGCCGGTTGGCGTCGCCATGGCGCAGAAAACCGACATGCCGGTTTACCTCAGCGGACTGGGCTCGGTCACCGCTTATTACACCGTCAACGTCAAGAGCCGGATTGACGGCCAGTTGGTTCAGGTCAAATTCAAGGAAGGCCAGCATGTGAACCAGGGCGACCTGCTGGCGGTGATCGATCCGCGCCCTTATCAGGTTGCTTTGGAACAGTCCGAGGCGACTCTATTCAAGGATCAAGCTTCGTTGCGGGATGCCAAGCTGAATTACCAGCGCTACAAGGGCCTGTTGGAGGATTCCGGCGCGATGTCACAGCAACAGGTGGACACCCAGCGCGCCACCATGGATCAATTCGAAGGAAGCGTCAAAACCGATCAGGCAGCAATCGATAGCGCCAAGCTGAATTTGTCGTACTGCCACATCACTGCGCCGGTGAGCGGGCGGGTCGGGCTGCGACTGGTCGATCCGGGCAACATGGTGCACGCTTCCGATACAAACCCGATGCTGGTCATCACCCAGCTGCAGCCGATCAGCATTTTGTTCACGCTACCGGAAGACAGCTTAGCTGCGGTGGCACAGCACTTGAGAAAAGGCACACTCGAGGCGGATGCTTACAGCCGCGACGATCAGACCAAGATCGCTACCGGTAAGCTGCTGACGATCAGCAACCAAATCGATCAGTCCACGGGAACCATCCAGCTGAAGGCTTTGTTCAGCAATAAGGACGAAGCGTTGTGGCCGAACCAGTTTGTGAATGTGCATCTGCTGCTGGAAGTTCGCAAGAACAGTATTGTGATTCCTTCGGTAGCGGTCCAGAACGGGCCGCAAGGCAACTACGTTTTCGTGGTGGGGTCAGACAAAAAGGTGATCATGCAGCCGGTAACGGTTGCGGTCACGCAAAACAATGTATCTGCGATTGCCACCGGATTGTCTCAGAATCAGATGGTAGTGATTGACGGCCAGGACAAACTGCAGGCGGGCAGCCCGGTCGAGCCTCGTAATGGGAATGCAGCAGGCAACCGCACCGCCGACTCCGCGCAATCCACACCTAGCGGAGCACAATGAGCCCGTCACGGATATTTATTCTGCGTCCGGTCGCCACAGCCTTGCTGATGGTAGGCCTGATGCTGGTGGGCGTCGTAGCCTACCGGCAGCTCCCCGTCTCAGCTCTGCCGGAAGTGGACTATCCCACCATTCAGGTGGTGACGTTCTATCCTGGGGCTGACCCAACAGTGATGGCTTCTTCCGTCACTTCGCCGCTGGAGCGGCAGTTTGGGCAGGTTCCCGGGCTGAGCCAGATGACTTCGACCAGCTCTCTGGGCAGTTCGGTCATTACGCTGCAGTTCGCTCTCGATCAGAACATCGATGTGGCGGAGCAAGAAGTCCAGGCCTCAATCAACGCCGCCGGGACGTATTTACCCCGCGATCTGCCTAATCCGCCGATATACAGCAAAGTCAATCCGGCCGACGCACCCATTCTCACTCTGGCGCTGACCTCTACCACCATGCCGCTGCCCAAAGTGGAGGACCTGGCGGATACGCAGCTCGCGCAAAAAATCTCGCAGTTGCCGGGCGTGGGACTGGTCTCGATCAGTGGCGGGCAGAAGCCGGCAGTACGCATTCAGGCGAATCCGACTGCCCTCGCTTCTTATGGGATGAGTCTGGAAGACCTGCGCGCGTCGCTGGCCACGGCCAACGTGGACCAGGCCAAGGGTGTGCTCGACGGGCCGCGGCAGCAGTTCACCATTGGGGCCAACGATCAGATTTTATCCAGCGCGCAATACCGCCCGCTGATCGTTGCCTACAAAGATGGAGCCCCGGTGCGGCTGTCCGATGTTGCGACCGTAACCGACAGCACGGAAAACTCCATGCAGGCGGCGTGGATGAATGAAAGCCCCGCGGTGATTGTGAACATCCAGCGCCAGCCCGGAGCCAACATCATCAGCGTCGTAGACAGGATCACCAAGCTGCTGCCGGTGCTGCAATCGTCTTTGCCGGCGGCGGTCAAAGTAGTGGTCCTCACCGACCGGACGACCACGATTCGGGCTTCGGTCAAAGACGTTCAGTTTGAATTGATGCTCACCATCGGACTGGTGGTGATGGTGATTTTCCTTTTCCTGCGAAATCTCGCCGCCACCGTCATTCCCAGCGTCGCGGTTCCGCTTTCGATCCTGGGAACGTTCGGCGTGATGTATCTGCTGGGGTACAGCTTAAACAATCTCACCCTCATGGCGTTGACGATCTCCACTGGATTTGTGGTGGATGACGCCATCGTGATGATCGAGAACATTGACCGTTTTCTCGAAGAGGGCGACTCGCCGCTGCAAGCTGCGCTCAAGGGTTCCGGGCAGATTGGATTCACGATCGTCTCTCTGACGGTGTCGCTGATTGCGGTGCTGATTCCTCTGTTGTTTATGGGCGACATCGTGGGGCGATTGTTCCGGGAATTCGCGGTGACCCTGGCAGTGACGATTCTGGTTTCCGCCGTGGTCTCGCTGACCCTGACACCGATGATGTGCGCGAAACTGCTGCGGCCCAAAGGCAGCAAGCAGAGCCGCTTTTACGTAGCGTCGGAAAACTTTTATAACCGGGTCATCGCTTTTTACGGCAGAACGCTGCGATTCGTTCTGCGGTACCAGACGACCACCCTTTTAATCACCGCGGGAACGCTGGTACTCACTTTGTTCTTGTACGTCATCGTTCCCAAGGGATTCTTTCCGGTGCAGGACACCGGCGTCATCCTTGGAGTTTCTCAAGCGCCGCAGAATATTTCATTCGACGCGATGGAGCAGCGGCAACAAGAACTGGCGAGCGTGATTCTGAAGGACCCCGCGGTGGAAAGCCTTTCGTCCTTCATCGGGGTCGATGGCGCAAACACCACCCCCAACAGCGGCAGAATTCAGATCAACCTGAAACCGCTGGACGAACGGAGTCTCAATGCGTCGGCGATCATTCGCCGCTTGCAGCCCGAACTGGCGAAGGTGCCCGGTATCACGCTCTACATGCAGCCTGTACAGGATTTAACGGTGGAAGACCGGGTCAGCCGGACGCAATTTCAGTATTCGATGGAAGATACCGATGCCCAAGAGCTCGAAACATGGGCGTCGCGATTGCTGGCCAGGCTGCAAACTCTTCCGGAATTGCGGGACGTGGCCAGCGACGAGCAGAACCATGGCCTGGGAGTGAATCTGGTCATTGACCGCGACACGGCGTCGCGGCTGGGCATCTCGCTGCAGGCGATCGACGACACGTTGTACGACGCCTTCGGACAACGCCAGGTCTCTACCATGTTCACGCAGCTCAATCAGTATCACGTCGTGTTGGAAGTCGATCCGCAGTTTCAGCAGGATCCAGGTGCGCTGAAACACATCTATGTGAAATCCGCGACCGGGACGCAGGTACCGCTTTCCGCCCTCAGCCACTTCGAAACACAAAATACGCCGTTGGCCATCAACCATCAGGGTCAGTTTCCCGTGGTTACGCTGTCGTTTAACCTGGCTCCTGGCAAATCCCTGGGCGATGCCACCAAAGCTATCGACGCAACAGAACAAGAGATCGGATTGCCCGGCAGCATTCACACCAGCTTCCAGGGCACTGCGGCGGCATTCCGGAATTCGCTTTCCACCGAACCCTGGCTGATCGTGGCGGCGATTGTGACCGTCTACATCGTGCTGGGCGTGCTCTATGAGAGCTACATCCATCCCATTACGATTCTCTCCACCTTGCCGTCTGCTGGCGTGGGAGCGATTCTCGCCCTGATGATCACGGGCAACGATCTGAGTGTGGTGAGTTTGATCGGCATCATACTGCTAATAGGAATTGTCAAGAAGAACGCCATCATGATGATCGACTTCGCGCTGGAAGCCGAGCGCGAGGAAAAAAAGCCACCCGAAGAAGCCATCTATCAGGCCTGCTTGCTGCGCTTCCGTCCCATCATGATGACCACCATGGCTGCCCTGCTGGGCGGTCTGCCGCTTGCGCTGGGCACGGGCACGGGATCCGAACTGCGTCATCCGCTGGGCATCACGATTGTCGGCGGACTACTGCTCAGCCAACTTCTGACGCTCTACACCACACCGGTCGTCTACTTGTGGTTCGATCGCCTGGCCCGGCGGTTCGCGCGCTTCCGCATTGGCAATCCGATTGAGGAGCCCGTACCCGGGGATTAGCGGATGAATATTTCTGCTCCATTCATCAGGCGGCCGGTGGGAACGTCGCTGCTGACGCTGGGACTACTGCTCTCGGGAGCGCTGGCCTTTACTTTCCTGCCCGTCGCACCCTTACCTCAGGTCGAGTTCCCCGTGATTGTGGTGGGTGCAGGTTTGCCCGGTGCTGATCCACAAACCATGGCATCGGCAGTAGCTACTCCGCTGGAGCGGCAGTTCGGGCGCATCGCGGGCGTGAACCAGATGACCTCCACCAGTCAACTGGGCTCGACCAGCGTCGTGTTGCAGTTCGATCTCAACCGCAACATCGATGCAGCGGCGCGCGATGTGCAGGCGGCCATCAACGCTGCCCGCAGCCAGTTGCCGGCAAACCTTCCCGGCAATCCGGGGTACCGGAAGGTGAATCCGGCGGATGCGCCGGTGCTGATTCTCTCCCTGACTTCCGACATCATTCCCCTGCCCCGTATCTACGACGCCGCCGATTCCATCCTGTCGCAGAAGCTTGCCCAGGTGGAAGGTGTGGGCCAGGTGTTTGCGGGAGGCGGCGCGCGGCCCGCGGTGCGCGCCGAGGTAAATCCTAATCTGCTGAGCAAACTTGGGGTTGGCCTGGCGCAGGTGCGAACTGCCCTGGGCGCAGCGAATGCTCATGAACCCAAGGGCGACCTCAGTAACGCGATCAACGCGTGGACCATTACCAATAACGATCAGATCAAAACCGCGGACCAGTACCGCCCGCTGATTGTTGCCAGTCACAACGGCAACACAGTTCGCCTGGGAGACGTGGCCGACGTGCGCGACTCCGTGGAGGACATTCGCAATATTGGATTATCGGCGGCAGAGCCTGCAAACGGATCGGGCCCGGCTGAGGTCAAGCCTGCCGTTCTCGTCATTATCTTCCGCCAACCGGGCGCGAATATTATCGCGACGGTCGACCGCGTCCGTGCGTTGCTGCCGGAACTGCAGGCCTCCATCTCGCCGGCCATCAAGATCGGTGTGGTGATGGACCGAACCACCACGATCCGGGCTTCACTGCTTGACATTGAAATCACTCTGCTGCTGTCGGTCATTCTGGTCATCCTTGTCGTTTTCCTGTTTTTGCGCACCGTCCGCGCAACCATCATTCCCAGCATTGCGGTGCCACTGTCGCTCATCGGGACGTTCGGCGTCATGTACCTGCTGGGCTACAGCCTGGACAATCTTTCCCTGATGGCTCTGGCGATCTCGACGGGCTTTGTCGTGGACGATGCCATCGTGGTCCTGGAAAACATCACCCGGTTCCTCGAACAGGGCATGCCGCCGGTCGCAGCTGCCTTCCGGGGAGCGAGAGAGATCGGCTTTACCGTGCTCTCCATGAGTACGTCGCTGATCGCCGTGTTTATTCCGATTCTGATGATGGGCGGAATTGTGGGCCGCTTGTTTCGCGAGTTCGCGGTGACCCTGAGCATCGCGATCGGAATGTCGCTGATCGTCTCCCTGACCACGACCCCTACGATGTGCGCAAAATTCCTGCGGCCACTTAACGAGGAAGCACATGGGCGGGCATACAGGTTCGGCCAGAGCGTCTTCGATGCTGTACAAAATATCTACCGTCACGGTCTGAACTGGGTTCTGCGGCATCAGTTGTTTACCTTTTCGGTCGCGATTTTGACCGCGGTCTTGTCGGTATACCTCTACATCCAGGTGCCCAAGGGATTCTTTCCGCAGCAGGACACCGGCCGGATAGCGGGGTCGGTGCAAGCGGACCAGGACATCTCGTTTGAGGCGATGAGCAAGAAGATGTACCAGTTCGTGCGCATCGTGATGAAGGACCCGGCGGTGAACACGATGGTGGGTTTCGCCGGCGGCAATACCAGCGCTAACCAGGGGCGCATGTTCATCACCTTGAAGCCGCTGGACGAGCGCAAAATGAGCGCTGACCAGGTCATCGGCCGCCTGCGAAAGAAGCTTGCTGTGGTCCCGGGCGCCACTCTGTATATGCAGTCAGCTCAGGATCTGACGATTGGCGGCCGGCAGAGTCAGGCGCAATATCAATACACACTGCAAGGTGAAGACTTTAAAGAGCTGAATACCTGGGCCCCCAAGCTTTTGGCAAAACTGCGGACTATGCCACAGCTGCGTGACGTAAACACCGACCAGCAGGTGCACGGGCTGCGAGCTGAAGTGGTGATCGACCGCGACACGGCAGCGAGGCTGGGGGTGAGCCCGCAAGCCATAGACAATGCTTTGTATGACGCCTTCGGGCAACGGCAGGTTTCCACGATCTACCAACCGCTGAATCAGTACCACGTGGTGATGGAAGTGGCGCCGCAGTTCCAGACCAGCATTGACGCCTTGCGGAACATTTACGTTCCCTCCACCAATGGCACACAGGTTCCACTGGCTGCCATTACGCACTTTGCGCCGCAAAATACGCCTTTGGCGCTGAACCATCAATCTCAATTCCCGTCGGTGACGCTCTCTTTCAACCTTGCCCCGGAAGTTTCTCTCGGAGATGCCACTCAGGTCATCCAGGCCGCGGAGAACGAGATGGGCTTCCCTGGATCCATTCACGCCAGCTTCCAGGGCACGGCGGCGGCATTTCAAAGCTCGCTGGACAGCGAACCCGTGCTCATTCTTACTGCACTGCTGGCGGTTTATGTCGTGCTGGGGATTCTTTACGAGAGCTACATACACCCGATCACGATTCTCTCGACGCTTCCCTCGGCGGGCGTGGGCGCTTTGCTGGCCTTGCGGTTAACGCATAACGAACTCAATGTAATTGGTCTGATCGGCATCATTCTGCTGATTGGGCTGGTGAAAAAGAATGCCATCCTGATGATTGACTTCGCGCTGCAGGCCGAGCGGGAGGAGGACAAATCGCCGCTGGAAGCGATCCGGGAAGCCTGCCTGCTCCGCTTCCGTCCGATCATGATGACCACCATGGCTGCGCTGCTTGGCGCGTTGCCCCTGGCTCTGGGAACAGGAACGGGCTCGGAACTGCGCCGGCCGCTGGGCCTCACGATTGTTGGAGGATTGATTGTGAGCCAGGCGCTGACCCTCTTTACAACCCCGGTGGTTTATCTGTATATGGATCGCCTGACCGGAATGAGCCGGCGGCGGCGAGCCGCGCGAGGAACGCAGCCTCCGCTCAATCCCGAAACCAGCCACGCGGACTAAGCGCGAGTTCGATCACTTCCCGGCCGCGAAAATCCGCGAGTGAAACTCCAGCGTCTCACCCATGTGTTGCACGAAATACATCAGGCTGTGGTCGCCGGGATAGAGATGAAATTCATGCTTGATGTGCTCGGTGTCGAGCTGCCGATGTAGGGCTTTGGCGCCCTTTTCGAATCCGTAGTTGTCGTGGTCTCCACAGTTGAAATAGGTGGCCAGGGTACGCAGTCCAGCCTGGTGCTCCTTCGCCAGACCGAAGACATTGCTTTGCCGCCAGTGAGCAGCATTGATGGGATCGCCGAAAACCGGACCCAGCAGACGGCCCAAGGGAGTTCCCGAATGCATGGCGAAATCCAGTTCCCTTGGTGATTCGGTCATCAGTGCCGCGCTTTGCGCGCTGACGGAAGAAAACAGTTCGGGATGAGCAAACGCCATGCGCAACGCTCCATAGCCTCCCATGGAAACTCCACTGATTGCCCTGCCGTGCCGGCCGGACTGGAGGCGATAATGGCGCTCAATGAAGGGCATGAATTCCTGCAGAAAAAAATCGCTGTAGCGCACTTTTCCGTCAGCCGAGTTGATGAAAAAGCTGCGGCCGCCCTCGGGGGTAACCATGAGAAACTGGCCGATCTTGCGCTGCTGGTACAAATCGTCGATTAGGGTCCATCCGCCGGTATCGAACATAGTGCGCTCGTTCTGCCCCAACCCGTGCAAGAAGTAGAGGACAGGGTAGCGCTGCTTCTGCCCTTTGGCATTACTCGCACTGTAGCCCGGCGGGAGCACCACGCAATACCGGACGGCCTGGTGCAAGATCCGGCTGTTCAGGGCGCTGCAATCAATGCGGGATTGTGCCTGGGCAATTGGCGAGATACTAAAAAGAAGGACAAGCCATGCCGCAAGTTTACTCATAGCGCAAGGCTTGGACCGGATCGAGGCGCGCAGCGCGGGCGGCGGGATAGAGGCCTGAGAGTAAGCTGACGATCACTGCAAACCCAATCGCCCCGCCCACCAGCCACCACGGGACGGACCAGATATGCTCCGGCGGAAAATGCTGGCGCTTGAGATAGACATTGGTTCCCAGATTGATGACCTGGCCGATGGCCCATCCTAGCGCAACTCCTACGACGCCGCCGAAGACGCCCATGACTCCTGCCTCGGCGAAGAAAAGCAGCTTCACATCGCCGTCGCTTGCGCCAATGGCTTTCATGATTCCGATTTCGCGGCGGCGCTCGAGGATCGCCATGACCAGCGTGTTTACAATTCCGATCGAAGCTACAGCCAGCGCCAAGCTCCCGAAGATTCCCAGGAAAAGATCCAGCACGGCGAAGAACTGGCGCACGCTGCGCGTGGCATCCACGATAGAGAAGGCATTGAAACCCATCTTCTTTACCGCATCTTCGACCGCTTGCACATACTTGGGATCGCTCACGCGCACGCTCACGGTCGTGTAAGTGGGTTGGCTGCCCGGAGCCATGGTCGTGTCGCGCACGTCCGACGGCTGCATCACGTGCAGATTTTCCGCCAGCTTGAGGGGAACGAAGACATGGGCGCGGGCAGCGCCGCGCATGCTGTCGGGATCGAGATCGGAGACGCCCACAATCTTCAGCGTCTGCACGCGCGACACGACAGAGTAGGACTGGCCGGCCATTGCATCGTGACCTCCGGCCTCTTCCTGCGAAGCGACGCGCTGGGCATAGCGCATGACCAGTTCTTTGCCCAATAAGGGCTTTGCCAGTTCGGCAACGTTGACGCCGTCATCCGGCTCGGCCGTCTTCCCCAGCAACTCCGCAGCAAACGATTTTTGCAGGATCGCTTCGGGCGCATCGCCGGATGAAAAGAAGCTGCCCTGCATGCCATCGAAGGCGTCATTGTTCCGCGCGGAGAATGGCAGTCCCGCCACCATGGTCAGGTGCGGCTTGTCTTCAAAGCGAAGCTCCGTCACAAAGCGAATGTCCGGATAGGCTTCCCGCACGTTGGGAAGTTTCTCGATCTTCTGCCGTGCGGTCTCATCCAGCGATGGGCTTTCTGCAGGCGGCGGGCCGGTTTGCTCCTCTCGCCGGAAACCCCGCAGCTCGCGGCGCGAGCTGACAACCACCGTATCGAACAAGCCAGATTTCTCCAGCCGGCGCGCGGCCAACTGCTGCAGTCCGATGCCCAGCGAGAGCATAGCGACCAGCGAGGCCACGCCGACGGAAATCCCCACAGTGGTCAGCGAATTCCGCAGCACGGACTCGCGCAAATTGCGCAGCGCCAGCTCGGTGAGATCGTAGATCTTCATGCCGGCCTTCGTCCGCTGTCCTGCCGGCCGAGGTTGCTGGCGTGTTCCCTTCTTCTCTGACGACCTTGCCATCGGCAAGGAAAGATCATCCGCCCGACATAGCGTTCCGCCAGAGCCCGTTCGTGGGTGACCATAATGATCGTCATTCCCAGGCTCTGGTTGAATTCGCGGATGAGATCCATGATTTCCGTGCCGTTTTTGCTGTCGAGATTGCCGGTCGGTTCATCCGCCAGCAGTAATTGCGGACGATTGATCAGCGCTCGCGCCAAAGAGGCTCTTTGCTGCTCCCCGCCTGACAGCTCACTGGGCCGGTGTCGGACGCGCTGCCCCAGTCCGACCCGATCCAAGGCCTCCCGCGCCAGTCCCTCGCGCTTTCCCCTCTCGATCTCCGCAAAGCGCATGGGTAATTCCACATTCTCCAGCAGAGTCATGGAAGGAATCAGATTGAACGACTGAAATACCATGCCCACTGTGTGCAGACGGTGTTTGGCTAACTCTTCGCGCGAAAGCTCGGCAAGGTTTCGTCCCTGAACGATGACCGCGCCAGAGGTAGGACGGTCGAGGCCGGCAATCAAATTCAGCAGGGATGACTTGCCCGAGCCGGAGGCTCCCAGCAAAGCCACAAAATCTCCGGCGGGAACTTCAAACGAGACGCCATCCACCGCGCGAATCAGAGTTTCGCCCATCTGGTAATGACGGCAAAGGTTGTCACTGCAAACGGCAAGCGAGGCGCTGGGCGGTGGAGGAGTAGCAGGCAAAGCCGTCATGCGAACAGAAATGACTCTTTCTGAACTCTAGAATATCAGCCTTAGATATTTTCTGCCGGGAGCATCCGTCCGCATCGATTCAAGGTGGGACTCTGGGCCGAAGTCGCAGTTCGGCCCAGAGCCTGGCGGCGCAATGGACAGGGGAGATCCAGATTCCTGACCTATGTAAAGTCGCACATGGCAAGCGTGGCTTGGTTAATAACGCGGTGAAAAGCGCGTGAAGAGCTGATTACAACGGTTCCGGCCGCCCCTAGAGGAAAACAAATCTTTGTGAACCGGAACCGATATTTGCTCGCGTATAGTATGGGCCTCATGTGGAAATCTGGTTTACTGGCGGCCTTGCTGGTGATCTCCGCAGCCGCAGCCGAGAAAATGAGCGCTCCGCAACTGATCGAACTCGCCCGGTCCCACAGCCCAAAGTTGGCTGACGCGATTGCCGCCAGCTTCAGTGCCAAGGACCTCAAGGATGGAACCGCCTGGGCAGGCCAAGGGCCTGACTTCTTTTTCGTCATCGAGGCCGCTGCTAAACCAACGCTCATGATCGATGACAGTGCGGGGCCACCGATGCGCCAGATCAAGGGTAACCGCCTCTGGTACGCGACGGCTCGCATCGAGCATCTTGGAAGGCTGCATGCTTTTCACTACGTGATTGCCGGGAATAACTTCGGCGGCAATCTCAACGTACCGGCCTTCGGACCCCTCTCCTACCTGCAGCCGGGCCTTCCTTCCGGGGTTTTGTCCTCCAAGATCATCCACACCAGCCGGATCTATGACGGTATGAAGAGCGAGTACTGGACTTATGTTCCCGCGCAATATGATCCCCGCGTCCCGGCCGCGCTGATGGTATTTCAGGATGGCGAAGCCTATCTTACTCGCGGTGGAAACAATCCAGCGCTGAATGTGATCGACAATCTGATCGCCCAGAAGAAGATTCCGGTGATGATCTGCGTGTTCATCAACCCTGGGACGATCGCCGATTCTCCCGGCACACCGACCTACGCGTTTGGTAAAGCATATTCCGATAAATGGAATCGCACTCTCGACGATTCCATGCGCAGCACGCTTTACGACACAGTCAGTGACCGCTATCCGCGATTTTCTGCGAGACGAAATTCTGGCCGCGGTCGAAAGCAAGTACAACATCCGCAAGGACGCATATAGCCGCGCTATCACCGGGCTCTCCTCAGGCGGGATCTGCGCCTTCAACGCGGCCTGGCAGATGCCCGATCAATTCAGCCGCGTGATTACCTGGATCGGCAGTTTTGCCAGCATCCAATGGAAGGAAGACGCAAACAATGTCGACGGCGGCCAGGATTATCCCGACAAAGTGTTGCGCGAACCCAAACGCAACCTGCGCGTCTGGATGCAGGACGGCTCGAACGACCACGAAGACAGCCGCTTCGGAAGCTGGCCTCTTTCCAATCTGCGCCTGGCCAATGCGCTGAAACTCCGCGATTATGATTTCCACTTCAGCTTCGGCAAAGGCACGCACAATACGGCGGGCGGCGCGGCCGAGTTCCCTGCCGAGATGATCTGGCTGTGGAGGGATTACGATCCGGCGAAGACAGAGCAACCTTACGAGATGGAGCCCGCGGAAAAAGCCAAGCCGCTGTTTCGCGTCTCTATCGCGAACCGTGAAATGGAATAATCGATTTCCGCTAGGATGGAGGCATGAACAGCATATCTACAAAACTAGGGGATGGCGGAACGACGGGTTTGGCAGGAGGCGCCCGCGTATCAAAGTCGTCCCTGCGCGTGGAATCCTACGGCACGGTGGATGAGCTGAATTCCGCCATGGGCTTTGCCCGGTCCATTTGCGAAGACGAAGACCTTTGCGGCCGGACCAAAGCCATTCAGCAAGAGCTTTTTCAGTTGGGCGCAACTCTTGCGACCCCGTCGCAAAGCCGCAAGGGAGATTCGCCGGTCAACGCTGCGATGGTGGACGCGCTGACCGGGCAGGTTCATCAACTGGAAGGCGTCGAGGGGATACTGTCCGACTGGTCTGTCCCGGGCGAAGACCCCGCCGGGGCGGCTTTTGACCTCGCTCGCGCGGTTTGCCGCCGCGCCGAACGTTGCGTGGTGCGGTTGATGGAATCCGGCGAAGAAGTGGAGCCGGCCGTGCTTGCCTATCTCAATCGTCTGTCTGACTTGTTGTGGCTGTTTGGCCGCAAGCTCGAACTCAGCGCCGGCGCTCGCAGCTCTCTGCGCGAGGCCAAAGCAAAAGGCGGGTCGCGCTGGTCCAGGGCTTGGTAGGAGCTCTCGCTCTTAACTCCTGGGCGGGGTGGCCCGGCCTAAACCTTTCACTTACTCGCGAGGGTGCCCCGCTCAAGCTTCGCTTGGGCGGGGTTTTTGACGTTCATCCGTCACAGACGATCCTGCATTTCCACCGGTATTCTTCCCTGATGCCATGGTCACTGCACCGATTCCAGCAGTCTCGCCAGCTTCATTTTCTCACCTTCAGTTGCTACCGACGGCAGCCAAAATTCGCGACAGCTGCCGCGCGCCGGGTTTTCGAGTGCGCGCTGGAGCGCATCCGGCAAGCATACGAGCTGTGTGTCTACGGCTATGTAGTGATGCCGGAGCACGTCCATCTTCTGGTGAGCGAACCCGAACGCGGAACCCTGGCCCAAGAGGTGCAGTCGCTCAAGCAGGGAGTGGCGCGGCGTTTGGCGTTGCGGGCAGAGGAATCTTTCTGGCAGGCGCGCTATTATGACTTCAACGTCTGGAGCGAACGCAAATTTAAAGAGCTTCGCTACATTCATCGTAATCCGGTAACCCGCGGGCTGGTGGCGCGAGCGGAGGATTGGGAGTGGAGCAGCTTTCGCCATGGACGGGAGCAGCAGGAGGAGTGGAGATTGAATCGCAGTGGACGGCGCGGCGACGGGAGAAGATGGGGATATTCCCGATGCTAAAGGTGAGGGCTCCGGCAGAAAATCCCCGCCCAAGCAGAGCTTGGACGGGGCACCCTGGGAGTAAATGGGAGGGTTAGGCCAGGCCACCCGGCGTGCTTAACGCAGAACTCCGCGTGCTCTCGAACCGAAAGCTCTTAACCGCGGAGACCGCAAAGAAATGCGCCCGAGGACGCAAGAGGAATGCTGAAACTGCGCCGCTATCCGGCGTTAGCACGAGATTTTGCCGTTTGTTCGCCTTTTCAGGGTCACCGGAGGCCTGCCAACCCACAAGCGACCGCAAAGTGCCCGATTTTCCCCTCCCCGCCCGTTCCCAGAGCGGGGTGTGCGCCTGGCGCACACCCTCTAATTTCGACGATCGGGGTTCGGATGGGCCTCAGGTATCACCCCGGCGCCCAAATCGCCCGAAAAGCCTCGTAGCAGCCCCCGGTCAGACGCTAGCCCCGACAGGAAGCCTGGCGTTCTGACAAAGCGCCAGAGTTTCTGCCGGCAGCTGGAAGGTTTCTACTTCAACTTCCACGACTCCCCGCCAAAGGTCAGCTTGATTCCGGAGCGAATGGTGAATGGCAGGTTGGGGTATCCGAACACCTCGGTCGTGTGCTGGCTCAGAACATTGCCCATCGCGGTGTAGATCTGAAGATAGCGCTTCACTTGATATCCGCCGCTGAGGTCGATGCGCTGGTAGGCGGGATCCAGGTTGCGGTTGGGGAGCAGCATGGTTGGCCCTCCGAAAAACGGGTCGGAGAGAAAATCGCTGTCATCGCGCCGGCTGACAAAAACCCCGCTGAGCGCCGTAAACCAGCGCCGGCTGGTGTAGTTCAGGCTGAAATATCCGGAATGCGGCGCCTGGCGGAAGGGACGCGCGCCGGTCAGCGGCGAATAGACGCCGATAGGAATGGTGGGAAATGCCGGGTTGACCGTGGGATAGAGATTGTCGCTTGAAAAAGAGCGCTGGACGACGGCATCCAGATAGGTGTAGCCGCCACGAAGAAACAGGTTCGGCGTAATGCGGTATTCGATGTCCGCTTCTCCGCCGAGTGCGCGGTAGGCCAGAGAATTGATGGATGCCCCGAAGAGCGCGGCCTGCGCCACCGGCTGCGGCACGCCAAGCTCGATGAGTCCCTGCTGCGGGACCGACTCGACGCCATCGGTAAATTCGTTATGAAAATAGGTGAGGCTGACTTTCGCGCGCCCGTCGAACAGGATCTGGTCCACACCGCCGTCGTAAGTACGCGCGCGTTGGGCGCCCACCGGGGAGACTCCGAATTGTGAAATCAACTGGCTGCCATCGGGCAAACCGGCCAGCAACGAGTAGAGCGAGCTGTTTTGCTGGAAGAGCGTGGGCTCTTTGATTCCCTTGCTGAAGCTGGCGCGAATTTTGGTTCCGCTGAGCACGGAGGATGATCCGGGGCGAATCAAATCGTAAGCCAGAGAAGCGCGCGGCGTGCCCACAACTCCGAAGAGCGCATTCTTCTCAATGCCGCTGCCGACGGTGTAGTGCAGGCGATGAAAGAACTCCCCTGCCAATTGCATGGTGTAGCTGTAATTGCCGCGGTCGGTGGAGATCGGGGTGAATCCGGTGTAGGTGTTGCCTCCGCGCTCCGCCTCATATTTGAAACCTGCCAGAGCCAAAAGGTGGGGGCTGAAACGGTAGTCGGTCTGAGCGTAGAGGAAATCCCGGTCGGCGGTCGAGACACTGGCATTTGGGTAGGTTCCTGCGTATTGAAAGATCGCCTGCCCGCTCAGGGTGTAACCGTTCGCGCCATGCAACGTGACCGGCGCGCCCAGATAACAGTCGGTGAAACCATCGCCAAAACAGTCGTAAGGGATGCCTGTCGGGGCGTAGTCGTTAAAGGTTTCGTTGAGGCGAACCATGCCGTAGCGGATCAGATTGTGCCAGCGTTCGGTGGTCTGGTTGTCGAGGGTGGCGGAGACATAGGTGTCGAGATCCTTTTGCCCCGCGGCATCCGGAATCGCAAAAAGCTCGAGGGCATTCGGAGCCGCAATGTGGTTGGCCACATGCCGTACGGTGGCGCGCAGACTGGTTCCCGGCTTCACAGTCCAGCCAAAGTTTCCGGCATAGGTACCATTGTGAAAGGAATTGTCAGGTTCGCTATTGCGGGTGTTGAGCGCGGAAAAGGCGGAAAAATAATCGAAGCGTTTGTAAGCCCCGCCCAGCGTGCCCTCCTGAAAATAAGTTCCGAAGTTGCCGCCGTCGGCGGAGTAGGTAATTTCCGGCAACGGAGTTACGCCGCGCGCCGTGGTCAGGCTCACAACGCCGGCCAGGGCATCGGAGCCATAGAGGGCGCTGTTCGGACCGCGCAGAACTTCGACCTGCTCGACTCCGGTCGCCGGCAGAGCTGCGAATTCGACCGGGCCGCCAACGAAGGTCGCGGGGACGCCGTCCACCAGCACCTTATTGGCGTCGCTGCCGCCGCCGCGAATCATGAGCGCGGTGGTGTTGCCAAGCTGGCCGCTCTGCGTCATCTGCACGCCCGGCATGAGGCGCAGGGGACGCTGAATCTCGAGTGCTTTGGGATACTCCCCCTGTTTCAGCACCGAGACTGAGAATCCGAGATCGGCTTCTGGTGTAGGAACTCCGGTGGCGATGACGGTGATTTGCTGGCTCAGGCCCGCCGGGCGCAGGGTTGCGTCTAGCTCGGCATTGCCGGCGACATCGATGGCGTTGCTGAGGCTGATTTGGAAAGAAGGCGCAGAAGCACGGACCTGATAGCTTCCGCCGGCGGATATTTCGAACCTGTAGTTCCCTTCCCGATCGCTCACAGTCTGGGTAACCACGCGCCGATTCTGGAGCAATTCGACTTTTGCTCCCGGAATCACCGCGCCGGATGAATCTTTAATAACACCGTGAATGGAAAACCGATTGGCGGCGAAAAGCGTAAGGCTGAGCAGGACACAAAGAAGCAACGACCACGGGCAAAGCCGGCGGATGGCAGCGAACATGATTTTCCCCTCGGAATTTTCGAGTGGGACCGGTCTCCTGACTCGCGCTTTTGTCGAGCTTCGGCAGCCTTCCCGAATTCGCATTCAGTGGCTTTACGAACTTGCCTGGCTCTGGCGCTCACAGTTACGGGGTAGTGGCGGACTTGCACCGCGCTTCCCGAGCATCCCACAAGCTGAAGTTTTGGTTAAAGATGGAGCGGTTCCATCTCACTAACGTTGCGGGATGGTTGAAAGCCGGCTTCCGACGGTCTTTGCAAGACCAAGAGGATGCTTTCCAGTTCTCCCATCGAAACTGGATCAGCTCAGATCAGCATCTGGCCGGTCTCCTGACTTGCGCGTGCCGCGAACCGGACGAGCCTTCCCAGGAGCAATCCTCCCAGTGGCGAATTAGTCCAGTTCCTCGCGCTTACAGTTACGGGGTAGTGGCGGAATCACACCGCCTTCCCGACGCCAGACGAAAGGAATGTATATCGCAGCTGGAACGGTTCGTCAACGCCGGTTACAGTGCAGTTTGAGTATTCCTCTGCGTACTCAGCGGCATCTCTTTGCGTATCAGCGGGAAAGAGCTACCGGTCCGGGAGATCAAGAGCTTGAAACCGCAGAGTACGCCGAGCGCGCAGAGTAGGACCAAGAGCAACTAGGACAAGGTGCGATTCCTGAGCGCCAGTCGGCTCTTCAGTTCCGCGCCTGCGCCGGCATGGCTGCCAGCAAGGTCAGATAGCCATCCACAAGCAATCCTTCATAGCCATGCGGACGGCCTTGCCAGTCCTTCCAGTCGTAGGTATCGCCGTTGGCGTCGCTGCCCTGAAATCCGCCGTCTTCAAACCCCTTTAGCATGGGGAACAGAATGGCGTCAGCTTCCTTTTCGCGGCCCAAATCTTTCAATGCCTGAATCGTGTAGTAGGCGTAACACGCGGTAGCACCACCATTCTCGTAGATCTGAAATCCGTCGGAGCCATCCGCTTTTTCCGGCCCGCCGAACTGGTGCCGCAAGTCCACGTAGTCCTCCCGGCGAACCGGAATGAGATTGCCCGGCAGCCCAAGATCGAAGCGGGTGTAGCCGACTTCCTTCATCTTGGCCAGCAGCTTGTCCCAGATCGCGTTTCCCTGCTCGCGGGTGACCAGGCCGTAGGTCACGGCCATCCCATTCACAAAGAGAAAGTAGTAATCGTGCAGCTTTCCATCGGCGCTTTTCCAACCAGCCAGCACGCCCGTAGCGGGATCATAGAACGTGCGGTAGTAAGCCGCCTTCAGCTTTGCGGCGCGTTTCTCATAGAGCTTCGCGTGGTCATCGCGCCCGGCTTCGCGCGCCAGTTCCGCCATATCCAGGAAGGCTTGGTAGGCTAGCGCATTCGAGTAGGCGTCTTTGTGGGCAAAGCCAATGGTGTCCCACCAGTTCGAAGGACGGATGGTCACTTCCAGCGGCCATGAACCGGAGTTACCGCTCAAGGGATACTCCATCAGGCCATCGCCATCGCGGTCAAATTCAATCATCTTATCCGCCCAGGTCTTGATCACCGAGTAGTCTCGCTTGAGCCAGGCCTGGTCATGACTGCCCTGCACGTAGTCGGAGGAGGCCATCACCAGGGATGGGTAGCTGTCGAGGAAATCGTACGTGGTCTCCGGATTGTCGTCGTAGCCTTTCATCCCATAACCGAGCATGCCGCCCACATAGCGATCCAGGCTTTGGCGCAGAATGTCCAGCGCGCTCACTCCGGCGGCCAGCGGCGGCATTTTTCGAGCCATCATCGAATACTCGAACATGGTGAAGGCTACCGCATCGCTGGCCTCGTTATTGGCCAGCACCCGGCGCCGCGGATTGAGCTGCAGAATATTCAGGAAATCGCGGCGGAACCCGTCGTATCGCGGATCTCCTGCGAAGCTGGGAACCTGCGGATAGATCGCGGTCACGTCGAGGTGGTACTCAATTTCCGGTTGGTGGCTGTCCGCAGCGGGAAATGTCACGCGCACAAAATTGTCGCGGAAGCGCAAAGCGTCATAGCCGAGGGTAAGCCGATCGGCGGTGGTGGTGATGCGAAACGTGCCATGATCCGGAAAATGAAGCAATGCCGGAAGGCGAATTTCGCCTTCGTCGGTAAATAGCCCCAGCAGAGTGGCATGACTGACTTTGGGATCGAAGCTGAGGACCAGCGGCTGCGCATGGCTGTTTACCGAATAATGCGAGCGAATCACGATGCCGCGATTGCTGAAAGTGAAACTCCAAGCGGCGGCGCTGTCTCCGGTCGGGCGATAGTCAATTGTGTTTCCATCGCGCTTGGCCTCATAGCGCACGCCGTTCGCGCCTGGAGGCAGCATCACGTTGGTCGCAAGCTTGTCCTTGCCCAGCGAGTCCACGGCGAGACTAACGAAAGTCGGCTGGTCCGACGCCATTTCCACCCGAAAAAATGGCGATTGATAGCGCAAGTCCTGGGCGCCCGCAGTCGTGGCAAGGAGAATCACGGCCGGTACGAAAATTAGACGCGCGCCGCCGGACAATTGGGCCATTTTCATGACTGAAAACATACCACCGGCAGTCTCGGCAAGAAAGGTGGTTCGGCAGCGACGAAACGGAGTTGCTGTTCTCAGGCGAAGATCGGTGCGATGGCAATTGCCCCGAGGCCCGCAAGAAAGAAGAGAAACATGAGTGGAATCAGCCGGCGCGACTTAGCCGGGGCGGTTGCAAACTCACGCCATACGAAGACGCCCCAGGCGGCCGAGACCATGGTGGCGCCCTGTCCAATGGCATAGGAGACTGCCGGGCCAACCATGTGAGAATGCGAAGCGACAAAATTCGAAACTGCGCCGGTGCACCAGATCATGCCGCCGACGATTCCCCAGAAATGCCAGATGCGAGGGGCCATCCCGTATTTGGCCATGGTTACGGGCGGTTCGCCGGTGAGGGGATGGCGCATGAGCCAGGCATTCAGCGGAAGGGCGCATGCCGCCACGCCCAGAGCGAAAACGAAAGCGACGGCATAAGGGCCAAGCGCGTGTTCGCCAAGGGTGGATTCAGCGACAAACGGATAGAACAATCCCATGAGGATTCCGCTAGCTATGCTCAAGCGGACTCCCCTTGCACTGACGGCTTGGCTGGCTTCACGGCGCTTGTAGGCCATGGCGTCAATCACGATGGCGACGACGACCAGGGCCACTCCGCCGAACAGCAGAAAAGGATTGCCGTGAGGACTAATGATGTAGTTGAGTAACACTCCGACGACCAGCGCCAGACCGATGCCGACCGGGAACGCCACCGCCATTCCGGCCACCGCGATCGCCGCCACCAGCAGCAAGTTGGCGACGTTGAAGACAACGCCTCCCGCCAGCGCGAGAAGGACATTTGAAAGAGCTGCCTGCTTAAGATTCGGGAAGAACGCCGTCGCTCCGCCGTAGAGGCTTCCTGCGGTGAACCCCCAAAGCAGAGTGGCCGCCACGACCCCAATTACATAGTCCCAATAGAAGAGTTGGAAGGGGAACCCTGCCGTGAGCTTTTGTGTGTTCGCCCACGATCCCCAACAGATCATGCTGGTGAGCATGAACAGCAACGCGATGCCATACGCCTCGGGCTGGTACATTGGCTCTCCTCAACCGCGGTTAGGGTACCACCGGCAGGTCAACGAAACTGGCCTTTTCTGGCGCGTGGTAGATCCGCTGCGTTGCCTTTACATAATCCTGCGGCTTGGCAAAAAAGATGTTCGGTACAAAAGTCTGCGGATTGCGATCGTACAGCGGGAACCAACTCGACTGTACTTGCACCATGATGCGGTGCCCGGGCAGGAAGACATGGTCCACCATGGGCAGGGCGAACTTGTAGGTTAGCGGCGTATTTGCCTGGATGGCCTCGGGCGACGCAAAACTTTGGCGGTAGCGGCCGCGAAAAATGTCCATGGCAATGCTCAATTCATATCCGCCCATTTCGGGCTGACTGGGCACCTCATCGGGGTAAACGTCAACCAGCTTGACTACCCAGTCGCTGTCTGTGCCGCTGGTCGAAGCGACCAGGTTCACGACCGGCGGCCCGGCGACACGCAAAGGTTCGGAGAGCGGCGCAGTAACGTATGACAGCACATCCGGACGATCGACGACCTCGCGCTGATCGGTGAGCAGCCATTCCTTCCACCGGTTCCAGTCCGAAAACCGGATTGGGCGGGGGATGTAGGGCACGGGTTTGGCCGGATCGGAAACATACTCATCGTATTTGCCGGCGGAATCCGTCGGCGGATGGAACGACAAGCCGAAGCTCGTGGTCAAATAGAGCGGCCTGGATTTTACCGAACAGCCCTTCTCACAAGACAGCGGCCAGGATTTGAAGCGATCCCAGTGGTTCTCGGCGGTGTTGTAGATGAAAACCGGGGGCGTGTCAGCTTTGGGTGCGCCACTTTTCAGATACTGATCGAAGAACGGCTTGAGCACGTCGCGGCGAAATTGCAGGGCGGTGTCGCCGTCCCAATGCAGCGGTCCAAGGGTGGAACCGTTGTAATTCACTCCGCTATGGCGCCAGGGACCCATAACCAGAAAGTTCATATCGTTGCGCGTGTCCTTGGGCTCCACTTCCAGGTAAGAATGGATTGCGCCCCACATGTCTTCCTGATCCCAGAGGCCTTGAATCCACATGGTTGGCACCTTCAGCGGCTGGGCGGCCATGGTTTTGTCGAGGGCCTGATCCTGCCAGAACTCGTCGTAGGCGGGATGCTCGGAAACTTTGTGCCACCAGGGCAATTGATCCAGGCCTCCAGCTTCGGCAAAGTTCCCGGTTGAACCGGCCCGCAGAAAATTGGTGTAGTCATCGTAGGCTTCGCGGACGATGCCCTTCCCCGCGCCCCGGGCCGCGGTCTGGCCGGAAAAATAGTCGAGATTGATCTGACGAAACGCGCCGTAATGAAACCAGTCGTCCCCCATCCAGCCATCCACCATTGGACTCATGGGCGCAGCTACCTTTAGCGCCGGGTGCGGATTCACCAGAGCCATCACCACCGTGAATCCCTCATAAGAGCTGCCCAGCATGCCTACCCTGCCGTTGGATTCAGGCACGTTTTTCACCAGCCAGTCGATGGTGTCGTAGGCGTCGGTGGACTCGTCGGTATCGCTCGAATTCAGCGGCCCCCGCAGGGGGCGCGTCATGTAATACTCGCCTTCGGAACCATACTTGCCGCGGATATCCTGAAACACACGGATGTAGCCATCCTTGACGAACACTTCATCGCCCTCCGGGAGGATGTCCAGCATATGCGGCGAAGGGCTGCGCTCAGCACGCCCGGAAGCATTGTAGGGCGTGCGGGTCAGGATGATCGGCGCGTCCTTCGCGCCCTTGGGAACGACGATGACGGTGTGCAGCTTCACTCCATCGCGCATGGGAATCATCACATCGCGCTTCACATAATCGTAGGAGGAAGTCGGAACCTCGTATTTCGCCGGAATGTCGGGCGTTTGCGGGGAGGTTTGAGCGCTTAAAAGCGCACTCGATACGAGAAGAGATACGGCAACAAGAAACTGAATTCCAGCAGATGAATACTTGCGAATCATCCAGGGCTCCTTCCAAGGTACTGCCCGATTGAAAACGGAATCACGATCGGGTCATCATTGTAAATGCCCTGAGTTGCGGCACAGGGGAGCAACTAAGATTTTCACGACGAGCGGAGACCTTGGCGAGTGTGCAAGCACTACTCCAGCGTGAAACGTTCGAATCTTTAGCCGCATCTAACTGGCTGGGAGTGAGACTCGGTGCACCGGAGTTCCAAAGGTCTACTGTCGCTTGCCGTTGCGGTTGTCTTGTTCGCGGTAATGGTTCCCAAAGTCGGGCCAGTACAGGTGAATGCCGACTCGCCCTCCTGGACCAGAATTCAGACTAAGGCGGCTGGTAGTCACACCTTTTGCGACTTTTCGGATGCAGTAACAGTCGCCGCGCTTCCGGCCGTGGTTGTTCCGGTTCTCATCGCCAAAGTGCATGTAAGTGAAGCGCATCCACTCGTCAGAGCGGTGTATGACTGCTCCGAACACAACCGCCCTCCCCCCACGATCTAGTTTTCCGCAAAAATAATCGGGAACAGAGGGGCCGCTGACTGCGGTTTCTGTCCCTTCGTCTGAATATCGCTGAAACCAGGTGTGGACGAGTCGGTTTGAGTCCGCCTGCTCAGCCGGACTTTGGCCTTGATAACAGAGGTCTGAAAAGGATGATGAACATGAAAACCAGAGTACTAACAATGGCATTTACGTTGGCGCTGCTCGGAGGATTGTTGGCGCCTCGTGCCCGAGCAGATGCAAACAATCAGGAAGTGCTGTTTCGAGTCGACGGGCCGGTGGAGCTGCCCGGTCAGGTGCTGGGGGCAGGGCGATACCAAGTTAAGTTGGTGCCAGACACCGACCAACAGGTCGCAGGAGTGTGGAACGCGAACGGGACCAAGTGCTATGGGTTCTTTGACATAATTTCCGTAGATCGCTCCCCCGCGAGTAACGCGAAAGTCGTTCTGAGCGGCTCTGGGAAGGTCGCCCCCAAGAGGGTCAAAGACTGGTTCTGGACTGGGGACACGATCGGACACGAATTTGTTTACCCGGTACCCACCAACAATCCTCAGATGGCGGAAATGAAGACGCCTCAAGCTGTGAAGAACTAAACGCTGGAAATCGAACTCCGGGCAGGGCGGCTTCGGCTTTAGCCGCAAGCCGCCCATTGATCATCGGGAGGAGTGAAGGAAAGCTGCAATTGGAGAACACCTATGCCCGCTGCTTCCGCGTTGTGGAACTCCAACCTTAGTTAGGCCGCTCCCACGCACGTACGGAGAGCGCGCAGCGCCAACAAGGCCGAATCCAACGAGTTACGCTCGCGGGTGCTGTTTGATGAGGACGACAGCTCCCTTGTTCTGGCTAGGATTGCCTTCTCCGCCTCTTCAATGCGAAAAGGAATATCGGCTTTGTTAATTTCAAAAAGCGCGGCCAGGTACAAATCACGCCAGTCTTCAGACCGGATTGACGAAACCCTCTCAGCAGCGCCCATATGCCTCCCAAGAAGCGGTCTGTATTGATGCTCCTGTTTCCAACTAACTTGCAGCCGGAAACAGGAGGACTCTCGTCACGCTCTGGCAAACTTTCAACCAGAACGGAGCAAACCGATTGTCATAACCTCTGATGCCGAGAACGAAAAAGGGTGGAATACGCCAAAACGCGCCATGAGTAAAGCGGAGGAGCAGAGCGGAATCGTCTTCGAGATCTTCAGACCGCCACGGTGACGGAGGTCTCCGTTCTCGTGACTGGGTGATACAGGGTATCGCGTTCCACGGGCTCTCGGCCTGCCTCGCGGATCAGCCGGATCAACTCTTCGCGGCGCATACCTTGCGGAGTCGTTGCGCCCGCGTCGTGATAGATCTTTTCCTCGACCACCGTGCCGTCGATATCGTCCGCCCCAAAGCGTAGGGAGACTTGTGCGATCTTTGGCGTCATCATCTGCCAATACGATTTGATGTGCGGAAAATTGTCCAATACCAGCCGTCCCACAGCAATCTGCTTGATGTCCAACATGCCTGTGGTCTTAGGCAGATGCTGCAGGGCTGTGTGCTCGGGATGGAAGGCGAGCGGAATAAAGGTCTGGAACCCGCTGGTTTCGTCCTGGAGTCCGCGCAGCTTCAGCAGATGATCTACGCGATCCTCGTCGTTTTCTACGTGCCCGTAGAGCATGGTGGCGTTGGACTTCAGGCCGATCTGGTGGGCCAGCCGGGCCGTATCCAGCCATTGATCGCCATCAATCTTGTGATCGCAGATAATGTGCCGCACCCGGTCGGCAAAAATCTCGGCCCCACCGCCGGGCAGCGAATCCACCCCGGCGGCTTTCATCTGCTCGAGCGTTTCCTTGATGCTCAGCTTTGCCCGTTTCGCCAGATAGGCCACCTCAACCATGGTGAACGCTTTGAGGTGCACCTGCGGGAAGCGCTGCTTGAGGCCGGCAATCAGATCAAGGAAATATTGAAATGGCAGGTCCGGATGTAATCCGCCGACAATGTGGAACTCGGTGACCGCCTCGCTGTAGCCGGAAGCTGCCGTCTGAAAAGCTTCTTCCAGCGCCATGGTGTAGGCACCGGCAGTATCTTTCTTGCGTCCGAAGGCGCACAGTCGGCATGCGGCTACGCAGACATTGGTGGGATTGATATGGCGGTTGACGTTGAAGTAAGTGGTATCGCCGTGCAGGCGCTCGCGCACATGATTCGCCAGCCAGCCGACGGCCAGAATGTCGCCCGTGCGATAGAGAGCCAGGGCATCGTCCGCGTTGAGACGTTCGCGGGAAAGCACCTTCGCATGAATCGGCTGCAGGCGGGGGTCGTCGGTCTGGAACGGGTGCGTAGCCATCCTTCTTGATGATACCTCAGCCCATCATCCAGTTCCTAGGCGGGTCTTGGTTATCCAGATACGCCGACCGGGTAGTCGATCGCACTCTTTCGCGCGGCAAAAACGTCTACAACAAACTCCAGCAGCTCACGCTCATGCCAAAAAGTGAAGTAGTAACCGATTCTCGGCAGCAGGAATCCGAAGGCAAGCATCGCCGGAAAGATAATCAGTACGGCCGGATCGGCGGACCCCGCTGGGTGCTGCCCCCGCAACAGTTCGAGCGCCTCACTTGCAAACGCGGCGCCGCCCATGAGCAGCACCAGGAGCATCCAGAATTTCACGAATCCGGACACCCGCGATCCCACGCCAAAATAGCCTTCAATCCGTGTCCCGCCCAGCCAGGGAGTGAGTCGCGCATACAAATGCGGGGCAAAGTCGTTGCGCCAGAACCACGATTTTCTTTTGCGCAGTTCAATCGCATTCCCTTCGATCTTTCCGTGAAACTCTTTTCCCCCGTCCCCAAAATCGCCTATGGTGAAAAATCCCATGCCGCTTTCCGCAATGCGAGTCCTTAGCCGGTCTATGCATTCTTCCGGCGGCAATTCCGATTCGAGGGCGAAGGGATGAATTTTCATCAGGCTGATACTAGCAAAGGGAAGCGCGCCCTTTGCTGCCGCTGTGAATCCGGGTTGCCCTGTTTGTCATCTAGCAAACATGCAACATCGGAATGAGTTTTCTCTGCTGGCGGGCGAGCACCCGCAGGCTTCCCAGGCATCCTCCACACCCGCCGGGGCTCTCTACGACTCCGTTTTGCTGGACGCCTACTCACAGGCTGTGGTCACGGCAGCGGAGAAGATCAGCCCGTCGGTGGTGAAGATTGATGTCGCGCAAGCGGCCAAAAGCCGCAACGGCGAGACTCGCGAGCGGCAGGGCGGCGGCTCGGGGTTCGTGTTCACCCCCGATGGCCTCATCCTGACCAACAGCCACGTGGTCCACGACGCTACGCGCATTCATGTTTCCTTACCGGACGGAAGGCGCTTCCCTGCCCACACAGTGGGCGACGATCCCGCAACCGATCTGGCCGTCATTCGCATTGCCGTGCCCAGCCATGAAGACGCCACGGTGGTTGCCGCGCCGCTGGGAGACTCCCAGCGGCTGCGGGTCGGCCAGTTAGCCATCGCTGTCGGCAATCCTTATGGATTTCAGCATACGGTTACCGCCGGGGTGGTCAGCGCGCTCGGGCGTTCGTTGCGGTCCTATTCCGGACGCCTGATTGACGATGTCATCCAAACCGATGCCTCGCTCAATCCGGGCAACTCTGGAGGACCGCTGGTAACCTCCGATGGCCAGGTCGTCGGCGTCAACACGGCCACCATTATGGGAGCGCAGGGACTATGTTTCGCCATCGGCATCAACACGGCCAAGTTCGTTGCCGCCAGATTGCTGCAGCACGGGCGCATCCGGCGCAGTTACATTGGGGTGGAGGCGCAGACCACTCCGCTGCACCGTCGGCTGGTGCGCTTCTACGAATTGCCGCAGGAGAGCGGAGTGGTCGTAGTCGGGGTGACGCAAGGCAGCCCGGCGCAGAGAGCGGGCCTGCGCGAAGGCGACGTGATCATCGCGCTCGACGGCAAGCCGGTGGCCGGGGTAGACGATTTGCACCGCCTGCTCACCGATGCGCGTGTCGGGGTGAGTAATCCGTTGACGGTGTTGCGGCAGACCGAGAAGCTCGAACTGCAGGTTATTCCCGAGGAAGCGCAAAGCTAAACGAGCCTCCGCGCCACCTCGGATATACTTCGACAGGTATGCTGCGGGACAAAAACCTGGTTCCACTTTCGCATCAGCATCAGCATGCGCTGGCCATGTGCGTGCGCCTGAAACGGGCGCTGCAAGCGGGCGAAGTGGATATGGAAGCCTGGCAGGCTGAGCTTGCGCAGCAGTTCGAGATGGAGATTGCGATTCACTTTGCGGCCGAGGAGAAAGAGCTGTTTCCGCGAGCCGAGAGGCTTCCAGAGATGCAATCGCTGGTCGAAGAACTTAAAGGTCAACATGAAGTCTTGCGCGAATTGTTCTTCGGCGCGAAGGAGCGACGACTAAACCGCTGCGAGCTGGGCGCGCTAGAGGCTAAGCTCGCAGCGCACATCCGCAAAGAAGAGCGGGAACTGTTTGAGGGCATGCAGAACTGCCTGGGAGCCGAGGAGATGCAAGCGATAGGCGCGGCATTGGAGCGGGAGCTGGCGAAAGCGGTCAAAACCTGCGCCCTGCCTGGCGCGCCACAAGGCTAAAGCCAGGGAATGTTTATAATCCCAGCATGCTTCCTGAACAGCAGTTTCGCAAACATGTCGAGACCGCGCTGGAATCCTTGAAACAGAGCCTGATCGCCGCCGAGGAATCCGCCGACATTGAGGTCGAAGACCAAGCGGGAGCGCTGCACATCTCCTTCGACGATGGCGCCCGCTTCGTGGTTTCGCCGAACGCCCCGGTGCAGCAGATTTGGATCTCGGCGCTCTCCACCAGTTTCAAGCTGGATTGGTCGGAAGCGGAGCAGGGTTTTATTTTTCCCAAGACCGGCGAAGGACTGAAGGCACTGATGTCGCGAGTGATTAATCAGCAACTTGGGGAGGAAGCGGTTCACCTCGCCTAGACAAACTATTTCGCCCCCAGCTTTTTCTTGAGATCCTCTGCGATCTGCTTGCCGTGGAAACGGCCGTTCTCGATAAAGATCTCGTTGGTTCTCGACCCCGCCACGATGACGCCGGCGACATAAATCCCGGGCACGTTGCTTTCCAGGGTTTCGGGGTCACAGACTGGGCGGCACTGCTCCGAGGAAAGCTCAATCCCCATGGCAGTCAGGAAATCGTAGTCGGGATGGTAGCCGACCAGGGCAAACACAAAGTCGTTTTTGAGGCGTACCTGCCCCTTGGGAGTGCTCAGAGTAACCAACTCTGGTTCAATCTGCTGAACCGCACTGTTAAAGTAGGCTTGGATCTCCCCGTGCTTGATCCGATTTTCGATGTCGGGAAGAATCCAATACTTCACGTGATGGTGCAATCTGGGGCCGCGATGGACCAGCGTCACCCGGGAGCCATGCCTCCATAAGTCGAGCGCCGAAATAGCGGCAGAGTTCTTGCCGCCGATGACCAGCACATCGCAGTTGAAATAAGGATGCGGCTCACGGTAGTAATGAAAAACCTTGGGCAAATCCTCGCCGGGGATGCCGAGCTGATTGGCCAGATCGTAATAGCCGGTGGCGACTACCAACTTACGGGCGCGGTAGTCGTAAATTCTCCCCAGATTGTCAATCGTCGTAATCTCGAAATTACCGTCGGTCCCAGCCACGGTTTCTACTCGCTGGTATTGCGCAACTGGCAGGCTGTAGTGCTCGACCACCTTGCGGTAGTATTCCAGCGCCTCTTCGCGGGTGGGCTTTTGGTGGGCAGTGGTGAATGGAAGATCGCCGATTTCCAGCAGCTCCGGCGTGGTGAAAAAAGTCATGTTCGCCGGATAGTTGAACAGCGAATTGACCACGCAGCCCTTATCAATCACCAGCACGTTGAAGCCCGCGCGTTGCGCCTCAATTCCGCAGGCCAGACCCGTAGGGCCGGCGCCGATCACAAGCACATCCAGTTTGCTTCCGGCGGAGGAGATTAGCTCGGCCCGGGGAAGAGTGTCCGGAATCTGCGTGGTTTCCAAAGATGACGCCTCGGGGCGGGGCTGCGCGCCGCCGTCTGAAGCACGATTCTAGCATTCTTCCGGTGCGCTCTCGCGCCGCAACCCCAAGCTCAACCGGCAGATAACCCTGCCGCGCTATAATTTTTAGTTACTTCATCCCTTTCGCATTCGTCAGGAAAAATCATGACATCCGCCGCAGATCGGCAAGTCCGCACGCGTATGGAATCCGACAGCATGGGACAGATCGAAGTCCCGGCAAACGTCTATTGGGGAGCGCAGACGCAGCGCTCGCTGCTTCACTTCAACATTGGGCGCGACACCATGCCGCCGGAACTCATCCGCGCCTTTGGCATCCTCAAGAAAGCCTGCGCGCTGGTGAACCAGGATCTCGGCAAGCTTCCGGCGGACAAGGCCAAGCTCATTGCGCAGGCAGCCGATGAGGTCGTTGCGGGCAAGCTCGCCGACCAGTTCCCTCTCCGCATCTGGCAGACCGGCAGCGGCACCCAGACCAACATGAACGTGAACGAGGTTATCTCCAACCGCGCCATTGAAATTGCGGGTGGAGAGATGGGATCGAAGAAGCCCATTCATCCCAATGATCACGTGAACATGTCGCAGTCGTCGAATGACACTTTCCCGGCGGCGATGCACATTGCGGCTGCGGATCGCGTGAAGAACGCGTTGATTCCGGCCATTCAAAACGTGCATGAGGCAATCGCCGCCAAGGCAAAGGAATTTGCCGACATCGTGAAGATTGGCCGGACTCACTTGCAGGACGCGGTGCCGCTGACCTTTGGGCAGGAGTTTGGCGGTTGGGCTGCCCTTTTGCAGAACGACGTCAAGCGCCTGGAGCAGGTGCTGGGCGGCCTTTACGACCTCGCCATCGGCGGTACGGCGGTAGGCACGGGCCTGAATACCCATCCGGAGTTTGCCGAGCGGGCGGCGAAGAAGATTGCCGAACTTACCGGGCTTCCGTTCCGTTCGCATGGCAACAAGTTCGCCGCGCTTTCGGCGCACGACGAAATTGTTTTTGCCCAGGGCGCGCTGGAAACGCTTGCCGCTTCTCTGATGAAGATTTCCAACGATATCCGCTGGCTGGCTTCGGGCCCGCGCTGCGGGCTGGGCGAGCTCTCGATTCCGGAGAACGAGCCAGGGTCTTCGATTATGCCCGGCAAGGTGAATCCCACGCAGTGCGAGGCCATGACCATGGTGTGCGTGCAGGTGCATGGCGCGACCGCAGCCGTGGGCTTCGCCGGATCCCAGGGTAACTTCGAACTGAATGTCTTCAAGCCGGTGATCATCTACAACTTCCTCCATTCGGTCACGCTGCTTACCGACGCTTGCCACGGCTACGTCGAGTACATGGTCAAGGGCATCGAGGTGGATCGCGCGAAAGTTGACTGGTACGTCAAGAACTCTTTGATGCTGGTGACAGCGCTGGCCCCGAAGGTTGGCTACGACAATGCGGCCAAGATCGCCCACACCGCACACGTGGAGCACAGTAGCCTGCGGGAAGCGGCGGTGAAACTTGGCCATCTAACCGGCGAGGAGTTCGATCAGTTGGTCAAGCCGGAGAAGATGACTAGGCCGTGAGGACAGCCTGTTGGAAGATCAGTCGCAACGATGCCAAACAATTGCTTCGGGCTCACCCCACTGGAAGTGGATGAAGCCCGCGCAATGAACGGTACCCGGCATGTTGTAGAGGTCCGTGTCGTCCTTGAAGGGCGTGTGGTCGATGCCCACACGCCACTTCCCCTTTAGAAAGTGTGCGTCGAGGTCAGGGACAGTGAAAGCTGTGCCACCCGCATCGATGGTCACGTCAACAGACTTGACCGACCTAAGCTCCTCGGGGACCACGAAACCCTGGCGCGTGTCGGAATCTTTGAATCTCACCGGGGTTACCGTCGAAGTCCCTGAACGCAGCCGTATTTTCATCTCCTCGCACGGTATGGGCGAGCGGTTATTCTCGCAGGCCGTCAAGAACACTCGTAGCGGATCCGACAGGTCCAAACCTGCGTCCGGATCGCAATACGCATGGATGAGGGTGTTGACTGTGATTTCCACATACGTCGGAAGTCTCAAAATAGCCTGGCCGTTATCTGGCTCATCATGCTTGCACGATTCTTTTTCCGTGAGGCGAAAGGAAAATACCGTTGAGAACGCTGTAGGCTCATGTCGAATGAACCTCCAGGTCCTGACATTGTCCTGCGCAGCTTTTGCCAACAGAGGCTGCCCGCTCTCCACCGTCACCGAGGCGACTTTTGATCCGTCAGTTGTAACCTTAAGCCTGACATCTCCTTGGATTCGAGCCAGTCGAGCTAGGCTTGGGTACAAGGGCATCTCGCCAGAGTTGACGACGGGAAGCTCCTGACCAGACTGTGCGACCGACGCGGCTACACAAATACTCAGAAAGCTAACCAGTGCTGCACGCAGCAGTTTCATGGCGTCACTCAAGCGCATTATAGCCACAACTTGCCGCGCCTACGGCTTCAAAAGACCCAGCAACGCCAGCAGGCGCTCCTGCACAGCTTCCATGACCTCGCGCGGAGCGACGTCCGCGTATTTGGCCTTACGGACCTGCCAGTCGATATTCTTCACCGCGTCGGAAAGAACAACTCCGGTCACCTTCATTTTTTCTGGAAGCGGCACTTCGAAGGGATAGCCCTTAACTTGATTGGTGATCGGCACGACGACGGCAAGCCCAGTTTTTCCGTTGTAGCTCTTGGGGGAGAGAACCAAGGCAGGTCGCCAGCCGCCCTGTTCGTGTCCAGTCCTGGGATCAAGGTTCAGCCTGATGATATGGCCGACATCAGGAACGTAGCCGCGCGCTACCATATCTCCTTACCCAGCGGCGGCCCCCACTTCAACTCTTCGTGCCTGTTTTTCGAAGTTATCCTTTTGACCAGCGATTCCAGCGTTAGCTTGTCTTTCAGGGGCTTAATGGTGATGCAGCCTTCCACTACCGTGAGTTTGACTTCTTCATCTTCCCGAATAGAAGCTTCCCGGAGGACGGCTTTGGGAATCCTTACCGCCTGGCTGTTTCCCCATCGAACCAACTGAGTACGAATTGCGGACATGACATGAGTATATACGATTGTATATCCCGTTGCTTGGATCGATTTTCCGTTCCTTAAGCGGCCTCCTTCACCCTCGGCTCTGAATAGCCGTCAGGTAAAATCATTCTTAAGATGACAATCGGCGTTCTTGCCTTGCAGGGTGATTTCGACGCGCATCGCCGCCGGCTCGAAGAGCTGGGCGCGGAAGTTGTGCTCGTCAAGAAGCCGGAGCAGTTCGACGAAATTGATGGGCTGGTAATCCCCGGGGGCGAGTCGGGCACGTTTCTCAAATTGCTCGGCGAAGCCGGGTTTGAAAAACTGAGAGAGTTCGTCCAAGTGAAGCCAACCTTTGGTACTTGTGCCGGCGCCATTCTGTTAGCCCGCGAAGTCGAAAACCCGAAGCAGGCCGGCCTGGGCGCGATCGACATCCGCATTCGCCGCAATGCTTATGGCCGTCAGCTGCAAAGCTCGATACGCGAAGGGAGGCTACTTTTCGGAGGACCCGGTGATGACTTGACGGAAATGGTCTTCATCCGTGCGCCGAAAATCGAACGGGTTGGCGACGGAGTGGAAGTGCTGGCCACGGAAGGCAATGACCCTGTCGTCGTCCGTCAAGGGAAAGCGATGGCGGCAACCTTTCATCCAGAGCTTTCCGAGGACCCTCGGGTCCACCAGGCGTTTCTGGATCTGGTTCACAAGCGTAGCTCTTCGTCCTAGTAGAGGATTTGTCATGTGCCGAAACATCAAAACTCTTTTTAACTTCGAGCCTCCGGTCACGGAGGACGAAATTCGAGCCGCCTCGCTGCAGTTCGTGCGGAAAATAACCGGATTCAACAAGCCTTCCAAGCCCAATGAAGCCGCGTTTCTTGCCGCAGTGGAGGAAGTTGCCGCCGTTTCTGCACGGCTTCTAAACTCGCTGGAAACTACCGCACCCGCAAAGAATCGGGAAGAAGAGGCTGCGAAAGCCAAAGCGCGAGCGGCGCTGAGATTTGGCGATTGATTCAGTCACTAGGCGGGTTGGCAGCTTCAGAGTCGCGAATAGCAAACATACTTCGCTTTAGTTCCGCCCCCAGGAATGCCCCATTGTTCTGGAGCGATTAAACTTTAACGACGGTCCGCTCGGCATGTAACTGCTGGATGGCCTGCACATTGACTTCGCCCCTTTGCAAGGCGGCAATGCCCTCAGCGGCGGCGCGGGCGGCGGACAGAGTAGTGATGGTAGGGATGCGGGCCTGCACAGCGGCGCGGCGGATCGCCTTCTCGTCGAAGAAGGGATCCTGCCCGTGGGGCGTGTTGATGATGAGCTGAATGCGTTCGCCCTTGATCAGGTCCACAACATTGGGCCGCCCCTCTTTGACCTTGTACACACGCTCCACGCTCATGCCGCCCTGTTCGAGAACATCGGCTGTGCCCGCCGTCGCCACCAGCTTAAAACCCATATCCACGAACTTGCGGGCGACTTCGGCAACGTGCGGCTTGTCATGGTCGGTTACGCTGATGAACACTGTGCCTTCGATCGGCAATTTCTGACCCGCCGCCACCTGTGCTTTGGCGAAGGCTTCGCCGAAGTTGTCGGCCACGCCCATGACTTCGCCCGTGGATTTCATCTCCGGGCCGAGAACAGTATCCACGCCGGGGAATTTATTCCAGGGGAATACGGGTGATTTCACGTAGTAGCAGCGTCCGGTACTCAAGTCTGAGTTATGAGCGATGAACTCGGGTAGAAATTCCCGCAGCTTGCGGCCGGTCATCAGACGCGCCGCAATCTTCGCCATGGGCACGCCGGTGGCTTTGGAAACGTAAGGGACGGTACGCGAAGCGCGGGGGTTGACTTCGATCACATAAACTTTGCCGGCACCGCCTCCGTTGCCGGGAAGCGTGGCGGCCCGCGGAATGGCGAACTGAATGTTCATCAGCCCGACCACTTTCAAGGCACGCGCCAGCTTGAAAGTGTATTCGCGCATGCGGTCGAGCAAGTGCTTTGGAATATCCACCGCGGGCAGCACGCAGGACGAGTCGCCGGAGTGAATGCCGGCCTCTTCGATATGCTGCATGATGCCGCCGATGACCACGTCTTCGCCGTCGGAGAGGGCATCCACGTCCACTTCAATGGCGTCTTCGAGGAAGTGGTCGATCAGCACCGGGCGGTCCTGAGAATACTCCACCGCTTGTTTCATGTAGTGGACGACCGTCTCTTCGTCGTAGGCGATGACCATGGCCCGCCCGCCGAGCACGTAGGAAGGCCGCACCAGCACGGGATACCCGACGCGATTGGCGCCAGCGACGGCTTCCTCAATCGATGCCGCCATGGCGCCGGGGGCTTGCGGAATTTCCAGCTCTTCCAGGAGTTTGTTGAAGCGCTTGCGGTCTTCGGCGAGATCGATGCACTCGGGTGAAGTGCCGATGATTTTGGCGCCGGCGGCTTTGAGGGGCAACGCCAGATTAAGTGGCGTCTGGCCGCCGAACTGGACAATAACGCCGATCTCCGTGCCAGCCGCGGCTTCATGCTCGTAGACTGCGAGCACGTCTTCGAAGGTCAGCGGCTCGAAGTAAAGACGGTCGCTGGTGTCGTAGTCGGTGGAGACGGTCTCCGGATTGCAATTGACCATGATGGTCTCGTAGCCATCCTCGCGCAGCGCAAACGAAGCGTGGCAGCAGCAGTAGTCGAACTCAATTCCCTGCCCGATGCGGTTCGGGCCGCTGCCCAGAATGATGACTTTTTTCTTGGGCGTCGGTGCAGCCTCGTCTTCCTCTTCGTAGGTCGAATACAAATACGGGGTGTAGCTCTCGAACTCGGCCGCGCAGGTGTCGACGCGTTTGTACACCGGTTTCACGCCGAATTTTTTGCGCAGATGACGAACTTTTTCCTGACCGCCTTTGCCATTCAGCCGCCAGGTTCCAGCCAGCCGCCCGTCGGAGAAGCCCATGCGCTTGGCTTCGCGCACGACCTCGCCGGGAACAGATTCCATGGGGTGCTTCTCCGCCTCCAGCTGCATGTCGTTAATTTCTTTGAGCTGGTAGAGGAACCACGGATCGATGGAAGTCATCTTGGCGATTTGCTTGACCGTGTGCCCTTGGCGTAGCGCGTACTGAATGTAGGAAAGGCGCTCGGGATGAGGCGTGACCAGCCGCTGAGTGAGAATTTTGGGCTCGATTTTGTCGCCACCGATACGCTTGCCGGTATCCAGGGCGCGGACCCCCTTCATCAACGCTTCCTTGAAGGTGCGGCCGATGGCCATGACTTCGCCGACGGATTTCATCTGCGGGCCCAGGTTTTCGTCGGCGCCAGGGAATTTCTCGAACTGCCACTTGGGAATTTTTACGACTACGTAGTCGAGAGTCGGCTCGAAGCAGGCAGGGGTCTTGCGTGTGATGTCATTCGGGATTTCATCGAGCGTGTAGCCGACTGCGAGCTTGGCGGCAATCTTCGCGATAGGGAAACCGGTGGCCTTGGAAGCCAGTGCCGAAGAGCGGGAGACGCGCGGGTTCATCTCGATGACGACCATGCGGCCGGTGCCGGGATGGACGCCGAACTGAATGTTCGAGCCGCCGGTCTCAACCCCGATTTCGCGGATGACGGCGATCGCCGCGTCGCGCATGGCCTGGTACTCGCGGTCGCTGAGGGTCTGCGCCGGAGCCACGGTGATCGAGTCGCCGGTGTGCACGCCCATGGGATCGAAATTCTCAATCGAGCAGATGATGATGACGTTATCTTTCGTGTCGCGCATCACTTCCAATTCGTACTCTTTCCAGCCGAGTACGGATTCTTCAATCAGCGCTTCGTGCACAGGAGAGAAATCGAGACCGCGTGCCAGAACGGAGAGCAGTTCCTCGCGGTTGTAGGCCATGCCGCCGCCGGAACCGCCGAGGGTAAACGACGGCCGCACAATCACGGGGAAGCCGATTTTACCGGCGAATTCGAGACCATCTCTAAGATTGTTCACCAGCAGTGATTTGGGCACGTCGAGCCCAATCTTCTGCATCGCGTCTTTGAAATAAAGGCGATCTTCGGCTTTCTTAATAGCGGCGATGGCGGCGCCGATGAGCTGCACGTTGTACTTCTCGAGAATGTTGGTGTCGGCGAGCTCGATGGCGAGGTTGAGCGCAGTCTGTCCGCCCACGGTGGGAAGAATGGCGAAGCCCGCGCCGGGAGACATCTCTCGCTCAATGCGGATGATCTCCTCCAAATATTCGCGGGTCAGCGGCTCGATGTAGGTGCGATCGGCCAGCTCGGGATCGGTCATAATGGTGGCAGGGTTGGAATTCGCCAGCACCACTTCGTAGCCTTCGGCCTTCAGCGCCTTGCAGGCCTGCGTGCCGGAGTAGTCAAACTCCGCCGACTGGCCAATGATGATAGGGCCGGAGCCGATGATCAGGATCTTCGAGATATCAGTACGTTTAGGCATCTAGTGTCTTTAACCTGTCATCCCGACCGAGTCAGTTGAGCGGCGAAGCCGATCAACTGGCGAGCGGAGGGACCTGCTGTTCTATGGGCTGCCCCCACTCCGCCGAAGAATCTTCCCAAGTCGGATTCACGGTTCGATCAGCCAAACTTTCTTCATGCGGCTCCAGCGTTTGAGTTGCTTCTCGCGCGCAATCGCGTTTTCCACTCGACCAAACGCCTCGTAGTACACCCAGCCGGTGGCAGCAGTATTGCTTGGTAAATCCGTCAATCAAATCGTGCTGATGTTCCCAAAACCCGGCGCCCCAGATTGTTAGTCATGCCGATGTACAACACCCGGGACCTGCTGGCCATGAAGTACACGCGATAGTTTGTAGCCCCTCATAACAGCAGGTCCCTCCACTCCGCGGATGATTCGCTGCGCGAATCATCTGCTCCGGTCGGGATGACAGGGCGGAGACTCACCCCTTCCACTCCTCCATCATCTTCACGAAATCCTTAAACAGATAATGCGAGTCGTGCGGACCGGGCGCGGCCTCCGGATGATACTGCACACTGAACAGCGGCAGATTGCGATGCCGCAGGCCTTCGAGTGTGTTGTCGTTCAGGTCCATGTGCGTCAACTCGACTTCGCTCTGCGGCAGCGAATCTGGATCCACGGCGAAATTGTGGTTGTGCGCCGTGATCTCGACTTTGCCCGACTTCAGTTGCTTGACCGGATGATTTCCGCCATGGTGTCCAAACTTGAGCTTAAAGGTCTTCCCACCCAGCGCAATTCCAGTGAGTTGGTGCCCCAGGCAAATTCCGAAAATCGGCTGCCGCCCCATGAGCCGGCGAATATTCTCCACCGCGTAGGTACACGGTTCGGGATCGCCCGGGCCGTTCGAGAGAAAGACGCCATCCGGCTTGAGAGCCAAAACATCCTCGGCCCGCATCTGCGCCGGAACTACGGTGACCTTACAACCCTCGCCGCGCAACTTGCGCAAAATGTTCTGCTTGATGCCGAAATCATAAGCCACCACATGAAAGCGCTCCGGCTCATCCTTCATGCCGACAACTTCATCGGGCAGATGCGAGCGTTCGCCGGTCTCCCAAACGTAGGTGTGGTTGGTACTGACGACCTTGGCGAGATCCGTGCCATCCATCTTGGGAATGGAGCGGGCCTTGGCGACCAGCTTTTCGGTGTCGCTCTCCAGGGTAGAAATCACCCCGCGCATGACGCCGTGGTCGCGGAGATGGCGCACCAGTGCCCGCGTATCGATGTCGGCCAAGACTGGAATCTTGAACTGCTCAAGGTATTCTTCGGCGACTTCCTGCGAGCGCCAATTGGAACTGACCTTGGAGAACTCGCGGACGATCAATCCTTCAATATAAGGTCGAGTGGCTTCGCTGTCGTCAGAGTTGGTGCCGTAATTTCCGATTTGAGGGTTGGTCAGAACAACAATTTGGCCGCAATAGGAAGGATCGGTGAAGATTTCCTGATAGCCGGTGATGGAAGTATTGAAAACAACTTCCCCGTAACATTCGCCTTTGGCGCCGTAACCTTTGCCTCGGAAGACTCTGCCGTCTTCCAGCGCAAGGATAGCCTGCATTCTTGCTCCAGGGAGTGGATTTTATAGATTGTAGCAAGGAAGTGGCGGGCGGCCAATACATCTGGCACCGTCACCAGAAATAAATCCTGTGAAAATCTTCGCCCGCAAAACGGAACTCAGTGCACCCTGCCCATTTTCCCCAGTGGCCAATATACGAACGAGGCTTTGCCGTAGATGTAGCTTTCGTCGAGAGGGCCGAAATCGCGGCTGTCGTCGGACATGTTGCGATGGTCGCCCATCACGAAGTACTGGTGCGGCTGGATCGTGGTTTCGGGAAAGGACTGATCGCGGTCCACGAATCCGGCATAGAGGTAGTCTTCCTCCAGCGGCTTGCCGTTCACGTAGACCTGGCCGTCGTCAATGCGGATGTGATCCCCCGGCACGCCGATCACCCGCTTGATAAAGCTCAACGAAGTATCGCGCGGATAGCGAAACACGACAATGTCGCTTCGCTGAATCGGCTCCAGGCGATAGACGAACTTATTGACGAAGATGCGTTCCTTGTTGGTCAGCGACGGCATCATACTGCCGCCCTCCACCTTCACCGGCTGGTAGAGGAATACGATCACGAAAGCAGAGACGGCAAGGGAGATAACCAGGTCCCGTACCCAGGCAACCAGGCCTGGCAGGCTGCGAGAAAGCGATGAAGAGGTTTTCTCTGGTCCGGGCGCTGGCTCGGGCAGAGGAAATGGTGATTCAGACATGCACGCTCGATTTTACGACATCGAGTCAGGTATGGGAGTTCTCTCGTCCGCGAATTGTGACGGGATGCCCCCGCGGCACCCATGTCGGCCTATTCGGGTTACAATAAAACCCCCGGGAGACTCCGAAAAATGAACAAACGTGGCCTTAAGCTTCTGGTTCTTTTCGCCATCACTTTTGCGCTGTCCGCGCCGTGGGCAACCTCCCAGCAGGAAGAGGCTCGAATTCCGGCGTACCACCACGCTCCACCGGCGAAGGGAACGAAGTTACCCGCCCTATTAAGTAAGGACCAGCTCTGGGGGCAAAATTCGCAGTATCCTTATCAAACTCACGCATACGAGCTAGCGGCTAAGATCGAGCGGGTTTTGTATCAGCAGCCCTGTTACTGCTACTGTGATCGCATGGGGCACAAAAGCTTGCATAGCTGCTTTGAAAATACCCATGGTGCGGAGTGCTCCATCTGCCTGAAGGAGCTTTATTACACTTACTCGCAACACAAGAAGGGGAAAACCGCAGGTCAGATCCGCGAAGGCATTATTCGCGGCGATTGGAAGACCGTGGAGTTGCGCTCGGCGGCTGGGATAGACTAAAGATGGGCATGCGGACCTTGAACTATCCGGTACACCGGTACAACAGAACCGAGAACGCACGTTGGGTTCGCGCGCTGCCAAGGCTTTTTCCACGAAATGGTTTCTTGGCCCGCTTGGCGGTCTCCAAACTATCGCTGTTTGGAATGTACAGGAACGATAGTCGTCAATTAGGAATTTGCTCTTAACTCCAACAAGAAGGTAGACTTACGACGCAAAAAGGAAGAATCTTGCCCATGGCTCAAAAGCCCACTTCCAAGAAGACGGTAGCCGAGGATCCTCGTTTTTCACAGGCTGTGCAAAACTACGAGGCTGGCCTGCATGCGATGCAGGAACGCAAGTTTGATCGGGCGCGAACCCATCTTCAGAAGGTCACCGCCGGCCCGAGCAAAGAGCTGGCTGACCGCGCCACTGTTTATCTAAATATTTGCAGCCAACATTTGGAGCGATCCTCGACTACGCAGTTCAAGACGGTCGAAGAGCATTTTGACTATGCGGTCTCGCTGATGAACGTCGGCGACTATGTCACGGCCCGGGAACACCTGGACAAGCTCTCCAGTCAATCCCCCAGAACCGACTACGTCGCCTACGGGATGGCCGCTCTCGATTGCCTCACCGGCCATGTGGAAGATTCCCTGCGAAATCTGGACGCAGCCATCCGGTTGAATCCTGCGCTCCGTTTTCAGGCGCGCAACGACTCCGATTTCCAGAACCTGGCTGAGGATCCGCGTTTCACGGAGTTGCTCTACCCAGATCCCAGTGCAGAGATGCCTCCAGAGCCAGCCATTCCAGAAGAGGAGCTCTAGGCCGACCCCATGAAGGACCGGGAGCCGCCCACGAAGTCCGGGCTTCATGCCCATCCGCGGGCCAGCCGTGGCTTGCGCGTAGTGGCGATTGGAGGCGGCACCGGGCTTTCTACGCTCCTCAAAGGTCTTAAGCACTATTGTGCCCCGCCGGGGGAACGTTGCGCCCCGGCTCTTTCTTCTTCGACCGATCATGAATATCTCATCAACGAACTCTGTGCCGTGGTCACGGTCACGGATGACGGCGGCTCCAGCGGGCGGTTGCGCAAAGAGCTCAACATGCTCCCCCCTGGGGATATCCGGAGCTGCATTGTGGCTTTGTCCGAAGACGAAGCGCTGCTCTCCCGGCTTTTTCAGCACCGCTTTGAGCGTGGCTCGGGATTAGAGGGGCATAGCTTCGGCAATTTGTTTCTGGCCGCGCTGACCTCTATCACCAACGATTTCAGCGAGGCGGTGCGGTTGTCTTCGGAAATTCTGGTCACTCGCGGACACATCTACCCGGTCACCACCTCAAGCGTAGAGCTTGAGGCGTTGATGGAGGACGGAACCCGGGTGCTGGGCGAAACCAGGATCACCGCTAGCAAGGGCAAGATTCATGAGTTATTTCTTCTACCACCGGATGTCGATCCACTTCCGCAGACCCTCGAAGCCATCGCACAGGCTGACCTCATTACCATCGGTCCGGGCTCGCTGTTCACCAGTCTGATTCCCAACCTTCTGGTCAACGGCATTCCCCAGGCGATTGTGAACTCCGCCGCAGTAAAGGCGTATGTGTGCAATTTAATGACCCAGGCCAATGAGAGCCTGGGACTTACCGCTGCCGACCACATACGCGCACTCAATCTTCACGCACGAGTTGGGCGGCTTTTTGACTACGCATTCATCAACGGGGCGCCGGTTTCGCCCGAACTGAAAGCGAAATACGCTCTCGAGGGAGCTACCCAGATAGTGGCCGATCTGCAGCCCATCGAGGAACTCGGCGTGTGCCCGGTGGTCGGCGATTATCTCGAGGAAGACGGAGTAGCCCGCCATGCCACCGCCAAGGTCGCGCAGGACTTGTTGGCTCTAGTCGCGCAGACACCGGCCTGACGGTATATTAATTTGAATGCCCAACACCGCTCATCAAGCCCCACGGATTGCCGTCGCCATTATGGCCGCCGGCAAAGGCACGCGATTAAAGTCAAAACATCCTAAAGTTCTGCATGAAGTGGGTGGCAAGCCATTGCTGGCGCATGTCATTGCTGCAGCCACGCAGATCGTTCCAGCGCGCGATGTTTATGCCATCGTCGGGCACGAAGCGGACCGGGTGCGCGAGGCAGTGGCCAAGACTGGCATCCGCTTTGTGCTTCAGGAGCCGCAACGCGGTACGGGACATGCCTTGATGGCGGCCCGTGAGTCTCTAGCCGGTTACGATCACGTCATCGTGCTCTCCGGGGATGCGCCCCTGATCACGGCACAAACCATTGCGAGGTTGCGGGATTTTCATCTGGCTAAGAAATCCGCGATGACCCTGTTGACGACGGAGTTGCAGAATCCGACGGGCTACGGCCGTATCATCCGCAAGGGCAAAGGCGACGAAGTTGCCGCGATCGTGGAAGAGAAATCCGCCAGCCCGGCGCAGAAAAAGCTGCGGGAAATTAACGCTGGATTTTACGCGTTCGCGATCAAGCCGCTCTACGCTCATATTGAAAAGCTGGCTACTTCCAATGCGCATAAGGAGTACTACCTTACGGACATGGCCGGGGTTCTGGCGAAGGCCAAAGCCAAGGTAATTGCCTGCAAGACCGAAACTCCGGGCGAGATCTTAGGCAGCAACACTCGCGCGGAAATTGTGGCTCTCGACGCCAGCCTGCGCCTGGCAAAGTGCCGCCAACTTATGGCCGAAGGGGTGACCATCTTTTATCCCGAGACCTGCGTCATCGACAGCGATGTCGAAGTAGGCGCGGACACGATCATCCACGCCTGCGTACAGCTCCATGGCAAGACGAGCATCGGTAGCGATTGCCGCATCGAGTCTTATACGATTATTCACGATTCCAATATCGGCGACTGCGTGCACGTTCAGCCGGGATGCGTGATCGAGCACTCTCGTGTGGAAGCCTCCGCCAAGCTCGGCCCTTACTCACATTTGCGCCCACAGAGCGACATCGGCGAAGGGGCGCACGTGGGTAATTTTGTGGAAACCAAGAAAGTCCGACTGGGCAAAGGATCCAAAGCCAACCATCTGACTTATCTGGGAGACGCGGAAATCGGCGAGGGAGTCAATATCGGCGCCGGGACGATTACCTGCAACTACGACGGAGTGCACAAGCACAGGACTGTCATCGGAAGCGGGGTTTTTGTGGGCAGCGATTCCACGCTGGTCGCCCCGGTGAAAATTGGCGATGGCGCTTATGTGGGCGCAGCCTCCTGCATTACCCAGGATGTTCCACCGGATTCCTTAGCTCTGGGACGGGCACAACAAGTCCTCAAGGAAGGCTGGGCCAGGAAGAAGCGGGAGGCGATGACCGCAGCCAAGAAGCTCTAGCAAGTTGACTCGACGGCGGTGAGTGTCGGCTTGCTCCCTCCGTCAGTGTGATACCGCCGCAAACAGCGGTGAGCGCATCAGCGACTGAAACTCCTGGTCGCTGCTCTTGAAGTGCATCTTCAAATCCGAACTGTCCGAGTCTACCGTGACGTCTTGCATGGCTGTCTTCTCTATCGGGCTGGCCGTCATCCTGCGATAAAGCATCCCCGCCTTGAGCAAGGACGAGAGGGTCGCCGCGGTCACCGAATCCGACGTGACTACAGAGAGATCGAACTTGATGCCGCTGGAGAAATCCATGGTGTAGCGCGAACCCAGTACGCGCTTTTTTACCATGTCATAATCCGCCAGTTTGGCGGCATCGCCCAGGGCTGAGCGCAGCATATTTTGCGTTCCATCCTGGTCGAGCACGCTCCACACCGTACCAGACTCCACCGAAGCCATCATGTCCGAAACCTGCTGGTTGGAATCAATTGCAGTGCTCTCCCCGTCGCGGACATCGAGCGCACCCTTAATAGAGTTGATCTCGCCGAAGAGAAGGGTGTTATCGTCCAGAAAAGTCATCTCCATCCCGCCCGGCATGGAGTAGAGATAGCTGTCGTGGTATTTCACGGGGCGGATCTTCCGCAGTCGCATTTTCTTCAGAACCGAAGCTGCCGAAAACGACCCTTGGGCAATACCCGCCACCTTGACGCCCTGTTTGGGCGTACGGTAGGACGCAAAAACCAGTTGGTCCAGGTCCTGGTCCGGGGTAATGCCGATGCCCCTGAGCGCCGCCTCAAACTGTTTGAGATTCTCGGGAAGCAATTGCTGCTTCAACGCCATGGCGGTATCGGAATCTTTCAGCGTGCGGTAGTCCACACAAATAATCTGCTGAATGTCGGACGGAATGGCGGTGCGGGCCGAACTTCCCAGCGGCATCGCCCAGGCCCCAGCACTCGATAACAACAGGAGAGCGCACAAAGCGCGCACAATCGCTCTCATACTGACTCCTTTCAGCATTGTGACGGACTTACAGTTGGATGCAGCCACGCAGGCCGCAGTCACTACATAGTAAGCCCATTGTATGCCAGCAGAAAAACCCAAAAGTATAGGCCCAGCGTAACCAGGCAGAGTCGGACGCGCTTAGGCGCTCGGATCGCCTATGCCTGAAACGTCGGGAGCAACTTCTTCGGAAAGCCGAACGTTCATCGCATCATCGTTTTCTCTTGCTTTGCCCCCAAAACCTCCCCACTCCCACCCGCACCTGCACTGTGTTTATTCCGGGATTGGGCACCGTCAAGCCCGCGTTGGAGATGTGCATATACCGCAATTCGACACTCCAATTCCGGGTATCTCCAAGAAAACGCGTTCCCAATGCAACCGCAGAGGTAAAGTTCACCGTGTTCGTTCCGTTGGGGACATCGCGGTTGGTGAACAGAGTGCCGCCGCTCAGTTCTAAATAGGGAGCGACGTGTCCGGCGGTGGCAAAATTCCATTTCAAATTCAGCGGATTGAAGCCGGCCCCGTAAGCCGTGTTGCCCGGCTGGAAGACTAGAAATGCCGGGACCGCATCCACGGCGTATTCAAAGCGGCCTTTCAGGAACGCCGGTCCGTGCGGCTCGGTAAGGATCCATCCGAAGCGTGCGCCCAGATTCCACACCCCGGTGTTGGAAGTTCCGCCCGGAACCGAATAGCCGCCGCCGCTCCAGATCTCGATTTCGTGACCGCCGTCTTCCGGACGCGGTTCCTGTGCGGAGGCCCAACACCCACATAACAACACCATTATCGCCAACCCGATTTTCATAGGGGACCAAGGTCAAACATTACAGTGTGAAGGGAGACACGGTCGCAGCGCAAACGTATTTGCAAGCTTCTGTCGCCATCCTTGGTTCTGGCGGTCATGCTTTTGGGATACAATCCAACCCTGCCCACGGAGGCGCCAATGGCCCAATATGTAATCGAGCGCGAATTGCCCGGCGCGGGACAACTCAATGCCGACCAGTTGCAAGCCGTTTCCAAGAAGTCCTGTAGTGTTCTTCAGAACCTCGGCCCGCAGATCCGGTGGCTGCACAGCTATGTGACCGCCGACAAAATCTATTGTGTGTATGAAGCATCCGACGAAGCGATTATTCAGCGAACATGCCCGGCTGGGCGGCTTTCCCGCCAATCGCATTTCCGAAGTTAAGACGACCATCAGTCCGAAAACCGCCGAAGACTGACGCAGTTCACAACCCCAGCCCACCATCCACGGCCAACACTTGCCCGGTGATAAAGTGCGGCGCGGTTGCGAAGAAGAGGACTGCCGCACCGATCTCCTCGCCAGTGCCGTTGCGCCGCATGGGTGTCACTTTGGCCATGCGCCGTAGAAAATCTCTCTTGGCTTTGGTTTCCCCCAGGTCAATCATGCCGGGGGCCACGCAATTAACGGCGATTTCGGGGGCCAGCGCCTTGGCCATCACTTTGGTTAGCATGTGCAGGGCTGCCTTCGATGAGCAATAGTGCGCATTGTCGGCCCAGGGACGCAGTCCGCCGAGCGATCCCATGTTAACGATCTTCCCCCGCCGCTGACGGAGAAACTTCAGCGTCTCGCGCGACACCAGGAACGGCCCGCGGGTGTTCGAGGCAAAAATCGCATCCCATTGGGCAAGCGTAATATTGCCAAACTTGGCAGCCTCGTAGTTGGCCGCGTTGTTTACCAGAATATCGATTCCCCCCAGCTCTTTGGCCGACTCTTTTACCGCTGACTTCACGCTCGCCTCGTCCGTGATATCGCATTGCACCGCCACCGCGCGAACGCCGAAGCTCGTGACGTCAATCACAGTACGCTGGGCGTCGCGAGAGGAATTGCGGAAGGTGATGGCAATGTCGGCCCCCGCCTCGGCCAGCGCCAATGCGCTCGCCCGTCCCAACCGTTTCGCTCCCCCGGTAATGAGTGCGGCCTTGCCCGCCAGGGGTTTGTTAATCGCTTTCGGCATGTCGGCAATTCTATCCCGCAACGGGAATTTCTGCGCTTTTCACAACTGGAAAGTAGGCCAGAGAAACGATAAAATCTCTTTTCCATGCCAGACGGACACCGAGTCGTAGTGTATTCGCGCAAGGGCTGCCATCTTTGCGAAATCGTCAAGGAGACGCTTGGCAAACTTCAGCGCCGCGGCGGCTTCACCTGGCGCGAAATTGATGTGGACAGCGACGATCAGCTACGGCGGCAATACACCGACGAAGTGCCCGTGGTCTTCATCGACGGCCACAAGGCCTTCAAATATCACATGGACGAGCACGAATTCCTGCGCAAGCTGATGAATTAGTATCCCGCCGAGGCTTACTGGCGTCGAGAACGATTATCGGCGCAGCGGGCCTTCTATCGCATCCAGTAGTTCTTCGATGTTGTCATAACTAATCCCTGCAGGAAGGCCCAATTTTCGGGGGGTAACGACAAAGGGCTTTTGGGCAGACGGCTTGGCCGACCTGAGTCCGAGGCGAAGGAAATGGTTTACAACCTCCTTGAAGGAGGCGCCAGAACGGCGGCTTTCTTTGGCGAGAAGCCGGGCAACATCTTCATCAAGGGATAGAGTCGTTAGCACATCATGATGCTATCGTCAAAGGCATTATGATGCCAACCCACAAAGGTAGCGGTGTAATTTCAGGATTTCTCTCCGCGCTCCCGGCGGCATTTCTTGCGGTCTCGGCGGTTAAGAGCTTTCGGTGGGGGAAATCAAGAGCTTGTAACCGCAGAGCGCGCTGAGATCTGCGCTGAGCATGCCGAGAAAGATCACGACTGACCCTGAGATGACAATCGGGCTTCGCTCGCGAGACAATGGACCAACCCCAGGAGTTCCCCATCGTTACTCTCGGCGATATTCGTGAAGCGCAATCCCGGCTGCGTGGGGTAGCCGCGCATACCGCGCTGGTGGAATCACATATCCATGAGGGTGCGGCACACGATTCTCGTAAGCTTTACCTCAAGTGCGAAAACCTGCAACCCATTGGCGCCTTCAAATTGCGCGGAGCTTACAACAAAATCGCCTCCTTGACGGAAGAGGAACGCCGGAGAGGGATCATCACCTACTCCAGCGGCAATCACGGCCAGGGAGTTGCCTATGCGGCGCGTGCGCTGGGCGCGAAGGCGGTCATTACGATGCCGACCACGGCTCCAGCCATCAAGCGCGAGGCAACCGCAGCCCTGGGAGCGGAGATCATACTAGCAGGCACTACAGGCGTAGACCGGCAACTGAAAGCGGAAGAACTGGCGGCCAAGCATGGCTACGTGATCGTGCCGCCATTCAATGATGAAAAAATCATCGCCGGCCAGGGCACCCTCGGGTTGGAAATTCTGGAAGATTTGCCGGAAGTGGAAACGGTGCTCGTGCCGATCGGCGGAGGCGGATTGATCAGCGGAGTGGCCACGGCCTTAAAACTCAGCAAGCCGCAAATCAAAGTAATTGGCGTGGAACCCGCGCTGGGCGCGGACGCGCAAGCCAGCCTGCGCGCGGGGAAGATCGTGGAACTTCCCGCCGAGCAGGCTACGCGCACCATTGCCGACGGCCTGCGCGCCCAGTACATTGGCGAAATTAATTTTGAGCATATCCGCCGTTATGTAGACGACATCGTCACCGTGAGCGAGGAGGAAATCCGCGAAGCCACGCGGCGGCTTGCGGATGATCCGAAGACTACTGCCGAACCCAGCGGCGCCGTGGCGGCGGCGGCGTTTCTCTTCCATCGGGACGAATTGCCACAGACCAAAATCAACGTGGCCGTCATCAGCGGTGGAAATATCGATCCCGGGCTGCTGGCGGAAATCTGCGCGACTCGGCAAGCACAGCAGGTAATTCACTCATGAAGAAATCAGCGCTACTTCTCCTGATTCTTCTGGCTCGCCGCGACGGCGGTCTGGCCATGGAGCGCGGATCCCCGGTTGCGGAAGCCATGCTCTACATTTCTCCCGATTCCCGTTCGGCCAAGCTTGCCCGGGCCGGACGAGGCCGCGAACTTATTATTCTGGAAACCAGCGGGGACTGGCTGCACGTCGAGGCCCTGCTCAGCGATCCGCAGCGCGATTCGGAATACGTCGTAAATGAAGACCCGGATGAAGGCAAGACGGTCACGGGATGGATCCGCAAACGCGATGTGGTCCTCACCACTACGCCCAATGGCGACCGCATTCTATATGGTGAAGCCGTAGATTCGGAAGATCAGGCCAGTATGGCTCATGGCCGCCCCGGGGCCGCCAAAGATGCATTCCGGCTCTACTATCGGGTCGCCGATCTGTTTCCGAATTCTCCACTCGCGGCCGAATCGCTGTATCGCGCCGCCGACATTCAATGGCAATTGGACAAGGCCGACATCATGTCGAAACCTTCGGCGAGAGAACAGCAGGCGTTCCTGCGCGGTGACATTGATGATCAACTCATGAAACAGGTCATGAAAAAGTTCCCTGGGACGAAGTGGGCCGATCTGGCGGCGTTCCACCTGATCGACAACAAGCTGTGTGGCAACTGGCAAGGCGCGTCGAAATGTCCGGTCAAGGAAGCGGGCATTTACGAAAAGTACGCCGAAGAGCATCCGCAATCTCCAGCGGCGCCACAGGCCCTGTACGATGCCGCGTGGCGGTGGGCGGCGCTCATCGAGATCTATAAAACCGAAGGCGAGCCCAAGAAGTCAGACGACGCCAAGGGCAAGGCCATCGAAATCGCGCAGAGAGATGCCTCGCAGTTTCCTCAGAGTGATTGGGGAGCGCGCGCCGCCAAACTCCTGTATTTGTTGCAGCAAGGTATTCCGGCGTACGGGAATGTAGAAGACTAGTTTGCTACTGCCCCTGTAGATTCAAGCAGCCCCGCGAACCGCATTTTCTCGTTACCCACGTACCTAATCGCCTAACCATTCTCTCAGGGAACTCTGCGATACTCTCTCTGCCCGTGCTGGAGGAACTTTGAACGACTACATCCTCTCTCTTGTGCTTGGAATTGTGGAGGGACTCACCGAATTTCTGCCCGTCAGCTCCACCGCACATCTGCGCATTTCGGAGGCGCTGCTCCATATCAGCCTGACAAGCGGCTACTGGAAGATGTACACGATCGTGATCCAGCTGGGCGCGATTCTGTCCCTCTTCATCTATTTCGGGCCGCGAATCGCGAGGTTCCTATCCACATTTCCCCGAGGCGAGCAGGGTGACAAGACAGTGTTAACACACCCGCTGAGTCTCATCTCGGTGGCATTTGTGGTCACGGCAATTCCTTCCCTTTTGCTGGTTAAGCTGATCGGCAAGCATCTGGAGAACCTGAACATCATCGGCTATTCGCTACTGATCGGCGGGATTGCCATGTGGATTGTGGACGCCATGAACGCCCGCTCCGAAGCCGCTGGCCCCGGCGCACCGGGAAGCCGCATACACACCTGGAAGATGGAAGGCATGAGCCTGGGGCAAGCCGTCTGGATTGGCGCCTGCCAGATTCTCTCTGGGGTATTCCCCGGGGTGTCGCGGTCCATGTCCACGATTGCCGCTGGGCAATTGGCCGGCATGTCACGGGCAGCGGCCCTGGAGTTCTCATTCTTTGTCTCGATTCCTGTAATGATCGCAGCTACCGGATATGGCTTGCTGAAATCCGTCATGGGGAAGGGTGAAAACCCCATCGGGGTATCCCATCTCGATGCCCATGGCTGGATCGTGCTGGCCATTGGCTTCGTTGTATCTTTCATCGTGGCCTACGGTTCCGTGGCCTGGTTTATGGCCTGGGTGCGCAAGCACGGGTTCGTACCGTTTGCGATTTACCGGATTATTGTTGGAATCCTGGTGCTGGTCTTCGTTGCCAGGCTTGCCGCCTAGGGCTTTCCTCTCTGTCTTCTGTGGTTTAGCTTCCCGGAAACCAACTCGATACCTTTCTTCGGGTTGTAACGTAGAGCGGTTCTTGCAATAATCGTTAGGCTCTGGCGTGGTTGGGGCGCCGCAGGGGTGTTGCCGTCTCGTCTGGGGTGTCCATTGCGCCCATGAAATCTATTTCACGGATATTTGCTCCGACCAACAACCGCCGGCTCAATGAGCTGATCGGCTTCCTGTTGTGTGTCTCCGCGCTCCTCCTTTTCCTCGCGCTGGCTTCCTATTCCGCTCTCGATCCGTCGCTGAACAGCGCCTCGGTCCTGACCGGATCGCGGGCTGCGCGCAATTGGATCGGCATTCTGGGGGCGGTCATCGCCGACCTGTTTCTGCAAGGTTTCGGCATTGGCGCGTTTCTGTTTCCGGTTTTTCTCGGTGCACTCGGGTTCGCTGGTTTCGGTCGCGCAAAGTCATTTCCCCGGTGGCCAAACTCCTGGGCGGGATTTGGTTGCTGGTGTTCGTGCCTGCCTTCCTGTCTCTGCTGCCCGGCCACCTGCACTGGATGCGGGTGATTCCCATCGAGGGGCTGTTTGGCCGCATCATCGGCGACGCGCTGATTCATTACCTCAATCTCACCGGCGCTTACATCGTTTGTGCATCTGTGCTCGCCGTCGCACTCTATCTCTCGACAGCGTTTTCCTTCTCTGCCGTACAACTTTGGGCTCCCACACGCTTTGCCTTCGTCATTGCGCTCTGGCAGCGCTACAAAGACTGGCTGGAAGATCGCGCCAAGCGGCGAATGCAGAAGGAGCTGGACAAGCGCCGTGCTACCAAACCGCTGGTTACCGCACAGATGGTTTCGGCGCGGGAGACCGACGAACCCAGGCAGGCTTTCTTCCGCGCCCCCGAACCGCGCCGGACGGGTATTGAGCGGATGACGGTGGAACCGCAGCCGGAAGAACCACGGGAACAGGCGGCAGAATTGGTTCGCGGAGCGCCGAGCCCCGAAGTTACCGAACGCGCCGACCTGGAGCACAAAGGCAAGACAACCATGCCGCGCATTGCGGGCGGATACAAGCTGCCACCCAGCAGCCTGCTGCATCGGGCAGATGGGCAGCAGGCAGTGGATGCCGAGGAACTCAAACTCCTCGCCCAGGTGCTCGTGGATAAGTACGCGGAATTCGATGTGCACGGCCAGATTACCCAGATCAATCCCGGCCCGGTCGTCACCACCTTCGAATTCAAGCCCGAAGCCGGCGTCAAGTACAGCCGCATCACCAATCTCACGGACGATCTCTGCCTGGCTTTGAAAGCGGAGAGCATTCTGATCGAGCGCATGGCGGGAAAGTCCACCGTCGGCATTCAGGTGCCCAATCGCGAGCGTGAGATCATCTGGCTGCGTGAGAATGTCGAGTCTTCCGAATTTATCGGCTCCAAATCCAAGCTAACGTTGGCGCTCGGCAAAGATATCAACGGACGCATTGTTACGGCGGACCTCAACGCCATGCCACATCTGCTGATCGCCGGCTCAACCGGAACCGGCAAGAGCGTGGCAATCAACGCCATGATCATGTCCATCCTCTACAAATCCACGCCGGACCAGGTACGGCTTGTGCTGGTGGATCCAAAGCGGCTGGAACTCGGCAACTACGAAGGTGTGCCGCATCTTTTCACCCCGATCATTACGGAACCGAAACTGGCCGCCAACGCGCTGCGCAATGCCGTCCGCGAAATGGAACGCCGCCTCAAGCTGCTGGCGGCGAAAGGCGTGCGCAATATCGATCAATACAACAAGCTGTTCGACGAAAGCACCGGCAGCCTGTTTGCGGAAGATTCGGAAGACAAGCCGCTGCCCTACATCGTCATCATCATTGATGAATTGGCCGATCTCATGATGCTCGACTCCGGCAATGTGGAGGAGTCGGTCACGCGCCTGGCGCAGATGGCACGCGCCGTCGGCATCCACCTGGTGCTGGCCACACAGCGGCCGTCGGTAGATGTCATTACCGGACTGATTAAAGCCAACTTCCCTGCCCGCATTTCTTTCCGGGTGGCGACCAAGGTTGACTCCCGTACCATTCTCGACGCCAACGGCGCTGAAGCTCTGCTGGGACGCGGCGACATGCTTTATCTGCCTTCAGGCTCGGCTCGGGTGCATCGCTTGCACGCGCCCTTTGTCACTGAAAAAGAAATTGCCGCCGTGGTCGAGTTCTGGCGTTCGCAAGGTACGGCTGAATACGTGGAGCAGTTCCTGGAAGCGCCGAAAGAGGAGCGCGAGGCTGGCCAGAAGGGCGAGGCTGGGGAAGACGGGGAAGCCGAGAATGATCCTCTCTTCAACGATGCGGTTCGCCTGGTCGTGGAGTTCGGCAAGGCCTCGACTTCCCTGCTGCAACGGCGCTTGCGCATCGGATATGGCCGCGCAGCCCACCTGATTGATTTGATGGAACGCGACGGCATTGTCGGCGCCGCTGACGGGCCCAAGCCGCGCGAAGTCCTCAAACGCCCCAATTGGGTTTCCGAAGTCGAAGAGACTTTGCGCTAGTAGCGCCATCCAGCCTGCGCCCCAGTCATATATACTCGTCCCGCACAGGTTTAGCGGTCGCCTCGTCCCCCAAACTGATCGCCAGCACAGTCCAAACTGCTGCGGAGTCTCAAAGCCTTGAGCGATTTCACAACCCCGCCGGAACCGCTGAACGTGTCTTCGGATCGAGCCGGGTTTCTGTATCTTGATCAGGAAGCCGTGCTCGCCGCGGGCGTTCTGGACATGCACCGCGCCATCGCAGTAGTCGGAGCCGCGCAGGCAAAGTTCGCCAGGGGCGAGGTGCGCGAGCCCCACAAAGTGGTTTTGCGCGACGCCGACAATGCGGAGTGTGAGGAGCAAGGCCGGTTCAATGGCCTGGCGGCGTCCATTGGCATGCCGCCCGAATGTCTGGGCCTGAAATGGGTTGCGAGCTTTCCCGCCAATCGCCGCTTGGGTTTGCCGCGTGCCACTGCGCTGATCATCCTGAACTGCCCGCGCACCGGGGTGCCGATGGCGCTCATGGAGGGTTCGCTGATCAGCGCAATCCGCACCGGCGCGATGACGGGCCTCGGGGCTGGCTATCTCGCTCCAAAGAAGGCACGGAAGATCGGCATTATTGGCTCGGGTGTGCAATCCCGGGCACAGATTCTGGGTTTGTGGACGCAACTGCCGCAAGTGGAGGAGATCGCTCTTTTTGGCCGGACCATCTCCCGCGCTGAAGAGGTAGCCGAGTATTCCCGGCGAGAATGGGGCGCGCCGGTGCGAGTCGCCCAGACTGTAGACGAAGCGCTTGCCGACGCGGATGTGGCGCTGACAGTTACCACGGCGCAACAACCGCTCATGCTAGCCCGGCACATCAAACCCGGTGCGCTGAGCATCCAGTTGGCAGGCCACGAATGCGAATTCGCAGTGATCCAGCAGTGCAGCAAGATCGTCACCGATGACTGGGGGACGGTGAAGCACCGAGGCATCATGACTCCAGCCATCATGCAGCAGCGGGGCCTGCTTCGCGATGCCGGACATCTATGCGAATTTAGGAGAACTCATTCTGGGTAAAAAGCCGGGCCGTGACGGAGACGAGCGCATTCACTATGGCCACATGGGCATGGGCGTGGACGACGTATCGCTGGCCTGGGCTATCTACCAAACCGCGCGGGAACGGAACCTGGGCGTGCGCTTGCCTTTGTGGAAGGAACCCTTATGGGTTTGACGATTGGTGGCGAGGCCGCGTGGGACTTTGGTCGGAACGCATGAAGATTGAAAAGAATTCGCTTCCGGTTGTTGTTTTGGTGTCTTCCCAGCACGGCGGACTGGGCATTATCCGGAGTCTGGGCCGGGCGGGAATTCCCGTCTTTGGAATTCATCAGGACTTCTGGGAGCCGGCAGCGCGTTCGCGCCTCTTGCGACGCTCCTTTGCCTGGGACTTTGCTTCCTCGGCTGCTTCGGACTCGGTGACGTTCCTGCTCAAATTGGCTGACAAAATTGGAGAACGCCCGATTCTGATCCCGACCTCGGATGTTACCGCGCTTTTTCTTGCTCGAAAACGCCGAGCCACTCGCGCCCGGGTATCTCTTCTCAACTTCGTCTGCGCAGGTGGTGCGTACTTTCTCCAGCAAAAGGCACACCTGCGAGCTTTGCCATAAGCTGGCCATTCCCACCGCGGAGATCATTTACCCACGCTCCCGCGAAGATCTCTCAACCTTCGCGCAGAGCGCGATCTTTCCTGTCATTCTCAAGGGCGAATACGGCGAATTCCAGATTAAGAAGGGAAAGAACGCTCGGGTCGCAATTGTACCGGACCACCAAACCCTACTGGCGATCTACGACCTGAATGCGCAGAATGGACCTCCCGGAATAATCGTCCAGGAATATATTCCCGGGGATGACGACACTGTTTGGATGTTCAACGGGTACTTCAATGAGCAGTCGAAGTGCTTGTTTGGCGCCACCGGCCGAAAGTTACGCCAGTTTCCCGCTCACCGGGGCAGCACGTGCCTGGGCCTATGTACGAAAAACGATGTTGTCGAAGCGCAGACGATTCGTCTGATGCAAGCTGTAGGGTATCGCGGCCCGCTCGATCTCGGCTTTCGCTTCGATGCGCGCGACGGCCAGTACAAGCTTCTGGACGTGAATCCACGGATCGGTTCGACGTTTCGCTTATTTGCCGCGTCAAACGAACTCGACGTAGCCCGTGCGTTGTATCTTGATCTTACCGGACAGGCGGTGCCATCGGCGCAGGCGCGCGAAGGTCGCAAATGGATTGTGGAGGCTAATGATCTGGTTTCAAGCTGGAGCGATCTGCGGACACGCAAATTGTCCCCTGGAAATTGGATTCGCTCGCTGCGTGGCGTGCAGGAGGGGGCCTGGCTGGTTTGGGACGATCCGATTCCGGCACTAACGCTTCCCCTTTTGTGGCTGCGTAAACAATCCCGAAGCCAGACTACTTTTTCCGTTCCAAAGAACGAACCCGAAATAAAGGACGAACAAACCACTTGCGTGCAAGGCCGTCGCTGATCGTGCGGTGAGCCTCCAGAAAGAACTCTATGCCCGGACCTACCGACTACGCTGATGGCACGTACCATGAACAGAATCCGGACTGGCATATCGCCGATTCCGCCTGGAAGGTCAGCCAGATTCTAAAGATCCTTCATCGCAATCGAATTGTTCCGGAGACCGTTTATGACGTAGGCTGCGGCGCGGGCGAGATTCTGCGACTGCTGCAGCAGAACCTCGGTCTCGATTGTGAACTGTGGGGCATTGACGTATCGCCAAAGGCCATTGAGATATCGCAGTCGCGTGCGAATAGCAAGTTGCACTTTGCGGTGGCGAACCCTGCCTCCTGGCCGGAAAAGCTTTTCGATCTGGTGATCGCGATTGATGTGCTGGCTCACGTGGAAGACTACCGCGGTTTCCTGCGGCAACTTAAAGACCAGGGCGTCCATAAACTGCTGCACATTCCTCTCGACATATCGGTGCAGCACATCCTGCGGGAAAAGAGCATGGAGAAGCGCCGGCAAGAGCACCCGCATCTCCATTACTTTTCCAAGCCTGCTGTAATGTTCGCCCTGGCAGATCTCGAATACGAGATCGTGGATTGGTGCTACACCCCGCGCATGATAGCCATTCCCGCCCATTGGAGAGGAAGGCTACTCAAACTACCGCGCCAAGTCCTATTCGCCCTGAATGAGAACCTGGCGGTGAATCTCCTCGGGGGATTCAGCCTGATGATCCTGGCAAAGTGAACGCGGTTATAGTGGTCTAACATGCCGCAGTGGTCTTGACCTCCCGCCGGAATCTTCTTGTCACAAAGTGCCCCGTGAATAGTAGAATCCCGCCGACGTTGTTTGGCTCGCGCCGGCGCTATGGACGAAGCATTCTCAATTCTTTTCTTTGGCGGCCTCTTATTGCTTATCCTTGTCGGCCCCTGGATCGCGCTCTGGCGAGCCGGCCGGCGTCGTCGCCGCGAGCGTCAGGAAGATGAACTCCGCCTGCAGGAACTGGCCAGCCGGGTGCATGCCTTGGAAGAAGCCTCGCGTCAGCGCAGCGCTTCGGCCGAAGCAACAGTTACCGCGAAAGAACCCGCGCCCGAGACAGCCAGGCCTGTAGCTCCGAGCCCGGTCTCCGTTCCTTTTGAGCCGAAACCTCCAACCGTCAGAGTGGCTGAGGAGCGGGTCAAGTCTGCGCCGCCAGCGGCTCCGCCGAGGTTTCCCGCAACACCGACTCAACTTGAATCGCCCTTGCCCCATTCGGAGCCCGAGCCGATATTTTCTTTGGTCAGCCGCGTCAAATCGGCTCTCGATATCGAAGAGGCACTAGGCGCGAACTGGCTGAACAAGCTAGGCATTGCGCTTCTCGTCCTGGGCGTCGCTTCATTTCTCGCCTACCAATTAAAAACTCTGGGGCCGGCCGGCAAGGTGCTGGTGGGCTATGTGATCAGTGCCGTGATCCTCGGAGCCGGCATCTGGTTTGAGCGCCGCGAGCGGTACCGCATCCTGGCGCGGGCGGGGATCGGCGGCGGATGGGCGCTCTTGTTCTTCACCACGTATGCGATGTATCACGTGCCGGCCACCCACGTACTTTCTTCACAGGCACTCGATCTAGTTCTGATGCTCGGCTTGGCCGCAGCCATGGTTTGGCACACCCTGCGCTACCGCTCGCAAGTCGTCACCGGACTGGCTTTCCTGCTGGCATTTCTCACCGTCACCATCAGTCACAGCACGGTATACAGCCTTTCCGCAGGGGGAGTGCTCGCGCTCGGTCTGGTTGCGATCGTCGGGCGCATGCAGTGGTTCGAGCTGGAAATTTTCGGCATCCTGGCCAGCTATCTGAATCACTACTTATGGCTACGGCCTATCATCGAGCCCATGCAGGGCCACAGGCACCCTTTCCCGGAATTTGCCGCCAGCGCAGGATTGCTGGCTCTTTACTGGGTCATATTCCGGCTTTCATATGTTCTCCGCCTCCCCGGCAGTGAGCGACAAGAGCGGATCTCGACCGCCGCTGCATTGCTGAACACGGTGCTGTTGCTGGCACTCTTCAAATATCAATCTGCACATCCTGAATGGGCGTTCTGGGCCTTGCTGGCGATTGGAGCTATCGAAACCGGTCTTGGGCAGCTTCCCGTAGCCCGGCGGCGGCGCAGCGCCGTTATCGTGCTCTCCACGCTGGGCGTCGTTTTGCTTGTCGCTGCCTTCCCTTTCCGCTACTCGGGCACACGCCTCGCCGTGCTTTGGCTGTTGGAGAGCGAAGCCCTGCTTCTCATCGGAGTATGGACCCGCGAAGTCGTTTTCCGCCGTCTGGGCGCGCTGGCCTCGCTGCTGGTCGCAGGGCAAATGCTTACTGCCGATGCCGCGCGCATCTACGGCATTCGGATGGACAACGCGGATCTCCACAGCTACCCCAGGGTGGCGATTCTGTTCGCTGTCGCGGCCGCGGTTTTCTATGTCAATTCGCATTGGCTGCTTCACCGCTGGGCCACCCTGTTCACCACCAAGTTCGACCGACGCCTGATGCAGCGCCTTTCTTATGTCGCCGCACTTATGGCGCTTGTCGCTGCGTGGATTGCCTTTCCACAAAATTGGACGGCGGTGGCCTGGAGCCTGTTGGGGCTTGCACTGGCTTGGCTCGGACGGCGATTGCAGATCCGCGAGCTTACCCATGAAGCACACCTTCTGGCATTGGCGTCGTTCCTTCGCGTTCCTCTGATCAATTTCGCCGACACGACTCCCTGGCATGGAATTTCGATCCGGCTGATTACTGTTCTCGCGGTTGCTGCACTTTTCTACGCAACTACGCATTGGAGTGCGGTCGAAGAGTGGCAAGACCAGAACCTTTCCTTCGCCCGCCATTCCTTCCCTCTAAGCGATTTTGTCTCCGGAACCTATACCTGGGCTGCCTCATTTTTGCTCGCATTGCTGGCGTGGTATGAATTACGCGCCGTCAGCGTTGCCGTCGCCTGGGTCGTCGGCGGTCTGATCCTGTTCGAACTAGGCCTCAGCTGGAAATCTCTTTCCTTGCGCCTGCAAACCTACCTGCTATTTGTGGCTGGGTTCACTCGCATCTTTTTCGTGAATCTGAATGCGTCTGGACTTCCCGGGAGAAATCAGCCCCCGCTTCTACACGGTTGTGCCGGTGGCGCTGGCATTCTTCTACACACAATGGCGGCTGCACCAGAGCTGCGCCACTTTATCTTCTTTCGAACGAAACTATAGGGCTGAAGATTTCTGCAGCTACCTGGGAACGATCAGCCTGGCTGCCTTGATGCGCTTCGAACTTGAAGCCGATTGGGTAGCGGCCGGATGGGCGGCTTTCGCCTGGATCCTGCTCATGGTAGCCTGGCGCAGCCGGTTGCCGGTTTTCCTCCATCAGGCGCTGCTTGTGGCCTTTGGAGTTCTGTTCCGCGCCTCCCTGCACAACTTCTATCAGCGTAGTTACTTCCCTGCTCCATTCTGGGAGAGCCGCGCTCTTTGCGTCGGCGTGGTGATTGCCCTGCTGCTTGCAGCGCTGCCAATTGCGTTCCGCTTGAGGAAGAAAGAAGATGTCGGCCACGAAAACATTCTGGTGCGTTTTCTGAGATTCCTCACGCATCGCCCGGAGCAGGTGTTCTTCTTCATCGCCGTCGGCCTGCTTACGGTCTTACTCGCGATCGAGATGCGGCATGGCATGGTGACCGTCGCCTGGGGAATCGAGGGCGTCGCGGTCTTCCTTTTGGCCTTGTGGGTGGCCGAGCGCAGCTTCCGGCTCACTGGCCTAGGATTGCTGTTACTGTGCGTTGGGAAAATCCTGTTGGTGGACGTGTGGCGTCTGAACCCGCGCGACCGCTATCTCACCCTAATTGTGCTGGGCTCCGCGCTGCTGCTGGTGTCGTTCCTCTATACCCGGAATCGCGAAGTCATACGGCAATACTTATGAAGCAATGGATGGTATTGGCGGCAATTGTGCTCTTCGGGCTGGGCGCTATCGTAGTAAGCGAGCGCCGCAAAGTCGATGCGCCCGTCGGGCCTGACGCATTGCTCTATCTGGTAGCCGATACGGAACAGGAACTCACCCGCATGCCGGTGCGCTTCACGCGCATGTCCGATGAGGACGAGATTCGTATCGGCAATGACTTGGCCGAGTACTACAAACGCAACGACAAGCCCAGCGAGGAGACCATTGCTGTCCAGAAATATCTCGAGGAGGTGGGAGCGCGACTTGCGCCGCACGCCCACCGTCATCTGCCCTACCGGTTTCACTATCTTCCAGACAGGTATTTCATCAACGCCTTTGCCCTTCCCGGAGGGCATGTCTACATCGGGCAGGGCCTGCTCGGGCTCATGGACAGCGAGGACGAACTAGCCGCGGTACTTGGGCACGAAATCGAGCACATTGATCACTACCATTGCGCAGAGCGGGCCCAGCAGGAGCGCGCCATGCGCAAGATTCCGCTGGGCGAACTGTTTGCCATCCCGATCGAAGTCTTCGAAGCCGGCTACAGCAAAGATCAGGAGATGGAGGCCGACCGCGAAGGCACGCGGTTGGCGGTGCAGGCCGGATATTCTCCTACCGGCGCGCTCCGCATGTTTGAGGCCTTCCAGCGGCTGTATGACGAAACGCACGACAAAGCAGGCAACCCCGGCGAGGAGTTATCGCGAGTGGCGCAGGAGGCCCTGGAGGGATATTTTCGCTCGCATCCGCTGCCCGCGGAGCGGATTGCACAATTCCGGAGTCTGATTGCCAGCGAACATTGGGAAGTCCACGCCGAGTGCGACCTGGGCGTTGGATACATTTTCCAAACCGCCAAGGCTCGCGACGCGTTGCAGGCCGGCAAGTACGCTCAAGCGCAACAACTTGCTTTGCAGTCGCTGAAGGTGAGCTCCGATCAGCCTCGGGCTCTGGAGGTTTTGGCAGCAGGCAGAATTTGCGCAGGCGGATTTTGCTGCCTCTGCCGAAAGTTACCGGCGCCTGATCGCGCTTAGTGCCTCCAGCCTTGAACCGGCAACGGTCTACGCACAGGCCTTGGCCGCCACAGATCGGAAGACTGCGGTTGTGGAATTCCGCCGCTGGGCTCATTCGGTGGCGGCCGAAGATGACCCCGCGGGTGCGGGTTCCGCTGGCGGGGCTGGCCTTGCTGGCAGGCGACTCTTCACCGGCGCGTGAGGTCATACAGTCGGCAACCCGGGATCTTACCCAGGAATGGGCCCCGGGCGCTCTGCTTGATCTCGGTTGGTGGGAATACCTGGCAGAAGACTATTCGTCGGCACTCAACCTTGTAGGCGATGCAGTGCAGCAGCGGCCCGGCAATCCTCGCTACACGACAAAGCAAGGATGGGTGCAAATTGAGCAACACACGCTGGCCGATGCCCTACAAAGTCTGGAGCGCAGCTATGACGAAAGCGAAAGTCCTGAGCGGCGGATGGCACGAGCGGTTGCTCTGTGGCAAGCCAGACGCCAGGATGAAGCCATGATCAATTTCCAGTCGGCAGCGCAGCAGCAGCCAGAGTGGGAAAATCCTCGCTGGGTAAAGGCACTGTATTCGCCGGGAGTACTGGACACGGTCCAGCAGATGAAATCAGAGAGAAAAAGGCGGGAGCAAACCGAAGTCAGGGATATTGGAGCAATCGAAAGTCCTTCGCAATAGGCCGGAATGCGTCCACTCCTAAAGGTGTTCCGGCCAGGTTTGCGGCGCCTGATCCAACCCGGCACGATGTATGTCAGACTGCGAATGGCAATTTCTCCCCACCGCTACAATGGTCTTATGTCCAGGAGCTGCGCTTGAACGCAAGGCGAATTGGGGCACTCTGCCTCCTCGGTTTGCTGGCTGTTGCTTTCCGGCAAGGGAACGGACAGACCCGCGATCCCGTTGAAGAGAACGAACAAGTCGTTATCAGCCCGCACAAGTTGGACTTTGGCCCGCAGACTGTCGGCGTTCCCAGTAGCCCGCGCACGGTCACTCTCAGGAACCATAGCGGCTCCGAAGTCAGACTGGACTGCATTTTGACTTCGGGAATTGATTTTGTGCAGACCAATACTTGCGGCTCAACCCTCGCTGCGAACGCCAGTTGCAGTATCAAAGTGACGTTCCGGCCGGCGATTTCATGGCTCGCGCATTGGGACTCTGATTCTCTTCAACTCTGCGCCTCACAGCCCGCAACACGTCAACCTGATCGGCATCGGCAAAGAGATTGACGCAGTTTTCGGTGGAGAGGGTCTCGCCTGCGAAGCCAATTGCTATTTGATCAGGTGGATTTGCAGGGCGTAAAGGAAGCCAAACCCGACGGTAGCCGCCCCCAAAAGAGCCAGCAGGATCTTCCGCAGATAGCGCGGCTGCGGCTCGGGAAGATCCAGCGCCTCGCGGTACTTTGCGATCCAATGCGCTTCGGATTCCAGCGTGGGGGTAATCTTCACCGGAGCGGATGAGCCGTCCACTTGCGCCGTCTCCTCGTTTGCTGAGATCGCTTCCTCGGGTGCTCCCGTAGCAGCCCGCAGCCGGCGGCGATCATCTACGTGCAGCGTGACAAAACGGAATGGCTGTTCCTTCCAGGAAACGGGAGGCAACATTTCGGCCATTCCCAGCACCGGTCCGGTTTGCGTGAGGAACATCAGTCGCGCCCGTGAACCTCGGTCCAAAGGCTGCGCAATGGAAAGCAATCCGCCGGTCAGGGAAAACAATTCCAGAGTGGCCTCGGTACAACTGCCGTCTTCAATGCGAAGCACAGCCGGCGTATATTCAGCCGGCCGCACTCGCGTTGGACGTTGGGGGAGGTGAGGATGGGGGAGGGTCGTCATGTTTCGACGGCAGTATCTAATACCCCCCACCTAAGTGCCAGTTACCAAAGTACCAATGAGTAGGTCCACTTTGGACATTATCTGTTTTAGAAAGCTCGAAATGCGCCATCCGCGACAGCTACGCCGCTGCAATTACGGTCGTAATGTGGGCCCGCGATCCTCCGTGCTAGCATCGGCGAAAGCCTTCCGATGCTGCTCTGGGCCTCCATTTTCGGAAAACCACTTCGGCTTGAAAACCTCTTGCCGAGTCTTACACAGCTCACGGATCGCGATTTCCTCGTGCTGCCCTGCTTGCTCATCATCTATTACTTTGTAGTGTGGCTTCTGGTCGGGCGCAATCCCAAACCGGGCGTGATCGTACCTCAATACTCGCCCTCCAGCAAACATGTCTCCAGCAGAAATGCGATATTTGTTGACCGGCGCCTGCGATCGGAAAACCGTGGCGTCTGTACTCGCCCACCTTGCCGCACGCGGAGTGATTTCCATGCACCCGGAAGCCGGAAGCTACCGCATAACTCTGCTCACCGCTCAACCGCCAGCCAGTCTGACGCCTGAGGAAATTGCCGCGCTTGATGCTCTAACGGAGCTGAACAGCTTTTCTGTTCCTGTTGGTGTCAGACCTCCCGAACCACGCAACGTGTTGCTGCAGCCTTCGCAAGGTAAAGCATTTTCTCTGGTCACGAGCGTTGTCATTGGCTCACTCTGGAAACGCGTGGGCAGCCTCTACTTCACGCGAAACTTGAGGTTTTCTTTGTCTGCAACGGCCGTTTCCATAGCTGCGGCGCTGGCCACCGCAGCCCTCATTCACCATCGCGATGCCGTTGTTTTCCTCACGCTCTGGTTTTTGCTTTTCAGTCTCGGGCTCGGCCTGATTATCGCGACGAACGTCATGCCCGCTATGCGCGACGCTTTTCGCGGGACCCTCAGCCCACGGAACATCGCCCGCACATTCCTGCCGCTGCCAATCTTCCTGGGCGTTCCGGGTTTTGTTGCCGTCCTGATTGGCCGTGCTTCTAACCCGGCATTCGCCTGGGAGCTAATTGCGTTGGTCGTGCTGAACATCGCCGGCGGCATGCTCATCCAAAACATTACCCCCCTGGCCCGCGAGCGCATGGATCAGGTTGAAGGGTTCAAACAGTATCTTGCCAGCGTGGAACTTGACCCGCTCCGGCGCATGAATAATGCTCACCTCACGCCGACACTGCTTAACGATTATCTCGCCTATGCCATCGCTCTCGATTTGAAAGAGCCCTGGGGCGATCATCTCTCTGACGCACTATTTGCCACCATGACTTCCAGCGGATAAACGGAGCATGTAGGATATATCGGATTACTCCAGCCACTCTTTCTCCGCACCCGTTTGCGGTGCGAGTCGCATCCAAACTAATTCACGAACGGAGCGGAATATGAAAATTGGCTTTATTGGGCTGGGCAACATGGGCTCTGGCATGGCCGGGAGTCTGATCAAAGCCGGGCATGACGTCACGGTGTACAACCGTACGGCTGCGAAAGCAGAACCCTTGGTCAAGCAGGGCGCACACGCGGCTGAGCAAATTGCGGACGCTTGCCGAGGTGACATCGTCATTACGATGCTCGCCGACGACACCGCCGCCGAAAGTCTGGTCCTGGGGGATGGAGGCGTGCTCAAGAATTTGCCGCCGGGCGCTATTCACATCTCTTCCAGCACCATCAGTGTCGCGCTCTCCGATAGGCTTACCAGCGCTCATGCCAAGGCAAGACAGGGCTTCGTTGGCGCTCCCGTTTTTGGACGTCCCGAAGCCGCCGCAGCCGCCAAGCTCTTTATCGTCGTGGCTGGGGAGTCTGGTGCTGTGGATGTTTGCCTGCCGATTTTCGAAGTCATGGGACAAAAGACCTTCCGTTTTGGTGAAAAGCCCTCCGCCGCCAACCTGGTCAAGCTCAGCGGCAACTTTCTGATTGCTTCGGTTATTGAATCTCTGGGGGAGGCGCTTGCCCTGGTCGGCAAAGCAGGCGTAGATCAAGGCCACTACGTCGATTTCCTGACCTCGACTCTATTCGCGGCGCCCATCTACAAAACTTACGCCGGAATTATTGTGGATAAGAAATTCGAGCCTGCGGGCTTCGCCGCTCCTTTGGGTTACAAAGACAACCGGCTGGTACTCGCCGCAGCGGAAACGCTGCGCGTTCCCCTGCCCCTTGGCAATTTGGTGCGCGACCGCTTTCTTACTCTGCTGGCGCGTGGCGGCGAATCGCTAGACTGGTCAGCAATTTCCCAGCTCGCCGCCGAAGACGCAGGCGCCGCTTGACCCGTGGATGTGTGGATGTTAGGCAGGCGGAACATCTTCCTCCGGTTGGGAGCCGATAGCTCGAATCCTCGCCACCGCTTGCTGCAGAGCCTCCCGGCCATCCAGCGCTGTAATCACCGTACGATAGCTGCGTGACTCGCCGTGCTCGAGCCAGATCATGGAACCATCATCTCGAGCGGCCTGGTCACCCTGCACGTGGTGCGTACATGGCTCGACGCCAAGTGCGTAAGCCCCTTCCCGCAAATGCATCCACTCGACAAAGCAGGGAAATTCCTTCGCGTGCCATTCGAGCATGATGCCGAGCTGAAGGCGTTCGTTCACGACTGCAACCCGCATCTTTCCGTCTGAATCGGCCACCAGTTCGTACTCGTAACACTGTTCACAAGCGTCCCGTGTAGGCGCGGCCATCCGCTGATAGGAAAGGCCCTGCTCGGAAGCCGATGGCGAACTCCAGAGCGTCCGGGCAATAGGCGCAACCAACCTTGTGCCCTCGTCGATCAAAGGCCATCCCAAATCGATGTGGTAGAGCAGCATGTGCGGGCTGCGTTCGAAGCCGCAGTTGCGAACCGTATCCTCCACCCGGATTTCATTGCTGCCGATCTCCGACTCGATACGCCGGTTCAGCCGCAGGTGCTCCCCAAAGACGGCCGCTTGACGGACTTCCCCTTCAGCCCATAGAAGACAACGGTCCCCGTCCCAAGTCTGCCCGTAACCACGGAGTTTCGCCGGAATATTAGCCACTCGCCCGTGCAAACCCTGCCGCATCGTCTTCCGTAAGTCGTAGCGGTACTGCGAAGCATCCACTTCGGCCATTGCGAAAATGTGGTCCAACCCGCCGGTGGTCTGCAGGCCTGAAAAAGAGCGCAGCCAGCCCATGCCGCCCTCATCTGCGTTCTCGTGCAACCCAGGATGTCGAAAGCCCGTGGGAGAGCACCAACCAAACGAACGCCCTTTGTGCTCCGCTTGGCCCAGGTCCATGGCCCGGTCTACCAGGACTTCAAATGACAGTCCCGTTCCCGTGCGAAATTGCAGCACCCGGATGCCACGTTCACTGCCATCATCCAGCACGACTTTCCGCACTCCACCGGCAGCGGCTAAGTCGCCTGCGTATCTCTCTAAATCAAGCCGGCTAAGACTTCTTTCGTTAAGCTTCATGCCATGGATATCCTCAGATCGGTTCTGATGCCTCGTTCCTTCAGCCTATACCAGAAACGCGACTCGCCAATATACTCCCTGGCTTTTACAATGTTCCTTCGCCTGCCTCCCCTCATCTTTTAGCCAGGGTCGCAGTGTGATATAGTCTCAAATAAAATACTAGAGAGTGAACTAAATTCAATGCCTGAACACGATGCCAGCGGCCCCAAGGACTTTCACCCCGATGTTCCCCAGATGGAAGTGAGCTTCCCGCTCAAAGGCTCCAATTCGCTCGACTGGGGAATGAAAAACCGCCTGTCGAATATTTTCGACAGCGCCTCCGGACGCACCGTCATGCTGGCCATTGACCACGGCTATTTCCAGGGGCCAACCACTGGACTGGAACGTGTGGACCTCAACATTGTTCCGCTGCTGCCTTATGCCGACACCCTGATGGTCACTCGCGGCATCCTTCGCTCCATCATTCCCCCCACGTTTACGCGCGGGGTCGTTCTGCGAACCAGCGGCGGTCCCAGCATTCTCAAGGAGCTTTCCGATGAGCAGATCGCGGTCGATATCGAAGACGTCATCCGGCTCAACGCATCTGCCATGGCGGTGCAAGTCTTTATTGGCGGGGAACGGGAAAGCCAGTCGGTTCACAATTTGACCCGCCTGATCGACGCCGGTCAGAAGTATGGAGTGCCGGTTCTCGCGGTCACTGCCGTGGGCCGCGAGATGGAGCGCAATGCCCGCTACATGCGGCTGGCTTGCCGCATTTGCGCGGAGTTGGGTGCGACCTACGTAAAGACCTATTACGTCGTTGAAGGATTCGAAACGGTGACCGCGTCCTGCCCGGTACCCATCGTGATCGCCGGCGGCAAAAAATTGCCGGAACTGGATGCTTTGCGTATGGCATGGCGAGCAACCGAAGAAGGCGCTCTGGGAGTGGACATGGGACGCAACATCTTCCAGGCGGAAGCTCCGCAAGCCATGATTCAAGCGGTGCGCGAAGTGGTTCACAAACGGGCAAAGCCGGAGCATGCTTACGATCTGTACCGGAGCCTTGCGGCGGAGCAACAAGTCAGCGTGGGCTGAGCAGTCGCGCATGCTCAAGCACTGGAGTTGCGGAGCAAAATAACAGTTTTTGATTGCAACCAGGGATACCCTTCCCTACCCGATTGCCAGGTCAAGCCATGGAACACCGCTGGTCAGCCAAAGACGCAAAACATTTCGTAGCGCGCCTGCAAGGCGAATGCGATGAAGATCTGGCACTGCTGGTATACGCCAGCCGTCTTCTGGGAGCTGAGCGTGGCCTGGTGCTGCACGGAGGAGGCAACGCTTCGGTAAAAGGCCAACGTGCCAGCCTGTTTGATGAGCCCCAGAAAACCCTGGTGATTAAAGGTTCCGGCCGTAACCTGGCCAGCGCAACGCCGGTAGATTTCGCCGCTTTGGACTTATGCGTCCTGCATCGTTTACGCAGCTTGCCGCAGCTCAGCGAAGAAGACATGGCGAACCAGCTGCGCCGCAGCATTCTCGAGTGCTCGGCGCCCTGTCCTTCGATCGAGACCCTGGCGCACGCCTTCCTGCCCGGCAAGTACATCCTGCATACCCACGCCGACGCCATCCTGGTGCTCACCAATCAGGTAAATGGCGCCGAACTGGTGCAGGTCGCGCTGGGCTCGCAGGTTATTCAATTGCCCTACCACCGGCCGGGATACGCGTTGGCGAAAGCGGCAGCTGCAGCGTTCGACTCCGTGCCCAGCGCCCGTGGAATGGTTTGGATGCAGCATGGCATCGTCACCTGGGGCGCCAGCGCCGAGGAAGCCTACACCAGCATGATCGAGCTGGTTAGCCTGGCGGAGGAGTATGCGGAGCAGAATGTGCAGCCCAGGTCCTCGCTCCCGGTCAGCTCCGAAGTACTGGATAAGGCAGAGCGGCGCATGGAAAAACTGGCTCCCGCGGTGCGCGGTGCCCTGGTTCGCGCGCGAAGTGTGGAGGGTCATCCGCCCGGTGGAGCGATTGTCCTGCCCCTAGTGAGTCCGGAGGTCCTCGACATTCTGGCTGGCGAAGGAGCCAAAGAGTTGCTGGTTTCTCCGCCTCTCACCAGCGACCACGTGATCCGCACCAAACCACTGCCTTTATGGATTGATGGAATTGAGCATGCAGACAATTCCGCTGCAACTCAGTCGCTACGCACGTGTATTGAGGATTTCAGCGCCGCCTATGGTCAATACGTTGAGCGGAATGGGGATGGCCACATCTCCGCCTATGATTCGTTGCCCAGGGTGCTCCTTGTTCCCGGAGCAGGCGTTTTGGCAGCCGGCAGTGACATGGACAGTGCCATGATCGCGCGGGACATCGCTTTGCAAAGCCTGCTGGCCAAAAGCCGCATTGCCGCTCTAGGAGGAACTTACTGCGCCCTGGCAGAGAAGGATCTTTTCCATATGGAATATGATCCTTTCCAACGCGCAAAATTGGCGAACGGGACCAAGCAAGTGATGTCCGGGCGTACCGCATTGGTGACGGGAGCTGCCGGAGCCATTGGACTTGGCGTTTGCGAAGAGTTGCTGCGGCGGGGTTGTGCGGTCGCTGTCGGGGACTTACCGGGCGAGCGCCTGACCGGAGCTGTGAAAGAACTATGCGCCACGCATGGCAACCGGGTGCTGGCTTTACCCTTTGACGTTACCGATCCAAAACAAGTCGCCGATGCTTTCCGCGAGGTCGCGCGTACGTGGGGCGGTCTGGACTTGATCGTCATTAATGCCGGAGTGGCTCACGCCGCTCCCCTCAGCGAGCTTGATCTGGAGGCCTTTCGCAAGCTGGAGCGCGTGAACGTGGAAGGCACCTTGAACCTTCTGTCGGAATCCGCCAGACACTTCCGCTTACAGGATTCCGGCGGCGATATCGTGCTCATTTCGACGAAAAATGTATTCTCTCCCGGAGCAGGCTTTGGCGCCTACAGCGCCACTAAGGCAGGCGCCCACCAGCTGGCCAGGATCGCCAGCCTGGAACTCGCAGATATCAACGTCCGCGTCAATATGGTTGCGCCCGACGCTGTGTTCAGCCACGGTTCGCACCGCTCCGGATTATGGGAGACTGTAGGCCCCGAGCGCATGCGCGCTCGTGGACTAGACGAAAAAGGTTTGGAAAGTTATTACCAGAGCCGCAATCTTCTAAAAGCGCAGGTCACCGCTACCCACGTGGCCAATGCCGTGATCTTTTTTGCTACGCGGCAGACCCCGACAACCGGAGCGACGATCCCAGTGGATGGCGGATTGCCCGACGCCACTCCGCGCTAACACCAACAGTTCAGTCCAGCCGCCGCTTGAGTAGCTCTTCTCCAGACTGCTGCAGTCGTCCTGCCGTGCGGTTTTTGTTTTTGAGGGCGAGCGCGACGAATAGCGCATCAATCACTGCCAGCTGCGTAACCCGAGAAGCCAGGGGGGCCTGGAAGTACTTAATCTCGCTCGGAGTGGCGTACAGGGCAATGTCGGCACAGGTCGTAATTGGAGATTTCATGGCGTTCGTCAGGCAGATAGTGGTGGCGCCTTTAGCTTTCGCCACTTCCAGGCACTGCACGGTTTCTCGGGTGGTGCCGGAGCAGGAGATGCCGAACGCCACGTCTCCCGCCTTCATCTGGGTGGCCACGATGAGCTGGATATGGGAATCGAACTGGCTGGAAGCAGCCAGGCCGATGAGCTGAAATTTGCAGTACGCCGTGTACGCAACGGGATAGGAAATACCGATCGAGAAAAATTCGACCTTACGGGCCTTTTCGATGGCCTGGGCCGCACGCTCAAAGTTCGCTTCCGAGTTGATTTGCAGTGTCTCCATCAGGCTCTGCGCATGGAAGTGAAAAACCTTTTCGAATAACGACCCGTTGCGCTGAGCGTCCCCGGCAGAGAGTCCCGCTTGCGCTAAATCGCGGGCAAGCGCAATCTTGAAATCGGCAAATCCCTTCACTCCGAGGCGCCGGCAAAAGCCCACAATGGAACCCACGCTGGCCCCCGCAGCTTTGCTGATTTCGGCAATGGAGGAAGTGATCACCTTCTCCGGGTCCGCCAGCACACACTCCGCAATCAGGCGCTCCGTAGGTTTGAGCGATGCCAGGATTCCGCGCAGATAAACCAGCAAAGGCCGCTTCGTATCCAGATCTGAATTTTCGTGATTTTCCAAAACGAGGTCGTGATTTTGGCGTTTGCCCATCAAGGTGCCAGGGAGAAATCGAAGGCTAATGCATATGTGGGGTCAAGTCAAGGCAGGCGCGTCGCCTTCCTTGCATCGTTAGCGGAAAAGAAGGATTGATAAACAATGTATCCGGCGCACGCGCATTGCGTGCCTTGACATCATCGGCAACGACCTTCGCATCGAGCAGACCGGCGAGATGCCGAACCACGGGAGCGGGAGTGGTCGGTTGTTCTTGCTCCCCAAAATGTGGATAGTGTATCAGGATGAGTAAGACTCGATTCGCTCCGCTGCGATTGGCGATAGACTCATAATTTAGGAGAGCGTACTTGAAGAATCGTTCTGTAGACGCCGTTGGAATTCTTCACAACAAACTCGTATTCGGCCGCAGGGTAAATGTTCTGTCGGATTGGTTCGCTCGCGCGACTCCGAAAAGATGTCGCATCCTTGACGTGGGTTGCGGCGACGGCCTTATCTCGGCACTCCTCTCGGTAAAGCGACCGGATCTCATCATCCAGGGTATCGATGTTCTGCGCCGCGATCGGGCACACATCCCAGTCGAAATATTTAATGGCCAAGAGATCCCTTTCTCCGACGGGTCATTCGATTTCCTTCTTTTTTCCGACGTGCTGCACCACACCGCGGACCCAACCATCTTGCTGCGGGAAGCACGCCGGGTGGCAAGTCAGGGAGTCATTATTAAAGATCACTACCGCAAAGGGTTGGCTGCCCATGCGCGTTTACGCTTCATGGATTGGGTCGGCAATGCTCGGTTTGGCGTGGCCCTGCCTTACAACTACTGGAGTGAGGAGCAGTGGAATGTAATCTGGCAGCAAATTGGCTTGCAATCAGAAGAGCTGGTGACACATCTCGGGCTATATCCTACACCGGCAAATTGGGTGTTTGGATCCCGACTCCACTTCATAGCACGATTGAAGAAATGCCCTCCGGGTTTATGAGGGAATCGGCGCTTTCGGCCTGGGGACGTGCCAAAAATATCTTTATTCGGGCCTTATGATTTGAATAAGGTTCTTCCAGAGTAGTCCAAACGTCTAAGCGGCGCCTTGATTCCACGCTGCAGCATAAATTCATCTACGGCTTTGCGGGCGCCTTTCCAGTAGCCGTAGTCGTCGAATTGGATGATCCCTCCCGGCACAACCTTGTCATACAGACTTTCCAAACAGACCTTGACGCTTTCGTACCAGTCGCCGTCGATGTGAAGCAGTGCAATATGCTGAATCGGCGTGCGTGGCACGGTATCTTGGAACAATCCCTTCACCAAATGAACGTCCTGCGCCACTCCAAGGCGATCGAATAAATGCTGGACCTCGTCAATGGCGCCGAAACAACTTCCAGTGAAAAGATCGGCAGTTTCGTAGTCGGGATCACCCTCGGTAGGAGCCGGCAAGCCTTCAAACGTATCGAAGAGCCACATCGTGCGTTGCTCTCCAAGTTGCTTCAAAGTCAATGCCATGAGCGCCGCGCTTCCGCCGCGCGCGCATCCACACTCCACTACGTCCCCTTGAATACCGCTACCCACCACATGATGAACCGCGCGATAGAGCGCCCGCTGCCTGGCGTTGCTGCACATGCTATGCGACCGAATCTGCCGGTGCAGCACGGAAAATTCAAAAGGAGAAAAACGGTCCCAGGCATTGGTCACGACGCGGAGAAAAGCGTCTCCGACAAATGCTGGATCTCGAGAGCGTTTCAAAATCTCGCGCAGGGGATGTCGTGTGCGTCCGTCGGAATCGAGAGGATTCCTGCTGGCCGAACTCGTTCTCGAGACGGCATTTGCGGATGGTTTGTTCATCGCCGCCGCATCCCCAGAACACTCAAGAAAAAGCTGGTGAAAACTGTTTGTACGCCAACCGTCAGAAAAACGGCAGCCGGAATGACCATGCGCATGGTATGGGAATAATCAAACGCCCCATAATGCTCTCCCCCCCCAGATTTTTACTGCATATACCGAAATCGCAAAACCCGCGAGAATCAATACGGCTCCCACCAGAAGCCCTGTTTCGAGGGTGATGTAACGGAACACTTTGTCCAGCGTGGGATCGGCAGGCAGTAAGCCCTCCGAGACGGCAAACAGTTTCGTGAAAACCGCGAACGCGATCGCCTGATATCCCAGCAACACGCATACAGCCCCATACAGCATGGTATGAACGTCGAAGGTCACGCTCCCGAGACTCCGCGGAGCAGGCCATAGCCAAAGTCCAACGAAGGTTCCAACTAGCATGAGGGCTATGCCAGGATAAAGAAACAGCCAGCGCGGACTGACATGATCACATACTTGCCGGCCGCGGCCGCAATACCTCCCATGAGTGCATTACCGTACCCTTTAAAAGGGACTTCGACGACCCTGGCGCCGAGATCCTCGGCTATTTTTTGCGAACCGTCGGTGCTGCCGTTATCGGCCACGACCACTTCGCCCGCGATGCCCGCCTGATGGAATGCCTGCAGTGCCTTCCGCACGCATGTTCCCAGAGTTTCAGCCTCGTTCAGGCAGGGCATGACGACGGAAAGCTCAATCTCCTTGACTTGTTGCTGTTCCGAGGGCAGGGTATCGGAAGCTTCGGCGATTTCCGGTAAGGCCAATAGTAAGACTCCTGAACGAAATGTGCGGAGGATTGATCTTACATATCACGTGCGACCGGAGATGGCAACCATTCACCACCAATATTCACCACCGACAGCCAGGCGCGACTGTCTGGAAGGATTGGCGGGGAGAAGCCTGGATTTCCCATGGTTCCTTCCTTGGGGAATCTGGAGTCGCCTTGACATGATCGACAAGTTCATTACCTTTGACCTGTTTTCATATCACGCACATGCGTTATGAATCGGATTCATCCACAACCATGAGTTACTCCCGGCACTTACTTCTCTTGCTTCTTCTAGGCGCGCTGACGGCAAGCACTTCCCTGCTTCATGCGCAGGCAAAGCCCGAGCCGAAAGCAGGACTTCGTGGTGATCGTCCCCCACACGCACTGGGAGGGTGCGGTTTTTAAGACGCGCGAAGAATATCTGCAAATAGGTTTGCCGCACATTCTGAAAGCGCTCAGCCTCATGCAGCGCTACCCGCAATATCACTTTGTGCTGGATCAAATGTGCTATGTGCGTCCTTTTCTGGAGCGCTATCCCAACGAAGTCGCCACGTTCAAAAAGATGCTCGATGAGCACCGCCTGGAAATCGCCGGCGGCACCGATGTGATGGAAGATGAAAATATACCTTCGGGCGAGTCGCTGGCTCATCAATTCCTGCTCTCCAAGTGGTACTTCCGCGACCGGTTGGGTTACGAGGTGAAGACCGGTTGGGGACTCGACACTTTCGGCCACAATGCGCAAATGCCGCAGATTCTGCGGCTCGCTGGCATGAATTCCTACTGGTTCCAGCGAGGTGTGTCGAGCCCCGAAACGCCCGCGCAAATCACCTGGCAAGGTATTGATGGCACGACCATTCCCGGGTATTGGCTGCCCACCGGATACGGGCCCCTGGACAGTCACATGCCGACCTTCCAGAGTTTCGCAGGCATGATTCGCTCCAACTTCGACGCTCTGGCTCCCTTCTCGCGCGGACCGGGGCGTGTGCTCTTCTCGGGCGGTGACGTAACCGATCCCGACGAGACAATTCCGGTGTACGTGGACGAATGGAACCGCACGAAATCAGAACCCTTCTCAGTTCAGATTGGAACGCCTTCAGACTTCGAAGCTTTGATGGCCAAGTATCCGCGGGAGCGGCCGGTCATCGTGGGTGACCTGAATCCCGTATTCCAGGGCGTTTACAGCACCCGCATCGAACTCAAGCGTTGGATGCGTGACATGGAGCGCACCCTAACTTCGGCGGAGAAGGCAAGCGTGCTGGCGGGACACGTTTCTTCGGCCGATCGCGAAGCGATTGAGCGGGCCTGGGAGCCGACGCTCTTCAATCAGACCCACGACATCAGCTCGGGCGTAATGATGGATCATGTGTATCAGGACACGCTGGCCGGCTATCGCTTCTCCCAGCGGTTGGGCGATGAAATTCTGGCTGGCGATCTCGACGCGCTCCTCGCGAAGGTGGATACCCAGGGCCCCGGGCTGCCTTTGGCTGTCTTCAACTTCGTGGGCTGGGACAGAACCGACTATGTTGAAACCCAGGTCGGCTTCAGCGAGCCGAAAGTTCAAGACATCGAACTACGGGACCCCGCAGGTAAAGTTGTGCCCGTTCAGATTCTGAAGAGCGAATCGAACGGCGGTGATGGCGGCATGCGCACAGCCACCATCGCCTTCGTCGCCCACGATGTACCGGCCATGGGATACTCCGTTTATCACGTGATCCCCCTTGTCGAAGGCACTGGCGGACCTGCACCGTCACGGGAACAAGCATCCGCAGCAAATGAATCGCTGCCCGCTTCCACCACGCACGACGACTTTGGCACGCTGGAAAATGAGTTCTACAAGGCCACGGTCAACCTCTGGACCGGCGAAATGACCGGTTTGGTGCTGAAGAAAAACCAATGGCAAGTCCTCAGCCATCCAGGCAACGTCGTGGCGCGCGATGAAGATCATGGAGATTTCTGGGAACTGTATGGCACCCTCGAAGGAGCGCGCTTTACCACCGAGAAGAGGCCGATCGGATTACCCCGCCCTGACATAACCTTGTGGAGCAACAACTACATCGGTGGCGGCGGCAACATAAGCCCCGGTCCGGTCATGACCGAATTTACCAGCTCACATCCGTTCGGGAAGAACTTGTTCGAGACCAGAATCCGAATTTATCCCGGAATCCAGCGGATCGATATCCATACCACCCTGGTAAACCACGAACCTTTCGTGCGTTACCGGGTTCTGTTTCCCACCACGATCCACGATGGAAAGAACACGCAGGAGATTGCATTTGGCGCGCTCGAGCGTCCCACGCATCAGGAATTCCCGGCGCAGAACTGGGCTGACTACAGTAGTAGTGACCGGGGCTTGGCGATCCTGAATCGCGGCTTGCCCGGAAACAACGTCACCGACGACATCATGATGGTTTCACTTCTCCGCTCCATACGGCTGCAGGTCTATGGCGCGGATGATTCGGGCTTCGATCCTGCAAAGCAATCAACCTCAGATACAGCCCTGGAGTTAGGCACACCCATTTCTCACGACTATGCGCTGGTCCCCCATGCCGGAACCTGGCAAGATGCTCAGGTTTATCGAGAAGGCTGGGACTTCAACAATCCGCTGGTGGCGCGCATGGCGGATACTCACTCCGGGTCGATGCAGAAACAATGGGGGTTGCTGGAGGTCTCCGCGCCGGACGTCGTCGTTTCTGCGCTGAAACCGAGTCGCGACGGGGATGTTGCTCTACGCGTCTACGAGGCAACCGGAAAGCCGGTGCAAAATTGCAGCATCCACTTCGCCTTGCCCCTGGCCTCAGCGAGAGAGGCTAATCTGATCGAGGATGCCGGGAAGGAAATCCCGGTTAAAGGGAACACCATCTCCTTTGCTCTGCATGGATATGAGATCAAGACTTTCCGGCTGCATTTGGCAACGGAGTAGGTGAGATTTTCGAATACGGCCCAGTTTACTGGCCGACTTCCGGCGCCCGTTTGATACGCGGGTCACGGAACTGGTCGGCTTCATCGGTACTGCGCGTGGAAAATTCCGAAATTACCGCGCCTTCGGGTCCGGCCTGGAACCAGTGCGGGGTATCCGGCGCAAGCGTGTATTGTTCTCCCGGCCTAAGCAGAACCTCGTGACGCACGGTGTAATGAGCCTCTGACCCGGCGGGTGGACTGCAGGCTGGCGAAGAAGGCGGCGCGCCTGGGATATAAAGATAGACTGTGCCCCAGCGGCAACGAAACGTTTCCTCTTTGCCCGGAATGCCGTTCACCGTGGGATGCCAGTGTTCCGGGCAAGTCTGTGCGGGAAACATCATGATTTCTTTCGCGCAACAGCGCTGCGTATTGACGTAGGTGATGATTTCCAGCCCGGTCTTCTCGAGTTCGCCCAACCCAAAATCGGCTATCTCGAAGCGGGCGCGCTCTTCGGAAGTAATGACAATGCCGGCGTTCTGTAGCAGCACGGCCGCGCGGCTCACAGCGTTTTCATACTGCTGGGGTGAAATCATGTTGCACCCTTCCCTTCGCTCCACAAAGCTCAATCAGGCGCATGACTTCCTTTTTCACCGCTTCGCGGCCCGCGGTCATGATGTCCTCCGGCCCGCCCTTGCCCAGAAATTCGTGCGGGCTCAGCGGCTTGCGGTATTGTGCCAGGCTCCGCCGTATAGCTTCCAGATAAACCTGTTTGAGGATGGTTCCGAAGTTGATCTTGGCGACTCCCAACCCAACCAATTCGTGGAGAGTTTCCGCGGTGAGGCTCGTGCCGCCGTGAACCACCAGCGGGATGGAAACTTTTGCCCGGATGCGGCGGACCAGGTCGAGATTCACCACTGCTTTGCCTTCCGTAAGAATATGAACATTGCCAATGGAGATGGCCAACGCATCAATGCCAGTGTCCTCGACAAATTCGGCAGCCAGATCGGGATCGGTAGTGCTGCCGTGCCCGTCATGATTCGCACTGCCCGCGGGCAACACTCCAAGTTGCGCTTCTACCCAAACTCCGCGCGGCCTGGCGAGTCGCACGACCGCCTTGACCAGCTTTCTGTAAGCTTCGACAGTCAATCCTTCATTTTCCGGCATCACCGCGTTAAACCCCAGCTTCATCGCGCAACGAATCTGCTCCAAGTCGTCCGATTCGTTCAGGATGAATGCCACAGGAACCTTCGCTGTGTCGATCGCTTCGCGATAGCATCCGTAAAACGCCAGATTTTCCGGCGCTTTACGCCCAGGATGCCGGAGAAATCCGCCATTGAACCCCGCAATGATGGGGGATTGGCTCTCGTTGGCAGCGTCAATCACTGCTTCGAGCGATTCCAGATTCCACGACTCGGCATAGGGGACCGCGTAGGCGTGCCGTTGAGCCTCGACCAAAAGATCTGAAAGGCATAAAAGGGGCATAGTGAACAGACTGAACTAACCTCAAAATACTCCGACATCTATGAACTTATGTCAAGAGAAGTTTACACCTGCATTCTGGCGCTTCTCAACGCCATCCTGTTGTTTGAGATAGTTCATCGCTTCAGCGAAACTGAACACACCCCCCGAACAGCCCACAGCGCGAGTGCACGAAGCTCCGACCGCCGCGGCAAAACGCAGCGCAAACTCGTGCGGCCAGGATTCAAGTATGCCGACAATTAATCCTGCGGCGAACGCATCGCCCGCTCCCGATTCGTCGACCGACGCCATGTGGAAGGCTGGAGTCTCGATAACCTGCTTGTCTTTCAGCGCCAGCGAGCCCTGCGGGCCAAGCGTAATCACGACGGAAGTCTGCGGACTGTGGCGGCCCAGCTCCCGCGCCTGCGCGCACGGATCGGAAAGTCCCGTCAGGAGCCGGGCTTCATCGGTGTTCGGCAGGAAGTAGTCAACATAGGGGAGAACGGGCAGAACTTTCTCGGCAGCTCCTAACGTATCGGCCGGGATGACCACATCGAGCACAGTGGTAAGGCCGGCCTCTTTTGCTTCACGCAGGGCTCGCTGCATGTCAGTACTTGAAAAACCCGGCATGGCCATGTAGCCGCCGACGTAGAGAACCTTTGTGTTTTGCAGAATCTCCGGACTGACATCGGCGGAGCAGAACTCCTGGCTGGCGCCGATGCAGTGCAGATACCGGCGATCTTCTCCCAAGACGTTCAAGATCACGGTCGCCGCCGTGGGCAGATTTGCGCTGCGGCAAACCCAATCGGTCCCAACTCCTCGTGATCTCAGCTCATCCACCACAAAGTTCCCGAGGCTATCTTGTCCAACCTTGCCGACGATTGAAACACTGCGTCCCAGGCGGCGAAGATTGACGGCTACATTCGCCGCGCACCCTCCGGGGCTATGTATGAACCCCTCTGTGATCTTTAGTTCGCCGGGTTGAGGAAGAGCTGCCACCGGCTGGGCAAAAACATCGGCAACCAGGATTCCGAGGCAGACAACGTCCATCGCGTCCCTCACAATACACTGCGTACCGCGCTCACGATTCTTTCGACCGAGGGCACGTAGCGGTTTTCCATGACCGGAGCAAACGGCACTGGAGTATCCGGCGCAGCCACACGGCGGATTGGCGCTTCCAGATAACCCAGGCACGCATCGGCCACACGGGCGGCTACTTCCGCGCCCCAGCCGCCGGTCCTATTATCCTCCTCTACGACGACCAGCCGTCCCGTTTTTTGCACGGACTTGAAAATCGTCTGCTCATCCAACGGCACCAGCGTGCGCGGATCGATTACCTCGGCCTGAATTCCCTCTTGTTCCAGCATCTTGGCCGCCTGCAGCGAGCGATGCACCATGAGCAAATTCGCCACGATGGTCACGCGATCGCCCTCGCGAACCACCTTCGCCTGGCCGAACGGAATCAAATACTCCTCTTGGGGAACGTGCATCACCAACTGCATGCCGCCGGCTTCTTTTCGCGATCCCTTGCTGCCATAAAGCAGCTTGTGCTCAAAGATGATGACCGGGTTCGGATCGCGAATCGCCGTCTTCAGCAAACCCTTGCCATCGTAGGGATTCGATGGGCAGACAATTTTCAATCCCGGCACGTGCATCAGGAACGCTTCCAGCGATTGCCCATGTTGAGCGCCGCGCGTGGTAGCTCCCACCGGCGCGCGAAACACCATGGGGACGCTGATGCGGCCGCCGGACATGTAGCGCATCTTCGCCGCCTGGTTCGCCAACTGGTCCATCGCGATGAAGATAAAGTCGCCGTACTGCACGTCGGCGACCGGAATCAATCCGCCCATGGCCGCTCCGGCAGCCACTCCGGCAATGGCGGACTCCGAAATGGGCGTGTCGAGCACCCGCTCGTGGCCAAATTCTTTTTCCAGACCGAGCGTCACCGTGAATGCGCCGCCGAAGCCTCCGGGCACCCCGATGTCTTCTCCCAGCAGAATCACCCGCTCATCGCGGCGCATTTCCTCGACCAGCGCCTCGCGCAGCGCCTCCACCATGGTGAGGGTGCGCTGTTTTTCTTCAACAATTTCAGGCGTAGACATCGTTCAGAACATCCTCGGCTTGCGGACTCGGGCTGGATTCGCCAAAGGCGACAGCATCGTCTAGCTCCTTCTCGACGGATGCTTTTATGTCCTCAATTTCCTTGGCGGAAAGCACAGTTTCCGCCAGGCAGAAGTCTTCATAGCGCTCCACCGGATCGCGCTCTTTCCAGAATTGCACTTCCTCCTTGGAGCGATAGTGGCCGGGATCGCTGCGTGAGTGCCCGCTGAAGCGATAGGTTTCCATCTCCAGGAATGTCGGCCCTTTCCCAGCGCGAGCCCGCTCCGCAGCTTTGGTCATCGCGTCGTACACCGCCTCGACGTCATTGCCGTCGACGGTCACTCCAGGAATGCCGTAGGCCGCCGCGCGATCGCTCAAATGCGGCACGCGCGTAACTTTCTCGATGGCGGTCGACGCGCCGTAACGGTTGTTTTCGCAGGCGAAGACCACCGGCAAATCCCAGATGGCGGCGATGTTCACGCCCTCATGAAACGAGCCGATGTTGGTGGCGCCGTCGCCAAAGAAACAGGCAACAATGTTTCCCGTTTTTCGATACTTGAAAGCCAGCCCCAGCCCTGAGGCTAAAGGAATGCCTCCGCCTACAATGGCCACCGCCGGCAACATGCCGTCCTCGAGACTTCCCAAATGCATGGAGCCACCCTTGCCGTGGCAGCATCCCGTAGTCTTGGCGAAGAGTTCGGCCATTAGGCTATTGACCGACAGTCCCCGCGCCACCGCATGCTGGTGCGGGCGATGGGTGCTGGTGACTACATCCCCTTGCCGCAGAACGCTGCACACCCCGACAGCGCAGGCTTCCTGGCCCATTGCCTGGTGAATGGTGCCGGGCATGCGGCCTTCCAGAAACAAGTAATAAACCCGCTCTTCAAAACGGCGGCAGAGCAATAAACTACGAAAGAGGGGCTTCCGCTGCTCATTTGTCAGTTGGCTGGACTTCGCAATCGCCGGTATTGTCATAGTGAGTTCAAGTGAAACTGCATTCGTTCCAGGAAGCGCGCCGCGGCCACCCCATCGACGACTCGGTGATCCGCCGAGAGCGTGACGGAACATACCCATTCATTCTCCAACTTGCCATTCCTTAGCACCGGCTGTTCCCGCACGGCTCCGATGGCCAACGCCGAGGTGCAGCCCGGAGGAATAATCGCCGCAAATTGCTTAACCCCGAACATACCAAGATTCGAAATCGCCAGCAGTGGCGCTGCACTCGACGCGGATCCCCGGAACTGCGTCGCCTCGCGTATAGCTTTGAGCAATGATTCGAAAGGTAGATCGCAAGGATCGGCCAGGGGAACCAGCAGCATGGTCGGCTCCTGCGCCACAACCAGCGAAACGTCAGCGGCGGTGTGCTGTTCGTACTTGCCGCCATCGTAGCTGACATTCAAACGTGGACAGTCCTTGAGGCTGCGCGCCGCAGAAAGCACAAACAAATCGTTGTACGTAACGTGGAGATCAGGATGCTCCTTGTTCCACCGGCTGCGCCAGGCCGCCGCCTGATTCATCGAGACATCCGCAGTCGCGTAGAAATGGGGAATCTCTCGCTTGCTGGAACTGACCGTCGCGGCCATGGCTGCCAGAGCCCGGTGGTCGTTGCCCGGCTTTAGCTGCGACGTGCCTTTGCTGGGATCCTCCCCCCAGCGCGACACATCCGCCTTCGTGATCAGGCCTTCTGGCCCGCTTCCCTTGATCTTGCTTAGATCAATTCCCCGCTCTTTGGCCAAAGCCCGCGCAGCCGGAACAGCAACAGGTCCGCCACGCTTGCCTTGCGGAATGGCGGCCGCGGGCGTTGCCTCCGCGGGCGCCTGCGGGTCATTGCCATTGTTTCCGGGTTGTGCATAGGGTTCATCGGGCGTGTCAGTAACCACCGCCACAGCGGACATCGCGCTCGCAACTGCCCCTTCTTCCGTCAACCACTGCCGCAAATAGCCGTTGGCAAATGACTCCACGTCCATTTCAACTTTGTCGGTGGAAACCGCCAGAATAGGCTCACCACGTTTCACTGCGTCCCCTGTTTTTTTCAGGAATTGCCGGATCGTCGCCTCATTGGTGGTTTGGCCGAGGTCCGGGAGAATGATCAAGTGTCGCATTAAATCAGTTTCTCCCTGGGGACGTAGCGTTCACCGAAGCAAACCAGTTAGATTTGCAGTCCGATATCGTCATTCTCTGAAGTTAATCGCTTTGGCCATCTAGAGATAAGCCCAAACGCCGCCGCTAGTGAATATTATTCACTGATGTTAACGTGCCATGAAACTATATCACACCCATTCTGGCCGCGATATAGAATCTCAGGTGGCGGTGCACTTTGCCTCATTCTTTCTCGGCGTGCTCGGCGCGCATCTCAGCGTACTCCGCGGTTACAAGCTCTTGATTTTTCCGCACGGAAGGCTCATAAGCCAAAGGCGATCGGGGAACGCAAGACAAAAACTGTTATCCAGAACGAACCCGTCAGACCGGGTAAATATCGTGGGGAATCGAATCGGCAGTTTGGCGCGGTCCGGCATGGCGGCTGCTGCCCAACAGGAACGAAATGGTATGCGTTACTTCCCGAACCGCATCTTTGATGGCGGAAAGATTTTGCGACATGCGGATGCTGGGTCCGGAGACGCTGAGCGCCGCGATAGGCTGATGGTCGTTGGCAAAAATCGGCGCGCCCACGCAAATCGCCCCCATGGCATTTTCTTCATTGTCCAGGGCAACTCCTTCGCTGCGCACCCGCACCAGTTCGTCTTCCAACTGCTCGGGTGAAGTAATCGTAGTAGCGGTCATGGCGGGCAGGCCATAACGGGCCAATGCTTCCTGCCTCTCTTCCTTCGAAAGATAGGCGGCGATGCATTTGCCTACCGACGTGCAATGCAGCAAAGATAGTTGCCCGACCCACGCCGCCAAACGATGGGGTTTTGGGCTTTCGAGCACCAGAATGTAAATAGCGGTCGCCCCCTGCGGCACTGCCAGATTCACCGACTCCCCATAAGTAAACAGCAGCCGCTGCATCAGCGGCTTGGCGACCGCAGTCAACCGCTGGTAGGGCAGCGCATTCTTGCCCAGTTCGAAAAACTTTCCCGCTAACGAGTACAAATTGGTAACCGGGTCCTGCTCCACGTAACCCAGCTTGTTCATGGAATAGAGCAGCCGGTGTACCGTCGTCTTGGGAATCCCACTCAGTTCGGTGATCTCTTCCAGAGGAACGCCCGACTTGCGCTGCTGGCTCATGGCATCAAGCACCGCGAAGATCTTCTGCGTCACGCCGACGAAGTTCTTGTCGTAGGAAGATTTCGGATTTTTTCGGGCTCTCCTCATAAGTGGCTCCCTTACTCGGTTGGGGTAAATAATTCCAGTTGGATGTGCCAAGTCACCGATTCGCCTGGTTTCAGTGACACCATCCCTGTATCTCGGTCGTCCCACACGGTCTTGTTGAACGGGTCTGCCAGGTTGAACTGCGGCTCGACTGCCACGTAGCTCTTGTCGGGCGGAGCATACACCTGAATCGCCTTAATCTGCGGCGAGATCGCCACAATTCGCAGCCCATAGTGCGCTTTCGGATCAATAATCTCAATGTGGACGGCACCGTCCGCGCTGCGCTTGATATCCGTGAAGCAATCATCCATGAACATCGTCCCCAGCGCTTTTCCTTGCAGGCTGGTGAAGTCGAAGGGCGTGTTCTTTACCGGCACGACTTGTCCGGTTGGAAATACGTCATCGTAATTGTTTGCAGTCGCTCGTTCATCCGCCGGAATATGTAAGCGTCCTTGCTCGCGGTCGCCGCTGGGAAAATTGAAATATGGATGGAACCCAATACCCATGGGAAGAGTTTCTTTGCCCACATTTTTGGTAGTGACGGCAATGTCCATCACTTCATTAGACAATGACATGCGGATGCTGACATTGGTTTTCGACGGCCAGTGTCCGTTAAAGTCGCCGGCATGCAGAACCGCCGAGACCGTGGATGCGGAAGCACCTTCCTTGTGCTTCACATCCTCGAACCGGGAAGCAAAGATCAAACCATGCATGGCATGAACCGGCGCGCCTGGATTCTTGCCGTGCCAATTGCCGGGAAGCGAGACCTCCTTCCCATCGATGCTTGTCTCGATTGTCTTTCCGTCCGGCGAGAGCGTTCCCCGGATACGGTTGGCAAAGGGCAGCAGAATCGCTCCCCCGATGTAGAAGCTCTTGTTTCCGAACGCGTCGTTATCCTGTTCCAGCAGTTTCTTGGCATCTTCCAGGCTGGTAGCGCCGATCACGTTGACGTCGCCCGAGCCCGGCAAGTAGGCCTTCAGTTGCAGCAGGTTCATCCCTGCCCCGGGAAGCACGGTCGCTTCCACGAACTGCGGTTTGTCCGGATTCGCTGCCTGAGGCCGCTTGAGAATGACGGCGGGAGCCCCTTTGACGCTGACTGTCTGTTGCGCTTCCCCCGGCTCTTGCCAGCAAAGGCCGGCGATCAGGAGCACAAGACAGGGAAAGATCTTCGCATTTCTCATCGCCGCAATTTTACTGCACCGGAGCCGGAGTGTCTTTGGGGAACAGCCTATGGCCGCGGTTCGTACGTTATCTGAAAAAGCCATAACTCGCCTCCGATATTCCGGTTCTAACGCTTTGGTTCGAGTTTGAGTTCGAGCAAGGTTACGGTGTAAGGCGAAAAGGAAAACGTAAATTCCGTCCCCTTCACGCGCACGGCCTGGGCGCTGGTCCCAATGCGTTCGGGATCGTTCTCCGAATTCATGGCTTCGGTATCGAGCGCATCTTGGCGGTCCCTCAATACCATGGCTTCGCCGCCGGCAACGGTCGAAGTAAATCCATCCAAATGAAAATTCGTATCCTCCGGTTCGGCGGTCGAATTCACCGCATAAATGCGTAAAGTCTTCCCGTCAGGGCTCAACGTCACGCTGAGATCGGGATCTTGCAAATCCCATGCTACCGAGGATGCCCGCTCAATCTTAAGCGGATACGACCCCGCCGCCCTCTGATAAAGCTTTTGCGCGTAATATGCCGGAGAGAGATAGAGCCGCCCTGCGCCCGGCTGAATCATCCCGGAACCGAAGCTATCGGAGAGGTTCGAACGGATGGCAATCTGCACGAGATTTGCATAGCGGTGCATGAGATTTTGATAACGGGAATTGCTCAGCGCATTCCCCAGTGTAAGCAACATGCCGCGCGTCAATCCCATCTCGCCTGCCGTAGAATTCCACTCGGTCACCGCTACGCGTACGTCCTTGCCGCTGCCATGCTCTGCAATTTGATCGGCTAGAAAATCGAAGTCGGCCTTCTTGCCTTGCAGATCACCGTCTTCGTAATGATGCGGGCAAAGATAGTCGAGGTATCCTCCCCCTTCGCTCAGCGTTTGCGTAGACGGGAACGACGAAAGGATCTTGATGCTGGGATCGACCTTGCGCATGGCTTCCGCGAAAGCGCGCACCGAGTCGTCGTACTTTGCCCCGCCCACCTCGTTGCCAATCTGCCAGTACTCCACGTGGTAAGGCTCGGGGTGTCCGTTCTGCGCCCGCAACTTCCCCCATTTGGTATCCGTAGCGCCATTCATGTATTCCACTTCCGCCGCGGCGTCCTCCGGCGTCTTGCCGCCCCAGCGAAGGCAGATCAGCGGCTCCGCGCCCACGTAGCGCGTAAGCTGAACGAACTCTTCTATGCCAACAAAGTTGGGATCCTGTCCTCCCCAGGGGGCAGTGGTGTAGGGCACGCGCTGATCCCACGGACCAATGGATTTGGCCCATTCATAAAATTCAATCATGCTGCCGCCGAAGCGGACGACGCCTGGATTCTCGGCCTTCAGAGCCTGCACTACATCGGGCCGCCAAAGCCCCAGCACCGCATCATCCCCAATCATGTAGACGCGGTCCAGCCACAAGCTTCCGGGGCCTGCAAACTCGATCGTCAAGGTAGCGTTGCGAATCGTGCGATTCGCGCGTAGCAGCGCGCTCCCCCCCTTCCATCCTCTTTCCGTCGTGCCCACCAGCACCGGACCAGCAATCAGGCCGCCGTCGCCGCGAAGGGAAGCCCACACCTTCACATTCCCTGCGCCCCTCATGTGCAGGCGCAATCGGTAAGTAGTGTCCTTGCTGAGGTAAAAGCCGTCCTGCGAGATGCCGGCCCTGGCGCGAAGCATAGGGAGATCAATTCGTTGCGACCGTTTGCCGTTGTACGGGTTTTCGGTATCGTAAGAATAGGTCGCGTCGTGGACTGCCCCGTCGGGATACCACGGCCGGTTCGGCCAATCCATTCCCTTTTTGTAGGTAGGTTCACAGGGAACCTGCTCTTCGAAGCTGCCCGATTGCACTTGCTGGGCCATCATGGATGGAAGCAGATGGCACAACGGTTCAATGAATTGTCCTCCCTGCTCCAGATCAATCGGGCGCTGGCTGAGCTTTGCTGTCGCAATATGCACATCGGAGCTCGCTGTCACCGCCAGCGGCTCGATGCGGACATCGTCGAGCCACAGCTTGCCCGCGGAGCGGTCTCGAAGCGCGATTTCCACGCGTCCCGGCGAAGGAACGCGAAATTCCAGTCGTTCCTGCCGCCAGTCGAAGGTGCCTAATGGCAACGGAACCTCTGCCTGCTTGCCTGCCGGAGTGTCGAGCACAAAAGCGCCGCCTTCCGGGGATTCTTCCTCGCCATCCGCTGCCTTGGCCGCCCGCAGGCCATCACCTTTGACCCAGGCGGTGACGCGCCAGGTGCTGCCGACCGGAAGGAACAACTCCTGCCTCACTCGAACCCGCCCGGGCTGCTGGCTTTCTATTAACAGCGAACGGCTACCCTCTTTGAACTGGCTGGCATCACTTTGAGGGTGGACTGTATTTTCGAAGCCCTTCTGCACCCGCACTTGCCAGCCCGGAACCTCCCCAGCCGCAGCGGGCGTTTCAAAACCGGCGTTCGCTAGTTTAGGGGTGGTGACTTGCGCGGAAAGCACACCGGTTGCCATGCACAAAACCAACCAATGAAACATGAAGTGACCTCGTCTGAAAGTGATCGCCTGCAATACGATTGGCGGGAAGGGGCGCGTCAAGTGGGGCATTCAGTAAAATCTAGGTCATTATGTTAGCACGAGGTAGCTGGCTGGTTTCCTTCCTTGCTGGCGCTAATTTGTCTGCGTACAATAGAGGAACTCCAAGGCCCTACCGCACCGCTCAAGAGCCCAGCATTGAACACGAATTTTCCACCGGACAAAAAACGCATTCCAGCGATTTTTCTGGCGCGCCTGATTCTCGCCGTCCTTACGCTTAGCTGCCTGGGCAACGGACAAACGGCTCCAGCTTCCGCCCCACCTGACCCTGTTGCAAACTTCGCCGATCTTGCGGAAAAAGCCGGCCTAACGATGATGAACGTTTTCGGCGGCGTGGATACGAAGAAGTACATCATCGAAACCACCGGCACCGGCGTGGCGATTTTCGATTATGACAACGACGGCTGGCCCGACATCTTCTTTGTCAATGGAACCACGCTGGAAGGTTTCCCGCCCGGTAAAGCGCCGACCAATCATCTCTACCACAATAATCACGACGGAACATTTACAGACGTAACGGTAAAGGCCGGCCTGGACGGGAGCGGTTGGGGACAGGGTGCGTGCGTCGGTGATTACGACAACGACGGCTGGGAAGACCTCTACATTCCTTACTACGGCAAGAACCGGCTGTACCACAACGACCACGGCGTATTCAGCGATGTGTCCGAGCAGGCTGGCGTGGCAGGCTCGGGCAAAGACTGGGGCACCGGGTGTGCGTTCGTAGACTACAACCGCGACGGCAAACTCGATCTCATGGTGGCGAATTATGTGGATCTCAACCTCGCGACGGTTCCCACGCCGGGAGACGGAACCTTCTGCGTATGGAAAGGCGTGCCGGTGATGTGCGGGCCGCGTGGCTTGCCCGGCGCGATCAACACCTTGTACGAGAATCTTGGCAATGGAAAATTCGAGAACGTGACGCAAAAGGCCCACGTGGACCGCACCGATGGCAAATACTGCTTCAGCGTCGGCACGGCGGATTTCGACGACGACGGCTGGCCCGATATCTATATCGCCTGCGACAGCACGCCCAGCATTCTGTATCACAACAACCGCGACGGCACCTTCACCGACATCGCCGGCATGTCTGGCGTTGCCTTCAACGAAGACGGCCGCGAACAGGCCGGAATGGGTACCAGCATTGCCGACTACAACGGCGACGGCCGCCTCGACATCTTTAAGACGAATTTTTCCGACGATACTCCGACGCTCTATCGCAACGATGGAAAGGGAACCTTCACCGATGTGACCTTCGAGGCCGGACTAGGAAAGCACATGCAGTATCTAGGCTGGGGAACCATGTTCCTCGATTTCGACAACGACACCTGGCCCGACATCGTTCTGGTAAATGGGCACGTCTATCCTGAGGTGGACAAATTTCACCTGGGAGTCGGCTACAAGGAATCGCGCCTGCTCTATCACAACAACGGGAACGGGACCTTCACCGATATCTCGGCCAATGCGGGCACAGGCATCACCACGCCCGCGTCCTCGCGCGGGCTGGCCATCGGTGATTTGTGGAATGACGGACGGCAGTCTCTGGTCATCAACAACATGAATGCGACTCCCAAGCCTGCTGGTCAACGACGTCAAGTCGAGTAACCACTGGGTCGAGTTTCGCACCGTGGGAACGCGTTCGAATCGCGACGGCATTGGCGCGAGAATCACGGTGCATCTGGGAAAGCGAATGCTGGTGGACGAAGTGCGCAGCGGCTCCAGCTACATCTCGCAAAACGATATGCGAGTGCATTTTGGTCTCGGGGCGGCGAAGCAGATTGACTCGGTGGAGGTGCGTTGGCCCAGCGGATTGACAGAAACGTTCGGCAATCTGGCCGTGGACACGATTCATACCCTCACGGAGGGGACGGGACACAGCAAGCCCGGGGCTGAGGCTTCGAAAGAGTGAGCGGACGGCTTATGAGAGCAATTTGCCTAATGTTCCCATTGGAACATTTTGTAGTGTAATATTTGTACATACATGTAACTGTTGAAATTTCGCGAGTTACAGCCGGCACAAACACCTATGTTCGCTTTTTGTTCAGAAATCGAACGATTTTTGCTGAAAGCTATACCTGGCTGTGTCCTCCAAAAGGGGGCTGACCTCGCTCCCCGGTTTAGCCTTCCGACCTGTTACAATCCGCGTGATCCGATGCTTCTGACCACCCAAACCCCGGTCTCCCATGTCAACGTGCAGCGTTGAACTCCTCGCAATCGGGCACGCCTCCTACGATCTGACGCTGTTTGTAGACGAATTTCCCCGCGAAAACAGCAAGCTGGAAACCTACGAAATGCTGGAGCACGGTGGCGGGCCGGCCGCCAACGCCGCCTACCTGCTGGCGCGCTGGGGCGTGAACTGCGGCTTTGCCGGTCTGGTAGGAAGCGACAGCTACGGCCAACGGGTATGCGAGGAACTCGGCGCGGCGGGAGTGGACCTGAGTCTGACAGAGACCCGTGCCGGGCATGCCACGCCGCTGTCGGTGATCCTGGTCAACACGCGCAACGGCAGCCGCACTATCGTCAACCGGAAAGAGAAGGCTGCCGCGTTGCTCATCGGGCAGTCTCAATTAGCGCGGGCGAATCCTCGAGTCCTGTTGTTCGACGGACACGAACCGGAAGCTTCCCACCTGGCGCTGCAAGCGCTTCCGGGCGCAGTTTCCATTCTGGACGCAGGTTCGCTGCGAACCGGAACCGAAGAACTGGCGGGGAAAGTCAGCTACCTTGTGGCCTCCGAGCATTTCGCCTTGCAGGCTACCGGGCTGGCCAATCTTGCCGACCAAGAGATGCAGCGGGAATGCCTGCGCCAACTGCGCGGCCGGGCGCGAGCAGACGCCAGGCTGGTGGTCACGCTCGGAGAGCGCGGATTGGTTTACGAGCAGGCGGGGGTGTTCCGCCATTTGCCTGCCTTCCCAGTTCATCCCGTGGATACAACCGGGGCAGGAGACACCTTCCACGGCGCTTTCGCTTTCGGCATTTTGCGGGGCCTTCCCTTCCACGAAACTCTCAGGCTGGCGTCCATGGCGGCCGCGCTCTCGGTGCAACGGCGCGGCGCAAGGCCCTCAATCCCGGCATTGGCCGATGTGCAGAAAGAGCTTGCGCAATGCTCAACGACAAGATCTTGAGTGACGAGTTGTTCAAGACCGCGAATCTGTGCGTGGTCGGAAACATCAATCGCGATATCAAGCTCGCCCCCATCGCTCCCGGCGGCTATTTGTGTGAGGACGGCGAAACCCCGGTGCCCTGGACGGCCGAGTCGGTCGGCGGAGGCGGCGCCAACAGCGCCTGTGCGGCAGCGGCCCTGGGAGCACGCGTCGGATTCCTGGGTAAAGTGGGAGCTGACACTCTAGGCAAGAGATTGGAAGAAGTCCTCCTGGCGCATGGCGTCACCGCCCGCTTGAGCCGCTCGCCCGCGTGCCAGACCGGCACCTCGGTCAATCTGGCCTTTTCGAATGGATGCCGCCACTTCATCAGCTCGCTGCCCAACAACGAAGCGCTGTCCTTCGACGACCTGGATCTTGCGGTCCTGCAGGGTTACAACCACCTGCTTCGCTCCGACGTCTGGTTCTCCGCAGCGATGCTTCGAAGCGGCAACGAGCAACTCTTTCGGCACGCACGGCAACTGGGAATGCGGACCTCGCTCGACATTAACTGGGACCCGCAGTGGAACTCGGGCAAGCATGAATTGATTGCAGAACGAAAACGATTGCTACAGCAAAGCGCTGCCCTGGGTCAGCCTGGCCCACGGCAACACCCGCGAGCTGATGGAATTTACCGGAGCCGAGAGCCTGCAAGCCAGCCTGCGCCAACTGGAACAGTGGGGCGTCGAGGGAGTTGTGGTGCATCTGGGCGCGGAAGGCTCCGGCTACTACGAGCGGGGTTCGTTCGTGACCAGCCCGGCCGTTCCCGCCGCCCAGCGCGTGAACACCACCGGCACCGGCGACGTTCTCAGCGTGTGCATGATCCTGCTGGACAGCCGCGCCGACATTGCGATGGCATCGAAGCTGGGTTTGGCCAATCAGGTTGTTTCCGAGTTCATTGCGGGGAAACGAAGTTTGATACCGGCCTTGTAGGGGGATGATTCTTATTGCACCGTTGTGCCAGTTGGACAGAAATCCCCCCTAGCGAAAACCGCGCTAGGATGGGGCACCCGCCAAAAATTTATCACCACAGAGGCCACGGGGGCACAGAGGAAACCACAAGTAGATTGTGAGACTGACGGCTAGTTCACAGGTCCCGTTGCGAGAAACGACGGATGGCAATCCCCAGGGCAACTGCCAGGTAAAACCCGGCATACCAGACCATCAGCATACTCGGAACCGACAGCGTACCAAAGGGAGAAACATGTACGGCGGTTGCGAGGGGCGACTGCATTTCAAAAGCAGCGCGGCGCCAGAGAGCTTCGCTGGGCATGAGCAGACTGGCGATCACTCCGACATTGACGGCCCGCGGAGTCTGCGTAATCGCTCCGAACTGTTCGATCCATCCGCCGAGGAAGGCCAATCCATGCAGGCCGAGCGCCAGCACCCCGCTGGTCAGCGTCGAAAAATAGGTCGCGAACGCAAAAGTGACGGAAAGCAGCACGACGCTTTCCATCCACATAAGCAGGAACCCGGGCACGGGATGACGGGCGGTCACACCCGCTATGAAATGCGTTATCGCATTCACCCCGCCAACCATGATGGCGATGAAAGCAGTCAGCATGGCCACGAAGCCCAGCCACTTACCTATGAGCAGTTGCCAACGCGGAATCGGTTTGGTCGCCACCGCCTGAATGGTGCCGGAGGCGATTTCGCCGGATAGCGTATCTACGGACGTAAGGATGGTCATGAGCACCGCCAGCAGATCGACGGCATAGAGGGCCATGGTCAGCATGGTGGACGAGATGATCCGCCGCATGACCGGGTTCATTCCGTTCGAAGCAAAATCCTTTGCCTGGAAGTGAAGGCCGGTTCCGAACAGCGCCAGGAAAGCGCACCCGGCAGCCAGCGCCATCCACAACATTTTTTTGCGCGCGGCTTCGCGGAATGTGACCCCAGCCATGATCCAGACACCCATCACAGTCCTCCATCGCTGCCCACGATTTGCAGGAAGCGTTCTTCGAGGGACAACCGCTGGGGAATAATTTCGTATATATCCGCTCCCCTCTCCACGAGATAACGCACGATTTCCGGCAGAAGGGCGCTGGAGGATAGAGAAAGCGTCACGCGCTCGCCCTCACAATGGGCGGAGCAGGTCCACTGCCGCAGCCCGTGCATCATCTCGGCCGTGACTTTGTGAGCCCGGATCGCCACCGTATTTTGTTCCTCACCTCGATCTTCAAGGGAGCGGGTCTCCACTATCTCCCCTTCTCGAATGAAGGCCACGCGGTCGCAGCTGACCTCGACCTCGCCCAGCAAATGGGAATTGAGCAATACGGTTGCCCCGCGCTCCCGCTGGGCTTTAATGATGTCGCGAACCAGGCGACGGCCAACCGGATCGAGGCCGGAAGTGGGTTCGTCGAGAAAGATCAGCTCTGGGTCATTGAGCAGTGCTTGTGCGAGCCCAATGCGCTGCAACATGCCCTTGGAAAACTCGTGCAGGCGTTTGTCACGATGGGGAGTGAGCCCCACCAGATCGAGTAGTGCTGGGACGCGTTCGCGAAGGCTAGTCCGCGACATACCGTAAAGGCGGCCATGAAGTTTGAGGAGTTCGGCCGAGGTAAGCCAGTCATAGAAGCGAAAGTGCTCGGGAAGAAATCCAACTTTGCCGCGCGCGCTTACATCGCCGAGCGGACGGCCAAGGATCTCAGCATTCCCGCCGCTGGGGAATACCAGTCCCAACAGCATTTTGACAGAGGTGCTCTTGCCTGCCCCATTGGGTCCCAGGAAGCCGAAGACCTCGCCCCGAGACACGTCCAGGGTGAGGTTTCGGACAGCGACTTTATCGCCAAAGACTTTGCGCAGCCCGCGCGCGCGTATGGCAAGGTTAGAGGCTGGGGTCATCTGTGTCGAAGTATCCCCGATCAGACACTCTTCTAATCAGGTCGTGGATCACTGCAACGAGGCAGCCAGGCCCAGTGCGTCAGAGGAGCTACCAGATCCGGCCAGAGAATAGATCATCCCGTTCTTGACCCACAACAGACTATACCGATTTCCCTGGGCGGAGCTTTCCATAATCAGCGTGCCTTCGACACCGTCCACGGTCACGGTCTCATACGAGCTCGAATTGCGTGGAATCGGAATCACCAGAGTAGAGGACCAATCCACCGTTTGACAGAAGGAATGGGCTTCGGAGGAAGTCATACCGGCGAGTTCCAAGGCCGCTTCGGCGATTTCCGACATATTGAGATCCTGCGGAACGCTGACGGTCGGGCTGGGGACTTGTACGAGAGCGGTGCAGTTCGCGTTCGCCGGTTCGCTGTTGTCATGGGGCTGCGAGTTGGGGTTTTGCGGGCTTGCGCATACACCATACATCGAGATAGCAATCTTCGGTATGTGGACAGCGATCAATGCGCCATCCGCCGACGCGGGAATTTGGATATCGGAACGGCCGATCTCGCCCAGCAACCCTTCCACGCGATCACGGTTGACGGTCATTTGGAAGGCAGTTTCGCCGCTGACGCGCACACTCTGTGGAACTCCCAAATTGCCAATGACGCGAATGGGATACCCAGCCAATTGGGCCGCCAGCGCCGCGGTAGCAACGGTCTCGGGCTTCCCGGGATTCAGGGTGACCACAACGTTATCGGCAAAGAACTGATCGATGAGCTTGTACGGCTGCGAGTCGGATTCGCCGCCGGTCCTAAGCGTCGCCGGATCGATTGTGACCACGGCGATCCTCTGCACCCGCAGCATGGCCAGCACCTTCTGCGCCAGGACCCGAGCGGGACCGACGCCCACAAGAATCGCAATCGCCATTGCCGCAGCCGTTAGACCCCAAACCGGACGCCAGCGGGGAGTGAATAGCCAGGCGGTCCAGGAAGGCTTCCGCGCCTCGGCAGTTCCGAATTGCCTGTTGAAGCGGGCATAGGAGATGGTTGGATTAACTGTCGTGTTGCCTCCGGCCGGAGCCAGAGTGGCCAGCAAATCCTGCGTAAGCGCAGTTTCAGACATCAACTTTTCAAGTTCGGCCCGGCAATCGGTGCAGGAGGCGAGATGTGTGTTCACTTCCGCCAGTTCTGCGCCGGCCAGTTCGCCATCGAGACGGGCACGAAGAATCCCATCGTGAAGACAGTTCATAATCCCTCCGCGTCTGGATGAAGTTTCAGGTAATGGTTCCGGAACTCCCCCTGGGCACGATTTAGCATGGTGCCGATACCGCTCATCTTTACGTCGAGGGCTTCGGCAATTTCTTTGTAGGACAACCCGCAAGAGCGAAGAATCAGAAGCTGGGCCTGAGTTGGTTTGATGAGCAGCAAAACCTGCCGCACCCGGCGGCATTTCTCCTCCCGCAATAGACTGTCGAGCGGGCCACCCGGGGCAACCGTCTGTTCCGCTCGCCGTCCGGCAGTCTCCTCCCGTCGTTGGCGGCGGGCGAAAGCTCGCAGAGCATCGATACCTAGATTTGTCGCGGTGCGGTAGAGCCAGCCGCCAACGTTGCCGTCAATTCGCAATGCGGGATGGTGGTACAGCCGCCAGAAGGCATCGTTGGCTATGTCTTCCGCCTGCGAGCGGTCGCCCAGTAAGCGCGCCAAAATATCGACAACACGGGCATAATGCTGGAGAAATACGGCCCGGAACTCGGTTTCTCCCCAGTGCTCCGATGAATTTTCTGTCATGCCGATTGAGCGGCTCAGTGTCTCTACCGATCCCAAGATTGCGCCAGCCTTTCCAATCTCTATACCTAAAACGACGCCGGGCGGCAAATTGTGACAGACTCCCAGGGGATGGTCTGGGTGGGGAGGAGTCGGACTTGAGCGGGCATTTGCCCCAGACATTCGGGTGACCGTCGCCAAAGGGGCGGATCGAGCTTGCGCTCGATGGACAGCCGAGGGCGGCTGTCCCCACCGGGACATTGGCGATTCGAAGAGCGGCCGCGTCGCTGGCTCAGCCGGCCAGCTCGGGAACGAGCTCTTCAACAGTTCCCTTCTCCAGCAAATAGACGCCCGGCCCTTGCTGGCCGCGGACGCCGCGACAGAATTCGGCTACAAGAAACCCGTGCTTGATCGCTTCCGCGAAAGCCCAGCGCGTGGCCATGCGCCAGTCGCGGGCCAGCTCCTGGTCTTGCCGCTCGACCGCAGCAATTTCGCTGGGAACCTCAATGGCGATTCTTTGGCGAGCTAAGGCGGCCTGCAAATCCGAGCGGGCGGGACGCCCGTCGCCGTTGAATGCGACCAGGGGTGTCAGCGTAGAGAGCGCGTCCAGCACTTCCGGCCGGTTGTCGTTGCCCTGAAGGCGGGTTTGCACCCGGCGCGAGGCGATGGGCCAGGTCACCCACAAGCGGTCGGTGCCATTGCGGTGCAAGGTGCTGGAGGTGGCGGGACCATAGAAATCCGGCTTGTAGGCGTTGGAGATCACGCCCAGCTTGGCAAAATTCAGGTGCGCATTCTTGCTTTGCAGCGGATCGAAGGTCCAGGTGACACGCCGGATACCCAGAGCGAGGACCCGCTCGCGTTGTACCTGCTTGAGCCGGAAACCAAGATTGAGATCCCGGTAGTCGGAGCACACGGCAAGCATGTGGGAATGCACCGTCAGGTGAGCATCTTCCATCCCGAAAAACCCAAATGCGAAGCCCACCAGCTTGTCAGCATCGAATGCCCCAATCCAAAGGTTGCCGGCTTCCTTGATCGCGACCGCCAGGGCAAGAGGGACAACATCCACATCTTGCACTCCCCAAACTTCCTTTTCGACGGCCTTAACCTGCTTAAGGTCGTCAAAGCTGGAAAGGTCGCGGATGATGATGCCGGATTTAGCGCTGGACGGGAACATGCGACGCGAGTAGCCGACAATATACGCCGCTGGAGGCGAAGATTGCCAACCTGCGGGCGCCGTTGGGGAAGAGGGAGGCGCCGGACTGGGAGCCAGCCCGGCACTCCTATCGAGAAGAATTACTGGTTGGCGGCCTGCTCAAGCCCATTTTTCAGCAGGCTTACATCCACCCGATTGCCGCTGATGCGCCGGCCGTCATCTGTGGTCGCCGGGGCATTTCCCATGCCAAGCGCATAAATGCGGAAGGCGGGAATCTCATGGTTCAGGACCAGATAGCGCACCACCGAATCGGCGATCTTGCGCGAATTGGCAATCGCCGCCTGTCCCTGCCCGGTGGAGTAGCCCTGTACTTCGATGATGTAGCCATGCTGATCCTTGAGCTGGCCCGCCATATCGTCGAGTGCGTCCTTGGCCTGCTTGCTCAAGACGGTCTGACCGGGACGGAAGCGAATCTCAGTCTGCTTGGCGGCGTCGAATTGATCCATTTTGCCGACTTGCGTTTCGACCGTGGCAACATGGGTGTTTAGAGCCGTGGCTGTTTGCTGGGCGCTTTGTGCCTTGTTGGCAGCGTCCATGGCGTGCTCATCGGCCATGTTGGCCTTGGCCGAGGCAAGCTGAATGCCCTGCTGGGCGCGGGTATCCACATCTTTGACCATTTTGGCGTTGGACGCGCTCAGCCCGTCGAGCTCGTTCACGCGATCCTGCACGGCCTGCAGATGCCGTTTCACATAGCCCTTGCTGGCATACGGGTGCAAGATCAGCCAAGCGACCCCAGGGTCGTCCCCAGCCCAGAAATCTTCCTTATTCGCCGGCGCCAGCGGCGGCTGGCCGGTGGCGGTTTCGTGGGAAACCATCTGATCCGAAGTCGCGGGCTGGCTGTTGGAGTTGTCGTTTGTCTGCTGCGCCAACAGTGGCAGCCCAAGAAGCGTGGAGGAGAGCAAAGCAACGAATAGGCGGTTCTTCATTTTTTGACGTCCTTCCGAGTAGGGGCCCTCAGGCCTCTCTCTCATGACAGAAGTGCTAAACAGATCCTGGTCTTGAAACCGTGACAGGTTCTTATGAGCCCTGCCGGGCCAGCGTCGTTGAGGGGCCTGCTGGCCACTACATACAAAGCACAACTACAAGTTCATTGCCAAACCTGCTGAAACCGGAACTGTTAGGATTACCGCGTATATTGTAGCGCCGAAGAGCGTCTCACAGGTTTAGAAATACACACCGCCGCGTAATTTTTGACACGAGCCGATATAAAAACTGCCTGCAAAAGACTGCAGCTTCTTGCCGGCTCCCCATTAAGAGATTGCCGGAACAGCCAAGGTGTTAAACCAGGCTCTCTTCGTGGGTGGGTGCGGCTGTGTTTGAGCTCCGTAGAGTTGGTAACCCGCAGCATGCAGTAGATTGGTCACGTCCATCGAATTTTGCTTGTGAACTTCGCAGAGGATCTTTGGCTTTATCTCATTCAGTATTTTCTCCGCACCTCGTAAAACACTGGTTTCGTGGGTTTCAACGTCTATCTTTACGACGCTTGGCGCCGGGAAATGCAATAAAAGCGAGTCGAGCGTCACAGAAACCGTGGGTTGAGTGAACCGTTGCGCCCTCGCCTGAGTGGAACCCGAAGCCCCAACCAAGTGGTTTGAAGCCCTTTCGCGTTCGGCGATTACCAGCTCGGAAATGCCACACGAATCGGAAACGGCGGCACACAGAACTTTCACATGCGCCGAGGCACTGGAAGAGTGGCTGATTCTACGCGAAGAACGAGCGACAAGGTGCGCCAGCCAAAGATCTGGTTCGATGGAAACAACATACCCGGAGGGACCCGCCAGAGCAGCTGCGCATAAGCCGAATAAGCCTACATTGGCGCCGACATCCCATACCACTGACCCCGGCTGGACCAACTCTTCCACCATGTTGTAGAGAAATGGATCCACCTGGGACATCCGCAACCAGTAGCGCAACCCGGCTTCTGGAGTTACGTAGATCGGCAAACTGCCAAATTTGGAGGGCAGCCGACGTCGAAGCACAACGCCTCTGCTCATGTGTTCCAGCCAGCTCCGCAGTCCCATAGCTCACTATGTTAGCGATATCACACCGCTCAAATCAGAGGCAATAGCATCTGAGGTTGGATAGTGTCCTGTTAGTTAGGACGCCACCTCAGGTTGCGCCCCTGGCACTCGAATTGCACAGCTCTTCTGGTCGAACTCAGTACAGTTCACTCCCGCACCAGCAGGGCCAGCCTCGGAAACACGAATTTCCCTGCAGCATCATCCACCACATTGACCTGGCAAGTATAGAAGCCGGGCTTAAGCTGGGTGAGCGGGACGTCCAGCTGGAAAACAGCCGCGTGGCGATCCTGGGCATTGAGCTGGCTGGTCTCGACCAGCGGCGTTTCATAGGTCTTGGCCTTTCCCTGGAAGAACGCCACGTTGGAAAGAACGCGGATGTCTCCCCCGGCTTGCCCCTTCCCCGCCCCGGTGGTGTGCGCCGGGCCGTAGACCTCGTAGTAGAAATACAGGTGTTGGCCATTGGTGAAGACGTGGGTGACGTTGGGAATGATTTCCAAGCCGTCGCGGATCAGCGGATTGTCGCTCTTGCCCTTCTTTGCCGGCTGAATCTGACTGGCCAGCACCACAGAGCTCATTTTGACCGGGTCGGATTTGAAATCCGGAATGATGACGTCGGTCTCAAATGAACCCATGCGCCCGGTCTGGTTCTCCCGCACAACGAACTTCAGATGGTATTTACCCGAAGGCAGCACAAAACCGCTGTCGTACTGGACATTTTTCTTCTTGACCTGGGTTGAGGTATCGACCGCCAGCTTGACGGTGTCGCGGATGTCGCCGACGGGAACTTTCTTTTCGTCCAGGGCTTCGCCGAGTATGTCGAGGGTGGCTTTGTCGCGGGTGCTGTTGCTGACGAATGGGATCGCAGATCCGGGCACCACCAGCGAGACCGGGACGAAAAACTTGTCCTTGCCGATCAGGAAGTAGCCGGCGGAAAGATAAACCGGGAGGTCGGTGCTGGGGAGTTCGGAGGCCATTTCTTCGTCCAGTTGCCGCTCGCGCTCCTCCTGATTGGAGTGCTTGAAGTCGGCCGGCGCGTAATAGCCGCGGCGGTATTCGATCTTATAGCCCGGTTCATTCAGCCGCACCGTGATCTTGCGGTAATGGCCGTCACGCGCGGGATTAGTGCTGTGATAGCCGAGCATGTAGTAGGAGGAGGTATCTGCCTGCACGCCTTTGAAGACCTGGCCGAAATCGTTGGAGTCGAGGTAGGCGCGGCCGCCGGTGTCGCCGGCGAGCGTGACAAGAGTCTCCTGGGAAGTGAAGTTGGAGTTCAGAGCGCTCATCATCGCGCCGCCCGAGTAAAGCGAAGTGCCGCGCATGCTGGCGTTCTGCGCCTCACCGCCGGGGACAAGAGCCTGCAGGCCGCGAATGTCCAAAGTGTAAATGGAAAGATTGGCCCGCACGGCGGCGTTGATGGCGGCGCGCAGCTCGGATTGGTTTTCGACTCCGGTGCGGTCCATGCCGCTGGAGAAGTAGATCAGAGACTTCTTCTGTTCCACATGGGCCAGCTGAGCGGAGATGTAGCGCAGCGCTTCCAGACGCCGGTCGGTATTGAAGATGTTGTATTCGGTATCGTCGGGAGTGAAAGAAGCACCCGTGTCCCCGGTGCCCTCGGTCGTGCCGGTCGAGCCTTCCTCAAACCCCTGCCCGGCGCCGGTGTCGAAGGATAGCAGAGCATTTTTCAGCAGCGTCTTGTCGGTGGTGAAGTCCTGGTTGACGACGAGCGAATCGCCGAGTGAGACGACAGCAACCAGATCGGCGGGGGCCATCTGTTTGTCCACGTAGTTTTCGGCGGCGGTTACAGCATGGTCAATTTCATCTGGCTCCATTGAGGAGAGATCGAAAAACAGAATTATCATGCGGCGGTCCTTGTAGGCGCCGAGAGCGTTAGCCACTTCGCCTTGCGGAGCGGCTAGAGTGGCAGACTTTTGCAAAGGCGTGTTGAGTAGCTTGACCTGCTGCACGTTCGGCAGAGCGACGTTGTCGGTATTTTCAATGTCGAAGGAGACGACCTTCTGCGGCTTCCCATCTTCGAGGACAGTGAAATCCGCTGGCTTGAGGTTGCGAACGAAGTTGCCGTTCTTGTCGCGTACGGTGACGTTGACCAGAACCACCTCGGTGGTGGCGTGAAAGACGTACTCGGAGTCTTGCGGGAATAACGGCCCGCAGAGCAGGCCCAATTGCAGAACGATCGCCGTGAGCTTGCCAAGCCAGCGGGTTGTGTCGATGTACCTCATGGTTATGCGTCGCATTCGTTAAAACCGGAAGCGCGCGGTCATTTGAATCGTGCGCATCTGGCCCGCGCTGATCACCTGCCCGAAAGTGGGCGAATTCACGATCGCGTCAATGGTCGCGAACTGCGGATGATTAAAGACGTTCGAGGCCGACGCGCGCACTTCCAGCATGCGCATCTCTCCCAGCGAAAAAACTTTGGTCAAAGCCATGTCGAACAGCACCGATCCCGGTCCTTCAATGCTATTGCGGCGCGCGTCGCCATATTGGCCGGCCGGGGTCACGGCAAAGGCTGCGGTGTTGAACCACTCCGCAATCGAAGGATTCGAGACACTCATCGGCTGGCCGGGAACCACGTCGGCGCGGATGGTGCCGTAGGTTCCACGGCCGACGTCGGTCACATCGCCCAGAATACGGGGAGTGAAGGGCAATCCAGACGCGATGGTCCAATCGCCGCTCCACTCCCAGTCGCCGAAGATGGCGCGCCACGGCGTATTTCCACTCAGCCAGCGCTTGTCATGGCCGAAAGGCAATTCCCATAGATAATCTGCGGTCAGCCGGTGCCGCTGATCGAAAGATGACAGCCCGCGCTCGGCTCCAGGATCGAAAGGATTCTGGGCAACGATGGCCGTGCCCACACTGGGACCGCCCGCCGTAGCCACGGCAACGCCATTTCCGAGGGAAGAGGCATCGTCAATGGATTTCGAAAATGTATAAGTTCCGCCAATGGCAAAACCGCGTTGAAAGCGTTTGCGCAGCCGCACCGAGCCTGCGTTTGCGCTGGAATAGGCGTGCGAAGCCTCCCAGGCAAAGGCCTGCGCATCGGCGATGCGCAGCCCCGCCAGACCGCTATTCGGGGCGACCAGATTGTTCAGGTCGGTTCCCTTGGTTCCGGTGTAGTCCACGTTGAGGATCAGGGTTGGGCGAAGCTGCTGCTGAATATCGAGATTGCGAATCTGCACGTAGCCCATGCGGTAGTTCGGATCAATGGCGTAGTTGTTGGTGATCAGACCGGAAGCTGGGGCCGGAAAGCCGTCTGCCAGGGTCAGCGATCCGGTGGCCGACTGAATGTTGGTTTCGGCCAGCGCGAAGGGCGGCTGAAACGCCAACTGCTGGGCGATCGCCTGGTACGCCGAGGTGTTGTAGTTAATGCCATAGCCGGCTCGCACCACGGTATTTTTGAAAGGCTTCCACGCCAGGCCGACGCGCGGGGCAAAGTTATTCCGGTCGGGGTGCACCAGCGTTGCCGGGTAGCCTTGTCCGGCCAGAGCGGGTATTACCGTTGGAGAGGCCACCGAGGGGTTCAACACACCCGGCGAGAGGATGAGGTTGGCAATCCGGTTATCAATCTCAGTAAAGGGCGAGACGTACTCGTAGCGTATCCCCAGATTCAAGGTCAGGTTTCCGCGGAGTCGCCAATTGTCCTGGGCATAGAGATCCCACGAATTTCCCCGGAAATGATAGCTGTTCAGGCCGAGGGGATCGGAACTGCGCTGCAACGAGGTCTGCTGCGGCAGGCCCACTAGAAAATCGGCGAAATCAAAGCCGGTTCCGGCTGCCGGTTGGCCATTCACGATTTGCGCGGTGTTCAGTCCGGTAAAGATAAAAGTGCCGCGGGCATTGCTGTCAGCTTGCGTGTTGAGCTGAATGCGCCGAAAATCGCCGCCCCACCGCAGGGTGTGCTTGCCATGATTCCAGATCATGTTGTCGGAAATGGTGATCGTCTGATTGCGCTGCAGAGTGGGGTTAATGTCGTTCAAGCTGGCGAAATCCGTAAACGAAAGATCAGGCAATCCCCAGTCGAACGGATTCTGGGAAATGCCGCCAATTCCAAGACCGCCGGCCACGTTCTGCAAGAAAGCGTAGAGATTCTGGGTGCTGCTCCGGCTGCGGTTGAAATCAAAGTGCAGAATATTTGTAACCTTGCCGAAGCTGCGAATGTAAGCGATGGGAATGTCGAAGGCGCGCATGCTGGCGTTGCCGCTCACACTGGGAAACGGATCCGTCAGCGTGGAACCTGAGGAATGGTAGTGCAGCCCGAAGGTCAACATGTTGCGCGGACCACGAAAGCCGCGGAAACCGCGTCCGGGTTGCGGCAGCGCGGGGGGCGCACCAAAGTTGTGCATCAGGCGCAGGTTGAGATCGTCGCTGTTGTCGTTCGCGGAGGTTACGAAGTGGAAGTTCTTGATCGTCCCCGGAAGATTCGGCAACGGAATGTATGGCAGCAGGCCCTGGGCAATGGGACTGATGGTTAGACCCGCGTTCTGCAAGTTCGCGCCTGGAATCAACAGGCCGTTGAAGGGATTGTAGAGCTGCACCGGCATCTGCGCAGGAGTCCCATTGACATCTCTCGAGGCCACCGTAGTCTGCGAAAAATCCCCCGCGCGTTCCGCCTCGGTGGGGACCGTGGAAAACTGATCGAAGGGGTTTTCACTCCGCGAACCGTTGTAATTCAAGAAGAAAAATGTCTTGGTTCCGCCCTGATAGAGATGGGGGATGTTCAGAGGCCCGCCCAGCGATGCGCCAAAACGGTTCTGTGCGTAGCCGGACTTTACGGAAGGCGCGCCGGTCAAAGAGAACGGCGCCGCATCCAATGCCGAGTTGCCCCCGCTGTAGTAGACCGAGCCGTGCGGGCGGTTGATGTTAAACCGGCTGCGGCCGCCACGTCCGCCGCCAGCCATCATGAGAATTCCCGGCCCTCCACCAAATCCGCCGCCTCCCCTGCCCCCGCCACCCAGCATGCCGCCCGGTCCCCCTGGGCCTCCTAATAGCCCCGTGCCCATCTGAGATCCGGCTTGCTCGCGGAACTCGGTGATGCGCTCCCTGAATTCATCGCTGCTCATACTGCCCATGGGGTTGGACGTGCTACCGGAGAAGGCTACGGATTCACTGGCCGCATCCGCTGAAATGCCGGGCACCGGCATGCCCGGAGGAACGATCTGATCCGACGCACCGCTCTGACCCTCCGCCCCTTCCGATTGAGCCAGAGCGAGGCTCTGGAAGCCGCGTCCGTTGTTTCCCGACATGACTGCGCCAACCGCATTAGCAATCTGCTGTTGCATGTCAGGAGCCGCCTGCTTGGCGCGCGAGAGAAGCACCAGTTCTAAATTCGCCTGGACCTCGCGATGGGCAGCATCAATCAAGGCTTCCTGGGTAAGTGGAGCAAAAGCAAACATCTGTGAACGAATGACGTAGCGCCCATTGGCCGGCACTCGCAACGAATAGGTGCCCGTGACATCCGTCCAGGTAGTAGCTTTCTGACCGGTGAGCGTATTAACGACTGTGATGGTCGCGCCCGGGACCGGCATATTGCCGGACTTCACCAGTCCGTGGATCACTCCGCCCTGTGTTGGCGCCGCCGGGGCCTGTGTCTCCTGGGATGCGGATTGCGCCGGCGATCCCGGGGATGGGGTTGTGGGAATGGCAGACTGCGCCAAAAGGGGACCCGATCCCGTCAACAAGACCAGAGCCCAGAGCAAAGCGTCCGCCCGGAAGGGCGGACGCAAACTCCAGAATTGAGAAGACAATCTCATGTTTCGTGGCGTTATAAATCATCAACGTGAATCAGGAGTGGCTTGGCCCTGGCCGGCGCCTTGGCCCCCGCCCTGACCGCGGCCATTCCCCCATCCACGGCCCATCATGGGCATTCCTACATTCAGCATAGAGGGGACAAAGACGTCATTCTTCATGGCTCCGCGGGCGAAAACATGATCGCCCACTTTAACATCGGGCAAAGTGATGCTTTCACCCTGCTTGCGGAACGATGTGCTCTCATCCACGTTGATATTCTGAGTCACGCCATCCGGGCGCAGGATCGTCAGCTGCGTTCCGTTAATGGCTTTCACTTCTCCGGCAATAAACTCTTTGCCCATGCCCTCACGCATGCGGGCAAAGCCTCCGGCAGGGCCGGCGGCAACGACTTCGGCCTGCCATTTGTTTTCTCCAGTAGAGTTGCCACGCACGAATACCTCGTCGCCAACTTTGAAATCGGCCAGCGTAGCAGGTTGGCGGTCTTTGCGGTACCGGGTGTTCTGGCCCACCGTCACCTGGGCGGTTTGCCCGTTCACTGTCTTGACGGCCAGCGTGTCTCCGTTGATCGCCGCAATCGTTCCGGCAATCCCGGGCCGGCGATGCCCGCCGAAACCGCCTTGCGACGGAGCACCTTGTGCATCCGGAGGCGGGCCGGCCGGCGCCTCCTGCCCCAGGCACCAAAAAGAGACAAACACAAAGAGGAGTGCGGCCACGGTTCTGCGCATTGGGACCTCCATCAAAGATCGTTCGAACTATTCAAACACTAAACTCTCGGCACTACCGGTAATAAATCGGTCAAGTCGAGTAAAGTTTCGTAAAGCGGGATTGGCCGAAGTGGAGGGCAACTCCTCCGCGTCTGCTCATATAGCTCGATTTAAAAACTCCGTCTCTATCCACATATTTCTCTGCGTCCTCTGCGTTAGTCTTGGCGTGCTCTGCGGTTAGATTTGCGTTCGCGCAGCTGTTCGTGGCACTGCCGGCAGAAAGCTTTTCACCGCTGAGGGCGCTGAGGAATCGCGGAGTACGCGGAGAACTGCAAGGAACCGCCTCTTTCCTCTGCGCCCTCTGCGCTAATCTTGGCGTGCTCTGCGGTAAGGTTTGCCCTCACGCACCTTCCCCCACTGTGATGACGACGCTTGCAATAAATTGGCGACCCGCATACTATGCGCCCGCAACCCAAAAAGGACACTTGGTGCAATGAAACGATTCTTTTGCTCCATCGCTATTCTAGTGCTGCTTTGCCCGGCTGGCTTTCCTCAGGGCTCCACCGATTCGCTGAAGACTGGCTTTGAAAATCCTCCGAGCACCGCCCGGCCTCGCGTCTGGTGGCACTGGATGAATGGCAACATCACCGAGGAAGGAATCAAGCTCGACCTCGAATGGATGCATCGCGTGGGCCTGGGCGGATTTCAGAATTTTGACGCCGCTCTGGACACACCGCAAGTGGTCAAGCATCGCTTGGCATACATGACTCCAGAATGGAAGCATGCTTTCCTCTATGCGACCAAGTTGGCGGATCAGCTGAATCTCGAGGAGGCCATTGCCGGATCGCCCGGCTGGAGCGAGACCGGTGGCCCTTGGGTTCCGCCGTCGGAAGCGATGAAAAAATATGTGTGGAGTGAGACTCTGGTCAAAGGCGGGCAGCCCTTCACCGGAACTTTGGCTCGCCCCCCCCGGGCGTCCGGGCCATTCCAGAACCAGCGCGGCGGCGACATAGATGCACTGGGCGGCCCATCCAAGATGCCGGCGTTCTATGCTGACAGCGCGGTGATCGCCTATCGCATTCCACAGAGCGATTTGCCATCCGATGAAGCGCAACCCAAGCTTACGTTCAGCGCAGGCAATCCCGAGGCAAGCATTCTTTCGGATGGCGACCTGAATAACAAAACCCAGCTTCCGGTTGCGGCGAATAACGGCGTCTCGTGGGTTCAATACGAATTTCCGCAGCCCCGAACGCTGCGGTCATTGACCATTCTGCAATTTCGAGATCACGATGCCGCCCCCGGCGAGGACAGCCGCGCTCTGGAAGCCCGCGACGATGGCCAGAGCTTTCGCACGGTCACTCCAATTTTCGGCGACGACGGTCTGGAACACACAGTCACGTTTGCTCCGGTGACAGCGCGGTACTTTCGTGTCACCTTCAAGAAACTGCCCCCAGATCCTCCGCCCTTCTGGGCGCATGATGCGGTCGCCCCGCCGCCCCCGAAACCGCTGGGCAACTATTTGATTGCCGAACTGGTCCTGCATTCGGGCGCACGCGTGAACCGATTCGAGGAGAAAGCCGGCTTCGATCTTCTGCCGGACCTCTACCGCCTTGCTACTCCGCCCGTAGCGTCGAACGATGCCATCCAAAGAGAAGACGTCATCGACCTGACCGGCAAAATGCGTCCCGACGGAACTTTGGACTGGACCCCTCCCGCGGGTAACTGGATGGTGCTGCGCTTCGGCTACTCGCTGCTGGGAATTTCCAATCATCCCGCCACAAAAGAAGCCACGGGCCTGGAAGTGGACAAGCTGAACCACACTTATGTAAAGCGCTATATGGACCACTATCTCGACAGCTATAAGAATACGGTCGGGGGTGAGTGGATGGGCTCGCGCGGCCTGAGATATGTGATCACCGACAGTTGGGAAGCTGGCCCGCAGAACTGGACCGATGACATGATCGCGGAATTCACCAAACGACGCGGCTATGATCCGAGGCCATGGATGCCCGTGCTGGCAGGCCGCGTCGTCGAAAGCGCCGAGGCCAGCGATCGCTTCTTGTGGGACCTCCGCAAGACCGTCGCTGACCTCGTTGCCGATGAGCACTATGGCCAGGTACAGGCCTCGCTAAAAGAGCGCGATATGGGCCATTACGGCGAATCCCACGAATACAAACGCGCCATCCTCGCCGACGGCATGGAGGTAAAGAAGCTCGACGACATTCCCATGAGCGCCATGTGGACGCAGCGCCCGGGCGTGAACCTGGAACAGTACGGCGCCAACGCCGACATTCGCGAGTCGGCATCGGTGGCTCACATCTACGGCCAGAATCTTGTGGCCGCGGAGTCCATGACCGCGTCCAAAGCTCCCTGGGCATGGTCACCGGCCACGCTGAAGCCCACAGCCGATAAAGAACTTGCGGAGGGCGTCAACCGTTTCGTCATCCATGAGTCGGCCCATCAGCCGCTGGTGGACAAGGCTCCCGGATTGACACTGGGGCCTTACGGCCAGTGGTTCAATCGCAACGAAACCTGGGCGGAAGAAGCTGGCCCATGGGTCAACTACATTGCGCGCAGCTCCTACTTGCTGCAGCAGGGTCACTTCGCCGCCGACGTGATTTATTTTTATGGCGAAGATTCCAACCTGACCGCGATCTTCACTGACAAGCCGCCCGCTGTACCCGAGGGCTATGGCTACGACTACGTCAATGCCGATGCGCTCATCCACGAACTGAATGTCGCGGACGGGCTAATCACGACCAAGAGCGGCATGAGTTACCGCGTGCTGGCGCTCGATCCCTACAGCCAGCACATGTCATTGCCGGTGCTGCGGAAAATTCGCTATCTGGTGAAACGAGGCGCGGTCATAGTCGGCCCGAAGCCCATCAACACTCCGAGCCTTTCCGATGATGACAACGAATTTCGAATGATTGTGAATGAGCTTTGGGGAACCACCACCGGCGAACGGAATGTCGGTAAGGGCAAAGTGTATGCCAACGAAAGCTTGAGCGACGCTTTCACCAGCCTGGGCCTCCAGCCTGACTTTGGCTATACGAAGCCCGAGACTCCCACTCACATCAACTTCGTTCATCGCAAACTGGACGATGGCGACCTGTATTATCTCGACAACCGCAGCGACCGGGATGTGACCGTGGATGCCAGCTTCCGCATCACCGGTAAAGCGCCGGAGTTCTGGCACGCCGAGACTGGAAGCTCCCAGCCTGCCTCGTACCGAATCGCTGACGGGTGCACCACCGTCCCTTTGCACCTGGAGCCATGGGGCACGGTCTTCGTCGTCTTCCGCCAACCGGCCCAGACTGAGTCGCGGACTTTGCCGGAGATTACGGAGACGCGTATGACTACCGTGGAAGGTCCGTGGAACGTAACCTTTCAGCCGGATCGGGGCGCGCCGGCGTCCATCACTCTGGAGAAGCTGGCCTCGTGGAGCGAGAACACCGATCCGGGCGTCAAATACTTCTCCGGAATCGGAACCTACACTAAGACTCTTGAGGCTTCCGCCGACTGGTTCAAACCGGGAGCGCACCTGTGGATTGATCTCGGAGCCGTGAAGAATCTAGCGGACGTGAGCGTGAACGGACACTCGCTCGGTATCGTGTGGCACGCGCCCTACCGGGTGGATGCGACTTCCGCTCTGAAGCCGGGGGCCAACGAACTGACCATCAAGGTCACCAACGCCTGGGTCAATCGGCTCATCGGGGATCAGCAGCCGAACGCAACCAAGTATACTTTCACCGTGATTTATCCCTATAACGCGGCCTCGCCACTGCTGCCCTCCGGACTGTTGGGGCCGGTCGAGGTGGTCGCCGCAAGCGGTGGCCCGCAGTGAAGGCAAGACTCTCCCGGCGCTTTGTAATCGTTATATGCCTGGAAACGATGGTTGGGTTTCTGGGATCGCCGGCTGTCGCGCAGCAGCCAAGTCAGAGAGGCAACGGCTCCCACCCGACCCTCGTCCTGGTGACCCAGCACCCAACCCCAGTCATTACCGTTCATTCCCCTGGCGCCGAGGACATCAAATACGGATTCGAAGATGGCAGAGTGGTCAAGGTCGGAAACAAATATCACCTCATTACCACCGAGATGTTCACCGACCCGTTTTCGGTGAAGACCAGAATCGGCTACTGGACCAGCGCCGACCGCACCCATTGGAAACGCGTGTCCACCCTCTTCGTCTCCAGCGGAGACCAGACCGGCGAGGACCCGCGCGCTTCCCTGTGGGGGCCTATGCCGATATGGAATCAGAAGACCGGAACATGGGAACTTTTTTATGTTGCCTATCGCTCGCAGCCCCAAACCGAGCCGCGCTGGCTCCTCGGGTACGAAGGGCGAATCTGGCGCGCCGTCTCACAAACTAAAGGACGGAACGGCATCGGCGGTCCATATAAAGATGCGGGAGTCGTTCTGGAGCCCGGGCCGCTTTCTGAATCCTGGGAAGGCCTGCAGGGCACCGATTCATTTTTCCCGTACCAGGTTGACGACACCTGGTACGGGATGTACGGAACTGCACATACAGAAAAGCACCCGTCACCGCATGGCAACTCGGGCTGGCATCTGCCCCGGATTTGGCCGGCCCCTGGAAAAGATATCCCCAGGTCAATCCCCTGCCCATCGAACCAGTCTTCGCTGAAAACCCTATCGTCACCCGCCTCGACGATGGAACCTTTATGGCGGTATACGACAGTGGCAGTAATCACGACGCGATTGGCTATAGCTGGTCGGCGGATGGGATTCACTGGGATCCGGGAACGACACTCGTCATTCAGCCCACCCCCGGCAAATGGGCCAGTGACGTCACCACCCCACTCGGCCTGATTCCAGAGGGTCACGGCCTGTTTACCGTCTTCTATACAGGAAGAATCAAGCCCCATCCCCTCTACTCGGAAAGCGTTGGGTTCGTAACTTTGAAATTGCTCAGCAAGGGCGAAGTCTCCCGCTCTTCTCAAACCGCCGGACACTGACCAGCGGCTCCGTTGCAAATGCAACTCTCGCGTAATTCTTCCCTTAGGGAATTCGCTGCATAAATATTTTCAAACCCTCAGATCCTCATGTAAGGCCTTCACGGCGACGAGCCGACAGCAGACAAAACAGAAAAACATACAGCCGCCTAACCTGTCCGGCGGAACGCTAATGCCGTTCTTCCGTCAACGGATTGCTTCTCATCACAAATTCCCGGCTCCTGACAACGGGCTCTCCATCGCGTGCATCGCAAAGAATAGGAAAAGGAGGTACTGCAACATGGCGGAACTTGTAACTCGAAACGAACCTTCGCTTTATTCGCGAACCACAAATTGGGGAGCGATCTGGGCGGGTGTTTTTTCGTTTGCGGCAATCTGGTCGGTTTTTGGGATCTTAGGAGAGGCGATTTTTGCCAGTTCGGCAAACCCGAACGCCGCCAATCCGGTCACCGGGATGAACGTAGGGGAGGGTATCTGGGCGATCGTCCTCAGCATTATCGCAATGTACATAGCTGGCCGGGTCACGGGACATCTGGCGGACTATGCCGACCGCAGTGTCAGGATATTCCATGGCATGGCGATGTTTGGTTTGTCCGTTATGGCAACCGTGCTCATTGTCATTTTGAGCGGGGCAGCCTTCAGCGGAGGAACCGGGCTGGCAGCGGGAACTCACAACTCCTACATGTTGACCGTATTCGCCGATATCGGTTGGATCGGATTCTTCGCTCTGTTTCTAGGATGGCTCGCGGCCCTCGGCGGCGCAGCGCATGGCGCGGTGCGGCAAGCCAGCGCCGGCAGCAACGTTCGCGACATTCGCCCGGCTGCCTGAGCAATTGCGCTCAGGGCAGAATCTGAAACCAGGGTGAGATGAAAAAAGAGAATGGGCGGGGATGACCCTGGGACCATCCCCGCAAATCCGGAAGGAACTGGACTGCAAATAGCCATCCCGAAGTTTTCGGGGAGCTTTCCTCGCGCCAGGGAGCGATTGGAGTAAGGAGTAAAGAATTATGTGCGACTATTCACTTATGTCACTTCCGAACCGCTTGGCTGTTTGCGGCGAAGAACTGGTTGTTCACAGATTTGACGTCGGCTCCCTGGGACTGACGCCGAGCTGCAATCCCAATACCGCCCCCAGGTTCACTCTATTCGCCAAGCTGAAGAAGTTGCTTGGCTCGCCTTGCAATGACCAGCGTCTGGCTGTATGCGTGCCACCGGGTGCTCGCCTGCTGGTGCGCGATATCCCGCCGCACGTGCAACGCCGAGCCGGATTGCACTCCAGCATTCAGGAAGCCACATTCACGCAGATCAATGTGGTGGGCTATCGCGACGCCCTCCGTTTTTCGAACGGCGCGGAAGTCCTATTGCAGAGGTTGAGTGAAGGGCAACGGGTACGCATTCTGGCTATGTCCTCCGAGGAGGAAATGCGGCCCGGCGCGTACACAGGGCAGCTTGCCCGAGCATGACCCTGCTTACTGCAGTTCCAGGGCGGGTCGATCGAGAGCCCTAGGCGCAGACGTTGAAAGCCCGCCCAAGCTGTACCGTGCTCAGGCCCCGCCTTCGAAAATTTTCTTCGACAGGTACCGCTCCGCCGAATCGGGGATTATGGTAACAACCCGTTTCGCGTCTCCCAGCCGCTGCGCCACCTGCAGGCTGGCAAACACATTGGCGCCACCGCTTGAGCCCGACAGAATGCCTTCCCGGGCGGCCAATTGTTTCACGGTTTCGAATGCGTCCGCATCGCTGACCTTGAACACTTCGTCGCACACCGAAGCATCGAAGTTCGCCGGGATAAACGTGTTGCCGATGCCTTCTACTTTATGTTTGCCCGGCTTGCCCCCGCCCAGCACCGAGCCTTCCGTTTCTACGGCAACCGCCAGGACATCGGAGAGGCGTTCTTTCAGATAGCGCGCCACCCCTGTGAATGTCCCAGCCGTTCCTGCCCCGATCACCACTGCATCGATTTGCCCATCCATCTGCTCGAAGATCTCCGCCGCCGTGGTCTCGTAGTGATAATCCGGATTGGCCGGATTATCGAACTGCGCCGCCAGAAAAGCACCGGCTTGGCTCGCGCTGAATTCCCTGGCCCGATCAATGGCGCCCTTCATCCCCTCGGACTCTGGAGTACGAATCACTTCCGCGCCCAGAGCGCGCATAATGATCGCTTTCTCTTCCGAAAACCCCTGCGGCAGGAACAGCTTTACGCGATACCCGCGATTCACACCAATCAGAGCCAGCCCGATTCCCGTATTGCCCGCGGTCGCTTCCACGATGGTGCCGCCCGGGTTGAGTTTCCCCTGCTGTTCCGCCCGGCGAATCATGCCGATGGCGGCCCGATCCTTCACGCTTCCACCAGGATTGAGATATTCAAGTTTGGCGTAGACTTCCGCGGCGCCGCGCGGAACCATACGCTTCAGCTGCAGAAGCGGAGTTTCGCCGACCAGCTCAGTAATGTCGTCGGAGACGCGCAGGCGGCCGCGTTCGGAGATGTTTGTGAGCATACTTCAGACTACGGAACCTGATCGTGGAGCGTCAATGTAACTTCGGGTATGGGTGGGGACCATGTGGGGACAGCCGCCCTCGGCTGTCCGGCGGGAGCACAGTTCCGCCGTTCGGACGTAGAGGCTGCTTCGGCCGCTGATGTCCAGTGCCGACGCACAAAAATCATCGGCGCGCCTCTAGTCTTCGCCTGCCGCCGGCGGTTGGTTGGCATAATAGCCATTCTTGGTGCGCACCGTAAGCTTGCCATACCCCTTGGCATGGGCTTCAACTTTGATAGTCCGGTAGCCGCCAACGCTTTTGGGAGTGGTGGGTTTGTAGCCGATCGTGTACTGGGTACGGATGTCGTGGGCCACGGTACGGCTGATGTCGTCCACCTCATCGAGCGTCTTGGGCAGGAAAGCGATCCCGCCAGTCCGCAGTGCCAGGGTTTCCAGCGCGCGTTTGGCTCGCCTTTGCCCTTCTTCCCCCCCAGCAAACCGATGGCATAAACAGTGGGGCCGTTTTCCTCGTCCAGTCGGCGCACAGCCTTTTCCAGCGTCTCCTGGCTGGCGTTGTCTTCGCCATCTGTAACCACGAAAAGCACTTTCCTTTGCAGCTTGGACTTTTTGAGCTGGTCTGCGGAGGCCACCATGGCGTCATAAAGCGCCGTCCCACCACGGGCGTCCACTTTTTCCAGAGCCTTCTTCAATTTCCGGACGTCGCCGGTAAAGTCCTGATCGAGATAGTATTCGTCGTTAAAATTCACTACAAAGACCTGATCCTGCGGATTGCTCGATGCCACCAGGTCCAGAGCTGCCTTATTCACCTTCTCGCGCTTCTCCCGCATGGAACCTGAATTATCGATCACGATTCCCATGGCCACCGGGATATCCTCGTGCCGGAAAGACGTGATGGTCTGGGGTTTTTCGTTCTCAAAAACCGAAAACGCGTTCCGGCCAAGGTTCAGAACCATGTGGTCCTTCTTGTCCACGACCGTGGCGTGGATCACGACCTCCTCAACCTCTTTTTTGAAGACGAATACACCGCTATTGTCCACCGGGGGCTGCCCTTGCGGAGGCTGACCTTGCGGCGGAGGAGGCTGTGAGTGAATGGGCGGCGGAGGTTCGGCAGGCTGCTGTTGGCCGGCAGAGGTCTGCGGAGCGGCGCCCTGGGCTGCATGGGCGGTCCCTAAAACCACTGCAATGAAAAGGAATACGCCGGTCAGCACAGCCCAGACACGGCTATTCGGAAGGTGCATAGTAACCCGTTTTGGCGTAGACACGAAGGGGGGGTAGTCCTTTGGGCGGATTTAGCTTAACCTTAATTTTACGCCACTTGCCGTTGTGCCGCCGGTCCTTAGGACGGTATCCGATCACATATTGGTTGCGTAGCTCGGTACCAATTTTTGTGGCCACGTCGGCCAGGTCATTGGGATTGTCGATGGTAAAGGCCCGCCCACCTGTAAGTTCCGTGACCTCAGCCAACAATGACGGGCCCAACTGCTCCTCGGTAGTCGCAAAGTAATGGTCGTAAATCCCAATGGCGTAAATCAACATATCCGCTTCTTTGACGGTGGACTTGATTTCGCCCTCGGTATAGCGGCTGTGGTTGTCGCCCCCGTCCGAGATGATCAACAGAGCCCGCTTTGGGTATTTTGCCTGACGCATTTTATGAACGCCAAGGTAGATGGCATCCAGCAGCGAAGTGCGTCCCCTCGGGGCCGTGAACATCAGCTTGTTTAGCAACTCATCCGGGTTCTGAGTGAAATCACAAACCAGTTCCGGTTGATCGGAAAATCCAATCAGGAAGAACTCATCCTGTGGATTTGCCGTCTTCATGAACTCCCCCACGGCATCGCGCGCCCGCTCGATCTTGCTGTTCATGCTGCCGCTCATATCGAAGATAATACCCAAAGAAATGGGCGCGTCTTCGCTCGAGAAATGCCGAATCACCTGCTGGTCTTTCCCCTCGTAGATGGCAAAATTTTCCTTATCCAATCCCGTCACCAGCCGATTCAAGGGATCGGTAATGGTTACCGGCACCAGAACCAGGTCCACATCCACCTGAATCGGTCGGCTGTGGCTCTGCAGGACCGCGCCAACCACCTGTTTGGGGGCTTCGGGCGGCTTAATGCGCGGTGTGATGTGTACGTCTTCAACATCACTCACCTGGGCTGAAGAGAAGCACGCAAGACTGGCAATGATTGCGGTGAAAACCAGGATCGGCAAGGCCAGCCGAGCATAAAAATGGCAGTTCGCAGGAATAGTTGGCCGGCCAGGAATACAGTCCGAAGGAGACGCCCCGTGTTCGGAAGACCACCCGGAAAACCCGCGCAGGCAGTAGCGGGTCATAGCAACCTCGTTGGGTTTGATCCTAGCACAGGTCATGCGCAGGTATGTCACAACATTTTTTATCGTTAGTTCAGGGCATTTGTGCAAAAACTTTCTTACTTCCAGCATCTCAGCCGCGCGGATCCTTCCCGGCGTGCGCCCTTTTCCCGCCCCGGCTTGACATCGGCCCTTCGTGCCGCGGCTCCTGTTACAATTTCAGCTCTTCCTTATGGCCTACATTGCACCGTTTCGCGCGCTCCGCTATGGGACGAGCCGGGTTCCGTTATCCCAGGTCGTCACGCAACCCTACGACAAAATCACCCCTGAGATGCAGGAAGGCTATTACGCGTCCAGTCCTTACAACCTGGTCCGCATTATTTTAGGCAAGCGTATGGCCACAGATAGCGCAGAGGAGAACCCTTACACCCGCGCCGCTCGCTTCCTTGGAGACTGGCGGCAGGAGGGTGTCCTGGTTCAGGATAGCGAGCCGTCGCTCTATTTATATTCTCAGAGTTTTAACGTGCCCGGCACCCAAACCCGCGCGGAGCGCCGCGGATTCATTGGCTTGGGGCATCTTGAGGACTACTCGGCACAGGTTGTCTTTCGGCACGAGCAGACTTTGGCCAAACCAAAAGCCGATCGCCTGGACCTTGTTCGGGCCACCCGCGCCCACTTCGGGCAGATCTTTGTGGTCTACAGCGATCCCCAGGGCGAAGTTGACAAAGCACTCGCCTCGGAAACCGTCCCGGATATGGAAACGCGCGACGAGTATGACGTTGTGCACCGCGTATGGAAGGTCTCCGATGCCCAGCGGATTGCCCTGGTTCAGGAAAAGATGCGCGACAAAAAGCTCATCATTGCCGACGGCCATCACCGCTATGAGACAGCGCTAAACTATCGAAATGAACGGCGCGCCGCGGCCGATGCCGGCACGCAGAAAGACGCGCCTTACGAATTTGTGATGATGACCTTCGTCAATATGGACGCTCCTGGGTTGGTGATTCTCCCCACGCACCGCGTAGTCCATGATTTGGCCAATTTTTCCGCCGACAGCCTGCGCGAAGGCGCCAGAGCATACTTCAGCGTCGAGGAAGTGGATCCGGCGATTGACGCCGCGCGGGCGCATGGCATCCTCAAAGAAGCCTCGCAAACCGGGACTGCGCTGCTGGCCGTCACCCCCAATCGGGCTTTTCTTTTCGACCGCCCGAAAGCCATGGGGTCCGATATTTTCGCGAACCTGTCTTTTCGCCAGCAATCGTTGGACGTGGTGCAGTTGCACAAATGTCTGCTGGAAGGCGTTCTGGGGCTCTCCGAGGAATCCATTCGTAACCAGCAAAACATCAGGTACTTCCGTGAAACCGGCGAAGCTCTGGAACAGGTGCGAAATGGCGCTGCCAACGTGGCTTTCCTGATGAACCCCGTACGTATGCAGCAGGTCCGCGACATCGCCTTCGCCGGCGAAGTTCTGCCGCAGAAATCCACCGATTTCTATCCCAAGCTGCTCAGCGGGTTGTGTATTTATTCGTTGGAATAACGGCTGAGGACAGGGAGGCTAAAGAATGGATCGTCCTTGCGCCCCTGTGTCCTCTGTGGTAAAGATTTAGTTCTGCCGGCGGCCGCCCATGAACCCCCGATTTCCCGCCCCCTCGCCCCCGCCCTTATAATCCGGACCAACAAACCATGAAGATCTTCCGCTCCCTCGCGATCCTGGCATTGCTCCTGCTGATACTGCTGGGAGTCATCGGCCTCATCTACACCCGAGATTCAGGCACAGCGGTCCCCACCAAGACGGCAGGCCCGCACAAGCCGCCCGTGGACGAGGCGCCGTCCCAGACCGCCCGGGAAATGGCCAAGCTGGCCACTACATGGGACCAGCAGCGCTACGCCCAACAAGCGCTCAAGATCGCTAATCACGAGGTGGACCTGGCTTTCGCCGACGCATTGCGCGACGCCAGCGAGCATCCTCCGCAACTCACCGAACTGGGCCGCCAGCTCTACGCGAAGATGAATCAGGCCGAGGCCCTGGTCAACGCGGGGCAGGAGAGAACGGATCAGATCAAGAAGGAACTGGCCACCGCCAAAGGCTCGCGCCATGACACCCTGCAGCAGCAGCTCGACATTGCGCAGGCCAAGCTCGCCCTGGACCAGGATGAACTTGATGATGCCAAGGGAAATTTGACCCGTTCCGGCGCCGATCCCCTCAGCCGGATTCAGCGTCAGTTCAACCGCCGCCAGGCTTTACAGCAGGCCGAAGCCAATCGCGCTCCGGCCACACCGGCCGCTCAGCCAACTCCTCCAGCCACCAACCTGATCGGACAGTTCTCCGCCCTGCGCGCCTTGCGCGGCAAAATCGCCAGCCTGGCCCAAGCGCAAACCGCCGCCGATCACAAAGCCACCGACCTTACTCAGGCGCACAATGCGCTGGAAAAAGAAGTCGGCTCCGAACAGGCCGACCAACAGGCCATCACCGAACAGGCGACAACCCAGCTCAACTCCGGGTCCCCTACAGCCGATAGCCCGGAAGGAGACGTTGCAGCCGCCCTTGCGACTCTCCACGTGGTTGCAGTAGATCAGAAAACCCTCGCCGATCTCGACCGCCGCGTCCAGGACATGCAGGAGTTGCGCGACGCCTACGGCAACTGGATTGTCCTCCTGCAAACCAATCAACGGGTTCTCCTGCACGGGATCATCAAGTCTTCGCTTTGGATCGTGCTAATTGTGTTGACGATCTATCTCGCCACGATTCTGGTGGACCGTTTCGTGGTGGATCCGAACCCGGAGCTCACACGCTTTCGCACCCTGCGCACCGTCCTGCGCTTTGCCATTCAAGCGATCGGTGTGCTGCTCATCTTGTTTGTGGTATTCGGCACTCCCAATCAACTCTCGACCATCATCGGCCTGGCCACCGCCGGCCTGACGGTCGCGCTGAAGGATTTCATCATCTCGTTCCTGGGCTGGTTCGCTCTAATGGGGCGCAACGGCATCCGCGTAGGCGACTGGGTGGAAATCAACGGTGTCGTCGGCGAGGTCGTCGAGATCACCTTGATGCGCACGGTGCTCCTCGAAACCGGCAACTGGACCGACACCGGCCATCCCACCGGACGCAAAGTCGCCTTCATGAACGGCTTTGCCATCGAAGGCCACTTCTTTAATTTCTCCACCGCCGGCCAGTGGCTCTGGGATGACCTGGAGATTATGGTTCCCTCTGCCGACGACCCGTATCCGGTGATCGAAGCGATTCAGAAGCTGGTCACGAAGGAAACCGAAGCGCAAGCTGCCCAGGCGCAAAAAGAATGGCAGCACACCACCAGCCGCTACCGCGTGCGTGCGGTCTCAGCCGCGCCCGCAGTCAACCTGCGGCCCAGTGGCGCCGGGGTCGAACTGCACATCCGCTACATCACTCGCGCCAACGAGCGCTACGCTACCCGAGCCCATCTCTATCAGGCGCTGGTGGAACTTCTTCACCGCCGCGGGGTGCATGCCGCCCCAGCTTCGGTCAAGGGTTGACTTTTCGTTTGCTGTCATCAACTTAGCTGTAAGCTATTGAAGATACAGAGCGCACCTTCAAGGCATATTCGCAGCATCACTGAACTCCCCTCGTGGAATGCCCCGCAATTGCGACAGGATGGCTTATATGCGCATATTCCGGCCTCGGATGAAAGCCAAGTACCCGCCAGGCCCGGGAGGGCTCAAAATCGATTTCGCTATATCTACAAGCTATAAAATGGCAAGCGCAATGCTTTCAGGGAAATAGCGCATCCGGGCGCTTTGTGCCCAATTTTTAGGCCCAGCCGGCCCATTGTTCCCGGCGGCTCTTCGGCATACAATCACGGCGAAAACGGCGAACGGGCAGAACCTCTCAACCCTGCCGTAAGACGAGGAGCCTTCCCTTGCTCAATCCCGCAACCACCCGAAGAGAATTCTTAGCCACTTGCGGCGCAACCCTGGCCGCCACTGCACTTCATGCGAAGACCCAGCCCGGCAAAATACGATTTGGCGTACGCACCCCGTTCCCAAAGAAATGAATTGCGGCAGCGGGCCCAATTGGTCAAGCGCCTGGGCTACGACGGCATCGAACTCGGCGACGAGTGGCTCGACCAGCCGGTGGAATCCATTCAGGAGCAACTTGCCGGCACCGGCGTCGCCGTCAGCGCCATCGTGGGATCGGCCAAACTTCTGGATACCGATCCTCAGGTTCGTGCCCAGGCCGTCGAACTCGACCGCAAGCGCCTGCAGATGGCCCGCACCCTCGGGGCTCTCGACATCATTGAGGTCCCCGTCTTCGGCCCCAATAAGTTCCAGGACCTTTCGCCGCTCATGACGGCTCGCCAGGTCGAAGAGCGTCTCTTGGTCACGGAACTCAAGCAATTGATCCCGGACGTCCAAAGCTCAGGCGTAAACCTGATGCTTGAGCCCTGCAATCAGAAAGAAACCCACTTCATGTACCTGCAGAGCCAGGCGGCCGGATTCATTGAACAAGTGAATGCGCCCCGCTTCAAAATGCTGAGCGACTTCTACCACATGCAGTTGGAGGAACAGGACATCGCCGCGACGTTACGGAAGTATGGCAAGTACACCGTCTATGTCCACCTCGCGGATGGTAAGGCCCGGACCGAACCCGGTTCCCTGCCCTTCGACTACCGGCCAGGATTCCGCGCGCTGAAAGATTGGAACTTTTCGGGTTGGCTGAACATGGAGTGCAAAGCCACGGACAACCCCGAAGCGGCGCTGACGCGCGCGCTTGCCTATATCAAGAAGCAGTGGGAGGAAGCGTAGGGTTCCACGAACCGAGTCTGTCAGAATCAGAGGCAAGGGCGAGAGGCTCCGCCGAAACGCTGGACTGCTCTGTACCAAACAAGAAATGACCTTTCCACAACCCGTCTGACTCGTATTTTGCGGCACAGGAAGTCCCGCGCAGGTGATTGATTTATGAGATGGTGCGCCCTGAGAGATTCGAACTCCCGACCTTCTGGTTCGTAGCCAGACGCTCTATCCAACTGAGCTAAGGGCGCGACACTGTGGACTGGCGGCTGACTGATTATAGCAAGTTCGCTTCGTCTAGCGGACGCTCGCTTCATCGCCCTTTTCTAACCCCGGGCATGACCAATAGTCCCCAGTACGGTAGTTAAAGAATTCCCCTGCTGTGACGATTTTGTCAGGGGATGTCCATGTCTGCCGTTCGGCCACAACTTTCCGCCCTCCCGCTGACTCGCGTGCTTGTCGCCCAAGCGGATCAAGTCAGTCTTGCTCACTTGCGCGGGCTCCTGGACAAAAGCGGCTACCAGGTTCTCACCGTAGTAGATGGAAAGCAGACACTCTCTATGCTTCAATCGCCGGACGCACCTTCCCTGGCGGTAATTGACTGGATGATGCCCGGTCTCACCGGGCTCGAAATCTGCCGGGAAATCCGGCAGGGAAACCAGCGCCGCTCCACCTACGTAATTCTGCTCATGCCGTGGAGCGAGCACAAGAATCGCGCGGAAGGCCTGGAGGCCGGGGCGGACGATTGCATCTTCAAGCCTGTGGACACGCGCGAACTTCGCGTCCGTCTCCAAATTGGGGCCAAGATCATTCTGGAGCGCGCCCTGCACGAGAGCGAGGAGCGGTTTCACAATTCCTTCGAACACGCCGGGATCGGTATGGCCGTGATGAATCTGACGGGCAGATTTCAGCAGGTAAACCGCGCCCTCTGTGATCTTCTTGGCTACCGCGCGGACGATCTGCGGCGCATGAGCCTGCACGAAATCTGCCACACGGAGGAAATACCGCCGTGCAGTGAGATCCTGCAACGCTTCTGCGAAGGCGAGGAGGGCCTGAGCGGCGAATTCGAGCGTCGTTTTGTGACCTGCAGCGGCGCGGTGGTCTGGACCATACTCACTCTTTCGTTGGTGCTGGACAGCGACGATCATCCAGCCTCCTTCGTGTTCCAGGCGCAAGACATTACCGGCCGAAGGCGGACCCAGGAGGCTCTGCAAGAGAGCCTGGCGGCAAGCAAACGCGCCTTGAAAGAACTGGCCGACCAGAAGGACGCGATGGATCAGCATGCCATCATCTCCATCTCCGATGTCAGAGGCCGTATCACTTATGTAAATGACCAGTTGTGTTCGATCAGCAAATACTCGCGTGAAGAATTACTTGGCCGGGATCACCGCCTCTTGAACTCGGGTTACCATTCCCGTGATTTTTTCACCGACATGTACAAGACGATTGGCAAGGGCAGGGTTTGGCAGGGCGAGATCCGAAACCGAGCAAAAGACGGTACTTTCTTTTGGTCGGATACAACCATCGTGCCGTTTCTGGCGGAGGACGGAAACCCCCGGCAGTACGTTGCCATACGCTCCGACATCACGAAACAAAAGGAAGTGGAGGAAGCCTTACGCTCCCGCGAGGCTTTTTTGCGCGCGATTACAGAAAACATCAGCGATCTGGTGATCATGCGGGACCTGACCTACAAGTGCCGCTACGCTAGCCCGTCCTACGAACGAGATCTGGGTTACGCTCCGAAAGAACTCGAGGGGATAGACTCCGGCGCCATCATTCATCCCGAAGACCTCCCATCCGTACGCCAAAAAGCCGCCGAACTTCTACAGGACGGCAAGCCCCGCATGGTGCAGGGGCGTTATCTCCACAAGGACGGAAGCTTCCGCCACGTGGAGGCCAATTTTTCCCTGCTGCGAAACGCCGCTGGAGTTCCCGAGGGCTACGTAGTAGTTTCGCGGCTTATTGACGATCGGCTTGCGGCTGAAGCAGCTTTGCGCCGCAGCGAAAGCCTTTTTCTCGCACTCAGCAACAACATTGAAGATCTCATGCTGATGTGCGATATGGAACTAAAGTTCCGCCACCTGAGCAAATCCACGTATTCCATTTTGGGCTACTCCGCCGAAGAACTCGTCGGCGCCCATGCAAGTGCAATTCTCCATCCCAACGATATGCCCTTCATCAAACGCTCCGCCGAGGAGATCGTAAGCTCCGGCCAGGCCCACACCGTAGTCGTCCGTTACCGCCACAGGAACGGAAGCTGGCTGCACGTTGAGGCGAATGGAGCCTTACTTCGCGATGCGGATGGAGCCCCCGACGGCTTTGTGGTGGTCGCACGCGTGATCGAACAGCGGCTTGAGGCCGAGCGCAAGCTGCAGGCAGCTCATACTGAAACCGAGTTATTCCTGCAATCCATTCCCTCTATCCTGATCGGGGTGAATTCCGGCGGCTGCATCACCCGCTGGAATCTAACAGCCGCCAGTACTTTCGGCCTCGAGCCGCACCAAGTAATAGGCCGGCGTATTCGGGATTGCGCAATACGGTGGCTGCGGCCTGACATAGATGCCGAAATCGACCGCTGGTGGACTACTTCAGTTTCGTGCCGGGTTGACGATCTGTCTTATGAGAAAGACGGCACGACCCGCTTTTTGGGGCTGCAGGTGCGGCGAATTCCCGGAAATCATGGAGAGGAGCCGGGATTCATAGTGACCGGAGCCGATATTACCGAGCGCAAAGGTCTGGAAGAGCAGCTACGGCAGGCGCAGAAGCTCGAAGCCATTGGACAACTGGCAGCCGGTATCGCTCATGAGATCAACACCCCGACTCAATACACCGGGGACAATATCCGGTTTCTCAAGGATTCCTGGGACGAAATTGCTGACTTCCTCACCTTCTGTGGAGAGGTCCGCGAGCAAGCGGAGGAGGTGCCTCTCGATCTGATGCGCCGTTTTCAAGTGTCTTTCGATAAGTGCGACTTCCCTTATCTCTTGAAAGAGATTCCTCATGCCATCGGCCAGTCTCTGGAAGGCTTACAGCGCGTCGCCAAGATCGTTCGCGGGATGAAGGAATTCTCTCATCCGGGATCAAAAGAGAAGCGTGCCGTGGACATCAACAAAGCCATTGAAACAACCATCACTGTCTCGCGTAACGAATGGAAATATTCCGCCGACCTGGTCACCGCGTTCGACAACACACTCCCTCTGGTACCTTGCCATGTCGGGGAATTCAATCAAGTGATACTGAACCTGATCGTGAATGCCAGCCATGCCATCTCCACGGTTGCCCAGGAGAATGGCCATCTGGGAACAATCACTATTACCACCCGGCGCAATGAAAACTGGGCATTGATTGACGTCGCGGACACCGGTGGTGGGATTCCCGAAGAAATTCGCTCGCGCATTTTCGAACCATTCTTCACAACCAAAGAGGTCGGTAAAGGGACAGGTCAAGGGCTGGCTCTGGCACATTCGGTGATCGTGAATCAACATCAGGGTCAAATCTGGTTCGATAGTGAAGTGGGAAAGGGATCGACGTTCCACATACGTTTGCCATTGGAGACAGGGACAGCCGTGTCATGAACAAACGCATTCTATTTGTTGACGATGAATCCCTGGTGCTGCGGGGCCTGGAGCGCAGCCTTCGAACCATGCGTGCCGAGTGGGACATCGAATTTGCCGACAGCGGCCCGGCGGCGCTGGCAACTATGGAACGTCAGCCTTTCGACGTTGTCATAACCGACATGCGCATGCCGGGCATGAACGGAGCGCAGTTGCTCGATCAAGTCAAGAGAATGTTCCCCCAAACCGTGCGCATGATCCTCTCCGGCCAGTCCGACAAAGAAACCATTTTGCGTTCGATTGGTCCCACCCACCAATACCTGGCGAAGCCTTGCGACGTCGAGGACCTTAAGCAGAAACTCGCTCATGCCTTCGCTCTGCGAGATCTTCTGTCCGACCCCCGGTTGAAGGAAGTGGTCAGCCGTCTCCATGTCGTGCCCAGCCTTCCCCAGCTTTACATCGCCATAACCGATCTGGTGCAGTCGCCGGAAGCTTCGATTACCGAAGCCGGAAACATCATCGCCCAGGATATGGGCATGTGCGTAAAGGTGCTGCAACTCGTTAACTCCGCCTTTTTCGGGCTCGCAACTCCGGTTTCCAACCCCCGGCAGGCCGCAGCGCTTATCGGTATCGACAACATCAAAGCGCTGGTGCTTTCGGTGCATGTGTTCTCCCAATTTGAAGGTTTGAGCACCGACCTCTCCTTCCTGTGGAAACATTCCTTGTCCGCCGCGGGTTGCGCCAAAGCCATTGCCCGGCAACAGGACGCTAAGCGAGCCCTGGTCGACGACTGCTTTACCGCCGGGCTTCTCCACGATATCGGCAAGCTGATCTTATTCTCCGTGTACCCGGAGGAGTCCACGCGCATCTGGACAGATTGCGCCCAGAAGGGAGCTTCCGTTCTGACCCATGAGCAGGAGGCGCTCGGCTGCACTCACGCGGCAGTGGGCGCTTATCTGCTTGGGCTTTGGGGGCTGCCCGATCCCATTGTGGAGGCCGTAGCCTGGCATCACCGCCCGGCGGATGCGCCACCCCCCAAGTTCGGCCCTTTAATCGCGACCCACGTAGCCAACTACTTTGACCACCAAATGAATCCCTACCCGGTGGCCAGCAAGCCGGCACTCGACGAAGCTTTATTGGCCAAGTTGGGGCTAGGGAAGCACGTGGAAGCCTGGGGTCATCTCTGCCGCGAGCTTCATGCCCAAAGTGAAAAACATGAATGACAAGATCCTCCTCGTAGATGACGAAGTAGCAATCCTCGAGGGCTATCAGCGGCTTCTGCGCCGCGAATTCCGAATTGACATCGCGGTTGGCGGTCGCGGCGCCCTGATTGCGTTTGAAGCCAATGGACCGTACTCGGTGGTGGTCTCGGATATGCGGATGCCGGAAATGGACGGAGCCCAATTGCTGGCCAAAATCCGCGTTATGTCGCCGGACACCGTCCGGGTCATGCTGACCGGCAATGCCGACATTCAAACCGCGGTGAGCGCGGTCAACGAAGGAAATATATTTCGGTTCCTGACTAAACCCTGCACCAAGGAGACACTGGCGAGAGCGCTCACTGCCAGCCTGGTGCAAGCGCGGCTGGTGACCGCGGAAAAGGAACTTCTGGAAAAGACGCTCAAGGGGAGTATCGAGGTTTTAGCCGAAGTTCTGAGCTTGGTGAATCCCGCCGCCTTCAGTCGTGGCATGCGGTTAAGGCGCTACATTCAACACGTCGCCCGCCAACTTGCGCTTCCTCATCCCTGGAGGTTCGAAGTTGCCGCCATGATGTCGCAACTCGGATTTGTCACCATCGCACCGGAGACAATTGATGCGGTGTATTCCGGCCGCGAGCTGCCACCTGAAGAACAGGCACGTTATGATTCCCATCCGCAAGTCGCACGTGACCTTTTGGCAGCTATTCCGCGTATGGAGCCAATTGCCTGGATGATCGCCCACCAAAACCAGATACCCGAGGTGAAGGGCGATGTGGCGGATCGCGAGCAGGCGGACATGAGACTGGGCGCCGAGATACTTCACATTACCCTCGAGTACGACAACCTGATTCGCCGGCTGGGATCGCGGACCGAGGCGCTGCATCGGCTCGGCCGCCAGCATGGCGGGCTGGATCCGCGAATTGAACAGGCTTTGCTCGAAGTTGATCCTGACCCGGAAGAAAAGACGGAAAAGCAGACGTGCACGATTTGGGACTTGTCTCCTGGAATGATTCTGGCGGAAGAGATCCGCGCCTTTTCCGGATCGCTGGTCGCAGATCAGGGACATGAAATCACCGCGGCGTTGATCCTCAAACTGAAAAGCCTGCAGGCCAGCGGAGTACTTAGTGATGAAGTGATGGTTTGCCAGGCGAGTCAGAAAGCTGCGGTTGCAGGCAGGTAAGCAACACAATTTTGAAATGCCGCACAAATAAGAAACGTCCCGGACTCGCTTGAGTCACGGGACGCCCGAACAGCCCTCCCCCAGAACTGCTCAATCACAAGATACGATTTGCGCCCCACCTTGTACATCCCACGTTCGTGCCAGCCCATGGCACTTGGTGGTCATGATTAAACCCCGGCTGCTTGGTGACGCAGACTGGCGTTGTATCCGAAGAAAGCATTTACCCCAGAGGATCACAGAGGAATGAGGCGTCCGGGTCTCTGTGTCTTCTGTGGTTGAGGCTTTCTCCGGCCGTTACGCCCGTAATCGAGTGCGAGTAATTACTGTTGACCCACCCGAAATTGCTTTCTAAATTTCCGAAGGGGGAACTATGCAGCAAATTCGCCAAGTCCTTAAGCGGAAGCAGGCGCAAGCCGCGCAGTTGGCAAAAGAAATCGAACTGCTTCAGCAGGCCGAAGAAAAACTGCGGGAAATCGCTCCGCTGCTTGCGGAAGGAGAGGAAGAGGAGGGATCTCTTTTGGTGGAAGTCGAGGACGAAGTCGCCCAACCCTCTGCGGAAGATCACGCTCCTGCGACGTTACAGGAGCTGTCTTCGGTGACCGAACCCGAAAAAGCCAGGGCCGTGGCCCTGCGCTGGCCGTAAAGACTTCAAGCCTTCGGAGCTTTATGAGCTTTCACGCACTTCTGGTATCTACCGATAGCGAAGCCGCTGCCGCTCTTGCGCCGGTCCTGTCCAGCTTTGGCGTGAGCTTGCGCTCCTGCAGCTACGGGGAAGCCGTCCGAGAGCTGACGGGACAAAACTTTGACGCTGTGATCGCGGACTTCGAAGACCCGGAGCAAGCCGCTACAGTGCTGCAGAATTCTTATCTGGCGTCACCACGAAACAACACCGTGACCGTCGCTTTGCTCAGCGACCAGACTAAAGTTCGTTCTGCTTTCGGCGCAGGGGCGCACTTCGTCCTCTATAAGCCGATCTCCCGGGAACAGGCACAGGCCAGTCTCCGCGCCGCTACCATCCTCATCAAACGCGAGCGTCGCCGCTCCGCCCGTATTCCGGTTCAGGTTCCGGTGCAAGTACAGGTCACCGGACTGGAAGTAGAAGGCATACTTCTCGACCTGAGCGAGGAGGGCATGGAATTGCTGGCCTCGCAGCCTCTTTGCCCCTCGGCGCATTTGAGCTTGCGGTGCACCGTCCCGGAAATGGCGACTCCGCTTCATGTACAGGGCGAGGTTGCCTGGGCAAGCCCCAACGGCCAGACTGGTGTGCGCTTTGTGGACGTTCCCGACCAGTTGCGCCGGGGCTTGAGCTCATGGATTGCTGCCAATGCGCGGAAAGCGCTGCCTGAAGAACCTGATCCCGTCACCGCCTGCACGCTCACCGACTTGAGCGAAGGCGGTTGCTACGTGGAGACCGAATCACCTTTTCCCGAACACACAATTGTTCTCGTCCATCTGAGCGCCACGGGCTTGGAAACGCCAGTTCAAGGGATGGTACGGGTGATGCATCCGGGATTCGGCATGGGGATTGAGTTCGTGTCTCAAACTCTCTCCCAGCGCGAACGCCTGCATCGCTTCATCCGCCAGTTGCTCGACAATCTCGGGCATTCAGCCCCACGCACTGGTTACCCCACGCGGCTTGACCATCGGCGCCGACCTGCAGTCTGATGAGTGCTCAGTGGAAAGCGAACTGCAGGACGACTTGCTCACCTTGCTGCGCGATCATGAACCGCTCAGCCATTCCGATTTCGTGCAAAAACTCCACCAACAGCGCCACGCCACAGAAGTCCCCGCTTGCTGAGAGTCGCTCGCACCCGCAACCGGAAGGAATACCCTCGCGGATCATTGCTTCAGTCCGTACACTGTGACTCGCTGATCGGAAGTCGCGATCACACGACCGTCCGCAACCACCGGTACGGAAAACGCAATCCCTTGCCCCAAAGGTCCGCTGGCATCCATGTCGCTGTTCCAGAGCTCATGGGCCACCGAAGTCGCGTCGTAAGCATGAAGAATGGCTTTGTCCTGCGCGTTTTTTTCGTAAGCCCAAAGAATGCCATTCTGGGTTCCGTTAGCTGAAATCACGCAGTTGGCGCCCCGCCATCCGGAAGCGGTGGGCGATTCGGCGACGGGGGTAGGGTTCAACTGACCGTTCTGGAATTGATACTGTTTCAGCGGAATATTAGAAGCCTGCGCATACACATACCCGTTCCAGTATGCGACTGTTCCGTACAGGCGATTCCAGACAGAACCTTCCGGCGCCTCGAGAGCGGTCGTCACGTCGCAGGGGTGATCGCCGATCATGAATTCCTGGGGAAGCTGGTCTCCGCTGTTCACGAAATGCCCCAGGCTATCGGTGTCCACGAGATACAACCGGCCCTCTTTGTTGGAGGTCACTACCAAGTTGTGGCCGCCACTGACATCGGTGGGAACCAATGCAACTCCGGTCGAGCCGAAGTCCAGGTCGAGGTAGTTAAGGCACTCCTGGTTGAATGGAGTGAACCAATCCACAATCTGAAATGAGTTGCCGTTCAGGTGCAACTTCAAAAGAGTGTCACCATAGTTGTTGCCGTTCTGATCTGCGTTGAAACTGCCATCTGCAGTATTGATGTAGATATTGCCCGAAGAATCGATCGCGGGGGCAGCTCCGCCAGCCCATAGCCCGGCTCCACCGCCATGATCGGCAGGACCATTCAAAGGATCATCCGGCTGGTTCTGGGGGGTGGGATTGAATGCGGCCTGCAATTTCAAAGTGGAAGCATCGAAGGCCATCAACCAGCCGTGGTAGACGCCTTTATCCGAAAACGAGCCCCAGGCGGCGAGAATTGAGCCATTCAGCTCCGCTAGTCCCGGCCGTTGATTCTCGATGGAGGGATCGAACGCAATCTCGCCGCCGGCGCTTGCGTCGCCATCGCCCGTTACGCTTGCCTGAATGATGGAGCTGCCAGGGCCAAAATCCTTTCCCGTGCGGATATCGATCGCGCGCAGCCATTGTTCGCTGGCGCCGTTGTGCAAATACATGGTGACGAAATACAGGGCGCCTGTAACGGGATCTATCACCGGCGTACCGCTAATTCCAACCTCGCCGTCAAAAGTGCTTCTGCCGCCAAATCCGTCAGGTTGCGCGGTAATTCCATTCGCCGGGTCGAGATAGTGGCGTTCCCACAGACTAGGGCCGGCAGGATTGTCGGCATCTATGGCGTAAACGCTGCAATGCTCGGTTGCGGCAATGACGATGTTGTGAGTGCCGGCGCTTCCCATATCCACGTTCGAAACATACAGCGGTTGCGCCATCAGCAAACCGTCGGCTGAAAATCTGCCCACGATGCCAAATTGACTGGCGGTGACGTTGGCTGGCGTCAGCGTAGTTTCGTTGACGTACTGGCCCGTTCTCGAATTGTCGCCCTTCCACATGAGTACGCCACTGAATTTGTCGCCGGAAGAGGAAGGAGGAGGGTTCGATGCCGGATTCGAGGATCCACTCATCGTACCCTGGCAGCCGCTCAGTAGAAGCAGAACTCCGAAAAACACCAAGCCTCCCAGCAAGAACCATCGCTGAGGCTTTGGCGCGCACGGCAGGGCCATCGCGATCTCCTTACAATTGTCGAATTGCGAAGACTGAGATGCCAAGGCGGGGAGTTTCTGTTGTCGGATACGAGCTCAGGCTAGCGCTGCGAGTGAGCAATGTTTTGCAATCCAATGGCGAACGTTCCGTAAAACCTGCCCATCCGGCACGGCTACGATAACGTTCGTTGACATACGATACATGTCGTAGTACATTGCACATCATGAACCGCCGACCGCTGGACCTCAAACCGGCGCCCCTTCCCACCGAAGCTGAGTTAGACATTCTCACCATTTTGTGGAATGCGGGACCGAGCACCGTCCGCGAAGTGCATGAGGCGCTGAGCCGTAAGAACACGGGATACACAACGGTCCTCAAACAGATGCAAGTGATGACTGAAAAAGGCCTGCTGGCGCGCAGTGAGCGCTTTCGTTCTCACGTCTACGAAGCCCGCCTGCCGAAAGCCCAGACGCAGCGACAGTTGGCGAACAATCTTCTGCGCCGCGCTTTTGATGGCTCTGCCAAGAATCTTGTGCTGGGCGCGCTTTCCTCGCACAAAGTCTCCCCGGCCGAACTGGCGGAAATCCGCCGCATGCTCGACGAATTTGAGAGAGGATCGTTATGACGACGTGCGTTCTCTTCCTCGAACGCTTGGCCAGCAGCCCGTTCACTCACGCGCTCGGCTGGACATTACTGCATTTTTGCTGGCAAGGACTGGGTATCGCCACCTTGTTGGCAGCCTTCCGTAGCGTTTTTCGCGGCTCGTCTGCGCGGTTCCAATACGTCTCCGCATGCTGCGCGTTGCTGCTGATGCTGATCGTTCCCGCCATCACTTTTGCGCGTTTAGCGGCAAACCCGCAGAGCACAAATCCGACGGTCATCTTCTTAACTGGCAATCCTGTCCCAGTTTTCGCCAGTCCCGCCCGACCGGCCGAACCCTGGCTCGATCAACTGAGCCGGGCACTGAACCACTTTATGCCGTGGATTATTTCGGGGTGGTGCCTGGGTGTCGTTGTTCTTCTCGGAAGGCTGAATCTCGGTCTGATTGGTGTCCGCAGACTGAAATCCGCTTCGGCCGGATCGGCACCTGAGGAACTGCAGAACCTGCTGCTGCAATTAAGGGAACGCCTGGGAATCAAGCGTGCGGTGAGGCTGGCCAATTCCGCGCTGGTGCAGGCCCCTACGGTCGTGGGCTGGCTTCGCCCGATGATTCTCATACCTGTAGGCTGTCTCACAGGGTTTTCGCCGAGCCAGGTGGAAGCGGTCCTTGCACATGAACTGGCCCACATCCGGCGCCACGACTACCTGTTCAGCATATTTCAGTCGGTGGCCGAAACTTTGCTTTTCTATCATCCCGCGGTGTGGTGGGTTTCAAACCAGATCCGGCGCGAGCGCGAACACTGTTGCGACGACCTCGCGGTGGAGATCAGCCGCGATTCGTTCGCCTATGCCAAAGCTTTGTCATTTCTGGAAGAACGCCGGGCTACGTTCCCAAGGATGGCTCTCGGCGCCAATGGAGGAGCACTCACAATGCGCATCAGACGCTTACTCGGAACTACGGACGCATCAACTGGTTCCCGCTTGGCCGCAACGATCTTGTCAGTAGGCGCCCTGGCACTGGCCGGACTCTGCATCGGCACGGTCGCTCGGGCCGCAGGCCAACAATCCGCCACGGAAGCGAGCCCTTTGCCGGAAAAATATCAGCAGTGGATCAACCAAGATGTGGTATGGATTATTACTCCGGAAGAGCGCTCCGCATTCCTGCGGCTCAGTGCTGACGAAGAACGCGACGAATTTATGAAGCAATTCTGGGAACGCCGCAATCCCAAGCCAGGCAGTTCAGAGAATCCCGCCAAAGAGGAACACTACCGGCGCATCAGATACGCGGACACCCATTTTACTACCGCAAAGACCCCCGGATGGAAAAGCGACCGAGGCCGCATTTACATCATCTATGGTCCCCCTGACGAAATTGAGTCGCACTCGGCCAGCGCATCCACAAAGCCCAGTGAGTTTTGGCGTTACCACAAGCTCTATGTGAACGGGGTGGACCGGACGAACGTTGACCTGAGGTTTATCGACACGTGCAACTGCGGAGAATATGCGGAGCGGTCACAGTAGCCTTAGGAGTGGGAAACGGTCTCGTTCTGCCCTTCTTTAGCCTCTGCCACCACGACCTGGTCACGGCCTCGCATTTTCGCCAGGTACAAGGCAGAATCAGCAGCCCCTATGAGAGCGTCGGCGCTGGCGCCGTGTTCCCCGGAAATGGCGACGCCGATGGATAGGCTTATCGAGCGCAACGGCTGGTTACGGTGCTGTACCAGCAGATGCTTGCTCGCCTCACACAGAGCAGCAGCGCGTTGGCGAGCCGCTTCACGCGATGTTTCGGGTAGTATTACGGTGAATTCCTCACCGCCGTAACGGCATACTATATCCTCCCCTCGGAAGTGATCTTTGAGTAAGACCCCCAGAGTGCGTAGGGCAGCGTCTCCAGCCTCATGTCCGAAGTTGTCGTTCAGATTCTTAAAATGATCGACGTCAATCATCAGGACACTCAATGATGAGTTCTTACGGGCAGCCCGGCGCAGCTCCCGGTCAAGCGATTCCTCCATGTAGCGCCGATTGAAAAGGCCGGTCAGAGGATCGCGGATGGACTGCATTTTGAGGACGTCGCGCATATTCAGGTTGGCCAGCGCAAGGGCACATTGTTCGGCAAAGGTGCGAGCCAGGCGCTCTTCGGCCATCAAAACCTCGCTATCCATGGACTCCATGGTTCTGCCTTCCACTGAGCCGGTATCGAGGTAGAGGAGCCCAAGGGCTTCCCCGTGGGCCATCATGGGTACGCACATCGCATTGCCCGGCCGATTAGTTCCAAGGTGAACGCACGCAGGAGAGGATGGTTCCCCGCGAAATCTATGCAGGCGGCCACGCCGCAAAGCCCAGCAATCCTTCGGCTCAAAATGGTTCTCCGGCAAAGCAGCCGCTCCCCAAGTTGCCACGGCCTCCACCATGTCACGAGAGCTGGCAATTATGCACACCGCGCCGGAAGACGCGGGAAATAAAACCTGGGCGCTGGCAGTAATCAGAGAATAAGCTTCCGCTGTTGACAAGCAGGACTGCAATGACTCGCCAAACTCGCTCAGCAGGGTGATTTCGCGATTCAGCTTGCTAGTTTTTTTATGCAGGCTTTCGTAGCGGATGACCTGTTCACCCAATTCGAGCCACCGGCGAACGGAGAAAAAAAGGAGTCCGACAAGCAGTATGACGCCGGTGACAATGAACTCGTCAACCTTGGTGTCTTTGTGCTGGGCAATCCAGTCGGCCAGCGACCCAGTATCGAAGAACACCACAAACAGAAACGATGCCACCAGAGCCAGCCCCACACCGAAAAGGTCCCGTTGCTGGGCCGCGCGCACCCGATTGATTTCGGGAAGTCGAATCGGCGGCGACTCTTCGTAACGAAGGAGCAGTCGAGAAAGGCTCAACCAGTTGCGCGTGGAAAATATGCCAATGAGCGCTAGCAATCCAATCGCCGAAAAGATAAATTCATCCAGCTTCGTCTCCTTATGTCTCGCAACCCATCCCACCAAATCGCCGGTATCAAGAAGAAAAACCAACAAAATTCCAAGACCTGCAGTGAACGCCATACCGATGAGATCCCAACGCAGTACTGTTTTTGGGGAGCACGACTCGATACGTTCTTTCGTATTCATCGTTGACTTCCTGACCTTGAGAGCTGCAACCACTTGCGCGAGGCTTGGAGTGGGCGTTCCAATCACAGCGGCGCTACCAGGTTTCGCTCGCAGTGCGAACCCTCAATGTTCTTAATCTTAAATCCGGCACTGAGCCGTAAAAGGAATAGCTGCAGTTACTGACGTAATCAGGTAAAGGGAGTAAACGGCGTCAGAAACTCCAAGCGTCGCAGGAGGGTTGCCACTGGCGTTCGGTCAAAAGGATGGCCGATTCCCTTTTCGCGTCCGGCATTGACATAAATCTGGCTTTGCCATAACCTAATTTTTCATCATGCTGACCGGACGGCACCATCACCATCATCACCACGCGCCCAGCGCGCCGGTGAGGGTGTGTGGCTAGCCCACGTTAGCACTCGAAGATCCGGCCCGCTGAGGCTCAATACTCAGCGGGCTTTTTGTTTCTCAGGAGGAAGAATGCAGGGGAGCAACCCGGAAATTGATTTTGAGAAGATGCGCGGCCTGGCGCCGGCCATCGTGCAGGACGACGCCACGGGAGAGGTCCTGATGCTGGGCTTTATGACCAGCGATGCCTATGAACGTACGCTGAGCCGGGGCTATGTGACCTTCTACAGCCGCACACGGAACGAGCTCTGGACCAAGGGAGAAACCTCGGGCAACCAGCTGAAGGTGATTTCGGCCAGCACGGACTGCGACCGCGACACGCTGCTGTTCCGCGTGAGGGTGGAAGGAGAGGGCGTGGTCTGCCACGAGGGCACGCGCTCGTGCTTTACCAAGCCGATTGCAGTCGCTCAAGAGGCAGCGCGATGAAACTTCGCCTCGGCATTCCCAAAGGCAGCCTGCAGGAAGCCACGTTGCAGTTGTTCGCCCAGGCGGGACTGCCCATTCACGTGAACTCGCGTTCTTATTTTGCCTCGACCGGTGATGCGGAGATTGAGTGTATGCTCATCCGCGCCCAGGAAATGGCGCGCTATGTGGAGCATGGAGCGCTCGACGCGGGGCTCACCGGCTATGACTGGGTGGTGGAGAGCGGGCTCGAGGTCGAGACGGTTTGCGACCTGATCTATGCCAAGCAAAGCCGTAGTAAAGTGCGCTGGGTGCTGGCCGCGCCCGAGGCTTCGACCTATCAGAAGGCGGAGGATCTGGCGGGCTGCATCGTTGCTACCGAGTTGGTGAACGTTACAAGAAACTATTTTCAAAGGCACAATGTAGATGTGAAAGTGGAGTTCTCCTGGGGCGCAACCGAGGTAAAGCCGCCCATGCTGGCCGACGCGATCGTCGAGATCACCGAGACAGGGAGCTCGTTGCGGGCCAATCATCTGCGGATTCTGGACACGGTACTGGAATCGTACACGCAGATCATCGCCAACAAGAAGTCATGGCAGGACGGCGCCAAGCGGCGCAAGATTGAGAATCTCGCGCTCATGTTGCGCGGTGCAATTGACGCGAAAGATCGCGTGGGCCTGATGCTCAACGTGCGCAAAGAAGATTTGGAAGGAGTTCTGGCGGTACTACCCGCCCTGAAGCGGCCTACGATTTCCCAGCTCAGCGAAACGGGTTGGCTGGCGGTGAATACAGTCATCGAGGAGCACACCGCGTGGGAGGTGATTCCGCGGCTGAAGGAAGCCAAGGCGCAGGGAATTGTGGAGTATCCGCTGAACAAGGTGGTGATGTAATGCGCATCCTCTCGGGGCACGCGGCGGCAGCGCGAGTACGAAAGATGGTAGGCCGCAGCGCCACCTTCGACGCCCTGGAACCGCAGGTGAGGGGCGTGATTGAAGAGGTGCGGCGGGACGGCGACCGGGCGCTGCGGAAGTATGCGGAACGCTGGGACGGACTGGGCAAGAAACAAACTCTGCGGGTGGAAGAAAGCAGCTTGAGGCAGGCGTGGAAGACAGCCGCGCCGGAGTTGCAGCGGGCTTTGACGCTTGCCGCGAAAAATATTCGACGATTCTGCGAACTGCAAAAGCCGAAGGAGTGGAAACAAAGACAGGATGGAATTCTGTTGGGGCAATTGGTGCGGCCGCTGGACTCGGTGGGTTGCTATGTCCCCGGCGGACGGCACCCGCTCATGTCCACCGTGCTGATGACGGTGATTCCCGCACAGGTTGCAGGCGTGAAGCAGATACGGTTGGTTTCACCACGGCCCGCACCGGAAGTTTTGGCCGCCGCCGGCATGTTGGGGGTCAAGGAATTCTACTGCGTGGGCGGAGCGCAGGCTGTGGCCGCATTGGCCTATGGAACCGCAAGCATTCCCCGCGTGGATAAGATCGTCGGCCCGGGAAATTTGTATGTTACCGCTGCCAAGAAGCTGGTGTCGTTTGACTGCGCTATCGATTTTCTGGCAGGTCCGACGGAAGTGGTCATCGTGACTGATGACGGCACGGCTGAGTTTATCGCCGCTGACCTGGTAGCCCAGGGAGAACATGACCCTGAGGCCATGTCGGTGTTCATCACGACTTCTAAACGGCTGGCTCGCAACGTGGATGCTTGCGTGACCGCCATGACCAGGGGAAATCCTGTGGCTCGCGAGTCGTTACGGCGGCATGGGGCAATTTTGCTCGCAGCCTCCCGGCGTCAGGCGATGGAGTGGGCGAATCAGATTGCGCCGGAGCACATCACAGTCGCGAAGGGTGATTTGCCGCTTGTACACAGCGCTGGATCGGTCTTCGTCGGCGATTACTCGGCGCAACCGGCAGGCGACTATGCTTCCGGACCGAACCATGTGCTGCCCACGGCCGGGGTAGCGCGATTTCGCGGAGGACTGAGCGTGACGGATTTCGTAAAAGTCATCACCGTGCAGGAGCTTTCAAGATCGGGTCTGCGGAAGATTGCGGCGGCAGTCGAGCTTCTGGCAGTAAGGGAAGGCTTACACGGCCATGCGGAGTCCATCCGGCTGAGGCTGCGGAATGCTTAAAGCACGTGAGGCGGTCTATAGCTTGAAGTCATACCACCCGCCGCTGCGGAATCGCGAAGGCTTGCGCCTCGATTTCAACGAGAACACCGTCGGTTGCTCGCCGCGAGTGTTAGAACGGCTGCGCACGCTCGATGCCGAGCTTTTGGCGCGCTATCCTGAACGGGATCCGAGCGAACGCGTTGTGGCCGGCCACCTCGGCCTTGCGGCGGAAGAAGTTCTGCTGACCAACGGCACCGATGAAGCCATCCATCTGATCTGCGAAACTTATCTTGAGCCGGAGCATGAGGCTCTGATCGGTGTGCCGACGTTTGCCATGTATGAGATTTATGCGGCGGCGACCGGGGCAAAAGTCACTCCGGTGCTGGGAGACAACAGCTTTCGCTTCCCTGCCGACGAGATCCTCGGCAGAGTCAACGAACGCACGCGGCTGATTGCGGTGGCGAATCCCAACAATCCAACCGGGGCGCAGGCGTCAAAGGACGATCTCTTGCGGCTGGCGAAGGCTGCGCCGCATGCTGCGTTGCTGGTGGATGAGGCTTACTTCGAGTTCAGCGGTGAAACGCTGATGCAACAATGGCGCGAGGTTCCGAATCTTTTTGTCTCGCGGACTTTTTCCAAGGCTTACGGGCTGGCGGGACTGCGCATCGGCGTGCTGGCGGGAAACGTCGAGGAGATGACATTGGTGCGCCGGGTGAGTTCTCCTTACAATTTGAACAGCGTAGCTCTGGCCTGCCTGCCGGATGCTTTGGCGGATCAGGATTACATCCGCGACTATGTGGCGGATGTGCTACGTGGCCGCGACCGGTTGGAGCGGGAACTGCGCGAACGCGGCATTAAGTTTTGGCCGAGCCGGGCGAATTTTGTGCTGATGTATTTCGGAGAAACCGGCCCCGCTTTCATTGCAGCCATGCGTGAACGCGGCATCCTGGTGCGAGACCGCTCCAGGGATCCGGGCTGTGCCGGTTGTGTCCGCATTACCCTCGGGTCGGCGGAACACAACGACCGGCTCTTTAGAGTGCTGCCCGAAGTGCTGGAAAAGGTAGGGATCACGACGAAGGTGACGCGTTGAGAAGAGCCAACATCGAGCGGAAGACGAAGGAAACCGACATCCGCCTCACGCTGAACGTGGATGGAAAGGGGCGCTACGACGTTTCCACCGGGATTCGCTTCTTCGATCACATGCTGGAGTTGTTTGCCCATCACGGAGCATTTGATTTGAAGTTGAAAGCAACCGGCGATCTGGATGTAGACCAGCATCACACGGTAGAGGATGTAGGCATCGCCTTGGGACAGGCGTTTGCGGATGCATTGGGCAGCAAGAGAGGCATCCTGCGAGCGGGATATTTCGTCATGCCGATGGATGAAACACTCGGACTCGCAGCCGTGGACTTTTCTGGCCGAACGGCGGCAGTGATTGACACGAAAGTGACCACCCGGCTGGTAGGCGATCTGCAATCGGAATTGGTTTTTGACTTCTTTGAAGGATTCGCACGAGGGGCGCACGCCAACGTGCACGCGAAAATTCTTTACGGGCGATCCAATCACCACAAAGTCGAATCGTTGTTCAAAGCATTCGCGCGAGCGCTGCGGGCGGCTTGCTGGCGCGACCGGCAGATGTCCCGCCTGCTGCCGAGCACCAAGGGATTGTTGTGAAGGCACCTTTCACGACTACGAGTTTTAGAAAATGAGCATCGCAATTGTTGATTACCGCGCCGGCAATCTTACTTCGGTGAAGAAGGCCGTGGACCGGGTGACGGCGGGTGCGGTCGTTACCGCCGACCCCGGCGTGGTCGCGCGGGCGGACAAGATTATTCTGCCCGGCGTGGGTCATTTTGCCGCGACTGCTGTACTGACCGAAACCGGCTTGCGGAGCGCCATTTGTGAGTCTATCCAGCGGGGGGTTCCGTTCCTGGGTATTTGTGTTGGCCTGCAGTGGATGGTGGAAACGAGCCAGGAAGCATCTTCCGTGAAAGGACTGGGAATTTGGCCCGGGGAGTGCGAGCGCTTCCCTGCTGAAGTGAAGTCGCCGCACGTGGGATGGAATCAGTTGGCCATCAGAACTGATGGATCCAGATTGTTGCGCGGGATTCCTTCTGAGTCGTTCGTGTACTTTACCCATTCGTTTCGCGTACCTCTGCTGCAGGCCACCGTAGCCGAATGCGAGTATGGCGGCGCGTTTTCGGCAGCAGTGGAGCAGGACAATTTATTTGGCGTGCAGTTCCATCCTGAAAAGTCCGGGGGCATTGGGTTGAAGGTGTTGGAGAATTTTTGTGGGATGTAAGGTAATGATTCTGACTGAGCGACACAGGTTCCCGCGAGTGCGCATCCTTCGACTCCGTAGAAGCCTTGCTGCGCGAAGCTTCTGCTCCGCTCAGGATGAGATTTCCGGGCGGGCAAATGTATGCTGACCAAACGCATCATCGCCTGCCTCGATGTGGACGCCGGACGCGTGGTCAAAGGCGTCCAGTTTCTCGATCTGCGGGATGCAGGCGATCCGGCAGCGTTGGCGGCATCCCACAGTGCAGCGGGCGCGGACGAAATTGTGCTGCTGGATATCTCGGCCACCCATGAGGGGCGCGCTACTCTGGTGGACACGGTGCGGCGTACGGCGCGCGAGTTGTTCATCCCGTTCACGGTGGGCGGAGGGATTCGCACGATTGACGATGCGGCTGCGATCTTTGACGCGGGCGCCGACAAGGTCAGCATCAACTCGGCGGCGATTGCCACGCCGGATCTGATCAGCCAAATTGCGCAGCGTTTCGGCTCGCAGGCCGCCATCGTGGCGATCGATGCCAAGCGGTCCAATGGCGGCTTTGGCGTTTTCGTTCACGGCGGCCGCAAGCCGACCGGACGGGACGCGGTGGAATGGGCGAAAGAAGCCGAACAGCGGGGCGCAGGAGAGATCCTGCTCACTTCCATGGACCGGGATGGCACCGGAATTGGCTTTGACTGCGAGCTTACGCGCGCGGTTGGCGATGCGGTGCGCATTCCAGTAATTGCTTCCGGCGGCGCCGGTGGAGCGCAGCATTTTGTCGAGGTGTTCGGCGATACCGGACATGCGGATGCCGCTCTGGCCGCTTCCATCTTCCACTTCGGTCTAAGTTCCTTTTCCGATCTGAAACAACAGCTGCGTTCGGCTGGCATTCCGGTGAGGTGGCCTTGCTGATTCCTTCGATTGATTTGATGGGCGGGAAAATTGTTCAACTAGTGCAGGGCCAAAAAAAGGCTTTGGAGTTCGAGAATTTCGATGAGTGGATAGAGCGATTCTCGCAATTTCCCCTGGTACAGCTCATCGATCTGGATGCCGCCATCGGGACCGGAGACAATCGCGCTCTCATTCGGCACTTCGTGGAACAACTTCCTTGCCAGGTTGGCGGAGGCATCCGCTCCATCGAATCGGCACAAGAGATTCTGGCGATGGGAGCGCAACGGGTAATTCTGGGGTCTACCTTGATTGGCGATGGACGGGTGAATCGCGCGTTCGCCGAGGAAATTGCACAAGTGGTCAGCGCCGAAAGACTCGTTTTTGCGCTGGACGCCAAGGGTGGAAAGGTGGCGATTCGCGGCTGGCGCGAGGTAACCGCAATCACCCCGTTAGCCATGATGCAGGCGCTCGAGCCCTGGTGTGCGGCGTTTCTCTATACGCATATTGATACAGAAGGAATGATGCTGGGCATCCCCATGCAAATCGTGCAGGCCTTGCGCGCCGCCACTAACAGGCGGTTGATTGCGGCCGGAGGAATTTCCACCAACCAGGAGATCGAGCAACTGCACGCCATGGGCGTGGACGCGGTGGTGGGGATGGCGTTGTATTTGGGGAAACTCGGTGTAGCAAAAGCTCGACGGAGCTGAAAATCCCCGCCCTGTCGCATAGAGCGCGACAAGGACAGGGCACCCGACTTCTACGCTAGCAAGATCGAGAAGGCGCATGTCTCATCCGGAACGATACGCACCAGGCTGGCCGGGGATCGAACCGCGCTGGACTTCCAGTGCGAAAGCCGGGGCTGGCACAGCTCTAAACTTGCACAGCCGAGTGTGGTTCACGCTGAGCCACGGCATTCTCAACGAGATTTATTTTCCGCGCGTGGATCAGGCCTGCACGCGGGATATGGGCTTGATCGTGACGGACGGCAGCAGCTATTTCGCGGAAGAAAAACGCGACTGCAGTTTTCAGAATAATGCTATTGAGCCTGGCGTTCCAGTTTACGAACTCATCAATACCGACCTGCAGGGGCGCTTTTGGATTGAGAAGGAAATCTTCACCGATCCTTACCGCAACGTCGTCTTGCAGAAGACCCGGTTCGAACCCCTGGTCGGGTCTCTCTCCGACTACCGCGTTTACGTGCTGCTGGCCCCTCATCTGGGCAACTGCGGAGCGGGAAATACCGGCTGGGTCAACGACTACAAAGGCGAACCGATGCTGTTCGCCGAACGCGGCGCATGCGCTCTGGCTCTGGCCTGCTCGGCGCCATGGCTGCACCGTTCGGTTGGGTTTGTGGGCTTCTCCGATGGCTGGCAGGACTTATCGAAGAACTTTCGTATGACCTGGAAGTACACGCGGGCTGAGAACGGAAATATCGCCCTGACCGGCGAGATTGACCTGGCCGCTTGCGGCGGCGAGTTTGTCCTGGCCCTCGGGTTCGGCGCAATTTGGGCGGAGGCCGGACAAGTTGCGCGGTCCAGCTTGCAGGAGCCCTACGAGGAGATGCGCAAGCAATATGCCTGGCACTGGCGAGATTGGCAAGATGAGCTGCTGAAACTCGATCAGCCGCAGCGCGAAGTAGATCTTTATCGTGCGAGCGCAGCGATATTGCGCGTGCACGAATCGAAGGATTTTCTTGGCGGTGTCATCGCGAGCCTTTCCATCCCCTGGGGCTTCAACAAGAGCGACGAGGATATGGGCGGATACCATCTGGTCTGGCCGCGCGACCTGGTGGAAACCGCGTGCGGCTTTTTGGCCGCCGGGGCCACGCAGGACTCGATGCGCGTGTTGAGCTATCTGGAATCCACCCAGGAAGCGGACGGACATTGGGCGCAGAATATGTGGCTGGATGGGCGGCCATACTGGGCGGGCGTGCAGATGGACGAAACTGCCTTTCCCATTCTTCTGATAGATCTGCTGCGGCGGTATGCTCCGGATGAAATGTCGCACATGGAACGCTGGTGGAGGATGGTGCGCCGTGCTGCAGGATATCTGGTGCGAAACGGCCCGGTGACGCAACAGGATCGCTGGGAGGAGGACTCCGGTTACTCGCCTTTTACGCTGGCGGTGGAGATTGCCGGACTATTGGCGGCGGCCGACCTGGCCGAGGTTGCCGGGGAGAAACAAATTGCGGAAGACCTCCGCCTGACCGCCGATTTCTGGAACGACAACATTGAACGCTGGACCTATGCCGTAGATGGCCCGCTGGCCAGGAAGTTGGGCGTCGGGGGTTATTACGTCCGAATCGCTCCGCCGGAAAGCGACGGAGCGGCCTCGCCGCTCTCCGGGTTTGTGCCAATCAAGAATCGCCCGCCGGCCAACAGCACGGAGCCGGCAACCCTGACCATCAGCCCGGATTCCCTGGCGCTGGTGCGCCTCGGGCTGCGGGCGCCGAACGATCCCCGCATTCTCGATACCCTCAAAGTAATCGACTCCTTGCTGCGAGTGGACTTGCCGCAGGGGCCCTGCTGGTACCGCTACAACGAAGACGGATATGGCGAGCACGAGGATGGATCCCCATTTGATGGCACGGGGATCGGCCGGGCGTGGCCATTGCTGGCAGGAGAGCGGGCGCATTACGAACTGGCAGCGGGCAACCGGCAAGGGGCCGAAGCCCTATTGCGGGTCATGGAGCTTTCGACGGGCGGCAGCCGTTTGATTCCCGAGCAGGCGTGGGACGTGGCTGACATTCCGGAACGCGAACTTTTCCGCGGCAAGCAAACAGGTTCTGCCTGCCCGCTGGTGTGGGCGCATTCGGAGTACATCAAGCTGCGGCGCTCGCTGCGAGACGGAAAGATTTTCGATCAGCCGCCGCAAACCGTCCAGCGATACCAGGTTGAGGGCAGGAAGTCCGACCGCTATTGCTGGCGCTTCAACAATAAGACCCGCAGCATGCCGCCACGGAAAAGGCTGCATCTAATGTTACTGGAGGAGGCCGTGGTGCATTGGAGTTTCGATGGCTGGCGTACGACACAGGACACTCCTACTCGCGACACCGGACTTGGAGTGCATGCCGCCGATCTGCCGGCCGAAGCGCTGCTGCCAGGCCGCAAAATTGTGTTCACATTTTTGTGGTTGCATTCCCAGCGGTGGGAAGGAGTAAATTATTCTGTCGTTGTAGAAAACGGCTGAGGCCTTAACTCCCCGGAGACGCTATGGCATTCAGTGCATGGAAATCCGAAAATGTCGCCTCGCAGTCTATGATCTTTTTGCAGCACCTGCTGCACGACTACCATCCTCGCAATTTCGCAATCGAACTTTGGGACGGCACGCGGTGGGAGCCGGAGCCGGGTCAATTCCATCGTTTTGTGTGGAGGGTGAACCGGCCAGGCGCGCTGCGGGAAGCCTTTGAAGAAGCGAGCCAACTCACTCTGGCCGAAGCTTTCATTTACGGCGACTTCGACCTGGATGGCGATATCGAGGCGGTGTTTCCGCTGACCGATTACCTTACCAGTCATCCCTGGAATAAACAAGAAAAGCTGCGGCTCTGGAGCATGCTCTTCGGGCTGCCAAAGGATGGGCAGGCACGTCCGCGACGGCCCGAGTTGCGGTTGCGGGGACGTTCGCACTCGATGGATCGCGACCGCCAGGCCATCCAGTATCACTACGACGTCTCGAATGACTTCTATGGATTATGGCTGGGCGAAGCCATGGCATACTCATGCGCTTATTTCAAAACGCCCGAAGATAACTTAGACACAGCGCAGTCCCAGAAAATTGACTATATCTGCCGAAAATTGCGGTTGCAACCCGATGAGCGTCTTCTCGACATTGGCTGCGGATGGGGCGGGCTGATTCTCTACGCCGCGAAACACTATGGCGCGCGGACAGTGGGCATCACGCTAAGCGAACGGCAGTTTGCGCTTGCCAACCGGCGCATTCGCGATGCCGGCTTGGAGGACCGCTGCGAGGTCCGGCTGCAAGACTACCGGGAAGTCGGGGATGCCGGGGAATACGACAAGATTGCCAGCGTGGGCATGGTGGAGCACGTCGGCGAGTTCAATCTGCCGGAATATTTTCGCTGTGCGTACCGGTTGCTGCGGCCGGGCGGAGTCTTCCTGAATCATGGTATTGGAGTGCCCGAGAATCGGCCCGAATCCAAGGGCCCGAGCTTTGTCGATCTCTACGTTTTTCCCGATGGAGAACTTTTGCCGATTGCCACCACGACTCGGGCCGCGGAACAGGCCGGATTTGAGGTTCGCGACATGGAAAACCTGCGCGAGCACTACGCCTTAACTTGCCGTCACTGGGTGCGCGGCATGGAGGAGCGCTCGGAGCAGGCGCGCCGGCTGGTAGATGAGGTCACATACAGAATCTGGCGACTGCACACCGCGGGATCGGCCTACTACTTCAGCCGTGGATGGCTGGAGCTCTACCAGACGTTGCTGGTCAAGAACGAGGAAGGGCGGAGCGGATTGCCGCTGAGGCGGGCGGATTGGTACCGCGGGTGACGTGGTCCACCTCTCGTCATTTCGAGTGAAGCGAGAAATGCGCATCCCAGCCGCGGGCAAGAGCATATCCCTCGACGCGACGCTTGTCGGAATAACAATCCAACCGCATGCCACCCGCGACTCCGCGCAGCGGCCGTTTTCTTCGGGGGGAACTGCCGGTTGTTAATCGAAATGTTACTTTGCGCTGGACATGCAAACTGCCCTTGACTTTGCCATTCTCGCGGCGCAAAATCTCGCCCGTGGAGTGGGGCGCAGTATTTCCCTGCCGAATACTCTTTTTCCTGCCTCACCTCCGACTCACCTCGCAAAGGAGTCTTCCCATGAGTACCTCACAAGCTCCCGTAATTGATATGGACAAACTGAATGCCTTCATTGGGCAATTCGTGACCGACCTTGGCGCTGCGGTTCACACTGGCATGGTCGTGATTGGAGAAAAGCTCGGGCTCTACAAAGCGCTGGCGACCGGCCCCATGAGTTCTGCCGATCTGGCCGCCAAGACACAGACCGATGAGCGCTATTTGCGCGAGTGGCTGGCTTCCCAGGCGGCGGGTGGTTACATCACCTATGATGAAAAGACCAATAAGTTCAGCCTGAGTCAGGAACAGGCATTCACCCTCGCCCAGGAAGATAGCCCTGCCTATTTGCCGGGAGCATTCGAGCTGGCTTTAGGATCGCTCGCTGCCGTGCCACGAATCGCCGAGTCCTTTCGCAGTGGCGCAGGCATGGGTTGGCATGAACATGTGGATGGAGTCTTCCACGGCTGTGAGAAGTTCTTTCGTCCGGGTTACGCAGCCAATCTCGTAAGTACATGGATCCCGGCGCTACAGGATGTGAAGGAGAAACTGGAGGCGGGCGGTCGAGTCGCCGATGTGGGTTGTGGAAAAGGCGCTTCCACCTTGCTGATGGCTAAGGCGTTCCCCAAATCCCAATTTTTCGGTTTCGATTACCACGACAAGTCCATTGAAGCGGCCCGCGAATCCGCCCGGCGTGAAGGCCTTGCCGACCGGGTTACCTTCCAGGTCTCCAAAGCCAAGGAATACCCGGGCAAGGACTATGACTTCGTCGCCGTATTCGATTGCCTGCACGATATGGGCGATCCCATCGGGGCCGCCACGCATGTCCGCCAATCTTTGGCTAAGGACGGCACCTGGATGATCGTCGAACCCTTTGCGAACGATCACCTAAAGGACAACCTGAATCCCGTAGGCCGCGTTTATTACTCATTCTCGACACTGTTGTGTACGCCTTGCTCGCGATCGCAGGAAGTCGGCCTCTGCTTGGGCGCCCAGGCGGGCGAGACCCGCATTCGGGATGTTGTGACCTCGGCTGGGTTCACGCGCTTCTGCCGAGCGACGGAGACGCCTTTCAACATCGTTTACGAGGCGCGGCCGTAGTTGCATTGGAGTTGCGGCGTTCGCAGTGGCTCGTTCCCTCGCGTCAACGCCGGCGTCCTCGCTCCTTGGACTCGATCTGTGCTACTCGCGCTTTTACCAACTTCCTCACCAGCGCAGTGGGAAGAGGCTTATCTGCAGGAAACTGGATCGTCCCCTTGGAAGTGGAGAATTCCTCAAGCTCGCCCTTAAAAGCCTGGATTATGGAGGCGGTCGGAAACAAACTGCAGTGGCTCGAGAACGCAGCAAACCACATCACAATTTGTTTGTACTTGAACGCGGGCATCCCATAGCTAATCGTCTCGGTAGCCTCGCCTGGCGCAGCAGACCGGATGGCAGCGCGAACTTTGCTTAAAGTGCTGCGGGCTGGCTCCGGAACACCCGCCAGATATTCGTCGATGTTCTGGGGTTTTCTCTTCATGCGGGGCTCACCCGTAGGTCTTCGGTTCTTAATCAGGGGTTTTCACTTAAATCACTCGATGGATTTCTGAGGCATTTGGGCTTCGGCCTCTCCCCAGCCTCCCCGCAGAATATTTCCGTACAAGGCGCCGGCGCAGATGGCTCCGAAAAACAGCAACACCGTGCCAGACCAGAAGCGACCGAACAGCAATTTCCCCGAGCCAAACAATGCCAGATAAACCATAGCGCAGCCCAGAACCCAGGAAAGCAGGTTGCCGCCCAGATCGTGTGTTGGCAAAACATCCGGCGCGAGTGCGGCCACCGGCTTCCATCCGGCTACGTGCGGGCGTACGCTGCGATAGAACTTCAGCAACACCGTTTGCGGCTCCGGCTTGGTTAGAAAAGTTACGAGGATCCAGGCCAGCGTGGTGGCTGCGGTCACGGTGAGCGCAGTCTCAGCAAAAACCACAGGCTCCGATCCGGTGAACAAGTTTGTCCAGCGCAGAACGAGGCTTACGACCAGGGCCATCGCCATCGCGGAAATCTCACTCCAGGCGTTAATCCGCCACCAATACCAGCGCAGCAGATAGACGCCACCGGTGCCGGCGCCGATGGTAAGGACGATCTCCCATCCGGCGACTATGGAACCCAGCTGTGCCGAAACGTAAGCCGAGACAATCACCAGCAGCACGGTCGCCAGGCGCGAGGCGTTTACATAGTGCTTCTCATCCCCGTTCTTTTTCAGAAAGCGACGGTAGAAATCGGAAACCAGATACGACGCGCCCCAGTTGAGCTGCGTCGCGATCGTAGACATAAAGGCCGCCATGAAACCGGCGAAGACAATTCCGCGCAAAGCATGCGGCATGTGTTCGGTGACAATCCGCATGTACGCGCCTTCGGGATGCGCCAGTCCCGGATATAGAACGATGACCGCCAGAGCGGCCAGAATCCACGGCCACGGCCGAATGGCGTAATGCGCAATATTGAACCAGAGAACACTGAGCAGGCCGTTGCGTTCGTCCCGCGAACTGAAGATGCGCTGCGCAATGTAGCCGCCGCCACCCGGCTCTGCGCCGGGATACCAGAAGGCCCACCATTGCAGCCCCAGCCCGACGACGAAACTAATCACGGGCAAAGCCCAGATCGCCTGAAAGGTGAGGCGGCGCGAGAAATCCGGGAAGAAGGCGGTCGCATCACTGGCATTCGGTCCGGCGGCGGAGCGCAGAGCACTCAACTTCGAGAGCATTACATGCATTCCGCCCACCGCCGAAATTGCATACCAGGCGACCGCGATGACGATAGCCATCTTCAGCACAAACTGAAACAGGTCGGTCCAGAGCACGCCCCACAGGCCGCCCAGAGCCACATATAGCCCGGTGAATGGAATCAGGAAGAACACGCAAATCCAGAGTGCGTTGGATTGGCTGACCCCAAGCGTTATGGACACGATGGTCGTCATTGCCTTGGTGACCCAGCCGAGAATGAGGCAGTTCATCAGCAATCCGAGATACACCGCGCGAAAACCGCGCAGGAAAGCGGCGGGTTTGCCGGAGTAGCGGATCTCGGCGAATTGCACGTCCGTGAGCAGGCCCGAACGCCGCCACAGGCGGGCAAAGAGAAAGACGGTCATCATGCCCGAAGGCAGAAAGCACCACCACAGCCAGTTGCCGGCAATTCCCTGCCGGTAAACCAGACCGGTAACGACCAGTGGGGTATCGGCAGCGAAGGTGGTGGCCACCATGGAAGTGCCCGCCAGCCACCAGGAGACGTTGCGGCCAGAGACGAAATAGTCATCCACGCTCTTGCCAGAGCGGCGGCGAAAGTAGATGCCGAGAATCAGCGTAATGACCAGATAGCCGACGATCGCCGACCAGTCAAGAAGAGTGAAGTTCATGCCCCGGAGAGGATACCATTCGCGGGAACCGGCGGGCAGTGTGTCATTACAAATTGGTGCTCGCCAACTTCTGTTTCTCGAGATCCACGATGGCGAGAGCCAGGAGGGCCAAAACGACCAGCGGAACTCCCAGACTGCTCCATAGGGGTACGGCCCACGCCCGCTGGACGGTGGCGGCGGGCACAAAGGCGGAAGCCATGGTGATGGCAAACCCGGCAAGCCACGACCAAAAGAAGATCAGGGCCGCTCCGCTGAAGAGTACCTGGTTCATTCTCCCGCGCCGCCAGAAGACGTTCCCGGAGCGCACGATCAAGACTACAGCCGGAAAGAGCAGCAGATGGTTATAGGGAGCAATCATGGGCGCCGCCACCACAGTTACGACCAGCGCGAGTGCCAGACAGAAGTTGAACTCTGCCGAACTGGCCGGCATGCGCCGTTGTCTCCAGCACACGACAACCGCAGACAGCAAGATCAAAACTGTCAGGATTGGTCCCATTTGCGGTGTGGTCAGTTCGTCGAGCAGCGAGCGCCCGCCGGTGTAACGGTTGTAGGCCGCCAGCCCGGTCAGAAACTGACCGATCCAGCCGGGCAGCAGGTAAATCCCGCCCCCGATTAGGAGGGCACTAGTGAGCAGGAAGCCCCAGGTGAATCCTCGCCGCTCGCGCCACCTAGTCACGGACCAAAGAAGCAACCAGCCTGCCGGCAAGACCATGAGCTGCGGCTTGATGCTGGCAAGCGCCAATAGCACTCCGGCGAGAAAGAGCTGCCCACCTGCCAGGAGCGCCGCGCTACCCGCGACAAGTGCCGCTACCAGCAGACTCAACTGCTGCAACTTGATTCCCTGCAGCCCGCCAAAACTGCACACCGTAAGAATCACGAAGATTGCCGATACCGTGCAGGGTGGACGCCAGCGCAATGCCCGAAGCCACCAGAAGACGCTTGCAGCCGTAGCCATCCCCAAAATCCAGGTAAAAGCGACCCGTACCTCTGCGAAGGGCACAGAAACGGTCGGGGCGAGCAGAAAAGCAACATAGACGGGATAGACGAACCTCTGTTCATCCTTCGGGTCGTTGGGACGCTGTGGGTCTATAGGCCTGCCATAGTAACCGATTTGGATTTCCCGTGTGACCTCTCGCCCGTAGGGATTGCGATGCTGCAACAGCAACTCCCGGGCGCCGAGCCAGCGGGGGTAAAGGTCAGAAAGAATTCCGCGGGGCCGGTTGTGCAGCGCGGCATCCGCCGTCTGGTACGGAATCAACACATGCCGCACATAGAACCACATGCTGGCAGCCGTGATGATGGCCAGCAGCAAACCGAATTTGGGGCTCTTCCCGATGCTGGACATTTCAGCCTGAGCTGCCCATGGTACAACTTATGCGGTCAAATTTTTCGGTGCGCGCACGCATTCTCATTTCGGCAGCGGTTGGGGTCCTCAGCGGTGTATTTTGCTGGTTCCTGATGGTCCATCTTCATCAGGGGGCGGCGGACTTTACCTGGACACTGCGCGATGCTCATGCCCTGCTTGCCGGAACAAATCCGTATGATACTCCGCTGGAGCAATACCCTTTGACGGCAGCATTTTTCGGCCTGCCTTTTCTCTGGATGCGACCAGAAATAGCCGCGGGGGCATTCTATGGGCTTAGCTCTGCATTGTTGGCCTTCGGGATCACCCGCGAGGGATACGTCCGGCTTTTTATTTTCCTTGCCTATCCCTATTGGGCAGGATTTCTCACCGCCCAGTGGGCGCCGCTGATTATGGCGGGCGCGTGCATTCCCCTATTGCTGCCCGCGGCTTTGGTAAAGCCCCAGATTGGGCTGCCAGTGGCGTTAACTCACTTGAGTCGTCGCGGGGTGTTGGCCTGCACCGCGCTACTTGTCTTGAGTCTCGCCCTCATGCCGAAATGGCCGTGGCTATGGATCGATCAGTTAGGCAACTACCAGCACTTTATCCCGTTGCTAGTCTTGCCTGGCCCCATACTCGCACTGGCTCTGTGGCGATACCGTGAACGAGATGCGTGGCTACTATTCCTGATGGCATGCATGCCGCAGCGCTGGTTCTTCGATGCCTTCGTGTTATGGCTGATTCCAAAAACCCGCCGCGAGATCCTGCTTACGGTTTTCTTTAGCTGGGGTGCCGGACTATGTCGTTGGTACCACGTTCCGCACAGTTTTGCTCAAGTCGGCAGATGGGCCGTAATTTTCCTCTACTTGCCCATACTGGGAGTCTGCTTGGCACGATGGGTGTTTCCCCCCAAGACGGAAGCCAGTTGCAGTCACTAGCGCTTCGACGAAGGCGCCAGGTTATTACTGCCGGTTCCGGATCGTGTTACAACTAATTTTTGAGATTCGATTCGGGGCGAGGTCCGCTATCCGTCTGCGCGACAAAGTATTAGTCCATGTGCACTACTGGATTACGTTCCTGCTGGCCGTAGCCTGCCTGCTATTTCTGCGACAGCTACATATTCCTCTGAAATTTGACTGGATTGGAGTTGCCTCTGCGTACTGGCTGGTGCTGGCGGCACAAGCCATCTTTGTGGCCGCCATTCTTTATGTGGTCGGTTTTGGGCCCAGACAAGCTCTGGGTCCTCTTATTGCGCGATGGCGGCAGCAGAAGGCCAGGTTCGTCTTCGCGATTTTCTTTTTCCTGGTGCTGCTTTGGACTGCCAGTTGGCTGTCCGCTCTGATTCTCACCGTGGATGCTCTGGCATTGTTGGAATACCGCGAACGTCTAGGCTCACATGCCCTGAAGCGGGCTGCCGTCGCGGTTTTACCTGTGGCTGCCTTCCTCTTTTTCGGATTCGTGCTGGTTTTCGCCTGGAACGACGTAATTGTTTCGCTGCGTTATTATTCCACACGCGACCCGATGTTTTATGCCATGGACCGGTGGCTCCTCGGGGGAGGTTCCGTATCTGCCATTTCCCACTGGGCCATTCGGACGTTCCCTTTGTCATTCTTCCGATTTCTTGAGTTCGTTTACTTTGGGATGTTTCCTCAGATCGGCGCGGGACTGCTTATCGTCAGTCTGTATGCAGGGAAAAAGCGGGGGTTGCAATTCGTGGGCACCATCCTGATGGCCTACTACCTCGCCTTGTTGCTCTTCTACTTTTGGACCAGCCAGGGACCGTATGTTCTTTGTCCGTCACATTTCTCGCGTTTTCCAGAGTCGTTGCGCGCGTATTCGATACAAAAGAATCTCATGGTGATGGCTCAGGCATTGTGGAACCGCGCGCCCCGGGGCCGCATCGGGTTCGATTACTTCATCGGCTTTCCGTGCATGCACATTGCCCAGCCTCTGATCGTCATGTGGTTCCTGCGGCGCTGGAAGAGAATGGTGCTCGTACTGGCGGCCTACGATGTCTTGCTGTTGGCGGCCATCCTGTTTCTGGAGTGGCACTACGTGGTGGATATCCTGGGGGGCATGTTGGTGGCTGCAGCAGCCATCGCATTAACCGGCAGCTACACGTCCAGCAAGACATTCGCTACTGTTTCATCGGAGAAATTCAACTCGTGCGGATGAATCCTCAAGGCAAGACTTTCCACCGCCGAGCGAGGCCGGACTGGATTTGGCTATTGTTATCTCTGGCTGCCTGTCTCTGCATGTGGCGTTACGGAAGTTATGTGTGGGCTTCCGGGCAGCCAGCCCACTTCTCCGATTTGTACGCAAGCTGGTGGGCTGCGCATGAATCGTTTCTGCATCATCGTGATCCTTACAGCCTGGCGGTGTGCCGCGAAATTCAGGAGCAGATCTATGGAGCCCCGGTAGCCGGAGCGCAGCCTGGCAGCCCCGCGGAACGCGCGGGAGGGTTCGCATATCCCTTGTACTTTGTTTTTCTCTTATATCCCGTAGTGGCGATTCCTTTTGGCCTGGTCAAGGCGATCTTTTCCGTGCTGCTTCCGCTGTTGGTGGTACTCATGCTCGGCCTCTGGCTTTTTGTACTGGGTTGGCAGCCAGGGCCATCCAGGTTTGCGGTACTTGCCTTGTTCCTCCTGGGCAGCTTTCCGGCCATGCAGGGCTTGTGGTTGCAAAATCCCAGTATCATGGCGGCATTCCTTATTGCCGCAGCGCTTGCTACCATCGCAGCCGGGCGCCTTATTCCGGGAGGAATCCTTCTGGCGCTGGCGACAATTAAGCCCCATTTTGTGTTTCTGCTGGTGTTGTGGTTAGCAATGTGGACAGTACGAGAATGGCGACGACGCCAGCCTCTGGCATGGAGTTTCTTCGCAACCATGTCTCTGCTCCTGCTCGGCAGCGAATGGCTGGAGCAACGGTGGATTCGCCAGTTTATTGCCGTCACACGCGCTTACACCCATTACACTTTCGGCCGTTCGCTCTTCCAGGTATGGCTTGGTTCCAGGGTGGGGCTAATTGTCGCGGTTGTAGTGGTGACGGGAGTTCTGGTCCTCTGTTGGCAACTACGAGCTTCTCTTCCACGAAGTCCAGAGTTTGCCCTCGCTTGTAGCCTGCTTTTGGCGGCGACCCTCCTGGTAATCCCTACGATCGAGCCTCATGCCCAGCTTCTGCTGATCCCCGGCATTCTCTTTCTCCTCCTGACACCGCAGATCGGCGGGGCCCAGTACCATCTCATCCGCTTGTCCTCCGCCGCATTATGGATTCTGCTGGCATGGGCTTGGACCTTCGCTGCTGGCTTGAGTCTGGCATCCCTTTGGCTCGCCCCGTCTGTGCTACAGAAATTCTGGATGCTTCCGCTTTACACTTCTCCACTCCTTCCTCTGGGCGTTCTGCTGGTTCTGCTCAGCATTTTCTTCGAAAGCAGAACGACCGACCATAAAGAGACTTGGGTGGCGTGAACGAACAATCACACAACAAGCTTCTGTTTGCTGCAGTGGTCACAATCGGGGTCTTTGTGATGGCCGCCCGTCCGGTAACCGATCCTGACTTCTGGTGGCATTTGCGCACCGGGCAAATGATCGTGCAGCAGCAGGCGATTTTTCACGCTGACCCTTACTCGTTCACTCGCTTTGGGCAGCCCTGGATCAACCATGAATGGTTGTCGGATGTACTGATCTTCGGGCTTTACCGCATTGGCGGCTTCGCCGCCCTCGCTTTGGGTTTTGCTCTGACCATGGCCGCGATTTTCCTGACCGCATTTTTAAGTTGCGGCGGTTCGGGTTCTGTGTGCGCTTCACTCACAATTTGGGCCGCGCTCGCTTCCATGCCGCTGTGGGGGGCGCGACCGCAAATGTTTTCGCTGTTGTTTATCAGCCTTTTTCTGCTGATTCTGGAGCGGTCAGAAGTCCGTCCGAAATTGCTCTGGTGGATGCCCCCGCTCATGCTTCTGTGGGTGAACTTACATGCGGGTTACATTGCCGGCATTGGCTTGCTACTCATCTTTGCTGTTGGCGAAACGTTCGATTCCGCTTTCGGGGATTCCCTCTGGACACAATCCAAACTCCGGGTCCGGGGACTGCTGCTGACCCTGCTGGCGTGTCTGGTGGTGGTCCCGTTCAATCCATATGGATTCAAGATGTACTCGTATCCCTTCGCCACGCTTTTCTCGCAGGCCATGCAGGCCCACATCGCCGAGTGGTTCTCACCTGATTTTCATCAGCCGCAGTATTGGCCGGGGCTGCTGCTTATCCTCTTCGGGCTGCTGGTTGTAACCCAGACTCCCCGGAAGTTTAGGTCTTATAGTTTGATCTTGCTCTTGGGCACAATTTATTTGGGCTTGCAGGCACAACGCCATTTAGCGTTGTTCGCGTTAGTAGCAGCGCCCACCCTTAGCCGGACGGTTGACCAATGGTTATGGCGCGAAAAAGAGATTGCCCACGCGGAACGGCTGACGATTCCAACGAGAACGCGGCTGAACGCTTCCATTTTGTTGGCTCTGGCGATTTTTGCGTTGTTTCGCGTTCGCCACGTAATCGCAACACAGCGGCAAGCTGAGGCAACCCGATTCCCCGCGGCCGCAGTTTCTTTTCTCTTGACCCACCATCCTCCGGCACCGATCTTCAACGATTATGATTGGGGCGGCTACTTCATCTGGAAGCTTTATCCCGACTATCGGGTGTACATTGACGGCCGGGCGGATTTGTACGGCCCCGCGCTCATGGAGCAGTTCTCGGCTGCCGATCACCTGACAGATGATTGGAAGAAAGGTCTACAGAGTTGGCGGATACGGACCGTGGTCCTTCCGCCAAAGACACCGCTCATCACCGGGCTCCAATTGGAGGGCGGCTGGAGAACGGTCTATGTCGACTCACAGGCGGTAATCCTTTCTCGATCCCCACCCAGGCCCGACTCGAAGTCGCTGTCGCCCTGAAGGTTGAAATCGAGATTATTGCTTTCCCCTGCTTGCACTTGCCAAGAAATCTGAACGCTACAATTCTGTTTCGGTAGAAAGCTTGGTGGAACCAGCTCCAGTCGGCCCCGACTTGATCGCGTGCTGAACTGGCGTACCAAGGCCGAACCCGGCAGGAGGCGGAGTGAGGATCGGATGTTTCCGGATGCTGGCGCTCCTGGACATGATCGCCTCCTGTCGGCATTGGGCCTTACGCCACGCGCCGCGACGTCTTGCGGCGGGACTTCACCTCTGACGAGGCTTTCTTCTCTTCCGACCCTCCCTCGCTATTCGCCTGGTCATTGATCTGTTTCGCGAGAGAAGTCAGTTTTTCGTCTGTCTCCTTCTCTTCATCCAGTGTTTCCTGGAGGAGCGAAGCGTAGTCGGATTCGCCGAGCACTTCGGCCAGTTCACGCGCCGTGCCATAAGCCGCGATTTCGTAGTGCTCGACGCGCTGCGCAGCGCCAATCAGAGCGGCATCCATCACCGCGTCCTCGAAGTCTTCCCCCATGGCTTCGCTGCCTTCCTCAATGAGCCCTTCCATTCCTACGCACTTTTTGCCCTTCGGATTTTCATCGAGCCCCCTGAAAATTTTCTCCAGACGCTCCACGTGGCTTCGGGTCTGTTCCAGGTGCTCCTCGAAACCGTCCTTCAGCTCTTCCGAAGATGCAGCCTTGGCCATTTTGGGTAGGGCTTTCACCAGCTGGTTCTCGGCGTTGTACAGGTCCTTCAATTCCTCGATAAATAGCTCTTTAAGTCCTTCGCTTGCCATTATGAGTCTCCTTGATTTTGAAAAATTGTCTTTGGTTGGCTCCGGTTGTTTATGGATGCGCCCTAGCATCCAACATTCTTCCCGAAACCAGCCCGAAGCTTAGTTGCCAGCGGCGATGCGCAGGTTGGAGCCATCTATGGACCGAAGGAACTCCAGGCCAGCAAGAGAACCATCATGGCAATTGCCGGGCAGGTCTCGCCCGATATTGCAGCACTGCTCGCACGGGGAGATTCAGACAAAGCGCCACTGGATGCGATCTCTACGCGATAACCAGTAAGGGCGGACTCAGTGCGAAGCAGGGGCTCTACAGGAACCACGAGACTGAAAAGCAGCGATCGGAAGATTTGCTTGCGTAAGCGATTGAAAACATGGTGGAGCTAGTCGGGCTCGAACCGACGACCTCATCGTTGCGAACGATGCGCTCTCCCAGCTGAGCTATAGCCCCATTTTGAGGATTACAATCGGTGACCTTGATTTTAGCAGCGCCTTCTGTTCCAGACCAGCACCGCTCTGGCTTGTCTTTCCGTTCCCGCTCTTATCCCCCATTTCAATCTGCGATTCCTTGTTTACTAAACGAAGGCTTTGCCGTCTAATGACCAAAAGCACTTTCCTCCCGGAGTCTCCATGTTTCTGCCATTGAACGATGGATTTTCGCTACTGCGCTTTCGGACACGCGGAATCTCTGTCCTTGTTCATGGCTTTCTTTTGGCTTGGCTCCTGCGTGCCCCCATTCCGCTTGTGCTTGCTCCATCATCCGTCGCCGCCGGCCAAAACGGCACCACCGTGACCCGTCTTTATTGGACTGCTCAGGCCCCCGCCAATGCCAAAAGCGATCGGTCCACGACCAACAATCGGGCACGTTCATCAGCGCGACAGAAGCTGACCTGGAAATCCCGCAAAGCAGAAAGCGCTCTGGCGGAGGCTAGCCCTCCGAGTCCGCATTCAGTCGCTCCTCCGGCCGGCCAGTCATACGGGTCTTTGACGGAGGGCCCAACGTCGGGCGACGAGATTCGTCCCGCGCTCCCCATTACCGCCAGCGACCCAGTCGTCGATCCCAGCGATCTTTCCGGGCATGGCGAAGGTAGCGTCGTGGTTGAAATCACAATCGATGACAAAGGCAATATCGTGCAAAAGACGGTGCTGCAAAGTCTGGGACCGGCAATTGACGGCAAAGTGCTGGCTGCGCTGCAGAATTGGCATTTTCAGCCGGCCACGCGTAACGGCGTTCCCATCCCTTCAAAGCAAGATGTGTACTATCACTTCAAGCCCTCTGCTTAGGCCCGCCGGTTTGTTGGCCCGGGAAGGCCACTATAATGTCTGTGTGACTTCCTCACAGGTTGAACAAGTTGCCTCTGCCGACTTCCCTACCCGCTGGGGGCATTTCCGTATCTTCGGATTTCGCGGCAACTTTGAAACAGGTAAAGATCGGCGCACCGAAGAAGCTGTGGCGCTAGTAATGGGCGATCTGCACTCTTCTGCGCCATTGGTTCGAATTCATTCGCAGTGTCTTACCGGGGACGTATTTGGATCGCTTCGCTGTGATTGTCGGCAACAACTAGAGATGGCTTTGGCCATGATTGCCGAAGCCGGCGCGGGCGTGCTGATCTACGAGCAACAGGAAGGCCGCGGCATCGGACTAATGGCCAAGCTAAAAGCGTATGAATTGCAAGACTCAGGATTGGACACGGTGGAAGCAAATGAGAGACTCGGGTTCAAAGCGGATCATCGGGAATTCGCGCTGCCATCGGAGATTCTGAAGGCTCTGGGAGTGGCCCGCATACGCCTGTTGTCCAACAACCCAGACAAGGTTGCGGCCCTGGAGCATGCTGGCATTGAAGTCACCGAACGTGTTCCCTGTGAGGTCCCGCCGACTTTACATGCCGAGGAATACCTGCGGACAAAAAAAGAGAAACTGGGACATATCTTTTCAGGACGCTAACGTGGAACTCGGCAGCCCAAGAGCTGCCGAGTTCCGTGATGCAAGCCTTCTGTAGCTCTTAGAAGCGGATGTGTGGCCCAAACTCTACTTTGATGTTGTGGTGGGTTCCGTTGCTGAAAAACATTTCGTCGCCTGCGTCAAGTCGCAACCCGAAAGGCCCCCAGAAACCTTCAATCCCCGCCCCTGGATAAACGGCGAAGTGGGTATCTCCACCGGTAACCGAATCAATGGAACTGGTAAACCCTGCAGTGCCAGTTTGGCTGGTGGTACTGAAATTAATAAAGCCAACCTTGCCGGTGACAAAGACACGAAATGGACTGGAGCCGCCTATTTTGAACGCCGGCCCGAACAGTCCAGTCAAGGGGTGAAGGCTGCTGGTCGCAAACTGGGTGGTCACCCCATTGTTAAATGTGGTGGTGTAATTCCGGGCAAAGTCATAGCTCATTTCGCCTTCCAGAGCCAAAAAACTGTTCGCATTGAAAGATACCCGTCCGCCCACGCCGACGAAGTTGATTTCCGGCGACGTATTCAGCCGCATATAATCCGCGAACACCCCCACCTCCCCATGGTTGTATTCACCTTGCGCCATCAACATGGAGGGCGCCGTTAAGCTCAGCGCCAATATAGCTAAAAGAGAAATGCGTTTCATTGATTATCCTTCTCCTATGATTATTTCTGCCCGCCGCGCATGCGACGCCCACACACTCCGATTCAGGCGTTTTGGATGCGGACGGGCAGGGGAGGGGTTGGTCAACTTTAGGGGTGGTGAATGGGTCCGGCACCCCACCGGAAGTTCCGGTTTGCCTCATCCCAATTAGCTTTGAGTTAATAGCGGTATCGGCAAGTGAGCTTGCAGGCTATTTTTGACTTATATCGGAAGATCCCCGCTCCCGCGGCGTCATTGAAACCACTAGGTAGTCGCGGTCCTTATCGTCCAAGTCTTCTACTCTCAGAACCATCTTGTCTTTCTGCATGCGAAACTGGGCATGTTCTCCAACTGGCAAGAGAACCGGATGCTTGACGTCTTTCGGCCGAATGCGGTAAGTAACACGGTCCGTTTGCAAGACGTATTCCGGGCACAATACTTCATGAGTTTTCTTATGGGCACCATCCGTGCCGATCAGTTCCCCAGCCAAGCTTTTGCCGCTGTTTTCGTCAATGCCGCACGCGACCGAGTCCATTCGTACCAAGGTCCCGCTCTGAAAGGGCTTTCGATCTTTTGCAAAACATAGACCGCTCAGGAGCAAAATCGTAGCCGTGATCTTTGCGCGCATGCACAACCCCCGTTCTATTTTGCTTTCGCGGCTATTCTTCAAGGGATTCACAGCCTATAGAAGATCACCTCCGCGACTGCTCTTCAGTAATAAGGACAAAACGGTATTGCCAAGAGCCGAATTGTATGTCTCCGTCTATGATCTTTAGGCCGACCTCGCCGAGCCAGCATCGCTTGCCATCTGTCGGGTTCCTAGCCATCTGGTTTGCGCCGGATTTCAAGGGTCGCGTTTCACGCTTACAATCTGCTATCGTTCTCAGACTGTATCTTTGGCTGGAGAACGCTCACGCCCGAAAAGCTGCGCATGCCTGAAATTTCGCGTCCCGAACCATCGCGGCTCTACCGCTGGATTGTACTGATCGCAGTGAGCGTGGCGATGTTCGGCAATTATTACTTTTATGACGCCCTTAGCCCGCTGGCGGACGTACTGCAAAAGCAGCTAGGCTTCTCTGACAAGAACATCGGCCTGCTCAACTCGTTTTACAGCATTGCCCCGATTGCAACCGTTCTGATCGGCGGCATCATTATTGACCGAATAGGAACCCGCAAAGCCACGCTGCTATTCGGCTCCATTTGTATGATTGGCGCGGTTCTTACTGCCTCAACTCCCTCGTTTTGGGTTATGGCCTCCGGACGTTTCGTCTTTGGCATGGGGGCTGAGTCGCTGATCGTGGCCATTACCACCGCCATCGCAAAATGGTTCCGTGGCAAGGAACTGAGCTTCGCCCTAGGGATCAACCTAACCATTTCGCGGTTCGGCACGTGGCTGGCCCAAAATTCTCCTACCTGGGCCCGCTCTGCATACAACAGTTGGCAGACCCCATGGCTGATCGGCTGCGGCTTCGTTACACTTTGCGTGATTGGGCCGATTTTTTACTGGATCCTTGAAAAACGGGCTGAGCAACGGTACGCGCTCGGCCATGCCGCGAAAACGGATAAGTTGGCTGTCTCCGACATCCTGCGGTTCGGCCAGTGCTACTGGTATCTGGTCGGGCTTTGCGTGCTGTTCTACTCCTGCATATTTCCTTTCGAAACGTTCGCGGTAAAGTTTTTTATGGACGCCCACCACACCAGCCGTGAATTCGGCGGTTTTATGCTCAGCGTCCTTACCGTGTTCACCATGTTCGGCACCCCGTTGTTTGGGATCTTTGTAGACAAGGTTGGCAGGCGGGCTCTGTTGATGATTTTCGGCTCCGTCCTGCTGATTCCTGTCTTCCTGATCATGGCCTATACACGGGTGTCGCTTTATTTGCCCATGGCTATGATGGGTCTGGCGTTTTCCCTGGTCCCGGCAGTGATTTGGCCCTCCGTAGCGTATATCGTCGAGCAGAAAACTTTGGGCACTGCATACGGGCTCATGACCATGATCCAAAACATTGGGCTATGCGAGCTTCAACTATGCTACTGGGATGGGCGAATGACCGCTCTCACGCTGGCCCGCCGAACCCAGGCGGCTACGACCCTCGATGTCGATATCCTACAGGTCTGGGCTGGGCTGGCTGTCCTATTTGCCTTCCTGCTCCACCACCGTGAAACCGGCCCCTATGGGCACGGGTTAGAAACGATTACAACGGCATCCGCCGTAACGTAGTCCAAAGGGGAAAGAGATATGGCTGGCCGTCGTTCCCCGGCCGGGAGCAGATGACTGTGCTGCAGGACGACTATTCTGCCCTGGAATGTTAGGGTTGGGAGGATTTTCGCAATAAGTACAGGAGTAACATGAAACCCTGGGTGGCAGGAAAAAGCCACCAAGATTTGCCGACTTGCTTGGCATTGGGTAACTTAAGTCCAGATGCCGTTGCGAGCCGTAAGATGCTGTAACAGGTACAACGCACGGGACTTGCGTCGCATCTGACTAGGTGCGGCCGGAAAGACGAATTGACGGGCGCGAGAAAGCAGCAAATTGCAGGGCTGTCCGAGGCGGACGCCATTGAGCGAGCTAAGCAGGGGGATGCGGAAGCTTTTGAGTTCTTGTACAACCTGCACAAGCGGCGTGTGTATTCTTTATGTTTGCGCATGACGGCCAACACGGCAGCGGCCGAGGACCTTACTCAGGAAGCCTTCCTCCAGTTGTTTCGCAAAATTGGAACTTTTCGCGGCGAATCAGCCTTTTCTACATGGTTGCATCGAATGTCAGTAAACGTAGTTCTCATGCAATTGCGCAAAAAGGGCCTGCCGGTGGTTTCCCTGGAAGACACCATGGAAACCGAGGAGGAGACTCCGCGGAAGGAACTGGGCATGATCGATCCTTCCTTGGCCGGATCGGTCGATCGCTTGCAATTACAGCGTGCGGTGGAGTCGTTGCCGCCGGGTTATCGCAGCATTTTCCTGCTGCACGACGTAGAGGGTTATGAGCACAATGAGATTGCCGAAATGGTCGGATGTTCGATTGGTAACAGCAAATCGCAGTTGCACAAGGCGCGGATGAAACTGCGCGAGCTTCTCAAAGCGAGCAGAGCCGAAAAGGCCATTAAGCCGTAAGAGGAGCTTTGGACAGAGGGAACGGGGAGAGTAGCATGACCTGCGCAGAGTTCCAGGCAGTTCTGCCAGATATTCTGGAAGACACAGGCACCGCTGAACAGCGGGCACACCTCACGGTGTGCTCCACATGTTCTGATCTGGTGTCAGATATTCACGTCATCTCACAACAGGCGCGGCTGCTGCGCGCTTCCGACGACCCCAACCAGAGGGTTTGGAACTCGCTGGAGATTGCCTTGCGGCAGGAAGGTCTGATTCGCGATGCCAAGGCGGAGCCATACCTGGCAGCAAGCAGACCCTTTCGCCGCTGGGCTTTTGCATGGTTCCTGCCAGCGACGGTGGCTTTCCTTGTGACTCTGGGGGTTCTGCGCTACGAGAAACCGGTCGCTGCCCCCGAAGTGGCTGAGCAAGCCGCACCTGCACCCGCTGTCATCGGCTCGGTTCGGCAGGCGCCACAGCTGACCTCAAGGACGATATTCAATTGCTGGAAGTGGTCGGTTCGCGCTCGCCTTCCCTGCGGGCTTCTTATGAGACCGAGTTACAGCGCGTCAACGCATACATTCGTGACGCCGAGCAGTCCGCGCGCGCCCACCCGGGCGACGAAGCGTCGCAGCAGTACCTTATGAACGCCTATGAGCAGAAGGCGATGATTTATGAGTTGGCGATGGACCGTTCTTTGCAATAATATGGCCGGCAACAAGGCTTTGGCAGAATCGTCGGGTGCCATACCAGGGGAGCAGCAGTTATGAATAGCAGGCAGCGCGCCGCAATGGTGGTGGTTCTGGCGACAGTGGGTTTTGCTTTTGCAGAGGGCAATCAGGCTTTTCATTTCAAAGTCGGCCGCCGAGCCATCGTTTCGGTTGTGAACCAGTACGGGCCGATCTCCGTCAAGCCGGGCGCAACCAAGGAAGTGGTGGTAACTGCGGTGGCCCATTCCGACAAGGTTGAAGTAGAACATTCTCAAAGCGGCAATCGCGTGGATGTTGTATCCCACCTCTTGCCGGGAGCCGACGCCGACAATGGCCGTGTGGATTATGAAGTTCTGGTGCCGGCTGATGCCAGCGTCATGCTTCACTCCACCACGGGCCCGCTTTCTGCCGAAAGACTCCACGGAGATGTCACCTTGGAAGGAGCCAACGCTCCGATCGACGTTCGCGACGTCAGCGGTGTCCATGTGCATATCAAAACACTCAATGGTCAGGTCACACTGGCCAATATCCGCGATGGACACGTTGAAATCACTTCGGTCAGCGGAGATGTTGTCATGAACTCCGTAGACGGCCCCTACGTGCTGGTGAACTCAAACAGCGGGAAAATCCGCTATGACGGCGAGTTTGGCGGTGGAGGCGAATACAATCTCACCAGCCATACGGGCGACATCGAAGCGCTGGCTCCAAGTTACGCCTCTTTCGACGTGGTTGCCCGCTCCGAGCAGGGGAACGTAGAGAATGATTTCGGTTCCGAACTCCAGCCCAAACACAATTGGTTTCCGCTGAAGGCAGGGAGTGCCTTTGCAGGTACCATGGGAAAGGCCGCCTCTTCCGTTAAGTTGTTTTCTATCAGTGGTAAAATCCACCTCAAGAAACGCTGACAACTTCGCCGACAGGCACAATCGCCCGGACGGCATTCGGCAGGCATGAGACACAAACTGGGTTCGCGCCCGGCAGGCGATGCCTCCGCGCAGGGATATACTTCCGTGCCGCGGCTGGTTTTTCTTGTGGGCTTCATGGGAGCAGGAAAGAGCAGCGTTGGGCGGGCTTTGGCGCGACAGCTTGGCTGGAAATTTGAGGATCTCGACGAGCGCATTGTGGCGCATGAACAGCGCCCCATCGAGCAGATTTTCCGTGATTCCGGAGAAGCGGAATTCAGGCGGGCGGAACACTTGGCTCTACGTGCCGTTCTGTCGGAGGCGGATGCTGAGGGGCGAATCGTAGCTTTGGGGGGCGGAGCTTTTGTGCAGGCTGAGAACGCGGCTTTACTGGCCCAGGCTTCCGCCATGACCGTATTCCTTGATGCCGCCGCAGAGGTGCTGTTCCGGCGTTGTCTCGAGGAACAGCAGGTCGAGCGGCCCTTGCGAAAGAGCGAGGAAGAATTCCGGAAATTGTACCTGGCGCGCCGTCCCCATTACTTGAAAGCGAGTTTGCGGATTGAGACTGGCGATTCGGACGTGGATACAGTCGCCAGGCAGGTGGCAAGCGCTCTCGGGCTTCCAGCAAGTGATCGATTTCAAGGAGATGTAGAGTGAGACTCGGTAAAACTGTGGTGCGAGTACTTTGTGTGGCCCTGATTCCAGCCCTGGTTTCGGCCAAAGAGGATTTGGAAGGCCGAACGGTGGATTCCGGCTCCTTTGGGGTCTTTATGAATGGGCATCGTGTAGCGACAGAGACGTTTACCATCCTGGAGAATAACAAAGGGAGCTTGGTCAACTCCGAATTTAAGTCAGAAAAGGGTCTGACCAAAGCAGTGCAATCGTCCCAACTGGAACTCGCCCCGAACGGCGATTTGCGGAAATATGAATGGAAGGAGGTCCAACCTGAAAGAGTTGCGGCCACCGTAACTCCAAGCGACCAGTTTCTAACCGAGCAGGTGATCAGCGGTGAAAGCGGCAAACCTTTGGAGCAACCCTTCCTGCTTCCGGCTTCCACCAGCATTTTGGATGACTATTTCTTCATACACCGGGAGGTGCTCCTGTGGAGGTACTTGGCTATCGGTTGCCGCCAGGAGAAGGGGCAGGTACAGTGCCCGCTGCACCAGCGGACCCGGTTCGGAACCCTGGATCCACATTCGCGGTCTTCCGCGGCTGCAACCATGGAATTTTCCGGGAGAGAAAAAGTAATGGTACACGACGTGCAACGGGAACTGGGCCGATTTGATCTAAAGAGCGATGCTGGGGACTGGTCGTTCTGGGTAGATGATCAGTACAAGCTGGTACGAATTGTGATTGCAGACCAGAATACCGAGGTAGTACGCGACTAGGCTGGCGGGATGACAACCTTTGCTCACATTGATTGACCTACGAACCGCGCGAGCTCTGTTCACTGCGCTCTTATTCGCCTTAGTGCTGGGTTTCTTTTACGTCGCACATAACACGCTGATCGCTTTTCTCTTCGCGATCTTTTTTGCCTATCTAGTGGAACCCGCCATCTCCAGCATCCAAAAATGGACCCGCAGCCGGGGTTTGGCAATCGCCGCCGTATATCTGGTTCTGGCGCTGATATTGGCCATCTTCTTTTTTTTCGTAGGGCCAAAAATTGCGCGGCAGGCACAGCATTTCACGGAATCGCTCCCTGGACTTCTGCAGAAGGTCGGCTCCGGGCAGATCGCCCAGGAAATCGGACGGGAACACGGCTGGAGCGAAGAGACGAGGTATCACCTGCAGTCGTTCCTCATTTCGCATCGCGACACACTTTCCCACTTGGCTCAACGAGCGGGCATCCGCATTGCCGAAGTGGCGCAAAGCGCCTGGCTGCTGATTGTGGTTCCTATCCTGGCTGCGTTCTTTCTGCGGGATGGACGCCAGTTCGGCCAGACGCTTTTGTCGTTCTCCAATACACAGCCCCAAAGGGAGTTCCTGCAGGGCGTTCTCGGGGACCTCAATCAAATGCTGGCCCACTTTATTCGCGCGCAGTTGACTCTGGCTGCTTTCTCCCTGGTGATCTACATCTCGGTGATGAGCGCGATTAAGGTGCCCTATGCTTTGGTGTTGGGCACGGCGGGCGGCTTTCTAGAGTTTATTCCGGTGGTTGGACCGCTTGTGGCGGCCCTACTCATTATGGGCGCCGCACTCCTCACTGGCTACTCCAATTGGCTGGTGCTTTTGATTTTTCTTGCCGTCTGGCGCCTGACCCAGGACTATGTAATCACCCCGCGCATCATGGGCCACAGCATGGAACTACATCCTTTGGGTGCGCTCTTCGGTGTGCTCGCGGGCGGTGAGATTGCCGGGGTGCTGGGCGTGTATCTTTCCATTCCGGTCATGGCAAGCCTGCGAATTGTATGGCGTCGCTGGCGGCTTTATGTGGAAAAACGGCGGTTCGGTCCTCTCAACGAGTACTTGCTGACAACGCCGGAAATCCCCCAGGAGCAAACCTAGCCATTTTAGATGGCCGCTTTGGCAGTCGATTCAACCTTCACATTCCTTAGAAACTCAGCAGCAGCTTCCGGCCGCACCGTGTTGATGAACATGCCCGATCCCAACTCGAAACCTGCTACCCGCGTCAGACGCGGAATTACGCTGACGTACCAATGAAAATACTTTGCGCCGGCCGATTCTGCCGGTGAGGTACGAATGGTGTAATTGAAGTCCGGGTCATTGAGCCCATAGTAGAGCTTGGCCAGGACAGTACGCAAAGCGTTCGCCAAATCCGCTATTTCGGCTCCACTGATGTCGTTAAAACTGGCCATGTGCCGCAACGGAAAAATGTGCGTGCAGAACGGCGCGGGCGAAGCAAACACTTCCATGGCCACAAAGTGCTCTGTCTTCAGGATTATGCGCGCCCCTTCTCCCATTTCTTCCTCAATTTCCTGACAGAACATGCAGACACCGTAGTCGTCATAGTGCCGCAGAGCTTCGTGCAGACGCTGCCGCACCTGATGGGAGATCACCGGCGTGGCGATCAGTTGCGAGTGCGGATGCTCCAGACTGGTCCCGGCATCGACGCCATGGTTTTTGAAAATCGTGACATGGGCGATGCGGGGGTCAAGGCTCAGTGCGTCGCAACGTGTCTTGTACACCCGCAGCACATCCGCCAAGTGCTCATTCTCCATTAATGCAGTAGGTTGCGAGTGATCGGGAGTATCGATGATCACATCATGCACGCCAAACCCATCGATGCTGCGGCGGGTGCGATGTACGGTACGAATCGGCTCGGCATCGCGCGCCAGAGCCGCAAACTTGTTGGGCACGACCCGCACTCCCCAAGAGCCATCGCCGTTGTCGGGAACCCGAAGAATCTCCGGAGGCGTCTTTTCTTCGTTCCCCGGGCAAAAAGGGCAGGTTGCCACCCTCGACGCAACCGCCTTTGGTGGCCGATGCGTGGCCAGCTCTTCCGGGCGCTTGGCACGTTCCGTGGCAATGATGACCCACTCTTTGGTTGAGTAATTCTGCCGAAGCTCGGGCATAATATCCCCCTTCTCGACCTACATATCGGCACAACTGGTAAAATCCAGCATCCCGGGGCCAATCCGGTGCAACCGGAATCTTCTTGCTACTGAACCGCCGGATGCCGCTCCCAAGCCTAGCTCGCAGCTGTTGTAAAATCCAATCCATACTTATGCGAACTCAGACGGACAAAAGGCCGCAGTCCCGGATACCTTCGGTGAGAACAGTGGACTTCGTCGGCCAGCGATTGCCAAGGAACTTCTCCCGATGATCGTAATGAAATTTGGCGGCACCTCGGTGCAGGATGCCAAGGCGATCGACCGTGTCGCCTCGATTGTCAAAGAGCGCCTGCCCCAGCGGCCTGTGGTGGTGGTCAGCGCCATGGCCAAAGTGACCGACCAACTGCTCGCCATGTCGCGGGCGGCCGGCGCCGGTGACCGTAAAACTGCGCTCAAACTCTGTCGGGCTTTACAGGAGCGCCACTACGATACCGCGGGAGAACTGCTGGGCACCGCATTGTTCAGCCAATTCCATTCGGAGCTCGGGGGTGAATTCGAGAATCTGGAAGAACTGCTGCGCGGCATTGCAGCAGTTGGCGAGCTGACACCGCGGACGAACGATCATGTAGCCGCCTACGGAGAAATGCTGTCAAGCAAGATTGTGGCTGCGGCTTTTACTGCCAGAAATATGCCCTCTGCGCATGTAGACTCGCGTGAGTGCATCGTCACGGACGGCTCGCACACCAAAGCGGCTCCCCTCTTCGCGGAAACCGACGGGCGGCTACAAGCTAAAGTGCAGCCGCTGGTGGAGAAAGGGTGCGTGCCGGTCATGGGGGGCTTCATTGGCGCCACCAAAGCCGGAGTCACCACAACCATTGGGCGCGGCGGTTCCGACTATTCGGCGGCTATCGTGGGAGCGGGGCTGAATGCCGAACGCATCGAAATCTGGACCGACGTCGATGGCATGATGACCACCGACCCCAACCTCTGCCCCGACGCCCGGCGTATCCGCGTCATCAGCTTTGAAGAAGCCGCCGAGCTTGCCTATTTCGGCGCGAAAGTTTTGCACCCGGCGACCGTGCTCCCCGCAGTGCAAAAAAATATTCCTGTGTACATCCTGAATTCGAAAAATCCCAGTTGCGAGGGCACGCGCATCACGGCCATAGCTCCGCCGTCAAAAAACTCGTTCAAAGCCATCGCGGTCAAGAAGCGCATTACGATTATCGACATCGCGGCTCCCCGCATGCTGCTGGCCCACGGTTTTCTCAAGATGATTTTCGAGGCCTTCGACCGCCATCGTATTCCGGTGGACGTGGTTTCCACATCTGAGGTCAGCATTTCGCTAACCGTGGATTCCAACGAGTCCATTCCTGCATTAGCAGCCGATTTAGCCAAGCTGGCTGACGTAAAATACGAGGGTCGTAAGGCCATTGTCTGCGTTGTAGGGGAAAATTTGCGCAACACTCCCGGCATTGCCGCGCGGATTTTTACGGAAGTGCGCGACACCAACATTCGCATGATTTCCCAGGGCGCTTCCGAGATCAATATAACGTTTGTGATTGAAGAAGATGCGGTACCGCAGGTTGTCAAACAGTTGCATAAGAAGTTCTTTACGGATGTGGATCCGGCAACGTTCGCGTAATTGCAATCTTTCCCAGGATTGTTACTGCTGACAGCTTATGCACTTACTCATTCTTGGCCGTGGAAAAACAGGATCGCTGGTGGCGGAGATCGCTCACGAGCGCAAGCACCACGTCCACTCTTTCGACATCAACGATAACCTTCACGCCTGCGCCCTAACCCCGGAAACGCTCAAAGAATTCGATGTCATCATTGACTTCACCGCTCCCGAGGCTGCGCTGGAGAACATCGGGGCCTGCGCCCGCGCCAAAAAGAATCTCGTCGTGGGCACGACTGGCTGGTACAACGAATTGCCAGCCGTCCGCCGCATGGTCGAAGAGAGCGGCATCGGCTTCGTCTTCGCCGGTAATTTCTCGGTCGGCGTAAATCTCTTTTATGACATCATTCGTGCTGCCGCAGCTGCCCTCAAGCACGAATACTCGGGTCAGATTTTCGAGCGCCATCATGTGCACAAGCTCGATGCGCCTTCGGGTACCGCCGTCGTCGTGCAGAATGCTATCAAGCAAGCCTCCGGCCACGAACTCGAAATCACCTCCTTCCGCGAGGGCGAAGTCGTCGGCATGCATGAGGTGGTGCTGGAGTCACCAAACGACACTATCTACGTTTGCCACGACGCCAAATCCCGCCGTGGCTTTGCCGACGGCGCTGTGCGAGCGGCCGAGTGGATTGTCGGCAAGAAGGGCTTCTTCGACTTCAAGGACATCTGGCGGGAACTGTAGGAACCGGACCCGCGCGGCATAGCGGCAGTAGGTGGACTGTGGCCGGTCGCGCAGCGTTCGCTGGATTTCTGTCCCAGATGCTGGCACAAGCGCTTCTTGCATTTCACCCGCTTGCAACCTAGCGCTTTTCCGGTATTTAAACCCCAGGTTCGGGGACGTCCTGCGATCCAAAAAGCATTCCTCGACTATTCTTGCAATACTGCACGCGAATTTGATCGGCGGCAAAGGTCGATCCGATTTGCGCTACACGCCTCGCGGTGGCAACGAGGAGCTATCGTTCCAGCATCCTCTTAGCGCGAACTGTGACTTGGAGGATAGAAACAATAATGACAGTGCACAAACGTGCTGAGTTAATCACCGCCGGCTTGGGTGAAGGTGTGTTGCTTTTGATTGTTGCCGGAGTCGGATGGGCGACCGGCCAGCCCTTGATATTTACCAGCCTCGGACCGACCGCCTATGAGTTGGTGGAAAAGCCGCGCGGCCGGAGTTCGAGAGCTTACAACATTATCGTTGGGCACATGGTCGGGCTGGGATCGGGGTTTGTGGCTCTCTACCTGATGCACGCCTGGTATGCGCCAAATGTTTCGTTGACGGGGATCATATCTCCACCGCGGCTGTGGGCGGCCGTGCTGGGGGCGGTCCTGACCACCGTGGGTATATTGGCGCTTAGAGCCGGTCAACCAGCCGCGATCGCCACCTCGCTCCTGGTGACTCTTGGTTCCATGCAAACTGCTCGCGATGCCCGCGCGATTGTGGCCGGAGTGTTGCTCATGACAGCGATCGGGGAGCCATTCCGCCGCCTGAGAATGAAAGTAATGACGGAAGTAGACCGCTCGACCGCCGGTCTGCCTGCAAGTTGATTCTTCACTAAATTTCTCTTCTGCTTTTAGGCCCCGCGCCAGAGAGTGCTTGCATTTACAATCAACGGGTGCCGATTCTGCGCAATCTGAGAATCACGCTGGAGATGATCAAATGGGAGCACTCTATTTTTGTGCTGCCCTTTGCCCTCTGTGGCGCCATGTTGGCTGCCAACGGCCTGCCGACAGGGCGTCAACTGGTTTGGATCGTAGTTGCCATGGTGGCCGCGCGCTCGGCGGCCATGGCGTTCAACCGCCTGGCGGACGCGACCATTGACGGCGCGAATCCGCGCACCCAAACGCGTGCCCTGCCTGCTGGCCACCTGACCTCGGGGTTCGTCGCGGTGTTCGTTCTCACTTCCTGCGCTGTGTTGGTGCTTGCGGCATCGCAATTGAACCGGCTGTCGCTCTGGTTGTCGCCTCTGGCATTGGCTGTAATCCTGCTCTATTCGTACACCAAGCGTTTTACCCGCTGGTCGCACCTAGCGCTGGGATTTGCCATGGGCATTGCTCCCTCGGCGGCCTGGATCGCCGTGCGCGGCTCACTGGATCCGCGTATTTTGCTGTTGACCGCCGCTGTCACTTTCTGGGGCGCAGGTTTTGACATTCTTTACTCCTGCCAGGACTATGAATTCGATCAGCAGACAGGCCTGCACTCAATCCCGCGTTTCTTTGGAATCCGCAATGCGCTCCGCATGGCGCGGGCTTTTCATGTACTGATGGTATTCTTACTGGTCGCGCTCGTGGTTAGCTTCGGCCTGGGCAAACTGGCTGCCGCCGGCGTGCTGGTGGTCGGACTGCTGCTCGTCTATGAGCATTCGCTGGTTTCGGCAGACGACCTAAGCAAGCTGAATGCCGCGTTTTTCACTATGAACGGTCTCATCTCGTTAATCTTCTTCTTTTTCCTCGCAGGAGACTTGCTGCTCCGCTCAGTTCCACACGCACGATAGTTCCTTACATTGCTCCGGCAGCTTCCGAGTGCTCTTCCCCGGCGCGGCGGAGCGTCAGCCAATCGGTGCGCACCCGGTCCCATTCGTGGATCAGCAAACCGTGGGAAGCAAAGAATCCGCGTATGCGGTTGCGATCCCAGCCCACGATATCTTCGAGAATAGGCGCCAAGACAGCGAGGGCATTGGTACTCAAAACCGTTCGCTTGGCCACCTGGGAGACATGCTTGGCCTCGGAAACCGCAATGGTGAAGCCGTCGCGCATGTTCACATGCAGCATTACGTGAACGTCAGAGCTGCCATCGCCCACGTAAATGATGTGGTCGGGCCCCACCTGGCGGTCAGCTTGCAATCGATCGAGCACGGCAACCTTCCCGTAACCGGCAGTCGCACGCGTAATGGTCTCGATTTCGCCGGAGGGCAGGTATCGGAATTCTGTCCCATAAATGTGATCCTGCGGCACCACCCCCTCCAGCGCCGAATAAATCACTTCCACCGGAGCAGCGGAAAGAACATAGAAGTCGAAACTGTAGCCGTCAATTCCTTGCTTCAGATTCTGATAAAGCAGGTCAATATTTTCTTTTAGGCGAATCTGCTTCCCAACCTCGTGAAGATGCTCCTTACGCACACGGCTTCTAAACTCCGGATCGTGCAGCAGCAAATAAGCGAGCTCCGCCCCCTGCTGTACCAGGTTCAACTTCGCCATCCCCTTCGCCTTGCGCTCGAATTCCTCCGGCGGGATACCCACCAACTCACTCAAAACATAGCCGGAATCATTGAAGGTTAACGTCTGGTCAAAGTCGCTGGCGAACAGATACCGCTGTACTGGCTTTTTGTTCATAGGTTCATTAGATTCATTCCGGCCGCAAAAAACCAATAGAAAACATCAATGCCGGTTATCAGCAGGGCGCGTCGCGACCGTTCGTCACCTTTACTAAATCACTCTTGGGATTGAGAATAGGGTGTTGGCGTCAGGAATGAGCCGGTGGCCTTCAGCATCTTGTGGAAAGGCCGAGTCGTCCTGCGCCCAGATTGTTCAGATAGGAGCATTCATGGCTGCAACGGGAGAATTAATCCGTCTTACCAATTACGTCGATGACATTGATACCACGATCCGCCGGATTACCGCCTCGGTTCCAGCAATGGAGGACGAAGAACGGCACCGTCTGGCGGAGCGTTTGCGGGCGGCTGGTTCTCACCTGGGGGAGCTTCTGCAGAAACTGGAGAAATGAGCTTGGTAACGGAGGTCGCGACCGTCGCCGTGATTGGCGCCGGCGGTTTGGGCCGCGACATCGCCCAGGCCACCGCTCTCGCCGGTTACCGCACCATCCTCGAAGACATCCTTCCAAGTTCTCTGCGCAAAGCTGAACGTGAATTTCGTGTAAATCTTCAGCAGGCGCTGGGCTCGGGGAAGATTACAGGACCACAGGCGCAATCCGCAGCCGGTCGTTTGGAATATGCGGAATCGATCGAGGCGGCGGCCCGGCAAGCGGATCTGGTGATCGAATCCGTGCCCGAAGAACTCGAATCCAAGCTCGAAATTTTCATCCTGCTGGACAAGATCTGCCGCCCTGCCACCATCCTGGTGACAACTTCCTCCAACACCGACGTCAGCCACCTTGCCATTTCAACCTACCGTGCGGACCGATGCGTTGGAATGCGGTTCGTTCCTCGAGCCCAGAGCCCCTATCAAATTGAAATCGTCAGAGGGCGGGAAACGAGTAATGAGACGTTCGCCGCCGCCTCCAGCCTGGCAAGCAAACTGGCCGGGGAAATGGCGGCCGCGGAGCCGTCCGCCTTCTTCTCATCAGAGCAGACCTAAACGCATTTCGCGTACGAACCCGCTCCCGTACAATCTATCCTCATGCCGGACCTGGCACAGTCCCGTTTGGATCGCGTTCTGGAACAATTGCGGCTCTACGAGCATCCGCTGCTCGAGTTTTCGGCTCGCAGCAAAGGTGAGGGAGTAGAGGTGATCATTCAATTCAAGAACTCGCCCATTCCGGTCCACACCTATTATTTTGAGCTTCACCCGCGCGACTTGGATCATGCCCAATTCGAATGGACCTTTCAGCGCCAGCTATTCGATTGCCTGCATGACTATCTGATCGAAATGTTCACGCGAACGCCGCAGAACCGCGCGGAACGGCAGCGGGAAACCCAGTGACTCTGCGAGAGAAAATTGCCCAGATGGTTCGAGAGCAAGGTCCGATCCCATTTTCGCGGTATATGGAGATCTGCTTATACGATCCGCAGTTCGGGTATTACTGCCGCACCACGGAACAATTCGGCAAGGCGGGAGATTTCTATACTTCCAGTGATGTGCATGCCGTCTTTGGCCGCTTGCTGGCCCGCCAGTTTGAAGAGATGTGGAGAGTGCTGGGTTCTCCGCCGCAAATTGAGATCCTGGAGCTTGGCCCGGGCCGGGGACTGTTCGCGCAGGATGTGCTGGATTGGTCGGAGAAGAAATTTCCTGATTTCTTTCGCCGCGTTGCACTATTCGCTGGCTGAACGCTCGCCGGCGCTGCGCCAGCGATTACAGGAGACCTTCAGCAAGCGCATTGCGTCCGGAAAGGCCTCGTTGGCAGGCCTGCCGAAAACTGCCGGGCTGCAACGGGTCTTAGCCCCCGAGATCCCGCTCATTATTTTTGCCAACGAGGTTTTCGACGCGCTTCCGGTCGAAGTGCTCAGCGCGCAAGGAAAGCTGCTGATCGCCGATCAGAATGGCCGGCTGGTTGAAACCTGGAGCGCTCCTTCAGCCGAAGAACTCGATTTTCTCGACCGCTACAGCATTCATCCGGAGCCGGGCGAGCGAGTTGAGGTACCGCTCGCTGCCCAATCCTTGATGTCGCAACTTTCCGGGGTGATGGCGACGGGATTTCTCCTCATCGTGGACTACGGCTACACTCGGGCGGAACAACTCGCGGGGCGCCATCGGGCACGCTCATGGCATTTCGCCGGCACTCGGCCAGTCCGAACCCCTACGAAGCGCCCGGCGAGCAGGACATCACGGCTCACGTGAACTTCACGGCCCTGGCAGTCGCTGCGGAACGCGGGGGGATGCAGTTACATCCACTGCTGACCCAATCGCAGTTCCTGCTCGGCATTGGAGAAGCCAATCAATTTGCCGATGCCTTCGAGGAGTGCCGCCTGCCCCAGGAGCGGGCTAAAGTCGCCTTGCAGCTCAAACATCTGGTCACGCCCGCGGGAATGGGCGAGGCTTTCCATGTCCTCATTGCCAGTAAGGGGCTGGAGCCTCAGAAAACTGCCAGTCTAAGTGGCCTGAACTTCGGTCGAGGCCTCACTTCCTAGTCCATCTGTCCGGCAATTTGCCTCTACTGCCTGGTACCAAATTCGCCCGGCAATGCCGAGTTTTTCCACACTTTCTGGGCTAGTCGTAAGTAACGACCTGTTTTACACACGCTTCGCGGCAACGCCGAGAGTCCCTTTGCCGCATCTTCAAGACAGCACAAAATTTGTGGGAGGGGACGATGAAATTTCGTAAAGAAAAACTCTTGTCCGACATCGCCTTGGGAACCGGTTTGTATCTGCTTGATTCGCTGCGCAACCGGTTGGTCGAGGGCGTGGGCAGCGCGAGCGAACGTGCGCGGGAAAGCGCCAGCGAATTTTATGACACGGCTTCGGACCGCGCCAGCCGCGCCGCCGATGTGATTCGCGGCGAAGATCACCCGACCTTCAACAAGGCTGCGGCGATTTTGCTGGGCATCGGCATCGGCACCGGCATCGGACTGCTCCTGGCTCCGGCCAGTGGCGAAGAGACGCGCAACACCATCGCCGAGAAGCTCTGGGACCGTGGAAGTGAGCGATCCACGGGCACCTACGGAGCATAAGCGCAACCCGCCGAGATAACGGCGCTGCGGCGGACATTGGTCCGCCTCAGGTTGTCATCGTTGCTTCATCGAATGCAAAATCCGGCGACGAGCAGAGCCCCGAAAGCGGCGGCGTGGGCTAGTTCTGTCCAACCCAGATGGCGTATTACGATCGGTCTTGGTTTTCTTAAGAACCACAACGTACCGCGCAAAAGGACCGGGATAAAAGCGAGGAGAGACAATCCTGGCAAGAGCCGCCTCTGCCAGGCGATCAGAAGAATTCCGGCAACCACGATCTCGGCCGGCAAGGAAATCCAGCCGGCGGCGAGCTTTTCGTGCTGTCTTTGAGTTCGTGCCGCACGGATTCTGAGTCCCACGTAGTGAATCTGGTCTCCCGCGAACAACCAGTTTGAGAGCCACAGTGCGTAAGCCGTGTTGTCGAGCCGCCCAGTCACGACGTAGTAGGCGGCTGCAGCTGTCGAAGTCAGGCCGAACGCTCCCGCCATCTGCGCCGCCATGCGTGTGCGTCGTCCGCTTCGTTTGAGAACAAGCTGAGCGGTAAAAGCAATCCGGCGAGAACTCCGAACCATAGCAGCTTCCACTCGTTCCCCTGCCAGAAGAGTACTCCCAGCGCAATCGCAACGACGGCCGCTAGCAATAAAACCATTCGCCGCACCAGTTGCCGTTCCGGCAGAGACTGGGCTCTCATCGGCACAGTGCCCGTCCAGCTTTCGAGTGGCGTCCTTAGCCCAGAATAGGGCCACGACTGCAAGGGCGAAGAGGAAAGCCGGGAGCGTCCGCCCGCCAGCCGCCATGCCTACTGCGGCGCCGGTGAGCAGCGGCGGCAGCAGGATGCCCCATGCTCCATGTTCACGGGGAACCACAAGAGCCCGTCGCCTCTCCTTTTGCGCTGCATTCAGTTCGGCCATAGGTTGGGACACTTGCAAGACCGGATGTGGGGGCCCCGGGCAGAGTCGAACTGCCGACCAACGGTTTAGGAAACCGCTGCTCTATCCATCTGAGCTACGGGGCCGAGAGGCTGTAACAGCATTTTCTCACACTAATTTATTGGGAGACATTTCCGGAACTTCCAAACTTACCGCGATCCACTTCGAGGAATTGGCTAGGTCTCACCGAAGGGCGCAGCCGTGTGCGCCGGACCGCGATATGCAGATCTCTGCGGGCGGAGCAGACCGATATTGCATCTTCCTCTTCCGTTCGCTTTCTAAACATGGCTTTCCACGAATGGCGCATTTTGGCGCTTTCACCTGCCCGGCCAACTGATAGCCTCCACACAGCTTCCGGCAACCTGGTTTCGCCCATCCGGAACGACTTGGCCTGCGGGGTTTTACTCAAGTTGTTATGCTAGACCGATCCTGATTCCGCGCTTCCTCGAAGCAGCTCCTCTATCCTTCGCCTGTTTGATCTGTGGCCGGCCGATTTCGCTCGAGACCGCCAAGACAGATGGCGACGGCAAACCGTACATGAAGAGTGCTATATGCTCAAGATCAGATCCAAAGACATACCGCCGAGCGACAACACCTTACCAAGCCACCCAGCTAGCAAGCCCTTTCCGGGTCAAGTCAGGATCGGTTGTGAACAACCTGGAAAGCGCGGCCGAATGGGTGATTCTGGCTGCTCAGGGCCCAGCAAGAGACGATTTTCGTTCCTGATGCGCCTGCCAGCGCAGGTAAGCCATATATGCAATGATCCCTAAGTTCACCGCCAGTAACCCAACATGAAAGATGCTGATTCGCTGAATTAATTCGCGCACTTCAAATGGCACGTAGAGCGCGGCCGATACCAAGGCCACCCACTCCGCCCAACCGCGAGCCTTCCACAGACCATACGATTCCAGAAAGCGCAGCCCCGAATACGCTGCCGCAACGCCGAAAACTGCCCATAACTTCTGGTCGGTAAGGCTGTCGGCCCAGCGAAGAAAGATATGGGCCACGTGACGGTCAGGACTAATATGCAGCAACTCCAGCAGGTTGTAGGCGGCCTCTAATGTATCGCGATGCAGCAGGAACAGAATGCTGCACCCCGCGGCCAGCACAATGAGTCCTTTAGCCAATTCCACCGTAGCGACGGCGCGCAGGACTTTGACCTGCCCGCGACGGCCACGCCAGGCCTCGCCCACGTGGAAATGAGAGCCGGAATGTGCCGAGGGGTCCTCTGTGGTGCGACTTGAGCGATCATCTACCATGCGGTGGCGACATCCTGGGGGCCCCACTTTGTGATTTTACGCCCGTACGCTGGCGCGAAGTTCATCCACGATTTCGTGCGCAGCCTGCAAAGCTGCCGCGTGTTGGGTTACGTCGAACGAGATCGCGCCCACCCGGGCGTGGCCGCCTCCACCATAGCGTTCGCAGACCTTCGCCAGGTTCACCATGCGATCCGTCCTGGCCCAGGGATTGGAGCCTACCGAGACTTTCACCCGGAAGCTGCTCTTACTCAGGCCTACGCTGTAGACCGACTCGGGATGCAGATAGTACGGAATGAATTTGTTGTAGCCTTCGAGATCGAGGTCGGTGATGTCGAAAAAGATGGTGCCTTCTTTGAACTGCGTACGTTCTTTCAGAACGGCGATAGACCGCTGATGGCGTTCCAGAAGCGGGGGCAGAAGGCTGGCCACAAACGGTTGCTGGAGAATCTGTGCCAGCGGCTTGTTGGCCAGTTGGGGAATGAGCTGCGACCCGAACAAGCGATCCTGCGAAGATTCGATGACCATGGTCAGTTTCATGGCCGGCTCTTTCATTTCGACGGCTGTGCGGGCGTCGGGATAGAGCGCGCCATCAATGATGTCGGTCCAGTGGACCAGGTCGGCAACCGGTTCCGGATTAAAGCCGAATCGTTGCTGCCCAATGAGTGCAATCAGGCTGGTGCACGATTTGAAAGCGGGATCGTAAAATTTGCGGTTGCTGAGGTCCTGCTCGAAATGGGCCGCATCTTCCGGGCTGAGGAACGCGCTCTCGTGGTGATCGAACCACCAGGTGATTTTGGGTGAACTGGAGTACTTGAAGTCCACAATAGCGTTTTCGTCGCCGTCGAATGAGGCTTCGTTGAAAAGGGCGCCGGCGCGGTGCAGCAGACCGGAGAAGACGAACTCCACGTCGTCGCGAATGCGCTCCTGGTAAAAGCGTGCGAACAGCGCGGCCGAAGAGGCGCCATCGAAGCAACGATCATGATAGAACACCCGTACTTTCAAATGTCCTCCGCACCCAGCCCCAAACAGTCAGCTTTAACCGTTAAGACCAAAGTTAAATAGGATGGCCATTCGAGAGAGGTTCTGTCAAGCGAAGGATAAACTGGCGCTTGAAAATTCGGTGGCATTTTCCCCATGATGGGCATGAAATGGACCGAAAAGGCCTTCTCCTGCTGCCTCTTCGTCCTGGTTTCGGCCTTTTCCTATCATTCAAACTGCCTGACCCATTTCATTTGACGCAGGCTCGCCCCAAGACTAGAGTCTTGCCGTAAATCGGACCTGTCTTTCGAACTGGAGGAGGTTTCGTGAACGCATCTTTTCTGCCGGGAACGCCACTGGCATTAAATCCGGAGGCGCCCTACCGCGACCGCAGCAGCGGGCTGGTGGCGTTCGGCATCGTGCAACTGATCCTTGGCGGCCTGGCGGCGCTGGCAATTCCCTTGATGTTGCTTGGCATTTTGATTTCCGGCAAGGCGGCAGGTGGAGCCATGCCGGCGGGAAGCTACGTGCTGAATATCGTTACCTACGCAATCACATCCGCAGCGTTCGTTACCCTTGGTGTAGGCTCCATCCGAGGACGTCGCTGGGCGCGGTCGCTGACCCTGATCCTCTCCTGGATGTGGCTCATCATCGGTGTCATGATGACCGTTTTGATGACGGCGGTATTGCCGGCCACTGTTGTGGCCGCTTTCCACCGAGCATCCGAGGCTACCCCTGAGGGTGGCGCCATGCCAACCGGCGTATTGGCCGTCATCCTCACGGTTATTATCGTACTGTTCTCGATTTTCTTCGTGGTCCTGCCGCTGATTTTCCTGCTGTTCTATCGCAAAAAAGACGTGGAAGAAACCGTCAAGCATCGTGACCCGGTGGAACGCTGGACCGACCGATGCCCGCTACCCGTGCTTGGGGCCAGCCTGATCTTCACCTGGGCTTGTCCTTACTACTTGCTAATGAGCTTCACTACTCCATTGGTGCCCTTCTTTGGAAGATATTTGACTGGCGCGCCGGGCGCAGCCGGATGTTTACTATTCGCCGCCCTCGATGCCTATTTCGCCTATTCCCTGTTTCATCTGCGCATAGCCGCATGGTGGATCGCGGTAACGGCCCTGTCGCTGCGAATTGTGTCCTCTGTGGTGACGTTTGCGCGCGGTGACTTGTTGCAGGCCTATTCCCGCATCGGCTGGAAGAGCGAGCAATTGCAGATCATGAACCAAAGCCCCATGTTCCGCTCTCACCTGATTTTGTGGTGGAGTACAGGGTTCCTGCTGGCTTTTTTGGGCTATCTGCTGTGGATCAAACGGTACTTCCGCGCCACCGCGGATGCCAACGTTACTGCGCCTGCGGACTCGTACGGATCAATGGGTGAGGGAATTTGAGATTCCTTCTGCAGCCTCCGGGGGTATACCAATGAATTCATCGCCGGAGTTTCCGGTTCAACTCAAGTGGTCTGGGGCGGAAAAGAAGATCGCCCGCCGAGCGTATGACTCGGCATTCGCCAAACAATGCTCCGCCATAACCGAAAATGCGATGCGCATGCTGGCCAAGTCCTCTCCGCCGTATGGCGTTTGGGAACTCCACGACTATCTGTCTCGCGAACGCAGGAAAGTAGACCGGACATACGATTATCGCTACTCGGCCTTGATTTCCGTCTTCGGAGAACTGCTGCGTGAGGGATGGCTGACCATAGAGGACCTGGCGGGTCTAAGCCCCGACAAACTTAGGACTATTGAGTCCTGGGCAAACCTGTGAAGTTCGCGGTTACCGGGCCCACCCCCCAAAGATGCACGCCCGGTAAACTGCGCCGCAGGGCAGGCCAGAGTAATTGTTTTTAGCCCGCAGCCGCCGCAGCGCGCTTCAAAACGCGGGCCTCGGTGACTTTCGAAGGCTCAACCGGTTGACGGTTCTCGTCATCCAGCAATTCAGCGCCGTTGCGGACCGCGGAGGCGCACCGGTCGCACAGAACCACGTGGCCGTCGCACTCTGCATGGTGCACGGCATGAAGGCTGTGCTTACACATCCACGCCTTGAACTGTCCGTTCGGGTTTCTTACAACCGTAATCCTGGTTGCCATGAAATCCTCCCAACGCCAATTCTGCCCGGCGCTGGAACAGGCGAAAAGGTTACCCCGGGTCAGTCCCCGATAGCTTGCAGCTAACCTTTTGGAAATGCGGTAATTAGAAGGATTACCCAAATGCCCAGCGACTATAGTTTGGGTTTATCGGGGAATCCGTAGGCGTGGTGGCGCTTGCGCTTTAGAAGTCGGCAGATGCGGACGATCTGGAGCTATCGCGGACTCGTAGTGAACCGTGTCGCAAACTCGCATTTCACGCTGCGGAACAAGTCAACGAGCCACCATTGCTGCTGTCGCATCCGGCCCACCTTGGGAGTATAACTAGCAGTTCGGTAAGTAGGCCTCGCGCAACGAACCAATAATGGCTGCAGCGGTACGCCGCCCTTTCTCTCCGCTGGCGTCACAAGTTTCGATTCGCGAAATAGAGGTGACAACCATGACCCACAAAGAACGCCTGCTGACTGCTATCAATCATGAAGAACCCGATCGCGTGCCCATTTGCGCCTGGTACACGCCGGAAGCGGAACAAAAACTTGCGCGCCACCTTGGAGTCACCGATGCAATCACTGAGACTTACAGATCTGGCGGCGGCGCCGTTCCCATTCTCATGGAGCACGACTTTCTCATTTCCTGGATGGGCCCGTGCACCAGCTATTACGCGGACCCGGCGAAGGAATATTTCGACGAATGGGGCATCCGTTGGAAATGGATTGACCACGTGTCGAGTGGTTCGTTTACCGAAATGGCGGAGCACCCTCTGGAGCGCATTACCGATCCTGCGCAGTTCACCATGCCTGATTTTGCCAAGGAAGAACGTTATGCGGGCGCCCACAAACTCATTGCCGAATACGGCAACGAATACGGCATCATGGGCGGTCTGGCCTGCACCTTGTTTGAACTTGCGTGGTACCTGCGCGGCATGGAAACGGTTTTAGAAGATCTGGTCGCCCGAAAAGATTTTGCCAATGCCTATCTCGACAAGCTCATGGGCTGGATTCGTTGTGCCGGCCGGAAGTTTGTCGGGATGGGTGTAGACATCATTTGGATCGGAGACGATTTTGGGACGCAGAATCGCATGTTGATCTCGCCAGCCACTTTCCGCGAATTCTTTAAGCCACGCTATGCCGAATTGTTCGCTGAATGGAAGGCCATCAACCCGGATGTGAAGATTGCTTTTCACACCGATGGCTTTGTGCTGCCGATCATTCCCGACTTTATCGAGATTGGTCTGGACATTCTCAATCCCATTCAGCCCAAATCGATGGACCCCGGGGAAATCAAGAAGAAGTTTGGGGACCGTCTCACCTTGTGGGGAACGATTGATATCCAGGAAGTGCTGCCTTTTGGAACGGCGCAAGATGTGGCCAACGAGGTCAAGCTACGGTTGAGCACGGCGGGTGCTCGGGGAGGGTTGATTCTCGCGCCCGCTCATAACATTCAGCCCGAAGTGCCAATCGAAAATATTCTGGCGTTTTACGAAACCGCGAAAACCTGCGGACGGTATCCGCTGAAGGGTGTGTGATCCAGGGAATATGTGGGCACCAGGGGATAAACGAAAATACGTGATCACCACATCGCCACCGCAGCCAATAGGGACGATTCGACTCCGCCCAGCATGACAATCCCATAGGGCAGCCCGCTGGCGCTGGCTTGTGATCTTCGGCCGCCTCTCTCCCGGAGTCACGCGGCAGCAAGTGCTTACCGACTTAAGCCCCCTCTGGCTGAACTGTCGGCGCGACGTCTTGACCACGATGAGCCACCACATTCCGGCGAGGATGCAGGCGGTATGGCTGGACACGCATCTCTCGCTACGCAACGGCGACCGCGGGCTGGCATTGCTTCAAGGCTGGATTGGCGGACCGCTGGAAGTGCTGGAAGCCATGGCGCTTACGGTTCTGCTGATTGCCTGCGCCAACATTGCCAACCTGTTGTTGGTAAAGACCGCCCGCCGGTACGGAGAACTGGCCGTGCGCGGAGCATTGGGCGCAAGCCGCAGACGCATTCTTCAGCAAGTATTGACCGAAGGCTTGATGCTCGGTCTGGCTGGCGCAGTGGCGGGTTTAGTACTCGGATGGATCAGCCTGCAACTGGTGCTCAAGATCATTCCGGAGTCAAATCCCCTCCACACAGCTCTCATCGGCCGCATGGATTGGCACATTCTTCTGTTCGGCTCGGCGTTAGGAATCCTCACCGCGTTCTTTTCAGCGCGCTCCCGCATTCCTCAGCACACGCATCAATCTAATCCGCGCACTTCATTTGCAATCCGGATCCGTAACCGGAGGCCACGGCCTGCGCAATGGCCTTGTCTCCGCCGAAATCGCGCTTAGTATGACGCTGCTGGTCGGGACCAGTGTGTTCGGCTGGACACTCTACCAACTGCGCAGCATCCCGCTCGGCTTCATTCCCGACCATCTTTGGACCTTCCGGGTAGACGCTCCCGCATTGGGCAAAGATGACATGCAAATCCGCGATGAATATCAGCGAATCACAGACGCTATCCGCACACTCCCCGGCGTGCACAGCGTAAGTTTTGCGAAAGAGGGATTGGCCTCAGGGGAGCACAGCTGGGGACCGATCAAGGCTGCTGGTTACAAGGATAACGAGAATGAACCTGACACTTTTCAAGACTGGGACTCTGGCCGTCTCGATCAGTGCGCTGGCCCTGTTGCTGGCAGCAATCGGTCTTTACGGGGTTCTTGCTTTTTCTGTTGCGCAGCGGACAAAAGAAATCGGCATTCGCATGGCTTTGGGCGCGAGCCGTGAGAATATTTCCGGGCTCGTAATCCGGCAAGTTGGATATCTCGTCGCCTTCGGCATGGTCGCCGGTAGCCTGCTTGGGTGGATTGCTATGCGCCTTTTACGAGGTGAGGTTTCCGATCTGCAACGGACCCCGCAGTGGATCTCCGCCACCGCCGCCCTCGGAGTGCTGGCGCTGATGCTTGTCGCCGGATATCTTCCGGCACGGCGTGCCGCTTCCGTCGAGCCGATGGAGGCGCTGAGGGCGGAGTGAAGGGTGGTCCTGGAGGTTCAAGCAGATGATAGGGATGCTTCGACTGCGAAGGAGGCTTGTTGCGCAAGCCTCCTTCTCCGCTCAGCATGACAATGCACGGTACGGCAAAGGCGGTTACTTCTTGAACAGGTTTTCGAAGGCCTGCCGGGCATCCATCGGTTTCATCGCGGAAGGCGTAGACGTCTCTTTTTCCACGCGCACACTCATGGAATAGAAAGTGCACTCATTGCGGGTATCCTTCTTGGTGATCCGCTCCGGAATCGCCTGGGTGCATTCGAAACCGGCTGGAGGGGTCGAAGTACGTGCATTGCTTGCAGGAGTGCAGATCAAAGCCGCACTTGAGGCATTTTCCCTGAGGATCGATCCCTGCCGGGAGCAGCATGCCGCACTGAGCACAGCGCGAAACCTCTTGGCGGGCCGGCATTTGCAGCGGGCGGGGGCCGAAAGTGTTGTCCCGCTTGGCGGGGCCGGGGGCGCTCTTTTGCGGCCTTTTCCTCACCGCGATCCTGGTAGCCACGTTGGCGGTATTTTCTGTCGGACACGCGTCCTCCTAGTGCGCACATTCTCTACCCAATACAACGATTCCTTCAAGCTCTTAATACATCTGACTTGGGTTGGCGAGTGGGTGCATCTCCATGATAGTAGGTGCTTTTTACTATCTACCTTAGTGCCGGTATCCGGTAAAATACCTATGGGGGCCGAGTCCATTGGAATCTTCTGTGCGCGTTGTTCTTCGTCTAGCTCTTCTTTGCTTTGTCCTGACCGCCATCTTTCCGGCTAGTTTTGCCGTCGGGACGACGGCAGCCTTTGACCTTTCCGGCCCTCCGGTCGAGGTGCGGGTGACACGCGCGGGGAAGTCTCTTCCCATTGCTCAAGTGCCAAATCTGCAACCGGGAGATCGCCTGTGGATTCACCCGGATCTACCTGACAGTCAATCGGTTCATTATCTTCTGGTTGTCGCTTTCCTGCGTGGCTCTACCAATCCGCCACCCGACAAGTGGTTCATCCGAGCCGAGACCTGGAACAGGGATGTGCGTGAGGAGGGTATCGTAATCACTGTACCCAAGGACGCACAACAGGCGTTACTCTTCCTCGCTCCGGAAACGGGGGGTGATTTTGGCACACTGCGTTCCGCGGTGCAGGGCAAGCCGGGCGCATTCATTCGCGCCTCTCAGGATCTGGATCAAGCCAGTTTGGATCGTTCGCGGCTGGAGAAGTATCTGGAGTCAGTGCGCGAAACCAGCTCATCCGACGCCAAGCTGCTTCATGACCGCTCGCTCCTGTTAGCCCGCAGCCTGGGCATCAAGCTGGACCATACCTGCTTTGAGAGACCCACCGAACAGCAGATTACCTGCTTGACACAAAACAGCGACCAACTGGTGCTTGGAGACGAGCACAGCCAGTCGCTCGTGGCTTCCCTTACCTCAGGGGCAGCTTCGGATTTGATCGGCCAGGTGAGTACATCGCCCATGGCTGGACGGGGCTATTACTACTCCTACGTGGGAGCTGTAGTGGATGTGGTGCGGCTAATGAACAGTTATCATACCGCTGAGTACCAGTACATACCCGCCCTCGCACTACCCAAACACGAAGATCTGAACCTGAAGTTGAATAATCCGCCATCGTTTCACAAGCCCAAATCCGTGATCGTGGTTGGACTGCCCGCAATTGCAGACACCCAACCGCCTCCGTTGCATCCAGTTGATCCGGAATCGGTTTCCTGTCTGCAGAAACCTCCGCTCGTTCTTGGAGTCGAAGGTGCGCCGCTGGTGTTTTCCACAAATTACGGTCACGATTGGGTGCTGCACGTCGAAAACAAGTCGCACGGAATTGATTTGCCTGTAGTGGCCGATGCTTCCGTCGGGGGCTTTGTGGTGGATACGCATGCCTTGCAGGCGGTCAAGCTTGAGTCGGAGTTGCGGGGAACATTGAGAGGGTACTGGGGCTTTCAGCCCTTTACGGGGCCCAGTTTTCATCTAGCGAACTCTCATTCCCAGAAATGGAGCCTGGTCACAGGCAACCAGAAAGCTCTCATCGTCGGGCGCGATGATGCCCTTCGCCTGCAAGCGGAAGGTACCGCTTGTGTCCTCAGCGTAGCCGTTAAAGATGGCCAAGGGAAAGTCCGGGAAGCGGCCTGGAGCGAAGGCAAGTCGGGCCAAATAGAAGTGCAGGTCCCGCTAAAGGATGCCACGCCAGGCGACCTCACGATTGCAGTCCAGGAAGCCGGACTCGCTAAGCCTGACGAGATCTCTCTCCATAGTTACTCGGAAGCCGCCCAGTTGGATCGTTTCACCCTCAACTTTGGTGATCCGGAGGGCACCCTGGAGGGGAACCGCCTGGACGAAGTCCAGAGCATGGAATTGGATAAGGTTCACTTGACGCCCGGGAGCCTGACACGCGCTGACGACAAGGATGAACTGCAATTGGCCGTACCCAGCGGCGAGGTGATGAAGGGCCTGCATCCGGGCAAGAAGCTTATGGCGAAAGTCCTCCTGAAGGATGGCCGTGTTCTGGAACTGCAGACCGCGGTTGCTCCCCCCCGGCCTAAAGTCAAGCTGCTCAGCAAGAGCTTGCATTTGCCACAAGAGTCCGTTCCATCAGCGATCCGCCTCGCTGGCGCCGACGATGTTCCGCTGAGCGGCTCATTGACGTTCTTTTTGAAAAGCGAAGTGCCAAGCTCGTTTCCGCGCGCCGAAAAAATTGAAGTGGCAGCGGCGGATGATTCTTTTCACACTCTTTTGAGCGTGGCCGATGGAAACTTGACCTTGCAGGATTCCGAAACCGTGCTGGCTACGCTGAACCCCCTTAAAGATTTCGGCCCGTCTGCGTTTGGCCCGATCCGTTTCCGTCCGGTGAGCCCCACCGGGGTAGCCGGCGATTGGGAATCGCTGGCCAAATTGGTCCGCATTCCTTCTTTGAAGGAAGTTCGCTGCCCCGATAGCCCGGAAAAGTCCTGCGACCTGATAGGCGACAATCTGTTCCTGATCGACTCGGTTTCCGCGACCGCGCGGTTCACCCACGCGGTATCCGTCCCTCCGGGCTTCGCCGACACTTCGCTGGCCGTGCCTCGTCCATTCGGTACAATTCTGTACATCAAACTTCGAGACGACCCATCTGAGGTCAATCCGGTTGCCCTGCCGGTTTTGCCCGAAGCAGACTAGTCCGGGTTTGGGGTAGATGAGCCAGGACAGCAAGTCGCCACAAATTGTATTTCCCCAAACCGGGTGTTAGCATCCAAGTGAAACCATTACAGGAGGTTCAGCTATGTCAGACCATGATGGTAGTGGCATTCTTTGGTTTTTAGCGGGACTTGGCCTGGGCGCTGCTGTAGGCGTTCTGTATGCGCCGCGTGCCGGCAATGAGACACGGGAATCTCTGCGATCCAAAGCAGAGGAGGGCCGGGAGTTCATGCGCGAGCGAGCACGCCAGGCCCGGGAGCAAGCTTCCGATTGGGCGGATCGCGGTCGCGAAGTCGTCAATCAGCAAAAGGATCAGTTCCGGGCTGCGTACGAAGCCGGCCGTCAAGCCTACCATGAAACGACCGCCAAAGAAGGCGAACAGCAAACGCTGTAGAGCAGATAGCTGCATTCCTCCGAGGTTCCGCATCGCGGGGAGATTTTATGGAACTCACAATCTTTATCGCTGTTACCGCTGCTGCAGTGGTGCTCCAGGCCATCGTGCTGCTGGCGATGTTTCTGGCCGTGCGTAAGAGTGCATCCCGCATGGAAGCGCTGTCAGAGGAGTTTCGGACCAAGGTCCTGCCTACGGCTGAAACCGCACAGGCAATGCTTGTCGAGATCCGTCCGAAGATCGAGACTGCGGTGGCGAATATCAGCGAGGCAACCACAATGGCGCGGGTTCAGTTGCAGCGGCTGGATGCGACCGTCACCGATGCCATTGACCGGTCCCGCCTGCAAATTATTCGGGCCGACGATTTACTGACCAAGACTCTCGACCGCGTGGAAGATACTGCGGAGTTGGTGCACAAAAGCGTAGTTTCCCCCGTACGCCAACTGAACGGACTGGTGCACGGCGTGGCAGCGGGCATCGGCCACTTGACCAGCCCGCGACGGCGCCATCAGCGCGGCGTAACTGTACCGCAAGATGAGATGTTCATTTAGGTTTTCGGTGAATGGTGAATGAAGAAAGGGCAGCTCACGGAAGAGCTGCCCTTTCTCTTCTGCTGAGCTACTTCCCCACTACCTGCAAGATCATCTGCGTGCCGCTGTCCAGGTGAATATTCCCGGCTTTCGAGGTAATCACCGAGCCCTGAGCCAAAGCATTGTTTGCTGAATCGAGGGACAGTCCATTCAGCCCCACTACTCCGTGACTCCCTGAACTGAGCTGGCCGGCAGCATTCAGACCTGCGGTGCCATTGCTGACTGTAGAACCGAGGCCCCCGGTTGCGCTTCCCGCAGTGTTAACGAGCATACCGCCGGTGGCTCCGACCGCGCCGGTGGCGCCTCCGAGGGTCCCCCCAACGGCGCTGCCTCCGGAGGCGACTGCGCCGCCACCCATCATGGCTCCATCATCCATTGTGTCGCTCATCATGTTGGCAGAAGCGCTCTGCTGCGATGCTGCCAAGGCCTGAATCGAAGCGTTCAGCGGAACCTGTTGTCCGTTCTTCAGAATGGCACGATCAAAAGCAATCCCCAGTTGCGAAGCGGATTGGCCCTTGCCCTTGGCTCGCGCCTGAGTCACGTGCCCAACAACCTTGGAACCTTTCGGGATGACGACCTTGCCGCTCGACTTTACGTTGCTGGTTGTCTTGGCCACCACCTGGTCTCCAGGCTTGGCCTTGCGTACATCAATTGGCTTCTCTAATGTCGCATGCATGGTGGTACCCGACGCCAATTGACTGGAAGATGCTGCCTGGGCCGAGGATTTTCCCAAATGGCTGGAAGCTCCGCTCTGGGTCGACGCCCGCCCTGCAGCCTGAGATTGTACCTGTGCTCCGGACCGGTTGGCTTGGACTGACGTGTTTTGCGACGCTGAACCGCTGGCCTGCGTCTCCGCTGATGTTTGCGCAAAGCCCGTTCCCGTCAATAAAGCGACTGTAATAATCGAACAACAGAGTTTACTCATGAGCCATCCTCCTTCTATCTGCCAACAGACCTGCGGGGCAAGCGAGCTTCCATGCGTGCCTCATCACAGTTCGCGGCTCAAAAAAGGCCGCTCTACACTTTGCGAGGTTCTTACGTTTCTGGCATTTACGGAAGATTACTTTCGTCGTAAGGTAAAAACCGGATAGTCTGAGTGGGCGGAGATGGTGTAGGCGGCGAGGACTCCCGGCCATGAGCCGGAAAGAGAGCATCGGCCGGGAACGAGCCAAAGCCATCCGTTTATGCGACCAGCTATTTCGGGCCGATCTTAAGGATCATCTGCGAACCGGCAGATACATGCACACGCTTGGCTGACGAAATAATAGAAGCGCCTTGTAGCATCAGATCTTTGTAGCCGACGACTCCATGGACATCGGGCGTCAGGACGTAGGCGTTGCTCGTGTTCTGGCCAGCGGTAATTCCAAACGAATCGGCGCCTCTCTCGAGGTTCGTCATATCGGCCGTCCGATCATCCACAGGGGTCGCCATAGCTTGAATGACCGCGGTTAGCGGCACTTCAGCCCCGCCCTTGAGGATTGCGCGTTCGAAAACCATTGTGATCCTGGACTGCGTTCCGTCGTTGGACTTATCTTGCACCTCAGTTAAATGACCCACAATTCTGGAGCCCTTCGCTATCGCGACGTGACCGTTGGATTTAAGGTCAGCCATCACTCTGGCGGCGACTTCCTCTCCAGGCTTGTTCTTTTTCGCGTCCAGCGACTTCACGAGCCGCACAGTGAGCAGACTACCATCGGGAATTGGAGTTGAGGATCCACCCGCTGCGGCTGACTGTTGCGACATGAACAAATTTTGTTTTGAGGTTGCTGATGCTTGAGCAAGCAGGACGAGCAAGAGGATAAGGCACAGGGGCCAAAATCTGGCTGCCATAAAGTTCCGGCCTCCTAATTCACGAACTTAATCTCTTACGGTAGACCTCCCTTGTCCTTGTGGGCTGGGGCAGCTTTAGCTGCGCCCGCCCCTCCGTACCTCCGGTGGCTTCCTAGTCTCCTTCATTTTTCTATTTACCACTCACTTGTAGGATCAGCTGTGTTCCTCCGTCCAAATGTACATTCTGAAACGGTGAGTAGACCGTCGAACCTTGTAATCCCAAGCCTGTATATCCCAACACTCCCTGCGTCTGAGTGGTGAGAACGACAGCTGCTCCGCCGACTTTGCCGCCGGAGCCCGTCGCGTTGGTCGATACCTGGTCGAGAGATTGGTTAGCCCCGGTTCCGCGCATCAGGTCCATCATGTCGGAGGCGCGATCGTCCGGCGGCTTGGCAAGAGCCTGGATCGTCACATTAAGCGGTATGTCCTTGCCATCTTTCAAAGCGGCATGGTCGAATCCGATTGTGACCACGGATTGAGGTTCTTGCTTGGATTTGGCTTTGACGTCGGTCAACTTACCGAAGATCTTGGAACCTTTCGGGATCACCAGGCGGTCACCGGACTTGAGGTCCCTGGTCACCTTGGCAACGACTTCGTCTCCGACTTTGCTCTTTTTGGCATCAACCGTCTTGATTAACGTGGCTTCCAAGACGCTTCCGGCAGGAATGTCCGTGCCGGACTGGGCAAAAATCGGAATGTAAGCGGAACCTACTATTAAGACTGCAGCGAACAACCAACCAGACAGCATTTTCATCAGCCGTCTCCTTCCCATAAGTCAGCCCTCCCTGGAGGATGGCGCAAGAATCATGCCACAACTCGTAGGCATGGGAAAGTGATTGATTTGGGCAACTGGGCCCTCAGATAATCCAGCCACCGCCAACCACAACGTTTCCGTCGTAGAAGACGGCAGCCTGACCGGGAGTGACAGCCCTTTGCGGCTCGTCGAAGTGCACTATGACTTCGTTTGGCGCCGACTGTTCGATGGTTGCACTAGCCGGCTCATGGCGATGGCGAATTTTGACGCTGACTCGCATGGGCTCATCCAGACCTGCGACTGCGATAAAGTTGGCGCGATTGGCGCGAAGAGTCCGAGAGTAGAGATTCTCTCCGCCTCCAACAACGATCTGATGCGTATCTCCTTTGACCTGGAGCACGTACAAAGGTGATCCGGTAGCCACTCCCAAGCCCTTTCGCTGTCCGACAGTGAAGTTGTGGATGCCGGTGTGCTCGCCAATCACCTGACCACTCGTGGTGACTAGTTCGCCAGAAGTATCAGGCAACGACTCGCCCTGTTCCTCCAGGTATGCATCCAAGAACTTCTTGTAGTCGCCGCCGGGCACGAAGCAGATCTCCTGGGAATCAGGCTTTTCAGCCAACGCAAGGCCATGGTGACGGGCCAGTTCACGCACCTCTGGCTTGGTAAGTCCGCCCAGAGGAAAGATTGTCTTGTTCAGCTGCTCCTGGGTCAACCCAAACAAAAAATATGTCTGGTCCTTGGAGCGGTCGGCCGGGCGCTTAAGCAGCCAACGACCCGTATCCTGGTTGAATTCAACCTGGGCGTAGTGCCCGGTTGCCAGCGCATCCGCGCCGATTTGCTGCGCCACGATCAGTAACTGATCGAACTTCAAATGATTGTTGCACAAGCTACAGGGAATGGGAGTACGGCCGGTAAGATACTCCTCTACAAAAGGGCGAACAACATCTCGCTCGAAACGCTCCTCATGATTGACGACGTAGTACGGGATTCCGATGGTTTCAGCCACACGGCGGGCATCATAGACGTCGTCGAGTGAGCAACAACGTCCCTGCACAGCCTCCGGCATTCCTTCGCGTCCCGCCAGGCGGCGCTGGTTCCAGAGCTGCATTGTCAGGCCGATAACATGGTGGCCCTCGGCACGCAACATGGCCGCGACTGTAGAAGAGTCCACTCCACCCGACATGGCGACGGCGATGGTTTTGGGAGTAAGCATTCGGCACCTGACAACCCGCGTTCAATAACTGCGTGCAACGAGAATACGACTCGTCAGCATTTCTCCATAGAGAGACATGCGACGCTCTGTGGCTGCCTGACGGAATCTCCTGAGAACTAATCGATCGTTTGTTTATTGTAAACCGGCGACAGTTCCCGGAGGCGCGCCACCCTGGCGGGAACTAAGCCAAGGGCAAAATCCACATCCTCAAAAGTATTCTGTTTGCCCAGACTGAAGCGCAGGCTGGCGCGCGCCCGGTCGGGAGGCAGGCCCATTGCGGTAAGCACGTGGGAAGGCTCAATGGCTCCCGAAGAGCACGCCGCTCCAGTTGAGACCGCCAATCCCTTCAGGTCCAGAGCAATGACCAAAGCCTCGCCTTCGATATAGTCGAAGTAAATATTCGTAGTGTTGGGCACCCGAGGCGCAGCTCGTCCATTGACTCCCGTGGCTTCCACTTCAGTCAGTATCGTCCGCTCGATTCTATCTCGCATGGCGGCCATTTCATTCATGTGGCCTTGTCGCAGCGACTCCTTTGCTAACTCCGCAGCCTTGCCCAAACCCACAATGCCGGGGACGTTTTCGGTTCCGGCGCGGCGGGAGCGCTCGTGGCGCCCACCGACCATCATCGCTTGCAGGATCGTTCCCTTCCTCACGTATAGCGCGCCGATACCTTGGGGAGCATGCATCTTGTGCCCTGAGAGGGAGAGCAAATCGCAGCCGATCTGCGGCACGTTTATCGGAATTTTCCCGGCCGCTTGTACAGCGTCAGTATGGAAATAGACATCCGCTTCGGCAGCGATTTTTCCAATCTCTTCCACCGGTTGAAGGACCCCGGTTTCGTTGTTCGCCGTCATAATGCTGATTAGTTTTGTGTTCGGCCGAAGCTTCCGGCGCACATCGTTTGGATCGACCCGGCACTGCCCGTCCACGGGAATCCAGGTGACTTCGCATCCCTGTACTTCGGCCTGCTTGCAGGCGTTCATTACGGCATGATGCTCAATGGTCGAGGTGATGATGTGATCCCCAGCCTGGATCAGGCCGAAGATTGCCAGGTTATCTGCCTCTGTACCGCCGCTCGTGAAGACGACTTCCGATGCCCGGCATCCCAACAACCCCGCGACGGATTCTCGCGCCTCCTCAACCGCAGCGCGTGTCCGCTGTCCATGGTGATGGATTGACGAAGCGTTTCCGAAATGCTCGCCGAAGTAAGGCCGCATGGCTTCGAGCACCGCCGGGAGGACCGGCGTGGTGGCGTTATTGTCAAAGTACACCCACCTCATCACCACATTTTACGCCGTTTGGGGGAGGAGCGCCGAGTGCGCCGACTGAGCGGTACTCACTAATGGCCAACCAAAAGTTCGCTATCCGACAGGCACCAAGCCTCGGAGGAACACAGCTACCCTCTCTGGTCCATGGACAACCAGTGCTGTGGATATTTCGGTCCAATGTACTCCGCACGCGGCCGAATCAGGCGATTGTCGTCCAGTTGCTCGATAACGTGCGCCGTCCAGCCGCTCACCCGGGAGACTGCAAAGACTGGGGTGAAAAGATCAACATCAATACCCAGGGTCTGATAAGTGGAGGCGGAGTAGAAATCCACGTTGGCATTCAGGTGCTTGTCCGCCTTGACGAACTCCTCAATTTTCTGCGAGATGTCAAACCACTTGGCCTGGCCACTCGATTGGCCCAAATCGTGCGACATTTTCCGCAGGTGGGTGGCGCGCGGATCCTCTGTGTGGTACACGCGATGACCGAAACCAGGAATCTTCTTCTTCTGGGCCAGCATCCCCTTGACGTAATCGACTGGGTCCGCGCCGGATTTGTCAATGGCCTGCAAAATCTGAAACACCGCTTCGTTGGCGCCGCCGTGCAGGGGGCCTTTGAGCGCTCCAATGGCTGAAGTAACGGCCGAATGCATGTCGGACAGGGTGGCAGCGGTTACTCGCGCCGCAAAGGTGGAAGCGTTCAATTCGTGATCGGCATGAAGGATAAGTGCGATATCCAGGGCGCGCTCGGCGGTAGAAGAAGGAGGCGTGCCATTTAACATCAACAGAAAATTCGCTGAATGGGACAGGCTGCGATCAGCCTCCACGACGCTCTTCCCTTTGCGTATGCGGTCGTAAGCCGCGACAATCATGGCAATCTGCGAGGTGAGCCGGATGGCCTTATGCACATTGGCTTCGCGGTCATTGCTTTTCTCTTCGGCGTCGTAAAAAGAGAGTGCGGAAACCGCCGTGCGCAGCACGTCCATGGGAAGAGCATGCCGGGGCGCAGTGCGGAGCAGATTGATAATCGAGTGGTCCAGTTTGCGTTCTTCTGCCAGCCGTTCGTGCAATTCTTTGAGCTGCATGCGGGAGGGCAGTCTGCCGTTCCAAAGCAGATAGCAAGTTTCTTCGAAGGTAGAGTTGTCGGCGAGTTCGTGAATGTCAATGCCGCGGTAAGCTAAGATGCCCTGTTCCCCGTCGATGTAGCAGATACCGGAATTGGTTGCGACGACTCCCTCCAGCCCCTTGGGAGCGTGCATTGCAGTTGTGGTGGACATACGTCCTTAGATGCCCTCACTCGATCTTATGTGGATTTTGTTGTGGCCGCACGGGCAGGAACGAACGTGCCGTCGCAACTAACTTTTATACGCCAAAATCAGCCAGTTTCCAACCGGTACAATCTCAAGGGGTTAAATACCGGCATTGCATGCTGCAAAAGCGGGAAAGTAGGAAACGTATCCAAAATAGCGGCTTTGAAGGAATAAGACTCAGAACCTGCATGCCCATCCGGGACGATTCCTTTGCAAACAATGCCGGTTACAATGGCCGGGTGAGCTCGATTCACTCAGTCGCGGCATTACTGATCTTGGGGACCAGCATTTTCTGCGCGGCTCAGGAGCGAAATGCCTCACCGCCTACCCAAGCCAGTCAGGCCCCTCCAATCGTTATGCTCCCCTGCGGCGAGGGGAAAACCAGCGCGATTGGCTGCACTCCTTCTGCAAAGGAAGAAAAGGACGCCAAATCGGCATTTGCATTGGGCCTGAAGTTGCAGCGTACCAAGCGTCTGCATGAGGCATTCAAAGCGTTCGAGAAGGCGGCGAATTTAGCGCCGCAGAATGTCGATTACGCGACCGCCCGTGAGATGGCTCGCCAGCAACTGGTGTTCGACCATCTCCAGCAAGGCAACACGGCACTGGAGAAAGGACAACAGACCGAAGCTCTGGCCGACTTTCGAAACGCACTGGAGCTGGACCCCAAGAACGAGTTCGCTCAACAGCGCTTGCGAGATGTTGCCGAAGAGTGGGCTCCGGCCGCATCCAGCACGCCGAAAGTGCTGGAAAATGCTGGGGAGTTACGAGTCAAACCCGACGATGTTCGGGCCAGTTTCCACTATCGTGGAAACGGGACCGATCTTCTCACCCAGGTGGCTCGGGCCTTCGGCCTCACAGCCACACTCGATGAGTCCGTGACCGCGCGCCCGGTGCGCTTCGACATTAGCGATGTAAATTTCTACACTGCCATGCGGGCGGCCTGTGACGTCACCCATACCTTCTGGACCCCGCTGCAGCCAAGCCAGATCCTGATCGCGACAGAGTCGGCCGAGAACCATCGCAAGTTTGATCATATGGCGATGCGCACCTTTTACGTTCCAGGTGTGACGACGCCTACAGATTTGAATAACGTGGTAACCATGTTACGCAATCTGTTTGACATCCGACTGATCACACCGCAGCCCAGCGCCGGAACCATCACCGTGCGGGCGCCGCAGGATGTACTGGATGCCGCCACCAAAATCCTGGAGGGCCTGGATACATCTCGCCCCGAGATCATGCTGACGGTACGCATCTACCAGGTCAGCCATATGTTCATGCGCAACATGGGTTTGCAGATTCCCAATCAATTTCAGTTATTCAATATCCCGGCGGGAGCGCTGGCGGCGCTGGGCGGCCAGAATATTCAGGACTTGATCAATCAGTTGATCTCCAGTGGAGGCATCAATCAGGCAAATTCGGAGGCTCTTTCCGCGCTGCTCGCACAAGTGCAGGGACAGCAGAGCTCGATTTTCAGCCAGCCGTTGGCCACGTTTGGAAACGGCACGACGTTGATGGGTCTGAGCCTGGGCACAGCCGGCGCCCAACTCTCACTCAATGAAAGCTGGATCCGGAATTTGGAGAACCTGGACTTACGTGTTTCCCAGGGCAACGAGGCAACCATGCGCCTGGGGTCGCGCTATCCCATTCTGAATGCCACGTTTGCGCCCATCTACAACAGCAGCGCCATTTCCCAGGTGATTCAGAACAACGGCTTTCAGGCGCCATTCCCGTCTTTCAGCTATGAGGATTTGGGGGTGAGCCTTAAGGCCAAACCGATTGTGAACGGCGACTCCGCGGTGAGCCTGCGCTTGGAGATGCAGTTGCGGACGCTGGCCGGACCGTCCTATAACGGTGTGCCTGTCATCAGCAATCGCGAGTTTCAGGGCAGCATGACGCTTATGGACGGAGAACCGGCCGTCGTCGCCGGGGCTATTACACGGAGCGAACAGCGGACCCTAACGGGCATCCCTGGGATGGGAGCTGTCCCGGGCCTGAATCAAGTGATGACCAGCAACGGCAAACAGCAGGAAGACGATGAACTGCTGATCGTCATCACGCCCAGGGTCATCGTGCCCAACAGACACGGCCCGCGAACGACGGTGTGGCTCTCGCGCTAGCCGGGCCGCTCATAAACCCGTTATTTTGTAGCTTGCTGAGTTGCAGAGCCTTCCTTTACGGCGAACTCCACCAGCTTCTTGAAGACGTCGTAGGGAAGCGCCGAAAGGCTCTCGATTTTTCGCCCGTTCACAAACAACGTTGGCGTGCTCGCGACCTTGAGTTCCTTGCCTAAAGCTACAGACTGCTCTACCCGCGCGGTTGTCTCCGGCTGAGCCGCGCAGCCCGCGACTTCAGTGCCTTTAGCTCCTGCCTGGGCAGCCAGGGCCGTAAGCTTTTCATCCGCATTGGCAGCCGTAATCTCACTCTGCTTCTCATACACGCCGTGGATAAACTTGAAGAACGCTTCGTTGGACACCCGGCCCACGCAATCGGCGTAGGCTGCGCCTTTAGCCGCCCAATCGTGGGCAGGAATTGCGAGCGGAAAATTCTGGAATACCAGGCGAACGTTCGGCTCATCCGCAATCAGCTTTTCTAAAACCGGCTGCGCCTCTTTGCAATGCGGACACTGCAAGTCGCTGAACTCAACGATTGTCGCTGGGGCATTAGCTGGGCCCTCTGCCGGGCCGGTAATGCCTTTCGCCAGTTCTTTGCGCGCGGGCTCGAAGGGACGCGCGCCGAACGGCATAAGGTCTCCAGCCACAGCATGGCGACCGTCCTCTGTAACGTAAAAGATACTGAGCTGTTGTCCCTGCGGGCTTGCGATCACCACCGTGACTCGCGTCAGGCCTTGCGCCTCTGATGGAACGATACTGGCTACCTTCCAGCTGAGATTAGCGTCGTACCCGAACGTTTGCTGTAAAAAAGCGTTCACTGTTTCTTCGGACGGGAGCGCCGGAGCAGTATCAGCCTTTGCAGTATTTGGAGCAGACTTGATATGGTGCGCGGCGGCTTTCTGCTGCGCGAGCACGGGCAGGGCTACAACGAGAATCAGGAACCTGGCAAGAAAACGCATGTGAGCCTTTCGCTGGTAAGTAAAGAATTCTCCACTGGCAAGGTCTGTCTCGGCGGATAGCCCATTTTATACTTCAGCCTTGGCGGCGATGGGAAAACGGCGTCCATAGCCAAACGCTTTGGCGGAGATCTTTAGGCCGGGTGCGGCCTGCTGCCGCTTGTATTCGCTCGCGTCGACCATCCGGATGACCCGCCTTACCAGCGCCAGATCAAAGCCATGATCGGAGGCAATCTGCTCGGCAGAGTGGGAGTCTTCGACATAATCCTCCAGGACAGGATCAAGGACCTCATAGGGTGGTAAGGAATCTGTGTCCTTCTGATTGGGACGCAGCTCGGCAGAGGGAGGCTTTGCAATGCTGTTGTGCGGAATCAGCGGCCGCCGCGAATTCACGTAATGAGCCAGGCGATAAACCATAACCTTCGGTACATCGGAGATCACAGCCAGGCCGCCAGCCATATCCCCATACAGCGTGCAGTACCCAACCCCAAGTTCACTCTTATTCCCGGTGCTGAGCACGAGTGCGCCAAACTTATTGGAAAGCGCCATGAGCAACGTGCCGCGCGCTCTGGATTGAATGTTTTCTTCACTGGCATCCTCTGGTCTTCCGGCGAAGACGTTCGCCAATGCCTTCTTGTAACTGTCGACAATCTCTGTGATGCACAAAAGCTCGAAGCGAATGCCCAGGTTGGCTGCGAGCGAACGAGCGTCATCAATCGAGCCTTGCGACGAGTACGGCCCCGGCATGCCCACGCCCAGCACGTTCTCGGGCCCAACGGCATCTGCGGCGATCGCCGCGGTCAGTGCGGAATCAATGCCCCCGCTCAGGCCTATGATTACCTGGCGGAAGCCGCATTTGCGTACATAGTCTCGTGTGCCGACTACCAGGGCGGCATAGGCGCTGCCTTCTTCGCCCTCGACCTGTTGGCGCACCTCACCCGTCATCTCGTTCGAATCGAAACAAATCAAGTCTTCTTCGAACGACTTCCCCTGGGCAATCACTTTGCCGCCGGCATCAAACACCAGGCTCGATCCGTCGAATACCAGGCTGTCATTTCCCCCAACCTGGTTCACCATGACGACTGGAACGCCATGACGACGCGCAATCGTAGCCAACATCTCGCGGCGCAGCTCACGCTTGCCCAGCCAGAAGGGAGAGGCTGAGATGTTCAGCACAAAATTGCCGCCCGCCTGCACCAGCGCCTCCACCGGATCGAAGGTATAGAGCCGCCGATTCCAGAATTGCTTATCGTTCCATGTGTCCTCGCAAATGGTCAGCGCCATTTGCTTACCACAAAATGAAAACAGCTGCTGGCTCTGGGCAGGCGCGAAGTTGCGCATTTCATCGAACACATCGTAGGTCGGAAGAAGCATTTTGGACTGCACAAATGCAATCTTGCCCTCTTGCAGCAAAGCTGCGGAATTCATTACCGATTTGCCGGTTTCCACCTGAGCTGGCGTTACTAACCCGCAAATCACGGCAATGCCGCGGGTGTCATTGGCAATTCGCTCAGCTGTCTCGCGGTTTCGTACCACAAAGGACGAACGCTCGACTAGATCACGCGGAGGATAACCACAGACGGATAGTTCAGGGAACAGGATCATGCCTGCGCCCGAAGCCTTTGCCCTGTTGGCAAATTCCACAATTCGGGCGGCATTGCCGGCGAAATCTCCCACGGTGGGATTGATTTGGCCCAACGCGATCTTCATGCCTCCAGTGTAAAGGGCAGACGCGTGGCCGCCAAGTTAGCGATAAAGAGGACCGGAAATCCCAACGGTTTAGAACTGCGGCGGCACGCCTGGGCCGTTATCCCCCGGCGGCACGCCGGGGGCTGTGTCAACTGGCGGAGCCCCCTGGCCGTTATCGATTGGCGGTGGCGGCGGTGGAACCGGCTGGGATGGGTTACGGGAAGAATAACCGGGGTCGTGAGGGTCGGGAGCCTCTCCCGGTCTGCGCAAAGTAGGCGCATTCGCCGGCCGTTCTTCTTTCGGCTTGGGGGCCGCGGGCGTCTGTGCTAACTCTACTTCCTTCTCCGTACGGATAACCTTCTGGCCGGTGACCGTCATGGTTTCGACCCGAACCACTTCATCCGCGACGAACCGTACAAACTCTACTTCTTGCGGAGGGTCACCATAGATCCATTCTTCGTATTCCGTTCCTCCATCTTTCTCCCGATCTTTCTTGGGAGCGCGCCCTTTAGCGAAGATGACCATGTCGCGGTTCATGCCAACCAAAACGCGATGCTGTTTAATGGCATCTTTGACCTTCGGCGGAACCGTCTCGAGATAGGCGTCGAGAGCGGATTTCGCATTGAAGTCTAATGCCGGGTGCAGCAAATCCTTGATCTGTTCCCCGGTGAGCTCAGGAACGTATTTCTCGAAGACCAGATCGACGAACGACCCATGTAAGTTGTCCGGATCGGGAAGACCGCCGGTCGGTACGGTTGCTCCGCCCGTCCCGCTTATCTGGATGCGCTGATACCATTTCTTCTTTCTCACCGGGCCGCCATTGATCTCGAAACGAATCCGGTCCGGCTTTATCTTAACCGCGCTGATAATCAATCGGTCCCCCGGCTTGACCGCTGCTCCCCACATTGTCATCTCTTGCTGAAGTTGATCGGCGCTCGGAGTGAGGACTCCGTCTCTTAGAGTCAGTCCCTGTTTGCCCAACGGGAAAACGGAATGTGCATACGCCAAATCGGCAGTAAACGTCCGGATAATGTCCATCCGCGTTTGTTTGGTCAGCGGAGGCGCATCGGCGAGCGTCTTTTGGTCACCGCCCAGTGCGAGAGTCAGGTTGAGGAGGAGAAACACCAGCAACGACGGAGGGAAACGTGACTTCATCGAATACCCGAGAACCCGCGCTACGATTATAGCCCTCCGGGCAACAGCCTGCCCCGTTCAGAAATAGCGCAAACCTTCCCGGGCTACTTGCAGGGGCAACACGCGACCGCCATTTTCTCCGATGGCAGTGGCAACCCTGCTGGCGCTTCCCTTCTCCACCAGGAAAATCACACAGCCCCCTCCGCCCGCTCCGCACACTTTGGCCGCGCGACCACCATTTCTGCCGGCCACCGCGATAAGCTTGTCAATCAGTGGTGTGCTGATGCCCGGAGCGTTGGTGCGGCGCAGTTTCCATTCTTCCCGCAGAAGACGTGCCACACCCGCCCAGTCTCCGTTTTTTAGCGCCAGGTGCATGGCGCGGGCAATCTCGCCGATCTTTTCGAAATTGCGGAAAACCCGTTTATCACCATTGAGGTGGGCCTTGAACACTTCCCAATTGTTGATGCCTGACTGCCGGGGCAGCCCGGTGTAGGCGAGGACGAAGCGCGACTCCATCTCCTCGACCGATACGGGAATGGCCTCGCGATGGATGCCGTCGGCGTCAAGGTGGATGGTGCTGACCCCTCCATACAGCGCCGGGTAATAGTCCTGGCAGCCGGTGGGGACCTTGATGATTTGCGCCTCAACATTTTGCGCGATGATGCGCATTTGTTCGAGCGAGAGGTGACGGTCCGTGAAACGGGCAAGGGCGGCGGTGGTGGCAATCATCAGGGCCGACGAACCGGAGATCCCTGCTCCTGCCGGAGACTCGGAATCGGTCTCGATCAGCAGGCCTTCCTTGGGTGCAAAGAACCGAAGCAGGTGCGCCGCCAGGGGAAGGCGGAAGCGCTGTGCCCATCGCAACGCATTCAAGTTGGAGAACTGTTCTTCCCGGTCCGGTATCAAGCGAGCGCAGGTGGATCTGACTTGCCTTTGAGCGGAGTGATACGGCACGTGGTCAAAATATTGACAGCAAAGTTAAGGGTCAACGCCCCAGGGATGCAACAGGTACAGTGGCCAAAGGTCCATCGTCCCGCCCGCCAGATCGGCGCGGCAAGGAGCTTGCGCAATGATGCTGGGGGCCGCGGGAGAGCGTTTTTCTCGCATGCTGTTTTGTACCACGGCGCCGGCAGCCACCCTAGCTCCAACTCTTCCCTCCCTTCCCGGAAAGTCACCCGCAAAGAGAGGTTACTCACTTGAACGGTAATGTACTACTGCGTATGCCAAAATGTTATCTCTGCGTTGACAAAAAACCTTTCTGGAACAAACTCGGCCTAACACTGAAGTTCTTTTTCTCCCACCGGTGGTAACGATTCTGAATTATTAGTCTGCCGGTGCATTCCTATGTCTCATCGCCTGCTATCCAATTATTTTTCACCCGGCCTGGAACCCGCCAGGAGCCCGGCTTCGCCGAGTTCCCTCGCAAAGGAGGAACATAATCAACTGCAGCGGCCTCCCGCATTCGATGCGGAGTTGGTCCTGAACAACTTGCGTCAGGCCATCGCTGCTGGTCGGTCGGAACCGGATGTTCTCTTGAAGGCGATCGCTGAGGCTGCACAGGCCTTAACCTCCGCCAACGGAGCGGCTATCGCGTTAGCCCATGATGGAGCCGTGGTCTGCTGTGCGCGGAGCGGCGAAACGGCCCCCACTGTGGGCACGCGGCTCAGCGTGGACTCAGGCATTTCCGGCGAATGCCTCCGCAGTGGCGAGGCATTGCATTGTGATGACTCATACACCGATCATCGCGTTGATCCCATGGTCTGCCGGGTCCTTGGGCTGCGTTCGGTCGCTATCGTACCCGTAATTGAACAAGGCAAGGCCACGGGAATTTTGGAGACTTTCTCAACCCGTGCGTACGCGTTCAACGCGCGGCACATGGCCTGTTTGAAGCAACTGTCAGAGTTGACGATGTCGGTCTATGCCGGGCAGCATAAATCCAAGGGCGCCAGCCCGGTCCTGCTTCCTGAATTCCCGCCAACGCCGCTTGAGAGTGCCCGTCGCCTAGCCCCCACTTATCGAGCAGCCGCAGTCGACTTCTTTGAGAAACTGGAGCCTGGCCGGAAGCACCGAGTCACAGGTTTGGTACTGGCGACGCTAGCGCTGGCCTCCCTCCTCCTGGGATGGACCCTGCATAGGCCGAAAACTCAGGCTCCATCGGCAGGAATGGCAAATTCAGAAGTCGCTACGGCCCCCTACCAGCCCGCGACAGGAATGCCGGAAGAGGAAGAGATCATGGTGCCGGCAGGGGCCTTGGGCCTCCGCCAGAAACCCAGCACCCGCCCGGCCGCCCACCGTTCCGGCAACGACCGCCACTCCAGGGAATCACGAGAAGACTCACCCGAGGTAGTGACTCGAATAATCAACGCCTCGGAGATCAAGGATTCACCGGCGGTTGCTCCGGTCACCAAAACGACTGTTTCGAGCGATACCGAGCCAGTCCCAGAACCCAAGCTTGAGCTGGCACGGTCTGATAATGCCGCACTGAAAGATCTGCTTGCCGGACCCGCTCGGACGCCAAAATTTACGCCACCTGTATCGGCCGGAGTTTCGCCGGGAGCTCTGCTTCACAAAGTGCAGCCCATATATCCGCCGGACGCCAGGGCAATGGGCTTGCGGGGATCCGTATCACTGCAAATCACGATCTTAAAGGATGGAACGGTCCGAGACGCCAAAGTGGTAGAAGGAAATCCTATTCTGGGGCGTGCGGCTACGGATGCCGTACGCCAATGGCGTTACCGCCCTACTCTATTAAACGGAAAACCTGTCCAGACCCAGGCCGAAGTTGTGGTGAACTTTCAGACCCCCTAAATCTCCACGACGGTCCGAACGCGAGAACTAGGAGAGGTTCAGCGCCCGCTTGATGGTGCCGCGCTCTTTCTGGATTTTTTCCTGCAGCAGCGTAATCGCGTAGATCAGTTGTTCGGGCCGCGGCGGACATCCAGGGACATAGACATCTACGGGAATGACCTGATTCACGCTCTGTACCAGCGCATAATTCTGAAAAACTCCACCCGAGGTCGCGCAGGCGCCCATTGAGATGACCCACTTCGGCTCGGGCATCTGCTCCCATAGTTGCCGAATGACGGGCGCCATTTTGTTGGAGACGCGGCCGGCAATAATCATGAGATCTGATTGACGCGGCGACGGGCGGAATACCTCTGCCCCGAAACGGGCGATATCAAAGCGTGACGCTCCCATGGACATCATTTCAATCGCGCAGCACGCCAGGCCAAACGTCATGGGCCAGATGGAGTTCTTGCGCATCCAGTTGACCGCATTGTCCAGCGTGGTCAGTACCACGCCTTCGGGAGTGGGATTTCCGTACTCAAGGTCTTTGACGACCCTTTTGCCGTTTTCCGTGGAGATGTAAGGGCCGAAGTCCTGCGCCATGTTTCTATTCTAAAGGGGGCCGCGCCGAACTTCAACGCGCGTAAATTAACGCCTTCTTGTGCATGATATCGTGTTGCACGATGAAAAAGGCCGACGAAGACCAGCCACAAACCAGCAACTCGCCCGAAATGCGGGCTTTGCTTGTGGCTGGAGCGCTGATGTTTTTCGCCGGTTCGCTGCTCGCCGCTATTTTCCCTGCTCACGTGTGGACTATGGCTGTGCGGTGGGCAGCTTTGTCGCTGATTGCCATCCCAGGATTCAAACGACCGACCCTGACATTCTGGATCTTTTTCTCGCTTCTCCTCGGAGTCGAGATCGGCTTGGATCGTCCACAGTTTGCCCAACATTTGCGCGTACTCAGCGATATTTTCCTCCGCTTGATCAAGGTGATTGTGGCGCCGCTGATTTTTGGCACGCTGGTCACCGGAATCGCGGGCCATGGAAATTTGAAGAGTGTTGGCCGGATTGGCCTGAAGAGCCTCATCTACTTTGAGGTCGTCACCACGATCGCGCTCTTCATCGGGGTCGCCGCAATCAATATCACGCGAGCGGGCGACGGCTTGTCCCTGCCAGAGGGTGCAATAAGCACTCCCGCACAGAGCGCTGCGCCACTCCACTGGGACGAGTTCCTGTTGCATGTCTTTCCGGAAAATGTTGCTAAGGCCGTGGCAGACAATCAGATTCTGCAGGTTTCGGTATTTGCCATCCTCTTCGGGATTGCTCTCGCCCGGATTTCTGAGAACAAGCGTGCGCCCATGTTGCGCTTTTGCGAGTCGCTGACCGATGTCATGTTTGCCTTCACCAATCTTGTAATGTATTTCGCACCGGTCGGGGTTGGTGCGGCTATGGCTTACACCGTGGGGCATATGGGTATCTCGGTCCTGTTGCCGCTAGTAAAACTACTGCTCACTGGATACGGCGCTCTGCTGGGATTGCTATTGTCCGTCTTCGTTCCCGTCGCATTGGTCGCCCGCGTGCCGCTCATGAGGTTCGCAAAAGCTGTCGCCGAACCGGCGACCATTGCCTTCGCAACCAGCACTTCGGAGGCGGCTCTGCCCCGCGCGATGGAAGAGATGGAAGCTTTTGGCGTGCCCCGGCGGGTTGTGGCTTTCGTCATTCCCGCCGGATACAGCTTCAATATGGACGGTTCTTCTGTCTATCTTTCGTTAGCTTCAATTTTTGTGGCGCAAGCCGCGGGGATCCACCTATCCTTGGCTAACCAGCTGTTCATGGTCTTTGCCCTCATGCTCACCAGCAAGGGAGTGGCCGGCGTACCCCGGGCAGTCATCGTGGTGCTGTTGGCAACAGCCGCCACGTTTCAGCTACCCACTGAGCCGATTTTTCTTCTCTTGGGTGTGGACGCACTCATGGACATGGCGCGGACATCGACCAATGTGATTGGAAACTGCCTGGCTAGCGCGGTGGTGGCACGCTGGGAGGGGGAACCACTCGTCCCGCAAGACTCCAAGATTGTTGTCGGCTAAGCTTTACCCATATTCGACGACGTTCCGTTGTCCAGCTACATGTGACAGCCGCCGTTCACGTTAAGCTCCTGCCCGGTGATGTAATCGGCATCTACCGCCAGGAATCCAGCCGCTTTAGCGACTTCCTCTGGAGTAGCAAAACGTCCCAGAGGAATCTTCGCCTTGATCTGCGCCGAAACGTCTTCGGGAATGGCCTCCACCATTTCGGTAGAAGTGTATCCAGGAGCAATGGAATTGGCGGTGATATTGTACTTGGCCAATTCGAGCGCGAGCGTCTTCGTGAACGCGATAATGCCGCCTTTGCTGGCGGAATAATTCGCCTGACCGAAGGCCCCCATCTGTCCAACCACGGAGCTGATGTTGATGATCCGCCCAAATCTCTGGTTGATCATCGCCGGCACAGCCGCACTGGTGCAGTAGAACGTGCCATTGAGGTTGACGTTGATGACCTCGGCCCAATCCTCATCGGTCATCTTGCGCAAAGATTTATCCCGTGAAATGCCGGCATTGTTCACCAGAATGTCGAGCCGCTGCCATTTCTCAAGCACTTCTTTGACAATGCGGCGGGCGTCTTCTTTGCGAGCCACATCTCCCTGCACCAGAAGACATTCCACTCCGAGGGCACGGACATCCTCCACAGTGGCCTGCGCGTGCGTGGAGTCCACTCTGAAATCAATCGCAATATTGGCGCCACGGCGTGCCAGTTCAAGTGCAATGGCGCGGCCAATTCCGCGCGATGCACCGGTGACAAGAGCAACCTTCCCTTTCAGCGGACTGCTTCCGTTCCCATTGGTTCCTAAATCCCCAGCATTGTGCATGATTGTGCTCCTCTCCTGTAATCCGCAACTCACCACAGCCGGATCGACCCGCATGACCACATATCCACCGACGGCTCCGGCGCCAAAGCTCGGCGTGAAGACGCGCATCGGACGGTCAATCCGTTTTTCCCTGACCGCATCGTGAATCGCCAGCAGGATGCTTGCGGCCGATGTGTTCCCCACGTTCTGAATGTTGAAGTAGAGCCGCTCGGGAGCAATGCCCGCACCCTCTGCCAAACTAGCCACCATGTTCCTATTGGCCTGATGGGGAACTATCAGGTCAATAGCGTCCACCAGCGTTCCCTTTCCGCCGTCGGGATTCGCGAGCAGAGTCAGTTCACTGATCATTTGCGTCAGATAGCGTTTGACCAGCGCCTTCACTTCTGGCCCATACACTGTAATGTTGTCGTCATAATCGGCATTCGGCCAAATGATGGAATTCACCTCTGACCATGGCCCACTGGCGTACGTCTGGAAGACTTCAATATCGGGCGCCACTCCCTTTGGAGCCGGTCCGATGATGACGGCTGCCGCCCCGTCGCCGAAGATCATCCGCGACGTTCGGACAGTTCCGATCTTGTCGGAAAATTTCTCCGCGCACACGAGCAGCACGGGTTCCTCTATTTCCTGCAGCAAGCGAATCGCTTCGCTCAAGCCATAGGACATTCCCGCGCACGCCGCCACGATGTCGCAGGACGCATGCGTTTGATAAAGCCCTAACTCTCCAGATAACCAGGCAGCAACTGACGGAATGAGCCGTGTGCTGGTGCAACTGCAAAACAAAACTGCGCCAATTTCGGCAGGTTTGCGGCCTGACTTGGCCAGCGCCTCGCGCGCGGCAAGCAGCGCCATGTCCTGCAGGCTCAGCTCGGTGTAGCAGCGCTGCTCAATGCCGGTTTTCCGGGAAATTTCGGCTGCCGTCATGTGGGACCAGCAGTACGCACTGTTGCGGATGAGGTCAGAGTTGGTGCAGGCAATTTCGCCTTCGTAGGCGGCAATGGCCTCGACCCGCGGCATTACCGTGAAGTGATCGTGCACTACTATCGGTGGACAAGGCTTCTCCGGCTCGCTCAACGCGAGGGTCGGAGGACGGCTCGGATGGGACTGCGGAATTGCTTCTCCATTCTGCTTCGCGCGGTGGATAAACTGCAGGACGTCATTATTACGGGGATAGAATGCAATGACGTAATCGTCGTCGTGCAATTTGCCAACTTCGGTCAAGATGGTGGACGCTGGATCCCAGCGATACAGGTTGTGGAGAATCATCGCCTGCCGCATTAGAGCTTCGAGCTCCGGCACCGTGTGGGCAAAATCGATCACGTTTTCAAACCCGTAGGATGGGTAATCGGGGACGTAGGCGAGCAACTGACACGTGAGATTGCCCGGTGTGGCAAGGATCTCCGGCACGGTCGGTTTGATAGGACGAACCTCTCCTCCCGCCGTCTGTTTGTTCCGAAACACGTTTAGCAGCATGTTGAAGCTTTTGTTTTCAGTTTCGTCATCCCAGAGTGCGGGGAGGCTGTAGTAACACTGCTCGATGGCCGCAATCAGCCCCGCAGCATCGCGAGGCTTGTATACGGGCAGGAAAATGTCGTCGCGATGGCGTGGCAGATCTGCCCAGCGAACAGGCCGCTTCTCATACATGGTGAGAACGTAGCGGTTGACCCAGAAAAGATTCAGCGCGAGGTCGCGGCAGATTTCATAACGGCTGTGATATTGGCCATTCTGAATGTGCGTCAGAATGCAGGCTTCTGTTGGAGCTTTTTCCCCGAAGTCGCGACGGATAACGGTGGTGAACTGATCGAGGGTTGCGAAAACGGAAAAGTCGAGTTCGGGGAAGAAATTGCAGGGGAAAACCACCCGTCCGTTACGGTTGATTACAAACGGCTTGAGCCGCATAACTCACTCCTAGATTATTCAAATTCCCCCAGGATCTGGCCGGCTCTTACGGCATCCCCGAAAGCGACGTAAACTGCTTTGATCTTTGCTGTTGCGCTGGCAGTCACTTTCGTTTCCATCTTCATGGCTTCCAGGACAAACATCTGGTCATCGCACTGCACTTCTGTTCCGGCCTGCACACATACATGCTTGACGATTCCAGCAAGCGGACTGCGGCAGAGTTTCCGTTCACCAGAAGAACTGTCCGCAGCCGAGGAGGTGGACACCACCATGGACTGGGCCATGGACGCAGCCAGTCTCGCCACCTCGGACTCAGCTGAAGCCTCATTCTCCTCCGCGATTTCAAACTCAACTTCATAAGCCCGTCCTTCGACCGAAATCTGCAATTTCACAAGGGCTCCTGATCTAGTGAAAGCCGCTTAGGATCCGCGCTGCACAACTTCATGAGAAGCATGAATGTGCAGACGCCCCTGGTGCGGCCACAGATCCACGTGATCTGCGTTCTCTGCCGAAACCGGCAATGGCCGCGCCGATAGTACGCGCACTTTCTTGCCGAACAAGTACGTAAGCCTTTCAGTGATGGAAACCAGAACTTCTGGTGAAATTACCTCTGCCCAGTCGGAGGTTTGGAGTGGTGGCTTGCGCGTGGCCAGCTCCACCGGTTTTGGTGGCCTCGCTGGGTACGCCGGTATTTCTGACTTTTCCAGTTGTGCCCGTTGCAGCAAAAGTTCGTCCACGTACGACCGCAGTTCGTCGCGTCTGCGAGCGATCTCTGATTTAAGGAGCCTCCGAAGGGCAAAATACAGACTGACCCAGCCAATGACTACAATCGCTGCCAGAATCAAGAGAGACATTTTCCAGCTCCTTAGAGCGGAATGAGCCCATGCTTCTTGGGGGGACGATGCTCTCGCTTTGCGTGCAAGGCCTGCAGAGCACGAGCCAGATACCGGCGGGTTTCGGCCGGCTCGATGACGTCATCCACCAACCGGCGCCCCGCCGACACATAGGGATTGGCAAAGGTCTTGCGATAGAGTTCGATCAGTTCGCGCCGACGCAGAGTCTTGTCGGCAGCTTCATCAATTTCGTGGCGGAATACAATCTCAGCTGCACCCTCGGCTCCCATGACCGCAATCTCAGCCGTCGGCCAGGCGACCACACGGTCCGCGCCCAGATCCTTGCAGCACATGGCGATGTAAGCCCCGCCGTACGCCTTGCGCAGCACGACCGTAATTTTGGGAACGGTAGCGGCCGAATACGCGAAAAGCACTTTCGCGCCGTGACGGATGATCCCGCCGAATTCCTGGTCAACCCCGGGGAGAAAACCGGGTGCATCTACGAACGTAATCAGAGGAATATTGAAAGCATTGCAAAAGCGAACAAATCGGGAGATTTTGTCGGAGGCATTGATATCCAGCACTCCCGCAAGCACGCATGGTTGATTGGCTACGATTCCAACCGTCCGCCCTTGGATGCGTCCGAATCCAATCACCGCATTCGCCGCATATCCCGGCTGAATTTCGAACAAGTCCTGATGATCCAGTATGCGCGTAATCACAGCGCACACGTTATAGGCAATCTGCGACTCCAGCGGTATGACCTCATTGAGGCTTGGTTCTATCTCCAACGCCGTATCGTACGGCAGCCGGGGAGGCTCTTCTAAGTTGTTCGAGGGAAGGAAGCTCAAAAGACGACGGCACAATAGGAGCGCTCCCTCGTCATTTTCTGCAATGAGATGGACGACACCGGAGCGATTCATCTGCGAAGCCGGCCCTCCCAGTTCGTCGCCCGTCACAACTTCACCGGTCACTTGCTTGATAACTTGAGGCCCGGTGATGAAGATCTGAGCACGTTTCGTCTGAATGATGAAATCGGTCAATGCAGGACTGTAGGCAGCCCCGCCCGCACATGGTCCACAAATGATGGAAATCTGCGGTACGGCTCCGGAGAGCAATACATTCTGATAGAAGACCCGCGCATATCCGGCCAGACTGTCGATCCCCTCCTGAACCCGAGCGCCGCCGGAATCATTGATGAAGATGAATGGGCTCCCTGTCTTGAGCGAGAGCTGCATCATCTCAACGATCTTTGCGCAATGGACCTCTCCGGCCGACCCCCCGGCCACCGTAAAATCCTGACTTGCCAGATGCACGAGGCGGCCCGCGACAGTGGCACAACCAGTGACGACACCGTCGGCCGGCAGATCCCGCTCGGCCATGCCGAGGTACGTGCTGCGGTGTTTGGCGAAAATTCCGGTTTCCTGGAAACTGTTTTGATCAACCAGCTTATCTACTCGCTCACGAGCGGTCAGTTTGCCCGATGCATGGTGCTTCTCAATCCGTTCTTTGCCCCCCGCCTCCTGAATCCCTTTGCGCTTGGCACGCAGCTCACTCAAGTTTCCCGCAATTGCGCCCTTCTTCTCGCTAGGCTTTACTCCTGCAGCAAGAGGCAGCATCGGAGGAGCAATCGGATTGAGCTCTACATTAGGAACAGGATTTACGGCCATAACAACCTCCCTGGACGGAATAGGAATGGGCCGCTTTCATGGGAGTGGAACTTAAGAGATTCCACCGTCGCAAGGCTAACTATTTGTTTGTGACTGGGTTGACATTCTTGCTGAACTAAACGGCGAACACAGTGACTAAGGTCACATGACAATGTGACCGGAGGCGAGAGCCTCGCTATTTGTGCAGTGATGCCGGTCACTGTGTCCAAGCCGCAGGTAACTGCACAATAAAACCATGGTCAGGAGGCGGTCCCGATGAAACTACAGAGATGGCTGACGTCAAACGTCGAATATGGCCGCAAGCTGGTCGCCTCGGGTTACAAAGGCGCGAGTGCGGGGCAGCAGAGTTTTCTGGCAGGCAGGACTCTGAAGTTTTTTCTCGATCAAGCGGCACGCCAGTCTTTGAGCCCGGCCGCAGCCGGAGTGTGCATCGGCGCTTTGGGTGGGTACTTAAGCCGCCGCTCGCGGCCAGGGAGCCGTGCATGGCTGTGTGCACTCGCAGGTGGCACCCTCGGCTTTGGAATAGGGTTCAGTTGGAGAACGCGGCGCCTGGCCGCGGATATTGCCGGGAGCGCCTTACGCGGGATGGATACAATTCGTGACGAGCGCTGGTTCGAGCGCAATCCGATTGACTACGCCTGAGTACGTCAACACGAAATATGCAATTCGGAGTTTCTCCGGTATTTCCTGTAAATAAACTCCTATTGTCCTGCCGTCGAAATTATGCTTTAATGCAGTGCAGCAATAGTTATGCTGCAGTGCGATACAGAACAATCGATGGGAGCAGCGGAATCCGCCGAACATCGCATGCCGTTCTCTCTAAAGGGCAAGAAGGCTTTAGTTACCGGATCGGGGCGCGGTATCGGCCGGGCCATTGCGGAGAAACTGGCCTCCACAGGCGCCTCCGTCATGGTCAACGACCTTGACGAGGGTGCGCTGCACGAGACCGAATGCCTGCTGCGGGTCGCAGGGTACAAAGCAGAACACATGGCCGGCGATCTCGCCGAGCCCTCTTTTCCAGACAAGTTGGTCCAGTCCACAATCGAGGCCCTCGGCGGCGTCGATATTATCGTTAACAACGCCGGTTACAGCTGGGACAACGTCATTCAGAAAATGACGGACGAGCAGTTCCAGGCCATGCTGGAAATCCACCTGCTGGTTCCCTTCCGGATTTTACGGGCAGCCTCCAGCTATCTGCGAGACACCGCAAAGAATGAAATAGCTGCAGGCAAGCGCGTCATGCGCAAGGTCGTGAACATCACTTCCATCGCCGGAACCGACGGCAATCCCGGACAGGCAGGCTATTCGGCCGGCAAAGCCGGGATCATCGGGCTGACCAAGACCCTCGCCAAGGAATGGGGGCGCTACAACGTCAATGTGAATGCCGTTGGATTCGGACTCATTGAGACGCGCCTGACGCAGTCCCTCAGCGGCGGTGAAGCAAACCTGGAGATGAAAGGACAGCACATCCGCATTGGCGTGCAGCCCAGCATGCTGGAATCTATCAAGAATGCTTGTCCACTTGGGCGATTGGGAACGCCCGAGGAAGCTGCCGGCGCTGTTCTGTTTTTCTGCTCACCTCTCTCCGACTACGTGACCGGAGAGGTTCTGATTTGCGGCGGAGGTTTTCATTTTTAGGTCACGCTCCTGAATCATTGCGCCTCCACCGCACACCGGACCTGCTCCAGCAGGTTCACGTGGAGGTCGTCATGGACCGCATCGAAAACCGTACATTCAATGAGCTTCGAATTGGCGAGTCCGCCAGCCTTTCACGAACTCTTTCTTACAAGGACGTCGAACTCTTCGCTATTATGTCGGGCGATGTCAATCCCGCCCATGTGGATGAAGAATTCGCCAAGAGCGACATGTTCCACCGCATCATTGCTCACGGCATGTGGGGCGGCTCCCTGATTTCTACCGTGCTTGGCACCCAGCTCCCCGGGCCGGGCGCGATCTATCTTAGCCAATCTCTGCGATTTCGGCGGCCTGTATCGCTTGGCGATACGGTCACAGTAACCGTCACGGTGGCAGAGAAGTTTGCCGACAAAAACCGAGTTCTCCTCGAATGCCAGGCAATCAACCAGAATGGTGAGGTAGTAGTGAGCGGCAAGGCCGAGGTTATCGCACCATCCGATAAGATCTGTCGAGACCGGGTCACCTTGCCGGAAGTCAAGCTGCTCGCGAAGGGCCGGCACTACCGCGCACTTCTTGACAAGAGCAAAGCTTTGCTGCCAATTCACACCGCCGTAGTCCATGCTGTCGAACCTTTTTCACTGCTAGCGGTAGCAGAAGCCACCCGAGCAGGACTAATTGTGCCTGTGCTCGTAGGACCGGCTGCACGCATTCGAGCTGCCGCCAGACAAGCGGAGATTGATATTGACGGCTATGAGCTCGTGAGCACGGAACACAGCCACGCTGCCGCGGAATGCGCTGTGGCCATGGCGCGCGAACTTAAGGTTGAAGCCCTGATGCAGGGTAGTCTGCGAACCAGCGAGCTTATGCATTTCGTTGATGCTCAGCAAGGTCTGCGCACGTCCCGCCGAATCAGTCATGTTTCGGCTGTGGACGTCCCAAGCTTGCCCCGCCCACTGTTCATCACGGACGCTGTCGTAAACACCTACCCAACACTCGAGGAAAAAACGGACATCGTCCAGAATGCCATTGATCTGGCACATGCTCTTGGGATCATCGAGCCTAGAGTTGCGATTCTCTCGGCCCAGGAAACGGTTTCACCAACTCTTCCCTCGACCCTCGATGCCGCAGTTCTCTGCAAAATGGCAGAACGGGGCCAGATTACTGGCGCCGTGCTCGACGGTCCGCTCGGATTTGATGTTGCCGTCTCGTCCGAAGCGGCCAAGGGCAAACAATTTGCCTCTCCTGTGGCAGGACAAGCGGATATTTTCCTGGTACCTGATCTTGAGGCTGGAAACATGTTGACCGAGCAACTCGAGCACCTTGCTGATGCACAAGTGACTGGTTTAGTAGTGGGGGCAAGAGTTCCAGTCATCCTTACCAGCCGGACCGATAATGCGCTGGCGCGCCTTGGATCGTGTGCACTGGCATTATTGTCCGTGCACCACCGGCATTCGATGCTGGTAAATCACACACCACTGGAACCGGAGTTGGCGCTTTACTAGAAGAAAGGCGAGCAACGGAGGCACACGACATCCCGCTCACAGTGCGAATCGATAGGCCAGCAAACCTGCTTAAGCTGCCATTTCAAAATCGTAGCTACAGCTGAACCGGTCCCCGAAGACAAAGCCTTCGTCAGCCTCTTCAAAAAGGTGCCGAACTTCCAGGTAGTGTTCGAGGCTATGTTCGCACACGGAGTCGTAGGAGGTAAGAACTGGCCGGGAAGATTCGCTTGTGCCTGGGGTTGCCATTAGAAGACTCCCTCTGGACTCCAACTCAAAAGACACATATTTACTATCTGGTTAACCATTGAGCTGGACTATTCCGGAACGTTGTAGCAGTTTATCGCGGAATTTTTCAAGCCGTCTGTGTGCACAATCACACAAAGCGAATTTTTTTGTGCATATCTCTGTGAAGCAGATGTCTTTTGCACCGGTTTGAGGGCATTTATGCGAGTCACGACTTTCTTCTCTTAACTGGCCGCTTGGACTGGGCCCTCTTCTTGCCTTTTTGGGGCGGAGTCCGCGAAACAAGCGCTTCTAGTTCAGCCACACGCCGCCTGAGCTCAACCATCCCCGGTTGATCCATCTCGGCCGTTCTGGTATTTGCAGGCTCTTCCGTCTCAGGTTCGGCCGAAGCGGGGGCGCGCATGAATCCAAATGGATTCAGCGGAGGAGCCATCACTCGATAGGCGTTCTGATACATATCCATCATGGCTTTCATGTACTTGAGGGTGGTCTCCTGGGTTGCCCTGCCGGAAGCCACCACCATTTGCCGCAGCATGTCGAGGGGAAACGCTGAATCCGGCCCCTTCGCATGCTCCACGACGATCTGAGTCAGGATGAGGCGCGTCAGGTCTTCACCTGTGGCTGCGTCCAACACCTGCACGTCGTCCCCGTTCCGGACCATCTGCGCCACCTCGTCGAGGTTCACGTAGCGGCTGTTCGTGCTGTCATACAAACGGCGGTTTTCGTATTTTTTGACGATTACCTTGCGTTTCGTCACTTCTTCCCCCTTGACACTGTGCCGGGCGGGAGTATTATGAATCTATGCTGCAGTGCAGCATTAGAATAATTACTCGCAGAAAGGAGCAAAACATGCCAACCCAGCAAAAGTCAACTAAAGAAGGACATGAAAAGCCTGAGGTTTTGGACACCTTCATTCCCCTGTTTACCAAGAATGTAGAGCGCATCGCGGAACTGGAGAAGAAGTCTCTGGAAATCGCCGCCGAGCAGAATGCAGAGTGGCTTGATGGCTTCAAAAAAGCATTTCGCTCGACGCCCGAGATGCCGGGATTGCTCTGGTTCGATCTCATGGGTCAGACGTTCGATCGGCTGATTGAGACGGAGAAAGGCGTAATTGATCTGATGGTCGAACAAAGCCACTCCATGGCTAATCTAGCTCATGAGCGCGGCGGGTCGGCCACCAAGACAGTGGAAGGCGTAACCGCACTTTTGCAGCAGACGGTAGAACATACTGTCGCGGCGCAAAAGAAGGCGTTGGATTATGTTGCGGAGCAGCAAAAGGCAACCTATGACACGGTTAAGAAACAGTTCCGCATTTCCAGCACACCGGCGGCAGAGGCCTTTCAGTCCGGCTTCGATACGCTGATTGAAACTCAAAAGGCGATGCTTGACATTGCCTCCAGACCATTAAAACGCGCCGCGGCGGCCTGAGAGGGCTATACTGCGATGTTGCAACTCTACCCGAGGCTCGGGCCTCCTCAGCCCCGTGTTTAACTGCAACCCTGAACAGGAGGCGTTGCAAATGGCCGAAGAACAATCACCGAACGGTAGTCAATCTGATCCAACCGCGGCTTTTCGGGAACTGCGCGACAAATACATGGACGCGTGGGCCAAAGCCATGGTCAATGTTGTCAACTCAGAGGCTTACGCCAGAACCAGCGGAGCCGTGCTGGATACCTGCCTGACGGCTTCGGCTCCGCTGCGTGAAGTCATGGAAAAAACCATGTTGCAGGCGCTGCAACAACTCAGTATGCCTTCGCGGACGGAACTCGTGGGAGTCGCGGAGCGAATGACCAGTGTGGAAATGCGGCTTGACGATATGGATGCCAAGCTGGATCGTATTGAAAAGCTGCTCACGCCCCCGGCTTCCACGGGAAGCAATGCAAAACCGGCACCTGCCAGGCGGGATAGGAGGAAGGGGGCAAAGTAGGCATGGCAACCGCTAGTATTGTCACCGATCAATTCGTGTCTCTCGAACAAAAACTAAAGACCTTCTCAAAAGCGGTAACCACGCGAGTGGCAATTGCGCAAACCCCGAAGCAACTCGTATGGGCCTTGAACAAGACGAAGCTCTACCGTTATATCCCTGTTGTCCCAAAAGAGAAACGCTATCCCATTCCTCTGATCCTCGTCTTTGCTCTCATGAACCGGCCCTATATCCTCGATCTTCGGCCGGGGCACAGCTTTGTGGAGTTCATGATCCACCAGGGCTACGACGTCTTCCTGCTGGATTGGGGAATTCCGGGGCTGGAAGACAAAAACCTCAAGTTTGATGACTACACGCTGGACTATCTGCCGCGGGCTATTCGCAAGCTGAAGATGGTCGCCGAAACTGACGAGTTCAGCATGCTTGGATGGTGTATTGGCGCCATTCTGGCCACTTCTTATGCGGCATTGCGTCCCGATGATGGCCTGCGCAATCTTATCCTGCTGACGGCTCCGTTAGATTTTTCAGACAAGGAACATCTGACATTCGGCCGCTGGGTGGATGAGCGTTATTTCGATGTAGATAAAGTGCTGGACGCTTTCGGCAATATGCCGGGAGAGATGATTGACTACGGAGCCAAGGCCCTGAAACCGGTCGAGAATTACCTTGGCAGCTACATCAAACTATGGGACAACGCTGATAATCCAGCGGTGGTCGCCGCTTGGCAGGCCATGAACACTTGGGTCACGGATAACATTCCGCTGGCTGGTGCTGCGTTCCGTCAATTGATCGTGGATCTGTACCGCAACAATCAGCTAATGCGCGGAGAATGGGAGCTCCGAGGCGAGCGCGTGGAGTTGAGCCGGATCCGCGCGAATCTGCTCAACGTCATTGCCGGAAGTGACCACATCACGCCGCCTTGCCAGTCTGAAGCTCTCCTGGAAAAGGTGAGCAGCCAGGACAAAGAAATCTTTCACGTCCCAGGCGGACACATTGGCATCATGGCAGGCAGTGGAGCGCACAAGCGCACCTGGCCACACATTGACGCCTGGCTGGGCAAGCGCTCAAAGTAGCCTTGTTGCACTGCAGCAGACAGAGCGCTAATGGGAATGGAACAGCGCAGCAATTCCCTGCCCTCCGCCGATACACATCGTCACTAGCCCATAGCGCCCGCCGATCCGGCGCAGTTCGTGAAGTAATTTGACGGTAAGGATCGCTCCCGTTGCCCCGATTGGATGTCCTAAGGATATCCCGCTGCCATTCGGATTCGTCCCGTCTGACGGAAGCCCAAGATCACGAATCACGGCAATTGCCTGAGCAGCAAAGGCTTCGTTGAGTTCAATCACATCAATTGCACCCAGACTCAATCCATTTTTTTCTAATAGCTTCCTAACCGCAGGCACCGGACCGATGCCCATATACTTCGGATCCACTCCGACGACCACGTGATCAACTAAGCGTCCGAGCGGCCTGAGGCCACGCGCCTCGGCAGCGCGTCTCTCCATTAGAACAAGCGCTGCCGCTCCATCGTTAATACTCGATGCGTTACCTGCAGTGACTGTTCCGTTCTTGTCGAACGCCGGCTTCAGTTTTGCCAGATTTTCTGGCGTGGCATCGGCTCTGGGACCTTCGTCGGTTGAAAACGTTACATGCCCGCCCTTGACCTTCAGTTCCATGGGAACAATTTGATCTTTGAATCTGCAATGCTCGATGGCGGAAAGTGCACGCCGGTGGCTCTCCACGGCAAAGGAATCCTGATCTTCCCGGGAAATGCCCCATTTGTGAGCGATGTTCTCTGCAGTCATACCCATGTGGACGTCATCAAATGGGTCGGTCAGCGCCCCGACCATGACGTCCACTGCAGTAGCGTTGTTCATGTGCTGTCCCCAACGCAGGCCCGGAATCCAATAGGGAGCCCGGCTCATGCTTTCCGCCCCGCCAGCCACGGCGACGTTCGTCTCTCCCAGACGAATACTCTGCGCAGCCGAGACGATTGCCTGCAATCCGCTGCCGCACAACCGATTTACGGTCATGGCAGGAGTGTCCACCGGCACGCCGCCATGAACCGCGGCGACCCGAGACAGGTACATGTCTTTGGCTTCGGTGTGGATCACGTTTCCGAAAACCACCTGGCCGACTTCGCTGGGCGAAATCCCAGCCCGCTTGATGGATTCACGCACGACTGTGGCGCCCAGACTCAGATGGCGGCATATGCCGCAAGGCGCCGCCGTATTTTCCGACTGCGGTCCGGACCGCACTCAAGACCACAACTTCACGATCATTTTTCATAGGTTACCTCCTTCCACGGAGGCTATCGACGCCGGACAAGCGCCAGACCAGCCACAAATTTAGGATAAGGATGGCTACTCATGTCAACGGGTGAATGGGCCCGACGGAGTGTTCTTTGAAAACAAAGGTACCTCCCCAAGCTTGTTGTTCGCGAGCAGGCGCCCCTGGGCAACATCAGGCGGCGCGGATCGGTGCTTTGCTGCTCTCGAGAACTGTGGCAGGAGCACAGATTTCTTTCAACGCTCCGTAAACCACCTGCATATCAGCCTTTTCCGAGCGGACAAAATCGCTGATGGAAATCATACCCAGGAGCTGCATCTTTTCGTCCACTACCGGCAAGCGCCGGACGCGCTTCTCACGCATAAGCTGCAAGGCAGTTTCAATGTCATCCTCGGGATGGCAGCAAACCGGGTTCGGGGTCATGCATGCGTTCACCCAGGTATGGGCCGGGTATTGTCCCGGACCCACTACGCGCACGCAGAGATCGCGATCGGTCAAAATGCCCACCAGTTTCCGCTTTAACAGGTCTTCCACCACAGGAATTACACCGGTTCCTGCGTGGTCCATCAAAGCGGCGACGGCTTCCACCGTCCAATATGGTGTGCAATAACTTGGTTTGGGAACCATAACGTCTCTCACTTGCATGGCACACCTCGCTAGCGAATTTATTTTTTACTTGAGATCAAGGCAGGAGAATTCACGATCCGCCTTTCGGATCGGGTCCCCCACCGCTAAATTAAATTGCCTAGACTTTCTCTGACTTGGTGTACACCACCAGGCCCTCGTCCGTACGCAAATCCTCGGGATGGTAGCGTGGAATGGGCAGCTCGAGCTCTTTAAACTCTACGGGAGCCGCTTTCTTGTTCACCAGACCCAGCGCCACTGCCACTCCGTAGATGATGGCTTCGGGGCGGGGAGGGCAGCCGGGAATGTAGTAGTTGACGGGAACAACTTTCTCGACCGGTCCGAGAACCGAATAGGAGTCGAACCAAATGCCTCCGCCACAGGCGCAGGAGCCGATGGCAAAGACCAGTTTAGGAGCCGGCATGGCTTCATACGCCCGCTTGAGCGCAGTTGCCGTGGAACGTAGCGCCGGACCCTGACAGAGCATGACGTCGGCGTGACGAGGCGAACCCACCAGCTTGATGCCGAAACGTTCGACGTCATAGTAGGGCGTCAGAACGTTCAGTACCTCGATATCGCACCCGTTGCAGCCGCCGCTATTCGCATGATAGACCCACAACGAACGGCCGAACATTTTTTGACACAAGTTCTGCAGCATACTTAGTCCAACTCGATGTGAATGTCATCGGCCACCGCATTTCCTTCGAGATACGCCTGCGAGCGGAAAATCCAGCGCTCGTTCTCCAGTTCGTCGAAGCGGTAGCCCTTCATCTTCAATTCTTCCAGCGCGGATGGCGCGGTAAAGCAGCGGCCGCACCTCTGGCAGGTACTCATAAACAATTCGAGCCGCTCATTCAGATCGCTTTGTGTATCCGTAGCCAGCTCAAAATCCCGGCTCATGGTAATAGCCTTCTCCGGGCAGATCTCGGCGCAACGCCCGCAATACGTGCAGCGGTCGCCCACATACTTCAAAATTCGCCACTCTTGAGACACATCGAAAACCAGGATGGCACGCGCCGTACAGTTGTTGGCGCAACCGGCGCAGCCGATGCATTTGGAGGCGTCAAAAACCGGACGCCCGCGAAATGTCTGCGGTGGCGGGCTCGGCTCCACTGGATACGGCAGAGTCACGCGCCCGGCCTTCAGGCAGACCAGCGTTTCTTCAAGTTTGCTTAAGACCGACATTTTCAATACCCAAAACTTGCCAGCACCAGCCCTACGGCCGCTATCGCCAGCAAACCGGCAAAGTAGCGAATCGCCTGATCAATGCGATAGCGCGCGTGCGTTGCCGCTACCAACGTGACCAGGAGCACTAATCCAACGACTTTTGCCCAAAAAACCAGCCAGGCGAGGGGAGCAAACATTCCGCTTCCCCAGGGAATAAATAAGGACACGAAGAGCGCGCTGTAGATGATCAATTTCGCCATGTGCGCATACTTGAATAAAGCCAGTTTAGGTCCCGAGTACTCCATGAGGGGACCTTCCATCAGCTCTGTTTCCGCTTCCGAGATATCAAAGGGCACGCGCTGCACGAAAGCCTGGAATGAAAGCAGCATCACCACCAAGATAATCACGCCGGACCAAGGGAACCCACCGGCGGCATACACGGACCCGTTCAGCACTGCGTCTAATCGGAGAGAGTGGGCGTGAACCGCCCCCGCAACGATTGCGATGATAAAGAGCGGCTCCAGGGAAATCATGATCATCATTTCCCGGCTGATGCCCAGCAGAGAAAATGTGGACCCGGCAGCCAGCCCGGCCAGAAGCGTGCAAATTCCGGAGAGCGTCAGCAAATAGATCAAGAGAATCACGTCTCCCACACCGCTCATGGGAGCGGCGGCTCCCATCGGCACGAAGCACGCGATTGTGAGTACTGTGGCAAGCGATAGGTATGCTACAAAACGCTGCATCACCGGGGCTTCGCCCGATTCGATATCCTCTTTACCCAGCAGTTTCAACAAGTCGAAGTAGGGCTGGAGTATCGGAGGTCCTTGCCGGGACTGAATTCGGGCCGTCACTTTGCGCAAAATGCCCTGAAACAAGGGCGCGAGCAGCAGAACAAGGACTACGTTTAACACACCGCCCGTGATCGCCGATAGCAAAGAGTTCATTCCAACTCTCTTTTCTTCCGCGTCAGTTGCTCGAGTTCCTCTTGCGTCCAAACCTTCACCGTGCCGGATTTCAGATCAATGGTTTCCATCCGGTCCGTACAGGAAAAGCACGGGTCAATGCTGCCCAGCGAAATCGTCATATCCGCAATCTGTTGGTCTTTGATCATCATCGGAACAGCTTGCAAATTCTGATAGGTGGGGGCCCGAACCCGCCAGCGCCGCGGCCGGTTATTTTCCCCGGTAATTACGAAATGATGGGCTTCGCCCCGCGGAGCTTCGACCGAAGAAAGCCCTATCCGCCCGACAGGCAATTCGTCTTTGATCTCAAGCTGGAGTGGGCCCGGCTCCATCCTATCCAGGCATTGGCGAATGATCCGGATGGACTCGAAAACTTCTTTCATGCGAACTATCACGCGTGACCAGACGTCCCCACCCGTTTCCGTGATGACATCGAACTCCACGCGATCATAGGCCGCATAGGGGTGATCGCGCCGGCAATCCTGGTCTGCTCCTGCCGCGCGGGCCACTGGGCCCAGAAGAGCAGCATTCTTTACCAGATCTTTGCCGGCAACTCCCACCCCGCGAGTCCGCTTCTGAATGTTCTTGTCGTTGCTCACGGCCTCGACCACCGGCCGCCATTCCGATTCCAGTTTGTCGAGCGTCTGACGGAACTCGGCTTTCAGCTCCGGCGTAATGTCCCAGCGAACTCCCCCGATCAGGCACAGAGCATAAGTCTTGCGGTTACCGGTAACCTTCTCCGCCAGCCACATGATCGGCTCGCGGATGCGGAAGCTCTGCATAAACAGCGTGTCGAAGCCGACAATGTGGCATGCCAGGCCCACCCACAGCAGGTGACTATGCAGGCGCTCTAATTCGAGCATGATGGTGCGTATGTACTCTGCCCGTGGCGGCAGTTTGAGATTCGTGGCCGACTCAACCGACTGCGCATAAGCCACACTGTGAACGCAGCCGCAGATGCCGCAAATACGCTCCGCCAGCATGGGAATATCGTTGTACCCCATGACCGACTCGGCCAGTTTCTCGATTCCCCGGTGCGCCATGAAGCCGCGATACTCGCAGCCCCGCACTACCTCGCCTTCCACATACAGCCGAAAATGCGCCGGTTCATCAAGCGTGGGATGAAATGGCCCAAAGGGCACAACCGTGCAACCTTCGGGCGGATCCTCAAACTGAAACTCCCGCTCCGGATCAAAGTTCTCGGGCACACTGTTCCACGGCACATCTTTTCGCAGGGGGTGGAGATTTTCCGGCCAGCCGTCGGGTAGAACAAGCCGCTTGAGATAGCGGTGCCCCACTGGCTCAATGCCGACCATGTCACGCATTTCCCGCTCCGCCCAACTCGCAGCAGGGACCACGCCGGAGATGCTGTCAATTTTAGGATTGTCCGGCGGCAAAGAAACCAGGACGCTGCACAACACATGGTCCCGATCGAAAGCGAAATCGTGCGCGACTAAAAACTTGCCGGAGTATGGGCGGTCATCCACCCCGATGCTGATCACATAACGGGCGTCGAGATCGCGGAAAATGTATTCGCAAATAGATTTGACCGCTGCCGGCGCAATGTGCACGAACAGGCGGTTATCGCCGGGCAGGTCGGCGCGCTGAATGGCATCGCCAAACTTTTTCTTCAACTGTTCGAGGGTGTCGCGCGCCGTCATGCTAATGTCCTTTTACCGGGGGCCCGGGCACATGGCGCGGTTCGCCGCCCAGCCAGCCGAAGTACCGCTTGATCTCAATATAAAAATTGTGGGCCACGTAACGATTGCTCTCGGCTTCGCGGGCATAGCCGCAAAGCCACGGCACGGCGGCACGGCGCGGCGCGTGGCCAAGCGCCGAGATACCGTAGACAAGGAGAAACATCGTCCCCAGGATTAACACCACTGCCGCCGGCACGAACACCGCCATCGAGCCCGCCCTAATACCGATGAGATCTCCAATCCTCAGAGGCACGGTTTCAGCCAATCGAATTCCTAAACCTTGTCTGCTAACGTTGAGTGCCTGTACCAGCAAACGAAAACCGACCGCGGGAACGACTCCCAGCAAAATGCAGAGACTTGCCAGCAATAACTGCGGAACCTGCATAGTCCAAGGCACTTCGAGTCGCCCGTCAGCGGCTTTCGCCTTTACCAGCGCACTGGAACGGGATAGAAAGCTCACACCGAAAAACTTGATGAACGAGGCCAGAGTCAAAGCGCTGGTAAGAATTGCGATTACGGCGCATATCACGAGATAGCGAGCCGAGCTGCTGCCCTGAATGCAAGCCACGTAGATGGTCCACTTGCTGACAAAGCCGTTGAACAAGGGCACACCGGAGATCGAGAAGGATGCAACAAGGGCGGTCACGGCAGTTAAGGGCATGTACTTAATCAGACCGCCCAGCCTGTTGAGATCCTGGGTGCCGGTCGCATGAAGGATGGAACCGGCATTCAGAAAGAGCAAGCCTTTGAACAAACCGTGGTTCAGCACATGGAATAGGGTGCCCAAAAGCGCGATGGTCGCGATTCCCGTCATCGCCGCATCGGTCTTCAGCAGAGCCATGCAGGCCCCGGCTCCAAGCAGGATGTAACCGACCTGCCCAATGCTGTGGAAAGCGAGCAGGCGTTTTGTCTGTTCCTGTTTCAGAGCCTGCATCGTCCCAGTGAACAGGGTAAGGGTTCCCAAGGCCGCTATCAAAAGCCCCCATCTCGCCAGCGGATAATCGCCGAGCGCGCTTGCCGGCACCAGCCAAAGGAAGTACCGGAGAAGACCATACACACCGGTCTTGATCATCACCCCGGAAAGCATCGCACTCACGGGGGACGGCGCGGCCGGATGAGCATCGGGCAACCACACCTGCCCAAATGGCCACATGCCCATCTTCACCCCGAAACCAATCAGGAACAGGGCAAATGCAAAAGCAGTAGCCACTGGCTGACCGCTAAGCAGTAATGGCAGGTTGGAGCTGACCGTATCGAAGTCATACATCAGGTTCACGCTGCCGCGTGCCGCTGCGCCATTCACGGCGAGTACTTCAGCCCCGACCATGGTGGCAGCGCAGGCAAGCTGCATCATGATGAGAAATTTATTTGCTGCACGAACCGTGCCCGGCCGCTTGTTCTCGTATCGAATGAGGGCATAGCCTGGGAGGGTCATCATCTGCCAAAAGATGAAGAAGAACCACATCATGTCGGTGGTGCTCAGCAAGCCATACATTGCAGCGAGAAACAGCAGGAAGTATGGGTAGTAGCGAGCCACTCCGTATTCTTTGTAGTGCCGCATGTACCGAATGGAATAAAACGCTGCCGGTACAGCAATGAGGACGGTCAGCAGAAGAAATACGGCCGTCAAACCATCCACATACAGGCGCAATACGAACCCGATGCTGGGTATCTCCCAGAAGGCAGCGGCATGTGGAGAAGGTCCCGAGGTCAAGACCTTCCCCACGGCAGAAAGGATCAGAACCGCGCTCGCTCCGGTCACAACCAAGGCAAACCAGCCGGCAATAGTTTTGCTTCGGGATACGAACAGCACCAACACGCCTCCAACCATGCAAACCAGAATGGCCGCCAGTACGGATTGTTCAGGCATCAGCATGCGTGCTCTTCTGTGGAAGGATGCTCAGAACTTTGTTTGAATCCCTCCAGCAGACCGCCGCCTTCGAGCAAATCTTTCGCGAGTTCAAGGGTCTTCTGGATGGCCGGCGTGAGATTTCGTCCTTGTTCGAGAGACTCAGGTTGCACCCCTACCAGCCAGACTCTGGTCTTGCCGTTGGCTTGCACAATAGTTGCAAGCGTTCCGAGAGAAATCTTGTGGGTAGAAATCTGCGGAAAACGTGCCCGCATCTCTTCCGCCCCCAGTACGACCAGAGATCCCGGCTTCCCGCCAAAATCAACTGCGTCCAGGAAGACGAGATCGCCGAATTGGCGGTCCACGATTTGACCAAGATATCTCTCCGGCTCGGTGCCGGCGATCAGCACATTGGGAACGCCCACTTTGCTAAGCTCTTCGGCAAGGCGGATTCCAAATCCGTCGTCGGCATAATCCGGATTGCCGAGCCCTAAGAAGCAGATCTCATGTTGCCCATGGGCGAATTGTCCCAACAAGGCCATCATCAGATGTCTTCCCCCAGCTTCTTGATCTGCTGATAGGTAAAAACCGGTCCATCCAGGCACACATACGCAACACCGATGCAACAGTGTCCGCACTTCCCGACCCCGCATTTCATGTAGCGCTCGAGTGTGGAGACGATGTTTTGTTCCTGAAAGCCCATGCCAAGCAGATCCTTAATTACGAATCGAAACATGACCGGCGGGCCGCAGACAAACGCGATCGTGTTATCTACCGGAACCTGCACCTCCGGCTTCTTGAACAAACTGCCGACCACTCCCACGTTCCCCGGCCACTGGTCCTCGGCATGGTCCACCGTGAGATGGCATTCGACCCCGGGGGTTTCCGCCCATTCCTCTAGGTTGCCGGCGTACATCAACTCCTTCGGGGTTTTCGCTCCGTGGAAGATCTGGATGCGCTCGTATTTCTCTCTATTTCTGATCGCATAAACGATGCACGACCGCAGCGGAATCAGGCCGATGCCCCCAGCCACGAACACCAGATTTTTGCCGTAGTACCGCTCCATGGGAAAGCCGTTGCCATAGGGTCCTCGAACCGCAAATTTCTGGCCTGGCTTGAGTTGATGCAGCGCGGAGGTGCAACTGCCGACCTGCCGAACCGTGAAGAATGTTTCGTCTTCTGTCGGACTCGGCGGGAGTGAGGTAGGAAATTCGCCTACCCCGAAAAGTGAGACCTCGGCGAACTGACCGGGACGAAATCGCTTAAATGCCTCCTGCTCAACCGGATCCTCAAAGTGCCAATAGAACGTCTTCACCTCCGGGATCTCGCTAACCATTCGATCGAGAACCGCGGTCTTCGGCAAATAGATGTTCTCAGTGCAGTGGTTCATTGCTTAGCTCTGTCGTAGCCCGCCGAATCATCTCAACAACCGTCGGCATTCCTATATCTCCGTGGCAAACCTGCACACACCGGCCACACCCCACACAAGCCATAGAGAGTTCCCTCTGGATGAAGTAATGGGCCAGTTTGCGGAAGAAGCGCCGGTTACGGCGGTCGTGAACTGCCCGGCGCGGATTGAATCCCCCCGCCATGCGCGTAAACCCATCCAGCGCACAGGAATCCCAAATACGCACGCGCTCAATCTCGTCTGGGCCGACCTGGCGATCGCTGACCGTAAAACATGTGCACGCCGGGCAAATATAGGTGCAGGCTCCGCACTCCAGGCAGCGTTTGCCAATTTCTTCCCAGGTTTTGTCGAGAACCTTGTCTTGGGTTACGTAGCGAACGGTGGCCGAAAACCAGCTCGTCATCTCCTTGAAGTGCTTGCGGGTCTCGCTCAGAATAGCCCGCCGTCTTGCCACGTGGGACCCAGTTCCCTTTCTGAATATCGGATCTGCAAAGAGCGCTTCCCCAGCCGGCGTTCCTGCAACCGCCATGAATTCCTCGCCCAGGTCCATCAGTTGGAGGTCAAAGTTTTCGCGGGCTGCCGGGCCGGTATCGGCACAAACACAAAAGCAATCCTTGCCTATGTCACGCGTTGGGTCAGTACAAACCAGATTGACCAGGAACAGATTCTTGCGCCGTTTTTCGTAGTAGATGTCGCAATGCTCGCGACCCAGGTAGAACCGGTCCAGGTGTCCAATGCCGGCGATGTCGCAGGATCGAATGCCAAAAATGGCCCGCTTCGGCTCTTCGTATATGGGTTCGATGCGAATGTCACCGTTCTCTTGTTTCACCTTGAGCAAGTGTTCGATCGGAGGAAACACAAAGCGCTTCGGCGGATAATACGGATTGGGGAGATGAATCTCGATTTGGCTGCGGTTTTCGTCCGTAACAGTATCGAAAAAAGTGTCATCCGAGCGGCCGCAGAATGGCGCCAGAACTTCGTACCCCTCGGCGCGCAGCAGGTCCACGATCTTGAGCACGTCGTTGCGATCGAGGATCCGCGCCTTCATGCAACTCCCTTCTCGTCGAGCACTTTTTCAATCCGTACTTGAACTCTTCCTTCGTCGGCGGCCTGCAACAAGCATTCTTCGACTTCACGCACGAAATACGGCACATAGACTGTGCCGCTGGGAACCTCCGGCGTCACCCGAGCCGCAGACATCGTGGAGGCCTTCGCTGCCGTGAGCCGTATCTTTTCTCCGTTACGAATCCCGAACTGCTTCGCATCTTCAGCGCTGATTTCGACAAAGCCCTCCGGATAGTCGAGCAGCAGAATCCGGTACTCCCGTTTCAGGGTTTCGCTGTGCCGAATGAGAACGTTCTGGTTCCAGTAATAGAGTGAGTGACCAAAAACAAGGGTGAGCGGGAACTCCGGCGGCGTATGCACCACTTCGGGTTTTGCGACTGGAGCGAACTTGAACGGCCGTTCACCATTGACTTCGGCAAAAAGATAAGAGGTTCCGAGAGGCTTTTCCGGCGTGCACGGCCATTGACGTCCGTATTCGTCACTCAGGTTTCGGTAACGGGCTGCGCCATAAAATGGCACAACCGAGGCGATTTCTTCCATCACTTCGGCGGAGGACGAGTAGCTCCAATCCGCCCCCAGACGGTTGGCAATTTCCACGATCTGCTGCCAGGCTGGAACCAGACCTTGGGCCGGTTCAATCACCTTCTCTGCAAGCTGAATGCGCCGCTCCGTGTTGGTGAACGAGACCTGCTCTTCTCCATAGGCGGTGGTAGGTAGTACTACGTCGGCATTTTTCGCCGCTTCGGTGAGAAATATGTGCTGCACCACCACGAATTCGCAGTCGCGGATCTTGCCGGCCGCAGATCCAAAGGTCGCTGTTCGGACTGGATCGTAGCGGCAGAGCCACAACGAATGGATTTTAGGGTTCTCGCCGTCGCCCAGCAGCGCACGCGCGCTTAACCCCGGATGGGATGGCAGCTCTTTGCGCCATTTCGCCTCGAAGGCAGCCCGCGCGGTCCTATCAACCACCGATTGATATCCGGGCAGCCGGTCGGGGAGCATACCCATATCGCACACGCCCTGAAGGTTGTTTTGCTCGCTGAGCGCGAAAATGCCTGATCCGGCTTTCCCCAGGTTGCCGGTAAGCAACGTCAAGTTAACTAATGACCGGAGATGGTCGGGGGTTCGGGACTCTATTCCGGAGGAATAGAGAATGGCGGCAGATTGAGCCTGGGCATAGGTGAGAGCGGCAGCTTCAAGTAATTCCGCCGGTACGCCACAGATCTCGGCCGATTGCAGCAGATCGTACTCTCCCGCCGCCGCCAGGAATTCCTCTACGTTGGCGCAGCGCGCACGCAGGAAGGTCCAGTTCAGCAGGCCATGATCCAACGCCACTTTCGCCATCGCACCATACAGAAAAGGTTCCGTCCCCGGTCTTATCTGGAGGAAGATATCGGCGTTGTCGGCAACGCGGTGGCGCCGTGTGCCAATCACAATGAGCTTTGCTCCACTCAGCTTGGCGCGGATCACGATGCCGGCAACGGTCGGCAAGCGGCGCGCCAAATCAATACCATCTACAACCACCACTTCGCTATGAGTCAGCTCCGCAACCGAGTTCGTGGTCGCCGGAACGCCAATGGTTTCGAGCAGAACATCAATCGAATTGTTGCTGTAAACTCCGGTGCCGTGGTCGACGTTATTGGTGCCAATCACGGCCCGGGCAAACTTTTGCAGCAGATACGCTTCCTCGTTGGAGCAGCGAGGTGAGTTCAAAAATGCGAGCGAGTCGGGGCCATGCTGACTACGAATCTCGGTCAGACGCGACGCGGTGAAATCCAGCGCTTCATCCCAGGTAGCCGGCCCAAGTTCTCCGTTTCTTCTCAGCAGGGGAGTCTTGAGACGAGCGGGAGAACTGGTGATTTCATGCACGTGCCAGCCGCGAACGCAAATCCTTCCATTATTTGTTGGATGAGAACGGCTGGGATACACACCCACAATCTGGTTGCCGGAAGTGTCCAAATATAGGCCACAACCTACGCCGCAGAACGTGCAGGTTGTAAGAGTGTGTGGCACCTAGCCTCCTGCCGTGGCCTCGTTGAGGCCGGAAAACTGGCGAGCCGGGGCGGTCCGTTGCACACCAGCGTTTGATATTAGATGACGTACGGAAACCCCCTCTGTGATTCGAGTCACGACTCATCGTGATTCAAAACCGTGGAAGAGTTGAATCTGGAAAGAATCCAAAATGCAAACTGAAGGCGGGAGGCAAGTGCCGAAGGCTTAACCCCCGGCACTGGCCTTGCGGGGATGGGAATTCGATTGCAAGAATAACCGCCAGCCACTTTGGGCTCAATCCAGCGGTTGTTGTAGGCTGCCCCGGAATCGGTCGTAGAACAACGCTTCTTTTGTCGTATTTCTTTTTGTCAAGAGCGGAGCGACTCAGGCCACAGATTGCCTGCTCCCACTGTTTGCGCGGTTCGGCGCATCCTCTAATAAGTAGCAAATCACTCTGAAATTCCATCGCCTCTTGCGATTCCTCGATCCGGCCAAGCCCCTCTTGCACCTGGTCTCCTTTGGATTCAGGTCGCTCATCTCAAAATCTACTCGATTCGCGAAGCACGTTCTCTTGTTTGCCGCCAGTTCTCTTCGAACCAGTGGGCCATTCCTGAGAAGGCGTGGCTTTCGCCATTTTGGGAAAAGCTTCGATCGACAAGTCTTCTGGGTCAAAGGCATCGGCCAGCAGATTTTGGCAGAAATCGCGAAAAGTCCCGGCGTTCCTGGGGGTGTCCGGCTTAGGAATTTGACGCCCCACTGCTGTAGCCGACCTCCCAATTCTCTAGTGAACCCGCATTAGGAGTACTGCAAAGCCAAGGTTAACGCGGTTTACAGTGAAATCCGGATTGGATCAGCCGAGCAAAGCTTCCTAGAATCGTTGCGGTGGTAAAGGCAAACCGCCAAAACTGCCCGCCATAAGCTTCGTCGTCCGAGTAAAGAAAGGGACAAGCTGACCCAATGCGAATCGCACAGGTCGCGCCGCTGTATGAAAGTGTGCCTCCCCGTCTCTATGGAGGGACGGAACTGGTTGTTTCCCAATTGAGCGAAGAACTCGTCAATCAAGGTCACGAAGTAACTCTCTTTGCCAGCGGCGATTCACTTACCAAGGCGAAGCTGATTCCCATATGCAAACGGGCTCTGCGTTTGGATCCCAATTGCTCCGACTCCTTGGCCTATCACATCCTGATGTTAGAACGCGTCCTGCGCGAGCATGAGGACAATCCGTTTGACATTATTCATTTCCATGTCGACTATTTACATTTCTCTCTCAGCCGCCGGCAGAGCGTACCGTCACTGACCACTTTGCATGGAAGGTTAGACATTCCGGATCTAGTCCCCTTGTACCGTGAGTTCAGAGAAGCAGCCGTAGTTTCCGTTTCTGACTCCCAGCGAACACCATTGCCGTGGCTCAATTGGCAAGCGACCATTCATCACGGTCTAGCACCGACCTCGTTCCGGCTTTTCCCTCAACCGGGCAAATACCTGGCCTTTCTTGGGCGTATTTCTCCGGAAAAAGGGCTGGATCAGGCAATCCACATCGCAAAAAAAGCCGGCATGCCGCTCAAGATTGCCGCTAAGATCGACCAGGTAGACCGTGCCTACTACGAGGCCAGGATCAAGCCCTTGATCGAAGGACGCACCATTGAGTACCTGGGCGAAATTGGCCATGCGGAAAAGGGAGAGTTCTTAGGGAATGCGGCAGCGCTTCTTACTCCGATTTGCTGGCCTGAACCTTTTGGGTTGGTGATGATTGAAGCGATGGCGTGTGGAACGCCCATCATTGCCTATGCTCGCGGCTCGGTACCGGAAATCGTCCGGCCGGGGATCAATGGCTTCATTGTTCAAAATCCCGACGGAAGGGGTCGACGCCGTGCAGATCGCTGGGTTCTCTCCAGCGCGCGGAGTGCCGCCACCATTTCGAAAACTACTTCACCGCGGCGCGAATGTGCCGCGATTATCTTGCTGTCTACGAACGCCTGCAGAACGAACCGGCCACCCTGCTGCCCTCCAACGGAGCCCGAAGTGGATGAAGGTGGCATAAAGCAGCCCTATTACATAGCGACGGGGTCTTCACCGGCAGACGACCGGACCCGTGTCTTGAAATATGGGGAGATGTTCGCCATTTTCAATCGGTGTGGAGATATTGAAACCACGGGCCTTGAGGAGCAAGGAATATTCTACGAAGGCACGCGCATCCTGTCCCGGCTGGAGCTGTACCTTGGAGATGCCAAGCCTCTCCTCCTGAGCTCAACGGTAAAGCAGGACAATTCCCTGTTCACTGCCGATCTCTCCAATGTTGACCTGTCACGCGATGGAACGGTCGTCATTCCTCGCGACACACTCCACTTAAAGCGAAGGCAGTTTCTTTGGAAAGGAGTTTGCTATCAGCAATTCGACTTGTTCAATTACGGCATGAACCCGGTTGAGATATCTCTGGAACTCGCCTTCGCGGCGGATTTTGCCGACATCTTCGAGGTTCGCGGAGTCCACAGAGCCAAGAAGGGACGGCTATTGCCTCCTATGCTAGACAGCAACGGCATCGTGCTGGGCTATGAAGGGCTGGACGGAAAACTCAGGCAGACCCGTTTGGAGTGCAAGCCGCAGCCGACCGAAACTACTGTTTCGGGTTTTTCATTTCACCTCCATTTGCTTCCCCGGGTGCAACATGCAATTACCCTGATCATCGCTTGCCGAGACCATACCGGAGAAGGCCGCTACGTTTTTGAGCACGCGTCCAGTGCCTCTCAAGCCGCATATCAGACTGAATACAAAATCACCTCCTCCAGTCAGGAGCTCAATGCCTGGCTGCGGCGGTCGCAGTCGGACGTTCACATGATGTTGCTGGGCAATCCTGAACCGGATTATCCCTATGCTGGAGTTCCATGGTTCAGCACCGTGTTTGGACGCGACGGCATCATTACGGCTTTGCAGTACCTGTGGCTCGATCCGGCAGTCGCCTGCGGTGTTCTGGAGTTCCTTGCCTCGACACAGGCTACTGAGACTTCGTCTGATCACCGAGGCGCAACCCGGCAAAATTCTGCACGAAATGCGGCGGGGAGAAATGGCCGTGCTGGGCGAAGTGCCGTTCGCCCGCTACTACGGTACGGTGGACGCGACTCCCTTGTTCATCATGCTGGCGGATGCCTACCACCTGCGCACCGGTGACCGCGACTTCATCCAGCAACTATGGCCTAATTTGCTGAAAGCGCTGCAATGGATTGATCAGTACGGCGATGCCGATGGGGATGGATTCGTGGAGTACTCGCGGCAATCGAACGAAGGTTTGCTGCATCAGGGCTGGAAAGACTCTAACGACTCCGTATTCCATGCCAACGGCGCAGCCGCACAGCCGCCTATCGCCTTGTGCGAGGTGCAAGGTTATGTATACGCCGCCAAACGCGGCATGGCGAGAATGGCTCGGTTAATGGGAGACCATAATTTGGCGGAGCGTCTGGAATCGGAAGCAATAAAGCTGCGTCTACGCTTTCATGAAGCTTTCTGGTGTCCCGAGCTTTCCTGTTACGCCATCGCCCTGGATGGCAACAAGGAGCCTTGCCGTGTGAGGACATCCAACGCCGGCCACAGCCTCTTCACCGGGATCGCCAACCAGGAAACAGCCCCCAGCCTTGGCGCACTGCTCGTAGGCCGCGATTTCTTTTCTGGATGGGGCATACGCACCGTGGCCCGCAATGAAGTCCGCTACAACCCGATCTCTTACCACAACGGCTCGATCTGGCCGCATGACAATGCCATTATTGCCGCGGGACTCTCGCGCTACGGCTTCAAAGCGCACGCGGGCAAGATTCTGGCCGGACTGCTTGAAACCAGCCGCTTCATGGATCTGCATCGTCTGCCGGAATTGTTTTGCGGACTCGACCGGCGGCCCGGCGAAGGACCCACCTCGTATCCTGTGGCTTGCGCCCCACAAGCGTGGGCGGCAGGATCGGTGTTTATGCTTTTGCAGGCTTGCCTGGGGCTTTCATTCGATGCCGAACGAAAACATATCCGTTTTGACCATCCCTATTTGCCGGATACAATTCCTCAACTCTGGATTCGCGACCTCAAAGTCGCGAACTCGGCGCTGGACTTCCATGCCGAACGGGACGGAGAGGGAGTGCGCATTCAACTGATGAAGAAGCGTGGAGACGTCGAAGTCATCACAACCTAGCTCGCATTGTTGGGGCATCATGCAAAGGCGAACGCCTGGCAGAATATGCCTCCCGGGCTTTGCTTTTCCCCTTTTACTTTTTGCTCTTCCGGAGGAGCGCCGAAGAAATTGCTGCCGGCCAGAAGGTAGTCAATGGCCCGAATCAGATCACGCGCTGCCTGGGCTTTGAGCACATAGCCATGCGCTCCGCAATCGCGCGCCTCGATCCCCAGCCGGCCCGATTCATGCATGGTAAAAATCAGCAGCCGGCAACTCGTGTTCAACTTTGAGATAACTCGGGCGGCCTCCAATCCACTCATGCCTGGCATTGTGATATCCAGGACAGCGACGTCAGGTTTCAGCGCTTTCACCATTTCCACGGCTTCTTGCCCGTTTCTGGCCTCGCCGCAGATCTCCCACTGCCGTCCGGACTTAGCCACAAGGGTACGGATCCCTTCCAGCACAATTTCATGATCGTCGGCGAGCAAAATTCTTGTAGCCATCCAACTTCCCCCAAACTATTTACAGTAAAGTTTCCGCCGTCTGTCCGCAGCCCAGTTCCATGGCGGCGGGACCGGTTGTGCTCCCCCCGTCTGGCACGCTCGCGGTAATGATAGTGCCACCCCCGTTGGAAGAAATCTCGATTCGTCCGGACAGCTGCCGCATGCGTTCGTTCATCCCCCGAAGGCCGACTCCCAGCGATCCCAGCCAGTGCCGGTCCGATTGCTCCAGGAGCTCGAGCGGAATTCCTCGTCCCCGATCTTCCACTTGCAACGTAACCTGCCCATGTTGGCGAAAGAGCTTGATGATTGCGATCGAACTCCCTGAGTGCCGGTGAACATTCGCCAGACTTTCCTGAAGCACACGAAACAACGCCAATTCGATCTCGCGTGTGTGCCGCCCGAATTCAGGCTCCACTTCCAATGTGGTCTGAATGCTGCTGCGCTTGGAAAAGCCCTCCAGATACCAGGCGATCGCCGAACTCAGCCCCAACTCTTCCAGCATAGGTGGATACAGAAGATACGATATGGTGCGCACATCCTTGATAGCATCGTCCACCAGACGGAGGCACTCTGTCACTTGAGCGCCTGCCCCGTCGTGGTTCCCGCCAACGCTGGACGCCAGGGAATCCAGGTGCATTTTCAAAATCGCCAGATACTGTCCGACGCTATCATGGAGTTCCCGCCCAATGCGTCTTCGTTCCTCATCCTGGGTGTCCAGGAGATGCCGCGAAAGTCGACGCAGCGACTTTTCGGAATTGGCCAGTTTCTCCTCCGCCAGGACTCTCTCCGATACCTCCGCCACCAGCTCGGTATTCATCCGCTGTAGTCTTTCCTGGTCCCGCCGGCGCTCGGTGAAGTCTCGCGTAACCTTGGCAAAACCGGACAGCTGACCGTTTTCGTCCTTGATTGCGGTCAGAACGATATTGGCCCAGAAGCGCGATCCATCCTTGCGCACGCGCCAACCTTCCCCTTCAAAGCGGCCCTGTTCTTCTGCGATACGCAACTCCTCCAGCGGTTTGCCGTCGCGCACGTCTTCTTCGGTGAAGAAACAGGAGAAGTGCTTCCCAATAACCTCGGCCGCGCTGTACCCCTTTATGCGTTCAGCGCCCTGGTTCCAGCTGGCTACAGAGCCGCTCGCACCCAGCACATAGATCGCGTAGTCCTTTACCGCATCCACAAAAAGGCGGAAGCGATCCTGTTCCCGGCGCAGGGCCGCCTCGCGTTCGTAGGCCTCTCGTGCCACTTTCTCCGCCTGCGTCCTGGCGAGCAACTCGCTCGTCAGCAGACGGTAGTGGAAGTAAAGCAGAAGTAGAGCCAAAACAAAGCTTAGGAGAATAGTTCCAATCGCCAGTGTGAAGCGCCGCTGTACCGTGCTGGTTCTCTGCAAAAGCAGCCGGAATTCTTCCGCCCGAATGGCTTCCGCAATCTCGGCGCTTCTGGAACCTTGGGTTATGCTCTGCTGCAGGAACGCGGTCAAATCGACGGGTTTGCCTTGCTGTTTCCTCGCGACAGCCTCGTCCCAGGCCAACAGCCGCGCATTCGTGACGGCTTCCAGTTCTGCGCATCGCTTTGCCTGGTCAGGGTTATCTTGCGTCAGCTTGCGAAGGCTCGCTATCTCCTCCGGAATCCGCGAGACCGCCTCGTGGTATTCCCGCAACGGCCCAGAATTGCCCGACACTAGAAAGCTCGTACGGGCTCGTGTGGCGTAACCAATCGAAGTCTCGACCTCACCAACAGCATTGCGGACTTCCTGGGTATGCGCGACCCAGCCCTCGCCCTCGAGAAAGTACGAGAACGAAAAGTAGATCGCCGTGCCGCTCACGCCGAGCAACAAAATGGCAGACAGGAATATCCTTTGCGCTTTTTTTCTGGACGTCATAGCCCGAGTGCGGACGAGTACCCACTGCTTAGCTGTTTCTACTGGCAAACCTCTGAAGCGACACCATGATAACCGCGACTCCCTATCTTGTACCCGCGAACCGCTCAATCAAATACAGCTTTTTCCTATTATCCGCCTAGTTACTAGAGCCGAATTACTCAAATTGTATCGAATTCACCCTTTGATTGACGGCGCAGCCGGGCAGCGTCTACAACAAATGCTGTATTGACGGGGACTGGTTCTACTGCCCAAACTGGGGGCTGTTGGTTTTAGCCTCCGAACTGGTTTCGTTCGCCGGGAAGCACAGCTCCTAGCCATATACGCTGTTATATCTGTTGGGCAAGCTCGGTAATAGATTTGCTGTAGATCACTGGGCGAATCCCTCTGGGGTCGCAAAAGAGGGACTGCCTTACTTTTCTCAATTTTCGCGACCTTGAATATCAAAGACCTTCAGATTGGGAGTCGAGCATGAACACTGTACCGTTGAGTAAGAAGAGCGCTCGGTCTTGCCGGCGTGCTGGAGAGATATGAAGACGTAATTCTCGCCGAATGGGTAAAGGAAATGAGAGGCTCGGTTCGGCGAAGTGACTTGCTGACCGAGTCAGACCTGCGCGCCCAATGTTCGGAACTTCTTCGGGCTGTGAAAGAAGGTCTCAAGGATGGTGTCGATTTCCAATCTTCCGCATGGGATCGGGCCAAAGGGCTGCTAAAAGATATTTCCAGCAGCCGGGCTCAGCAGGGGTTTACATCTGCGGAGACGGCTATATTCGTCTTTTCCATGAAACGCCCCCTGTTCACGCAACTGCGTCAGGAATTCAAAAATGATGCGGCTGCCCTGGCGGATGAAATGTGGACCACCACAGAACTCTTGGATGCCATGGGCCTGTACACCACCGAGATTTACCAGAAGACGCGAGAAGAGGTTATTCGTCGCCAGCAGGAGGAACTGCTGGAGCTTTCCACCCCGGTGGTAAAGCTCTGGGATGGAGTATTAGCGCTGCCCATCATTGGCACCCTGGACAGCGCCCGCACCCAGATCGTCATGGAATCGTTATTGCAGGCGATCGTGCAAACCAACTCGCGGGTCGCCATTGTGGATATCACTGGCGTACCGACGGTGGATACGATCGTGGCACAACATCTGCTAAAGACAGTGACCGCAGCGCGCCTGATGGGCGCGGACTGCATCATCAGCGGCGTGCGGCCGCAGATTGCGCAGACCATAGTGCATTTGGGCATCAACCTGCTTGATGTGACCACGAAAGCAACCCTCTCAGCGGCTTTTGCGCTGGCTCTGCAAAAGCTGGGTGTGACTTTTGTCCGGGAAGGCTCGAAAAGTTAGGAGAACCCTTTGGAAAAAATTCCAATCCTTCGGATGGGGGAGTTCCTCTTGGTCACCATCCAGGTGGATATGCACGACCGGCTGGCCCTGGCTTTGCAGGATGACCTCACGAATATGATCAGCGCCACCGAGGCTCGGGGTGTGCTCATTGACATCTCCAGCCTGGAGATTGTGGATTCGTTCATCGGGCGCATGCTGGGCAATATCGCAAGCATGTCGCGCGTGCTGGACGCACAAACGGTTGTCGTTGGAATGCAGCCCGCAGTGGCCATCACCCTGGTCGAGTTAGGACTGTCGCTGTCCGGAGTTCGCACCGCGCTAAATGTGGACGCTGGCATGGAACTGCTCCGCTCGCATGTCAACGGAGCCAAGGAGATGTATGGTAGTCGTCTCCACTGAGAGTGTCCCGGTGCAAACTGAGCCCGATGTAGTAACCGTCCGGCGGCGGGTACGGGAAATCTCCGCGAAGTTGGGATTCAGCCTGGTAGATCAGACTAAGGTGGTCACCGCCGCCAGTGAACTAGCTCGCAATACCATCATTTACGGAGGCGGCGGCTTCCTGCAGATGGAAACGCTGAACGGCCCCCGCTTGGGCCTACGTCTTACCTTCGAAGACAACGGACCGGGAATTGCCGACATCGAACTGGCCTTGCGTGACGGTTTCACCACCGGATCGGGCCTCGGTCTTGGCCTCGGGGGCGCCAAGAGACTGGTGAACGACTTCGAAATTGTCTCTCGTGCCGGTGAAGGAACCAAGGTAACCATCACGCGCTGGAAATAGGGTCCTATGCTCATCGAGGTTTCCGAACCAAGCCAGGCAGGCGAGGCCCGCCGACGGGCCATGGCCGTCGCGGAAGAATTGCACATGGGGGAAGCCCGTGGTGGACGGATCGCATTGGCCACCGCCGAAATGGCTACCAACCTGGTCAAGCATGCCGGCCGAGGACATATCCTGATCCAGCGCGTGCCGCAGAACGGGCACTCCGGATTGCGGGTCATGAGCGTAGACAAAGGGCCCGGAATTGCGGATATCGGCAGGGCGCTCGCTGACGGACACTCGACTGCCGGTTCCATGGGTACTGGCTTGGGCGCCATCAAGCGGGCCTGTGACTCGTTCCATCTTTACTCCGCGCCCGGCTGCGGCACCGTGGTTGATGCAGAATTCTGGGGTGAGAAATACACCTCGGCCAGCGTGCCCATCGAGGTGGCCGTTGTCTCGGAGCCTATTCGCGGCGAGGAAGTGTGTGGAGATGGCTGGGGAATCCGGAACACTGCCGGCGGCCTGTTACTCATGGTGGTAGATGGCTCAGGGCACGGGATTCTCGCTTCGGAGGCCGCTCGCGAGGCGGAACGTGTTTTCCGCGAAGCCAAAACGGATTCGCTCCTGGAGATCCTTCACGACGCGCACGCGGCATTGAGAAAGACGCGAGGAGCGGCGCTTTCGATTGCCCGAATTAACCTTGAAAATGGACTGCTTTCATTTGCCGGAATCGGGAACGTTTCCGCTTCGATTGTGTCCAACGGTGCGACCCGGGGAATGGTTTGCCATAACGGAACCCTGGGCCAGCAGATGTATCGGGTCCAGGAATTCACTTACCCCTGGGATTCCGCAAGCACTCTCGTTATGCATTCGGACGGCCTCTTGACGCGATGGGACCTGGACCACTGCCCGGGAATATGGCATAAACCTCCGAGCGTAATTGCTGCGCTGCTACACCGCGACTTCTGCCGGGGAAGAGACGATGTCACCGTGCTGGTCGCCAAAGCAGCCCGCAACTGATGGAAATTGTATGCCGCTGAATTTGTTCACCACAGAAATCCGGACGGAAAACGACGTGGTGCAAGTGCGCCAGAAGGCCCGTGCTGTGGCGGGGGCTTTGAAGTTCGACGCGCAGGACCAGACGCGGATCGCCACCGCAGTTTCTGAAATCGCCCGTAACACCTATCAGTACGGAGGTGGGGGAAGCGCCGCCTTCGAGATTGAGGACGGCCGAAACACGATGCTGCTGGTTACCCTGCGGGACAAAGGCAAGGGCATCCGAAATCTGGACGAGGTTCTGTCCGGGAAGTACACCTCGCAAACTGGCATGGGACTGGGCATTATCGGCGCCAAACGGCTGATGGACCGGTTTCAGATAACCACCAGTCCCCGTGAGGGCACATCGGTCGTGTTGGGAAAGACCGTCCCACGGCGCACGTCTCGGCTGGAGCCCGGCGAAGTCCATAAGATCATCTCCGGGCTGGAGCGCGTTTCCTCTGATCCCTACGAAGAATTGAAGCAGCAGAATAAAGAATTACTCAACGCCTTGCAGGAACTGCGCACCCGCCAGGAAGAACTGGCGCACTTGAATCGTGAACTCGATGAGACCAACCGCGGCGTGGTGGCGCTATACGCGGAATTGAATGATAAGGCCGATTTCCTGCAACGCGCTTCCGAATTGAAAAGCCACTTCCTTTCCAACATGAGCCACGAGTTCCGCACCCCGCTGAACTCCATCGCCGCCCTCAGCCAGATTCTTCTCGACCGATTAGACGGTGAACTGGCTCCCGAGCAGGAAAAGCAGGTCCGGTTTATCCAGGGCTCGGCCAAGGACTTGGGCGATCTGGTAAACGATCTTCTGGATCTGGCGAAGGTGGAGGCCGGCAAGGTTACAATTCGCCCCTCGGAGTTCACCGTGGAGAGCCTTTTTGGCGCCCTGCGCGGTATGCTGCGCCCGTTGCTGAGTCAGAATTCCTCGGTAAATCTGGTTTTCGAAGATCCCGTCGAGATACCCGAACTCTACAGCGATGAAGCGAAAGTCTCGCAGATTCTCCGCAATTTCATTAGCAATGCCTTGAAGTTCACCGAGCGGGGAGAGGTTCGAGTTGCGGTAGAGCGTGGCCATGACGGGACGGTCATTTTTTCTGTGGCCGACACCGGCATAGGAATCGCCCCGGAGGATCGGGAACGCATTTTTCAGGAGTGGACTCAGGTCGAGGGGAAAATGCAAAAAGGGGTGAAGGGGACTGGCCTGGGCTTGCCACTTTCCAAGAAATTCGCTCAGTTGCTCGGCGGCAACGTCTATGTCAAAAGCACTCCCGGCATAGGCTCTACGTTTTTTGCGGCCATCCCCATAAAATTTACCGGGGAAATGGAAGTAGTCTACGTTCCCGAGGTGAAACGCGAACTGGATGCCGCCAAGCTGCCGGTGCTGGTGGTCGAAGACAATCGCGAGGCCCTTTTTATTTACGACAAGTACTTAAAGGGGACGCAGTTCCAGGTCATACCCGCCAAAACTCTCAAGGAAGCTCGCGAGGCTTTACGCGCTTTCCGCCCGATTGCGGTGATCCTGGATGTTCTTCTCCAGGGAGAGCACTCCTGGGAATTGCTGCGCGAACTGAAGGATGATCCTTCCACCGCAAATATTCCGGTTTTCGTAATAACCGTTGTGGATAACCGGCAAAAAGCTTTGGCGCTCGGCGCCGATGGCTTCCACCCCAAGCCGGTCGAAAGGTCATGGCTGCTGCAGCAGCTACAACAGGTTGGCAGCCACGGTGCCGGGCGGCAGTTGCTGATCATCGATGACGATGAAATATCGCGCTACGTGCTGAGAAGCACGTTTGGCCAGGCGAATTTTCGCATAACGGAAGCGGCCGGTGGAGAGGAAGGTTTGCGCAAGGCCAGGCAGGAAAGACCCGATTTGGTAATCCTGGACCTGGCCATGCCGGATTTGTCCGGTTTCGAAGTCTTGAACAGACTGAAAAAAGATCCAGCTACCGCAGATGTTCCGGTTATTATTCACACCTCGAAAGAGCTGGATGCTCGGGATCGCGAGTTGCTTCGGGATGCCACCGCGATTCTCTCCAAGCAGAGCCAGTCTCCGGGGTTTCCGCTGGCGCATTTTGCCGAGGCATTCAATAAAGCAGGGTTTCCCATTGCAGAAGTGCAATGAACGCGAACAACATGTCTGAAATAGCTCGCAAAGGATCGGTTCGCTGGTCCGGCATCGGGCAAACACCCGAGGAAAATCACGCGCGGATCCTTGTCGTTGATGATAACGATGCCTTGCGGTATTCGTTGGTCCGCGCTCTGCGGGAAGCCGGCTACGAGGTACGGGAGGCCAGAACCGGCAGCGAGGCGCTCGCCCTGGCGGCGGAGTCTCCCGATCTGATTACCCTTGACATCAATCTGCCCGACATAGATGGCTACCAGGTCTGCCGCGCGGTTGAAAAGCGCTTCCGGTACTTCCCACATCCCCATACTGCATATTTCGGCAACCTCCATTGAGCCGGAAGCCAGGGTGCGCGGCTTGGAGGGTGGCGCCGACGCATATCTGGTTGAACCCATTGACCGCGCCGAGTTGGTGGCAACCATCGGAGCGCTTTTGCGCCTCAAGAATGCGGAAACACAGGCTCGCCAGCAGGCTGAAGCGGCGGAAACCGCCCGCCACGAATTGGCCCAGCTCAACGCCACTCTGGAAAGGCGGGTTCATGACCGCACTCTGGAACTGCAAACGGCAAACGAAAGCCTCCGCCAGCTATCCGCTCGCTTGCTGCAGATGCAGGACGAAGAACGGAGACGCATCGCCCGGGAACTGCATGACAGTGTCGGTCAGCTTCTCGCAGCCATGACCATGAACAATGCCACGATCGCCGGCGAAGCTTCCAAACTCAGCCCCGCCGCCGCCAAAGCTCTGAGCGAAAACGAATCGATGGTGCGGGAGGTGTTGCGTAGTATCCGCACCATGTCCCATTTGCTTCACCCTCCTCTATTGGATGAGGCTGGGTTGCCTGCGGCTTTGCAGTGGTACGTGGACGAGTTCAGCGAACGCAGCGGAATCGAGGTGACTCTGCGCTATCCGGAGCCGCTCGAGCGGCTTCCCAACGACCTGGAAACCACGCTCTTTCGCATTGTGCAGGAATGCCTGGGCAATGTGCATCGCCATTCCGGCAGCAGCACCGCGTCCATTTGTTTGGAGATCGCCGACGGGCGTGCTCGCCTGGAGGTCAGCGATCACGGCGTCGGAATCGCGCCCGAGCGCCAGCAGGAACTTAGGAACGGAGGCCGGACCGGCGTTGGCCTACGCGGCATGCGGGAGAGAATTGCGCAATTAGGGGGCGAGTTGGAAATTCACTCCAGCGACAGAGGAACCTCCGTGATTGCCACGCTCCCTTGCGTTCCGTTGCCCAAAGAAGCGGACGTGGCCTGATTTGCCTACTCTCAAAAAAGCCTCTGCCTCAGGCCCCTTCCTTCCCCGCAACTACCTGGGCGTGTCCTAAAAAAGCCACCAGCGAGACGCCACCAACAATATTTCCTAACAGGCTGGGAATTAAGAAACCCAGGAAGAAGTGCCCCCAGCTTTCGCCGCCGGTAACCACCAGAAAAAGTACTTTCGTGGAGCCCGCAATTACGTGATTGAAATGGCCAAGTCCGATGAGGTAGGTAATGATCACGATGATGCTCACTCGCGCAGATTCTGCGGCTGGCAGGAGCCATACCATCAGAGCGATGAGCCATCCGGCGAAAATCGCGCGCGTGAATACCACACCGAAACCACCCATCGTTCCACCCTGGCTGACTTCGACCAACATTTGATACGTGTGTGCCGGGAAGATAGGAATTCGTCCGATGCAGAATGCAAAAATGTACGTTCCGACCAGATTCGCGGCAAATACAACCGACCATAACCGCAGGACGCCGAGGGCGGTTTTCAAATTTCTTCGCGACAGCAAAGGGATCACGGCAGTCAGGGTAGTTTCGGTGTAAAGTTGTTGCCGCCCTAAAACCACAATCAAGAAGCCCACGCTATATCCCAGCTTCGAGATCAGCGGCGTCCATGGACGGTCGGGCAAGTGAGCCGCTAATAGTCCTTCCGCTACCAAAGAAAAACCCATGGAGAGGCCAGCCGCCAATCCGGACCAGGCCAGAGCCGATGACGGGCGTTGCAGTTCTTCCTCACCCTCGCGGCGAATGGTCTCGTGCACAACGTGCGCGCCGATAGCAACGCGCTCTTGCACCTGCTTTTCTTCGATCCGGTGTTTCACCGCCGGAGGAACTTCCACGATATCCGTCTCACCGGACTTTTTTGGCTTGCTCTTTGTGGACATAGGAGTGGGGGCTGAAGCGAACCCTTGCGGTTTGCACCCACAACTCTGCAGTGTCCCGCCAGGTTTTTCTATACGGCAGACATGGTAGGCAGGGCATGATGCTCCGGTATTCTGCGGCCCGGCAGACTTGAGGAACTAAACATCCTCCCTCACCCGAGAGTTACTTCCAAGCCCATGCCTAAGAGTAAAGAAGAAAGCCAAAAGGGTGGGAACCGTGGCCCCGCCCAGCCACCCCCCCACTTTCGTGCTATAAAAACTGCCTTTCTGGCGCCTCGGCGGACCGGCTAGGGCCGGGAGGCCATCCGAAACGCGATAATCGAAATTAGAGGGTGTGCGCCGGGCGCACACCCCGGTCCAGGAGGAGGGCTAAGGTACCTGCAAGGGCAGACAGGCGAGATTTTTCCCATTATGGGAAATTTGGAGCCACTCGCCCCGCAAAAGAGGCCGACGGGGACCTCGCCTTTGCGATTTTGGTTTTTGCAAAGAGCCTGCCGAGAGCGCAGTCGAAGGGTGGGGCGAGATGGGCTCGGGCAGCATCGCTTTTTCTGGCGCCAGCGATTTGCGCCCACCGGTTGATCTCCACTATTCCGGCCTCGCCAGGAGCATGGTGCGGGCAAGGGCCAACGGAAGTGACATCAGCTGAGACAGGAAAACTGATATAGTTCGGTCAAGCAGCAACTACGACCGCATGGCAGCCGGAGACTTTCTAAGCCGGGTAGAACTGATCTCTCCCTCCGAATGGGCGAAGGGAAAGATTGAGTCCGTCCAGGAATATGCCCTGCTGGCGACACAGTCGCTGACCAACCTCTTCAAGCGTCCGCTCTACGTGGCGGACATGGTTCAGCAGGCCGATTTCATCGGCTTCGGTTCCCTCTCCATCGTCATGCTTTCCGGGTTTTTCACCGGCGCGGTGCTGGCCCAGAATAGCGCGGCCACCCTGCAGAGATTTGGGTCGCTCTCCCTTATCGGACAACTGGTTTCCATCGGCATGGTGCGGCAGCTGGGGCCGGTGATTACCGGGCTGTTGGTCGCGGGCCGCAACGCTTCTGGAATGGCGAGCGAACTGGGCTCGATGGTGGTCACCGAGCAGATTGACGCCATGCGTGCCCTGGGCACCGATCCGACCAAGAAGCTGGTGACTCCGCGGGTCGTTTCAACCATCTTCATGTTGTTCTTTTTGACGATCCTGGCCGATTTGCTGGGACTGCTGGGCGGCAGTTTTATCGCGATTTTCCTTTTGGGATTGGATGGCCACCAGTACTGGACAACCTCGTGGCAGATTCTCGAGTACCCCGATGTCTTCACCGGCCTGGTGCAACCTATTTTTTACGGGTTCCTGATTGCCACCGTAGGTTGCTACTACGGAATGACGGCAAAGGGAGGGACGCAGGGCGTGGGCCGGAACACCACCCAGGCCGTGGTTGTTTCCTCAGTGTTGATTCTCGTCGTGGATTTGTTCCTCACCCAGTTCCTCACTCTCATTTTGGGATCTCGTTAGGAAATGCCCACGCTTCCCACCGAGAGTGCTCGTGAAAATGACCGCGGCAGCGCCGCGCGAGGTGGTCGTCTTCGAGAACGTGTTTCTTGCCTTCGAAGACAACGCGGTTCTGGATGGAGTTTCGTTTTCTTTAGCGCACGGAGAAACCAAGGCTCTTTTCGGCGTTGCCGGAGTGGGCAAGAGTTCAATCCTCAAGCTCACGCTTGGCCTGCTAAAACCCGACGGCGGACGCATTCGCGTGCTGGGCCAGGATATCGGCCCAATGAACGAAGATGCACTATCGGAATTGCGCCGCCAAATTGGCATGGTTTTCCAGGAGAGCGCACTGTTCGACTCGCTCACGGTGCGGGAAAATGTGGCTTTTCGCCTGATGGAGGAAAAAGTTTCCGAGGAAGAAATTGATCGGCGCGTACGGGAGGCGCTCAGCTTCGTGGAGCTTGAGCAAACAATCGACCAATTCCCTTCGGAACTTTCCGGGGGCATGCGGCGGCGGGTCGCGATTGCGCGGGCCATTATTACGCAACCGGAACTTCTGCTCTACGATTCGCCCACCGGCGGCCTGGATCCGGTGACCTCCACTACGATTGTGGAATTAATCGTGAAGCAGCGCGATGTCTATAAAACCAGCTCCCTACTGGTATCGCATCGCTTGCAGGACGCCTTCACCATGGCCAATCACCGCTTTGATCGCAAGTCTGGCCACATGCAGCCGATCTCTCGCCGGCGACGCGGCTGAAGTCCCCATGACGTTCTTGTTGTTACGCGAAGGCCGGGTCGAATTTGATGGCTCCGCCCACGACCTCAAGCGCTCCAACGATCCTTACATCAAAGAATATTTTTCCTGAAGAGGGCAACGGGAGTCCAGCCCAGAGAGGCCGGACTCTAGCTATCCCGGGTTGCGCTCACCATAGATTTGCGCCATGCAGATGCCCGGGCTTCCTGCTTCTTCAAACGATCCTTCCCGGCCTTGGTCTTGGTGGCCAGCTTCTCAACGCGCTCCAGGAGTTCTGGCGATTGCATCTGAGCCCGAATCTGCTTCAGGATGGGGCTGATCCTGGCAACGTGAACCACATTTCCCCGCAGGTATCGAAAAACAGACCCTCATCGAGAGCACCATTGAGCACCAGGGCGGCGGCCATGTCCCAATAGCTGATGACCTGACGCAGCCAGGCATTCTCCGGAATGGAGTAGGCGGTCGCCACTTTGGCGTAGTCGTCTGCGGTTTCCGGCCAGAAGCTTCCGGCGTACCATTTGCGAGCCTTGCGCATTTCGGCTTCGCGGCGCAAATCATAAAGTTGAAGTATCACTTGAGCATCTGCGGCAGTTGATTTCTTCGGCATGGTAATCTCCTGGCACTTCCTTCATTACTATTTGACTGCTGAAGTTTCGCGGGCTGGAGGACCCCACTCCGAGGCCTCTATCCGACCGGAGCCGCTTCGACGGGCGCGGCCCGCTCGTAGTCGCACTCTTTATTCGGGCAGGCGATCACAGGTCCCGACTTTAGCGTCTTCTCGACTAGATATTCACTTCCACAATCCGGGCACTTTTCTGCGATCGGTTTATTCGCCGACGTGAACTTGCACTTCGGATAATTCGAGCACCCGTAAAATGTGTTCCCTTTGCGGGCCTTCTTTTCGACCAGATCGCCTTCTTTGCACAACGGGCACTTCACCCCGATAAAGTTCTGCTTTACGTATTTGCAGTCAGGATAACCACTGCAAGTCGTGAACTCCCCGTAGCGGCCATGGCGGATCATTAAGTTACGGCCGCACTTGGGACATAGCTCGTCGAGGGGAATGTCGGGAACCTTCTTGCCCTGGTCGAGGCGGCGCGTGGTCTTGCAGTCCGGATATCCCGTACAGGCCATGAATTGGCCAAAGCGGCCGCGCTTCAGCACCATCACCCGGCCGCAATTCTCGCAGTACTCCTCCTGCGTAGTCTCCTGCACATCGGCCGAGTCGAGATCCGGCAGGTTGATGGGGTTCTCTTTGGTGAAAGTGCAGCTGTTCGGATCCTCTTTGTCGTAGGAACTGCACGCATAGAACGACCCGTGCTTGCCCCACTTGATGACCAGCGGCGATCCGCAGCGCTCGCATTTTTCATCCGTGGGCTTCTCCATGCGCTTGATGTTCTCCATGTGCTTGGAGGCATAGCGAAGATCTTTTTCGAACTTCTTGTAGAACTCGGCAAGCGCATCGGTCCAGGTTTCTTTGCCCTCCTCGATTTCGTCGAGTTCCTCTTCCAGCCTCGCCGTGTACTGCACATCGAAGATGTCGCGAAAGTTTTCGACCAGCAGATCGGTCACCACCAGGCCGATTTCTGTGGGCACAAACTTGCCGCCCAGTTTCTGCGCATATTGGCGCTCCTGGATGGTGCTCAGGATCGCCGAGTAAGTCGAGGGACGGCCAATTCCCCGCTCTTCCAGTTCCTTCACCAACGAAGCTTCGTTGTAGCGCGGCGGCGGCTCGGTAAAGTGCTGCTCCGGCTTCAATTCTTTGAGGGTCAGTTTTTGGCCAGGCTCGAGCGGCGGCAGTTTGTGCCTGAGTTCCTCGTCCTCGTCGTCTTTGCCTTCTTTCGATTCTTCGTAGACTTTCAGGAAACCATCGAACTTCATGACCGAGCCCGTGACTCGGAACCAGAACGTCTCGGCGCCCGACTTGGCATCGATATCGACGCTGGTCTGGTCAAACACTGCAGGCATGATCTGCGATGCGACGAAGCGTTGCCAGATCAGCTTGTAGACCTTGTATTCATCTTCCTTTAGATATTGTTTGATCTGCTCGGGATGGCGCAACACCGATGTCGGGCGAATAGCCTCATGGGCGGCCTGGGCTTCTTTCTTTTCTTTGTAGGTATTCGGCGACGCGGGCAAGTAGGGAGCGCCATACTCCTTGGTGATGTACTCGCGCACTTCCGCGATGGCGTCGGGAGAAACCCGGTTCGAATCGGTTCGCATGTAGGTAATCAAACCGACCGAGCCTTCCTCGCCAAGCTCAACCCCTTCATACAGCCGCTGCGCAATCATCATGGTGCGCTTCACGCTGAAGCGCAGTTTGCGGGAAGAGTCCTGTTGCAGTTTGCTGGTGGTGAAGGGTGGAGTGGCATTGCGCCGCCGTTCCTTGCGATCCACCGTGCGGACGGACCAGGCAGCCTTTTCCAGGGCAGCGCGAATCTTTTCCGCTTCCTCGCCGTTCGGGACTTCAATCTTCTCTTCGCCTTTGCCGAGGAATCGCGCATCGAAGGCCGGGGGCTTGGCAGCCGCGAGATGGGCGTCAATCGTCCAGTATTCTTTTTTCTCGAACGCTTTGATCTCGCGTTCGCGCTCGACAATCAGGCGCAGAGCGACCGTCTGCACGCGGCCGGCCGATAAGCCGCGCCGCACTTTATCCCACAATAAAGGAGAAACCTGGTAACCGACCAGACGATCCAGAACCCGGCGCGCCTGCTGCGCATCTACCAGGTGCTGGTCAATGTCGCGCGGGTGCTCAAATGCTTCCTGCACGGCACGCTTGGTGATCTCATTGAATGTGACCCGCCGGATACGCTCGACTTCGTTATCCTTTTTCTTCTTTTTCTTCTTGCTCTTTGCGCCGTCGCCTAATTCTTCAGCCAGATGCGCCGCGATAGCCTCGCCTTCGCGGTCAGGATCAGGCGCTAGGTAAATCATGTCCACAGACTGAGCGGCCTTCTTCAGCTTAGCCAGGACTTTTTCTTTGCCGGGAATAACGATGTATTCGGTGTCGAAGTCGTTATCCGTATCCACGCCGAGAGTGCTTTTGGGCAGATCTTTGACGTGGCCGAGCGAGGCCTCGACGGTGAAGCCCTTGCCCAGATATTTCTGGATGGTCTTCGCCTTCGCCGGCGATTCAACGATAACTAGCCCTTTTGCCAATGTGTCCTCAATGGATGGATGCTTTCTGGAAAGCTAGCACGAATGGGAGAGAATCAACAAGTTTGCGGGTGAGTTGCTAGCTATTAGCTGCTAGCTTTTAGCTCGCCATCGGGTTGCTCACGCTCGCGCAGAGTCTTCTGCCAGACCTTGAGATTCTTGAAGTCCTCCACGCGCGATCCTTTCCTCCCAGCAGCTAGAAGCTAGAAGCTTTTCACAAAATTCTTTCCCGGCAACTGCTTCACTTTGCCCGCCAATTCCAACTCAAAGAGCGCGGCAAAAATCTCCGACGAAGACAGTTGCGGCTCCAATCTCTCGATAATCTCGTCGAGTTGCGTCGCTTCGTCCGCTTTCAGGACAGCCAGAATCTTACGTTCATGCGGCCCTAGCTTCTCATCCCCGAATAATGATGCGTTAGGGCTCTCCTGCGATTCATCCGCGTTCTTCGGTTCGAGCGTAAGTCGCACATCCGCAGGGAGTTCCTCCCAAACGTCCTCCCAGGTCGCGACCAGCTTTGCGCCCTGCTTGATGAGCGTATTCGGTCCCCAGGAGTTCTTATTCGTCACATTTCCCGGCACGGCAAAGACCTCGCGATTTTGCTCCAGAGCGCATCGCGAAGTAATGCGCGTGCCGCTGTACTCGGCGGCTTCTACGACCAGCACACCGATCGAAATACCGCTGATAATGCGGTTGCGGATGGGGAAATTCTGGGGCGCCGGGAAGGTAGCCATGGGGAATTCCGACACCAGCGCGCCCCCTAAAGAGAGAATTTGGTCTGAAAGCCTCGTGTTTTCTTTAGGATAGATGACATCGATTCCGGTACCGAGTACGGCCACAGTCCGGCCCTTTGCGGCGATGGCGCCGCGGTGCCCCGCTGAATCCACGCCGCGCGCCAGGCCGCTGAAGATGACCAGTCCCCGCGCTGCCAGATCGCACGACAGGCGCTCCGCCATGCCGACGCCATACGGAGTTGGGTGACGGGTGCCTACGATCGCGATTCCAGGCCGGTCGAGCACATTCGCATCTCCCCGGACGTAAAGCAGCAAAGGCGGGTCGTAAATCTGCTTAAGCTGCGCTGGATATGCCGGATCGTCCAGCGAGACGACCTGCGCCCCTGCCGCTGCAACGCGCCCCAGTTCGTCCTCAGCTATCTCCATGGACCGGCCGGTTCCCAGGGATTGAGCCGCAATCGCCTGAATCCCCGAGGCTTCCAGTTCGGTAAGCGTGGCGTGAAAAACGCCCTGCAGGCTCCCGAACCGCTCGACCAAGCGACGCGCCTTGGTTGGGCCCAAGCCAGGCGTCAAAGCCAGGGCAAGCCACTGAACTGACTGCTGCTGCGGAACATACTGCGAAATGGCAACGGCTTCCGCCACAAATCCCCTCCTAAGCGCGATTCTTTTGGGGCATGCGCGACTGTAGGCATCGGGGAAAATCGCTGTCAAGGTTACATGACCCAAGTCTGCTAGAATTTTTTTTGCGGACTTCTCCGGTACCGGAGGCTACAAGCTAGAAGCCAATTCAATGAGGACTCTTCGCATTTCCGCCATCTCGTACCTGAACACCGCGCCCCTGATGTGGGATTTCGAGCACGGTGATGCTGGCTCCAATTTCGAAATTTCCTACACCGTACCCTCAAGTTGTGCGGCGCAACTGGCTGACGGGTCGGCAGATATCGGCATCATCCCAGCGGCGGCGTACACTACCATTCCGCGGCTTTCGGTTCTTCCCGGCGTAGCTATCGCATCGTGGCAAAGTGTTCGTTCCATTTTGCTGGTCAGCAAAGTCCCTCTGGAAAAGATCGCGGCGGTGGCGCTCGATAGCTCTTCACTGACGTCGGTGGCGCTAACGAAGGTTTTGTTCGCCAAGTGGTGGGGCGGCAAGCCGGCGTTTGTTCCCATGAAACCGAACCTGGAGCTGATGCTGGCGCAATGCGACGCCGCCCTGCTGATTGGGGATCCGGCCCTCAAAGTAGACCGAACCCGGTTTTTCGCCTACGACTTAGCTGAGGAATGGGTTCGGCTGACGGGCAAACCCTTCGTTTTTGCCTTCTGGGCAGTGCGCCAGGATGCGCTGCAAGCCTCAACCCTCGATCTGGCGGAGATATTTCAACGCTCCCGCGATCATGGGCTGAAGCCGGCGAGCGTCCAGGAAATTGCCAACGAATGGGCTCCCCGTATCGGCCTGACTGAAATGCAAGTGAAACAATACCTTACGGAAAACATTCACTACTACCTCGATCCCCCGACTCTCGAGGGGCTGGAGCTCTTCTATCGGTATGCCAACGAATGCGGATGCCTGCCCGAGGTGCCGCCCTTACATTTCAGCGACGCCAGCGCAACCCCTGCGAGATGAAGAGCTCTCAGGTGAATCCGTCAAGCAATCGGAAGAATCACCTTAAGTAGTGACCTTTCCCCGGGAGGGACTAAGTCATGTTGTTGAAGATGATGAAGTCGAAAATTCATCGTGCTACGGTCACGCGAGCCGACCTTAATTATGAAGGCAGCATCGGAATTGATACGCAGCTGATCGAGGCCGCTGGCTTGTTGGTGGGTGAATCCGTGCATGTTTGGAACATCAGTACCGGTAATCGGTTGGAGACTTATGTCATTGCGGCGGAACGAGGGTCGGGGGAGATCTGTCTAAATGGCGCGGCCGCGCGGCTGGCACAGCCAGGGGATCTGGTGATCGTCACCAGCTTCTGCTGGCTGGAGGAAGAAGCAGCGCGCCAGCACCACTTTCGGGTGTTGCTGGTGGATGAGCATAATCGGGCAGTCCAATGAATGTCCTCGCCATCCCGAGAGCTTTCCTGGCGGTAGCCGCCTGGCGCTGGATCAGCCGGATGGGAGGCCCCGGCCTAATCCTGCTGGGGATTGCCGACAATTCCCTCTTGCCGCTGACCGGCAGCATGGACGTATTGACCATCTATCTGGCGGCACGTCACAGCGAGCCCTGGCCGTATTACGCGGTCATGGCGACGATTGGAGCGGTGGCCGGGGGCTACATCACCTATGTACTCGCCAAAAAGGGAGGCAAAGAAGCGCTGGAACACCGTCTTTCCAAGAAAAACGCCAACAAACTCTGTTGCCGATTCGAGCGCTGGGGCTTCGGCGCGGTCGCTGTGCCGGCAATGCTTCCTCCTCCGTTCCCGATTGTCCCGTTCCTGTTAGCCGCCGGGGCGTTGCAATATCCCCGCCGTAAATTCCTGGTGGCGCTCACCTTCGGCCGCGGGGTGCGCTTCACAGTGATTGCCGGCCTGGGCGCGTTTTACGGAAGTGCAATCGTGGGTTTCTTTTCCCAATATTACAAATCGGCGCTTGCCGTCCTGATCGGATTGGCGATTCTGGGCAGTGCTGCAACCCTGCTCGAATACTACCGCATGAAGCACCGGGGAAAGATATTGGACCATGCAGAGCCGACCGGGAAAGCGGCATAGTGTGTACTTGGCGCAAGCCAGCCGGTTCGCTAGAATCGACTCAGCCTCATGTCCCTGACCAAAGCCCAAGCTCTTGACTTATTTCGTTCCGATGATCTGATCGGCCTCGGCATGGAAGCCGATGCGGTACGCCGCAAGCTGCATCCCGAAGGTGTCGCCACCTACGTCATCGACCGCAATATCAACTACACCAACTACTGCACCGAATACTGCACCTTCTGCGCCTTCTATCGCCCGCTAAAAGGCCCCAAGGCCAAAGAAGGTTACATCCTCGATTTCGAGACGATTTACGACAAGATTCGCGAAACCGTGGAACTCGGCGGCACGGGCGTGCTGATGCAGGGCGGCCTGCATCCCGATCTGAAGATTGATTGGCACGAGCAGATGCTACGCGGGATCAAAGAACGATTCCCCAGGATTCATCTGCATTGCTACTCCGCCTCGGAAATCATTGCCATTGCGGAGTACAGCAGCCTGAGTATTCGCGACACCATCGCCCGCCTGCGCGACGCAGGCCTGGATTCCATCCCCGGCGGCGGGGCTGAGATCCTCGACGACGAAGTCCGCTACAAGATCGCCCGCTTGAAGTGCCTGACCGACGATTGGCTGAACGTACACCGCACCGCCCATCAGCTCGGCATGCGAACCACGGGAACCATGATGTTCGGCGTGGGCGAAAAGTACGAGAACCGCATTAACCACTTTCAGAGGCTGTACGAGCTGCAGGAAGAGACCGGCGGATTCACCGCATTTATTCCCTGGAGTTTTCAGCCGGCGAATACCGCGCTCGGCGGCCGGCACTGGGATGAAGCCACCGCCGTCGAATATCTGAAAGTTCTGGCCATTTCACGGCTCTATTTGTCCAATTTTCTGAACGTGCAGTCGAGCTGGGTCACACAGGGGCTGAAGGTCTGCCAGATGGGGCTGCGCTTCGGCGGCAACGACGTGGGCTCCGTCATGTTGGAAGAAAACGTCGTGCGGGCGGCGGGCGTGACCAACTGCACGACGGAAGAAGAGCTTCGGCGCATCATCCGCGATGCGGGATTTCGGCCTGCGCAGCGGGATACTTTGTATCGGACTTACTTCCTCAATTGAAGCCGCAAAAGAAAACGGCCTTGGTTTTCGCCCGAGACCGTTTAGTACTCACAAAACCCTGTCAATGTTCGAATCAATTATCGGGGATTCGGGATGTGGAAGCAAGGAGAACCCGCTCCTGTCAGACGGGCTCTCCCGATTCGGCCTTTTGATCCTCGGGAAGCGAGGAATGGACCTGGCGGGATTCGAACCCGCACCTGAAACATTGACAGGGTTCCGTGCTGCCGTTACACCACAGGCCCACACGGGGACACTATCTGTTCTTTGCAAAAAGAGCATGTTCATCCGTCACATGGCTCTGGGAATGCGTTCGCTTATGGGAAGCACCGAAACTGAGCAAAACGGGGATTCAATAAGTCACTGCTCATCAACCACCTACGAGGAATCAACATCCAAGAAGCGGTTCCGGTCGAGTACAATGGAGTGCCCGGTTTGGTGCCCGCCGGACCAAGGACGACCCGCTGCCCACCGCCGCCATCTCGTGCTTAGCTGCTGCGTTGTTCACCTCTCGCGGCATCGGTTCCTACTTCCGCCAGCATTTTCTGGATACGACTTTCAAGGGACTCTATCAGGCCAACGCTTTCGATATGGCGCTGCTCATCCCTTACTTTGTCGTGCTGATTCTGCTGGCGGCTTATGGCGTTCACCGCTACATCCTGGTCTATCTCTATTACAAACATAAGAAGAACCGCACCACCGATCCGGCCGGCCAGTTTGCCGAACTGCCGCGGGTGACCGTACAGTTGCCGATTTTCAACGAGCAATTTGTAGTGGAGCGGCTACTGGAGTCCATCTGCGGGTTGCAGTATCCGCACGACCGGCTTGACATTCAGGTGCTGGATGACTCCACTGACGAAACCCAGGCGGTAGCCCGCCAGTTGGTGGAGCAATATGCCAGCCAGGGATATCCGATCACCTACCTTCATCGTGAGAATCGCGAGGGGTTCAAAGCAGGCGCCCTGGCGGAAGGCATGAACACGGCCAGGGGCGAATTCATTGCGATTTTCGACGCCGATTTCACCCCGCCGGAAGATTTCCTGTTGCGCACCATTCATCACTTTGCCGACCCGAAAATCGGCATGGTGCAAACCCGTTGGACGCACATCAACCGCAATTATTCCTTCCTGACCGAGGTCGAAGCCATCCTGCTTGACGGCCATTTCGTGCTGGAACACTCCGGCCGCGCGCGCAGCAATGTGTTTTTCAATTTCAACGGGACGGCCGGAGTGTGGCGGCGCTGCGCGATCGAAGAGGCCGGCGGCTGGCAGCACGATACCTTGACCGAAGATACCGACCTTTCCTACCGCGCCCAGCTCAAAGGCTGGAAATTTCTCTACCTGCAGGATGTGGAATGCCCGGCGGAGCTGCCGATTGAGATGACCGCTTTCAAGACGCAGCAAGCGCGCTGGGCAAAAGGCTTGATCCAGACCAGCAAGAAAATTCTGCCGGAAGTTCTGAAGAGCGATCACCCCTTCCACGTGAAACTGGAGGCCTGGTACCACCTGACATCGAACCTCAGCTATCCGCTGATGATCATGCTCTCGGTACTGCTCTTGCCGGCGATGATCATCCGCTTCTACCAGGGCTGGTTTCAGATGTTGTACATTGACCTGCCCTTGTTTCTGGCTTCAACATTTTCCATCTCCAGCTTTTATCTCGTGTCCCAGAAGGAGTTATTTCCCAGGAGCTGGCCACGGGCGTTGATGTATCTTCCCTTTCTCATGGCTCTGGGCATAGGTCTGACGATCACGAACACCATCGCGGTGTTGGAGGCTCTCATCGGCAGGCAAACCGCATTCGCGCGCACGCCCAAATACCACGTGCAATCGAAGAAAGATAAAGTTCGTGCCGCCAAGTATCGCCGTCGCCTGGGATGGATTCCCTGGATTGAGCTTCTGATTGGCAGCTACTTTGCCATGACGGTTTACTATGCGGTGGTCAATGAGAATTACATCACCGTGCCGTTTCTGGTGCTGTTTGTCATTGGCTACTGGTACACCGGACTGATGTCATTGCTGCAAGGGCGATTCACAGGAATTTCACTGAGTCCGGAAAGCCATTCCAAGCCGTTTCCGGTGGGAGTGTAGAACATGCGCTTTGGGAGAGCCCGGCGAATTTGCCAGCTTGCGGCCAGCATTTTGCTTGTAGCCCAGGTGGGTCTGGGGCTTGAGCGCCAGCCGAACGCGGACTACCATGCGCGCCGCGAGGCTCTGGCTGCCAAGCTCGATGGCGGAGTTGCCCTGCTGTTCGCCCCCAACGAAGAAGAAGGACCGAACGATCTGTATGGGTACCGTCCGGACGATAACTTTTATTATCTGACTGGCTGGAGCGAGCCCGGCGCAGCGGTGCTGATCGCGCCATCGGCAACAGCCACCGATAAAACCGGCTCACGCCCCTATAGCGAGATTCTTTTTCTCCCTGCGCGCAACCAGTCACAGGAGAAATGGACTGGCCCCAAGCTGGGGCCGGAGAATCCGCAAGCACCGCAAATCACGGGCTTTCCGCGAGTCGAAGCCCTGGATCACCTGCGCGACGTTCTCGTCGGGATTCTTTCCACGGGAAATCCGACGGTGCATACCGACCTGCCAGCATTTGAGCAAGTCTCGAATTCCGCAAGCGCACTGAACTGGCTGCAGCGGACAAATGCCTTCCCCGTTCGCATTTCTTTTGAGGACGTCCGGCCCTTGTTGAGTTCCCTGCGCACGGTGAAAGATGCGGGCGAGATGGAATTGATTCGCAAGGCGGACGATGCCTCGATCGCCGCTCATTTTGCCGCCATGCACGCGGTTAAGCCTGGTGTGACTGAACGTGAAATATCAGCCCTCATGCAGTATGAATGGGGCAAGGAGGGCTGCGAGCGCCCCGCTTATGCGCCCATCGTGGGTTCGGGCTTCAACTCGACCGTGCTGCATTACTCGGCCGATTCAGGCACCATGCAGGCGGGCGATGTCGTGGTGATCGATGCTGCGGGAGAATATTCCCTTTACGCCGCCGACATCACCCGCACGCTCCCGGTCTCCGGCAAATTCACGGCGCGGCAGCGTGAAATTTACGACATCGTTCTGGGCGCGCAGCAAGCGGCGATCGCTGCTTTCCAGTCGGGGAAATCCACGCTCACGCATAACGGTGACCACTCCCTTTACAAAGTCGCTTACGACTACATCAACAGCCATGGCAAGGACCTGCACGGGCAGCCACTCGGGCAATATTTTATTCACGGGCTGAGCCACTACATCGGCCTGAATGTCCATGATCCGGGCGACTACGACGTACCGCTTGGGCCTGGGATGGTGTTCACCATTGAGCCCGGGATCTACATTCCGGAAGAAAAGCTTGGGGTACGGATTGAAGACGATTTCTATGTGGACAAAGACGGCAAATTGATTGATCTAACGGCCAGGCTGCCGAAATCGGCTGACGAAGTCGAGAAGGCCATGGCGCAACGTTAGCCGCTTTTTGTTTCCGGCCGCAGGGCCGTTTGTTTGGTATGCTAACCAATCGTGCGGATGCTATGGTGGTTTCTGATCCTGGCATGTGGCGGAGGAGCGGTGGTGTGGGCGGCCATCGCGGTCTACCTGCGAGTACGCCACCACATGAAGGCTTCCGACGAAGCTTCCAAAGACTCAGGAACGTAAAAATCTTGACTGTCCCGGTTTTGTGGACAGCACAAATTTAGGCAGTTGTTTTCTCGGAGAGTGAAGCACATGGCGAAGTCCACAATGCAGATTCTCGACACCGACCATCGCCTGCTGGAGTGGGGCGGGCAGGCCGCGCTGGTCGTCGGGGGCAGCCTTTTCGTAGCGCTCTGCGCGCGTATTACCTTGCCGCTGCCCTTCACTCCTGTGCCTCTAACGCTGCAAAATTTTGGAGTCTTGCTGGTTGGGTTGTTGCTGGGAAGCAAGCGCGGGTTCGCCGCGCTATTGCTTTATCTGGCGGAGGGTGCCTCCGGAATGCCGGTGTTCAGCATTGCGGGAGTTGGCGGTATCGCGCAATTGCTCGGTCCGACAGGGGGCTATCTGATGATGTATCCCCTGGTTGCGGGTATCGCCGGATTCGTCATGGAACGTGGCGCCAGAAGTTTTGCTCGCGCCGCCATTGCTGGAACGCTGGCCGAGATCGTGCTTTTTTTCGGAGGAATTGGCTGGCTGCTCCTATACACACATTCTTTTTCTCTTGCTCTTCGTTATGGCCTGTACTGGTTTGTGTTTGCGGAAATTATAAAAGTGCTGGTTGCCGCTGCAGGCGCGCGCGGTTGGCAGCGGTTGGATAAAACTTTGCTGTGAACCTGATCTCTTAACCTGCTAGAAGATGCCCTCGTATTCCAACAGAAGAAAGTAAGGACTCCATGAGTAGCAGTGTCTCGTCTCCCGTACGCGAGATCACCATCGCGCACAGCCCCGATTCGGATGACGCCTTTATGTTTTACGGGCTGGCCACGAACAAGATCCGCGTGCCCGGTTTGCGCTTCACCCACACCCTTTGTGACATTGAGACCTTGAATCAAAAAGCCATGAACGGAAACGGCGCTTATGACGTTACCGCCATTTCGTTTCATGCTTATCCGTATATTCAGCAGCATTATGCTTTGCTACCCAGCGGCGGCAGCGTGGGCGAAGGTTACGGTCCCATGATTGTCGCCCGGCATCCTTATGCTCCGAGTGAGATTCATCGCAGACGAATTGCCGTGCCGGGAACGTTGACCACCGCCTACTTGGTGTTGAACCTGTTCTCCCCAGGCATTGAAACCGAAGTTGTACCCTTTGACCAGATCATCCAGCAGGTCAGCGAAGGCAAGTACGATGCCGGCTTGATCATTCATGAAGGCCAGCTGAGTTATTCGAAATCCGGCTTGCAGCGAGTCATTGATCTGGGACGCTGGTGGCGCGAGCAGACCGGGTTGCCGCTGCCCCTTGGGGGTAATGCCATCCGGCGCAGCCTGGGCCCGGAGCTGATGTCAAGCGTAGGTGGGGCCTTGCGCGAAAGCATCCAGTACGCGCTCGACCATCGCGAGCCGGCTTTGACCTACGCTCTGCAATTTGCCCGTGACCTGGACCCGCAGCTGGCGGACAAGTTCGTCGGCATGTATGTAAATGAGCGAACGATTGACTATGGCCCCGACGGCCGCGAAGCCGTGCGCCGCCTGCTGGAGATGGGGCACAAGGCAGGGATTATTCCGTATGAGACGAAGTTGGAATTCGTGGAGTAGGCCTCCACGCCTCCAGCCGTCATCTCACTTCGTCCTTAAACCCAAACGCCGGATCAATATCCACCGGAATCTTGGACGCCGATTTCAGCGCAATCGTCAGTTCCGGCGTCATCACATCGTATCTTTTGAACCAGTCCTCAGCACGCTGGCGGTCGCCGGTGGCTTCGATTTCCAGCAACTCTTTCGCCAGATCAGCAATGGCGCCGGGCATCAAGGCAAAATCTACGGAGTACTTACCCGAAGCGTGGTACTTCACGGCTCCACGCTGGCAGAGATAGTTGAACTCCATCATCTCTGCCTGACCGTGGGCTTCTCCTGTGCCAAAGCGGAGGGTGCGAAGATTTCCCGCTACATACGATGCGTAGTATTCATCGAGCCTGGCCTTGGGCAGCGCGCCGTGGTCCACCAGCCACTTCAGCCCGAACATGCCGACGACGTCGGCCTTGGCCTCTTCCAGCCCGCTGTAGGCCGGGCCAATCGCCTCACGCACGTCCACCTTGCCGGCTGCAGTTCGGGCATAGGCAGGGCCAAGGCCGTGCGAAATTTCATGCATGATCGTGGAGAGCAGATAGCCTTCGCCCGAGACCTTTGCCGCCTGCTGGGGCTGCATTAGCTTGCGAGCCAGCGGCAGGATTACGTAGTCCACTCGTGCGTCCATGAAGTTCTTGAAGAAAATCTTCTTGCTGCCCTTCTGCTCATGAATACGAGGATCGTTGGGCAAATTGTCCGCCACAGCCTGATACCCGTGCCGAAGATCACCCGCACGATACGGCGAATCCATCACCTCCATCGGAGTTTCCAGGCCGCGTTTCGAGGGCAAGTCTTCCGGCGGAAGCGGCAGCGCTTCCTGAATATCGGGCACGAACTTCTGAAACATCTCCAGCTTCTTGCTCTCTTCCGCATTGCGAATCAGGATGGCCGCGCCATAGCTCGCCTTCACGCCGAGCAGATCGTCCAGATAGGTTTCATAAGGCGCAAAAATCACGTCGAATTTTGGTTTGTTAAGGTCCAGCCAGGCGAGATCGCTCTGGAAATAATCGTCGGTCAACAGCGCTTCCGCGCGCATACGCAAGAATTTTGCGAATGCCAAGTCGGCGCTTAGTTCGGCAGCCTCTCGTAAATCCCGGGCAGCCGGGTCCAGGTATGACCGGTAGGCAATGTGGTAAGGAATTCCTTCCAGTTCACTTCCCTTCCAGCGAACGATGGTGGTCGGGCTATATATCTCAGCTTTTTTTTCGGGATGCTCTTTCACATATTGCTCAATTTTCGCCTGCGTCAATCCCGGAGGATAGAACCCTCGGCCGGAAGGCATCGGCGAAGTGCCGACGAAGGGCTTGTTGTCGTCGATAAAGTCGAAGCGCGAGGCATTGATCCATAAATAGCGTCGCAGTTGTACATCTTTTAGATTGGTTTTCCCGACCAGTGATAAATAAAGATTCAGGCCTTCAGGATCGCTCTGCCGCCAGTAAATGTCTTCCAGATAGCGGGAGGCATCCACCAGCTTGCCCACCATCCGCCGTTCGCGCGCAGAAAGACGGGAGGAGTTATAGGGCATACGCACTTCGCGGAACTTGGCCAGCTCGCGGCTGAGATCAGGCGCCACGACCAACCCGGCCGGCTCCGAGCCTTTGGCCGCCGAGCCCACCATGTAAGTGTGCTGTCTTTCGGCCTTGGTCTGGGCTTGGGAGGAAGGCATGGGGAAAATAAGCAGCAGGGAGGCTAACCATCCCAAATTCTTCATATGAGGCAAATTCTAGCAGAGTGTTTTTCGTAGCCCACCGGAATGGTGCAGCCAGGATTCTTCGCCGGGTTATCATGATGAAATGCTTCCACCTGGCGACGCTCAAACCCTCCTGATTGACGCCGACGACACACTTTGGGAGAACAACATCTATTTCGAGCGGGCCATCGCCAATTTCATTTCCTTTCTAAATCACCAAGAATATTCGCCTGAGCAGGTGCGCGCGGTGCTGAACGAGGTCGAACGTGAGTGCATCATCAGCCACGGCTACGGCCTGCATGTGTTTGCTCAGGCGCTGATGCAGACTTTTGAACGTTTGTCTCTGGAGCCAATTACACCCGCACTGCATGAGACCATCGAGGGCTTAACGCGCGCCATTGCGGAACAACCAATCGAGGTTCGCCCTGGCGTTGTGGAGACCCTTCCCTACCTGGCTAAGCGCCATCGACTCATTTTGATGACCAAAGGCGCCATCCTAGAACAGTCCGGCAAAGTGGAACGCTCTGGGTTGAAACCGTTCTTTTCGGCGGTGGAAATCGTGCAGGAAAAGGATGCTTCCACATACCACCAGATCAAAACGAAACACAATCTATCTGGCGCTTACACCTGGATGATCGGCAACAGCCCAAAATCCGACATCAATCCCGCGCTGGCAGCAGGACTGAACGCCGTGTTCCTTCCTCACGGTGACACCTGGATTCTGGAGCATGAAGAACTCGCCCCGGCAACTCCTCCAGCCCAGTTGTTGGTCCTGGAAAGCTTTGGTGAATTGCGGGAGCACTTCTGAGCCGTCAGCCCTTGGCAGTGGGCACTTAGCATTTGGCATTTGGCATTCGGCATTCGGCCGTCCGGAATACAACCGCCCCGCACTAACCGCGACTAGCCAAGCGCCAACTGCTGTCTTTCCAGCACCAAACTAACCAACGTTCCCGACTTGCCTGCATGGTACTCTCAAATTGCTCTGGTGTAACTGCTCCCACCTCAACGTGGCGGTGCAGAAAAACAATATCCGGCGGCTTCTGCGGACGGTCGAGGCTCTCTCCGAACTGGGCCCCGAGATGACCGCCGAACGCGAGTTTCCGCAGACGGCCCGGGCCATGGTTGCGGCGTTGCTGCAAGCATCGGGTGCCCGGGAAGCCGTGCTGTTTGTTTACCGCGACAAGCCTCCGCTGCTGAACTCAGTCGCGGCCGATGGCTTCGCGCTTATGCCCGAGCCGGCAGTGATCCCTTTGCTCCCGCGGCATGTGCATGCGCTCACTTCTGCCTTGGGGCCGGTGGCCCTTAGTTCCGTCTCGCACGACGCCTTCCTCAGCTCTAACGGCAATGTCGCTCCTGAATTGTTCAAGTGCGTGGCGCCGCTGAAAGTCGGTGGCAAGCTGGTCGGACTGGCCGCTTTGGGCCGCCGCGAAGGAGACACGCCTTACGACGAAGAGGAACTCAGCGCTCTGGATCTGTTGTGCCACTACGTAGCGCTGGCTGTTCACAATCACACGCTCACGCAAACCCTGGCCCAGCGCGTCTCAGAAAAAGTAAAGCTGCTCGCTTCCCTGCACGGTTTTTATGACAACGCGCTGGAAGCCTTTGCCAGCGCCATTGACGTGAAGCACGTCAACATTCATGGCCATTCCCTACGGGTGGGCCGATACGCTGCCGGTATATCGGAAGCGATGGGAGCCGATGCGGGGGAGGCGGCCGCGATTAAGTCTGCCGGCTATCTGCATGACATTGGCAAGGTAGCGGTGGACAAGCGGCTGTTCGGCAAACCCAGCGCGCTCGATCCGGAAGAATTTCGTGAAATGGCGGACCACACCGTCGTCGGCCACCAGATTGTAAGCGGGGTGCAGTTTCCCTGGCCACGGATTCCCGAGACCGTGCGCTGGCACCATGAGCGCGGCGACGGCTCCGGCTATCCCGATGGTCTTCACCTGGAAGATGTTGCCATGCCGGTGCGCATCGTCGGCTTGTCCGACACGCTTGACGCTATGATCAGTGCTCGCCCCTATCGTGAGCCGCTATCGATCGGCGCCGCGCTCAGCGAAATTGTCCGCCTGAGTCCGCTGAAGTTCGATCCTAACGCAGTGCAGGCCCTCCTCACCCAGGTACGCCGCGACGCCTCTGGCCGCAACCGCACCCCGTTCTTTGGCGGCGAACTCGTGGTGGATATCGCGCCCGGCGACATCGACCAACTCGCCGCGAGCCTGCAGCACAAACTCAGCCGCGGCCGCGTACACCTGACGTAACGCCCAGAAGTTTCAACCTCGGTGCAGATCACGCTTTTGCTAATACCGTTCGTAGCGAGCGTGCCGGAAGGAAAAGGGGCAGTCTAATCACACGTCAATCATCACGTCGCCGCTTTCAATCTTGATCGGATAAACGGTCAGCCGCGCATTCGGATTGTGTACCGCCGCTCCCGTCTGCGGGTCCCAACGCCACCCATGCCAGGGACAGACGAGCTTGCCGTCCTCCACAGTTCCCTGTCCCAGCGGCCCCCCACGATGCAGGCAGATATTTTCCATGGCGATGATGGCACCCATGACGTTGGCGACGCAGACGACTTTGCTGCCACAGGGGAATTCCCTGGCTTGATTCCCGGCAGGCAGCTCGGATTGAGTGGTGATTTTGGTGAACATGAGGTCTGGCAGCTGGCCAGCACGGCTCAGGTTTAGCTGAATGCTAAAGGCCAAGTGCTAACGGCTATCTGGGCTGCAGCGTCTGCGCAATCATGACCTGCCGCTTGAAATTTTCCACCATGCTCTCGTCGAGCCGAACTTCGGTGGGTTTCTTGGCCAGCGACATCTGGTCAATCTTGTCCTGGAGTTTAAGCAGCGCGTAGAACAGATTTTCCGGGCGCGGAGGGCACCCAATCACATAAACGTCGGTCGGAACAATTTTGTCCACGCCCTGCAGCACTGCATACGTGTTGAATGGGCCGCCTACCGAAGAACACGCGCCCATCGAGATGACCCACTTCGGGTCGGGCATCTGTTCGTAAATCCGCTTTACTACCGGCGCCATCTTTAGAGTGACGGTGCCTGCTACGATCATCAGATCACTTTGCCTTGGGCTCGGCCGAAACACTTCCGATCCGAAGCGCGCAATATCGAATCGCGATGTCGACGAAGCAATCATCTCAATTGCACAGCACGCCAGCCCAAAGGTCATCGGCCATACCGCCGACTTTCTCGCCCAGTTGAAAACATAGTCAACTGTGGTAATGAGGAAATTCTTCTCGAACTTGTTCTGCACCCAGCCCATGATTCGAACCTCGGCGAACTGCGGCAATCCTTCGGTCCAGCCGGATCTAGCTGGCCTGAAACCACTTAAGAATAGGTTCCGGCGGCAGCCCTGTCAACGCAGTAGCGGGAGTCTCATCCACCGATGCTTTGCGCGGCCCATCCCGCAAAAGCGCGATTTGCGGCAGGTTTGAACGGGCAACCGCCGCCTTCGTCGTATACAATATCTGCAGCGCTTCCAGCTGACAATCGGCTCTTCCGATATACCGAATCCCATCTCGGTCCCGGCATGGAAATGCCGGCAGTGGGCTGCGCATCTTTTCCCCGAGGTTGTCTGTGACCAAGAAACGCACCAAGACCCTGCCCGGGCGGGTTGAGAAAATCATCAAGCCCATTACACCGGGAGAACCTGAAAAAGCCCAGATCACTGTGGAACCCGCCGACCATCTATACCGCGAGCTACGTGTGGAGAACAAACTGGAAGACGAAGAGGGTCATGAAGTCCAACTCAAGGAGGGTGCTCACGTCGAAGTTAAGATTGAAGCCGACGTTGAGGCCACCACCAACGGGTCGGGTAGCACTTAGATTTTTACGGGATAGCGGTTGCCAGACGCCTTCCCGCTGAGGGCAAGGTCCCATCTGAATTTCTGCGCAGAACTTAGCTCAGACCGCCAACGGATGGCCTATTTCCCAATGAAGTCCAAAGGGATCTTCCACCCGTCCTAGGCGCCAGCCGTACTCCTCTCCGACGGGGAAAACTGCTCTCGCTCCTGCTGCCACCGCCTGCGCGAATACAGCATCTGGGTCAGCTACCGTGAGAATCATCCGGACCAATCCGGCATCATTTTTTCTGGCTTCTTGGCGTTCAGTCGTGGAAGCCCCGCTGACCCAAAATTCAGCGCCGTCCACAGAGAGCCTGGAGATGATCGCTCCGTCGGGACCGTCCAGGTGATAGACCTCAATGGCCCCAAACGCCGCCTTGTAGAATTCAAGCGCCCGCACACCCTCTTGCACGGAGAGCCACGGCGCAATGGTTGTGCAAATTGAATCGGTGGTTTTGTTCATGCTAATGCAAGAATACGAGTTTCAGAAACTCACTCCCGCCGGTTCCACGACTGAGCCTTCGAGTTCGTCTTGCGGCCCGGAAGCGTGTACATGCCGCTTCGCCACCAGCATGTAGATGGATGGCACCACAAACAGTGTGAACATGGTTCCGATGATCATGCCGCTCACCAGCATGATGCCGATGCTGTTACGCGCGCCTGCACCCGGCCCCTTCGCCAGCACCAGGGGAAAGTGGCCGACTACGGTGGCTGCCGTTGTCATCAGAATAGGCCGAAGGCGTGTGCTGGCTGCTTCGATGACTGCCGCAAGTTTGTCCTTGCCGGTCTCTTGCAGGTGGTTGGCGAACTCCACGATCAGAATGCCATTCTTTGACACCAAGCCAACCAGCGTAATTAGGCCCACCTGGCTATAGATGTTGAGGGTCGTCAACCCCAAAAACGAGAACAGCAGCGCTCCCGACAAAGCCAGGGGTACGGATCCCGCCAGAATGATGAAGGGATCGCGGAAGCTCTCAAATTGGGCGGCCAGCACGAGATAGATCAGTACGGCTGAGAGCAGAAAGACGGTAAGAAATTTGCTCCCCTCAACCCGCAATTGCCGCGACTCACCTGCATAGTCCACGGTAAAACCTTGCGGCAGGATTTGCTTGGCCTGATCTTCCAGGAACGTAAGTGCCTTATCAAGCGGGACGGGCGGAGGAATCACCCCCTGAATCGTCACTGCATTGAGCTGCTGAAATTTGTTCAGCTGGCGGGGCTCAGTCGTGGTTTTCAAAGAGGCAAACGTCGACAACGGAACGAGTTTGTTGTTCGATCCGGTAACGTAAATTTGTTTAAGCTGGTCCGGAGTCAGCCGATCCGCTCGTTTGATCTGCGCGATGACTTTGTAACTCCGGCCCTGAATGCTGAAGCGGTTGATGTAATCACCGCCCAGGAACGTGGCCAGGTCCTGGCCGGCTTGTGTAAGGTCAACACCCTGGGAGCGCAATTTGTCCCGGTCGAACACCACTTCTACCTGCGGCTGGTCGAATTTCAGATTGGTGTCGGCATAGATGAACATGCCGCTGCTCATGGCCCGTTTCACCAGCTCATTGGCGAAGGTATTCAACTGCTCGGGCTCAGCCGCCGAGAGAATCACAAACTCCACCGGGAAGTTTCCGCCACCGGGCAAGGGGGGCGGGGTCAGAGGAATAACACGAACGCCAGGAATCTTGGACAGCCTTGCGGCGACTTCCACCAGTAATTGCTGGGTGGTCTTCGTCCGCTCGCTCCACGGTTTTGTAACCATTCCCGCGAATCCCCCGCTTGGCATGGTGATCTGGAAAACGCTGGAGTTCTCGGGGAAAGAGCGGTAAACATCGTAAACCTGCGAGGCGAACAGGTTGGTCTGATCAATGGTGGCGTTGGCCGCGGACTGGATTACCGAAAAAACCACACCCTGATCTTCGGTGGGAGCAAGTTCACGCTGCGAAAACATGTAGAACGGCACGATCAGCAACACCACAATGACCCAGAGAATCAGAACTACCGGACGGTATTGCAGCGTTCCGCCAAGCAGCCGGGCATAAGTGCTTCTCACCCACTCGAAGTGGCGGTTGATCATTCCCGCGAATCCGCGCTCCGTGTCCCCTTCGTTCAGCAACCTTGAACCCATCATGGGAGACAGCGTCAAGGCAACAAATCCGGATACGGTGACGGCGCCCGCCAGCGTGAAAGCAAATTCCCGGAACAGGGCGCCGGTCAAACCACCCTGAATCGCAATCGGCGTATACACCGCCGCCAGCGTGATGGTCATCGCGATGATGGGACCAACCAGTTCGCGCGCGGCATCAATGGCGGCCCGGATAGGGGGTTTACCAAGATGGAGGTGCCGCTCGACATTTTCCACTATGACGATGGCATCATCCACCACCAATCCGACCGAAAGCACAATCGCCAGCAAGGTCAATAGATTGATAGTGAATCCCGCCACCTGCATCAGAAACACCGCGCCAATCAGCGATATCGGGATAGCAATAACCGGAATGAGAACGGAACGGAACGAACCCAGGAAAAGAAAAATTACGATGATGACAATGATGAGCGTCTCGGTCAGCGTCTGGAGCACTTCGTGGATCGCGTCCTGGATGTACGCCGTCGAATCGTACGGAATCGCCACGTTCATGCCGCTTGGCAATTGCGACTGGATGCCAGGCAGGGCGGCGCGTACGTTCTTAATCACGTCCAGAGAGTTGGCCGTAGGCAGAACCCAAATACCCATGAAGGTCGCCGTCTGGCCGTTGAAACGCACATCCTGGTCATAGTTTTCGGCGCCCAAAACCACATCGGCAATTTCGCCCAGCCGGACCACAACTCCCTTGTCTTCTTTGACCACCAACTGCCGGAACTCTTCAGCCGTGCGCAGATCGGTGTTGGCGATCAGGTTCACCGACACCATCGACCCTTTCGTTTGCCCGATGGCAGAAAGCGCATTGTTTCTGGCCAGTGCGGTACGCACCGCGGAGGCTGAAATCCCCAGCGCCGCCATTCGGTCCGGCTTTAGCCAAATCCGCATGGCAAAGGTGCGGTTCCCTAGGATGTCCGCCCGTTGTACACCGCTGATGGCGCTTATCTTGGGTTGCACTACTCGAGTCAGATAATCGGTAATCTGGTTCTGATCGAGGTCGGAGGAGGAAAATCCGATGTACATCGCGGCAAACTGCTGGTCCGCGGTTTGTAGATCGACAACCGGCTGTTGCGATTCCGGCGGCAGGTCATTGCGAACCTGTGCCAGTTTTGCCTGAATCTGCGTTAGTGCCGCATTCGTATCATAGTTGAGCTTCAGGTGCACGGTGATCGTGCTCAGGCCCTGCGCGCTCGACGACTCCATATAGTCAATGCCGTCTACGCTGGCAATCACCCGTTCGATCGGTGTCGTGATGAAGCCACGTACGAGATCGGCGTTCGCGCCCACGTAGACGGTGCTGATCTGAACCACCGCAATATCGCTGCGCGGATACTGCCGTACGCTCAACGAGCGGATGGCTTGCAACCCGGCAATGAGAATCACCAGGTTGACCACAATAGCGAGAACCGGCCGCCGAATGAAAAGGTCAGTGAACTTCATTAGCTGTCCTCAGGCTTGGGAGCGGGATTGTTCTCCGGCCGGACTTTGTTATTTACTTGCACGGCTGCCCCATTGCGCAGCTTAAATACTCCCGAGCTCACCACCTCATCGCCGGGTTGGATGCCAGACACCACCTCGACCTGGTCCCCACGAGCCCCATCCACCTTGACAAACTCCTGCCGCACTCCGCGGTACGTGTTCCCCTGCTGATCCTTTAGCTCCGACACCACGTACACTGAATCGCCATATGGCGCATAGTTGATCGCGGTCGCAGGCAACTCGATGACATCGCGGTCCGCTCCTGTAACCAGCTCCACTTGTACAAATGTTCCCGGTCGTAGTTTGTCTCCAGGATTGGCGAGAGTCGCCTGTACCTGGACATTTCGCGTGGACTCGTCCACCACGGAGTCTATGGCTGTGACCCGCGCCGTGTACTCTTTGCCCGGGACCTCATCACTGTTCAATCGGACTACCCGGCCCACACGGACCTGGGCGGCGGTCTGCTGTGGAATCCCAAAGTTTACATAGATCGGGCTCAGCGATTGCAGGGGCACGATTGCCTGCCCGGCGGCCAGGTATTGCCCCAGGTTGACCTGGCGGATGCCGAGAACTCCGGAGAAGGGCGCCCGGATGGTCTTTCGCTCAATCGTAGCCCGTATTTCTGCGACTTGTGCTTCCGTGGACTTTTGCTGCGCTTCGGCGTCATCAAATTGCGTTTTGGCAATTACTCCTTGCTTCACGAGTTGTTGAATCCTGCCGAAATTGACCTTTGCAAGGTCGCGTTGAGCTTCCATGGAAGCCAGCTGGGCCCGCTCTTGCCGAGTATCCAGCTCTACCAGAACATCCCCCTGCTTTACCCACTTGCCGGAGTCGAAATTGATATGCGCCACGGTTCCGGGCAGATCGGCACTGACCGTCACGCCCTGCACGGCCGCCATGGTGCCAATTACATTCAGGGAGGAGGCCCACTTCACCTTCTTTGCCACAATCGTGGTAACCGCTTCCGGTGCCGGCTTATAGCTGGCCCCCTGTGCGATAGCCGTTTGTATCTGCTTGAACTTCACAAAGCCCAGGCCCGCAATGATTGCTGCCATGAGGACCAACATCAGGACCATGCGTTTTGCCATGAATATCCTCTGTAAGAGTTACGAATAATGGACTTTCCAACTGGCGGAAAGATAGCCGGGAAGGCATTGCATCTCACCTGGACTCAAGCCAAGGGGGTGCTTTCAAGTTTACCGGAGAAGCAAGTCTCCGTCCAAGCCCGGTTTCTAAACCTCGCTAGTTAGATGAAGGCTGAAGGCTCTTCACCTTCCCTGCCTAAATGAGACTTTACCCACTTTGGAACTTTGATTGACTCACAACCCACAAAGATTCAGAGATTTGTGCCTTGCGGGGGGAATTCGGCGGTCCACGGATTCGCCGCTTGGGGCGGCCACTCCGAGGTTCTTCGGCCTCCGCCCTTCAGGCGTATTCGGGAAGCGTGATTTTGTCGGCCAGACCGCGTCTAAAGACAAAGTTCGCAATCCACGGGACAGTGAGAAACTTCATGACCTGATTGCGCAGGAAAAGGGAAAAGGCAGAGTTTGGCGCGAACGACCCGGCGAATCCTAAGGCAGCCTTCTGTTTTGCCAGAACAAAAGATCCAAATTGTTCCTGATAGCTGGCGAATGCGGCCGCATAATCTCCTTTTGCGCGGTACAGCTCCCCGGCGAGAATGTAGGCAGCCACCATCGCCAGGGCGGACCCCTGCCCGGCGAGAAAAGAGGGACAGAAAGCCGCATCCCCAACTAAGCTCACCCGTCCGCGAGTCCAAAGCCCCTGCTCTGGATTCATTCGGATTTGACTTACCCGATCAAAATAAAATTCACGCCCAGCATCCATCGCATCAAGAATCTGCGGGCATTCCCAGCCACTGTTCCCGAATCGCTCCCGTAGGAGCCTCTTCTGCGCGGCAATATCGTCGGTCGCCGACTTCATCGGCTGCATCGTCCGCAAAAATGAACAGGAAGACAGTCTGATCATCACGCATGGCAAAGCGAGCCACTTGCTGTTTCACTTCCGTGTGCATTACGTAGACCAGTTCATCCCTCGGACGGTAGGCGTCAACTACGAAAGCGGCGACCTTGTAACCCAGGTATTTCTCAAACTGGTGCTCCGGTCCAAAAGCCAGCTCGCGCACACGCGAGTGCAACCCATCCGCGCCAATCACCAGATCGAACTCTCTCATCGGCCGGTGCTCGAAAGAAACGCGCACCGAATTTCCCGTCTGCTCGATTCCAGTGACGCTGTCCCCAAAGACAGTCTCTACCTGCCCGGCAATCGTATTGAAAATGATTTCGGCGAGGTCACCTCGTGGAAGGCTAACGTAGCGGTCATGGGTGAGCTGGACAAAGACGTCGACCGGAAATCCGGACACCTTCTCTCCTTTTCGATTCACCACTCGCACTTCCTGGACCGCATATCCTTTACGGCGGACCTCCGGCAACAGCCCCATTCGATCCGCGATGTCAAAGCCCGCACCCCAGAAATCGATCACATAGCCGCCGGTTCGCAGGCGGGGCGCTTTCTCAACGATTGTTACCTCAAAGCCATAGCGAGTGAGCCAATATGCCAATGTGGGACCGGCAATCCCCGCGCCTGAAATCAGCACATTCATAAAAACTCCAAAACGACCAGTTTTACGGGTTCCCCTGACCGCAAACGACTCTAACCGGCGATCACGACATAGTTAGTAATATTCAGCCAAAAATGAGACAACGGAAAGCGATGAAATATTACCTGTGAAAACCCGGCGTGGACAAGCGCGGTTTTGAGATCGCACGCCGTATGTCCTCGGGCTTGCCATCCCCATTCAATGACAATCCTGGATAAGATATTTTTTCGCGTGATGACCACGATAAGCCTGCCACGTTTTGCAATGCGCTTATGTAGCGCCGCGAGCGCCTGTTCAAATTGCGTCAGCGGCACATATTCCAGCATGGAGGTAGAAACGATCAAATCGTAGTCTGTCCAGGATGCAGGCAGCTGTTCATCAAGGGCCAGCACGTCGGCTTGTCGGAGCTGGACCCGTGGCATGCTGCGTTTCGTCAGCTTGGATTGGAACTGTTTGAGCATCGCTGGCGTAAGGTCAAACGCGTCAATGGTTCTGTAGTTCAGGCCCTTAACTCTAAGTGCATCAGCCAAGGCAAACGTTGTGGCGCCCGACCCGCATCCCGCATCCAGGACCTTGAGGTCAGACCGCAAGCCTCCAAACCGCTCGAAAAACCGCTTCAATCCTTGCTGATGCCGGCAAAGTATCATCCACCCGCTGTAGGCCTCGGCACGGGCCGTGTACAAATCTCGTGTGCTCAATACACTAGGCATAAGAACGGGATCAGGCGGCAACTCTCGGTGCCCAACGGACAAGATGCACGGGTTTGGGATGCAACGGATTCGCCTGCTTCTGCTTCTGGGAAGGATAAAGGTGCCGTCTATCCGGCTAGGATTTCGAGGCTTATGTTCCTGAACAGCCCAAACCCGCGCGGCGTCGCACTGAGAATGGAACGGCCTGCTGACAAGAGGCGGAAGTCGCGGTCAAAAAAAATCGCTGCAGAATCTGAAAGGCTAAGGCTACTCCACTGCCACCATCGAACTCTTCTTTCGTCTATTGGCTTGCAGGACTTTCTTTCGCAGCCGCAGCGACTTGGGCGTCACTTCCACGAACTCATCGTCGGCGATGAACTCGATGGCCTGCTCAAGATTCAGATTGCGGAAGGGTACCAGGCGTATGGCTTCGTCTGCGGTTGAAGCCCGCATGTTGGTCAGCTTCTTCTCGCGTACGACGTTCACGTCGAGGTCATTGTCTTTGGCATTTTCGCCGATAATCATGCCCTCGTAGACCTCGACACCGGGGCCAACGAACAATTCCCCGCGCTCCTGCAATCCCCAAAGCGCATACGCCGTTGAGGTACCCGGCCTGTCGGCGACTAGCGCTCCCGTCAAACGATGCGGAATCTCGCCCTGCCATTCGGTGTAGCCGTCGAACAGAGAATTCATGACGATGGTGCCGCGCGTATCCGTGAGCAACTGGCTGCGCAACCCAATCAGTCCGCGGCTGGGTACCCGGAACTCGATTCGAACGCGGCCATAGCCGTGGTTATGCATGTTGACCACTTCACTCTTGCGCGTTCCGAGTTGCTCCATTACTACCCCAACAAATTCCTCCGGTACGTCGACCGTAAGGTGTTCCACCGGCTCCATGAGCTTGCCGTCCACTCGCTTGGTCACGATCTCCGGCTTGCCCACCATCAACTCGTAACCCTCGCGCCGCATCATCTCAATGAGAATCGAAAGCTGCAGCTCGCCCCTTCCCATGACCGTGAAAATGTCTGTGGCGCCAGTGTCTTCGACGCGCACGGAGACGTTGGTAAGCAGTTCTTTTTGCAGGCGCTCGCGCAAATTGCGGGAGGTCACATAGGTTCCTTCACGCCCGGCGAAGGGGGATGTGTTCACCGTAAACTGCATGGCAATGGTCGGCTCATCGATGCTGATGTGCGGCAGCGGCGCCGGATTCTCGGCATCGGTAATGGTCTCGCCAATGGTGATGCCCTCCACCCCGGCGACGGCGACGATATCCCCCAACGTGGTCTCGGTGATGTCGGTGCGTTTGAGGCCGGAAAAAGAAAACAACTTGGTGATTTTTGTTTTTTGCAACGAGCCGTCCAGCTTGGCGATGGCCACGTCTTCGCCCGTGAACATACGGCCGTTAAAAACACGCGCAATGGCCAGCCGGCCGAGGTAGTCGCTGTAGTCGAGATTGGCGACCAGAATTTGCAATGGTCCGGCGGCATCGCCCTGGGGGTGTGGAGTCGTATTGACAATTGCCTCGAACAACGGCTTTAGATTTTCGCCGGCGACTTTTGTGTCTGACGAGGCCGTGCCTGCCTTGGCATTGGTGTAGAGCACAGGAAAATCCAGCTGATCTTCCTGGGCGTCGAGGTCAATGAACAGGTCGTAAACTTCGTTCAGCACTTCTTGCGCGCGGGCGTCGGCACGGTCAATCTTATTGATGACCAGAATGGGCGGCAGCTTGGCTTCCAGGGCCTTGCTCAGCACATAGCGCGTCTGCGGCAACGGACCTTCGCTGGCGTCCACCAGCAGCATGACGCCGTCCACCATCTTGAGGGCGCGCTCCACCTCGCCACCGAAGTCACTGTGCCCCGGCGTATCCACAATGTTGATTTTCACATCGTGGTAGAAGATGGCCGTGTTCTTAGCCAAGATGGTGATGCCGCGTTCGCGCTCGAGCTCGTTGGAATCCATAACGCGCTCCACCACGGTTTCATTCGACCGGAAGGTGCCGCTCTGGCGTAACATGGCGTCCACCAGGGTGGTCTTACCGTGGTCCACGTGGGCGATGATGGCGATATTGCGAATGCCGGAAGTCAAACGTTGGCCTTTCAGACAAGAATACGAATTCCTTTACCACTTTACTATGAGTTAGAGTTTTAGCCAGTGATTCGCTTGTAATGTATTTTCGAAGCGTCACCGGAGCTCGCGAAAAGCCGAATGTCTGATACTGTGCAAAAATACCGCGATTACCTAATCACCGGCTTCGTGAAGTCGGTGGCACCTCTCGTAATTGAGAAAGCCAGCGGCGCGGTCGTTACGGACGTGAACGGCCGCGAATACCTCGACTGCTTTGCCGGTATTTCCGTGGTCAATGCCGGTCACTGCAATCCCAAAGTGATTGCAGCGGCAAAAGCGCAGATCGATAAATTGGTTCATGGAGCTTCCTATCTCTACCATGTGCAGCCAGTCGCGGACCTTGCCGAGAAGATGGCCCAAATCGGGCCTCCGAGTCTGACCAAGACATTTTTTGGGAACGGCGGCGCAGAAGCGATCGAGGGTGCTCTAAAGCTGGCCCGGCTCTACACCGGGAAGCATGAATTCATCGCCCTGCAAACCAGCTTCCATGGACGCACATTTGGCACTCTGAGCGTCAGTGGAAACATGGCGCGTAAGAAACGCGGCGGACCGTATGCGGCCGGGGTTGCCTTCGCCCCGGTGCCCTACGCGTACCGCTCGCAGTGGCCCAACGATCCCGAGGAATGCGGCCGGCAGTGCGCCCGCGAGATCGAGAATGTCATTCGTTTCGCCACCTCCGGAGACGTTGCCGCCTTCATAGCGGAACCGGTGCTCGGGGAGGGCGGAATCATCGTTCCACCGCCAAATTATTTCGATGAAGTCAAGAAGGTGCTGGATCGATATGGAATTCTTTTCATCGCCGACGAGGTGCAATCCGGCTTTGCCCGCACGGGAAAAATGTTCGCCATCGAGCACTTTGGTGTCGTTCCCGACATTCTTGTTACCGCGAAAGGCATTGCCGATGGCTTTCCGCTGAGCGCGTTTACCACGCGGCCCGAGATCGCCGCCGCCTTCCAACCAGGAGACCATCTTTCCACCTTTGGAGGAAATCCGGTTTGCTGCGCCGCCGCGCTGGCCAATATCGAATTCATGCTGAACGAAGACTTGCCTGCTCACGCGACGGAAACCGGCGCTTACATGGCGGCCAAGTTGAGGGAACTGCAGCAGCGCTACTCCCTGATCGGAGAAGTGCGGGGGCTCGGTCTCATGATTGGGGTAGAGCTGGTAAATGACACGAGCTTAGCCCCGGCTTCCGCCGAAGCCGAAGCCATACGCGACGCGATGTTGCGGCAAGGCGTTCTGGTCGGCGTCGGCGGAGCTTATGGAAACGTGGTGCGCTTCCAGCCTCCTTTGATCATTTCGCCGGCGCAGGTTGACCGGGCCGTCTCGGCCTTTGCTGAGGCGCTTGAGCAAGTTACTGAATTCAAACGGCTTCCCGTTTGTTGATTTGTTCTTAGTGGGAAATCATCAGCTTACTTTGGTTATCTATCTCCGCTTGCCTCTAAATAGAACAATTGGAACAACGTAAAGGCAGCGGGGATGGAGTAGGGTTGCGGTATTTCTCAAAATTTCAGGGACGCCCTCGGCTGCGCCTCGCCTCGCATCTGATTGTCGGTGCCTTTGTTCTCCTGACTTTAAATCTTCAGGCACAGAGCACCTCTGACAATGAACGCCCGGTTCCTATCCTGACCGGGAATGCCGGCTACTTCACCAACGTCGATAACGGCAATAAATCGCTGGTGCCGGAACTCAATCCTGTTCTGCTTCTTCCTCTAGGCAACAAATGGCTGATCGAATCGCGGGCTGAGTTTTATGGTGAATTCGAACGCCCCGGGAGTGGTCAGCCTTATGGCGGGAAAATCGAGAAAGAACTCAACTACCTGCAGGCCGACTACATTGCCAATCCCTACGTCACCGTAACCGTGGGACGCTTTTTGAGTCCGTTTGGAATTTATAACGAGCGTCTGTACCCCATCTGGATTCGCGACCTGCACGAAGTACCGCTGATTTTCCCTCTCGAGTCCGGGTCCAGTGACGGCGTAATGCTACGTGGCGGCATTTCAGTCGGGCACGGAGCAAACCTCAACTACGCGACCTATTTTTCGACCCAGACCAGCAACGAAACGTTGGATTCCGATCGTGCCGTAGGCGGACGCATCGGAATATTTCTTAGCGGTCCCCGAATCGAGGTCGGCGGCTCGTGGAAAAAGCTGCTGGTCGAGGATCGTGCCAACGCCTTCGGCTTTCATCTTGGTTGGCAGCCCACGCCTATTCCGCTCAACCTGCGTGCCGAATACGTACGCTCGAACTATGGCAGCGGTTACTGGATCGAAGGCGCCTATCGGCTGAGTCAACTCTCAGTCTGGAACAACGCTATGCGGCGCACCGAGTTCGTTGCTCGCATGCAGCAGTTCTTCGCCGGAGAGGATCAACTGGACGAAGGGGATCTATATACGCTCCCTCATGGCAACACCCAGCAGCCGGATTTCGGCCTGAACTACTACTTGAAAGATGGCCTAAAAGCCTCTGCCAGCTACGGGCGTTGGCTCGGCAAGCATAACTGGAATGTGTGGACGTTCGGTGTGGCCTGGCGATTTGCCGTGCCATTGGGACGAGTAGGAGGCCAATGAAGAGGAAAATCACCTTACTGGCGGGAATTCCGGTTTTGGCGTCAGCGTTGTGGGCTACAGGACCGAAGAGCAATGCTCCTACAACTGCGGTCGCACCGGTCCACGTCGATCCTGCGGCCGTGCGCCTTGAAGGCGAGAAGCGCTTCCACGCTAACTGTGGACGCTGCCATGCCGCTCCGCGTAAGTTTCCGCCCCGTATGATGGCGACCATCGTGCGTCACATGCGGGTACGCGCCATGATTACTGACGAGGACATGCGGCTTGTCCTGTTTTACATGACCCAGTAGCCAGGACAAGGCTCATGCGATATAGCTGGCAGGTAAGGCGCGGTTGGAAATTTCTTTGTCCTGCAGTGATGGCGTTGCTCGTAATTTCCGCCTCTGCGCAGGTTCATGTAATCGAAGTCTTGGCGGACAAAGACAGTCGCTACAAGATTGCTGGACAGAGGACGCCGGAAATCACGGTCAAAGCGGGGGAACCGATTCTCCTCCGCATCACCGCGCGGCGGGGCAAAACCTGGAACCGAGATGGATCGATTCATGGCTTCTCTTTGCTGCGGGCAAAAGACCGTACCAAAGTGGAAGGATGGAATCTGCTGCTCAAGCCCGGCCTGCAGGAGTTCCAGTTGACCGCTCCTTCCGAACCTGGCGAGTACGTGGTGGTCTGTACCGTAATTTGCAGCGACGAGCATGATGGAATGCACATGAAATTTGTAGTCTTGCCATGAACCGGCTTGCATAAGAAGGGAGAAAACTGAATGAGGAAATTGGGTTTAGCGGCGCTGACTTGGATCTTCTATCGTTGCCACCGTACTGGGCATGCATGCGCAGGAGTCGAGAACATTTTATGGCGAGATCTCCGACAGCCAGTGTGCCATGAATGTTCACTCTCTTACCCGCTCGCACCGGGAGATGCTGAAGTCCAAGTCCATGGGCGGCACGCCACAAGACTGCACGTTGTATTGCGTTAATTACCACGGCGGTGATTTTGTCCTTTCGTCAAAGAAGAACGTCTTTCGCCTCGACGAGCAAAATCTGGCCCGCGGCTTTGCCGGCAAGAAGGTGAGAATTATCGGCAAAATGGAAGCCGATAAAAAAACCATTCACATCCTCAAGATTGAAGAGGAACGCTAAGAACAGGCTGTTTTGCTGCTATGCCCTACCGGCTCGTTTCAAGCGCCTGAAATACTTGACTGAAAATGTCGTAGTCACCCTTCCCGAGAAGTACGAACCGCGCCAACTGGATGGAGCTCCTCGGATTCTCCTTTGCGTACCCAAAGGCAATCCCAAGCATGGTCTGCGCGCATTCATCTACAGGAAACGCGGCTACCCCCGTTGCCAGCGCGGGAAAGGCAATGCTTGCCAGCTTCAACTCTTCCGCGCGAAGAAAACTATTCCGTGTGGCGTCGCTAATGATCGGCGGCGCTCGAAAGCGATCCCGGACGTTTTGGCACGAGGGCGTCCTCGGCCCGGTAGCCCATGGCGGCGGCATGGATCACGTACCGGTTAGGCAGGCGCCCGGCGCCGGTTACCGCCGCTTCGCCCAGTTTGATTGGCGCCTGGGCGCGGCCTTCACGGTCAATTTCCACCCCGCCCCGCTCGTAGATGACGCCCGCCAGTCCCGCACCCAGAATCAAGTCCGTATTGGCGGCGTTAACGATGGCGTCGATATCGGGTTGATGGGTGATGTCACCCCGAACGATTTCAATCCGTATCAAAGGCAGTAACTCTCGGAAAAGATCTCATGCACGGAAGATATTGGTGTTTAGAAACTCGTTACGAAACTTGCCTTGCGGGTCGTACTTCTTGCTCAATGCTATGAATTCCGGCAGCTTTTTGTAGGCGGAGTGCAACTGCGGTGGAGAGATGGTGAACAGCTTCCCCCAGTGAGGACGCACCTGGAACGGCGCCAGTTCCCTTTCGACGACGGGCAGCAGCTTGCTGACCGCGGGCCAGTCCGGCTTCCAGGTGAAGTGAATCGTGACGCTCGGCCGCCGGTAACATGTGCTCATCCACAGGTCGTCCGCGGCGATCGTCCGGATTTCTGAAATCAGCAGATAAGGTCCGACCCGGTCGCCCAAACGCTGGATCGCAAGAATCGCCTCGATGGCGTGCTCGCGGGGCACAAAATACTCGGACTGGAGTTCTTTGCCAGCGCTGGGCGTGAAACCCATCCGGAAGTGCGGCAGCCGGTCATACCAGGGACCGGGCACGCCCATCTGCTCCGTGCAGTTCTCGGCGGAAAGTTCCGCGATGGGATGCAGATTCTTCGTGGCTCGCCTCCCACCATAGAATTCCGCCGGCGCTTCGAAAGTCTTACCTTGGTCCATGCGCATCTTGAGCCACACTTCGTTAATTTGTGGCTTCTGCCAGTCCGTGAAGAGGCTCACGCTGTAAGCGCTGGCCTGGATGGCGTCGAAATGTTCTTTCATCTCGCTGAGCGGCAGGTTCTCATAGACATACTGCTGCATCATGTAGCGCGGTTGAACGTCGAGAGTGACCTTTGTGATGACTCCGAGAGCACCCAGCCCAACCACCGCCCCGCGGAACGTGTCGCCGTCGTTTTGGCGCGAGAGCTTGATCAAATCGCCTGCGGCGGTGAGCATCTCCAGGGCCGAGGCTGCTGTAGCCAGGTTCCCATTCTTCTCTCCCGACCCGTGGGTTGCCGTACTGCACGCTCCGGCAATGGAAATATGAGGTAACGAGGCAAGATTATGCAGAGCAAATCCTTTGTCGTCCAGATAAGGGCAGAGCTGGCCATAACTCATCCCGCTTTCGACCGTCACGGTACGCGCCGAGGGATCAAGCGCCACGACTTTGTCCATGGCTCGAAGCGAAAGCAACTGCCGGCGGCTATCGGCGATTCTGTTGAAACAATGGCGCGTGCCCAGGACTTTGAATTTGCTGTGCTGCTTCACGAAATCTTTCGCCTGCTCCAAGGAAGTGGCTGAATACAGTTGCTCGGTGCTGTATTCAACATTGCCGGCCCAGTTGCGGAGCTTATCGCCGAATGCCCAAGCGAACAGCGGGGCAACGACGGGGAGGGTCATCGCAGTGGAGCAAAATTTCAGGAAGGTTCTCTTGTCCATGGGTGTTCCTGGCCAAAGGAGTATAACGCATGGCTAGGCCGACGTTTAGCTCAGCTGACCGGCTGGTACTCTGGATCGCGACCGAAGACAGTCAAGGGTTCGGGCGCATATTTCGTCAGGTGAGCCGCCCGCGTCCACCGTTATGAGCAGACCGAAGTTCTTGTAAAACTCAATCAGCGGGGCGGTGCTTTGGTGGTAGGCCGCCAGCCGGACTTTGATGGACTCCGGCCGATCATCTTCGCGTTGCAAGAGCTGACCGCCACACCTGTCGCAATAGCCTGCAGCCGCCGGCGGACGCTCGGTGACGTGGAAGACTGCCTTGCATTTCTCGCAGGTGCGGCGGCCGCTAAGGCGCGCCACGATTTCGTGGGTAGGCAGTTCGTAGTTCACCACTCCCGTGAGGACGATGCCCTCATGTTGCATCAGTTTCGCCAGGAGATCGGCTTGTCCCAGAGTACGCGGAAAACCGTCGAGGATGAACCCGCCACCGCAGCGCAAGCAGTGGCTGCGCTCAAGAATCATGTGCCACACGGTGGAATCGGGCACCAGGGCGCCATGACGCATATATTCGATGGCCTCCCGCATAGCCGGGCTCTGCTCGCATTCGCGGCGGCTGGTGGCGGCGCGGAAAACGTCACCCGTGGACAGATGGCAGGCGCCCAGCTTCTGGTGTAGCAGGTCGGCCTGCGTGCCTTTGCCCACCCCCGGCGCTCCCAACAGCACAATCCTAGGAGGATTCTGAACTCTATTAGGTGTCGTCTCACAGGAAGAAGAAGGCCCGTGCAGCCACGCGGCGCGATTGTTCTTAGCTGGTGCAGTCATGTCCTCGACTCTAAGCAAGCCGAGCATGGGAGGCGGTGATGGGAATCACAGCCGGTGGTGCCCGAACCCTGCTGATTCCCAAACTGGCTTTATCGAAACCCGGGCGTTTTCCAAAAGGGAAATCTGCCGGGAATAGAAAACGGACTGGCTCAAAGCCAGTCCGTTTGTACGCAGTTCTTAAAGGTTTAAAACTAGGGCTGCATGGGGCTCGTAGGATTCGGAGACTGCAACGCCACCCACGTAATTAACCCACCTATCGCGGCTGCTCCCACGGCCACTGCGATGGGTGAATCCATGACGCCGCCAGCGGCTGCCGGAGCCGCGCCACCCCTGCGTCTCCTTTTGATCTGAACGTCGCGCGTAGTTTCCTGGCCTTGGGAAAGGGTCGCGGTCGTCCCAGACCCGTCGCTAATGCTCACTTCGCCCTTCAGGGCCATAATCTTAATTTTACCCTCCGCTTTGCTCACATTGAATTCCGTGGCACTGTTCGAGAGCGGAGCTACGGTCACGTCATCCGCAGTTGTGTGCATACCGCGGGCCGTCTTGACGCTAACGGTTCCATGATCAATGGAAACATCATTCCCGTTAAACGTCACCAGTGAGTCTGCCAGCACCATGACGTTCGAGCCCGAAGCATTGATGTTGGCCATGGAGTCCGCCTTGGTTTGCACCAAGTCTCCAGGAAATACGGCGGAAGAGTCTGCGACCTGCCCGCCATTCACCCATGCCGTCCCTTTGGCATAGAGCATGGCAGCATTCGTATCCGCTGCGAAAACAGATATCGGAAACAAAGCCAACATTGCCCAGCTAACCAGCTTGCGTACCATGACGCCTGCCTTTCTATCCGTTCTTAGCTTTTTGGGTTTTTCCAATCCTAGCCCGGCATTACCGGCACAGTCAATTATTTTGTTGCACATAATTCGTTGCACACTGCTGGCCTAGGAAACTCCGAGTTAAGATTAACACCATCCCCGATGGGTTTTCCGCAATAGGCTAAGAATTTTGGGGTAACCAAAGTAATTACGGTCACATAAACTTCTAATGACAGCAGCCGAGTCATCTGGGAACCTAGATTCTCTCCCTGGTTACCTTCTTCGTTGGGAGCGTTGTGGCATACTACTTTTTGGTAGGTGAGACTTCCTGGTCATGACAACTCAAATCGCTGCTTCCGCATTCGCCGATCTGAAAAAGAAAATCGAAACCCGCCAGGCGCGGGTAGCCGTCATGGGATTAGGTTACGTAGGACTTCCTTTGGCATTGCTGTACACCGAACAGAAGGTCCGGGTTACGGGATTCGACATTGATCAGCGCAAGGTTGACACCCTAATGAAGGGTGGAACCTACATTTACCGCATCCCGGCGCCGGAGATCCAGGAAGCCCGGGCGCACGGCTTCGAGGCCACTTCAGATTTTTCGCGGCTTGACGAGATGGACGCGATTATTATTTGTGTCCCTACGCCGCTGAACGAATACCACGAGCCGGACTTGAGTTTCATCACCGATACGGCCAAGGCGATTGCGCCGCATCTGCATGCCGGGCAACTGGTGGTTCTGGAGAGCACGACTTATCCAGGAACGACAGAGGAAGTGCTGGTTCCGATTTTGGAAAAAGGAAATCGGCTAGGACTCAAGGCATCCCGTCCCGGCGCAACCAACGACAAAGCATTCTTTATCGCCTTTTCACCCGAGCGCGAAGATCCAGGCAACACTTCGGTAGCGCGGCGCGACATCCCCAAAGTCGTGGGTGGTTTAGACCCGCAAGCTTCCGAGTTGGCGGGGGCTCTCTACGGAGCTATTTTCAATCGCGTCGTGCCGGTTTCTTCTCCGGCCGCCGCCGAGATGACCAAACTGCTGGAGAACATCTACCGCTGTGTCAACATAGCCTTGGTCAATGAGTTAAAGCTCCTTTCTTTGCGTATGGGGTTAGATATCTGGGAAGTCATCGCCGCGGCTTCCACCAAACCGTTCGGCTTTCATCCTTTTTACCCTGGTCCCGGCTTAGGCGGCCATTGCATTCCGGTGGATCCCTTCTATCTCTCATGGAAGGCGAAAGAATGGGATTTTCGCACCCGCTTTATTGAACTGGCCGGCGAAATCAATATTGGCATGCCCTACCACGTCATTGAGTCCGTCGCTAAGGCGCTCAACCGCCAGAAGAAAGCTCTGAACGGTTCGCGTGTGCTGGTGATGGGAGTGGCCTATAAGAAGGATATTGACGACCTGCGCGAATCCCCTGCCCTGACCATTATTGAATTGCTGCAGAAAGAGGGAGCGCAAGTCAGCTATAACGACCCTTATTTCCCAACCATTGGCAAGGGCCGTAAATATGACCTGCAAATGAAGTGTGCTCCGCTCGAAAACATGAGTCAGTACGATTGCGTATTGATCGTTACGGACCACTCGGATTACGACTACCAACGCATTGTCCGCGAGTCGCAATTGGTAGTGGATACACGCAACGCAACTCACGGCATCGACAGCCCTAAGATCGTGCACTGCTGAAACTTACGGAGTCCACTCAACGATAGCCGACATCCCAAAATCCTCCGGCGATTCGCCCTGGCGAAGCCAGTTGGGCAACAAATACCTACCTAAATGCAACTTTTTGCCCTCACCGGGTTTGGCTTTGGTAACATAGCATTGTCCTCGGTCGAGGGTCCGTCCTAGCAACAAGGTTGCCTTCCGTCACCCCCGCGGAAGTGGTCTTATTCGTGCTGTGAACGGACTGGAGGGTGTTGTGCCCTTGACCGTCTCCCAGGCGCCTTAGCGGGGATCGGTCTTGCTGGCCCTTCGTCGTGGTTTATTTTCTGGCGAAAGGAACGGACTGGTCTATGCCGCAGTTTTCCGAAACCACTATGTTCTCCATGCTTCCTGCCAGGCGTCCGCCCTGGAAGGAGTTCGTGTTCAGCGTGGGCACCGAGAGCACGCTTATGGTGATCCTTGCCTGGGTGGGAGTGCTACACCCGGAAATCATCATGCAGCCGAAGCATGATCGTCAGGTGATTGAACTGGTGGCTACGCCACCGCCAGTCAACCATCAACCGGCCCCGGTCCGCGTTCTCGAACCCAAATTTACTCCACCGCCGCCAGAGGTGGCTTCCACACAGGAAGTACTGCGTCTTCCTCCCGAAGTGAAACACATCGTGCCCAAAGCGGAAACACCGGTGGCTCCCAAGATTGAGGTAGCGAAAAACTTGCCGGTCCCTGTCTTGACGGTGATCCCTCGCAAGCTAGTCAAAGTGGATAATTTCTCCACTGGCAGTTCCGCGCCACCCACCATTGCAGCCGCACCCCAGAAAACACAAACCGGCGGCTTCGGTGATCCCAATGGGGTACCGGCCGCGGAGAATCATGGCAAACCGGTAACAATTGCACAAGTCGGGTCATTTGATCTGCCATCTGGACCTGGGTATGGAAACGGAACCGGCGGCGCCAAGGGTGCCAGTGGCGTGGTTGCCAGTGCTGGGTTTGGCAATGGTACTGCTGTCGGGGATGGCAGTGGAACAGTCAACACAACCCGCGGCACCATCAAGCAGGCCGGTTTTGGGGACGCCGAGGTAGTCGCGGCCGCAACCCACCCTCGGACCGAAGCGCTTGCACCGAGAATCGTGCCAGCGGAAATCCTTGCGAAACCCTTGCCCGTTTATACGGAGGAAGCCAGGAAGCTTCGCATTCAAGGTGAAGTATTGCTTGAAGTTGTTTTTCAATCATCCGGAAAACTAGAGGTAGTCCGGGTGGTGCGCGGTCTGGGTCACGGACTGGATGAAGCAGCCATTCGCGCCGCACAACAGATTCAATTCAAGCCTGCCATGCGGGACGGCCAGCCTTCAGATTCTACCGCTGTGCTGCACATTGTGTTTCAACTGGCTTGAACGCGGTTACGACTATTTTCCTGGACCTCAGGGGTTCACTCCGCCGGAGTCGACAAGACTCGCGCAATATTTACTCCTTTGAGGCGGGCTGGGTTCAGAACGCGGGGTACTGTGGTTCCTGAGGCAGTGCTCCCACGCTGCGACCCCTTTCCTCTAGTGGGTTAGCTCGGCGATTTTTACGTGATAGTGGTCCAGCAAGCCGCCGGTCGCGTGGTCCACGGCCGCAACCGAAAGTTGATAATCGATCTGCGCGTTCAGCAAAATCCCTTCTGCCATCGCCAACTGGCTCTGCGCATCCAGCACGAAGAACAGGGTATCCACTCCAAGCTCGTATTTGCGCTGCTCGGCAGTAAGATTTTTCTTCGCCAAGTCTAGGGCGACCTTCGCTGCCGCAACCGAAAGCTTTGCCTGTTCCAGTTGATGCACCGCATTGCTGACTTCAAGCGTGATGTTTTCCTGGAACTGGCGCTGGGTGTACAAATCCTGACGCCGCGATACGAGTGCATTCCCCAGATCCGCCTGCGAGCCGCGATTTTTTATGGGAAAGTTCAAGCTCAAAGTGAAGCCATAGGTTGGATAGCCAAAACCGAAGACCTGGTTCAACGATGATCCCAAGCCCCCCGTCGCAACGACTTGGCCGGATGTGGTGTCAATTTGATTTCCGCTCACCCCATTGCTGGAGTAGAGGCCGCTGAGGCTCAGGTCAGGCCGCAGACGATTGTGCGCAACCCGAATGCTGGTGTCATCATTCGCCAGGGCCTGGCGAACACGCTCCATCTCTGGGCGTTTCGCGATAGCTTCTTGCAGGGCAGTTGCGGCATCAATTTCGAGCATGATGCCATCCGGATCTGGTTCTTCCGTAAGCTCCAGATCAAGTGCGCGGTAATAAGGATCCTGATCCGCCCCGATCGTGCGCCGTAGGAGATCTTCTTGCTGTTTTACGGCATATTCACTTTGAATCACACTCACCCGTCGGGATGCCACTGTGGATTCTGAACGATAAATATCCAGTGGCGACAGCGCACCCAGTTCCAGGGCGCGCTTATCGTGTTTGTAGCTCGCCTCGGCCTCTTCAAGGGATTTGCGCCCAACGTCGAGCGTCCCGTTGGCCTGAATCACGCTCCAATATTGCTCGACGGCCTGCAGAATCGCATCATTTACTTGCGCCTCGAAGAACGAACGCGATTGCTGCAAATTACGCCGCGCGATCACGATGGGAGCCCGGTTTACAAACAATCCTCGATTGCGCAACAGTGGCTGCGTAAACTGGAAGGTTAATCCGGAGCTCAAAGAGGGATTCAGGAAATAGAAACTGCTGTTGGTAGAAAACCGGGTGGTATTGAACGATGTCTGAAAATTGGTACCCGTCTCAAACCTTTGCGAATACGTTAGCTGGCTCAGCTGATCCAGAGTGCTGAGAGTTGACGCACCCTGCAGCTGATAGGATGCGGGCGTGACCGACCGCTCCGCATTGAAGCTGGCAAACGCCTGCGGATCGAACGGCTGATGGGTGCGCAAGAGCGAGTACTTCGCGCTCTCCACCTGGAGCTCGTTAATCCGGATGGCAGTATTGTTCTCCAAAGTCAGCAGAATCGCGTCTTCCAGGCTTAGTCGCAGCTTTCCGCCCGCCACATAGTCCACCAGATGCTGTGGTGCCGGCAGCACTCCGGACACCGCTCGCGGGCTGGTGAGACCGCGATAGGTTTCCCGCACCTCGGGTCTGGAGATTTGGCTGGGTTGAGCACTCGGGGCGGGAGCCGATTGCCCCCGCGCCGGGTCGGCAACCAGCACCGATAAGCATAGGCACACAACCGCATGAGCGAATCTCATCTTCACTCCTCAAGATCTGCGAATGGACTACTCGTAACGAATGGCTTCGACAGGATCGAGTCTTGCCGCTTTCACGGCCGGGTACGTGCCAAAGATAAGACCGACGCTGATGGAGACGACAAACGCCAGGATGATCGAACTGGCAGTCACCACCGTGGACCACCCAGCCAACCACGCGATCAGCCGCGACATGGCAAAGCCAAGCACAATTCCAAAAGTTCCGCCGACAAACGAAATCATGACTGCTTCTACCACAAACTGGCGGACGATATCCGACTGCCGCGCACCCACCGCGCGCCGCACGCCAATCTCCCGCGTTCGCTCCAATATGCTGGCTAGCATGATATTCATGATGCCAATGCCTCCGACCAGCAGCGAAATCGAGGCAATGGCCACCATTACGGTATTGAAAAGTCGCTCGGTCTTTTGCTGCTGAGCCAGAAGTTCGGAGGGCACAATCACACTGAAATCGCCTGCGCCATGGTGCGAAGAGTCCAGAATGGCGCGTACAATTTGCGCCACGCCGACAATGTCGGCATCCTTTCGCAGCTTCAGATAAATGCCGTCAATTTCATCACGAACTTCGCTATAGTTGTTTTCCAGGCGCAGAATCGCCGAAGTTAGCGGTACATAAATCACATTGTTCAAGTCCTGCGATGGCACCCCTGCCACCTCAGTCTGCGAACTGAGTTGGGGAGCGGCGACTCCGATCACATGGAACCACTGCTCGTCCACTTTCACATATTGCCCAAGCGGGTCTGTAATGCCAAACAAACCGGACTTTGCGCCGGCTCCCAGAACACACACCGGCGCGCCGCCGTCCTCCTCGGATTGGTCGAAGAATCTTCCCTGCAGCAACCGCAGCCCTCCGATACTCACGTAACTCGGGTTCACCCCGTAAATGACCGGGATATCCTGCTGCGGCTTGGGAATAACTTTGGATGGTGAGAAGCGCCGTCGTGGAGTAGAAGCAGAAATCTGGGTGAGGCTATCTCCAATTACGCGGTAATCCTGAAACGTCAGTCCCGGAGAAATCCTTCTGATCTTTTGATGCGCCATGAATTCGAGCGTTTCCTTGGCCTCAATGATCAGGTTGTTGACGCCCAGTTGCTGGATCAATGCAATCGCCGACTGCCGCGCCCCCGCGCCAATCGAAAGCATGGAAACTACGGCCGCCACGCCGAAAATCATTCCCAACATGGTCAGCAGCGAACGCAACCGGTGAACCATCAGATTGTTGATGCCACCCAGCAGGTCCGGAAGCCAGCGCCGGAAATTCGGGATCTGAACTCGCCTGGGCTCTCCCAGCTTCACTGTGGCCCCCCGGTGGGCGCGGCAGATTCAGTTGTTTTCCTGCCCTGTCCTGTAGGATTCACTAGTGCAACTTCCATCCCATCTTTCAAACCTTCAATGGCAACCCGGCTTTCCGTTTCCGCGATAATTTTTACGGGGCTCACTTCAAACCGGCCGCCTCTCTTCGCGTATACGACCGGCTTTTCGTCCTGCTTGAAGATGCTGGGCCTGGGCACGTATAGAACGTCCTTCTTCGGCGCACCCAAGAAGATCACCTCCGCGCTGTAGCCGGGGCGCAGCCGCGGATCGCTACCGGTGATTTCGACGGTTACATCAAAGGTGCGGCTTGACTCAAAAATGAACCCCGATGCCGCGCCGCTTGCCGTCTTCACTCTTCCGTGAAAGGTTACCCCCGGGAGCGCGTCAAGATGGATTTCCGCAGCCTGACCAACTTGCAAGCTGCCCCTTTCCACTTCGCCGATCTTGGCTGACAACTCCATCCCTGCCGGATCAATCACCCGGGCAATAATGCTCCCGCTTTGCGCCTGGTCTCCCTCCCGGTAATCCGGGAAGGAGCCTCCGCCCCCGAAAAAGAATCCGCCGCCTGTGTTTCTTTCTACAACGGCTAATCCACCGATGGGGGCGCGTACCCGCATGCTCTCAATATTCTGTTGCGCCTGTTTAATCGCCAATTCCGCTTTGTTGTGCTTTTCCCTGGCTACCGCGATGCTGGCCTGATTGGAGGCTGTGTGGGACTGTATGTCCTGTTCCAATTGCTGGAGCGCGCGCTTAGCTTCACTCAAGGCCAGATCGTTCTTCTTGGCGTCGATCACGCTCAGCAGTTCGTTTTTGCTGACATCCAATTCTGCGCTGCGGACGTCGAATTCATCTTTCAGATGCGCTGACTTATCCTGCGCCGTTTGCACCGCTGCATCGGCATCAGCTTTGTCGATCTCCTGTTCCGCTTGTAGAAGGTCGGAGCGGTTTTGTTCCAGTTTGTATTCCTGTTCGCTGGGGTCAAACTCCACTACTACGTCTCCCGCTTTCACCACAGTGCCGGTACGCAAAAGGTGGGTGATCTGCAGAGCGCCACCACCGATCGCCGGAGCCATCAACAGGGCGGAATGCTCCGCGCTCAACTCGCCCTTGGCGTGAATACGAGGACTCAGGTCGCCGCGTTTGACCTCCGCCACCGGGATATCTGGTCCCACAGCAGGACGAACCTTGGTACGCAGCCCTGTGACGAGCGCTCCCACCGCGACGAGCGCCCCGGCAACGGCCACGATCTTCCAAAGCTTCCGCCTTTGCATCAACCTTGCTACTCCTTAGCCGAGGGATCCTGCAGCGCCACTTTCTCACCCGGTTGCAGGCCTTTGGCAACCAGCAAACGATCGCCGCTTCGGCGTCCAATTTCAATGGCGCGTTCTTCGAACTTTGTGCCCTGCACGACGTAGACTATGGAGCGTCCTGATTTCTGGAATGAAGCCTGGGCCGGAATCATAACCGCGTCGTGCACACGGTCCACCGTGACCCGCACGTTGGCACTCATCCCCGGCCGGATACGCGAATCCGTTTGATCAAGCGCAACCTCCACCGTAAAATTCCGCAGGAAAGGCCAGCCGCCGGAAAAATCCGTAGAGGCGGTAGTGCTGATCTGCTTGATCTGGCCAGTAAAATCCCGGTCCGGCAAAGCATCGAAATGAGCGGTCACTTTTTGCCCCACCTGGAGCCTTCCGCGTTCGCTTTCATCTACACGCATGGACAGCCGGAGCGTCGAAAGATCGGGTAGATTTGCGACCGGTGCGCCGGGCCAGAGGCTTTCGCCGGTTTTAGGAATAGACATCCCGGCTCCGCGATGCCAGACCTGCAGCAAATCAAGCACCCCAGCGGCAGGAGCGCGCAACGTCAGTGCAGCCAGACTACGCTCGGCCTGCTGCACGTTGTATAGGTTCTGCTTTCGCTTTTGTTCTGCATCGGCAATTTTCGCCGCTCCATCATCGTGGTCCGACTTTAACTGCTTTTCGGCTTGGCGAGCCTTCTGTTCCGCATCTGCAAGCGCCAGCTTCTTTTCAGCGCCCTCGATCTCCGAAAGGATTTCCTGCTTGCTCGCCTCCAGCTTGGCCGACTCCACATCGAAGCGGGCCTTCATCAGCGCGGTTCTGTCCGCCTCTTCCTTCAGCCGGGCTTGCGCTCTCGTCTTGGCAATTTCCGCCTCCGAAGATTTCAGCGCCGACCTGTACTGTGCCAGTTCCTGCTCGGTCTTGGTGGCATCGAACTGCACAATGACATCACCCTTCTTAACCGCGATCCCTACCGGCGCGATTTTGATAATCCGCAGGTCCCCCGCTTGTGCTGGGGCAGAGATGGTCACCGATTTTCCGGCTTGTACTTCTCCACGGAATGGCAAGGCATCCGTAAACTCTCCCTTTTCGACCACGGCGGTCGGCACCGACATCGATCCCCGTGACATCGCCCAAGCGCCAAGCATGGTTGCCAGGATACCGACCACCAGAACCGTAATCAGGCGTCTGTGCTTTCTTACTTTCGCCTTGTGAAAGAGCCGGTTCATCAATTGTTGCGCACCTCCGCAGGGTTCCTTTCCAGAATGTCGCCGGCCGAAAGACCCGACTGGATGACCTCCTGGATGTCATTCCTGGCTCCCGGATGAACGGCTTGTTTGTGAAAGCCCAAACGGTTCTTTACCCAGACGAAATCGTCTTTCCCCTCCTGCACCACACTCTCCCGCGGAATCACCAATACGCCGTCATGGCGTTCCAACTCCACGTCCACTGCGGCGGAAAGATCGGGCATCAACTTGGCATTATTTCCCTGAATGGAGAACCTTGCGATGAAGTAGTGCAGATCCGAGGAAAGATTGCCGTGTATACCCAGAGGAGCTAACTGGTCAAGTTTCGAGGAAAAAACCGTATCGGGATACGCATCCAGCCGAACTTCGGCCGACTCCCCAAGGCGGAGCTCGGCGATGTCCTGCTGGTTCGCCTCCACCCGGACCACCATGGACGACGGATCTACCACATCCATCACCGGCGTCCCCGCGCGCACCTGGTCTCCTTCCTGAATCTGGGCGAGGGTTTCCTGTCTCCACGTGGAATGCAGCACGACCACTCCGTCAATGGGAGCCAGTATCCGCATCTTGTCCGCATTCGCCTGAGCGTGCCGCATATCTTCCTGCGCTTTGTCGCGCTGCAGTTCCAGGATGCGAATGGCCGCGCGGGCCGACTTGCGCTTAAGCTCGAACGTGTGGCGCAGCTGCGCCAAATTGGCTTCCGCCTCTGCCAACTTTTCCTGGTTCTTCTCTGCGTCAATGCGCGAAAGGATTTCGTTACGGCGCATTTCCAGCTTGTCTTTCTCAAGTTCGTTCTCGGCTTGTTTCAGTTCGGTCTCATCTTTGGCGCGAGCGGCTTCTTCCTGCGCCTGGCTTTCCCCCGCCTGACTGGCGAAATTTTGATATTGTGCCTGTTTATCAAGCGCGTCCTTGATCTGGGATTGCCGATCGAACTCGACCAGTAGATCGCCTCGCTTTACTTTGGCCCCAGCCGTATCTATGCGCGTGATCACCAGGTTGTTCAGCTGCGCCCCCGCCATGATCGGGGCAGTAATGGTACGGAACTGCACCGCCTCCGTAGTACCTTTCAACCGCAAAGTACGGGTAAAGTCCGCACGTACAACGGTAACCGTCTCGAAGGAGGATCCCTTAGGCCGGTGTGAACCGTAAAGAACAGCCAGCACGATCAGGCAGGTTGCCAGCAGTCCGAGTATCACGATTCGTAGTAAAGGCTTTTTCGGTGGGCGAACCGCTTCCGGGGAAAGCTTGGATGGAACATCTTCAACGGCTGCTGGCTCGACCAAATCAACCGCCGTTCGTTCGACAGAACTCATGCGCAAGCCTTGCTTAACACATTAACGACAAGTTCTCAGGAGCCGGAAAAATATGGATGACAGTGCGTTGTCAGAATCTTGGCCCTCGTTGCCTGTCGAGAGATACCCGCAAGAAAGTGACCCCGGTGCCTGTTCGGGATTAGGAGCCGTTTTTATTCCAACAGAGAATAAAGGGGAAGAACGTCTCTCCGAAACCCTTACCGACACGCAGATTAATATTATCAATTGGCCGGAACCCATTCAACTATCGGCACATAGACGTACCAACCAGCCAATTGTCTACATGGTAGAAATGGTGCGAAACTGACTTCGGGCGATCGAAGCTGTATAGACATCCTGGTTGTGGCACGTCAGGTCGAGCCACCTGGAATGGCGACGGCAAAAATTTCGCAGTTGGATTCTGCGCAGAAATCCAGGTACCACATCGGAAGGTACAAGCCACACTAAAGAGTTGGCTGCCCCCCAGGGATTCTCTAACTAAGCAAGGTGTGATTGTCCGCGACATCTCCACAGGAAAAGGCAAGTTTTCCGCTGACATGGGGACTTCGCAGGAGGTACGCGACGGAGATCTCGTGTTTTGTTTTTTTGACGTGCCAGAGACACCACGAACGGTAGGACTGTCTCGTCACGAAGGAATGATTACCGGTGCTTACACCGTCTTCGAGTTTCTGGGCAAAGGTAGTCGTGAGTATTTTGAGCTGTTTTACCGGGCGATGGACGACCGAAAGCTCCTTAGCCCGCTATATTCCGGCCTGAGGAACACCATTCCGGCAGAGAGATTTCGAGCTGCAAAAACCCCTCAGCCCCTGACAACCGAACAGGACGCGATCGTGCGGTTTCTGAACTGGGCCAACGGACGTCTGGAGCGGGCGATCCGGGCGAAGCAGAAAGTGATCGCACTGCTCAATGAGCAGAAGCAGGTCATCATCAACCACGCCGTCACCCGGGGCCTCGACTCCGGTGTGTCGCTCACGCCCTCCGGCGTTCCGTGGCTTGCCGCGTTTCCACAAGGTTGGCAGGCTCGACCCTTGAAACAACTTCTCACGCGAATGGACTATGGGACCTCAGACAACGTCCGAGAGGAAGGAACTGTCCGTGTGCTGACTATGGCCCATATCCGGGATGGTAAGGTGATTCTCCCCGAGAATGGCGGGCTCGAGGCCGCGCCACCTGGGTTGGTATTGCATAAAAACGACCTGCTCTTCAATAGGACCAACAGTCCTGACTTGGTTGGCAAAGTAGGAATCTTTGTAGGGGACGCCAAGGACGAGGTCACCTTTGCGTCTTATCTCGTGCGGCTCCGGGTTCGTTCGGAGCACAACCCATTCTGGCTAAACTATCTGTTGAACAGTACCGCATTCTGGAGCTACGCGCGCAGTCACGCTTTGGTCAGCCTTCACCAAGCGAACCTTAACTCAAGGCGCTATGGACGGATGCTGCTACCCGTGCCACCAACGCGCGCCGAGCAGGACCAGATAGCCGCATACCTTCAAACGAAAGCGGGGGAGATCGAGCGGGCAGTGGAACGTCACGAACGCGAGATCGAACTCCTCCGCGAGTACCGCACACGCCTTGTCGCCGACGTGGTGACCGGCAAGCTCGATGTGCGCGAAGCGGCAGCACGGTTATCCGCAGAAGTACGACTGCTTCGTGCTCGACTTTCAGAACAACAGCGACTCGATCACCTTTGCCTTCCAGGACTACTACCGCACAACGCTCCTTGCGGAGGAGACGGACCCGAACAAACTGCATGACCTGAAGGCGGCGCTGGATGCGGCGCAGGTGTATTCGCCAGAGCAGGTTCGGCAGGTAGTGGAGTTGTTCTTCGCGGGCGCCGACCGCGCGTACAGTTTTCTCTCATCGGTGATCCCCTACAGCAACACCGAATGGGAGAAGCTCTCGATCATGCTCAATCTGCTTACGCCCAAGTTGCCTGCGCCCAAGGAGGAAGACCTCTCCAAGGGCATCCTTGAAGCCATCGACATGGACAGCTACCGGGTAGAGAAGAAGGCCGTCATGAAGATCGCGCTTGAGGACAAGGACGCCGAGGTCGAGCCGGCCCCAACGGACGCCAGCGGCCGGAAGAGCGAACCCGAGATGGACCGCTTGAGCAACATCCTCAAGACATTCAACGATCACTTCGGCACGCTGTTTACCGATGCCGACCGGGTCGTCAAACGCATCCGCGACGACATCGCGCCACAGGTCGCCGCCGACGTGGACTACAAGAATGCGAAGGAAAACACTCCGCACACCGCCCGAATGGCGCATGACGAGGCGCTCGCGAAGGTGATGCAGCACCTGTTGAAGGACGATACGCAGGTTTACAAGCAGTTCGTAGAGAACGAGTCTTTTAAGCGCTTCGTCGGCGATATGGTGTACGCGATCACGAACCAGTAGGATCGTTTATGCCCACTCTTTCAGAGAGCGAGAAACCCGCGAATGATGGCAGCCGAATCTCTTAGTCCGACGGAACATCTGCGTCGCAAGCCGCGACTGGCACTGGCTTCGATGTCTCCTGTGCGGCCTGGATCGAAAGTGCGAGCGCAGTGAGCCGCTGGATCTCGTCCCGAATCGCGGCGAGAGACATCGATGCCGATGCCGGGCCGCCGATCGCCTTCACCCGCCACGAATCGACATCGCGTCCGTCCGCTTCCAGGTATACTCCAGTGCTGCCGATGCTGCGGTGCCGCAGGCTTTTCTGTACGACGGGTAGCGGGGCGCCGGCGTCCAACAAGTGGTGCGCCAGACTGTGACGCAGAGAATGCACGCCCTGCCGCAGTTGCAGCGTGATCCCAGCCTTGTCACAGGCGCAGTGGAATAACGAACTCGCCCACTGGCGGCTGAAGGGGAAGATCAGCGTGTTCGGCAGGAGGTTCTTCGTCACCGACCCGAACAATTCAAGCGTGGCCGGATTGATCCTCTCGTCGGCCCGCTTGCCCTTCTTCTTGCCCTTGATCTGGAGATAGCCCCGCCTAACGTGCGCTCGGGTCAACGCCAGGCACTCCGAGATGCGGAGTCCGTGCTCGTAGAGCAGCCGAAACAGCAGCTGGTTGCGGTCCGTGTCCGCAGCCGCGATCAGCCTGCCGAGCTCCTCGGCACTTAGGTGTTTCACGTTCTTCCTCCGACTTTACAGAAGTTGCATTCGTCGCCTGCCGCTGACGCCGTTCGCGTTGGCCGCGAGAACCGCTGCTTTGCCGGATTTTCGTGCCCAAAAGTTGACGCTATGGTTAACCTTTTCTGCTCACTTCAGCCTGAACCGCTGCATCTTTCATTGCCGGGACCGCTCGCTTTGCGTGCGGCACTATTTCCGAAGCGGGGCATGACGGGAGGCGCAGTCCTCGCAGAGGATGCGGCCTTCGATTTCCACAAATCCGCTCTCATTGTGTTCTGCGCATCTCGCAACGCCGCATTCGGCGCAGACTTGGCCCGGTTCGGCCAACTCGCCGCAGGTACGCTCGTCGCGTCCGCCAGCCACAAACCAGGTTTTGTTGCAGGTCGGCGTCGCGGACTGGTCCCGAACGGCGGCCATCAGATCGTCGTGCAGCGTGTTCGCCTCGGCGATCTGGTCGGCGTCAATCCGGTTGTCGATCAGCAATTCCCCCAGAAAGGTGGCTGCACGCTCTAGCAATAGTGTGTGATCTGTTCTGCTCATGGTCTTCTGCTCCTTTGGTCCGGCTCTGACCGTGCCTGCTGCCGCTCCCCTTATCGAACCACCGCAACCACCTCCGCTTCTGCGAACGGAACATCGTGCTTGTTGGGAGCTTTGAGTTCTGCCATCTTCGCCGCCAGTTCCCAGAGCGCCCGGTTCAAGCGCACGTCCTGATCTATGCCGTTGATCCGGCGCGTTGAGACCCGGCGAACGCGGCGACCGTCCGCGTCACGCTGCACCGCCGAAAGGCCACCGGAGAGCGCGTTCTCTTGCACGCGGTTGAAGGTGCGCCACAGATCGTTGCAGATGTCGTCGCGGCGGCGCGGCGCGAGCAGTTGCGCCGGAGTGATGGGCGTCGTGACCTCGCCGTTCGCATCGGCGAACCGCAGCTTGTGCGCACTCTCCGCGAAGGCGGCCTGCTCGCCGTCAGTGAGCTGCAGCCGCGTCCAGTTCTGCACAGTCGTAAGCGATCTCTGCGTGTCGCCAATGAGCCTATGGCTGCCCTCGACGACGTCCTTCGCCACATCGCCCTTGTGCATGACGGAGATGCTTTCGATCTCTCCGTCCGGCACCATCAGGCCATTCGCGCAGACGAGCCGGTATAGCCCTGCCATCAGCTTGTAGGCGCTGGTGCCGTCGTGCGAGTTGATCAGCACCACCTCGGGGATCACGTCGCCCACGGCCAACGCCTGCGAAATGTCCTGGTGCCGGAAACGCAGCATGTGCTTGGTGAACTCGCCTTTGCCGGAACTCTCGTGCGGCTCTGTGTCGCGCTGAACGGCTGGAAGCCGGCCGCGATCATCGCCTCGATCACCCCGAGCGTGGCGATGTGCGTGTACTTCGTGGACGTCCCGTCATAGGGTCTGGTCGCAAGCGCGGACGGCGCGCGCCGTGCGATCTCCTGGATCGTGAGCGGAGTTTGGTTTCTGTGAGTGAAGCTCTGTGCGTTGTACATTTCCTCTTACCCTCTTTTTCCGCGCCGACTTTTGGGGACGGCGCCTTAGTTGTAAGCGGTCGGATGAATAGTCGGATCCGGGCACAGAAGGCTCCAGCACGAACCGCAGACGCCGCTGATCCACAACTCCCGGGAGGCTGCGTCCAGGTACGGCACGCCGTTGCGGTCAGCGAACGCGAACCGGACGGGGACCCCCGCCCTGTGACGAGCAAGGTCATCCGCGTCCAGGCGCATCGCTATCCACGTACCGCAAACGACGCACTGCATTGCAAAGGGTTCGAGATTGTTGCCGAACATGCCCGTTCTCTGGGCATCAGGAAGGGGGAAAAAGCGCACAAAAAACAAACGCCGCCTAAGCTCAGGCGGCTCATCATTTGCGGACTTTACCGTCCGCCACATCGGGCCTTGCGGCCCAACCACCGTGCTCTTTCGAGTCGGTTGGTGGCGCTCGTCGCGCCGTCCTGATGCTCTAATGAAATACTACACTAGATACAACGCAATATCAACATAATAGGCAACTTACCGTATTGCCCGCCGGGCTCTTCCGGGGCCGCATAGCCCGACGTTTCTGATCCGGTGAAGCGCGGCAGATTTCTGGTCAATGTAGTCGGCTGCGCAGATTGCCACACGCCGGTAGACAAGCATCACATGCCGATCCCGAGCATGGAATTCTCAGGAGGGCAGGTTTTCCACACACCCTGGGGAATGGTTGCGAGTGCAAACCTCACACCCGATCCGTCTGGAATTCCTTATTACGACGAGGCGACGTTCATCAAAGCTATGCGCACTGGAGCAGTTGGAACTCGTGGACTGAACAAAACCATGCCGTGGTCGGTGCTGCGTAACATGACGGACCAAGATCTGGCGGGGATTTTTGCTTACCTGAAGACGCTGAAGCCGGTCGCCCATCGCGTGGACAACAGAGAACCGCCGACGCTTTGCCCCCTTGATGGGGCGATGCACGGCGCAGGCAACCAGAAAAGAAAAGAGTAGAGAGTCCTTACGTGTAAATCGTTGTAATACACTGTCGCAATCGGGCGATTATACCTTTTGACGAGTGGTCATGAGCGACATAGCGATGTTACGTCAATTTTGACGACCAGTTCTTGCCCTCCTCCATCCAGCAAACTGTAACATCGCAATTGCTAGAGTTGTTCCTCCGATGAGTAGTTCGTAGGCTCCTCGCCGTTTCTCGACGTGCTGATATGCGACGGCGTGCAAAATAGTGAGGATCACAGCCGCGTACGTCCACCGCTGCAACGATTTCCACCTTCGCGCGCCCAGACCGCGCAACGAGAGATCATTGGAGATAGCCAGCAACAGCAGGAACAGCAATGCCGCAGCACCCCCGGTATCGTTACCAAATCCAAACCAGTCGTGGCGGACGCGATGGTGTTCATCTAGGAAATAGAGCCACATCCGGCCCCGCAGATGCACATTCAAGCCGATCGCTGTGTGCAGGAGAGCCATCATCCCGGCCCATATTCCGATATCGCGGCGCAGATCGAAGCTCACGGGATTGGCGCGTCTGCGAAGCACATTCCACGGACCCAGAAAAACAGCGACTGCGGTAAGGAACAATGCCGGATATGCTGTCGCAATGCTGATGTGTCCGATGAGATCGCGACGAGTAGAGAACAATTCCCAAAATATTGCTGCACAGGCGAATGTCGTAACCGCAATCGTCAGGTGCCTGACTATTCTGCGCTGCCAGTATGTAAGTCTTCTCTTGGGTGCAGGTGCTACGGTCGGTGGCTGTGACATGAGCAAAGAATGCCTACCCACTGTAACGCGAACGTGAACTCAATTGTCGAAGTCAGGCCGATCACACACATTGGGGTTTTGAGTAGAGTCGAGAAGAGGCGCAGTGACGGTAGCCTCCCGGTGGCGACTGGCGGGGCTTTCGCCACGCCGCCTCAGTCCGGTTTGACATAGTTCTGTTTCCTCTTCCCGCTCATCGAACCGGACAGGCGGATTTCCCGCATCCGGCTCTCGGAAAAGACGCACACCGAACCGAAATTCGGTATGTAACGCCGTCTGCAACGTCTGAACACAACTGCGGGGTGGCTAGACTCGTCGTCAATCCCCGTGTCCTTTGTTGCTTCTGGCGTTAGTCTTTAACTGAGGTCCCTTCCCTCCACCGGCATTACCCGGCTTCATCAGTACTCCGGACCTCTCCGCCACCCCACACGGCCTGACCTGTCTCTCGCGAGTTGTCAGTTGATCCTACTTGCGATCACCGCTGGGGCTTCCCGTGTTGCTACTGGTTAACTTTGCCTGCTTGCCGTCGCCATTACCCCGGCAGGTCTGATGGAACTCGTTCGCTCGTACTGTCCCATCAGCGGCGGCCCCCCCGATTACACGGCGGGTTGGCTCCTGCATTAATCGTTTCGAGGCCTGCTCAGCGTTCACTCACGTTACGGCCTGCATGCTCGCCAAGTCACCTACGTGACCCTCTACACCGGAGGCTCCGACGGTTTCGTTTCCTCCACCGCCGCTCCGATTGCTTCCGGGTGGAGCGAACCCAGTTCCCGGGCGGGACTTTCACCCGCAGTCGACCAGTGCCTTTTCACGGCGCACGCGTAATGGCGATAATGAGATGGCGCAGCTTTCAAAAAAGGACGAGAGTTTGCGGCCTGGCAGGGATTAGTGCCACGACAATGGTCAACCGGGGGCAAGGCCAAGCTGCTGGGCATCAGTAAGCGGGGCAATCCATATCTCCGCAAGATGTTCATTCATGGAGCACGCGCTGCGGTCTTGCGGCTCAAACGGGAAGGCACCACTCTCGGAAAGTGGATGAGCGGATTGGAAACGAGAGCGGCACGCAATGTGGTAATCGTGGCGACTGCTAACAAGCTGGCCAGGATCAGTTGGGCAGGTTTGGCCAGTGGGAACGACTATCAACCATCGCACAGAGCTGCTGCCTTTTCCCACTAGACGAAGTGGTTTTTGAAATTCGCTCCACAGAAGTCTGCAGAGGAATAGGAGACGAAAACACAGTCAAACGACGTGCCTGAGAACCTGCGTCGTAACAAGGTCTTCCATGACCGTGGCGATTATAAGGACAGGCACGTGCGGATCATCATCATGCGCCCGGAGACCATTCTCCAGTAGAGGCCGAATATATTTTCGCAGACTGTTTCTCGTCCAACCCAATTCTTCTTGCATTCCGGCGGCGGACCATACATGTTTCAACAGTTGAGACGCTCGTCGAGCATGAGAGGTGTCGTGGGCTATTCTCAAACCGTCCGAGTCTGACCTTTCTCAGCCTTGACCCAGGCCACCGGAGGGCTTTGCCTAAAAACGCCATCTTGCCCAAAAATTCCCCACGCTGCCCAAAAACTCCGCTTCTTTCCCAAGAACCCATTTTTCGTGAACGGGAGGCGCAGAAGCGAACCTGCGCGGAACAAAAGAGCGAAACCGTCATAAGCTTATCGGCGGCAGAGTCTTTTCGTTGGGACGGCTGCTACGTAGTTGTCCGGAGACAAGCACCAATGTCCTCATTCGTATTGCGGCGAGTGGGTCATTCGTCACAAGCTTCGCATCCACTATGGCAATCTCGACGCGGCGGTTGGCAGCACGCGCCTGTTCGCTGTCGCCCGGGACACGCCGATCAGACTTGCCAAAACCTTTGGTGCTCATGACGCTGGCGGAAATGCCGGCCTCCACCAGCCACCGGGGCTTGTTCAAGGTGCGGTCAGGACGGTTGTCCTCCGTGGGTATCACCACACCCCCATAACACCTTCCCTGGCGACGTTAAAGTGGTTAGCAGGTGGTCGACGTGCAGGCGCAACTCATCCCGGCTCAGTCGGCACGACAGTCTCCGTCGAAGGATTGTGTCAAAGCTGCCCGCTCTGGTCGCTGAAGCCCATACCCACACTGCCGTCGGCTGTGTTGGCCCGATGCGGAGTTCGATCCGGAACGCAACCACACCTTCATTCGCCAGCAGCTTCATACCTACAACCTCGTTCCCCAAATGTGGAAGAGAAATGTGAGAAATTCACCGCATCCGGGCCTAAATGCGTGTCGATTTTTCTCGCCATAGGTATTTATTGCCCGCGTTCGTTGATTGAAATCGTCTTCTCTCCCTAGCCAAACGCAGACTGTCTGTCGTGTTCCAGGCCGATGCCGGCTTACCCAACGTTTACACGCGCCCTCCTGTTGAGCTTGACTCAAGATCTTTTCCGCCTTTAACATGCGTTCTCTTGTTTCAAGATGTTAACGGACCAAATCATTCTGAAAGCGCATGATCTGCTTCCACTTCTTGGCCGCTCCATATTTTTTGCGTGGTCCATGGCTTTGCTACCCCCGCCCAGAATGGGTCAGTTGCGGGCAATCCTAGAGGAAGCCATGCCGCGGAGCAAAGATAGCAACTTCCAGTACAGATATATTCTTCGGCAATTGCTGGCTGGTGCCCGTAAAATCCCACACTTAGCCAGCCGTGTTCGTCGAAAGTACCAGGGGCTTCTATGAGACGGCGCATTACGGCCGTCAAGGCGCACCGGACTTGCTCCGGGGGCACGCCGTCGGGGAGTTGGTGTCGAAGAGCCATCTCGGCCAGAAGATGAAAGGCGCCAAAGCGATAGGGGAGCGATCGACCGATCGGGGGAAAGGTACCATCCGGACCAATCAGCCGTTCCTGAATTGCCGCATAGCGGCGGGCCCGGATCAGGACCGCGGGCTGGTAGGACTTCCATGCGGAGGAAGACTTCGAGATGACATCCAGTATCTGTAGCAGCATCGGCTGGATGACAAAGCTGTTGTAATAGTCCCAATGAAACGGTGGCCCGTCGCCGTAAATGCCATCCCCTTTGTACCAACTATCGAGCGCGCGGACAGCGTAATCCACGCGCATAGGATCCCACCACGCACCCATAAAAGACAAGCCGGCCTCAATCATGGCGGAGAACAGAAGCCAGTTGGTGTACCCAGGCCTGATGACACGAGTGGATTCCAGCGCCCGAACGACGTTGTGCTGCGTGTTCTCGTCCAGTTTGTGCCACAATTCCGTTGGTGCGCGCAGAATAGCCAGAGTCAAGAAGGCTGCATCCACGACAGGCTGGTTATCCTTGTTGAAATTCATAAAATCGGGCGATTTAGGATCGGTCCCAGACTGAATTGCCAGTCGCGCCCACTCTGCATACTGCCTTCGTAGGAGTTCCTCGGCGCCATCATTTGCGCCCGATTCGATCCAAGGTGCAATTCCAGCAAGCAGACGCCCCATCGCTTCCAAATGCGCGAATTGGCTGCGTTCGTCGGCATTACCGTGGGGCGCTTCGACCGGCATTGTTTCTTTCAGCATTCTCTTACTAAGAGCGCGCAGTACGGGGTCGGAGACTCGCGTCAATATTCGGATCCAATACTGGCGGTCGCCTTCAGCTAGGGAGGATGACAATTTGGAAAAGGGACTTATAGAAGTTAGCGCACCCAAAGCCATGCCATCTTTTAAAAACTGGCGGCGTGCCATAGTGTCTCGCACCTTTTTCTGACTCACGCATATCCTCCGTTTAGAAAGGTAGGGAAGTTTGTGTTGGATTTCGGCTGATGACGCGAGCCAACTCATCCCAGCCCTTGACTAGAGATATACAAAATATACTGCTGAATACCGAACCAAAAAGAGAATTTGGAGTGCCGCGAATCAAGTGCGGGATCGGGAGGCTTCATTTTCGTAAGAAAGCCCCCGTCAACTATGTTCTGTAGGGTAAAACTCAGTTTGCCACGTTCGAACCGTTCCGCAAAATCGCTTTAAGCGTTCCGAGCGCCGCTAGCAGATCATCTGCAGTGTTGGCGCTCACCCTTCGGTCTCGATTTCTAACGCATTGCCCTCAGCCAAAATAATAGATTCGGCGAACCGTAAAACGACCTGCTTGCCATGCAGTTCGATAATGTGAGGAATTGCTTTTCCGCTCGTGCGCACGGAAGCTGAGGTCCCCGAGGCTGTAATTTCAAAGGAGCGACAGCCAAGATTGCCGGCCAGAACACGAATCATGAAGCGCGTACCGTGTTTGCCATTGGGCCGATAGGAAAACGTTCCCCAACCTGTTCCCGTTGCCCAGAAACAATCGAACGTTCTATGCGGAAGACGCGGCACCGCAATCACGGAATCCTCCGCGCCATGGTATGAAAATCCGCTTACCGCTACGATGCTAGTCCAGGACGCCATGGCCCGGGCATAGTGATGGCCGTACTCGGGTTCGTCCCACGGATTGCGCTTTTCGCCATCATATCGGGCACGGATGTTGCCTATGCATTCAATGGCTTCGTCGATCATTCCTGAATAGATCATTAACCCAGCCGTGGAGTATTCAAAGCCAGTCATAACTTCGGCATAGTATGTCAGGGGACTGCGCGGATGAGATGCCTTGCTATAGTCACAGATGACCATAGCTGCCTCGTCATTCAGAGCAAAAGTGCGTTGAACATTGTCGTAGTCGGAAAGCATCAGCTTGTAGTTGTACTTGTAAATAGATGAGAGAGTCGAACGTACATGTTCTGGAGAAACCAGCGGCCCCAAACCCGCAACTTCCGCGAGATATTGCCCAACCAATTGGTCGATCAAGCATCCTTCGCCAGCCTGATATTGAGGGTATTCCGTGTCGGTAACAAGCGGATCAAGATCCCGTAAGTTGGGAGCAATTTGATCCGGACGGACTCCTTTGACCTTTTGAACAAAGAACTCGCCATTGAAAAGGTTAGTGTCTATCCAGCGGCTACCCAGATCAAACAGCTTCCTGTAATCATTCGCGGACGACGTATCGCCGAGCGCCAGCGCCATTTCTTCGCCAGCCGCAAAGCACCCAGAAAATAAATGCCGCACATGGGATTCGCGCCATAGAATTCGACGTCATAGGTGTTATGTTGCGCACCACTCAGTACCCCTTCGCGATTCGCATCCCATCCCCCTGGCAACCAGGCAAATTCAATAGCTTTTTTTACCCGAGGCCAAATCGCGCGCAGCCACACGTTGTCTCCGGATAATTTCCAGTCGAGATAGGCGTGTATGATCTGGCCCATTTGTCCATCTGCAGCCGCAATTCCCCACGGCTCGTCTCCAGAAGGAAGCCGTTCGCGGCAACGTATCGCTCCCGCGTCATCCATGTTGCGATCGAACGAAGCCTTCCGCAGTGATCGGGCCAGCGAGGGAAAGAGAAACGCGGTTGCGGTTTCATAGTTCCACACATGCGTGCAACTTCCGAAGCCGTAGCCTTCGGAGTCGCCACTTCCCTCGAACCCGTGAAATTCACCATCAGCTGTGCGGAAACATGTCGTGGAAGCTAAGGTTGAAAGATTCGCACTCGCAGCTTCCTTCACTACCGCAGGCAAGGTGCTTTCGCGGAACGCCTTTGCGAACCCTCGCGTGCTGGTTTCGAGCCGTTCAAGGTGGTTCACCGTGTATTCTGCTGCATCCCAGGCGTTTTTGAAGCGGGTAGCATAGTGGTTCCCGATTATAGTTTTGCCTTTCCCAGGAGGAGCAGCCCATCCGCACCAATCTGGTGTGCGGTTAGGAAAATGCCAAGCCAGCAAGAAAGTAAAATTAGCAGACTGACCAGGTGAAATTGCCACCTTTTGGCAGAGAGCTCCCACAGAGTTGTACGGGCTTAGCTCGGCCCCTAGTTCCCCGTCTTGCGAAAACGCCTCCCAGAACAATCTGGGAGAGTGGAACCAGGGTCCTTCCGGCCATCCACGCCAGTGGGTCACCCGAGCGTCGGTTTCCGGAAGCGCCGCCAATGCAAAGCTGCCCTGCATCGGATCATCGGCAGCTGCACCAGCATTGCTCATCATCAGGCCTGCTATCTGACTTCCGGTTTGGTATTCATTGAGCCTTTGTCCGGCGCTTGCGGTGACGGGGTTGTCGATCGAGAAGGCTATGGCCACGCGCATAGTATTCGGCCCAGGGTTAGTAACTCGGTAACGCAGGATAGCCACAGGTAATCCGGAATCGTCTGCGTTGTGAGGAATGAATGGCGAGAATGCATCAAGCGCAACCGTTACGGGCAGAGTACTATCCTGGAAATCTATATGAGCGAGGGGATACTCACCGGTGAACCTGGCAGTGTCAAGGCGAGTCAAGCCGGGTGCGTTGGCAAAGGAAAGTCCTAGTTCGCCTTCATAGGGGGGCATAATGCGCGCTTCGAGTACACGCGAAATGGGTTTTGAATTTCCCGAATGAACCCAGATTGCCGGAAACGCGTAGGTGGGCGAATATCCCTTGCGGGGACGGTTGAAAATCTCCCAATCGCGGAGCTGTCCACGACCTCCCAAACCGAGACTACCGGCCGCCACACCGCCCAGTGGGAAAGAGATCATCTTAAGGTGCGGCCCTTGAAACACGCGGGGGAAAAGAATATCCGTGAGGGGGCGTCCCCGGGATCTCCTTGTTTCTGACGGCGCCTCCTGACTAACGGCAGTAGTGATCGCCGGCCAATGACCGATTTGAGTTGCCACACCTACGACACCAGTAGCTTGTTTCAGAAACTTTCGCCTGGGCAACTTAATCTGATCGCTCATCTCTCTTCTCTCGGATCATAACCACTTTGGGATTTTAGTTCACTACAAATGAGCGCGGTCGTCAGGTCCACTTGCTTGCGTATCCGCGAACTTGGAATCTTATGAGGCATCGGATCAGGTTATCCCGAGGATGACGGTATGTCGGCTCACACTGACAGACAATCACGAGGGAACAATGTCCTTAGTCTTCTTCCAGATGCGCAATTTCCCGCATTCCTTCGAATGGGCGACAGGCCGCCACCGGCGCAGACGGCCTGTGGCCCAGCGCCGAGTGCGGCGTTCTCAGTAGAGAAGATCTCCCCGGATTCAAAGAGAGTATCGTCCGAGTGGCTGCCCGTGTCTTTTCTTGATGCCGATATGCACGGTGAAGTGGTTCTCCGGCTTCCGAACCGGGATGACGGTCTGCTTAAATCACGAAGCCCTTGTGGGATTTCTGCGATCTGCTCATCGCGAATTAGATGATTGAAGTGAACAGAAAAAATCAATGCCAGCCACCGAGCAAATCCCGCTTGCAAGGAATGTCGTTTTTGTGCTGCCAGAATTTAGCGAGGCCGGCGCTCCGCAAAGTTTGCGAAGCGCCGGCTGCCTTTAGCTTCTGTGGCGTCGGAAAGATTGAACTGCCAACCACTACCGCCTTTCTCTAGAACGACAGCTTTACAGCCAGCTGCAAAATGCGAGGACTGTTCTTTTGCACATTAAGCTGTCCAAAAAGAGCGCTGGAAGCGGATGTTTGTGACGTCGGCGCATTGGTGAATCCCAGCACCGGATGGTTGAAGAGATTGAAAGCCGCAAAGCGAAACTGCAAATTACGACTCTCTCCAAAGGGAAAGTTTTTGTAAAGTCCAAAGTCAACGTTACTCCTCCTCGGCATGCGATAGCCGTTGCGAAGGGACGTTCCGTAAGTTCCAAGGGCATTGGGTTCGAAAGCGTCCTGGTTGATGTAGTTTAAGCGGTTCGCAGTGCCCTGCTTATATACAACAGCCGTTCCGGTCAGGTCCGCACGATCATATGCGTTAAGTGTCCCGGAACGATTCCCGGCCCAATAGACAGTGAACGGCTCGCCACTCGTCCAGGTGATGATGCTGGCCGTCTCCCAGCCACCGAGTACACCTCGGGCAAAACGGTTGGGTAGGGATTGGAGCGCGGGCAGCATATAGATAAAGTTGGTGACCCAACTCTTGGGAATGTCGTAATCCGAGATAGCGTAGTTGCCATCGATGCTTCGTGGATCGTGGAGTCTCGCCGCAAAGGTACTACCCTCTGCATTGATGTCCTTGGTTTGGGACCAAGTGAAGTTCGATTCCAGTTGCAGATTGTGGGAGAACTTCTTATCAAACGTCAGCTGCATGGCGCGGTAATTCGCATACGGCTCGTCTGTGTAGACGTCAATCACGCTGTAGAGCGGATTAGGACGTACGTTGTTGGTAGCCCAGTTAAGATCTCGCACCACTGGCTGGTTCCAGGAGTGACTTGCCACGTAAGCGCCACGGACCAGAATATCTCCCGCAAAATGATGCTCGACAGAAACGTTCCAGGCAGCTGTCCTCGGTCCTTTGAAATCCGGTGGAAAAATTGAAACCACCGCTTGCGGTGAAACAAACGGTTGAGTCGGGCTTCCCACACACGTGTAACAGGAGAAGTTGGCTGGATAGGGATTCCCGCCAGGGAAGTTCGCCCACGGGTCAGAAATGCTCAACATCCCATCGGGAATGTAGGCATCGGTCCTATGAATAGCGATGCTGGGATTGAAAGGACCTGCCACGACGTTTTCAAACAGGCGCTGAGCAAACGGATCGGTGAATAATCCTACTGCACCCCGGAAAAACGTGTTGTGCATCCCTTGCCACGATACACCGAAGCGCGGACTGACCCGGCTGTACTGGGATTTAAAAGCGTGTTTGGGTACGCCCGGATCGCCAAGGTACAGCAACCCAACCGGTGCCAAGGGGAACCGCGTGCTCTGCGCACCCGGAACCCAGTCCACCATCTTATCGCCGCCCCAAGTCGGGCCAACCATCGGCTCCCACCGCAGACCCATCGAAAGACTTAGAGTTGGCTTAACCTTATACGTGTCGTTGATGTAGCTTTGCCACTCCACGGATTTGATGCTATTGAACTGGCCGCCATTTTGCGTGAAACTGTCGAGAAGGCCCAGCAGGAAATTGGCATCCGTATTCATGGCCCCATAGAAATCGCCGCCATTCACGAATGCATTCATGCCGTAGTCGGTAGCAATTCTGCTTGTTTCACCCAAGATGTCCAAGCCAGCCACGATGAGGTGCTTGCCCTTGCTCCAGTTAAGGCTGTCGCTGATCGTGTAGTTGCGCCGGTAGTTCTCGTTCAGATCGCCCCCAAATTCGAAATTCACAAAATATACGTCGTTGATCATTGGGGGATATTGGGTGGGCACCGCAATGTTGGCGCCCAAGGTCGCCCAATTCACAGCCGAGCCGTCCGGCAACTGTGCAGGATGGATAGCATAGCTGTTGGTATTGTTCCAGGAGAATGTGGCGCTGTTCACCAGTGTGGGCGACAGCACCCAGGTATGGTTGACTGCTATATTTCGATAGGTTGCAGTCCAGGAACTTCGTTGCAGAAAGAAATTGCCGCCGGCGTCCTCAAAGGGTAGAACCGATTTGGTGTGGAAGTAACGCACGAAGGCTTTTTGCTTGTCATTAATGTTCCAATCGCCGCGGAGCGTGAACTGATTCTCATCACTGTCGGCGCGCCCACCAGGCGAGAAAAAGGTTCCGGTCACGGAACTGGTCGTTGGCAGTCCTGGGAGCAATCCCACCATTACCGGGTTGAAGCGGTCTAGGGGAATTTGGTCGCCAGGAAACGGCTGTCCTGTTAAAGGGTCAATGGGCTCTGCATCCCCTCTGGCTTGCCAATCGCTGAAATCTCCGGCGCGATGTGCGTCGTTGATCGTGTACAGTTGCGATCCTGTGAGGGTCTGCCGCACACTCGTGCGCTGAAAGTTGCCGAAAACGAACAGCTTGTCTTGCTTTATAGGGCCCCCAATCGAGCCACCATATTGGTTTCTCTTGAGAGTGTCATGAATGGGGCTGAAGAAGCTTCGGCTATTCAGGGCGTCGTTACGCAAAAACTCGAACAAGTCACCATGCCACGAGTTCGATCCTGTACGGGATGCGATGCTGACTACCGCCCCCGAGCCAAAACCATATTGTGCGTCAAAATTATTCAGCAAAACACGGAACTCTTGTACCGCTTCGGGATTCGGGAAAGGCGCGGTCAGGGCAAGATAACTATCCATGTTATTCGTGCCATCCAGCATGTAATAGGTGCTCCCCTGACGGCCACCACTAGCCATCACTACCTGCTCGCCCGGGTAAGTCGTATAGCTCTGGTTCTGACCCGCAACTGTTTGCGATCCATTCACCACGCCCGGGGATAACAACACTAAAGAAGCCGGGTTACGATTTTCAAGAGGAAGCTCAACGATGGTCCTTCGTCCGATGACGGAGCTTAGTGTGCCGTTGACAGGACGCAATTGTTCGCCCGAGGCCTGCACCGTCACGGTTTCGCTGACTTTGCCAACAGCCAGCGTTATATTGAGGTTCGACTGCTGACTTACGTTCAACTGTACGCCGGCAATGTCCTGTGTCTTGAATCCTGCCTTAGTAGCGGTGACCGTATAGATTCCCGCATCCAAGGCGGGAAACACATAGGCGCCATCCCGCATTGCTCGATGTCTTGACTACCCGTCCCGTGCCTTGGTTTGCGGCCTGCACGCTGGCATCGGCAACCGTCGCGCCACTCACGTCTAAGACTGTGCCGCTAAGCGACGCTTGCCCTCCCTGCCCTTGACCAAACAGCATGGGTCCGGCGATCAGAATCAGAACGAACAATCCCCATGCGCTGGACTTCCATCCTTTCATCACAAACACACTTTCCTGCGACGTCGTCATGTGAGATACCTTTCTGCGCCAGACGATTTCTCGTGGGCGCTGCGAACATTTCATTGCGTTCCTGTGTGCCAGTTCCCGGCGCAGGAAGCGAAACCCAAAAAGCACCGTGTCATTCGATAAGACCACTCATGTAGATAACGTTATCTATTACACGGGCGCATAGTACTGACAGTTGGCAAACGTTGTCAACCATTTTTGTTAATGTGGTTATTTGTATTTTGCATTCAAAGTGTTCCTGAAAATTTCAGGCCGTGATTCTGATCACACCGCCGACGAGAGCTGCTTAGACCGAAAGAAAAAGTCCAGATCGCGGCTGCATGTGAGAGCATTCAGCGGTGGGTTGACTAGGAGAGAGTCAGTGAAAACTGTGCGTGGCCAGTGTTTCATGATAGGTCTCACGGTGGCGTTGTGCTTTGGATTGCGAAGGGCATCCTTCATGCTCAGTCAGCGTCTGCGGGTGCTGTTGTCGTAATACCACAGGACGCCACTGCTCCAGTAAACTTCGGCGCGGCCGTGCTTCGTGATGGCCTGGTAAAGAGAGGATTTTGGTTACGGGATAGGCCTAGTCAGGTCTCTACCGGCCTGAAGATAATTGTGAATACCGTCAACAGTGGCAAGAGCATGCATGGTAAACTGCCGCAGAACTCCGAGTCCTACGTTATTTCTCTTTCTCCGGACAAACGCACCGCGTTTGTAGATGGAAGTGACGCAACCGGCACCATGTATGGCGAATTGGAACTGGCAGAACAGATTGCCGCCTGGCAAAGCAATGCCACGATCAGCACGATCAGACCAGAGATTAAGTCGCCCTTTCTGGAAATTCGGGGCGTCAACATGTTCCTGACCGTGCAGGATATTGATGATTCCAACGGTGCCTTCTGGTCAGACGATTACTGGAGCACCTACTTGGATATTTTGGCTCGCGACCGCTACAACTTCTTGGATATTCACGGGCCTTGCGATGCTGTGACGCTTACTTTCCCAAACGGCTTTTCATATTTTGTCAGTTTGCCTGACTTTCCCGAGGTAGGCGTCGGTCCCGCGCGGGCGGCGAAGAACATTGCGCGCTTTCGCCAAGTCATCCAGATGGCTGCGGATCGCGGGATTCACGTCGGATACATGAACTATGAAGCCAAGCCTCCGGTTGGACCTTGGAAGACGCGGAAGTTCGGGGTGGATGAAAGATGGACCAAAGTCTCCCAAGAGTTCCTGGAAGGGCCACAGCTTGAGACGTACACTCGTGAAGCAGTAAGCAGCTTTCTAAAGCAGCTTCCGGGGCTCTGGATGTTTGGTTTTCGCATTGGAGAGTCGGGGCAGCCCGAAGACTTTTACAAGAAGACCTATCTAGCAGCGCTGAGTAAGCTGCCTCCAACTCTGAGAATCTATGTGCGGACGTGGATTGCGAATCCTGAAAAGATTCGGGACTTTGTGGCCTCGGCGACTAACCCCGTTTACATCGAACCAAAGTACAACGGCGAGCAACTAGGGTTGCCCTACCAAGCGGCTTTAGGCGGGCGCCAGTACCGGCCGAGCGGTTCTTTTGAAGACTACACAGACAAGCCTCAGAATTTCTCGATTCTCTGGCAAATTCGGGCTCATGGCACACATCGCGTCTTCTATTGGGGATCTCCGGAATTTGCCCGGCGAACCGTGCGCAGCTGCAAATTCGGAAACGGCGTGGGCTTTGCCATGGAGCCGATGGACGCGTACATGCCCGCCGCTGACTACCTTCACAATAACCCGAAGATTGATCACCATTTCTATAAATGGACCGTTCAACGAGAGTGGATCTGGCACCTGATCTGGGGCCGAACGGCATATGATCCCGACGTCCCGGATCAGGTGTTCGTCAACGCATTTATCAGCCACTTTGGACCACAGGCCGGGCCACTGGTTTTCCAATCTCTTGCCGAAAGCAGCAAAATCGTTCCATTTATCTACGCCTACCACAATATTGGAATGGACCATCAGGAGTTTGCTCCTGAATTTGAAACTGGCGACCATGCCTTGGGTTCACGCTCCCGGCTATGGCAAGGAACACGCCTGGTTCCATATGGCGGCAATAACGACGATTTTCTCCGAGTCAATACATTTGATCGTACTGCAATGGCCTCACCTTCCGTCTATGTTCACGACCGGCTCTACGGAATCAGCAGTGGCAAGATGACCCCTCTCGAGGCAGCTCAGTTTCTCAACACCGCCGCTGCCAAAAGTGAGGCTGCAATCGAAGAGGCTGGAAAGCTGAATCCAGATTCGGCAAAGAATTTCGATTGTATTCGCCTCGACATCGAAGCGGTCGCGTGGCTTGGCCGTTATTACCGGGACCGCATTCTCTCCGCAACCCATCTCGCATTTTACGAACAGGCGTACGTTCACTCTGAACTCACGCTGGCTTACGACTACATGCATCGTGCCATCGGCGACTGGGACCGGTTGTCCGACATCACCGAGCAACACTTTGGGTTTGTACCTGAGTACATTCGTATGGGCGTAAAACGTTTTCGTTGGCGAGAAGAAGAGGGCACCCTAAGCGTTGATCTCAATCAACTCAACGATCTCGAAACTGAGTTTCGCCACCTTCCAGAGAAGAACGATGAAATTGTGATTCTTGGCCATGTTCCTCCGGTTAAGGCTTCACCAGGTAAGCCCTTAACGCTGACCGTCACTCTAGCCACAGCTCAGGAGGAACCCCTCGTTTATATGCTCTATCGGAATTCGCAACAAATGGGGTATACCAGGCTGGATTTGATGTGTGCGAATAAAACTGAGCGAACCTGGAGTGGCGTTATTCCGGGAGATCAGGTCGTACCGGGGTTCGTGGAGTACTACTTCGGGGCTGTCTCCGGGCGATGGGGCGTTTATGACGAAACCGTTGCGCACCGCCCGCCTTACCGGGTCCTTGTGAACCGCAACAACTTCAAACCTATAGTGTCGTTCGTTCCGCCGGTTGCACCTGTAATAGGTAAGTCGGTTGATCTAGCGGTGACAGTGGAGGCCAAAGCCCCGGCCCAGTCCGTCCGGGTCTATTACAAACGAATGCCGTCCTATTATGAATGGCTTTCGCGTGAGATGAGTCCAGCCGGGGATGGAAGGTACACTGCAACTGTGCCACTCACGCCCGAAGGCATTCTCTATTACTTTGAGGCTTTGGACGAAGATGGAAACGGAACTAACTACCCACATTTCCTCGAGCAAACGCCGTATCTGGTGATTGACAGTTGGTTACCGGCAGCAATGAAAACTCATGCACAACATTATGGAGGTGGGATAGCCAAATGAGAGTACATCTATACCTGGCAGCCTTGTTGTTGTTGGCAAATCCAGTTTTGGGACAGTTCTCTGTGAGAGATTTGCCGAACTTGCAGGATTACGAGTCTCAAAGGAGTTCCAGTTTTGACAGAACCGGAGGTAATCATGATTACGTGAGCGTGGACCCGGGCCAGACAGTAACAATATTTGATCAAGACGGACCTGGGGAAATCCGGCACATTTGGACGACACTGCCGCCATGGTCGGAATCGTATGCCCATCAGAAAGTGGTGATTCGTGCGTACTGGGATGGAGAATCCCAGCCCAGTGTCCAGTCTCCCATTGGAAATTTCTTCGGCATCGGCTTTGGCACAGCTCCCGTATTTCAATCTGCCCTCATTGTGGTGAACGCAGCGCAAGCCCTCAACTCTTATTTTCCCATGCCGTTTCGCAAGCACGGCACCATCACAATTACCAATGAAGGCACTAAGCCAATCACAGACTACTACTGGAATATTGACTGGGTTAAGCTTGCTTCGCTGTCTCCTAAGACTGCCTACTTTCATGCTGAATATCGGCAATGCACTCCGTGCAAGGGCTGGTATCAAGGGAATTTCTATAGCAAGAACTACAGTGAAGCTCACAGGGACCCTCGCTGGCTGAATAAGCTCGGCGAACGCAATTACGTCATTTTGGATACCAAGGGTGAGGGGCAGTTTGTGGGAGTAATGCTCTCTGTTCTCAACAACCAGTGGGGAGGTTGGAACGAGGGCGACGACATGATCTGGATTGACGGTGAGAAGGAACCCCGCATCAACGGAACAGGCGGAGAAGACTACTTTAATGGAGCATGGGGATTCAAAGGTCTCTATGCCACGCCATTGGTAGGGCTTGTCGAATTTACTGGTGCCGAGCCAGGAGGCCACTACACCATGTATCGCTGGCACCTCGAAGCACCCCTACGTTTCCATAAATCCATCAAGGTGACGATAGAAGACGGGCATGCCAACCTACGATCGGACAACCTGTACTCAGTCGCATACTGGTATCAACTTCGAACCTCACGAACCATTTCCTCCTCTGCCTCCAGTTGAAAAGCGAATCCCCAAAACTTGTTTGGGTGGGTGGCCAGGACAAGATCCCGGTGATGAAATGAGGCCTTCGACAGGATTACGAGAGCGATGGATATCTTAAGGCAAGAATTACCTTCCGAAGCAAATGCGGCGAAGAACAACGCTCCATTGGAGCCGACGAAAGTTCATCACGGTCCTCGCCACCATAGCAGCAACTGCACGCGCAGATGGGGAAGCGTTTACAACTGAGCCTCGTCAGATTTTCCTCGTCCCCAATTTCCATCCGGCGAGTTGTGGCTGGCTCACGACGTTTTCCAGAGAACGAGTCTATTGTGCGAACACCTACCTGACCCACCTGGACCGGGTGCGGGACGACCTCAACTATAGCTTCGTTCTATCGGAAGTGAACAACATCATTGCCATCATGAATTTCAAGCCGGAGCGTATTCCGGAACTGAAGCAGTACGTGGCTGAAAAGCGCGTGGAGCTTGTGAACGGATATTTCCTCGAATCCACGATCAACCTTTCGGGGGGCGAGGCTCTGGTCCGCTTAGGAGTGATGGGGCTGCGCTGGTATGAGAAGATCTTCGGACTCAGGCCGCGTTTTTCCTGGAACATTGATGTCTGCGGTACGCATGACCAGATGCCTCAAATTGCCGCCGGCCTCGGCATGGATGCTTTGATTTATGCACGCTGCAATCCTACCGGCCAGACCTTGTATTGGTCTGTGTCTCCCGATGGCACACGCATCCTCACCATTTCGCCGGGTGGCTACGGTGAAGCGTCCCCCATTTTTTCCACGAACAGACCGTTGACTACCGGACAGATTAATGAACTTGAAGCCTTCTTTGAAACGAAGGAATCCATTACACCCAAAGGCGCTCCGATTGTCATTATTGGAGGTGGCGATTACAACACCGCGCCGAAAGTGAAGGAATACCCCAGCGAGTTTTTGCAGCAATGGGCTGACACACATCCAGAACGAAATTGCAATTCAGTACTTTCAGCAAGTATGTGGACACAATTCTCCCTGGCCTTCAATCTGGAAAGATCAGCGTTCCCACCATGCTGGGCGGAACGGCCTATGATTTTGATTCTTTCTGGATCGAGAATCCACAGACGAAGACCAAATATCGGCGTAGTGAGCACTCGCTGCAAGCTGCGGAAGCGCTTTCCACAATCGCAAGCCTAAACAGTGGGTTTGAATATCCCGTGAAACCACTCGCCAATTCCTGGGTGCTGATGTGCCTGAACATGGACCGCAATACCCTCTGGGGGGCAGCCGCTGGCATGGTGTTTGTCGACGACAAGTCGTGGGACGCACAAGATCGTTTCAATTGGGTCAACAAAACCACTCATGAGGTTTTCGAATCCTCGGGGCGTAGCCTGATTCCTCCCGGTGATGACGTAGGACTGTTTAATCCTCTGAATTGGGGCAGGAATGACCCCGTCGCGCTACGCTTGCCGGCTGGAAAAAGCCTTGAAGGAGTTGAGTGCGAAGCGCTTCCGGACGGCGCGGTGCTTTGCCAGGTTGAGATGCCCGCAACCAGCATGGGTGGGTGGAGGCTCTCTAACAAAAGGCCGACGGTTCCGCAACCAATCCGGCTGCCGGAAGCCATTGAGACCAAGCATTACGTTGTTCGCGTTGATCAGGAAACGGGTGCACTCACTAGCCTCAAGCTGAGGAAGTCAGGCCGGGAGCTGTTTGCGGCATCCGCGAATGTCATCTGCGCAAATGAAAGACTGGAGCATCCGGAACGCGGAAGCCTCGCGACCTCTAATACCCAACCCTCGTCCGTTCAAGCAATGCGCGGACCGCTGAGCACAACTGTGGTTGTAGAGGGTAGGTTCTACGGAGGGAGTGCCATCCGCCGGATATTACGCTTCCACCAGAACCATCCTCGCATCGACTTCGAGACCGAACTCAATGACATTCCGGAACATACCGTAGTCACTTCGGAGTTTCCCCTTGCCGAAAACGTTGTCGAGGTTCGCCGCGGCATACCGTACGGTTTCTCGCATGGCGCCGGCACCACCCCGAATCCAGATCTTCACGGTTGGTCAAAGGGCATTGTTCCCGCGATTCGATGGATTGATTTCTCTCTTGCTAGCGGATGCGGCTTCACGATTTTCGACCGCGGTTTGAGTGGCCGTGAGTTAAACGACCGTACCGCGATCATTTACCTGATGAATGCAATGGATAAATATCGCGGCTATGACTGCACCTGGCTTAGTGGCAAGGGAAAACATATTCTGCAATATTCGATGGTGGCGCGTGAATCGAATTGGGGACAAGCACATATTCCCCACATTGCTTGGGAATACAATCGAGAACCGGTGATCATCGCAAATTGTGCGGCAACGCCTGTGCAATCGTTCCTGGAAACTTCCGATAATGTGATCGTCGAAGCCCTGCGTCGTGAGGGGGATCACATTGAGCTGCGTATGGTGGAAACGCTCGGCAGAGCTGGGAACGCAGAAGTTACGCTGAAGCTGCCACATGGTAGAGCCACCATTACAGATTTACTGGGACGGAAGATTTCCACGTTGGGGAAATCCGCCCGTTACATGGTGCCTGTGCGTCCGCAGCAGATTGTCACCATGCATTTTGAAACTTCTTCTATTCTCACTGAACCCGAGCCGATTGTATCTTGGGATTCGTTTGTGCCAGAGGGGAAGCTGGCAGCACTGCACGCTTACGACCCACGCCTCGTGGGCCATCCGCCGTCGGGGAAATAGATGGAAAGCTCACAAGAAGGTCACTCGAGTTCGTAGACGTATTTTCGGGAGTTATTGGCCCTTAATGCTGACTTGCAGTGGGGCTCCGAGCTTACGCGCGTAGTCCACCAGATACTGGTCCCATTCGCGAACATTGGCAAACTGACCGCTCTGGTTCCAGCCAAATCCGGCGTAGTATTCAACTTTGCGACTGGCAGGTAACTTGGTTACGACTATGTAATTTCCGTCGGCTTCGGTAAATTTCACTACCTCATCGGGGCTAACCAAGATACCGCATCCCAATGCGCCCTTATCGTCCTGGAGAGGTTCCCACGTCCGCAACATCCCACCTTCGCGATTCGTGATTTCCTGCGATCCGGGATTATTTCTTATTCCGAGAGCCTCTTCCAATCCATCTGCGTTGCCTTCGAAGATGTACCAGCTCTCGAAGCGGTCCAGGTTGTGCCCAGCGTCCAGCGTGATGCGTTTAGTTTCGGACACCCGAACAGCTCCCACGCTCCAAGGTGCGTATTGCAATTCAAACATCACTCGGATGGGTCCATTGGCCAGTGTCCGTGAATGTTGAAAATTAGCCGACGGATAGAGCTGGTCATTGAACCAGATTCCGTTGCCACCACAGCCGCGACTCGTCCCCGATGAATAGAGGTCCGCACCTTCACCGTGATCGCGGTGGTAGTCGTCCACCATGTACCAGTCATTGATGATTAACCGAGACGTCCGTTTGCTCCACACATCCACGGCACTGCTGGTTAACGGATCCAGCGACGATGTCTCCAGCGCAGCGCCGTACATGCGGTGGGCGATCCGGTCATTTTCCCAGGCGAAATCGTCTTCCCGTTCTTGCACGAATCGTCCGTAGGCTTTGAAGTCCTCAGGCCTGGGAACTTTCCGTTCTCCCACACTGAGAACGAAGTTTTTCGTGCCATTCGGGTTGATATCAGTCTGGAAAATGTATTGGTCATAGATGCCGTCGCGATTTTCATCGACTGCCTGAGTCAGAAGGTCCTTGCCCTTCGCCTGGTCATGCACGTGAACCTGGCGAACATCTTCCACACCGAGAAGATGCCTCAGGTCGGCCGCGTTCAGTTCAATCGTTTCGTTGCTACGTGCCAAGTTGATCGGGTTCCGTACCGTTACAACCGCAGCAGGCTCGGCTGCGTACACCGCTAGAGATGTGAGCAGTAACAGCAGAACATTCACGATACGTAACATATTGGATATTCCTATACTTGAGTATTCCAAATTCCTGCGATCTAATTTTCAGATCGTGAACTTACCTCGCCATCCAGCCGCCATCGACCACAAGCACGTGCCCATTCACATAGTCGCTGGCCGCGGAGGAGAGAAACACGGCTGCCCCGGCCAAATCTTGGGGAGTACCCCAGCGCCCAGCGGGAATGCGTTCTGTTATCTGCTGATTCCGACCGGCATCGGCGCGCAATGCTGCGGTATTTTTTGTCAACATGTAACCGGGGGCGATCGCATTTACGTTGATTCCCCTGGCGGCCCACTCGTTCGCAAGCGCCTTCGTGAGCTGTACAACGGCGCCTTTCGCGGCCGCGTAGGAAGGCACAAACACTCCGCCTTGGAATGCAAGAATCGACGCTATGTTGATAATTTTTCCTCGTCCCCGGGGTAACATCTCGCGTCCCGCCAGCTGACACAGGCGGAACACAGCGTTAAGGTTCACTTCCAATACGTCATTCCAATCCTGCCCAGTAAAATCAGCAGCTGGAGATCGCCGAATGATCCCGGCGTTATTCACCAGAATGTCCAGGCATCCCAATTCGCGGACTGCAAATGCCACGAGTTCTTCACATACCTGCGATTGGGAAATATCACCGAAGAAATGAGAAGCCTTCCGGCCCGTGGATCTTATGGCTGATTCTAGTTGTTCGAGACCGCGAGAATTCCGTCCATGTAGGACCACATTGGCACCGGCCTGGGCGAGTGCTACTGCAATGCCAGCACCTAACCCGGCCAGCGAGCCGGTCACCACAGCATTCTTTCCCGCAAGATTGAATGATTCGAGAATCGCCATAAGTGAATTGGGCCCTCTAGCCTATGCTTGCCGCCTCAAGTCGCGGCGCCAGCAAATGAATAGCCAGAAGCGCCAAGAGATACGACGAAGCCGCAATCATAAATACCGGACCATAGCGCCCAGTCAGCTGCAACAATATCCCCGTTGCGGTGGCAATCAGCATGCCGCCTACGGCGCCGGCAAAACCGCCAATGCCGACTACTGAAGCGACGGCCCGGCGGGGAAACATGTCCGACGTCAAGGTGAACAGGTTGGCAGAAAAACCCTGGTGGGCGGCTGTGGCCAGACCGAGCAGGGCCACCGCGCTCCACGTCCCTGAAACTTTGGAGGCAAACACGATGGGCAAGACGCAGCAAGCGCAAATGAGCATCGCCGTCTTGCGGCTTCGATTGATTGACCATCCTGCTTTGATCAATGCGGAAGACAGCCATCCCCCAGCGACGCTTCCAACATCTGCCATCACATAGATGGCCACCAGAGGAGGGCCGAGTTGCGCCAGGCTCAAGCCGTGGCGGGCGTTCAGGAATTTGGGGACCCAGTAGAGATAGAACCACCAGATGGGGTCGGTCATGAACTTGCCCAGAATAAACGCCCAAATCTGACGGTGCGGAATCAACTTTGCCCAGGGGACGCGAGTGATATTCTCGATTTCATCGCAACGAAGGTAAGCCAATTCTTTGGCTGAGAGCTTCGGGTGTTTTTCGGGCGGCTGGTAGGTGGTCAGCCAGATGACTAACCAGGTTGCGCTGAAAAGGCCTGTGAAGAGAAATGCCGCCCGCCATCCGAGATGAATCGCGATCCAAGGTACTGCGAGGGGCGCGACGATCGCGCCGACATTCGCTCCCGCGTTGAAAAGCCCCGTGGCCAGAGCGCGTTCTTTCTTTGGAAACCATTCGGCAACCGTCTTAATGGCGGCGGGGAAGTTTCCCGATTCACCGAAGCCCAGTGCGAAACGGGCAACTGCGAAACCCGAAACAGTGTGCACCAGCGCGTGCCCCATTGCGGCCAGGCTCCAGAGGCTGATTGCCAGGGCATAGCCGATGCGAGTGCCCACACGGTCGATAAATTTACCCACCAGCAAAAGGCCGATACCATACGCCGCTTGAAACGCCGTGACGATGTACCCGTACTGGATTTCACTCCACCCGATGGAATGCTGGAGGGTCGGCGCAAGGATTCCCAGTACTTGCCGATCCATGTAGTTAATGGTTGTGGCAAAGAAGAGAAGAGCACAGATACGCCAGCGGTAATGACCCCCACTCGGCGTCAGGCGTTCAAACTCAGCCGCCACATCAACCGTGCCCGCTTGCTTCCCGGATATGTCGCGATCAGCCATCCATTTGTTTCCCAAGGCTATTTGTGGCTCGCTTCCAGTCCCGACCCACCCTGACTGAATTCAGGCTGTACATTGACCACCCCGAACTGCCGGTCTTCTTTCTCCCGGTGTGCTGCCATTGCCCACAGAAATCCAATACGATGACCGGGCACGGCGACGTTCGGATGATAACCGCTGGGCATGAGAACCGCATCACCGTCACGTACGACCGTCAGCAGTTCGGGGAGTTGAGCATTGTTGTACACGAGCTGGAGACCGAACGCAGGCTCAGGCATATCGAAATATACATACATCTCCTCCAGCATCTTGGTGTGCTCGTGGGGGGGCCAACTCGTCCAGTTACCCGGCTCAGAAAATGTAAACCCTACCAGCAAACGCCCTGCATCCACGTTTTTCCCGATGACAATATTCACCTGCCGTGAATTGCCGGTTTCGCCCGCATTAAACCGGAGGGAGCCATTTTTCGCCACTTCGGAATAGGGAACGAATTGGAGCGGATACCACTGCTCAACATCGGCGTAGAATTCCGCGATGTCAACATTGCTCTCTGTTGTCACTTCGATCTGGCTGTCGCGTGGAATATAGAGCGAATCGTACTGTTTCAATTGAAAGCTCTGCGTCCCGGAGCTGATCTTCGCGGCTCCGCTCAGGCACACGAGTCCTGTTTCGCATCCATCATTGGAGAAGCCAGCGGAGCGGTGGGATTGGTCAAGAATAATGCGTCCGTAAGCCAGATGCTGGTTTGTACTGTTGGACGGAGTGACGGAAATATAGCGTCCCATTCGGGCATTGGTTTTCCGAAACACCATCTTTTCCGTGTCGTTCTGTCCTTGCATATTTATGGATGCTCCCCAAAGTAAAATTCCCCGTGGTGTTTTGCGGCTGTTTTTTGCTGCCCTTCGCGGTTGCGCCCCTTTCATCCCCGGTTTGAGTAAGACAGTAAGCCGTTAAATTCACTTTCCTTCGATAGTCCCCGTGTTCAAAGAAGTTTCAATCTCACGCTGAAACCATTTCCACTTGAAGTTGTCTGCTCCTAGTCAGGAAGTTCCTTCTCCAATACGTCAATCTTCCAGTGAGTGTTCGGCAGTCGTTTGTCAACCGGCGGCAGTGGTTCAAACTTCTTGTGCGGCTCGGTCTGATACCAATACGCCGTGCTGGAGTAGTCATCGCTACGGGAATTCGCATGCCCGTGCTCGATCCCGCCTACAAGTGACTCGGTGAAATAGATGGGATCCTGAATCTGGAAACGATACATAGTATGAAAGCCGGTAGCGTCATCGTTTCCTTTCCGCGAGTAGCCGATGAACGGATAATCAAACTCGTCCTGGAAGCCCCAGGCGTTTCCAAAATAGTCTTCTAGGCCTGTGCCGTGAATCGCGGGCGGCCATTTCTCACCGTCAACAAACCACATGTCATCGCCTTCGCCCCACCATCCCGTAGAAAAGCCTTGGACATTCAACACCACTCCGACGAATTGCCCTCTACCCTTCGCATCCAGAAATATGTAATTGTTGTCCCCGCTCGGATGAAGTCTGTGCGTCTCCTCAGTCGGAATAGCTTTGGTCGGATTCTCTCTGCGCCAGGTCGCGTGAAACCGGCCCATACCGGTGGTGGCGGAGGCACTCGGATAGACTTCATAGTCAACCTGATAGAAGAGATACCGGACATCCTGAGAACCTTCATCGGTGACCGTGATGCGCGCTCTGCTGCCAAAGGGCATCGGAAAATAGCAATTGAGCGCCTTGCCCTGGACAGTCAGGGGTAGCGAATGCCAGGAGTGATACATGCCAAACCCGGTGCCGAAAAAATCACCGATGGGAACTTCAACACTCGGATCTTTTTCACCGTCCCAATACATGCGCAAGACCATTTCGCGGAGATGAAAGCGGCTATGAGAGCTGATGGTCATCCATATGTGACGAATCGAGCCCGCGCCGTCGGTGTCCAGCAGGGTAAGAGTTTGCCCAGCTTTAATCGGGATTGCATCGGCATAGGCCCCTTCGCGGTTGAAGCTGGACGACCGCTTAGTTACGGCATTTCGAAGAGTAGATATTCCAGCTAGGGGGCCCGCATCCTGACCAGTGACCGCGAGGCAGGCCAGAGAAATCAATGACGCAAGGAACGCATGCCTGAACCTGAGAAACGGTGGCCCGTGGTGTACGGAACTGCCGTCGCTGTCCTGTTCGGGTGGTTGTACGTCAACTCGTCGATCAACCTGTGGCTGGTTCAATGTGATACGTCCTTCCTGGCTGTGTATCAAAAACGAAATCTTCCCCTTCAATACGAACTGCAACGGGCTGCGTATCTTCTGCGCGGGTCACACGGATTGTTTTGGAGCCCCAGGGCCTTGCCATTCGCACTCGATTGCCTTTCTCGCTGAGGAGCGACAACTGCGTGATCGTCTTTCCATCATGGGCTGCGCTTACAAGGAAGGCTCCGGCCGCGCGGAGCTTTTCAAAACGCGCTGGTCCAAGATTGTTGGAATTCGGGAAGAGGCGGATTGTGCCCGTGTAGCTCTGCATCATGCATTCATTGATTACTACTGGCAGAGAAAAATTTTCCGTCCAGAAACCCATGTGCATCATGAAATCAAAATCGGTCGAATCTCGATAACGACCCACTACCTCGCGAACCCGGTCATTCGCCACACCATTCGGTAGAGTGCAATAACGAACCTCACGTTTGAACCAGTCGAGGTCCAGCATGCCCAGCCGTGCACGAATCAACGGCTGGAAAACAAGATCATTCCCGCCTTCAAGCCGAACCACACGAGCTGTGCGGCGCGCAATTTCCCAGTCAGCTGCCCCACGTCCCAGTCCCACTTGCTCAGCAGGGAACACCGGGGCCAAAGTTGTAGGAACGTTGTACACATGCTCAACCGGCGCATCTACAACATCCAGCCAAACCTCGCCGTAGGGGCCTTTTGCTTTGGGGTATGGCGCCAGGTGCTCCCGGATCTCCTGCCATTGGAGCCGTGCCTTTCCATCCAGCGATAGGACGTCTGAACCTTCAATCACTGCATCCAGAAGAAATCGGGTCAGGGAGAGGTCCATGATGCAGTCTTTGTTCAGACGGTAATCCACGGTGAAGCCCCAATTTTCTGGAGAAACCGTGGGGATGACGTGATATTTTCCATCCTCTCCCTTCTTCGCATAGGCTGCCATAAACTGCGCTGCCGACCGCAACATGGGGTAAACACGGCGAAGATAGTCCACATCCTGCGTGTAGAGGTACTGCCACCAGAGGCTCTGCACCGTCCATGGAGTCATGCTCATCATGTAGGCATAAAAAGGGACAGGAACGGGAACAACCTGGCTGGGCACTGGGAACGCCGATACCGGGAAACATGCCCCCGGCATGCCGATTTTCTCCCGTGCAAACCTTTCCGACATCTCCATCAAGTTCTGGCACAGTTCGACGTATGGCATGTGTTGCTCCACATGATTGCTGGAGAAAACCCCCCAGAAAACCTGCTGGCAGTTGTAATTCATGTGGTAGTCACTATGCCAATCCGTGCCAATTTTGGAGGTGCACCAGTTGCCGAAAAGGCCCGGTGCCACTTTGCCCGGGCGCAAGCAGCAAGCCAGGAAGTACTGGTTGTGATACCAGATTTTCTCCAGCTCTTTGTCCTGCAGTTCAACCGCGGAATGCGCCCAGAACTTGCTCCACCGAGTTTCCGAGCCATGCTGAATTTCACTAACCCCGATGCTCGCCAACTGTGTCAACTCTCTGCGCGCGTAAGCTAGCGTGTCCAAGTCCTGCGGGCTGAAAACATGATCCTGCGCGATCGATATAAACGGATTGCTCTTGCCTGCTGCAGCTGCCTCGCGCTGCAATTGCTCAAGCAGGATGTCACGGGGCGTTACCACCTTGATATCTAATCGGAGACGTTGTTTGCCACCGCCAATCAGCGAGAGGGCTGGCGAGCCTCGGACTTCCTCATCCGTGGGACTAACTGACCACTGACCAGCCGCCCGTGCACATAAGGAAAAGTTGCGATCCTTGTCAGAGCGTGAGGGAGAAGGATTTGTCTCTGTTGGCCCGGCCGCAGGAAAGTATTGAAAGCACGAAAACTCTGCAAAGCTGTCTTCGGTGTTGGCGTGCAGTTCCGGTGAAGGCAGTTTGCTCCATTTCGATTTCTCGGGGTCCTCGCGAGGAGGAACCCCGCGATCAATCGCAGGGTAGTAGCTTACCGACAGAAACGGTACGGTCGTATCAGAGAAAGTTGAAATAAGACCGCTATCCCAATCTATGAAGCAGGAAAGCTGAGCGGTATGGAACGGACCGTCAAAGCTCGCGCAGGCCAATTCGAGGGTGAACAGCCCGTTCGCGGGGTCGAGGGTATGCTTGCCGGGCCGCACCCAGCGCGGATCCCAATGGATCCAGACGGTGCCGCACGGCCACGGGCGCGGCCAAGGCGTATCGTATGAAGACACAACCGTTTTCTTGTATTCGAGAAAAAAATCGATATTGTTCTCGATATGCAACATATCCGGCTTGCCCAGTCGCTTGGCCTCTTCACTCGCCCGTTGCCAGAGGTTCAGTAACTCGGGAAATGAAAGAGCACGGCCTTCGGCGCCCTCGCTCACCCGGATATCCCAGCAATCACTTTTGCCTATGTGCAGCCCGAGAGCATCCGGACGCACTACGACACACACGCCGATGTCGCCGTTGCCGAGCAGCATTCCTTCAAAAAAGTTCGGGGTGGGCAGATCGTGCGATATCGCATGGCGATGGGCTATTTCGAACGCGTCCAGTGAGTCTTCGTCGGCTAGAGGCACTCTGCCGGCACTCATCGGCCGTGCGCCTGCGAGAGCAGCCATGGCAGAGGCTTGCAGAAACTGTCTACGGGTAGTTGTCATTGGCACTTACGTTGTGTGAAGCAATCAGGAAACGCCATCTCTACACACCGACGAGATCACTTATCGTTAGCATTTAGTCGGGGGCCAGTTGATATATTTCAGAACCAGCCAACAGGAACGCACCAACACCGAAAACATAACTCGAGGTCACAGTAAACTGTCCCGGTGCCGCGCCCACAGGCTGCATGCATCCAAGCCGCCCATCCTGAAAAATATGGGATATCAATCCGGCCCACGCACTTTTCACACGCGGCAGATAAACGGCTCTGTCCAGAATGCCCTCTTGCACGCCATATGCTAGGGCATAAGTGATGAATGCGGATCCTGAGACTTCCGGAAGACCATAAGCGTCAGCATCCAACAGGCCCGGCCGCCACAGGCCGTCCTGCCCTTGCACTGCTGCTAGTGCGAGGGCCATTTGTCTTAGCTGTGCGACATATCTCGGGCGGGACGGATAATCAATCGGCATAACTTGCAGAACGCGGGCCAAGCCCGCGACCACCCAACCGTTCCCTCGCGACCAGAAGACAGGTTTCCCGTTGGGCTCATGCTTCTTGAGAAAACTCGCATCACGAAAAAACAAGTGTTGTTTGGAGTCGTACAACCTCGCGGAGGTGATCCACCACTGGCGATCCATGTAATCCAGATACTTGGTATCTGCCGTCGCCTTCGATAGCTTGGCCAAAACCGGAGGGGCCATATACAGCGCGTCGCACCACCACCACAAGATTTCGCCGTTCTCGTCAGGCCGTTGCAGCATCTCATCCATTCGCTGTTTCGTCGGTGCTATGATCCGAGAATCTCCATATCTGGAATAAAGCTCAAGATACGTCTGGCCAATCGCTTGGTCATCTGCATGAAACTCGCGGGGTCCCAGGCGCCAATCGAAGTCTTCTCCCATTCGCTTCATGGCTTCCATATAGCGTTCTCCTGCGACGCCTTCAGGGACTGCCATGAATCCCGAATACAGCGCAGCGAACGTCCAGTCTTGAGTGAAGTACGGCCGAGCACGCTTGAATTGCCAGTTGGCGACTTTGCGCAACGCTTTTGACACATCGCGCCGGCTCACAGCTGCGGATAAATCTCGCGCAATCGGTGGCACAGTCGCAGGCGCATCACCCACTGCTGGCGGCCTTTCTCCTTGACTGAGCTGCCCCAAGCCTTCGATTGGAGAAACAAGTTGAAAGGAGCACAGGAGCAAGATGGTTGCGCTGGTCGTAAGGGACAACTTCATGGGCTATATAGCTCGCTCGGGCTCACTAAGAATCAGTCTAGCCACGGTTACGCGAAGCAATGCAGAAACTATTCGTTGTTATGCATAGATAACGTTATCTATAAAGGCTAAAGAATAGCGGCGCTATCTGTGCTTGTCAATAGACGAAAACAACCCCTGTCGGTAGCACATGATATGTCCGGTTGAGATAGCACATGAAATGTCCGCTTGGCGGGCGGTGAGGATAAGCGACCATGCGGAGCATGGAAGCTTATCCGAGGGCCGCGATGGAGCGGGCGATGAAAGTACAGGACGTGATGTTGCAGGCGATGGCGAAGAAGATCACCTGGTGGCAGGCGGCGGAGATACTAGGCATCAGCGACCGGCACATGCGGCGGTGGCGGGAGCGCTACGTGGAAGAGGGCTATAACGGGTTGCTGGACCGGCGGCGGGGCAAGCCTTCGCGGCGCCGAGTGCCGCTGGTGACGGTGGAGAAAGTGTTCGCCCTGTACCGGGAGAAGTATTTCGATCTGAACGTGCAGCACTTCCACGAGAAGTTGCAGGCCGAACACGGGATCAAACTGAGTTACACCTGGGTGAAGCAGGCGCTACAGGGAGCGGGGTTGGTGGTGCGCGGACGCAAGCGCGGGGCACATCGCAAGCGGCGCGAGCGGCGGCCGTTGCCGGGGATGCTGCTGCATATCGACGGCAGCCGCCATCAGTGGTTTCAGGACGAACGCTGGTACGACCTGATCGTGATTCTGGATGACGCCAGCAGCGAGATCTACTACGCCCAGCTGGTGGAGGAAGAATCGACGGCGACGGTGATGGTGGGATTGAAGGAAGTGATCGAGCGCAAAGGCGTATTCTGCGCGCTGTACAGCGATCGGGGAAGCCATTTCTGGTTGACGCCGAAGGTAGGCGGTAAGGTGGACTATCATCGCCGCACGCAAGTGGGGCGGGCATTGCACGAGTTGGGAGTGCAGATGATCCCGGCCTACTCGCCGCAAGCGCGCGGGCGCAGCGAGCGCAACTTCTCGACCTGGCAGGGACGCTTGCCGCAGGAACTGCGACTGCGCCAGATCCGGACGCTGGAGGCAGCCAATCGGTTCCTGCGCGAAGACTACATCGCCCAGTTCAACCGCCGTTTTCAGGCCGCGCCCAGACAGCGGGGGAACGCTTTTGTGCCCTGCCGGAGTCGTGATCTGGAACGGATATTCTCGCTGCAGTTCGACCGCAGCGTGAACCGCGACAACACCGTGAGCTTCCAGAATCTGAGCTTGCAGATCGAGCGGGTGCGCTGGCGGGCGACGTTGGCGGGCTGCCAGGTGGTGGTTCATCAGCACCTGGATGGAACTTTGAGTCTCACCCACGGACCACATTCCCTGGGTCGCTATGACGCCACCGGTGCGCCCTTACCGGCCAAAGCTTCTATAGAGCTGAGCAGGGGAAGGGGAACTGCCCCCTTCCCCTGCAACCCCATCCCCAAAATCAACCCAACCCAATCGGCGAGGGCACAACTTTGAAACCGGACATTTCACTTGCTACAAAAACCGGACATTTTAACTTGCTACCGACATAGACGAAAACAACCCCCCGGCCCATTGGAACACGAGGTTAGCGCTGCTGATTCGAGAATCCAGTACAGCCGCACGATGCTCGAACGATCAACCTCGTGGGAAAGACAATCTTAGAGGCTTGCCGCTCCAACGTTTGCTCCCGACCACGATTCTGGATCTGCTCAAAAAGAAGTTCAGCAGCACGGCGAGCCATCTCCGTCGGCAACTGCTGAATCACTGTCAGTGGAGTGCGTAGTACTTCGGCCAGCTCAAAATCATCAAAACCGACCAATGCAAAATCTTTTGGAGCCCGAAGCTTCTGCCGATGCAGGGCTTGAACCATACGAATGGATGAGATCCGCTGCAACAAAAATATTGCAGTCGGCCTGTCCTTCACCCCGCATCCACCGGGAGAGAAGCTTTTCCGTTTCGTCCAGTGAGTCGACGTCACCGAAGACGGTCTGCTCCAGACCGGCATTTCGCATTGCAGTTTCGTAGCCCTGGATACGCTCTCGTACGGTATGCACGTCGGCTTCGAAACCCACGCACGCTATGCGCTTATGCTGGTGCTCGATCAAATGCTGCACGCCCAACTCTGCGCCTTCTCGATTTTCTACCAGAACAGAGCGTGCTTCCATACCCTTGACCGGTCTATCTAAAGCAACGATGGGTATTCCTTCCTGCTGCAATGCCTGCAGTCCCTTCGTATCCCCTCCCGAAGTTACGATGAGCAGGCCAGCAATTCTGCTGTTTTGTATTTCGTCGATCTGCTGGCTCTCGACTGAAGCACTTCGGCCGGTAGCAACTACTATCGTTTTGTAGTCATGGCGCAATGCGACTTCTTGAATGGCATGAAAGCAAGTCGCAAAGAAGTCGGTGAGGTCAGGTACCACAAAAGCTATCGTTCTCCCTGGCATGCCCTTGAGGATGCGAGCAGCTTCGTTCGGCCTATAGCCAACTTTGGCGATAGCCGCCATAACCTTGGCCCGCGTGTTTGGCCGCAAGGTGTCGTAATTGTTGATGACACGAGACACGGTCATCACGCTGACGTGCGCTGCTTGTGCTACGTCGACGATTGTGGGTCTACTTGCCTGTTTTCTTGAGTGAGACTTGTTCTTCACGCGTTTACGGTCC
>CAWHVI010000001.1:0-14225 GCA_963832765.1 uncultured Acidobacteriaceae bacterium | reverse complement strand
CGCAAACGGATTGTGCTGTCTTTTCGCTACCCATCGCGTGATCCTACGAGAGTTGCCGGCTTACCCGCCGTCCTGCCAATGATCGGCGGAAATGGGCTTCGGCGGTAGCATTCGGCGGTTCTTCGCAGGAACGCTGCGTTGTCCGGCGCTCCGCCATGCCGCCGAGCTAGTATTACGATGTGGCATGGGTTCGAAGCGTCAACCCGCATGATCTTGAGGGCCGCGTGGTCCACCAGCGCAATAGCGGTGGCGGTGTCGAAGACATGGTGGTGAATTGCCCGATTGAAGTAATTCTGCATACACCGGCGCTCAAAGCTGTCTTTGGAGCCCGCCGCCTTGTCTTTCTCAAGGTCATGTAACGCGAGGATCTCAGAAACGGGGTCAAATCATCTTCCTTAATTCCGTCTCTATAGTCTTCAATCATGTGGGCAAGGCTGGTGGTGGGGCGCCTCCAGTCGAATGTGCCAGCTTTATGTGGCAGCACAAGGAGCAGAAGACCGTCCCGCCGGAGAACTCGTTTCCATGCGCCCAGGGCGCGCAACGGATTCGCCACGTGCTCCAGGCAATGTGAGGCCAGCACGCATTCGTACGCAGAATCTTTGATGGTTTGCAGTTCGGCCGCCTCACCAATGATCTGGTTCCCGGGGCGTTTCAGCGGGTGGTAATGGAAACTTCTCCCCTGCGGCACGTCTCCGGTCCAAATGGTCTGGGCTGAGTACAGGCAATTGTCCAGGCCTCCCAGGGCTTGATAGACAGGGAAGGGTCCTCCGTCGCCGAAGATTCCGCTGGGGCCACCGATCTCAAGCCCGTGTCTTTCCCGAAGAGCAGAACGATAAAGTCTGGCCCCGGATGTTCCTGTAAAGTCTTGGACATAGCTTGTGGCTCGCGGTCCCAGGAACTTCTTTCCTGCCTTACGAATTTGTGAAACGACGCACATAATGCTTTTGGTGTGGTCTGCAGACGCTCGTCCCCTTGTTTGATGTTCGTCAGGGCTCGGCCGTGGCCCAAGGCGGCCGCCTCGCCAGGCGCATCAGGTAAGTACGCTCCTTCCCGCTCAGCCCCGCCAGCCAAGCAAAAGCGAAAGGGCCGGACCCCAGACGGTCGTCATTCCGGAGATTCAGATCCATGTGGCCGGACGGCCACCACAACGGCAACAGAACCAGGGTCGGAATCGCGGCAACGGCAGGCTGAAGCATGCCTTTCAAAAGCAAGCGTGAACGAGAGATGGCGAGTGTCCATCGCGAGTAGTGCATGCTGATAGCAAAATGCAGCGAAACGCTCACCACCGAACCAATCAGCGTTCCGATGGCCACGCCAATGGCACCGAACCGGCTCGCCAGATAGATGCTGCTGCCCAGGTTCACGACCGCTTCGCAAACCGAAGCTGCGGTGGCCGGCCCCTGGTTGTCAGTTGCGACCATCATGGTGGCGTACGACGCGCAGAGATTGCGAATGATGTTGGCGAGAACGAGAATTCTCAAATATCGAATCGTATGTACGGCATACGCCGGACCAACCCAGAGGCGCAGAAACGGAAATCCACAAACCATTAACGGCAGCCCGGTCAGCAGCAGCACCAGGGTGCCATAGCGGCTGATTTTAGCCAGAAAATCACCCATCTCCGCCGGCGAGCGCTGGGTGCTTAGCGCCGACGATGCCGGCATCAAGGGGTTCACCAGCGACGAAATAATCAGCAACACAAAGTTGGTCGGCAGGACGGCGATCGAATAGTAGGCCGTTTGTGCATAGTCGTAATGCCCCACAATGGTGACGTCGAGCCCTGCCACACACAACATGCCGAAAATCCATATCGATTGCAGCGAACAATACCGAGCCATCGTCTTAAGAATGCCCATGCTCGCCAAAGCTGTGGAAATGGGGATATGTGATGCTTTCCTGCGCCACACAAGAACTTGCAGCAAGCCTGTGCCCACGTTCACCAAGGCCACCGCAATTCCCATGGCTTCAAGTTTGCCGTGGAGGGCAACTACCGCCAGGATGATGGCGGCGAATGAAAGGCGATTCACGATGCCAATGGTCATCGGCACCCAGTAGCGCTGAAGTCCCAGAAAGACGGCCGCGTACACGGCGCAAACCAGACCGAAAGACAGGGACGACCCGACCAGTATCACGCTCACCCGGACGTCGTGATAAAGATTTGCCGGCATCTCCTGAAACAATCGCGGCACCTGCCAGGCTAAAAGTAGGGTGACGATCAGACCCAGGGCTCCGGCCAGCAGCATAAAAACGAGCCCGGCACTGGCATGCCGGCCCGCGCCGGTACGATCGCCCCTGGCGTCGTACTCGGCAACGAACTTGGAAACCGCGGTTTGCACGCCGAGATCCAGGTAAGACACGTACGCCGCGAGCTGGAGAATGAGCACCCAGGCCGCGTAGGTTGTCACCGGCAGACGATGGGTCAGGTAGGCAGGCAGGATAATCGCAACCAACGAAACCGTCAGCACCCGCGCTAAGCTGGCCGCGATGTTTCGCGAAATTGCGGCCGCAAAACTCCGCGTCCCCTGCGGGTTGTTGGTTGGCGATTCGCGGACTGCGGGAGAAACCTCGCTCGTCCTCTCGATTACTGCCGACTCGTTTTTGTAAGCGCTGCACATGAAATCAATTGCCGGGCTTGAACTGCACCCTAAAACCAGCTCCCGTTTCACACAGGCGACTTGCTTACCATGGCGGCGGGCTTCCGGCTCGCGTACAGTCCTCCTGCGATCACACCCACCAGCTGTGCGCAGCTGCGCGCCGCCAGTAGCGCAGGCGAAAATAAGCCCACCATGAAATCCTTTTGGACTGCGCGCCATGCAAAGGGCACCGTTGTGGCCAAAAACAAAGCCAGCACCACCGCACTGGAAGGCACCTGAGGGCGTGCCATGACGTCGAACATCGCGCCCATCAGCAGGGCGGGCAAAAAGAATAGCTGCAGTTTCATCAACTGTGGGGTATGGCTGTCCCGTACTGCCTTATGGGGATTTTTCCGTACGGCCAGGACACGCCAAAAAGCAAATTTGTATTTCTTTTTGAGATATTCCCGGAAGGAGTCTGGGTGGGTATGGCGGACAATGGCGCCAGTAGCAAATTTCATCTTCCAGCCGCGAGCCGACATGCGATAGGAGAGATCCGCATCCTCCGCGCACGCTACCGGGAAAGATGTATCGTAACCGCCAATCTCCAGAAACCGTTCGCGGCGAAACGCCGCCGAGTAGGTGTCCACGAAATCGATCGTGGGGAACCCTGCCATCAATCGGTAACGTTCCTCGTACTCGATCTGAACGAATCGAGCCATAAGTTGCTGTTGCGTGGTGCGGTAGATGCCCTTCGTTCCGACCACTTCCGGGTCCCTAAACGGTTCCAGCATCTCATCAACCCAATTGCTGACTGGGACACAGTCGTCATCGGTAAAAAGAATGATCGTGCCGCGTGCTTCGTGGGCGCCGCGATTACGGGCGGCTGCCGGTCCGGCATTCGCCTGCCGGATCAGGCGAGCGTTGCAATACCGTCGGACTACCTCCGCGGTATTGTCGGTTGAACCATCATCGACCACAAGAATCTCACCGTCGCTTTGATCCACTTGTTCCCGGAGAGCGGCGAGACAATGGCCGATGCGCGCTGCGCCATTGAATGTGGGAATGATGACCGAGAAAGATGTGGGTGCGTTCCAGTCTCCCATTGTCAAACACTTTCGATCATCAACCCTCAAGGACACGACCGGCCTCCAATGCGCGCAATCGGTCCGTCACGCGCTAGTCGTTTCCAGGGCTGCTCACAGCCGGCGTTAATCCATCGTGACGCCCGGCGGACCGGACGCTCGCTGTCCCCTCGTGCCGGCTTCCATGCAGCAGGTACTTTGAGAGGGTGATAAAACCTTTAACGTTGCGCTGCAACTCCCTACCGTCCTTCAGCGACTGTTTGAGCTTGTACAGGAGATAGGAAGGGCTCAAATAGAAGCTTCGCCGCGCCCGGTCGCAAAAGCTGACCAACTGCTCATGCGTGAGGTTCGGCAGAGTGACTACGCTGTTGTGCAGTCCGTCTTTGGTTAACCACGCGCTCCAGTCTTCAATTTGAATGTAGTCGCGCCTTTTGGCTTCTTCATACGCTGTCGTTCCTGGATAAACCATGATGGGAAAGAATTGAGCCGTGTCCGGCTTGAGCTTCTTGGCGAAGCTCAATGTCTTCTCCATACTGGCCGGGGTCTCATTCAAATTGCCGACCATGAAGCAGCCGTGCACCATGATGCCCGACTCCTGGCAGCGGCGCACGAAGCGGAAAGCCTCTTCGTGGTATTTGGCATCTCGGCGGTCGTCGTTGTTCTTTTTCATGCCGTGAATCACATCGACATCGCCGCTCTCAAACCCCACGCAGAACAGACGCGCCCCCGCCTGGTGCAGCGTAGAAAGCAATTCGGTTTCAGCGCCGATGTCGGCGCGGCAGTTGGCATCGAAGGGCAGCTTGTTGCCCCGGCGGATCAACTCCTTCGCCAGCGCCAAAGTGCGGGGCTTGCTGATAATGAAGGTGTCGTCCTCCAGCATCACCGTCTTGATTTCAGGCATCTCCCGAGCGACGAAGTCGAATTCGTCGGCAACATTCTCTACGGACCGGTAACGCATGGTGTGCCCGCTGAAGGTCTGGGGATAAACACAGAACGAGCAGTGATAAGGGCAGCCCCGGCTGCTGTCGAAAACCACCAGCGGCCAGAGGGAGTGGCCGTAGAAATAATCCGGCGTGTGCAGAAACCGCTTGTAGACTTCTGAAACGAAAGGCAATTCGTCGAGGTTCTTGATAGCCTCGCGCTGTCTGTTGGTGACAATCTCGCCGCTCCCGTTACGCCAGACCAAGCCGTCGACGGTGGAAAGGTCGGCGCCACAGTCCATCGCTGCCAGCCAATCGCGCGCGGTGTATTCGTACTCGCGCATGGCCACCGCCCGCAAAGAGGGCGACATGGCCAGAGTCTGCTGCGGCAAAGACGAGACATGCCGGCCTACCAGAAGCACGTGCAGGCTCGGCTTCGCAGCCACCAGAGAATTCACGACATTTACGTCATTGAAAATACTGGGAGTCGAGGTGTCGCAGACGACTGCTTCGATATTCTTCGCGGCAACGCGATCAATGATCGCCTGGACTGGGTATCCGGCAGCTGGAGCATCCATCAGGTCCACTTCGTGACCGTTCTGAATCGCTACGCCCGCCGCGTGCGCCAACCACTTGGGATAGTAGAGTGTTCCACTCTTCGTCACCGCCGGGCTGCGTTGCTCCCGCGAAAAACGGGGGTGGAAGGGTGGGTTCAGAAACAGAACTTTCATTTCAGCAATCTTAGGGGCGGGAATGTCTAACCGGAAATACAGCGACTTCTGTATTAGACAGTGGACGATCCGGCATTGTGCATCGGAAAACTAGGACGACAACCCAGCCTTGCATATAGGGAAACCTTTAGACCGCCTTAGGCTTTGTCCTCCAGAGTTCGTCGATGGCGCGCAGACGCTGCCGGTTGACCGGCAAGCCGAAGGCATATGCCAGACGCCTCCGCAGCAACACCCAGCCAACCGCCACGATGCAAGCGAAAAACGTCGTGCCGGCCACAATCAAAGTCCGGTGCGGAGAAGATTTCGTATCCGGAGGCACCGCAGCATCCACCACCTGAACGATGGATCCCTCCCGCGCTTCATCGAGTTTCGCAACTTCGTATTCTTTGGCCAGCAACTCAAAAACTGTTTCCTGGTACTTAAGGTCGCGATACCGGCGCAGGTACTCCATTCCCGCCTGGGTCACCCGCCCTTTGGAAAGATTGATGCCCGAACCAGTGTCGCTTTGCGATGAGGCCAGTTGGTCGAGCCGTGCCTGCAGCGCCGCCAGCTGCTTCTTGGCCAGGATGAGGTCGGGGTTGTCATCGGTGGCAAACGACCGCATGCCTTCGATCTGCACCTGTTTCGCGACCACTTGCGCGCGCAACATCGCGGCAGACTCGATCAGCGAGCGCGCCTGGCTGTCAATCTGCAGAACACCGGTCGATTGTTCGGTCTTGGTCATGGCATTTTCCGCATCCGTCAGTTTGTTCCTGGCATCCTGCAATTGCTGCTCAAAGAACAGACGCCGACGCGCCGCTTCGGTAATAGCCAGCGACGCCGACAGTTTGCGGAATTCTTCCACGTAGCCGTTGGCTAATTCAGCCGCTCGCTTTGGGTCGCCATCTTCCATCGTGATGCGGATCAGCCCGTCTTTACTATTAGCGAGCACGCTGGCACGATTTCCAAATTCCTTACGCGCCTGCGACATTCGTTTGGCGTGGTATTCCTTCATCAAATCGAAGCGATGGATCATGGCATCTTCCACCGTCCGGCTGGTGAGAAAGGCGACGTACATATCCGCCGGATTTTTGAGTCCAAGATTTCCACTGGCAAGTGACGCAAGAGAGCCTAAGGACCCCAGGCTTCCCAGCTGGCCCAGAAAAGCGGATCCAATGGAGGAATCCTGCGCAGGTGGCAGCAGCACAACTTTGGCTTCATAGCGAACCGGCAACAGCAAAGCCACGATAATCGCTAGCGCCGCCGCCCCCAGCACGAAGCGCAGAATGAATCGTTTTTGCTCCAGAAGCAAAACCACGAGGTCAAGTACCGAAACCTCGGTTTCGGCCCCCTGCTCGTTTGTTTCCCTCACGGCTTCTACGGGTTGGATATCAGTGTCAATCATCGCGTACGGGCGATTGGCAAACGCTAACCCTTAGGCGCCCCGCAACCTGGAGTTTTCATCATTCCCTTTTTACTGAATCCTTCATCCAAGAAAAGGTTGTTGCGCACCTTACTCTAGATACTCCGTCATTGGATGCGGATTTCACACATTTCACACACCTCGCGGGGCAGGATTCCGGTGAGAAAATCTCCAGGCCTGGCCCACCTTCTTGGGCGCGCTTCGTGTCCGGGTGAGGCTAACTGTCTTTTCCATCAGGCAAGTAGGAAAAAATTAACGATGTTTTCTGGAACCGCTAAGGTTTGGTCGGAAAACAAATTTCATGCCGCCAGGATTTTAGCCACCCTGGGGCTGCTGATCGCATTTAGTTGCAGCCTTGCTGCCCAGGCACAAACCCCTTCCAAACAGTCAGATACGCCCTCATCGCCCACCAATGCGCGGGGCAATTCTTTCACTTTTTCGCTGCCCCCGGTCGACTTGAAATCACTTCCGCACAATCTTTTTCAAGATCAGAAGTCGTTCTGGACGACTCCGTTACACATGAGCGTGCGACAGTGGCAGTGGTCGGTTCCATTGGCCTTCGCAGGCGCGGCATTGCTGGCCAGTGATACAGCGATCGAGAGACACGTGCCCACCGACCCGGCAACGGTTTCCCATGCGGTTACGTTTTCAAATGCCGGAGTGGCCGCGATGGCCGGTATTGGCGGGGGGATGTTTCTGTGGGGGCACATTGCGCATAACGATCAGCGACGGGAAACCGGACTGCTTAGTGGAGAAGCAGGGATTGATGCCCTGCTCGAGACCGAGGTCTTCAAGTACGCCTTTCGCCGGGAACGTCCTTTTACCGGTGATGGGCAAGGGCATTTCTTCTCTGGCGGAGCATCATTTCCTTCCGGGCATGCTTCCGTTAGTTGGGCGATTGCCAGCGTGATTGCGCATGAATACCCGGGCCCATTGACTCAGTTTCTTGCGTATAGCCTTGCCGGCTGCGTAAGTGCAATGCGCATCGCCGGCCATCAGCATTTCGCCAGTGATGCACTCATAGGCAGCGCGCTCGGATGGTACACCGGCCGGCAGATCTTTCGGGCTCACTCTCATTACCGCGATTTCGGCGCCAATCGATGGGACGCATTCACTAAAGGCGAAGCCGTTCGTGAACCCTCCAATATGTCTTCGCCATATGTGCCCCTGGATAGCTGGATCTATCCCGCCATGGAGCGTTTGATTGCCATGGGCTATATTCAGTCCGCCGATTTGGGCATGCGCCCATGGACGCGCATGGAATGCGCCCGGCTGCTGCTGGAGGAAGCGAAAGCCGCAATCGCCGAAAATACAGAAGGTGGCCGCGAACCGCCGAAAATATATGCAGCTCTGAACGCTGAATTCAGCGAGGAGACTGCGCGTTTGAATGGCGCCGCAAATCTTGGCCTCAGCCTCGACTCAATCTACACACGCGTGAGCGGAATTTCCGGCACTCCGCTGGAGGATGGCCTTCATTTCGGGCAGACCATCGTCAACGATTATGGGCGGCCCTACGGCGAGGGCTTCAACAATGTGACTGGAATCAGCGGCCATGCCGTCGCCGGCCCACTCTCATTCTATGTGCGGGCCGAGTATCAGCACGGCGGGTCCCTCTCCGGCCCCTCGCTTCAGACCGCACAGGTCATTCAATCCGTCGATGGTCTTCCCATTCCGCCTCCGGCTGGGCCATTAGCCCCCGGTCAATCGGCTCGACTTGCTGGAAGGATACGTCGGCATGCAACTTAATAACTGGCAGATCACTTTTGGCAAACAGGCGCTGTGGTGGGGAGAGGACCAGAGCGGGCCCATGTTGTTCAGCACGAATGCTGAACCGATCCTTATGCTGCAAGTCAATCGTGTCACCCCGTTCCAGTTGCCGAGCGTCTTTAGCCTGCTTGGCCCAATCCGGATGGATTACTTCATCGGGCGGCTCAGCGGTTATCACTGGGTATTCGGAGCGAACTCCACGTTCACGGGTTCCTGGGCAGAATCTCTGCAAGATCAGCCCTTTATCGTGGGAGAGAAAGTGAGTCTGAAACCTACGAACAATCTTGAGCTAGGCATCAGCGCCACCACGCTTTTTGGTGGTCCGGGAGTTCCGGCGACTGCTCATAAGCTCCTGCAAGCCATGTTCTCAAGAGGAAATGGATTTCCCGGCAGCCCAGGCGACGCCGGCGACCGCCGCGGCGGGTTCGATTTTGCTTACCGGATTCCCGGGGCCCGGGATTGGGCGACGTTCTACGCCGATGCATTCACCGACGACCAAGCGAATCCCTGGTTCGCCTGGAACAAGACGGCGCTCACGTCCGGTATCTATCTCTCTCACGTGCCCGGAATACCCAAGCTCGATTTTCGCCTCGAGGGCATGTATACGGACCCTCCCGGCGGAGGAATCCGAACCCAGCATGGCTTCTTCTACAACAACGATCGTTTTCGGAGCGGATATACCAACGAGGGAAATCTGATCGGAAGCTGGATTGGCCGGCAAGGGCAGGGCGCTCAGGCCTGGACGTCATACTGGTTCAGCCCAAAAAACAAAGTTACCGTCAATTTTCGCCATCAGGAGGTGAGCCCGAATTTTATTCCACAGGGCGGCGCGCTCACCGACTTTGGCTTATCCGGCGATTTCTGGCTGCGTTCCAACTTTGGCGTTTCGGGATGGGTGCAATATGAGCGCTGGCATTTTCCTGCCATTCAACCCGGTATTGCCAGAAATGTAGCTGCAGCTTTGCAGATCACGTTTGATCCGCGCAAACTTTTCCTGCGCCCGGCCTTCTGATCAGGGCGAGAGTTGATGGAACAGCCGAACGCCTGCTCCGCGCCTAAGATCGCTGTCAGGATCGTGGGAGGCCGGCAAGGGGTGACTGGCATATTCCAACGATTCGGTCGGCAGCTTGCATACCTTCACCGTCCGGTTCTGGAAGGGGCATGGTAGATATTGTCCTCCAGGCTGCTGCAGCACGACCCAGTTCACGCCGTATTCGCCCTGCAGTCGGCGAAAGTCCTGCATCCCAAATTTACGCCACCCACTCTGCGCCTGTATCTGTCCCAGCCACTCTCCCGCCATCGCGGGAAACATACTGGCCGCACCGCTGTCCTTTACCGCGTCGGCCAGCGTGCTGCGTTCAGCCAGCGCGCGAAAGCTGTTTTCGTCTTCTCCGGGAATGTGCATGTAATCTGGATCCAGCGCAAACACGGCGTCGGCTGGGGTGTTGTTTCGAGCCCACTCAAAAGCCTGCTCCCAGGGATTGAGCTGCCGGGAGCCCGGCCATTCAATGTGCGCGCTGGACGGGAACAGCGCGCGTTGCGCATAAAACATCCCCCCGCAAAGCGGCGCGAACAACGCCAGCCATCTCCACCAGCGATCTTTCAGAAAGTACTCGCCAATCAGACCCCCGGCAAACAGCACAAACAGGATGTACAGCAAGAAAAGGCTGCGCATGGGCTGCAGGCGTGCCAGGGTCTCAAACCGCTGCGGGGATAGAAACTACCAAAGCGCCAATCAAGAAAATAATCTGGTAGATGAATGAGGGCTCGACTGATCAGTTCCAGGTTCCGCATCTGCCGGAATCGCGCAATTCGCACAAACCAACAAAGGAGCAGCAAGGGGCCAATCACACCCAGCCATTCATACCACTCCCAGCGCAGCAGATAAAAATATGAGTGAGACAATGCGATAGGATGGTAGGCGGGGGTCGGCGGATCAAGCAGCCCAAGCGGCAAAATTCCGGCCAACGTGGCCTGTGGAATCTCGCTTCTTTCCATCCAGAACAGCAGCACACAGAAACAAACGGCGAATGCTCCCATCAGAGGATGGATCACCATGCCAAACATCAGCAGCGCAGCTGCTGCAACATACTTTCGGTCCAGCAACCTGGCCACGGCCAACACCCCCACGAAAGGCGGTCAGGTTTCGCGGATTTAGATACTGGTCCATGATGTAAAGAGCGGTTCCCGCCACCGGCAATGTGAAGAGCGCCGCCACCAACGCGACGCCGGCATAACACGAAATTCTTCGTTTGAAGCACCTCTGGCCACTTCCCAGCACGCGTACAACAGGAGAAAAATAGAGAGTCCCTGCCAAAGAAGAAGCGCATACGCCAATGGCAAATGGCTGAGGCGAACCGAGTTTGCGATGAGTTGCGGATAAACGGTGAGGCTCGCGTGCGACTCGAAAAATTGCGCGTTGAACGATGAACAGGCCCGGGTTCAGCAGCTTCTCCACTGCCGGAAGATAAATCGCAGCATCCTCCGCCCAGGGATGGTAACCATGCAGGCAAAAGGCTCCAACTGTGAGCAGAATCAGAAACAGAACTTTCCTGGAACACAAGGGGATGCTTTCTCCGTGTCCCAACTTCGATGTCGCAGAGGGCCACAGAGGATGCTTCAAAAAACCGCTACTTGCCACCCTGCTAAGTACTTGATTTGGAAAGACAAAAAGGTTGACGTTCGCGCCGTGGAAGGCATCCAAGCGGCGATGGGATTATTCGCAATCCCGGGTGGCACGAGATCCAGAGACCCGGAGTTTTGTTCGTATGATTCGCAGTCATTTGAGTTATGCACGCTTCTGCTTAAGAATTCTTACGCTTACCCTGCCAATCCTGGCTTATTTCATTGCTGTTCGAGTACGCTTCGGAATCAGCTTGTTCGGGTCCGCGCATCATTCTCTCGGATTGCCTTCCTACTGGGGAATTGTTCTGCTGACCACAATTGCCTGGGCAGTCGCGGCGGAAGAATCCGGACTATGGAGCGTGGAGCAACTGTATCTTCCGGGAGGCAAGTCGCGTCGTCTGCTTGAGGCGTTGGCATTCACCTATACCGTTGTGATGGCGGGCGGGTTTCTATACCGCCGGGCCACTTATTCCCGGCTGGTCGTCGCACTCAGCGCGCTGGTGCTTTTCATACTCGCCAGCTTGCTCCGGGTCGCCTTCCGCGTATTTTTGGAATGGACTCGCACCTCAGGCCGCGGCGGCGTACGGATTTTGATCGTCGGCACCGACGCTTATGCGCAGCCACATTGCGGCTTCGTTGACCAGGGGCCAGGTCTTGCCTTGCAAGATTGCCGGGTATCTCCGTGTTCTCGATCAGCCGGTAGAAACCGCAGGCGCGCCGGTGTTCGAATTGCAGGAGATGCTGGCCTCATTCAACAGCGACGTTATTGACGATATTGTCATTGCTCTTCCGTCCGAACGAATTCATGAACTCGACTCGCTTCTCCCTATACTGGAAACGCTGTCTGTACCCACGCGGCTTGCTATTGACCTCGCACCGGCAGTAGCGACTCGCGATCAGTTAATTGATTTAGGGGGCGTGCGTATGCTGGATCTCCGCCCCACTCTGGCGGAATCCGGCTCCTATCTCATCCAGAAGCGCATTGTGGATATTGTGCTGTCTGTCCTGACTTTGGCCGTGGTTTGGCCCGCCATGTTTCTGATCGCGCTCCTCATAAAGCTGGAAAGCCGCGGACCCGTCTTCTTTGCGCAAGAGCGGGTGGGATTGAATGGTCACCTCTTCCGCATGTTGAAATTCCGCACCATGCGAGTCGGTTCAACGAAACGAAAGCGACACTCGCTGGACTCACGAGCAGGACCCGCGATGCACGCGCGTCGGCGCTTTTCTCCGCAGGCCAGCCTCGACGAGCTTCCTCAATTTCTGAACGTCTTGAAGGGCGAAATGAGCATTGTCGGGCCTCGTCCGGAACGCCCATTCTTCGTCAAGCGTTTTCTGAAGGAATTTGAAATGTACCATTCCCGCCATTTCTTCCGCGCGGGCATCACTGGATGGGCCCAGGTGAACGGATGGCGCGGCGACACGTCGATTGCCAAGCGAGTGGAATATGACCTCTACTATTTACGCAATTGGAGCCTGACCTTTGACCTGCAGATCATCACGCTGACGTTCTTTCGTTTCTTCTCCGGAAAAAACGCTTATTGATAACTCTAGACATCGAATATCCGGAAGGCGGCAGGTGGTTCTTGCATTTGCAGGAGTGTAATGGCCACGTTATGCACCGGCACACCGCCGGTAGTTTGGCCGGTCAGTGATCCATGATGCGCATGGCCATGCACCACCAGGTCGGCGCCGTGCCGGTCAATCACTTCCGCCAGCCGGGATGTGCCCAGGAAAGGATAAATCTCGACTGCTTCCCCGGCCACCGTGGCTGCGATGGGCGAATAATGCAGAATGACCATTCGTTTGGAAGTTCGTAATTGTGACAATCCACGTTCCAGTTTGAGCGCTTCATCAATCGAAGCGCGCACGAAGGTTTTTATCTCAGGCTCGCCAAACGCAGTCAGAACCCCTCTGCCAAAGCCGCCCACGAAGCCTTTGGTTCCAGCAAAACCCACACCGTCCCGTTCATAGGCGCTGCCATCCAGCACTTTGATTCCCTCGGCGCTCATCATCCGCATGAGTTCCTGTTCTTTTCCGCTTTCGTAATCATGATTGCCCAGGACGGCAATCGTCGGTACGCGCAGACGGACCAAGGCATTCAGCAGCGGCTCCATTTCGGCCGGTTGCCCGAAGTTGGTCAAATCCCCCGCCAGCACCAGCACGTCTGCCTCATCCCGCGCCTTGCTGAGCTGATCCTGCACGGCGGCGTGACTGGAAGGCATGAAGTGCAAATCGGCGGTGGCCGCAATTCTCATCCATTTTTCTCCCCGAACGGAAAAGGTCCCATCAAGCGCACGATGTCCCGGCGGAGAACGCAATCTTCTCGCGCCTTGCCCTATATTTCTCGAGAATGTTCTCCAGCCCCCATTCTTCCACATCAATGGCGAACATCGCGTCGTCAATCAGGCTGCCGCGAAAGCTGGCTCTGGGGTTCGGCACGCGGATTTGCTCAGCAAACCGGCTCAGCAGTTCCTGCCACAAATGCGCCGGAATGTATCCGCTTTGTGCCGGATAGACATAGCGGAACAGCATGAGCGCCCACAGCACAAGCTCCCAATGTTCGCCGGCCAGTTGCAGCACGCGATCCCAATTCAGCTTCCCCCGCTTGGCAAAGACGATGTGGGCAATGTCCGCTCCGTCGAACCGCTCGCGGCGAGTGACAAAGAGCTTCGAGGCCAGCACCTCTTCTGCGCCCAACACCCGAGTATCCACGCCAAGGATCTGCGCCGGATGCGCGCGCTGAATCCAGGAATCGTCCACTCCGATGGCTCCATTGCTCATGCCCGTGATCAGGTCGACAAAATAGCCGTCGCGATGCGCTTTGGCCAGCCAGACCGGATCGCGAACCTCGCAGTCGAATCCATTTTCGCTGCAAGCTACGCAGAGCATCCGACACTTTCTGCGGAGTTAGGAAGATATCCAGATCCTTGGTAAAGCGGCTGATACCGGTATGGTGGCGAAGAGCAAAAGCCCCGGCGACTGCGTAGTCGCGGCCCTGCTGTTCGAGCGAAACCAGCACTTCGTGAAAAAGAGCGCGCTGTTTTTCCGGTAGCTGCAGCGGAACGGAGGAGGTGGACGGCGCTCCAATCTGCGGTTTTTCCTGCCGTTTTGCCATGGGCTGC